>CAVVQB010000001.1:0-876728 GCA_963750245.1 uncultured Acidobacteriaceae bacterium
ACCAATAAGCTTCTGGGGTCCTTCGCTGCGATCAGGATTTTGGCAGCGGACTCCCGCTTCACTCACGCCCGCTCTACGCCTCAAGTTCAACTCCCGCTGCCACCACCAATTCAACTCTTGATGATTTAGATCGACTACGTGCAGGGAATCGTGCGGACGTGCTCTTCGGGTCGATAGGGAGTGTCCAGGCTTCCTCGCGCCATCGAAAGGCGTGCCCGCGTGCTCAGCTCGCCAGAGGTTGGCAGTTTGGAGGCTGATAGTTTAGGAGAGGGCTGCTCATCACTTCTCCGCGCAATAAGCCGGCCACGGTCTCCGAGGGCGGTACCGTACGGCGTGGGGAGATGACGCTGTATCCAAAAGCATTGGCGTAAGGCTCGATCTCAGCCAGCCGATGGCTGATTTGAGCGTTCTCCTGAAAAGCCTGCCATTGGTCGATGTAGCGGTCGTTGAGCCCCCCGCGTATTTCGGCCAAAGGGTCTATGGGGCGAAGGTCGAGGAATTTGAAAACGCGCTCGAGCACTGGCGCCGGATTGGATACGAGTTCTTCGTACTGGATCAGCAGAACATGCCTAAGCTCGGAAGCGTCCTGCAAGAAGTACTGGTGGCAGACAACCCAATGATCCAACATTGAAAGAAGACTCGTCTTGCACCACTTCTGAGTGGCTACTGCCACGGCGATCGGGTGCCGCACTATCATCACAAACCGGGCGTTTGGGAAGACAGCGCGCAGGAACCTCGCTCTGACCAGGTTAGGAGGCGATTTCTCTACCAAGACTTGCCTTGAGCAATCCCAAAAAGGCTTCCAGGCATGAAGGAGTCGCGCCCCGGTATCCCGCTGCACCAGCCGTGACTGGTCCGTCAGATGCGCTTCCGGGGAGAAGCCGAATCGTCCCGGCCCGCCTATCGCTATCCCCGGAGGATAGACGTTTTGCAGGTGCTGGCCCTCATCTTCAGAGACGTTGGTGTTTTGAAAACAGCTGGCTTCCGGATGCTTACCAACACAGTGCGTTAGCAGCGTAGTGCCGCTGCGATGCAAGCCGCCGACGAAGACAAGAAGATGCTGGGCAGCGAATTGGGCGGCGAGGTAAGTTCGGTCCTTCCTCATGCCTGAACTCCCGCAACTAGAACCAGACCGGCCCGCACTCAAAACCCAGCCCAGCTCTTCTCGGATAATGCACTGTGCGATCCGAGGCGCTGATTGCACTCCGTTACTCAGTATTCAGACAGCATGTAAAACAGAATTCGTTTCAGTTGGAGCCTGTTAACGGCGTCAACAGGGGGAGACACGCGGAGTGTATCATCGCCGGGAAGGCTGCGGAAGGGGATTTTTGAGCCTTGGTTATCTCATTACTAAAGGCAAGAGCAACACCGGTATGCAATTCGATATGCACATGCAATCGATATTCTTGTATAAGTCTTTGTCTGTGAATATCTTAGAAGGCACGTGCAGTAGTGTAGCTGCCCCGGATGCCACCCGATTCCAGGCGCGCCTGCGCAAGCAGGGGTCGCGCTCACGAGCAATTGTCGCCACGGTTTCAGGTTAACTTTCCTCTCTTTCCTCAACGCGCCAGCTTCGCGGGTTCGGTTAGCGGCAAATCGACGGTCATGGGCGGATGGTCCGAAATGCGATCTTCAACGGACTCGTTCAATTCGCGCATAGTCGCTGGAAAGTGCGGAGCAAAGCGGTAGCTCTGGCCCTTGCGCAGGGGATTGTCGATGAATGGCTTGACGAAGAACCAGTCCAACTTGAAGCGGCCTACCAGTCCGCCGTAATCGCGAGTGAATGAGTAAGTGGGAACGAAACCTTTCCCGGACCGTTGGTTGCTGTCGGCGAGGGTTCGGCTCCTGGGTGGAAGCGTGCGTACCGGTTCGCCGCGAAAATCGAATGCATGATTGTCGGCGAAGCGGAACTTTCGCAAGGTCTTGAACAGTGGTTGCTCCCGGTTGTCCCACAAAATCGGAAGATGAAACGCGGTGGGATCGTTGTATCCGTGGAAATAACGCACCGGCGTGAGCGTGTACTGAAAAATACCCAGTGGGTTGAAATGGGAAACCGCCTGGCCGATCCAGAACTTGTAGTCCGTGACACGCGTCATTATCTCGTTACGGATCGACGTTGGTGTGTTGTCGCGACTCGTGGTATTCAGATCCCCGGCGATGACCAGAGGATTGTTATCCGTCTTCACGTCCGCGAGCAGGGCTTGTATTTGGCGGCGGCGGCATTCCGGCGGACATTTATTTTCCAGGTGGGTGGCGACGATTGTGGCGTGTCCGGTCGGCAGGTCAGGCACCGAAATGTCAGCGATCAGCGCCATGCGCCCGCCCTGGCGCAGTTCACGCTCAACTCGTTCGCTGAACAATTTTTGCGCGGACCAGCGCCTCCCCTTCTCGAGTTTGGAGATGGCGTTGTACTCCTTGTTGTACCAGTCATAGCAGACGGGCAGACGAAGGATGCGGGCTCTCTCGATGGGATAGCGGCTCAGGATCGCGGTTCCGTGCAAACCGCGATATCGGTTGCGATCTACTTGCAAGTCTTGCTGGAGACGTTGATCTTCCTGGGCATCGGTCAAGTGCACTTGTTCCGTGCCCAGATCGAATACCGGATCCACCTCGACGAACTCCACTCCGTAGGCATAGTTCATGTGGAGAGCCGCGGCAAGTTCCTGGGTTACGTTCCGGTATTCGGTTCGCTTCATGCCCCAGTCGGCTTCGTTCAAGATCAGAACATCGACGCCTTGCAGCGTAGTCAGCTGGGACTCGATGATTTCCTTTCGGCCAAGGTTCTGGCTTGCAATCATCGGCCGGAACTCGGCTGGATCGCCGAGGGCTGAGCGAATCTGCTCGAAATTCAGACCTCTCTCAATGTTCCACAGACCCACGCGAAGAACGGTGCCGAGACCCGTGACAGTCGGCCGGTGGGGCTGGATGTCGGAATTTCCGGTCTCGCCATAAACGAAGGGAGTGTTCAAGAGCGCGCTGAACCGGGCCCCCAGTGCGCCTTCTGGTGCGGCTCCCGAAGCGAGCGCGACGAGATCCTCGAAGGACAGCAGGTCCGGATTCGCGGACTGCTCTGCCCGGGTGGCGGCCGATGCGGATTTCTCTTGCGCCGTGCTCGCGGAAACCGCAGTCCCCAAGGCCAAGCTGCAGTACAACGCGGCTCTCGCTACCGCTGCGCTCATGGCTGGAAGCCTCCAAACGTTATCTATATCTATGGTTTTTTAGTCTGCAGTCCCGTGGACAAATCAACTAAGCAAACTTCTCTTGGTGGGCAGCGGCTTCGCCAGGAAATCCTCGACCCAGCCAACGGAACGTGCCGCGCACAATGAAAACGTTAAGCAGTATCGAAAGCAATGACGCGATGATCACCGTGCTAAAAACGTCTTCCTCTACGATTCCCGCCGATCGCGCGACCTGCACCACGACGAACGACAACTCGCCGATCTGCGTGAGCCCCGCGGCCACGGCAATGGCCGTCCTCATGGGATAGCGGAAGAGCCAGACAATCGTCGTCCACACCAGAAACTTGCCTACCACGATGAGGAGAAGCATCAGTCCGAGCAGCGGCAGGCTATGGCGGAGCACTCTGGGATCGATCAGAGTTCCAAGGGAAACAAAGAACAGCGCCACAAAAGCATCCCGCAGGGGCAAAAGTTGAGTATGCGCATCGTGCAGGTCTGGCAAACCACTGATGGATAATCCAGCGAGGAATGCGCCCAGCGCAACGGAGAATCCGACGGCTTGCGCCAGGGCTGCGGTTCCCAGACAGATTGCGATCGCGACCAGCAGGAGAAGTTCCGTGTTGCAGGTCAACTTCACTCGCCGGAGTAGGGGCGGGATTATCTTGATCGCAAAGAAGACCAGCGGAATGAGCAGGAGCAAGGCTTTGCCAAGAGTCCAGGCAGCTTTCGCGAAGCGGCCTTCGCCGGAGCCGCCAAATACAGGCAGAACCACCGTCATGCAGATCACGGCGAGATCTTCCACGAGCGTGATGCCGATCATGACGCGGCCATGCGTTGTGGCCAGCATACCGGAGTCGCTTAGCAGGCGAGCCAGGACCATGGTGCTGGCTACGGAGATGGTTGCACCGATGACGACGCCTTCGGTGAAACTCCATCCCAGGAGCTTCGCGGCCCCGACCGAGATGCCCACCATCAAGAGAATCCCGAGGGGCGCGCCGACGAGGGCGACCCACTTCACCCGCATCAGGTCGGGAACGGAGAACTCGACCCCGATGGAGAACATCAGCAGAACAACGCCGACTTCGGCAAATACTTCGAACGTATGCAAGTCAGAAAGGTGAGGGCCGGGAGTGAACGGACTCACCACGATCCCGCCCAGGATGAACCCCAGGATCAGGGGAAGACAGAGGCGCCAGGCGACCAGTCCGCCAAATACGGCAGCCACGAAGATGTACGTCAGATCGCGGAACAGAACCGGGCTGGCTTCCATTGTCCTACCCCAGGGACGGCTACATGGCCGCGTCAGCGACCGAGGCCTTCAGACGAAAAATGCGCAAAGTAGTTTTTATCATGCCGGTGTCTGTGTTAGAGGATGTCGCGTCTGAAAAACACTGGCGGGTTGAACCTGACGGTCAAGATTGAAGCTTTTCGGGTAGTGACTTACTTTGACTCCAAACAGCTGTTTATTCGGGGGTCCCCTTCGACAGGCTCAGGGCAGGCTCTCGTCCCGCTGGTGAAAACGCGGGACTTCGGGATGACGCCAAACGAATAACGGCGCTCAAATTTCAAAATGTGCCACCACCGCTCTTCGCTGCGGAGCAATGCCTGGGAATTCACCATTTTCCCGTCTTTTTGGCCTGTCGGGGAAGAAGGAAAACGAGCAGCGCGACAACGAAAGATGTGACGACGAAGTCCATGCTCTCGGGAGACTAAAGTCAAGACTTGTCCAGAAGTGCCAACGAGACTGAGTGGCACGTCCAAACGGACATTGGGCGCTTGCTCGGGCGCTTCTACAGGAAGCGGAACTGACAACAACGACGGAGCTGGCCACCTTCGCTCTTTCTTTTGCGCTCTTGCTTTTGCGCTCTTGCGCTCTCGGCGGAAGTGACTCTGCAGCGCTGTCGCGGGAGAAACTAACACGGGCCGCTCAACTACTACCAGCGATCGTAGATGATGATTGGTGCACAAGAGTGCATCGAGGCCTCGCGCGAGCGCGTGAGTTTCTAATCTTTGTCCAGATATTCTTCGGGCACGTCATCTTCGGGCACTTCACGAGTTCGAACTTCTCTGTCGTAGCGTTTGCCGGCTTCTTCCACGCCCGAGATCACACTGGCCTCGAACGCGTTGCCTTCCTCCAGCAACTCGTCGACACTTTCCGAATCGACACTTTCGACGTTGGACAAGCCTTGCAGATCTCCGGATTGCTCGCCCGAATTCGCTATCGAGTTCTCAGGCGGGGATGACGACGGGCTGCGGCGAGTTTGGCTCCGAATGCTCTGGCTCGGTTTTTTCTGGGCGGCGCTGGCTTTGCCCGAGCTTTTCCTTTTTGCGACGGCCTTATTCGGAACAGCCGCCTTCTTTGCCAATTTCTTCTTCGCCGACTTCTTTTTCGTCGACTTCTTGGGACTCCGGTTGCGCGCTGACTTCGTCGACGCGCTTCGGCTGGCAGCTTTTTTGGCCTTCGTTTTTTTCTTCTTTTTGGTAGCCATGGGGGCAGTCTAGCACTGCTGTGGGCCTCCAGCCAACCCGAAGTGAGTCCGGCACGGCTGCTTAAGCCGCAGCGGCCTCAGGATTAATTTTCTTCAGGATACTAACGTCGAACGGCCCTTCGACTAATTCGCTGAGTGCTTCTTGCAAGTGCTTGAAACGGGGCGTTGCCACGTGCCGATCAAGCGCAGCTTGATTCTCCCACGCTTCGTTGAAATAGAAACGTCCTCTCGCGTCTGCCTCGTAGATTTCGTAAAATTTACATCCGGCTTCGGCATGCGTAGGAGCCAACATGCCTTGCAGCAGCGCTCTAAGTTGGTCCTCCTTTGCTTTTCGCGCTACGCATCTTGCAATCACACGTACTTCAGCCATGGCGTTACCCTTTCCAATTAGGTCTGGTCCGGCAATCGCAACACTCTGTCCGCTATTTCAAAGTTGGATCAATCAACGTCAGATCCGTTTCCGGATCGAAGCGCTTGTGCATTGCCACCGGATCGACTGTGAGCATCACTTCCAGTGTCGGCGACACGTAGGCGTCGAGAACATGACCGCCGCGCGTTGTTCCATCCGAGGTCCCTACGACGGCGTGAGTATGCACCACGGGCTTCCCTTGATAGAGCGCGATGTCGCCGACCATTGAGATCACTTCGACCTGCCCGTCGATAAGTATTTTCTTGTACATCTTTCGCTGGGGATCGAACCATCCCAACGTCGCTCCGCTCAGCGCTCCAATCGCAGTGAAGTGCGCACTGGTTACGTGATACTCCTCCGCAAATTTCTGTAGTCCAGAAAAGGCCTCATCCCCTTTGCCGAAGATAACCGCATATTCCTTCGGACCTGTCCCTCGAGTGAGCAATTCGACTTGCATCTTGGGAGCTTTTCCGTTTGGAACAGCTTCCGATGGAGGAACGTAGTCGCTCGCCGCCTCCTGGCAGTAACTAACCGCGTTAACGATCAAGATCAATGACAGTATGTAGCCTGGCGTCTTTATGCTAACCATGACTCTGTTCCTCTCTACCTATGAGTATTGTGGGACGATCCTGGTTGCTGTCTAAGGTGCATGCGGTGCTTCCAGGTCCATGTCCAAACGTTCCGCGCGAACTTGTGCGCCGGTTCAATCCCGTGTGTAAGATGAAAATGGTTCGTGGAATTGCTTGAAAACATCCCGCTGGCGCCCCTCACCACCATCCGAATCGGAGGTCCGGCCCGGTATTTCGTCGAGGCCAGGGAAATTGGCGAAGTGCAAGAGGCGGTTGGTCTCGCGCGCTCGCGAGACTTGCCCCTGTTCGTTCTTGGAGGCGGCAGCAATCTGCTGGTGGCCGACGCGGGTTGGCCAGGATTGATACTGAAAGTGGCGATTGCAGGCATCGAACAACAGGCCGCGCACGATGAAAACGGCGATATTGTTTTCGACGTAGGCGCTGGCGAGTCCTGGGATAAGTTCGTTTCTCGATCCGTGGTGTCCGGTTGCGCCGGAGTCGAATGTCTCAGCGGCATACCGGGCAGCGTGGGCGGGACACCGGTGCAGAATGTCGGCGCTTACGGACAGGAAGTATCCGAGACTATTGCGTCGGTGCAGGTGCTGGACTTGAAAGATGACCAGGTGCGCGAACTCTGCCGGGAAGCCTGCGAGTTTAGTTACCGGTCCAGCGTTTTCAATACCAGCGAGCGAGGGCGGTTCATTGTTTTGCGCGTTCGCTATGCACTCACGCCCGGAGGCAAGCCACGCATCAGCTACGCCGATTTGAAACGCCATTTCGCCGGCCGCGAAACAGTGCCGAATCTGGCGGAGACACGCGAAGCCGTCCGCCACATCCGGGCTTTGAAAGGGATGCTGATCGTGGCGGGAGACGTGGATCGGATGAGCGCGGGCTCTTTTTTTAAGAATCCGGTTCTGTCATTCATGGAACATGAAGAGCTGAAGCAGCGGGCTGCGGCGCGAGGACTCACCGTGCCCAGCTATCCGGCGCTCGAAACTCACAAGAAGATTTCAGCCGCCTGGCTGGTGGAGCATTCGGGATTCACCAAGGGATACGGCATGGGGCACGCGGGAATTTCGAGCAAGCATGCGCTGGCCATCGTGAATCGCGGCAGAGCTACCGCGGCTGAAGTGCTGGCCTTGAAGGAGCAGATTCAGCATCGCGTGGAAGAAATCTGGGGAGTGCGTATGGAACCGGAACCGGTGATGGTGGGGTTCTAACGAGTCGCGACGCGGACGAGTCCGGTTACACGACTACGACTCGACAAACTGGAACGGCGCCGCCCCGGTTCGTGACCCGGCTTTGGGAACTGTGACCCCGAATGGGGTGGGTGCAGCGATCCGGCCCCGACGGCGCCTTACTCTAATCATCGGCAAGTCTTGCCGCCTCTTTAAAGATCTCGACAAACATTTTTCGCGTGAGCTTGCCGGTTTGCGTGTTCTGATTCGAAGGATGGTAAGAGGCCAATAACACCTTACCACCGGGCAACCGGTAACTGGCGCCATGTTTGAAGAGATAAGTCCTGAAGAGTTGGCGACCAACGCGCGGGTCGCGCCGTTTCAAATAGTTCAGATAGGCGTCGAATCCAATCTTTCCCAGCGCAACCACCACTTTTACTCTTTGTAATCCCGCAATCTCCCGGTCGAGAAACTGCGAGCACTCGGCGAGTTCCTGCGGCGTGGGCTTGTTGGCGGGCGGCGAGCAGCGGACCGCGGCGGTAATGTAGAGATCCTTCAGCTTGAGACCATCGTCGCGATCGGTGGCAGTGGGTTGGTTGGCGAATCCGGTTTCATACAAGACGGGATACATGAATTTGCCGGAAGCGTCCCCGGTGAAAGGACGTCCGGTGCGATTGGAGCCGTGGGCTCCGGGAGCCAGACCCAGAATGAGCACTCGCGCATCCGGATCACCGAAGCCGGGCACCGGCTTGCCCCAGTATTCGCAATCGCGATAAGCCCGGCGTTTCTCGCGGGCCACCTGCTCGCGATACGCGACCAGCCTCGGGCAGAGTGTGCAGGCGATCACTTCGTGGTTGAGAACGGTGAGCCAGTGAGGCGCCGATGGTTGCTGGTTCCTGGTCAATGGTTCGGGTTCGTCGGGAATCTTCCCACTGCGATTTGAGTGGAAGGGCATTCAGAATAGCATCAAGGCAGTCTTGGCACGGTGGCACGCGAAAGCACCGCGCCTTGGCCATCCAGCACGAATACTTCGGCCCAGGTCTCCTTTTGAGAGTCGTGGGTAACGTTGAAAGTGACCGTGGTCTTGGGCGAAGTGCACCCTGTGAGCTGCCGCTCTTCGCCGTCTGACGGGGGGGACGCAACCGGCTCCAGGCTTGATGGTGCACCCGCGACCGCAGTGTAAGTCTGCAGGACGACCTCGACGGCGCCTGCGAGATTCTGGCAGCGCATGGGAACTCGAATCTCCCATGCCTTCATGCCCATCTTTTTCACGCTGGGTCCGTCGGCAAATACCAGAGTCGGTGGATTGCCGCCAGGCGAGGCGTATGTTTCCGGCCAACGGTGTTCAAATTCGATGCTGGCCACGATGTAGGCGCGATCCAGTTCGCGGTCTCTCTCCTCCCAACACGGGTGCATCGCAAATATCGAAGGGCCAGCCCGGCTTGCGCTCTGAGCGCGCAACAGGTGGTGGAGCGCCGGGACAAAGTCGGGATGATATCCGGCACGCGCCATGAGCATCAGGCTCTCGAGATCTGCTTCCACTTCCAATTGGCGGCAGAAGCGCGCCAGATCGGCGGAGGCGCTTCTCGAATCCGTCCACGCCCCTGAAGGGAGCCCCGGATCACCCAGCACCAAAACCGACCCGCTGCCTTCGCGCAGAGACTCTTCATAGAGATAACGTCGGGCCCAATCCCGCCGCACCGCATGTGCGATCTCGTGCGACAAGATTGCCGCCCACAGTCCGGCGCTGTCGGCTGCAAGATCGGCCAATCCACTTTCCACGTAGATGGTTCCTTCGGGCGAGGAAAACGCATTGAAATCGCCATCTTTCACAATGCGCAG
The DNA here is from genome assembly GCA_963750245.1 of uncultured Acidobacteriaceae bacterium. GTDB lineage: Bacteria > Acidobacteriota > Terriglobia > Terriglobales > Acidobacteriaceae > Sulfotelmatobacter. The sequence goes on from CAVVQB010000001.1 coordinate 9,667, forward strand.
CTCCCAGAAGTACTTCACGCTGCGCGGGCCAATTACTTGGTCCGCGAGTCTTGCGAACACTTGGGAGCCCGTGGGATAGCGGCCTGCCGCGGCAACGCTCTGGGCAAGCAGCTCCGGGCGCAGGCGCGCCGCCGTCTTCCGATCGAGGTTGAATTTATCCGGGACTTCCCTGGTAGCTGCAGCCTGCTGGGCTGGGGTGAGAATCGGCAACAGACAAAACAGAAGCGCGGAAATAATGCGGAACCAACCGCAACTTTCCAGTCTCACGGGTCACTCTCCCCGGAGATTGATCTCTCAAGCGGAATTATCGCACTTTTTCAATGCGGCGAGAGACTTCGAAAGCGGATAAGCGTTATGGCTCCGCGCCGGCCCCCCCGACGATCTTTCCACGGTGTTACGCGACTTTGGGTCTGATCTCGGGTTCCACCCGTCGCGGGGATGGGAAATCTGTCCGAAATGCGCGACGTTCTCCATCTGTGCGTTTGACGGTCCTCTCTCTCTGTCTTTACACTCAAGGAAACGCCGTTTGAAAGTCGGCTCTGTTCCCTGCGGAGCATCCAGATGCCAGCGGCCGTGAAAGGCAAATCGTGAGCCCCACAGAGACGACCGACCCGGCAAAGGCGGAAACGAGCACCACGGAAACGAAGAACACGGAAGCGAACAACAAAGACATCAAGCGGGAAATTTCGGTCGAGGTTCCAGCCGCCGAGGTGGCGCGCGAAACCGAGCTGCAGATTCAGCGCTATCAGAAGAGCGCGCGGCTGCCGGGCTTTCGTGCCGGGCACGTGCCCGCCTCTATCATTCGCCAGCGCTTCGGCGATGGCCTCAAGAGTGATGTGATCGAAGCCCTGGCGCCACGCTACTTCCGCAAGGAAGCCGAAAAACAAGGCTTGATACCGGTTTCCCAGCCCCGCATTACCGATCTTCACATGCACGATGGCGAGCCCTTGCGTTTCAAGGCCAGCTTCGAAGTTCTGCCGGAAGTGCAGGTCGAAGGCTACAAGGAGCTGCGCTCCGACAAGCCGGAGATCACCGTCACCGACGAGGAAGTCGAGCAGGCTCTCGCCAGCGTCCGCGAACAGCACGCGACCTACACCACGGTGGAAGGACGCGCGCTCGCCGAAGGCGATTTTGCGCAGGCTTCGATGGACGGAAAGCCGAAAGATGACAAGGACGTGGAAGCAGCCAGCGCCAATCCCGTGCACATGGATGACGTGCTGATTGAGATGGGCGGCAAGAATACCGTGCCGGAGTTTTCCCAGAACCTGATTGGCGCCTCCGCGGGGGAAGAACGCACCTTCGACGTGAGTTATCCGGAAGACATTTCCGACAAGCGGCTGGCGGGAAAGACTTTTATTTATACGGTGAAGGTGAACGGCATCAAGCAGAAAAGCCTGCCGGAGCTGAATGATGATTTCGCCAAAGAGTTGGGCGAGTTTACCAGCCTGGATCAGGTGCGGAAGCAGATTCGCGAGAACATGCAAGCGGAACAACGGCATAATGCCGAGCGTGAAGCAAAAGACAAGCTGGTCGCGGAGCTGGTGAAGCGAAATGATTTTGAAGTGCCAGAATCCCTGGTGGACCGCCAGATCGATCTGCGCCTGGAGCGTGGTCTGCGAGCGCTGGCCGCGCAGGGCATGAAGATGGAAGACTTGAAGAAGATGGACCTGCCCCGGCTGCGAGCCGGTCAGCGGGACCAGGCGGTGAACGATGTGAAGTCCTCGCTGCTGCTTGAACGCATTGCCGATCTCGAAAGCATTCAAGTCAGCGACGAGGAAATCAACCGGGAGCTCGAGGTTCTGGCGAAACAGTCGAAACAGACGTCAGAAGCGGTGCGCGCCCGTTTGACAGAGGATGGGGGCCTCGATAGAATCCGGATGAGAATCCGCAGCGAAAAGACCCTCGATTTTCTTTATCACCAGTCCGCGTAGTGATCAGAAAAATACGTGGACACTTTCGACCCTCCCCGAGAAACCAAAACGTTGCTTCGGGACGGAGTGTGGCAGGTCCGGTGACAGGTCCGGCAAAAAATGAAACCAAATGATCCGCAAATGATGCTAGTACCGATGGTCATTGAGCAGACCGGGCGTGGCGAACGCGCCTACGATATTTATTCCCGCCTGCTCCGCGATAACATTATTTTCATCGGAACACCGATCGACGACAACATCGCCAATCTGGTGATCGCCCAGATGTTGTTCCTGGCTCAGGAAGATCCCGAGAAAGACATTCAGCTATACGTCAACTCGCCGGGCGGGTCGATCACGGCGGGCATGGCCATCTACGACACGATGCAGTATGTAAAGAACGACGTGATGACGCTGTGCGTGGGCCAGGCGGCGTCGATGGCGGCATTGCTACTGGCGGCAGGCGAGCCGAAGAAAAGATTAGCGCTGCCTAATTCCCGCATACTGATTCACCAACCTTCGATGGGCGGGTTATCCGGGCAGGCGACCGATATCGACATCCACGCCCGCGAGATCCTGCGCATGCGCGAGATTACAAACCAGTTACTCTCCAAGCACAGCGGTCAGAAGCTGGACAAGGTGGAAAAGGACGTGGAGCGCGACTTCATCATGAACGCGCAGCAGGCTAAGGAATACGGAATCATAGACGATATCATCTATAAGACCGCAAAAGCGGTATGATCGGCCTTCGCGAAAAGCAGTACCGAGTCCCGAGTACCGAGTACCCAGCAAATCATCCGTACTCGCAACTCGGTAACGTGGTACTGGGTACCAAAATAAGGAGTAGAGCCGAGTGAAAAATAAGTCAGGCTCCGATGAGATTCTACGCTGTTCGTTCTGCCACAAGTCGCAGGACGCCGTGGCGAAACTGATCTCATCGCCCAGCGATTATCCCCGCGCTTATATTTGCGATGAGTGTGTAGCGGTGTGCAATTCCATACTGGAAGATGACCGCACCGCGACTCCGCAAGCCGCTGCGCCGAATCAACTTCCGAAGCCGCAGGAGGTCAAGACCTTTCTTGACGAGTATGTTATTGGGCAGGAGCAGACCAAGAAAAAGCTGGCGGTTGCGGTTTACAACCACTACAAACGCATCTTCATGAACCGCCAGAAAACGGCGGGAGACGGGATCGAACTGAGCAAGTCCAACATCCTCCTCATCGGGCCCACGGGAACCGGCAAGACGCTGCTGGCGCAAACTCTGGCTCGAATGCTCGATGTGCCCTTCGCCATTGTCGATGCCACTACTCTTACCGAGGCCGGTTATGTGGGCGAGGATGTGGAGAACATCATCCTCAAATTGCTGCAAGCCGCCGAGGGAGACGTGAGCCGCGCACAGACCGGCATCATCTACATCGATGAAATCGACAAAATTGGGCGCAAGGACGAGAATCCATCGATTACGCGCGATGTCTCCGGCGAGGGCGTGCAACAGGCTTTGCTAAAAATTCTGGAGGGAACGATCGCGAATGTTCCGCCTCAGGGCGGCAGGAAGCATCCTCACCAGGAATTTACTCCAGTGGACACAACGAACATCCTGTTCATCTGCGGAGGTGCGTTTGTTGGCCTGGAGAAGATTATTGGCCGCCGGGTAGGAAAAAAGTCGCTGGGCTTCCGGGCTGGCGAAGAGGCTGAAAAAGAAGAGGCGGTGACCGCGCGCAAGCGCAACTTCGAGTTGTTGAGCGAGATGCAGCCGGAAGATCTGATCAAGTTCGGCTTGATCCCGGAATTCGTGGGTCGCTTGCCGGTGATGGGCATGCTGGAGGATCTGGACGAATTCGCGCTGATCGAGATTCTCACCCGTCCCAAGAACGCGATCGTCAAGCAGTACCAGCGGTTGTTCGAGTTTGAGAATGTGCGGCTGAAGTTCAGCGACGAGGCCTTGCGCGCGATTGCCCGCCAGGCGATGGCCCGCAAGGTGGGAGCGCGCGGGTTGCGCATGATTCTGGAAGAATTGATGCTCGACCTCATGTTTAACCTGCCGAGCCAGAAGAAACTAAAAGAGTTCGAGGTGACCCGGGAGATGGTGGAGCAGCACACCGCCTCCCTTTCGATGATGGAAAAGGCGGGATAGCCAAGGAGTGCAGAAACAGTAGTAGACTGGTTGCGTGCGGTAGGTCGCGAAGAAACGAGCTGTGATTGTCATTCAGCAAGTGATTCGGCGTTAACCCAGGGAGATTGAGTGACCACATCCAAAGAGAAATTCGAAAGCAAGAAGCTGCCCATGATGCCCATCCGGGACGTGGTCATCTTTCCCCACATGATGACGCCGTTCGTAGTGGGCCGCGAGTCCAGCGTACGCGCTTTGGAAGAGGCCCTGGCCGCCGACAAGAAGATTTTCCTGGCCACCCAGCACGACGCCTCGATCGACGAACCCAAGTCGAATGAAATCTACCAGGTAGGAACCATCGTCAACATCGTACAGAGCCTCAAGCTGCCCGACGGCAATATTAAGGTGCTGGTCGAAGGCATTGAGCGGGGCCGGCTTCTGCAAGCCACCGACGCCGACGGATACATGCAGGCTTCCGTGCGCGTGGCTCGTTATCCCGCGGAAATGAATGCCCAGATCGAAGCGGGCATGCAGCGCGTGACCACCCTGTTTGAACAGTATGTGAAGCTGTGCCAGGCGCTGAACTACGAGACCATGATCTCGGCCGTCCGGATGGAAGATCCGGCCAAGCTTACCGACATCATTGCCGCCAATCTGCAGCTCTCCATTGAAGAAAAGCAGGAACTGCTGGAGATTTTCGATCCTTCCGAGCGCTTGAACCGCATCGCTGACGTGCTCGATGTTGAGATCGAAAAACTGAACGTGGATCGGACCATACAGTCGCGCGTGAAGCGGCAGATGGAGAAGGCGCAGAAAGAGTACTACCTCAACGAAAAGATCAAGGCCATTCAGAAGGAACTGGGCCGCGGCGAGAAGAGCGAATTCGACGAACTGAAAAAGAAGGTCGAAGCCGCGGGAATGCCCAAGGAAGTGAAGGACAAGGCGCTGCAGGAGCTGAAGAAGCTGGAAGCGATGCCGCCGATGTCGGCTGAATCCACGGTTTCACGGAATTACCTTGATTGGTTGCTGGCGGTTCCTTGGAAGAAACGTTCCAAGGAAATCCGCAACATCTCGCGCGCCGAGAAAGTTCTCAACGAAGATCATTACGGGCTGGAGAAAATCAAAGAGCGCATCCTGGAATTTCTCGCGGTGCGGCAGTTGGTGAAAAATCCCAAGGGCTCGATTCTTTGCTTCGTTGGGCCTCCGGGCGTCGGCAAGACCTCGCTGGGCATGTCGATTGCCAAGGCTACGGGACGCAAGTTTGTGCGCATGTCGCTGGGCGGCGTGCGCGACGAAGCTGAAATTCGCGGCCATCGGCGCACTTACATTGGAGCATTGCCGGGGCAGATCATCCAGATGATGAAGAAGGCGGGCACGAAAAACCCGGTCTTTATGCTGGACGAAGTCGACAAGATGTCGATGGACTTCCGCGGCGACCCGTCGGCGGCGCTGCTCGAGGTACTCGATCCCGAACAGAACTACATGTTCGTCGACCACTACCTCGACGTGGAGTATGACCTGTCGCAGGTTTTCTTTGTGGCCACCGCCAACGTGATGCACACCATTCCTCCGGCGCTGCAGGACCGCATGGAAGTATTGCGGCTGCATGGTTACACCGAGCAGGAAAAAGTGGAGATCGCCAAGCAGTTCCTGGTGAAGAAGCAGATGCTGCAGGCGGGATTGTCGGAGAAGAACGTGAAGTTCTCCGACGACGCCATCACCACTCTTATCCGCGCCTACACGCGGGAAGCAGGCGTGCGCAATCTGGAGCGCGAAATCGGCAATGTCTGTCGCAAGGTTGCGCGCAAGGTGGTGAAGGAAGGCGAAAATTACACCATCGCCGTGACTGGCGAGAATGTGACCGACTTCCTGGGAGTCATCAAGTTCCGCGACACGCTGGCGCATGAAAAGAGCGAAGTGGGATTGGTTACTGGTTTGGCCTGGACGGAAGTCGGGGGTTCGATTCTGAGCACCGAAGCAACTGTGGTCGATGGGAAGGGCAAACTCACGCTCACCGGCAAGTTGGGCGACGTGATGCAGGAATCGGCTCAGGCTGCGCTGTCCTACGTTCGATCGCGGGCGCACCGCCTTGGCCTGACGCGCGACTTTTATCGCAATCTTGATCTGCACGTCCACGTGCCGGAGGGAGCGATTCCGAAGGACGGTCCGTCGGCTGGAATTACGATTGCGACGGCGATTGCCAGCGCGCTCAGCAAGATTCCAGTGCGGCGCGATTTGGCGATGACTGGAGAGATCACGCTGCGCGGCAAAGTTCTGCCCATTGGCGGCCTAAAAGAAAAGCTGCTGGCGGCGCATCGTGCTGGACTCTTTGAAGTAATCCTGCCGCGAGACAATGAAAAAGATTTAGCCGAGGTTCCGGAAAACCTGCGCAGCGCCATGAAGATGCATTTCGTGGATACGATGGACCAGGTGCTACAAATTGCACTGGAATCGCCGCTGCAATCGATCGGCGAGGAAGAAACCACCACGCGTCCCATCGCGCCTCTGACTTCGGGCACCGGGGATAGTCCAACGGCACATCAATAGGGAAGCAGACTCGGTCTAAGTGTCAGTTGGCGAACGCCTGCGCAAGCAGGCGTTTTGCATTTTGGGAGCATCGCGAAAAATCGTCCTCCTTGGCTTGCCAATTTCCGTTGCGGCATTGCACACTGGGACATGAGGGTCATCGCGCGATTCATGGCGGCGGCTACCGACGCCGCGCAATTCCCTGCTCCCAGCTTGCCGGAAGTCGCGTTCCTTGGGCGATCGAACGTGGGCAAGTCGAGCGTGATCAATACGCTCGTGGACACCAAGCTGGCTCGTACGAGTTCTACGCCGGGGCGCACGCGCAGCATCAACTTCTTCGAAGTTCGCTGGCCGGGAAAGCCACAGCCGGAGGTGGTTTTTGCTGATCTGCCGGGCTACGGCTACGCGAAGCTTTCGCGAGAGATCTCGCAGGAGTGGCCCAAGTTTATTGAGCCTTATCTCAACGACCGTCCGACGCTGGCTTTATGCCTGGCGCTGGTCGATGTGAACGTTCCTCCACAGGACAGCGATCGGCATCTCCTCGATTATCTGAATGCTTCGGGCCGCGACTTTGTCCTGATCGCCACCAAAAGCGACCGGCTCTCCAATAATCAACTGCGCAACGCGCTGAAGAGTCTTGGCGAAGCGTATCCAACCGCGACGGTGATTCCCTTCTCGGCGAAGACCCGGGCTGGGAGGGACGAGGTTTGGAACAAAATTCGGCAGAGTGTCGCGAAATTCTCAGGTGCTGCGTTCCAATCCTGAACTTCTCCCGCAATGGAACGCACCCCATCCCTTCGTTGGATGCCACTTGCGGTTCCTCTAAGTCTCCCGACTGAAAGCTCCGTAGAGTAACGAAGAGGGCCGTCCGGCGGCGCTGAGAACTCCGGTTGTGATCTCGCGCCGAAGACGGCCAAGTCCGCAGCATTTCTGCGCGCTATGCCTGATGAACCCAACGCCGGTGCCGCCTATCTGGCTGCCTTGAAAAGGTCCACACCGCAGGCGGCGGGAACGGCGCCGGCACGCGCACCCCTACCCCCGCGGGAAAATCGAAACACAGATAGCGTCCCACCAGGCCGTGAAAATCCCGTTGGCGAAAAACGGAGAAGCCTGCGATATCGTTGCCAGGGAAGCGCACACTTGCGCGAGATCAGCAGCGGAGTGGCGACCTGGGCGACATTCACGGATATCAGCATGCACGGCTGTTATGTGGAAGCGATGTCCACCTTTCGCGTGGGGGCGAAGCTCGGATTGAGGCTGGAGGTGAACGGCTTTCGAGTCGAAAGCGAGGCCGAAGTCCGGGTGGCCTACCCCAACCTGGGTATGGGAATCTGCTTCACGACCATGTCGGATGCAGACCGCGAGCGGTTGTGTGAGCTCCTGCGGTCGCTATCGCGGCCATCGGTAATTTTGTCGCCGCAGACTATGCCCAATCCTCAAGCGATACCCCCGCCTCGCCCTGAGTCCCCCACCATTTCGAACCCGGCGAAGGCATTGCAGGCAGTGACGGAATTTTTTGAGGAGCGCCACATCCTCAGCCGGGAAGAATTCCTACGGATCCTGCGAAGGTGTCAGACCTCCGGAACGTGAGAAATACTTCTTCGTTCTTGCTTTCTTCCCGACAGACGATTCGTTCACAAATGCCGGTCAATTACTTTGGTTAGCGGACAAGGGGAGCTTTGCCTGCCCGAAGCGTCGATTCGATTGGTTATGATGATTGGATATGGCACTTTATCTCATCACGGGTATCGCTGGATTTATTGGATCGTCTCTGGCGCGGGAGCTGTTGCAGCGCGGAGAGCAAGTTCGCGGGGTCGACAATTTTTCGACCGGCAAGCGGGAAAACCTCAACCAGATTCTTGGGCAAATTGATTTTCGGGAAACCGACATCCTCGATCTCGACGCCATGAAGTTTGCGTGCGTTGGCGCGGACTACGTTTTGCATCAGGCTGCAATCCCGTCGGTTCCTAAGTCGGTGTTGGATCCCATCGGAAGCAATCGGGCGAATGTGGACGGCACGGTGAATGTGCTGGTGGCGGCGCGCGATGCCAAAGTGAAACGGGTGGTTTATGCCGCGTCGTCGTCGGCCTATGGCGATACGCCGACGCTTCCGAAACACGAGCGGATGACCCCGGATCCGATTTCTCCTTACGCCGTGGCCAAGCTGGCCAGCGAGTATTACATGACGTCGTTTTATCGCTGTTATGGGCTGGAGACGGTGGCGCTGCGATATTTTAATGTGTTCGGTCCGCGGCAGGATCCGTCATCGCCTTACTCGGGCGTGCTGGCAAAGTTCATTACGATGATGCTGCGCGGCGAGCAGCCGACCATATTTGGCGATGGGGAGCAGAGCCGCGACTTTACCTATATCGACAATGCTGTGCAGGCTAATCTGCTGGCCTGCAAAGCTCCCGCGGCGAAAGTCGCCGGCAAAGTTTTCAATGTGGCGACCGGGCGGCGGGCCACGCTCAATGAGACCTTCAAACTCCTGCAGCCGCTTACTTCTTACTCCGGCGCTCCGGCTTACGCCGCAGAGCGCGGCGGCGACATCAAGCATTCGCTCGCCGATATTTCCCAGGCTGAGCAGCATCTCGGTTACAAGCCCACGGTGAATTTCGAAGATGGCTTGCGGCGAACGGTCGACTGGTATCGGAATTCATAAAATGGGCTTCCGGCTTCCGCTTTCCGGCTTCATCTTTCAGCTTCAAGGCTGCGCTTCTGCTTTCAGCGCCGGAAAGCGAAGCCGGAAGCCCGCATTACGTTAGTGATCTACGTGGCGATTACCGGCGTAGGTAGAGTTGAGGCATGACACTCTCATCGATGGTAGTTTCGCGCGACTGGCAGGAAGTTAGTGTTCTGGAATGCATTCTCGGCGGGTTGCACATGGATGTTGCGGTGGAGAGCGAACCGCAACGGGCCTTGGCGCGACTGACAAAATCGAAAATCGATGCGCTAATCGTGGACACCGACCTGAACGGCACGGGACAGTTTTTTCGAGAACTGCAGCAAGAAACTCCGCGCGCGAATACGGTGCCTCTGGTGATCATGGGCTGCGCGAAAGGGAGGCCGGAGATGCAGTCGACCGGCGCGATGTTCGCTTTCGATAAGCCGATTTCCGTGGAGCAGGCGGTACGAACTCTCTCCGCCGCGCGCAACATGATTCTCGACGGTCGTCTGCGCTACCATCGCGCGGGCTTGGAAGTACCTGTGACCCTGATCGGGCGCCGTCAGAAACGGGTGGGAGCGCAACTCATCAACCTCAGCCAGGGCGGTCTGCAGGTTCGCCTCGATGACGGATTCGATGCGAGCGATCTGCGGCGTGCGGCTTTCGATTTGCCCGGAACGAAATGCGGCGTGAAGGCGGACGTGGAAGTGGCGTGGTCGGACAAGCGCGGAAATGTTGGGATCCGCTTTACAAAGATTGCGGCGCAGATGCAGTCCACTCTGCGGATTTGGCTGGCGCAGCAGTATTTTGCCAACTAGCGGAAGCAGGTCTCAGGTTTTAGGTTTTAGGTTTTAGGTTTTAGGTCTTGGGTCTTAGATCTCAGTTTCGTGTTTCCCTCGATTCCCCGGATCCATTTAGAACGCGGGTCAGCGAAAGCGGTCTACCTCATTGACTTCCTCTTCTTCCACGATCAATGCGGCTTGCGCCATGCGAACTCCCAGGCTTGCGCCTCCAAATAGAGCAAACAGCGCCCAGTAAGACCCGACGACGAAAGCCGTGGCGGCCGTGGCAGCTCCTAGTGTGAGCGGCCAAGCCGGAAGCTCGTGCGTGATGGCAATAAAAATCAGCGTGAACAGGAGCAGGGCTGCGATCACAACCAGACCATCCACCAGCCACGCCAGGGTTCGGCCTGAGAGCGGACGGGAGAGCCAGTTCAGTTGCGCATCGGATTCATAGCCAGAGCGTTCGGCCAAGTCTTCCTGCCGATTCACGTGGAGATGTTCTAGATCGGTCGGCCGCGAGTAACTGCTATCCGGGCGGATCGATGGGCGCGGTTGTGCGGACACCATTAGCCCGTCGTTTTCCGCGATCGCATCTTCTGCAACCATCAAACCAGAATTCTGGAAGACTGACCGTTGCGCGGCTTCACGCTCGATGCCCTCGAGGAGATTGGAAAAAATCCACTGGTTGATCTCGCGGCGAGTTCGCGGAGGCAGATCCACAAAGCGTATCCCGCACTGACCCGACCGATTGGCCCAGCTGACTTCCCCGTAGCTTTCAACGCGCAGGCGGGGGAATCTCAATTCAAAGCGCAGGCGAACCCGCTGTTGCTCACGCAAGGGAGCAACGGCCTGCACGGCGACGCCATCACCGTTGAGGTTGCGGACAATCCCGCCGTTGGCGGTATCGAGGGTAACGTAGGTCAGGGTTCGCAGTTCATGCCGGTATTGGCTGCGAGCTTGCCGCGCGGGAAATGATACGACCTGCATACTATCCGCCAGGGACGGTTCGGATGGGGCCCGTTCGTTAGATTTTAGTTTCGGGGGCCACCGGTTGGCAGTAACTGAGTTGATACGAGAAGGTTTAGAGACTGGTCTTACCAAAGGTCATGGCCAATGGGTCAATGCCGGAATTGCCACTAGTCGGGTAGAATCCCCGTAAGCACTTGTTAAACCCGGTGAACGGCCGGGTTTGGCCGTAACTGCATCTAAGAGTTGGAGATCGCCTAAGCAGGCTAGGCCAAGGGTTTAATTGACAGGGGCTAGTTCGGGTGGCCACACTTCCAAGGCGGATTGGCCCGTCCAGCAAGACATGGCAACGACTCCCTCCAAAGCGATGACTGAGATTTCCGCCGCCGGCCTTCCGGATACGGGGGTGCCGTCGTGGCCCGGTGCTCGAAGCGGAATGCCGGGGCAAAGTACGGATCATCGGGATGCCACCCCTGAATCCGATTCTCGGCAGGGAGAACGCCTGCGGCCGGTGGGGAGTGATGCCTTGCAGGCTCTCTTGGGATTCTCCGCCCTCCATCAGCAGGTGCGACAGCGGAGGGCCCTGGCATCGCGGAACCACGGTTTTGAGGTGGTCGGGCGCGCCTTCGAGTTTGAACACTCCGAGCAATTCGTTCTGGACGATGTGTTGCAGCTGGTCGCCGAGCGTGCGGTGGTCATCACCGGAGGCGATGGATTAGGCATCGCTCTGGCGGAGAATAACGAGATCGTTTTGCGAGCCTCGGCGGGAACGATCAAGCCGGATGTGGGCGCGAGGATCCAGCGCGACTCGGCGTTTTCTGGGGCATGCTTCCGCACGGCGCAGATCATCCGCTGCGACGACACGGAAACCGATGATCGCGTAAACCTTGATGCTTGCCGGAAGTTAGGCGCACGCTCGATGGTGGCGGTGCCGCTGTGCGGACGGCGGCGCGTGATTGGACTGCTGGAAGCGTTCTCGGCGGAGCCCTTCGGCTTTAATGACAGCGACGTGGGAAGTCTGGAACTGCTGGCCGAGTTGATTCTTGGCGCGCTCAAGCCGGAGGATGAAGATCGCTTTGCAGAATCGGCGCAAGTCGCCGAAGAGGAGTTGGCCGCGGTCGCGTTAGCCGCTCCGCCAACGCTGCCAATTCAACCGGCAAATCCTCCTGAAATAGGCGCACCCACCGCGGTGCCTTTGGCTGGCGGTGCGGGCAGCACTGCAGAAATTTCCTCCTCGAGCACAGCGGCCATGGCTCTTCCGGAACTGGCGACAACGCCGACCACGATCGGCGAACCAGCGCCCTTCATTTCGGAGACGCTTCCACTCGAACCTGCCGAGGAACCAGTGCCGATGGAGCGACATCATCCCGGCATTGTGTTCGTCTTGATTCTGCTGGTCGTCTTCGTTCTGGTGGCCGGTGGAGTGTGGTGGAAGCTCAAGAATGTCCAGATGGGCAAGGCATTGGTTCAGCCGACACAGCCAACGGCAACGACTCCGGCGGTCAAACCTGCCGCACGCCCGGGCAATCCATCTGGTTCTGCTGCGTCGACCGCTCTGCCAGGGCAAAACAATTCAACGGCGGCTTCCGGTTCGGCGGACGTTAATGCTCCGGCAGCGCCATCCATGCTGAGCGCGGTGACAGCAACGCCACAGGAACTTTCGAAATTGGCGCGCATCACAGGGATCCGACATTGGTCTTCGGCGGATTCCAGCACGGTCGTGCTCGACTTGCAGGATCAGGTGCAGTACGAAGCGCATCGCTTGCCGTCTCCGGATCGAATTTACTTCGATTTGCACGACACTTCGCTTGCCCCCGAGTTAGTAGGAAAATCCATCGAAATTGGCGACCCTCTGCTTACGCGGGTTCGCGTGGCCCAGCCGGTTCCGGGATTGACGCGCGTGGTGCTGGAGACGAAAGGAAATCCGAACTTTTCCGTCAGCCTCGAAACCAATCCTTACCGCCTGGTTGTGGAGGTGCGCAAACCCGGCACTGCGAGCAAGGGAGAGGTGAATCTTTTTCCCGCCGCGCCGGGCGAGAAGCAGAGGCTGGCGATTGTGGTTCCACCGCCCACTCACGAAGACCTCCTGCTGCGAGCCCGGGTGCCGAAGATGCGCATCGTAGTGGATGCTGGCCACGGCGGCTGGGACCTAGGAACAGTAGGCCGGCGAGGACTGCTGGAAAAAGATGTAGTGCTCGAAATTGCCCAGAGATTGAGCAAACTGCTCGAGGGCCGGCTGGGCGCGGAAGTGATTCTCACGCGGAAAGACGACAATTACATTCCGCTGGATGAGCGGGCAGGAATGGCGAACCAGGCCCAGGCGGATTTATTCGTGTCTGTGCACGCGAACTATAGCGACCTGCCTTCGGCTCGCGGCGTGGAGACTTACTACACAAATTTCTTTTCGTCGCCGAATGCGAAGGACTTGGAGACGCGACAGGATGGAACAGCCGGCAAAAATGGCGTGACGGCAACGCTCTCTCCCGCCGATTTGCATGACAGGATTCGAGCAGTCACGGCGACTGGCGGCGAGCGTGCAGCGGTCGCTTTACGGAACTTTGTCAGTGCAAAATCCGGGGCTGCGCGACCGGGGCGTGAGAGAGGCTTCCTACGTGGTTTTAACCGAAACGGCGATGCCGGGAATTCTGGCGGAAGTTTCGTTCGTAAGCAGTCCTGCCGACGAGCAGAAGCTTCGCAGCGAAGGCTACCGGGAGCAGATTGCCGAAGCGCTGTATCGAGGGATTGCGCGGTACGCGGCGAGCTCGCACGGGGTGAAGATGGCTAGCGCGGCGAAGTAGAGGCGAGTTGCGAGTCAATCGCGTACCGTCAAGAAGAAATGTCCATTACGCGGCCGTTTTCCTTGGAGTCACTGTGACATCCAACCTTGCAGCCGTTGTCCAGATCGCGTAATCATGACCGAGGCCGTGACAGCGTGCCGAAAGCGCACCGTCCCGCCCTAAGCCCTTTGTCCTAAGGAGTTTGACCTCTAAGTTCCTTGACATGAAGATTTTGCACGCCCGTCTTGCAAACCCCGTGCCTGGCAAGGCTTTTCGAGGGTAATAGGGAGGGGGTACCGCAGACTTGAGCGCACGCAAGGGCAAATGCCCCCGCCTCAGGAACGCTGCCGCAAAGTTTATTTTAGCGAGAAATCCACAGGTGGGCGCGAAGTCAAAATCCCCACAGAGCAGTGGTGGGGAACTGCTGTTGGTGCCGGTAGCGGTGCGTGCTGGCATGCGGTCCCTTCGGCAAGCTCAGGGCAGGCTCTTCGTCGGGCAAAGAGCGCCCTCCTCAGGATGACAAGTCTGGAAGGGTGGCGGCCCGATGGAACCCGGCCACCGGACAACCGAGGGCGGCTGTCCCCACATAAGTCAGAATCAGTTTCCTGCCGGAACGCCGCCGTACTTCTGCAGCCACTTCAACTCTTCGCGCACTTTGATTTTGCCGTGCCAGGGATTCTTGTCGAGCGAATGGCCTTCGCCGGGGAAGATCAGCAGGGCGTTTGGAATTCCCAGCGAATAGAGAGCGTGCTCGAGCAGATAATCTTCGAGCACGGCGACGCGGACGTCGTCAGCACCGGCGACGATGTGCGTAGGAGTGCGGACTTTGTCGATCTGAAAGATGGCAGCTTCGTCGTGATAGCGCGGCTGCGCTTCCCAGGGACGACCACCGAGGAAGTAAGCATCATCGAAGGTGGTGTCGTCGTTGCCCCAGTTGCCAACGTGCTCCACGGTGCCTGCTCCAGTAACCGCGGCCTTGAAGCGAGTGGTTTGCGTGATCAGCCAGTTGGTCATGTAGCCCCCGTAACTGTAGCCGCCGACGGCGAGGTGATCGGGGTCGGCGATGCCGTCTTTCACCAGCGCATCGACGCCTTCGAGAATATCTTTGCCGGGGCGCGAGACGATGACGGGAACAATCTGTTGCAGGAATTTATCACCATAGCCGGTGGATCCGCGGTAGTTGGGCTCGAACACGAGCCATCCGTTGGCGGCGGCGAGCGCGGCCCACTGATACCAGTCGGCTTCGAAGTGGTTTCCGTCGGCATCGGCGGGTCCGCCGTGAATGAAGGTGAGCATCGGCAATTTCTTGGACTCGAATTTTCCTGGAGGATAGATCAGCATGCCTTCGACAGTGGTTCCGTCGTCGGCCTTCCAGCGATACGGCTTGCCTTGCGGGAGCTCGCGTTCGGCGAATAGATGGTTGAGCGACGTGATGGGGCGCGCCTGGTCCAGCTTATCGGAGCTATCGGCCAGGTAGACTTCAGTGGGCTTCTGCAACGATGAATACACGAATGCAATGTGGTGGGAGTGCTGAGCGGCCGAGAGGATTTCGTAGGTGCCATCCCAGCCTTTGAGTTTGTGGAGAGACTGGCTGGGCTGGCCGACGGAGTACATGGAGACTTCCGTGCCGAGACGTGCGGAGGCGAGCACGTTATCGGCGGCAACGGAGTAGTGGTCGACGGAACCGACGAAGTCTTTGCTCCATTGCTCGACAGAAGCGGTTTCGCTGTCGGGCTTTTCGGTATCAACCCAGTAAAGATGCGGTTGTAGATCGCGGTAGGGGCCGGCTACATCGCCGACTTCGACACTGAAAAAGATGTGGCGGCTATCATTCGCCCAGTGGGGGCGGGTTTCGACGGCTTGATTGCGGGTCAGACGGCGGGGCGGGGAGCAAAATTTCTGGTCGGCTCCAGGAGAGACCTGGACTCCCAAGCTACAGACATAGATTTCCACGTCATCAACCTTTTCCTGGCGCTCATTGATGGCGTTAGTCAGGAAGGCGAGTTTAGTGCCGTCGGGCGAGGCAACGATATCGTCGATTCGCAAGGGCAAGTTCGCAATCTCCTGGGCACCGGGAGTGAGATCGGATTCCTTTTCCGCATCAGTTTCTTTCGCTGGAGCGGCAACGTGGCGGGAAAGCGCATCGGCGAGGTCGAGCGCAAAAATTGTGTCGCCGCGTTCGGCGGTACGATATTGCTCCACATCCTTCCATTGCTTTTTGTACTCGTCCCTCTGGGCCTTGGTCCAGGGATGGCGAGTAGAGAAATATAAGGTACGCGAGTCGGCCGACCAGGAAAATGTGTGCACGTCTTCCTGGCCCTGGGTCAGCTGGATGGCTTCGCCGCCCGTCGGAGAAATCACGTACAACTGGCTCACTTCTTCTTTGTCGTCCTCTTTATCCGATTCAGTGATTGCAGCGGAGTATCTTTCCGCCGAAGACTTCCGCTCGGAGCGAAATGCGATCCAGCGGCCGTCGGGCGACCACTGGGGATCGACCTCGTGTCCGGACTGCGTGAGTTGGATCAGCGATCCGCCTGTGCCATCGACACGATAGAGCCATAGATCGTTGCGGAAGATTTGTTGATCCCAATCCGCGCGCTCGGTCTCGATTACGACCGAATTGCCGTCGGGCGAGAGAGCTACCGCAGAGTAGCTTACCGAGTTGAAGAATTCGTCGAGAGTGAGTTTGGGCTTGCCGTCGGCAAAGCTGGACAAAACGAAAGCGAGAACGATCATGAACACGAACAGAAAATGCTTCGAGGTTTTCATAGGGGCCCTGTCTTGCAGGAAGAAGGTTTATACACGGACGGATTTGTCTTAGGCAAATTTCTCCGAGTGAGCTGACTGAAGGTCATGAGTTCGGCGGTGCAATCTGATGGAGAGGCTTCTACTGTACAGGTTCAGAATTCTTGAGGGCATCGTCGAGAGGCTGGCCGCTGTGAGATGCAGTTAGAACCACGCGCCATCCGTCGTCGTAACAGCGAAAGCCCGCGCTAGAACGGTAGCGGGAGTCGGTGTGATAAATCATCGCGCCAACCTCGTTGAGCGGAATCCATTTCCATACAAATTCAACGTCGGCAATATTGCCCTGCTTGGCAATGCCGGTGATCTCGACCAGTTCCCTTTTGGCGGCAGGAATGCTGAACGATTGTTTTCCGGAATCGCCGGGCGCGATCAGGCTTTGAAATGTGTCCACGCCTGAGGGCGTCAGAGTGAAATCCCAGCAAGGCGATGGGGACACAGATGCGGGACACGGCGCTTTGGCCGCAGTCATCCAGCCGCGATGTTCCAGCATGCGATATTCCGGAGAGAGGTAGTCGTCGTTGGACAAAACTCCGGTGCGGACCTGGAATGGTTGCTCGACGCGGAAGATTTCAGAGCTTGCGATCAAATCAGCGGCAAGCCGGCGCGTGAGGAAATCGCGGGGGGAACAGGACGCGAGGAACAACAGGGCGGTACTTCCGAGAACGATGAATAATTTCTGCATGAAGGCAGCGAAGGTCTTAGATCACTGATTTTGGATTGTAAACAAAAGTGGCCTTCTGCGCGGCAAGAAAGGGCGAGAGGTAATCTGTCCGTCAAACCGCTGTGACCAGCGGCCGGGAATGGAGGTTGCACACTGGGGACAGCGCCCGTCTGGGGTGAGGCGATAGTCTGTGATGAGGTAGCCGTGGCGTTTGATCAGAGTTTCGCCGCACTGCGGACAACGCGTGTTTTCCCATTGCCCAACCATGCCGGGAAGGTTTCCCGCGTAGATATAGCGAAGACTGGATTGCTGGCCGATTTCGATCGCTCGCAGGAGATCCTCCGGGCGCGTGTCGCGCGCGACATCATTTTGCATCTTGTAGTCGCCGTGAAAAGCGGTTACGTGCCAGGGAATATCGGGCGAGATACCGGCGAGGAACTCGGTCAGGCGGCGCAGTTCATCGGCGGAATCGTTGAAGCCCGGGATGAGAAGCGTGACGATCTCGAGCCATAGACCCATTGCGTGGATGCGGCGGATGCTCTCGAGGATCGGGCCGATGCGGCCGCCGAGTTCATGATAATGACGGTCGTCAAAGCTTTTGAGATCGACCTTATACAGGTCAATCCAGGGATGCAGGTATTCAAGAACCTGCGGCGTGCCGTTGCCGTTGGAAACGAAGCCGGTGAGAAGCCCCGCGGCCTTGGCCTCTTTGAAGACGGCAACCGCCCACTCGCTGGTGATGAGAGGCTCGTTGTAGGTGCTGACCAGAATCTTTGCGCCTTGCGCAATGGCGTCGCGCACGAGAAGTTCGGGAGAGGCGTGGAGCGGAGGTGAGACGGCATTCGAATCGCGCAGGGCCTGCGATGTAACCCAATTCTGGCAATAAGCGCAGTGCAGGTCGCAGCCCAGCATGCCGAAACTGTAGGCGAGAGCGCCGGGGTGCGCGTGAAAAAAAGGCTTCTTCTCCACCGGATCGCACTGCGTTCCGGCAGTGTAGCCCCAGGGCACGTAAAGAGTTCCGCCGCGGTTGTAGCGAACTTTGCAGACTCCCGGTTGGCCTTCAGGGATAGGGCAGCAGTGTCCGCAGGCAAAGCAACGCACCCGGTTGTTTTCGAGCTTCTCGTATAGACGGGAATCGGCTTCGCGAACCTGCTCGTCGAGAACACTGCGGAGGGTACGCACAAGAACCTCTGAGGTCATTCTAGCTCGATTGACTGACGCGAGGTTGGACAGGTTTCAGCGTGAGGCTTTGGTGGAAGACTCGTGCTGCTGCAGCCACTGCTCGGCTTGCTGTTCGACGGCTGTTCGTTGTTGCTGCGTGAGACGCGTCGCAATAAAAGGGGCAAGAACTTTGCTGGCGCTATCGCCACTGGCGCGGGCGAGCACGATCCAGAAATATGCTTCGTGGGGATCTTGCGGCACGCCCCGGCCACTTAAGTAAAGCGATCCCAACTTGGATTGAGCCGGCACGCTGCCCTGCTGCGCGGCCTTGAGAAACCAACGAGCGGCTTCCCTCTCATCCAGCTTGATGCCCTGTTTTTCGTCCCCCTGAGCGTAGAGGAGGCCCAGAGCGTTTTCGGCGGCTGGGTCGTCGCGTTCCGCTAGTTCGCGGAGTTGCGAGAGGTTCGCGGTATCGGCCGAAAGCTTGGCCGCAGAATTCGAGACATCGACAGGCGGCTTCGAAGACGCAAGGACGGTCTGCTCTCCGACTCGCTCGCGGGACTGAAGCTTTCTCTGGATCCAGGGTTGGATCGAGGAAGAGCTTATGAAGCCGAGCACCATAAAGATGGTCGCGGCCGTTGCGATGAGAAGGTAGAGATGAGATCGAGGCAGGCGGATACCGCCGACGTTGTCCGGATGTTCGGAGACTTCTTCGCTCTCCGTCGTTTCGTCCGGCATGTGAGCAAACAGAACGCTGCCGGGAGACGGAGAATATGGTTTCGGAGGAGCCGGGGGCAAGACGGAAGGATCATAAGCGCGCGCCGTGCGGCTGATGGCGGCGAAGATCATCTCGGCAAAACGCTGCAGCAAGTCGCCGTCGCTCTCGCGAAAAGCGCCCGGGTTGGCGGAAAACACTTCCAGCAGCCCGATCACTTTTTCTTCCATGCGCACTGGAGCGGCCATGATGGAACGAACGCCCAGGGCACGACAGCTCTGACGATCCACGTGTTGGTCGGTCTCCGTGTCCTCGCAGCGCAATAGTTTTCCTGTGCTCACACATTCCCCGGAAAAACCTGAACCAACCTGCAGGCTCGCCTCGACCGGCGGAGCACTCTCGCCAGCACTGGCGCGGCAGATCATGGTGCCTGCATCTTTCCCAGCAAGAGCGATGGCCGCACCGGAGGCTCGAAGCAACGATCGTGTGCGGGAAGCGATTAATGAAAGGACTCCCTCCAAATCGGTGCCAAGCGCTTCGACTTCCCTCTGGACCGCGGCCGCCGCGCTCAGGAGATCCGTGTAGTTCTGCCGGGGAACGAAGTTCTGCGTGTCTTCATCCTGATTCTGATATTGAGCTTGGGCCGGTTGCGCGGGTGCCTCTGCATACGCCGCGGCGGCCAGGGCATTCAGAAATAGCCACTCCTGCAACTGGTGCACAGCAGACTGCTCCAGCCGCGAGAACGCCAGACCAACACGGCCTACAGAATCCACCCATGCCACGCGCGCCGAGGCGGAAATCTGGTCACTGGCTTCTGCCAGACTGAGCGTCAGCTCCACGATCTGATCCACTGCTAGGGGCAACGAACATTGCAGCGCGGCTCCCCGCTCGCTGAGGTCGAGAACCTCGTAGAGATCCAGAAGATCATTGGACCGCGACGAGGCACCGAGAATATTCGCGTAGGCCGGGACGTGCACCTTTTGACGTACGCGACTGCGGCGGTTCGGGGTGGCTGATCGAGGTACCTGAAGGATGGCGACCATGTGGCGAAAATCGGACTCTAGTTCGTACATATTAACCCGAAATGCGAAAAAGTAAGTAAGAAGAAATCCAGAAGAAAAGGCCGGCCGTAAATCCTTGAGAACAAAGATGGAATGATGAGCAGCCCTTCCGATTATCCCCAGGCGCCAGACAGCGTGGCAACCCGGCCAGAAGCCAACCTAATCTAACTGCGAATACCGGACTAAGAGAATGTCAAAGACCTGCGTCACGTGTTCAGAGCGTCTGAAAGTGTGGCGACTGGTGGCGATCACCGCCTCAGCGGTGGTGTGCTCTGCGCTCCCCGCGAGGGCGGCTCTGGGCGGAAACTTCGGCTCGGTACAAGCGGACCAAGTCCACATGCAAGCCAGCCTGCGGACGAGCGTCGGCGCCTCTTATAACGTGCATGAGATGCAATCCTCGGCAGGCACTGTGGTAAGGGAATACATCTCTTCCGCGGGGGAATCGGCAGGCAAAGTCTTTGCTGTCACCTGGCAAGGGCCCTGGCCGCCTGACATGCGGCAACTTCTCGGAAGCTACTTCGAGCAATATATGCAGGCGGCGAAGGCAAAGAGCGGAGGGCGGATCGGACGCAGGCCACTGATGATCGATCAACCTGGCTTGGTCATTCAAGTCGGTGGGCATCCCCGGTCATTTTCCGGCAGGGCGTATGTTCCACAGATGCTGCCCTCAGGTTTGCGTGCCGAGGATATCCAATGAGAAATGCGCGCGTGCTGGAGGCCTTTGGGATTTTCCTTGCCTTCGCGTTGTGGGTTGGGTGCGGCGGAAGCAGCAGTCGCAGTAGTGGCAGCAGCAGTAGTAGTAGTGGCACCGGCACTTCCTCGACCCAAACCATCGCGACGTCGGGCCCGAACGTGGCGTCGATCACGGTGAATGGCGGCCCAGATCCCAGCCTGAATTATTCCGATGCTGCTTTCACCAGCGTGACGGTCTGCGTCCCCGGCACCACAACATGTCAAACGATCGACGGAATATTGGTTGACACCGGGAGTTCAGGATTGCGGATTCTATCCTCCGTGCTAACTGTTCCGCTGCCCCAGCAAAACTCGTCCAGTGGCAGCCCTGTTGTGGAATGCTTTCCGTTTGTAAGCGGCTACGCCTGGGGACCGGTACAAACAGCAGACGTAGAAATGGCCAGTGAGAAAGCCAGTTCCGTGCCGATTCAGGTGCTTAGCGATACCGATTTCACCGCTCCGACCAGTTGCACTGATACCGGACTTTCGTCGGATACTCTCGAAAGCCTCGGCGCGAATGGCATTGTAGGAGTCGGTCTGTTCGCGCAAGACTGCGGCACCTACTGCGAACAGGTGCAAACCGCCCCTGGCAATCTGAATCTCTACTACGAGTGCACCTCCGCGACGAGCTGCCAACCCACGGGCGAAAGCTTGGCGCAGCAGGTGCCGAATCCTGTGTCCCTGTTTGCCACCGATAACAATGGCGTAATCATTGAACTGCCGGCGGTCTCCGGAGGCGAAGCGCCAAGCGTGAGCGGTTCGCTGGTATTCGGCATTGGAACTGAATCCAACAATTCTCTCGGGGCAGCCACAGTCTACACGGCAAATGCAAGCGGAAACTTCACCACCACGTATAGCGGAGCGGTTGACTCCCAAAGCTTTATTGACAGCGGCTCGAACGGCTACTTCTTCCCCAGCACCACCATTACGGTGTGTCCCAGCAATAGCGACGCGCCAGACTTTTATTGTCCCTCGTCCACAGAGAATCTTTCGGCGAGCAATCAGGGAGCAAATGGGGCGAGCGGCACGGTCAACTTCAGCATCGCAAATGCCGAAACTTTGCTCAGTGTGGACGATTTCGCCTATAGCGATCTTGGCGGTACGTACTCGTCAGGCGCTTTTGACTGGGGCCTTCCGTTCTTCTTCGGACGGAACGTGTACACCGGCATCCAAAGCTCGACAAATCTCTACGGCTACTGGGCCTATTGATCGAATCACATTTCCAGGAAGGCCAGTTCTTACTTCAGGTTCAGCCGCGAGCGATGCAGGCTGGAGATGCGGGAGATCGCTGCGACCATCATGCTGGAAAGCAGTTGCATGGTAGCCACATCTTTCTCGTCGAACGCGCTGGGAGAGGACGACAGCACTTCGAACACGCCCAGAGTGCGACGATAGTAGCGCAGCGGCGACACCAGGATGGATCGGACTCCCAGGCGACGACAGCTGGCAAGGTCCACGCGCGGATTGCGCTCGGCGTCGTGGCAGAGCATGACTTCTCCCGTGCGCACGGCTTCCGCGGAGATTCCGGCATCCGTTTGCAGGCGGACGCCGAGGTCGGGAGCGGTGCGGCCAGCGCGGGCGCGGCAAACGATCTCATCGCCAGCGCGCAGTGCGATGGCGGCGCCCGTGGCTCCAGTAAGGTGCTGCGCACGTTCGGTGATGGCGCTAATGGCGGGCTCAAGATCCAGTTCCGCGGAGTAAATCTCGACCTCTTCACCAGCGTGCACCGCACGAAATCCTGAAACGGGATGAGCGGCATTGGCTACGCGAAGCTGGCTGCGCAGAGCGATCGAAGGTATGCGGGCATGATGGTCCGCAACGTTTATTACTTGCGGATCGGGCACCGTGCGCAACAGATCGCGAACCAGGCTGTCGAGCTCCGAGTCAGTAATGAGATGGGCCGTCTGTTGATTGCGCAGACTTCCACCCAGAACGCGCGAGAGACTGAGCAGCGACATGTTACCGCAAGCCAGGCAGTAAGGTCTGCTATTGGTACTGATCAGTTCGCACTGAATGCAAAATGTGGCGGACTGCAGCGGAAGGAAATGAACATCCCTGAACGTGGTGCCGTAAACCGTTTTGCCAAACATGAATGCGTATCCCTCGACTGAAATCCAGTGTCCCAAGGTAAATAGCGATGCTGAAATGAAGAAGTAGCCGAACTGGTTCCACATGTGGAAAACTCGGACATACTCCAGACTGGTTGTAAATTAGGGTCGGAAAGGGAGGCGACTTGACGAGAATTTCACTGCCGTTGGTAGTTGATTTGGCGGGTCAGCTAGTTTAGAATGAGCTATCAGTCGAGGCAGCAAATGCCTTGATACTGGGGGAAACCATGCAGTGGACAGCACCCACTTTTCAGGAAGTTTGCTTGAATTGCGAAATCAACTCTTACGCCAGCGCTAAGCTTTAACCGTCAGCCTTCCCTAGATTCTATCTCTGCCTCACGCCCTGTCAAACGCAGGTGAGAGTGTGTCTTGACCCGCCTTAAGACACTTCGCTGAACTTTTTCTCGAAGAGATTTCTAGCCAGCTTGAGCCGCGGCAAATCCCTGGTTATCGCGGCCAGCGTGCGGGATGACCTCTACGCCGGATTGCAGGGTGCGATCCAAGGCGTCTGCCAGAGCGACGGGAAAGCCCGTGGTGAGAAGGTTGATATCAAGTTGCAGATCCCCCTGCGAGTACAATCGACGGACTACCAGCGCACCCCGATGCCGGTTGGACGAGCTCACCAGATCGAGCGATAGAGTCCAAAGCGCCAAATTGTCGAGCGATCTGGGTCCGGTGCTTTTTCCCCAGTGAAAGGAAACTTCTCCGCGCCGTGGAGAGAGAGCTGCATCAGCGCCGTCGTGAGGATAAGACTCGCCGGGAAAAAGTTTGATCCGAACGTCGAATCCGTCAAAATCATTGGAACTAAAAGCCGCCTCCAGCACGCGGCGAACCTGTTCGCAGTCCCGCGCGACTTTCAACTCTTCCGTGGCTCGCCGGATCGCCAGGTTATTGATCACGATTTGACGCTGTTCGAAGGTGCGTTGCGCAACCCGGGCCAGTTCCCCCAACTCCAGATAGCCGAGGCGCTGAACTCCAATCCAGATTCCAGTTCCGAGTACGGCAAGAACGAGACCCAGGGAGCTGCCCGTGGGCCAAAGCAGAAATAAACTGAGCAGGGCGAATACGGCGGACACTCCGTAAAGCACAATCACAACTTGACGGTGTGTGAGCCCGTGCTGCAGTAGCTTGTGATGGATATGCTCACGATCCGCGGTGAACACGGGACGGCCACTGATCAAGCGCCGCAGGATGGAGAGCGACGTTTCCAGGATCGGCAGGCCGAAAGATACAACAGGAATGGCGACGGCAACGATGGTAGGAGCCTTCTGGGCTCCGGCCAAGGCCAGCGCGCTCAGCAGGAAGCCGATGAACAGACTGCCCGAATCGCCAAGAAAGATGGTGGCGGGGTTGAAGTTGTAGCGCAGGAACCCGAGAATCGCCCCGGCCAGAGCAATCGTCATCACCGTGACGAGCGAGTATCCGCTTAGCAAGGCGACTACGAACGCGACCAGCGTAGAAAACAAGGCCGAACCTGCAGCCAGACCATCCAGGCCGTCAATCAGGTTGAACGCGTTGGTGATGGCCAAGACCCACAGAATGGTGAACGGCAGACCAACGAACCAAGGCAATTCGTGCTGACCGAACAGGACGGGGATATTCAGAATGCGCAGGCCGCCAATGAAGAGCAGAGTGGCTGCGAGAGATTGAACAGCGAACTTGACGTAGGGGCCGACCGTGTAAAGGTCGTCGTAGACGCCGAGAAGAAAAACGATCGACGCCGGCACCAGAATCGTGAGCACAGTCTTTAGCGATAACGCAGACTGCAGTCGCGGCACATAATGGCTCATCACGACGACTGCAATCATGCTTAGCGAAAAGGAAAGGAAGATAGCCACTCCGCCCAAGCGTGGCAGAGGAGCGGAATGCAGGTGCCTTTCGTTGGCAGGGATAGCGACCCAGCCGCGCCGGGCTGCCACGTCCCGCACGTAGCGAGTGAGGACGAACGAGAACAGCAGAGACAGGAAAAAGATCGAAAAAAATACAACCGTCAACTGTTCCCCCTGGGCCAACTACGACGCGTCGGCACGCGCTTTCCTCCGACAATAGAGTATTGCAGCAGCTCCAGGCTGCCTGGTAGTGAGTTAACGGGTTCCTTGCTACGTCCGTCTGCGTTTCGAGGGTTGGTTGGAATCTAACAGTGTTGCGCGGGGGCTTTCAATTCCTCCCACCGAAAAAGTTGTGGAAAACGAGACCGCATTTCGACGTGTAACGATACTTGCCATGCATGCGGCGCATGTCGCCGTGCTAAACTTTCCAGCGATCCTTCTTCCATCTTCCAACCGAGGCTTGTAATGAAGTTCGGCAAATTCGGTTTTGCCCGGAGCGGCCGCCTGCTCGCGTGCGCAGTGGTTTTACTTTTTGCGTCAGGGTCCGCCGCGTTGGCGCAGAATTCTCCAGCATCCTCGGCAACAGAGAGTGCCGTGCCTGGGCTGCCGGCCGTACCAATCTCGCAAGCCGCCCTACCGAGTGCGGGCGGTGCTCGGGATGCTTCAAAGCAAGTGTCGAACGGAGCCTCGACAAATTTCCCTGTCTCCGTCGATCAAAGTTCGCCGTCGCTCCGATTGGGTGCTGGCGATTTGCTTGAGGTGAGCGTCTACAACGTGCCCGAACTGTCTACCAAAGCGAGAATCGGAAGTTCCGGGGAAGTTTATCTTCCGCTGATTGACTACGTACACGTCGCGGATCTCAGCGTGGAAGAGGCGCAGGCTTTGATCCAGAAGCGCCTGGAAGATGGCGGTTTTGTGCGCAGCCCACATGTCACAATTTTTGTGGATGAGTCGACTTCGCAGGGAGTGACCATGCTCGGGGAAGTGAGCCGGCCTGGAATCTATCCGGCCCTAGGGAACCGCAAGTTGTACGATCTCATCTCCGCTGCTGGAGGCTTCACGCCGTCGGCGGGACGGAGGGTCAGCATCATCCGCCAGCACAGTTCCGAACCGATTACGGTCAGCCTGCCGAGGAATTTGGCCGACGGATTACAAGACAATATCGACATTCAGCCGGGAGACACGATCACGGTCCCTCGAGCGCCGATTATTTACGTTGTCGGCGATGTCGGCCGTCCTGCTGGATTGCTTGTGGACAACGGCAGCCTCACGGTTTTGCAGGCGTTAGCACTGGCAGGCGGGACAAATCACACGGCCAAGATGAGCGGAGTTCGCATCATCCGCAAAAGCCCGACCGGAATGACGGAGACGCGAGTTCCGCTGAAGAAGATGCTGGAGGCAAAGGCTCCGGACGTAAGTCTGCAGGCTGATGACATCCTTTTCGTGCCGCTTAGCGGAGCTCGAGTGGCGGCGGGACAAACTCTCAGTGCGGCAATATCGGCGACTGTGGGCATCGCGGTGCTCGCCGCACATCCGTGAGCTAAGCCCAGCAACAGATTATTTACGCGGCAACTTTTGTTTGGTGCGATTGCGGCAAATCCAAAAGCTGTTCGAGGACGCCGACATATTTTTCCGCGGTGTAGCGCCGCGAAAACTTGCGTACGATATATTCCCTGCCGTTGCGTCCTAATTCACTAGCCACTTCCCGATTCGCTGCCAGATAACGAACGGCATTCGCCAGCGCGTCGGAGTTCTCCGGTTCGACGGCCAGGCCGGCGTGAGCTTCCTCCAGAATCGTCCGCGCTTGTCCATCCACCCCGAGGATGACCGGACGCGCACAGGACATGAACTCCAGCATCTTCGTGGGGATGACGGTCTTGAAGACATCGGATTTCTTGAGCGGAACGAGGCAAACGTCAGAGGCGCAAATGTAGGCGGGGATTTTTTCGCGAGGCTGCTGATCGACAAAGCGTAGATTGTTGAGGCCACGCTCTCGTGCTAGTGCGACAATGTGCTCCTTCTCGGCGCCTTCTCCCAGCATCATTACAAGGATCTCGGGATTTGTGTCCTGTAACTGGGCGGCGGCGGCAATGACTGTTTCCAGCCCGTGCGCCATCCCCATCGTGCCGATGTAGGCGATCACAAACTTTCCTTCGGCACTTATTTCCCTTCTCAGGTCGCTGCCAGCGTCCGGGGAGAAGAGTTGTGTCTCGACTCCATTCTCGACCACGGAAATCTTCTCTCGCGGAACTCGCCAATGTTCCACCAGGTAATCCTCAAAAGCAGGCGCGACCACAACCAACCGATCCGCCCGGCGATACAAGAATCCGGCAATCTTCGCCAGAGTTTTGTGCAGCATAGAATTATTGCCGCCCATGCCCACCGCAGCGAGCGACTCTGGCCAGAGATCGCGCACCTCAAAGACAAAGGGAACGCGTTTCCAACGTGCCAGCCACCAGCCGGAGAGTCCAACCAACAACTGTGGCGAGCTTGCAATCACCACATCAGGGGACAACAAGAAAAGACCTGTACTCGCGGCCGAGACACAGAAAGAACTGTAGTTCAGAATTCGCTCGTATGCTCTTCGGTTGGGAAAAGGAAGAAGCCAGGTGCGAACTACATTCACATCGTCGATGCACTCGTGCCCGACCAAGTGCCTGAACTGACCGCGGTATTCGGGTGGCACGACTCCTGTTGGATGATTTGGGAATCCGGTCAACACAGTAACGTCGTGGCCCAGGCTGGCCCAGTGTCGCGACAATTCTGCGGCTCGCGCGGCCGGCGCACCCATCTCGGGGGGAAAGTATTGCGAGATGTAGAGAATTTTCATGAGGCGTACAAAGTTGTTCCAGAAAGCCAGTACTTAAGACGCCCGATCGAATCCAGCATCGGTAGCACCACGACTCGAGGAAAGCTCCTTCACGGCTACGGGCTGGCCCAGGCACCTCGAGTCTTCAAGGGCAAAGGTCGCCAGCATGGTGCTCACGATTTCTTGGAAGCGGATTGGAGATTCTGCGCCGGTTTGAATCGCCGTAACGAAAGCATTCCACTCACCGCGATGGCCTTTGTCCTGGCGCAGGAGAGGGCGAAAAACACGTTTCGTACCGCGGCGAACAAGCTCCAGTCGCCGGAAGTCATCGAGTACCGCTACGCTGCCGCCGCCGAAAACTTCAAGTCGTTCCTTAGAATAGGATTTGTCGCCGTTTGCCAGGTAGCTGATCGTGCCCTGGGAACCGTCGGCAAAACGCAGCGAGCACACAACGTTGTCATTGCTGTACCGACCGGGATTCGGCAAGCTGCGAGTTTCAACTTCAACCGGAACCGAGCTGGTGAGGAAGGAGAGAAAGTCCACAAAGTGGCAAACTTCTCCAATGACGCGGCCTCCGCCCTGCAGCGGATCGTTCAGCCAGTGGTCTGCGGGAAGGAAACCCGCGTTCACGCGGTAGTGAAGCGCCAGCGGCTCGCCTGCCTGCTGCACAAAGTCTTTCATTCGAACCGCCAACGGAGCAAAGCGGCGGTTGAAACCGACCATCAGAAGAGGGCGCGCGGCAACTGGATCCTGATGAGCCGTGACAATTTCCATTAGCTCGGCTTCGTTCAGGCAGAGAGGTTTTTCGCAGAAGACATGCTTGCCGGAGCGCAGCGCGGCGATGACCTGCGCGGCATGCAAATGATGGCGGGTGGCAATCACCACTGTGTTGATTGCGGGACTGTCGAAAATTTCCTGCTCATTCGTGGTGCAGGACCGGAATCCAAATTTCTCTGCTGCATGCCGCGCGTGAGAACCGCTGGCCGCACTGGCTACGACCATTTCAACGCCACCCGCTCGCTTAATCACAGGCAGAAGCGTGCTCGTGGCGAAGCTCCCTGCTCCGATGAGACCGATTCGAATGGAGGAGCGGCTTGCAACCGGTCGATCAGAGGCCGCCAAGTTAATCTGGCGGCTGGTGTCAGGGTCCTCGGGATAAGAGATCAGCACGCCAAGGGACGGCTCAGACATCTTGCCGGTAATCAACTCGTAGGCGGAGTGCGCTTGCGCAATCGGGAAACGATGCGTGATCAACGGATGCAGGTTCAGTTTTCGATCCGCAACCAGCTTCAAGAAAGCTTCCATGTTCCGCGTTTCCGTCCAGCGGACGTAGCCGATGGGATAATCAATTCCCTTCTGCTCATACGCCGAGTCGTAACGTCCCGGTCCGTAAGAGCGGGAGACACGGAACTCGAGCTCTTTTTCGTAGAAAGATCTGCGCGGAATATCCATGGCAACAGTTCCGACGGCGACGACCACGGCACGGTTCCGCGCCACCGATCCCGCGAGATTCACCGGATCATTGCTTGCGGTTTGCGCCGCAATGAGAACCGAGTCGACGCCGTGCCCCGCCGAGTGCTGCAGGCACAAATCCAGAAAACCGGAAGAGGAAGAACTCACCGCATCGGCGCCCAGGCGCAGAGCCAGTTCTGCGCGCTCGGCGGAAATGTCCATACCGAGCACGCAACAACCTGCTGCCTTAAGAATCTGCACCGTCAATTGTCCGAGTAGTCCCAGCCCAATCACAGCTACAACGTCACCCAGTCTTGCCTCGGCGTTTCGCACCCCGTGAAGCGCCACGGCGCCGAGGGTGGTGAAAGCAGCTTCGTCAAACGTAACTTCTGCGGAAGGAATTTTTGCGACCAACAGACGCGGTACACATGCGAACTCAGCATGCACAGCATGACCTGCACCGGCGCACGCCACGCGATCTCCGGGGCTGATATCGACAACTCCTTCACCCACGGAAACTACAGTTCCGGCGCTGCTGTAGCCGAGAGCGCTAGGTTGCTCGAGACGGCTGCGAACGGCAGAAACTGTGGCAGCCAGTCCGTCACGGCTGATCTTGCTTAGAACGTCGCGCACAAGATCAGGCCGCATTCTTGCCTTCTGCAGCAGGTTCTTGCTGGCGAACTCAGAAGAAGCGCGCTCGGTACCGGCAGAAACGAGCGAGGCAGCAGTACGAACCAGTACGCATCCCGCCAGCAATTTCGGGGCAGGAACATCGACTATGCTGATTTCAGCGCTACGGGCGTCCTGAAAAACTTGTTTCATGCGATGGACACGCCTGCTGAAGATTTCGGCATTGTGGCAGTGTGCAGATTCTTTGGCGATAGACTCACTCGATAAATCTCCGATTCGTTCGTGGACTCACCGCGGTATCGATCACGCAAAATAACGATCTCGTCTCCCTGCGATTCGAGCCGGCACCGGTCGCCTGTGAGTACAACCGTGACGAATCGAACTGGCAACCGGGATCGAGTTTGGTACAACAGCGAAACCGCCGGCTGAAGATCACCGTACGTGGGAGCCTCCCAACCCAGCAGCGACGTGTCGCCACCAGCGACTCCGGGCGGCAAGCGTTCTTCGAGCGTGACGTTCACTTGCTTTCCTGCTCTTATCACCGCCGCATCTCCCGGAACGCTGGAGAAAATACTCCAGCGAACACGCGACTGCCCTGACGCAAACAAAACTTGAAATGGCGAGTGAGAAGCTTCGTACAGCAAATCCGCAACCAACCAATGCAAACTTACGTCATGCTCCCCAGCGCCTTCGATATCATCCACAACCACCCACCCATGAGTGGCCAGCCACTGAACCGTCCTGCGATGGATCACGCCAAAGCGCTTGTAGCCATCGTGCTCGCCCTCAAACCGGTCAGGACGGGCGCTGTTGGGCGAGGCGAAAGCTCGGCCCTTCGCTTGCGCCCAATCGAGCCAGAGGAAGCGACTGGCACGGCGCATCTGGTCCTGATGATCGATTGTGACGGTGTTATGGACGGCAGTTCTTGCGAGTCCATTATTCCACGGGATCGCTCCGTTGTAGAGATACGTTCCAGGATCGCGCGCCAGGTTCATGCCTTGCCACCACAGATCCACATGCAACTGATCCGCCTGAAACGGCCGGCGGCTGTACCGGCCCGCCCGAATCAGCGCCCAGGAATTTTCGTCGCCCAAACGGAAGTATCCGGTTTCAGCAGAAGGAGGCGAAGTGGGCGCCGGTCGTTCCGTGATTGCAGGCGTGATGCCAAACCAGAGTGCGGCTTCATTCCACGGGCCCGTCGTCATCGGCGGACGATTCAGAACCGCGGCGCCCAACTGCAGCAGCGGACGAAAATCACGATACGAACCGGATGAAAGAGGCAGGATCAGGCTGCCATCATCGGAGCCGTAATCGGGCGCATGCCCGCTGATCGGGTCAACCCATGCGCCCATGAAGTCATACGCTGCTTGCGCGCGCTTGTGAATGTCGTCGTGGAGCGGAGAGTTCCGAATTTCGGCGAGACGCAACGTCCACAGCAGCAGATGCAGAATCATGCGCTGGTAGTTGAAGGAATGCTGCTGGGAAACTCCCTCGAGGGTGATCTGATCAGGAACCGCTTCATGCAAAAGATGCGCGCCAAGATTCTGCCAAACTTGCGCTTCTCTCAACTCTGGGTAAAGCGTTCCGGCAGTCCAAAGACCGACGGCCTCGCTGATCAAATGGTTGCTACGCTGCGACCGAGCGTAGCCGATGGTCTGCGCGGTACGCCATGCATGAGCAGCGATCATGGAGACAAGCAGAGCGACGCGCTCGATTGTTGTAGAGGGTGAGCGAATGAAGGCATGCAGCGCAAACGACCATGCCAAAATGCGCAGCGAACACTCCTGCCCGCAAATCCAGAGCGGACTGGCCATGGGCGGGCTACAGCGAGCCCAGTTCTCTACCGCGGTCCAAAATGCTTCGGGGAATTTTTCATCGCCGGTCAGCGCGTATGCCCGAATCAACGGGTAGACGAACAAAAATCTTGATGGCTCAAGAATGAACTTGAGGTCACCATAATCCGGAGAGGCGAACCGCATCTGAGTCCAAGGCCGCTGCGGTGAGACGCTCTGCCCTGTGGCCGGATTCCGAAACCAGTTCGGTGGAAAACTACAGGGGAACGAGAGTTGCGCGAAGAACGGCAGCTTCCCTTCGAGAATTTGGTCCGCCCCGGTCAGAACCGACTTCTCCTCGCCGGGATCGACTATTTTTCTGATGCTCGTTCCCACGGTTCGAGCGTCGGTGAAGAAGAACCGTCGTGTGCCATCGCGGAGCGTTGCGTAGATTTCTTCGGCTCGTACTCCTGGCGCGATTTGCTTCAGGTCCCAAGAATCCCAACCTTGCACGGAGCGCATTTTCCACAGCAGCAAGCCGCTGCCGCGCTGCACTTCGTATTGCATACGCAGCATGCCATCGCGCATGCCGAAGGCACGACCCACCTGCAACATGGTATCGAGCGTATTGATTCGCTTACCCATGCACCTTCGCCACGACGGACCTCAGGTTATTGGCGAGCCGGTCGGCCGCGCGTTCCTGTAACCATTCGTGCATCACGAAGAATTGACGATCGCAATCGAGATCCGGCTGAGGGGTTGCTGAAATCGTCCCACGATCGAGAGCGGGGATTACCTCGGCGATTTTGTCGATACCGAATGCGATGAGCCGGTTGCGCAGGTCGTCGAGCGATTCGCACGATGCTGCTTCGGGAAATTCATATTTGCGAAGAATCGGACCGGTATCGATCCCCTCATCTATGAAATGAAGGGTGATGCCGACGGGGACGTTGTTCAGCAGCGACCACTCCGGACTGCTCATGCCGCGAACTTCTGGTAACAATCCCAGGTGCGCGTTAAGAACGCCAAGGCGAGGTACATCCAGCAATGGCTTGCGCAAGATATTTCCGCCCGCAAAGAGGATGACATCGGGCGACCACTCTTTGAGACGAGCAATGGATTCCGGTGCATTCTGGTCCTTGCAGATTGAAACTGCGAAGCGATAGAATGCCGCTACTTCATGCAGGCTGCGGAAAATTCCATTTCCGCGCGAGAGCATAGGACGGAGGTACGGATTGCGCACTGCTGCCTGACCATCTTTTTGCAGCGGACTCAGTTTTGTACGAGCGTAATGCGTAAAGTCTTGCCAGCCCCACTGCCTAAATTTACGCAGCAAGGTTCCGCGATCCAACGCGGAAAGTGCGAGAGCGCCAACCGGAACATGCCCCAGTTCTGCCATGCGCACCACCATCGCGCAAGCCGTTTCGCTATATGCGCTAGGACTCAGAACTACGATGCGCATGGCAATATCCCGACCGCCGTCGCGTCAAACGACTGCTTCAGGCGCTGTTCCAGAATGAGGGCGTCGGCGAAGAACTTGCATCCCCAGCTGATGTAGCGTAACGGTTGGTACTGGCCCCAGACGGGAAATGATCCGCTGACGCCACCGACAATGCCCGGTCGGCCGCGCGAGGGGATCAACTGTTTAAGCATCTCGTTCATCTTCAGCGCGGCATTGAAATAACATAGGTCATCGGTTATCTCGAAGAGCCGCAGCCACACACAGGCCATTTGGGCATTTCCGGTAAGACAAGTGAAGCGTAGCGGACTCTTGAAATCCCGCTCGTATGCGCCGGGCAAATACTTATTCGTCTCAAATTTTCGCAGCAGCACCCAGGATGACTTCGCAACCGCCTCGACCGCATAGTTCCGCCTCAGCAGAACTCCGCACTCCAAGGCTCCCTGCAGCGCATAAGCAACGAAGTGCAGATAGTTGGGATGACCTTGCAGGTTGATGCCATCGACCCATCCGCTAGGCCGGAAGTGTGTCAACACCCAATCCAGATTCTTTTCGGCCGCAAGAGCGAATCTCGAACTGTCTAGCCGATCCCCAGCGCGTTCGGATAACTCAGCCAGCGCCCATGCCACCATGCTGTAGTAGGTGTGAGCCGCATTTTGATAGGCGCCGGAACCGGACCACGATCCGTCTGGCTGCTGCATGTCGACCAGCCAGTCGCCGGCAGCGACAGCGGCACTTAAAACACCTGGATGATTCGTCTCGGCGTAAGCCCGAACTAACCCGTGCAGGATTTGGCCAGTGTTGAACACCGAGGGTTGCGCTTCCCTGCCGTGCAATCCCCTGGGAAACGCGCCGGTTGGCATCTGGAGCGAAAGCAACCAGTTCGTCGCCTTCTCTGCTGCGGCGAGGGCTTTGCGGTCCTCGGTGGCACGCGCAAAATCGTACAGCGTCGGAACAATGTAGCCGGTGACCTCGGGGTACGATTCCGAATATCCCGTGAGCAGACTGTAGTAAGCGGCGATGCCTCCATCGGGACGTTGAGCATCCAGAATCCAGCGCAACAATAAGTTGAGGACCTCTGCGCTGGGCCGTTTCGTTGTTACGTATGAATAAAGATGCCGCTGTTCGAAGGTAACCCTCACCTTGTCGGATACGAGCTTTTGAATCAAGGGGCCTAGCCGCTGCGGCGCGCGCAGCAAGCCGGTCGCCTCGATCAGCGCCTTCGCCACCACAGTCGGGGCGGTATTGTCCTTGCTTCTATCTTTGGGATCGGCACCGGCATTAGTCATCGCACAACTCTATCGGCGAAGGTTCCCACCCAGATCCGCATGGATGACTCACGCACTGGCTGCCTCACATGCGTGTGCGAACTCTGCCGTTCTCTGTTGCACGCCGGCGTCAAGAAAAATCCGCATCCAGTTCTCCAAAGTCAGGAATTGCCAGATTTGCATGGACCAATCCTCGGCCCCGCTTCGGTGCTGATCGATAAAACGTCGCACGATCTCGGGTCGAAACAAGCCACGCTTTCGGAGGTTCGTTTCGGAGAGCAGATCGTCCACCATTTCCCTCAGATCGTGTGCCAGCCAATAGTCGACCGGAGCCGCGAAGCCGGCCTTCGGCTGGCGCAATACCTCGGCAGGCAGAATATCGCGCATCGCCTGACGGAAGATATGTTTCGTGGTTGGCCGGAAAAATCCTTTGAGCTTGAGGTTCGGCGGAATGTTCAAAGCGGCGAACTCGGCGAACTCACGGTCGAGAAACGGAACGCGTACTTCCACCGACGACGCCATGCTCATCTTGTCGTTGTAATTCAGATTTAGACTCGCCATGAAAATTTTGGTGTCGAGGTACAGCATCTGGTTCAGGAAGTCGGCGTCGCGGACGGTATCGAAGCTGCGATTATGGCGGCTTGCGGGGTTGTTGGTGCGTAGCTGGTCTTGAACCTGCGCGGTATACAGACTTGCCCTTTGTTCCGCGTCGAGATACGTACAGTTGCGGATAAAACGGTCTTCCGAATTGAGCGACGCGCTCCGGGCCATCTTCTTGGCTAGCCGAACCCTACCTTTCATCGCCGTACCTCGCAAGCTGGGGAACGCATCGAGACTGGATTCGATTCCGCTTCGAATGAGTCCGGGCAGCCTCTGGTACGCGCTGGCCCATTGATGGGCAGCATGTTTCCTGTATCCGGCGAACAACTCGTCTCCGCCAACGCCAGAAAGCAAGACCGTGGCCTGCTTGCGGGCCTCGCGGCAAACCAGATAAGCCGCGATGATCGCGGGATCCGCGGTGGGCTCATCCATATGCCAGGTGAGGCGAGGTAGCAACTCAGCCACGTCCGGCTCAACCACAATTTGCTGATTCTCACAGCCCAATTGCCGCGCCAGCCGGGCAGGAACCGCGGGATCATCCAGCGTGGTTTCGCCGATCCGATATTTATGTGGGAAGGTGATCGTGTAGGTTCGAACCGGCTGCCTGGTCGCGCGGCACATCATGGCTACGATGCTGGACGAATCCAGCCCGGCGCTGAGAAATGCACCGATGGGGACATCGCTCACCATCTGGCTTTCTACCGACTGGCGAAAGCGCTCACGCACTTCATCCGCTAAATCGGCTTCGGATCTCGAGTAGCGCGCATCGGCTCGCGGAAAGCTCAAATCCCAGTACTGCCTAATTTTCAGTTCGCCATCGCGAAACGTCGCACAATGTCCTGCAGGAAGCTTGGAGATTCCGCGGAACATCGTCTTCGGGTCCGGAACCCAGAGAAAGGTCAGATACTGATGCAGCGACTCCAGATCGATCTCAGCCTCGATGCCGGGGGCGTGAAGCAGGGATTTTACTTCCGAGGCGAACGCCAGCTTCTTACCGTGTTGCGCATAGTAGAACGGCTTCACTCCGAAATGATCACGGGCCAGAAACAACTCCGGCTTGCCCGAGCGCAGATCACAGATGGCAAAAGCAAACATGCCCTTGAAGCGATGCACGCAATCCGCGCCTTCTTCTTCGTAGAGGTGGATCACAACTTCGGTATCTGTGTTGGAAGCAAAATGGTGGCCCTTGTTCTGCAGTTCACGTCGGAGTTCAGCAAAGTTGTAGATTTCACCGTTGTAGGTGATCCAGACCGTGCGATCCTCATTGCACATCGGCATGTGGCCATCTGCCGACAGATCGAGAATGGCGAGGCGGCGGCTGCCGAGACCAACATAGGAAGCATCCTGGAATCTTCGCTCCCACAGACCGGAGTCGTCCGGACCGCGATGCGAGAGGACGCGCGTCATCCGTCCCAATACTTCCCTGTCTCCGCAGTTCGCAAGTCCGGCGATCCCACACATGATTGAACTGGCTTCCCCTAGACTTCAGCGCTCTTGCGCTTCAGTTCGTAAATCTTGGCCTTGGTATGAAACATCTGAACCGCCTGAAACCCACAATAAATCAGGCCCGGAACGCCATCCAGAAATCCGAGTCGCAATACGTAACGATACAGGAAAAGCAGAACGGGAGAGCCCGGCACAGCAAACAGTTTGCGTTTCAGCCAACGTCGACGCTGGGCCTGCGTGCCAAACAGAGAGGCTGGCAGTTCTTTATCATCCCCACACTGCAGCAAGACGCCCGCTTCCCAATTGGAATACTCATCGTGCTTCTGAATATAACGCGACAGCGATTCCATATTGTGATGAATCAGCGGGTTTCGCAGTCCCGCCGTGGCGCCTTCGACGACGATATGCTCGTGCACTTCCATGTCGGCCATGGAAGCATCTTGATTCTGCAGGCGGCATTCATAGCGTCCTTTACCTCGACGAAATAATGCCAGCTTCCACAGGCCAACGTCTCCGTGACGCAGTGCGCGGCCAAGAAACCAGGTTTGCAACAGGAGAAAGTAACCATCGATCGCCGGATTCTG
The DNA here is from genome assembly GCA_963750245.1 of uncultured Acidobacteriaceae bacterium. GTDB lineage: Bacteria > Acidobacteriota > Terriglobia > Terriglobales > Acidobacteriaceae > Sulfotelmatobacter. Next base: position 46,492 of record CAVVQB010000001.1, read on the forward strand.
GATCGCCCAGCGAATTTCTTCCACAACTGCGGGGGTCAGCACTTCATCGGCGTCGAGCAGCAGAATCCATTCGTTCGCAATCGGCAAGGTGTTCATGGCCCATTGCCGCTTTTTAGGCCAGCCACCCTGATAGTGGAACTGCACGACCTGGGCTCCATTGGATCGGGCAATCTCCACGGTATCATCCGTGCTCTGCGAGTCAACCACGTAGACTTCGCCGACATCTTTAAGCGCTTGCAAGCAGCGCGGCAGATTTTTCGATTCATTACGGGCCGCAACAATCACACTGACGGGGAGTTGGTCCGCCGAAACAGCGCTCACTGGCCTCCGAAGTTCCTCAACTTTTTCCATTCGACCATCGCACAGCGTTGCAAGACATCTTACCTGAAACGACAGCTATCTCTTGGGCTCAGGTTTCGCACTGCCGTCCGGGTTTCGGTTCCCTCTCTTTGACGAGAACAGAGCCAGCTGTAGTAATGCCTGAACGTGTTTATCCCAACTGAAATCTTGCGACCGAGAAAGCCCGGCTGTGCACATTGCCGCCCTTGTCTGGTCAGATTCGGCTAATCGAGTGATCTGCTCCGCCAGGGCCTCGGGAGAAAAGCGAGGAAAATAAAGAGCAGCCTCTCCGCAAACCTCGCGATGCACCGTGAGATCGGACGCTATTACTGGAAGGCCGCTTGCCATCGCCTCCACCAAGGGATGAGCAAATGTCTCGGCATAGGCGGCGGTCGCATACACTTGGCAGCTGCGGTAGAGCTGATGCAGCGCCGCGTAGGGAACCGTACCAAGCTCAACCACTTCATCGCGGAGTTTGAGATCACGGACTAATTCTGAGGCGGTCTCGGCGTGGTAACTTCCGGGATTTTCCTTAGAAACCAGTTTGCAAGTCAGCAGCAGGCGCACAGTTCGCGGGTACAGTTTTTTCTTTAGGATCGCAATCGCGCGAATGAGAGTCTCAAAATTTCGATAGTAGTTGTAGTGGCTGACAAACAAAATGCGCAAAGCACCTTCCGTAGCTGCGAGCCGTGTTTGCACGTCCGAGGGCAACGCTACCGTTTCTCGAAAGAAAGTCTCATGGTCGAAGCCGTGGTGGACACAGACAACGTCTTTTCCGGTCCACTTTTGCAAATCGCCAGCGAATGCTTCGGTGGGCGCAACAGTGCAATCCGCGGCACGCACTGACCAACGAGCAAACCACCCCTTCACCTTGGTATCGATCCACAGACGATGGTCACGCCGCTGTCGCAGATCGCGCAGAAAGTCTGCGGAGATGTACAGAGAATTTCCACTGAGAAGAATCTGGGGCACGGGCGAGCGGAAGACTGCAAAGTTTCCTGTGGACAGCAGGAGGTCCGCACCTGAGCTGCGAATCAGACCGGGCAAGGCGCGTTGCTCATACCAGAATCTTGCGCCCGTGCCGGGTGGATACGATTCACTCAGCACCGTGATGTTGGGAGATTCCGCGATCTCACCGCGCAAGGCTTCGCCAACCAGCAACGTTGTGCGCACGTCGGCGCGGCGCGCCAGAATCGGCAGAACGTTGCGGACATAGGTGAGGCCTGCTCCTGCACTGGCCGAGAGCGCGTTGATGAAAACATGAATCATTCTGCAAGGCAGCTACAGACGCGGAACAGAAAATTATTGCTGAGATAGACGCTTATCGTTTACTCGACGTTGCCAGCCGATGAAGCTCGCAGCATCTCACGAAGCCGTCTCCGTCGATTTCCCCACCACAAATCGACCAGCCCCGAATAGGAAAACTTCAGCTCCGGCGCGGAGTATCTCGCTTCAATCTCTCGTCGCCACAGCAGTGAGGGATGATCGTAGCGGCCGTCGACAATCCCGGCACATGGCGAAAAGCAAAAGCGATGGTAGCGCTGTATCACCTGCCAAGCATTGGCATCAATCGCGTCCCATCCAAACGTCCAAGCGAAGGCATCGACGGGCTTCTTTGTCCAGGAAGCAAGCTTGCGCGCACTGTCGCCGATCTCCCGCTCCAAGCCGTCGGGCGAAAGCCCACGCAACCGCTCGTGAGTGAGGGTATGGTTTCCGATGGCATGACCACGGGCTGCCAGGTCTGCGACCTGCTCCGGAGTCATGGGCTTCCAATCCTCCCACCTCTCGTCGCCGCGTTTCGAATTTGTATTGATCCTCGTGCGGTAAAAAGAGAGCGCTTGCTCCGAGGCGGCACACTCCGCGAAGGCGGGCACGATGAAGAAGACTCCACGTCCACCGAAAGATTCGAGCAGCGGAGCGGCCACCACATAGTTGCTCTCCCGTCCGTCGTCGAAAGTAAACAGGAGCGGAGGCTTGCCAGTCGCCGACTGCCGGCGATCCGGACTCCAGAGATTGGCAAAGTTTTCCAGAGTGGTAATCATGAAGTGGTGAGAAGCCCAGTCCAGTTGTGCACGGAGTTGCGCTTTCAGAGAGACTGGGGTCTCATGCATTGCGACGATGAGGCCATGCGGCCGGTGCTTTAGCTCTTGAATTTGGAAAGCCAATCGATCGGCGCGCGCGAAGCTGGCCGCCTGAATGAGAAACGCGCGAGCTTGGCTTCTGAAATTCATCTTGGAGTGATCTAAATGAGGCCGTCGCCGTCTGCCGGGACAGGGTACCAGTCCTCGGTTGGCAAGAAACCCGCTTTATCGATAAACCAACCGGTGGGGGCATCAAACGGGCGCAGCTGAAAGCCTTGCTCGCAAAGAAAATGTTGCTGCTTCGGATTTTGGCTGCGCAAGACTACCGCGTCGACCGTCTTGCAGTAGCGCTGTGCGAGAGTCGCGACAATCCGCAGCCACTCATCCGCAGGAACTTCGGGATAAACGTCGAGCACGTTGAGAGCCGTGATCTGGCCGCGATATCCCCGGGTTCGTTGATTCACCGTTACCAAAATTTCCTTATCAGACATGCGACTGCGAAATGCAAACACAGCCGCGGTTGCGTCGCCGCAGGAGAAATAGCGCCAGTGAATGTAGGCTAAGTCACGCAGAGCTGTGAGCTTTGGCGAAGCATCATGAATCGGCAAATCGTTGACCTGCTCGGCAGAGGTGAGCGGTCGTAGCGCATCAGATTTACCGGCATCGATCTTCAATGGCCGCAACAGTGCCGCGAGATTTGCGATCGGATTGCCGGCCAACCTGGACAACAGTCGATTAGCATACCGTCGATGGACGATCTCCTCGGCAACCGGCGGCCAATGCAGCACGCCGAAAAGTTCGCCATCCGAATACGGGATGGGGCTCGCTCCTGCTGCCTTCCACAAAGCTGCGGCTTTCGAGTTGGCCGAAGTTCCAAAAAGCGGCCACTGTTTTGCCAGCCGCGCATATTGCAAGAAAATTCGGCCGCCGTGCCCGCGATGACGCTCGTCCACATAGAACGAACTGGAACCCATGAGAAGCATTCTCTTGTTCTCGAAGCGAAAGGCTTGCGGACTGCACAGAATGCAGCCCACGAGCTGATCGGCGAACCGCAATCCGAAGCCGAAGGGATCTTGGGGCTGGTGGGCCGGATTTTCCAGAAAGAACCAGCGCAGATGCTGGTTCACCGCATCCGGTGTTCGGCGAGACTGATTCGCAATGAAGGCCGCGATCTCCGCAACATCTTTTTCGACGAGGGTTACAAGCTCTGTGCGTGACGCGATTGGAGCTCCGCTCATCATCGGGCAGCTTCCTCGTAGATGTTCATCAGCTTTCGGGCCTGATGAGACAACGTCAACTCGTTGAGGATGGTCTGCCGGGCGGCATTGCCAATTCGGGCGCGCAGTTCGGAATCTCCCAGCAGGGCTTGGAGCCCTTGCACCAACTCCTCCAGACCGTCGACAGGAATCAGCCATCCGTTAGTGCCATGACGAATGATCTCGTCGATACCCTGTCCCCTGCACGCAATCGCCGGTTTGCCGCAAGCCATTGCTTCCAGGTAAACACATCCCAGCCCCTCATACCGGCTGGGTAAGACAAAAATTGTACAGTTACGCATGGCCTGCGCCACTTGGGCACGGCTGCGCCGGCCGAGAAAATGAAGCTGATCACTGATCCCCAAGTCTTTCGCCAGGCCAACGAAGCGTTCTCGATCTGCGCCTTCCCCAATCACTTGGCACCGCAGGCCTGGGTGCGAATCCTTCACTCTGGCAAAGGCCTGCAGCACAAGCTCATGACCTTTTCCCGCCAATAGATTCCCCACAATCAGAATCGTAGGTGGTTCACCCGTCGAGCGACCTGGCGCAAACAGGACAGGATCAGTTCCGTTGTAGACAACCTCTGCTGCGACTCCAGAACCGATTCCGTCCGTCAACAATCGCCGTACCTTCTCGCTGATACAAATCGTCTTGCGAGCGCTGCGATATACGGCTAGTGAAGCCTCCCGGCGCCACCCCGCGGCAATTCCGTTCTTAAAGCAACGGTTGAAGACGTCCAGACCGTGAATGGTAACTACAAACGGAATGCCCAAACGCTGCGAAAGAATCGCCGCGGCATGGCCGCAGGGCAACGCAGAATGAGCATGGATCACGCTCAACGGCGCGCGCTGACGGAGTTGCCGTACTTTGTCCAAGAGCCTTGCGGCGAGAAACTTACCCGCGCTCGATAATCCAAAATTCCCGGGAAGTTGCGGATAGCGAATCCATTCGGCAGGAAAATCGTGGCTTGGTCTCTTGCGCGGATGATAAATCGAATCGACCGCGATCACGGTTGACGCTGCGCCGTAATACTGCAGCTGCCGAAGACTCTCCGACACAAAGCAGCCGCTCACATCGTCCCCGTCGGAAGGATAAAAAGGGGTGAGCGTGAGAACGTGCAGCTTTGCGGGTATGCCTGTCTTCACTATTGTCCCGATTGCTTCCGAGGCCGGATGCGCGATCTTTAAAATTACCTGCTCTCACTGGTTTGCGCCGAGCGCTCCAGAATCAGTTCTGTGAGCCCCGCGATGGTTACGAAGCGTGGATCCTGCAAATCGCGATCAGAAAACTGCATCTCAAAACGCTGCTCGATTTCTGTCACGAATTCCACGACCTCCATCGAAGTAAGCCATCCCGCCTCGAAGTAGTCCGTGGCGAGGAAAGATTCAGTCGCTATCGCAGCAATCTTTCCCCTGCTCACAAACCAATCGCTGAGCCATTTCTCGACGGTTTCCTTCACTCTCTACCTTTCAATGGCCACGCATCGAACTGGGGAACCATCGCAACCTCTCAACTTTAAAGGCATCACGATGAGTTCCACTTCCGACGCGGTCAAAGATCTGAGGTTGGTAAGGTATTCCACCAGCACCACTCCGGCTCCCAAAAGAACTTTGTGATTGGGAGAGTCCTTGGGAGTTCCGCGCGAATGGGCTGGATTATCGGGCGATGGCGTATCCATGGCGATGAGCCGCACGCCATTTTCCACGAGCCACCGCGCGGCATTCTCGGAGAGGAATGGATATTCGTTATAAAACTTCAGGTTGCCAAAATGTTCAGACCATCCGGTACGCAGAATCAAGCGCGGCGGAACTTTGTCCCCTACCTTTTGCTTAAGATCTGCAACGTCGATCGGCTGCAGCGCCTTGCATCCGGTAAAGTCGGCCACGGTGGCTGGGCCGATGAGCACATCTAAAGGGATTTCATCGATCGTCCCGCCATTTGGAATGAAGTGACGAGGCGCATCGGCGTGCGTGCCGGTATGCGTGCCCAATGCGACTTTCCTCGTTTCGCGACCTTCGATGCCATGCCGGCCAAGGATTGTGACCTCGACGACGGGATGCCAGTACGTGGGGAAGGTCATCATGCCTTCTTCGATGGGCAAGGAAAGGTCGACAATCTTCATAATTATCTTCAGTGCGGAGCTTTGAGTGTAACCAATCAGCGGGCTAAAGCGGCGCTTTCTGCCGGCAAGTGGCGAGAAATCGACGTGGAACCTACCTGTAGCTTTTCTGCCACGAGTTCGCGAATGCGAGCCTTCTGAACTTTGCCGTTGGCGGTTCGGGGCAATTCATCGATCGCAACGTAACGGGCAGGCTGCTGATGCTGCGCCAAACTCCGTTTTGCCTCGGCGACTGCAGAGGCCAGAACGGAATCGAGTTCTACGCTTCCTTCAAGTTTCAGAACCGCTACGATGTCTTCGCCGTAGAGCTCGTGTGGAATGCTGACCACCGCCACTTCCGAGATTCCCTGAACTTGCATCAACGCTTCTTCGATGGCTGCCGGGCTGATGTTTACGCCGCCGCGAATGATGACGTCTTTCTTGCGGCCAGTGATCGAAAGTGAGCTGGCTCCGTCAAGACGCCCCACATCACCCGTAGGAAACCAGGTTGATGCATCCGAATCCAACAAATGCCCTTCAGCATCAAGGTAGCCGGCCATCAGGTCAGGCGTCAGAATCTGTACTTCTCCTTCGATGCCTGCCGACACGGCCTGTCCTTCATCATTCACGATTCGCACTGCCACTCCCGGCAAAGCTTCGCCAACATAGCCGTGGCCGCCGAGCGTTTCCTGCGAGCGCGCAGTAACAAACAGAGTCTCCGAGAGACCGTAATTCTCCACGAGCCTCACACCATACCGCGCTTCAAACTCATGCTTCACTTTTATGGGAAGCGGCGCGAATCCCACAAATGCGTGACGCACCGAGGTTCGGCAAAATTCCTCTCCGGTGCGGCCGCGGTCCATTCTCAACAAAATCGATAACACAGTCGGAGCCATCCATAGCGAATTAACGTTGTTATTCTTTGCCTTGTCCCAGAAATGCAGGCTCGACCTTGCGTCGAACACGTGATCAACCACCACACTGCCGCCACAGAGGAACGGCAGAATGAGGAGGTTATAGAAGCCGCCCATGTAGGCCATTGAGAGCGTCAGATAGAAGCGAGCGTCCTGGTCGATCGCCTGAGCGCTGGCAAAAGCGGCGGCATTGCGAAACATTCGTCCCAGTTTGTGCGTTAGTCCCTTGGGCTTCGCCGAAGTACCTGATGTGTACATAATCACGATCAGGTCTTCGGCATCCGCGGTTTCGAGGGGCACAAATCCATTCGCGCCGGGAATGTTAGCAAAAATAATTTGGTTTGATCCGACCGCGCTCTCGTTTGGTTTTTGTACCGTTGCCAATCCCACTACGTTCGCATGAAACTCCCTCAGCGACTCTGTATTCGTCGCGTTCGCCACGACCAGCACAGGATGCGAACTCGTCAAGATAAATTTGATTTCGTTCTTGCTGAGCGAGGGATTAACTGGGACGATGACAGCACCGAGGTAAATACAGGCAAAATAAAGAATCGCCAGTTCCGAGCAATTGGGAAGCATCACCCCAACGCGGTCGCCCTTGCGCACGCCTCGGCGGCGAAGTTCCGCCGCCAGAGCGCAGGCCTGCCGGTGAAAGTCGCCATAAGTAATTTGGCGCCCCGAGTTCGCGTCTATCAGGAACACCTCGTGCTCGCGGCGTGCCACGATATTAGTAATCACTTCGCGAATCGTCATTGCAGGGCCACGGGAACGGATTGTGTCGACTTCATGAGATTTGAAATGGCCACCCACCGATCCATCTGTCCACGATAGGCATGGCTCGGATCGAGGCGCAAAATCGTTCGGCCTGGAACATCGAGTTCGAAACGCGGGAAGTGGCCGGAGGTGATCACAATCCCTTCCGGCAACAAAAGCTGATCGATCGAAGCTGAATCGGCATTGCCCGGTGGACAAAGGAGCAACGCAACACCGATTCCAAGATCAAAGTGCATGCGGTCGGAAAAGTCCGCCATTTGCCAGCAATTGTCGGGCGCAGACGGCGGGAGTTCGCCGTGTACAACGACATTTCGAAAAGTCTCGCAACTACGTTGCAAAAGCGTGCCATTCGGGCTTCCGTAGATCATCAGACAGAAGTCGCCGCAACGCTGGGTCGCAGTCATGAGGACGTCTTCGACGTAACTCTCAAACAGGCGCTTCGAACGCACCGGCAAAATCCGCTCCGCGCCAACGATCTCAATCAGAGCGGCGGGCCACTCCGCGCCCCACTCGCCTCCGTCTTTGTCATTCAGAAATAGCGGCACGCTGCCGCCCGTCATCCTCAAGACTTGTTCCAAAACTTCAAATGAACCATAAACGACTCTTCCCAGCACAACCGGCCCTTCGCCGAGTACGAGATCCGCTAAAACCAAATCTGGAGAAGGCGACGCCGAAGCAACGAGTTCCAGCACGGGGCGGGCACGGCGCTTCGCGCATGTGACGATCATGCCATCGACCAGCGATTGCACGGAGGAGAGCGAAGTACTGATGCTTTGCGTCGAAATGCCGGGCACCGAGAACGACGTCAGTATCTCGCGCGCTTTTGTGCCGGCTGTCTTTGGCAGGCTGGCAGCCACGCGGTTCAAATTGTCTTCATCCAGATTGACGGGATCGAGCTTGCCCATGGCGACAACAAGGCGGCGCAGTTCCACTCGATGCTGACGCGCGGCCGCCGCTACCTTGGGCAAGAACGAAGAATGGAACTGGCTGCATCCCATCGCCACCGACATCATGTCGTAGAGCTGCATTTGCGACATCAGCGGGCCCATGAATTCTTCCGCGGCGTCCATCACGTCGAAGAGATCGATGCCGCTCTCGATGCCGAGATTATTGAAAACGGCCACGGCAACCTCGGTAGGAACATTGCCGGCGCTGCGTCCTAATCCGTAGAGGGTGGTATCGATGAAGCTGGCGCCGCAGCGAACTGCTTCCACGGCGTTGGCGACGGCAAATTGCAAATTGCTGTGTCCGTGAAATCCCAATTCGCATGGGGAGCGCTGGCGTGCCGCGCTGAGATATTTATGCACATCCTCGGGGAACATGCTGCCGGCCGAGTCGACGCAGTAGACTACGTCCGCTCCGGCGTTTGCGCCCGCCGCGGCCTTCTCGCCGAAGACATCGGCTGAGATGCCATAGGTTTTCATGAAATTGAGGCAGACCTTCAGCCCCAACTCCTTTGCCAAGCTCAGGTAAGAGAAGGCGTCTTCGATTTCCGGAGCGTTGTAGCCGATGCGGATAAAATCGAGGCCCGCGGAGCGCGCGGACTTCAACTGATCGGCAGTGCCGATTCCGGGGATAAAGAAACATCCGATCAGCGCATCGGGTGCGGCTCGCTTTGCCGCTTCAATCAGCCGCTCGTCGGTGGACGGCATCGCGCCTTTACCGGCCTTCGCGGCTCCCAGTCCCAGACCGTGGCCGACTTCGATCCAGCGAAAACCCAGCCGGCCCAGGACGCCTGCCAGAACCGCAGTATCGCTTTCCGTGAACTTGAAATCGACCGCGTAGCTTCCATCGCGCAGCGTGCATTCCAGAATCTCCACTCGCCGGCCGGCAAGTTTTGGCGGCATCACTTCTTCTTTGGGCTGAGACTCCGCAGGATCCGCCATTCTTACTTCTCCGAGCCGATTCTCCGAGACGCTACCAAAACGCCGCGTGTTCATGGATTTTGATGGAGCCAGTATAGTACCAGTTTCAGCTGTGGAGATATGATTCAGGAAATCCGTCTTCGATCACGTGGTGGGATGCAGGGATTGCACTGCCTTCACCACACCGTTGGCCCACGCGGCCGGCGAATACGACTCAATTCTCTCCCGGCTTCTTCGACCCATCTGCACCCGCAGAGCGGAGTCGCTGGCCAAATTTTCCATCGCGATAGCGAGTTGAGATGCGTTGCTAGGAGGAACGACAAATCCGTTCCAGCCGTTCTGGACCAGGTCTAAGGTACATCCTGCAACAGTCGTAACAACCACCGGCAAGCTGCACGCCATCGCTTCGTTGACCACCAGCCCCCAGGGATCGCTGTGAGTCGGAAAAATCAATCCCTCAGCCAGCGCGTAGATCTCCGGTAATTCCTCGCGATGCGCAAATCCCAGGAATTGGATAGTCCCGGAGATTTTGGAGGCGCGCGTCATCAACTCCTGGCGGTCCGGTCCGTCTCCAACAAATACCAACCCAAGTTTCGATCGCATCTCAGGTTTCAGTTGAGCATAAGCATCTACAAGATCGAATACTCCCTTTTCCTTCACCAGGCGCCCAACGTAAAGAAAGTATCGATCGGGGAGATGGCGGCGGGCTTGCACCTGAGCTTGGTGCTGGCGAGCCGATTCGGCCAGTTTAGAAAACAGCAAGTTGTCGACCGCGTTGGGGGCCGTAGAGATTCGTTGCTCTTCGATTCCAAGTTCCTTCAAGTAGTTCAACGAAGATATTCCCGGCACAACAAATGCTGTGCAGAGGCTCAAGAAGTGCGTCTTTACTAACTCTACCGCACGATATCGTCGCCGCAGATCGAAGGCCGTGCTTTCCGACCAAAGCAGCAAAGGCACTCGATGACTCCTGGCCCAGTAGGCGGCGGCCCATGACGCCATATAGTTGTATCCACCGCACAGTACGACGTCCGGCGCAGTGCGGCTCAGCGCCGAGCGCATTCCGCGATTGAGCAAGACGTTGTATCCAGCAAGGCGTCGCCGCCACGACGGAAGCACGTCATAGTGAAATCTGATTTCGTCTTCGTAGACTCGCCACTGACGCAGCGTCGGATCGTTCTCCGACAAGAAAATGACGTGCAGGCCAACTTCTGACCTTTGTGCCAGGCCATTGAAGACTGGAATCCGGTAAGGCGCAATGATCTCGGTGATGATGACGAGCTTGAGAATCACCGACGAAACTCCCGGCAGGGGTGGAGGATTCGCCCTTCCCGCGAATCTTGGGGACGCGGAAGCAGACGACTAAGACAGGGACTGAAGACTTTCATGCGCACGGTGACTCGCTCAGCTTGAAGCAGAAAGACATAGTACACGGAGGCAATTTGTGAAGCACGCCGACCAACACAAGACTGCTACACTCTAGCCGACATGGCCCTGAAAGACATTGCGAGACAGGTGATCCCCTACGGCATCTGCCAGTATTCCGTACGCCGTCACGAGTATTTGCGCCTCGGTTTCGAGGCATACCGAGCGAGTCTCATGGCGTTTTCTTCCCGCCGGCACCACGACCTGTGCGAAGCTCGGCTGAACCTTTTACCACGGTCCGTCCTCTCCACCTTGGGGACTTGTGTTGACGCGGGCGCGAACGCAGGCAGATGGACGCAGACGCTCCTCGATCTTTTCCGGCCTCAACGGGTCATCGCTGTGGAATGTGACCCGCGGATGGTAGGTCCGCTGAAGGAGAAATTCAACGGCTGCGGAAGTGTCACCGTCGTCGATGCTGCTCTTGCGGAAGTCGAGGGCACGACAAATTTTTATCAGCTCCGGCATCCCGCCGGATCGTCATTGTTGAAACCTCGAGAAGAGATCAAGAAAGAATTGTTGGCGACTTCCTGGGACTTGGTGGGGACGGTGGATGTTCGGAAGATCAGCTATGACCAATTGGTCGCCGGGGAAAAAGAGGTATCCATCCTGAAAATCGACATCCAGGGCGCCGAGATGGGAGTGTTGACGAGCTCTCAGGAAGGATTGCGGAAAACGAAGTCCATCATCATGGAAGTTACATTCGTCTCCCATTACGAAAACGACTACGGATTTCCCGAACTGCATCAGCTTATGCGCCGCAAAGGCTTTGGGCTTTACCGCCTTTCCGCTCCTTATGAGCGTGGCGGCAGAGCACTCTACTCAGACGCGGTTTATCTCCGCGAGGAGATTCTTCAAGACCTCGCTCCCGCTACGTAATGGAACGTCGAGGATCTAGTGATAGGGAGCTCTGGCGGAAGCCTCGTCGCCTTGCGCCACTCGGTAAAGCAGAGTCATCCAGTTCTGGGCGGTAACGCGCCAGTCAAACATTGCCCGGCAGCGCTCGTATGCGGCACGGCCCAGTTCGTTACGGTATTGGGGCCGCGAAAGAAGCTCCGAAATTGCTGCTGAAAACTCTCGCACATTCTCCGGATCCACCAACCGCCCCGTATTGCCGAGGACTTCTGGAATGCCGCCTCGATCTGAGCCCACCACCGGCGTTGCACAAGCCATTGCCTCTGCATTCACCAGCCCGAACGGTTCCTGGAAGAGGGAGGGACAAGCAAACAAGGTCGCCCTCTGGAACCACAGCGGCAAATCGTTGTCGTGATCCAGATAGCCAGTGAATTGGATCGCAGCCTGTTTCTTTTCTTGGAGAGAGCTTGCCAATTCGTGCACCGTTCGGACGTAGGGCGTTTCTTGATGAGTTCCGAAACTGCTGGTTCCACCGATTACGAGCTTCGCATCTGGATGCTGCTCGAGTACTGAGTCATAGGCTTGCAAGAGCGGCAGAACTCCTTTTTCCGGATCGAGCCTGCCGACAAAGAAAATCGTCTGCGCTTCGCGAACTTCTTCCCGCGGATAAAACGACCGTAGGTTAGCGCCATTGAAGATCACGTGAGACTTGGAATTTAGAAGGGCGGACTTTGCAGCAAAAGTGTTCCGCAGGTAGTTGCTGCAGACCGCAAGAGCGTCCAGACTTGAAGCCAGCGAATCCAGGGCGGGCTCTGGCCAGTGTCCAATGTGATCATTGTGCAAATGGAGAATGAGCGCTCCGCGGTAGCCCATTCTTCGCAATGCTGGCCCCCATTGCGGCCGGTTGTGGATGTGAACTACATCGAACTCCCGCAGCCGTTTGATCAAAGCGCGCAACCATAGCGTCTCCTCATGGCAGCGGGCCAGCGGAATGCGGGCGATGACTCTGCATGCCCGGTAGACTTTGCTGCTTTCATGCGGCAGCGGATATAAGTCTTCGCTTCGCGTGGGAAAGCCAAAGACGGTGGCGGCCACACGGTCACTGAGCAGGCTATAAACTTCATAAGTCCAGCGGGCTACAGCGCCGCCGTAATAAGAGCTGAACTGTTCCCTTCCGGATAACAGCACTGCCACCGACGGACGTTTGCTCTCAGTCGCCTTCACTGGCCGTTCCCGAATTGTTCGATGAGCGTTTTTTTGCCCAAGAAGCCTGCCGCGATCGCGAACACCGCTGCCCCTGCCGCGACTACCAGCAACGGTTGAGAAGTATAGGAGTTTACGATCCTGACCGCGCCAACCATTAACAATGCGGAGAAGCCCGCGACCGCTATGAAGGGATTTTTCCAGAGGTCCCTCAGATCTCGAGGAATCAGCAAGTACGCCGTAATGCCAACGGCGAACTCTCCGAGCACGAATGCGACGCATGCCCCGGTCAAACCAAAAGCTCGAACCAAAAGAAGCGAGAGGGTCACTGCGACTAGAGCACCCGCGCTGGCCGAAGCCAGGCAGGCACGGTGCCGTCCCAGAGCGTAGAGAACCGTTCCCGAAAGGAGCGATGCGATAGGAGCTGCCAGCAGAAAGGGAGCGACCCAGCGGACCGGAGAAATCGCAGGCGCGTAGCTTGCGCCCAAAACCCATGGCACCATCAGATGTGCGGTTGACAGAGTACCCAGCGTGAGCGGAATGCTGATGGCGGCCAAGGCTGAAACCGCAGCATGCAGAAGACGTCTCATACCGGCCGGAGACTGCGCGGAGAGCGCCATGCGAGGCATCAGCACACTGAAGCCAATGGTGGCGAAGTTGCGCAGTATATCCACAAAGCGAACCGCGGCAGCGTAAAGCCCCAAAGCGTAATCCCCGAGGAACCAACGAACGACAATATGTCCGGCGCGGTGGTAAATCGTAGCCATCATCGTGGTCGCTGCGTAGTGAAAACTCGGAATCAGGATGGTCTGCCAGCGACTTGGAGTAATTGCTATCGGGGGCCGGAAGCCGTTGTGCCACAGCGCCAGCCAGCCCAGCAGATTCGCTGCCAGAGCGGAGCCGAGGATGCTGCCGGGGAGCCACATAATGTCTTTCGGACCATGGACCAACAGCAAGACTCCACCGGCGTATAAAGCTTGCTGGATTAAAGTCAGCAGCGATCGGATGTGGAAAAGCTCCAGCGAAGTCAACAAAAAGTCCGATCCTGTTAAACCAATGCAGAGAAGCCCCACGCCGTACCAATGCAGCAGAGAACGCACATCGGAACGGCGGTCAAAACTCGCGACTATCAACAAGATTGCAATTGCAACCAGGCTGCTCAGAGTGCGCAGGGCGAGAAAATCAGGAATAAGATCAGCGGCAGCATGGCGGCGAGCTGCAATTTGCTGCGTGGCATAAACCGTGAGTCCTGGATTCGCCACAACCTCGAAGAATGCGCACAGCGCCACCACGTAGCTCCACAATCCATAAGTTTCCACGCCCAGGCGCCGGACGAGGACGGGGAACGTGATCGAAGTGATCAGAAGTCCGAGTACGCGCGCCGTTCCCACGGAAACAAAAAAACCGCCGTAGCGCACCAGGGCGTTCGATCGTTTCACGGGTGAGTCACCATGCGGAGGAGAGACACCAATCAAGACACTCTTTGCAGAGAGTGGTGTTGCCGTCTGGCTACCGCCTCTTCAAACACGGAAGCCCACTGGGCAGCAATCCTGTCCCAGTCAAACTGATCAACGTGGCGGACGGCGGAATCGGCAAAGGACCGGCGCAAACCGGCGTCGTCGGCCAGGCGGTCGAGACTCTCTGCAAGCTCCGCATCCGACTTCACCAGGAAACCCGTTTTACCGTGCACTACATAATCCGAACGGTATAGGTTCATGGCGATGCAAGCGAGTCCACATGCGCTGGCTTGCAACAGGACTTGCGGATTGCCTTCCAGGATGCTGGGAAAAAAGAAGATGTCAGCCTTTTGCATCTCCTGGCCCAGCGCTTCCGAAGTCAGATGTCCGAGGAAAGAAACGTTTCGACACCCGAGTTGCCGCACGAGGTCGCGACATTGTGCTTCCGTTTCGCCCTTGCCAGCCAGGCGGAACCGCAGACCCGGCAAGCGGGCAGCCTGTTGAATTACCATCTCGACCCGCTTGCGCGGCTGGAATGATCCGGCGTAAAGAACCACGGGCGGCGCGCTTTCGCTGCGCTCAGCAGGTGGAAAATAACAACGCCGATCGATCCCGTCATAGATCGGGGGCGCGGTCACTCCAAACATCTGGCGAATCGTCTCCGACACATGTTTGGAGTTAGCAAATACCAGGTCGCCTTCCACAATCGACCGCCCTATCAGGCCACGACTGGTAACTGAATCCATGGCCATCACGATATACGTGATCAGCGCGGTTCTCAGTCCCACGCGCTTGCGCAAATCGAAAAAAATACGGTCCAGCGGACCGGTACGTGGGAAGAAATAAATATCCGGAGCAGGCAGAAGACAATGGCGCAACAGGCGCAAAGTATTGCCGTGACGGGTCCAGCCGACGATACGCGTATTCTTCCGGGCCTTTAGCCGCTCATCCGGCGAGTTGCCGTCACAGAGCATGGTCACGTGGAACTGGTCTTCGGGCAGGCGGGCAACGATTTCCTTCACCGTGAGATTTTGAGCGTTGGTGTTTCCCGCGGCGGCATCCGAGGGCGTAAACACATTGATGAGAGCGGTATGGCGTGTCATCGGTGGATTGCAGGATAGTCTAACTGCTTTTTCGTCGTGCGTCTGCAACCGCGATGTGTGATCAGAATTGATCGCCACGAAGTCGATTCAGGATGTAACGCACTGCCGACTCAACCTTGGGTGAGCGCTTCAAAGCATCGGCAATTCTGTATCTCAAGATCTCCCGCAGATACCTGCCCTTGGAACTGGTAACGGTGGCGTGGAGAGTCTGACGCGTGCTATTTCCAAAGCGCTCCTTATAGCCTTCCGCACCGAGCCCGAGGTCAACCCTCTGCATTCTATCCACGTCGCAGGCTTCGACCACGATCCTCGAAAGCAGGCAGTGACCGGGAGAATTCTCCTCCTGTGTGCTGTCGAAGGTTGGCTGGTACCAAAACCAACCTCCGCCGAATTGAAAACCATAGTTCCACGCAACCGGACGGTCCTGGATTTTCAGAAGGCTTAAGGTGACGACTCCGCAGCCATCAAATCGCCTGGCGAGCTCTGCCAGAAATTGCCGCCGCTCCGGAGTGGCCAGACTGCTGACGCGATTCGTATCCAAAAAACGTGCCACGTGGGCATCAGCGAAAGTGGCCAAGGCAGGTTCAATCTCCTCCCACGACTGCAGGTGAGCGAAGGTTACTGGCCCATCCTTTTCCATTCCACGCAGATAGCGACGGAGCTTTTTTTTGCCAGCAAAAGTCGCCTTCAAATGTTGTCGCTCCTCTCCGCTGCCAAGCTCTACCTGGGAACACAGATACGCCGGCCGAATGTGGACGTAAAGCCCATGCGCACCTGCCTCGTCGCGGAGGGCAGCGGCAGTTGCTGAGTCTGCAGGAAGATTTGCGAGCGAAATCGAAGCTGTGTTAATGTTTCGCAACTCCGCAAAAACTGCACCGACAAAATCGGCCCGCCGTTGGGGCAGGGTTAGAAAGTCGCAATAGTCCGCCGTGGCGGCGGCGAGAAAGCTTACTTTTTTCTCAGTCGGATCCGTGGCCAGCGACGCCACGCCAACCAGTTGATCCGCGTCGTAACCCAGGAGCAGCAGCGGTTTGAGTGCATCGCGGTATGCCGATTGCACCGCGAGCGCCCACTCGCAGGTGTAAAACACCTCCGGCCGAGCCATTTGTAGCGCGACCGCGTTCCACTGACGATGGAGCTCAGGATCCGGAGGAATCTCCCGGTGCAGGACAATGCGCAAGGCTCACTTCTCTCCCGTCGCTTTGGACTTGGAGAAGTTCAAAGCCAGACAAAACTTCAGAATCACTTCCGGCACTTCAAGATCGGACCACAAACTCCCAACACAGAGGAGTGCCACGCTTGATGCTCTGTGAAGCCCGCTTGCCCAATACTTCCGCGAGATGCCGGGGATGTAAACCGTTTGCGGGACGAATGGAGCGCACATTGACCGGCGTGAATGTCTCGCCCTCCTTCACGTCGTCCACCACAAACAAGGAGCGGCGAAACGCGCGGCTGGCTTCTTCCTTTTCGCTGAAACCAAACTGCACTTCACCCAGAGCCTTTTCGGCGGTTCGCACCGCATCTACCATGGCTTTAAATTCTTCTGGTTCGAGCGAGAAACCGCTATCGGGCCCCGGAACGGAGCGTGACAAGGTCAAATGCTTTTCGATGATGCACGCCCCCAACGCAACTGCGGCGACGGGCGCCGCAATCCCCATCGTGTGGTCGGACAATCCCACGGGAAGTGCAAATCGCCGCGCCATCTCCGGAATCGTCCGCAGATTCATTTCTTGCGCTGGTGCCGGATACGCGCTTGTGCACTTCAGAAGCGCGATCTGCGCCGCTCCCGCTTCCCGAGCACTTTGCAACGCCTCCTCGATCTCCTCGACGGTCGCCATACCCGTGGACACAATCAGAGGCTTACCAGTACGAGCCATTTTCTGAATGAGCGGAATATCGACTAGCTCGAACGATGCGACTTTGTGTGCTGGCACGTTCATCTCTTCCAGGAAATCCACTGCCGTGGCATCGAACGCACTGGAAAAACAATCCATTCCGAGCTCCTCTGCCACCATTTTGAGCCGGGGCTGCCACTCCCAGGGCATGAAGGCTTCAGCATAGAGATCGTGAAGAGTTCGCCCATCCCAGAGGGTTCCACCACGAACCCGAAATTCAGGCCGGTCACTGGCCATTGTGATCGTGTCGGGCGTGTAGGTTTGCAACTTCACGGCATCGGCGCCAGCTTGTTTGGCTGCCTGGATGATCCGCGCAGCCTGGTCAAAGTCGTGATTGTGATTGGCAGAGAGCTCGGCTACCACATACACCGGCCGTCCAATGCCGACAGATCTTTCGCCAATTTTTATTTGCGTCATGCGCGCTGCTCAGCTCGCCAGTCGAATCGCATTATAATTGGCGGCTGTTGTGGCCACCATTTGAGACAATTGCTGGCATGAAAGATTCCGTTCGCGAACATTCCCGCATTTTTCCCGAAAATCCAACGAAGTCTTCTGGATTCCGTGTGGTCGAAGACGCCACATACGGCTTTCGCCGGCTGGATCCGATTCCTCCCGCGACGGAGCTGAGCGAATTTTATGAGAGCCGCTATTACGATCTCGTGCGCAAGGGAAATCGCGCGCCCGAAATCAGGCGACTGATGGAAGGTGGCGATGCGGCGGCGAAAGAGCTGCAATGGTTGCGCGGGGCGCTTTACACCGACATCGTGGGCGTGCTGGAGGGAGTTGCTCCTGGCCGCCGGTTGCTGGAAGTGGGCTGCGGCACCGGCGATTTTGTGGCCTTTTCGCGGGAGCACGGCTTTCACAGCGTGGGCACCGAACCCTCCCTCGAGGCGGTGCAGCGCGCCGAAGCGCAGGGCCTTACCGTGCATAACATGACGCTTGAGAAATTTGTGGCTCACTCGGAAGCCGCAGAATTCGATGTAGTCGTCATGCTCAACGTTTTGGAGCACGTTCCGGATCCGGTGAGAACGTTGCAGGAATGCAAACAACTGCTTGTGCCGGGAGGAATTCTTTGCATCCGCGTACCGAATGATTTTACGGAGATGCAGGCGGCGGCCAAAGAACAAATCGGCTCGGATCCCTGGTGGATCGCCGTGCCAGATCACATCAACTACTTCAGTTTTCCATCGCTGAGGAAGACGCTGGGCCGGCTCGGATTCGATACGGTTTACGCTCAAGGGGATTTCCCCATGGAGATGTTTTTGTTGATGGGAGAAAACTACATCGGGAACTCCGAGATTGGCGGGCGTTGCCACGCGCGCCGCGTGCAATTTGACTTGGGATTGCCGCCGGAGCTGCGGCGCAAGATCTATTCTGCCCTGGGAAGCGCCGGCGTGGGACGCGATTGCCTGGTTTTCGGTAAGAGACGCCCTTCGTGAATATCCTGATCACCAGCGCCTCGCGCAAGGTCAGCCTGGTGCGCGCCTTTCAGTCGGCGTTGGCTCGACATAGCGGCGGCGACGTGATCGCCGTCGACACTGATCCGTGTGCCCCCGCGCTCTACGTGGCTGACCAGCATTACCTAGTCTCTCGCAGCGCGGAACCGCGCTTCATCGAAGAACTGGTGCACCTGTGTGAACGTGAGCGGGTGGGGCTAATCATTCCGACCAGGGATGAAGAATTGCCGCTGTTTGCCGCGGAGCGCGATCGCCTGGAAAAGTGCGGGCTTCGCGTTGTGGTGCCGGCAGTGGAGACGGTTCGGCTTTGCCAGGACAAGTTGGCCTTCGTCAATTTTTGCAAGGAGCACGGGTTCGGCACTCCCCGCACTTACGACTCCGATCAATGGCAGAGCGCAGACTTTCCCCTGTTTGTGAAGCCGCGTTTCGGCAAGGGAGCCAAGGGAGCGCGCCTTGTGCGCAACGCGGCGGAACTAGGAAATGCCGTCCAAAACAAAGCAGAGTGGGTGATTCAGGAATTCGTGGAAGAACCCGAATACACGATGGACCTGCTGGCCGACTTCGACAGCCGAGTGCTCTCCGTGGTGCCCCGTTTGCGGCAGATGGTAGTTGCGGGCGAATCTTACGTTAGCCGAACCGTGAATCAACCTGAACTGATCGGAGAGTCCGCACGCCTGGCAAAAGCACTGCGACTGGTGGGACACAATACGATCCAATGTTTTTGGGATGGACAGCGCGCGAAGTTTGTCGAGGTCAATCCGCGCTTCGGTGGCGGCGCGGCCCTGGGGATTGCCGCAGGCGTGGACACGCCCGCAATGCTGCTTCGTCTGCTACATGGGGAGACACTGCCGGAATCGTTCGGAAAGTTCGAGTCCGATCTAGTGATGTTGCGTTTCACTGACGATTTGTTCCTGAATGCCCGGGCCCTTGCTTCTTCTGTCGGGAACCAGGACGCGACTGCTGAACCAGTGGCTCGCAAAAATAGCGCTGCGAAGCTTCGAGCGATTCTGTTTGACTTGGACAACACGCTGTATCCAGAAGAAGAATACGTCGCCAGTGGCTTTCGCGCGGTTGCCGAACTCCTGGCGAAGCACAAGAACCTTGACGCGGAAGGGCTGCAGAAAAGAATGATGTCCATCCTACATGCACAGGGCCGGGGAAGAGTTTTTAACACCCTGCTGGCGGAACTTACTCTGAACTCTTCCACCTGGATGCGGACGCTTCTGCTCGTATATCGTTCTCATCAGCCCGCGATCTCCTTGTGTCCGCAAGTTAAGACAGCACTTGTGGCGTTGAAGAATCGCGGCCTGCAACTTGGCCTGGTTACCGATGGCGCAGCCTCCGTGCAGAGACGCAAGATCGCGGCTCTCGATTTGGAACGATACATGGACGTCATTGTCTGCACTGACGAACTCGGCCACGGCTGTGCCAAGCCTTCCTCTGTGCCCTTCGAAGTGGCACTGACTCTGCTGGGCGTGTCCGCGGACCAAACGGCGTATATCGCCGATGACGAGAGCAAAGATTTTGCGGGACCAAACCGCCTGGGTATGAGGTCGGTGCACGTTCATGGTTCAGGCTTGATCGGAGTTCGCCGGAAACCAACTCCCGAAGACCCCGCGTTCCAGCCCCAGATTCGCTCTGGAACATTGACGGAAGCTCTGAGCCTCCTCGGGCTTGAGTAATGGCCGAATCATACAAATTCTGGTGTGCGCGTCAGACCGCTAAGCCGGCGAGACGAGTGTCTGCCGCTGTTTCTCGTATTCCACCACTTTTCGGATTCCAGCTTCGAGTGAAGTCGGAGGAGACCATCCCGTAACGAGGCGAAACAACGACATATCCGCGCAGCTGGATTCGATGGGCCCCACCTCGGATTCAGCACTGGTACGAATGTCGCCAATTTCGAGGTTCAAAATCTGCAGTACGTCCGCAATGGTCCGCGGAACGCCCGACCCCAGGTTCAACGCTCCAGATGCGTCGTCGGTCTCAGCAAGTCGAGCCAGGCCCTCGGCCACGTCGTCGGCGAAAATATAGTCGAAGCGATTCTTTTCCCCGAACACGTTCAGGACCTCGCCTGCCAATGCTGCCCGCACCCAGCGCGAAATGATGTCTCGGGACCCGCGACCGTAGACTCTATAGATACGAGCTGAAACGGTGCGAAAGCTCTTCTGTGTCATCTGCAGGAAATCCAATTCGCGATCGACATAGTATTTGGCGAGTCCCACGAGGTTTCGTGGCAGGAGTTGGTCCGATTCCTTCAGCATGCGGACTTCGGGAACATCCAGATAAAGGGCCGGATCGTAGTTCAGGTAGCTGGAGGCAAATACAAACACCTCCAGAGCAGCCAGCGAGTCCACGGCTTCGAGGAGACGGTGCGAGGCTAGTACATCGTTCTCGAAAACTGTCTTCCAATATCCCGCCTTCTCCACGGTTCGTTCGAACGAGGCGGCTAAATGGAAGACTGCCTGGGGAGCGAATTCAATGGCCGCTCGCGGCGTGCCGGCGGCCAGATCCACGGTTAGATACCGGGCCTCCTCCGACGGTCGCTGTGGCGGCACCTTGTCGATTCCGAGAACATCCGCCCCAGTCCGCATCAGCCGCTCGACCAGAACTCTGCCGATCACTCCACTGGATCCAGTCACCAGAATTCGTTTGCCTTTTAATTGCACAGAACTTTTCTCCCCATGCTTTCTACAACTCTCGCCGCGCCCCGTCCATCCACAAATGCTCGACCAGCCTCACTCATCCGGCGCCGCCGGCCTTCATCAAATGCCAGGGAAGCAACAATGCTGCGGAGATTCTGCGTCTCGACCGCCTGGAAAGGGCCAACATCGATCGCAATCCCCTCGCGCACCGCGCCTTGCAAGAGCAGGCGCTCGTGTTCCCCACGCGTCATGGCCACGGCCGGCAGCCCCATGAACGCCAGTTCCCAGATCGTGGTGCCACCAGCCGTGATCGCAAGATCGGCCCAGCGCATCCACTTGGCCATGTCAGCCACGTTTTGCTCAAGTTGAATCGGCAAGGCCGCACTTTCGATGACATCTTTCAGGTCGGCAAAATGAGGGCTGCCCTGTCCTAGTACTGCCACCGCCTCCCACCCGGGCACCTCGAGACGATGCAGCATCTCTACAACTTTTGCCGTGATATTATCCGGGTCGCTGCCGCCCATCGAGATTAGCAGGCGTTGTCCCACGGGATTTATGGGACGCTCCGGTTCACGCGAGGCCGTGAAATCCCGTCGCAACAAAATATATGGCGCTCCCAGCAAGAGCCTCGTGTAGGATTCGCGCTGCGTGTACATACTCTCGACGGCGTGCAAATTCTGATTGAGCACGATGTCGGCGCAGTAGGGCCCGGCATTTCCCGCATCATCCACGAATAGCAGCTTCAGATGCGTTTCTTCTTTAATGATCCGCTGGTACTCCGCATGGAACTGATAACCATCCACCACAACCCAACGGGCGGAAAGGCGCGGAGCTAAGTCCGCAACTTGTCGAGCGTCGTCGGGACTTCCGGGCCGGCCCTCCACCGCGACCACATCAATTCCTTCAGAAAGCAGACGCTCGCGCAGAGAGGCCAAGAGTTCTGCGGCGGCGAATACAACCTTACCTCCCGCGTCTTGCCAAGCTTGTGCCAGCGCCAGACATCGCATCACGTGCCCGGTTCCCATCGGGACGCTGGCGTCTGCGCGGATTAGAAGTGTTTCCTGAGTCACATTTCTTTCCGTGGGTACGCTGCTAGCCCGTTGCCGCGGCGCAAGGCCCTTGGTAAGAAGCGACGAGCTCACGCAAGCGTCCCGGAGCTGCCGGCTGCCACCAATTTCTCGACAGGTCCGGACTGGCAGAGTTCTGGCCCAAGTACTGAGGAATTTTCTCGATCTCGCTTGGGCTCTTCAGACGAATCCCTACTCCGAAGCGAAGGAATTGCTCCTGGTAGCCATAAGGCGAGAAGTTCAGCCACTGGCACAAAAAGCATGGAATCCCGCGAACCGCGCACTCCACTGCAGCCGTTGAAAGTACCGTGACTCCAAACCATGTCTGTGACAAAAGATCCTCGGTCAGCGGGCCGGTGACGATCTGTACAGCATCCTTCTGCCGTGAGGAAAGGACCCGAGCCACTATGCTGACGCGTTCGTTTTGGCTTTCGATGGGATGCAACTTCACGATCAGTTTGCGCCCGGTCGCCAGGGCGAGGTCGGCGAGGCCGGGCAAGATATCTCGGTAGAACTCTTCCGGGCGGCCGCCCGCAACATCGACAGGCTCGGAGATGAACAAAATGTTGGGCCGAGAACTCTTCGGTTTCGACTGCTTCCAGACATTCCAGTTTGCCGGCAGCGCAGGAGCCGCAATTTCAACTCTTTCCCGCGGCACTCCACACTTCGCTACCAGATAGTCTTCCTCCATCTTGCCTTTCGCCCAGACAACGTCGCCATAGCTGCGCTTGAAAAAGTAGCGCCCATCCACAGCTCCGTGATGGCATGCAATATTCGGAAGGCCTCGCGCCTGCGCCAGAAGCAACGGCATGCGCGTAAAGGGATTGCTGTCGTCGGAACAGAGCACTGCCTGCAGCGGCTCGGTATCGAGAACATTTCGCCAGGCGTCGCGAACCTCGAATCCGTGCCGCAGCCAGAGCTGAAATTTATCCAGATATCCCCGGCGACTCAGAACCTCGAACTCCGCCGTTCCTTCCAGCTCTTTGCGCAGCGAACGCCAACGGCTTGCGATCTCCGCATTCTCATCGCTGCGGTCGCGCAAGGAGGCGTACATGGACAACCGCCTGGGTGCCATGTTCGCAGGGAGACCTTGCAGCCAGCCACTGCGCCGTGTCGCGACCAAAAGAAACTTTTCTTGCGGAAAAGTGTTCGCATACGCGATGCCGGTGCGAGAAACATTTACGTAAGCCGTGGGAAGCAGCACAACCGGCCGCGTGGATGGCGGAGGTCTTCGCACCAGCCGCCCCCGGAACTGGTAGCCCAAATCATATTTGTCACAGCACACGTCGATAATCTGCGAAGTGGAAAGCCTTCTCAGAACGCGGACGTAGCGCTGCAACCCGCGTGTTCCCCGGCGCCAGGGAAAAACGCGCACCCGCGTCCCCAGCAAGCCGTGAAGAAGATTGGCATGAGGACCGGGACGCGAAACATACACTTCATCCTCCGGCCCCAATGTCAGTACGAAGTGCTGCAGCAAGATCAGCATCTCCAGTTCGACGTGCAGGAGCATCGACAAAAGCTCCCACCAGTCCAAACCATGCTCATCGACTAGCCGGGCGCAGCCTAGATCCATCAAACGCCGCACCCGGCGGAAATCATCAAAACCAGGATGGAGTGCACTCAGCGTCGTAGCCGGACAATGGAAGCGGCGGCTCCAGCGTTCGTAGGTAGGCAATCCCCCCAGGCCTACATCCACGATGCGATCCCATGCACGATCCGACCACGGACCGTTTTCCGGATCGTCTTCGGAATGTAGCAATAGAATTTTCATGATTTCGCGTCCGACGCAGGCGAGCGGTTAACCTTCGTGCAACTCCTTCTGCGAAACTGCACGATTAATCTCCGCGAGTACGGGCTCTCGTTCCATTAATTTCAATACGTCGCCGAATAGAGAAGGCTTGCCTTCCAACCGAGCGTAAACTGCTCGCACAAATTCCAGATCTTCTGGAGTATCTACGGTCCAACGATACTCGCTACGATCCTGCTCTCCGGTTACCGAGAGCAAATTGAACTTCGCGGGATTCTCGTAAATGTAAGGCGTCACGTGCGAGCGCTGGTAGGGCTGGCGCGCGTTGGTCCATGCGCGCTCCAATGCGCCGAAGGTCATGACCTCGGTGTCGAGGCCCCGGGGATATGTGCGGACCAACGAATTCGAAGCGTAGTCGGGTTTTTGAAGTACAAATGCTTCGACCACCTTGTCGACAACTTCAGGATCGATCAGCGGGCAATCGGAGGTGATTCGAACCACAGCGTCTGCTTTCTGCTGGAGCCCGGCCTGATAGTAGCGATCGAGAACGTCTTCTTCGCACCCCTGAAAACAACCCACGCCAAGCTCACGGCAGAGAGCAACGATCGCGGCATCGGCAGGCTGCGTCGTCGTTGCGATAATTACCTCATCCAAAGTTTTGGCCGCGCGCGTTCGTTCGACTACGTACCAAAGCATAGGATGATCTCGAATCGGGGCCAGCACTTTTCCCGGAAGACGAGTCGACCCCATGCGCGCCTGGATGATCGCTACGACTTTCGGATGTTGCCCCTGCGGCTTCATTTGCGGAGTAATCGAGATTCGAAGTTACGGTGATGCCGAAAGCGCCGGTATCATCTCGAGTAGCGGTCCACGACTTTGCCAACCGCCCGAACCACATCGCTCACGTCTTCGTCCGTGATTCCATGAAACATGGGGAGGGTGATGAGCCTTCCGTAGGCGTCTTCCGCAATCGGATACTCGCCCGTGCGATCTCCGAAGCGATCCCGATAGTAAGGGTGAAGATGCACGGGAATGTAGTGCACGTTCACTCCGATATTCTCGGCGCGCAACGCGCGGAATATCTGGCCCCGGTCGGCAGTAAGCTTTTCGAGATTCAGCCGGATGGGATAGAGATGCCACGCCGGGTTTGCGTCGCCTCGCACCGCCGGGACAGTCACTCCTTCAAGATCGCTGAATGCCGCGGCGTAACGGGCCGCAATCTCGCGCCGGCGCGACAAATTCTCTTCCAGCCTCTTCAGTTGTGATAAACCGAGCGCGCATGCGATGTCCGTGAGCCGGTAATTGAAACCCAGCAGCACCATCTCGTAGCGCCACTTGTTGTCGGTTTGGCGCTGGCGGGCGTCGCTCGATATACCGTGATTGCGAAATCGTCGCAGAGTTTCTGCGAAATCCGCGCGGTCGGTGGTTACCATGCCGCCTTCTCCCGTGGTCAAGTGCTTGACCGGGTGAAAACTGAAGACGGTCATGTCGGAAACACTGCCGCTAGGGCGATGTTTGTATTCGGCGCCCAGCGCATGGCAGGCGTCTTCGATCACGATGCAGCCGTGCTCGGATGCAAGTTCCTGGATCGCATCCAGGTCCGCGGGATGCCCCGCGTAGTCCACGGGAAGAATGGCGCGCGTGCGAGGGGTGATTCGCGCCGCGACTTGCTCCGGGTTAATGTTGAGCGTGTCCGGGCTCACGTCGGCAAACACTGGAGTCGCTCCCTGATAGAGCACGCAGTTCGCGGTCGCAGCAAAGGTCATGGGCGTGGTGATCGCTTCATCGCCCGGCTTGAGCCCGGCTGTGAATGCAGCGCCGTGCAGCGCTGCGGTACCGGAAGTAAAGCTCACTGCATACTTCGCTCCGACCCACGCGGCGAAGGCTTCCTCGAATTCCGCTACCTTGGGTCCGGTGGTGAGCCAATCGGAGCGCAGAACGTTCACCACCGCCTGAATGTCTTCTTCAGCGATCGATTGGCGCCCGTAGGGAAGCAGGGTCTTGCGCACGGGAGTTCCTCCGTCGATGGCAAGCGCTTCGCGCGTCATGGGCAGCACAGGCATGGCAAGAAATTACGTTTATGTTGGCGTTCGAATCTTATGGTCCCCGCTCGGGACGTCGGTTCACCGGCGGCGCCTACACGGCCACGGGCGCCTTCCTCACAAAGTCGGGTTCAATCAATTCCTGCAATTGTTCGTTCGTAAGCCAGCGCTCATTGCTGTCGCTGGTGTAGCGAAAACCTGGCGGCAATTCCCGCGCCTGAACCCAATTTGCTCTTTTCCACCAGGGGTGGGAAGGTTGAATGATGTACATGTCATCGACCTCCACGGTGTTGCGCGCCTCGTCCTCCGAAAGCAAAACCTCGTGGAGTTTCTCGCCAGGCCGAATTCCGATGCACTCCACCTCGCATCCGGGAGCCACGGCCTCGGCCAGATCGACCAGCCGCATGCTGGGAATCTTCGGTACAAAGATTTCACCGCCGTGCATCTGCTCGATAGCGCGAACCACAAAGCGCACGCCCTGTTCCAGTGTTAGCCAGAAGCGGGTCATGCGCGGATCGGTGACCGTAATCTTGCCGCGCTTGCGTTGCTCCTGGAAAACTGGAATCACACTGCCGCGGCTTCCAACGACGTTTCCATAGCGGGCGCAGCTGAAACGGGTCTCCTGGGCACCGGCATAGGCATTGGCCTGCACAAATACTTTTTCCGCGCACAGCTTGGTTGCGCCATAAAGGTTGACCGGATTGACCGCCTTATCCGTGCTTAGGGCCAGCACCCGCCGGACGCCTTTATCGATGGCCGCATCGATTACGTTGCGTCCGCCCATGATGTTGGTTTGAATCGCCTCGAACGGATTGTATTCGCAAGCAGGAACCTGCTTCAGTGCGGCAGCGTGAACGACCACAGTAATGCCGGAGAAAGCACGCTGCAGTCGCGCGGGATCGCGCACGTCGCCGATGAAATAGCGGAGGCTGGAATGATCGAAGCCGGAGGCTCGCATGTCATGCTGCTTCAACTCGTCGCGGCTGAAGATGACCAGACGCCGGGGATGGAATTCGCCCAGCATGATTTCGACGAACTTCTTGCCAAATGAACCCGTGCCACCCGTAATCAGTACTTCCTGTTCCGACCAATTCATCAATCCCGCCTCAGCCATTGCATTTGCGTCTCGATGCCGCTTACCACGTTTGTTGATCCGGATGATTGCAAGGTAGTATAGCGGAGTTTCCTCCGTGGCCGTTGTCGCTTTTAGGACTCCGCTCGTCAATTCCAATTGTTTTCGACCAAAGCAGTGCTAGAATATCGGCGAAACCAAACATCCGACTGCTAAAGAATTTGCGGGCGATGACACCAGCCATCGATTCGCCAGCGTTCCCGGGTCGTGTGTAAGCCGCTCGCCAGGAACGCGAGTAGAACATTTGTTTAGGGAGAAGGCATGGATTCTGGACCGCTGGTACCCAGTACCCCAATCATTCGTGAAATGCAGCCGCTAGGCTCTGATTTGGGGAAATCTACCGGCCCGCGCGTTTACCCGGAGCTACTTTCTCAGGAATCGGCCCTCGGCGAATACATTCGCGTCCTGATGAAGCGTAAGTGGACGATTCTGGCCTGCCTCGTCACTATCTTCTCCCTGGTCGCAATCGCCAGCCTCAAGATGACGCCGGTCTATGAAGCGAGTGGCAGCATTGCCATCAATAAGCCGGATTCCGGCCTGGTCAACTTCAATAACTCGCCCACGTTCAGCGTCGACTACTACGATCCGACGGAGATGGAGACCGAAGTAAAAATCCTGCAGAGCGACCTCCTGGCCCTGCAGGTGGTAAAGGAACTCGGTCTCGATCGCCGCCCGGAGTTTGGGGGAAAGACCGCGCCACTGCCTTCCTCACTCGATCTCGCCCCGGACCCCTTACAGGCCGATACCGGACGCACCACCGCTCTGCTCGGTGGGTTTCGAGGCAGTTTGAAGGTGGCGCTTGCGCCAAATACTCACATCATCGAAGTGCACTACCGCAGTCCGAACAAGGAACTGGCCGCGAATGTGGTGAACACGCTGATGACCACGTACACGGAGAACAATTTTAAGTCTCGCTTCGACTCCACCATGCAGGCCTCGGACTGGCTCTCCAAGCAGCTCGTGGATCTGCAGATGAAAGTGGAAACCTCGCAGGAAAAACTGGTGCGCTACCAGAGAGAGCACGAAATTCTGGGAATCGATGAGAAGCAGAACATCACCACCGCAAAGCTGGACGAACTGAACAAGGCCCTGACCATGGCCGAATCCGAGCGCATGGACAAGGAATCGGTTTACCGCTTAGTGCAAGCCGGAGACACCGATACCATCGCTTCCGCGGCTACGGTGTTGGACGCCGCCGGAGCCGGGACGTCTCAGTCCACATTGCTGGAGGCTCTTCGCACCCGGGAAGCCGATCTGAACATTCAAGCGGCCGAGCTGAACACACAGTTCGGGCCGTCGTATCCAAAGCTCGCGCAAATCAACAACCAGGTCAAGGAGATCGACGCGCAGCTTTTGGCAGAGACCAAGAAAATCGGGGGCAAGATCAAGGGACAGTATATGGCGGCGCTGCAGCGGGAAAACATGCTGCATGACGCGCTGGAAAAACAGAAACAAGAAGCAAACAAACTGAACGAGAGCGCCATCGAGTACAGTCTGCTGAAGCGTGATCTCGACACCAACCGCCAGCTCTACGAAGGACTGCTGGAGAAGCTGAAGGAAGCCGGGGTTTCAGCCGGGCTGCGTTCCAACAACTTCCGCATTGTCGATGTGGCTCGCGTGCCCACGGCGCCGGTCGAACCTAATATCCCGCGCAATCTCTCTTTCGCTTTCATGCTCGGCCTCACTTCCGGTGTGGGACTCGCGTTCCTGCTCGAAGGACTCGACAACACGGTACGGACCACCGAACAGGCGCAAATGATTTCCGGCCTGCCGCCGCTGGGCATGATTCCGCTCGGGTCGAGGGCTAC
Organism: uncultured Acidobacteriaceae bacterium; assembly: GCA_963750245.1. Classification (GTDB taxonomy): domain Bacteria; phylum Acidobacteriota; class Terriglobia; order Terriglobales; family Acidobacteriaceae; genus Sulfotelmatobacter. The sequence goes on from CAVVQB010000001.1 coordinate 75,646, forward strand.
CCGGGAAGGTTCCAGTTCGAAGCGGCTGGTGATTGCCACTTCCAAGGAAGCGGTGGAGCTGATCACGCAGGTCAGGCCGCAATCGCAGATGGCGGAATCCTATCGCGCCTTGCGCACTTCCCTGCTGCTCTCGAATCTCGGCGCTCCTCCCAAGGTAATCATGGTGACGAGCGCGCTGCCGCAGGAGGGCAAAACCACGACCAGCATTAACTGCGCAGTGGTGCTGGCACAGAAGGGCATTCGTGTGCTGCTGATCGATGCCGACCTTCGCCGCCCCAGTATCCACAAAACTCTTGGTATGGGTCCGCGCAGCGGGCTCAGCAACGTTCTCACTGGCAGCGCCACTCTAGAACAGGCGATCACGCGCTCTACGATTCTTCCCAACCTGAACATATTGCCCGCCGGAACACCTCCGCCCAATCCTGCGGAATTGCTGGCCTCGACGAATATGCGTGACGTTTTGGACGAGTTGCGCGGCCAGTACGACCACATCGTGGTAGACACACCACCCACTCTGTCCGTCACCGACGCCGTAGTTCTATCTCCCCGAGCCGACGCCATTGTCCTGGTCATCCGTTCGGGGCAGACCACCAAACAGGCGCTGAGACGCTCGCGCGACATCCTGATGCAGGTCAATGCGAAAGTGTCGGGGGTTCTGCTGAATGCCGTCGACCTGAGTTCCCCGGATTATTACTATTACTACGAGTATCAGGGAAAATATGCGCGCTACTACCGGGACGGTGCGTCGCACGACGATGAAGACGGCGAAGGCGAGGAGACTGTCGAGGCGTCACCCAACAGCGCGTAATTCAGCGCAGCCGCTTTTCTAACTGGCCTCTGCGAAAGAGATGGAGATACCCCTCAATTCTGCGTGGCGGAAAAGACTCGTCGTTGGCGGGGCCGTCGCGCTGTGTCTGATGTATCTCTTTCTGGCCGGGAGATTGTTTATTGCTTCGATGTTCGGAGAAAAAGCGGAGTTCGCCAGTCTGCGACGCGCGGCGCTTTTCGATCCCTGGAACGCGGATTATCGCGATTATCTTGGCCGCTATTACGCGTTGGTCGCCAGGAATCCCGACGCTGCCATCGAGCCCTACCGCGCCGCCGTCGGCCTCGATCCTCATTCGGCCCGCTATTGGTTCGATCTGGCCTCGGCCTACCAGGTACTGGGGGACACCTCGAACCAAACCGTGGCACTCGAGCACGCCATCGAAGCGGACCCCACCACTCCCGACGTCGCCTGGGAAGCTGCCAACTTTTATCTCGTTCAGGGCGAAAACGAGAAAGCGCAGCGCGAATTTCGCGTGGTTCTGCAGAACGAACCGACTCTGGCAGATCCCGCGATTCGATACTGCTGGCGAATCAACCCGGATGTCGATGCACTCCTGCGCGATGTTGTTCCCGCACGCTCGGAAGCCTACATAGCATTTCTCAGTCTGCTCATGCAAAAAGAGGAAACCGCCGGCACAGCCAAGGTATGGGCGGCTTTAATGGGGACGTCCCAGACCTTCGAGATCCGCTATGTTTATGTCTATCTCGAATATCTGCTGAACCACAAGGACGTCGATCAAGCACGTCTGGTGTGGCAGCAAGCAGCTCCGCGATTTGGCTTGTCCGCTTATGTGCCCTCGGGACGAAATCTGATTGTGAATGGAGATTTCAGCCTCGATGTGCTGAACGGCGGCTTCGATTGGCAGTACGACAAGCAACAGAGCGTCACGCTCACACTCGACCCCAGCGATTTCCACGGCGGCCACCGCTCGCTGCTGATCGCATTTGACGGGCCGGGTGTGACTGACGCGGGCATTCGCCAGTTCGTAGCGGTGCAGCCCAATACCCCTTACGAGTTCTCTGCTTACTATAAGAACGGTGAGATCGAGGGCGCCGGCGGCCCGCATTTTACGATTCAGGACTTTTACACTCGAGATGTGCTGTATGACAGCGACGAATTAAAAGAAGCGGGATTCTGGAAGTCCGCCACCGGAGAATTCACCACGGGACCGGATACGAAACTGGTGGTGCTGCACGTTCGGCGGCTGCCGGAAGGAAGTCCAATCCGTGGTAAGCTCTGGGTCGACGACTTCCGCCTTGTGCCCAAGCGATAGCGATTCCCCAATCGGATGCATCTATCTCCATGAGTGCGACTGTTACCGAAATCCATCGCCGCGAACTCTCGGCACAGGCGGAGAAGATTCTGCTCTACGGTATCTTCGGCCTTCTCTTGTTCGGCCCTCTCGCGTTCGGCGCAGTGGAACCCTGGTCGATATTCGTGGTCGAGGCAGGCTCTGCAGCCTTGTTCGTGTTTTGGGTCGGCAAGCAAGTCTTCGACGGTGAAATAAAGGTCCGATCGAATCCGGTATTCCTCCCCATGGGGGTGTTCGGAGCGCTCATTGTTGCGCAACTCCTCTTCCGTCAGACGGCCTACCCCCACGACACCGTGTCGCTGGCGCTGCAATATTTTTCTTACGCGATTTTGTGCTTTCTCGCGGGGCAAACGCTGCTGCGCGGCGCGCAAGCACGCAGCCTAGCCTTGATTTTTTCGGTTTACGGAGCGGCTCTCGCAGGCTTCGCCTTGCTCCAGGGCATTTCCCCGAACGGCAAACTGTACTGGATACGACAGCCGCGCATGGGAGGCTGGATCTATGGCCCGTATGTAAATCACAACCACTATGCCGGGCTGATGGAGATGCTCGTGCCCATTCCGCTGGTCGTTTCGCTCACGCGGCTAGCGCCTCCCAAAGTGCGCGCCGTGGCTGCCGCGTCGGCCGCCGTGATGGTAGGAACGATTTTTCTTTCGGGATCGCGTGGCGGGATGCTCGCCATTGTCGGGGAGTTAGTCCTCCTGGCTGCGCTGCTGGTCAAGCAGAAGAGCGGGCTGCGCACGGCTATTGGCATCGGAGTCTTTCTCGCGATTCTCGCCGGACTGTTGATCTGGATTGGCGGCAACGAACTCAGCCAGCGTATCGCCACTGCCGGCCCGGGGCATTCCGAGCTCTCCAACGACATTCGCTCCTATATCAATCGCGATGGCTTTCGTATGTTTCTGAAGAAGCCTTTCCTGGGCTGGGGGCTGGGAAGCTTCCCCATCGTCTATCCACAATTCCGAACTTTCTACACCAATTTCTTCGTGAACGAGGCGCACAACGACTATCTGCAACTTCTGGTGGAGATGGGGTTGCTGGGATTCGCTACCATGATCTGGTTTGTAGTGACCGTTTATGCCCGCGCTCTCAAGAAAATCGGACACTGGCCCACGGAATTGAGCGGCGCAGTAACTTTGGCGTGTATGCTCGGACTGAGCGGCATCCTCGTCCATAGCGCCGTCGATTTCAATCTGCAGATTCCTGCGAATGCCGCGCTGTTCTATGTTCTGTGCATGATAGCAGCCTCCGAACCCTTCGCGAAACCCGCCCGCAAGCGCCGCGTAGTGCGCAGCGCGCCTCCCGAAGAAGCGTTGAAGTCGCCAGAGTCCCTGCCGCAGTCGGCCACCAATTTCTGAACTGAAGGGGCTTTCAAAACAATTAGGCCGTCCGGGTCACTACCGGACGGCCTAAGTATTTCCAGACGAATTCTTGGATCGTGAGCCTAATTCGGACTCGACGGGCTGACCGGATTCTCGCTTCGCGTGAGGGCCCAAATCGTCACGCCTACGACGGCTGCTCCTCCTACCCCGATCGCGATCGTGGAATTAAGTATGCCGCCTCCCGCCGCCGGGGCCGCACCTTGGACGGGCTTCTTATTCTTCTTCTTATCGGAAGGTTTGCTTGATTGATCCGACTGATCTGACTGTTCGTCCCGCGTGGTTTCCTGTCCTTGCGCCAGAGTTGCCGTGCCGTTGCCGTCCGTGATTGTCAGATCGCCTTTGCGAGCTGCGATGCGCACCGTGCCATCCGTATCCGTCACATTGAATTCGGTCCAGGCGTTGGATACCGGTGCGACGTGCACACCACCGGCAACGGTCGCCACACTCTTGGAGGTGGCGACGGCTACTCCTCCATGTTCCACCTTCAAGGCAGAACCCTCAAATTGAACCAAGGAGTCACCCAGAACCGTGATCGTGGAACCGGGACAGTTGATGCTGGCGCCGGAATCAGACCGCGTTTGCACCAGATCGCCGGTAAAGATAGCCGAAGAGGCAGGAACGTGAGCGCCGTTCAACCAGGCAGCTCCGTTGGTATAAAGCATGGCCGCGCCAGAATCGGCGGCAAACAGCGAAGCAGGAAAACTCATCAATAGCACGCAACTTACCATTCTGCGGAAAGCAGACATGCCCATCCCACGCTCCGTTATTAACTCATGTGGTGACTGTTAACGCATCCTATCCTCCAAAGTTCTTGGCAGTCAATGCCTTTTGTGCTTGGAAATCGGGGTTAGCGGTGGAAAACTTTTTTGGGGCGAGGACAGAAGTGGTCAGTGGTCAGTGGTCAGTGGCTAGTGGTAGGAAAATCCATTGGGTGCTACTTGTCACTGACGACTGACCACTAGTTTTCAGCGCCACTGATCGATGGCTTGCCACCAAATCAAGCGCAACCATTCGTCCACAAACGTTTTTGCCCATTGCCGATGGGTCCACCATCGGGCCCCAAATTCCTGGTCGTTACGCGACGCGGCCACGGAATATTCACGTCCCGGAATCTCCCGGCGAAAAACTTCCAGAGCGCGGCGCGTATGAAAATCTGAGGTCACAATCAGCACGCGCTTCGCACCTTCCCGCTGCAGACACTTTTCAGCATCTTTCGATTCCTCTTTGGTCGACAGGCCATCGATCGCACAGATGCTGAGTAACGCCGCCTGCGGCAGATCCTGGATGTACTTCCGAGCCAAGTCAACCTGCGTGAATTCATAGAGCTTGGCTTTTGCCGGCACATCCAGCACGATGCGCCGTCCATATCCTTGGGCAAGCAGCTGCAGCGCGCGCTGCGGACGACGATCGGTTTCTCCCGCCAGCACCAGGATCACATCGGAGGGGCGCGGCGCGTCCACAATCAAGAAGCTGCCGGCCTTCAGCGCCAGGCCGACGGACAAAATTGCCAGCAGCGTGAGGGCCGCGACCCAAGAGTATTTGTTGGCAGTAGGTCTTTTCATGAACTCTAAATGCTTAATACGGAATTGAAATCGACGGTAACCAGGCGCACTCGTGATCACTGGGTCGCGCTGCTGCTGCGTGCTAGAATCGGTGTTGCCATCCTAAAAATTCAGAGATTCCTGCCATAACAATGACAAAAAACTCTGCCGCAACTCGCACCGTCGATTCCACAATAAATAAAATCAAGCAACGCCAGGCGCGCGTCGGAATCATTGGGCTGGGCTATGTGGGACTGCCTTTGGCCCTGTTATTTACCGAACAAAAATTTGCCGTCACCGGCTTCGATATCGACCAGCGCAAAGTCGACACCCTGGCGCAGGGCAAGTCTTACATCTACCGCATTGCTGCGGAAGAAATTCAGCAGGCCCAAGCCAAGGGCTTTTCCGCCACCTCAGACTACGCGCACATCGAGGAGATGGACGCGATCATCATCTGCGTCCCTACTCCGCTCAATCAATACCATGAACCGGACCTCAGCTTCATCACCGATACCACGCATGCCATCGCACCGCATCTGCAGCCGGGCCAGTTGGTGGTTCTTGAGAGCACAACCTACCCAGGCACGACTGAGGAAGTGATGGTGCCGATTCTCGAGAAAGAGAACAAGCTGGGATTGAAGGCTGCGCGCGGCGATTCCGACGCGCAAAAGGAATTCTTTGTGGCTTTTTCTCCCGAGCGCGAAGATCCCGGCAACACCACGGTGGCCCGCCGCGACATTCCCAAGGTGGTGGGAGGGGTGAATCCGCAGGCATCCGAGTTAGCCTGCGCCCTCTACGGGTCCATCTTCCACCGCACCGTTCCCGTCTCTTCGCCGGCCGCGGCCGAGATGACCAAGCTCCTGGAAAATATCTATCGCTGCGTCAACATCGCACTGGTCAACGAATTGAAGATGCTTTGCCTGCGCATGGGCCTGGACATCTGGGAAGTCATCGAAGCTGCTTCCACCAAGCCGTTCGGCTTTCATCCGTTCTATCCCGGACCCGGCTTGGGCGGACATTGCATCCCGGTCGATCCTTTCTATCTTTCCTGGAAAGCCAAGGAGTGGGATTTCCGCACCCGCTTCATCGAACTGGCGGGAGAGATCAATACCAACATGCCGTATCACGTGCTCGCTTCGATCGGCGGAGCGCTAAACCAGCATAAGAAATCGGTGAATGGAGCTCGCGTGCTCATCCTGGGCGTGGCTTACAAGAAGGACATTGACGATCTGCGCGAGTCTCCCGCTCTTACCATTATCGAACTCTTGCAAAAAGAAGGAGCTCAGGTCAGCTACCACGACCCCTACTTCCCTTTCATCGGAAAAGGACGCAAATACGATTTGCAGATGAAGCGCTCGGAAATCGACAAGCTTGGGCAATATGACTGCATCGTGATTGTCACCGACCACTCCGACTACGACTACCGCAAGATCGTCGCCGAAGCCCAGTTGGTAGTCGATACCCGCAATGCGACCAAGGGCATTGATAGTCCTAAGGTCGTGCGTTGCTAAATTGGGAATAGAGTCCAATGACTCTGTTCTTATGGACTGGGTAAAACGCTCGTTCAGGATGTAAAATTTTTCTCTATGGCCGGAGGCTCGAAGTATCCTTTCGAATGCCTGCCGGCAAAATGTTTTGCTTTGAGATAGTTACACTTGCAATTTAGATGAGAAAACGGCCTTTGCCGTGCACGTTTCTGGATGGTGGGGTAGTAGATGCGGGCGTCTGGGTTCTGGCTTCCCCTAGCTAACGCCTTCTTTCTACACAGAAACTTTCGAGCCCGAAAGGGTGTTCCAATATTGGTCGGGTAGGCGCGGTCATGGGAAACTCTGTATCGCAAGAGACTCTCTTCTCTTTGCTCCCCAAGACGAGAACTCCTTGGACGGAATTCGTTTTCAGCACCGGCACGCAGGCTTGTCTTGTCGCGTTCTTACTCTGGTTGCGCCTGCTACATCCCGCAATCCTTGCCGCCCCGGAACACACGTTCCGTTCGGTCCAGCTGGTTAGCACTCCGGTGCCGGTAAATCATCAGCCCCAGCCTTTACAGCAGTTGCCGAAACCTGTCTTCGTTGCGAATCTCGATCCGCCAGCCAACGCCTTGCGGCTTCCTGCTCCACGTCCGAAAACGGTGAAACTGGACGACGCTGTCGCACCCAAGGTCAGCATCGCTGCCAAGAAATCAGACCCGCTTCCTTTGAATACGGCGCCGGTAATTCCCAAAGTTGTGGCGATGAACACGTTCTCCACCGGCAGTTCCGCTACTCCAACCATCGCGCGCGCGCCGTCGCAGGTGCAAACTGGAGGCTTCGGCGATCCCAACGGAATTCCCGCCAAGTCCAATCCGGGGAAGCCCGTCAACATCGCCGCCATGGGATCCTTTGATCTGCCATCCGGTGGAGGCTACGGCAACGGTAGTGGCGGCACCAAAGGGACACCCGGCGTAGTCGCGAGTGCGGGCTTCGGTGGTGACACCGCTATCGGCGATAACCGGCCCCACAATTCGACGCATGCTACGGTCCAACCAAGCGGCTTCGGCGACGCTGATGTTCCCGCGCCACCGGCCGTCCACTCGCATTCGGCAGAACCCGCCGCGGGTCCGGTGTTGCCTGCAGAAATCATTTCCAAGCCGACCCCGGTCTATACTCAAGAGGCTCGCAAGTTGGGGATCGAAGGTGAGGTTCTGCTGGAGGTGGTTCTGGAGGCCTCCGGTAATTTGCGGGTAAAGCGCGTTGTGCGCGGGCTGGGCCACGGCCTGGACGACAACGCCGTGAAGGCGGCAGAACAGATTCGCTTCAGGCCGGCGACGAGAAACGGTCAACCAGCCGATTCCACCGTGGTCTTGCATATTATTTTTCAACTGGCATAACTTGCTCCCCCTCGAAGGTTTTTTATGCGTATTTTCCAGGTAGGTTTGCTTTCCTTGTGGTTGATGTTGGTGTCTTCTATCCCGGCACTTTCTCAGGACTCCGCAGCTCCCTCATCTCCCGGCGCCGCTGGCGATGCCGCAGGACAAAGCGGGGGAGCCTTCTCCCAACCGGCTCCCGCGTCTTTCAACGACGTGGTGGATCGCGTGATCCAGAAGGAGCATCTCTTCCTGGCGCAAATGCGCCACATGCGCCCCATGGTCGAGACCTATCTGCAGAATCTCAAGGACGGGAGCAACGGACAGGTAATCCCTTATAAAGACGAATATTTTCTTGGGCGGCTGGACATGAGCGACGGACCGGAAGACACTTCCTTCGTAGGCCAGCCGGGCTTCGGCCACCGGATGATGAATCGGCTCACCGGCCTTTACGCCATGCATTTCCTTCCTCTTGGTTTTGCGCAGATGGTGGTGCTCGATACGGATTTCCAACGGAAGTATTACAACTTCACTTTCGTGCGCCGCGAATTTCTGGGAGAGGTGCGCTGTCTGGTGATCGACGTTCAGCCCCATGAAAATGCGCCTCCGGGAAGGTTCCTGGGCCGCATCTGGGTCGAGGATCAGGACTACAACATTGTTCGGTTTAACGGCACTTACTACCCTCACCCCAAGAGCAGCTATTACCTGCACTTCGACAGCTGGCGCCTGAATATGCGCACGGGCGCGTGGTTGCCAGCTTACATCTACAGCGAAGAGTCAGACATGAAGACGTCTTTCGGCAAGCCCTTGCGTTTCCGGGCGCAGACTCGTCTTTGGGGATATGACTTGAAAGGACTGAATAAGAACGAGGAGTTCACGCAGATTCTGGTGGATTCTCCGCAGTCGGTAAAGGATCAGAGCGACGCCGCGGCGGATGCGAGTCCGGTGGTCGCCGAGCGAATGTGGGAACGCCAGGCGGAAGATAATGCGGTTGAGCGGCTCCAAAAAATAGGCTTGCTGGCACCGCCGGGTGACGTCGATAAGATCCTGCTGACGGTGGTTAACAATCTGCTGTTGACCAACAATATTGATCTGCAATCCGACGTTCGCTGCCGCGTCCTGCTCACGTCTCCTCTGGAGTCGTTCACCATCGGGCACACCATCGTTGTGAGCCGTGGCTTGCTCGATGTGCTCCCGGACGAGGCTTCTCTGGCGATGGTCCTGGCTCACGAAGTGAGTCACATTATTCTGGGGCACAATCTCGATACCAAGCTGGCGTTTAACGACCGCATGTTTTTCCCCGACGAAGATTCGTTTCAGCGTCTGGATTTCAAACGCAGCAGCAGCGACGAGGAAGCCGCCGATGCCAAGGCTTTGGAATTGCTGAAGAATTCTCCTTACAAGGACAAGTTGGGGAATGCGGGCCTTTTTCTGAAGGCGTTGCAGCAAAGCGCGCCGGAGTTGCCCAATCTGATTCGGCCCCACCTGGGCAACAGTCTGGCTAGCGACAAGAGCATTCGCATGTCGGTCTTGTTGGCCTCGGCACCGGAACTGGACCCGCAACGCACCGATCAGATTGCGGCGCTCCCTCTTGGCGGACGCATCAAGCTGGATCCCTGGTCGGATCAAGTGGAACTGGCGAAAGCAAAGCCGGTGGCTCTGGCTTCGGCTCGCGAGAAGATGCCGTTTGAGATCACGCCGTTCTTCCCGTACCTCACCAGATTGTCGACGCCAGGCAACGAGAAGGTCGCGCTTACTGCGCCGGCCTCGAAGTAGGAAGCATCGTGCAACGACGCAGGTTCCTAAGTTCAGACAAAAGCGAAGCGACGCGCCGGTTGGCGCGTCGCAACAGAGACCGAAGTAACTGCCTGGCGATTATTGGATGGCGCTGCCAACCTGCGAGAATACGTTGTTGGCGTTCGAGCCAATGAGGCGAATCGTGCCGACCACGATGACAAGAATCACCGCCAGCATCACGGCGTATTCCGCGATATCCTGGCCAGTCTCATCCTTGTAAAGATTATTCCAAACGTTTTGTAGGATTCTTGCCACGGGCTCCGTCTCCTTGAAACTCCTGCGTATAAATCCCTCTTCCCGACTGGGGGAAAATTGACTTTCCTTAAACCCTTTCGACCGGATCAGTTCGTATCCCGAGGCTGGTCTTCATATAAATGATAGGTTTCGCGACACTGCGCGCCAATGGCCCATAAGTGCTATGCTCGTCGGTCCAGTCGGAAATCCTTCCAAGTCCTTTTTACACAATACTTTTCAGCGGTAATGACTGGTTTACGGCAAACAGGGCTAGCTCCAGACGGGTGGATACGCCCAATTTATCGAAGATATTGCTCAGGTGGTGTTTCACCGTGTCTTCGCTGATTTTGAAGTATTCCGCGATCTCTTTGTTCGAATATCCGGCTACCACGGCCGACACAATCTCCAGCTCACGCGGGGTGAGCCCAAATTTTTTCTGCCGCGCCTCGTCACTGGACGACTGCACCAGCGTCCGCAAATATTGCACGAGGTTCGAAACGCTCTCCCGCCCGACCCAGTACTCGCCTGACATAACAGTTTGAATCGCCTTGAGCAGCAGTTGTGTAGCGGAGTCCTTCAGCACCACCCCGCGTGCTCCTAATTGCAAGGCCTCCACAATCTGACTTTTCTCCGCTGCTGCTGTAAGCAGAATTACCCGAACCGGCGCCGAATTCGCTCCGCTTCCTAAATCGCGCAAGGCTTCGAGACCCGGATGCTTCGGCATCGCCAAGTCCAGCAATAGGATGTCGGGCTTCAACTGCCGCACCATTTTTACGGCCTCGGCTCCGTCCGAGGCTTCGCCGATCACTTTCAAGTTCGGTTCTGCTTCCAGCAGCCGGCGCAGCCCATCGCGGAATATCGGATGGTCGTCGGCAATTACAATGCGAATGGGCTGTTGCTTTTTAAAGTTCATCAGAAACTTCTCCACCCTTCGGAACCTTAATTTCCAGGCGTGTTCCCGCGCCGGGATTTGATTCTACAGTGAGTGTGCCCCCAATCAAACGCACCCGCTCCTTAATAATCTGCGGGCCCTTGCCCATCTGATCTAACTCCTCCAGGGAAAACTTCCCAGAAAAGTTAAACCCTTTACCATCGTCCTCCATGGTTAGGATCCAATGGGTGGGACTGGAACTCAGCCGCACCAAGGCATGACGGGCTCCGCTGTGCTTTCGGATATTTACCAGGCCCTCCTGCACGATCCGCAGGAACTCTCGACAAACCTTATCCGGCATCTCCAGCTTCGCAATATCAGTAACAAAGCGGGCCGAAATCCCGGTCTCCCTTTCAAACCGCTCCACCGCATCGGTCAGCACACTCAACAGCTTTCGCGAATCCACATCGATGGACTTCATCTGTTGCATCAGTTCGCGCAGCTTTAAGACCTCCTCGCGCAGCAGGCCTTGTATCCGGCCTAGTTCGCCGCTCACCACTTCCGGGGTGGTTTCCGCCTGCCGCCTGAGTACATCCACCTGCATCTCCACCGCAATCAGCGATTGCACCGCGCCATCGTGCAATTCTCGGGCGAAGCGTGCGCGCTCTGCGGCTCCCGCCCGGCGCCGCAACCGGTGCAGCAGATAAACGTTGTAAACCGCCGGCCCTACTTGACGTAGTAAATCCAGCAGAAAACGCAACTCTTCCTGCGTGTCCCCTCGCCAGGAAGGTTCGAACACAAAAACTCGTCCTCGCCATTCCGTTCCGAAGACGTAGGAAATCGTAATCAGCGAGCGAAACGGTTGCCGCTCCTTCAGTTGATCCAGCGAGCCGGTTTGGGGCGACGTCAGTTGGTTACCGTCGGCGTCCAGGGCTGTCACAGCCCAGCGTTCGCGCTCCCTGGCTGCATAACAAACCTCACCGGGGAAATCTTCCAGGTAGATTTTCGCGTCTCGCGGGCGCGAGTCCAACCATTTGAAATCGGAAAGCTCCCCATTGATGTTGCGCAACTCAGCCAGGAATCTTCTCTGGCTGTGAATCTCCTGCGCGGCCATTACGAGTCTCGATGCGCCGTACATGCTCACGATCTCACGGCTGATCTGCTGCAGCGTTCCCGTCAACCCCGCGTCGACTCGCACCTTGCCCAGCATGCGCGTGACCGCGGCTTTTTCCGCTCGCAGGTGCTTCTGCTGATCCGCCAGGTAACCTAATAACAATCCCATCACCAGCAAATAAACCGACAGCATGAATAGCCGCTTGGGCTCGAACTCGGTCGTATTGATTTGCAAGCCGGAGAAAATGTGCCAAGGCAAGTTGCCACCGCGCGCTGCCCAAACGTGCAGCAGCACAAAGCTCTCGCCCCACAGCAGAACCACTTCTGCCGCCGCCGTGCTCAGGGTTTCCCACAAGCCCCACCGGTAAGCAGCCGCGGTCAGCACGAACACAAAAAACAGAAAGAATGGACTTCTCGGACCCTCCGCAAATACTGAGATAAAAGCCGGCCACACTATGTCCGCCGCATGCACCATGAAACGAAACGAAGGCGTAGACACCTTGCGCCGGCGCAGCAGCATCAAGATCAGAATTCCGTTGGCCAGGTAGAAGACGAAAAGACCGTAGGCCGCTCGGGAGTGGCCCAACTGCGTCGGATCCATGCGAATCGCGACCAGAGCCGAAACCGCGAGGAACACCCGGGCCGTTGCCAGCCAGCGCTCCGTCCGGCGAACCTCACTCGGGTCCGCCGCGACTTGTGGTCGACCGAAGAAACGATGGTTCGCGTCAGTAGGCAATCGGATCACTTTCCGCGGGAGGCGAAGCCTACCGGATTCCTGGAATTGTCTCGCATATTATTGACAAGAAAGATCGGGGGCAAGCAAAAGTTTACGCAGGCCATGGCGCAAACGCACTCAAGCGCCAATCCACGACCCATCCTTGTCACCCCGGTAGATTACTTCAGTAACCAAGGCTCCCTCAGTTCCAGGTCTAGAATTGCAACGAGGGCCCTCGTCTTTGCGCCGCCACTACCTCAAGCTTTGGACCACGTTGGTCGCTGCCTGCATGGCGACCCTGGTAGTGGCTGCGCTGGTTCTGCCGCGGTCGTTTCGTCTCACCGCTCTCAGCGATTGGATTCAGTGCCTCCTGCTGCTCTCCGGGACTCTGGCTCTCATCCCAAACGCGGTCCGGTCGCGAGGACGGCTCCGCATGTTCTGGGCGCTCCTGGCCACCGGCGTCGCTTTCTGGTTTACTTACCAACTGATCTGGACCTACTACGAAGTCTGGCTTCGTCAGGATGTACCTGATCTGTGCGCTGCTGACATCATCCTCTTTCTGCACATTGTCCCGATGATGGCGGCCCTGGCGCTGCGCCCTCACGCCCCGCAAGATGAGTACTCAACTCGTCTACGCCGCCTGGACTTTGCCCTGATGATGTTCTGGTGGATGTATCTTTACGTCTTTGTCGTCATGGCCTGGCAGTACGTCGTCGCCAATATCGATGCCTACGATAGTAACCTCAATATGTTGTACCTGATCGAAAAACTTGCGTTTCTCAGCGCCTTGGTTGTGGCCTGGCTGAACAGCAAGGGCGGCTGGAAGATTCTGTACGCCAATCTGTTCGGCGCAAGTTTGACCTATGCGACCAGTTCTTACATCGCGAACTGGGCGTTGGGTAGAAATCTCTATTACAGCGGCAGCGGCTACGATATTCCGCTGGCCGCCTCCATGACCTGGATCACCGTGATTGCCTTGTGGCTGCGCGAGGACAAGCCTCTACCAGCCCACCGCTCCAGTTCTACATCGCATGGTGTGTGGCTTGCCAGGGTGGGCATGATTGCCGTCTTTTCTCTGCCTCTATTCGCCGCCTGGGCCCTGGCAGAACCCGGAATCCCTCCCCGCATCCGTTCCTTCCGGCTGGTGCTGACTCTCGGCGCCGCACTGTTCATGGGCATTATCGTTTTCGTGCGTCAGCGCCTGCTTGATCGCGAACTTCTCCGTCTTCTTGCGCAATCGCGTGAGTCCTTTGCCAATCTGAAGCGTCTGCAAGCCCAGATCACGGAATCGGAAAAATTGGCTTCCATTGGCCAACTGGTTGGCGGCGCGGCCCACGAACTGAACAATCCCATCGCCGCGATGCTGGGCTATTCCGACATGCTGTTAGGCACTTCTCTCAACCCGGACCAGCAGGAAATGGCAGCAAGAATCGGACAGCATATTCGCCGCACCCGGTCGCTGGTGGCGAGCCTGCTCAGTTTTGCCAAACAAGGCCCCGCCTCGATGGCCCCGGTGGACCTCAGGACGGTGCTCCGAACCGCCGTCAAGCTCTCCGAGCCCATCTCCCATGGTCTCAAAATCAAGGTTCTCACCGAACTGCCGTCTGAGTCGCCAGCCGTCCTGGGCGATTCCAACCAGTTGCTGCAAGTCTGCGTGCAAGTCCTGAATAACGCCCTGCACGCGGCAGATCAGTACGGCCATCACACAATCACGGTTGCGGCGAAGCAGGAAAAAGGGTTCGCCATCATCAACATCTTCGACATGCCACAGGCGGCCAATTTGGAAACCGTCCCCGATCATCCGGCGAAAAGCGGCGCCGCCGATCATGGCTCGACGCACCCTCTATCAGATATGGGCATGAGTGCATGCCAGGGCATCCTGCAGCAGCACCGGGGAAAGATTCTCTGGAAGAACACCCCGGAAGCTGGTATTACGATCCGACTCGAGCTCCCGATCACCCACGCGGGGCCTGAGCAATCACCGGCAGCGGCGCGGGCGGGGATGTGGCAACCTCAACCGTCCGCTTAAGCTGGCCGCAAGCCGCGTAGATGTCCCGTCCGCGCGGACGTCTCACAAACGCCGGAATTCCCGCTCCCCGCAGAATCTGCTGAAATGCGGCCACTCGCTGTTCGCTGGGAGTGGTAAAATCAATTCTCGGCCCTGGGTTCAAGGCAATCAGATTCACCTTGCAGCGCAGCCCGCGCAGCAACTCGGCAACTTCTTTCGCATTCTCCGGCTCATCATTCACGCCCCCAAGCAATACATACTCGAAGGTAATCCACTCCCGCGTACGCAGAGGAAAATCTCTCGCCGCCGCCAGCAGCATTTCCAGGTTCCATTTCTTGTTCAGCGGCATGAGCCGCGTGCGCAGAGCATCGTTCGATGCATTCAAGGAAATCGCCAGCTTGGGACGGATCGTCTCCGCGCCAAAGTCGCGGATGCGCGGCACAATTCCCGCCGTAGAAACTGTCATGCGCCGTTCCGCAATGCCCACGCACTCCACCAGCAACCGCGAGGCCCTTATGAAATTGTCGTAATTCAAGAAAGGCTCACCCATACCCATAAAAACCAGGTTAATCCGATCTTCTGGTGGTGAGACTTTCTGATCTTTCAGCACCGCGCAAACCTGCCCCACGATCTCGCCGGCCGTGAGGTTGCGCTTCACGCCGAGCAGCGCGGTCAGGCAGAATTGGCAATCCACGGCGCAGCCCACCTGGCTGGAAATGCAAATGGTCGAGCGCCCGAATGCGCGCATCGGAGTCTCTTCCGCAGCATCGGCCTCCGCTCCTGCCTCGCTCCCATCTCCCGCTTCCCCGCCATCACCTTCGGGCATCCAGACCGTTTCTACAGTCTGCCCGTCAGCGAAGCCGATCAGATACCGCACGGTACCATCCTGCGAAACAAACTTGCTCTCGATCCGCGCCGCGCCCACCGTTACTCCGCTTTGCTCCAACCATTCGCGGAACTCCGACGGCAGTGTGGAAATCTCGGCCAGAGACTCTACGCGCTGCCGGTACACCGCATCCATGATCTGCTTGGCGCGATAGCCGGGCTGACCGGCTTCGCTCACCAGAGCGGCGATCTCTTTACGGTTCAGCCCGAGCAGCGACGATGTCGTAGATCCAGCCATTTCCCCTAAGGAACTCCTCCTCGCACCGAACATTCTCAGTAACCTATTGATTCTACATGGCTAACTGTCTTATTGCGACGTACCGCGCCGTACCCTGCCAGATGTGTAAGAATAGTAGGGTGCCTTCTGTGGCGGTTCCACGATCTAACTTAGTAGCGTCCGACCCAAGATATTGACATGGTAAAAGAAGTTCGCAATATTCGTCGTCAAGTATTACCTCACGGCCTGACCGTTATTACCGAGCAGATGGAGCACATCCGCTCGGCCTCCATTGGCATTTGGCTTGAAACCGGCTCGCGGGACGAGACGCCGCAATCCAATGGCATCTCCCATTTCATCGAGCACATGGTCTTCAAAGGGACCAAACATCGCACCGCGGAGGAGATCGCCCGGCAAGTCGATTCCATCGGCGGCAACATGGACGCCTTCACCTCCAAGGAATGCATCTGCTTCAACGTTAAGGTGCTCGATGAGCACGTTCCGGTCGCGCTGGATATTCTCACGGATCTCGTCCTGCACCCCACATTCACTGCCGAGGACATCGCCCGCGAACGCGGCGTGATCCTCGAAGAGATCAAAATGGATGAGGACAATCCCGACTACCTCGTCCACGAAATCTTCACCCAGAATTTCTGGAAAGATCATCCTCTCGGTAAGCCGATCCTCGGGACCAAAGAGACGGTGAAGAAATTCGAGCGCGATGCCGTACTCGAAACCTACACTCACCGCTTCGCCCCCGGCAACATCATCGTGGCGGCCGCGGGACATCTCGACCACGATCAGTTCGTCGATCTGGTGGTCAAGCATTTCGAACATCTGAAGCCGGCACAGAACGGATTCCACTCGGCGACCCCCAAGATCGTTCCCCGCATCGTGCTGCGCAACAAGAAAGCGCTCGAGCAGGTGCAGCTTTGCATTGGAGTACCTGCGCATCCCATTGCTCACGAGAAGCGCCACGCCGGCTACATTCTCAATACGCTGCTGGGCGGAGGCATGAGCTCGCGCCTGTTCCAGAACATTCGCGAGCGCCAGGGCCTGGCCTATTCCATTTACAGCGACCTCAATCCCTATCGCGATACTGGCTGCATGGCCGTCTACGCCGGCACTTCGCTGGCTTCGGCGGCGAAGGTGGTGAAGTCGGTGGTCAATGAGTTCCGCGATCTAAAAAATAAGCCTGTACCGGAAGAAGAACTGCGCCGGTCGAAAGATCAGCTCAAAGGCAGCTTGATGCTCTCGCTCGAATCGAGCACGGCCCGCATGTCAAACCTGGCTCGCCAGGAAATGTATTTCGACCGTTTTCAGGATCTCGACGAACTTATCGAAAAGATCGAGGCCGTCACCGTAGAGGACCTGCAAACTCTGGCGCAGGAATTCTTCAAAACCGAAGCGATCGCTGTAACCGCGCTGGGAAACCTGAACGGGTTAAAACTCTCCCGCGACCAGCTCGCCTGCTAGAACCCGGCAGGGGCGCTGTCTTGCTTTACCCGGTATTCCTCTGCGCCTCTGCGGTAAGGCTTTTGATCTTTGTAACTTTCTAACCCGCCGCACATCCCATATTCCGCCCGCAGGTGCATACCTGCCGGACGACCTAAGTCAATACTCACCTCAAGGAGAAAATTATGAAAAAGTTCTTCGGCAGCTTCGCACTCGCGTGTATTTTGGCGGCTTCCATGTCGGCCTTCGCCCAGGATTCCATGAAACAGGACAGTGCCCAGCAAGACACCATGAAAAAAGATGATTCGATGAAAAACGATTCGATGAAGAAGGACGACACCAAGAAGACCAAGAAGGCTAAGACTAAGAAGGACACGATGAAGAAGGACGACAGCATGAAGAAAGACGACAGCATGAAGAAGGACGACTCGATGAAGAACGATTCGATGAAGCAGAACTAGGCTTGCCCCCGCAAGGTGTCGTGTCGAGACATTGCTCTTGGCACGACACCCAGCTTTTTTCTCAGATCTGATCTTGGTCTTTTGTGTTTCCGTGAAAAAGCGTTTGGATCTCGAGCTTCGGGGTGCGCCTGCGGCGGAAAGAGATTCCAAGTTTCTGTTCGCACCAATCGTCGAGAAACAATATCACCTTAAAGTACATCCACACGATGACCACGATGGCAAACATCACAGCCAAGATTTGGAGGAGTTCTTTCATTAGTTCTAGGAACGATCTCGAGCCAGAGAAGCGTTCCACCAGAGTATAGAACCTGTTCTCTCTAATGTCCCGCTGTGCTTAGAACCTCCTGCCCTTCTTCCGCTTCCTCCTTATCATCATCCATCCTCGGCCCAATTAATCCCGTCTTCAGATACTGCCGCAGGCAGCGCGAGCACGGAACATATCCATCCTGCATCGCTTGTTTCGCGGTAATAGTTCGCTCCGTAGCCTTATCATGGATAAACGGACAGCCCGCGACGTGAAAAACTTTCGACCCATCGGAGACCACGACCTGCATGTCGGGAGGAATATTGCTCGCCGGCTCCGCTAGGATCGACTTTGCGGGATTCTTGAACGTAAGCTGATCCACCAACGCCAGGGTTCCGGTAAACAAAGCGATCGCCGCCACGGGAATCAGCCACGCCGCCAAACTCGACCAGCTTCTTCCCTTCGCCGCACTCTTCGCCAGACGCTTCTCCAGTCTACGGCCGAACCCCGCAGGCACCTCCAGCATGCGTTCGTCGCCATACAACTGGACAACGTTTCTCGTCCCCGCCAACACTGATGCACAGTGCTTGCAAGTCTGGAGATGTTCATCCATCGAGGCCCGCAGCGTCGCGTCCACATCTCCATCGATGTAATTCGAGATCTCGCGCCAGACCTGTTCGCAGTTCGACATCTTCTGATTCTCTACCATGGCTTGGTCCCCTTCTCGAACGGCAGCCGGCTGAACCAGCCCTGCTCCCATCCGGCGGCGAGCAGATCGCGCAACATCAGCCGCGCCCGCAACAGCCTCGTTTTCACCGAAGCAACCGTGATGCCCAGCGCCTCGGCCGTCTCCTGGATGTTCAGGTGCTCCATGTCGCGCAACACGAAAACCTCGCGATACTTTCGGTCGAGCGTGCCCAGCGCCTGGGCCAGCCGTTGTCGAACTTCCTTGCGCTCCAGTGCTTCCGACGGAATCTCGCGCCAGTCGGCGAAATCCCGCGGCGCATAGTCGCTTTCTTGTTCCCGACGGTCGTCGATGCCTTCCATGGGCACAGTTCGCTCCCTTCGCCGGCGCATCAGGGCCTCGTTCACCGTGATCTGGATTAGCCACGTGCTGAAGCGAGCCTCGGCGCGAAATTGCCGGATATTCGCAAACGCCTTCAGCATCGCCTCCTGGGCCGTGTCCTCGGCATCTTGCTCGTTGCGCAGGATCGCAAGAGCTGCGGCATACACTCGCCGTTCATAGGGCCGAACCAACTCGTAGAACAATTCGTGCTGGCCACGCTGGACGCTTAGAATGAGATCTTGCTCGCGCGTGCCGCTAGCGTGCGCCGGATTGTTCAACGCAATTTGTGGTTCGGACATCGGCCTCAGAATCCTTGCGCGTGCGTTTTAGGACTTGGGAACTCAGGTCCTTGGGTCTCGGGTCTTAGGTCTTAGGCGTCACGTACTGGGTCTTCCTAATACCCACGACCTAAAACCTAAGACCTTCACCTCAGTATTCGGGATCTTTCTTCCAACCCGTCAGCATCGATAAGAAGTTATTCCAGCCATGCAGGATGACCATCACGAGATGCCCGAGTACAAAAAACAAAATCGCCCACATCACCGCGAAGTGCCAGATGCGGGCGTAGTGAAATCCGCCCATCATCCAGGCCAGCCAGGAAAACTGAATCGGCTTCCACACCACGAAACCGGTTAGCACGGAAAGAACTCCCAGCCCGATCACGGTCGTGTATGCATGTTTCTGCAGCGGGTTGTAAGCCTCGCGCACCGGCGGCTTGGGACCAAAGAAGAAATAGTGCCGCACCATCGGCCACACGCCGGGAATATCACGAGGCATGAACAAAACCTGACGGTAATTGCCGCTGAACAACTGGTAACCCAGATACAAAAGGCCGGTGCCGAGGTAGATCCACACGAACGTGAGGTGCCACTGCAACGCTCCGCCCAGCCATCCGCCGATGGCGAATGCCTTGGGCCAGTGCAGCAAGTCCTTCTGTGGAATCTTCGCGCCGAAGCTGGGAAAGGCCCGGAAAATCTGCAGGCCACTTCCCACCATCACGAAAAGCGCAACGGCATTAATCCAATGGCAGAGACGCACAATGAAGGGATGCTCGTAAACGGCGCGGCCGATCACAACAGGCTCGTCGTCATTTCCCTTTGTCTGAATGATTTCGATCACGCTGCCGCTCATTGAACCTCCAACCCGGAAACTCCAACCCACTCGCGGAAGCCGGCGAGATGCCGGGCGCTAGAGCCCGTAGAACCACGAATATCCCTGGTCCTCCCAATACCCAACCCGATCCAGCACATGGGCCACTTTTAAATCTGTCAGATATTTGGCCTGCTTGTAGCCAACCTTGGTGGGAATCTGCAAACGCAGCGGAGCACCATGCTCGCGCGTGAGTGGCTGCTCGTACATCTCATAGCAGAGCAGAGTCTGGGGATGCAGCGCGGTCACCATGTCGAGCGATTCGTAATAATCGTCGGCGCAATTTACCGTGATGAAGCGCGCCGTAGGGTCGGCGCCCACAAGATTTAGAAAGTCGGAAAGCCTAGCTCCGCCGAAGCGTCCAATCACGTCCCATCCTTCCACGCAAACGTGACGGGTGTTCTGGCGAAACCGCGGCAAGGCCTGCACCTGCGCCAGCGTATATTCTCCCGGCTTCTGCACAGCCCCGCTCACGGTCAGCGTCCAGTTCTCGAAGATCACGCCAGGATCGTCCACGTCATAGCCGTTGATGGGAAACTTCGCGAACGGAGTGAGGTCAGAGTTGGAGAAGGTTGTCGCCATATGGCCGGGACGGAACAGCCGGGCCGAGGCCCAGTCGCTGAAACCCAGCCCTTTCTTTAGTAACCCTTCCTGCCACTGCGGGATGGCGAAGGCGCCCAGAGCCAGCACCGGGGTTAATTTGAGCAGTTCCCGGCGACTGACCTGCCGGAACTGCTTTTCGTTCATTTTGAGATCGTTGTTCTTCATGGAACGGCCTTCACCGTGTATCTCACTGTGCAGTCATGGGATTCACCAGACCTCGGAAAGTTACGCCCCCACACCTGTCCGGAATCATAGCGCGTATTCGTCCTTCGGGCCGTAGCTTTTGCTAGCCTTTAGGACGATTTCGAGGCATACTAGCGGGAGTAACCTCCCCGAGACCGGCCCCGGTTCGGCACCTCTGAACCCGCGGCCAGCATGCGAAAGCCTTGGTTCCAACATGTCGATTCTGAGGACTATCGTGCCCAAGGCCGTCGAGTCGAAGGCGATCGCGCCGAAAACCGACGGCACATTGATGCCAGAACGGCCAAAAGTTGTCGGGGAGGATCACAGGCAGCGGGAGTTGATGGTGGGCTCCTTGTGTTTGCTGGTGCTGGCATTGGGTATCGTGCTCTGGCACGATCGCGATTTTTGGTTTCCCGATTCTCCAGACGTGGATTCTGACCAGCCGGCCGAGACCTCTCCCGTCGGGAACGCTGCGCCCGCGCGACAACCGGTCGTTGCCGCGCCATTAGAGGCGCCCGCGAAGCTTCACCACAAAGCCCTGCATGCTGCAACCAAAGCGGAAGCCGCAGACACTGCAGCCGACCAGGATGCAGAGCCTCCTTCGCCGGTTGTGAGCCGCACGGTCCTGCCTCCGCTCGAAGTGGAAGTAGTGGCCGGCGACACGCATCGCGTGATCCGGCCCGGAAGCAATTCCCTGCGCGTGGATCTGCAGCCAGGCATTCCCGCTCAACCGGCACCGGAAGCTGCCGCCGAAACCCAGACCGCAGCCAATGTCACCAGCAATGCCGAGGAGCGAGTGCAGATGTCCGCTGGTACCTCCGCGATTGTGACCAACTCGGTGAAGCCCAGCTATCCGCTGCTGGCGCGGCAGATGAAGGTGCAGGGCTCGGTAATTCTAAGGGCGCTGATTGGGAAAGATGGAATCATTCAGAATCTGCGAGTGGTCAGCGGCCCGCACATCCTCGCTTCCGCGGCCGAGGACGCGGTCCGTCAATGGCATTTCAAGCCGCACCTTCAAGGCCGTGACGCAGTCGAAACCGAGGCGAAGATTACCGTCAACTTCACGATCTCCACCAACTGATTTAGGCAGCCGCTCGAAGGGTCATAGGTGATAGGTCTTAGGTCTTCGGCCCAGGACCTAACACCTAAGACCTATTCCCGGGCAGCCCTCTCGATTTTCCCTCCAAAATAACGAACGCCCTGACCTCTTGCGAGATCAGGGCGCCCGGGCAGCCCTCCCCCAGAACTGCTCACCTTTAAAGCTAAACTCGCAATAAATCTCAGCAAATGGCACTCCCGTGTTAATCCCACCACCACGAAAGTGCTACGCAACTAACTTGCGCCTCAGCCTAAGTCTCAGCGGTTACCGGCAATCGCCCACGGCCTGAAGCCGGAGCGTTTTCCCGCCGATGGATAGATCAGCAACCACCGTTGCCAGCTGCCATGCCGCCTTTCAAAGATCCCAAGACTTACCGCGACATCCTCGATGCCCTGCAAATCGGAGTGAGCGTGCTGGATCTGCACAAGAAAATTGTTTTCTGGAGCGACGGCGCGGAACAGATCACAGGCTATCCGCGAATCGATGTCCTGGGCCACTCCTGCGAGGAAAACATTTTTCTGCCTTGCAAGCAAACCAGCTCTGAGATGTGCTCCGGGAATTCTCCGGTGACGGCCGCGTTACATGATGCCAAGCCGGTGGAAACCATGAGTTTCATTCATCACCGATCGGGATATCTGTCTCCCGTGCACACCTGGGCCATACCGCTGCGAGATGAGCATGGCTCCATCATCGGCATTATCCAGACCTTTGAGAACGAGTTTGCCGTTAACGGTCCCAATCCCAACGAGCGCAGCATGAAAGAACGCGGCTGTATCGATTCCGCCACCGAATTGCCCAATCGCGCCATCATGCAGTCCCACCTGCGGGAAATGTTGGGGACATTCGCGGAGTTGCAAATTCCATTCGGGGTGATCTGTCTGGAGGTGCATGAACTCGGCCAATTCCGCGCCAGATACGGACAGGAGGCAGCCTCGTCCATGTTGCGGGTCCTGGGTCGCACGTTGAGGAATACAGTGTGGCCCACGGACTTCGTCGGCCGCTGGAGCGAAGACCGCTTTCTTGTGATCTTGAGTGGCTGCGGAACCGAAGCACTGCAGGCCGTAGGCGAGCGCATTCTCAGGATGGCGGCGCGCGCCACCATCGAATGGTGGGGAGAGGAATTGTCAGTAGCAATCCTGATCGGAAGCACGGCAGCTTTGTTGGGTGACAGCGTCGAGTCGCTTTTGCTGAGGGCGGAGGGCACTCTGGATGGAACTGGAGGGGCAAACTCGCGCAGCGGCGCTGTCGCGGCTGCGCGTCCCAATCCATCTTCGACGAGTTGAGTGTAACGACTAGACATGTTCGCGATTATCGGCATCATCGTTGTTTTCGGCTGCGTGATCGGCGGCTTTCTCATGGAGCACGGCAACCTCCGCGTGCTGCTCCAGCCGGCCGAGCTGGTCACCATCGGCGGAGCTGCGCTCGGCACCGTCCTGATCGCAAATCCAATCCACATTCTCAAGCAGATTGCCGGAGGCATCGGCGGCGTGTTTGGCGGCTCGAAATACACCAAGCAAGCCTACATCGATTCGTTAAAGATGATGTATGAATTGCTGAACAAGGCACGCAAAGATGGACTGATGGCGCTGGAAAACGATGTGGAAGAGCCGGAGAAAAGCCCCGTCTTCTCCAAGGGCCCGGCGGTGCTCAAAGGCCATCACGCCCGCGACTTCGTTTGCGATTCACTACGGATGGCCATCACCGGCGTGGACGCCTTCGATCTGGACCAGATGCTGGACCTCGATTTGGAAGTTCACCATCATCAAGCCGCCCAGCCCACGGCCGCCCTTAGCAGCATGGCGGATTCCTTGCCGGGTCTCGGAATTGTGGCGGCGGTATTGGGTATCGTGATCACGATGGGAGCGCTCGGCGGCCCTCCCGAAGAAATCGGGAAAAAGGTTGCAGCCGCACTGGTCGGGACTTTTCTCGGCATCCTTTTATGCTATGGCTTGGTCGGTCCCATCGCCGCCAACATGGTTAAACTCGCCGACGACGAGCACGCCTACCTATATGTGTTGCGCGTCCTTATTGTTTCTTTCCTGAAAGGCACCGCTCCCATCATGGCGGTAGAAGTGGCGCGGCGCGCGGTGCCGGGGCATGTGCGGCCTTCGTTCAAAGAGGTGGAATCCGCCTGCCGTAACCGGGCTGCGACGGACGACGGCGCGGCAGCCGCCGCAACCGCATCCGGATAAATCAGCCTCGCGACTCTTATGGACAAGACACGTCCCATCATCATCCTGAAGAAAAAAGGCGGCCACGGCGGCCACCACGGTGGCGCCTGGAAAGTCGCGTATGCCGATTTCGTCACGGCGATGATGTCTTTGTTCATCGTCCTGTGGCTGCTCAGCAGCAGCAAGCCCGTACAGGAGGCAGTCGGCGGCTATTTCCGCGATCCTATGGGAACCGCTTCCAAAAAAGGGTCGAGCCTCGAGGGAGCGGGCGAGAATTTCACCCTCACCAAGGACAACATGCCCAAGCTGAAGGATCAGCTGGAACAGAAGATCCGACAGATGGACGACTTCGATAAACTCAAAAGCCACGTGGAAATGACCGTGACCAGCGAAGGCCTGCGTATCGAACTGATGGAATCCGCCTCCGGAACTTTCTTCGACAGTGGAAGTCCGCAACTCAACGCCGATGGCCGCGACTTGCTGATCACGTTAGCCCAGGAACTCGGGAAGCTTCCCAACAAGATTTCCATCGAAGGCCATACGGACTCCAAGCCCTACGCCACGACGGGAAGCTACAGCAACTGGGAGCTTTCCAGCGACCGCGCCAACGCCGCTCGCCGCCTCATGCAGGCCAACGGCGTCGGATCAGGCCAAGTCACCCAGGTTCGCGGCTTCGCCGATCAGCGTCTTCGTAAGCCGGACAATCCCTTCGACTCCTCCAACCGCCGCATCTCTCTGGTCGTGCAACACGTCATAAAAGGCGGCGACGAGGAAGATGCCAAGCCTCCCGCCGGAAGTGAAGAGAAAGCTCCCGGGGAAAGCAGCTCTGCTGCGACGAAAGAGAGTCCTGCGAAGAGGGACACGGTGGATGGCCTGTTGTGGAATGTGATGATTCATGAAGCGCGACATGTGGCACAGATCAGCGTGCTTCTGAGAACGCAGGGCATCGCGCCGCCTTTTCTTGACCTGTTGAATTACCTGCCAGTGCCGGCAGCCTAACCAGGCAATGCTGCTTCAGCGTCAGACTCGTGCCGCTTCTGACAACGTACTTTCAAGAACAACGCTGCCGCTTGAAGTAACTTTACAAATCACTCCGCGCCGCTCGCGAAACGCGCCTGTATAATCGCCCGTTTGATCTTTCCCTCAGGAGCTCTTCATGAAGAAGTTCGTGCGTCTGGTGTGCCTTCTGTTCGTGATGGCATCGGTTGCGACTTCGTGGTCGCAGGAAAAAGTTGATCTCGAGACCACCGGCCGCATCCGCTACGAAGGCTTTCACAATTCGAGAGTCATGGAATACGCCACCGGATTGATGGACTCCATCGGCGAACGCCTCACCGGCTCTCCCAACATGAAGCGTGCGAACGAGTGGACGCGCGACCAGTTCACCGCGATGGGCCTTATCCAATGCTCATCTCGAACCCTGGGGGCCGTTCGGCCGCGGCTGGGCCAACCAATACGTCAACGTGCGCATGACCTCGCCCGATGTTGTGACACTTCTCGCCTATCCCAAAGCTTGGACTCCGGGGACGAACGGTGTGGTGCAGGGCAAGTGCATCCGCGCCACC
The DNA here is from genome assembly GCA_963750245.1 of uncultured Acidobacteriaceae bacterium. Classification (GTDB taxonomy): domain Bacteria; phylum Acidobacteriota; class Terriglobia; order Terriglobales; family Acidobacteriaceae; genus Sulfotelmatobacter. The sequence continues at coordinate 101,385 of CAVVQB010000001.1, forward strand.
ATTACCGACAAAAAAGACTTCGACAAATACAAAGGCAAGCTCGCCGGCATGATCGTCATCCTGGGCGATGATCCGGAGGTGAAGCCGATCACCGAAGCGCCGTACAAACGCGACAGCGACGAAGATCTCTCCAAGGTATCCGACTATCAAATTCCTCCCGACCATCCAGCCTTCACCATGGCCACTTACGTCAAGCGCATGCAGTTCATCAAGGACTTGAACCAATTCTTCGCCGAAGAAAAAGTTCTGGCCGTCATCGATCACAGCCGCCAAACTTCCGGCGGCGGAACTGTGTTTGTGCAGTCGGGCGGATCCTACAAAACTGGAGAGACCACCACCGTCCCTCAACTCACCATGGCGATCGAGCACTGGACTCGCATCGCGCGGCTGCTGCAGCAAAAGAAAGACGTCTCTCTCGAACTGAACGTCACCAACACTTTCTACGATGACGATCCGATGCAGTACGACACCATCGCCGAGATTCCCGGCACGCGACAAGAAAGATGAACTCGTGATGCTGGGCGCACACCTCGATTCCTGGCACGCGGGTACGGGAGCTACCGACAACGGCGCCGGAACCATCGTCATGATGGAGGCTGTCCGTATTCTGAAAGCGCTCAATATCCAGCCGCGCCGCACCATCCGCATCGGCCTCTGGAGCGGCGAAGAACAAGGGCTTCTCGGTTCGCAGGGCTATGTTCAGAACCATTTCGGCTCCCGCCCGCCCATGGACGATCCTTTGATGAAAGGCATGCCAACGCTCCTGCGCCGCGAGGCTGGAGAGGTTACGGTAAAGCCCGAGCAAGCGAAAGTCTCCGCCTATTTCAACGTCGACAACGGCACGGGTAAGATTCGCGGCGTTTATCTTCAGGAGAACGAAGCCGTGTCTCCCATCTTCGAAGCCTGGATGAAGCCCTTCAAGGATCTCGGCATGACCACACTCACCATGCGCAACACCGGCGGCACCGATCATCTGTCCTTCGACGCAGTGGGCATTCCGGGATTTCAATTCATTCAGGATCCCATCGAGTATGAAACGCGCACACATCATTCCAATATGGATGTGTACGACCGCCTGCAGCCCGACGATTTGAAACAGATGGCCGTGATTGTCGCAGGCTTTGTTTACGATGCGGCCATGCGCGACCAGATGCTGCCACGCAAGCCCATCGAAAAAGCTCTGCCGCAAGAGCCGGAGAAAAAAGAAGAATAGTCGGGTCAAAATCTAAAGCGAAAATAGGACAACCGCGAAGTTCTTCCCGCGAGCCGCGTCCTTGTTTATTTGCACGCGACCTCGCGGGCGCAGTCAACTGCACGAAGGTGCAAAGCGCGTTCCGCGAACGGCCAAAAGGAATCATGCCCCGATTTGGTACACCTTGCCCTCGCGCTTGCTCAAAATAAAAAAAACTTGCGCCGATGACTCCTGTGCGGGACTAGAATCAATTGTTCATAAATATGTCGATCGCAATAACAACTTCGCATTCCTACGGTCGAACCGCCGGGACAGTCACCCCGGACTATAGAAAGCGAGTATGCCATCATATGTATCGAAGCCAGCGCCACCCAATCAGGACAAACGCTGGAAACTGGTGGACGCAACCATGCGCCGCCAGGGTCAGCAGTCGCGTGGCCTGATTGAAACCCTGCACACCGTGCAGGAAGCGTTTGGCTATCTGGATGTTCCCGCCTTGCGTTATGTCGCCATGTCGTTGCGCGTTCCCTTGAGCCGAGCGTACGGCGTCGCAACCTTCTATCACTTCTTTACTCTCAAGCCGGCGGGTGAACACACCTGCGTGATTTGCATGGGAACAGCTTGCTACATCAAGGGCGCGCCGCAGTTGCTGCACGCCGTCGAACACGACTTGGGTATCGTTGCCGGTGAGACGACGTCCGACAAAAAGGTTTCGCTTTTGACCGCGCGCTGCCTGGGCTCTTGTGGGCTGGCGCCGGCCGTGGTGTATGACCAGGAAGTTGCCGGAAAAGTAAGTGTGCCCGGCCTGCAGCAGCGGCTGAAACAATGGGCCCGTCCATGATTTGGAAGAGCATCGCCGTGGAAGAACATGACTCCTGAAGAGCTTGACCAGATCGCCGAAACTGAACGCGAAGCTCAAAACCAGTTTCCACAACAGGTGCGAGTGTGTGTCGCCGCCGGGTGTATCTCCTGCCAGAGCCAAAGCGTGAAGGATGCGCTGGATCAGGAAGTCGAGCGTCGGGGCACGAAACAACGCTGCCGGGTGAAGGGCGTAGGCTGTATGGGGCTGTGCGCGGAGGGTCCGCTGGTTTCCACGAGCAGCGGCGTCCTGTACCAGCATGTGGCCGCCAGCGACGCCGCGGCGGTTCTCGACAGCCTGGAAGGAGCGGCAGTCGACAACCTAATTTGCCCCACAAATGTTCCATTCTTCCAGCGTCAAAAAAAGATTGTGCTGGAGAACTGTGGCGTCATCGATCCCGAGCGGATCGAGGACTACATCGCGGCCGAGGGTTATACCGCTCTGATCAAAGCGGTCACAGAAATGTCGCCCCGCGAAGTCGTCGAGCAGGTCACCAAGAGCGGCTTGCGCGGCCGCGGCGGCGCGGGCTACCCCACCGGTCTGAAGTGGAGCACGGTATCGAAATCCGTAGGCACACAGAAGTATGTCATCTGCAATGCCGATGAGGGCGATCCTGGCGCCTTCATGGATCGCAGCGTGCTGGAGAGCGATCCGCACCGCGTCCTCGAAGGCATGCTGATCGCTGCCTATGCCGTGGGTGCATCGGAAGGATACATTTACGTGCGCGCCGAATATCCGCTGGCCATCAAGCGCTTGCGGAATGCGATTCGGCAGGCGGAGCGCGCCGGCCTGCTGGGCGCAAATATCTGTGGCACGCGCTTCAGCTTGCGCCTTGACCTCCGGCTGGGCGCAGGCGCGTTCGTCTGCGGAGAAGAAACTGCCCTCATCGCGTCGGTGGAAGGCAAGCGCGGAACTCCGCGCCCGCGTCCGCCTTATCCTGCAATGGAAGGCCTGTTTGGCCAGCCTACGCTGATTAACAACGTCGAAACCTACGCCAACATCGCGCCCATCATTCGCAACGGCGGGGATTGGTACGCGCAGATCGGTACCGAAAAAAGCAAAGGCACGAAAGTATTCGCGCTCGCCGGAAGCGTGCAGAACACGGGCCTGGTGGAAGTTCCGATGGGAATCAGCTTGCGCGAGATGGTCTTTGAAATCGGCGGCGGCATTCCCCAGGGGCGCAAATTCAAAGCCGTGCAAACCGGTGGCCCCTCCGGCGGCTGCCTGCCTGAATCCTGCCTCGACATGCCGGTGGATTACGAGTCGCTGGCGCGCGCCGGCTCAATCATGGGCTCGGGCGGAATGATCGTCATGGACGAGAGTTCCTGCATGGTGGATGTGGCCAAGTACTTCATGGATTTCTGCATGACCGAATCCTGCGGCAAGTGCATCCCCTGCCGGGTCGGCACCTACCAGATGCATCGCATTCTTACCTCCATTAGCACCATGAGCGCCACCCCGCGGGATATGAGCATGCTGGAAGAGCTCTGCGACCTGCTGAAGCACACCAGCCTGTGCGGCCTGGGACAGTCGGCGCCCAATCCTGTAGTGAGCACGCTGCGTTCATTTGGCGAGGAATATCGCGCGCATATCGATGATCACAAATGTCCGGCCGGAGTCTGCGGCCAGCAGCAGAACGGAGAGCCGGAATGAGTCCGACCGCGAGCGTCAAGACGCTGAAGATCGATGGCCGGGACCTGAGCGGCCGCCAGGATGAAACCATTCTCGATGTGGCTCGCCAGAACGGAATCTTCGTTCCTCGCCTCTGTGAGATGGATGGTCTCACCGACATGGGAGCCTGCCGCATGTGCCTGGTGGAAGTCAAGGGACAGAACCGTTTGCTCCCGGCCTGCGTCACCGCGGTGGAAGAGGGCATGGAGGTGACCACCAACTCCGAGCGCCTGCAAAAATACCGCAGGATGATCCTGGAACTGCTCTTCGCCGAGCGCAATCACATTTGCTCGGTCTGCGTTTCGAACGGCCACTGTGAAATGCAGAGGCTGGCGCAAAAGCTGGAGATCACGCACGTTCACTTTCCCTACCGCTATCCGAAAATGGAGGTCGATGCCTCGCACGACCGCTTCGTCATCGATCACAACCGCTGCATTCTGTGCATGCGCTGCGTGCGGGTGTGCGATGAAATTGAAGGCGCGCATACCTGGGATGTGATGGGCCGGGGCATCGACGCCAAAGTCATAACCGATTTGAACGAACCCTGGGGCTCGTCGGAGACCTGCACCAGCTGCGGAAAGTGTGTGCACGTCTGCCCCACGGGCGCGCTGTTCGAGAAAGGCCGCTCGGTGGCGGAGATGCTGAAGCGCCGCCAGTTTCTGCCTTATCTCACCCTGATGCGGGAGGAAAACGAATGAGCGGCTTGCAAGGAAGTGGCTGCCATGGATAAAAAGCGCCTGGCAACGGTTTGGCTGGATGGCTGCTCCGGCTGTCACATGTCGTTCCTCGACATGGACGAGCGCCTGCTCGCGCTGGCCGCCCGCGTCGATCTGGTCTACAGCCCGCTGGTGGATGCGAAAGAATTTCCCGAGAATGTGGACCTCGCGCTGGTGGAGGGAGCAGTTAGCAGCGAGGAAGATCTGCACAAAATCCAAATCGTGCGGCAGCGGACAACCACGCTGATTTCACTGGGTGATTGCGCCGTGACCGCCAACGTGCCCGGCATGAGGAATTCCTTCGGCGTAAAGGCGGTGTATGACCGGGCCTATCGGGAAAATGTAACCTTCGACCCGGGTATTCCGAACCAGATCGTGCCCGCGCTGCTTCCTAATTCGCGCCCGATTCATGAGGTCGTTGCGGTCGATGTGTTCGTACCCGGCTGTCCGCCATCGGCCGATACCATTTTTTACGTGCTCACGGAGTTGCTGGACGGCCGGCAGCCTCAGGTGAGCATGAAAACGCGTTTTGGTTCATAACCGGTCTTAGGACCGCAAGCGAGTTTGAAATCGTGAACAGTCGAAAGCCGTGGGTGAAGCTGTGAAGCAGGGTAAGACGATCATCATCGACCCGGTTACGCGTATCGAGGGTCACTCCAAAATCACATTGCACCTTGATGAAGAGGGGGCGGTCGAGGAGGCGCGCTTTCACGTCACGCAGTTCCGCGGCTTCGAGAAATTCTGCGAAGGGCGTCCGTTTTACGAGATGCCCTCGCTCATGGCCCGCATCTGCGGCATCTGTCCGGTTAGCCACCTCATCGCATCCGCTAAGGCCTGCGACGCGCTGCTAGCCGTAAGAATCCCGCCCACCGCGGAAAAGCTGCGCCGCATCTTCGGACTGGCCCAGGTCGTGCAATCCCACGCCCTGAGCCTTTTTCATCTCTCCTCTCCGGACCTGTTATTGGGCATGGACGCCGATCCCGCCAAGAGCAATATTTTCGGCGTCGCCGAGGAGAATCCGGAGCTGGCGCGAGACGGAATCCGCCTGCGGCAATTCGGACAGGAAATTATCGAGCGGCTGGGAGGCAAGCGGATCCATCCCGCGTGGATCGTCCCCGGCGGCGTGAGCGAGCCGCTAACCGAGACGAACCGCGACGCCATTCTCTCCGCCATCCCGGACGCGCTTCGTATCGTGGAGCGAACCCTCGAGTGGTTCAAGGGACGGATGGAACATTTCCGTGAGGAAATCGCCAGCTTCGGCAATTTCCCCACCATGTTCATGGGCATCGTGAAGCAGGACAACGGACTCACCTTCTACGACGGCAAAATCCGCATCATTGACGCCGCCGGCAAGGTCGTGGCCGATGCTCTGGATCCCACGCGTTATTTCGACTACATCGGAGAAAAGGTCGAGCCCTGGAGCTACATGAAGTCGACGTATTACAAACCGGTGGGATTCCCCGATGGCATTTACCGCGTGGGGCCGCTGGCCCGGTTGAATGTCGCCGATCGCTGCGGCACGCCGCGCGCCGATCAGGAGCTCGCCGAGTTCCACGAACTGCAACGCACTGCGGTCCTAAGCTCTTTCCACTATCACCACGCGCGGCTGGTCGAGATGCTGTATTGCGTGGAGCGCATGGAGCAGGTGCTGAACGATTCCGAAATTCTCTCCCAGCGGGTGCGCGCAGTCGCGCGGCCCAATGCGCTCGAAGGCGTCGGCGCCTGCGAAGCTCCCCGCGGAACCCTCTTCCACCATTACAAAATTGACGAGCAGGGCCTGATTCGCTGGTGCAACCTGGTCATCGCCACCGGACACAACAATCTCGCGATGAACCGCAGCATTCTGCAGGTGGCCAAGCATTTCGTCCGCGGCAATCATCTGACGCCCGGCATGCTGAACCGCGTCGAGGCCGTGATTCGTACCTACGATCCCTGCCTCAGCTGCTCCACTCATGCGCTCGGCCAGATGGCGCTTCGCGTCGAACTGCTTAGCCCCAGCGGTGAACTACTGGACCAGGTTGAGCGGACGGGGTAATGCAGACCGGGTAACGCGGACCGAGTAACGTAGAGAAGTAACGCGCAGCAGAGTCGCCAACTTAATGCCTCGAGTGCTCATCGTCGCCTACGGCAACCCGCTGCGCAGCGACGACGGCGTGGGTTGGGTTGTCGCCGGCGACCTGCGCCAGAGATTGGCATCGCCCGAAGTTGAAATCTTGCAGTTGACCCAGCTCCTGCCGGAGGTGGCTGAATCCATCAGCCACGCCAACACCGTGATCTTTGTGGATGCGAGTTGCGACGGCGAGCCGGGGGAACTGCACTGCCGTCAGGTTACACTGCCGCCGGCGAAAGCACAGTTCAGCCACCAGCTCACGCCCGCCGAACTCCTCGGTGTGGCCGGTCGGCTCTATGGGGCGACTCCGCAGGCGTTCTGCGTAAGTCTTACCGGTGAGTGCTTTGAACATGGCGAGGAGTTGTCGGAGAGTGTGGCCGGGCGCCTGCCGCAGACTGGCCTCGAAAGTGGAGCAGCTTATCGAGGAAGTTTTGCGTTAACTACTCTCGCGACTGCAAATAAGTGATCCGGCGCACATTCCTGGGAATGTCTCCGCTAAAGTGCAGCGAGTTATGTTATAAACATCTGTCTGACTACGGTTCTCCTTCCCCATCAAACCGCGGCTGCGGGATGCTCTACGTTCCGCATGAGGTCCCGCCATGAAACGCGAAGCGCTGATGCTCGCCGTCGCCTTGGTGAACCTTGTAATCCTCTCCTTTCCACTACAAGCTCAAGTCTCGTTCTTTCAGCCCCCACCGTACGCTGGCTCCGGCAACGTGTTTGTGGCCGACTTCAACGGGGACGGTAAGCCCGACATCCTGACCTCGGATGGCACCTTGAATTTGGGGAACGGCGACGGGACCTTCAGGCTGGGCACACCGGTTTCGGTATCGTCTGGGCTGGTGCTGGCCGTGGCCGATTTCAACGGTGACGGCAAGCCCGATGCGTTAGAGCAGGGATTGGGCACGCTGCTGGTGTTGTTGGGAAATGGCGACGGCACTTTCCAGTCGCCGATCAGTACTGCGAGCGCTGCCGGTTTAGTAGCTGTTGCCGCCACCGACCTGAACGGAGACGGCAAAGCCGATGTCGTCGGAGTATTTGGGAGTTCATTATTCGTTTACATCAGCAAAGGCGACGGCACGTTCGCCTCGGGAGTGTCGTACAACTTGGGGGCGGCCTCGGTCGGAGCGACTGTCCTCTCTTTGGGGGACTTTAACGGCGACGGCAAGATCGACGTTGCCGTGAGCATCGCGGGAAACAATGTCGCCGGGCAGCAAATCGTTTTGCTGGGGAACGGGGATGGGACTTTTCGGACGGTGCCAAAAACCTCTGCTGGAGTTTACTATCCGCAGTACGCCATCGCTGGAGACTTTAATGGCGACGGGAAACTCGACCTCGCGATCAGCATCCCCGAATACTGCAATGGAAGCTGCACAATTCCACCTACAACCTATCTTTCCCTGGGAAATGGGGACGGTACTTTCGAGGCTCCCGCGGTTGCCTTCCTCGCCTCCGGCCCACTGGCCGCCGCTGACGTGAACGGCGACGGGAAGCTGGATCTGGTGTTACAGAACAACTTGTCGTTTGCTGAGATATACCTCGGAAATGGAGACGGAACTTTTTCCAATACCAGCAATTACGTTCTGAACATGCCCTTTATAGACGCATCCGCTCCGGTTACCGGAATTGCGATTGCGGACTTTAACCTTGACGGAAAATCGGACATTGCCTCGGGGGATTCTGTGCAACTCGGGAATGGCAACGGTACTTTCCAAGGGGTTCCGCTTGGACTGATACCGACACCCACGCCGATTAACGCGCTTGCAATTGGCGATTTCGACAAGGATGGCACTCCTGACGTGGCAGTGGCATCGACTCAGGACGTAAACGGCACTGACTCCAACTACGTTTTCATTCTTCGCAACAACGGGACAGGCAAGCTCTCCTTGATTAACACCTACATCCTTCAAGACTCGGGCTTCTCAATCGTGACTGCGGACTTCAACGGCGACGGCATTCTCGATCTCGTGGTGATCGGCAATGACCCAATAACGCAAGACTGGGGTTATAGCGTCTTGCTGGGCGAGGGCAACGGCAGCTTTGAGACGCCCGTCTTTTATCCGCAGAACGTACTCGGTGGTGGCACAGCTCTCGTCGCCGACTTCAACCATGACGGAAAGCCCGATTTAGCCGTCTTAGACGGCCAGTCGGTTGCCATCTTGCTCGGAAACGGCGATGGTACATTTGCGGCGCCGGTTCTGTATTTCGATGGTGGAGGAAGTGCCCTGGTCGCAGCGGATTTCAATGGCGACGGTAAACTGGACCTTGCGACCGGAGGTCCCCCAACCGCAATTCTGTTTGGAATCGGCGATGGGACCTTTCAGCCCGCAGTATTTCCCACTAGTCTAGACAACTTTGCTCCGCTGTTTACCGGCGATCTCAACGATGACGGGAAACCTGACTTGATCTCCAGCAACCAAGTTGCCCTGGGAAACGGCGACGGGACATTTACCCTGCTGGCAACGATGTCCAACACAATCGTCGCGGTGGCTGACCTGAATGGTGATGGCAAATTGGACCTTGTCGCCTATGTTGAGACGCAGACGAATGCTCGCATTCTAACAAGTGGAGTGGAGTTGGGAAATGGCGATGGAACTTTCGGCACACTTATCCCAATTCTGTGGCCGGGCGACATTCAGCCACCGCATTATATTGCCGATATGAACGGCGACGGCCGTCCCGACATCCTTCTCACGCCCACAAACGGAGTCGCGGTGGTGCTGAATACAACCCCACCCGGATTCGGACTGTCAGCCACAGCTTTGTCACCTGGGACCATCGCTGCAGGTTCTTCGGCGGCGTCGACCGTGAGCCTCACGCCTGCGTTCGGATTCACCGGCACCGTGAGTCTTTCCTGCGTGGGGCTGCCGAGCGGGGCCAATTGCGCCTTTAGCCCCCCTTCAATTGCCAATAGTTCGGGAACGTCTGCTCTAACGATAACGACGAGTGCGAGCATGGCCGCTGGTACCTATCCCGTAGAAGTCCAAGGAAGCGCAGGATCGATAATGAATACCGTGCCGCTATCGCTCGACGTTCAGACAGGCCCAGATTTTTCCATGGGCACCGCTTCCGGCTCTCCGACTTCCCAAATCATTAGCGCCGGACAAACAGCGGACTTTGGTCTAGTCTTTTCGCCTATGGACTCGTTCGCCGGAACAGTGAGCCTGACCTGCGCCGTTACGCCGGCGGTCACCCCAGGCCCAACCTGCGGCCTATCGAGCGAGTCGCTGGGGCTTAGCGGCGGCGGGACGCAGACAGTGACGGTAGAGATCGCAACGACTGCGCCGGCTGCTGCGGTCGCCGCTCCTCAGATTACTTTCCCGGCGGCTCGAATGCCGCTGGCCTGGACACTGATGTTCTTAGGGTCGGCATTCCTGTGGGTGCGAAGCCGCGAGCGCCTAACCTCGCTCGCCGCCTCAGTAATGGTGATGGGCGTAGTCTTCGCACTGGGGTGCGGAGGGGGTAACTCGTCGTCTACCCACACAACGTCCGGAACGCCAAGCGGAACATATACAGCGACGATCACGGCGACTTCCGGCAACCTGAACCACAGCACGACATTTACTGTAGTCGTCCGGTAAGACAGTCTTCGACTGCTGCCCATGGACGGCTGGCGAGTTCAATCCTGCGGTAGAGTTCGACTCTGGGCGGCACCATCAACAGTTTCGCAGTCACTCCGGCCACGATTCCGAGGAAAACCTGATTACGCTGTGTGTCGGTTGCCATGGACCGATGCATTCCCCGAGGCGCGACGCCTATGTCTGAGTGCCAACCCTGAGTTTTTATTTCGGGACACCAGAAATCTTCACGGAAGCTTTGACGCTCTAAAGGACCGCCATTATGTTTTCCTTTAACGAGTTCTGGTCTCCCGACTGTGTCGAATTCCTCGAGTTGGCTTCAATTTCAATTAAGGTCTTAGACACCTTCCAGACCTCGGCGGTATTTTCGGGACTGATAAAAAAGCCACGCCACCCGCGTTGCCCAGCACTGCATCGACGAAAGCCTGTGGCTTTGGATTTGTCTGCAAGTAGAAGGGGCAAAGACTTATTGCTATCATTCCCTTCATCGTAGGCCAATTCAAGGACTAAATCATTTGGCCTGTTTAGGGAGAAGAAGACAAATGAAGCTGCTGCGACAACTCTTCTGCGTCACGATCGTGTCGTTTGTTTCTGCTCCCATGAGGCATATTTTAGGATTGGTGATACTGTTTTCTCCCGTTCTCGCTTCATCGCAGACTACGACACCGAACCTCGCTCTGAATATCCCGGGTTCCGATTCACCTGATTGGAATGTCCTGCTCAATAAGAATTTTTTAAGGCTTGATTCTTATTTGACAGGATCAGCAACGCTACACGGTGTGTTATACCCAGCAAGTTGCGGAACTTCGTATGCGCCAAGTTGGTGCTATGGCGCTGATATTGGCGCATGGATCAATGCAGCATATGCGCAACTCGGGCCCAACGGTGGTTCGATTTACGTCGCTGCAGGGACATTCCCTTGGTCTACGCCGCTTAACTTTTCAAACCCAGGCGTTTGCCCTCTTCTTGTGGGCGCGGGAAGAAATGCCACAACCCTGAACTGGGTCGGTGGAACGAACGCCACGGCCATTACATTCAACTGCGGCTCATTCTCGCCTGGAGGTGGAATACTGCCGGGATTTGGGTTACGTGATATTCACTTCACAAACAGCGTTTTGGCTGGATCGACAATCGGATTGTTGCTAGGTGGAGAGAATGGTGCTTATGGCTGGTTTGGTCAGGGCATAACCGTCGCGGGATTCGATATCAATATGCAGTATGCCGCCAACACCTGGGACACCACTTGTGTTCGCTGCAACTTCGATTTTCCCGGCACCTCAAACCTATACATTCCATCTGTCGCGAACACTGGTGAATCGATTCAGTTTATCAATTCCGATTTCGAGTATTCCGTATCCACCGGATACAAAACCACCTGCGTGCATAACAGCGAAGGCGATCTTTTGACCTTCATTGGTGGAAGCTTCGACAATTGTCAATTCGTGCAAGATGCCGGAACTGGAAGCACGGTGCTTGTCGGCGTGAACCAGGAAGACCCCGAGCTTTCAACCGCGCCCGGGGCAACCGCATACTACGGCGTTCTGAGCAGCGGAAATGTTCGAATTGACGGTGGCACATTCTTGCAGGATGAAACAAACGGAACGCCTCCGACAGCATTTTGGCGGGTTACAGGGGGTGCCTTGAATGTTTCATCTGTGTGGCCGTCAAATGCCAGCTCTACAGCGATGTTGCTTTTTGCGGTTAGCGGAACTGGCGCCGTTATGTTTGATGTGCCCAGCGTCGGTGGTTGGATTAAATATCCATTTTGGACCAATCGAGGCAGCGGTGTAGTTCAAGGAAGAGACCAATTAGGAAATATCGTGGCTGGAGGTGTTGCGTCAGCCCTGCTGAATCAATCGGCGGCGGCCAAATATTCAGACCATTCTGCCTGTGTTAAGGGTAAGAAGACTATCACGCTGCCAGTGGCTTACAGCGTACAGCCCAACATTCTTGTATTCGATGAGACTACAAAGGGCGGCGTAAGCTTGACCGAGAAAAGTACAGACGCCTTCACGGTATCGTGTGCCGGGTCTTCAGATGTATTCGATTGGATGGTTGTAGGTGATCCGAACTAGCCACACCTTATCAACTGCTACCGATTGTCAGAACATCTCAGAAAACCTTGCCGGAGAAGGAATTCGTAGCACTTGGTCGCAATTCGTCGCGCTGCATGCAAGTTGTGGTTCCTCCGTAGCAATAGGTCGGGAGTTCGAATCTCTCCGGGCGCGCCATACTTTTTCTTTCCCTTCAGTCACTTCTGCGCCGCTAGACGGTCGACGAAGAAAACGGACGGGCAAGCTTTGCCAGAGGGAAGGGAATAACGGCTGCGTTAGAGGTAAAATGCTACAACGGGTTGGATTGGAATGTAGCCCGACTCTCTCGATCCGCCCGTGGAGGAATTGACCAGACGCCTTTGTCGGGGACTCCACCGCTGTTGTCTTCCTTGTAGCGATCTGAAGCCTAATGCACTGAACTACAACTAGATAATCCTATCGTTGATCAGCCATTCGGCTCTCGCGTCCAGCTAGCCATTCCTCTAGTATCGGGCACTTGGTAGAATGAAACACCACACTCTTGGAGTCTACAGGATTTCTGAATCCACCATGCAAAAGTCGCTGCTGTTTGGCTTAGTCTTCGTCCTTTGGGTTGGAACATGTTTTTCGCAGTCCCTGAGTGATCCCTTATCTCAGGGCACATCGTCTCAGGGAACATCCGTGGATTGTTCCGATCCCACGATCGCCAACACTCCCCTATGCAGCTCTACACAGCAGCAAAGATCCAGTGCCACTCAAGGAACCGGCGGTTCGTCCCTCCCAATGAGTACGCCGGTGTTGACTCAGCCTTACGGTTTCAGTCCAGATCAATACACTCCCACCAGGCCTCCGCTCAATCCCTCGCAAATCTGGCGGCCGCAGGCTCCTATCCGGCCGGAAACCGAGTTTGAGCAGATGGTAGCCGACACCGTTGGCCGCCCATTGCCACTGTTCGGCCAGTCGTTATTCGTCCAGGCCCCGAGTACCTTTTCTCCGGTGGACTGGATGCAGGTTCCCAGCGACTACATCATCGGTCCCGGCGACGAATTGCAGATTAAGGTTTGGGGGCAGGTCCAGGCTAACTTGCGGGTCGTCGTGGATCGGTCTGGCCAAGTTTACATCCCGCAGGTCGGACAGATATCCGTTGCCGGAGTCCATTACGGAGATCTGGAGCAACATCTTAAGCAAGAGGCTGGGAAAGTATTCAAGAACTTCAACCTCACCGCAAATATCGGCAGGCTTCGCTCCATCCAGGTCGTAGTTGTGGGTTATGCCCGCTATCCTGGGACTTATACCATCAGTTCGCTCAGCACGCTGGTCAATGCGATCTTTGCCTCGGGTGGCCCTGCCCCGCAGGGGTCGTTGCGGCACATCCAGGTCCGGCGCGATGGCGCTACAATCACTGATTTCGATTTCTATGACCTGCTCATCGAGGGCGACAAGTCCAAGGATGTCCGCCTGCAACCCGGCGACGTCCTCTACATTCCGCACGTTGGCCCTCTGATCGCCATCTCAGGCTCCGTGAACTCGCCAGCCATCTACGAGATGAAGGACAATTCCACCTTGAACGATTTGATTGAGATTGCCGGGGACCTGAGCACCGTAGCCGACACGAATAAGATCACCATCGATCGCTTCGTCGATCATCAGGCCCGTAAGACGCTGGAGTTCCCCTACGACGCCCAGTCCCGCGCTCTCCCGCTCCAGGATGGTGATATAGTCCGGGTTTTTTCGATCGTTCCACGTTTCGAAGATACCGTGACCTTGCGCGGCAATGTTGCCAACCCAGGACGCTATCCCTGGAAGCCGGGCATGCGGATCAGCGACTTGATTCCTAACGCACAGGCCTTGCTGACTCGTCGCTACTGGCGCAATCGCGCCGCTATCGTCAACGGTCGCGCCACGGAATATCCGGTGCCAGCGCTGCCATCGAGCAACCGCTCCACCCCGAATCAGCAACCGGCGAATGGCATCGCGCCCAACGGCACTGCAATCCCTGGTGCTCCGGAATCGACCCAGAATCCCAACACGCCGGAAGTTTTACCCGATGCAGCGGGTTCTTCAAATCTGGCGGATGCGATCTACGCGCAGAACGAGCAAAATCCACCGACTACCGATTCTTCGAAGACCGGCAATCCCCCTTCGGGAAATCAACACCCCTCTCAGGGGGCGAGCAGCAATCCGAACAACCCGAATCCGAACACGGTCCGGGATATTGCCGAGGATGTGCGCCGCTATGCTCCAGAGATCAACTGGGATTACGCCATTATCCAGCGCGTGAATCCAATCGATCTCTCCTCGAAGCTTCTTTGGATGAGCCTGCGCAAAGCGATCCTGGAACATGACGAAGCCAGCAATTTGGAATTGCAGCCGGGCGATATCGTTACGATATTCTCGCAACGCGACATCACTGTCCCGCAAACCGAGCGATCTCAGTATGTGATCGTCGAAGGCGAAGTGCGGCGCCCCGGCGTTTATAAACTGGAAACCAATGAAACGCTGCGGTCGGTTTTGCTACGCGCCGGCGGGCTGACTCCAGACGCCTACGTCTACGGGTCGCAATTCACCCGCGAATCGGCAAGGATCGACCAACAAAAGAGCCTCGACGAATTGGCTCGCACTATGGAGGTACAGATCCGACAGTCGGCCGTGGCAGTGGCAGCTTCCACGACACCCGGAGATTTGCCGCAAATGCTGGCGGCACAGCAAGCCATCATTGACCAACTCCGTAGTACGCGCGCCAGCGGACGCGTCGCACTCCCCGTCAGACCCAAGGATAAGGATGTAACCGATTTCCCTGACATGGTCATGGAAGATAGCGACCGGCTCACCATTCCCCATACTCCTTCCACTGTTTCGGTGGTGGGAGACGTGTACAATCCAGGATCGTTCATTTAAACGAGCCCCGGAATACAACCGGAGCGTATCTCGAAATCGCCGGCAAAGGAAAACCTCAGTCGGACATGCACCATGCATTCGTGCTACGCGCTAACGGAGTCGTAGTCGCTGCCAATAACGTGAACGGTCTCTTTAACAAGGATCAAAATTCGATCGCATCCGGATGTACCCAGGTGATCAAATCGTCGTCCCCTACAAACTCCCGACCGGAGCCTTCGTCCGCGGACTGCTGCGACTGGACTCAGATCACTTCGCAACTGGCTATCACTGGGCGCAGCCCTCGCAGCATCATCAAATGATACCCGTTAAATCGGTAGAAAGCATTCCGCTGCTGCATGCTTTGCGTGAGGAAGACGGTTACGCATATGTATTAAGATTTTGATTCACAAATCACAGTAAATGCCAGCAAAGCTCTAATTACGGGAATCACAGGTCAGGATGGTTCTTATTTTGGCGGAGTTTCTTGCTGAAAATGAACTATCGCGTTTTTGGCTTGATTCGCCGCAGCAGCACGATCAACTTCGAACGCATCAAGCACCTTCAGGACGAAATTGAACTTGTGCCCGGCGACCTTAGATCAAAGTTCGCTGATTACAGCTCTTGCAGAAAACTGAACCTGACGAGGTTTACAACCTGGCCGCTCAGTCGTTGCGTTCCCACCTCCTGGAGCCAGCCCGTGTTGACAGGAGAGTTCACCGCGCTCGGGGTTACGCGCATGTTGGAGGCTATCCGGGTCGTCAATCCTGCAGTTCCGCTTCTATCAGGCCTCCTCCAGCGAAATGTTCGGGATGGTTCATGAGTCGCCGCAGACGGAATCGACTCGCTTTTATCCACGCAGTCCTTATGGCGTCGCCAAGTTATACGGTCACTGGATTACAGTCAATGCACGGGAAAGCTACGGCCTCTATGCCTGTTCGGGTATCTTGTTCAATCACGAATCGCCGCGCCGTGGAATTGAGTTCGTCAGCCGCCGCGTCTCCTACAATGTGGCCAGAATCAAGCTAGGTCTCCAAGACAAGCTCAGAAAAATGGGAAATCTTGAAGCCGAACGGGACTGGGGTTTCGCGGGCGACTATGTTTGGGCGATGTGGCTGATGCTCCAGCAGGAAAAGGCTGATGACTATGTCATCGCCACCGGGCGGACGCACAGCGTAAAACGTCTGTTAGAGGTTGCATTTTCCCGCGCCGGATTGGACTATGAAAACCACGTCGAAATCGATTCGGAGCTGCTTAGGCCCGCCGACGTGCAGCACCTCCGTGGCGATTGCCCAAAGGCTCGCCGTGTGCTGGCGTGGCATCCAGAAGTGACCTTCGAGAAACTCGTAGAGATGATGGTCGACAGCGATCTTCAACTGGTGTCCAAAGATATTTCCGGAGCGGTATCTTTCGCACGCTGAGTTGCCCGAGCCACTCGATCGGTCTGGAAAACTACGAAGTGCGTCGCATCCTCATCACCGGCGGAACGGGCTTTGTCGGCTCCCACCTTGTGCGCTTTCTGAAATCCTTCGAATGCAAAACTCACCGTCGTTTCTTCGGCCAGGCCTCGCAATTCGACGAGCCAGGAGTGGATTATTGCAAGGCGGACATTTGTAACTCGGATGATATCCGAGCGATTGTTCGCGCCGCATCTCCCAACCAGATCTTCCACCTCGCTGGCGTTTCCTCGGTCCCCGCCTCCTGGAACAACCCGAGAGCTTACGTTTGACGTCAATGTGGTGGGCTCATACAACGTTTTTGAAGCTGCGATGGCGCTTGCCGTCTCCTCCGAGAATTCTGAACATTAGCACGTCGCAGGTGTATGCGCCCTCCGACGTCGCCCTGGCCGAGACGAGTCCGTTGGATCCTGCCAATCCTTACGCGGCTACTAAGGCGATGGCCGAGTTGCTTGGCCGTGCAGTTTCAAAAATCTATGAGCGGGGGAATCATTACGGCTCGAGCCTTCAATCACACCGGCCCCGGGCAACTCCCCAGTTTTGTGTTGCCTTCTTTTGCGAAGCAACTGGCTGAAATGGAAGCGGGCCTGCGCCCGGCAACGTTAAAGGTTGGAAACATCAATGTGACGCGTGACTTCACCGATGTCCGCGACGTGGTCGTCGCCTACTGTCAACTGCTCGACAAGGGCACGATCGGAGAAATCTACAACGTATGCTCGGGTCGTACCGTGCTTCTGGCGGACCTCGTCAAGGAGCTACAGAGGAATTGCAACGTGCCTGTCAAAATAGAGGTTGATCCCGCTCGAGTCCGCCCCCACGAGGTTCCGCAGATCCTTGGTAATTCCGGAAAAATTCACAGGTTGACCGGATGGATCCCCCAAATCCCCCTGGAGAGGACCATCGAAGACTTACTCGCCTACTGGCGAACCGAAATCAAGCGCGAGCTGACGGAGAGCTTGCCGTGATCTATGCCGATCAACGCTGGATTGGCAACCACGGCATCGGCCGTTTCGCCAGGGAGGTGCTAGCGGGTCTCGACTATTGTCCCGTTCCGTTGTCCTCGCACCCTGCCGCTCCGCTCGATGCCTGGCGACTCGCGCGCGCTCTCGGCAAACTGACTTCACGTGACCTCTTCTTTTCGCCGGGTTACAATACCCCCCTCTTCTGTAACTCGCCATTCATTTTCACTATATGCGATCTTAGTCATATTTACTGCCCGGAAAATAGTAGCCCGCTCATTCGCCTCTACTACGCAACGGTTTTGAAGCGAGCATGTTATCGCGCCATCAGCATCCTTACTATCTCGGAATTTACGCGCTCCCAAATAGTGAACTGGTCCGGAGTGCCGCCGGAGAAAGTTTTCAACGTTCAATGTGGAGTCGACCCTGCCTACCACCCGGGCGGCGATTCCTATGGACTTCCGTTTCCATACCTTCTATGCGTAAGCAATCGTAAGCGCCATAAGAACGAGTTCCGCGTGGTGCAAGCCTTTGCCAGAGCACGTCTCGCCAATGAGATACATCTTGTGTTCACAGGCAAGCCCATCGCCGATCTCGCCGACTACATAGAACGGCTCGGCGTGGCCACCCGGGTGAAATTCTTGGGAGTGGTTCCAGAAGAGAAATTGCCCTCGCTCTACCGAGGTGCCGAGGCTCTAATATTCCCGTCTATTTATGAAGGCTTTGGACTGCCGTTGGTGGAAGCAATGGCATCTGGCACCCCGGTTCTGACCTCAAACACTACCGCCTTGCCGGAGGTAGCCGGAGGTGCTGCCCTGCTCGTCGATCCGACTTCGGTGGATCAGATCGCCGTGGCAACTGAGAAAATTGTGAGTGACACCTCATTACGCCGGCAACTTCGGGAAAAAGGCCTAGCACGCGCGGCTCAGTTCTCTTGGTTCAGCACGGCTGCCAGGGTGCATGAACTGGTTACAAGGAATAGGGTCTACCCGGACGTGAAAGGATGTTGCGATGCGCTTCCATAAGCTGGTAATTCGCAATATTGTGTCTCCTTACGGGATGACTCTGATCTCTCTTCTGCTCTTCCTCCTTGCGTTCGTATTTCCGCCCTCCCTCTATTCCAGCTACATACAAGAGCCCGATTTTGTGTTTCTGGATCCTGCATCTCT
The DNA here is from genome assembly GCA_963750245.1 of uncultured Acidobacteriaceae bacterium. GTDB lineage: Bacteria > Acidobacteriota > Terriglobia > Terriglobales > Acidobacteriaceae > Sulfotelmatobacter. The sequence continues at coordinate 120,003 of CAVVQB010000001.1, forward strand.
CGTTTTCTTTCTCATGTGCACCCTCGGCTTCCTTTTGGGATTGATGTTTGTCGATTTCGTATTTCCGTTGCATAGCTTTACGTACGAGAGGAGAAAGACTCGCTTCTCGCCAATGTGGTTCTTTCTGCTACCTCTTGTAGCCGGCACCGCTCTCATGGTTCTTTCCATCGTTCTTCTGCTTCGCAACAATACTTATCTTCTGGAACTTCTCTCGACGGCAGAGGGGGAACAGATTAAGTCCGTCGGGGGTATCGAACTGGACGGCACACTCGTTCAGGCATTCCCCGTGCTTTTGGGAATTGTGTTGTGGGCAATATGGCGGAAGGATCAATTTAATATCCAGGGATGGCGAAGGTCCGCTGTGCATTCGGCCATCTTTGTTGCAACTCTGGCGATGCTGGTTTCGTCGACGCTAAAGTTGGCTCGCGGAGACTTGATGCCGATCATCGCAGGATTGGGCGATCCTGTTCCTGTTGCGGCGCTTTATCAAAGGGAAGCTTACGCTTGCATCGATAGTTAAATCTGCCTCCATTCTGGCTGGCTCGATCGTGGCTTTATTTGTCTCGTTTTCCGTGCTTCGAGGAGTCGCTGATCTGGACACTCTGATCGGCAGCATATTGGGATACACCATCGCTGCTTACAATCGCATGGCCGCAATCTTGGATGGCAGACTGCACTATCCTTTCTCCGGAAGGGGACTCTACATTTCTGCATTCGTGGCGTTCAATAACAGCTTCAACAGCCTGTTCCACGTAAACCGTTTTTTGTCCTGGCCCGACTTTAATACGGTCTGGCAATCGGAATTTGGCGCGGTTGGCGCGGCCGGCCTGAACGCACAGCTGATTTGGTCGGGAGCTTTTGGTTACATCTTTTCCGACCTTAAGTGGCTATCTCCGCTCTTGCTTTTCGTGTATGGGCTCATTACAGGCTGGGCGTGGCGTTCGCTGAAATTGGGAAAGACCGCTGGAATTGTGCTTTATCCTTGGTGCGCATTTTGCATCTTGTTTTGGTTCGGCACAAATTATCTGTTGGACCCCAGAGGCTTTGTTCTCTTGTTTGATGTAATCGCGCTCGGATTCTATGAACTACTATTCCTTCGCGCTCCGGAGGCCGCTTAGAAAGAATGAGGAGGATCTCAACCCCTGCGGTGTCAAGGCTATTTGCAGCAAATCCTTTTGGGATAGCGTTGCTGCTGATCGCGCGTCGTGCATGGAGGGCTGTCGCCAGCTCCGCGATGGGTTATTCGCTTAAGGCTCCCGGCTTGCATCTCGGGCCGGGTTGCAGAGTGCTTGGCGGGCGCCATATTTCTTTCGGCCGGGACGTCTATGCAAATCGCAACCTCTGGTTGGAGGCTGTCACTTCGTACCGCTCGCAGCATTTCTCTCCGGCAATCGCCATTGGCGATTCGGTGAGCCTTTCCGATGGAGTACACATCTCGGCGATCCAAAGCATTGTGATTGGCAGCCATGTCCTCATGGGGAGCCGGATCTATATATCCGACCATAATCACGGGATCTACTGGGGAAATCAGCAGAGCCAGCCCTCCCAACCTCCGGCTCATCGGATGTTGGGAGGAGGCGGACCGGTGATCATCGGTGACAATGTGTGGATCGGCGATAACTCCGTCATTCTGGGCCCTGCTTCGATTGGAAATGGCGCAATCATTGGCGCAAATTCCTTGGTTCGGGGCGAGGTTCCACCTAACTCCATCGTAGCTGGAACACCCGCCAGAGTGGTGAAGCGATTCAATCCACAAAAGAATTCCTGGGACAAAGTGTGACACGGCCTCGCAAGCTTTTCTCCGTCTGCATTCCCGCCTACAATCGGCCTCATTATCTTGGCTCACTTCTGGACTCGATTTTTGCGCAGGAATTCCATGACTTCGAAATCGTAATCTGCGAGGATAAGTCCCCCCAACGAAATCAGGTAGCGGCGTCGTACGCCAGTACCAGTCGCGTTATCCGGAAATGCTGCGTTACTTTGAAAATGAAGAGAACCTTGGTTATGACGGGAACGTCCGTAATCTCGTGCAAAAAGCCTCGGGCGAATTCTGTTCTTCATGGGTAATGACGACATCATGTGCCCAGGCGCCCTGGAGAACGCAGCCAGCGTGATTCGCCGTTATCCGAACGTCGGGCTTGTACTGAAGAGTTATGCTTGGTTCAACGGTACGCCCGAGAACGTGAACCGAGATTCGCTGGTTCAACGAAGAAAAGGAATTTCCGCCTGGCGGTTCCGCAATACGCTTTGCGTTTCGGCGGTCTGGGGTTCTCTCCGGATACATCGTTCATCGTGATACTGCGAACCAGGCAGCCACCAGCAAATTTGATGGCACTCTCTTTTATCAGATGCATCTGACCGCAAGCGTTCTAAAACAAGACAGCTGTTTGCACGCCGAAAGTACTCATACTATGCCGGGAAAATGAACCGCCAGATTTCGGGCATAGCGCAAAGAACAGGGCAAAATTTTCCCGGAAAGTACACGGCGCAGGCGCGCCTCAATATGGTAGGCGGAGCACTATCTATCATACGTGACCTAGAGGAGAGCCGTGGCATCGATGTCGTGGAGGATGTTATTCACGATTATGCGGATTACTTTTATCCTTACATCAAAGACCATAACATGTGCCGCTACGAGATTATTATAAGCCTATCGCGGATAGGTCGCATGGGCTTTGCAAAATATCCACTCTTCCATTTGTACTTTGTGCTGGGCGATTTGCTCGGCGAGAAAGATTGACGCCTTGACGGCAATTATCCGGAAGCACTTGGGGCACAGTCCAAGATTCGGGAAGCTGTAGTCATTCAAACCGGTTCTCGCGACCAGTCTGCGAGATCAGCTTTGCGGAAGTCGCTGGCTGCGGAAGACGAGCAAGGCCGCTCCCATCAAGGAAACCATCGCGGCTAAAACAAAGACCAAAGGCCGGATTTCCATTCCTCGCCACGAGGCTGCTGCCTCTGCCAGCAGGGGCGAAGTCCACAGAAGCGGAGAAAGTACTCCGGAAACCACAAAATCCCTTCTGGAAAAATTGATCGCCCGCTTTGTTCGTGGCATGGAGTACCGAAGATGCGAAATAATCCCAACGATCGATCCCGCCAGTGTTCCCAGCGCAACCCCAATACCTCCGAAAAGCGAACCCAGTGCAACGCTGGCAACGAAGTTGCTGAGGCCTTCGGAGAGTGGAATGACTTTAATGTAGTTTTGCTGACCGGCAGAACCATAATAACGGCATAAGGCATACCGATGAGTCGAATGATGTTGGCAACGATCAGTATCGCAAGCAGTGGAGCTCCGCCGGCAACGTAACGCTGGCCAATCCACAGATGATGATCGGTCCCGTGTAGAAGAGACATCGGGATCCCAGTCAGATGAGCAAAAGCGCGCTAAGGCGCGTCGACGAGACGACCAGTCTGCCCATGTCCCCGCTTTTTCCGTGCGTGCGGTGTCGCCGCGTCCGGCATGATGACGTTGATAACGGCGCTGAGCAAGCCGGAGATGAAGGTGATCATTGCCGCGGCCACCGAGTACGGCGCCACCACCGCGAACTCGAAGTGGCCCACTAAAACCAGATCGAAGCCGGTGACCAGCAACATCGAGAACGACATGACCGTGAGCCCCCAGCGGTAGCCGGAGAGTCCCGCGCAGTGGATCGCCGGACCAGTGATGGTTGGAAACGGAGATCGGGAACGATACGGCGAAGCGCAACATACTGCGCAAGGTAGGAAAGCAGGTTTGCTGCGGCAATGATCGCCGCCATCACCACTAGTGAGCGGCCAGCGAGCGCTGCAGCGATAACTCCGACCGCCGAGAGAAGCCGAGCACCACCAACAGTAAGGGCCGGAATCTCGAAACGCTTCATCCAACAAAAACGCCGTTAGAGCTGGAGGCCGGCAGCTCGACAGCCATCGAGAAACCTACCAGCAGCAGCGCCAGTCGCATCTGTGGAATCAGTTGGCTCGGCACGCTGGGAAATCGATGGCGCGCCCACGATTGCTGCCGCTAAACAGATCAGAGAAAGTAACGCTGCGCCGCAGAGTCCGACGAACGCTGTGCTGAAGACGGAATCGCGCTGCTCAATGTCATTCCTCTCGTGGGCATAGGCGACATTTCGGCCAATCGCTGTTTGCAGCCCGAAATTGAGATAGCCAACGTGTTCAGCCGTTTGCAGCACCAGCACCCAAACCGCGTAAGCGGCGGGCGTCATGTGGCGGACCAGCACTGGTGGCAGAAGCAAAGCGACTATGGCAGCCGCACTTCCCCGTCCCAGGTTTGCAAATGCATTCTTTGCAAAGCGCCAGCGAATCTGCATAGGTTCTATCCTATCTGACGCGACTCCAGATAGTCTTACCTCGACGTGCTCTGCCTATCTACCATTTTGCCTTGCATAACCTTGCCGAACAGTACAATGCAATCACCTCACTTAAAAAGGAGATGCTCGTCGAAGATATGGGAAATGACGCTGGTACCGTTATCTATGGGGCGCCGAATCTTGCCAACCATGCGGAAGAGAATGCCGAAGCCATCCACGAACGGATGTGCTCCGTTGTCTTGGCTTGCCGTCTTTCTTCGGTTCTGGAGATCGGCCGGGACGCGGCAAACTTGGCGCGAGGTTCGCCGAACACGGCATTCGCTATGTAGGTCTCGAGCCGGTTCAAGCCAAGATCGACGAAGCGCGTCGCACTTTTCCTTCGCTTCGAATAATTCAAGCATCCTGCTATGACCATCCCAAGGCATCGGGAATCGGTAAGTTCGATCTCGTGTATTCAAACGACGTAATTGAGCATTTGTACGAACCAAGGCGATTGGTGAGCTTCTCTGCCGCTCACCTCAATGCGGGCGGAAGCATTGTTGCGGTACCCGCATTACGGCAGCTACCTCCGCAATCCGCTCTTATCTTTCACCAACCGTTGGGATCATCACCACGCGCCTCTCTGGGATGGAGGACATACGAGTTCTTTCGCGAGCTACCCTGCACCAGATGGGCGGAGGGGGATTCGGTAATTTTATATGGGGTGAAATCCCTCACGCCGGCTGCGCATCATGCCAATGTACCTTTATTGCACGGCCGTACGAATGCCTGTGGGGTAGTAGATTTTTACACCCCTAGGAAAACGAGTTTCCTAGGGAATAGAGTAGGTAAACGTCTTCAGGCGGACGCTTTGCTCGGAACCCGCCCAGGTTTTCGGTCAGCAAACATCAAGCCAGCCGTCACGCCCAGGATCTGAGCACAAGCCCGCGCCGCAAGCAGCGCAGAAGAAAGCAGCCCGACGATTGGATCTTTACCGATGGTTCGCAGGGCGAATCAGCGTGCTGATAAAAAGAAAGCCAGTACAAGCCCTGCGGCAGGCACCGCCGGCCGATCATCAGATGGAACGTAACGCCAGCAGCAGGGCAGGCGCAAACAAAAGTTGGACTTTCATGAGCTGCGGCGTATGGCTGTCTTTGACCGCCTTACTGGGACTCTTTTCTCACGGCGAGAACCCGCCAGAAGGCAAACTTGTATTTCTTCTTGAGGTATCGCGAAAGCGTGTCCGGGTGCGTGTGGTAAACGATGGCGGCAGGGGCGAATTTCACTTCCAGCGGCGGGCCGACATGCGATAGGAGAGTTCTAACGTCTGACACGCCACGGAAGCGATTGTCATAACGACCATCTCTAGGAAGCGCTCGCGGCGAAACGCAGCCGAGTAAGTGTCGACGAAGTCGATCGAGGGAAGTCCTGCCATCAGGCCATAGGGGTCTTCGTATTCGGTCTGCACGAAACGAGCGATCACGCTCTTTTGGTGGGTGCGGTAAACTCCCTTGACTCCAATTACTTCCGCATCATGGAACGGCTCGAGCATCGCACCAAGCCATCCGGCATTGGCACGCAATCGTCATCGGTAAACAGAATGATCGATCCTTGAGCCTCGAGCGCACCATGATTGCGAGCTGCTGCTGGCCCGGCGTTAGCTTGCTTAATGAGGCGAACGCCAGAAAAGCCCTCGACTTCGTTCACCGCGTTGTCGGTCGAACCGTCGTCAACAACCAGAATTTACGTTTTTCCCGACCTGTCTGCTCCAGAAGCGCATCGAGACCGTGGCCAATGCGCGAAGCGCCATTAAACGTCGGAATGATGATCGATACTGCTCGGGCTTCTATGGGATATCCGCTGGCCGCCTTCGACACTAGATTCGGCTTTATTAGGGCGTTGTAGTCGCCGCCTTGAGGACTCGCGACGGGAGTGATGCGACCATGTTCTGGCTCCTGCTGCCTTGGCGTCTTGGTCTTTCTCGTGCTGGCTGCCGCGCAACAAATATTTTGACAGGGTGACGAATCCCTTGAGATTGCGCTGCAGTTCGCGGCGGTCGGTCAGCGACTGCTTCAGTTTGTAAACCAGATAGGAAGGGTTGAGATAGAAGCTTCGTCGCGCGCGATCGCAGAAACTCACCAACTGCTCGTGAGTAATATTGGGAAGATTGACAACGCTGTTGTGCAGGCCGTCTTTCGTCAGCCATCCGCCCCAGTCCTCAATCTGAATGTAATTCCGATCCTTGGCTTCCTGATAGGCGGTCGTGCCGGGATAAACCATGATCGGGAAGAATTGGGCCGTATCGGGTTGCAGTTTCTTCGCGAAGTTCAGGGTCTTCTCCATGCTGGCCGGAGTTTCGTTCAGATTTCCGACCATGAAGCAGCCGTGCACCATGATGCCCGATTCCTGGCAGCGGCGGACGAAGCGATGAGCCTCTTCGTGATACTTGGCATCGCGACGGTCGTCATTGTTCTTTTTCATGCCATTGATGACTTCCACGTCGCCACTCTCGAATCCCACGCAGAACAAGCGAGCTCCGGCCTTGTGCAAGGTTGAGAGCAGTTCGGTTTCCGCGCCGATGTCGGCGCGGCAGTTGGCGTCAAACGGCAGCTTGTTGCCGCGGCGGATCAACTCCTTCGCCAACTCCAGCGTGCGCGGCTTGCTGATGATGAACGTGTCATCCTCCAGCATCACCGTCTTAATCTCTGGCATCTCGCGAGGAGACAAAATCAAATTCGTCGGCCACGTTCGCCACCGAGCGATAGCGCATCTTGTGCCCGCTGAAAGTCTGCGGATAAACACAAAACGAGCAGTGATAGGGACATCCGCGGCTGGTATCGAAGACAACCAGCGGCCACAGCGAGTGGCCATAAAAATAGTCTGGCGTGTGCAGAAAGCGCTTATAGACCTCGGAGACGAAAGGCAACTCGTCGAGATTCTCAATCGCTGGGCGGGCAGGATTGGTGATGATCTCGCCAGTCGCCTTTCGACGCCATACCAGGCCGTCGACGGTCGAGAGGTCGGCGCCGCAGGACTTTGCGGCCAGCCAGTCCCGGACGGTGTACTCGTACTCGCGGATTGCTACAGCCTCCAGCGCGGCGACATGGCAAGCGTTTCTTTGGGTAATGCCGACACATGACGTCCGACCAGCAGCACATGCAGGGACGGCTTCGCAGCAACCAGACGACTCGATTACGCTGACATCGTTGAGAATGCTGGGCGTGGAGGTGTCGCAGATGACGGCTTCAATATTTTTGGCCGCAATGCGGTCAATCACCGCCTGCACCGAGAATCCGGCAGCCGGGGAATCAACCAAATCCACATCGTGCCCGTTCTTGATCGCCACTCCGGCCGCGGTAGCCAGCCACTTCGGATAGTAGAGTGTTCCACTCTTCGTGACGGCAGGGCTGCGTTGCTCGCGGGAAAAGCGCGGGTGAAACGGAGGATTCAAAAACAAAACACGCATCGGTAAAGTATAACGTAAGCGGATGAGAATTTTTCCGCAAATCAATACACTTCATCTGTCAATCTTGGTTACCCTAGGGTATCGACCTCAGCGTGTAAATAGTAATAACGTCTTTCGTGAATCAAACAATATCGCTGCGGGAATCAGGACTCTCCCCGAGAACCGTTTCATTTAGTTCGTGGCCTGCTCTTCGGCTCAAGGGATCAAGGTGACCGTCAACGACAGGCTACGGCTGACATTTCCCCCCATCGAAGCCAATACCATCACGGCCTACCTTCCCTGAGGCAGCCTGCTACTGCTACTTCCGCAGCCATTCAAAGGAACGATCGCCATTCCCACCAACAACACCAACACTGCGCCGGCAATTTTGTTCCGGCGTGGGATGACCACCACCGCGATACCGATTGCAAACCTAGCGAAAGAAGCTCCGAGGATTGGGTTGAGCGGTCGTCGCCGACCCAGCGCAGGCGCTTGCAAATTGGCAATAGTGCGCGACGCAGTGACTGTGAGCACCGTGCTTATCGGAGTTCCGTGGCAGTCGCCGCGGCCGGACTAAAACTGCATGAAACGCGGTCCTGCGGACCACAACTGAAGCTGATCGGACCGTTGAAAAAGCCGGTTGACGGTGTCACCGCGATGGTAAGCGTTCCCGACTTTCCCGCTGGAAGCGAGAGCGACTCTCTCCCGCTGCTAATAGCGAAGCTAAGTCTCTTTCCCGTGGCCAGCTTAAACGCTGTGCCACAGCAGCCTCTGTCCGTACCTCCGTACGGGGTGGTGCCGTACAGATTGCCGGCGGCGTCGGCGATTAGGGGACCGTTGGGCGAGAACCCGTCCGCGCAGTTCGGGGCAGCGCAAAAACTGTACAGCACTGTCTCAGTCCAGGCACCACCCGCTTGAGCCGGAGGCCGGAGCTCGAGCAGGCGCCGCCTACATACCTTTGCAAGCGATCATCGTGATATGCGTCCGCCCCGCCAAGGGAAGTGATGCCATAGAAGTTGCCGGCAGCATCCGCTATCAGGCCGGCGGGAGGATACGCCCCATACGCGCAGCCCGAGGCAGAGCAGAAGCTGTAGAGCACCGTCTCCCGACCCGCCTGATCCACCTCGAAGACTGTGCCGTTCCCCATTAGCACCTTCCAATAATGTGGTGCCATAGAGGTTCCCCACAGCATCTTGGACAGACTACTGTAGGGCACCGCTCCATCTGTGTATCCCGGCGCAGAGCAGAAGCTGTAGAGAACAGTCTCGGCCCACGAGCTACCGGGTTCCGCCGGACGCGAAAGCTCGAACACCGTGCCGCCGCCTGGACGGGTGGGTCATACTGCGCGCAGTTGGCCCCCATCCCACCGGCGCTTGTGGTCCCGAACAGGTCGCCAGCAGCGTCCGCGATGAGGCCAGCCACGGGAACATCCCCGTCCCTGCAGTTCGAGGCAGCGCAAAAACTGTAGAGCACCGTTTCATGATTAGTATCGTCTAGTTTGTAGGCCGCGCCAGGGCTGCCATTGGCGTTGGTGTTGCCTCCAACGCTGTGGTGCCATATAGGTCGCCCACAGCATCCCGGAAGAGGCCGCCATTGGGATAACCGCCATCCGTGCACACCCCCCGCTACTCACACAACCCGGGAAGCCGAAAAGGCGAAGCACCGTCTCATGACCAGTGGCATCCACCTCGAAAACCGTCCCGCCGCTGTTGCCGTCGCCGAAAGGCGCGGTGCCATACAAATTACCTGCGGCGTCCTGAATGAGACCGGCGTTCGGCCCACTCCCCTCGCATGGTCCAGGGTACAAGGCGCAGAAACTGTAGAGCACTGTCTCCTGGCCCAGAGAGTCTAGCTTGAACACCACGCCGCCGCTGTAAGCACCCCCTCCTTCCGTGGCGCCATAAAGGTTTCCGGCAGCATCCTGGACGAGAGCCCCATTACTTGGCTCCAACCCGTCCATGCAGTCCCTTCCTCCCGAGCAAAAGCTGTAGAGGACTTCAAAGCCAGAAGAGGTCGCATCTGCCGTTTTCGGCCCGCTAGCACTTTTTCGCTTCTCGGCGCGACCCAGGCGAAACAATTGGTTGCTTGACGGCGGGACTTTGCGCATCCGCTGGGGCGACGAAAGCGAAAAGGAGGAACAACGCAATAATCGTCAGTGGCCCTAGCGATAAGTGCGCGTCGTAGGGCAGTTGTCTCTGATCATGGTGAACTCCCCTCTAAAGCGCCGTTTTCGCGAACCGAACCCGAGCGCCAGCCACGGTCTAGGGCACGCAGTCCATCCTCGCTCCTTCACGGGAAACAAGTAATCGTCAACGATAGACTAAGGGCTGACATTTTCTCCCCTCAAAGCCGATACCGTCACTACCTTTTAAGGCAGCCTGCCGCCGCTGCTTCCGCAGGCATTCAAAGGGACGATGCCATTCCCACCAACACCGGGCTGGCAATTTTGTTCCGGCGTGGGGTAACAATCAGCACGACACCGATTGCAAAGTTAGCGAGTGAAGCGCCGAGTATTGGGTTTGAGAGGTCGTTGCCAAACTCCGCGAGCGTTCTCAGTATTGCCAGTCACCCCAGGGTAGAGGCTGGGGACACGATAAGCGCGATAAGCATTCGATGTGATCGGGGTGATATCCATTTGCCAGACGACCTGGGGATTCGCAGTTTGAGTGATTTCCTGAACCTGCGAGGCGACCCCCGCGCTGGGCGGGATGATCGGGTCATTTAAATCAAACTCGACATTACCGTTACCCAATTGATTGATACTCCCACCCCAAAATCCAAAGTACTGCAAAGGATCGGCCCAGAAAAGGTTGGCGACCATGGCACTTTCATCGAGCTGAAAAATGGTCGGCACGGGAAAAACAGCTAGGTGCGGAATTGCCCCACATATTCGCCCGTTGGTGTTCAAGACGCGCTTGTCGCCATTGTCCCAGATGCCCAACATAGTCTGCGGTCCGTTCTGGGTGATGAGTGAAGGGAAATGCTGGAAGGAGAACCACAGACTAGGATCGTCGGTTGGGACCAGAGCGTTAGTCAATGCGAAGTCGCCCTGATAGCCCAAACGCCAAATCACATTGCCGCTCCCGAGGCCATTGTTGTAGTCGATTTTTAGAACCCACGACTGATGTCGCATCGAGAGCAGCAGGTTGCCATCGTCGGGGGAGTAGACCAGCGCATTGCTATGGGTCCAGTCGGGCAAACCGTTGAGATGGCGGTTAACGTCAAGATAATCGAAACTATTCCAGGTCCAAACGGGATTCCAATTCTGGTCCAAATCGATCAGCGCATCTCCTTGAACCTGGATCGTTCCCGGGATAGCCAGGAAGGTTGGTAAAGCTCTTGAGACAGTCCACTAGAACGATCAAATGACCACTGTCAAGGTAAGCGAAGTCATGATGGTAGGTGCCGGGTACAAAATCGAAGCCCGCGCCTTGCAACTTCAGCGCCAAGGTGGGGATATCCATTTCACGGATAAGATTGCCAGCCAAATCGATCTCCCGCAACACTGAAGGCAAATTGTTGGATCTGATGACAGTTAACAGTATGTGCCCATTCGGCAGAAGCTTAAATGTCATGGGATAGTTACCTTGTCCCACGTCGTAGTACCAGATGGGGTTGGCGTCACGGTCAGTGAAGAAGGCCGGCGTACCGGGAGTGGTTACGGTGATCATTTCTATTCCGGGGTTCTCGGGAGAACTAGCGGAAGGGCTAGGGCGGGTCACCGTAAGCGATGGAAAAAGAATAGACGGTAATGGTCCGGTCTTAAAAGTGACATCCCCTGTCGCAAACGTGTTGGTAGTTTCAGCGCATTGGGCCTGAGCCTGCGCTCGCATGTGGTAGGTTGTAGATGGCTTCATACCCGCGATAAGAAAAGTGTTGGTCTGAGGACTGGCTGTCGCCGTATACCACGGAGTATTTCTTCCGTAGGAAGTGTCTGGACCAAACTGGACCATCACCTGTCCCGGGCATCCGAGCGCCGTTGTGAGCGTGTACTGAGCCACCAAGGGATTCTGAGTTGCTACGACGGAGCTAGACGCGATGCCCGGCGGATCATTGAATCGTCCGCCACCGCAGGCGGTCGTGAGTGCGGCTAAAATCAGGATTGCTAATACAAGGAATGGCTGTAGCGGAGCCATTGTTTTCATCGTCCGGAAGTCCCCCCTCTAGGACACCAAGCCGCGAAGTGTTCATAAATACGGCAGGTTTTTTGGTTGCGCGGATGGTACATCATGGGCCGCAAAAGACGGTGTAATAATTTGTAAATGCGGCCGATTGTGTTGACGGATTTGGATCTCTCGGTTCTTAACCTAGATTACGTGTGCGGGCCGCGCTGGTGTACTTTCGGGCGAAAGAGCCAAATGTCGGCACAGCTTCCCAGCGAGCGAACAGCTGTGAAGGACTTCAACAAGAAGTCGCATTCTCTGTTCTCGATCTGCGAGCTCCGGGGGCTCGCGCAACCGAGGCGATTCACTGGATTGCGTGAGGAGAAGACTTTGCGAATCCGCCTGAACTGATGAAAGCGAAAACGAACAACAGAAGAATAAATGTGCAGATGCACGTGCGGCTGGCTGAGGCCTTCATCGCATCCGATCAAGGTGAGGGCCCCGTAAGAAGCATCGTCTCGCCGTAGAGTCCGCGGTCGACGAAACTCTTCCTCCGAGACCCGGATTGTACCGCAGCCGGGATGAGCAACGCTATCGCGTATCCTCTTTGCCTTCCAACGTCGCTTGATAGCTTCCAGGCGCTCCCGGTTTTCCGGCAGTTCAAAAGCGCGCGCCGAGCGTTCCCGCAGGAGGACCCAGAGGCGGACCAACAAACAGAGAAAGAACAGTCGCAGCGATCACAATCAGCAGCCGGTGCGGGGAGGACCGCTTATCCGGAAGCGCGGCAGCATCCACTACTTGGATGATCGAGCCCTCCCGCGCCTCGTCGAGTTTCGCGATTTCGAACTCCTTGGCCAGCAACTCGAAAACGGTCTCTTGGTACTTAAGGTCGCGGTACCGGCGGACATATTCCATCCCAGATTGTGTCACTCGTCCCTTGGAAAGATTAATGTCCGATCCTACGTCGGTCTGCGAGCTCGCTACATGCTCGAGTTGCGATTGCAGAGCAGCAAGCTCCTGCTTGGCAAGAATAAGATTTGGATTATCTTCAGCAGCAAACGAACGCATGCCCTCAATTTGCACTTGCTTGGCCACCACCTGGGCGCGCAGGATAGCGGCGGATTCGATCAGGGCTTTTGCCTGACTATCAATCTGCAGAACGCCGGTGGTTTGTTGCGTCTTCGTCATCGCATCTTCCGCCTCGGTCAGCTTTTCCTTCGCCTGCTGCACTTGCTGTTCAAAGAAAAGCCGACGCCGCGCAGCCTCGGTAATCGCCAGAGATGCCGAGAGTTTTCGAAATTCCTCCACCTATCCATTGGCCAGCTCGGCCGCCCGCTCCGGACGGCGGTCTTCAATGGAAAGGCGGATCAGACCATCTTTGGTCCCGGCTACAGCCGTCATGCGGCGCTCCAGCACCTTTCGCGCATCCGACAATCGCTTTTCGTGATATTCCTTCCTCAGGTCAAAACGCTGGATCATCGCATCTTCGACGGTCCGGCTGCTCAGCAAGGCGACATACATATCGGCCGGGTTCTTCAGTCCAAGACCCCCGCCAGCCAGTGAAGCGAGCGAACTCAGCGCTCCCATACCTCCCAGCTGCCCCAGGAATGCCGAAGCGATGGACGAATTCTGCTGCGGCGGCAGCAGCACAACCTTCGCCTCATATCGAACCGGCCACAGAAAGGCCACCACCGTCGCGAGCGCCGAGGAAACCAACACAAAGCGCATAATAAAGCGCTTCTTCCCCAGAAGAACCAGCATATCGAGCCCTGAAACCTCGGTCTCGGTCCGGGGGTCGACGCTTCTTTCCTCGATAACCGGCTCGGGTTGGATCTCTGTTCGAATCATCGTGTCCGCATAACCTGTGGCTTTACTATTCTGCCTTTACTATAAAGATAGCCGTTAAAAAGTGATTCTATCAGGCTCTTTCAAAACCGAATCGTGCATCTTAAGACACTCTGTGTGCAATCCGAATGGTCCGCACAGCAGTTTCTTCCAGATGCACTTTCAGTTTCGTGCTAGTTTTGAGCGGTCCAAACTGTGGTAACTGATGCAACCTGTGATCTCCCGAAGCTTCGCGGTGCGTAATAGTCAACGATACAGATGTGGATTCGGTGTGGGGCGCTCATGGGATCGATTATTTTCGAAGGACGGGAAGTGAGTTTAGCTGAAACGGTTATGCCAAGAGTGGGAAGCTTCATTGGCCGGGCCCTGGCGACGTTTTGCCTGCTAACGGCGCTGGTCGCCGGTGGAAGCTTGAACGTCCGCGCACAAACGCCCAGCGATAAAAACACCCCTCCATCTCGGGCCACGCGGTCTCCCCAGTTCTCACCAGAACCCGTTGATTTGAAATCGCTTCCCCGCAACCTGTTTCAAGACCAGAAGAATTTCTGGACCACGCCGCTCCACATGACCGATTCGGATCTTCACTTGGTGGTGCCATTAGCTTTTGCCGGCGCAGCGCTGATCGCCAGTGACACTGCCATAGAGAAGCACGTTCCCACGAATTCTTCGACAGTGTCACACGCTGTGACCGCCTCTAATGCAGGACTCGCCGCCATGGCCGGTATCGGCGGTGGAATGTTCTTGTTGGGACATTATTCGAACAACGATCAGCAGCGCGAGACTGGCCTTCTCAGCGGAGAAGCCGGCATCGACGCATTGCTTGATACCGAAGTCTTCAAGTATGCCTTCGGACGGGAACGTCCCTTCACCGGAAGTGGCAAGGGACATTTTTTCCAGGGCGGCGCGTCTTTTCCTTCCGAGCACGCGGCCATCAGTTGGGCGATTGCCAGCGTGATTGCCCACGAATATCCCGGCCCCCTGACCGAAGTATTGGCCTATGGCTTGGCGGGAGGCGTCGGCGCTGCCCGCATCGTTGGGCATCAGCACTTCGCCTCGGACGTGATTATAGGCAGCGCCTTGGGCTGGTATCTCGGCCGGCAAGTCTTCCGTTCCCACTCTCAGTACAGTGATGCGGAGATCGCCAGGTGGGGCACATTCAGCAAAGGTGACACCGATACCAGCCGTGAAGCCAAGAATATGGGATCGCCCTACGTGCCCGTTGGATAGCTGGGTCTACCCCGCCATGGATCGTCTGACCGCGCTCGGCTACATCCATACCGGTTTCGCCGACATGCGGCCGTGGACGCGCCTGGAGTGCGCGCGACAGCTCAAGGAGGCTTCCGATCTCATCGCAGAGAACGAATCGCAATCAACCGAAGCGGCGCGCCTTTACCAGGGGCTGCAGAGAGAATTTGCTCGCGAAGTTACTTTGCTCAATGGTGGGGAGAATGCGGAGTTTCGCGTGGAATCAGCCTACACGCGCAGCACCGAGATCGTCGGCAAACCGCTGACCGACGGCGATCATTTCGGACAGACCATCGTGAACGATTTCGGCCGACCCGAGCAACAGGGCTTCAACAACGTTTCAGGGCTCTCGGGATGGGGTGAGTACGGTCCTTTGGCAGTTTATGCCCGCGGCGAATTACAGCATTCCCCCTCCGCCCCTGCTTTGCCGCTTACTGCTCGGGATGCCATCTCTCAGGCTGATTTCAGCCGTAGCGGCGTTCCCACACCCTTCCCTGTACCCCCCGACACGCCCACCTCCGCTTTCAATCAAGGCCGATTCCTGGATACGTACGTCGCACTGAATCTTTCCGACTGGCAACTCTCCTACGGAAATCAGAGCCTCTGGTGGGGACCCTCCCAGGGCGGCCCAATGATGTTCAGCGACAATGGGGCGCCGATCAGAATGTTTCGGGTCAACCGCGTCACACCTTTCACTCTTCCGAGTTTCTTGGCAGTCCTCGGACCCATGCGGCTGGAGGCCTTCATCGGACAGTACTCAGGGTATGAATTCCTCAATAGTCCATTGGGTCTGGTCGGCCAGTACGGTGAGTCGCTGAATCCGCAGCCGATTGTTCATGGCCAGAGGATCAGCTTCAAGCCAACCCGCAATCTCGAAATCGGGCTTTCGCGCAACACCGATTACGGTGGGCCCGGCTATCCACTGACCCTCCATTCGTTTCTAAGGAGCGTATTTTCAACCGGTAACAAGCTGGCCGGCAACCCCGACAAACCAGGAGCGCGCCGTTCGGGAATGGATTTCAGTTACCGGATTCCCGGACTCCGGGACGGAATGACCCTCTACGCCGAAGGCCTCGCCGAACATGACGAGATCACTCCGCTCCTAGGCCCGGACGTGGCCGCCTGGCTAGCGGGAATATACATCCCCCGGCTTCCTAAAATCCCAAAGCTCGATTTCCGGGTTGAGGGAGGGTATACCGATCCTCCCAGCAGTGGGGGCGATGTTGCATTCGGCGCCTTTTACTGGGACGGCGGCTGGATTACCGGCTTTCAAAATGCCGGCCATCTGATGGGGAGCTGGATGGGGCGCCAAGGGCAGGGCGCTCAGGGCTGGACCACCTATTGGTTCAGTCCTCGCAATAAACTCCAATTTGGATTCCGGCATCAGAAGGTCAGTAACCAGCTTGTCTCGAACAACGGGGCTTTGGCCGGAGGCACATTGGCCGATGCCAGCGTCCGCGCGGAGTTTTGGCCACGCTCCAGCTTCAGCCTCTCCGCCTCCGTACAATACGAGATGTGGAATTTTCCTGTGATCGTTACAGGCAGGCAATCAAACGTAACCTCAGCGGTTCAGCTATCCTTCTGGCCGAAGGGGTTTTCACGGAAGGTTTCAGACCAATGACTAGGTAATGTTACCGCAAGCGCGCGTGACGCAGGAGGAGGTTGCTTTGATAAGGTTGCTTTCGTACCGAAACCATTTCGCTTCTCTTGTGTTCAATCGGGAATCGTGCTTATTCTCTTGGCTATCGTTTACCAATAGTGCTTGACACTTCCGCGCTGAGCGGAATATGACTAGGGGCTAGACAGACATCATATGGAGACATGGATAATGTTGGTAGGGGGAGAAAGAGCCGTTCGGTATGATTCGCAGTCGCCTTAGCTTTGCGCGTCTATATTTGAGAATTCTCACCTTGTTGCTGCCGGCTTGCGCCTATTTCATCGCGGTCAAGGTGCGGTTCGGCTTCAATCTCCTGCTGTCGCGAACCGCTCCAGCCGGACTTCCCTCCTATTGGGGCATTCTTCTTCTCACCACGATTGTCTGGGCCATTGCCGCCGAAGAGTCCGAGCTATGGAACGTTGAGCAGCTCTACGCTCCCGGTGGAAAAACCCGCCGCCTTCTGGAAGCTTTGGCCTTTACATACGCGGTAGTGATGGCCGCGGGATTTCTATACCGCCAGGCCAGCTATTCGCGCGTCGTCATCGCAATTAGTGCGGTCGCCCTCTTCGTGCTGGCCACGATCACCCGCATTGCCTTCCGCGTTTCTCTCGAATTAGTCCGCAAGGATGGCAGAAACGAAGTCAAGATATTAGTAGTGGGCACCGATCGCTTCGCGCGCCGGGTGGGCACTTCCCTTCTTCATGGCGAGGTGCTGCCCTGCAGAATCGTAGGATTTGTGCGCCTTCCCGATCAGGAAGTTGCCGTCGACGGGCCGGTCTACGAACTCGATCAGATTCCGGCCTTCTCCAACGGCAACTCGATCAACGACATCATCATTGCCCTGCCGGCCTGCACGTCTAAGCGACGTTCAGAAGATCACGCCTGTCCTCGAGAAACTGTGTGTTCCCACACGCGTCGTCGTCGATCTGGGCGAAGGCGTCGTCCTCCGCGACCGCCTTATCGATCTGGGCGGGATCCACATGCTCGACCTTCGTCCCACATTGGCGGAGACCGGTTCTTACCTCTTCCAGAAGCGCATATTCGACGTGGCCTTGTCCGTTCTCATTCTGTTGCTCACTCTCCCGCTGACCCTGCTCATCGCTCTGGCCATTAAGTTGACCAGCCGCGGCCCAATCTTCTTTGCTCAAGACCGCGTGGGCCTGAACGGAAGAGTCTTCCGCATGTACAAATTCAGGACCATGCATGTAGGCAGCCGCGAAGAGGGAGACACGCGTTGGACCTGCGAGGAGGATCCTCGTCGCACTGCAGTCGGCACGTTCTTGCGCTCCACGAATCTCGATGAACTCCCCCAGTTTCTGAATGTGCTCCGAGGCGATATGAGCATCGTTGGCCCTCGTCCCGAGCGTCCCTTCTTTGTCGAGCGGTTCCTGGCCGAGTTTGATCGTTATAACTCCCGCCACATGTTCAAAGCCGGAATCACGGGATGGGCCCAGGTCAACGGTTGGCGAGGAGACACTTCCATCGCCAAGCGCGTCGAATACGACCTTTATTACCTTCGCAACTGGAGTCTCACCTTCGATCTGCAAATCATCACCATGACTTTGCTCCGCATGTTTACCAGCAAGAACGCCTACTGACTCCCGGCGCCGGCGTCCAAACAATTCACCAACGATCACCAATCTATCGTAGCTTTTCGCCATCCCCTTCCCCTCCTGCTCGATGGTCGGAATAAAGGGTTTAGAGCCGTCCAGTAGCCTTTCTGCCAAAAAGTCACCCGCCGCTGTGATTCCCGGTACTGCGGTCATTCCCGGCCCGGCGAGAAGATAAGGAGTCAAACGATCTTCACCGGAGGGATAGTTTGTGAAGCGAATCTTAGTTCTGGGTGCCGCAGGCAGAGACTTTCATAACTTCAACGTTGTATTTCGCAATAATCCCGATTACCAGGTTGTCGCGTTCACGGCCACACAGATTCCCGATATTGCAGGCCGGCGTTATCCCGTCGAACTCGCCGGACGCCTCTATCCGCAAGGCATCCCCATCCTCGAAGAAAAGGATATGGAAAGTCTTGTCGCCGAATACGAGATCGATGCCGTGGTCTTTTCCTACAGCGACATTTCCCACCAGAACGTGATGCATCTGGCCTCTCGCGCCGTAGCTGCCGGCGCGGACTTCTGGCTGCTAGGAACCGAACACACCCAGCTCCGCTCATCGGTCCCAGTCATTTCCGTGTGCGCCGTAAGAACGGGCTGCGGTAAGAGCCCGGTATCGCGTCTCGTGGCCGAAGAGTTGCGCCGGCAGGGACGAAAGACCGTTGTGATTCGCCATCCCATGCCCTACGGAGACCTCGCAGCCCAGGCCGTGCAACGTTTCGCCACTCTGGAGGACCTCGATTTGCAGCAATGCACTATCGAAGAGCGCGAGGAGTATGAACCGCATATCACCAAGGGAACCGTGGTCTACGCGGGAGTGGACTACGAAAAAATCCTGCGTCAGGCCGAAAGGGAAGCGGATGTCATTCTATGGGATGGTGGCAACAACGACACTCCTTTCTATGCTTCCGATCTGGAAATCGTGGTGGTCGACCCGCACCGCGCCGGACATGAACTGTGTTATTTCCCCGGGGAAGTGAATCTGCGCCGCGCCGATGTGATCGTGATCAATAAAGTCGACACGGCCTTCCAGCGCGACGTCGAGACGGTTCACCACAACATCAAGCTCCACAATCCCAAGGCAACGGTCTTCGAAATGGCTTGCCGAGTCTCTGTTCCCGAGCCATCGCTGGTCAAGGGACAGCGCGTACTGGTCGTGGAAGACGGTCCCACGCTTACCCACGGCGAAATGCCCTACGGCGCCGGCGTAGTCGCGGCGCGGCAAAGCGGCGCTGCAGAATTGGTCGACCCGCGTCCTTATGCCGTCGGCTCCATCCGCGGCACCTACGAGCGTTTCCCGCACCTCACAAACCTTTTACCCGCCATGGGCTACAGCGCCCTGCAGCGGCATGAACTGGAAGAAACCATCCGCCGCACTCCCTGCGATCTCGTCCTGATCGCCACTCCCATTGATCTTGCACGGGTTATCAAGCTCGACAAACCAAATCTTCGCGTGACCTACGAAGTGGAAGAACTCACCAAGCCCGGCCTGGCCGAAATGCTTGTACAGTTCACGCACGAGCACGAGCCAGCTCTGGCGGGAGCCAGAAAATGAACGGCAAAGATTTTCTCACTATCCGAGACTTTTCCCCCTCGGAGATCCAGTATCTGCTCGTTCTTGCGAGGCAAGTGAAAGCCGATCCCACGGCCTTCAGCAGCGCTCTCAAACGTCAGACCCTGGCCATGATCTTCGAGAAACCTTCCTTACGCACCCGCGTCACCTTCGATGTTGGCATCCAGCAGTTGGGCGGCTTTTCCCTTTACCTCTCTCCCGCCGAAATCAATCTCGGCAAACGCGAGTCCGTCTACGACGTGGCGAAGAATTTGGAACGCATGGTGCAAGGCATCATGATCCGCACCTTCAGCCACGACGTAGTCGAGCAGATGGCGCGCTTCGCCTGCATCCCCGTCATCAACGGGCTCACCGACTTCGTTCATCCCTGCCAGGCCATGGCAGATTACCTGACCATCTGGGAAGCGAAGGGCAATCTGGAGGGTCTCAAAATTGCCTTCATCGGCGATGGCAACAACGTGGCCCGATCCCTGATGTTTGCCGGAGCTCAGCTAGGCGCACACGTGTGGGTAGCCAGTCCTCCCGGATACGAACTCGATGCCGAGTCCGTGCAGTGGGCTCGCGATCGCGGCGCCGAGACCGGTGGCACCTGCACGCTGACCAATGATCCCGAAGAAGCAGCCTCCAGCGCCGACGTGATCTACACCGACATCTGGGCAAGCATGGGGCAGGAGGCCGAAGCCGAGAAACGACGGCATATCTTCCCGCCGTACCAGGTCGATGGAACTTTATTTCGCCGCGCCAAGCGTGATGCGATTTTTCTGCATTGTCTTCCCGCGCATCGCGGCGAAGAAGTCACCGATGAAGTCATCGATTCGCCGCGATCCTTGGTATTTCAAGAGGCGGAGAACCGGCTGCACGCTCAAAAAGCCATCATCCTGGAGCTGATGAAAGGCGAATTCGTCAAACTTCCGGGACTGGTGGAGTTGCAGGAGTTGATGCACTTGTAGGAAGAACAGCTGCAGATCGCTGCCGCTTATGAAAACCATGCTTCTTGCCGTGGGCGGAAACTCCCTCATTCGTGCGGGAGAAAAAGGAACCATCGGCGAGCAACGAACCAACGCCCGCCGCACCGCGGTGGAGATTGTCCGATTGATCCGCAACGGGTTCCGCGTCGTGCTTACGCATGGCAATGGACCGCAAGTAGGAGCCGCTCTTTTGCGCTCGGAGCGCGGTGCCAGCCAGGTTCCCGGCCATCCGCTCGACGTCTGCGGAGCCTCCACCCAGGGCGAGATCGGATATCTTCTCGAGCAGTCCCTGCAAACTGAATTGCAGCAGGCCGGCCTTCATACCCCCGTCGCCACGGTTCTCACCCAGACGGTCGTCTCTGCGGACGATCCCTCGATGCTGCATCCCACCAAACCCATCGGCCCCTTTTACTCGCTCGCCGATGCCGAAGAACGCAAGCAGCTTCTAGGATGGGAGATTGTCGAGGACGCGGCGCGCGGTTATCGCCGGGTCGTTCCCTCGCCCGAGCCGCGTGAAATTGTTGAGCTGGAAGTCATTCGCGATCTGGTTCAGCAAGGCGTCATCGTCATCGCGTGCGGAGGTGGAGGCATTCCTGTGGTCTCGAACCACGTGCGATTGGAGGGAGTCGAAGCCGTTATCGACAAGGACCGCGCCTCCGCCCTGCTCGCCTCCCGTCTCGCGGTCGATCTATTCCTCATTTCGACCGACACCGATTACGTGTACCTGGATTACAAGAAAGCTACCCAGCGTCCGCTGCGTCGGGTCACCGCAACCGATTTGGAGACGTACGCGAAAGCAGGCCATTTCCCTCCCGGAAACATGGGCCCCAAAATCGAATCCGTGTTGCGCTTCCTCCGTGACGGCGGCAAGGAAGCCATCATTACTTCCTGCGAGGGTCTCTGCCAGTCAGTTCTCGGCCCTGCCGGCACACACATCTTTCCCAACCACGACTCTGCGGAAGTCGAACGGAACGCCGAGCTCCATCTTCCGGTGGGAGGACGCTAATGCCACACTCAACCATCAATCCGGTCAAGCCAGCCCCGCCTACTTCGCACTCGATTCGCTGCGGAACGAAATTGAACCACGTCGTCGAGTCTCAGCAATTCACCGTTCCCCTGCTCATGGAATTGTTTGAGCGCTCGCGAGGCATGGAGCGCGTCGTGGCGCGCGGCGGCTCGCTCGATTACCAGAGCCGCATCATGGCCACCGTGTTCTATGCGCCCTCCACCCGCACCCGTTTTTGTTTCGAAGCCGCCATGCAACGGTTGGGAGGCCGCGTCCTGGCCACGGAGAATGCCGGCGTGTTCTCGTCCGAGATCGAAGGCGAGCAGGTAGAAGACTCCATTCGCATTATTGGCGGCTATTCCGACGTGATCGTAATCCGTCATCCCGAAGATCACGGCGCGCGCCGCGCCGCGGAAGTTTCGCCCGTCCCGGTGATCAATGCCGGAGATGGCAACGGTGGCCAGCATCCCACGCAAGCCTTGCTCGATCTCTACACAATTTACCGTCAGCGTCCGCTGGACGGCCTCAGCGTGGCCATCATCGGTGAACTCGACAAAGGACGCACCGCACGATCGCTTGCCTATCTGCTGGCCAAGTTTGAACGGGTGAAAATGTTCTTCGTCAGCCCGCCCCAACTCCAGATGAAGCCGGACATCCTCGATTATCTCGACGAGCACGGCGTCCGCTACGAACTGGAATCGGAGATCAACCGCGTGATCGGCGAAGTGGATGTGGTCTATCAGACCAGAATCCGCCCCGAGCGCATGCACGACACCCACGGCCTCAAACGCTATGCCATCGATTCGACAACCGTTGAGCGCATGAAGCCGGACGCGCTGATCCTTCATCCCTTGCCCCGCACGGTTGAGTTGGACAAGTCAGTCGATGCCGATCCCCGAGCCATGTATTTTCGCCAGGCGCGGAACGGCCTCTACGTACGCATGGCTCTGTTGACCATGTTGTTGGAGTAGGAGCAGTGAGTGGTGATCACCCGAGGCATGGAAGTAAGATGATGGCGAAATCAGCGCAACCATCCGCGTGTGATCGGAGACTGTATGGCAAATACGACCGGCAATGTACAGCCAGAGCAGCATGAGGCCCAGTGGCCCACGACCATCGCATCGTTGATCGTCGGCGCCGCGTTCTTCGCCCTGTGGTTCTGGTTGCTGCCGCCCTGGCTTGGCTTTCGTGTCGATACGGCACACTGGCGATGGATTGCAGCGATACCCTCCGTGCTTGGCTTCGCCGTAGCCCTACGCTGCGTATATGATTTTGGCCGCACCGGACACGGCACGCCCGCACCCTTTGCCCCTCCGCAGAAGTTGGTAGTGGTTGGTTTCTACCGCTACGTTCGCAACCCCATGTACGTCGGATTCTTCGTGGGATGGATCGGCCTCTGGGTGGTCTTCGGGCGGGCGAGTTGGAGGGCGATCGCAGTCGCGGTAGCGGTAATCCTCGGAGTAGCTCTCTTCGTACAGCTTTACGAGGAACCAACGCTGCGAAAAATGTTCGGCGAGGACTACCTGGAATATTACCGCAATGTACGACGCTGGTTGCCACGTTTGCGGCCGTGGGAAAAGTAACGCCGGCGAGTATCGATTTATTTTTCTAAAAGCGATTGAAAGGAACTCATGACCACGCAATTCATAGAGCAGCCTCTACGCACGCACGACTACATCGAACTCGAGAACCAGTACGGCGCCCACAACTACAATCCGCTCGACGTAGTCCTCGAACGCGCCGAGGGCGTTTGGGTCTATGACGTCGAAGGCAGGCGTTACCTCGACTGCCTGGCTGCCTATTCCGCGGTGAATCAAGGCCATTGTCATCCCAAGATCCTGCAAACTCTTGAGGAACAGGCCCGCAAGGTCACTCTCACTTCGCGCGCCTTCCGCAACGAACAACTCCCTCTGCTGTGCAAGGAGCTCCACGACTTGACCGGCTTCGACATGGTTCTCCCCATGAACTCAGGCGCCGAGGCAGTCGAGACCGCCATCAAGACCGCTCGCAAGTGGGGCTACAAAATCAAGGACATCCCCCAAGGCAAAGCCGAGATCATTGTCTGCGCCAACAATTTTCACGGCCGCACCGTCACCATCGTCAGCTTCTCCACTGACGAACAATATCGCGATGGCTTCGGCCCCTTCACTCCCGGCTTTAAGGTAATTCCCTTCGGCGATGCTCGCGCCCTTCGCGAAGCCATCACTCACAACACCTGTGCATTTCTCGTGGAGCCCATCCAAGGCGAAGCCGGAATCGTCATTCCACCCGAAGGATTTCTCCGCGAAGCCGCGGAAATCTGCCGTAAGAATAATGTCCTGCTGATGGCCGATGAAATTCAGTCTGGCCTCGGACGCACCGGCAAGCTCTTCGCCTACATGCACGAACAAATCACGCCCGATGTCCTGATCGTCGGCAAAGCGCTCGCCGGCGGCTTCTATCCGGTCTCAGCCGTATTGGCCTCTCGCGAGATTCTCGGCGTCTACCATCCCGGCGACCACGGCAGCACTTTCGGCGGCAACCCCATGGGCTGCGCCATCGCCCGCACCGCCCTTCGCGTCCTCATCGAAGAAACAATGGTCGAACGTTCCGCCGAACTCGGCGCTTATTTTCTGACCTTGCTGCAAACCCTGCGCAGCTCCGATCTAAAAGAAGTTCGCGGCAAGGGCCTGTGGATCGGCATCGAACTTCACCGCCCGGCACGCCCCTACTGCGAAGCTCTGAAAGAAGAAGGAATTCTGTGCAAGGAAACTCATGATCGCGTGATTCGCATCGCCCCGCCTCTCATCATCAGCCGCCAGGAAGTTGACTGGGCGTTCGAGCGAATCACCAGAGTGATCCAAAAGCATTAAGACGTGAGCTCGAATTTCGTCGCAACTCAGGCTCTTCGCCTCGGAGGTAGCCTTCGTGACCCTCCCGCGCTTCGTGATTCGAAACCTCCTGCGCAACAGGAGGCGGAGCCTCCTCACGGCCCTCAGCCTGGCCTTCTCTTTTCTATTACTCATTTTCATGGTCACGATCTGGCACAGCTTGTTTGTGGAGCCGTGGACCCTCCACGCTGGATCGCGCCTGATCTGCCGCCACCGCGTTTCGCTATTCCTCTCCATGCCCAGCTACTACCGGGAGAAGATCCGCGCGCTGCCGGGAGTGGTCAACGTCTCGTCCATGAATGGTTATGACGGTGCATATAAAACCGGCGAAGGAAACTACAATTTCGGACGCTTTGGCACCGATCCCAGCACCTTTCTGGATGTCTATCAGGATATTGAACTGCCTGAGGCGCAAGCCGCAGCCTGGAAGCAGGATCGTTCCGGAGCCATTGCCAGCGTCGACCTGGCGCACAATCTTGGCTGGAAGATCGGCGACCGCATCATCCTCGAGGGCGTTCTCCAATTTCCAAATGTCGAGTTAAACTTACGGGGAATCTACCGTACGTCGATGGCCAGCGGGCCCCTGTTTTTCAATTGGGCCTCGGTTGAGCAGAGCGTGCATCCCGGGCAGACGCAAGTTTTCCTGATCCGTGCCGACTCCCCGCAGCACGTAGGTTCCATCGCAAAAGCGGTCGACAACTTATTTCACAACGCCCCTGTACCCACTCGCACCGAGGCAGAAAAGGCCTTCAATATCGAATTGATCACGGCGATCGGCAACGTGAAGTTGTTCATCCTAAGCATCTGTCTGGCGGCGGTCTTTGCCATGGTCTTAATGTCGGCGAATACAATCGCCATGTCGATCCGGGAACGCACACGCGAGATTGCCGTCCTGCGTTCTCTGGGCTTTACACCGCGTCTGCTGTCGTCGATGCTCGTGGGAGAGTCGATCGGCCTCTGTATAGCTGCGTGGCTGCTCGGCTCGATAGGAGCGTTGGCCATCGTTTACGCCATTGTGCATTCCGCAGGAGGCGAAGGCTTTCAAGTGCTCCTGAAATTGAGGTGGCCGAGTGTCGTGTTCTGCTTCTTTGTCTCGGTGATGGTTGGCTGCCTCAGCGCTGCATTCCCGGCGGAGCGTGCCTTGCGCACTCCCGTCGTCGAAGGCCTTCGCTACATCGGGTAGCGCGTCGATAAAACGCGCTCTCAACCGATGTGCCGCAGACCCTTCACAATCTCTGCGCTCGCGGCGGAGTACGAGGGGATAATGCCACTCAGCAATCCGACCAGCGTGGCCAGCACCACAGAGAGGGTCAGCGTTCCCCACGTCGCCCGCAAGCCGTTGAACAATCCCGTCATCTGTGGAGCGTCGGCCATGAGCCGAACTGTGACCGCACCCGCCAGCGCTCCGAGCAGCCCTCCCAATAACGCCAGCGCCACGCTCTCGCCCACAAAGAGAGTCAAGAGAAGTCGCCGGGTGTATCCCAGCGCCTTCAGCACGGCAACTTCGCGAGTCCGCTCCCGCACCGACATCGCCATGGTGGTCGCAGTCACCAGCAGGATGGCGAATGCCACCGCTGAGCAGATGCCCAAAATGAACGCCTTCACGTTGCCAAGGGTGGCAATAAAGTCGAGAGCAAAAGCTTTCTCCGTCTCTGTCTTTGTGGGATAGGGAGAGTTATGAAACTTCTCGTCAATCGCCTGCGCAACCTGAGTAACATTCTTCGGCGAATCCACCATAATGGCGTAGAACCCGGCGTACCCTCGGAACCAGCTGACCGATTCCTCCAGGTAGCGTTCATCAAAGAAGAGCGTGTCGGAAGGAACCGCCGCGGTGTAGATGCCCCGAATCGTGAGTTCAAGACTAACCGGAAAGATATTGCCTTTGATCACCACGCGGTCGCCTAGCTTCCAGCCATGCTTCTGCGCCAGCTTGGCATCAACCATGCATCCGGCGCGGTCGCGCATCCATGCCTTGAGTTGGTCGTCGGGAAGCCGATTTTCCGGGTAAGCCTGCAGAATCGCTTCCGGATCGGTGGCAAATTGCGCAAAGGCATTGTCTGACTTGTCATTCATGTAGAGTCCGCCAAACCAAGTCATGGGAGCGACCGCAACCACCCCGGGGACGGAGCGGATCTGCTGACGGTGGGAGCTGGGTAAGAGATTGGCAAGCGAAACCTTGTGCCGCAGCAGCAACCGCTGCGCGGACTGCGGCGTCCCCCGGTCAACGTAGAATCTCTGCCAGATCGTCATCATCAACGTCAGCAGCAACATCGAGAACGCAATGCTGAGCACGGTCAGAACACTGCGCCGCGGGTTGCGAAGGGCATTCTTGTGTACGAATCCGGCAAGAGTCATGAGGGCGAGCTTCTCCAGCGGAAACCCCCGCTGAGCGCGGAGAGCGTTGCGGGGATCGCAGTCAAAGGTATCGTCCGCCAGCAGCAGCCTGATGCGCAGTGATCCGCGGCACGTCTACCGGTGAGATCAGGTCAGATTCAGAAATGTCTTCGCCCGCCTGTGGAAAAAGATTAAGCCAATCGAACTAGGTCCGCCGCGAGCCCGGATGTCCTTCTGATATCTTCACCGCCTTGGCAATTGCCTGTAAGTTTTCCCTGCCGTGCGACTCCCCCAGCCGACCACCCGCCGCCCTTGCGCCACTGCAGTTTCAGTACTTGCTATCGCGTTGGCAACACTGTTGCCGTTACGCGTGCATGCCGTTGCGGCCGAACTCACCTTCAAGCCGACCGACCTGCAGTTCGGTCGCGTCGCGGTAGGCCAAACTCGAACCGTTCGCGTTGTCGTAACCAACGATGGTAAATCGAGCATAACGATCTCCAGCGTGAACTTGAGCGGAAGCAAGTTCAAAATCTCGAAGCCCAAGTTGCCGGACGTTCTCGTCGCAGGAAAGAGCCTTGAGGTGAGTGTGACCTTCGCGCCTACGGCGGAAGGCTGGATTGGCGGCCGTGTCACCCTGATTAGCAACGGCTCCAACCGGACGCTCAGCCTGCCGCTGGGAGGAATAGGCGCTTCTGCCGAGAGCAAGCCGCAACTGAAGATTGCCCCCGCCACTCTCAGCTTCGGCAATGTAGGTGTGGGAACCACGGAGACGCTTACGCTCGGCCTGAGCGCGACTGGCGGAAGCGTGACAATATCTTCGGTCTCCAGCAGCAATTCGCAATTTACCGTTCCCGGCGCAAGCTTTCCCTTGACCATCCCCGCAGGGCGGGAATCCTCACTCAACGTCGAGTTCAAGCCGCAAAGCAGCGGGACAAAGTCGGGTACGCTTTCCTTTACCAGCAACGCCGATAATTCTCGCTCCTCCGAACCTCTTTCCGGTACGGCCACGGCTCTCTATGTCACTCTTTCCTGGAACGGAAGCACGTCCGAGGTCTCGGGCTACAACGTTTACCGCGGCACCTCCGCGAAGGGTACCCTCACCAGGATCAACTCGAGCCTCGATCCAGAGACTAGCTATTCGGATGCAACCATAATCGGCGGCAATACCTATTACTACGCAACCACGGCTGTCAATTCGGGCGGGAAGGAAAGTGGTTATTCAAATCGCGTTGAGGTGGTGGTTCCATAGTCATCCATCCGTCAACTGCACCCAAACAGCAAACCTAACCCACCTCTTCCCCTTCTTCCGAACTCTCCGGTTCGACTTCTGTATTCATCGCTCCGAGCGCCCCAGTACGCCGTAACTCCGGAAACATCCAGGCCCACAGCGCGATCACAGCCAGAGTGCCGACTCCTCCCAGCACTACCGCTGGCACGGTGCCAAACCACTGCGCCGTGAGTCCGGACTCGAACTGCCCCAGTTCGTTCGAGGTCCCGATAAAAACCATGTCCACGGCCATCACCCGGCCGCGCATTTCATCCGGCGTGCGCAACTGCACCAGCGTCGCGCGGATGATCACGCTGATCATGTCCGTCGCCCCCAGCAAAACGAGCGAGATCAGCGACAGCACCAGGCTTCTCGAAAATCCAAAAATAATCGTGCACACGCCGAACCCCGCCACCGACCACAACAGGATCGGCCCCGCGCGTCCGCGCAACGGCCGATGGGCCAGCGCCACCGCCATCAACGCCGCACCCACTCCGGGCGCCGTTCGCAGCAAACCCAGTCCCCAAGGCCCAGTGTGAAGAATTTCGCGCGCATAAACTGGAAGCAGTGCCACCGCGCCGCCCAGCAGCACCGCGAACAGGTCTAAGGAAATTGCGCCCAGGATCAGCTTCTCGCGCCATATAAAGTGCAGTCCTGCAAATACAGTTTTCAGCGTGGTCGGCTCGCGCCGGCGCCCCTGCTGCCGCGCCTTAATGCGGAACATGGAGAGCAACGCTCCGACGGCGGTCAGCATAGCCGTCGCGTAAACCGCCGAGGGACCGTGAAACGCCGCGTAGAGAATTCCGCCCAGGGACGGACCTAGAATTGTTGCGGCTTGAAAGGTCGTGGCATTCCACGCCACGGCATTCGGAAAATGCTCCTCGGGCACAAGTTGCGGCAGGATCGATCGGCTCGCCGTCCCATTAAACGAACGCACCACCCCCAGCAAAATCAACACAACATAGATGGGACGCACCGCGTGTGTGCCCCACTCCGCCAGCACCAGCAAAAGCCCGGAGCACAGCGCGAATCCCGCATAGCAAGCGCCCAGCACTTTTCGCCGATCGAATCGATCTGATGCATGACCGGAAACCAGAAACAACAATATGCCCGGAAGAAATTGCGCCAACCCCACCAAGCCCAGATCGAGCGCCCGCTTTGTGATGTCGTACACCTGCCATCCCACCGCGACCGCCTGCATCTCGACCGCGGCGACAATGAGAAATCGCGCAATCTCGAACAGCACGAAGTCCGGATGCGTAAACGCGATGCGTCCGGCTCTGGCGTCGGCGGGGGCAGGCATTGATCTTCTAATGTGCCATAGAAACGACTCACCCGCTTGGCCGGTTCCAGGGAGACGCTAGAATCGAGTAATGCAATTTCTGCGAGCCATCGGCTGGATCGCCTGCATCATCTACTCCACGATTCCCGCCTTCTGGCTCCTGATTCATCCTCGCGCAGACTATTGGCGCTCTCGCCGCAGATCGCCATACAAGACACTCTTGCCTGTCTGGATTGGAATGTGGATCGCTTTGGCGGCAATGACGGCCCCATGGCGCTGCCACCTGCTCTATAAGCATCAATGGACCTGGATTCCCGCAGGGCTGTTATTTTGCGCCGGCGTGCTGCTCTATAAACTGTCGCATCACCAGTTCACTCTGGCACAGCTTGGTGGGTTATCAGAGATCCTCCGGGGACGTCGCCAGCAGAGCCTCGCCACCACCGGCATCCGCGCCCACGTGCGCCATCCCGTCTACCTCGGCCATCTCTGCGAAATGCTCGCCTGGAGCGTAGGCACGGGCCTGGCGGTCTGCTGGGCGTTGACGGCATTCGCGTTGATCACGGGCGCAATCATGATTCAGACGGAAGATAAAGAACTCGAAGCCCGCTTCGGCGAAGAACATCGCAGATATCAATCGGGTGTCCCTGCGATCCTGCCAAGAATAAAACCAAAATAAATGTTGGCAGAATCACGCAACCCACTCCGCGCCCTCCGCGACCCTACTCAGCGCACTCTGCGCTAAATTCGGTCCTTCAGCGTAAAGCCGAAGACAGTAGCTATAATCCACATTGGCTGAGAGCACAAAGCTAGCGGCCGAAAGCCCTCATGCGCTTCGAACTTTTCATAGCCTCGCGATACTTGCGCGCAAAACGCCGCCAGGCTTTCATCGGCATCATCACCGGCATCTCCGTCCTCGGAGTCGCCGCCGGCGTCGCCTCGCTCATCGTCGCCCTCGCCATCAACAACGGATTTCGCCAGGACCTGCAGGAGCGCCTCATCGGATCCACCTCGCACATCAGCCTGCTGCGCATCGCCGATGATGGCATCAAAGACTGGCCTCCGCTGCTCGAGCGCCTGTCAAAACAGCCGCACGTGATCGCCGCCGCTCCGGCAATTTTCGAGCAAGTCCTCATCTCTCGTGGACCGCGCGCCCGGGGCGCCGTCCTCAAGGGCATGATCCCCGCCGACGAACGCAGAATTGGCGACCTGCTCAACACAATAAAGGAGGGATCGGCAGACGCTCTCGAAGAAAATTCAGACAGGAATGATGACCATGTGGGGCCAGCCGCCTCGGCCGTCCAGGCAGCGCCCGCGACGGTGGCTTCAGCGCCCGAGGACGCTTCACCCGATGCCCTCGCGGGCGTCCACGCCCGCGTAGCCGCGATGCCACCAATCATTCTGGGCAAAGACATGGCCGACAATCTCGGCGCGACCCTCGGCTCCGTCGTCCTCGTCACCAGCCCGCAAGGCGAACTCACGCCCTTCGGCATGGTCCCGAAATACAGCCGCTTTCGCGTGGTGGGAATCTTCAACTCCGGCTTCTACGATTACGACTCATCATGGGCCTTCACGCGACTCTCCGCCGCTCAACGACTCTTTGGCCTCGGCGATCTTATCTCGGTTATCGAGTTTAAGGTCGATGACATCTACAGAGCCGGTCGGATTGCGCGCGAAATCGAAGACGCTGCGGGCAAGGGCTTCATGACCACGAACTGGATGGAACAAAACCAGGCACTATTTCACGCCCTGCGTCTCGAGCGCTTGGTCACCTTCATTACGATTGGCCTCATCGTCTTTGTGGCCGCCCTGAACATTCTGATTTCTCTGATCATGATGGTCATGGAGAAAACCCGGGACATCGCGGTCCTTATTTCGATGGGCACCCGCAAATCGCAAGTACGAAACATCTTCATAGCACAAGGCGTTCTGATCGGCGTGATCGGCACCGCCATCGGTCTACTGCTCGGTTATGCCATCTCCTACGCTGGAGGCCACTATCACATCATTTCGCTCTCGCCCGAGGTCTACTCCATCGACTACGTCCCCTTCGCCCCGCGCCCCATGGACGGCGTGCTCGTCGCCATCGTCGCCATCGGCGTCTCCTTCATCGCCACCCTCTACCCCTCCTGGTCCGCCGGCCGCACCCTCCCCGCCGAAGCCCTCCGCTACGAATAAGTTTTGTCATCCTGAGACTTGCCATCCTACGATCTATCATCCTGAGCCGGATTGTCATCCTGAGCGAGGACTGTGCTTCGCGACAGCGAAGCACACCCGCAGTCGAAGGATCCCCACCCCGCCAGCGCGACCGCCGGCCCCGCATGGAATTCTCGCACGGAACTTTCCCCACACTCCCGCCGTACAATTAAATGGAAGGAATAGAAAGAAGGAGGTCTCCCATGTTCACGTTCCTCCTGTGGTGCATCCTTTTCGTAGTCTGCTGGCCGCTAGCCCTAATCGCGCTGATCGCCTACCCCTTCATTTGGCTATTGCTGCTCCCATTCCGCATCGTCGGCATCGCCGTAAAGGGAGTCCTGGAAATTGTTTTCCTCGCGATCACGCTCCCGTTCCGCCTGCTGGCCGCGCCATTCCGGATCTAAAACGACCGGTGCTACCCTATCTCAGGATCGCAGCGTGCGTGCTAAATGGCCTGTCGAACCAGACTTTTCCCCTCTTACGCTGGCGCGCAATAAACGGGGTCAAGGGCCACATCGACACCCCAAAGAGACCAACAATCGTTCTCAAGATAGCGCTGCCTAGGGTAATAGTTTGCCCTTCGTCTGGCATAATTTGATAGCCGGCAATGCATGAACCCGGAGAGGGTCTGCGGCGCACCAACGGTATGGCAAAGTAAAACAGCAGCAGAACAAACGCCAGTAAAGCTCCGCCCAATGTCAACCAGGTGTCAGTCGGGGCAGGAGCCGCCCGCTCGAACATCCAAACAAAAACACCGGTCCGCCTCCACTCCGCTATGGTCGCAAAGGTGCCGAAAGTTGGGCCGATCACCATCATTGCGATGAAGAAGTCCAGCCAGAACGCAAAAAACCGTCGGACCACTCCGGGAAGCGACCCTCCCAGTTCGGGCGGGGCAGCGACCATCAGGGCGAAATATAAGATTGTAAGCAGCACGGATAAGACGAGCGCCGCGGGGTGTGTACCGCCTGCAAAGCGATAGCTTCCATTAGTCCAAGTAGATGACGCACCCAAAGTCACCGGCGCGGGGAACAAGATAGCCAAGAGCGTGACAAGCCCAAGAACGCCAGTAAAGAACCATCGGATATGCTTCACGCTCATCGGGCTCCTTCCTGTCCGTGCTCTAACTCATCACCTTCAACCCCTCACTCACCACCAAACTCGCCTCCGTCGCCCGCTGCACATCCTCCGCCGTCAGCCCTGGAGCCACTTCCTCCAGCACCAGCCCCCATCCCGTCACCCGTATATATGCCATCTCCGTCACAATCGTATCCACCACCCGCACCCCGGTCAGCGGCAGCGTACACTTCTTCAGAATCTTCGGCGCGCCGTCCTTCGTCGTGTGCTCCATCGCCACCACCACGCGCCGCGCCCCGGCCACCAGGTCCATAGCCCCGCCCATCCCCTTCACCATCTTTCCCGGGATCATCCAATTCGCCAGGCTCCCCGACTCATCCACTTCCATCGCTCCCAGCACACTCAAATCAATGTGCGCCCCGCGAATCATGGCAAAGGAATCGGCACTCGAAAAATATGACGTCCCCGCCATCTCGCTCACCGTCTCTTTGCCCGCATTGATCAAGTCCGCGTCCTCCTGACCCTCCACCGGATAAGGCCCAATCCCCAGCATCCCATTCTCTGACTGCAACACCACTTCCATCCCCGCAGGAACATGATTCGCGATTAGCGTCGGCATCCCAATGCCCAGGTTTACATAGAACCCGTCCCGCAACTCGCGCGCAATCCGATTCACAATCCGCTCGCGCTTCTCAATATCTCTTGCAGACTTGGACATCGTGCTCACTTTATCTCCAAGTGGTCACTGATTGGTGCCCAGTGGCCGGTTACCGATTAGAACCGATCAATACTGGCATTGATCACTGATCACTAGCCACTGATTGCCTTCCTCACCATCCGCTTCTCAATGCGTCTCTCGTACAACTCGCCCTGAAAGATCCTCTTCACATAGATCGAAGGCGTATGAATCGAATCCCCATCCAACTCTCCCACCTCGACCAGTTGCTCAACCTCCGCAATCGTCACCTTCGCCGCCGTCGCCATCATGGGATTAAAGTTGCGTGCCGTCTTCCGGTACACCAGATTCCCCATCCGGTCGCCCTTCCACGCCCTCAGAAACGCGAAATCCGCCTTCAGCGCATGCTCCATCACGTAAGTCCGCCCGTCGAACTCCCGCGTCTCTTTGCCCTCTGCCACTATCGTCCCAACTCCGGTCGGCGTAAAGAACGCTGGAATCCCCGCTCCCCCGGCGCGAATCCTCTCCGAAAACGTCCCCTGCGGTACCAGATCAAGATGAATTTTCCCCGTCAGCACCATCTCTTCCAGCAGCTTGTTCTCGCCGACGTAAGTCCCGATGTGACGCGCAATCTGTCCCGCCGCCAGGAGCAGCCCGTTTCCCAAACCGTCCACGCCTGCGTTATTGCTGATGGTCGTCAGATTCTTCGATCCCTTCCGCACCAGCGCCCGAATCAGATTCTCCGGAATCCCGCACAGCCCAAATCCGCCAATCATGATGACGGCGCCGTCGCCCACATCCCGAATCGCTTCATCCGCATTGGCCACAACCTTATTCATAAGGTGAGAATAATGAAAACCAGCAGTCAGTGGCTAGTGGTCAGTGGTCAGTGCCAGTCGATAACTGACCACTGACCACCGCACTACTCTTTCTTCCCCGGATTCTTCTTCAGCTCATGGGCCCGCTCAAATTCCTCCGCCAACTGCCGCGTCGCCAGGTTCTCCCGAATATGCGCCAGCCGCTGCTCCACCTTGAACAGCGCATCTTCCAGGTTTTTCTTATTAGTGATCGCAATATCCCGCCACATCGAATACGGACTCGCCGAAATCCGCGTCATCTCCTTCAGTGCTCGCCCACCCGCCGGAAGCAATCGCGCCTCTTCCCCAAACTCCTCCACCAGCGCCGCTGCCAGCGCCGTCGAAATCATCTGCGGCAGATGACTGATCCACGCACACAGCCGGTCGTGATCCTCCGGTGGCAGCGTCGCAACTCGCGCCCCAATCTGATCGATCCAGCCCAAAAACTCCGGGAACAGTCCTTCATTCAGACTCTGTCCCGGCAGCGGCGTCAAAAACCACACTGCATCCTTAAACAGGTCGGCATCGGCAAACTCCACGCCGCTGTTTTCCCTTCCCGCCATTGGATGCCCCGCCAGAAACCGGTGCCGGGCATTCTTGCCAAACACAGTCAGCGCCTGCTTCGCCACCTCGGCCTTCGTGCTTCCCACGTCCGTCAGCAACGTACTCGCCGGCAGCGTCGGACCCAAACGGCCGATCAAATCCACAATCGCAAGCACGGGCGTTGCCAGCACAACCAATTGGCTGCCTCGCACCGCATCGGCCGGCTCACAGAATCCGTTGTCGATCGCTCCACACATCTTCGCCCGCTTCAGCGCCGCTTCCCGGTCGCATCCCACAATCCTTCCCGCAAATTTCCGCTTCCGCAGCGCCAGAGCAAACGATCCGCCGATCAACCCCGTCCCAATAATCGTGATTTGCCGAATTGGCATAAGGACATTTCACCACAGAGGCACAGAGCCACGGAGAAGAACGAAAATCCTAGGATTCAAATCTGGCCTCGCATTGGAATGCGACGAGTGAGTCAGGTCGAGCTTTTCCAGTTGAATTTCTCTGTGTCTCTGTGCCTCTGTGGTGAAAAGAAGCTACGCGATTTTTCTTCCCACCGCTGGCGCAATCATCCGCAACTCGTCCATCAACTTCGCGAACTGCTCCGGGGCAAGAGACTGCGCCCCGTCCGACCACGCCTTATCCGGCGCGCAATGCACCTCAATCAGCAGCGCGTCCGCTCCCGCCGCCACCGATGCCCTCGCCATCGGCGCAACCTTGTCGCGCCTCCCCGTTCCGTGCGAGGGATCGGCCGTCATCGGCAGATGCGATAGCTTATGAATAATCGGTATCGCCGATATGTCCATCGTGTTCCTCGTATACGTCTCGAATGTCCGAATCCCCCGCTCGCACAGAATCACTTCATAGTTCCCGCCGGCCATAATATATTCCGCGGAGAGCAGCAACTCCTCGATCGTCGCCGCAATCCCGCGCTTCAGCAGCACTGGTTTCCGTACCTTTCCCAGCTCACGCAGCAAGTTGAAATTCTGCATATTGCGCGCGCCCACCTGCAGGATGTCCACATAGGGCAGCATCATGGGAATTTGCGAGATCTCCATTACCTCGCTGACGACCAGCAGCTTGAATTTGTCTCCGGCCTCGCGCAGCAATTTCAGCGCATCTTCTCCATGCCCCTGAAAAGAATAAGGAGAGCTCCGTGGCTTGAACGCTCCGCCCCGCAACCCGCGCGCGCCCGCCTTCGCCACCGCCTCTGCCGTGGCAAAAAGTTGCTCCCGCGTCTCCACTGAGCAGGGCCCCGCCATTACCACCACCTCGTTCCCGCCGATCTCCACATGATTCGCCAGCTTGACAATTGTTCCTTCCGGACGAAAACTCTTTCCCGCCAGCTTGTACGGGGAACTGATGCGATGAACCTCCTGCACTCCCGGGAGTAGTTCCAGGTTGCGAATATCAAAATCAATTCCAGCTCCAACCGCGCCCAGCACGGTTTGCC
Organism: uncultured Acidobacteriaceae bacterium; assembly: GCA_963750245.1. Taxonomy (GTDB): domain Bacteria; phylum Acidobacteriota; class Terriglobia; order Terriglobales; family Acidobacteriaceae; genus Sulfotelmatobacter. The sequence goes on from CAVVQB010000001.1 coordinate 156,299, forward strand.
GCGCCCCCGTCGACCGGTGCACCTCAAACCCCAGCTTCACCAGGTGCTCAATCACCTGTTGAATCTGTCCCTCATCCGCAATGTCCTGCATCGCAACGATCATAAGAAAGTCTCTGCTTCTAGCTTCTAGGTTTCAGCTCTTGCTCTTAGCTCTAACCAACTCTTTGTCATTCCGAGCGCAGCGAGGAATCTCGGTCTTGCGTCCATCGCCGCCGCTCCCGATCATCGCTCAATCATTCACTTCCGAATCCAGCTCCGTCTCCGCCTTCTCCGCTTCCTTCGTTGTCCCAATTCCTTCCTTCTGAATATTCCGCATCACGTCCATGATCCGTTCAAAAATCCTGACCACATCCCGCCCCGGCAGCGGCCCCCGATTCATCTCTTGAACATTTTCAAACACAATCCGCTCCCGCTCCGGCTCATAAATCGGCAAATTGGTATCGCGCTTCAACCGCCCAATCTCCACCGCAGCCCGCGCCCGCTCGCTCAGCAACTCCACCAGCCGCCGATCAAGCTCATCGATTTTCTTACGCCAATCCGCGATGTCCATGACGTTCTTATTCTGACTGTCATCCTGAGCGAGGATTGTGCTTCGCGAACGCGAAGCATAACCGCAGTCGAAGGATCCTACCCCATTTTCAAATTCTCTCTAACCAATCAGCCCCCTCACAAACTCTCCCACCGCCTCCGCTTCCCTTCCCGGATTCCGCTCAATCGTCTCCACAATCGCGCTGCCCACCACCACTGCGTCCGCAAAGTTGCCGACCTCGCTGAACTGTTCCGTATTCGAAATCCCGAACCCGACGGCAATCGGCATCTTGGTTACGCGCCGCAACCGCCGCACCAGTTTCTGGGCGTCTGCCGCCAATTGCTGCCGCGCCCCCGTCACTCCCGTCCGCGATACAGCATACACAAATCCCCGCGACGCTTCTGCAATTCCCTTCAACCGCTCATCCGGACTGGTCGGCGCCGCCAAGAACACCGGAGCCAGATCATGCGCCTTCATCGCTCGCAAGTATTCCCCAGCCTCTTCCACCGGCAAGTCGGTAACCAGCACGCCATCCACGCCCGCAGCGCGCGCCACCATGCAAAACCTCTCCATGCCCATCCGCAATATCGGATTCAAATACGAAAACACCACCAACCCCGTCGATTGCGCATGCTGCCGCACATCCGCCGCCAAGGTTAGCACCTGCGCCAGACAAGTTCCGTGCTTCAGCGCACGCTCACTTGCCCGCTGGATCACCGGCCCGTCCGCCACTGGATCGCTGAACGGCACACCTAGTTCGATGACGTCCGCCCCCGCCTCAATCGCAGCCAGAACGACGTCGCGCGTAGTTGCGAGATCCGGATCGCCGCACGTCACATACACCACCAGCCCAGGCTTTTTGTAAAAGGTAAGGGGCATAATAAAAATGCAGAAGTTAGAAGTCAGAATGCAGAAGCGAAACCCATCCGGTTTTGCGTTTTACTTCTTACTCCCGCCTTCTAACTTCTGGCTTCAGTCGATTTTCAGATTCTCCCGCATAATCCCAATATCCTTATCCCCGCGCCCCGAAACATTCACGATCACCACATCCGACTTTTTCATCTTCGGCGCACGCTTCACCACTTCCGCCACCGCATGCGCCGACTCCAGAGCCGGAATGATTCCCTCCGTTCGCGCCAGGAAAGTAGTCGCCTCAAGAGCCTCCGCATCCGACGCCGGAACATACTCCGCCCGCCCCGCGTCTCTCAACGCCGCGTGCTCCGGCCCAATCGACGGATAATCCAGCCCCGCCGACACTGAATGCGTATTCGCAATCTGTCCCGCGGCATCCTGCAACACGTAAGAAAAAGTCCCCTGCAAAACTCCCGGCGACCCTCCCCGAAACCGTGCCGCGTGCTCGCCCAGCCTTTCGCCGCGTCCGCCCGCCTCCACTCCAATCAGCCGAACCTTTTTATCCTTTATAAATTCGTAGAAAATTCCGATCGCATTTGATCCCCCGCCTACGCAAGCAATGACCGCAGCAGGCAATTTGCCCTCGGCTTTCAAAATCTGCGCCCGCGCCTCCCGCCCAATCACCCGATGAAAATCCCTCACCATCGTCGGATACGGATGCGCCCCCAGCACGCTCCCCAACAAATAATGCGTAGTGCGCACATTCGTCACCCAGTCGCGCATCGCCTCGTTGATCGCATCTTTCAAAGTCCGCGACCCCGCGTCCACCCCGCGCACCTCCGCTCCCAGCAACCGCATGCGGAACACATTCAACTCCTGCCGCCGCATGTCCTCGGTACCCATGTACACCACACACTCGAAACCCAGCAGCGCGCAAACCGTCGCCGTCGCCACGCCATGCTGCCCCGCCCCAGTCTCCGCAATCACCCGCCGCTTGCCCATGCGCTCCACCAGCAGCGCCTGTCCCAGACAGTTATTGACTTTGTGCGCTCCGGTGTGCAGCAAATCTTCGCGCTTCAAATAAATCTTCGCGCCGCCCAACTTCTCGGTCAGCCGCCGCGCAAAGGTCAGCGCCGTAGGACGCCCCGCGAACGTCCGCAACAACTCGTCCAACCTCTTCTGAAATTTCGGATCGCGCTTCGCCTTCTCATATTCGCGCTCCAACTCCTCAAGCGCCGCCATCAAGGTCTCCGGCACATACCGCCCGCCATAAACACCAAATCGCCCAGGCTCTACCGTAGAACTTTTCGAACGCGGGTGCCCCATCCTAGCCGTGTTCTTTGCGGCTAGGGTGGGGATTTTGCCTTTGATTGCTCTCGAAACCGTAGCCATTTTCTTCACCAACTCTTGTCATTCCTAACCGGCAAAGCCGGTGAGGAATCTGCTCCCGTGTCTACCTGTAAACCCTGGGCCGCTACCACGTCCGCTTCCGCCACGTGGAAGAGCGGCGCTTCAGCGCCGCGTAAGCATACAGGATAAGAACAGGGCTCTAGCCCCCGCGGACACTGAGCCTCTCCGCGTCCCGCACCGCCTTCACAAACGCCCGCACCTTCTCCGGATCTTTCTTCCCCGGGTTGGCCTCAACCCCAGAAACCACATCCACTCCCCAGGGCTTGAGAAATTCAACAGCCCATCCAACGTTTGCTGGCGTCAGCCCCCCCGCGATGACGACGGGATGCAGCGTCCCGGTCGTCCTAACAAATCCATGTACCTCTCCCCACGCGAACGTCTTGCCGGTTCCACCGCGATCCTCTCGCGTTCCCGAGTCAAGCAAAACCCCCGCCAAATTCGGAAAGCCGCTGAAGCTGACAAAAACATTGCCTTGGTTCCATCTCTTTACGAAGCTTGCCGGCAGACAAAAAAAGGCATCTCGATTAACTGAGTATCTCTCTGGGCTCTGATACTCGTCCCCATGGAACTGCACCGCTGTCAGGCCCGCCTCATCGGCGATCGAGGACACCTTCTCAGGCAGTTCGTTCACGAACACGCCGATTTTATCCACACTCTCCGGCAGCTTCGAACAAATCTCCCGCGCCGCATCAACCGAAATCTTCCGGGGACTCTTCTCATAAAACACAAATCCAACCGCATCCGCCCCCGCGTCCACCGCGACCAGCGCATCCTCCAGATTCGTCATCCCGCAAATCTTGATCCACGTCATTTGAAGCTTTCATCCTGAGCGAAGCGAAGGACCTATGCAACGGAAGCCACCACCACCTCGTCAGTTCAACCTCGCAACTCGCCACCCGGTGCCCGGTACTCGCAACTCGCCATCAACTCCCGCAAAGCTTCTCCAGGCGAATCCGCCCGCATCAGCGACTCCCCAACCAAAAACGCCTGATACCCTGCCGCCCGCAGCCGCGCAATATCTTCTCCTGATCGAATTCCGCTCTCCGCCACGCCTAAAGCACTCTTCGGAATCCGCTCAGCCAGCCTGAACGCCGTCTCCACATCCACCTTGAACGTCCGCAGATCGCGCGTGTTCACTCCGATCAAATCGCATCCGGCGTCAACCGCCCGCTGCAACTCGTCTTCATCATGTACTTCGCACAAAACATCCAGACCACGCGACCGTGCGCCCCGATCCAGCGCCGTCAATTCTTCCTGCGACAAAGCCGCCACAATCAGCAACACCGCATCCGCCGAATTCGCCCGCGCCTCCAGGAACTGAAATTCATCCACAATAAAATCCTTCCGCAGGCAAGGCACCTTCACCGCCGCCGATGCCCTCCGCAAATTCTCCAGTGACCCCTGAAAAAACTCCTCATCCGTCAGCACCGAAAGCGCCGCCGCCCCCGCCACTTCCAACTCGTGCGCCAACTTCTCCACGCAGAACTTCTCCCGGATCAATCCCTTCGACGGTGATGCCTTCTTCAACTCCGCAATCACCGCGACGCCTGCCTGGCTTTTCTCCTCCAGCGCCCGCCGAAACCCGCGCGGCACGTGCCGTTCCGCGCTCTTCTTCAATTCTTGCAGGTCGGCAATGCGTTTCGCCTCTGCGACTTTCCGTCGCGTCGTCGCTACAATCTGATCGAGAAAGGCTGTCATACAAGGTTCAGCAATTATAGAAGACTGCAGCTCTGCCCCGGTTTCTCCGTTCAAAAAACAAAGCCTCCGCCACCCTCGCGGGCAGCGGAGGCCAAGGTTTAGACCGCTCTAGCTCACTTCACAGTAGTTTTCTCCGGCTTGAAGGCATCCGCGAACGCTTTCCCGTTCGGCGTTCCCACCCCGGTTACGTTATCCCAACCCACCTGCGTATGCAGCGCGGTCGGGCTTTTGCACGATGTCCCGTCGCCTGCACTGCTGGGCAAAGCGGAGCAGTCCATCCCGAACGAGACCACCAGCGACGTATCCTGATAAATAGGATAATCCCAAATTGCGCTGATAAAGTCCGCCGGCGCCGCGGGCGTGAGCCCGCCCAACAACTGGCTTGGCGTGTAATGATTGGTCCCCGTAGACTCCTCAATCGAGGCCGTCACGTTGGTCTTGGAGGTTACGGGCACGATGTCCGTAATCGCCCCCGCAGGCAACGAATACACGTACTGCGCCGCTTGCCCAAGCGGCTCTTTTGCCTCCTCATTCGCGATCGCCCACAAAGCAGAGAACATTGGGCAAGCCACGCTCGTGCCGCCCCACACCTGCCACACCAGCTCCGGAACCTGCCCCGGAACGCTGATAGCAATCACCACTCCGGTGTAGGGATCTGCTAACCATGCGATATCCGGGACCTGCCGATACTTTCCCGGCAGTTGTTTCTGAAAGGCAGGCTTCGGGAACCCAGCCAAACAATTTCCCTTGCTATCTTGCACAGCGCAGTTGCTCGGTCCGCCGCCCGCTCCCGCGTAGAACCCAAAGGTCTCCGGTGGATCAGGCACGAATCCCTCACTGGCCAGCAGAGTTTGGTTGTTCCCCCACCCTGCCTGCCACGCGATCGAGTTATTCGCATTCAGCGCCAGCGTTACGCCCCCAACGGCAGTGGCCCACGGAGAGTCCGCCGGAGCGCTGACCGCAGCAGGTATCCCATAAAGCGTGAAGTCTCCGTTATCTCCAGAAGAGAAGTTGGTGGAGATTCCCGAAATTGCCGCGGTCTCGGCAATCAGGTTCTCGGTATCCAGCACCGAAGGCGGAGTAAAGGATTCGATCGAAGCATAGCTGCCGGAAATCGAGCTACCCAACCCGTAATTCACTGCGTAGAAAAGTGCCTGGTCCACGTCCTGAAAACTCGCTGAAGGTGGAACTACCAGGTCGATGTTCGCAGCGGGAGCGATAGCATGCGCCCATTCCACATCGATGTTGATTTCCACGCTATCGGGAGCCTCGCACAGGCTGGCCGTCGGCGTGTAAATCACCTGGAAGTTCGACGGCCCGAGCAGCGGCAATCCAAACATCGCTGAAAACGCATTCGCGTCAGACTGAATCGTCGGCGACCCGCACCAGTCGAGAATGACGATGGTCTGTCCTTTTCCCTTATATCCCTCGGCATACAGTTTCGTCAGATTGTAAGCCGTTTGGATTGGCTGAGGCGTGTAGCCGCAGCCCGCGCTCGTCAGGCTCTGCAGATTCAGATGATTCCCCGTATACGTTCCAACGGGAAGCTCGCCATCGCTGTTGGTCGAAAAGCTTTCGGTCACCACGCCGTTGAAACAGTTCGAAGAATAGAAACTCGAATCCGCGGGCGTTGCGGCCGACGCCATCATCGAGAAATCTGACTTACTTGCCTTAACCTTCGCTCCTCGCTGCATCGCTGGATGCTCATATTCCCCCGAGTCCAGTCCCGTAACCACCCTCACCAGCGGAGCCGCGTCCCCTTCGACATAAGGATCACTCGCGTTGGCACGCATCACTTTGTCCAGCACCTGATAGGTGTTGAGTTGCACGTGGAACGCCTTCTCCACATCCCCCACCGTGCCTCGCGCTCTGACAAAAAAATTGTCCCCACCCAACCGCACAACTTTTAGATTGTGCGATTCGAAAAATTCTTGCACCGTTTTCGCTTCTTCCGCGGTCGGCGCAAATCGCGCCGCAATCTGCGACCGGGTCAGCCAGTGACGATAATTGGGCGAGTTGCGATTGTACAAATCCCGCGCCACTGCATCCATCTCTGCGCGGTTATGCAAGTTCAGCCAGATGCTCACTTCAATTGTTTTCGACGGATCTTCCGTTCCCAAATTCTTCGCCGTCGCCACGTAGCTGGGCGTGTTGTGTGCTACAAACTGTCCGGAAGCCGCATCTGCCGGCCTTGCCGCGCATAGGGTTAGGATCAGTACAACAAGGCTCAGCCGCATCGTCCTCACTCGGTCGACGTCAGCTGGGGGAGATAGAGCTAGTATTTCCTGAGACATTGGTCCTCCTGGACTTGGCTACCGTGCACCTGGCCTTCTGAATCCAGTTCCGCTGCTTGCGCCGCGAGTCGCGGCAATTCTGGACTCTGGCCAAAGGCCACGACATCCTAATGGCAAGGCTCAGGAAAAACAATAAGTCCAAAGGCTCTTTCCCCGATTTTTTTCGGTTGCTCCCTGCGCCGATCCCGTACAAAGAATCCTTCCGCCCATCCTTACTGGCAAACGCTCTCAACCTCTTTGTAGGGCTTCTCCTTATGCTCCGGAGCCTTGATTCCCTTCACCTGCATCCACTGGTCGAGCAGCGTTCCCGCATCATGCATCCCCACATCCGGATCGCTCTCATACGCCGGATCACTTTCCGCTTCTTCCAGCGTCACCAGCTTGAAGCCTTTTTTCTTCAGCAGGTCCAGGGCATCCGGCAGGATCGTGCTGCTATAAGCTCCCAGATGCATCAGCAAAACGTAATTGATCTCGTGGCCGTAGATCAGCTTGGCCTGCTCCCGCCCTAAATCCAGAAATTGCGAAGCCGTACTCAAATAGCTGGACCGCAACCACTCCATCGACTTCGTATCGTTCTTCGCCACGCATCGCGCGTACGCCGAGTTCCACAAATAGTCCTCCCAATCCAGCGTCACCTGGGCAATTCGGTACCCATGCGCCTTCAAGTAAGCCCGCACCGCGCGCCGCTTCTCCACCGTGTCGCCCTCGTGCAGATACGGATAACGAAACCAGTGCCAGTCGTCCCTTGACTCCAACAATTCAAGCACCGGTTCATTCTTCTCAATCTCGCGCTCAAACGCCTCCGCCGCGTTCTGCTCCAAATCCATGTGCGAATAGGTATGGTTTCCGACCAGCTCCGCCGCCGCCCACATCTTCAGCGCTTCCGCGCCATCCGGATTCCCCTCCAGCTTCCTCGCATTGATAAATCCGTACACCGGAGGCACGTGCCGCTTCTTCAAAATCGCCAGCACCGCCTTCGCAGTCTCCGACTGCTTCACTCCGGGCGGCAGCGACCCATTCGACGGCAGATCGTCAAATGTAATGGCAAGTTTTTGCGCAGCGCATAGGCCGCTTAGCAACAGGAAAATGCAGAAACAGAGGATTCGAAGCGAATATTTCATCCAGAGAGTTTAAAGGAGAGCGAGGCAAAATTTAGAAAGAAAGGCACGCTGAAAAAAGTCCAGAATCTTAAGGCAAGACGATCAGAGGAAGTTCATTCTCTGGTGCCATCGAAGGGACTCGAACCCCCACACCGTTGCCGGTACATGGACCTGAACCATGCGCGTCTGCCAATTCCGCCACGATGGCAATCTGATTTGCAATGCAGCGGCGGCCCGGAGGCCGCCGTGTCAGGAAGAACATTTCTATTTTACAGCCATGTCAGAGACTGTCAAACTACCCGAGCTTCGCTGTCATCGTAATCTTGGCGTTCAGCACCTTCGACACTGGACAGCCTTTCTCCGCCGCCTCCGCATATTTCTGAAATGTCGCCGCATCCGCTCCGGGAACCTTGCCAACCACATCGAGATGGCTCGATGTGATCGTCCAGCCATCTTCCAGTTTTTCCATCGTCAGCGTCACATTCGTGTTGATGCTTTCCGGCTTCAGATTCGCGCCGCCCAACTGAGCTGACAGCGCCATCGAAAAGCACGCCGCATGCGCCGCCGCAATCAATTCCTCCGGATTCGTCCCCGGCCCGTTCTCAAATCTCGAAGTAAACGAATATTGCGTATCCTTCAGCACCCCGCCCGGAGCCGAAATCGTGCCCTTCCCATCTTTCAGCCCGCCCTTCCACACCGCGCTTGCCTTGCGTTCCATAACGTTCTCCTCATTCTGAATAGAAGATCGAATTCTTCTTCATTGTAGACGGAGGCCGCTTCCCTCTGGTTGCAAGAAAAAAAAACGGCCTTCTCCGCGGGAGTTTCATCCCGCTCGGAAGGCCATTCATCACCCCACTTCAACTTTGCCCTAGCCCACCACCACGATCACAGGAATCTCTATTCCCGGATGCAGCAGGTCGATCAGCACGTACTCCCCATCGATGTAATCGATGTAGCAATCATCGGTGTAGGCCCAGTCTCCTGGCCACGGATTCGCCAATGCAAACCAGTACCCGCCATACTGAAACCGGGGCTGCCCTTCGACCACCTTCGTCTGCACTCGGAACGTGTGCTGCCGCCCAAAATGCGAGCGAAATTTATCGTCTGGGATTTTTTGCCCTTGCTGCGCCGTCGCCCGGGTCGCGTGATCCCCGCCATTATTCACTTGCGGCCGGTTCTCTTCCTTCCCCGACTTCGTCTGATCGTTCTGCTTCATCTCATTGTTCTGCTTCTCGTTCTTCGCCGGCTTCGCATCCTCAGCCTTCGACGGTGCCTGTTCTTTGGGCGGCTTGGCCTCGTCCTGCCGCGGCTTCGCGTCATCCTGCTGCGGCCTCGCCTCATCCTGCTTCGGTTCTTCTTGTGGCGGACGCGCGTCATCCCGTGCATCCTGTGCTCTGGCTGTTCCGCCGGTCATTAACAGCATTCCCAGCAATCCCGTTCCCATCAATCCCGCAATCAAGCTTTTAAATCTCACGTCTTGAAGTCTCATAGATCTCCTTCACGCAGGCTTCTGCTTTGCCTCCAATTTCGGGCCTCAATCAGATGCCGCCCTTCCCTCTGCCGGATGCTGTCTTCCTTTCCCACCCCGATCTACCCGATCCACCCGACCACTGCAAAATTTTGCGCTTTCCACAGTTTCTTGCGCTAGAATGCGATTGCACTGGAGAGCGCCTGTCCTCCCTGCTCGCGGACCCGCTCTTTGCCTTCCCCCAGGAGGTAGTAGATGTATCGCTCGTATTCCAATTCCTTGGCGGATTCGCGTCCGCCCATGGACGTTCAGTCCCTGATCCGCGACCTCGCGCAAGACTTCGTCACCGCCTTCAACACCGGCAACTACGACCAGGTCGCCGCTCTCTTCTCGCCCGACGGCGCACTCATGGCCCCTCACCACGACCTCGCCTACGGGCCCAAAGCCGTCGAGCATCTCCTCCGCGAACTCGGCGACGCCGGGTATCAGGACCTCCGTCTCGAAACCATCCGCGTCGAATACTCCGCCGACATGGCCGTCGAGATCGGCCGCTACAACGTAGCCATCCGGCAGACCGACGGCACCATTCAGGCCGACCGCGGCAAATACGTGCGCGCCTGGCGTCGCCTCGGCGCGTGGCTCATCATTGCAGATAGCTGGAGCTCGAACCTCCCGCGCCCTTGTTAGGATTCTCGCGTGAACTGAGAAACTGAAGCCCAACCTCACGCGACCGCGAACAACTTCAGTCCCAGCACTCGCCCATACCGTTCAAAGTCGCGATCGGTCGTGAAGATATCCCACTGCCGCCGTTGCGCCACCGCGCAAATCAGAAAATCAATCGCCGAGCCCGCGATTCCCCTTGCCCGGCACAGATTGTGCATGTGGGCCGCTTCCTCGTAGTCCGCAATCTCGATGCCCGGTTCTCCAAAGGCCCTCAGATAATTCCGCAGTTTGTCGAAACGCTCCTGCTCGCGAATGCCAGAAAGCAGTTCCTGCCGGATCGCTCCGATCATCTGTACCCGGCCTTCCCGGATCAACTCAGCCAAGGCTCCGGTCAGCACTCGTTCGCGCGCATTTAGATCACTCGCCTTGCGCCGCAGTGCCAACGACCAAACCGGGGTGTCTACCAAAACATTCATGCCCGCGTCTGGCGCGTGCGGCCATGCCGTTCTGCCTTGTAGTCATACGTCGGATCAAAATCGAAACTGCCGAAGGCTTCCAGAATGCGCATCTGCCTCCTCCGCTGGATATACTCGGCCAGCGCCGCCGTCACGGCTTCTTTCTTGGTCTTGTGCTTGCCTGCGCGGCGGGCTTCTTCAATTAATCGATCGTCTAGAGCTAGGTTGGTCGCCATGTGTAAAGTGTTACACACTTGGACGTGTGATGCAAGGGGTCTTGCTCTCCCAACTGCTAGGGGACGGGACTCTGGAATCCCACATCTCGAAAAGAACGCGAAAGATGGGGCACCCGGCCTGCCCTGAGCGCAGTCGAAGGGTCTCGCGCCTTTTGCGAGGCATGGGATTCCACGGCGCATGCCTCTGGGGATTCAGCAGCGCCACGACCGGGAAGGGCGCGACTTCAGTCCTGCGCGTTGAGCTCCTGGTCTTCCTTCGTCATGTTCGCAGTAGCTACACCCTCGGTAAATTTAGCGGGGAAGTGCGTTACCGCCATCTCAATAAAGCGGCCATGATAGACGCCATACACCACCCTTTTCTGCGTCTCATCGCTCGCGAACATGATGTTAAGCAAGAGGCGATCTTTTCGAATTGACGGCCTAAGCCATGCCCTGTTCTCCCACTGACGATCGTGCTTAGTATGCGTGAGGTCTCCGGCGCTGTCATAGGCCCAGGTATCGACGTGGCCCGAGTCAATGGCCCCTCTAATTGCACCCAACAGCACACCTGCGCTCTTCGTGAACAAGCGAACTGCCATTACACACCTCCTAAGATCTCAGGCCTGACCCGACCAGCGAACTCCCTAACTACGGGTCGCAGCGGCGCATTCGATCGCCGCGACAATCTCACTCTGGTCCCAGCCAGCGACCGGAGCCCCGATCTGCCTCAGCAGGTCGGGGGTTTGGCCTCGCGAGCCCTTGAGACGAACGCCGCACACCCCCTTTCCGAATCGGAGAGCCGTTTCCAATTCCCATTCAACCCACTCGCGCCACGCGGTTCCGTTGCCGATCAAACAGACAACGACAGAGCACCTGTTGATTTTTTCGGAAATTGCACGTTTTAGATACCCAGCCTCTTCGCTGTTGATTGCCGCCCGAACGCTGACGTCTGAGAAATCAATGGGCAAATTGGGATTGTGAGCCATCAGACGAAACCCGTTGACTTGGTCCCGATCTTCGTAATGAAAGCTGAGAAATAGCTTCCGTACTCGGGCTGGCTCTGTTAGTTGTCCGCGTGCAGCCCGGATGAGCTGCGATTGGGAATCGAAGCCACGTTTTCTGAGCAGGTTGCCCAATTTCGCGTCGCCGCGGGCGTTCAGCTCCACTCCGTACGTGCTCTCAACGTTCTCGACCTTCGTATTCGCGTTTTTTCTGCGGAACATTGCGACTCCTTGCCTACGTCACGCCCTATCCCGTCTCGCTATCCACAACGTGTGCTCGCGCGAGACCGCGTTCTCGGCATCGCTAACGAAATCGGAGAATTCCCGTTCGGTCATGATGTGCCGCGCCTTCTCCTCAATAAACCCCAGTTCAAGCTCGGCGACGGAGTAAGACTGAGCCAGTTCCTTATGTTGCTTGAGCTGGAGCCAGGCAATTAGCGCGCTCGCGAGGGATGCGAAAAATCCGGTCAGTCTAGCATTAGAGTTGGGCCAACGGACCAAGGCGACAGCGGCAACGAGCGCAGCGAGCTGGCTAGCAAACACGACGTTGAAATATCGGTCTTCGGCGAGGCGATTGCTCCTAGCTTGATTGCCATACCAGACCCGTTGGTCGGAAATACGCCCCGCAAGGTACGCTTGCTTTCTTTCCTCCAAGGTGCCCGCTCGCACTGCTTGCATGCGACCCGATATTTGAGGTTCCTCAGAAAACTCCCCGCCGAAACCAAAGGCCAACTGCTTCCGCTCCCTGAAGATCGATTCCAAGGCCGAGATAAATTTTCTGTCTACTTCTGCTGCGGGAAGACCGACCAGATATGGAGCTGCTCCGGTCATGTAACGCCAAGCCATGCTCTTTGCTGACTCTGCAACAGCCCTCCCTCCGTACCAAAGCTGTTCAGGTTTCTGTACCTTCAAATACAGAGTGCACAGCAAACTCGCGGCCAGCAGTATCGCACTGATGCCCGCTAGAGCCGGCTTCATGCACGCAAACACAGGCGAGGCCGCAGCGAAGCCAGCCCCCGAAACGAGGAGCACAAGAGTTCCCCTCGAAAGGCGGAGATATTTCGCCTGGGCACCGGTCGATGCTCGATCTGCTGCCAAGAAAACGGCCGGATAATCCTTCTCCGCGAATTTCAATCCGTTACCCTCACAAACCCAGCGCCCGATAAATATCGTCGGTATAGTAGTACCAATCAGACTTGGAAGCGGAAGCCTGAATTCGGGTGTAATCAGCGGGAAAGTTGTCGAGGGCGTGCTGAATGATCTTCGCCTTGTACTCGACGTGGACGGCTGGCCATTTCTGCAGAGACGAGGGACAAAGGTCCGGGTTCATCTGACGCTTGCCGTCGAGATTTACCACGATGATCGGAAGGTCCAGTTTCTGCGAAATCTCAATCTCCCACGGGACCCACTTGCGCAGGTTCTTTGTCTCTGCGCCAACGAGGACGACTGCCTGCTTTGCGTTCGAAAACCGGTCTCTCAACCTAGCCTTAATCGTCTCGTCTGACGCCCGATCCGTAAGCGGTCCGATATCGTGGGCGTCGTTGAAGTTGAAGTCCATGTTCTCGTTCGACTTCCAGCCTTTCATATACGCATACGCCCACCTGTCATTGTCCGCATCGAAAATCACATAGGTTTTGTTCCTGTAACTCATCTCCCCTCCACCAAAAGCAAAAGGGGCACGGCGTGCCGTGACCCCCTTCACAGTACGTCTCCAAACTTCTATTTACCCACTACCGCCAACAATTACGAGCACCCGCTCGTACTCCCGCAGCTTCCGCAGCGGTAGCAACTGCCGTTGCGGGTCATGATGCTGCCGCAGAAGCTGCAGGTGGGAGCGTCGCCCAGGTCGATGATGCCGGCCAGCGCGTCGGCGGCATGGATCGCGCCCGGATTCCGGGCTCCCGGCTTCCGGACGGCGGATTGCGGACGCCGATTCTTCCGGCAACTGTCGAGCTGGACAGCCGACGACTTCGGACGCAGATTTTCGAAGAGCAGCTGCTGCTGTCCGGTGAGGAAGCGCAACTGCAGCCAGCGGAAGATGTAATCCATGATCGACTTGGCAAAGCCGATTTCGGGATTCCCGCTCCAGCCGCTGGGCTCGAAGCGGGTGTGGGCGAATTTTTCGCAGAACAATTTCAGCGGCACGCCGTGCTGCAGCGAGATGGAGACGGCGAGCGCAAAGCTGTCCATCAATCCGCTGACCGTCGATCCTTCTTTCGCCATGGTGATGAACAGTTCGCCGGGCTCGCCATTGGGATAAAGTCCGACCGTGATGTAGCCCTCGTGGCCGCCGATGTTGAACTTGTGCGTGATGGAGGCGCGCTCTTCCTGCAGCTTGTGCCGCACCGCGCGCGGAGGGGCGTTGAGGTCCTCTTCGGACGGGCGGACGAGGGCGTCCGCCGCTCCACGAGTGGAAGAGCTTTCGGCGGTCTTGGTTCCCGCCGCAGAAAGCGGCTGCGCCTTTTTGCAGCCGTCGCGATAAACCGCGACCGCTTTCAGGCCGAGCTTCCAGGCCTGCAGATAGGCGTCCATGATGTCTTCCACCGAGGCATTCTCGGGAAGATTGACAGTCTTCGATATAGCTCCGGAGATAAACGGCTGCGCCGCCGCCATCATCCGCAAGTGGCCCATGTAAGCGATCGAGCGCGTGCCCTTGGCCGGCTTGAAGGAACAATCGAAGACGGCGAGATGATCGTCCTTGATATGCGGTGCGCCTTCGATGGTTCCGGTGGCATCAATGTAACTGACGATCGCATTCGCCTGATCGTGGTCGTAGCCGAGCTTGAACAACGCGGTGGGTACCGTCTGGTTGACGATCTTAATCATCCCTCCGCCAACCAGCTTTTTGTACTTCACCAGCGCAAGATCCGGTTCAACACCGGTAGTGTCGCAGTCCATCATGAAGCCGATGGTGCCGGTCGGGGCTAGGACTGTTACCTGGCTGTTTCTGTAGCCGTGTTTTTCGCCGTGGGCCAGGGCTTCGTCCCAGCATTGTTTGCTGGATTCGTAGAGCGATGTGGGGACATTGTTTTTGTTTATGTTGTTCACCGACGCGCGGTGCATGCGGATTACGTCGAGGAAGGGTTCGCGATTGATGTACCAGCCGGGGCTGGCCCCACCCGGCATGGTCTGTGCCGAGGCAGCCTCGCTTCGCATCGGCTGGACAGCCGAGGCGGCTGTCCCACATGAGTCATGCCTAGGCGCGTGGCTACGGTTTCCGTCGCCGGAGTGAGCGGCTGGCACTGTTCGGCGATGCGGCTTGATTGCAAATAAGCTTCGCCGCACATGATGGCGGTGACGCAGGCAGCGTAGTCGCGGCCGGCGTCGGAATCGTAGGGCAGGCCTGCGGCCATCAAGAGTGCGCCTAAATTTGCATAGCCCAGGCCGAGCGGGCGGTAGTCATGCGAGTTGCGCATGATCATCTCGGTGGGATAGCCGGCGTTGTCGACGAGAATTTCCTGCGCGGTGATGAGGACATCGACGGCGTGGCGATAGGCTTCGACGTCGAAGGTGCCGTTGGGCGCGAACTTCAAGAGATTCAGGCTGGCGAGATTGCAGGCGGAATCGTCGAGGAACATGTACTCGCTGCAGGGATTCGAGGCATTGATGCGTTCCGTGTTCTTCGAAGTGTGCCAGCGATTGGTGGTGGTGTCGTATTGCATGCCGGGATCGCCGCAGTGCCAGGTAGCCTCGGAAATTTTCCGCATCAATTCTTTGGCTTTGTAAGTTTTCATGACGCTTCCGTCCTGCACCTTCTTGGTGGAGAAATCGGTGTCGCGGAGAACGGCGTACATGAAGTCGTCGGTGACGCGGACGGAGTTGTTGGCGTTCTGGAAAAAGATGGAGGAGTAGGCGTCGGAATCGGGATGCGAGCCATCGTATCCCTGCGCGACGAGCGCGTGAGCTTTGGCTTCTTCTTTTTGCTTGCACTCGATGAAGTCGACGATGTCAGGGTGGTCGACGTTGAGGATGACCATCTTGGCGGCACGGCGAGTTTTGCCTCCGGACTTGATGACGCCGGCGAAGGCGTCGAAACCTTTCATGAAGCTGAGCGGGCCGCTGGCGGTGCCTCCGCCGCTGAGACCTTCCGTGGAGGAACGCAACGGAGAGAGATTCGTGCCTGTGCCGCTGCCCCACTTGAAGAGCATGCCTTCGGTTTTGGCGAGAGTCAGGATGGAGTCAAGCGAATCCTTCACCGAGTTGATGAAGCAGGCGGAGCATTGCGGATTGCTGTAGCCGGTGACGCCGAATTCGACTTGCTGCGTGGCCGGATTCCAGTGCCAGTTGCGGGCGTCGGAGTTGGGCTCGATGCGGTCGCAGCCGACGTTGAACCAGACGGGCGAGTTGAAGGCGGCATACTGGCGAACGAGAATGTGCACGAGTTCGTCGTGGAACGTGGCTCCATCTTCGGGGGTCTTGAAGTAGCCCTGAGCCAATCCCCAGTTGCGAATGGTTTCGGCGACGCGGGTGACGAGTTGGCGCACGCCGGTTTCGCGCTCGGGCGTGCCGACCTTGCCGTGCAAGTATTTCGAGGCGACGATGTTGGTCGCGGTCATGGACCAATCCTTGGGAACTTCGACGTCTTTCTGCTCGAAGATCACGTTGCCCTGCGCGTCAGTGATCTGAGCGAGGCGGAGATCCCATTCGAGTTCGTCGTAGGGGGAAACGCCGAGCTTAGTGAAGAAGCGGCGGAAGGAGAGACCGGGGGCGGTCTTCTTCTGTATGGGGGTTGCGGGAGCGACCGCAGGGGAATCAACGTTCGTGGTTTTGAGCTCGGGCATTACTTTCTCCATTAATAATTAGATTCTATCTAGCGTGGCCCGATTCGGCACCCCTGGGTGTGGGGTGGGAATTGGGCTGTTCCCGAACGGGAATTTGTTCGGGGGTGAAGCGTGTGTTGTAAAGAGCTTTCTGCCGCCCCTGCGGGGCTTGGTTCCTTCTTAAATCTTCCAACCCACGGCTTGCGCCCCCTTCGACAAGCTCAGGGCAAGCTGAGGGCTGCATTCCTTCGCCGCTCCGCGGCTAGCCCGTTCCCTGCTCATCGGGTCAGAAACCCGAAGGGAGGGGGTGAGGACAGTGGAGATTCTTGTTCGCTCCGGAATTGAGATGTGGCAGCGCGCTTACATCCGTCCCTCGGTCGGGCTGTACTAGCGTGGCGCTGTCGGCAGATAGGGAGGCCGGCGCCCGCGGCACACTCAGAGCACTGAATTCCAGCGACGAAGAGAAGCCGGCTGGGATGCCGCTGGCTCTTTCGGCAGAGGAGAGCATCCATTGATTGAGCGCGCTGCAGATGCTGCGGCGCTGGGCCTGGTCCTCGATGACGACGAAGCGAAGGAAACAGTTTCCAGAGGCAAGACGAGCGCGCATGGGGTTGATCCGGGTAAACATGCGGTCAAGGGTGAAGGCCATGTCGTCGTCGTCGGAGAACTGGAGGACGGCTAGCATGCGCTTGGTTACCTCAGCGGCCGAAGCCCCATCTTTCGGGGGGACTGAATCGCAGCGCTGAAGCACTGTGCCACCCAAAGGACCAGCTGCAGCCGACGAAGCACTGTGTGCGGCTGCCGAGCTTTGCTCGGCTGGACTCCCTACATTAGGCTTGGCGAAGTCCATGATCTCTTCGGCTATGGCGAAGATGCCGGGCTTGCTGGGGACGACGAGGAGGCTGTGGGGGGAGTCGCAACGAAACCAAGTTGACCATTGCAGGCGACGCGGGTCGATGGGGCGATCGAAGCCGTGCCGAGCCAGTGAATCGGTGACGAGACGGGTTAAAGCTTCCATCCAGGGCTCCTCAAATTCAGGGACATCATGGGACTAAAGCCACATCTTTTCCGCTTTGGATGGCACGACTAAAGCTCGTGCCCTTTCCGGGGCGGGCGCTGAAGCGGCCGTCTTCCACGGTGCCGCCAGCAGCTCAGTTAGTTTTTCTGAAGTCGTCCACCCGGGGGAGGATCGGGGGAACGGCCACCGCACTTAGCAGCGTTCGGTTCCACGATCTGGCTTCCGGATTTACGTCAGTCAGATCGAGATTGCCGTTTTGTTTTGTTAGTCTTACGGACATGGCGCCGGGTCACCTCTGGCCTGGCGCCATGCCGTCCTCACTACTCTCTTCTCACAGCTCCTGCCGAAAGTCGCCCCGTTCCCGCAGGGCGATTTCAAAGCTATGGGATTGCAAAGTTACTCCCGCTTATTGTGGCTGTCAAGGGGGAAACACCATAGGTTGTATCTCCAGCAATGACGGGCTTGATGCGGGGGTTCCGGGTTGATTTTCCACAAGTGGCATTCATGGTGTGTTCACAAAAGTCGAGGGGTCAGGGTTTGGAATCAACGCTGCAGCGACTGAGGGAGGAAGCGATCAGAGTGGAGTTTGCGGCATCGCTGAAGCGATGCCCTGGTACGAACCGAGTATGGGAGTGGAGTGGCACTGTCTTTTCAGCATTGTTCTGAGCTTTTGTCCTCTCCAATCAAAACGTATCCGCCTCAATCACACAGAGAGCGCAGGCTGGGCGGGGGATTGCGGTCGGGTTGGGGAAGTTTGCGAACTGGAAGACAGAAGGTTACGGGAGTCCGGCGCTGGCGATTTTGGGGTTGCGCCGAATTCTCTGCCTGCGGCGGAGTTGTGATGGGCTCGGGAGTTTCGCCCGCGAGCAGGGGGACATAAATGTCCTCGAAGATCTGCCGAGGCGCGATGCGAAGAACGCCGTCGGAAGATTCGACGAGGTAGTCGCCCTTGCGGCCGGAGTGTTGACGGCCGAGCACGTCGGTGAAGGTGAGGCTGGTTGTGAGTTGTTTGGCTTTGACCAGAAAACGAGTGCGGTAAGTGATCCATGGACTTGATGCTTTCATGAGTGCTGGCCGTTCTTGTGTTGATGATGATCTGAATGGTGATGGTTAATGGATGTTACCGATGGGCCCAAGTTTTGTCTCATGCCGTGGTTACCGTCACCGGCTGAGTTAATCGAAGCTTTTGTAGAGGGCGAGAACGAATGTACGAGCGAAAGGGCGCGGGGTCAATTCAGTATTTTTGGTGCAGTTGAGGAAAATCTCAGATGCGACCTGTGGCGGAATTGGCGGGGATGAAAAATCTGTCGAAGAGATGTAGCCAAGCCGCATGCAGGGCGGACGTTCGGTTGCGTGGAGAGCAGCAGAGGAAAACGTGAGCACAGGGGAAGGGCGGATTGTCCACAGAGACTGCACAGGAAATGCAGAAAGGCGGTGAGGCAGTGGTCAGTGGTCAGGGGTCAGTTTGTGGTTTCTAGTTTCTTGTTTCCAGTTCTTGCGTTGGCGGTTGCGGCGCGCGCGAAGAACCACGCGAGCAGGCGTTGCTCGTATTGTTGCGGAGCGGCGCTGATGGCGCCGCAGTGATCGGCGTCGGGAACTTCCCAGAGAACAGTGTTGGGATTGCGGGCGTGGATGCGGAGGGAATGGCGCAGAGGAATGTTGCTGTCGAATCTGGCCATGGATGAGAAGAACTGGAACTCTCGTGGACACGACTGAATCTTCTGGCGAGACTTGTTGCATATCGAGGTGGTATTTTCCAACGGACATAGAGGAAAGCAAATTCGACAACGGGGCGCAGGATGGTATCGCCGAGCCAGGGGCCTAAGTGAAAAGGCTGACCCATGCGGCCAAAGGCGATCTCGCGAAAACTGGAGAAAGAAGACTCGGCGGCGACCGCGCAGAAGCGTGGCTCGACGGCAAGAGATTGCAAGAGCTCCGCAGCGCCCATCGATTCGCCGAGTCCGAAGATACAGTGTGGATGATCGCGAGCAGCGACGAAGTCAAACCACTGGTGGATATCGTTGCGTTCGAGAAGGCCGTAGGTGGCGAGTTGGCCACCGCTCGCTCCGTGGGCGCGAGCATCGGGTAGAAGGACGGCGAATCCGTTTGCGAGGAGGAGTTGCGCGTACCCGGTGGTGCCGACGCGGTTGTCGCTGAGGCCGTGGAGAAGAATCACGGCATCGTTGTTGGTGCGGTTAGGACGGATGATCCAGGCATGGAGAGCCACGGCGTCGGGCGTGGTGATGGAAACGTCGGTGAGGTTTGAATCGAGCTGGCGAGCAACTTGTCGCATGCTGGCCTCTTCCTCCGAAGTTAGAAGACGGCGGGTGGGGTGAAGAGCTCCATTCGCGACGACGACGCCAGCTATCGCACAAAACACAAGGTAAAGTGAGACAATAAAACGATTCGGCGGGAGCGTTGGGTAACGCGCATTTGACCCTAAGGATGGTACGGGCGGATGGAGTGAGAAGTTCCGCGGTTTTGATTTGCCGCGACGTTGAAAGCGCCGACAGAGTGCTGATAGGTAGGATCCTTCGACTTCGTGGCCGCTTCGCATTGCGAAGCGGCCACTGCGCTCAGGACGACAATACGGTTACCGGCCGGCTAGCGCTGGTTCGTGAACGTGCTTACCGGATTTGAAGGCTTCGTAACGTTGGTTGACTTCGTCCCAGTTGACGACGTTCCACCAGGCAGCGAGATATTCGGGACGGCGGTTGTTGTATTTCAGATAGTAGGCGTGCTCCCAAACGTCGTTGCCGAAGATGGGGAAATGGCCTTGCGTGATCGGGTTGTCCTGATTTGGAGTGCTCACAATGTGCACGTCGCCACCGGGTTTGCCGGCGAGCCAGACCCATCCGGAGCCGAATTGCTTCGCGCCGGCGTCGTTGAACTTGGCCTGAAAATCTTTGAAGTTACCGAAGGTCTTGGTGATGACTCTGGGCGATGGGGCCGGTGGGATCGCCGCCGCCTTTGGGCTTCATGATCTTCCAGTACATGCTGTGATTGACGTGTCCGCCGCCGTTGTTGCGGACTGCGGCGCGAATGTCTTCGGGGATGGCGTTGTAGTCGCGGATCAATTCCTCGGCCGTTTTATTGGACAGTTCAGGATGTTTTTCGATGGCTGCGTTGAGATTCTTGACGTAAGTGCCGTGGTGCATGTCGTGATGCAGGGTCATCGTCTGCTTGTCGATGGTGGGTTCGAGCGCCGCGTAATCATAGGGCAGGGGCGGTAGTTCGTGAGCCATGATTTTTTCCTCCAGAGTTCTTATTGTACTGATGACGGGGCCAGGAGTGCGGATTCAGGCGAAGCGGCCTCCTAAATTTGGATGATGAGGAGCGGCGTCGCGGTTGCGAAGAGAATTTTACACCGAGTGAGAACAGGGGCTAAAGCCCGGTTGGGATCCAGACCTTGGCGGCGCGGCTGAAGCCGTGTCCTTTCAAAGCAAAACCTTCCCCTTATCGCAGAGTGCGCTGTCGAGGATACAATTCCGCGGTTGCGCAGGCAGCAAGAGCGCGTCGTAGCAGCATTAATGGCACGGGCAAGATGCATGGGTCCTTCGCTTCGCTCAGGATGACAACACAACTGGGCCGAGGACTTCGCGGACCTTGCGGGAGAGACTTTGCAAGGTAAAGGGCTTTTGCAGGAAAGCTTTTTGATCTTCAGAGGCTAGCGGTGTGGCGAAGGCATCTTCGGCGTAGCCGGAGAGATAGAGAACCTTGGCGTTGGGCCGCGCGGGCAGGAGTTGCTGGACGAGTTCGTGGCCACTGAGGCCGGGCATGACGACGTCGGTGATCACGAGATGGATTGTGTCGGGATGACTGGTGGCGAGGGCGAGTGCAGCGTTGCCGTTGGCGGCTTCGAGAACGCGATAGCCGCGGGACTCAAGAGTTTCACGCACGAGTTGGCGGACGGACTCTTCGTCTTCGACGAGGAGGATGGTTTCGGTCCCGCCGCTGGTAGCGAGAGAAAGGGGGACGGCGCCAAGAGCTTCGGAAGGGCCGTCAACACAGGGGAAATAAATAGTGAAGACGGTGCCGCGGCCGAGTTCGCTCTGGACAAAGACGTAGCCGCCGCTTTGCTTGATGATGCCGTAGACGGTGGAGAGCCCGAGGCCGGTGCCTTTGCCTTTTTCTTTGGTGGTAAAGAAAGGCTCGAAGATGCGGGCCTGAGTTTCGCGATCCATGCCCTGGCCGTTGTCGCTGACGGAGATCATGACGTAGGGACCGTGTTTGATGAAAGTGTTTTCGGGGCGATAAGAATCGTCGAGCGTGACGCTGGCGGTGCGGATGCAGATTTTGCCGCCGTTGGGCATGGCGTCTTTGGCGTTGACGACGAGATTCATGATGACTTGCTCGAGCTGACCGGCGTCGGCGCGGGTGCAGCCGACGGCGGGTGCGAGGCTGGTGGTGAGCTCGATATCTTCGCCGATGAGCGGGCGCAGTAGACGTTCCATGTCGGCGACGATGGCGTTCACGTCGATGACTTTGAGCTCAAGATGCTGTTTGCGGCTGAAGGCGAGGAGCTGGCGCGTGAGCGTGGTGGCGCGGTCGGAGGCTTGCTGGATGGCTTCCGCCTTGGCGTGCAGCGGATTTTCGGGAGCGAGCTGATCGAGGAGGACTTCAGTGTAGCCGCTGACGACCATGAGCAGATTGTTGAAGTCGTGAGCGATGCCTCCGGCGAGACGGCCGACGGCTTCCATTTTTTGCGACTGACGGAACTGATCTTCGAGGACGCGACGCTCGGTGATGTCTTCGGCAATGGCTTCGAGGACGTCGGCGGGCTCGTCCTCGGTGGCGACGGCGCGACCGCTGATGCGCACGGTAATCACACGTCCGTCCTTGCGTTTCCAGCGGACTTCGAAACCATCCATGCGGCCGGTGCGGCGGAATTCGTCGACCAGGCGGGAGTATTCACCGGGATCCAAGAAGACATCTTTTTGAGGATCGAGGGCGAGGACTTCGAGCGCGGAGTTGTAGCCGAGCATTCCGATGAGAGCGGGATTGACATCGAGAAAGGCGCCCTCGAGGCTGGAACGATAAATACCGTAGACGGCCGTCTGGACTAAGGAGCGGTAGCGAACTTCCGAACGGCGGAGGGCCTGCTCGTTGCGTTTGTGGTCGATGACGGCGGCCAGTTGGCGCGAGATCAGGACGAGAACTTCTTTGTCGCGTTCGCGCAAGGCTGAATTTTCAGAATAATTCTTGAGAATGATGGCGCCGAAAACGTGGTGGTTCGCTCGAAGCGGGACACCCAGCCACTGCAGTGCGGAGCGGCCGGTAAACTTTACTTCGCGGCGTTGCTGCAACTGCTGCAGGATTTTCGGAGTACAAAGCAGCGGCTCACCGGTGCGAAGGACGTACTCTGCGAGGCCGCGCCCGGCTTTCGCGGGAGCGGGGGCAGACTCTTGCTCGTCGACGAAGTAGGGGAATGTGAGCATCTGCGACTCGGGATCGTGAAGCGCGATGGAGAAATTGCGAGCGGGCATGAGTTCGTCGACGATGCCGTGAATGGCGGCGAAGAACTGCTGGAGATCCTGAGTGGCGCAGGCTTTCTCGGAGACGCTGTAAAGGGCCGAGTTGAGAGCTTCGGCGCGCTTGCGGTCGGAGATGTCGCGATAGATGAAGTAGAAGGCGGCGCTGCGGCCGTTGATGACTAACGGAGCAGTGGTGACGGAAACATCCAACAGGGCGCCATCGCGGTGGCGGCGCTGGGTTTCGAGAGTGAGTTGCTCTCCACGCTGCAGACATTGGGCGATCCAGTTTGCCTCGGCAGCGCGATCGGGAGGGAGGATGAGAGAGTCCATGGGCTGCGAGAGGGTTTGCGCGTCAGAGTATCCGAACATGCGCTGAAACTGACGGTTGACGCACTGCACACGAAAAGAAGAGTCGACCACAATCAGGGCATCGGGAGAGTTTTCGAAAAGCTGTTCCAGATATTGCCGGCGTAAATCGAGAGGATCGTTCTGGGTGGTTACGTTGGGATTGGATGCTGCCGGATTCCAGGATAGAGAAGAGGGCTCGGCGGTGCTGGGAATGGCTGGGGGAATGAAAGAGGGCGATGCTCCGCTCTCGAGCGCCTGCTGCAAAGTTTTGGCGCGCAGCATTTCCCTGGATTGTGCTGATCGGGTGACACGACCACCCATCGTTGGCTCCCCCTCTGAAGCCCAGCAAAATCGATAGTAGAACGCGGTGGGGTTTACTCGAAAGTTACAGAGGTAATGGGAATGAAGAAGGGGGCAGTGGTCAGTGATCAGTGGGCGGTAAGGACCTTCTTGGTTTGCTGGCCCCTGATCACTGTTTGGTGGCGAGCATGTCGCAGACGCGGCGGATGGTGTCGCGCTGAGCTTCGCTGAGCGTGAGGAACTCGAAGCCGTAGCGCAGGCCCTGGCGGTAGCGGACGATGGCGCGAACTTTTAGCGGGTACGGGCTAAGGGGCAGCGGAAATTCGAGAGAAACGATCTCACCGCTTTCGAGTTCACCGGTGAGGGTGGCGCCGATACCATCGGGACCGAGCTCGGTGGAGCGTCCCCAGCAACTTTGGAATTCGCCGTTCTGAAACATGCGGACTTGCAGGCGGACGTCGATGGCAAAGCGCGGGTAGCGGCGGACGTGGCCGGGGCCGAGTTTCTTGCCTGGAGCTGCCATATGTCAGTGGTCAGTGGCCAGTGGGCAGTGGTCAGCTAGAAGTTGCGACTGATCTTGCTGGGCACTGACCGCAGATCCCTAACCCCTTTCTAGTTGCCGTGCAACAGATAGCCGGGTTCGAGCGGCAATTTGCCGCCTACTTTAACGACGGAAACGCTGCTGTTGATGGAGTACACGTCCACGACGCCAAGGGCTCCGGGAATAGAGGCCACCTTGTTTACGAGTTCTTCGTCGGAGGTGGCGACCATGATGGCCGGGTGGTTGGCGCGTGCGTGATTGGAAGTTACGATGAGGCTGTTGAGTTCGCTCTCGGACATGCCGTAGACCTTCTCGAGAACCATCTTCATTTCCGGCGAAGACGGAGAGCGCATGACGAACGTGACGGGCCTGCCGTCAGGCCAGCGATTGGTCTGGGCTTTGCAGACCTTAACCAGATCGCCAACCGTAATGGCGCCCACGGCATTGGATTTATTGGAGACGACGGCGAGATCGCGTGCGGCAGCCAGCGAAACGGCGACGATCACGAAAATGAAAACACGTTGAAGGCGTTGGCAGAGCACTCTGGTTCTCCCGCGAAGCGCACGAACTTAAGAGAGATTGTGCTTGATGAGAGGTTACTTATTAAAGGTAACGAAGGTCACGGGGTGGGCAGGGCGCGGTAATAAACAGAGCTGCCGTCAGGCTTATGCGGGAAGCAAGTTAAGCATGGAGACTCCTTCGACTTCAGGGCGGGCTCTTTGCTACTCCCGAACAACGGCTACGCTTCGGATGACGCCGCCATGCAGAAAACGAGGTGGGCCGCTCGTAAAAAAGGGCGCGGCGAGGCCGCGCCCGGGAGCGTGAGCGTTGACCTTACTTGCGACGGAGAGCCGCGGGTGCCCCGGGCCTTGACATGGCCCTGGCAATCCCTGGCTCCCCTCCGGGAGCGGCGGTAGCGTTCTGAATCTCGACGACGCCCGTCCCAATCTGACCTACATCTGTTTCGAGCATGAGGAAGGTCGAGTCGTTTACGGCGTACAGATTGAAGTTAACAAAATTGGAGGTGGTGACAGTATACCGGCCAGCGCCGCCGGCGGAGTAACTGCCGCCTTTTATAGTCTGGGCAGGGGAAGTCTGGCCCTGATCATTGACGTCGGCAAGTCCTGTGAAGGCGCTACTGGTGGTAGTGAACTCCGCAATGTCATCCTCCTCGAATTCACCGGAGCCAGAGCCGAGGTCAATTGCCGAGAGATTGAATCCGTAACCCTGAGATGCCGCGAAGGCCGTTCCGGTTTGTTGGTAGGCGGCGCCGGTCGTGATGCCGCCATCAATTTCTAACAACTCAACGCCGGTGACGCCGTTGGAGGTAAAGGGATACGCGGCGAAAGTGTACGTTCCGAGCACGTCGTTGGTCGCGCCGTTCTCAAAGCTGGTGAGGGTAAGTACCGAGCGCCCGCTAGTCAAAGTGCTGAAGCCCCCGCCGAAGTTAGTGGCCTGGCCCACGCTTCCCGCGTCGTTGACGTCTTCGAGTCCTCCTGTCGTGACGTTGCTATTGCCGTCGAGGGGTATGAATCCCCCGACAGCCAGCGGCCCGCCGCTCGCATCGCCCCCGGACATTGTGTAGGTCAGGGTGGCGGATACTGGAAGAGAGGTTGCTTGAGTGAATAGATCTCCTACCGTGACGAGTTGTCCGTCAGTTTCGATCAACTTCAGGTGAGTGCTGTCGATCGCGTAAACGTCGTAAGAGTAAGTGACAGAGGTGCTGCCAACCGTGGTGGCCAGCTGTGCCGAACCGGGGGCGGTTCCAGAGCCAACCGTTACAAAAGATGAGGTGGAGACAGCCAGATTCGGGTAAACGTTGGTGCCACCGCCATTGTTGATGTCCTGGAAGCCTGCGGTTACGCCTCCGCTTGCGCCGAGGGTAACCGAGCCTACTGTGGCATAGAAGGTTGCGTTGCTGCCTGCGCCTGTGCCCGAAATGCTGAAGGTGTAATTGCCCGCGAGCTGGCTCTGCGAGGGTGCGGTTTGCAGATCAATCGTGCCGCTTCCCGTTCCGTTGCCATCGAATTCCGTGACTAGCCCGTGCGAGTTTGATGAGAGGACGAACGCCAACTCGAATCTCGTGGCTCCAGCGGAAGTGTTTGCGGTGAAGAAGATTTGCCCGCGGCCGTCGGCGCCTAGCGTGTAGCTGGAGTTGCTAATGGACTCATTGGTGGAGGCGCCAAAGTCCGCACTAACGATGTCGACTGTACCTCCGTTAATTCCGAGGCTACCGTTGGGCTGTAAGGTGCCTGCGACGGTCAGGAAGTCCCCATTCACGTCGTATCCGGCGGTCGAGAAGACGTATGTACCTTTGAAATTGCTGGCGGCGAAGCCCCCGGTGGGAGGCGGCGTGCCTTTGTTGGAACTGCTACCACAGCCGGCTAGGAAAAAAAGGGTGGAGAGAGCGAGGAGCAGGATGGTTGCGTTGCGTACTGACATAACTTCCCCCTGGAGGAAACTGACTTGGGCTGGTCACCTGTGGTTCGAGGTTAGCACAGGCGAATCCATTTGCTTAGAACCCGAACCATGAAAATAAGTAGCGCACGTGGAGGGAAAAAAGTTGGTCAAGTGCAATATATATATAACTTTACATTCTGGAGTAGAGGCGGGGGGGAGGCGGCGGAATTTTGCGGAAGGTGGGGAGAATTCCGGTAGCATGGTGAGGCCGTGAGGCAACATAGGACCGGCTTTGGTGATAGTAGGGATCCTTCGACTACGGTTGACCTTCGCTGCGCGAAGCTCAACCTACGCTCAGGATGACAGAGGAATTTCCGGATGACGAAGTTCGCTTATAAAGCTGCGGCTTTGATGCTGGCGATAGCGCTGGCCGCTGCGGCTTGGGCACAGGACAATTCCGGAGCTGGACAAAATGCCGACGACGGGTTGGTGATGGAGCCGACGGAGTTGCCGGTGACGTATACGCACGGAACTTATCACCTGCAATTTCACGCTCGCGGCAATTACGTGCCGGTGTTGCACTGGCACGCGGAGCGTGGGGCGCTGCCGCCGGGGATCAGGCTGGAAGATAACGGGATGCTGCACGGATCGGCACAGCGGGCCGGGGAATTCCACTTTGTAGTGGTGGTGCAGGATGGCGGACAACCGCAGCAGGCGGTGCAGCGAGGGTACGTGATCAAGGTGGTGGAAGGCATCATGGTGGCGTGGAAGGATGGGCCGCACGTGAACGTGAACCGGATCGAGGGCAGCGTGGAGGTCTCGAACGCGACGGCGGATGATGTGGATCTGACATTTGACGTGAAGGCGGTGGCGGAGAATGGGCGGGCCACCGAGATTGGGTATCAGCATTTTCCGTTGAAGCCGGGGACGATGGGGATGGCGCTGCCGTTTGGCGAGACGCTGCCGCACGGAGGATATGTGATCTATGTAAACGTGGTGGGCGAGGTGCCGCGGCGAAATACGATCTACCGAGAGCAGTTGCAGACACCGCGTCCGCTGCAGGTGGTGGTGGGGCCTTAGCAGTGGTCAGTGGTTAGTGGTCAGTTGCGGACGAAGACTTATTTTTTGCTGGACACTGAACACTGGCGACTGACCAGTTGGGAATTGCTGGTACGATGGTCACATTGACTTGAATTTGTGTTTTCTGCAAAACTTGCTTGGTGCGTTTGTAGTCGGATTATTCGTATATGGAACTGCTGCTTAATCTGACGTGGTTGCTGCTGCTGTTGCCAGCATATTGGCTGTGGCGGCGAGGCGCAAACGCGCGGGCGGCGCATAGAGTAACAGCGCTGCAATGCTTGCTGGCGCTGGGATGCGCCGTGGTCCTGCTGTTCCCGGTGATCTCGGCTACGGACGATCTGCACGCGATGCGTGCCGAGATGGAAGAATCGGCGAGCAAACGCGCGGTACGGCAGACCGGGAGCGAGAAGCATTCGGCGTGGGTGAACCGGCTGCAGGGGCCTCCGGCATTGCTGGCGAGCACAGTAATCGAACCTGCTCCGGAAACGGGGTGGCTGGAAGTTTGTGATTCATGTTTGGCTCCGTTGGCGATGCCTTGCGTTTTGCGCGCGGGGCGCGCACCTCCTCGTTCCTTCCTTGGTTAGATCGCCGAATCATCCTGGCAGAATCATCGCTGGTCGAATCGCTGATGGGAAACAGCAATAAATCCGCAGCGAGAGGCCTTTATCTTTAGAAGATCCTTACGGCGGAAACCGGATACTCCTAGGCGAAGAGCCTTTCCAGAGCAGCCGGCTGATGATTCTCCATTGATCCCAAACCTTAGTGGCTGAAGGTGTTTTGTGATGAAGGTATTGATGCGAAGAACTTTATTGGGAGGTTGCGGACTGCTGTTTGCGGCGGGTGCGGTCGCGAACATGGCAGCGCAAGTTGCGCCAGCAGTTCCTCAGGCCCCGCCGCAAGCCTGGACGTGGGAGCAGGTGAAGGACCGGCTGGAGCTGAATAATCCGACGCTGCTGGCGGGAAAGCTGAATATCAGCGAATTCCAGGCGGATGAGATTACGGCGCATTTGCGGCCGAATCCAAATCTGACATTTCTGGCGGATCAGATCGATCCATTTCCGGGCGGTCCTTCGCATGGGCCGTTTGCCTACTGGCTGCCTTCGGCCACCGTGAGTTACTTGCACGAGCGCGCGCACAAGCGTGAGTTAAGAACGGAAAGCGCGAAGAAAGGGACGGCGATCGCGATTTCACACCAGGACGATCTGGAACGCGGGCTGCTGTTCAGCTTGCGCAGCGCGTTTGTGCAGACGCTGCAGGCCAAGGCGGTGCTGCAAGTTTCCAAAGAAAATCTGGATTACTACGACCACGTGCTGAAGATCAGCAGCGACCGATTTCACGCAGGAGACATTGCGCAGATTGATCTGGACAGGCTGGAGCTGCAGCGGGTGCAGTACGAGTCGGACGTGCAGACGGCGATCGTGAATTTGCGGACGGCGAAGATTCAGATGCTGATGCTGCTGAACGACCACACGCCGGTAGACCAGTTCGATCTGGTGGGCGTGTTCGATTTCAACGATCCGATCGACGCGCTGGATACATACCGGCAGATCGCGCTGGATAACCGTCCGGATTTGAAGGCGGCGGCGCAATCGGTGGAACAGGCGCAGATCAACTACAAGCTGGCGGTGGCGAACGGATCGACGGATCCGACGTTCAGTTTCGACGTAGGGCGGAATCCGCCGATCGACGCTTATTTTGGCGTGGACGTGAGTATCCCGCTGCGAATTTTCGATCGCAACCAGGGAAACAAGCTGCATACCAAGCTGGACATTACGCGGAACGAAAAGCTGCGCGATGCGGCTGAGGCGCAGGTGTTCAGCGACGTAGATTCGGCGTATGCGACGGTGAACAGCAACCTGATACTGCTGCGGCCTTACAAGCAGAAATATCTGGCGCAGGCGGTGCGGGTGCGCGACACGATTTTATTTTCTTATCAGCACGGCGGGGCTTCGCTGCTGGACTTTCTGAATGCGGAGAGCGATTACCGCAGCGTGCAGTTGAATTACGTGAATCTGGTGGGATCGTACCTTACCGCGGCAGCGCAGTTGAACCAGGCCGTGGGCAAAGAGGTGATGCAATGAAAAAGCGATGGATGGATTTGAGTTCAGGGTTCGCGGGTGGGCCCGGCAGCTTTCGTGGCAGTTGCGGCGGACAGCAGGTTCCGCATCCGCGCTCCGCGCGCATTCGGAATGACAAAAATTTTGGGTGTGGGATGCGCTGTTTAGCGATGGTTGGGTTGTTTACCTCGCTGCTTTTTGTCGCAGGATGCAATGAAGGCAAGGCGGATCCGAAGGCCGAGGCGCCACCTCCGGCAAACGTTCAGGCGGATCTGGATGCGAACAATTTCAAGGTCGATCATCCGGAGCTATTTCCGCTGGCAACGGCGGTTGAGTACAAGGCCGCGCCGGCGCTTAACGTGACCGGCGTAGTGCAGCCGGATATTGCACGCGCCGTGCCGGTGATTTCGCTAGCCTCCGGACGAGTGGTGGAGATCAAGGCCAGGCTTGGCGATGTCGTGAAGAAGGGACAACTGCTGTTGCGAGTGCAGAGCAACGATGTTTCCGGAGCTTACCAGACGTACGTAAAGGCCGAGAATGACGAGCGGTTGGCGCGTGTGCAACTGGAGCGCGCGCAGATTCTTTACGACAAAGGAGCCGTCGCCAAGAGCGCGCTCGAACAGGCGGATGACGCCGAAGAGGACGCCAAAGCTGACCTCAATGCCGCTACCGAACAGTTGCGGCTTCTCGGCATCGACAAGGACCATCCTTCCGGCATTGTTGACATCTTCGCTCCGACCTCGGGCATTATTACCGACCAGCAGGTTACGAATGCGTCTGGCGTGCAAGGACTGGGCTCGCCGAATCCCTTCACGATCTCGGATCTTTCCTATGTGTGGATCATCTGCGACGTTTACGAGAATGATCTGGACGCGGTGCACGTGGACGAGTACGCCGACATCCACTTGAATGCATATCCGAATCAGGTGTTCAAGGGACGAATCGATAACATCCTGCCGGTGCTCGATCCCAATATCCGGACCGCGAAGGTGCGGATTGAGGTGGCCAATCCAGGGATCATGCGCGTGGGGATGTTTGTTACGGCAACGTTCTATGGCAAGCAAGCAGTGACGTATGCCGCTATTCCGTCGACTGCGATTCTGCACCTGCATGACCGCGAGTGGGTGTACGCGCCGTTGGGCGGTGGGCACTTCAAGCGTCGGGAAGTCGTCACGGGAAAGATGCTTCCCAACAAACTGCAAGAGGTCATTTCAGGGATGAAGCCCGGAGATCAGGCGGTCTCGAACGCTCTGCAACTACAAAACACGGTGGAGCAATAGATGATTCGCAGAGTTGTCGATTTTGCTCTGAACAACCGGTTGCTGGTGCTGGGATTCGCACTGCTGCTATTTGCAGGCGGCATTGTTGCGTTCCGTGATCTTCCGATTGAGGCGTATCCCGACGTGGCAGATAACTACGTTGAGGTGATTACGCAATGGCCGGGAATTTCGGCGGAGCAGATCGAGCAGCAGGTCACGATTCCGCTGGAAGTCGCGATGAATGGCATTCCGCAGGTCGTGCATCTGCGGTCGTTTTCGCTGTTCGGACTCTCCGACCTGAAACTGATCTTCGACGACGGATCGGATAACAACTGGAATCGAGAGCGGGTTCTCGAGCGGTTGAGCCAGGTGACGCTGCCGCCGAATGTTGTGCCGCAGATGGGAACGGACTGGAGCCCGGTCGGGCAAATTTATTTCTTCACGTTGCGCAGTACGAATCCGGCGTATGACCCGATGGAGTTGAAGTCTCTGGAAGACTGGGTCATCGAAAAGAATTTCAAAGCGGTGCCGGATATCGTGGACGTTTCCAGCTTTGGCGGACCGACGCGCGAATATCAAGTGCGGGTTGATCCCAACAAACTGATTGCTTACGGGCTGAGCCTGGCGCAGATCGAGCAGCAACTCACCAACAACAATACCAACGCGGGCGGCAGCTTCATACAAGAAGGCCTGCAACAGATCAACGTGCGCGAGGTTGGACTGGTCGACCGCTCGCAAGATATTGCCGAGACGGTCATCCTGACCAAGAACGGGACTCCGCTCCGAATCAAGGATATTGCAGTGGTGTCGCAGGGTCCAAAGATTCGGCTGGGGCAGTTTGCGAAGGCCATTCACCGGGAAAACGGAAAGATTATCGATAACGACGATGTGGTGTCAGGCATCGTGTTGCTGCGCAAAAGCGCGGCGGCGGAAACAGCGCTGCTGGGAATCCATGAGAAAGTGCAGGAATTGAATGACCATATTCTGCCTCCGGGCGTGAAGATCGTCCCATTTCTTGACCGCAGCGATCTGGTTCATTTCACGAGTCACACTGTACTGCACAATCTGACGGAAGGGATGATCCTGGTATCGATCGTTCTGCTTCTGTTTCTGGGAAACGTTCGAGGCGCACTGATTGTCGCGGTAACCATTCCATTTGCGCTTCTGTTTGCCGCAATTTGTTTGGAGTTGATGCACATCCCCGCCAACCTGCTGTCCCTTGGAGCGCTGGACTTTGGGGTGATCGTGGAAGGCGCAATTGTGTTGATCGAAAACATTGTCCGGAATTTGAGCCATTCCGACGGGAGCAGATCTTCGAACGAAACTATTAGTTTTGCCTCGCATGAAGTACAGCGGCCGGTGTTTTATGCAATCTTGATCACGATTACATCCTTCTTGCCGATTTTTACCCTGCAGCGAGTGGAGGGCAGGCTGTTTCATCCGATGGCTTGGACAGTAGCTTTCGCGCTCTTGGGGGCTTTGCTTTTTTCCATCCTGGTCGCACCCGTGATGGCGAGTTTCGCGTTTCAAAAGGGAGCCAGTGAATGGCGCAATCCAGTCATGCAGTTTGTGATCGAGCGCTACGGAGTCGCTGTTCGGTGGGCGATTCGCCACCGCGCGATCACGGTGGGCGTGTGCGCGGTTCTGGTGTTCATAGGGAATTATCTGGCTTTCGGCGGAGCGATTGGTTCCGAATTCCTACCTCATCTGGATGAAGGGGCTCTCTGGGTACGGGGAACGCTGGCACCGAGCACGGGGCCAGACGAAGGCATCCGGGTCGCGAATGAGGCGCGGATCATACTTTGTTCGTTTCCCGAGGTTCCGCAGTGTACCAGCCAAGTGGGGCGCCCAGATGATGGAACGGACAATACCGGCTTCTTCAACACCGAGTACTTCGTCGATCTAAAGCCAAAAGAGAAATGGCGTCCGGTATTTCACGAGAATAAAGACGAATTAGTTGCTGCCATGCAACGTGAACTGGACAGAATTCCTGGTGTAACGTGGGGATTTTCGCAGCCGATTGAAGACAATATGGAAGAGGCGGTCAGCGGGGTGAAGGGAGCGCTGGCCACAAAGATTTACGGTGATGATCTGAAGGTGCTGGAGCAGAAGAGCGAAGAGATCATGAATGTGTTGGCGCAGATCAAGGGCGTGGAGGATCTGGGAATTCTTCGCGTGCTGGGGCAGCCGAATTTGAATGTCGCGGTGGACCGGGCGGCGGCGGCGCGTTATCAGATCAACGTCTCCGATGTGCAAGATGCGGTTCAGACGGCGGTGGGCGGAAACGCGCTCACGCAGGTGCTGAAGGGTGAAGCGAGATACGACCTTACTTTGCGGTATCTACCGCAATACCGCGACACGCAGGATGCGATCGAGAACATTCGATTGTTGTCTCCGAGCGGGGAGCGTGTGTCGCTGGCGCAACTTTGCAAGATCACCGAAGCGGACGGCGGTTCTGAAATATATCGTGAAGGCAATCAGCGCTATATCGCGATCAAGTACAGCGTCCGCGGGCGCGATCTGGGCAGCACGGTGGAAGAAGCGATCAAGAAGGTGAACGAACGGGTGAAACTGCCCATTGGCTACAGCCTGCGATGGGAGGGGGAATATGCAAGCCAGAAGAGAGCGAACGCGCGGCTGCTGATCGTGCTGCCGATCACAATTCTGATTATCTTCATTCTTCTCTATACGATGTTCAAGTCATTCAAGTGGGCGTTGCTGATTATGGTGAATGTTGCCATTGCACCGATTGGAGGATTGCTGGCTCTCTGGATCACGGGGACGAATTTCAGTGTCTCTTCCGGCGTGGGATTTCTGGCGCTGTTTGGCGTGTCGGTGCAGACGGGCGTAATCATGCTGGAGTACATCAACCAACTGCGGGCGCGGCGGTTCACGGTGGAGGAGGCGGCGGTGGAGGGGGCGGTGCTGAGGTTGCGTCCGATTATGATGACGATGCTGGTGGCGACCCTGGGACTGTTGCCTGCGGCTTTGTCGCACGCAATTGGGTCGGATTCTCAAAGGCCGTTTGCGATTGTGATCGTTGGCGGGCTGATTGCGGCTTTGATCATGAGCGTGTTTCTGCTCCCGACGCTTTATGTGTGGGTAGCCGGGGAACGGGATGTATTGCCCATGGCAGAAGAATCGTTTGAACTGGGAGAACACGTGGACTAGTGGGCAGTGGTCAGTTGCCAGTTGTCAGTTGTCAGTTTCTAGTTTCCGGTTTCTCGAGAAAACGATTCGGTCTGTTCGAGTGATTCCAGACGCTGACCTCGCTGGGGTGGTCGGTATATCCTGAGAAGGCATTGTTTTGCTTCGGGAACCGGCCCATGCCTGACAGAACCGACATCAGCGCGGAAGAGAGCTTGGCGCGGCAAGCGCTGGAAATCGAACGACTGAAGGACGCTCTGGGCTTGCTCGGGGTCAGTCCGTGTTCGTGGTGTAAGAAGTATTGTCGCCGAACCGAACCTGGAGCACTGTTCGATACCGGCGGCGGATTGATTTGCTACGGCTGCATTCCGCAGTGGTGGGGGCAGGAGTGCTCCCAACTAAACGCTAAGGATCGCGAAAACCTCGAAGGTAAACTGGTCTTCTGGCTGCGCGACTATCATCATGCCGAAACATTCAAGGATCCAGCCAAGCTGCCGGAGGAGTCGCTGCAGGAATTGCATATTGTGGCCAGCTGCCTGGAGTGCCGGGGATCAGGAAAATCGTTAGGACAGGAGAGTTGCCGGTTCTGCGAAGGTCGAGGGACGGTGTGGGTGATCGTTTCGAGGAAAAAAGGGTAAGAGAAGTTACGTTTTCCGGTTTCCGGTTTCTAGGCGGTCTGGAACGGGAAACTCGACACAGAAAACTAGAAACTTCTTCAAGAAAAATTAAGAGTTCCGAGGTGGTGTTGAGTCCATTCGTCTCGGCCAGTAGCTCGCGTTAGACCCTTGCTTGACCTGCTGTGCTGCTTCCCTTGCGGGCGCGCTGCCTGCGATCTTCGCTTGGGCTCCGGGCTCACCGCCAACCGGATAAACCTACTCAACGCCTCGGAACTCTATCCTGCCTTCGACTGGGCTTCTCGTTCTCCTCGACCAGCGCTTTGCTATAGACCCTTACTCGCCTTCCCTCCGCACTTTGCAGTGTGAGGGTGACTAAGCTTGAGCCCCGGACGCTGCACCAACCGGAAAAACTGAAGAAACTGTCAAAGAACGATCCTGTTGTACTCCTTTTAAATTTTGAGTCAACGAAAAGAGAGCTAGTTTATCTCCTTTGTTTTCATCGAAGTGCAGGTCGTCCACAGGTGGGTGACAGGATTTTGTGCAGCTGGCAAGACGGATTTGCGCGGAGGCGGACGGTCGCGCAGTGTTGGCCCTGCGGGAGAGAGCGCAGCGGAGGTCGCAGAATTTTGCGACTGTAACGGATCTGTGAATATCGGCCGAAAGCCGCATCCGACAAGGGATTTCGTCGATTCGAGCGGGAGGATGGGAGGGGTTCAGGTTGTAAAATCGCCGGCGTTTAATGGCTTGACAATGCAGGTAAGTCTGCTAAAGTGCGAGAAAAGCTGCATATATCGTACAACTCGCAGGTGCCCAAGGTTATGAAGAATGTTTATGAGGTTCTGAGGCAGAAGGAAATGGAGTTGACCCGGCTGGAGAAAGAAGTGGAAGCGCTGCGGCTGGTGGCTCCGTTGCTGTCCGAGGAAAAGGAAATCAGCTCCGACATGGGGAAACCGGCTTTGGCTACCGCGGTGAACGGGCCGCAGCAGCCGATCCGCATCCCGTCACCCCCGGTGGTAGCAGCGGCGCAACCGGTGCGCGCGGCCGGATGGGACGATACCGCGAAGAGGTGGCCGTAGACTTCAGCGGAATTTATTCGTGCTCTCGCCGCGCGGGTTCAGCATGGCGGAGTGGCGTTTTCCTCAGCCTGGGATTCGATCCCGGGCTGTCGTGTTTTTGGGGTGGAGCGGATTCCTCAGGGGCTAAAGCCCGCATTCTCGTTGGTAGTGGGTCAGTTTGAAGTAGTGCTCGACGAGATCCCCTTCGGCAAGCTCAGGGCAGACTCAAAGACTGGAAGTCTTGCTTTTCCCGTCGTAACCTTTCAAAACTCCTACCTGGAAGAGGCAGCGGGATCCCATGTCTCGCAAAAGACGCGAGACATGGGGCACCCCACCTTGATTGCTCGCCGGTTCTACCCTTCCACAATCTGACGCAGCGCGGCCAGGAGGCGATCTACTTCTCCCACGGTGTTGTAATGCACGAGGCCGATGCGGAGGAAGCCGCCGGATTTTTCGACGTCGAGCTGCTCGGTGAGGTTGAGGGCATAGTAGTTGCCATCCCAGGTGAAGAAGCCGCGGTCGCCGAGTTTCGTGGCGAGGGCAAGCGGGGTCTGGTTTTCGTTCTGATTGATGACGCGAACTGCGAGCGTGGGACATCGCCAGTCGAAGCAGGAGGGATCGGTGATGCCGTAGATCTTCAGCTGCGGAATTTCGGAGATGCCAGCGATGAGTCGCTCCATCAGGCCGCGCTCGTGGCGGTGAATCGATTCGAAGGCGGTTTCGATGGCAACGCGGCGAGCGGATTTGTCCACGGGTCTCGCTTCGCTCGACTGACGGACGACAGCCTGCCCTGAGCCTGCCGAAGGGCGTCCGTCGCTCCACGTCTTATTGCCTAGGTCGGCGATGTAGTCGACGCAGGCGGTGATGCCGGCGATACATTCGTGGTTAAGCGTGCCCCACTCCCAGCGGTTGGGGACGGCTTCGGTTAGCGGGCGGACTTTGTAGGGGCGGAGGCGCTGGAGGTGCTCTCGCTTGCCGAAGAGGACGCCCATGTGCGGACCGAAGAATTTGTAGGTGGAGCAGACGAGGAAATCGCAATCCAGGGCGGCGACGTCGATGAGGCCATGCGGGCTGTAGTGGACGGCGTCGACATAGGCGAGGGCTCCGGCGGCGTGGGCTAGGCGGATGATTTCTTTGACGGGATTGACGGTGCCGACGGCGTTTGAGGCGTAGCCGACAGCTACGAGTTTCGTCTTCTTATTGAGCTTGGCGGCGAGATCCTCAACATCGAGAGTGCAATCTTCCCGGTGAATCTCGGCCCAGCGGATGGTCACGCCTTTTTCTTCGAGGGCAAGCCAGGGGGAGACGTTGGCGTCGTGGTCGAGGCGCGTGACCAGGATTTCGTCGCCGGGGCCGAGGTCGCGGCCGATGGCGCGGGACATGGCGAAGGTGAGCGTGGTCATGTTGGGGCCGAAGACGATTTCATCGGCGGCGCAGTGGAGGAAGTCGGCTATGGCGGCACGGGCCTCGGCGAGCATGGTGTCGGTGTGGCGGCTGGTGGCGTAGGCTCCGCAGGTGTTGGCGTTGTCGCGGCGCAGATAGTTGGAGATGGCATCGATGACGCGTTGCGGGACCTGCGTGCCGCCGGGGCCGTCGAGGAAGACGGCGGGATGTCCGTTGATGGTTTGGGAGAGTGAGGGGAATTGGGCGCGGATGTAGGTGAGGTCGAGGCCGGAGGGGGTGAGGGTTTCGGTGGTCGGCATGGTTTCAATTTAGTTTTATCACGGAAGGTACGTCCGAAGGACGTTGATAGTAGCCCGGCGTTTCAACTCCGGGCGGGGATTGAGCGTACGGTAATCCGTCCCGGAAGGACGGTTGAAACGCCGAGCCTGAACAATGCGTTTCCGAATCGTTCGGTGGCGAAATCAGGCATCCCTACGGGATGCGGTTCCTCGATCGCTCGGATACCCGGCGTTGAAACGCCGGGCTATTCATGCGTCCTCCGGACGCGGGTGGATGCGGCGGAAGCGAATCCAATCGGGAGGATGATGGGTGCGGGAGATCCTTCACTCCGCCTGAAGAACGGCTCCGTTCAGGATGACGCCGGGGTTCAGACTTACGGCTTCACGGCGCGCACCAAATCCGCCAGCATGCCGTGGGCGGTGGCGTAGAGGCCGGGATTTTCTTCGGTGATGGCCAGGCCGGGGAAGATGTCGGTTTCGAAGTAGATGTAGGAGGACGTGCCCGAGATTTGGCCCGTGGGATCCGTGAGCGGGACTTGTTCGGGGCGGACGGTGGCGGTGACTTCGTTCCCTTCTTTCTTGGCTCGGCAGATTAATTTGTAGGGACGTCCTTCTCTTCTTGCGGCGCGGACGGCTCCTGCGCTCAGGTCGCGGATTCCTTCACGCTTGATGTCTTCTAACTTTATTGGAACGTCCATCAAGACCGTGATGAGGGCGGCGGTTTTTACGGCGGCGTCCCAGCCGTCGATGTCGTGGGTGGCATCGGTTTCGGCGATGCCCAGGGATTGGGCTTTCTTTAAGGACTCGTCGAAGGTTAGGCCGTTTTCCATTTCCGTGAGAATCACGTTAGTCGTGGAATTGAGGATGCCGTGAAATCCTTGCAGGTGGATGGCAGGAAGCTGGTCGAAAAAAGAAAAGATGGGGACGCCGTCCATGACCGAGGATTCGAAGAGGAAGCGCTTGCCTTGGGCGGCGGCCAAGTCGCGGAGCTCGCGGTAGGCGTGGACGATGGGTCCTTTGTTGGCGGTGATGGCGTGGGCTCCGTGGTTGAGGGCGGCGCGGATGTGATCGACGGCGGGCTGGCCGGTTTCGACGTTGAGGGAGGTGGCTTCGAACAGGACGTCGGCGCGGGCGGCTTTCAGCCAGTCTTGGACATTGGATGGCGTGTAATCAGATTTTTCCAGTCTCGCGGACGAGGCGTCCGCGGCTCCATGAGCATCTATGCCTTCGGGATTCGCGATCCATCCCAGACGACGGCTGGCGATGCCGGTGATGCGGAAGGCGGTTCCGTGGCGCTCGCGGAGTTCGGTTTCGCGGTCGCGCAAGAGTTGCAGGAGTGTGCGGTTGACGTTGCCGAAGCCGAGGAAGCAAAGGTTGTAGGTGTGAATTGGCGTCGGCATGTTTGGCATCGGATGCAGATGAGGATGCGAGCCAAGCGCGCGATTTACGCGTCGCAAAAAAACGTGACGCTTCGCGCGGCTTGCTCGGGATGACAAGGCCGCCTTAGCCCATGACCTGGGTGTGCTCGGGTTTGATTTTGTAGATCACGCGGACTTCGCCGGGCTGGCCGTAGGGATATTTATCGACGCCGAGATATTTCTTGGCCAGCTTGTCGATGCTGGCGTTGGCACCCTCTTCGGTGATTTCGACGACGCGGCCGCGGATTTCGAGATAGCGATAGGGATTTTCGGGATCGATGATGGCAAGGGAGACGCGCGGGTCGCGGCGGACATTCTTATCTTTCTGGCGTCCCTTGGCGGAGTTGAAGATGACGTGTTCGCCGTCGTAATCGCACCAGACGGGCGTGACCTGGGGACGGCCGTCGGGCATGATCGTGGCGAGGCTGGCGAAAGCGCGTTTCTGGAAAAGGTCGCGATATTTTTCGGGGATAGCTTCGGGCATGAAGATCTCCTTGCAATGGTAGATGACAGGACATTATAGATCGGGACGGGAGGGGCGATTGTGCCAATGCGCGATTGGGTCATCGACCGATTGGGACCGTGCGTGAGCGAGTTGCTTCGCTCCGCCTGAAGCAGGGCTGCGCTCAGCATGACGTCTTCTTAGCGGAGGAGTCTCAGCGGGAGATTTGCGGCGAAGTAGTGGTTGTGGGTATTCTTGCTGACCATGATCGACAACAATTGCTCACCTACGGCCCGCTCACTTCAGCGGCTAAAGCCGCATTTCAGGTTGCAGGATTTGCGGCGTGGCTCAAAGCCGTGCCCTGTTGAAGGAGAGTGCTTTTCAAAAGCGTTGGCAGCGGTCTTGCTTTGCGCTGTATTGTCATTTGCCGCGATTTCCTTTTCCAGTACTGCCGCCGCCCAAACCACCAAATATCCGCAGACGATTGTCTTCATGACCGACTTTGGGGTGGTGGATGACTCCGTGGCGCTGTGCAAGGGCGTGATGTATTCGATCATGCCGGAGGTACGGATCGTCGATCTCACGCACCAGGTAACTCCGTTTTCGATTCTTGATGGGGCGCGGTTTTTGTATGGCGCGACGCCTTATTTTCCCGCGGGAACGGTGTTTATCGTGGTGATCGATCCGGGGGTGGGCAGCACGCGCAAGGCGATTGTGGCCAAGTCGAAGCGCGGACAATATTTTGTGCTGCCGGATAATGGGCTGCTGACGCTGGTGGAGCAGCGGGACGGGATCGAAGGCGTGCATGAGGTGACGAATACTGAGTGGATGATTGGGACGAAGATGTCATCGACATTTCATGGGCGCGACATTTTTTCTCCGGTGGGCGCGCATGTGGCTCGAGGGGAGGATTGGACGAAGGTGGGTCCCGAGATGGCGGTGGCAGCTCTGGTGCGGCTGGATTTGAAGGCGGCACGGGTGGATGACCACGGAGTTTCGGGCGAAGTGATTGCGACGGATGGTCCGTTTGGAAATCTGGTGACGAACGTGGATGCGCAGGATTTTCTGAAGCTCGGCTACCAGCGTGGGCAGGAGGTTCCGCTAAGGATCGGGGACAAAGAGATGAAAATCAAGTTTGTGCGGACCTTCAGCGATGTGCCGGTGGGACAGCCTCTTTTATATATCGACTCGCGAGGACATCTTGCGATGGCGGTAAATCAGGGGAGTTTTGCGGCGGAGTATGGCGTGAAGCCTCCGGTGGAGTTGTGGATTGGGCGGGCGAAGTGAGACTTGGGAGACATGTGTCGATTCTAGGGATTCCTCGCGCCAAAGAGCGGCGCTCGGAATGACAACGTTCTATTGGTGCTATCAATCGCGCTGCTGCACGAGGCGGGGCAGGACGGCGCGCAGGAGGGCTTCGAAGCTGGACTTGACGCGCTCGCCGGTTTCCATGACTTCCTGGTGAGAGAGGGGCTGGTCGAGGATTCCGGCGGCCATGTTGGTGACGCAGGAGATGGCGAGCACTTTGATTCCCATGTGGCGGGAGGCGATCACTTCGAAGGCAGTCGACATGCCGACCAGGTCGGCGCCGATGATGCGGAGATAGTTAATTTCGGCGGGGGTTTCGTAGCTGGGGCCGAGCAGCGCGGCGTAGACGCCTTCGTGGACGGTCATTCCGAGTTTGGCGGCTTCTTCACGGGCGATGGCGCGATAATCTTTGGTGTAGGCGTGGGTCATGTCGGGGAAGCGGACGCCGAAGCGATCGTCATTGGGGCCAACTAACGGATTGGTTCCTTGCAGGTTGATGTGGTCGCGGATCAGGACCAACGCGCCTTGCTGAAAGTTGAGATTGATTCCGCCGGCGGCGTTGGTGAGGATGACGGAGCGAATTCCCATGCGGCCGAAGACGCGCATGGGAAAGGCGACCTGCTGCGGGGAATAACCTTCATAGAGATGGACGCGGCCTTGCATCACGGCGACCGGAATCTCGGCTGACTTGCCGATCGCCATTTGTCCGGCGTGGCCGATGGCGGTGGAGAGTGGGAAGGCGGGGATCTCGGAGTATGGGATCTTTGTTCCGTCGGTGAGAGAGTCGGCGAAGCCGCCCAGGCCGGAGCCGAGGACGAGACCGATGCATGGGCGAAGCGACGTACGTTTCAGGATGGATTGGGCAGCGGTTTCGGCTTGGGCGAATTGATCGTTCATAGATCGTCTTCAGGGCTAAAGCCCAGTCAGTATAGGCGCTTTACGCGGCGCTGAAGCGCCGCTCTTCCACGGTGCTGCGGGCGGCATTTTTGGACTTACAATCGAAAGCAAGCCCTCAGGGGCTAAAGCCCAATGATTTTTCAGAGGCCCTTATCGCAGCGTTAAAGGGCTGCGCCACCCAAAATCCTAGTGTTCTGGCGAGGCTGAAGCCGCGCCCTTTCAATTTCTCTATTTAGAATTCGTCTTAGTATTTTTTCTCGAACTTGGCGAATTCTGTTTCCAGCTTCCACTGCGCGCGGGCGCGTTCGTTCTTGCTGAGGAAGTCTTCGCATCCCGCGGAGGGTTTGTCCGCACCTTGCGCATTTCCGGCACAGGCCGGAGCCAGACGAA
This sequence comes from uncultured Acidobacteriaceae bacterium, assembly GCA_963750245.1. Taxonomy (GTDB): domain Bacteria; phylum Acidobacteriota; class Terriglobia; order Terriglobales; family Acidobacteriaceae; genus Sulfotelmatobacter. The sequence goes on from CAVVQB010000001.1 coordinate 198,177, forward strand.
ATACTAGTTTCGTGTCGGTCCACAGGCTTTGCCCGGGCAGGAAGCTGTGCTCCAGGCTTTGGCGGGCCATGCGCTTCAGGTCGGCGTAGGACACGCGATAGGTCTCGACGGCGCGCAAGTATTCGTGCGTCATGTCGGAGCGGGAGACGCCTTCGTCGTCGCTTGCGAGCGCTACGGGGACACCGTACTTCATGTAAATCGGGAGGGGATGATCGTCGCCGCTGACGCCAAGGATCAGATCGTTGGAGGTCAGCGCGATTTCGACGAGCACGTTGCGCTCGGCCATTTCGTGGAGCAGGGCGGTGGGATCTTTTTCGTTCATCACGGAGACGCCGTGGCCGATGCGCTCGGCGTGGCCGCGCTCGACCGAGGCACGAATGTGAAATGCGAGGTCTTCGGGCGGAACGAGGCCCATAGCGAGTTCGCCGGCGTGGAGCGCAATGTGCACCTTGGGATAGACGCTGTGCAGGTAGTCGATCATGGCCATGTGCTGGTTGAAGTCGTGAATGGGGACGTACCAATCCTCGGGCTGGACCAGGTTAAGGCCGACGAAGCGGGGATCGGAGGAAGCCAGTTCGAAACCAAGCAACATTTGGGCGAAGACGATTTCGGGGCGCAATCCACGCAGGACTTGATAAAGATAGCGGACGGTTACGGCGCATCCGGGAGCGGCGTCTGGAGTTCCGCATTTGAGGATTTCCTTGGCGCGGGCATCGTCGGCGGCGAGACGCTTGCTGGTGTCGGTGACCACGTCTCTCATCCCTCCGGCGAGTAGCGCATCGCGCATTTTGGCGTAATCCGGATTCCAATCGACTTTGCCCGCGAGTAGGGCCGCACCACCAGCGTCGGCGGTGTGCATGAATTCGACGTACTGGAGATTATCCATGCCGGCGCGATTAGTGGCGGCGGCGATTCCTTCCGCCACGTGCGTGTGCGAGGCCAAGCCGAATTTTTCGAAGGTAGCGAAGAAATGATCGTGACCGGATTCTTCGCCCGGCTTCCAGTTACGCATGGACCAGGCGTCGATCATCTGGCCATAGAGGACGTGATCGACGTAAGCGCAGCGGGCGGCGGGTTTGGAGTTGTAGGTTTCGCAGGTATCGCAAGGCGGGGCAAGGAGGCGGGAGGAGGTGCGGTCTACGCAGAGACCGCCGGAGGCGGCGAAATCGATGAAATCTTCGGCATAGATGGCGCCATCGAGATGATTGTGCAGATCTCCACCCTTGGGCAGGTCGCGTAGGAAGGCCAGAAGCAGTCCGGGCTGCTTACGGACGGAATCCAGATAACGGGCGGTCCGCTGCTCGGTGGTTTGGGCAGGGGCGAATGCTGTCAGAAGAAGAAGCAGGAAAAAGATTCGCCCCGCAGCGCTCTTGTTTAGCGATATCGACACTGGACCTCCCGGATGTGAGTTCGAAGTCAGGAAGGGAATTGTAATTGGTTGCGAGCGGGAGAATCGCACAAAAAGCAATGTGATCGCTCAGGGGCTAAAGCCCCGGTTAAGCTGTAGACACTTGACGCGGCGTTAAAGCGCCGCTCTTCCACGGTTGCGCTGGCCTTGTGCGTGGGAACTTGGTCACGGTTGGCAGCGGAATCCGTTGCGAAGGCAATATCGGAGCTAGGGCCACGTCAGGATAGATGCATGAGGAGTGCCCGGTCTACCGTCGAATCAGCGCAACCAGGCGATGGCGGCGATGACGACGGCGACTAATGCGAGTACGCCCAGGATGTATTTATTGGCGGCGAACCACGATTCGGATTGCGACGACGAGAGAAATAGCGTGGAGTCTTCGGCGGCAGGCGGATCTGATGGCAGATCCAAAACCGGCAGTGCGGACGATTCCTGCACAGGAGTCTCGACCGGCGGAGGTGGGGATTGCTGAGGCGGCTCATGGATGGCTAGTACGATGGGAGGAGTTGATTCGGTGATGTCTGGCGAGACGCTCCCTGACGAAACTTGGATGGGAACTTGATCAGCGGGAGAATCCTCCACGAAAGTTCCCTGCGCTTCCTGGACTACGACGGGCGCTTTTAACTCGGGTGCGAGAACCTGATCCCTCAGTGAACTTGCTTCGGGCTGCGGGAGCCGTTGTCCACGCCACTGCTTATCTTCGCAATCCACACAGAAGGTGCGGCCTTGCGAGACGGGAAAGCCACAAGCCTGGCACTTCTGCAGATTTCTCAACACGGGAGGAACCGCGAGGGTGGCAGGATTTTCCTTCGCCTGTGCGGCGGTCTGGGCTCGCATCGCGGCCGACCAGAATAGAGTCTTCTTGGGAGCAGCTGCGGTTTCTTCTTGTTTTGGAAGAGGGGCCTGCGGGGACGGTGTTGGCGGGGCGGGAACTGGACTTAACTTAGGCGTGTTCGAACCGGACTCCGCGGCTTGGGGCGTGACTTGATTGGCTAGCAGCTGATCGTGCCGAATTTCTGGGAACGCGGGCACCGGTTGCGCTACCGTGGCGTGTTTCACGGCGGTTTCCACCATCTCGGCAAGTCGCAGCAGAGCGGAAAGATCGCGCTCATCAAAGGCACGAGGCTTACCGGAAAGAAGTTCGAAGACTCCGAGCACCTGGTCGTCGCTGACGACGGGCATGACTACGACAGAGGCGATTCCCAACTCGCGGCAGATGTCGCGGTTGACGCGGGGATCGCGTTCGGCGTCGTCGCAACGGAGAAGCTGGCGGGTGCGCACGCTTTCGCCCGAGAGTCCATATTCCATGGAAAGCAGTGCGCCCAGTTCGGGGGCGTTGGAGCCGGCGCTGGCGCGGCATTGCATGTCGTTGCGTTCGCCACGGCGCAAGGCGATAGCAGCGCCACTGGCACCCGTAATGTACTGGGCACGCTCAGCGAGGAGTTGCAGAGCGGCATCGAGATCAGCGTGAGCCATCTCGGCGAGGGAGCGGCCGGCGTCTTCAGCCGGGAAGCGCAGGCCGGGCTCCGAAGGGTTGGGCAGAAGCGAGTTGGCAGCGGCGATCGCAGCTGAAACGCTGTTGAGCGCGGAACCGCCGCCGGGCATGTCTCCCTCCATCGCGGACGATGAAGAACTCTGGTCGAGTATTGAGTAATGATCCATGGCGCGCGTTGCAATCGCTCTGGAGTCGAGGAAGCCGGGGCGCGATCGGCCTGCCAAGACTCGTTTCCAATTTTCAGGACGCGTTAATTGGAGTCTCGCTCGGAGAGGTCATGGTGTCAAGAATGGGGGAAGCACGAAAGTACTCAGACGGCAGGTTTCATGCTAAGGAGTCGATGGGCTACTGAGGACGCTGACGGACGGCTTTGTTCGCCAGGCGATTCGCTTCAGCGTTGTCTTCGCGGGGGACGTGAGAGATGGAAAAGCGCAGAGCTCGAGCCAGCTTGCGGCAAGTCCAGTGCAACGAGTAGAGGCGGGAACTGCGGCAAATATACTCCCCGCGCATCTGGCGGACCACCACCTCGGAGTCGGAAAAGACGTGCAGGGCCTTCGCGTTGAGGGAGACGGCGCACTGAAGGGCTTCCATGAGCGCGACGTATTCGGCGACGTTGTTATCCTGGTGACCAATCCACTTGGCGATGCGAATAGGGCCGCTGGCGCAGCCATCGATGACCACTCCAATGCCAGAAGGGCCCGGGTTTCCCTGGGAACCACCGTCCACATAAGCAACGAGTTCTGACATCACTGCGAGCCCACTCTCAGCAAGATGCGCCGAGAACGTTGCGACGTCAAGATGATTATTCGGTTCCTCGGCAGATTTTTCTGGCGCGGGGTGGATTGTGCAAGCTTCTGTGCAAATCCGATCCGAATTGGAACTGATAACTCCTAAAAGAGCTGTCTGCAAGGAGTTGCAGTGTTCGTTTTTCACAGCGTTGTATCTGAGCATTGCACCAATTGTTTGCGTTGACATTTATGAACGCTCTGTTAATGTTGCTTGCGTCGACGGTCGAAAGGGACAGCGAAATAAACCTTGCTGACCCGAACTAGACTGAGTGATCAGCCCGGCGAGGCAACTTGCGGGGCAGCCAAACCTGAAAAAACCGACGGCTCTGCGAGGGGTAGTTGGGGTTTGGGACTGTGAAAGCAGTGATCGCATCAAGGGGCTGTGACGGTACATGCGTCCACGCGGTTGACTCCCTCGCAGGAGTTGGCAGCTAGAGCATAACCAATGTCACGGCCCTTTCAATTTTTTTCCCGCCTTTTTCCTCTGGATAAAACCCTAAGAGCTCTCTTCGCCCACGATAGCTTCGTCCACGTAGCACCAGATCCATTTCTCTCCAGGCTCGATGGAGCGCATGACGGGATGGTGGACGTGGCGAAAATGTTTAGTGGCATGTTTGTTCTTGGAGGAATCGCAACAACCCACGTTCCCGCAAACCATGCACAGACGCAGGTGAACCCAGGTGTCGCCCAGCTTTACGCATTCTTCGCAGACGTGCGTCTTGGTGGTGGTGATTTTGATTTGATCTAGATGCTTGCATTGGGCTGACATGATTTCTCTCCCACAGTTTTGAGTTCAAATCTTTTCCAGCTCCTTGCGGTCCCAGTGCGCGAGGTTCGCTCCGGCCTCGTAGGTGCTCTGCAGAAAACTGAGCAGGGCCTCACGCGGGGACGCGGACTGACGAACGTCGTCGTACATCAGGAGAAACTCGTGAAGTTGTGGATGATAAAAAGCGGCTGGCGGCTTCACGACTTGTTGCGCAAAGCCGGGCGGCTCGGGGGCGGCGTAGGCATAGAAAGCTGGACCTTTGATTTCGCCGCCGCCGGGCCAGAATCCGGCGCTGATTACTTCATGGGAGTAGGCTTCGCGGGTAATGGAATCGGCATCGGGCCTTGGGGGGGCGCGGCGTCCGGAGAAGCGCGTGACGGCAAGGTCGAAGCTTCCCCAGAAAAAATGCACTGGGCTATCTTTGCCGATGAAGCGGGCGCGAAATTCCTTGAAGATGATGTCGCACAGAATCAGAATTTGCCAGAAGCGGTGGGCGTATTCGGGATCGTAGGAGGAGTGCTGGGTGTCAGTCTCGAAGGGGATTGGACTCGGGATCTCGACCGGCATGGGCCAGATTCTTACTTCTATACCCAAAGACTTCAGGGTGGCCATGAACTCGGAATAGAAGGCGGCGACGGATTGCGGTTTCAGGGCAAGGGCCTTTGTCGAGCCCCAGCTTGTCTGGATGGTCAGCTTGTGGTCGATGAAGTCGAACTGCACTTCGAAGATTCCGCTGCCGTAGGGAATGGCGGACGTAGTGAGGCCGCGGGCGTTGACGTATAGGGGGACTTCCCACCAGTGATTAACGCGAGGGCTCAGAGCGAGGCGCACTTTGCCGACGACTTGGGTCCACATGTGGAGAGTGGCGTAGGTTTCCTGCCATGCGGCAAGCGTCAACTCGGGCCAGGAGTGCGGGTTCGGGAGAGTAGGGAGCGCGGCCATATAACCCCAGCTACGGATCAGGAGATGGTAACACCAGCTGCGCGCTTGCGTCGGTAGTGGGGCTGTTTTGAACTTTTCTGGAACTTATCTGTTCAATCTCGCCCCAAATGGAACCATCACGATCTGCCATGCCAAGGAGAACGAGACTAACCAGAGCGCAGCGAAGCCGACAGCAACGAGGCAGCGAAGCCGAGAGAGAATACACGGTGGAAATTGATAAGGTGAGGGGCCATACACGGTAACTGATGCCGTAGAAGATGCCGCCCTTCACATACACCAGCACCAGCAGTCCAATTTCAAGAATGATTGCTGTCAGCATGTAAAATCCGCATGTGACAAGGGCTAGTTTGGCAATCAAGAACATCACGCCACCGCCTTATTAACGCTCTCGTCCAATGGTCCCACCAATTCCTCTAAACTCCAACTGTGATCTGCAAGGAGAGCGGATGGGACAAGAAATTCAAAACAGCCCACTACCAAAGCTTCTGTTGATATTTTATGGGGCGCTACGGCGCGACTAGAAGGCGCGCCCTTTCAAAGCCAAATTGCGGATTGACTCCCATGGCAGCGACAAGCGGCATCACTTCTTCTTTGGCGGCAAATATTTCTTCTCGATCGATGCGACGATCACATAGTTCGGATCGACCATTTCGTTGAGGTGAATCTTCGCTACTTTCGAGAGGAGCTCATAGGCGTCGAGTTCCGACAGGCCGTAGTCTTTGTGGATCCAGTGGACGAGTTCGGTGAAGGCGATGCGGAGGGCGTCGTCGAGGGGGCGGTAGGCACCGACGGTCATAATGGCGTCGTCGTTTTCGAACTGGGGCCAGGCGATGGTGCGGCCTTTGATCACACTCAATTGCACGCGGGCTTTCAGGGGAACCTCGATCGCGGTTCCGGCGATTTCTCCGTCGCCCATGGCGGCGTGGCCGTCGCCGATATAGAAAAGACCTCCCTTTACGTTTACCGGAAAATAAACGGTGTTGCCGACGCTGGCTTCGGGAGAATCCATGTTGCCGCCGAATTCGGCGGGGACGACTGAACTGCGCGCCTCGCCTTCGGCGGGTGCTACGCCGATGCAGCCAAAGAAAGGATGCAGGGGAATTTTCACCGAGAAATCGGTATCGAGCGCCTTGAAGGTGGCGGTGTTGGCGTCGTGATCGATGTGGTAGTACCAGATGCGCTCGGGCAGCGGCGCGTGCAGCATGGGGGTGTAGTTGGTCTCATTGAGCGCGCCAAATCCGGGAGCGAAGGCGCCTACACCGGTGTCGCCATCGACATCGAGCGAGAGAATCTCGACGGCGAGCGTGTCGCCGGGCTCCGCGCCTTCCACGAAGAAAGGTCCGGTCAGCGGATTGTCGCCTTTGACCATGCTGAGGGTGTCGCCGGGCTTGCGGAGGACGTTGCCGAAACAATCGAGGGTGTTGGTATCGAGGATGTCGCCGGACTTCAGGTGAGCGACGGGCTCGGCTGTGGCGAAGAGATACTTCACATTGGCGTTGGTCGCGGTGTAGTGGACGGTGCTTTGGGCGAGAGCTGAACCAGTCAGCAGGGTGAGAGCGAGAAGACGAGAGATCACAGAGAGCCTCCGAGAGAATGTTGCGATTGTACTTCCTGGCCGCGAAAAAGTGGCAGCGCAGCTCGCGAGGCTCTTTTCTCAGTTCATTTGATTAACTGTAGTTAACTGTGTATGATCAGCTCCAGTTAATCAGAATGGAGTTCAGAGAGGGCCTCTGAATCTCCGCCGCGGGTTCGGGGAACAAGAAATGAAGTGCAAGAAGATGATGTCCCTCTTGCGGGCGATGCTCATTCTGGCGCTTTTGGCGTGCCTCTTTCCGGGTCACGCACACGCACAAGGCGAAACCACGAGTGCCATTGTCGGTGAAGTAAAGGACGCGACCGGGGCGGTAGTGGCGGGCGCCACGGTGACGATCACAAATCATGAGACCGGGTTAAGGCGTAGCGCTCTGACTGATAGCGCCGGGAGGTTTGATTTTCCGCAACTCAAGCCCGGCACTTACACCGTGGGCGTGAAGGCGGAAGGGTTCGAGCTACAACGGAATGACAATGTGTCTTCCGGGCTGGGGCAGAAGCAAAACGTCGATTTCACACTCAAGGTGGCGCACTCGAATGAAGTGGTAGAGGTCAATAGCGAAGCTCCGCTCATCAACCCAGCAGACGCCAATACGTCGACTACGTTGAGCGCGCCAGCTCTCGAGGATCTGCCAAATCCGGGCGGCGACCTGACCTATCCGCTGCAATTCTCGCCGGGCGCGCTGATCAACACGGCGGGCAGCGGTAATGATTTCGTGGGAGGGACGAACGGCTACGGCAATGTGGAATTCAACGGACTGCCTGCGCTCTCTAACGGCTACATCGTGGACGGGCTGGAAACCAACGATCCGCTCACGAATCTCAACAGCGGACTTTCCACCAACCTGGTTCTTGGACTGAATTCGATTTCGGAGGTAACCGTCAACACGCTCTCGTATTCAGTGGATCAAGGACGGTATGGAGCATCCCAGGTAAATTACGTGACCAAGTCTGGGACAAACCAGCTTCACGGGAATCTGTACGAACTGTGGAATGGGGCGCTGCTCAATGCGGCCGATTATTTTACGAACGCGACTCCGGGAAATCACAAACCGGGCGCGACAGTGAACCACTTCGGGGGCAGCCTGGGTGGTCCCATCCTGCACAACAAACTGTTTTTCTTCTTCGACAGCGAATGGGTGCGGATCGCGCTGCCCATCGTAACGCCGACGATCGTCCCGAGCGCAGAATTTCAGCAATATGTGCTGCAGCAACTTCCGTTAGGACTGAGGGACAGCGCCGGGAACATTGTCTATCCGGCGGAGCCGCAGGAAGTGCCGTTCTATGAGCAAATGTTTTCGCTCTACGAGAATACTAGCGGCACACCTACTGCGATCCTCGGCTGTCCGATCGCGGCGGGTTGCGCCAACCGGCAGAGTGTGTCGCATTCGAGCGACGACCACGAACAGGTACAGACGGTGCGCATCGATTACAACATCAATCCCAAAGACACAGCATGGTTTCGTTTTCAGGCGGACACGGGTGTGCAAGCTGCCTACACGGATCCGATCAACCCGCTGTTCAATGCCACTTCTCCGCAGCCGCTCTATTCTTTCGCGGCGGGACACACGCATGTCTTTTCACAGAATCTGGTGAACTACTTCAATCCGGCGTTTTCCTGGTACGAGAGTTTGTTTGCGCCAAACAGCTTCCAGAAAACGCTGGCGGCATTTCCGATTGTGTTACAGGGCAGCGGCGTGAATCCGTTCACGACGGTGGGAGGGTTGGACAACACCTGGGTGCAAGGACGGCGGGCAACGCGGTTCTTCATTAATGACAACCTGGCGTGGAGCCATGGTAGTCATGAACTGCGGTTTGGAACCAATACGCGCATTTTCCGGCTGAATGACTTTGATTTCGGGGAAGGGACGGTCCCCACGGTAACTTACGCGAACTTGCAGCAATTTACTTATGGAGTGGCGAACACCGCGTCGAAAACGTTTCCGTTAAATGCAAACGAGCCCTTCAACTTTCTCAATCTGGATGTCTACGCGCAAGACACGTGGAAGGTGAGTCGCAAACTGACGTGGACATTCGGTCTGCGCGATACTTTTAACTCGAATCCGCTGAATCCGCATGATCAGGTTGCGCGTCTGCGCGGCTCGTTCAACTCGGTCTCGCATGATGTGAATCAGCCCCTGAACGCGCAGATTCAGACTGGGCTTGGCAATCTTTTTTCATCTACACCGTGGGCAATTCTGCAACCAAGAACGGCGATTGCGTGGCAGTTTGAGCCGAAAACTGTACTGCGCACGGGCTTCGGGATTTTCAGCGACATCTTGCCGGGCAGTGTGGCAGATCTGATAGGCGTGAATCCACCGTACGATAAGACATTTCAGGGCGGGCTGCTTGGCACTGTCGGCGGTACGGCGATCTCGCCCAATGTGCCGAACAGCGCGGTGGACGCAACAGTTACCGCGAATCAGATCTTTACTTCAGGATTTCCCCAAGGCCAACTCTCGTGCGCGGCTTCTCAGACAAACTCGCCAACACAGGCGAACCCGACAACATGTCTTCCACCGGCGGCGATGACAGCTATTCCGGAGGGGAAACTCCACGCACCATATTTCATGGAGTGGAGCCTCGGAACAGAACATCAGTTCGGAACGACGGGCAGCATACAGGCACAATATGTGGGCACGCGGGCGGTAAATCAGCCGTACTCGACCCAAGTCAACGGCTACCAAACGGTGTGCCAGGGATGTTTCGCACCGTTTCCCTATCTGCAGCCGACTGACGCACGATTCGGCGCGGTCACACAATTCTCCACCGGGGCGAACAGTCACTACAGCGGCCTACAACTCACGGCGATGAAGCGTATGGGGCACGGGCTTCAGGGGCAAATCAACTACACCTTCAGCCGGTGCATGGACACGGTCTCGAACGGAGGGTTTCTGCAATTTTCTGCTGGAGGGATTCTTTCTCCATTGCCGGGAGAGCTTGGCCGCGATTACGGTCCGTGCGATTACGACATACGGCACAATCTCAACGGGCAGTACGTATATCAACTGCCGGTGAAAGTGCGGAATCGTTCTCTGGGCTACGCGCTGAATGGCTGGCAGATTTCTGGAACTCTGTTTTGGCACAGCGGAGTTCCCTTCTCCGTGGTGAGCACACCGTATTCCGCCGGTGGAAACGGAATTGTCCAAGGCAGCGGGCCAGAGTTCGCCAGTCGCGTTCCGGGCGTTCCATTGTATGAACACCATGCGATTCCGGGCGTCACACAGCCGGGAACACTGCAGTGGCTCAATCCGGACGCTTTTGTATCGGCGGTCGATCCAACCACGGGGCAGTGCTATGGCGGCGACAGCGCGCAGAACTGCCAGTTCGGCGATCTTGGGCGCAACTCACTGCGCGGGCCGGATTTCGTGTGGAGTGACTTTTATCTGACGAAATGGTTTCCCTTGACCGAGCGCTTGAAGTTGCGGTTCGAGGGACAGTTCTTCAATGTTTTCAACCATCCGAATTTTGGCCTGCCGAGCGTGGTGCAGGCCGGGATTCCAGGACGGCCTTCCACCCAAACTGGATTCGGAGCGCTCACCTATACGACTTCTCCTCCGACTGGGCTGCTGGGCGTTGGTTTGGGCGGCGACAGCACTCCGCGCATGATTGCTTTTCAGGCGCGGCTGGAGTTCTGATGGTGAAAAATCTGGCTAACCTAAGCGAGGTAGGCCCGACATTGAGGACGAACGAATTCCCTGCTCCCTGCGTCAACGAATCTCGTAAAGGTAGGCGTCATTGATGTACCTGCCGCCTATCTGCGTTCCGCCGAGCCGTGCTCCCTCCACGGACGCAGTTTTGCCGAAGACGGAGCGCAATGCCTCATAGAATGGCTGCTTTGGGCTGATAAGCTCGATCTTCAACAGCGTGGAAGGATCTGCCGGGATCTGGCGTGTGATGTCTGAGAGCTCTTCGTAGGACTTTCTCGGTCCTACCTCATCCACTCGCGGGGTCGCAATCACCAAATGCCACTCGCCTGCCTCAGGTTGCAGCAGCCAGAGAGCTCCCTTAGCTCGAAAAGCGTCGTTTCGGCGCAACACATCCGACAGAACTTTCCCGAAGTCCAAGTCTGTTCCTGTTAAGGACTCAACGATGGCCATTACCACCTTCCTTTTATCCATTACATCACACCGGATGCAGCGGCCGTGGTTGCTTCATGCAGAGCCTTGGCTTCTAGTTCCTCAACGATATCGTAGCGTTTACCATCGTCCCAATCCTTGACCGTACTCCAATTCACGTTAAGCTTCAGATCCGCCTTCATGTCGGCTTGCAAAGTAACCCAGAGAGCTCCATTCAACTTGAAGAGTTTCTCCAAATTGTGAACATACATCGCGTTTACGAACTCCTTGTCGGGAAAATCGTGCTCCTTCACCGCGCTCGCCAAGCAGGACTTCAAAGCGCATTCGACAGATAACCCGGTCATATAGTACGCACCAGTCCAAAGTCGATTCTCCAAAAGTACGCGACCTTCTTCGAGCCTGCCGCCCGCCAGCGCTCGCAGCGTATCTCGGTTCAGTCGAGCAATGGGCACAAGTCATTCTACCGCGATAGCCCTTGCTGCGCCGGGGTGTCCTTCACGTGCTCCAATTCGGGGAGTTCCAGCACTTTAGTTTCAGCGCCAATTCATTTAGATCGTTCGCTTTTTGGCGTAGAACTTCCGGACTTTGGCGCGATTGCCGCAGCGCTTCATATCGCACCAGCGGCGGTGGTGGTTCTTGCTGGTGTCGAGGAAGAACCATTCGCAATCTTTGGCCAAGCATGCCCGAACAAAAGCCAGGTGATCGGAAGCGAGAAGATCAGCGGCGGAGCGAGCGATCTGCCAGCGCAGGCTATCGAAGTCATCCAGATCATCGAAGCGCCACTGGAAGCCTCCGTCGATGGGGACCAGGCGCAAGTGTTCGGCGGCGATACGAGCGTCCGCGTTGAGCGTGGCGAGAGCTTCGGCGGGCACGGGGCGATGGTTGATGAGAGCCCAAAAAACATCGTGGATGGTCTCGCGCAGTTCTTTGGCGCGACGCAGAGCCGCCTCCGCGCGATCAGGAGACTTGGAGGCGCGCTTGACCAGTTGGTCCGCCTGGCTTGGATCGAGCAAGCCGGTGTCCTCGCCGAAGCGCGCTAGATCATTGTAACGTTCGAGCAGCTCCTTGGGCTTGATGTGGCGGTCATCGAGGGTGTTCACGAAGTCGAGGCAGACGCTGCCCGCAATCAGATCGAAGTGGGGCGGGCGCCGTCTCTCGGGTGTGGGTACCGTCATAACGAAGCAGCGCAATCCTCAGCTTTCATAATATAACCATTAAAACCATCTTGACAAGTTATGCTCCCGTCCGTACTATATGTTTAACCTGTTAAATATGTTTTGCAGGTTACGTCGCTCCAGAGGTTGATCTCATGTTTCTCCATCAATCGTCGCAGATTATGGCCATGATTCGCAGCGGAAAGATGATAAACATTGGAGGCAGGCCAGTGATTGTGCCCAATCCACATAAACCCGCGTCCGCGCATGAACGAGGGCTCGCCATCAAACTGGCGTTAGCCTTTGTGGCGATCTATGTCATATGGGGATCGACATATCTCGCGATCCGTTATGCGGTGGAGACGATTCCTCCGCTGGTGACGGTGGGAGTGCGGCAGGCCGTTGCGGGTGGAATCATGCTGGCGTGGGCTTGGGCACGGGGATTTCGTCCGACGCGACAACAGTGGGTGGCGGGATTCGCGCTGGGGACATTCTTCTTCCTGATCGGACACGGGTCGCTTTTCTGGGCGGAGCAATATGTGGGATCGGGTTTAGCAGCGCTGCTGATCGCGACGGAGCCGATGTTCATCCTGATGTTGGGCTGGATGATGGGTCAGCAGAAGATCAGCCGGGTGAGCGCGCTGGGACTGGGGTTAGGCGTTGCCGGCGTGGCCATGTTGATGGGAGCGGAACTGTCGGTGAAGGGGTCGAGCATGCCGGGAGTGCTAGCGGTACTGCTGGGGTCTTTGGCGTGGTCAGTGGGAGTGGTGATATCGCCCCGGCTGAAGCTGCCTTCGGACGCGCTGGGCCGAACGGCGTTGCCTACGATTTGCGGCGGGGCTATGTTGCTGATCGCGGCGGGAGTCGCGGGAGAGTTTCAACAAACGCACTGGGCGAGCATCTCGTTGAAGTCGTGGCTGGGGCTGGGATATTTGATCATCTTTGGGTCGGTGGTGGCGTTCACCTCTTATGTATGGCTGCTGCAACGGGTCCCGCCGGCGCTGGTGGCGACGCATACCTACGCGAATCCGGTCGTCGCGGTTTTGTTGGGGTGGCTTCTGGCGCGTGAACCGTTGACCATGAGAGTGGTACTCGCGTCAGTGGCGATTTTAGGAGCGATCGTGCTGATCCGGCGGGGAGAGAGAGCGGTGGAGATAAAGGGGGCGCAGGCAATTCCGCCGGCAGTTGTAATAAAGACGGAACAGGAATGCGCCTAAAGGCGTCCCGCAAAATGAGCGCGGTACATTGGCCCATCGCTATGGCGGCAGATTAGTTCTATTTCACGGCACGCAGGAATTTGCCTGAGGTAGCGTCGACCAGGCCGATGCCTTTGGAATCCGCGTGCGAAGTTCCGTACATGATGGACCACACCAGTTGTTTATTCTTCGCGTCCCAATCGACGGCATAGAGGATCGGCTGCTGCGGGTTTTTCTTCAAGATGCTCGCGCCGCCATTCTCCTGGGCCGTGGCAAAGGCCTTGTCAGAATCGACGATCAGGAGAAGCGACTGAAACATCGAGCGGGACATTTCCGGTGAGGAAGGGCTCTCAACGGTGCTCGTGACGCCGATCGCCGGCTCGTCCTTCAGTCGACTGCCGGAGCAAGTGAAGGATCGCCAGGTGCCACGACTGGGAGAGGCGTACATGGCGCGCCAGATGGTGGATTTTCCGTCGAGGCCAGTGCTCTCCGCATTGAGGGCGGACTCCAGGTGAACGGGCATCGCGTCTGGAGACCAGCGCGCGGCTACGCCAGCAATCTGCGAGAAGCAACTCTTGGCCGTATATAGGACGGGCTCCTTTTTCTCAGCTACCGGGGCAGGGGCACTATTGGACGAAGTCGGCGTTGAACTGCACGCGACAAGAATCAGACAAGTCAGAAAAACGACGGGGGCTCCGACTCTAGCTTTCATGAATAACCTCCGCTTCGAGCGGCGTGGCTCTATGCGGCCTCATTCTAGTCCTATGCACAAGACCCAACTGTGATCTGCGTCACTTGTAGCGGTTGGTATCGGTTTTCGATTGCCGACTTGAATTCCAGGGTGGTAACGCTTTGCCTTCTCAGCTGTCGGAAGCGCCCGGAAATGGCGCGAATCCTCTCTCAATTTTGTCGGGAATAAAATCCGCTTTCCTGAGTTATAGGCAGCGAGCACCGCAAACTCAGGAGGGTATATGAGTCAAGAGCTAGACGATCCGAAGGCGGCAGATGTGCACGACGATGGCGTTGACCGCCGCGGCTTTCTCAAATGCATGGCGTGGGCGGGCACGGGACTGGTGTGGACGATGAGTGGCGGCATCCCGGTTTCCCAGGCTTTCGCCAAGAGTATTGGGAAGTACGGCAAGTCGAGCGATCTCACTTTCGTTCAGATCAGCGATAGCCACATGGGGTTCAACAAACCCGCGAACACAGATGTCATTGGCACGCTGAAAACCGCGATCGACCAGATCAATGGGTTGGCTGTGCAGCCGGAATTCCTGCTGCACACCGGCGACATCAGCCACCTTTCCAAACCAGAAGAGTTCGACAATGTCGACCAGATCCTGAAGAGCGCCAATGCCAAGGAAGTTTTTTACGTGCCCGGCGAACACGACATGCTCGACGATGGCAACGGGAAGGCTTATCTCGAGCGCTACGGGAAGAGTGCAAAAGGCGCGGGCTGGTACAGCTTCGATAAGAAAGGCGTGCATTTTATCGGGCTGGTCAATGTCGTGAATTTGAAGGCGGGAGGTCTCGGGTCGCTGGGCGAGGAACAGCTGGAGTGGATGGAAGATGACGTTCAACACCTCAAGCACAGTACGCCGATCGTGGTGTTCGCTCACATTCCGCTGTGGTCGGTGTATCCGGAATGGGGCTGGGGCACGGAGGATAGCGCGCAAGCACTGGGATATCTAAAGAAGTTCGGATCGGTGACGGTGCTCAACGGGCACATTCACCAGATCATGCAGAAGGTGGAAGGCAGCGTCACTTTTCATACCGCCAGATCGACCGCGTTTCCGCAGCCGGAGCCGGGCAAGGCGCCTTCGCCCGGGCCGATGAAGGTTCCCGCCGAGCAATTGAAAAGCGTTTTAGGAATCACGGACGTGAGCTTCGTCAAGAGGAAACATTCTTTGGCGGTGGTCGATTCGACCCTGGCGTAAGCCGCAATTCAACCCAAACCTAGAAGGAGATCGAAGAAGATGAGGGAATATTCGCGAGTTATAGCTTTTGCAGGGTCGGTGATGATTGCACTGGTCCTGCTCGGAGGGGTTGGCCGGAGCGTTGATGCGCCGGAGGCGATAACGCCGGAGGTGAAGATCGACAACTTCAGCTTCGGACCCGCAACCATCACAGTGGCCGCCGGAACAACCGTTACGTGGGTCAACCGCGATGACATTCCGCACACCGTAGTGAGCTCCGATTCAATGTTCAAGTCGAAAGCTCTCGACACAGACGAGAAGTTTTCCTACACATTTTCGAAAGCAGGGACCTATTCCTACTTCTGTTCGCTGCACCCCAAGATGACCGGGCAAATTGTGGTGCGGTAAGCGTAGAGAGCGATGGACTTCGACGATGCATCCTTTTGACCTGAGAACCGCTCTGCTGGCCAAGCACGCGCAACATGTGGTGCTGATCCACTTTCCGATCGCGCTGTTTGTGAGCGGAGTGGGCTTCGACTTGTACGGGCAATGGCTGAAGCGGCCTAGCTTGGCAGACTCGGCGTACTTCAACTTTCTGATAGCGGCATTCGCGACGTTGCCGGTCGTGGCCTCGGGGCTGCTCGCGTGGCAGTGGCAACTCGAAGGGCAAAGGCTGAAGGGAATTTTGCTGCTGCACCTCGTCCTTGCCTGCCTGTCGAGCATCATGATCTGGCTGGTATGGTGGATTCACTATCGCGCGCGAGGGCGCACCAACGCTCCGCCGAGTTATCGAATCCCCCTCGAGTTGCTGGGCGTCGGCCTGGTTGCGTTGACGGGACATCTCGGAGGGTTTCTTAGTGGGGTTAATGGAACGGGTTAGGTCGTTTGCAAGCCGAGCGTCTGCAATTGTGCAGGGATCCTTCGACTACGGTTGTGCTTCGCATTCGCGAAGCACAACCTCCGCTCAGGATGACCATGCTCCGAGGTTGCGGCAATGCAGCGCCGGCCTTGACGAAAGAAGGCGGTCGAGCTTCGCTCGACGGACAGCCGAGGGCGGCTGTCCCTACATGAGTGTCTCTGGGATCGGCTGCCAGGAGCTTGGCGCGGCATATATAATCACGCACACACATGGCACTGACCCCCGGCACCAAACTTGGTCCTTATGAGATTCAATCGCCGCTGGGCGCGGGCGGGATGGGCGAAGTGTATGTCGCGCACGATGCGCGGCTGAACCGCGAGGTCGCGATCAAGATTCTTCCCGGCTCTTTCTCGGCCGATCCCGACCGGCTGCAGCGCTTCGCGCAGGAGTGCCGCGCAGCGGCGGCGCTGAACCATCCCAACATTCTTTCGATTTTTGACATTGGCGAAGACCGAGGCGCGCCCTACGTTGTGTCTGAGTTATTGGAGGGCGAGACGCTTCGCGACCGGCTGCGTGGCGGAGCGCTGTCTTCGCGCAAAGCGATCGACTACGCGCGGCAGGTTGCCAGCGGGCTGGCGGCGGCGCACGAGAAAGGGATTGTCCATCGCGATCTGAAGCCGGAAAACATCTTTATTACGAACGACGGCCGGGCCAAGATTCTCGATTTTGGCCTGGCGAAATTTACGCGGCCTGAACTGGACAACTCCGGCGAAGCGCCGACGCAGCAGATCGCCACCGATGCGGGAACGGTGATGGGGACGGTCGGATATATGGCACCGGAGCAGGTGCGCGGCAAAGCCGCCGACGCGCGTGCCGATATTTTTGCCTTTGGCGCAATTCTCTACGAAATGCTCTCGGGCAAGCGCGCGTTTCATGGCGACTCGCCGGTCGATACGATGAGCGCCATCCTCAAAGAGGATCCGCCTGAGTTGTCTGAGACGAATCGCAATGTATCTCCGGCGCTCGAGCGGATCGTGCGACATTGCCTGGAGAAAAATCCGGCAGAGCGATTTCAATCGGCGCGCGATGTGGCCTTCAATTTGGAGGCGCTCACCGACATCTCCACCTCGAGCCGAAGCGGAGCGCAGGCTGTGCGGCTGGAAGAAGAGTCATCGAAGGCCCAGCGCTGGCTGCTTCCGGTATTAGGCGGGCTGCTATTGCTGGCGTCGTGGGCAGGTATCTACGGTTTGGCGCGGCGCGGGGCGGCGGCGAATCCCACTTTTCATGAGGTCACCTTCCGCAACGGAACCATCTGGGACGCGCGGTTTGCTCCGGACGGGCAGACGATTATTTACGGCGCGGCGTGGGATGGTTTGCCGCAGGAAATTTTCTCGACTCGATTTGACAGCACCGACTCGCGAAGTGTGGGCCTGCCGGCGGCGCAGATTCTTTCCATCTCGTCGAAGGGAGAGATGGCGATCTGCCTGCATCCGACGCCGTTTGCACACTTCACGCAGACCGGGACTTTGGCGCGGGTGGCGCTGGCGGGAGGAGCTCCACGGGAGGTGCTGGAAAATGTGATGTGGGCGGACTGGACGCCCGACGGGCAAGCGCTGGCAATTATTCGCACTGCTCCCGGTGTCCTCTCTCATCTGGAATATCCCATCGACAACGTGATCTATGAGCCGAAGGGCTGGGTGAGTCATGTGCGATTCTCGCCGGACGGCGGATCTATTGCCATCGCGGATCATGTCCCGGGTGGTGACGATGGCCGCGTTGTCATTCTTGACGCGCATGGAAATCCAAAAGTCAGTTCTTCGTTTTATTCCAGCGTAGAAGGATTGGCGTGGAGTCCGAATGGCAAGGAAGTCTGGTTCTCGGCTGTACCCGGCGGATCGGCGCGGTCGATTTACGCACTGGATTTTTCGGGCAAAGAACGCTTGATCTATCGTGCGCCGGGTGGGCTCACGATGCACGACGTCAGCCGCGCGGGCTCGGTTCTTCTGACTGCGGATAAGACCCGGCTGGGTATGTTCGCGCTGGCTCCCGGCGAGGCTCATGAACGCAGCCTCTCGTGGTTTGACTGGTCGCTGCTGGCGGATATGTCAGCCGACGGCAAGACTATCGTTTTTTCGGAGACCGGCGAAGCAGTGGGCACGAACTACAGCATCTTTCTCCGCAAGACCGATGGTTCACCCGCCATTCGTCTGGGGGAAGGAGGCTTTGGCGCGCTTTCTCCCGATGGGAAGTGGGTGCTGGCCGAATCCGGCAATCCCGCCAAGCTAACACTTCTGCCCACCGGAGTTGGAGAACCTCGTCAGATCGGCGACGACAAAACCGACCATTTCAACGCGGCTTGGTTGCCAGATGGAAAGTCGATCGTCTACGGCAGTGCCGAACCCGGGCGCGGGCGTCGCATTTACGTACAAAGTATTGATGCGGGCAGCGGCGCGCGCGCGGTGACTCCCGAGGGCATAGTCGGTTCGTTGGTCACACCCGATGGCAAGTATCTTCTTGCCGCCAACGGCAAGCGCGAGTACTCGTTCTACCCGATTGCCGGCGGGGATCCGCAAAAGGTGAACTTCGTCGTGGCTCCCGACGAATTTGTCCTGCGATTCTTCGACGGAGGGAAGAGCGTGTTGCTGCGCACTCGCACGGTGCCTGCGAAGATTACGCGCGTTGATGTGTCGACAGGCCGCCGAGAGCCATTCAAAGAGATCGTGCCCGCCGATCCGGCGGGCGCGCAGAGCATTCCCAGTATGCGATTCAGCGCGGACGGAAAATCTTATGCCTACTCGCTAGGCCGCTTTTTATCCGATCTTTATGTGGTCGATGGGTTGAAGTAGGCGGCGACGACCACGAGAGTGGTGGCCGCGCGAATCGTCTTTGTCTTATCTTACCCGTCCCATTGAAGGCATTCTTTAAAACTCCGTGATCCGCGTAGACTGAGGTGGGATTGAAGCGAGCTTTGGATCTCAGTAGAGCTTCCTGTACTCCCTCGAGGGCTGAACCGAATGACGCCGGTGCACGAAGAACTTCTGCGCGAATTTCAAGATTTTGCTCGAACCGCCCCCACGGACAAGGCTGTGATGGAGCGAATCTCCCAGCGTCTGCATGAAAAGATGGCGCGGTACAACTGGGTGGGGTTCTATCTGATCGAAGCGGCGGATCCGGGAGCGCTAATTGTCGGACCATTTGCCGGGAGCTTTACGCCGAACGCTCGCATTCCACTCAACACTGGTCTCTGCGGCGCCGCAGCCACGAGCGGGCAGACGGTGGTGGTGCATGACGTTTCGAAAGACTCGCGTTATCTGGCCGGGTCGCCATTGGTGAAGGGTGAGATCGTCGTCCCGATCCTGGTCAGGAATAAACTGGTGGCCGAGCTCGATATTGAGAGCTATTTCACGACCACGTTTACGGAAAAGGAACAGGAGTTTGTCGAGGCCTGCGCCAGCGTCGTGGGAAAGTACATGGGGAAGGGCTAGCCAGCTTGGATTTTCGATTTTGCTGACGCGGTGCGACGGAGCAAATCGGGACTCTTCAGGCGTCGACAGTATCCCTCGAAGTGCGGGCGCGGCCCGTTCCAGCGAAGCTCCGCGAGCGTGTCGAAGACCGGGACATCCAGTCGCAGGGTGGCAAGGGCACGAAACAACAAGGCGTCGTTCCACGCGCTGGAGAGAGATTCGGAGAGCGCGCGGGCCTTGCGGATGGAGGGATGCCAATTCCGCCAGTCCTTGGGAATGTCTTCGAGGCGGGGATATTGCGATAAGGTCGCGGCTGCAGCCTTTGCGCCCCAACCGTGCACGCCTGGAAAACCATCGGCGCTGTCGCCGACCACGGCGAGGTAGTCGGGAATCGATGGCGGCTTTACGCCGAACTTGGCAACAACGCCAGCTTCGTCACGCACGATGTCGCGCCTGCGGTCCAGTTGCACGACTCGGGTTCCGACAACACATTGGCTAAGGTCCTTGTCCGGCGTGCAAATCAGGACCTGGTTCACGCCGTCGTCTTTGGCTGCCTGGCTGGCGGCGGAAGCGAGAGCATCATCCGCCTCGTAGTAGACCATGGGCCACACGACGACTCCCATGGCTTCGAGAGCTTCTTCGAGAATGGGGAACTGCGAGAGCAACTCGGGAGCGACACCTTCGCTGGTCTTGTATCCGGGATACAGATCGTTCCGAAAGGACTCGACGACGTGATCGGTTGCAACGCCTAAGTGAGTGACGCCGCGCTCGATCATGGACAAAACAGAGGTCACCACACCGCGGACGGCACCGATTTCCTGACCATTTGCGTCCGAGGCAGAGGGCACAGCATAGAAGTGGCGGAACAGTTCGTAGGTTCCGTCGACCAAGTAAACGTCCATGCGGCTCTGATCCTTCTTCGTTCGATCTTTCTGCAGAGGGATGGTAAATGATCGGGAAAGAGGCTGCATTGCGGCGGTGCAGCCTCGCACGATTCGGGGTGCCCAGCTTTGCAAAGGAAGCAAAGCTGGGGCAGCCTCGGTTGTGGTTTGTCCGGGCAAACCAAAGCTGGGGCACCCACTTCAATGGTCCTGCAAGGATAGAACGCGGACGCTGCGGTTACTGCCCTTCCTTACGGCGGAGGTAGTCGATAAACATTTGCTCGACGGGCTTGTCGTAGGTTTTGAGGACGTGGCGGACGGTGTGGCCGCTGACAAAGTGGCAAACTTCTTCGGCGAGATTCTTGGCGTGATCGCCGGCGCGTTCGAGAGATTGAGTCATGAAGATGATCTGGAGGCTGGCCTGGCGGGCGATGTTTTCGGGATTCTCGATGTGGCGGAGGAAGATGAGGTTGCGGAGGCGATCGATTTCAGAATCGGCGCGGAGGACGTCGACGGCTTTGCCGACATCGCGGGCGGAGAAAGCGTCGCCGACGTCGGTGAGCATCTTCTCGAGAATCGTCGCCATGTGCGTGAGATCGCGGCTGTCATCGGAATCGATGCGGCCAGAAGCGGCTTGCGCGCTATTGGCAAAGCTGAGAAGCAGATCGCCGATACGTTCGAGGCTGATCATGAACTTCATGCAGGCGAGGAGTTCGCGGGCCTGGGTGGGCTCGACGTCGGTGATGATGGAGGTGACGGCGCTGTCGATTTCCATATCGAGCGTGTCGAGTTCGCGCTCGCGCTGGCGCAGGGAGTTGAGCAGCGGGCTGGAACCGGTGGCAATGCCTTCGGCAGCGGCGCCGGCGGCTTCCTTTGCGAGGCGACAAGCCTCGATGGTGCGGCGCACGATGTGATGATGAGCCGGTTCGGGGGGCAGGCTTTCGACGCGTGCGGTGCTCATGAGGATATCCCTAGCGCGCTGGCTGGAACGGGCTGCGCTGATTAGCTCTGATTTTGCCGTAGCCATAAAGAGAAAGCCAACGGCTAAGGATAGGATTTATTTTGGGAGGATGGGTTACGAGGCTGTGAATTTTTGGTCATTTTTCGTCGGACGAACTTCGGATTCGCCGGCCCGACACGGAGATTACCTGGTTCGATAGCGCGTGTTTTTGGCCGCTTTGCGCTGTGCCTTCTGCGCTTTCTTCATGGCTTTCCGTTGTTTCTTGGCGTTTTTCTTCACCAGTTTTTGCTGATGCTTGGCGGCCTTTCGGGCCTCAATGCTATTTTCCCCAATTTTGCGGTTCTCGCGTTCGGCGGACGCAGGGATCGACCATGCGACCGTCAAGGCGACGGCTAGCAAAAGAAAGAAAGTTGAAATGCGTTTCATGATGTCTCCGAAGGGGGAGAGTGCTGGAGCGATATTACACCGAAGGTGCGCTTAGCTGGAAAGCCAATCAACTGGGCGGGTTCCGGCCGTAACTTCTACGCGGTGGGGAGCGTAAACAGGAAAGTCGAACCGTGCGCGAGCTCGCTTTCGGCACGGATGGAGCCGCCGTGGGCGATCATGATGTGTTTGGCGATGGCGAGGCCAAGGCCGGTGCCTCCGGACTCGCGGGAGCGGGCTTTATCGACGCGATAGAAACGCTCGAAGAGGCGTGGCAAGTGTTCGGAGGCGATGCCGGCGCCGAAATCCTGCACGTAGAATTCGACGGCGTGGGGAACGGCGCGAGCGCCGAGAACGATTCGGCCGCCGGAAGCGCCATATTTCATGGCATTGTCGATGAGGTTCGAGAAAACCTGATGGATGGCTTCGCGGTCGGCGAGAACGGACGGGAGACCGTCGCCGTTGGGCGATTCCTTAAGATCCTGGATTCTTAGATCGATGCCGTGGGTGGGAGCAATCTCGCGGAAGCTCTCTTCGGCGTCGTGGAGGAGCTCAGTGGGAGGAACCGGCTCCATCTCGAAACGAGTTTCGCCGGACTCGACCCGGGCCAGGGTAAGCAGGTCTTCGGTAAGCCGGGACATCCGGCTGGAATTCTTCCGAATAATTTCCAGGAACTCGCGCGTGGGTGCACCATTTTCGGGAGTGGAGTCGAGCAAGGTTTCCGCGTAGCCCTGAATCGAAGTGAGAGGCGTGCGCAGTTCGTGGGAGACGTTGGCGATGAAATCGCGGCGAGTTTTTTCCACGCGTTCGGTCTCGGTAAGATCGCGCAGCACGGCGACTACGCCTCCATCGGGCAGGGGCGCGGCGGTCACGTCGAAGGTGCGGCCGGGAACGATGGAGGTGGCGCGGGCAGTTGTGACTTCGTGTGTGGCGGTCGCGTTCCGGACGGTGGCCAGGAAATCAGGGTCGCGAATGGTCTCCACAACCGGCTGGTGCAGACGCGTGCCTTGGGGAACGAGGCGGTTCATGGGACGGTTGGCCCATTGCACAAGGCCATCGTCGCTTACGGC
This sequence comes from uncultured Acidobacteriaceae bacterium, assembly GCA_963750245.1. GTDB lineage: Bacteria > Acidobacteriota > Terriglobia > Terriglobales > Acidobacteriaceae > Sulfotelmatobacter. Next base: position 221,169 of record CAVVQB010000001.1, read on the forward strand.
AATGACGGCATCCTGCATGCTGTTGAGGAGGGTTTCGAGCTGACGCTGGCTGGAGACGACGGCGGCAAAACTTTGTTCGACGCGCCGGGCAGTTTTGTCGATGGCGCTGGCGACGCGGCCGATCTCGTCCTGCGACCCTTCGCGGATGCGCGCCTGAAGCTCGCCATCGGCGATGCGAGCGGCTACGTCGACGATGTGCTCCAGACGATGAGCGGTCCAGTTAGAAGCGATGCCGGCGACGATCAGGGCGAACAGAAATGCCAGGACAAAGGCTATCTCCAGCCGACGGCGCACTTGAGCGGAGACCGCCTCAACGTCGGAAAGTGGATAGGCCAGGCGCACGGCTCCGCCAGAAATCGGCACGGCGATGTAAAGAAACGGAATGCCGATGGTGGAACTCCGGCGCTGGTCGGTTCCAACGCGGCCAGCCAGAGCAGCGGCGAACTCGGGACGCGAGGCTTGTTTTTCCATGTTGGCGGGATTCGCTTCGGAATCGGCGAGCACGTTTCCCGCGGCATCGACGATGGTGACGCGCGCGCCAGCAGCCTGACCTTCCTGGGCGGCGATATCAGCCAGGGAGTGGCCACTGCGATCGGTTTCCACACCGTGGGCAAGGAGTTGCGTTTTTTGAATGAGGTTGCGCTCAATTTCGGAGCGCAGCGAAGCCTCCCAGGCGCCGCCCAACATCAGGTCAAACAATACGGCGGCGGCGAGGATGACGACCAGGAAGGCCGCCATCAGCTTCAGGAAAATCCCGTTTCTCACTTCTTTCTTCTCACTTGGGGGTCTCGAAGCGGTAACCCGCGCCGCGCACGGTCTTAAGATAGCGCGGGTTTTCGGGGTCGGGCTCAATTTTTTCGCGGATGCGGCGGACGTAAACATCGACCGAGCGTGGAGTGACGTAAGAGGTGTCGCGCCAAACGGAATCGAGAAGATGATCGCGGGAAAAGACGCGACCAAGATGGCGGGCGAAATAATCGAGCAGGCGAAACTCGGTGGCAGTGGTAGGGACGGTCTGTCCGCGAACGGTGAGAACCATGGCGGAGGGATCGATTTCGATGTCGCCGACCTTGAGCGGACTAGGAGGCAGAGGACGCTCAAAGCGGCGGAGCACGGCCTTCACGCGGGCGACGAGTTCGCGAGGGCTGAAGGGCTTGGCGATGTAGTCGTCGGCTCCGAGTTCGAGGCCAAGGACGCGGTCGGCTTCGCTGCTTTTGGCGGTAAGGAAAATTACGGGTACAGCAGCCAGACCCTGGGTTTGACGGACGGTGCGGCAGAGTTCGAGACCGTCCTTGCCCGGGACCATGATATCGAGCACGAACAGCGCAGGCCGCTGGCGCTCGGCGTCAACGATTACTGTGGAGCCGTTGGGATAGACGCGAACGGCAAAACCTTCGTTCTCCAGATGATGGCGAACGAGGCGAGAAATATCAGGATCGTCTTCGACGACGAAGATGCTTGGTTTCACGGCTTTATTGTAACGAAGGGAGTTGCGAGTACCTAGCGCCGATTACCGAGTCGGCAGGCATGGATGTCCTTTTCATCGGATTGTAACAATCAGGTTGGGCGAGCCGAGCTTCGCTCGGTGGACAGCTGAGGGCGGATGTCCCTACATGAGTTGTGATGGTATCCGCAGACAGCAGGTTCCTCACCGCTAAAGCGGTTCGGAATGACAACACTCCTCTAAGCCTGTTTCGTTGCTTCCAGCTTTATGCTTAGCCCCTAGTTGTGAAGGCCAGAGTCAGCAGGGTTTTCTGTTCTACTTCGTGAGCTTTGGCGCTGCCGGTGGCGGGGCTGGCGCTGGAGCTGCGTTTTACCGAAAGCACGTGGCGGGATCCGGCGATGCGTTGCAGACGCGGGAGCATGTTGAAAAGCGCTCCCATGTTGGCGGGCTCTTCCTGTACCCAGACGATGTCGCCGGAGTCGCCGTGGCGGGCGAATTCGGCGGTGAGTTCTTTTTCCGGGAAGGGATAGAGCTGTTCAAGGAAGACGATCGCGGTGCTTGTGTCTCTTCTCTTTTTGCGCTCGGCCTGAAGTTCGTGGCCGATCTTGCCGGTGCAGACCAGAATGCGATCGGCTTCTCCAACTTCGGTGTCGGGAAGGACGTTCTGGAAATTGTCCCGACTGAAATCTGAGATGGGCGATGAGGCGTCGGGATGGCGCAGCATGCTCTTCGGTGTAAAGACGACCAGTGGTTTGCGCCAGTGGCGCAGTGCCTGGCGACGAAGCAGGTGAAAATATTGCGCGGCGTTGGAGGGCTGCGTGATCTGAATATTGTGTTTGGCGGCAAGTTGCAGGAAGCGCTCAATGCGGGCGCTGGAGTGTTCCGGCCCTTGGCCCTCGTAGCCGTGGGGAAGAAGAAGAACGAGGCCGGAGAGCAAGCTCCACTTGGCTTCGCCGGCAGAGATGAATTGATCGATGATCGCCTGCCCGACATTCACGAAGTCGCCGAACTGGGCTTCCCACAGGACGAGCGCTTCGGGATAGTCACGGCTGTACCCGTATTCGAAGCCAAGCACGCCGGGCTCGGAAAGAGTTGAGTTGTGGATTCCGCAATCGGCTTGTTCCGGCGCGATGTTTTCGAGCGGGACGTATTCGTTCTCGTTTTCGATGTCGATGAGGACGGAGTGGCGCTGGTTGAAGGTGCCGCGGCGAGAGTCCTGGCCGGATAGACGTACTGGAATGCCGGCTTTAACCAGGCTAGCGAAGGCGAGGGCTTCGGCCATGCCGTAGTCGACGGGCCGCTTCCCTTCTCCCATTTCGGCGCGCTGTTCGAGGAGCTTCTTTACCTTGGGATGAATGTGGAAGCCATCCGGGTAAGTGGTGAGATGGGTGCTGAGTTCCGCTAACTCTTCCGGCGCAAGGCCGGTTTCGACTTCGAACTCGGGCTTGTAGAGTCCGCCGTAGTATTTATCCCAATAGCCGGGCAAATCGCGCAACGTGGGCTTCTTGGTAAGCTTGCCGGCGGCTTTTTGCGCGGTTTCAAATTCGGCTTTGATGCCTATGGCTTGCGCTGGGGCGTCGGTCACTCCGATATCGTCGGCGTAAATTTCCCAGAGCGGCGGATGCTCTTTGATTTTCTTGTAGAGCAGCGGTTGAGTAACGGTGGGATCGTCGACCTCGCTGTGGCCGTGACGACGGTAGCCGATGAGATCGATAACGACATCGGTGCCGAAGCGGTAGCGATACTCGGTGGCAATGCGGGCTACGCGGACGACGGCATCTACGTCCTCGCCATTGACGTGGAAGATGGGGATGGACTGGCGGCGCGCGATGCAGGCGGCGAAACGAGTGGAGTGTTCTTCGAGATAGCTGGTGGTGAAGCCCAGGAGATTGTTGACGACTACATGGATGGTGCCGGCGACGGTGTAGCCGGGCAGGTCGGCGTAATTCATGGTCTCGGCGAGGATGCCTTGTCCGGCGAAAGCTGCATCGCCGTGGACCAGGAGCGGAAGATATTTTTCGCGGCCGCCTTCGCCAGTTCGGTCTTGCTTGGCGCGGGTGCGACCGACGGTGACGGGATCCACGGCTTCAAGATGGCTGGGATTCGAAACCAGATGGATATGAACTTTGCCGCCGCTGCGCGTGAGGTATTCGCCGGTCGCGCCCATGTGATACTTCACGTCGCCGGAGCCGAGAACGCTGCGCGGATCGACATCTTCGAATCCGGCGAAGATTTCTTCCGCAGGACGCTTGGCCACATGAGCGATTACGTTGAGGCGTCCACGATGACTCATGCCCATGACCAGTTCAGCGGCGCCGAGTCGAGAGCCGGTATCGAGAACTTCATCAACCAGCGGGATCAGCGCGGTCACGCCTTCGAGGGAGAAGCGTTTGCTGCCGAGATAGCGCTGCTGCATGACTTGCTCGAAGACGTCGGCGCGGATGAGCAGGTCGAGAATACGCTGCTGGTCTTTTTCTGTAACCTCGAAACTCTGAGACGGCGATTCCATCTGCTCGTAGATCCAGCGGCGGCGTTCGGGGGCGTAAATGTGGTTGATTTCTACGCCGATGGTCGATGAGTAGATGGCGCGAGCTTCGGCGGTATAGGGACTGTCGATCTGAAGTTCCGCAGTCGGACGAGGACGCAGAAACCCAAGCGGATCAAGGTCGCCTTCGAGGTATCCCCATTGGCGGAAGGCGTTGAAGACGCGTTCACGTTCCGAGTTGGATGCCGTGTCAAGGACGGCGGCAGCGCCGCCGTTGGAATACCTGGATTTCGGGGTAGGCATAATGAGTTCATTACTAGAATAACGGATGCGTGGCGGGGTGCGGGAGATTCGACAGGGAGAAACCGAACGACGCAGTGATTTGAAGCGCAAAAGCAAAGCGGATGCCCAACGGGGACATCCGCTTGCGGATTACGATTTAACCGCCAGCACGATCTAGCGCCCTAGAAGCTGAACAGGTCGAACAAGTCGTCCAGTGCGGGGCTGTTGATGGGCACGTACGGACTGCCGTTGGCCGTCACCGGGTTGGGGAAATTATCACGGCTACGGCCGGTTAACGGTGCGATTCCCCAGTTGCGCTCGATGAATTTGAGAATCGAAACGTGATCAGAGTAGCTGTGAGAAATGTGCCCGGCTTTGGTGAACGGCGACACCACGAGCAAGGGAATGCGGGTGCCGTCGCCGAAGTAGTCGAGGGGTTGAATGTAACCGGAATCATAGTAACCGCCGCCCTCGTCAAAGGTGATGAAGACGGCCGTGCTGGCCCACAGCGTGGGATTGGCCTGAAGCCCGTCGATAATCTTTCTTACGAAACCTTCGAAGAGATCGACTTTCGAAGATGCTGGGTGGCCATCGACCCATCCGCTGGGCTTGACGAAGGAAACTGCCGGCAGGTTGCCCGTCTGGAGGTCTTTATAGAGATCGATCGTGTCTTTCAAGTGGGCAGTTCGAACCGCCGCATTGGTCATGATCGAAGTTGAGTATTGGAAGAAGTTGCAAATGTTGCAGTATTGGTCACTGGTGGTACCAACCGCACCATAGTTGAGCTGATATTTGTCACTGAGGTAGGCGTTGAACTGATCGCCGAAGTAGGCAAACGAGACACCCTTTTCCAGCAGCGCGTCACCGATGTTGCGAACGCTGGAAGGCGGGACAGTGAAGGGGGTATTGTACTTATAGGGGTTGGTGTAGGCGTTGGTACCATCGCCAAAGTAGCCGGGATTGTAGTTGTTCAGCAGGTAATAGTGGCCTGGTTGGCAGCGTGGATCAACCAGGGTCTGCAAGTTGCTGAGGTAATCCAGAACGGCAAAAGCACCCGGGGAATCGGCGTCCGAGCAGTTCGTATAAGAACCACCGCCATAGACCGGGCTGCCAAAACCGCCGCCACCGTAGCCGTCTTCGGTGTACCAGTTATTCGTTCCCGGGGCAGCTGTGGGGTTTGCGACTTCATCGACTATCCCAGCGTCCACAGTGCCCGGCCATACCAGTTGGTTGTGAGGTGGCTCTGCCGGGTTACCCTTGCCGTCGCTGAACCAGATGGCGTCACCGGTGCCCATCATGATGTGGTTAGCGCCAGTTCCTCCCATCACGGCTTGATGGTAGTTATCGCTGATGGCGTAATTGTCAGCCAGGAATTTCAGGTAGGGAGCATCGCCCTGGAGAACATTGTAAAAGCCCATAGACGTCGAGCCTTCACCGGTGGTTTTGGCCGAGGGGGAGTACTCGGTACTGAAGTGTGCAGGCAGCGGCAACCCGTTGCTGCCAGCGCCGATCGTCACCTCAACCCAGGGAAAGAGGTCGTTCCGGCAACCGGCGGGATTGGAAGTCGTGGCGAACAAAGTGTTGCAGTCTGTCTGCTGCCACATTTGGTAGAAACGGTGAACCGGACTGGCGGCGTAGGAGTCGTACGGAAATGTGTTCGAGGTGAGTTGAAATGGTCCGGGCGGGAGATCATTTACGTTCAAGATGCGGTCATCGGGAACGTGGGAGGCCTGGCCGGTGCCGCCGGTCAGCAGGTATTGGTAGTAGCCGCTGGCCAGTCCATTTTCGGAAGCTCTCGCTTCAGCAAGCGTGCAAATCCCATTGTTTTTGCAGACATTGGAAGGGCCGCCGGTCAAAGGCGCAGGAAGCTTCGAGTAGAGTGACTTGCTCATGGGACTGATTTGGTACCCGTCACCGTTGGTATCAACGGCGGAATACTGTAGCGCCAGCGAATAGTTGGGACCAGGGGTTCCATCTTCGTTGACGATGCCCTTGGAAAGGAGATTGTCAACGGTTTGCCCGCTCTTCGGTTCGTATGTCGCGAATATGTGATCGAAGGTACGGTTCTCGCCGATGATCACGATCACATGTTTGATGGGCGAGGTGGTCAGGATGCTTTGGGTTGGTTCTTGAGCGCCAACTGGAACCGGCGCTCCCAGGTTTACAAGCAGCGCAAACAAGCTTGTGCCAACCGCGAGGTACCGTCTGGCTTGCTCCAGGAAATTGGATTTCATGAGCTTCCTCCTGAATTTGTCGCGGAGAACGACAGACGCCAAGGTAAGGGCATGACGGCGACAAGAAGATGAATTCCTAATGAAAAAAATTCCACAGAAAACGGGGCTTACTCATCAGCCCGCAAGCTGACATTGAATGGATGCAATGGGTTCCGTTTTGCGAAATTAAATTTCCGTGAACTGATTTCCACAGGTTGCCAAACTTCCTACGGTTTTTCCTGTAGCCGGGGCTTGACTTGAGGGGGACGTAGACTGGGCCGTTATGTTATATCGACGTGAACGCATGCCGACTCTTCTGGGAATACCGCTGGATGTGAACTCGTCGTATCTGCGCGGAGCTGCGGGTGCGCCGCCGAAGATTCGCGAAGCTTGGCGTTGCGATGCTTCGAACAAGTGGTCGGAGTTGGGAGTGGACGTGGGAGCGGCGGGTGCGTTTGCAAACGCGGGCGATTTGCAGTTGAGCGATTCGCGAGATAAAGTCGCCGACGATTTTACAGAAATTGAACGTGCGATCGGCGAGTTGCTGGAAAATGGTGACCGTCCGGTATCGCTGGGCGGGGACCATTCAGTTACATACCCCATTCTGAAGGCATTTGCACGACACTATTCCGAGCTGACGATCGTCCACTTTGATGCGCATCCGGATTTGTATGACGAGTTCGAGGGCAGCCGAGTGTCCCACGCCTGTCCGTTCGCCCGCATCATGGAGGAACGATTGGCGAAACGGCTGGTGCAGATTGGGATCAGGACCATGGTTGGGCATCAGCGCGAGCAGGCAGCGAGATTCGGGGTTGAGGTGGTGGGGATGGCGGGGCTGCCCGCCTACGAGAGGCTGAAAATTGGCGGGCCAGTTTACATTTCATTCGACTTGGACGTGCTCGATCCGGCGTTTGCACCCGGGGTTTCGCATCGTGAGCCGGGTGGCATGACGGTGCGGGAGGCAATTGCTCATTTGCACGCCATCGAAGGAACGGTGGTTGGGGCCGATCTGGTTGAGTTCAACCCCGTGCAGGATGTGTCCGGAGTGACAGCGACGGTGGCGGCGAAGATAGTGAAAGAGATTCTGGGCAAGATGATTGCAGAGCGGAGGGTCGACGCTTCCTCTAGGGTGCCGGCCTCCACGGATAACAAGCGCAGGCGTCGGTAAGAATGCCTAGCGTGAGCCATTTTCGCAGTGAGTGGCAGGGATCCTTCGACTGCGGTTATGCCTCGCGTTCGCGAGGCATAGCCTGCGCTCAGGATGACAGCAAGAGGAGAGGAGTGAGGCTATGGAAGGAAATGGTTTGATGCAGGTTGCGAGCAGGCGTACGGTGGAGGAAACGGTACAACGTCTGGAATCCATACTGGCGGAACGTGGCTTGCAGTTGTTCGTATTGGTGGACCACAGCGGCGAGGCGGCGAAAGTTGGAATGAAGATGCGTCCGACCAAGCTGCTGATTTTTGGCAGTCCGAAGGGCGGAACGCCGGTAATGGTCGCTGCGCCTACGATTGCCATTGATCTGCCGCTGAAGGCATTGGTCTCAGAAGACGAAAACGGCAAGGTGTGGGTTTCCTATAACACTCCTGAGTACTTGCAACAGCGGCACGCGGTACCCCAGGAGTTGGTCAAGAATATTGCAGGAGTGGGCGCGCTGGTGGCGAAGGCTGTGGAGTAACGCTGGGGATATGGAAGATTCCAATCGAGCTCGTGATCATCTAGCCAACGAACGGACGTTTCTGGCATGGGTGCGGACCAGCGTGGCGATTGTGGTGTTTGGATTCGCGATTGGACGGTTCGCGATTGCCCTCAGGCAATTGGCGAAGTTTCAGGGCCAGGTCGCGAGTACCACGGGACTCTCGGTTTGGATGGGAATGATCTCGATTATGGTGGGCGTGGTGATGGCGATGGCAGGCTTGATGCGGTATCGAAAAACCCGGGCGCAACTGGATGAGGGGAAGTTTGAGCCGGCGGGATTTATTGTAGATATGGTTACGATTCTGACGGTGCTGTTCGGGCTGGCGCTGGCAGGATACTTGATTTACGTGGAGAAGAGTTTAGGGTAGTCCCGGCGGCGGTTGGCGGCGCTGAACGGCGAAATAATATGGCCAATGATTTGGAGAAGGAAGCAGCTGCGCGAGCCAGTTTGCGGTTCGTCAAAGACGGCCAAGTGGTGGGGCTAGGTACGGGATCAACGGCTGCCCACTTCATTCAGCTGCTGGGCGAGCAAGTGAAGAAGGGTTTGAAGATACGCGGTATTCCGACTTCGGACCGCTCGCGCGACCAGGCGGCGAGCCTGGGGATTCCGCTGACTACGCTGGATGAATGCCAGCAGATCGATGTGACGGTGGACGGGGCGGACGAAGTGGATCCGCAGTTGCGTTTAATTAAAGGTGGCGGCGGGGCGCTGCTGCGGGAAAAGATTGTGGCTTCCGCGACCCGGCAGCTGGTGATTGTGGTGGATGCAACCAAGAGAGTTCCCGTGCTGGGGAAGTTTCCGCTGCCGGTGGAAGTAATCAAGTTTGCGCAGGCGCTGGTAAAGAAAAAGATTGAGGCACTGGGCGCGGCAGTCGAGTTGCGGCGGGATAAGGACGGAAAGCCATTCTTGACCGACGAGAACAATCACATCCTGGATTGCCGCTTCGGACAGATTCCAGATGCTGATCGCCTGGCGAGACAGCTTAGCGATATGCCGGGAGTAGTGGAGCATGGGCTCTTCATTGGCATGGCGAGCGTGGTGCTCGTGGCCAATGGCAACGAGGTTGTAGAGTTGCGGGCCGGGAGCAAATAAGGCCGGGTTCGACGGATTCTCTTTTCGAGATGGAAGCGGGCGCAAAGAAGCAAGGTTCGGACAAACCGTCACGGCGGCGGCGCGGCTTGCGATACCGCGTGCAGGCGCCGCTGGATGTAACGGTCCTGCGTTCCGGAGTCCCGGATACCGTTCCCGGCCGTTCGGAGAACGTGGGTATCTTTGGGGTTGGCGCCGTAATGGCGGGGGAATTGTTGCTGGGTGAATCCGTGGGAGTGGAGATCAAGCTGCCCTCAGCCACGGCTTCGCTTCGCATCCGAGCACTGGTAAGACATCACGACAAGCTGCGATGCGGCATGGAATTTGTGGGGCTGACGGCTGAACAGCAGGCCTCCATACGCGGCTGGGCAGAAGGAACGAAGGCAGAGCCGGAGCCAGGCACGATTGTAACGGCTCCGATACAAGTGGAGAAGGCTGTTGAGTCAGCCGCGGCGCGACCTCAGAAAAGCGAGGGCCGCAGCCGGAGATGGATATTCTTTGTCGTGTCAACGGCAATCTTGCTGGCTTGCGTTTGGTGGTGGCGCTGGAATCGCGGCTGGGAGAATCTGGAGTCCGGACTGGGAAACGGAGCCACGACACGGCCACAGGCTCAGGTTCCCGCCGACGTGATGCAGAAGCTGGTGAGGCACCGTGTGGATCCGGACTATCCCGTAGCCGCCCGGCCAAAGAATCTGCGCGGAGTGATTGTGCTGGATGTCGTCGTGGGACGCGACGGCTCAGTGATGAACGTGCGCGCGCTCAACGGTCCTGAGATGCTGGCGCAAGCGGCCATGGACGCGCTGCGCTGGTGGCGATTCGAACCTTACCGCATCGACGGGCGACCCGTTGTGGCGGAGACGACGGTTGCGGTGGAGTTTAAACCGTAGAACGGGCCCTGGCTTCCGGCCTCAGCCTTCAAGAATTTCGATTTCTTTGAATCCCGATCAGACTCGCCGTTTACGCAAACCGCTGAGGACGATGATGCCGCTGACCGCAAAGGACACGACGGCTGCGAGTGCGGCAATCGGCACCAGGACCGGGATGAGATGAAGATAGTCCGCGAACACCGCTGCCAGGGCAAAGACCACCCCCAGCCCATTGAGCCACAGCGGGCCTCGAATGGAAGAAGAAAGGTCAGGACGGAGCCGAAGCTGCAACAGTAGCGCGGCCAGGCCGATGGCAGCGACGACGACCAAGGCCAGCGGACTCAAGAACGCTCTACGCGTCGTATAAAGGACGACCAGCGCGAGAGCGGCGAGAAGCAGCCCAGCGGCGATGAGCGTTGGACGGCGGGGCTCTGGATTGCGGCCGGGGTTGGATGGGTCGTCAGGCACGAAGGTCCGTTCTCAGATTTATACAGGCGCAGCAGGGAGTTTTCAAATTGACAGGGTGGGTGCCCCGAGCCAGTCTACTCCTTGGGGACGGCGTGATCGCAGCCGAGAAGCCACTCTGCATAGCGGGGATCTCCGTTATGCACTGCATAAAGCACCAGTTCTACCCGTGAGGAGATGCCCAGCTTGTCGAAGATGCGAAACAGATACTTCTTCACGGTGTGCTCGCTGAGGTTCAACTCCCGCGCCACTTCGCGATTGCCTAAACCCTCCGCAACGAGAGCTACTACCTGTTCTTCTCGAGGCGTGAGCAGTTGCCCACCGGTGGAGTTTATTACGCGCAAGGAGGGCACCTCGGAGATGAGATCGAGCAGAAAGTTCATCTGTTCAGTATTGACCCACACCTGACCATCCGCGACCCGCTGGATGCACCGGCATAGCAAGCGGAAACGAGTATGGGCCAGGCAGAAGAGGCCACGGGCTCCCGAGCGAAAGGCTCTGACCACCAATTCGCGATCGTAGGATTCAACCAGAACAACCTTGGCAATAGAAGGATGAGAAAGATGAATTCGGCGTATCGTCGCCATCTGACTGGCGATTTCGACGGTGCGGTTTAAGGAGAGAAGTATGACTTTAGCCGGAGCAAGGGCAATGGCCTGAAGGAGAGAATCCAGGTCCACCGGGCAAGTGGAAATAGAGAACCCAGTGTGCCGGCGCAAGGCGCTGGTCAACAGCTCAGATTGGATCCGGTTGGAGTCTGCGATTAATACCGGAATTGAGGCCAAGGCGACTGACGGCGCACTCATGGAAGGTGAAACTCCGCTTGCAGAGGATTCAACTCAACGCTCGATGTTAGGAGTCCGGTCACTCGTACTCAAGGAAACAAGTCACAAATTCGACGCGGAGTTTTCAAATCGGGAAGGTACGTTCCTATGTTGTGGAAAAGCTGGGATGCGGCGATACGTCTGGGAGAGGTTCGCGATTGGGCGGGCAAAAATTCCTGGTTGCCGGAGATTTTGTCCATAGCTTCGTGCGCAGGTTATGCGCGGCGTGTGATTCCGTGAACATGCAAGTCTACTTTTGTGGGTGGCCCACAAGGGACTAGTCCTTCAGCCTTACCGAGAGAACCGAGCATAAAAAATCCCGCATTATGCCGGTGTGGATCGGGCTGCATCGAAAGACAACATGACCACGTTGGTGGACAGTACTTCCTATGTCTTGCCGCAAAGTTCACACGGAGATACTTTGCTTGCAGAGTCGGGGAAGCGAACGACTCTCAAACGAGGACAGGCAGTGCGTCACTGAAATGAAGGAAAACGACGGATTAACGAAATTCTCGTTCATTGTCCTCTTGCTGGCGCAACTTTGCGTAGCCGCATTCACCCAGGAGGAAAGGAATCGTCAAGACCTGGGAGCAAGCATCGGGCCTTCTCATACTGGCCAAACCGGGGCCGGGGCGGGAAGCACAGGAATGGCGGCTGCAAAACCCGGGAAGGCGGACGGCGAGGGAAACCCTCAGCTCGGAGGGGAACGCCGTCCGCTTTACCGGCTGAATCGAAGCGACGTGGTGGCCTTGAGTTTCACTCTATCTCCGGAGTTCGACCAGCTACTTACAGTGCAACCGGATGGCTATACCTCCCTGAAAGACGCGGGGCCGGTGCTGGCGCAGGGTCGGACGCTGGAGGAGTTTCGCCTGGCAGTGCGGCGAGCGTACGAGGGATATCTTCACGACCCGCAAGTCGCAGTAGCGCTCAAGGAGTTTGAGCATCCCTATTTCGTGGCCGGCGGAGAGGTGGGACATCCCGGGAAGTATGAATTGCGAGCGGATACCAACATCGTGGAGGCGGTGCAAATTGCAGGAGGATTTACCCACGAGGCGAAGCATTCGCAGGTGGTGCTGTTCCGCCACGCCAATAACGACATGGTGGAGGCGCGCTTGTTCGACCTCAAAAAGATGTTGAAGGAAAAGAACCTGAGCGAAGCCTGCAGCCTGCAACCGGGCGATTTGGTTTTTGTGCCCCAAAACTCGATCTCGAAAATCGAACACTTTCTCAGCAAACCTTCGTTAAGCATGTACGTAAATTCCACGCAGTTTTAGGAAGCCGCGCAGGTCAAGTTCATGTCAGACGACGATCGAGCGCTCCCCGCGAAAGAGGCACCGACGGCACGCGAACTGGCGATGGTGCTGTTCCGGCATCGGAAGCTCTTTCTCGGCGTCTCTGGCCTGGTCTTCCTCCTGGCGGTAATCTATGCCTTCGCTGGCGCCAGTTATCGTGCTCAAGTACGAGTGCTTGTGCGCCGCGGACGTGCTGATCCTCCGGTGACAGCGCAGCCGAATGCTCCTCCAGATTTTTCCCGCGTCGAAGTAACGGAAGAAGAACTGAACTCAGAGGTGGAGCTGCTGAAAGATGACGACGTGCTGCGGCGCGTCGTAGAGAGGAATGATTTGGCGGCTCATGACTGGTTGCGCTGGTTCCGGCTCTATGAGGAGGAGGCAGCAAAGGTGCAGCGAGCGGCGAAGCGCCTGAGCAACCGTTTGAAAGTGGAGCCGATCAAGAAAACAAATCTGATCGCAGTGAGCTACGACGCGCCAGATCCTCAACTCGCGGCGAACGTGCTGCGGTCCCTATCCACCGTTTATCTGGAAAAGCACATGCAGGTCCACCGTCCAGGCGGGCAGCTTCGCTTCTTCGAACAGCAAACGGGAGAATCGCAACGGCAGCTCGAGCAGGCAAAGCAGAAGCTGCTTGCGTTCACGAAAAGCCATGGCGTCGTGATGGCTGCGCAGCAACGGGATCTGGCATTACAACGGCTTGACGCGGTCGAGGCCAGTTACTTTCAGACGCAGACAGAGATCTCGGAGACAGAACGCAGGGTGCGAGAACTCAGCGCCGAATTGGAGGAGTTGCCGCAGCGCACGACGACCCAGGTGCGGACGGCCGATAATCCGGAACTGTTGCGGGCGTTGAAGGCGAATCTGCTGGATCTGGAGTTGAAGAAAACCCAGCTCCTGACGAAGTATGAGCCCAGTCACCGCCTGGTGAAGGAGGTAGAAGCGCAAATTGCGCTGGCCCGGTCAGCGATCGCCGGGGAGGCATTGGCTCCGGTGCGTGACGAAACCACCGACAAAAATGCGGAGTACGAGTGGGCGCAGAGCGAACTGCAAAAGGCTCGGGTTGAGATGAAGGGCCTGGAAGCACGAGCCCTAACCACCAGAAGGCAGTTGAACGAATATCGCAGCCTGGCCCGCCAACTGGGCGAAGACGCGATAACTCAAGAGGATCTGACGAGCAGCAAGGCAGCCGCGCAGGAGAACTATCTGCTTTATGTAAAGAAGCGGGAAGAGTCACGGATGGGGGATGCTTTGGACGAGGGCGGCATTGTGAACGTGGCGATTGCCGAAGAACCGATTGTCCCTGCATTGCCAGTCTGGCCGGCCGGCGAAGTTGTGCTGGTTGGTTTTGTGGCGGCGCTGACGGCCGGAGCCGGTGCAACGTTCACGGCGGACTATTTCGACCCAGCCCTGCGCACGCCCGAGGAAGTGCTCACGTATCTGGAGATGCCGGTATTGGCGTCGCTACCGGCAAGAAGCGGCAGGCTGTCGGCGTGAAGGAGATGCGATGAACGCTAGGGTAGACACGCTGCCAAGATGCGAAGTTGCTGAAGCGCCGGCTCGGACAACGGGCTTTGCGCAGATTGAGAGCGATCGCGGGAGCGACGATTGGAATCCCGATGATTTCGCTCGCGAACAAATTCGGGCTTTAGTACGACTGGTGTTCTTCGCGAGGGGACGAGCGGTTCACCGAGTCGTCTTCAGCGCCGCAGAACCGAATTTAAGTGTGGCTAGCATCTGCGACCAAGTGGCACGATCTCTGGCGCTGGAAACGCTTGCCTCTGTTGCGCTGGTGGAATGCAATGAACAACAAGCTGCCGCCGGAGAGCCTCGCGTGCTCTCCGGGGAAAACAACACGATCAAGTTCTACTCGCCTCAAATGGCCATCAATCTGTGGCGTGTATCAAGGACTGCACTCGGGAAGTGTAACGGGGAAACCGGTACTGGACGCCATTGGATTTCCTGCCTGGCACAGTTGAGGAATGAATTCGAATATCTCGTCATTCACGGGCCTGCGGCAGCAGGATCCAGCGAGGCCGCACTGTTGGGGCACTTGACAGACGGAATCGTACTCGTGCTGGGAGCTCATAGCACGCGAAAAGCCTCCGCAAAGAAGATCAAAGAAGCGATGGAGGCCGCGCAGTCGCGAATTCTGGGAACAGTGCTGAGCGACAGGAGGTTTCCCATCCCGGAGAGAATTTATCGCCGGTTGTAGCCGGTGAATTCGATTATGCAAACGTAGCGCTTTGCAGGTTTTGAAAAGGCTGTGCAAAACGGGGCGAAATGGCGGCGGGACTCAATCAGCGGTAGCTATGGAATCGCGGGGCCAGCTTGGCGAAGGCAATGCCTTCTTGGCATGAATCGGCTGTAAGGGGCGAGCTGCAACAGTGGTTCGCGGTGGAGACGCGTCACCGGTTCGAGAAGAAGGTGGCGGCGCAGCTCCACAGCAAGGGGTTCGAGGTTTTCCTGCCGCTCTTGACACAACGTCACACCTGGAGCGATCGCCAGAAGGTGGTAACGACACCCCTCTTTCCCGGGTATGCGTTCGTGCATCTCGATCAGTCCCAAGATTCGTGTCACGCGGTTTTGCAAACTGCCGGGCTGATTCGCTTCGTGAGCTTTGGAGGAATTGTGCCTGCTGTGCCGCGAAAGCAGATTGAGGACCTCCAACTTCTGCTGCAAACCAGCGGACAATTTTCCTTGCACGCGTTCGTGCGCTCCGGACAGCGAGTGCGAATCCGTGGTGGTTGCTTGCACGGATTAGAAGGAATCCTGCTGGAGCAAGAAAAGGAAAGGCTGGTGATCTCGATTCAATTGATCCAGCGCTCGCTGGTTCTTGAGATCAAAGGATACGAACTGGAATTGGTCTGAAAGTGTCTTCCCTTCAAGTAAATCCAACACCCAAGCCTCACGGAACCGAGTGGGCAGAGCGATTGATCCCAGGAACGGAATCTGCTCGCTGGAGCAGGAAAAAACCACTGCGCAGCGTGGGTGAGACGTTTCTGGTCAGGGATTTCGATACTCCTTTCTCCTTGTCTGGTGGAGAACGACGCCCAGCGCTTATGGCGCCTACACTGCCGGAAGCGGCGCAGGATAAGGAGGCATCAAGCTGGCTGCGATTCACACTAACAAACTATGTGTGGGTGATGCTCGACTGGATTCTGGTCGCGCAGGTCTATCTGCGCCTTCAAATGGCCTTCCCGAGCATGCCAAGTTTCCCTGGCTTGTTGCGGACATCGGTCATTTCTCCGGCCCTGATCGGGATCTCGTCTCTGCATGGAGTTTTGATCAACTTGTTGAACTATCGCGGCCGGGGCCAGGTTGCGGACGCTGATCAACGGGCGGAGATGCGGGCTTTGGGCAAGGCTGTGCTTTGGGGAACGCTGTTGCTAAGTGCGGCGCTGCGATTGCAGGGTTTCCCGATGCTGGCAGTGGCTGCTGTCTGGGCCGCCGGTGTCCTCCACTTTGGCGTTCTTTGGGAATGGCGAACGGCTGCACAGAAAAGCGGTCGACATAGCCTTTATGTCACGCATGGAGTCCGTAATGTGCTGATTGTGGGAGCTGGTCCATTGGGCCGTCGCATCGCCAACTACCTGGGTGAGCACCCCGAGATGGGCCGTTCTGTTTGTGGGTTTTTGGATGACAGGAAGCCGCTAGGAAACGGCGTATTGGGGCGCACGGATAATCTGGTGGAACTGGCACGCTCCGCCTTCGTGGACGAAGTGATTTTGGCTCCTCCTCATGATCAAGACGTGGCTCTGCGAGTGGTGCGTACCGCCCGGCAACTGCGCTTAGATCTGAAAGTGGCGCCTCATTTATTTGGCTGCGAGCCAGTCGGCGAGCCCGAACGAATCGGGAGAATTCCTCTTATCTCCCTGCATGAGGAAAAACTTCCAGTAAGGGGACTGCTGCTGAAACGTGCATTGGACATTGCCGGGGCGAGCACAGTGCTGATTCTGCTGGCTCCCGCGCTGATGTTGATCGGAATTCTGATCAAAGTGGATTCGCCTGGTCCGGTCCTTTATAAAGCGCTCCGTGCAGGAAGAAAAGGCCGGCCGTTCCATTGCTACAAGTTTCGCACCATGGTGAGGAATGCCGACGATCTGAAAGACGCACTCCGAGAGCACAATCAGCGATCGGGGCCATTCTTCAAGATCGCCAACGATCCGCGAATCACGCGTGTCGGACGACTGCTGCGCCGTTACAGTTTGGACGAGCTTCCACAGCTGTGGAACGTCCTGAAAGGCGAGATGAGCATGGTTGGACCCAGGCCGCATCCGCTGGATGACGTCTGCGCCTATGCCAAGGAACATTTACGCCGGCTCGATGTGGTGCCGGGCATGACCGGGCTTTGGCAAGTCACGGCGAGAAAAGATCCATCCTTCCAAACCGGAATACGTTTGGATGTCGAGTATATCCGCCGCTGGAGCGTGGGAATGGACCTGCTGATTCTGTTAAAGACTGCAGGGGCGGTGCTGCGCGGGAGTGGGGAGTGATGTCATCAGCTTCGCTGAGAATGGCGTCACCGGCATGGGCCGGAAATGCGGCCTATCGAGGTCTAGTGCTGGCGCTTCGGCCGCTCGAAGCGCTAATGAATTTCCCGACTGTGTTGTTCCTGGGTGCGCTAACCGCGATGTTGCTGCGCCATCCCGACGTGCCCTTCTATGAGATCGACCGCGTAGCCTTTGCGCTGCTGCTGATCGGCGTGGTGGGGCGTGCGGCGGTTACTCGACAGCGACTCTTCGTTGTGGAGCGGGCCAGTTGGCCCATGATCGGCCTTACGTTTCTGGCGATCGCGAGCGTGATTGGCCAGCCGTTCGATTGCCGAACTTCGTCCTTGCTGGCGGCAAAGTTTATCGTGCCCTTCACGCTTTTTCATTTGGCGGCGCTGATATTTCGAGACGAGCGGCGGTTGGGACACTTCGAAGTTTTCTGCCTCATTGTGCTGGCCTACCTCTGTTTCACCTCGATCGCTTTTCTGCTGGGCGCAAAGTCAGTTGTCTTTCCCCGCTTCATTCTGGATGAGAGCCTGGGGTACCATGCGGACCGGGCGCGCGGGCCACTGTTGCAGGCGGTAGCGAATGGGGTTTCCTTGAATCTGCTGGGGCTGCTGGCCCTGCATTCGGTGCTTCGCGGAAAGATTCGCGGGCTAAAGGCAGGAGTGCTGTTGGCGTCCCTGCCGGTTGCCATTCTCGCGACCATGACTCGCGCGGTCTGGCTCTCATTCATCGTCAGCATCGGAATACTGATCGTGCGCTCGAAGAGTCGACGTTTGCGGCGAGCATGCATTGCCGTGGCCTTGTTGGGGGCTGTGGGAGTAGTGATCGTGTTGAGTGTGGATGATGAGAGGCATGCGCTCATCGACAGGCTGAAGGAATCCGGTCCGGTGGACTTCCGCGAGGCAGTGTATGCAGGCGGCTGGCAAATGTTCCTCGAAAAGCCCCTCACGGGTTGGGGGGTAAACCAGATGCCTACCGAGTTGGCGCGCCACGTCAGCGGCTATAAGGAAAAGGAACTCTATCCGCACAACACCTACCTCGAACTGCTCGTGGAGCATGGTGTTTTCGGCTTCGTGCTCTACGCCTGGCTGATGTGGGAGCTTCTGAAGCTGGGGCGCAACCCGATTCCCCGGAGCGAATGCCGTGGCTTTCTCAATCAACAGTTCCATGCGATTTGGCCCATTCTGCTCGGTGTCTACTGGGTGAACGCTTTGGTTGTCGTCATGAATTATCAGTTTGTGAATGGGTTGCTCTTCACCATGGCTGGAATGCTGGCAGCACAAAAGCACCTTGGGTCGCGAGATTCCAGACGCACCACAGGCCGTGTTTTAAGGATCGTTCACGGTTCTGCAGCTTGAATCTGATCTGCTTTCGTCCGCAATCAAACGCCGCTCGTTGAAACGCAGTGATGCTCACGGTCGCTTATCTCGCCAACAAATTTCCTGCATCCGTGGAACCTTACGTCAGTGAGGAGATTCAGGAATTGCGGCAGCGAGGCGTGAGAGTGATTCCGGGTAGCGTGCGGAGGCCGGAGACAGGAACTATTGGATCTGCTTCCATTCCGGGTGGAGAGTTGGTGTGTCTCCAACCAGTTCAAGTGTTCATTCTTCTGCGGGCCCTCTGCCTAATACTAACGCGGTGGAAACGCATTTCGAGTTTAGTCAGGCGTGCGCTACTGCGGGGAAAAGAAAGGCCGAAACAACGGGTCAAAGCTTTGCTGCATACGTGGCTCGGGGCGTATTACGCCCTCCTGCTCGAAGAACGTGGTGTGGATCACATCCATGTGCATCACGGTTATTTTGGATCATGGATTGGAATGGTCGCGGCCCAGTTGCTGGGGATCGGGTTCAGCCTCACGCTCCATGGATCGGACTTGCTGCTGCATGGCACTTACCTTGATGCGAAGCTCCGGAATTGTCGTTTTTGCGTAACTATCTCGGACTACAACCGCCGCTATATTTTGGAACATTTCCCGGGGATTGACTCCGGGAAGATCATCGTGTCGCGTTTGGGTGTGGATGCGCGTCTTCCTGCTCCAATCGTGCAGGAGGCGGCTGGCACACGACTCCGGTTCACTTTGCTGGCCGTGGGACGGCTGAATGCGGTGAAAGATCACGCATTCCTGGTGCGCGCTTGTGCCCGACTGCGGGATTGTGGGCTTGAATTTGACTGTTTGATCGCAGGCGAGGGACCAGAGCGTCAGCCTCTCGAACTACTGATTCTACAGAATCACCTGCAAGAGCGGGTCACGCTTCTCGGGCATGTGGCCCGAGAAGAGATGGATTCGTTCTACCGAAATGCAGATGTGGTCGTGCTCACGAGCCGCAGCGAGGGAATTCCGCTGGTGCTCATGGAAGCGATGGCGCGGGGGCGCATCGTGGTTGCGGCAGCGATCACGGGTATTCCGGAACTGGTCATTCCGGGACGAACAGGCTTTCTCTACCAACCTCGAGATCTGGAAGATTTTGTACGAAGGATTCTCTTCCTTCAGGCCTTGCTTCGCCCGAGCGAGCAATTAACCAGCCGCCTGAACTGGATCCGGCACGCAGCCCGCACCCAAGTTCTCACCAACTTTAACCGCGAGAGAAACCTGAGTCACTTCAGCGATTCGTTCCTCCGCCTGATCGGACCGCGCGATTGGAGCGACACTCATGAGAATTTTGTATTGCGACAAATATAACTATCCCTTCAGCGGCACAGAAGCCTACGTATTCGAAGTTATGGAACTGATGCGTTCCAGGGGGCACGACGTGGCGCTGTTTTCCATGGCCGACCCGCGAGGCAAGTCCACTCCTTACGACCACTATTTCGTGCCGCACATCAGCTTCAAAAGCCAATGCAGTTGGTTCCACAAGGCAGGGCTCGCGATGCAGGCGATCTATTCATGCGAGGCGCGGAAGCAGATTCGGGCGATGATCGCCGAGTTCCGACCAGATGTGGCTCACGTGCGCAATATCTACCACCACTTATCGCCATCGATCCTATGGGAACTCAAGGCGCAGACGATTCCGATCGTATATCACTTGAACGACTTTAAGGTGTTGTGTCCCAGCTATAACCTGGTTTCGCGCGGGGAAGCTTGTGAGGCGTGCAAAGGGGGGAAATTCTGGCACGTTCTGCCAACAAATTGCTATCCCGGGACGTCTGCGCAAGTAACGCTCATGGCGGAGGCTTACTTTCACGAATGCTTGGGAACCTACCGAAAATGCGTGGACCGCTTTCTGGCTCCCAGCCGGTTTGTGCGCGATAAGTTTGTGGAACATGGGTGGGAAGCGCACAAGTTCGAAGTGCTTCCCCATTTCCAGCCAGTCAAAAAAGCAGCGGAGCGCGACGCGGAAAATGCTCCCTTGCTTTACTTCGGGCGATTGTCGCAGGAAAAAGGCATAGACGACTTGCTACGTGCCATGCAGCGCCTGCCCGATCGGCGCTTGGTCATCGCGGGGGACGGGCCGGAGCGCGGCAAGTTGGAGTACCTCATTCGGGCGCTGGGGCTGGCGAATGTCGAGTTGGCGGGCCACCTCCGGGGAACGGAGCTCGACCGGGCAATCGCTAACTCGAGTTTTACGGTGCTGCCCTCGCATGCATATGAAACGCTGGGGAAGACAATTCTAGAATCCTATGCCCACGCGCGGAGCGTCGTCGCTTCAGACCTAGGCTCACGACGCGAACTGGTACATGAGGGCAAAACGGGATTGTTGTACAAAACCGGAGACGTGGCACAGTTGGCATCGGCAATTGAGTTTCTCGGTTCGCGGCCTCAACTGGCCGACGAAATGGGGCGGGCGGGACAAGAACTTGCACGGCAACACCACACTCCGGAAGGCCATTACGAGGCATTGATTCGCCTGTATGAAAGTCTGGAGGATGGCAAAAGGCAACCTTTGCGCCGGGGCGGTTTCGCCTCCGTGCAGCGCGTCGCGTGGGAGCCAGGTCCGGATGGCGGCTTATCGGTGCCGGCACCGCGGAAGAAAAGCCTGCGGGTTGCGTTCATTGGGGGGCGGGGTGTGATCTCCAAGTACAGTGGCATCGAGACTTATTACGAAGAAGTGGGAAAACGATTAGCTGGCATGGGACACCAGGTAACGGCCTATTGCCGGACATATTTCACGCCACCGGTAGGTCAGCAGAACGGTATGCGAGTTGTGCGGCTGCCTACGGTCCGCTCGAAACATCTGGAAACATTGCTCCACACATTTCTGAGCACGTTGCACGTGCTGGTGCAGCCTTGCGATGTTGTGCATTATCACGCTCTGGGTCCTGCGCTGTTCTCCTTTATTCCACGCTTGGCGGGCAAAAAGACCGTGGTCACGGTGCAAGGCCTGGACTGGCAACGAAAAAAATGGGGGCGCATGGCTTCCGCGGTACTGCGACTTGGAGAACGAGCCGCGGTGAGTTTTCCTACGCGCACGATGGTGGTCTCGCGGACTTTACAGGGGCACTACCGGGAAACATACGGAGCCGAGACTTCTTACGTACCGAATGGGGGCTTGCTGCGGGAACGCTGGCCGGCCGAGAAGCTTTCCGTGTGGGGACTGGAGGCGGGACATTACATTCTCTATTTAGGCAGATTCTCACCGGAAAAAGGCTGTCACCTGCTGGTTGAGGCATACGAGCGGTTGGACATAGATACGAAGCTCGTAATGGCAGGAGCATCAAGTTATTCGGACGAGTACTCGCGCGAGTTGCGCACCCATGCTGGCGAACGGATCAAAATGCTGGACTGGGCTGCGGGGGAAGCTCTCGACGCGTTACTGACGAACGCCATGGTGTTTGTGTTGCCGTCCGACCTGGAGGGTCTGTCGCTGGCGCTGCTGGATGCAATGGGCGCGGGCTTGTGTGTGCTCACCAGCGACGTGCCTGAGAATCGGGAGGCGGTCGAAGACGCGGGGTTCACTTTTCGGCGGGGCGACGTTGACGACTTGACGGATCGGCTTCGATTCTTGATCGCGAATCCAGCGGTACGCGAGGCGGCGGGAGACGCCGCGAAACATCGCATCCGCGACCATTACCAGTGGCGCATGATTGCGACGGAAGTTGAACAAGTTTATTTCGACACGATGGGTTGGGCTTCGAAAGAAGCCGCGCCCAAGAAGCCGAGCGGACGCGTCCTAGATACAGACGAGAATTCGCAACGGATGGCTGGATGAAACGATCCCAGCTATCGGCGCGCGAAATGTCATAGCCCAACCCAAATCGCCAGCAAAACCATCAAGACGGGATCATTCCCGTCTTTTTTTGTTTACAATGGGAAACCGCTGTCTGCAGATGACCTTCAAAGCGCGCGGCGGGCCTTACGATTGGGCTGCGTTAGCATTTTTTATGGAAAATACGATCCTAGTCACGGGCGGGGCCGGTTTTATCGGATCCAACTTCATCCTGAGGTGGATGGAGCGCGAATCGGCTTCCGTCCTCAACCTGGACAAGCTCACGTACGCCGGCAACATTCACAACCTGAAATCGGTTGCGAATGACCGGCGATATGAATTCGTGGAGGGGGATATTGCGGACCGGTCAGCCGTGCGCAGCCTGTTCCATCGAAGGAAGCCGCGCTGGGTGGTGCATTTTGCGGCCGAAAGCCATGTCGACCGCTCGATACGAGGACCAGAAGATTTCATCCGCACGAATATCGATGGAACTTTCGCCCTGCTGGAAGAGACGCGTGCCTACTGGCAAGACCTTGACGCGCAGGATCGAGTGAATTTTCGTTTTCTTCACGTCTCCACAGACGAGGTCTACGGCTCGCTGGGGGCAGAAGATCCACCTTTTTGCGAGACGACTCCCTACGCTCCGAACAGTCCTTACGCTGCGTCGAAGGCGGCTTCCGACCACCTGGTTCGTGCTTATCACCAGACTTACGGCTTGCCTACGCTGACAACAAACTGTTCCAACAACTATGGGCGTTTCCAATTTCCGGAAAAACTGATCCCTTTGATGATATTCAATGCGCTCAACGGTAAGCCACTGCCGGTTTATGGAGATGGTCAGAATGTTCGCGACTGGCTTTACGTGGGGGATCATTGCGACGCAATCGCCACAGTTTTGCAACGAGGTGGTGTGGGACAGACCTATAATGTTGGCGGCTGGAATGAGAAGCGCAACCTCGAGATTGTCGGGACAATTTGCGATATGGTGGACGAGATGGCCGGCAAACTTGCGTCTTCCCGCCGCAGCCTGATCACCTTTGTTACAGATCGTCCGGGACACGACCGGCGCTATGCAATGGACGCACGTAAGATTGAACGGGAGCTCGGTTGGCGTCCCAAGGAAACTTTCGAAAGCGGCATTCGCAAGACCGTGAAATGGTATCTGGAAAACGATGAGTGGGTCCGCGGTGTTACGAGCGGCGGCTATCGCAAATGGATTGAAACGCAATATTCTTCTTGAGTGCCTCGCGCGTAAATCGCAAAATGCCAAGAACAACCAGCACGACCTATAAAGGAATTATTCTGGCCGGAGGATCGGGTACGCGCCTGTATCCCGTGACTCACGCTATGGGCAAGAGTTTGCTCCCGGTTTACAACAAGCCCATGATTTATTATCCACTCTGCACGCTGATGCTGGCTGGGATTCGCGACATCCTCCTTATCAGTACCCCGGAGGACGTGCCAAAGTTTCAAGCCTTGTTGGGGGATGGTAGCCAGTTCGGGATCCGCTTGCAATACAAGGTTCAACCGAAGCCAGAGGGAATCGCTCAGGCGTTTCTGGTAGGAGAGACCTTTCTGGGAAACAGTGCCTGCGCCCTGGTGTTGGGCGACAATATTTTCTACGGGCATGACCTGGCGAAAGACCTGCGGGAAGCCACGAGCAAAACGCAGGGCGCGCGTGTGTTTGCTTATCCCGTGCACGATCCCGAGCGATACGGGGTGGTGGAATTCGACGGAGCCGGACGGGCGCTCAGCATTGAAGAAAAGCCTCAGCAGCCGAAGTCGCGATATGCTGTGACCGGACTTTATTTTTACGATGATCAGGTGGTGAAAATTGCAAAGTCGCTAAGGCCGAGTGCGCGCGGCGAACTCGAGATCACCGATGTTAACAAGGCATATCTGGAGCGCGGCCAGTTGGAGGTGGTGGTGATGGGGCGTGGAATGGCCTGGCTCGACACCGGAACCCATGAATCGTTGATGGAGGCATCGCTCTACATCCAGGCGATCGAAAAGAGACAGGGGTTGATGGTGGCTTGCCCTGAAGAAATTGGGTTCCGTTCGGGTTACATCCCGGCGGAACAGGTCGAAAAGATCGGGAATTCGATGAAGAATAATAGTTACGGAACGTACTTGCTTCAGCTTTTGCGAGAGAAAGTATTCTGACTAATCCAGCTCCCAGACTTGCCCTGCCATGAGTGCTTTGAAGAAAATCGCGACTTCCCTCCCAGAAGTGTTTGTGCTGGAACCACGGGTGTTTGAAGACGAGCGCGGTTTTTTCCTGGAGAGCTACAACCAGCGAACCATGGCAGATGCGGGAATCACTGGGAATTTTGTGCAGGACAATCATTCCTGCTCTTCCCGCAATGTGCTGCGAGGCTTGCATTATCAGGTGAAGCACCCGCAGGGAAAGCTGGTGCGGGTTGTAGGCGGCGAAATTCTGGATGTTGCGGTCGACATGCGTCGCAGTTCTCCGAGCTTCGGGCAGTGGGAAGCGGTGAGACTTTCGGGCGAGAATCATCGGATGTTGTGGATTCCGGTTGGCTTTGCCCATGGATTTCTCGTGCTTTCAGAGAAGGCTCATGTGTTGTATAAGGCGACTGACTTTTACGCGCCTGAGTACGAACGCACCCTGGCCTGGAATGACCCACACGTGAAAATTAATTGGGAGTTAGAAGGTGAACCGATCGTCTCGGCGAAAGATCAGCGGGGGTTGGCGTTTTCTGATGCCGAGAGTTTCGCGTAAACCATTCGAGCCAATCAATGAGAGTCACAGTCTTTGGAGCAACCGGATTGCTGGGTCAGGCGCTGATGCGCGAGTGGAGTGAAGATGCGGTTACGGGACTGGCTTCGCGGGATGCAGATATACGCGACGCGGAGCGGGTGCAGCAGATGGTGCGGGAGACAAATCCGGAGTGGATCGTGTTATCCGCAGCATACACAGACGTGGACGGCTGCGAGACTAATCCGGACGTGGCTTTTGCGGTGAATCGCGATGGTGCGGTGAATGTCGCCGTGGCGGCGCAGGAAGTTGGAGCGCGGTTGCTCTTTTTAAGTTCCGACTATGTTTTCGACGGAAAGAAGACCATACCGTATGAAACCGGGGACGAGCGAAATCCGCAAAGCGTGTACGGACGAAGCAAGGCGGAGGCCGAGCTCAGGCTGCTTGAGTCGATGCCAGATTGCTGCATCGTGAGAACGTCGTGGCTGTTTGGAGTTGGTGGAAAATGCTTTCCCGATACCATCTTAAAGCTCGCGGTCAGCCGTCCAGCGCTGGATGTAGTCAACGATCAGCGTGGCTCTCCGACCTACGTGACCGACCTTGCACGGGGGCTCAAACAGTTGTGCCGACAGTATGCCCAGGGAATTGTGCACGTTACAAATACGGAAGATTGCACATGGTTTGAATTTGCGCGAGAGATTGTCCGAAGCGCAGGCCTTACGACAACTGTGCGACCGGTGAGCAGTGCGCAGATGGCGCGGCCTGCGCCGCGACCGGCTTACTCGGTATTGTCGCCTTCTCGCAGGCAAGCTCTGGGAGTTGAAATGCCCACCTGGCAAGATGCGTTGCAGCGGTACCTGCAACAACGACAGAGTTAACTGCCATCCGATTGCCTCGTTTTAGCTTGGCTGCTACGATTGCCAAGGCCCGCCTGAGGATCTCGTGAAGTTAATTCAAAATTATATTGACGGCAGCTTCGTGCCCGGGAAAGAAGAGTTCGCGGATATCAATCCGGCGGACGGGACGGTGATTGCACAAGTCGCCGAGGCCGATGCTGCTCAAGTGGATGAGGCTGTGCAGGCTGCTCGGCGCGCGCTGCAGGGAGAGTGGGGACGGCTTGGAATCCGCGAAAGGGCGGCGCGGTTGCACGAGGTTGCGGATGCGATTGAGAAGCGATTTGATTGCTTCGTTCAGGCCGAAGTCGCCGACACAGGCAAGCCAGTTTCGCTGGCGTCAAAGCTCGATGTTCCTCGCGCGGCGGCAAATTTCCGCGTCTTTGCCGACTTAGTAAAGATGGCCGGCCTGGAATCGTTTGAGACGGAAACAGCGGACGGGACGAATGCTTTGAACTATGCGGTGCGCAAGCCGCTCGGAGTTGTCGGGATTGTTACTCCGTGGAATTTGCCGCTGCTGCTGCTCACCTGGAAAGTTGCGCCGGCGCTGGCTTGCGGAAATACCGTGGTCGCCAAGCCTTCGGAAGAGACTCCGGCCACCGCAACGCTGCTTGCGGAGGCAATGCAGGACGCGGGAATTCCAAATGGCGTCTACAACGTGGTGCATGGGTTCGGTCCTGCTTCTGCGGGCGAGTTTCTTACTCAACATCCAGGCGTGGACGCGATCACATTTACCGGTGAGTCGCAGACGGGCGCCGCCATCATGAAAGCCGTAGCACCAACCGTGAAACCAGTTTCGTTTGAGTTGGGAGGAAAGAATGCGGCAATCATATTTGCTGATTGCAACCTCGAAGAAACCGTCGATGGATTATCCGACGCAGTGTTTCTGAATACAGGGCAAGTATGTTTGTGCGCGGAGCGAGTTTATGTAGAGCGGAGGATTTTCGACCTATTCGTGGAGGCGCTGAAGAAAAAGGCAGAGCATCTGCATTTGGGCTGGCCGAACGACGAAAGAACGAATTTGGGACCGCTGATTTCCGCACAGCATCGTGAGAAAGTTCTTTCGTACTTCCAGCTTGCGTGCGAGGGAGGGGCGACGGTGATTACTGGCGCAGGCGTGCCGGAGTTCGGCGACGGCCGTGACCGCGGTTTCTACGTTCAACCCACCATCTATACTGGACTTCCGGAATCAGCGCGGTGCGTGAAGGAAGAAATTTTCGGGCCTGTCTGTCACATTGCGCCGTTCGATTCCGAAGAGGAAGCGGTGGCGATGGCCAACGATACGAAATACGGACTTGCGGCTTCAATCTGGACCAGCGATTTGAGACGTGGCCATCGCGTGGCGCAGCAGATGAATGTCGGTATCACTTGGGTAAATTGCTGGTTCTTGCGCGATCTGCGAACGCCATTTGGTGGAGCGGGGCTTTCTGGAATTGGCCGCGAAGGTGGGATGCATTCGTTGAACTTCTATTCCGAGCTGAATAATATTTGTATCCGGCTCTGAGCATGCCGAGTGCAGGCTGAGTCAGGCCAGGAGAATCTACCAGAAGAGAATGAGCAGGATCGAAGGCAGAGTCGTCGAAGGAAAAGCGGCACCGCGCGGTAAGTATCCACACATCAAGCGAGCTGGCGATTTCCTGCTTGTATCGGGGACGAGCGCGCGTCGTGCGGACAACACGATTGCCGGGGCCGAAGTCGATCCGTTGGGCGCAACGCGCCTCGACATCCGCCACCAGACACGCGCGGTAATCGAAAATATTCGCGACATCCTGCGGAGTGCAGGAGCAGACCTGCAAGATGTGGTGGAGATTTCCACGTATCTCGTGAGCATGAATGATTTCGCCGGCTATAACGAGGTGTATGGCGAGTTCTTCGGCTTCGATGGCCCGGCGCGCACGACTGTGGCCGTGCATCAACTGCCGCATCCGCACTTGCTGATCGAGATCAAGGCCACGGCGTATAAGCCGCAGCAATAGGGGAGACAATGGCATCGATAAAAAATCTGAAGGCTTTTAACTTCCAGGCGTGGATCGACGAGAACAGAGACAAGCTCAAGCCTCCGGTAGGAAATGCTCAGGTTTGGGAAGACGGCGAAATGATGGTGACGGTGGTGGGCGGCCCGAATCAACGACGCGACTACCATGACGATCCCACGGAAGAATTCTTCTACCAATTGAAGGGCGACATTTCTCTTCGCATCATGGAGACTCCGGGAAAATCGCCGCTCGAAATCCCTATCAAACAAGGCGAGATATTTCTCTTACCCAAGCGCATGCGCCATTCGCCGCAGCGTCCGGCGGACACGATTGGGGTGGTCATCGAAGTACCGCGGCCCGAAGGATCGCTGGACGCGTTTGAATGGTATTGCCCAAACTGCCACCAACTGATTTATCGGGCGGAAGTGAAGTTGAAGAGCATAGTGAAGGATCTGCCGCCTATCTTTGAGGAGTTCTACGGCAACGAGAGCCGGCGAAAATGCAAACATTGCGGCACGATCCATCCGGGCAAGTGAAGAATGAAAGTCATTGACATTCATAACCACTTCTTCCCCAATTCATGGCCTGACCTCGCCGCGCGCTATGGCACCCCGGACTGGCCCTGGATCAAGCATACCGAGCCAGGGAAAGCGGACATTATGGTGGGTGATCGATTTTTCCGCCATATTTATTCGGCGTGTTGGGATCCGGAGGTACGGCTGCGGGAGATGGATCGCGATGGAGTCGATCTGCAGGTGATCTCTGCTACGCCGGTGCTGTTTGCCTACGAGCGCCCTGTTGAACAAGCGTTGGATTGTGCCCGATTGTTCAATGACGCGGCGCTTGAACTTTGCAGCCGCGGAAAGGGCAGGCTGAAATCCTTTTGCCAGGTGCCACTGCAGGATGTGGACGCCGCTTGTGGGGAACTCAGCCGATGCATGCAGGCTGGGCATCTGGGGGTGCAGATCGGAAACCATGTGGGAAGCAAGAATCTCGACGATCCCGGCGTTGTGACCTTCTTGCACCACTGTGCCGATGTGGGCGCGGCGGTTCTCGTCCACCCGTGGGAAATGTTTGGGCGCGAGCGGATGCCGAAATACATGATGCCGTGGACGGTAGGCATGCCGGCGGAGACGCAACTTTCTGTCGTGGCACTGATTTTGAGTGGCGCATTCGATCGGCTGCCGAGCACGTTGCGCATTTGTTTCGCGCACGGTGGAGGAAGTTTCGCATTCTTGCTGGGGCGACTGGAGAATGCATGGCACCATCACCCGGTTGCGCGGGGTGATTGCGAACATCCGCCTAGTTACTATCTCAATCGCTTCTACACGGATTCCGCCGTGTTCGATCAGAGGGCGCTGCAATTTCTCGTGGACACCATGGGAGCGGAGCAGGTGATGCTCGGCTCGGATTATCCTTTCCCTCTGGGCGAAGAACACGTGGGCTCTCTCATTCGACGAAGCCATTTGCCACAGAACACAAAGAGTAAGTTGCTCAGCGAGAATGCGGCGCGATTCTTGAAACTCAATGGTGAGTCGCCAAAAGTTGCGGATAAGAGTTCAGAAGTAATGGTCAGCGCTTCGCCGGTATCACCCGAGCCGGGGCAGCTGAGTTACAGCTCGTATCTGCAAGTTCCGGAATTACTCGAGTTGCAGAATCCGCAGTCTTCGCCAACCCATCACGATGAATTGTTATTCATTGTCGTTCATCAGACCTACGAACTGTGGTTCAAGGAACTGCTTCACGATCTGGATGCCGTAGTTGACAATTTGAAAAAAGCGGGTGCTGCCCCGCAATCGCATGATGAAGTTTACGAAGCGGCGCGACTGTTACGCCGGTGTACGGAGATCACGCGCGTGCTGGTGGAGCAGTTCACCATCCTGGAAACGATGCTGCCCACGCACTTTCTTGCATTTCGTGGGCTACTGGAGCCGGCCAGCGGATTTCAGTCCGAACAATTTCGTGAAATCGAATTCCTGTGCGGCCTGAAGGACGAAAAAATGCTCCGCTATCACCGGCCGACTCCGGAGGCTTATGCAAGCCTGAAGCGCCGGTTGGAAGAGGCGTCATTGCGCGACGTATTTTTTGGCGCACTGCAGGCAATCGGCAAGTTGTCGACGATCCAAGCGGGCTCGACGGAACGGGAACAATTCGAAGAGCGCGCCCGGGCGGTGCATGCATTGTATAAGGATGAACACCATTATCGCGACTGGATTGATGTGTGCGAGCGGCTCACAGAATTCGACGAACTGGTGGTGAGCTGGAGGCTGCGACACATTCAACTGGTGGAACGAATCATCGGCGTCCGCATGGGCACTGGGGGAAGCGCGGGGGCATCTTATTTGAAGCTGACGCTCGACAAGAAGTTCTTCCCGGAATTGTGGGAGGCGAGGACGTTACTAACCGAATGAGGTGTCGCGTCATTTCGTTATTCTTCGGCGTCCTTTCGTTCGATCTGCTATGAAATCCTCTCCCCAGAAAGTGACTCTGATCGGAGCCGGCTTGACCGGTCCCCTTCTCGCCGTTCTTCTGAGGCAGCGCGGATTCGGAGTCGAAATCTACGAGCGGCGCCCGGATATGCGGAGATTTCGTGTGAGTGCGGGACGGTCGATCAATCTGGCGCTCTCAACTCGGGGTATTCATGCCTTGCAACAGGCCGGGCTGTGGGAGCGGATGCGCCGCATCATTATCCCAATGAAAGGACGGAAGATGCATTCGGTTGCTGGCGAGTTAACTTTTCAACCGTATGGGAAAGATGAAACGGAGGTGATCAACTCGATTTCACGCGCAGAGCTGAATATCGCACTTATGAATGCCGCTGAGGAACGTGGCGCGGTCATTCACTTCAGCCAACGCTGCACGGGATACGAATTGAAAACCGGTGCGATTCGACTGCGCGACGAAAACAATGGTGAAGAGGCGAGCCTGGAGACCAACGCAGTGATCGGCAGCGACGGCTCCGCATCGGCGATTCGGACGGAAATGCTCAAGCTAAATCACTTTAACTTTTCTCAACAGTATCTCGATTACGGCTATAAGGAGTTGACGATTCCCGCTGGTGCTAACGGAGAGCATCGACTGGAGAAGAATGCCCTTCACATCTGGCCGAGGGGCAATCTCATGCTGATAGCGTTGCCTAACATCGACGGCACTTTCGCGTGCATTTTATTTCTTCCATTTGAGGGGAAAGACAGTTTCGCGAGCCTCACCACGCGAGCGACTGTGCTGCAGTTTTTTGAAGATCGATTCCCTGACGCTTTCCGGCTAATGCCGGAATTGGGGGACAACTACGCCGCGAGTCCCACTGGCGCTATGGTCACTGTCAAGTGCTCTCCCTGGCATGTAGAAGGAAAATCCCTGCTGCTAGGGGATGCGGCTCATGCCATTGTTCCTTTCTTCGGGCAGGGCATAAATTGCGGATTTGAGGATTGCAGTTGTCTCGTCGAGTTGCTTGATCGTCAAGGCGCAGATTGGCCTCAGGTGTTCGCTCAGTTTGAGAAGGAGCGCAAGATTGATACCGATGCGATTGCGGACATGGCAATTGAAAACTTCACGGAGATGCGAGATCGAGTTGCTGACGCGCAGTTTCTGGTGCGAAAAAAGGTCGAGCTAGCACTGGAAGCAAGGTACCCTGCGCTGTTTGTACCCAAGTATGCGATGGTGACGTTTCATCGCATTCCATACTCCGTTGCGCTGACGCGAGGTGCGATTCAGGACCGCATGCTGGTTGAACTCTGCGATGGTATTGATCGCGTGGAGGATCTCGACTGGAAACTGGCGGACAAATTGATTCGTCGAGATCTCACTCCACTGGAACTGCAGCCGTGACCGCCGTTCACTTTCAATCAGGCAAAGATTTTGCCATCGCGATGGATGAACGCGATCCGCTGAGAGCCTACCGCGAGAGATTCTTGCTGCCAAAATACGCGGGGAGCGATTGCATATATTTGTGCGGGCACTCGCTGGGGCTACAGCCTAAGACTGCCGCAACATATATTCAGCGCGAACTTGACGATTGGGCGAAGCTAGGGGTAGAGGCTCACTTCCACGCGAAGAATCCGTGGATGCCCTACCACCGACTGCTCACAGAGCAAACAGCAGAATTGATTGGGGCGGAGCCCGCCGAAGTTGTGGTGATGAATTCACTCACGGTGAATCTGCATTTGATGATGGTGTCGTTTTACCGTCCCACGCGCGAGAGGCACAAGATTCTTGTGGAGCGCGGGTGCGTTCCCTTCCGATCAGTACGCCGTGAAATCGCAGATTCTTTTCCATGGCTTCGATCCTGCGACTTCGCTGATTGAGCTAAATCCACTACCGGGAGAGTCTTGCCTCCGGCAATGAACAAATTGAGTCTCTGATCGAGCGTTCCGGAGATGAGATCGCATTGATCCTGCTGGGAGGGGTGAATTACGCGACCGGTCAAGCGTTCGAGATGGCCGGAATCACGCGGGCTGGTCATGCGCGGGGCTGCATCGTCGGATTCGACCTGGCCCATGCGGCGGGCAACTTGCGCTTGAGACTGCATGAGTGGGGTCCGGACTTCGCTGTCTGGTGCAGCTACAAATATCTGAATGGTGGACCGGGATGCGTTGCCGGTTGTTTTGTTCATGAGCGACACGCCAACTCTTCGGAGTTGCCGCGTTTCTCGGGGTGGTGGGGACACGACGAGACATCGCGCTTTGAGATGGGGCCGGAGTTTCATGCGATGGCCGGCGCTGAAGGGTGGCAGTTGAGCAATCCGTCGATCGTAAGCATGGCGGCTCTGCGGGCATCGATGGAAATTTTCCACGAAGCGGGTATGGAGAATTTGCGGAGCAAGAGTGTTTTGTTGACCGGCTATTTGGAGTTCTTGCTGAGTCAGAAACATTCCTCGAGTTTTTTCATCATCACCCCGCAAGAAGAGGAGAGGCGTGGGTGCCAGCTTTCAATTCGAATTCCAGAGAACGGACGCGCATTGTGCCAACGGCTAGCTGCAGAAGGAATCGTTGGCGATTGGAGAGAACCGGATACGTTCCGGGTAGCGCCGGTTCCCCTCTACAACTCCTACCAGGATGTTTTTCGGTTTGCTGAGCGGTTCACGGCCGCAATGGGCTAGATAGCCCGCCTTCTCCCGATAATCCCAACCGCTTCGGCGATTACTTCAGTAATGCCTGCGGGACCTAATCATGCCCATACACTTTTACGGTGGGAATTATCTCTGTGCGGCAACCGAGCAAGTGGACGGGAACCGTGTGCGCAGTGATATGCGTGCACGCCGTCGTGTCCCTGCTGGCCCCCCGCGGCCTTGGATTAACCGCCTTTGGTGATCTGACCCAGTGTGTCCTGCTTTCGTGCGCAACGCTTGGCATCCTCTTAAACACCAGAACGCGCGACAAGAAAGAGCAGCTGTTTTGGGGTCTCATGGGGCTGGGCTGCGGAATGTGGCTTTGCGCGCAGGTTCTGTGGACCTATTTTGAAGTTTTCTTGCGGCAAGAAGTGCCGAATCCATTTGTCGCCGATGTCGTTTTATTCCTGCACATCGTCCCCATGATGGCCGCATTGGTGGTGCAGCCGCACTTGCGACAGAACAACCATTCTCTGCGGCTGGGATCGGTCGATTTCTTTCTGTTACTAACTTGGTGGCTTTACCTCTACTTGTTCATCGTGATTCCATGGCAGTATGTGGCACCGAATGAGGCCGCATACGGGCGCAGCTTTGATCTGCTCTACGCTTGCGAACAGATCGTTCTCATTGCGGGCATTGGCACGATTTGCAGGCGCAGCCGAGGCTCCTGGCGCACGATCTACGGGCAATTTCTGAAAGCCGCATTGCTCTACAGCATTGGCTCGATCCTCGCGAGTGTGGCGATTGATTTTCACCGGTACTATACCGGCAGCTTATACGATGTACCGCTGGTCGCCGCCATGGCGTGGTTCGCGGCGGTGGGTTTCATGGCCCGCGGATTGTCAGGAGGGCAGGCCGAGCAGATACCCCAGCGGAACCACAGTACGTGGACGACAAGGCTGGCGATGGTCGCCGTGTTTTCGACGCCGCTTATGGTGGCGTGGGCGGCGTTCGGTGGAGATGTTCCGCCACGGGTACGGTCGTACCGTCTGGTGCTCACGGCGGCCGCAATGTTCTTGATGGGCGCGCTGGTGTTCCTCAAGCAGAATTGGATGGACCGCGAATTACTTCACCTGCTGCGTTTGTCGCACCACAATCTTGATGAGATGTGCAAGTTGAAGGACGAACTGGAGAGTAAAGAACAATCTCTCCGGTGGCATAGCCTGGAACTTCAACGCAAGAACCTTGAACTTCAGGAAATTTCTTATACGGACGCGTTGACGGGAGTATGGAACCGGCGGTACTTGGAAGAAATCCTGACGGCGGAAGCGGGTCAGGTGTTGCGAAATTACGAGCGGGCGCGGGGTCACGATATCCGAAAGATGGATCACCGCGACCTGATATTTCTTATGGTGGACGTGGATTTCTTCAAGGAAGTGAACGATCTTCATGGCCACCCCGCAGGAGACCGGCTGCTGCAGTTAGTTGCCGAGCGTCTGGGGCGAGTGGTGCGAAAGTCCGATGTTCTGGTGCGTTGGGGAGGAGAAGAATTCCTGATCATGTCGCGGTCCGCCGATCCCGCCGGTACGCCGGCATTCTGCGAACGCATTTTAGATGTCATGGCATCGGAGGCGTTTGATCTTGGACATGGGATTCATGTGCGCAAGACTTGTTCCGTGGGATGGGCTGCTTTTCCGTGGAGCCGGCGCGCCTATGAGGCCATTTGCGCGGAAGAAGCCATTGAACTGGCGGACACTGCGCTCTACCGGGCAAAGGCGGGCGGGCGGAATCAGGGCATAGGAATTTTGGCGGCTGAAGGATCAGGGGCCGCGCCTCACGAGATCAAGCTCAGAGTTCTGCAAAATGACACCGGCGTTCTGACGCAGATCGTGAAGGTACAACACATCGGCTTTCCAGTCCCCGGCGAGGCTCTTGCCGAAGAGGTGACTCCGACCGAATCCGACGGCCTCTGATTTCGGGGCTGCCTTGCAGATCTGTGAAGTTACCACTAAAGTGATGTCTGCTCAGTTTTGACCATACGTCCGCGAGGCCCATTTGCCCATGAATGTGAAAACGTCTACTTCGCGCAAGACCGCGCTGCGTCAGAAAGCGCAACTGATGTCAGCCTCGGAAATAGAGCGCACCTTGGTTCGTCTGGCTTATGAAATTGTTGAGAAGAATGACGGCGTCAAGGGACTTGGATTGATTGGAATTCGGCGCCGGGGCGTGCCGCTCGCCGAGCGACTCGGCAAGATCATCGCCCGCATCGACAATGCCGAGGTTCCGGTCGGAACGCTGGATATCACTTTCTATCGCGACGATCTTTCCACGCTTGGACCGAAGCCAGTGGTACAGGAAGGTGAGATAGGGTTTTCGATTGAGGACAAGAACATTGTTCTGGTGGACGACGTGCTGTTCACGGGTCGAACAGTGCGCGCGGCCATGGATGCGCTGTTTGCGCACGGCCGACCGCGACGGGTTCAACTATGCGTGCTGATTGACAGGGGCCACCGCGAACTGCCAGTGGAAGCCAGCTTCGTGGGACGTAACGTTCAGACCACAATGAATGAAGTGATCGAAGTCAAGCTGACCGAGATCGATGATGCGGAGAAAGTGCTCTTGATGGAAAAATAGCGTCGCTGCGAAGGAACAGAAAATAAGAAAGGACGGCGGCGAATCCGCCGTCCTTTTTCTTTGCAGCAACTTCAAGCTATTTTCGAACAAATCGCCTTGGTCTGTGTGTACAGGCTGAGAGCGTCGTGCCCCATTTCGCGGCCCCATCCGGATTGCTTGTAGCCACCGAAGGGTAGGGCGGCGTCGAAAATGTTGTAGCAGTTGATCCACACCGTGCCAGCGCGGAGGTATTCGGCGGTACGATGAGCTTTGCCGATGTCGCGGGTCCAGACGGCGGCGGCCAAGCCATATTCGCTGTCGTTCGCACGCGGAATAATTGCCTCGGGATCATCGAATGACATCGCTGCGACCACCGGCCCGAAGATTTCCTCCTTCACGACCTTCATATTTTCGCGGGTATCCACGAGGACCGTAGGCTCCACGAAATAACCTTTGTCGCCTTTCTTGTGGCCGCCAACCACGGCTTTGGCACCCTCGGAGAATCCCGACTCCAGATAGCCGCAGACTCGACTTAGCTGCTCCTCGGAAACGAGCGGACCCATCTGCGTTTCCGGATCGAGCCCCGAGCCTACAGCGATTTTCTTTGCATAATCGGCGACGCCTTCCACGACTTGGTCAAAAACCGGTTTTTCGATGTAAAGACGCGATCCGGCGCAGCAGCACTGACCGTGGTTGAAGAAAATCGCGCTCGCCGCGCCAGGGATAGCCGATTCGAGATCGGCATCTTTGAAAACGACGTTGGGAGACTTACCGCCGAGTTCGAGAGAAACCTTTTTCAAGTTGCCGGCCGCCGCGTGGACGATGAGTTTTCCAACCTCCGTGGAACCGGTAAACGCAATCTTATCCACATCTGGATGAGCGGCCAGCGCGGCGCCTGCGGTCTCGCCATAGCCAGGGACGATGTTGACCACGCCTTCGGGGAAGCCCGCTTCACTGATAAGTTCGCCCAGACGCAGCGCCGAAAGCGGAGTTTGCTCGGCCGGCTTCAATACGACGGTACAGCCACAGGCCAGCGCTGGCCCGAGTTTCCACGCCGCCATCAACAGCGGAAAGTTCCAGGGGATGATCTGTCCTGCGACCCCCACCGGCTCGCGCAGTGTGTAGGCGAGATATTTTGCGCCGGGTGTATAGGGAACGGAAATCGGAATAGTGTTGCCTTCAATTTTTGTAGCCCACCCGGCCATGTAGCGAAACAGATCTACCGCCAATGGAACATCGGCGGCCTTGGCGATGGCGAGCGGCTTACCGTTGTCGAGACTCTCGATATATCCGAACTCTTCGGTGTGGGCCTCGAGCAAATCGGCCAGCTTCCAGATCAGGCGGCCCCGCTCCGACGCGGTCATGCGCCGCCACGGGCCTTGGTCGAAGGCATTACGTGCGGCCTTTACCGCCAGTTCAATGTCTTCACGATCACCTTCCGCTACCTGCGCGAGAACCTCACCGGTGGCGGGATTGTAGGTTGGAAAGGTCTTGCCGGAAATTGAGCTTACCCATTTTCCGTTGATCAGCATTTTGCGCGGCTTATCGATAAACTCAGCGACCTGCGGGTGAATTTGCGGCGACACTGCGATTCCCATGCGTCCTCCTTGGACAACCAGAAGATCAGACAAAAAGCGTCACGAGGCGAAACTAAGATGCCGAGCGGATGAGAATAATGGGGATATGCTAGCCCCGAGCGAGAACAAAATCAATCGGGGTCGAGCTGGCTCCTGACTGACCGGAGGTCGCATAATCTCAGCATGCGGGCAAGCGAGCGGCCACGGGTAAAGATCTGCTGCATTTCAAACGCCGACGAGGCCAGAATGGCCATCGACCATGGCGCGGCTGCGCTGGGACTAGTCTCCGCCATGCCCAGCGGGCCGGGTGTAATTGCAGAGGAACAGATTGCAGAAATCGCCGCCAAAGTTCCTCCGCCGGTCGGAACCTTCTTGCTCACGGCGCTGCAAGATGTGGAAAGCATCATCGCCCAGCAGCGCCGCTGCCGTACCAATACACTCCAACTGGTGGATTGTTTGATTCAAGGTTCATATGAAGATCTCCGCCGGGAGTTGCCGGGGATTTCGATTGTGCAGGTCGTGCATGTGACCGGGGAGGAGTCGATCGAAGAGGCGGTCGCGGTGGCGGCGCAGGTTGACGCCATTCTGCTCGATTCCGGGAACCCTAAGCTCGCGATTAAAGAACTTGGTGGAACTGGGCGGAGGCACGATTGGACTCTGAGCCGTCAAATTCGAGAGCAGATTGAAATCCCACTCTTTCTGGCTGGAGGATTGAAGCCGGAGAATGTGCGGGAGGCTATGCGGGAAGTTGGGCCGTTCGGAATCGACATATGCACGGGCGTTCGTCGAGAAGGCAAGCTGGATAGAGAGAAGTTAGGAGCGCTGTTTGCGAATTTGAGCGCGACCAATCGTGGTTGAGCGCAGCTGAAGTTCTGCCTCGCGTTCGGTTTAATCGAAATCAATAAAAAGCACTAGAGTGCTGCATCAGGGTTTACAATGGCCCTCGATTTCTCGTTCACCGTCATTCTCCATCATGCGCAAGAATGTAACGACTGCCAAGGTTTCAGCCAAATTGCTGCGATCCGCTAAGCGAGTGATGAAGAATGCGCACGCACCGTATTCGAAATTTCGCGTGGGAGCGGCCATTCTCCTTTCGAATGGCAGAATCTTCTCCGGTTGCAACGTGGAAAATGCCTCTTACGGAATGACAAACTGCGCCGAGCGCACGGCAATTTTTTCTGCCGTGGCGGAACTCGGTCCCAAGATCGAGATTCGAGCCGTCTCCGTGGTCAACGATCAGGGCGTGCCCTGTTCGCCGTGCGGCGCTTGCCGCCAGGTGATTTACGAATTCGGTCCTGATGCAACGATCTTCTTCCAGGGCGCTAAGGGACCGAAGCTGGCTCATATTACTGAACTTCTTCCGGAAGGGTTTCGCCTGCAGTGAATCCATCCCCTGCTGCAGCGCAGACTTTCCGCGCCATCGACGTGATCCGTAAGAAGCGCGACGGTGGTGAGCTGTCTCGTGGTGAAATCGATTACCTCGTGCAGTCGTACACGCGCGGTGAGATTCCCGACTATCAGGTTTCGGCATGGCTGATGGCGGTTGTTTTGCGTGGCATGAGTCGCGCCGAGACTGCGGCGTTGACCGATGCCATGCTGCATTCGGGAGAAGTGCTCGACCTGTCTTCCCTGGCGGCGAGAAAAGTCGACAAGCATTCGACTGGCGGTGTGGGCGATAAAACTTCGCTGGTGCTGGCACCTCTTGCAGCTGCCGCGGGCGTCGCAGTTCCGATGATCAGCGGCCGCGGCCTTGGGCATACAGGGGGCACGCTGGACAAGCTTGAGGCGATTCCAGGCTTCAACGTAAATCTTTCGGTCGCTCAATTTCGCCGCGTACTTGAAGTGTGCGGTTGCGCCATGATTGGGCAAACGGCTGAAATCGCGCCTGCCGATCGCAAGCTTTATGCGCTGCGGGATGTAACCGGTACGGTGGAAAGCCCCTATCTCATTTGCGCGTCGATCATGAGCAAGAAACTGGCAGAGGGCATCGATGCGCTCGTCCTCGACGTAAAGACAGGTTCAGGGGCGTTTATGAAAAGCGAAAAGGATGCCGTCTTTCTGGCGGAACTCATGGTGGAAACCGGTGAGCGAATGGGCAAACAGGTGGTTGCCGTCATCACGGACATGGATCAGCCACTGGGTCGTATGATCGGCAACGCGCTTGAAGTAGTGGAAGCGGTGGAGGTTTTGCGCGGAGAAGGACCGCAGGATTTGCGGGAGCTATGCCTTGAACTCGCAGGATGGATGCTCCATCTGGGAGGAGCGGCGGATAATGTTGCGGACGGAAAGAAGCAGAGTGAGAAATTGATTGCTTCCGGCAAAGCGCTGGATCGCTTTCGGCAGATGGTGGAACTGCAAGGCGGAGATCCGCGGACAATCGACGACCCTAAGAAGCTGCCGCGGGCGCAACATACGATGACGATTTCGAGTCCCAGGGTTGGATATCTAGCATCTCTGCAGTGCGAGCAGATTGGGACCGCGTGCGTGATTCTTGGAGGCGGGCGCGAACGGAAGGAAGATTCCGTAGATCCGGCCGTAGGAATCGTACTGCACAAAAAAGTTGGAGATGCTGTGTCCGCTGGCGAGCCACTGGCGACAATTCACTACGATGCAGAAACTCGCGCGGCTCGTGCCCAACAATTGCTGGCAGAGAGTTATCAGATTTCCGATGCGCCGGTCCGTAAGAAAAGGCCGTTGATCCATCGAGTGATCGGAGAAAACGGAGAAAAAAACTGAATGGGACGATTCACCGGAGTGCTCGGCCTGTTGACCATGCTTGGATTGGCCTACACTTTTTCAAGCAACCGGCGCGCGATTCGCCTGAAAACGGTGGCGTGGGGCCTAGGCCTCCAGTTCGCCTTTGCTGTGGTGGTATTGAGGATCGACGCCGGGCGACGAGTTTTTCAAAAGGCCGGCGATCTGGTCAGTCGGTTGCTCAGCTACTCCTACGTCGGATCGCAGTTTGTTTTCGGCGATTTGGGGAAGCAAAGCTCCCATCTCGGTTTCTATTTTGCTTTTCAGGTACTGCCCACCATTATTTTTATCTGCGCGTTTTTTGCGGTGCTCTATCACTTCGGCGTTATGCAGTTCGTTATTAAGATTGCCGCCTGGGTCATGACCCGGGTGATGGGTGCCAGCGGCGCCGAATCGCTCAACATCGCGGCCAGCATTTTCATGGGACAGACGGAAGCGCCGGTGACCATCCGGCCGTTTCTTCCCGATCTCACTCGTTCAGAACTCATGACGGTGATGACCAGCGGCATGGCGCATGTCTCCGGGCGGAATCATGGCCGCCTACATCGCATTCGGTATTGAGCCGAAACATTTGTTGAGCGCGGTTATCATGACGGCGCCCGGCACGCTGCTCATGGCGAAGATGCTGGTGCCTGAAACCGAGCAGCCCAGAACTGCGGGACGAGTGGTTATGCCGGAAGGACGAAGAGCAAACCGAGAAGCAAGAGAATCTGCTCGGCGCGGTTGCCCGCGGAACAACTGACGGGCTGCATATGGCTTTGAACATCGCAGCCATGCTGATTGCGTTCCTGGCGTTGATCGCGCTGGCGGACGGCATTCTCAGTGGAATTCATCACTGGGTGGCCTGGTTCCCGGAAAGCCTGGAAAAGATTTTCGGGGCTGTATTCGCGCCAGTTGCCTGGGTGATCGGCGTTCCCTGGCACGATTGCGGGGTGATTGGGACCCTGCTTGGAACGCGGATGGTGCTGAACGAACTGGTGGCGTTTTCCATGCTTGGACCGATGAAGGCTGCACTCGATCCCCGCTCATTTACGATTGCTACCTTCGCGCTTTGCGGCTTCGCGAATCTTAGCTCCATCGGAATTCAGATTGGTGGCATTGGAGCGCTCGCTCCGAACAAGAAAAGCGAACTGGCTCGACTGGGAATTCGCGCGATGCTGGCGGGAACGATGGCGAATCTTATGTCAGCATCGATCGCGGGCATGCTGCTGTAAGAACTAATTCTGCGGCGGTTTGCTATGCTAACCGTGTGCCGCGCACCTTTCTGATCGATACCGATACAGCCTCCGACGATGCCGTGGCGCTCATCATGGCTCTGCGCGACCCTGATGTCCGGGTGGCTGCAATCACAATGGTGGCGGGGAATGTGGATGTGCAGCAGGCTACTCGCAATGCTCTTTACACCATTGAACTCTGCAAGGCCGATGTTCCGGTCTATGTTGGAGCGGAAAAACCGTTGCTGCGTCCGTATACGAATGCGACTTGGTTTCATGGTCGCGACGGATTAGGAGATCACAATTATCCGGCACCTTCCCGGTCTCCTGAGCCGTTGCACGCTGTTGACGCAATCATCCGGACAATCGAAGCGAATCCTGGACTCGTCCTCGTTACGCTGGGACCACTCACCAATATCGCTCTCGCGCTGACAAAAAAACCAAGCATCGCTGTGCAGGTCAGCCGCTGCGTGGTCATGGGAGGGGCGCCGTGCTGTGAAGGGAATGTGACACCTGCAGCCGAATACAACATCTGGGTAGATCCTGAGGCCGCGCGCATCGTCATGCTGAGCGGGCTTCCGATCGAGTTGATTGGTTGGCAACTGTCGCGGGGCGAGGCCGTGGTGAATGACAGCGATATTGGAATCATTGAAGGATTCGGCACTGCGCTTGGCCGGTTTGCCATCGAATGCAACAGTCACGCCCGTCATGCTCTTAAAGTGCAAACCGGAGAGGACGGAATTTGCCTGCCTGATCCGGTGACGATGTGCCTCGCTCTCGACCCGAGTATTGGAACAGAGTGGAGCGAACACTACGTGGAAGTGGAGACGCAAAGCGAATTGACGCGAGGCATGACCGTGGTGGATCGTCTGGATGTGGCGACAGACGAACGCAACCGAGCAATTTGGGCGCAGACTCTGCAGACCGATCGCAAATCAAAAGTGTGCTGGAGCGTCGACACGAGGCGTTGGAAGGAAGCTCTGTTTTCAGC
This sequence comes from uncultured Acidobacteriaceae bacterium, assembly GCA_963750245.1. Taxonomy (GTDB): domain Bacteria; phylum Acidobacteriota; class Terriglobia; order Terriglobales; family Acidobacteriaceae; genus Sulfotelmatobacter. Next base: position 263,250 of record CAVVQB010000001.1, read on the forward strand.
CCTGCGCTAGAATCGTTCGCTCACGATCAGCCAAACTAACCATTCACCTGGGAGTAAGTTGACCGCTTTAGAAATTCGCCTTGTCCAGCACGGCCTAGAAACTTCTCTTCGTCCACCACAACGCGTCCACGGGAAAGGACGACGTCGGGCATGCCGGTCACTTGGATACCTTCGAACATGGAGTAATCCACGCGCATGTGATGAGTCTTGGCGCTGATGGTATGTTTACGTTTGGGGTCGAAAATCACGAGATCAGCGTCGCTCCCGACTGCAATCGTACCCTTGCGCGGATACAAGCCGAACAGCTTTGCCGGAGTCGTGGAAACAAGTTCAACGAATCGATTCACGCTGAATCGGCCTTGAGCCACGCCGCCCGAGTAGATCAAACTCATGCGATGTTCAATCCCTGGGCCACCGTTTGGAATCTTGGTGAAGTCGCCGCGTCCGAGTTCTTTCTGCTCCTTGAAGCAGAAGGGGCAGTGATCAGTCGACACCACCTGCAGATGGTCACGCCTCAGTCCGTTCCAGAGCTTCTCCTGATGCCATTTTTCGCGAAGCGGCGGAGTAAACACATACTTCGCTCCTTCAAAATCGGGCACGTCAAAGTTTTCGATCGATAGATACAAATATTGCGGGCATGTCTCGGCATAGACCGGGAGACCACGGTCGCGCGCCTCCCGAACTTTTTCCAGGGCCTCATTGCAACTCAGATGAACAATGTAGATCGGGGCCCCGGCCATCTCTGAAAGCGCAATCGCGCGGGAGACAGCCTCAGCCTCCGCGGTGGTGGGGCGAGTGAGAGCGTGATACTTCGGCGCCGTTTTCCCTTCTGCCAGCGCCTGCTGCACGATGACGTCGATCGCGCTTCCGTTTTCGGCGTGCATGCAAATGAGGCCGCCGTTCTTCGCTGTGGTCTGCAGCGCGCGGAAGATGCTGGCGTCATCGAGCATGAATACGCCGGGATAGGCCATGAAAAGTTTGAAGCTGGTCACGCCTTCGGCAACCAGAGCATTCATTTCCTGCAGTTGCCCATTACCAATATCGGTAACGATGCAGTGAAAAGCATAATCGCAGACCGCCTTTCTTGAGGCTTTATCCATCCACGTGTCGAAGGCTTTCCGCAAGGGCTGGCCCTTGTACTGGATGGCGAAGTCGATCAGCGTGGTGGTTCCACCGAAAGCTGCGGCTCGTGTTCCGGTTTCAAAATCGTCGGCGCTGGTGGTGCCGCCGAATGGCATATCCAGATGGGTGTGGACATCGATGCCCCCCGGGAAAACATATTTTCCTGAAGCATCGAGGATCTTCGTAGCATTCTTTCGAGGAAGATCCTTGCCAATGGCTGAGATCTTGCCATTCGCAATTGCAACATCGGCGACGTAAGTGTCTGTTGCAGTTACGACCGATCCGTTGCCGATGATCGTGTCAAAGCCCATTGAAGTCTCCAACTGCGCGTGAGATGAAAAAAGAATTCTATGCTAAACTGCCGGACTTCACTTCTTCATAATTTCCGGAAGTGATGAAAGGGGCGTCCATGCAGTTCGGCATCACGCTAAAACCAGACATTTCAGTTGAGCGCATTTTGGGTTTGACGCGTCAGGCCGAGGCTGCGGGTTTCGAGTATGGTTGGCTTTTCGACTCGCACGTGTTGTGGATGGACCCGTATCCCCTGCTTACTCTGATGGCGGCGAATACGGAGCGGATGCGCCTCGGAACGCTGGTTACGAATCCCGCGGTCCGAGATCTCACGGTTACCTCCAGTCTGTTCGCGACATTGAATTTGATTTCCGACGGCAGAATGGAACTGGGCATCGGACGCGGAGACAGCTCGAGACGAGTGCTCGGAAAGAAACCTGTAAGTTGGTCTCAGTTGGAGACTGCAGTAAAGATCTTTCGCGACCTCACCAGCAACAAGGAAATTGAATACGAAGGTCAAGCGACGCGCCTCACTTGGGCGAAGATTCCTCCACGAGTTTGGATTGCTGGCTACGGACCGAAGGTATTGCACATGGCTGGGCGGGTTGCAGACGGGATCATTTTGCAGTTCGCCGATCCTGATCTGATTTCCTGGTGCCTTGGTTTCGTGAGAGACGGGGCGATTGCCGCAGGCCGCGATCCGAATCAAATCGAAGTGATGGCGGCGGCTCCGGTTTGGGTTTCTGACGATCTGGCGACGGCGCGGGAGCGCGTGCGCTGGTTTCCGGCGCTGGTTTCCAACCATGTGATGGATCTGATTCGGCAATACAAGCCTGAGGACTTGCCAGCGGCGCTCACTTCCTACGTGCAGGACCGCGGCGGTTACGACTATCTGCATCATTGTGTGGTTGAAAGTGAGAACGCGAATTTCGTGTCCGACGAAGTAGTGGATCGCTTCTGTGTGGTCGGACCTGTGAGAGCGCATCATGAGAAAATTAGAAAATTGGCTAGCGTTGGAGTTACTCAGTTCAATCTGTATTTGATGTGTGGAGATGAAGAAGAATCGCTGGAGGTATACCGACGGGAGGTTTTACCGACCTTCCGGAAAGCGGGAAAGCGCTGAACGCTCAACGGGTAGCTATCGGAGAGAGCGCTGCTGAGCGCTGAAATTTCATCGTCGCATAATAGAGACCGAAGGAAACCGCAAAGCCGACGAACCAGGAATAGTCATAAAGGAAACGCACCGACGGCGCCTCTAATCCGATCAGCGCCGTGCCAGCCCCGAGCGCAAGCGCAATCACTGCGCGCCAGTTGAATCCTCTTGAATACTCGTAGATACCCCCGCGAAGATAGAGATCATCCACCTGCAGCACACGCTTGCGAATCAGGAAATAATCGCAGATCATGATGCCCGCGACTGGCCCGAGAAAAGCGGCATAGCCACCGAGCCAGCCGAGGATAAACGTGTTGTAGTTCGCCAGCAGCTTCCACGGCATCATCGCTACGCCCATCAAGCAGGTGATGACTCCGCCAGTGCGAAAACTGATTCTCCGAGGCCACAAATTAGAAAAGTCATTCGCGGGCGATACGACGTTGGCGCCAATGTTGACGTTCAGCGTGGCCAGCAGAATCGCGATCAGCGAAATCACCACGGCCACGAGAGAATGAAAACGGCTCAGCAACTGAACGGGATCAGAAATGGCCGTTCCATAAATGACGACTGTGGCCGAGGTGACGGCGATACCGATGAAAGCGTAAAGAGTCATAGTTGTCGGCAGTGCCAGGGCCTGGCCGATGATCTGTTCGCGTTGATTCCGGGCGAATCGCGTGAAGTCGGGAATATTCAGCGAGACCGTGGCCCAGAAGCCTACGGTGCCGTTCAAGGCCGGGATTAGAAACTTCAGAAAGTCGGGAAAGTTCCGGAACCGCGAGGGTGCAGCTAACATAGGACCGAAGCCGCCCGCTCCGTGATAGGCCCACGCTAAAAGCAGCAGACCGACAACGAGCAATACGGGCGCACTAATCCCTTGCAGAATTCGGATGGATTCGATTCCCATCAGAATGACGGCCAGGTTGATCAGCCAGAAGATAAAAAAACAAACGGCAGTGGCGTAGGGAAAATTCTTCCATCCAGGTGCGAGCGTAGCCAGCAAAGTGCTGATTGCTTCCCCGCCGATCCAGGCCTGAATGCCGAACCAGCCGCACGCCACCAGAGCGCGGAGTACGGCGGCCAGGTTGGCGCCGAGCACTCCAAATGAGGCACGAGCTAACACGGGAAACGGAACTCCGTACTTGGCGCCAGGATGCGAATTCAGAAGCATGGGAACCAGCACGATCACGTTGCCGATAAAGATCGTCATCACTGCTTGCTTCCAGTTCATCCCACCCTGAATCAAACTCGCCGCCAACATGTAGGTGAGGATGTTGACGGACATTGAAATCCACAGCGCCGCAAAGTTATACGTGCCCCAATGCCGACGCTCGGCGCTGACAGGCGCAAGGTCAGGATTATAGAGAGAACTGGACTCAATGCTGGATCGAGGATGAGAGACGTCGTGCGTCGTCATGCGTTAGAGTCTTATCCCGGAAGGAATCGCGCAATCTAATCACGAAATAGCGCGTAGCTGTTCTGCCTCAGTCCGCGGCCGCCGCTTCTCCCGTTTGCGCGGTAATCGGGCCATAACTCTCCGGGCGTCGATCACGAAAGAACTGCCAGACTTTACGGACTTCTGCGATCATGTCCAAGTCGAGATCCGCCACTATCAGTTCGTCTTTATCGCGGCTGGCCTGAGCGATGATTTTGCCGCGTGGATTGCAGAAATAGCTTTTGCCGTAAAACTCTCCAATGCTCCACGGTTTCTCGACGCCTACGCGGTTGATCGCTCCCACAAAATAGCCGTTGGCTACGGCATGCGCGGGCTGCTCGAGTTCCCACAGATATTCTGAGAGACCAGCGACTGTGGCCGAGGGATTGAAAACAATCTCGGCACCGTTCAATCCTAGAATGCGTGCGCCTTCGGGAAAATGCCGGTCGTAGCAAATGTAAACTCCGACGCGCGCATACTTAGTATCAAAAACCGGGTACCCCAGATCGCCAGGAGTGAAATAAAACTTCTCCCAGAAACCGGGATGGCAGTGCGGGATGTGATGCTTGCGGTATTTTCCCAGATAACGGCCGTCGGCATCGATCACCGCGGCGGTATTGAAATAAACGCCGGGCATGTGCTCCTCGTAAACTGGAACCACGATCACCATGCGATGCTTGGAGGCCAGTTTCTGCATCATGCGCACGGTGGGACCGTCGGGCACTCGCTCTGTCAGTTCATACCAACGCGCATTCTGCTCCGCGCAAAAGTAAGGGCCATAGAAAAGTTCCTGCAGGCACAGAATCTGCGTCTTTTTTCGCGCCGCTTGTTCGATCAACTTCAGGTGCTTGTCGATCATCGCCTTTCTGATCTGGGCAAGCGGACGTTCGGTGCTGAGCGCATTGCTGGCTTGAATCAAGGCACAGCGCACGTTTCTAGGCATGAGACGCGACCTCCGAGGAACGAAACTATAGCAGAAAACTTCGGCCGGCTGAGCTTCTGCCGTACAATTGCAAGAGCGATGTCAGAGGAACACAAGAAACGTTATGGTATAGCTGATCACCCCACTGGAGGAGCGCCGGACAAACTCGTGCCAGATTCGGAAGCACCGATCGCTACGCTCTCCGGGCGTCCGCTGCTAACAAATCGCGGCATTCCCTTGAATCTCGATTGGGTAAAACAGGTTCGTGTGAACACCAGCGCGGTGGAACGAAGAGCGCAAACACACGTTACACGTCGAACGGTGAAGAAAGAATGGCAAGCCGCCTGGCTTCTGCGCGCCATTTCCTGCATGGATCTGACTACGCTTTCTGGAGATGACACGGACGACCGCGTGCGGCGGCTGTGCGCCAAGGCGCGGCAACCGATTCAGCGTGAAATTCTAGAGCGCCTTCATATCGAAGAGCTGAACATCAAAGTGGCAGCCGCCTGCGTGTATCACCGCTTCGTTGAAACTGCGGTGCGAGCGCTCGAGGGCAGCGGCGTGCGAGTGGCCGCTGTTTCCACGGGATTTCCTGCCGGGCTTTCGCCGGTGCAGGAACGAGTTGCAGAGATTCGCCGCTCCGTGGAAGCGGGTGCCGATGAGATCGACATCGTGATCACCCGAGCTCACGTGTTCGGCGGCAGGTGGCAGGAACTCTACGACGAGGTGGCAGAGTTCAAGCAGGCGTGCGGGTGCTGCCACATGAAGGCAATTCTGGGCACGGGCGACCTGCTCACGCTGCGCAACGTAGCGCGGGCAAGTTTTGTGGCAATGATGGCAGGCGCGGATTTCATTAAGACCTCAACTGGCAAGGAATCGATAAACGCCACGCTCCCCGTCGGATTTGTGATGACGCGAGCCATTCGCGAGTACGCCCAGGAAACCGGCATGGCGGTGGGTTTCAAACCAGCGGGAGGAATTCGGACGGCGAAGCAGTCCACGGAATGGTTGGCGCTTATGAAGGAAGAGCTGGGAACCTCCTGGATGCAAGCGAGCCTCTTCCGCTTCGGGGCCAGCGGACTTCTAAACGACATTGAACGGCAGTTGGAACACTATGCCACCGGGCGCTACTCGGCAGATTATCGCCATCCGATGGCATAAGTCAGCCCGCGCGGGCAAAGATCGGGGTCGAAAGCGGAATGAGCATAGCCGAAAAGTTTCTTACCATGGAGTACGGCCCGGCGCCGGAGGATCCGAAAGACGCACTGGTCTGGCTCGACCAGCATCAACGCCGGTTCGGTCACTTCATTGGCGGTGATTGGCGCCCACCAATCGAAGGCCAATTCTTCGACACGACCGATCCGTCGACCGGAGAAAAAATCGCGGCGGCCGCGCAGGGATCGGCGGCGGACATTGATGCCGCGGTCGAGGCGGCGCGAAAAGCACTTCCGAAGTGGCAATCTCTTACGCCGCATGCGCGCGCGCGCTATTTGTATGCCATGGCCCGGTCTATCCAGAAACATTCGAGGCGGCTCGCGGTACTTGAAACCATCGATAACGGTAAACCGATTCGCGAGAGCCGCGACATCGATATCCCGCTCGTAGTCCGGCATTTTTATCATCACGCTGGATGGGCGCAGTTGCTCGATTCAGAGTTTCCCGGTTACGAGGCGTGCGGAGTGGTCGGCCAAATCATCCCGTGGAATTTTCCATTGCTCATGCTGGCGTGGAAAATCGCGCCCGCCATTGCTACTGGCAATACCGCTGTGCTGAAGCCTGCGGAATTCACTCCGCTGACCGCACTTGCGTTTGCCGAGATTTGCCAGGAGATCGGCCTGCCAGCAGGAGTGGTCAACATCGTCACCGGCGACGGTTCTACGGGCGAGGCGCTGGTGAAGCATCCCGACGTCGACAAGATCGCGTTCACTGGGTCCACCGAGGTGGGGCGCGCGATTCGCAGTGCGACCGCGAAAAGTCACAAGAAGCTCTCGCTAGAGCTGGGCGGCAAGTCTCCGTTCGTAGTTTTCGAGGATGCCGACCTGGATAGCGCAGTGGAAGGTTTGGTGGATGGAATTTGGCTGAACCAGGGGCAGGTCTGCTGTGCGGGCTCGCGGCTGCTGATGCAGGAGAGCATTGCTGAAACGCTCATGGAGAAGATTCGGGACCGCATGAGCACGCTCCGCGTCGGTCCGCCTCTCGATAAGGCCATTGATATCGGGGCCATAGTCGCGCCTGTGCAACTGGAGCGCATTCGTCGCCTGGTGGATCAAGGAATTGCGGAAGGGGCGGCTTGCTGGCAACCGCAGAACGAATTGCCATCGCGCGGGCTCTACTTTCCTCCAACTTTGTTGAGTAATGTGCATCCCGCGTCGGTCGTGGCACAGCAGGAGATTTTCGGTCCGGTGCTCGCAGCAATGACATTTCGCACTCCCGCCGAGGCCGTCGAGCTGGCGAACAACACGGTATACGGACTGGCGGCCTGTGTGTGGAGCGAGAGTATCAACGTGTCGCTGCAGGTGGCGGCGCAAATTAAGGCCGGTGTGGTGTGGGTGAATTGCACGAACATGTTCGACGCGGCGTGTGGATTCGGCGGTTACCGCGAAAGCGGCTATGGACGCGAGGGAGGCCGGGAGGGTTTGCTTGAGTATCTCGAACCGTCGTGGTTCAAGCGCGCGCCTTCGCTTCCCTCTGAGGAGCGCAAACCAAAAGAGTCAACCAATGGAGAAATGGCGGATTCGGCGATCGACCGCACGGTGAAGCTCTACATCGGCGGCAAGCAAGCGAGACCCGATTCCGGCTACAGTTTTGAAGTGCGCGGTCGGCACGGCGAACTGCTCGGTGAAGCGCCTCTGGGCAACCGAAAAGATATTCGGAATGCCGTTGAGGCCGCCCGCAAAGGGGCGAGCTGGGCCAAGACTACGGCTCACAATCGCGCGCAAGTGCTCTATTACATGGCAGAAAATCTGTCATTGCGGCGGGAGGAAATCGCTCGACGGTTGGCGGCGGCGGCAGTTAGCGAAGACGAGGCCGCTAAAGAGGTCACGGCGAGCATCGAGCGCATCTTTTCCTACGCCGCGTGGGCCGACAAATTCGATGGCGCGGTGCACAACCCTCCGTCGCGAACCATAGCGATAGCGATGAATGAGCCGATCGGGACAGTGGGAATTATTTGTCCGAACAGTGCGCCGCTTTTGGGATTCCTTTCTCTCGTCTTACCCGTTTTGGCGATGGGGAACACTACAGTCGTCGTGCCTTCGGAAACATACCCGTTGATCATTGGAGATCTCTACCAAGTCTTCGATACAAGTGATTTGTCTGATGGGGCCGTCAATATCGTCACAGGCTACACATCCCAGCTTCTGAAAACGATCGCGGAACACGATGATGTTGATGCAATCTGGTGTTTTTCGGACGAACCCAGTGCCGTGGCAGCGAAATCATATTCCGTGGGAAATCTGAAGCAGGTCTTTACCAACGAAGGCCGCGCTATCGATTGGTTTGATGCGAACCAAGCGGAAGGCCGATGGTTCTTGCAGCACGCAACTCAGGTGAAGAACATCTGGGTTCCTTACGGTGAGTAATTCCGAGCCGGTCAGCAGCCACTCCCTTTTGCCGCGCTAAATCGTGGTGAAGACGTGAGAGTAGTGGCTGCGGATATTCTTCTGTACCGGTTCGGAAATTTGGCGGCTTCGCAACCTCTACTGCTGCCGAAAAGTCTTGACTTTGGAAGTACTTGCCATTTATAAGGCCGTTCTACGGTCTAAGACTTCCCAGAAAGTTTTCAACCAAGTGACGGAGACTCTCTTCGTTATTTGGCGGCCGCCGAGAGGTATTGCAATGCTGAACAAGAAGGCGCTGTTCGGTGTCGTTTTCTTTTCGCTTGTCTTCGCGGTGTGTCCGCTCATGTACGGGCAAGCGACTGGCAGTTTTTCCGGAACGGTCTCTGACAAGGCGGGAGCCGTTATTTCGGGGGCGACGGTGACGGTTACATCGCAGGAAACGGGGCTTTCACGCGAGACGAAAACCGACGACTCGGGACATTATTTGGTTCCGTTGCTGCCCGTGTCGAATTACACCGTTCGGGTTCAATCGCAGGGGTTCCAGACAACTGAGCAGAGGGATGTTCGGCTGCAGGTCGATGAGCACCGCGAATTGGATTTCTTCGCTGGCGCCTGCGTCAGTCAGTACGTCCGTTGATGTCAGCGGCACCGCTGTGGCTGTGGAGACGGCGAATCCAACACTGGGCCAGGTGATCACCTCCGAAGAAGTCGCGGACCTGCCGTTGAACGGCCGCAACTTTACTCAGCTGGCAACCTTGACGCCGGGCACGACGTCGTCGACCAGCCCGGTCAGTTTCTTCACAAGCGCTCCCAGCAGCGAAGCCGCGACGCGCGGTTCTTTTTCGCTTTCCTCGGGCGGTTCGCGCGAACAGGAGACGGATTGGCTGCTCGATGGCAACGATAACAATCAGCTGGATGAAGGCGGGATTGCGATTTTCTCCTCGATTGATGACATCCAGGAGTTCAAGGTTCTGACTTACAACTATTCCGCCGAATACGGAGAGCGAGCAGGACCCACCGTTTTGGTTACCACGAAATCGGGATCGAACCATTTTCACGGGTCGCTGTTTGAGTTTTTTCGCAACACGAAATTGGATGCCCGCAGCTACTTTGCTACCTCGGTGGAAAAATTTAATCTGAACCAGTTTGGCGGTTCGCTGGGCGGCCCGATTCAGAAGGATAAGACCTTCTTCTTTCTGGACTATCAGGCCAAGATGCAGCGGAAAGGTGTGCCTTTCACCGGTTTCGTTCCCAGCCCTGCGATGACGACGCCTGACGCCAACGGCGATTACGACTTTACAAACGATCCTTCCGGCCTCGCGCGGCCCGGATTTGCCCCGAACGCACCGCCACAGAACGCGAACGGCTTCCCCAACATTAGTAATGTTTTCGCAGGTACTATTCTTTCAGTGCGTGGGGAACACCAATGTGGCCGAGCCAGTGAATCCCGATGGAACCCAAATAGCCGGAACACCCTGCAACGTAATTCCGGCGGCCATGATTAATCCGATCGCCGCGAAGGTGGTTCAACTTTATCCTGCGCCCAATGCGAACGCCCCAGGCTATAACTACGTCAATGCGCCGGTAAGGAAGCTGAACGAAGGCACTTGGGACGTACGCCTGGATCACAATTTCTCCAGTAAGGACTCGGCATTTGCGCGCTTCAGCTACGATCAGGCCACGAACTTCGTTCCCGGCGGCTCGCCCACGTGGTCAGAACAAAATGCCTTTGGCAGCAACCAGCATATCGAAAACCACGGTCGCAATTTGGCGCTCTCGGAAACTCACGTTTTCTCCGCCAACATGATTAACCAGGTGAATGTTGGGTATAACCGCATTTTCAATCACATCCTTTCGTTTGGCACGGGCACCTGCGAGGCGGCGCTGCTTGGAATTCCGGGCGCAGATTTGGCCAGCCAATGCGATAGCATCACCGGTTATCCCGCGAGTCTGAATCAGGCGCCCCAGGAGTGCGTGAGTTGCGGCCTGACTTCGTTCGATATGAGTGCCTACTTTTCTGTTGGAGATCGCGGATACGCGCCTTATCAGGGAGGGACGAACGTCTATTCAGCTTCCGATACGCTGGATCTGATTCGGGGTAAGCACAACATTCGGTTCGGCGCCGTGTTTCGCGCCGAGGAAATGAATGTAAGAAACAATGCATTTCAGGATGGTTTTATCTCGCAGGATGGCTCTGGAACCGGTGACGACATTGCCGGTACGCTCATCGGGGCTCTCGGCATTTTTGCGGCCCACGACCAAACATTCCTCGGGGCCACCACGGGGCGCCGCTGGAAACTGTTTCGCCCCTTTGTGCAAGACGATTGGCGCGTAACCAGCAATCTGACCCTCAATCTGGGATTTGCCTGGGCTTTGGCCACGCCGGAAACAGAAGTGCAGAACCGGCAGGCGAACTTCGACGTCCAAAACCTGCTGTGGTACGTCCCGAAAAACAGCCCCGCATTGAGTGGGTGTACGGTTTGCATCCCTACCGACGGGCGGGTGGGCATTCAATTCGACAAAACCTCTTTGGAGCCACGCATTGGATTCTCGTGGAAACCGATGGGCAGTGACAAAACCGCAATTCGCGGGGGCTATGGAATCGTCCACGATTCAGCATGGAATCAGGGCGGGCAGGGACTGTGGCAGAATCCGCCATTCTATGCGGAAGTGGATCCCTGTGCTTTTTGTTTGACCTACGGCGTTGCGGCCGGTTCTCTCTCTGGTGGTTTCCTTCTCCCGGCTGGCACGCCTTCAACCACGCCCGTCGCGGGCGGTGCTGTTTATACCTCGCCTGTGAACCCTCAATCGTACACGGGTTCGATTCAATCCCAGAACCGCGATTTCAAACAAGGGATCATTCAGCAATTCAATTTGAATATTGAGCGCCAGCTGCCGGGGAATGTGGTGCTCACGGTAGGCTATGGTGGCTCACGCACCGCCCACATTCTGGTAAGTCAGCTGAACGAAAACATCTCGTCACCCAGCGCATGCGGCGTAGTTCAGGGCTACACGGTAGGCTGCGGCTTCCCGTCGTTTCCCTACGCGGCGCCGTTTCAGAGTGTCTACACCAACAACAGCATTGGCGCCGCCCGATATGATTCGCTCCAGGTTAAGGCTGAAACCAAGAGCACGCGACACGGGCTCTATGCCTTGTTCGGCTATACTTATTCCCGCAATTTCGATTCGGGTCTGACCGATGGCTTGGGTACCAACCCAGGCGCGATGTACTACCCGCTCCCCGGATTCAACAAACTGGATTGGGGTTTGTCTCAGTTGAACCTCAACGACAGTTTCACCGCCAGCGTCCTCTATGAGTTGCCATTCGGGAAAGGCAAGCGCTACGGGAGCGACTGGAACGGAGCGACCAACACGATCCTCGGCAATTGGCAGCTGGACGTTATCGAGAGAGCAACCTCAGGCTTCCCGCTATTTGTGGTCGATAGCGGCGATGGGTCGGGGGTTTTCTTCTTTTATAACGGGAACACCTTTCAGCGTCCAAACCTGGTGGGCGATCCCAACACGGCCGGCAATGAAGGCGGCCAGACGGGTTGCCCGACGAAAGTCCATACGTTGCAGAACTGGTTTAACCGCTGTGCTTTCGCACAGGCGACCGCCGGTGAGCTCGGAACAGCCCCGCGCGCGCCGGTTTACGGTCCCCGTTTCGTAAATACCGATTTCTCAGTGATCAAAGACTTCCCGTTGTCGTTCCGCGAGGCCACGAATCTGCAGTTCCGGGCCGAGTTCTTCAATCTGTTCAACCACCCGCAGTTTTTCCTAAACGGCTACGGTGGAACTGGAGAGCAGGACATAAATACCCCCTCCAGCTTCGGAGTGATCAACCAAACAGTAAATAATGCGCGGTTAGTCCAGTTTGCGTTGAAGCTTAACTTCTGAGGGCAGGCTGCGCCGTCACTTTCGAATCAGGGCAGGCTGGTTTGGATTTCCAGCCTTTCCTTAAATTTTGTAATTGAGAAATCAGATGGAACTGGGCCTGTTCGGCTATTGCGTCTGCGAGTCAGCTGGCTTGTCTCGCAGCTGGTACACAAACTGCTGGACTTCGTGGCGCTGCCGCGCGATCTCCTGCGTTTTCTCAGCTGACATCTGTTCGTAAAGTTGCAATTCTGAGTGAGCTTTCGAGATGTCTCCCATCTGACGGAAAAGCTGCGCCAGACGGTAGTGGGCTTCCTCCAACCGAGGAGCGGCCGCGACTGCCTGTTGCAGTGCAGAGATAGCCTTCGGAAGGTCTTTTTGCTCCGAGTAAACGATCCCCAACTGCAAATATCCGACGGCGAGATTAGGATCGAGACGGACAGCCTTGTCCAGCAGCGACTTGATCTGATCCAAATCACCGTCCTCTGGTGAACCGCGGCGCTTCCACAAACTGACTGCGTAGTAGTAATTGGCCTGGGCATTCTGAGGTTCAAGCCGCGCAAATCGAGCAAGTCGTTCGAGAATCGCAGGCGATGGCGAGGTCTCCGCGGCTTGCATTTTTCCCATCAACAGATAGGGATTGGGATCGTCCGGATTCAGGTCGGACGCTTCGCAGAAGCGCTGCTCGGCGTGATCGAACGAACCGAGAGAGTACCAAGCCGCGCCCAGGCCAGACAGCATTCGCGCCGAACGGGGGAACAGACGATTGCCTTTTGTAAAAACCTCAATGGCCGGCTCCGCTGCACGATGGGTAAGGAGCTCGGCGCCCCAGTCGAAGAAATTGGTTTCGCTGGGGTCGAGTTCGGCTGCGTTCTGATATTCGCGTACCGCCTCAAGGGCATTGTCCTGTCTCTCGTCAAGATCGCCGAGCAGGTGATGCAGTTCGGCCTTTTCCTGAGGAGATCTGGTCTGATCGGCGAGCAGAGCTCGTACGCTGCTGCGTGCCTGAGCTAAATCCGCGCTTCGGCCGTAAGCCAGCGCCAGCTCGTAAGCATTGTCAAAACTGCGGGGACTCATCTGTGAAGCCCGTTCCAGGTATGGAAGCGCCTCTTGTGCCTTCGCGGCTTCAACCAGAAACCTGCCGAGCCGATAATTCGCGTCGAAGTCTTGAGGCTGGCGGGCAGCAGCCTCACGTAAAGATTTCTCTGTATCGGCGCTCGAGGAATTGGCCGCGGAACCGGAGACGGGTTGTTTGTCGAGAGATGCAGTCTCCAAGGCCAGCGCTTCGCGGTTTCGCACAGCCGTCTCCGAACCATGTCCGCCGAGACTCGTAGTGTCTGTTACGCCCGCCACGGTGAAGTGCGGTTCGTCGAAAAACTCAGGCTGCGACTGCGGCGATTTCTTGGCGGCGGTTGTGCCTGAAGAATTTAGAGTAAGATCCACCATTTTTGCTTCGTTCGGACCAAGAACGATCGAACTGGAAGTTGCGTTCTCGTAGCCAGCCAACTCTGCCTGCACAACGTAACTGTCTTGGTGAAGGGCATGGAAAAAATAAGCTCCCGTCGAATCGGTATGCACAGTGAGAATCTGTGCATCCTTGGCTTGCAAGGATACGGTGGCACCGGCAACAGGGTGGCCTGCGGAATTCCGCACGACACCTTGAAGTGTCGCCGTCGCGGCTCGTTCCGCTTGCGCATCAGGCGTCTGCCTCTGTATAGACAGGCCAGGAGCGGGAGCAAACGCCGCGCCCAGCGTAAAGATGCAGACTGCGGGGAGATGGAAGCGAATCATAACTGTGCAGTGCAAAATTCTAGTCGCTCGAACCGCGCTCCGCAATCTAAGAGAGCGGCTTTGTTGATCTCCGGTTGGTCCCGCTGCTATGCCCTTCCCTCAAGCTCGCCTTGGTCAGCGGACTTGCGGCTTTTGCAATCTCTACGTTAACGTCATAACGCAGTTGCGTGGGACGAATTTGTTACCTTCGAAATACAAAGGGGCCATGAATGCAGTCTTGCCGGATGCGGTACCTGATAACCACCGTACTATTGATGTCATGCTTTGCGTGCTGGGGGGAGGAGAAGCGAAAGGTCATCATTGATCAGGATGCGGCTGGGCCAGCTGGAACGGATCAGCAGTCGATGCTACTCCTGATCCAGTCGCCGCAAACGGAAGTTCTCGGAATCACGGTGGTGACAGGCGACCAGTGGCTCAAGGAAGAACTGGCGCACACATTGCGCATGCTCGAACTCATCGGGCGAACGGATATTCCTGTAGTCCCGGGAGCGGAACTACCGCTGGTGAGGAGACAACGCGAGACAGAGCTTGCGGAACAGAAATATGGCAGCGTCGCTTGGCTAGGAGCATGGACGCCGAAGTTTTATCACGCACCGGACCAACTAGGAGAGATGCCCGAAGGCAAACCCACGACCAAGCCGGCCGACGAAGACGCCGCGCATTTTCTCATCCGCATGGTGCATAAGTTTCCCAACCAGGTCACCATCTATGAAGGCGGTCCCATGACCAACCTCGCTCTTGCAATTACGATCGATCCGACGTTTGCGAGCCTGGCGAAGGAACTGGCATTTATGGGCGCGAGCCTGAATCCGCAAACGGATGACCCGGAATTTGCGAATTCCCCGACCCACGAATTTAACCTCTGGTTCGATCCAGAAGCAGCACACATCGTGCTCCTGGCGCCTTGGAAAAAAGTTGTTTGCACTCCGGTGGATATTTCGGTGAAGACCAGGCTTACCGCCGACTTGATGAACCGCGTGAAGGCGGGCAACTCTCCAGCGGCGAACTATCTCGGCAAGTACGGACGATTGTGGGGTAGTTACAACTATCTTTGGGATGAGCTGACAGCAGCGGCGTGGCTCGATCCAACTCTTATTACCAAGAAAGAGACGCTGTTCATGGATGTGGATCTGGATCACGGCGCTAACTACGGCAACACGCTCAACTGGACTGACAACAATAAACCTAAAGGCGAATTACGGTCGCTCGAAGTGCAGGTCGATTTAGACCTCGACAGGTTTTACAAGATGTTTGTGGATCTGCTGACCGCGCCTACGCCGAAAAATTAGGGGTTCGATTCATCGACACCTATTTCGGAAGTTGCGCCAGCATGCTTTGCGCCTGGACGTGATTCGGGTGCTGCTTCAGAAGTTCGAGCAGGATGGCCCGAGCCTTCTCCGGCGCACCTTCGATAACGTAGACTCTGGCCAGATTCAGATAGGATTGATCGAAGGCGGGTGCCACGCGGATGCACGCTTCGAAACTCACGACAGCTTCATCTCGTCGCTGGGTTCGCAAATAGAGTATTCCGAGGTTGTTCAGTGCTTCCGGGTAAGCGGGGCGAGACTTCAAGGCTCTCTGCAAATAGTCGTAGGCGCGCGAGGGGTCGTCAGCCTGCGCAAAGATCATCCCTAAACCGTAGTTCGCATCGGGATCGTCTGAGCTGACCACGAGCGACCGCTGAAAAGTTTCGCGAGCTTTCTCCCATTGCCTTTGCAAACGATACGCGTTGCCCAGATTGTTGAGGGCGATCAGATGATCGGGACTTGAGCTCAAGGCCTCCTGAAAGCACTGGATCGCGTCGTCCGTACGACCTTCGCGAGTGTTCAGAAGGCCAAGGTTGTTCCAGGCGTTTGCCAGAGTGTCGGGATAACTAGCATGGAGTTTCACGGCAAGTTCGAAACTCCGCCGCGCCTCCACGAGCTTCTGCAGATTCAACTGAGCGCTTCCGAGGCCGTAGTAAGCCTCGGCGCTCGATGGATTGTCGAGCAGCGCGATGCGGAACGACGCAGCAGCTTGATCGAAATAGCCTCGTTGAAAAAAGACCGAACCAGACGATAGATAATTTCGGCCAAACTCAAACGTTGCGCTAGCGCCTGGAAACGGCAAAGCGCGCGCTAACCGATCCGTGTCGGTTTGAGGAATGCTCCGCGAGTCTCGTTCGATATTCTCCGGGTCCACCAGTCCCTGATAAACCTTCACGATGTCGCCGCGTGGGTCGATGAGGAACGAGGTAGGCAGTCCCAAATCGCGATGGCGATCAAACAAGTAACGATAGAGGATGTTATAAACCCCGGCAACATCATTGGTTCCGCGAAGAATAGGCAACGAGAGCCTATGTTCGCGGGCCAGTTCTCTCAAGTTTTCCGGATCCAGCGGATCGTCAAGATTCACGGTGAGCAACTGGAGACTGCGAGCTGCCCACCGCTCATGAACGAGGTTGAACCGTCTCAGATTCTCCAGACATTTTGCGGATTGGGCGAGCCAGAAATTCAGCAGCAGCGGCTTTCCGCGAAGTGCGGCCAAAGTGCGCGGCTGTCCGGCCAAGTCAGGAAGAGAAAGATCGGGTGCAGCCACAGGTGTGAGGAGCCAAGTCTCGATCGTGTCAGGGAGTGGTTCGGCTTCCTGCGACGGAGCGACGGGAAGCTGATCGAGCGATGACGCTTTCGCATTGAATGGTTCGAGCCGGAAATTCTCGGAAGATTCCTCAATCCAGACTCTGTGGTTGGGCGGCAGATCATGAAATTCCTGAGCCAGGCTACTAGGCCAGCGGACCGAAGCCCGCACCCGTCCTTTGGTCTCGCCCAGGCCGAAGAAAACTTCCTTGCTGTGCTGGGAGAGAAATCCAGATCCAGCTTGCAGCATGCGGGTCTGGCGACCCAATTCAGTCTCGACCGTGATTGCCGCGCCGATCGCGTCACGATTGCTTTTCGTGCCGCGAAGGCGAAAGGAGATCGACGCCGAGAGATTCTCCGTGGCGTTTCTTAGAAGGCGCAACTGCGGACTGTTGCGATTCTTGAGGAACACTTCCTGCCGGCCGTCCTGATCGAAATCGGCGAGGGCAAAGGAACGACCGTCCTCGAGAAAGTCAAGTCCCACTGCGCCGGAAACGTCGGAAAATGTTCCATCCCGATTGTTGGCGTAGAATACGTTTCTTTCGAAACCGCTCCAGGTGCCGTCTGCCCGAATGAGTTCATTGATGGCGCTCCATCCTTGTTCGTATTCATGAGAGGGTTTTGCGTTGTCAGGAGACTTGGCAACCACTTGCCGCCAAAAAAAACTATTCAAGTCGTGTTGCAAGACGCCGGAAACCATACCGTTCGCGATGTAGAGATCGGGAAAGCCATCATGATCGAAATCGAAGGCGTCGCTTGCCCATGCCCAGCGGCCCATTCCAACTCCAGCTGACATGGTTGTATCCTCGAATGCGGCGCCGCCGCGAGAGTCACCGTTTCGAAAAAGCGAATTGCCCATCGCGTGCTTCTGGTAAAGAGCCCGGATATCTTCGGAAGCATCCTTCTTGAAATTTTCCTGCGTGGAGACGCGCTCTCCGGCAGCGGTCCACATATCGCCAACATAGACATCTTCGGCGCCATTCTGGTCGTAATCGAGCCAGCAAACACTCATGCCCGCGCCGACGTCTTCCACGCGAGCCTCGGGAGCAACATCGGTGAATGTTCCGTCGCCATTGTTGCGATAAAGATTCTTGCGGCCAAAATCATTCACTACATAAAGGTCGGGCCATCCGTCCTGGTTGTAGTCGCTCCACCCGCAGCAGAAACTGTAGCGGGTGTTGTTCCGGCTGAGACCGGATTCCTTGGTCACGTCGCGGAAGGTCCCATCGCGATTGTTCCGCATCATGAAGTTAGGAGGGCCATTCTCGGCGTCGTGATAAGGGACCGGATATTTGTATTGATCGGTGCCCTGGTAATAGGTGTACAAGCAGAAATAAATATCTAACCATCCGTCGCGGTCGTAGTCGGCGACGGCCGCGCCGGTAAAGGTTCCCTGAGGAGCATTCGCGAAGTGAAACGCGCCGGGCTTTTGACGAAATTTGCCACCGCCTTCATTCATGAACAGGAGCGGCCCGTTCGCGCGCACGATCACCACATCCTGGCGGCCATCGTTATCGAAGTCGGCGAAAAGCGCGCATGCGGTATTCTCCAGGATCCCCAGGCCAGAGGTTTCAGTGATGTCTTCGAACGTGCCATCTCCGCGATTTCGATAGAGGCGGTTGGGAAGGCCGGCGGGTTGGCAAATGTAGAGATCATCGAAGCCTTCGTTGTCGATGTCGGCGACTGAGACTCCATTGTGGCCGTAGATATCGATCCCGCAGGCGCCGTCGAGTACGGTGCGCCAGTAATCGGCGCCGTGAAGCATTTGAGCCGAGTAGGAGGGATTGCGGGCCAACGCTGAAGCGGTGATGTCGATAAACACAGGCGCGTACGAGCGGCTTCGAGTCTCATCAAGCGCCTGCCATTTACGCAGCCGGAATTCCGGAGACGTGGATGAATGAGCGGCGGCTTCCCATTCGAGGTCCCAATATCCTACGCGCTGTTCACGGAAGTAACCGCTTCCAGTTCCCACCAGTTGGTGATGCACGCGAGTACGCACTACGGGAAGTTTGGCCTGGGATTCCGAACTCGCTTCGATTCTCGTTACCTGGAATTCCGCGCTGAAGACCGTCGAAAAAACACTCATCGAAGACTGCCATTCCTTAAGAAAGGAATCTCGTCCGAGAGTCGCTTGCAGAGCGAATTTATTTTGATGAACTTCCAGAGTCGCGTCCGAACGCACTGGTCGCGACTCGACCGGCTGCAGAGATGATCCGGAGAAATCTGCCGCAAGACTTTTTTCAATGGCTCGAATTTCCTGCGGAGATCGAAGCAGACTGGAACTCCATTCCGCAAGAATCTCCGCAATTCGGTCGTGGTATTTTTCCGTGACGAAATCGTCCAGGTCGGAATTTATCTTGAGCAGCGTGGCATCGAGCGGTCTCTCAGCGGGATAGTGCGGATGCAAACGGAAGTCTTCATCGGACAAAGAGAGGGTAGAAGCAAAAGAGTAGTCGGATGAGAAAGCGAAATTGCGCAGGCTAGCCGGAATCATTGCCGCTGAAGCTCCCTGGCAACAGTGGACAAGAAACTTGCGGCGGCTAGGGCTTGATAACTGAAGATCGATCGGCTGACGATTCTTCCCTGCCCTACTCAGAGCGATGCCCCCTGATCACAATTTTCAGCGCGAGCCGGCGCTGAACTGGTAAACCGTCACGCTGTGAAATTTTTGCCCGGGCTTCAACTCAGTCGAGGGGAAGTTGGGGTGGTTCGGCGAGTCGGGATAATGCTCCGTCTCCAGGCAGAATGCGAATCGCGGTTTGTAGACGCGGCCTTCTTTTCCGGTAATCGATCCATCGAGATGGTTCCCTGTATAAAACTGAAGGGCGGGCTGAGTGGTCAACACTTTGAGAATCCGGCCTGTGGTCGGTTCGTACACTTCAGCAGCCTCAAACAACTGGTCTTCCGGATGATCCAGCACGAAATTTTCGTCGTAGCCCATACCGAAGCGCAGCTGTTCGTCATTGGCGTCGATACGCTCGCCGATGGCGTGGGCGACTCGGAAATCGAAGGGCGTGCCTTCCACGGACTTCAGTTCTCCCGTAGGGATGAGAGTCGCATCGACGGGAGTAATCTTGGACGCATTGATCTTGACCACGTGCCTTAAAACGTCCCCCTTAGCTTGGCCCTCCAAATTGAAATAAGAGTGGTTCGTGAGGTTGAGGACCGTATCTTTATCCGTGGTCGCCGAATATTCGATCCGCAGGTCATTTCCATCCAGCATATAACGCACTGTGGTTGTGAGAGCGCCGGGGAAACCCTGATCGCCATCCTTACTCACGTAGGTGAGTTCGATTCCGTTCTTGATTTCGTGCGCCTTCCAGACCACTTTGTCGAAGCCAATGATTCCCCCGTGTAGCGTGTTGTCGCCGTCGTTCTTGGGAATGGAATAAGTCTTGCCATCGAGTTGGAAGCTGCCATGCGCGATGCGGTTAGCATAGCGGCCAATAATCGCTCCGAAATAAGCAGTCTTGGCGATGTACTGGTCGAGCGAATCGTAGCCAAGCACGATGTCATCGAGTTTTCCGCTTCGATCCGGCGTGCGCAGCGAAACAATGATCCCGCCGTAATTCGTGATGCGCGCCTCGACCTTATCATCGGCCAAGGTGTAAAGATCGACGGCAGTTCCGTCTGCGGTATGTCCAAACGCCTGCTTCGTGATATTTGTCTTTGCCTGCATCGTTGTCGTAAGAATAATCAGACTAGCGAAAATTGCAACCCAGCAATTAATCCTGTCGGCACGCATCATTCTTTTCATTCTCCGTGACCGCGCATCCTAGGAAACCGTGGTCGGCTCCCAGCGTATCAGGCTCGGCCCACAGGCAACAAGGAAACACCTATAGCGGCAATAGATGCTGCGCGTTATCGGCTCACATTCCGAGCAGGTTCAGATAGAGTTTGGCGTACCCATGCTCTTGTGCCCATAGGTTGAGAGGGACAGAGGCGAGTTCGTCGACGATGGGATCGGCGAGGCCGTTCTTAGTGAGGTCGATGGATTTCATGTAGGTCTGGCAAGCGTCGCAGCACTCGACGCGGATGTAAGGAAGGGTCTCGGCAGTGTAAACCGGAAGCTTGGCGGGATCTTCCTGGCCGCAGCCGGGGCATACGATGCGGCGAAATTCCCATTCGGTGAGACAGAAGCCACAGAGCAGATTGCGGCGTGCACCATCACCCAGTTGGCGGAGAACGCCTAGCGCGGGCTTGCGATTGCAGAAAGGGCACAAGGAATGAGTGTAGCCCGCAAGCTGCAAGCGCGAATTGGCGCGGGCGCACTCAGCGTAAGGCTGCAAGAAAGCCAAGGCGAGGAATTCCTCAGGATGCGACGGCGGGGCGCCAGCCCAGCAAGCATTCAGCAGATGAGACCACGTGGTGGGCGGGGCGCTGCGCAAGTCGTGAGCAATCTCAGTGAGGTGGGGCGTGCCGTTCTTTTCGATGACGCTGAGGAAATTCGGAAAGGCTGCGATGAGTTGCACCGGCTCCAGTGGGGCGGAAAGAGACATTGGGTTCTTGCCGAAGGTGCGCAGGATGTCGTGGTAGAGGCCTTCCTGGAAGCGAGCAACGTGGATATAGAAGCTAAGGATCTCCGTAGCGAAGGAAGGCTGAGCAGCGAGGTGTTCGGCCCGGCGAATTCGTTGCTGCCACGGAGTTGGAGCCACGGGGCGATTATGGGGCTTCGACTCGCCCGAGGCAACTCCGTGCGCCATCGGCTTGCTTTTGAAATACATCTTCCACCGGATTGACGGAGGTGCGCGCCTGGGATTATAGTTTTCTGCAATTTGGGGTTCAGTCCGCTCGGCTCGTAATTCAGTCGTCGGAGGACGCGCAATGGAATTCTCCCGCAGAACTTTCCTCAGAGGCGCGCTCGTGGGTGGAGCGGGTTTTTCTCTCCTGGGATTCGATCTGACTCCTGCGATGGCGCAACTGAAAGAACTCAAGATTGCGCGCGCAACGGAAACGCGGTCGACGTGCCCTTATTGTGCGGTGGGATGCGGCGCCCTTATCTACACGATTGGCGATAAAGCCAAGAACGTGACGCCGCAGGTGATCCACGTCGAAGGCGATCCCGATCATCCGATCAACCGCGGAACGCTGTGCCCAAAGGGCTCTTCGCTCGAACAGGACATGCTCAATCCGCGGCGGCTGACCAAGCCGCAAGTGCGGCGCCCCGGCGCAACTGAGTGGGAGGAGATCTCCTGGGATAAGGCCCTCGATGAGATTGCGCGCTGGACCAAGAAGACGCGCGACGATACCTTCGTCGAGAAGGATGCGAACGGGCGTGCCGTAAACCGTTGCGAAGGCATCTCATTCATCGGCGGCTGCACGGATACGAATGAGTTCAATTATCTGGTCGTAAAGACCATGAGGAGTCTGGGCTTGGTGCATTTAGAAAACCAAGCCCGGGTTTGACACGGCCCCACGGTCTCAAGTTTGGGACCAACATTTGGGCGCGGGGCCATGACCAATGGCTGGGTCGACATCAAGAACACCGACATGATGTTGATCATGGGCGGGAACCCCGCCGAGAATCATCCCTGCGGATTCAAGTGGGCGATGGAGGCCAAGCGCAACCGCAGCGCCAAGCTGATTTCGGTAGATCCGCGATTCACTCGCACGTCTTCGACCGCCGACCTCTTCCTGCAAATTCGCGCCGGCTCCGACATCGCGTTCCTCGGTGGGCTGATCCGCTACGCGATCGAGAACAACCGAATCGCCAAAGAATATCTCGTTAACTACACCAACGCCGCTTTCGTCGTGAAGGAGGGCTTTAAGCTTCCAGAGGACGGACTGTACTCCGGATTTGATTCCGCGGCGGGTACCTACGATAAATCCACATGGAATTATGAGGCGGTCGGAGGCTCCGCTGGCAAGACACCTGGCCAGCCCGGAGAACCGGCACCACCACCCTCCCTTCCTCCCGATGTCGCGTACGACCTGACCCTTCAGCATCCGCGCTGCGTTTTTCAATTGCTCAAACAGCAGTATTCACGCTACACGCCGGAAACCGTCGAGCGAATCACGGGAATTCCGAAGGATCAATTCCTGAAGGCTGTCGACTTGTTTACTTCCGTCCGCAAAGACGGCGACATGAAGAAAGTGGCGACCATCATCTACGCCGTGGGCTGGACGCAGCATACATTCGGAAGCCAAATCATTCGCACGGCAGCGATGATACAACTCCTTCTCGGTAACGTTGGGCGAGCCGGCGGCGGAGTCAACGCATTGCGCGGCCATTCGAACATTCAGGGCGCCACCGACATGGCTGGCCTGTTCGATTCTCTGCCGGGATATCTCAAAGCTCCCGTTCCCGCCGACAAAGATTTAGCCACATTCCTGAAGCGCACCACGCCGGGAGCGTCGAAACCCGCTCCGTGGAATTCGATGAACTACTACTCGAACACGCCGAAATTCATGGTCTCGCTTCTCAAGTCAATGTACGGCGATGCCGCGACCAAAGAAAATGAATTTGCTTTTGACTACTTGCCCAAAGTCGATCGTGATTATTCGTGGACCCACATCTGGGACGACATGTACAACGGCAAGGTCAAGGGCATGATGGCATTCGGAATGAACGGCGTGATGGTCGGCCCGGACACGAACAAGAACATCAACGCGCTCAAGAAAGCCGACTGGCTCGTGGTCGGGGAAATTTACGAGGATGAAACCAGCGAGTTCTGGAGAGCTCCGGGGATCACGACCGATGAACAGAAGAATATTAAGACGACAGTCTACCGGTTGCCGTGCGCGGGCTTTGCGGAAAAAGACGGGAGCATGACCAATTCGGCGCGCTGGGTGACGTGGAAATACGCCGCCGTTCCGCCTCCCGGACAAGCGCGGCTTGATCAGGACATCATCGCGCAGATTTTCCTGCGGGTTCGTGATCTCTATAAGAAGGACGGCGGAAAGTTCCCTGACCCCATTCTGAATCTGAGCTGGGCCTACGCAGACGCCGCTCATCCCCCCCTTTCGCAAATAGCGATGGAACTGAACGGCAAAGCACTGGCGGATTTGACGGATCCGACGACAGGACAGGTGATCAAAGCTGGCCAACAACTACCTGGTTTTGCCTGGTTGAAAGATGACGGAACGACCGCATGCGGCAACTGGATTTATTCGGGATGTTGGACGGAGGCAGGAAACCAGATGGCGCGTCGCGGCACCGAGGATCCATCAGGCCTGGGCATCTACCAGAACTGGGCGTGGTCGTGGCCGGCGAATCGCCGCGTGCTTTACAACCGGGCATCCTGCGACCCTTCAGGAAAACCCTGGGATCCGGAGCGAAAACAGGTGTGGTGGAACGAAGCGTCAGGAAAATGGGCAGGCAATGATGTGCCTGACTTCAAACCAGACTCCCCTCCCAAAGACCACATGGGGCCATTCATCATGAACCCGGAAGGCGTGGGGCGGCTGTTTGCGCCCATCGGCGTGCTTGCGGATGGACCATTCCCGGAACACTACGAACCGATCGAAAGCCCAATCAAGAACCCACTGCACCCCAACCAATCGAATAATCCGTTGGTGAAAAAGTTCACTACGCCGTACGACAAGTTTGGGACTCCGGAGGAGTACAGCATCGTCTGCACGACATACCGGCTGACCGAGCAATATCACTATTGGACGAAGAATAATCCGATGAATGTCCAATTGATCCCAGAGCCGTTCGTGGAGATTCCGGTGGAGTTGGCAGAAGAAAAAGGCATTCGCGGGACGGACATGATCAAAGTCATCAGTGCGCGCGGGACGTACATGGCCAAAGCCTTTGTCACGCGCCGGCTGAGACCCATGATGATCGATGGCAAGAAGGTCTATCAGATCGGCTTGCCGATTCACCAGGGCTTTCGCGGGATCACCGAAGATGCAGGAAGAGACGCGCGGACGCCGGCGAATTTGCTGACGCCCACCGTCACGGATCCGAATGCCCACACCCCTGAAACCAAGGGCTTCTTAGTGAAAGTCGAGAAGGCGTAGGAGCGACCATGAGCCAGGCCCCAACGGAAATCGTCCGAATCTCGGGACACGCTGGGTCCGTCCCCGGCGCCGGAGTGGACCGGGAATTCCGGGTCTGCAAACTGGTAGACACAACCACGTGCATTGGCTGCAAAGCTTGCGAAGTGGCCTGCCTGGAATGGAACGGATACCCGTTCAGCGAAACCACTTTTAACAACAGCTACCAAACCATGCCGGAGACGGCGTGGAATTACTGGAACCTGATCAAGTTCAACGAGCATGAGCGCGAAGACGGCAGCATGATGCTGCTGATGCGCAAAGATCAATGCATGCACTGCGCTGATCCGGGCTGCCTCGAAGCTTGCCCCGCCGATGCAGCCATCGTCCAGTATGCCAACGGCATCGTCGATTTCCAGGAGGCGAACTGCATCGGTTGCGGATATTGCATGACAGGCTGCCCGTTCAACATTCCGAAATTCAGTCCCGACGCGCGCAAGGTTTTCAAGTGCACGTTGTGCAATGACCGCGTGTCGGTCGGGCTGGAACCGGCCTGCATCAAGGCGTGCCCCACAGGCTGCCTGCATTTTGGCACCAAGCCGGAGATGAAAGAATTGGCGGAGACTCGTGCGAAGCAGCTTCGCGAAAACTATGGGATCGAGAAAGCGGGTGTTTATGATCCGGCGGGCGTGGGCGGGACAGGCGTCATTTATGTGCTGCACGATGTGACGAATCCTGAGGCCTATGGCGGCTTGCCGAAAGATCCGCATGTTCCCTGGATCGTCCGCTTCTGGAAGGGGCCGGCGAAGTGGATTGGGAACCTCGCGATGCTCGGCGGCCTCATCGGGGTCACGCTCCATTACTTCCGCTATGGCCCGAAGGAAGTGCATCCCGTAAAGGATGGGAACGGAGGACAGCCGTGAGTTCGCGCGCCATCTCCCCAACACGAACTACAGGCGAGCCCGGAGAACGCATCCTCCGCTACACGCTGAGCGAGCGCGTCCACCACTGGTTCGCGGCTCTCACTTATATCTACTGCCTGATTACCGGGCTGGCTTTCTGGTCGCCTTACATGTTCTGGCTGGCGGCGATGGTGGGCGGCGGACCAACGGCGCGCTTCTGGCATCCCTGGTTCGGATTAGCCTTCGCGGCGTCTGTGTTCTGGATGTACAAGATGTGGTACGGCGACATGGCTACCACCGATGCCGACCGGCGCTGGCAAAAGGCAATCAAGCATTACATCGAGAACGACGACCAAAATCTTCCGCCCGAAGGCCGCTTCAACTATGGCCAGAAAATATTCTTTTGGCTGATGTTCTATGGAGTAATTCTGCTGCTGATTTCGGGTCTCGGACTGTGGTTTGTAGAGGACATCCCGTGGAGTTTACGGTGGCTGCGCTATTTGTCGGTCACAATCCACGTCACCGCAGCACTGGCAACGATCGCCGGCTTTATCATTCACGTTTACATGGGCACGGCCATGGTCCGCGGGGGCTTTACGTCGATCATCCGCGGAGAAGTATCAACAGCGTGGGCGAGAACCCATCACCGTTTGTGGTACGAGCAGGTGACGAAAGGGAAATCCACACAGAAGTGAGGCGCCGAGCCAGCGCCCGACTCGGGTCTCGCTGAGAGCGATCTGTAACCCCTAGCTCTTGAAGTCTTGCGTAATCACCTGGTCCAGCAACTGCCGGACTGCGCGATCGGCCTCCAAGATCGAACAGCGGTGGTCCATGATGCCGGCGAGATCGGTATTGGCAAACGCGATGCGTCCGAATGGCGCGCCACGCAAGACTTCGCTCGGCGCCGGCTTGCCGTCCTTGCCAAAGAAGAATCCCGGCTGCGGATTCAGATATGCGTGTCCCCAGCGGTTAAGAATGATTCCGGCGATGTCTCGCTTCGCGTCGAAGCCGGAGCTCGAAAACATGTCGCTGAATTGATCGCGAATCTGCTGCTCGTATTCCTTGAATGATGTGCCAATCATCTCGGTGCGTCCCCGGATACCTTGGTCTTGCGTTGGTAGCCCGGGATACGAATAGAGAATCTTCAGCGTCAGCACTGTGGGAGAGTCGGGGCAGATGGTCGGCGACGGTGCACCGAAGATTGGCAGCTTGCGAACCTCCGTGTAGTTGCCGATGCCCTCGAACCAGCGGCATCCGGTGATACCCATTTTGTAAAGAAACCGCCAGTTCCGCACCGCGACATTCGCCATCATGCACGGCGATCGGTAGAACTGCTCGTATGCCTCACGATGAGTGCTGGGCAAGTCTCGCACGATATGCTTGGCCGTCCAGCATCCGCCGGCGACAACCGAGGATCGCGCCCTCACCTTGTAAAGCTTCCCGTCTTTCGCATAGGTAACAGAGACGAATTGTGACTTTGTTGGATCTCCCTCGTGCTGCACCGCGACGACGGTGGCACTCAATCGAACTCGCGTTTCTTGTCCTGGACGATCGAGTGCAGCAAAGTTAACTCGTCCGTTATTTACGCCCGCAATCGTATTGGCGCCACTAATGGAATCGGATATGAGTGTCTTTATCATTTGACGCGCGATACCGGCGTTACCCCCGGGAAACATCTGATCGCTATCGTCGCGGGGCAATGGATGGAGCAAATCGGCGGCGTAATCGGCATAGGCCGAAAGTGCGTCTGGGCCCAGGCCGGAACCGCCGCCCTCGACGGGACACAGAAATGTGCGGATCGTCTCGCGGCTGATGCCAAAGAGCTGCATCATGTGTTCTTCCAGCGTGATGCTATCGAGATACCGCGAAACCGGATCTCCGTGATACTTGGGCCGCGCTTCGGGAGTGCCACCGCTGCGCCATTTCAGCAACTCCACCTTTTGCTGAGCCGTGAGGGGCGCGCCATTTAATTTGTTGCCCCATGGATCGATAAGCCAGGTGCCCGGCTTCTGGCCAAATTTCGGGCCGAAGTAAAAGCCATAAGTCTTCGGCATCTCGCCCTGCATGTCGTACGGCGTTTTGCTGAGCGGCATCTCCGGCTCACGACTTCCCCACTTCTGATACTCGAACCGCGGCGCCCGGAGTCCAATCGAATCGTAAAAATGGCCGATGAAGCTGTAAGGATATGGGACCCAGAAAACAGCGGAACCTTGATGAGCTGAGAGTCGATGACCGTCGACCTCAAAGTCATTCTGCTTTGCCTCACCGCCAAAGATCGGATGGTTCTCCAGCACCAAGCAACTCAGCTTGTGGCCGGTTTCACGTTGGAACAGAAGCGCCGCGGCGAGGCCGCTGATGCCTCCGCCAACCACCGCACAATCGAACGTCTCTCCAGTATCGATGACGTTCGTCAGACTCTCGTAAGCTCCATCTCGAATCCCGTGACCAGCCGTGAGAACAGCTTCCGTGTTCCCGTTTGAGCCGGCATAGTCGCCCACTCCGCCATAACCGGTGAAGTTGTCCGCCACCTGGCTGCTGCCCTGAGCCAACAGTTGAGCGGGGCTGATGTGGCTTAGCAGCGCCGCGCCGGACGCGAGCAGCGTCGAATTCAGAAAGTCGCGGCGCGTAATGGGATCGTTACTGACAGTTGTCTTCCCGCGTTCCTCGTCGCTCATCCCAAGCCTCCCACAAGTCTGTTGTTGAATGAAGCTTCTTCGAGCGGAACGGCTGCGAGGGTAACACGATTGAACTTGCGGGAACCAGTGCTCCGCACGAAGTTGCGACGGGCGAGACCTTCTTCGCGTAATCAGTCGGTTCTGATGAGAATTGCGCGTCGAAGGTGGCGAACAAAGCTCTGGTAAACGATCGTTCGAAAACGGGCAAGCGACTTCAGAAGGGATGAGACTTGCAAGCCACTACCACCGTACTCCGAGCGCGTGGAGCCGGATCGCATCCGCCTGAATCTCGGCTTCAATGCCGCGTTCGATCAGCTTGATCGCCGCCAGGGCGTTCACGTCACCCTGGTTGAGAGCCGCAGCTTTCCGCACTACGGTGAGTGCTGCCTGAGGGGAACCGTTGTCGGCGCTGAGGAGTTTCATGGTCCGAGGATATCGGTCATCGACATGTGAGGGAACGGCACCAGGGAGGGATTACCAGTGGCGTTACTTACGAGCGTCCAAGGCCTGGGCTGAGTGGTCGCGCGCAAAATTTTGATGGTCGGGGAGAGAGGATTTGAACCTCCGACCCCCTGGTCCCGAACCAGGTGCTCTACCAGGCTGAGCCACTCCCCGACGGCGCTGCGGGCGGCAACAGGGACGCATCATCCACCCGTACACGTTTACTTCTCGATAGGCACTCAAATTATAACATCGGCCCGTCGAGCGGCCCTGCTGCCTCGCCGTCATCTTTCGCGCTACACTGATGGCGCACCAAATTCGCACGCTTCATCAGCTCACGCAATATGATCGTCCTCCGGGCTCATCGTCTCTATACGCCGCTGGAAGAATTAATGAACCCGCTCGTGTTTATTGAGGATGGTTTCATTTCCGCAGTTTCGTCGCAGGGAGAGGTGGAAATTCCGAAGAATGCCACCGTGATCGATTTCACGCGTGAGAGCCGGGACGCCATTCTTGCGCCGGGTTTCGTAGATATCCATATGCATGGCGGGGCGGGACTGGATGTTATGCGGGCCGCGCCGGCGGAGCTGCCAAGGCTCAACAAATTTCTGACAACCCACGGAGTAACCGGCTACTTCGCGACCACTGTAGCCGCACCGCTGGACCAGACCTGCGCCGCGCTGGAGCGAATCGCCGAAGCTATTGAAGCTGCTCCATCCGTCGGCACCAATGGCGACTCAGTACAGGCCCGGCCGCTCGGCATCCACCTGGAGGGTCCGTTTCTGAGCCACAAGCGGCGCGGCGTGCATCCTCCGGAAAATCTGCTCGAGCCTACGATACAGATTTTTGAACGACTCTGGCAGGCCGCGCACGGTCACGTACGCATGATGACCATCGCGCCGGAGCTGCCCGGAGCAATTGAGGTCATTGCGGAAGCTGCGCGGCGCAAGGTTTGCGTGAGCATTGGTCATTCGGACGCCATTATGGAGGGCGCTCGCGCGGCGGTGAAGGCCGGCGCTCGCCATGCCACGCACACGTTCAACGCGATGCGCCCGCTCGATCATCGCGAGCCTGGGATCATTGGCGAGGTGCTGACCAATGAGGAACTCACCGCCGACATCATCGCCGATGGAATTCACCTTGCCCCGGAGGTGGTGAAGCTTTTCCTGAAGGCGAAAGGCATTGAGCGTGCCGTGCTCATCACCGACGCGATCGCTGCAGCGGGCATGCCCGACGGAAACTACCAACTCGGGCCCATTCAGGTTGAGGTCAAGAGTGGGCGTTGTACTTCCGGTGGTAGCCTCGCCGGCAGCGTCCTGACCATGGATCGCGCGGTCCGCAACATTGTTCAATTCGCCGATTGGAAACTGCGCGATGCGGTGCGTGCCGCGACTCTGAATCCCGCGCGAGCCGCGGGATTGGCGCACCACGGGCATCTGACGCCGGGCGCGGAAGCGAATCTTGTGGTGTTGGGTCCAGATGGAGAAGTGAAACGAACCATCGTCCGCGGGGCAACCGGTTAGTTCGGCTTGCGTTCTTTGGCTTCGGCCATGTAGCGCAACAGCAGGGCCTCATCGGCACGGGTGAGTTGGTCGAGGAAGGACGAATCTACTTTGGAGTCTTCGACTGTCTTCGATCCGCTGGACTGCCGCAGTTTGTCGCCGAGTTCGGGATCGTTGCTCATCACCTGAGTGTAAAACCAGAGGAAGTGGCGCATCTGGTCGAGCGCCTTGCACAAGATCTGGATGGCTTCCGTCTCCGGCAGCGCGCTCAGGGCTTCCATCAGTTCGGGATCGCTGGGCGCTTGCATGGCGGCGCAGTTCAGTTCGCGCTGAATCACGCGCAAGTCTTCGGTAACTCGCATCATCCGTGTATGAAGGTCGTCCATCTGTGGATCGATTCCCGTGGCCATTGAAGGTTTGAATTGCGTCGCTTGAACATCTCATCGGCAGGGGCAAGCGGATAGATGTCCCACGATCATGCGCTTTCGTAATTCGGCAATTACTTTCGTCTGGCAGAAAGTGACCTTTGGCGTGATCAGCCCAGAGTGAGCCACTGGCAAGGCTTTTCACGCGCTCGCTTGATTGCTTGTTCTTGCAGATAACAGGTTCCTGCTGGGTACCTCTGGCTGCGGATCGCGACCAACAGTACAGTTACTCTTGCTCGAAAGTCATGGGCCGAACAGCGCGAACCACTGTCAGCGAGTTCGGGATTTGTGATACAAACCTGCGGTGATCGAATCCACTGCCGTTAGGGCCAATCGGTCTGAGCTCATCCGCGCCATTGGCCGCTGGAGCCTGGTTGCGCTTGTCGTCAACTCCATCCTTGGAAGTGGAGTGTTCGGGCTGCCCTCGACCGTGGCGGGTCTCCTTGGTAACCACAGCCCTTACGCGGTGCTCGCCGCGGGAGCCGGAATGGGCGTAATCATGGGCTGTTTCGCCGAAGTTGCGTCGCGCTTTCAGCAAGCCGGCGGGCCATACCTCTACGCCCGTGTCGCCTTCGGACGTCTCATGGGCATTCAAACCGCCTGGATGCTCTTTCTGGGACAAGTGGCCGCACCCGCCGCCAACGCCAACCTGTTTGTTATTTATCTGGGCGAATTTTGGCCACACGCCAGGAATCCACTGCCGCGCGCGCTCATACTAACGTTCCTGATTGGCCTTTTGACGGTGATCAACATTCGCGGCGTACGGGCCGGAGCGGAGGTGAGCAACCTGTTCACCGCGGCTAAGCTTATTCCTCTGTTCGGCGTAATCGTTCTCGGCATGTTCGTGCTTTACAACCAGCACTGGATCAACGCGACCGTGTCCGCCACTTCTCCCGGCGCCGATCGGTGGATGAAAGCAGTGCTGCTTCTGGTCTTCGCCTATGGCGGATTCGAAACTGCTCTCGCGCCCATGAGCGAGGCAAAGAATCCTCGCCGGGACGCTCCTTTTGCACTGTTTGTTGCGTTACTGCTCTGCACCGTGATCTATGCGCTCATTCAGTGGGTAGTGGTAGGAGTGCTGCCCAACGCCGCGCACAGCGAGCGGCCTCTGGCCGATGTGGCGCGAATGGCGATTGGTCCTATCGGCGCCGCGCTGGTTGCGGTTGGAGCGCTCATCTCTTTTTACGGATATCTGAGCGCGAAAATCCTCGCCATGCCGCGTGTGACCTTCGCTCTGGCCGAGCAGGGGGACTTCCCCAAGGTCTTCGCCGCGGTGCATCGCCGCTTTCACACCCCTTACGTATCGATTCTTGTGTTTGCGGCTTTGGTCTGGGGATTTGCGCTGATCGGCGAATTCAAGTGGAATGTAACACTCTCGGCCGTAGCGCGGCTTCTTTACTACGGAGTAGGCTGCGCGGCCTTGCCCGTACTGCGGCGTAAACAGCCGGATGGAGCACTCTTCCGCCTGCCTGCCGGGAATTTGTTCGCCGTAGTCGGGGTGTTGATATGCACGGCGCTGGTGACGCGGGTAGACTTCGGGCAGAGTCTAATCCTGATTGCGACGGTCGCACTGGCATTGCTGAACTGGGCGGTAGTGGCTCGAAGAAGTGCCGGCCCGCAAGCCGGGTGAACGCGCTTCAGGGCTGCCAATCCAAGGCATAAATCTCCGGGCTGCCGATATCGCGCGTCACCAGGAGAGAATCATCCGGACCTAAACCACTCCACTCTCCGTTCGGTCCCCAAAGCCGGTGAATCTCTTTCAAAGTGGTTACGCGCTCCAGCTGGCGATCGGAGATTCGCACCCGGAAAAACGCCGGATCTTCCGTGAGAATGGAATCGAAATACAGGTACTGGCCATCATGCGACCAAGTGGGGAATCCGACTCCCATGCGCGCCAGCGTGGTCCACTGTTGATTCGTACGATCGAACAGCATCAGCGCTTGAGAATCCGTCGTGATCGCAGCAATGTAGCGGCCATCGGGAGACCAGCGTGGGGAGAACAGATTCTCTCCTCCAGGAACTGGGGCAACCTTCTGGGTTTGCAGATCGAGTATGCTGATTTTGTTGCTGGTCGTGCCCAAATCTCCCACGGCCAGTAGGATCGATTTACCGTCGGGGGACCAGCCGGGATCGAAACCGGCCGCCGCGCCCGGAATCAGTTCGCGCAAACCATGTCCATTCGTGGCAGCCACGTGAGCCCGCCAATCCGTCTTTTGCGTTCTCGCCATAAACACGATCTCACTTCCATCCAGCGACCAGCGCGGCAAGGCCGCCTCCATCACACTCGGATCACTCAGCTTGAGCCGGTTGCTCCCATCGACTTTGCTCATCCAGAGGGCTCCCTCTGGAACCGAGATGTAGGCCACGCGTTGTCCGTCTGCCGAGAACGCCAAGTCGGTCACCGAGGCGCCGTCGAGGTACGGAACGAAGGATCGGCCATCGTATCGAAGCACTTCAGAGCGTGGTTGCTCACCCACGGCAAAGATTCGCTTCCCATCCTTCGATGGAACCGGCTTTGAAAAATCCAGCGGGCCGTTGGTCAATTGCACGGGCCTGGCCTTGGGTTGAAACCACGAACGCCGCTCCGGGAGCATCCATATGCTGCTTCGTCCCTCGCGAAGGCTGCTGAAGAGGAAATATTTTCCGTCCGGCGTCCAGTGCCCGCAGCATTCGTGGGGAGAATCGTCCCAGCCCGGCAGCAGCCTATGGGGATAGCTCCCATCGCGGTTGAGTTCCCAGAACTCACCAAAGCCGGTCCTGAGGTCGTTGACGGTCACGCTGATTTTCTGCCCATCCGGCGATACCTCTACGTCACCAATTCGCGGGGTGAGAGTTGCGAGTTTCCTGACATTGGATGCGTCGGAGTTTGACTCGTACAGGTCGGCTCCCTGGGCGAAAAGCAAATGGCGTCCGTCCGGCGTCCATACCGCCGAGTGAACCTGCATCGTTCCCAGCGGACGTGGCGATCCGGCGGGTAGGGGAAGAATCCAGATGGGAGCTTCTTTAATTGTGCCTTCGAAACTGCTGATGAGCAGCGAGGAGCCATCGGGTGCAATATCGCCAAGAAAGGTCTCGTTGAAGGGAGTCGCAATCGGGGCGCTATCGCCCCCGCTTACCGAAACCTGGGCCAAGGCGACGCGGTCGCGATCCACGGCTTGAAAATAGAGCCTCTGCCCATCCGTGACCAGCCCAGCCAGTTGATGAACCTTGCCGCCGCGGGTGATTTGGGTGAAGCCCAGAATTCGCGGTGACGATCTTAGAGTGGTTGCGAAAAGGACACCGACGAGCAGCAGCGCCAGACAACTGGCCGCAACGTATACCCAGGTCGGCAGGGGACGGCGAGGTTCGCGGACGGGCCGTGGCGTCACTGGACCATTTCTATTCCCATCCTGCGACGCGACGCCTGTTGTCTCTAGGCGGAGAGCATGCTGGGAGGGCGGACTCGAAACCGGCGCGATGAAGCGGTATCCCCTGCGATAGAGGGTCTCAATAAATCTGGGATTGTCGGATTCATCTCCCAGAGCCTGCCGCAGTCTCTTCACGGCACCGTTCAGGCTTACGTCGAATTCAACGAAGGTGTCCGCCGGCCAGAGTCGAGTCTGTATTTCTTCGCGGGTAACCACCTCGCCCGGATGCTCGAGGAGCAACGCCAATACCTGAAAAGGCTGATCGTTTAGTTTGATCTTTATCCCGGACTTGCGTAGCTCCCGGGTATCCAGGTCAGCCTCGAAGAGACCGAAACGCACTTTGTTGGAATTCGCGACGGGCCGTTCCATCCCCTGACCCCACTTTGTTGTTGGTGAGTTTACACCGAGACGGGGATTTTTCTTCTACGGGCGAGAATCACTTTCTTTTGCAAGCCCTCTACTTTCAACTTCTTGGCCAATCACATTCTTATCCGACCCGCGCCACGTTCCATCCATTGTCCTGCCAACGCGTTTGGGCCAGATTGGCTACGGCCTGGGCTGAACATTTAGAGGATGAGGAGGTAGTGAGAATGAAAAAACAAGCGCTTCGGCTCGCGGTGTTATGCATCTGGGTGGTGTTTGTCGCCTTGCACGTTTCCGCGCAGGCGAAGATTACGGTCAAGGTGCCGTTCGACTTCTCGATTTCGGACAAACCATTTCCGGCGGGTCTGTATGCGATGTCGGCAGCGCACGAACGGCTCATCGTACAGGATTCGGACGGCAAAACGGTCTTCATCGGGACAGCGAATCAAGTCAGCGAGCGTCGGGTAGGCCGAACCGGCATGGTCGTCTTCCATTGCTATGACGCCCGATGTTTCCTGTCGGAGCTTTGGACGCCTACTCGGGAAGGTGGTAGCCAACTCCTGCGATCCCGAAGCGAAGCCGCGATGGCGCGCCACCGGGAGCCGACGGAGTTTGCGTTGCTGGAGCAGCCCCAGCCTCACTAATGGTTGGGAACGGGCGGAGCCGCAAGTCTCGCGGCTCCTTAAAATCCCCGCTGTTCTATTTCCAGCAGTGTCTTTTTGCGTTGCACGCCCCAGCGGTAGCCACTGATGCTGCCGTCTTCCCGGACCACACGATGGCATGGAATGGCCACCGCTACGGGATTCGTGGCGCAGGCGCGCGCCACAGCCCGGCTGGCGGTGGGCTGACCAATCGCCTTCGCTACCTCGCCGTAAGAGCGCGTCGCTCCGAACGGGATCGACTGCAGATAGGTCCAAACGCGCCGCTGAAAAGCGGTGGCGCGAATATCCAGCGGAAGGGAGGCATTCAATTCCCTGCCGGTCATCTTCGATAGCAAGGCTTCGATCCATACTTCCAATCCGCTTTCGTCCGCCTTTCGCGCGGCAAACGGAAATTCGTGCCTGAGGCCTTCGATCAATTCAGCGTCGGAACGCGCGAACTGAATCGAGCAAATACCGCGATCGGTGGCCGCGACCAGCATGCGTCCCAGAGGCGAATCGGAGATGGCGTAGCGAATGGTGGCCGCGATTGAGCCCCTGCGATATTTGTCGGGCGTCATACCGAGGTGGGAGGCGGTCTTTTCGTAGAGGCGACTGCTGGAGCCGTAACCCGCGTCATACATGGCGCGGGTCACATTGTCGCCGGACTGCAGGTTGCGTTTGAGCTGGCGCAGCCGGCAGGAATCCGCGTACGCGCGCGGCGTGATTCCGAGCGCGGCCTTGAAGCGGCGCTGTAGATGGAAGGGACTCTGCCCAAACTCCTTGCCCAGACGCTCCAGCGTGATCGACTCATCGAGGTGCTGCTCGATGTAGCGGCAGATGGCTTTGACCGTATCCGATTGCGGATTGCCGCTGAACTCTCTGGGCCGGCAGCGCAGGCAGGCGCGAAATCCGGCTTTTTCCGCCTGCTCAGGACGCGAGAAGAACTTCACATTCTCGCGCCTGGGGCGGCGCGCCCCACACGAAGGTCGGCAATAAACGCCAGTCGTGGCGACGGCAAAAACAAATTGTCCGTCGCGATGGGAGTCGCGTGCGACCACAGCGTCCCAGCACTGATCGTCGCCAATCCGGGTATTTTCGGGCTGAGTGCTCTCGGGTTTTGCCGGGTTTGCGTTCAACGTGGGCATGGTTGCGTCGTCTGCAAGTATGGCACCGGCGCTCGCGTGAGGGAAAGTCATGTTCGTAGCAGTCATAATAGAAACGAGTATTGCGCAGGCGCTGGGAACGGACTATCCGAATCTTGCGGGCAAACGGAATTTGCGCTCGTCTCCGGAAACGACTAGATTTCCTGTGGGCGTTATGCCCATGCAGCAATTGAGGACAAATCCATGAAAGACATACATTTCGCAGGGGTTGGGATTCTGGTAGCGATGCTTCTGACCTCTAGCCTGGCACAGAAACCGGCGCAACATCTGCTAAGCGCGGACGAACTGAAAAAGGTTGTGCCCACAGAATTTTTCTTTGCTGAACAGAAAGCGCCGACGCAGTTGCGGAATGCGGTTGGATTTCAAACCGCCGACGGAAAAATAGCGTTTGCCGCTCTCGTGGACGCCTCGGGATACTCGACAGCCATCCAGCAGAAATATCAGGGCATGCTCATTACCGAGCGCAAGCTAAATATTGGAGGCTCGGAGTTGGCGCCGGGAGCTTACGGGTTCGGGTTTGGGGCCGACAAGTTCACGGTCATGAATGTGGCGAACGAAGATGTGCTCGGCGTCCCCTACCAAACGGACGCCTCTTTGAAGCGACCCGTGCCTCTGAAGCTAGTCGAGGATGATGGGGCGTACAAGCTCTACGCGGGCAAGAAATGGGTAGCGGTCAAGCCCGAGTAGATTTCGTGGATCTACATCGAAAGCGAGCCCTCTGGGAAACAGGCAGCCTAAGCTGTTGGCTGCAGTAGCAGGAGCTTGTCACTTGTGGCCAGGAAGCACGCTAAAGTTTTCCGCGAGAACTGTCGATAGCCTGGGGAAGCGGCCACAGGCCATGGCCGCCCACGGGGAGAACCATGTCAATCAGCTCGATTTCTGCCGCAGGACTCGCTCAAGATGTGCTCTCGGCAAGCGACCCCGCCCAACAACAAGCTTTGCAAACCCTGCAAAGCAGCCTTGCGTCAGGCAATCTGATCGGTGCCCAATCGGCTTTCCAGACGCTGCTGACAGTGCTTCAAAATTCAGGGACATCCGGTGGAAGCAGCTTGTCCAGCCCCTCTCAACCCGGCAACTCTCAACTCTCCACCGATATGTCAACGCTCGGTAGCGCACTAAGTTCCGGTGATCTATCCACGGCCCAGTCTGCTTTTGCGACCGTTCTAGGGGATCTGAAAAACTCAGCCTCGGCGCAGGTCAATGAAGCCACCGTGGCGTTTCAATCCCTGCAGCTGGTTGAAGGGCTGCTTGCCACGCTGAATTCGGATGCGGCTTCTTCCGCCAGCGCTGACACGACCTCCATACTGCAAAGCTTCTATGCGAGCAAGAGTGGACTGAACCTGCTGGCGTAGAATTTCCGGCGATTTCTCGAAAGAGAATTTTAACAAGTGTCTTGACTGATGAGGCTTAGTTTCCCAGCGGTTGGAAGGGACCAATCATGCTGGAGACCCCGGCGCGTTTGCGTAATTCTGTGAGCAAGGCGCTGGCCGCGTTGGTGTAGGTTTTACTGGGGTCGGAGGGATCAGCCCAGACGGCGTCGTAGACAATTTGTGCCGCGTCTTTCACGTCCATATGGAGAGCCGCCTCGCAGATATCCACGCGCTCCTGCAGGCGGTCGTAACATTGCCTGCAGATGGAAGCCGCCTCCGCGCCTTGAACGTGATGTTCGCCCAGGGTGCACACCACGGGCGAATTTGCTACTTCCGCGTGTGCCGCGAAAAGCTGCGACTTGAACTCTTTCAAAAAGGCTTCCCGTTCCTGTTCGATCAGGGCGCTGTCGGGCACCACTTCAGCCGCGACTTGGGTTTTCGGAGCAGCAGGAAAAACAGTGGGAGAAACCCGCTCTTTACTCTTGCAGGTTGGGCAAGTATCCAGGCTTGCGGGATAGTAAAGACGGCACTTCGCGCACGGCAGACCGTAGCCCGAAGACTTGTGGGCGGTTTCTTCCGGAGCTGCGGCGGCGATCCGATCCAGCGCTGCGGAATTGAGACGCCGAAGATCGTTCCGCAGATCGTTTTCCTCGCGGGGAATCGACTTCGCCACTCTTGTTGCGGCAGCTGCCATCGTGGATCGCGTCAAGTCCATAATCAATTTCTCCTCAAGCGTTCAGTTTAAGTAACTCGCCTCGCTGACTGAAAATAGCGTGAGTGCATATGCGGGCACTGTCCTGTTGGTCAGGCAGGAATTCGATCAGCGGGAATTCGTCTCCTTCATCAGTTTCACCAACTCTTCGCGGCGTGCGCGATAGAGCGTGCGCTCCGGATCGAGCTTTGCGGCGGCATCGAGTTCGACCAGCGCTTCCTCGTAACGGTCCATCGTCATCAGGCACGCCGCCAAGGAGTAGTGGTTGTCCGGAGATCCATTCAGCCGAAGAGCCTCGCGGAATTCCTTCTCTGCCGCTACCAGTTGTTGCTGCTGGAACAATGCCGTGCCCAGAAAATGGTGGGCCGCGTCGGAGTCGGGATTGAGCGTGACGGCCAGACGCAACTCGCGGATACCCTCGTCCAGCTTGTCATTGAGAACGAACGCTTCCCCGAGCATCCGGTGTTCCGAGGAACTCGTGGGATTTTGGCGAACCGATACCTGAAGTTGTTGGATGGCGTTGGCGTAATCCCGCTTCGACAGATAGGCGCGAGCGAGGCAGCCGTGTCCCTGCTGCCACTCGGGATGCTGGCGGTAAAGTTCGCGCAGCTCGATCAGGGCGGCGTCGAAATCGCCCTTATCGCAATACGTATTCCCCAGGTTGTTGCGGACGGAAGCTTCTTCGGGCGCCAGACGCTTGGCTTCCTGATATTCGGAGATGGCTTCGTCCAGCTTATTTTGTTCGTGCAAGACAACCGCAAGGTTGGAATGCGCTTCCCAAAGGGCCGGATTCAGGCGGATGGCCTGGCGATAAGCGGTGATAGCAGCGGCTTGATTCCCGCCTGCACGCAGCGTAATACCGAGGTCGTAGTACGTGTCGGCATTCCCCGCATCGCGGGCCAACGACTCATCGAAAGCATGCACCGCCGCGGCGTATCGTCCATTGATATAAAGTGCGAGCCCGAGGAACTGATATGCCTCGGCATTCTGAGGATCGATGCTGAGGGCGGTGCGAGCTTCCGCGATCGAATTCGGAGCATCGTCCAGACGATAGAAAATGTAGGCCAAGCTGCTGTGATTTTCGGGCAGATCTGGCATCAGTTGCGTGGCCAGGGTAATCTCGTCGAAGGCATCGTCCCACTGCTCTTGCCGGATAAGCATCCCGCCCAACGCGAAGTGCAGTGCGGCGTTCCGGGGGTCGGCGTTGATGGCCGGATGCAGATCGATCTCGGCTTGGTGGAAACGCAGCGCCTTGGCGTCGGCTGCCGCTTTCAATAAAGCCGCTGGGATCTCAGAAGTCTGGGAACTGACGGAGGAGGGCTTTAGTGCGGCGAGAGTCTGGAGCAGAGTCGCATTGGCGCCGGCGGCTTCGAATTGTTGAATCTGTTCCTTGCCGGGGATATTTGCCATACCCCGCTCGTTGACGATCCGAACGAGACGGCCGCTAGGGACACCGGTCATCAGCCACGCCATCAATTGAACAGAATTAACGGGCTGGGTTTGACTGGACTGGGCAGTCAGGGCCGCCCAAAAAAGAAAGAAGAAAACTGAGAGGCCCGTGCGCTTCACTCGACTCTCCGGAAACGGTTTGGCTTGCTGGGTTGCGGTATCCGCAGTGCTTTTTGTACGGATGCGGCCACCGACATCGGAACCGCTGATTCACATTAGCCCGGCGGCGAACCCGAAGGTAAGGTCACGGAGGTAACGTGGTAACCATGGCCGCGGGGAAGCACGGCGGAAGCAACTCAAAGACGGCAGGCTTACTACGGTTTTGGCCGTCACTTTGGGCAGTGATTTTAGTCACAGCACAGTTTTCGGTGGGGTGAAAGAGTAGCAATTAAAGGCTGCTGACGTATGGACTTCGGCCTTTCTACCGGGGTAGAGGTTTGACTTCCCGGTGTCCGTCCGGTAGCGTATAAAGAAGTAGGGGTGTGGTTTTTGGAGGTTCCGATGTTTGAGGGTTTGTTTCAACCGACGCACTTGATCATTATTTTCGCGATTGCCCTGCTGGTGTTCGGTCCCAAGAAACTGCCTGAACTGGGCAAAGGGCTGGGTGAGGGGATTCGTGCTCTAAAAGAGGGCATGAAGGACACACCTGCAACGCCCGCTTCGACCGAGCAGAGCAAGAGCACTGAATCCAAAGAGACCAAAGGCTGAGTTCGCTTCGCGGGTAGCAATCTTCTTTGATTCAATCGCGGTTTTGCGCCACTTCCCGTCCAATTTTGTTCCAGGTAATCCGGGCCATTTAAGCAATTAAGCTGTGAAACTGACTCTGAAGGGTGGAGGTAGGCAGTGTTGCGTAAATTCGAACTTGTTGCCCTAATTGCGTTTCTGGGACTAAGCACAGCGGGTTTTGCCGATCAGATCACGTTGAAAAATGGCGATCGGCTGACAGGTACGGTCGTGAAATCCGATGGCAAGACGCTGGTGTTGCACACCGAGTTTGCCGGGGACGTGACTGTGCAATTCACAGCCATCACGCAGATCACGACCGAGAAGGAATTGCATATCACTACATCGGACAAGAAAACTGTCGTGGGGCCGGTAAATACGAGCAACGGAAAAATTGAAGTCGCCACAAAGACTGGTGGCACGGTCGAAGTGCCGAGTGGGAACGTGGTGATGATCCGCAACGATGCTGAGCAGGCCGCTTATGATAAGTCGTTGCATCCCGGCTTGGCGCATGGATGGAATGGCGGGGCCAATGTGGGTTTCTCGCTGGCTCGCGGCAACAGCCAGACCACGAATCTGGCATTGGCGATCAATGCTGTCCATCCCACGGTAAATGACAAGATCACTGTCTATCTGACTGCTATCGACACGCAGAATCAGCTAGCCACGCCCAGCACGGTGGCGAACCTGGTCACGGGCGGATTTCGCTATGATCGCAACTTCAATCCCAAGGTGTTCGGCTTCGGCGCCGGGGACTTCATGAGTAACGCCCTGCAGGACCTGGATCTGCGCGCCGTGTATACCGGTGGTTTAGGCTATCACGTGATCAAGTCCGACAATACCGTGATCGACCTGCTGGCTGGCATTAACTTCACGCACGAAACATATTCCAACGGTCCGGAAGTCACTCCTCCTACCGTCCCCCCGACCTTCACCTCCTATGGCGTGACCAACAAATTTGCCGCGCTCACGCTGGGCGAAGAGCTGATGCACAAAGCCGGGAAAACGACTGTGCTAACGCAGAAGTTTTACTTCTTTCCGGACTTGTCCAGCGGATACAGCGGCCAGTATCGGGGAGAATTCGACTTTGGCACGGTCACCAAGATCAGCAAGTGGCTGGGCTGGCAAAACCAGTTCAATGACATCTACGTCTCCAACCCTCCGATCACGGCAAAGAAAAATGACGTGATATTTACAACCGGGCTGAACTTTTCGTTCACGCACTGAGCACGATTCACCAAAGCGAAATTCGAAAGCCGCTCGCCAGAGCGGCTTTTTCCTTGCCTGCAAAATCGGCACAAACGCTGAACCCATGCGCCCGCTGCTCACCAAGGCTTGAACAACACGTCTACTACCGGGTAGAGTACTGTTTCTTCGTTCCCGGGTTCTCAAGTCCCTCACTACCAGGAGTCTGTTTGATGCGTCATGCCGTGATCGTGGTGATTGCTGTCTGCTGCTGCGCAACGTTTTCCCTTTCGCAAACTGCCGATGACCTGATCGCCAAGAACATTCAGGCCAAGGGCGGGATAGAAAAAATCAAGGCAATTAAGACCCTTCGCATGGCTGGCAAATTCGAGGGCGGCGGCGGGTTCACCGCAGCCGTGACGCAGGAAAACGAGCGGCCCGATCTGGTCCGCGAGACGTTTACGCTGCAGGGCATGACGGCGGTGCAGGCGTATGACGGCACCACGGGCTGGCAGATTCAGCCCTTCGGCGGCAAGAAAGATCCTGAGTTGCTGGGCGAAGACGACATGCGCGATCTGTTGCTGGACGCGGATTTCGACGGCCCGCTGGTGGACTGCAAAGAGAAGGGCAACACCGTCGAATATCTTGGCCACGATGTGGTGGACGGAGATGACGCCTTGCGGTTGAAGGTGACTCTCAAGAACGGCGACATCATTTATGACTACCTCGATCCCGATACGTTTATCGAGATTCGCAAGGAGATTCAACAGTTCATACGGGGTTCGGTGCGCGATCGAGTGGTGAACCTCGGCTCCTACAAGCCCGTAGCTGGCGTGATGTTTCCCTTTTCCATCTCTCAGGGAACGAAAAGTAATCCGGATGCGCAGACAGATACGGTCCAGAAGATGGAAGCGAACGTAGCCATCGATCCCGCGGATTTCGCGCTTCCAGCTTCGTTGAGGACTGAGGAGAAGAAATCCGGCATGGTAGGGATTCATTGATGGAGATCCATTATCCGCTCCGCTGAAATCCAACGAAAATCATCTGGCAGCAAAGGATTCTTAGACATGAAAGCATTCGCTCGTGAGTCACGATTCGTAATCCAGCCGAGTGCAGAATTAACCCGAATTGCGTTGATCTTTGCCGCAGCGCTCTTCGTTACGGCAGCAGCCGCGGCGCAGGCGCCGTACCGCTTTGACTCCGCGACCATTTCTGGATTGCCCGCGCGGAATATCGGCTCAGCCACCATGAGCGGACGTATTGCGGCGCTGGACGCGGTCGAGGAGAACGGCCGCATAACGGTATTTGTGGGTGCGGCCAGTGGTGGAGTGTGGAAGTCGGTGAACGGCGGCACGACATACAAGCCGGTATTTGATCGCGAAGACGTGCAATCGATCGGCGCGGTGGCGATTGATCCTGCGAATTCGAAAAATGTCTGGGTGGGTACGGGCGAAGCGTGGTTGCGAAACAGCGTATCAGTGGGCGACGGCTTATATAAATCGACTGATGGTGGAGAGAATTGGACCAACGTTGGGCTGAAGGACAGCGAGCACATCGCCAAGATTCTGGTGAATCCTGCAGACAGTAATGAAGTGATGGCTTGCGCCACCGGTCACCTATGGGATGACAACGACGAACGCGGAGTCTTTCAGACGAGCGACGGCGGCAAGACGTGGAAGAAAGTTCTGGCGGGCGCGAATGGTTCGAGCGGCTGCGCCATGATCGCGCGCAGCAAGCAGGAGCCGAAAACGATTTATGCGGCGATGTGGGATTTCCGGCGGCAAGGCTGGACGTTCCGCTCCGGTGGGCCGGGCAGTGGATTATTCAAGTCGACCGACGACGGCGCAACCTGGAAGGAAATCAATGAGACCAACGTCAAAGGCCTTCCTCCAAAGCCCTACGGCCGAATCGCGGTGCAGGTGGCTGAGTCGAAGCCTAACGTCGTCTATGCCAACATCGAAGCGGAAAAAGGCAGAGGCCTCTACCGGTCGGACGACGCTGGAATGAACTGGACCAAGCTGGATGCCAGTAACTACATGGTGTGGCGTCCATTTTATTTCGGCAATTTGATTGTCGATCCCAAGGATGAAAACAAAATCTTCAAACCCGACCTTATCCTGCTGCTCAGCAACGACGGCGGCAAGA
Organism: uncultured Acidobacteriaceae bacterium; assembly: GCA_963750245.1. Lineage (GTDB taxonomy): Bacteria > Acidobacteriota > Terriglobia > Terriglobales > Acidobacteriaceae > Sulfotelmatobacter. The sequence goes on from CAVVQB010000001.1 coordinate 307,053, forward strand.
CCTTCAACGTAGTTTCGAGCGCGGCACACGGCGATTTCCACGACGTGTGGATCGATCCGAAAAATACGAACATCGTCATAGCGGGCGACGATGGCGGCTTGTGGCGCAGCGAAGACGGCGGCAATCGCTGGAAACACCAGATGAACCTGCCGGTTTCGCAGTTCTATCACGTAAGCGTGGACAATGCGGACCCCTACCATGTGTATGGAGGTTTGCAGGACAACAGTTCCTGGGTGGGTGATTCGTCGTATCCGGGAGGTATAACGAATTCGCGCTGGGAAAATATGTACGGCGGCGATGGCTTCTGGATGTTTGAAGACACATCGGACCCAGATTACCTTTACGCCGAGGCGCAGGGCGGCGAGATCGGGCGGGTCAATCGTTACACGCACGAGACTCGAGACATCCACCCCTGGCCGAATTATGGCGAGAAGAAGTTGCGCTTCAACTGGAACACGCCGATTCACATGAGTCCCAATGAGAAAGGAACGCTTTATATAGGGGCGCAGTTTCTGTTCCGCTCTCGCGACCACGGCCAGTCGTGGGATCGCATTTCTCCCGATCTGACGACGAACGATCCCGAAAAGCAGAAGCAGGAAGAATCCGGTGGCGTGACTATCGATAACTCTTCCGCGGAGATGTACACGACTATCTATTCGATCTCGGAATCGCCGAAGAACGGGCAAATTATCTGGGTGGGCACGGACGACGGAAATGTACAGATAACACGCGACGGAGCGAAGACCTGGACGAACGTGGTGGGCAACATCGGCGGGCTGGGAAAGAATTCGTGGGTCACGACCATCGAGGCCAGCCGTTTCGACGAAGGGACTGCATACGTCACATTCGACCGTCACACCTTTGGAGATCTGAAGCCGTATGTTTACAAGACCTCCGACTACGGGCAGACGTGGACGGCGTTGCCAGCGCAGGAGAGCGGCGTGCGCGGGTTTGCTCATGTGATTAAGGAAGACACGGTCAATCCGAAGGTTCTCTTTTTGGGTACGGAATTCGGACTCTGGATCTCGGTGGATGGTGGGCGGCGCTGGGCGCAATACAAGGGGGCAGACTTCCCTTCCGCGCCGGTGGATGATATCGCGGTGCAGGCGCGAGAATCGGACTTGGTACTGGCGACGCACGGGCGCGGCATCTGGATCGTGGATGACATTTCGCCGCTTCGCGCACTCACGCCAGAGGTGATGGGGAAAGAGGCGACCCTGCTTTCGGGGCGGCCATCGACCCAGTCTTTCGATGTGAGCGGTGGCTGGCCGGAAGGGGATGAAACATTCCACGGGCGGAGTCGTCCCAGCGATGCACAGATTACTTATTACCAAAAAGGTCGACACATCTTCGGCGACTTGAAGATAGAGATCTTCGATCAGGACGGCAAGCTTGTGGATACGGTCGCGGGCAGCAAGCATCGGGGATTGAACCGTGCGGGATGGGGAATGCGCGTGAAGCCGCCGGCGGTTGCTCCAGCTGCATCGGCGTTGTTTGAGGCGGCGCAAGGGCCGCGGGTTTTGCCGGGGAAGTACACGGTGAAGCTGACCAAAGGCGATCAGACTTACACGGAGCAACTCGATGTTGCGATGGACCCGCGAGCCAAGTATTCGGTGGAGGAGCGCAAGGTGCAGTTCGATCTCTCGATGAAGGTTTACAAGGAACTGGAGCATATGACCTTTGGCGTGGCTGCGATTGAAGGGGTGCGCGACGCCGCTAACGCGAGAGCAGCGAAGCTTGGGGAGAAAGATTCTCTGCGCAAGAGCCTTCAGCAACTGGCCGCGGATTGCGATGCGCTGCGCTCGAAGATCGTCGCCACCAAGGAAGGCGGTATGGTTACGGGCGAGGAGCGTATCCGTGAACATTTAGGCCAGCTCTACGGCGCGATCACGGGATACGACGGCAAGCCAACAGACTATCAGGCGGCGCGAACCGAGTCGCTGGGTCATGAACTGCAAGACGTGATCGATGATTTCCAGAAACTGACTCAGAAACAACTCGCGGCGATCAATGCCGGATTAAAGAAAAAGAAACTGGAGGCAATCAGCGTGCTAGCCGAGGCGGACTGGAAGAAGAAGAATGAAGAGTCTTCGGCGGCTGCAGGAGCGGGCATGCGGGCGGTGGAAGGAGAGATGCGCGAAAGAGACTAGCGGCCATCTCATAATGAACGAACGTGATAACTTGCTGGTTCCCTCAGGGGCTAAAGCCCTCGTCTCCATTGGCTCCAGGCGGCACGACTGAAGTCGTGCCCTACCCAAAGTCATTTATGAGATAGCTTCCAGCGGCAGCTGCGTTGCACTCTTTCGATTCTTACTCGCGGCTAAGCCAATTCCAGTTCAATCTTCTTTGTAGCGGGGTCGAGCTTGGCGATGCGGAATTTACGGACTTGCCCCGCCTGCACGGGTTCCGGTTTCGAGCTGGCCGTTCCACCCTTCCAACGGGCTTGCAGCATGGAGCCTAGCGAAGAGAGATCTGGTTTTGAGCTGGACGTTGATGATCCCGATCCGGCCGGTTTCTTTTCTTCGACCGAGCTTTTCGACGAGTCCATGCGGCACCCGGCTTCAATTCCTTCCCCCAACTCCACGCGTGCGTGCCCGTCTGATACCTTCATCATGCGGCCGGTTACTACGTCTCCTTCTTTGTGCTCGGCAATATATTCATCCAAGCCGCTCGGAACCAACTGCTTTATTCCCAGCCGCAGTTGCCGCTTGTCCGCATCAACGGCCAGAACCTGGGCTTTCACCAATTGCCCGACCTTCACAATTTCCTGGGGATGATTGATGCGCTTCTCAGCGCTCATATCGCTGATATGGATCATTCCCTCGACGCCTTCGGAGAGCTGAACAAAGGCGCCGAACTTGGTGATGCTGACGACCGGACCCTCAATGACCGAACCGGCGGTAAACTTTTCGGCTGCATCCACCCAGGGATCGCCGAGCGCCTGCTTCAAGCCCAGGGACATTCGGTGCTCGGCGAGATTCACTGCCAAGATGACTGTGTCCACGATCTCTCCCGGCTTCACCAGTGTGCTGGCGCTTCGCAGCTTCTTTCCCCACGACATCTCGGAAACGTGGATCAGGCCTTCGATGCCGGGCTCGAGTTCGACGAACGCGCCGAATTCGGCGACGCGGGTTACGGTGCCGCGAACGCGCTCGCCAACTTTGTACTTTTCGGCGACTGCATCCCAGGGATGGGGTAGCAGTTGCTTCATGCCTACAGAAATGCGGCGCTTGTCGCCATCGGTCGAGATCTTCAGCAATTTCGCTTCGATCTGCTGGCCGACCGAGAGCACGTCGGCGGGCTTGCTGATGCGGCTCCAGGCGATGTCGCTTACATGCAGCAAAGCATCGACGCCACCGAGATCGACAAACGCGCCGTAGTCGGTGAGGCTGCGGACCGTGCCAGTGACGGTGTCGCCTTCTTTCATCCCGGAGAAGCGACGATCTTTGGCCGAGCGCTCTTCTTCTTCGAGGACGGCGCGGCGGTCGACCACAACATCCTCGTCAGCGACATCGAGCTTGATGATGCGGCACATAATTTCCTGCTCGACCAACTTATCCATCTCGGCCGCGTCGTGAGCCCCGCTGCGCGAGGCGGGCATGAAGGCGCGCACTCCGATGTCAACACTGAGGCCGCCCTTGATCACACCGGTGACCGTGCCGACAATCGTCGCCTTCTCCGCGAATGCCTTCTCGAGAGCCGACCAGTCTTTCGGACGCTCGACCTTGGCGCGCGTGAGGATGTAAAAGCCTTCGGGATCGCGGCCCTTGACCGAGACCGGCAGCTTATCTCCAGGCTTTGGGGTTTCGCCAGCGCTCTGGAAGTCTGCGAGCGGCAAGATGCCTTCGCTCTTGAAGCCGATGTCGAGGAATACGGAATCGGCGGAGACGGTGATCACGGCAGCCTGGATTTGCTTGCTGCCGTCTTCACGATGCTGGACATGACTCTTCTCATACTGCGAGAGCAGGTCGCTAAACGACTCGCTGGTTTCGTTGGCGGATTGAGGCTCGGGGACGGTCTGCTTGGGAATGGTTGAGTTCGGCATGAAAGGTTACAGCCTCATCGGGGACGGATCTCAATCAGGATAACATCGCGCGCCGATCGGATTCACGGGTGTCAGACCACGGTGAATCGACCTCGCTCTCGCTTGTGCAAATCTGCTGGAGAAAATAGTTGCGAAGGCCGGAGTTTGCCAGACTCGCGGACTAAGTTTTCGATGGTCCGAGAAGTAATTCGGTGGTACCCCCCTCCCCCCACTCCTCCTGAAAGTCTTGCTGGGCGCGGGGCTCACAAGAGCGTGCCTGCAAAATTCAGAGGGCACAGCAGTTATAGCCAAAATCAAGAGAACACAGCAGTTGCGGCCGTTTCTGACCTAGCTGCGTATACCGTCAGTGCTTCGACAAGGATGGGCTTATTTTCTGTCGAGGACAAGGTCGGATGTCACATGGCGGTTGTGGATTCTGGTACGTGATTCGAGCGTGCGGGGACGAGTCGTCTTATTTCAGGAGCGCTATGGCCTCATTGCGACAATTTAGGATCGACCGGTCCCAATTACCGGACTGCCTTATGTGCGATTACATCAAGCGACTCGGCACAATTACTTCTCTTTGGCCATCCCGTTGCCGGATTGTAATTCTTGCTCCGGCACAGATTGGTTCGCTCCTTAAAGTCGGTTCGAGCGCGCGGAATAATGTCTCTGCATCGGGGCCGTAGAAAATCATGGTTGTGCTCTCAGGTATGGCCAACTGACCCGCGTACCAACCTACGTTCCGGGGTTCGAGAACTTCGGTTAGCCTCTTCCCCAATTGCACATCTTCGCGTTTTCCATCGCGACTGCGTCCCCGAATGCCAACATTCAGTTCGACAAAGACCGCGCACTGCATTGGAGCGTCCAGGGCGCTCAAGTCACGACTGACCATGGGAACAGCTTTCATGGCGGTTTGCACCGAGGCCAACCTTGCTTCAGCGTCCTTCAATTCGTCCGCTCTGCCGAGTCTTTGCAGGGCAGCGATCTCGCGGCTTAGGTCTGCTGCGATGGTATCCAAGTTCGGACTCGGCAATGTCTGGTGATGCTCGTATGCTCTTTTAAGCCACTCAACCGCTTCCGAATCCCGTCCCTGATCCAGAAAGATCAAGCCGCGCGTTCCATAAGCTGACGCCAGTTCCGATCCTCCTTTGTCCTGCAGAAGGTCGATCGCTCGATCCACAGCCGTGAACGCTTCCGCAAATTTCCCCATTCGCCGATAGCAGTTCGCAATGTTGTTCAGAGTAATCGCAATTGCGGGGATGGGTATGCCTGGAGACTGTTCCCTTATTTTTCGGACCTTCTCGAGGTGCTCCAACGCTTCGGCGTAACGACCTTGTTCGGAGCACAGAATCCCAATGTTTCCCCAAGCGGGAGTTGCGGACAAGAACTGCCCCCTGCCGACATGCCAATCCGCAACCTCGCGGTAGCAAGACTCGGCTTCCGCAGGATTGCTCTTGCGCAAGGCGTTCCCCAAGGTGATGAGCGCGGCGGGCAGGCGAGGGTCTTCGGGATGTTTACGAAAGATCTTAATGGCGGCACGCAACGGGATCGCGGCGTGGTCCTTGAGGCCGGATCGGTTGTAGCATTCCCCGACCCTGGACAGCATGTGTGCCATGTCCATTGGATCCTTAACGTCGTTTAGTTGGATAGCCTGCTCCCAGGACGGGATCGCACGTCGATACTCGCCAAACTCCATCAGCACGTTCGCCATTAAAAAATGAAAGAAGGCATTCGGCAGGCTGGGTGGGTTCTGTTCGAGTTGCGCAATAGCCTGTTCCCGGAATTGCCGAGCCTCATCCTCGCGATTCTGCCTTTGGCGAAGCCGACTCATGTTCAAAAGTACAAGTGGGACCAAGTCGCGCCCCTGCTCAGCGGGAGCAGCTCTCGCGATAGCAAGACCCGCACGAAAGGCACCCTCGGCCAAAGCAAAGTTGCTGTCCGGCAAAGCATCCACACCGTGCGCGATGATTGCCAGGCACTTCACAACTGGACTGAGATTGCTGCATGCGCCCATACGGTCATTCTAACTAAGCGCGATCTGGATAGTTGGCGAAAAATCGCCGTAGCGCTCGCATTCCACGGTTTTTAATTCCCGGTCGGAATGACAAGTGGAATCGGGCGGCGAGAGTTTTGAAGTTTTGATACTTCGTCGAATCCTTACCCCGTTTTCTCGCATCCGAGAACAGAACTGCGCTTAGACGCTTACGAGGTGTGGCCAACTATGTACCAAAGATGCCATCGACATGCTCCGAGAGCATGACTGCCTGATCTTCGCGGTTTTCTTCTAGAGCCAGCGATTCATCTCAGGTCTCGACAGTGCATTCGGTTGGTGGATCAGTTGCGTTCACCTAGTTCGTACCTGGGGATATGCGGGTTGAAGAGTACTGCGAGTCGTAGGAGGAAGGAAATGCGGCGGTTTGTTTTTGTGCTTATGCTCGTCTACGGCCTATATGGACCGAGGATTTCCAAGGCTCAGGAGCAGTTGGCTCTGTTACCTGACGCCCCCGCGGCACAGCGGGGTATTATCGTCGGCACTGTCATCGACTTGAACGACGACCCTGTTCCGGGAGCGAACGTAATTCTTCAAAGCCCTATCCTGAAAAACCCTCGCACGGTCGTATCGGACGATCGAGGATTTTTCGAGTTCACCGATCTCGATCCGGAGACCTATCACGTCACCATCAGCGCCCCCGGATTTGCAAAGTGGACTTCACCGGACGTCGCCCTTAAGCCGGGTCAGTACTTCATCCTGACGGGTGCCGAGCTTCACATCGCCGAGGCGGTGACCAAGGTGACGGTGGGTTATTCCGCCGAGGAAGTTGCTACCGAGGAAGTCAGGATCGAGGAGCATCAACGTGTTTTCGGCATTATTCCAAACTTCTACGTTGCCTACGATCAAAACGCTGCACCGCTTACGGCGAAGCTAAAGTTCCAACTCGCCGCCAAGGTTTCCTTCGATCCGGTCACCTTTATCGGAGTAGGTTTGGTTGCGGCTAGCGAGCAGGCGGGAGGAAATCCCAACTACCGCGGGGGAGCGATTGGTTACGCGGAGCGCTACGGGGCTGCCTATGGGAACGGCTTCACCGACATTATGATCGGAGGCGCCATTCTGCCATCGCTTCTGCATCAGGACCCACGCTACTTCTACCAGGGAACGGGCACGAATAAATCTCGCGTCAAGCACGCACTCACCAGCCCTTTCATCTGCAAAGGAGACAACGGACGGTGGCAACCGAACTATTCGACGATCGGCGGAGATCTGTCCTCGGCTGCGATCTCGAATGCATACTATCCGGCGTCGAATCGCGGGGTGGGGTTGTTCCTGGGGAATTTCCTGCTCGGCACCGGCCAGCGGGCGGCCGCCAACCTGGCGCAGGAATTCATTCTGCATCGGGTCACGTCCAAGGCCAAGAGTCAGCAGTGAAGTGAGGATCGCCGAAGCTCTGGCGAGAGTACGCAAAGAACGCCCCGGGGATGGGGCAGCCGGCGGGTCAGCTGTGTAGAATTGAGCGGAAAGAGAAGAGGGAGCGGGCCATGGAAGAGCAGAGCGAAAACCATGCCGAGCGAAAGCCAGAGGACGCGGCGGTGCATATCGCAAGCGCTCGCCAGATATTGAACACGCTGCAAGAGAAGATCGGACAGCATCCAGAACTGGGCGTGGCGATTACGAAGCTGGAGATAGCGCTGAATATTCTGGCGGTGAAGACTGGCGGGCTGCTGTAGCAATCACATGATAGGCGGAACTCTCCGCTGGGATATTCGGCGTATGCAGTCGGGCAGATCATGAACTGGAAATCTTCTGGCAGAACGCTCAGAGGGATTGGGCCGATCCGGGTGTTGTCGGCAGCACTTTTGTTGACGGCTCTTTTGTGGGCTGAGCCGGGCGGACTGGCGCCGGTTCAAGCCCAGGGCGGCTCGGTAGAGCCGTCGACGCAACGCAAGACCAGCAACCCTTACACTGGCGATCTCTCCATTTTCGAGTCTCCGGGGCGCGATGAGCGACTGCAGATCAACCGAGTCATGGATATGCTCGGCATCGAGCCCGGCAAAGATGTTGCAGACATCGGCGCTGGATCGGGCTGGTTCACGGTGCGCGCGGCTCGCCGCGTTACGGGCTCGGGCACGGTTTACGCCGTGGACATCAACCCGGAAGCAATTCGTTACATTGAGCAGCGCAGGAAAAAAGAACAACTCCAGAACATAAAGACAATCCTCAGCAAAGCAGACGATCCACAGGTGCCAGCCGATAGCGTTGACGCCGTGCTGCTGCTCAAGACCTACCATGAGGTCGCTCATCCGGTGCTGCTGCTCGGCAACCTTCGCTCATCGCTTAAACCCGGAGCCAAGATTGGCATAATTGATCGCAATGGCAACGGAGAAAATCATGGCGTGAGCAAAGACGTGGTGGTTCGCGAAGCTGCCCAAGCGGGCTACGAACTGCGCGACTCGCAGGATTTCGTGAAAGCCGACGGCATGGATTATTTTCTGATCTTCAGCGCGAAGAAGGATTAGGGCGAGCCTGATTCCCGCCCGCTGGCGAAGACGCGATGACGCCTCTGGATGAACTTTAAACTGACCTCGTGCTGAAATGCCCGCTCGATGCAATCACCTCGGGTTCTCGGGAGAACGTGTATACTTCGGGCGCCTCGACAAACGACTGTTGTTCCGGATGCGATTTGCTCACGAGGCCAGGGAGAACCACGATGAGGAAGCTATTCTCGTTACACGGCTGTTTGCTTGCAGCGGTTGCGTGGAGTGCACTTTGTTTGCCGTCCTGGGCCCAGGGGAATCTGCGTACCATTTTGATGGTTAAGGTGAAAGCGGATCAGGAAGACAACTGGAAAGCGTCCGTGAAGGATTACGTGGAGATGGTGAAAAAAGCGGGGTCCGAGCAGCGATTTACGGTGTGGGAGTCGCAAACTGGAGTCTCGGAGTACGCGGTAGTGTGGTACTCGGCCAAGTGGAAAGAGATGGGGGAAGACAATCCGAAGCTGAAGGCTGTGGCCGCGGAGCAGACCGCGATTTTTGGGCGGCTGAATGGTGAAACCGAAAGCGTGGAGACCTGGATCGATGAGATGCAGCCCGATTTGATGATTGCATCGAAGGAGATCCCCCCGATGGTGCGGACCAGCAGGAGCCGCGTGGTGACGGGAAAGATGGAGGAAGTGAAGGCGCTGTTTCACGATCAGGTGGTGCCGGCAATCAAGAAGGGCGGAGCTTCTGATTACGGGTTCGCGGTGGCGCGGTTTGGCACGCCCACCAATGAAATTCACACCTACCTGGCAATGAGCGGGTGGGGGGATCTGGACGGACCGATGGGCGCTGAGAAAGGAATGAGTGCTGCCGAATGGAAGGCGCTTCAGGCCAAACTGCCCTCGCTGATCGAGAGCACAGAGTGGACCATCTGGAAGTTTCACCCTGAGTTGAGCTACATCCCGGCGATGTAGTGGGGTCGGTCTGCAAATGAAAGGGCACGCGGTTTGCGTGCCCTTTTTTATGTGGGAACAACAGGTTCCCTTCGACGCGCTTCGCTGCTCAGGGCAAGCTCTCCACTCCGCCGTCGCTGGCGGTCCGGCTCCGGTCGGAATGACGAGGGGTTGAAGCATGTCCCGCTCGGCTTTTGCTCGGAGCTTCGGCAGAACAGCAGGTTCCTCCACTCCGCCGTCGCTAGCGCTCCGGCTCCGGTCGGAATGACAAGGTTTTGGGATAGCGATGCTCCCGTTGCGGTCGGAATGACAAAAGAGCGGTGAGCGAAAGCCCCACTTCCCGCGCAAAGAGCGCGCGAGAAGTGGGGCATCCGCTGTGTGTGAAAGCGACATCTTACATGCCGGGCGCGTTTTCGTTCCCCGGCGTGGCATGCAGCACGCGGTAGGTGCTGCCGCCGTTAGACCAGACCAGTATGAGAGCGTCTTGTCCTTTGGGCACTGCGGCCAAGGCTTTCTGAACGTCATCCACATTCTGCACCGGATGACGATTCACCTCAACGATCACGTCGCCGCGTTGCAGACCGGCGTTGTCGGCGGCGCTGCCGGGTTGCACCTGTTCGACGACCGCGCCGTGGACATCACTTGACGCTTGCAATTGCTCGCGCAGCTCGGGAGTCATGTCGGTTAGGCCGATGCCCCAGCGTGGCTTGCCATTGCTGTTGCTGGCGGCTTCTTTGCCTTCCTTGTCGCGGCTACCCATTTCTTCCAGGGTTACGGGCACGGTTACGTTCTTGCCGTCACGCAGGACTTCCAGCTTGATGCTCGAACCGGGTTCCTTCTGGCCCACTTCGATCTGAAGCTGGCTGGCGTCGCTCACTTTTTGTCCATCGAGTCCGGTGATGACGTCGCCAACTTTCACTCCTGCCTTGGCTGCCGGCGAGCCAGCTTCGACCTGAGTGACGACCGCGCCTTCATTGTTTTCGACGTGGAAGAACCTGGCATTCTCCGGGGTCACGTCGCTGATTCCGATTCCCATGTAGCCGTGATGCACCTTGCCATCGCGGATCAGAGCTTCCACGGTGGGACGCACGATCTGGCTAGGAATGGCAAAGCCCATGCCGGAGAAGCTGTCGGAGCTGGAGACGAGGAAGGTGTTGATGCCGATTACCTCACCACGGGCATCGACCAGCGGCCCGCCGGAGTTTCCGGGATTGATGGCGGCGTCGGTTTGAATGAAGCTACCGGGAGCGCGACCGTTCTTGGAAAAAGGATTCGGGCGGTTGAGACCGCTGACGATTCCACGCGTTACAGTGAAACGGAAGCCGAACGGGTTGCCGAAGGCGAGCACAGTTTGTCCCGGACGCAAGGAAGTTGAGTTCCCCCAAGGTGCGTTGGGAAGATTGGTTCCGTCCACTTTGATGACCGCGAGATCGGTTAGCGGATCGGCGCCAACCAGTTTGGCGTGCATGATTCTGCGGTCTTTCAGAGTCACGTTGATGTCGACCGCTCCGTCGATGACGTGGTTGTTGGTGACAATGTAGCCGTCCGGCGAGATCAGGACACCGCTGCCGATGCCGTGCTCGATCCGGGATTGCTGCCTTCCGGGATGATTGAAGAAAGGTCCGAAGATGGGCGGGATGCCGTCTGGGAGCTGCGGCATTTCTCCGTCGGCCATTTCAGACTTGGAGTGCGAGGTGACGGCGACGTTCACGACTGCTGGCGTAACACGGGCGGCCAGAGTTTCCATAGCCTGGTCGAGCGACAGCAAGGCGCTGACGCTGTTGTCGTCGAGCGGCGTGGCAGTGGGAGATGCGACCGGTCCGCGAGCATAAGCCGGCTTGATGAATTCATAAGTGGTTAGAGACAACGCCAGCGCAACGGCCATCACGGGCACAATCAGGCGGCGTGTCAGGGCTTTGGTAAACCATGTTTTGGTGAGCCAGTTTTTCATTCGAGTGTTCTCCTTTGGTTGCAACTAATTATTTAGTTTCTAAAATCGTACGAATGCGATTCCTACATCCAATTTGGCTAAGTAGATTTCGGGGTAATTGCTTTGTGAATTCCGCGATCTACAGGGTGAAATACGGTCAAGCGCCAGACGCAAACATCCCAGACCTGGCCATATTCGTCGACTCGCTGCGTGTGCATTACCAGCAACACGGAATGAGGCCGAGAAGAAGCGTCCGCAACGGAGTTATCGGCGCCGGCGTTGATCATTTTTGCTTGCGGCGGTGAAAGCTTTGTGTGTGCCAACGCAGTCGACAGCTCGTCGTCATTTCGAGGTTGCCGCTTCACAGGTCGCGCGAGAACTAGTTTTCTTTCGGCGGTTGGGTTCGGCACCGGGCTGTGGAGTAACGCGGGAATCATTTTCGCTCCCAACCCTGGAGAATCGGCAACCGAAGGCGAAACCGCCGCGACCTCCGAAATGTGAGAATCAGTCCCGTCGAACGCGACGAGCTGCGGCGCATGCGAGACTGAGATCAAGCAGGCGACTGAAACAGCTGAGACCAGGCCCAGAGCCGGTTTCCAGACGTTGATATTGGTGGCGGTCGGGCGGTCGGCGTCGAGAATCCGGGCGACGCGATGAGCGGTCTGGTGCATTCTTCCGACGGCGGCCTGGGCTAGAGCAAGGCTCCGGCGCAGAAAGCTTTTTTCCGCGACCGTGACCAGACATTGAGCGTATCCGCGGGGATTCGACGTGGCGGCCAGAACGAAGTCATCGCAGGCCATTTCCCGCTCACGAGACAGGCCCTCGCCAATCAACCAAACTGCGGGGTGAAAGAACAAGAGCGCGGTTAAGACTCTCTGGGCGAGGTTGGTCCAATCGTCATAGCGTCGCAGGTGCGCCAGTTCGTGCAGCAGAACGGCATTGAGTTCAGATGGAGACAATTCATCGAGCGCCCACGCGGGAAGCACAATCGCCGGCTTGAAGAAACCGATGGCGGTGGGCACGCGTACCTGATCAGAAGTGTAAACAGCCACGCGCCGACTGGAACCGAATTTGGCTAGGGTGTCGCGCAGGGACGGGTGCAGGCTGGCGGAGTCGACTGGTTTGCAACGCTGGCGCAGCCTATGGAGGTGCCAAAAACTGACACCGATTTTCGAGAGACCGATCGTGGCAATGACGGCCCATACGACGAGGAGGTCTACTGCCCAGGGACCGGGCAGCTGGAGTGTGGAATGGGATGCACGCGTGGCGGTGCCGAGGGCACTGGATCCCGCACTCTCCAGCAAGGGAAGAAAAGCCACAGCTGCCAAGGAGGAGAGCCACATGGCGAAACGAGTGCTCGAATTCTGGCGCCTCATTGCATGTAGAAGGATCCAGATGAATCCGGTGATGACAATTCCCTCGGCGGTGCTGTTCAGCATCCGGCCGGCGAAAAGCTGGGCGAGGGCTTGCCAGTGACCTGCTATCGGCATGGGATCACTTGCTCCCTTCCAGCATGGTTCGCAAGCGATTGAGTTCGGCGGCGTCCATCCCTTGATCTTCCAGGATGTTAAGGACCAGCAATTCGTGTGAGTTGCCAAAGAAACGGTTGACCAGGCGGGTGATCTCGGAGCGGGTAGCGTCTTTGCGCTCCACAAGAGGCGAATAGACGAAGGCGCGGCCGTCTTTCACGTGCTTCACGTAGCCTTTTTTCTCAAGGATACGGATCGTGGTAAGGACGGAGTTGTAGGCGAGCGGCTCGTTTTCGGGAAGATCCTCCAGCACTTGCTGGACGGTGGCCGGCCCTTTCTGCCATAGCACTTCCATCAACCGCAATTCAGCCTCGGTCAGAGTGGGAGACTTTCTTGGGGGCACGCCATCCTCCTTCCTGAATCGTCACTGTGGCGTTAGACGTACGACATACCAAATCGTAACTAGTAAATTAGTTGCACGAAGGGCGGGGAGGGTTGCATGCCTAAATCAGGACCGAGCCGGGATTCTAAAGTTTCCTGGTGCAGCGTCGATCTGCCCCTCTGATGGCAATTAAGGTTTGCCACGTTTCCCGTTGCAGGCGATTCTGAGGAGCTACCAATGTCGACATCAGCTATATCCAGCAGTTCGTTGTACGAGCAGATCCAGTCGTACTTTCAAACTCGAAAAACCGATCTCCAGCAGCTCGGACAGGCTCTCAGTTCCGGGGACCTGGCTGACGCCCAGACGGCCTATAACAGCATTACCGCACTCGGGCAACAGGGCCCGTTCGCCAACGGCGATGCATTTCGGCTATCGGCGCGTGAGCAGGACTTCAACGCGATCGGGCAGGCGCTGCAATCGGGGGACTTAGCTGGCGCACAGCAGGCGTACTCCACGCTGGAATCGACGTTTCATGGAAGCAAACACGCGGACCCGCCAGCGGCCACAGCCCCCGCCGCAACCGAACCAGCGGTGGTAGTCAATTTGAGCAGCGTCAGTAGTGGACCGACAGCGGCTTCTGCTGCCGCAGCGGCTCCGGTTGCAGCTAGCAACGGACCGGAAATTGTTGTCAACCTGAGCAGTGGCAGTGGGCAGGCGGCATCGTCGGCAGCCCCAGCAGCCTCGAGCAACGGCGCAGAGATCGTCCTCAATTTAAGCAGCGGCAACACGAACCCGGAGCTGACGATCAGCATCGGTAGTCCGGTCAATGGTGGAGCTGAACAGATCTCCTTTAGCGTGGGCAACCAGCAGAATCCGAACCAGGAGCAGGTTACATTCAACTTGAACCCGAACAGCAGTGAGCAGATTGTGGTGAATCTGTTGGGCGCGACTTCCGACGCGAGCGCCCCGCCGATTGCATCGGGCGCGAGCACGACATCAACGACGAGTGATGGGATCAACGTTTCAGCATAGGTGAGGTCAGATCGACGATCGATCGAATAGTGCCTCTACCCGCGCCCCGCGGCTGTGCGCAGGTAGAGGCGACCAGCGTTTCTGGACCACACAGAGCTAAGGTATAATTTCCCAATTAGTAGGCGCGTAGCTCAGTTGGTTAGAGCGCTACCTTGACACGGTAGAGGTCGCTGGTTCGAGTCCAGTCGTGCCTACCATATCTTTCAATGCTTTACCGATAATCCGTTTCTGAAACATCTGTCCAAATCTGTCCAATCGGTTTTAGCGCCCCTCTGGAGCCGCATTCACAGCCCCATTCTTAGGAAGGATCATGCTTGCTACGCGGCTCTGCGCCTGCCGTTTGGCCGGCGAAAGAGCCTGAGTGTAGATGTCCATCGTGATCTTGCTGTTAGCGTGACGCAACAGCTCCTGCACGACTTTTATATCTTCACCGTTCGCACGGAGCAGGGTTGAAAAAGTGTGACGGAAGGTGTGCCACCCGACCCGCTTAGCGATACCGGCACGCTCAGCGGCGGGCTGAAGATACCGCTTCAGCACCATGTCAGGCCAGAGCGGATGCGCGCCCTTCTTCCGCAGACTGGCGAAAACCCAATCTGTGGGCTTGTTGAAAGGCGTGCTCTGTTTCCATAGCCACAGGTCCTCTGCGACCGATGGTTCCAAAGGAACCGGCTTGCGTGAAGCCTCGGTTTTGCAGTTGCCTACGACCTTACCCACAACCGACCGCGTGATGCTGATCTGAAGTTTCTCAAAATCAACATCACTCCACTTGAGACCGATCAACTCGCTTCTGCGAAGCCCCGTAGTGGCATCGAGTACAACCAACGTCCGTTCACGAAGAGCAAGGCCTTGAAGCAAAGCTTGGAATTCAGAAACCTCAAGCACGTCCGGGATGTGTTCCCGTTTCGCGCTCTGCCGTACCCTGGTAATCGGATTCGTGTTCTGCAATAGCCATTCGTAACGAATCGCGTGATTGAACAAGGCATGCATGATGTTTCTGACCTTGGCTTTGTACCCCCGCGCCATCTTCTTGCCGCCTTTGAGAGTCAGCTTGCGCAGCCACTCTTCAACGGCAACGGTGCGAACACCGTCAATCCGCAGACCACCCCAACGCGGTTTAACCCATCGCTCAAGAACGATGCGGTAGATGCGCTTGGTGGAATGAGCTTTTTCATGCTCGTCCTGGTCTGTGAATTCAAGGTTGAGTTCTTTCTCTTCGTAATGGGTTATGAGGTCCGCAACGGATACAGGCTTTGAGGAACTCCTTGGAACCTCGATGTTGATGTCTAAGCGCAGTGCAGCAGCAGCGGCCTGTGCTGTTGATTCTGTTGGGTATTTGTCAACAGTGCCGACCACGCAATACTGGCGCTTGCGCTTCCCGCGGGCATCTTCTTCATACCAGCGGAAAATCCAGGCGTCCGGCCCCTTCTTGCGCGGTTCGCGCTGAAGGCTGCCTTGTTGAAAACGTGTCCGTCCAAACATTTACTTCCTCCAAGTTTGAACGGCACGGATGGCATGGTCTTATTTAACCGAATCTACGCCGCAAAACAAGGGGTTTAAGGCAATTTAGTTCGCTATTTTTTCACCCATTGATCGAGTGCCGAAGCGCGAAACCGCCAGAGCTTGCCGATCTGGATTGCAGCCACTTCGCCCTGGCGGGCAAGTTTCTGCAGGGTCTTGGGGTGGATCTTCAAGAGTGCGGCGGCTTCCTCGCTGTCGAGCAGTGGTTCGAACTCGTAGCTGGAGGGATCAACGCTGCTTAGGGGTTTGTGCTGTAGGTTCGACATGAGTCTTCCTTTCGCGTCTTCCACAAAGCAATTGGTCCTCCCGGAACCCGATTCGCGTAGTCGATGTAACCTGGCAGGTTGGCTCTAAGAAAGTTGTCTTCCAAGCGAGCCCTTCGCAATATCACGAAGACAAAGCCGCAGGCTGGAATCAGGGCGAGCCATGAGCCAACTGCCATCGCACTGGAAGGAACAGAAATCAACATGGCCGAATAGCCTGGATGGCGAACAAATCTGTAAGGGCCGTCTGCAATGACGCAATGGCCACGTTCGGTTTGAAGCCGTATTGTCGGAGAAAAGAACGGGTTCACGATCATCGCCCAAGTTTGTAGCAAGCCGCTGAGACCAAATGCGACCAGGCCCGCGTTGCGAATCGGAATGGACACGCTGAAGCCAGAACGTAATCGTCCCACCGAGAAGGCGGCGACGGTCGGTATCAGGAGGAACAAGAAGCCAGCGGCGAACCGTAATCCATCGTCGATACTGGCGCCTTGTGGAAGCAGGCGTTCCTTGGCTAGAGAAGGATCTACTGAGAGCATAGTGACCAGGAGCAGTCCTGAAAAGACCGCAAGGTATCGGCGAATGGAGAGAACATGGGTCGTTCCTGCTGCGAAGAAGAGGACGGCGGAGAGTGACGTCGTAATCAGCGCCCACCGGGCCAGAAGACGCAGTGTTCTGAATTTCATCTGTCCTCCCCACGGGCAAACGCTCGCCTGAGATCGTAGCGGTCGGTATCTGGGCTGTATCCGGCAATCTCCTGCAACTCGGAGACGAACCTCCGTCCGGGTCGCCGTTCGATATGAACGAGCAGGTTGAGGGACTCAGCGATGTTGCTCTTGATCGCCCGATAGGGAAGCTCGACATTGCTCTGCAGCGCGCAGCTTGTGAAGCGGTTGATGGCCTGGGCAGCAGAGTTGGCATGGACTGTCGAGATCGTGCCGGAATGTCCTGTATTGAGCAGCTGCAGCAGATCAAATGCCTCCGCCCCACGAATCTCCCCCAGCAGGATGCGGTCGGGACGATGTCGGAGGCTGGCTTTGAGCAACTCACGAATGGAGATTGCTGGGAGGCCGTTCTGAGCCACACGCGCCTCAAAGCGGACGAGATTCGGAGCGGCGATCTGGATCTCTGCCGTGTCTTCGATGATCAGAATGCGCTCGTGTTCCGGAATGAAGCGGGCAAGGATATTCAGTAAGGTCGTCTTGCCCGTGCCGGTTCCACCAGATATGAGGATGTTCTGCCGGCTCACTATTGCCGTTTTCATAGTGCTGGCGAGTTCTTCCGTGATGGTGCCAATGCGGATCAGATCCTCGATTCCAAAGTGCTTTGCGTTGAACTTGCGGATCGTGAGTGTTACGCCATGCAAGCTGCATGGAGGAATGATGGCAGCAACGCGGCTGCCGTCCGGTAAGCGGGAGTCCAGGATGGGCTTCTCTTCCGAGATGTCGTCTCCCAGCCGCCGCGCGATGTTCCTAACAGCAACTTCGAGCGACTTGGGGCTAATGGTCAGACCCGGCACTTCTTCGACGCGTCCCGCGCGTTCAATGAACACATGCTCTGGCCCGTTGACCATGATCTCGCTGATTTCCTGGTCGAGGATCAAATGCTGGATCGGACGCAGAAAGGGCAGGATCAGCTCGAAGCCCGTCGTTTCCGCCATCGTCGTCATCAGAGTTCTCCGTCGGCCAGTTGGCGGAAATACGACTTGTTCACGTCGTTGTAGTAGGGCTTGAGGTACATAAAAGTCGGTGGCAGAGGATTCAGTCCGTCGTAGGCCAATGTCACGGACTGCGCGTTCTTCATTTCCGTGAAGGTCTTGAAGTCGAAGCGGAAGTCGCTGAGTGTGTTATAGCTCTTCGACGTGGTGACGTTGGCTTTGTGCGCCATCGCGTTGCCCGTCCAGAGGCTGACGCGGGCGTCGTGCCCACTCTCAGAGATGTTGTAGTTCACTTTCCATTGATCTTCCTTGCCGCAAAGCTCGCTAGCGATCTTTGCCGAGAATTCGTCGGAGAGCGTAAGGAAGATCTTGGTGCGGAAGGTCTGTAACAGGGTGCGCCATGTCTCGCCAGGCAATGTCGAGCGCAATGAGCTGATGCTCTGGGTAGCCACAATGGGAATGCATTTGGGCTGACGGGAGAGGGCAAAGAACTTCTCGTCGCCGCTCGGGTCGTTCTCGCCCACGGTAGCGAAGTGCTGGTACTCGTCGCAGATGAAAAAGACCTGCCGGAAATACTTCTCAGGGTTCTGCTCGATGTTCGGGATGCGGTTCAGGACAGCGCGTTGAAAGTCGAGTTTCATCATGACGCCGATGGCCTTGGCCAATCCTGGGTTCAGTGACACCGGAAAGTTCAGAGCACAGACTTTGCCGGCTTCGATCTGGTCTGCAAATGGAGGCAGTGGCCGACCATATTTGCCGTCAGCGTTGAGCTTGGGGTCGTAGCACTCTTTCGGCGGGCAGAAGGTGCGTTTGACCATTGGGTTGTCGTCGAAAAGAGACAGGAAGACGGAGATGCCCTCAACAATGGAAGTGCGGAGTTTGTTCTCGATCCGCCGCCAGTCGTGATAGAACCACCTCTTTACGCCTTCCAGAATCTCCCGTTTGAGAGCGTCAATGGCCTCGGGTGGGTTCTCCGTCTCGTCATGGAAGTCAACCTTGGCTGTCCGCAGAGCTTCTTCCAGGGCGAGCGATTGCGGTGCCCTGTAGCTTCCAGCAGGCTCGTTGAACTCGAACCCGAAGCGCTCCAGGTCCGGATGATCCAGAAACGCCTGCGCGGTGACGACGCAGTAGCTCCGGCTCTGGAGCATCCGCTCGGCATCGTGGATTCGTTTCTCCAGGAGTTCGGGGTTGATGGCACATTCGTAGACATCGAACAGGGTCACGTAGTCATATGCGACCTTATGTAGCTGGATGATGAACTTGACGAGGTTGGTGTAAGCTTGCTGCCAGAAGGGTTCCTTGCCCTTTCCGAAGAGATTGTTCAGAAGGGATGCGATGTTGTACGCAAGTGCATAGGCGTCGAGGTCGTTGTACAGCGGGTTGTAACGGTGCTCGGCGTTCAGGTTGACCTCAACGTAGTCGTCCTCGCGTCCGTGCCGCTTGAGGATGTCTTTTACCTTGTGGCAGAAGTCGCCCTTCACTTCGAGTACCAGGCCGCCGATGTGCTTCCCGCGGTCGCCGGCCCCGTAGGCGATGAGCTGCTCGGCGTAGGGATACATGCAGCCGCTGGTTTTGCCCGTCCCGATTGCTCCGAAGATCGCAATCCCGGTGAAGAGTCCGCGCTCAGGAATGGTCAGCCAACAGGGCTGCTCCGCAGCCACTGGCCTCCTCGGGTCGTGTACTTCTCCGAGAACCAAGAAGAGGTCGTTGCGCTTCGTTGGTTCCGGGTAATCAGGCAAGGGCATCGGTTTGGTCTTGCGCATGGGCCGGAAGGCGAAGACGTAGAGGCCCGAAAGAAAACTCGCTGATCGTCAACTCAAAACTCTTGGCCAGGATGTCGAGCGTGTTCAGGCACGGCTCCTGAGTTCCCTTCTCCATAGCGTGTAAGAAACCCTTTGCCATGCCTGAGTGTTCTGACAGATAGACGAACGTCCAGCCGCGTTCCTTTCGCAGTGCCCCAAGCTTCTTCCCGAACCGGATATTCAGTGCAGTTTTCCCTTTTGACATGCGGGGATGATTGCAGGTATTATCTCTTGCGTGTTCCGCTATAGAGGAACGTCGATTGTGAGGCCGTGCTTATGAGGGGGATGTAAGCATCCTGTGCGGTCAGGATTGCGCCAGGCACGGTCTCCTTCCCCCGGAAGGATTCACCCCATGCGTCAAAAAGGCGTCGAATACCCAGAGTTGAAAGGGAAAACACTTAGACGGGTGTGGTTCAAAGACGACGATGAGTTCACCGCGCTTTTCGTGGAGTTCGAGGATAACACCCGCGCCAGATTCGATCTGAGAGCCGCTGTCACCTTTGAAAGAGCCCCCGAGATGTGCAGCATCGCACCGAATGGCGATCTTGCAGATTGGAGTGATTTGAGGACACAGCGCCTCGCTCCACACGAATCCTGAAGGGAAATCGCATGGCATCCAAGAGGAAAAGGCCAACAGAGCATCATCCATTTTGCCGGGGGAGGAAGTGTCGCTCCTGCACGTGGGACAGCCTACACGTCATCGTGGATGGCCCGCACCCCCGATACACCAAGGGTCATCGCGGCTTCTACAACGGTGACATCGATGGTGCGATTGACGATTTCCTGATCGTGCTCAAAGGCGAAGCACGGCGGCTATTGCGCGATTGTTCCAAGCAGACTCCCGCACTCAAACAGTTCAACCTCAAGTTCGCTTAGGAGTAGTTGTATGTCGAAAGACTGGAATCCTAACTATCCGGGTGACGAGGTTGTCTGGAAATCCATCAATGCGGTGTTACAAGAGGCGTGTGAGCAGAAAGGCACATCGTTGGATAAGGTGTACAGGGAAATATCCCGCAAAGAACCACCGGGACACTTGCGTAGAGTCATCGGCATCAATCTCAGAGCCGCGCGCGAGAAGGGCGGGCTGACTCGTGAACAGGTCAGCAAGAGGGCAAACGTTCCGGTTCGCAGAATCATTTTGATCGAACAGGGTCGAACTGACGCCGGTTTCCTCGAATGGGTGAGGATCGCCTATGCGCTCGGAATTAAACCGTCGAAACTCGCTGAAGCTCAGGAAGAGATTGAGAAGAATTTAAGTCAGGGAAAGACTGGAACTAATTCTTAGGATCGTTCGCGACTGCTTCTCTGGCGAAGAACGTTGCCTCTTGCAGCCAAAGTGAATTCTCAACCTTGCGGAGCGTAGCCCGGCGTCGCTTCAAAGAAAAAGCGGAGTGCTCAAGGCACTCCGCCTAAGAC
Organism: uncultured Acidobacteriaceae bacterium; assembly: GCA_963750245.1. Taxonomy (GTDB): domain Bacteria; phylum Acidobacteriota; class Terriglobia; order Terriglobales; family Acidobacteriaceae; genus Sulfotelmatobacter. The sequence goes on from CAVVQB010000001.1 coordinate 327,975, forward strand.
CCAAGATCGTCTAAACTGTTGTCTTTTTTGCTCTTTCCTGCTTCACCTTTGCCTTCTTAGCAACGACTTCCGCAGTCACGGCCTTCTGTAACTTCTCCGTGTCTACCCGGTAGCGTTTGGCGGCATCCATGAGAACGTCGTCTCGGCTGGCGGTGGACCGCTGATACGCCGAATCGAGCAGGCTGATTTCCAGAAGCAACTTGCAGAGTTCGGCCTCGTCATACGTGCTGACCTGCTTTACCAGCAGTTCTTGCCCGGAATCGGAGTCCTTCTTGGCTTCTACCTTGTGCCGCTTTGCCAGAGCCGGAATTTGGTTGTAGGACAGGTGTGCGACCAAGTATTGAGCGACAATTTGTAAGTCAGCCTTCTTCAACGGAGCCGAAACCCGTTGCAGAACGGTTGCCAGTATCCGATGGCGGGTGGTGATCGCAAGTTTTTCCTTCTGGATTCGCTTGCGTTCCGCTGCCCGTTCCCGCTCAACCTGCTCGGGAGACGGCGCGTCAGGACGATGCACCCGGCAAGCCGGATCGGGACAAACCTTGACGATGTGTCCCCGCTTGCCTCCGTCCGTTACGATGGCTTCGGTCATCCTGTCGCAAGGCTTTTGGAAGGCCGACAGCTTGGCGCGTTCGCCGTTCGTCCTTGGCCTTCTTGATCTGCAATTCCACGTATCGGTTGCGTCCAAGCGGAGCACCTTCCCGGCTGTTCCACGCGGACGAAATCTGAACCAAGGTCGGTTTGGTTTCCAGAGCCTTGCTGACATGCGCGTCGATCTTCGCCCGGAAGCACTGCGGATCGGTGCAAGAATCCTTGCGAACATCGCTGAAAAGCAGCTTGTTGAATCCGGTTCGCTTCGGACAATTCGCGCATGATCCGGCCCCGGTAACTAGCGTTTCATCCTGTTTGTCGAACGGCGCTGCGTCCAGTTCCAACAAGATGTTCGATTCAATCCACGCGGCCAGTTCCCGCACGGGGATGAGCACTTGCGTGTTGCCTTCACTCGTCCACATGCTTCGGAAGGAAGCCGCAAACGCTTCTTGTTGCTGCGCCGCCGGGAGCTTGGCAATCAGCAGAGCGTGGCCCGTCGTGATTTTGTCGTTGAGGAACGCCTCGGCAACGGGCGGTATCAAGTCAGTGAGTCTCACTCTGCTGTACACATAGGCTTCGCTCTTTCCCGCTCTGGCCGCGATGCTGGCGACGGTATAGGTGCCGTCCTTGAGTTCCAAGAGTGACCGGAAACCCGAGGCTTCTTCCAACGGGTGAATGTCCTCACGTTGCAAGTTCTCGACAACCTGAGCCTCGATGGCCTGGGCGTCGGTCAACTTCACAATCCGAACCGGAACGGCGTCCAATTCGGCGATTTTGGCAGCGCGCAACCGCCGTGCTCCGATGACGACTTGATAGTCTCGTTCCTCAAGTTCTCGAACCAAGAGAGGCTCCAGCACGCCTTGCGTTTTGAAAGTGGCCGCCAGTTCTTCAAGAGCCTTTTCGTCAAACCGCTTGCGTGGGTTGGTTGGTGACTCGGTGAGAGTGGCGATGGGAACATTTCTGTATTCCCCATTCATTACAGTGCTTTTCATGTCTTTTTCTCCTTATTCAGTTTGAAGTTGCTGCGTTTCTGTCGTAGGCACACGTCGGACTTGTGCGCCCAAGAGTCGCGCTTGCGTTTCGTGCTTTTGGTGTTTAGGCGGCAGCCGCTACCGGCTCGGGGGTTATTCCCCCAAGGATCACGGCAGCGGTGTACTGAACGACTTCCAGACTTTCTTGCAGAAGTTTGGCGTCTCCATGCCAAAGCCGGATGTAGTCCTGCGCGGAGGTTCCGTTGTCCAGCCCGACAGCTTGGCAAACCACAAACGCCACGGCCTCGGCCTCGGTTTCTCTTACAGGCTTGGTGGTCAAGGTGCGGCGTTCTCCGTGATGCAGCATTTCGTGAGCGATCTCATGCACCAGCGTGGAAAATTCCTCGGCGGGTTGCATCCCGGAAAGCAGCGTGATCTTTCCGCCAAAGGACAGGCCTTTGGCGGGTGCGATCCGTTCTGAGTAGTTCAGCGTTACTCCTCGGGCTGCGACGAACCTTACAAGGCGTTCGCGGTAGCCGCTTACGTCACCCTGCACTTCGGTCAGCGTGGGTAATTCCTTGCCTTCGGTCTGGCTGATGTCAAAGACGTACACTGCACGGAAGCCAACGAGTTGCTGCTCCGCCCTGCGCTCGTCCGCTGCATTATCAGTGTCTATATCGGTCGCAACTTCGTCCTGGCGCGGCTTGCGATAGCCGACCATCGGAGCAAGAATGAGAATGCCTTTCTCGCCTCTTTTGACGAAGCGGCCAAGCGAGTTCCATGTGCGAATCCCTGCGACATTGGATGCCTGTGGCTTCTGCCGAGCGATCAGCATGATGTTGCCAAAGCTGTAGTGATGAAACCGGGCCATTGCGTTGAGATACTGTGTCAACACTTGACTCTCTCCCGACTCCAAGCCTGCGACCAGATAGCTGACTGCCTCGTTGGTTTTGTTCCTGATCTCTTCTAATTTCATTGTTTTTTCCCTTCTGCCGGTGTCGGCTTGTTTTTTCTTTCACTTGGAGCGGCAGCGAGGAAAAACAAGGCGACACGGGCGAAGGGACGAAACGGAGCGCTAAGGAGGGTGGCGGGGCGTGAGTGAAAGCGCGGCGAGTGCCAAACGCGTTTGGTTTATGTTTGGCGCGAAACCGGCGCAGTCCGAAACGCCCGCCCGAGCCCGCGGCCAAGCGGGCGTCCACCCGGAAGAGGGCGCAGTGGTCAAAAGACGCGAAGCCTCTGCTGCACAGGCATTTGCATTTTTCTGTAAACTGTTGGTTCTCCATGCAAATAGTTGTAGACGCAATATCCTAGAACTGGGATAATAGAATGGCGCGATCAAAGAGGGTTCTTGGCGAAAAGCCGCTGTTTTGGATTGGGTCAGCGAAGAACGATTTGTTGGACTTTCCTGATACTGTGAAGGACGAAATTGGCGTTGCTTTAAGCGTTGCGCAGTTTGGTGGCAAACATCCGAGTGCAAAGCCGTGGAAGGGTGAAGGGGCGGGCGTTCTAGAAATAGTTGAGGACTATAGAGGGGACACCTACCGGGCTGTATACACCGTAAAGTTCGACAACGCTGCTTACGTGTTGCATGCGTTCCAGAAGAAATCGCCGAAAGGCATAAAGACGGCCCAAACGGATGTGGAATTGGTTTCTCGGAGACTTAAAGTAGCAAGCGAGGACTACGAGGGGCGATATGGCAAACGGAAGAAATAGCGAGGTTGTCGTTCAAAGTTCGGGCAATGTGTTTGCGGACCTTGGTCTGCGCGATGCTGGCGAGAAGCAAACACGAGTGCGCCTGGCGGTTGCTATCAATCAGATCATTGAGGCACGTCACCTATCGCAGACTGCGGCGGCGCGCCTGCTCGACATTAATCAGCCGAAGATTTCTGCTTTGGTGAATTATCGGTTGGAAGGGTTTTCCGTAGAGCGGCTGATGCATTTTCTTAATGCACTTGATCGTGACGTCGAGATTGTAATCAGAAAGAAGCCTCGGTCGAAAAGAGCGGCAAGAATTGTGGTCACGGGTGGCCAGTTGTCCCACGTGGTTTGAACTCCTCGCCGCTGGTCATTCGCTAGTCCTTGTGAGCATGCAGCATCGCACCCAATGAATGTCAGGTTCAATGTCGCAGAACTGGTCCGCGTCGTGGCAAAGACGCTGTCGAGTATCGATGTTCGAACCGCGTCTGTCTTGATTGAGGGTAGGTGGCAGAATGTCATGACGGTTGTCCGTCTTTCATGGGATTCCGCTGTCGCAGTTTCAACCCGTGTCGAAGAGATTTGGGGTAAGCACGGAACTGTTCATACTGACGAGTTCAGGATTGACTACAAGGTCCAGGCTTTCACGGAATGGGACGCACTGTTGACGGAGTTCACCGGAGGACGAGTACGATTCGCGGAAACGGAAGTGGAGTTCGGCCGTGGCATCGATGTTGGAGGGTCCCTGGGGTATGTACAGAGGAACCATAATGGGTTATGGCCCGAAGGAGAGTGGCCGATGCTTGAGACGTCTGTTAACACGATCTCAGTGCCGGATGCGTCGAAAAATCCGCAGTATAAGATCAACGCGGAAAATATCCAGCGGGCAGTGAGCAAGACAGGGTATTCGGGGACGCTAGATGCAATGGCCGGGTTGCTCGGAAGCAAGATTAGCCACGGTGCTCCCGGCTTTGACGTTTATGTCGCTGTACCCGTTATGGCCAAGATTACAGGTGCAGCCGTGTTTCCTAGCGACGGTCTTGTGGAGACGGGCGGTAGTTGCCACCCGGCCCTCGGATCGTTCCGTGTGTTCGGCTCTTCTTATGGCGGAACGGGAGAGCCGAGAGAACGGATCGCCTTTCAGGTCGAAGATTCGCAAACCAGCGACACGATGCGAAGATTCACAGGGAAAGGCCATGTTCCGGTGTCAAAGATTCATGAGTGGTTGGAAGTCAAATTCGTTCACGATGAGTTGGGGGAAGTCTATTCTCACACCTGGCGTACGCGGGACTTGATTCCAGAGCAATATGTAAACCCACTTTACTTCTTACTAATGAAGTTTTGTTCTCCAAGCAAGCTTTATTCCCTAGTTGTGCGGCCTCATTCAGTCGCTCCGCAAAAAACAAAGCCTCAGAAGGACTTTGAGCAACACGTCGCATGGGTGCTTGGGTGTTACGGGTTCGCGACGATTGTTCTTGGAGCACACGAGGATTTGGTTGCGGAGCAAACAAGGGTCAAACGGGCAAGCCTCGACTTGCTTGCGTATCATCCTGTTCGGAAACTCGTCCTATTAGGTGGCTGCACACTAAATGTGCCAAAGGAAGAAGATTGCGCTCAGTTGTTGAGTGTGCGCGCAATTCTGCTTGAGGATTGGAAGGGCGATCTCCCCTTTTCGTGCGAAACCGTTATGTTTACCGCGGCACCGGAGTGTCCGGTGAGGTCGAATCCAACAATCTTGGATTCGTTCATATCGCTACCGAGCGGTAACGATGTCAGGACCATCGATGCGAATGGCCTTTCAGAAGCTCTCGTGCTCCTCCAGGAGCGAAAGGAGGAGCAATTCTTTAAGCGCTTCACAGCAATGGATGTGAGTGGGAGTTAGACTTGGGCACGGGCGGCGCGTCCATCGTTGGACGCTACGGATTCGTTAGCGAATGTGCGATGTAGTAGGGTCTGGAAGAGGTGCTCAGCTTGGCGCTCGGCCTCACGCTGCTGGGAGCGCAGCCGCTTGAAGGTCTGGACTATGCTGCTAAATTCCTGTTGCTTTTCAAGAGAGATATTTGGGATCGGTAGCTCCCGCAGCATGGGCAAAGTCAGCCCCTCTGTATTCGCTCCGCGGGCCCAGTTGAGGAGTTTGCGCTCATAGTAGCCCAATGCAAAGCGCACGAATTCAGGTAAGACCCATTTGGAGCATTGGATTGACTTGATGTCTTGCCCATGGCACAAGGGAACTTCCGTGATGGCAAGTGGAAGTCGATGCATGAGCACTTTGCTTTTGACAACCAGTAAAACAGATGTGGCGGGCACAAGTTTTGTCGCACTGGCCCGAATCGCGTCTTCCGTTATGTGTTCTTGGGTGTCTCGGATGTAATCATTAATCATATCCTTGGCCGTGAGCCATGGTATGTTTCCTTGAAAGAACTCAGCCTTTTCGCGAGATGGTGTTCCGCCTCCTGTTATTGTTACCAAGTCCCCTAACATCTGCTGGGCTTGGTGCTCCGCGAGGTTTTTGGCAAACATTTTAAGGAAGACGGACTGAAGAAATCTGTCACTGAGTTCCAGTGCGTAGCGTCGCATACGGCGGAGCCGGTCGGCCTTCATCAGGAGAGCTGCGATCCGATGCTGCTCAGTCAACTCCAGCAGTGGGATCGGAAGGGCTTGCACATCATCTATCGTGATGCCTTTTACTGTCGCACCGCTCGATTGCTCCTCCAAGTGGGAGACTGCTGATGCCAAGAAGAACATGAGATATCGGGGATCAAGTCGGGAAGAACAGAATAGGGCTTTGAGGTCTTGATTGATGGCTACTTCGACGAGATTAATCGCCGCTTTGCCAACTGCCATTCGTGTCGCGAGCAGGACGCTACCAGCGGGAATCAGCCGAGAGGCAGAATTCTCAAGACCAAGCTGCGAAATCTTCTCCTTGGAAGTCCGGATAAAGAAATGATCGCTGAAATCCTTGACGGTCACCCAGGGGATATCTCCGTCGAAATATTCAGGCCGTTCTCGACTAGGTGTTCCGCCACCAACGATCGAGACTAATTCGCCTAGTGGGAATATGCACGTTTTCACGAGTCGGCCAGCAGCTGCTTTAAAGCAGTGACCTCGATCGTCGCCGCTGCCTCCAACTGCCGGAGGCGTTCGAGCGTTAGCTGCGGCCGTTCGTAGAAATCATCAGAGCTTTCAAGCTGACGGTAGCGACTGGCGGACAGTTCGTATTTGTTGGCCTTAACTTGCTCTTTGGTCGCGGAGAATTGCCGCGTCAGCTGGTTAATTTCGGTTTGAAGGGGTTCCAATTGCTCATACAAAGAATCGAGTTTTTGTTGATCTGCTGTTAGAGCTGCGAAAGCTTTGTCACCGTTCTCTTGATTTGCTACGGCGTGCTCGAAGGTCAGCCGATTGATCTCGGCGAGCAACTTCAGCCGGAGTTGTTTGAGGGGTTCAATCTGCTTGCGCAGCTTGGCAAGGCGCTCGGTTCTCTTAGCGGCAAACTTCGGTTCATGTCGATTCTTCCAGCAGTCCAGGATGTCGGGAATATCATTTTCGGAAGCCTTCTGGCGTTTGTCGTCCAAGGAGAATCCATCGTGCTCCATGTCATAAAACCAGATCCTTTCGGTAGCGGCTCCCTTGGTAAACACCAACACAGCTGTAGAGACTCCAGCATACGGCCTGAAAACGCCGCTTGGCATGGAAATAACGGCGTCCAAGCGGTTCTCCTCGACTATTTTGCGTCGAATTTCGGTCTGGGCATTGCTCGATCCAAACAGGATCCCATCAGGCACAATCACTGCCGCTCGGCCGCCCACCTCCAACAATCGCAAGAAGAGGTGTAAAAAGAGGATCTCTGTCTTCTTGACCTTCGTCGGCAAGCTTGGATTCACGTCTGCGGAATCAATCGCTCCTTTGAACGGGGGATTGGCAAGAATCAGGTCGTATTTTTTCTCTTCGGTGAATCCCTTGGAGAGCGTGTCTGCGTACGTGAAGTGCGGGTGCTCGATGCCGTGCAAGATGAGGTTCATCGAGCCGATCCTGAGCATGGTCATGCCGGAGTCGTTATCAAACGCGGTGATGGCGCCAGATTGAAGGAATTCGTGTTCTTCTTTAGTCAGCTTTTCGCCGATCAGGCCATGAGGAAATCCATCCTCGTCATACGTCAGATTTGTGGGTCGGGTGTGGGTCTCAAGGATGTGCTGATAGACGTTCACCGGGAACCCGCATGTTCCCGCTGCAGGGTCGCACATGCGCTCACGGGGCCGGGGGTCTAGCATCTTGACCATCATTCGGATGATGTGGCGAGGAGTACGGAACTGGCCGTTGGTTCCAGCGGTATTCAGTTTGCTGAGTAGGTATTCATAGAGGTCGCCCTGAACATCCTGATTCTGGCTGGAGATCTGGATTTGATCGATCATCTTGCACGCTTCAATCAGAAGACTGGGCTTGTTGATCTTGAATTCAGCGTTGACCATTTGTTCGGCAAAGGAGCCGCCCTGGCCTCCAAGTGTCTTCACGAAAGGAAACACGCGTTCCTTCACGATCTTAAGAGCTTCTTCCGCCTTAAGGTTTGTCCAGTACGACCATCGGAGCTCGGAGTCCTTGAAAACAGGTTTGTACTGCTCGTTACGGTGCCGCGCCCTTCGTTCACGGTCCTCTTCGCCCTCTTCGAGTCGTTTGAGGAAGAGAAGGAAAGAGAACTGTTCTATCGCGTCAAGAGGGTTGGACAAGCCGCCCGACCAGAGCTTGTCCCAAAGGGAATCTACCTTCGATTTGAGAACCGGATCAGTGAGCATGGGTGCCTAAGCCGACAATTGACTGGTGAGGGAAAGTATCTCCTGAACCTGGGCAGGAGAAAAGAGGCGATCGACTGCATTGCGCCCGAAGTTGGTTAGAGGAGGCTCGTAAAGATCATCGTTCTCCAGCTTGCGTTTTTGGAGAAATACGTCCTCGACGGCCCGTAAGAAGCGAATCTGGTCAGCGTTGTACTCATGCTCCGCAACGTGGTTTACAAAACAGCGACGGACGACATCGGAATAATCCGGCAGATCGTCCAATTCGAGCACGTGGCGCAGGAAGGCCAGGAAACTGTCCACCTTGAAGCCATATGCCCGACGAATGTTCTTGTTCGACAGTTGAATGTCGCTCCGACCCAGTTCACTGGAGAGTGTCCGCTCAAGTGCAATCAATTGCAAGTCGCTGACTGGCTCGCCCGCCCGAATAAGAGCGATGGCGGGATGATTGTCGATGATTTCGAGGACCCGGCTCTCAACGCGCCTTCGATACTCTTCAACGTAGACCTGTTGTCCCCCCTCGCCAACGGAAATCAATCCCCGCGCCTCGATGAAATCGGGCAGATCGAGACTGAGGAACGCGCTAGGACGATCACGACGATTCTTCATCTGCGGAGCGAGGTCGTGAATCACCTGGGTGAGCTCTTTGGGGGTTGCCTTCGCAAGCTCGTGCGATAGGCACAGTTTCACTGAAGGCTCTAAAGTTGGGTTGCGCAGAACGAATTCCGGTAAGCGGCTGACATCCTCGGTAATGGATTCCAGGTTTGCGGGCGAGGGGCTTCCGGTTAAGATCCGGAGCCTCAGTCGCTCAACCTTGCTCGTGAAGGTCTCGGCAGCAACATCAACGTTGGCGGCAAAACGGAGGAGAGGGCCCACGCGGAGTCGCAAGAATTCAATCTTGTCATCATTAATGTGCTTCCAAAAACTGTCGTCCCAAGCTTGGGAGATTTCGAGATAGACGCGGCGGACGGGAAAGCAGTCCAGCGGTATTCGAGCAACTTGTTCGTGCAAGGCGCTCAAAGCAAGTTGAAAGGCATCAGACTCCGGACTTGCCAAGGTGGTTTCCAGAATCTTGAGCCGTGTGTTGAAGATGGTTACCAAGACAGGAATATTCGCGGAAATAGGCGCATCGGCCTTGCGATTAAAGTCGTTTTGCCAGAAATCTATGATTTTGAACTCGGTTTTCCTGCCATCGGGGAGTCGATCATAGAAGCGGCACGCGGCATGATTCCGGGTGCCGCGTCCGATCATCTGCCAGAGCTTAATCCTGGATTGCACAGGTTTCATGAAGACGAGGTTCACGACTTCAGGTATGTCGATGCCTGTATCGAGCATGTCCACTGAAATGGCAATGCGGGGCAGGTCATTTTTCTTGAACTTGTTTATGAGCCCGTCCCCGTAACTTCCGTCTCGAACGCGTTCCGTAGTGGAAGTGATGACCTGCGCTAGACCCACATGTTGCGGATACATTTCCTCGAAGATCACACGGATTCTTTCTGCATGCGCCTTGGTCATTGCGAAGAAGATGGTCTTACCTGGGAGTTGACCAGAGCAATCCTTGAGGCAAGCATCCATAAATTCTTCGACCTGGCGGCGGAGCGTATCCTTATTGCTGACCTCCACTTCAATTTCCGTACCCGAGTAGTCGATGTCGTCCGGGTCTAGCCCTTGCTCAATCAGCGCATTACGGTCCTCCTCGCCTAAGTCGACGCCCTTAATCCCCTTACGCTGAAAGCCGGTTTGCGCTTGATACAGACTAAAATCAACGAGATTCTTTTCGTTAACGGCCTCGGCGTACGTGTAAAGAGAGGTGGGAGCTTTATCGGGACAGTCGAATACGTGAAATGTGTCGCGATCAATGAAATCGGCAGGCGTCGCAGTTAGGCCGATCATTCGGGCATCGAAATATTCAATGACTTCGGAAAACCGATTGAAAATGGACCTGTGGGCTTCATCGAAAATGATGAGATCAAAGAAGCCGGGGCTGAACTTCTCGAAGCAAATGTTCATCGTTTGCAGCGTTGCAACGAACAGCCGCTTCGATGTGTCGATCCTTTGTGTGTAAATCCTATCGCGAGGTTCATTCGGCAGGTGAGCCTTGAAACCATCGGTTAGGGCCTGGTCAACCAGAGCGTCTCGATCCGCCAGGAACAAGATGTTTTGGGCTTGTTTGGTGCGGAGAAAGAGATCGATCAACGCCATCGTAGTGCGAGTCTTCCCGGTGCCAGTGGCCATCACGATCAAAGCACGCCGCTTGCCGGCGGTGAAGGCCTCAGCTACGCGGCGGATCGCTTCGTGCTGATACGGACGATCGACAATCGTTGTATTGATGGGAGCTGTGGCTAGAGGTTGCTGGTTGATGCGAATGAATCGAAGGCGGTCGAGATCGGAAAACGTGAAGAACCCGCTTACCAGTCGAGGATTCGAGTCCCCTACAGCCCAGAAGTATGTCTGGTTGCCATTGCTCATGAAACCGAATGGTCTAAAGGACTGTCGCTTTGCGATTTCGGTTACGTAGTGATTGAGCTGTGCGTCTGCATCTCGGGGGTTTCTAGAGAATCTCTTGGCTTCTACGACCGCCAGCACGTTTCCGGTTGCATCGTAAAGGCAGTAGTCGCTGATGCCATTCCATGGCTCCTTGTCGTAGCCGTCTACAGGGATTTCTAGTCCGACCTGCGTGCGGTCATTTACCTTCCATCCGGCTTTCTTCAGTGCGGGGTCGATGAGGGACATGCGAGTACGAAACTCACTTGTCTTGCTGTCGGCAGATGGTCCCTGAGATTCGCTCATTCGGCGGACATTGCGATAAAGGTGACTCGGCGCATTCTAATATGATGTTCGGTGGCAATAGTAATTACTTTTGGTTCGCTCAAGTTTGCCGTATTCTTACGTGAACGGAAATTGAGGGCAGGTCAAAGGAAGTGGTCGATCTGACCGGAGACGTTGGTAGTGAGGACACCGCTGGCGGCGATATTGGACTTCACGCTCGGTGTGATAGAGAGGAACTGGGCGTGTGGCTAGTCCTTGCCGAAACCGTTGTGTTACGCCGATTGGCATAACACAAATCGCGTAACGCAATTGCGATTTGGCTTGACTACACCCGACAAACACGCCGGAAAGCTAAGGAAACAGAACCTCAGTCAAAGCCTCTGACGGAACAAGAGTATGCTCTTGCTGACGTTCGGTGGGCATTTCGTCATACGTGCGGCCATCGAGAAGCCGTCCCGCTCTCGATTTGCGTATTCCGCCCCATTGCTTGAAAAAGAACGGAACGTTCTGCTGACGACATTGATGACGGACGGATACAACCCACTCGCGTTTCATCGGTCTCGCGCCCGGACCGCTTTCGCCGCCCACGATGACCCAATGAATACCGGATAGATTCAGAGTGCCCAAATCCTCTAACAATGGTTCTATTGAGAGGAACCGGACGAAGGCGGGTGCGGATCGCAAATGTTCGATTCGCGGCAATCCATGTTTCTTGTCCTCTATGCTTGTGCCCCACCAAATGTGGGGCTTTGCAGCGGCTAGCCGCAGCTTCGTTTTCAGAAGGTCCGTCAACCGAGCAGAACGCTTCGTGAGCACTTGATACGTATGCCAGTGTGCTTGGACCATTACGTCCGCAACAGACTGGATGTAGCCGTCCGGCACGCCTTCATGGAATAGATCGCTCATGGAATTCACGAATACTCGTCTGGGAGCACGCCAACGTAGAGGTTCGTAAAGTTTCTCAGGAACGAGTCGGAGGTCGAAGCCCTGCTCATAGGGATGTCGATCCACTCCGCGGAATCTCTCCGCGAAAGTCTCCGCATAGCAGTGCTTGCATCCCGGACTGATTTTGGTACAGCCACGGACAGGATTCCACGTCGCATCGGTCCATTCGATTGTGGATCTCTCTGCCATTAGATCGGCCGTTCTTTGCGGTATTTGCTCAAAATGTCCACCACGATGTTCTCCGCGGTCTCCTTCTGCGCCGCAAAGAACAGGTAATACAGTATCGCGCTTCTTGAGTTTTTCATGGGTACTGGTTCTGGTACGTACTTGAAGCCGGCGACCTTCTGCAAGCGTTCCCGAAATGCTGCTGCGATCACGTCATTGGGCTGCTTTTCCGGCCATCCGAAGAGATTGGCAGTTGTAGAGTACGCTACATCGCGCCAACTAGTGTCTCCCCAGAAAGCATTCATGCGCTCCACATCCTCTGGAGAAGCATTTTCCGGGCTCCAGAGGAGGACGTTCCGGTTCATATCGAGAGTCGGAAAGTTCAAGAAAATTTCAATTGTTCCCTTCTTTGCTGCCTCGGCGATCACTTCCCATCGCAGGTGCAAACCATAAGGATCAAGAATGCACAGCGCACGCTGATAATCTTCGTATCGGATATTGGGGAACACCTCATTGAACAGAATTTCATTTGCGTCCCCGCCATAGACATGTACGTGTTTCATACCAGCAGTATGCTGTTTCAGCGCAGCGACTTTACTTTGATCCAGATCAATCAGGTGTAGCCCTTCAAAGGGTGGCACGATTTCGAGAGCGTTGAGTGGGCTGCCTTGAATAAGCTCGCCTGTACTTTTTCGGACGTGGAGGCCAGCACCGGCGAATCCGTCAATGTAGAAGGGATGAAGATTTCTCGCTTTCAGGATGGTGCAGTAGGCTCCCGCATATTTCTTCAGAATGTCTAGTTTGAGTTCGGACCATTCTCCGATCTCGTCTAGTTTGGGCCGCTTCTGCGGTTCCGACTTCATGCTCTCGACATTGTGCATCAGATCCGGCGTGGAATGCGGGTCCGTTGCCATAAGAGACCTCATAAATTATTGTAGCGAACAAATGGCGAACATGCTAGGCTGATATTTGTGGAAGAAGGCCGCAGGCGCGTGTACCAATTGCTGCAGCCATTCTGGCAGCGCGGAGGCCTAGCTCAGCACGAGGGCGGGAAGCGAGTACCGTGCGGTCAGCGCTATAGCCCACGCAATTCGCTGCGCAGGACCGGCGATGGCTGGTGAAATGGATCTCCTATCGGAAAAACAAGGACCTAGACTGCGACAATTCGCAACGAAGCTAACGCTTGGGCTGTAAGTACCGTGCAATCAGGGTGACCATCGTCGGCGAGATTGGCAGGCCGAGAGTGAAATTGTCTTCTCCGGAGGAATTGTAGTTCTTGATTACCTCAAAATCTGATGCGTGATCTCGACGTCAGCTTCCGTGAATTCATAAGGTATTGTTTTCATTTTAATCGGACAAAATCTTGTACGACACTTCATCGGCCATGCGCGATGCTTCGCCTGAATTGAGGTGACACTCTTCCCCCTTACGGGCGGCCCAGTCGCGCAGAACAGTCAGGTCGTCCTGCTTCATTGCGAACGTTCGGTCCTGCGGGTCGAGCTTCGACACTAATTCGGAGAGTTTCCATTTGTCAGGTTTGTCCATCGTCCCCAGTTGATAGCGGAACGCGACGAGTTTGGCGGCGCGATCTTCGTACCAGTTGACTTGATCCAAGAGCACCTGCCGATGCTGGAGCCTGGGTTCCACGAAACGGCTGTGTCGGTACTTCCGCCCATAGCCGACAACCTTCTCGCCAAGCAGGAACGTGATACCGAGCAGTTCATACCACTCCAGAAATGTCATCGCAAAAGTCTACAGCACGAAGTGGGACTGCAACCCACTACGCGAATATCCGTGGCCTGCCCTAGAATATTCAGTCATGCCTTCCCAGCAAGTGCGTTCCGTCCGGAATTACGTCTCGAAACTCGAGAAGATCGTGTCTAGAGCGGCGATTTATCCCCGCAATGCCAACAAAGTCGCGTTCGACTCCATGGCTTTGCAGAGCATCTCGAAAGGGTTTGCGTTAGCAAGGGCGATCTTGCTGCTTATCGAGAGGGGGTTTCCGGACGAAGCCTACGGGCTTTCACGGTCGCTCGTAGAATGCAATGTTGGACTGCGTTACATCACAGCAGTCCCCGACGAACAGGAAAAACGGACAAGAGAATTCATCTATTACGATGAGACCGAGCAGAATTACTGGTTGGGCCAAGCAAGGCAGCACCTTTCCGATCCCACTCAACGTCAGGAAATCGAATCGTCCAGCCTCGCAAAAGAACTCGACGCCAAGCAACTCGATCCGAAGGATGCGTTTCGCCATTGGTCAAGTGATCGGGCGTTCGTCCGGGAAACGATGCTGCGCGATCATCCACTGGACGGAACAACTAATCCTCTACGGCAGCGGAACATGGCATACGCCGTGGACTACCACGCCCCATCGGCGTACGTGCACTGCTCTCAGCGTGGGCTTAACAACTACTTCCATGATCCCGCTTGGGTGTACGCCGTGGAAAAGCGTCGGAGCACACTTGTGAACGACACAGCACCGAAGGCATTGTTTATAGCTTGCCAATATCTTCACTCAATTCTGTGCTACGCTTTCCTCGGGCTGAATTTGGATCGTCCCCCAGAGATAGACAAACTCTTTGCGAAGATGATCGCTCGATTTGGGAAATAGTGCTCCCGCCTCGCCCGGCCTGGTGTGCCGGGGCAGGGGGACTAGTTCTCTGAGCGAGTCAGCGAACCACACAGTCGCTAGTTTTTTGCGATAACGTTGATACAATCCTTCCGGTGGATTTGGCCTCAAACCCCAAGCAAAAGGCGCTGCTTTATCGAATGGCGAGTCGCCTGTTGAATCAGCGCTCTGGGACTGCGACCAGCTGGCGCAAGGCGCTAGACTCAGAGGAAAGAGCGCTCCTTGACCAGATGGTCGCAGCCGGCCTTTTACAAATCGTTGGAGGCGAGTATTTGCCAACGTTCCTGGGGATAGAGCAATTAGATGATGCCGATATTTCCGGGATCGTGAAGGGAAACCTAAATTGCGTGCTTAGTGCCCTCCGGAGCATGTACAAAGGGTGGGACGACAACCCCTTCGACTTTGCCGCCATCGTTCGAGAAAGCAGACGACAAGGTCTAGGTTTGGACGAAAACGATGTCTTGCCTGCGCTTATTTTGGGTGAGCAGTTAGCGTACTACACGTTCCCGCACGGAATTCAGAAGCGGGATGGCCGCCTCATCGTTCAGGGAGCAACGATCTTTGACAGGATTCTGGATTTTACGTCAGTCGACGATGCTTGGGCGAAGCTGGTTACACAGCAGGAATCGCGCAGATCAAAGGCAGCGGCGCAAAAGGATCTTCGCCAGAGGATGAAGCCGGAAGGCGCCACGAACATCCGCGATATCATTGTCGCGAACGACAGGTCCACGATTAACACTGGCGCCAAGATTGCCGTGACGAGTGTATCGCCCGCCAAGGGCGGGAAGAAGGATTGGTGGGAAACGTGGTGGGGACAGTCAGCGGTCCTCATCGTTACCGGCGTGATCGCGGGACTCTTCATCTGGGCGGTGAGCCGCCATTACGACAAAATGTCACCAACGCCCGCCGCTATTGAACAGCCGAAGAAGTAACTTTTGGGTGCGCTACGGATGTTGGCGCGATCCTTTTGGGCTTCCTTCCCCCAGGATACTTGCAGCCCACCCGCACTCTGCGTGGCCCCAATCCCCCTCGGTACGGGGACGACATAACGGGGCTGAAAACCAACAACGAAAAGCGGTTTGTTCAATTACCAAGTCATCGGGCGCCCGTAAGGAGCAAAGAAAGTTCTTGTCCAATCAATCCAAGAGGGTGTAGGATCGGCGCACTTCGATGCCCTCGCTTCGCGTCAAATGTTCCAAAGATGCTGTCCTGACAGTAAAGCGGAGCAAGCAAACGAGCCGAACCAAGAGGCTGGTATATATTCTCGCAGCCAAGAAGCCATTCAAATACCCCAACGGTACGTCACGAATAATCTATATCGGAATGACTGGCAAAGGCACTCGCAGGCCCGCAACTTCGGCTGTGGACAAGGCAAGCGAGGCCTTCGGCGAATTGCGTGGCGTAAAAGAGATTGAAGCTTACATTGTGACCTGTGGCGGTCGCAAGGCGGTGCGGACATGGGAACACCTGGAATCCTCCCTGCTTGCGATCTTTCGCGGGCGGTACCTTCAACTGCCAAAATACAACAAGAAGCGAGGCTCTATCCGCTACGCGGAGGATGTGATCCTGTTCAAGCGAAAAGCACTCGAACAAATCGTGCTGCGGTTTGTCGATTAGTTCGTAAACATAAACAGCTTCTCCGAGCTTCCTCGCCCCCATCGTACTGACATCCTTCCCGCCGTTCTGCTTTCTCACTGATACAATCTCCGCCGAGGAGACTAAACAACCATGGCGAACCTAGCGGGGATTGTGAAGCAGCTAAAGGATGAACGAGATCGGGTGGAAAAACAGTTGTCTGCATTGAACGCGGCACTGAAAGCCTTTGTGGGTGCTTACAGCGGGACGGCCAAATCGAAAGGGACGCGCACAATGTCGGCAGCGGCTCGCAGGAGGATTAGCCTCGCACAAAAAGCACGATGGGCTAAGCGGACGGCAGCGAACGGTCAGGCGAGCACAGCGAAGCCTAAGCGTATCGTGTCAGCATCGGCTCGTCGGAAGATGGCAGCGGCTCAGCGTGCAAGATGGGCAAAGGTTAGGGAGGGAAAGTAGGCGCGCCCTAGCAGCTGTTCCAAAAGATAACGCCGCGGACGGTGGAAATCGAGTGAAATGACCAAGGTATACATTTACAAATTAACTACCGACGACGGTGGTGCGCCTTGCGTCAGCGATGGAACTTTGTCCCTTGCAATCTGCAAACCTGCGGTTAGGTCGACTGCTCAGCAGGACAACGTGGTGCTGGGCTTCGCAGGGAATTTTCTTTACAACAACAACTGCTTGGTTTACGGGGCGAAGGTGACTAGACATCTCGATGGCAGAGTGTATTTCTCGGAGCCGGAATACGCGGGTAGGCCGGACTGCGTTTACCGATGGAAAGGTCGCTGTTTCGAGTGGAAACGCGACGCGAAGTACCATTCAGCACACGATTTAGCGCATGACCTCGGCGAAGCTCCCCGCTACGACCGGGCAAATGTCCTCCTCAGCGAACAGTCCGAGAACTTCAGATACTTTAAGGGTGAGTGTCCGATTGACTACAAGCAAAAATATCTTCATCTCAAATCGCTGGTTGAGAGGTTAGGGCAAGGGCACCGCGTCAATTTCGGTTCGGAACTGCAAAGAGAACTGCGGCAATTCATGCGGCGAGTGTGGAAGGCACCGTCAGCGTATCGACTGACTGAAGTGCCGAGTACACCGTGTCGCGACAAATGCGGCAGTGGCGACGATGACTTCGTCAGCATTGTCTGCTGAAGACGAGTTCCCGCGATCAATCACAATGGATCGAATGTCGGGTCATCCCACTGCGTAGTGTAGATATTTCCAAACGCAACCAGAGCACCGAACGTTGCGGGATCATTCCCTCTTAGCCATAAGAACGAATAAACTTTATCCACAGCCTTTTTCATAATGAGTTTCATCTCATCTTGGGTGATGTGCGAATATTCGGATTCTCCGGCACAAGTGGGGCACTCTTTGCCCGCGTGAACGTCTTCAATTGGACCGTTACGGAATGCCATTGCAACAATGCTTTTGGCTTCTGCCGCCAACTTCGGGTCGAATGTCATCTTTCGTTTGGGTATCGGCTTTCGCTTGGGCATCGGGTGTCTCTCAGACTCGACGAGATCATACGCAAATCCAACAGAAAATGTCCGAAAGCATGAACCAAGAGGTGCATCCGATTTTCTTAGCGGGCCGAGTGGTTGTGCTCTAGGGTAACATCGCAAGAGCAGGCATGCGTCCGTCAACGCAAATCCGGCTGCATCTGGGCGTAGTTCATAATTCACTGGCTCAAGCACAGGCTCCCGCTGGAACCCGAATGGAACGAATGCCCCCGAAGTAGGAGAGAAGTTGGAAAAGTCCACCCTCCCCGAACGTCTCGGGAACCTAAGACCCCTGTGTCCGACCCTCCTCATTCACAGGTTTAGCATATCGGATTCCACACGATTTCGCCCCTTTCGCCTCAATCGCGATTAACCGCCTTTGCGCCACGTATCCACAGGTTTTACGCTATTATTCTGTGTATCTTGAATTACGAATGTCATCCGGCGTAGAATCTCTATGAATTCAGCGACCGTGCAACTACTTCGGAGGCGATATGGCAAAAATCAGGAATGGAGCAGCAGCGGCACCAGTCGAGAGAGCGAGGACATACATCAGCCAAGCGGACATCCCTAGTTATCCACTGGAAAAGGCGCTGAAGATTGCGACCGCAATCGGCGAGAATTATGGGTACAAGCCGTCTTCGCCTTTGCAGGTCGCAAAGGCGCTGGATGTACAGCCTATGTCCAGCAATTTCAAAATGCTTAGCGGAGCTTCGATTGCTTACGGGCTTACGACCGGAGGCTACAACGCAGAAGCTATCACCATCACCCCATTTGGTATGCGAATTGTGAGACCAACGTCGGAAGGGGACGACCTTGCTGCTAAACGGGAAGCCTTGCTCAAGCCACGTGTGATCCGCGAGTTCCTGGCGAAATACGACACAGCACCAGTCCCGAAGGACAGCATTGGGCAGAACGTCCTTATGGATATGGGTGTGCCGAAAGAACGAACTGCTGAAGTGTTGAAGTTGATTCTTGAAAGCGCAGAAGCGGTGGGCTTCTTGCAGACGATCAAGGATCGCAAGTATGTAGAACTTGGGGAAACAAGTGTTCCAGGAGAAACATCAGATCAGGGAGAAGGGGAACAAGGCACTGAACAAATCCGCAATGCCGCTACGCTGCCCGCGCCAATTCCGATTTCAAAATCTCCTGTGCCTGCCGCCCCAGTCACAACAGTACCCGATGGTCGGACAAGGAAAGTGTTCATCACGCATGGCAAGAACAAGGCTCTGATCGAACCTATCAAGAAGCTGCTCACCCTTGGCGAGTTGGACGCTATCGTGTCGGTTCAGACGCAGACAGTTGCGCAATCGGTACCGGGAAAGGTAATGGGAGAGATGCGCTCTTGCGGAGCCGCAATTATCCATGTAGAGGATGAGCGTCGTCTCAAGGACGAGCACGGGAACGAGCACATCGTACTGAACGACAATGTGCTAATCGAGATTGGTGCTGCGATGGCGTTGTACGGGGAACGATTCATCCTCGTGGTGAAAGAGGGCGTGAAACTACCGTCCAATCTGAGCGGACTTCTTGAGTTACGCTACAAGGGAGACACTCTCGATATAGACGAGACGGTCAAGCTGATTGAAGCAATTGGCGACATGAAAAAACGTTCGGTACCCGAATAGAGTGTTCCAACACATTGGACGAGTGATTTTTCCTCATGCTGCTCGACGACATCATCGACTTGACGACCGACAACAAGCAACCGATTACGGTACTGCTTCGGAAGTGCCTCGTCCTCGCTAGTCAACTGAAGAACGAGCGCCTCAAGGTGTGGGCGAACAAGGAACTGAACGGTTACGACGAAAACGATAACCTCCCGCCCTATCGTGTGCTCACAACTCTAGCGAGAGGGAACTTTTCAGGTTATGGCGGACGCCAACTCAGGGGTTGGCCGATTCCGGCAGCAGTGCTTGAAGTGGAACACCGCAAGTTTGCTACGGAGACTCCACTGATTCATGGGGTCAGCACGTATGAGGACTTGAGCAAGGGTGACGGGGACATCCAATCACAGTGGAACCCGGACTTGGTGCTGTACTATCAGCGGAGAATTCCCCTGCAGGGTTACGGCCTAATATCAGCTTGGCAAGAAATTCCAAAGGGCGGCATCGTGGGTATGCTGGACACTATTCGTACCCGTGTGCTGAATATGGCTCTCGAAATCAAGTTCGAGATTGGGAAGACCGATGCGGACTTGAAAACAATAACGGCACAAGAGGCCAAGAACGTCGATCAGACTATTGTGAATAATATCTATGGTGGGAACGTCTACGTCGCAGGGGGCGAGTCCACCATGAACGCTACTACGATCCAAGAGCAGCAGCAAAATATAGTGGCGGGTGATTGGGAACACTTGGCGAAAGTCCTCCGTAGCGCAGGCGTATCAGGCGCAGAGATAGACGAACTCTCCACAGCAGTGAAAGCGGACGGGCAGGCGATGGGATCAAAGGTGAAAGGCTGGATCGGGAAGGTCGCGCCCAGGGTGCTTAGTGGTGGCGTTAAGATCGGAGCCGTTGTAGGCCAAACATTGCTGGTGGAATATCTGAAGCAGTATTGCGGATTGGCGCAGTGAATGGAAAAGACCCTGGTTTTTCTGCGGGTTAAGGGAAGAGTCCTTTCTCCTCTTATCCTGCTCATTGGAGGCCAACGGTGAAAATCGGAGGCATCTAGGATCTTGTCTCGATTCGAGAAAACACGAGTTGTCATCGCGACCTAACGATTGCATAGGTTGTTGAATCACCCCAGGCCACTACAGCTAGTGTTTTAGCAGCCTCCGGGGGGAGACAATGACATTTTTCTGATTGATGAAAATATATGTTTCCCGGTGCTAGTTGCTGCTTTTCGAGATGAACCTTTCAAACCCACAAGTCGACTCTGGTGTGATTGTCGATTATCATTGTCGCGATACTTCAGATCCATGCGAATGTGGCGACAGGCTGATGCTAATGGCAGCGTGCTGGCCGGCCCCAATTGTGACTGATTCGTTCTCGGCTGCGAGTCCCGTGTGTGTGGCGATGACCTTGTAGTTTCCTGGCAGGCAGGGGAAATCTGTGACCCCGCCCTGAAAATGCCCTATCCCGACAACGTCAACCGCAGCATCCGGGGGGCTAACTTTCACCGTGAGAAATCCCCCAACCCAGTTGAGGAGCGGAGCTGAAACGGTCTTAAAGTCGCCAGCCGAAAGTAAAACAGAAACGTCACCGTCGCTGTATCCAGGGCGGCGTATGGAGACTTGATGGGTCCCTGGTGACAAGCCGTGAATTATGAGGCTCCCTTTTCCGTCCGTTAGCCCTCGTTGTAGACCATCAACGAAAACTACGGATTCAGGGGTTGCTTCAATATTCAGCAGGGTCAATGGTATTTGAGGTTGTGATACGGCGGGCTGGCTAGATTGAAGTTGGGCATCGACGCTCGTCTCCTGTCCGACGGTTACTTGGACGGCTGATTGAAACTCTCGGTAGCCCGTCTTTCGGACCGTTAGTTGATGAGCACCAGGAGGAACGTCACGAGCTACAAAGCCTCCGTCCGCATCACTTTCACCGTAGTCTTTCCCGTCAAGGAACACCTCACTGTCGCCGGGAATTGTCCTTATCGCTAGAACGCTTTTAGCTAACTCGGGAGCCTGCGAATTTCCAACTACACCAGCAGAAGGGTCGACGGCACTATGTGCCTGCTGCGGTGCAGCATCAGGCAGCGTGCTGACCGGAATCGTGAACGATGCCGGCCCAGATCTATTTTGATACGACCAACCGCCTTCGAGTTTATTCCCTTGAATCAACGCAAGTTTGTACGAGACGCCCAGTTGAACATTTCCCGGCCGAATGAACTCGGTTTCGGTAAAGCTGAGAGCGTTCCCGGCAGCAACTCCTTCCACTCTGGTAACAGCATTCAAGCTGGTCCAGTCAATTTGGCCCGTGAAGTGACCAGAAGTCATATCAACATTGACAAAAGTCAATGTTGCCGGCCAACGCTGAGTGTTTTCCCCGGTTTCTCCAATGAAAGGTCGCTGACTTTTCATGGCTTCAAGAAGGCCCGAGGGTTCCCGTTGAGTATTTAGGTTCGCAGTGGGTATCACCGAAAACGTCGAGGCCCCTTGCCCCGTTTGCCCGGTAAGGTTGTTTCGCATTTCAACTTGCAGAATGTACGACCCGCTCGGAGCGCTCGGCGGCAATCGGAGATCCGGCACATTTTCCTCGCAAGCGGTCGCTGTGGTATTTGCAAGCAAGCATCGAACCGCGCGGCTGGCATATGCATTTCTGTCGGGCCCCAGCAGCGTAAAAGCATAATTCACATCGACGCGGTTGTTGCTGCTTACGTTTAAGGCCTCAGCATACACACACACTGGTTCGTTCAATTTGAATTCTGTTTTGGCCGTGAAGTTATGCCATCCACGAACACTTGCGCAGGTGGTCACTGTTCCTGTTTGGAGCGAGGGGGGCGGAGCAAGGCTCGCTGCAAAGACCCCGGCCAATACAATTACCAAGGCTAGTACGGTCCCACCGGCAGATACTCCAATCAGAGCACCTGGCTTCTTGGCGTGCTTCCCAACCAGAAGGGGACGAGCACACACGTACAAGACCGCGGCGCCAATTGTCGCCCACGCTCCGGTCGAGTATGTGGCCATCGAGGTCGCTTTCAGAATGTCGGCGGTAATTCCTGCAAGAAAGAATGCTCCGATGCCGCCGCCCCATTTCCCGAGCTTTGCGCCGACGACGACCGCTGCTACGGTTGCAACAGCACCAGCTACAAATGCGATCGCGTTGCTGGTCGCAGTACCCGGAAAGGATGAATACAGCACATAGCCAAATAATCCACCGAGTACAAATCCAATCCAGAAAAGTGCCTGGCCGAACCGCGAAACAGCATCTTTTTCTAGCTCAACAGTGAAATCAATTCGAACTTCGGACCTACCGCCGTTCGAATGGATGTAAATCGTACCCGCGTATGTCGAGCCGAGGGCCAAACTTGAAGTATCTACAGAAACTCTTATTTCCTGATGGTGCTTACGGCCGGTGATTTCAGTGTCGGAGACTTTGAGCCATTCCGGATCCGACACCTCGATATTTCCTTTGAGAATCCCACCGCCCTTGTTGTCGGTCGCGAATACGCATTCGCGTTGTTGACCCTTCCGAAGGGTCCCCAATGGGAAGCTTGTTTGACTTACGACGAGGTGGGGAGGATCCACTTTTGTGACGGGCCTAGCGTCAGCTTGAGTGGCGGCTTGGCTTATGACTTCCTCATCTGATACTTCCCGGCCTCCGCACTTGGCCATTTCTTGCCAAATCAGTTGTTCCGCGCGCTGGCGCGCAATCCCGAGTTCGCGTGCCTGTTCGAGGAGATCACGTTTTTCCGTCGATGTAAGGAGATTGTCACGCAGCGTGAAGGCGATAAATCCTAAGAGTTTGGTTTCCTTTTCTCTGTTTCGACTCTGTTCAAGGCTGCGGTCGTATGCGCGCTTCTTTTCAGCGTCCAGAAGACACGCGGGAACTTGTGCTAGGTGAGCCAGTGCGTCGTCAATGTATGGGCCAACCTGCTTTATGAGGGTATTGCTGTCGTGGCCCTTGTCTCTCGTTCTCTTTCTTTCTTTCCACCAGTTGACCCGAACCTGATAGGCCTCATCGATCTCTTGGGTCGAGTATTGCCTTTCAGGGTCAAGACCAATTCGCTGGTAGTGGTCGATGTCTGGGCGGAAGGCCAGCTTCCAGTCGCCGTCTTGCTCATATTTCGCCGCGTTGAACCTGGACCTCGTATCCAAGGACTACCTCGAAGCTTTCTTCTTCAGATGGATTCACACCGGCATCGTTGAAAGCTACCCGCTTACCTTCATTTTCTTCATATTCGCCATCGCGGAGTTCATATCGGCGGCACTAAGCCCTCCCGGTCGCTTGAACGTCGCCGTGATGCTTCGCCCCGAAGGAACGTGCGTGCCCGATACCTCGAGAGTGCCGTTTTCGTCATACTTGTATGTGATAGAAATAGGGTTGCCCGCTGGCAAGAGCGGCAAATCCGTCAACATCGCATCGCCGATCTCTGTCTGGTTCAGTGGATCACATGTGTTGTCTGGATCCATGTCACCACACTCCATCGCACGCATGTGCACCTTGGTTTGGTTGTCGTATCTTGTTACAAAGGTTTCGGTGTGCTCGAAGGGTACCGGCGTAGACTTCGGAATCATCAGGAACACGCGCTCTTTGTCGTCGGTGGTTCGGGTCGCTACTTCCCCCATATTGTGCGTCGTGACCTTTTGAACAGTTAGGTTTCGCGGCAGCAGTTGTTCGATCTCGCGGGGCAAGTCGCCTTGCTTGGCTGCCAACAGAAGGGCCTGCCACGCGGCTCCTTGAGCCACGCACTCGTCCGGATTCAGTTCCTCAGAAGGAATCTTCCCGCTGATTTGTTTCACCAGCTGCTTAATCATGGGCATCCTGGTAGCCCCACCGACCAGCAACACTGTATCCACGTCCTTCCATTCCATTTTCGCCTCTCGCATGACGGTCGCACAGAGCACTCGGCAGTCTTCGACTAGGGGCCGCGTGAGGTCTTCGAATTGTTCGCGGGTCACCTCTACTGGGAGGGAATTACCGCCGTGCGTGCACGTGATTGTTGCCTTTTGGATTCGCGAAAGGCTCTCTTTCGCTGCAACTACACGTTGCTGCAAGTCGTGGTAGGAAGCACTGTCTGTTCTAGGGTCCGAACCATACTTTGCGGCAAATTTGCCAACGACGTAGTTGATTAGCGCATCATCCCAGTTTTTGCCCCCCAACTCGTGATCGCCGCTGATTGCGATTTCACGAATCGCCTGCCCCTTGATATCGAGTAAAACGACATCAAAGGTGCCTCCACCGAGATCAAATACAAACACCCTTTGATCCGTAGTCAACTTATCAAGCCCATACGCCAAAGCCGCCGCTACCGGTTCGTCTAGAATCCCCAAAACGTTGAATCCCGCAATCGTTCCGGCCTCCTTGGTCGCGGCACGCTGGCCATCACCGAAATATGCAGGACAGGTGATCACGGCGTCAGAAACAGGAACGCCCAAGCGAGTCTCCGCGTCCGCTTTCAGCTTCTTCAAAACAAAAGCGGAAAGCTCTTGTGCGCTGTACTTCTTCCCTCCAAACTCCTTATTCCAACCGCGGAGCGTGACTTGGCCGCTATCGTTACGCACGTCCTCAATGGGCTTGCCCATTTGACGTTTGACAAATTCCACAAATCTGTCTGGGTCAGCGGCCGCGTTTTGCTTCGCAAGTTTACCCACCACCACGTCGTTGTCCTCTGCGAACAACATGACGGACGCAGTAATGCGCTCCTGTTCTGGACTCGGAATTATTTCCGCTCGCCCGGTTTCGGGATTCACAAAAGCGATCGCCGAGAAAGTGGTTCCCAGATCTATTCCCACTACGACATTCTTCTGAGGCATCGGCTAGTCTCCTTTAGTTGGCTCTTGACTGGAGTACTTCTTGATGACGACTTCCTCGGGACGCAGGACTTTGTCCTCCCAGAAGAACCCGGTCCGCACAATTTGAGCTACTGTATTGTTCTCGCTTGAATCCGCTGTAGGCAAGGTCTTCATGGTTCGGTGAAGTTTAGGGTCGAGTGCGGTGGGGTGCTCCTCAAATCGACGCACGTCTCTTCTGGAAAGGACTTCCAGCAGTTCGATTTGAAGAATCTCTAGGCGGCTGACAATGTCAGCACCGCTCAGTTCGCCTGAGGCTCTCGCCCACTCGATTGCCCTTTCCAAGTTGTCGTGGAAGAGTACAAGCTCAAGAAAGATTGGACGCTGGAGACGAACGAGCGATTCCTCCGCTTGCTGTTTCAACTGGTCAGAGAGTTTACCCAGAACCCCGAAACTCAACTTGAGAAGAGATGTCTGGTCCTCGACTGACGCCCCAATCTTCTGCAGTAAGAGTTCATCGTTAAGTGCAGGCACCGGCGAAGAGACACTGTCGAGAGCGTTTGATGACACGCCTTCATGTGTATCGGCACTCGGAACGCCACGTTCAGGGTCTGGTGACTCCTGGCAAGCCGGGACAATCGGTTTAGTCGGTGAGGTCGGACTATCTTGGTCCATCATCAATCCCCAGTTTCCTTTCTCCAAATCCTCGGCACTTAGGACGAACCGGGCGCGGAGAAGATTAACGCTGAAACACTTCCGCAATCGCATTCGTGATATCACGTCCCAGGTAACCGATGGCGTCGCCTACCAATTCATTCTTACCGTGCGCCATGTACCACAGTGATTGCGCCCCACAGGCGAAAACATAGCCAGCGATTTTAAAAATCAAAAGTATCAACCTAAAGAACAGTTTGAATGGATCGACCATAAGCCGGCCCCGAGTTCGTCTGAGCATTCGAAGCTACAATAATCGTTTTGCGTTCAGTACTCGCGCCGCTAGCTACACGATAGGTTCTACTACCACTTTCCGGAATGTGAATCGCAATGGCCCTGATCGGCTGATAAGCCGAGCAACGGGTGGCGATACTCGATAGTAAGCAGCAACGAAAGCGTGGCCCACTCGGGTGTGCAAGAGCACCTGATCGCGAAACTCTCGCAGGATCTCTATCTCGGGGGCTCCTGGTACCCCATATACTGCGGTTGCAATAAAGCACCCTGACTTTTTGGTCGGGTGTTCTTTGGTTGTGTGGCGCGAATGAAGCTGGGCGATCTCCAGGATGCTTGATGTGCCAAAGTGTTCTAGAGCAATGCTTGCTGCTGACGCTTCAGCAGAACCGGGTTCTCTGTCTCTCAGATACTCCAATTGTTTACGGAGCGACTGATGTCCATTTGCTCCCGCCGCATATATCGTGAACAGTCGCCAATTCGCTCGACTCACGCGCTCCAACACGCCAGTCAGCGCCTGGGCGGCGCGGCCATTGTCCCGCATCTGCCCGAATGCTTCTATCGTTCCGATCTGAGGACTAAATTGACGTTCGTACCAAACGCTTAAATATTTAGGCTCATCGGTGGCCCACGGGAAGTGAATAAGAGTGTCACCAGGGCCATCGAAAGGCTTTCCGGACATAAACGGTACAAGTGCCTCGGCCACCAAGTCTCGATTGTCCCCAAGAGCCGCAAGAGTGGACGCGGCATAAAACTTGAGCATCGATCCACTGGGTGCTCCCGCGAGCACTTTTTCCAAAGCCTGTTGGACACTTGGAAGGTCTACGCCCACCAATGAATGCAACTTCCCGATCGCATCGAGTTTTCGTTCTACAGAACCAAATTCGATGTCATTTACGATTAGGGAAATCTGGCCGGTTTTAGGAGCCCCCGCCTGCTGGGACCCACCACTGAAAGTCGCTCCGCACTTTGAACAGAACAGTGCATTTGGCTGTAGCTGAGTTCCACAATGAGTGCAGAATGCGGCTAACCCCGACCCCGCGGCTCCGCCCATTACGGATCCTCCTTAGGTCGATTCCGAGGGCGGAATCGAATGTAGCTTACGACCCCGAACTTAGCTGACAGGCAGAAGCGGCGCCTACCTAAGGGGCTTCTTGCAAATTGGACAGCTCTTTCTTTGGTCTATGAGAATGATTCCGCTATAGAGGTGATCTCTGCAGATGAAATGGCCGTTCTCACACGTCTTTCCACCTTCGATGTTCTTCTTCTTCCCATCAACGTCGCAGGTCCGCTCCGCCATTATGTGCCTCCTTCGGCGACGGTCATAACCTCTGGGGCGTGGAACTAACCGCCCTCTGTGGGCTGAAACTTGGAGAAATTGGGGTCGCCTTAAGGCTCGGGGGCATTTAGCTGACCGACGGGGAAAGCCGAGGCGCAGACATTATACCAGCTCTGTCAAGCCATACGAGCACGCCGAACGAGGGTTCAATAAGGGTTCGATAAGCCTTCCAAACGGTATCTTAACGCGCTAAAACGGGCCATCCGTGCCGTTAAGTTTCAGTAAGTTACGTTGTGCCGCAGCCCTGAAAAGACTGAGGGGCGGTATACGATCTCGGAGTACCTACCCGAAATGATCCCAATCGTCCCCAGCCACGTCTCCACCAACTGTGGCCATCCCGTGATCGGAAGCTCCGTGCGCCGCACTCCAAACGCATGTCCGCCCTGCGCATACAAGTGCATTTCCACAGGAACCCCGGCGTTCTTCAGCGCAATGCAATAAACCAACGATTGCTTTACACCGTCCACGTTGTCATCCTCCGCTTGCAGCAAAAACGTGGGCGGCGTCCTGGCGGTAACAGGAATTTTCGGATTCAATTCAAATTCTTTCGTCGTGTTTTCCAGCATGTGGCCAGGATAAATCGCCACGGCAAAATCCGGACGGCAGCTGACTTTGTCCGCCGCATCCACGGATGCGTAGGCACGCTGCGCGAAGTGCGTGCTGATGTTGGCCACCAAGTGTCCGCCCGCCGAAAACCCCAGCACGCCGATCTTGTGTGGATCGATGTGCCACTCCGCTGCGTGGAAGCGTACGAGCCCCACCGTCCTTTGTGCGTCTTCCAGCGCCGTGGGTGCCTTCGGATGAATATTGCACCGGCAATCGTCATGCCAAGCCGGACCCGAATCCGGCACTCGATATTTCAGCAGCACGCACGTAATCCCTCGCGACGTCAGCCAGTCGCAGACCTCCGTGCCTTCAAGATCGATAGCCAGAACTGAATAGCCCCCGCCCGGAAACACGACGACCGCATCGCCCGTATTCTTTCCCGCTGGCGAGTAAACCGTCATTGTCGGTCGGGAGACTTTCCCCACCGCGACCCAGGGCCGGCCGGCAACCAGCGGGTTCGTTACCATCGTCGTTTCGTTCTCCGGGTCCGCGACAGGCTGCGCATCAGGTACCACCCCCGGCCATATCAGCACTTGCGTATGTCCGGGCGATGGCTGCCAGGCAGGAGTCTGGGCGCTCAGACCGCCAACCGCAAACACAACACAGAGAGCAAAGAGCAAAGGCTTCATCAAAATCCTCACAGCTTATAGATAGGAACCGCAGCGTAGCCAATCAGGAAGACATCAGGAGCCGCCGGGATGGGCAGCACTTGTCGAGACGGGTCCCGTCGTGCTTCGCTCCAACCCGCGAGGATGGTCGATCAACTCCCAGAGTCCTGCCCATCGTGCGTGGGGTTTCGGACAGAGCAACCTACAGAATTCCAGCCCTCAGATATTTGTGAGACTGGTTCTACGCCAATCAGCGTAACGCTAAATGGCGTAACCGGAGAGCGCCAGTGGTGCTGGATTTAGTAGGCGATACCTGTGCCCATGGCGGTCAGTTCCTTGATCGCTACCTAGAGTTCGTAACGATCAACGCTATTTTCATCTGTCCAATAACTGTCCGATAAGCCTTCCTCAGGGCTCCAAAACCGATTTTCAGCGCCATCCGTGCCGTTAATTTTCTAGCAGTTACCAATCAGCGGTCGATTGACACGGTAGAGGTCAGGAGTTCGAGTCTCCTCGTGCCTACCATCTTCTTTTCGGCTCGGCATCTCCGATCTGCGGCTCAAGCGGACGGATGCTTCAGAACGTCGGCCAGCGCGTGCATGCGCGTTGAGTCGGTCGGGGTCTTCGCGGTGGCTGCGCTCTTTTCCAGCGAAGGCGCCATGCCCTTCAATTTCGCCACATTGCTCTTGCTCAGATGCGACTTCTCGTGCGTTTTGAATCGCCTTTTGCAACGCTTGCGATTCTGGCTTGCAGGCAGAGCCTGCGACCTCGACAACTGGTCCACGTACGCTTTTGCCACGACCAAACTTTGCAGGCCACTCGATCTTTTGCTGGTTCTGCACATTCAGTTCATGCCACACGAACTGTCTTGGCCGCGTCGATTTCGTTCTGGGTCAGAAATTTGGTCGGCGTCAGTTGAAAGACGTCCAAGCCGCGCGCAATCTCCGAACCGTAAATGTAGCCGTTGTACCAATACGCGGACCAGTCGCCTCCGAGAATCAACATTTTCGGATCAATCGGCCCGCGATCGAAGTAAGCAATCTCGAAAGGATTCGCGGGATCGGTGAAGTCCATCACCGAAATGCCGCCCTGGTACCATGCCTGCACTTCGATATCGCGGCCGGGAACCGGAATCAGAGAGCCATTATGCGCCACGCAGTTCTCGGTGTCGCTCTGCGCGGCGGGCAGCTTGTAGTAGTTCGCGAAAGTCAGCTTGTCGTCCTTCAGACGGAAGATGGCATCGGCGCCCCACTTGTTCGGATCGTTCGGACGGCAACGCGCTCCCAGGCCACCGCCCCACTCGTCGGTGAAGACGACTTTGCTGCCATCGTTGGAGAACGAAGCCGAATGCCAGTAGGAATAGTTCGGATCATTCACGGCATCCACTACGCTTCGGATGTACCGGGTCCTTGATGTCGAGCAGAATTCCGTTTCCGGAGCACGCGCCTGCTGCCAAGCCCGATCGCCGAGTAGACGGTGATGTCGTGGCACTGGTCGGTGTCGGCGGGCTTCTCCGAGCCCTTCTTGCCGTGGGTGCCGCCGTTATTCAGGCCGTTGATCGCGCCGGTGCGCGGATCGATAAATACGCGCGGACTCGACACGATTTTCGCGTCCTGCGGCGCAGCCAGTGGAACTTTGATCACATCGATGCGAAACAGCGCCGTATTCGGATCTTTGTCGGGTTTTTCTCCGGAGCACCCGGCCAGTTCTTCGGGCTGACGCACAAACGAAGTTCCTGACACGTAGATGTAGACATTGTCCTTGTCGTTCGGATCGATGCACCAGGGTATGGGTGTGGGAGCCGCGGCAGGTCTGCACGGCTGCGACCTGCCTGGGATTCTGGATGTCGGAAATGTCGAAGATTCGTACGCCGCGGAAACGGTCTTTTTGCGCTGCCGGGATGCGGTCGCTTCTTTTGCCTTGTCTTTATCTTTACTTCTCTTTGCATCGGCGGTTTTCGCTTGATCGATCCTTTCTTTCCGGCTCTTCTTCGTCTTTGTCCTTATCTTTATCTTTCGCTTCCTCTGCGGGCGAGGTTCCGGCGGAAACCCCTGGGCGCCGCAATCCAGACGTCCATTGGGCATCTCTACGGACATGAACACAGATTCTTGTATACGGACACATCTCCCTGCCCGCCGGGGCAGACCATCGATGTCAGCAATTTCGCTTTGGCCGGATTGGAGATGTCGAAGATATTCATGCCATAAAAATTTCCCTGGAACAGGTGGTTGCCCTCGAAGGCAAGGTCCGAGTTGGCGAAAGCAAGTTGCGCGATCAGCAAGTGAGACTGGCTTGGGAATCTTCTTGTTGTTCCCCATGCCGAGCTGCCCGAGCGATTTTTTCCACCTTCGGATCATCGGGATCCGTGGATCCGAGTTGAAACGCGTCCGGCTTCTTGAGCAGCAGGAGGTGCTCGATGCCCATGGAAGTTTCGCCCGCGTCATAAAGTCCCGGCGTCAACTTGGCGCGCGGGATCATTCACATCCGACCCGTCATTCCCGGCGGCAGCGTCGGGGCAGGCTCGGGAGCGAATAGATTTTCTTCTTCGTCGTCTTTGTCTTTGTCTGCGTCTTTGTCTTTGTCTTGAGCGTCAGCGTTCTTTCCGGAGGGCGGCTTCTTGCGCCTGTTGCCGGCGGCGCGACAGCGGGCTGGCGCTTGTGCGTGCGTTCGGGTTTACTGCGAAACAAAAAGAAAGCGCGACTCCACACCACACACAGGGCAAGACTGGGCACTCGATTCATCGTTTCTCCTCTAGGGTTTCTTTCTTCAACATGGTCTGCATGATTCGTATCTCGGCTCGTTGCGTGTTGTCCGCGTCGGTGGCGAAGTTGAACAACTCGGCGTCCTGTCCGGCGCCTGCGGTGTCGAATAGATCTTTCACCATGGTCAATGCGCCGTTGTGATGTTGAATCATCCCCACCAAAAATAAGTGGTCGAACTCGGCGCCCTTCGCCTTGCGAAGCGCTTCCATCTGCTGCGGCGTAAGCATTCCGGGCATCAGGCATTGTCATTTCGTGCGACATATCCATGCCCGGCATCTTGGGCATCGGCTTCGAAATCGATTCGCCCCGGGCGGCCAGCCAGCGCTTCATGAACTTGATTTCGTCCGACTGCGAACTGCTGATACGCGCGCCTAATGAATGCAGGCTTTTGTTCTGGGTATGTGACGGAATCATCGCCGTCATCTCTACCGCTTGTTCGTGATGCATGATCATGCCCTGCATGAAATCAACGTCGGCTTGCGACCGAGGTGGCAGGGTTGCTCGCGTGGAGGACGGCAGGGATTTGCTTGGCTCGCCCGGCGCACCGGGTTGCACTACCGCGGGCTTCGCGAGATCAGGTTGCTGCGCATGGGCGGCGGGAGAGAAAAAGACTGAGAAAACGCTCGCGGCGAGCAATGCACGCACCACGACTCCCTGCGCAGAGCCTGGGTTGGGCTCGCGCTCGCGGCGAAAACGAACCTGCTTCCAGTTGGGCGTAAGAGGAAAGATCCCCATTTGGACGAGGTTTAGATATTGTCACGAAACGGGAAATTTTTCAAAGAGGACAACGAAGGGCGAGAGGCGGATTTGGCTCGCGCTCTCGCGTGGGACGCACCGGGTTCGAGGCATGGCCTACTCGCGGGATTGATCGCCTCGTTAGATATCTCTGGGGCAGTTTGATCAGCGAGATGCACGGGTGGAGTTCGATTTTGAAACGTCTCCCGCATTCTCCACCTTGGCCAGCGGCGTTGCTTTTGTGATCTTGTAATCCCGATACTCGATGGAGAGGGTCGCTCGTCCACCCAGCCGTACCAGGCTTTCCGTGTGGTTCTCGGCCGGGAGCCAGAAGTCATTCACCTTGACGTATCTGTGCGAAATTTCTGTCTTCTTGATCCAGAGGGATGGATTCTTTCCGGGCTCTCCTTCCATCCGCACCACGGCGAAGTCTTTGCCGTCGACCCAGATCTTCCCGCGATAGAGGAACTTGTTCCTGGTTTTGGGCAGCAGGCCAAGAATGTATTGGCCACCTTCGGGAGAGTTCTCGTAACCTACCAGAGAGAAATCGTAATTCTCCGTGCTCAGCGCGGTTCGGCGGCGGTTCTCAGCGTTGGCCGCTTCCTGCTCCCCCTCCAGCAGTTTCTTGAAAACATGATCGATGATGAACTTCGACCCCTTCTCCGAAAGCACGCTGAACTGTTTCGCGTCAGGAGCATGATAGGAGACGCTCACCGTCATTTCAGCATCGTGATCATTGGGGAATCCGCGATACTCCATGCGATAGACGCGCGTGCCCACAAAGCCATCGAGGGCGGCCGCACGGAGGGCATTTTTCTGTTGAAGATTTCTTACTACTTCCTCCACCGGGAGAGAGGCGCCTTTGACGGAGGAAGTGGATGCCTCCGTGAGTTGCGCTTCCGCCACAACGTGGGTGAAGAGGAAAAGCAGGAAGGGCAAGGCGAGCACAAAAATGCGCCGTAAGTGAAGTTTAGTCATATGGCTATTTGGCCTTGTCAGCACGCTACTGTGGCATCCTATCCTAGATGCGTGGCCGCCACTCCGGCGGGGGATCGCATCCTGATTCTCTTGCCAATTCCGACGGTGTCTCTGAGGCCGCGCTCATATCCAGCGTAGACGGATTCGAACACCGCATCCCACGATGCCGTCATAGCATGGGCGCGAGCGGCGGCGCGCATGGTTTCCCGTTGTGCGGGCCGAGTCGCGAGACTCTGGATGCGGGCCGCGAGTTCCTGAAGGTCCCGTGCCACGAAACCGGTTTCGCCGTCGCGCACGATGAATCGCGGACCTCCGCTGTCGGTGACCACTGCCGGCACGCCGGAGGCCAGGGCCTCAAGCACTACGTTGCCGTAGGTATCGGTCCTGGACGGAAATGCGAAGACGTCCATGTTCGCGTAGGCGCGCGCCAATGCTTCTCCCCGCAAGACGCCGGTGAAATCGGCCTGCTTCATATTGGCCCGCAGCCAGGACTCCTCTGCACCCTGGCCGACGACCAGGAAGCGGAAATTGGTGAGGCCTTCGCGAATCAGAAGTCGTTCGAGGTCGACGAGATCGCGAATGTTTTTTTCGACGGTCAAACGGCCGACGTAGCCAATCACAAAAGTTTCGCCGGATCGGTCTCTCCGGCGGGGAGCAAATAAATCCGTATCGACTCCGCGATGCATGGGATAACAGGGCTTGCCTGTGCCCCTTTCGATGACATCGATCAGTTCCTGATTGGGAGCAAATAGAACCTGGGCCGTGTGATAAAAGCGAAGCGTTGCCAACAGGCTGCCGTGCCGGAAGGCAGCACCTACGCGCCTACTCAAGCCCGACGGAAAAAAAGACAGCATCGCCGATCCTCGCTGCTCGGCGTATTGATGGACATTGGTGTGCCACGAAGCCGCCAGCGGAATGCGCAGGCGATGGGCGATCGCCAGACCCAGCTGCCCCACATCGCTGGGGCCGGTGATGTGCAGAATGTCCGGGTCGAATTCACGAACCTCCGCTTCTACTGCGTTCAAGTGGCGCCAGAAGGCCAGATCGAAGTCATGTTTCTTATCGAGAGGGAATCCGATGCGTCCGCGGCGGCGAGTCATTCGCAATGCGGAACCGGCCTGATGCAGATCGTTCGCGGTTCCACCATGCACAGTGAGAAAAGGCAAGCTACGGCGTATAGCAAACGCTTCGAACTGACGGCTGGTATTAGCGACACCATCGATTTCATCATAACAGCAGGGAAGAACGCAACTCGCAAGGCGTGACCGGTCATGGCGCAACCTCCTGTCGGCCACTGAGGCCAAAGGGCACTTGCTGCTGCGGCCTGGCCAGGGCCAATTGCAGCGCTCTTCGAACCGGGGCCAACTCCAGCAGACGAACGACGGAAAAAAAGTGCCGCACGTAAAACGGCGGGCTCTCCCAGAGAGCGGCCAGCGGGCGAATCACTCCGGAATTATCAGGATGAAACACGCGCTCATCCCAGTGGCGCGAGCCGCTCGAATAATCAGGATATTCGCGGATCACATCGAGCAAGGTTTGCAATACGCGAAGTGCGAAAGGTTCGGCGTATTGCGGCATGAACAGAACGTGGCTGCGGCGCTGCTTCCGTATCTCGTGGACAAATTCGGTGAAGCTCTCGGCGTCGGTGAGGTTGAGTGATGCGTTCGGTTCGCAGCCATGGCGGTCGCCGCCGGAAATGACCAACTGATTGCAGGCTTCAGACAGATGCAGCACCGCCTGGTTCTCTTCCCATCTCCGGATGCCGCTCAACTCGAGAGCATGCAGGTACTCCCCGTGCTCGCAAAGAAGCGCCCGGAGCGTGCGCTGGTGCCGCTCCTGGCCAATGCCAGCCAAGTCCCACATGGGATGGTTCAAGACGATCAGCACATCCGGATTCTGATGCAACATCTCCAGCAACTCTCGCCAGCCTGCGATCGACAGGCTGAAGCGTGAATTCGCGCAGGTGCCGCATGATCGATTCCGCGCTGCCGCTGGGGAGGTTGTGCACTCCCAGATGGAACGTTGCATCCTTGTAAGGGACAGTCCACTCCACCGACACCGGAACCCGCCGGGCCTCCGGAACCACACGAAGCAGCATGGGAGCTTCGATATTGTCATGGTCGGTGATTGAAACCATGCTCGCCAGCCCGAGGTCGCGCTCGATTTGATTTTTTTCGAGCTCAAAGGCGGCGTGCGGCGGTAGGGGCGGCGTCCAGTACGCTTTCAAGAAATCCAGACTGTTTGTTTTCCCTTCGCGGATTGCGTGCTTTTCCTCCGCAGCCAAGGCTCGCCGCAAGAACGAATGTCGAGCGGCGAATTCCAGGATGAAATAGACGCCTTCTTTCGAATGGTTGGTGTGGCTGTGCAAGGGAAACGCCCGTGCGATAAGGCTTGGGCGCGCCGGGTTCTTTCCAAAGGCAGGTTACTTTGCGTTGCAAATCGCCTCCTTGTCGACTTCCCGGTGTTGACTAGATGGTGATGTCGCAAAATTGTCATAAATACATTAAGGGAAAGTTACGTTTTAAACATTTCTTTGTAAATTTGTTTTTAACAATAAATTAATCATTGGCAGCGAAAAGCTGCTCCTATACTTCGATCAGATCGGACCCAATCTCATGACCGAGCACACTGCGCCGCATCAGACGGATGCACCCTCAGCCGGGCCACGGTTCGTCAATCTGCTATTCAGCATGCTGCGGCATCCGCAGCAACTTCTGCTGCTCTGGAACTGGAAATCAGCGGTGTTGAGCATGGTTTTACGCGGGCCAATCTTCTTTGTCGCGGCGGTGCGCCAGGGATGGGAAGCTGCGGTCGGCAGCATTATTTACCGAGTCGATATTCTGCGTTTTGAGCGCAGGATTTTACGGCGCGGTAGTGCAGACGTTGAAGGATGCCGAGCCGCAGTGGCTGACCGGCATGTTCCTCACCGTAGTCGTGCCCGTTATCTTTCAGGTACTGGAGTATTTACTACATTGGTTCCGGGGTACGCCTCATCTTCGCGTGGCGGGGATCGTTTCTTTATTCGTAAGCGCTGTTTCCGCGTTGTTCAACTGGTACGCAATGCGCCGCGGAACTCTGCTGGTGGGGAGAGAAGGCGGCGGGTTTGGCGGAGACCTTCGCCGGCTACCTCGACTTCTCTTTGGTTTCTTGCGGTTCTGCCACGCAAGATCGCCGGGAGATCGCAATCGCGCTCGTCGAAGCTTCAGAGCAGCATCATGTGTGGCGATCTCTCCAACGGGAGGTAGCTGGCCAATGAAGACCATGCACCTGACCAATTCGTGGCACGAGAGCTCTGGCGGCATCGCTACTTTTTATCGCGCGCTGATCGAGGAGGCAAATCGCAGGGGCCAGCAAATTCGGCTGGTGGTGCCGGCTGCGCTGGATCGGGTCGAAGAAGCCGGCGAGTTCGGCAGGATCTACCATGTGCAGGCGCCGCCAGCGCCTTTCAATCGAGATTACCGCGCGATTTATCCTTCGCAGTTCCTTTTTCCGGGGAGCAAGGTGCAACAGATTCTGATTGCGGAACGTCCGGACCTGGTGGAGATCAGCGACAAGTACACGTTAAACTATCTGGGTGCGTTGCTGCGTTTGCGACTCATGCCCGCAGTGGATTTCCGCCCGATCGTGGTCGGTCACAGCCAGGAACGCATGGACGATAACTTGAGGGCGTACCTCGGACTTCGGGTGTTGTCTCGCACTTTTGTTCGTTTTACATGAGATGGCTATATTTCCCCTTCTTCGACCATCACATCGCCAACTCGGAATACACGGCGGCGGAACTAAGACCAGCCGCCCAGGGACAATTGGTCCATCGAGGGACGTGGATTCGTCCGATGGGAGTGGATCTGGGGCATCTGTCTCCGCGACGCAGGTCTGCCGAAATGCGACGCCGGTTACTGCAGAATTTTGGTGCATCGGAGGAGAGCATGCTTCTGCTCTACGTCGGCCGTCTCGCACCCGAGAAAAACTTATCTCTGTTGTTCGGCGTGTTGCGTGGGCTTGCCAAGGACCGTGAACGCGACTACCGCCTGCTCGTGGTGGGGGACGGCATTGAACGGAGCGAGTGGGAGCAGAGGTGCCTACGGGAAATACCGGGGCGAGCGTTATTCCTTGGGCACGTGAAAGACAAGAATGTTCTGGGCGATCTTTACGCCAACTGCGACATTTTTGTGCATCCTAATCCGCGCGAACCGTTCGGCATCGCACCACTGGAAGCGATGGCTTCGGGGCTGCCTCTTGTCGCCCCGAATACCGGCGGCATCTCCACCTACGCGAATTTGGAAAACGCCTGGACGGTGTCCAGCGATATCACCAGCTTTGCCGAAGCCATTCGAGAAATTGCAACCAAGAGCGAACGGGTGGCTCAAAAGACCGAGAAGGCGTTGGCGGCTGCGCAATCGTACAACTGGAAAACCGTGGCCGCATCGTTCTTTGATCTATACGAGACGCTCGGCGGAGCTTCTAAAGCCGCACCGGAAGCGCTCCTCCCTGGAGCGGCCTTTCATTCCACATCCGCTGCGGGAGTGCAAGCAGCGATTTTCCACGGAATCTCACAACTGTCTGAAAAGAGCTTTCGTATGGCATCAAGGCTTGCCCGAAAGCCGCGGTCAGCCCGTCATCGACCGGTCACTGCAAACCCGATGGGGTCCTCTTAAGGCAGCCGGCGCGGTAAGGGTCCGGTTACAGTCGGATTAGCAAGTCTGGAAATCGATCTCAGAATTAGTAATAGAAAAAGCGGACGAAAACTTCCGTCCGCTGTTGGGACCTGCAAAATCAGGAAGCGATCCCCGACCCCTAGAAGTCGGTATCTTTCGGCGTGCAGGAGCAGGGTCCCTGGTTACCACCCAGGAGATTCATGTAAAAACATAGCTCCTCGTCCAGCGACTTTTCAGACGACGCCAAGTTGGAGTCGGCCGCCGGACTTTCGGCGATGTAAAAACCTCCCGCAGTAGGCGAGGCGCGTTCGGTGTGAGTGGCCCATACGCGCAGTCCCGGCGCTGGCTGGTTCGTATAGTTCGTTGGCCCGCCGGCAGCGACGCAAGACGAGATCACCTTGATCAGTCCTTTGACGTTCACTTTGCGGGTCAGACTGTTGGCGGTGAGATTACGGTTCACGGATTCCGAGGTCAAACCGTCTGGAGTTACTTCGCAGCTGCAGCATTCCTGCAGTTCTTCGTTGTCATCGAAGACATAGAAGGAGGCCCACAGGTTTGCGCCCGTGTCTCCATCGTTGATGAGGCGGACAGTTTGATCCGGGGCGCCAGCGGTATTCGCATTGGAAAAGTAGGTGGTGAAAAAGACGCTGTTATCGCCAACGTTCTGAGCCGATGCGGTTCCCCCCGACATCAGGGCGAGTGCCAGTAGTGAAAACGAAGACAATCCGAGTGATCTCATTTCAGGGACGCTCCTCATGGCGCCTGGCAGCTGGGGGGAGAATCAGTTTTGGAGGCGTTTGCAAAAACTCTCAACCTTTCGGTAATTTCTTGCAATTACCCACCTGGGTTAGCCAAAAGGATGAAAAAGGAGGAATCCGGGGGAAAAGGAGCCGGTAAACGAGCCTTCTTGCCCGGTTCCGGTCCCTCGGGTAGTTGCAAAGCCTTGGCTGCGACGGCGACAATCGTTCCATGCCAAAAAGCTCTCAGCGGAATCACTCCAGTGCCGGCGGGTCCGGAGGCCAGGGTCCTTTTCTACCTGGGGCCATGGTGGTTGTGACCTTGGGCAATCCCCGAGATAAATTCTGGGGCATGATTCTCTCATTGGCCCCGGAAGGGTTGAGCATGACGGGAATCGAGCTGGCTTCTTTTGAGGATCTGGTGATGATGGTGAAAGATGGCGAGTCTTTCACGCCAGCTGCGGTTTTTTTTCCCATGCACCGAATTGAACGGGTCGAGCTTGATCTGCCCGATGGAAGCCTGCCTTCGCTCTCGCAGCGATTCCAGGCTAAAACGGGCCTCGATCCGGCAGTGACGCTGAGTTCCGCGCTCGACAGTCGGGCGAGCGAGCTGGCTGCGAAATCTGCGGTTCCTCCAAAAAAGGGATCGGCATGAGGCTTTCCCAAATCTTCACTGCTCCCAACCAACTCACGCTGCTGCGAATGGTTTTCGTTCCATTTACCGTGATCGAGTTAGTCGAGGGCCGCTATTTCTGGGCCCTGACGCTGTTCGTGATTGCCGGTTTCAGCGACGGTCTGGACGGACTGCTGGCGCGCAAGTTGCATCAGCAGACGTTGCTGGGGCAATATCTGGATCCGATCGCGGACAAGCTTTTATTGAGCACCATGTTTCTGGTGCTCTCGATCCTGCATAAGATTCCGTGGAAATTCACCGTGCTGGTATTCAGCCGAGATATTTCGATCCTGGCGGCCAGCGCGGTGTTGTTTGCGATCGCGGGGCTGCGCGATTTTCGACCCAGCATCTTCGGCAAGGCGAATACTTTTTCGCAGATCGCCGCCGTCTTCTTTGTCATGCTGTTTGCCGTGAGGCCGGAGCGCTGGATCTGGATCACGCGCACGGTATTTTTGCGAGCGACGTTCTCCTTCACAATTATTTCCGCGCTGCACTATGTTTTTCTGGTGCAGCATCGATTGCGGTTGCACA
Organism: uncultured Acidobacteriaceae bacterium; assembly: GCA_963750245.1. Lineage (GTDB taxonomy): Bacteria > Acidobacteriota > Terriglobia > Terriglobales > Acidobacteriaceae > Sulfotelmatobacter. The sequence continues at coordinate 367,581 of CAVVQB010000001.1, forward strand.
GCGCATGCGCTGGCGCCACCTACTTCACCCAATATCCGCGCCAGTTGACCCTGTTTCGCGAGTCCCCCTAGAATTGGGGGTTCATCTCTAAGCGCTGCAACCGACTATGGCCCTTCGCCTTTACAACACCATGTCCTCGCAGGTCGAGGAGTTCCATCCGCTGCGCGATCGTGAAGTCCGCATGTATGCCTGCGGGCCCACCGTATACGACTACGGCCACATCGGCAATTTCCGCACCTTCATTGCCGTGGATATGCTGCAGCGATTCCTGCGACAGTCCGGCTACAGCCTGCGTTACGTGATGAACATTACGGATGTGGACGACAAGATCATCCGGAATGCGGCCCGCGATGGTGTGAGCGTGCAGGAATATACGGCGAAGTACCAGCGCGCGTTTCTCGAAGACTCCGCCATGATCGGCATTGAGCAACCGATTCTGGTGCGGGCCACGGAGCACATCGCGGAGATGGCGAATTTCGTGGCAAAACTGGTGGAGCGAGGGATCGCGTACCGAACTGACGACGGCTCTTACTACTTCCGCATTTCGAGCTTTCCGCGGTATGGAAAACTCTCGAAGAAAGATTTCGGCGGAATGCTGGACGGAGCGCGCGTGGATGTGGACGAGTACGACAAAGACAGCGCTCGCGACTTTGCGCTGTGGAAGGCGCCGAAGCCGGGTGAGGCTTTCTGGGATACATCGATTGGACCGGGGCGGCCGGGCTGGCACCTGGAGTGCTCGGTGATGTCGATGGAGGAACTGGGCGAGAGCTTTGATTTGCACGCGGGAGGAGAAGATCTGGTCTTCCCGCACCATGAAAACGAGATCGCGCAGTCGGAGTCGTTCACGGGAAAGACGTTTGCGCGGTTCTGGTTTCATGTGCGCTTCCTGCTGGTCGAGGGCGAGAAGATGTCGAAGAGCCTGGGGAACTTCTATACCTTGCGCGATCTGGTGTTGAAGGGATACAAGCCCTCGTCGATCCGGTATCTGCTGACGTCGGTGCCCTATCGGAACCAGTTGAACTTCACATTCGATGGGTTGAAGGCGGCCGCGGGTTCGGTCGGAAAGATTGCGGAACTTCCGCCAGCGTTTGACGGCGGGCAAAATTTCCCGACGGGAACGAACGCGGCGATGCAATGCGCCTGGCTGAGGGGACTGATCGATCGCATGAAGGCCGCCCTCGACGACGACCTGAACACAGCCGAGGCGCAGGCCGCCATGTTCGAAATGCTGCGCAAGTCGCCAACGCCGCGCTCGACGCCGGGCGAAGTCAGAAGGATGATGTTAAGCCACTGCTCCTAGCGCTGGAAAAGTTCGACGAGGTCTTCGCCGTGCTTAAAGACGATGATTCGCCTAAGATGAAAGCCATTCTCGAGTGGGCCGCGGCCGAACGCCGCGAGAAGGGGATCGCTCTCTGAACTGCAGTCGGGCCACCACTCTGCACGATTGACTGTCGGAGAAATCATTGAAAGAAACGGCAAATGGAGGATGCGCGAAAATGCCGTGACTTCAAGACCTCCGACGAACTGCGCGCCGAGGTTAAGCTGCAGGCAATGTCATGAAAAACACTAAGGATGGTGTACGGTGGCGCCGGAAGTAGCGAAGCCGAATGTTAAGCTGAGAGCCGATGGCTCACGGCGGACAGTTACTGATGAGATCTCTCGACGAATATCTTGTCGATGCCGAACAGGCGCACGGACATCTCTGCGCCGGGCAAGTGCTGGGTGTGCGTCTGGCGATGCTGGGGTTGGCAAAACTCGGGATCGAAGATCCGCGGGGGAAGGATCGCAAGCGGCTTGTTACTTTCGTCGAGATCGATCGCTGCGCGACCGATGCGGTCGCTGTGGTCACAGGCTGCCGACTGGGCAAGCGGGCGCTGAAGTTTCGGGACTGGGGAAAAGTTGCGGCCACGTTTGTGGACGTAAGCACGGGCAAGGGGATTCGCATCGCGGCGAAAGAGTCTTCGAAGGCGCTAGCGCGACAGATGCATCCGGAAATCGCGGACAAGAACCAGCAGCAGATGCTGGCTTATCGCGAAATCTCGGACGAAGACTTGTTCGCAATGCAGTGGGTGAAGGTCGAACTGCCGCCGGAAGAGTTTCCGGGATACAAGGGCGAGCGAGCGGTGTGTGAAGTATGCGGGGAAGGGATCAATTTCCGGCGAGAGGTGCGGCGCGACGGGAAGGTGCTGTGTAGAGCTTGCGCCGGAGAAACGTACTACGAGCTTATCTAAGCGACTGCTCGTAGGCATGCGCCAGGCGCAGAATTGTCGATTCGTCAAAGTGCTTTCCCAGGACTTGCAAACCGATGGGAAGTTTTTCCTTGGTCTCGCCGCACGGAATTGAAATGCCCGGAATCCCAGCCAAGTCTGCGGTGACCGTGTAGATATCCGCCAGGTACATGGCCAAGGGGTCGTTTGATTTCTCGCCCAGGCGAAACGCCGCCGTGGGGCTGGTTGGGGTGACGATGGCATCCACTTTGCGGAAGGCTTCATCGAAATCGCGCGTGAGAAGAGTGCGAACTTTCTGCGCTTTCAGATAATAGGCATCGTAATATCCTGCGCTCAGGGCATAGGTGCCGAGCATGATGCGGCGCTTGACTTCGGCACCAAAACCCTCATCGCGACTGCGGCGATACATCTCGGAGAGTGTCTTCACTCCCGCGGCGCGGTAGCTGTAGCGCACACCATCGTAGCGGGCCAGATTGGCGGAGGCTTCCGCGGTTGCGATCAGGTAGTACGCAGGGATTGCATAAGGCGTGTGCGGCAGCGAAACCGGAACCACCTCGCAACCCAGGCTTTTCAACTTGTCGATGGCGGACTCAACGGCGTGGCGAACCTCATCGTCCAAGCCTTCGGCGAAATATTCCTTGGCTACACCTATTCTCAGGCCGCAGACGGATTTCTCAAGTTCTGCGACATAGTCCGGCACCGGCAAATCCGCGGAGGTCGAATCCATCGGGTCACGGCCGGCGATGGTACGCAGCACGATTGCCGCGTCCTTTACTGTCTTCGCCAGCGGTCCTATGTGGTCGAGCGAAGAGGCGAAGGCGATGAGACCGTAGCGCGAGACTCGACCGTAGGTCGGCATTAAACCAACTACGCCGCAGAAGGCGGCGGGCTGGCGAATTGACCCGCCTGTGTCGGAGCCGAGTGCGACTACAGCCATGTCGGCGGCGACGGCGGCAGCGGAACCGCCGGAGGAACCTCCGGGCACGCGAGTGAGGTCGCGCGGGTTATGCACGGGGCGAAACGCGGAGTTCTCATTTGACGAACCCATGGCGAACTCGTCGCAGTTGGTCTTGCCGAGAACCACGGCTCCGGCGGATTCCAGGCGGGCTACGGCGGTGCAGTCAAAGGGGGGAATGTAGTGGCCAAGAATTTTTGAGCCCGCGGTGGTGCGTACGCCGCGTGTCGACATCACATCCTTGATGCCGACAGGCACTCCGCCGAGAGGCGGCAATGGCTTGCCCTCGGCGGCCATGCGATCGATACGATCGGCCTGATCGAGGGCTCGCTCTTTGCAGAGAGTCAAGTAAGCACCGATTTGGCGGTCTTCTTTCTCGATGCGCGCATAGTGCGACTCGGCTAGGGCGAGCGCGGTCGTCTTGCGTTGTTGGACGGTGGAGCGGGCGGCGTCGATGGTGAGCGAAGGCATGTGGTTAGTGGTCAGGGGTCAGGGGCTAGTGATCAGTAAAACCCCGGGGATGGCTGGCCACTTGATCACTAGAACTGAGCACTATCTTTCAATTACCTTGGGTACGCGGAAAAAAGTTCCGTCGGCATCGGGCGCGTTGGCGAGAGCCGCTGCCTGCGACAGCGATTTGCGGAGTCCCTCCACTACGTCTTTGCGATTGGCATAGGCAAATCTCTCGCTCCCCTGCCTGGATTGGTCGACGCCATAGCGGTCCGAGACTTGGGCCATGGGTTCCACGTTGGAGGTGTCCAATTCGTTGAGCCGGTCGATGTAGTCGAGGATCGAATTCAAGTCGCGGACCATGCCGGTTCGCTCGTCCGAAGAGAGCTCAAGGTTGGCGAGATCGGCTACGTAGGCGACGTCTTTTTCTGTGACCTTCATCTTCGGCGACCTATGCGCGATTTCCCTGCCGGATCACAAACTCGATGGCCGCTACCTTCTGGCCGGCATAACGATTGAGCGTGGCGAGATACCGCGGTGCAAGGCTCTGCATTTCACGCTTCCATCCAGCATCGGGGACTTCGACGCGCAACACTGAGTTGGAGAATTCCAGAGCCTGCGTGCGCTCGCCAACTACCGAACCACAGACCAAAGGCCAAGCCAGCAACGGGGCTTCACCTTGCGGCAAGCGGCGCAGCGAATCCAACACAATTTTTTCCAATCCAGTTCCTGCTTGTTCCAATGCGGCTCCTCGTGGGCAATCAATCGGTAGAGCCTTCGATTCTAGCACTGTGGTTTCGCACGGGTACAAGTGCGAACGGCCAGGGGCTAAAGCCAGTCTGACTCTCATCGCTTACGCGGCGCTGAAGCGCCGCTCTTCCACGTCACCGCTGGCATTTGCAGAGTCTCGCATTATTTTTCCCGGGTCGCATGGTGAGCGGGAAATGTAACCTTGACGAACTCGAGTGCTGCCTCATGCGTAAGGAGCCGGCCTTCGAGTTGAGCGTCTTCCACAGATTCGAGAATTTCGCGGAATTTCGGGCCGGGAGCATATCCGGCGGCGATCAGGTCGTCGCCAGTTACTAACGCCGCGGGACGAATTTCTTCTTGTGGAATCTCGGTGCGCTTCTTCTGAAGGAACTCGTATGTACTCAAATTGCCATGACTGGCCAGGCTGTCGGCGCGATGCAAGGCCAGATGCTCGTCGAAGCCGGGCAGGCGAAGAAACTTCTTTAGAGTGGATTCTTTCATGCGCGCGACATGACCGAAACGCATGTGATTGTCGACCAGGGCGAGGATCTGGACTGTGTCGTGATTGGAGAAGCGGAGACGCTCACAGATTTCCTCCGCCATCTTGACTCCGACCTCGACGTGGCCGTCGAAACGAATGCGGTCGGGAGCAACGCGAAAAGTTGCGGGCTTACCGACATCGTGCAGCAGAGCGCCCCAAGCCAGGGTTGGTGGACAGGGATGGGGCAAGTTTTCCAGGAGCAGCAAAGTATGCACGAAGACATCCCCTTCGGGATGGAATTCAGGCGGCTGTTGAACACCTTTCATGGCAGAAATCTCGGGCAAGACTTCTCTGAGCAAGCCAGTTTCGTTGAGCAAGAGAAAGGCGCGGCGGGCGTGGCCTTCGGTGAGCATTCGGGTGAGTTCATCGCGAACGCGCTCGCGCGAAACCACGTGAATTTCAGGAGCGAGGCGCTGAATGGCTGCGAGTGTCTCGGCCTCGATGGTGTAGTCAAAGCGGGCTGCGAAACGGACGGCGCGCAACATGCGCAATTTGTCTTCGTCGAAGCGCCGCGCGGGGTCGCCGATGGCCCGGATGATGCCTGCGTGCAGATCTTCTCGGCCGCCCACAAAGTCGAGGACTTCGCCGGTGACCGGATCAAGCATCATGCCGTTGATGGTGAAATCGCGGCGGGCTACGTCTTCGCGGGGGTCGTGGCTGAAGCGGACTTCATCGGGATGGCGTCCGTCGGAGTAGTTGAGATCGTTGCGGAAGGTCGCGACTTCTACGGCATTGGACTTTGGGGCCAGGCTTTCGGTTCGGTCGCGCTGTTTTTCGGGCAGCGGCACAAGGACAACGCCGAATTGCGCTCCGACAGCATAAGTGTCGGGAAAAATCTCCATTACTTGAGCCGGGGTTGCGCTGGTGGAGACGTCGTAGTCCGCAGGCTCGCGCTCCAGCAAAAGGTCGCGCACGCATCCGCCAGCCAGGTAGGCTTGAAAGCCGTGCTGGCGGAGGGTTTGGATGATCGAGATGGCGAAAGTTTCGGACATCGCGGGTGGTATTTCTACGTTATTCTGACGACCTCTTGTTTGGAAGTCCAGTCGCGGCTAAAGCCACGCCCTTTCAAACAAAATTGTGGATTATTCCTGGAACGTTGCGTGTTTTGTCGATCGGGCTTCCCAACGTGCCAGCGCCAATAATCACTAGGCGATGCGTTCGATGCCGGCTTCTTCTTTGTTGATCGTCCTGCAGGCCCAGGCCATGCGGGGAGTGTTGTGCGCCATGCCGATTCGTCCTTGCGCGTTCAGGACGATGATGCCGCCATGTCCATTCAAACGTTGCTTTAGATAATTCATCGCTTCTTGCGCGGCCCATTCGGGAAGATTCCCGGCGGCTACGCGGTCGGCGGTCCACTTGGCCAGGACCAGCTTCATGATCGGCTCACCCCAACCTGTGGTGGAAGCGGCGGCGCTGAGATTGTCGGCGTAGCAACCGCAACCAATCAGAGACGAATCGCCCAGGCGTCCGGGAGCCTTGTTGAGCGTGCCTCCGGTCGAGGTTGCGGCGGCGATGTTGCCCTGGCAGTCCAGTGCGACTGCGCCAACCGTGTCGTGAGAAATGGCGGGTGCGAACAAATCGTTGCCATCTTTTTTCGATTCGCGATTCGCTGCCTCGCGCTGATACTCGCGCAGGCGTTCCACCTCGCGGGGAATTATCAGGTCTTCGTTCTTGCACAGCGGAATACCATGGTCGGCGGCGAAGCGCTCGGCGCCTTCGGCGACGAAATACACATGCGGGCTCTCGCTGAGAATCTTGCGGGCGGCGCGGACGGGATTGCGCAACCGCTCGACGCATCCCACGCCTCCGGCACGGAGTGTGGCGCCGTCCATGATCAGCGCGTCGAGTTGCACCTTGCCGTCGCGGTTCAGGAAACTTCCCCGGCCGGCGTCGAAGATTTCGTCGTCCTCCATGATGACTACGGCTTCTTCGATCGCATCGAGCGCGGGGCCACCCCGTTCCAGCACCTGCCAGCCTGCCGCGAGCGCGCTGCGCACGCCATGCAGATGACTTTCGACCATGTCATCGGGGATTGCCCACGCACCGCCATGAACGACAAGAACAGGGTTAGTAGGCAAGAAGTGTCCCCAGAAGAAGTGAGATGACGGGATAGTCTAGCATCGCGGAACCTGCCATCCTCAGTGATGGTGTGTTCCGACGGCAGGCCACGGGAAGAGTATCCCTTTACATTTTGTCAGAGGCGAGCATCTCCTGAACAATTTCCGCCAGGAAACGGTAACCGTCGGGGTCAATCTGCCCCTGGGTTGCGGCCTGGAATTTGGCAGCTCTCTCTTTGGCGTCGAAATAATAGACCAAGTCTGAGAGGACCTCGTGGGCTTCGCGGCAGAGAGCACGTGTATGCATCAGGTTGTCTGCGTCCAGCGGCGACGTCTGCAGACTGGCGATCTGATCGAGCACGCGCTTGAGCTGGGCTTTCCACTCTTCGATCTCCGACTCGTACTTCAGGTAATATTCAGCGTCTCCGACAATCAGCAGCTCAAGGGTTTTCAGGTCATCTGGAGTCAACGGAACACCTGCGATCAGCTTGGGAAGCAACGACTTGAAATCCAGCTTCGCGTGGACAGCCTTCCTGGCGTGAGCCTCGAGTTCGTCGATTTCTTCCTCCAGAAACTCGTAGTTGTCGCTGGTCTCACTGGCATTGCACCGTGCCGCAAGGTCCAGGGCTTTCTTGAACGAGGCTCTTAGTTGTTCATCGTTGGTGGGGACCGAGGTCATAGGTGCGTCCTTTCAAAGGGCGGGTTGAGACCGCAAGCGAGCTATTTTCGCATTCAACTCGAAAGTCGGCAACGAGACGCCTGGATCGGTCAGGCAGCGTGGTCCCCTTTGGCGGCGACGGGCGGAGCGTCCTGAGTGCGGGTCCAGGTGTAGCGCATGCGGTGGATCACTGTGAGCGTGGAGAGAACGGCGATGATCCAGAGCACTGGCGCCATGCGGTTGAAGAGTGCGCCGATGATGACCAAGACCAGGCGCTCGGGGCGCTCCATGAAGCCCACGCGGCAGGACCCGATAAGCGACTCGGCGCGGGCGCGGGTGTAGCTCACCATGATGGCGCTTACCATGACGAAAGCGGTGAGCACGACGTAGAAGAAGCGGTCGCCGCGCGCGTAGAAGACCAGCAGGCCGAGAAACTGCGAGGCGTCGCTATAGCGGTCAACGACCGAATCGAAGAACGCTCCGAAGCGGGTAACGCGATTGGTGGCGCGGGCTACCTGGCCATCCACAAGATCGAAGAAGCCGGAAAAAATGATGACGAGGCCGGCGAGGAAAAACATATGACGCTGTGTGGATGCGTTGGCCGAGCCGAAAAGTATCGCAGCCCAAGTGTTTACCACGAGGCCCATGAACGTCAGGACATTGGGATTGATGCGCGACAAGGCCAGCCAACGCACGATGGTATCGAGCAAAACGCCGCAAGCGCGACCGAAAGCGCTCGTCCATGAATGATTCGAGCCCGATTTGTCTGGCGACGAATCGGACATCAGGCTTCTGCTTTCTCGGGTCCGGCCTCATCGTGAACAGTGCTGAGACTCAGGATCTCAAGTTCCCGCTTGCCGTTGGGAGTGATCACGGTGGCTTCGTCGCCCACCTTCTTATTGAGCAGCGCGCGACCGATAGGGGAGGTGGTGGAAATCTTTCCGGAAGCCACGTCCGACTCTTCGCTGGTGACGAGCTTGTACTCGATCTCCTCGTTCTTGGTGCTGTCGTAAACCTTGACGGTGGAACCGAGCCCCACTTTGTCCCTGGGGATGTTGTTCATGTTGGTCAAGGATAGGTCGGCCAAACGCTTGCCGAGCTGGCGGAAACGCGCCTTGACGAACTCCTGGCGCTGCTTGGCCATGTGATACTCGGCGTTCTCGCTGAGATCGCCGAGAGCGGCAGCGCGCTTGATCTCCTTGGGCAGGTCGTGCACGAGTTCGTGCTCGAGCGCGTCGACTTCTTCTTGTAATTTTTTACGAAGTTGATCGGTCATGCTTGAATGAAGGCCTTCAGTAGGGCTTTCACGATTATAAACCCGCTTGGGATGCTGCGGTCAGGGGAGCGCTTCTGGCAAGGCGGCCTGACCCTGCGATTGAAGAAGCGAGCGGGGGTCGGCCAGTTGGTCCGACCGTTTCCCGGATTGGTCTTGGTCCCGATGATTGCGAGCGAGATTGCGCCACGCCCACGGCCCTGAACGACTAACATGACTTAAAGAGAGGCAATTTGTGCTTTCGGGTCGAACTACACAGGTGGTCGTTTGTTTCCTGGACTGGCTTGCAGGGCACACTCTGCCGCCGGATGAGACTCCGGCGCACCAGCAAACCGGGCGCCGGGGCGAGGAAGATGCTTACTTTTACTTGAGGAGAATGGGGTACACGATGGTGGCGCGGAATTTCCGGTCGCCGCGCTGCCGGGGCGAAATCGACCTGATCGGATGGGACAACGACGTTCTTTGTTTCGTGGAGGTTAAGACTCGGACGACGCGCGACGTGAAGCCGGGCGAAGCGGCGGTGGACCGGCACAAGCGGCGCGAGGTGGCGGCAGTGGTACGAGAGTACCTGCGGTCCTTTCCACCTTCGTGCCAGTGGCGCTTCGACGTGGTCAGCGTATACTATGGGCATTCAAACGCCAGCCGACCGCAGATTCGAAGTATTTCGGAATTCCTCCCTGTCGGCTTAGGATGAAAAATTCGTCTGTCTGGAGTGCAAGGGGTTTCCTGAGTGCCTGAGCTGAGAAAAGATCCTATTGTTGGCCGCTGGGTGATTATTTCGACGGATCGCGCGAAGCGGCCTACGGATTTCGCCCGTGAGAACGTGAAGTTGAAGGGCGGCTTCTGCCCCTTTTGCTACGGAAACGAAAGCAAGACGCCGCCTGAGATTCAGGCATACCGTCCGGGATCGAATGGCGGGCCGGCTTCGCAGCGCGATACGCCGGGATGGACAGTACGCGTGGTGCCCAACAAGTTTCCGGCGCTTAGGAATTGAAGGCAACCTGAACCGACAAGCCGAGGGCATGTTTGACCGGATGAACGGTATTGGGGCGCACGAAGTGATTATCGAAACTCCGGATCACAACGCGAGCCTGGCGACGCTGCCTCCGAAGCGAATTGAAGATGTGTTGTGGACGTTTCGGGACCGCATTCTTGATCTAAAGAAAGACCGGCGATTCAAGTACATCCTGCTGTTCAAGAATCATGGCGAGGCGGCGGGGGCGTCGCTGGAACATGCGCATTCGCAACTGATTGCGCTGCCGATTTTGCCCATCAACGTGGTCCAGGAACTGGAAGGGGCGAAGCAATACTTCCTGTATAAAGAGCGCTGCGTATTCTGCGACATCATCCGGCAGGAAACCGAAAGCGGCAACCGAGTGGTGGCCGAGAACGAGAACTTCCTGACCATCGCGCCTTACGCGCCGCGGTTTCCGTTTGAAACCTGGATTCTGCCGAAGCAGCATGAGTCGGCGTTTGAGAACTCGTCTTCGCACATGTTCGAGAACCTGGCAAAGGCGCTGAAGACGCTGCTGATCAAGGCGGACCGGGTGCTGGATAATCCGCCCTACAATTTGGTGATTCACACTTCGCCGGCGCAGGATCCGACCAATGATCACTATCACTGGCACATGGAGTTCATGCCGAAGCTGACCAAGACAGCGGGATTCGAGTGGGGCACGGGTTTCTATATCAATCCGACGCCGCCGGAGGAAGCGGCGAAATTTCTGCGCGAGGCGAGTGTGGAAGAGCCGGTTGCAGCTACGGTCGGATAAAGCGAAGATCTGAAGAAGAAAAGGAGGGCACGGCAGGGCGCCGTGCCCTTTTGCAGTTGGTGCGGAGAGAGAATGCTGACAGCGGGGAACTGTGCGAAGCCGCGCTCCAGCATTGAGTCAGGGTAATCGACGGCGGGCCGGGAATTGTCACCAGGATGTAAAAAGATTGGCATTCCTGCGGACTGCGATGGCCGACGGCGAAGGATAAGCATATCGGGGGCCTTATCTGGCTAACTTTGGGTGCGATCCTGGAATTCTTCGTGCCAAGCCATCTGGATGGCTTCGAGTTTGCCTTCGTTGGAGGCTCTGGGATCGCCCTTGAAATCGGGTAGCTCGGTGACATAGCGGTGCAGGTCGGTGAAGCGGACGGTGAGGGGATCGACCTCGGGATGAGTTTCGGAGAGCAGGATGCCGATATCTTCGGCATCGTCCCAAGTGAGAGGTTTGGGCATGGGAGAGTTCCTTGCTGCAGGTTTCAAGTTTCCAGTTTCGAGTTTCCGGATTTTCAGTCAGTGACTCGAATGCCGGACGTTACGGTTTCCGGAAACTGGAAACTCGGAAGCTGAAACTGCTTCCTAGTGGTGTTCTTCCGATATGTAATTGCGGTTCCAGGCGGGGATCTCGACCACTACCTTACCCGGCTTTGTGATCTGCGCCTGGCAGCCGAGACGTGAGTTTAACTGCAAATCGGCGGCCATGTCCAGCCGGTCGGCCTCGTCGTCGTCCATGGGAGAAAGATTTTCGGCGCCTTCTTTGACCCAGACGTGGCAAGTGGTGCAGGCGCAGTTGCCGCCGCAGGCGTGGTCGAGCGGGATGCCGATAGTTAAGCGCGACGTCGAGGATCGACTCCTCTTTGCCGTGATCTTCGTAAGGCAGTTTGCCGTGCTCGAACTGGACGGTCTTGCCTTCGGGCAGGAAAGTGACTGCACCGTGTTTTCGCCGGGAGCTTCTTCGGTGGCGGTTCCGGCGCCTTGTGTTTTTTCTTCTGACATATACTAACCTACCTAGATTTACCTGGGTTCGATTTGGCTATAGCGATCCTTCGACTGCGCACGGCTTCGCGTTCGCGAAGCCATCCTCCGCTCAGGATGACAGTCTCATTCAAACTCTGCTTTCGCCATGGGATGCGGAGCGGTGGGGCCTTCGCCCAGGTCGGCTTCGTCCATGGTCTTGCCTTTCAGCGCTACGGAGACGGCGCTGTCCATCATCAACTCGGCGAGGCGCATTGTGCCCTGGTTGAGCGCGTCGATCGACTTTGCGGATGGCCTGGTAATCGTCTTCGGCATTGCACCGCGATCAGCGCCTTCTCCATCTTCGCGATCTTTTTCTTTTCGTCGGTGGTGAGGTGTCCCCAGGCCGGGCTCTTCTTGCCTTTTTCGAGGGCGGCCAAGATGGTCGCGGCTTCGTTGCGGGCTTCGATGACCTGGCGCTGGCGGAAATCTTCTTCGGCGTTGTCGAAAGAGTCGAGGATCATGCCTTCGACTTGCTCGTCGGTAAGGCCGTAGCTGGGCTGGACTTGAATCTCCGCTTCCTTGCCGCTGCGCTGTTCGCGGGCGGAGACGTGAGGATGCCGTTGGCATCGATCAGGAATTTGACTTCGATGCGGGCCATGCCAGCGGCCATCGGCGGAATGCCTTTGAGATCGAAACGCGCCAGGGAGCGGCAATCCTTGGCCAGTTCGCGCTCGCCTTGCAACACGTGAATGGCGACGTTGGCCTGGCCGTCAATTTGCGTGGTGTAGAACTGCGTGGCCGACGCAGGGATGGTCGAGTTGCGCAGAATGATTTTGTCGGTGACGCCGCCGGCTACTTCGATGCCGAGCGAGAGCGGAGTGACATCGAGCAGCAGCATGTTCTCGGTGGCTTCGGAGCCGCCGCCGAGAATGTTGGCTTGCACGGCCGCGCCGAGAGCGACAACTTCGTCGGGATTCAAATCCGTGTGCGGATCGCGGTGAAAGAGTTCTTTCACCAGAGCGCGAACTTTGGGGATGCGCGTGGAACCGCCGACGAGGACGACTTCGTCAATTTGTTCGGGCTTGAGGCCTGCGTCTTTCAGAGCTTGCTTGCAGGGGCCGACGGTGCGGTCGATGATGGGCTGAATGAGTTGTTCGAACTGCTCGCGGGTGATCTCGCGCAGGTAGCGCTTGCCGCCGGGAAGTTCGATGTCGAGCTTCGCCGAAGGCTGTGAGGAGAGCGCGATCTTCGCCTCGATCACGGCTTTGCGAATGGCTTGCACGGCTTCGGCGTTGCGGCGAAGGTCGAGACCGAGGTCGCCGAGGGTATCGTCGAGGGCGATCGTGATCAGAAGATTGTCGATGTCGTCGCCGCCGAGATGCGTGTCGCCGTTGGTGGCGATGACTTCGAAGATTCCGTCATGCAGCTTGAGAATGGAGATGTCGAAGGTGCCGCCGCCGAGATCGTAGACGGCGACGATTCCGTTTTGTTTTTTGTCGAGACCATAGGCGAGCGACGCGGCGGTGGGTTCGTTGACCAGGCGCAAGACTTCGAGGCCGGCAATGCGGCCTGCATCTTTTGTGGCCTGGCGCTGCGCGTCGTTGAAATACGCGGGAACCGTGATGACCGCTTTGCGTGACCGGAGCCCCGAAAAAGCGCTCGGCGTTGCGCTTGAGTTGGCGCAGAATGAGAGCCGAAATTTCCGGCGGAGTGAACGTCTTGTCGCCGAGCTTGATGCGCAGAACTTCGCCCGGTTGCAGGTCTTCGGCCAGGCGGAATGGGAAGAATTTCAATTCTTCCTGAACGTCGTCAACCCCGCGTCCCATGAGGCGTTTGATTGAATAGACGGCGCGCTCCGGCGTCTCGGTCAGATACTTGCGCGCGGCATTGCCGATCGACTGGCTGATTGTTTTCGTCGAGCGCGACCACGGAAGGCACAAGATTCAGACCGTCCTCGCCGGGGATCACGACAGGGCTCTCCCCTTGCATAAAGGCCACGAGAGAATTCGTGGTGCCGAGGTCGATACCGACGATGCGATCAGATGCCATCTGGTAATTTTGTGATCGGGCAATTTGTAATTTGAGGGACTTTGGTTTCAAATTACAAATTACCCGATTACCAAATTCCTCAATTCTCCAGCGCCTCGCTCACATCCCGTACCAAGTTGCGGATGTAGTTGCGGCGGTTCAGCAGGTCCACCATTTTGTCGCGGGCCTGTTTGCGTTCTTCGCCCGAGACGGGCTGACCGGACTGTTCACGCCCGACCAGCGCGTCCCAAGTCTTCCAGTGGGTCCGCAGTTCGTCGAGGAGCGCCTCGTGCTTTTCTTCAAGCTCCAGCTTCTGGCGGCCGATTTCTTCGATCAGAGCGGGATCGTCCTCGCCCATTTTTTTCTGCGTGCGGAGTTCTTCGAGCTGCATGTTCAGCTCGAAGACTTCCTCCAGCAGGTCGGGAGGAACGATTTGCTTCTTCAGTTCCCCGGTGGAGCGCGCCCTCTCGGTGGCCGACTTCGACTGCTCCTCGAGTTCCACGCCTTCCAGCTTCAGAAGATACTGGGTGCGCTTGATCGGATCTTTCAAGGTGCGGTGGGCGTCGTTGAGCCGCGAGCTTTGTTGCAGGCTCCATTCCTGCTCCTGACTGCCGGCGCGGGCGTTGATGTCGGGATGCAGCCTGCGGCTGAGTTCGTAAAAATCCTTGTCCAGCACGGCCACGTCGAGATTCAGCTTGCGCGGCAGGCCGAAGAACGTGAAGTAATCCACGGGCGCCGGAGGCTGAACCTTGCCACAGGATTCGCAGAAGTGCACGGCGCGCATGGTTCCGCATGACCAGCAGGTCTGAGTTTCCTCGGGTGCGGGCTTCGCGGTGATTGTGGTCAAAAAAGGTTTCGTCATTTTCCTGCAAATCCGATCAACGAATAGTGACGGCACAGCTACGCCACATTCCTCTTACGTGTTGAGCGAGGGCAGTGGCGCCATAGGCATTCGCGGACGAGGGCGTCCGCGCTCCACCATCCAACCATCACGCCGAGAACGAAGTGCCGCAGCCGCAAGACTTCGTGGCTTGGGGATTCACGAAGACGAATCCCTGCTGCATGAGGGTTTCCTGGTAATCGAGGATCATCCCGTGCAGATAGATAAACGACTTCGGGTCGACAAAAACGCGCACATCGTCGAACTGGAAGATGCGGTCACGTTCGCGCGGCTGGGTGTCGAAGCGGATGTTATAGCTCAGACCGGAACAGCCGCCGCCCTGCACGCCAAGGCGCAATCCACCCTGCTCGGGCGAAATGCCTTCCTTGGCCATCGCGCTGCGCACTTTCGCCAGGGCCTTCTCGGTAACCTGAATGCCCTTGGCGGGCGCGGTCGGCGAAGCTGGCGCGGCTTGCGTGGTCTGGTCCGTCGTCTGGTCCATCACTGTTGTCATGATACGCCTTGACGTGCCTCACCCTCAGCGGTCATGGCCGTCGTTCACCCGAGAGTGCCTCGACGACCATGCTCCTCGAAAGAGCCTGCTTACTGCGCTACCGCGGAAGTCGCCGGCTTGGCGCTCTCCTGCTTCTTCTTCCAGTCGCCGATCGCGGCGCGGATCGCGTCTTCGGCCAACACGGAACAATGGATCTTCACCGGAGGAAGCGAAAGCTCCTTCACGATGTCCATGTTCTTGATGGTGAGGGCTTCGTCCACGGTCTTGCCTTTGACCCACTCGGTGGCCAAGGAAGACGAGGCGATGGCGGAGCCGCAGCCGAAGGTCTTGAACTTGGCTTCTTCAATCACGTTGGTTTCGCGATTGACCTTGATCTGCAGCTTCATGACGTCGCCGCACTCGGGCGCACCGACCAGGCCGGTGCCCACATCGGCGCTGCTCTTGTCCATGGAACCGACGTTCCGCGGATTGTTGTAGTGATCGATTACCTTATCGCTATATGACATTTTGCTTTCTCCTGAATTCTAGAATCTGTGGCGTCGCGCTTCTCTGCCTTCAGGGCTCGTTCTTTGGTTTCGTTTTTCTACCCACGGCTTGCGCCGTGGGCTGCACTCTGACGCCGCTCCGCGGCTGCCTCGGTACTTGGTACTCGGTACTGACTCACTCGCCTGCCCACTTCACGTCTTTCAAATTGATGCCTTCCTTCGCCATTTCGTATAGCGGAGAAAGTTCGCGCAGGCGCTCGACGGTTTCGATGACGCGATCGGCGACGTAATCGACTTCGGCGGCGGTGTTGAAGCGGCCGATGCCGAAACGGATCGAACTGTGCGCCAGATCGTCTCCCGTGCCGAGAGCCTTCAATACATAAGATGGCTCAAGCGTCGCGGAGGTGCATGCCGAACCGCTGGAAACGGCGATATCGTTGATGCCCATCAGGAGCGACTCACCCTCGACGTAGGCAAAACTGATGTTCAGATTGCCGGGCAAGCGGTGCTCCATGGAACCGTTAATGTAAGTTTCATCCAAGCGATTCATGATGCGGTCGCGGAGACGATCGCGCAGAGCGGCTAGCTGAACCGCTTCGCGAGACATCTCCTCGGATGCGATGGCGCAAGCTTTGCCCAGGCCAACGATGCCGGGGACATTGAGCGTTCCGGAGCGCATGCCGCGCTCGTGGCCGCCGCCATCGATGATGGCGGAAATCTGGACACGCGGATTCTTGCGGCGGACATATAACGCGCCGACACCTTTGGGGCCATACATCTTGTGCGCGGAGATCGAAACGAGGTCGAGATTCTGTTTGTTCACGTCCACAGGGATCTTGCCAATCGCTTGCGTCGCGTCGGTGTGGAAGATCACGCCACGTTCGCGGCAGAGCTTGCCGATTTCCGCGATGGGCTGCAGGACGCCGATCTCATTGTTCGCGGCCATGATGCTGACCAGGATGGTTTTGTCATCCATGGCGCGCTTCAGGTCTTCGAGATCGATGAGGCCGTCCTTCTGCACGGGCAGGTAAGTCACGCGATAGCCGTACTTCTCAAGGCGCTTGCAGGTATCGAGCACGGCCTTGTGCTCGGTGACGGCGGTGATGATGTGGTTGCCTTTCTCGCGGTACATCTCAGCGACGCCCTTGATGGCGAGGTTGTCGCTCTCGGTGGCGCCGGAGGTGAAGATGATTTCTTTGGTGGTGGCGCCGATCAGCTTGGCGATGCGCTCGCGTGCCGTTTCCACGCCCTCTTCCCCAGCCCAGCCGAAGGAATGATTGCGGCTGGCGGCGTTACCAAACTTCTCCATAAAATAGGGCAGCATCTCTTCCAGCACCCGCGGATCCATGGGGGTGGTGGCGTGGTTATCCATATAAATGGGCAGCTTCACTCCCTGGGGAGCCGGGTGCTGCGTCGCTGTAAGTTGCTGGGGGATCTTTACATCAGTGCTCATAATTGCTTCTCCTACCGGATTGAATACTAGATTTCAAATTTGCAAATCGGTTGCATAGCTAAACGATCGTTACCAGTTCGGCCGATTTGACTGCCGCACTGGCGGCAGCTTCCGGCTCTTCTCTCATGTGCGAAATCTTGATGCGCTTCAGCACCGCTTCGATGCTCTCGTTGACTTTGCGCAGCGGCTCGCGGATGTTGCAACGGTCGCTCTGATCGCACTCTCCGCGAACGGTGACACAAGAAGTGATAAATAACGGGCCGTCGATGGCCTGAATCACCTCGAAGGCAGAAATCGTGTGCGCTGCGCGGGCCAGCCGGTAGCCACCATTGGTGCCGTGTTGCGAGTGCAACAGACCAGCTTTGGCGAGGCGCTGGAGAATCTTGGCCAACGCTTCGGGCGGAATGCCGAAGGAATCAGCGACATCTTTCGCGCTGGCGCTGCCGAGTTCCCTCGCTAGCGTGATCGGCCAAGTGCTTCATGGCCATCAACGCATAATCCGCTTTCTTGGTTAGCTTGAGCATCTCGTTTCGGCTGCCGGTTCTTAACCGCCGTGTCGCTGAGTAATGCCGACTGAATTAGTCGGAGATAATTGCGACCTTTTCCGTCGTATTTGATTTTACGTCGTTACCTCGGATTTATGCAAGGCCTTCCAGCCAGGGGCGAAAACTGGAAGTGGAAGGCAACTATTGGCGGCTGAACGGCTTAGGATTTGGCGATACATTTGGTCGGAATTCGCTAGGATGGCCGCAGCGACCGAGCGAGCGATACATACACAAGGGACTTGACAAGCAGCCCAGCAGGGCTAAAATACCGGGAAATTCCCACGAATCGATCCCTCGTTGCGTTCCGTGAGGGCGACGATCCGGATTTATGACCTCAAAGCCGTTTCCCCAGATGCCAGACGCGAAGAATCAACCCTGTAAACATCCGCGGGTGCAGATTGTGAGCCGCGATGAAGATGCCGAGTTTGTGGAATGCCTGGAGTGCCGCGAGATCTTCGAGTCCAGTGAACTGAAGGACATGAGTATCGAGGAGACGGCGGAGGGCGAGTCTCAGGAATCCTGACTTGGAGCCAGCCTTAGCACCACAGTAACCGTCCCGTAATATTTGCGCTTGTGGACAGCGGAATAGCGCTGCTAGTCTGCGAACCGGGGGCGTGCATCCAGCACGTTGCAAGCTCATGCCTGCCGTTGCGCTAGTGGTCGACGACTCAATGCTGATTCGCTATACGGTTTGCCGCTCTCTGGAAGAGCGCGGCTTTGCCGTGGAGTCCGCGACCAACGGGCTTGAGGCCTTGCAGATTCTTGAACGGGTTCGCCCCGACCTGATCGTGACTGACATGCAGATGCCGAAAATGTCAGGCAGCGAATTGATCAGTGCGCTAAAGAAAGACCCGTCGACCTCTCAGATTCCCATCATCATCGTGGCGGGCCGAGCCAGCGGCTTCGACGAAAAAGAGAAGCGGGCGAATTTCGCCATCTATAAGGATATCGACATCCAGAGCCAGCTCGAAAAAGCGCTGGATGCGGTGATGGGCAAGAGCAAGAGCCAAGGAGCAGGCAAGTAACCGCCTTCCTGCTTTTCCACTAGCGCAGGACCAGACTGGCCTCCGCAGAGAAATCCATCGCAGCAAAATCCTTCGCCAGAAATTTGGGATAAGCCGCGGCGGCAATCATGGCCGCATTGTCGGTGGAGAGCGCACGCGAGGGGAAATACACCGGAACTCCTTCCTGGGCACCATCGCGTTCGAAGGTTTTTCTCAATTCACTGTTGGCGGCCACTCCGCCGGTCACAAAAAGTGTTGCTACGTTGTAGGCGCGGACGGCAGCGAGGGTTTTGCCGACGAGATCGTCGATAAGGGCGCGCTGAAATGAGGCGACAAGATCGAGAGTTTGGCGATCGCAAAGGCGCGAGATAGTCTTCGAGTTTGGGCTTGGCGATATTCGCTAAGGCTTTGCGGCGGATCTCGATGGAATCGCGCATGCCGTGAACCTCAACGTAGCGCAGCACGGCTGTCTTGATTCCGCTGTAAGAAAAATCAAAGCGCGGGCGATCGGTATCCACTTCTTTTTGACCGCGGCGGTCCCGGCGGTCGCGGTGCTTGATTTGAGATGGCTGGAACTTCACGGCGTCCGGGTCGCCATGCGGAGCGAGGCGGTCAACGATGGGGCCTCCCGGATAGCCTAAGCCAAGCAACTTGGCGACTTTGTCGAAAGCTTCGCCAGCTGCATCGTCGCGGGTGTGGCCGATGTTTTCGTAGGTCCAGGCATCATTGTTCTGCTCGGCCAGATAGAGGTGCGTGTGTCCGCCCGAGACCACCAGAGCAAGCACGGGAAATTGCAGCTCGTGATTGCCCTTCTGACGTTCTTCGAGAAGAACTGCGTGGATGTGGCCTTCGAGATGATTGACCGCAATCAGCGGCTTGTCGAGGGCGAAGGCCAAAGCTTTGGCGTAGCTGATGCCGACAAGCAGCGCTCCTGCGAGGCCGGGGCCCTGCGTTACGGCAATCGCATCGACGGAATCGTAGGTCTGATTGGCTTCGGCCAGCGCTTGGCGAACCACTGGAACGATCGCCTTCAGATGCTCGCGGGATGCTAGCTCGGGAACTACTCCGCCAAACGGCTGGTGGGTGGCGATCTGTGAGGCCACGACGTTCGAGATAAGCTGCTGACCCGAGCGCACGACGGCCGCGGCGGTTTCGTCGCAGGAGCTTTCGATGCCGAGGATGTAGGCGTCGGGCATAGGGTTCAGCCTAGCAAATTTTGCTGAAAACGTGGGCGAGGGAACCGCAAGGTATAGCAACATTCACATCTTCCAATAATTCCCTATTCGTCAGCCGCGGAAGCGACCCACGGGCAGGATGGTTGCCCGCGCGGACGAAGGCGTCCGCGGCTCCATGGTTATAGCCAGCCCTTGGTCCTTGCGATTCTTGAGGCTTCGACGCGGTTGCTGGCTCCCATTTTGCTGATGGCTTCTGAGAGATAATTCCGCACGGTGCCTTCGGAGAGTCGAAGTTCGGCAGCGATGTCGCCGCTCTGCATCCCTTCACCGGCAAGACGCAAAACCTGGCGTTCGCGATCGGTGAGGGGATCCATTTCGGCCCAGGCTTCAAGTGCGAGGTCGGGATGGATGACGCGCAAGCCCTGCTGGACGCGGCGGACGGCGTCGGCCAGTTCCTCGGCGCGCATATCTTTCAACAAGTATCCGAGGGCACCGGCTTCCATGGCGCGGCGCAAATATCCGGCGCGGGCGAACGTGGTGAGAATGATGACTCGGGTGCTCGAGCGGCGGCGTTTGAGTTCGGCGGCGGTGTCGAGTCCGGTCATGAGCGGCATTTCGATGTCGGTGATCAGAACGTCGGGCTTGTGTGCGAGCACGGCCTCCAGCGCTTCCTTCCCATTGCGCACCTGGGCCACGACGGAGATATCGCCTTCGATCTCGAGCAGCGCGGCCAGAGCGCCGAGCACCATGCCCTGATCTTCGGCGACAATAACCCGAATGGTTTTGCGAGTTTCTTTAGACGAGGGATTCAATTGTCGCGGACCTCGTTTTTCGGCACGGCAGATTCTTTCAGGGGAAGAGTAATGACGAGCCTGGTACCGGCTTCGGAGCGGCGATGGAGCGTTCCTCCTAACATTTCGACGCGCTCGCGCATACCGCGCAGGCCGTTGCCTTCGGCTTGAACGCCGCCCCGGCCATCATCGGCGATCTCGAGGCGGCAGGAACCGTTTTGTTGTTCCAGTCGCAGCTTGCAAGTTCGGGCATGTGCGTGGCGCACAACGTTAGTGACAGCTTCCCTTACTGCCATCGATAACACGCTCTCATGCAAAGCGGGCAGCGCGATTCTGGGTGCTTCACAATCGACAGCGATCCCGGCGGTCTCCAGCGTGGCTTTGGCTTGAGCGAGCTCCGCTGGGAGTCCCTGCGAGCGATAGCCACGAATCGCGTCGCGAACCTCTGACAGCGCCTGGCGGGAGATCTGCTCAACCTCGCGGATTTCGTTGCCCGCACGTTGAGGATCACGGTCCATCAGTTTCCCTGCAAGTTCAGACTTCAGGATGATTACGGAGAGCGTGTGGCCAAGGACATCGTGCAAATCACGAGCGATGCGCTCACGCTCGGCTACTTTGGCAAGGTGCTCGATTTCTTCTTGAGCTTTGAGCAACCTCCTGTTGGTGCGATTCCGTTGCGCAAAATGAATATCGCTGGCGCCGACCACGAGAGAAAGGCCGGCGGCAAAGAGCAAGAACCAGCCGTTGAGATGGAAAAACCACCACGTCAGGACTGCCACGCATTCGACCGTAAGCAAGATCTTGATGGCATCGGTCTCGTTATCGACAACAAAAGGTCCGCAGGCTGCGACGAAAATGAAGAAGGTGGTTGCCCCGCCGTTGTACCTGGCGAAGGCGACACCCATGAGAAGCATGATGCCGAGGTGCACCAAGCCCTGCCGGCAACTCACCCAGAACAGCGAAAAATATAAAAAGAGAAAAACTACCGTCGCGGCCACGGTGAGAAGCCACACACGAGCACTGGCATGGTTCACGATGGGATCGATGTAGAAGAAGCCGAAGTAGAGGACGGAGTAGATGGCCCAGCTGTATTCGCTGTTCTTGGGCAGCAGTCTCATATGGTCATCACCTCGCAATCGGCAAATCGCCATGGACCGCGCCGGACTGGGAATTGTTAGCACCGCTCTATTATCGTCCAACCCTTGGCGTCTGACCTTGGTCAGTTCCGCCTCCCTTTAAAGGTGGCGGCGGAGGCCACGTACCACACCAGCGCGGCGACTGGGATCAGCGCCAGAAGCCAGCGCGTATCGCCATAGAGAGCGAGCACGCCGAGGATGATGAAGACCATCGTCGATCCGTATTTTTTCCTGGCGTCGAGACTCATGATGATCCTTCCTTATTTTTGTTTTTTTTCTTCTGCCAGCATCATCGCGGAGACAGGGATAGCGCACCAGTGCCGTTCATCATCGGACGGGCGTGACAAATGTCATGGAAACGAGGAGATTCGGCGGGACTCCGCCGATCTTGAAAGCTGGGCAGACGTTCAAAATTCGAGTTTCTGTAATCTCGGAGGTCCGGCGTTACGAAATCCGAACAGAGCGACCTATCCCGGGCCAGCCGGTTCTATAGGGAGTTCGCCAGGTGTTCAACGGTTACATGCGCGATTCTTCAAGAAAGACGCTGTAGGAACGTTGTTCGGAAATCGTAACAAAACCGGAACAGTCAAACTTTTCGTTGCAAATTTATGCGAGAAGGCGCTATTGCCTGTTATCATTGCGGCCAAATTTCTTATTAAGGTCCCCGAACCCATGGAGGATAGGAATGCTCCCCGCCGGCAAAAGTCTTAGGACACTTCGCGAAAAGCTAGGCTTGACGATGCGCGACATCGAGGTCTCCAGCGCTCGCGTGGCGGAGAAGTATCGCAATGAGGAATTTGCAATTCCTCCGAGCCGTTTATCGGATATTGAGACAAAAGCGAGTTTTGCCCAGTATTTTTCGTTTGTACACGCTGGCTGTCATCTATCGCCGGGATCTGCGCGAACTGCTGGCGTGGTACGGGGTGGACATGAGCAATATGGCGGCTGACCTGGGGCTGATCGCACCTCCCCGATCCCATGTTTCCGAAGCCCTCTCCGGAGTTTCATCAGTGCAGATACCGATCCGTATGGACCCCGGGTTTGACCAGCATCGCACTACTAATCTCGGCCGTATGGTGGAACAATGGGGCCTCGTGCCCCTGTCATACCTGGCTCAATTTGCTCACAGCGAATTTACCTACGGTTACATTGGCAACCAGGACTTCACCATGTATCCGATTCTTCCACCGGGCAGCTTCGTTCAGGTGGACGAGGAGAAGACCAAAGTAGTAGAGGGAACGTGGCGGTCGGAGTACGAACGACCGATCTATTTTGTGGAAACTCGCGACGGACACACTTGCTGCTGGTGCAACATGCGCCGTGACGATCTTATATTGCAGCCGCATCCGCTGTCTCCGGTACAGGTCCGCATACTGCGGCATCCGCAGGAAGCGGAGATCCTCGGGCAGGTGGTGGGGGTCGCTATGAAGCTGACGGAGTGGCAGGCTTTCGGTTCTTCTCCAGGTGCGAAAGCGCCACCAGCACTGAATTAAGATGGCTGGCAGAAACCGGGTCGGGAGAAGGAAGTAATTCGTTGAATTGCTCACGCAAGCTCTCGATGTAAGCGCCAGCGTTGGCCTCCCCGGACGCAGTCGACGCACTCAAATCCTGCTCCAAATCTGAAATCGGAGTCCTAAGCACCTTAGACAGTACCTCAGTGTGCGCCGTCCTGAGCGCACGCTCCGAGGATTCCTCGCCGTGGACGAGCGACATACCCCAGTGCTCGTAGCCACCTTCCCGGCGACGCAGCGAGCCCAGATACGCCAACTTGGCGAGGAGTCCAGAAACCGCAGCCAGCGTGGTCTGCCGCAGATCTTGTAAAGCGGACTTGAGGGTCATGAGTTACGAATTCCGAACAACTAAGGAGCTGCTGGAATGTTTCCAGCCGGTTGGCAGCCATGAAAGTATCACGACTCGATTTTCCAACACAAGGAGAAAACCACCGTGAAACGCATGCTACTGCTGCTCGCTGCCGCCGTACTCTTCCTGAATACAATGGTCGTCCCAACCGTAGCCCATGCCGATGGCGGTCCCCTGGGGGGCGGCTGTTCGGGAAGTTCATCAAACTGCAAGCCGTAGTAGTAATCGACAGGAAATTACAAAAAACGAACAGGCGAAACCACGACTTTGCCGGTGGGCAGAGGCTGCGCTATAGTGCTCAGCTAGGTCATGTTGCAGCCTCACTCATTCTTCTGGCACTACTTGTGGCTTGCGCCTTGCGTGCTTCTAGCCTCGCTTGCTCTCTTTATGCGGAGACGGGGACTGCACAAAGAGTTCCCGGCTTTTTTTTGCTACGTGCTTTTTGAGGCGGTGGGCGGAGGCCTTCTCTATGCGATAGATGTTAGTCCATCGACAACAGGATCGATGTACTGGGGTAACTACCTTTTCTACTTTGTCCTCGAAGTGGTGATAAAGTTTGTCGTCATTGGCGAGGTCTTCACACATCTGCTGCGCCGCTACCCGCCGCTGGGCAGACTGGCCAAGAAACTCATCACCGGCGTCGGCATCCTCCTCATATTTGCGGCAGCGATTATCGCTGCCTACGCAAGTCCGACAGCATCCTGGATCATTTCTACAATCCGGATCCTGGGCCGAAGCGTGAGTGTGGTTCAGTGTGGACTGATTGTCTTTCTTTTTCTTTTTGCCGCTCACTTCCACCTGAGGTGGGAACGCCCGGTTTTTGGAATCGCACTCGGGCTCGGAATCACGGCCGCCGTCAGTCTTGCGTGTTGGTCCCTGCTCGCGGGTTGGATCTTCGGGCAGAAGAGCTACCTTCTAGACTTTCTCAACATGGCCACGTATCACGCTTGCGTACTGTTCTGGTGTTATTGCCTCCTGGTTCCTGAAGAAAGTGCGGTTACGTCTGCAACCTTGCCGGCCGAGCACAATCTCGAGCTTTGGAACCGGGAACTGGAGCGTCTTCTCCAACGATGAATCTGGCTGTCATCCTCGTCATTGGCGCAGCGGTTGCGCTGGGCATTGTTGTGCGCCTGGCCGTGAGCTATAGCCTTCAGACCAAGAAAGGATCGAATCCAGCCGACATCCGGCCGATCGACGTGGAGGCGTTCCGCAATCTGATCAACCCTGCCGAAGACGAGTATCTGCGCCGTCGTTTGCCGCCGGTCGAGTTTCGAATGGTTCGCCGGGCGCGGCTGGGGGCGATGGCCGCATACGTTCAAGTCGCGGCAAAAAATGCGGCGGTGCTAATGGGCGTAGGCGAATCGGCCCTGGCCAGCGGCGATCCGCGAATTGCGGAAGCGGCGCAACAACTGGTGAATCACGCGGTGTTGCTCCGGCGCAACACCACGGTGGCGCTGGCGCGTATTTATCTGGCCCTGCTATATCCCGGCTCCGAGTTTGCCGCAGTGCGGGTCGTAGACCGCTACGAACAACTGAGCGGCTCGGCGATGCTTTTAGGCAGGCTGCAGAATCCTGCCACGGCCGTTCGCCTGTCTTCCCACAGCTAATGGTTGTGACGACCGTCACAGCGCCCAGTGCGGGGCAGGTGCTAGGATTCGCGACGGCATCGCCGTGGCTGAGGACAGCGCCGGGGTAACTTGCTTACTACCCCACATCATTCTTGCCTTGTTTTCGTTGCTGGTTCTGGTGTAAAAACCACCGGGACCTATCATCCCAAAACAATTTGAGTGCATTTTGACGGTCCAGCGTTGGAGTTGTTTCTGCCGGCACCTTGAAGTGCCGGAAGCAAGGGAGACTCTATGATCCGCATCAGTATGCTCCGTGTGATCTCGAACCGTAGCGTGAAGATTTTCTCCATCTCGATGTTCATCCTGTTGCTTTCCGGCCTGGTTTTTGGTCAGGGCGGCGTCGCGACTGGCGATCTGCATGTCACGGTGAAGGACCCCAAAGGCAACCTGGTAGCGAATGCCACGGTCACAGTGAGTGACGTTGAAAAGGGACTGGCACGCACGGCGACCGGCGACGGCCAGGGAGGATACAGCGCTCGACAGCTACCTCCAGGTATTTACACCGTGACTGTGGAAGCAGGGGGATTCGGGAAGATAGAAGTTAAGGACGTGAGCATTACGGTGGGAGGCACGCAGGAGCTGCCAGTAGCGGTCGCGATTGCGAGCGGAAAAGAAGTGGTCGAGGTCAGTTCTCAAGCGGAGTTGGTGGAGACTTCGCGGACATCGACGACGGACACGATCGGACAACGCCGCATCGACAATTTGCCGATCAATGGCCGCAACTACATCAATTTCACGCTGACGGATTCGCAAGTGGTGCGGGATAACGCCACCAAACCGGTGCGGCGCCTACTTCCGGACTGAACATGAGTGGCCAGCGCGCGCGCGCGAACCTGGTGAACGTGGACGGCGCCGATGCTACGGACAACTCCACGAATGGTGTTCGCTCGACGGTATCGCAGGAAGCGGTGCAGGAGTTTCAGATCATCACGAACAACTATGCGCCCGAGTATGGCCGCGCATCGGGCGGGCGTGGTGAATATCATCACACGCTCCGGATCGAATGATTTTCATGGCGACGTTTTTGGCTATCTTGCGCAACCGCGAATTTTCAGGCGGTGAATCCATTCAGCACCGTGTCCCAATCCCGCCTACACGCGAGTGCAAGCCGGCGCGGCATTCGGCGGACCGATCAAGAAGGACAAGACCTATTTTTATTTCTCCTATGAAGTTACCCGTCGGCACGAAACTGGGTTCTCTGATATCGGCACGGAACAACTTCGGATCTGCGTGCCTACAGTTCGATACCTCAACCACGGCGGGAGGAGCGGAACCGCTGCCCTTCGGCACGATCCCGGTCAGCCGCAATCAGGCAGCGTTTCTGGGCCCTGGCACTGGCTCAACTGGCGCGGCAGGATCCGGCCTTTTTTGGGCTGCTGGCGCCGACTGCTATACCGCAATATGAGACGTTGGCTGGGGCGTCCTCGGTCAGGCAATTCAAGGATTCTGGCCGACAGGACTTGTACAAGGTACTCGCGGAGGGCTGCTGACAAATTGGGCGGGCTTCCCCACGTCGTGCGCTCCGCCGGGACTCTGTGCGCCAGTGCCTGGCTCCTACCAGACACTCGACTCGCAAATTGGAAACTTTCCGGTGTTTGAGGGGACGAGTCTTTACTCATTCCGTATCGATCACAACTTCAACTCCAGCAACCGGCTCACGCTGCGTGTCGAATGTAAGTCCGAGCACGGTCACAGGCATCGAGGTCAGCGGGCAAGATCAGCCTGCCGGTCAGAATGCTTATTCGCGCACGTCAGAACAGACTTACCGTGATGTCGCCGGGGTTGCGCAGGATACCTGGACAATTGGCACTAACAAAGTGAATGAATTCCGCTTCCAGTTTGCGCGGCGCGGACTCTCTTACTTCTACAACACGGCGATCCCGGCGGGGCGCCGATCCGGCGGTCAACATTCCCGGCTACGGCTATTTCGGCCGTGAGCCTTACTCCTACATTCAAAGCGTGGAAAAACGCTACCAGTTCACCGACAATTTTTCCTGGACCATCGGCCGCCACGACACGAAGTTCGGCGTGGATTTCAACTACCTTCCAACTACCGCCACTTTTACCGTGAACTACGGCGGCGTGTACGACATCGGGTCGTTCAGCGCTACCAGTCTCGGATTTCCCTCGGACCGCCGTGGTTTTTCGACTTTCCCGACCTATCGCCGGTGCAGGCTTATGGCGCTGGATCTGCCGGGAGATTTCATTCAGGGACTCGGAAGTCCCAGCGACTCGTTCCCAACAAGCCGCATCGGGGCTTTTCTGGCAGGATTCATGGCGGGTTAGTCCGAACTTGACTTTGAACTACGGAGTTCGCTACGACGTCGAGATTCCGCCGCAGTTCAAGCCGCTCGACCCCACTTGCTCATGCCGGCTATAACTTTCTGGGATTGCAGAAAGGAATTCAGACGGACACCAACAATGTCTCGCCTCGCGTCGGCGTGGCTTGGGATCCCAAGGGTGATGGTAAGACCGTGGTCCGCGCATCTTACGGCATGTTTTATGACCACCCGTTGCTTGGACTTTATTTCCTGGGCGACGCCTCCGACGGTTCGTCCAGCGGGCAATTGGCGTTTGCCGGAACCGGGCTGTGCACGGTGCCGGCAACCCGGCGAACTGAACGCGATTCCCTATTTTCCAGGGACTTGCTGAACGAACCGCAGCCTGCGCGCCGCGGTGTCTCCAGCGCTGCAACCGAACCTCGGTTATCTGCCCAACCAGCAACAGTTCAATGCCTTCAATTTCCCCAACTCCGCTATTTCTCAACCAGAACTATCTGCACCCGGACGTTCTTCCGCTGCTTTTCCAGCCATTCGGATATCCGCAGGCAAGAATTTCGTCTTCGCATACTCTCAGCAGGCAAACTTCAGCGATTGAACGCGATTTAGGGGACGGATTCGCCTTCAACCTAGCCTACAACTTCAATGGCGGACGCCACATGAACCGTCCCATCAACGCCAACGCGACCGCGTGGCGATTTGCTGATCGCGAACTATCTTAGCGGCGTCGAGGATCGACTTCCTACCGCGGCCGGAGTCCCGCTGGGCGTCGGCAGCGGCATGCTTCGCAAGGTTTTCCCTGGGCGTCAATCCAGCGGGCAACCTTGGGTTCGATTCGTCACTCATGAACTTTTTCCGCCCAGCGGGCTTGAATCCTTCGATCGCCGCACGCCTAACGGCTGCCGGGCCGGCCGGTGTCTTTGCGCTGGCCGCGATGTGACAGAGCATTCTTCAGGCATCGGATTCAACGCAGGGCTTTAATGTGACTGCGACCGTCCACTCTCGCGGGCTGCATCCCGTTCAGCGACATGGATGCCAATTATTCCAACGGCAGCTCTGTCTATCATGGTTTCAGCGCCAATCTGCGCAAGCGCTTCAGCAATCACTACGAATTTCTGGCTTCCTACACCTGGTCGCACGCGATTGACGACTCTACCGATTTGCAGTCGACGCTCACTCCGCAGGACAGCTACTATCCCTCTTTGGATCGTTCCACTTCACTGTTTGACCAGCGACATCGTTTCGTTTTCAGTGGCGTTTACCAGACAGGAAAGCTCGGGGGCACTGGATTCGCCAGCAAGGTCTTCAGCAACTGGACGCTGGCGCCTTTGATCGAGTTCGGCTCTGGAAGACCTTTCAACATCATTACGGGCAATGGCGACAACTTGCAGTTATCTTCCTTGACCGGACGGCCAAACACTTTCGTCAACCCGGCGTGTACGCGTTTGAGTGCCTACCCAGCGATTATCGTCGAAGTATTCGCCTACCGGAGTTTTTCAGGAACCTTGATCCGGCAGATTTTAACGGCACGCTACTTTCACTGGATGGCAATCTAGGCCGCAACGCTGGCGTTCAGCCTTGGACGGTCTTTGACGATATACGATTCGCGAAGCGAATCTACTTCAACGAGCGCTACAACCTGGAGTTGATCGCCGATATGTTCAACATTGCCAACCGGAACAATACGGCGGCTGTCAGTCCGCTGTTTACCAATGCCGGCCAGGCGACGGCAGCTTACGATCCGCGGCAGTTTCAGTTTGCGATGAAGTTCTATTGGTGAGGTCTTGGATGCACGGCCGAATCTGGATTCTTGTTCTGGGCGAATGCAGGCCCAAAACCTGGCACTTCGGCTTGGCTCTTCGCGTAGATTAGTTGCATGTCAGAGCCCTTGATGAACCCCAAGGCAGAGCCTTCGGTTCCGCAACCGGTAGTTTCTCCGCCAGCAGACAACATGTTCCGTGGTCCGAACGGGATCCGCGCGGGCTGGCGGGCGCTCATTTTTCTGGCGATCGTGGCCGGCCTTGTGGGCGCGGTGAACCTGGTGGTTTTGCTGGTGGCGCAGTTTGTGCTGCACCATCGGCCGCACGTCGGAATGACTTCATCGCTCTCGCCCGCTGTGGCTGCCCTCAGCGACGGGTCGCTGTTTTTGTTCGGCGCCATTGCCGCGCTGTTTATGAGCAGGATCGAGCACCGGAAGTGGGGAGAATACGGACTGCCGGCGAGTCTTGCCTTTCGCAAGCATTTCTGGATTGGAACTCTGGTTGGGTTCCTCTCGATCAGTAGCAGCCTACTAGCAATCTTCGCCCTCCACGGATTTCATCCGGTTGGCATTGCTATTCACGGGAAGACCATCGTCCTCGCGACGGCGGCCTGGACTGCAGCGTTCGTGATCGTGGGTCTGGGGGAAGAATTCGCCTTCCGCGGATACCTTCAGTTCACGCTGACGACCGGGATGGGTTTCTGGCCAGCCGCCATTCTGCTTTCGGCTTTATTCGGTCTGGCGCACGCCGCCAATCCGGGAGAGAGCAAGTTCGGATTGCTGTCCGTGGTCTGCTTTGGGCTTCTGTTCTGCCTGTTCCTTCGCCGCACCGGAAATCTGTGGTGGGCTGTAGGATTCCATGCCGGATGGGACTGGGGACAGACTTTTTTCTACGGAGTGACCGATAGCGGCCTCGCTCCCTACCATAACCTGTTCAACTCCTGGTTCAGCGGGCCACAGTGGCTTACTGGCGGTACGGTTGGTCCGGAGGCCAGTGTTTTCACTCCGATGGTTCTGCTGATCGTCGGAGTCCTGTTCAGCCGTGTGTATCGCGAAAATCGGTATGAGCCCTTGGCCCGCTAGGTAAGGGCTTTCGAAACCTGTTTATCGAAGTCAGACCGCCAGCCGGTGTTACACTTTCTCTTCATCCATCCTTGGCGCTTGCCGGAGTTGGTTCTTCCATGTCTCAGCCCTATACTCCAACGCCGCGGACCCGTCTGGTCCGCGAGGCGAACCGTGGTGTCTATGACCGTGAAGCTGCCTATCGAATCCTGGACGAAGGATTTCTGTGCCACGTTGGCTTCGTGATTGACGGCCAGCCGTTCGTGATCCCAACGTCTTACGGGCGCGATGGCGATTGCATCTACATTCACGGCTCTGCCGCCAGCCGCATGCTGCGTCAGATGAAAGATGGTCTGCCGGTTTGCGTGACGGTCACGTTACTCGACGGGCTGGTGCTGGCGCGGTCCATCTTCAATCACTCGATGAACTACCGCTCGGTGGTGATTCTGGGTCAGGCGATGCTGGTGGACGAGCCGGGCGAAAAGCTGGAAGCGTTGCGGCGTCTCTCGGAACACATCATTCCGGGGCGCTGGGCAGACTCGCGCCACCCAAACGAGCGTGAGCTGAAAGCCACTTCCGTATTGCGGCTGAGAATCGAAGAATTTTCGGCGAAGGTGCGGACAGGGCCGGTTGTCGATGATGAAGAGGATTATTCGTTTCCCACCTGGGCCGGCGTGGTTCCGCTGGAGCTGAAGGCTGGAACGCCGATTGATGATGAGCGGCTTATCCATGGACTGACGGCACCCGAGTACGCGCGCAATTGCAGTCGCCGCAGGTGAATGATTCGGTTCAGACAGCAGAGGTAGGGCCGCCGAGCTTCGCTCGGCCGGACAGCCGAGGGGCGGCTGCCCCTACATGCAACTGCTAAGTCTCATGGCATCAGCAGCAGCTTCCCTGTCGTCTTGCGTCCTTCGAGCTCCCGGTGCGCGCGTTGCGCGTCTGCCAGCGGGTAGATGTGTTCGATACGCAGATTGAGCTTGCCTGAGGCCACCATGCCCAATACCGCGCCGGACCGCGCGAGCAATTCATCTCGGGTAGCGATGTAATTGCCCAGCGAGGGCCGCGTCAAGAATAGCGATCCCTTCTGGGTCAGAATGATTGGATCGAACGGGGCAACCGGGCCGCTTGATCCGCCGAAAAGGACCATCATTCCGCGGGGCCGCAGGACGTTAAGTCCCTTTTCAAATGTGGTCTTGCCCACCGAATCGTAGATCACATCGACGCCCTTGCCGTCGGTCAAGCGTTTCGTTTCCGATTCAAAATCGGACTGGGTGTAGAGAATCACTTCATGCGCGCCGGCGGCGCGCGCCAGTTTGGCTTTCTCTTCCGTAGAAACTGTGGCGATGACTCGCGCTCCGATGTTGTGTGCCATTTGGACGAGCAGCAGTCCAACTCCGCCAGCAGCTGCGTGAACGAGAGCGGTCTGACCCTGCTTCAGCGGATAGGTATCATGCGAGAGGTAGTGGGCTGTCATCCCTTGCAGCATGGCAGCCGCGGCCTCGCGCTCGTTGACTCCCGGCGGAATCGGAACCAACCGCTCGGCAGGAACGGCGGCGTATTCCGCATACGCGCCTTGTAATCCGGACCAAGCCACATGGTCGCCGACTCTTACGGAACCCGCCTCGGAGCCGACGGCCGTGACTACGCCGGCGCCCTCCTGACCGGGAATAAAGGGCAGCGGGGTGTTATAGCGTCCCTCGCGGAAGTAGACATCGATAAAGTTCACGCCCGAGGCAGTCAGCTTAACGACTGCCTCATTCGGCTTCGGCTGGGGGATGGGCAACTCTACTACTTCCATCACTTCCGGTCCGCCAACCTGTTTGACTTGAATGGCTTTCATATTTGGCTTGGATTCCCTCTGAGAATATAAAGATTCCGGGTTCGGAGTCCAGTTTGATGCTTAGGTAGCGGCATCAATTTGACTCCAAGCAGTTCTGCTACACTTGCACGTCCCACTGCAAGGAGCCCTTCGTCATGGCCGAAAAGAAGCCTCAAACCTTAGCGAACCACGCCAGGCTTGATCCGCTCTTTCACTTTATCGTACTGCCGGTATTTGGTCTGTCAGTAGTTGGAGGCGCGATCCATTTCCTTTGGCATCCCAGCTACCATTCGGCATCATTCTTCGTTATTTCGGTTGCTGCTTTGATCGCGGTGTTCAAAATTCGACTTTATGCGTTGAAGGTGCAGGACCGAGTGATTCGTCTGGAAGAGCGGCTGCGGCTCACCGCCTTATGTTCAGAGCCTTTTCGCTCTCGAATTCCGGAGCTGGCGGAGGGGCAACTCATTGCGCTTCGCTTTGCCTCGGATGCGGAGGTACCCAAACTTGCTGAGCGGGCGTTGAACGAAAAGCTTGCGCCGGCAGACATCAAGAAGGCAGTTCAGACCTGGCGACCAGATTACTGGCGGGTGTGATCCCTAATCCGATCTGGACCATAAGAAGGAGTTGAGGACCTCCAGGGTGTCTTCAAACCTTCTAAGCGCCTTCTGCCGTCTGAATATTGAGATGGCGGGTAACCATTTGCGATGGTACCGAAGGTAACGGACACAGTCCCTCTGCGGCGTTGACCCAAAGGCGACCGAGCGGTACGATTTTTGATAGAATTCACCGGGCGCTAACAACGGAAGCAATTCGTATCTCATAGAAAAATATGCGAGTTGCAAAAATCAAAATACAGATCGCAGTACTCGCCGCGTTGGCCTTGGCGGGTTCCTCGTGCAAAACTGCGCAGAAGCCAGTCACCATGGCGCCTCCGGCAGCGCCGGCGCTTACTGCTAAGGCGGTTGAGCCGGCACCACCGAAACCGAACTCCGCCGCTTCAGCAACCGATCCTCAGAACCAGCAGCCGGCTCCAACGGCGCAGGTCAGCTCTGAATCCCCGGCCGTGAAGGCCGCTCCTGATCAGGTAGACGAACTGCTCGCTCGCGTGGAACAGCAGTACCAGACAGGATTAGCAAACTACCACGCCGGGCACGCCGAAGCTGCCAAACAGAACTTCGATGACGCCTTTAACGCATTGCTGGAAAGCAAGCTGGACATTCGCTCGGATAATCGGCTGGAAAAGGAATTTGACCGTATTGTGGATGGAGTAAACCAGCTTGAGCTGGGTGATGCGGCGTCTGACTCAGAAGCCCAAAAGTCAGAACCTGCGCCGATTGATGAGACCAACGGAATTACTCCGGCCGCTGAACCGGGAGTAAGAGCAAAGGCTCAAGCCGAGATCAAGTCAACCCGCTCCGATCTGCCGCTCATGATGACGGACCAGGTCGCCGGATACATCAGCTATTTCTCTGGCCGGGGACGTGGGATTTTCGAGCGCGCCTTCGCCCGTTCCGGGCGCTATCACGACATGATGGTTCGGATCCTGAAGCAAGAGGGCGTTCCGCAGGATTTGATCTATCTCGCACAGGCTGAATCCGGATTCCAGCCGACGGCGGTCTCTCGGGCAGGCGCCCGCGGCATCTGGCAATTCATGGGCAGCCGGGCTCGCGGATATGGCTTGCAGCGCAGCCTTTGGGTTGACGATCGGCAGGATCCTGAAAAGTCGACGCGCGCTGCCGCCCGCCACTTGCGAGACCTTTATGGCCAGTTTGGCGACTGGTATCTGGCCATGGCCGCCTATAACTCGGGCCCGGGAACCGTGCAGGCTGCGGTGAAGCGCACCGGCTATGCCGATTTCTGGGAGCTCTATCGACGGAACGTTCTACCCAAGGAAACGCGCAACTACGTTCCCATCATCTTGGCCGTGACCATCGTGACCAAGAACCTATCGCACTACGGCTTTGACGATGTATCGATGGACGAGCCGGTAGCGTTCGACTCGGTGACGGTTAACTACCCGGTGGATTTACGGCTGGTGGCCGATTGCGTGGACGCAACTCCGGCGCAATTGCAGCAGTTGAATCCAAACCTCCTGCGACTTAGCACGCCCAGGGAAGGCAGCTTCGAACTGCATTTGCCTGCGGGGACGAAGGAGAAATACCAGACCGCCATAGCGGCCATACCTGCAGGAATGCGGCTGTGGTGGCGCTATCCTACGGTGCACTCCGGTGACACCCTGGCTTCCCTGGCGCACGCCTACCACACCACTGCGCGGTCGATTGCGGAGGCTAACCAACTGGATGGCACGGAGCTCCCATCTGACGCCAAGCTGATTATCCCGGTCGCGCCCAAGCATGCCGTGAGTGATACCGCAACCTATGCGCGCCGAATCACGCGCTATAAGGTACGCAAGGGCGATACGGTTCAAAGTGTGGCCGAGAACTTCGGGGTTTCCGCCCAAATGATACGGCGTTGGAACGGGCTGCGCGGCGACAGCTTGCATGGGCGAACCATATTGGCTTTACACCTGCCGATCGCGCCCAGCGGCGAGGCCAGCGTATCCGCTTCCGGGAAGCCGACCAATCGTTCCCGAAAGGGCGCACAAATAACCAGCGCGAAAGCTTCGGGCGCTAATGCCAAGACTGCGAGAGCTCCGGATCAAACGGCGACGGAGCAGGCCAACGTGCTGCACCACAAAGTGAAATCAGGCGAGACGCTGTATTCGATCGCTACTACCTACAAAACGACCGTTGCAGCTTTAAAACGCAATAACCAAAACGTGGCCACTCTGCGGCCAGGCATGATCCTCGTCGTCGAGCCAAGCCGGTAGAAGTCGGCCCATCCGAGACCGACGTATCCTCCATTTTTCAGATCACTTCTCGCCCGGTGCGCCAATTCTTTGCGGAGATATCGAATCTGCTTCCATTCGAGCGCTTGGTGTGGTAACAGGATAGGCAGGCTGGTGTGACTTCGGTCCTTGCAGCCTGCCGCAAACGTCGTGCTATAATCGCGCGCCGTTCCAGCACAAAGTTTCTGTGGTCTTTTAATTTCCCGTGCCCGGCAACCTTGCGTGGCCATTTTGCGCCAGGAGCCCACAATAAGATCAGGAGGAGCAATGACGTTCTACGACCCCACACTTTACGGACGCGATGAAGAAGAAGAATTCGGTGACAGTGGCGCCTACAGCGAGTCGCTCGAAGAGGATTTTGAAGAGGAAGAAGAGGAGGAGGAAGAAGCCGGCGTGCTAGAAGTGGACGAGAGTGAGCCAGCCGTGCCTGCTCCTGCGCCACCCGCGCCCAAACCGGCTGCCCCTAGTGGTGGAGGCCCAAAAAAGCCAGCCGCCAAAAAGAAAGCACCGGCAAAGAAGGCGCCCGCCAAGAAAAAAGCGCCTCGCAAGGTGGCAAAGAAGAAAGCCGCAAAGAAACCGGCGAAGAAAAAGAAAGCTGGGAAAAAGGCGGGCAAGAAAACCTCCAAGAAAAAAGCCAAGAAGGGACGCCGGTAGAATACGGAGTTCGATTGAAAAGGGAACCGCGGGTTTGGCCGCGGTCTTTTCTTGCTTATGTCAGGGCTCCGTTCGACGTGAGTCCGCTCAGACGTCCTATCGCCGGCTCGCTACTTCTTTCCCCCCACCGCTGCCTTGCACTTGGCGTACAACTCAAGCAATTGCGCCGCGTATTCGTCGGGCTTGGATGCCGAGCCTGTACCCTGAAAACCCACGCCAGACGAGGTCGTTCGTCCGTAACCCGTGGTCATGGCAACGAATTTCATCAAGTCGAGCGCAATATCCTCGTCGCGGCGGGCGTTCGCGTGCGAAGTCGGTGCTTCTTCCATAAGTCCCTCTCCTGATCCGGAAATATAAGGAATTTCTTCTTCGATGTCTTCGTCTTCCATAAGGCTAACTACCACTCTGCCATCGATGATAGCAGGCCCTCGGGTGAAACAGCCGTGGCTGAGTCCACAGTTAAACACCGGTCGGCAATTGAAATTCCAATCGCGCGGTACGCCGGAGCCGAGCCATCAGCCAGACGGAAGTTAGGAACAACAACGGAGAGGTATAAAACCCGGGCGCGGGACGTGAAAATGTTACCGAAGCCACGGTGTGCCCCAGGATGGTTCCAACGGTATGTCCCAGGGCGTTCAGAAACATGATGACGGCATAAACCCAGGCGAGGGAGCGCAAGCCATGCATGCCCCGGGCCGCCAGCGGGGTCAGACAAAACAAAAGGGCGCAGACCAGGATGTGGCCGATGAGAAATTCACGAAGCTGGATGGTGCCCATTGGAAGCCAGCCCCAGCTTTCGCGCAAGATGGTCACGGTGGGGTTATAGACGGCCAGAAAGCCGGTGGTTGCTTCATCAAAAGTGTGCAGCGCGAAGGCCACGCATAGCGCAAACCATGCACTGCCGAAACCGGACTCTGAAAGCGCTGGCGGGGCTTGCCTCAAGGATTTGCCTGTCGTCTTAATTTTCAATCGTCCGCCGGCAATGAGCAACGAGAATCGCTCCTTGGAGGAGCCTCGAATGGTCGTGGCTGCGAGGGCAGAGCCCTCCGGGGTAACCTTTTGCTCGCTTTTATTGTAAAGAGCCCAAATCCGAAGCACTCCGTCCTGCGGCATTCCGGTTTAGAATGTCTGCCCGTGGGCACTACATGAAAATGAGAACGATCGTGCGCAAACTTCCAATCTTTGTTTCGGTGTTCTGCTTTGCAGCCTTCCTCGCCGCCCAGGACGAAGATCTCAGCAAGGTGCAGATAAGGGTCACGAAGGTTTCCGGAAATGTGTACATGCTGGAGGGAGATGGCGCCGGGAAT
This sequence comes from uncultured Acidobacteriaceae bacterium, assembly GCA_963750245.1. GTDB lineage: Bacteria > Acidobacteriota > Terriglobia > Terriglobales > Acidobacteriaceae > Sulfotelmatobacter. The sequence goes on from CAVVQB010000001.1 coordinate 404,445, forward strand.
ATCGGTGCATCGGTTGGCGATGACGGCATCGTGATCGTCGACGACCAGTACGCCCCGTTGGCCGACAGAATTCAGGCCGCGCTGAAAGGCATCACTGACAGGCCCGTACGCTTCATCATCAATACGCACTATCACGGCGACCACACCGGTGGGAACGCATACTTCCAGAAGCAGGCGCCGATTATTGCGCAAGATAACGTTCGCAAACGGCTCGAGAGTGGAGGAGCTGCGGGGAACGGGGATTCTATACATTTCGAATCCAAGCCCGCGTCGCACGAGGCGTTACCTATCATCACCTTCGATCATGATGTCACCGTACACCTGAACGGGGAAGATATCCGCGCTCTCTACTTCCCTGCCGGACACACCGACGGTGACTCGATCATTTTCTTTCCCCACTCGAATGTTGTGCACATGGGAGACGACTTCGTTACTTACGGGTTTCCCTTTATTGACGTCGAGAGCGGCGGCAGCATTAATGGCATGATTGATGCGGTAGAGAAGGTGATTGCGCAGCTGCCGGCGGATGTTAAGGTGATTCCGGGACACGGGCCGGTTTCGAACCTGGACGACGTGAGAGCCTATCTGGCAATGCTGAAGGGAACGCGAGACGTCGTGCAGAAGGCGTTGAAAGACGGCAAGACTCTTGATCAAATGAAGCAGGCGAAGCTGCTGGATCCGTGGAAAAAGTATTCCGGAGACGTCAGCGAAGATGCGTTCGTGGAGACTTTGTACAATTCGTTGACGGGTCAAAAGACGGGGAAATTCATCAAACATAATTAGTCGAACGCAGCCGTATGATCTCTTTGAGGAGCCTCATTTTACTGTGCGCCTGACGCGCCGCCAATTTGCGCATTCCGCCTTCGCCGCCGGCATTGCAGCCGGGTTGCCTGCAGGTGTGTTATCGGGCTGCAGTGTGTCGAATGCGGCGCATACTGCAGATCCCCCGGCACCTACGAGTGCTGGCAATATGCAGTTCGATACTGTCTCCCAAACTCCATTTCCCAAGAACTTTTTCTGGGGCACCGCCACTGCGGCTTATCAAGTCGAAGGCGCGTGGAAGGAAGACGGCAAGGGCGAGTCGATCTGGGATCGATTTGCGCATAACCCGGGGAACATCAAGAATGGCGACACGGGCGACATTGCGTGTGATTCCTACCATCGTTGGCATGAAGACATCGCGCTGATGCGGGCGATGAATTTGAACAGCTATCGCTTTTCGATCTCCTGGCCGCGCATTCAGCCTGATGGTTCGGGCCCGGCCAGTTCCAAAGGCGTCGATTATTACGGCAGGCTCGTCGACGCATTGCTGCAAGCGCGAATCCGGCCGCTGGTGACTCTCTATCATTGGGACTTACCTCAGGCTTTGGAAGATGCAGGCGGGTGGCCTTATCGCGATACCGCCTCCCGCTTTGCCGATTACGTGGATTTAGTGGCACGCGCTTTGGGCGACCGCGTCTCCGATTGGCTGCTGTTCAACGAACCTTTGGCCTTCACCTACAGAGGTTATCTCGAAGGAACGCACGCTCCCGGACGCCAGAGTCTTTTCGCATTCTTGCGGGCGTCGCATACGGTGAACATGGCTCAGGGCGAGGGATTCCGTGCGCTGAAGGCCGCCCGTCCATCGTCGCGAGTAGGGACGGCATTCAGCATGTCATCGTGCGAACCGGCAACGAATTCCGAAGAAGATGGAGTTGCGGCAGAGCGCGCTCACGCGATCACGAATGTCTGGTTTCTGGAACCCGCGCTCAAGGGGCGTTATCCCGAGGCACTGGCGTTTCTTCCCGACACCGCGATGGGCATCAAGTCCAGCGATCTCGAAAAGATGAAGGCACCGCTTGATTTCATCGGCATCAACATCTACTACCGCACCATCGCGTCGGCATCAACCACCGTGGAGCGGATCTCGCACCCACAGCAATGGCTGTTTCCCGTAAAGATGGTGGGCGGCGAACAAGGACCAAGAACCAGCATTGGATGGGAGGTTTGGCCGCGTGCGCTCTATGACATGGTCATGCGCATCACGCGCGACTACAACCACCCAGTGGTTGAGATAACCGAGAGCGGGTGCGCCTACAACGACGGTCCCAACGCCGATGGCATGATCCGCGACCAGCGACGTATTGATTATCACCGCGAGTATCTGCAGGCTCTGGCGCGCTCGATCAAGGATGGCGCGGATGTCCGGGGATATCACGCGTGGAGTCTGATCGATAACTTCGAATGGTCCGAGGGCTTCAGCCAGCGCTTCGGTTTTTCCTACGTGGACTTCAAGACGCAGCAGCGGACGATCAAAGATTCGGGAAGATGGTACGCGAAGGTTGCCGCGGGGAATGCCGTGCCGGGGCTCGTGGCCGCCTAGACTGGCCGCGCAAGTCGCAAGCTGATTATTTCTGCTGCATCACCAGTTCGCCGTTCTGCACCTTCATATCGCCGACGTTGTCCGGCAATTTCATGCGGTCGCGTTGCTCGGCGAGCTTTTTCTGTAATGCGGGATTCACCAGCGAAACCGGTACATTGAGGTCACCTACCTTAAATTCTGTTGGTTCAAACGTCGCGTATCCATCTTTCGAAGATAGATGGCCGGAAACAGTTACCCAGACGTCTTTGCCAGCGATCTCCGTGAGAAATTGGCCGTGCACAGTGTCGCCTTCGAAGCTCACCTGTTGGTCTTTGATAGTCGGCTGGCCGCTGCCGAGATTGGAATCGGGCGTGAGTTCCCCAGCTCCCGCAGCTCCCACGCTTCCAACGGCCTGGGCCAGGGCGGCGCCTACTTCGTCGGAATTGAGGTGAACCTCGGCTTTTGGTGAAGGATTGGAAGAAACGGTCTGACCTGGGGACGTGGACGTCTGATAATTCTCGTCGGAAGGGGATGCTGCCTGCCGAGTCGGCGCAGGCTGCTGGGTCGCCTGTTGGAACTGCTCCATCTTTTGGTCAAACGACTGGGCATTGGCGGCGATTGCCGCCGGGGTCTGGGGCTGAGCTACGGGAGCTGGTTTTTTCAAGACCAGAACGATAGCCCCAAGGGAGGCGACCAGTGTCGCAATGCTGATGATCCGGTCCAGCTTGATTTTCATGAAGACTCGCGAACGGTCAGCCCGCAGACGGGCCCTACACGATGGTAGTGAAGGGAGGAGCCGATGCTCAGATTGCGGAAGTCACCATGCGCGATGGTACTTCGGTGATGTTGCTGAGGGCTGAGAAAGGCTGATCAGTCCAGCTTTCGGGCAAGAAGCTCGTTCACCAACTGCGGGTTGGCTTGGCCTTTGGAAGCTTTCATGACCTGGCCGACGAAGAATCCGATCATGGTTTTCTTGCCGGCTCGGTATTGCTCGAGCTGCTTCGGGTTCGCGGTAATCACTTCATCGATGATCTTTTCCAGCGTGGATGTGTCGGATGATTGCTGGGGGCGGCCTTCGGCCTCGTAGACCTCTGGAAAATCCTGGTTGCGTTCGAAGCAGAGGTCGTAGAGATCCTTGAGCATTTTGCCGGAGATCGCGCCGCTCTCAACCAGATCAGCAGAGGCGGCGACGCCTTTCATCGAGACTGGAGACTGCTCGATTTCCAATCCTTTTGTCTTGAGGCGGCCCATCAGCTCGCCCTGCACCAGGTTCGCGACGCGCTTGGGATTCTTCGCGGCTTTCGCCGCCGACTCAAACTGGTCGGCGAGCGATTTCGAAACGGTGAGTACCTGCGCATCGTATTCGGTGATGGCATAGTCCTTCACCAGACGCGCACGGCGCGCCTCGGGGAGTTCGGGCAAAGTCCTTGTGATTTCGGCCTTCCATTTCTCGTCGACTACCAGCGGCAGCAAGTCGGGCTCGGGAAAATAGCGGTAGTCGTGGGCTTGCTCCTTCGAGCGCATGCTGTAGGTCTTACCCTCGTGCGAGTTGTAGAGGCGAGTCTCCTGCGTGATCTTGCTGCCGGACACGACCACTTCTACCTGGCGGGCGATCTCGTAAATCAGCGCGTCGCGGATGAAACGAAACGAGTTCACATTCTTGATTTCAGTTTTCGTGCCTAATTCCTTCTGCCCACGCGGACGGACGCTGACATTAGCATCGCAACGCAGCGAACCCTCCTCCATGTTGCAGTCGCTGACGCCGCTGTAGAGGATGATCTCCTTCAGGCGCGTCAGGTATTCGTAGGCCTCGTCGGGCGTTGCGATGTCAGGCTCGCTGACAATTTCGATCAGGGGCACGCCGGTGCGGTTGAGATCGATGGCAGTCTTCTCGTCGGCGTCTGGGAAGCCTTCATGCAGACTCTTGCCGGCATCTTCCTCGAGATGCACGCGGGTGATACCGATTTTCTTTTTGCCGGTGGTGGCTGGAACCTCGATAAATCCGTGCTCGGCCAGGGGCTTGTCGTATTGCGAAATCTGATAGCCCTTGGGCAGGTCGGGATAGAAATAATTCTTGCGGGCGAAGATCGACGTTTCGTTGATGCGGCAATTCAAGGCCATCGCGGCCAGCGCGGCAAACTCGACGGCTTTCCGGTTCAATACCGGCAAAGCTCCGGGCATTCCCAGACAAACCGGGCAAACGTGCGTATTTGCCGGAGCGCCGAAGCGAGTGGAGCAGGAGCAGAAAATCTTTGTCGCCGTCAGAAGCTGGACGTGTACTTCGAGGCCGATGACTGGCTCGTAGGCAGCGCTAGCGGCGACAGAAGTGTCGGCGAAGGTCGACATACCTGGAGATTATACGGCTCTCGCCTTAGCCGGATCACAGCCTTTTTGTTGAATTGGGTGCTCCGTTAAGCTTACTTCTCCATCGGAATCTCGAAGTACATCAACTCTGTGCCTTTGGCATCGTTGACGCCAGTGACATACATGCGCGCGCCTTCCAGCGGTGCGGTGAGATCTTGGACGTCGAAGAAGAGGAATCCTGATCGCGTGGCGTGGGGCTCGACGGCTTTGGCGGCGAACCGTGAAGATTCAATCTCGTCGCGCTCCTTCTGGCTCAGGCCGCCTTTCACCTTTTTCTGCGGGATGGGAATGGGGATGGGAGTGGTTTCGTGAGGATTCGACAGGCGGCGGAATATATCCTCGGACGTAGCGGGCGTGAGCTTGGCGCGGCTGGCGGTGGTCAGGGTGACCTGCATGTTGGCGATGGAGATGGGCTGGTCGCCGTCATTGGTAACTACGAAGAAGATGGGAAGGAAGCCGTGCTCGTGAAAATTTACGGAGAATATTTTTGCCTTGTCAGGGGTGTCGTAGGGGTCGGCGGCGATCGCGACTTTATCGTTTGTGTGATCGTCGTGGGCGGGATAGGTCTTGGCGGGCTTAGCTACAGGCTTTACAAAGTCTCTGGCGGCCAGGAGAACCGCGAAGCCTGAAACTACGCAGAGCAAGATCAAGACATGGCGAAAATCCGGTTCACGCGAACGGGGCATGCTTGGATTATAGAAGGTAAGGCGAGGAGATACGCACGGTCGATCTTTGTTTAGAATGGCTCAACTTGATCACTTCTCTCTATAGCTTTCTCTACAGCGCCGCGCTGGCGCTGGGGATGCTGGCAAGCTCGCCCTACTGGCTGTTCCAGATGGTGCAGCACGGAAAGTATCGGAAGGGTTTCGCTGAGAGGCTGGGGCGGGTACCTGCGCGGCTTCAGTTGCCGGGAGTACAGGAGCCGGTGATCTGGGTACATGCTGTTTCTGTGGGTGAGGTGCTGGCAGTTGCCGGTGTAGCGGAAGAGCTTCGACGCCGTTGCCCGCAGCATCGGATCTTCGTTTCGACGACTACCGATACGGGGCAGGCGCTGGCGCGAAAGCGTTTTGGCGAAGCGAACGTATTTTATTTTCCGATGGATTTCGCATTTGCGGTTCGTCCTTATTTGCGGGCGCTGCATCCGGAACTGGTGGTCATCGCGGAGACGGAGTTCTGGCCAAACTTTATGCGGCTGGCGCGGGCGCGAGGTGCGCGGATTGCGGTCATAAATGCACGCATCTCGGATCGGTCGTGGCCGAGGTATCGCCGATTCCGGAGGTTGCTGCGAAGAGTGCTGGCAAATGTGGACCTGTTCCTGGCGCAGACATCCGAGGACGCGATGCGACTGGAAGACATTGGCGCCGATGCGGAAAGAGTGCAGGTTACAGGAAACTTGAAGTTTGATGTTCCCGCGCCCATGCCGCCGGCGATTGTCGAGAGTTTGCGGAAGTCGATCGCAACGAGCGGCGCTGGCCCGGTGCTGGTGTGTGGCAGCACAGTGGAGGGAGAGGAGTCGCTGCTGCTGAAGGCCTTTGAAAATGTGCTGGTGCAATATCCGAAAGCATTGATGGTTCTTGCGCCCAGGCATCCAGAGCGCTTCCCTGCCGTGGTGGCGCTGCTCGAACAAATGTCGATTCGCATCTGCAGGCGATCGCTTTGGAATGGCGAACCTTTGACGGGCCAGGTTTTGCTGTTGGATACAATTGGCGAACTCGCGGCGCTGTATGCGATCGCAGATGTTGCATTTGTGGGCGGAAGCCTGGTGCCGCGGGGCGGACACAACATTATTGAACCGGCGCAGCACGGTGTGGCTACGTTGGTGGGCAATCATACGGAAAACTTTCGTGACATCGTTAACCTGTTCCAGAGCCGGGACGCGGTAAGGATTGTCGGTCCCGCGGAATTGCCGCTGGTGCTGCTGGAGTTGCTGGCCAACGATGCGGAGCGGAAAGCATTGGGACGGCGGGCCGCGGAGACCATGCGATCGCAGATTGGCGCAACGACGAGGACCGCCGACGAACTGCAGAGGATGATGGCGCGGCCATGAACTTCAATCTCCTGGCGGGTGTTTACGGGGCAGTCATCGCGGCGCGCAATCGATTCTATGACCATGGCTGGTTGCGCTCGCGGGCGCTATCTGGATCTGTTATCAGCGTAGGAAACGTTTCTGCCGGAGGGTCGGGAAAAACTCCGTTCGTTATTTTGTTGGGCGGGTTGCTGAAGGCGCGCGGGATCCGATTCGATGTGCTATCGCGCGGCTATGGACGCAAGACTCACGGAGTACTGCTGGTGGATCCGGGCGGGCTGCCCCCGGAATTCGGCGACGAGCCGCTGCTGATCGCAAGGCGATTGCAGGTCCCAGTGGTAGTGGGCGAAGATCGCTACGAGGCGGGGCGTTTTGCCGAAGCGCGATTCGGCGCGCAGATTCATTTGCTGGATGATGGATTCCAACATCGCGGCTTAGCGCGTGATTTCGATATCGTGCTGGTGACGCCAGAAGATGCGCGAGATCGATTGCTTCCTGCAGGGCGGCTGCGAGAGCCTCTGCGTTCGCTGCAACGAGCGGATGCGGTGGTGTTGACTGGCGGGGCCTCGGCAGAGCAGTTTTCGCTACAGGGCAAGACCGTCTGGCGGGCACGGCGCGGAATTGTTGCTGAAAACCTGCCTTCGCGGGCCGTCGTGTTCTGTGGGATTGCGCGGCCGCAGAATTTTCTGCTGCAGCTGCGGACTGCGGGCGTGGATCCGGTCGCGGAGGCGTTCTTTCGCGATCACCATTCGTACACTCAGAAAGATGTTCGTGACTTGCTGCGAGCTTCGGCAACGGAGTGAGGGCGGCGGTTTTGTGACCACGGAAAAAGATGCGGTGAACCTGGGCGGTTATCTTGATGCGCTGGCGCCGCTGGCGGTCGTCCCGGTGAAGATGGAGCTTGCCGACGCAGATAACGCTGTGGATACCATGCTGCGCGTGATCGAGGAGCGCCGCAGCCGCTCGTGAGAAAATGCCCGAGAACGGTTGCGGAACTAATAACCATCGAATGACGAAGCATCTGAAGGAAGCTGAGCGGCTGCGGAAGATTGTTGAAGGGTTTCCCAAGGTCACCATCACGGTGTTGGGGGATCTGGTGGCCGATGAATTTGTGTATGGCGAAATCTCGCGCGTGTCGCGCGAGGCGCCGGTGCTGATCCTAAAGCATCGCGAACGTACGGTGGTGCCGGGCGGTGGCGCGAACGCGGTGAACAATCTGGCTGACCTTGGCGTCAACGTCTTGCCGGTGGGAGCCATCGGGGACGACGAGCCCGGACGATTGCTGCTGAAATTTTTTCGCCACAAGCGCATTCCGATCAGCGGCGTTCTCAAAGACAAAAGTTATACGACGGTCACGAAGACTCGCATTCTGGCAGGCATGACGCACAATACGCGGCAGCAGGTGGTGCGCGTGGATCGCGAGCCGGAGAGCGCCCCGAACCAGCATCTGACGCGCGAGCTGTTTCTGGCGGCGCGAGAGTACCTACGAGCTTCCGATGCGCTGCTGGTTTCCGACTATGGATATGGATCGGCAAGTCCAGCAATTGTGAATGCGTTGCGGCAGGCGGGACGGCGAAGAGTTGTGCTGGTGCCATTGATTCTGGATTCGCGATATCGGCTGCTGGAATATTCCGGCGCCACGGCGGCTACTCCGAATGAACCTGAAGTGGAAGCGGCGCTTGGGGTTCGCATTGGCCACGATTGGCAAGGGTTGAGTACTGCCGGGCAGCAGATTATGGAGCGGATGAAACTGCAGTCGCTGCTGATCACGCGAGGACGCGACGGCATGGTGGCGTTCGATCAACGACACGCGCCTGTCGACATCCCGATTTTCGGTTCCGACGAAGTGGCCGATGTGACCGGGGCGGGAGATACGGTGATCGCGGCGTTCAGCGCGGCGTTGGCGGCGGGAGCGACTACGGAAGAAGCAGCGCAGCTGGCCAACTACGCCGGGGGCATTGTGGTGATGAAACGCGGCACGGCAACAGTTTCCCGTGAGGAATTGTTGCGCGCGATTGAGCAGGCTCCGCCTGCGACCAGGCCTCATTGATCTGAAGTGGCTTTGATCTGAAACAGCGATCTGCGTACGAAAGATTGGAAATAGCGACGGCACGAGACAGCAAAATTCTGGGACGTGGCGAGCTTCGCGAGCGCGTCGAGCGTTGGCGGGCCAATAGCGAGCAAATCGTTTTGGCGAACGGGAATTTCGATCTGCTCCATGTGGGCCACGTGCGCTATTTGCGAGGTGCAAAAGCGTTGGGCGGGAAGCTGGTGGTGGCCGTCAATTCCGATGAATCGGTACGCGCATTGAAGGGTGAGGGGCGTCCGATCATGCCCGCCGAGGAGCGCGCCGAAATTGTGGCGGCGTTGGTTGATGTGGATGCGGTTGTCATTTTTCCCGAGCTCGATGTGCGCGCGCTCATTCGCGAGATTCGCCCGGACATTCAGGCTAAGGGGACGGATTACACACAGGAGTCGGTTCCTGAGCGCGATGCGGTGGCGGAATATGGCGGACGCGTGGCGATTGTTGGCGACCCGAAGAATCATTCCACCAGCGAGATTATTCGCGCACGGCTGACGCCGAGGCGGCCGTGAGTCTCGCATCTTTGCCGGGAAAAAAGATTGAACGTCTGCTCATCGTGCGCCTCAGCGCGATGGGTGACGTGATCCACACCCTGCCGGCGGTTCTTTTTCTGCGAGAGGCGTTTCCGGAAGCATTCATCGGCTGGCTGATCGAAGATCGTTGGTCCGAATTGTTGTGTGCGCCCGGAGCGGCACGTCGCGGCCCGCGGTCTTCGCTGCGACCGTTGGTGGATGAAGTTCACACAGTGAATCTGAGGGCTTGGGGAAAGTCGCTGTTCTCGATTTCCACTTTGCAGGGCGTTGCCACGGTTTGGAATGATGTGCGCGACGCGGGCTACGATGCGGCACTAGATCTCCAAGGCGCAATGCGGTCGGCGGTGCTGGCGCGCTGGTCAGGGGCGCGGATGGTTTACGGGGCGGCCGAGCCGCGAGAGGCTCCGGCGAGCCTTTGGTACACGCGAAGAGTGGTCGCACAGGGCAGGCACGTGGTTGAGCAGAATCTTTCGGTGGCTGCGGCTCTGGTTGGGCGTTCTGCGGGATTGTCGCCGCCGGATATTGCTTGTGCTTTTCCCCGCGATCCGCAGGCCGAGGCAAATATTGACGAGAGGCTTGCGCTTCACGGCATTGACGATTTCGCCATTCTGAACCCCGGCGCGGGGTGGGGAGCAAAGCGATGGCCTGCGGAGCGATACGGGGAAGTGGCGCGCGAACTGGGAAAGCTTGGCATACGCTCTATTCTTAACTATGGACCGGGGGAAGAGGAACTAGTGCGCGCCGCCGAGGCTGCCGGCGGCGGGACTGCTTGCGCGATGAATTGCACCATCACGGAGTTGATCGCGTTGACGCGGCGGGCACGGATATTTATCGGCGGGGACACCGGGCCGCTGCATTTGGCGGCTGCGTTGAAGGTTCCGGTAGTGGCGATCTATGGACCCACCGATCCGGCGCGCAACGGGCCTTATGGAACACGCAGCATCGTGCTGCGCAGTACGGAGAGCGTCACGTCGCATGCGCGACGGGCAGCGGCAGATGAGGGGTTGTTGGCGATTGGGGTTGAGGAGGTTGTTGTGGAGGCGCACAGATTGCTGAAGAACAACCTCAAGGGCTGAAGCCCAGCACTTTTCGCGGCGCTGAGGCGCCGCTCTTCCACATGGCGGAGTGGTCACAAATCGCACGGCGGATTCGGGTGCCGCTGGGATTTCTGTTTGCAGTGCTTTATTTCTGGCTGGCGCGTCCTACGTGGCGATCCATGGCGCTGGGCGCGATTGCGATTGTGCCCGGGCTTCTGATTCGGGCGCTGGCTTCGGGGCACGTGCGGAAGAACGAGACGTTGGCCACTTCCGGTCCTTATGCTTATACGCGCAATCCGCTTTATCTGGGATCGCTGCTGATTGGGCTGGGATTTGCGGTGGCGGCGCGGAGTTGGTGGTTGGGTGGTGTGCTGGTCGCTATGTTTTTCGTGATCTATCTTCCTGTGATCCGCGACGAAGAGGCATTTTTGCGGAAGACGTTTCCGGAGTTTGAGGAGTATGCGCGGCGGGTGCCGAGGATGCTGCCGAGGTTGACGCGTTGTTCGAGTAATGAGGAAGCCTCTGCGGAATTTTCTTTGGAATTGTATTTAAAGCATCGCGAGTACAACGCGTTGCTGGGAGCGGTGGGGATGATGGCGGCCTTGATTGTAAAAACGCTTTGGTCGTCACCTTAGAAAACGGAGATGTTGCGTCTGGGTCCGGCATTGTGAGCGGTGGTAGAAACGCCTTGTGAAGCCGTCGGTCGCGCCGACATGCAAGGGGTCCTTCGCTTCGCTCAGGATGACAGAGCGTCGGTAGTTACTTCCGCGCCACTAATTCCCTTGCGCGGCCCAGCTCGGGCCTTGTGGAGTTTGATCCGTCGCAGATTTTCAGCAACAGGGCATAGTATTCCGTGGCATCACTCTGCTTGCCGGCGGCTTCGGCGGCGCGGGCTGCGCCGTAGAGGCCGTTGAAGCGGTTGGGATTCAGTTTCAGATCGGTCTGATATTCCACTAAGGCTTGCTGGGGACGCTTGGCTTCTAGCAGCATATCGGCGAGTTGTTCGCGAGCTGGAATGCCTTCCGGCTCATCGCCCAGTTTGTCGGTCTTATCGGCCAGGGCGCGCAGAGTGGTGATGGCTTCGTCGTCTTTGCCTTCGGCGTGCAGGACCCAGGCTGCGGCTTCCTGATAGTCCTCGCCGACGGCTTCGGCGTATTGCGTTTTCTTTTTGGCGACGAACTCTTTGCGGATCGTCTCAATCTGCTCCAGGTCTTTATGGGCTTGCGCGAGATTGCCGCTGCGGGCTGCGCCGATGGCGCGGGCCCAATACGTGATGGATTGATCTCCGCGAAGCGAGCCGGGCACGACTTGCAGGGCCGCGGCGTCGGACCAGTGGCGAAGTTCGAGATCGTAAATCGCGGGAAACTTGGTGAGGGCATTGGTCTCGGGATCGAAGTCGGGTCCGTACATTCGACTTCATCTTCGGCATGGTCCGGACTTCGTCGATCACCTTTGCGGCGTCCGCCTCGCGTCCGCTTTGCAGATAGGCGTAAATCAGGAAGTCCATGGCGTGAAACTGGTGGCCTTCGCCGCCCATGTGCATGGCAGCGGTTTTGCGAGTGGCGGCGATGGAGGCGAGGTTGGAGTTGATGTCGTCCTGCCAGAGGCCGACGCGGGCGAAGATGTGCGATGGCATGTGCAGGGCGTGGGGAGCTGCGGGCGCGATCTGCGCATAGCGGCGGGCTGCGGGCAAGCCGAGTTGCGCGAGTTGCGGCTTGTCGTAGGCATGGATCAGGTAATGGGCCACGCCGGGATGCTCGGGCTCAGTGGCGAAGAGTTTCTCCAGAATCGCCGCAGCTTGCTTGCGATTGGCGAAGGTTTCATCATCGTGCGGCTCGGAGGCTAAAAGGGACAGGGCGTAGAAGGCCGCGGCTTCGTGATCGTCGGGATAGGAGTCGTAGACCTTCTTCATCGCGTTGGAATAGGCTTGGGCGCGAGCTTCGTGATTCAGTGTCTTCGAGTCGCTGTAAAAGGCGGCGATGGCCGCCAGATACGCCTTCTCGCGCGGGGTGGTGGGACCGTCGGTGGTCTTTGCTTCGTGAATTTCGTCCAGGCCACGCTGGATGTCGTTGGCATCGGGCTGGTTCCAGAGCTGGTGCCACAGGCTCATCGCGACGCCCCAGTGGGCCATCACACAGCGAGGATCGTCGACGGCAATCTGCTGAAATTCTTTTTCTGCCTCTTCGTACCAGAAGGAGTGCAGTAGGGCGACGCCGCGCTCGAATGGCCTTTGCACGTCGGGCGCACAAGAGACCGGAAAGGTGACGGTGCCCAACTGGGTTGTGGTCAAGTCCTCATGATGAGGGTGGTTTTGGTCATCGTCGGCGAGGGCAACAGCTGTAAGAGTCGTAGTGAAAAAGAGAACCGCAAAGAGCAGCCAGGAGACGCGCTTCATAGAAAACCCCACTGGAAAGTGAGTTTAGCCGCGCGCCTGGAAAGGGTCAAACCGTCAGAACGGACGCGCCTATCTACTACCGGCGTTAGGGGTCTTCTGGCCATTCTGATACAATTCGCGGCAATCGGACTTGGGTAGCCAACGGGCCCCCTGTGCGTGCTTTTATCACTCCGGCAAACGATCGCAGGAGGAGAAATCCACGCGGCAACGAAACTTACCCAGTCCGCAGGGAGTAGCCATGAGTGTGCACCCTGGGTCAGAGCCCCGCCACATTCCTGAAGAAAGACCGAGCGCCTTCGACCCGGAGCGATCTGCCCGGGTGGAAAAAGAAAACTGGTATCGAGATCTGGTGGAGCATAGCGATGATCTGCTGTGCATCCATGACCTGGCAGGCCGACTCCTGTCGGTGAATGGTGCGCCGGCGCGCGCCTTGGGCTACAGTGTCGAAGAACTTCTGCAGATTCCGATGCGGGAACTTGTCGCTCCCGAATCACGCTCACAATTCGAAGCCTATCTAGTCGAAATCGAGCGCGTGGGAGAAGTTCGCGGTTTACTGGCGGTAATGTCGCGCTCAGGGGAGCGCCGGATCTGGCAGTACCACAACGTCCTACGCACGGAGGGCGTGGCCTCGCCAATTGTGCGGGGCGTAGCCCACGACGTTACCGACCAAAGGCGCACAGAGAGACTGCTGCGCGAGGCCGGGGAGAGTCTGCTTTCGCAAGTACGCGAACGCGAAGGCAGCATCCGGAAGCTGACGCTATTCCGGACCCTGCTGGACCAAAGCAACGATGCTATTGAAGTGGTGGATCCGGGGGACCTTCGTTTTCTCGATGCCAATGAGAAAGCATGCACAGCGCTGGGCTACAGCCGGGAAGAACTTCTTTCTCTCAGCGTATTCGACATCGATCCTGAAATCACCCGTTCTTCTGTAGCTAAGACCAGAGAACATTTGCGGAAGTCGGGATCTCTTGTCATAGAGAGCCTGCATCGCCGAAAAGACGGATCGATCTTTCCCGTCGAAGTCAGCATGAAATGGGTCCAACTGGAGCGCGACTATGTGATCGCCATCGCCCACGACCTGACCGATCGCAAGCAGGCCGAGGAAAGGCTTCGAGAATACGAACGAGTCGTCGAAGGCCTGGAAGAGATGATCGTTGTGGTGGACCGTGACTACCGGTACGTGATCGCCAATCGCGCGTTTCTGGATTACCGGAGCATGGAAAAGCAACAGGTTGTCGGCCATCACATTGACGAAATTGTGACCAAAGAAGCTCTCGCAGCGGTCAAGCAGAGGCTAGATGAGTGTTTTCAAGGCAAAGTAGTCGAATACGAAATGAAATACACCTATCCCAAGCTGGGTGAGAGAAACCTGTTCGTTACGTACTTCCCCATTGAAGGTCCCACCGGCGTGGAGCGAATCGCTGCGATCATGCAGGACGTTACGGAGCGCAAGCAAGCAGAAGCAGCGCTGCAGGAGCGTGAAAGAACGCAGAAGCTGATTCTCGATCACCTGCCGGTTGGCATAATCCTGTCGACCGTCAGAGGGGAGCGGGCGGTCTATCAAAATCCGGGATACCTCGAGCTGTTTGGATATTCGATTCAGCAATATCCGACGGTCGCGGAATGGTGGCCTTTGGCCTATCCCGATCCGGCATATAGAGATTGGGTTTCTACCGAGTGGCAACGGCGCATGGCCAAGGCGGCGCGGACCGAATGCGAGATCGAGCCCATGGAAGTTACGGTCACATGCCACGACGGGACAAAGAAGTACGTGCGCGTGCTGGCGAAAGTGATCGGCGATCGTAATTTCATCACGTTCGTGGATCTAACCGAGCGCAAGCGGGCGGAGGAGGCGCGGAAGGAGTCCGAAGAGAAGCTCTCGAAGGCTTTCCGGCTGAGTCCGATGGCCATCACGTTAACCACCATCAAAGATTATCGTTATGTCGAAGTCAACGAAGCCTTCGAACGTACGACGGGCTGGCGCCGGGATGAAGTCATCGGACGCACGCCGTTCGACATTGGATTGTGGGTGAATCCGTCCGAAAGGGTGGAACTGGCCAAGCGGCTTCTGGTCGAAGGCTGTCTCCGCAATATAGAGGCCAGTATTCGCAGAAAAGATGGTGCTATCCGCATCGGTCTCGGAACAGCGGAAATGATCGAGCTGAATGGTGAGATGTGCGCGATTAATGTGTTTACTGACATCACGGAGCGCAAGCAGGCCCAAGAAGCTCTGCGGCGCAGCGAAGAGAATTACCGGATGTTCGTCTCCCAGAGTTCGGAAGGGATTTTCCGGCAGGACATGGATGAGCCCGTAGCCGTCGACCTGCCGGAAGACGAACTGGTTCATCACATCCTTCATGACTCCTATCTGGCGGACTGCAACGAGGCTATCGTCAAGATGTACGGTCTCAATTCAGTGCAGGAATTCGTCGGCAAGCGCCTGACGGAGACGCTCGACCCGAATGATGCGCGGAATATTGAACTGACTCGTGACTATATCCGCTCCGGCTTTCGAGTGCTGGACCGGGAGTCGCACGAGGTCGATATTCAGGGCAATCCCAAGGTATTTCTCAACAGCCTGATCGGAATTGTGGAGAACGGAAAGCTGGTGAGGACCTGGGGCATTCAACGGGACGTCACCGAGAAAATGAAGCTGGAGGGAGCCCGCCAAAAGGCCGAGGAAGCGCTACGCGAGAGCGAATCGCATTTCCGGCTCCTGGTAGAACAAGCCTCGGATGGGATTTTTCTCGCCGATGCCGAAGGGCGATATATCGATGTGAACTCGGCGGGTGCGGAGATGCTCGGTTACTCGCGAGCCGAGGTGCTTCAACTCTCGATCGCCGACGTTGTTGCAACGGAAGAAGTGGCGCGCATACCTGGGGAAGTGGCACGCTTTGCCGGCGGAAGTATAACCAGAACAGAATGGAAGTTCCGGCGAAAGAATGGCTCTATCTTCCCCGGCGAGCTGGTCGGCAGACAGTTCCCTGATGGGCGTTTGCAGGGCATCCTTCGCGATATAACCGAGCGGCGACAGGCAGAAGAAGCGCTGAACCAAACGGTATCTCGGCTACGGGCAGTCACGACGGAACTTCAATTGGCCAAGGAAAAGCTTTCGGAGGAAAAGCTTTACCTGGAGCAGGCCATCGACACCGAACTGGGGTTCGGGGAAATCATCGGGCGAAGCAGCGCCTTGCAAGAAGTCATGAAAAAGGTGGCAAAGGTTGCTTCGAGCGATGCCACGGTGCTGCTGCTGGGGGAGACGGGTACCGGCAAGGAGCTGGTGGCACGCGCCTTGCACCACTTCAGCAAGCGCAAGGAAAATAGTTTCATCAAGCTGAATTGCGCTGCCATTCCTTCCGGGCTGCTGGAAAGCGAATTGTTTGGGCACGAGAAAGGCGCGTTTACGGGGGCGGTTTCCAAGAAGTTGGGGCGCCTGGAGTTGGCGGATCACGGAACGTTGTTTTTGGACGAAATTGGAGAAATTTCTCTGGAATTGCAGCCCAAGCTGCTCCGGGTACTGCAGGATCAGGAATTCGAACGGCTGGGCGGCACACAGACGTTGAACGTCAACTTTCGGTTGATCGCGGCGACCAATCGGGACCTATTGCGCAGCGTGAACGAGCGGGAGTTCCGCAGCGACCTTTATTATCGTCTGAATGTATTTCCTATCCGTGTCCCACCTTTGCGGGAGCGGCGGGAAGATATTCCTCTTCTGGTCGAGCATTTTGTCCAGAGGTATTCAGCCCGGATGAACAAGTCGATCACCAGCATCCCGGCCCGGACCATGGAAACGCTGGTGCAATGGGTGTGGCCGGGAAACATTCGCGAACTGGAAAACTTTATCGAGCGCTCGGTGATTCTGACTCCCGGGCTGGTGCTACAGGTTCCATTGAGCGAATTGAACGCCGCAGCCAACGAGGGCAATGGGGAAACACTCCAGGAGAGGGAGCGCGAACAGATTATGCAGACACTCCGCGAGTGCAACGGGCAACTGGGAGGCCCTGGCGGCGCAGCGGCCCGGCTTGGGCTGAAGCGCACTACGCTTCAGTCGCGGCTTATCCACTTGGGAATCGATCCCGAAGGCTATCGCAGCCCAAGTTTGGGGAAGAACGACTGACAGATTATTCGCAGCGCCGAAACCTGCGCCTTGACTCCAAACGCAAGAAAGCCTCTCGCTCGCGCGAGAGGCTTTTCTTGGGGGGGAGGGACTTGGTCGAGGCGACCTCAGGTCCCTAACAACATCGATCCAATTACTTTGGTTGTTGTTGATGGTCCGGAGTGCTGGCCGGACTGGAAGAACCGCTGGAGGCCAACTGCTCCAGATCATTCTTCAGCAGGCTGACTTCCACGCGCCCGCCACTGATGTGCTTCGTCATACCGTTCTCGTCAGCGCCGGCCACGGGAGCGTTGCCCATGCCCACAAGGTAAATCCGGTAAACCGGAACCTCGTTGTTCAGCACCATGTAGCGAACCACCGACTCCGCCATCTTTTGCGAAATCGTGATTGCCGTCTGGCCCTTGCCCGAGGAGAAGCCTTGCACTTCGATGATGTAACCGCGCTGGCCCTTCACGCCATTGGCCATCTCGTCCAGCGCATCTTTGGCATTCTTGCTGAGGACGGTCTGGCCGGGCTTGAAGCGGATTTCGGTCTGATTGGAAGCCTTGTACTGGTCGATATTTCCAACCACGGTTTCGACGGTCTGAATACGAGTTGTCGCCTGCTGCGCGCTCTGCTGCGCCATGGTGGCTTTGTTACCGGCGTCGATCGCGTGCTGGTCGGCCTCATTGGCCTTGTCGGAGGCCAGCTTGATTCCGGCCTGAGCGCGGGCGTCGGTGTCTTTGATCGCCTTGCTGTTCGCGGCGGTCAGATCGTCGAGCTCGTTGACGCGGTCGCGGATAGGATCAGTTTGGCGCTTGACATAACTCTTGCGGGCAAACGGATTCACGCGGCCCCAGAATCCTTCGCGGGCTGGAGCCTGCAACGGCTGTTTGCCGGTACCATTCATGTTGTCGGTCGACTGTGTCGTCTGCGACGCCGCCGGCGGGTTGGACTGATCTGGAGAAGACGAAGTCTGCGCCAAGGCCGGAAATGCGAGCACCGCGGCCAAGGGCAAAGTGGCTAACATACGGGTCTTCATAAAAACTTGCCTCCATTTATTGGGGGAGCGTTTGGGGGCTCCACTCCAGCACGCCAGAACGGGCGTGTTGCGTGATTAGTATTGCGTCCCCTAAAACTACGGTATACGCTGACGCAACGCACACCGAAAAACCTCAAAACCGAGTCGCCGAATGTTCCCCGCGACACTCATCTCTATTACAGTTCAGATGCCAAAACGAACTTTCAGATTTGGGCTCTAAGCACCTGATATCTAAGACATTATACCCCGATACCGACCTGGCGGGTAGCTTGCAGGGGTTCGCGCAGGGTAATTTTGGCAAACCTGATATAAAAACTGCGTGGAGTGCGGACGTCGGGGAGTCGAAATTTGGGTCCAATCACAGTGGGAAAAACTACGAAACCGATAAGGTTGAGGGCGCGACGCTGGCGAAGCAGGCGCTGCTATTCGGGTTAGCGGTGACCGTTTCGGGTGGTAACGGGGCTGTGGCGGCCACGACTGCTCCGGAAGAACCGGCGCCAGCAATGGCCTCTTCGCGCATTCCGGCGGATCATATGCTGCAATATTCCGATTGGCCGTGACCTGGATGCAGGAGTACCTGCGCCTCGACACTACGAACCCTCCCGGACATGAGATGCGCGCTGTCGATTTCTACAAGAAGATTCTTGATCAGGAAGGCGTTGAAAATCGTGCATTTGAATACACACCAGGGCGCGGAGATTTGTGGGCGCGTTTGCCGCATACAAGCGCGCAGGCCAAGCGGCCGATCGTCCTGCTGAACCACATGGATGTGGTCACGAGCGACGCCGCGCACTGGGAAGTTCCTCCCTTCAGTGGGGAGATCAAGAGATGGCTGGATCTGGGGGCGCGGAGCGCAGGACATGAAAGATGAGGGGCTGGCGCAACTCGTCGTCATGGTGATGTTGAAGCGGGAAAAAGTGGAGCTTGACCGCGATGTGATTTTTCTGGCGGTGGCCGATGAAGAGGTTCTGGACACGGGCTCCGACTGGTTCATTGCGCACGAGCGTGATCTGCTGGAGAACGCGGAATTTTTGATCAATGAAGGCGGAGAGAACCTGCTCGATCAGGGGAAAGTGAAATACGTAGGCGTGGATGTCGGTGAGAAAACGACGTTCTGGTTGCACGTGGTAGCGCACGGGCGTCCGGGGCACGCTTCGCGACCGATTCCAGATTCTGCACCCAATCGCCTGGTGCGTGCTCTGGACCGCATTCTGGCCTACCGCACGCCGCTTAGGGTGCTGCCGGTTGTGGAAGAGTTTCTACGGGACATGGCGCCGTACGAACCGCCGGAGCAGGCGAGGGAGTATCGCAACATCCGCAAGGAGATCGAAGACAGGAAGTTCCAGCAGGACGTGGAGAAGGACGAGTCGTTAAACTTTCTGCTGCGCGATACCATTTCTTTAACCATGTTGGGTGGCTCGGAGCAAACCAACGTGATTCCGCCGGAGGCCTGGGCGAACCTGGATGTGCGCATTCTCCCCGGTGGAGATCCCAAGGCGCTGCTGGAGCAGATCCGGCGCGTGGTGGACGATCCGAATGTCACGGTCGAACCGCTCGACCCGGAGTTTCGCGTGGCCAATTACTCGCCCACGAATACGGCGCTATACGCAGCCATCCGCAAAGTCTCCGAGAAATATTTCCCGGGAACTCCCGTGGTGCCGCACATCACCAGCGGTTACACGGAGAACCAGCGCTATCGTCCACTGGGGATCAATGCTTACGGCTTCAATCCTTACACGGCGACGGAAGAAGAAGGCAACACCGAACACGGGAACGACGAACGCATTCGCGTGGAGGAAGTGCGGCGCGGTCCGAGGATTCTGTTTGACGTGGTGGCGGCCGTGGCGGCGGAGTGAGGCAGTCGCACAGATAGATTTGGGGAGATCGAAAGACCGATGGGTGAGTGTAATCGGGATGTTACGTCAACTGAGAACTATTTCGTGTCCGTCCAGTCGATGTTGATTGCGATGTTGGACTGTATTACTCCACATCCGGGGCGAGGTTCATACTTCCATTGGGTCACATTGCGTAGCAACAAAGCATCCAATCCCTTGACCCCAGATTGTTGAATGAGCTCCGGGTTCGTTACAGTCCCGTCTTCCTCGATATCCACTTTCAGAACTGGCGTGCTGCTGTACGTTTCGCCAGATTGAATAAGATTGTCGGGGAACCTAGGTCGAGGACGGCGCGAGAGCTTCAACTTGCAGTTTGCCGATTGCTTCCGCAACGGAGAAGTATCCACTGTAGTGCTTGAGATCGTTCGGGCTCCTGCCCGTACTTTCAGAATTTCGAGTGATTCCTTCAGGAAGAGTTCCGTCGTAGTCCGCTCTAACACGATCCTTTTCGGATAGCGCCTCACCAGACTAGGCGGCTCTTGCAAATAGCGTTCGATTATTGGAATCATTCGAGGCCCACGGTCCAGCAGGTTTTCGTAAAGTTCTTCGCCATTAGACTCTCCGAGATAGAAACTCATCAGGATCACGACAGCTTCATCGGCCTGTGGACTTGAATCGGCGTACAAATCCGCTAGACTCCGTTCAACTTCCTGAAAATCATCAGCATTAAGTTGCTCACCCTCTGCAGGGCGAGTTTCCAGAACGTGGGCCGCAAGTTGGTTTGCCGAAATCGGGGCAGCCGATGAGCGATTACAAGCTGAAATCGTCAACAACAGCAATACTATCGCTGTACGGAACTGGTGCGCCAAACAGAAATCCATGCTGACATTAGACATTCTTTTTGGCGGTTATTGCTGGTAACCGTCGTAATCAGGCGTTAGCGCTCATTGACCCCGTTGTGGTTGGACGTCGAGCCAGAGGTTGAAAGCCGAGGAACAGTGGCCTGGGGCGGCTTTTGTCACATGGGCGTGTCGTAAGAGATCCTGAATCGGCGCGATCGTGCGATTGGACGGTAGGGATCCTTCGACTGCATCGTCGTCCGCTTCGCAAACGACAACTTCGCTCAGGATGACAGGGCTATGTGCAGGGCCATGTGTGCCGCCTTGGCGGGGTGCCTCAGCGTGTACCGCCGCAATACTTCTCATACTGCTCGAAGATGAAGTGGTCGGTCATGCCGGCGATGTAATCGCAGACGACGCGCGGCAGCGACTCTTGTCCGGCTTTTTCCTGGTAGTTGTGCGGGAGGGATGTCGGGATTGTCCATCCAGAAGGCGAAGAGCTCGCTGACGACGCGTTCGGCGTCGTCTTTTTCTCCCGCCAGCGACGGGCTGTAGTAGAGATTTTCGTAGAGGAAATCTTTGATCTGCTTGCGCTTCGGCTTCGACTGCGGGGCTGAATGCGGCCAGGCGCTCGCGGATGCGGCGGACGTCGTCCAGAGTTTGAATTCCTGCCTGCTTGACCCGCGCTTGCGTGTTGGTGATCAGGTCGTCGACGAAGCGGTTGAAGACGCGTTTCAGGGCTTCGTTGAATTTCAGCTTGTCGGGGGCGTCGGGATAGATCTGCTCGACTTCGCGGAAAAATGCTCCAAAGACTGGGACGCCTTCGCGGATTTGCTCGAGCGTGAGCAGATGGGCTTCGTAGCCGTCGTCAAGGTCGGCGGTGTTGTAGGCGATTTCGTCGGTCAGGTCGATGAGCTGGGCTTCGAGCGGCGGGCGCTGGTCGAGCAGATATTCGGCGAGTTCAGGATGCTTGTCGCGTCGTAATCGTGCGAATGCTTGATGATGCCTTCGCGGACTTCGAAGGTCAGGTTCAGGCCGCGAAAGGCGGCGTAGCGCTGTTCGAAATCTTCGACGATGCGCAGGGCGTGCAGGTTGTGATCGAAGAAGAGGCCGTGCTCGCGCATGGCGGCGTCGAGCGCTTTTTCTCCGGCGTGGCCGAAGGGAGGATGGCCGATGTCGTGCACCAGCGCGAGCGCTTCGGCCAGATCGACATTCAGGCCGAGGGCGCCGGCGATGGTGCGGGAGATCTGCGCGACTTCGAGGGTGTGGGTGAGGCGGTTGCGGAAATGGTCGGAGTAGCGGCGGGTGAAAACCTGGGTCTTGGCTTCGAGGCGGCGGAAGGCGCGGGCGTGAATGACGCGGTCGCGGTCGCGCTGAAAGTCGTTGCGGTAGGGATGCGGCGGCTCAGGAAAGCGGCGTCCGCGGGAGTGTTCGACGTGCACCGCGTAGCCGGCCAGCATGGTGAAGTTTAGCAGAGTTGCTGGTGCAGAGTACCTGGTGCCTAAAGCCATCTCGTGGCCGAAAGGAGTAAAACGCGGATTCCCCAGCGGCTAAAGCCGAACACTCTCACTGCGTCTGGACGGCACGACTGAAGTCGTGCCCAACCCAAAAATCCTATGAGACAACTCTAGTTACTGTTTTCCTGATTCTTCCTTGGCCAGGTTCACTTTGGCGGCGTCGAGCTTTTTCTGCTTGGCGACCAAGGATCGGTGTCGACTTCCGCAGGAACGGTTTTGTTCCATTCCTCGACGGCGCGCTCCCAGTGGGCGGCGGCCAGTTTCAGGCGGCCGGTTTTCTGGTAGAGATCGCCGAGATGCTCCTGCACGGTGGGGTCGGAACCCATGCGCTACGGCCTTGGTCAGATTTTCTTCGGCCAGATCGTATTTGCCCAGCTTGAAGTAGACCCAGCCGAGCGAGTCGAGATAGGCGCCGTTGTTGGGCTCAAGGTCAAAGCCTGCTTGATGTAGTTGAGAGACTCCTCGAGCTTCACGCCGCGATCGGCATTCATGTAGCCAAGATAGTTCAGAGTGGCAGCGCTCTGCGGATCGGTGGGCGGTCAGGACACTTTCTTGAACTCGGCTTCGGCCTGGTCGAACATCTTCTGGCGCTCGATAGAGGTCGCCGCGCAGGAAGTAGACGTAGTCTTTGTCGTCGGGCTTGGTCGAAAGCTGCTCGGCCTTGGCGAGAGCCTCCTCGGCATCGCTCCAGCGCTTGGCGCGGGTATACATGATGGCGAGCCGGAGATAGACTTCGCGATCTTCCGGCCTGCCCTTCAGCATGGAGCGGACATCGGCAGACGGCTTTGTCGGATCGCCGGTGTCGGCGAGTTGCGCGTCGAGCACCATGCGCAGGTCGCGATCGTCGGGCATTTTCTGCACCGCTTCTTTGGCGGCGGCGGTGGCTTGCGGCCACTGCTTGGCTTCGCGGTAGGTGTCGATGATTTCCTGATAGCCGGTGCGGGCGTTTTCGTCGCCCAGGGGCAACATCTTGCGGAAGGTTTCGACCGCGGCGGTGATAGTTCTCCTGCTCGCGATAGACCATGCCGAGGCGCTCGATGAAGATGGCGCGATTGTTGCGGTCGGCCTGGCATAGCTGTTGTCGCTCTTCTCGGTCTTCTTCAGCAGATCCTGCAGGATCTTGATGGCGTCGTCGTAGCGGCCCTGCGCCTGGTAAACGGCGGCCATGTTGTAGGGAACGTCCATGGCGTCGGGAACCAGGGTGTCGGCGCTGCTTCAGACTCTCGAGGGCGAGATCGTACTTGGCCTGGCGGCGATAGATCTCGGCCATGCGGACGTAGGTTTGCGCGTCTTCGGGATTGGAGTCGGCGATCACTTTGTACTGTTCGAGGGCGGCATCGAGTCTGGCCGTCGTTCAGCAGATTTTCGGCCAGGCCGCGAATGGCGTCGAGATTGTCGCGATCGAGAACTGGATGGCGTGCTTGTAGGCGTCAATGGCGTTCTTGTAATCCTTGCGCTGCTCGTAGGCCGCGCCCAGCGCGGCATAGAGCTTGGCGGAGCGGGCCAGTATCGGGCATGGCGCTCAGAACTTGCAGCGCGTGCGCCGTGTCGCCTTCATCGGTGTAGAGCATGGCCAGCGTGGTGACGGCTTCTTCGGAATTGGGATCGAGCTTGACGGCGGTCTTGAGTTCGGCTTCCGCCTTTTGCAGATCGTTGTTCAGGCGGTAGAGGCGGCCGAGCAGCAGATGATCGTCCACATTCGTCGGGCTCGAGCTTCACGATCTGTTCGTACTGCTCGATGGCCAGCTTCAGCATGTTGTCGGAGCCGTTGCCGCGCGGGCATGTCGCCGAGCGAGCGCAGATAAATGCGGCCCAGCAAGCTTGTGGGCTTCCAGATTGTTGGGATCGCGCTTGATGATGTCCTGCGCTTCGTTCACCGCGTCGCGGATGCGGCCGGTCTTGACGTAAAGCTCGGCGAGGCCGGAGGTCAGGAATTCGGAAGAGGGATCGGCCTCGATGGCGAGGCGGTATTCCTCAATGGCCTTGTTGGCCAGATCGCTGCGGCCATAGGCGGTTACCAGCTCCTCGTACATGTGCGCGAGCGTGTAGTGATAGTAGGCGGCAGCATGGTCGACTTTGTGCGGCGAAGACTGCGAGGGCTTGGAGTCAGCTGGTCGGGCATCAGCCGGCGCGGATGGGCTGGTTTGCGCGAAGGCGGACGCTGCTACGACCGACGACATTATAAAAGCGCGAAAAATTCGATTCATGCTCGACCTGATGACGCTGAATTGATTCCGAGAGAACTGTTCGTACTCGACCTGAGCGCACTTTCCGAAACCTCAGCGATTGGATGCAAACCGCCGGGGGAAAGGTGCTTTTATTCTACCCCGTTGGGCGCCGCGATTGGGAAAAACTCTGCGGGGCACAGAATGCGCGAGAAACCGGAAGTACAGGGACTGAAGCTTGCATGCGTAGATTGTCAAGTTTGGTAAAGAACTGATGTGCCCTCGGCAAGAGGGCCTCGCTTACCCTCGCCGTACATCGATCACTGGCTAGTGGCGGAAGTGGCGGACTCCGGTGAACAGCATGGCCAGGCCGAGGCGGTCGGCGGCGGCGATGACTTCGGGATCGCGCTGCGAGCCTCCGGGTTGAATGATGGCGGTGGCGCCGGCTTTGGCGATTTCTTCGACGCCATCGGGGAACGGAAAGAATGCGTCGGAGGCGGCGACCGTGCCCTTCAGCGGCAGTTGCGCCTTCATGGCGCCGATCTTGGCGGAATCGACGCGGCTCATCTGTCCGGCGCCGACGCCGACCGTTTGGCCGTCGCGCGCGTAGACGATGGCGTTGGACTTGACGTGCTTGCAGACTTTCCAGGCGAACAGCAGTGCGCGGGTTTCTTCGGGCGTGGGGGCGCGCTTGGTGACAACTTTGAGATCGGCATCCTGCAAGGGGCGGACGTCGGCATCCTGCACCAGCATTCCGCCGGAGATATTTTTCAGAACCCACTTCTGATCGTGCCGCGTGCGACTTCGACCAGGCGCAGATTTTTCTTGGAGGCGAATCTGCGCTTTGGCGGCTTCGTCGAAGGCGGGGGCGGCAATGACTTCGAGGAAAAGCTTGTGCATTTCTTCGGCGGCCTCGGCGTCGATGGGGCGATTCACGCCGATCACGCCGCCGAAAGCCGAGACCGGATCGCATTCGAGGGCGCGCTTGTAGGCTTCGGCGAGAGTCTTGCCGGTGGCGGCGCCGCAGGGATTGGTGTGCTTGATGATGGCGAAGACGGGCGTCGAATTCGCTTCGTTGAATTCCTGGGCGAGGTCCCAGGCGGCTTGCAGGTCGACGATGTTGTTGTAGGAGAGTTCCTTGCCCTGAGTCTGGCGGGCATTGGCGACGCCCACGCCCGAGCCGTCGGAGTACATGGCGGCCTTCTGGTGCGGATTTTCGCCGTAGCGCAGGTCGAGAGTTTTGTGGAAGGAGAGGCGCAGAGTCGGCGGGAAAGACTCGTCTTCGGAGGCTGAAAGTTGATATGATGTCCGGAGTGATGCGCTCGAGCGTGGAAGCGATGGCGGAATCGTAGGCAGCGGTGGTGGCGAAGGCTTTTTGCGCCAGGCGCCACTTGGTTTCCAGCGGAGAGCGCCGCCGCTCGCGCGGTCAGTTCGTCGGCGATGGCGTCGTAGTCGGAGGGTGAAGTGACGATGGCGACGTCGCGAAAATTCTTGGCGGCGGAGCGGATCATCGACGGGCCGCCGATGTCGATATTCTCGATCAATTCTTCGAAAGCCACGCCCGGCTTGGCGGCGGTTTTCTCGAAGGCGTAGAGATTCACCACGACCATGTCGATGGGCTGCGATGCCGTGCTCGGCCACGGCGGCGACGTGCGCTGGGATCCTCGCGGCGATGCAGGATGCCGCCGTGCACTTTGGGATGCAGCGTCTTGACGCGGCCATCGAGCATTTCGGGGAAGCCGGTGAGATCGGAGATGTCTTTGACGGCGATGCCGGAGTCGCGCAGAAGCTTGGCCGTGCCTCCGGTGGAGATGAGTTCGATGCCGAGCGCGGAGAGTTTGCGGGCGAAATCGACCAGGCCGGTTTTGTCGGTGACGCTGAGGATGGCGCGCTGGATGCGGGAAGTGCTGGGGGACATGATCGGCCTCTTCGAAAATAATGGCGGAGCGACCGAAGATTCTACCAGCAACGACCGAAAACCATCGACCAACGACAGCTTTACGTTTTCGCTTTGGCCTTCAGCTTGACCTGCCCGTCGGCGAGTTCGACGGAGAATTCAACATCTTCGCAGTGGTACTGCTTGCGGATCTGCTCGGTCTTTTTCTGGACGAAGGTGGAAAAGGAATCGAGGTTGCCGGAGACGTTTTCTCCCGCCTTTTTCTTGGCCGCGACCAGAGTGTTGTAGAGGCGCTCGACCTGTTCGCGCTCGGTCTGGTCCACACTGTGCAAGGTGAAAGGCTGCGGATGCGGCCGCGGCGGTGGCAGCTGCGCGGCATGACTCACTCCATAGACCTGATGTTGGCGGCTTATGCTCCTCTTCGGCAACACGCACGCCTTGCACGGAGAGCAAAGCATCCTGCGGGCGGCGATAGCCTTCTTCGCGGATGCGTGACTTCTTGCGCCACAGATCGCTGTAGATGGCGTAGCGCTGCGCCATTTCGTTGTAGCGGTAGCGCTGGGAAAAGTTCATGCGCCCGCCGTCGGAGAATTTGCGCAGCAGGGAGAGCACTTTCCACTCGATGTCGGTGGGCGGGCGCTTCGATCGGATTGCTGAAGTAGATCTCGTACTCGATCTTCAACCGCCGCAGTTGGGTCTCGAGTACGTTCAATTCTTCGTCGGTGGTCACAGGGGGTCTCCAGATCAACAGTGTATTGAGAATGGCAGGCTGGCGGCGAGGTACCCGGCGGTCACCAAGGTCATGGTACGAAAGTAAGCTGTCAACTAGCAGCTTTTAGCTATCAGCGACAGCTTCAGCGGCATCACTCGGGTGCAATGGAAAGGAAAGCAGGTTCCTCGTCGCTATGCTTCTCGGAATGACAACTCTTGCGATTTCTTGATCCGATGGGCTGAAGGCTGATGGGCTGAAGGCTGACAGCTTACTTGGAATTCGACGCCATCTTCTTAACCATGGCGAGAACCAGCTTGCGGTCGCTGTCGTTCAGGTTGGTGGCGTAGCGGCGGATCTGGCTGAGGAAGCGGACTTCGTCGTCGGAGAGTTGCGGCAATCCCTTGGAGCCGTTGCTGTGGCCCGGATTCGGAGAAGAATTGCGAGAGCGCGAATCTCCATGGCACCGGCGATCTTCGACAGCGTGTCGAGCGAAGGAATGGTGTGGCCGTTCTCCACGCGCGAAAGGTAGCAGCGGAGCAGGCCGGTGCGCTTTTCGATGTCGCCCTGGGACATGCCTTTTTGCAGCCGGTAGTTGCGGATGGTCTCGCCGATGTTCATGGTTGGGAGCATTGCAGGATGCGACATAGTAACCAGATCAGCAATTTCTGGCAAGTGGAAATTAGTGCTATAGCAAAACCGGTGCAATCCGCACTTAACTCATGCCAGGCGTTGTTAGGTTTGAACATTGTACAAGAAACGAGATCGCAAAAAAATTGAGTTCCTGCCAGCGTTGGAGCGGCCGCTCAAAGATTTGGAAACAGCGCGGTCACAGTTGCAACTCCATGTACAGTGCTCCGGCGATCGGGTTCGAACAGTAGGGCGCAATTTCCTTGAACCCGAGCTTGCGATACATGGCGACCGCGTCTTTCATCACCGGCTCGACGGTGTCGAGGCGCATGCGCTGGTAGCCGATCTGGCGCGCTTCGGCGATGATGCGCTCGGCCAGCGCGCGTCCAATGCCTTTGCCGCGAAATTGAGGACGCAGATAGAGGCGCTTCATTTCGCAGATGCCGGCATCCAGTTTGTGGAGCGCGACGCAGCCCGCTAGTTGACCTTCGTATTCGGCGAGCAGCAGGCGGCCTGCGGGCGGAGCGTAATCGCCGGGCAGTGCGGCGAGTTCCTGGTCGAAGTTCTGGAAGCACAGGCTGAAGCCGAGGGATTGGGCGTATTCCAGAAAGAATTCTCGGGCTTGCGCGATCTGCGCGGGCGACTCGGCCTGGAAAAACGAAAGACCTTTACCGCCGAGGACGCGGAGAACGCCGACGAAGGCGAGCATGCAAAATCGCTGTCCGATTCCATTTTCATCTTCACTCCGCGATCTCGGCGTACTCGGCGGTAAAAGTTCTCTCTTATCCCATCAACATGCCGCCATTCACGTTCAGCACGTGGCCGGTGATGTAGGAGGCTTCGTCGGAGGCGAGAAAAGCCACGGCGCTCGCCACATCTTCCGGCGATCCGACGCGGCCGAGCGGAATCTGTTTGGCGGCGTTCTGCTTGAATTCTTCGCCGAGCACTTCGGTCATGGCGGTTTCGATGAAGCCGGGGGCGACGGCGTTGCAAGTAATGTTGCGCGAGCCGACTTCGCGGGCGATGGCCATGGTGAGTCCGATCAGTCCGGCTTTGGACGCGGCAGTAGTTCGCCTGTCCCGCCTGGCCCATCTGTCCGAAGACGCTGGTGATGTTGATGATGCGTCCCCAGCGCTGCTTGAGCATGGAACTCGATGACCTGCTGGATGCAGAGATAGGCGGAAGTGAGATTGGTTTGCAGGACGGCGTCCCAGTCGGCGCGCTTCATGCGCATGACGAGCTGGTCGCGGGTGATGCCGGCGTTGTTGACCAGGATGTCGATTTTGCCGAACTGGCGCGATCGCCGCTTTGATCGTGGACTTGACTTGCTCTTCGTCGGTGACATCGAGAGCGAAAGCGGCGGCTTTGCCGCCAGCCGCGGTGATTTCATTGACCAGTTCGTTCAGCTTCTCCTGATTGCGTGCGGCCACGGCGACCGCCGCGCCGTCTTTGGCGAGCCTCAGCGCGCAGGCTGCGTCCAATGCCTTGCGACGCGCCGGTGACGAGCGCCACTCGTCCTGAAAGGGACATGAGAGTTCTCCCGATTGTTGTCTAGAAGTCGCTACTGCGGAACGTCGAATTTAGTTCGGAACGTGAGATTATACGCCGGCAGAGAGTGTCATGTACCCGGTCGACGTGAGCCGCAGCCTAAGTTATCCACAACGGCATCAGCATAACAGATTGCGCAACCATTGCGCACGCCGATTAACATTCGAACACTCCCATGCCCCAGACTGTGACGAATGAAGTGATCGCAATGCCTGAGCCCTCCAACCAGAAGTCTTCCGCAGTCGGACACGAATCTGTTCCGGGCACCGCTCGACGCTAGCGAGCCTCGGCGGTCGGAACGGCCGGATGCCGGTCGGAAAGGTCCGTCGACGGATCGCGCCTTCGACCGAAGTGTTCGCCGTGTATCGGCGTCGAGCCGGAGATTCAGGCCTACGCCATGGCCAAGTATTCGCGGTCGGCGCTGTCGATGAAGGAGTCGCTGCGCGAGATCAGCACGCAGAAGGCGGAGAAATTTCTCAACACTTTTTATTTTCAGTACGGGCACCGCTCGATTGCCGACCTGGCGCACATCGCGCTGGCGGTCGAGAGGCTCTCGATTCTGGCGGCGATCGAACTGGCCGACGAGCAGCGCTGGGACGGGCAGGAGCGGTCCACCCGCTATCAGGATTTCAAGAAGAGCGGCTATTACACGCCCGACTTCGGCGCGGACGACGAAGCGCGCAAGCTCTATCGCGAGACTCTGGATTTTTTGTTTGCAGAATATGAAGCGCTCTCGGCGCACATGACGCAGTATCTGATCAGCATCACGCCCAAGCCTGCCGGACATGAAGCAGGACGCGTACGAGCGCACGCTGAAGGCGCGGGCGTTCGACATCACGCGCTATCTGCTGCCGCTGGCGACGAACACTTCGCTGGGGGAGATCGTCAACGCGCGCACGCTGGAGACGCAGGTGGCGCACTTGCTCTCGCACTACGCACAAAGAGGTGCGGGTGCTGGGCGAGTCGCTGAAGAAGGCGGCGACGTCCGCGGCATATAACGTGAATGCCGAGTCTCTGCGCGACTTGGTGGAGCAGATTCGGGCGGTGAGTCCGGAGTTGGGCGCGCGGGCCGAGCAGGAATTGCTGCGCGAAGTCCGAGTGGCGCCCACGCTGGTGAAGTATGCCGACCCGAATCCGTATGAGATGGAAACGCGGCGCGAGTTGCGGCAGGCGGCGCGCGAATTGATGGAGAGCGAGCCGCTGGCGCCATCGAAGGCGATTGTCGATCTGCTGGACGAAGAGCCGCTCGAAGTTGAGATCG
Source organism: uncultured Acidobacteriaceae bacterium (assembly GCA_963750245.1). GTDB lineage: Bacteria > Acidobacteriota > Terriglobia > Terriglobales > Acidobacteriaceae > Sulfotelmatobacter. The sequence goes on from CAVVQB010000001.1 coordinate 434,763, forward strand.
CGACCACTTTGCTCTACGAGCACTGCCATCATTCTCTACCGCCAGATTCGGCAGGCGGTGCAGGTTTCGGGCGAGACGGTACCGGCGCGAGATCATCGATCTCGGGCTGCGGCATCGCGGCAAGCACGATGAAATGCTGCGCGGCTTCCGCGCCGGGCAACAGTTCCGCTTCGACATCCTGATGGATACCGGCGGCTTCCGCGACATGCACCGTCACCGGCGCTGCATCCAGGTGATGCAGGGATTCACCACGCAGCATGGCTACGAGATGCTGCTCGACATGGAAGATGCCGGGCGTGCGTCTGCGCTTCGAAGCTGCCATGCGGCGCGCGCAAACGGCGGTAGAGAAGCTCGCCGCGCGCAATGCGCCCGAGGCGGAAGAAAATTCGCAGTACGCGATCCCGCTGGCGTTTCGCAAGCGGGCCCTGTTCAAGATGGATTTCGCCGAGGCGGTTTACATTTCCGAGTTGCGCACGACGCCGGCGGGGCATGTTTCCTATCGCAACGTGGCGTATGCGATGTATGAAGCCGTGGCGCAGGAAGTATCCGGCGCTGGCCAAGTATTTTCGCGTGCACGACGTGACGGCGCCGGTGGACTTGCTGCAGAGGTAGAAGGCGGAGGTTGGTTGTGATGGAGCGCGCGGAAGCGTTACCTGCACAACGCCGTCGCTTCGCGACGTATGGTAAGCCTGAGGTGAAGGCCGCGTATCGCTGGTCTGACGAAAAGTGTCGTGGCTGTACGAACGGCTGACGCAGGCATAACGGTTCTTGGAGGGGCGGACGCCTTCGTCCGCCCGGCCCGCGGCACGGTGTCGGATAAGCGCCCTTCCCCGGACGAGGGCGTCCGGGGCTCCACTTGCCAGACGGGTTCCTCGTTTCCCAAGCATTTCTCCCGTTTCGGAAACTTTTCCACCTATATTTTATAGATTCGCCTTTTATTCGCTTCCATCTGTATGTATAATCCGGCCAGATTCGTTTTGATTTTAATTCTGCACTCTTATAAGGAGCCACACTCCCATGGCGGACGAACGGGGCAAGGCAATTGAGCTGGCGGTTTCACAGATTGAAAAGCAGTTTGGCAAAGGCTCGATCATGCGGTTGGGGTCGAAGGAAGCGATCGTCCCCATCGCGGTGATTCCGACCGGCTCGATTTCGTTCGACGCGGCGCTGGGCGTGGGCGGATTTCCGCGCGGGCGCGTGGTGGAAGTCTTCGGGCCGGAGTCTTCCGGCAAAACCACCATCACCCTGCAGGTGATTGCCGAGGCGCAGAAGACCGGGGGCATGGCCGCGTTCGTGGATGCCGAGCACGCGCTCGATCCCGCATACGCCAAGAAGCTGGGCGTCGACGTGGACAACCTGCTGGTTTCGCAGCCGGACTACGGCGAGCAGGCGCTCGAAATCACCGAAGCGCTGGTGCGTTCGAACGCCATTGACGTGCTGGTGGTGGATTCGGTGGCGGCGCTGGTGCCCAAGGCCGAACTCGACGGCGAAATGGGCGACAGCCACATGGGCCTGCAGGCGCGGCTGATGTCGCAGGCGCTGCGCAAGCTGACGGGAACGGTTTCCAAGTCGCGCACCTGCCTGATCTTCATCAACCAGATTCGCGAAAAGATCGGCGTGATGTTCGGCAATCCGGAGACGACCACCGGCGGGCGCGCGCTGAAATTTTATTCGTCGGTGCGCGTGGATATCCGGCGCATTGCCGCCATCAAAGAAGGCGACGTGGTCACCGGCTCGCGCACTCGGGTGAAAGTGGTGAAGAACAAAGTGGCCGCGCCCTTCCGCGAGGCCGAGTTCGACATTCTTTATGGCGAAGGAATTTCGCGCGAAGGCGACCTGCTCGATATGGCGGTGAACAACAACATTCTGGAAAAATCCGGATCCTGGTTCAGCTACAAGGGCGAGCGCATCGGCCAGGGCCGCGAGAATGCCCGCCAGTTCCTGAAAGACAACAAAGACACCATGGCCAAGCTCGACACCGAAGTGCGCAAGGCGCTGGGGCTGATCGCGGCGCCGCCGTCGCATCCAGCAGCAACTCCGGCACCGACGCCGCCGTCAACCGGTGCGCGTGTCACCACGATGCCCAGCGGAACGGAATCCGCAAAGGCTCCGATCGTCGCGGCGGCGCGACGCTAAGGGCTACTCTCAATCGCGTAGCTTGAGAGGGCTGTCCCTTGCGGCGTCGCTGGTTTTGCGCTACAAGCAAAGACCAAGATCCCTCGCTTCGCTCGGGATGACAGCCTTCTGGAGCGAACGCTCTGGAGCGTTGTACTCGTAATTGCCATCCTGCGTCCTCCCCGCATAGAATCTCTATTCAACGCTGCGGCTTCCTGCGAGGACCATTGAGCAAAGTCAGCGCTCTTTATCCCGGTTCGTTCGATCCGCCCACGAACGGGCACCTCGATCTGATTGAGCGAGGGGCCAAGATTTTCGAAGAGCTGGTGGTCGCGATTCTGCAGGAACTCGGAAAAGAGCCCGATGTTCAGCCTGGCGGAGCGGCTGGAGATGCTGAAGACGCTAACCGCGCATTTGAAGAATGTGCGCATCGAAGCTTTTCACGGGTTGATGGTCGAGTACGCGAAGTCGATCGACGCGACCTGCGTATTGCGCGGCATTCGGGCAATCAGCGACTACGAATATGAATTGCAGATGGCGCTGATGAACCGCAAGCTCGAGCCAACGCTGGAGACGGTTTTCATGATGCCCGCCGACAAGTATTCTTATGTAAGCTCGCGCCTGGTGCGGGAAGTGGCGCAGATTGGCGGACCGGTAAAGGGCCTCGTGCCGGAAGTGGTGGAGCAGAAACTGCGCGAAAAACTCGAACCGGCCTACAAGTTCCACGACGAGATGCAGGAGGCTACGGCTCGATCGTCGGGCGCAAAAGAAAAGAAGAGGAAAAGGAAATGACGACAGCGATCAGCGACGCCCTGAAACTTACGGATCGAATCAACCGCATCGAACCCTCCGCCACTATGGCGGTGGTGGCTGAGGCGGACAAACTGCGCGCGCAGGGCATCGACGTGGTCGACTTTGGCGCCGGGGAGCCGCACTTCGCCACGCCGCAGCACATCAAAGACGCGGCCATCGCGGCGATTCAGGGCAACTTCACGAAGTACACGGCCGTGGCGGGCACGCCCGAGTTGCGCGACGCCATTGTGCATCGTCATGCGGTCGACTTTGATTCCGACTACCGCCGCGAAGAGGCTATCGCGTCGACCGGCGGCAAGAATGCGCTGTTCAACGCCATTCAGGTGCTGGTGGATCATGGCGACGAAGTGATTTTGCCGGTGCCCTATTGGGTTTCATTCAAGGATATCGTGCGCTATGCCGGGGGCCAGTGCGTATTGTTGCAATCGGACGAGTCGCAAGGATTTCGGGTCACGGCTGAGATGGTCGCGAGGCTGGTCACGCCGCGGACGAAGGTTATCATTCTTAACTCGCCGTCGAATCCCTCAGGCGCCGTCATGAGTGCGGAAGATATGACGGAGGTGGTCCGCCTGGCGCACGAGCGTGGAATCTGGGTGTTGTCGGATGAATGCTACGTCTATCTCAACTACACCGGCAAGAATTTTTCGGTGGGATCGCTGCGCGAATATAAAGAGCACATCGTGGTGCTGGGATCGCTCTCGAAGACTTACGCGATGACCGGATGGAGGCTGGGCTACGCGCTCGGTCCAGCGGCAGTGGTAAGTGCGATGTCGAAGCTGCAGAGCCAGTCCACTTCGAATCCGACGTCGATTGTGCAAAAGGCAGCGGTAGCGGCTCTGAAGGGACCGCAAGAGTGCGTGGAGCAAATGCGGCGCGAATACATCCAGTTGCGGGATCATGTGGTGCAAGGCTTGCGTTCGATTCCGGGGGTGAGTTGCACGTTGCCGGAGGGGGCGTTTTATGCCTACCCGAACATCTCGGCGTTTCTGGGACGCGGCGGCGTGAAATCGGCGTCGGACGTGGCGGGAAGGTTGCTCCGCGAAGCACACGTCGCGACCGTGCCGGGAGAAGGATTCGGAACTGGCGAGCACATCCGTGTCTCTTACGCGACTTCCAAGGCGGAGTTGGATCGCGGGCTGGAGCGCATGCGGAAGTTCTTTGCCGCGCTGTAGAAGATTCTTCGAGAGCAGTCGTGCCACGATTCGATACCAGAAGGCCGTTCTGTTCGGGAACGGCCTTTTTCGTCCAAGTAGTGTTTCATGGGAAATCTATATCCACTCTTGATGGTTCCGGGATTTGATCCGCGGCCTTGGGGCACGCAAGATCTGTCGCCGATTTACCCTAATCGGCAGTTCGGAGAAAAGATCGGCGAAGCGTGGCTCACTGGTGATGATTGCAAAGTGGCCAACGGGCCGCTCGCCGGGCAGACACTGACGCAAGTCAGCGAGAAGTACCAGCGGGAACTTGTGGGTGATGCGGCGCGCGACGCGCGGCGCTTTCCCTTGCTCCTTAAATTTCTCTTTCCGCACGAAAAGCTTTCGGTACAGGTTCATCCGGACGACGCGCAAGCACTCCGCGTTCACCAGCCGTGGGGTAAAACTGAGTGCTGGTATGTGGCCCACGCCAGGCCCGGTGCGAAGATCGGATTGGGACTGAAGGCGGGCACCACGGTAGCTCAATTGGAAGACGCGATCCACGAGCAGCGCGCCGAGGAGTTGCTGAACTGGCTCGATGTTTACACTGGAGACATGATTTACGTCTCCGGCGGAACGGTGCACACGCTGGGGCCGGGTTCGGTGATTGTCGAGACGCAGCAACAGTCGGATACAACCTATCGCTTGTATGATTACGGACGCCCGCGCGAGTTGCACTTGAAAGAAGGCTTGGCAGCAGTGAAAGAGCAGGTCGTGTCCGGAAAAGTGGTGAGGCCTGCTCCGGTGCAAATCCGTGGCAGCAAGAATCGGCGGGCCGAGCTGATAGCCGCTCCTTACTTTGTCGTGGATATGTTTGAGATGAAGGATCCTCAGAGATTCAGCACGCGCGACGATTCGGGGAAAAGTTCCGCACAAATTTTGGTGGGAGTGGAGGGATGCGGCGTGGTGGAAGCCGATGGAGCACCATCCGTAACCCTGGCAAAGGGAGATGCGGTAGTTGTGCCGGCGTCGGCTGAGGATTTTACCGTGCGGCCGCAGTGGGCCCTGGAAGTTCTGAAAGCGCGTGTGCCAGGAGAAAGATTGCCCGAACCCGAAACGCGAATGTAGCGTGTGACAATCTAAGAACGTGCTCAAAAACTCAAATTTCTATCCTGTGATTCTGGCCGGGGGGCGGGGTACGCGCTTCTGGCCTCTGAGCCGGAAAAAACGCGCCAAGCAGTTGCTGGCACTCGACGGCAAACAGACGATGATCCAGCAGACGGTCGCGCGACTGCTGCCGCTCGCTCCGGCCAAACGATTCTGGATCATCACCAATGACGATCTTCGTCCGGCGATCTTGAAGCAGCTGCCCAGGTTGCCCAGGGCGCAGGTGATTGCAGAGCCAGTGGGACGCAACACCGCACCCGCGATTGGTCTAGCGGCCTTTCTGCTCTTGCGACAGGATCCCGACGCAGTTATTGGGATGTTTCCTTCCGATCAAGTGATCGAAGATGAAGAGAATTATCGAGCAACCATCGAACGTGGAGTGAAGATCGCCGCTGCCCGGGAAAATATTGTCGTCCTAGGCATCCGGCCGACGCGGGCGGAGACCGGGTACGGTTACATTGAGGCCGGCAACGCCTTTGACGGAGACGTTCTGCGCGTACGCCGATTTACTGAAAAACCTGACGCGGAAACCGCGGTTGCTTTCGTGTGTGCAGGAAATTATTTCTGGAACAGCGGCATGTTTCTGTGGAGCGCGCGGACGCTGGCCGATGCGTTGCGCGAGCATCTTCCGAAGACTGCGCCGCTACTGGAAGAGATTGCGTCGGTTTTCGGAACGCGCAAATTCGCAGCCACTTTTCGCAGGCTTTACCCAAAATGTGAAAACATCAGCGTTGACTATGCGGTGCTGGAGCCCCGATCGGCGAAGGGCGAGAAGGCAGGCAATATCTTGTGCTTGCCTGCGGATTTCGGCTGGAACGATCTCGGCTCCTGGTCCACGCTGCACGAGTATCACACGGCGAAGGGCAGTGCGGTTGAAGGAAATGTCATCGACGGTGCGGGCGCTTTCATTCTGAACGCCAAGGGCAATTACGTGCACGCTCCTACCAAGTTTGTGGCGACGGTCGGCGTGGACGGTCTGGTCGTGGTCGACACCCCGGACGCTCTGCTGATCACCACGCTGCAGCACGCACAGGACGTTGGTAAAGTAGTGAAGCACTTGGACGAAAAGAAGTTGCACAAACTGACGTAAAAGAGAGTGGACAGCCGACGGTGATCAGTGCCTGGCAACACTCGTGTCAGACCACTAGCCCTAACCACTGGACACTGAATTCCCATGGCTCAAGAAATCAAGTTTGGAACGGATGGCTGGCGCGGGATCATCGCCGACGACTTTACATTTGATAACGTGCGCCGGGTCGCTGGGGCAATCGCGTCCTATGTATTGAAATGCGAGGATGCCCAACGGGGGGTGTTTGTCGGCTATGACACGCGGTTTGCTTCAAAGCAGGCGGCGCAAGCGGCTGCCGAAGTCATCGCCGCGGCGGGCATCCCAGTAAAATTAAATAACGATTACACGCCGACTCCGGCCGTGTCTTACGCCGTGAAAAACCAGGGCGGGGCAGCCGGAGTGATGATCACTTCCAGCCACAATCCGTGGAACTGGAATGGGGTGAAATTGAAAGGCAACTTCGGCGGGTCCGCCACTCCCGGCATCATGAAAAAGGTGGAGGAGGAGTTGGCCGCGGGAGCGATGCCGGAAGGCAGCAGGGCTTCCATCGAGGAAGTTGATCTCAACACTCCTTATATCGCGGCGGTTTGCCGTTTTGCCGACCTGGATCTGATTGGCAAAGCCAAATTCAAGATCGCGATCGATTCGATGTATGGCTCGGGCCGTGGCGTTCTCAGCGGCATCTTCCGCGAATGCGGGGTGCAGCACGTCGCCATCCGCCAGGAACTCAACCCTCTGTTTCCAGGCATCAATCCGGAGCCGATCGAGCCGCATATCGCTCTTCTGCAGCAAACTGTGTTGAAGGAAAAGTGCGACGCGGGATTGGCCACGGACGGAGATGCCGACCGTATCGGGGCGGTCGCGGAAGATGGCAGCTTCGTGGACGCACACAAAATCTTTTGCGTGCTGTTGCGCTGGCTGCTCGAGCGGAAGGACTGGCCGGGTGGCGTAACTCGCGCTTTTAATACGACGCGCATGCTCGACCGCATTGCCGCCAAGCATGGACGCAAACTTTACGAAACGCCGATCGGATTCAAATATGCCGCCGATCTGATGATGGAGCACGAAATTCTAATTGGAGGCGAAGAATCGGGCGGCATCGGCTACTCGCGCTTTCTGCCGGAACGTGATGGGATCCTGAACTGCCTGCTGCTCGCCAATGTGATGGCGGAGGAAGGCAAGCCCCTCGGCCAATTGGTTGCTGACCTGCAACGCGAGTTTGGTCCGCATTACTACGGGAGGCGCGATCTGCATATTCCGGAAGAGATGAAACAGAGTGCGATCCAGCGGGCGCGGGCGGAGAGCACGCAGAGTCTGGGGCGCTATCGCGTTGTGAAGAAAGAAAACCTCGACGGCATCAAGTTCTTTCTGGATGCGCCAACAAACGGCAACGGAGCAGAGGCGTGGATTCTGTTTCGAGCCTCGGGCACGGAGCCGCTGCTGCGCGCATATGCGGAGGCTGCCTCACCAGAGTTGGTGACGGAAGTCCTGACGGATGCGGAGAGTTTTGTTAAGAACAGCTGATTCGGCAGTATCGTGAGTAGCTCATAAATCCACATTTAGCGCGTCGGTAATGCGATACTTCTAGTAAGTATGACTTTCGCTGGAAGCACACCCCCGACTCCAGACGACTCGCCCGAGGCGCGCCGTTACAATCGGATTCGCCGCTGGCTCGGGATCGCAGACTTTATCATCGGCACCTTTTTCCTCGTTCTCCTGATGATTACAGGTTGGTCCGGCTGGCTGCGGGATCTGGCTTTGCGGCGGGGATTTCAGAACTACAGCCTTGCCCTGTTCCTTTATTTATTCTTCCTGCTGCTGATCAGCAAAGTCCTCGGACTGGGCTTCGACTACTACGGATTCCGCTTGGAAAGAAAGTTTCAGCTCTCCACGCAAAGACTACGCTCGTGGATGTGGGACGAAGTGAAGGGTTTTCTCGTCGGGTTGGTGATGGCGGGCATTGTGGTCGAATTGTTATATTTCATGATCCGGCAATCACCGCAGCATTGGTGGCTGATCACGTGGGCGCTGTTTATGGGGTTATTTATTTTGTTGGCCCAGCTCGCGCCGGTAGTGCTTTTCCCAATCTTCTATAAGTTTGAGCCGCTGGACAATGAAGACCTACGGCGCCGGCTGGTCGTGCTGGGCGAGCGAGCGGGAACGCGAGTGCGTGGAGTCTATCGCTGGAAACTCTCGGAAAAAAGCAATAAGGCGAATGCGGCTCTGACCGGGCTGGGAAGCACGCGCCGAATCATTCTCGCCGATACCCTGCTGGACAACTATGCTCCGGAAGAAATCGAGGCGGTGCTGGCACATGAACTGGGGCATCATGTCCACAAACACATTCTGAAGAGCATTCTGGTGCAGGCGGGGATCACTTTATTCGGCTTCTGGGTAGCGAACTTTGTGCTGCATTATGCCGTGGATCATCACATGTACGAGGAACTCTCCGATTTTGCCAACCTGCCGCTGCTGGCGATCACCGCGACCGTGATTTCCGTCATATTGATGCCCGCGCTGAACGCCTACTCGCGATACAACGAGCGACAGGCGGACCTGTATGCGTTCGAATCGATCGTAAGCGTTGAGCCGTTTATTTCGTCCATGAATAAACTGGCGCGGCAGAACCTGGCGGAGAGGACGCCTTCGAAATGGATCGAGTGGTTATTCCACTCGCATCCTGCGATTTCAAGGCGAGTGGCGGCCGCAGAAGAATGGAGCCGCACGCAAAACGCAAGCCCGCAGGTGTGAAGCCGAATCTTCCGTCCCGACCCGCGAAATCAAGGCCGACTCAAGACGGCGGTTACGCGCTGCAAGTCTTCTGCCGTATCGACGCCGACCGAGTCGTAGGGCGTCTCACCAACGTAGATGGATATGCCGTTCTCCAGGAAGCGCAACTGTTCCAGCCGCTCCGCTCGCTCCAGCGCCGATTCCGGGTGGTTGACAAAAAAGTCGAGTGCGGACTTTCGATAAGCGTAAAGACCAAGATGCTTGAAGTAACGCGGAGTGGTCGCGTCGCGATCGAAGGGAATCGTGGCGCGGGAAAAATAGAGGGCCCGGCCGTGCACCTCAGTCACAACTTTAACTGCGCTCGGATTATGGATATCTTGCGCCGGGCAAAGCGTCTTCAGAGTTCCCACTTGAATGGTCGAATCATTCATAACCTCCACCAAACTGGCAATTTGTTCGGGGCGTACGAGTGGTTCGTCGCCTTGCACGTTCAGGTAAACATCGGCGGTCATGTGGTTTGAGATTTCATGAACTCGCTCGGTGCCGCTGCGATGACTTGACGAAGTCATCCGAGCCTTCCATCCGTGACGGTTGCAGACGTCCATGATTTCTTCGGAATCGGTAGCGATGATCACATCGGCGAGAAGCGGCGATGACCGGACCGCTTCATAAACCCAGCCGACAAGCGCCTTTCCGGCGATGTCGCGAAGCATTTTCCGGGGCAGACGAGTCGAGGCAAGCCGGGCGGGGATGACAGCGACGGTTTTCATGTGCGACTAGTTTCGTGTTTCCCCCCGATGCTGGCAAGTGTTCAGTCAGAGGATCAAATTGCAGTGGTCTTGGTTTGACACTTTTTTGCGAGCACTCTTAGAATGGATTAATTGGACCTGATGCCACTCCGGCTGGTTGAGTCCAAGGCAGCGAGATTTCGCGCAGGGTGCGACTAGTCCCGCTCGTTGCGTTTCCCGACTGAATGGCGGCGTAGCTCAGGTGGTTAGAGCGACGGTCTCATAATCACTTTAGAATCATACGTTTACACTGAAATCAACGACTTACAGGACGGAAAATTGCACCATTTACGGTGCTTTACGGGGTCTTCTGGCAGGAATCGCCGACGAAAAGCCGACAGGAAAAAAGCGAAGAAACGGCGACAAAGAGGATAGCGAATCTAAAGCGAAAGCTGTGGAAAACGTCATTGAAGTGAGGTCACAGATCGAAGGTCCGTCTGACCGTCGCTCTGAGCGAGTGTTGGCTATTGTGGCGAGGCGGGTGGTCTTCCCAATCGCGTTCCCGCTTTCCACAGCAGACGGAGAACAACGAAGGCTGGAATGCCTATGACAACCAACATCACGACCAGAAACAACAGATGCATTGGCTGAAATAGTCCTTCAAACATGATGGTTGAGTTTCGTGCTGCGGTGTGTGGCGGTCAAGATGACAAAAGTTCAGAGACCCGCAGGTAGGTATTTGGTGAGTGACAGACTATGGAAATCCTAACGGTCAATGAGGTCGCTGCGTGGTTGAAGATCAGCAAGAGGCACGTTTACGAGTTGATGCAGGCACGTACCCGGTCAGGTGAGGTCCGCATCAACCCCATCCCGAGTTTGAGGATTGGTTCGTCGGTGAGGTTTCGCAAGAGCGACGTTGAGGCTTGGATTGACAAGTTGGCTCGGAACTGAAGGGTTTGTTGATATCTACCTTCCTGATCGCGAGTCAAGACGAACTCCCGCGCAGAGGAACCCCCGAGCTAGAATAAGTGTCTGATTTCACTAATGATAAGCGCAACAGCCATTAGAAGCAGAGAGATCAGCGCCGTCACTTCAATCACGATCTTCTTTGCCTGACCAAACCATCGGGGATCGAATTTCACTCCAAACCGTCCTTTCAATCAGGATCGTAATGTCTCTATGGCTCGAATAAAAGCATTACGGTATGATGGGGCCATCCTGGAGGTAGCGAAATTACGTGAGAACAAAGATTGAGCCGCGACCAAGGCCCCTCGGACCCGAGATATCCCCAGAAGCGAAGCATGCGATGGCTGAGCATGTTGATGCAGAGCTCAGGCGCGCAGTCCGAGAGATGCAAGATTTCAAGCGATCCATGTTCAAGGCGTTTGCAGGGATGGTGGGTCAGCCGAACGAAACTGATCGCGCACGCCTGATTTGGGCGGGTCTTGTGCAGTTCGCAAACGCGAGATTCGAAGCCCATTCCCTCGGTATGGGTGTGGCATTAGCTTTGCGGGCCACGATAGCTCTATGTGTTCAAGGCAATCAGGAATTGGAAGATGTGCAAGGAAGCGTGTTTGAATTGGAGTTTTTCGATGACGTGGACCGGATTCAGGAGATGAGGAAGATTTCTGCCGATGATGCGTTCTCCACCATCGCGCTAGAGCTGCTGCCGCAACTACGCCAATTGCTCGCTTGGATTGCAGACCCCAACAGGTTGAGTCTTACCGAACGCCGAGCCGCGCTGTCATTCTTGCTGGAACATGGAGAGCAGGAGCTGAGAACGTGTGACTTCGATCCGAATGACGAGTTCGACGATACGGGCAACGCCGGATATCCGCTCTTCTATTGGAAGAGACCGCGCAGTTTCGAGACAGTGATGGCACCCATCGCCAGGTTTGTTTTTGACCGCTTAGAAAAATACAACGAGGGTGAACTTCCTTTGGATCGCGCGATTCCTATCGTTCTTTGCAAGAGAGAAGGCTGCGGTAAATTCTCCCTGGGTCGAAGAAAGACGAGGGATTTTTGCAGCGCCTCTTGTAGAACCCTCCACCGTCAGAAGGAGAAGCCGGAAGAGCACGCTGCATACATGCGGCAATATCGCAAAAACAATTACACAAAGCCGGTTCCCAGGAGGAAGGGCCACTAGAACGCATATAAGCATTTGCTGAGGTTTCCACCTTGCGCGTGACTAGCCACTGCATTTACACCGTCCCGAGTAGTCTTTGCAAAGGAGAAGCTCCGCTGCACCGAAGGGAGCACTATCTCCCGAGAGGTCTTGGCGAGTTCAAGGGCGACTCCCGATTGCAGATGGTCATTTGCAAGGATTGCAACGCGCGATTCGGAAAGTTAGAAGATGTACTTCTGCACGACAGCCCAGAAGCGTTTTTTCGGCAAATGCTCGGCACGTTTGGGCGCAGTAGAGGTCGCAGGAAAGATATTTTCTATGAACCAACTGCTGGAATCCCTCCGCTAAGCATCATTGCGAAGCAGCCAGGCTACGAAGATCCCCTGCTTTGGGAACTCATGAGTGCAACGACTGTCGCGGCGATGAAGCAACTCGTATTCAAAGATGACGAGGGGAGGTATTTTAACCTGCCCTTTCGCTCTGAGAATTTCAGCCTGTCCGAACTTGAAAAGCTGCTGGCTGGAGCAAGACCAGCACTGAAGAATCCGAAGCTCGTTACATACTTCGTGAACGATCATGAGGCACAGTTGGTTGAGGAAGTCTGCAAGAAGTTTATAAAGGGGGAAACGTCGGTAAGCGACGCGACTATCCTTCTCGCCCACTGGCCAACCATAAATCTTTTGCCAGTATTCGCCTCGCATCGTGTTCCGATTGGCAACCACGGCACGTTGTAGCAATGGGTTGCCATACGCCGTCAGCAACACGTGATGAAGCGGGTTGCGTCCAAGCACGTACGATGGCAGACGGTCAGAGAACACAAAGCTTTTGCCATGCTGCACCGGCATCAGCAACATCAGGTTGTTGACCTCCCCGGACGCAACTCGCTCAATCTGCTGTGCGGCAAGCCGATGGTGTTTTGGTATCGTCTTGTAAGGCGACGTTTCACTCAGATGTTCCAAGAACGTTTCCATCGCTTAAACTCCTTTCCACCGGCTGCAGCGGCATACCGAGCCGCGTTGTGAAACATTCGTGAAACGGTAACCTCGGGGTCACTTGGCGTCAGACAGCCTCGCGCGGCTCAGGAAACGGCCTGCCCTGCCGCGATCTGCGGGCCTTGGGTCTGGTTGCCTACCTTACGGTTGGTTCAAGTTTGGGAAGCCTGTAAAATCGTTTCGTTGGGGTGAAACCAATGAGCGTTGAATTTGTCGAAGTTGAGTTTGAAGATAAGCGTGACCTTCGGCTAGAAGCAAGCGATTGTGCTTCAGTTGATCCTAATGACCCACGACTGACCGAAGAGATTACGCAGATTGATCCTGAGGCCAATGCATACGGACCAAACTTTGCGATCTTGAAAGTCAGGATGGAATCCTCACGCGGATCACCATTAACAATCGCTGAACAGCGATAGGTGTTGGTCGGAAACCGGTGAGCGACGGTCTTAGGATAGAGACGTGGAAAATAAGCTTCGTGTATTCAATGGTTTAGACCTTACGTCGGCCAATTGTCGGCGAATCTGCTGGCCTGCCTCGGAAGGGACCTGCGAAGGCCGATTCCTGCCGTATCTAGCAACGATCTGAGGGCCGGGGGCATGCGCCCGTGGTCTGCGGTGCGGTCGCCCGTTCTAAAATGCTTCGTCCGTGCGCAAAGCGTACAGGACTCCCCCGCCTGATCAATATTGCACAGTCGTCAACCTTGCCAAAAGGCTACTCTACTCCTGACCCTCCACAAGGCGTCTGGGAGAGGATGCCCGATGAGCGACGATCTGGTTTCCAAAGCATTCGTCGAATTCATAAAAACTGCAAGCACTCACTGGGCTGCGAATGCTTGCCATGACTGCGGATCAAGGTTGGAATATCGACATTGCACATTCTTCTTTGAGGGGCAGACTTGGGAAATCCCACTTCCCCTCTGCCTCAAGTGCCACCCCATTACACACGTCGCACCGTATGAAGCCTAACAACTCCGAACCACGGAATCTCCCGGCTCATTTTAGTGATCTGAATCAGGGTTATTGGCCTAGGATTTTAGATGTGCCGAAGCGCATCATTGAGTTCTGGCCGTACGTTTTGATTTTCATTTCGCTGGCAGGATTCGTGTACCTGCTCGCTGGCGCTCGTTAGAGTCTGTACGAAAAACAGAAGCGTTCGTTATGGAACGGTCTACCAAGCCTCAATGTCTGTAGTCTCTTTACTTGGCAGCGCAAACCGAGTGAGGGAATGTTCTGACTCTGACAGGAAAAAGGTCGCAGGAACCCCGCTGTCCCTACTGTGTGTTAGGGAAGGGATTCAGGGTGATGAAGGTTCTACCCAACGGGCGGCAGATTTGTGAAAACTGCGGTCACATCGTTTTCCCAAACGACATGGCCTTCAGGTGCCCGTGCCCGAAGTGTCTCGAAGTTAATTTCTCTCCCAGAATTCGCCGCTTGCGGCGGAGTTAGGTCATGCCTATCTACCCGCCTTGGGTAGTGGCGCTGTTTGAATTTTCACAGCCTTTTACTTTGCTTTGTACCCGTGTACGAAGAATTCGCCATTATTAAACCCACCCTCCATTCCCCAAGCGTACTCAGGGTATTCACGCTTCGCGCCATTCATTGCTTCGCGAGCGGCGCTCTCGGTCATGGGCGTTGCATACAGCGGGTTATGGACGAGGCGAAATCGGAACGACACGTCTTTAGAATCTCTTTCAGCCCGCAGCCAAGCATCCATGGGCGCAATTGTCTCACTATCGTCAAGTTAGCCATGGAGCTGTTGGTTTGCACTTTTGCTCTCAGCGGTAGGACCACTTGGATATTCCTTGCCTACCCTGAGTGCGGCACTATACTCCCGGTCGAAGACAGATGCGGGGTCCCGGATGGTCTCTTTGGGGAAGAGAAATCCGGGACCCTTTGCTTTTTTGGCCCCCGATAGCATTTGATGGACTTCCGTGCTTGGTGTAATCGCCTCTAGACGCAGCCGGAAAACGCTAGTGAGGTTTTCGCTTCTTCTTCAGTATGCCAGCGGCCCTATTGCTCCGCTTCACCGTCCCGCCCGATAAACCCTTGGTCTCGGACCTCAGGCCGCCGAGAAACTGCTTTTGCTACGTCGCCCTCAAGTATGATTGTGTGTTCGGGCTGAAAGTAGATGGTGGCCCGGCCCGTCATAGTCTCATGGTTTACTAGGCGGACCTGAGGCAACTTGGTAATTTATTTGGGCCGGTGGGTACCAATGCTTTTTTGAAGTGTTCGGCGCAAACATGGGATGTAAACTCCTTGTCGCGCTGCGACTCGAAGTTGCGAATCATTTCATCGAAAGACACGCCACTGTGAGGTCCAGTAAGGTTTGAACCGCCAGCCACATTCAGAGCAACCAAAACCCCGAAATAGCGGTTGCTCGATCCATACCAACTTCCGGCTCATGGTGGGTAAATCTTACAGGTGCCGATTTGGATGGTCTGTTTGGCATCCTACAGACACAGTTATGGAGTTTTGTTCGTGCGAACGTCTGATTTTGGGGCGTCGTTTTGAAGTGAAGCCGCTTCGACTGTTGGTCACGTTTCGATGCGTAGCGATGCTTGCGCGATCGCAGCGGTGAAGCCAATGTAAGATACCCTACAGAAGCGTCACGTTTGTCGCCTGTATACTCCCCCCGAGTAGCGCGAATCAGCAGAGTTCCGGTTTCGCACACACGACGGGTGAGTTTATTCCCGCATCCAGGAGGTTTTTCAGTTTCTCGCTTGTGGCACGCAAGGAACTCCAAATCGTGCAGTCTGGCGAGCGGACAAATGCCGCAGGAAAGCCAGTCGGCAACAAGATACTTCTATCAGCCTCCGATAGCGAGTACAACTCCCTTCGCCCTCACCTCGAATACGTCCGCTTGCCAAACCATCTAGTCCTACACGAGGCGGCGGAAAGCTAGAATTTGCGTATTTCCCTAATCGAGGTTTGATTTCTCTTGTCGTCGTAATGAAAGATGGAAAGACTGCCGAAGCTGGCGTAGTTGGCAATGAGGGCTTTACCGGAACACCAGCAGTTGTTGGCCTGAGCAGGGGCCCGCTGAGGGCGGTGGTTCAAGTCACGGGGGACGGATTTCGGGTAAGAGTTGGAGCTTTGCAAAATACGTTGGAATCTGCTCCACACTTGCGATTGATGTTGAACCGCTATGCGGTAATTCGGAGTATGCAGGTTGCTCAAACAGCCGCGTGTAATCGGCTGCACGAGATTAAGCAGCGCCTTGCGCGGTGGTTGCTAATGACTCAGGACAGAGTGGATTCAGGGGCGCTGCCTATCACCCATGATTTTCTCGCTACTATGCTAGGGACAGATAGGCCTAGCGTGAGTTTGGCCGCCGGTGTTTTGCAGAAGAAGGGGCTCATCGAGTACACCCGTGGCGCAGTGAAGATAGTGAACCGCAAGAAACTTGAAGACTCGGCCTGCGAGTGCTATGCAGTTATCCGACTGTACGATGGCGAGCTCGGATTGAAATGAGTCCGCAAGATAAGACCGGCCTGGCTTAATTTCAGTGTAACCGCCTGCTTAGGCACATGGTTGCCCTCCTCGGCGCGATCCGAGTGCAGGTTAGGGGCGCGAGAAGGGCGGACGTAACTCCGCCTTTTCTCGTGCCTGACCAACTCAGAGTGTCTTTTACGCTGTTACGAGTTCGCGATTCTGGAAGGTCGAGGTGACAACGTCAGAGGTGTGAACCTGTGGCGTTCCCTCGATGAATCTTGCCAGCGTCTTCAACACTTGCGGATAGGTATCGGTGTTGTAGCTGTCGGCATCTTTCTTGCTTTCCCACAGACTGATCGCGGTCACATCAACTCCGCCGGGACCGGCGAAAGTGATTTCGTCCTTAAAGCCATTCTGCTTACGCAGCAAAGGCAGGACGTCTTTTTCAAAAGCTCGCGTGTAATCGGACAGCATATTTGCTTTCAGATGGATCGAGACATTGCGTGCAAACATATCAACCTCCTTAAGGGTTGTAGGTTGTAGTGTATCGCTAAGAGGAAAGAACTTCAGATGGGCTGACTTAGTTTCAGAAAACCTGAAAGAGGAGAACGATGCTCACTCAGTTTAACTCGTGCATTTGAGTGGCCCTCCGCCTCGACGTGCAAGTTATTGTTTCCTCAAGACATCCGACGCTGCGCGTTCTGGCCCGTCGTGTACTTTTGGCGGAAAGCAAGCCAAAACGGCAACTGCTGCTGACCTCGGACAACTGAACGATGGCGTAACTGTCGCAAAATCTCGATTTCACTCATTGACCCATCGCGTTCAGTTTCCTGCCCAGGCGGCTGCTAGTTAGGCGGCAGCGCTTTCAAAGGGCGAAGCGTCTGCCAAAGCTCGTATAGGCCAACGAGTGAAATGGGGATCTTACGCCAACTGAGAACAACATCATGAACGGTTGCGCCGAATTGCCTTCCACCGTGCGCGGCTGCCCCACACGCGGACAACACCATATAACGCTACCAACGTCCATAGAAATATTTCCATCACTCGCTCGGTAAAGGTCATGTGATAGTGAAGGGATTCATGAAGGCCGTACAGAAAAACAGCGCAGAACATTAACAGAGAGGCGAATACTCCGAGGCCCCATGGGATGGGTTTTTTGCTAGATTGGCGCAATTCGGCGTCCCTCGCGTCGAAGCACTTCGAACAGAGTGTTTGGAAGCTGGGAAGATCACACCCGCAATCTGGACACCGAGACATGTTTCGCCTACCTCCGAGGCCCTTCAGGAATTCAAAACCCCCCTGTCAAATCTGCCCCCTTACGACAGTAATTGTTGCAAACGGCGATTACACTCAAAATGCTAGTTTTTCACTTTCCGAGTGACTTCTGAAACGCTTGCATTCCTGCCAACAAGCCCTGCGGCGTGATCTGCTTCTTGTACACGCGCAACGTAGTGTCCATCGTCTTGTGCCGCAACAACGCCTGTGCGACCGCGTAGTTGCCGCCTGTTGCTTCAATCACGGCTGTGCAAGCTCCTCTGCGACCGGCATACAAGCCTTTCCATGTCACACTTGAAGCCTTCGGCGTTTTCTCGCAACGATCACACTCGTTTTCACCAATGACGTGCGGCTTGATCACCCGGTTAATCATGTTGGGTAGATCAGCAATCACCCAATTCTCACCGTGTGGGTTCTCGCACTTGCCGCGCCAGAACTCCAACGGAACACGCACCTGGTCAATGATGGGCACAGGTGCCATGCGCTCTTTCGTCTTTGGTGGGCCGACCTGACCGTGAGCGGGTTTGTTGCGTCGGATGTGAATCCAATCCGTGTCAATGTCACCCCATTGCAACCCAGCAATCTCTGCCGGTCCAAGACCGAGGAAGCATGACAAAGCCAACACCAACTGAGCATCCACGTGGTCGACCAACGCACTGATGAGATTCTCGGCCTCTTCCATCGTGTAATGCTCGGTGGGTTTTGATTCCTTGCAATCTCTTGGTAGCTTTACATGCCAAGGGTTATCGTTTCGCAGGTTGCGCTCAATGGCCTCACTGAACATGGCAGAGGCTAAAGCGCGAATGTGTTTGAGCGTGTTCTTGCCCTGCTTCGTCTTGAGACTGGAAAGAAATCGCCGCGCAATCTCCGCTGTATATTTTTGCACCGTGAGCGTGCCAAAGTGATTTTTCAAATGTTGGTTCCAAACCTGCTTGAATCCCCGCACGGTTGAGGCACGCATCCCTGTGCCTTTCCATTCCTTCTCGCAGTAGGGCAAATATTGACTTTCCCAAAATTCAACCACCGTTATGTCTTCGGCGGTGACGGTCGGTGCAGTGCTCACCCCCATCATGTGTTTCTGCCTGAGCAGGCGAATCGCTTTGCACGTTGCTGAGTTGTGCTCACGATCTTTGTCAGCAAGCTTCACTGACTTCCGCACGCGAACCAACTTCTTGCCGCGCGTTTCGGTCTGATAATATTGTAGGTACCATGCACCGTGCCGTTGATAGACGTGACCGCTTCCGTGTTGCCCCATACACCGAGCGTACACGAAAAGCCGACAAAAGCCGACAGCACCGAAGTGCCATGTCTTCCAATTTGATTGTAAGTTATTTATTTGCTGTTGTTTACAACCAGTGGCGGCGTAGCTCAGGTGGTTAGAGCGACGGTCTCATAATCCGTAGGTCCGTGGTTCGAGTCCACGCGCCGCCACCAACTCCTGATTTCTCAAGACATATAAGATTCCAGATTCATCGGTATTCCGCCGGGGCGACATTCGGGGGTGACCTCCTGCTCAAGGTTGTATTACCTCTGTAGGAAAAAGCCATTACCGAAGTTTCCTAGGTACAGCTCAAATGATTGTGGGGCAGATGGTTAGCTAGTTATCCTAGAAACCGGGAACTCGCGCGCTGGCAGCATCGGCGGAGCGATTACCGGTTCAGTTCATGTCTGCCAGCACAAACTCGTGGAGAAGTCTGCCCGCGGGGGCGCAGGTCTTCGTCACCCTGGTTATTGCCGCGGGCACAGCGTCTTTGTTGGTGGCCGCTCTCCATCCCAGCAGCAAAAACATTGCGGAGTTCATCTGCTATCTGGGGATCGCGGTTCTGGCGTCTCGACTGCGGGTCATCCTACCCGGCATCACCGGAACTCTTTCGGTGAACTTTCTGTTCATTCTGGTGGGAATCGCGGAACTAGGGTACTCCGAAGCTCTGACTCTGGGCGGAGTTGCCATGCTGGCGCAGAGTTTGTTACCAGGCCGGCCGACCGCCATTCAATTGACGTTCAACGTTTGTGCGGGCGCACTCTCCACCGCGGTAGCTTTTTTCGTCTACCACAATCCTTTTTTCAATGAGCTGATTGGGAACCGCCCGCTTCTTTTGTGCCTTACGGCGTCGATCTACTTCATCGTGAATGCCGGTTGCATTGCGGTCGTGATTTCGTTCAGCGAAGGCAAGCCGCTGCAGAAGATCCTGGTGGATTGTTATTTCTGGTCCTTCCCGTATTACCTGGTAGGGGCCGGCATTGCGGGCACGATTTCCTGGGTTAACCACAGCTTCAATTGGGAGACTTCGCTGCTGTTCGTTCCCGCCATTTACATTATCTACCGTTCCTACAGTCTCTACCTGGGCAAATTGGAGGATGAAAAACGGCACGTGGAGGAGATGGCAAACCTGCATCTTCGTACGATCGAGGCCCTGGCGCTGGCTATTGAAGCCAAGGACCAGACGACTCACGATCACCTGCAGAGGGTGCGCATCTATGCCATCGAGGTAGCCAAGGAGTTGGGCATAAAAGGGGCTGAACTGGAAGCGCTCCATGCCGCGGCGCTGCTGCATGACATTGGTAAATTGGCCGTGCCAGAGCACATCATTTCGAAGCCCGGGCGGCTGACCCCGGAAGAGTTCGAGAAGATGAAGATCCATACCGTGGTCGGCGCCGAAATTCTGGAGCGAGTTCGCTTTCCTTACCCAGTCGTGCCGATTGTGCGCGCTCATCATGAAAAATAT
This sequence comes from uncultured Acidobacteriaceae bacterium, assembly GCA_963750245.1. Classification (GTDB taxonomy): domain Bacteria; phylum Acidobacteriota; class Terriglobia; order Terriglobales; family Acidobacteriaceae; genus Sulfotelmatobacter. Next base: position 455,067 of record CAVVQB010000001.1, read on the forward strand.
GACGGAACCGGTTACCCGTTTGGATTGAAGGGAACGGAGATTCCGATTGGCGCTCGCATCCTTTCCGCAGTCGATTATCTGGACGCTCTTGGCGTCCGACCGGCAATACCGGCGCGCGGTGCCGCTGGACGATGTAATGCAGAGGCTGGCGGCGGAGGCAGGCAAGTCGTTCGATCCGAAGGTAGTCGACGTCCTGAAGAGGCGATACAAATCTCTGGAGAATCTGGCGCGGGCGAAATCGACCGAAGACGGCAGCCTGATGCTCTCTGCGGGACTCAAAATCACGCGCGGGCCGGCACCAGCCGCAGGATTCGAGAGCATCGACGTTTCCGATGCACCGGGCCGGGAAGCTACCTTCCTGTCGTCGATTGCGGCGGCACGCCAGGAAGCGCAGAGCCTGTTTGAATTGAGCCAGGATCTCGGTGCGTCATTGAGCCTGGGTGAAACCCTCTCGGTATTCTCGGTGAAATTGAAGCCGATGGTCCCCTACGATGCGATTGCCATTTATATCCGCAGGGGCGACGAGTTAATTCCGGAATATGTAAACGGCGACAACTACCGGTTGTTCGCTTCTCTGCGAATTCCGGTGGGCGATGGGCTTTCGGGCTGGGTCGCGCAGAACAAGAAACCGATTGTGAACGGAAATCCTTCAGTGGAACCCGGCTACCTGAACGACCCGGCCAAGTTCAGCACCTTACGCTCGGCGCTGGCCTTGCCTCTCGAGGGAGTGTCGGGCGTGATCGGCGTTCTCGCCTTGTATCGGTCCGAGCGGGACGCATTCACGAGCGACCATTTGCGCATCCTGCTGGCGGTTAGCGGCAAGATGGCTCTGTCCATCGAGAACGCTCTCAAGTATCAGCAGGCGGAAAATTCCGCCACTACTGACTATCTGACTGGCCTTCCCAATGCTCGATCGTTGTTTCTGCAACTCGACCGCGAACTGGCTCGTTGCAAACGGGACAATGCTTCGCTCACGTTGATGGTCTGCGACATGAACGGTTTCAAGAAGATCAACGATCGTTTCGGGCATTTGGAAGGAAATCGGGTGTTGCGTTTGTTCGCGCAAGCGTTGAAGGATAGCTGCCGCGAGTATGACTATGTCGCCCGGATGGGCGGGGATGAATTCGTGGTCATCGCTCCGGGCCTGGCCGCCGACGCGGCAGCCAAGAAGGTGGAGCAGATCCGACCCCTCGCGCGGCAAGCCGGGTTCGACGTTTGCGGGGAAGACATGCTGTCGTTGAGTGTGGGGCTGGCTGTGTCCCCCGAAGATGGAAATGACGCGGAACAATTGCTCACCGAAGCGGACCGGCGCATGTATCTGGAGAAGCAGAAACAACCCGCCAGAAAAGACCAGCGGCTGCACACGCGGATGAAATGCCGGCTCACGATTGAGTTGCATCCTCAGCCGAGCGGGGGGCCGATTTTCGGGAACCTCATCGATCTCAGCCTGGGCGGCTGTTATGTCGAGACCAGCGCCATCCTTACGCCCGGTTCGAATGTCAAAGTGGTCTTCTCGATGGACGACGCGAATTTGAATTCGGAAGGGACCATAGCCAGAATCCATCCAGGATCGGGCGTGGCGATCCAATTTAAGGAGATGAGCCGCGAATCCCGCGAAAAAATGTACCGGATTCTCGAATTTGTTCAGAGCACGACCACGCTGTATAACGACCGCTACCTGCAGAAACTATTCAACCGCTGATCGTTTTACAGTGTCCCCGCTAGTCTTGAACCCAGCCTTCCCCGCCCGTACACTTAAATGATGCACGTCCACGTTCATGGCGGGGGCGGTCCCAAGCGAGTACTGAAAATTTCGCTGGGCGTGACTCTTGCCTACATCGTGCTGCTGGTGGTGGCCGGGATTCGTGCCCATTCGCTGGCGCTGCTCTCCGAGGCCGGACATAATCTCTCCGATTTTCTCGCCCTGCTTCTGTCTCTGGTCGCCGTCTATTTGCAGTCGCGCCCGGCGAGTTCCACCAAGACTTACGGCTACCATCGCGCCGGAGTGTCTGGCCGCGCTGGTCAACGCCGTGTCGCTGGTTGCGGTTTCCTTCTTCATCTTCTACGAGGCTTTCCGGCGGCTGCAGCACCCAGAACATGTGCAGGCCTCGGTCATGATGTGGGTCGCCGGAGCGGGTGTGGTGATGAACGGGGTCATCGCGCTTCTGCTGTATCGTTCCGGCGGCGACGTGAACATCCGTAGCGCACTGCTCCATGAAGTGGGGGATACGCTTTCGACGGCGGCTGTAATTGCCGGTGGCTGGGCCATTCTGGTCACGGGAGATTACTGGATCGACTCCGCGTTGTCATTCGGGATTGGTGTGCTCATCTTGTGGTCGGGCTTCGGAATCGTGCGCGAGACCCTGAATATCTTGCTGGAAGGCACGCCCCGCGGCGTCAAGCTCGAACTGGTGGAAATGACGCATTCGCTCGGTGGAGGGCGTCAACGATGTCCACGATCTTCACTGCTGGAGCATCGGTTCAGAGACCCGCGCTCTCTCTTGCCACATCGCGATTGCCGATATTCCGCCGTCGGTCAGCGAGCGCATCTTGCGCGACGTAAAAGAGCGCCTGCATCAGAACTTCCGCATCGATCACACCACCATCCAGTTCGAGCACGTGGAATGTGAAGTGGCGCACGGATGCGTGATGCCGGTCGGGGAGACTGAAGCACATCACCATCACAGTCACTGATGCCAACCGCCGAGTTCACCTAAATGTGCGGGTCGCATAGTCAGTATTCTCTGCAGATCTCTCAGCGAAGCCTTGCGATTTATGAATTCTTCCCGGAGGTTTGCTTCTCGAAGATCTCACGCACTCGCTCAATCCTGTCCGCCTCTTCTGGCGACTTGTCCGGTCGCAGGCGCACAATCCGGGGGAAGCGTAATGCGTAGCCACTCTCATGACGATCCGACTGCATCATGTTATTGAACGCCACTTCCAGCACAATCTTCGGCTCAACGGTCCGGCGGAAGCCCTGATCTTCAATCGTGTTTTCAAGAAACCATTGCGTTATCTCGGCGATCTCAGCGTCGGTCAGTCCCGAATAGGCCTTGCCGATATTCACCAACCGATCTTTATTCGTGTCCCACACGCCAAAGGTGTAATCGCTAAGCACGCCCACACGCTTGCCGTGACCGTATTCGACCGCGGTCACTACCACGTCGAGCGTGGCCAGTTCCCGCTTCATCTTCAGCCATGACTTGCCGCGCTTGCCCGGTGTATAGGTTGAGGCGAGGTCTTTGATCATCAATCCTTCGTTGCCCCTGGCCTGCGCGGCGGTAAACAGTTCTTCAAGTTCTTCCGGTGAAGCCGCCCGAAATACAGGCGCGCGGATGATGCTGTGCGTCGAAATCTCTTCCGCGCTTCCGAAAGCCAACTTGCCTTGAGTTCCTACATTCTTTTGCGTTGCTCCCTCTCCGAAGGAAATGGCATTTCTTTCTGCGGCCAGCAATCCATTCAGAATCTGCGCGCGCTCCTGCAGGGTTCGATCGATCAGCAACTCTCCGCCCACGTACAGAACATCGAACACCAGGTAGGCTACGGGGATCTCCCGCAGCATTTTCTCGCTAACTTTCTTCCGGCCGAGCCTCGGCTGCAACACGGAGAACGGCCGCGCTCCGCCCAGTTCTTCGGCTTTCGCCTCTCCGGCTTCAGAGAAAGCTTCGCCCACCAACTGCTGGGTCTGCACCAGATTCTGCGGATACTCCCATGCCACGATCTCTCCATCGAGAATCGCATCCTGCGGCAATCCGGCAAGAGTGTCCGGCAACTCGGGAAACGATTCGGTGATCTCATCTCGTGTACGCGAGAAAAACTTCACCTCGCCCTGAGAGACATGGGCCTGGGCACGGATGCCGTCATACTTATCTTCCACGGCCGCCTCCTCGAAATAACTCAGCCCTTCTTCCGCCGAGTCGATCGGACTGGCCAGCATGAAGGCCAAGGGATGAAACATCCGCATCTTTGCCGTGGCCAGGTTGCCTTCGACAGCCAGACGAAGCGTCTCACCGATATCACCCAATAGCATATTGGCACGCTGCACCTCTTCCAACGCCCCCGCGAGCGTGCTGCCGTAGGCTTTGGCAATCGCTTCCTCCACCAGGCTCTCCTTCAGCCCAATTCTCAGGTCCCCAGTCATGACCTTTACGATGTACTTGGCTTCAAGCGGCTGGGCCCGCGACAAAAGATCATGCACAATTGCTGTCTTTGCCGCTGGCCCACGCCTCGCCGCGATTTTCCGGAATGCATCGGCGACTTCCACGATTTGGAGGCGCTGCCTTGAATGCTCCTCGAGAACATCCGCCGCGACTGCGCCGAGGTCACCGCGCTTACGATAGGCGCTGGTAAGAGCCGACTCATCCTTCCCCGAAAGTTCTGCGACGATACGCCACAGCAGAGAACCACCGACTTGCATCGTCGTCTCTTCCCACGCGGGAAACGGTCGTCCGGACAGAAACACCGCCGAGACTGCCGCTTCATCGACGGTGCGCGACTTTAGATAGTCGGCCACGATCGCGGTCTTCTGCAGCTTCTTGGTCGTGGCTGCTATGGACTCGCAGGTTTCCGCCAGCTTATGCATATCGATGAGATGTGGTTCCGAGCATAGACGAAAGCCTTGCCGAGTGCTGACTTCAAGGCGTTAAACGCCGTCATTGTAAACACTTATCGCACTCAGTCGTAACCCCAGTATGCAAATCTCGCTGTGGTAATCTAGTAGTTGGTGCGTTGCCGCCCCCGGAGCATCTAAGGACAGTGCGTTATCTTCGAAATCTCGTGCGGTTTCTGGTAGCGGTGCAGCTTCTCCCTGCCCTTGAGAGTGGCGAGGAGACGCTGATCGGCGGCCAGGCTGTTCTCGAGGGCGTGATGATGCGTTCACCGCACGCTTGGGCGATCGCGTGTCGCAAGCCTTCCGGCGAAGTGGTCACTCTGAGCGAACCGCTCGAGCGTCCCTCAGAAAAACATAAGTGGATGGCATGGCCCGTGGTTCGCGGCGTGATGACGCTCGGGTACGCAATGTCTCTGGGATACCGTGCCCTGCGTTTCTCGGCAAATGTGGCCATTGAAGACGTGATGCAAAGCGAAGCGAGAGATAAGGACGCGGCTGTTCCGGCGGAGCATAGCGAAGCGAAATCCTCTCAAACGCAGACTCGTGAGAAAGCCGCCACCATTAGCGGATGGCTGGCGGCAGGCAACGTGATCCTGTCGCTTGCGTTCTTCATTTTCATGTACAAGTACCTCCCGCTGCTGGCGGCCACCGAACTGAAAAAATTCAATCCGGCTTTCGGCGGCCAGATTGTGTTTAACCTGATCGACGGTGCGGTGCGCTTGATCCTGTTCTTGCTCTTCATCTGGGGAGTTTCTCTGTTCCCTGATATCCGACGCGTCTACGAGTATCACGGCGCCGAGCACAAGACGGTGTTTGCCTTCGAGAATGGCGATCCCCTTGAAACCGTAGCGGTGCAGAAGTATTCGACCTTCCATCCTCGTTGCGGTACCAGTTTTCTGATGACGGTGATGCTGATCTCGATCGGCTTCTACATGCTGATTCCCTTCACCACATTTTGGGCGCGCTTTGCCTGCCGTATCGCGCTGTTGCCCGTAATTGCCGGCGTCTCCTACGAAATCATTCGCTTCGCGGCTAAACATCGCGGTTCGCTGTTCGCGCTGATGACGGCTCCCGGCCTGTGGCTACAGCGCATTACGACGCAGCCCCCATCGGATGAGCAGGCGCAATGCGCCATCGTCGCGCTCAATCACGCCATGGTTCTGGAAAAGGAAAACGGCGGCGAGCTGGTGATTGCCTAGCGGCCCCGCCGCGAATATTTCTCTCTTCCTAATCCTTCATATCATTAAAATGAAAATGCTGTGGGGACGTAACTTGTTACGTCTGGCCAGCTACGCGAAAGCGACCGGCTGAACCGAGACGTCGAAAGCCGACGCCTCCAGGAAAGCTGACATGTTTGAACGTCTTGACCAAATCGAAACCCGTTATGAAGAGCTGACCCGGGCTCTGGCCTCTCCAGATATCGTCAACGATTCGGCGAAATATCAGAAGACTGCGAAGGCGCACAGTGAAATTGCACCTGTGGTGGAGAAGTATCGTGAGTACAAGGACCTGACGCGAGGTATCGTCGAGAGCAAAGCGATGCTCGTCGACGAAAAAGATCCGGAGATGCGGGCCTACGCGCAAGAGGAACTCAACAAGCTCGAACCGCGCGTAGCGGCCATCGAAGAAGAATTGAAGGTCTTGCTATTGCCGAAAGATCCGAATGATGAGAAAAACATTATTCTCGAAATCCGGGCCGGCACTGGCGGAGACGAAGCCACGCTCTTTGTCGCTGAGATTTTCCGCATGTACACGCGCTATGCGGAAACCCAGCATTGGAAAGTTGAGGTGCTCTCTTCGTCAGAGTCTTCTGCAGGCGGCTTGAAGGAAGTCATCGCCATCATCGAAGGCAAGCGGGTTTATTCTCAGCTAAAGTACGAGAGCGGCGTGCACCGCGTGCAGCGGGTTCCCGCAACCGAGCAACAAGGACGAGTCCACACCTCGGCCGTCACCGTGGCCGTGCTGCCCGAGGCCGAAGATGTCGACATCAAGATTGAAGCAAAGGATCTGCGCATTGACACTTTCTGCTCGTCGGGCCCCGGAGGCCAATCGGTCAATACCACATACTCGGCTGTGCGCATCACGCACATTCCGACGAACACAGTAGTAAGTTGCCAGGATGAGAAGTCGCAGATCAAGAATCGCGAAAAGGGCATGCGCGTGCTGCGCTCCCGCCTCTACGAAATCGAAATGGAGAAGCAGCAGCAGGCGCTGGCGAAAGAGCGCAAGGCCATGGTGGGTTCCGGTGACCGGAGCGAGAAGATTCGTACCTACAACTTCCCGCAAAACCGGCTTACCGATCATCGGATTGGCTTTACGATTCATCAGCTCGAAGCTGTAATGGATGGTAAGCTGCAACCGCTGATTGAAGCGCTGACCACGCATTACCAGGCGGAGAAACTAAAGGAAGAGGGTGCGACGGTGGCGTGAACACGGTTCGCGCCACGGATAGCAGAAACACGACCGCTACAGCAACCGTCAGGACTGATTCAGCACCTAAGGTGCACTATGTCGAAAAACAAGTCTCGCTCGCTGCTGGCACTTACCGGCTTCGGACTGGTGACGGCAGGCGCAGCATGGTACAGCGCCCGTTACAGTCGCAAGGAAAGCCGCGCAGGTTGGTACCGACACCTGGATAAACCAAGTTTTGCCCCTCCCGAGAAGGTATACCCAGTGGTTTGGACAGTGCTCTACGCGACGATGGCCTGGTCGGGATGGCGCATATGGAGCGCCGCGCCGTCTCGCGAGCGCAAACATGCGTTGCGGCTGTGGATTTCGCAACTGGCCACCAACGCGAAATGGTCGATGCTATTTTTTGGGGAGCATAGTCCAACGCTGGCCCTGGCTGACGCGATCGCGTTGGAGGGCATGATCTTTGCCTACATCAAAACAGCTCGAAAGGTAGACCGCGCAGCCGCCAATGCTTTCATACCGTACGCCGCCTGGGTTGCCTTCGCAGCCGTGCTCAACTCGGAAATCGCCCGGCTGAATCCTCGCCAAGCTTAAAGAGCCTTCGGAACTCCTTTCATTTCGCCTTTTTTATTCCTGCGGCGTGCGTGTGTGTTGAAATGATGCAGTGCAACTGAAAGCTGAACTCTTGTCGGCCGTGAAGCGCCTAGCTGATGCGAAGGTTCCGTCGCCGCGCATGAATGCAGAGCTTCTGCTGATGTTCACGCTGGGATGTGATCGGGCTTACCTGTACGCACATCCGGAACGTGATCTTACTTCCGATGAAATTGGCCGCTATCAGGCCGTGCTCTCGGAGCGAGAGCGCGGCGTTCCGGCGCAGTATATTACCGGGCATCAGGAATTTTGGGGCATGGATTTCATTGTCACGCCAGCGGTGTTAATTCCGCGTCCTGAGACGGAGCACGTCATCGAGACTGTTTTGGCCTGTGTGGGGCAAACGCTTTTGCCCGCCAGCGCTCTGCGACTGATTGACGTCGGTACGGGCTCTGGCTGCATTGGGGTTTCGCTCGCCAAGGAATTACCGCAAGCGGAAATCCACGCTACGGATATCTCCTCGGCTGCTCTCGAAATCGCGCGCGCTAACGCCGCCCGGCATCAACTGGAATCCCGCATTCACTTTCGCGAAGCTGATTTGCTGACTGGATTCGCAGACAACTTCTTCGACATCATCGTCTCCAACCCGCCCTACGTAGGCGAGTCGGAGGAAGATCAAGTCCAGCTCGAAGTGCGCAGGTTCGAGCCGCGTAACGCGGTCTTTGCGGGTCACACCGGAGTTGAGGTGATTGCGCGGCTCATACCGAAATCTCACATCGCGCTCCGGTCGGGCGGTTGGCTGGTGATAGAGATCAGCGGCACCATCGCGGAAGAGACCAAAAAACTGCTGGCCGGATGGAAAGAAGTCCGGATTGTGAATGACCTGCAGGATATCCCGCGCGTCGCTGTAGCTCGAAAGAAGATCTAGTGGAAGACCGCTTATTACCGCGAAACGGCGGCTGGCTGGATCTCCTCCACATCCACGATGTTGGTAGGATACTTTCCCGTGTAGCAAGCGGAACAATAGGAAGTCTTCTCTCCATCGCCGCAAGCTTTCTTAAGACCTTCCAGCGACAGATAGGCAAGGGAATCCGCGCGAACGTATTGCCGAATCTCGTCGATCGATTTGTTGGCCGCGATCAGCTGATTTTTCGAGGGCGTATCCACGCCATAGTAACAAGGGGCTATCGTCGGTGGACACGAGATGCGCATGTGAACCTCTTTCGCTCCCGCGCTGCGAACCATTCGAACAATTTTGCGGCTGGTGGTACCGCGCACAATGGAATCGTCGATCAGCACCACGCGCTTCCCTTCCAGAAGCGACCGCACTGGATTGAGCTTCAGCTTCACACCAAAGTCGCGCACACTCTGGCTCGGCTCGATAAACGTCCGGCCCACATAGTGATTGCGGATCAACCCGAAGCGAAACGGGATGCCGCTCTCAGCCGCGTATCCCACGGCTGCAGTCACGCCCGAATCCGGCACGGGGACCACGAGATCGGCCTCCACCGGCGCCTCGCGCGCCAACTGCCGTCCAAGTTCCTCGCGGCTGGTCTGCACGGCGCGGCCAAACACGACGCTGTCCGGACGCGAAAAGTAGACGTGCTCGAAAATGCAACTCGACTGCGGCGCGGCGGTCGAATAGAAACGCGAAGTGATACCTTCCGGCCCGACCACGACCAATTCGCCGGGCTTCACGTCGCGCTCGTAGGTCGCGCCGATGAGATCGAAGGCGCACGTTTCTGAAGCAAAGACAATGGTGTCACGCTTCTGGCCTTCGAGCGCGGGAATGCGTCCCATGGCCAGCGGGCGGAAGCCGCGCGGATCACGGGCAGCAATGATGCGGTCCGGGCTCATGACCACCAGCGAAAAAGCGCCTTCCACGCGCCGCAAGGCATCCGCAATCGCTTCCGGCAGGGTGTGCTCTTTCGAAAGCGCAATCAGATGGACGATCACCTCGGTATCGCTGTTGGTCTGAAAGATCGACCCTTGACGCTCCAGCCGGCTCCGCACCTCCGCAGCATTCACAAGATTGCCGTTATGCGCCACCGCAATCGATCCCTTATTCGACCCCACCAGAATCGGCTGCGCGTTGAGGAGCGCCGAATCGCCAGCCGTTGAGTAACGCGTGTGGCCGATGGCCAGCGTCCCGCGTATCTGCGCGAGCACATCTTCGGTAAAGATGTCGGCAACCAGGCCCATGGCCTTGTGCACTCGCGAAGTCAGGCCATCGGAAGTCACAATGCCAGCCGACTCCTGCCCGCGGTGCTGCAGGGCGTGCAAACCCAGGTAAGCAAGCTTCTCTGCTTCGGGATGAGCGAAGATCGCTACGACTCCGCACTCGTCGTGGAATTTATCGGAAATCAGCATTTTGCAATTAGCCTTTAGCCCTTAGCTCGCCACGAGTTCTGCATCAGTCCGCAAAGAAGATTCCAGAGCGGATTCGTAAGCCTGGTTCAATTCTGAAACGCCGGCGGATACAACCACGCGCCCATCCAGCGAAATTTCCAGCCGTTCCGGAATCGTTTCCCCGATTACATCTGCAGAGATTCCATTTCTCCTTGCCACTTGTTGGATTCTTTCCACGCTGCCTGGGTCGCAGGAGACCATGATGCGGCTCGGATCCTCGCCAAACAGCACAAACTCCGCCGGAAGTCCGTTCGCAGCAAGGTTGACGCGCGCACCGATATTCCTGGCAAATGCCTTTTCTGCCAATGCCACGGCTAAACCGCCGTCGGAGCAGTCATGCACGGAATCAACCAATCCTTGCTGAATCAGTTCAACCACCGTTTTCTGCAGCCCAACTTCCTTTTCTAGATCGAGTTCCGGCGGATATCCCCACACCGCGCCCAAGATTTCTTTTGCGTATTCTGACGAGCCGAATTCGCTTTCTACATCGGTGATATCGGCGGTCTCGCCGCCGCGCAATAGCACGATCGTGCGCCCAGCCGTGGTGAAATGCATCTTCGCCACCTTGTGCACGTCTTCAAGGATCCCCACCACGCCCAGCACCGGCGTAGGGTAAATGCCCTCACCCAGCGTCTCGTTGTAGAAGCTGACGTTGCCACCGGTGATGGGAATCTCCAACTCCTCGCAGGCTTTCGTAATGCCATCGATGGTTTGCGAGAATTGCCACATGATGTGTGGCTTTTCAGGATTACCGAAATTAAGGCAGTTGGTGGCACCCACGGGAGTCGCTCCCGAGCAAGCCACCTTGCGCGCAGCTTCGGCCACGGCATGCATCGCGCCCAACCGTGGATCGAGATAACACCAGCGCCCGTTGCCGTCAAGCGCCATGGCAAGGCCGCGCTGCGAGCCCTTAATGCGGATCACGCCCGCATCGCCCGCACCCGGAGCCTCCACTGTGTTGGTCTGTACCATGTGATCGTATTGCTGCCAGACCCACCGCTTGCCGCAGATATTTGGACTCGCAAGAAGCTGCTTGAGATCTTGTGTGGAGTTACCGCCCACATTAAGCCTAATGTGACTCGGCGTCTCGCGCGGAACGGGCGGTTCCCAACGGGCGAGTGGACGTTTGTAAACTGGCGCATCGTCCGTCAGCGCCTGATTCGGAATCTCCGCAACCGCGCCGCCGTGATGGAGCACGCGCAGTTTATTGTCAGTCGTGACCTTGCCGACTTCGACGGCGTCGAGTCCCCACTTTTCAAACACCCGGAAAACTTCTTGTTCGCGGCCCTTCTGTGCGACCAGCAACATGCGTTCCTGGGATTCACTCAGCATGATTTCGTAAGGGGTCATGCCGGTTTCCCGCTGTGGGACGCGATCGAGTTCGATCTCGATACCCACGCCGCCGCGCCCGCCCATCTCGCAGGTCGAGCAGGTAAGTCCGGCAGCGCCCATGTCCTGAATACCCACAATCGCTCCGGTCTGCATGGCTTCGAGACAGGCTTCGAGCAGCAACTTCTCAAGAAACGGATCGCCGACCTGCACGTTCGGCCGCTTCGCCTCCGAAGCCTCGCTGAACTCCTCGCTGGCCATGGTCGCGCCATGGATGCCGTCGCGCCCGGTTTTGGCTCCAACGTAAATCACCGGATTGCCTTCCCCGGCTGCACGGGCGTAGAAGATCTCATCTTTGCGGACGAGGCCCATGGCAAAAGCATTCACCAGCGGATTGCCGGAGTAGCACGGCTCGAACTTGGTTTCGCCACCCAGATTGGGCACACCGAAGCAGTTGCCGTAGGAAGCGACGCCGCTGACGACACCTTCGAGAATCGAGTGATTCTTATGGATCTCAGCTTGTGTGGGGAGAGTCGGTAATAGGCCCGAACCTTAGCGAATCCATCACTGCAACCGGCCTCGCTCCCATCGTAAAGATGTCACGCAGAATTCCACCTACTCCGGTGGTTGCGCCTTGAAAGGGCTCGATAAACGACGGGTGATTGTGCGATTCAATCTTGAAGGCACACGCCCAGCCGTCTCCGATGTCGATGATGCCGGCATTCTCTCCCGGACCCTGCAGCACCCGCTTGCTGCGCGTGGGCAAACGTTTCAGATGCACGCGCGAGGATTTGTAGGAACAGTGCTCGCTCCACATCACACTGAAGATGCCAAGTTCGGTGAGCGTGGGCTCGCGCTGCCCGAGAAGCTGCTTAATCTTTTCGTATTCGTCCGAGGTAAGGCCGTGCTGCCGGAGGATATCCGGAGAAAAGGCAGAAGTTATGGCGGTGGTCATGGGGAGACTCTATTGTCGCATCTGGCGGGGAAGCCGTCATCCCCATTATGTTTGTGATTCGCTTTTTCAATGGTGAAGCAGTTTCCGGTAATATCCAGCCAGATGAAATCCATCATCGTGGGCACGGCAGGGCACATCGATCACGGTAAAACTGCACTGGTCAAGGCTTTGACCGGAATTGATGCTGACCGACTGGAAGAAGAGAAGCGACGCGGGATCACCATTGACCTTGGCTTCGCTCACCTCGATCTGCCTGGACCAAACGGCGAAACCTTGCGGCTGGGCTTTGTCGACGTCCCCGGGCACGAGCGTTTTGTGCGCAACATGCTCGCGGGCGTGGGCGGAATTGATTTGGTGTTGCTGGTGATTGCGGCTGACGAGGGGATCAAACCGCAAACGCGGGAGCATTTCGACATTTTGCAGTTATTGGGCGTGCAACGCGGAATCACGGTGCTGACGAAATCGGATTCTGTCGATGCCGAGACGCTTGAGGTCGTGCGCTTGGAAGTGCAGGAGTTTCTTCGTGGGACATTCTTGGATCGGCCCAGTTTGGATCAACCGAGTCCGATTGTGGCAGTGAGCGCCTTGACCGGCGCGGGATTGGACGAATTAAAGCGCGCAATCATTTTCGCGGCGACCGGGGTGCGGCCGCGAGATTCTCTTGCAATCGCCCGCTTGCCCATCGATCGGGTGTTCACCATGAAGGGCTTCGGGACCGTGGTAACCGGAACACTGGTGGCCGGAACAATTCGCCGTGAAGACGAAGTGGAAGTTTTCCCGATCGGGCGCCGCGTGCGTGTGCGTGGCGTGCAGGTACACGGACAGGCCGCGGAATCGACTATAGCGGGTCAACGGACTGCGTTGAACCTTGCGGGGGCAAGCACGGAGGACTTGTCCCGAGGCATGACTCTTGCACCTCCGGCGACATTTGAAACCACGCGGCGCGCCGATGTTTTGTTGCGCCTTCTGTCTGTCGGCGGAGCATCCGTTGAAGGATCGGGCGCAAGTGCATTTTCACTCGTACACCATGGAAACCGTGGCGGAGGTTTTGCTATACGGTGCGAAAAAGATTGCTGCAGGCGAGCAGATGTTCGCGCGCATCAAGCTGCCAGAACCAGCGCTGCTCTTGCCCGGCGACAGGTTCATCCTGCGACAGTTTTCGCCGGTGGCGACAATCGGCGGTGGAGTTGTGCTCGACGCCGCGCCGATTCCGCGCATGCCCGGGCAAGCCGATTTCCTGAAAATACTCGCGGACGGCAACGTGGAGACAATTCTGTGGGCGCGGATCGCGCGAAGGCATCAGGCTGGGATCTCGATGTCTCAGCTAATTGCTGAGACCGGCTGGACGAAGAGCTTTATCGAGGCTCAACTGGCGCAGGCAATCAACGAAAATCAAGTCGTGCGAATCGGCGAACTACTTCTACATCTGCCCGCCTTGGAGGCGTTGAAGCTGTACATCACGCAGACGGTTGGGGACTTTCACAAACGAAACCCCCTCGTCAGCGGAATCAACAAAGAGCAATTACGCGAGCGGCCGAAAGCGTCAGCCGACGTGTTTGACGCAGCCCTCGGCATGCTAGTCCGCGAGAAAAAGATCGAAGTTGTTGGTGACGTGGTGCGCTTAGCCGGTCATGGCGTGGTCATGAAGGAGGAAGAGGCCGAATCGAAAGATGAAATTGAGCGCGCGTTTGCCTCGGCCGGTCTGAAGGTTCCCGCTCTCCGTGAAGTGATGGCTGCACTAAAGATCGACAAGACGCGGGCGCAGAAAATCGTGACGCTGCTGTTGCGGGATAAGGTGTTGATCAAAGTTTCCGATGACCTGGTCTTTCATCGCAGCGCGTTGGCTGAGCTGCGCGGACGGATTTCTGCTCTCAAAACAAAATCGGCGACGATTGACGTGGCCAAGTTCAAGGAATTGACGGGCGTGAGCCGCAAGTACGCGATTCCGCTGCTGGAGTATCTGGACCGCGAGCGCGTGACCCGGCGTGCAGGAGATGCCCGGGAGATTCTTTAGCCACGGATTTCCACGGATACAGCAACATCAGAATTTCGCTTTATCGTTACGATCCGTTGAAATGCGTGGCCATCGTCTACATTTTTTCTTCCGAGAACTCCAGTTCCAGTCCCAACGGGTCCGTCAAGCGATTGGTAAGGTTGGCAAGGCCCGCGAGCATGTGTAGATCGACAATCTCCGCATCGGAAAATTGCTTCTTGAGTGCGCCGAAGTCCGCATCATTGATTTCGTGGGGAGTGCGGGTCAACTTCTCGACGTAAACTAAGGCAGCTCGCTCTTTCTCATTGTAACGGGAATAATTTCCCGCCTTCAGTGCCGCCCAGTCTTCCGCGGTGAGTCCGGCGCGCTTCGACGACGCCACGTGATGCTGCGTGCAATAGCGGCACCCATCGATGAACGACACGCGAAGATAAATAAGTTCGTAAAGTTTGCGATCGAGGGATCGTCCGACGCTAGCATAGAAACTTAGAAAACTCTTAAGCATCTCGGGGCGGTAAGCCAAAGCTTTCTGCACGTTGCCGGGCTTTCCGCGGAGCGTGGTCTCATAGATTTCGCGCACCTCCGGAGATGCGTCCTCCGGGGCGATCAGGTTAATGCGTGCCATTCACTCCTCCTCGACCGTAAGTCGTTGCGTTCATGATAGAGGAATCCTGGGCAAAGTGACGAAAGTCGGAGAACCCGTCCACTGCACTGAAGAAAACAAGCGGGAATGCCGATACTGTAATGAGTCGTGCTATGAGATATGTTGGGCGCGGCACGACTTTGATCACGACGTCAATGTTCGCCGCGGAGAGTAGGAGCTGCGATGTGGAAGCTTTTTACGCTTTTGCTTGTGTTGGCACCTCCCCTCGTGGCTCAGGCCACAAGAACGGCTGACAGCGATCGAGTGAGAATCCTGTCCCTGGAGAATGCGTGGAACCAAGCTGTCCATCAAAAAGATGCAGCCGCGCTGAGTATCCTGCTCGGGGCCGAACTGGTTTACGTCGACTTCGACGGCAAGCTGATGGGTAAGGCAGAGTACCTGGCTAGTGTGCGCTCGCAGACTCTGCGCCCCGAGCGAGTTGTCAGTGAATTCATGTCCGTGCACGTTTACGGTGCAGTTGCGGTCGTGACCGGCTTGTACCGTGAAAGTGGCGAGACGAACCGGAAACCTTATACGCTTCGGGAACGCTTTACAGACACGTGGATCCGCCAGAACGACAGTTGGCTGTGCGTGGCCAGCCAATCAACCCTCGCCAATCCGTGAGCGAAGTCGCTTTTCATCACATACTTGTCGGCCGGTAGTGTTGCGCCGCCGTTGCCCTGGATTCCCTAGCGCCTGCTACGATCACAAGATGCACGCCGTCAAAGTCATAGGAGCCGGGCTGGCGGGGTCGGAGGCGGCATGGCAGTGTGCCCGGCTGGGAGTGAACGTCGAGTTGTTCGAGATGCGGCCGGTGCGGTCGACGCAGGCGCACCAGACAGCGGACTTTGCGGAGCTCGTCTGTTCGAATTCTTTGAAATCGGATTCTGAGAACACCGCTCCGTGGTTGTTAAAGGAAGAAATGCGCCGAGCCGGCTCGTTGCTGCTGGAAATTGCGCGCCAATGCGCGGTTCCAGCGGGACATGCGCTGGCGGTGGATCGTATTGCGTTCGCGAATCGAGTCACCGAGGCAATTTCGCGCGAGTCGGGTATCAAGATACGGAGGGAAGAGGTATTAAAAATCGAGGAGGCTGGCGAACATGTCACTATCGTCGCTACTGGCCCTTTGACGTCCGACGCGCTGTCTGCGGAAATTGGACGGTTAGGGGGAGCTCCGGATGAAGCAGGACTTAGTCCCTCGGGTTGCTCCGTCCCGCGGAATCCCGCCGCAAACAATTCGCATTTGTATTTTTACGACTCGATCAGTCCGATTGTGGAAGCGGATTCGATTGACATGTCGCGGGTGTACATGGCGGCACGGTATGACAAGGGATCGGCCGACTACATTAACTGTCCGATGACGCGCGAAGAATACGACACTTTCTACGATGCACTCCTCGTGGCGCAGTCGGTGGAGGAGCGTGACTGGGAAAAACTGAATTACTTCGAGAGCTGCTTGCCAATTGAGGAAATTGCGCGCCGCGGACGCGACACTTTGCGCTTTGGACCAATGAAGCCCGTGGGGCTGAAGGATCCGCGCACCGGACGGATGCCCTATGCGGTGGTGCAATTGCGGCAGGAAAACCTGCGCGCAGATTCCTACAATCTGGTGGGCTTTCAGAATCATCTGAAGTTCGGCGAGCAGGCCCGAGTGCTGCGCCTGATTCCGGGTCTGGAGAATGCGCGGTTCCTGCGCTATGGACAGATACACCGCAACACCTATATCAACGGGCCGGCCTTGCTGCGCGAGACCCTGCAGATGAAGGCCCATCCGCGCGTTTTTTTTGCGGGACAAATTTGCGGAGTCGAGGGTTACGTTGAGTCGATCGCAACCGGACTGATGGCTGGGGTTCACGCGGCAGCGCTGGTTCGAGGAACCGAGCGGATGCCGCCACCGCGATCCTCGGCGTTTGGATCGCTGACGCATTACGTTGCACATGCGGACGCCAAAAACTTTCAGCCGGCCAATATCACCTTTGATCTATTACCCGCGCTGGAGAAAAAGATTCGCGACCGCAAGGAGCGGCACCGGATGCAATGCGAACTGGCTCTGCAGCATTTCGACGAGTGGCTGGAAGAAACTCGAGGGACGGCGACAAGAACTTGAACCGGAAGCGACGCTGCGGGATGGAACACAAACGTGCCGGCGGACAAAATTGAGATTCGTCGCGCTGCTCCGGAAGATGCTTCCGCCATTGCCGGGGTATTGCATGACTCGTTTATCGAGTTCAAAGAGCTGTACTCAGACGGAGGCTTCGCCGCGACGACTCCGAATTCCGAGGAAGTTTTATCGCGCATGCACGAGGGCCCGCTTTGGGTAGCATTCCGCGGCGGCGCTTTGGCGGGCACGGTCTCAGCCGTTCTCAATGCCAGGTCGACGTACATTCGAGGTATGGCGGTGTTGCCCGCGGCACGCGGATCGGGCGTCGGAGTTGCCCTGTTGCATCGTGCCGAAGATTGGGCTGCAGAACAGGGTTGCGCTCGATTATTTCTAAGCACTACTCCCTTCCTTAGTTCAGCCATCCGTCTCTACGAAAGGTCGGGCTTCCGGCGGAACCAGGAAGGTCCGCACGAGTTGTTCGGCACGCCCCTTCTGACCATGGAGAAGGACGTCCTCCCGAAATAGACACTCGACAAAAACCTGCGTCGATACAGAGTTTCTTGCAACTAATCCATCCGCGGATACGTATCCACTAGCAGGAGCGAACCGGGCATGGTGGGCTTACCTTCTCTGCCTGGTCGCGTCCAAGTCAAAGAAGCGCGATGACCCTGCGAGACCTCGTTGTCGACGTCGTGCGAACCCTCTGGGCGCACAAACTCCGCGCATTCCTCACCATGTTTGGCATTGCCTGGGGGATTGTGTCGATCGTGCTGATGGTGGCGGCTGGTGAGGGCTTGCGCAAAGGGCAGGAGGAGCAATCCAGAACTCTGGGCAAGGATGTGATGATCGTTTTCCATGGCCGCACCAGCCTGCAGGCGGGGGGAACGCATGCGGGACGACTGATCCATTGGGTAGATTCGGATGTGCCGGTGGTGCAGGCGGAGGCGCCGGATTGCGAATATGCCATCCCGGAACTGGAGCAGGAAACTGTTCCGATCCATAGCAACTTCAACAATGCGACACTCGAGGTGGCTGGATCCTACCCGCAGTTCAGTGAGATTCGCAGCCTTAACGTTGGGCTGGGACGGTTCTATGACTGGAGTGACGTGCGCGAGGCGAGACGGGTCGCGTTTCTCGGATCGGATGCGGCGAAGCAGTTGTTTCCGGGGCGTAATCCCGTGGGCGAGAACGTCTATCTGAACGACTTCCCTTTCGTCGTGATCGGCGTGATGGAGAAAAAGAAGCAGGATTCGAGCTATGACGGTTGGGACGTAAACAAAGTCTTCATTCCGTTTTCCGCGATGCGTCGCGACTTTCCCGACAAGCCTCCTGGTACGCACTCTACTTTCGATCAGTTGCTGGTGACACCGAAGTCGGTGGAACAGCATGAGGCCTGCAAGCATGAAGTGCGCGTCGCCTTGGCGCGCATGCATCGCTACGATCCGAATGACAAAGAGGCATGCCCTATCTGGGATACCGTGCAGGAGGCCAAGGCATTCCGGCAAATGACCGATGGAATGAAATATTTTCTGGGCGCGGTGGGAGTGGTAACGCTGCTGTTGGGCGGGCTTGGCGTAATGAACGTGATGCTGGTTGCGGTCCGCGAGAGGACGCGCGAGATCGGTGTGCGCAAGGCGCTGGGTGCGCCGGCGGGAACCATTTTGCGGCAGTTCTTCGTGGAGGCTCTGATCATCGCGTTGGTCAGCGGCGCCATTGGTCTCGGCGTGGCGTTCGGATTTTGCGCGCTCGTGAACCTGTTGCCCATGCCGGATTTCTTTGCCGGGCTCATTCCGGATTGGACTTCCGGTCTTGTAGCTGCCGGTCTGCTGGGCACGATAGCCGTAGGGGCGGCGCTCTATCCGGCGCGAAGAGCAGCATCGATTGATCCGATCGAGGCCCTGCGCTACGAGGCCGGAGGATAGAGCAAACCCTCGCATGTTGATTGAAATCATTCTCGAGGCTTGGATTGCGCTGAAGCGAAACTTGACGCGAAGTTTCCTCACCATGCTCGGCATCGTGTGGGGAATCGCCACGGTGACTCTCCTGATCGCCTATGGCAGCAGTTTCCGCAGCATTCTGGTGCACGGGTTCGACGCCTTCGGCAAGAGCGTGGTGATCTGCTGGCCGCAGCAGACCAGCGAGCAGCCGGGTGGGCAGCGGGCGGGGAAGAAAGTTGTTATCGAGCAGGCGGACCTCGACATGGTCAAGGCAACGGCGCCTCTGGTGAAGCATGTGTGCCGCGAAACCGTGGATCGCCCGGGAGTCTCCTACGGCGACCGCATGGTGGGAACAGCGGCGGTAAGAGGAGTTTGCCCGGAGTACGGCGAGATGCGGAACGAAGTGCCGTCGGAGGGGCGATGGATTGATGCCGCGGATGAATTGGAACGGCGGCGTGTGATTTTTCTTGGTGGACGCGTTAAGGAACAACTCTTCAGCGGGCGTCCCGCGATTGGAGAAACGGTGGAAGTGGGCGGCGTGCGCTTCACCGTCATCGGCGTGATGGCGCGCAAGATCCAGCTCAGCAATTATTTCAGCAGTGACGACGATTCCGCGTGGATTCCCTACTCCACCGCCGGAGATTTGTGGAACACGCGTTACGCCGGAGTGTTGGTGTTCGAGCCAATCGCCCCACAATTTGAGAAAAGGGCAATGGCGCAAGTGTTGGCCGCGTTGGCCACGAGACAGAATTTTTCTCCCACCGATCCGAAGGCTCTTCAGATGTTCGGGCGGGACGAATTCCGTCCGGTGATTGATGCGCTGACCATTGGGTTACAAGTATTGCTGACTTTTGTCGGGGCCTTGACTTTGGGTATCGGCGGAGTAGGGGTGATGAATATCATGCTGGTCTCCGTGGATGAACGAATCCGGGAGATCGGCCTGCGCCGCGCGTTGGGCGCTAAGAAAAGCCAAATCAAGCTGCAATTTCTGGCGGAGACTCTATTGATCATGGTTCTGGGAGGAGCGATCGGTGTGGGGCTCTCCTATCTGATTGCATGGGCGGTTGGAACCATGCCGATGATGGGTCCTCTGTTTGAGGACGATTCCGGTCAGGGCGATATCCACTTGCGAATTTCCATGATGACCGTCATCCTCTCGAGCGCGGTGCTGCTGCTGGTGGGCGTGGCCAGCGGATTGGTTCCAGCTTTGCGGGCATCCAAGCTCGATCCGGTGGAGGCCCTGCGGTACGAGTGAGCCCTGGGCAGAATTAGTTTGATCCGCAGCGCAATTCGCAGTACCTTGCTGCTGAGTTAGCTCGAGGTGCGCTTTGCCCATCTCCGCCATTGACACGATCGGCCTTGCCGTTGAACACACCAAGCAGCAATTGTTTAAACCGTTCCGCTTTGGTCAGTGGACCAAACTGGCGGTGGTCGGACTGCTGGCTGGCGAACTCAGCTCCGGCGGCGGGTTCAACGGATCAAACTTCCACCTTCCCCGGCACCCCGGGAGTTCGCCGCACTCCTTAACGCCAAGCTTGTCGGGAATCGATCCGGCCCTCCTGATCGCGCTCATCTCGGTCATTGTTATCGGCGCGTTCGTATTCGGAATCATTTTGATGTACATCAGCAGTGTGATGCGCTTCGTGCTGTTCGACAGCATCCTCGCGAAAGAGTGCCGCATCAGCCGAAGCTGGAACCTAAGGCAAGGTCCGGGCTGGCGATACTTTCTGTGGAAGCTACTTTACCTGTTCGTCACAGTCGGTGGCATGTTCTTGCTGATTGGACTTCCGGCGGCTTTTGCTTTTGCACTCGGCTGGCTTAGGGCGCCAAAGGAGCATTTGTTCCCGCTCATTCTAGGTGGGATCCTTCTGTTCTTCGTGTTCATGGCCTTTTTGGTAGTGATATCCGTGATCTTCGTGTTGACCAAGGATTTCGTCGTGCCACAAATGGCGCTGGAAGAGATTGGGGCAATCGAGGGTTGGCAGCGGCTTTGGCCAATGATGCAAGCCGAAATGGGCAGCTACGCAGGCTATATCGGCATGAAAATTCTGATGGCTATCGGTGCCGGAATCGTGATCGGAATCGCGACGCTGATTTTAGGGTTGATCATTGCGATCCCCACCGTGGGACTAAGCATTATCGCCGTCCTCACAGGAAAAACAGCCGGACTGACCTGGAATGCCTATACGATTACGCTGGCAGTCGTGGTAGGAAGCATTCTGCTGGCAGGCTTTCTATATCTGGTGGCGCTAATTTCAGTGCCCGTCATCGTATTCTTTCCGGCTTATTCCATTTACTTCTTCGCGGCGCGTTATCCTCGGCTGAGCGCGGCGCTTTATCCTGCATCGGCTCCGGCAGCGCCTTTGATTCCGTCGGGTATTCCTTTTCCGCCTGAGCCCCCGCCGCTACCACCCACAACAGATCCGATTGGATAAGCCAGCAAAGCCCTTTTTGGTTGGCTGGCGTCTTCTCTCCAGTAATGCGCGATCGACCAGATAAAGAAACTGGTCTTCGGGGAACTCTCGCCGTATTGCAGGTGTCTGATGTTGCAGACACGCGCGTGCTAATGGGACAACGGGGGAGCTTTCTATGTCGTTCTCAATGGCAGGCGGGGGTGCGCGCGGTCCTGAGATTAACGTCACACCGCTGATCGATGTGCTGCTGACGCTGATCATCGTGTTTATGGTCGTGGTTTCGATGGATAAGGAGCAAGGAGAGACAGCCCAGATTCCGCAGCCTGATCAGAAGGAGACGGCGGAACAGCAGCAGTCGCGAACGGTCGTGATTCAGGTGGTGTGGACGGAGGAAAATCAGGCGCCTAAAGTGAAGATCAATCAGGAGAATGTTCGCTGGGAAGATTTGGGAGGGCGGCTCGCGAAGATTTATTTAACTCGTGCCGAGAAAGTCGTCTTCGTGCGCGGTGATGCCGATGTTGATTTCCAGTATGTCGCGGATGTGATCGATGTGGCGCATCACGCTGGCGTGGAGCGGGTGGGACTACTCACGATGGATCGGGAGATTGCGGGAGAGTAACACACTTCCAACTTGTCGTAGATGCTAACTCTAGTTCCTGGCTCTGTTCTTAATCCAGATCGGGGTTCCCAAGAAGCCGAAGGCGTGACGGATCTGGTTTTCCAGGAACCGCTGATAGGAAAAATGCAGCTTCACCGCGCGGTTGGTGAAAAGAACGAACGTGGGCGGAGCAACCGAGGCTTGCGTCATGTAGAGAATTTTCACGCGCGACTTCATGGGCACGGAGGCACGCTCAAAATCGACGCTTTCGATGAAGCGGTTCATGGCCGAGGTGGGGATGCGCTTGCGGCGCTCGGTGGCAACCTGTTCGAGCAGTGGAAAGATTTTCTCGGTTCCTTTGCCGCTCTTTGCCGAAATGAAGACGATGGGCGCGTAATTCAAAAATTTAAGATCGTGACGCAGGCGCTCTTCATAAGCATCGCGGTCGGCGGGGCGCTTGCTCTCACGCATGCGCATGGCCTTTGACGGCCTGCCAGCCTTAACCGCGCCGCTGATCACGAGGTCCCACTTGTTGACGACGATGATCATCGAGCGCCCGCTCTCGTGCGCGTAGCCGGCAATCGCGGCGTCAAGTTGGCTCACGCCTTCGGTGGCATCGATGACCAGAAGGGCAATGTCGGCACCCTCAAGATGTTTGCGCGCCATGACAACGGAGAGCTTTTCCGCCATCAGATGAGTCTTGCCCTTGCGGCGGATTCCGGCGGTGTCGATAAAGCGAAAGCGACGGCCGTTGTGTTCGATAATTTCGTCGACCGCGTCCCGCGTCGTGCCGGGGATGGGCGAGACGATCGCGCGGTCGGAGGCCGTGAGGCAATTCAGCAGCGTAGATTTTCCTACATTGGGGTGTCCAATGATGGCGACCTTCGTTTCATAGACGGGAGCGAACTCCGTGTCTCCGGTAGCTCCTTCGGCTTCGGCAGGCTCGCTTGCGATACTTTTCTCGATCTCGGCGTGCTCAGCGGTAGACTCTTCTTCAGGCGGCAGACCTTCCAGAATCGCGTCCAGCAGATCGTCGATCCCGCGCCCATGTTCCGCAGAAATAGGAAACATTTGCTTGATGCCCAGGCGATGGAATTCGTCGACGATCGCGGCTTGCTTCTCGGAGTCGGCTTTATTGACGGCAAGAAAGAGCGGCCGCCCGGTCTTGCGCAGCAGGCGAACCAGTTCAAGGTCGGGCGCGGCAAGTTCAGCGCGACCGTCGACCACCATGACGATGGCAGCAGCTTCGTCGAATGCAACCCGCGCCTGGCGGAAGATTTCCGATGGAATGAAATCCTTGTCTTCGGGGAGGATGCCACCGGTATCGATAACGCGAAGCCGGCGGCCACGCCACTCCGCATCTCCATAGAGGCGGTCGCGAGTGATGCCGGGCTCGTCGCCAACGATAGCGCGGCGCGTGCCAACGATTCGATTGAACAGCGTGGACTTGCCTACGTTGGGCCGGCCTACGATGGCTATTGTCGGAACGCCGGCTGCCACGGTGGCCAGAGCACTGGTCGAGTTGTAGGTGGGTTGAGTCAAAATGAGGCGAAATCGGCAGCCGATGGTAACAACTGTTTATTATAGAGACTTCCGTGCCTTCAGGGTCCCAGCCCGCATCATCTGCCCCGCCTCCGCAGTCCGCAACCAGCGGAACGGACGCGTCGCTCTACCAGTTCTTCGCTCCGGGCGGAGTGCTTGCCCGCACGCATCCCGCGTACGAATTCCGCCGCGGTCAACTTCAGATGGCGCAGGCAGTCGAGCAGGCACTGGAAGAAAAGCGTCATCTGATCGTTGAAGCGGGCACCGGTACAGGCAAGACTCTCGCCTACCTGATGCCGGTAATCTGCTCGGGCAAGCGCGTCATTATCTCGACCGGCACGAAGAATCTGCAGGAACAGCTTTTCTACAAGGACGTTCCTTTCCTGGAGCGGGCGCTGTTTGGCGAACCGGCTTCCGGATCCCGGCTATCGGTTTGTTACATGAAGGGCCGCAACAATTATCTGTGCCGCAAGAAGCTCTACGACCTTAGGGACCAGCCAGTGCTGAGCGGATTGGAGGAGATCGAGCAATATCGCGCAATTGCCGCGTGGGAGAAAACAACTGCGACCGGAGACCGCGCCGAACTGGCGGAGTTGCCCGAAACCAGCGCGCTTTGGCACAAACTGGATGCTCGTGCGGATGCCTGCATCGGGCAGAAGTGCAGCGAATGGGAGCGCTGCTTCGTTACGGAAATGCGAAGGCGGGGGATGGAGAGTGACATCATCATCGTCAACCATCATCTTTTCTTCGCCGATCTTGCCATCAAGCTCCAGGCTGACGGAGCGCCCGACGCGGGCATCCTGCCGGAAGCAGCCGCCGTGATTTTTGACGAAGCGCACGAACTGGAGGATGTTGCTGGAAACTATTTCGGAATCTCGGTGAGCAACCTGCGAGTTGAGGATTTGGCACGGGATGTCGAGACGTCCCTGCAGCATAACCGAATGCTTTCCGCAGCGCTGTCGGGAGCGCTGGGAAGTTTACGCGAGCGGGCGCAGTTCTTTTTTTCGCTCTTGCCCCCCGGTGAAGGACGCTTTGCCTTCGAGACGCGCCGCGAGTTTCTGGAAGAGAACGGAGACGAGTTTCTGGCGCTGAACCAGGCGCTGACGCGGTTGGCGGGCGAACTGGAGGGCCTGGCGCAGAAGCCGGAGGAGATTTTCAGCTTCGTGCGGCGCGCGCAGGAACTGCAGGTGCAACTGCACTTCGCCATGGAATCGGACGATCGCAATACCGTGTTCTGGATCGAACGGCGGGGTGGGAGAGCAGGAAGAACGACTTCAGGCTCAAGACAAAAAGAGGAGAGAAGCGGGAGGCAGAACGTCTTTCTGCAGGCCACGCCGATCGATGTTGGTCCGATCCTGCGCGAATGCCTATGGTCGAAGCTTGAATGTGCGGTTCTGACTTCCGCTACGCTCGCCGTTGGCGGAGGCTTTGAATACATCCGGCAGCGGCTTGGACTCGAACATGCCCGCGAATCGGTGCTGCCCTCGCACTTCGACTACGAGAATCAGGCTTTATTTTATGTGCCGCCCGATCTGCCCGATGCCCGGACACCTCAGTTTACCGCGAAGGCCGCAGACCGCATTCGCAAGCTGCTGGAAATTACCCGTGGGCGCGCGTTCGTCCTCTTCACTAGTTACGCTCAAATGAATGATGTCTACCAGCGGATGCTCGGCGAGTTGGAGTTCCCTTTGCTGCGGCAGGGTGACGCACCGAAGAGCGCGCTGCTCGAGGAGTTCCGCCTGACACCGAATGCCGTGCTCTTTGCCACTTCGTCCTTCTGGCAAGGCGTAGACGTTCAGGGCGAGCAATTGAGCTGCGTGATTATTGATCGCCTGCCGTTTGCGGTGCCCAGCGATCCAGTAGTGGCAGCAAGGGTAAAAGCAATCGATGCCGATGGCGGCAACGCGTTTTTTCAGTATCAGGTTCCCGCCGCGGTTATTACGCTGAAACAAGGCTTCGGAAGGCTGATCCGCTCGTTGCACGATCGTGGCCTGCTTGTGTTGCTCGACAATCGTATTCTGAAGAAGCAGTACGGGCGCGTGTTTATAGAGAGCCTACCGAATTACAAGAAGACTACTGAGATGCGCGTGGTCGAGGAGTTTTTTGGCGTGGGCGGCTGATCGCGGACTTTTCAGCGGAGCAGTAACATGCCCGCCCCAGAAGCGGCCTTCTGATCGAACGTGACGGTGTGTTTGCATTCAACCGCGTGGCCGCAGCGCTCGATCAGGCAATCGGCGAAGTCGGCGCGACTGGCGCTGAACCTGCGCAATGCCTGCGCCACGACTTCGGCTCGCTCAATCACTAATTCTCTGCTTCGTAATAGAGTTTCCAGAACTTGCTCAATCTCTTTTTTCCTGAAACGGTAGGAGACCTCTAGGACCCAAGCCAGCTCAACGATGACAATCAGGGAAAGGAAACCCCGAGTGTCCGAGGAAAGGGAGTCCATTACCCTCACCGCCGCGGCCGTTTGGGCGGAGTCGTCGTGAGTAAGGTAGCGGACGACAACATTCGTGTCGAGGCCGATCATATCTCGTCGATTATCTGGATCCCGATGCGCGCTTCGCGATTGCGGCGTTCATCTCCGCAATCGAAACCGGTTTGCTTCGCTTGCCACGAAACTGCCCTTTCAGTTCCCGCACTGAGCGAGTGGCGGCAATGATAGCGAATTGTCCTTTTTCGACTTCCACGAATTCGATCCGGTCTCCGGAATCAACCCCAAGCTTGGTTCGAACCTGTGCGGGGATGGTGACTTGCCCCTTTGACGTGATGGTCGCGACGGCCAGTTTGATTCTCCTTTCCCGTGGTAATATTCCTTACATTATAGTAAGGAAAATCGAAATCCGTCAATCGCTCGTTCTCCCCTGTCCGGTTCTCGATGCGGCGGGACGCGGCGGTGAGCGATACAATGGAAGGTTCGCCAGTAGGTGCGCTGAACAGATTCACGTCCGGACGCTGAGGGATTGCATGTTTGAAGTTACAGTGGATGATACGTTTGCCGCGGGACATTACTTGCGGAACTACAAGGGCAAGTGCGAGAAACCGCACGGACATAACTACAAGATCCGGGTTACGCTGGCGGGGGCCGAGCTGGATAAGGCCGGGCTGTTGCTCGACTTCAAGGATCTGCGCGAGGTGATGAGGCACGTCATCGACCGGCTTGATCATCAGATGATCAATGACATTGAACCGTTTACGTTGATCAACCCATCGGCGGAGAATCTGGCCAAGTATTTTTATGACGAATCGAATACGCGATTAAAAAGCGTTACTAACGGCCGCGTATGCGTGAAGGACGTTACGGTGTTTGAAACCGACACCACTACCGCGAAATACAGCGAATAGCGGCGCCCAGCCGCTCTCGTTCCATGCAGATTACCGAAATCTATAAGTCGTTGCAGGGAGAGTCAACACATGCGGGCCTGCCGTGTGTATTCGTGCGGCTGACCGGATGCAACCTGCGCTGCTCGTGGTGCGACAGCGAGTATACGTTCCATGGCGGTCGAAAAATGAGCGCGGAAGACATCTTGAGGGAAGTTAGGCGTCTCAGTCCAAACCGCGGGTTGGTGGAGATCACGGGAGGCGAACCGATGCTGCAGGAGCGGGAGCTCGTGCCGCTGATGAATGAGTTGCTGGAAGACGGTTTTCGCGTATTACTGGAGACCAGTGGAGAGCGACCACTGGAGCGAGTTCCCGGGGGCGTCATTAAGATCGTAGACGTCAAATGTCCCAATTCGGGCGAGGGTGGTACGTTTCTCACTGAAAATCTTGCAATCTTCGGAGCCGAGGATGAGATTAAATTCGTGCTCAGCGACCGGACCGATTACGAGTTTGCCCGCGAGTTTACGCAGGAACACGATCTCGCTCAACGAGTGAAGGCTGTGTTGTTCTCGCCCGCGTTTCGGAAAGATGCGACGGGAGCACGGGACAGCTCGCACTGCCTGCTCCATCCACAACAATTGGCCGAGTGGATGTTGGCCGATGACGTGCCCGCGCGCCTGGGACTTCAAATCCACAAGTTTATTTGGGATCCTGCGGTGAAGGGAGTTTAGTGCTTATGCTCGCAGAACGGCGAGCATGGATCTAACTTCATGACACACTCCAGCCAACGTGCAATTGTCCTGCTCAGCGGGGGGATGGACTCGTGCGTTTGCGCCGCCCTGGCCGCCCGCGATTATTCGACAGCGGCATTGCATATCAGCTATGGTCAGCGCACGGAAAAGCGTGAACGACAGTCTTTTCTGGAAATTTGCCAGCGCTTGAACATTCAGGACAAACTCGTCGTGCGCAATGAGGCTCTCAGCGCCATCGGAGGCTCCGCACTCACCGACGAAGGCATCGCCGTGCCTACTGTTCTGTCCGGTACCCACGAGATTCCTGTTACCTATGTGCCCTTTCGAAATGCGCATTTCTTGTCCGTCGCGGTCAGTTGGGCGGAGGCGATCGGAGCGGCAAAAATATACATTGGGGCGGTCGAACCTGACAGCTCAGGCTATCCCGATTGCCGACCCGCGTATTATGAAGCGTTCAACCGGGTGATTCGCACGGGAACGAAAGAAGGCAACATCGAAATTGTAACGCCACTCATCGCGAAGCGAAAAATGGAAATTGTGCGGCTTGGCCTTGAACTGAACGCTCCGTTCGATTTAACTTGGTCATGCTATCGCCAAGAGGAGAGCGCCTGCGGAGTGTGTGATAGCTGCAGGCTGCGATTGGAGGCGTTCAAGGCCGCGGGGGTGAAAGATCCGATACCCTACGCCATGATGGAGAGCTTCTAGCAATTTTGGCTGTCCCCGCTGGCCGCCCTTGAGGTTCGAGTACCCATTTTTGAGGTAATAGTCGGAAATCCATAATTATTTTCTGCCGGGAGGCAAAAATGAAAAAGCACCTTGCAGTGTTCGCTCTTGTTTTTCTTATGCTGGGATTATGTGCTCCCCCGGTTTTCCCACAAGCCGCGTCAGGAACGGTGAAGGGCGTGTGCAAAGACACGGACGGCAATCCGATCGTTGACGGAGTGGTAGTCTTCGCCAACCAGGACAACGGCCAGAAGTACACACTGAAGACTAATAAGAAGGGCGAGTATTTTTCCCTTGGTGTGGGGCCCGGCTCCTACAACGTCACTCTGTACAAAAATGCGGACGACCTCAAAGCCAATAAGGAAGTATTCCACTTCAACAAATTTCAAGTCACCCTTGACGAAAATACCCTTGACTTCGACATGAAGAAGCTGGCGACGGAACAGGCCAAAGGCCAAGGCTTGACCCCGGAGCAGATCAAAGCTCAACAGGAGGCCCAGGAGAAACAGAAGAAAGAAGTCGGCACGGTTAAGCAGCTGAATGAAAAGTTGGCAGCGGCCAAGGTCGCCTCCGACGCCGGTGACTTTGACACCGCGATTGCCGACCTCAACTCGGCCAATGAGATCGACGCCACGCGTGATTTGATCTGGTTCAAACTTGGCGACGCTTATCGCGTGTCGGCGACCAAGCAGACCGACTCCGCGGAAAAGCAAAAGCGTCTCGATTCCGCGGTTGCATCCTACCAGAAGGCGCTGCAACTCAAGCAGGCCGCTACGAATGAGAAAGACCCAAACGCGACCAAGACTCTTGCGGCCTATTACAACAATCTGGCCGAAGCCTACGGCAAAGCCGGCAAGATTGACGACGCGGTAAAGACCTACGAACAGGCCGCCCAAGCCGACCCCAGCGCCGCTGCTCAGTACTATTTCAATGAGGGAGCGGTGCTCACCAATGCCGGCAAAGCCGATCAGGCCATCGAGGCCTTCGACAAGAGCATTGCGGCCGATCCCACCAAAGCCGAAGCATATTACCAGAAGGGGGTGAACCTGCTGGGCAAGGCAACCCTTCAGGGCGACAAGATGGTTGCCGCGCCAGGCACGGCGGAAGCCTTCCAGAAGTATCTGGAGTTGGTACCTACGGGCGGCCACTCCGAGGAAGCCAAGGCCATGCTCACCAGCATTGGCGCGCCCATAGAAACCAGTTACGGTAGTAAGAAGAAGGCCCCGCCCAAGAAATCAAACTAGATCATCTCTTGATCTAACCGACATGTGACATTGCGGAGCAAAGGCGGCTTAAACGGCCGCCTTTTTCATTTGCAGCTGCCTTTACATTACGAAGGGCTATGTACTTTGCTGTCCTTACACTTCTTCGGCCGGCGCGGTAAAGTGGAGACATCAGGCCGAATTACTTGGCCGCTCTCGTTCTGTGGTGCGTGCAATTCCCTAATTTGAGGATGGAATGGCAGCACCGGGCATCTCGCCAATCTCGGTTTCACTAGACGACTATTCCGGAAGCGGCAAAGTGGCTACACAGGCCCTGCTGGCCGCGATGCTGCGTGCCACCGAAAAAATCAGCGACCTGATTTTTTCCCCCGGACGCCCGCCCCAGGTCCAGGTATATGGACAACTCATCCCCGTGCAGGTGCCCGGCATAGAGAGCCTTACAGCCGATGACACGCGACGCCTCGCCGCTGACCTGATTGGGGACAACAAGCAGGCCGTCGCCGCCCTTCGCGAACATGGTTCCTGCGATGTTTCCTACGGTTTGGCAGGGGTGGCACGGTTTCGCGTCAACATCTTCATTCAGCGCGGCAGTTGCGCCGTGGTGATGCGCGTGATCTCCACCTTGATCCCTGATTTGGCGTCGCTCGGTCTGCCCGCACATCTCGCCGATGTAGCCAAGTTGCGCGATGGCATCGTCCTCGTCACCGGACCCGCTGGTTCAGGCAAGTCCTCCACGTTGGCAGTGCTGCTTGACTGCATCAATCGCGAGAAGTATTACCACATCATCACCATCGAAGATCCGATCGAGTTTCTGCATAACCACAAGTGCTCGACCATTCATCAGCGCGAATTGCACAGCGACACTCCCAGTTTCGCTTACGCACTTCGATCGGCTTTGCGACAGGCGCCCAAGGTGATCCTGGTAGGGGAGATGCGTGACCGCGACACCATCGAGATTGTTCTGGAAGCGGCCGAAACCGGTCATCTGGTTCTCTCCAGCCTCAATACAATGGATGCGCCTAAGACCGTTGAGCGCATCGTCAGTTCGTTCGCGCCCGAGGAGCAACAAAAGATTCGCGAGCGATTTGCGCGTTCGTTCCGCTATATCGTTTGCCAGCGTCTTTTGCCCAAGACCGACCGGAGCGGACGCGTCCCCGTAGCGGAAATCCTGAAGGCCAATTCGCGCACTCGGGAATGCATCGAGAAAGGCGAGCGCGAAGGCAAGACGTTGCTCGACGCGATGAAGGCAGGCGCAAGCGAGGGCATGCAACACTTCGACGGCGAAATCGCCGAACTCGTCCGCAATCGGATCGTCGACCTTGAAATCGGCGTCTCCTTTGCCAGCAATCCCATCGTGCTGGGGCAGGAACTGGCTCGCTAACGGATTCTAAAAGGGTCCAGTGTCATTTCCCGCGCCTCTTGCAAGAGGTGATGCCCCTTCCTCTATCATCTATTCATGGCCGCACCGCCATTGCCATCTCTCGTCCTAAGTTTTGAAGACGCCCGCCGCGTTGTCGAGGAACATGCTTCGCGGCTATCCCCAGGCGCCGCTGAAAACATAGATTTGCTGCATTCCGCTGGCCGAATTCTTGCCCAGCCGGTCATCGCCGATCGTGACATCCCCCCTTTCCCTCGATCCACAAGGGATGGATATGCCGTGCGTGCCGCCGATCTCGCGAAACTTCCAGCCGAGTTGACCGTCGTGGGAGAGATCAAAGCCGGTCCTCCGCCCGGCCAAGTTCCATCCGTCTTGAAACCGGGGGAAGCATTTTCCATCATGACGGGGGCGCCCGTCCCGCAAGGCGCGGACGCCGTAGTGATGGTTGAGTACACGGCCATGCAGAACGACCGCGTCGAAATCACAAAGGGTGTCGAGCGAGGTGAGAACATCGTCGCCGAAGGCGCCGAGGCTTTGAGGGGCAACATTCTACTCAACCCGGGCACGCGGCTCAACGAGACCGCCATCGCACTTGCCGCATCCGTGGGTAAATCGTGGTTGCAGATCTTCCGCCGTCCCAGCGTTGCAGTGTTGGCCACGGGAGATGAGCTCGTTGAGGTCGATGCGGAAATCGGTTCCACCCAGATTCGGAATTCCAACAGCTATTCCTTGGCGGCGCAAATCCAGCAAGCGGGAGGTGAAGCTGTCCTCCTGCCGATTGCACCCGATGAAGCCCGCCAGTTGCGGCGATTCATCGAGCAAGGTTTGGAGTCAGATTTGCTGCTGATGACCGGCGGCGTCTCCATGGGACGTTACGATCTCGTCGAACAAGTGCTCGCCGAATTGCATGCCGAGTTCTTATTCACTGGAGCAAAGATCCAGCCCGGGCGTCCCGTAGTCTTTGGCCGCATCCTGCTTGGTGCGAATGGTCCTTCGGCCTCGGTCTTGCCCAAGAGTTCCTACAAGTATTTCTTCGGTCTCCCCGGCAATCCGGTTTCGACCATGGTCACCTTCGAGCTTTTCGCCCGTCCTATGATAGAAGCACTAGGCGGAATGTCGCCGCGTTCGCTCGCATTCTTGCACGCCCGTTTGAAATCCGAAATCCGCGTGAAACCGGGCCTCAAGCGCTTCCTTCCCGCCGTTCTTTCGGGGGAGTTCGAAGACTCGCAAGTGGAGCTTGTTCCCTGGCAGGGGTCAGGAGACATTGCCGCGAAGTCTCGATCGAATTGCCTTGTCGTAATTCCACCGAATCGCGAACACATTCCCGCTGGCGAGTGGATTGCGGTGATGCTGCGCTGAGCTGAGGCATGTAAGATAGAGTTTCCGCAATGGCGACGAAGCTCCCTCACTACGATGATTCCGGTAGAGCGCGGATGGTCGATGTCTCTGGCAAAACCTCCACGAAGCGCGAGGCCGAGGCTAGCGCTTTTGTCGTTATCAAGCCTGACGTGCTGAAAGCCCTCCCGCAAAATCCAAAAGGGGATCCGCTGGAAGTCGCGCGGATCGCCGGGATTATGGCCGCGAAGCGCACATCGGAACTCATCCCGATGTGCCACTCGCTGCCGCTATCGCACGTTGATGTCGAGATGCGCCTATGCGAGAATGGCGTCGCGATTTCCACAAAAGTCGTTACCACCGCCGAAACCGGAGTCGAGATGGAGGCTCTCGTTGCCGCAAGCATCTCCGCCCTCACGGTGTATGACATGTTAAAGGGTCTGGATAAGGGGATTGAGATCCGCGAGGTTGTGTTGCAACGGAAGAGCGGTGGGAAAAGCGGGGATTACCGGCACGTGAAGTAGATGCGCTAAGAATCATGGCGAATGACGTCAAATTGCTTCTGGTGGATGACAATCCCATGGTGTTGGGGATGCTGCAGCACGCCCTCGCACCATTCGCTCACGTCGTTGCGGCAACGGATTCGGCTGATGCGTTGCTAAAGGCCGTGGACGATCCCCCAGACCTGGTGGTGTGCGACTACCGCATGCCTGGGATGGATGGACGGCAGTTGGTAGAGAAGCTGAAGAGCCGTCCGGCGACCGCAAATTTTTCGGCGGTGCTGATGGCGAGCCGTGCGGACATTGACGAGCGTCTGTCTCCGCAGGATGCGGCAGACGACTATCTCGCGAAGCCTTTTTTCCTGAAGGAAGCGACGAAGCGCATCAAGCGCACTGTCGACCGCATTGCGCTGGAGAAGATGGCAAAGACGGCTCCCTCCGATGGCGTGGTTCGCGGCAATCTTTCGCAGATGAATGTGATCGATCTGATGCAATCGCTGGAAATGGGGCGCAAGAGCTGCCAGCTGAAACTGAATAATGAAGGCGAGAAGTGCGAAGTCTTTTTCGTTGAAGGGCAGGTGAAGCACGCCACTTACGGATCTCTGTTGGGAGATCAGGCAGTCTTTAAAGTTCTGCGCTGGACGGGCGGCAATTTCGAACTCAACTTCGAAGGCAAGACCGATCAGGAAACTACGCAGCTCAACACGCAAGGCTTGCTGATGGAAGGGTTGCGGTTGCTGGACGAATCGCAGCGCGATGGTGGTGCCGAGGCCGTCGAGCAAAGCAGCGTCGCTCCCCCTGCAATTGATACGAGCAACACCTCGGGCAGCGGAGCCAGCGGCGGCGCGGGTCGCACCGAAGAGGAGGAAGATGTCCTCCTCGACAGCTGAGGTGAAGAGTGCGGCGGGATTTTCGGCCGCTGTGGTAACAGTCAGCGATTCCTGCGCGCGCGGCGAGCGGGTAGATGCTTCAGGGCCCGCGGTCGCCGAAGCGTTACGTAAGTTTGGCTTTCACGTGGTCGCGACGCAAGTTGTGCAGGATGATTCGATGCAGATTCAGAATGCGCTAATCCATCTAGCCTTGGAAGTGCGATTCATCGTGACTACAGGCGGGACGGGAATTGCAGAGCGCGACGTTACGCCAGAGGCTACAGAAGCGATTTGTGACCGCGTGATCAACGGCGTGGCGGAGCGGATGCGAATCGAGGGCTTCAAGCAAACTAAGTTTGCGCCTTTGAGCCGGGGGGTGTGCGGCGTACGGGGCAAGACAGTGATTCTGAATCTGCCGGGCAGTCCCAGTGGGGCGGTTGCATCGCTGCAAGCCGTGCTGGAACTGGTACCGCACGCGCTGAACTTGCTGGATGGAAAAACGGAACATTCGTAGCAGTGTACTCTTCAGGCTTTTCTATTTCTTTGAGTTCTTCCTCCTTCCAGAGGCTTTGACGCGCGTACACTAAACCTCCCTTGAAAACGATTGGACACATTCTGGCGAAATACACGGCGTGGGTTCTGCATGCTCTCGCACCGCTGGGGATATGGGGAGTATTCGCCATCGCGCTCGCGGACTCCGCCCTACTTGGCATGCCGGTGGATGCGATCGTGGCATTTTATGTTTATCAGGATCACCGCCGGCTGCTGTTTTATGTGGCAATGGCATCGCTGGGGTCGGCGCTGGGGAGTATTCCGCTTTACATCATTGGGTATCTGGGCGGCGAAAAGGTTTTGCGCAAAAGGATTCCCGAAGAGCGCTTTCTGGAAATTCACCGGTCGTTTGAGCGGCATGAGTTTTGGGCGCTGATGTTTCCGGGAATGCTGCCGCCGCCGTTTCCGTTCAAGATCTTCGTGCTGGGAGCGGCGGTGTTTGAGATGAAGTTGCGCGACTTTCTGGCGGCGATTTTCGCAGGAAGGTTTGTGCGATTCTTGACCCTGGCTTTGCTAACGTTGTGGTTTGGGCCGCAGATTGTGGAGTTGATGGGAAACGTGTTTCGCCGGCACATTTATTGGGTGCTGGGAGGGGTAGTGTTGGGAACCTTGGTATGGCTCGTGATGCGGAGGCGCGGGGCAGAAAAGTCTTTAGGTTGAGCGTCGCTTATCCTTCGCCTCATCCAGGGACTCATGGCTATCCAACCCTTCTCAATGCTCACATGCGTCTCTGATGCGGCTGTACCTACGCCGCAGAGACGTGGTCATTGGCGGATTCTGTGGAGACGGCTGGCTAGCGACTGCAGCAGTACTGGCGCGGAGAACATGGCTGCGGTGAACAAAAGATCTCCCTCAACGGCGCGGCGAAAGAAGGGAATGCCAGCGCTATAGCAGGTCATCAATCCCGCAAAAGTCATCGGATATAAATCTTTCCAGGCGGCCCAGACCGCGAAGTTGCTTACCAGGAAAAATGCAATTGAGCCAGCCACGGCAGAACCCAGGATCCTGAGGGCGCCGGCGTTCTGGCGAAGGGCGGTGCCGAGCCATAACATCCCGGCGTACCAGGACCAGGTTACGAAGTGATCCCAGGTGAGCGGGATAGCGGTAGACCAGCGTAGTCAGGAGCACGTCAGAGGCGGCTAGGACGGCCAGAGGCACCCACATCTGGCGACGTGGACCGCGGGCGCCAAAGAACAAGAGCGAAGCGCCAACTGGCGTGAAGGCGAAGGGGTGCGGCAGGAATCTGACGGCAACGGCGAAGATGACGAATAGATAAGCGAGCATGAGCACCTCAGAAGACGCAGTGATTATTGTGGGCGCTGGAATGCGGTGGCGTCAAGGGATTCGGTGCATATCTGAAAATTGACTGAGCTCATCTGCGATTGGGTGGACAGCCGATGCGGCTATCCCCGCAGGAGCATGTGTGGCCTTAAGGTTCGGGGACGGTTACACGATTTGGTCCGGAACCGTAGACGTCGCCGACGACTTTGAGATTGCGGTCGAGTCGAACGCCTGCTCCGAGTGGCTTCGAGGTTCGATCCTGACCGCCGCGCAGACGACTGAAGGCTCTGGGAAGTTGTGCATAGCGGAGGTCCTGGAAATCGACGATGTAGCCTCCCGGTTGCTCGGGTGAACCGAGAGTCTCGGTTTCGGTGATGGGATATTGGGCCCAGTCGAGGTAGGCACGGCCGAGATAGGAGCGCTTGGCCGCGAGGGTAACTGGTGTCTCTTCCGGCTTGTAGTGGATCTCGAGCTTGTCGTCGTCGGAACCCCCCGGATCGACTTCGGAACGAAGAGAATCCACAGGCGCGAGGGCGAAGAAGTTTGTGGTCTCGACGACTCCGTACCAGCGGAAGGGATTGTCCAGGTCGGGATAGGCGGACGCTCTGGCAGGATCGGCACCCTTGTAGGTGCGAGCTTCGAGTGCGTTGACGGCACGGCGATGCTCGAAGTCGCGGAGGGTCCACAGGAATACGACGGCGATGAGGGCGAGTGTGGCGGGGATACGCCCGCGCAGGCCGGGTTGACGTGCGCCGATCTCGCTGTCGATCAGTGAGAAGAGAGAGGGAACGATCAATCCAAGTACGAGGCAAGTGAAAATGATGGGGTCGAAGATGAAGACGATGTCCCAGGAGTACCACTTCTCGGAAAACGGCCAGAACGGGCGAACGCCATAGTTGTTGGTGAAGTCGAGCAGGATGTGGCTGAGACCGGCGAGGCAGGCATAGAGGAAGAGCAGACCCCAGCGTGGAGGGAGATCTGGATCCTTCAACTTGCGGCCACGAAGCAGCCAGAGGAGATAAACGAAACCGACGACTACCGCAGCATCGAGTGGAACTCCGAGGAACGAGTGAGTGAAACCGCGATGGTGTGCGAAGCCAAAGGCGGCGCCGCGAAAGCGGCTGAGAACGTCGAGATCGGGGGCCTCGGCAGCAAGGGTAAGCGTGAGCGTGGCTAGCGCGGTCTTGCGGTTGAGTCCGGCGCGCCCCATACAAGCGCCGGTCAGGAAGTGGGTGACGGGTTCCAAGCGGCAAGGAAGATTCTATGGGGATGTTCGAACAATTGCCAACTGAACAAGACATTCTCAAGGCGATAAAAGAGTGAGCGCGTCGGGGACAACGGTGATTTCCGCGGGTAGCGTGCCGAGGAGTTCGCCGTCGGCCTCGACGTAGATTCTGGGCTGCGGAGAGTCGTTCGCGGTGGAAGGAAGATATCGGCAAACTGCTTTGCTGGTGTGGGCGAGATTGATGCCTGGTATGGTCCAGTTGCGGCGCAACATCGCGCGGACGACGTAAGAAAGATAAGCGAGGCGGCTGGCGGTGCGGCAGAGCACAAGGCGAACGTCAGTGCGGTCAAGAGACGCGCCGGGGGCCAAATGTTGCAACACTCCACCGAAATGGCGGATGCGAACGCCGAGGAGTTCGGTCAGTTCGGCGCGTTGAGGTTGATCGGAACCGGTCTCGGTGTATTCAGCCTGAAAACGCGTCATGGCATACGTCAGCCATAGGTGCCAAGCCCTGACGTAGTAAGCCGCCATCCCCAAGCGTCGTTTGGTCTCTGGGATGAGTTTGTAGAAGAGGTGGGCATCGACGCCGACGCCCGCGGTGATGATGAAGTAGCGAGTTCCGGAATTGCCGTTGAAATCCTGATATCGAATATGGCCGAGTGCTACCCGTCGTGGCGTAGCGGAGAGAGAAGCCTTTGCGGCTGCGATGACATCCCTTGGCAATCCGAGATCATGCGATAGGGCGTTTGCCGTGCCCATGGGAAGAACCGCCAAGGCGACACGAGTATTAGCCAGGACTTGAATAATGTTATGGATGGTGCCGTCGCCCCCGCAGGCAAAGATGGTGTCACATCCCGCGAGCACGGCTTCACGCGCTTTTTCTTCAGCGTGTGCACGGGAGTGGGTGAGGACGAGGCTGGCTTCGACGCCAGCATCGCGAAGCAGGGCGATTACGGAATCCAGCTTCGACTTGCACCTGCGGTTGCCGCCAGAATCGGGGTTATAGAGTAGGGCTACCTTGCGCATGAAGGGATCGAAAATCGATTGTACCTGACGCTTTTTATTCGTCCGCAAATCTGCTTTTGCAAGTGATCCGTGGTTGGAATAAGATGGGCCAGCTTTGGGGAGGGGCGGAATCCCTGTATCTCCCTTTGACCGCCCCCTTTAAACAAAACTGAAATCAGGAGGATGACCCAGATGAAAACTCTGGCACGCTTTCTCTGCGGGGCGCTTCTTTGTTCCGGCATGGCCGCTGCCCAGGAGCACGCGACCCACGCTCAAAGCCGACCGGTCACTCTGGTTGCGGGTATCGGGAATGCGCACCACCCGGTTTCCACGCACAACGTCGAGGCTCAACAATTCTTCGATCAGGGCTTGCGTTTCATTTATGACTTCAACCACGACGAAGCGGCACGTTCGTTTCAACATGCCGCTGAACTGGACCCTCATCTGGCGATGGCGTACTGGGGGGTCGCCGAGGCAGTGGGACCAAACTACAACGATCCAGCTGATCCCGAGCGCTACCAACGGGCGCACAACGCGGTGCAAAAAGCCCTTGACCTCTCGGCCGGCGCATCAGAAAGCGATCAGGCATACATTCAAGCGATGGCCAAACGCTTTCCGGCGGATCCAAAGTCCAATCTCAAAACAGCTGCCGAGGACTATCGCGACGCCATGCGGCAACTGGTCAGCGAATTTCCCGACGATTTGGACGGGGCCACGTTATTTGCCGAAGCCGGCATGAATTTGCATCCTTGGGGACTATGGCGCACGGACGGCACACCGGAGGCGGGCACAGATGAAATCGTGTCCACGCTGGAGTCGGTGATGAAGCGAGATCCCAATCATCTGGGTGCGATCCATTACTACATCCATGCCGTGGAAGCTTCGGCGAGTCCTGAGCGCGCGCTGGCTGGCGCGGACAGATTGGCGGCGCTGGCGCCCGCAGCCGGCCACATCGTACACATGCCGGCCCATGTCTACATTCGTACGGGAGACTACGAAGCCGCTGTAAGAACCAACGAGCAGGCTGCCTCGGTGGACCGCGCCTACATCAAGGCCACCGGAGTGCAGGGCATCTACCCGATGATGTATTACAGCCACAACCTGCATTTCATCGCGATGTGCTCCGCGATGAACGGCAACTACGCTGAGTCAAGAAAGAATGCTGACCTGCTGGTCGAGAATGTTGGCCCGCATGTGAAGGAGATGCCTCCGCTCGAAGGCTTCATGACAATTCCGATGGCGGTGGAGATTCGCTTCCATCATTGGAACGAAATCCTGAAAATGCCGCAGCCGGATGCTGCGATGAAGACTGCCACGGTTTTCTGGCACTTCGGGCGCGGGCTGGCATTCGCTGGCACCGGGAAGATCACGGAAGCAGAGTCGGAATACAAGATTGTTGCCGATGCTGAAGCGGCCACGCCACCCGATGTCGTTTTTCAGATGCCGATCAACAACAAGGCCAAGGACATTATGAAAATCGCCAAGGATGTTCTGGGGGCAAAGATCGCGATTGCAAAGAAAGACGAGGGTGGCGCTATTGTTATGTTGACGGAAGCCGTCGCTATTCAGGACACCCTCAAATACGGAGAGCCGCCTGATTGGTTCTTTCCGGTGCGCGAATCGCTGGGAGGTGCGTTGTTGATGAGCGGCGACGCGGCCGGCGCGGAGAAAGTGTTTCGTGACGACCTGGACCGGAATCCGAGGAATCCACGGTCGCTTTGGGGACTTCGTCAGGCACTGCTGCAGCAGAAACGCGCTTATGACGCGGAATTTGTACAGCGGCAGTTTGAGGGCTCCTGGAAGGGTGGAAGTCAGGAGTTGAAGGTCGAGGACTTGGTGTGAGTTTCGATCACAATTTTCGGGCTGGCAAATGCCAGCCCGTTTCTACGTGACGCGGCTGCCGGTTGCTTCATTCTTTCCAATCGAGTAAACCAAGTGCGAGAGGCCCACTCTCGTCACTTCTTTCCACACGGTCATGCCGTTCTTTTCCGCGACGCCGCGTGAAGGCAAATTCTCGGGACGAATAATCGAGACCAGGCGGTCGATGGGAAGACGGGCGAATCCGTAGTCGCGACAGGCGCGAGCAGCTTCGGTCGCCAGTCCCCGCCCCCAGTGGTCGCGCCGGAGGATCAGGTGTGGGTCTCGAGAATTTGCATAGCATGCACTCGCCGGACAGCAGATAGCCTGTCCTGAGCGTATCGAAGGGCCGATCTCCCCGCATGGTTCCTTCCCACTTATAATCTTTGGCGATGACCGTTGCTAGCAAAGACGTTGAAAAAAAGATCGACGCGCTTCGCGAGAAGATCCGGAACCACGAATATTTGTATTACGTGCTGGATCAGCCTGAGATCAGCGATGCCGAGTTCGACAAGCTGATGCGGGAGTTGAAAGATTCGGAGGCGAAACATCCGGAACTGCTTACGGCGGATTCCCCCACGCAGCGGGTAGGCGGCAAGCCGCGTGAAGGCTTCGTGAAAGTGCCGCATCCTTCGCCGATGTTGTCGCTCGACAACACTTACAACGAGGAAGAACTGCGTGCGTGGGAACGGCGCGTGCACGAACTGAGCGGGCAGAAGGATGTGGACTATGTTTGCGAACTGAAGCTCGATGGCATGTCGCTGGCGCTGATTTATGAGGACGGGAAGCTGGTGCGCGGGATCACTCGCGGCGACGGCAGCGTAGGAGAGGATGTGACGCTGAACGTGCGCACGGTGCGATCGGTGCCGCTTTCCATCTCAAAAGAAAAACTGAAAAAGGCCGGCATCCCTGCAGATTTTGAAGTGCGCGGGGAGCTGCTGATGCCGCTGGCCTCGTTCAAGCGAATGAATGAGGAGCGGGAGAGCAAAGGTCTGTCGTTATTCGCGAACCCTCGCAATGCCACGGCGGGGACGGTTCGACAACTGGAATCCAGAATCACGGCGGAACGACGGCTGGACTATTTTTCATACATGCTGCTGCGTGATGGGCGCACTTATTTCGATCGTCACTGGAAGACGCTGGACGCGCTGGATGCGGCCGGTTTCAAGGTAAATCAGAATCGCAAACTGGTTCACAGTATGGACGAGGTCTGGGCATTCATACAGGAGTGGGCGGGGAAGCGCGACTCGCTGGCTTATGAGATCGACGGCATTGTGGTGAAGGTGGATCGGACAGCTTTGCAGGACGAATTGGGATTC
The DNA here is from genome assembly GCA_963750245.1 of uncultured Acidobacteriaceae bacterium. Classification (GTDB taxonomy): domain Bacteria; phylum Acidobacteriota; class Terriglobia; order Terriglobales; family Acidobacteriaceae; genus Sulfotelmatobacter. The sequence goes on from CAVVQB010000001.1 coordinate 495,937, forward strand.
ACGGGGAAGGCTCCACGCTGGGCGATTGCTTATAAATATGCGGCGCGGGCGGGGATTACTCAACTGGAAGACATCCGGGTGCAGGTGGGACGGACGGGGAAGCTTACGCCGGTGGCGATGCTCGCGCCGGTATTGATCGGCGGCACTACGGTGAGGAATGCCACGCTGCATAACATGGATGAGATCGAGCGGCTCGGCGTGAAGATTGGCGACTGGGTGCAAGTGGAGCGCGGCGGCGATGTGATTCCGAAGGTCGTCAAGGTGATCGAGGACAAAGATCATCCGCGGGGCACGCGTGTGTTCGAGATGCCGGAGAAATGTCCGGTGTGCGGGACGAAAGTGGTGCGGACCGAAGGTGAGGTGGATTATCGCTGCGTCAATGCGAATTGTCCGGCGAAACTGAGAGAGACGGTTCTGCATTTTGCTTCGCGCGGGGTGATGAACATCGATGGGATGGGCGATGCTCTGGTGAATCAGCTCACCGAGCGCGGGTTGGTAAAGAATGTGGCGGACATTTACAAGCTCACGAAGAAGAATCTGCTCAGCCTGGAGCGCATGGGAGATAAATCTGCGCAGAACATTCTTGATGAGATTGAGAATTCGAAGAAACTGCCGCTGGAGCGAGTGGTCTATGGGCTCGGCATTCGAATGGTGGGAGAGCGTACGGCACAATTTCTCGCCGAGCACTTTGGATCGATGGAGGCCCTGGAGAAGGCTGGCGTGGAAGAACTGCAGGACGTGAACGAAGTTGGCCCCCGAATCGCCGAGAGCATTGTGGAGTTCTTCAGCATCGCGGCGAATCGCAAGCTGGTCGAGCGGTTGCGCGAGGCTGGGCTTACGCTAACCGGAAAGAAGAAAGAGCGTGGGACGAAGCTTGTGGGAAAGACGTTTGTGTTAACTGGGGCGCTGGCACATTTCACGCGGGACGAGGCTAAGAAGATGATTGAGGACGCAGGAGGGAAGGTTACCGGCTCGGTGAGCAAGAAAACGGATTACGTGGTGGCAGGTGCGGATGCGGGCTCGAAGCTGGATAAGGCGAAGGAGTTGGGGGTAGCCGTGATTGACGAAAAAGAAATGAAGAGCATCGCCGAAAAGGCTAGTACATAACGTCCGCCACCCGAATGCCTAAATCACCAGCAGCGGAGATGATGGACGAAGTGCAGTGGCAACTTCGTCCTCTGCTTAAGGAACACGGTTTTCGAATGCGCTCCCGTACGTGCAACCGTACGAGCGCCGACGGGCTCATCCACGTCGTCAACTTTCAAATGGGAAGGTATGACCCTCCGGGCACGTACGAGATTCCAGGCCTTCGCGAAAACCTGTACGGTAAGTTCACAGTGAATGTTGGTATTTACGTTCCTGAGATTGCCAGACTACGACTCGGCAAGATCACCTCTGATTTTGCACAAGAGGTCGATTGCTGTATCCGGCAGCGGCTGGGGCATCTGGCGGGTAGTTCAGATCTCTGGTGGAATCTACCAGCCAGCGACAGCACTGTGGCCGACTTGCGGCTGCGGATCGAAAGGGATGCTTTGCCCTTCCTGGCAAACCACGAAGACCGCACCGCCGTACTCCGTCAGCTTGAAACCGCGGCACACGTCACTGGCGGGCCGCCGCGGATCTCCCGTGCGATTATTCTGGCGCATCGTGGCGAAATCGAGCAGGCGCGCAAATTGCTACGTGAACAGATTCGAAGCGCAAGCGGCGAGCACGTCAGGCACGTCCAAGACATCGCAGATCTTCTCAACTTAGGGCGGCTTGGATCCTAATCTCCCTTTGCTAATGTTCGAGTGCCGCTGTCATACGCTTCCAAGTCTCCGCCAGCAGTTCCGGCAGAATCCGTGTCTCGCCCACTACTGACATGAAGTTCGCATCGGCGACCCAGCGTGGCAGGACGTGCATGTGGATGTGTCCGGCGATGCCAGCGCCGGCGGCTTTCCCAATGTTCATTCCGAGATTGATGCCATCGGGGTGGTAGAGCTCACGCAGCACGGACTCCATCCGCTGCGAGAGTGCCATCATTTCGCTGGCGGCTTCGGGCGGGAGCTTCTGCAGTTCGTCCAGATGTGCGTAGGGGACGATCATCACATGGCCGGGCGTGTAGGGATACGCATTCAGGATGATGAAGCAGTGCTGGCCACGATGGACGATGAGCGCTTTTTCGTCGTCGCCGGCTTTCACGGCCGCGCAGAAGACGCACCCGGTCGCTTTCTCGGCGGTGGAAACGTAGGCGTAGCGCCACGGGGTCCAGAGGTAATCCATGTAAGGGGCAGGTTAGCAGATGCGAGGTGCGCGGCGAAACTGCGGAGGATTTCGTGAATCTCATCACAGTGTTGACAAGTGGCGCTTACGACGTCTGACAGATTGAAACACTGCCGTAACATCCACGCAGATTTAGGTTTGACACTGTTTGCGCGGCGTTGCTATAGTCGAAGAGTTCCCTTTGGACGCGGGTTTCTGTAAAACGTCCGGCAGCTGGGATTGTCCAAGCTCACTCGCCAGGGTGAGCCCACCACAACCTAAACGACTCACTCCAGCAGTCCGCCAAGCAGACCCCGCAACCTCCCCGCACTGAGTGCGAGGTTTCAGCAGAGAGGCATGACCTTGTTCGACGACACCACCGCCCACAACTCCGAATCCAACAGCGCCGTCGCAACCGAAGCAGAACCGACGGCATCCGAGCCAACCTTAACCGAACCGCGAATGAGCGAACCACAAGCAGCCGAGCCGAAAGCAACGGAGCAGCGGTCTTCAACTTCCGCAGTCTCTGCGCAGGAAGCGACGCATTCGGCGGCCGCGGCCGAGGACAAACCCGCGGGCGAAGATTTCGCCTCAGCGCTGGAGAACTTCACCACGGAGACCGAAGAGTCGGTGGGTGAAGACCGGGTCATCAAGGGTACCGTGCTGAAGCTGACTTCGACGCACGTGGTGGTGGACGTGGGTGCGAAATCGGAAGGCATGTTGCCTCTGGCGGAGGTGTTGGACCACGAGGGCAAGCCAAAGGTTAAGCCGGGCGACGAAATTGATGTGATGCGGGAGAAGGGGCATACCGAAGAAGGCTACATCAACCTCTCGCACCAGAAGGCAGCACGGATTCATGCCTGGGACGAGGTGGAAAAAGCTCACAACGAAAAGCGCCCGATTAAGGCTACGGTGATCGAGCGGACCAAGGGAGGCCTGACGGTCGATATCCTGGGGGCGAGAGCGTTTCTGCCCGGCTCGCAGGTGGATCTGCGGCCCATCCGGAATCTTGAGGGCATGAAGGGCCAGACGCTTGAAGTGACGGTGATCAAGCTCAACAAGAAGCGTGGGAACATTGTGGTTTCGCGCAAGGAACTGCTGGAAGGCGAACAGAGCGAGAAGCGCAACAAGACGCTGGAACATCTGGAAGAAGGTTCGGTGCTCACAGGAGTCGTCAAAAACCTGACCGAGTACGGCGCGTTCGTGGATCTCGGCGGACTGGATGGCCTGCTGCACATCACCGATATGTCGTGGGGACGGCTCACGCACCCGCGCGACCTGGTGAACGTGGGCGATCAGATTCAAGTGAAAGTGCTGAAGTATGACAAGGAGAAGCAGCGGGTCTCGCTGGGATTCAAGCAGTTGACGCCTGATCCGTGGCTCGATGCGGAACACCGCTATCCCGTGGGCGCGCACGTTTCCGGGCGCGTGATCAGCGTGACCGACTACGGCGCTTTTGTGGAACTTGAACAGGGCATCGAAGGCTTGGTACACGTCAGCGAAATGACGTGGTCGAAGCGGATGAAGCATCCCTCGAAACTGGTCAACGTCGGCGATCAGGTAGAGTGCGTAGTGCTCAACGTGAATCCTTCGGAGCGGCGCATTTCTCTGGGCATGCGGCAATTGGCAGCGAATCCCTGGGATGCCCTGCATGATAAATATCCGGTGGGAATGACCGTGGAAGGGCGCGTGCGCAACCTGACCGACTTCGGCGCATTCATCGAAATCGAAGACGGAATCGATGGACTGGTCCACGTAAGCAACCTGAGCTGGACGAAGCGCGTGAAGCACCCTTCGGAAGTTCTGAAAAAGGGTGATCGCGTAAAAGCGATCGTCTTGGCTATCGAACCCGATAAGCGCCGGTTGTCGCTCGGCGTGAAGCAGTTGCAGCCCGATGTCTGGGAGACTTTCTTCGCGACGCATCACGTCGGCGATGTGGTTCATGGCAAAGTGCTGCGGGTGGCGGCGTTCGGCGCATTCGTGGAGATCGCGGAAGGCGTGGAAGGTCTGTGCCACAAATCGGAAGCGGTCGATGGAAACGGCCAGCCTCTGCATCTTGAGCCGGGCGTGGAGCATGATTTCAAGATCATCAAAATGAGTCCGGAAGATAAGAAAGTAGGACTCAGCATTCGGGCGGTGGGGGAAGAGGCTTCGCGGTCCGAGGTGGAAGCTTATAAGCAACCCGTTTCGAGCACAAGTTCGACGATTGGCGAACTGATTTCGTGGAAGCGCGCCAGCAACGAAGGCAACTAAGTTCGATTTGCAGGCAAAGATGGGCCGCCTCGAGGCGGCCTTTTCCCTTTCAGAGCCTTTCTAACTTCCGCTTTCAGTTGTGAAACCGCTGTTCTAGAATCGTTGGTTTGCCCGTCATCATCTCTTCTTACTGAGGAGCGCAACTTTGCCTGAAGCCACTTATGACGTCGCCATTATCGGCAGTGGACCTGCCGGCTACACTGCCGCCATCCGTGCTGGCCAGTACGGACTTAAAACGGCTCTTATCGAGAAGGACGGGTTCCTCGGCGGGACCTGCTTGCACGTTGGCTGCATTCCCACCAAGGCCCTGCTGTTCAACGCCGAGTTGTGGGATCACTTGAAAGACGCCAAGGAATTCGGCATTGAGGGCGTGGACGCGCGCCAGCTGAATTGGGCTGCCATTCAGGAAAGGAAGTCGAGGATCGTTACGAAGCACGCCAAAGGTCTGGAATTCCTGATGAAGAAGAACAAAGTCGAGACCATCAAAGGGTATGGAAAGCTGACCGGGCCGGCGCTGAACGGACTGCATACGATAGAGATTGCGAACGAAGGCAAGACAACTCATGTCAAAGCGAAGAACGTCCTGCTGGCGACTGGGTCCGAAGCCCGCATGTTGCCGGGCCTCGAGATTGATGACCGAGTTCTCACCAACATTGAGATTCTCAGCCTGAAAGAAATGCCGAAGTCACTAGTCATCGTTGGCGCCGGGGCGGTGGGGGTGGAGTTTGCGTCGATTTATCGCTCTTTCGGGTCCGAAGTAACCATCGTGGAAATGCTGCCGCGGCTGGTGCCGGTCGAAGATGACGAAGTGTCCAAGGAATTGGCTCGCGTCTATCGCAAGCGCGGCATCAACTTCCACACCAACGCTAAGGTTGAGAAGATCGATAGAACAAAGGCGGGCGTCGCGGTAACGATTACTGCCGAGGGGAAGCAGCAGAAGATCGAGGCTGAGAAAATTTTGATCGCCGTAGGGCGCAAACCGCGTACGGAAAACATCGGCCTGGAAAAAACTAAAATCAAGCCGGAACGCGGTTTTATTCAAGTTGATTCCTGGATGCACACCGCCGAACCCGGCGTTTACGCCGTGGGCGACATCGTGCTCGGCTCGCCACAACTCGCGCACGTTGGAGCGATGGAAGCGCTGGTGGCGGTTGCCAAGATTGCCGGGAAGCCCTGCAAGCCGATTAATCCCGAACACATTCCAGGAGCGACGTACTGCCATCCTGAAATTGGCAGCGTAGGCCTGACCGAAGCCAAGGCGCGCGAAGCCGGATACAACGTCAAGGTTGGAAAATTTCCCTTTACGGCAAATTCGCGAGCGTCGATCGTGGGGCAGCACGAGGGCTTCATCAAAATTGTTTCCGACGCCGATTATGGAGAGATTCTCGGCGTCCACATCATTGGCCCACAGGCGACAGAACTGATCGCCGAAGCGGTCGCGGCCATGGAACTCGAAGCGACGGTAGAAGATTTGATGTGGACGATCCACGCGCATCCGACGTTGGCGGAGGCTATGCTGGACGCAGTCAATAGCGTGTATGGGATGGCGATCAACGCGTAAAGAATTCGGACCACTGGAGGCACGGAGCCTGACGGAGAAGACCTAAGAAGAGCTTGGCGCTGCATTCCTCCGTCTCGACTCTGTGTTAGGATTCCGTGGTCGCTGATCCGTGAATTCGTGCATGATCGATCTCTGTGTCCAACTCGGCACGGTTGACTACGCCACAGGTCTTCGGCTGCAGGAACAGCTTGTCGCCCTACGCAAGGAAGAAAAGATCGGCGACGTTCTGTTGCTGCTCGAACACTCACCAGTCATTACCCTGGGCCGCAACGCGAAGGCTGCCAACGTGATTGCCTCTCCTGAACTGCTTGCCCAGCGCGGCGTGGAGCTTTTCGAATGCGACCGCGGCGGCGATGTCACTTTTCATGGACCGGGTCAGATCGTGGGCTATCCCATCTTCGATCTGCGAGGATTCGCCGCGCCTGATGGAAAGCGGAAGACTCTGGGAGCGGTGGAATTTGTCCGTCGCCTGGAAGAGGTTTTAATCCGCACCTGCGCGGACTTCGCCATTGCAGCAAAGCGGCTGCAAGGCTTAACGGGCGTGTGGAAGGACCGTGAGCCCGGCACGGCTCATGTGGGGACAGCCGCCTCGGCTGTCGAGCAAAGCGAAGCGAGCACGCCCGAAAATGCCGACGAGGCCAAGGTCGCCGCCATCGGCGTGCACATTTCCCGCTTCGTCACTTCGCACGGCTTCGCCCTCAACGTAAATACCGATCTGAGCTTCTTCAACTTGGTCGTTCCCTGCGGCATTGCATCAAAGCCGGTTACTTCGATGCAGCAAGAACTCAGGCACCCGCTCGATTTGAACTTGGTAGCGGAATCGATCTCTCGCAATCTTGGGGTAGTTTTTTCCAGCCAAATCCTGTGGGTTGATACTCTTGACGCTTTGCTTGGCCGGGCGGTGGGGGTTCCGCTGCAACATCCCGCTGAACTTCGCCACCTCCATAAAGAAGACGACACGACTTGGGCATAGCACTGTCTTGCCGGTGGCCGTGGCATCCTTCGCAGGCTAGGAGTGGAGGCCTGCACTCCCAATCGCGCTAGCCCAATCCGCCACTCTCGCGATACCATGAATGCATCGCGCTCTCGCGCCGCTTGCACATGGGGATCAGGAAACCTAAGTCCAAACACGACTCTAACGGTCGTCGTCCTCGGAACGGATCAGCCCAGACCCCCAAGCCGGGGTCCAATGCTGACGTGCGCAGCTATTCCATTCCCGATTATCGCCTGGAGCGTCCCGAGCTCTCCGTTCGGCAGACGGTGGAGAAGAGCAAGGACGGCGCGGAGCATGTCCGCTATGAGGTAACGGGCGACTTCGACGAGCCGGTCCCACCGATTCGTGACTCCAAGTATCTCGACAAAAAGCAGTGCGTCGAGATCTATCGCTACATGCTGCTGAACCGCAAAATGGAGATTGGACTCGAAAATCTTTACAAGCAGGGGAAGGTCGTCGGCGGAGTTTATTTCGGACTGGGCCAGGAAGCCTGCTCTTGCGCGTCGGCTTATGCACTGGATAAAGATGACTGGTTCGCGCCCATGATTCGCAACCAAGGAGCACTGCTGGTGCGTGGCTTCGGCGCCTCCGTCACCATGATGCAGTACATGGCGAAAGCCGACTCGCCAACCAAGGGCCGAGACGGGACATCGCACTTCGGTGACATCGAGAAACGTAACATGGTCTCGCCGATCTCCATGCTGGGTGATCTTATCCCTGTGCTCTCCGGGGTGGCCCTGGGGGCGCGCCTGCAGGGACGCAACATCGCGGCGCTTACCTGGATCGGCGACGGCGGCCAATCCACGGGAGTTACCTACGAGGGCATCAACTTTGCCGCCGTGCAAACTCTCGGGCTGGTGCTCGTGGTCGAATCGAATCTCTGGGCCTACTCAACGCCGTCGGAGATGCAATACCGCGTGAAGGACTTGGCCGAGCGTGCGATCGGATACGGCATCCCAGGAATGATCGTCGACGGCACTGACGCTTGCCAGGTCTATGACGCCGCCCGCGACGCCGTCGAGCGTGCCCACCGCGGCGAAGGCCCCACGCTGATCGAGGCGAAGATGATGCGCATGAAAGGACACGCCATCCACGACGCTGCTTCGTATGTACCGAAGCCGATGTTCGAGTTCTGGAAGAAGCGCGATCCGATCGCGAGATTTGAGAATTATTTGGTGAAAGAGAAGAAGTGGCTAACGGCGAAGGAGAATGCCGAACTAATTTCGGAGGTCGAGCGGGTGATCGAGGAAGAACGCGAGATAGCGGTGAATTCTCCGATGCCAACGCCGGAATCCGCCGAGGGTGGCGTCTTCTGCGAGGACGGCTGCCACGAAATCAAGCCGAAGTATGGGATGCCGAAAGTAAAGAAGGGAACCGGGAGCTTCAAACAGACCGAAGCTGCCGCGCATCTGAAGTAAAAAATCCGGGTCCATCCGCGATTCTAGACACGAACCTATGCAACTTACCTACCTCGAAGCCATCCGCCAGGGAATCTGGGAAGAAATGGACCGTGATCCAACCGTATTTTGCCTCGGCGAAGACATCGGCATTTACGGTGGCGCGTTCAAGGTTACTGACGGTTTCATCGATCGCTTCGGCCCCGAGCGCGTCATCGATACGCCCATCGCCGAATCCGCGATCGTGGGCGCGGCGTTCGGCGCCTCGCTTACCGGCATGCGTCCCATCGCTGAATTTCAGTTCATGGACTTCATCGGCTGCGCCTTCAACCAGATCTCCAACATGGTTGCGAAGACGCACTATCTCTGGGGCGCGCCTGCTCCGCTCGTCCTGCGCGGGCCCAGCGGAGGATATGTTCACGGCGGACCCTTCCATTCGCAGAATCCCGAGATGTGGTTTGTGCACAATCCCGGCCTCAAAGTGATTTGCCCGGCTACCCCGTACGATGCCAAAGGCCTCATTAAAGCCGCGATTCGCGACAACAATCCGTGCATTTTTTTCGAACACAAATATCTGTACCGCCGTATCAAGGGTGAAGTTCCGCCGGAAGATTATGTCGTGCCTATCGGCAAAGCGAACATCGCCCGTGAGGGCCGCGACCTCAGCGTCATTACTTACGCTGCCATGGTTCACACCGCCTTGGAAGCTTCCGATGTTTTAGAAAAAGAAGGAATCGATCTCGAGATTCTCGATCTGCGCACCCTCTCGCCGCTGGATCGCCAGGCCATCGCGCAGACCGTGAAGAAAACGAACAAAGTTATCATCCTGCACGAGCATTCGCGAACTGGAGGCCTGGCGGGCGAAATCGCCGCCATCATTAACGAAGAAGCATTCGACGACTTGGACGGTCCCATTGTGCGCATCGCCGGCCTCGACTCCGCGATTCCGTTCTCCCCGCCGCAAGAAGAGCATTACTTGCCGCAAGTGAGAGACGTGGTGCGGGAAGCGCGTCGACTGAAAGCTTACTGACGTTACAAAGCAGGTAAAGAAAAATCGAATTAGGCGACTGGACCCGTGTCTCCAGGGAACCGAACTAGCGCCCCACCCGCTTCATCTGCCACAATAGTGCGTCCGGAGGACTAATGGGAAAATTCATTCTCGGTTTTATCGTCACTGTTCTTGTGCTCGTTCTCGGCGGGCTCGGCCTCGCCATGCTGGGCTTTATTCCTACCAACGCCAATGTCGCGCCTCCCCACCTCGAGCGCCGCATCGCGAATGGAGCCGTGGACGCTTCCATGGAGCGCCACGCTCCCCACGTTACAAATCCCTTGTCTCCCACTGATCAGACCTTTGAAGATGCTATGAAGCTCTACACCATGAACTGCGCGGTCTGTCACGGCGGACTTGATCACAAGCCTGCGTCTCTTGGCAACTCCTTTTATCCGCCCGCTCCGAATCTCATCTCCGATCCGCCCGACGATCCCGAATGGCACGTTTTCTATACCATTCGCACAGGCGTTCGTTATACCGGCATGCCCGCATGGGACAAAACTCTCAGCGAGCAGGACATGTGGAAGATCACCAGCCTGCTTTCGCACATGGAAAAGCTGCCGCCCGCAGTTCAGGAGTATTGGAAAACGAACTTCGGAGTGGCCGCCCCGGCGGGCGACGAGGAGAAAAAGTAAAACAGCAAGACTTCGGATAGGCGATTCGGCGCGACGCTGGAGCACGGCGTTCGCCGTGCTGGGTTCCTCTCAGACGTTATAATATTCCGTTGCGTGCGGGCCTTAGTGGGAACTGTGGGCCGTGGAAGGAAATCATGCCGACTGACATCATCATGCCCCAGATGGGAGAATCCATTGTCGAGGGCACTATTACGAAGTGGCTGAAGAAGCCTGGCGACAAAGTTCAGCGCGATGAGCCGCTTTTCGAAATCTCCACAGACAAGGTGGACGCCGAGATTCCCGCGCCTGCCTCCGGAGTTTTGCAGGAGATCAAGGTGTCGGAAGGTACCACGGTCGGAGTGAATACGATTGTGGGAACGATCTCGGCTGACGGCGAGGCCGCAGCAGCTCCCGCTAAGCCCGCAGCTCCAGTTCCAGAAAAATCGGTTTCACAAAAGAAGGAAGAAAAACAGCCTACTGCCGAGGCACCGCCTTCGACCACCGTCAGTGCTCCGCCGAGCGAGTCGCGCGAGGACGAAGAAGCGCGGTCCTCGCCGCTGGTCCGCAAGATTGCCCGCGAGCACGGCGTCAGCCTGTCTCAGATTTCTGGTACCGGCCTCGGCGGTCGCATTACCAAGCAGGACATTCTTTCGTTCATCGAGGGACAATCGTCCGCTCCAACCGCCGCTGCGCGCGAATCCGCTCCGTCAGTTCCGGTTTCGCGACCTGTCGCTCCGCCAGCTCCTGCTGCCTACCCCGGCGATCTCGTTCCCATGACGAACATGCGCAAGATCATCGCGCAGCGGATGATCGAATCCCGCCGCACCAGCGCGCACGTCCATTGCATGTATGAGGTAGACTTCACTCGCATCGTTCACTTGCGCGCGAAGCACAAGGACGGATTCGAGCAACGCCACGGAGTCCGCCTCACCTTCATGCCGTTCTTCGTGCGCGCCGCCATCATCGCGGTCCAGCAGTGGCCCATCATCAATGCGGCGATAGAAGGCGAAAGCATCCGCTACCATCGCCACATCAATGTGGGCATCGCCGTGGCTCTCGATTGGGGACTCATCGTGCCCGTTCTCAAGAATGCCGGAGACCTCAACTTCCTCGGCCTGCAACGCGGTATCACCGATCTTGGAGAGCGTGCGCGCAGCAAGAAGCTCAAGCCGGAGGACGTTGAAGGTTCCACTTTCACGGTCACGAACCCTGGCCAGTTCGGCGCCGTCTTCGGTTTGCCCATCATCAATCAGCCGAACTCAGCCATCATGGGCGTAGGCGGGATCACCAAGCAACCTTTGGTTATCACAGACAAAGAAGGAAACGACTCGATCGCCATCCGTTCGGTCGTCCATCTCACGCTGGGCTACGATCACCGACTCATTGACGGCGCCGTCGCCGACCAGTTTATGGCCCTGGTGAAAAAGACGCTGGAGAATTGGAATGAGGAGATCGGTTAGCGTTTTTGGGCGGAAGGCTCTTTGTTTGGAACTGGCATCTGCTTGCACCAGGAAGATGCGTTTAGGCACATCACCGTTCCGTCAATTATTTCAGAGATGCCATTTTTGAATTGTTCAGGATTCACGATTTCCCGGGCCGCGATTGCGTCTACCGTGGAAAGGGCATTCTGCAAAAACAACATCGCGGCATCTTTCTTCTCAACTCCAGGTTTGCCGCCGAACATACTCTCAATGCCGCTCACCAGGGCAGGCACAAAGGCAATTGCCCGCAACAATTGAGACAAGAAATTCATAACTTCCTCCTTGGAATATCTCGGCCCGCCGATCGCATCAGCCAGCCTCGCAAATCTTGCAGCGTTCGTATGCCTAGCTGAGGCTGGCCAAAATGTCGTTGAGTGCTGTTAGATTTGGGTCCGCCCCGTCGGTCGATTTCACGATAAGTGCCAGGCAAGCTCTGAGTTCTGCGGCCTTGCTAAACGCCAGTGCCAGCATCCCTGGCATGTCGACTCCTCCCGCTCCGGCGCTCTTCAGCGTGTTCGCTGTGGGCGTAGTTGCAGTCTTGAGATTGCTGATGATGGTGGTGCTCGGTATTGTGCTCATGGCTCTCCTTTTGTGCTGAGATGAATTTTCCCGCAGAAAATCTAGAATCCGTCGCCGATCGGCCCTGGCGCTGAATGCTGCTCTCGCTAGCGGTCACATTCCTGGATTCGGTTCACGGCTTCGCTTTGTCCTTGTGCCGGGCCTCGACAACATTTCTATCGTGCGCATTGATCAGTCGTTTGATCTCATCTTGCCCTTCGCGCAACTCTCCGAGTTCAACTTCCATGCGGATTCGTCCTTCTGTGTTCGTTTCGGCAATTTGCTCCAGGCGCGTCACCCGCGTCTTTGTTGTCTCAATGTCGGTGCCTTGCTTTGTGCTGCTCCGAGCGTCCTGCAGCACGTATCCGGTTAAAGAAAGCGCGATAGCGCCTACTGCCACCAGAGTTCGCCCGTCAAACCTTAACAATCGCTCGTCCCTGGCAGCTCTTGTATCATTCCTCCACAGCTCCAGTGCGGCTTCCAGCTGTGCCTGGGTCTCCTCAAGTTTTCCGAGCACATCGAGCTGAAAGTCCTTCGCTGTGTATTGCGCTACCGCTGACGATTTTCCCGGGCCTGCACGCTGTCTCTTTGGAAAATCATCCTCGTTCATGGAGGTCACAGTGGATAATCCACGTGCATGGCTGCCGAATACCTGGAATACTTCGGCGGTGTCGAACTGTCATAGAGGCGTAAGAAGTAGTTCTGCGTTCGCGCCAGGCGGGCAAGGCTAAAAGTCTGAGTGTTGAAGCGTCCCAACAGGTTCCGGTCATTCGCCTGGCCCCATCCGTAGTCATTTTCTCTGACCTCAATTCCGCACCCGCTCGGAGGCGCCATTCCGGCGTCCACCATCACAGTCGTCGAGGTCACAAACGCCGGCCAGGTGATGATCAGAACGCCTTGGGCCAGAGTCCCGTCCGCGCGGTATACAGTGTCGACCACGTTCGTCATCGTCGGACTGGTCTGGGGAACGGGCGAAGCCGCGCGCGGCGCGAGCCCTCCCGAACCCGGCTTCGCCTCGGGATAACTGAGCGGCTTCTCTGGCTGTCTCCCGGAAACTTCACGGGCTGCCAGCCGAACGCCGGATGCTGCCACCGCCACCGCCAGCGCCCAATAAAAAAGCCGCCCCGCTGGACGGCATGCCTGAAACATACTTCCTCCTCACATTCGTCGAACGGCTCTGCTCAAAATCGTCCGTGCAAGAAATCTTCCACGCTCCGCACATAAACCTCAGCAAAGTCTGCAACCGGCCGCCGCGCTTCAATCAGGTCCATGCCGTCCTCGACCGTCCAACCCATCACCCCCAGCAATGCCAATGTCATCATCGGTGCCCGATGCACGCCCGCCGCGCAATGCACATACAACTTGGCCCGGTCTTCTTCCATTGCCGCCAGCGCAAACTCCACGCCCCGCGCGAACACCTCAGGAGGCTTGGGCTCAAAATCGTCATCAATCGGATTCCAGCAAACTGAAATTCCATGCGGCTCCGCTAGGGGTGTATCGTCAAATTCGATTTGCATGTCAATGATGTGCGTGATTCCCGTGCGCGATACCGCCGCCATATTCTCCGCCGTCCAGATTCCACCTCCCAACGCAATCCGGTCGGTCACCCACGTAATGTCCATTCGCATTCTGCGTTTTTGACGCCAGCCTTTCTTTCCCGCTGGAATGTCTCACTAGGATCGTCCCGCAACAACAATCCGACAGCTTTTGCAGCCGCCGAAGCCACTTTCCTTGGCTTCTTTCCGACCGAATTCCGCCCGCGGTGAAATCGATGCTACTCCGGTTCATTTTACGGCATCCTGCTTTCCCCGTTTTGTCCCGGCGCTCCCGCTTTCTCTTCGGAAGACCCGGATGGCTCATTTCGAATTTGTGCCCCGTGGGCTTCCCCTCGAACGGTGCTCATCGGTCTTAAGTCAGTCGCCAACGAACTCGGATCCGCACCTCCATCTGGAATCAACGGTTCCGTCGGCAATCCCAGCCGTTTCAATAATGTATATGCCAAAGAAGCTTCCGTCCCCGATGTGGTTTCCGCCGTCGCAGGATACAGTCCCACCGCTTCAAAGAAGTACTTTGCCGGCGCCAGTTGGCCTTCCTTCGCCACATCCATCGCTCTCTTTGCAACTTCTTCCGCAGCGCCTCCCACCAGCGCCGCGACATTCTTTCGCACCTGCGCGAAGTTAGCTGGCTCCGGCGCCTGCGCCGTATTCTCCAACTTAGCCTTCCTTTTATTCGTTTTCGTAACCGTGACCCGTGTCCTTCTGACTTTTGTTTTCTTCATCCCACGCCGGCCTTTCAACACGTAGCGAAGTGCGTATTCGCACGCCGATCGCTCTGGTGTGGGGAGTTGCTGCACGCTGACTCTAAGGATCTATTCCGTTAGCGATAGCTTTGTGCCAGAAATGTGGCCCCCCCCAAAAACGCAAAAGGCGCGCCTTTGAGCGCGCCTCTAGGTATTTCTTTTTTCTTTACCCTATACACTTAGAATAGCATTCTGCAATGGACGATTGGGACATTTTTAAAAATTTATTTTTGCTGCCTTTTCAATCATTTGGGTAAGAAACAGCTTCGCGCACCCCTTGACAACGTTTTCCCTCCCTAAATCGGCCTGGCCGTAACCCGCCGCTCAACACTCGGCAGAGGCACCAGCAGTCGCACTCTCAGGAACTCCTCGCTTAATTCATCGAGCAACTCCGGTAATCTGCGCTCAATCGTCTTACGAGTGCAGTGAAGTAACCTCGCTGCTCCCTCGTGGTCATGCTCTTGCAATACGACGCGGGCAATGATTCCTCGATCAAAAGCATCCAGGCGCTCCAAACAGCCTTCTACATCGTGCACAAAGATGACTCGATCTTCAAACGTCGCAGAGGTGTAGCTCGTAATCTTTGCCCGAAAGAATTCACGGCCAAGCACTGATGGCAATCTCCCTGCTTCCAGCGACAACCGCATGTATCGGCGAAGTAATGCGATGGTGCGACCTCGATAGAGCCACAGCTCCGGATTTTGCTCCGCCGTCCTACTCAGCCTTCCTTCATTAGAGCCGCCAACGCACGCCAAAAAGTTGTGCGCCGGCAGATTCTCCCACCGGCTGGCCTTTGCAGCATCTTCACGTAAGGGTTGCTTATCCAGTTCTAGATTGCCCGGCGGATAGAGCGCCACCTTTGACAGTTCCTCGCCGTCCGCCTGTGCCGTAATCCATTGCACGAAGTAACTCACGCAACACCCCCTGCATCCCTACCCCGGCCGTCATCTTCTGCATACTCCCCGAACTCGCCATCAACAGCCTTCCCTTGGGACCCTAGCGCTGGCGTTTCCGGTTCGGACCAAGCCAATGGAAGATCGGCTATCTGGAGCGCACAATCCACGCAGTAGACTTGCCGTCCGCGAGCCGGCCGCAGCCACAACGCACCACATCGTTCGCAATATTTCAGTTCCAGCGTTAACTCTTCAGCAGCATTGCCACGTTGCATTTTCATCACTCCTCCGAGGATCCCAAAGTTCTGCGGTGCAGGCCCGGCGTCCTGATCCCGCCTCGGCCCACAAAAAAGCCCCGCGCTGGCTCCGCTTCTGTGCGGAGACCGAGCGCAGGGCTCGTTTCTCTTACGATGACCTGCTTGCGCTATTTAATTTCGCGAGACTGCGTAAATCGGACCGCTTCTCGAACGCCTATGATTCGAGGGAAGCGTCACCTGTCAACATCGACCCGGAATGCCGTCGCCGGAAATATCCCTCCTCATAACCTGATTTCAGAACACGCCCGTTTTGTACCATCACGCTCAACTTCCCGCTGAAGTTCAATGACTTCAGCAAATGCTCCATTGCCGCGGAAAGCACCTCTGCCTCCCGCACTTTCCGCCGAAATTCAACGAAGTTTTTCCCTTCGTTGCAGTTTTCCAGATTACCCATTGCGATTCCATCCCCGGCCTAAGCTGAGTTATAAAGACGAGCCGATCGTATAGCTCTAAATTTTCAGAGTCAAGGTTGTTATACCCGCAGAGCTGTGGAAAACCTATTGCACTTAGCGCCGGGCTATAATGCTCATGCTATACTTCTGTCATGAAATTCCGAGTGCTCCAAGACAATCTGCGCAATACAATTTGGGAGCGCATTGAGGAAGGCGACCTGACCGGCCTCCGTCTGGCACAACAGACGGGATTTAAGCAAGCCCACATCTCGAACTTCCTGAATCGCAAGCGCGGCCTCAGCCTTGAGGGCATGGATCGGGTTTTGGCCGTTCAACATCTCTCCGTGCTGGATCTCCTGGATCCCGCCGAGATAAATAAGCGCGCTTCCATCCTGCCTCCCAGCAATGACGAGTTTCAGAACGTCCTTCTCACTGAGGGTACCGTCGCCGCCACTCAACCCCTCATCACCAGCATGCACGTAAAAGAAATCCTGAAGTTCAAGAAGGCATTTCTCAAGAAACTGAAGCCGGAAACTGAAGGCAGCGAGCGTCAGCACTGGGAACGTTTCGTCGTCATAAGAGTGGATGGTCGCGAAGGCATGAGCATGTACCCGCGACTGCTCCCCGGTGCGACTCTGCTCATCGACCGTCACTACAACTCGCTCAAGCCCTACCGCAAGGGAGAGTTCAATATGTACGCTGTTTTAAAAGACGGTACCTGCGCGGTGAAATACGTGGAGACGGCCGGTAATCATCTCATTCTGCGGCCGCACAACCAGGCTTATCCCATTGACGTGATGACCATGGAAGAAAGCAAGTGTCCGTCCGACTACCTCGTGGGACGCATCTGCCACGTGGGAATCGAAACCTAAGGAAACCGTTCTTGGTTCCCCGGCAAAGATCCGCTACTCACTGACAACCGAGAACTGGTTTTCTCTACTCCGCATTTAAGCTGTCAAACATTTTCCAAAGCTTGTCAGCGGTCGCGCGATAAATCACATATCCGCTGCCGGCGTCCGAGGTCTCCCGGAAAAGCAATTCTCCGCGACCGTCTCCATCCGCGTCGACAACGTCAACGAGTTCCATCCTCGGCGCAACATCCAAGTGGAATTTGTCGCTCACGCTGGAATATAGTTTCCGCAAATTGCCGTAGATATCGGTCCTCACCACGAGCATTACGCTATACGGCTCCGCCGCGGCCGGCGCGCCCGTTGCGCCCGGGATCTTCGCTTCCGCGCTCAAGATCAGCACTGGCTGATTAGTGAGCCACAAATCGAATCCACGAAATTCAACATCTTCCAGCACCGGCGCTGCTTGCTTTGCCCCTGCCCTGCGGCCACTTGCACCCTCCTTGGGCGTGGCGGGATGCGCCAGAATCTGATTCTTAGCCAGCGCCGTCGCATAAGCTCTAACTTCCTCTCCAGCTGCGGCCAGCATCTGATTGCGCCTTTCCTCCTCCTCCCCCGTTTTCCAGAAAAATTTGTAAGATTGCGGATCGGGCCCTCCGGCATCGGAAATCGCCGCCATCATTCGGAGCGCCGCGCTATTGCCCGCAGCCGCCGTAGGCCCAGCCTGATTCTTTCCTGGGGTCTTCGCGATGGTGTCATCCCTGTCCGTCGGCGCCGGACTCGTTGGCTTCCCGCGCCGCAACGCAGGCCGATAGTAGTCTTCCGACGATTTACCGGCCGATGACGTACCCGACGTCTGCGCCGGCCCCGTTTCCGCTACTGGAGCCTGGCCGGCCGTCGGCTGCCCTGGGCTTGTCGGTCCTGCCTGCGTTGGTTGCTTTGCGTTTGGATCGGCTGGCTTGTCCGGAGCCGGTGAACTCGCGGGCCTTGGCGCTTCTTGCCCGGTCGACGAGCTTGTCGAGGAACCGCTCTCAGGTTTCGGCGCTGCTGTGGACTGCGCGCCAGCCTTCTCCTGCGATCCCGAGCCGTCGGGAGCGGGAGGTGGGGTCGAATCCCCCGTCCCAGCCGGCTTGGATGTGTCATTTCTCGCTAAGCGCGGAGGCTCGTCCCCGTGGCTATCTACCCCCACGGGCACGTCTTCCGCCTTATGTGCGGTCTTTGCAGCCTCAGCTCCATGCGGCAAAAATGTTCCGCTTCCCACCCAGGGATGCGCGCTTACCGGGCTCTTGCTATGCAGCGCCCCGCTAACCGTGAACAAGCCCTGCGAATCTCCCGACTGCTCTGCCTCATATACCGTGCCCGATTCCAGCGCCATCGGGACGGGATCCGCCTTATAAGCACTCGCATCATAAAACTTGCCGTCGATCAGGATCGCCACTGGAACCAGAGTGGCGCCCCCTTTGCCGTCGAACTGCAAAATCGCCACAGCTCGCGGCTCCTTACCTTTCTTCGCCTTCTTGTTTTCCTGTGAGGAATTTGTCTCGGGGTTCGTCCGCGGTAGTCTGCGTCCTTGAGCCAGACCTTGCTGAACAGCCGCTGGAGCCAAAAAAATCACAAGGGCGATGACGAACCACCCCCATCTGCGGTATAAGCATTTTCTGGAGACAATCCGTCGTCTTACTTCTTTCAAGGTTAAGACTCCGGGCGCTGTCTTCAACCCAGACTTCTGTGGAAATGAGGCTCTCATGAATATCAATGATAAGGCTCCCGAGTTCACTTTGCAGGACGAGAATGGAAAGGAACTCTCGCTGAAGGATTTGCGAGGCAAAACCGTGGTCTTGTATTTCTATCCTCGCGCCGACACCCCCGGATGCACCGTCGAAGCCTGCGCCTTCCGCGACACCTATAAGCAGATCCAAAAAACTGGCGCTGTCCTGCTCGGCATCTCCCCCGACACCCCAAAGGCACAAAAGAAGTTTCAGGACAAATTCAAACTGCCCTTTTCCCTGCTCGCCGATGCCGACAAGAAAGTAGCCAACGCTTATGGCGTCGTGCAGGAAAAGAATATGTACGGCAAGAAGGTGATGGGTATTGCCCGGACCACTTTCGTGATTGGGCCCGACGGCAAAATCCAGCATATCTTTCCCAAGGTGAAGCCGGAAGGCCATGCACTCGAAGTGCTGGCGTACTTGAAAGAATCGGCGAAGGGCGCGGCTTAGAGGACGCTCACAGCGAAGTCAAACCGCAGAAGTTGATCTCATTTCGGGTACTCAATTCTGGCTTCTTGCATTGTCCAATTCTCCATTACTATCGCCGCCCCGTCCTCTCGGTCGCGAATTCTTCGGCCGAGGTCCGCGTCGCGTGGCTCGCGAACTCCTGGGCAAAATACTGATCCGTGACCTCGGCAAGCTTCGCCTCGCTGCCCGCGTCGTAGAAGTCGAGGCCTACCTCGGAGTGAACGATCCCGCGGCTCACGCGGCCGCGGGCAATACCGCGCGAACGTCAGTCCTGTTCGGCCCGCCCGGCTACGCCTACGTTTATTTCATTTATGGCAATCATTACTGCTTGAATGTCTCCTGCGAGCGCGAAGGCAAGGCAGGGGCTGTACTCTTCCGTGCGCTCGAACCCCTGCTCGGTATCGAGGAAATGGCCCGGGCTCGAAACATCAGTTTGCACAGTCCTCGCGATCTCATCCGGCTCACGAGCGGCCCTGGGCGCCTCGCCGAGGCATTCGGCATCACGCGCACGCGTGATAACGGACGCGATCTCACCTCACCCGGTTCCGGACTGTGGATCGGAGAAGACGGCTTTCGCGCCAAGGGTATTCAAATCACCCCCCGGATCGGTATCCGGAAAGCTGCGGACCGTCCGTTGCGTTACCTCATCGCCGCCAACCCCTTCGTTTCCAAGAATCCTCTTGCCCGCGCCCGAATGCTTTCCTGATTTGACAACGGGTGTAAACTGTCTGCCGGGTCAAACATGCTAAAACCCGCAAGGGTCAAGGTATTTGGCCTCCTTCCCCCGATTGTTTCAAACAAGTCAGCTAGAAAGGCGATGGTGTGATTTTTCAGCATCCGTCTGACATGCCAAATCATCTCACCGCTTAGGAATTGTTTCTTGCGCCGGCGCAATTCATTTCGTGCTTCGATGGTCGCTTTGATGGTTCTGGCGGCTACTCTGCCCGCCTTCTCGCGCGGCATAAACGCCGCGGTAGTTCATCCAAATGATCCCCCACCCACTTCCAATATTGTGATCGGCTTCGTCGGTGGGTTCGTCAGCCACGATAATCCTCACCACGGCCCGGTTCAGCTAGCACAGCGCATCCGCCAAACCGTTCCTAAGGGAACTTACGTTCGCGTCTTCGAGAACCGCCACAGAGGACGTGCCTATGACGTAATTCTCAATCTGCTCGATACCGATCGCGACGGCATACTCTCCCCAGAAGAGAAGGCTCAAGCCCGCATCGTTCTTTTTGGGCACAGTTGGGGAGCGTCCGCAGCCGTGCTACTCGCTCGTGACCTAGGGCGCGAGGGGGTCCCAGTCTTGCTGACCGTGCAAGTGGACAGTGTCGTCAAACCCTTTCAGAACGATTCTGTTATTCCGGACAACGTCGTCGAGGCCATCAACTTTTTTCAGACGCAAGGCATTATTCATGGCCGTCGACAGATCACCGCCGCGGATCCATCGAGGACCCAGATCCTGGGAAATTACCTCATGGATTACAAGACAAATCCCATCGGGTGCCCGCAAGCCTCTTGGTGGGAGCGATTCCTCACCCCTGGCCACATGCAGAGCGAATGCGATCCTAACCTTTGGTCGCAGATCGAAACTATGGTGACGCAGCGCATCTCTCCTAATACCACTTCGGTCGCAATCGCCCCGGCGAACCCTCCGCACTTAAGCCGCTAAGTTAAAGCTGGATGTTATCGATGAGTCGCGTCGTACCCACGAATGCGGCTACCGCCACGAGCGCGCCTTGCCTCACAACTTCGATCGGATCGAGGCTGTCAGCGTCTACGATTTCAAAATAATCAACACGCACCGATTTTTCAATGGCAAACTCTTCGGAACCGGCAGCCATCAGTTTTGCCGCGTTAGCCTCGCCGCCCTCCCACAATTTTCTAACCCGCATGAGCGAACGATCCAGAACCAGCGCCTGTTTTCGCTGTTGCGGATCGAGATATGCATTGCGTGAACTCATTGCCAATCCGTCCGCCTCACGCACAATCGGGCACGCTATGATCTCAACCGGAAAGTTCAAGTCGCGCACCATACGGCGGATGATCGCAACTTGGGCTGCATCCTTCTGTCCAAAGAACGCAGCGTCCGGCTCGACCACGTGAAACAGCTTCGCCACGACCGTAGCAACACCACGAAAATGTCCCGGCCGCGAGCGCCCATCCAGTTTGTCACTCAACCCCTCAACCTCAACCCAGGTTACGGTACCGGTCGGATACATCTCCTCGACCGCAGGAACAAAGAGCAATTCCACGCCTTCCTTTTCCAATAACTGCCGGTCGCGATCGAAGGTTCGCGGATATTTGGTCAGATCCTCGGTAGGCCCAAATTGGGTAGGATTCACAAAGATCGACGCAGCAACATGGTCGCAACTAGCCTTGGCCGCCCGCACCAGCGACAAATGACCTTCGTGCAGCGCTCCCATGGTGGCAACAAATCCCAATCGCTGTCCATCGCGCCGCGCGCGACGGCACGCTGCACGCATGTCTCGGATGGATTCGTAGACTTTCATTGGATAGGATCGGCAGTTCAGGAGGAAGGAATCCAGTTGATCGCAACATGCGCGCTCTGCAATTCTCCGGCTACCAGCCCGCGATTTCGCCGCAGCGCGATCTTGTCCTGTTCAGAACTGCTTGGCTTTGCATCCACGAGTACTGCGACCGCTCGCCCATAAGGCCAAGCCGATGCTGGCAATTTCGCAAGCGTCTTCAAAACTTCTTCCGGCTTCACAATCTGCTCTTCGTTCGCAGCAACTCCACTAAGCAGTCCCACCGACTGAGGACGAATCACCAGATACGGATTGCTCCAGTGCTTGGTCTCCTGCAGAGAAGGGAACTTCGCAGGATCGGCGGGTGAAATAGCCTGCAGCACACTCTCGGGATCCGGCGCGGGTGCCGCTTTCTCCCTCCCACAAGCGGATAGACAACAACTCATCGTCAGAGCGAAAACAATCAAGAGAGCGCATGCCCAGCCGACTGGCGGACACGTGCCGTCAACTTCCCAAAAACTCACCGCACCACCATGGGGACATCCGTCTTCACCGCCCAAACCAGGGCAACTACCCAACCGATCATGGTCCATCCCAGAAAAAAGTTCAGCAGCACAATCGCCGTAATATCCCGTTTGCTCCGAGCTAGAGCAATAATCGATGGCAGAAAATACATCACGAAGCCAAAGCCGAAGAATGGAAGGAAAAACGCTGGTAGCAGCATA
This sequence comes from uncultured Acidobacteriaceae bacterium, assembly GCA_963750245.1. Classification (GTDB taxonomy): domain Bacteria; phylum Acidobacteriota; class Terriglobia; order Terriglobales; family Acidobacteriaceae; genus Sulfotelmatobacter. The sequence goes on from CAVVQB010000001.1 coordinate 518,287, forward strand.
AACACCTCCGTCCTCCAATAGGCTAGCACCCTGGCGCCGGCTTTTGTTAGTCCCAGCGCCTGCTTATCTGCGCCAATTCGCGGGAATCCCTCGCCGGGAATTTACCGCACCATTGCTCGCTTCCGCGCCAGCACCGTGTCCAACCCAGCCTTCGTTTCTCTGGGCAGGTGATAAGACTCTTCATCCGATGGGTAATGCTGCGACTTCACATCCGCGCGAAACGCCTGTGCCGCATTGGTTATCAGCGAGGCTGCATCGCCGTAGCGGCGCACGAATTTTGCCGGCGGCCCAAACGTCAGATTCATGATGTCGTGAAACACCAACACCTGCCCATCGCACTCCGGGCCGGCTCCAATCCCAATCGTAGGCGCACTGACTTCCGCCGTAATCATCGCCGCCACTTCGCGCGGAATTCCTTCCAAAAACAGGCAAGCTACTCCCGCGCGATCCAACGCCACGGCATCCCGCATCAACTGCTCAATCCCGCTAAGATTCTTGCCCTGCACCTTGTAGCCGCCCATCACGTTCACTGATTGCGGCGTCAGCCCAATATGCCCCGCCACAGGAATCTCGGCGTCAATGATGCGATGAATCAGGTCGGCGCGCTTTTCACCGCCTTCGATCTTCACCACTTCAGCTCCGCCTTCTTTCACAAAGCGAGTGGCGTTATCGAGAGCAGTTTTTGGGTCGATTTGGTAAGACCCGTAAGGCATATCCGCCAGCAGCAGCGCATTCTTCGTGCCGCGCCGCACCGCTTTCACATGGTGCAGCATCTCGTCGACCGTCACCGAGAGCGTGTTCTCGTACCCAAGCATGGTTTGCGCAAGCGAATCGCCGACCAGAATCATTTCGATTCCGGCCTCGTCCACCAGGCGTGCGGTGGCGTAGTCGTAGGCTGTTAGGCAGCTGATTGGTTGGTGATGGAGTTTTTGTTCCCGCAGAGAAGCGGTTGTGATTTTATGGCGAGGCTCGCCAATCGGTGTAAGACTCACTGTGTCCTCCAGTGCCCCTCCGGCTCGGCCGGATAGAGCCTGTTACGCATCTTCGTGGATGCTGCAAGCATTGTACCGATAAAAGGGTCGTCCGTCGACAGTGGTCTTTTCGCGAATGGGAGGGGAAGACCGCAGCACCCTGCTACTCGTATGTCAGTATCAAGAAAGGGTTTACGCAAAGAATTGCGGGCGCGTCCTCAGTCCACCGTTATTTTTCGTTTTCCCCCATCTGCTGCGTCAGGTACCGTTCGTAGCCTAGTTCTTTGATTTGGTGCATCTGAGCCTCCAGGAAATCGACGTGCTCTTCTTCATCCTTGAGCAGCACCACAAACAAGTCGCGCGAGCCGTTGTCGCCTTCTTTGGTGGCGATAGCGACGGAGTCGTTGTACTGCTTCACCGCTCCGACCTCCAAAGCCAAATCGCTTTCCAGCATCCCTTTCACTGTCCCGCCGACCTTCAACTCCAACGGCATCATCGACGGATTTCCGTCGAGAAACAGGATTCGCTCAATCAGCACTTCGGCATGCTTCATTTCACCGATGGATTGTTTCTTGATGAAGTCGGAGAGCTTGTGATATCCCCAGTTTTCGCACATCTCGGCATGCAGGAAATATTGGTTGATGGCGGTCAGCTCTTCGCGAAGAGCCTTGTTGAGTTCGGCGATAACTTTTGGGTTACCTTTCATGGCGAAGCGAGTATGCCAGAAGGAACTCATACCCGCAAGGACCGCCATCACACCGGCGTCACAGGCGGCTCAGAACACCAGCGCCCCAGCCTTGTCCATATGCCGGAAACCATCCGTCGCCAACGCCGCCAGAACCATGAGCGTCGCGTTGTAGCCTACGTGCGCCAGAAAACTTGAGGCAACGGACTTGGTGATCGCGCGCACTAGGGTAAGCACCACGCCAACCAGAACAATAATCAGCACGGCCGACCATGACTGGTATTGCAGGTAGTGCATCAGGCCAAACGGCAAAGCCGTCAGAAAGATCCCCCAAGCCGCACCCATCCTTCGCGCCAGCACCGGATAAAGAAATCCGCGGAAGAAAAGTTCTTCCATCAGAGGCCCCAGCGTGATCGCAAATGCCGCGGTCAGATAGGCATCCAACGGCCGGTCGAAAAATTGATCGAAAGGTGTCGTCTTGGGCATGGGAAGAAATCGCCCTAAAGCGTCGAAGCCCAGCATAAGCACGCCCACTCCGAGAAAGCCGAAGCCTGCGAAGCCAGGCCAGTTCCAGCGAATGGCTGTCCAGAACCGCGTGTGATATTTCCCCTCCAGCAGCAGGAACATGTAGAGCGCCACAGGAATGTAGGCCAGAGAACTCTGAAAGCAGTGCCAGTGCCGGCTTCTGCGCCACTTCGATCCAACTGCGATGTGGATAGCTGAATTGCTGCACCGCTAGAAAAATGAGCAGCTGCGTGATCACTGCAACCCCGATTGTCAGCACAGCGATAACCAGAACGTCCCATCCAGTCCAGACGGGATTCTCGCCCGCTTTCGGGACTCGGCTGTGGCGGTTGAGGCGCGGAAGCGAGGAAGCGGCACGACAACCAACGGCGTAGGCGCCTGCGGTTCACTATTCAGAGGCTGCGGATCAAATTGCGAATTTTCGGGATCTGACAAATGGAGCCTTCTCGACCTATGACCAGTTTACCGAATAGACTGCAAATATTCGGTATGGACCGGGTTCGGAGTTGTTAAACGCTCCATCACTAACATTCTTCTCGGCCTCCTTGAATGATGAAAATAGGCAATGGGCGTTTGTCTGAAGATCTCTCGCCAGACTGTTGCACGAAAGGCCAGAACATTCGGGCGAGTTTCCGGCAGTGAAGTTGACTACGTCGAACCCTTCAAGTTGCTTGCTTCGAGGCAGAACCACATTCGTCGGAAATGATGGCTCTGGCGACCAACGCTTCCAGCGTTCACCATCGAATTCCATTTCGTAAGCTTCGTAATAAAAAAGGGACGTTCCCGCAAGCCGAATTGCATTATCCTTCGCTACGCTCTTTATGATTTCTGGGGAATCAAAGAACCAATAGCGGTTGTGCTTCCAGAAGGGAATGTAATCAGCGAAGTTTTGACACTGACAGTTACTGACTGAATAGACATCTACGACGTGGGGTGCCTCTAACCAGTCCGGCTTCAATTTAACATGCTTCGCCATGTAACCAACCGAAACCATCGGCGATCTCATTTCGTCTTCGTCAAGCACTCCGCCTCCCGTTCCCCGCAAGATGCTCAGCCAGCGCCTGTCCGGTATACGATTTCTTTACCCGCGCCACCTGCTCCGGCGTCCCCTGCGCCACAATCCGGCCGCCGTCTTCGCCGCCCTCTGGCCCCAGGTCGATAATCCAATCTGCGTTCCGGATCACGTCCAGATTGTGTTCGATGATGATGATCGAATTGCCCAGGTCGGTCAACCGATGCAGCACATCAAGCAGTTTCTTCACATCATCGAAATGAAGGCCGGTCGTGGGCTCGTCCAGCAGGTAAAGAGTCTTTCCAGTCTGCCGCTTGCTCAACTCACGGGCCAATTTAATGCGCTGCGCTTCGCCGCCCGAGAGCGTCACCGCAGATTGACCAAGATGAATGTATCCGAGTCCTACATCCACCAGCGTCTGCAGCTTTTGCTTCACCTGTGGAATGTTTTCGAGGATCGGCAGCGCATCGGAGACGGGCATTTCGAGCAGATCGGCAATCGAATTACCGTTGTACTTCACCGCTAGCGTTTCGTGATTGTACCGGCGCCCGCCGCAAACCTCGCAGAGCACATAAACATCCGGCAGAAAATTCATTTCGATCCGGCGCTGGCCTTCGCCCTGGCAGGCCTCGCAGCGTCCGCCAGAAACGTTGAAGGAAAATCGTCCAGCTTTGTACCCGCGCTCTCGCGATTCTGGCAGCATCGCGTAAAGATCACGAATCGCCGTGAACACGCCCGTATATGTTGCGGGATTAGAGCGCGGTGTACGGCCGATCGGCGATTGATCGATGCGAATCACTTTGTCGATATTCTCCGCGCCCACGATCGCCTTGTGTTCCCCCGCCTTTTCGCGCGACCTGTAAAGCTGCCGCGCCAAAGCACGATAAAGAATGTCATTGACCAGCGTTGACTTACCGGAGCCTGAGACGCCCGTAACCACAGTCATCACGCCGAGGGGAAAAATCACGTCAAGATTTTTGAGATTGTTTTCCTTCGCCCCAAGAATCGTGAGCGCCGCCCCATTCCTCTGACGTCGCTCCGCCCGCATCTCGATCTGCACCTTCCCGGAGATATAGGCGCCGGTTAGCGAGTTTGGCTCGCGCATGATTTCTTCGGGAGTTCCGTGGGCCACCAGTCTGCCACCGTGGCGGCCCGCTCCCGGGCCTAGATCGATAACGTAATCGGCGCGGAGGATGGTTTCTTCATCGTGCTCAACCACCAGCACGGTGTTACCAAGATCACGCAGATTTTCGAGAGCAGTCAGGAGGCGGCTGTTGTCGCGATGGTGAAGACCGATGGAGGGCTCGTCCAGAACATACAGAACGCCGCGCAGCTTCGACCCGATCTGCGTCGCCAGACGAATGCGCTGGCCTTCACCTCCAGAGAGCGTGGCCGCCGATCGGTCGAGCGAAATGTAGTTCAGCCCCACCGCGTTCAGAAATTGCAAGCGCTCCACCACTTCGTGCATGACACGTCCAGCAATCTTCTCTTCGCGCCCTACGAGTTTGATGTTCTGCGCCACTTCAAACGCTCTCGAAACTGGCAGCGCCGTGAAATCGGCAATCGACATGCCCTTCACTTTCACGGCAAGACTTTCCGGCCGCAGGCGCTTGCCCTGGCAAGCGGGACATTCGCTTGCCGACATGTGATCCATCAGCCACTCGCGGTAGCCTTCGGAAGTCGATTCCTCGAGATTCTGCTTCAAGTGTCCGAAGATGCCCCGGAAGCCCGTCTTCCCGCGGCCGGACTCGCCATTCAAAAGCAAGTCCTGAATCTTCTCGGGAAACTTTTCGAAGGGCGTGTTGAGATCGATGCCGTGGGCCGCAGCCGTCACCTGCAAACTGTGGATCAGCCCCTGCGACGCCGAACCAGGTCCCAGGCCACCATCGAGCAGGGGCTTCGACCAGTCAGTAATCACCTTCGCAGGATCGAAATCGTATCGGCTCCCGAGCCCATGGCATTCGGGACAAGCTCCATACGTGCTATTAAACGAAAACGACCGCGGCTCAAGCTGTGGCATGCTGATGCCACAATCCGGGCAGGCCAGCTTCTCGGAATAGAGTTCCTCATCGCCCCCGACCACAACCACCTGCACCAGTCCGCCAGCCAACTTCATCGCTAGGCCCACCGACATTTCCAGCCGATGCTCGATTCCTGGCTTCACCAGAAGACGATCGATCAGCACTTCGATCGTGTGATTCTTGCGCTTATCGAGATTGAGGTCGTCCTCAAGGTTGACAAGCTCGCCATCGACCCGGGCCCGCGTGTAGCCATGCTTCAATAGCGTCTCGATCTCTTTCTTGAATTCGCCTTTGCGGCCCCGGACGATCGGCGCAAGGATCATTACTCGATCTTCGGGCGAGAGGGCCATTACTCGCTGGACGATCTGCTCGGCGGACTGGCGGCTGATCGGACGTCCACACTTCGGGCAATGTGGCACCCCGATGGAGGAGAATAAAAGACGAAGATAATCGTAAATCTCAGTGATCGTTCCAACCGTCGACCGCGGGCTTCGGCTTGTAGTCTTCTGTTCGATCGAGATCGACGGGCTAAGTCCATCAATCGCATCCACATCCGGACGCTCCATTTGATCGAGAAATTGGCGCGCGTAGGTGGAGAGAGTTTCTACGTAACGGCGTTGCCCTTCGGCATAAATCGTGTCGAAAGCCAGCGAAGATTTGCCCGAACCGCTCAGCCCGGTCACAACCGTAAGCGCGTTACGCGGAATCTCCACGTCGATATTGCTGAGGTTATGCTGGCGCGCCCCGCGCACTGAAATCGTAGTGATGGCCATTGGTTTGGGCTGGATAGCCCTTCCGTAATGTCGACAGGTCTACAGATATGCCCGACAGTAGGAATGCGCAGCTCTACTCCGTATCTTAATCGTCAATAGCGGCGACCGTCAACGCAGGTAGATTGAAGAAGCCGCATAGACGAAGTTTGATCCGGCAGCATCTGAATACTGCAATTTCCTAAGCATATCTGGATAGGGGTGGTGGTGTCGTGATTTCGCTCTTCATGCCGCTTATTCTCTGTACAACGGTGGTCGCATCGGTTGGAATTGGTGTCATCGGGGCTTATGCCGCGGTGATCGGGATCCTGCAGGCTTGCGGCCGCGCCTCCGAACAACCAGCCGCCGCGGCAAGAGCCCGCCTGGTCCTCGTGCCCAACCAGAACCACGCCAGTGGCGACTAACTTGCCACTCCGTTGAAATCGTTCGTCAGTCCTTCCCCGTTTCTTTCGAATCCCAGCCCAACGCTCCACCTCAGCCTGACTTGACCAGATGACAAGAACCTCGTGTTAGCATTTCGTAAGTGATCGTCTTGTGCGGCGAATTGCGTATGGCCCGCATTGGTTCCATCCCGGCTTCATTTTTTGCCCTGATACTTCTCGGCTTTTTGCTATCTTCGTCAGGTTCCGCGTCCGAGCCCTCGCCGTGGCTGGAAGTCCACTCCGTTCACTTCACGGTGATTACCGATGCCGGGGAGAAAAAAGGCACGGAAGTTGCTCTGCGCTTCGAGCAGATGCGAGCCGTGTTCGCTATCTTGTTGATGAAAGATAGGCTCAACGAGTCTGCGCCTCTCACCATCCTCGCTTTTAAGAACGACAAGGATTACTACCAGGCCACACCCTTGCACCAGGGGCAGCCCATCAGCGCTCCGGGATTCTTCGTCCCCGGCACAGATCAGAACTTCATCGCGCTCAACTTGTTCGAAGAGGAGTCATGGCGCGCCGTAGCCCACGACCTCGCTCACTTGCTGATGAGTTACAACTACCCTCCGGTGGAGGGATGGTTCGACGAAGGAATAGCGGAATATTTCAGCTCTATCCGAGTTGACAACAAGCAAGTCCAAATCGGCGGCGACCCTGAAATGACCACGGTCTTTACCCAGGATCTGCTGCAAAATCAGCATGAGGCTCACAATCCTCCGAAGTCGCTCACCGAACTGCTCGGCGGGCAAGTCTGGCTCGCCTTGCCCGACTTGCTCACCATGAAGCACGACACTTCCAGTTATGTCGAAGCTACGCACCACACCCTCTTTTACGCTCAGTCATGGATAACGGTGCATTACCTGCTGCACCAGAAAAAGCTGCCCGAGACCGGAACATACTTTGATCTCGTGGAGAACCAGCACGTGCCGGTGGAAGAGGCTATTCAGAAGGCGTACGGGGTCACGCCCGCGCAATTCGACCAGGCGGTAAAGGACTACTTCCGCTCACTGACGCCACTCTTCACCGCGCTCGATGAATCGAAACAACCGAACTCTCAGCCCGACCAAAGCCAGGTCTATCAATTCCCCGCGCCGGTGGGTCCGAATGATAGCGCGATCACAGCCAAACCGATGCGCGAAAGTGATGCTAAGGCTTTGGCAGCGGAGATAAAAATAAGAATTCCGGAACGTCGCAACGTGGGCCTGCAGGAGTTGCAGGCGCTGGCCACTAAGCCGGATCCGACTGCTCCCGCTAAGCCCAACGATAGGAAGTCTAATAAACAGCGCGACGACGATGCCCCGCTGGTCTCGGCCACGGGAAATGAAATCGCCCATCGTGCGCTGGCGTGGGATCATCTGCAGCGCGGCGAGTTTGATGCCGCCGCCGAAGAATTGAGCGATGCGGCCGCCCTCGATCCGCGAGACATGTGGATTCGTTACTATCTCGCGGTCTTGAAATACCGCGAAGCCCGAGCCAGGCATGCCGACATCCAGGGACTACCCAACATGATGCAGGATCTACGCGCTGTGCTGGAGTGGTATCAGCAATTTGCCGACGCCTATGATCTGCTGGCAATGGCGCGCATGGAAGGCGGCGGTCCAGTCGCGGCGACCCAGGCGGAACGCGCCGCCATGCAACTCAGCCCTCGCAATCAGCAGTACGTCTACCACATGGCGGAAATCTACATTGAGGCCAAGCAGTGGGACGCCGCGCGAGCCCTGTTGGAACACTTGAAGACGAGCAGCAATACTCAAGTCGCGGCGGAAGCGCATGAGCAGTTGGGGCGGCTGGTGAACGAGCAGAAATACGGGCTCTCCACAGCCTCTACAGCTCCGAAACTCTCTCCGCAGCGGTCGCCTTTCGATGTCCTGGACCAGGACGCCGCAAAACGCGCGACAGAAGAAGAGGCGGCAAGAAACGCAGGCTCAGGGGACAGACGGCCAGCCAAATTCCTCCAAGGCCGCTTGGTGGGGGTAGATTGCTCGCAGTCACCTGCCGCCGTTCTCACCGTAACCTCGGGGAAAACGGTTCTCAAACTCCGCACTGCCGATTACAAATCACTCCTCCTCATCGGAGCCGATTCGTTCTCCTGTGCGTGGAATGATCGGTCGGTATCGATCAACTACAAGCCCGGCGGCTTGTCGGATGGCGACCTGGTATCAGTCGAGTTGCGGTAAGACCGATGCGAATTTCCGCCTGAAATAGTCTTGCATGCAACCGACGGGAAGCGGCTGCCAGGCGCGCTTTCCTTCTACTTCAGGGGTCCCCTCCCCACCGCCCTGATCGGCGGCAACAAAGGCGTGAAACACGGAGTTGTCATCCTGAGGCCCGCGTTTTTTGCGGGCCGAAGGACCTATGGATTCGTCGGCAGCGTTGGTGGTGCCGGCGAGTTGCATAGGTCCTTCGTTGGGAGTCCTCGGCTTCGCCAGGGACTCCGCTGCCTCAGGATGACAGACAATGGGATTCGGACTGGCCTGCGCCAGCACACAAGAAGAAACCCTCCCGTTGGAAACGGGAGGGTTGGCAATCCAGCAATGATTGCGACTAAGCGCGCACAACATTGCCCGCCTGAAACCCCTTCGGGCCTTTCAGCAGATCAAACTCCACGGTCTCACCCTCATTGAGTGAGCGGTAGCCGTTCTCCTGGATGGCGGAGAAATGTACGAAAACGTCCTCCCCCGTGGAGCGCTGGATGAATCCATATCCCTTCGCCCCGTTGAACCACTTCACTGTTCCCTTCTCTCTCACGGAAAAACTCCTTTCAGCATCGTTAAGAATTGTTCCCCGGATTTCCAGTATGTTGTCCCGGCGAACCGGAACGCCCCCTCAAGAAAGACGGTGGAACTTGGTTGAGCCCTTTAGGTGCCGAAGAGATCGCCCCAAAGCAAAAGACTCCTCGGTTCAGCGCCGCGCAAACGGCGGCGAGAACTTCCGGAGCCTTGGACCAGCGACGCTGATTTCTACGACCCTACTCAAGACGTCAACCTGCCTGACAGACTCATCATGCGGCATTCCCCGCCAATGAGCACACGCGATAATAAGCACTACTAAATCGTTTGACAAGAAGAATTAGAAGGCTAAGCTCCAAAATAACCTCCGGTCATATTTAAAACTTTAACGGGGTATAAGAAACCAAGCTGGTTCACGTTCAAACTTTCGTTCCAGCCCACCGCCAACAAGCAGCCAAACCCTTGGTAGGATTAGACAAGAGGGCCCGTGCCGGATCAAGTTACTACACCCCTTAGTGGACCCACCGAGACCTCCGCTAGCACCAATCAACGCCCCCGGCGCTCGCGTTCCTCCGGGGTCATCGTTTCGACGCTCAAATACCTGCTGCGCACCGATGTGCACACATTCGCGTTTTCCGTCGCCGCCAATTCAATTCTCTCGTTTTTCCCTTTTGTAGTGCTCCTGATGACGCTTATACGGCGCATCTTTCACTCGCGCGTGATGTACGACGTGGTTGTGGAACTGCTTCGGGACTACCTGCCCGCTGGTCAGGAGTTCGTCATCCGCAACCTGAATGCCATGGTGAACAGCCGCCACAGCGTTCAAGTCGCCTCGCTCATCATTTTGCTGGTGACGTCTTCCGGCATCTTTATGCCGCTGGAAGTCGCCCTCAACCGGATTTGGCGCTTTCCCAATAACCGCTCCTACTTCGGCAATCAGTTAATCTCTCTCGGTCTCGCTTTTGGCTGCGGCATGCTGGCCTTGCTATCCATTGCCATGACCGCGGGCAACGTGGCTTTGCTGGAATTCCTGCTGCGCGGCCACGGAACGGGGTTTATTCGCCTGGTAGGGTTTGGAGTAATGAAGCTGTTCGCCATTGCCGCCAGCATCGCAATCTTCTTCCTCATCTACTGGGTGTTGCCCAACGGTAAGGTTCCGGCGCGGGCGGTGTTGCCGACGGCCGTGATCATGGGATTATTGTCGGAAGCTCTAAAATATGGCTACATCTTGGCGCTGCCTTGGCTGAATTTCGCCGAGGTTTACGGCCCCTTCGCGCTCTCAGTCAGCCTGATGTTTTGGGCATTCCTGTCTGGATTGTTATTGCTCGCGGGTGCGAATCTCAGCGCCGAAGAGCATCAGCGGCGGCTTTAGCGGAAGCATAGTCAACGCGAACAATACCCGTTGGTCGCCCGGCCAGATATGCACAGGCTCATGGTGACATCCATCACTGCGATCTCCATGCCCTCACGCTAGCATGTGCTCGGTTTCCCAAAGAACCTTCCGAGCAGACATTCGTTCTCAGGGGATCGCTATGACCCGGAGGTGCTCGCGTCTGCTCGCCGCTCTCCTGCTGCTTCTTTTGGCAAGTGTGTTTGCACGCGGGCAGGATGCCGCGGTGAATCGTTCCGCCGGTCTGCCGCAAATCGTGCGCGCTGCCGGAATCATTTTTTCTGGCCGCGTGACATATGTGGGACGGGCCTCAGGCCGCGCCGCCATCCCTCTCGGACAGCATGCTTCCTCCACCGCCATTACATTTCAGGTCGAGCACGCCATACGCGGAGTATCGGCGGGCCAGATTCTCACCATCCACGAATGGGTGGGCCTCTGGGCGTGCGGAGAGCGATACCGTGTTGGCGAACGCGTACTGCTGTTCCTCTATCCCCCAAGCAGGTTAGGCCTCACCAGTCCAGTAGCAGCGGGCGGCGCGAGGTTCGCGATTGATCCTCACGACCAGATCGTGATGACGCCGCGAAATGTCGCGACTTTCGCACCGGACGGACTGATCGGCGGAAAAACCAGAGTTCCTTATTCTGATTTCGCGCGAGCGGTGCTGCGTGCCAGCGGAGATGAATGAGGCCGACGTGACCACAACAAGATTCGCGGCATCTATCGCACACGCATCGCTACGCTTGTTTATGGTTCTGGCTCTGATTACATCCTTCGCAGAGCCATCCCAAGCGGGCGGCCCCAAGTACGTTGCGGGCTCCAGCTACTTCAATGCTTCAACCATGGGGGAGCCCATCACCTGGTCGCAAGGCCAGATTAGCTACTACACGGATCAGGGAGATCTCAGCCCTATCCTTCCCAACTCAGCGGCGAACGCTTTTATTGCCAATGCCTTCTTGCAGTGGACCTCGGTTTCTACCGCCGCCGTCACGACGAATGCCGCTGGCCAACTTGCTGAAGACGTTAATGGCAGCAACATCGCAGTTAACTCCGATGGAGCCGTCACCGCTCCCGCCGACATCACTCCTTCCGCCACGCAAACGCCGGTTGGAATCGTCTACGACTTCGATGGCTCGGTGACCGACGCTCTGCTCGGCGCAGGCGCAGGTGAGCCTTCTCAATGTTTTTGGAACGCAGTCTATGGAGGCGTCGACAACTTTGGTGCGTCAGCGAATTTCTCGCATGCGTTGGTTGTGATCAACGGCCAGTGCGCTCTGCAGTCGTCTCAACTTACCGACGTTGAATACCGATTGGTCCGTGTGCTGGGCAGTGTGCTGGGCTTGGGCTGGTCACAGTTGAATGGCAACGTAATCACCGGCAAGCCCCCCGCCACATCCGATGATTTCGCCGGATTCCCTGTGATGCACTATATGGATTCAGTAAATTGCATCCCGATCACACTCTGTTACAAGAACCCTTACCGGCTCGCTCCCGATGACATCGCAGCTCTGTCGCGCTTGTATCCCGCCAGCACATCCGGTAAATCCGCCCCTACTGCCCGCATTCATGGATCGGTATATTTTGTGAATCATTTCGGAACTCAAGGCCAGCCCATGCAGGGCGTGAATGTGTTTGCGCGCTGGATCGATCCTTCCACCGGCCTGCCTTCCCATGCCTACGCAGCCTCATCGGTCTCAGGATTTCTCTTCACCGGCAATGCAGGCAACCCCGTTACGGGCTTAACGGACCCGCAGGGAAACGCCTACAGTGAATTCGGATCGACAGACCAAGCATTGGAGGGCTTTTTTGATCTCGGCGGCTTGCCGATTCCCAACGGAGCCAGCACGGCCCAATATCAGCTCTCGGTGGAGGCCTTGGATCCTGTGTGGTCGGACGGCGTCTGCCCTTATGAATATTCTCAGGTGGCGCCTTCCGGAACCTTCGAGCCTGTCGTCGTGACCGTCAGTGCGGGCGCCGATTCAGAGCAGGACATTCTCATGTCCGGCAGCAAGCAGGCCGTTCCCCCGTGGGCTCCAACCGAGACCTGGACCGCTCCGGCTTCGGTCCCGTCCCCAGGAGACTGGGTTGGTTCGCTAAGCGGATACGGCGATGTAGCCTACTTTCTAATCGCCGCTCAAGCCAACCGCACCCTGTCGGTAGCCGTTACTGCTCTCGATGACACCGGAGCGCCAAGCGAGTCAAAAGCCGCGCCGGTGGTGGGCATGTGGACCCTGGGTGATCCGCAAGGCACAACCCCGCCAGTTCTCACGGCGGCTCCCTTCAATGCCGCAACTTTCGGAATGAGCCGACTCGATGCGCAAGTCCTGAGCCCGAACAGTTTTATCATCGGCATCGCCGATCTGCGGGGCGACGGACGCCCCGATTACACCTATCACGCCCACGTTTTATATGGAGACTCGGTGAGTCCGCCGCGCCTCCCCGTCACTGGCGGCGTTATCACTTTGCAGGGAACAGGCTTCGCCCCCGGTCTGGCGGTCAGCGTGGGAAGCACAAGCGTATCTCTGATGGCCACCGATGCCGCCCACATTCTAGTGGCCGCTCCCACACACAGCGATGGACCCCAGAACATCACTATCAGCGATCCAGTCAGCGGGGCATCCTCCGTGATGACCAAAGCACTCACCTACGGCGCCGCCGTTACCGACAGGATTCTTCTTCTGCAGGGAACAAATTCCTCGACGCCCGTAGGAACCCAGGCGACTAACCCAATGACGGTTCAGGTCGTCGCTTCCGATGGCGTCACGCCCGTGACCGGTGCAACCGTTGGATGGACCACCACCAACGGTGCCACTCTTTCAGTCTGCGGCGGTATTTCCAGTTGCACGTCGATCACAGATGAGAGTGGGATCGCCTCCACGTGGGTTACGCCCGTGGCCGCCGGAGTCGCAAACATCACCGCGACCCTCGCGCCGGGAGTCTACAGTCCCGCACAGTCGGTCCTCGGCACATTGTTCGGCACGTCGTCATCCTCCGATATTGGAGTCGTCACGCCCCACCTCTATATCGTCCAGGGAGCTACTCTCACCACGCCAATCACAGCGCGCGTAGTAAGCGCAGGAACACCGCAGTCCGGCGTCACAGTGGATTTCAGAATCTCCCAAGGAAGCGGCTCACTGAGTTCCGCCAGCGCGGTAACTAATAGCGCCGGCTATGCCTCGGTCATGCTTAGCCTGACAAATTTCACCAGCGTGCAAGTCGTCGCGTGCGTATCCTCCGGAAGCCCGTGCCAGACTGTCTATGGGAGCGCGGTGGGACCCGCCGCCTTGAAGTTACAGGGAGTGGCTGGAGCCAGCCAACTTGTCAGCGGACAGAATTTTCAGCCGCTCACGGTCCGCGTAACCGACTCCTCCACCCCTCCGAATCCCGTTCTTGGGGCTGCGGTTCTCTTTCAATCCACCGTGTTCCGTATGCCAGGAAGCGGTCTACCACTGACCACAGGCGATACCGCCACTACGCCAGCCCAGATGCCGATCGTCTTGAGTGCAAGTCAGAGCACCGTCGCGAGCGACGCCAACGGTCTGGCTAGCATCGTCCCTTCAGTGGCGCCGTTTACCGGCCTCCTGGAACTGGAAATTCAGGTTTCGGCAGGAACCTCCGCTGCGCTTCAGGCCGTGATGGAAGCCTTCCCGCAAGCTTCCACCGCGAACCACTCCGCTCCTGCTTCTACCCAATGGTATGCAATACTCCCCGATCTCTCTGGGGATTTAAGCAATGCGCCCATACCGGATGCCATCTCCTCAGACGCTCCTTCGAGCGATCGCTGACGGGCGCGACGAATACCAAAGAAAGCTCAAGTTCGACCGGGCACGATCCGGTTCCCGGTGCACCCAACTTCCGCCCCAGAGTCCCGAAGGGACGATTGATAGTAGCCCGCCAGTCACTGGCGGGATGCAATCCCCAAGAATGGGACCAAGTGCCGGAGGCACGTCCGAACAGCCGACTCACTTCCTCACCCATTCATCCACCCAATCATTCACCGTTTTGTACCAAAGCTGCGAATTCTGCGGCTTCAGCACCCAGTGACCTTCGTCGGGGAAATACAGCATCTTCGAAGGCACGCCTTCCATTTGCAGCGTGGTGAACAGCTGCAAGCCTTCACTCACGTCGAGCCGGTAGTCGCGCTGCCCGTGCACGACCAGCGTCGGCGTCTTAAAATTCTTGGCGTACTGATGCGGCGACCACTTCTCATACGACACGCGGTTGTCGTAAGGAGTGCCTTTGAACTCCCAGTCGTTGAACCACAGTTCTTCAGTCGTGCCCCAGGCGGACTCGGCATTGAACATGCCGTCGTGCGACACCAGGCACTTGAATCGGTCGGTGTGGCCGAGGATCCAGTTGATGGCATATCCGCCGTAGCTGGCGCCCAGCGCGCACTCGCGGTCCTTGTCGATGAACGGATAAGTCTTCTCCGCGTAGTCGAGGCCTTTCATCAGGTCTTCATACGGAGCACCGCCCCAGTCGCCGTTGATGGCGTCAATGAACTTCTGCCCGTATCCGGTCGAGCCGTGGAAGTTGATCATGATGACCACGTATCCGTTCGCGGCGAAGAGTTCGGGATTCCAGCGATAGCTCCAATCGTCTCCCCAGGCGCCCTGCGGTCCGCCGTGGATGAGGAACTTCACGGGATACTTCTTGCCGGCATCGAAGTTCGGGGGCTTGACCAGGTAGCCTTCGACCTTGTCGCCGTGCGCGCCAGTGAACCAGAAGGATTCGAGGGGGGACATGGCGACTTGCGAGAGGACGGAGTCGTTGCCGTGGGTAAGTTGCATCGGCGGCGGTGGGGGAGGATCGCCGCACCCGTTCGGGCAAAGCATAAATGCGTAGATATCATTCGGGCTTTGAAGAGAGTTGTTTGTGAAGTAAATGTCCTCCCCGTTCGGTGCGACCATCATGTCATCCTGCGTCGCCATGATCAGCGTCGGGACTTCGACGCGTTTTCCCGTTGCCACGAGAAGGGAAAAAATCGGAGTCTTACCTTCGTTCTCAGTATTGAAATAAATGCGAGATGAGTTGGGCGACCAGGTAAACGTCCCAATCCACCGATCAAAATCCTCCGTCAGATTCCTCCTCTCTCCCGTCTTTCTGTCGTAGAGCATGAGGCGGAATCTGTCGCTCTCGTATCCCGGACGCTGCTGGGCGCGGTAGGCGATGTAGCGGCCATCGGGGGAATAGAGCGGCGTCGAGTCGCTGGCGGGATTGTCGGCAGTGATGTTCTTCGCCGCGCCTCCACTAACCGGCACAATCCACAGATCGTTATTGGTCGAAGCCGCAGGGTTCTTATCGTGATTCGAGGTGTAGCAAACTTCTTGCCCATCCGGGGAGAAGGCATAATCGTCCTGTCCCCCAAGCGAGAACACGGGCGCGTCGTAGTCCCCCGGCGTGAGGTCGCGGTACCAGTGCACCTGCGTCAGGACCGGGACCAGGAACAGGTGGCTTCGCTTGCCTTCTTTGTACGCGTTCCAGTGCCGGTAAAGCAGGTGAGTGAAAATCTGAGCCTTGATTTTGGATTTGTTAGCCTCACCGAGCTTCTTAGCATTGCAGGCAATCTCATCTGGCTGTCCGTCGCACTCCGGGTAAACATCCGACGTGAAGAGAACATTCTTTCCATCCGGCGACCAGAGTTCGCCGCCAGCCTGAGTGGGCATAAAAGTCAGCTTGTAAACTCCCGCAACCGTGCCAGCCGCACCATCGAAGTCGGCAATCCAGACCTGCGAGCCGCCCTCTTTTGTCGACAGAAAAGCAAACCGCTTCCCGTCCGGCGCCCAGCGCGGACGGTCCGCATCCTGATCGGTGATGATCTCCCGCTCTTGCCCGCCCGCCACCGACACGATCCACACATGGGGCGTCTTCGTATTGGCCTCGAGATCCACATCGACCACGCTGAAGATCACCCACTTGCCGTCAGGCGAAACCTCCGGCTCGCCCACGCGCTTCAGCTTCATCATGTCTTCGAAGGTAAAAGGATGTTTGGCCTGCGCAAAACCAGAAAACGTGAATGCGATAAAAGTGAGGAAAACAAAGAAGCAACGACGCATGAGGGCCTCCCGACAAACGACAAACGGATGAGTGTAGCAGGCCAGCGCTCTGGCTTCCACCCAAGCCTGTCATCCTGAGCGAAGCGAAGGACCTATGCAACTGGCTGCGAGTGCGCAGGCCCTTCGCTTCGCTCAGGACGACAATCAAGGGGGCGTTGACCGGTGTGGGGAGAGGACAACGACAGGCGTACACCAAGTCTCACAACCTTCTACACGGCAACCCCTGAATCGATATGGCATCCAAGGTAACGGCAGAACTGCAGCGCCCTACCCCCGGCCTCACTGAGCGGAGAGGGGTCGGGGGAGGGTCGCCGCGGTAGCGACGGAATTTGCGGTACCCCCGCAGCAGGACCTCCCTGCCGACCTGTCTTCCTCGCCGTCATTTTTTAGATAAGATAGTCCTATGCACTGGGCGCACCGTATCTTCCTGTCTCTTGTTGTAAGCATTTCCCTTCCTTCACTATCGCCCGCGCAGGAAGGCCCGCTCCTGAGCGACCCGCCCAAAGGCATCACCCCTGAGGAAATGATTCAGCGCTTCGCAGCTAAGGAAAAGGAATTCAAAGATGCCCGCGATCACTACACTTACCGTCAGGACATCAAGGTTCAGACCCTCGACGGTGACACCGTCACCGGACTGTACCAGGAAGTTTTCGATGTACTGTTTGACGACAAGGGCCACCGCATCGAAAACGTAGTGTTCGCGCCGCAGTCCAGTTTAGAGCAGGGAGGCCTTTCGCTTGATGAAGGCGACGTTCAGGACTTCCGCAACCGTCTGCCGTTCGTGCTGACCAGCGACGAGATTCCGGAATACAACATCCTCTATGTAGGCCAGCAAGCGGAAGACGAGTTGCACTGCTATGTCTTCGACGTCGCGCCCAAGCAGATTGTGGGCAAGAAACGCTATTTCCAGGGACGAATCTGGGTGGATGATCACGACTTTCAAATCGTCAAAACCTATGGCCAAGCCGTCCCGGAGATTCGCGACACCAAGAAGAAAGGCAACAAGGAAGAACATCTCTACCCCAAATTCACCACCTGGCGGCAGCAAATTGACGGCAAGTACTGGTTTCCAACCTACACGCGCGCCGATGATACCTTGCACTTCAACCTAAACGATATTCACATCCGTGAAATCGTGAAGTACGAAGATTACAAACGGTTCGGATCCAGCGTGAAAATTCTGTATAACGGACAGGAAGTTCCTAAGGCGGACCAGAAAGATCAGAAATCGCCGCCGGACCAGAATCCGAGTCCAGACCAGAAAAAGCCGGATGCGACGCCGCAGCCACAGAAGTAAGATTTCAGATTGAGAGTTTCAAGGCCGAGCGTCCTTAACTTTGAAACCTTGAACCGCTGAAACTTTGAAACCTTAGTAGAACAGGTACTTTCTCCACTTATCATCCGACCTACCCATCAATCGCATGATGTGGCGGCTGGTGTGCAGGTTGAAGGCGCGCGGTTCGCGCATCAGCTTCATTCCGGCTTCAACGGGAAACTGGTTCCCTTTACGGCGATTGCAGTGGTGGCAGCAAGCCACAAGATTTTCCCAGGTCGACGAGCCGCCGCGGGAGCGCGGGATCACATGATCCAGCGTCAGTTCCCCGGAGGGCAGCACGGTGGCGCAATACTGGCAGGTGTTGCGGTCGCGCAGCAAAATATTTTTCCGCGACAAAGCCCGGCTCTGGTGCGGAATCCGGCGATACTCCAGCAGTCGAATCACTGAGGGCACGCGCATGGCGATGCGCGCCGCGTGCAGAAAGTGTCCGTTCTCCTCTTCGGTCATAGCCACGCCCTTGAGCACCAGCACCAGTGCGCGCCGCGCCGCGCACACATTGATCGGTTCATAGGAGGCGTTCAGGACGAGCACCGGGGCGTGCAATGCGTGCCCGTTGCCATCGCGATGCGCAACTTGCCCCGCGAACAGGCTCCCGGAGTGCCTGCCCGTGAATCCCGCATCGGCTTCAATTCTTGCTGACATGGTGCTCAAGTTCGTCCCCAACGTCCCCCGCTGAACTCCGATCCCTTTCCTACATAAGATGCCGGATCGCCCGCCGTAAATTGCTCACTTAGATGCCGGCTGCACGGGTCAGAAAAATATCCTGCGCCTCGGATTCAACCCCGTCCGCCGGCAATTGAATCTCCACGTGCTGATCAGAAGCCTTTAGCGTCCGAGCGACCGTCGCAACCCAGACCTTCGTCGCTCCTGCCCGACGCAGAACCCGGGCGCACTCCGATACCGTCGCTCCCGTGGTGTAAACGTCATCCACCAACAAGACTTCGCGCCCTTTCACGGCTTCCGGATGGGTCATTCCAAACGCACCCCTCACGTTTTCGCGGCGCTGATGGTTCGTAAGACCGGTCTGGGACGGTGTTTCGCGCTTTCTTTCGAGTGCTGCTGGAAGCAGCTGTAAACCTCGCTCCGCCGGAAGGAGTTTCAGCGCAGCCCTGGCAATCAATTCCGCGTGGTTGAACTCGCGTTGACGAAGCTTGCTCCGATGCAAGGGCACTGGAACTACCGCAACAGGACCGCCCTCCGGTTCAGGGTCGAGTTCTGCTATCGCCTCAGCCAGCATGCGCCCCAAAACATTCGCCGCCGGACGCACACCCTCGTACTTAAGCAGATGAATCAGCTCCCGCAACCCACCCTCGTAGCTGCCATAAGCCATCGCGCGCGCAAATACAGGCTCAACCCGCCGGCATAACCCGCAGCGCGGCTCCCCGGCACTAGAAGAGATCGCGTAGGGAGAGAACAATCGGTCCCCGCAAACGGAGCAGACGCCGGCCTCGATTGGTCGCATGGCATCGAGGCACTCGTGGCAAACAGGGAGACGAGAAATCTCTATGAGAGGCGCACCGCAGATTCGACAATCGGAAGGAAAGAAGACCGCAAAGAGGTTCTGCGCAACTTGTATGGAAACCCGGCTGACCCAGGATCGTTCGTTCGCGGAAGCAATAGAAGCCCCAGCCACTGCGGCTTTGGCCTGGATAGCCCGAATTCGGTCTCCACTACTGCTGAAGACGGCCTCCGTGTTTCCCACGAAAAATGGGACGTCGCCTGCTTATTCGCCAGTATAAACAACGCCTGGCCCGCTAGGCAACGTTACGGGTGTCACGGGGCGCAACCACCGAGACCGGCTGCCTCCCGCTCAGTTCCGACAGCCGCTCCCGCACTGGCATGAAAATCAAACGGTAGTCTCTTCGAAAGCACTCCGCGCAGCGCACCGGCTGGAGTAGAAAGATCCGAAGAAGATAACGTTCGCTGAACGTGCGGCGTCGCGAGCGGAAAGCCGTGTCGCTACCACAATCGCCGCAGTGAAATTCAAAATATCGCTGCAACCACCGCTGGTCAGGGGAGTTCTTGTTCACGCTGCACCTCAGAAAGAGAACCTAGGAACTAAGAAGGGCTCCAAACGATTAACCGTATTCTACCCTAAGGCTGCAAACAAGCAAGAGGCACCGTTCCTGGTTTGCCCATCCATACGCAACCCGCATCCTACTTGTAAAGCAGACTGCCCGCGTGCTAACGTGCGCCGTTCCAGTATTTTGCGTGGAAGTAGGGACTCATCCCATCGCGAGGATTTCGCCCATGAGTACGGTCGCCCCACCGCCCAGCCGGAAGAAGCATGCTCCTTACGTTCCAGAGAACATGGAAATGAAAGAATTCACCTTCCGCGCCTTGCTCATCGGTTTGGTGATGACGGCGGTTCTGGGCTCCGCCAATGCTTATCTTGGATTGAAAGCAGGAATGACCATTGCGGCAACCTACCCCGCCGCCGTGATTGGGATGGCGCTATTGCGCTTGATGAAAGGTTCGCTGCTGGAAGAAAACATCGCGCGGACCGTGGGCTCGATCGGCGAATCGGTAGCGGCCGGCGCCGTTTTCACGATTCCCGCATTCGTCATGGCCGGCCTATGGCCGGGCCTGACCCGAGAGAAATACTGGAACTCGGTAGCGCTGATGGTGATTGGTGGAACGCTCGGCATCCTTTTTGTGACGCTTCTGCGGCGCGTGATGGTGGAAGACCCTGACCTCCCCTACCCGGAATCAGTGGCTGCCTCCGAGATTCACAAGGCAGGCCAGCAAGGCGCCAAAGCCGCAAAGATCCTGTTCGCGAACATGGGCTTCGGCGGATTGATGTATCTGTTGGGCGCGGTCAATGTTTTCTCCGCAAATAATACATTTCCTGTCACCATCAGCGGATTAGGTAAGAAGTTGTTGCTGCGCACCGGCACCAATCCCAGTGTCACCACCACGGTGACCGGCGGCGCGACGCTTTTCACCGGGCCCGACGTTAGTCCGGCATACCTCGGTGTCGGCTATATCATCGGCCCCCGTTTGGCTGCACTCAATTTTGCCGGTGGCGTGCTGGCCTGGGGACTGCTGGTTCCGCTTCTAACCTTTACCATTGGCCCTTACATACAAGGGGCGCAGCCTGCGGGACAAATGCTCGCATGGCCGTTGCTGGCTGGCGCGATCTACTACTCCATCGTGCGCCCCATCGCGGTCGGCGGCATGTTGGTGGGAGCCTCCTATACCTTGTTCAAAATGCGGAAACAACTTGGCGCCGGAATGGCGCGCGCAGTCTCGGACCTGAAGAAGTCTGCTGCGGCGTATGCGGCCACCAATCGAACCGATCGCGACCTTCCATCGAAGGCAATTTTTGCCGGCGTCGGCGTCGTCTTCCTGGCCATGATTGCGCTTTATTACTACTTCATCGGCGGCGCGGGAAGTCTATCAAGTTCACAAGTCATTACGGCTTCGGTCGTAGCCGCAGTGGTAATGATTGTTCTGGGATTCTTCTTCGCCGCAGTATCAGGGAATCTCGTGGGCCTGATTGGTTCGTCGAACAATCCAGTCTCGGGGCTCACGCTATGTACGCTGGTCATTGCCGCGCTACTGATGGTAGCCCTCGGAGTTTCAGGCACGGGCGGCGTGGCAGCCGTGCTGGGCGTAGCCGCTGTGGTCTGCGTGTCGTCCGCCGTAGCGGGCGAGATGCTTCAAGACTTGAAGGTGGGATACATTCTGGGCGGCACACCTTCGAAAATGGAAATCGGCGATTTGTTCGGCATCGTCGTCGCATCGTTGGTGCTGTTCTTTCCGCTAGCCGTGCTCGACAAGGCATATCACTTTGGCAGCGCCGCGCTTCCCGCCCCGCAGGCAGGCCTCATGGCCATGTTGTCGAAGGGTATTGTCGGTGGTGATATGGCGTGGCCCCTCGTCATTGTCGGGATCCTGCTGGGCATTGCCATGATCATGATCGAAGTGAAGAGCGTCATGCTTTTCGCTGTGGGAATGTATTTACCGCTCGGCACGACATTTGCGATTTTCGTTGGCGGCGTGATCCGATGGATCACCGACAAACTGCGCGACCGCCGTGGCTACAATGATGCACAGAAAGCGCGCGTCGATAACGCAGGCGTGCTGACCGCGTCCGGCCTGATCGCAGGCGAGGCGCTCTGCGGCCTGGTCATCGCCGGACTGGTAGGCTCTGGCAAAGATGTCACTCTAGTCCATTGGACACCTTCCATTTGGGCGGCGATCTCGGCCTTGGTGCTCCTGATTCTGGCAATGATACGCGTGCCGCTGGCCAATGCCGGAAGTCCGGACGAACCCGCTCCGCCAACTGCCATCATGTAAACTCGCACCCGTTGCAAAGCTCACCGCGCCGGGACACGATGCCGCCTTACCCTGTGCTCCTCTGTGTCCCCTGTGGTTAAATCATTTCAGTGTCGATCGTCGAAAATCTTGCCGCAGTGCGCAAGCGTATTGCCGCCGCAGCTCGCCGCGCCGCACGCGACGTTAACGACATTGCCTTGATGGCCGTCAGCAAGACGCAGCCCGCAGGCCGCATTCGCGAAGCTTACGACGCTGGGCAACGCCTGTTCGGAGAGAATCGGGTCCAGGAATTGGATCGAAAGATCGACGCTCTTCGAGACTTGCCCGACGCCGAGTGGCACATGATCGGCCACCTGCAAACAAATAAGGCTAGCAAGAACCGTCGAACTGTTTCGCGCCGTGGATTCGATCGATTCGTTGAAGCTGGCGCAAAAGCTGGACGCGGCCGCTCGCATACTCGGCAGAAAATTAGATGTGCTGATCGAAATCAATGTCGGTGGGGAAGCCACGAAAAGCGGCTTAGCGCCTGACTCGCCTGCGCTCGAAGAATTGCTGATAGCCGCCCCTGGGCTGGAGGCGCTGACGTTCCGCGGATTGATGACGGTCCCTCCTTTTACCGAAAATCCCGAAGGCGCGCGCCCCTACTTCCGCTTGCTGCGTGCATTGCGCGACACAATCGCCGCTCGCAAATTTCCAGCCATCGCAATGGACGAGCTTTCCATGGGCATGTCGCACGATTTTGAAATAGCGATCGACGAAGGATCGACCTGTGTACGCGTCGGAACGGCAATTTTCGGCGAGCGCTCTGCATGAGCACGAAGGAATGCCGTGAGTCTCTTTGATCGCATCTGCGCCGGCGCCATCTTCCTCCTGTCGATTGTCGATTGCCTGCTTGTCCCGAGAACGTACACGGGTAGAATCTGGATATTTGGAACCTGCTTGGCCTTGCTCTTCACCGCGATGTTAAATGCCTTGCGCATTCGCAATGCGCGTGGAATAAACGGTCTCCAACTCTCTTGCATCACTGCAAATATAACCATGCTCGCGTTCGCGATCGCTCTGATGGCGAGTATCGGAAAATCGCGCACGCTCCACAACCCGCAAATACCGCTGCTAGCAACTCTGCTTCTGATCGAAACCGCCTTCTCGTTGAGGAAAAACGCTTGATCCCCATTCGAGAGTCCGCAAGCGGTACGACGTTCGCTGTAAAAGTCCATCCCCGCGCCAAGAAGAACGCGATCACCGGCGAACTCAACAACGCGTTGAAGCTATCTCTCACCGCTCCTCCGCTCGATGGCAAAGCCAACGATGCTTGCATCGAATTCTTCGCAAAACTTTTGAAGGTGCCGCGATCTTCCGTTACCATTGCCTCCGGTTTCACGGGGCACAGCAAAGTGATTCGGGTCAGCGGCCTTTCCGCCGCGATACTGCGCGAGCGGCTGGGGATCTAGACACCGGCAAATTGCCCCTTGCCACGAACGAACGGGAGCTACATTGACATTTTCCGACCGCCTGCAGGAGATTCGTACCGGCTTCGAACCGCCCTTCTGGGTCGCCAATATCAGCGAGATCTTCGAGCGTCTTTCTTACTACGGTGCCTTTGCGTCCCTTGCTCTCTATCTCCAGGAAAAGCTGAATTTTTCCGCCGAGCAGACTGGAACCCTGACGGGAATTTTTGGCGGCATGGTATGGTTCCTCGCCATCTTCGGCGGTGCGGCTGCCGACCGGCTCGGCTTCCGGCGCGCTCTCTCCTTCGCCTATCTTATCCTCGCCGCCGCATATTTCTTGATCAGGCTCCATCGGCGCCAACTGGCTAGCGCCCCTGCGAAACGCTGTGCCACTGGAACTGTTTGTCGGATGCATTCTCATCCTTCCCGCGCTCGGCATCGCGCTGGTAAAACCTTGCGTGGTTGGCACCACGGCCCGCGCTTCAAAACCAAATGTCCGCTCGATCGGTTATTCCATTTACTACACTTTGGTCAACATCGGAGGCGCGGCCGGTCCCTTGTTCGCCTCATGGGCTCATCCTCATCTGGGCGTTGAAAATGTTTATCGGCTTTCTGCGCTCTTTGTCTTCGCGATGTTCTTTGTCGTCTTGTTTTTCTTCCGAGAGCCCCGCAAGGCCGAGGATGCCCCCCGCCTTCGATTTCCACGGTCGTGCGGAATTTCTGCGTGGTCGTCGGCAACTACCGGCTGGTTCTCCCCGTTTTGCTGATCGCACTGCTGGTCCGCATCGCACTCTGGATACGCCCCGAATTGAACGTGCCTTGGTGGCTTTGGACTGGCATTTCTGGTTCTCACCCTGGCCGGCATTAGCCGCTTCATGTGGTTCCTCGTGCTCTTCACGGGTTACTGGGTCGTGTTTTGGCAGCAGTACATCAGTCTGCCGGGATATATTCACGGCTACATCAACCCGCATGCAAATGTTGAAAAGATTCTAGTGACGGACGGCCTGACGGTGATCTGTCTCACTCTCGCGGTAAATTATCTGACCCGCAAGATACCGGCATTTCAAGCTGTGATTCTGGGGACTCTGATCACTTCGATTGCCTGGGTAATTCTCGCGTTCCGGCCGACGATTTCGGGAGCCGTTCTTTCTCTGTTTGTTCTCGCCTTGGGTGAGATCACGCAACAGCCACGCTACTACGAATACATCGCGCTGCTTGCGCCTCCCGGGCAGCAGGGCACCTATATGGGATTCGCGTTCTTACCCATCGGAATCGGATCGCTGATCGGCGGATGGTTCGGCGGAACGCTCATGCACCACTTCGGCGAAGTCACGCATCAACCGGCGCGTATCTGGTGGACTGTGACTACGGTCGGCGTGGCTACTACCGCTTTGCTTTGGGTGTATGACAGGTTCTTCAGGATAGCCCGTGTTCCAGCCTAGGAATTGAGTCATGGCCAAACGTTCCACGAAACTCGCTACGGCGCAGCAACGAAACATGACGCCGGCCAATTGTGCCGGCCAGATCCGGCGCGCGCTGAAACATGGCGGCTCCGCCAAACACGCCGCCGGCGTCCAGTGGTTTTTCAAGGACGAGATCAAGTCCCATGGTTGGCGTACCGCGGACTTGCGCCGTTCTGCAATTCGATTTCGGCGGGAAATTCGGAAAGCCAGGGGCTCCGCTTTTTATCGACGTTGCCGACCAGCTTTTTTCCGGTTTGGTCTTGGAAGAAAAAATTGCCGCAGTCTTCTTGCTGGAGAAACTCGATTGCGAATTTGGCGATCGCGAATTCGATCTGTTCGACTCCTGGCTCGACCGCATCAGCAGCTGGGCGGATCACGATGCACTGGTGCATTATTTAATTGCTCCGATGGTCGCCTCCAAACCAGCAACGTGCAAAAGTAGTTTTCCGCTGGGCAAAGTCGCCTAACCGCTGGCGCCGGAGAGCGGCCTGTGTAGCGCTAATTCGCGGAGCCCGCGCCAAAATGTTCTTACCGGAAATCACCAGGCTTTCGGACTCGCTCCTCGCGGACAAAGATCACATGGTTCAGAAAGGGTTAGGCTGGCTGCTGCGGGAAGCCACAAAATTCGACGCTAAGAGAACAGTTCCATACTTGATGAAAATTCGCGAGACCGCTCCCCGTCTCGTGTTGCGAACGGCTTGCGAGACCCTACCGGAAGCCGTCAAAAGGCAGGTCCTTTCCGCTCGGAACGCACGGAAATAGAACCTCCCCAGAGGATTGCGAACTGATGCTCTGATTCGCCCAAATCAATCCCATTGTTTACAATAGAAGTTTGCCCATGGACCTGCCCGCCATACAGTCCGCGCTGCGCGAACGCAACATCGACGCCTGGTTGTTTTACGACCACCACCATCGCGATCCCATTGCCTATCGCGTGCTCAGCTTGCCTGCCGGGTTGATGGTTACGCGTCGGTGGTTTTACCTGATACCCGCGCAAGGCGAACCCGTGAAACTGGTGCACAAAATCGAGGCCGGACACCTGGACTCTCTGCCCGGCAGCAAGCGCCAGTATTCCGGGTGGCAGGAATTGTTTGACAGCTTGAAGTCGGTGCTCGCCCCCTATCGCGACATCGCCATGCAATATTCTCCCAACAATATTGTCTTCACCATTTCCTTGGTCGACGCAGGAACGGTGGAATTGCTGCGCGGCTTGGGCAAGAACGTCGTCAGCTCCGCCGATCTGGTCGCTCAGTTCGAAGCCACGTGGAGCGAGGAACAGATCAAAACCCATTTCGCCGCGCGCGATAGTGTCGATGCCATCGTAAATGAGGCGTTCAAAGAAATTGGGCGGCGCGCCAGGAACGGTGGAACTACCGAACACGCGATCCAACATTGGTTCATGGAAGCCTTCCGCCGCGAGAACTTACTTACCGATGATCCGCCCATCGTGGCCGTCAACGCCAATGCCGGTAATCCGCATTATGAACCGAGCGCCGATCATCCCGTCCCAATTCGCGAGGGTGACTTGGTTTTGCTCGATGTCTGGGGCAAGAAAGACATTCCGAATGCGGTTTACTATGACATCACCTGGATGGGCTTTCTAGGTTCGAGTCCGTCGACCCGTATTCGTGAAGTTTTCGAAATTGTGCGGGACGCGCGTGATGCCGGAGTCAAGGCCGTAACCGACGCCATTAGCGCCGGTCGTCCAATCGCGGGGTGGGAAGTGGATCGTGCCACCCGCAACCACATCAAGCAGAAAGGCTACGGCGAATATTTCATTCACCGGACGGGACATTCCATCGGCACCGACGTCCATTCTAATGGAGCCAACATGGACGACCTCGAAATCCACGACGAGCGCCGGCTCCTTCCCAATTCATGCTTCTCGATTGAGCCTGGCATCTATCTTCCGGAATTCGGGGTGCGTAGTGAAGTCAACATGCTGGTTCGACCGAAGTCGGCGGAAGTAACCGGCAACATTCAACGCGAGATCGTAACTATCTGATGGCAAATTCCACCACAGCAAAAACCAAAGCAGTCGAGCCCGCGCGGCCCGCCAGCATGATGCCGGTCATCGCACCTGCCGTGGGCTGGCTCGTTCCCGGGGCAGGCCATCTCATTCAACGGCGATGGATCCGGGGCCTGCTGCTATTTATCTCAATCGGAACTCTTTTTGTTCTCGGTCTGCTGATGCAGGGCCACATCTACAAAGCCAACGGTGGCGACATCCTCGATATTCTCGGATTCGTTGGCGACCTGGGCGCGGGTGGAATGTACGTTGCGACCCTCGCCCTGAACGGAGGCCAGGGGGCCATTGCCTTTGCGATTGCGGATTACGGAACCAAGTTCATGATCGTTGCCGGTCTGCTGAACTTCATTGCCGTGGCCGACGCCTACCACATCGCGATCGGAAAAAAGCAATGAATCAGCTCTCAGCTATGACACGTCATCTATCAGCAAAGAACTCGTCGGTGGCGAAACAATGACTGTTCAACTCACCCACTTTAGCGCGGCCTTTGTGTTCGCGCTCTTTGCATCCGTTGTCTTCGGCATCACGCATCGCGAGACCTCTCGCGATATGATCCGCTACGGCCTCTACTGTTTTGTAATGTTCCTGGGCGGCATACTGGTGGCGGGCTGGGTGATGTGGCTAGTGCGGAGATAGCCGGCTCGCCGGCTAATTTCTGCCGAGAGCTAAAAGCCTGATGGCTCACAACTTTCTCACCCTTCCCACACGAAAGCATCAAATATTCGCTTCGTCTCGAAATTTAACCGTCGGTAGAGCGCTACCGCGCGGGAATTGGCTTCCGTTACGGTTAACGAGAGCATGGAAAATCCTCGCTTCCGCAGACTTCCCACGGTCGCTGCCAAAAGAGACTCGCCAATTCCACGCGAGCGATATTCCGGCAGCACGCACACCTGTGTAACATGCCCCACGTCGCCCCGCACGCGCGAGCAAAGAATTAATCCGATCAGATTTTTGGCCTTGCGATCGAAGGCGGCATAGGACGACTCTGCATCGAACAAGCCGCATCCCGGAAAACGCACAATATTGTTCAGGAATCGCAGCGATCCTCCCAGGGTATGGTACTGGTCGTTGATCTGGGCATCGACGTGGCCGCGATATGCGGCGGTTATTACGGCAGCAGCGGGCTGGTAGTCGGCTTCAGTCCAACGACGGATTTCAACGTCGGGATGGGTAGGCGGCATAGGGGGAGAACCGCTGCCCAGTTTCAGAACCATGAACAGACGTGGATGGCGCTGGAATCCCTGATCCAAGAACGGCCGCGCCACGCTTCCCGCTTCGTGTGCCAGCAACTGCGCCTCCACGCGGTGAATCCCCGGCGATTGCTGCAGCGTCTCAATCACGTGCGTGAGCAGCTTAAGTTCCACTTCGCGCGAATTTGGGAGACGGATGCCGTTCGTCACGAACAAATCGCCGACCACACCTTTACTGCCTTCATACACAAAAAATGTGTACCCGAAAATCCGGCCGCGTTCGATAGCGGCATACCCGGGAAGAATTTTCGCGTCCACATAGCGCAAAATCATTTCCGCCGATCCGCTGTAATCCCAGGAGAGCAGATTCCCCCAAACTCGGCCCTCGTCGTCGAGCAAGGGGCGCAGATCCACGGAAGAAAAATGTCTGAGGTCGAGAATCTCCACGGGGCTCCTGCAAACTCGGCTCAGTATTCCAGCTAGGTTTGCGGCGGCAGAACTCCGAGTTTAGTGCGTTCTCCGACGAGAGGCAAACGGATGGAACACACAGCGGCAACATTCATACCGTCGGCGGGCTCTAGTGCGTGGATTTTGCCGCGGCCGCCGCTATCCAGTAGTAGTCCACATGCCGCGGACCATAGCGGCCAAGATAAGAGACACGACGGCCCGCCACAAGCTTTTCAATTTCCACCAGAGAATTCTCCGGGGCCACCAGCAAATGCTCTTCCCCAGGGACGCTTCCCCAGTCGTAATTGAAAGTCAGTTGATTCCGATAAAACGTGAGGCCGTACTCGAGTTCACGAGAGACATGGTAAACCGCGAGCGGCAGTCGACGAGTTTCCATACTGGCGATCTCCCATGCCAGCGGCCGCGACGAGAATGTTTGGTCAATCGCCGGGGGACCAAGTTTCAACACAGCTCCCACTGTCAGCACCACCGGAATCAGCGTAACGAAGCGCAGCATGCGCAGGCCATGCTTGCGTGACAGAGTGAGCACGATTCCGGCACACAGCACGAAAGCGATAGCGAGAGTGACAAGCATCGGCCTCCCTCCTGGAAGACGATGCTGCGCAACTAAGTACGCAATCAAAAACGCCGGAACAATCGGAGCGGCAGCGAACAATCCGTGCAGAATTGCCAGCCACGTGGGCGCTCGTTCGACTTCATTCTGTCCCAGACGGCTTCCCACGAAATCAGCCAACAGCAGCGCGCCTGCCGGAATCGCGGGGAGAATATAGCCAGGAAGTTTCGAGTGTGACGAGGAAAAAAACACTAGCGGCACCACGAGCCAGCAGCACGCGAAAATCCCGAGCTGATTTCCGTTTCCGTCCTGCAATCCAGCAATCGAATGCCGGCCCGTCCACCATGCCCGCATCGA
The DNA here is from genome assembly GCA_963750245.1 of uncultured Acidobacteriaceae bacterium. Taxonomy (GTDB): domain Bacteria; phylum Acidobacteriota; class Terriglobia; order Terriglobales; family Acidobacteriaceae; genus Sulfotelmatobacter. The sequence continues at coordinate 547,990 of CAVVQB010000001.1, forward strand.
CTGAACCAAACCTGCAATCGCGAAAGTCGTCCACGGTAGGAGCGCCAACACCGTTACCGGCAGGTAATACCAGAACGGCTCGGTGTGGTGATAGAGATTTTCCGAGAATCGTCCGAGATTATGTTCAACAATGAACTCATGGAAAAATCCCGGATTACGCGCCTGTACAGTGAAATACCAGGGCAGCGCAATCGCGCAAAATAATAAAGTCCCCGGCAACCACAGAGTTCTCAGAACCAATTGCAACTCGCGAACCGCAGCCGCGTAAAGAATGATCACCACTATCGCTAGAAACGGCGCTACCGGACCTTTTGCCAAAGTCCCCAAAGCCATGAAGCCATAAAACGCCGCGAGATAAGTTCTGTTTCCGTTCTCCCGCCATGCCCACCAGCCAAGCATGCCCATGGTAAAGAACGCGGCCAGAGCCATATCCGTTGACGCGGCACGCGCATAGCCGACGATTCCCGCAGACGAGGCCGCGATCAGAGCTCCGTCGAGCTCGATGCCTCGCCGGAAGCGGCGCAGAAAGAAATACACTGCCAGCACGAGAAAAGTGGCATCCATTGCCGATGGCAGTCGCGCCGCCCAATCGCTCACCCCGAAGATGCGGTAAGCCAGCATGGCCTGCCAGTAATAGAGCGGTGGCTTTTCCAGCCATGGCTGGCCTCCCAGCACAGGTGTGACCCAATCGTGGCGTTCCAGCATTTCGCGTGCCACCTGCGCATACCTCGGCTCGTCCGCTCCGATCAGGCCAAATTGCCCCAGCCCATAGAAAAACAAGAATGCACAGAAACCCGCGAGCAGCAGCGAATCGGTGCGGGTGCGGTTCGTCATGCGGATGTGATTTCGGGATCTGCGGACATCGACGGTGTGCTGCGGGAAGCCGGTCAATCAACAGTCGAAATCGGCACTCAACAATTCCGGGAAGAAATGCTCGCCCACGTTATTGTACGGACGTACCGCCCCGCAGATTCTTCAGAACCTGATCGAGCGCATGGGCCAGCGGACCATCAACGGAACACCCGCTGGCGCATTCGTGGCCGCCACCGCCAAAACCTTCGGCCACGTGCGCCACGTCCAGTTTGCCCTTGCTGCGCAGGCTTACACGAAAACGTCCGTCTGGAAGTTCGCGGAAGAATGCTGCAACCTCAACTTCTCCGATCGAGAGTACGTAATTCACCAGGCCTTCGCAATCTTCCTCCTTCGCTCCCCACCGCTCCATCTGCTCCTTCGTCACCCAGGTCCAGCCCATGTGAAGTTCGGTGCTAAGGTTGCGCAAGGCCTCTCCCAGCAGCCTCATCTTGGCCACGGAGTGGGCAAAATAAATATTGCGCGCGCAATGGGAGGGATCGGCGCCGGCCAACACAAGTTCACGCGCAAGCGCGAAGGTATGTTCGTTTGTTCCCTGAAACATGAACGATCCGGTATCAGTCATCAGCGCCGTGTAAAGGCAGGTTGCCATTTCCGGAGAGAACGGTGTCCCCGCTTCCCGTGCCAGGCGAAACACCATCTCGCCGGTGGCCACCGCATGCGGATCGATCCAGTTCACGTGCGCGAACGGTCGACCGCTGACGTGGTGATCGATACTGATCAGAAAACGGTTCTCCAGACCCTCCAGCCGCGTTCGGTGGACGCTGTCGCACTCTAAAATAATTGCCGCTTCGTAATTCCCGCTGACGCGGTCGGCCTGCAGCACCTGATCCGCAAAGGGCAATGTACGATAAATTCGCGGAACACCGTCATGCAGCATGACGTCAGCTTGCTTCCCCATGGCCCGCAGAATCTGGCAGCAGGCAAGCGCCGATCCGATCGCATCTCCATCAGGCCGGGCGTGCGATGTAAGCACGAACCGGTCAAGCTGCTCGATATGATGGAGAACGTCGCGCAACATTTTCTCAGGTCCTTCCCGCACTCGACTTGGTCTGCGATTTCATTCTTTTCTTCGCTCGCGCCAGCAGTTCTTCCACTCGCGCTTTTTCTCGCTCGGAGCGGTCCAGTCGAAAATACAATTCTGGCGCGCGCCGCAGCCGCAGGCGCTCCACCAATTCGTGCCTTATATATTCTTTGGCCGCGAGCAATCCTTCAAGACTTCGTTCCGCCTCTTGATCATCCCCATCCACATCCACCAAAACCTGCGCCGAACGGCCATCGTCAGCAACCTGGACGGCCGTAACGCCCACAAGGCCAATGCGCGGATCCGCTAACTCTCCTTCTACAAGCGTTTCGATTTCCTCGCGCAACGCCTCGCCTAACCGACCGCGATGGTATTTGAGCCCGCGCTTTTCCACATTCACCCCGAAGTAAAACGCATGAGAATATCAGAAAATTGGTCGCAAATGTTGGCCCTGTAGTGGTATTGTCGCGCACAAAGGAGTGGCCGCGGTAAGTACAGAGGTAACAATGCGATAGCGGTAGTCATCCGACGCGAACCATTGGCGCGCATCTTCTCGTAGATGACTCTAGAGGTATTCCACAAACGAATCGGCAACTTCCGCCCCATGATTGTTGGCGATGCGTGTCGCCTGCCGTTCGACACTTTTCATCAGCCCATCCAGATAGTCGCGTGAATCGGAGATGCTCACCACGCCAATGGTTGCACGATTCCACAGGCCGCTGGCGTCGAGCTCCGCCACCGAAACGTTGAAGCTCGTGCGCAGACGGTCTTTCACGCTGCGCACTACCTGCCGTTTGTCCTTAAGCGATTGTGCCGCTTCAATGTGAAGTTCGAGGGTGAGAAAGGCAATCAAGGCAGTGGCTAGTGGCCAGTGATCAGGAAAAACCAAGTGTACGCTGATTCAACTGGCAGCCACTGATCACTGCCCACTGTTTTCAAGCAATTACTTCCGCGGCAATCCGCTCCGTCGCGAAGGCTTCGATCACGTCCCCAACTTTGATATCTCCGTAGTTCGAGATCGAGATGCCGCACTCCATGCCGTTCGTGACTTCTTTGGCATCGTCTTTGAAACGGCGCAGCGACCCTACCTTGCCTTTGAAAATCTGCACGTTGTCGCGCAGCAGGCGAACTTCAGAATCGCGCTTGATCAAGCCGTCGCTCACCCTGCAACCGGCCACGGTTCCAACCTTCGGGATGCGGAACACATTGAGCACGTCCGCGCGGCCCTGATAGTGCTCCTTGAACGTAGGCTCGAGCAGTCCGCTCATCGCCCGCTTGATCTCATCCTGAAGCTCGTAGATGATCGAGTGCAGCCGGATATCGACTTTCTCCTGCTCCGCGATTTCCTGGGCCTTGCGCTCGGGCCGCACATTGAACCCGATGATGATCGCATTCGACGCCGAAGCCAGCAGAACGTCCGTCTCCGTGATCGCTCCCACGCCCGAGCGCAAAAGCTTCAGGCGAACTTTATCGTTCGACAGCTTCGTCAGCAGGTCGGTGATCACTTCCACCGAGCCTTGCACGTCCCCCTTCAAAATGACGTTCAGTTCCTTGGTTCCCGCGGCCTTGATCTGTTCCGCCAACCCTTCCAGCGAAACGCGCGAACTCTTGGCGAGCGCCGCCTCGCGAGACTTCTGTTCGCGGTATTCGGAAATACCACGAGCCTTGTCGCGATCGGCCACCACTACAAATTGATCGCCGGCCTGCGGTAAAGCTTCCATGCCAATGATTTCCACGGGCGTAGAAGGCGGCGCCGTCTTCAACTGCGCGCCGCGATCGTCAAACATCGCGCGCACTTTGCCGTAAACGTTGCCCACCACAAAATTATCGCCAGCGTTAAGGGTGCCGTTTTGCACGAGCACGGTAGCCACCGGACCCCGGCCGCGATCTAGCTTCGCTTCCAGCACAACTCCGGTCGCTGCACGCTCCGGAGTTGCTTTCAGCTCGCCCAGATCAGCCACCAGGCAAATCATTTCCATCAGCAGATTCAGATTGGTTTTCTTCTTCGCCGAGACATCTACGAACACCGTCTTCCCCCCCCACTCTTCCGGCACCAATCCCCGGTCACCAAGTTGTTTCTTCACGCGATCGGGCAATGCATCTGGCTTGTCGATCTTGTTCACCGCCACAATGATGGGCACTTCCGCGGCGTGCGCGTGATCAATGGCCTCGAGTGTCTGCGGCATGACTCCATCATCCGCGGCCACAACTAGCACCACGATGTCGGTTGCCTTCGCTCCCCGAGATCGCATGCGAGTGAAGGCTTCGTGACCGGGTGTATCCAGGAAAACGATCTCGCGTCCAAACGCTGGCGATTCCTTGTCGGTGATCCGCACCTTGTAGGCGCCGATGTGTTGCGTGATTCCTCCTGCCTCGCCTTCCGCCACATTGGTCAGGCGAATCGAGTCGAGCAGCGTGGTTTTGCCGTGATCGACGTGGCCCATGATCGTAACCACAGGCGGCCGAATTCCAGTTTCCGGAGCAGCCTCTTCGCCGGCCGCAGCCGCATCGATTTCCTTCGCTGTCTGCTCTTCGAACGTGATCACATTCGTGTCTGCACCGAAGAATCGTGCCATTTCACTGGCCAGCTCCGCATCGAGTGTCTGGTTAATCGTGGCGAACACGCCTTTCACCAGAAGACGCGAAATCAAATCCTTCGCTCGAATATCCAACTTTTCCGCAAGATCTTTTACGCTGATGCCTTCCGTGATCGTGATGCTGCGCGTAATCGGCTGGGGCTCATTCGACACCACCATGCGCGGTGGCGGCGTATAGCCCTTCATCGGGCCTTCCTTCACTCCCCGTGGAACGTAGCGTTGCCCCGGGCGCCGCGCCGGTCCACCTGGACGGCTGCCAGGCCTCGTCGTTCCCGGCGGTGGAAGAGCCGGACCCACCCCCAGCGGACGTGCCCCCGCCGGTGCCTGCCGCGTGGGATGCATCGGCCGCCGTTCCCCAGGACGCAATGGCGGACGCGGCGGACCTCCGCCCTGAACCGGCGGACGCCGTTGAAAAATTGGTTGGCCAGGAACCGGACGTCCCGGAGCAGCACGCATCGCGCCACCAATCGGAACTCCCGGCTGTACCGGCGGCGGAGCCGGACGCACTGGCGCTTTGTAAACCGGTCGCGGACCTGTTTGTGGAACGATCATCCGCGGCGCGGGTGGTGGCGGCGGAGCCACTGGTTTTGCGCGACTGGAGGCGCTGGCGGAGCGCTCGCGGAAACCACCGGAGGCGCAGGCGCGGTAGGCGGCACAATAGCCGCCGATGTCGAAGGACGCGTAGGCGACGTGCCTATTGGAGAGGGCGGGGGCATTGATGCCGCCGGAGGAACCACCACAGGTCGCGGCGTAACCACCGCAACTGGCGGAGCCGCGCTTGCGGAAGCTGCAGGAGCCTCTGCCGTGGGTTTCACCACCGGAGGCAAAACTGTTGTGGGCCGGCTCACTGCAGCTGGAGCCGTCACCGCTGGTTTTTCTACCGGAGGGTGCGCGCTCGGCGCTGTAGTCACGGCGGGCGGCACGGGACGCGCCGCAGCCGGCGGAACAACCGCTTCCTTCCTCTGCGTAATCGCCTTCAGCACATCTCCCGGACGCGAGATGTGCGACAGATCGATCTTTGTCTTGATTTCTTCCTCGCCCCGACCAGGGCGAGAACCAGATTTGCCAGCCGACGACGAACCGTCTGCGGCGGAGCGGATGTACACACGCACCTTCTCCGCTTCATGTTCTTCCAGAGAACTGGAGTGCGTCTTCTTCTCGGTCACCCCAACCAGCGGTAGCGTATCCAGAATTGCTCTGCTCTTTACTTCCAGCTCCCGGGCTAGATCGTTAATTCGAACCTTACTCATCCGGCCTTTCGTTTCTCCGCGTTGTAGTTAGGTCTTCATTGCGACCTCACGGAGTCACTTTCTTCGTTCCCACGCCTTCCGAACTTATTCCAGCGTGTCATGACTATTCTCTAGTTTCGGAAGCGGATTCCGCTTCCGGCGGTCGCAGGCTCCTCATCGGAGCTTTGCGCCTGCCCGTTGTGCTCGCTTTCGGCAGCTGCCTGCGCTTCGCCCGCAGCTTCTTCAATCGCAGTTTCGGTGGATGCCAAGTCCTCGCTAGCCACCGCTTCTACGGGAACTTCCGCAGCGCCTTCCTCAGAAGCCTCAACCGCAGTCTCGCCTTCTGCCGGCGCCTCGGCTGCGACCGCCGGATCCGCATCCAGGCTGGCAAAGTAATTATTCACCGCCAGGCTGATTTTTTCCACCGTCTTGGGCCCGATGCCTTCAATCGCCTCAAGCTGTTCCGGCGTCATGTCGGCTAGAGCTTCTACGGTAGTAACGCCGGCGGCGCTCAGCTTCTCCACTAACCCATCTCCCAATCCAGGTACGCTCTCCAACGGCGTCGCCGTCTGTGGAACCATCGCCGACATCTGCTGCTCCACTTCCTGCCGCTTTTCTTCCTCACTCTTGATGTCGATCTTCCAGCCCAGCAACTTCGCAGCCAGTCGAACGTTCTGACCCTTCTTGCCGATGGCAAGAGACAACTGGCTGTCATCCACCACCACTTCCAGATGCTTCCCGCCTGAATCCACCACTGTGACCTTGCTCACCTTTGCCGGCTGCAAAGCCTTCTCCGCAAAGGTCACCGCGTCTTCGTGATACTCGATGATGTCAATTTTTTCTCCGTGCAATTCGCGAATGATCGATTGCACCCGCATCCCCTTCATGCCGACGCACGCGCCTACCGCGTCCACGTCCTTGTCCTTCGACATGACGGCGATCTTCGTTCGCTCACCAGCTTCACGCGCGATCGCACGGATCACTACGGTTCCGTCGTAAATCTCCGGTACTTCAGTCTGAAATAAATGTTGCACCAGGTCCGGCACGGCGCGGGAAACCACCACGCCCGGCCCTTTCGAAGCCTTCTCCACACGCGCGATTACCACCCGCACACGCTCGCCGATCGCGAACGATTCCAGCCGCGACTGCTCCTTGCGCGGCATGCGCGCTTCGGCTTTGCCGATATCGAAGATCACATCCGGACCTTCCACTCGCTTCACCGTGGCGTTCACTACTTCACCGACGCGTCCGATATATTCGTTGTAAACGGTATCGCGTTCCGCCTCGCGCACCTTCTGAAAAATCACCTGCTTCGCCAACTGCGCTGCAATCCGTCCCAGGATTCCTTCCGTCACCTTTGGAATCCGCAACTCTCCACCAACTTCCAGACTCGGATCGGCCTTGCGCGCCTCTTCCAGAGTGATCTGCAGTTGCGGATCTTCCACTTGCTCCGGCGTCTCCACCACGGTCTTCACCGCATAGGCATTAATCTTGCCGCTTTCTTTATCCAGTTCGGCGCGCAGATTTTCCTGTGACTTGTAATACTTCCGGGTCGCCATCACAATGGCGTCTTCTACCGCAGTGACTACAATCTGCGGATCAATCCCCTTTTCGCGGCTCAGCGCGTCGATCGTGTTGTAAAGCTCACTCGCCATAGAAAATTTCCGTGATAAACTTCCGCCGCTCTGATCTGCCTTAGGTCTTAGGCAAGAACCCCAAGACCTAATACCTAGCGCCTAAGACCCGCTCTCAAATTTCCGGCACCAAATTCGCCTTCTCCACATTGGCGAGTTCAATCCCGACTTTCTGTGTCTGCTCCGCCGTCGCTCCCATCTTCTTTCGCGACTTTTTGCTCGCCACACTCAAGTCGAGCGTCAGCCGGCCTTCCCGAAAACTCTCCAGACGCCCTTCGAAGTACCGGTTATTGTCTAGCGGTTGCCTGGTGGTCAGCTTCACCCGGCTTCCAACAAAGCGCTCGAAGTCGGACGCTTTCGTTAGCTTTCGATCCAATCCCGGAGACGAAACTTCCAGCGTATAGCTGCCAGGCACCGCATCTTCCACATCCAGAATGGTGCCAAACTCCCGGCTGAAGTTGGCGCAGTCTCCGTGCGTCACTCCGGCCAGCGGATCGCCTCCGCCAGCTCCGGGCTTGTCCAAAAACACACGCAGCATGCGAGCTTTGCCACTCCCGCGCAACTCCACTTCCACTACTTCCAGTCCGCTGGAGGCCGCTACCCGCTCCGCAATCTCCCGTACCCGATCAAGCTCAAGTGCCATGCATCCAATAACTTGTAAGCCACCTCGCGCGGACCGATTTCTCCGCAACGAAAAAGTGGGCTTGCGCCCACTGGTGTGCCTCGCCAAATGCCGGTACTACACAACAGTTCTCAGTTTTCTAATATACGCCCCTGAAGGGGGAAAAGACAAACGCCGGCAGCCAACCGAATTTGAGCCTGTCGCTGATTCAGAGGCTAATTACTGCCCTTCAATTCGCTTTCGGTCGCTCAGTGTTTCTCGCTGGAAACAAACTTTCCCTGTCTCAGAATCGCACGCCCCGGAAGCACATTCGGCACAATTTTGCCCTCGTCCACTACCACCGTTCCTCCCACTACTAAATACCGCACACCCACACTGGGCTCCATCGGCTTCTCGAAAGTCGCCCGGTCGCGAATGGTAGCCGCATCGAACACCACAATGTCGGCGTCAGCGCCCTCCTGCAATCGGCCTTTTTGCCGCGCGTCCGGCGTCGACCGCTCCAGCATCTCCGCTGGCATGAAACTCATCTTGCGGATTGCGTCCATCAGCGTGACCGTTCCCTTCTCGCGCACATACTGCGCCAGCACCCGCGAGTACGTCCCAGCATTGCGTGGATGACCCTCCGCGCCATCGCTCGCGATCATCACTAGAGGGTGCGGAATCACCTTGTCCACAATTTCCTGCGTGTTGGCGAAAACCAGCACCCACTGCATCGTGTTGGAATTGTGCAGCTCGTCAAATCGCTGCTTCGTGAGGTGCTCGCCAGTATCGGGGAGCACAAGATCTCCATAATCGATTCCGAGTTTCTCCCTCCACCCGGGATTAAATAATGCCGAGTTCACCGCAGTCATGCCAGCGATGTATGGATATGCCTCAGTCGTAACGTCCAGGCCGCGAGCCCGCGCTCCCTCCACCATCGCGAGACATTCCAATGAATCGCGCAGGCAAGTGCTGTTGATGTGCACGATATGCAGCGAAGCCCCTGTAATCGCCGCTGCCCCAATCACTTCGCTCACAGCCTCAATCGACGAACCGGGTTCGACCCGTCCCGCACTACGCATGTGGGTATAGACGGGCACACCGCGCTCGGCGGCGAGACGGAACATATCAAGTACTTCCAACCGCGTTGCTCCGGGTGTGTACTGAATGCCCATCCCAATCGCCAGGCCACCCGCATCAAGTTCCGTTCGCAAGCGTTCGCGTATCGTTTCGATCTGTTCCGGCGTGGCTGGCTGATCGGTGGCGGGCCCGCTCTTGGGCAAAATCTCGGGTGCACCGGTGTGGTCCCCAATGACCTCGGCCGGCAACGGCGCGCCGAACACCGCAGCCCGCGCCGCCACATGGCTGGCCGACGTCCCGTAGTGAATCAGCGAGCGCCCTTCCTTGGATTTCAGAAATTGGGCAACATCCGGCGCGCCGATCTCGAGCTCGAGCGCCGTAGTTACGCCGTCCAGCGCCTTGACCCGCTGGCTTGCCATATCCTGGCCGTGCTGGTGCAAATCGATGAAGCCCGGAGCAACAACCAGCCCGCCGGCATGAATCACCCGCCGCCCGCTCAGCGCCTCCGACGAAATGCGAACAATCTTCCCATCGCGTATGCCGACGTTGCGCGCCGCATCCAGCCCGGTCTCGGGATCCATCACTCGACCACCCTCAAGAACCAGATCGTATTGCTGCGCTGCCAGGAATGTTGAAAGCATCAGACAACAAATACAAACCATCAGTCCGCGCATATTCGCTCCGTGAAAGACAAGCGATCATATCAAGCCTTCGAGCACGCTTGTCATTCCGGCAGCGCCTGCTTTTCTTCACGCGCGGAGGAATCTCGGTCGTCACGGCTCTCATGGCGAAGCCAAGCCCCCTCCGCGCGAAACCGAGCATGAATTCGAAGCTTCCATTTGCCTGAATCACCGCACCCTCTCTAGAATGAAGATTCACCCCGCAGGCTGGGAGAATTCCTGAGAACCTTATGATTCATTTTCCCGTACCCGAAGCTCTCACCTTCGACGACGTCCTCCTCTTACCCGCGCGCTCCGATGTAGTTCCCGCTACCGCCACTACCCAGACTCAGCTCACACGCAACATCAGCCTGAACATTCCCATCGTCAGCGCAGCCATGGACACTGTCACCGAGTCGCACATGGCCATCGCTTTGGCTCAGCAGGGCGGACTCGGCATCATCCACCGCAATCTCACCATCGAGCAGCAAGCCAATGAAGTCGACAAGGTGAAGCGCTCGGAAAGCGGCATGATCGTCGATCCCGTTACCATGTCGCCCAACGATAAAGTCAGCGACGCGCTTGAAGTCATGCGCAAATACAAAATTTCCGGAGTGCCGATTACCGAGCAGGGCCGTCTCGTCGGCATTCTGACTAATCGCGATCTACGCTTCGAGACCCGCTTCGATATTCCCATCGATCGCGTGATGACCAAGAAAAATCTCATCACCGTCCCCGTAGGCACAACGCTGGAAGATGCTGAAGAAATTCTCCACGAACATCGCGTCGAAAAACTTCTCGTGGTCGACGATAAGTACAACCTCAAAGGGACTGATCACTGTAAAAGACATTCAGAAGAAACTGAAATACCCCAACGCCGCAAAAGATTCTCAAGGACGCCTGCGCGTGGGCGCCGCCATTGGCGCCACCGGAGATTTTCTCGAGCGTGCTCGGGAATTAGCTCAGGCCAAAGTTGACGTGCTGGCGATCGACAGCGCCCACGGCCATTCCGCGCGCGTGCTCGATGCAGTGAAGCTGGTAAAGTCGAAACTGCCTGAAATCGAATTGTTAGCCGGTAATGTCGCCACTTTCGACGGAGCCTGCGAATTGGCCCGGGCGGGAGCCGACGGCATCAAGGTCGGCATCGGCCCTGGTTCCATTTGCACCACCCGCGTAGTTACTGGCGCAGGCGTTCCCCAGATCACCGCGATCGCCGAGGCATACCGCGCAATCAAAGACGCCGGCGTTCCCATCATCGCCGATGGCGGTATCAAGTACTCCGGCGACATCACAAAAGCCTTGGCGGCCGGCGCAAGTGCTGTGATGATCGGTTCGCTCTTCGCTGGCACCGACGAAAGTCCTGGCGAGCTCATCCTCTATCAAGGCCGCTCCTTCAAGTCGTATCGCGGCATGGGCTCAATTGGTGCCATGGCCCAGGGCTCCAGTGAGCGTTATTTCCAAAGCACGGACGCTGATTCCTCCGCCGCGGCCTCCGCCAACGATGGCGATTCCAACCGTATGGGCAAGCTTGTCCCCGAAGGCATTGAAGGACGAGTCCCCTATCGAGGTTCGGTCGCCATGATCATCTATCAAATGGTTGGCGGATTGAAATCAGGCATGGGCTATTGCGGCTGCGCCACCATTGCCGAACTTCTGCAAAAAACGCGTTTCGTGCGCATCAGTGGCGCCGGACTCCGCGAAAGCCATGTCCACGACGTCATGATCACCCGCGAGGCTCCCAACTATGCCATCGAGTAGCGTCGCATCGTCAAGATTGTGCTTATGTGGGCACGGCCGCTCGAGGTTCTGCTTGTGTGGGGACGGCCGCCCTCGGCTGTCCGGCTCAGCGCAGCGGGGCGGTGGCGCACTCGCTTGAACTCTCACGTCCGCAACCTTCTCAAGGCGTGGATCGCCGCGATCCTTTGGCTCATCGTCATTGCCATCGAATCCACCGCGCTGCTCTCATCCAGCAACACCAGCCGCATTCTGTATCCGCTATTGCATTACCTCTTCGGTTTGGATTGGGACCATTTTGAAGTCTGGCACTTCTTCATCCGCAAAGGCGGACACGTCGTCGGCTACGCCATTCTGAGTATCCTCGCGTTCCGCGCCTGGCGCGAAACCTTCCCGGCACTGGGAAATCCGCCATGGACAGCAAGGTGGGCCAGCATCGCCGTACTGATGACGGCGTTTGTCGCGAGCCTCGATGAGTGGCATCAAAGCTTCATCCCCTCGCGCACCGGACGCTGGCAGGATGTTGTCCTCGATTCGTGCGCTGGCATCGCGGCACAGCTGCTGCTCTTGTTGTGGCTGAAAAATTTTGCAAGAAGCACGGCTCCCATTTCTTGAGCGAAGTGTCGGCGCAGGCTGAAACTGACGCGTCATCGTTGTGACCCGCTCTCGGAGCTAGGGGTAGCGAAAAGCGACCTCGCAGGACCGTGGGAAACGTCCTCTCAGTGCCGTGGAAGAGCGGCGCTTTAGCGCCGCGTAAAGCATTCCTAATTGATTGGGGCTTTAGCCCCCTGCAAGAGCAAAGCTGCCACCAACGCCAACGCCGCCGAGAAATAAAACGGAACCCCCGCACCGTAATGCTTCCACAACTCACCGGTAATCAAACTCGCGGAAAGAGTCGCGATGCTGGCCACAAAAGCGTAAATCCCCAGAGCGCGGCCACGCACTCGCTCGCCAACGCTCTCTACCACCAGGGCTTTCAGCACGGGCTGCGTGAGGGCGTAATACAAACCGTAAACTGCCATCGCAATCCAGATCGCCAGCATCGAAGGGGCAAGCCCGAATACAAAATAGACTGCGGCGAAAATCATGTAACCCACGCCTGCAACCAGGCGGCGCGGCACATGATCGCTGAACCACCCCGCCGGCCACGAACCCAGCGTGTAGGTGATGTTGAAAACCAGTCCCAGCAGCGGCGCCAGCGCCACGCGGATCCCAGCATTCTGCGCTCGTAGAACCAGAAACATGTCGCTCGAATTGCCCAGAGAAAAAAGTGTCACCGCAACGAGAACGAGGTAGAAGGACGCGGGCAGAGCGACCCGGTCCCCCGAAGACGAGGCCGTACTCTTGACCTTTTCAGATGTGGGGACAGCCGCCCCCGCCCGCCCTGAGCGAAGCCGAAGGGGCTGTCCGCCGGGCGCAGCCCGGCTCTTTTCGCGTATCCCCAGTAGTGCAACCAGCACGCACAAGTGCTCCCGGAATCGCAGCCGCCCAGAACACGCTCCGAATTCCGAAGCGCGAGAGCAAGATCAGCGCGACCAGAGGGCCAGCGATGGCCCCGGCAGAATCCATCGACTGGATCAGTCCATACGCCGAGCCCAGCCGATTCTTCGGCACAGACTCAGCGACCATCACGTCGCGCGGAGCGGCGCGAAAGCCTTTGGACAGCCGGTCACTAAAGCGAATTAGTAAAATCTGCGGCCATGCCGTGACCACAGCCAGCAACGGCTTGACTGCGTTTGCAATAAAGTATCCCGCCACTACCACCGGCTTGCGGCGTTCAATGTGGTCGGCCAGATATCCCGAGAAGAGCTGCGAGAACGACGCGACACTTTCCGCGATGCCCTCAATCAATCCCAACTGCGCCGGCCCCGCGCCCAGCGTCGCCAGAAAGGCCGGCAACACCCAGTACGCCATCTCCGTGGCAGTGTCGTTGAAAAAAGATGTGGTGCCAAACGCGTAGATATTTCGCGCAGCAGAAACCTCACGCTCGGCGGAACCTTCAGGCATGCATCATTATTACCACGGAGATGAATAGACGCCGAGCGAGACAGATGTTAGGAAAGATGACAGCGAACGACGACCGACGAATTTACCGTCTCAGTACATCGCATCGTACTTCGTCACCACCCACTGCCCATCTTTGTTCTCAGCGGTGACGGTAAAGAGCTCCTGATACGTCCCGGACTGGCCTGCATGGTTCAGGCGCTTTCCGCGATAGTGAAGAATAGTCAAAGGCGGGGCGCTTTCCCACTCCGCCAACTCCCAGGAAACGAGCGGATGCTGCCCTTCAGAGTCGCAGATAAAGTGCGCGTACTTCCTGCGATAGTCGTGCTCCCATTGGGAGAGCAGTTGATCGCAGTGGCCATCTCGCAACTCGTGCAAGAACTTGTTGGCGCTGTGCTCGATCGTGCGATCGCGCAGCGGGTTCATGCGAATGCTGACTGGCAGCCCGGTCAGCGGATCGTGATCTTCGGACCGTGCCAGCACCGGCCCCTGATTGCTAAGCCACCAGATGTAGCCAAGAAATCCAAAGACCATCAGCGCCCCAACACTGACGGCAATCCCGATCTGTGTGCGAGTGAACCCCATCTGAGAGAAATTTTATCTGCATGGCAACTTACCGCAAGATTACCAGCGGTAGCCGCGAGAGGACATGTACTGCCGCGACAAACGTGAACCCTCTACGCAAAAAGAAAAGGCGCGGTCAAAGACCGCGCCCCTGAACAGACATCAGTAGCACTACTATTTCTTGTCTTCTTCTTTTTCTTCCTTCACCGGTTCTATGCCGCCATCGTGCTGTGCTTGCGCCTCGGCATCTTCCATGGCTTTCTTCGCTTCGGCGGCCTTTTTCGCGCGGGCTTCGGCGCGCTTCTCGCGCTTTTCGTCCAGTACCTTTTCGCTGCCCAGCAGTTCGAGAAAAGCCTTATCGGCGCCGTCGCCCTTATTCCAGCCAGTGCGAACGATGCGCAGGTATCCACCGTTCCGGTCGCCAAAACGCGGTCCGATGGTGTCAAACAGCTTCACCACCGCCGCGTCCGTCATGAGATAAGCCGCAGCCAGACGCCGCGCCGCGAGATCGCCACGTTTGCCTAGCGTGATCATCTTTTCGACCAGCGGTCGCGCCGCCTTCGCCTTGGGAACGGTCGTCTCGACCCGCTCCTCCACGATCACCGACGTGACCAGGTTGCGCAGCAGCGACCGCCGGTGCGATGTGTTCCGTCCGAGTTTATATCCTGCAACTTTGTGGCGCATGATGGACCTCAGTGGCCAGTGGGTGGCCAGCATTCAATTTCGATGTAGAAGGTCAGCGGCTAGTGTTTTGTCTTTTCTGACCACTGACCACTAGCCACTGACCACTGTTCTTACAGTTGGTCGTCCGGACCGTAAGCCGACGCCGGCAAAACCAGATTGGACGTCGGTCCCGGCACGGCGTTCCCGTGCTCGTCAATCTTCATGCCCAGGCTGAGTCCCATCGTGGAGAGAATCTCCTTGATTTCATTCAGCGACTTGCGGCCAAAGTTCTTGGTCTTGAGCATCTCCGACTCCGTCTTCTGCACCAGCTCGCCGATCGTCTGAATGTTCGCGTTCTTCAGGCAGTTATAACTGCGCACCGAGAGCTCGAGCTCCTCGACGGAACGGTTCAGATTTTCGTTGTGGATCTCGGGCTTGCGATCATCCGAAGCCGACGTACCGGTTTCGATTTCTTCCTCGAAGTTGATGAAGATGTTCATGTGATCCTTCATCAGCTTCGCCGACAAACCGATAGCATCGGCGGGCGTGATCGAACCGTTGGTCCATACTTCCAGCGTGAGTTTGTCGTAGTCGGTGATCTGGCCAAGACGGGCGGCTTCCACTGTGTAATTGCACTTGCGCACCGGCGAGTGAACGGAATCGATTGGAATGAATCCGATGCCGAGGTCCTCATCGAAATTCTTATCGGCGGATGTATATCCGCGGCCACGCTTCAGACGCATCTCCATGTCGAGCTTACCGCCTTCGCTCACGGTTGCGATGTAGACATCTTTATCAAGAACCTCGACATCACCATCCGCCTCGATCATGCCGCTGGTGACTACCCCAGGCTGATCGGCGCGCAGGTAGATAGCCTTCGGAGCATCGCCGGCAAGCTTGAAAGGAATCTGCTTCAGGTTGAGGATGATGTCCGTCGCATCCTCGACCACGCCGGGAATAGACTGGAATTCATGCAGCACGCCTTCCATCTTCACCGCGGTTACAGCCGCGCCTTCGATCGAGCTCAGCAACACGCGCCGCAGAGCGTTCCCTACTGTGGTGCCGAAGCCGCGCTCAAATGGCTGCGCCCAGAAAATTCCGTACTTATCAGTGAGAGTGGAAGTATCGACTGCGAGACGTTTCGGTTTCTGAAAACCCTTCCAAAGCATTCGTTTCTCCTTCGGCCGTTTGGCTCAGTTCTGGCTCCCTGAATCGGTCCGGATTCAGGGGGTGCCCCATGTCTCGCCTCTTTCGCGAGACGTGGGATTGTCGCCAGCACAGGCTGATCCGGCTCGAAATGTGGACCGAAAGAATCGGATGATCTTTGATCGGGTCATTTGAAAATCGTCCGATGACCCGATGGCCAGATCGCCCGATGCTCTTACTTACTATAAAGCTCTACGATCAACTGCTCGTTCACCGGCAGCTGAATATCTTCGCGCTTCGGCAACGAGAGCACTTTCGCCGTGTAATTATCGCGATTCACTTCCAGCCAGTTGGGCAGCGTCGCATGGCTGGCAAATTCCTTGGCCAACTCAAGCACCGCAAGCTTCTTGCTGTTTTCGCGAATCGAAATCTCCTCGCCCGCACTCACTTCATACGAAGGAATGTTGACCTTGCGATTGTCGACGGCGACGTGTCCGTGGCGCACCAACTGACGTGCCTGGCGCCGCGATTGCGCGAAGCCCAGCCGGAAAACGACATTGTCCAGCCGCCGCTCCAGTTGCTGCAAAAGCAACTCACCGGTTACGCCCCGGGTGCGCGCTGCCTTCTCGAAGTAGTTGCGGAATTGCCCTTCCAACGTGAAGTAGATGCGCTTTGCCTTCTGTTTCTCGCGCAACTGCAGGCCATAGCCAACAATCTTGGCCTTCCGGTCTTTGCCATGTTGTCCAGGAGCGAAGTTGCGCTTCTCGATGGGGCACTTATCGCTAAAACACTTTGCGCCTTTAAGGAACAGCTTCATGCCCTCGCGGCGGCACAGACGGCAGACTGCATCGGTATAACGAGCCAAGTTATTCTCCTTTTAGATGACCGGTTTACAGGTTTGGCTTCACCCTTCATCCCGGACGAAAATCAATGTCCCCCGCTTGTCATTCCGAGCGAAGCGAGGAATCCCTATCAATAGCTAGACTCTGCGTCTCTTCGGCGGACGGCATCCGTTGTGCGGAATGGGCGTCACATCACGAATAGAACGCACCTCGATGCCAGACGAGGCCAGTGCGCGCACCGCCGACTCTCGGCCGGAACCCGGTCCGCTAACGCGAACATCCACGCTTCGCACACCGTGATCGCGCGCCATGTTGGCCGCGTTCGAAGCCGCCTGCTGCGCGGCGAATGGCGTGCCTTTGCGCGATCCCCGGAAGCCCAGCGATCCCGAACTCTTCCATGACAGAACGTTGCCGTTCATGTCGGTGATGGTCACGATGGTGTTATTGAAAGACGCCTGCACGTAGCACAGCCCATGCGGAACGTGCTTGCGCTCCTTCTTCTTGAACGTCTTTTTCTTACCTTTTTTATCCGGCGCGGCAGTACCGCCCGCTGCTGCTGGTTTCGCCATAATTTGTGTCCATTGCTAAGTGGCCAGTGCCAGTCTGTCAGGGCTTTGCTATCCACTGATCACTGGACACTGAACACTGCTTTTATGTTTTTGACGTCGCTTTCTTCTTGGTCGATACCGTTCCTTTACGCGGACCTTTCCGGGTGCGGGCGTTGGTATGCGTTCGTTGTCCCCGAACCGGCAAGTTGCGGCGATGACGGAATCCGCGATAGGAGCCGATTTCGATGAGCCGCTTGATGTTCATCGAAACTTCCTTGCGCAGATCGCCCTCCACCATCCCCTGCTGCTCAATTACGGTGCGTATACGGTTGACCTCTTCTTCGCTGAGGTCCTGGACCTTCTTCATCGGGTCGACGTTGGCCTCATCAAGAATCGCGCCCGCGCGTGGATGTCCAATGCCGTAAATGTACGTCAGCGCAATGTTGATATGCTTCTGGCGCGGTAAGTCAACGCCTGCGATACGTGCCATAGTTTGTCCTTACTCCGGCGCTGGGCTTACCTTAGCCTTGGCGCTGCTTATGTTTCGTGTTGACGCAGATCACCCGCACCACACCTTTGCGGTGGATGACCTTGCACTTGTCACAAATTTTCTTTACCGATGCTCGTACTTTCATAACTGTTCTCAGTTCCCGGTTCTTTACTTATAGCGATAAACAATTCGTCCGCGATTCAAGTCGTAAGGAGAAAGCTCAACCGCAACCTTGTCCCCCGGCAGGATACGAATGAAATTCTTCCTCATCTTGCCGGAAACGTGCGCCAGCACTTGGTGCTTGTTCTCCAGTTCCACCTTGAACATGGCATTGGGCAGTGGTTCCAGAACCACGGCCATCACCTCAATCGCGTCTTCTTTACTCATGCACCCCTTAAAGTCAGCCTTTACCTTCTAACTACTAGCTAGAAGCCAGGAGCTAGTAGCTGTTTTACCTCGTCAGAATCACCGGCCCATCTTTCGTCACCGCTACACAATGCTCAAAGTGCGCGCTGAAACTGCCATCCGCCGTAACTGCAGTCCACTTGTCGCCCAACACGCGGGTTTCAGGCTTGCCAAAATTCACCATCGGCTCGATGGCGAGGACCATGCCTTCGCGCAACTTCGCACCATGACCGCGCGCACCGTAATTCGGCACCTGCGGCTCTTCGTGCAAGTGCGTCCCGATGCCGTGCCCGACAAACTCGCGCACAACGCTGAAGCCTGCGGCCTCCACATGCTCCTGCACCGCCGCTCCCACATCGCCCACGGTTTTACCAATCACGGCCTGATCAATCCCACGGTAGAGCGACTCTTCTGTCACCGTTAGCAGCTTGCGTAATTCCGGCTTTACCGTTTCGCTGACCGGAACCGTGATCGCGGCATCGCCATAATAGCCATCCAATACGACTCCGCAATCAATCGAAACAATATCGCCTTCTTTCAACTCTCGCTTCTCTGACGGAATGCCGTGCACAATCTCTTCGTTCACAGATGTGCACAACACACAGGGATAATCGTAGTATCCCTTGAAAGCCGGCTTCGCTCCCAGTTCTGCGATCTTCTTCTCGGCGGAGCGCTCCAGATCCATCGTAGTCAGTCCGGGCGCCACGATCGACCGCACATGATCGAGAACCAGCCGAACGATGTGGCCGCTCTGCCGCATCCGTTCAATCTCAGCCGTCGATTTGCAAACAATCGCCATTCCTAATGTCTTATGCGCGGTGGTCCTCAAGGATGCGGAAAATTTGCTCCGTTACCACATCCATGGGCTGATCGCCATTCAGTGGAATCAGTCGTCCCGTGTGCTGATAGTAATCGGCGACCGGACGAGTCTGCTCCTGATAGGCCGCCAAACGCGGCTGAATCACTTCCAACCGGTCGTCATTGCGGGTTACCAGCTTTGACCCGTCACAATCGCAAAGCTCATCGACACGGGGCGGCTGAAAGTGGACGTTGTAGATCCGTCCACAGGTGGGACAAGAACGGCGTCCAGTAATCCGGAGCAACAACTGATTATAGTCCACGTCCAGACGAATCACAATTGGCCACGCCCGACTCGGCCACGAGTTGTCAAAGAACTTATCATCCAGCAACGCATCCAGCCATCCGGCCTGCGCGGCGGTCCGGGGAAAACCGTCGAGAACATATCCCCGCCTGCAATCCGGCTGAACCAATCTCTGCCGGACCATCTCACAAACCAGGACGTCGGAAACCAGTTCCCCGCGCGCCATCACCGCCTTCGCAGCTTGCCCCAGTTCCGTACCGTCGGCCACGTTCTGCCGCAAAATATCTCCGGTGGAAACCTGCGGCACCAGGTACCGTTCCATGATGCGCTTAGCCTGCGTCCCCTTGCCCGCCCCCGGCGGGCCAAGCAATACCACCGGACCTACGTCACGTGAGGTTCCCTGCGCCATCGAGTTGGCCAAAGCCTCCCGAACAGTGTTCCCGGAACCCCTCCACAAGACGGTCCAGGTGCAGCAACCCCAAATTCTTTCTCTACCCGCGGCTACGGGCAGCACTTAGGGGTCTTCAGGTCTTAGGTCCTAGGCAAACTCCCGTGGGGGCCCGAATACCCAAGACCTATCACCTAAGACCCGTCCCTACGACCAATTCCGACGTCCGCGGATGCGTCCGCTGCGCGGCGTGAATCCATCGTAATGCCGCATGATGAGTTGCGCTTCGATCTGCGTAACCGTATCCATCGCCACGCCCACCACAATCAATAGGGAGGTTCCACCAAAATAGAAATTCACTCCCAAACCGTTAGTCACCCACACCGGAAGCCGCTCGAACAGCGACCCTCCCAGCCAGAAGGGCAAATGGTTGAGGTGAATACCGGTGATCATCCACTCCGGAATGAACGAGATGATGATCAGGTAGAGCGCACCCACCAGCGTGATGCGAGTCAAAACTTCATTGATATAATCGGCCGTGCGCTTGCCCGGACGGATACCCGGAATGAACCCGCCATATTTCCGCATGTTGTCGGCCACTTCGCTGGGATTGAAAACAATCGATACATAAAAGTACGCGAAGAAAATAATGCCCACAGCGTATAGCAAAGTATAAAGCGGTTCGCCCCATCCCAGCATTCGAAACAAGTCGCCGATATATCGGCTGTTGCGTAAACCGTAGCCGACGGTTTGCGGCAAAGTCAGAATCGAAGACGCGAAGATCACCGGCATCACGCCACCCGCGTTAACCCGCAACGGAAGATGCGTAGACTGCCCGCCCATCACCTTGCGTCCTACAACACGCTTGGCATACTGCACCGGAATTCTTCGCTCGCAGCGCTCGACGTAAACGATAAACGCCACCACCGCGACCATGAACACAACCAGGCCCACCATCAGGACAGGCGTGATTGCTCCCCAAGTTCCGTTCTTGGCTTTTTCCAGAAGATCCTCGACGCCCCGCGGCAGCCCCACCACGATTCCGGCAAAAATCAGCAGGGACATGCCGTTGCCGATTCCACGGTCGGTGATCTGTTCGCCCAGCCACATGATGAACGCGCTGCCCGTAGTCAGGGTCAGCATCGTCATTAGGCGAAATCCCCAGCCGGGGTGGAAAACGAAGTCTCCCATCTTCTCCAGCCCGATGGCAATGCCGAACGACTGCACAGCGCTGAGAATGACGGTGATATACCGGGTCCATTGCGTAATTTTCTTGCGTCCCAGCTCGCCTTCCTTTTGCAGCTTGGCCAGCGGCTCATACACCACCGTCAAAAGTTGCAGAATGATCGATGCCGTGATGTACGGCATGATGCCCAGCGCGAATATCGTCATGCGGCGCAGATTGCCGCCTGAGAACAGATCCACAAAACCGAGAAGCGATCCCGCATTGTGCGTGAAGGCGTCTTCCAGTTTGAGGAAGTTCACGCCCGGCGTGGGAAGATGGCCTCCCAGGCGGTAGACGGCGAGCATTGCCAGCGTAAACAGAACCCGCTTGCGCAGGTCAGGAATCCGGAAGATGTTCGCCAGCTTCTCAAACATTACTGCAAGACCTCAACCTTGCCGCCTGCCTTGGTGATCTTCTCTTGCGCCGTTTTCGAAAACTTGTGCGCGTGCACGGTAATGGCGACGCTCAGTTCGCCATCGCCGAGAATCTTCACTGGATGCTTCGTCTTAATCACGCCAGTCTTGCGAAGCACCTCGGGCGTAATCGGTGCCGCAAGCAGATCCTCGCCCAGCGCCACCAGCCGCTCCAGGCTGACGATATTGAATTCCTTCCGGAAAATGTTGGTGAAGCCGCGCTTCGGCATCCGGCGGTGCAGCGGCATCTGGCCGCCTTCAAAGCCCCGGATCAGGCGCATACCAGTGCGCGAACGCTGCCCCTTATGTCCGCGAGTGGACGTCTTTCCCATGCCGGAGCCCATACCGCGCCCCACGCGCTTACGCTTTTCCGATGCCTTCTTCGGTGCTCGAATGTTCGATAAATTCATGACTCTCTCTCAACCTGGTCTCAGGTCCTAGGTCGCAGGAAAACCCAGCGCCCAAGACCTATCACCCAAGACCTACTCTACAATCTCAACCAGATGCGGAATCTTGGCCACCATGCCGCGAATCGCCGCATTGTCCGGACGCTCGATCACCTGGTTCAACCGCGTGAATCCCAGTCCCTTCACCACCAGCTTATGTTTCACCGGAGCGCAAATGGCGGAACGCACCCACTTCAGTTGAATTTTCCCGCCGCCTGTGTTTGTTTTCTTCGCCGTCATCGCTAATCCTTCAGTTCCGTCTCTCGGTACTCGCGACTAAATCTCTTGCATCGATTTGCCGCGCATAGCCGCCACGCTCTCTCGGCTCTTTAAGCTCTTCAGCGCCGCAAACGTTGCCTTGATCACGTTATGTGGATTCGTAGTGCCAATCGACTTCGTCAGCACGTTCTGCACTCCCACCGACGTCATCACCGCGCGCACCGCGCCCCCTGCAATCACGCCCGTTCCTTCTGGAGCTGGCTTCAGCAAAACTTTCCCCGCGCCATACCGTCCCAGCACCAGATGCGGAATGCTGGTCTGCGTCAGGTTCACCTTGATCAAATTCTTCTTCGCCGACTCGATCGCTTTGCGAATAGCCTGCGGGACTTCTTTCGCCTTGCCCGCACCATGCCCCACCACCGCCGCCGAAGGATCGCCCACCACCACCAGCGCAGCAAACGAAAGATTCTTGCCGCCCTTCACCACTTTCGTCACGCGGTTGATGGCGACCACCTGATCTTTCAACTGAAACGAATTTGCATCGAGCTTCTTAATTACCGTTGGCATCTTTTCCTGGCTTCTAGCTCCCGGCTTCTAGTCTCGAGCCACCCCGGTCGAAACGGGTTGGCCAGCAGCTAGTAGCTAGAAGCTGTTCTTCAAAATTGCAATCCCGCTTCGCGCGCCGCATCGGCCAGCGCCTTCACGCGTCCGTGATAAATGTATCCGCCGCGGTCAAACACAACCTTGGTCACACCTTTTGCTTTGGCTCGCTCCGCAATAATCTTGCCCACATTCTTCGCAGCCGCTACGTTGCCGCCGGTACGTCGATCTTCTTTCTTGCCTTCGGCGGAACTCGCCGACACCACCGTGGTCCCGTGCAGATCGTCAATCACCTGCACATAAATGTGATTCAACGACCGGTACACATTCAATCGCGGACGCTCCGCCGTACCCTGCATCTTTTTGCGGATACGCTCGTGCACGTGTCCACGCTTCTGATTTTTTGAGATTCTCGTAAGCATAAACCCTGTCCTTGATCTTCGAAGCCTGCCCTTGGTCATAGGTCCCAAGCCTTGGGCCCTATGACCCGAGACCTAGCACCTAAGACCTGCTCTTATTTCGCTCCGGTCTTACCGACCTTCTTCTTCAATCTTTCGCCGACGTATCTCACGCCCTTGTTCTTATAAGGATCGGGCGGACGCAACGACCGCATCTCCGCCGCAACCTGACCAACCTGCTGCCGGTCAATCCCAGTGAGCGCAATTCTGGTCTGCTTGGGATCGACCGACGCGTCAACTCCAGTCGGCAATGGATATTCAATGGGGTGTGAGTACCCAAGATTAAACACCACCATCCCCTTGCCCTTCATCTCAGCGCGATATCCGATGCCGACAATTTCCAGTTCCCGCGTCCAGCCCTTGGTAACGCCCTCAACGGCGTTGTTCACAAGCGCCCGCGCCAGTCCGTGCACTGCCGCCTGCGAATCGTTCTCGCGCACGGCAACAATGTTCCCGTCCTTTTGCTCAACCTTGATGCCGGCCGGCAAAGCGGTGTCCAGCTTGCCTTTGGGCCCTTGCACCAACACAGTGTTGCCTTCGATTTTGACCGTCACCCCTTTGGGGATCGCGATCGGCTTTTTTCCAATTCGTGACATAAGATCAGCTCTTGGCTTCTAGCTCCTAGCTTGTTCAACCCGATCAAATCTTGCGCCGTTAGCTAGTAGCCAGAAGCTAGTAGCTAGAAGCGTCTCTACCAAATCTCGCACAACAACTCACCGCCCACGCCTTCCTTGCGAGCCTGGCGTCCGGTCATCACTCCGCGTGGTGTTGTGAGGATGTTGATCCCCATGCCGCCGAGCACCCGCGGAATCTCGCTGCGACGCACGTACACCCGGCATCCCGGGCGCGACACGCGCTCCGCCTTTGAAATCGCGGCTTCATTGTGCGCGCCGTATTTCAAATAAATCCGAATGACCTTGTGACCTTCCTCCTCCGTGGCCTTGAAATTCGAGACGTAGCCCTCCTCTTTCAGAATGCGGGCGATCTCGAGCTTCAGCCGGGAGGCTGGAATATCCACTTTCTGGTGCCGCGCCTGCAGCGCATTCCGCACCCTCGTCAGCATATCTGCGACCGGATCGGTCAACCTCATCGTTTGCTTCTCCTCTAGCCACCCGTTCGCTCCGCGTCCTGCGGAGAACCTGCGGCGGCTTGCTTACTACATAGCCTTACTTAACGTTGTCATCCTGAACGAGACGTTTCTTGTCTCGTGAAGAGCCTGTCCCGAGCTTGCCGAGGGAATCTCCGTCTCCTCAGACCCCGCCCGTTACCACGACGACTTCGAAACGCCCGGAATCTCTCCACGCAACGCCAGCCCGCGGAAGCATAGCCGGCATACACCGAACTTCCGCAAGTAAGCCCGCGGCCGTCCGCATAGCTTGCAGCGGTTATGCCGCCGGGTGGAAAACTTTGGCCGCTTTTCCTTCTTGTCGCGTGCCAGTTCAAACTTCTTTTCGATCTTCGCGTCTTTAACTCGTTTTGCTGTAGTCATGCATTCCTTAAGAAAGTTTGTCTCGCAAATCCTGTATTCTGCAAAACCTATTGCGCGCGGAACGGCATTCCCAGATGCTTCAACAGCGTCCGCGCCTGATTGTCGTTTGCCGCCGTCGTTACGATGGTGACGTTCATGCCCTTCATCTTGTCGACTTTCTCGTAGGAAATCTCAGGAAAGATCAACTGGTCGTGCAATCCGAGCGTGTAATTCCCCCGGCCGTCAAATGACTTCGTGGAAACTCCCTTGAAATCCCGCACTCGCGGCAGAACGATATTCACCAGCCGGTCTAGAAATTCATACATGCGATCGCCGCGCAGCGTCACCATGGTTCCAATGGCCTGTCCTTCGCGCACCTTGAACGCCGCAATCGATTTCTTCGCCTTCGTAATAATCGGCTTCTGGCCCGTAATCTGGCCCAACTCGTTCACCGCCGGATCGAGAATCTTCGAGTTCTGCGTCGCCTCTCCCATTCCCATGTTGACAACAATCTTGTTCAGCCGCGGCACCGCCATCGCATTCTTAAGCTCTAGCTCTTTCAACAAAGCCGGAGCCACTTCTTTCTCGAACTTTGCTCGCAGCCTCGGCCGCTCTTTGGCGCTGTGCTGCGCCTGTGCCGGAGCCTTCTGCTCCTGCGACGAATCCTTCGAACCCTTCTTCTCTTTTTCTTTTGCCATTTTCTCTTTTCAACTTCCTCCCACGGTTTCGGAGTGGTTACCGGTTCGTGAGATCGATGACGTCTCGCGGGACTATTTATCTAAGGTCGTTCCGCATTTTTTGCATACCCGGACTTTCCGGTCGCCGCGAACTTCGTGCCCAATACGCACCGGGCCGCAAGTTGCGCAAACCAGTTGCACGTTGGAGAGCGCAATCCGGCTCTCCTGCTCCGCGATCCCGCCCTTGATATTGCGCTGCGGATTCGGGCGCACGTGTTTCTTCACCATCATCACGTGTTCAACCAGAAGCTTGTTATCGTTAGGAAACACGCGCAGCACGCGCCCTTCCTTACCCTTATCCCGCCCCGTGATGACCTTCACGTTATCGTTGCGGCGGATATCCACTCGTTTTTGTACTGTGCTTGCGGTTCTCATTTCCAGTTCCTAAATTCTTTCTCGGTACTTGGTACTCGGTACTAACTGGCGTCCACTAGATTACTTCCGGTGCCAGCGAAACGATCTTCAAAAATCGCTTGTCTCGCAATTCGCGCGCCACCGGCCCAAAGACGCGCGTTCCCACCGGTTCGCCCGCATCATTAATCAGCACCGCGGCATTCTGGTCGAAGCGGATGTAGGTGCCGTCGCGCCGGCGGTGCTCCTTCCGCGTTCGCACAATCACCGCCTTCACCACTTTGCCCTTCTGCACTTGGCCATCCGGCGCTGCTTCCTTCACGGCGGCAGTGATTATGTCGCCGAGGCCGGCATTCAGCCCGGTCGAACCGCCGAGCGGCAGAATCATCTGCAGCTTGCGCGCGCCGGAATTATCGGCGACCTCCAGCATGCTTCTCATCATCACAGCCATGGCTTCAATCTCCCTCGAACTCGGACAGCTACTGTCCTTCCTTCTCCAGCGCGATCTCTGGCACAAGCGCCGTCTTGCGCACAATGTCTTTCAGCTTCCACCGCTTCAATTTGGAAAGTGGCCGCGTCTCTTCGATCCGCACCACATCGCCAACGTGCGCTTCATTTTTCTCATCGTGCGCATAAAACTTCTTGTTGCGCGCCACCACGCGACCGTAAAACGGATGCGCCTTCTTGCGCGTCACCTTGACCACGATCGTCTTTTGCATGCGGTTCGCGACGACTTCTCCCACCACCTCTTTGCGCCGGCCTTGCACGTGCTCCGCTTGCGGTGTGGCTTTTCCCGTTGCAGTTTCCGCCATTATCGTTTCTCCGTCGCGGCGGCGCGTGTGCGCTCGCCCTGGATCGTCTTCACGCGCGCGATATCTTTGCGCAGCCCGCGAATCTTCTTCAGGCTCTCGGTTTGACCCATGTTCAACTGAAATTTCAGCTTGAACAGCTGGTCTGCGAGATCTCGTCCCTGGTGCTTCAGTTCGTCGTCCGTTAAGTTCCTAACTTTGTCTGCCTTCATAAATTCCTTCAAGATCTCGTAGTTCAGTGCGCCGTCTCACGCTTGACCAAAGCCGTGCGCAGCGGCAGTTTGTGCGATGCCAGCCGCATGGCTTCGGTCGCATCCACGATCGTCACCCCTTCCATCTCAAACAAAATCTTCCCCGGACGAACCACGGCAACCCAGTGATCAGGCGCCCCCTTGCCCTTACCCATACGTGTTTCAGCCGGCTTCTTGGTCACGGGCTTGTCCGGAAACACCCGGATCCAGATTTTCCCGCCGCGCTTCACGAAGCGGGTCATGGCCACGCGGCTGGCTTCAATCTGCCGGTCGGTAATCCAACCGGGCTCAAGTACCTTCAGCCCGAAGTCACCGAACGCAAGCGTGCTTCCGCGCCACGCTTTGCCCGTCATCCGCCCGCGTTGCTGCTTGCGGTACTTCACTTTCTTTGGCATCAACATAAGTCAGTCTCTGTTCCTGTCATCCTGAGCGAGACGCTGTTTTTCTCGCGAAGGATCTGGGCGAGCCGCGCTTCCTCGGAGCCTGCCCTGAGAGCGGCAGCGACCGAAGGGCTCGTTTGGCTCGCTTCCTTAAAACGCGCCGACGCCCGTCTGCTGTTCCCGCTTTTTCGTGGGCAAAATCTCGCCCTTGTACACCCAGACCTTCACGCCGATCACGCCATAAGTGGTCCTGGCTTCGGAAAATCCGTACTCGATGTCCGCGCGCAGCGTGTGCAGCGGCAAGCGCCCTTGCAGATACCACTCCGACCGTGCGATTTCATTTCCATTCAACCGTCCGCTCACCCGGACCTTGATCCCCTTGCACCCAAAACGCAACGCCGAATCCACCGCCTTGCGCATCGCCCGACGGAAGCCAACTCGCTTTTCCAGTTGCAGCGCAATCGCTTCGGAAACCAGCTGCGCGTCCAGTTCGGGTTTGTGCACTTCCTGGATATCGACAAACATTTCGCGCGATGTGCGCTTCTGCAGATCTGCCTTCAGCTTGTCGATTTCCGCGCCCTTGCGTCCAATAATGATTCCGGGACGCGCTGTCTTAATAATGATCCGCAGCTTGTTGCCCGGCCGCTCGATCTCAATCGAGCTCACGCCCGCCGCCTTGAGCTTCTCCTTCAGCTCGTTCTTCAGCTTGACGTCCTCAAGCAGCAACTTGTCGTAGTCACGCTCTACAAACCAGCGCGACTTCCACGGCTTGGTGTAGCCGAGTCGAAAACCGTAAGGATGGACTTTTTGTCCCATTGTTTCTCCTAAACCAACCCTAACCCTTTGTCATTCCGAACACGCGCAAAGCGCGGGTGAGGAACCTGATGTTTCTGCCGATCCTTCGCCAAGAACGCTCAGGATGACCGCTGCGGGTTAACGCCCGCAAAACGCGGTCACTTCGCAGCCAACTTTTTCTTGCCCGTCTTGCCCGCAGCTTTCTTCGCCACCGGAGCTCGCCGTTTCGCCGGAGCCGCACCGGATGCCGTTCGCGTCTCCCCGGAAGCGTGAGCCGCGCCATTGCCTCGCTCCGCCAGCACCAGCGTGATATGCGAAATCCGCCGCTGATAACGGAACGCCCTGCCCTGCGGTGCCGGACGAATGCGCTTCATGCGCGGCCCGTCGTTCGCAATCGCGCTTTTCACATACAAATTGTCGAGCTCGATATCGAGATTCTTCTCGGCACTGAGAAAGTTCGCATTGTCCAGCGCCGACTGCAACAGCTTCCCGACATGCGCCGCCACGCGCTTCTTGGTGAATAGCAGCGTGTTTCGCGCCTCTTCCACCTTGCGGCCCTTGATCAATTCCAGCACCAGGCGCGCCTTCTGCGGCGAGACTCGCAAGTAACGCATTTCCGCTCGAAATTCCATTCGCGTCTCCCTTTATGCCTTCGGCGGCGCCGCCGGCGCTGCCGCCGGAGTAATCGCCCCTGGACCGCCCGGGATTCCCGCTGGCTTCGCCGCCACTTCCGTCGCCGCCCGCATCGAGTGGCCTTTGAAGTTGCGCGTAAAGCTGAACTCACCCAGCTTGTGCCCCACCATGTTCTCTGTGACATACACGGGAATAAACTTTTTCCCGTTATGCACCGCAATGGTGTGGCCCACCATCTCGGGAACCACGGTCGAACGGCGTGACCACGTGCGTAAGACTTTTTTCTCGTTGCGCGAATTCATGCCTTCGACCCGCGACATCAGGAAGGCATCTACAAACGCGCCCTTTTTCGTTGAACGTGCCATAAGTTAACTCTCACCCAACCTTGTCATTCCGAGCAAAGCGAGGAATCTTGGTTTCGCATGCTGCGCTACTTGCTCCGCCGGTTCACAATAAACTTATCCGTCCGCTTGTTGTTCCGCGTCTTATATCCACGCGTGGGCTGTCCCCATGGCGTCACCGGATGCCGGCCGCCCGAGGTCTTACCCTCACCACCCCCGTGGGGATGGTCCACCGGATTCATGGAAACGCCGCGGTTGTGGGGACGCTTGCCCAGCCATCGCGACCGCCCAGCCTTGCCGATGGTGACGTTTTCGTGGTCGAGATTCCCGACCTGGCCGATCGTGGCCATGCAATCCTGTGAAATCTTCCTGGTCTCACCCGAAGGCAACTTCACCAGCGCGTACTCTTCTTCTTTCGCCACCAGCTGCGCTGCTCCGCCCGCCGAGCGCACCATCTGGCCGCCCTTTCCAGGCTTCAATTCCAGATTGTGGATCTGCGTACCAGGAGGAATATTCCGTAGGGGCAACGCGTTGCCCACAAGAATATCCGCGTCCGGCCCGCTCACTACCTTCTGCCCGACTTTCAATCCTTCCGGTTGAAGGATGTAACGCTTCTCCCCATCGGCATAGGCCAGCAGCGCAATGCGCGGCGAACGGTTGGGATCATATTCAATGCTGAGCACGGTCGCCGGAATCCCGGTCTTGTCGCGCTTGAAATCAATGATGCGCAGCTTGCGTTTATGCCCGCCGCCGATGAACCGCATCGTCATGTCGCCGGAGTTGCGGCGTCCACCCGTCCGCGGCTTCGGCTCGATCAGCGGCTTGTGCGGATTCTTCGTCGTGATGTCGTCGTTGACGATCGTTGTGCGATAGCGCAACGTCTGCGTCGTCGGTCGGTATGTCTTGATTGCCATAATCAGCTCGTAGCTATGAGCTTTTAGCTCTTAGCTCAAATCGCGAAATTTGTCATTCCGACGGTTCGCGAAGCGACCCGGAGGAACCTGCTTCTTGCTGCTCTTACAAATTCTGCGCGTACTCCGGCATCTTCTCGCCCGCCCGCAGCCGCACATACGCCTTCTTCCAGTCCGGACGGTACCCGGCAAACTTTCCGCGCCGCCGCTCTTTTCCGGGATACATCGCCGTGCGGACGGAAAGAACCTTAACCTTGAAAATCGTCTGCACCGCTTGCTTCACTTCTGTCTTCGTCGCTCCCGGAGCAACCTGGAACACCAGCGTGTTCTGGTTTTCCTTGATCGCCAAACCTTTTTCGGTGATCACCGGACGGCGAATGATCTGGTATGCGGATTTCATCAGGCCACCTCCGCCGCTTTTTCATGCCGCACGCGCTTCCGCGGAGAAGCCGACGCCTTCTTCGCACCTTCGTCTTCTTCTTTCGCCGCCTTGCGCTGCCGCTTGGGCAGAGTATCTTTCAACGTGAGCTGCAACTTCTCAATCGCAGGATGAGAAAAAATCACGCGATCATAGCGCAGCAGATGATAAGGATGAACCTCGTTACCGGAAATCAGCTCCAGCCCCTCGATATTGCGCGCGCTCAGTTCCAGGTTGCGATTCGCCGCGTTCGGCGCTTCCACAATCAGCACCGTCGATTCCACCTTCAACGCTTCCAGAGCCGCCCGGAATTCCTTGGTCTTCGCTTCCTTCACGTCGAACGCGTTCACCACGGTCAACTTGCCGTCCGCAAACTTCGATGCCAGCGCCGAACGCAAGGCGCCCAGAAGCTTCTTGCGCGGGAACGCGTAGTCGTAGGAGCGCGGAACCGGGCCGTGCACCGTGCCGCCGTGGCGCCACAGAGGCGACCGGATCGAGCCAATACGTGCCCGCCCCGTACCCTTCTGCTTCCACAGCTTCTTGCCCGAACCGGAAACCTGCCAGCGGGCCTTGGTTGCATGCGTGCCCCGGTGCTGCCCGGCGCGGTAATGCTTCACCGCTTCCCAGAGCAGGTCTTCGTTGACCGCGCCGAAAATCTCGTCGGCGAGATCGAACGTCCCGACCTTGGCGCCGCTCAAATTGTAGATATCAATGGATGCCATATTGCTTTCGCTCTGACCACTGGCCACTAACCACTGGCCACTGGGTTATGCCTTCTTCGCTGCTCTCTTCGCCGCCTTCAACGGATCGACCGTAGCCGAACCCGCAAACCCGCGGCGCTCTCTGGGCGGCTTCTTTGCCTTGGTGATCACGATGTACCCGCCCTGCGGCCCCGGCACACTGCCCTCTACCACCAGCAGATTCTCGTCTTTGTCCACACCCAAAACTCTCAAGTTGCGCTGCGTCACCCGCTCATGCCCCATGTGTCCCGACATGCGCATTCCCTTGAACACGCGCGAAGGGAATGCCGACGATCCAATCGATCCCGTGATTTGGAACATCGATCCGTGCGACTTGGGACCACCGGCGAAATGATGCCGCTTCACCACACCCTGGAAGCCTTTTCCCTTGCTGACTCCCACGATGTCGACAAACTTTTCGCCCTCAAAAATCTCGACCAGTACCCGGTCGCCAACTTTCACCGCTCCGTCGCCGTCGCCATCGCTCTCGAGCGGCACTTCGCGCATGAACTTCACTGGAGGAAGATTATTCTTAGCCAGATGTCCGCGCGCCGGCTTCGTCAGGCGCGACTCTTTTACAAACTCGACAAGGCCAATCTGGGCCGCTTCGTATCCATCCTTCACGGCCAGCTTGTGCTGCGTCACCACGCAAGGACCGGCCTGCAACACTGTGACCGGGCGCACGTCGCCCTTCGAGTCAAACAGTTGCGTCATGCCGACCTTCTTGCCCAGAATCCCTGTAACTTTTATCGCCATCTCTGTCTCCACTCAGCTTGGCTCGTGGCAACCACGGCTATTGGCTGAGAGCTCGGGTTGCCAGCAAGAAGCTAGCAGCCAGGAGCTGGAAGCTATTTATGTTCTTTCCCGAATGCCTTGATCTCCACATCCACGCCCGCCGGCAGATCCAGCTTCATCAGCGCGTCCACCGTCTGCTGCGTCGGCTCGAGAATGTCAAGCAAACGCTTGTGAGTGCGGATTTCGAACTCCTCCCGCGACTTCTTATCCACGTGCGGCGAACGCAGCACGCAGTATTTATTCTTCATCGTGGGCAGCGGAATCGGTCCCGCAATCTGGGCTCCGGTGCGGCGCGCCGTCTCCACAATCTCGCCTGTCGACTGATCCAGGATGCGATAGTCGTAAGCCTTCAGCCGGATGCGAATTCTTTCTTTTCCAATCACGTTTCACTCTCTCTAACCCCTCCCGGCATCTCCGGAAGGAAAGATCTGGCGGCAAGCCGCAAGCCGCTTTGTCAAATGCAGAAGTCAGATTTCAGAATGCAGAAGTATGTGTTTTAGCTTTCACTTCTGCATTCTTACTTCTCACTTCTAACCTTTCCTTACTGCACAATCTCCGCAATCGTTCCCGCGCCCACCGTGTGTCCGCCTTCGCGGATGGCAAACCGCAAGCCCTTCTCCATCGCCACCGGCGTGATCAGCTCGATCACCAGACTCACGTTGTCCCCCGGCATCACCATCTCCGTGCCCGCCGGCAACTCCGCCACTCCCGTCACGTCCGTCGTGCGCAAATAAAACTGCGGACGGTATCCCTTGAAGAACGGCGTATGTCTTCCGCCCTCTTCCTTCGTCAGGATGTAGACTTCCGCCTTGAACTTGGTGTGCGGCGTAATCGATCCACCCTTCGCCAGTACCATGCCGCGCTCTACATCTTCCTTCGCAATGCCGCGCAGCAAAAGTCCTGCGTTGTCACCTGCCATGCCTTCGTCCAACTGCTTCTTGAACATTTCCACGCCCGTGACTACCGTCTTGCGCGTGTCGCGGAAGCCCACAATCTCCACTTCCTCGCCCACTTTAACCTTGCCGCGCTCAATACGGCCCGTAACGACGGTGCCGCGCCCCTGAATCGAGAAAATATCTTCAATCGGCATCAGGAACGGCTTGTCCAGCTCGCGGGCCGGTTGCGGCACGCTCTTGTCCACCGCCTCCATCAGCGCGTCAATCTGCTTCTCCCACTTTTCTTCGCCATTCAATGCCCCCAGAGCCGACAGCCGGATCACCGGCACATCGTCGCCCGGAAACTTGTAGCTCTTCAGCAATTCGCGCACTTCGAGCTCAACCAGATCCAGCAGCTCGGGATCGTCCACCGCATCGCACTTGTTCAGCGCGACCACGATGTAGGGCACACCCACCTGCCGCGCCAGCAGCACGTGCTCGCGGGTCTGCGGCATCGGGCCGTCCGTCGCAGCAACGACTAAAATCGCGCCATCCATCTGCGCCGCGCCCGTGATCATGTTCTTGATGTAGTCGGCATGCCCCGGGCAATCCACGTGCGCGTAGTGCCGGTTCGCCGTCTCATACTCCACGTGCGCCGTCGCAATCGTGATCCCGCGCGCCTTCTCTTCCGGTGCGTTATCGATCGAGTCAAAAGACCGGAACACGATCTTCGGATTGTGCTTCTGCAACACCTTCGTGATCGCCGCCGTCAACGTCGTCTTGCCATGGTCAATGTGACCTATCGTCCCCACATTGCAGTGCGGCTTATTTCTGTCAAATTTCTCTTTCGCCATTTCCGTTCCTCAACTCTTTAGCAAATTAGCTTTTAGCTCTTAAGATTGTCATCCTGAGGCGACGTTCTTTGTCGCCGAAGGACCTCTGTATCTTCTCTACAGCGTCGCCCCCCTGGGAGCGCATTTATTTCGTCGTTCCCTGCACCTTGGCGATGATTTCCTCCGCCACTGATCGCGGAGCCTCCTCATAACGCGCGAAGTGCATCGAGTACTCGGCTCGGCCCTGCGTCGACGAACGCATGTGGGTCGCATAACCAAACATCTCCGCCAGCGGCACGATCGCCTTGATCACCTGCGAACCGGCGCGATGTTCCATGCCTTCGATGCGTCCGCGCCGCGAACTCAGGTCGCCCATGATCACACCGGCGTAATCCTCCGGCGTCACCACCTCGACGGCCATCACTGGCTCGAGCAGCACCGGCGAAGCTTTGCGCGCAGCTTCCTTGAATGCCATCGATCCGGCAATCTTGAACGCCATTTCATTCGAGTCAACATCGTGGTAGCTGCCGTCGTACAGCGTAGCCTTCACATCGACCATGGGATAACCCGCAAGCACTCCGCCTTCGAGCGCTTCCTGAATTCCCTGATCGATCGGCTTGATGAATTCCTTCGGCACGGAGCCGCCAACGATGTCATTGACAAATTCGTATCCGGTCCCCGGCGGTTGCGGGTCCAGCTTGATCTTGGCGTGACCGTACTGGCCGCGGCCACCCGTCTGGCGAATGTATTTGCCTTCCGCCTCAGAGTGCTTGCGAATGGTTTCGCGATACGCCACCTGCGGCTTGCCAACGTTCGCCTCGACCTTGTACTCGCGCATCATGCGGTCGACGATGATTTCCAGATGCAACTCGCCCATGCCGCTGATGATGGTCTGGCCGCTGTCGGGATCGGTGTGAACCTTAAACGTAGGATCTTCCTGCGCCAGGCGGCCGAGCGCCATGCCCATTTTTTCCTGATCGGCCTTCGTCTTCGGCTCAACCGCAACTGAAATTACGGGAACTGCAAACGTAATCGATTCGAGCGCAATGGGATGATCTTCGCTGCAGATCGTATCGCCCGTGCTCACGCCCTTCAGACCTACTGCAGCGCAAATGTCGCCTGCCAGAATCTCGCTGATTTCTTCGCGCTTGTTGGCGTGCATCTTGAGCAGGCGCCCGATGCGCTCAGTCCTGCGGCGGCCCGTATTCAGCACCGAGTCTCCGGTCTTGAGCTGGCCGGAATAGACGCGAATAAAAGTCAACTGGCCGACAAACGGATCGGCCATGATCTTGAACGCCAGCGCCGAAAACGGCTCTTTGTCGTCCGCCTTGCGAAAAATCTTTTCTCCGTTGTCGGGATTCAGCCCGTGCGTTTCCGGCACATCGAGCGGCGAGGGCAGATAATCCACCACCGCATCCAGCAGCGGCTGTATGCCTTTGTTCTTGAACGCCGTTCCCACCACGACCGGAAACACTTTCAGCGCAATCGTCGACTTGCGCAGCGACGCCCGCAGCTCATCGGCGGTAATTTCTTCGCCCTCAAGAAACTTGTGCAGAATTTCGTCGTCGTTCTCGGCAATGCTCTCGACCAACTGGGCATGAAACGCTTCGGCTTTTTTCTTCAACTCGGCGGGAATCTCTTCGGTGACGTATTCGGCGCCCATCGTGTCATCTACCCACACGATCGCCTTCATGTTGATCAGGTCGATGACGCCCTTGAATTTATCTTCCTGCCCGATGGGAATCTGAATCGCGACGGGCTTCGCACTGAGCCGCTTGCGGATGGTATCGATCGCATGCTCAAAATCTGCACCCATCTTGTCGATCTTATTGATAAAGCAAATCCGCGGGACGCCGTACTTGTCGGCCTGGCGCCAAACTTTTTCCGACTGCGGCTGCACCCCATGCACCGCGTCAAACACAGCGACTGCGCCATCAAGCACTCGCAGCGAGCGCTCCACTTCGGCAGTGAAATCCACGTGGCCGGGGGTATCAATAATGTTGATGCGAATGTCGCGCCAGGTGCAGGTCGTCGCCGCCGACGTGATCGTAATCCCGCGCTCCTGCTCCTGCTCCATCCAGTCCATGGTCGCAGTGCCTTCGTGCACCTCTCCGATGCGGTGCGTCTTTCCCGTATAGAAAAGGATGCGCTCCGTCGTAGTGGTCTTGCCGGCATCGATGTGGGCCATGATGCCGATGTTCCTGCAACGTTCTAATGGGACTGTTCTGGGCACGACTCTCTAACTCTTTCTGGGCTCCGAATTATCTCTTGTCATCCTGAGCGGCGCTCTTTGCCGCGAAGGACCTATGCATTTCTTCCTTACCACCGGTAGTGCGCGAAAGCCTTATTAGCCTCCGCCATGCGGTGAACATCTTCTTTCTTCTTAATGGCTGCACCTTTCCCAGCCGCGGCGTCCAGCAATTCGTTGCTCAACTTGTCGACCATGCCTCGCTCGGCCCGCCCGCGAGCGTAAGTCAGCAGCCAGCGGATCGCGAGCGATGTACGCCGGTCCGCATTCACTTCCACGGGCACCTGATAGTTGGCGCCACCGACGCGGCGGGTTTTTACTTCCAGCAACGGCTTCGCATTCTCGACGGCCTTCGTGAACAGCTTCAAAGCTTCGTCGCCGCCTTTTTCCTGAACCTTGGTGAGAGCCTCATAGAAAATGCCCTCCGCGGTCGAGCGCTTGCCCTGCCACATCATCGAGTTGATGAACTTTGTCACCAGATTCGAGCCATAAACGGCATCGGCTGGCACGGTCCGCTTTGCTGTATGTCCTTTACGAGGCATTCCGGTTCAGCTCCTCTTAACCCTTCTTCGCGCGCTTGGCGCCATATTTCGAACGTCCCTGCTGGCGGTTCGCAACCCCCACCGCATCCAGCGTTCCGCGAATCACGTGATAACGCACACCCGGCAGATCCTTCACGCGCCCGCCGCGGATCAGCACAATCGAGTGCTCCTGCAGGTTGTGGCCAACTCCGGGAATGTAAGTCGTGACCTCAATCCCGTTCGTCAGTCGCACGCGCGCCACTTTCCGCAGCGCTGAATTCGGCTTCTTCGGAGTTTGCGTATACACGCGCGTGCAGACTCCACGCTTCTGCGGGCATCCCTGCAGCGCCGGACTCGCCGTCTTATACCGCGGCCGCTTCCGGCCTTTCGCCACCAGTTGATTAAAAGTAGGCACTCTTTGCGGCTCCTTATCACTCAGCAACCCCGCACACCGCAATCTGCCCTCACAGGCGCGCAGCGCGCAGCGTCATCCGCTTTCCCGGTCTCTAATTTCACGATCCGGGCTGGCGGGCTCAAGTGGCCAGCCATGCTTCTCGCCGCGCATCAGATCGCGGAGAGAGATTCTGGGTTCCCGTTCTAGATTTGCGCTGTCGACGGTGGCACCCGGCCTAAGCTACGGGGGTACTCCGTATCGCCAGCTCTGTCCTGCATATCCTTCCGCAGACTTCCGGTACAGACCACTTACTCTTGCCGGATGCCCGAGGGCGAAAGGCAGCGCAGGAACATTTCAGCGAGGAAAGTTTTCGAACTCAGACGCAATCCGAAAACGCATTCTTCAAAAGCTCAACCACAAGTCCACACAATACGTCGCAGAACTCACGGCCTACAGCAAGCTTGGATTAACTCGCGGAACCAAACTACTATAGCAACTTCGCCGAAACATCGTCAACCCATGTTTTTGCATCCCACTGCAAACGAGGAGTAAAGAGCGACAGGAGGCCTCAGCAAAAGCTGCGTCAGCTTGCTGAATCCGGCTCCAGCCTCTACACTACTCAGGTTTTCCATTCCAATTTCATAAGTAATTATTGATCAGATCGCCGGCGGATGCAGTCCTGAGGCGACGAGAGGATGCATGGGAAGGTTGCGTTGCGTTCGCTACGAGTTCATCACCATCACTATCTTTTTATCCTCGCTCCTGCCAGCCTGCGGGGGACACAAACCGCCCGGAGCCAGCCCCTTTCCCGCCAAGATTACCCTGAATCCCTCCACCAGCGTTTCCATGCAACTGGGAAGCACCTTGGTGTTCGTCGCCAGCGCACAGAACGGCACAAACAACAGCATTTCACCAACCTTTACTTTCACTTCAAGCAATCCCGGCGTGGTGGATATCTCTCCCTCAGGCTTCGCCTGTGCAGGCACCTGGAACGCGCCGTTCTTCAACGTTTGCACGCCCGGCAGCTCCAGCCAGGTCGCCGAAATTACCGCCTCCGCGTTGGGAGCGACCAGCCCGCCAACCCTGGTGTTTGTTCATCCGCCAATCGATAACATTCAGGTGATTGTCGTCCCCCCGGTCAATCCTCCGCCTCCCGCCTGCCCCAGCCAGATTGCTCTCCCGGCCGCCTGCCAGGTCACATTCAATCCCGTCCTCAACAACCAGTGCGTCTCGCAGAATCAAGTCTTGACCTTGCAGGCCAAGGCTTTTAGCCAAGGCGTTGACGTCACCTCCTCCGTCGGACCATTCACCTGGAGCCAGGCCAATCCCAACGTTGTGACCATCACTCCGATCATAAGTGGCTCCAACACTTCTGGCATCAACGTCCCCACGAACCAGGCCACGGTCGTATCGAACACGCCCGGACAGACCGAAGTCGTCGCGTCGGCTTCAGGAGTAGCCAGCCAGCCCTATGTCGCCGCAACCTGCCCCGTTCAGTGCATCTCGCTGCAGCTCGGCAGCAACGGCACGCAAAACATCGGCCAGACCAGTTTCGTCACCAACAAAGGCACAACGGAAACCATCACCGCCACCGCCGTCGATGTCCAGGGCTGCATCGTCCCCAAGCCCCCGCTGACCTGGACATCCTCATCGCCAGCCGCCATCTCCGCGGGCGGCACCACTGCGAGCACTACTTCCGCGGCTGCAACCGCCACAGGATGCGCCGCCGGAGCCACCTGCACCATCTCCACTCCTCAGCCGGGAGCGGCTGCCATTACGGCATCCTGCACGCCACCAACCTGCAACGTCGGTTTCCCGCTGATTCCACCCGGATTTTCCGGTGGCCCTCTCTACATTCCGCAACCGATTTATCCCGTCGCTGCAATTTCAGGACTAGTAACGGGTGCCACCTCTTCCGCCAGTGTTCTGGCAACCACTCAGGATTGTTACAGCAATTCGCAGTGTCAGGTCGCGCTCTATGACGTTTCTACGAGCGCGAACGTAGCAGGCACCCCAAACCCCATGCCCGCCCCCCCGAATTCCATTATGTTCGACTCCGCCGGAGACAAGGCCTACGCCGGCAGCCAGTATGGCGCCATGCTCATCACCAGTTCCAACCTCGGATCCACCACAACGAGTCCTTTCTCCTCCCTACCCGCTTCGAGTACTCCTCTTGGTCTCGTCACCGGCAACGTGATTGCGGTCTCCCCGAATGGAAACCTCGCCGTCTTCTCGGATACCGTCTCTACGCCCAATCAGGTCTACGTCGTGAATGCCGTTTCTACGTCCTCGAGTACAACGCCTCTGAATATCAGTAGCGGAACCACGGCTGCTTTTCCGCCCGATAACTCAAAAGCCTTCATTCTAGGAGACGGCGGCAACACTCTATACGTGTACTCACAACTGCAAGCCCTGCAATCCTATCCATTAACGGCACCCGCCGATGCGGTCGCCTTTTCCTCCTCGGGAGCCTTTGCCTTGCTCGCGGGCGGCAGCTCTGATCCTTCCACCCTCGCGATCTACAACACCTGCAACAACTCCCCGGTGAATCTAACTTTGCCGGTGCAAACCCCGCCGATTCCGCCGCTGCCGGGTGCCCCCATTTTCCTGAAGATGGTTCCTCCGGGTAGTGCTCCCATGGGTAACGCGAGTGTCCCAAGTCTCCAACAGAGTGACGTAAACGCCCTCGACGTTTTCCTCGGCGTCGATAGCACCGGCGTTGACGTAATTGCAACCATGACCACCACGCCTCTCACTCCAACCACCGGCCTCTGCCCGCAACAGGTGATCGCATTCCCCATGACGGTTGCCACTAACGTCGCTCCTAGCGTCCCTTTCTATCCCATTCACATCAACCTGCAGAAAGGCACATTCCATCCGCTCAACTTTTTTGTTTCCCCCGACGGCACGCGGGTCTACATCGTGACCACCGATCAGGGTGTCTTGGTGTTTGACTTCAACTCCCAGGTGACCAGTTCGATCCCCCTCAACGGAAACGCCGCCCCACTAGCCGCGGACATAACCGTAGATGGAACCCTCCTCTACGTGGCAGGCACCGATGGCATGCTGCATGAACTCAACACCATCACAGCTTTGGATGTGATGGAGATCCCTTTTTCGCAACTCCCCAACTCCTCCAACAATTTTTGCTATTCGTCCTACACCTGCGCCCTGAACTTGGTCGCCATAAAGCCGTGAGGATTGGTAATTAAAGGGAGAATCTGACCGTGCTGCATTGGGGGATTATTGGGTTTTAGCAATTGAAGAATTAAGTGCGCGAGTGCTGTAAATTGCGAAATCACCCGATTACAAAATTACAAAATTCTTACGCCGGCTTCTGCAACTCTTTAGCTACGCTGTCGAGCACTCCGTTTACGAACTGCACCGACTCTAGGCTCGAAAATTTTCGAGCGATTTCCAGCGACTCGTTGATCACCACCGCCCGCGGCGTCTCCGGATAGGCCAGAAACTCCGCCACTCCCGCTCGCAACAGATTGCGATCCACCGCCGCCATTCGCTCCATGCGCCAGTGCTCCGCATGGCGTTCGATCAACTTGTCGATCTCCGCCCCTCGATCCGTCGCCACCCGAAACAAATCATCCGCAAACCCGCGCACGTCCGTGCTCGTCCCGGCATGTTCTGCCCAAAACGTTTGCCGCACATGATCCACCGACTGCTTGCCCATGTCCGCCTGAAACAGCATCTGCAAAACCAGTTCGCGCGATTTACGACGAGTACCCATAGAAGAAGTGATGTTGGAAAGTGGTTGCTTCAGTTTACTGCAGGAAGGTTATTTGCGCCGCTTCGTCTTCCCTGCGGCACGCCGGGATTTCTGTTCATGTGGGGACAGCCGCCTCGGCTGTCCCGCCGAGCGCAGCGAGGCGATCGTTCGCTGGATGCCGCGCGTGAGCGACGCCATCTCCACCGCCGCCAACGCCGCCTCGAATCCCTTGTTGCCCATCTTCAACCCGGCACGATCAATGGCCTGCTCCAAAGTTTCGCAGGTAAGCACCCCGAACGCATGCGGCACGCCTGTCTCCTGCGCCGATTGCCCAATCCCGCGCGTCACTTCGTTGACGATAACGTCATAGTGCGCGGTATCGCCCCGCAGCAAACAACCGAGACAGATGATGGCATCGAACTTCCCAGTCTCCGCCAGCTTTCGCGCCGCCAAAGGAATCTCAAACGCCCCCGGTACGCGTACCAAGCCCACGTCCTTTTTCTTCGCTCCCGAGCGCAACAGCCCGTCATATGCGCTCAACAGAAGTCTTTCTGTAATGAAGGCATTAAATCGCGAAGCGACAATCGCAAAGCGCTTCCCGGCAGCATTCAGAGTCCCTTCAAGCGCGGGAAGATCAAGCTTGGGAGGACGCTCCACGACAAAAGTTTTCTCGTCTTTTTTCTCCGTGACTCAGTGCCTCCCCAGTGGAACTCGCCAACATCTCGGAATTGTCATCCTGAGCGAAGCGAAGGACCCCTGTACTTTGCCGGCAGAGCGAAAATGCATGACTCTTGGCGCACCGCGAAAGTTAAAATCCGCGACGGCGGAATCTATTTCCCTTTGAACGCCGCCGCACGCTTCTCCAAAAACGCCGTAGTCCCTTCCTTCTTGTCTTCGGTCGCACAGGCCACGCCGAATAAAACCGCCTCCAGATACAGCCCCTCGCTCAGAGTCATTTCCATGCCCTTGTTCACCGCCTCCATGGCGTACTGCACCGCCAGCGGAGCGTTGGCGATAATTTTCGCCGCAATCGCCTCCGCCCGCGGCATCAACTGCGCCGCCACCGTCACTTCGTTCACCAGCCCAATGCGGTGCGCTTCCTGCGCCGTGATCATCTCCCCCGCCAGCACCATCTGCATGGCAATCCCTTTGCCCACCAGCCGAGGCAGTCGCTGTGTCCCACCATAGCCCGGGATAATCCCCAGCTTCACCTCCGGCTGCCCCAGCTTGGCATTCTCACTGGCCAGCCGCATCGTGCAAGCCATCGCGATCTCGCATCCCCCGCCCAGAGCAAATCCGTTGATGCATGCAATCACAGGCTTGCCCAGATTCTCAATCAGATTGAGGACGTTCTGCCCGCGGTGCGTATACTCTTTCCCCGAAACTGCATCGTGCTTCGCCAGTTCACCAATATCCGCGCCGGCGATAAACGCCTTCTCACCCGCCCCGGTAAGGATAGCGACGCGAATACCCGCGTCATTCTTGATGTCATGAAACGCTGCCCGCAACTCTTCCATGGTAGCCATGTTGAGCGCGTTCAGCACCTTCGGCCGGTTCACCGTGACGTAAGCAATCGAATTTTTCTTTTCCAAAAGTATGTTTTCGAAGTCCATAAATTCAAACCTGCCAGGGACGCAGATCACCGCATTTTCGCAATGCCACGCAGAGCGACGAATATTGTCATTCTGAGCGAAGCGAAGAACCTATGCAACTCGCTGGTGGAATGCCGGGCAGTTGCCTCAGCTCTCGTCGAATTTTCTTCTCTGTTTATCTGTGTCTCTGTGGTGAAGGATTTTAGAATCCGTGCAGATCCGTGGCCAAATTTTGCTTTAACTCTTCCCCCGCACCACCGCTGCAATGTCATCCTTGCTCAGATCGCAACTGATGCAGCACTGCGTCCAAATCCTGTGTCCAAACACCTTCCCGCATCGAGGACACTTCCACTCTGTCAGCCACCATCCACCCGCCAGGTACACCCCGATCCATACCAGCAGGATGGCGAAATCAGCCGGCTCTCCCAGCTTGAGCTTGCCAATCATCAAGCCCAGAAAAATAAAACTGAGAAACAGCACCACCACCAGGTCCCGCCGCACCACGTAGCTGCGCCACGCCCGGCGATACACCTCCACCTCCACACCCTCGCCCGGCAACTGATCGGTTTTTCTGCGTTTGAACATGTGGCCAAACTCTGGAACCTATCGGTCTTGCTAATGTTCAGCAAATCTTGTCATGCTGAGCCGGAAGCTAACCACGGTCGAAGCATCCCTGCCCTGGGCACCTGTGCCGAGGGAGGCGGGGTGGCCAACAGAGGCAACGCGCCCACGAAAGCTGATGCTACAGTTTATTCGCCTTCGGCTGATTCGGGTCCGAATAATCGTAAAACCCTTTCCCCGTTTTCTTACCGTACCACCCCGCCATCACCAACCGTTTAAGCAGTGGAGGTGACGCAAACCGCCGCTCCTTGAACTCGTCATACATCACATGCGTAATGTAATAAGTCGTGTCCAACCCGACAAAATCAAGCAAAGTGAACGGCCCCATGGGATAACCACAACCCAGCTTCATCGCGTTGTCGATATCCTCAATCGATCCCACGCCCTCTTCATACGCCCGGATCGCATCGAGCAAGTACGGTACCAGCAGCCGGTTCACGATGAATCCTGTCTTGTCCGACGTCCGCACCGGAACCTTCCCCAGCTTTTTCCCGAACTCGTAAGCCGTCTCGTAAACATCGTCCGCCGTCGCAATCGTCCGCACCACTTCGACCAGCTTCATCAATGGCACGGGATTAAAAAAATGTAGCCCGATAAACCGCTCCGGCCGCTTCACCGCCGTCAAAAGCTCAGTCACCGAAATCGAAGAAGTATTCGAAGCAAAGATCGCATCCTTCTTCACCACGCCATCAATCGACGCATACATCTTCTTCTTTTCTTCCACGTTCTCAATGATGGCCTCAATAATAATGTCGCGATCGGCCAGGTCCGCCTTGTTGGTCGTCCCCTTCAGCCGCGCACGGATCGCAACCTTCTGCTCCGCGGTGATCCCACCCTTCTCCACCGGCCTCTCCGCAAACTTTGCCAAAGATTTCTCAATCCCGGCAAACCCCTTGTCGAGAAACCTCTGCTCCACTTCAAGCACGGTCACATCAAATCCAGCCGTAGCACAAACCTGCGCAATCCCCGACCCCATCAGACCGCAACCAAGCACCCCAACCTTCTTAATCTCCATAATTGCTTCCTTC
Organism: uncultured Acidobacteriaceae bacterium; assembly: GCA_963750245.1. Taxonomy (GTDB): domain Bacteria; phylum Acidobacteriota; class Terriglobia; order Terriglobales; family Acidobacteriaceae; genus Sulfotelmatobacter. The sequence continues at coordinate 591,393 of CAVVQB010000001.1, forward strand.
ACAAAAACATCCTTGTCATCCTGAGCGAAGCGAAGGACCTATGCATTTTGCCGGCGCGGGTAGACTGCATGGGTCCTTCGCAGCAAAGTGCGCCGCTCAGGATGACAACATTACTTTGATCCGTGCGAATCCGTGAAGATCCGTGGCAAGGAATCAGTTCAACTCTCCACAATCATCGCAACCCCTGCCCCCCGCCAACGTCGAGCGTTTTGCGAGCGTGAGTGAAGCGGAGATCCCGAGCGCAGCGAAGGACCTCAGTTTAGACTCTCAACGATCATCGCAATCCCCTGTCCCCCTCCAATGCAAGCCGTCGCCAGCCCATACTTTTTCTTCCGCCGTCGCAATTCATATAACAGCGTAATCACCAGCCGCGTCCCGGTTGCCCCCAACGGATGCCCCAACGCAATCGCCCCGCCATTCACATTCACCCTCTCACGATCCAATCCCAGTTCTTTCTCCACCGCTAAATACTGCGCCGCAAACGCCTCATTCACTTCAATCAAATCAATGTAGTCGAGCGACAACCCAGCCTTCTGCAGCGCCACCTTCGTCGCCGGCACCGGACCGCGCCCCATCACCTTCGGCTCGACCCCAGCAATGCCCCAACCAACAATGCGCCCCAGCGGCTCGATGCTTCGCTTGCGCGCTTCTTCTAACGACATCAACACCACAGCCGCCGCCCCATCGACAATCCCGCTCGCGTTCCCCGCCGTTACCGTCCCGTTCTTTCCGAACGCAGCCTTCAACTTCGCAAGCCCTTCCATCGTGGTCTGCGGACGCCGGTGATCATCTTCCGCCAGCACTTCTCCCGTAGCCTCGCCCTTCCCATTCCGCAGCGGCACCGGAACCAACTCTTCCTGGATGCGTCCTTCTTTATAAGCCGCATCCGCCTTCTGCTGCGAGCGCAGCGCCAACTCATCCTGCGCCTGCCGCGTGATCCCTTGCTGCTCGCCGTACAACTCGGCCGTGTTCGCCATGTACAGACCGCAATAGCTGTCGAGCAGCGCCACCATGAGCGAATCTTCCATCTTGCCGCCCGGCGCCAGCGTAAATCCATCGCGCCCGCGAATCGTAAACGGAGCCTGCGACATCGCCTCCATCCCGCCCGCCAGCACAATCTTCGCCTCATCCACCATGATCATCTGCGCCGCGGAAACAATCGCCTGCATCCCCGAGCCACACAGCCGGTTTACCGTCAGCGCCGGAGTCTCAATCGGCAGCCCCGCCCGCAATCCCACGTGCCGCGCCCCATACAGCGCATCGCCCGAAGTCTGCTGCGCATTGCCAAAGACCGCATGATCAAATTCCTTGGCATCGATCCCCGACCGCTCGATCGCGCCCTTCGCCGCAACCGCGCCCAACTCCTGCGCCGTAAAGTCTTTCAACTTACCGCAATAACGCCCAAATGGCGTGCGTGCCCCACTGACAATCGCGATATCACCCGTTTTCAACATGGCTTTCCTTACAGAATTCTTTGATCAGAACGCATCAGAGCGGAAAAAACCATTCCGCAAACTGGTTAGTGTAGCAGCGCGTGAACCGATTTGACCACTGAGTGGATCACTGTGTAAGTTGCAGTTTTCCGAGATGCGCATGTGAGGACAGCCGCCCTCGGCTGTCCGTTCGAGCGCAGCTCGAACGCTTTCTGCCATAGCCGACAAGGGGGAATCCGAATGGAACAGCGCGTCAGCATCATCACACTCGGAGTATCGGACCTAGAGCGCAGCAGCGAATTCTACGAGCGCCTGGGATGGCGCCGCTCCATGGCCAAGGCTGAAGGCGTCGTATTCTTCCAGGCAGGAGGGATGGCCCTTGCCCTGTATCCGCGGAACGACCTCGCGAAGGATGCGAACGTTTCTTCTGAAGGCCGCGGCTTCAATGGAATCTCGCTCGCCTACAACACGCGCAGTCGTGCAGAAGTTGATTCAGTGCTCAAGGACGCGGTTGCCGCTGGGGCAACGCTTGTCAAGCCCCCGCAGGAAGCCTTCTGGGGCGGCTATTCCGGCTACTTCTCCGACCCGGACGGATTTCTTTGGGAGGTTGCCTGGAATCCATCCTTCGCCATGGCAGAAGATGGAAGCATTCGGATTCCGGATTAGCTGCACGATTTCGCGACTCGGCGATCGTCGTTTACGCCACGGCTCCCGTCGCCAGCGCCGCGGCCAGCGCCACAACTTTCCCCGGCCCCTGCACCAGCGAAGTCGCCAACGCATGCTCGGCGCGGTTGATCACTTCCGTCACAATATCGACGGGATCATAACTTTCCCGCACCACGGCCTCGGCCAGTCCGGCGGAAAACTCCAGCGAGTGCCCTTTCTCGCCGCCATCTTTCGCCGGCAACCGTACCTCCGCAACCACCTTCCGCAGTTTTTCCACCGCCATCAGCGCTTCTTTTTCCGCAGTGTCCCCAAGAATGAGTGCAATGGTCGTCGTATCGTAACGAAATGCCAAATCATTCGTCCGTATATTCGCCGCGAACTGTTGTCCAATCTTTTCCATCACGCTCTCAATCGCAGCATCGCCATATTCCTTGAGCAGCGCCGCGCTCCGGCCAAACTGCAGCAGCAGCACGGAAAGTGCAGACGCATTCTGCGCCGCACGCTTGCTCTCCGCCAAAAGCAAGTCAAGGTAGGAGCTTCTCTTCAACAATCCGGATTTCTCATCCGTCACCGAAAGATTTTTCACCAACCGCCGCAACCCAGCATTATTCAGCGCGATCACCATCTGGTCAGCCAGCGTCTTCAGCACCACCGCATCCGTCTGCGGCCACGTCCGCGGCTTGTTGTGCAGCAGCGCCAGCACTCCCACCGGATCCTCGCCGTTGCTCAAGGGAAATGCCATGATCGCCGAAGCTCCCAGTTCCACCACGGCGTTACGGGCACCCTGCAGCGTCCCCGCCTTCTGCGCATCGGCGATGATGACTGGCTCGCCTGAAGATGACGCCAAAGCCAGATCCTGCAGCGCGCACATTACTTCCTTGACTGCCCCTGCACCGCCCGCCTTCACTCCCTTCCCGCAAAACTCCTGCAGCGCCGACGGCGCTGAACCCGGCGTACGCATCGCCGCCACACAACGCGATACCTCCCAGTGCGCTCCGATTTCATTCACCGCCGTCGTTAGCACCGCGGCCGCCGTCGCCTGGTGATATAGCTTCCGTGTAATTTCCGCGACGCGCGTTACGTTCCGCATCTCCGCCGCCGGATCGGTCGCAGAGGCTGCGGCCACCGGAACGGGTGCCGGAGGCGGAGTCTTCGCTACTGCTGGCAGCGGCGCGGCTCCCGCATAGTGCGGTGTCACCCCCGCAGAAAGATACAGCCGCTGCAAATCTTCGTTGCGTTCTTCTTCTCGTGGGAACAGTTCCTGGATTCTCTGCAGCCGCTCTACCGCCTTGTTACGCATTCCGTACTGCACCAGGATCTCCGCCTGCAACATCAAGTCCTGCAGCGTGGAAGCTCCCAGCGTCGCCTCATTCTCCGTCGCAGGCTCAGTCGCTGCTTTACTTACTGGAGTGAATCGCGATGCAATCGCATCGAACTTCTTCTCGTCAATTTTGCCCTTCAACATTTCGAGCCGTTTGGTGTGGCCGGCCTCATAAGGATCTACTTCCGCCGCCCGGTCCAGACATTCAGCCGCCTTGGTGAAGTCTCCCGTACTGCAATACACATCGAAAAGCTTTAGCAGGGTCTGGCAATAGTCGCCTTCGCGATTCGCTGCGTTGAACAACTCGCTCAAGAACTCCAGCATTCCGGGGGACGCTCGACGCGTGGCCGCGATCTCCTGCATCACCGCCACAAACTGCCGCCGTTCCCCACGCTTCGCCTGGAACTGCCCCAGCTTCCGCGCCAACGACTCCGCCGCATCGTCTTGCTCCGCATCCGTCAACTGTCCGATCAGGTCGGTCACTTGCGACATGCGGTTGGGATTTTGTTCAAACAGTTGCCACACCAGCGGCTCCGCGTCGGCGTAACGCCCCGCCGCCAGCAGAGCCTCCGCATAAACGTCCCTCAGGATTGGAGAAGTTTTCCCCGCATTGACCTGCGGCTCCAGAATAAAAATTGCTGCCCCAACCTGCCCTTGCCCGAGCAGGCTTTTTCCATAAGCCAGCGAAATTTCCTCGTCGGACGAATCTTCCTGATACGCGCGCTCATACCACCGCGCCGGGTCCTCGCCGCTTGCCGCCGTGAGTTTCGCGATTTGCATGTAAGCTTCGGCCGCCGCCTTGCTTTCTCCAAGATCAGACAGCAGTTCCGCAATCCGCAGAAAGTTCGGCTGCACCGGATCCAGCGCCACAACCCGGCCCAATATCTGTAATGCATCCTTCTTTTTCTCGGGAAGCTTCGCCAGATCGCCCAGTGCCGATTCATACGTGCCCACTGCCAGCTTCTTGTTCGATCCTTCCAGGAGTTGTCCGAAGCGATACTTCTGTTCCCAAGTCGGACTACCATGCCGCGCCAGCTTCTTGTAAGTCAGGCTGGCCCGCGTCGCGTCTCCAGCATTCACCTGGCGCTCAAATAGTTCACCCAGCAGCCGCACCGCATCCCGTCCCCGGTTCTGCGAAAGACACAAGTCCGCCGACAGCTCGCGCACTTTGTCGTTTTCCGTATCGTCCCGTAGGACTAGCAGATACTCCTCGAGGGCCTCGGCGGCTTTGCCCTTTTGTAGAAGCTTTTCGGCACGCTCCAGCCGCCGCGCTATCTCGGCTCGGTCCGGGCGGGTTGTGATCTCAGGCATGGGTTGGGAATGGGCAGACTACTCTGCTTCGATTCTAGGAGCCCCCCTCGGCGGCAGCAATCCGCAAGGACCCGCTGTCGATTACGAAAGTTACCCGCAGGGTCTTAGGTGTTAGGTCTCAGGTCTCAGGAAAACCTAAACTCAGGACTTATCGCCTAAGACCTATGACCCAAGACCTATAACCCAAGACCTATGACCCAAGACCCACTCCGCAGTTGGGAGAACTCCTCTCGATTTGTTATCGTTCCCCATGCCTCTCGCTCCGTCTGTTGGGCAGAATAACCAGCAACAAACCCACGAAGAAGGCCTCCATCATCAACTCACCGCCGGCCAAATGACCATGGTTGCAGTCGGCGGCTCGATCAGCACCGGCCTCCTGCTCGGTTCGGCCTCCGCTCTCGAGATTGCCGGACCTGGCGTCATCCTCAGCTACATCATCGCCGCCTTCATCGCCTACACCGTCACCATGGCTTTAGGGGAACTGGCCAGCACACATCCGGCCGCCGGATCCTTCGGCATCTACGGCGAACTCTATCTCTCTCCATATCTCGGATTTCTCTGCCGCGCCGGATACTGGGCATCCATCGCCTTCTCCATCGGAGCCGAACTCGTCGCCTCCGCGACTTACATGGTCTTCTGGTTCCCAGCCGTTCCCGGAGAGATTTGGGTGGTCCTGTTTTCCGCCGTGCTCGTCCTGGTCAACTTGCTCAGCGTCGGTTCTTTTGGGCGCTTTGAATTCTGGCTTTCCATGATCAAGTTCGCCGCCATCGTAGTGTTTATTCTGGCAGGGAGCGCCCTGCTGTTGAGCGGTCGCATAGCCCCGCAATATACCGCTCACGGAGGATTTCTGCCCAAGGGTCCCATCGCACCGCTGCTCGCGGTCTTCATCGCCATCTATACCTTCGGCGGTGTCGAGATGCTCGCCGTCACCACAGGTGAATCCCGTTCGGTCAGGGATATTCCCCGCGCTGCTCGCCTCACCTTCTTCCTGCTCGCGTTCCTTTACATCGGCTCCATCACCTTGCTGGCCGGCGTGATGCCATGGAATCACGTCGGCCCTTCTGAGAGCCCGTTCGTTACTGTCCTGCGTCTCGCTAAGATTCCAGCCGCAGCCTTCCTCATGAATTTCATCGTCCTCACCGCCGCGCTCTCCGGAGCTAACGCCAAGCTCTACGTCGCCTCGCGCCTGCTGTTTTCCATGGGCCGCACCGGGTGGGCTCCTGCAAGCCTCGGCAAGTTGAACGCCGCGGGTTCACCGCGTCTCGCCTTGTTCGTCTCTTCCTACGGAATCGTAACCGCGCTCGTCATCGAAAACTGGGCGCCGAAACAAGCCTTTCTTTACATCTTGGGAGCCGCATTCTCCGGCCTGATTCTTTCCTGGATCGTCTCCCTCGCCGCTCACGTCAGCTTCCGCTGGCCTCTCACTCGGGAACAAGTCGCTGCCCTGCCCATGCGCTCTCCTCTGGGTGTATGGGGATCGATGGTTGGCTTCGTCCTCGTCTGTATCGCCGTCTTTCACACTCTTCTCTCATCGCACGTGAACGAAATCGGTGGCCTCGTCTTCTTTGCGGGGCTCACCCTCGCTTATTTTCTTCTGAAACATCGCCGTCGAGCCTAAAGAGCATTGTCATTCCGAACAGCCTTATCGTGAGGAACCTGCTTTTGATTTTGCTTGCTCGGTCACAAGCCTAACCACAACCCCGACTCAGGAATGCACGGCTGAACATTACCAACGTAAGCCGATTTCTCGCTTTTCCGCTGCCCGCATCTCCTCCACTCCGCTAGCCTCGATACGGAAGCGTCTTTCAGAATTCCCCAAGGACCGAGCCTTTGATTCTCTCAATCCTTCTGTTCTATTCCTCTGACGTCCGCCCAATCTTCTGGTGCGCCGTCGGACTTTGCGTCGGCCTCTATCTCTTTTTCAACGGCTTCCGCCTGCTGCAGCGCCGCCACCTCATCCTCGATACTCCGGTCTCGAAAATTCGCAGCGCATCTATGGGGATGGTCGAACTCAACGGCCAGGCGGTGGGACCCTACACCGTCATCGCCCCCGTAACCGAGCGTCCTTCCTACTACTTCCGCACCGTCGTTTGGGAATGGAAACGCCAGGGTCGCAGCAGTCAGTGGGTTAAGGTGGCCGCCGAGTGCACGCACGTCCCGTTCTTCCTCGATGACAATACCGGCAAAGTCATGGTCGACCCGCGCGGCGCCGAACTCGACCTCCACCGCGACTTCCAGCAGGAATTCTGCGATTCTTTCTTCACCACCAAGGAAGAAGTGCCGTCCAATGTGCGCACTCTGCTTCTGCGCCACGGCATCAACACCACTAACAAAATTAAAGTCGAAGAGTTTTGCATCAAGCCGAAAAATGCGCTGTTTGTTCTGGGAACGCTGGGCGAAAACCCCGGGCTGGAACTCAACCCTCAGCCGATCCAGGATGACGAAAACAACACACTCACCTTCGCAAAAACGCTCTGGTCCAACCCGGCAGAATCGGCTCTAGGTCGCATAGGATTTTCCTTCACAGCGGGACGTGCCGACGATACTTCGCTGGAGCACCATTCAGTCAGCGAACTCCTCATCGGCACCAGTTCCTTTCGCAGCCCCGACGCTCAACAGTCGAGCCTCCCACCCTCCGTTTTGGGCAGTCCAGCGTCCTCTGCTTCCACAAGAAAATTCGATCCTCCGCCAGTTCCTTCTGCAACAAGAACTCCTGACCTAGCCGAGCGGCAGAAAGTTGCTGACGCCCTGATGAAAGCAGGCATCACGAATCCAGCCGCGTGGGCCGCCGCCGGAATGACATCGTCAACTCCTTCCGTCCCGGCGAACACCTCGAACGGAACCACATCTCCAACCGAAGGCTTCGACACACGTCCCTCTGTTGTGCTTATGAAGGGTAAAAATAATCCAACTTTCCTGATCTCCTGGCGCAGCCAGCGCGAAATCGCCCGCTCGCTCGGTTGGAAATGCGCGCTCCAGATCTGGGGCGGGCCCGTACTTGCCCTGCTCTGCCTCTACGGCCTGCTCACACTCACTCACCAGATCTAGCCTGTGTGGAAACGAACTGTTCGTCTAGTACAATGCTCGCGTGAGTAATGCCGTTCGCATAGGAATCCTCGGCGACTTTAATCCCGAATTCCGTTCCCACCGCGCCACCCCGGACTCCCTGCAGCATGCTGCCCGCAAGCTCGATTTAAAAATCGAGTCGGAATGGATCCCAACGCCTTCGCTGATCGCTTCCGGCGCGGAAAAGATCCTTGAGAGCTTTGACGGCCTCTGGGCCTCGCCCGGAAGTCCATACAAGAGTTTCGACGGCATGCTCAAAGGCATCGAGTTCGCCCGCCGCCGCGATTGGCCATTCCTTGGCACCTGTGCAGGCTTTCAGTACGCCCTGATCGAATTCGCCCGCAACGTCCTCGGGATCGCCGACGCCGACAGCGCAGAAAACAATTCCGGATCGAAGAACATAATTATCTATCCCGTGGCCTGTGCAGTTCCCGATCGAAAAGGCAACGCTCCAAAATTATCCGGCGTCGTGCCCGAGATTCGCCTCCGCCCCGGTTCTTACCTGCAATCCTTTTACGGAAAAGATAAAGAAATCGTCACCGAAGAATTTTTCTGCAACTTCGAAGTCAATCCCGATTACGAATGGGCCACGATGGAAGCCGGTTTCCCCGTGGTCGCCCGTGGCGCGCAAGGCGAGATCCGCGCCATCGAGTCCCCCACCCACCGCTTCTTCATTGCCACTCTTTTCCAGCCGCAGCTATCGTCCACGGAAAAAAATCCGCACCCCGTAGTTCTCGCCTTCGTCCAGGCCGCCGCCGATTGGGAGCGCAAGAAACTCGACGACAGCGTTCTGGAGTAACGCCCGCGAAACTTACAAAAGAAAATTACAGAAGATTAATCTTCCACCGCATCCTCAGGCTAAAGTTTCCGCAAGGCACGCCGATTTAAGTCTTTATGGTGAACCCAATCAGCAGCAGCGAACTCAGCCAAGCCAGTGAAGCCGGCAAGCCCGCCGCGCCGCCAAAGTCTCCTCAACCGCAGCAGCAGAGCGCTCCGCAGCCCTCCGACACTATCACGTTGAAAAGCGCCGGCGACGTCGATCATGACGGCGACTCCCACTAGACCAACTCCAGCTCAGCTCAAAAAACGCTTTGCATCACCGCAAGATGGAGTGACGGTGCACTTCGCCGTCCTCCATTTTGTGTCTTCTTCCACACGAACTCCTGGCAGGCCGCTGAAAAACTCTTGCATCGAGCACGATTGGGAAGGGCACGAGTTTCACTCATGCCCTAAGTCGCGCAAAATCAATGTGGCTTTAGCCGAATGAGGGTGGCTCTGATTGCTCCGAAGGATTTCTTAGTGCTGCTACGGGACCACGCAGAGAATCATTTGCGTTCCGCTGATCAAGTGGAGATTATGTTTCTGAGAGCTGATTACCGAATCTTCCGCGCCTCCCGAAGCAAGCGACACTCCGGACATTCCCACCGCGCCTTGCGCCTCGCGAGTCAATCGCCCGTTGGCAGCCATCCCCGGCATTGCATCCTTCGCCGTGTCAGCGCCCGCTGGCCTCTCTATTGGAACAGGTGCGTTGGTCCCAGTGCTCATCGCTCCCTTTAGAGACATTGGAGCCTTCGCCGACATAGGAGATGTGCCATCATTCCCGGCCGCATCTGCTTCCGGCCTGCCGATCGCCTGAATCGTCAGTTTGAGCGGAACATGCGTCCCATTCTTGAGAACAACTGAGTCGAACGTGATACCGATCTTGGATGCGGATTCCCCATGGTGCAGAGAAACCTCCGCCACATGGCCAACAACTTTTAATCCCTTTGGCGTCGGAGCGTTGTTCGCATAAGGCAGATAATCTTCGACAAGCCTGGCGGTTACTATGTCGCCAACTTTCGCTTTCTTCACATCGACAGACTTTGTAAGTTCAGCCCGAATGATTGTGCCGGGCACGAACAGTTCGGTCGGGTTCTTGGAATTCGAGCTTTCGTTAGATTGGCCGGAATCTCGAGCGAAGCAAACTCCGACCATCAGGAACGCCGCGATCATGGCGAATTTAGGAAACCTCTTCATAGGCGGGGGCGCGATGACACGCCTCCCCAATAGCCTATGCTCATTCTCTTCAGGAACCAAGTGAGCCCGGTCCGGGGTAGTGGCGCAGTTTGAAATTTGAGCGCTGTTATTCGCTTGGCGTCATCCCGAGGTCCCGCGCGTCAGATTGCCTGCAATTGCTTTCGACTACGCCTTAATATGGCAGCTGGCCAGCCCACGCTTTTCCAAATACTGCTGGTGATAATCCTCGGCGGGGAAGAACGTCACCGCGGGAACGATCTGCGTGGCAATCGGCTTGGAATAGCGATGTGCCTTCTCCAGCGCCTCCTTCGAAGCCTGAGCCGCCACTTGCTGCTCCGGCGTATGGAAAAAAATCGCCGACCGGTACTGCGTTCCCCAGTCTGGTCCCTGGCGGTTCAGTTGCGTGGGATCGTGGTTCTCCCAGAAGACTTTCAGCAAATCCTCATACCGAACCTTCGCCGGATCGAACTCCACTTCCACCGCTTCGGCGTGGCCGGTGCGATCAGTGCAAACCTCTTTGTAAGTAGGGCTGTCGGTCTGTCCGCCCGTATACCCCACGCGCGTGCCAAGCACTCCCGGAATTTGCCGGAAGGTGGCTTCCACTCCCCAGAAACATCCCGCTGCGAATGTCGCTTTCTGCATCTTAGTAATCGCTCCTGCGCTGGGGATGAACTCCCCAAGATTTTTACATGCCTGTGACAAACTTTTGATTAGATAGATATTAGATGATGAAGCCGCCGGAAAGTCACGGGCGCAACGAACGATGGCCTTTTCGGGTAATTGACCCGCCAACCGATTCAAGTTAAAGTGCGGCAAGATTGTCGCGGGAATTGTTCCGGGAGAAGTCCTTGGTTTTGCAACCCAGCCGAGCCTTGGGTGTACAAACGGTCGTCTTGCGAAAGCTCGCCTTCTGGCTGCTTTTGGCGACGCTGATGTCGCAGGCCGCTTGGGCCGCCGCAAACTTCACCCCACAGCGGCGCGTCGGCTATTCCACCGGCGATCAATGGGAACCCGCTCTGGCCGCCGACGGCCACGGACACATCTACATTTTATTTCCTCAATACGGCCAGGTCAGCGATTGCCCCGCGTGCAGCATTCCCACCATGTCGCTGCTGGTCAGCAACGACAATGGATCGTCCTGGGAACCGCCTCATCCACTCGTCCCCTCATCCAGCGGCCAATTCGACCCGCAAATTGTGGTCGATCCCGTCGATCGCCAAACCGTCTACGCCTCCTGGCTGCAAAACAACAAACGCGATGTGATGGTCGCGCGTTCGCAGGATTTCGGCCGTTCCTGGTATCTGACCGTGGCCCAGCGCTCCGTCGACGACGCCGACAAGCCCGTGCTCACCGTTCACGGCCCCGATGTTTACGTCGGATTCAATCACGAGCAGGATTTCATGGTCGCAGCGTCCCATGACTACGCCCAGAACTTCTCTTCCGCTATCGTGAATCCGAATGCTGGCTCGGGATCGTCGCTGGCTGGCGGCGCCACCGTCGATCCAACCGGCGCAGTTTATTTTTCCTGGACCGCCTACGCACGTCAGGAATCCAGCACTCATCCGGTCAGCCTCTACGTAAGCCGGTCAGCCGATACTGGTCATACCTGGAACACAATATTGCTCGACACTTCCAGCGCGCCGCCCGACTGCGCCGCCCAGGGATGCGAGGACGGTTACCTTGGACCGCAGATTGCGCTGGCATCCGACGCGGCGGGTACTCTTTCGCCTTGTGGAACGCCGGCGAAACGAACGGCGGCCCTGAGCGCATTTACTTTTCATCCTCCACTACGAGCGGCTCAAGCTGGTCCGCCAGAACCGATGTCTCTGGTGCAGAACGTAAGACCAATCACAGCTTCCCCGCAATTACCGCAGGCGCGGGCGGCGACGTCCGCATCGCCTGGATGGACACGCGTCGCCACGCTCTTCCCAACCAACCTCTGTGGAATGTTTTCCAGCGCAGTTCAAGCAACGGCGGAGCCACCTGGTCGCCGGAAGCTCAACTCTCCGGGCCGGCGCGCGGTTACGATTACATCCTGCCCGAAGGCTTCCGCTTTCCCTTCGGCGACTACTTCTCCATCGCTATCGACAACCTCGACACCACGCACGTCGTTTGGGGTGAAGGCAGCAATTACAAGTCGCCAGGCTCCATTTGGTACGCTCGCGGTCATTAGTCTTTTACCGCTCAGATCGCGAAGCTCGTCGAGACAAACATAGCGAATCTATTTCCTCGCCCGTTCTACCTTTTGCGCCCTCGGCGTCCCCGGCGGTGAAATGTTCACGGCCGGTATTCATTACTCCACAGTAAGTCCGCCGATGAGATCAGCGATTCGTGTCACTTCGTGATCACCGCACCAGCGCTCCAAGTCGTCCACGATCTTCTCCGTCGCGCATGGATCCCAGTAGCTGGCCGTCCCGATCTGCACCGCAGTTGCGCCCGCCAGCATGAACTCCGCAACATCGGCGGCTGTCGATATGCCTCCCATCCCGATCACCGGAATGTTTACCGCGTGCGCGGCATCGTAGACCATGCGCAGCGCAATCGGTTTGATGGCCGGGCCCGAGAGCCCAGCCGTGACGTTCGCAATTCGCGGTTTGCGCGTCTCCGGATCGATCGCCATCGCCACGAATGTATTAATCAGCGAGATGGCATCGGCGCCGGCCTCCTGCGCAATGTGCGCCATCTGCGCAATGCTGGTCACGTTCGGCGAAAGCTTGACGATCAAAGGCCGCTGTGCAACGCGTTTCGCGGTGGTCACCACTTCGTCCAGCGACCGAGGATCGCTCCCGAACTGCAGGCCCCCGTGCGCTGTGTTCGGGCAGGAAACGTTCAGCTCGTAAGCGGCAATCCCTTCACCATCGTTCAGAATCTCGATGGTTCTTTCGTAATCCTCACGCGCGTAGCCGAAGACGTTGGCAAGAACCACAATGTTCTTGATCTGCCGCAGGCGCGGCAACTTCTCCTGCAGAAACGCGGTTGCCCCGATGTTCTGCAGCCCGATCGCGTTGAGCATGCCGGCTGCGGTTTCCCACAATCGTGGCGGCGGATTCCCAATCATCGCTTCCCGCGAAAGCCCTTTGACGACGAATCCACCCAGCTTGTCGAGGTGCACTACATCTTCGAACTCCACGCCATAGCCAAACGTCCCGCTAGCCGCAATGATTGGATTCTTCAGCGAGATTCCGGCAAAGCTAATACTCAGATCCACCCCAGGCTTCCCGCCGCTTTCGGAAGATGCGGTCACTGCGGAGCCCTCTGGCTATTCTGCCCCCCCATCGCCGGTGCATCTTCGGCCTGATGCGAAGGAACCAGAGCCTCAGTCAAGACGCGTCCCACGGCATGCGTGGGAGCGTTGATGCCCAGCAGCGATGCCAGCGTAGCCGCCATATCGACGGGCTCCGCATGAGTGCGATACGTTCCCGGACGAAACGGGAGCCCGTAGAATGCCAGCGGCACGTGCGTGTCGTAGGTGAAAGGCGATGCGTGGTCCGTTCCCGCGGCTGAACCGACCGTATAAATTCCGGGCACTCCCATCACATACCAACCGCCTTCGGCCGAATAACTGTGCAGAAATTTCTTGCCGAGGGCGGTCTCAGGAACTTCACCCTCCGCAAGCTGCGACTTGGTGAAGTAATCTCGCAGCAACCCTGCCTGTTTCAGCGCCTCGCCGACGGCCATTTCGGCGTCGTGTTCCTTTGTGTGAGCGCTGCCGAAGGCCTCCTCATCGAGCCACGCCATCGGAAAGTCGAGCTTCACATAGGATGCCGCATGTCCCGGCGAAAACTTCGCCGCCAGCGCTTCGTTGATTTGCGCTTCGAGTTTCCCGACGCCCAAGTTGGATGCGGGAATGCGCAACTTCTTAGCGGCATCTGGCAATGCGGAGACTCCGTGGTCCGCCGACAACGCGATCCACACATTCGCCAGCCCAATCTGATGACCAAGAAAATTGAAGAAATCCGCGAGTTCTCGATCCAAAGCCAACGCCATAGCCGCCATCTCGGGAGAATCCGGTCCCACCTGGTGACCAAGAATATCGTTCGCCGAAAGGCTGATGGCCAGCAGGTCCGTGGCCTGCCCCGCACCTAGATTCTCGTAAACCACCAACTGCTTGGAGAATTCCAATTCATACTCGTTGGCAAACGGTGTCGAGCCGATCACTTCGTAGAATCCCGCGTCAGATCCGTCTTTCCCTTTGCGATGAGCCGTCGATCGCAAGAGATCTCCGTTCGCATTTTTCCAATCGCGATCCCAATATTTTGCCGCGCGATTGCTCGAGTTAAAATCCTGCGCCCACTTGGGCAAGTCAGGACGGTAATAAGTAGAAGTGACCCACGCCCCACTCTTCGGCTCAATCCAATACGCTGCGTCCGCGGCAAAGCCTCCAGGCAGCACCGCAGCCCGATCTTTCAAGGAAACGGAGAATACTCGGGCCTGTCCTTGCGTAGCGAGCTTCAACTCGTCCCCCAGCGTATCTGCCAGCAGGTTATGCGGAGACGCCCCCGCCTTTGTTCCACCAGCGTCCGCAATCCCCACCAGCTTGGTATCGTCATCCTCCACAGAAGTCACCATGCGCTTCTTCTTCGGATCCCACCACTCGTTCGCCACAATGCCGTGCCCGTCGGTGTACGCGCCGGTAAACAGCGTCGCATGACCAGGCGCCGTGCGCGTATTCGCATAATCGTAATTGCAGTCGGTGAAGTTTGCCCCGTGATCTATGAGCAGGCGGAATCCGCCCTCGCCAAACTTGTCACGATAACGCTCGAGATAGTCGCCCCGAAACTGGTCGATGACAATTACCACCACCAGTTTGGGATGCGCATTGTAAGCAGATGCGAGGCTTTCAGGGATGCAGGCCAACAGAAACAACGCGAGGAGTGAGGCCAGCGTAATCAAACGCATGCGGCGCGCAACTGCAGCCCGGGGGAAGGATCTCATCGCGAGGTTAGTTTACACAGGGGATGGTTTTCAGCCAACGGCCTCAAAGAATCGGCGGAAGCCCGATTTTCGCGACCAGGTCACGGAACTCCTGGTTCGGGTGGAGCGATCGAAACGAAGTATCGAGCGGCAGAGTAACCAGCGACAAGTCGTGCCGCTGATAGGCGACATTCGAGATATTTCAATGCGTCTTTGTTCTGGCCGAGAGCCGCCTGGGCGGCGGCCACATCAAACGCCGACCCGGGGCCACGATCGAAAGCTTCCTTGGCGATACTTAGCCGCGCTTCCAGCAGCCCCGTAAGTCCTCCACTTCGGAATCCTTGTTGTTCCCCCTCGATTTTTTTCTTCGCACTGGCATCGTGGCGCAGGCCCGCGAGCGTCTTCATCTCCAGAAAGTAGCCGGGATAATTTCCTTCCTGAAAATAGATTTCAGCTAGATATTGATGAGGGTGAATAAAGTCTGCTTGAGAGGCTTCGAGCTGCGTAAGCAGCTTCCGCGCCTCTTCTGTCTTCCCTGCTTCCGCCAGAATGAATCCCTTATCGGCGAGAATTGGAGTTGAAGAAGGATTGAGCTGTCGGGCCCGCTCGATTTCAGCGAGGGCTTCCGATTTCCGTCCAATCTCAATCAGGAACGTGGCATACCAATGATGCGCGCGGGACAACGTCGGGTCCAGTTCGATCGCCCTCTTGAACTCGCGGTCGGCAGTGGCCGCATCAAAGAACCCCCAAAACGTGGCGAAGGCGAGGGAATTGTGCGCCTCGGCGGAATTAGGATCTAGTTGTACGGCCTTGCTGGCGGCCGCCCGCGCCCGCGGATATGCCTCCTGCGGCGGCATCGCACTATACTCCCGCAACAAATTGTAAGTATCCGCCAGTCCAACATACGGCGCCGCATACGCCGGATCGTGCACAATTGCCTGCGTAAAGAAATCCACCGCATTGTTCAGATCCTCAGGCGTCCGCTTCTCAAAGTAGTACCGCCCCTTCAAGTAAAGGTCCTGAGATTCGGCATCGGCTACATGCGGCGCCGCCAGCGCATTCTTGAAGTGGGGCTGGCGATGACCAAAGGAGAACAGAAGGAACGAGACCACGATCAGGATCAGAGGGAAAAGCCACAGCAGAGACTTGGCCGTAGCCACCGGGGATGCGCTTTCGCGCGAGCGGAAATTAAGGGCTGGGTCTGCGTACCGAACATCGGCCACATTCGCTTGTAACGGCCCCGGCACAGACGAACCCTCTCCACGATCGTCCCTAGAAAATTTCTTCGCTGGAAGTTCGTCCACCTCCCGCGCCCCGTGCGGAGCCTTGAGCCACTCTGCCAACTCCTCTGCGTACGCGAACACACCCCCGCGAGCGCTTCCCGGCACCCGGTACACCGGTAATCCCCGCTCCTTTTCCCAGCGCTTTACCGTCCGCTCGTCGCGGCCAAAGAAGGCAGCAATTTCCTTCCATGAATCCAAACGCTTGGTCGGCGCGAGAGACTCGCTATGAGCGGCCATACTTTCTTATGTCCTAATGAGGCGAAGTCCCGGATGACGTTCCTGCTTGGGGGAAGCGAGGTGTGCGTAGTATAGCGGAATCCTCGCCCAAACGAACTACCACGAACGTGCCCCTACTACCGGGCTAACGAGTTCGGACAAAGCTCGTCGCTTAGCACTAGGGACTTTCTTCTCAACGGCCCTTTTACTTGACCGCGCCTCTAAGACTTGGGTGGCCGTGTGATCGCTCCCTGGGATGCCGATGAAACCAGAGCAGCATACTTGGCGAAGACGCCGGTGGGATACCGTGGTTGCGGCGCTTTCCATTCTTTCATTCGCTGACGAATCACTTCGTCGCTGATCTCAACTTCCAAAACTCGCTCTTTAACATCGAAGCGAATCATGTCTCCATCGCGCACGGCCGCGATCGGCCCGCCCAGCGCGGCTTCCGGCGAGACGTGCCCCGCCATCAGTCCGTGGGTGGCGCCGCTGAAACGGCCGTCGGTCAACAGCGCAACCGATGATCCCAATCCCTCCCCTACAATCGCTCCCGTAACACTCAGCATTTCGCGCATCCCGGGCCCGCCCTTGGGACCTTCGTTGCGAATCACGACCACGTCGCCAGATTTAATCTTCTTGTTGGTCACCGCAGTCATGGCATCTTCCTCGGACTCAAACACGCGCGCTGGCCCTCGTTGCTCCAGCCGTTCATGTCCGCTAATTTTGGCCACGCATCCTTCAGGCGCAATATTTCCCTTCAGAACGACCAGTCCCCCGGTTTTCTTCAACGGCTTCTCCAACGGCAGGATGACTTCCTGCCCCGGAGTTTCAACAGCACTCTCGCTCTCGGCTCCAAGCGAACGGCCCGTAACTGTTTTCGCCGCAGGGTGAATATATTTTCCGTGCAGCAGTCGCCGCGCCAGCAAGCGCACTCCCCCGCGCGATACATATCCGCCGCCACAAACCGCCCGGAGGGTTTCAGATCCGCCAGCAGCGGGGTACGCTCACTCACTCTTTGAAAATCATCAATCTGCAAATCAACGTCAGCCTCACGCGCGATGGCCAGCAGATGCAGCACTGCATTCGTCGATCCGCCGGTTGCGGCCACGGATGCGATCGCATTTTCAAACGCATCCCGGGTCAGAATTCCCCGCGGTCGAATTCCTTCTCGCAGCAGGTTCAGCACCACCTGCCCGCAATCGAACGCCACCTGATCCTTCTTTGCGTCCATCGCAGGCACGCTGTTGAACCCCATTGGCGACAGTCCGATCATCTCCATCACCGTCGACATGGTGTTCGCCGTGTACTGCCCCCCGCACGCTCCGGCCCCTGGGCAAGCTACATCCTCGAGATCCTGCAATTCCTGATCTGTGATTTTCCCTGCGGCATTCGCTCCCACGGCTTCGAACACATCCTGGATCGTGACATCCTTGCCCTTATAACTGCCGGCCGCAATCGTCCCGCCATAAAGAACCAGCCCAGGCAGATCCATGCGCGCTAGCGCCATCGCCGCCGCGGGAATTGTCTTGTCGCATCCCACCACGCAAACCACGGCATCGAACAATTGGCCCCGGCAAACCAGTTCTATGGAATCCGCAATCAGTTCACGGCTCACCAGCGACGCGCGCATGCCTTCCGTGCCCATGGTCTCGCCGTCAGAAATCGCGATGGTATTAAACTCCATGGGCGTACCGCCGGCCGCGCGAATGCCTTCCTTTACTTTTGCAGACAGTCGCCGCAGGTGAAAATTGCAAGGCATGGTCTCGATCCACGTATTCGCCACGCCGATGAGCGGCTTGCGCAGATCGGCGTCCGTGAATCCAATGGCTTTGAACATGGCACGCGCCGGAGCACGGTCGCGCCCATCAGTGATTCCGTGGCTGCGATGCTTAGGATCCATGATGATTAAGATACACGGCGAAAGATTACAACAGAGATGAAATTACGGGCGGAAGAAAAAACGGGGAATCTGCCCTCCAGTCGCGTCAGGAGGCGCGCTCGATTGCAGATTCCCCAGCCTGCATGATGCTTACGCTCCCCCAAGCGGCATCATGCTTCTGACACCGCAAACCGAAACTTATGCCAAAGCGGCGCGAGCCGATTGTTCTGCAATACTCGCCGATCCCGGCGGAAGCGGCGCCCACTCTCCATCTGCATGCTGCTTCAACGTCGTGCTGGAACGCACCTCAACCACATCCACGATCCCGTACCATTCCCGGCAAAGCTGGCCAATCTGTTTTTGCGTCACGTCCAGCTGGACGGACACCGCATACTCGTGCCCCACGCCCTCTGCATGCACCGATGTCAAATCAAGTCCCCTGCGGGAAATCGCATTTAGAATGCGCATCAACGCGCCTTGCGCGTTGCGATACCGGATATGAAAGATCTGCATGATAATTTCCTCGAACTGGATTTTGTAACTGAGAACTCGACTAATCTGAAAAACCGTCAACACCTGGCGTTCTTCAATCGCAAAATCACCCGATCACCAGATCGCCCGATTCCTTACTTGTCCTCGAACACCATCTCCGAAAGCGCCGCTCCCGCCGGAACCATAGGATAAACATTCGCTTCCGGATGGCAATCAAATACCAGCAACTCCGCCCGTGGCGAACGCAGAAAGTTCTCGATTAGATCTCCCGTCTCCGTTGAGACCGGATATTCCGCCATGGCGGTTTCATTCAACCGCCATCCGTGAATTTTGTATGCCTTGGCGATCTCCACGAAATCCGGGTTGTCGCCCAAATCGGTTTCTGCGTAATTGCGCTCGTAGAAAAGCTGTTGCCACTGCCGTACCATGCCCAGGTATTTGTTATCCACAATCACCATTTTGATCGGCAGCCCGAGCCGGTGCACCGTGGCCAGTTCCTGAATGTTCATCTGAAACCCGCCATCGCCAGAAATGCACAGCACGCAAGTCTCTGGCTTCGCCAGTTGCGCGCCGACTGCCGCGGGCAAAGCGAAACCCATCGCTCCCAGCCCGCCCGAGGTAATAAATCCACGCGGCGACGACGACCGATACCGTTGCGCCGCCCACATCTGGTGCTGGCCTACGTCGGCAATCACAACGCTATCGGTCGGCAGGCGGCTGAACAGTTCATCAAGAAATCGCACCGTGGGCTGAGCCAGTCCGCGCGCATCAACCTCCGCCCGCTCCCCTCCGCAAGCCACCTCGCGCCACTCACTCCAGTCAGGCAGAAAACTCGATGGTGGTGGGAAACTCGACGGTAGGAAACTCGACGATGGGAGTGCCCCACTTCTCGCTTCCTTTGCGAGAAGTGGGCGTTTTCCTTAACTCTGCATGAAATGCTGGAATCGTATCCGCGAGATTTCCAATCACCGGCACTTCGCAAGCCCGCACCCGATCCAGTTGCGCCGGATCAATTTCAAAGTGGACGATCTTGGCATGCGGCGCAAACCGCGTCGGATCGCCGGTCACGCGATCATCCAGCCGCGCACCAAAAACCATCAACAGATCAGTCTCGTGCAGCGCCATATTGGCCGCGCGCGTCCCGTGCATGCCCACCATGCCCAGGTAATACGGCGACTGCGGCGGAACCGCGCCCAGCCCGTGCACGGTAGCAAAGGTCGGGATATTCAAATCGTCGAGCAATCGCCGCAACTCCGGTATCGCTCCCGAAAGTTTTGCTCCCGCTCCCACCAGCGCCACCGGACGCGTCGATCCTTGCAACAAGGCCACAATCGTGTCGCTGAATGCACCTTCCGCCTTCGCATCCGCAGTCCGCGCATGCGGAGTGAACTTCACCGGACCGAAGTATTCTTTCTTCGCCTTCAGCAGGTCGGTTGGAATGTCAATGACCACCGGCCCCGGCCGCCCGCTCCGCGCCCAGTGAAATCCTTCCGCAATCACCTCCGGAATTTCGTCTATCGTTCGCACCAGCCGGCTCCACTTGGTCAGCGAAAGCGTCACACCGAAAACATCGGTCTCCTGAAAGGCGTCCGTGCCGATCATCGGCGTTCGGACTTGCCCGGTAATGCAAACCAATGGAACCGAATCCATCTTCGCATCGGCAATCCCAGTCACCAGATTCGTCGCACCCGGCCCGCTGGTCGCAATCGCCACGCCAACTTTCCCCGTCACCCGCGCGTAGCCCTCCGCGGCAAATGCCGCGCCCTGCTCATGCCGCGTCAGAACATGCCGTATGCCGCTCCCCTCCAGCGCGTCATACAACGGCATGATCGCCCCGCCGGGGTAACCAAACACCAGGTCCACCCCTTCAGAGCGCATGCATCGCAAAACAATTTCGGCTCCCTTAAGCATTCTCACCAACCCTGTCATCCTGAGCGGAGTTTCCGTTCACGCAGTGGACGGAAACGCAGTCGAAGGATCCCTATGTGCAAACCCGCGACCAGTCAAGACCGAACCGACCGACCGGTCGGTATCCGCAAATCCTACCCTCGCCCCACCTCGCTGTCAAGCGGGAATGTGCCCTCCGCCGCAACCCGTTCCCAACAATCTGCTCGCTCGTTGGCATTCCCGTCTCGAAGTAGTTACCATGTCACCCGATGGCCCGCGAGACTGTGGTTGACTCCCGCCAGGAAATTCTGCGCACGGCCGCCCGTCTGTTCCAGCAGCGCGGCTACGACGCCACTTCCATGAACGATGTCGCCGCCTCTCTCAAGTTGAGCAAGGGCGGCCTCTATCACCACTTTCAGAGCAAGGACCAGATTCTGTTCGAGATTATGAACCATGCCATGGAGATCACCGACGAGCGCGTGCTCAGTCCCGTGCGCGGCATCGCCGATCCCGAGGAGCGCCTCCGTGCCCTCATTCGCCTGCACATCGAAGTCGTGCTCAGCCCTCGCGACCGCGAGATCACCGTTATGCTGCACGAAAATCATCCTCTGCCGCCCTCGCTGCGCAAACGTATCAATTCCCGCAAAAAGGACTACATCCACTTCCTCGAAAACCTGATGGCGGAGGTACAAAACAAATCGTTACAAAACAAAGGGCGGCATCCGCATCACGCCAAAGCCAAGGTCAGCCCGCGCGCCGCCGCCTTCGCCCTGCTCGGCATGATCAATTGGATTTATCAGTGGTACAAACCGGAGGGCGACCTGCAGGCGCAAAACCTCATTCCGCAATTTACCGATCTCATCTTCGGAGGCATCTTCGCGTGAAATCCTTCTTTGCCACCATTTCCGAGATCGATCAACAGCGGTCCCGGAGCAGCAAAGCGTACCGCGAATTTCTTCGCGTGCCGGCCATGAGTGCCGGCCTCTACGTCCTTCCTGCCGGCGCCACCGATCTACAGCGACCACATCACGAAGATGAAATTTATTATGTTGTCCGCGGACGAGCCAGCTTCAAAGTCGACAAAGAACAGCACAGGGTCTCCGCGGGAAGCGTGATCTTCGTCGCGGCCGAAGTGGAGCATCACTTTTTCGAGATCACCGAGGAGCTGGCAGTGCTGGTTCTATTCGCGCCCGCCGAAAGCTGATATCGTCCGGCCTTTCGAATCGGTACCGGGTACTCGGTACTATCTTTACTTCGCCGGAATCCAGTAAACCTCTTCCTTAATCGCTGACCTGTCCACAAAGCCACGCCGCTTCAAAATCGCTTTGCTGTTTGCAATCATGTCCGGATGCCCGCACAGATAAGCGGTCGTGTTCGTCGCATCGAGTTCCCAGTGGTCGGCATACTTGCGCAACACATCGTCGGCGCGCCCAATCTCACCCGGCCAGTCGGCATGATCCCAGGGCCGGCTCACGGTGGGTACATATTTGAACCATGGTAGCTCGGCGTCGAAACGATTCAATTCTTCCTTGTAGCCAAACTCCCAGGGCCGGCTGGCGCCATTCAGTAAGTAGAGCTGGTGGCTGCCGTCGAAGCGCCCTTCTTTCCAGTCTTTCGAAAGCGTACGCACAAAACTCACAAACGGCGCCACTCCCGTCACCGTCGACACCAGCAGGTGATGCTTCCGCCCGCTCTCCGTATCCAGCGTAAATTTGCCTTTCGGAATTTTCCGCATCAGCAGTTCATCGCCCGGTTGCAACTTGTACAGCCGAGGCGTGAGCGCTCCCTCCGGCACCAGCTCAAAGAAAAACTCGAGTTCATCTTCAAAAGGTGCCGACACAATCGAGTACGGACGCTCCGTCCGCTTGCCATCGTGCTCCACACCCAGCGTGGCATACTGCCCCGGAACAAACTTGAAGTCGCCGCCCGGCGCAATGCGAATCATCCACAGGTCGGGCGCAAACTCCACGCGCTTGGTCACCCGCGCCCGGTAAAACTTCTCATCCCCCACAGCCATCTGCCAGATCCTCGAAGACCCGCGCCGGGTCATTAAAGTTTTGAGATGATACATGGCGGGTTGACGCAGCGCAACCGAACGGTCGGTCCAGCGGACTCCGAAGGCATTGATCACGCAATCGAAGTGTATTCTTGAGGTCTGTGCCCCCAAGTTTGAGACGCCAGAGCACCGAGCATGAAATCGAAAGCCTACCTTTTCGTATTTGATGGCCTCGCCGACTGGGAACCTGCGCTTGCTTTATGCGAGCTCCGCAGATCCGGCAAGCACGAAGTACAGACCGTAGGACGCTCGCGTGAGGCCGTCGTGACGATGGGAGGCCTGAGAATAATGCCTGACATCTCCATCAATGAGTTTGTGGTCAGCCCGCGCGAAACCGCGATTTTCATTTTGCCTGGA
Organism: uncultured Acidobacteriaceae bacterium; assembly: GCA_963750245.1. GTDB lineage: Bacteria > Acidobacteriota > Terriglobia > Terriglobales > Acidobacteriaceae > Sulfotelmatobacter. The sequence goes on from CAVVQB010000001.1 coordinate 614,290, forward strand.
GGTACCTCGTGGGAGAAAGGCCCAGATCCGCAGGTGGATGAACTCCTTTGCCGTTTGCATGCGGAGCAGATCCTGATCGGCGCGCTCTGCGCAGCTACATTGGAGATTGCCCGCGCCGGCCTGACCACTGGAGTTCACCACACCAGCAACGCAAAAAGCTTCTTGAAGAAGATGGTCCCCGAGTACAAGGATGACCGTTTTTACGTCGATGAATTAGCAGTGGCCGATCACAAGATCATCACGGCGAGCGGCTTGGGAAGCGTCGAGTTCGCGCGTGAAGTCATCCGCGAGCTGCAAATCTATAACGAGACCGATACCGAGATGTGGTTCCGCATGTTCAAGAATGGCGCCATTCCTGCCAGTATGCGATAACGCAAGATCGCAGATTTTCTTCGCTGCTATCACCCCGCCGCGCCATTCGGCAGCGCCCGGAGCCTCGCGAGTTCGTCCTGCGTTTTTTGCCACGCTGCCGGTTTCTTCTTCGTCGCAATGGGAGCATTTGGATCGCTGTAGAAAGCCAGGATGTTTGCCCGCAGCTCCGGGTTGATCTGATCAAAGTTGTGCCCGGCTAACTGATCCAGCAACCGCGCATACGTATCATCGGTGAACTTGTACTCGCCCGCTCGCGTATCCTGTCCCGTGTCGAAATCGGTATTCGTAAGCTGCGGATTTCCATTCGCCGTCTCGTGCAGAAGCTTGGTATAGTCCTCCACTGTCTTATCCACGCTCGCAATGTAGAGGTCTTCCGTCTTCTGGGTTGGGACCTTGATATCGAGCGCCTTAAACGGACCGATCTTCGGCACGAATTTCAGAAAGAACGCCAGCAAGCGCGTTCCAAATCCCGGCCTGCGGTAGCCTTTTCCCCATTCTTTCTGGTAGTTAGCGCGCGACAGATAATAACGAAACTGCCGCGCCCGGAAGTTGGGCGTCTCCGAGACGATCTCATTGCGGCGCGCAATCAACGCCACGCGAGTCATCTCCGGAATCACCGTGCCGATCGCACGCCGGAATGTTCCGATCGCCAGATCTTCATCCGAAATTACGTCGCTCAGTGGAATCCCATATGTATCCTGAAACGCCCGGTCCAGCACCGGCTTCGAAATTTCGAAACCGATGAAGTCGTGATAGCGGTCGGAAGTGTAACGATTCTTCGCAACCTGCGTCACATCGAAGCCAAACTCCGTCCGGATGTGCGCCTTGGGATTGTCCTCGTAGGTCACTACCTTCCCGTATTTCTTTTCGAGCTTCGGGAACTCAATGCCGACCGCCTGATTCACCGTAGGATGCCCACAGTTGTCCGCCGAATAGTGAGCTAAAGCGCCCAGCGCAAAAGCATAGTCATCAAGGTCAGACGCTTCCTTAATCAGGTTCACCACAAAGTCGCCGCTCCGCACATAGTGCGTAAGGTCGCTGAAATATTTGTTGCCAAACGGATAGTAGCCCATGTCCTGCACCACGGATCCCCCGTAGGCAAACGCATGCGCCTTCTTCAGGTCTTCGTCCGTGGCAGCAGGAAATCTCTTCTTCAGCATGGGCAGAATATTGTCCTTCCACGCCAGGTCCACGATCTCCTCATGCGTAAGTACGGAATACGCCTCACAGTTCCGCGCTGCATAGCCCTGCGCCACAACGATCGTCAACCCCAACCAGATCGCCGACCGCCAGCAACCAAAAATGCGCCTCATTTGCCCAGAACCAGCACGACAAAGGTATCCGGCACAATGTTATGCGGATGTGGATTCTCGGGCGTCGCCGCGGGAGCCGGTCCGAATTTTGCCGTAACCACGTAAACGTTGTGCGTTTTGGAATCGAGCGCCAGCGTACGCGCACCCGCTTGCGTCGGAACATTTTCCGCCACGCTGAATTTCTCCGGAGATTCCTCCCGCACCACCGTCAGCACGCCTTCTCCGCACGAAGCGAAAGCCAGTCCGGTTTCGTCATCGAAGGCGGTCGCATCCACGCCGTCGCCGATCGCGGGCGTGGCCAGAACCTTGCCCGAATCCGCATCCACCACCGCCATCATCTTGTTGTCACACCCCACAAACAACCGGCGGTTCTTGCGATCCATCGACAGCCCGCTCGGCGATTCGCAAGGCGCCAGCGGCCACTTCGATTTCACCTCAAGTTTGTTGGGATCGATCGCCACCAGTTCGCTCTGATCCTCGATGTTGACGAACACTTCTCCTTTGCCATCGCTCACCGCAAACTCCGGTTTGCCATCGAGCTTGATTGTTCCCAACACCGTACCCTTCTCGGCATCCACGGCAGTGGCATCCTGACTTCGCCCGTTGAACGTGAAGACTCTCTTGGTCGCCGGATCGTAAAGAATCGCATCCGGATTGTCTCCGACCTTCACTTTCCCGCTGGGAGCCAGCGTCTTCAGATCAAAAATGCTGACCGTGCCTTCCCGCCCGTTACTCGTAAACCCGCGCCCCAACTCCGGAGCAAGAGCGATGCCATGTACGCCTTGCGTGTCGGCAATGTCACCAACACTCTTCCCGGAATCCAGATCCAGTACCATGACGTGAGTGGCTCGCGAAATATAAAGCCGTCGTGCCGAGGCGTCGGCTACCAGATAATCCCAACCACCTGAGCCGCCTGCTTTGTAAGTCTTCACGATCTTGTACCCCGGGCCGGCCGCAGCCGCAGCCACCCCGGCCACAATCACAAGCACAGCGGCTAGCGCCACGCATCGGAAATCCTTTGCCTTGGCAAACATTCTTCCTCCTTAAACTTTCCGGGCATACGGCGTCTATTCCGATGCCAATTTCGACTCAGAAGTGGCCGCGCGTTGAATCTCAGTGGGCGGGACCCCGAAGTAACTTTACCCTAGTCACGCCACTTCCCTAAACTTGATGCTATGGATGTTCTTCAACCGGGCGTCTCAGGCCAAGAGGGGACTGCTCTTGATCCTCCGCCTCAGCACCTGGACCCCACGCCGGATTACGGCACACTTGGTCCGGGTTCAGACATACCGCTGCAGCCGGTTCCTGCTTCCTCAGATTCTCGGGAAAGGCTCGTCTCCAATTCACGACTGCTGCATGCGGCCGCTATGCTGGCAGGAATCGGGCTCGCGCTAGCCGTCGCCGCCGCCGGAGGCACAGGCGCAGTTTGGGGAAAACTCTCTGCTCCATTCTCGCAACGGAAGAATGCTGGCACCTCTTCCACGCTTTTGTCCGATCGCGATCTGGATCGTCAGAACCCGCAGAAGCAAGCCGAAATTCTCCTCGAACGCGCGGTGGCCCGCTCCGACGGGGCAACCGCGCAGATCGAAGCGCGCGTCAATAGCTGGCGAGGACAGCTCAGGTGGGATGCGAGACTCGGCGAACTCTCGACCGCCGCCCTTAACTCGAACGACAGGCGCGTCCAGAATTCCGCCATCGAAGTGCAACTCGCAGCCTACGGGCTTGCCAAGAACGATTCCAATGTCGACGCACTCGTGCGCCAGGCCAGCTCCTCCGACCACTCCCAAAAGATCTGGGCTTTCTGGACCCTCGCTCTGCTGGCGAATCGCGGCCTTGAAACAGATCGCGTCGTCCAGGTGTTGAGCACTCACTTGAAAGGTCCTGACCGCGGATCAGATAAGAATTCGGAAGATACACGCCGCTGGGCGGTCGAAAGCTTGGCCGTCGTGGGGACGAATTCAACCATCGCTCCTTTGCTCGAAGCCATGCACGACGATCCTTCGGCGATTGTGCGCGAACGCGCCGCTTGCAGCCTTGCCGAGTCCGGCATGTTAACTCACGACCAGAGACTCATCGCCGTCCCGCAACTCATTAGTTATTCCGATGACCCAGCGCTTGACGCGCAGACTCGTGCCTGGGCCTTCCAGGCTCTCGGCGATATTACCCAACAACGCCTGCCCAATGACTCCGCCGCCTGGCGCAATTGGTACCAGAACAACAGCGCCAACAATTAGAACGCATCGCCGATCTCATAAATGATTTTGGCAAGGCACGGCGTCGGTCTTCCATACCAACCACTTTTAGAACGAAAAAATCCCTAGTGCTTGCGGCCAAAATTGTGCTCTCGCGCGTCTAAGGAACTAGTAGGATCAGAAGGAGTTGTCGTCTCACTTTCTCTTCCGCATGCGCGCCGGCAAACCAACCTCCGCTCCCGTGCAGTCCGCCGTATCCGAGTTGCTCTTGCAACTGCACGCCACCAGCGGCTGCGAAAAAATCGGCCTAGCACCCGATTCGTTTGCCGAAATTCTCGCTGAAGTGTGTATGAAATATCTGCCCGCGACCGCTACAGAGGCAGAAGCTCGCACTTTTCTTCTGAGCCTGCGAGTGGAGGAACTCGCTCTCGCCAGAGCCTGCGCCGCCGGCCACAACACCGCCTGGGAACTTTTCCTGACTCGCTATCGCGAAAAGCTCTACCAGTCTGCCCTGCGCATTGCCCGTGAAGACTCCGCCGCCCGCGATCTTGCCGACTCGCTCTATGCCGAGCTCTACGGCACCACCACTCGCGACGGGCAACGCGTCTCCAAGTTCGCGTCCTTCACTGCCCGCGGGTCCCTCGAAGGCTGGCTTCGCACCGTGCTCGCTCAGGAGTTCGTCAATCGCTACCGCCGCACCAGGCGCTTCGTAAGCCTCGACGAAGAAGGCGAAGAGGGCTCACAATTCGCGGCTCCCGAGCCGGAGCCGGTTTCATCGCCGGACTCGCGCCTGGAAACTGCCACCGACGCAGCCCTGTCATCTCTCAGCAGCGAAGACCGCATGGTCCTGGCGTCCTATTTTCTCGACGGCCGCACCTTGGCGGAGATCGCCCGCCTGCTGACCGTGCACGAATCCACCATCAGCCGCAAGGTCGACAAGCTGGCGAAGTCGTTGCGCAAGAAGATCCTGGCCAATATGACCCAGCAGGGAATGGCCCGCCGTCAGGCCGAAGAAGCACTGGACGTGGACGTCCGCGACTTGCATTTGGATATTCGCCGCAGTCTGGCGCAAGAATCACCGACGCCGGCGTTCCCTGATAAGAGAGAAACCCGGGTCGAGGTGGTACGGGAAGGTCAGGAATGAGATCAAAGGAGAGCGTTAGGCGGCCGGCTGAAGGCTAGAAAACCAAAAATGCAAAGCGTCCCCAAAATCGTGGCCAAGCGCCTGCAACACAATCCCGCCCCTGCCAGCGCGCATCCCGACGCCGATCTTCTGACCGCCTTCGCCGAGCATTCCCTGTCGCAACCGGAGCGCGCCTTCCTCCTGCAGCACCTCGCCACCTGTGCCGATTGTCGAGAGGTAGTCACTCTCGCTTTGCCCGAAACCGAGAGCCTGGCTCTACCCGCTTCCGCCCGTACGCCTCGAATCCCTTGGCTAACCTGGCCAACTCTTCGCTGGGTAACTCTTTCAATTGGAATCCTGGTCGTCGCATCCGTTGCGATTCTGCACTACTCCCATCGCAACCAAGTGGCGACCGTCGCTTCGAACGTCATGCCAACGGAGGCCGCACCCGCTCTTTCCATCACGGATCAAGCGCTCTCGCTCCGTCCCACAGTTCCGTCTGGCGCGACGCGAAGGGAAACGTCGGTCGGGCCCGCCTCGAACTCTCGCACGGCGACGGCGCACAAGTTAACGCTCACTCCCAATCACCCAACAGATCACGCAGTCTACTCAGGTGGCAGTGGTGGCGGAATGGTGGCTAGCAGCGGAATCGCTGCCAGCCCCGAAATCCACCAACAAGTTAAAGTCGGCGCCTCTTCCGAGGTGGTTGAAGTGCAAGCCGAGGCCACGACCCTCAACACCGACGCCACAACGGGTCGGAACCAGATTGCTCAGAACCAGATTGCTCAGAACCAGATTGCTCAGAACCAGATTGCTCAGAACCGGCCCGACTTGCCCATCCAAGGTCGCGCGTTTACCGACCTCAACGTAGTCAAAGCCAAAGATCCCGTTCCCCCAGAAGCGGGCGCCAATGCCTCAACTGCTCCATCGCCTGCTTCGGGCGTGGCTGTACAGACCTCCTCGGCGATGGTTCAGGCCTCGCCACGTTGGGCCGTCAGCCCCGCCGGCGCCTTGCAGCGTTCCTTCGACGGCGGAGGCACATGGCAAACGGTCGATCCATCAACTTCTCTTCGCCATGGAATGGCAAGGGCGGCGGTGAGCGTCCAAGCCGGTTCAGGAACCACCGACCAGAAGAAACAGAACCTAAATGAAAAAGGCAGCTCTGCGCCGGTCCCGCTCTTCCGCGCCGTAGCCGCCGTCGGACCCGAAGTTTGGGTCGGAGCTTCCAGTGGACTTATCTATCACAGCCAGGACGGCGGCAATCGCTGGATTCTGGTCACCCCCAGCGAAGCTGGCATCATTCTTACCGGAGACATTCTCAGCATCCAATTCTCCGACCTGCGGCATGGAAGAATCGCTACCTCTACCACCGAAGTCTGGACCACCTTCGACGCCGGCCAGACCTGGCACAAGCAACCATAGTTCCTCTCCTCGTCAAATCCGGCTAACCCTATGGATCAGCGCTGTTTAGAGCGGACTCAGCCTCGCAATTCGAATTACCAAAGTGACGTTTACAAGACCAACCCCTCAAACTACGATTGAGAAGTGGTTTGGCAGTTCCGGGGGAGGGCTGCCGAGGCGTCTTGGACTGAAAAGTCTGGGGCGCTTTTTTATTGTCCTCTGGACCTAAAGTATTCTGAAAGCAGGAGTTATATCGATTCGGGCCGTTTGACGAACAGCACCATATTCTCCTCGTCCAAATATCGATCCCCAATCTTCAATGCCCGCCGTTCGCAGCCGAACGACTCAAATCCCAGCGCTCGATAAAGTTTCACCGCTGCATCTTGCGTCGTGACCACCGAGAGCAGGATCTGCTCGATCCCTTGCACCTTGCGGGCGCGCTCCAGCAGCATCCGCATCATCTTCCGCCCGGCACCCTTCGCTCGCGCCTCCCGCGTGACATAAACGCCCCAGACCCGTCCCTTGTGCCGTTCCTTGAGACCTTTATCACGAAAGAACCCCGCAGTGCCTATCAGTTGATCGCCAAAAAAGGCGCCCACTACGAAGTTGTTCAACGGATCAGCCGATAATCGTGCCGCGATCTCAGCCAGAGGCAACGCGCGATGCTCCTCCACCGAGGAGCCAAATGCCTCCGGCTCATTCTGCAGAGCTTCCAGACGGATGTTCCAGTAGGCAGCAGTGTCGTCCGCATTCAGGAACCGAATTTCCATCAGCATTCAGTAACCGCTATTTCGATCCGCGGCACGCCGCGCAATATCCACCAATTTCCAGACGCGACACCACTATGCGAAACCGGCAGTCCTTTTCCACCTGCCCCTTCAGGTTCTCAAAAATATCGCTGACGAACTCCATGATCTTGCCGCAACGCAAGCACGCCATGTGAATGTGGTCGCGGTTCACTTTCCTCTCGTAGTAGTGTCCTTCACCGTGGATGTGCATCAGGTCGAGCTCGTCGATCAGGCCATGCCGCTTCAGCAGTTGAAGGGTTCGGTACACCGTACTGCGGTCAACCCTGGCATCCAGTTTCTGCGCTTTGCGCAAGAGTTGCGCCGCGTCCAGATGTTTCGTCGCCGTCTCCATCACGCGCAGAATCGCCCGCCGCTGCTCGGTCATGCGGATTCCCCGCTCCGCCAGATGAGACTGCAGCCGCCCGGGAATTTCAGTTTGCGGTAGTGGCATCAATATCTCCTCGTCGGTCGTCGCAACTGGTCGCAAACACACTGCGACGAATTCTTCCGCCGCCCCTTGACGCTAAAGCAAAACGTCCGGCAATATTAAAAACGTACCTCAGATGCGACTGGGTTGCAACTGGGATTCAATAAACCCCTTATGAAGGCCCCTGATCACATTCATGGTTTAATCTTACCGCCAGATGCGACCCGGTTGCAACTAGCGTTGCTTCGCCTCATTCTCCCTCTTTGCCTGCTGGGCGCAGCTTGGGCGGGAGTGGGCGGCAGTATCTCAGGCACGATCAAAGATCCATCCGGGGCTGCCATCGCCAAGGCCTCAGTCACTTTGGTGAACGCCAATACAGGTGCCAAGGAATCCACCACCGCAGACGGCCGAGGCACATTCACCTTCCCCGTTCTTCCCGTCGGGAGCTACGTTCTCCAGGTGGACCAGCCCGGCTTTCAGCCCTATCGTCGCACCGGAATTGTGCTCGACGCCAACGGCGCTCTTCTCCTCGATGTGGTCCTTCATGTCGGAAGCCGATCCGATGCCGTCACCATCACCGACGCCTCCGTTCACGTGGAAACTTCGAGCAGCCAGATGGGTGAGGTCATCACGAGCGAGCAGATGAGTGCCGTGCCCTTAAACGGCCGCAGCTATACCGACTTGTTGTCCCTTCAGCCCGGCGTCGCTCCGGAAACCTCCATCACCTCGAACACGGTTCAGGACGTCGGCGCCGGTCCGCTTTCACCCTCCGCCGATCTCAACCCGGGCACGATTTCCATTCACGGCCAGCGCGAATTCGCTAACGCCTTCATCGTCAACGGCAGCGACTCCGAAGAAGACGTCAGCATGGGCACGGCAATCATTCCCAATCTCGATTCGATCGCCGAGTTCCGCATTCTCACCAGCAACTTCGACGCCGAGTATGGCGAATTCAGCGGCGGCCAGATCAACGTAATCACCAAGTCCGGCAGCAACGCCTTTCATGGAGACGTTTTTGAATTCCTCAGGAACACCGATCTCGACGCGCGCAATTACTTCTCTCCCACTCGTGGCGCCTTCATCCAAAACCAGTTTGGTGGAACCTTCGGCGGTCCCATCAGGCGGAACAAACTTTTCTTTTTCGCCGACTATCAAGGCACACGTCAGCGTCAGGGCGTCGACACCGGTCTGATTCCCGTTCCCTCGCTGCAGGACCGCAGTGGCAATCTGTCTGACGTCGCGACTTCTTTCTACACAACTCAAATCCTCAATGGACAACCCGTTGTAACCCCTACCACGGTCAGCGGGCCCGCCTGGGCCGCGACGCTCTCTGAGAATTTCCCCTACCAGGTCTATGCCGGTGAACCTTATTATTTCCCCGGCTGCACCAATACAAATTACTCCGTGACCCCATCCACGGCCTGCGTTCTTCCCACCCTGCAAATCCCAGCCAAAGCTTGGTCCGCGCCCGCGCAACATCTGCTGCAATACATTCCCGCACCCAACACCTCTGTCGATCAGTTCGCCACCTCCGCCTACAAGCAGGCGCTCCGCGATGACAAGGGCGCCATCCGCCTCGATGCCCACACCAGTTGGGGCCTGATTTCCGGCTACTACTTTCTTGACGATTACTCGCTCGACAATCCCTATCCCGTAGCTCAGGGCGGAGCCAGTGTGCCAGGCTTCGACGCGTTAAATCTGGGCCGCGCACAGCTGTTCAGTTTGAGCGACACCAAAACTCTCAGCACGACCGCAGTCAACGAACTGCATTTCAGTTATATGCGCGCCTTCAATGATCTCGGCAAGCCACGCGGCGGAGTCGGCATCAGCCTCGTTTCCCAAGGTTTCACCACTCCCTCGGGAGCCGCTACCATCGTTGCGCTTGACCCCAAGAATGAAGGAGTGGAGAACCTCGTCTTCAACAACTTCTCCACTGGCACCAATACCAACGAACTGAAGCAGGCCAATAACACCTTTCAGTGGCTGGATGATTTTTCGAAGGTCGTAGGAACCCACACGATAAAAGCCGGTGGCGAGTTTCATTTCGACGAGGTCAACGTCAATCCCATCGCCCAGTTCAATGGCAGCTTCTTGTTCACTGGAAGCGAGACCGGCCTCGACTTCGCGGATTTCCTGCTCGGCATTCCCAGTCAATTCAACCAGAGTCAGCTCAATCCCTTTTATGGCCGCAACAAATACGCCGGCATCTTTGCCCAGGATAGTTGGCGCGTTAGATCGAACCTCACTCTCAACTACGGCCTGCGCTGGGACCGCATCGAGCCCTGGTACGAAAAGTACAATCAGATCTCAACCACCGACCCCGGCAAGCAGTCGGTAGTTTTCCCGGGCGCGCCCGTGGGAATCCTTTATCCCACGGATCCCGGTGTGCCCCGCACCCTCGCGCCGCCCGGCGATGAATTTTCGCCGCGCATCGGCCTCGCCTATTCCCCGGATGTATCCACTGACACCGTCTTCGGCAAGCTTTTAGGCGGTCCCGGCAAAACCAGCCTCCGCGCTGGCTTCGGCATGTATTTCACCTCCATCGAAGCCTTGACCATCGGAGTGCTGGCGGCAAACGCTCCTTACGGAACCACCTACAGCAGTCCCGCTCCGCCCCTGTTTTCGAACCCCTTCATCACCGCCTCCAATGGCCAGAATCTCGGCCAGTATTTTCCCGTCACTTTCGCCCCTCTAAACTCTTCGCGCAGCCATCCAGATTCCAGCATCGACTGGTCGCAGTATCTGCCCATCAGCGGCATTCCTGCCTATCCCGTTACCAATCGCATTCCCTACACCGAGCAGTACATGTTCTCGATCGAGCGCCAGCTCAGCGATAGCACCGTCTTCAGCGCCAGCTACGTCGGCAATCAATCTCACCGGCTCCTGGTGCTGGTCGAATCCAACCCCGGCAATCCCGCATTGTGCCTGAGCTTGAGCCAGCCCAGCCAGGTCGCTACCGGATCCGCCACCTGCGGACCGTTCGGCGAGAGCAATGTATACACCACCGCTTCCGGCGCAACCGTAGACGGAACCCGTGGCCCTCTTGGCCCAAAGTTCGGCAGCGACACCAATCAGGCAACCATCGGCAATTCCAATTACAACGCCCTTGAACTGAGCCTTCGCCGCACCAGCAAGCGCCTGCAACTGTTTGCCAGCTACACCTTCAGCAAATCCATCGATCAGTCTTCGAACGTCGGCGAGGAGGTGAACCCAATCAATCCTTCTCTAAGCCGCGCCCTGTCCGCCTTCGACGTCACCCATAACTTCGTGGTCAGTTACTCATGGCAGTTACCCTTCGACCGCCTCTTCTCCCCCAGTCGCTGGACCACTGGTTGGACGATCTCCGGCATCACCCATTTCAGCAGCGGCTTCCCGGTCACGCTTCTCAACTACGGCGACAATTCCTTGCTCGGAACCGAGCCCAACGGCATCAACAACTACGGCGTCGACGAACCGCAGTTCACACCCGGGTCGCTTGCGCTGAACCACAATCCCCGCAATGGCCTCTCTTATTTCAATACCAGCCTTTTCGCTCTCCAGCCCCTGGGCGAGCCGGGAAACGCCAGGCGGCGCTTTTTTCACGGCCCCGGCATCGATAACTACGACATCGCCTTGGCAAAGTCAGTCCCGCTAACAGAATCCAAATCTCTTCAGTTTCGTTTCGAAGGATTCAATGTTTTCAACCACGCCCAGTTCTACGGACCCGCATCTGTAAACGGGAACATCAGCAGCTCGTCGTTCGGTCGGGTTGTCAGCGCCGCGCCTCCTCGCCTGATGCAGGCGGCAGTAAACCTCACGTTCTAAACTCAATGCTCTCGACACAATCTGACCGCAGGTCGCAACTTGCGACTTTCCCGGTTCCCCGGCATCAAACGGAAGTGCGATAATGGATGCGCCCCACCAAGGGCAGCACTTATTTAGATATCGATCGCCGGGCCCGGCAAGACAGCTCGATGGAGCGTCCGCCGACAGCGCGACGTTACAACGAGGAGAAACGAAAATGGCAGGCAATGGAATTGTCGAAGTCACTGATGCAAACTTCGACCAGGATGTTTTGAAATCAGATACACCCGTGCTGGTGGACTTCTGGGCAACTTGGTGCGGCCCCTGCCGCGCCCTCGCTCCTATCGTGGACGAGCTCGCCAAGGACTACCAGGGCAAACTCAAGGTCGGCAAAATGGACGTCGACGCCAACAGCTCCACCCCCATGCGCTACAAAGTAACCGGCATCCCTACGCTGCTGGTCTTCAAAGGCGGCCAGGTAGTCGAGCAGCTGGTCGGCTATCGTCCGAAGGACGCCATCGCGCAAGCGATTGATCGTCACGTCGGATAACGCGCTTCTAGCTGCTGGCTTCTAGCTTAAAGTTCAAACGCACGCTCATTCTTGAAGAAAAGCGTGCGTTTTGCTTTTTCAGGCAGCTATCGTCGAATGAACTACAATCCGTGGCGATGATTAGAAACCAGCGGACGTCACAGATAATATCTGCTTGTCTAGAACTTTGCGTTTTCGTCGCAGCTTCTCAGCTGCGGATATACGCCTCCGATGAGATGGAGCAACGCCTCCAGTCTCAATACCGCGAAAAGATTCTCATCCTCCGTGGCTTTTATCAGGGAACAAAGTTGATATACGACTCCGCTGGGATGCCCACTGGCTCTCCCGTTTCTGGCGATTGGACCGTCAACGGGTTCGTACGCGTGAACTCACTCACTCTGTCGAGCCAGCGATTAGCCATTCAGGCAGATCGCCTCGTTTTGGTTAACGATGGACATGCCTTCGGATTCCATGCTGATCACAAGAAGAAAGCAAAGAAAGTTAGCCGGTTGCGCATTGATGCTGATCTCGATCCCGGCGGAATCACAGCAGAGAAGTTGAATGCGCTGCTATCCAAGATTTTTCTGAATTCGCAGGACCGTTTCGCGGATCTAGTACCGGCTTATTGGAGGCCGTGCATCTCAGCCGCGTCCGGCAAAGGAGCAAATATATATAGCGCCTGTACTTTCCCGCCAGAGCTTGCTGCGATCCCCGGCCTTATCTCGAACTTGGCAGACGAAAAGGCGACGGAGGCCGACGCGAAAGCCCCAGACGTCGAGGTGGTCCCCATCCGGAAGGGCGTTACTCCCCCCAAGCCGCGATCGACCCCGGAACCAGACTTCCCGGACGAGGCACAAAAATTGGGATACCATGGCGTGATTATGCTCATGGTTGTTGTTGATAAAACCGGCCAGACTCGAGACATCCGAATCGTTCGGCCCTTGGGCATGGGATTGGATCAAAGGGCAGTAGATACCGTAGCGCGCTGGCAGTTCAGCCCAGCACAACAAGACGGCCAGCCAGTCTCAGTGGAACTCGCCATCGAAGTGGATTTCCATCTCTACCATTGAGAGCCAGTAGCTAGAAGCCAGAAGCGTCTTTAATACTTCCTCAGCACCCCAATCACCCGCCCCTGCACCTCCACCGACGCCGCCGGCACGATGATCGGCTTCATCGTCACATTCGATGGCTGCAGCCGGATGTTGTCGCCTTCCCGATAAAAGCGTTTCAAGGTCGCATCGCTTGAATCCACCAGCGCCACCACGATGTCTCCGTTGTGCGCCGTCTTCAGCTTCTCCACCAGCACGTAGTCGCCGTCCAGGATCGCCTCATCCTGCATGGAATCGCCGCGCACCTCCAGCACAAACACTTCTTTCGACCGTACGAAATCAGCCAGCGAAATCGTCTCATTCGTCTGCATCGCCTCAATCGGCTGGCCAGCCGCAATGCGCCCCAGCAGCGGCAGCACCAGTCCGGTATTCACGCTCATGGCCTGCTTCAGTCGTCCCTTGGGTGGGCATAGATCGATCGACCGGCTGCGGTTGTAGTCGCGGGTGAGCAATCCCTTTTTCTCGAGATTCGTAATGTGCTTGTGTACCGTCGCCAGCGACGTCAGCTCCAGCCCCGTGCCAATCTCCTCAAACGATGGAGAGTATCCATGCTCGGCCACAAAGCGGGAGATGAAGTCATACACTTCGCGCTGCCTGCGTGTGATCGCCATGCCGCCATTGTTGGCGAATATAAAGCGAATGTCAAGTGGAAAGCATTTCTAGCCAGCCGGGTGCCCCATGTTTCGCATTCTTTGCGAAACAGCCTGCCCTAGAGCTTGCCGAAGGGTGGGATTCCACGGATTCACTCACACGCCGGGTGCCCCAGGTTTCGCATCCTTTGCGAAACCTGGGATTCCACGTCTCTTTCCCTGTCTCTTTCCCTCTAGGGAATTGAACCTCGCTCCCGGGGTCCATTAAGAAAACCCCACCCCTTACTGAGAAGTGGGGCCCTACTACTCCAAACATCTATTTGATCGTAACGGTAAGCGCGTTCGACTTCCCTCCATCCGGCGTTGGGTTCTTGACCACAACCGCAGCCGTGCCGGGGGCAGCAATGGCAGCCTTAGGCACGTACACCGTCATCTCGTTCTCGGTGACATATTTCGCGGACAACACTTTCCCCGGAACGTCTGCGTTTCCCTGGTCAAAATCTAGCGCCATCTCAAGTGCGGTCGTCTCTAGAGCCTTTTGACTCTGGCGTGCAATCTTCGGCGTTGAGCTTGCCTTGCCGGGCGGTTTGCAGCGGGGGGAAATGCTGCGACCATGCTGCCGCGCCAAATGTCAGTTCTTTGTAAAAACCGCGCCAGACAACGCATTTGGACTTGACTTTCCGGAGTTGTCGATGAGAAACTCCCGTCCCAACTAGGCAAAATAGTACTCCGTCACAAGCGAGAATCTACACCGCCAGTTCTGACTGTCGCCCGATTATGGAGAAGGATTCTACTCGCGGTCAGAATGCAATGAAGTTTTCGATTTTCGAACTTTCGAAAGGGGTATCGATATGTCTCTCACCAGAGGTCTGCGGAAGATAGTTACTACACCTGCCATCGCGCTCGTGTTGAGTTTATTGCTGCCGGGTGCGGGCGCCTTCGCGCAACAGCCGACCGCCAGTTCGGCAGATTCGAAACCTGCCAATACACCAACCGTGGCGAAAAGATCAGTTGCCAAGAAAAAACTTGGGAAGGAAGCAACGGAACAGAAGAAGGAGGCTGGGGAGACGGAAAAAGAGACATTGCCTCCACTGATCACCGAACGTCTTAAAAGGCTTTCTCAGGCGGTCCAGCCTGATGGCGGCCTCGCCAATCCCGGAGGACTGGCGCACCGCGAATTTATGCACCGCGCCTATCCGGATACGAAAATTCCGATTGAGCGAATCGTTGGCGAACGGGCTGCCCACGCCAATATTACTGGGCGCAACTTCTTCAGCGACACAGCTGGCCAGTGGGAATCCTACGGCCCACGTTATGCGCTTTACCCGTTTACACCGCTTCGCAATTCCTTCAATTACATTCCCAACGCCTATGCAGCCGCCAGCCGCACCCCCTCGCTGGCGTTGTCTCCGGTTTGCACGCCTGCCAGCTGCACGCTGTGGGCCGGGCCGGCTGGTGGAGGTGTCTGGCGTACGCGAGATCCCTTTGATAATCCGCCCCAGTGGAAGTACTTGTCCTCCGTATTCGGAATCAATGCCATCGGTTCTCTCGAGCTCGATCCCAACGATCCCAGTGGGGAGACGATCTATGCGGGTACCGGAGAGGCAAATTCCTGCGGCAGCGGCTGTGAGGCTGGCGTAGGGCTCTACAAGTCGACTGACGGTGGCGACACTTGGATCGGACCGATCGGTGTACCGGTATTCAATGCCCGGGCCATCGGCAGCATCGCCATCAAGCCCGGAGATCCGAACACGATTTATGTAGGAACCACGCCGGGTCTGCGCGGCCAGTCTTCAGTATGTTGCAACGGCACGGTGGATTTGATTCCCGGTGCTCCGAAGTGGGGTCTGTATAAGTCGACCGATGGCGGTCAAACTTGGGCCTTCATCCACAATGGGTCCACCAATGCATCCGCATGCACTGGGGATTTGAAGGAAGCTGAGGACCTCGACCCGTGCTCGCCATTTGGTGTGCGGCGCGTGCTGCTTGATCCATCGAACCCAGACATCGTATACGCCGCATCCTACGCGCGCGGCGTGTGGCGCTCGACCGACGCCGGTACAACCTGGGTGCAGATCAAGAAATCGTTGGACTCCACCAACTCCGCGATGCGGCCGGAGATGACGGTGACCGCTTTGGCGAATGGCAAGACACGAATGTATGTGGCTGAGGGCGCCTTCGGCCCAGAGCCGGGAGCACCGAACGATTTTTCCCAGCTCTTCCGCAGCGACGACACCACCAAGGCTAGCCCAACGTTCATCGCGTTGACCAGCAGCAATCCTGCAAGCCAGGGATATGGTTCGTACAACTACTGCGAGTTCCAGTGCTGGTATGACAACTTCGTCAAGACGCCCCCCGGGAATCCGGATATGGTGTACTTGGGCGGGTCGTATGCCTACGGCGAAACCGGGAACATCTCCAACGGGCGCGCGGTATTGCTTTCCACCGATGCCGGCGTTTCTTTTACGGATCTGACGATGGATGCAACCAGTGCCCTACATCCGAACGGAACCCACCCGGATCAACACTTCATTGTGGTCAATCCGAACAATCCGCTGCAGTATTTTGAATCGTCGGACGGCGGCATGATGCGTTCCAGCGGAGAACTCACGGATATTTCCACGAACTGCGCTCCCCGGGGGATAACTGGCGTTGTCCTTGCCCGTTGCCAGCAATTGCTCTCGCTTGTGCCAACCTCCCTCACCAGCATTAACAAGGGGCTGACAACGCTACAGTTCCAGTCGCTGTCGGTGAATCCGTTCAACTCCAATGATGTCCAGGGCGGAACGCAGGACAACGGAACCTGGGAAACCACGGAGAATCCCTCGCAGTGGAACCAGACTATATTCGGCGATGGCGGATTGAGTGGTTTTGATTTCGCGAATCCAAAATTCCGGATGCACACTTACGCCGGCCCTGAGCCCGATGTGAACTTCTCCGGAGGTCTCACCTCGGACTGGAATTTCATTGGCGATAGTTTCTTCATCTCCGGTGAGCCGTCGGAATTCTATTTCCCAATCATTATGGATCCTGCGGTTCACCAGACAATGTTCGCCGGCATGGCGCACGTGTTTCGGACCAAAACGCAGGGCGTGGGAAACCGGACTCTCGCCGCATTCCGTGCCAACTGCAACGAATTCAGGGGCGTCGATCCTGATGGCACCTGCGGCGATTGGGTGCCGCTCGGCGACCCATCAGCGAATGGACAATTAATTGGCTCGGATTACGGGAAGGACCGTGCCGGTCTTGACGTTGCGGCGGTGGCTCGAACTCCGCAGGACTCGCACACCCTGTGGGCAGCCACGGCGGCGGGCCGCGTCTTCATCAGCAAGAACGCGGATGCGGAACCAGAAACCTCCGTCGTGTTCACGCGGCTCGATTCACTGGCGCCCAACAGTCCGGGACGGTTTATCAGCAGCATTTTCGTTGATCCCACCTACAGCGACCGCGCCTGGATCTCATACAGTGGATACAGCGCTTCAACACCGACCACACCGGGACACGTATTCGAAGTGACCTACGATCCCGTCGGCGGCACGGCAACGTGGAAAAACCTGAGCTTCGATCTCGCAGACATCCCAATCACGGGTCTCGTGCGCGATGGAGTAACGCAGGACTTTTTCGCGTCCAGCGACTTTGGCGTTTACCGGCTCGTCGAGTCCCAAAGGAGCTGGAAGCTCGCCGCGCCTGGTATGCCGAACATCGAAGTTGCGGGACTCACCCTCGTAGAGAACGCACGCAAGCTCTACGCTGCTTCGCATGGTCAGGGAGCGTGGTTGCTTATGCTCCCGGCCGCGGGGACTAAAGCTGGCAGCAACGTGGCCCTCGTCAAACATTAACGTTCAAAGGGGAGCCTCTCAATGGCTCCCCTTCTTTTGCACAGTCTCCATGTTTTAATGCGGTGGTTTCAAAACCGCACTGCTTATTAACGGCGGACGGCATATTCACGCGCCGCCCATCTGGAAGCGACCGGCCATTCTGGCGCGGGATTAATCCAGTTCCTGTGACATCTGACCTTGCCTCCCACAACAAATCGACTCATCATGGTCGAGGCGAAGGCATGGCGGGCAAATCCAGCTAGAAGGTCGCTAAGCCATTTGTTATCTATATTTTACAACATAACTCCTTTGTTGTCTGGATTTTAGCAGACATTGTTTTGCGAAACCCGCGCCCAGCAGGACTTTCCAGTGAGTGAGGGGAGGGGGGTACCCACCAAGCAGGCGATTCTTCAGTCGCCAGCTTATCGCTCGCGTGCACGATGGCGAACTATTTCTGCCGGCAGAAATCCACAAGCCCGTTTCGATACGCGCCCACGCCCCATCCGAAACTTCCTTCCCACTCGTAACTCTAATGAGGGAAGATGACGGCGTGTATCGCTGGGGAGGGGTTATGTCCAGAGCATCAGTACGTATGTTTGCGATGATCTTGACAGTACTGGCAGG
Organism: uncultured Acidobacteriaceae bacterium; assembly: GCA_963750245.1. Taxonomy (GTDB): domain Bacteria; phylum Acidobacteriota; class Terriglobia; order Terriglobales; family Acidobacteriaceae; genus Sulfotelmatobacter. Next base: position 632,359 of record CAVVQB010000001.1, read on the forward strand.
CGCGGTAGCTTGCCGGGCCGGAAGCGGCGCGGCGGTGCCGGGTCCGGCGGCCGATGAGGCCAGGGCAACGGCTCCAGGCAAAGAAACCGCGGTGGTCGCCGGCGGATGTTTCTGGGGAATTCAGGCAGTGTTCCAGCATGTGAAGGGCGTGGTCAGCGCGACCTCCGGATACTCCGGGGGCACGGCGAAGAATCCCGATTACGAGGCGGTGAGCAGCGGCGAGACCGGACACGCCGAGAGCGTGCAGATTGTTTACGATCCCTCGCAGGTGACTTACGGAGAGTTGCTGCGCGTATTTTTCTCGGTCGCCCTCGATCCCACCGAAGTAAACCGGCAGGGTCCGGACGAAGGCACGCAATACCGCTCAGTGATTTTCTACGGCAACGACCAGCAGAAGCACATTGCCGAGGCTTACATTGCGCAACTCAACCAGGCTAAAGTTTTTCGCAAGGCGATTGCGACACAGGTGGTACCGCTGACTGCGTTTTATCCGGCGGAGGGTTATCACCAGAACTATGCGACGCTGCATCCGGATAATCCCTACATCGTTTATAACGATGCGCCCAAGGTGGCGAATTTGCGGAAGGAATTTCCGGAACTGTATACCGGCAAGTAGGAGGCCTTATGTTTGAATCCGATCGCAAGAGCGACGTGAATCTAGGACGGCGATTATTTTTGGCGGGTGCGGGCGCGGCAATTGGAGGCGCAGCGTTGTTTTCTCTGCGCCGGCCGCGCCTGATCGAGGCTGCCGCGAAGACAGAGCCGGCAGAAGTGACGATCGTACAATTCTCCGACTCCGGCAAGCGCCTGGGAACGGTGAAGATTGCGCACGTAGTGAAATCCGAAGCAGAGTGGCGGAAGCAGCTGCCATCCGGAGTATTCGAGATCACTCGGCATGCGGATACCGAACTGGCGTACACCGGGAAGCTGTTGAATGTTCACGACGCTGGAGTCTTCCGCTGCATCTGCTGCGACAACGCGCTGTTCAGTTCCGAAACCAAGTTCGATTCCGGAACCGGCTGGCCCAGTTTCTGGGAACCCATCGCAAAAGAAAATGTGCGCGAGACTTCCGACAACAGCATCGGGATGCAGCGCATCGCAGTTTCCTGCACCGAATGTGACGCGCACCTGGGTCACGTATTCGACGATGGTCCGAGACCGACCGGGCTGCGCTACTGCATGAATTCCGCATCGCTGCGCTTTGCCAAAGCGACGTAAACATCCGCCCAACAATGCCCAGTGCTGGCGCGTCATCCGGATGCGCTGCCAGAATTTCCACGGAACGCGGCGCCAGCTAATGATGATGTTCGCTGCTGCGTAATCCCGGACGCATGCGCAGAAAGATCTGGAACGACACCGGAAAATTGCCATACGCCGCATCCAGTACCGCGGGCTTCGAGTACACCGTCACATCCGCGCCCAACCCCAGTTGCCACGCCCGATTCTGCACCAGGTCGCGCGTGCCGCCGAACGTATAGGCGCCGATGCGGTAGGCCGGATGAACCAGCGCCTGGGGAAACAGCTCGTCCTTATCCACCAGTTCCATCCGCGTAAATGCATAATCGCGGCGCATGAAGTTCAGCGTGGATTCCAGCAGGTAGCCGTTGAGGTTGGTTCCCGAGCCGATCTTGTGCACGCGTCCCCACACCAGCGACGTGGCCCAATTGCCCGATCGCAGCGGATAGTTATATTCCGCCGAAGCCGTTTGCCGATACTGGTTCCAGGGTTCCAGCGCCTCGGGGTGGTCGAGATGGCCGATGCTGTATTGCGCCGTCCAGTTGCGAGCGGGAGCAACACTTCCGCGTACCGACCAGGACTCCAGCGCAACCGGCTGGATGCTCCAGCGCTCTTCGTTCGGTTCGTGTCCGTTGAAGGCGGAGCCCTCCAGCTTGAACCGGGCGATCACAAATCCAGTGGTGACCACGCCGAAGCTGGTGTGCGTGGAATCTTGCAGGTGATGGCTTAAGGGAGCGAGCGGCAGTTCCGCAGCAGAAGTGCGGTGAATGTAGGTGACCGGACCGAGCGCCGGTTCCGCCGACGGTCCTCCATACAATTCCCACGAGACCTTCTCCGAGAGCGGCAGCACGTAGAGCGCGGACAATTCCGCGAAGACGTTATGCGGATGCTGGTGGTCGACCAGCGGCTCCCCGTGATAAGTCTCGCCCGTCTGAAACAGCTCGGGAAAGCCGGGATGCGGCGAGGTCAGCGATTCCGCCGAGAACATCTGCCGCAATAGAATCGTTCCTTTGCCCAACTTGTGCTGCTCCATCAGCATTCCCCAATTCACGGACTCGGCCTTGCCTTCACCCCGCGGTCCGCCCTGCTGGCTGTAGTCGGTGAAGATGACGCCGTGCGCCATCAGTTCCCAGCCGCCGCGCATCAGCATCCAGGCATGTTCCGGCACCGACGCCGGTTCCCAAGCCGTGCCTGAGCCGTCGTGCGGTGAAGGCAACTGCGGCGATTCGATCTTGTCCATCGACATCGGCATCCTGTTCATGGAAGAATCCTGCGCAAACCCTGCGCTCGAGAGCGCCCAAAGCAGGGCCGAAGAAATCAAAATAAAACATAAGAAGACTCTGGCCACGACAACCTCCTCTGGCAAAAAGGAAACTGCACTCGCGCAACACGCAGGCAAAGCGCATTCCGCCGAGAAAAGAATCGAGAGGGAGATTGCGGGCTAGATTCTAAGAACTGAAATGCCTGGCGGTCCGCCGGACGGAGTAGTCGATGGAAGAAGTGTAGGGCCGTCGCTCGTGGCCGCCATGTCGGGAGTTGCATCCACCTTCAGCACAACCAGCGCTGGGGCCGGCGAGACCGCATTCGTCAGCAGCGGCACGGCGTGAGGGCTCATGCAGCAACGAGAATCCGCAGGGTGCGGATGGGCAGGAAGCTGCATGGGATGACATCCGGCCATCGGCGCATGTGCAGCCGACATCGCGCATATCGCTCCCGCGCCCGCAGCGACAACCGTCCCCAACAGAGTCACGGCGACGAGTTGGGAGAAAAGCCTGGCCACAATCGTTACAGTCTGATTTTACGTTCCGGTAATCTTCACGCGAAGCTCTTCCGGCAACCGCTCGCGAATCTCGGGAGGCAAGCGGTCATGCACGCGGCGCGCACCTTCCTTGGCCGCATCCAGTACGGTGACCGGCGCCGGCGTAGCCACTGCCACCACCAGCCAGATCAGCGCCGAGAGTGCGAATCCCGCGAGCGCGGCGATCTCCAGCCAGAACGCGTGCCTCGGACCAAAATGCCGGATCACGCCAAACGCCAGCAAGAATACTCCGCCCGAAATCGAAGCCAGCGCGATCAGGCCCACATCGATGATACGGTTCAAGCGCTGGCGGCTGCGGCAGCGCTCGCAGCCTGCAAAGTGGCTTTCGTAGTCGCCACGCATCTCCGGCGCCAGGCCGGAAATGTCGTAGCGCCAGCCCGCCAGAATTTTGCCCACAATTGGATCAGTGCACTGCTGACTCATAAGTTACTAAAGCTGAATCGGCGCCATCACCTCGGACTGCACGGCTACGACTACGCGGTTGTGAAACAATCCTCCGCGCAACGCCAACGCCTTTTCCGCCTCTCTGCGCGCTATCTCGGGATGATTGTTCTGCTCAGAGAGATGCGCCAGCACCACAAAAGCTGCATTATTATCATAGTCCCCAGCGAAGAAATCCGCGAGTTTCTCGTTCGAGAGATGCCCCACGTTGCTCGCCACTCGCTGCTTCACCGACCAGGGATAAGGACCGCCACGCAGCATTTCCACATCATGATTGGATTCCATGATGAGCACATCCGAACCCCGCAGGTGATCGCGTACATTTACCGGTAAGTAACCCAGGTCGGTGGCCACGCTCACCTTGCTGCCTTCGATCCGGAATGTAAAGCCCACCGGATCGGCGGCATCGTGCGGAATGGTGAAGGGCTTTACCTCGATATCGCCCACCTGAAAGCGGTGCCCCGATTCGAAGCGCTCGAGTTTCTCCAGCTGCGGCCGCTCGCCGTTTTCGTTGCGCAGAGCCCGCGCCCACGCCGCGTGCGTTGCTCCTGTCATAAACACCGGGATGCGCAGCTTCTTGGCCAGCACCGCTAAACCGTAAACGTGATCGGAGTGTTCATGCGTGATTAAGATCGCGGTCAGCGCCTTGGGATCTTCACCCAGCGTTTTCAGCCGCTTGAAAGTCTCGCGGCAGGAGATGCCGGCATCGACCAGTATCCTGGTGCGGGCGCTGGCCACGAACGTACAATTCCCCCGGCTCCCGCTGGCCAGCATCGAGACGATTACACCCATGCTCGCAGCATACGCGAGCATCCTGTGGAACTGGGAGTACTTTCTTGGTGAGCCGATACCTTGGAGCAGTGGTCAGGGATCACTCTCCAGTAGTCGGGGATCAGGGGCCAGCGTAATCGCCGCCGGGTAGGAGTTTCTGGCTTTTCTGGCCACCGACCACTAGTCACTGACCACTGCCTTTTCACTTTCCTTGCCGCAAATTGTCGATCACGCCGCGCATCAGCGACCCGCCATAAGCGCCGGCGATTCCTGGAAGGGCTGTCAGAAAAGAGCCGTAGACCTGGCCGCGGGTGGGCTTCACGGCGAGGATCGTGTAAGCTGCCAGTTCGCTCAGTGGAATAAAGACAACGACGACGATCACCCACCGCCAGGGCCAGCGCGGCCGCAGCAGCCCCAACGCCATGCACGCCGCCAGCACCAGCAATGCCGTGAACAGCAAGTCGTTCACGGTGACATCAATCCATCCCGTGCCCATGCCTGCAAGAGCGGCGACGATGTAGAAAGCCACATCGCTCCGAACTCGCGGCGAAACTGTCTCACTCGTCATCCCCTCTGACTCACCCGTCATCAGCCCTAGTACCGATGAAGCGTATCGTACCGTGGAACAGCGGCTCTTCAGAGCCGCGTAAGCGTGCAAAATGAGGCGCGGGCTTTAGCCCCTGCAGCCCTCAATACTGATAAAACCCTCGCCCGCTTTTCCTTCCCAGCCATCCCGCGTCCACCATCTTAATCAGCAACGGGCACGGCCGGTACTTGGGATCGCCCAGCCCATCCAGCAGCACGCGCATAATGTCGAGGCAGACGTCGAGCCCGATAAAATCCGCGAGCGTCAGGGGGCCCATGGGATGCGCCATACCCAGCTTGAAGACTTCGTCGACCGCCTCCGGCGTCGCCACCCCCTCCATCACTGCATACATGGCCTCATTCAGCAGTGGCATCAGCACGCGGTTGGAGACGAATCCCGGCGCATCGTTCACCTCCACCGGCGTCTTCTCCAGCTTTAGCGCCAGGTTCCGAGTTTCAGAAAATGTCTCTTGCGAAGTAGCCAGCCCGCGAATCACCTCCACCAGCTTCATCATGGGCACGGGATTAAAGAAGTGCATGCCGATCACCTTATCGGGTCGCTTGGTCAGCGCCCCGAGCTTGGTGATGGAGATTGACGAAGTGTTCGAGGCCAGAATCACTTCAGGTCGTGCCAATTGATCGAGGTCGCGAAAAATCTCTGCCTTGATTTCGAACTTCTCAGTTGCAGCTTCAACGATGAAATCGCAGTCAGCGAGTTTGGTGCGGTCCGTCACCGCTTCGATATTTTTCAGCGCCGACATCTTATCTGCATCCGTGATCTTGTTCTTCGCCACCTCGCGGTCGAGATTCTTGGTGATGGTCGCGAGCCCGCGATCCAAGAACCGCTGCTCCACATCGCACAGAATGACCGCATACCGGCTGCGCGCGAACACATGGGCGATGCCGTTGCCCATGGTGCCTGCGCCGATCACCGCCACTCGCTGAATGTTCATAATCACGACCTTTGGGCGGTGTCCGAATTTGAATTAGGGCACCACTACCTTTTGGGAAACGTTCGAGTCTAGCACTAGGCTCGCGCCGAAATGAAACTCGCGGCGCAATATTTCCCCAGCCCGACGCTCCCCCACTAGCCGCATATCGTATGCTCCTGTTAGCTGCGAAAGCAGCGCAAGAATGCAGCCCACGGCGCAAGCCGTGGGAAGGCAACCGAAAAACACAGCCAGCTCCGAAGGAGCGAAAGAGACTTGTCCCATACCGCCTGCAATCTCGTCCTCCACCTGATCTTCAGCACCAAGGATCGCCAGCCTCTCATCACTGCGGAAATTCGCGCCGATCTGTTCGCCTACCTCGGCGGCATCATTCGCGAAATTCGTGGCACCGCGCTCATCATCAATGGCACCGCCGACCATGTGCACATGCTCATTCGCATTCGTCCGGCACAAGCGGCTGCGGAAATCGCCCGCGTTGTAAAAGCAAATTCTTCGCGCTGGCTTCATGAGAAATACGATCTAAGGTTTGCCTGGCAGACTGGATACGGTGCTTTCAGCGTCAGCGAATCGAATGTGCCCACCGTTTCCCGGTACATCGCGACGCAGGAGGAACACCACAAGAAGTTCACCTTCCAAGAGGAATACGTGACGTTCTTAAAAAGGAACGGGATTTCGTACGACGAACGATATATCTGGAGCTGATTCTTTCGCCGCTCCGGGCTTGTGCTCTTTCCACATTTGTTCCCACGGCTTGCGCCGTGGGCTGCATTCTTCCGCCGCTTCGCGGCTTGTACCGATTCCCCTCCGTCCGGAGGTGTAAAATATTGGGGCACTCATACAGTCCAAGCTCCAAGTTTCGAAAGGATTCCCCCATGGCAACCTTAGAAGCGCCTGTCCGACCGCGCCCGCAATCTTCCCATCAAGGTCCGTTTATCAACGAACCTTTTTATGATTTCCGCCACGAAGACAACGCACGCAAGATGAGGGCCGCCATCGAACGCGTGCGCGGACAACTGGGAAGGGAGTATGACCTCATCATCGGCGGCCAGCGCGTCAAGACCACCGACAAGATCAAGTCGCTGAATCCCTCGAAGCCGTCGCAAATTGTAGGCATTCATCAGAAGGCCGGCAGAGAGCACGTTGAGCCCGCGATACAAGCGGCGTTGAAGGCCTTTGCCACGTGGAGCCGCACCACGGTGGAAGAGCGTGCCAGTCTGCTGTTCCGCGCTGCCGATCGTATGCGCGAACGCAAAATGGATTACATGGCGTGGCTGGTTTTCGAAGTCAGCAAGAACTGGGCTGAAGCCGACGCGGACATCTCTGAAGCCATCGACTTCTGCGAATTCTATGCCCGGGAAGCTCTTCGCTTTGCCAAGGTTGAGCCGCCGGTGCAGATGCCCGGCGAGCACGATTCGCTGAGCTACATTCCGCTTGGCGTGGGCGCGGTGATTCCGCCGTGGAATTTTCCCTGCGCGATCATGGCCGGCATGACGCTGGCCTCAATCGTCAGCGGCAACACCGTGATTCTGAAGCCTTCCAGTGATTCGCCTACCATCGCCGCCAAGTTCGTCGAGCTGCTGGAAGAAGTTGGCATGCCGGAAGGCGTGGTGAATTTCTGCCCAGGCGCCGGCGCGAGCTTTGGCGATGCCATCGTCGCGCATCCGAAGACGCGTTACATCGCCTTCACTGGATCCCGCGAAGTCGGTCTCCACATCAACAAAGCTGCCGCCACGCAAGCTCCCGGCCAGGTCTGGATCAAGCGCACCATCCTCGAAATGGGCGGCAAAGATGCAATCATCGTCGATGCCGATGCTGACATCGACTCCGCCGTGGAAGGCGTTGCGCATGCGGCATTCGGCTTCCAGGGCCAGAAGTGCTCGGCCTGTTCCCGCGCCATCGTCGACGAGCGAGTCTACGACAAGTTCCTCGAACAACTCAAAGCGCGCGTGGAGAAAATCACCGTGGGCGATCCCGCCGAAAACAGCAACATGGGCGCGGTCATCAATGAAGGTTCGATGAAGACAATCCTCGAATACATCGAGCAGGGCAAGAAAGATGGTCGCTTGCTCACCGGCGGCGAACGCGTTACCGAAGCGGGAGAAGGCTATTACATTCGTCCCACGGTCTTCGCTGACATTCCTGCGAAATCAAAACTCGAGCAGGAAGAAATTTTCGGCCCGGTTCTCGCAGTGATCAAAGCTCGCGGCTTCGACCACGCGCTGGAAATCGCGAACGACACCGAGTTTGGCCTCACGGGCGCTGTCTATACCAAATCGCGCGACAAGATCGACCGCGCGACTCGCGAGTTCCAGGTGGGCAATCTTTATATCAACCGCAAGTGCACCGGAGCGATGGTGGGCGCTCACCCCTTCGGCGGTTTCAACATGTCGGGGACTGATTCCAAGTCCGGTGGCCCCGACTATCTATACCTGTTCACGCAGGCCAAGTCCATCGCAGAAAAAATCTGATTCGTCATTCAGAGATTTGAAAGGGCGCAGCTTTCAGCCGCACAAACACGCGGGCTTCAGCCCCCGAGGGACGTTCTATCCCACCGGCGACGGATTCCTCTCCCCGAACTGCCCCTGATGCCAATACGGATAAACCGGCGTCACCTTGCTGGCGGCGTCTAACTTCGCGATCTGTTCGCGAGAGAGATTCCAGCCTTCTGCCGCCAAATTTTGGCGCAATTGCTCTTCGTTGCGCGCGCCGATGATGACCGTGGAAACCGACGGCCGCTGCAACACCCAGTTCAGCGCCACCTGCGGCACGGTCTTCCCCGTCTCTGTGGCGACTCCATCGAGCGCATCAACAACCTCGTATAAGTATTCGTCCGCCATCTGCGGACCTTGTGCGGCCGTCTTATGCAAGCGGCTCTCTGGAGGTAACGGCTTTCCGCGCCGGATCTTGCCGGTCAACCGCCCCCATCCGAGAGGACTCCACACCAGCGCTCCCACGCCCTGATCCAAGGCCAGCGGCATAAGCTCCCACTCGTACTCTCTGCCCACCAGCGAGTAATAAACCTGATGGCCTACGTAGCGCGTCCACCCATATTGATCGGCCACGCTCAAGGATTTCATCAAATGCCAGCCGGAGAAATTGGAGCAGGCGATGTAACGGACCTTGCCGCTGGTCACCAGCGTGTTGAGCGTGCTGAGAACTTCATCGACCGGCGCAAGCGCGTCGAAGCCGTGCAGATGATAGATGTCAATGTAATCGGTGCCGAGGCGCTTCAGGCTGGCTTCGCAGGCGCTGATCAGATGATAACGAGACGACCCAAGGTCGTTCGGCCCGTTGTGGCCGCCCATACGAAACGTGGCCTTGGTTGAGACGAGAACCTCATGGCGGCGGCCGGCGATGGCTTTGCCCAGAATCGTTTCGGAGAGTCCGTCGGAGTAAACGTCGGCGGTGTCGAAAAGATTTACGCCTGCTTCCAGGCATATATCGACCAGACGCGTGCCTTCGGCCACGTCACTCGCGCCCCAGGCGCGGAAGAATTCGTTTGAACCGCCAAATGTTCCTGTGCCGAAGCTCAACACAGGTACCTTCAGACCGGAGCGTCCCAACGTTCGGAATTCCATAGGCAGTAGATGTCGTCAGCGATGACAACGATGCGCCAACAATCATCAGAAAGCAAAAGGCCGCCCACTGGGCGGCCCGATCTCAAATGTATCTCCCCGGAAAAATCTACGGCATCACTCCCGCCGGAGTTTGCGGAGCCGCCCCTGTCGTGGTGGCGGCCGCCGCTTCGTTCAAAATCCTGTGATGAATGGTGAACAGCGCCAGCTCCAGTCGGTCTGACACGCCAATCTTGTCATACACGTTGCGCAGATAATTCTTGATGACCTGCTCGGTGGTTCCGAGCTGCGTGGCGATTTCCTTATTCTTGTAGCCCTGCACGATCAAGGCCACGATGCGCAGCTCCTTCGCGGTCAGGCGGTCGCGCACGCGCAGTCCGACCATGTCGTTTTCGGTCAGCTCGCTGGGGACCGCGACATCCTGCACCCAGGTTTCGCCGCGCGCTACTTTGCGAACGCAGTCGACCAGGGCCGCGCTGGTCACGTTGCGGTAGACCACGCCGTGCGCGCCGTTCGCCATGTGCCGCTGCGCGCTCTCGCCGGTATCGGCCAGCACCACGACGCGCGTCTTTGCCTTGTTCGCACCCTGCACGATAGCGGCAAAATCGTTGTGAAAGCCCGCGGCCACCACCAGCACCGCCGCACGAAATTTGTCCAGAGCCATGAACATCTGCTCCGGCGTCTGAGCCTGCGCGACGATGCGCATCTCGTCTTCCACCGCCAGCACCTTGGCAATGCCGGCCCGGAAGATTGCCTGGTTATCGGCCAGAATCAGTTTGAGCATGTTATTTAGCGCTCCAAAATTCTCGTAATGACTATCATCCTGAACAAGCGTTCTTTGCGCAGTGAAGGATCTGGACGAGCCGCGCGCTCCTCAGTGCCTGCCCTGAGAGAGCAACAGCGACCGAATGGGCGTTTGGCTCGCTTCCTTAATCAAGAGTTCCTCACGAACTCATATGAGTCAATCACGCAAGCCACGCCTTTGCCTTCCTCACTGGAACCGGTTGGGTCGGTGCGCACCACCCGCCCTTTGCACTGAATGATGACGTTTTCCTGCCCTCCAGTTACGTCGGGTGGCAGCGTGATCTCAAACTCCACCGGCGACCCAATCTCCAGCGACGCGTCGGCGCGAATATAAACACCCGCGGCGCTTAGATTTCCTGTCGTCCCCTTGGCATCGCCGCTGGCGTCATCACTATGTAGTTTGATCGGCAAATGCACCGGAAACCTTTTCCCGGTCCGTGCTTCTTCGGACACAGTCCCTCCTCTTTCGTGGCTTGGTCCTTCTCTCTTCGCGAACGAGGCCAATACCATCAAATACGCTCCCAGCAGGCGAATCAACCACTTTATGGCTTAGGGGCGGTTATATCACGGATGCGCACTCGATAAAAGCCTGATAACGAATTAGTTAAGGGTAGAAGCTAGATTCCCCCTCGGGGCCGCCGGCGGGGGCCGAGCCGCGGTCCGCTGGGACAATCTTGCTTGAGCTTGACCTGGGCTCGCGCGCGACAACAGCCCGGAATCTGCCTCATTTGCTATATCATGTCTCGCCAGGTGAGGCGATGCCCCGAGTGCCAAAGGAATTGCCGAGCAAGCCCCTCCAGGGAAAGGTCGCCCTGGTAGCCGGAGCCACGCGCGGTGCCGGCCGCGGCATTGCGATCGCCCTGGGCGAAGCTGGAGCCACTGTCTACTGCACCGGTCGAAGCTCACAGCGCAATTCACGAAAAAATCGGCAAAAACGCCCTCTCAAACCCGGCCAGCGCGAAACCATCGAAGAAACCGCTGAACTGGTCGACGCAGCCGGCGGCCAAGGCATTGCGGTCAAGGTGGATCACGAAGTTCCTGCCGAAGTTAAGAAACTTGCAGCGCTTATCAAGCGCCGTCACAAAGGCCTCGACATCCTGGTCAACGACGTTTGGGGTGGTGATGCCCTGACGGAATGGAGCAAGCCCTTCTGGGCCGTCAACCTCGAGAGCGGCCTGCGCATGCTGAAGCAGGCCATCCACTCCCACATCATCACGGCGCACTATGCCGCGCCGTTGATGCTCGGTCGAAAGGGCGGAATCATTTTCGAGATCACCGACGGCGACGCCTTCTACTATCGCGGGAATCTCTTCTACGATCTGGTTAAGATCTCCGTCATCCGCCTGGCCTTCGCCATGTCTCGCGAACTCCGCAAACGCGATATCGCTTCCGTGGCTCTGACTCCCGGATTCTTACGTTCCGAACGGGTCCTCGAGCACTTCAAAGTCACTGAAGCCAATTGGAAGGATGCCGGGAAGGAAAAGAATGATAAGAACAGCAAGGACCAGAACGACGCTCCCGGCGATTTCATGGTCTCCGAATCGCCGCGCTACATCGGCCGCGCTGTGGTAGCGCTCGCCACCGATCCCAAAGTCATGACAAAGACCGGACGGGTCTTCAGTTCCTGGGCCCTCGCCCGCGAATATGGCTTCACCGACCTCGACGGCACGCAGCCCCATTCGGGCGACTACGCTCGCGAGAAGTATGGCGAATACAAAATTTGCGACGACCAGTTCTATTCCTACTGGACCCCCGGCCTGATCGAGCTAATCTTCCCTGACTGGTTCTGATCCTGAGACACGGTGCTAGCAATTGCATCGAGCGATAGTGTTGGTTAGAATTCTTACCGGTCCCTGGCTCGAGTTCTCGCGATTCAAGGAGGCGCAATGCGATCTACCACCCCCCTCTTCCTTGGCTTGTGCGCCGCTTCCCTTGCTTGCGCTCCCGCTGTCTTCGCTCAGACGAATCCTCCCCCGCCCGATCCGCATGAGATGGTGACGCGCGACCCGCGGACGCTTACCAAGCCAAGTGACCGTTCCGCGGCGCTCGATCTTCTTGATCGCGCTCGTCACAACTACAACCTGCACGATGTCGCCGTTCCCTACGCTCTGAAAGTCTCCTTCGAAAGCAACGGCATGGCCGAGACTGAGGGCGCGTGGACGATGGAGGAAATCTCCGACGGTGGACCGCACTGGCGCTGGACCGCTGAGCTGCAAGGCACTGACTTGCGCGTGCTCCGGATTGGCACCGACGGCCGCGTTTTTGGCAATAATCCGTCTGAAGTGGTCCCTTTGCGTGTTCAGTTACTGCGCTCCGCTCTGCATTGGCCAATTATGCGCAACGCCGGAGCCTCTGCCATTCGCGCCGCCGATGTCGAACGCGACGGCATCTCCATGTCGTGTCTGCTGCTAAGCGTTTCCATCCCTCTGAATCCTGCGCCACGCTCATGGGTTGAGCGGGAACATTGCATCGATCCCGCAACCGGCTTCTTGCAGATGTGGTCCGAAGCTCCTGGAATTTACGCAGTTTACGACTATACTGGCGCCAAGAATTTTCACGGCCACACACTCCCGCAGCGAATTTCCATCTTCGAAGATGGCCGCCTCGCTGTTCTGGCAAACCTGGAAAGCGTAGAAGACGCGCCCAACCTGGACCCCGCCCTCTTCAAGCCAGCGCCGGAAATGGAGGCCGCGAACGAATCGTTCACCCTGGCGTCGCCCAGCCGCTTCCCCATGCGCGTCGATCCTTCCGACGGCCCCACTTCACCTTTCTTCCAACCGCTGATTGTTCACGCGATTCTGGATGCGCAAGACGGCACGGTCCTGGACGCCGAAGCGCTCCAGACTTCCGACCGGGACTTGAGCCGCGCTGCGATCGATCTGGTCAGAAGCACGACATTTCCTCCATCAGGATTTCAGCAGGAGGCTTTCATCAACGTGCAATTTCACATGCCAGCCGCAAGGATGGACGGCCCGCCGATATTTCACAGTTCCGTACACTGGATGATTTGGGAGCGCCGCGGCAGAGTCCCACCCGTGAGAAGGTCGTCCCGCGCGGGAAACTAGCCCTTAAGGGCGCCTCCTGCTCGTCCCTGCAACCGAATCGCGCGTGATACCGTCGAATGAGAGTTACTTCTCAGGAGAGCGAACCCATGCTCGATCCATCTTGGTGCGGCGCACACGCCGGTCGTCATCTGCGCACTGTTCTATGTTCCGCCACACTTTTTCTGACCTTGACCACTGCCATGCTGGGACAGTCGGCCCCAAATCAGAAATCCACAGGTTCCAGCCCCGGTCCTCAGACCGCAGAAACAAAGTCTGCCGGCGAAAACCTGCAACCGAAGCCTGACGAATCTGCCACGTCGATGGCCGCTCTCCTGCACCTCAACAATGCGCTCGAAGGCCTCGCCGCGAAAGTTTCGCCAGCGGTGGTTCAAATCCTGGTCACGAGTTACGGTCCGTTGCACGAGGAGAACCGCACGCAGACCGCCCTCATCGTTCGCCAGCATGCGGTCGGCTCGGGTGTCATCGTCGATTCCGATGGCTACATCATGACGAACGCGCACGTCGTCGAAGGTGCGCAGCGCATTCGCGTAGCCTTGCCCCTGCCCGGGGATTCCGGCCGCGCGGTGCCCGTTGGCAAACGCCACATCCTTGAAGCGCGGTTACTCGGGGTTCACAAGGATACCGATCTCGCCTTGCTCAAGATCGACGAGAAAGACCTTCCCACCCTGCCCTTACTTTCGCAACAACGACCGCGGGTAGGACAGCTGGTCTTCGCAATTGGCAGTCCCGAAGGCTTGCAGAATTCGGTCACCATGGGAGTGGTGAGCGCCGTCGCCCGCCAGCCCGATCCTGAAAAAGCCATGACATACGTCCAGACCGATGCGCCCATCAACCCCGGCAATAGCGGCGGTCCACTGGTCGATATGAATGGAGCGGTCGTCGGCATCAACACCTTCATTCTGTCGACGGGCGGTGGCAGCGAGGGTCTCGGCTTCGCTATCCCAGCGCGCATCGTGGAATTCGTCTACCAAAGCCTGCGCAAGTACGGTCACGTGCACAAGGTCGAAATCGGCGCCGTGGCCCAGGAAATCACTCCCACCCTGGCGGAAGGCTTGCAACTCTCGCAGCGCTGGGGCGTGATCATCGCCGATGTCAAGCCCGGTGGCCCTGCCGCCAGCGCCGGCTTGCAGGTTCAGGACATCGTTCTCACCGCCGACGATCGCAGGATTGAAACTCTTCCCGGACTTTCTTCCGCGCTGTACCTTCATCGTCTCGATAAGGTACTAAAAATGGAGATCTTGCGTGGCGATGAGAGAAAGATTCTCTACGTCCCGGCAATCGAACAGCACGACCCCATGGATCAACTCTTCGACGCCGCCGATCCGGAGAGAAGTCTCATCTCGCGCCTGGGCATTCTCGCGACCGATCTCACCGCCGACATCCGCAATCAGGTTGGTACCCTTCGCATTTCTTCCGGTGTGATTGTTCTGGGCCGCGCCGCCGACCTGATTACTCCTGATACCGGCCTGCAAACCGGAGATGTGATCCATGCGCTGAACAACAATCCCATCACTTCCATGGATGAGTTGCGCACTGCCGTTCAAAGACTGAAGACCGGCGATCCCGTCGTCCTGCAAGTTGAGCGAAGCGACGGCCTCAGCTATTTGGGTTTCGAGATGGAATAGACTAGCCGTTTTTCTGCAGCTTGGAACTGGGCTGAGCTCCCGGCGTGGCTGGTAGGCTTTAGTTGCCGGCGGAAGCGGCAAGGAGCGAAGGCGGCGTTTGCGGCCGGGAGCTCTGCAAGACATCTTCTACCGCCGGTCCTAGAGTGGACGCAAAGGCCTCCAACACTCCCAGGTCCTCGCGTGTAAATGCATCCTGGACGAAGCGGTAGACCGCCAGCACAGCCACTACCCTCGATGCTCCTTCCAAAGGAACGGCCAGAGCGGAGCGCAGCGTGCCGTATTTAGGATCGTTAACATAGCCGGGTTCGACCGAAGGATTGCCGTTAAGGATCGGCTTGGCATTCTGCGCAACCCAGCCCGCCAGGCCCTCCCCGATGGGAATCCGCAATGAAGAGAGTGTGCGGAAGCTCTCGCCGCTCACGAACTCGGGAATGAGAACCTCGTTCCGGAGAACATACACAGCGATCAAGTCATGGGGTACGAGGCGCTTTACCCTCACTGCAAGCAGGGGAAGCAGGTCATCCATGCGAAGAGATGAGCGGAGCTTGACACCGAAATCAGCGAGCGTTTGCGCTTCTCGTCTTGCCCCCGCCATAAGGTCGACGGATTCCTTGACGGCCTCCGCCGGATGCGCCACGGGCTTTTCAGACTCGGCGAAACCCGCATCTGGAGCCAATCCCCGCTCCACCTTAATGTCGGTGGATAATTTCGCCGGAGCTTGAAGCGGCTGCTCGGTGGCGAGTTTCTCAAGATCCACATATCGTCGCTGGAGAATCGAGACGACTCGCGGATCGAAACTGCTCCCAGCTTCCGAGGCTACTTTAGCCATGGCCTCGTGCAACGGCAATGCTCTCCGATATTGTCGGTCGGATGCGAGAGCGTCCAGGCAGTCGACGGCGGCAAGAATTCGTGCGCCGATCGGTATGTCTTCGCCTCTCAGACCGTTCGGGTAGCCGCTGCCATCCCACTTCTCGTGATGAGCCCGCACGATAGGAACAACCGGATAGGGAAAATCCACCTGCTCCAGAATCTCCGCCCCAACAATGGGATGGATCTTCATCTTTTCGAATTCTTCAGGTGTGAGCTTGCCCGGCTTGGAGATGATGTGTTCCGGGACCGCCAGCTTGCCAATATCGTGAAGCACCGATGCCGCCCGCAGGGCTTCGGTTTCGTCTTCGGTCAAACCGAGCTCCCGCGCTACCTCGATAGCATAAACGCGTACGCGCTGCAGGTGCTCGCCGGTGGTCTGATCCTTGGCCTCGATCGCCAGGGCCAGAGCTTCGATGGTGCGCAGATGCAGATTGGAAACTTTTTCCGCGTGCAGCTTTTCGGTCTCGAGTTTGCCTAGATAAAGACGATACGAGCGGTACATGAGGTAGATCGGCGGCAAGACCAGAAACGAGGGTTGCCATCCGATGTGAGTGTTCAGGAAGCTCACGAAGCCCGCAATCGCCGCTCCCACCATGTAGTAGGGGAACGACCACAGATAGCTATCCTTCCAGACTTTCGAGATGGGCTTATCTTCCGTCAACCCGATGATGGCCGACATCGCCGAGGTGTTGCAGGCGAAGTGGGTGATCGCCGCCACCAGCAGGGCGAGAGGTCCGGGTGCGTGCAGCACATAAATGGAAACCAGCTTATAAGCGCCATATGCAGCGGCGCTGCAAACCGTCACTTGCGATAGATTAAATACCAGCTGAACCAGCTTCAGCCGCCGCGCTGGACGCCAATAGAACTGAGCGAGCGTGCTCACCAGTCCGATCAGCAAGGTCTCCGGCAAACTCATTTCCAGAATGCCTACCAGAGTAAAGAGGAAATTGACGGACAGAGTTCCTTCAATGCCGGGCAGGCTCACTTTGAGCGACGATGCCAGCGTCGCCGCGATCAGGTAGCACACGAACTTCAGCGGGTCGGTGGTGTACCAATGAAAACAGGCCAAGATGAAGCAGCCAACGGCCGCCATGGCCATTGCAGCGATGTAGGCCCGTGCGCCAATTTGTCGTCCCCATGACATTGGAATGTCCTTAGATTCTTGCCGAAGCGGGGGTTATTTTCCGCCCCAAAGTGTCTCCGCTGATTACCAACGTGTTCTTCAATCCTGTCAATGGCTTACGGTCTTTTTCGCGATGCCGCGCAGACGGATTTTCCGGACCGAAAAACCAGCACTGTTGCGAACCTCATCTCCGCAGGGACAAATTGTCCTCGATTCAGCGCGCTGGGACAGGCTGTCTCACGGGCAGAAAAGATCTGGCGGCTAACTCATTGATTTGCAAGGGCTGCAGCGACGAGCTTTGGACCTCAGGCTGCACATTCAGGCATGTACTTCAATCCTGCACTTGGCGGAGTGGGTCCGCTTTGAGGGGATATGAAAAGACTTTTAGTTGTTTTCTTGCTCGCCGTTGGTACGCTTGCGCACGCCAACGACTCGAAGCTCTCGCCGGAACTGCGTGGGCAACAGCCCTCGCAGCAGACTCAAGTCATCATTCAGTATGCACCCGGAACTCAAGTAAGCTGCAGCGGGCTACTGGGCCTGGTGGATTGCGTTCTGAATGATGTTCTGAACCTGGGTGGCACGATTCTCGGCCAGTTGCCGCTGATCAACGGCGTAGTCGCGGTGCTCGATGGCAATGGCATCCAGCACCTCTCCAACCAGTCGAATGTCGTTTACATCAGCTCGGACCGGCCTTTGGCACCAACGCTCAGCAATGCCGCCGTTGCAGTGAACGCACCCTTCGCCTGGCAGTCGAACTACACCGGCGCCGGCGTGGGCGTCGCGCTGATCGATAGCGGCGTGAGCAATCACCCAGATCTGTATATGGGAATTCTTCCGCTGTCGCGAGTTGTGTATCAACAGTCTTTCGTGCCCGGAAATTCCAGCGCCAGTGATCAATACGGCCACGGTACGCACGTCGCCGGCCTGATCGCCGGAGACGGCCTCAGTTCCACCGGTCCTTTCTTCAGCAGAACTTTCAAGGGTATTGCGCCGGGAGCAAACATCGTCAACCTGCGAGTGCTGGATCAGAATGGCGAAGGTACCGATAGCCTGGTGATCGCCGCGATCAATCAGGCGATCTCCCTGAAATCGAGATACAACATTCGCGTGATTAATCTTTCGCTCGGCCGCGCCGTGTATGAGACTTACACGCTGGATCCGCTGTGCCAGGCGGTCGAGCAGGCCTGGAAGAATGGAATTGTGGTGGTGGTGGCCGCCGGCAATAACGGACGCTACCAGCCGACCGATGGTTACGCCACCGTCACTTCTCCAGGCAACGATCCTTATGTCATAACGGTGGGCGCGATGAAGCCGATGGGTACGCCCACGCGAGTGGACGACCTCATCGCCAGCTACAGTTCGAAAGGTCCGACGGTGGTCGATGCGGTCGTAAAGCCCGACATCGTTGCGCCCGGCAATCTGTTGACGTCGCTCGAGGCACCGAACTCAACCCTCTACAACGAGGTTCCCGGCAACCAGGTGCCTTACAGCTACTACGTGAAAGGTGGAAGCAGCGCGATTTCTCCCACGTACTTCACGCTGAGTGGAACCAGCATGGCGACCGGAATCGTCAGCGGAGTGGTCGCCGATCTCTTGCAGAAAAGTCCGCTGCTCACTCCAGATCAGGTGAAGGCGCGGTTGATGAAGACGGCCTACAAGACATTCCCTACGACCAGCAGCACAACCGATCCAACCACCGGCATCACTTACACCGATCAATACGATGTGTTCACCATCGGCGCCGGTTACGTCGATGTGCAGGCAGCACTGAACAGTACCGCCGTAGCAAACGGGACGGCGATGTCCCCGATCGCCACATTCAATTCGAGTACCAACGAAGTGTTCCTCTCCGACGATCCCTCGGCGGTGTGGAATACCTCCGCCACCTGGTCGAATGCCGCGGTGTGGGGATCTTCGCAGTTCGTCACCGGCACGTCGGCAACCTCAACCGGCACGTCCAGCAGCGCCCTTGCCGGCAGCAATGCCTTGTGGGGCTCGAACGCCCTCTGGGGCAGCAATGCACTCTGGGGATCGAATGCGCTCTGGGGCAGCAATGCCTTGTGGGGAAGCAACGCGTTATGGGGCAGCAACGCGCTGTGGGGAAGCAATGCTCTCTGGGGATCGAATGCGCTCTGGGGCAGCAATGTTTCGGGCGGAGAACAATAAGACTTAACTCTTAATGAGGAGGGCCCAGTCTCTTTCGGGAGCGGGCCCTTTCGCTTTTTCCAGAAGCCTGCCCGCCCGTTGCACAATTAAAAAACGAACGATGCAAACTGGGCTGAGCGCGGTGATTTGCCGTAAAATGTAGTTCTGGCTGCGCCCGTAGCTCAACTGGATAGAGCATCTGCCTTCGGAGCAGAGGGTTGGGAGTTCGAGTCTCTCCGGGCGCACCAAATATTCAGCGAAATCAGGCAATGATCTAGCGTTTGGAGGGCTTGGCTGATCTTTTTCCGGCCTGCTTTGAATCTGGGGTTAGTGAGATGCTGACTTTGCTTTGTTTTGCCCGCAATATTCGTTGTAATGCTCTGTAGTTGTCTTGAAGTGTTTTAGCTTTTGGCTCCTCCGAGAAACCCCAATCTTCCAGCGAGTGTAGGGCGGCTTCGATAGCGTCGATTGCTTTTTCAGCCGACAGATCATTTCCGGTGGAGTCGAGCGTGGTGATATCCTGGTCCAGCGCGACAGCAAATTCGTATGTGCAACCGTTACTGAACTCCCAGTTCTCGTTGAAGCGGACTTCCTTAACAAACGTCCGTATCAGCTCATCCCAGAAAGCAAGATACTCAGGCTGCTTCCAATCCGGGATATGGAGAGGTGCGGGGTTGATAACTATCGTCCCATTACTCTGTTTAGCACGGACTGAAGCAGCAAAGGACCTCGCCGTCCGCTCGTTTGCTTTCTTGACGTTCTTATAGATGTTCGTATCTGACCCGTCTAACTCGGCGATGGTGTGTACCTTGTGTTCCTGCATAGTCTTATAGACACTGAGGCCGGAGGTTATCTCGGTGCTGCAGTAGATCGCACATTTGCGCTCGCCATTCAAAATGCAATCCATGGCTGAAAAGTAAGGAGAGGTGAACGTTAGCTCGCTGAGGCGGTATAGATTCATGGGTGTAGCGTGACGGCTAACACGCAGGAGGAAAAGATTACCGATGGGAGTCATGGGTAACTGAGGTCACTGTGACGCGGACCGGCGGCTAGGCCTCCAAAGACTTTCAAGCATTCGCGTTCTCGCCCGCGCGGCTCTCTTCTCAGTTTCCTTGACCGTTTCCAAAGGCTCGGATGAAATTTCCCCGGCGATCGTCGCTTCTCGGGTTTTGGCTCGTTCCCTACTTTAGGCTCACTGAAGTCCCGGCACCTACATTCTCGATCCGATCAATCTTTTCTATTTGGAATTCAGTTACTTCCTTTTCTGAAATTTTCCCATTGAGTAGGCGCGCGAATCCGCGAACCGTGGCATTCATAAAGTACTGAGCTTCAACAATGGTGGGCTGGATCGGCTCCGCTCCTGGAGGACGCCCCACCCAAGGCACTCCTGGAACAGTAGTCCCTATCATGCCTGACCCATAGGCAGCCGGGAACAAGTTGCCAAAAACAACGGGACTACCGAACCCCTGCCCCCAAAAGGAATTCGCGTCCACTGGCCCAGCAAGACTCGACAGGGGGAGGAAGTTTGTCACCGTTCTAGTGTGATACTCAATGCCAACCGCAAACAGTAGTTCTGCCACTTGCACATCGGGCGCAACCTCGAACAGCTTTCCTTCCCTGAACTGCACCGACCTTAGAGATATCGAACTGACACTCGACCCGAAAGCCCTCGAACGGATTGCTCCCTCAGCGGCAGCGATAACACTGTCGTTAAATTCGGGGAAGAGTCCATACGCCCATTCTTGCTCCACAACTTTCACGTCTGGTGAGTTCTCTTCGACAAACCTGTCAATATTTCGATACAAGCGTATCGCCACTCCGGCTTTCTTGATGTCTTCTTGAATCTCTGATCGGACGTCATCGTTGGCCCAAAAACCGGAATCGTCGGTGATGAATGCAAGATCGCGATTGCCGGACTTTGCATAGTCCAAGCTGGTGAGCCACACGATAACATCCCTGAGTTCCTCACCATCTCCATTCGCAGGAGGAATTCTGTGTATACCTCGGATGAAAACGTCATCGATGGAAATCTTGCTGGTATCTGCGTGGTAGGCGGTCGCGATGGCGGCGGAAGGCTTCATAAGTCTTTTTCTCAGATGCTTTGACTGGTCATCAATATCAGGCTCCGTGAACTTCGGCAATTTATTCGGAAAATGTAAGTGTCTGTACGCTTTCCATGCTTTCTCCGCTTCATTGGCTCGTTTTCTTAAGTCCCTGGCGAAGTGGGCGACCACTTCTTCTCTGACGATCCTGAGCAAGACCAAAGAGTCCCCGGTTCTCTTCAAGTAGTCGAACAAGTTCTTGAAAGCAATATTCTCCATCCGATAATCGGAAATGTACACGTTCGAATCGAGGATTACGTTCATCGGCTCGCGAGTAGGGCGACCGTTTCTTGGCCCATGCGCGGGATTGTAGCACCAAGACCTTCAACGATCTCTCCAACGTCCAATAATCCTTTCCTTGTGAAGGCTATAATTTCTCATGAGTGACAACATGCAGACTCTAGCTCTGTGCGTTCAGATTCTTGCTCTGATCGGCCTCTTCTGGTATGTGATCGAGACGATGAAGATGCGGAAAGCAGCCCAACAGCAGGTTACTGCTTCTCTGGAGCTGATAAAAGCTGCCACGGATCAAGTAGAGGGAACGTCGAAGCCCTGTCTTACATTGTGGGGTGAACTAAGGAATGGCGCTGATGTAATGCTTGGAATGCACGGTGCAGCTGGGAATATCCAAGCGCGCGGCGGCGATCGGGATAGTTTTGTCGTCCAAAATATCGGTAACGGCATCGCATTAAGTGTTAGTTATCATTTTGAACGCGCCGATCCCAATCGCCCGCCTGATAAGCGCTATGTTCCCAACTTGCTAGCAACGCAGAAGGTAGAACTTGTTGAGACGATTAGTGGCTATGCTCCAGTAGGCGGAGTGACCTTCGAGTATGGAAGCATTGGGGGAAGAAGGTATCGGACGATAATCCAGCTGAACCACCGCGTCATCACGTCTTTCGTTTTCGAGGAAGTCAGGTAGCGCTTGAATTGCCAGCGAGGGCGTTTCTCTACTTTCTGGTTCGAGTCGCTCGGGCGCATCATTTCACCTAGAACGCGCTCCCCCCACCGCCGCCAAAGCCGCCGCCAGAGAATCCTCCGCCGCCGCCGAAACCGCCACCACCGCCGAATCCCGATCCCGATGAACTGGCGCGCGGCGCGGAGACGAACACCTGATGCATATCCGTCGCCATGCCATGCATTGAGGATGAAAACAGAATTGGATTGAACGCCATGCCGTATCCATATCCGGCGGGCGCGGCGTACCAAGTCGGCGGATCTTTGATGATGCCGGCAAAGGCTTGCGCCCAGTGATGTTCCACGCCTAGCGCCATCGCATACGGCAGGAACTTCTCGAAGGTATCGGGCGGCATGGTTTTCAGGCGGTCGGCGTCGACGCGATTCATGAATTCCTGAAATCCCAAAACCGCGATGTGGGTGCGTGCGCCCTTCAGCGTCTTCGCCGTCATGACTCGGGCAAACAGCCACCAGATTACGGCGCTGATCAGGACACAGCCAACCAGCATCGGAATCGAACTCAGGAAATCGGCCCATCCCAGGAATTGCAAAACAGCGAATGGGATCAGAATACAGAACGCCGCGCCGATGCTGTAGCCGTTCGCGGACTCCGGATCGAGCGTGTAGATACCTTTCTGCTTGAGCGCCGACATGATGTCGGTGCGGATTGCGGGCACGGCGGTGTAGAAGCGGTTTTTCAGGCTCGACAAGCGAATGTCAGGGGCGTCGCCAACAAAAATGTTTTCCATCATGACACGCTCGTGAGGAGCGAGACCGCGCCAGTCCTGACGCTTCTGCAGAAGATGGAATATGTAGTCCTTGCTGTGAAAAAGCAACCCCTTCTCGTCGGTCTCTTCAATCTTGAGGAAGCCACGCACCGCAAGATCGACGATGGTCGATGTGATGTCGCGAGGATGGATGTGGTCGTCGAGCAGGGTTCCAGCCTCCGCGGGAGAGACACCGGGCGGCGGCTCATACATCGGCGCTACCGACATGCCAGGATCCGGATCGCGGCCAGCGTACCACC
The DNA here is from genome assembly GCA_963750245.1 of uncultured Acidobacteriaceae bacterium. Taxonomy (GTDB): domain Bacteria; phylum Acidobacteriota; class Terriglobia; order Terriglobales; family Acidobacteriaceae; genus Sulfotelmatobacter. The sequence goes on from CAVVQB010000001.1 coordinate 655,454, forward strand.
ACAGCGTGAACATGACGGCAAACGTGACCAGCGGCAGAAACACTGCCGGATTGCCGCCGATGAACCAGAACAGTTTCGTGAAACTGCTGGGCGGATTCAGAATGCCCTTGGGAATGTAGACATCGATGGTCAGGCCGCCGCGCATCGGGAGAGGATTATTGGTTTCGAAATCGGCGTTGGCGCCATCCACTTTGGCGGTCGCATCGCGCTCGGTCGAGCCGTAGACGCCAGTGAAGGCCTGCGCGCGCAACGATCCGTTCGCGGCCGCGGGAAAGTTCACGCTGGCGGCGGCGTGATCGATAGGCACGGGCCAATCGTTGCCGGTGACGTTCCAGTAGAACTCGTCATATTGATCGAAAAAGCGCGTACCGTTGCGCACGCGATAGGCGATCTCGACCGTCCGCGTGGCGTTGACGGCGTCGGGAATGTAAATTTTTAGATCGCGATACGCGCCTGATGTGGACGAATCGTATTTGAGCTTGCCGCCGTTTTCGTCGGTGACACTGAGGACGTTCACGAAGAGCTGGTAGTTCGTGCCGTTCGGTCCGGGATATTCGATAGGAATCGTGCGGTGTATGCCGTGCCACTCGCCGACGAAAACCAGAGTGATGGTTTCGTTGACCAGAGCGCTTCCGTCGTTGTTGACGGTGATGGTGTCCTGAAAATTCGAGATGCGCCAGGATTTCGCGGCTAGAGGCGAGGCGAGCAGACAGAGGCACAAAGCGAGTGCTGCGACACGAGTTGCGCTTCGCAGAGCGCTATGGGGCAACTGCGTCATGGCGTTAAAACTTAACGGCGACGGGCTCGCGGTCGGCTTCGGTGGTCTCGAAGAACTGGCGGGCGGAGAAGCCAAACATGTTGGCGAGTATGTTTGTGGGAAACGACTGGATCTTTGTATTCAGGTCGCGCACGACGGCGTTGTAGTAGCGGCGCGCGTTCTGGATCGAGTCTTCCGTCTGGCTCAGAGAGCCTTGCAGTTGCGTGAATTCTTCCGATGCCTTCAGCTCGGGATAATTTTCGGCGACCGCGAACAGACTCTTCAACGCTCCGGTCAGCTGATTTTCGGCCGCGGCCTTGGCCTCGGGTGTAGTCGCCTGCATGGCTTGCGAACGAAATTTCGCGATATTTTCGAACGTGCCTTTTTCGTGTGTGGCGTAGCCTTTGACGGTCTCCACCAGGTTGGGGATCAGGTCATGGCGGCGCTTGAGCTGTACATCGATATCAGACCACGCCGAGTCGCAGCGCACGCGCAGCTGCACCAGGCTGTTATACATACCGATCAGGACGACGGCGATGACAACGAGGATTACGAGAAAGATGATGCCGACCATGAGCGTCTCCTACAAGAATCTTAATCTCGATGTCTTCCCAGACTCTTTATGCGGAAGTCTTCGTCTGGAAATTAATGGGACGGTAGCACAGAGGACGGCGCGGGCGCAAACCAACTTTTGCCGGGTACGTTCACTCTTCCGTCACCGTGGTTTCTGGCCATCGCCGCACATCTAGATGTGACCAGTTTCACTGACAGCGAGCACTCATCGGCGTGCCATTAGGATGGTTGTTCGCTCGTCTGAGGAGGGAATTATGTTGGGAGGTCTGCTTTTCGCCGTGTGTGTCATCCTGCAGTTTCATTATCATGATGCCATACCGTGGTACATCTGGGTTCTGGCATTGATCGCACAGTTGGTTGCGTTCGGTGAGCCGGCGATGCGATCTGCTGCGAAGAAGAGCTGAAGGTAGGGATCACCGTCGGCTTCGCTCAGGGCAGACAGTCGACTGCGTAAGTGCTTCGCGTTCGCGAAGCTCTTACTTCGCTCAGGATGACGATCGAATGGAGGACAATCAGGAATTCTTACCGCTGGGGGGCGAAGTAGCCTTTGCGGGCGCGGACTTGCAGGTCCTTCTTCAGGGCGGAAATCTCAATAGAGCGGTAGCGGCCGTCGGCGTCGAAGTCGGCGGGTCTGTAGGAGACAACGTACTGGCTGCGCAATTCGTCCTCGATGGCGGCGAAGGAGTGCGTGATGTCCTTCATCCTGAAAGGAAAGAAGGCGCGGCCGCCGGTGGCTTCGGCGAGTTGCTCCAGGACTTTGTCGCCGCGCAGGATGAGGCCGCTGTCATCGGTGGAGATCGCGTAAATAATGACTTCGGCACGTTCCGCCATTTCAATGGCCTGCGCCCGTGACACTTCGCTCTGATTATCTTCGCCATCACTTACCACCACGATCGCCTTGCGCGTCGGATGATCGGGACGGTCATTCAGAAATTTTTCTTTGCAGGCGCGATAGATAGCATCGTAGAGCGCCGTGCCTCCCCCATCCCGCAGCCGGTGGATGCCGTCGGAAAGCAGTTGCACATTGTCCGTGAAGTCCTGCGTCATGTCGCTTCGCTTGTTGAAGCCAACGACAAACGCTTTGTCGAATCCAGCGCGAATCGAGTGCTGCAGAAAGCTGACGGATGCGTCCTGCTCGAACTCAAAGCGGCTATGGACCGATCCACTTACGTCGATCAGCAAACCCAGGTGCAGCGGCAGATCGGTTTCGCGACGAAAATTAACGATCGATTGCGGCGGTTTGTGATCGTCCAGAATGGAAAAATCTTTCTCATTCAGGTCGCGGACGAACTTGCCATGCTTGTCGGTGGCAATAAACAGCACGTTCACTTCATCGACGCGTGTACGAATGGTGAGCATAGCGCCGGACTGAGGATCGTCAGACGCCGAATCCGAAGTTGCCGAATTTGCGTAGGCAGCGGAGCCGGCCGCGCTGCTGGCGTAAGAACTCGAGTAGGAATCGGACTGGGCGAAACCCGGGCAGGAGAGCACCAGTGCGGCTGCCAGCACCAGAATCCAGCCGGAGCGCGGCGTGTACTTCGTGCCTGAGACGTCCAAAATTTTCACTCCAACCCGCCCAAAATGTACTTCCAATTCATTAGATGCACGCCAAATGCCGAATGACGGCAGGCGCTGCCCAGCCTATCCATCGACTGTAGAGGGGGCCGACCGGAGAGCCAAGTTACAAAAGGAGCACTCGTTTGGTCATGTCCAGAACTTCGCGGAGCCGAATACCAGAAGTAACGCAATTCTTGCGACTTTGCACAGCAGAAACCGGTTCGAAACAGGGGGAACGGTTTAAGATAGTGCGTCCTACGGGGTGAAATAGATCCACGCTTGGGGAACTGATAGGGATGAGATCGATGACGAAAGAGCTCGGCAAAGTTACAGCCATGTTAATTGCACTATCGTTGTGCTCTTCGATGGCGTTCGCCGCCGCCGAAGAGGAGCGGGTGAAAGACTCGGGCGAGGTGATGAGGGAAATTCTAGACATTCCTGACAACATTCCACAAGACTTGTTAGACAAGGCGGAATGCGTTGTGATTCTGCCCTCGGTCAAGAAGGGTGCGTTCGGCGTGGGAGGCAGCTACGGTCGCGGAGTAATGCTGTGCCGCAGTGGTCCGCACTACACCGGGCTGTGGGGTCCCCCCGCGCTTTACGCGCTGGAGGGAGTCAGCATCGGCTTTCAGTTGGGCGGTCAGGCGACCGATTTTGTTTTGCTGGTGATGAATCCCAAGGGTGCGCGCTCGCTGCTGTCGAGCAAAGTAAAGCTTGGAGCAGACGCGTCGGCGGCCGCTGGGCCGAAGGGACGCACAGCGGAGGGAGCCACCGACATCGTGATGGATGCGGAGATTCTTTCTTACTCGCGCAATAAGGGATTGTTTGCCGGGATATCGCTAGAGGGATCCACGCTTCGCTCGGACGGCAGCGCCAATGAAAAACTGTACGGGAAAAAATTGAACGCGAGAGAGATCATTGTGGACCATAAAGTGGGAGTTCCGCCTTCGGCAAGGCAACTGGTGTCACTGCTGGACACAAAGTCGCCGAAGAACAGGTCGGATCCAAAGTCGCTCGAATAATTTGTGCGGCGGTGTGAGGAGCGGCGGTCCAGGGAACCAGATTCAGCGATTTATGAAACGAGCCAGCGCAGAAAAACATGAGCCTGCACGTTGTCCATGGGCACGCGGCGAATTGATGATTCGCTATCACGACGAAGAATGGGGTGTGCCAGTCCACGACGACCGCACGCTTTTTGAATTTCTGATTCTGGAGGGCGCGCAAGCCGGTCTCAGCTGGGAAACAATTCTCAATAAACGGGAAAACTATCGAGCAGCGTTTGACGGATTCGACGCGGAGCGAGTGGCCGGCTACGATCGACGGAAGGTCGCGCAGTTGTTGAAGAATCCAGGCATCGTGCGCAACCGTCTCAAGATCGCTTCCGCTGTCCAGAATGCGCGGGCCTTGCTGCGCGTGCAGGAAGAATATGGCAGCTTCGATCGCTATGTGTGGCAGTTCGTGAATGGCCGTCCGAAAGTGAACGTAAGAAATGCCAGGAATCCAGTTCCAGCGCGCACCGCGGAATCGGATGCGATGAGCAAGGATCTGAAAAAGCGCGGCTTCAATTTCGTAGGATCAACGATTTGCTATGCCTTCATGCAGGCTGTGGGAATGGTGAATGACCACGTTGTGGGATGCCTCCGGCGGAAGGCGGTCGCCAAGTAAACTTGGCAGTTCGAGCGCCGGGAGGAACTGTCGGGCTTCGCTCGACCGGACAGCCGAAGGCGGAGCTCCGCACATGAGACATCTCGCTAGCCGCGGTTGCAAAGCCTGAAAGCGTCGATTAAGCTAATCTTCTCTTCCTTAACGTTTCGCGCCGGGATGGCGGAACTGGCAGACGCAGCGGACTCAAAATCCGCCGGTACTTAGTACCTTGGGGGTTCGACTCCCCCTCCCGGCACCAAAGTCCAACCCATTCAGGGAACAACTAGTTAACCTGTGGAGTGATCGGCAGGGAGTTGTTGTGGGAATCAGTGCTCGTGGGCTCACTCCTGCCCAAACCCTGCCCAAACTGCTTCCGCGCTTCGTTCTGCTCTGTGGCCGCTTCCGCGTTGTCGCGTTGCTGCCCAGCTTCTAGTTTTGTCATCGCATCGCGGATGTCACTTTGCGAAACGATGGCGTAGCGCTCGAACACGCTCCGAGTTTTCCAGCCACCTATTTTCATGATTACTCCCTCGGCCACCCCGGCCCGGCGGATTCCGGGCCGCCGTCCTCCGCAGGTCGTGAAAGAGCAAATCAGGTACCTTTGCTGCTCCGCACGCGCCCGCCCAAGCTACACGAAAATCCCGCACAGGTTTTCCATCCTCGCGAGTGAACACATAATCGTCTTGGCCTTTGCCGTGGACGCACTGCGTCAACAACGTTCGGACAGGAAGGGTCATGCTCACTTCACGGCCTTCGGAGTTCTTTGTGGTTCCCGGTTCGAGTCGTATCGTGGACGCCACAAGGTTCACCTGGCTCACCCGCAAGGCCAGCAATTCCTCGTGTCGCCAGCCGTAGGTATAGCCTGTTTCAAACATCGCTCGGAGCCACAAGCCAATCTTGCCGGTCTCGGCGGCTAAGCTATCATGCTGCTTGCTTTCGAGGAAGCCTGTGCGAATATTATTTTCCCGAAGCATGGCGATGTAGGGCACGGAGTTGACTTTGGGCGGAGTAGACTGACGTGCCAAATTGAACATGCGTTTCAGGGCAGCCAGTTCTCGGTTGATGGTTGCGTTCTCTGCCCCTTCGGTCTGCCTGGCATCGATGTATCGAGCCACAAGCTGACTTGTTACATCAATGGCCCTAAGGGCGCCGAAGAACGGCTCTAGATGCAACTTCCAGCGCGCCTCCAGATCGTCGATTGATTTGCGTCCATTGATCCGATATTCCCGGATCAGGTCGTCGGCCAGTTCGGAGATCCGCCTCTTCTCAAGTTTGGGACCCAAATAGGTTCCGGTAGAGATTGCTGCCAATCGCTGCCTGAGCAGTCTCTCGGCCTCCTTCACTTTGGTTGTATGGGCGCTTTCCCGGACCGGCTTTCCGTTGCGGTGATACTTTATCCACAGCACGCTGCTGCCCTTCATCCGAAGCACGCTGCCAGTTCCGCGTGGTCTCTTCATGATTTCCCCTTTCTCTTGGCCTTCGCCTGGCTCGCCTTGCCAGCTTTGCGAGCCCGCTCGATTCGTTGTTCTTTCGTAAGGCGTTGTGCTGCAGTTTTGCCGCCTTTGGCACCAAGTTTCGCCAGATAGCGGCTTAGTTCTTCCTTGTCCATCCCGTTCTCCTTTCCCAAGTCGACTTAGCGGCTTAGTCCCTGGAGTATCGGACTAAGCGGCTAAGTTGTCAAGGGAACCCTGGCATTCTCTCAGATGGTCTGCTTATTGCGTTCAACCCATCCGTCCAAGTCGCGCACATCGAGGAGCCAGGGAGCGTTCTCGGTGCACTTGACGATCGGCAATTCACCGGCCTGGATGATGTGTCGGAGCTTCCACGGACTAAGGGAGAGGTATTGAGCCGCTTCTTTGAGCCTCAGTAGTCGCCGCACATTGGGTTGAACTTTGGTCATAGTTTGGGCAGGGCCCTCTCGAAACCAGCGTCAATACTGCTTAAAGCGCGGCGCGGCGATTATTGAATCCTCTGCGTCTGGACTTCACTTAGCTGTGTATCGCGGTTTACGCTAACCGCTGCTAGAAACCTGCTTCCCGCTGGGCGTGTACCAAACGCCCTCGCGAGGTCATCGACAGAGCTGTCGCGCCTTGCCCTCATCCGACCGGTGGATCGCGCTCCTGGGTGGGTTGTGAAGCTTCACGCGATGCCTTTGTTGCTCCATCAGATCGATGATCACCGTATCTAGCTCCGCAATTCAGACAATGTTGCTTTTCCAGCAATCGTTCGAACCTCTCTTGCTCCCGCCGACGCTGCTCAATCGTGCGACTACATTTGTCAGCCCGTAGACACTCTTCATGAAAGTGGCCCCGGAACCCAAGAGGAAGCTTCTGTCCACAGCCTCGGCAGTAGTGGTGCCGCTCATCTTGGACAGTAGGTGGGCGCAAACCGGTTCCCCGGTCGCTTTGTATCCGAGTCTCCCCGCCCTCAGGCATTGCCAGCACCCAAACTACAAGGAGGCAAAAGCGGATCAGTACCTCGAAGGGGGTCAAACCTCCTCGAAGAGATCCAACCAAGAAACTGGCCTCCTTCGATCACTTTTGGTCTCCTTCGGGCAAACACCACTGCCATCCTCCCTGCATACCTCGCTTGTGCGACGTCACGTTGAGGTGGCCCTTGGCACGTTTCAATGTCCTCGGCGCGATTCCCACCCGTCGTGCCTCTTCTTCAAGCTCATGCGCTGGTCGCGACCCTTGCTCCAGTTCTACCTTCAGGAAATCCACGGCTTCGTCCAAGGCGCAGTTATCTTTCCCCGGGGAATCAGGCGAAAGTATTGCATCTGAGGTTAGGTGGCTCTCGCCCGTCCATCGGAAGCCTTTGTCATCGACGGCGTAGCCGAGCGAAGGACCGAACGCTCCAAGGTTGGACTTCACCTGCACCAGCGCTCGCATTTCGGGGTTCTCTGGGGCAAAGCCCGCCAGCAGTTCCGTCCTCACCGCTCCTGTCAGGTCAATACTTCCTAGGCCACGATAGATAGCTCTCCCGGCCTGAGCCTTGCCAAGATGTCGGGCAAACATCACGCAGCACTTCTTTCGTTCAGCGAGTTGGGCCAGCGCGTCCAGGATAGGACGTGTCTCATTCGCCCTGTGAGCATCGACCTCACTACCGAGATACGACTGGATGGGGTCCACAACTATCAGTTCGGCTCGCGTTCGGTCGACTGCTTCCGAGATGAGCCGTACGTCGGATAACTTGACCGATCCGCGCCTGGCGTTCTCGCCCTTGCCCACAATGCTCCCTCGCAGGATGTGAAAGCGCGAAGCATCGCCGCCGAGCGCGTCGAAGCGTGGACGGACAACATACTCCGGCGGGTTCTCTAGGCTTAGGTAAAGCACATTCGCGGGAAGCCGACGTTTTTTACTAAGCGGTTCCTCGCCAATCGTCAGTGCTGCAGAAATCGCTAAAGCAATGTAGGTCTTGCCGACACCGGGGTCCCCCGACAGCATGGCAAGCGTCAGGTTTGCGAGGTAAGGCTCCCACAGCCGCTCGACCTCTCGTGCTTTAACGTGAGCAAGCGTTAGGATCTCTGGGCGCTTCGACAAATGCGACGGCTCATATGGAAGGAGATCGCCGTTTAGATCACGCCCCGTGCGAAGATCGGCAATTGTCTCTTCTAACTGGAGCAGTAGGCTGTTTGGGTCTGCTCCGGACTCTCGCACCCCGTGTACAAGTTGTTCCCCAACCACTTGGAAGCGGCGCAGGTGTGCCTGCCTCTTAATACTTTCGACATGCCGTTTCACGAGTCCCGGTTCGGGGACGGCCCCATCGATCAACGACGCTATGTACGCAACATCGCCTGCCTGCTCAAGCTGACCACGGTCTTCAAGAATTTGTATGATCGCGCTGAGATTGAAGTTTTCGCCCTCTGCCGAGAGTTCCAGCATCAAGGCATAAATAGTCCGATCTCGGCTTCCCAGCAGGTCAGCTAGCGACAGAGCTGCTAGCGGGCCCCGCATGAGCGAATTGTCCATTAATGCTGCCCCTATGGCCGCCTTCTGCGCGTGTTCTGAAAACAGAGGACCCTCTCGCAAGACGGGGGAGAGATCGCGCGGCGGCAGCGCCTTTTCGAACAAGTGCTGTGATCGGGCGCTCATTCTTGATCCTCTCCCCGTGCGACTTGAGATCGCGAGGATCCAATAGCTGGCCGGGTGCCGCGTTCAATCAGTCGATCGATCTCGTGGGCAGGGATGCGAACCGCCCGCGAAACCTTTACGTATTCGATCTGTCTCTTCCAAATCCAACTTCGAACAGTGGCCGGCTTCACTCCCAGCGCCTGTGCTGTTTCACCGACTGTGAGCATCTTTGCCATTCGTGTGCCTCCATCTTCCGCTTCTGATGGAAAACTATCGGTAACTATGCTCGACGGCTACGTAGTATATTTGCAGAGCACTTCAGGAGAAGATGGGTCTTGGGGAAAACCCTTTATTTTCCAGTCACTTGGGCGTCTGACATCAGCGCCGGAATAGATGGCGAGCAGTTGTTTGTTTCCGGCAAGTTGCCGATGATGGAATCCGATTGGGAGTCCCATCGCGACGCACACCTGCTGTATCTTTCATCGATTAATTGGCGCTTTGGCGAGAAGCACTCCAGCGGGAAATCGCCGCACATTAGGTTTGCTAACGCGGACAACGACGAAAAGTTGATCGAGTTTGTTCGGGAATTCGGACCAGTCGTTGCTGCCTATGTCAAGGTGATAGAGCCAGATCTCAACCAGGGAACATTGCTCGAAGACGAAAGCGCAGATCTGCGCTCAACAATCGCCGCATTCCAGGATCTAGCCACTCTACGGCGCGAGCGAATCATCTATGCAGGCGCCCTTCGGTTGCTAGGTGAACTCAAGCGGGGCCGAGACCAAGCCTGCATCGCCAACATAAGGCAGGACGTGGCCAACATCGTACAGGGCGTGATGCGGTAACTTTTTTGTGCGTGAACGAGCCGGCGCGATTTTTTGCGGCGAAGAATGCTCGCGCCAATATCGTCAGCGAAAATACTGGGCGAAAACCGGGGCCGAGAAGCGAACGATCCGCCGCGCAAAGCAAAGATCGCGCAAAAAGAAATCTGCCAAGCGGTGAATTCGTCTGCCGCCGAAGAGGACCACCTTTCACGAACGTGGCCATGACTTTTTGTTGGCACTCTTCGCTCAATTCTGGCCCTCTTCGTGAGTTCGGGAAGGCAGGAGATCTCAAAAGCTAGCATCGGACCGCCGCTCTAGACAGATGACGAAGGCTTTGTCATTCCGACCAGCGGGGTGACAGCACCGAACCCGAATCGACAGAACGCACGGGCCGGAAAGTTAAAATGAAACTCTTCTCTGATCCAAGCACCGACGAGAAGTACCGCCAACTAGGGTTTTCTCCCGCGGACTTGTCCGTGAGATTGACCATGGGCGATGTGTCCATCTTCGCGGTCGAACACCCTTTCAGAGGTGTAGTCCTGATTTTTGAGTCGATCACGCCCCGTTCCATGTGCCAATATGAAGTGTCCCTACCAGAACATTGCAGCGCGGAGCAGATCGCAGGGCTTATCTTCGTGAACATCGCGCAGAACTTTCGTGGCAGCGCAGAGATGTGCAAGGCCCACTTCGAGAAATTGGGGCTTCCGTTATTTCAATGAGCAACGGCTCTTTCTCGAGCAACTCGTGAGGGAGTATTTGAGGAAGTGGAAAGTGAAGAAAGCCCAGCAATAATGCGGTGCAGAGACTGTGGATGTGAGTTTCTGGCGTCATCCTCCGGGAAGGTTTTCGGAGGGTATTCGGAGGGACAAAAGGAGAAACCTTTCAGATGAACAAAATCAAAGCATTTTTCGCGAGCCCCACGATCACAACCAAGCGGTGACAGGCGCGATTCGCTATGCAAATTGCCTCCAACTTTGCTACGAACGACTCCCGTCCTGTACGTGAGAACGCCAAGCGAACGGAGAGATCCTTTACATTGCCGACATGCGCTTTATTCTTCGTCATCTGGAACGTGCTTACAATCTGGACCCGGGTGGAAGTGGCGCTCTGGTATGAGGCTCGCAGAAGAAGCCTGGCGAGCAGCCTCATCTTATCGCGATCTCAGCCACCTCGCCCTCGCGGAAAAAGCGCGATCGTCGCTTGCCTGGAATCCGCATCGTATCGTCGTTTTCATCATGCGGCCCCTGGCGGAATCTTCTGGATACGCTTCCAGGCGTAAGGCTGAAGAATCTTCTGCGCCCGTGGTCTGCCCAGCGTAGATTGGTGTCCCGGGGCTGGTTTCGTAAGCGTAGCCTGTCACCGTTGTGCTAGCCTCGGACCCATTCGCAATAACACTCAGCAGCGCCCATCCGTAGTGAGTTTCTCCGTGAATCCGGAGCATTAGTCCGAGATAGCGTTCTTCGGACCCAACCGCACCGGACTGATCCCGACTGCAACTGTAATACGCCTCCAGCACTCCTTCCTGTGCGTGATAGGTTTGGCTGGGTCCTATCAGTTCTCCTTCTTCTAGCGCAGCGGGTGCTCCTTCGGCTCCGTTGCCAGCGGCTGGTGTCTCCTCAGCAATGGCCAGGGATCCAAAACCTCCGCCGACGCAGGGTATCCCCCCATAGCCTACGCTGAGAGTAACGTCAATGACCCCATCGTTGTTGAGGTCGAGACCGTACATGCTCCGCCTATGCAAAGTGCTAGCTCTAATTGTGACATTGGTGGGCGTGTATACCACCCTCGCTTCCGCCCGCAACACCAAAGCTAACAAGCCCACTCCGGTTAGCATGGTGCCGATTGCAAATCTGTTGAGGTGTTCACGGACTGACTTGGAAGGCTTACAAGCTGTGTGGCAGAACCCGGAAGGCGTTCTCATTGAGCCTCCTTATAGATAGGGCGGGCGTCCCCAATCCTCCTCCGGCGCTTGGTGGATTGTCAAGATGATTCCCTTTTCTTAGGCTTGTTTACTCATTCGCCAAGCGTCCGGAATCGCAGCAGAAATCCATCGCGGAATCGGACCGAAACACCGGAGCACGACGTAAAGGGGACATTGTGGGTTTCACAGGCTTAGTGACGACCACAGAGCCCACTTGAAACCGTCGCCTCCCGAACACTGCATGACCTACCGACAAATAAGGCAGTGAAAACGGTAATGTCACCAGACCTGATGATCGTAGAAATGGGTAGCACCGAAGTTGCGCAGGAGATTGTTTGGCTAGATGGAAGGGTCCTCACGCCAGAAGCGTGACCATGTGTGACCATCACATTCCAGATCTGCAATGGCTGTACTGCCCTCGGTGACGGAGTGGGGAAGAAGGGGGGCGTGCCGTTGAATTCCTTGCGACCGGAGGTTCTGTTCTTTTATGTCATCCGCCACGAGCAAATTCCGGGTAGAGGGTCATTCCGCCATCTACGAAGAGCGTGATTCCGTTTACGTATTCCGATTCGTCGGAAGCAAGCCAAGCCGCGGCTGCCCCAATGTCCATAGGTTCACCCACGCGCTTGTAGGGGATCGACTCTAGCAGCTTCTCCTCTGCCGCCGGCGTGTCCCAGGCCGCCCGATTGATTCTGGTCTTGATGGCTCCCGGTCCGATGCTGTTGACCCGAATCTTGTTCGGGGCAAGTTCCTGCGCAATGCTCTTCATTAACATCATGACTCCGCCCTTCGAGCTAGCGTAGTTCACGTGCCCTGCCCATGGAATCACCTCGTGTACAGAACTGATACAAATGATCTTGCCGGCCGACTTAGAGCGCTCCGGCACGACACCCCGCCGCAGAAACTCCCGCACTGCTTCTCGCGCACAGAGGAATTGGCCGGTCAGATTGATGTCGATGACGCGCTGCCACTGTGCGAGCGTCATGTCGACCAGCGGTGCATCCCGTTGAAGCCCAGCGTTGTTGACCAGGATATCCACCGTGCCATAACGCTCAATGACCTGGCGAAACATGTTCTTGACGTCCTCTTCTTTGCTTACGTCGGCCTTCACTGCCATGGCACAGCTACCCAGAGCCTTGATCTCTTCCACGACTTTGTTTGCGCCATCGACCGTGCTTGAGTAATTCACGGCCACTCTCGCGCCTTGCGCGGCTAGTGCGACAGCGATGCCGGCGCCGATGCCAGAGCTTGACCCGGTAACCAGCGCTACTTGATCCTTCAATGATTTGCGTGCGTCGTTCATCGTCATAAGTCTTGTCGTGGTGTTTTCTCGTCGTGTCCCATGTGATTCGGATCCCTGCGATTCGTGACATTTGCAGGGCACAAGATCTGAGCCGTGACCTCCTCGGTCTATCGCTGCGAAGAATAATGAAGTAACCCGTGTCTCTTCCCCGCAACTCCGAATCACATCGGCCAGATTCCATGAACAGCATCGAGCAAATCCGGGTGGCGGACGCGTTAAAACCTGGCGCTAGAACCCGTGCTGCCTGTTGTGACACCGCCGCAGCCGCCCACGAGTTGCGGCGGACCAAGCTAGGCCTATTGTCTGTTTGTCTTCACTGCTCCAAGGCCTGTCACCTCTCTTAACGATCTGAATCTCAAGGTCAGACAACGAACCGGGAGAACACGCTTCGGATGCTCGGTTCGCAGGAGGTTACAATGGCGAGGCTGATTCCATTTTATGTTCCACAAAACTTCAAACCACGGAAGAACCCGGGGCAACCCCTGGAACAGCGGGGCAAGGTCATCGAGTTCCAAAGTGCTTCCATCAAAAAGTCGGCTTAGCCACTGGGGAGAACGATGTACTTCGCGTTCTTACTCAGCCTGTTGATTCACTGATGGAAGGCTGCACTTCAACGGGGAGCATGTTTATGGATTCCAATCGGAGTTTGTACATCCCTGTGATCTTGGGTACTGCCAGAATGGGCCGCATGAGCCAGCGGTAGTGCCTCAATTTGAAATTTTCCCTTGTTGTACGCACGCGCATTCCGAATCATGGCAGGCAGGGAGGGGAAATGATACCCTACAAGGCGATGCGATACGCAGTGTGGAACAACAAAGGCGGCGTTGGCAAGAGTTTCTTGAGTTTCGTGCTCGGGACGGAAGTGGCGCACCGTCACCCGGACCAAAACGTTATTCTCGTCGATATGTGCCCACAAGCTAATCTTTCGGAGATTGTGCTTGGCGGCAACGGTGAAGGCGCTGAAGCCCTTTCTAAAGTTCTTGCAAGCAAGAAACGGAAGACTATTGGCGGCTACTTCGATGCGAGGATCGATTCTCCCCAGAAGCAGACAGGAGAGGAAGTTAAGTATCTGATAAGGGGCCATGACTATAACCCGAACGTCCCCAAAAATCTTTGGCTCATCGCGGGCGATCCGAGTCTCGAATTGCAGGCGCAGGTTATTAGTCAAATTGGCGGTCAGACCTTGCCGCAGGACTCGTGGAAAAACGTGCGGAATTGGCTCAAGGACATCGTAATAGCCTGTATTTCGCAGCTTGGCGACGATGCCAGCGTGACAGTATTTATCGACTGTAACCCTAGCTTCGCAGCATACACGGAACTGGCGATGATGGCTGCGGAGAGACTGATAATCCCCTGTTCAAGTGATGGTTCATCAGCCCGCGCCATAGACAACGTCGGTTCTCTGCTATACGGGATCGGCGTGAATAATGCTTATGGAGAAGTCGATTTTAAGGCCAAAGCTGACAAGTTTCATATGCAGCTTCCGCTCATACATTCGGTTTTACTGAACCGCTCCACGCAATACAACAAAAAGGCAAGCAAAGCATTCGGGGCAATGTTTGAAGAGATTCAGAAGCGCACCAAGAAATTGCAGAAGGCAGACCCGGCACGTTTTGTAAACGGGAAAGTTAATTTCCAAGAAGTCCCGGACAATCACTCGGTGGCTATCGTTTGCTCCCATCTTGGAAGCCCACTCTATAAAATCACGCCGGGCCACTATCAGGTTCACGATACGAAGCCCCAGGTAAATGATGAGCCATTGGATCGCTATAAGGATGCAGTTGATGCTTTACTAGCATCAGTCTAGCTTTGGCTTTCAAACTCGCTTCTTGTAAGGTCCACGTGGCTTCGGTGCTGGCGCGTAACTCTCGGCCATCATTACGATTTCCTCAAGACTCCAAACGTGATCACTCAGGCCAGCAGCCATGCTGGGAGTGATTCGCAGCGTCTTGTGGATTCTGGTGAAATTGTAGTGTACGGCGTAGATGGCAACCATAGCCGCGTGATTCTGAATTTTCTTGCTGAAAGCATTCGTCAAACGAGTGAAGCGCCTCATGCCCATTCTCATGCTTAGGTTGTGCCGTTCCACGTAGGACGTGCTTACGTGCTTAGGGTCGGGATCGCCGCTAATAACCTTCATGTCGCATCCAATGCAGACTGCCGGAGAATAGCGCGTATCGTTCTCTGCTGGTGCGCCGTAAATCTTCTGCAACATCGCATAGTCGCAAGAAGCGCCAAATGCAGTTTCCACTGCCTCTAGATATGCTTTGTGGCCGTCTGTTGTGACTTGTACACGGCCTTTGATTCGGTTAGCGCAATCCAACATGAACTCCATCGCCCAGTCCGCACTGCGTCCGCCTACGAGATAGCTCACGCACAACTTGGTATCAGCGTCCAAACCCGTCCACGTCCAAGTGTCACCCCATCCTTGCGCCTTTTGCTCTGGTGTGACGTTCTTAGCCTTGGCCCCGACGAAGCACCAAATTTCATCGCACTGCAAACGGTGCACGCGCACGTTGCGGACGTTCTCGTCATGGAATTGCTCACAGGCCGCGCCGAGGTCAACAAGCAGCTTGGTCACTGTATTCAGCGAAATGTCGGCCATCCGAGCACAAGAACGAAGGCTGTTTCCCTCTACCAGCATCCCCAGAATCTTCGCTCGCTCGGGAATTGATAGGCGATTCATAAGGCCAATATAGTCCGGAGATGCAGCGTTGTCAAGCATAAAGTTCATTATGAATTAAGCGTAGAGGATTCGATTATAGGAAGTAGGCATCTTATTGTCCCATTCAAGGCTATAATTGTCCCATGGATGCAGCGCCAAGCGACCACTTAAGCTTTGACCGAGCGCAGGAATTATCCCTAGAAGCTAGCCGGGTCTTTACTCCTGCCGCCCCGATCGACGACAGAACGTTATTCGCAGGTCGGACAGAGCAGGTAACGAATGTGCTGGATGCAGTTAATCAAAAAGGGCAACACGCAATCATCTTCGGAGATCGGGGCGTCGGCAAGACTTCACTTGCTAATGTGCTGGCGTCGTTTCTTCCGGCAGGTTTTGTAACGACCCGCAGAATCAATTGCGACAAGGGGGATAGCTTCAATTCCGTTTGGCGAAAAGTCTTTGAAGAAATTCAACACAACGAAGTAACCCAAGTTGGCGGATTCGGTGGAATCGGTCACTCGCCACGCATCGATGCAAGCGCAGAAATAATTAGCCCCGACGTAGTCCGTAGACAGTTGGACTCGTGGTCCAAGGGATCGGTACTGATACTCATCATTGACGAGTTTGATAGAGTGGACGATGCTTACCGCACCATTTTCGCAGACACGATTAAGACTCTTTCCGATCATGCCGTTTCGGCAACTGTGGTCCTCGTGGGGGTAGCAGATAGCGTTGACCAGCTGATTTCAGAGCACGAATCTGTTCAACGGGCACTTGTGCAAATAAAAATGCCGAGAATGTCCCGCGAGGAGATTAAAGAAATTGTAGACAAAGGGCTTTCGCGCCTCCAGATGACTATTGATCCCGCAGCCCTTGATCGAGTCGCTGTTTTGGCGCAGGGTCTCCCACATTACGCACACCTACTCGGATTACACGCGACTAGGGCGGCTCTTGACACATTGTCATCGCATATAGACTCCGACACCCTAGATGTAGCCGTTAGGAAAGCCATCGATGCTGCCCAGCAGTCAATTCGGAGCGCTTGGCATAAAGCAATCATCAGTGCAAGAAAAGACAATTTATTCGCAGACGTATTGCTTTCCTGCGCTCTCGCTAAGACGGACGATATGGGCACTTTCGCTGCTCAGGACGTTAGAAGTCCTATGAAATTGGTTACGGGGAAGGCATATGAAATTCCGGCATTCGCTCAACACTTAAACGAGTTCAGTGACACGAAGCGAGGAAACATCTTGAAGAAAATCGGCGAGAGTCGCCGTTTCCGCTATCGCTTTACCAGTCCGCTAATCCCGCCGTTTGTCATCATGCGGGGCTTCACCGACAAGAAAGTAACTGGCGAAGTCTTAAAGCAGCTGGCCGATATTCAGACGCTATTCTGATTGTGGTTTTTTCCATCGTGCTTTGGCCGCTTCACTGGCAATCTGGCGGCGCTCATACGGGCTGAGTTTCTTGGCTCTGGCTATGCCTCCCTTCAATCCACCAGCCCTTCGCGCACTAGGTCGCCGTTTTGATTCGCTAACAGTGTCCTCGGCTTCGCCGATAGCAATATCGAAAACCTGCTTGGCAAGCTGGACGGGATCGCGCGGACGTTTGACCACAAAGCGAGTATCGCACAGGCCGCGCCTCCGATCTACCCTATGAAAATTCAAACTGAGGCACTACCGAGCCAGCACGCAGCTTGGCTTGTCACCGAGGAACTGAGAAAATGTACGGGCGTCGAGACCGACCTCATCGATATCGCAAAGCTTCCCCTACCGACCAACGACGCGGGCGAGGCCATCAAGCACGCGAGTTTTTCCACCAAGATGGATCGAGCTGACGCACTGGTCATAGTATCGCCTGAATACAACCACGGTTACTCTGGGCTCTTGAAGCATGTCCTCGACAGTTGTCTCAAAGAATACATTCATAAGGCTGTTGGCATCGTGGGAGTATCAGCTGGACCGTTTGGCGGAACCCGGGTAATTCAAGACATGCTGCCTGTCATGCGCGAACTGGGTCTCGTTACAATCTTTTGGGATGTAAATTTCTCGAGTGTGCAAAAGGTGTTTACCACCGAAGGTACTCTTCTCGATGATTCCTATATCCGGCGCATTGATAAGTTCTTGAAGGAACTCATCTGGATGGCGAGGACACTACGTCACGGTCGGGAGCAAATAGCTTTGCACTGAATGGAGCACCTCGATGCCTGCTCTGGAGAAGACTGAAAAAATGACCTGTCCGCGGTGCGGTGCGGGAATGAACCACCACTCGGACAAGATGGTTTATCTTAACGACCCTCAAGAAGCGGTTCCATTTGATTCGACCGTGCGCGGACACATTGAAGAGTTTCACGCGTGCCCGAATTGTGGCGCCGGAACCTCTCGGCGGGCGCATACTGAAATACTAGGGCAGCGCTAAATTACGACCATTAACCTCGGCATCAAACGCGATTCCGGCCGCTGTTATCGCGCTGGGCTGTCGGGGAGTGGCCGGGCGGCCAGTCCACGGCCTGAATGCTATCTCGCAATTATTGTGTGGTCAACTGTTGTTGACAGGCGACTACACTCAAAACCCCGGTGCAGAGGGTGAATGAGTGTAATGGCGATTTTCCGCCAACTATCGCCGATCGAACCGCTACTCGTGTACTAATCGAAACGGATAGTTCTTCGATTCTACGCGACCGATCCAGATGTTTTTTGCTGCTGCCTCGCGCCTCTCACGCGTCGGCATCGATTCATAAATCGCTTTGAGATGAACCGCGACTGGCTCTGCGTTGGCGAATCGCAGGCCCGGAGTGACCATCCAGTTTTCATTGGTTAATTCGATCGTGTACACGTAGTATTCGCCCGGTTGCACGATGAAGGTGGAAGGGAAATTCTTGTCAAAGTCTTTGTCTTTTCTTGAGACAACGACCCTCTGGCCGTCCTCCGTCAGCAATTCGAAGGAAATCGCTTTATAGCCCCACCGATTCCACGCCTCAAATACCCTTTGAGGCTCGTTTGTGGTGTTCGTGAGCACGACGTAAAAAGGCTTGATGAACCCAGCCTTTCTCATTGAAATCCATTGCCCGTGATCGTTGCTGTCTTCGGGAGCTACGGCAACTGAGAACGGCGGGTTCGACGGGACAGGATGGTTCGCTTGGCCATGAAAGATTGCGCCAAGTACAAGCGCCATCGCTGCGATTCCTAGTCCAGAGAAGAATTGGCTCATACGGTGTTTAGACACCGACAATTGGCTCCGAGTCAACCCCTTGCCTTCAAGACTCAAGGACGATTGTCGAAATCAGGCGATTACACTCATTGACCCCCAAACCGTGGATTTTGAGTGTAATGGCGATTTAACGCCATTCGACGGTGACTCCCAAAGAAGCTATGCTGAGATCGGTGGTTAGGAGCGGTGATTCTTACCGGACTAAGATTAAGATAATGTCTCGTTACAGCCTGCTCGCGTGCATCGTGTTCGCGTGTGTTACGTCCAGCTTGGCGAAGAGGGCACAACCCAAGCCTGTCGAACCCATCGTCTATGCGGGAGTTAGATTCTCTGCCGAAGGCGACGGAGTTGATGAATACGTGGTCGCGTCAGATGCGTCCAGCGGAAAGCTGCTATGGAGGGTGAGAGTCGCTCATAACGACCACGATCCTCGCATGGAGCAAGACGTACAGGACGTTTACATTACGGATTTGAAGGCAACCAAAGATGCATTGCTGGTGCGAGACGAAAAAGCGCGCTGCTATTCCATCGACCTCGCGACAAAAGGCGTAAGCAAGCAGCTCTGGTGCCACGGGTTCTAAGCGGGTCGCCCAACGAGTTGCCTCGCAATAGGCGGTTGTGCCACTTTCCTCACCCAAACTGTTGAAACCAGGCGATTACACTCATTGAGGTTTGGCGGGCTGCCAGACCGGTGTCAATGAGTGTAATGGCGATTCATTGCTAACCGGAAAAGTCTTCCCAGACTGCCTAACTAAATAGGACGAGAGCGCTGCGCATTCCATCATGGCCAGGAGCTTTGTGCTCCAACGAAGGCCGAATACATTTGCGCAGACCAACCCGTTACCTCATTTTTCGCTTGCGACAAAGCGGCGGACCATACATTCCGGTTTGCCGACCAACCGGGAGTTATCGCGTGGTGGGTCAAATCTAATCCCGAGTGCGGCTGCCTCCGCTCCGCGGCTTAGGGCCCACATCACGACTCCCTACGAAATAATCGACACCGCAGATTAGCAGCTCGTTTCTGTTAACAGGCGGTTACACTCAGAACCGTTTGGTTATGAGTGTAATGGGGATGTTACGTCAACAACCGAAGTGCGATAGTCTCAGTCGTGGCCAGTGCCATGATTCACTTGCTGCACTGAGGAGACCTGCAAGATGTTTCCCAAGCTTACGCGGGTATCGAATGATAACTACGAAGCAGTCATAAACGTGGAGCGGAAGGGGTACATCACCGTTGCTATCGCTCGAAATCCGCGGGCAACCAACGTGTACTGGCAGCTTGTTGACCCAGTGTTTAGTCTGCTTGAGCTTGGATTCGAGCATCCGACAGGTAGGCTGGTGAAGTGTGCAGTTCCTCTCTTCAACGGGGAGGTCGAGGATCAGCAGACGCAGGCTCGCCCCCGCGCCGTGGCGGGAACTCCACTTTTTGATCTACGGCCATGGCGGGTGGATGTTTCTAATCCTGCCGCACACGGCAATCACCTCGAGCAACCCGGACGAATCAGACTGCTCAAAGGGCAGCGCGGGCTAACAATCGTTGGCAAGGACGGTCCTCCCCTTAAATCCGTAGCTTACGGTGGAAGTCTTGTATGTGATTTTGGAGAAGCGGACGAGTTGCTGGCTCTCACCCTTGTGGGCGACTTCCCGCTCTAATGCGGCATCGCCTTCCACACCCGACTAGCTCGTCAACAGTTAACTGTCGTAGACAGGCGATTACACTCATTGAGAGTTTGGGCCGACCGGGGTCAATGAGCGTAATCGAGATGTTACGCCAACTATCGAAAGAACGGTTTTGACGCTTGATCTGCGTGAGATAATCGCGTTTCCGGCGGTCTGCGAGGTTTTGTTGTGCGTAAACGACTCGAAGAATGGCAGCAAGATATTAATGCGCGGCAGCGGAACATCGTATTTCCAGATACTGCCCAAAACGAGGCGAGACTTTGGCGCAATCTCGCGAGTGGGAAAGAAAAACTCACGACTGTGCAGCTCATCGGAATAGCCCTAATTGCGCTCACGATAGTCGGCTTTGAGTGGAGAGACGCGGCCCGAACGTTTCGCTATGCATCGGGATCAACATTTGACAGGCTCTTACCAGCTTTTCTCAACTTAGCCTTCCCGCTTGGATTGTTCGGAGTATTCCTTCTCGTTTTGCGTTGGAGCGTCCGCCGAGCATTGCTGTCTAAAGGACCTCCAAATCGTCCTCGCTGAGTCCCGGATCAGACCCTGTTGCGAACAGGCGATTGGGTCAATGAGCGCAATCACGATTTATCGCCAACAGATTGGTCGGGGCTTCCCCAAAAGGTCCGTCTCCTTGACTTGCCCTGGCTCCGGACCTAAGATTTCACCCCAATCGGGCAGACAATTGAGCACCACCGCATTGTCTAAACTCGGCCGCGGGGGCGTCCGAATTCACCTTTAGTTCGAGGAGATTCTCATGAGCACATCCACCACATCCTCATCCTCCACCAGCGTGTACACCACCCCTGCGTTCTGGGAACGCTTGTGGCGTACGGGCGGCATCCAATCCATTTTCTTCTTCATCATCGCGTACCTCGTCTACGGCGATCAGCCGCAGGTTGGCGCGTCGCCCGACGCACTCGTCGTGTTCTACGACGGCGAGCGCACGCGGATCCTGATCGCCGCGGTGTTCTCTGGGCTGGCGATCCTCAACCTGATGTGGTTCGCGGCGGCGCTCCGGACAACCTTGGCGGATGCCGGGCAAGACGGCTGGGGCGCGGCGGCAACCGCTTCCAGCGCAGCGGTGGGTGCGCTTTTTCTCCTGCTCATCACGGTGGTCGCAGCCCTCGCGTACTCGATCGCCGGCTCCGGAAATCAGACGCTCACATCGGGACTGAACGACTTAGCGTGGGCCGGTGTCGTCTTGACTTCGTTCCCGCGGGCGATGCTGATCATGTCCGGGGCCTTCGGGCTCTGGCGGGCCCGGCTGATCTCGAACGCGCTCTTCGCGGCCGGGGTCGCAGCCGTCGTGCTCGTCTTGCTAGGCGGCACCACGTGGCTGAGGAATGGATTCTGGTCACCGTACGGCGCCTATTCGCGGTTCGTCTCGCCCGTCATCGGTGTCGTGTGGGTCGTGGTCGTGAGCCGGGTCCTCTTGACCCGAAGTCCCGCTACGCGTGCTGGATGGTGATGCCGACGCTGGCCCGCGATTTCCAGGGCGAACCACGCGGGAGGCCTGCCTGACCGTGCTTGCGGTTGCTACTCTAGTTCTCAGTTGTTGTTAACAGGCGATTACACTCATTGAGGTTTCGCGGGCTGGCCAGCGGGCTCAATGAGTGTAATGGGGATTTTTCAACAGCTATTTCTTGCAGTCGATGTGGGCCGCAGGCACAAGGGACTGCGGAGTACCGAATTTCAAATAGGTTACCTGTGTTACCCCGTCAGTTCCGTCGTACATCGAAACAGCTAATTCTTCCGATTCGATACGCCACACGCGTACTGGGCCGTCACGAAGAAGAGACCATTTCCCATAGATGTTGTTGATCGCGGCCCGAATTTCATCTGGCGACACTGACTTGTCATAAACTGCGGTGAGTCCCACGATTTCACCTTTCACCAAATCCGTAAATATTTGTGCCGGATAAACCGCCGGACTATCACCCGAATCTTGCTTCCACAGTTGTGAACACGCGGCTGAACGGCAGTGGATCAATTGTGGACTCGGCAAGACTATTTTGCGGGTAGTCGCTTTCTCTTGTGCCGCTGCGCACAGCGAAGCTAGGAAGCAACAGGCAGCAATTGCCCTGCAAGCATCGCGCATTCCGAGGCTCCTAATGGCTAAACATTCCGTGCAAACGCAATTATGAGGAGCGCCAAAACGTCGGGCAAGATTACTGACGTGAGTTGTCGAAAACGTGAGTTGACGAAATCAGGCGTTAGCACAAGCTTGGGCCTTTCATTCGCCAAAATCCTTGGTCAATGAGTGAAATGGCGATTTTTCGCCAACTAGCCCGATCCTTTACGGTCGTGGCTCGCACGTTACCTCAACCCCGAAAGCATGAGGAGTGCAGGCGTGGCTGTAGTCGTATCCGAACCACTTGTCGTATCGGATCAAAAGGTGATCGTTGTCAATCCATCGCACTTGCATATCGTCGGCATCGTTAGAGTATCCTGGGCCGGAGAACACCCTCGCAGCGAAAATGCCACTCCGGTGACGGACCTTGACCGTTGCGATCTCGTCATTGACAACCAGGGGGCCGACAGCCCAAGTGACGACGGCGACGTGTTTGCCATCTGGGGAGTAAGCCACAGGGCCGCGTACGGTGCTCGAATGCATAGCCCAAAGGAATCCAGCAAGCAGGATCGCGCTGAGAGCCCCGCCCAGGGTCGCCCCGACCTGAACGAATCCTCGCAGCCAAGGACTCGACAGATGCTTCGCGCTACGGAAGGCGAGGAAGAAAAGGGCCAAGAAAAGAACCGGGAGCACAACCGCAACGAATAAAACCGGCATAATAACGGCGAAGTATGCGGTGGGCGTGACCGACGGAAACGTCGAGGCCTGGAACATAGATGTCGATTGTGGTCCGGCCTATTTTCGCGCCGACTTGAAGCCCGTTAAAGGTGACTGTTGTAATCAGGCGATTACACTCATTGAGGTCAATGAGTGTTATGGCGCAGGTTTTAGTCGCAGCTCCCGCTGTTGCGGGAGCTGCGCTGCAAAACGGACTGTTCTAGACGTGAAGGTTCGTGCGCTGGCCGGAAACGTTAGTGGCTACCGACGGGCTTCTGGAGCCAAGGAATCCATAGAATCCTGGCGGCGCTTATGCTCGTGCATCCGTGCTCACCCGGACCCGCAGGACATCCCCAATAATTTTCGGTCGCATCGATTGTGCCGGTGCACACCGTGGAACCGTCGAGTGCACAAACGTCGCCGACTCCAATACCGCTTCCCAGCAAAGAGTTCAGATGCATATCCACTTCGGCAGGAGTATTGACCGCTATGTCGATATCCTCGTCGCTGATTACGTTCTGGGAAATGACGGTGCCGCGAACCGGGGAACCACCATCGCCGCTGTTGATGTTGATGCCCACACGTCCGGGAGTAGCGGTGTCGGCCTGATCGGCGAGATTAGCGGCAATCGTATTGAGGATAATCTTGTTCCCACTCATATCATCTGCCGGAAGCCCAAACGCCGGTCCCACGTGCGTGTGCAGCGCAACGCCTCCCAGTCCATTATGTATGAGCGTGTTCCCAATGATCACGTTGTCCGACACGCGGCCGCGGCCCATGCCATCGGAAAACATGCCCGCTCCCGAACCTCCAACTTTCACGCCGTTGTTGTTAGAGATGTTCTCTGCCACGGTGTTGTGATCCACCCCAAAGTGCGGACCGTAAGGTGGCGAGGTCTTGCCCGACGGCGGATGCGAGGCCAGCACGATGCCGCACTCCAACGGGTTGTTCGTGATTGTATTGTGGATGAGCAGGTTGTCATGGCTTTCGGCGGTCTCGTCGCTGATCAGCACCCCATCGGCGTTTCCGGTGATGAAGTTCCCGGAAAGGATTGAGTTGGCGGTCCCGATCAAATGAATAGCGCCGCCGCAGTCCCCGGTTTCATCATCCTCATAAACGCCGTCACCAGGCTGACCGGGGCAACCGGTGGCCGCTCCGGTGAACCCCAAACCCGGTGTGGCATCGTTGTTAATCACGCTGTTGTCTTGGATGGTGACATCTGAAGCGCTCACCACCAAAATGCCCTCAAAGTCTGCGTTCTCTACGGTAAGTCCGGTAATGGTGACCTGCTTCAGGCCGGGATGGTCGAAACCATCCACGAAGATGCCATGGGCGAGACCGGCGGCATCAATAATCGAGGCGCCGGGACCTGCACCGCTAATCGACACTGGAAGACCAATCGTCACTTCTTCGTTGTAGGTGCCGGCTTGCACCTGGATGAGATCGTAGGCCGAGGCATGGTTGACGGCGGTTTGGATAGTCTTGAAGCAGTTATGGGAACCGGCCGGATTGACGCAAAGCGTACCAGCCACGGCAGTCTGGCAGATGGCAACGAACACCACCGCAGAACAGACAATTGGCATTCGACTCAATCGAGTTGGTTGCATAGACGCTCTCCTCTTCTCAAGTACAGTAATGATGCCGAGGTTTGCGAGCCGGATATGACGAGGACCGAAGGCTAATTTGCGCGAAATCGTAGCACTTCCAGGAATCCTAGATCAAGCGCGTCCTGCGAAGCCTGGCTGTAGTAAACAGGCGTTAGCACTCAGAATGCAGGTCAGGCTGCGCTGTTCTTGAGAAATCTGGCGAAAGAACGGATTGATTCCATCTTGTCCTCACGCAGTCCGCGCAGCTCTTCCTCGCTAAGTCGATTTTCATACAAAAGTCTCCCCAACAGATCCGTCAGTCGTGAATAGTGATATTCGTACTTGCGGTCGATCTCTTTATGCCGTTGAGTCAGGTAATGCTCTAGGCCCCACAGGTCCGACGGCTGCAGAATCCGGCTGGCCATTCGCTGTGCCTGTTGAATTAACTCCTGAAGCTCCCGTTCCAGAGCAGCGTCGAAAGCTCTGCGGGCGATGCTTTTTTCTGACCTCGACCAGATTGGGCCGTTGGGGTAAAGATTCGTTTCGGGGTTAGCAACAATTATGCCGGAGGGACGTTTACTCTAACCGCCGCTCGGAGAAACCGCGGAGAACTCTCAAAAGTGGAAGAACTGGTGGGTGAAAAATCGGGACAAGGCGGTTTTCGTTATCCCGGCGCGTGCCTCCTACGATTGGCACTAACCTGCAAGGAAAACTGAATCGAAGCTGCGAGTGCCAGCGCGAAGTCCTCGACAGCTCATCGGGGCATCACGCGGGTTCAGAGTGCATGGTCGGCAAACCGGAAGCAATCCGAGCCCTCAACTAATGGGCAACCGTCCCAGTTGGTGAAAAATCCCCATTACACTCATTGACCCGGACGGGAAGATGCCAATTCTCAATGAGTGTAATCGCCTGATTTCATCAACGCCAAGCTCAGTTCGGTTTGGCGGCTTCGGAGGCATGGAATGAAACTACTCGCCACGTTTCGGCATGGCGGGTATACACCTTCGTGAACCGCCAGTCATCCGAAAGCTCCTGCCCGTTGAGTGTTCGAGTTCGTTGCAGGCGACCGGTTACAACGGCTGCATCTCCGTAGACACGAATGTTTATGTCGGAAGTCGCGTAGCGGAGGAACTTCATGCGCCCTGAACGTGCAAAGGCCAGTACTTCCGTTTTGCTCATCGCAGGCATTTTCGGCACATCAACTTCAAGATCATCTGTCCATAAACTCTGCAAAACATCAACGTCTCCGTGCTCGTGGGCCTCATTCCACACTTTTTCAAGCCTTTCCAGTTCCTGTTTATCATGTTCACTCGATGACTGGGCGGATGCCTGTTTCGAGGCCGCAAGCACAAGAGCAAACATGATAGTTATGCCGAGCGAGAGAAATCTCATGGGAAGCACCTCCGAGTCGACCCCAAGAGCTTAGCACTCAAGACGGTTGGCGAAAAATCCCCATTGCACTCACTGACCTAGTGGGCTTGAATGCGGAGTTGCTGGAGAGCGTAAGATGGCCTTGTACGTGGAGAGTTGGAATATGCAATGTCAGCCAGCACTTCCCCGCAACCACCTCATCGCATCGGTATCCTAATGTCCCCAACGGGCCGTTTCCTGGAGTGCAGTTCCTGCCACCTAAGCTTTAACTTCCCAGGCGAGGCGCAATTCGGCGCAATCGCCAAGCAGTTTGAATCTCATTTGTGCGATTCCCCAATCCGCATTCCGAGCTGGCAAAGTGGAGAAAGCGCGAAGGCACCCCAAGGAACTGAGCGCCGCATCGTCATCGTGCGGTATGAAGGCAAAGTTCCCACGATGGCTTCATGCGCGAAATGTCAGCGCAAGTTCTTCACACCGACGACATTCGCTCACGATGCTGTTGGAGCGCAGGAGTACCTGAGACGCAAGTTCGATGTGCATGATTGCCCAGCAGGCATCGAAGATAGGGACAGGCGTAAGCCGTTTTAGAATCCAGCAACCTGTCCCAACGCTCGACCTGTTCCGCGCACGTTCGCGTTCTGTCACCGGAGAGGCCCCGGCCGATAGTTGTTGCAAAATCCCCATTTCGCTCAAAACCCACGAAGAGCCTAACTGCCTTTTTCGTCAATCATCCTTGAGTCTTGAAGGCAAGGGGTTGACTCGGAGCAAATTGTCGGTGTCTAAACAGCGTATGAGTCAACTCTTCTGGTTTCAACAACTGACACTGAGTTAAATCTTTTCCCCATGCGGACGCGAGTCATAGCGGTTTGTGCTGGTGTCGTGGTCGCCTTGGTGGCGTTCGTGCCGTCCTTCAAGGTTTTTGATTGGGTATTAATCGCTTAATTGGGAATGGCAGCACGAGGGCCGTAAGATGAAGATCACCCTCTGGGCTGACGACCGTGCCTTGTTGCTGAGCCTTTCTCTCTGCGCAATCGTGTTCTATTTAATGGTCCGGTATTTCCAGCGCCGTTTGCAGCAGATCAACAAATCAAGCGGCGATCGCTTGTGATCGGAGCCGTCTTCGGTGTGGTTGTCGTTTATCTGTCCATTGTCGCTTACCTATGGATGATCGTGCGCCGCTTCTCCTCCTGATCAGCCACAATTTCACCTCAATTGTGCGATACTCGCCATGTCGCTCTCTATTCGGTCCTGCGCATCGCTGGGGGCAGGACGTTCCGGCTCCCAAACCTATAGGCCCATTTGCCTCGCGGGCTAACGACGGTAGCGATTGCCATGAATTCGAAAGGCCAAAAGAAAAAGATCACTACCGGCCACGCACCGTCAGCCATCGACACGGTATGCTGGATTCTCGAAACCGAAGGATGTGAGGCCGAGTAATATGCCGTTATGTTTTCACCCGCGATACAAGAGACCCTGCCCTCGTGCGGGCAGTAGGCGGATGTCGTGTACTCGTTTCCATTTACGCGATAACGGTAGCCCACACTTCCGTGTTCGCGGATATCGGTGACAGCCGCTTTGACTTGGCGACCATCGCGCAACAGCCAGTAGTTCGTCCAAACAGTGCGGAACGGACTTACTAAGCAAAAACTGCCCAGTGCCAGCGCAAGAACCAGCCCTTGCAAGCGCTCCGGCATCATTTCAATGCCAAATCGCAGGAACCACTGGGTCTGAGTGACCTCATAGGCGATCACGTAGAAGGCGAGCACGGAGAGCACCATCCACGCAGCGTTCCATCGACGCAAATAGGCGAGAGCGAAGTCAAACAAATCCCTACCGCCCACCAGGAAAACTGCTCCAAGAGTGCCGCCTACAGCCGCTAAAACCAACCCGAGGAGTGGCAGATATTGCACAAGACGACCGCGCAGAGTGCGCCTGCTTGCTCCGGCTCCCCACTCGGGCTCATCGTCCGCCATCACCACTTTGCGGAGGTTTACCATCACATTCCGGCTGTGTTCCAATCAGCAGATTTCACGGCATACAGAGGCAACTCAAGGCGGTAGAACTAACCTCTAGCCGAAATCGTACATGCGAATATCATGTCTCGCATTTCGCCCAGGGCCAAGACGAAAACAGCGGGACCGCAAACCAAAGTGTCGATTGACGAAACATCCCCATTACACTCGTTGACCCTGTGAGACTGTGAGGGGGGTTGAGTGTAATCGCCTGTTTGCAATAGCGACCACAGGAGGATGCAGCGAACGGCAATTCATTTGCATCTAATAACTGTAAGGAAATACTAAGATCGTAATAATCCCAATGAGATAACCACAGGCATGATGTCGTCAGGCACGAAATAGCCGACGATGCCTGCCCCACAGTGACCGACAATCGAGAAGAGAATAACGAAATAATAAGCACCGACGCAAAAAGGGGTTCACCGCAGCAAAGCGAACAAGAGGATAACAAAACCAAAAGACGGCGTCACCAGCGATTTGAGCTGGAAACGGAAGTGACGGTTCATTCAGGGAACGGATTTTCTCCAGGCCAGACCCTGGACATCAGCCAATCCGGCATCACTGCAATTCTGCCGGTCGAACTGCAAATCGGCG
Organism: uncultured Acidobacteriaceae bacterium; assembly: GCA_963750245.1. Classification (GTDB taxonomy): domain Bacteria; phylum Acidobacteriota; class Terriglobia; order Terriglobales; family Acidobacteriaceae; genus Sulfotelmatobacter. Next base: position 684,009 of record CAVVQB010000001.1, read on the forward strand.
AGACCGTCGACCTAAAGATCAAACTGCCGATAACCATCGCAACTGCTCGCGCTGTCGTGCGGAACCGGAATTCCTTTCGTTACGGGTTTGAGTTCGTGCAGCCAATGCATGATGTCGTCAGGCACGAAATAGCCGACGATGCCTGCCCCAGTTGCGGAGGCACAGGTCTCATCGTGCAGATCGTCGATCGAGGGCACGGAGTTACCTTCATGCGCACAAGATGCTCCGATTGCAACGGAACAGGAGACTCCAGGTAAGGGCAAAGCGGGATCAGACTTGGGTTGATCCGACCGTGGCCCACAGCTTAGTCTGTGGGCTTTTCGTTAGTTCGCGTAATATCCCCATCACACTCATTGACCGGGATTGGGCGGGTTCTCAATGAGTGTTAACGCCTGTTAACAACAGTTGAGAATCGATTCAAGCCACGCGCCGCTAATTTTCCAGTGTGAGCGAGCAAGCTCAGACTGTCCATCAAGGAAATGGCGAAACCGAGGGTGGCTATGTCTGCGCGAGAGGATTGCCACATTGTTCGGAAGGAAGTTCTAGTCGTGGAGAACGATGTTGAGGAGTGAACTGTGAACCTGTAATTCATCGCCAGCGTGATAATCAATGAATCCCAATTCCCTGAACCTGTTCATGAAAAAGCTAACGCGCGAGCGAGTTGTGCCTATCATTTCTGCGAGGGTCTCCTGACTCATCTTGGGGATTACAGCCTCGGGCTTACCTTCCTTGCCGAAATGAGCCAGCAATAACAATATCCGGGCCAGTCTTTTTTCACTGGAATTGAAAAGCTGGTCCACCAAATCCTCTTCGTAGCGGATGTTCCGTGCCAGCAAATATCCCACGAACATGTCGGAAAATGCGTGTTCCCGGTGGAGCACGTCATTCATGTACTTCTTGTCAATTTTCATCACGGAGCAATCGGTCATTGCGGTTGCGGAGCACAGGCGGAGACGCTGCCCTGTAAGGCAACCTTCTCCGAAGAAATCCCCCTCGTTCAGAATACCTATTGTGGCTTCCTTCCCGATCTGCGACACAACAGTGAGCCTTACCTTTCCTTCTTTTATGTAAAAAACAGCATCGGACGAATCGCCCTGAGCAAAGATCGTCTGTTTCTTCGGAAAAGCCTCGATCTTTCTACCGCCGTTGACGGTCGAAAGGAATGTCTTAGTATCGAAGTTGATGAGTTTCTTGGACGCTGCCACAAGTGTCATGATTGACCACCCCTCTCAAGCGTTGCGAATGCGCAGAAAGAAACATCCTATGATGTAAGGACGAATGAATGCGCAAGAAGGGCGAGAGCAACGTCAAGCTTCTCGTGGGGTAAGACTGCGATCCGCTCGACGAAATGATGATTTCACCCTTGGTGTCGAAAGTCAACGGCCCGCATGAACAATGGGCCGAAAGACCCTGCCGCTCCGCAAGTGGTGAAAATCCCCATTGCACTCATTGACCACGCCGAAGGGTTTTTGGTGCATTCACAGTACGAAAACCCGAAGCATCCACCAGATAAGGAATATTGCGACGATAGCTCCCGCGATGTGAACTAGCCAGTCGCTAACTGTTTTCGGTTTCCCAAAATTGAACATGCGGTAATGGTAGCAGGCCACGCGCAGGTGGCGTAACATCCCCATTACACTCATTGACCCCGATGGGAAGCGGGCAATTCTCGATGAGTGTAATCGCCTGATTTGGTCAACACTGACTCGAAACAGCGAGAACTCACTGTGGCCACAGCCACATTCTGCCCCATATCGGATCACATTATCGAATAAAGCAGAAAACCCGGCACGCTCCCCCGAGAGTGTCGGGCTTCAGGTTTTATGGGCGACTCGGCGCCACCGAGCCCGCCGGGACTGGGAAGATCCCGCTTCCAGCCCTGAGCAAAATTATATTCTGATCCCGCCTCACTAGTTCGTGACGTTTGCCACCGGTCAGTGTGATGGCTAGGTCGGGCGTTGTTGATTACATAACAATATCGGCTCCTTGAACCTGAGTAACCGCGCGGTAGGTTGTTTGGTGTAATCCTGTTTACGCCAACTGTCCTGTATCCCTTATAGAATCGACCCAAAAAGAGAACAAAGATGGATTTTGACGTGAATGTGCGGGAGCGGATTCTGAAGCCTGTGAACGAAGTGTTCAATGCGGTTGTCGACCCGTATAAGATGTCCAACTACTTCATCTCAGGTGGCCCGTCATCAGAGGGCTGCCACAGCGTTAGCGCTGACTTCGCTGATCCGCCCGATTCTTCGTACACGGATAGTAGTCGAGAATGGTTCTGTGAAATCTAAGAACGAGCGCAAACAAATCATCTTCGGGCAAACAATTCGATAGTTCCGACGGTTGGAGGCAAGATTGTCCATTACACTCATTGACCCGGGCCGTCCAACTCTCGATGAGTGTAAACGCCGGTGCACGACGGTTACGCTAAACTTCGAGGAGCGGCAATGGGAGTCGCTCGATCACAAAAATCGCAAATCTCACCAGTTTGATTTCCCCCCAATGGGGGAAGACAGTCGGACAGCCTATGCAGGCTAATCAAAAGTCCGTGCTCCTTTCTGAGGGCATTCTTGCGCAGTATTTAGCAATTTTGGAAGTCGCGCGACCAGATTCCAGTTTGGCGGCGCTTCGGGAATTAGTGACCGCGCACCTCACTCGAATTCCTTTCGAAAATATTTCCAAGCTTTATTACCGCAGACACCTGGGATTGATGAACCTCCCCGACATTCGGTTGTATCTGGAAGGAATCAAGAGATACCATTTTGGGGGCACCTGCTACTCGAACAACTACTACTTTCACCTGCTGCTGCGAAGTCTCGGGTACGAAGCAAAGTTGTGCGCGGCAGACATGAGGACTCCAGAAGTTCACGCTGTGAACATGATCACGATTGAGGGACGGGAGTACTTGGCAGATACCGGTTACGCAGCTCCGTTGCTGGACCCAATCCCTCGCGGCCTGGATACCGATTACGAAATCACCCTAGGCCGAGATCGTTATGTGCTGAAGCCACAAGATGCGAATGGCTGTTCACGCCTCGAACTCTATCGTGATGGAGCCTTGCGTCATGGGTACCTGGCGAAACCGGCGCCGAGGAGGCTTGAGGATTTCAGCAACGTAATCGCGGGGTCGTTCTCCGCGGATGCCACCTTTCTGAATTGTGTATTGCTCGCCCGATTCGCTCGTGGTGGGTCCACGGTCATCCGCAATTTCGCGCTGATTGAATCGGACAGAAGTAGATCATGCGTGCATGCGTTGGCTAATCGTGACGAGTTAATAGCTGCAATTGAACAGCACTTTTGTATGCCACCGGAAATTGTCGCTGAGGCGGTAGGCCAACTCGCCAATCTACAGGATCCCTGGAGTTAACTATTGATAGATCGCGATTTCACTCATTGACCTAGCTCATATGGTGTGCTCGTTACCTCTGTCACTTTCAGACCCCTCCCCGGCATACCGCTAGCATTCTCTTAGAACGTTGGGCTGTTAGGGATGCCGCTGAATGGGAGCAAAATTAGGCGGGGAGAATCTTCGGAAGTCGGAGTCAGCGGCGAGAATCATTCGCTCGACTGGAAACAGCCCACTTCACTTCTGAGTAGGCACATTCGCTTCAAATCCTACTGACTGCTCATGGTTAAGCGAAGATCTCGTTCACCTTGTCCCGTACATGCTGACTGCGTGACGGCTTCAAATACCTCATTGTGCTTTCCATGTCGGAGTGACCTAGCCACTGCTGCACGGTCCGCAGATCGACACCTGCCCAAAGACATCGCGTCGCGAACGTTGCACGGAACTTGTGAAGCCAGAAGTTGTCTTCGTCGAGCTTGGCGCGCTCTGCAACAGCCTTCAGACAGTCGAGGAAGTCGAGCTTCGGATTGCATCCCGCAGTTGGAAATACCAAATTACATGACTTGTTAGCTTTAGCCTTCCAGGCCTTCAGACTTTTCGCCAGCTTCGCGGGAATCGGAATCTCCCGCTCTTTGTACGCCTTTGGTGTCCATCCCCGGTCGGGCTTGTGAGTGACGCGAACTGTGGATGCAGCGAAATTCACGTCCGACCAGTAGGCGTACATGACTTCTTGCTCTCGCATCCCGGTCATCAGGAAAAACTCGTACCACAGCCGTTCCTCCGCATCACACGCTGCGAACAGCTTGCTTAGTTCTTCTTTCTCGTACATCTCCGGCTCTTCCTCGGTGTAGCGGGGCCAATCGTTCTTACCGACCAGCCCGCGAATCCCGTTCGCCTTCAGGAACGCCATCAGGTTCTCGAACTTGTTGTATACGCTGCGCGGTGCCTGATCCTTCTCATCCCGCAGGAAAGCGCAGAACTTCAGCAAGTCCATGCGGTCAATGTCTTCGAGATTGAGCTTGGGGCAGGACTCCCTGAAGTAGGTCAAGGCTGTCGTATAGGCCGCCAGCGTCTTCGGCTTCTTCGTGAGTTCCGTTTCTTCGAGGTAGTCAGCGACCGCTGCGGCAAGCGACCTGTGGCCGTTCGCGGCGATCTCCGGCACCGTGGCATCGCCGTTGTTAAGCTCGGTCTCTTTCCGCAGGCGCATGGAACCGGCGTCGGCTGCGTCCTTGCCCACCGACAGGCGTCTACGCCTGCTGTTGTCGTGCCATTCGATGTAGTAGGCCCCTTCGGGGTGGCGCTCGGGCTTGCCATTGACCAGAACCGCGTCAGGCTTAACCCGCCCGTTCGCGGACAGCACAACAGCGCAATACCGCATTCCCTGCGGAGTTTGGACCCTTTTGGTGAGATTGACTTCGCGGTGCATCCGGTGACCGCCTTCCTTGAAAACCGTATCAAGTGTAGGTATCACCAGCCTGCAAGTGCTAGATAACTAAAGTTCTGGCGGAGAGGGTGGGATTCGAACCCTCGGTACAGGTGTTAGCCCGTACAACGGTTTAGCAAATGAACCATTCTCGCCGCCCTCACTCGTATTCAAGCACTTACAGTTGGAGCGGATGCCTCTGAGTCGGGCTGTGGGGTTCTCAATCGGCAGTTATTGTGCTCCGCTTTGTGCTCCAGATTTCCAAGAGCGTTATCACTACCAAACCGCGGTCTGCCGCTACGGATACGCTGCAAGCTAGGGTCCGTCATACGGCGAAGATACTGTCTCCAACGCGGTTCGTGGCAAACTCACCGCGCCACACAGGCTAATGTCGTCGGGCGAGATCGCGGATCTGGTTGAGGTAGCCGACATAAATTGGAATCGGAATATCGGGGGAGTCGCCGTCGTTGAGAAAATGCTCAAGGCGGATCTTGATGGGAATGGAGCTGATGAGTTCGCGGAAGCGCGGCATCTGGAGATATTTCACGTGCCAGATTTCGAGCATGAGGAAGCGGAAGTCTTCGCCGATGAAGGGCATCTTGCGACTGCCTAAATATATTCCGTCAAAGTGCGAGCGGTCGAGGGTAGCGCGGAGCGGGTCATCTGGAAGGGAGAAGGTGTAGACCAGGTGGAAGACGTCGGCGAGGTCTCCCCAGATGACCTTTTCTTCGAAGGCGGTGAAGCGGAAGGGCGCGGCGGTGCGTTGCTGCGCGGCAAGAGCGTGCTCGGTGGATTGAAGATTGTGTGTGGTGAGTTGGTCGCGAAACCAGCGAAGGCGGTCGCGCGTGAGGTTGGAGCGCAGGAACTCGATTGCGTAAGCGTTCGGAAGGTAGAGGCTAGGATTGGCATCGAGACGGGCGAGCCAAGGCGTCCAATTCTGACGCTCAAGCGTGGTGAGGAGGGCGTTGAGGTCGGCGACGGTAGTATCACTGTGATATTTGATAGCTTGCCAAAAGTGCTCGGTGGAGTCATAGGTGGCGCCATAGAGTGGGATGCCCTCAGTGATCGGGTACCAATTGGAGAGGACACGTGCAGGAATGGAGGGAGCGGCACTCCAGCAATTGATAGCGTGTTTCCATTTTTGTTGGACGGCGACGAAGGCCTCGGCGTATCCAACGGGAGTGGGTTCAGTGACTTGGGCGAGTGCGTGGCGGAGTTCGTCTTCGGTATGCGTGATGAGCGTTTCGAACGGACGCTCATCCGTCATGGAAACGACGCGACTCTCGATGCCGCGGCGAAGCAATTCGCGGGCGAGTTGTTGCCGCTTGGCGTCGTCGAAGGCGGGGTGGCCCGGCCAGCGATGGGTTTGCGAGTCGATGTAGGGAAACAGTTCGGATAGCGATCTGAATTCGATGAATCCGTGGAGGGCGAAATTGACCTGGCGGCCGTCCTTGGTGATGACAGTGGAAGGGGTGACGAGAGCTTGAATGGAGATCTCCTGGGCGTGAAGAGTGGCGCAGAAAAATGAGATCAAGAGTGCACGATGAAGGTGTCGCACGAGCGATTTCATGCAAGGGGATGATGCCATTGACGACGAGAAGGTTCAAGTTGTGGTCCGGCCCGGCCTGAAAGACTTTTTGTCCCTTTGAAAATTACTTGCTTGGCGCCTCAATTTTTGTGGTCGGAACCGAAATCGTAATCGAATCAGGTTGCGTCCATCGCGCAGTGCCGCCGTTCAAATCCAAACGGTTCATCGTGATCTTCAGCTTACCTTTATCGTTTTCCACCTGCAGATAGTGATAATTCACTTCTTTGCTCTGGAAGGCATCGTCTTTGGTGCGTTCAATCGGATAGGCGTGCGCTCCCGCTCCACCGGTCACGAAGTAGGTGATGCCGCCGTGGTCATGGCGTTCGTAATTATGCACATGTCCAGAGAACACAACGATGCGGGCGTGGAGGTTCTGTTGCCGCGCTTCCAGCATTTTGGCAAGATCTTGCTCCTGCGAGCGGGCCGAGTGGCCTCCACCAAACATTTTGGAGTCGGACGAACTGGTGTAGGGAGGGTGATGAAGGACGACTAGAACGAACTCCACGCCACCGGGAAGACTATCCAACTTCTGGGTGAGCCATTGCCCTTGTGGACCGGAGGTTTCGTTGAGTGAACTGTCCAGAACCAGCATCAGGATGTCGGCGACTCGCACCGAATAGTAGCGGCTGTTCTTCAGCTCTGGAAAGCGTTCGAAGTAGTTGCCCAGCGCGTCTTTCTCACTGCCGTGCAGATCATGGTTGCCCAACGCGGGATAGACCGGAATCTTTTTCTCACGCCACACCGCGGTTTCCGTGTCGTAGATCTTCCAGTCGTCCTTATCGTAGCCGTTGTAGACGATGTCTCCGCCAAACGAAATAAATGCCGGGTTCGTCTGTGCGATCGCCTGCACCAGCGCTTGCCGTACCGGAGGATTCGCCGCTTCTATATCTTTGGGATCGTGAAAACGGGAATCTCCATAAACTACAAAGTGGAAGGGTGTGCTCACTTGCAGTTGCAATTCCACCGGCTGCGGCGGCGGAATATTTTGCTGCTGCGAGTTCGAGCGCGTGCAGGCAGTGCAACTGAGAAGCGCGACAATCGATAATCTTTGGATATATTTCATCAAACGGGCCAGTTCCTATCTTTCACTTTCTCACATCCAGGTCTCAAGTACTGCGAGATTCCCGCGTGATCCCCGCCGAGGATATTTAGGTGAACGCGAGGAACTGTCGAGAAAGCCACTCTCCGCTACCTTCCCACCACGAGCACTTCGAACTGTCCCGCTTCTGCCGTCGACAAGAGAAGGCGATGGGTTTTAGGATCGAGCGCCATCGTCTTCGCCTTGGGCAACGTCTTAACCGTTTCCACAACCACGTACTTGTCGGGACTGTCTTCGCGAATCGCCGTGATCGTGCCTTCGCCGTTGGAATTGAAGATAAGCCGGGATTCTGGGTCGAAAGCGGTCGCATCGACATGGTCGCCGATTGGCAGGGTTGTGATTACTTTGCCATTGTCCGTATTCATGACCGCCATCACCTTGCTGCGGCAACCGATGAACAACCGCCTATTCTGCCTGTCCATCGCTATACTCGAGGGCGAAGCGCAAGGAGCAGTCGGCCAGCGCTGCTCAACTTTCAGCGTGCGAGCATTGATCTTGAGGACTATGCTGGCGTCTTCCAAATTATTGTAGAGGTACCCTGAACCATCGGCTACCGCGTATTCAGGACCTCCACCGAGATCGACGGTTCCTGCAACTTTTCCGTCCGCCGCCTGAATCGCGGTGGCGCTGTTGCTGTCACCATTGAAGACGAAAACGCGCGAGGTAGCGGGATCATAGATAATCGCGTCGGGTTTCTTGCCGACCGGGACGTCCTCGATCTTCTTCAGAGTTTTCAAATCGAAAATTGTGACAGTTCCAGCTTGGCCGTTACTTACGAACCCTCGCCCCAGTTCAGGGGCGATTGCGATTCCGTGGACCCCGGGAGTGTTTTCGATTTTGCCGACAATAGAGCCGGAATCGATATCGAGCACTTCCACTTGGGTTCCGTGAGAAACGTAAAGACGGCGTCCACCTTCATCGACGGTGAGGTAGTCCCAGCTCCCTTGGCCTGGGATGGGGATCTTCTTAATAATGCTGTAGCTTTCCGAAGGTGAGTCCGCTACTGTGGCAGGAACGAAAACCAGAATAGCCAGGGCCACAACTGTGAACCAAATTCTTAACCAGGATGCGTTACCGTTTGTCATAGTGTCTCTTAACCTCATTTCAAGAGAAGATTGGGCGGCGAACATATCCGCCCACTGGCCTTTATCCGGTCCATGCGCAAAGAAAACCTGAATGCCGCGATGATTCGGTCCGCCAAAGCAAGCTAGAACTCTACGCGAAGCATGAGCTGAATCTGCCTGGGCAAGCCCGTGCCTGTATTCGGCGAAGCCGCGTTGTCGTTGTTGTTGTTGAAATTGACCGTCGTGTCGATCAGGCCCAGGCTGCCAGCCGGTTGAAGAACCCAGGTGTTGGTTGGGTTTCCCGCGCTGTTCGGCACATTCGTGTAGTTGAAAGCTATGTTATTGGGATTTGGATCTCCGAACTGAACGTGATTGAAGATGTTAAATATCTGTGCGCCAAGTTTCATGGTCACACGCTCGGTCAGCTTGGTTTCCTTGGTCAGTGCCAAGTCGATCTGCCACACGTTGAGCGCCCGGATCAATCCGTTGGGCGCATCTCCGAACCGGCTTACGAGGCCGCAAGCGCTGATGCAATTGCCATTCGCGTCGGCGATACCTGTAGGGTCGAGTGGGGGAGGAGCAAAGGCAGCCGGATTGATAGGCAGCGTGTGGTCGTGCACTCCTCCAGGAAGAAATATCGGAACTCCTTGCACAAGGTCGGGCCTCTGAGTTGTTTGATCGTTTCCATCCGGCAACTGGTCGGGGGCGATATTCATCGTGATCGTCAGCGGATGACCGGTGTGGCAGACACCGATGCCGCCCAATTCCCAACCGCCGACGATTTTGCCTAACACTCCGGTGCCACTCAGGTACGGCTTGCCCGGACCAAACGGGAGTTCGTAGACGGTATTGACGGTTACGTTGTTGCGCACATCGAAGACGCTCGGCCCTTTGTCGCAGGCCAGGCAATTTACATTTTCCGGGCCATTCGATTCCCCACCACCGACCGATCCATCGTTAATAGAGTGGGACCAGGTATACCGGCTCTGGAAGGACAAGCCGTTGGAAAATCGGCGTTCGAGGCTGAGTAAAAGAGCGTTGTAGGTGCTCGATCCGATGTCGGATTTGTAGTCGACCGAACCGTAGGGATCTCCACCGGGATAATACTGGTCCAGCGTGCGTGTACAAATGATGTTGCCGCTGGCATCTGTGCCCTGCGGTTTGGTGGCGCAAAAATTGACCCCTCCACGAGAGAACAGACGGACTCCACGCGATCCAAGATACTGTGCCGATGCCAAAAAGTTGGAGGGCAATTCGCGATCGATGGTCAAACCCCAGGTTTCGACGGAAAGGTCGCGGCGCCCATGTCGCTGCAAAGCACGGGGCTGTTGCGCTGGTGTGATGGGCAAACTGCTGAGGTCAGGGTTTACTTGTTGATAGGCGGGCAGGAGCGGCGTGCCGTTGGAGGAGGGATCGAACGTGGCAAACGCGGTGTATCGGTCGCTTTCTAATCCTGCATTCAAATCATCGTTTTGCGCTGCACCGTGATAAATTCCAAAACCTGAGCGAATCACTGTCTTGCCATGAAACATACCCGGCGCCCAGGCGAAACTTACACGGGGGTCGAAGTTTCTGTAGTCAGCATTGTAAAGAGCTGGGTTCTTCGGACATGCGGGGGTATTGATTGGCGTTGGAAGCGGGGTGGGAAGGCCAAAGCGCCAGGTAGAGGCCGAGCCGAAGCAGACCCCGTGAAATTGGCTGACATCAAAAACCGTGGTGCGATTATCCGCTTCATGGGCCACTCCGTAGTACTCCCAGCGAACCCCGAGATTCGCAGTGAACGTGGGGGTCACCTTCCACTCATCCTGAAGGTAGGGCATATAAAATGTGCGCCGCAGCTTGTGGCAACACCACGTCGAAGTGTAGGAGATTCCGTAAAGGTCGGCGTTTTCAAATCCTGTATTGCTAGTGCTGCTATTGTCGGCAAAAGAGAGCGTGTTGCCAGCCGTCAACCCCTGATTGAGCCGAACTCGCCGAATCTCCATACCCGTCTTGAACGTGTTGCGACCGCGCACGAAAGTTAAGTTGTCGACCACACCGAAGGTGGTTCCGATTTCGTGATCCGCCTGATTGTTGTTGATCGTGGCCCAGTCATTGGTCACGACGGAATAAACCAAAGGTGGGATTTGCGGATTGATGAAGGGCGCACGGTTTATGAACACCTTGACTTCATTCAGCAGTCGCGGCGAAAAGGTGTTCTGAAGGGCAACGTAATATCCGGCGGGATGATTGATGGTCTGAATAAGATCGTATGGAAGAGAGCTGCTGCCATTAGTGCCGCTAACCAGGCTGATGTCGCGGTGGGCGCTCCCATATAACGTGGTCTTCTGGTTGATTTGATAGTCCATTCGGATAAGCCAGGTGTCTTCATGAACCGTCGTCGGGGCAGGACTTGTGAATAGATCGGAGTCGGGCAGTGAGTTAATCGGATTGTTAGTTTGATCCGCAAAGCCCCCGTCGGGGAAAACGTGCAAAGGGCTACAGTTTCCGATGGTCCCGGTCGATGCACGCCAGGGAAACGCCTGCAGGATGGAACACATCTGTGGCGACAGCGCTAACGTTGCCTGTTGCGTAACTGGGTTGGGCACAAGGACCTGGTTCGTTGTCACACCGTATTGACGAAGACCCTCGTAGTTCAGGAAGAAAAAGAGCTTGTCCTTCTTGATCGGACCTCCTAACGACATTCCATATTGGCCATAACGAAACGGCGGGATGGCAGGGTTGCCATTTACGTCAAAGTCGTTGAAGTTGCGCGAATCGAATACGGAATTCCTCAGGTATCCAAAAACCGAGCCGTGGAGATCGTTGGTTCCGTGCTTTGTCTCGACATCGATCTGCCCGCCGGCCTGGGTGCCGTACTCTGCGTCGTATAATGCGCTGTTAACCCGATACTGCTCAATGGCGTCCTGAGAGATTTGCAGGCGGGTTTGTGACTTCTGCGCCTGTTCCTGAATGCCACCGGCATCGACGCCGTCAATCTGAAAGTTGTTGTCGTCACGAGCTCGGCCTGCAAAACGAATGGTTCTCTGATCGCCGCCGCCATCGTCTTGAGCGAAAGGTGCGAGCAGCGTAAAGCTCGACCAATCGCGCCCATTGTTGGGCAGATTCTCGATCTGGTCTGTACGGATAACTGTGGCCGCTTCCGCGGAGCTGCGGTCGGCAGGGGCGGCGGATGCCAGCACCTCGATTTTTTCATCGGGCACGCCTACTACAAGCGTGGCGTCGAGCGTTCGTGTTTGGCCGACCTGTAGTGCTACGTCCTCGACAACTTTAGTCTTAAAGCCGGTGTGCTTTACGCTCACGGTGTAGCGGCCAACTGCCAAGCCGGGAAAGCGATAGTACCCGTTCGAATTGGTCGTCTGCTCCTGCGTGATTCCAGTGTCCACGGCCAAGATCTTCACGCCAGCCCCTGCCACTACCGCTCTGCTTTGATCGGTGACCGTGCCCTCCAGCACCGAGCGATCGATTTGCGCATAAGCCATAGTTCCGAGGACTAAGGCAACGAGCACCACCGCAGCGCGTTGGGAAAAGAAAAAAAGCGTCGATAGAAAGCGGTCTCGCCTCATGGCTTAAGCTCCTTCATAACAGGCACCTAGAGCACTGACGCTGCCCCTCGACAAAACGCAGTCAGGCCAGGAACGCGCTCAAACTCGCAACCTAAGTAGGTTGAGGTGATGAGCCATGCTAGGAAAATGGTGTGAAGCAGATATTAAAGAGAGGTTAATACTTTTTCAGACTGTATTCGCCGGGCTTATTCGCGATACGCTATTGGCCATCGGTACCCGGAGGCATACCAATTCCGTGGCTCAACAAAATCTAACACTCCCTGATCTTGTCGGGCTGAAGAAATCCAATAGGAGAATAGATTACGAAAAAGACACGAGTTGTTTCTCTCAAGCAAGTACGGGGAGAAGTAGAATGTAACGACGGTGACTTCGCCGAAATCCACACGTTCGGAATCGAAGGTATCGAGAAAAACCTGCTCATGGAGACTATCCAAATACATCGCGACGATACTGGCTACTCATCCAGAGAGTTCCAAGACAAGTTCCCTGTCGGATCGTTGTTGGAGATACGCACAATCATCGAGGTAACAAGATTGGACTCGGATGAAGCGGGCGCAGACGAATCAGTCCAACAGCAGTTCCTACAATAGTCAGATACAGGCGGGCACCCCATGAGCCTAAAGCCTGAGAGAGCCTTGAGGAGCGGGTGTTGGCCCAAAGTGAATGGAGGACCCCCAGCCTGCGACCGAGCCACACCGCTCAAACCTCGCCATTTGCCGTTTCGTACCGTTCAACGATAGGGGTGGCATCCCCTGTTTACTTCTACCCCATGAGCCTTAAGCTTTATCAGTCGAGGTTTGAGCTTCAGCACCCTGGATCGCCATCTAAAGAAACTGCGTTGGAAGAGAAGGCGTAAGCCAATTTCCTTTGCCGGTCGTTTGGTGCCTGTGGAATTGGCCGCCAGGAAATCGCCGACGCAGCGCGAACCGAGTTGTGGGCTGGCCGTCGTGCTGCCGGCCGGTCGTCGGATCGAGGTGCACCGTGATTTTGACGCGGCCACGTTCGAACGCCTGGTGAGTTTGTTGGAGCGGGCGTAAGCCGTGTTTGGACTGGGTCCAGCCACACGGATATATCTGGCCGCCGGGGTCACCGACATGCGCAAGGGGTTCGAGGGGCTGTACGGGCTGGTCCGAGACCGATTGTCGTGTGAGCCTCTGAGCGGGCACCTGTTTTTGTTCTGCAACGGCCAGCGCAATCGGCTGAAGGTCCTCGTCTGGGACGGAAGCGGACTCTGGGTATGTGCCAAGAGGTTGGAGAAAGGGCGTTTCACCTGGCCGCAATCCGGGGATGCGCAAGGCAAGGTCATCCTGAGTCACGAAGAGCTTTCGCTGCTGTTGGGTGGGATCGATCTGATCAAGACCAAGCACAAACGGTGGTACCGGAAGGACCCGCCAGAGGGACACGCTGCCGCATGAGTTGCATGGTTGCTTGAACGATTCGAGCGACTCTGGTAAATCAATAACCCATTGTGAGTACGCCTTCTTCTTGAACTACACTACAATTGAGTTTTATCGGACCGGATAGGATTACTTTCTAATGCTGTTCGGATGCGAAGGTGGGAAAAATGGCTTCTCGCCGACGGCTTCTGCTTCGAGTTAGCTGGCCCCGCACGACGATTGCGGCCGCATTGGCCTGTCATCTCACTTGCATATTGTTATTGGCAGGCACGGTTCACGCCCTCGATCCGAATAAACGTCTCACCCAGTACATCCACACGTCTTGGCGAACACAAGATGGGTCCCTGCCGGTCGGCATGTTAACCATGACGCAAACCTCGGATGGTTTTCTTTGGTTCTCAGCTTTTTCCCCAGGGATCTACAGATTTGACGGAATTCGGTTTCTTCCTTGGCGCTTTCCCTCTAAAGGTGGTTCTAGCAACAAGGTATTTAAGGTCTTCGGCGATCGCACAGGTGGGCTCTGGGCAGTAGGGAGCCGAGAGATCGTTCACCTCAAAGGAGGTGCGGTCAATTCTGATTCCCAATTGGAAGGGCTTTCGTCATTCCACAATATAGCCGAAGATCCTGACGGCTCGTTGTGGGTCGTGCGAGCCGCCAGTACAGTTTCAGACGCGCCCCTCTGCCACGTGACCGAGCACGCATTCAAGTGCTACGGAAAGGCGGATGGAATACCTATTACCCCGATCGATTCGATATTGGGTGACGGGAAGGGCGGCTTTTGGCTGGGAGGGCAGACGGCGCTTGTCCACTGGCATGAGGGTGTATCTGAGACGTACCCGATTGAGGCGCTGAGGTCCAACGAAGGGCAGCACGGAATAGTGACCCTGGCACTTGGTCCAGACGGAACCCTGTGGGTAGGCATGCTTGCGGAAGGGCCAGGGCTGGGGCTCGGACAACTGAAGCAAGGTGCCGTCAGACCATTTGTGACCTCCACGTTCGATGGAAGTAAGGCGGAGGTCTACGCGACGATGTTCGATCGCAACGGCAACCTCTGGGTCGCCAGCCAGGGCAAAGGATTATTTCGCATCCATGGGAACGTAGTCGATCACTACGGGCGAACCGATGGCTTGTCCAGTGATGCGGTGCGCTTTCTCTTCGAAGATAGAGAAGGAATCGTATGGGCTGTGACAGCGGATGGAATCGACAGCTTTCGAGATCCACGTGTCACTACCTTCTCGTCATCGGAAGGCTTGGGAAAAGATGCAGCGGCAGGCGTTCTGGCCAGCAGAGACGGCTCAATCTGGGTTGCAAATGATGGCTCACTCGATCACATCGCGAATGGGACCGTGACATCCATTCGCACAGGCAAGGGTCTTCCGGGTCATCAAGTCAGCTCGCTCTTGGAAGACCGCGCTGGAAATCTCTGGGTGGGAGTGGATGATGGACTTTTTCTCTACAAGGACGGGCATTTCCATCGCCTCCCCGAACCGGATCACAAGCCGCTTGGACTGGTGGTGGGAATCACCCAGGACATTGATGGGAATATCTGGGCGGCATGTGCCGGCAACCCGCGAAAGCTCGTGCGTATCCGCGATTTCCAAGTTCGTGAGGAATTCCCTGTCTCGCAAATTCCGGCTGGCCGCACCCTCGCTCCGGACCCACAGGCAGGGATTTGGATAGGAACTACAAAGGGTGAACTTGCGCTGTTCAGCCGTGGCGTTCTGGAGAAATATCCGGTAAACCCAAAGGGCGACCCGGTCAGTCGCCGGGTAGTTGCTCAGGCAGACGGGTCCGTGTTTGCCGCCTCAGAGGACGGGCTTGTCGGATTGAAGCAGGGTAAAGTGCAGCGTATGACGACGGAAAATGGTCTGCCCTGCAACGGGATTATTTCCTTCGTTGAGGACAAAGAGCGACGCTGGTGGTTCTATGCGGATTGCGGCGTCCTTGAGCTGCCGGATTCAGAGCTCCAGCGATGGTGGTCAAACCCACAAGCCATCGTGCAGACCCGCCTTTATGACAAGTTAGACGGAGCTCAACCGAACGCACCATATTTCAACTCAGCGGCGTACTCGCCGGATGGGCGCGTGTGGTTTGCGAACGCAAAAGTCATACAGATGGTGGATCCATCCAGGCTCTCGCAAATAGCGCTACCTGCGGTAGCCTACATCGAATCGGTCACGGTCGACCGGAAGGAATTCCAAGAGACCGACAATCTTAAGGTTCCACCGCACCCGCGTGACTTGCAGATTGACTACACTTCGCCGACCTTTCTGATTCCGCAAAGGGTGAAGTTTCGATATCGGCTCGACCCCTTTGACCGCGATTGGCACGATGCCGGTACGCGCCGACAGGCCTTCTACACGGATTTGCCCCCTGGCGAGTATTCATTTCGCGTGATCGCGTGCAACAGTGACGGCGTCTGGAACGATAGTGCCGCGAATCTAGATTTCTACGTCGCTCCCGCGTATTACCAAACGAATTGGTTTCGCGCTCTGTGCGCGACCGCGTTTTTGGCATTGCTGTGGGCAGCCTACCAGTTGCGTGTCCGGCAGTTGCGTCATCAGTTCGAAATGACATTGGATGCGCGCGTTGGCGAGCGCACACGAATTGCGCGCGAACTTCACGACACGCTGCTGCAAAGCTTCCATGGTCTGCTGCTACGGTTCCAGACTGTTTCCCAGTTATTGCCAGAGCGCTCGGAAGCGAAAGAGAAGCTGGACAGCGCGATCGAACAGGCCGCCGAAGCGATCACCGAAGGCCGGGATGCGGTGCAGGGATTGCGCGATTCCACAGTGCAAGGCAACGATCTCGCGCTGGCCATCAGCACCCTCGGAGAGGAGCTGGCAGCTGACTCAACCAACCACCGACCTGCGTTCCGTGTAGCAGTTGAAGGCGAGTCGCGAAATCTACACCCCATCCTTCGTGACGAGACCTACAAGATTGCTGCCGAGGCGCTGCGGAACGCCTTTCTGCACGCCCAGGCACAACAGATCGAGGTTGAGATCCGCTACGACAATGAGCAATTCCGATTGCGGGTGCGGGACGATGGAAAAGGGATCAACCCGGCGGTTCTCTCCCGCGAGCGGAGTGAGGGACACTACGGCTTGCCCGGTATGCGGGAACGGGCCACAATTATGCGAGGTAAGTTAGTGGTGTGGAGCGAGGTCGATGCAGGTACCGAAGTGGAACTGCGCGTTCCTGCCAGCAAAGCCTACGCGACAGCTCAGAGACGTTCCTGGTTATCGCGAACGCTTGTCGGGAACGGGAAAGGCATGAAGTAGGAGATTGGTCGTGAGCCCCGGCACCTCGCAGATTAGAATTCTCGCGGTCGACGACCATCCAATTGTGCGCCAGGGGGATCGCCGGTCTCGTCGGCATTCAGGCGGATATGGTTTTGGTATGTGAAGCGTCCAATGGTCGCGAGGCCATCCAGCAATTCCGCACACAGATACGTCTCCGCAAACAGGTGTGTTGGTCAGACGCTTACGTTGCAAGGAGACAGCCAAATTCCTGAGCCTGTTAACTCTGTCTCATTCGGGAGCTGAATCCGAGGTTGCTGGAAGTTATCGTTGCGGATGCCATCGACGCGACCGATGCAGCAGGAGGAAGGACCTTTGCACTCCCGTTGCGTAGTGACAGTCGATGTAGTCTGATGGGATGAGAAAAGCTGGTCTCCGACAGGAATGAGTGAAAGCGCATGACCTTTCCCCCAGGGTGTTCCGACGCTCAGCTTGCGGAAGGCGCATTAGATTGTGCGGCTAGTCACATACAAAATCGTTTGGATCGCCTAGTGTTGAGTTACTCACCTGCTGGTTACGAAAAGAAATATCGCGGATTTTGAATGGATCGAACGGTATCAAGAGACCGAGGGGTGCAAATGGGACTTCGCGGGATAGAGTGCCCGAGTCTGGCAACCGCAGGTCCACGCATGTTCGCAAGGTTCTGAGTC
Organism: uncultured Acidobacteriaceae bacterium; assembly: GCA_963750245.1. Classification (GTDB taxonomy): domain Bacteria; phylum Acidobacteriota; class Terriglobia; order Terriglobales; family Acidobacteriaceae; genus Sulfotelmatobacter. Next base: position 701,441 of record CAVVQB010000001.1, read on the forward strand.
GTTATCTCGATGACTGCGCCATGCCGCGCCTCGTTCTGGCCACCAAGAAGAAAAGATTGTCCGCTATTTCGCCCGCCTCACCGCGTCTACCAGGCCCGAATACGGGTTCACGGCCTTCCCCTTCCACCACAGTCTTTCCCGCCCCAACTCGAAGATCGCAAAATGCAAGTGGGGCGTGTGTGCATCCGCATTTCCCGTCGATCCCACAAAACCGATGATGTCCCCACGGTCGACCCGCATTCCCTCCCGCAGCCCTTCTACGTACCGGTCCAAGTGCGCGTAGTAATAGCAATACACTCCCATTTCATCGAACTGGTAGATTGTGCTGCCGCCCCGGTTGCTGAGGAACAGCTTGCGGATGGTTCCGGATACCACCGCATGCACGGGTGTCCCCGTCGGCTCCAGAATGTCGATCGCCTCATGCCGATGTCCGTTGTGAACTTCTTCGAACGTATCCCGCAGATCCGCGAGGGCGAGTCCGCTGATAGGAGGAGTCATATCGAGAATAGAAGAGGTCGTGCCAACCGCAAGAAATATCGGGAAAACCACGGCAATGCAAACGCAGAGTCTCAGGCCCATTCCTCCAGACATCGCGAGCCTCCGCTTTCTCATTCCTCGAACACGACCGGCGTTCCATCTCGGACCAGATCGGCGACCCTGGTGGCGTCCCAGTTTGTCATTCGCACGCACCCGTGAGACGCGGAATGACCGATCTCCCCCGCTTCAGGCGTGCCATGGATCCCGTAGTGCGGTACGTTGATCCCCATCCAGACCACACCCACCGGATTGTTGGGACCCGCAGCGATCTTCACCTTGGCATTTGCTTGATCGCCGTCCCAGAACAAAGCGGGGTTGTAGTTGTAGATTGGATTTCGCACGACATCCGTGATTACCCAATTCCCGAACGGGAGCGGATCGTGCTCGCTGCCGCTCGTCACCGGAGCGTAAAAGATGATCTGGCCTTCCCGGTCATACACCATCAGGACTGATGCTTTCTTGGAGACAACGATCTTAACCGGCCCAGTCTGGGCCCGCGTTGCTTGTTCGGCGCCCAATACGTTGGGGACACGGATGTCCTCTCCCGCGATGAACCGGGCGCGGGGGTTCAAGCGCTTGAGCAGGGCCTGTGCCGAGTGGAATTTCCCGGCCAGCTCTTCCAGCACGGATGTGTAGTAAAGGCCCGGCAGTTTCGACTGCTCCGTCGCGTCTTCCGGAATCGTTTTGTTGAACGGCCCGGCGGCGTCTTTCGCAGTGATCGTGTAGGACACGATCGGTTTAACGGTACCGGCGCCGAGCGCCTGGAGCAGCGCCTTGCGGCTCCGCGCACCTGGAGCAAGCCCGCGCGCGGTTTGAAACGCTGCCAGAGCCTCGCGGCTGTTCTTTCCACCCTTGCCGTCGATCTCACCCGACGAGAAGTTGGCTCGATCAAGAAGGATCTGCGTATCGAGTTCTGCGAGCCCGACTGACCGAACTGGTGGAACCGAGCGGTTGGCAGCGATCGAGGTGGACGTGCCAAGAAGAATCACCGCGCTTGCGACAAAATACGATAAGGTCTTGAGCCTGAATATCATGGTGCCTCCCGAGCAACAATGCGAGTGCTTCTGGTCATAACCTTGAGAAGCACGCATCGCGAAGTTATCAAGTCGGGACCTAGCACGTCCGTTCAACACCGCTCATGTTCACTGTTCGACTCGATTCGTCGTCCGTTGGAAGTAGTCTGAGGACTAAATCGACCGGCTTCCCCAGACTGACAACTTCGCGTTCAGGAATCGCGCCGTGCAACGCTGGGGAGGGGCGGCCTCCGGGCACGATCTGTATCAGTGGCCTCGCCGGGCTCCGGAGGCGGTTCTAAACCCTTCCGGATACCCGCGGTCGGGTTCTTGCCTCCCGCAGTCACGCTTATTCCGTCATCATCATGAAGAACAACGTTAAGCAGTGAACTGTGGACGTGCAAGTTGTCTCCCACGTCATAGTTGATAAAGCCGAGTTTCCTGAACCGGTTCATGAAGAAGCTGACCCGCGAGCGTGTCGTCCCTACCATCTCTGCCAGGGTCTCTTGACTCAATCTCGGAACCGACATTTCCGACACTCCTTCCTGGCCGAACTGTGCCATCAGCAGAAGAACTCGCGCCAGACGTTTTTCGTTGGAATTGAAAAGTTGATCCACCAGATCGTCCTGATATCGGATGTTCCGCTTTAGCAGGTACTTGACAAACATCGCCGACAATTTCGGTTCACGGCTCATGGCCAACATCATCGCCTTCCTCTCGACATGCAGAAGGACGCAGTCTGTCATTGCGACTGCAGACGACATGCGATGAAGCTGACCGGCGAGACACCTTCTCCAAAGAAATCGCCTTCGCTCAAAATGCCAAGGGTTGCTTCTTTCCCGGCCTCCGATACAACGCTGAGCTGCACCTTCCCCGTCTGGACAAAAAATAGCCCGTCCGTCGAATCACCTTGAGAAAAGATCCTCTGCTTCTTTTCAAAAGACACCATATTCCTGCCCTTTCCAATCGTTGAAAGAAAGGTGTGGGCATTGAAGTCAGGTTTCTTCTTCGCGGTCGTGATTTGCTTCACTGGAGGCCGTCCTAGCTGGAGATCTCTTACCACTTCAATTCTGGGGCACCGGGACGTACCACTGCTGATCAGTTATGCTCACAACGACTGATGTGACCAGCGGCGGCGGTCTTCTTGCCGCGAGACAAGGGAAAAAAGCGGAACTGAAGGAGGGGCGACGGTCCCGGCTGGCGACGTCGGGTTAGACGAATATTCCATAGCTCGAGCCGGTAGGGGCTTCCCATCCGAGCTGACTTCTAATACGGCCATGCTCAGGCCGTGATTCTGGTTTGTTGGAACCCGGAGGGATTTTCGCCGCAGATTCGAGTGATCACAGGCAACAAGCGGCGGGGCGCTTCGTTCTTAGAAACGAAGGCATCCACCACATTCAATGCGGGTTCTGAAATTGCGTCGTCACTGGAAACCATGACTATTGGCATTTGTGGCTTGAGGCGCTTTACTTCGGTCGCAAACTCAAGACCATTCATTTCCGGCATGTGGTAGTCGACGACCACGGCAGTAACCTCGCAGACTGCCGCAATTCTTAAGCCTTGTCGGGGGGAGGCGGCAGTAAGCACCTTATATCCCCGTCTTTCGAACAGTGCCTTTTGATAACACAGCATGCCGTCATCATCGTCGATGCACAAAATCGTTCTTTGTCCGGGGTAATCGAACATCCCTATCATCTCCCCACACCCAGCGCAATGATGGACGATTTGCGCCGGCCAAGACTGGTCAAATTTGCACACTTCGCGACAGTTGTTGAACATGTTGATGCGGAGCGCCCAAATAAGATGAGGGCACCTGTGGTTGCTCCTTCAGTTCTCGCCTAGCGTTGGTGCCCGGTAGGAACTTTTTCCCCGCGGGGGCGCAGGTAAGGAATTGCACGTTCCAATGCCGTGCGCCGTTGATTGTCTACAAGCTTGGCGGAGCGGGTTCGCGCACCGTATGGTCGGTCTGTGCGGTTGACAAGCATGGCCCGCCGAGTGCAGAACTCCGATCATCAGGCTGACGCCCGTCGGTCTCCGGAGTACTGAGCGGAGAGCGACGGTACATCAGTTATATCGAGCGCTCGAACCCGCTCCGGACAGACTCCGCCAAATCTACTTCTCGAACACTTTCTCGATCTGTCCGACCTTCTTCTCAACTTTGCCGGTGTTTTTTTCGGCGTTGCCTTCGGATTCTAAGTTAGGATTATTCGTGACTTTGCCGGCCGTCTCTTTGACTTTGCCTTTCACTTCATGAACAGTGCCTTTAATCTCATCTTTCGTACTCGTATTCATCTGTCTTCTCCTTGTCAGTACATAACACTCCGCGCAGATCCCATGTTCAGTTTTCTTTCCCGTATCCGAAAGCGTGTTCGTCCCTACAGTTTCAGCAGTCTGTCAAAGAAAGAACGATAGCGCTGCAGGGCAAGCCGCAGGTCCTCGGTAGACACGTTGTCACCGCTGTCCCACTGCTTTTCCAAGCCCGATCGTTCGTTGGCGAAACCCTCCGCTAGTTTCTGCATCACCGCGGCTATCAACTTGTCTGCTTCTTCGACCGTCCTGCGCGGTTCGTCCACGAAACCAGTCTGTACCTTGCTCCACTGCGATCGAAAATCTCCCATCTCCGATTCAGAAAACAAGGGCATGGGCTTTGAGACTGCAGCTGCTTTATCCAGAGTTTCCGGCTCTTGGCCTTTCACCAGCTTCGGTCCCTCGGGCTGCTTTTGTGCAACGCCGTAGCCCGCCAGTTCGGCCGTCGTAAGTGCTCCTTCTTTTCTCTTCAGTTCCGCCATTTACGCCACCTCTTTCCTTTCCACAATCGTCGCTACCTGCACCAGTTCCTCGAATAGAGAGCGGTAGTGGATCATCGCCGTTCTCAGGTCTTCCGTTGTTGCTTGGTCTTTCCCAACCCGAAGCGCAATCTCATGCGCAGACCGGTAGTTCTCAACCACCCGGGGGTGGTCGACAGAAATGTCGGCCGCACGTTGATCAAAATCGGATACGGGATAGCCGCGAGTTTTCATTAGAGAGGAGACCAGGTCATCGGCTTCTGTGACCGCCCCCTTGGGGGAATCGACAAAGCGAGACTGTACGGACTCCCACCGTTTCAAAAAGCGTTCGTGTTCCATCGGATCAAGATCGCGAATGTTGAGCTTTTCAACCCGCTTCTCGCGATCGGCTAATTTCGCTTCTGCTTTTCGTTCTGAACCATGCTTAAGCACCGCCCGGTCATACTCAGGGCCAAACTTCTTCCGCAGTTCTTCCGTCGTACTCCTGCGTTTTCGCACGTACAGCCAAACAAGAACTGCGACGATCACAATCACCGCGGCGACGAGCGCAATCAGCTTCGGATCCAGCAAATTTAGATTCATTGAAGCCTCCTTGCATTAAGAATGTTCGTAAAACCAAAGTTATCCACGACGTTCCCCAAAACTGGCAGACCTTGCGAACCGCTAGTATCGAACTTCGTGCTTCGGAAAACTGTTCAGAATTGATCGTCTTGTAAATCAGTGCTTGGCATCTGGCCGAGCGTGTCGGAGCACTGAAAGGAACAAATGATCAACGCTCTCCCGCTTATACCTGTCCTGAGTGTCTCGCAGGTTTCTGGAGCCAGTCCGTCAATGCTTCGCAGTCTGCTCCAGGTTAGATAGGAGTCGCTGTATTTCTGAAAGTGCGGCGGGATCTCCCTTGGCCAGGTCTGCCGTGATCTGATCGCGCGTCACCAGGACTTCACGAAGCAAGTTGCGGAGTGCAGGGTCCTCCGTGCTACTCGCAATTTGCTGGGCTTGATCAAAAACCTCCCCGGAATACTCACCGGCCTTGCCGTAGTTTTTCTGCACCACTTCCAGATACATCATCGTGGTTGTGTCGCGAAGCTGTGCCAATTGTTGGCTGGACTGCTGGACTTGCAGGATCCCAATTGTTTTGTCGAGGCCGACAGGTCGTCCTGTACCCGCTGCAGTCTGGAATACTGCAGGATGAACCCAATCAGGAATCCAGTAAGCACCAAAAGAAACCAGAGCACGAGTTTTTGTCGCATTGAGCTTTCCCTCCTTTATTCCTTCAAGCTCGGCGAAGTTCGATACGCTCGCCCTGGCCAACACGGGCTAGACCTTCTTGAGCGATGGTTGGTGGACCCTCACACGACCGTCATCATCCCACTTGACGACCGCGTCATCTTCGTTAGCTTGCTTAACTGTGCCGAATTCTCCAGTCGGCTTTCCGAAGTTGCCCAGACCCTCGACGCGATCTCCGGGAATCAAGGTCTGAGTCAGGAATTGCTCCAGCGTGTGACAAGGGTGGTTGGGGAGCTTTACGCAGTTTGGGTGTCGGCTTGTTGGTGCGATGGGTCATAGCTTTTTTCCACGTGGCCGGAGGATCGCACTTTCGCACGACTGTTCATCGGCTCGATAGATACAGCATAGGCATGGAGAGAATGGTTCGACCGGTCCAAACTGCACAGTTCTGACAATTGATTTGGATAAAAGGCGTGCCGTGCAAAGTGGTCCAATGTGACCAGACATCCGTCTTCGCCACTTCTATCATGGGACGTAGTGAAGGAGTGAAATGGCCGGTATAAAAGCCAGTCCAGCTTCCTCTCACAAGTGAGGTACAACATGGAAACCGTATTGATTGTTCTGTTGGTTCTGTTTTTGCTCGGTGGCGGGGGCTGGGGATACTCTCGTTGGCGCGGCTAGGCCGAACACGCGATGCGCGCTTAACGCATCTTGATGGCGTTCATGAGGGTTCCGGACTTGGAGATAGACCGCAAACCCTTTTGGAGTTTTTCCAACGCATGTGGGCCCATCTGAAGTCCTCTCGTCTCTGGGCTTCTCAGGAAAGCCGCAAATCTCATGGACTCGAATGCAATTTTGCACGAAGTTAAGCAACTGTACGGCGTGAGTGACCGTCTTGACTCGCTGGCGGAGCAACATCCTGTTGTTTCAGAAGCACTCATCACCATCTCGGGAAGCGTTCGAAACACGGCAACTCTGTTGGAGGTGCTCGTGGCAACGAAAATGGGGCCTTCCGGACCAGAGCCAGCAAACGCCTAATCTTGCTCATCACCGTCTGGGGAGTTTTGTTTGTGGAATCGGAGCCGGACGCTAGTCGTGGAGCACGACTTGGAGAAGTGAACTGTGAACGTGCAATGCATCGCCAGCCTGATAATCAATGAACCCTAATTTCCTGAACCTATTCATGAAAAAGCTCACCTTCATGAAAAAGCTCACCCGCGACCGCGTTGTGCCTATCATCTCTGCGAGGGTCTCCTGACTCATCTTGGGGATTAGAACTTCGTGGTTACCTTCCTTGCCTAAATGAGCCAGCAATAGCAACATCCGAGCCAGTCTTTTTTCACTGGAATTGAAAAGCTGGTCAACCAAATCCTCCTCATATCGGATGTTTCGTGCCAGCAAATATGCCACGAACATATCGGAAAGCGCGTGCTCTCGGTGAAGCACTTCCACCATGTACGCCTTATCGATTCGCATCACAGAGCAATCGGTCATTGCGGTTGCGGAGCACATGCGGAGAGCCTGCCCCGTGAAATGGGGATATTTCAACAGTTATCGCTTAAGCGCCAGCAGTTCGGCCACGAAACCGAGTGAGACTGTTAAATTCCGTAAGAAATAAGCCCCAGGACTTCACAGCATTCGATGATTGCTTCGATGGTAGATGACGGGTGGTTGCCCACCTGTGATCTGACTCCAGTCGCGTCCATCTTAGACGGCGGCAGGGTTGGATAATCTCTGGCAGGGGCTTCCTTACTCAAGCGTCAAATCCATCTCGCCGTGCTTGTCGAAATGAATCTGCAACATTTGCTCTTTCCCACTTACAAACTCTCCCGCAATCGTGGCGGAATGATCGGTCGAGTCTAAATCGGAGATCACTTGCACGCGCAAGTGGTGATTACCCGGCGCGATCTGCATGGCATGAAATTCAGGACCTTGGACATGGTGGAACACAACGAGATGTTTCTTATCCGAGCCTTGCAGCACATGGGTGTAAATCAGATTTCCATCAACCCAAATCGACAAATGCGCTTGTGCGAATTTATGCTCCACCTCGAGTTCCAAAGTCGCCGGGGCAGATGCTGAGAGCAGTCGGGGACGACTTACCTTCTCTGCGGGAACTGTTTTTCCGGACCCTGCCGGAGACTTTGCGAGCGGAATGGGGGCTTTTCTTATGATTGGAATAGCTGCAGCAGCCGATGGGACGCTCGGCTCCGGGTGAGGTGGAACAGAACCTCTGTTAACCAACGTCACGTTGTCTGCAAGTGGCAACACTGTGGGGACTCCATTTTCCATCCGATTGGGAGTATTCACTTTGGGAGTGTTCACTGCTCTTGACGAAACGAAGTGGCCCACACGAAATGCGAAGATTAGAAGTCCGATGACAAGTACGACGGCGATAAGGGACCCATTTCTCATCTTGTGAAGCAAGCTATCCGCTGTGCGACTCGCGTGAGATCGAGAGTGCGGGACCGGGCCAAGTCGAGCCGCGTGTTGGCTCGTGCCAGCGGATTTGGCTTTCCCACTCGAGGACTGGGTACTAGAGCGCGGCGGTAGTGCAGGTTGCTGGGACTTGTTCCGTAACTCTTGGCCTTCCCTTAAATCCTGAATATCCGAAGCCATTTCCATGCCACGCTGATAACGCTGAGCAGGATTCTTCGCCATAGCTCGCCCGATGATGTAATCGACTCCTTGCGGCAACTGAGTGTCGAGCACTGTCGCAGGGATGGGGTCGCGATTGACGACCTTGAATGACACTGTCATCGCGCTGTTGCCTTGAAACGGCTTGTAGCCGGTCAACACAGAGTACAGAACTACGCCCAGCGAAAATAAGTCCGATCGTCCGTCCACGGCGTCGCCGGTCAACTGTTCGGGCGACATATATGCGGGAGTTCCAAGCACCCGACCGGCCAGCGTGTGATTCGCGAGGTTTAGTTTAGCCACTCCAAAGTCGGCGATCTTAGCGCGGCCATCTGCCGTAATAAGAATGTTGGCGGGCTTCAGGTCGCGATGAACCACGCCTTGGGCGTGCGCGTAATCCAGAGCCCCGGCCAATTCATGGGTCAACTGTAGCGCTACATAGAGCGGTAACTTACGGTCGTTCTGTGATAACAGTTTCTCGAGCGAGTGACCAGCTACGTACTCCATTACGATGTACGGAGCGCGGTTTTCAGGTTCCTCACCTACATCGAAGATGGTCACGATTCCGGGATGCGACAAACGGCCGGCCGCCTCTGCTTCGCGGAAAAAACGCTCGCGATATTCCTGTTCTTCTTCCGGTTCCTGGCGAGCTAGTGAAAAGGTCTTCACCGCTACGACGCGATTAATCTTCGGGTCGCGCGCCTTGTAGACAATGCCCATGGCTCCGCGTCCGAGTTCCGCCAGGATCTCGTATCGCCCAAAGCGTTCGTCCCTGCGGTTGTTCCCAGCTGACATTGTGGTTTTTAGAGTTTCTGCTATGACTCGCTGCGCTGGCTCGCAAAAGGAATGCGACGCACGCACGTCCCTCATTGTTAGATTGGAACCTCAATTACTCCAAGTTACCGACGTGTTACACCTCGAAGGGCCAATGAGTGAAATTTCTCGCCAACTACGAGCGGTCACGGTGGCTCACGCAGAGAGCACGGGAGATTTAGCCCATACTGTCAACGCGGCCTTTACCTCAAGTGGGATTTACGGCAGCAACTTCGGAGAGAAAAAAGTAGACGGATCTGAGAGAGCCTCTCTGGAATTAAATTCAACTCTTCTTGGCGCTGCTGTCCCTTGGGTGATCCGCGCAAAGATGCGATGAAAACTCCCTGTCGCGCTGTAACTTGAAGTTCCGCATCATTTCATCAAAAGAGTAGCCGGTGGGCGAACCAGAAGAGTTAAACACCCAAGCACATTCGGAGCAACCAAACCCCCGAAAACGGTTTTCATCGATCCACACGAGCGTGCGGGGCATCCGGCTCTTAGGGTCAGTTTGTGACACGAGCCACTCCTCGTCGAGAGAATATTTCGGAGGAGGAGAGCAGCAGGGGGAAGGAACGAACTCCATATTGATCGTGCAGGTGCGTTGCCAACCGACGGAGCGCACGGATCATTAGCTTTATGGAAATCGGGTGGGGTCGCAGCTGTAGCTCTTACACACGCGATGAACTTCGTTACATTGTTACTTTCGTAATGCAAGTGCGCGTCGAGTGCAGAGGCTTGGTCATGATGGCCCGAAATAGCAAATTGTGAGGTCCTCTACTGGGCCACCGGAAGAACTTCGACATGGTGAGCAAAACTGAGCGGCGAAGCCTCATCATCTTCCAGCATACTTGGTGCAGATTCTCCTACTGGAGGGACTATGCTAGGTTACGGTTTGTTGGGAACGATTGTCGTGATCGCAGTAATCGTGGTAATCATCCGCGCTCTATGAACCCTCTGGGCGTGCAAAGTGCGCGTCCAGATGATTTGTCTCGAATCATGGTTTTATTCTCAACCAACCCAAGGTCACACTCACCATTTTAGGAGCGCCAGACGATGGCAAACTTCTTCTTCACGGGTGGTAGCGGAGGAGAACAGGCGATCAACTTGGACCAGGTTCGCCTAGTAAACCACGAGGCAGTGACGGGCCGGGTCACTGTCTACTTTCAGCCCGAACACACAATCATACTGGCTGTTGAAGCAGGGACCACGCCTCCGCGCCATCCTTGGCGATAACAAAATCAAAGCCCCAATCTTTCATATGGCCGCTGATCAAATGTCGATAGACAGCTGAGTCTTCTGCCAACAGGATTTTCATGGGACGCCCCGGCCCGAAGATTTCTAGAAGCAAAGGACCCGGAATTTCTCTTCCCCCAAAGAGACTATCAGGGGACCTCGCATCTATCTTGTGGCCGGAAGTATAGTGCCGCACGGATAGATGGACAAGAAATATCCCGAGTGGTACCAGGATAGTCTTGACGATGGTGAGACAATTGCGCCCATGGATGCTTGGTTGCGGACCGAAAAAGCGTCTAAAGACGCGTCGTTCCGATTTCGCGTCGTCCACAACCCGCTGTATGCAACGCCTATGGCCCAGGCTGCCGCTCGTGAAGCAATGAATGGCGCGAAGCGTGTATACCCTGAGTATGCTTGGGGAATGGAAATTGGGTTTAACGATGGCGAATTCTTCGTACACGGGTACAGAGCAAAGTAAAAAGCCGATTCCTGGTCGGGCCTTTAGTCTGAGGTCATTCTTGCCAACTCGCTCAGACACAGTTTGAGCGAGTTTGTGGCGTAACGGAGGTAACAGGCCTTTCCGTCTTTCGCGATCACCGCGCCGACATGCGGATGCAGTTCGCCGTCGTTCTCGGCGACGCTCTTCTTCGCCAACTCAACCGCCATTTCACAGAACTGCCTGTCCTGCGGCTCGCGGATGTGGTTCTTACCTTTCTGCGTCAGAAAGATGTCGAGAAGGAATTCTCCCTGTATCGGACTTCCTCGTTTTTCGAGATGCCCGCTGGTGATAGCGGTCGTGAACATCATGTACGGTACGGTGCTTTTGATGGCACCAGCATCCAAGTTGTTATCAATGGTCTGACCGCCACGGAACACGGCCAAGAAGTCGGCGTGGTCGGTGGGAAACTGAGTGATCTGCGAGATTCCGATTCCTGCGAAGCTGGCGAAAGGTCTGAAGGCCTGGAAGGCTAAAGCAAATAAGTCTTGCAATTTGGTTTTCCCTACTGCGACCAATCTCGGATACGTTCTCGCAGATTCATCGGAAACGGCTCCCTTTCCTTCACTTGAATCTTCACTGCGTTTCTGCGATGACGAGCCGGCTTTTTTGTCGGCGGACCTTTGAAACCGAGAACATCAGAACGAGTAACGCAGAGACTCCGTTAGCGTGTTGGCGTGAAAATAGCGTGGCGCTGTCGGGCCGACAAACGAACCTTCCCCGTACTGGTAATAATTCCAGCCCATGTTGTAGGCCAGTTTATGGCCAATATCTACGCTCAGGTTGGCCACGGGCTGCTGATATTTGTACTGCAACGTGTCGAGCGGCTGAAGAATGTTGAACTGCGGTACGTTGCCGTCAACACTGGTGATGCTGTACCCAACATTGGCCATCACTCGTTTCGCCGGCTTGAACCTGACCGTGGCGATTCCGAAATTCGTGTGGTTGGTGTAGTACGAGTTGGCCATCAGGTTATTGGCCGTATCGTTCCCGCCGCAATTATTGTTGGTGGCATTGGCCACGAACTGCAGGATTGCCCCGGTTGGAGGAGTGTCGTTGAAGCAGATGATGGCATTCTGGATCACGCTGTTGAAGTTGTATGCCAGATCCATTCCGAAGCGTTCGCGCGGTGCCAGCGACGCGGTCAGCCCGTAGTTTTGGTTGTGGCCCACGAACTGGGTCTGTGCGTCGGCATTGGATAGGTTCAGAATGTTAATGGATCCGCCCAGGGTCGCCCACGAGCGCGGCGTATAGGTCGTCTGAAAGCGGTAACGGGCTTCCTTGCGCGGCGACAGGCGGACGAAGACGCCGTTGAAGTTCGTATGCTCCAGATCGAAATTCAATCGCAAGGTATGGGTGGGCCGTGCCCAGATCCCGAGGAGCGCCGTCTTTTCAAGGCCTACGAAATGATCCTCGTCGCCGGGAAGAAAATCATTGAAGTGGTTGAATTGCCGGTCGCCATAGCGGTAACCGATGCGTGCTCCGGCCTTTTTCGAGATGTCCCACGCCAGTTCAGTCTGATTTCTCGTCCAGGTCTGGTTGAAGGACGACTGGGTCAGGGTCGGGACGGCCGTCGGCGCGGTCGCTGATAGCGGAGTCAGCAGCGTACACGCTTTGGTATTGATGCACTCACTGTCGACTTCGTTAAAATTTCCGTTCTCTGGAATGCGGTAGGCCCAGAAATAAAACTTCTCGATCAGGCGCAAGTGCTGGGTGAGATGCACGGTCGCCCCGAGATCGGCTGTGTCGGAAATTCGATTGGCGGAGGCCGTTCCTGTGCCGAGGAATGCAAGGGTACTGGTACGCGTTATCAGACCGTTGAAGGATTCGTCCAATGGCGTGCTCGACGTTGCGGAGCTCTAGGAGAAAGAAGCAACTAGTTCGACTCGCTGGAAGTAATTGCTCCGCAGGCTGACATGCTCGGTGGGCGTGGAGGTCCGAATCCGCTGATTCCGCAGGTAGCTGAAATACGCGCTGCACGTGACGTTAGTCAAGGTTCCACCGACAACCAGGCTGGTTGCTGGCGGCACGACGCCGCAGGGTTCCTTGTTTGCGGTGTCGATGGACAAGCCCAACGAAGCGGAACTTACCGGTGTCGACGGTACAGAGTACCTCATTGATCGGGTTCAGTTGGTAGTCTGTATCTCCCTTGTAGTAATCGAGGAATTGGTCGTAGCTGAGCACAGTTCGCGGCGCGACTCTAAAGTCCACTCCCAGGCGGTAGGAGTTCATGGTTGTGTTCCAGTCCTGCAGGAGCGAAGCTTCCGTGCCCTCGTGGATGCTGCTGTACGAAGGGCCGGTCATGTTGTTATGCGAATATCCCAAACGGAAGCTCACTGTGGACTGCGGAAGCAGCGTGAGATCGAAGTCGCTCATGCGTCGCGTCGTAGCGAAGTCGTGTGGCGAGTTCAGTATCGGAATCGACGGTGTAGACGTGGGAGGATTCAGTGGATTCGCCAGCAAGTCATAGTCAGAGAAATACTGATCGCGACGGAAGCTGCTTTGCAGGTTGTACCATTTGTTTTTGTCCGCCCGAAGTCGCAAGGCGTTGTTGGGATCGCCTCCCCATCCAAAACTGTTGAGGTAAAGATCGTCGAACAGCAGACCCTGGTGATCGACCGACTGCATCGTCAGCGTCTGGTCAAGGATTCGCGGGCCAGTTTGCAGATTGACTAGCGTGTCGTACATATCGCCGCTGCCGGTGACGTCGTTGGAACGGTAGCCGAGCTCGACCGAGGAGTGAATCTGGTACCCGCCGCCGGTTACGCCGTCGGGTTCAGCCGGCGCCGCTGGGGCGGGGGTAGGAGTCGCGGTGGGAGTTTGGGCGAAGAGTGTTTCTGATGACGACGCGAACATTGCGCCCAAAAGCACCGCCAAGGCGAGCGCGATTCGTTGCATGCTTTGACCCCAGGCGGCTGCCGAACTGCTCCCCGCCTGCACCCTCCGGCTTTGCTCAGGGCAGACGTGCGGCGACGGCCGTCTCTCCAGTAGCGAAAATTGCTGGACGAGTTTTCTTGGCGGCTCCATCGGTCACTCCCTACTTGAAAAACACATTGCTGAAGTTGGAGCCATGAATCTGCGTGTGACACATGGTGCAGGCCTGATACTTCGCCGACTGATTGTGTGCGGGACCGATTGGTCCGCCGGCCGTCAACGTGGTCGAGAACGTGTGGCACTGCAGACAGAGCATGTTCACTGGCATCACGTTGAGCAGCTGCGGATTAGTGGAACCGTGGGGGGAATGGCAACTGTTGCAGCCCTCGGTCTTCACCGGCACGTGCTCGTAGACGAAGGGACCCTGCTTATCGACGTGGCACTTGTAGCAGACGGCATCTCCGCTGGGCAGGGTCCGAAGCTGCCGCACGGTCCCCGTTCCGTGCGGGTTGTGGCAGTCTATGCATTGCACCAAGCCCTCGTTGACGCGATGGTGATACGGTTTCGCGAAATCTGCCTTGGCCGAGGTATGGCATCCGTAACATAACTGGGGTTGGTCCTGGACTAGCAGGAACTCTTTTTCCTTAGCGTGATGGGGAGAGTGGCAATCGAGACATCCGACATCATTACTGGAGTGAGCGGATTGGGCGAAATGCGATTGTTCATGAGCTTCGCCGTGACAGGTTAAACATCGAGCGCTAGTCTCCTGCCGCGACTTGCCCTCGAATACAAATATTTTCGTTTTGTCGCCACCGCCGGCTACGTGGTCGGCGCCAGGACCATGGCAACCCTCGCAGCCTTGCTTTGAGGGGCCGCCCTTGGTGTTCAGTGTGGTCTTCCAGTGCGGCGTTTTATCCCAGGCGTTATAAATCTCCTCGTGACACGTCTTGCAGGTCTCGGCTCCCACATACTTGGACATTTCTGGGGAAGGTGCAGTGGCCGCTGGTTCGGTGGATCGCACATTCTTAGTGGCGGCCGGTGGACTAGTTTGGCCAGCCACAAGCGGAACGACGAAAAGAAAGAAGATCGAGAGAACAGCAGCTCGAGAGGCAGAGATGGTGACGGGCAACTCGCCGTGCCATGCGTGCTTACGCGGATGGGGATGACTCGCAGCGGTCATTGAAATTCGACGGAAAACAAAAAAATACTGGAATGCACGATGCGGCCGCTGGTCAATATTGCACAGGTGCAAGAACTAAGCAGATTTGTCTAGCCATTGTTGCCTCCTTTGTAGGCCACTGCGGATTGGAATCGCAATCCATGTTGAATTAGTGGTGGGTCTTGCTTTGGTCGAGACGGTGACGGGGGATTGTCCAACGAGCTTTTTCAGTCGAAAATATTTTGGGGACTTTTTGAGGGACCCTGCTTCAAAATTGCCGGTACTTGGCAGTTGTTGAACTAGGAATAAGCCAAGTATTTTCAGACGTAATCGCAATACATAGCAATTGGCAGTTACCCCGTCCGAGCAACTGTTAACCGAAGGGTTGTAGGTTCGAATCCTCCCTGAGGAGCCAATTCTTTTCAGGGGCTTAGCTTCCCTTGCGCTCTGTCTGCGCTCCACTAGACTGAGAGGCAAGCTGAGCCACCTTGGTGCTCGCGGTAGTCATCTCATCCGTAACAACGTCGCCATAAATTTTGAATGTGGTTCTGATGTCCGTGGCGCATCATTTTTTGCTGCACGGCCACGGGAGTGCCCACAACGTCAAGCCATGAGCGGTAGGTGTGCCGGAATGCGTGCGTACCGATGTGCCCGACTCCAGCCGGTATTACTGCACGCACAAGTTCCCGCCAAACTCCCGTATAGGAATACGGAAGCCTTCCGAGTTTCATGGGACTAGCGAAAATCGGTCTCTAGCATCGACTGGGTAAATCTCTGCACTTCGGCCATTTGGAGACTGCCACCTTTCGTTCCAGACGCAAAGAATCCTGAAGTTGAAAAGGGCTTCACCTTTCTAGTGCCAGTTCCGTTTCCGTATGCGTTGCCAAAAGCTGCGAGCGCAGCACCAATCCCGCGAAGTTCCTTCGTCAACCGATCTTGTTCCTTCTTCAACAACCGGATCACTCCAGTTACATTGTTCATCGAGTTCCCCCTCGCGAGGGATTGTGTCAAGCGACGTTCCTGCCAGTTACGAGTTGCCAACGATCCGGTAGCAAAGTGACGCCAAGCGCGTTTGTCCGTACTAATTCGAGGGACGACTTGATAACTTCCGCTTTGCCCGTAACTCGGAAGTTTCAAGATACTCACGCGGCTCGGGGCGCGACGAGCTGCTCACTCCAAATGGAGTGGTCAGGAACGACTAGCTGCTCGTTATCGGATTAAGGCTATTCCTTGGGAAGATCGATCATGACGACCTGCGAGTTTTCGCGTAAGCGGTCGAAGACGATTTGTTTCCCGTCGGGTGTGACGTCGAAGGTCCGCATGGCGGCACTGTTTTGCAGCCGGGTGAGTAGGCGCGATTTCATGGATGCGAGATCGAATAGCCAGAAGTCCTGTGATACGAGCAATCCCCCCATGTAGATCAGGCTCTTGCCATCAGGCAAGAAGCGGACGCGCTCGCCCAAGCGCCGCAAGATGATCTCGGGCAATTTGACGCTGGTTCCGTCCGGGCGTACGGCCAGAAGCGGAGCGAAGGTGCGCACATTCGTACCCGCATATACGATCAGGCTTCCATCCGGCGACCAGATTGGATTGAGTGCTTCCCCGGCGACCACGCGGACTGGCGATCCGCCATCCAACGGGATCTTGAAAAGCCCGGGACCGGTGGCGTCGCTGCCGCCAGTGACGATCCATCTGCCATCCGGCGACCAGCAGCTCGAACCCTGGGCGACAATTCCCTCCGCGATCGGCTGGAGTTCGGCGCCGTCCGAAGAGAGGACATGTAGTTGTCGTTTCCCGTTCCGCCGCAGCACAATGGCCACGCGACCTCCATCCGGCGAAACAGCGGGGGTCTCCAGCAGCGCACCATCAACACCCTTCCAGACCTCAGTCACCTGTCCGTCCCGAAGGCGCCACAGTCCATCGCCCGTCCCCAGGGAAGACAAATAAAACAGCGACGAGCGGTTAAAACGAGGTGCCAGCGCGCGCACAGTCGGCACTGTAAACGGTTTCACGTCGCCTTCTTCAGCGACACGATCAAGAATCGGAACAGTCCAAAGTCCCGCGATGGGATTGCTGATGGTGGCCACCAGCTTACGGCCGTCCGCGCTGGCCTGCACCGACGTATATTGCTCGAGACCGACGCTGGCGCGCCGCGATTCCCTGCGTTTCAGATCAAACGCCCACAGCCACGGTCCTGAGCCGTCCTCATCCCGCGCCACGTAGAACACTGTGCGGTCGCCCACCGGCGTGGGATAAGCGACGTCTGTATTAATTTGCGTGAGGCGCTCTGGGCTCCGGCCGGCCGGGTCGATGCGCCATAAATCCATTGCTCCCGTCGCCGGTTTCCCATGCGAGAAATAGATCCAACGGCCGTCAGGCGACCAAGCTGGAAAATGGTTGTGAATTCCCGGCCGGTCCTGGAATATCTGCCGAGCATTGGCGCCAGAGCGGTCCGCCACGAACATAGGGTCGCCTTTAGCGAAGGTATGGTAGACAATCCGTTCGCCGTCCGGTGACCAAGCCAGGTTGACGACCTCCTCGCTGAGGAAATTACGCGGCGTACCTCCCGTCAGGAGCATCAGCCGCAGCCGCATACCCACATCACCACCGCCGATCCAAATTTCCGAGCCATCGCCGGAAAATCCCACACTCCGTAAAGGCCCAGGCAAAGGGCCCGCCTTCCCCTGCGTCAGATTGGTCACATGTCCGGTACCCACCTGCGTGAGCCATACATCGAAGGGGCCGTCATGATCGGAGACAAAAGCCACAAACCTGCCGTCCGGCGAGATGGCCGCTTCCACGCTCTTGAAGTCGGTCACGCGCGTGAAATGGGCTCTTTCGAGCGGGTTGGCCGGGGCAGCTGCCGGCCGAGCCATTTCCCAGACCGCAGTTCCCATCAGAAGGGCAGCGGCTATAACCCATGGGAGCCACGCTCGCCTTGATTTCGGCTGCGACAGTCTCTGCGCGGTCGTCGTTGCGGTCGGCGTTCCGCTCAGCGATTCGATGGCAAACGCCAGATCACTCGCCGACTGGAATCGTCGCGCGACATTCTTTTCCAGGCATCGCGCAAGAATCCGGTGAAGTTCCAGCGGACCTTGCCAGCCGGTATCGTTCAGCGTCGGTGGCTCGTCGCGCAAAATTGCGGTCATCGTTTCTGCGGACGTCTCCCGCTTGAAAACGCGTTTGCCGCTGAGCATCTCGTACAACACGGCACCGAAACTAAAAATGTCCGATCGGGCGTCGCACGGTTCGCCCCGCACTTGCTCGGGCGACATGTAGCCGACCGTACCCATCACCGTACCCGGCAAAGTCGGGTCCGTTAGCGTCACTGCAGGTTCGTGGTTTTCCTCCGGTCTAACCAGCTTCGCTAGCCCGAAATCGAGCACTTTAATCCGTCCGTCACGAGTGACAAATACATTCTCCGGTTTCAGATCCCGGTGCACGACTCCTTTCTCGTGTGCCGCCGCGAGTCCCTCCGCGATGCCGAGCGCGTATTCGATCGCGCGCTGCACCGGCAGCGCCCCTGACACGAGCTTCTCCCGCAGTGTTTGTCCCTCAAGAAATTCGCTGACCAGAAACGGCGCACCGTCGTGCGTACCAATGTCATGGATTCCCAGGATGTTCGGATGGTTCAGCGCCGCAATCGTGCGCGCTTCCTGTTCGAAACGCCGCAGTCGGTCGGCATCATGAGCCAGCACCTCTGGCAGCACTTTGATCGCGACATCACGCCCGAGCCGCGTGTCGCGTGCGCGGTACACCTCGCCCATGCCGCCCGCTCCCACTGGCGATACGATCTGGTACGGCCCGAGTTTGGTGCCCGAGGTAAGCGCCATCGATGCACGCAATTATAGCCCGGACGCATTGCAGAGGATGCGTACCCATTCCGGACGGTTGGTCGGCAATTCGGAAGTTATCCAGAAACGCTCCGCGGAAGTTGGCCGGCTTGGTATCGCCCAGTCGGCTTCTTGAACGCAAAATCATTGTGGAACAGCCGGACGTCACCAGCGCCAGTCTGAGTCAGGCGAAGTTGATGCGACGCCCCACCCCCGCTGAACCCCGGGGAAGCGAGAATTCACGGTAGTGGATCAAGTGCAACCAGGTCAGGGGGCAGCGGCCGCTTCCTTAAGGGCATTATCCACGCTGAGCATGCGCCACCTGCCCGCAGCATCCTTTCGGCACATGGTCATCCCATGTCCGGCGAGGTGCTCCTCGGGCGTATCAATCCGGAAATCGTAGGAGTACCACAAGACATCGCCGAGGATGCGCACATCATGCGGCGTCGCGTCATAATGCAATCGGGGGGCATCCTCGAAGAAGCGATGGCTCAGATAACGCATAACCTCCCCACGTCCCCGGTACTCACCATGCTGAGTATAGAAAACGATCTCCGGATCAAAGCACTCCGCCATCGCTTTCGCGTCTCCGTGATTGAAGGCGACAACGCAGGGCTTCAAGTCCCGTTCCGCCGCGGCAAGCGCGTCTCCGGAATCTCCCGGCTCAGGGACTGGCGCAAGTGCGGCAACTCCCCGCTTCAAATCGATGGTCATCCCCATATGGTCAAGCAAATCCACACCTAGGATGCCGTCGATCTGCCCTCCACAGGCCTTGCCGATGGCACTCAGGTCAATCGCCGGGAGCTTCAGATCGTGCAGCTTATGCGTGCCCAGTTCTACTTGCGGCAAGAAGACTTCGCGAGCGTCGGCGGCTGCGCCTCCGCTCCACGAATAGATGTGGACCTGCGCGGACTCACCTGATGCGAAAGAGTCCCGATTGAGGAAAGTAACGGCCGCGGTATCAAGCAGGAAGCGCTTGTTTTCTCCCGCAACCTTCACGGTGACAACCGGCAGACGATCACAGCGCTCGATCGGAATTTCATCCTTCCTATCGTGGGTTTGGGCGCGAACTGGCCCCAAGAAACAGGCAACGAGGAAGACCGGGACGGTGACAAGAAAGGTCGGTTTCACGGAACCCCCAATGCATATAGATCGGCTAACTGGCGTCCTCTTAAGAAGAGACCCCGCGTGCCATCGTTACGCCCATTTGCCTCGTCGTGCTTTCACGAAGGTGGAGGAGCTGTTTCAAGTGATGTCGCCCATGTACTACATGGAGCTTTCTCCACTGCGTCGCATTCAACGGGCCCAGAATCGGATGGTCGAGCAAACGGACCCGGTGTCCGAAATGCACTTCGCACTGCGCGATGATTGCATCCATCGCCAGAATCTTTTCCCCAATCTCGTTTCGCACTCTTTCCACCGGCAAGCCTTTCGGTTGCACGATCGGAGGCGCTTTCAGTCCGGCGGGTATGTGGCTCAATCCTAAGCAGACCAACGTCAGTGCGCGTTGCCGTATGGAGGCCCGTGTCGCGAGTGGCTTTCCACTTCTCACGACTCTCTCGAATCCGTTGATCGTTCCGACGTAGCTAAGATACAGGTGTTCCAGCACCTCCGAAGCGCACCATTTTCCCGGTGGATGCCAGCTCCACTGCTCGCTGGACATGCCTTCTACCGCCGACTGCAGGGATTCCTCCAACTTCTCCAGCCGGGAATCCATGGCACTACCTCGCTTCCAAACTGCTTACGATCAACGCTCCATACTCTATAGTATGGAGATGTTGACTGTCAATACCTTAGAGTATGGGAGAATAGTGACTATGGCGCGTAAAGGTACCGGCGCAAAGCGGCTCGACGAGCCTACACTAACGGCGGCCGACTGGGCCGAAGCAGCACTTCACTTTATCGCGGAAGCAGGTCTGGGGCCGCTCACGGTTGAAGCGCTTGCCGCGCGCCTGGGCGTCACTAAGGGCAGCTTTTATTGGCACTTCAAGGGGCGGTCCGAACTCTTGACCGCTGCACTTGGCCGCTGGGAGCAACGGGCCACTAAGGAGGCCATTACTGGATTATCGGCTGTGACCGATGCGCGTCATCGGCTCCATCTAATACTCGACGCGACGTCCCAGTCACCAAAATCGCGCTCATTGTACGCGGCGCTCGCCGAGGGCGCCGAGGACCCGATTGTAAGGCGCGTGCTGAACCGTGTGGCATCCGCCAGAATTGAGTACCTTGAAGCTTGCTACCGCGAGCTCGGGCTCGCCCAACCGCAGGCCAAAGCGAAGGCGGTGTTCGCATACGCTGCGTACCGTGGGCTCTTGCAGGTGGCGCACGAGGCGCCGGCCGTGCTGCCTACCGATTGGTCCTCGTACGCGGCAGTGGTGCTCGAAGCCCTGGGCCAGGTGCCGCGCGTGAAACGCGCGCCCAGACCGCAACGGTAGAGTACCGTTCGCGATACATAGGTCTTAAGCCACGCCCGAGGTAGACCGATCTCCATTTCCCATATTGTCCCACCGATCCCTCGTGCGTTTATTAGGACCTATCCAGTGAAACTTCCTACAAGCCGACTTCGGGAAATCTGCGATGCTGCTGGCGTTGCGCGACATGGAAGAGACCAGTTTGCTAGGAATACCAGTATAAGTTCTCGGGGGTTGATTAACTCTCCTTATGATGCTTCTTGGGTTGTTGTGTGATCTGCCTTTGCTTGGTTTGCAGCAAAGGGTGTCAGCGACTCAATGCCGACCGCCTGAATTCGGAAGGAGAGCGGCCATAAGCCTCGCGGAATGCAGCGCTGAAATGGCTGTGACTGGAAAAACCCAGCTCCTGGCTTAGATCCGTCAGGTCGTCATAGTGGGCGAGAAGGTCCAGCGCCCGTGCAAGCCGCAGGCGCAATTGATAGCGGTATAGGGGCAGCCCTTCCACCTGTTGGAAGACTTGTGTGAGATAGACCGGAGAGCCGCGCACCTCAGCGGCAATTTCGGCCAACGTCCAGCGTCGCGCCAGATCGCTCGCCAACACAAGTTTCACTCGGTCCACCAACCGCTGCCGTCCGAAAGTGGCTCCCGCAACGTGAGAGCTGCGCGAACCCAGAGCCCCTTGTACGAGGGTTAAGGATAAGGTCTCGGCTTGCAGGGGTTCCGCGATCCTCTCGCGCAGGCTGTGCCGTAACAACGCCACCAGCGCCTGGGTCCGCGCGTCAATTCTCAGGCGCGGCTGGCGAAACAAAAGGTTCGCGCCGTCGCGCAGAAAGGAACCCGGCGCTAACTCACGCAGCATGGCTTCGCTGAGAACCAACGTCAGACTGGCGTCACCACCCGGAACAGGGTGACTGATCCGGTACCCTTCAAAGGCATTGAAAAACAGCACTTGGTTTGCTTCGGCTACGGCTTGATCATGTCCAACGTGCCGCACGTATACGCCTCGGTACGGAAACACCAATTGCGTGGTAGTCGTGCATTCTTCGGTGCTCTGATGGCGGCAGGTACCCCTGCAGTACGTGTCCCGAATGGTAACGGTTGGAGATCTCAGCAGAGATTCAACAACAAATTCAGGAACCGGTTTGGTTTCGTTCCTTAACGCCATATTCTCTACCAAAGCGGATGAGCGGTTGTCCCTTTGATGATAGAACCGAGAGGCTTGATTCAAAGGTATCTCGCCGCTTTGACAGCGGCTTGTGTGTCTCGGCATACCGCATCATGGATCGAGTAGCGTCACTGAATCTCAATCGAGAGATGTGCAGGACAAAGCGACTTCAAGAAGTCTCGCGCGTCAAAGATTTCGCCGGCAGCGAACACGCCGGGCCCTCTTGCCCTGCATGTTGACGACGCGCTGAGCGGCTTCCACCACGAGGGGTGCGGTAAACGCGTAGATATCTCGCCCCGTCGCCACCGCGCAACGTTCATGGCTTCCCACTCGGGCTAGTACTTCAACGAGGAAAGTTTGCGCTGAACGTCCAGTGTTGTCGGTCGCGGGCGGCGGCGATAGGTCAGGATCGTCCAAGTCTTTGAGTGGCGCGAGCGTCATGTAGGTGCGAATCTCCGACGCCCTTAAGTGACGCGGAATCGTCACGCTGTCCGCCGTGGTGAATTCTCCAACGACCACCTGCGTTCCTATGGGAGGCGGGAACGTCCAATTGACGACCGGCGCGTCGTCTGTGCGGAACTGCATTCGATGGTTGGAGAAGACAATTCGTCGCCCGCCCCTTCTCTGCCTCGAAACCTGGGTCGTAGCCCTCGTCCCAAGAGTCGGCTTCCAGCTACTGAGGGTATACGCGATGCAAATCTCATCCGCGATCGTCCAATCTCCCATGGCCGCCGTCGCGAGCAGATCACCCAGTCCACCGTAAAAAGCCATCGCGGGCACAATCACAATGCCTGCCTCGCGCGCTCGATCTGCATATTGCTCGAAGGTATCCGCGTTGGCCTCTATCTCGGCCGCTACGTCCAAATAAGGAATTTGCGCGCGCAGCGCGGCTTCGATCACTGGCGCGGAGGTTCTGGCGAAAGGTCCGGCGCAATTGATAACTGCTGTTGACCCGACAAGTGCGTGATCGAGCGAGGCTGAGTCATCGACACGCGCGGGCCGTAAGTCGAGTCCCGGATGCAAATCCCCAAGAGCATTCAGCTTATCGGGATCACGCCCGGAGAGGATCGGCGTCCATCCACGTTGGCGTAACTCGGAAACGACAAAGCGTCCTGTATGCCCGTAGGCGCCAAAAACGGTGACACTCTTGTTCGATGTCACCGGAGCACTCCTTTCATAGGGAGCGATTTGTCGTTCCACAGCCGCTCCGCCTCTTCCCGCAATCAGGTCGGGCATTTCTTCGGGGAAGAAGAGATTTGCGCCTTCCACTCTTCTTATGCCGCGCGAGCCAGGGAGAGTGCGGTCGAGCCACTCGGCCCACTTCACACCGAAGAGCACGTCTTTCAGTCCCCAGACCATGCGGGTTGGCCCTTTCCATTGATGGAGGTTCTCGCGTATTGCGACGAGGGAGTTTGTTCCCATAGAAACGGCGTACTCGTTTACCTGGGATTTCTTGAGTGGCGTTTCAACGAGCGGGCGAAAATAGGTCTCGATGGTTTCGTCTGCAAGGTTTTCGGGATTTGTGAAGGCGAGGCCGCCCATCCCTTCAGGCGACCGGGCGATCGGCTTATCATTCAATTGGGGAACGATGAACTCGTCCACGAAGGTGCCTTTCTTCGCCTGTTCAATGAACGGGAGAAACTGTGGCGGAGGGCTGTTTTCGTCTACGTCGCAATTGGTCAACAGTAACGTTCTGACGCGACCAGGATATTTTGCGAGGAGCAACTGGGCGACCAGCCCGCCGCTATCGTTGGCAATCAGATCCACTGCGTTGATGTGAAGCGAGTCCAACAACGTGACTAACATGGTCGCTTGTGTTTCAGCAGAAATCTTTTGCCCCTTTGGGGTTTGCGTGTATCCCATGCCCATTACGTCGGGGGCGATACAGCGGCGGTATGCCTGAAGCCTCTGGAGCGCTCCGCGCCACTGGAAGCCGTTGAGGGGATATCCGTGGATGAATAACGCCGCTGGTCCATGACCGCGTTCTACGTAGGCGACACGGCTGAGAGGCAGATCGGCGAATCGGCGCGATGCGTGAAAAGCTTTGGCGTTGATTGCTTTTGAGTTTGCCGGCTCTGCAAAGGCCGCGGTTCGCGATAAGAGCACCCCACCCGCTGCCGCAAAAGAACCGTACAGAAAGTCTCGGCGTTTCATTGGCTCTGTCTCCGATCTAGAATCACGGGACCGCGGAGTACATCCGCGGCCCTTGCGCTACTTCTTGCTGCGGCGATTTAGCGGAAGCACTCAATGAGTCGCTGACAGCTCTCTTTGCGATGCTTGTTCTTCCACTAGCAACCAGTGTGCACGCAACTCCTGGTCGAATTCCTGCCAACGTTCTTCCGGGAAAAAGATTCTGGCATCTTTGAATTCGACACGACGACGAGTGCCCGGGATGTTCTGCGCAAGCCAGTGCGACCACTTCACTGGGAAATACACGTCGTCTGTGCCCCAGACGATCAAGGTTGGCACCTTCAACGTTTTTAACTGTGGCTCAATGGCAAGAGTGTGCTTGTTGTCGAAGTCTGCGAGGAATCGTTCCAGGTCGTGCGTTCGCTGGGGGTTCTTAACGAACGGACGCAAGTAGGTTTCGATGCTGTCGTCGCTTAGCTGTTCCGGATGCTCGTAGGCTGGTCCCAAGGCCTGGGGCGATCGATAGACACTCTTGTCTACCAACATCGCATCGAGCGTTCCGCGTAAGCCTCCACCGGCGGCCATCGCGAGAAATGGTTTGAAGGCCTCGGGCGGCCAGTTATCATGGGTGTCACAGTCGGTAAGCGTGAGGCTCCGGACTCGTTCCGGATACAGTGCTGCGAAAATCTGTGAAATGCCTCCACCGCTGTCATTGCCTACGAGGTCCACCTGATCGATGTTCAAGGCATCGAGAAATTCCTTGAGCATCTTCGCATTGGCGGTGACCGACACGTCCTGATTCGGCGCGATTTCGGTGTCGCCGTGCGCCAGCAGGTCCACAGCAATGGAGCGCCTGATATCCGACAAATCCGCTAACTGGTGACGCCACAAATGGCTGTTCAGCAAAACTCCGTGAACGAATAACGCAACCGGTCCAGAGCCTTGCTCGACATAGCTGATACGGCCTGACGCGGTCTGCACACTGCGCCGGACGGGCAACGATTTGTTTCCAGGTGCCGCCGTCGAACTCAATCCTTGTTTCGAAGTCATTATGTCTTCCTTTCCGTACGCATGTCCCAACACCGCCATGCTCAGGCACAAGCCCACGATTAGAGCGTTTGTCCTTTGAAGTGCGATAGACTGGGCTAGCCGACGCCGCAGGCGATGAACGCTCGTAAGTAGTGGATTCACGTTCATAGCTCAGCCCTTCCTTGACGAAGAACTGGCTTCCTTCAGCTTCTGCGCGCACTCGTCGCAGCACACTTCGACCGTTTTACCGCCGATTTTGACCTTGATGGCACCCTCATCCAATTTGCAGTCGCACGCTGCACAAGTTTTCTCGACCATGATTTGTCTCCCACTAGATTTCCCAAAGATCGGGTGAAATCAGTAGGCCACTGAGGGCGAGAGAGCCGCTATCAGGATCTTTAGCAATTTGGTGGAGACCCGCACTACGTGGATGGAGGTGCAAAAACCTCGTCCTTGTCCTTCGGTGAGTAGCAAGTGGATCGTTGCCAAAACCACACGCGGTCCAGAAACGGGCTTGGGGGAAGTCAACTGGATTCGTACCAGCGAGTCGGCCAAACCAGAAACGATGATGTTGTTGGCGTAATATCCCCATTACACTCATTGACCCGATCTGCCATAATCTCCCCATGTGCGGGCGCTACCGACTATCGCGGAGAAAGCAGGTCGTCGAAGAATATCTCGATAGCGTCGGAGACGAGGACTGGATTCCTCGCTACAACGTTGCCCCGACTCAGCCGGTCCCGATAATTCGCCAGAACCCCAAGGAACCCAGGCGGGAATTGTCGCTAGTCCGTTGGGGGATCATTCCTTGGTGGGCTAAAGATTCATCGGGCGCTGCCACGATGATTAACGCAAGATCCGAGACAGCAGCGACGAAACCCGCATTCCGAGATGCGCTTAAACTTCGCAGATGTCTGATTCCCGCAGACGGATTTTACGAGTGGCAAAGAACGGGCAAGGCGAAACAGCCTTATTGCTTCGAGGTCAATGAAGGGAGATTGTTTGCATTCGCCGGAGTCTGGGAGACCTGGAAAGATCCCAATCAAAATGCAGTAGAGAGTTGTTCGATTCTGACAACGACACCGAACGCTGTAACCGCAACCGTCCATGACCGAATGCCTGTCATCCTCGATCCCGACGATTACGACCTATGGCTTGATCCGGGCATGAAGAATACAGACGCAGTTTCCGAGATGTTGAAGCCTTTCGATGCTTGCCTGATGCGCTCGTATCCCGTGAGCAATCGTGTCAATCATACGGCCAACGATGACGAAGCGTGCTCAACACCCGTGAAACTCATTGAGAGTCAGAAGCGTTTGTTCTCGTCCTGAAAACTTGAGCGTTCACTACCCCGCGAATCGCCAGGATCAAGCGTAGAAGTGGGAGCTGAAAAAGCCCCCTAGAGACATTCCAAGGGGCTTTCGCCTGTGGTGGTTATTTCTGTCCCCTAAAACAGCACGACGGTACACCCACGAATAGCTGGGGTCAAGCAATATGGAGCGCGTTTCCTGTGGAAATCCTCCGTCCAAGGCTCTTGTAGTCATTCAAAATCGGGCCTATTATCGACTTCGAACCTGAGTTTCGCCCTGGCTCGCCTTCCCGAGTCGGGGCTTTTTCATCTGGCAGTCCTGCTACTTTGGCGGAGTCCGATTTCTTCGCGAGAATTGCGAACAGCCGTTCTACCTGCTTCGTTTCAGCTCTCCGTTCCCAGCGAAGTTCTTGCAACCGTTGCTCGCAATTTTGGGGTTCCACTCTCTCATTGAACCTCATGGGGCAGGTACTTCGGGGTTGGCAGCTTAGCACGCCTTGCAACGTCTACCTGTAACAGAATGTGAAAATAGATTCTCAGTGCAGCACTTACCTGCCTGATCAGTACTGCTCAGTTCTCAACTCACCAAAAGACTAGGCTGCTCATGATCCTCCCAAGGAGGCGTTTATGGATAGCCGCTCCTCTCCAGAACCGTTCTGCGTACTTTGCAGGAAATCCGTAGATTTGCGAATTGATTTATGCGCTGATGAAAACGGTAAGGCGATCCACGAGGACTGCTACGTCAAGCACATTACGAGCAACGAGGGACACCCAAAGCTAAGTTGAGAGGATCACCGATGAGCGAAAAGCTGGTTGCCAAGGCATTCATCGAGTTTCTAAACACTGCAAGGACTCCTTGGGCTGCGAACACTTGCCCTGACTGCGGATCAAGATTGGAATATCGAAATTGCACATTCTTCTTTGAAGGGCAGACTTGGGAAATCCCACTTCCCCTCTACATCAAGTGCCGCCCTATTTCACACGTGGTCCCACCATATGACGCCTAAGAACTCCGAACCAAACCAACGTAACGTGTCAGTTCACTTTAATGATATTAATCAGGGCTATTGGCCTAGGATTTTAGATGTGCCGAAGCGCATCCTTGAGTTGTGGCCGTACGTTCTGATCTTCATTTCCCTGGCAGGATTCGTGTACCTGTTCGCTGGCGCTCGGTAGACTCTCTTCAAAAAGAGAGTCGTTCGTCAACGAACAGTCTGCGGGACCTCAATCTCTGTAGTCTCTTCGTTGCTTCGTTGCTGCGCAAACCGAGTGCAGTAATGTCTGACTCTGACAGGAAAAAGATCGCAGGAAGCCCGTTGTCCCTATTGTGTGCTAGGGATGCGCTTTTCCTTGCTGCGAACGAGTACGGCCCGATCTGCAAAGTCTTCTCGGTCATTGCTGCAAAGATCAAGATTGATATTCCGGCGGATATTTCGGAAGTGATGAACGATGTCGCTTCTCTGCTTGACTTTTCGATTGCGACACAGGGATATGTCATCAAGGCGTCCGACGCGACGAATTACATCGATTTGAGCCAGATAGACTTTGACGCCCTTCGTGCGAGATTCGACAACGGCCACAAGGCAACCGAGGCACAGAAGCTCCGTAGCCAGATCGCACGTAAACTCACGAGGATGGTCCGCCTCAACCGGACTCGGATCGACTTTCTGCAAGAGTTCCAGAAGATGATTGATGACTACAACTCGGGGGCGTCGAACATCGAGACATGGTTCGCCAAGCTGACTGCCTTCGCCCGGAAATTGTCCGAGGAAGAGAAGCGAGGAATCTCGGAGCAGTTGACCGAGGAGGAGTTGGTCATCTTTGACCTGCTGACAAAGCCTGAGATCAACCTGACGAAGGCTGAGGAGAAGCAGGTCAAGAGGGTCGCTAAGGATTTGCTAGGCACGTTGAAGCGGGAGCGGCTCGTCCTTGACTGGAAGAAGAGACAGACGACTCGGGCAGCAGCGGTCCTTGTCACAATTGAGACCGTGCTCGACCAACTGCCACGGGTTTACACACCCGAACTGTACGAGCAGAAGTGCCGGTCGGTCTACCAGCACGTCTTCGATTCTTATCAGGAACAGAACAAGAGTCTCTATGTGAACTGATAAGAGAAAGCTAGAGGCAGATTAAGCATGACAAGACCAATACCTCCAATGGCAACTGTGACGCCTCTGTATCATTTCTCCTCTCAGACGCCAGACTTATCGCTGGGGAAAGGGGTCAACATTTCGAGATATGATTCGGATGTTCGTTCGATGAAGTCATGTCGAGACACCTGCAAGTCTATGAGCCTCGGTTTCTACTTTGGCACGACCCGCTGGTCTTAGGACATATCTCCGCTGACGAGATGCTCGACTGGACCAAGAAGTTAGATTGGGGTTCGTTACCCCGGTTTGTCTTGGTTCAGCGTGAAATGGAGAGGGCTTGTTGATCTCGTCGATCGTGAAGTGAAACGGCTTCCGGGACACATGCGGGAACCTTATCCGTTCCCCCGCGGTGAAGCAAGTATTGAATGTAACCGCGGATGAAGTCCGCTAATCCGGTTCCTAACCGTGGTCTGATTTCCCGTTCGCGGAAAATCCAAGGTTCATTGTCCAAATGGCACGTTGCGCAGCGCTCCGCGCCCCCTATTATCGAGTCGCAACCCTTACTTAAATTTTACGAAACGGATGAAGCGCTTCCCCCTCGCTCTTCTGGTTGTGGATCGTTTCTGTATTGGGCCATGTGTAGATTGATTCGTGTTCTCTTAGTATCTGTTCCTCTTCTGTTCGTCTTCCTCGTCGCGCCGCCGGCCTTTGCACAATCATGGATCAGCACCGTCACTGCGAGCGCAACAACGACCACCGCTGCCATAACCTGGACAACCGCCGTGCCTGCGAATTCGCAGATCACGTATGGTACGACGACCAGCTACGGCAGCAGCAGTGCCCTGAACTCGAACCTGGTGACGACGCATTCCTCTACTCTGACGTCGCTGACCGCCGGAACCACCTATCACTATCGCGTGCAGTCGGCCGACTCCACTGGCGTGCTGGTCACGGGCCTGGACAACGTCTTTACCACTCCGGCCGCGGCCATCAGTGTCTCGGTCTCGCCCACCACGGCGACGGTAGCCTCGGGGGGAACAGAGCAGTTGTCGGCTCAAGTCACAAACACCAGCAACACGGCGGTTACCTGGTCGGCCACCTCCGGCACCGTGAGTACCACCGGACTGTTTACGGCTCCCACCGCGACCGCGACGAAAACCGTGACCGTGACGGCTACCAGCGTCGCCGACACTACCAAATCCGCCAGCGCCACTGTGACCGTAAATGTGGCCGCCGGCATTCTGACGCTGAATCCTACGAGCCTCAGCTTCGGCAGCGTCACGGTCGGCCAGACGAGCCCCGTCCTGACCGCCACCTTGACCAACACGGGCACTGCTTCGTTGACGATTACCAGCGACTCAATTTCCGCCGGCGACTTCAATTGGGGCGGCAAGGGCACCTGCAACTACAACACGCTGGCTCCGGGATCAAGCTGTACCTACAGCGCAAAGTTCACGCCAACGGCGACCGGGACCCGGACGGCCACCATCATGATCTACTCGACGCCTTCGGATTCGACCCTAACGCTTCCACTCTCGGGGATTGGAACGACTGCGACCGCTGGCACGTTGACGCTGAATCCTACGAGCCTCAGCTTCGGCAGCGTCACGGTCGGCCAGACGAGCCCCGTCCTGACCGCCACCTTGACCAACACGGGCACTGCTTCGTTGACGATTACCAGCGACTCAATTTCCGCCGGCGACTTCAATTGGGGCGGCAAGGGCACCTGCAACTACAACACGCTGGCTCCGGGATCAAGCTGTACCTACAGCGCAAAGTTCACGCCAACGGCGACCGGGACTCGGACGGCCACCATCATGATCTACTCGACGGCTTCGGATTCGACCCTAACGCTTCCACTCTCGGGGATTGGAACGACTGCGACCGCTGGCACGCTCGGCGTCAGCCCGGCCACACTCGCTCTGGGTAGCGTGGTCGTAGGCACGAGCGGAACCGCATCCGGGACTCTCACTGCGGGCGGATCGAGTGTTACCGTCAGCTCGGTCAGCAGCAACAACTCCGCATTCACTGTCGGAGGACTGTCGCTGCCGGTTACGATTCCAGCAGGGAACAGCGCTGCGTTTACGGTGACGTTCAACCCTCAGACCACTGGCGCCGTGACGGCAGCTCTTACTTTCACTAGCAATGCCCAGTCCTCGACAACGGTCGAAACCCTCACTAGCACCGGTACGTCTGCGCCCGTACACTCGGTCAACCTGTCGTGGGGTGCAAGTACGTCCTCGAATGTCTCCGGCTATAACATTTATCGCGCGGCGTATGCGAGTGCGTGCGGATCTTTCTCCAAGATCAACTCATTGCTGAATACAGGCACCCTGTACACGGATTCCGCCGTGGTCGACGGCGCGACCTACTGCTATGCCACAACCGCAGTCAGTACCAGCAACGAAGAGAGCGGGTATTCCAACCTAGTCTCCAGCGTGCAAGTGCCTGCTCCTTGAGTTGTCCGCGGTGCATGAGCGCGATGGGGATGTACATTGCGGAGCCTAACGCGCCCGCGCCCTGTATCGAAGTTCGAGGACTCGACATCATTCTTCGGTTTTATGTGGACCCATTTCAGTTCAAGAATTTGAGAAGGACGAGCTTGGCTTCCTAAGTTCCTAGGATTCGTCAGCGTCAAATCAGTATTCGAAGGGCGCTCAAAAGAAGACTCTCCTGGGAGAACCGCGTGCAGGTCAGCAACGCACCTTAATTGTTCTGCCCAAACTCTGACCATTGGGTCTTCACAAGACCTAACAGGACCGCACTGATCGACACATGCGGATTCCGCAAGTCTTTGCAAAGCCTAGAAAACGGGTTGTTTGGAAAATGATTGGGTTGGACTCAAAATCCGCCGGTACTTAGTACCTTGGGGGTTCGACTCCCCCTCCCGGCACCAATCCATACTGAAAGTTTCGTTAGCCTTTCGAACGTCTGAAACGCTGGCCGCTGCCCACGGCAGCTAGTCGGCATGAGAGTACAATCTCGCCGAGGGTTCCATGAAACCGACCTCGAACGTGATTGCAGCTCTCGCCATTCTTATCCTCTTTTACCCGGCAGCGGCCCAATTCGCGAAGAGCCAAGACCAAACCAGCCCGTCGGATGGACAAGAGCAGACCCAGCAGCCGCAAGCACCCCGGCGAATACGCGTGTCGGGGAGTGTTGCAGGAGGGCTTCTGGTTCGCAAGGTCAACCCGGTCTATCCTCCTCTCGCGAGGCAGGCGCGCGTTTCAGGAACGGTTGTACTGAGAGCAATCATCGGCACCGATGGTTCGATTGAAAACCTGACGCTAGTGAGCGGCCATCCAATGCTTGCGCCCGCAGCCATCGAGGCCGTCAAGCAATGGAAGTATCGGCCATATCTCCTGAACGGAAACCCGATCAAGGTCGATACGGAGGTGACGGTGAACTTCGCGCTTTCTCCGTCACCAAACGATGCGGTCGCGGGGGCGGCCGTCCGGCCCGAAGAGACTGTGTCGGAGTACATGAAGAAGTATCCCGGATTACTGACTGAGTTCGGCCAGTTGTTGGAGAAGTTGCAGCGCAACATTCAGCTCCCGCCGGCGCGCGACCAGAGCCGTATCTTGCCGTTACTGCCGGAGTCAACGATCCTCTATGCCGCGTTTCCCAACTATGGGGACGCCGCCCATCAGGCCCTGACAATTTTCCAGCAGGAGGTGCAGCAAAACGCGGTTCTGCGCGATTGGTGGGAGCACAGTGAATTGGGCGCAAACGGACCGAAGGTGGAAGGTTCGCTGGAGAAGGCATATCAACTTTCGCAGTACCTCGGAGACGAAATTGTTCTGTCGGGCACAGGCGAAATAGGCGAGCCGGGAGCTGCCATGGATCCCAACCTGATGATTCTTGCCGAAGTGCGGAAGCCGGGCCTGAAGGATTTCCTTCAGCAAATGACGAAGGAATTAGCAGGCAATTCGGAGCCGTCAGTTCGCGTGCTGGATGTTGAGGAACTCGCCGCGTCAAAAGACGCGGGCCCGGCACAACAACTAGTGATCCTGGTACGCCCTGACCTTATGGCAGGAGCACACGATGTGGCGACACTGCGTTATTTCAATGCGCGGCTGAACGCGCGTAGCCGCGGATTTGCCTCTACTCCGTTTGGGCAACGCGTGGCAAAGGCGTATGACGGCGGTGCGTCGATCGTCGCGGCCTTGGACCTGCAGAAGATCTTGAAGCAAAACCCACCAAGGACTGAGCAGAGCCGGATCACTCTTCAGCGTACGGGATTTGCCGACGTGAAGTATTTGGTTTGGGAGCATAAGAACGTGGCTGGCCAGGCAACCAGCGAGATGGAACTGAGCTTCACGGGCCCGCGGCGTGGAGCGGCATCATGGTTGGCCGCGCCCGGTCCCATGGGCAGCCTGGGCTTTGTCTCGCCCAAGGCAATGCTGGCGGGCACCGTCTTATTAAAGGATCCGGCGCAGATATTCGACGACATCAAGGAGATCGCCACTGCCTCGGATCCCAACGCCTTCGCGTCGGTCACCCAGATGGAACAAGTATTGAAACTCAGCTTCAAGGAGGATCTTTTCAGGCACCTGGGTGGAGAGATCACTTATGAGGTGAACAGCGTCAAACCGCCGAGCCCTGTATGGAAGGCGATACTTCGGGTCAGTGATCCGGACCGCTTACAGAAAACGCTCAGTACTTTCCTCGCAGCCATGCACGTCGGCGCGCAGGAATCCGAGGAAGAAGGAGTTACGTACCATACCCTCCAAATTTCCTCCCCGCAGAAGACTATCGAGGTCACCTACGCATTTGTGGACGAGTATCTGGTCATAGCTTCCAGTCGCGAAACAGTCGCCGAGGCAATTCGACTGCGTCAGACTGAAGGATCGTTGGCCAAGTCGCAGAAATTTCTGGCATCACTTCCGCCAGGCCATGGATCGGAGGCCTCCGCATTGCTCTATGAGGATCCGGTTGCGGTGGCGGCACTGACACTGCGGCAAGCATTCCCGCAGATGGAGCAGTCTCTTTCTCAAGGAACTGCAGAAACTAATTCAACGGTGATCGCCGGCTATGGCGAGGAAAGTGCCCTTCGCGAAGTCAGCAGAAGCGGCGCCGTGGACGCGGGTGCGGTTCTGGTAATCGCGGCGATCGCCATTCCCAACATGCTAAGAGCGAGAATGGCGGCGAATGAATCGAGCGCCGTGGCCACGATACGCACAGCCAATACCGCGCAAGTCATGTATTCGAGTTCTTATCCGGAAAGGGGGTTTGCTCGTGATCTCGCCACGCTTGGTCCTGACCCCAACGGACGGGGTTCCCGATCGCCGGATCATGCCGGTGCGATTGGCGCGCCCCTGGGAAATGCAAGTTGCACCGCAGATGCCTGGTGTATAAGGTCCGGATTCCGCTTCAGGCTTACGGCGGTTTGCAAGAAACAACGGTGCGAGGAATTTGTGGTGGTTGGCACGCCGGTCAGCGCCAGCACAGGAACACGAAGTTTTTGCTCGACCTCGGATGCGGTGGTTCGCTTCAAAACCGGCCCTCCCTTGACCTCGCCAGTCGAGGTGTCGGAATGCCAGGCGTGGGCGCCGCTGCCGTAGCGGAGTTTCTCGCCCTGTCCAATCGATAATCGCAGCAAAATGCCGACATACCGAGATGGTCACGAGGACCCGTCAACTCGCAGCGGCCTCCGGCATTTCTGGCGCTTGCTGCACGACGGCAACCTGCAATACAGCGCTTGAATCTGGCGCCGGGAAGCGCCGCGCCAGATTGTGACCCAACCGCATCAGTGGCCGCTCCATCAGGTAATAGCTGGCGCAGGCAACAGCCACGAGGGAGGCGAGGTTCACGGGAAATCTGCTGAAGACGCCGAACGGACGAAAGACCACGCCAAACCCGAGGAAAAGCTGCTGCCAGATATAGAGACTGTAGGAGAGTCGTCCGATCCAGCGGAGGGCGGAGAATTCCAGCACCCGTCCGACCCACGCATTCGGCTCCAGTAGCGTCGTGCACACGGCAAAGCCACAAATCAACGGATCGAAGATGGTGAGCCGGTCGTGGAAAATCGCGATGTAGACAAACAGCGCAGCAACCATGATCATCGAGCGGCGGGAAAGAATCCTGGTAACCGCCTTCGCCGCTGCCGCCTCCGAAAAGGCGATGCGCAGAACGCTGCCCACGATTAAGCCGCCGAAGCTCAGGTTGGGCATCCACTGCCAGCCACCCAAGTGCGTGACACGGGCGAAATGTATGCACACGAGCGCGAAGACGCAGAAAGCAAACAACAGCATTGCCGCGAGCGCCTGCCGGCGTGGAATGCCTTTGCCCATCTTCAGCAGCGCAAGGGGCCAGATTATGTAGAACTGCTCTTCGATCGAAAGCGACCACAGATGGGCGGTAAACCAACCAGCACCGGTCTCGGGATGAGGAATGTAGGGATAGTTGCGAACGAACAAAAGTGAAATGGAAATCTCACGCCAGGAAATAGGGATACGGTGCAAGATGATTCCGATGATTACAACCGCCCCCAGGTAAGCAAGCACAACGGGCAAAATGCGGAAGGCCCTTCGCACATAGAACCTTCGCAGTGAACTATCCTCCAACAGCTTTCCTGTGATGAGAAAGCCACTGAGAACGAAGAATATCTGAACCCCATGCCCACCCAGCCGGGTCCAGCCTACAGGCCGAAAGGCGTGGAAGGACGCGTGTTCGAACAGTACCAGGAGAATGGCGATTGCGCGCCAGCCGTCGAGGGTCGGGATGTAGTTGGAGCCGCCTGATTTCAAAGTGCGGGCCCTGCGCTCGAAGGGAATGCGGGATTATAGCACTGACCGATTGCACCAGAATTACGGATTCCGTTCACTCAGATGTTCGTCTACATACGGCGCATCGACGAAGCTCGACTCGGCTCTTGGGGTTCTTCCATGTGCTAGACTTTTCGCCAACAATGAACCGCCGTTGGCTTCGATTTGTGCTGGGATTCGTTTCTCTACTCATGCTGGCGGACTTCGTTTTTCGCGGAATTGTTCCGTTCGTAACCCGAAACGATTTTTCCGAAGTCTACGTAGGCTCGTGGCTTTGGCGGCACGGACAGAATTTTTATGATTCCGATCTCACCCGGACCACGGCGACCCAACTCACCGGCTCACACGTAAATCTGGTGTTGATCTATCCGCCCACTGCCCTAGTGCTCATGTCGCCTTTCAGTTTCTTACCCTGGAGTTGGGCGGACAGGGTCTGGCATGTTCTGGGGCTGATTGGTATCGGAGTTACAATTTTCCTGTTACTGCGCCTGGGGGGAATCCAGCTGGGCGATGATCGCGCCCGGGTGCTTGCCGCTTTCGTTCTGGCCTTTTCTCCACTGCATCAGGCATTTCACATGAGCAATATGGCTCTGGCAGTGGTGCCGCTGTGCCTGCTGGGAATCTACCTTGCGGAAAGGAAGCAAGACTTCACGGCTGGGGTGATTCTTAGCGCCGCCACCGCGCTGAAGCCACAGATTGGGCTCTGGGTGTTGCTGTTCTACCTGATTCAATTTCGAAAACGATTTATGATTGGCGCGCTTCTGCCAGCGGTCGGCCTGCTCGCAGCACTTATCAGCTACCCGATCCCGGCAGGAACGCTGATTTCCGGCTACCGCAGCAATCTTCAGTATTGGTTTGAGCCTGGCAGGATGATTGGTTTCACCGATGGCGCAATGCCATTTCATGTGAACACCAGTCAGGTGATTCTCTATCAGTTGCTCCATCGTGTCACCCTCACCAGCGCGCTCGCCAACGGCACGTTCGCATGTGGTCTCGTCATTTGGAGTTATGCCGTGTGGCAGGCTCGATTTCGGATATCGGTTCCACTGGCGATTTCTTCGTTGCTGGCGCTGAGTTTTATCTCTCTGTACCATAGCGTTTCTGACGCGACGATCCTCACACTGGCGCTTTGCTGGGCCTACGGGGAACAACAGGAGCCCATGAACTGGAGCAAACGGGCAACCTGCGTTCTGTTCCTGTTGATGATGCTGCCGGGACACTCGGCTCTGATCCGATCAGCGCCCCACTTGAGCGCCGCGGTAACGGACTCCTGGTGGTGGAAACTTCTGGTGGCGCGATATTTCATCTGGCTGCTGCTCGGCCTCAATGCGGTTTTGCTATACGCGCTAGTTACCGCGGGCCGTGAATCAAAAATCCTGGGCCAGAGCTTTCGAAGCGCAGGCGCGGCGCACGCGGTAGAATAGTTTTCCCTTATCCGAAATCTTGGCGGTGCAGCTTCTGAGGGCGACATCGCTCAGGCGGGGGTAAATTGGAGCAGGAGCTAGGATGAAACTTCAACCTCGACTTTTTCTGATTCCAGTGGGGGTGGTTGGATTCTGCTACTTCTTTCTTCAATTGGAGCGTCGACCGGGTACGTTCGCCAACTCGCAGTATCTGGGTGCGATTCTGGCGCTCGAACTTGTGACTGCCTGTCTGTTGCGATTCGAAAAAGTATTTTTCCCGGTAACAATGATTTGCTTTCTGGCCGCCGACACCGCGAACCCGTTCGCCGGGGAGAGCTTTACTCTTCGCTGGCTCTTTCTGGCGGTGGGTGCACTGGCTGGCCCCGTTATCTGGATGAAGGATAACCGGGAACGTCACTTCGGAACTTTCCACCTGATCGCCTTATTCTGCGCGCTTGATGCAGTAGCATCGGCGAGCGCCTCGGCGGCAACTGGAACAGGCTTGCTGAAAGCTGGAAGCCTTTTCTTGCTGTTTCTGTACGCAGCCACGGGTGGGCGAGTAGCCCTGGCAGGCCGGGAGCAAGCGTTCGTTCGCGGGCTCGTGCTGGCGTGCGAGATTCTGGTTTTCGTGGTGTCGGCTGCCTATTTTGCCGGTTTGAATGCCTTCGGCAACCCAAACAATTTGGGCGCGTTTGTAGGCGTGATTGCTTTTCCGGTTCTGCTTTGGGCGGCGTTGGTGGCTGAGAGTAAAGCGCAAGTGCAACGCAGGTACACCGCCCTGGCGCTGTGCGCGGTGCTGCTCTACGTCAGCGTATGCCGTGCGGCGATTGTTGCTGATGTTCTGCTCACGATCGGACTCGCGATTGCGCTGCGCCGTCCGCGATTGCTGGTCCGGGCAGTATTTGCCGGAGCCCTGCTCGTGGAGCTCATGGCTGTCGCCAATCCCGCACACATGACTGAGCTGATGGATACGCTGAGCGGAAAGTTCATTTACAAGATTGACCGGAGCTCGGCGCACGGAGGGATTTTGGGATCGCGCCAGAGCCCGTGGGAAGACACCATTGCTGCGGTGAAGCAACATCCCTGGTTCGGCACCGGATTCGGAACCAGCGACCTTGGAAGTGATCATACCAGCATTCAAGGGTCGTCGATCTACACCGTCGAAGGCACGAATCGCGAACACGGAAGCAGCTACCTGGCGATGGCCGAGTACATGGGAATGTTGGGGATACTTCCGTTTATTGTGCTGCTGATGATGGTGGCTCGAGCCGTGGGGCGGGTTTTTTCGTGGATGCGAAGAACCGGCAGCCCGTCACATTGCGCCGTGCCTTTCGCGTTGGTCGCTGCGGCTGGTCTCATTCATGCGGCCTTCGAAGACTGGATGTTTGCGCCGGGATCTTATCTCTGCGTGTTCTTCTGGGTCGCTGCCTTTCTGCTGATCGATTTCGTTTCGCCGGGGAAGGCGACCGTGCCGATACGAGTCTCGCCATCTGCTTCGTTTGCCGCGCCCGCGCTGCGGCGATTCCCGACGTCAGTCTGACGCCTCAAAATGCAAAGTCTTGATGAAGCCAATCGCTCAAACATTCAAAGTGTGGGCGACAAATGGATTGCACTTTGCCTGGTTTTACTTCTGCTTGCCGTCGCCGAGTTTATGGTTCGGGGCCCGGTCAGAGCCATTCAGACCGCAAGCGGTTTCAATGACTTTCTTTCGCCATACATACAAGCGAAAGCGTTCCTACATGGTCTGGATCCCTACAGCCCGCAGGTGCTGCTAAAGCTTTGGCCGGTGGAGGCATCGCACTTTTTTTTCTTGCCGAAAGAAGTGGCCAATGGAACGCTGGTCGCGAACCGAGGGATACCGACGGCGTATCCGATTACAGCGCTCGTGCTGGTCACGCCCTTCGGTCTCCTCTCCTGGAACGCGGCCTATGCGCTTTGGCTGACGGTGAACCTTGCGCTGTTCGTAGTGATGTTGTTGGCGCTGGTGGCGCTGGCGCGGCTTTCCTTTCGCGAGCCTTCGGGAATTTTGCTGGTTGCGGCGACATTGGCCTTGGCGCCGTTCCATACTGGAATTGTTACGGGAAACGTGACGTTGCTTGCGGTCGAATTGAGCGTGATCGCGATCTGGAGCGCGCGGCGGCGGCATGACCTCGCTGCCGGATTTTTGCTCGCTGTGGCGGCGGGGCTGAAGCCACAGATCGGGCTCTGCTTCCTTCTTTATTACCTCTTGCGGCGGCGCTGGCGGGTGACCGGAGCCGCGGCGGCGGTGCTGGGTTGCGTGGCGGCCTTCGGATTCGTGCGACTGGGGGTTGGCCACATTCCGTGGCTCTCGAA
This sequence comes from uncultured Acidobacteriaceae bacterium, assembly GCA_963750245.1. Lineage (GTDB taxonomy): Bacteria > Acidobacteriota > Terriglobia > Terriglobales > Acidobacteriaceae > Sulfotelmatobacter. The sequence goes on from CAVVQB010000001.1 coordinate 740,687, forward strand.
CTACCTGGACGACAATCGCATTCTGCTGGAAACTGGAGTTCTCGGAAATTTCACGACGATTAATCCGACGCGTTTCGGGCTGATCAATCTGCAGGTAGCGATGTACCCGCTGTTGGGCAGCATTCGGCGGACGAACTTCGCGGCTATGGCGATTGGCGCGACTCTGTTCTCGGTATGGATCGTTTACCTGTGGAGCGGCAGGGATCGAGGGGAAGCCGGGAACGACCGCGAATTGCTGGATCTGAGCACGATTGCCGTGATCAGCCTGCTGCCGGTCTATCACCGGTTCTACGATGCGACTTTGCTGGTGCTGCCGCTGTGCTGGGCGTTTGTTTGGTTGCGACGAGAACGGGCTTCTGCAGCATTGTCGTTGGGACTGATGCTTCCTTTTCTGCTTCCGGGGGGAACGCTCCTGGAAACCATGCAGATTGCCGGAAGGATCCCTCGGGTGTTGACGAATCATTGGTGGTGGGAGGCGGTAGTGATGCCTCATCAGGTTTGGGCGCTTTTGTTCCTGAGCATTGTGTTGCTGCGGGAAATGGGGACTGACCGGCGCCGGTTTTCGTAGCCGCCGGGCGTTCGTAGCAGCTGCGGTCAGGCGAAGGTGCACGATCCACCCCGTTTCCGATAGAGTATTGAGTTCCCATGCTCGATCTGAATTTTGTGCGCGACAATTTGCCCCGGGTTGAAGAAATGTTGCGCCAGCGCGGCGCGGACCCGGCTACCGTGTTGAAGGATTTCAGCGAAGTGGACACACAGCGCCGCCAGGCCATCACGGAAGCCGAGACCATGAAGGCACAGCGGAATAAGGCTTCGGAAGAGATCGCCAAACAGAAAAAGGCGGGCCAGGATGCCACAGCCGCCATCGCCGAGACGAAGGATTTGCGCGAGCAGATTCAGACGCAGGAAAAAACCGCTGCAGATCTGGATGCCCGGCTGCACGATATTCTTTCGGGAATCCCCAACCTGCCGCATAAAAGCGTACCGGTGGGTCAGAGCGCGGAAGAAAACGTTGAGGTCCGGCGCTGGGGAACGCCGCCGAAATTCGACTTCACGCCTAAGCCGCACTGGGATCTGGGCGCGGAGCTGGGCGTACTCGATTTGGAACGTGCCGTCAAACTTACCGGAGCGCGGTTCGCCGTGTATTGGGATCTGGGAGCAAAATTGGAACGGGCGCTGGCGAATTTCATGCTCGACTTGCACACGCGCGAGCATGGATATACGGAAGTGCTGCCGCCTTATCTGGTGAATTCGGAATCGATGTATGGCACGGGGCAGTTGCCGAAATTTGCGGCTGACTTATTTCGAGTGCCGCATGGAGAAAAGGATCTCTGGCTGATTTCCACTGCTGAGGTTCCGGTCACAAATCTGTATCGCGACGAGGTTCTGGATGCGGCGCGGTTGCCGATTTCACTCACGGCGTATACGCCGTGTTTCCGGAGCGAGGCAGGATCTTATGGGAAGGACGTTCGCGGCATCATAAGGCAGCATCAGTTCCAGAAAGTGGAACTTGTGAAGTTCTCGCGGCCGGAGAATTCGTATGAGGAGCACGAGAAGCTGACGCGAAATGCCGAGACCGTGTTGCAGAAGCTTGGCTTGCATTATCGGACGATGACTTTGTGCACGGGAGACATGAGTGCATCTTCGGCGAAGACGTACGACATTGAAGTATGGTTGCCCGGACAGCAGTTGTTTCGCGAGATTTCTTCGTGTTCGAATTTTGAGGCTTACCAGGCGCGGCGGGCGAACATTCGTTACCGTCCGGAGGGCAAGAACAAAACAGAGTTCGTGCATACGCTGAACGGAAGCGGGCTTGCAGTCGGGCGGACGTGGGTGGCGATTGTGGAGAATTATCAGCAAGCTGACGGGAGCGTGATCATTCCTGAAGTGCTGCGGCCCTATATTGGGGCGGAGAGGATTACGGCGAAGAGTTTTTAGAATCAGTGGCCAGTGATCAGCGGCCAGTGTCCAGTTAAACCGTTTTCATGCTAGAGCTAGCCACTGACCACTGTTTCCATTGCCAAGAGAGGACACGGTCACTAGACTTGCAACGTGTGGAATTCAGCACGACGGCGGCGGGCCCGCCACCCCTACCGATGAGCGGCGTTTGGCCTACAATCCGCAGCTATATTTTCTGGCAGCATGAGCGTGGCACCTTGCACTACGACATCATGGTGACGCTGATTCTCCTCTTCATCTTTTCGTCGCCTTACTGGATCAACTTCAATGACAAACCCGTGCCTGGCAATCCGCATCTGACGGGTGTGGTTGTGACGCCCGACGCTCAGGGTGGGTTGGTCTATGAGATTTCGGGAGCCGCAATTTCGGCTGGGGATGACGGCTCGCTGCGGGATCAGCTGTTAAAGATCATCGAGCCGATTTCGGGCGCGGTGTCGATCGTGAAGATCGACGTGGTTTCCGATCGCAAGGGGAAGGTCCAGAGCTACCGAGTTTGGGTGAAGAGAGAATAGTGAGACAAACTCGTATGATCCCCATCGTTTTGCTCTGGCTGGCGGTAGTCACGTCGTCCTCTGCCGCTTCCGCGCAGACGACCATAGGATTACTCTCGCTAGCAATAGTGAGTTTTTCCTCTGCTCTCCAAGCTAAGGAACCCGTAACTCTGGACAGCGTTCTGCAGACGATGGACACAGCTGCGGCTCGCTTCCAAACAGCACAGGCCGATTTTGTCTGGGACCAATATCAGAAAGTTGTCGACGAGCACGACCTGCAAAAGGGCACAGTCTACTACCGCCGGTCGAGACAAGACATTGAAATGCTGGCTGATATCAAGGAGCCAGATCGCAAATACGTGCTCTATAAGGACGGCAAGCTTCAGGTGTACCAGCCAAAGATTGAACGGGTGATTGAATATTCGACGGGCGCGAACCACGGCGAGATCGAAAGCTATCTGGTGCTGGGATTCGGTGGCAGCGGGCAGGACTTGAAAAAGTCATTCGATGTGAGTTTTGACGGCGAAGAAATCATTGACGACATCGCGACCGCGAAACTACACCTGGTGCCGAAGAGCGAAAAAGTGCGGAATTATTTCAGCGAAGCGTTTCTTTGGATCGACGTGACTCGGGGCATCTCTATCCAACAGAGGTTCATTCAGGGCCAGGGCGATTCCCGCACAGCCAAGTATTCGGCCATAAGGGTTAATACCAAGATCAATAACGATGTGTTTCGGCTGAAAACCACGAGCAAGACGAAGTTTGTGTCTCCCCGTGGCTAAGTGGTTGAATCTGCAAGGAAAGAATCTGTTCGGAAAAACGAGGGCTGGGCGCTATACTGCCTTAAGAGTCCTCATTCGGTCCCACGCATGGCCAAAGTGTTCACGATTCCTGTGCCTCCGAGACTAGGTCGTTCCACAAAAAGAGAACGCTCGTCCGATCCACGCTACGTGGATGGGCAGCGCCTGCTGGTGGAGGCCATGCGCTATCTAGCCCAAAGCGACCCCGTGACCAATCGGTCCGCGATCGAGTTGCTCTCAGAGCACGTGCGGACGCGGTTCCGCATGAGCGATTCGCCGCTGTCGTAATTTTCCCGACTCGGCTTCCCAGGTGCAACGTTCAGAAAATGTAACGCAGCATGAACTCCATTACGCGCGGATTGGAAAGCGTTGAACTGAAGTTTCCAAAGCTGCTGCTCGCGGAAAGCTGATCGTTTCCGTTCAACTGCATTGTCCCCACGTCGAAGCGCGCGGAGTTGGTAACGTTGTACATGGACCAACTGAACTTCACAAGCTGGCTTTCCCTGATGGCCCAGGTCTTGGTCACCGTTGTATCAATACCAAACGTGCCGGGGCCGCGCAGACCATTCCGCAGTCCTCCTTCGCCGGGATAGGCGGGGCGGAAAAGGTTGATGGCAGCCTTCGGGTTAGTGCCGGCATCGGTGATTCCCGGGTCCTGGAATACGTTAGGTCCGGTGCCGCCGCCAGATTGGGCGACGATAAAACTGCCAGTCTTAGGACGCGCACTGCTGATGGGCACGGCTGGAGTTTCCAGGTCGTAGTTGGTGGCCCACTCGGGGCTGATCAGACTGAACGGGTAGCCGCTGGACCAGCGCCAGAGCCCGGAGAACGTCCAGCCGCCAACCACCGAGTTAGCAATCTTATTCATGCCGCTGCCGAAATGTTTGCCGCGGCCAAACGGCAGCTCGTAGACCCAGTTCGCGTTGAAGATGTGAGTGGTGTCGAAGTCGGAGACGGCGCGATTTTGCCTGGGGAACCACGAGTTGATGATCTGGCTGGCAAAGCCTCCGCCTTCGAAGGTGCTGACGCGTTCGGCGTTGGAACCGACGTCGATTGACTTGGAGTAGGTGTAATTCAAATCGAATGCCAGCCCGCCCGAACGATGGCGCAGACTGAACTGGCCGGCGCTGTAGGCGCTGTTGCCGATGCTCCGCCAAGCGTCCAGGGAGGAGAATTGCGGCGAATAGTAGTCGTAGCCTTGAGTCAGGGTTCCGTTGATGGTAGCGCAGGCCGGGAAACAGGTACTGGTGATCAATCCCGGCGAGTCCGCGAGTTCGAGGGCTGTGGTTTCGTTGCCGGAGAAATTGCAGAACAAGTCGTACATCGCCTGGGTAGCGGTTACGGTGTTGGAGTTGGCAATCGGGTTTCCGAGGCAAGGTTGGGTGAATCCGGATGGCTCGCTTGAGGTCCCGAAAAGCTGGTTGACAGCTGCGCCCGCGGCCGTCGGGAATTTGTTTTCCCAGTAGTTGGTACCGACGGATGATGCGCTGATATTTTGAATCGGCGTTCCCGCGTAGTACTGCCTGGCCAGCGCTTGCGCTGCCTGGAAATAAGTGTTCTTGCTGCCAGGGTCATAAAGATTAGTTGGCTCCGCCAGATCCTCTTCCTGCATCAGACGGTGAGCAAACCGCCCGATGTACGACGCTTCGAACACGAAGTTAGAGGGCAACTCGCGAGTGATGGAAAAATCGATGACGTGCGAGTAAGGAGTTTTCAGCTTGTCATCCAAGCCCCACGTGATGGCGAAGCCGCCTGGAGTGGCAGCCCCTGACGGTGGGAAGACTGGAAACGGGCCGGTGGGTGGAGCGCCAATGAGCGAGCAGGGAGGCGTGCTGCAACCGTCGTTGCTGGTAGTCGGGATGTTGTAGAGGCCGGTATAACGCGCTGAACCATCGACCGTCTGAATTCCGGCAGGATTGATTTCGGCCGTGGTCAAGCCAAAGGAACCTTCGCGGTCGAAGGTATTGGTGATGCCTTCGCCAAAGTGATCGAAATAGATGCCGTAGCCGGCACGAATCGAGGTCTTCCCTTGTCCGCCCCACAAACGCCGGGACCAACCACCCTCGGCTTTCGGGGAATAGGCGAAGGCGAAGCGCGGAGCAAAATCTTTATAGTCGTAGCCCCAATAAGGCTGCTTGCCGTTGGCCTGGCCTGATAGAGCAAAGCCGATCGCCGGGTTGTAGACCTCTCCTTGTGCCGCAGCCATTCCGCGCTGATTGAACCAGTCATGGAGACTGAGTGTTGGCGCCACTTGGGTGCCAGTGGTTTCATAGGGTGGCTGCAGAATTGAATAGCGGAGGCCGTAGGTGAACGTCAGGTTGGGTTTTACCCTCCATTGATCCTGCGCATAGAACTCGTACTCGTGATCGCGAAAATGGCGCGGAACGAGCAGGGCCTGGGGAATCACATTCAGGTTTTTATCCAGTTCGTAGTTGGCGTTGACTTGCGTAATGATGCCGGCCAGTGCATCCATGGCGAAGTCGTAGTTGGCGCTGAAACCGGAGTCGACGGCGGGAAAGCCGAAAGCGGCAGGATCCAAGCTGCTGCCCGTGTTGGAGATGCCAGAAAAGTTCAGCCAATAGACATTGGTGAGGGCGCTAAAAAAGTTCTGTTCATTCGATTCACGAAGGTTGTCAATTTGCCGGTAGTTCCCTCCGAACTGAAGGGTATGACTGCCCTTCACTTTGGTGAAGTCATCCACGATGTTCTTTACCGGTACATGCGTGTTGATGGTGGGAGTAAAGCCGTAGAGGTTGTCCATGCCGCGGAAGTCAACATAGGGTTGGGTCTGCAGGCCTGAGATGTTGATGAGTTGGCTGATGTAGCCGAAGTGAAAATTATTGATCAGAGTGCTGCTCAACGTAGCGGTATAACCAACGGTGATGCCCTTGTTGTTATCGTGCTCCGTTTCGGATTGGGGCTGGCCGGGAAACTCCTCGCCACCGTCGCCAGTGATCGTGTAGGCGGTGCCGACGTTGCGCTCGGCTTGCTGTTCGTTATCCATGATGCCCTTCACGAACAAGCGGTGGTTGCCGTCTTTTGTGAGGTTGTAATCGATTTTAAGGACGTAGTCGTTCAGCCCCTGTGGCAGCGGGGACGGAAAGGTGAAGCCTTGAAAATCGAGGCCGTCGCCCACGGTCTGTGTGTTGGGCTGCGGATATAAGTTGAAGATGGAACTTGGACTGGAGTTCGGATTGCCCTGAAGGTAGGCGATGAGCGGATTCGCTCCTGGTCCTAGGGGGCAGGTGCCGAGACCACCGCAGACGGGATCCATACTCGCAATCTGGCTCGGAGATAGGGTATTTAGTCCACTGCTAGGGCAGGTCGGATCTTCGGTGCAGGGATAGCTGATGTTGCCCGTGCGCAGGCCCATGCTGGGAACCACGCGTGTGACCTGGAGGTCCTCGCGTTTCCGCTGGCCCTCGTAGGCGGCGAAGAAGAAGAGACGGTCCTTGATGATGGGGCCACCGACATTCGCTCCAAAAGTATTGCGCAGCAAGAACGGCGCAGTATTGGGCTCACTCGCCTGGATTTGCGCGGCCTTGTTGAACCAGTCATTTGCCGTAGTAAAAGTGGGTCGGTTGTAAGCATAGAGCGAGCCGTGAAAGTGGTTGGTGCCGCTCTTGGTCACTTCTGAGACCTGGCCGCCGGAGGAGCGACCGGTATCGGCATCGGAGTTGCTGGTCGTCACCTTGAGTTCTTCCAGGGAATCGAGCGGAGCGCGAATCGCGCCCGTGAAAGCCGTGCCGAGGAGTTCGTCATTGTTGTCGACACCATCGAGGGTGATGTTGGTCTGGTCGCTGCGGGCACCATTGACGGCGCCGGCGCGGCTATCGGATGCGCTGGAGATGTGAGTACTGTTGCCCGTGAAAACGACGCCAGTCTGCAGACTGAGAATGCCTGCGGGGTCACGGCCTTCGAAGGGAAGGTCGGCGATCTGGTCGGCACCGAAAGCATGCCCCATGCTCGCATCCTGAGTGTTGACCAGCGGAGCAGTGCTGCTCACTTCCACTTTTACGGTTCCACCAGCAACTTCCATGTTGATGTTCAAGGTGGCGGGGGTCGCGACCTGGAGCTCCAAGCCGCTTTGGGTCAACGTGGCAAACCCAGGCGACTCCGCCGTCAAGTCGTACTTGGCGGGCGGCAACTCGAGAAACTGGTAGCTGCCCTGGCCATCGCTCTTGGTCGTACGTCTGAATCCCGTGGCTGGGTTGGTGATTGTAATAGTCGCACCGGAAACCACGGCACCTTTGGCATCATAGACGGTGCCGCGCAGCGATGTGGTCGCAGTCTGAGCTAGGATCTGGATGGTCAGAGCGAGAAAGAATGCAAACAACAGAGTCACTACACGAGAGCCTGAACGCATGTCGAGCTCCTCCAGCCATGGGGGCTTTACATTCGATTGTGTTTGCCCAGGAAGTTAGGCACGGACTTGAGACCCTGGGGACCTGATGGGGCGCTATTGTGCAACTGCGGGGCCACAAAGGGCAAGCTGAATCTTCAACTGTTTCGGCGCTATGAAACGTTTGAATACAGCTTTTCACATATGCTGTTCCAGATTTAGAAGCCTGTTTATGCGGGGTTTCGATGGATGCGATGCAATTTTCCGATGAAGACAGCTGACGCGAAGACTATGACCGCGGGATAGCATTCCAGCGTATAACGGGGTTCAGGATTCTCCAGCGAGCCGAGGAACAGCGAGCGCAGTGCGAGAAAAAAAACGAGCAGTCCGATTCCAAAAACTGTTCGCGCCCGCCCCAGACCGGCGGCGGCAGCAATCACGTAGGCAAGATTCACTACGCCGAAGGCGATACTGACTGCAAGCCAGCCGCGTTCATCGTTGAACTCCCACCAGCGCGGGTCGGAAGGCAGCAACTCGGTGCGGGGACGCAGCCACATGTCGACAATCCGCAGAGTCGGCAGCCACAGGTAATAACGCGATGGCGTGGAGTGAACGCGCTGCGCCGCGAGCGCGGCAAAACGCGCATCGAGTTCGGGACTTACATCATGCTCGCGATTGTAGTCGGCGAAAAGCTGCGCTGTTTCCTGGCGCTGCTGCTCCGAATCGAAGGCGCGGCGCGGCAGTTGCGCCACATTGATTTCCGAGCCAGGCACGTTCCAATAGATTTCTTCGACGGAGACATAGTCGGCAAGCCAGGTCTTGGTCCAGCGATTGAATCCCATCATGACGGGCTCATCGGAATCATTAGCGTAGCGCGGGGCGAGCGGTTCGAAGCGATGCAGGGTGTGCAGGTTGCGCAGGGTCCACGGGACTAAGGGAGCGAGGGCGCTCACAAGCACAACGATTCCAGCGCGCATGATAGGACGCGGACGGAGTGTTCCTCGCTTTTGCTCGACCATTGTCCTCAGAAAAAGTAAAAGTAAATATCCCGTGACAGCGGCGAGGAGAATTCCACCGTCGGGCCGCAACAGAATGCTCGCGCCGATGGAGAGGCCGCAGCCGATCCACGCAGAGGTTGGTCTTGAAGAGTGAGATTCCTGAGAGAAAGAGGCGAGTCCGCGTAGGGCAAAATCCAGGGCCAACGCGGTGAAGAAGATTTCCAGAGTCTCGGTGAGAGCCGCGGCCGAATAATTGGCGAGGAATGGACAGAGCGCGGCGAGCATGAATGAGGCTTTTGCCGCTCGATCGTTCATGAGGCGGCGTGCGAGATCAGCGATCAAGTAACATGTGCCCAGATCGAACAACACCTGGATTAGCAGGACGGCGCGGAAGTTGCCCCAGCCGAACACGGCGAAAATCGCCGCCAGAAATGCCGGGTAGCCGGGGAGGCGCGAGAGCGTGGGGACAATTTGGCCGGAATTCGTGATGCCGTAGATGCCATACTGCAGCCAGTTCATGGCGATATCGGCGTACAGGTGGGAATCGTCGACGATGCCAGGATAGTGCAGGACGAAGATCAGCCGCAGCGCGACCGCCACCAGGGTTCCTGCCAGAAAGAATCGAGCATCCTTACGCAGCAGTTGCAGCACGATGAGAATATAGCGCGTTGAGTCAACTTCGCGCTGGGGAAGCGCATCTTATTGGCTAACCACTACTTGCTGGGTACCCTGTGCCTTCACACAAGAATTGACCGTCCGCCGCTTGCAGCATACGATAGGCGCTTAACTCCATGGCCGAACCTGTCTTTTATGATCCGCGACGCGCCCGCTGGAAGCGCCTGAGACGACTGGTAGACGTTCTGGTCGCTGCGCTCTCGGCGCTCATTATCTTCTTCGTGTACACCACGTTGCGGGACGAGCCTCTGCCGGAACTGCTGTTCTCCCCGCAGAAGCGAGCCTTCAAGGCATTAAAGGAAAACGAGAAGGACAAGGCCCGGGATCGGCTGAAGAAGCTGGCCAACCGTTCGCATCGGAAGTCGAAATTGCCAGCGTCGGAGGTCAAGCTAAACCAGGAGGAAGGCATTCGGGCGGCATTTTATGTTCCGTGGGATGCGGCCAGCTTTTCTTCCCTGCGAGATTTTTCGCGCCAGATCGATTTGCTTTACCCCGACTGGTTGCATGTGCTCACTCCCGATGGCCGCCTGCAGGGGGTAGACGACCAGACCAACAAGTTCTTTGATGTGGTGCAGAACAACCGCGCCCGCTCTGTCGACGACCGCGTGATGCCGTTTCTGAAGGCAGAAGATCCCAGCATGGAAGTCTTCCCCATGGTTAACAACTTCAACGGCACTGATTGGGTGGGGGACATCACAGGATTCTTGAATGATCCTGAGGCGCGCGCGGCGTTCCGCAAGCAGGTCGGCATATTCCTTTCCTCCGACCACTTCCGCGGCTTGATGGTTGACTTCGAAGCTTTTCCTGAATCCGGTCAGCCGGGTTACATCGCGCTGCTGAACGAACTTTCGGCGGATTTGCATGCGCGCGGGATGAAGTTGTACGTGAGTGTGCCTCCGCACACCAAAGGATTCGACTACGCCGCAATCTCAGCGTCGGCGGACGGCGTGGTCATTATGAATTATGACGAGCATTATCCGGGCGCGGCGTCAGGACCCGTCGCTTCCCAAGACTGGTTCGTCGACAATCTGAAGTTCGCCGTAAATGCGATTCCGAAGGAGAAGTTGATCTGCGCCATTGCCAATTATGGCTACGACTGGGTGCTGAAGCCAAAGAAGGGGAAGCTGCCGCCGGAGGAGCATGATAGCTCCGTGAGCGCCCAAGAGGCCTGGCTGGCCGCGCGGGATTCGGACGAGGACGTGACCTTCGACGACGATGCGCTGAATCCGCATTTCAGCTATCTGGACGAACGCAGCCTGCGGCACGACGTGTGGTTTCTCGACGCGGTCACGGCTCTGAACCACATGCGCGCCGCACAAACGTTGGGTATCAAGACCTTCGCGCTGTGGCGACTGGGCGGCGAGGATCGCTCGCTTTGGCGCGTTTGGGACGTACCGGGCGATGCTGGCGCGCCCGACAAACTGCGCGATGTCCCTCCGGGACAGGATGTGGATATGGAGGGCCAGGGCGAGATTCTACGCATCGAGGATCGGCCGACTCATGGCACTCGCGATCTCACCATAGACGCGGACACGAAGCTCATCAGCGACGAGAATTTTCAAAACCTGCCAAAACCGTTCCGCGTGGGACGTTACGGATATAGTCCGAACGAAGTTGCGCTCACTTTCGACGATGGCCCTGATCCCGAATGGACGCCAAAGATTCTCGACGTGCTGAAGCAAAAGAACGCTACAGCTACGTTCTTTTTAATCGGGATTCAGACCGACAAGTTTTCGGGGATCGCCAAACGCATTTACAGAGAAGGCCACACCATCGGCAATCACACTTTCACCCATCCGGACGTGAGCAATATTTCGTCGACCTACATGAAAGTCGAGTTGAATCTCACGGAACGACTGTTTGCCAGCCTGATGGGAATTCGCGCTACTCTGCTGCGCCCGCCCTATGCGATCGATGAAGAGCCTGACACCGCCGACCAGGTGAAGCCGCTGGAATTTGCGCAGGATATGGGCTACATCACTGTCGGCAACCGGATTGACCCCAATGATTGGAGCGACAAGCCGAGGCGCCACACGGCCGAGGAGATCTCCGGCTATGTGCTTGCGCACTTACCGCCGTGCGGTCCTAATGACCTGCGCTGCGGCAATATCGTTCTACTTCATGACGGCGGCGGCAATCGTGCTGAAACGGTGCGGGCGTTGCCCATGATTATTGACGGCATTCGCGCGCGGGGGTATTCGGTGGTCCCGGTGTTTCAGCTTTTCGGCAAGACGCGGGCTGACGTAATGTCACCTCTGAGCACCGGACAGCGGTGGGCTGCGCGACTTGATGGACTGGGCTTTTGGCTGTTCGAGGCCGGCGTTCTCTCGATTACGTGGATCTTCTTTCTGGGCGATCTGCTCATGACGGGACGGCTGCTTTTCATTGGAGCCGCGGCGGTTTACGACCGGCTGCAGGAGAAGATGTTCGGCAAGCCCGCGGAAGTTGCATCTTACAAGCCGAAAGTGGCTGTCCTGATTCCCGCGTATAACGAAGAGAAGGTGATTGTGCGCACGGTTCGCGCCGCGCTGAACTCCGACTATCCCAATCTGCGGGTGATCGTGATCGACGACGGCTCGAAAGACCGCACGCTCGCAGTGGCGCGCGCCGCCTTTGCCGGGGAAGAGAGAACTGGGAGGGTTCTCATTCTCACCAAGCCGAACGCCGGTAAGGCGGAGGCTCTCAACTATGGCATCGGGCATATTCAGGATGCCGAACTTTTCGTTGGCATCGACGCCGATACGATCATCGCTGGCGACGCCATCTCGCGCCTGGTGCCGCATTTCATCAATCCCAAGGTAGGCGCAATCGCGGGCAATGCCAAGGTCGGCAACCGGGTGAATCTGTGGACGCGCTGGCAGGCGCTGGAATACATCACCAGCCAGAATTTCGAGCGCCGCGCACTGGATGTTCTGGGGGCAGTCAGCGTGGTGCCGGGTGCGATTGGGGCGTGGCGGGTCTCTGCGGTCCGCGAGGCCGGGGGCTATCAGGTTGATACCGTCGCGGAAGATGCCGATCTCACAATGGCTCTGCTACGCCGGGGCTATCGCGTGGAATACGAAGACATGGCGTTGGCCTATACCGAGGCGCCGACCAACGCGAATGGCTTGATGCGCCAGCGCTTCCGCTGGTCCTTTGGAATTCTGCAAGCGGTTTACAAACACAGTGGAGTGTTTGCGCGCAAAGGGGCACTGGGTTTTGTGGCGCTTCCCAACATCGTGATCTTCCAGATTTTGCTGCCGCTGGTTTCGCCCCTGATTGATATCATGTTCGCCTTCGGCGCTCTGTGGTATTTCATCCAGAAACACTTCCATCCCGATTCCACGGACCCGGCAAGTTTTCACAAACTGGTTGCGTTCTTTTTCGCATTCCTGGTAATTGATTTCCTGGCATCTGCCCTGGCGTTTGCGCTGGAACGGCGTCGGCCGGACGACAAAGAGGATGTGTGGCTATTGAGTCAGGTGTGGCTGCAACGCTTCGCTTATCGCCAGTTATTTTCCGTGGTTCTCTTCAAGACGCTGAAGCGCGCACTCGAAGGCAGAAAGTTTGCATGGGACAAGCTAGAGCGAACGGCGGCGGTGAAGCGTGTGGCCTCGGAAGATCGGGAGTCGGTGAATGTGCCGTAGGAGAACTACCGGACGAGAGCGAGTTTTCAGAGATTAAATCCGTAAATATTATTTATTTTCGGCGACTTCCAAACGCGTCTCGGCTTTGTGCATGGCGTTGAGAGCGCGATCAACGTCCACGTTTGGATCGCCGCTTGTGAGGCGCTGTTCGGCGCGGGCTTTGGCCTTGCGGGCGCGCTCCACATCGATCTCGGAAGGACGCTCCGCGGTCTCGGCGAGGATCGTTACTTTGTCAGGCAGGACTTCCGCGAATCCCCAAGCCACCGCGAGACGCTGCTCCTGGCCCCCGTCGCGATAGGTGATCTCGCCGACCGCCAATTCCGTGATGAGCGGAGCGTGCCCCGGCAGGACGCCCAGATAACCGTTCTTGCCGGGAATCTGAACTTCCGCCGCCGCCGTCTCGACGACTTTCTTTTCCGGCGTGACGATTTCGAGTTGGAAAGTATCTGCCATAACATCGGCTTCCGGCTCTCGGCGTCCGGAAAGCGGAAGCCGGACGCCGAATTTCGCGCTATGCTGCTGCTTTCATTTTCTCTGCGGCTTCCAGCACTTCCTCGATCGGTCCTTTCATATAGAAGGCCTGCTCCGGGATGTCGTCGTACTTGCCTTCAACGATTGCCTTGAAGCCTTTCACGGTATCGGCGATCTTGACGTAACGCCCGGCCGCGCCGGTGAACTGCTCGGCCACGTGGAAAGGCTGCGAAAGGAAGCGTTGAATTTTCCGCGCGCGAGCCACAGTGAGCTTCTGATCCTCGGTAAGTTCGTCGATGCCAAGGATCGCAATGATGTCCTGGAGATCCTTATAGGTCTGCAGCGTTTTCTTTACTCGTTGCGCCACGTCGTAGTGTTCCTGGCCGACGATGCGCGCATCAAGAATGCGCGAGGTCGACGCCAGCGGATCGACTGCGGGATAAATTCCGATCTCAGTCAAAGCACGGGAGAGCACGGTAGTCGCATCGAGGTGGGCAAAGGTTGTGGCGGGAGCGGGATCGGTCAAGTCGTCTGCGGGAACGTAGATCGCCTGCACCGACGTGACGGAACCTTTCTTGGTCGACGTAATGCGTTCCTGGAGTTCGCCCATTTCTGTTGCAAGGTTCGGCTGGTACCCTACAGCGCTGGGCATGCGACCCAACAGCGCCGAAACTTCCGATCCGGCTTGGGTGAAACGGAAAATGTTGTCGATGAAGAGCAACGTGTCCGCACCTTCGGCATCGCGGAAATATTCCGCCACTGTGAGTCCGGTCAACGCGACGCGCAAGCGGGCGCCGGGCGGCTCCGTCATCTGGCCATAAATGAGAGCGGCTTTCGAGTGGGCGGGGTCGCCGGGCTTGATTACGCCCGACTCGGTCATCTCGAGCCAGAGGTCGTTGCCTTCGCGGGTGCGTTCACCGACACCGGCGAATACGGAGTAGCCGCCGTGCTGCTTGGCGACGTTGTTGATCAGTTCCATGATGACGACGGTCTTGCCGACGCCCGCGCCGCCAAATAATCCGATCTTTCCGCCCTTCAGGAACGGCTGGATGAGGTCGATAACCTTCACGCCGGTTTCGAACATTTCTGCCGTGGTGGCTTGTTCGTCGAACGCCGGAGCCAGGCGATGAATCGGCATTCGTTCTTTGTACTCGATAGGGCCGAGCCGATCGACGGGCTCGCCGATCACGTTCATCACTCGTCCGAGCGTGCCGCGGCCGACCGGCACTGAAATCGGGCCACCTTGGTCGACGGCATTCATGCCGCGCACCATGCCGTCGGTGGCCTCCATGGCAATGCAGCGCACACGGCCTTCACCCAGGTGCTGCTGCACTTCGAGGATCACGTTGATGGGCGTGGGGACGGTGAAGCCGTCGCTCACGACGCGCAGCGCCTCATAAATAGGCGGCAGGTGCCCTTCGTGAAATTGTACGTCCACTGCCGGTCCCGCAATTTGAATTACATGTCCGATGTTTTCTGGCATAAAGTCGGCTTCTAGCTGCTAGCTCCTAGCTGGTTCCTTCAGCTTTATCGACCGGTTTCGCAGCAACGAATCTCCTTGACCCGAATTCACGATCTATTTCGCTAGAAGCTAGTAGCTAGAGGCTAGAAGCTCCCTACATTGCTGCGGCGCCGCTTACGATCTCGATAATCTCTTTTGTGATCTTCGCCTGCCGCGCGCGGTTCATGGCCAGGGTGAGCGAATCGATCATATCGGTGGCGTTGCTGGTGGCGGAATCCATGGCTGTCATGCGGGCGGCGTGCTCGGCCGCAACCGATTCCAGCAGGGCGCGAAAAATTTGTATGCCTATATATTTCGGCAGCAACGCACGGAATAATTCCTCGGGTGACTGCTCGTAAATGTAATCGACCTGGGCTGTGCCGAATTGCGAGGAGGTCTTTTCGGCGGGACTCTCACCGCGCAGGCCGACGCCAGCACTGATCGCGGCTTCCTTTGCCTTTTTCTTTTCCTCTTCCGTCAACTCCTCGGCCAGACGGACGGTTTGCTCGCCGATCTGCTCGATGGGAAGAATCTGTTCGACGATGAGGCGTTGCGCAATCACCGACTTGAATTCGTTGAAAACGATATAGACCGAGTCGATCTCTTCACGCTCATATCGCTCAATCACGGTCTCGGCCAAAGCGCGTGCCTGGGCGAATTCCAGTTTGCCGAGGACGCCAACGTGTTCGCCCACAATTTGGATTGCTCCAGCGCGCTCCCCGGCCTCACGCCGTTTTTCCGTCGAGTCTTCGATTTCGGCGAGACTGCGAGTCTTCTGAACCGCCGCGGCGGGATAGCGCCGGCGCAAGAAGTCGCGCCCCTTGCGGCCAATCGCCTCGATGTCGATATTCTTTCCTGCCTTCGATTCGAGAAAGCGCGTGGCAGCTTTAGTGACGTTGGCGCTGAATGCGCCTGCCAGCCCTTTGTCGCCAGTGACGACAATCAGCAAAATGTTTTTCTCTTCGCGCTCCGCCAGCAAAGGATGCTTGGGTTCGCCGGTTTCTGGATCGTAAATTTCCGCGCGCGCGACCAGCGATTTCAGGACATTCGTCAGCATTTTCGCGTAGGGACGCGCCGCCATGGTGCGGTCCTGCGCGCGGCGCAGCTTGGCCGCCGAGACCACTTTCATGGCCTTGGTGATCTGCCGCGTGTTGACCACGCTGCGGATACGGCGCCGAATGTCGAGAATGTTGGCCATTTACAAAACCAGCTATTGGCTGTTTAGCTCTTAGCCTTTAGCTAAAATCTGTTTCCTTGCTACCCACCCTCTACTTTCAAGCTAAGAGCCAAAGGCTAAAAGCCAAGAGCTTTACTTCGCTACTGCTTCGCGCTCGGATACGAACTGCTGTTTTGCCTGCTTGATTACGTCCGTCAGCTGCGCTTTCAGACCGTCGTCGAGAATCTTTTTCTCCATGATCGTACGCAGCAGGGCGGAATTGGTTGCGTCTACGTACTTGTAAAGTTCTTTCTCGAAGTCGCGGACCTGATTCACCGGCATGTCGTCGAGGAAGCCTCCGGTGCCGGCAAAGATGATCAGGATTTGTTTGGAGAAGGGTAGCGGTGAAAACTGGTCCTGCTTCAGCAGTTCGACCAAGCGCTGACCACGGTTGAGTTGCGCTTGCGTGGCCTTGTCGAGATCGCTCCCGAACGACGCGAAGGCTGCCAGTTCGCGGTATTGCGCGAGTTCGAGTTTGAGCGTGCCTGCGACCTGGCGCATCGCTTTGATTTGCGCGCTGCCGCCGACTCGGCTTACGGATAGTCCGACGTTTACCGCGGGACGGACGCCCTGGTTGAACAAATCGGTTTCCAGATAAATTTGCCCGTCGGTAATGGAAATGACGTTGGTCGGAATATAGGCGGAAACGTCGCCGGCCTGCGTTTCGATGATGGGCAAAGCGGTTAACGATCCGCCGCCATTTTTGTCGCTCAGCTTGGAGGCGCGCTCCAGCAGGCGCGAATGGAGATAGAAGACATCCCCGGGATAGGCCTCGCGCCCCGGGGGACGCCGCAGGAGCAGAGAAATTTCGCGATAGGACGCGGCGTGCTTGGAAAGATCGTCGTAAATCACCAGCGCATGGCGCTTGTTGTCGCGGAAATATTCTCCAATAGCGCAGGCCGCGTAGGGCGAGATGTACTGCATGGGCGCAGGCTCAGAAGCTGAAGCCGCAACCACGATGGTGTACTCCATCGCTCCGTAATCTTGCAGAATCTTTACCACCTGCGCGATGGACGAACGCTTCTGACCGATTGCGTTGTAAATGCAGATCAGGTCGTTGCCCTTGCTGTTGATGATGGTGTCGAGCGCGACGGCGGTCTTGCCGGTCTGGCGGTCGCCGATGATTAACTCACGCTGGCCGCGGCCGATGGGAATCATGCTGTCGATGGCCTTGAGTCCTGTGGCCATGGGCTCGCGGACGGGCTGGCGATCGATGACGCCAGGAGCGAGACGCTCGAGAGCGATATATTTATCGGTGGCGATGGGGCCTCTGTCGTCGATGGGGCGGCCGAGCGAATCGACCACGCGGCCGATCATGGCATCGCCAACGGGCACGCTCATAATGCGGCCGGTGCGCTTTACTTCGTCGCCTTCTTTGATTTCGGTGTACTCACCGAGCAGCACGACGCCGACCTGATCCTCTTCCAGATTCATGGCGATCCCGGCGACGCCGTGGGGGAAGGAAAGAAGTTCGCCGGCCATGACTTTGTCGAGACCATAGACCCGTGCGATACCGTCGCCCAGCGTGATGACCGTGCCGGTCTCGTCCACGGAGATCTTGGACTCGTAGTTCTCGATCTGCTCGCGGATCAGTTTGCTTATTTCGTCTGCTTTGATTTGTGCCATAGAATCTGCTCGTAAACCTAGCTTCTGGCTCCTAACTACTCGCTTCTGGCCACATCAGGCTCAGGAGCTAGAAGCCAGGAGCTAGGAGCTAATCGCTTCCTTCATTCTTTCCAGCTGGCCTTTTACCGAACCATCGTAAATCGTGCTGCCGACGCGGACCACGGCGCCGCCGAGGAGCGAGGCGTCCCGCTGATAGTGCGCGCGGACTTTCTTGCCGGTCAATTTCTCGACTCGAGCCTCGACTTCGCGCTTCTCCCCGTCTCCTAGGTCGCGGGAGGTGATGACCTCGGCCTCGGCGAATCCCAGTCGCGCATCAAGTTCCTTCTCCAGTTGCTGGATGACCGGGTCGAGGAAGTGGATACGCCGATGATCGATCAATACCGCAATCAGATTTCGCACTTGCTTTGAGATGTCATCCCGCCGGGCGATTGCGTCCAGCAGGCCGCGCTTCTGCTCGGCAGGAATCGCCGGATTCTCCCATACGCGCCGCAAATCCGAACTCTCGGCCAGGAGAGCGGCGATGGCGCGCAATTCCGCAAGAGCGCGATTCACGTCGAGATGGTCGCGGAGAACCACATCTGCAAAAGCCCGGGCATACATGCTGGCTACCGATGCCATTGGCTATCGCCTGCCCTTTCCCGGGGCGTCCGACGAGTTTCCCGGCGCGCCCAACTGACTGGCAAAGTTTCGTACCAGAGCCTGGTCGGTGGCGGCGTCAACATGAATCTGTTTTTGCGCCAGTCCGACCGCAAGATCCGCAGCGTAGGCAGTGAGTTCGCGCCGGGCCGCCTTGGCTGCGGCCGCGATTTCCTGCTGCGCTGATTCCACGATCTTGCGCCCATCCTCCTCGGCCGCAGCCTGAATACGGGCTTCCTCGGCGGCAGCTTCTTTCTCCGCGGAGTCGCGCATCATGCCGATCTCCACATCCAGCTTCATCAGACGCGATTCAATCTCTGCCAATTTCCGGCGAGCTTCTTCGCTGGACTTCTGCGCCTCTTGCATCGCCTTCTGAATGGCTGCGGTGCGAGCGCTGAAGATTCCCGGCAAATACTTTCGGCTGGCCCAGATGATCACCCCGGCGATCAGAGCAAAATTCAGCAGCACGCTCACCCAATAGGCGTGCCGCAGACTCATTCCCGTCCACTTCGCGATCAGGCTCACCGACGCCGATTGCTTGAATTCGCCGGTTTCGTCCTTCTCTTCACCAGCAACTTCACGCGACTCGTGTACGAGTTGCTGCCCGAAGCTGCGCTCCGGCGGCGCTTGCTTGACTTCGTGCTGTTCCGGAGCCTCGGGCTTTTGCTGCGCGCGCAAGGGCATGATCACTGCGGCGAGGATTATTGCGAGGAACAGCAGCGCGGTGGTCGCAATCGTTTTCTCGAAGGAAGTCATTGCTTTCAAAGCGCGGCAACTCGAATTCGTGGTCCTCGACATCAGTGTCCGGCTCCGACTGGTTCCAAGACGCGGCGCATGATTTCTATGGCCAGAGCCTGAACCTGATCCTGCAAGCCGGCTTGTGTCGCTTCGCGATCTTTCTCGATGTCGGCTTTCGCGGCCCGGACTTGCGCCTGGGCTTTTGCGCGCGCTTGATTCAATGCAGCGGCACGCGCTTCGATTGCGGCCTTTCGGCGAGCCTCTTGCGCGCGGAATAATGTTGCACGAGCTTCACGCAGCCGCTGCTCGTATTCGGACGTGCGCGCATCCGCCACGGCAATATCGGCCCGCGACTTCTCGATGGCGCCCTCGGTTTTGCTGCGGCGTTCGTCGAGCACGCGGCGCAGAGGCTTGTGAACGATTGCTGTATACAGAACGTAAAGCAGCGCTATCAGAATTACCGTCGGCATGGATCCGAGCAGTAATCCGCCTAGTTGTCGTAGCGTTTCATCCATTGGGGCTGCTTAACAGGAAAATGAGGGCTATGAAAACTGTTAAGTCTAACGTGCGAAGGAGGTTATGTCAATGTAATGGGGCGGAATTTTCGGGGGATTCGAGAACAGGAAGTGTTCCGGAATGGTACGAATCTCGTTGTCAGAGGCAGACTTTGGAATCATTGCAGAAACTTGCAACTAATCCTTGACTTCCCCACCAAGAGGATTAGCATAGAAGTATCACCTCCGATCCAATTCAGGATCGAATGGGCCGATAGCCAAGGAATGTCACCGCTTCTTGGTTGCCGGCCCATTTAAATTGTGGTTCGGAACTATTTCCCTTCAGTGAAGACAACTTTCCCGCCCGCCATTGTGATTTCCACTTTCGTCTTCCCGATTTCTTCGGGCTTAATCGAAAAAATGTCCTGAGAAAGCACCGCGAGATCAGCTTCCTTCCCCGCTTCGAGCGTTCCAATCTGGCTGTCGGAGAATCTGGCGTAGGCTGAACCCTGGGTATAAGCATTCACGGCTTGTTGTACGGTGATCCGTTCCTCGGGAACGTACGCGTCTTTGGTGGGGACTGCTCCTGCCTGGCCTGCGCCGTCAAAGGCCCCGCCAGGAAAGTCCTTGGCTCCATCGGCCGGACGCCAAATCTGGCGGGTGACGGCTTCCTGGATCGCAACGAGCGGGTTGGGCGGCCAGGTACAAGGCCAATCGCTGCCGAAGGCTAACGTGACTCCATCTTTTTCCATACTCTGCCAGCGGTCGGTTGTGGCCCGCTCGTGCGGGTCGTAGTTCGAGCCATTCTCATCACAGCAGAAGGTGGGCTGCATGCTGGCAATCAGGGAGAGTTTCACCATCCTCGGGATATCTTGCGCCGCAACAAAGTCGGCATGCTCGACGCGAAGGCGCCGGTCGCGCGGCCCGTTGATCTTCTCAACTTCTTCGTAGGTATCAACCACCATGCGAGAAGTGTCGGGGCGGTAGGTGTGGGTCATGATCTGGTAGCCGCGCTTGTCCAATTCGAGAACCAGCTTTTTGTATTCGGCTGGTTCGTACATCAGAGGCGGGATCAGGCCGGTGCCGCCATCGGCAAAAAACTTCACCAGATTCGCCGAAACCCAATCGTCGTGGTAGAGCGTGCGGGCCTTGTCGAGGTCGGCAAGAAATTCCGGTGTCAAGTGGTGAACCGCGCCAATCGCGCCGAAGGCAGTGCGAGTGCGGACGGTGAGCTGGCCACGGTCGCGCAACGCGGCATAGAGCCGAATCTCGGCCAGATCTCCGCTGGCGTTGTTGATGCTGGTGATGCCGAAACCGTTGAGATGGTGCGATGCTTCCCGCAGGAATGCGAGCTTCTCATCCAGCGAAAACTGGCTGGCCAGGGCACGCTCCATGATCTCCATAGCAGCCTCCATCAGAACCCCGGTGGGATGGCCGCCGGCGTCGCGGACGATCCACTTCTCCTCCGCCGGATCGGGCACTGGGTGGTCGATGAGTCCTGCTAGCGCGATGGCTCGGGCATTCAACCACAGCGCATGTTCGGCCGTGTTGTGGACGACTACGGGGCGGTCGGCAACCGCGCGGTCTAGCAATTCATGCGTGGGGATCGAGGGTGGCTCTGTGCTGAAGTCGGCACGAACGAATATGACTTTGTCGTTGGGATGGCCGGCGGCGAAAGCCTTGAGCCGGCTGACCATGCCCTCGGGATCGTTTTCCGGCGTGATGCTCGCTTCGGGAGTGGAAAGATTGAGGCCGTGAAGCTCCTGTGCGCCGAACCACATGTGCATGTGGTCGTCAGAGAATCCGGGGACCACAGTTCGTCCCTGCAGATCTATGACTTCGGTCTTGGCGGACTTTCGGCTCAAGATCTCCTGGTCGGTGCCGACCGCATCGATGCGAGTGCCGGTGATGGCCAGCGCCTGCGCCCACTGAGCTTTGGGATTGCCGGTATAGATGTGGCCGTGAATCAGGATTGTGTCGCTGGCGAACAGTGAGGAACCCGAAAAGAAGATTGCGACCATGAGGCAGACGGTGACGCGGTGCCAACATGCGAGCATGATTGCTCTCCCGATCGGAAGGCCGGCCATTGACTGCGCCGGACAGCGAGTTGAACCTTCCTGATGCAAGGTGCCAAGTTTACTCCACCACCCATCCTCTAACTCTCCGCATCACTGATTCGGGTGCCTCGACATCTAACTCCACCGCCCCATCTTTGTACGTTCGCGAATAAATCCGCGCCTTGGCTTCGAGTAATGCGAGGGTCTTCCCTTCTCTTTGCGGAACGCGCAGATAGACGCGGCTGACGCGATCTTCGCTGATCATGGCATCGATGCGCGCCAGCAGGATATCCATTCCAATGCCTTCCGCCGCGGAGACATAGACCGTATCCGCTTCATCGCGGCGTGCGTCATTCACCAAACTCTCGGCTACTTCCACGTCCAGGAGATCGACTTTATTCATCACGCGCAGGCGCGGTTTCTTTTCCGCTTCGAGTTCCTTCAGAACAATTTCCACTTGCGCGTCCTGCTCGGCGGAAAGGCGGCTACTGGCGTCAGAGACCTGCAAGATCAGCGACGCGCGCTGCACCTCTTCCAGCGTGGCGCGAAATGCAGACACCAGCGTATGCGGCAAGCTGCGAATGAATCCCACCGTGTCAGAGAGGAGAACCTTGCGTTTCGAAGGCAGAACCACGGAACGAATGGTTGGGTCGAGCGTGGCAAACATGCGAGGCGAAGCGAGGACGGCAGCCCGCGTCAGAGCATTGAACAGCGTTGACTTTCCGGCGTTCGTGTAGCCCACGAGCGCTACGGTCGCCACTGGAGCGGATTCGCGGCGCTGCCGCTGCTGGGCACGGATGCGGCGCACATTTTCCAGTTGCTGCTCTACATGGCGGATGCGGCGGTAAATTTTTCTGCGGTCAGTTTCGAGCTGGGTTTCGCCGGGACCGCGTGTCCCGATACCGCCGCCGAGTTGCGACATCTCGACGCCGCGTCCGGCGAGCCGCGGCAGCATGTATCGCAGTTGCGCCAGTTCCACCTGCAACTGGCCTTCACGGGTGCGGGCGTGCCGGGCGAAAATATCGAGGATCAGCTGTGTGCGGTCGATTACACGGCGTTTCACGATCCTTTCAATATTGCGCTGTTGCGATGCGGTGAGATCGTGATCGAAGAGCAGCAGGTCGGCATTGACGGACGCAGCTGCGCCAGCAATCTCTTCGAGTTTGCCCGCGCCGATCAAGGTTGCAGGATCGGGACGGTCGCGCCGCTGCAGAATCTCACCGACAACGATCGCGCCCGCGCTGCCTGCCAGCGTGCGCAGTTCGGCAAGCGACTCTTCCGCGTCGAACTCTGGAATGCCCGGTTTACTCGTGCTGGTTTTTACCGAGGCGTGAGCTGGAGTTCCTGCACTGCCATTCGTGGAGGACTGAACGGTTGCTGCATCGCGGGCAGCCTGCGCCTGGGCGGTAACCTTGGCTCCACTGCGTCCGCGCGTACGAACGTCGAGACCAACCAGGAAAGCCCGCTCCTGCGCGTTCTCGGTAAGAGCGGTCTGTGTGCTGAGAGGCACACGCCCGGGGGCGGGCGCACGATCGCGAGTCTTCTTGGGATGTGACCTTCGCAAGCGGGCGACGCCTTACCCTTCACTACCGGAGGCGGTCGCCGCGACCGCCGTTGCTGGCGACGAAGACGACGCCGTCCCGGTTCCAGCGGGCGCAGCCTTCCCTTCGGAATGCGCCACGTGCGCGCCATGCGGCAGCGGCCGGCCCATTACGACGGTCGAGATGGCGTGCTTGAAGATCAATTGCTCCTGGCCGTTGGCTTCCAGCACCACCGAATACTTGTCGAAGGAGCGAATACGACCCGTCAGCTTGACTCCACTCAGCAGATAAATCGTGATACTCAGTCTCTCTTTGCGGGCTGTATTGAGGAAGGAATCCTGGATATTCTGCGCCGGCTTGCTGTTTTCCATAGCCGATCTCCTTAGATTCTTTGAACTACGACCTAGCCATTTGCTCCTCTGGCATTTTGCCCTCTGGAGCAGCTCAAAACAAACAGCGTTCCCTCGCGGCGATCCGCTCGAGGAATACGGGGGGACAAACTGCCTTGGCGCCAACTTCGGCTTCCCGAGACTGGCCGGCAGGTAACTGCGAGTACGATACGGCGTCTTATCGCGGTTTTCAATACCGAACTTGGAGGATGCGACTGAATTGTTTCAAGGCCGTAAACGCGGCGTTGTGTACAATCGCCGGCATGGGCCATTGCGCCCCGGTTAATCTCAGGAGGCATCCTCGTTATGGCAGGCGCCGCTCTTTCAACGTTTCTTGGTCCACAGATCAACTTTCCTTCCGACGTCAAGACCAACATCGAGATGCTTCTGCGCTGGATCCACTTCCTCGCCGGAATTACCTGGATCGGACTGCTCTACTTCTTCAATTTCGTGAATGTTCCGCTGATGAAAGAACTTGACGCCACCACCAAGGGAAAAGTGATGCCCGCCCTCATGACGCGCGCCCTGCTGTGGTTCCGGATGTCCGCGGCGCTGACCGTGCTCGCCGGTATTCTCTACTGGGAAATCATTGTGACTTCCGACGTCCATAATGGGCAGGCCCTGGGGTTAAACCCCTCCCACGGCACGGTGATGGGCAGCTTCTTTTTGATCTGGACGATAGTATGGGGTCTCCTCTATGCATGCCTCATCCCCGGGAAGGGAATCTTCGATAATGGGGCGTTCATTGGCGTGGTATATGCCGGGATCGTTGCTGCTGCAGCTTGGGTGTTCTTGACTTTGAACAGTCACGGGTGGGAGAGCAATCGACTGCTTTCCATTGGGATCGGCGGCGGCATTGGCTGGGTGATGCTGCTCAACGTTTGGGGGGTGATCTGGCGTATCCAGAAACGCCTCATTCAATGGACGCGCGACAACGCGACGAACGGCACTCCGATGCCGGAGAAAGCGAAAGCGATGGCCCGTCAGGCCTTCCTATGCTCGCGAGCGAATGCTTTCTTGTCGGTGGTGATGCTGTTCTTTATGGGCGCGGCTAGCCATTACCCGATGTTCGGAAAATAGTTTGCGCATCAATAGAAAGGCCTGCGGCGATTGCGCAGGCCTTTGAGGTTGACGATCACACGGTTAGAAGAGGATCTTCAATGCCACCTGCACCTGGCGAGCTGAAGTGGTTCCGTCCGGCTGCTGGTATGTGCTCGTAATTACGCCGAACTGCGACTGTCCTATGAGGTTACCCGTGTTCGCCGCATCGGTCCCAGGATTTTGAAAATGCGGATGATTGAGGATGTTGTAACCCTCGAAGCGCAGTTCAGCTTTCACTCGCTCGGTCAGGGTCATCCTCTTAGCCAGAGTTACATCCCAATCCCAAAAGCCCGGACCATACCACTGATTGCGCTCGTTGTTGGAAGCAGAACCCCAAGGGGGATTGGTGAACGCGCATTCGTTGGTGACGTAAGCATAACCAGACCCGGGCGCGGGAGTGAGCCCACAACCAGCACCCGAGCCAAAGGGATCTCCGACCTGGTAGCCCCAGGCTGCAACACCAGTCCTCTGCGTATCCAAGGTTCCGCGGACCTGGAAGGGATGGCCGGTCTGGGCAGTGAAAATGCCGTCGAATTCAAAGCCCTCCATAACCCTGCCGAGTGCTCCATGGTTCAGGTAGCCTTTGCCGCGACCAATGGGCAACTCATAAATATAGTTGAGTACCAGTACATGACGGGTGTCGTTGTCGGAATTACCGTAGTTCTGCGCTAGCACGAGGGAATTCCGGGGGAACGTGTGTGCCCCTTGGGCGGGCGACAGCGGGTCTACGGCATTATCGAGCGCATGCGACCATGTATAGGCCGCCTGAAATTGCAAGCCGTGGCTCATGCGGTGCACGAACTTCGACTGCAACCCATGATAGATGGAGTTGAACTCGTTCATCTGGTAGTCGGGCTGCAGAAGCGCGTTATTGTTGACAGCGTTGAAAGGCAGATCACCAAATTGCAGCCCCTCGTACAAGTCTGTGCTGCTGACGGTAGAAGTGGAGCATTGTCCAAGTGGATTCGTGGGGGAGATGAGCCCAGGAAATCCCTGATTGGCCGGATTGCCAGGCACGCAGAAAGCGACTAACTGAGCTACCAAGTTGGGATCGGGTGGGTTGCCGTCGCGCTGCCCCCAAACGTGCACGCCCATCGCGCCGACGTAAGCAACATCCAGTACGTTGTTGCCCGGTAACTGCCGCTGAACATCGAGGTTCCAACTGTTGCTGGCTGCGTTGGGAAAATGAGTGTTGAAAACTACAATGTTCGGTGTGGCGCTTCCGTCCGCGATGGAGGCGGAAACCGGCTGGGTTGGAAGCTGTCCCGGAAACTCGGGTGCATTGGTTCCCGGGATGGTTACACCGAAGAGACCGTTCAAGGTGTCGAACGTGAAGTTGGAAAACGTGGTTTGGAAAGGGGGGTCGGAGCGGACGTTACCGAAGACGTTTCCGAAAGTGCGGTCGTGGAAAATTCCAAAGCCGCCTCGAACGGCAGTCTTGCCGTCCTTCCATGGATCCCAACTAAATCCGAACCGGGGTTCGATATCCTTATAGTCGGGGTTGTAGAGTTGGTGTCCCGAACCCGGGCCCACGATGCTGAACGTCAGTGGCTGACCGGCGGCGAAAGTACCTGGATCCTGCAGCAAGTTGGAGAGGTTTCCGCCGGTCTCATAGGGAACACCATTGAGTTGGTAGCGCAGTCCCAAGTTCAGGGTGAAGTTGGAACGAATCTTCCATGTGTCCTGACCGTACCAGTCAAACTCGTGCTGTTTGAAGAATTTGTTATCCGAGGGCTGGCGCACAGCACCCTTGTTGAAAAACTGGGACTGAGAATCTTGAATCACGAAGCCCCAATAAGCATTCGCACCATCCACCAAGTCCCTGTCATCAGCGATGTTCAACGGATTCCCCTGCGGATCGACCTCATTCACAATCCCGGGGTTGAAGCCGCCAAAGTATGTCTCTGGGTCGAGGACGATCTGACGGCGCGAGGTAAAATCATCAAAGCCGCTCTCGCCAACATCACGGAAATCGAAACCGAACTTGAACGTATGGGTTCCATGCACCCAGCTAAGGCTCTCGCTGTAGCTGATGGTTCCCGTCTTTCTGGCCTGAGCATCGGCCCCTCCCAAGGTGCTGGCGAAACTGCTGAACGGAAACATATTGTAATCCCAGCCGTTTCCGATGCTATCCACTCCTGCTGGAGCGTCCAAAATGTTGGTCGTGTTTTTTGTCAGATAAAATGCGGCATAGATGTGGTTCCAGCCAAATTGGAAATTGTTGACCAAGTTATTGCTAAGGGTAGACGTGAGTTGCGCGAGCAAGCCCTCACTGATGGACTTTTCCTCATACGCTCCAAATCCGGGGAGGATATCGGAGAAGCCCGGATTGGGATCAAAGGAGTGGTTATATCCGTAACGCAAAGTTAACGATTCGCGATCGGTAAAATGGTGGTCAAGCTTGACGATTGGAGCATAGGAGCTCAGCTTTGACGTGGTGGGGAAAAATACGTTGCCTGCGATGCCGTCTGCCGAGGAAGACAGGGGTGCGAGTGGATAATTCGCAAACACCTTCTGCATCGTGGCGTCCTCGGGCACACCGGCTCCCGGAGCAGCGCCGGTGAAATTGTTGATTCCGGTGGACGTAAGGTCGATAGGAACGGTGTGTTGTGCGCCTGAAGTGTCAACGTAGGTATAGTTGAACTGCCCGGTCAGAAACGCCTGGGTTGGCACCGTAGCTTCGTCGGTCAGAGTCGTGTGGAACCGGTCCATTTCATTATTGAAGAAGAAGAACGTCTTGTTCTTGATGATCGGGCCGCCAAAGGAAAATCCAAACTGGTGGCGAGTGTAGGGGTTCATCGGGCCGCCATTGATTCCTTGGGCCGGGTTGAACCAGTCGCGCGCTCCGCCAAAGCCGTTCCAGCGTCCGAAGTAATAAGCGTCGCCGTGGAACGAATTGGCGCCGCTCTTGGTGACCACGTCGATGATGGCGCCCGTATTGCGCCCATATTCAGCATTGAAGTTGTCCGTGATGACGCGGAACTCCTCAGTAGAATCCGGATTGGCGGTCAACACTCCACCGATTATGCCCGGCACGGATGTATCGTTGTTATCCACGCCGTCCAGCAGGAAGTTATTGTTCCGGTCGCGTGCCCCATTCACTGTAATACCGGCACTGCCGCTGTCGGTCTGCGAGGTCCCGGGTGAGAGCAATACCAATTGATATGGATTGCGGGTAATTAGCGGCAAGGCTGCCATCTCCCTCTGGTCGACCAGATTGCTGAGCTGCGAGGTCTCCAGATCCACATCCTGAGTCTGATCCGCCCGCACCGTCACTTCCTCACTCACCGCACCCGTAATGAGCTTCGGATCGATAGTGAGCGCTTGCGCCACGGTCAGCTCAATACTCGGCAGGTTGTAGAGCTTGAAGCCCTCCTTCTTCACCGTGATTTCGTAAAGAGCCTACCGGGAGATTGGTCAAGCTATAGGTGCCGGTTGCGCCGCTGGTAGTCTGGTGTGTCTCGTTCGTGGCCGTGTTCCGAACGGTGATCTCAGCTCCCTGCACCACTGCCCAGCTGGCGTCAGTGACGGTCCCGGCAATCGTTCCGGTTTGGGCAAACGAAGCCACGGCTGAGAACAGGGCAACAACAAAGAGGCCGAATCTTAAGAGACTTGCGAATCCTTGTTTGGTTACCCTTGCCGTGAGGCGTGCAAAAACATCATGGGCTGAGACTGAGCGAAAGGCAGATTCCATTGAACTGTCTCCTAAAAGTAGCTGGGGCCTCGGGAAACAGGTCTCTGCAGCTCTTAATGTTTGTGGCAGTGCTATGCAAAAGACAAGGCAATAGGGTTATGTGCTAGCGAAGAGGTAAAGCAGCTATGCTTCCAAAGTGGGCGAGGGGGAGTTACTTTCTATTTTGCAGATAATAATACAGTTAGAAAGACATACAAGAAATGGACATAGATTTGCGGATGGTTTCTATGAGAATTAGAATCTCCTGGAGGATCAAAATGAGATCAAGGAGCTTCGTTACAGATGCTCCTTGATCTCCGATTCTCGACAGGGTGCTGGTTAGAAAATGATCTTCGCCCCGAATTGTGCTTGCGTGACAAAATCTCCTTCCAAAAAAGTGAAGTCCTAAATTATTAAGCTCTAGGTTTTCGTATGGAATAAGGTTTCCGCCTGTGATGGCGCGGGCACGCGAGGGGGCTGTGCCACGGGCGCTTCGCGGTACCTTTGCCGTCCCGCCTGTTACAATCGGCCTTTCGGTGACGACATCCTTCACAAAAACCGGGTCGAAACCGGGGCCAAGCAGTCAGCCTGCGGCGGCCACAGAGGCTCCCACCTCCGTGCCAATGCTCGATCTGCAACGGCAATATCTGGGGATTCGTGCCGAAGTCATTGCGGCGATTGAGAGGGTGTGCGCATCCCAACGATACATTCTTGGAGGGGAGGTCGAAGCGCTGGAGCGGGAGCTCGCGGGCTTCTGCGGAGCGTGGGAGGCCGTCGGATGCTCCTCGGGCACAGATGCGCTGTGGCTGGCCTTAGCTGCCGCCGGTGTGCAACCTGGAGATCAGGTGCTAACGACGCCTTTCAGCTTTTTCGCTTCGGCCAGCGCCATCGCGCGAGCGGGAGCGCGTCCGGTTTTCGCCGATATTGAACCATCGACATTCAATCTTGATCCCGCCCAGGTTGAATCTTTTCTGCGCAGCAGCCCGCATGACAAACTACGCGCTCTGCTGCCGGTTCATTTGTACGGACAGTGCGCCGCGATGGACCGACTCCAGCACCTGGCCGACGAGTTTCATTTGTCTGTGATCGAAGATGCCGCACAGGCGATTGGGGCGCGATGGGGTGAGCACACAGCGGGATCGATGGGTGTGTCTGCGGCCTTCAGTTTTTATCCGACAAAAAATCTGAGCGCTTATGGCGATGCGGGATTGGTCACGACGACCGATCCGGAGATGGCAGCGCACATGCAGCGACTGCGGAATCATGGGAGTCCGCAGCGTTACGTCCACGAAGAGTTCGGGTGGAATTGCCGGCTTGATGCCATTCAGGCCGCCATCCTGCGCGTGAAGTTGAAATACGTTGACGGCTGGAACGACGATCGTCGCCAGCGAGCTGCGACCTATGATCGACTCTTCGCCGCCTCTGGTTTATCCTCGCCGACAAGCTCGGGTGAGAACTCAGGGCCGGTTCAACTTCCCCAAAGTTCCAAGCCTGCTCACCACGTCTTTCATCAGTACGTCATTCGCGCTTACCGCCGCGACGAGCTGCGGGAATTTCTGACAGCGCGAAAGATAGGTACGGAAATCTATTACCCGATCCCTCTGCACTTGCAGCCCTGCTTCGTTTACTTGGGATATCGCGAAGGGGATTTTCCTGAAGCCGAGCGCGCCGCCAAAGAAGTACTCGCCCTACCCATGTTTCCAGAACTCACCGAAGAAGAGCAGCGTTGGGTGGTCAAGAGCGTCGCGGACTTCTACTGCTAGTTTCCACTGCTGGTTTCGACCCAGGGAACCATGCAACTTTCCGCCTCACCATGCGTCAAACTGTTTACCGTTCAGAGGTGAAGGCCATGAGAAATTACCTAGTCGCAGCATTCGGACTCTCTCTGGCGCTGGCCTGCCTGATCTTGTCGGCAGAAGCGAGAGCGCAAAGTTCCCCGGTCGAAGCCGTTCGCAGGCCAGTGCTGGTTGAACTATTCACTTCAGAGGGCTGTTCCAGTTGTCCGCCTGCGGATGCGTTGCTGCAACAATTGGAACAACAGCAACCGGTGCCTGGGGCTGAGATCATTGCCATCGAAGAGCACGTGGATTATTGGAATCACGATGGGTGGATCGACCCCTTCTCCTCTCCGGAATGGACGCAGCGGCAACAGTCCTATGTAGCTCTGCTCAAAAAGGACTCGTATACGCCGGAACTCGTGGTGAACGGGCGCAGCCAGTTTGTCGGCAATAATGCGCAACAGGCCGAACTGGAAATCCAAGGCGCGGCTGGCGGCCTGAAGACGGAAGTCACGATTGCTTCCGGCAGTGCGGGCTCAAAGGGATCGCAACAGTTCAGCGTGTCGGTGGGGAAGATGCAGCAAAAGACAGCCGGAGATGTGGCCGAAGTCTGGCTGGCCGTGACCGAGGACGGCTTGCACTCGTCGGTGAGCCTGGGAGAAAACGCCGGGCACGTGCTGCATCACGTGGCCACGCTCCGGTCCCTGCACAAACTAGGGGTTGCGGATGCGAATGGAGCCTCAGCGTCTTTCACGGCAGAGCCCGTGGTGAAATTCAACTCTCAGTGGAATGTTGAGAATCTGCATGTGACGGTTTTTGTCCAGGAGAAAAAGAGCCGTCAGATTCTTGGCGCAGCCTCGACGAAAATCAAAAGCTAGCGTCGGCGACGCCTAGCCGTGACTTTCGGAGTTTCCTTCTGCTCGCCCGGAGCCAGGACGCGGCGGACGATGGGCGTGTTCAGTTTGTATTTCCGTTCGCTCACGTTTCCGCTGTCGTCTTTCACATGCAGGATGAAGACCGGTAATGTGCCTTCCTTGTCAAAATTCTCACTGGTCACCGTGACCGGTAGGAAACCATTCAATCCGTGCTCACGGTAAGCGGTTTCGTAGCGATGCCTTCTGACATTCCAGGTGAAGACGCGAATCTGATCGTAGTCGTAGGGCAGGCCATCGTGAGGCTCGGTCATGGCGCACAGGTACTGTGAGACACTTTTGTCGGAGCCTTCTTTGCCGGGATCCTGCACCTGGTTCAGCGCGAAGAACGCGATAAAGCGCTGGCCTTCGGCGTACTGAGCGATTTCAAGCGGAACGTCGATATCGACCATGCGCGCCAGCACCCAGCCCACGCGGTTCTCCGGGTCGCGCACAAGATACCAGTCTTCGAGGACAGGACCAACAGCTTTACCGCCGGCTTTGGTCGGCACGATCAATCCGGGCTGCTTCTCCGCCGTTTCACGCCTCAAGACGGAAACCTTGGCTCCCGAGGAGAGCTGGTACAGATGTTCGGTGTCACGGCCGGGCGTGAGGTGCAGATTGGTGTCATTCCGGAGCACACCGGGAGCCTGAACGGGATCGTTCAAGTTATCTTTCGTGAGTTGTTGCAGAGCGTCGTAGGTTTTCTGATCGACGAGGTAACGCTGCTCAATCCAGCCTTCGACGCCGCTCGCGGTGCGTACGCGGGCAAAACGTTTTTCGTGCTCCAAGACCTCCAGGCGCTCTCCGTTTTTGACGGTACCGACGCGGTTGTAGATAGTTGCGACCTGATCGCGCAATGTAGCCTGCACTGCCGAGACGTAGTTCACCTCCAGAACGCGGTGCCGGCCGCGATTGCAGGCAGAGAACGCCAGTAGAAGAACGACAGCCAGCGCGCAGCCCGGAATGCTGCGATTGAGCCACAGGGAAGCTTTCGCGACTTTTATTTTTATATGTATTTCTGGGCGACTCACTTCAGCGGGACTCACATCCTTAAGATTCACCTTCCACTATAGCGCTTTGGGGGCTCAGCTTCTGGAACGAAGGTTTACTGTGGGAGGTACTCGCGAGACTGCGCTCGCTTCTGACATTGCACCCTCTCATCGGTTAACATAAGGAAAATGCATCGCGCACCGCAATTCCCATGATGAAACGAACTATGAAAAGTATTCCCAGGAATCGATGGGCGTCTTGGCTGCTGCTGGCGGCATCGATAGTCGGAATTTCCACTTCCGTCTTGGCGCAGGATCAGACAGTGAGTCCGGCGCTGCGTCCACCCAAAGGCGCTCAGGTAGCGATTGTGGTCTTTGAGGACCTGCAGTGTCCCGATTGCCGCCGCGCGGCGCCACTGGTGGAAGAGGCCGCCCGGACCTACAAGATTCCGGTCGTGCGGCACGATTTCCCACTGCCCTTTCATAACTGGTCCTACGAGGCGGCGATTATTGCGCGCTATTTCGATACGCACTCCAAGGAACTGGGCAACGAATTCCGCGACTACATTTTCGCCAATCAACTGGAAATTACGCCGCAGAACCTGCGCGGCTTTGCAGAGAAATTCGCGGTTGAGCATAAGGTCGACTTGCCTTTCGTGGTCGATCCCGATGGCAAGCTGGCAGCGTTAGTCAATGCGGACAAGGAACTCGGCAAATCGATCAACCTGCAGCACACGCCCACGCTTTACGTTGTAAGCAACAAACACTCCGGCAAGCCGTTTGTCGAGGTGGTCGATCGGAGCCAGCTTTACGCGCTGATCGATTCCATGATGAAAGAGTAGGAGCCTTCTGGGTTGCGGGCTCAACGGATGCCCGCAAGCAGCCGGGCAACACCGATAATCCGATGGCGGCTATACTCCAGGGAGTCCCAAAGGCACCTCGCGCCCAGACGCTCTCAGAGAAATAGCTCAGTCTCCGAACCCGATGCCGATCGCGCGGGCGGTGCGCACGACTTCTCCGTTGGGATTCACTGATTTCAGGTGGCCGACGGCGTGGGCCACGTCGACGGCGACAATGGAGTCGCCCTGGAGGGCAACCATCATGCCGAAGCCTCCCGAGGCAATGAGGTCGACGGCAGCCACGCCAAACCGCGTCGCAAGGATGCGGTCGAAGGGAGATGGCGTGCCTCCGCGTTGAATGTGCCCGAGCACGCTCACCCGCACATCCTTGCCAGTGCCACGCGCGATGGCATTGCCCAGCAGATTGCCGATGGAGCTGGCGCGGCGATTCTCTTGCAACTCCGGCGGCGTCTTTACGCCTTCCGCCACCACCACAATCGTGAAATTCTTGCCGACTTTTTCGCGTTCGGCGATGTACCGGCAAACGTGACCAACCGTGAACGGAATCTCCGGGATCAGGATGACGTGAGCGCCCCCGGCGAGGCCGGCTTCGAGCGCAATCCAGCCGCAATCGCGGCCCATCACTTCCACCACCATCACGCGATGATGCGAGGCAGCGGTAGTGTGGATCTTGTCGATGGCGTCGCAGACGGTGTGCAGCGCGGTATCGAATCCGAATGTGACTTGGGTCGCGGAAAGATCGTTGTCTATGGTTTTGGGCACGCCGACGATCTTCATTCCCTTCTGAGAAAGTTCGTAGCCGATCTTCTGCGATCCATCGCCGCCGATAGTGATGATGGCATCGATACCGAGCTTGGCGGCATTGGCGATTACCCTCGAAGAAATGTCGCGCACTACTTCTTTGCCGTGCTCGACTTTGTTGTAGTGAAAGGGATCGCCTCGGTTGGTGGTACCGAGAATGGTTCCGCCGCGTGGCAGAATCCCACTGACTTCCTTCAGCGTGAGCTCGAAAGATTTCTCCGGCCAGATAAGACCATCGAAACCATCGGGGATGCCGATGACCTTCCATCCGTATTTCAGGATGGCAGCTTTGGTGGCGGCGCGAATAACGGCGTTAAGACCGGGGGCGTCTCCGCCGCCAGTGGCGATCCCAATACAGCGTATGTCAGACATAAGAATGAAAAGCTAGGGCCAGATATCAAGGAATGAGGCCGTTCTTCATGATGATACTTTCGCCACGGAGAATGACAACTTACGAGTGGACGTAGAGGGAAGGACCTTCTGTTACCGGTAGAACTTGCTGCGGTAGCTTGTTCCTGATCACGGGACGAGATTGAAACGGGTGCCTCATTTCTCGCGTTTTTTGCGAGAAGTGGGGCTTTTGACTTTTCTCACAATCACCCCGCTTTAGGAAGTCGAAGTGTTCGATCCATCCAGGAAGTTAGCGAAGGCTAAAATCGGGGAATGCGATATAAGGCCCCCTGTCATTCCGACGCGCGAGCGAAGCGAGACAGGAGGAATCCCTTTAAGTGTTCCAGCCCCCTGACCTCGACCTTTTCCACACACCCTACCAGTTCATCTGCCCTTGCCTAGCTTTCCGCTATACCAGAAACTCAAGATATAGCTCACCCAATGCCGTCCCACTCCCCTAACCCACGCGGGCTCAAGATTTTGCCCCTAACCCATTGCACCCCAGAGATTAAATCCCAAAATCCCGCCAACTCGATGATTCCAGTAAATCACGGAGGAGGGGGGAGGAGACCAAATGCCAAGTTTTCCAAATCGATGCCAGCACATCAAGGTTAACGGCACCCAGTGCGGATCGCCCGCCCTGCGCCGAAATAAATTCTGTTACTTCCACAAACGCCACCAGGAGGAGCGCCTTCAGCTCAACCTCGACCGCCTCAAGCAGGACCGCGCCGTCGCAGCGTCGTCATCGAACTCCCCGTCCTCGAGGACGCCAACTCCATCCAGGTCTCCCTCATGCAGGTCATGCGCCTCATCATCACCGGCCAGATCGACAGCAAAACTGCCGGCCTCCTGCTCTACGGCCTGCAAATCGCCAGCTCCAACCTCGCACGCACCAACTTCAATCCCTACATGCGCGACGTCGTTCTCGATCCCAAAACCGCCGACGAAACTCCGCTCAGCGCCCACGCCTGGGAAGACTCCGATTTCGCCAACAACGATGAAGAAGACGAAGACGATGACGCGAACGTAGAAGTCGAAACCGAGCCCGCAGCCGTTGTCTCACCCGCCCCAACTGCGCCACCACCGGCCCGACGTCCTCCCGCCAGCACAAACTTCGACGAAATTAGAAAACGCATCAGAGATCAGGTCATCCAGGCCCTCCCCGAGATCGCCGCCGCCCAGCAACATCGGGAAAATGGAAGCGGAAAACTAAACGGAAACGGAGTTGGATGAACGGGGCCCTGCACCGCCGGGAGGTCAATCGAGGAAAAGCAAAAGCCCCACTCCTCGCAAAAGCCGCGAGAAATGGGGCATCGGCGTAATGCTTCTTACGGCGAGACGGTTATCGTCGCCGTATTGCTGATGACGCTGCCGATCGAGGCAGTAACGGTAACGGTTCCGCCGGCACTTAAACCGGCTACCCCCGAGACCACACCGGCAGACACCGTCGCCAGGCTGTTATTGCTCGAGGTCCACGTTGCAATGCTTGTTACGGGAACCGATGCACCGCCGCCGCACGGTACCCCCATCGCGGTCAGCGTTACGGTCGCACCGCTGTTATTGCTCACGGAACCGCTTGCCGGCGATATAGTAATCGATGTGACACATTCGCTAACGGTGACCGTCTGCGTCCCGGATATCGATGGATTCTGGTTGGAAGTAGCCGTCACCGTTGCTGTCCCCAGGTTCACCGACGTCACTAAGCCAGTAGAATTGATCGTAGCCACGGTCTTGTCGCTAATGCTCCAGACGACCGATGGATGGCCAGCATTACTGCCATCGCTGTTGGTGCCAGTCACGGTCATTTGCACGGTGTTATTCGTGTTTCCAGTCTCGATGGTGGGCGATGCCGGCCCGACTGCCAGTGAGGACAGCGTCGGATTGACGAAGAAGCCCGTACACCCGAGTTCTGCGACCACAATCGCAAGCGCGCAAAGGGCGCTGGCGAGACAGAGCTTGTGCCTGGCGGATGACATAGTTATCTAGAACTCCTGGGCCGCGGCCACTCGGCCATCAACATTTTTGCTTGAACAGCCTAGACATCAGGATCAGCGCTGGTTCTGTGCGATCCGATCTGCCACTCTACACCATCTGCCGTCATGCGGGGGACGCCGCTAGCCTCTTAAGGATACCCCTTTGGCGTCACAACGGGTGTAAAAAATTGTAGCAAAGACTTCCGGATTGGGCGTAGAGGCCTCCCATCCGAGCGTGTAACCTGGCCCGGCCAATGCCGGGCTTGGGATAAGAACGCCCCGGACCAGCGGGCCTTGCAAGAAAAAAGGCCAGTGCGGAACGCAGCACCGGCCTAGGGATTAGTCACGGACTAGTCCATCAACCCTTGTGCTCTTCTTTGGGAGGAGCGGTCTCACGTTTGGGCGGTGCGCTCTTTTCCGGCTTGGGCGCACTCCGTCTTGGACTGGCCTTAGGAGCGCTTTCGCGGGCCTTCGGCGCAGGACTCGGTTTGCTCTCAGAACGAGGCTCGCTGGAAGGACGAGCGTTTTCGGTGCGCGGCGCGGCTTCCGAGCGAGGTGCGCTCTCCCGAGGCGCGTTCTCCCGTGCTACATTTCCGCCTTCCGGGCGCTTCGCGGTATTGCTCGTGTTGGGCGGGACAAATGGACGGTCGGCCGCCTTCGCGCCGCCCGGAGATGCCGGATGACTCTCCGCCGGACGGTTCTCGGCAGGGCGATTTTCGACGGGCTGCTTCTCACCCGCTCGATTCCCCGCAGGTGCCGATGCCCGGGCTTCCCTCGGTGAGATCGCTGGAGCATGATAGGGCGCTCCGGCAGCTTTCGCGGTTACTACGCCGCGTCCGCTAAACTCCCCAGGTTTCGCCGTCGCAGCGACTGCCGGACGGCCATGATTCGTCGACGCAAACAAGGCACGATTCCGGCTGGCAGCATGCTCCTGCTGCATCTGGGCTGCGACCGGTGGCGTGTGCCGCACATGAGCATAGGCTTCCTGTTGCGGAGTCGGACGCGCGACTATGCCACCCTGACCACCGTTAAAGGCCACGTGCGAATTGTTGTTCACAATGACGGTCCGGTTGATGTAAACATTCCTGATAACGGTTGTGTTCACGTGTACAACAGCCGTGTTGTAGAAGAAGGCTCCGCCACGCCATTCGCCGCCGTAGAAGCCGTTGCCGCCGTAGCCGAATCCGTAATTAATGCCGCCATAAAATCCAACTTGCGGCCCCCAATAACCGGCATTCCAAACGTACACGCCCTCGTTCCAGCCCCAGTAACCGGGGGTCCAAAGCAGGCCCGGTTCGGGCGCTTCGACCCACGTACCGGGAACCCAGTAGTAGCCATCGTCATCACTCCAAGCCCAATAGCCGGGAGTCCACAGATACCCCGGAGCCGGGCAGATGGGCTGCTCGTACACCGGCAGAGCGGGCGGGCCAATGCGCACCGAAATGCCGATGCCGATTTGTGCGGACGCCGAGGTAGAAACCGCCGCTAGAATCACCAGCAGCATAAATCCATAAACGAAAATGCGAACCTTAGGAGGAACTTTCATCGTGTTACCTCTGGCCCGGTGGGCTTGCCCTGGAAGCGGCAGCGCCACATGGGCAAATTTGACTCAACAGATACCAGCCCGGAAACAGATCCGGAGCTCGACATTCGGCCAGAGAAATGTTCCTTTACACTTAAACACCGGAGGTTGGAGTATGTTGCTGGCCGGGAAGTTGTTTAGGATCTGTCAGCCGGAAAGTTTTTGGCAGCCCTCAGGAAGGAAAGACTCGAAAATACAGGATCGTCGGGCGATTTCAGGGAAGATCGTGCAGGAAGCCGAACGAATGTATTACTGATAACCGAGAATTCTTTGCGTTAGTTTGCTCGCTTCGACCGGGCAATCCGTTCATCGATCTGCTTGCGGCCGGCAAATCCTTCGTCGACGCCGTGCCAGTGAGTGATGGCTTTCTCCCCCATCTTCCAGCAGAGCAAGACGACCTTGCCTTCTACTTCGCAGGGAAAATCGAGCAAGCCGATATCGAGGTCTTTCACCTGCACTCCGATGGAATCGATTTCAGCGAGAGCGTCTTTGGCGCGTTGCTCTGCCTTAGCGCGCTCGGCCTTGCGGCGGGCGATGGCGACGACGTCGACATGCGTGCCGCCGTTGAGGAAGATGCGGTGGCTGAGTTCCTGCATCTCGCCTTCGACTTCCTCGATCAGCTTCTTGCCGCTGATTGCGGCACGCAGAAGAGATTCGAGGACCGGCAGCAAGGTTTCGGCTTCGCTGAGAGTGAAAGTGCGGTCGGACATAAGCAATGTCACTATCTTAGCGCAAAGGGGAGACGGAGTGTGAGGATCTTGACTCGGCGTAAGCGCCTTGCGTCTCGCACTATAATCTCAGCATCCCATGAAGCCTTTCTTTCGCTTCGCGATTCTGGCGCTGACTTTGGTTGTAGTAGCGCTGGTGTCGGCGCTGACGGCCATGCGCTTCGCTATTCACGGGCAGGAAGTGGAGGTGCCGGCGCTCGTTGGCCTCTCACCGTCCGATGCGGGACGGTTGGCGGCCGGGCTGGGATTGCAGCTCGATGTGGAGCGGCAGTATTACAGCCCGCAGATTCCCGAGGGACGGATTATGTCGCAGCTGCCATTGCCGGGCGCGAAGGTGCGCAGAGGATGGCAGGTGCGCGCGGCGCAGAGCCTGGGCCCGCAGCGCGTGGCGATTCCAGATGTCACCAAAGAAAGCGAGCGCGCCGCCGAGTGGAATATACGTCGCCGCGGCCTGGACCTGGCTTCGACCGCGGAGATGCAGCTGCCGGGAACACCCGCCGACGAGGTGCTGGCGCAGAGTCCTCCGGCAAACGCGAGCCAAGTAACCGCGCCGAAAACCAGCTTGCTGGTAACGGTGGCGGCTGATCCGCCAGCCTATGTGATGCCGAGCTTTCTCGCGCAGCCCTTGGGCAGCGCGAGCCGCGCGCTGCAGGACGCAGGCTTCAAACTGGGAACCGTGAGCCTGGCGCCTCCGCCGGCGCCGACTATGGCTGCGGGGAATGTTGCTCCACCACCTGCCGCGCCCGCTCAGCCTTCGCCGGCCAGCATCATCGTGGCGCAAACACCGCCAGCAGGCGGGAAGGTTCTGGCCGGGGCGGTGGTGAACTTCGAAGTGAAGTGAATCTAAGGTAAAGTAAACTGCGACTACGACAAGCGCTCCAGGATCGCGGCGAAGAATCCATCGCACGGGTGAACTCCAGCAAGCGTCCGCAAGTAAGGTCCGCGCCTGAGCGTAGAAGTATCGCTCCAGATCAGTTCTCCTTGCTGTTGAAGATGCTGAAGCTCCTTTTTGCAATCAACGACGCGGAACCCTGAGCTTTCTGCCAGAACACTCTCGACGACCTCTTCATTTTCCTCGCGCTCCAGCGAACAGGTGGAATAGATCACGCGTCCTCCAGCAGCGACTTGATCCAGCGCTGAATGCAGAATCGCGACTTGCCGCGTCTGCAAGTCGAGAAGATCTTCAGGAGTGAGACGCCACTTGATCTCCGGATTGCGGGAGAGGGTGCCTGTGCCCGAACAAGGCACGTCGGCGAGAACACGATCGAACCTTCCGGCGAAGGGTAGGTTTCGTGCGTCGGCTGCGACCACACTGATGTTGGCGGTTTCGCTCGATGGCTGAGATCGAACCAGCCTTCGTAGTAAGCGCGCGCGATGTGGATAAAGGTCAACCGCCGTAATGGCTGCATCGAGATTGCGATCGGCGATGACGCGAGTCTTTCCGCCAGGCGCGGCGCAGCAGTCGAGCACGCGCGACCCGCGTCCCACGAGAGCGGCGACGAGTTGCGAGGCTTCGTCCTGAATGACACAGAGGCCCGCGCGGAACGCAGACGTCTTCGCGATGTCGCCACTCCGAACCTGTCGCGCGGAAGCGAGGAGAGCGCCAGCAGCCAGTTCGATCCCTTCGGCGCGAAGCCGCTCTTCTGCTTCGGGATGACGGAGACGGATCGCAGTCACCGGGACCGATTGATCGTGCCGGCAAATCTGTGCTGCAGCTTCGAGGCCATAAGCCTGAGCCCAGCGTTCGACGAGCCACATCGGATGTGCGCTGCTGGCGGCGAGTGTCTCGGCGGAATCACCGTTAATCGCCGGAGGAGCAGTCGTGCCGGGCGAGGCCGCGAGCTTGCGGAGGACGGCATTGACGAAGGGAGCGGCGGAACGTTTGCGAGCACGCTTGACCAGTTCCACGCTCTCATTGATGGCAGCACGGGCAGGAATGCGGTTGAGCCAACCGAGTTGATACGCAGCGAGTCGAAG
This sequence comes from uncultured Acidobacteriaceae bacterium, assembly GCA_963750245.1. Lineage (GTDB taxonomy): Bacteria > Acidobacteriota > Terriglobia > Terriglobales > Acidobacteriaceae > Sulfotelmatobacter. The sequence goes on from CAVVQB010000001.1 coordinate 781,013, forward strand.
AGCTGTGAGAACTTCGATATCTAGTTTGGAAAGTGGCTGCACGGAGCTTTTGGAGATTTGATCATCCAGCACTGATCGCCAGCGCAGAACGCCCATGACCAGCTCTGTTGCCAAGGAGTGATCCACCGAAGTGAGTGAGGAATAGGTTCGCGAGTGAAGCAATTCGGCAGCATAAGAAGATTCGCGCTCGACGCGGAGGAGAATATCGAAAGCGGCAGCGCGTGCGGGGGAGATTGCAGGTTGCGAATATCGACTCTTCGGTTTCACTTTCGCCAGTATGACGGAATCCGGACGCTGACAGAAATGGCTCGACTTTACGAGCCCAGCTTCTCCCCGGGCAGTGGACGATAGCCGCGGATGAAATCGGCGGCGGAGGTTCGCTTCTTGCCTTCCAGTTGCAGGTCGAGGAGTCTCGATTGCGGTGCCCCGGCCGCAGCCAACGAGAAGATGATTGCCTTCCACTTTCAGTTCAGATTCTCGCAAGGCGAGACCGTGAGCGGCCGCCTGCCAGACTTGTAGGTTCTTACCGCGAAATTTGGAATGCGCACCGGGCCACGGTTGAAAGCCTCGCAAGCGGTTCAGAATCTCGACGGCCGGGCGGGCGAAATCGATGAGCCCGTCTTCTTTTTTCAGGATGGGGGCCAGCGTAGCCTGCGAGTGATCTTGCTGACGGGGATGAATGGAACTGTCCTGCAAACCTCGCAGCGTTGTGACCATAAGATCCCCTCCCATCGTCGCCAACTTGGGGGCGAGAGTATTTGCCGTGTCATCGGTTGTGATAGGAATTTCCTGTTGCAACAGGATGTCACCGGTGTCGAGGCCCGCGTCGATTCTCATCGTGGTGATTCCGGTGATGGTTTCCCCGCGGGCAATGGCCCACTGGATTGGCGCGGCTCCGCGATATTTTGGCAAGAGCGAGGCGTGCAGGTTGATGTTGCCGAGTGCCGGCAGATCGATCATCCATGGTGGAATGATGCGGCCGTAGCCGACCACGATGATGGCATCGGGTTTGAGATCTGTCAGTCGAACACGGAAGTCGCTGTTGTTCTTGATGGTTTCCGGTTGAGCGATCGGCAGTCCGAGTTGCAGGGCCCGACTGCTTGACCGGAGAGGCAATAAGTTCGAGGCCACGTCCTTTGGGGCGATCAGGCTGCGTAACGACAAGCCGGATCTTGAATCCGGCCTCAACCAACCGGTCGAGTGTGGGCACGGCGAAGGGAGGCGTTCCACAAAAAACGAGGTTGAGAGATTGGGGCATTGGGTGATCGGGCGATCGGGTCATCGGGCGATTGAAAATCTCTTTGGCGGTTCGAATGTCGATCACCCGATCACAAAATCATCCGATCACCAGATCTTTCTACCATTCTCCTGCTTTGACCAGCTTGCGGATTTTGCGCTTGATCAGGTCGCGCTTGAGCGCGCTGATATGGCTGATGTATAGCTTGCCGTTGAGGTGATCGGTCTCATGCTGCAAGGCTCGGGCCAGCAAGTCGTCTCCCGTCTTCTCGAAAATCTTCCCGGATAAATCCTGGGCGCGGACGGTGACCACCTGAGGGCGACTGACGTTCTCGCGAAAGTCGGGAATGCTCAGGCAGCCTTCACTCTGCGAATGGCGGCCTTCTTTATGGATGATTTCGGGATTAATGAGGACGAGTTTCGCGTCCGGATCCTCCTTGAACGTTACATCAATGACAGCGATACGGCGTGAGATTCCAATTTGCGGAGCGGCCAGGCCGACACCACGGGCGGCGTACATCGATTCAAACATGTCATCGATCAGCTTCTTCAGTTCTTCGTCGAAGACCGTGACTCTTTCGGCGGGCTTTTCGAGGACGGGATCTCCGAACTTAACGATGGGATAAATCATCAGTAATTTTCCAGTTGCTTACGGTACCCCTGAAAATTCCGCAAGGTTTCACCCATGGAGTCGCCGCCAAATTTTTCGAGGGCGCAGCGGGCCAGAGTAAGAGCAACCATGGCTTCGGCCGCAACTCCGGCGGCTGGGACGACACAAACGTCAGAGCGCTCGTATGCCGCCCGCACCGGTTCGCGGGTGGCGAAATCGACGGACTGCAGCGGACGCCGCAAGCGTGGAAATCGGCTTCAAATAGCCGCGCACGCGGATCTCTTCTCCATTGGAAACGCCGCCTTCAATTCCGCCAGCGTTGTTGCGGGTGCGGGTAAAGGCTGTAAAACCGGTGCGGTCACCGTAGCCAATTTCATCGTGAACGGCGGAGCCAGGAGAAGCAGCGGCGGCAACGCCGGAGCCGATCTCCACCGCCTTCACCGCTTGCAACGACATAACCGCAGCGGCCAGCAAGGCATCGAGACGCTCATCCCATTGCGCGTACGTGCCCAGGCCGGGTGGAACGCCGTGGGCGACTACCTCGAAGACTCCGCCCAAGGAATCACCTGTCTTGAGAATTTTGTCGACTTCTTCTTTCATGCGTTGCTCGAATGTCCACATCAGCACAATTCAGCAGGATTTCGTCTTGTTTGTAAAGCGCGTTAATCTGCTCCCAAGGAACTTCTTTTTGTATCGTCACATTGCCAACGGCAATGACATGGCTGAGGACATCGATGCCAAGCTCGCGCAGGAAAAGCTTTGGCGATAGCTCCGATCGCCACTCGAGCGGCCGACTCTCGGGCCGACGCACGCTCCAGCACGTAGCGGGCTTCCGGGAAGTTATATTTCAGGGCTCCTGCCAAATCAGCGTGGCCGGGGCGGGGAGACGCAACTCGCTTGTGACGGGCAGGATCGCCTTCGCCCACAGGCAAAGAGTCCTGCCAGTTTTTCCAGTCTTTGTTTTCGAGTTGGACTGAAATCGGGGAGCCGATGGTCATCCCATGACGCACGCCGGAAAGAATGTGCGCCGTGTCGCGCTCAATTTTCATGCGGCCGCCGCGGCCGTAGCCCTGCTGGCGGCGCCAGAGTTCACGGTCCAGAAAGGCTTGCTCCACCTTAAGCCCGGCGGGCAGGCCCGAGAGGAAGGCAACCAGAGCTTCGCCGTGAGATTCTCCGGCGGTAAAATAACGCAGCATAGGTGCTCGATTTTACCTGATGTGGCGACCTCGGAGTGGCTGCCAGTGAAGCAAGCTGTCTCCTGCGGATTTTTCACAGTCACGGTAAGAGGAATGATTGCTACAATAGTGGAGCAGCTTGGTTTTTCATCGTAGAAGTCTTTTTAGCGTCTGCGTCATTTCGCAAAATCACTGAACCAAGCAAGGAGGAGGAACTGTGTGTCCCCCCGCACAGATGCAAATGGAAATGCCGCGAAAAAAGGTTCGCTGCGTCCTCGTACATGATTATGTTCTCTGGCGCCAAGGACTGCGACGTTTGTTGGAGGATGAGCCTGACCTCGAGGTGGTGAGCGAGGCCGGAGATGCGGCCGAATGTCTGCGCAAAGTTTTTGAGTGTCGTCCCGATGTGGTGATCGTGGATGCCGGCGCCTTTGGATTGTCCGCGGCTGAAGCGGAACGGCTGGTCGCGCGGCAGTGGCCCTATACCAAAGTGGTCTTCCTGAGCGAGCAGGAACTCTCCGGTTCCGGCTTCGATGGGTCGCAAACCTTTACGGAATATTCTGCTGCTCGCCAAACCTCCGTGGAACAGCTGGTCAAGATGGTTCGCAGCGTCTGCGGCAGGCTGCATCCGGCCGAGCAACTGCCCCCTGCGGGTGAGCCAGCAGCCGCCCCGGCAGACACTCTGACTTCCCGGGAAATAGAGGTCTTGAAATTGTTGGCGGAAGGGAAAACGGTGCGCCGGGCGGCAACGGATTTGGGTTTGAGCAGCAAGACCGTGGATGCCCACAAGTTCAATCTGATGCGGAAGCTTGGTATCCACAATAAAGCCGAACTGGTGATGTGGGCGATTCAGAAACGAGTAGTAAAAATTCCTGCCTAGCCACTAGGTTGCGCGGTTATGCGTAAGCCTGAACGAGCTCCTGGAGACTGTGAACTTCCAGGTCTGGAGTAGCTTTGGCTGCCTTGACCGCGCCTACGTTCGTTCTTGCCGACGGGCGATTCACCCAAACTGTGGCCAGACCTAGAGATTCCGCCGGAACGACGTCGTGGTAGAGACTTTGCCCGACGTGCAAGATACGGTTCGCGGGTACACCGATACGGCCCAGCGCGAGTTTGAATATCTTCGATGACGGCTTGTATGCTTGGGCTTGCTGCGCCGTGACCACGTGGCTGAACTCGACACCCAGTTGAGGCTGCGTGCTCGCGAAAAGCTCATCGTCCACGTTAGAAATGATGCATAGCTTAAAGCGCTTCTGCAGTTCGCGGAGCGCCTCGACCGTATCCGACCACGGTTTCCACTCCTTCAGAGAATCAGGCAGAGAGCGGGCTTCCTCGTCTGTGGGAACGAACGCAAGTCTTGCGCCGAACTGCCGCACGACGGATTGCAGGACGTCCCGATAGCTGCAGTATTCGCCGTGCTCCCCGCGAGCTTCGAAATCGCCATAGAGCTGCAGGATTGTAGCGTCGTCTATTCTCTTGCCGTGGGCCGATAGGATGCGACGCATGCAATGAAGAATTCCCTCTTCCCAATTGATCAGCGTGCCGTAACAGTCGAAGGTGAGGATTTCAATCCGGCTGAAGTCGAGCATGAGGAGCAACTCTCTAGAAGCTGACGCTACGATTCGAAACCGGGCAGCGTCGGCGCTTTTTCGCGGGATTCGCTTGCAGGCTCCGTGTCTGCGGCAATTGCCGCAGGGTCTTCGACGGAAGAAACAACCTTAGGCGCCAGAAACTTCGCGCTGTTCAGCAGCGGCCGCCCGAGGGAAGCGTTGTAACTGGTCCAAGGACTTTCCAGATCGGCCTCGCGCTCGAAGTGAGCGCGCATGGCTTCCATCTTGGAATCCAAATCATCCATGTAGTGCAAAAGTAAGGCTTCCGGAAACATGGGGAGCTTGGGTGAGCCGAATTCGTATTCCCCGTGGTGGCTGATGATGAGATGCTCGACCAGCGTCTTGAGTGTGTCAGGAAACCCCGGAACCAGCGCGAGTTTGGCTTGCAGCATTTCCAGTTCGATTACCATGTGCCCAAGCAATTGGCCGCGTGTGGTGTAGGTGAAGGAGCGATTGTAGGCAAGTTCATGAATCTTGCCGATGTCATGCAGAAAAGCTCCAGTCAGCAGGAGGTCGCGGTTGACTTGGGGATAGTTGCGGCAGACCAGGTCACATGAGCGGAAAAGGGAAACCACATGGTCGAGCAAACCCCCAATATAGGCGTGATGCAGGGTTTTGGCGGCGGGAGCATTGCGATAGGCAGCGGCGATCTCCGGATCAGACATGAAGGCCTGCACCAGGGCCTTCAGATGAGGATCCTGAAATGAAGCCACAAAATCCGCGAGGGTCTGCCAGAGTTCGTCGATGTTTCTGGGAGTCTTGGGAAGATAGTCCGAGAATTCGATCTCCGATTCGCCCAGCTTCCGCAGTTTGTGGATGGTCAGTTGAAAACGGCTTTTGTACTTGTTGACCAGGCCTTTGACCTTGAGGAAGTCATCCTGCTCGAATACATTGAGCACTTCCTCCACGTTGTCCCACATTTTGGCATCAAGCTGTCCACTGCGGTCGCCAAGGGTTAGGGCGAGGTAGGGCTCACCGGTTTTCTTGGGCTTTATCTGCTTGGAGACTACGACAAAGTTAGAGGTGATGATCTTGTTTTCGTGGCGAACACACTCGCTGATGTAGAAATCCTTCATTCTCTCCATGAGTGTAAACCAGAGGTCGCGAGGGCGCTGAAGCTGGCGAGGGTTTTCAGCTTAGAGTATGCCCAACACCTTCTTTTTCTTTTTCTTCAGATTCTTGGCTTCGGTCTCTTTGGCAGCGGTGGTCTCAATCGGCTTGGTCTGATTGGGGCTGGCGCCGGTATCAGCGTAGCCCTCTTTGATATCGATGTAGGCCTCTTCGCGCAGTTTGGTCAGATAGGCGCGCAGCGCGGGCTGCAGCTTCTCGTAGTAAAGGGCGTCCTGGATTTTGGGCTCAACGTCCTTCATCGGGGGGATGCCAGCCATCTGATGAGCGGTCACCTCCAGGATGACGTAGCCCTGCTTGGTGCGGATCACGTCGGTCACTTCACCGGCCTTCATGGCGAAGGTCTTGTCTTCAAGTTCCTTGGCCAGTGTTCCTCGCTTGAACACGCCGAGATCACCGCCCTGGGCCGCCGAAGGGCCAGCTGAATTTTTCTTGGCTATGTCTTCAAAGCTTGCTCCGGAGCGGATCTGTTTGAGCACATCGTTGGCCTTGGCTTCAGCAGCAGCCAGAGCGGCAGCTTCTTCAGCCTGCTTGGCAGCGTCGTCGGCCATTTGATTCTTTGCGTCGCCGCCCGAATCGTTGGCAGGCTTGTTGGCGGGTTTCTCCGGCGCGATCAAGATCTCGCTGAGCCGGATCGATTCTGGCTGCTCCATCTCCGCCTTATGTTCTTCATAGAATTTCTGCTGCTCGTCGGTGGTGATAGAGAGATGGGACCCGACCTCTTCGCCGATCACCTTCTGGGTGATGATCTGGTTACGCATATTCTGCTTGAAATCCTCGTAGGAAATGCCCTGTGAAGTCGCAGCTTTTTCAAGCTCTTCCATACTGTCGAGCTTCATGTCCTTGCGCATCTGATCGAGCCGCTTGACGAGGTCGGTGTCGCCCGTGATACCGAGATCCTTGCCCTTCTCGAGGAGCAACTGCTGGTCGATGAGGTCGCGAAGAATGTCTTTTTCGCGCTCGCTAAAAAGCTTGTCGGCGTTGTTTGGATCCTGCTGCCTGACGTCATCTTTAAGCTGATCCTTGCTGCGGAGAAACTCCGAGCGGGTAATGATTTGGCTGTTCACCCGCGCCACAATCTCTTCGACAACTTGCCCGGCAGCGAAAGCGGGCATCAGCGAAATGCCGATGAGTATCAAAAGCATTCTTTTCATAAGATTTCCGGTGGGCCGCCACGCTGCCTGGGCTTGCGGGCGAAGGGTGGGCTATGGCCGTTGGGGTATTTTACTACTTCAGGACCGTGAGATACCGCCCGAGATCAGTGTTTTTGATGCGCTGTTCGATTTGGGAGGTTGAAGCGGCACCCGATTAAGCACTCCGCACGAAGGCAAGGTCAGTCATGTCATCCACGACCATGGGCGCACAGGTGAACTCGCCAACCGCACTCAAAATCGACCTGGAAATGGCTTGGGCACTCTGGGAGGTCTGAGCCTGAAGGCGTTCCTTCACGCGTTCCAAGCCGAATTCCAGATCTTCCGCTTTTTCGTCTTTGCAGTGGCCCTCCACCACTCCGCGAGAAACCAGAAGAAGAACTGCACCTTTCTCCAAGCCCACAGTAGGAGCCTCGCAGGTGGCATGGGAGAAAAGGCCAAGCGGCAAGCCGGTTGAGCCTAGTTCGACGACGCCAGTGCTGTCGCGGAGCAGCCCGGGGGTATGTCCGGCGTTGGTGTAGCAGAGAGTGCCGAACTTTTCGTGATAGCAGCCAATGAACGCGGGGCACGAGCAGATACCGTGAGCCGCTTCCATCACGCCGCGGTTGAGACGAAGGCAAAGTTCGGCCATGGCGTCTGATTCGTTGAAGTCGGGGCGCGAAAAAAGGTCGGTTCCGAGAGTACGAAACATCTTCTGGGCGGCCGAGAGAACCATCTGGTTGGTCTCGCGGCGCCCGGCAACGTCGAGCAGGCCAAAGAGGACCCGCTCCGGGCTGACGCGCACGGAATCGTAAAAATCTCCGGCAACTCGTTTCCCGTAAGTGGTTGCGGCGATCTCGGCGCCCTGAATCTTCGGAAACTCGCCCGCAGCTGGCTCCGGGGACGGCAGAGGGTCGGGGACGCGGGACTGGAATAGAGCGCACATTCGACGCGTAGACTCGAAAACCGAAACTAGCACAAGCGCTGACGGTGGGCAAATGAGATGCGGCGTCGGGGCAGGGCAGTTTGATCCCAAGACGGCTTCTTTGGTTCGGAAGATCCCCTCCCTCCTAAGAAATGAAGCTGTTACTCGCCGTACTTGTCGCTGAGGTATTTGGCGAGGTCAGATTCAAGCTGGCCGTAATCGGAATGAATCGTGGCTCGCAGGGCGGCTTCCGTCGAACTGCCCTCGCTGAGCCGTTGCAGGATCCGCTGGATGTCACCCATGCCATAAGAATCGTTGATGTAGGAAACGGCTGCCAGCGACTCGGCGTAGGCCAGGTAGGCTTGAGGTCCGGAGAAGCGCATGAAGCTTCCTTCCAGCACGTTGAGCGGAATGTTGGTTTGCGCCTTGAAAAGCACGGCTAGTTGGTGTCCATCGCCGCCCAGATATTTTGGTTCGAGAAGCTGAGCAATTCCCTCATGCAGCCAGGGCGGACAGCGGCCGGCGGAGATCTGATTGATGAACGAGTGAGCGAGTTCATGCTTCAGAACCCGGGCCAATTCAGGGGTCACGGAACTCAGGCCGTTGATGGGAATCCGGAGTTTGCCATCGTTGAGCGCTCCCGACCAAGAGGGCGCGCGGGTCACGTCAAAGAAAGCTTGTTCGGTGTAAAGCGTGACCAGAATGTTGTCGTGCGGCGGCGTGCCCAGATCGCGAGCCAGATCGTCGTAATCCGATTCCAGCACGGTGAGGATTTGCTCGCGGAAAGCTTCCGAGGTCTGCTTGCCCTCGTAGTGCAGGACGAAATGGCTGCTCTCGCGCTGGGTGAAATCGGTTTCCGCAGTTTGTTCGCGTTGCGCTTTCGCCAGGTATTGCTGGACGTTGGGATCGGGACGCAATTCCAGGGAACGCTTCCAGGAAGCGACCGCGTCTTTGGTGCGGTCGGAAGCCTGCTGGGCATAGCCGAGGACAGTGTAGGCATCGGGCGAATCGGGAGCGGCGCTCACCGCGCGCTGGGCATAGGTCAGTGCCTGCGAAGGGTTGCCGGTGCGCACCAGCAGAGCGGCATAGTAAGTAAGGACGGTAGAATTTTCGGGTTGAAAGCGGAGAGCAGTGTCGAAATAACGCCGGGCCTGGTCGACGTTTCCGTGTTCGAATTCAAATTTGCCGGCAATGAAATCGGCGGTAGCGCTTAGTTCGGCATTTCCTTTGCCTTCAAGTTTCGCCAAAACGTCGGGATCGACCTTACCATCTTTGATGATTGTCTTCGGCAGATCACCTTCGTTTGCGAGGCTATCGGCTGGGACGAAGGCGGGAAGGTCTCCGACACTCCGAGTTGCGGAGGACGCAGCGCTGGCGGGCATGCCGCCGGCCTCGACCCGGTCTACCGAGCTTTTAGGAATTGCATAGCTATCGTCCCCGACTTCATATTCGTAGTGGTTGCCTTTTTGCTGAACATGATCGGCGAGGATGGTGCGGCCGTTCTTCAGGTAGATTGTGTCAGCCGATGCCGCGGCGGCGACAAACACTGTCATTATTGCGAATCTAGTGACACGAGGCCCCATTGAAGCGCATTCTAGCAACCGTGAGCGTTAACCCCTACGTAACGAAGGTACTGGATTTGCTGTGTCGAATTGGCATCACGCTAGCGGTTGGCCTGGCGCTCTTGCCATGTGGCCGCGCGAACGGCGATCAGTCGCCGTCCGCACAGATTCACCAGCCCGGACCCGCCGAATCGCTCTACCTGCAATTGAGTAGTGTCGGCCTCGATCCGGCACGGGTGTTTAAGGTCCGGGGCAGTTCACTGGATCGCGGGCCGATTCATATCAGCATGGAGGACGGCACGATAGCCTTTACACGAGATGTCATGGGCAGGACGACAGGGGCATTTTTTGAGGGCGATGGTGAAGTGCTCCTGCTCCCGCCGAATGAAGTGGAACGAAAATCAATGAGCCTGTTTACGGGAATGGCAATTCTTGAGGAGCGCTTCTCGACGGCTTACTTTCGCTTTAACGACAACACAGTGGCTGAACTCCGGCCCGGCCTCCGGGCGCCGGACGACGCAAAGACGTTCGTCACTCAATGGGACGAAACCGCACGCAATCTGGCGCCAGGCGATGCCATGAGATTGCTCGCGGATTTCAGCGAGATGCTGCCCGACGCGGATGGAGCAGCTTCCGAGAACTCACTTCACGCGAGCAAGAACGAGCCGGCGAATCGGATGCTCCGCGCGAGATTGCAAGGCAACACGTTGGGTGTCTTTGACGTGGTTTTCGATGCGAATGCGGGAGAACAGATCGAGGCCGGACAGGCTAAAGCGGCAGCCGACGGAACCGTGTACTACGACGTTTGGACCTCGTTTTCGATTGTTGACGCTGGCCCGAAACGACCACCTCTCGGCCAGACTCAACAGGTTCTGCCGGCCGAAACAGAAACTCGTGACGATCCAATTTTCGTTCGAAGTTACGTCGTTGAAGCAGAGGTTCGTCCTCCCAAGGAACTAAGCGCAAAAGTTGCGGTGAATCTCGACGTGTTACACGATGGCTCGCGTTTTCTGGCCTTCGAATTGTCGCGCTATCTGAAGATTCAAAGCGTAGAAGCCGACGGACGAAGCGTCGAATTTATTCAGAATCCGGCGGTGGAGGGTACGCGGCTGGCCCGCAGTGGCAATGACATGGTCGGGTTGATTCTGCCCCAGCCCGTAAGAAAAGGACAGAAGATCAGACTGCGCTTTGTTTACGGCGGAGAAGTGTTGGCCGAGGCAGGAAAGGGCCTGCTTTACGTGGGGGCGCGTGGAAATTGGTATCCCAACCGCGGGCTGGTGATGTCCGATTTTGATCTTACCTTCCATTACCCTCCCGGTTGGACACTGGTCGCGACGGGCAGGCCGGAGCCCGCGGCACGAGATGCCATCAGAGAGGCGCAGGACGCTACGAAAGGCGCTGAAGACGAACAAATGGCCCGGTGGGTTTCAGAACGGCCGATTCCGGTGGCTGGATTCGATCTGGGCAAGTATGTTCGGGCTACCGCGCAGGCTGGCGATGTCAACGTAGACACCTATGCCACGATCGGTGTAGAACGCAACTTTCCAACCCCCTCCCAACGGGATGAAATCATCCCGGACCCGGGACCCTCGCGGAACAAACTTCCTGTGCCTGCGATTGCAGCACTCGCACCGTCGCCGGCAAGGAACGCTGCGGCAGTCGCAGACCTGACCGCCCAGGCGATTCGTTACTATGCCTCGCGTTTTGGGCCGTATCCTTACAGCAAGCTGGCCCTCACCCAGTTGCCGGGGCGGGAGAGTCAAGGTTGGCCGGGATTGATCTTCCTTTCTTCCTTCGCTTTCCTGACCCAAGAAGAGCGTCGGGAACTCCACGTGGGCACCGTGCAGGAATTAATGGATCAGCAGGTTCCCGCGCATGAAGCGGCACATCAGTGGTGGGGCGACCTGATTACCTGGAGATCGTACCGCGACCAGTGGCTTTCTGAAGGGCTGGCAAACTATTCGGCAATGATGATTTTGCAGGAAAAGAATCCCACTGCGTTCCGGCAAATCATGCAGAAATATCGTGAAGATCTGGTCCAGAAAGACAAAGACGGCAATGTGCGCAAGGATGCTGGACCCGTCACCCTAGGCAGCCGGCTGCTGTCATCGCATTTCCCGCAAGGATACGAAGCCATCAGCTATGGCAGAGGCACTTGGCTTTTTCACATGTTGCGCTCGATGCTGGAAGATGCAGCCATCGAGGCGGATCGCAAAGAACCAGCGCAGCATAAAACAGAGGAGCCCTTTGTGCGGTCCCTCCGCAAACTTCGCGAGCGCTACGAGGGGAAAGCGATCACCACTCGCGAGCTTCTGGACGTGTTTGCGGAGGACCTGCCACCATCGTTGCGATACGAGGATAAATCTTCCCTCGACTGGTTCTTCGAAGGTTGGGTCAACGGCACGTCGCTGCCGAAGCTAGAGTTGCAGAGCGTGAAGTTCACGGCGACACCACACGGCGTATCCGCGAATGGGATTATTCGACAGGTAGATGCCGAAGAGAATCTGGTAACATCCGTCCCGATCTACGCCCTGGTATCCGGGAGGGCCCCGGTGTTGCTTGGCCGCGTCTTTGCGGATGGCGAGGAGAGTCGGTTTCACTTATCCGCACCCGTCGGAACCCATAAACTCTTACTGGATCCGAACGCAACCATTCTTACCGCTCCGAAGTAGGCTCAGCGAGCAGTTCGTGCGTTCCAAATCGGAACCAAAGTGAATCCATGATCCCGGAAACGGCGTTGTGCTACTGACCGGCTACATCAATCACGGCGCCCCCAGAAGAATAAGTCACTGATTTTGCGATGGATGTGACTGCGACCGGATCAGTTCGAGATGGCAACTGATCTGCTGTAGAAGAAACGTTGTTCAGGAGTGAAACGCGTTGGACTCTCGTGCGGAATGGATCGAATCGTGCCCCGGCGACGAAGCGGCGAATTCGTCAGAGGTTAGAACGTTTGAAGTTCCAGAAGCAATCATCGGCGCTTCCTCGGCGCTTTCATCCCTACGGGGCCACGAGACAATTCTTCTGGTTGAAGACGATGCATTTGTAAGGAAGGCAACGGCCGAAGCGTTGGAGTCGGGTGGATATCGGGTATTGACCGCGGAGAGCAGCACCTCGGCGTTACGGCCTCACTGCGGATATTCTGAGCCGGTGGATTTGCTCCTTGCCGACGTCGTGATACCGGGGACTAACGGCTACGAACTCGCCAGGGAGCTAAAGTTTTTGTGCCCCGAAGTTCGCGTCCTCCTGATGAGTGGCTATGCGGAGCAATTTACTTCGGGTGAACTGCCACCACATCGCGAGGAGTACATGGCGAAGCCGTTCTCCATTCCGACGCTATTGAAAAGGGTTCGTGAGGTGTTGGACGGTAGGCGCTTCAATGTTGGGGCGTCCTCTTAGCCGGCACTAGCCTTGCGGTAGCGCGTGGCTTGCAAGATTTCATTGGGGATCTGCGACAGTGGCGCCACGCGATCGAGGATTCCCATTTTCGCGCAGATGCGAGGCATGCCATAAACCGCGGAACTTTGTTCGTTTTGACCTAACGTGAACCCGCCCTCCCGATGAATCGCATTCATTCCTTGCGCTCCGTCAGATCCCATGCCCGTCAGGATAATGCCCATGGCCAGGGAGCGAAAAGAGGACGCAACTGATTGCATCATAAGGAGGCCTTAATCACAGCCCGATTCTAGTTAGAAATTGCTCAAGCGCGACCGAAACCGTCTAGGCACGAAGGTTCGCACTTCCGAAAATAGAGCGTCTTGTCAAAACGGGAAGGAAAAACAAAGGCAAAATTGTTTGGCATGTCGATTGAGCGCCGCCGCAGAAACTTTCCACTGACCTGCATTCGTTCCCTTGACGCTGGGACTTCGCATATCATCAACACTTTAGACGGAGTCTGAGATTCGTTTGGCAAAGCTCGACAAAACAACCGTTGCGGCCATGCTAGCCGGCATGTGCACGTTCCTCAACGTCTACTGCACGCAGCCGTTACTGCCACTGCTGCGACAAACTTTTCATGCTTCCGAACTGAAGGTCAGTCTTACCGTAAGCGCGACGATTTTTGCCACGGCTCTCACTGCGCCGTTCATCGGCATGATCGCCGAGCGGCGCGGACGTAAGAAAGTAATTGTCCCCTCGTTGTTCCTGTTAGCCGTTCCGACTGCTCTCGCAGCGACTTCCGGCAGTTTGCGCGCGCTCATCTTCTGGCGCTTCGCCCAAGGTGTGTTCGTGCCAGGAGTGATCGCCGTCATGCTCGCTTACGTGAATGAAGAATGGGCGGGACGCGGCGTGGGAAAGGCCATGTCCTCTTACGTGACGGGAACGGTGATCGGCGGATTTCTGGGGCGATTTATCGCCGGAGTCATCGCCACGCACTGGCATTGGCGGGCGACATTTCTGGTGCTCGCCGCTCTCGACTTGATTGGCGCGTTTATGGTCCGGGCCTGGCTTCCCCGGGCCAAGAATTTTGTGCGCGCCGAGGATCTCCGGCAGGTTTTGAATCATGCCAAGGAGCATCTGCGCAATCCGCGACTACTGGCCAACTTTGGCATGGGCGCCACCATTCTCTTCGCCCTGGTGGGATGCTTTACCTACGCCAACTTCTATCTCGCCGCCGCGCCTTTTCGTCTGAACTCGGCCGAACTCGGCAGCATCTTCTTTGTCTATTTACTCGGGGCGGTGATCACGCCACAGTCGGGCCGATTCCTCGACCGCTTCGGCTTCCGCCGAACGTCCATTCTGTACTGCGTCATGATGATCGCGGGACTTCTCCTCACCTTGATCAAATCGCTGCCCATGGTGATCATTGGCCTCGCCATCTTTTCTTCGGGAGTGTTCGTGGCGCAGGCTGCGGCCACTGTGGAAACAGGTGCGATTGCGGGGCGCGCACGATCCTCTGCTGCCGGACTCTATGTAACGTTCTATTACCTGGGAGGAAGTCTGGGCGCAACGTTAACCGATTGGTTCTGGCGCTCGGCAGCGTGGCCGGGTTGCGTTGCAATCTTAGGAGTGGTTTCTCTGGTAAGTTTGTGGCTGGCCCGAATCAGCAGCCGATCCACGGATCAGCTCGACTCCACCGAAATCGAATTAGTCGGAGATTGAAACTCAAGTCCGCTCCGAACCCTTCCGGTCAATTACTCCTGACCTCACGCGCGGCGATAATCGAAAGACGAATGTCGAGGCTCTGCTCGCGCATTTACTGTTCGAGCTCCCGCCAGAATGATGATCGCCTGGATGAAACTCCGATGAAGTCGCTGTTTACTCCAGCTATCTGGATTGCGGCGGTTGCCATCCTGCTGCACACCGGCCTGGTGACGCCAAGTGCCGCGTTCATCACCTTTGCTCTATATGGGGCTCTCATCGCAGGCCTTCTGATCGCCTGGAGGTTCCACTCCAGCCGCATCTTCTTTGCCCTGCTGGTCCTGTTCCTCGCCGAACGCGCCATTTCCTATTTTTCCTCCGGTCATATCGCCAGCGTCGGACCGGGAGGCACTGCGATCGCAGCAGTGGGCATCCTCTTGCCGCTGAACTTTGTTCTCCTGTCTCTGGCACAGGAAAAGGGATTTACCGTCTCCAACATCGCGTCTCCTGCTTTGTTGCTGTTCGTCGAGTCCGTGGTGGTTGCCGTACTTTGCCGGACGGACTCGCTGGCCACGACTGCTGGACATGCCTCGCACCATTCTCTGCCTCCGCAGCCTTTGCCTTTCGCCACGTTGATCACATTCGCTCTCGCTGCGGTTGTGCTCCTGATTCGATTCGCGCTCTTCCGCAAGCCAGCGGAGAGCGGACTGCTCTGGGCTATGGCCGCCTCATTCCTGGCACTCCGCTTCGGAGGCGCTGGACGGATATCCTCCGCTTATTTCGCCACGGCTGCATTCATCCTGGCGGTGTCCATGGTCGAGACTTCCTACCTGCTCGCCTATCACGATGAGCTGACGACGCTGCCTTCACGCCGCGCCTTTCACGAGGCACTGCTTCGCCTGCAGCCACCGTATTCCATTGCGATGGTCGACATCGATCACTTCAAGCGATGCAACGACACTTATGGCCATGACACGGGAGATCAGGTGCTGCGCATGGTCGCGGGAAGACTGGCGCGCGTAACGGGAGGAGGACAAGCATACCGTTGCGGCGGAGAGGAATTCGCCATCATCTTCCCCGGCAAGACCGCCGAAGAGATTTTGGATCATCTGGAAAAATTGCGCGG
Organism: uncultured Acidobacteriaceae bacterium; assembly: GCA_963750245.1. Lineage (GTDB taxonomy): Bacteria > Acidobacteriota > Terriglobia > Terriglobales > Acidobacteriaceae > Sulfotelmatobacter. The sequence goes on from CAVVQB010000001.1 coordinate 796,594, forward strand.
CGACATTGAAGCCAGCAGCTTTCGGCTCCGGGGAGAAGATCGCCGGCAAGAGACGCGTGGTCCCGACCGCCGAAACGCACGCACGCGTGCTCGGTCGCAAACCGGCCACGCCATTCGCCAGTTGTCACGTCGCGGCATCGCCCACGGAACTCTCAGTGACAGCTAGCATCGGCGTCGCGAACTACAGGCAGGAACATTCATCGGCTGAAGAGGTCATTCAGGCGGCGGATAAAGCGCTGTACCGCGCAAAAGCCGCGGGACGCAACCGAGTGGAGTTTGCCTCCTCTGGCAGACGACGGACTCGCAGTAAAACCGCCAGCATTGTGTAGAGATCCGTGAGGTTTAAGGCGCGCTTCGCCAGATGCCCATTCAACAGCGTGGGAACGTCGAGCCCGGGCGTCATCTTAGGGCGGAAAACCATGACGAATCCGGGCTCGTACGTTTTCGCAAGCACCACAGGCCGTGCGGTCAGCCCGCGGTTTTAGGTGGAGTCGAGTTTTGCCGTCCGCTGCCCGCGCAGGCAGGACACTTCATTCGGATAAACGCGATGCCCTCGGACTTTCCACTGATGTCCACAGGCTTGGCAAGATATCCGGTACCGCCGCAGCGCGGACAGTCCTTCGGATCCACTCATCCCCCTCAGTTGCGATGAGTTTGTCACCAAATTTCGTTCGCGGTGTTAAAAAGTGAATTGTGTTACGAAAGACGAACACGTGAGGAAACTCGAGGGGCAGCAAGCTATGAGCAACGAGCACAGGTCGGTTGGCAGTGGGACCGTAAGTATTTCAAGAGGCCGCGATTAACTCCGCGCCCAACGTGGCCAAGACGATGTCTTCATTCGAGGACAAGCCGCTCACCGCGACGGCTCCCACCACTTCGCCATTTTTCCAGACCGGAATCCCGCCGCCCCAGCCGACATATTGCGGATCGCCGAAGTAGGCAATGTCGTGGCCTTTTTCCGGATGCCTGACCTTTTCTCCGATTTCCTTGGTGGGCTTGCGCTCGCGAGCGGCGGTCCAAGCCTTGTTGCTGGCGACGCGGATGGAGGAGACGGGAGCACCGTCCATGCGGGCGAGACAGATGAGATCGCCATGCGAATCGGCGACAGCTACAACCACGGCCTTCTGCATCTGCGAAGCTTTGTCGACGATCAGCTCGAGAGCGCGCTTAGCCTCGGAGTAGTCGATGGAGTGGAGGGTTCTCATAGATGGGGTGAAAATAACAGCCGATCTGGACTGATCTCAAAAAGCAATGCTGGCCGAAGCCAGCATTGGGATGGAACAGAAATTGTTGTCCGGGCCAGGAGCGATTTCCTAGCCCGGAGAACTCGTTAGAAAACAAATTTCAGAGCAAACTGGACCAACCGTTCCGGCGAGGCGACGCCGCCCTGAATGGTTGAGTTGATCACGCCGAATGCGCCTGTATTGCAAGGTTCGCCAGGTCCTGCAATGTTACTGCCGCATCCGGTCGCTGGCATGGAGAAGTACGGATGGTTGAAGATGTTGAAGAACTCCGTACGGAACTCGACGCCGAGCCTCTCATTAACCTTGGTTCTCTTGAAGATGGCGAAGTCAAAGTTATTGATTCCAGGCCCGCGAAGTGTGGGATCGACCCGCGACTCAGTACCCGGACCGTAATCCGGTGGGGTCACGAAGCAAGCCGTGTTAAACCAATTCGTGATGTGGCCGCCGCCAGTCTTCTTGTCGCATCCGGGAACCACGTCAGGCCGAATGTTGCCGACTCCGACATTTGCTGCCTCCAGCGGGGTCGAACCAGAGTAGCTGATCTTCAGCGGGAAGCCGCGTTGGAACGTCGTGATACCGTCGACGCCCCAGCCGGAAACCACGCCGTTCGCAATGCCACTCATGTTATTTGCGAACGCCTTCCCATGGCCGAAGGGAAGATCGAGGACGTAACTGATCACGAGGCGTTGTGAAACGTCCTGCGCGGAGAGTGACTTTTCGCCTTTCAGGTTGTTCCAGTCCTGCACGCCGGGAACCCCGCCCGTTGGCCCTTCGAGCCAACTCGTCAGAGTGTCGGTGTTGCTGAGGAGCTTGGCATTGGTGTAGGCAACCAGCAACGTCCCACCGCCCTGAAACCGGCGAGTTACTGTAGCTTGCAGGGAGTTGTAAGTGCTGCTGCAGCATCCGAAACCGGCCAACTGACCTGGTTGTATTGCGGATAGGGGCGCTCCAGTTGTCCCGCCGCAACCGTAGCTGCGTTCAAGGACGGATTGGGATTTGTGCCTGCCATTGGGTTGGCAACCTGCGTGGTGAGCGCAGCTCCCTGGGACCAGAAACTGTCAGGAAGCTGGTTAACCTGGTGTCTGATACTGTTCTAAATGAACACCGTGCGAGCCCGCGTAAGCCACATCGGCAAAGAAGCCGGCGGGGAGCTGGCGCTGGATGTCGAAATTCCATTGCTGGACGTAGCCCCATTGCGGATTGCCATGACCGGTGGCCCCGTAGTACGGAGCCAGGTTCGGGCTTGCCGGTGAAGAGTGCGAAACTCGACACGTTGGCAGCAAATGGAGCCAGGGTCCCTGCGAGGGGTGCGAAGTTGCGTCCGGGTGGCGGAAGGATTCCAGAATTCCCGAAAGGACCCGACTGTGTGCAGCCGAAGGCGTTTGGTCCTCTCAAGCCGAATACCGAGCCGGTCGCGTTATATGAGCAATCGTCGCCGTCCAGCATAGCCGGCCGGAGTGATGAAGGAGTCATTCGTAGCATGGAGCGGCGTGCTGGCAAGATTCACAAAATCGTTGTCGGGGTTGAGTCCGAACGAGACGTAGTTGGGAATGTAAAAGATGCCGTAGCCGCCGCGGATGACAGTTTTCGGATCCGCAGCGTAGGCAAAGCCGAGCCGGGGCGAGAACGCCTTCTTATCCATCGGGATGTTGTTGTTGCTGGAGTTGCGGCCAGTTCCAACGAGGAAGGCATCGCCTGGGCAAGGGGATCCAGCCGTTCCACCGCAGCCAGTAGCCGTAGCATTGGTAGCCAACGGATCCCAATAGGATAGCCGGCCATAGGCGTCAGACCACGTGCCCTGCAATTCGTAGCGAAGACCCAAGTTAATAGTCAACTTCGGGGTCAGGTGCCAGGTATCGTCCGCATACAAGGCGCGATAGACCTGCAGAGCCCTTGGTCTGGGCGGGAACCTGTGCCACGCCTTCTGTCTGGTTGACGAAGCTGCCTTCATTTTGCGAAAGGCCGAGCAGGAAGTCGGCGAATGCGAAATTGGGATTGGTGACCAGAGTTTGCGCCTCCAGCTGCGGTTGTCCAGTTTCCTCCGAAGGCGAAGGCGCCGCTGGCGATGTTGGTCTGGAAGTAGTTATCGAGTCCCCACTCGAACTGGGCGCCAGCCTGAATGGTGTGCTTGCCGCGGATCAAGGTGAACGCCGGGGGTTAGGTTGTACTGCGTATTGTGATCGCCGATAGCGCTGTTGCCTTGCGACTTTCCAACATCGTTGGGGAACGGGAAGGCCGGGGTCGGCGGAGTTCGCATGGAGTTCCCCGGGGAGTTGTAGGTTGCCGGCCACCCCAAGGTCGTCAGATCAAAGCCGGAGAGAATCGGTTGCCGCCCATAAACGAAACGACTCGCCGCGATGTTCACGTCGAGAATAGTTGTGGGTGTGAACGAGTGGTTCACGCCGATAGCGAGCAGCTTGCTGTGATATTTTTCCGCGCAGCGGTCGAGGCAGAGGCCAGTTCCGAAGGGATTCACCGGCAAGTCAGTTAATCCGAAATAGGAAAACCTGCCGAAGATGCGCGTGTTGCTTCCAATGTTCTGATCGCCGCGCGCGACGAACTCGTTGGTATTACCGCCAGCCGGGGCCGCGCTCAGAAAATTATTTACGTCACTGTTGGTGAGGGTTGGCGCCGGGAAATAGGTCTTCCACAATACCTGGGTGGCCGTGCTGAATTCCGAACTGGGAATCTGATTGTTCGGGTAAGGGTGCGCTGTGCGGCTCCCGCTGACGCGGTCGCTGCTATAGGGATCGTAAAGCTGCCCAGCCGGATTGCTGCAGAGGCCGCCGTTGAAAGTGCCACCCGCGCCTCCGTTGGCAACTGGCAAAGTGCAAAGCGAGCGAGAAGTCCCCAGTGAGCATGGCGGTCTGCAGGAACGGTAGTCGTAAAGGGAGAGCCGGTGCGCTGGCGGTATTGCTCCCAGCTGACGTAAAAGAATGTCTTATCCTTAATGACAGGTCCGCCCACCTGGAACCCATACTGGTTCTGAGTCCACGGTGGAGGAGTGTTCTTATCGCCGGCAGCTATCTCCGACGCCTTGTTAAAGTATTCGTTGGCATTCAGCACTTTGTTGCGGAAATATTCGTAGCCGGATCCGTGCCAGCTGTTGGTGCCGGATTTCGTGCTGAGGTTCATGACGCCGCCCGAGAACTTGCCCCACTCAGCGCCCAGGTTGCTGTATTGAACTTTGAACTCGCCGACTGAGTCCTGGGTCGGGAATGACGATCGGCAGGTTGATGTAGCCGATGTTCAGGGGTTGACCATCGAGATACTCCGCACCCTGATTAGCGAACGAGCCGCCAATCTGGTAGTTGCCCCAGCTAAAAGGGTTCTGGCCCACGGGCGACCCGCCGGATCCGCCTTGCGCCACCGCCGCCGGGGAGACCGTGATCAAGTTGAAGATATTGCGGCCATTCAACGGAAGCTCGTTGGCTTTGCGCTCGTCAACGACTTGCCCGAGAGAAGAGGTCTCGGCCTGCAGCAGGGGCGTCTCCGCTGTCACTTCCACGATTTGGCTGACCTCGCCGACCTGAAGCTGGGCAACGATGTGGGTGTCTTGCTGCACCTGGACCGTGACATCGGGCTGCGGACAAAGTGCTTAAACCCTGGCTTTTCCACGTCGACCCGGTATGGCCGGGGAACAGATTCACAAACGTGAAAAGCCCGTCACTGCCGCTGGACTGCGTGCGCTTGTCCTGACGTGCCCAGGTTGGTCAAGGTGACTTTGGCATCCGTGACGACGGCCCCCGAAGTATCGGTAACCGATCCGGAGATCGAACCGTAGGTGCTTTGGCCGTAGAGAGAGAGCGAAGTAGCGATAAGCAGGCTTAACGAAACAAGCAGCGTGAAGAGTTTGCGACTGGGCATGGGTAGCTCTTTCCGGTGCGGAAATTTCCTAAATGTGATTGCGCCCGGATTCTTGAACAGCGGGACAACCGTTGTCAAGAATAAAATGCATGATTCCCATTTGAATAAACGTTAACCCTCCCAAACGGTGGTATGCTTGCGCCGTCATGCCCGTGACCATGATGGACATCGCGAGAGATCTCAAAGTATCCGTGGTGACAGTGTCGAAGGTGCTGCGCAATCAGGGCCGGATCAGCGAAGCGACGCGGAAGCGCGTGTTGCGGCGCGCAAAAGAACTGAATTATCAGATGAACTGGGTGGCGCGCAGCCTGGTGACCAGGCGCACATACACCATAGGTTTGCTGCTGCCCGAGTTCGCCCATCCCTTTTTTGCGCGAGATTGCCCGCTCGGTGGCCAACACGGTGCGGCCACATGGCTATCACGTGGTAATTTCATCGTTTGAAGAGGATCCCGAGTTGGAAGCGAGCGAAGCAGACTCATTGCTGGCTCGCCAAGTGGATGGCTTGATTATTGCTTCGTCGCAATCGCCGCATCACCTGACAATGTTCAAGCGAGCGAGAGAGCGTAACACGCCATATGTTCTGATTGACCGTCCCATCAGCGGGTTGCGGGCCTGCTTCGTCGGAGTCGATAACCGCGCGATCGGCATCCTGGCAACCGAGCATCTGATTGCGCGGGGCTGCTGCCGCATTGCCCATCTGCGCGGTCCCGAAATCGGAATTGCAGACGAACGATTGGCAGGGTATCGCCGTGCGCTAAAGCGGCACGGATTTCGTGCAAACTCCTATTACGTTATCGCGGGTGGCCGTGGAGACGACACTGGGTACGAAGGGATGCGGGAGCTGCTGGGAACGCGCCCGCTCCAGACGGAGTTTTTTGTTACAACGACCCGGTTGCGATCGGAGCAATGAAGGCGATTTTGGAGGCAGGGCTGAAGCTGCCCGACGATATTGCAGTGGTTGGTGCCGGCAATGTCCGCTATTCCGACGTCCTTGCCGGTTCCGCTGACCACGATCGATCAGGGAACCTGCAAAATCGGTGTGCTGGCGGCCGAACTTTTGATTGCGCGAATCGCGTCAAAGCGCTCTGTTGCGGCCGCAAAAAATTCTGATTCCGCCGAAACTCGTGGAGCGTGAATCGACGTGGCGCAAGCTGTAGCCTGTAGACAACAGAGATGACCTCGGCGAGAGGTAGGCTGTCGGAAGAAGCCCTTGGACGACGGTGCGGAGTTTTCGCTTACGCGATATGCTTTTCAATTGAAGGAATCCTGAGTTGCCGAACCCTGTGTTTCGCGTATTCTGCGCCCTCACCATCATGCTGTTAGCGGCTGGCGCCGCGGCTCCGGTCTTCGAGGTCAAACTGCCGCGCGGGTTGGATTTCACCCTGCAGAATTCTCCCACTCCGCAGAAATATTTGATCGAAACCATGTCCGGCGGCGTCGCTCTCCTCGATTACAACAACGACGGATTGCTGGATATTTTTCTGGTGAACGGCGGGCGAATCACGAGCCCCATGCAAACTCCGGAGAATTTCGACCGGCACGATCCCAAGTACTGGAATCGTCTCTACCGGCAGAATAAGGATGGAAGCTTCACCGATGTGACCCAGCAAGCCGGACTCGCGAATGCCGGCTGACGGGAATTACGGCATGGGAGTTGCCGTGGGCGACTACGATAACGACGGCTACCCGGACATCTACGTCACCAATTACGGGAAAAATATTCTGTATCACAACAACGGGGACGGCACTTTCACCGATGTGACTGCGAAGGCGGGAGTTGCCGGCGGGAGGCTGGTCAGTTTCCGCGGGATTCTTCGACTACGATAATGACGGCAAGCTTGATCTCTTCGTTACCCGATACATGGAGTGGGACACGAAACATAATAAGGACTGCGGCGGCAACTACCATACTTATTGTCCGCCAGAAGAATTCCCGGCGACGACCAACATTCTGTATCACAATAATGGCGACGGCACTTTCACCGATGTAAGCCAGCGCTCCGGCATTGCGGCGAAGAAGGGGCGCGCATTGGGGGTAGCGTTCGCGGACTATGATGGCGACGGATTCACTGACATCTTTGTCGCGAACGATGGCATGCAGCAGTATCTGTACCACAACAATGGCAACGGCACTTTCAGCGAAGTCGGACTGGAAGCCGGTGCGGCGCTTTCCGAGGATGGACGGCGGATGTCTGGCATGGGCGTAGTTTTTCAAGATTATGACAACGATGGTCGTCCCGATATTATGGTGACTCTGCTGCCACGGGAAATTTACGGTGTCTATCACAACGATGGCGACGGTTCGTTCACCTATCGCAGTCTCGAAACTGGACTGGGCGCGCTCACTAGTGGAAGTTCAGGCTGGAGCTTTGGCCTGGAGGATTTTGACAATGACGGATGGAAAGATCTGTTCGTCGCGCAAGGTCATGTGTTGGACAACGTGGAGAACATCGACCCTTCGCTTCACTATCTCGAGCTGCCGCTGCTGGCGATGAATCATAATGGACGCTTCGAGCGCGTCGATTCCGGAAGTACAGTGCCAGTAGCCGCGCGTGGAGCCGCATTCGGAGACTTGAATAATGATGGATGGCAGGACGTGGTGGTGACCACACTGGGTGGCCATCCTCAAGTATTTTTCAACCGTGGCGGCAAGGCGCACTGGCTGACCATTACCCTGCGCGGCACTCGCAGCAACCGCGATGGATTCGGCGCCCGGGTGCAGGTGAATGGGCAGACACGATTTGCTACGTCAACCTGCGGTTACCTTTCGGCCAGCGATAAGCGCCTTCATTTCGGACTGGGCAGCGCGGAGAAAGCGAAAGTAGAAATCGCATGGCCATCCGGCACACATCAAATTTTGAATGACGTTCCCGCCGACCAGTTCTTAGAGGTCCGCGAACCGGAGAAGCCGTGATCCGCGCTACTCTTATTACTGTGGCTCGCCTGGCAGATCGCATCGCCTCAAGCCGCCGAGCACATGCAAGCGGGAATCGCCGCCGATAAAGAACGGAAGTTCGATGTCGCGGTCACGGAGTTTAAAAAGGTGACGGACTTGGATCCGTCATTCGCGGACGGCTTCATCAGCCTCGGCCAGGCTTACATGGAGAGCGGTGACTACGGCTCTGCGATCTCGCCGCTCAAACATGCACTGGAACTGAATGCAGATCTTGTTCCGGCTCATCAGTTGCTTGGTTACGCGCTGCTGTCGCAAGGATATGCCGACCAGGCAATTCCACACTTGCGACGCGCCCCCGACAAAACGGCATTGGGCATCGCGCAAATCCAAACTGGACAACTGCCGGAAGCGGTGACGAATCTCAAGCTGCGCTGGCCGCGCGCCCCAACGATCCGGATCTCCTCTATTACCTTGGCCGCGCCAGCGGCCTGCTCGCAAAACAATCCGTCGACACCTTGCTTGCCGCGTATCCTGACTCCGCCCGCGCGCACCAGGCCATGGCGGAAAACTATTTCGTTCTGCGACGAATGGAGGATTCGGAAAAGGAATACCAGGAAGCGTTGCGTCTGCGCCCAGGCTTGCCCGAAGCTCACCTGGCGCTCGGCGAGGTGTATGCTGGCGCTTTCCAATGGCCCAAGGCGGAAGAAGAGTTTCGCATCCAGGTGAAGCTGCAACCGGGAAACGCCGAAGCGGCTTATCGACTGGGAGAGGCGTTGCTCGAACAGGGCAAAGCCCATGAAGCGCGAGCAGAACTCTTGCGCGCCGATCGGTTATTGCCCGACATGCCGGAGACGCTCTATTCGCTTGGGAAGGCCGCCTCGCTTGAAGGTGACCCCGCTGCCGCCGAGAAGGCGTGGACCAAACTTCTTTCGATCGAGAAACAAAGCGCGCTGGCGGCGCAGGCGCATTTCGGACTGGCGGGAATCTATCGCAAGCAGGGCAAGACGGCCGAGGCCAAGCATGAAATGCAGGAGTTCGAGAAGTTACAGAACAGTTCGGCGCAGCCTTCCGGGCAGCCAGATTCGCAGCACTAGAATTACTTATAACTTGAGACAGGAGCACCTTAATATGGAACCATCACGGCTTCGCGACCTATCACCTACCGCAATCTGTCTTCTCAGTTGTTTTCTCTTGATTACTCTGGCCACAAAGCCTTCACACGCGGCCGAGCCTTCCGCGCGAACCATTGATTCTGGCTGGCAGTTTCGGGCCGTCGCCAATACTGATCGGGCTGACGTCAAGGAATGGCATCCCGCTCATGTCCCCGGAGTCGTGCAAACTGATCTGCTGAATAGCAAACTCATTCCCGACCCGTTCGATCGCGACAATGAATTTCATCTTCAGTGGATCGGCCTGGCGGACTGGGAATATCAAACTACGTTCCAGGTTGATGCCGCCACTCAGGCTCACGATCATATTGACCTGGTTTTCGACGGATTGGATACATTCGCCGACGTCTATCTTAACGATCAGTCTGTTCTGCATGCCGATAACATGTTCCGCCGCTGGCGAGTTCCAGCAAAGGCGATGTTGAAGTCCGGGCCGAACACTCTACGGATCGTATTTCATTCGGCTGTGGAGAAGATGATTCCCTACGCCAAATCCCAGCCCTTCATTTTGCCCTCCATCTCTACGCACAATTACGGAAACGAAGAGAACATCGCCACCGCTCCCTACACGCGCAAAGCCCCCTACAACTACGGCTGGGATTGGGGACCGCGCTTCATGACGGAGGGCATTTGGCAGCCGGTGCGGCTTGAGACCTGGGACGCGCTGCGCATTGACAACTTCCATATCCACCAGCACAGCATCACCACGGACTTAGCCAACGTTACGGCCGAACTCGATATCGACGCGAGTAAACCCACTACTGCCACACTCGCATTGGCTCATGATGAATTGATGGGGCCGCAAGCGTCCGACGGAACTCAGACACTGCAACTCAATGCGGGCATGAACCATGTTTCGTTTCCCTTGCGCATCGTATCGCCGAAGCTCTGGTATCCAGTGGGATATGGCGCTCAGAGCCGCTACCGATTTTCTGCGGCCATCCGGATCGGCAAAGAGCCTGCCGCTCACGCCGAAACCAAGACGGGATTACGCTCTGTCGAGATGCGCCGCGTTCCCGATCAGTGGGGAAAGAGCTTCGAATTTGTGGTGAATGGAATTGCTGTCTTCGGCAAAGGCGCGGACGTGATTCCATTTGATAGCTTTCCCAACCGCGTTTCGCCAGAAATTCATCGCAATATTCTGCAAGCTGCTCGCGATGCGCACATGAACATGGTGCGGGAGTGGGGTGGTGGTTATTACGAGTCCGATGATTTTTACGATATCTGCGATGAACTTGGCATTATGGTGTGGCAAGAATTCATGTTCGGTGGTGACATGGTTCCTGGCGACGTTGCCTTTCAGGAAAACGTCCGGCGAGAGGCCATTGATCAGATCAAGCGCCTTCGTGATCATCCCAGCATCGTCATCTGGTGCGGGAATAATGAAGTCGAGACCGGCTGGTATCACTGGGGTGACCGCCAGGAATTCAAAGAATCTATCTCTCCCGAGGCCCGCGACCGCGTCTGGCAGGACTACGTCATTCTTTTCTCCGACATCTTGAGGAGCACGGTCACGCAGTACGCCGATCCGGTGCCTTACACGCCGAGTTCCCCTAGCGCCAACTTCGAACAGATTCCCGACAACCAGCACAACGGCGATATGCATTACTGGGCCGTTTGGCATCAGCAGGCGCCGGCCGAAGACTATACGAAACAATTCCCGCGCTTTATGACGGAGTATGGATTTCAATCCTTCCCAGAAATGCGCACGATCCACGCCTTCGCCAACCAGCCCGGGGACTTCGACATTCGCTCGACGGTCATGCAGGCTCACCAGAAGAACAAGGGTGGGAACGAACGCATCCTTACTTATATGCTGCGCGAGTACCGCGAGCCCAAGGACTTCGCGTCCTTCGTCTATCTGAGCCAGGTACAGCAGGCTGAGATCATCAAGATCGGAGCCGAGCATCTGCGCAGACAGCGTCCGCGCACCATGGGCTCACTCTATTGGCAGCTGAACGACTGCTGGCCGGTAGCTTCCTGGGCGAGCATCGATTACTACGGCCGCTGGAAAGCATTGCACTATTACGCTCGCCGCTTTTACGACGATGTGTTGATCTCTCCTTTCTTACATGACGATAAAGTCGATGTATACGTCGTGTCTGACAAACTGCAGCCCCTTTCCGGGACAATCCACATGCGGCTGCTCGATTTCTCGGGAAATTCCCTCCTCGATCAAACCAAAGACGTTCAGGTGCCGGCGCAATCGAATGCCATCTACCTCACAGTCGACAAGGCATCTCTGGCGGCGAAAGCCAACCTGCGTCAAAGCTTTCTTGTCTTTGATCTGGATATAGGTGGAAAGAGAGTCTCGAGAAACCTGATCTTCTTCAACGTGACACACGACCTCGAATTGCCGGTCTCGCCGAAGATCGAAACCACTCTCAGCAAAGACAGCGATGGTTACGCGATCACGGTTCAGTCATCAAAATTAGCTCGTAGCGTGTATTTGTCGTTCGGCGATCTTGATGTCCAGAGCTCGGACAATTACCTCGATCTGCTTCCGGGCGAAGCGGTGACGTTACATCTAAAGTCGTCGGCCACGATGGAGCAAATCAAAGAGGCAACGAAGATAATTTCTCTCACCGATGCTTTTAACTCGAACTGAGGCGCTTCAATTCGAAAGGACTATGAGCATCTCGATAGCGACGGCATTCCCTGGTTAGAGGCCGTTCTGAGAGAAGCCAACTCCATGCCCGCCTGACGCGCGCTGAGCTTCATTGTGTCAGAGCCTCGATCCGTTGACTGGCTGCGATCCGTGTCCGTAAGATGGACCACTCGCAGGCACGGATCATCCCATGATCGGCCAAACCATCTCTCACTACCGCATCGTCGAGAAGCTGGGTGGCGGCGGTATGGGTGTGGTCTATAAGGCAGAGGACGTAACCCTCCACCGCTTTGTTGCCCTGAAGTTTCTGCCCGATGCAGTCGCCAAAGACTCCCAGGCATTGGCCCGGTTTCAGCGCGAAGCGCACGCAGCTTCCGCGTTGAACCACCCCAATATCTGCACTATCTATGAGATTGGGCAGCAAGAGGGTGCCCCTTTTATCGTCATGGAGTTTCTGGATGGCTTGACGTTAAAGCATCGCATCGGGGGAAGGCCCATCGATACCGATGTCGCGCTCGGCTGGGCGATCGAGATCGCTGATGCGCTGGACGCCGCCCACGCCGGAGGCATCCTTCACCGCGACATCAAGCCCGCCAACATCTTCATCACCAAGCGCGGGCATGCCAAGCTCCTGGATTTTGGTCTGGCGAAGGTAGAGCCTGCGAGTTCGCCGGGCAGGCTCTCGTCCGCCGGCACGGTTGACGTGACCGTAGAGGCATCGCATCTGACCAGCCCCGGCTCCACACCTGGGACGGTGGCTTATATGTCGCCGGAACAGGCACGGGCAAAAGATCTTGATGCGCGTAGCGATTTGTTTTCCTTCGGCGCCGTGCTCTACGAGATGGCGACGGGCACGCTGCCGTTTCGCGGCGAGAGTTCGGCGGTGATCTTTAAGGCCATCCTGGACACGGCGCCCATTGCCGTAGTGCGGCTGAATCCGGACGTACCTGCCGACTTAGAGAGGATCATTAATAAAGCTCTGGAGAAAGACCGCAACCTGCGTTACCAGAGCGCGGCAGAGATGAGGACGGACCTGCAGCGACTGAAGCGGGACACGGAGTCGCACATCTCGGGAGCTGGCTTTTCACCGGAACATGGGCGAACCACTGCCAGCGGACGAGTGGGGCAGGCGAAGTTCCTACGCTACTCCGCGGCGGCTGTATTGGTCGCGGTGCTCGTTGCGGGTGGCGTCTACTATCGCTCCCATCAGAGCAAGCGCCTGACCGACCGGGATACGGTGGTGCTGGCCGACTTCGCTAACAGCACAGGCGATCCTATTTTCGACGACACGCTCAAGACAGCTCTCAGCGTTGCGCTAAGCCAGTCACCGTTTTTGAACGTCCTCTCCGACAATAAGGTAGCGGACATCTTGCAGCAGATGACCCGTCCGGCGGGGACGAAACTGACGCCGGAATTGGCTCGTGAGTTGTGCCAGCGGGTGGGCAGCAAGGCATACATTGCCGGTTCGATTGGTAGCCTGGGCAGCGAGTACGTTCTTGGGCTGAAGGCGGTGAATTGCCAGAATGGAGACACCCTCGCGCAGGAGCAGGCCACAGCGACGGCCAAGGAAAAGGTCCTTGACACATTAGGCGGCGCAGTCTCCCATCTGCGTCGACAGATGGGCGAATCGCTGGCTACGGTGCAAAGGTTTGACGTTCCCCTGGAGCAGGCCACCACGTCTTCGCTGGAAGCGCTCAAAGCCTACAGCCTGGGACAGAAAGCTGATCGGGAAAAGGGCCCGGGCGCAGCTTTGCCTTACAATCAACGGGCCATCGAACTCGATCCGAATTTTGCCATGGGCTACCTGGCGGTGGGCGGGGAGTACTTCAGTCTCGCCGAGCCGGGGCGATCCAGCGAATACCTCACCAAAGCTTTTCAGTTGCGCGATCATGCCAGCGAGCGCGAGAAGCTCGCACTGTCCGCGAACTATTATCTGAATGTCACCGGGGAGCTCGGCAAAGCGGCGCAAGCGTTTCAGGAGGAGATTGAGAGCTACCCGAAAATGTTCGCTGCCCACCTCAATCTGGGCGTCGTTTACGCCGAGCAGGGACAGCATGAGAAGTCTGCGGAGTTGACCCGTGAGGAACTCCTGATCAACTCGGACAACGTGGCTCCCTACGACAATCTCGCCAACGCTTACCTGGCCTTGCAGCGATTCGAAGACGCGCGGAAGACCATCCGCGAGGCGCAAGCGAAAAAATTGGAAGACTATATCACCCACAACGCTTTTTACGCTCTTGCCTTCCTCTCGTCAGACTCTGCTGCCATGGCGGCAGAGCAGCAATGGTTCGCGGGCAAGCCCGAAGAAAACTACGGGCTTTCGCTCAGCTCCGACACCGAGGCGTATGCCGGCCACTTGGGCAAGGCTCGCGAACTAGCCAGGCAGTCCGTTGACTCCGCCATTCGCGCCGATAGCAAAGAGACCGGGGCCATCTGGCAAGAGAATAGTGCTGTACGCGAGGCCGCGTACGGCAATATCAAAGAGGCGCGCCAGGCAGCAATGGAAGGATTGAAGTTGGCTCCCACGAGTCAGGGTGTCGAGAGTGAGGCGGCGCTTGCATTTGCTATGGCTGGCGAAACGGCACGCGCCGAATCGATGGCGAAGGACCTGAATTCGCGTTATCCGCTGGACACTCAAGTTCAGTCGCTCTGGCTGCCGGCGATCCAAGCACAACTGGACCTGAGCAGAAAAAATTCGGCAGGTGCGATTAACACTCTGCAGGCTGCCTCCAGCAACGAGTTAGGCCAAATTACATTTGTCAGCAATATCTCATGCCTTTATGACGTTTACATTCGCGGCGATGCGTACCTGGCCGCGGGACAGGCCACCGCGGCCGTAGCTGAGTTTCAGAAGGTTATTGATCACAGCGGGATCGTCTGGAATTGCTGGACGGGAGCCCTAGCACATCTGGGTGTGGCGCGCGCGAACGGACAGCAGGCGAAGACTTCGCAGGGAGCCGATGCCGATGCTGCGCGCGTCCGTGCGCTCGCTGCCTACAAAGAGTTCTTTACGCTCTGGAAAGATGCCGACTCCGACATCCCCATCCTGAAAGAGGCAAAAGCGGAGTACACGAACCTGCAGTAACGTGTTTCTAGAACCCGAATTTCACTGCGACCTGGACCAGACGTGGAGCGGCCGCGCTCACGATTTGCCCGAAATGAGGATCATTATTCACTTCCCCGTCTACCGACGCGGCTCCGTAGAACTGCGCATGGTTGAACACATTGAACGCCTCGAGACGAAATTCGAACGATTTCGACTCGGTTACTCGCAACATCTTGGTCAACGTCATGTCAAAGTTATTGATTCCGGGGCCATAGAAGAATCGCCGAGGAACATTTCCCAACTGGCCGAGCGTCTCAGTAGTGAACGCCGATTTATTGAACGCCAGCCGGCCATTTCTGGGATTGGTATTGATCTGGAGCGGCGCCCCGCCATACTGCGGCGTATCCAGTAGATAGTTGTTTACGCCGTTACCTAGCGTTCCCAGCAACGAATTGTCCGAGTCATCGAGTAGGGTCACGGGCAGGCCGGTACTGAAACGGGCCGTGCCGGCGATGCTCCATCCATCTGTGAGTCGATTGGTGCGCCCGGAAAGCAGATCAAACGGCAGATCCACCTTGAAGGTCCCCACAAAGTTGTGACGCATGTCCCAGGCGGAAATCCCCCGCGTCGCCGCAAGATTCAATGGATTCAGCTGTTCGCCCAGATTCGAGCCTTGATCGATGGATTTGCTATAGGTGTATCCCAGCAGGAAATTCGACCTCTTTCCGACGTAGCGTAGATTCGTCTCCAGCGCGTTGTAACTGGAATTCTCAATCGTTTTCTGCCAGGTATCCTCTTGGTAGTTGGAGCCTATGCCATCTCGCGTTCCGTGATACACCCGGCCGCTGGCGCCGGTGATCACGGCGTCCTCGCCGAATGGACCGCAGGCGGGGCTGCCTGGTGCGACTTCGCCAGGTTGACTCAGGCTGAGGCAAAGAGCCTGGTTGCTCGGATTGTTAGAGACTACAGCGAGAATGTGGTGTCCCTCGTTTCCCACATAACTCATGGTGAGCAACGTGTTGGTCGTGATCTGCCGCTCGAATGAAAGCATGTAATTCTCAGTGTAGGGAACCGAATTGCGGTAGGAAAAGGCAACGTCGCCGGAGATTGGGATTACGCTGGCAAAGCTCTGCTTGTCCGGGTTGCTGGATGAGACATGGTGCGGAGGGAACGTGAGCGGAAACGGGTTGGTATTCTGGCCGCCGTCGGCCGCGTCAATGAAGGGCGTCGCAAACAGCGGCGGCTCGGGACTGAGGTAAGTAGAGCCAAAGGGTGGGTCGGCATACATGACGCCAGCCGACAGCCCCGGAAACGCGGTATAGAAGATTCCGTAGCTCGCCCGAATGCTGCTCTTTCCGCTGTCGCCAAAGATCGTCTTGAGAATTCCGCGATCGAAGCTGGGGGCATACGCGAGACCGATTCGCGGGGCGAAATTGTCTGGCTTCGACGGCGAAATCGTACGCGGGATTCCCGGATCGCCGGGGACCACCAAGTCACCAGGCAATCCCGGATAGAGGACCGATCGCCTTCCGGGAATAATCGTCTGCAGCTGGTTGTACTTTTCCCAGAACGGCATGATGTAGTCCCAGCGCAGACCGACGTTGATCGTCAAATCGGTTCGCGCCCGCCAGCTGTCTTGCGCAAACAGTCCCGCATATCGGTTGCGCAGGTAGAAAGGCTGACCTGAGGATTGCGTGAAATTGCTCGGTACGCCAATCAGGAAATCGGCGAAGGCGGAACCCGTTTCAGTTCCATCGATATTGAAAGTTCCGTTGAACGTGGCGTTAGGGTGCTCGTTTATCTGATCCGCATGAAATTGGCTGCCGAACTTCAGCGTGTGCGTTCCGATGACTTTGGAAACAGTGTCACTCAGATACAGTGTGTTGTTAATCTGAGTTTCATTGGTAATCGGAACGCCCATGATGAAGGAAGGAAAAACAATGTTCTCGACGCCTTCAAACTGCGGCGCCTGCACCGTGAAGCCGGGACCCCCATTGCTGACGAAACCCTGCGCTGCCTGGCTCACGCCCAGTCCGCCTCGCGGCTGTCCAATCACGTTGGCGTTACGAAGATAGCCTACGTGGAATTCGTTGACGGTGCCGCGTCCGAAAACCTTGGTATCTCCCAAGCTGACGAGTTGCGCACGTCCGAAAGTCAGCGCGTCAAAGCCGGGGACGCTGGCCCCTCCCTGCTGTCCGGGATATGGATTGTCGAGGCGGTAATCGTCAAAAAAATAATATGCGGAAAGCTGGCCCCATCGCCCGACGTTGGCGTCGATTCGCCCGGAAGACTTATCGTCACGCACTGTCTGCGAATAAGCCGAAGTGGAAAATTGATTAGCCCCATCGTTGGGGGAGGGAATGTATGGCAGCAGCGCCAAGGCAGGCGACGACCATCCGCTCTTGGGAATCATCGCATTCGGAAACACGCAGGAGGAACTCGTCGCACATCCCGCCGTGTAGTAGGGCTCGCCCGCGGAAACTGCGTAACCGAGCTTTTGCGAAAGGATGCGGGCCAAGTAGGGCCCCCTTACCGTCGTCGGATTCGTATTGCCGTTGACATCTGTAAAAAACGACGCGGCCTGATCGGACAGATTGCCCGCGCGATCCGCCGTGGACGGAACCGAAATCAGTCCAGTTTCCACACCCTCGTTTGTGCGCGTACCTTGATAGTCAGAAAAAAAATAAACTTTCTGATGCATCACCGGACCGCCCAGCGTGCCGCCAAACTGATTCTGCCGGAAGGCCGGTCGGCTGGGGTCGAAGTATCCGCGGGCATCCAAAGCGGTGTTTCGCAGGAACTCGAATACGTTGCCATGGAAGGAATCACTGCCCGATTTGGTGATGACGGTAACCATGCCGCCGTTGTAGTTGCCATACTCCGGATCGAAATTGTTGCTCAGAACCCGAAATTCATCGATCGAGTCCAGGTTCGCAACGATGGATGTTCCGCCGTTCATGTGCTCCTGCGCATCAATTCCGTCCACCAGGAAACCGTTCGACGATTCTCTCTGACCGTCAATCGACAAGTTCCCCGGATTCAAATCGCCCGAGGGTGAAAGTCCTCCCGTTACCCCCGCCATGATCACCGAGTTAGGAAGTAACGTTGAGACGGGGGTGACTCCCGGCTGAATCGGCAGGAGATCGGTGTAGCTCCTTCCATTCAAGGGCAGGGCCGTCATTTGCGAGCCGGTTACGACCTCACCGAGATCAGTTGCCACCGTGTCCACCTGAACCTCAATGGCCGTTCCTGTTCCCTCGACAGTTACGTTTTCCGAATTCTGTGCCAATGCGAGCACCGCGTCCACTCTGAGCGCGGCGTCAGTATCGACCGTCAAGTCCGTCTTCGTCTGCGCCCGGAAGCCAGCTGCCGCAATCGTCAGGTCGTAGTGACCGACCGGAAGACTCGGGAATGAATAGAACCCTTCTTCGTTGGAAATCGTTTTGTACCCCGACTTAAGTGCAGTGTTGACCAAAGTGATGGTTGCACTCTGGACCACAGCACCGCTCGGGTCCTTCAGAGTTCCTGAAATGTTACCGTTGGCTGCGGCCCATAACGAGACCGGCGAACAAACCAGAACTACGATGCCCCAGATGCCGAGGAGCTCGAATAAATTGGCCTTGAGCTGACGCATATCACCTTCCGCCGTTTCTAAATGCGGTTGAGTCGTAGAAGAAGTCGAGAAGTTCACGATCCATCCTAGATGAAATTGAATTTCAATTTCATAATGCCCGTGGGATACCTCGCCTCGCTGTGATCTGAATCACGCTATGGTGTGAGCCATTCCCGCCCTTGACGCTCGATCCAAGACCGGCCACCCGCTGTCCCGATTACGGTCAAGATGCCGATTGATTTTCATCGGATGCATTCTGTGGCAGTAATCCTAAGTCCTATCGATTTAGCCCGGCTTGTTCCAGGCTGGCTAGGCGCAGGCGGGCCTGCTCCGATCCGCTGGCGCGCATCGCCGCCGAATCTTCCAGATAACGCCTCGCGGCTTCTCGATTCCCCAGCTTCAGAGCGATCTCTCCGGCGTGCATGAGAAATTTGGAGTCGCGGATTCCCACGGCCAGTGCGGTCTCGATCTGCTTGCTTGCCTCTGAGTCCTGACCGTTGACGTGCAGAGCCCAGGCGTAAGCATCGAGGGTGTAAACATCTCGACGCCAGGCAGACTCCTGCTGCGCCACTTTGAGAGCTTTGGCCGGTTGCTGCGCGTGATCGGCATAGTAGAAGACGAGTTCGTGATCGGAGTTTTGCTTCTTGTTCGACTCCAAAAGCGATTTCGTTTCGAATTCAGCAAAGGCGTGCGTCGCTTCGCTATCTCGTCCGGCAAGTCGCAGCGCTTCTGCCAGGTCATAGAGATTCGCGGCAAGCGGCCCGGCCTGATAGCGCCGCTGCAAAAGAATTACCGCTTCCGCGTAACGCTTTTGCAAAATGCGAACTTGGGCTAGACCTCCCAGCGCGGAGGGATATCCCGGAAGGGATGTCAATGCCTGCTGGAAGAGCTTCTCCGCCGCGTCGCTGCTGCCGGAAGCCAGCCGAAGATGGCCCATCTGCGTGAGGATCCGTGCCCGTTCCCCCGATTCGGTCGGGGCTGTCGACTGATACGCCAGCTCCAGCAGTTCATATGCACCCTCCGTTTCTCCGAAGAGCTCGCGCAAATGCGCGGCCCGCGTCAAAGCTGGCAAATTGCCGGGACGGAGGTTCAGCATCCACTGTGCCGCAATATCTGCATCCTTGTAATTGCCCAGCTCAACGTTAGCGTCGGTCAACAAACCATAGACCATTACGTCGTCGGGCACTCGCTTGTTCAGTGCCTTGGCGAGGTCCAGCGCGGCGGGAAAATCGTGTTCGCCCAGGAGGATCGAGGCTCGTATTTTCTCGGCGTCAAAATTGTGCGGAGCTATTTCCAGTGATTTCTTTACTGCGTCCCCCGCTTGATCGTAGAAGCTAATGCCTGAACTCTCCTGTGCGCGGCGAACCAGCGCCGCCGCCAGAAGGTTGTATCCCCCATAGTCCGTGGGCTTGTCGCTGATTGCTTTGCGGGCTTCCGCGATGCTTTGCGAAGCCGGCGAAAGATCCACAGTTGCCGGGCCAGTTACGCTTTGAGAAGCAGCGAACGTCGCAACCATCACCGTGGCGCATAGCACCGAAATAATTTGCTTCATGGCATGCCTCATTCGAAGAAGAAATCGTGGCCGTCGCTTTTAGTACGACGGCCACCAGGGTTCGCTAGTTTACAGGGCAGATACCGCCGGGTTGTCCGGTGCAGCCTGCCTGTCCCGGTCCGGTGTGAGCGCTGTTGCGTCCACTGTTCGCCGGCATGACGTAGGGGAAGGAATTGTTAAAGCCTTCGGTTTTAGTGTTTACGCCATCTCCCAGAGCCAACCCGAACTTCGAGGAATCTACGAGGATGCCTTCGATCGCCCGGAGAGAGATGTCAAACACATCGTCGATCGGCCTGCGTCCGTTAGGATAGCCAGCCACATCGCCGGCTATGAAGCCGAGACGCTTCTGACTGCCGACCGGTGTCGCAGGAATGCCGGTGTTGAGACGCAGGAGATCAGCCACTGGCCCCGCGTCGTTAGGTCCGCACCCGGGACAGATGGGGGGCTCGTATTGCACGAGAAGGAGCAGATCCTTGCGCGGATTCGGTGGAACCGGAACGCCCAAGGAGCTTAAGACTCCTGCCGCCACGGGTTGCAGAACGAAGCTCGCGAACTGTTTGTCGTTCACCGGAAAATCCATGCTGAAGCGATTTTTAAAGCCGGTGCCGATGATCGCTTCGTTGATCAGCGAATTGCCCTCGCGGTTTACCTGCTGGAGCGCTCCAAAGTTTTCATTCGGATTCGGAGATTGCCGCACCGTGATTTGATAGCGCGCTGTGCTGCCATATGTCCCGATGACAGCCTGCTTCGCGCTTGCAGGGTGAATCTTGCCATCCACCGTCAACAGTGTGATGGGAACTTCCAGCACAATGCAATTGACGTTGTAGCCGCCGACGGCGTCGGGAGCGTAGTTGTGAGTCTCGTCAGCATCGATGGTTGGAGACAAGACTGGACCAGCGCCACTGCGGAAATTCACCGAGTCGAAAAAAGCTCCCAGATCGATGAAGAATGGATCATCGGCGGTTCCCGCCCATGCGGTGACTCCGTTGCCCAGGCTGTTAATGCCCTGGTTGAAGAGAGATTGATAGTCGGGCATAGTCTTCGGACCTACGTTCGAAGGAACGGCGTACAGCGTTTGTCCACCGTTCAGAAGAGTTGATTTGCCGTTCTTGATCATGGTTACGGTATAGGTCTGAACTAGGCTTAAGCCTTCGGAACCCGCGCCGCTCAGTGAGGTGATCGGCGGAATCCCGGCGAGATCGCCAACAAATCCGGTGAACAACCGGGGATCGCGAATCTGTGTGCTGAAACGGAATTGGAAGATCACGTCTGGAATTCCGTCCTGGTTGTTGTCGACGAGCATCTGGTAAACCACGTTGGGATCGAAGGGGAAATAATTCGGTCCGTTGGCGGGTTCCAGCAGCGGGTCAACATTCAAGATCATGGTGACGTTGTTGGGATTGTCGTAGCTGACGAAGGCGTACCAGTCGGTAACATCCGCACTACGATCTAATGCCGTGATGGGTGCCTCGCGATGGCTCGACGCGAACAGGCTGGAAGATCCCAGCATGAACAGCGATAGCGCGAGGGCCACGAGTGACTTCAAGTTTTTCATTGAAATGCCTCTAAGCGGAATTCGTTGACATTGCCTTTTGGATCTAACTGCTCGTGAGTCAATCGCGTCGCAGCTTCCTCCGGCTAGCCTACGTATCCGGGTTACGTTGTGACTGTTGAAAACGGATTCGCGAAGGTTAACTTTTTACAATTCCGAGATAAAAGATTACTTACTGTTCGTAAGGAGGGAGTGGGTATTCGATAACATCGCGAAATGACACTGGTGGCCACGACAGTAACGGAGAGAGTTATCTCAACCCTCCGACTTACTCCAGGTTATTGAGGAATCCAGTGCACATGCGAAGTGAATAGTCCGTCTACAAATCCGATGTGATAAACGAGAAAGATTCCGAAGGCCATGCTGGCGAAACCAGAAATCGCGGTCAGGTGTCGATTGATCTCGAAGAATCTCTTTCCCGTGTACACCAGAGGCACCGAGATTGCCGCGGTCATGAGCATCATTCCCATCATCGTCCCGAAGCCAAACACGAGCAGATAAGCGGTGGACCAGAGCGGACTCTTGATGGTCGAAAGAACTAGTAGAGCAACCGCAGCCGAACCAGCCAAACCATGTACCAGACCGACCACCAACGGTCGAATGGTTTGATAGAGCCCAAGTTTGCCGATGGTGCGTTCTGTGAAGATTTCGATATGGCCCCAAATACCTCGGGGCGCACTAGCAGCGTTCGCGGTGGAGTCATCGACGGCGCCGACTGGTTGCGCCGCCTTGGCGGCTCGTTTCGCGGGAGTAAGTCGCGCCGTTAACCAACCTATCACACCGGTCAGATTCAGTACTCCCAGCAGGATTAGCATTAATGCAACACAAAACTCCATGGACAGCCCGAGACGCGGTGGGATCACGACGCCAAAGATAATAATTGCGGATCCAACCAGAAAGATGGTTAGGGTGTGTCCTAACCCCCATAGCAAGCCAATCGTAGCTGAGCTCCTGATCGATCCCTGGCGGCTCACAATGGTGGAAACCGCTACGACGTGGTCGGGGTCCGTGGAATGCCGCATACCCAGGAACAATCCGAGAAGAACGACGGTCGCAAAGGGAACCAATTTGTCTCTGGAGAGAAAACCCGCGGAAAGGACGTGCCACATGGGAACTGATGCCAGGGCGGACGCCGTTATTCCCATACCCAGCACTGCCATGAACGCAGATGATAAAAAGGGCAGATAGTGAAGGGCAGTATTTCCGGCGCGTACTTGAGACGCCACCACGCGTTTAGCATAGACCATGGTTAGGCCAACTGTTACCAACACGGCTGCCAGTCCCAAACTAAATGCAGTGATCAGAAACAATCCGAAGCCTATACGATGAAGGGAGAAAGCGCTCACCAGCACGACCAGCGCCGCCGGACAAGGCACAATTCCTCCAGTGACGCCCAACATACAGAGTTCGCGCACTGACAAGGTGCGGTCGATCGATTTCGAATTGGCGGAGATCGCTGAGCGATCCGCTCGTACCGTAGGCACAACTCGCTTGAACATGGAGAGAAACCAGTGCGAATGTTGCTCTCCCGGCGCGTGCGAATGATCTCCGGTTTCTCCGGTCCAATGCCTGAGGAAGATGAAAGCTCCGAGTCCGGCAACGCTCAGGCCGGAAATCGTTCCCAGCCATGGATAAAGTTGCTCGGGAACGATGTATCGAGACGCATAAAGAGTTACGGCTCCTAACAGGTAAACGCCCGCTGTGTGCGCGGCGGTCACGACGATTCCCAGCAGCACCGCATGTCTCGCCGTACCGCGCGAGCCTACGAGATAAGCGGCAACGATGGTCTTGCCGTGTCCGGGCTCTAGCGCATGAAGCGCGCCCAGGCCAGCCGCAATCAAAGCAGCGGACAACAATACCCAGAAGCTCAACTTGCTTTGGGTTGAGATCAGTTCAGTGAACCGACTGCGCGGTGTGTTCCTCGCGTGGGCCTCAATCGGCAACTGCACTACTGTGGATGACACGGCGTTTCTGTAAGTGGATTGCGCGTTACTTGACTCACGCGACGAACTTGCTCCTGACGATCTGCTCCGTCCCTCATATCGGCGCGAACTTGGTGACGCCGGTTGCGCGGCCCTCGTCTTGTGGACAAATCTCCGATTGGAATAAGCCGGTACCATAGCAGTTTTCTCAGGTTCGGATAGTAAGGACCTAAAGCCGACTAGAGCGGACAGTTGTTGCGGGGGGCTGTTCAACACATCGCTCGAGTAGTTGGTCAGTTCCTGGCTGCGGTCGGTGCCGGACGCCGAACTATCCAGAATCGTCACCCCATCACCTAGAACCACGATCTCCTTCCAACCCGCCCGCCCAGGAAAGTTCCTATCGAGGTAGGAAAGTTTGTGAGCGTCAGCGGCAACGTCAAGCTCGCCTCGGAATACGAATCCGATTTTCATGGTAGGCAGGCCTCCGGCGCCATCGGCAAATGCCACGTGACGAGATACTTCAGTTAACCGGACAGACTGGCCATCACTGTCCACCGAGATTCCTTCCTTCAAGAGTTGCAGCTGACTGTCGAGATAGCGTTCGGCGGCGGGTTCGCCAGTCGTAGAAGTAATGCCGAACTGCCGCATCTCCTGAAAAGTAGGGATCTCAGCCATATCGATCAGGTAGAGAATTTCAACCGATCCTTTCCCGATAGTGATCTTCGAATAGTGATTGACGCTGAAGTTACCCATCGGATGGGCAAGCGCCGTCACGGAGCTCAGCAGAAAAAAAAGCACCGACAAGACAATTCCCGCCCGGCGATGATTGGTCTCGCACTTATCAATGCGCATTGCTTGACCTCAAATTCCGGGCCTGCGATTGGGTGATGTCTTGTAGAGTTCGGCGCGCTACTTCGGCGTAAAAGATGTGGAACTGCGGGTTTGTTTTCAACGCCCGATCCAGAACGTCCTCAGCGTCGGAGTCCATGGACATGCTGTGATAGATCATCCCGGCATGAAACAGGAGTAGTGGATCATTCGTGTGCAATCGCAGAGCTTTGTTGATCGCTTCCCCAGCTTCCTGGAATTGGCCATTTCTGTACAGCGCCCACGCCAAGGCGTCCCATGTGTAAATATCATGCCGGACTTCGAGCTCTTTGCGTGCTAGCTCCAAGGCCAGCGGCAGTTTGATCCCTTCGTCGGCATAGAACAAAGCCAGTTCCCGATTTGCCAGAACCTGATTTAGTTTGCTGAGGTGCCCGATGTACTCGACCAGGTCATACTGCTGCCGAGCTTCTTTCATCCGGCCTATTTTCTTGTACACGTCTCCTAACTCAGCGACGTACACCGGAAACGGAATGATGGCAATGGAGCGTTGATAAAGTTCGATGGATTCTTCCAGTTTCCCTTGTGCGGCCCGCACCTTGGCCAGACCGGCGAGGGAGCGATAGTGATTGGGGTCGGCTTTTATGCCTGACTGGTATGACAGACCCGCGTTTTGTAAGTCGCCGGCTTGAAAGTACCGCTCACCTAACTCGAAATAGAGCCACGCCATATTTTCCCGAGGAACGTTGGTTTGAAGCGCGGCCTCGATTGCGCCCTTCATCAATTGGATGGCCCCCGACGAATCGCCGTGCAAGTAGCGGAGATATGCCGCGCGACTGTCGCTCATGTATGCCAGCGCCAAGGGCGATAAGACCGTCCGCCCGAGAGACTGCACCACGCCATAAGCCATCGTTGCCTCGTCGTAATCGCCCATGTCGGTGTAAGCGTCTCCTTCAATGGCGAATGCTGCCAGATTTCCGGAGCCCGTGCCAATCGCCTTTTGCACATAGGCGAGGGCGTCAGTAAAGCGGTGTTCACCCATACACACCGAGGCCATGTGAACCAGAGGCTCAGCGGCCCGGAAGTCTTGCGGCGCTAGAGCTAGCGCCTTCTTGAGCGCTTGCTCGGCCAGGTCGTAATAAGCAATGTCGCCGGTTTCTCTGGCCTTCTGAAAGTAGGCAGCTCCTAACCCGTCATATCCCGCATAGTCGCCCGGCGCTTGCTTGACGTGGTTCTGCAGTGTCTGAATTTGCGGGTCCGTCTCCGATGCAGGGCCGACGTGTTTCAATTCCATTGATTCGAAGGGGGCAATCTGAGACCACCCTGATGCGGCACACAGGATCGGGAGAATCAGTAGCCACTTGGCCATTCGAGCCTCGTTGAATTGCACGTTGAAAGGGATTGATCTGGCGACTTCGGGACGCCTATGAGTTTCGACTTCGTTAAGGGATACGGGCGCGGGCGCAAATCGGATTTATCGCCCCAAGCTTTTATTGGCTGATCGTGTGCTGCACCGGCGCCGTTTTTCGGAGCAGCCTTCGGGATCCCGGCATCAGTGATGACAGGCTGTAGCGAAGAAGTGGGAGCACTCCGGCTGAAAATGCGCCCGGGCAGCGTTATTCCGGTCGAGCCTCGAGCAGCAGATGTTTATCGAATTCAGCAGAAAGTGTGGCCTTGGGGCCATGGACACTTCCTAACTCTTTGTTGTTCACGTAATCGACAATGCGATAAGCGCGGTCTTGCAGACCGCGAAGCTCAATCGGTCCGTTCCAATGGCGGGCAAAGAACGCATAGTAAAGTTCCTGGGTTTTGCGGATGACATGAGCCTCGGGAAGATCGAACCCTATATCGTAGAGGTCTCCAAGATACTCGCCTCGCGATAGCATTTTGTCGTTGTAGATGTGCAGCCACTTCTCAAAGATCATCTGCCGCTGCGGCGTGAGATCTGACTTGCTGTGTTTACTGACGAGACTCGGGAGCACGAACTGTGTGCCGACAACTCCTCCTACTCCCACAGTCGATGCGAAATCAATTGCCTCATCGCTCAACTCGACGTGGTCGCCAAAATAAGGAACGCTATCACCCATGAGCGCCTTCAAGGTCTTTCCCTTGGACCGGACTTGAAACGAACTTTCCGGATCGGACGCTACCGACATATTGAAATGCGGCATAGTGAAAAACGAGTAAGCAGTGCCGCAAGGACAAAATTCAACTAAAGCGTCGGGCTTGACACTGCGGGCCGTTTCGTAAATCTGACGAAAGAAATCAGGCAGCGCCTCCGCGGAGTCTTCCGGGCGTTTGTGATGATGCGCAGGATTGTAACAAGCAGGAACAGCGTTCATGTGCTGACCATCGAGTTTGAGGCCGTCGAATCCCCACTCTCCCAGGATCTTGCGAACCAGCGCTTTATGATATTCCACGACCCCTTGATCCGATGGACATAAGTAAAAGGAATTCCACCATGAAATCTTGCGCTTCGATCCGTCGCGATTCAGCAGAAGGAAGTCAGGATGTTCTTTCAGCAAATTTGAGTCCGGAACAGCGCTCAACGGAGACCACCAGAGCTGCGCTTTAAAACCTTCGGCATGAATTCGATCAACCAGGGCTTTCATGTCGGCATCGCCATTCGGAAATTTCTTGGGGTCGAGCGCCCAGTCGCCGTAGTTGTTCTGCCAACCATCGTCCAAGGTAACCCACGAGAAGCCCATCTTCTTTACGGTTGGAAGCGTGTCGTAGACCTGCTTGAGTTGCACCGACCGGCCATATCCCCAGGCGCACCAGATCGGGCCAAAAGCGCTGTCGGGCGCTGAAGCCATTTGAAATCCCCGCCGTATCATGAGGCGGCGGTATTCGGTAAGCGTTTGAAAGTAATCTCCTTGATGCACGGAGACAAAGGTGTGAAGGGTATGAAAACTCTCTCCTGGTTCCAACGTGCTCTCCCGTGCGGAGCGGACGGCAACGTGAGCGTGACGTGCTTCGGGCATAGACACGGGAAGCGATATCAGGCGGGGCCCCGGCTCTATGTGGCCAACCGCCAGGCCGACATCTTTACGCCACACATCAACAATGGGAGTTCCCCCGCCGTAGTCGCTGGCATTCATACCGAGATAATTTTCCTGTTTGAATCCTGCGCGCAGCGGAAGCACCCAGTTCGGACGCTTCTCATAGGAACCACTTTGGTAGGACCAGAATGCGGGTCCGAGCGCATCGGAGTTCGCGCGTAGCGCGTACTGATGGTTCGCCCAGCCGTGCATTGTGAGTCGAGAAGCTCCCTCATTCGTATACGCAACGTCGAAGATGGCCATGGATGGAAAGTCAGAATAAATAGTGACGGAGACATCCTTACGCAAATCTCCAGACTTGCCAGTGAGCCACAACCGCTCTCCTGCGCCGAACTCGTCCGAAACTGGCTCGCGACGACTTGCTGTGAGGGCGAAGTCGCGCAAGGTACGAACGGTGGTCACGGTTTCGGAGGGCGAAAACGCAGTCAAGATTTTCGGGCTTCGACCGAACAGCGCAATAACCCTGCTGCGCAGGTTGCGATCGAATTCTATTCGCAAGACTGAGCTTTGGATTTGAAGACCGGTACCGACGTCGAGCGCAGCGACAGGAGCAGGCTCTTGCCCCGAGCGATTTTGCTCAGAGTTCCAGCCGGGCAGGGCAAAGCAAAGCAAGACACAGCATGTTTGCGCGACGGCCCGTCTCAAGGTACTCTTCGAAAAGTGCCACCTGTCCTTCGCTGTGTCTGTCACAGGCCGGGATCTTAGGCCTCCATCGGTTTCGCTTCTCATGCCGCCGCCTATCCTGGTTGGATGCATCTGCCACAACCCAGCAGGTTGTGAAATATTGCGAATAGGTTCGTTTTACTTTCTATTTCTCGAGATTGTCAAGGCGATTGTGCCTTCGTGATGCAGGTCAGGCCTCCGGCCGGGGAACGAACGGCCTCGCGCGGTGTGTTTGCCATCGTCGATTCTTCCTCGGGGCTGTTCACCAGCTACCAGGACAGCTAACATCTTAGCCGATGACCCGGATTCGCGTTTTGCGCTTGACAGAGGGGCAAAACGAAAGTAAAAGTGAGGTCGAAAGTAAACGTTACTAAACGCAAGAATACGAACATCGTCCCGCTACCGCGGGACTGTTGTCTCTGTTTTCGGGCGTTTTCGATACCTAGTGAAATCAATCGTTGCTATTCGTAATCGGTACAGTAGTTCAATGAATCCTGCGAGGAGTCTCAGGAGCGTCCCGATTGAACCCTGCGATTCAGAAGCACGGCCGCAACGCAAGCGCCAGTTTGCAGGACTTGTTGATCTGTAATCGCCGCTCGGGAAAAGGCGGTTCCTATGCCGTCTGTTCCGCACATCCATGGGTCATTGACGCGGCCATACAACAGGCCATTCAAGACGGCTCTCTACTCCACGTGGAGTCCACGTCCAGTCAAGTCAATCAGCTGGGTGGTTATAGCGGACAAACTCCGAGTCAGTTCGCTGGCTTTGTTCACGCAGCGGCGCGCCGTATGGGGCTTCCCGAAGATCGAATATTGCTTGGCGGTGACCATCTTGGCCCCTTTCCGTGGAGGAACGAAGCTTCAGACAGCGCTTTGAACAAGGCTTGCGAACTAGCCCGTGCTTGCGTGCTCGCCGGCTATCGGAAAATCCATCTTGACGCGAGCATGGCTTGTGCCGACGATGCGAAGGTTCTGTCTGAGCAGACTGTCGCGCAGCGGGCCGCTGTACTCTGCGAAGCCGCTGAAGAGGCTGTGGAATCCTTGCCCCCGGGCGCCGATCTTCCTCTGTACGTTATCGGAACCGAGGTTCCCGCCCCCGGGGGCGAGTCGGCGCTGGGCGCGCCTCCTGCCGTGACCACGGCCGAGAGTCTCCAGCAGACCTTGCTCGTCTTTCAACAGGCCTTTGAGCATAGAGGCTTGTCTCCGGCCTGGCAAAGAGTTATCGCGGTGGTGGTGCAACCCGGCGTGGAGTTCGGGGACGAGGTCGTCCTCGAATACGATCGCAGCAAAGCGCGATTGCTCTCCGAAGGTTTGCCGGAGAACCCTTCGCTGGTATACGAAGCGCACTCCACCGACTATCAGTCTCCCAGCGCTCTGGCTCAAATGGTCGAAGACCATTTCGCCATTCTGAAAGTAGGGCCATGGTTGACTTTTGCTTTCCGTGAAGCCGTATTCGCCCTGAGCGAGATTGAACGAGAGCTATTTGCTGGGAGCAAGGGCCAGAATTTGTCGAGAGTGCGGGAAGTGCTCGATCAGGCCATGCTCCGCGAACCCGCATACTGGCGTTCCTACTATCACGGGGATGAGAGCCAGCCACGCCTCGCGCGGGCCTACAGTTATAGTGACCGCTGCCGATACTACTGGCATGAGGCGGACGTCCGGGCAGAGGTTGAAACGCTCCTCGATAATCTCACGACGCATTCGATGCCATTGACCCTCATCAGCCAATATCTTCCTCAAGAATATCGAGCAATCAGAGCGGGACAAATCAGCAAAGAGCCAGAGGCCATCATTCGATATCACATTCAGCTGGTACTGCGAACGTATGCGGCGGCGTGTGGAATGGAAAGAAAAGAGAACTTCATCGCGCCTTAGGGCGGCCATATCAGTCTCAACGACGACGGGCACTTTCGAGCGGAGGCATAAAGATGGCGGGACCGGATGTATGCGTGGTTGGTGAAATCAATCTGGACTTGATCCTCTATGGGCTACCCAAAGAGCTGGTGCTGGATCGCGAGTTATTAGCCAGCGGTTTGGCACTCACCCTGGGCAGTTCGTCCGCAATTTTTGCCCATAACCTGGCACTGCTTGGAACCAAGGTTGGGTTCATCTCGAAAACTGGTGGTGACCCGCTGGGGAAGATAGCACTTGAACGGCTAGCAGCTGCCGGGGTTGATGTGAATCGTGTGCAGCAAGCCGCGGGTCGCACCCCCACGGGACTCACCGTTGCTTTACCTTACCAGCAGCATCGCTACATCCTTACATTTCCGGGCACCATGTTTGAGATGCGGTACTCGGACATCGACATCAATTATGTTCTTTCCGCTCGTCACCTGCACATCTCGTCCTATTTCCTGCACCGCGCCCTGCGCCCGCGAATTGGCGACCTGTTCCGCCAAGCGAAAGCGGCGGGGTTGTCCACGTCACTCGATACCAATGACGACCCTGAAAATAAGTGGGATCGGGATCTGTTGGAAGTTCTTAAGTATGTCGACATTTTTCTTCCGAACGATCGTGAAGCAAAGAAGATCGCACATACGGATGACCTTTCCCAGGCCATTAACATGCTGGCGGGCTTAGCCAAGGTTGTGGTGGTGAAGCGTGGCACAGCGGCTGCGATCTGCCGATCCGGGCAGGATCAATGGAGTCTCTCACCCCCGAGCGTGAAGTCTGTTGACGACGTCGGAGCCGGCGACAGTTTTGATGCCGGATTCATCCACCAGCAGATGCAGGGAGCCAAACTCGAGGACTGCCTGGCATTTGCCAATCTGGCAGGAGCTTACTCAACTACCAAGGAAGGCGGCACCGAGGGGTTTCGCGATCGCAGCGCCCTCGCCAGTTTCATGCGCCAGCAGTGGAGCGCCACGGGCAGGGGCGCGCTGCCCTTCAAAGGTTAGCCGACCTCATTTTGCGCCCGGAAGAAGATATTCCGGTTGACAAGAGGCGCAAAACGGAAGTAAAAGTAATCTTTCGTAAATGTTCATAACACGATTCGCACCTCGAAGTAAGGGTTCAGCGCTACTTGGATTGCAACTTTAGGAGGCTTGCCATGCCCGCTTCTTCTCACGCCAGACACGCTCTTGTGGCGCTCTTACTTTTGGTAGCCATTGGCTTCGCAACGCCGCTATGGGCACAAAAAGACGCCGGAACCATCGTAGGACTGGTGCGAGACGCCAGCGGTGCCGTGGTGCAAGGTGCCAGGGTCACCGTGGAGGACGTGGATCGCGGCGTCCAGATGACTCTATCGACCAACGAAGAGGGAGAATATGTCGCCAGTCCCCTGCACATTGGGCGCTATAAGGTCACGGTGGAGAAGGCAGGGTTTAAAAAGGCAGTGTCGGAAATTGTGGAGTTAGACGTGCAGGGGCGCATCGCGATAAACATATCCCTGCAGGTCGGGCAGATTTCGGAACAGATGGTGGTTACTGGAACGGCTCCGCTGCTGGAGACCGAGACTTCGGAGTTGGGACAGGTGGTGGACCGGAAGCGTGTGAGCAACCTGCCTCTGAATGGTCGTAACTTCGCCCAATTGGCCCTGCTCAGTACGGGCACGGCGCCGAGCGAACCGGGCGCGCGCGATGAAGGCGGATACGGTTTCAGCTCCAATGGCGCACGATCGCTGCAGAACAATTTCTTGCTGGATGGCGTGGATAACAATTCAAACCTGCCCGATCTGCTCAATGAAACGAACTTTGTCATTCAACCGCCTGTAGAAGCCCTGCAGGAATTCAAGGTCCAGACCAACGCCTACAGCGCGGAATTTGGGCGCGGTAATGGGGCGATCGTGAACGCGGTCATCAAGTCGGGCACCAACCAGCTGCACGGCTCGGCGTGGGAGTTTCTTCGCAACAACAAGCTGGACGGACGGAACTACTTTGATCCGCTGGGACCCGTACCTCAGTACCAGCAGAACCAGTTTGGCGCGACATTTGGCGGGCCGGTTTTGCTGCCCCACTTCTACGACGGCCGGGGCCGCACGTTTTTCTTCGTGGACTACGAGGGTTACCGAGTACGCCAGGCGCAAACTCAGGTTGCGTTCGTGCCACCAACGGCGTGGCGGACGGGAGATTTTTCGAGCCTGATCGACTACACGACCGTAACTGGAACGGATTGCAACCATCAACCAACCTATGCGGGCGAGATTTTCGACGCTAAGCTCGCACAAGCTCTTCCTACTCCGCCCAATACGCCTCCAGCTTTCTGCGGAGTGCCCTTCCAATATGACGGGACGGGGAAACCCCTGAACATCATCCCGGCTGCGCCAGTTGTACCAGGTGGTGGTTCGCTGGATCCATTAGCATTGCGGCTGGCCGCGTTGTATCCAGCGGCGGGTCCTCTCAACTCAAGCGGCAACAACTTCGTCGCCAACCCAGTGCGCCAGGAAACGCGCAACAACTTTGACATTCGCGTGGACCAGAAATTCAATGACAATGACAACACGTTTTTCCGGTTCAGCTTCGAGAATCAGCCCAGTTTTATTCCCGGAACCTTCGGAGGGCTGGCCGATGGTGGGGGATTCTTCAGCGGGCAGGAGGATTTCGCCTACCGCAGCTTCGCTACCAGTTGGACGCACATCTTCAAGCCCTCGCTGATCAACGAATTCCGCCTGGGCTACAACCGGGTGAATGCCCATCGCCTGGAATTGAATGCGGACACAAACGTATCGGCTGAACCCAACATCGATTTCCCGGGCGTTCCTTTTTCGCCGGGCATTGGTGGGCTGCCACAACTTATATTTAGCGACGTCGCCACCTTGGGCAGTCCTACGTTCCTGCCTTCGGTGGAACTGCAGAACTCCTACACTCTTTCCGAGAACCTCACCTGGGTGCGCGGGCAGCATACGTTTAAGTTCGGTACCGAGATCCGTCGCGAAGAGTTCACAATTTTCCAACCAGCCGCAGCGCGCGGGACGCTCAACTTTGACCCGACACTGACTGATAACCCCGCGGACATCGGCAGCGGAGGAACCGGTTTTGCGTCTTTCATGGCGGGCCTTACCAGCGGCGGCAGCATCAACAACCTGCACAACGTCGACTATTTCCGGAACACCTTTGCGTTTTACGCCCAGGATGATTGGAAAGTGACGCCGACGGTAATATTGAATCTGGGCTTACGCTACGAACTGTTTGGCATCGTTTCGGATCGCCACAACGACGTGGGAAATTTTGACCTCAGCAATCCCACCGATCCTACGATCTTTGTGCCGAAGGGACAAACCGCGCAGCTCACGCCCTTCATCGCGCAGTACGTCAACATCAGCGCCACCGGCAGCCGCGGGCTGATCAACTCGGATCTGAATAATTTCGCCCCGCGCGTCGGTATTGCATGGCAGTTTACTCCGCAGACTGTGTTGCGATTGGGCTATGGAATTTTCTACGGAGGGCAGGAAAATGGTCCGTACTCGAATCCAAGTCCGGGATTTAATCCTCCATTCTTCACCAACCAATCTTTCATTGCGCCATGTAGCGCACCCACGGCGAACCTTGCGGCGGGAGATTGCCGCGTGACTCAGATTCCCACCCTAGCCGGCGGCTTCCCCGCCAACTCGCTGGTCGATCCCAATACTCCCATCTTTTTCTCCGTCGATAAGAACCTGCGCACACCCTATATGCAGCAGTGGCATTTGAGCGTTGAACGGGAACTCCCCGCCAATAGTGTGTTCACGGTGACTTATGCGGGATCCAAAGGCACGAAGCTATATACGTTTTTCAACGGCAACCAGGCAGCGCCCGACCCGAATCCGAATGACGCGACCGCGCCGCGCCGGCCTGTCTCTGCGACCGTGATCGGGACAACCCCTCCTTGCTCGCTGGCAAATTCGCAGAACTGCTCACCCGTTTTCGACACGGGGATCGATTGGTTCCGCTCGACTGGCGCTTCCAATTACAGCTCGCTGCAGGCAAGTTTCGAAAAACGCTTCGCGAAGGGCCTGCAGTTCCAGGCGTCCTACACTCACGCGCACTCCTTGGATATCGCTTCCAACGCGAATCTTGGTCCTACGCAGAACAACAGCGACTTCCGCTACTTCCGCGACCCTCAGGCCGAATACGGTAATTCTGATTTCGACGTGCGCAATCGCTTCGTGTTGAATTCGATTTACGAACTGCCCTTCGGTCACGGCAAACACTTCCTGGGGAGTGCGAGCGGGTTTGCGAACCAGGTGATCGGAGGCTGGCAGATTGCGAATATCCTTTCTATTTCCAGTGGTAACTGGTACACGGTGCTCGACGAGAATGGCAACTTCGCCAATGCTGATGGCGGCGCCGGGGGCGTTTCCCAGCGTCCTGACCAGGTCGGAGATCCCAACCGGGCGGGCATTGTACCGGGCAACACCGAATTTGCTGGTTGCCAGGTACTGGCATCACAAGGCGGCCTTGCTCCCGACAGGATTCACACCCCGACCGCTTGGTTCAACACTTGCGCGTTTATGGATCCTCCCGAAGGTTCGTTCGGCGACGTGGGCCGTAATACCGTCGAAGCACCGGGATACAAAGAATGGGACTTCTCAGTATTCAAGTTCTTCCACCCCTCGGAACGGACGGATCTGGAATTTCGTGCGGAGTTTTTCAATCTCCCGAACCACACCAATTTCCTGTTCGCGCAGAGCGGACCGCAAAATGGAAACAACGCGACCAGTCTCGGGACGCCACAGTTCGGCGATTTGACGGCTGCGCGGCCGCCGCGACAAATACAATTCGCCCTCAAGTTTTCTTTCTAAAGACAGCCAGCGACTAGCTTATGAGCGACACGAAACATCCAATCCACAAGTTGACAATTGCTCGTCGCAACATCGGAACCGCGCGGAAAGCGCTTGTAGTCCTGCAGTGCAGCATGATGGGCTCAATTATTGCTGCATGGACGCTGGGCGCAGTGCAGTGCCCGGCCCAACAGCTGACGAATAAGGCTCTCTCCTTGACAGTCAATCGTCAGGATGGGTCGTATCAATTTGGGTCGCTTGGCAGCCAATCCGTAGTGCAGGCTGGCGTCGGTGCGCTAATCAATCACCAGTGGCAGCGTTCCAGCAGCTATCCATCGCATTCGGTATCCGAGTCGCCATTCAGTGATGCGCTTGGCTCCGGCCAACAGTTGACGGTCACTTGCAGCGGGCTGCAGGGCAGTCCTGATCTCGTCTACGTAATGCAGCTCTACACGGAAAGCCCATACGGCGCCATTCAAGTCCGCGTCAGGAACACAACGCGCACAGCAATATCGGTGCAGGCAATCCGTAGCGTTGAGGCCATGGGAGATTCGATCCTGAACTTGGGCGGCCATCCATCGGATGAGCGAATCCTCTCCGATAGTTTCAGCGAAGATTGGCCGGACCTGGTGATCTACGATCTGGGGGACGCTCCCGGTGGAATGCATCGCGGAGTCGGAAGCCAGCTTATCTATAACCGGCAGAGCAAGCAGAGCTTATTTCTGGGTGCACTCACGTCGGATCGCTTCCTGACTCTCTTGCGACTGACGGCCGAGGGCAAGGGTCCCCAAGCCAAGGTCGCATCTTACACAGTCGAATCTACGGGAACGACGGAGATTCAGAAGGATTACAGTGAGGCTGGCTCGCTCGAAGCAAAGTCTCTTAAAAGCGACCGGATCGAACTAAGTCTTCCCCTCAATCCTGGCGAGGAGATAAGCTCCGAACGAGTGATGTTCGCGGCAGGGCCGGACTATCTGGGGCAACTTCGCGCGTATGGATCGGCAATTCGACGTCTGCATCGCGCACGCGTTTCGAGTGAGATTCCGATCGGATGGTGGAGCTGGACAGCTTACTATGCCGCGATCAACGAGGGCGAAACGCTGGCGAATGCCGATTGGCTGTCGCAGCATCTGAAGTCGCTCGGCTACAAGTATTTCCAGATCGATGAAGGCTATCAGTACGCGCGTGGAGAATACGTCACTGCCAACGCGACGCAATTCCCCGACGGCATGCGGTCTGTGGCCCATCATATTTTGAGAGACGGCCTCACCGTTGGCCTGTGGACGGCTCCATTCGAGGTAAGCAGCCGCGCTTGGGTTTACGAACATCACAAAGACTGGTTGGTCCACAATGCTGAGGGCCAGCCGATTCCTCTAGAGGATGTGTGGAAACAAGGTGTTGACACGCTTTACGCGCTCGATACAACACACCCTGGGGCCCAGGAATACTTACGCGAGACCTACAAGACCTTGGTTCGCGAATGGGGAGTTCGTTTCATCAAAATGGACTTCATGGATACGACGGCGATTGAAGGCTATTACTACCGCCCAAACACCACCGCGCTCGAAGCCCAGCGTATAGGCTTGCAGTTGATCCGAGACACCGTTGGCGACGATGTGATCCTGGACAAAGATGGCAGTCCGATGCTGAATCCGGTCGGGATCGTGGACACGGGACGAGTCTCCGCGGACACGGGGCACAGTTTTCTGAGGTCGAAGACTGCCGCCCCAGGCATCGCGGCTCGCTTTTACATGAACGGCAACTTCTTCATCAATGATCCGGATGCTTTCAACGTCACCGATACATACCTGGTGGAGCATTCGGGCGAGCGTTCCTCACATTCGCTGGCGACGGCGCAGACTTCAATCGCACTTTCTGCGGTTGCCGGTGGCATGTACGAGATCGGCGACGACCTACTGGTGCTCGACAGTGAAAAAGACCGGCTAGCCTTGGTGGAAAACCGAGACTTACTGAGCATGTCCAAAGCCGGTCGAGCCTCTACGCCTGTGGATCTCATGACTTATGACCCGGAGGATGAGCAGCCCAGTCTTTTCGTGCTCCGGGAAAGCCCTCGCCAGAGCATCTTGACCGTCTTCAACTGGACCGACAAGCCTCGTTCCCGCTCGTTGAGCCTCGGAGACCTCGGGCTCCCGGTCAGCTCCACCATGGTGGCAAGTGCTGTCCTGGGTTCAAACACCACGTTTGCGCTCGAAGGTGGCGCGATCCGGATTGAGAATCAGTCGCCGCAATCGGCGACGGTCATCAAGTTGGTGGACACTACCGTGGCCAAGGCTGCTCCAACTGTAACTGCCCGGGTCCTTTCTCAGTCGCAGGCCGGGGAGACGATAGCCTTCTCGGCCCAGGCCGCTCCTGACGGCGTGCCTGCACTCGGCTATCATTGGGACTTCGGCGACGGGACGATCGCAGAAAGACCTAACGTTTCTCATTGCTATACAAGAGCGGCTGATTTCACGGTTCGGCTCACAGTGGACGGCCCGGACGACACACCCTATGAACAGACATTCTCCGTCAGGGTAACGGGCGAATTGAAACCGACTCCCGACCTCCGCGCGAACCGGCGGTTTGAGCAGCCAGCCGACAAGTGATGTTCGCGCGAGTCGCGTCCACTGTCAGTCCGCAGCTCCTAGATTAGTTTGCGATGAGGTTGCAGTTCTGGCGTTTCGCCTGGCTGGAAGTCGCAGGGGGAATTTCAATGCGGCGCAGAGACTTTCTCAAAAGCGGTGTTGCATTGGCCGCTGCTGCTGAACTCGGAACCGGCGAGGCACAAGCATTCGTTCCGGCGCACAACTGGGGTAAGTATGACTTCGGCTCTGGCCCCCTTGTTACAGATCGGCTGAATCAAGGTCCCTTCTCACAGTACCCACCCGATGCCGTCATTCCCACCGATGACGTGGTGATGACGACGACTCCGTCGGAAGAAGTCGTGCCGAACTATGGCAAAGGGCTGATCACCTACATCACCGCTGATATGGGCACCGAAGAAATCAAATCAGACAACGTGTCGCAGGCGATTGAGGATCTGGTTCGATTCCCACTGGGGCAGCAGCTCTACATACGGCCCACATGGCGGGACGTACAGCAGCGGCCTGGACGCCTCGGCATGGCTGATTACCTAAAGCTTGTTTTCGATTTAGCCAAGAAAAACAACAAGCGCCTCGGTCTGCGCATTCAAATGAGCGCTCCGGACTATACTCACGACCCCGCGCTACCAGACTTCATTCTCGAAAAAGTACCGAAAGTTGACTTGGTCCTCACTGATAGCGATAAAGAAAGCCAGGTCGCGGCCCAAAGATACCTGAAGAATCCGCATGCGCGCTATCAGCCGCGCTTCGACGATCCTTTCTTCCAGCAAGCATTCAAAGAACTAGTTGGCCTGCTGGCCGCGGAATTCAACGGACACCCCTCCATCGAGTTCATCGATACCTTCATGTACGGATTCTGGGGTGAAGGGCACACATGGCCATTTGCGAACAATCCTTTCCCCGACTACCAGACTGCCGAGCGCACATGGATCAACATGCTGGAAGTTCAGTTGGAGCACTTCACCAAAACTCCATTGCTGACCAACACCCAACCCGACTTCAGCCGGGTGGGCAATTCTGAACTCCTGGACCGCACGGTTCGCAGCAATAACTGGATTCGCAGCGATACCATCTTCATCGAGAACGAACAGATTGAAGCGCTGAGTAATCGGCCTCCTTGGATTGGAGCAGTGCTCGAACAGGGGCTCCCCGGCAAACCTCCAGATGCGCTCGCTGCGCAGGAAGGAGTATCTCCGGTCGACAACATGATTGCTCACGTGATCGATGTAGGTCCGAATTACTGGTCGCTTTGGAACTTTCATCAAATCAGCGCCAAGAATCTAATGAGCTACTACCAGGCATTTCCCACGTGGTTCGACCGGATCAATCGCCGGATTGGCTACCGCGTGAGGCCTTCTATGATCTGGACCTACGAAGACGCCGGCTATCTCGGGCTGATTGTCGGCTTCGCCAATGACGGAATCGCCGGTGTCCCGGGTGTCCTGCGCGTGAGCGTCGAAAGCCAAGACGGCAAGACACTCAAGAGTGGTTGTCTGGATGCCGGATATCCTCTGCCGGGAAAGATCCGGCAAGCGCAGTTTCTGCTGCCGCTAGGCACAAAATGGCAAGGACTGAAGCTCAAAGCGGAGATCGAAGTAAAGGGCATGCGCTATCCGGTGCGCTGGGCCTGTCACCAGAAACTGAACGACGATGGCTCACTCACCTTGCGCCCCAACCTCCGTCCGGAGGCTTAGGAATAAGGGCAAATCTATCTGGCAGATTAGACGATTCAATCGCGAGCAAGCGAGAGCGAACTCTGTTCTGGTCACTTGACGTCTCCCCAGCCGCGCTAAATGGCGAAGCTAAGTTTGTCGGAGGAAATTTCACTCACCAAATTCTGCATTGAAACCGGCGAGAAAACAGCACGAGCGCCGTTCCTCCAACCACGCCAAAGCTGGTCCACTACTACCTGGACTCCGAGCTGAGGATATAACTCAGCGCGCTCTCGCCCTGCAGGATCTGCAGCTAGTCATGGGTGCTGCAATCAATTCCGTTCATCATGGATGATCTTTTAGCGTGATCAGGACTGAATGTCCGACACCGATATAACGCCTCGCTCCGAGCCAGGTGCACGCGACGTTTTACGCAGTGCTCTCCCCTTGTGACACCTATCACCATGCAGGGTGCTTCTAATCACAGCCAAATGTTTGCGGTAACCGGACACTACACCATCACTCGGACGCCAATCGATCTCTTTGGGAGATATAAATGAGATTCCAGATCAAACAATTGGTGGTTTCTTTAATTGTGGCTGCCGCTGTCGGGGGTTTGCTGTTTCTCGCCGCGGTGAATCCGCCCACCGCGTCAGCGGTTCCAAGCTACGCCCGGCAGACGGGATTGGCATGCAGCGGGTGCCACTACACCCCTCCGGAACTCAACCCGGCCGGACGAAGGTTCAAATTGCTCGGTTACGTGGACAAGGGGGACGACACCAAGGTCATAAAGACAGATGGAGGCAAATCGCGCGCCGCGCTTGATATTCTCGCCTCCTTGCCGCTTTCAGTAATGCTGGAAACCTCATTTACTTCCACCAAGTCGCCGGTGCCAACGACCGAGAATGGCAACTTCGAATTTCCTCAGGACATATCGCTCTTCCTTTCTGGGGCATGGACCAGCAACGTCGGGAGTTTTCTTCAGGTGACTTATGACGCTCAAGCCGACCATTTCAGCATGGATAACACCGACATCCGTTACGCAAATAATAAGCACAAACTCGGTGGCAAGGAACTCGTCTACGGATTGGACCTCAACAACAATCCGACTTTAGACGACCTTTGGAACAGCACGCCGGCTTGGGGTTACCCGTGGATCGCCAGCGATGTCGCGCCCGCCCCGACGGCAGCTCCCATCATTGATGGCGCTTTGGCGCAAGACGTTGCAGGGCTTGGAGCCTATGCGATGTGGAACAGTCATTTGTATGTGGACGTATCAGTTTATCGCTCAGAACACGTGGGCGGCCCTCAGCCAAATCCTGGATCCGGTTTTTCATACAACATCCATGGGGTTGCACCATACTGGCGCGTTGCGTGGCAGCAATTAACTGCGAAAACGCAGTATGAGGTCGGCACCTATGGCATGCATATGCGGTCCACTCCCAATCAAATCGTGGGTGCCAACGGGATAACTGGCCCGGAGGATCAATATACGGATTGGGCCTTTGATACTCAGATCGATCGGACGTTATTTAGAAAAGACGTGCTCTCATTCCGAGCCACCTATATCCGTGAAAACGCCGATTTGCTGGCCAGCGTCGCCCAGGGCACCTTACCGTTTGGTTCGCACCATCTGAACACTTTTCTCGCAAATGCCGAATACCACTTCGGCAACCGCTACACAGGCACATTCGGCTGGTTCGATACCGGCGGGACTGTCGATCCTGCGCTGTATCCGCCAGCCTCGGTTAGCGGCAGTGCCAACGGCGACCCGAGAGGAGCCGGCTACATCGCAAACGTCTCGTTTTGGCCTTGGCAGAATCTGCAACTCGGGGCGCAATACACCGGATACACACGCTTCAACGGCGGTTCGACAAACTACGACGGCTCCGGTCGCAATGCAAGCTCTAACAACACAATCTATCTGGATGCGAAATTCATTTTCTGATGCCGTCCCGGACACTTATTAAGTGCAATTCAAAGGAGGATAAACCCAATGACTTACAAGGCATGCATATTGCCAGTACTGCTAGCGGGGCTGTGCTCCGCAGCGTGGGCAGGCGATATCGAGGGAAAAGTTAGCGGAGTGAAGGGTAAGTCGGTGGTTTACGTCGACGCTATTGCGGGGAAAACCTTCCCCGCTCCTAAAGAGCACCCGGTCATGGATCAAAAGGGACTGTTGTTTGCGCCGCACACTCTGGTCGTACAACAGGGCACGACTGTGGAATTCCTGAACAGCGACAATGTGCAACATAACGTCTTCTGGACCGCTATCTCCGGTGACAAGAAGGCCGGACACAATCTCGGGACCTGGCCCAAAGGTGAAAAGCGTCCCTTCACTTTCGACAAGGCGGGCGTCGTACCGCTCTTCTGCAATGTGCACCCGGAGATGGAGGGATACATCGTCGTCAGCCCAACTCCATATTTTGCCGAAACCGACGACAGCGGTAATTACAAGATCAAAGACGTTCCCGATGGCAGCTACACAGTAATTGCATGGCATGAAGGCGCCAAGAATCAGTCCAAGCCAGTCACGGTAGCTGGTGGAGGCAAAGCGGATTTCACCCTGAGTAAGTAAGGAGACAAAATATCGGGGAGCGGACGCGTTTTGGCCTGTTCCCCGGTATTTTCATCAGCCTTCTGAGCCATTACAAAACAAATTTGTCGACGCTTAACGCTCTCGGGGACAGACAGTGCCTGCATGCTGAAGCGATACAAAAATAAAAAGGTCGACGGGGACTGGCTGAATACCAACTTCCCTTGCATGATGGCCTGTCCGGCACACACCAACGCTGGACGCTATGTTGGACTGATTGCCGATGGCCGCTTCGAAGAAGCCTACCGCATCGCCCGCGATCCCAACCCGTTGGCCAGCATCTGCGGGACGAGTTTGCGCGCATCCTTGCGAAACCGCATGCCGTCGCGGTGAGATTGACCGGCCAATTTCCATTCGCGCTCTCAAGCGCTTTCTTACCGAGCAATTTGGACCGGAGTCGAAACATCCCATTGCCATCAATGAAGGACGCGGCCAGAAAAAACTTCCTTTCAAAGTTGCGGTCGTCGGAGGCGGTCCGGTGGGCCTTTCAGCCGCCCACGATCTTGCCCTCATGGGATACGCCGTCACAATTTTTGAAGCCGCTCCAGTTGCGGGCGGAATGCTTTACCTTGGCATCCCTGAGTATCGCCTGCCGCGCGATGTGGTCGAAGCCCAAGTGCGCGAGATTCTGGAAACAGGAGACATCACGCTTAAGCTGAATCACACCGCAGGCCGCGACTTCACCGTCTCCGATCTTCGCCGCCAGGGTTTCGACGCCGTCCTCATTGCCGTGGGCGCGCATCGTAGTCGCGATCTAAGCATCCCCGGAGTCGATCTCGATGGCGTCCACAAAGGAATCGACTTTCTGCTGAATGTGAACCTCGGCTACAAATTCACCATCGGCAAGAAAGTGATCGTGATCGGCGGCGGCAATGTGGCCATGGACGTGGCTCGCTCCGCCGCTCGCGAAGTCGTGCGTCAGCATGCGGGCGGGGTGCAGGACGCGGAGCCCTCAGCGGAAAATATGACTGCAGTTGCGACGCGGGAAATGGTCGATATTTCTCTTTCCGCTCTGCGCATGGGCGCCCGCGAGGTGAATCTCGTCTGCCTGGAACCCCGCGATCAAATGCCCGCCGCCCTCGAAGAAATCGAGGAGGCAGAAGAAGAAGGCATTCGCATGCACCCCGGCCTCGGCCCCAAGCGGATGGTCGGCAGGGATGGCAAGGTGGTTGCGCTCGAAACCTTGAAGACAAAATGGGTTTTCGATCAGAACAAGCGCTTTAATCCGGCGTTCTTCGAAGGCAGCGAAAGCCTGATCGAATGCGATACCGTCATCATGGCGATCGGGCAAGCTCCGCGTCTCGACTTTCTCACTCCCGAGGACAAAGTGGAGCTGTCTCCGCGCGGCCTGATTGCCGTCAATCCGCAAACGCTCATGACATCGGCTCCCGGAATCTTCGGCGGCGGCGACTGTGTTTTCGGACCGCGTCTGATTATCGACAGCGTGGGAGATGGCAAACGTGCCGCGGTTGGAATCGACGAATACCTGCGCAAGAACAAACATCCCGAACCCATCATCGAGGTCGAAGTATTGAAGCGGCACAGCATGCCGCTGGACTATCTGGACATCGACCGCCAGCCCGTGCCGATGCTTCCCCTCGAGCGCCGCACTGGAGTAACCGAAGTGGAAGTCGGCTACGACGCTTCCGAAGCCATCGCGGAAGCCCAACGCTGTCTGCACTGCTGGACCAATACGATTTTCGAAGGTTCGCCGGAAGATGGCAGCATGTGCATTCTCTGTGGGGGTTGCGTCGATGTGTGCCCGGAGAAATGTCTTGAACTGGTTTCGCTCGATCGCGTCGACTTCGAGCCGCAGACTGTGCAATACATCCGCGACAACCAGGAATGCTTTGGAGTGGAATTCGATGAAGTCGTCGCGGATGAACTTGGAATTATCACCGGTGCAGCCATGTTGAAAGATGAGACCCGCTGCATTCGCTGCGGTCTCTGCGCCATGCGCTGTCCCGTGGGCACAATCACGATGGAATCGTACAACCTCATTCCCGCCGAACCGACTGGGTTGATCTCAATCGCGGCGATTGGAGCAGGTCTGCAGTCGAAGTGAGAAACAGAAATGACTGACGAAATCAAAAACGCAACCGCTGAAGAAAGCGTCAATCGCCGGCAGTTCTTCACCAAGCTCGGGCTGGGCTCGCTGGGGATTGCAGCCGCCGGCACAGCTGCTTTCGCCTATCAGTTTCTCGATCCCAACGTGCTGTACGAACCGTCGCCCGTGGTGAACGCCGGTAAGCCCGATCGCTATCCCCTCGATTCCGTCACGCTTGATGTGAACTCTGGCATTTACATCATTCACTCGCAGGAGGGTTTCTTTTCCCTCAGCGCAGTCTGCACGCACTTGGGCTGCCTCACCGCATGGAAGCCTGAGTTGAACATGATTGCCTGCCCTTGTCATGGCAGCAAGTTTGCGGTGTGGGAACGAGCCAACCTGAAGCCTGGCGACAAGATCGAAGGCCCCGCACCCAAGCCTCTGCCCTGGAAGCGGGTGTGGCTCAACGACGATGGAGACTTGCTGGTGGACCGCTCGACCGACGTTCCTCCACTGCAGCGTGATTCCTTTGTGAGGGTCTAAGCGATGTCGAAAACACTCGACCAACAGTTCGACGAGTTACGCGGCACACGGGTGTGGCGTTCGATTTTCCGCAGTGGCACTGGGTCCAGCA
Organism: uncultured Acidobacteriaceae bacterium; assembly: GCA_963750245.1. Classification (GTDB taxonomy): domain Bacteria; phylum Acidobacteriota; class Terriglobia; order Terriglobales; family Acidobacteriaceae; genus Sulfotelmatobacter. The sequence continues at coordinate 840,843 of CAVVQB010000001.1, forward strand.
CCCTGAAGCGAGCACTCGCCATTCAGCAGAACGTATTCCTGCACTTGTTCTCGACCAAGGTGCGCACCCGCATGCTTAGTTTCAGTGCGACCTGGTACTTGGGCACGCTGACACTTGGGACCTTTCTGATCTTGGTCGCGACTGGCATTCCACTGATGCTCTACTATCACCCGTCCGCGCCGCAGGCTTATGCGGATACGAAGGATCTGCAGTTCGTAATTTCATCCGGAATGTTTCTGCGCAATCTGCATCGCTGGTCGGCGCACGCCATGGTCTTTCTGGTCTTCGCTCACATGTTTAAGGTTTTTTACCGCGGCGCTTATCGGGCTCCGCGCGAGTTCAACTGGGTCATCGGTGTGATCCTTCTGTTGATCACGCTGCTGCTTAGTTATACGGGCTATCTGCTGCCCTGGGATCAGCTGGCGTACTGGGCCATCACGGTAGGATCGAACATCGCTTCCGCAGTACCGCATCATGGGGAACAAGATCCACTTTCTTCTGCTCGGCGGAAACGCAGTAAACGCCAACGCCCTGCTGCGGTTCTATGTGCTGCATTGCATGATCCTTCCACTGACCGCAATGTTCTTTGTCGCCATCCACTTCTGGCGTATCCGCAAGGATGGCGGCCTCTACTCCCATGCCAGCGAACCGGCGACGCTGCGAGCAAACTCTTCGCACGCCGTGACTGCGAAGGAGGGTCAATAGCCATGGCCGACCCCAAAGACTTTGTAGCCGGTGTCGATTCCAATGCAAAGAAGTCTCCGCGCCGTATCGTGTTCATTACTCGCCGCACTTCGGCTCAGGTAAAGGTCGAGAGCGAAGATCAGATACAGACTTTTCCCGAGGTTCTGTTTCGCGCCGCCGTCGCTATCCAAGTATTGGCCATCGTTCTGGTATGGATCGCACTGATCTTCAACGCCCCGCTTGAGGGTCTAGCCGATCCTTCGCACACTCCAAACCCGGCGAAGGCACCCTGGTATTTTCTTGGACTGCAGGAGATGCTGCACTACTTTCCGCCGATGGTCGCAGGGGTACTGGTTCCTGGCTTGGTAGTAATGGCGCTTATTGTTATTCCCTATTTCAAAGTCAACATCGAAGCGGAAGGACTTTTTCTTAAAGATCGGCAGCGCCGGCTGCGAATCTTCTACGTGGTCGCAATCGCTCTCTCGTTGTTTCTGATCTTTTTCAAGGTGTACGCCGCCCTCGTTCCTACATTGATCATGGCCGCCATCATGCTCCTTGCGGCGCAGAGTTCTCCGCAATCTCCTTCGGCGTTCCGCCGCTATCTGGCAGCCAAGCCGCTTTCCTATTGGGTGATGACGTGGTTCTTATTCGAACTGGTGGTTCTGACCGCCATCGGCACATTTTTCCGCGGGCCGGGTTGGTCCTGGGTGTGGCCGTGGCAAGGGTCTTAATGGGATCATGAAAACAACTTTCAAATCGATATGGCAAAAGTTGTTCGGGGATAGCGTTCGCGCCTTCGGCGTGGTCAGTTTCTTATTCCTGATTTCACTGGCGATCGCCCCGGCCAAGAATTACTTCAGCGAATGGCGTCACTATCAGCACGGCTATCTGAAAATGATTCGTAACCGCAGCGATGCGGTCACTCTTCAGCGCCACTTTCAGGGAGGAATTCAACAGATCTGGCTGCCCGATCTCGGCGTGGTCGACCGCTGCGCAAGCTGCCACGTGGGTTTGAAAGAGGCCAGCCTCAACGATGTGAGCCAGCAGCCTTTTCGCAAACATCCCGCAATTCCGCATCAGATCGATCAATTTGGTTGCACGGTTTGCCACCGCGGCCAGGGCGTTGCGACCACGGTCGCCGAGGCGCACAGCAGCACGCTCGCGTGGGAACAGCCAATTCTGCCGGCGAAGTATATCGAGTCATCCTGCGGCGAGTGTCATCGTGGGCCCTTACCGGGCGCGCCTCGATTAAATGAAGGCCGCCATCTGCTTTCCAGCTATGGCTGTGTGCATTGCCACACCGTAAAGCTGGCGGATGGAAAAATAATGAAGGCCGCGGATGACCCTCCTTCCCTCTCGCACATCGCCGACAAGACTACGCGCGAGTGGGTTTATGCATGGCTGAAAGATCCTCAAGCCTACGCGACCACGGCAACCATGCCAAATTTCAAGTTGAGCGATGATGATGCGCGGGATATGTCCGCGTTCCTGATTGCGAACAGCACTTCACTGCCGGGCGACACGGTTACCTTGTCGGCGAAGCCGTCGTCTGATCCGCAGCCGGCGCCAGCTTATACGGAGAATCTTTCTGCTCCTCCTGCCACGCCGTGCAAAATGCCGCCGGCAATCTGGTGGGTGGAGATGTTGGACCTGAGTTGACCCGGGTCGGTAGCAAAGTAAAGCCCGAGTGGTTGCAGGCATGGCTGCGTAATCCCAGGGCCTACGATGCAGAGACCGCGATGCCGCACTATCGCCTTAACGATACTCAAGTCGCGACTCTATCCGGATTCCTGTTAGCGAAAACCGACTCCGACCTGCTCGCCAACGTTCATCTTGAAACCGCAACCGCCGCGCAGATCGCGCACGGCAAACGCCTGGTTTCCGACTACGGATGTGCGTCCTGTCACGAAATTGCCGGAATCAAGAAACCGGAGAACTTTGCCCCCGAGCTCAGCCGCATTGGAAGCAAGCCGGTCACGCAGCTAGTTTTCTTGCCGGGAATGCAGCATACGCTTCCCGACTACATCGCGACCAAGATCAAGCAGCCGCGGGCGTTTGGTCAAGGCTTGAAGATGCCGCAATACACGTTCACCGGGCAGCAGATCGATTCGCTTGCCACCGCTCTTCTAGCCCTAAACGACCGTTCCTTCTCGCTGTCTCCGGCACTGACCGTTGCCTCAAAGCCGGAATCTGATTATCAGCCCGCTGGCAAAGCCGGAAAGCTGATGACCGATCTGGCTTGCTTCAGTTGCCATCGCATCAATGGCCACGGCGGAGATATGGCGCCCGATTTGACCTGGGAAGGCAGCTCCGTGCAGCGCCCGTGGCTGGTCGAGTTCCTCAAGAATCCGAACACGCTTCGCCCCGCGTTGATTCGCCGCATGCCAAGATTCAACCTCACGGACGGTGAGGTAAACGAAATTACCGACTACATACTCACCGTGTACCAGAGCCCGGCAATCGACCGCGATTCCATGCCGCTGAGTGGCTATTCGCAAGGCGAGGTTGAGCTGGGCAAGCAGCTCTTTTACGGCAAATACGCTTGCCAGGGCTGCCACATTGTCGATACCAAAACTGACAAAGGATACATCGGTCCGACGCTAACGAAGGTTGGATCCCGCCTCACCGCCGCTTGGATATTTCAGTGGATGAAGAATCCGCAAGCCCTGCGCCCCGGGACAGCCGAGCCAAACCGCGCCATGAGTGATGAAGACGCACAAGCTCTGACGGCTTTCCTGATCTCGCAGAAAGGCGGAGGCAAAGTGGAGGTTGCAAAGAAATGATTCGTCCCTCGCCGGGCATTTTTGCTTTGTTTGCTGCCGCGCTGGCAATGTCGCTTGCATTTGCTTGCTCGCACTACACCGCACCCGCTACGCCGCTCAAATCCACCGCGTTCGGCGCCGCCATTGTCGAAACCAGCGGCGGCAAACAGATTACACAGACAGGTACGCCGCTACCGCAGCCGCTGATCGTACAAGTGAACGATGCGCAAGGGACGGCACTTCCAGGCGCGCTCGTCGAATTCAGCGCCGCGCCCGGAGTCACGTTCGATCCCCGAAGCGGCCTTACCGATTCCAGCGGCCAAGTCACGACCAGCCTCACTCTCGGAGGCATGGCCGGACGCTATCAGGTAACCGCATCGAGCCCCGATAAGACAGGAAAGAAATTTGCTCTGACTCTCGACGAGATCGCTCTTGGCTATCAACAGACCCTGGGACGGCAACTCAACGATCAGTATTGCGAGCGCTGCCACAATCCCGAGTCGACTGTGGAACGCGTCTCAAATTTTGACAATCTCGAAATCAAGCCGCACCCGTTTAGCGAGGGCGATACGCTCAACAAACTCACCGATGCCGATCTCACTGCCATCATCACCCACGGCGGTCCCGCGCTCAACAAGTCCGCGCTCATGCCGGCCTGGGGCAGCACTCTCAGCAAGTCTGACGTGCAGGCGGTGATATCGTACATCCGCGCAATATCAGATCCGCCCAACCGCAATGCCTCCCCGGTGTACGCCAAATCATCACCAGTCCGGTTCCTCCGGGAATAACGGTGAAACATGGGCATCTTCGCGTATTTCAGGGTGAGTGGGCGTGAGATTTCTCGGGGCGAATAAACGGAGTCACTTCTGTTTCGCTTTGTTCTCGGCTTCGTGTTTCTGTGCCTCTATCGTCCAGGGGGGAACGATGCCATTTTCGCGGGCGTAAGCCACGCATTGTCCCAAGTGTTCGTGGGCATCGGCGACCAGGATGTAGACGACATCGCCGGCATTCGCCTCCGGACCGAGTTTCGGAAGCAGCTTTGCAAACTCCGCGTTGCTCATGCCATTGATTGTGTTCAGAGTGAAGTCCCACGATTTGTCCAATTCCTTGATGATTTGATCCCGATTCGTCGTGGACTTTTCATAGGTCTTGGCATCAAATCCGGCCGGCGGAGCGGCCCCCATTAGAGCCAGAATTCCGTAACGCTCCCCAGCAACATGCAACAAAACTTCCGCATACGAGCGGGAATCTGGCGAAGGACGCCAGCTAAGTTTGTCTTCCGGAATGACCTGGGCGAGATCCACGAACTTTTTCTGCATGACTTTCAGATCGAGTAACGACTGCCCTTTCATGTCATAACTTGGCCGACTGTTATCAACAGCGTGCACAGTTGTCATAGTTTGTGCCGGTGCGCTAATTGTGCAAGCGAAGACGACGACTGAAACAAGCAGATGGGGCACAACTTTTTTCATGGGAAGCCTCCTCGACGCCAAGTTAGAAACTGAGCTTTAATTCCCACTCGATCGCCCGAGGTGCACCGAGCGCATTTACACCCGAGCCCAATCCAAGACGAAGGAAGTTTCCAGCCGCTCCATGCTCAAGCGCGCTGGTGGTGCCGTTGGGCGAACCTACCTGTCCGTTGAGTGTGGGGCTGAAGGGGACGGCAGGGCCATCGAAGTTAGAAAAATTGAACACATTGAAGAAGGAAACTCCGGGCCTGATCTCGAGTCTTTCCTTTATTTTATAAGCCCAGCTCATGTTCATGTCGAAGGTCCTCAGCCACGCCTGCTCAATTGCGCCCGGCGGTGCCAGTTGGAGAGGTCCATATGGCAACGTGGCCGTAGGGGTGCTCCCCCCGATCACACCTCCCAAAGACTGCAGCTGGCCCAATGTAAACAATCCGTTGCTGATCAGCACTTGGCCGGCGGGCGTTGCTTGACCGACGAGGTTAGTGTTGTAGTTTGTGATCAGCTGGTTAAGGCCGCTAGTGCCGAAAGAGCGGCCGAAGCCTCCAACATTTGTCCCGGGAAGAAGATCACCTAATCCCCGGTTGTTTGCTATAGCTCCGTCACCAGTGCCATCTCCAGTTACGTCAGTCTGGAAGATCCCGCCGGCTGCACCGCTCACCGGCAGAAGCACATTGGAGGGGAGCGGACTGTCGAAATGAGCGGTCAACCCGACCTGAAAGCCCGCAGGCAAATCCATATAGCCGCCAAAGGAAATCTGGTGAGTGCGATCCAGGGCATTGGGGCCAATATAGCGGTTGGGATCGGCAAAATCGGTAGCGGCTGTGCTGAAATCGTTGTCTCTCGCGGTTGCCACATATCGAGAAAAGGAATAGGAAACTTGCAGGTTTGCATGCCTAATCGCCGGAAGAGGCCGTGCAACATCCTCCTTCATGGTTGCCTGCAGCGCGTTGTAGACGGAACGCCCAATGGGGAACAACATCTCGTTGGAGCCCACCGCATTATTGATACCGGGAAAAGCCGCCGCTGCGCACGGGGAACCACCGCACAGCACGTAACCTGAATCGAGACCGTTGCTGGCGAAATTAGTTATATTTGCGCCGGCGGCGATGTCACACGCAACATCGGCGCAGCCGAATTGCGCATTGGTAGCGGTGATCGCAGCCTGCGCTGCGGCTTTGTTGAAGAAACGTGCATCGCCGACGTGGTTTGTATCGAGAATGAGAAAGTTATGGGTGGATATGTTGCGGAGATAATCCACGCTTGCCACCATTCCTCGTCGAATCTCTCGCTGCATGCCGACGTTCATCTGCACCGAGCGTGGCGAGACGTAGTTGGGAGCGAGGAGAGCCGTGCTGGTATTGAAATTGTCCGCTAGGATGTTGCCGATATAGCTACCGTTTGTCGCCGGCCCGGCACTCAGAACAGCGGCTTGGTACTGTTGCTGAAATTGTGTGATCTCAGGAATCACGCTTCCAATTGGTTGTCCGCAGAAAGTGGGGGTGTGCACGCTTCCATCGGGAAAAGTGACCGGCGTGGCGCCTCCATTTGAGCAAGCGCCCGCAAAGCCCAGGAAAAGTCCCTTTTGCAGTCGCCCCGGAGTATCAAACAGAACGTTGTTCCAAATGGAGTTCTCATAGAACAATCCGATACCGGCGCGTATCACGGTCTTACCGTTTTTATGCGGGTCCCAAGCAAGGCCGAGCTGCGGAGCAAAATTGCGGTTCGGCTGGTTCACCGCGGCACCTAAGTTCGAATAAAACTGATTGTTGAACATATTCAATACGGGAAGGGGGCCGAGGTTGCTGTCGGTGCGCCCGGTATCGCGCACATACCGCAGGCCCGCGGTCACGGTCAAGTTAGGCTTGGCTTTCCATGAATCCCCAAAATAAAAGGAGATCCGGTTGTCGGGCCCCAATCCGCCGCCGGCGAAGCCGAATGCTGATTGCAAGGATGAGAACCCTTGTCCATTGCCCAATGTGACGTTGTTAGCCGGGTAGTTCAACGGGTTGCTGGCTCCTCCCGGGAAAACGTTGAAGGGAGTGGCATTCGCCGCAGCGTTCACCGCTGGCGCCAGTCCCAGAAACGCGGCGAGTCCACCACCGTGAATGTGGTTATATCCCGCTCCAAAGCGGAAGACATGATTCTTATAGAGTTTGCTCCCGTCATACTTGATCTGGTGATCGGACTGCACCGTAATTTGAGGCGCCAGGAAGTTGATGCCCGAGCAGTAGGGATCCGCCCCCGCGGTGAGGCAGAAGGGGTCGGTGCCAATTGCTAACTCAAGACCGGGAGCCGGATCGAAAATGCTGGAGCCGGTTACAGCGTCCTTGATTCCGTTTTGAAATTTCGTATAGCCAAAACGGATGCTGTTCGTTAGCGAGCCAATATTGAAATCCACTCCCACAACATGGTCGCGCGCGTGATTATCGTTTGCAAACGGCTGAAAGGAGTTGGGAATGAAAGGCAGTACGCTCTTGTTCTGGTTGAACGTGAAACGGTAAAAAACTTTGTAACGGTTGGCTTGCCAGTCCAGGCGACCGATGGTCTCGGTCTCGCGGAAGGGTGAGTTGAAGTTTCCCGTAAGTGTTGTGAATGCACCCCCCGGAAGCACGGGATCAATCAGGTCCTGCTTGGTCCGTTCCGCATCAACGAAAAAGAACAGCTTGTTCTTAATAATTGGTCCTCCAAGATCGCCGCCAAACTGATTCCTTTGGAACGGATTCGTCGAATCCCCGGGTAAGGCAGCATTCATACTTTGATCGCGGAAGAAATAGAAGGCTTCTCCATGAAAGCCGTTGGTTCCAGATTTCGTCGTGATGTTCACCGAGCCGGACGAAGTTAACTCGGTCGAGAGGTCGAGAGAAGATTGCTGCAGTGCGGATTCCTGGATTGCACCAATCGGAAGGTTTTGGGTGGTAGTACCGACGTTTTCGTCGCTGATATCGATACCGTCGACCTCGATGCGAGCGGTCCGCCCGAATCGGCCACCGAACGAAATGGAAGAGAAACCGTTTTTCGTGGGATCAAAAGTGCCGCCGTCCTGTATTTGAACTCCAGGCTCAAGCTGCGCCAGGTCGAGGAAGTTGCGCCCGTTGATCGGAAGATTCTCGATCTGTTGGGCCGTGAGCACCCCCTGAACCGTGGCTTGTTCCGTATTTACGCTCAAGGCAGAGCCTTCGACTTGAACCACTTCGGCCGCCTGTCCGAGGGTGAGGGTCACGTTCCCGGACGAAGTTGTGTTCACCTGCACCGTTATAGATATCTGGACAGTCTTGAACCCCTTGGCATCGAACTGCAGCTGATACTCAGCCGGAGTGAGAGCGCCAGACGCATAGGTACCCGCGGAACTGGTCGAAGTGGCAAACGATTGTCCAGTCGCCCTGTTCGTAATTGTGACCCTCGCGCCGCTGACAACGGCGCCAGAAGGATCGGTGACGGTGCCCTGAATACTGCCGGTGGAGATTGTCGTTTGGGCAAACAAACTCATCGAAGCGAGTAGAAGACACGAGACAAACGTTAAGAACCAGGAGTTAAGTGTCGAACACAAATTCCGCATCATTGTTGCCTCCTCTTCGATTGCGGTTTGCCCGCTTCTTTTGAACTCATTCAAATGAACTCATGGAAAAAAGAAAGCCCACGGCACCGCTGAGTTTTACGAGGCATGTCGAACACCAGAGTCAAAGACAGTATTCGAGTAGGGACGAACGTTCGTGGATTGAGTTCGAGCTGCGGGGTATTGAGTTTTACTGCACGGTCGGAGCGGAAAACCTTCGACGTGGTCGCTCTGAAAAGAGGGTTTCACCTACCGCAATCCGTAACCTAGCGTTCCAGGCGATACAAAATTTGGGAGCCTCGATCCGATTTCGACGAAATCTGCCTTACGACTGCAAGAAGTCGAAGGCTTCCCAGATTCGAGGAAATGCAAACGTCAAGGTGTTAGAGAAGAGAATCCCCACACCGTTGGTCCCGTCTAGACAGCAACTGATCCCAACCGCAGAGAAGTTTTGAAGCACTCAGCACAAGACGTGATTGAATAGTGTTGTGAAGAATCACAACTTACGCCTGTGGACACTTAGCTTCGGGGTGTGGACGTTTGTATCCCTCGCCGCTACTGCCACGATCTACCAACTGTACCGGCCTCTCCACAACGGCATGGACCTTAAGACAATTGCCGGGATGGAATTCAGCCAAATCCTTACTTATGCCCCGTTAACACCCTTCGCTTATTTATTGGCGATCCGATTTCCCCTGCAAAAAGCAAATTGGGTTCGCCGTTCTCTCTTGCATCTGTGCTTTGGATTGGCGTTTACGATCGGACATATTTTTCTGAAGATGCCCACACCTTATGCCTACTGGGATCCCGCTCTGAACGACTGGACACCGGCACTTTGGAATCCTCAGACGCATGTATTCCGGGTTTCATGGACGGTTCTCCAAGGCATGTTTATGGCGAGCGTGGTAGACGACGTGTCCAGCGCTTATGTGCCGATCCTACTGGCGGCTCATGCTATCTCGTACTACCAAAGATCGCGGCAGGAGGAGCTTCGTGCGGCGCAGCTTGAATCGCAACTCGCTACGGCGCGCTTGCAGACTTTGAAGAGTCAACTGCAGCCACATTTTCTTTTCAACACAATGCATTCTATTTCGGCGCTGATGCTAACCGATGTGCAGGCTGCCGACCGAATGATCTGCCAGTTGAGCGATCTATTGCGCATGAGCCTGGAGACCGCCGACACTCAGATTACAACCCTGAGGAGCGAACTGGAATTCGTGAACTGTTACTTGGAAATTGAAAAGGCGAGATTTGAGGAACGGCTGAAAGTGCTATACGACATCGCTCCTGAAACTCTGGATGCGGAGATCCCGCATTTGTTGTTGCAACCTATCGTAGACAACGCCGTAAAGCACGGCATCTCAAAGTTGCCGGAAGGCGGCCAGATTAGTATCAAGTCCGCTCGGCGGGAGGGAAAGCTGGAGATTGAAATAACGAATGCCAGGCCTACGGCACTGCGGCTCCAAAGCAATGGGGTGGATGGAATAGGCCTCAGAGTCACTCGGGAGCGGCTCGAGTCACTTTACGGAGAACATCAGACTTTCGAACTGCTCGATCCAATAGATGGAATAAAGATGGCGCGAGTACGTATTCCATATGCATTGCAATCGGACGAAAAGACTGGCTTGGGATACCAGTGCAAAATGTGAACCCAGCCGAATACTCAGATTCCTCTTTCTACAATTTCATGCAGGGCAGTTCGGTGGCCGCGGCTACAGGACAGTTCTTTTCCGCTTTTCAGAACTACCACATACTCACCGCTGTTGACGGGAATCAACTCTTTGATTTTCCGGATGTTCACGATCGTCGAGCGGTGGATGCGCAAGAAGTGTTTGGGGTCAAGTCGTTCTGCGACCCGGCTGATCGTCTCGCGAAAAAGGTAAGACTCCTTGCCGACATTGAATCGCACATAATTAGCCGCAGCTTCTACCCAGTCGATTGTGTCCAAGTCCAGAAACACGACACGGCCATTGGCCTTTATCACGATGCGGTCATCATAGGTGGACGCTAGTTGAGTCTCGCTTCCGGATTTGACTTGTGCCAGCAGGCCAAGGATCCGCTGCGTGATCTCGCGCTCTCTTGCTTTCCGAAACTCCGCCCTAACCCTTTCCAATGCGTTGTGCAAACGCCGGTGATCGAACGGCTTCAGCAGATAGTCGAGAGCATGTGCTTCAAAGGCACGAATTGCGTATTCATCGTAGGCCGAGGTAAATACTACAGCGGGCATTTGTTCCGAGGAGATCTCGTTTAACACCTGGAACCCATCCAGGTCCGGCATTTGGATGTCGAGGAGTAACAGGTCAGGCTGAAGCGCGCGGATCGCTGCGACCGTTTCCCTGCCATTCTGGCACTCTGCCACTATCTGCACCTGCGGCTCGGCGTCCAGCAGAATAGCGAGCTTTTGGCGGGCAAGATGCTCATCGTCAGCAATAACGGTGCGCACTGCGGTGTCTGGGCTGGACTCCAACAATGGGAAGCCGATCGGTCCGGGAGTATTGTGACCGTCCATGTTGCCTCGACATTCTCATAGACGTGACAGAACTGAATTAGTTTCGGATCAGGGGCGCTGACAGGAAGTCCTGATCGAATTTAGGAGACTAACCGGAAGTCAACTCGCTAGGGGCCGAATCCCAGCTTCTGATCGCATTGCATTCGCCTGATGCCCTACTGGAAACCGGACTGCGAATGTGCCTTCCGAAGAAGAGCCGCCCCGGGACCGCATAGGATGCCGAGTAGTCTATTCTCCGCGGTCCGGTTTGTCTGGGAATTAATCGCGAATACGGGCATTTCTCGCGTATTTCGGCGCAGAGCGTTCGGGATTTCTCTGCAGTCCAGACTGCGTGGCGGAGAGGGAGGGATTCGAATCCGCCTAAAAACCTACATTCAACAACATACAGGGCCACGGATGGCACTCGAAGTATATGGAAAGCATCGATAAACGTGCAAACGGATTGCGCATGGATTGCAGTGGAGGCCAGAAAGCAAATCCACGGGGTATATGACCGTGGAATCCCGCCCTCGACAGAAAACGTCAAGGACGGGGCACCCCTTTGCTTTGGCGGGGATAGGCAAATCGAAGCCTGGGCCACCCGCCCGTTCCTTCGCATACGAGTCGATCTATTTGGGCACTATCGCGCTGACATTCGGCATACAAGGTTTTTGCCCGGACTGCTGTCTGCAATACATCTCCGGTGACTTTTGGAACGCCTCCCAAGTTGGAACCGCGGATTCTGGGATGAATGGGTTGACCCACGGGTACTTCAGAGAACCGATGAAATAGTCCTCACGCCGAAGCTGAACTGTAACATAGGAATCACCGACTTCGCGCGAAAGATAGGCTAGAACCTTTTCGCCGAGCTTGGCATCGACATCCCCTTTCGTCGTAAAGAAAAAGTGCTTCTCAACGTGTCTTTTTCCCGTGTTCATCTCTGAAAACGCAACATGAACAAGTTCGAGGTCTTTACCTCCAATGTCCCAAAAGAAAACACTCTTGCCGGTTACAGGTACGTCCGATGGGTTTTCCGAGGCAGTTTTCCCCGTCAGCCTTAGGGTTGCCCGTCCGGCAACCTTCAGGAGTTCCCCACACGTCCCAGAACGGGTTGATGCCTCGCGGTCAACATGCATCTTGCGCCAGTACTCAAACCCCACTTCAGTCCTGCCCTCTCCTGCCATAACGTCAAGGGCGACCGCTGGATCAGTGAAAAAACCGACCCAGACAACCGGGACAGCCTTTTCACTCGCAAGATATCGCTCGGAGGACTGCTTTAGATAGTTGGCCGTGCACTGATCGTGTTTTATGACTTCCGCAACCCCCACAGAGCCGTTCCCTCGAAGAATCTTGGCTGGTTCGGCCAACAGGGGGGAGGATATGAGCACGATGAGAATTACCAAGCACTTCATGATCGAGTACCTCACTGAGAATTATCCTTGATTGCGTCGCTAATTGGCCCAGTATGGCCGTAGTATTGCAACTCCGTCGGATCCAGATTGAACATCCGGAAGAGTTCGCGATCACCTTGCCCAGTGAAAGCGTGTATTTCCTCGTGGACCACGTCGGCGTCTTGCTGTGCCTCGGAATGCGGATATGCTGCAGGACCGTAGAATTCGGGTCCAACCAGAATTGGACTGCCTGGGGCATCGGTAAGGGTAGTAGCTGAAGCGTTATACGGAATAGCGTCTGCTAACGGCGTATTCAGATCCTGAACATTGCGCGTAATTGTGGTCAACGGCAAAGTCCCCGCGCCTTGGGTTCGATTAGGTACATCTATGACTCTCATGTTTCCCACCGCAGCATTGAACTTGTGAGCAGTGAAGCCGGGAACATGCTTTTGCAGGAACTTCGCAAGTCTTGAATGCGACCCAACGAACGTCTGATGAGGAGGTTTGGGTGTCGGTGGCTTGGTGTTTATCTCATTCTGCGCCGCATTCTTTGGGTCTATACATTTTGGGTGGTCTTTGCAGGCTAGGTCTCCCGCTCCTCCCCGCAGGATCACTTCGCGGCACCATTCCCCGAGCGTCCGACCGTCGGCCTGCGCCGCCGTTTCCAGTTGCGCGTATTCTTCCTGGCTGACTTTGAAACCGATGGATTTTGTGCGCAGCGGCGGCTTCACCATCTCCCGGCTTCCTCTCTCGCCCTCACAGCCGAGACTAGCAGCCGCGCTTAAGAATCAACAAGTTCGCCTGCGTTAACTTCAGGTTGCTGCACAGCACCCTGACGGCGGGATTTTTTTCTTAGCCGCTCTCGTTTCAACAGGTTCGCGCACGGTAACCGCAGGTTACCGCGCAGCACCCTTTCAGGGGTGGAGTGTCTCTCCCTTTCACCCCGTGCGCAGCACGGCAAAAAAAACCAACCCCGCAAACCCACCTCCGGGAGCGGCAAACCGCATGCACAACCGGGCCGGAATCACCACACTGACGGGCAGTAATCGGCACTCGAATCAGGACCGCATCGGGCAGCTAATCGGACCTCGATCACGGTACGGATCGGCGGCTCCTTACCCCCGGAATCGGGCAGGGAAGGTTGGGCCTAAAACAACCTTGGTGGCGCGAGCTCTGCGGTGGTTTGCCCCCACATCTCTAAGCTACCCTTCAGGTCTTTCGCAATCTCTGCGGATTTAGCAGTCACAGTGATGTGATTGTCATTGTCGATGAACGCAACCCAGTCACCTGACGGGTGCACAAGATAGGCGTCCCACTCAGCGAGCAAAACGAGCAACAATGTGGCTGAACACTCGGGTGATTCATCGCTCCTGAACAGGTGGGCTCTGGCGCTCTCTAAAGATCGATTCTCGCCGTAGCCCAGTCTGAACCGTTCCAAGGCCCGGACCACAACGTCCTCCATTTCAGGCACTGCGATACGGGTTCTCCTGATCCACACAAGCCCGCCGGAAAATGCTCCGACGCTATGACACCCTAAGTCAGCCAGTGCGCGCGCGGTGGAGAGAAGATCGCGCCAGGGCATTTTCGATATGTCAACTCGGTAGGTGTGGCCCTTCTCCGGCGCACACAACAAGCCCCTCTCGTCGAACTCAAGCTGCAGGGGCCATTGCTTGCACCACTCCATCGCTTCTTTGTCCGTAAGTGTTTTCATGTCGTCACCTCAAAACGCAAACGCCAGGGCGCGCCCACTGCAGGCCCTGCCCCTCCACCCGTAAATAGAATCGCAGCTCCCCCAACCACAACAAGACCCACGCCCACGGCTACAGGGTGCTCCCTCACGAAGTTGACAACGCCAGAACCGGAGGACGAAGACATTGGCATTGGATTGTTGTCATGATCCACCCTCGTTCCATCTGGAAGGACACGCACTGTCTCTCCCTTGTTACCCGTCTTTACGTCCCAGTGCCCGTTTGGATCCCAGCTTGCATTCGGCTGCCCTTGACCCTTGGATGGGTCGGCTGGAACAGGTTGTGTGGGACCCCATCTCGTGTCACGGTCACCACCGGCGGAACCGGGGCCTGGCTTCCAGCCTTCCACGCCTGGAACTATCGGGTTGCCTTTGTTATCCGTCGTCGGCGGCGCTTTGGGCGAGCCGTCTGGGTTGGTGGGCGCGGGCTGATTATTTTGCGCCAACTCTTGCGGCAGAACTGCCTGCTAAGACGCTCGCGCTCAGACACTGCTTCCAGAGCGGTATACACCTCCTGCTCCCAAGCCCAAACGGCATATCCGAACAACGAGAGTCACCCATGTGGGAGCAACAACGACGAACGCCACCATAAGCATGGCTGTTCCGACGGCCTTGTTCTCGGCAATGCGTGGGAATAGGTAGAGTAAGGGGATAACGCAGTAAAACAACAAAGAAACCGGGATCGTGAACTTGAGAAGTTTCGATGTCATTGCAGAGCTCCGTCGGAGGCAGCCCTACGATAAACGGCGAAATAATAGGCGACTGCGCCGATCCAGTTTAGTAGCAGCAATATGACGAACCAAAGCTTCTTCATGGAGGACGGCGAGCGATCCAGGCGAAGCCAGTACCAGGCCATCCCAATCCAAAGGTAGAGAGCAGATGACGCTCCAATGACACCAACCACTGTTCCCAGGACTTTATACGCTGTTCCCTCCTGAATGAAGAGGCCGCCTCGGTACGACAACACGACATTGGCGATCACACCCAGCACTAGGAGAAGAGCGCTGATTCCGGCAGAGAGCGCAAATAATGCTTTGGACCGTGGCTGTTGGAGCCAATGTCTTTCACTCAGAATGGTACTGTTCATATGCGTATCCTCCACCACCCACCCTCCAACCCAATTCGCGGGGATCTGCGCCGCTACTGGGGATTGAATAGATCCTTCACCTTGTCAAAATCCACACCTACCTCGAACCCAACAACTAGGACTCCTGCGTCGATTTCTGCGCCCACACCGAAATCCCCCTTGGATAACGTGCCTTCAGCTCTTTCTGTTCCGAACATCGCCGACGACGAATGTTCAACTTCGGGATTAGCCAAAGCCACTCCGTTTTTGACGGTCACGTTCTCGGTGGAAGTTTGCGGGCCTAGTATGACCTTGCCTACATTCACACCAACCTGTGCCTCTTTGGTTGCTGACACAGAGGTTCCACCGGTTGTCACCGTCATCGTTGATTTCACGTCGGCCCCGACCTTCGCGCCGACCTTCAGAGGACTCTTGGCTTTCCCGACATGCGCTTCGACTCCGACCTCCAATGCGACTCCTACTGATCCCTTTGCGTAGAAGATTCCCGCGAGTTTCTGCCACCAAGACTTATTTTGCGCCTACTCCAGGACCAAAGCACCGTCGTGATTCTAAGTGCTTACTTAGGGCTTCTCCGATTCCATAGGGTTCTCTTTTGGGCGTCGTCCCCAAAACAGGACAAAAGCGATAAGAAAAATGCCGACTATAGCCCAGAGGAAGCGGGGCGTTTCCAGTAGGCCGTGATTCAGCGCTAGGGCCAATGCTGCCAGGCCACCGCCCGCAAACACCACGGAGAGCGGCAACCCACTTCTTGATGCAGCCCTGAAGCCGAGTATCAGAAATAGCATTCCATCACCAGCCCTACCAGGGTCAACATCCCGAGAAACGGGAACGAGGAATGAATCAACAAATGCAGCCAGCCCAAAAGCGAGGAGAAGCCATCTTCTTGGTGTCCATTCCACACCCTTCCACCTCGGAAGGAATTTCTCTCCCCAACTTTCTGGGTCCTTGACTGTCATTGATTTCCCCCCTGCATTTCTTTGTTCAAGTCAACCGCCGTCTTGAGCGCCTCTGCCCCTGTAATAAGACCTTCAGCAGCTTCCCCAACTTCTAAAAAGGGCAGTGCGAACCCAGCTGCATGTAGAGCGTAGTTAATCGGATGGTGGTATATATCACTTCCGAGAGCGCGGGCGAAATGGTATGCGAGACTTGGCGTACCCGCGGCCGAAGCCGTCTGGGCGAGCGTCGAGTATCCGATTGCCTTCGCCGCATCTCCGTAGCTTAGGTTTGTGGTCGGGCCTGTCTGAAGCGATGTGTCCCAGTGGTTTGAAGCCACGGTCATCGTTGTTGTTTGAGAAGTAGCACCCAAGAATTGACCAAGGTTGCTCTCTTTGGTAGAGAACGTCGCGCTCGTTGAGGTTGTCGTGATCGTTTGCGATCCGTCTGAATTGACCACGGCGTTGCTGGTCGTGCTCGTAACGGAATAGGTTTGCGCTGGCACATTGGCCGTGTAGACCAGGCTCGTATTCTGCGCCGAACATTTAACCCTGAACCACGGCCGCCCGTCGTACAAACATCCAGTACGCCACAACCCCAAAAAACGGGATGAACAAGACTACTGCCCACCCCGCGCGAACGAGCCGCGTGCTGAAATGTCGTTTTCGCCAGTCCCTGAACCACGTAACGACAAACCCAGCCCAGACAATGGCGACGACACTACCTGCGAGCGCCAATGTCCAATTGAACGCCAGAAAATCGAAGTCCGCAAAATACCATTGTCCATTGACTCGGACCAGATGAAGCGTCACGGTCTGACGAAAGTCGGAGTGAGCCGTACTCCAATGGACATCAGCCCTTAGATCAGCGTGATCCGCAGATCGAAGTTGCAGACCCTGACCACAATCGTAGTTATAGATTTCCAGGGCCAGGAAGTTCTTCTTCGTAAGCGCGATCTCCTTCTCCCGGCTACCCGGCTCCAGAGAGGGCGAAAGAAAGTTCGCTAGCGAATTCCCCGCAAGCGCCGCATGCACAAACGCCGGTACGATTGAGCACGGATCACGGTTCGTCGAGCCCGGCTCTTGTGCGGCAGCCAGCAATGCAATGGAGAGTAAGAAACCGAGCAATAAGGGCGCACTACCCCATCTTCCGACCATGTTTTAATTCCTTCCTGATACGGGTACTTAAGGTCCCCAGTCAACGCCGATTTTTGCACCAGCGCCGAAGAGGCTGCTTAGTCCAGCCCCGGCCGTGAACCCCGTCGGACTCATCTTGAGTTCTGCATGTGCGCCGATAGAGATCGCGGTACCATCGACCGCTAATGTGACTTTTACTCTGCTAATCTGAAAGGAAGTGCTGGCATCGGCCCGGACAACCGCAGCCTCTGCACTGGCGTTGGCTTTAACTTCAAGTTTTGGTATTGATGCTGAGCCACCGATTTTGGCTTCTCCGGTGGCTACTTGCTCTTCCGCTGAGCTGTTGCCGCTCTTACTTTTCTGCGTGAGATCGACGCCACCCGCCTTGACGCCGAGTTCGCCGCTCGCTGCTCCCTGGCCGGAGCTATGGGTCGCGGTACCCTCGACGAATCCCGCTTTTGTTTCCTGGTTCATGACCCCATTGCTGTAGTTGTCATGCTCCATATAGACGCCTTTTGTCGTATTTTGCGCCTACTGTTCCCGCCGACAAACCCGGCTTCGCGTCGTACCCTCATCGATCTGCCTTTTCTTTTGGCCCCTTGAGGAAAATCAGCAGCACCCCTCCACCCACGACGATGCCCGTGAGAACATCGCGGATCACAACACTACCAACCCTCCCAACGTTGACAACCAGAGTTAAGACCGTCATAAGTGTGGCGACAATAATCGCGGACTTGGCGGGCGCATGCCTGCTGCCTGATTTTGCCACGACACAGATGCTCATGAAGGCAGCGGTCGGGAGCGCTAACGGTGAGTCCTTCCGCGCGAGGATTCCTGAAGCGAGAATCACTAGCGAGAGCGTGTATAGCAAGAGTCGATGAGGATTCTTCAGCATAGGTTATGGTCCCGTCGTCGAATCGAGCAAACCCAGTACGGCAGGCACCAGTGCCCGCAGGGCTGCTCCAATGGTTGCTGGGGGATCGATTACTGATATCGCTGCACTGGCCGCAGCTCCGGCGTACTTGTACGGGTGTGCGCGAGCATCTTGTGCCGTAATCGAGGCAAAATGCGTACCCAAGCCAGGGGTTACGGCATCGACAATGCGGGCCATGCCCGCACCGCCTCCTGCTGCATTGACAGCTTGCGCGTAGTCTAGCTTTGCGGTTGAAGTCTGCGTCGTAGTTGTGCCAGCGGTAAGATCCTTCGTCCTCGTTGTGGTATCGGTGGATGCGCCGAGGAACTCTCCTTCATGGCCCTTTGCTGTGGAGAGAGTCACGTTCGTCGTAACAGTAGTTACCGTATCGACGAGCGTTTTGTCGTTGAACGTTTCTGTAGTCTTGGTGCTGGAAAACGTGACCGCGTTATTTTGCGCCGCCGTCTTTGGGTCTGCACATTGCGGGTGATCTTTGCAGGCTAGGACTCCCGCTCCCCCCGGCGGATCGGTATGCCCGTCCAGATCGGCAAATGTTTCCGGGTCGTCGCTCACCATAGCATACAGGTTCAGCGTCTGCGGGTTGGTGAGATTCGCGTAGGGCACCGGCACCGGCACCGCTGACCAGTCCGAACTCAGCCAGCGTCCCAAACGCCAGGAATAATAGCGCGCCCCGAAGTCGTCGTTGGGGGCTGGCCCACCCTTGCCGCACCCCTGTTCCATGGATCACCTCGAAAGAGGCTGCCCCATCCTTGCGTTTTTTGCAAGGGTGGGTACCACGAACCCATCCTTCTGGCTACATTTTGTGGAGAGTGCAGAGATCGCGTGCGGGAAAAGGCTGTAAGCCCTCTGCACGCAGTCGTGGTCCCCATCCGTCGAACAGCGCGACGGATGGGGCAGCCTCTTCAGTGGTTGTGCAGCGCAAAAACAAATGCAAAGCTGGGCCAGCCCCCGCCGAGTCTTACTCTGTAAAATAGCCCTCTGTCCAGTGATCCTCGCCTATGCGGTACTTGACGATTTCGAATCCCTCGGGGTAGGCCGCGAATCCGGCTTTTCGAGAAGTGCGATCCTGAGCTGACTTCGCTTCATCCTCGGTCCAGTAGACTCCAATGAGCTTCTCGTTCTTCTCGCTGCCGCCCGTAGGATGAGAGTGCCACAAAATATAGACAACATCCATTTCGTACCTCGCTTCTTGACTGGACTGGTTCTTCACTGACTCGGCGGATCCATGAAGCTTCTGTCCGCCCACTTCTGAATTTGTGAAAACTCCGATCCGGCGCCTTTCCCCCAATTTCCTGCTCCGTACTTCTCGTCCAGAAGCCTGTTCGCAAAGGCTTTGCCATTTTCGCCAACTTGTGGCCTGTTACCTCGCGCCCATGAGGGGACATCTTTGGCTCCCTCCTTACCGGACAAGCCCGGGATGGGAACCTTGAACACAACGCTTTGTATGACAATCTTTACGCCATCGCTAACAAAGGATGAATTACCGCCTTGAATGGCCGCTTCGAAATCAACCACTTGTCGATCGCTGAGACCGCTGAGGTCGGTTCCGTGACTCTTGTAGTAGGCCCGGAGGTTTTCGGAATTGGCGTGTAACACCTCTGCGTTAGTTCTCGGGCCGTTCCCAACCAGCCAATTGGCAGCAACTTCGAGCCAGCAAAAGTGCTTGCAGCCGCTATTCTGCGCCAACTCTTGCGGCAGAACTGCCTGCTAAGACGCTCGCGCTCAGACACTGCTTCCAGAGCGGTATACACCTCCTGCTCTCAAGCCCAAACGGCATATCCGAACAACGAGAGCCACCCATGTGGGAGCAACAACGACGAACGCCACCATAAGCATGGCTGGTCCGACGGCCTTGTTCTCGGCAATGCGTGGGAATAGGTAGAGTAAGGGGATAACGCAGTAAAACAACAAAGAAACCGGGATCATGAACTTGAGAAGTTTCGATGTCATTGCAGAGCTCCGTCGGAGGTAGCCCTACGATAAACGGCGAAATAATAGGCGACTGCGCCGATCCAGTTTAGTAGCAGCAATATGACGAACCAAAGCTTCTTCATGGAGGACGGCGAGCGATCCAGGCGAAGCCAGTACCAGGCCATCCCAATCCAAAGGTAGAGAGCAGATGACGCTCCAATGACACCAACCACTGTTCCCAGGACTTTATACGCTGTTCCTTCCTGAATGAAGAGGCCGCCTCGGTACGACAACACGACATTGGCGATAATACCCAGCACTAGGAGAAGAGCGCTGATTCCGGCAGAGAGCGCAAATAATGCTTTGGACCGTGGCTGTTGGAGCCAATGTCTTTCACTCAGAATGGCACTGTTCATATACGTATCCTCCACCACCCTTACAACCCAATTCGGGGGATCTGCGCCGCTACTGGGGATTGAATAGATCCTTCACCTTGTCAAAATCCACACCTACCTCGAACCCAACAACTAGGACTCCTGCGTCGATTTCTGCGCCCACACCAAAATCCCCCTTGGATAACGTGCCTTCAGCTCTTTCTGTTCCGAACATCGCCGACGACGAATGTTCAACTTCGGGATTAGCCAAAGCCACTCCGTTCTTGACGGTCACGTTCTCGGTGGAAGTTTGCGGGCCTAGTATGACCTTGCCTATATTCACACCAGCCTGTGCCTCTTTGGTTGCTGACACAGAGGTTCCACCGGTTGTCACCGTCATCGTTGATTTCACGTCGGCCCCGACCTTCGCGCCGACCTTCAGAGGACTCTTGGCTTTCCCGACATGCGCTTCGACTCCGACCTCCAATGCGACTCCTACTGATCCCTTTGCGTAGAAGATCCCCGCGAGTTTCTGCCACCAAGACTTATTTTGCGCCGGTTGCGGCGGCCCGTTTTGCCCGGTCGCCGCAGGCTGGGGGTGCTGTTGCTTTACATTTTCCGGGTCCCCGTACGCCGCCTCCACGTATTCAGCCTCGTTGACGGCACTGATGCCGCCGAGCATGAAGTGGCCGTTAGCGTCTACCCGGTTGACGGGTCCGTTCTCTACGTAGGTGTAGAGGTTCAGTGTTTGTGGATCACCGAATTTCGCGTACGGGACGGTCACCGGTTTGGCGGCCCAGTCAGGCGTCATGGACCGCCCCAAGCTTGACGCATCGTACCTCGCACCGAAATTGTCAAGCCCGGATTCCGTGTCCCGCTCCTTGCCGGTAAACCTGTAATGCTGTGGCACGTTAGGGCAATAGTCCCCCACTACCCCGCCGTAGGGGTAGTAGTCGATGTCTTGCTCACACGCACTTCCGGTAGCGTTTTCCACAACGCTGCTCGATCCGAGATGGTCGGAAAAGTAATAATGCACAACGCTGCCTGCGACATCGAGCCGGGCTACTCGGGCACCATTAAAGAAAATATAGGCCTCCTGGTTCGTGCCGGTTAGACTGCTTTCCAATAGGGGCTCACCGCCAAAATCTCGCCAATAGATCGTGCTGATTGAACCATTGACCTTCGCTACACGATCGCCGTCGCCATCGTAATAGTACGTGTAGCCAGCAGTCGTTACTAGACGGTTCTCGGCATCGTATTTGTAGGTCGACGTACCGTTACTAGTCATGTTGCCAGCAGCATCATAGCCAAAGCTCGTGAGCCGATTGTTCGTTAAGGCGGAAACATTGAGCCCCTCGCTATAAGTCTTGCCCGAAATTCCGGAAATATTGGTCAGGTTCGCCCATGCATCGATAGTGTACGTCTCGCCCCATTGCACGCCGCTGAAAGCCGGACCGGCGAGGTCTGCGCGGGCGGGCAGTACGACAGCTATCACGAGAGCCGCACCGGCGGGGTTGCCTGTGGAGGTCAGTACGACAGCTACCATGAAAGCCGAACAGGCAAGGTCTGTTTTGGTGGTTTATATCGCCGCCCAATAAATTAACCAGCGAAATCAGCTTTATTCCAGTGTAGTTTCACCCCTCGATACGTCCTGCCCCACTAGCGAGCGACGCCCTTGCCCTGCTGCCCTCTCGCGGCGCGCGGGCCCTGGCCAGGTCAAAACCGGATTCTGTGGTGGTGGGGAGGAGGGGTGTAGCACTTTTGCCGCGTCTATACACTACCCCCCGTCTTCGTTTGACCCTTCTTTTCTCTGACCTGTAAGATCGAACGTTCATCCTTCGGCTGGGGAAATTGCCGGGCGGCGCCCGGCGGGACAGCTGGGGCCTGTCTTGAGCGAAGAGAGGGAGCGTTGTCCCCACACGGGTTTCGATAGTACACCATGCCCCACGAATTGCCCAAAGCTTACGAGCCGGGCGCGATTGAAACGCGCTGGGCCGAGTACTGGGTCAAGGAAAAGCTTTTCTCGGTGCCCGACGCCGCCGCCGGGCGAGACGCGTCCGGTGTTCACGCTGCTGTTGCCGCCTCCGAACGTCACCGGGCGGCTGCACATGGGGCACATGCTGAACCAGACGCAGATGGACATCATTGTGCGCTGGCACCGCATGCGCGGGTTTCTGACGTTGTGGCTGCCCGGGCACCGACCATGCCGGCATCGCGACGCAGATGATGGTGGAGCGCCAGCTGGCGACAGAAGGCAAGAAGCGGCGCGATCTGGGGCGCGAGGAGTTCATCGAGCGCGTCTGGGAATGGAAGCGGCACTACGGCGGCGCGATTCTCGACCAGATGAAGCGGCTGGGCGCGTCGGTCGACTGGGACCGCGAGTACTTCACCATGGACGAAAACCTTTCGCGCGCGGTGCGCGAAGTGTTCGTCCGGCTGTATGAAGAAGGGCTGATTTATCGCGGCAAGTACATCGTCAACTGGTGTCCGCGCTGCGAGACGGCGATTTCCGATCTCGAAGTGAAGCACGAGGAAGTTGCGGGCAAGCTGTAGGAGATTCGCTATCCGGTGATTGGGGCGGACGAGTTCATCACCGTGGCGACGACGCGTCCGGAGACCATGCTGGGCGATACGGCGGTCGCGGTGAATGCGAAAGACGAGCGCTACACGCATCTGCACGGCAAGAAAGTGCTGCTGCCGCTGATGAATCGGGAGATTCCGATCATCACCGACGAACTGGCGCAGCCGGAGTTCGGCACGGGCGCGGTGAAGGTGACTCCGGCGCACGATCCCAACGATTTTCGAGGCGGGCCTGCGGCACAACCTGCCGCAGATCGAAGTGATGGACGAGCACGCGCACATGAACGCAGAACGCCGGGCCCGTACGCCGGGCTGGACCGCTACGAGGCGCGCAAGCGCGTGCTCGAAGACCTGCGCGAGCAGGGATTTCTGGTCGGCGAGAAAGATTACACGATTGCGCATCGGCAAGTGCGATCGCTGCGGAACGGTGGTCGAGCCGCGGCTTTCGACGCAGTGGTTCATCAAGATCGAGCCGCTGGCCGAGCGTGCGACCGAGGTGGTGGAGAACGGCGAGATCACGATTGTCCCGGAGAACTACAAGCAGATTTATTTGAACTGGATGCACAACATCCACGACTGGTGCATCTCGCGCCAGTTGTGGTGGGGGCATCGGATTCCGGCGTGGCACTGCGACGAGTGCGAGCGAGATGATTGTGGCGCGCGAGGCGCCGGCGAAGTGCTCGAAGTGCGGCGGCGCGAAGCTGGAGCAGGACACGGACGTGCTCGACACCTGGTTTTCGTCGGGGCTGTTGCCGTTCACCACGCTGGGCTGGCCGGAGAAGACGCGCGACCAGGAAGTCTTCTATCCCACTACGCTGTTGATCACGGCTTACGAGATCCTGTTTTTCTGGGTGGCGCGCATGATCATGTTCGGCTGCCACTTCATGCAGGGGCACGAGCAGGATCCGGCGCTGAAGCAGGCCAGCGGCTGGGCGCGACAAGAAAGACGACAGCGTGCCCTTCCGCCAGGTTTATATCCACGCGCTGGTGCGCGATGCCGAGCGGCAGAAGATGTCGAAGACCAAGGGGAACGTGGTCGACCCGCTGGAAGTCATCGAGCGGTTCGGGACGGATGCGACGCGCTTCACGCTGGCGGCGATGGCGGCGCCGGGCACCGATATCGCGTTCAGCGAGAGCCGCACCGAGGGCTATCGCGACTTTCGCCAACAAGATCTGGAATGCGGCGCGGTTCATGTTCATGAACGTGGACCGGGTCGAGCCGGGCCTGCGGCCCGGGAGCAGGTCGAGACGCGGTCCTGCACGGGCAGTGACGCGCGGCGTTGCCGGGTTTCAGCGCAGTCACCCTTGAAGATCGCTGGATTCTTTCGCGCTTCAATCGGGTCGACCGCGGACGTGAATGAGGCCTGGAGACTTATCGTTTCCAGAGGCTGCGAACCGCATCTACGATTTTTTCTGGGGCGAGTTCTGCGACTGGTATATCGAACTGATCAAGCCGCGGCTGAACTTCGAGGAGGGCGCGGACGCAGGACGTCGGCGCGGATCGCGTGCGCGAATCTGGTCAATCTGTTTGAAGCCTCGCTGCGGCTGCTGCATCCGGTGATGCCGTTTATCACCGAAGAAATCTGGCACGCGATCTACGACGGCAAGCCGCCGCTGAAGTCGATTGCGCTGGCGGCCTATCCGCAGGCGGACGAGAAGCAGATTGATCTGGCGGCCGAGACGGAGATGGCGATTCTGCAGGATTTGATCGTCAGCGTGCGCAATCTGCGGGCGGAATTGAAGGTCGAACCCAAGGTCAAGAGTGCCGATCGAGGTGTTCGCGCATGAGGCGGAGATTCGCACGCTGATCGAACAGAATCGGGGCGGCGATCGAGCGGCTGGCCAACGTGGAGAAGGTCACGTTCGTCGGAGAGCTCGCTGGCCAAACTGGCCGGCGCGCGTCAGCACGGCGCGCTTCGACGTGCATGTGGTCTATGAGAAGAAAGATTGACGTTGCCGCGGAGCGCGAGCGACTGAAGAAAGAACTGGAGAAGATCGAGAAGGAGATGGCCAACGGCCAGCGGCAACTGGGCAACGAGCAGTTTCTGGC
This sequence comes from uncultured Acidobacteriaceae bacterium, assembly GCA_963750245.1. Taxonomy (GTDB): domain Bacteria; phylum Acidobacteriota; class Terriglobia; order Terriglobales; family Acidobacteriaceae; genus Sulfotelmatobacter. The sequence goes on from CAVVQB010000001.1 coordinate 865,942, forward strand.
GAAGGCTCCGGCGAAAGTGGTCGAGGGCATTGCGCAAACGCGTGCGCAAGAATTGGACGGTCTTGCGGGAGAAGACACGGAAAGTTGAAGAGTTAGGGTGAACTAGGACCAGTAGCATCGTCGAGACAGCTGGACAGCGCGAGGGCTTGCCACGCCTGACTGAGTTCGCCGGTCGGCTCAGTCTGACGATGCGCGATACCTATGGACTGGAATGCCGGCGCATTACCGCGATCCTCGAGAACGCGCTGCTCGAAGATCGGGCCACGCGCGATGCCACCAGCTACGCCTGCATCGATCCCAACCAGCGCGCGTCGGCGACGATCATCGCCAAGCAGGATTGCATTCTGGCCGGGATCGGCTGCGTGTCCCGGATTCTGGATGTCTATGCCGCGCTGGACGGCGCGGTCACTTCGCATTACGAAGTCACGAGCCATCCGGAGATTTTCGATGGCGTTCGCCTGCACAACGGGGCAGTCGATCGCGGTGATCCGGCACAACGCGCGGGTGATTCTTTCCTGCGAGCGCGTGATTCTGAATTTTCTGCAGCGCATGAGCGGGATCGCGACCCTGACCCGCAAGTTTGTGGATGCGGTGTCGGGCACCAAGCGCGCGAATTCTCGATACGCGCAAGACCGCGCCCGGACTGCGCGTGATCGACAAGTATGCGGTGCGCTGCGGCGGCGGGCAGAATCATCGCCTCGATCTCTCCGACGGGGTGCTGATCAAGAACAATCACATCGCGCTGGCGGGGGGCATCGTGCCGGCGCTGGAGCGCGCCATCCGCAATCGGCGCGGCGCGCAGACCGATCGAGATTGAAGTGCGCGTCGCTGGAAGAACTGGAGCAGGCGCTGGATCACGGCGGCGGAGGCCGATCCTGCTGGACAACATGGCGTGGAGCGATGTGAAACGAGCGGTCGAGCGCTGTTCGCGCCAGCCGAACGGCGCATTCCGCTGGAGTGCGCCGGCGGAATTACTCTGGAGAATGTGCGGGCTTACGCCGAGACCGGGCGTGGATTTCATTTCGGTGGGGCGCTGACCCACTCGGCGGCGGCGGTGGATATGAGCATGCGGGTGGCTCCGGCCTAGGAATCTCTAACGGGCTTGCAAACCTGATCCGGCTGAACCGGTTCCGCATTCTCGCTCGCAGTCCGGATTTCTGAAATTGCACTTTCGAGTGCCGCATGGGGGGTCACACGCGATAAAGTAATCGGCAACCGGAGGCCCTCCCCATGACTCACCTCGGCTCGTTGCCTCGCATCTCTGTGCCTCGCACTATTCCTTGTGAATGCTTCCTATGCAGGCGCGCAGAATCGAAGGCTAAACCTGCCTCGGCAAAGACCGCCTGCAGACGCCAAGTCCAAGCCAACCGACGGATTCCGATCCCCGGCCCGGCAACGACCAAGTCAACGTCACCGTCGATGTCCTCAGCGATCGTCACGCGATCAGCCCTTACGTTTACGGCGGAAGCCTATCCCAAGGATGCGCCCTACGATCACCGACAGCGGTATGAGCGTTGTACGCTGGGGCGGAAATGCGACCTCGCGCTACAACTGGCAGACGTCTTCACCTACAACGCGGCCAACGACTGGTACTTTGAGGATTTCGGCTATAGCGAAATCGGAGATGCTGATTCGGCGAAATATCATCCAGGATGTGAAAGCAGCGGGAAGTAATCCGCTCATGACCATGGTGATGCTGCCCTGGGTGGCGAAGAGTGGAGAATGGATCCGGCATTGGAGCTTTTCGGTGGCCAAGTACGGTTCGCAATGCGGAGCGGATCCGTATAACTCCGACGCTGGTGACGGAGTGCAACCGGATTGCCAGACCGACATCACGGGAAATGATCCGACCGACGCCAATGTCGAACTGAAAGACTCGCCGCAAAACGGCGATCCTCCGGGCACGCGTCTATCGAAACCAGTGGGCGGCGGCCCTGGCCACGGCATTTGGCACCGCGCCCCATTTCTACAACATGGATAACGAGATCGATATTTGGGGCGGCACGCATCGCGATGTCCATCCCAATCCTTCCGCCTATAACGAAATGCGCGACACCTATCGTCACCGAGGCCGGGCCTCAAAGGCTGGGATGCGAATGCGATCCGCTTCGGCCCGGTGAGTTGCTGCTGGTGGTTCTACTGGAATGGCGCAAACAATAACGATAAAGGCGCGCACGCCGGAGTGGATTTTCTGCCCTGGTGGCTGAACGAAGTTTACTGGGCAGGACAAAATAGCCGGCGCGCAGGTCGGTCGATGTATTCGACATTCACGCTTATCCCGACGGCCCTGACACTTCCGGCTATACCCAGGCGCAGAAGCAGGCGCTGTCGGTGCGCATTTATCGCGATTACTGGGATCCCAACATACGTCAGCGAGTCCAGCTCGATCAATCAACAGTGGGCCACCTTTATCCAGCCGAATAAGACGCATTCCCTTTCGCATCCCGCGCATGCGCGCGCTGCTGCGAACATGATTTATCCAGGAACCCCGTTGAGCTTCACCGAGTGGAGCGCAGCGTTCGCCGGCGAGTCGGATTTCTCGACCGCGCTCGGCAGACGCCGACGCCTACGGCATTTTGGGACGGGAGCGCATGTATCTGGCTTCGCGCTGGACCGCGCCTGTCTCCGACGAATCCCAACTATCTGGCATTGAAGCTGTTCACGAATTACGACGGCCAGCATCACGGATTCGCCACAACCTCCGTCTCCGGCACGAACAATGGCGATCCGGATCTTTTCAGCAGCTATGCTGCGCTCGACTCGACGGGCAAAAGCTTAACGGTGTTAATCCTGAATAAAGATCCAGCGAATATCGTGCAGGCACAGTTCACGACCAATGGCTTCACGCCCTCGAAGGTAACTTCGTACACACTGGCTTCGACGAATCCAACCCAAATCGTGGCGTCGGCAACGACCACGTGGTCGCCAACGCAGACCTTTGCTCCGTATACGGCGACAGTGCTGGTAGTGAGTGGAACAACGCAGTTGCCAGGAGCAGAGTGGGATCTGAACCCCGACACGACGATGGTTGCCGCGGGGGGATCGTCGTTCTGCAACCGAAAATCACCTCGGGATCTGCCACCGTCACTCTAGGAACTCCAACCTCGGACAGCGGCATCACCGTAGCCGTGTCGCAGCCGACGCTGAGCAAAGGCCATAACGGAAAGATCACCGTAACCGCCGGAACCACGCCCGGCTTCTATCACTTCAGCGTGCCCAGCACCGACACCTCCGGAGTCACGCAGCAACAGGGTGGATACATTCTCGTTGGCAATCCTCCGGCATCGTTCACCAAGACGGGCGACAAGCAGAAGGGGGCCGCGGGCAGCCAACTCACGCTCTCCGTGACACTGGATCCCGGGCAGTCAGGAGGGAGCGCGTCCGGGCGGAACGGTTTCTTCACCACCAGTGCCGGCTCGCTGTCGAGCCGCATCGTTGACCACGGACTCAACGGGAAGGCATCCGTCATGCTGACATTGCCCTCGACCGGCGGGAACCGTGCGCGTCACTGCCGAAGGCCAGTATGGGCTTGGACATCCGCTAGCCACGTTCACCGAAACCGCGCAGTAGAGCCGATGTTTGTTGTTTCGTGGAGATTCGCGCATAATCTCGGCATCAGCAACCGAGCACAATTCGCAAGCGGGCGAAGAGGGCCCGCAGAGCACAAGGCCCAGCCTACCGATCTGCGGCTCGGCCGCATTGTGCGCCTGCTGATGGACCACGCTACCGTTGTCGTCAGCGGCACCAAGATCGCGCAGGAGATCTCCTCAACCGCTCGGAAGTGTGGCGGCTGATTCAGCAACTGCGCGGGCTGGGCGTGGACGTTGCGGGGCATCCCGCGACGGGCTATCAGTTGCGCGTCGGTCCCGATTTGCTCCTGCCGGAGATGTTGGGGCCGCTTGCTGCGGGCACGATCTTCGCCGCAGCAGCTTCATCACTATTACAAGATCGGTTCGACCAACGCGGCGGCAATGGCGGCGGCGGCGGAGGGCGCGCCGGAAGGCAGCGTGTTTCTTGCCGAAGAGCAACAGCCGGGCGCGGACGCGGCGCGCAACGCATGGCATTCCGCGCGGTCGGCAGGGATTTATTGCTCGGTGATTTTGCGCCCGGCGCTGCCGCCTTCGGATGCGCTGGTTTTTTCGCTGGCGGCGGGGCTGGCGGTGCGCGCGGCGGTGGCGGAGTCGATCGCGCGTGCAGCGCGATCTGAAATGGCCGAACGACGTGCTGATCGGCGGCAAGAAAGTCTGCGGCATTCTCACCGAGATGAATGCCGAGGCGACGCGGGTGCGCTCATCTGGTCGGCATCGGGATCAACGTGAACCAGGTGAAGTTTTCCGAAAGAACTTGCGAGATGCGACCTCGTTGCGCATCCAGACGGGCACCGAATGGTCGCGCGTGGAGCTCTGCGCCGCTTTGCTAAAATCGCTCGACCGGGAGTATCGGCGATTTGTTTGAGGATGCGGGAGCGCGAGCAGTCGATTTTGCGCCGATTCGAGGAGGGTTCTTCGTCGGTGCGCGGCAAAGAAAGTACGCATCGAAGAGAACGGTCGGCCTTCAGGGAACGTACAGAGGGATTGGATGAGCGAGGATTTTTGCAGGTGCGGACGGCGAAGGGGTTGCGGACAGTGTTGAGCGGAACGGTAAGAGAAACGTAGCGACGGCATCTTGCCGGCTGTCGCCAGACGGGTTCGATCTCAGCGTTTCCGAGCGACTAAAGACCGGGACCACTTAACAATCCATGCTGCTTGTCATCGATGTCGGAAACACGAACACGGTGCTGGGTGTTTTTGGCGGGTGGCCATCCATCCGGGCGAGGATGTGACCGACGAAACTGCGCGTTACGAGCGGCTGGTGGCGAACTGGCGCGTCGGCCACTCGCGACCCGCACGGTGGACGAGTACGGCGTGATCTTCCGCAACCTGTTCTCGATGGACAACCTGGAAGTTTCGGGCATCCACGGGATCGTGATTTCATCGGTCGTGCCGCCGCTCGATCCGGTGCTGCGGCAGGTATGCGAGCGCTATTTCAAACTGAGCCGCTGTTCATTGAGCCCGGGGTGAAGACAGGCATGCCGGTGCAATATGACAATCCCGCGGAAGTGGGCGCGGACCGGATCGTGAACGCGGTGGCGGCGTTTGAGAAATACGGCGGCCCGTGCGTGATTGTGGATTTCGGCACGGCGACGACCTTCGACTGCATTTCGGAGAAGGGCGAGTATATGGGTGGTGTGATCTGTCCGGGCATTGGAATTTCGGCGGACGCGCTGTTTCAGCGCACGGCGCGGCTGCCGCGAGTAGAGATCCGCAAGCCGGCACGCGTGATTGGATCGAACACGGTCGGCAGTCTGCAGTCGGGGCTCTACTACGGTTATCTCGGTCTGGTCGACGGCATTCTGGAGCGATTGGTCGACGAATTGGGCCAGAAACGCACGTGATTGCGACCGGCGGACTGGGATCGATGATCGGCACCGCATCAAAATTCATCAAAGATGTGGACGAGTTTCTGACGCTCGAGGGCCTGCGCATCATCTGGGATCGGAATGCGGCTCCGCGCGCGAAGACTCCGCGTCCGCGAAGGCCACGCCGCGAACGCATGGAAGGTATCAGCAAAGCCGGCACCGCCGAAGTCCAAGAACGGCGAGGGCGATCCTGCGCCAGCTTCCACTCGCGTTCTGCTCGCTGACCTGCCGTGGAAAATTACTTCAACTACTTCACCGAAATCGAAGAGCACTATCTCAGCGCCGCGGCGGCGGCCTGCTGCTATCGACGCTGGATTGGGCCCTGATTGAAACCTGGAAAGATGCGGGCGTTCCGCTGGAGGCCGTGCTGCGCGGCATGGATGACGCGTTTGACAGGTACGACCAGCGTCCGTCGAAAACGAAGAAAGTGAATAGCCTGGCGTACTGCTCGCAGGCGGTGCTGGCGGCGGCGGAAGATATGAAGGAAGCGGCGGTGGGCGCGGCCAGCGGGCGGAAAAGGCTCCGGCGAAACGCGCGCCGGGCAAGGTTTGAGCCAGAGATAGTCGCCTTCCTGCGCCGCAATGCGGAAAAGCTCGAAACGGCGAAGTTGCCGGACGGCGGCGGATTCTCCGCGCTCAGCGCCGCCGAAGCAGCAGCTACGTTGCGCGAGATTGCCGGAGGAAATCGAGAGCAAGAAAGCTGCCGCGGCTGGAAGATCTGGAGCGGCGGCTGACCGTGCTGGAAGAGAAACTGTTCGCGGTGTTGATGGCGTCGACTCCCGATGAAGATATGGTCGCCGTGCGAGCCGAGGCCGATCGCGATCTTGCTCCCTACCGGCGGAAGATGCCGGCGGCGCAGATCGAGCAACTGCAGAAACAATATGTGCACAAGCGGCTGCTGGAAAAATATCGGTCTGCCGCGCCTGAGCCTGTTTTACATGTAGGATTGCCGCTGATGCGAATCTTCGACTTCCCATTTCGATGCATCTGATTCTCGGCGGCGGCGCGGCGGGCTTGATGTGCGCCATCGAAGCCGGCAAGCGCGGACGCCGCGTCGCGGTTCTCGAACACGCCGACCGGCTGGGAAAGAAGATTCTGATCTCCGGCGGCGGACGCTGCAATTTCACCAACCTCCATTGCCGGGCCGGAGAATTTCCTTTCTGGCGAATCCGCACTTCGCCAAGTCGGCGCTGGCCCGCTACACGCCCGCGGATTTCATCGCGCTGGTCGAAAAGCACCGCATCCCTTATCACGAGAAAACGCTCGGCCAGATTTTCTGCGATCGCTCGGCGCGCGACATCCTGGCAGATGCTGGAAGAAGAATGCGCGCGGCGGGCGTCGACGATTTTCCTGAACACGAAGATTCAGGAGGTCAGCCGGACGACAGAGTTTGTCGTGCGCACCGCGATGCGGAATTCCACGCGCCGGCGCTGGTGGTCGCCACCGGCGGGCTGTCGATTCCGAAGATGGGCGCGACATCGTTCGGCTACGACCTGGCGCGCCAGTTCGGCCTGAAGATTCGCGAGCCGTGGCCCGGCCTGGTTCCGCTGCTGTTCGACGCGGAAGATCGGCGCCGCTATTGCGATCTGGCGGCGTCTCCGCCGAGGTGATTGCTTCGTGCGACGGCCAGCAGTTCCGCGAGAAGATGCTGATCACGCATCGCGGCCTGAGCGGCCCGGCGATCCTGCAGATTTCTTCCTACTGGAAGCCAGCCGCGCGAGATCCGTGATCGACCTCGCGCCGGGCAGCGAACTGACCGCAGTCTTTCGCGATCGCAAAGACACCGCGTAACCTGGCGGCCCTGCGATCGGAATTGCGCAAGATTCTGCCCGATCCGCCTGGCAGACCGCTGGCTCGAACTGCACGCGCCCACGTCATGGACGAATCCGCGCTGGCGGATTTCGAGCAGCAGGCGCACGCGTGGGCGATCGCTCCCGCGGGCACGGAGGGTTATGAGAAAGCCGAAGTGACAGCCGGCGGCGTCGACACCGACGAACTCTCCGCCAAGACGATGGAAAGCCGCAAAGTTCCCGGCCTGTTCTTCATCGGCGAAGTCGTGGACGTCACCGGCCAACTCGGCGGCTTCAATTTTCAGTGGGCGTGGGCCTCAGGCGCGGCGGCGGGACGGGCGTTGTAAACTAGCATCCCGGATAATCAGGAGGAAAACTATGAGCGAGATCGGAATCTTTCTGGCGAAGCATCTTGTTGACTGGCGTAGCGAATCTTCTCGCGGGCTAGCCGTTGCACAGACGCCAATCGGCGACTGCTGCTGGCACTGGCGAAGAGCGACAACACCGTCGCCATCGTCGACCCGGCGACGTTGCAAGTCTTGGCTCGCATCCCTCCGGCCCCGATCCGCACGAGATCGTCGCGTCCGACGACGGCAAACTCGCCTTCATTTCGAACTACGGTGGTCTGGACAGCACGCTCAATACGATCTCCGTGGTCGATCTGGTGGCCCGAAAGCGCTGCCTCCGATCGATCTCGGCGCTTTGCGATCCACTCACGGGCTGGCGTTTGCCGGGGGCAAACTTTATTTCACGGCGGAGACGAACAAAGTCATTGGCCGCTACGATCCTGCAACCCAGCGCGTGGAATGGATTCTCGGCACCGGCCAGGATCGCACCCACATGGTCGCCGTCTCCAGGAGTCTCGACCGGATCGTGACGTCCAACGTCAACTCGGGCACGATCAGCATCATCGAACAGGTTTCTCAGCCGAACGGCGGCTTCGGCCGCCGCCCGGCGGGCCGCGGACCTCGGCGGGCAGCGCCACCCGGCCGCCGGGGCGGTCCGCGTTTGACTTGGGAGGTGACGAACGTTCGCCGCTGGTCATGGGGTGGAAGGCTTCGACGTGTCGCCCGATGGAAAAGAAATCTGGGCTGCCAACGCGCGCGACGCGACGGTGACGATCATCGATGTCGCCGCGAAGAAGGCCATGCAGACTCTTCCCATCGCAGTGAAGGGCGCCAACCGCTTGAAGTTCACGCCGGATGGCAAGCGAGTCTTGATCTCGGGTCTGGGCGCGGGCAGCTGGCGACAGCAGCCTGGTGGTGCTCGACGCGTCGAGTCGCAAAGGAGGTGAAGCAACTGAGCCTGGGCGGCGGCGCCGCCGGAATCCTGATCGCTCCGGACGGTTCGCGCGCCTATGTAGCCGTCAGCACGACCGACAAGATCGCGGTCGTGGATTTGAAGACCTGGAAGTCGCCGGAGCAAATTCGGCAGGAAAACAGCCGGACGGATTGGCCTGGGCGGGTGCGGAGAGTAATTTAGCTGGTGTTGTTAACGTCATCCAGGTTGCAGCCGTGATTTCAGTCGTGATCGAGGGATCTCGCGCGGGTCGGAGCTATGCTCATCTCTTCAGGTAAAGACCTACTTCGCGGACCTTTCGTTTTACACGCTTCGTCCGAAGGACTTGGTATCGCCCGCGAGCGAAGAACGTCGGCTGGTTCGAGCTCGGACATCGAGTTTCGAAGGGCAATCGCGCCGTCAGAGGACATCCTCGGATTCGCTCTGGAGCCTCTGCGCAATTTCGGTCGATTGCAAACAAGAGGAATTCATCAGTGCGATATTGTGTGACACGACCCAGATCGGTTGTGCTGCTGCTCGCTGGTGAGAAACGGAGCTCACGTATTGCTCGCGGACCTCAGAAATACGCGTGATCCCCGAAGAAACTAGTATCTCTTCCATGAGGCAAACGCTCCGAAAGTAGAGTCTAATCGCTTACATTTCCTTCACGATGAGGGTTCCCTTTGGGATCTACGCGGCCCCGACGCTAATCTACCACTACATCCGCACGCATCAATACAAACCTGCCGATGAGTTCCTTTGTGCCCTCGAGCCGGGCCTCGGCCACCTGCTCCTGAATATTCTCAATATCTGAAGCGGCTAAGACCTCGAGTGGAAGACGAATTGGACGCCTGACGCAACGCCAGGCGAATCCGGACATTTAAAAACCCAAGAAGCGGGGTCGCGCAATAGGGCTAAACATTCCATATATCTGGATGAAAGTTAAGCGACTCCAGAGTCCACCAGCACGGTTTCGGCCGCAGCATGCCGTAGAATCGACTCTTGCTGCTCACAATCGAAAAGATGATCTACGGCGGCGAGGGCTTAGCCCGCCTTCCCGCCGATCCCGACGAAGACTGCGGACGCGGCAAGGCGGTGTTCGTCCCCTTCATCCTCGCCCGGAGAGAAGATTGAAGCCACTCTCACACGAGCAGAAGCCTGGCTTCGCTCGCGCCATGGCCGAACACAATAATCGAGCCTTCTGCATATCGAGTCCAACCGCCCTGCCCTCATTTCAACCGCTGCGGCGGATGCCACTACCAGCACGCCAGCTACGAGCACCAACTCGCGGTCAAGAGAAGGAAATTCTCCGCGAGAGCCTTGCGGCGCACGGCGAAGCTGGAATTGCCGTCCGAGATCGAGGTGCATTCTTCGCCGCCGTGGAACTACCGCAACCGGTCGCGCCTGCAGGTGCAGACTCTAGACCGGTGTTCGCCATGGGGTATTTCAAGATAGAGCGTCGCACGAACTACTGCCCGTCGAAGAGTGCCCGATCAGTTCGCCGCTCATCAATCGGGGCCTGGCGTCTCTATAGGAAAAGCGGGGGGGCCGGAAAAAATCCCCGAAGGCATTCGCGAGGTCGAGTTCTTCGCCAACGGGGACGACACGCAGCTTCTGTTGGATGTCGGATGCGGCCGGCGAGGCTCGCCGCGCCGCAGTACGCACGTGGGCCGAGGAACTGCGTTCTTCTCCAGTGCCGGCGATCACTGGAATCGTGGCGTTCCGCGAACCGAATCCTGGCGACCGCAAGACTGGCACTCCGGAAATTCTCGTCACCGTTGGCGCTGATATGCCTCACCTACCAAACGCAACGCACAGCTTATCGCGTGAGCGCCGGTTCGTTCTTCCAAACCAACCGTCATCTTACGGACGAACTGGTAAGAATCGTCACCAACGGACAGTCGGGCAAAGTCGCACTTGATCTCTATGCCGGCGTGGGGCTGTTTTCCACAGCCCTGGCAAGTGACTTTCATCACGTCGTTTCTGTTGAGTCGTCACAGACTTCCTCAGGCGATCTTTCCTACAATCAGTCCTGCGAATGGAGAAGTAGTACAGGACGCCACGGAGCGGTGCCTGGCCCGTGTGGAAAATTCGGGGCGAGTCGGGAAGGGCGAAGCCCTCCTTCATACTTCTCATAAGCCCGACCTAGCGGTGGTGGACCCCCCCGAAGTGGCCTGGGAGAACGCGTGGCGCGATTGTTGGCGACCTTGGGCGCGCCACGCGTTATTTACGTGTCGTGCGATCCGGCAACGCTGGCGCGCG
>CAVVQB010000002.1:0-952933 GCA_963750245.1 uncultured Acidobacteriaceae bacterium
AGGCGCCGCAAAGGGGCGGAGCACAAAGCCCACTAGCGCGCTAAGATATCTGTCGGTGAAAGCCAGCGCGCGGCCATCGCTCACGCCCTATCATGAATGTAGACTAATAGCGTTTCATCGCTTTCAGACGAACCGGGAACGACACAGATCTCCTATGGTAATGCCAAGCTCGAAGACTGCCCATGATGCCGCTCGCCGCCGATTCTGGTTGGCGATGTCTGGCTTTGTCATGGCGCTCGCGCTCCTGCCCTTCTCCTACAAAGTCGAACGCCGCCTGGAGACAGTTGTGCACATCAAGGGCGGAGAATCCGAAAAAGTTGACCTGGAAATAGCGCAGCGTTTCCGGTCTCCGTTCGCCCACCGACTGATTCTGGTGATCAGCGGTATTCCCGATGCGGATTCCGCCAAAGGCGCAGATGTGTTGGGCTTCTTAACCACTTCGTTGCGTAGTGTGCCAGGGGTGTCGGGGGTGGTCTCAAGTGTGGATTGGCCAGATCCTCTGTTCATCGGGAAAAATGGCGGGACCTTGATCATCGTTGGGCTGGAGCCGCACGGTGAAACTGTGGAGGGGTTGGTCCCCAAACTACGGGCAAGAGCAGACTGGATGGAAGGTCAGCTTAGGTCGCAATATCCCAAGATCAAACTGGAAATTACGGGCGAAACGCCATTGAACTTCGATCTTCGCAAGGTCAGCGCCGACGACGTCACCCATGCTGAGGAACGAGCGATGCCGGTCACTCTCGTGCTGCTGGTTTTGGCTTTCGGCAGTCTTGTAGCCGCGTTATTGCCGCTGGGAGTTGGACTGCTCTCTATCTCCATGGCGTTGGGGGCAGCGGCGCTCCTCGCGAATTATCTGCAGCTGTCGATTCTGGTACAGAATCTGGCAACGATGCTCGGTCTTGGCTTGGGCATCGACTATGCACTGCTGATGGTGAGCCGGTTTCGCGAAGCATTGGCCGAAGGATATGATCCCGGCCCTGCTGCCGATATTGCTGCCAGGCAGGCGGGGCGTACGCTGATCATCTCGGCTACGACAGTTGCTATCGGATTTTCGGCGCTCCTGATTGTGCCCATCAGCGAGCTGCGCTCCATCGGGATAGCTGGCCTGCTGGTGACCGCTTTGAGTGTCATGTTGTGTACATCCATTCTGCCTTGGGCGCTTAGTCTGCTAGGGGTTCGCATCAATGTCGCAAGAGTGAGTATTCCAGACGGACGATCAAAAACGCGGGACCTATGCGCGGCAAGCGAGAGGTGGGTGCGGTGGGGCGGGATCGTAACCCGCTGGCCCTGGACAGCTTTGCTCGTCGCCGGGATTCCGTTGCTGATCCTTGCATTCCAGGCGCGGAGGATCTCTCCTGGAATTCCTGACCATGACTCGCTCCCGGCCGCAGCCGAGTCGGTGCAAGCACTACACACGCTTCAGAGCATGGGGCGGTCGGGCATTGTGCAGGGTCTCCGAGTGATCCTCGAGCTGCCGCCGCAATCTCCGCCGCTCTCGCCAACTGGCTGGCTAGCCACCACTCGCATCACGAAACGCTTCCAGAGCGATCCTAGAGCGGAGGAGGTCCTATCTCTTCCGACCCTAACGGGAATGTCCGATACTGCCGATGCTGTCAACGATGTGCCCGAGCCAATCCGCAAGAGTTTTCTTCGCAGCGATGGCCGAGCTACCTTGATTGAGTTGCTGCCAACCGCCGCACTTTCGCCCAACGAACAGGTTCAATGGGTTCGAGACGTGCGTTCCTCCGACGGCGCGGCGATGACCGGCGTGCCTGGCGCGGTGCTGCGCGTCGGCGGCGTTCCCGCACTCGAGGCAGATTACGACTTAGTAGTAAAAGAGCGTTTGCCGAAGGTGGTCCTCCTCGTCGTATTGGGGAGCTTGCTGGCGCTGCTTATCGGGTTACGTTCTTTATTCGCGGCTATCAAAGCAATTTTGCTTAACCTGCTCTCCGTCGGCGCTTCATTCGGTGCGCTAGTTGTCGTCTTTCAGGATGGCCACGGTAGCAAACTTTTTGGGCTCGAAGGACCGACCGGCAGCGTATACCCAATCGTGCCGATTCTCTCATTTGCCATCGTCTTTGGATTGAGCATGGACTATGAGGTCTTCCTGGTCGCCCGAGTTCTGGAAGAACGGCGGCGCGGTCTATGCGAGAGATCAGCGGTGATCGAGGGTCTGGCACGGACTGCCGGCCTCATCACGAGCGCTGCGGCAATTATGATTGCCGTTTTCACCGCATTCACCTTGGGCAGCTTTCTGGTCGTTCAAATGCTGGGTTTTACGCTGGCCGGGGCGGTGCTCATCGACGCCACAGTGGTGCGGATGGTTGTCGGGCCAGCCCTGTTGCGACTTGCCGGCGACTGGAATTGGTGGCCCTTTGGCTTGTATGGGGCTCCGGCAGCGTCTGATAAATAGCTTCTCCCATGACAGCGAGCACTGTGAATGGTTCCGCGACAGCACAGTTCCTCGCAACGGCCCAATTTAAGCGATGCCAGTTATTTCACTTTCTCTTCTTGAGCGCTGGACGGGCTGAGATCAAAGTCCTTGCGTCCAAGATTTGCCTTTGTTGAGCCTGCTTCGACTACAAGAATCGAGGAACCGGGCTGGCCTTGCAGCTTCGCCTCGATCTGCGACGCAGACCAAACGCCGCTGACTTGTCGCAGCCCGTAGTAAATGAATTCCTTCTGCTGGCCCGTCCCGTGGAGCGTCTTCACCACATGCACAGGGTACAAAATGCCGCGGTCAATCCACGATGTTACCGAATCATAGTAAGACCGAGCCTGAGCGCCGGACATGCTCTTAAGGACAAAGCAATCCCGTGCGCCGTATTTCTCAGGTGCCAGGAGTGTTTGATTCTTCCAGAAGAACTGGCTCTCTACCATATCTTCATAGGAGAAGTCTGTTCCTACGATCGGGTCGTTCCAGCGTTCGAATGGCAACACGCTGGCGGCCTTCTCACCCGGAAGTATTTTCTCGATGGTCACGTGCCCACTGACGCTCATTTGCAGAAGAAGGCGGGTCTTCTCTGAGCCAGGCCCCGAGATCTCGCATAAGAAACGCAGACCATCGGGAAACCAGTGGGCCTTGGCAGCAAACTTGTAGCTTGTGCGCTTCTCGTTGCCTTCTACCCGTGTGAGTCGCCCGGTCAAGCGGTAGTCCAATTTCTCAATACGCTGTCGGGAACCGGTCAGAACTATCTCCAGGTCAGGACTCGCCGCGAAGACCCGCGATGGATGCACCAGCGACAACAGCACTAGCAAAGCTATGGATGCTTGAATCGCCTTGAAGGCGCTGATTCTTTCCATATGGGATCGTACCACCAGCTCGAATAAATACGGAGCAGCTTGCAAGAAGGAACCTGTGGAGCCGCCACTGCCCGCGGTGTGCGGCTACAGCGCTTGGAGGGTAGTTGGCTAGCATCGCCACCAGCGCCTCCGGGCAGTGGGAGGTCGGCGTCCGCTATAGCTCTAAATGTGACGCTTAGACCGGTCGGCAAGCAAGCATCACAATGGCCGAACTTTTTCGTAGGATCTTTCTCGACTCCAAGCCGATTGAAACTTGTCTGATGCTGCTTTGCTCGAAAGCGACGTTATCCAAGAACTTGGACGAGCGTCCGATTCTGTCATGTACTCGTTTTCGCCCCTTTCGAATGAAAAAACAAACCCCCAAAAAAAGGGGGTTTGAGCGTAATCACCTAAACATAAACTGCAATAGATACTACCGTACAAGCAAAACAACTGCCCTTAACTGATGCGCGCTAGTTTACGTTCTGTGTCGTCTGTGCCGAGGCTTCACTGTAGTGTAAATTCCCCGCATACGTCGCGGTCACCACGTCTGGTCCCGACGGTAAGGTCTTCGTCGAGAAGACCGCTAGTCCCGAAGCCGACACGTCAGCCGTGCCCAACTCTTTACCGTTGTAGCTGAAGGTCACCGGTTGCCCCGTCGGCAAGCCACCATTACTGGTCAGCGTCGCCGTGAAAGTCACCGTTTTCCCGGAGCCGGACGGATTTGGCGTAGAACTCAGCGCCATCATGATCTGCGCCTGATTCACAGTAAGCACCACTACGCCCGTGCTCGTGCTCGTGCTGTCTTCCGAATCACCAGTGTAGCTGGCCTTTAGTGAAACCATGCCTAACGGTAGCGTGCTGGTGTTTAGCGTCGCCGTCCCGGTCGGGTCCAAAGTGCTTGTGCCTATCGTCGTGGTGCCGTTCTTGAAGGTCACCTTCCCGGTCGGGATATGTCCATTGCAGGTGCTGCTGATGCAGCTCACCACTGCCATCAGTGTGACCGGTTCACCGTAGTTGGAGGAAGGACTGGGATTAGAAGACACAGTGGTGCTGGTGCTGTACGGCTCAACCACCTGCGACACACTGCTCGAGCTTGGATTGAAATAGGCATCCCCAACATAGGCCGCCTTGATCGTATGCGTTCCCCCGGGGAGCGTTGAGGTGGTGAATACAGCCAAGCCGCTAGAATTCAGGGGGGCTGAACCAAGGAAGCTAGTGCCAGAGGAGAAATTCACCATTTCCCCAGTGGGCACGAAGCCGTATTGCCACCCCACTGTAGCCGTGAAGGTCACCGACTGACCCAGAACCGACGGGTTCAGCGACGACATGACTTTTGTCGTGGTTGACGCAATAAAGTTGTTTATCAGCACTCCGACGGAGCCGGAGCCGCAGTCGGCGGGGGCGGGGCCCGCGCAGGCATTCGAAACGACCAGATCGATCTTGCTATCTTGGTTCACGTCGGCCACCGCCACCGAAGTGGCAATGTATCCGCCAGTTGCGAAAGTGACCGGTGAGTAAAAGGTGCCATCGCCCTTGCCTGCCAGGATAGCCACTGAGGGCGTGCCTCCGCACGTACCCCCAGCAAGTACCGAGCACTCGTTGGCCACGGCCAGATCCGGATTGTTGTCGCCGTTGACATCCGCCACTGCGACCCACAGTGGATTCAGCCCACCCGTTTTGAAAGTGTTGGCGGACTGAAGTGTTCCGTCTCCGTTACCTAGCTGCACCGCGACTGTCTTGGTAAGCGTCACCACCACGTCCAGGTGGCCGTCGTTGTTGACATCCGCGAGAGTAATCGAATTCGCTCCGGCCACCACTAGCCCATTAGCCGGCTGAAACGTTCCATCGCCGTTACCCAACATCACGCCCGCGGGCGTCACCAAGTCCAGATTGCCGTCATTAGTCATAGTGCCGATGGCAACCGGTCCTTTGGAGTCCGAAATCTCGGTGCCCCTTGCGAACGTTCCGTCACCATGGTTCAGCAGCAGCTTCAACGACCCGCCGGCGCAGGTATAGACTTGGCACTCGTTGGTCACGACCAGGTCCTGGAATCCGTCCCCGTTCACATCGCCGACTACGACCGCTCCAGTTGCCAGTCCGGCGGTGTCATAACCTATAGCCGCCTGGAAGGTCCCGTCGCCGTTCCCAAGCAGCACGGCGATGCCATAGCATCCGGTGGGCGTCTGCGCGCAGTAGTTCGTTACTACTATGTCCGGCAGTCCGTCCCCGTTTACGTCCGCAACTGCCACCGATTCGGAAGACACCCCCCACGTCGCGTAGTCACCCCCCACGTCGAGCGACGGCGCGCCAAATGTGCCGTTGCCGTTGTTTAACATCACAGTCACGCCATTGTTGGTGGCGACGACAATGTCTGGGAAACCGTCCCCGTTCACATCCGCTGCTACCACAAAATTGGCCCCGATGACCCCTGTCTGGTAAGGAACTGTTGTTTGGAAACCTGCCAGGCTTCCGCCAAAGGCTTGAGCGGCAGCCAACACGACGCTGGCTAATGCCAAGACGAAGCGCGAAAATCTCATAGTCCCTCCTAAGGACCCGCGAGAAAACAGCAGTCACACTTTGTTCTTGTTGTACCTTGGGTTCCCAAAATCTATTTTCGGAGTAGCGCCAACTACAGTACCCAGCCTTAAGGAAGTCAAGTTAATCTTCGGCTACAAAATTGTTACGGCGCTACCTGTTTCAATGGTTTTGCACAGATGTTTTCCCACAGCGGTGTCGTTATCTGCGGCTTTCTGTGACACACGCCAAGAATGTAAGTTCGGATCGGAGCTTGTAATTTGCCATCAGATTAATTTCTTTCAACAGCACAAATGATTGACACGAGTGCAAGAAAGGTTTAGATTCGCCGCGCGGTTGTCGTTCGGATCCTCGGGCCCTAGTTGTTCCACTGTGCGTCTTGAAGAATGTACGCGCATCGGCCTTACCGCAAGGGATTGAGTACCCCCAGCAACGTCCTTGTGGTGTTTGTCGCTTAAACCCTCAACTTGCGTGAAACGGTGGTTTCGTTTGCTCATCTTCCAGGGGCTAACTCGGAAGAACGCAAAAGGTTATGCATAGGGCCGTTCGCATTGGCTTCGCGTTTCGCATTTAGGCGAACAGTTGATGCGGAGGCAATACGAGTTGATCCGTGAAGGAGAAAAGTTAAGATGCGATTCAGAAAATGTGTTCTGGCCGCCGGGTTGCTGCTGGCGGCTGCGCCGATGTTTGCAACAACCTTCCTCGCGGTCGGCAAGTGCGAGCCTAATTACACCTCATTCCAGACAATTTCTGCGGCGGTGAACGCCGCCTCAGTAGCGGGGACTACAATCTACGTCTGCCCCGGCACTTATCCCGAGCAGGTCCTGATTACGAAGAAAGTAATCCTGGAGGGAGTTGTCTCGGGCAATTCGAAGGCAGCGATTATTACGGCTCCGACCGGAGGGATGGTGGCAAATGCGACCAGCACCTACGGCGGGCCGGCAATCGAAGCCCAGATACTGGTGCAGAACACCACTGGCGTTACGATCGAGGATCTGACGATCGACGCCTCCGGGAGCAATCTCGAAAGTCTCGGCTGCGATGGCAACCCCATCGGCATCTTTTATCAGAATGCTTCCGGGACCATTACCCGCAACTCCGTGATTAATGACATTCTCTCTGATGGCCTTACCGGCTGCCAAAGTGGCCTGGGTATCTACGTCGAGAGCGGCGCTACAACGGTGCAGCCCAATCCTTCCGCCTATTTCCCGTCGACTGTAACGATCTCCTATAACAACGTGGCAAATTATCAGAAGAACGGAATCACGGGAAACGCAAGTGGCACGGACGTGACCATCTCCAACAATGTTGTAGTCGGGCAGGGCCCATGGAATGGAGCGGGGCAGAACTCAATTCAGATCGCATTCGACGCGACTGGTAGTATCACCGGCAACACGGTGGGATCGGATGTGTGGGCTCCCGACGTCTTCGGAGACACCGGAGACGCCGCCGCGGGCATACTGGTTTATGCATCGACAGGTACTGTTCGCATTACCAGCAACCTCGTGAGCAACACGCAGTACGGAATCGCTGTGGGAAGCGATGCGATTGTGAACAGCAACACGGTAACACTCACCCACTTATACGACGCCATCGACCTGTGCGGCGATAGCAACACCGCCGATAGTAATACGATTACCGGTGCAGATGAATCCGGCGTACACATCGATGACACCTGCACTGGCAGCGCAACGGGTAACACAGTATCGGGAAACACGATCAGCGCCACCTGCGCAGGAGTTCTGAGTGGTCCGGTCATAGGCAGCAACACTATCAGTAACAACACCTTTTACAATGCGGTCAGTAAGATTGTGTACGGGAGCGACACCTGCACGCCCTCTGCCACCAGCGCAATCAGCATCAGGAGTCCAGTGGCAAAGCCTCACTGGCGTCCCGCAAAGCCGTAAGGAACGAAACAATTAAGTTGTTCCGTCCACTCGGTCCGTACGAAATGGTTGCGCTTGTCCGTAAAGGCGGCACGGGAGCGCGCGATGCGCCCCCGCGAGCCACGAAAAAGTCACAAGCTCTAGCCGATCCCAGCAACGGCGGACAGCACGTTCAGGCGAGGTCGTAGCGATCAAGGTTCATCACCTTGTTCCACGCAGCCGCGAAGTCCTTCGCAAACGCCTCCTTCGAGTCGTTAGACGCGTAGACTTCAGCGAGTGCCCGGAGCTGCGAGTTCGAACCGAACACGAGATCGACGCGCGTACCCGTCCACTTGATTTTGCCCGTCGAGCGGTCGCGTCCCTCATACACGCCTTCGGATGTAGAGGAGGGCTCCCACTTCGTATTCATGTCCAGCAGGTTGACGAAGAAATCATTCGTCAACGTCTCGGGCCGGTTGGTGAAGACGCCGCGTTTCGCCTGTCCGAAGTTCGCGTTCAGGGCGCGCATGCCGCCGATGAGCGCTGTCATCTCAGGGGCAGTCAGCGTCAGCAACTGCGCCCGATCGAGCAGCAACTCCTCAGCCGAGAAGACCTGTCCGCTGCGAAGATAGTTGCGGAACCCGTCCGCGACCGGCTCCATGACGGCGAATGAGTGCACGTCGGTTTGCTCCTGCGTAGCATCCGTGCGTCCCGGCGAGAAAGGAATCTTCACGTCGTGTCCGGCCTTTTTCGCGGCTTCCTCGACGGCCGCGTTGCCGCCCAGAACGATCAGGTCCGCCAACGAAATCTTCTTCCCTTTGTTCCCGTTGGACTGCGCGCTGTTGAACTCCTTCTGGATCGCCTCCAGCTTCTGCAGAACCTTCGCCAGTTCGGCCGGCTGGTTCACTTCCCAATCCTTTTGTGGCGCCAGGCGAATGCGCGCGCCGTTGGCCCCGCCACGCTTGTCGGAGCCGCGGAACGACGCCGCCGATGCCCAGGCAGTCGTAACCAATTGGGAGATCGACAGTCCGGATTTTAGGATCTTCGCCTTCAGAGCGGTAATGTCCTGCTCCCCGATCAACTTATGATCCACGGCGGGAACCGGGTCTTGCCACACCAGCGTCTCCTTCGGAACGAGAGGGCCAAGGTAGCGCGGGATCGGGCCCATGTCACGGTGCGTAAGCTTGAACCACGCCCGCGCGAACGCGTCTGCGAACTGATCTGGATGCTCGTAGAAGCGCCTCGAAATTTCTTCGTAAGCTGGATCGAACCGCAACGCGAGGTCGGTGGTCAGCATGGACGGCGCATGATGCTTTGACGGATTGTGCGCATCCGGCACCGTACCGCTGCCTGCGCCATTTTTCGGTGTCCACTGATGGGCGCCAGCCGGACTCTTCGTCAGTTCCCATTCGTAGCTGAACAGGTTCGTGAAGAAGTTGTTGCTCCACTTCGTGGGGGTGGTTGTCCAAATGACTTCCAGGCCGCTGCCGATCGTGTCAGCACCACAACCTTTGCCAAATTTGTTCTTCCATCCGAGACCTTGCTCCTCGATGGCAGCACCTTCTGGCTCGTTACCTACATATTGAGCGGGAACGGCAGCACCGTGCGTTTTGCCGAAGGTGTGTCCGCCGGCAATGAGGGCAACGGTTTCTTCGTCGTTCATCGCCATGCGGGCAAACGTTTCCCGGATATCGCGTGCCGCGGCGATCGGATCCGGCTTTCCATTGGGCCCTTCCGGATTCACGTAAATCAGACCCATCTGCACCGCGCCGAGAGGATTCTGGAGGTCGCGATCGCCGGAGTAACGCTCGTCCGCCAGCCACGTTCCCTCAGGTCCCCAATAAATGTCCTCTTCAGGCTCCCATACGTCCGCGCGCCCGCCGCCAAAACCGAATGTCTTGAAGCCCATCGACTCCAATGCGACGTTGCCTGCCAGAATCATGAGGTCGGCCCACGAGATTTTCCGGCCATACTTCTGCTTGACCGGCCACAGCAGCCGGCGAGCCTTGTCCAGGTTCACGTTATCCGGCCAGCTATTGAGTGGTGCGAAGCGCTGCTGACCGGATCCCGCCCCGCCGCGGCCGTCGCCGATGCGGTAAGTGCCGGCACTGTGCCACGCCATACGAATGAACAGCGGTCCGTAGTGGCCAAAGTCGGCCGGCCACCATTCTTGCGAATCCGTCATCAAGGCGTGCAGGTCCTTGATCACGGCATTCAGGTTGAGGCTCTTGAACTCCTCCGCGTAGTTGAACTCCTTACCCATCGGATCGGACAGAGGGGAATGCTGGTGCAGGACCTTCAGGTTCAACTGATTCGGCCACCAATCAACATTCGCGTGGGATTTGCGGACGCCGTGAGCTACCGGGCACTTCGATTCGGTTGCGGGGCTTTTTTCTTTTGCTTCAGGGACAACACTTCCTGATGAATTCGCGAGTGTATTTTCCATGATGTTTTCTTCCTTCTAAGATTGATTTGGAATTGCATTGAAAACTACTTTTTGGTGCTGCAGCGGCGACAGAGGCCAAAGACCTCGATCAACGGCTGCCTCAGATCAAAGCCGTCCGGCAGTTGCCGGGATAGCCGCTTCAAATCGATGAAGTCTCCTTGAATATCCTGCACCGACTTGCAGCGGGAACATACCAGGTGGTGATGAGGTTCGAGATTGCCGTCCACGCGCAACGTGGACGCATGAGGAGTGACCTCTCGCAGCAATCCACACTCGATGAAAAGCCGCAGATTGTTGTAGACCGTGGCGAGAGAAATGGACGGAATGCGGCGCCGGACCGCGGCATAAATGTCCTCCGGAGAATAGTGCCCGTGCGCAGCGATGACGGCCTCATAGACCACCTGGCGCTGGTGCGTCACCGGCAAACCATGCTTCACGGCCAGCTCACGGAACTGTTCATGGGTGAGGTGCATGATTATCGGATAAGAACGATTATAAAACGACCGGGAGCCGTGTCAACCGAAAATCTTTCCTGTGACTTCGAAGAGGTCGGGCGTCCGCGAACCCGGACGGTGGCCGACAGGGTCACGAACCGGGGCAGGTGAGGAGTAAGTTCCGGAAGCGCTGGACGTGATATCAGCGAGGCCGGAAGGATTGTTCCATGTAATCGAGTGCCATCCACGACCAAAGAAAATTTACGGTTCATGAGGGAATTGTCCGCAGAATATCGCCTTCAGGAGTGAGCAGTAATTCAAATACCTCAAAACCGGAAGGAACTACCATGAAACTGAAAAACATCGCTCTCACTCTTGGCGTGTCCGTGCTGCTTTGCATGTCCACCGCCTTTGCCCAAACCACCTACACCTTCGAGACCGTCAACTATCCCGGCGACACGTTCACTCAGTTGCTGGGTATCAACAACTCCAACCAGATTGCTGGCTACCACGGTGCGAACGTCAACAAGGGTTTCACCTATGTTCTATCGAGCAAGACCTTCACCAACGAGAACTTCCCCGGTTCGCAGCAGACCCAGGTCATCGGGATCAACAACCCTCCCGCTAAGACCTCGGGGTTCTATATCCTCAACGGGAAAACCATTGGGTTCACGGATTACCTGGGCTCTTTCACGAGCGTCGCCTATCCCAAGCAGCCTTTCAATCAGCTTCTAAGCCAGAACGACTACGGTCAAGCTGCGGGTTACTACAGCACGACGGTAAGCGGAAGTGGACCAGATACGGCGTACATCTACGATGAGAAGGGCGCGAACATTTTCGAAGCTTTCGAAATCCCGGGCTCCGTCAGTGCGCAGGCAACCGGAATCAACAACTCAAGCAGCGTTTGCGGATTCTACGTCGACGCAAAGGGTGTAAATCACGGATGGCTCCAGATCCAGGGAAAGTTCACTGTTCTCAACTACCCCGAATCCACCGGAACCCAGGCACTTGGACTGAACAACAAAGGCCTGGTGGTGGGTACATGGAGTGATAGCTCCGGCAACAGCCACGGTTTCGTGTACACGGTGGCCACTGCTTCGTTCGAGTCGGTCGACGATCCTGACGGGGTCGGCACCACCATCGTGAATGGGATCAACGACAAGGGACTGCTGGTTGGTTTCTTCGGCACCTCGCCGATTAACTCCGGGTTCGTCGCAACGCCGGTGGAATAACGCTGTATTAGGGGAATAGCAAGTGGGAGTCTGCGAACCTGCAGACTCCCATTGTCTTGTTTGGCCGAGCCTTTCGCGACAACCGTCGTGATGGATGGCACTGTCGATTCCGAATTTTGTAACGATGATCCACTTCGCGTTCCCATCCATACTTTGTGGGGTATAATGCTCACACGTTAGAGCGCCCGCAATGGCTTGAAACAGTGGTGTTTTAACGGCAACGGCCGATTGCGGCCAGGCAGCTTCCACCCGAAACGCAACAGGAGACAAATATGGATGTGTCTCCGGACCGCCAGGCAGTCACGCAGCTGCTCCGGCAATGGAGCAGCGGCAACAAACAAGCCCTGGACGAGCTGATGCCGGTCGTGTATGACCAGCTCCGGAGGCTTGCCTCCAACTGTCTGCGGGCAGAACGTCCCGACCACACGCTGCGCGCAACTGCTCTGGTTCACGAAGCATACGTGCGCCTCGTCGATGCTGACGTGGAATGGCAAGACCGGGTACACTTCTTTGCGGTATCCGCCCGCATGTTGCGCCGCATCCTGGTCGATCACGCCAAGTCCAACAACCGGCAGAAGCGCGGGGGGGAATTCCAGAAAATCCCTCTGGATGAAGCCGTCCTCTTTGGTCCGCAGGCCGACAAAGGCATTGTGGAACTGGACGACGCCCTGAAACGCCTGGCGGCCCAGGATCGGCGGAAGAGCGAACTGATCGAACTTCTTTTCTTCGGTGGACTTACTTATGACGAAGCTGCGGCAGCGCTGAAAATTTCTCCCGCTACGGTGCATCGCGAACTCACTTTGGCAAAAGCTTGGCTCTACCGCGAACTGGGACAGGGCTCGGCCTAGGAGCGATCGCGTGGCTCCCTCTTCAAGCAAAAGGAACCCAAATAATTTTGTAAGGATTGCGCGGTGATGGCTTCCTCATCCGACCGATGGCGGCGGCTCGAGGCTTTGTTTTATGAGGCTCTCGAATTGAAGCCCGACGAGCGTTCGGAATTTCTGGAAGAACAGTGTGATGGCGACGAGGAACTGCGAAAAGAAATTGAAGGCCTGCTGAATTCCGCCGGGAAACCCATGGACTTCCTGCAGAAACCGGTGCTGGAAGCCGCGCAGCAGATGATGGAAACACGCGGCGGAACCATTGCTCCCGGTACCCGGTTGGCTCATTACGAAATCATTTCCTTGCTGGGAGTTGGCGGCATGGGCGAGGTTTACGTCGCCGAGGATACGCGGCTGAGACGCAAGGTCGCGCTCAAAATGTTGATGCCAGAACTGACTCGTGATGAGCGGGATTTGCGTCGCTTCGAGCACGAGGCCCACGCGGCTTCAGCGCTCAATCACCCCAACATTCTTACAATCTATGAATTCGGACACGCCGACGGATTGCGTTTCATCGCGTCCGAGTTTATCGACGGCGAAACGCTTCGCCAGAGAATGGCGAACGGCAAACTTGGGTGGAATGCCGCGATCGAAATCGCCATGCAGATCGCCAGCGCTCTAGTCGCGGCTCATGCCTGTGGCATCGTTCATCGCGATATCAAGCCAGACAACGTGATTGTGCGAACCGACGGGATTGTTAAGGTTCTCGATTTCGGAATCGCCAAATTAACCGAGCGGCAGGTCGAGGAGACGATTCGTCGAAGGGCATTGTCCGTGGCGCCTGCCACCAGTGAACCGGGAATGGTATTGGGTACGGCCAAATACATGTCTCCGGAACAGGCTCGGGGCCTGGTGGTGGACTCGCGCAGCGATATTTTCAGCCTGGGGTCGGTGATCTATGAGATGGTCACCGGAAGAGCGGCGTTTGAGGGCGAGACTGCGAGTGACGTGATGGCGGAAATTCTGAAAGTTGATCCTCCGCCGCCGGTAGACTACGCGCCCGACGTGCCCAACGAACTCGAGCGCATCATCAGCAAGGCGCTGCGGAAGGACCGCGAGACCCGATATCAGGCCGTAAAGGATCTGCTGATTGATCTTCAGGACTTCAAGAAGGAGGCGGAGTTTCAGGCCAAGCTGCACGGATCAGTCCGTCCCAAATCGCAGACAACCGGATGGGGCAGCACAACTCCAGCGCGCGCCGCGCGTCCCGCGTTGGAGCAGAAGTCGTCGTCCCGAGGGTGGTTAGGGCTAATCGCCGCATTATTGTTTGCGATTGCACTGCTCGGCTACATCGCCGCGAGAAAGTCAAATGTTCGCCCTGCGATCATAGGAACGCGCAGCCTGGCCATCCTTCCTTTCCGAAATCTCAGGCAGGACCCCGAAACCGACTTCCTCGGATTCTCACTGGCCGACGCGGTGATCACCAAACTCGGCTATGTCGGCGCCCTCACCGTCCGTCCCTCATCCTCCATCGACAAGTATCGCAACCAGGTGATTGATCCCAGGAAAGTGGCGGCAGAGTTGAACGTTGACACGCTCCTCACCGGCAGCTTCGTGAAGGACGGCGATGACTTGAGAATCACGACTCAGTTGATTGATGTCAAGCCGGACAAAATTCTGTGGCGAGACTCCATCGATCTGAAGTACGACAAGCTGCTGACGGTGCAAGACCGGGTGGCGCAACAGATCATCAAGGGATTGGAGCTAAACCTGTCGCCGGCGGAAGCTGCGAATCTCAAGCCGGAAAAGCCGATCAGCACTGCGGCGTACGAGGACTACCTGCGCGGGATTGATTTGTACTCGCTCAATGAATTTTCTTCGGCCATCGACATGCTGGAAAAAGCTACGGCTCTCGAACCGAATTACGCGCCAGCTTGGGCGCACCTGGGACGAGCCTACACCACAAACGCATCGCTTCATTTTGGAGGCCGAGAGGAATACGGCAAGGCAGAAACCGCTTATGAAAAGGCGATCGCGCTGAATCCGTCACTCGTGGAACCTCGAATCTATGAAGCCAATCTGTTCACCGACACCGGCCGAGTGGAGCAGGCAGTGCCGCTGCTGCGATCCGTTCTGAAAGACAGCCCCAACAATGCCGAGGCGCACTGGGAGCTGGGATACGCCTACCGCTTCGGCGGGATGTTGAAAGAATCGATCGAGGAGTGCGAAAAGGCGCGTCAAAACAACCCTCAGGTGAAATTAAACAGTTCGGCGATGAACAGTTACCTTTACCTGGGCGACTACGAAAAATTCCTGCAGAGCTTGCCGGTGAACGATTCTGTTTATATCCTCTTTTACCGCGGCTTTGCCGAGTACCACATGAACAATCGCGAGCAGGCGGCAAAGGATTTTGATCGCGCATTCGAACTGGATTCCTCCCTGCTTCCTGCCGATGTGGGCAAAGCCCTCAGCTACTCGATCCGGCATGACAATGCCGCCGGCATAAAGCTCCTGCAGAAAACGGAAGACAAGATTGAGGAGCGCGGCGTAAGCGATGCGGAGGGCATCTACAAAGTTGCGCAAGCCTACGCGGTATTGGGGGACAAGACCTCCGCCCTCCACATGCTCCGGCATAGCATCGGCGGTGGCTTCTTCTGCTATCCCTACTTCGTCCGCGATCCCCTGTTACAAAGTCTTCACGACGAACCCGACTTCCAGACGATGATGAAGCAAGCCTTGCAACGGCACGAGCAGTTCAAGAGTGCGTTCTTCTGACAACCTGACGAAACCGGTCTGAAGCCGGTCTATTCCGCTGGTTTTCGGACGTTTCCGAGGTCGATCACGCAGACTTTCTCGGCCTTGAAGTACGCCTGACCCGATCGAATCCCTAGATCTGGGTATTGATCTCTTTCCCGCCAGTGGTATTGAAAAAACCTCTTATCTCGCGATGTGTAGTTTTCTGTCCGGCGGCATAGTACTTCCATGAGATTTGGAAAGTACAAGCCGGATGACGCAGTTCGTGAGCAGAAGGTGCCACAGTCGATGGAAAGGCGCACT
Organism: uncultured Acidobacteriaceae bacterium; assembly: GCA_963750245.1. Lineage (GTDB taxonomy): Bacteria > Acidobacteriota > Terriglobia > Terriglobales > Acidobacteriaceae > Sulfotelmatobacter. The sequence goes on from CAVVQB010000002.1 coordinate 15,676, forward strand.
TTCTCCAAGATCCAGCGCGTGCTGTCGAATCTGCTACTGGTTCTTGGATTGGCCCTGCTGGTGACTTATGCAGCGGCCAGAATTCGCGGGTTTCTCATGTCACGAGCGGCTGTGCAGCAGTTTGAAGAGCAGAAGCGATCAGCTTCCGTCAGTGCTCCGGCTGATTCGGAGCCCAAAGAAAAAACCTCCCCGCCAGATTTCCTCTCGTGGTCGGAGAAACGGATCAAGGCTTACCAGAGTAGTTTGGGCGAGGATCTCGCCCCTCCATCAGCAGTGCTGCGCATTCCGAAGATTCGCCTGGAAGCACCGATATTGGAAGGGACGGACGATCTAACTTTGAACCGTGGTATCGGCCGGATCCAGGGCACGGCGCGCATCGGCGAGGACGGAAACATCGGACTCGCAGGCCACAGAGACGGCTTCTTTCGCGGGCTGAAGAACATAAAGATTGGCGACGAGCTGCAACTGGACGAGCCCGATCACACCGTGACCTACATCGTCGATGAGGTCCAGATTGTTAAGACCACCGACGTGGACGTATTACGGCCAAGGTCGAAACCGTCTTTGACGCTAGTGACTTGCTATCCGTTTTACTTCGTTGGCAGCGCGCCCGAGCGCTACATCGTGCACGCGTCGCGTATCGATTTTGAACCACAGAAGCACAACACAACTGAGCAAGGCAGTTAAACCTTGCAACATAAATACTAAGGAGAACCACAATGACCACACCTCGATTTCTACGTAGTCTCGGCCAGTTCCTTGCCGCCGGCATGCTTTGCATGTCGCTGGCAGGAGTGCTGAATGCCCAGATTGAAACCGCAACCAATATCACCAACGGAGATCCGATGAAGAGTGCGAAGATTGAACGTGGCGAAATCGTCTACGTTTCGGGACAAGACCTCGTCGTCAAGAAGGATGACGGCAAGCTCGTACACTTCGCCAACGTTCCGGACAGCTTCAAGGTAAACGTCGATGGCCAGGATCTGGGAATTCACGAGCTCAAGCCCGGCATGAAACTCCAGCGCACAACCATTACCAGCGTTACTCCGCGAACGGTGGTGACGGTGGAGAGCATTTCCGGGAAGGTATGGCACGTCAATCCGCCCAGCAATCTGATTCTGACCCTGGACAACGGGAAGAATCAGAAATTCACGCTCCCCGATGATGCCAAAATCGCAGTCAACGGCCAACTGACGGATGCGTGGGGCTTGAAGAAGGGAATGGCTATCTCCGCCACCCGGGTTACCGAGTCCCCTGAAACAGTGATCTCTCAGGAGACGCGAGTCTCGGGCACTCCTGCTCCGGAAGCGCCTGCGGTGAACCAGCCAATTCTGTTCGCCATGGTTGTACCTCTGGCGAACCCGGCGACTCCGACGCTTGCCTCCGAGACGGTTCCCTCGGAATTGCCGACGACGGGCAGCATGCTGCCTTTGGTCGGGCTCATGGGACTGCTGGCACTCGGATCTTCTCTGGCTTTGAGAAAAATCCGCTTCAGTGCATAACAAAGACAATTGCCGGGTTCCGGGAGTTTCCTCAAAAGTCCTCGGAACCCGGCAATTCCTGCTACCAGGAACCACGCGCAAGAATGACGGAAGAAACTCACCGATTCGCGATCATCACAACCGTTCCGGCAATCGCGGTCCACTGATTTGCGGATGCGCCAGCGTATCATCCGAACGAGCGGGAACAGGATTGGCCGATCATGATGTGGCCGTGGTTTTGACACATGCCAAATCTCAGCTACGCCGTGGATAAGAATGATGAAGGACATTGAAGAAATGCCAAAGTCTGAATTTTCCGATCCAGCCTCCATTGTCGTGATTGTTCTGACCATCGTCATGTTCGCTGCCGCCCTGGTCCTAAAGGGCTTCACTCACGATCTGCTCCTTGAGGGCGGCGTATTTCTGGTATCTGCAAAGCTGGTTCTGATGGCCAGAAAAAATGCCGAGACCGAGTCCCGCCTCGAGCGCCAGCTCTTGGAAATCAAACGCCTGTTGGAAGGTTTGATAAAGCCCGAAGCCGGACCATCCGTGAGAAATTGAAGATACGCGCAACCAACCCCTCGGGTTAAACTTGCCGAGACTCGAAGACTCCCTCGTCCGAGCGACAACACGAGAAGCCGCTGTTAAGGCAAAATGTAGCTTCTCCTCGCACCAGCTCCTGGGGGATAACTCGCTTCCAACGAAGGCAGGCAATTGTTAACCGTTCACTCCACAGTCACGGATCGGCGCGCCATTTGGAACCGCGGCCTCTTTCGCCTGACACTTCTCATTGCTTTGCTCCCGCTGTGTTTTCCGGCTCTGGCACTTGATCCCAGCCTGCACATTTCGCAATATGCTCACACCGCCTGGCGAGTCCAGGATGGAGCCTTCAGTGGAACTCCACATGCCATCACCCAGACCGCGGACGGTTATTTGTGGATCGGCACCGAGGGCGGCCTGGTGCGTTTCGATGGTGTTCGATTTACTCCCTGGACCTCGCCCGACGGCAGGAAGCTGCCTAGCAACCGTGTGGATTCTCTGCTGGGCGCCACCGATGGGAGTCTCTGGATCGGAACCGGAACAGGTTTAGCTCGCTTCACAAACGGAGAGCTGGTTAATTATGCAACCGCGGCTCCTGGATTCATTGAGTCCATCGTCGAGGACTCCACCGGAACCATCTGGATAACGCGGTCCCAGGTCGGCCCTGACACCAGGGGTCCGCTTTGCAGAGTCGCTGGGAACGATCTTCACTGTTATGGCGCGGCCGATGGCATTCCGTTTCGCTACGCTCAGCCGCTGGTCAGGGACAGTCAGGACAATCTTTGGATCGGCAGTTCCCTCGGCCTCTGCCGCTGGAAGCCCGGCTCGGTCTCGACTTATCTTCCGGAGTCATTAAAACGCGCCAACGGACTCAGCGGAGTCAGTGCCATCGCCCCCGATGCGGACGGAACTGTCTGGGTCGGCATACAGAAGTCTGGGCCCCATCTTGGCCTTGAGCAACTGGTGAACGGCGTTTGGAAAGGCTACGTCGTGCCTGGCATGGACGGCACCGCACTCGAGATCAGCGCGTTGATGAAAGACCGCGACGGCGAACTCTGGGTCGGAACCATCAACGACGGGATCTTCAAGATACACGATGGCAAAGCAGATCAGTTCCGAGCTGCGGACGGATTATCAAGTGATTCGGTCAACGGTTTCTATCAGGATCGGGAGGGAGATCTGTGGGTTGCAACGGCCAGGGGGATTGACCGCTTTCACAACATCGACGTGGCCAGTTTCTCCATCCGTGAGGGTCTTACAGCGGACGAAGTCGGTTCCGTGCTTGCTTCGCGAAACGGAACCGTGTGGATTGGAAATGTCCGGGCCCTGGATTTTCTTCGTCAGGGGAAATTGTCGGAAATTAAAGAAGGCAGGGGCCTGCCGGGAAGAGTGGTTACCTCATTGTTAGAGGACCATAGGGACGGCTCTGGGCCGGCGTCGATGGAAAGCTCACGGTCCAGGAGAACGGAGGGTTTCGCGAAATAAAGAAGCGCGACGGCACATCTCTCGGCGTAGTTGCGGCTATGACCGAGGATGTTGAGGACAATATTTGGGTCGAAACGACAACGCCCGCCTTGTTTCGTATTCAGGATCTTCAAGTCCTGGAAGAGATCGATCCCCCTGCGATTCCTAGAACTCTGTCATTGGCGGCCGATCCGACAGGTGGTATCTGGATGGGTCTCCTGAACGGCAGCTTAGTTCGGTACAGGGAACATAAATTAGAAACCTTCTTTCCCAATCGGGGCCGGATCCGAAATCTTTTCGTCGACCCCGATGGTTCGGCCTGGGGTGCCACTGAACAAGGTCTCATCCGCTGGAAGCAGGGAAGACTGGATACCCTCAGCTCGCAAAATGGTCTTCCCTGCGATTCCATCTTCGCGGTCATCAAAGACAATGCTGGCTCGCTTTGGCTGGATGCTGAATGCGGAATGCTGCGAATCGAAGCGCCCGAACTGGAGAAGTGGTGGCAAAAACCTGACAGTGATGTAAAGGTGAGAACTCTCGACGTGTTTGACGGTGCGCAACCGGCGGTAACGAACTTCCGTCCGGAAGTCTCAAAATCTCCCGACGGAAAGTTATGGTTCGCAAACGACGACATTTTGCAGATGATTGATCCCAATCACCTGGCCAAGAATGAACTTCCGCCGCCGGTGCACGTGGAACAGATCATCGCCGACCAGAAGAAATATGCCCCGAAAATGGATCTCCATCTCCCCGCCCGGACGCGCAACATCGAAATCGACTACACCGCACTAAGCTTCGTTGCTCCCGAAAAAGTGCGCTTCCGCTACAAACTTGAGGGCCACGACACGGACTGGCAAGATCCGCAGACGCGGCGTCAGGCTTCTTACAACGATCTTCGTCCGGGAAATTACCGCTTTCGCGTCATCGCTTCCAACAATGACGACGTATGGAATGAGGTGGGCGCAAGCTTAACGTTCACGGTTCTTCCCGCCTTTTTCCAAACCGCCTGGTTTTGGGCATTATGTTGCATCACTGCCGTTGGTACACTTTGGCTGATGTATACCCGCCGGGTGCGGGAACTAGCCTCGCAAATGCAAACCCGGCTCGAGGAGCGGCTTGAGGAACGCGAGGCAATTGCCCGCGATCTGCACGACACCCTGCTACAAGGATTTTTCAGCGCCGCTATGCAGCTCGATGTTGCCAATGATCGCTTGCCGGCGGATTCTCCGGCCAAGCCCATCGTGCAACGCGTCATTGAACTGATGAACCAGGTCGCAGAAGAAGGCCGCAGCACGATTCGGAGTCTTCGTTCTCCGCTTCGCGGCTCGAACGACCTCGATCAGGCCCTTTCCCAAATACGCGAAGAATTTCCTGGAACCGACAATGTCGGCTTCAGCGTTATTGTCGAAGGAATTTCACGCTTGTTGAACCCGATCGTTTGGGACGAAGTCTATCGTCTCGGCCGTGAGGCCATCACAAATGCTTACCGCCATTCGGGCGCGAGCAAAATCGAAGTGGAAATCAAATACACAGCCCGCCACCTGCAACTGATCGTGCGCGACGACGGTTGCGGCATCGACCAGCATGTGCTCCAATCTGGGCGTGAAGGACACTGGGGTCTTTCCGGCATGCGCGAGCGCGCCGAGAAAATCGGCGCCAAGTTGCTGGTTTTGAGCCGGCCAGATGCTGGGACGGAGGTTGAACTCTCGATTCCCGGCCGGGTAGCCTTCGAAGCTGTTCCGTCAAGTCGTTCTTCGAACTGGCTGACTCGCCTGTTCCGGAAGAAAAATGAAGCAATGTAATCTGATAATTAGAAGGCAAATTGTATGAGTGACCAATATCGCATCCGTGTTTTCTGCGTCGATGACCATCCCTTGTTGCGCGAGGGAATCGCGACTCTTATCAATAATCAGCCGGATATGGTGGTTGTGGCTCAAGCATCCACTGCGAAGGAGGCCATTGATGGTTTTCGCCAGCATCGTCCTGACGTCGTGCTCATGGATATCCGGCTTCCGGATATGAGCGGCATCGATGCCATGAGCGCCATCCGCCAGGAATTCGAAGACGCCCGCATCGTCATGCTCACCACGTCGGAGGGCGATGTCGAAATCCAGCGAGCCCTGGAGGCAGGCGCGCGCGGATACATGCTCAAGAGCATGCCGCCGAAAGAAGTGGTCGAGGCGGTCCGCCAGGTTCATGCCGGCAAGAAGCGCATCCCTCCGCAAATTGCCGCGCATCTGGCTGAGCATTACAGCGACGAGGCCATCACCGCGCGTGAGATCGAGGTCCTCCTGCATATCGCCGGCGGAAATCGCAACCGTGATATCGCCGAGAAACTCTTCATCTCGGAAGAGACGGTCAAGGTCCATATCAAGCACATTATGGAGAAGTTAGGGGCGAGTGACCGGACCCAGGCCGTATCCATCGCTCTCCGCCGCGGAATTATTCACTTGTGATGGTTCCGGATGCCCCTTACCGGATACCTAAATAGTGTTATTCAAGAATTCCGAGCCTTTGGGATTCGTCCTCCGATGGAAGTTGCTACTCTGATTGCAAGGTTCGGTCATAACGCCCAATTCAGGAGGCAGTTTTGCAGCGGCTCTATTCCACATTTCCCGGCAGATGGCAAGGTATCGCCCTCCTGCTGTTGCGCGCGGCGGTCGGGGTTACCCTGATCCTTCAGGGGTGCACCTATCTGCCTCGAGTGGAGGAGATGAGCGTCGGAGCGTTGGCCGCGTGCGTGCTTGCAATAGCAAGCGGCAGTGCGCTGGTAGTCGGCTTTCTGACCCCCATCGCTTGCGCGTTGGCGGCTCTTGCGGGATTTAGCATCGCGGTATTGTTCCCTTCCACCATGACTTCGAATTTCCTCAGTAGCAACCCGCTCGGCCTCGATCTCTTGATCATGGTGGTCGCGTCCGTTTTGCTGGGCCCTGGGGCGTTCTCGCTCGACGCACGTTTATTTGGGCGCCGCAAGATTGTTATTCCCCGTCCCTCGAACTCACAAGCGCCGCTGTCTTCGCCTTCGATTCCGGCAAGGTCCTCCACATCGAATGCGCCAGTTTCGTCTTCGTCGCGCCCGCTCGGATCCTCACCCTCCCGCCCGCCGGAAGCGTAGCCGTGTTCCGATGATCTTTCGCGCGACCTTATCCTCTCTGTCCAAGTTCTAGCCCGCCCGCACCAGTTCCGCGAGTTGCCGAAAACTGATCTCGCGCTGCAGCGGTCGAATCCCCCAAACGTGGTATCGCTCTTCTTCCCTGTCATGGTATCCGGCGGATTCCTCGCCAGCGTTATTAAAAAAGCCTCTTATCTCGCGATGCGCGCTTCAGACGGGAAACGGCATAGTACATCCATGAAGCCGATGGAACATGCAGCCGGGATTTATGCCGCTTGCTGAACACCAGGCTTCAAGAACCAGGGGATCAGACGAAACACAAAGTTATCGCTGCAACGCATATTTCAAACTAAGGAGAATGACAATGACGATGAAGTCCAGGTTCAATTCAGTGATGGTATATGGGCTGGCGGGAGTGATGCTTCTGGGCAGCTTCGCTTCCTCAAGCGCGCAACAGACGGCCAAGGCCGACGGCGTTCCCGTCACCATGACGGTGACAGCGAATGTCGGAAGCGACAAACGCATGCCGGTCATCAGCCCGGAAGATGTCATCATTAAGCAAGGTAAGGAACGCCTGAAGGTGACCGATTGGATTCCGGCCAAGGGAGACCGCGCAGGGCTCGAACTGTTCTTCCTGATCGACGATGCCTCCAGTCCCAGCCTTGGATCGCAGCTGAGCGATCTGGCCAATTTCATCAAAGCGCAGCCCTCGACGACTTCGGTCGGGGTCGGCTACATGAGGAACGGCACCGTCCAGATCGTGCAGAACTTCACGACTGATCACGAAGCCGCGGCAAAGTCGCTGCGGTTGCCCCTGGGGTCGGCAGGCGCCTTCGGAAGCCCGTATCTTTCCGTGGTCGACCTGATGAAGCGTTGGCCGGATAGCGGCAATCGTCGCGAAATCGTGATGGTGACGGATGGCATCGACCGCGCGCGGCGCAGCATCACCTGGCGCGGATTGAGCACCAATCCCGACGTGGATTCGGCAGCCGACGTGGCTATGCGGACCGGTACGATCATTCACTCGATTTACACCCCCGGCCAGGGCCGTTGGCACCGCAATTACTGGGAAGCCACCAATGGGCAGTTGGGCATCGCCAAGTTGTCGGATGTAACCGGCGGCGAGTCCTTCTTCCTTGGACTACAGGCTCCGGTGAGCTTCGAACCGTACTTGGATCAGCTGCAGAACATTCTCGACAATCAGTATCTGTTGAGCTTCTCTGCCACGCCGGTCAAAAAGGCTGATCTTCGGACTGTAACCCTGAACACCGAAGTCGCTGGCGTAGAGTTCGCTGCCGCTGACGCCGTTTGGGTGCCGGTCGCGAACTAGGAGGTCAGTACAATCCATACGTGCATTGAGGGGCAACCGCAAGTCGGGTTGCCCCTCAATCTGATGTTCCCGCGGAGTAGGGTGCCGTTGAGCATTTCAAACAGATTGGATCTTGACACGCCGGATTATGGAGGAGACAAAGATGAGTAAGGCAATCGAAACCCTGCAAGCCGCCCAGAAACGCGCCATGGCCGGCCGCCCCAAGGTAGGAGGCTTTCCCTATCTGGCCGAGACTCTCCGGCGGGCGGGGGTCAGGCGCAACCAATGGTTCCTCCCGTCTTGCCAGAGCCTGTATCTCACTCAGAAGGGACCGGTAGTGACCCAAGGTGCGCCGCTGGTATCCGGCACAGCCGACGTGCCCGCGTTCGACCGCGACGCGCTCATCAGGGCGCTGCGAACCGTCCAGGCGGGCGAGAGCTCCTTCCCCGAATTCCTGTCGGCATCGTGGCAAGCGGGAGTTGTCCGCTACGATGTCGATTTCGATGCACGCACCGTCACGTATTACGGCTGTGATGGAGAAGAATACGTCGAGGCCTATCCGGCCGCTGACGTGGAGTAGCTGCTGAACGCCTCGTCTCAAACCCAAAAAAATTACCCGAGCTTTCGGTAATTACCGACGTAATTACCGACGTAATCTCCGACTGTGTTAGAGATTGCTAATGGAAGCAACTCGCGGACGTGGCTTGATTCGGTCCTCTTCGCAGGGTTTGCTCCAACTTCGCATTCCAGTTCGAAGAAGACAATGTCAAAAAAAATCCTTGTAGTTGACGACTCCAGGACAGCCTTGATGATGTCGCGCGAGATTCTCGAAAAGCGCACGACCTATCAGTGCGTGACGGCGAATGACGGGCGGGAAGCTGTTGAGAAGGCACAACAAGAGCGCCCAGACCTCGTCTTGATGGATGTAGTGATGCCAAATATGAACGGCTTTGAGGCCTGCAAGATGATGCGCCAGCAACCTGGCACACGCGAGATCCCAATCGTTCTGGTCACCACGCGTGGTGAGGAATCTTACATGGAGGCCGGCTTCCAGAGTGGATGCAATGACTACATCACCAAGCCGGTTGACGGCACCGAGTTGGTGGCCCTGTTACAGAGCTACTTGGGCGAGTAAGTCAGCAGCTCAACACAGCAAAGATATTCTTCATGAAAAGTGACAGAAACAATGGGTCCCCAGCGAAGTCCCGGTCCGCCGAGCCAATGCATGACCCGCGTCTGAAGGCGGCGCGCAAGAGGCTGGCTGAGAGCAAGGATCAGGACGATGCGATCGAGGGCGTGCGGGAAATCGTCGCCAACTTCCTCGGCTCCGAAGAAATGGGCCTGTTCAGAATTGATCGCAGAACTGCAACCTTTCAGGTCTTCTGGTCTTTCGGAATCGATCTAGAGAAGTACGACTTGCTGCGCGACTTCGGCGAGGCTGGCCTTCAGAGCGTTATGCGCGGTGAATGCCATGTGGAATTTGGGGCTCGCGAACGCTCGGGCGCGGCCTCCAAGGCACAGGCTTTTGTTCCTATCAGTGTTGCCGACCAAACCATCGCGATACTTGCGATCTTGCGTTTGTTTCCACAGAAGCCCGCCTTCGACCGGGCGGACATGGAATTGTTCAAACTTCTTTCCGACGAAGCCGCTAAGCCTTTGTTTGGCCCGACAGGCCATGCGAAGTCAGGGAACGAGGGATCCGGGATCAGCGTATGAAAGAGACTATTCCCAAATTCAATCCAGCCGTTCTGCCCGCTGAAGTCATGAAGAATTTTGAAAGTGCGGATTCGAGCGAAGCTCGCCACTTCCTCTACCCGGGCCAGGTATTCGTAACCCGCGATCCCATCACCATTTCAACCATCCTCGGGTCGTGCGCGGCGGTCTGCCTCTGGGACAGTCACAAGCGAGCCGGGGGTATGAACCACTACCTTCTTCCGGATGGACTTGGCGAAGGGCCGAACCGGCTGCGCTACGGCAATGTCGCAAACCCTGAACTGTTGAACCAGGTGCTGGCCTTGGGATGTGAGATCCGCAACTTGCAGGCCAAGATCTTCGGTGGATCGAGCGCTTTCGCGGTCGATCTATCGCAGTCGGTGGGATCGAGGAATGTAGAGCTTGCCGAAAACTTTCTTCGCTCCGCCGGCATTCCCGTGGTGGAGAGAGGAGTCTCGGGAAAACATGGCCGCCGTTTGGACTTTCAGATCATTGATGGCGTGACCAGAATCAAGAATTTCGACCAGTTGAAGTGAAAGACCCGCCGCATTTGGCGGGATCACAAGAGGAGGAACGATGAACTTACGGGACTTCGATCGCGAAGCAATCTTCGCGTCGTTCCTCGTCGAGTCGGAAGAGGGCTTGGCTGTAATGGAGCAGTCGCTTGTCCAGATGGAATCGAGCCCGTCTGATCTGGAACTCCTGCACACGATTTTTCGCGTGGCGCACAGTCTCAAAGGGAACGCAACCTCCCTGGAACTGAGCGAAATCGCTGGGTTTGCTCACGTCGTGGAGGACTTGTTGGACGTTTTTCGCGAGCAGCAGGCTCTGCCTGGCGCTGACTTGATTTCCCTGCTCCTGAAGGCCGTGGATGAACTTCGCGCCATGGTCTCAAGCGCATCGGCCGGATCTCAGGAACTTACCCCGAAACAACACGATCTGAGAAAAGAAATCGCGCGGGAGGTCGAGAAGCGGGCGAAGAGAGTTGTCACCACGAGGGCGGCTTCGGAGGAATCCGGTTCGGCAGCGAAGGGCGATTCGCTCCCGGGAGCCAGTCACCGCACGCTGCGGGCGGATGTCGACAAACTCGACCAGATGCTGAATCTGACTGGAGAAATTGTGATTGCGCAAGGCCGCCTGCGTCGAATGATCGAGAAACTCGGCACCGAGCACGGACGTGCCATCCTGGAGATGCATCGCGAGGCCGAGCGCCTCTACATGGACCTGCAGAGAGAAGTCATGAGTATCCGCATGGTGCCCATCGGCCCCTTGTTCCGCCAGTTCGTCCGTTCGGTCAGGGACCTCGCCAAGAGCCACGGGAAATTGGCTCGCCTGGAAGTAGTAGGAGGAGACGTCGAAGTTGACACGACCGTGCTCGAACTATTGAAGGATCCTCTGCTGCACCTGTTGCGCAATGCAGTCGATCACGGCCTCGAAAAGCCTGCCCTGCGCGAAAGCCAGGGCAAGGGCTCTTGTGGGCTGATCCGCCTGACGGCCGCCCATAGCGGCGGCAACATTATCGTGAAGCTGCAAGACGATGGAGCGGGCTTCGACCGCAATCGGATCATCGACAAAGCGAAACGCCTTGGACTCCTCTCTGGCAAAGAAGAGATTCGCGACCAGGATATTTACGATCTCGTGTTCCAGGCGGGATTTTCCACCGCCGAATCGGTGACTGATCTTTCCGGCCGTGGGGTCGGGCTCGACGTTGTCCGCCGCAACATCGATAGTTTGCGCGGCACGGTAGAGATATCGAGTACAGCCGGCAAAGGCAGCACCATTACCATCCGCCTGCCTTTGACCCTGGCCATCATTGAAGGATTTTCGGTCAGGGTCGGGGACTGAAACTTTTATCGTTCCTCTGGAACATGTCACCGAGTGCACGGAATTGCCCGCGGAACAGCGCAGTCCGGAAGCCAGCGGAATTCTGAGCCTGCGCGGAACCGCTCTTCCCTACGTCCGATTGCGGCGGGTGTTCAGCGTGTCCGGCACGGCCCCGAAGAGGGAAAACATCGTGGTCGTCAAGATCAATGAGTTCCACGCTGGAATCGCAGTGGACGAATTGCTCGGTGGCATGCAGACGGTAGTCAAGCCGCTGGGCAGGGCATTTCGAGCAGTCCCGGGAATCGCCGGTTCTACGGTTCTTGGAGACGGACGCGTCGGTTTGATCATCGACGTTCCCAGTCTTCTGCGCGGAGTGATGCAGTCGGCTTTGCAGGCGCAAGCTTAGAAAAGCGGTCATTCGATTGGAAAGGTGAAGGACAATGAAGACTTGGCAAGATCGAAAAATAGGCACGCGACTGGGTGTCGTCTTCGGTGCCATTCTGCTGTGCGTGATAGCGGTCGGCGGATTCGGGCTGGCCTGGCTCGGCCGGCTGAATTCCAACATGTCGTCCTCGATGCAGAAGCGTTACAACACGGTTGAGTTGACCCACCAGACCATCGAGAACTCAATCACCAACGCCCGCATCACTCTGCAATTGTTCGAGACCGCCGACCCCGAACAAGAGAAGAAACTGAACCAGGCAAAACGAGGGGATCAGTCACCGAAATCAGCGCGCAAGTCGCGGAAATCGAAAAGAGTCTCAGCTCTTCCCAGGAGCGGGACCAGTTTGAGATCGTCACGCAGGACCGGCAGGCCTACATTTCGGCTAGGAATAAAGCCAAGGCGCTGCTGGCCGACAAGAAGCGTGACCAGGCGCTGGCGGCGCTGAGCGGAGAAGTGATCCCGCACTCGACAAGTACCGCGCTTCGTGGCAAAAGTTCATTGACCTACAGACGGCGGCCATCGCAGCAAACGATGAAGGAAAGCCAGCAAGCCTATGCCGTAGGGCGCACGCATTGCATTGTTGCTCCTGTCTGTCGCTCTGATTCTGGCCACGTTCTCTGCCATCAGCGTTACCAGGAGCATTACGGCGCCGATCCAGCAGGCAGTCGAGCACGCGCAGCGGTATCGCCGCCGGCGATTTGACCCGGGAAATTGTGGTCACCAACCGTTCCGAGACCGGGCAATTACAGCAGGCCATGCAGGAAATGAGCGGCCGGTTGTCAGGCATTATCCGCGACGTCCGCGAAGGATCCGCAGCGGTCGCTTCCGCGGCCCAGCAGGTTTCCGCTTCCTCGCAGAGTCTTTCGCAGGGAACCAGTGAACAAGCTGCTTCGGTGGAAGAGATGAGCTCCAGCCTGGAACAGATGAACGCATCCATTACCCAAAACGCCGACAACAGCCGGCAAGTGGAGCAGGCGGCGGCCAAGGGGGCGCATGGCGGCGGAAGAGAGCGGCGCCGCGGTCAAAGAGACGGTCGAAGCCATGAAGCAAATTGCCGCCAAGACCTCGGTGATCGAGGAGATCGCCTACCAGACCAATCTTCTTGCACTCAACGCCGCCATCGAGGCGGCGCGCGCCGGAGATCAGGGCCGCGGCTTTGCCGTGGTCGCGGTCGAGGTTCGAAAGTTGGCCGAGCGCAGCCAGTTGGCGGCGCAGGAAATCGGCGGGCCTGGCCGGGCAAAAGCGTCAGCGTCGCCGAACGCTCCGGCCAATTGCTGTCGGACCTAGTGCCGTCCATCAAGAAGACCGCCGAGCTGGTGCAGGACGTGGCCGCCGCTTCCACGGAACAGTCCAGCGGAGTAACGCAAATCAACAGGCGATGTCCCAGGTGGACACGGTCACGCAGCGCAATGCATCGTCGGCAGAAGAACTTTCCAGCACCGCGGAAGAATTGGCTGCGCAGTCGGAGCAACTGCAGCAGTTGATGACTTTCTTCCGTGTGGCCGGAGAGCAGCTCGCGAATCGCTGCGCGGCGACGGCACAGCAGCGCGTGACCATGCCTCTGAATCCAGCATTCAGAAGCGATCTCGCGCAGCCCAGCCGCAATCATCCGGTCAACAGCAAGGCAACGGAAGAAGCTAACTTCGCTCCGTTCTAGGTCAGCTGTCGAGCCGTGCGGTAGCGTACCCGCTTGGCAGGAGAGAGCCGGGCGCCATCGACAAAACAATCGGAAGAAATGCGTGGAGGAGTCAAACTATGGGAGCCTCGGACCAAGGGAAGCAGAAGCAACTCCCGCTGAGCACGGTGCAGTACCTCACCTTCTTAACCGCGGGCGAGGAATACGCCATCAGCATCGTGAAGGTGAGCGAGATTGTTGAGTACGAGGCCGTCACCACCGTGCCCAACACTCCGATCTGGATCCGCGGGGTCACCAACCTGCGAGGCAAGGTTGTCCCGGTGGTCGATCTCGCGGTGAAGTTCGGGATGCCGGCCAGCGGCATTTCCAAATTCTCCTGCATCATCATCACCGAGGTGATGTTCCAGGGCGAGAGCCTCACCATGGGAGTTCTGGCCGACTCTGTCAGCCAGGTCATTGAGCTTTCGGCGGACGAAATCGAAGCGACCCCGCCTTTCGGTACTCGTGTCAAGACCGAATACCTGCTCGGCATGGGAGCACTGGGCAAGAAGTTTTGCCTGATTCTTGACATCGACAAAGTGCTTTCCGCCGACGAATTGCTGGCGGTGACCGAGTCGGCTGCCGATCGAAGAGGTCCGCACGACGCGGTCATCGGATGCACCGGCCAAAGCGGCGCACTTCGAGAGCTGGAGCCTAGCCGTGCCCGCCGGAACCGCTGCAGGCAAGGATTCAAGCAAGTCCCGCCATGGTGATGCCATACCTTGCAGCAGCCGCCCCAGCTCTCGGTTAGTCCCGCGCTGTTCCAAGAAATTCCAGAAATTGATCTACGCCGAAACCGGCATCTGGCTGGGCAGTTCAAAAACTGCCTTGTTGTGCGGACGGCTCTTTCGTCGGCTTCGCGCGCTGGAAATCACTTCACTCGAAACCTACTACGAACGCGTAGCCGGTCCGGAGCAGCACGAGGAACGCGCCCGGATGATCGACGCCATCACCACCAATGAGACCCGCTTCTTCCGCGAGCCCCGGCAGTTCGAGTTCATGGTGCAGAAGTGTTTCCCCGATGGCGTGCGGACGCCGAACGCGGGTTGCGCCCCAGAAGAGTGCGAATCTGGAGCGCCGGATGTTCTTCCGGCGAAGAGCCATACACCGTCGCCATGTTGCTGGCCCGGCATCTTCCCGCCGATGAAGGCTGGGATGTGCGCCTTCTGGCCACTGATATCTCCAACCGCGTGCTTGGAAAAGGCCCGCAAGGGGATTTATCCCATCACACGATCGGCGGAGTTGCCCCCCGATTTGCTGCACAGTTTTATGCTGCGCGGAATCGCGGAGCGGCAAGGCGAGATGAAAGTGAAAGTCGAAATCCAGCAGATGATCGATTTCCGAAGGTTGAATCTGGACCAGGACTCCGAACTCATGGAAGGTCCATTTGACGCCATTTTTTGCCGCAACGTTCTGATTTATTTTGATGCAGCTTCGAAGCGCAGAGTGGTCGCGAACCTGGTCCGTCATCTCATGGCCAACGGTTCTCTTGTTCGTGGGCCACGCGGAAAATCTTGAACAGCGTTTCCCCGCAGCTGCGAAGCCTTGAGCCGACCATCTACATGAAAGCGGGAGACAAAGAAAACCGCACGCAGGGCGTTTAGAGGCGACCCGCGCAAAGCGGTGTCCGAGGAGTGAAGAAACGTGCCACTATGAATGGAGATGATCTGCAGGTCCTGGTCGTGGATGACTCGGCGATGGTCCGCCAGGTTATGCAGGCCATCCTGGCACCGACCGCAGGATCAAGGTCAAGGCGGCGGCGGACCCGCTGATTGCATGGGGAAAGATGCAGAAAGAACCTCCCGACGTAGTCATCACCGACCTGGAAATGCCGCGCATGGACGGCCTGACTTTCATCCGAAAAATCATGTCGGAAATGCCGACGCCGGTCGTCGTCTGCTCTGGCCTCGCGGCTCGCGGCACCGAGCTCGCACTTCGCGCGCTCGAAGAAGGCGCGGTCGAAGTGATCACCAAGCCCAAGGTCGGAGTGCGTGACTTCCTGCACGAATCGGCCGTGACTCTGCTGGATGCGGTGTGGAGCGCGTCCCAAGCGCAGGTCAGGTCGCGGCCGTGTGGCCGCCAGTTCCTCGCCTAACGGCCGATGCCGTCCTGCCTCGCAAAGGCAAGTCTCGCAGCCGGGACGCACGAACGGAGTAATCGCCGTAGGTGCTTCAACCGGCGGAACCGAGGCCTTGCGTGTCTTCCTGGCAGCCCTGCCCGTCGACTGCCCTCCGGTCGTGATTGTGCAGCACATGCCCGAAGGCTTCACGCGGGCTTTTGCGGAACGCTTGAACAGGGAGTGCGGAATCGAAGTCCAGGAGGCTCGCGACGGCGACCAGCTACAAACTGGCCAGGCGCTGATTGCTCCGGGCAACCGGCATATGCTGGTCAATCGCAGCGGCGGAAGAACTCGTCGTCCAGATCATCGATGGTCCGCTGGTCTCCCGCCATCGTCCGAGTGTGGATGTGCTTTTTCGCTCGGTGGCAATTTCCGTCGGCCCCAAGGCAGTCGGCGTCATCATGACCGGCATGGGCGACGACGGCGCCCAGGGCCTGTGTGAGATGAAGGAAGCTGGAGCCGCCACGATCGCCCAGGACGAAGCCAGCTGCATCGTGTTCGGCATGCCCAAAGAGGCGATCTCCCGCGGCGCCGTGAGCATCGTTGTGCCTTTGGAGCAGATCGCCAGCGCTGCTCTCGGGGCGCAAAGCGGAGGCTGGACGAAAGAAGCGGCGGGGACAATCTAGCACAGAGCTTTGATCTTCGATTCTGGAACTTTGGCTCGGTTTGTCAGGTCACAGAAGGGGACAGAACTACTATTCGGCCTGACTCGGTGTCTGCTAGTGCCAGCCAAGGTATTCTTCGCGTCCTTTGAAAATCTCATGAAGCACGCGTTCGATGCGCTGCTTTAGCGTCACGGGACGCGCTTCGCAGTTTTCCGTGATCTCGGTTTTCTTGTTCGCCTTTGATTCGGGAGCGGGAGCCGCACCAGCAGCCATGACGATGGCCTCCTATAAGTTAGTTTTTATATCTGTATCGATCGCACCTACAACAACCTTCAAGCCAATAATTCTCGGAGGAATTTGAGAGAGTTCTTAGTGGAACTGTGATTCTAAGGCGGCTGGAATGCTAGGAGAAGGTCACCAAGGGCATAGCCCCAGGGATGCTATCTCTTAGTCAGATCAAGGTTGAAGTCTTCCTTGGGAACTGCAGGCGCAGCCGCCGGGGTGAAGCTGGCCTTGATCACCGTTGCCGATATTTCGTCGCCGCGAAAGAATTTTTCCTTTCCTTTGGGTCCTTCTTTCAAGTCTTCGGCCCGCATCTCGGGCATAGCGACGTACGGCTTGCTGTAGTCGTTCGCGGCGTTCCAGAACAAGAAGCCGATACCGCCTTTTTCCTTGGCCGTGGCGACCTGTACTTTGATGTATTCGGGCGAATAAGTCTTGGTGCGCCAGCGAAAGGCTTGCAGCCACGGGCGGATCACTACGCCGCTGCCTTTGGTGATCAACTCGAAGCGCTCCATCGATTCGCCGATAAAGTGCTCAGGCGCATCTCCGGGATGCTCGATGTTATCCATCCCGAAAAAGTGTGAGGGATAAATCATGGGCGAGAGCACGTCGCAATACTTCGCCATGCCGACAATGTCCTGCCCGGTGTGCGAGAGATCGACGGGCCGCTGCCAGGCCATCACGCCAAAGACGTCGAGTGAAAACAGCACTCCCGTCGGATGCAGCTCGGCATACGCTTTTTTCAGGAAGTCGGTAATCACGTCAGAGCGCTGCCACTTGGGATGTTCATTCTGAAATACGAAGCTGGCATCTTTCTGATCGCCTTCAGCAGGGAAGCGGACGTAATCGAACTGGATTTCATCCGCGCCCGATTGCGCCACAAACTTGGCCAAAGCAATGTCAAAATCCTGCACTTTGGGTTGCGAAGGATCGGTCCATACCAGTTTGCCGTTCTCGCGCCAGGGCTGTTTGTTTTTCTTCGACTGCACCGCGAGTTCGGGATGCTCGACCACCATACGCTCGTCCCGGAAAATGGCGATGCGGGCTATCGCATGCATGTTCTCGGAGTGCAGAAAGCGTACGAACTTCGGCAGGTCGTGAATGTAGACCTGGTGCTTGCCGAGCAGGGGATGCTCGAAGGGGATATTCACGCTCCCGTCGGAATCCTTAATATCGAAGACCACGGCGTTGCCGCCAACCTCGCGCCAGTGGCGGATGATGCGAAGTCCATGGTCGCTGGCGGCCATGATGCCGGTGAGGTAAATCGCGCGGACTTCGAAGTCTTTAGCCACGGGAACGGTCTTTTCCACGATCGGCGCAGCCAGAATTCCCGGGATCGTAATCTGCTCGCCTGCCTTGAGCATGTTGCCGGAGCCCTTGCCGTTCACAGTGCGGATGGCTTCCGCCAGTTCGGACGATGTGAGATACGAAGTCTCACGCAGATAATGATGTGCGACTGCCGGAATGCTTTCCCCGCGCTTCGCGGTATAGATCTCGGTTCCCGGGTGAGTTGAAAGTTGCGCAGAAGGAATGTCCCCAAGTGTTGCGCTGGTCGGAAGCGTCTCGCCGACCGGCTTGAGTTGCGCGGCCGGTTGCGTTGCAGCAGCAACGGCCGGAATCGGCGCCGCAGTCTGCGACTGCGCGGCCTGAGCCTGAAGTAAGGAGCAGCGCGGGTTCAGCCGCACGGCGGCCACGCCAAACAGAACACACGAGGCCGCAGAGATCGTGAGAATAGACGAGCGATGCAAGCAATCCTCCGGGAACGCCCTGATCGCGATGCTATTCCGGAGGTGGCGGAGCCGCTAGTTACTAGCGGTCATCTCCCCAGTGGTTCCGGCCTAGCCGAAGGACTAATTCCTAAGTAGAGTGTCACCTTTTGCTACGACACGCGACAAGATAAGAGCGCGACCGGATTGCGGCCGTAACGTTTCTTTCGTCGGCAGGGATGCGCCCAGGGACCGGGACGGTCCCTTCCCTTATGCGCAAATTATTTCGCTTGCACCTCTTTAACTTTCCTTCCTGCTCTGTTCTAATTTCGGGGCGCCGTATCTAACTCCTGCGGATGCAGAGCTTTCGTTTCTCCTTGCTTGTCCCTGACCGTGGCCAGCCGCTTGCTTATTCTTGAGTACCGGGGACGCATTACCGGCTGGCCGACGGCAGGTCTCCAAGTGACGAAATTTGTCATCTCAGGAAGGTGAGACACCAGTGGCTGGCTGGGGATCCTTGGAAATGCAGGTGAAGGGCCGGGATGGCCTGGAACAAGGGCAAGCCGGATAACGACCTTATGAGAACGAACCTCGCAACCGTGCTGGACCCCAACCGCCGCAGCAACGATGCTGGAGAGTTTGAAGCCGCCCTGCGCCGCAAGATCGTCGGCCAGGATCAGGCCGTCGAAAAGGTCGCCGAAATCTACCAGATGTTCCTGGCCGGCCTGAACGCTCCGGGACGTCCCGTGGGCAACCTGCTTTTTCTGGGGCCGACCGGCTCGGGCAAGACGCGCGTGGTGGAAGCCATGGCGGAAGCCTTGTTCGGCGATTCCCGCGCCTGCATCAAGATCGACTGCGCCGAGTTCCAGCACTCGCACGAGATTGCGAAGCTGATCGGTTCGCCTCCGGGATACCTGGGCCATCGCGAGACCCATCCCCTGCTCACGCAGGAAGCGCTGAACCAGTGGTTCACCGAGAAGCTGAAGCTCTCGATCCTGCTGTTTGACGAGATCGAGAAGGCCAGCGACTCGCTGTGGCAGCTCCTGCTGGGCATTCTGGACAAGGCTACGCTCACGCTGGGCGACAACCGCCGCGTCGATCTTTCGCAGTGCATCATCATCCTGACCTCGAACCTGGGCGCCAGCGAGATGACCAACCTGGTGGATGGCGGCTTTGGCTTCGCGCCCAAAGCGGTGGAAGTCGACAACAACTTTGACGACAAGATTCAGCGCACCGCCGTCGAAGCGGCGCGCCGCAAGTTCACGCCGGAGTTCATGAACCGCATCGATAAGACCGTGGTCTTCAAGACCCTGCGCGACGAGCACCTCTCGCAGATTCTCGAGATCGAACTCGGCATGGTGCAGCAACGCGTGCTGATGGCCGCCGGCGCCAACCAGTTCGTCTTCAATTGCACTTCCGGCGTGAAGCAGTTCCTGCTGAAGGAAGGCACGGACCCGCGTTACGGCGCGCGCCACCTGAAGCGCGCCATCGAACGCCATCTCGTCTTCCCGCTGGCCAACCTGGTAGCAACCGGCCAGGTCAAGCTGGGAGACTTCGTCCGCGTCGATATGGCTTCCGAGACCCAGATGATCTTCGTGAAGGAAGCGGAAAACACCATGGCGCCCATTCTGCTGGAGCGCTACGGAGCCGCTGCCGCCAACATGCCTGCCGCCCGCGCGGCCCGCACGGCGGTCAACGCTCGCCGCGACCTGGGCGCGAGCCCAGTGGCGGAGAGCAAATAAGCTTCGTTCGGATTTAACCAACTCGCCAGACCGCATCTCGCGAGTCCTCGTGGCGCCGGTAATTCCGGCGCCATTTTTCTTCGTGGGAGCACTAGAATGCCTATGTGGGGACAGCCACCCTCGGCTGTCCGCCGCGAAGCGGCGCTCTTGAAGAGGTCGGACCCTGTGAGCTCCGAAAATGGGTACCCCCCTCCCCCCTCCCCCAGTCTATTGAAATCACTGATTTGGCGGAAAAGTCGCTGCAAAATCTTGCCAGTCATAGACTTAGGCGCAAAATCCTTGAAACAAAGGAGTTAGCTGGCGCCCTCGTTCACAGCGAAATATCGGTGTCGGCTCTGCCGCTCGTTAGAATGATCAGCTCCCGAAGATGTGGGGGGCAAGGTCAATTGTCACGTGCTGGTTGTGGATTCTTGGGGGTTACTTTGCCGGTGGGAGTAGAAAGGCTTTGACTTCGTTAGGAGTGCGATCAGATTCCAATACTCCTTGCCTGCAACGTTCCAACACGTCTTCTTTCATGGCCGCGCATTTCTTTGCGTCGTAGCTCTTGATTAGGCTCTCGATCTGGGAGACTGTTCTAATTCTGGCAAACGAAAATGCGAGCACAGATGGATGGGTGATACGTGGATGGTCTCCGACGTTCAACGTGGTCATCCTGTCGGACTTGCTATTAGGGGTTGTCACCGGAACCGTGACAACCTCACCCTTTGCCGATGGGGTTGTAATTATTATGTGGAGATGGCCCTTTGGATCATCCGCATCGGCGAACATGAACGTGTCGCCGTATCTGATCATTTAGGCAAATTTGCGGAATTTGTTTTCTTCTACTCCAAACCTATCTAGTTCGTGCTGAATAGCTTTAATCTCAGCTTCTTTTTCTCCCCCAGCCTCCAAAATGTCCGCCACACTAATAGGAATTGAGGTATCTCCCGGATTCTTCCATTCAGGAAGCTTGTGGAGAACGTAGTCTCGGAGTTTGTAACGATTCCAATCGCCGTACTGAGCGAAAATCTCCCGCATTAGGTTCTCTTCAGCTCTCGATAATTTCGTCGTTGGGGCGGGTTTCAGAAGCTTCACTTCTTTGTTGCCCATTGGGGCTGAGATGTATTGCGACCAAATAACGGCGCCTTTCTCTGGCTTTTTTATGAGATTGTAAATCGTGCTCACGATAGGGCCATGTTTCATCGCGGCATAATGATCCGTCGTGATAGGTACGCCCCAGCGTAACAAAGCCTCTCTATCTGCTAAATAGAGCAGCTTGATCAACATAAAATAATGCATTCGGTGATAGGGACGGAACGACAGGAAGTAAGCAGCAGCCTGAGTTGCCTTCGTTTCGTCAAAGCGCAGGCTCATGTCTACCGGTATCGTAGCACTAGATTGTGGATAAGATGTGAAAAACGAGATTAAGTTATTGGCAATCTTAGAACTTGAGTGCTTGACCTCTTGGACAAGGCTTGGCACGGTATTTTTTTGTACGGCAAAATATGCCCTACCTTAATTTAGGAGTTCCGGACAAATCTGGATGGGGCTCCGCGGCATTAGCTTTTCGCCCCAAAACGAAACCCCGGGCTGGTTCTCCCGGGGTTTTCTCGCCGCAGGGCCGTACTTCAGGCTCTGGCGGGAACGTTGGAAGCCATCCACTTTTGCGGCGGAGGGTTCTTGGGCAAAATGTCCAGGTAGACGATGGCGTAGTGGAAGGCCACCACGGCGGCGGCGATGGTGGCAAACGTGGCTGCGAATTCCGTCCACTTGGGCACGTAGTAAACGCCGGAACTCGCCTGCAGGGCCGTGACGGAGACGTTCAGGCGATTAGTGACGAATCCCATCACGACTACGGCGCAGGTTCCGTACAGGTATTGCGGGTTCTCGCGCACCCTTGGCCGATTCAGCAGGATGAGCGGGATGACTACCAGCAAAGCGATCTCCAGCCAGAACAAACCCGTCTCTTCGCGCCACATCCACAGATAGGGAGTTGCGTCGCGGCTGATGAGGTCGACGAAGCGGAAGACGCCCCACATCGCAAGCAGGGGAGCGATCACTTTGCTTACGTCGCTCAGAATGCTCATGTCAACCCGCACGTTGAGCGAGCGCACGCAAAGGTAGATCGCCATGATGGTGACGGCCAGCCCAGCGGGGATGGCCGAGAGATAGAACATCGTGGTCAGGTACGGTGTGTACCAGAGCGGATCCAGACGGCCCTTGGTGATGAGATAGAGTCCGCCGAGGAACGATTGATGCATCGAGGAGAGCAGCGTGCCCGCCAGTACCAGCGCGATCAGGATGCTGTGATGCCAGCGCAAATAGAGTTCACGCGGCTTCGCCCAGGGAAGCTTTTCGATCAGGGCTGGCGAGAACTCGAGCGCGAGCACCGTGGTATAGAGCATCACGCACCAGGAAACTTCGAACAGTACGGAGTGCCGGTTCCACATGAAGATGGGATGCCAGATTCTCCAGGGGATACCGAGCTCGTAGAGCATGCCGACGCATACCGTGCAATATCCGAGGAAGGAGATGAGCACCGCGGTGCGCAGGATCGGGCGATAGCGATCGAGGCCTAGGAGATAAACTGATGCCGCGATGGCAAAACCGCCGGCCGAGAGCCCGACGCCGCACAGCGTGCCTAATCCAACCCATAGGCCCCAGGGCTGAGGATCGGTGAGATTGGTCGCGACCTTAAAGCCGAGCGCGAAGCGTGCATACATCGAGTAAATGCCAGCGGCGAAGATCAGCGCCACAATCGTGCGCCAGAAACTGATTTTTGGAATTAATCGTTTGGCCGTCGTTTCTCGGGTAGTCATTCCTATGGCAGTCATGGCTTAACTCCCTTCCTTTACAGATTTCTCGCGGGCTTCGGCTAAAGCGACCAGAGCCCGGCGTTGCGTGATCCAGTACAAACCGGAAAGCAAAGCGCCACCGACCAGGATCACGGTAGGTCCGTCGCCCAAAGCGCTGGCGGTGAGCAGAGGAAGATCCTGCTTGGGCGCGGCGGTGAAGCCGAGCTTCTCGAAGGGCACATCGGAGATGAAGAAGACCGACGTTCCGCCGGCTTCCTCGCTGCCGTAAATGTGCTTCACATATTTGGCATTTGTCGAATTACCGAGGATGCGGCGCTGCGCTTCTTCCAGAATCTCTTCGCGAGTGCCGGAGATCGATGCCTGCACCGGGCAAGCTTCCACGCAGGCGGGCGGTTGGCCTTTTGCCTGGCGCTCGGAGCACATGTCGCACTTCTTGACGTAGGGCACCAGCTTCGACCACTCGTAGCGCGGCACGCCGAACGGACACGCCACCAGGCAATAACGGCAGCCGATGCACTTCGACCCGTCATAAGTAACCGGTCCGGCAGCACTTTTCTTGAGTGCGCCCACCAGACACGCCGAGGCGCAGGCCGGATCCTGGCAGTGCATGCACATCTTCCGCACGAACCGGTCGCCGTGATCTTCTACAACCGTGAGCGCGGTGGGCGAAAGCTTGTACTCCGTGTCGCTGGGAAATCCGTGAATCTGTTTGCAGGCTTGCTCGCAACTCCGGCAGCCGATGCACTTCGTGATGTCGACCAAAATTCCTCTGGTGCTTGCCATGACTCTTCTCCTCTCCCAGCCAGAGTTCCATTAGGACAACAAGAACTCTTTCACCACTTTCTTCTGCAGTTCAGAGTTAAGCCGCGGAAGCACGCCACTGACGGGCAATCCGCCGTCCTGCGCCAAGGCAGGAGAGGATTCGGTTAACAGCGCATTCAGCCGGGTTACATTGTTTTGCATCCAGGGCGCGACCATGGAACCTTGAATCAGGTTTCTCTGATTCACGGCCAAGTCTGGCGATTTCACGGTGGCCAGCCAGCCATGCTCGTAAGGATCGTTCATGACCAGGCTGGGATCTCCGAGCGCATCGTTGTTAATTGCCGTGACTACGCCTTCGACCGGCGAGAGCAAATCCACGCTGGTGCTGCCGCTATGCAGCGTGATCAGCTTCTGTCCCTGACGCACCCAGCGATTGGCTCCACAAATATCGATGTGATCGATCTGGCCCAGCAGGTTGGTGACGAACTGGTCGACGCCGACTCGTGCATCGTCGGAGCTTTCTTTCATGACCCACATGTGTCCGAGATGGAAGCCATAATCCTGCGGGATCTCGAAACCGAATTCGCGCTTTAGCCGCGGCGATTGCGGTTTGGCCAAGACTTCCGCTTCCGGTACGGTTTCCGAATGCGGCTCGACGAAATATCTGACGCTGATGACCAGCAAGAACATCAGCAGAACAAACAGGATTGACATAAACCCTCCTCTCGGGTTTGAGTCCACCGCTTGATTGCGCGGCCCCTCGTTCGCGCCGTTTGCATCCTTATTAGTGCACGCAAGGGGCAAATGAGAGGGGCAGCTTGAGTTGTTGCAGGGCTTGGACTTACGGGCTGGAAACCGAAAGGGAGTGGCCGTTTGGGCCACTGCGTTTTGCAGCGGGCGTAGCGTTTTGCAGGAGCTACCTGAGATTGCACAAGACGGCGTTTCTAATCTTTCCACCTGTTTTTCGATACATTTACAATCAACCGTCCACCGGCTGAGCTTCCATGGCGCTGATAGAGTCTGAGGCGATCGTTCTGCGCACCTATCCGCTGCGCGAAGCGGATCTGCTGGTCACGCTGTTTACGCGCGCGGAGGGAAAAGTGCGCGGCGTGGCGCGGTCGGCGAAGAAGTCGAAGCGGCGTTTTGGCGGCGCGCTGGAGCCGATGACTTACGTTCGCGCGTTTTACGATGTGCGCGAGCGGCAGGAACTGGTGCGCCTGGATGCGTGCGAAGTGTTGGAGTCTCCCATGGCGACGGAAGTCACTTACGCGCGGGCGGCGGCGCTGGCGCACGTGGCTGAGTTGCTGGATGAACTGCTGCCCGAGCGTGAGGCGAATGACGCCGTATTTCGCTTAACGCTTTCGGTGCTGCATGCTCTGAAAGGGTCAGACGTATGGATGCCGATTACATATTTTGAATTGTGGCTGACACGGCTGGTTGGATTTCTGCCGGAGTTGACGGAGTGCATTGTTTGCGGCCGCAGCTTGAACGGCAGCCGGGCTTATTTTCATGCCCTGGCCGATGGATTAATGTGTCCGGAGGATAAACGGTTGGCGTCGTCGGAGATTTCGAGTGAGTCTCGTGCGCTCGCGGCGCAGATGTTTCGCGCTCCTGTGGAGAGCTTCGCAGAGGTGCCGTGGCCCAAGGCGCTGGGGGCCGACCTGCGGAAGTTGCTGATCCAGATTTTGCAACGACATATTGAAAAGAAGCTGGTGACCGCGGGGATGCTGGAGAAGGGCGGGTTCTAGCGGCTGGCTGACGGTTCCCGCCGCTTCCGTTACAATCAATGATTATCTTTCGATTCCTGAACAGACTGTGAATCCAGCCAAACCCAAATCGTTGACGTTTCAGGAACTGATCCTGCGCCTGCAGGCATTTTGGGCGGAGCGCGGGTGTGTGCTGCAGCAGCCTTATGACGTGGAAGTGGGCGCGGGGACGATGGCGCCGGAGACGTTTCTGCGGGTGCTGGGGCCGAAGCCATATAAGGTGGCGTATGTGCAGCCTTCGCGGCGTCCGGCGGACGGGCGGTATGGGGAGAATCCTAACCGGCTATTCAAGCACATGCAGTTGCAGGTGATCCTGAAGCCTCCGCCGGAGAATGTGCAGGAGTTGTATTTGGAATCGCTGGGCGCGATTGGGATCGACTTGCGCCAGCACGATATCAAGTTTGAAGAAGATAACTGGGAGGCTCCGACGCTGAGTGCGTGGGGCGTGGGCTGGCAGGTGATGCTCGATGGGCTGGAGATCACGCAGTTCACTTACTTCCAGCAGTGCGGCGGGCTAGATCTGTTTCCAATTTCTGCCGAGCTGACGTACGGGTTGGAGCGCATCTGCGCGTTTCTGCAGGATGTGGATTCGATCTATGACATCGTGTGGGCGCGCGATCCATCGATTGACGGAAAAACGACAGGGCAGGAAGTGAAGTACGGCGACGTGCGGCTGGCCGATGAGCTGCAGTTTTCGGTGTACAACTTCGAGGCTGCGGACGTGGATAAGGCGTGGAAGCATTTCGAGCTTTACGAGGCGGAGTGCAAGGCGTTGGTTGAGGCCTACCGGGAAATGTATACGCCCAGCGAGACACAGAAGCTCGCGCTCGTGGAATCGAAGCTGGATGGGAAACCAACACCTTCGCCGTCGTCCAAGTATCGGTTTCCGCTCCTCGCAGCTTACGATCTTTGTCTGAAGTGTTCGCATTTGTTCAACATCCTCGATGCGCGGGGCGCGATTTCGGTGACAGAGCGCGTGGGTGTGATTGCACGCGTGCGGGCATTGGCGGTGGGCATCGCGAAGGCTTGGGTCGATCAGCAGAAGAGCGAAGCCGCCGCGCCTGAGAAGTCCGACGAGCCTGAACCTGCGCAGCGGCGAACGACTCGGAAAGAGAAAGCTGTCGCCCGTGAGTTTATAGGCTGTGGCCAGCACACCGATGTTTGCGGCGATTTTGCACAGGCGGGTGTGACGAGCATCACATCGATTGCGGTCCGGATTTGAGAACCTTATAAGTTTCGAGCCATGCCAGACTTTCTGCTGGAGATCGGGTGCGAAGAGATTCCCGCGCGGATGATTGACGCGGCCTCGCAAGAATTGCGCGAGCGCGTGAGCGCGCTGTTGAGCCGGGAACGACTGGCCGCCGGTGAGATTACTTCCTTTGACACGCCGCGGCGCCTGAGCGGTGATGATTTCCGGAATTCCCACTTCGCAGCCGGACGCTACGGAGCAAATCACCGGACCCTCGGTGAATGTTGCGTATAAGAATGGTGAGCCGACGCCGGCGGCGCACGCCTTTGCCAGAAAAGCTGGAGTGGATGTCTCGCGGCTGGAAAAGATCAGCACGGCGAAGGGCGAATATCTCGCCGCGAAGGTTACCAATCAAGGTCGGAGCGCCGCCGAGATTCTGGCGGAGAATCTTCCTAAGGAACTTTCCTCGATCTACTGGCCGAAGAATATGTACTGGCGCAAGCCCAGCGAACGCTTTGTGCGTCCGGTGCGCTGGCTGGTGGCGATGCTCGATGGGGAAACGATTCCACTGGAGTTCGACGGAATCCAGGCGGGAAACTTCTTCGCGCGGCCACCGGGTTCTTTCCGGTCAAGACATAACAATTGCGCAGGCAGGTTCTGCGTATGTCGATGCGCTGCGCACCGCGAAAGTTCTAGGGCGCGAGGAACGCGAGCAACAGATTCGCAAGGCTCTGGATGCGGCGACGCGCACAATTCCTGGGGCGCGCTGGCGGGAAGACAAGTCGTTGCTCGACAGCGTGGTGAACCTGACGGAATTTCCGTCCGTCATTCTCGGCGGATTCGATCCGCAGTTCCTGGCCTTGCCGGAAGAAGTATTGGTCACGGTGATGCGTGACCATCAGAAATATTTCGCACTAGAAGATGCGAACGGCAAGTTGTTGCCCCACTTCCTTGCGGTGCTAAACACCGACGGAGACCCGCAGGGGCTTATCCGTCATGGCAATGAGCGCGTGTTGCGCGCCCGCTTCAACGACGCGCGGTTCTTCTGGCAGACGGATCAAAAGCGATCGTTGCTGGAGCGCCTTGATTCGCTGAAGAACGTTACTTTCCAGAAAGACCTCGGCAGCTACTACGAAAAAACGCAGCGCGTGCAGCGCCTGTGCAGTTGGCTGAGCGAGATTCTCAAGAGCAGCGGGATCGCGGTGCGCCCGGGAGTGATTCACAAAGCGGTTTGCCTCGCGAAGACGGATTTAACTACGGAACTGGTAAAGGAATTTACCGAACTGCAGGGCATCGTCGGTGGACTGTATGCGCGGGTGCAGGAACTTGATTCCAGCTTGCCGGAAGCGACGCGGCTCGCCATTGCCGATACGATTTACGATCACTACAAGCCGGAGTCGACCGAGGATGCCGTGCCACGATCGATTGAGAGCGCGGTGCTTTCCATTGGCGACAAGGCGGACACGATCGCGGGCATGTTCTCGCTAGGATTGGTGCCCAGCGGCTCGAAGGATCCGTTTGCGCTACGGCGGCAAGCGAACGGAATCGTGAAGGTGATTGCGGAGAAGAAGTTGCCGTTCCGATTGTCAGATTTGATGCGCGATGCGCGCGCCGGATATAGAGGATCGGAAGCAGAGAAGAAATTTGTCGACGAATGCGACAGTTCATCGAGTCAGTGACTACCTTTTTCTACGAGCGCCTTGAGTTTTACTTAAAGGATGTGCGCGGGTACGCGTATGATGTTGTAAAGGCGGTTCTCGCGGCGGATTCCGACGACGTAGTGGATGCAGTAGCACGGGCCGAGGCAGTGAAGGGCAGGTGATGCACATGCCGGAAGTTACTGGACGCTGTTGGCATCTCCTTCAAGCGAATGCAAAACATCCTGAGACAGGCCGGAGAAAAGGGGATATCACGCCGAGCGCCAAACTTGAATATCTATGGAGAGTGCGGACGAAGAAAAAAGTCTCATGGCTTATATGGAGAAGACAATTCGAAGCGTCGAAGAACACATGGCGCGAGAGAGAATATCTACGATGCACTGCTTCTGTTATCGCCGGCCAGCGGAACCGCAGTTAGACAGATTCTTTGACAAGGTCATGGTGATGGTGGACGACGAAAGAGTCCGAGCCAACCGGCTAGCGCTTTGCTGCGGACTCTAGTTGAAGGAGTTCTCCACCATCGCAGATTTTTCCGAAATCGTAGCCGAAGGAAAAGCATAGGGCAGAATACCTCAGGGGCTGAAGCCCAGGCTTTTGTTGAGCAGGTATCGCAGCACTAAAAGCGCTGCGCCACCCAAAATCAAAATAAGTAAGAACCGGATCACGATACGAAAATCCCGAAGCAAAGGACTAATAGACATGGCGACGTTGACGCTTCCTGAAACCGAAGTTGATGAAACGAAAAACCACTCAACCAAGTACGTCTACTTTTTCGGCGGCGGTAAGGCCGAAGGCAACGGCAAGATGAAAGACGACCTCGGCGGCAAGGGCGCCGGCTTGGCCGAGATGACGAACGCCGGCCTGCCGGTTCCGCCGGGATTTACCATCCAGACCGAGGCCTGTCGCGAGTACATGCGGACGGGCGGTGTATCGAAGGAAGTCAACCGGCAGATGGATGAGGCGCTGGCGAAGCTGGAAGCTTTGCAGGGGCAGGAGCTGGGCGTGGGAGAGAATCCGTTGCTGGTCAGCGTGCGCTCAGGTGCGAAATTTTCCATGCCGGGCATGATGGATACGATTCTCAACCTCGGATTAAACGACAAAAGCGTTGAGGCTCTGGCCAAGCGCAGCAACAATCCTCGCTTCGCGGCGGATTCCTACCGTCGGCTGATTCAGATGTTTGGCAACGTCGTGCTCGAGATTCCGAAGTCTGCGTTCGACGAAGTCTTTGACGCCAAGAAGAAACATAAAAAGACGAAGCTTGATACCGATCTGGATGCGAAAGCGCTGAAGGAAGTCATCGAGGAATACAAGAAGGTCGTCAAGAAGCATGCCAAGCGTGACTTTCCGCAGGATCCTCGTGAGCAACTGGTGATGGCGCGAGACGCCGTGTTCCGCTCCTGGCAGAATGAGCGGGCCAAGCACTACCGTCGCATCAACAATATCGATGACATGCTCGGAACCGCTGTCAACGTGCAAGCTATGGTTTACGGCAACCTCGGTGATACCAGTGGCACGGGCGTGGGTTTTACGCGTAATCCAGCGACCGGCGCGAAGGAGTTCTACGGCGAATTTCTGATGAACGCGCAGGGCGAGGACGTGGTCTCTGGAGTCCGCACCCCGGTTCCAATCCTTGAACTGCAGAAGATCATGCCGGACGTCTACAACCAGCTTCGCGAAATTACGACGCGACTGGAGAAGCACTACCGCGACATGCAGGATTTCGAGTTCACAATTCAGGACGGCAAGCTTTACATGCTGCAAACGCGCAATGGTAAGCGCACCGGGCTGGCCGCAGTGCGCGTGGCGATCCAGATGGTAGACGAAGGATTGATTACGAAGGAGGAAGCGATTTTCCGCGTGGAACCGAATCAGCTCTACGACTTTCTGGTGCCGCGGTTAGACGAGAAGAGCACGAAGGTCGAGGTACTGGCGACCGGTCTGCCGGCATCGCCAGGTGCGGCGGTCGGCCAGATTGTGTTTACCGCAGAAGAGGCAGTGAAGAAGGCTGGACACGGAGCCACGAAGCATCCTGTGATTCTGGTGCGCGCGGAAACCACTCCTGAAGATATTCAGGGAATGGAGGTAGCTGCCGGCATTTTGACTTCGCGCGGCGGCATGACCAGCCACGCGGCTGTGGTCACCCGCGGCATGGGAAAGTGCTGCGTCGCTGGCGCGGGCGACATCGGAGTCGACGAGAATAGGCGCGAAATGCGCGTGAAGGGGCAGACCTTCAAAGAAGGCGACTGGATTTCGCTCGATGGCACAACTGGCCGCGTGATCAAAGGGAAGCTGAGCACGATTCCTCCAACAGCAGACGATCCCGAACTGCTCAAGCTGATGGGATGGGCGGAGCCGTTCCGCAAGATCGGGGTGCGCGCGAACGCTGACATTCCGCGCGATGCCATTCAAGCGCGGGCATTTGGTGCCGAGGGCATCGGCCTTTGCCGCACGGAGCACATGTTCTTTGCCGAAGACCGCATTCCTCACATGCGGGCAATGATTCTGGCCAACAATGAAAAGGATCGCCGAATCGCGCTGAAGAAGTTGCTGCCCATGCAGCGGGCTGACTTTATTGGTCTATTCAAGGCCATGGCGGGTCTTCCGGTGACCATCCGCTTGCTGGATCCGCCATTGCATGAGTTTCTGCCGAAGCGCGAAGAGTTGATGGTTGAGATCGCCGTGCTCGAGGCCACCAAGCCAAAGTCGCCGAAGCTGAAGGAATTGCGCACCCTGTTGGCGCGCGTGGAGGAGTTGCACGAGTTCAATCCGATGCTGGGGCATCGCGGATGCCGCTTGGGAATCACTTACCCCGAGATTACCGAGATGCAGGCGCGTGCCATCATCGAAGCCGTAGTCGCGGTGGACAAAGAAGGCATCAAGACTCACGCGGAAGTGATGATCCCACTGATCGGAACCGTAAAGGAGATGGAGAATCAAGGCGCGATTGTCCGGCGCGTCGCAGAGGAAGTGTTCAAGGAGAAGGGAAGGCACGTGCATTACCTGGTGGGCACGATGATCGAATTGCCGCGTGCTTGCCTGGTTGCGGACGAGATTGCTAAAGAAGCCGAGTTCTTTTCCTTTGGCACGAACGACCTGACCCAGACCACGTTCGGCTTTTCCCGCGACGACGTGAACAAAGTGCTGCCTACGTATCTGGCGGAGGGGATTCTGAAGCAGGATCCGTTTGCCGCGATCGACCAGGTTGGCGTCGGAGAGCTGGTGAAGATCGGGATCGAACGCGGGCGCAAGACGCGGCCCAAGCTGGAGATCGGGATCTGCGGCGAGCATGGCGGCGAGCCTTCGTCAGTGGAGTTCTGCCATAAGGTTGGAATGGATTACGTATCCTGTTCACCGTTCCGCGTGCTGACGGCGCGGCTGGCTGCGGCGCAGGCCGGCGCGTCGGACAAGCTGAAGGTTGAAGGGGGACGAACGAAATAGAGTCGCCTGAGAAGAACACAGAGCCATGCGGCCCTCACCCGGTCGCTGGCTCTGCTTCTTTATTGAACCCTCTGCAGTCGTGCAATCAGCTTCTGCGCCAGACTTTCTTCCGACTCCGACCAGAGGAGACGCGAGCTCGCCCCGCTATTTTTCTCCACGTTGACTGAGAACTCCACGAGCTTGGCCACGTTGTCGCGAATCTTGGCGCGTGTCTGGTCGCTAAGCTCGGTCTCCGGTTGCAGAAAGTACGAATCCAAACCAAGATCAATCTGGAGGTGTCCCGTCTGCTGATAAGCACCTTCATCAAACTCTTCGCCTTGAACGATGAACTCGACTGCCGCGGGCGCGAGCACCCAGTTCCCGCTCGACAAGTCCGGCGTCCATAAATCCCAGTAGGCTTCAAACACGTAGGCGTAGTCGTCATGGATCAATTCCGCGGCGATCAGCGTGGCCTGTCCTGCATCGATTCCCGAAGGGAATCGGCGCTCTAGTACCGTGGCCTCGGTCCATGACACGGGATGCACAGCGAAATAGCCGATTCCTGGATGCTGTGCCGAAAAAGGGAACTGCTGCAGCACGGTGAAAGCGTGAGGCAACATCTCCGGTCCAGAAAAATCGCGAAACCAGAGGCTCAGATAAACTGGATCGGACACATGAACTCCGAGCGGCTAGAAGTAGCGCTTACCGGCGCTCGTCACAATTCTAAATTGTCTGAAGGTTCTTCGAAATAGAGCGCCACGAGCGTGACTTCAGGTGAGAAATGGACAACGGGTCTGTGCGCACGAGACTGGTGTTGAGTTCAATCGTCTCGGTGTGTTTCAAACACTATCGGATACTAGCAACCGTCCGACCAACTTTGACACGCCCAGAACGGCTTGTTACGATCAAAGGTCGGCGTCAAACAACCCGCCTTCCATCCGTCCCCGTCGTCTAGCCTGGCCTAGGACATCGCCCTTTCACGGCGGTAACACGGGTTCAAATCCCGTCGGGGACGCCAAACCTAATCAACCACTTGCAAATCCCCTCCAGAATTTTGTACGTCCGTTAACGTCCGATAAGCCTCGGTGCTTGTTTTTTCTTCGTTTTTGTCGAGCAACAAGCTCACGACTCGGCTCTGCGCATCACGCTTGGTTTGCGTGATCGCTTGCGCGTAGATGTTCAGAGTGACCGAGATGTTTGCGTGCCGCATTAACTCTTGCACAACCTTCACGTCTTCGCCGTTCCCCTTAAGGAGCGTCGCGTACGTGTGCCGGAATGTATGCCAGCCGAAATGGCCCATGATTCCGATTTCCTTGGCCGCCGGTTCCAAGTGCGCCTTGTAGAGCGAACCCGGCCAGTACGGCAGTTTGCCTTTACTGTGTGGACTGGCGAATACCCAGTCCTCGTCGATTGGATATGGACTCTGCAGTCGCCAGTTCCACAGGACCTTCGACAGTCGCGAGTCGAGTGGAACCGGTTTCCGAGAGGCTTCGGTTTTGCAGTCGCCCACATGTTGCATGACGATCGAGCGAATGACATGGACCTCCATCTTCTGAAAATCCATGTCCTTCCACTTGAGGCCTAGCAGCTCCCCAACCCGAAGGCCCGTGAACACGGCGAGGAATACCATCGTGCGCGTGGGCTCCTTCAGGATGCGAAGCAGTGCCGCAATCTGCTCGATGGATAGCACAATGGGCATCCTCGTACGCTTGGCGCTCTGACGCACCATGCGTATGGGATTCACACCGAGCCATTCCCACCTGACAGCGTGATTGAACACGGCACTCATGATGTTTCGAGCTTTGGCTTTGCTTCCATTCGCATACTTGAGCGACCGAAGCCACTGCTCCACGGCGACTGCCTTGACCTCAGTGACGCGATAGCTTCCCCAACGAGGCAGGATCCACTTATTGAAATAGCCCTCATAGGTGACCTGCGTCTTCCGTGTTTTGCTGCAATTCGCGCCCAGCTCCTTTTCCCGGTAGTGTTCGATAAGCGTTTGAACACTGATCGGAGTCAGGCTAGTGCGCGGACTCTCAGCGTTGATGTCTGCCCGAAGTGCGGCGACGGCCCTTTGCGCCGACGCTTCGTTCGGGTACTGTTCGACTGAACCAACGATCAGACAGCGTCGCTTGCGAGAGCCGTCTGGCTGGAGTTCGTACCATCGATACTCCCATGCGTTCCGGCCGCGGGCCCGCTTCACAATCTGAAGACTGCCTTGCTGAAATCTCGTCCGTCTCATCACGATTCCTCCGTGGTTAGGGACGGTACGGATAGCTGGCTAACTTTAACCTCAAATGCACCCACGCGTCGAGATCCGACGTGCGAAAGCGCCACAATTTTCCGATCCGCATGGCGCGTATCTCCCCCTTACGGGCGAGTCGCTGAAGTGTTTTCGGGTGGATCTGCAGCAAGGCTGCCGCCTCGCGCGAATCGACTAACCTCTCGAAATGAGGGAACGGCTGGCTGACCGGCGTTACTTCGTGCATCTCGCTCATAAAATCTCCTGCAGCGAGAGTCGAGACCGGGCTGAAATCACCGCGTCGTCTGAAGGTCGGCTTTGGCGTCCGACCTCGTCCGACAGATTTCGAGCCCATTCACTACTCGGCTGGCGTTAGTCTTCGCGTCATGGGCGGACGAGAACATTATTCGTATAGAAACCGTACAAGACGCATTTGTTGCTTCCTTGCAATAATCTTTTTTCTTTTTGACTTCGAACAAACTTCTCAACAACTGCTTAAAGTGCCTAAAGCGCCTAGAAGTGCTTTTAGGTACGTTTAGGGAATCTACGGGAACAGAAGCAATGGCCGCACTAAACCGCCTGCCTCTTTAGCGAGGTGGCTCCATAGATTCGGGCGAAATTTTGCCCTCTATGTATGTAAGGAACATGTAGCAGGGAAAAGGTATCGAAAATATTTTTGGGTCTGCCACCGATACGGACAGCTTCTTGCGAAAGACTTAGCGGAGTTTTCTAGGCTAGTGAGGTAGGTTGGTGACCGCGCGCCATTTGCGATCTGCAACATGAACCGACTGATCATCTGACGCAGTGTCTACCGCACAACTCGGCCCGAGGGCAGCCAACGGCAGTTTGCGTGATCGCCTTGGGATGGAACGTGGCCCAAGCCCGCTACCGTCGAGGAGTGTCTGAACCAGATGCTTGATTCCCGGAAGACGTAGACAGGCTCCGGCAAAGGCCCATCCCAGGTTGATGTGCTCAAGACCGCGCGCGAAAGCGCCCACGCCCTCGTCGACATCGGTCCCATCCATCGGATCATAAGTGATGCGCTGCAGATCTCGTGTGGGATGATCCTCGGCAGCGACTATGTGCAGCAAGACGGCACCGTGAGACTCGAACCAGCGACGTACTTCTGAGCAAGGACCACACGTCTCGGCAACATACAGTCGCGCTAGCGGACGATCGGGGGCGTGCCACGGCGTCAGTCGCGGTCTCCAAGCTTTGACGTTGTTCCGGTACTCCTCCCAAGGCTTGCCGAAACGAACTCTCATGTCCTCACCTTCATCCCAGGCGGCTAGGCCCAAGCTATAAAGAAAGGACATGATGCCCGCTGCTGCCACCCAGGGGTCTCGAAGCACGCAGCCCCATGCAGTCATCACGAGCGCGCATGAAAGTTGCATAGGGTTCGAGATGTAACGATAGAGCCCGCTAACCACGAGTTGTTTTGGCGGATCGTAAGGGATCGGCGTACCGTTGCCATGTTGCGCGAACTCCTGAACTGCGGAAACTCCGGCAACTCCCAGCAACGCGATGGCCTGCAATTCCAGGCTCCGCAGCCACGCAGGTTCGAAGAGCAACGCGTCCCATTTGTGTCCGGGTCGCACCGCAAAGACAACTTCAGGGATCAAGAAGAGAAACACTCCGCCCGCTGCCAAAATGTGAAGTACCGCGCGCGCTTTCACGTGCGTATCGTTGATAGTCCAGCGCGCGAACAACTGCGCGGGAACCAGGACAAGACCCAGCGCAACAAATTCGCCAATCAGCCATCGATGGCTGAGAGCGACAACAGGGGAGCACGCCGGCATAAGGATCAGGTCAATTCCAAAGAAAGCCGCTGATGCCCAAGCTATTCCAGTTTCATCGAAACTTAGGATCGGAAGGATTCCCCAAAGCACTGCCCATCCGAGGTAGAGATCGACAGGCATTCCACGAAACAGCCCGCCCAGCGCGTTGAACCTCCACCAGCCGAAGTGCAGGTTGAGCAATTGAACGGCAAGCAACGATGGCAGAGTCCAGACAAAGCCCAGCAGCGCCGCTGGGAATATCCTTTTCCGGTTCAGTCGCAGAAACACAAGGAGGAAAGCAGCAATGACGGGAACGTAGAGTCCCATGAGTCGGACGGCGGCGGCGCGTCCCATGTTCTACTCTCCCTGCTTTTGTGGCGCCGGAGTCGCATTAGCCCGGATTAGATATTCGGCGGCCAAGTGAGTCGCATATCGCTCCCATGGACGAAAGTACCATGCCGGATCAAGTCGCCTTTCGAAATGAAGGGTCCAATTCACGCGAGTGTGCTGGGCATCCAGCGCCGTCCAATCGACCTCCGACGACTTCCAGTCCAACCAGTGTGCGACTTTGCTGCTGTCAGACACCGCATCAAATCGAACATATCCGGGGTGCGATTCGCTCACCTTGAGCAATAGGTTACCAGGATGACCCTCGCCACCGGCGAAGTGAATCGTGCGAGTGGCACCAACTTCCAGGCCGTCCCCCTGCGCTTCAGTTGGACGGGGAAATCCCATTCGTAGGTAAATAGGCAACGGCATATCGGTTCGCGGGCTGTGACTCAGTGCTACCTGCACGTCCCTCTCTGAGGCAGTGACCACCTGTGACGCTTGCACTGTTTCTTCGCGGTTGAATGACAACCTCGGAGAACTGCCCTCAATGCTCATTGGAAGGAGAATCAGCAAAAGGCATGAGAGAGTTGTCTGCCGTTTCTCGCGGTTCCAGTCGACAACGGCACCCACCAAGAGCCCTACGAGATAGAAGATCGGCGAAGCCATCAAGATACAGATGAAGCCTTCGCCAAGGAGAGGGCCCGAGAGAAGCAAAGCGAGAGTGAGACCCTTCATGATTCCACCCTTTACGGTTTTAGCTTTCGGCACCATCGCCAATAAGATCGCCAACACCGCCGGGATACCCACAAATAGCACCGCAGTCTGCTCCAGCCTCCCACGAACGATGAGGCGGTACATGACGCTACCCGCACTCACCGCAAGAATCAGAAAAATGAGCCTCCACTGCGAGCGGCTTATTGATGGTTTCTGTTCTAGATCATCATTCATTTAACCCTCCCTGTCTGATAGCGATCGACCAAGTCTCTTGCTGCCCTCGGCCAGTCGGGGAATTCGAAATTGAACCCGGATTGCAGGAGACGGCCCGGAATGACCCGGCGGCTTTTTAGAATGAGTTCGGTTTCGGTGCGGAGGAACCACGCGCCCAGTTCGAGCATGAAGCGGGTGGAAGGAAGACCAGTCGCTGCTGCTGCAGCTTGCCGCAAGGCCTGCATGAATTCACGGTTGGGTAATGGGTTCGGTGCTGCGAGATTGATGGGGCCATCCAGTTCTTCGTGGGCAATCAGGTAATCGATGCTGCGAAGAAAGTCTGTGTCGTGAATCCATGAGACGAATTGCTGTCCGGAGCCGGCAGTACCTCCCAACCCGAACCTGACTAAGCGAAGCAACTGATCGAAGACGCCGCCCGGGTCCGGGCTCATGGTCATGGCGCTGCGAAGAGCGATCCTGCGGGTGTTGGGCGTGTTCGCTGAGAAGAAGGATTGCTCCCAACCCGTCGCTACATCAATGCTGAATCTCCAGGTGCTGGGGACGTCGCGTTCCTTGCCGCCGACTTCCCCGGTGGCCTCGTCCATGGGAAGGTCCAAGGAGTGGCGATAAATGGTGGCAGTGCTGGCATTCATCCAAAGGCGAGGCGGATGCGCCAATTGACTAAGGGCCCGACCGAGCAAGTTTGTTGTCGCGGTGCGGGATTCCTTAATCTCGTTACGATTCTTAGTAGTGTAGCGGCAATTTACGCTACGGCCTGACAGATTGATAAGCACATCCGCGCCATCCAGCGTAGCTGCCCAATCGCCAAGGCTCGTCCCATTCCACACGATGACTTGCCACGGGGCGGTGTGTTTGTTCCGCGCCAGAACCGTGACATGGTGGCCTTGAGCATGAAGATGCCGCGCTAAAATCGTGCCCACTTGGCCGCTACCCCCCGGAATCACAATATGGAGCTTTCGACTCATAGCGCTAGTCCCCCGGCATCGAGGGCGTCTTCCCCATAAGCGATTTCCAGCAGGCCGATGGCGAGTTTTCGTACTGGCCGCAGCAAGGGAAAGCTGGA
This sequence comes from uncultured Acidobacteriaceae bacterium, assembly GCA_963750245.1. GTDB lineage: Bacteria > Acidobacteriota > Terriglobia > Terriglobales > Acidobacteriaceae > Sulfotelmatobacter. The sequence goes on from CAVVQB010000002.1 coordinate 53,641, forward strand.
AAGCTTGATGAGTGCGACTACTATAGCGAGACTCTTGTCAAAGAGTTTCATGGTGCGCGCTTGTTTGGGCGAAGAGTCGTACACCCAGAAGAGAATCAGTCCCATTTGATAGAGCCACAGCAGGCGGGGCAGGTGGACTTTTAGGTCTTCAGGGACACGCACCTTCCCGCCCTCAACAGCGCGGGAGAAAAATGCGATGTCCTGATCGCGAATGCTGCGGGTTTCCTTACTGAATGGGGAAAGAGGATGGGTGGGATCGATGTGAGCGGAGAGCGCTCCCAGCAGCTTGCGATCCGCAGCGAAATAATCGAGTTTTACTCGAATAATGGCGCGCAGGCGGTCGTGCAAGCCTTTGGCATCGGCCAACGACTGATCGAGCAGGGGAGCGAGGTGTTCCTGTGCGCGCTCGTAGAAGCCCATCACGATGGCATCTTTCGAGTCGAAGTAGTAATACGCCGCTCCAAGTGCAACACTCGCTTGGGTCGCGACATCACGCATCGTTGTAGCCTCAAACCCTTTGTCCCGAAACAATTGAAGGGCACGTTCCAGAATGGTATTGCGAGTCAGTTCGCCCTTTTCTGTCTGCTTCGCGCTCTTGAACATGTTCAAATATTCTCTTAGTCGAAGGTAGATGTCAACGGAAATATTGAACTCGTTCAAATCGTGAGTTAAGACCCTGCTTTCAATGAATTCCGCTGACATCCCCACATCTCAGCAGCATAGCCGGCGTGCGGCTCGCGTCAAGGCTCACGACCGCTTCGCGGCGCACAGAGCGCGGCCTTGACGCAAGCCTTACCCCCGGCTCGTTTCTCCGCCATGTGGGGAATGTGCAGGTGTGGTTCTCCGCGACACCTCAAAGCCCGAGACCAAGACTGGGGCCACCGAGGTCATTTTCCGCGCCGACACGGGGAGTCTTTTCCGGTTCCGGTGTGTGAGTTGGAACGGAAGAATGCTGCTCTCCGATCTGCTGGCCAGCTTGCCGGTTCACCCCAGTCATCAAGTCAACACGGTGGCCCTTTTCCGGATCGTATGCGGATAGCTGTTTTCGAGCCAGTTCAATCGCAGACTGCCGCATCGTGGATACGCCGACGGATTCACGAAGTTGCTCGCGGTCGCTGGTGACAACAGCGATCTCGCTCCGGCCGCGGCTCGCCGCAACATAGAACAGTTCCTTTTTCATGGCGTCTGCCGAAATGATCACGGTGTCTACGGTTTTGCCCTGGCTTCGATGGGCGGTGACCGCATATCCGTGGGTGAATTCGTGATAGTTCGCAGGAAGTGTTCTTCCGTCTTCGAGATGAATGGCTCCGCCATCCAGGGACTTCACTTTGACCAGCTCTCCATTAATAGCCCGGAGTTCCGGCCCTCGACGGTTTGCTGTGAGCATGAGACTGTCGCCAGGGGCAACCTCAATGGGCTGACGCTTATAAACGGAAAATGCCCGCGTTTGTTTCGGCGAGATGCTCAGCTCTTCACCGGTTTCTTTTCGCGCAACCAGAGATTCAGGCCCAACACGCACGACTTCCAGAGACTCATGGCGTTTTGCTAATTTTGTGTCTCTGTGGAATTGCAGAACCTGCCCCTCTTGGTAGTTGGACAGTTCTTGTTTCTGCGCTGTCGTCCATTGGAGCGAGACGTACCGATCAAAAGACTGGCTGACTCCCAATTCGCCGCCATCTTTCCGATCCTGGCGAATCGCGGCGGTGAGTTGCGAAATCTCGGCATGAGTGCCCGCAACTACCAGCGTATCGCGCCCTTCGGTTCGAAACTCACGATGCAGCTCCGCCACAATCTGGCCTCGGTCGAAGATGGATACTTCGCGAACGGCTCCGAGCTTTTCCAGTTGTGCGAACCCTTCCTCCGGTGAATGCCTCATGGTCTTTACGGCCTCGCGATAGGCAGAGTTCGTCTGCCGCTGTACTTCAGTAAGGGAAATACTCTTCAGGCCAGACTCCCATTCCAAGATACGCAAAGCATCCGAGGCCTCGACGCTGGGAATTTGTCGCGTGTCACCGGAAAAGACGATTCTGGCTCCCTGATCCTCGGCGAGGTGCAGCAAGCTTTGCATTTGCCGGCCAGATACCATACCTGCTTCATCAACAATCAATACCCTGCCGCGCAGCGCCCCCTGTGGTTCCTGACCCTCCAGCAGTCGAGAGACAGTCATTGCATCTCGGAAGCCGACCTTTTCCAGTTCGTCCACTGCGCTTCGGGTGGGAGCTACCGCAAGAACCTCGTGTCCGGCGTCTCTGAGGCCACGGTCAATTTCGCGCAGCGTGGCCGTCTTGCCAGTACCGGCAGCGCCTCGAATATTGATCGCGAGATCGCGAGAATCGAGCACTGCTTCGACGGCGCGCTTTTGTTCGGGACGGAGATGGCCCGATAGCTCAAAGTCGCGACCCTTGCCGAGGTGGTCGTAGCGGTCCAATCCTCGGGTAACCATCGCGACTATGTCGCGCTCGCGCTGGAGGCTCGCGTGTGTCGCAATTTCATCCCCAGAGGAGATGAGAGTTCCTTTCGCACGCTCAAGGGAGAGAGAGCCCTGAAGGTCGCTGAGTTCGACGTTGCCGCGCCCGTGACGAAGAGCCTCGGTTAGAACCTCATGCTCCCTGGCGACTGAGAGACGCTCGAAGATGTGCTCCTGGGAGTATGCAAGGGAAGCCCCATGCGCACCGCGATTGATTTGAGGCGAATGGGATTTTGTCTGAGCCTCGTTCAAGCCATCCCGAAGTGCTTGCCTCTCATCCGGGGTCATTCGTTCTTGCTGAAGGTTACGGACTCGCTCGGTCGATATTTCCTGAAGCTTGTCAGCTCGCGTTTCCCGGACGAGCACGGCAACCTCGTTGTCTGTGGGCACGCGCCCGCGCTCACGAGTGAATTCCTGAATGGCCGCATCACGCTGGGCACTGCGTTGACTGTACTTGTCCAAAAGGTCGTGGGAGAAACCTGCGATTTCGAATCCCTTGTCACGACCACGAACATCGTGACGGTTTTCAATCTCGTAACCAAGAACGCGCACTTCGCGAGCCAGGGCATTGCGATAGACCTCGGTCAGGTAGCTGCGACGCTCGTACAGACCGGAAGCCTGCAGCGCCTTCCAACGTCCTTCAGTCCCATCGTAAGTCAGATTGGCAGCGACAGCATGAGTGTGGAGCTGAGGATCTAGCTGACGACTCGTATCGTGAGTGTAGGAAGCTACGATCCAGTTTCCGGTAGCCCGATTTTCGTTTAGGCCGGCGAGGCGAACCCTAGTGGCCGAGTATTTCTCTGCTTCTTCCAATGCCTCGCGCACGGCGGTTCCGTGCGCGGCGACCAGCCTCTCATCACCGCCAACAATGGCCATCACAGAGACGGACTTCGGCGCCGAAAATGTCATGTCATAAAGAGAACGTGCCTTACTTTGCTCCTCACCATTGCTGGCAATGCGATCTGCCCCGTGACGTTGCCGGAGGAATTCTCCCGTTTGTGGATCGAGGCCCTGACGCACTGCCTCGAAATCCTCGGAGGTAACCTCTCCTTTGAGACCAAGCAGTTCAGCGCCGCGTCCGTGCCACCGGCCTTCGACAGTTCGATTCTGGTCGTAGTAGTCGCTCTGTTGGAGATGGCGCTGTGCGTAGCCTTCACCGCCGGTCATGGCACGAATCGTCAGCACAGCGCAACGCTAGCGCTGTTCGAAATGCCAGATCAACAGCTAAGGGCGATTTGCACTCGATGCAACTGAAAACACTATACTTGCGTAAGCGAACGGGCGGATTGCTCTGAATGAAACGGCTGCGCAGGATCGATAAGGTAAGGGCGTCCCGAGACGGCCATGAATTTCATGAAGCATGGGCAGCGCGCAAAGCACTCCAATTGGTGGTCCAGCTCGATGGATTGGTCGGAATCGCTGTCGAGGGGCTGGCACCTTTAGATCAACAAGGCGTGTCAGACGAAACTGTGGAAATCGCAGACCTTGTCCTCTACTACGGAAAGAGTCCCACGTTCGATGCGGCGGAATCAGTCGCGATTATTCAGTTCAAATACTCCAAATCACTAGCTGGGGTTCCCTATCGGGCAAGCGAAATTAAGAAGACAATTAGGAAGTTCGCACAAGCGTACAGAAGCTATAAGAAGAAACACGGTACCAAGGAAGTTGACGAAAAGCTTTCTTTTGAGCTGATCACCAATCGGCCAATCCATCCCGGTTTGATCGAGGCCATCAAGCTTGTTGCATCGGGGACTCCCCTGACAGGAGATGCAAAAAAGCAAGCCGGCCAATTTGTATCCGCTTCTGGCCTCGGCGGTAAAGAGGTTCGTCGTTTCGCACAGAAAGTCGCCATCATCGGGCGAGCGGGTAGCCTCACGCAAAATAAACAAGCGCTATCTCGAGTAATAGCTGACTGGTCTGTAGCACCAGATGCTTTTGCAAGGGCGCGTCTCGGTGCGATGAGACAGCTACTCAGGGACAAAGCCGGGCTGGCGGGGCAAGGACGGAATCTCGTAACTCGCACGGATGTACTAGACGTTTTAGAGGTACAAAGCCCTGATGATCTGTTTCCTTGTCGCGCCGGCTTCCCAAGAGTTGGAAAGGTAGTTAGGCGTGAACAGCTCACAGAGGCAGCAACGCTGATTCCAAAACTCGATAAACCCCTGCTGATTCATGCAGCTGGTGGAGTCGGCAAAACGGTATTCCTTCAAAGCCTCTCGAAAGTGTTGAGCGAGCGTCACGAAACAGTGGTCTTCGATTGTTTTGGTGGTGGTGCTTACCGTGCTCCAGATGACGCCAGACATCTGCCGAAACGTGGCTTGGTTCACATCATCAATAAACTGGCATGCCGAGGTTTTTGTGATCCCCTTCTTCCTGTCAATGAAAACGTGGAGGACCTTATCAAAGCTTTTCGGATTCGACTTGCTCAAGTCGTCACGACGTTAAGACGAGGGTCACGAGGCAAGCAGCTGTGTTTGTTCCTGGATGCGATCGACAACGCGGCTGAGCATGCCAAGGACAAGGGCGAAGAAGCATTTCCCACACTATTGCTAGAGAGTTTCCATCATAGAGGTCCGGTGCCCGGTGTTCGGATCATTGCGAGCTGCCGAACACATCGGCGCGATGTCTCCCGCGGCAATATCCCATGCGAGGAGTTTGAACTCGAACCTTTTAGCACCACGGAAGCTGAGGTGTACCTTCGGGAACGGATTCAAGGAGTCACTGAGACACAAGTACACGTTGCTTACTCGCGTTCGGAAGGGAACCCCAGGATTCTTGAACATCTTGCGTTGAGTGACAGAGGGTTGCTCGACTCTTCAGAAATCAACAAGGTTATAAAGTTAGATGATCTTCTAAAAGCTCGAATTCAGAAAGCCTTGCAGGAAGCCCGGACTCGCGGCTACAAGGAAAATGACATCAACGCATTTTTGGCTGGCCTGGCCGTCCTGCCTCCACCGGTGCCGATCGAAGAGTATGCCGCAGCCCATGAGATGGAGGTTAGCGCCATAAAAAGCTTCGCGGCTGATCTAGCGCCTTTGCTGGAACACACGCGGCACGGGCTAATGTTTCGTGACGAGCCGACCGAGACATTCATTAAAGACGTTTACGCAGCTAACGCCGACACACTACGTTCACTGGCCGAGAACTTATTTAAGAGACAGGATACGTCAGTATATGCGGCAAGCGCACTTCCCGGCCTTCTTCAGAAATTGGACGACGGAAGGCTTCTCTTCAAGCTGGCATTTGACGAGCGATTCCCCTCTGTCATCACGGGCGCTGTTGGAAAGCAGAACATCCGTTATGCCAGGTTGAAGGCAGCGGTGACCCATGCGGCAGGAAAAAGGGATTTCGACGCCCTAGTTCAATTGCTGGTGGAGTTGTCGACGCTCGCTGCGGTAAACGAGAGAGGCACCGATTACGTCCTACAGAATCCCGACTTGGTGATTGCATCACACGACATCGATGCCACAAGGCGGCTCTTTGAGACCCGTACTCGTTGGCCAGGTACACGTCATGCGAGAGTTGCGATTGGAAATATTCTCTCAGGGGATTTGAACGATGCCTATCGCCATGGCGTGAGCGCTGATGAATGGATTGATCATTTCTACCGACAAGATGACGAATACAGGAGGGATAAGGGAGGGCCAGAGAGGCTCGACATTGCTTGCATACCGTTATGCCTTCTAGCCCAGAACCGAGGTCGTGAAGCGGGCCTTTACATACAACGGTGGAAGCCATGGTATGCGTTTGAAGTGGGAGAACATATTTTTGGATTGTTGCACCAGGCCCAGGCAATGGAGAGCATATCGCTGGAGAATGGCCGCAAATTTGTGACCGACCTAAAATCCCAGCCTGCGATGCTTGCAGCGGCACTGGCTTTTGGCAATTCTGACACTAAAGAATGTCGTCGGCTCGTAAAGGAGCTAGCGAAGCTGTGCCAAAACGAGAAACCAATCGAAGCGAACCCGGATTTCTACCGGGAGAGAGAGTGCGTCCTCTCAGACGGCCTACTCAAGGCTGCCGCTATCGCACTTGAGATGAAAATGCGTAGCGAGGCGCTTGCAATTGTCTCAAGTATTGCGTCTGAAACACCGCGTCTGTGGTCCTTTACCGACCGTTTTCCTGACAAGACTGCATTTGCTTTCGTGGTTCGTGCAGCGGTTCGTCTCGCAGGACACGAGCAGCCAAACGTTGAGCACCATCTTCTTCCTCGAGAACTTGCCGACATTGGCGGCCGCATCCCAAGAGACCTGAGGGGAGAAGCATTCCGCAAGGCGTTGGGCGCTGAACTAGATGAGTACTACAAACAGCAACAGAAGCTCGCTGACGACAAGAAACAAATGAGCTATGACGAGAAAAAGAATGCAGAGCGCTTCATCACGGAACGACTTGAGCCACTGGCGGAGATTTGTGAAGCGTGCGTCGCCATGCTCTCTTGTTCCACGGGAGTAGCTGACAAAGCCTTTCTGAAGGTTCTTACTCTGTGGAGGGAGCCCCGCAAGCAGCGAGGACCTTACTCAGATCCGCATGAAACAAATATATTCTTTGACTTCTTGGGGCGCCAACTGTTGGTGTTCTTCCTTTGGGCACGGGGTGATCTCAAGCTTTCATCTGTGGAAGCCTTTGTGGCATCGGTGACCCAGGACTCAAATGTGTCGCCATCAACCTTGATCAGAATCATCGCGATCCTCGCTAAGAGACCGCTCCTTCAAGAGTTGGCGGGTAAAGCGGCCCTTCAGGCAAAGGTCCTAATTGAGCGGGAAGATGAAGTGGATCGCAGAGCATCTCTGTTTGCTCAGTTATCGAGAGCGATCTTGCCCGCGAGTTTTGACGAGGCCTCAGCCTACTTCAATGCTGGGCTTGAACAGATGGACGCCATCGGTTCGGGAGATTATCAGTTCACGAATGAACTGCTCTTATTCGCAGCCTCTCTGAAAGGGAGCGAGATTGGGGAGGCGGACTTTCATACTCTCTCGAACATCTGCGAGCTAAACATGCCATCCGAGGAGGAAAAATTCCCATGGCATGCTTTTGCACGTGCGTTTTCTCGTTGTTCGGGTCTCAAAATTCTTGCCAAACTTGGTCGGTGGAATGACCGCGACAAAATCTCGCTAGACTACACACTGCTACCCTACGTTGCAGCGTTGATCGAGGACGATAAGATCGATCCGGCCATGGCGGTGGCTTTGCTTCGGCTGTCGAACCCCGCCGAACTGTATTTTTGTGGCACGGAGCAAGTGGCAGAACTCATCGAGAAAAAGCGCTACTCGAATTCCAAGGAACTCATCGCCGAGCTTATTTTGCAGTTCGGACAAAACAATCCCGGCGTCTTCATGCCGAGTACAGTTGCAACGCTCAGCAAGATAACAGAGCGGGAGTGGGGCAAGGAATCGGACCAGGCTAGCTACCTTTCCGCAGCGGCGCCTCTGTACGAAACGCTCAGGAATGAAGAGAACGAGTGCAGGAATTATCGTGGTCCGCACGGTTCTGAACTTGTTGCGCCAATGGATGACAGCAATACTGATGGTTCGCGAGCGCTGAAGAGGCTTCAGGAGCAAACCGATCCCGCAGATGAAGAATCACTTTCCCGTGCGTTAGATGACTTGGGTGGGATGCAGCGCGTTTACAACCTAAAGGTGCTTTTTCTTGAAAGCATGCGATCAAAGGTCAAGTTTGCCGACAGGGCCAAATACGTCCAAGTCATCGCTCGCCACCAAACCCTGGACATCTACACGAAGTTGCACGAGCTAGAAAAGTGCAAGGCGGGATGGAGCGTCTCGTCTCAAGCGCTCGAAGGCGCACTGCGGGAAGTGGCATTTCCATTGCTTGAAATCAACGCTGACGATTTTGTCACGCATGACTATCTCTCTCATTCCAACTTGAGGCAGCTATCGGACATTTCTGGTATTGCGATGTCGACTCTCGCGCTGGAACTGATGAGAGTGTTTGCAGCACCGGATGTCCACGTACCCGCCTCTATCTGGATGGGGTTGGCGACGATTGTTTGCGAACAAGCACAGAATGGCACGGGGCAGGCGGCACTCGGGAGATTATTGAACAGTAACTCTGCAAAACTCGCTTCCACAGTTGTGGATGGTGAGTGGAAGGATGGTGTTTATCCAAAAGGCGGGCAAGCGGAAATCGCTGCCGGGCTAATTTGGCTACAGCTAGGGTCACCCTGGGCAGCAAGTCGATGGAGAGCAGCACATGCAATTAGGTCCCTTGCGCGGCTTGATAAGTGGGAAGTAATCAACACGCTGGTAGCTCGGTTTGACTCCCTGGACGCCCATCCGTTTCAAGCGCCCGAGCTTCGGTTCTACTTTTTGCATGCACGGCTCTGGTTGCTCATTGCACTGGCGCGGATAGCTATGGATCATCCGCAAAATATCGGGAAGTACGCCGAAATGCTGGAAGTGGTTGCCTTGAGCAATGACCTGCCACATGTACTGTTCCGCCACTTCGCGAGCGAGGCGCTCTTGACTTGTGCGGATAAGCGTGCACTCACACTGCCGGAGGCCACGCTGCTAGCACTAAAAACAGTCAATCGGTCGCCTTTCCCGCAACAAACAGCGGAAGGTTACATGCCCGACTCCTTTTATCATCCGCGACCCCGATCGACACCAGAACCTAAGCCGGAATTCCATCTTGACTATGACTTCGACAAGACAGATGTCAGCAGCCTGAGCAGCATATTTGCGAGGTCGAGGTGGGAAACGAAGGACGCGATGACAGCATGGGTAAGAAAATACGACCCTCAGATAACGAGTATGTATGACCTTGGGGGGCGCTCACGCCACTGGCGAGATCGGGCAGGAGACATGGACGCTAGACACCATCTCTACGGGCAGCAATTGGGTTGGCATGCGCTCTTCTTCGTGGCCGGTGAGTTCCTAACAAAATATGCAAGTTTTGAACGCCCCGACGGCGCCTGTGGCTCATGGGATGAATGGCTAGGTAGAGAGCTGCTTACGCGAAGCGACGGCTTATGGCTCGCAGACGGAATCGACCGGCCGCCATTGGATGCACAGACCAACTTATATGAGAAGGGAGAAACAGGCCTAGTCATCACGGGCAACAAGCGAAAGCTGCTTGCTCTACTGGGCATCAGGTCTCCCTCGATTTGCGATCTTGTTGTTGGAGGCTACTGGCATTCCAATGATGATGTTGAGATACGCGTGGGGTCCGCAATTGTACCGGCACGACACGCAAAGAAGGTGGCGCAGAGCCTTGCGAAGGAGGACCCCTTCCGCGTGTGGCTTCCGAGGCTCGAGGAATACGAAGACGGCGAGGAGTTTTCTCACTCCACGAAAGTACCTTTTGAGCCCTGGGTTGTGTGGCCTTCTGCGGAAGCAAGACTCGACGGGACAGATCCTCTGGGAGCAAACTCAGTCGTCAGGCGACCGCATTTGGCGAAGGTCATAAACGAAATAACGGGCCTGCAAACGAGTGATCCTTTTCGGAGAACCTGGACGGATTCATCCCGAAATATCATGGTGCGCTCGGAAGCATGGGGTCGGAACCGAAATCACGATGGGGAAGATCATACTAGCGGTGAAAGACTCGTCTGTGGCAGTCATTTTGTGAGAAATCTACTTGCGAAACTGGCGGACAAGGAATTGTTTTTGCTCCTTGTCCTCCGCCGGTATGAGGAGAGCTCAGGCAATCGGGGGAGCCAGTATTGGCATACGACTGGAGTTGTGCGGCTAAAGAAATCTCTTGATTGGGAGTTTTATCCCGGTGTCGTCAATGCGCTGCATGAGATGAAGTACTGACCTCCTCGAATGCGAGGGCGAGGAGAGAAGAGAGAGACACCATCCCTAAGCCTTCGGCTTAGGTCGGTGCAGACCGTTCGGGGACATGCGAACGCTGCTCGCACGAAGTCGAACAGCATTCGAGTCCGTTCGAATTGCGTCCGATTCTGATTCGAAAGGATATGAGTAATCTGAACTACCACTTTAGATTACTCAACGGCTGCCAACCAACCCTGTTCCTTAGCTTGACATGCTTACGCAATATGCGTAATAATGTACGCAATATGCGTAACTCTTCCGTGCTGACTGCGTTGTTTCCACAGGTGCGGCAAGGTGTGCTTGCGGCTGCGCTCGGCCAGCCAGACAAGTGGTGGTATCTTTCGGAACTCGCCGGCCGCTTGGGAACGAGCCCGTCCAGCCTTCAGCGGGAGTTATCATCTCTGGTGGCAAGCGGAATATTGGTGCATCGTCGGGAAGGCACAAGGGCTTATTTCAAGGCGGAGACCCAGTCCCCAGTGTTCCGAGACCTGCAGCAGCTGTTCGAAAAAACGGCAGGGCTGGCTCCGATCTTGGGCCAAATACTAAAGCCGTTCGGGAATAAGATTCAGAGTGCTTTTATCTATGGTTCCGTGGCACGAAGCCGGGAACATGCGATGAGTGACGTGGATGTAATGGTCATTGGCAGAGCAGGTCTTGCTGACCTGTCTCCAGCGCTCCGCAAGGCGGAGGAGCGCCTCAGCAGAGAGGTAAACGTTACGGCCTATTCCCCAGAGGAGTTTCGGGAGAAAATCAAATCGGGCGACCATTTCCTTGCCGCCGTTTTACGAGGGCGGAAACAGTTTGTGAAAGGAGGCCAGAGTGACTTGGACGAGCTTGTTGGCAAATAAGGAAGCCCAGAAACACAAGACCTCCAAGAAGGAACTGGATAACATGCGGGCGCTTATCGCTCGCGACCTCGCAGACGCTAGTCTTGCTGGTCTTTCAGCAGATCGAAGATTCGCCACCGCATACAACGCTGCGCTCCAGGCAGCGAATATGGCTATAGCCTGTGCGGGGTATCGGATCGTAAGCAAGGTCGGACATCACCGGGTGTCGTTAGAGAGTACGAAACTTGTGTTGGGCAAACCCATGCACAAGTACGCCGATTACTTCGAAACCTGTCGGAGGAAGAGAAACACTATCGACTACACCTTCTCCAACGTTGCGACGGAGACGGAAGCGAAGGAGATCCTCATCCAAGCATCCCAGTTTTACAGCGAAGTCGAGGACTGGATTACGAAAAATCACCCTTCATTGAAGAAGTAGAAACGGCCAGTGCTTGGACTTGGCGAACCCTCACGCACAGAAGTTATGTCTTAATAATCAAGGATGCGCAGCCTTCAGAATTATGTCGCCACGCCCGCCCACGTCCGGTGGTCGGCATGCCGTCAAAAGTATGACACTTGCGGAAGTGTCACAAGTGGCTTTCGGCGGTTCCTCCTCAATACGCTATAGTTCGATGAGTTGTGGAGGGTACATTGTGGATAGGATTCTAATTCCGAGCGAGCGAGTGATTTGATGCAAGTTGGCATTTCGGCGATCGAGTATGTTTTGGGTTCGGACACCGTTTCTGTAGAGGAGCTCGAAGCACGAGGCGCGCTCGACAGCCCCGCGGCCAGGTTGTCTGAATTTGGGTTCAGCTGCGCGCGACTGAGCCGGGAATCGTCATACGCCCTCGCGACTGCTGCCTCCAACAAGCTGCTATGCACCACAGGCGTAGACCGCGCCAGCATAGGTGCGCTCTTTTATGCTGGGGCAACACCGGGTTGCCATGCAGTCGAGACTCCTGATCCGCTTTCAGCTTTCAATTACCCCGTTGCGCAATTGCAGTACGAGTTGGAGCTGACCCACGCAGCTGCCTTCGGAGTGAGCCAAGTAGGGTGTCTGGGCTTGATGGCCTCAGTAACGCTTGCCAGGGACTTTCTGCTTTCCAGCAAGAGTGCGAGCCGGGCCCTTTGCGTGAGTGCTGATGTGTTGCCTGCAGGCTGTAAGCGGGAAATGATCTATAACGTGATTTCCGATGGGGCCTGCGCCGTTCTTCTGGAGAAAGAATGCGATCGCAACCGCATCCTCGCATGTCGGCAAGTTACTAAAGGATACTACTGGAACTCGATTCTGCAAAAAAACGAGATCACCGCAGCTTATTTTCCTACTGCGCGTAACATCGTTCGTGACACTCTCGCGGATGCAGACCTGGATTCTTCTGATATTTCATGCATCCTTCCACACAACGTGTCGTTGCGTAGCTGGGAGATACTTCTCGGTCTGATCCACATTGGTCGTGAAAAGTTGTTCGCCGAGAATATAGCCAGAATGGCGCATGTGATCGCTGCCGACAATTGGATCAATTTACGGGACGCTTGTGAAACTGGAAGACTGCATCACGGGGACAAGTTGCTTCTATTCACGTTCGGGTTCGGGGCAAACTGGGCCTGCATGGTTTTGGAACATTGATGGCACACACCGTCCTAGTCACGGGCGCAACGGGCATGATTGGGCAAGCACTCGTTCCGCTGCTAGCCCGTCGGAATGACGTTAGGGCGATCTTCGCACTCACCCACACGAACGAGTATATGGGCTCGTCCTGCAAGGTGACGCCAGTACGCGGCGATGTCACCGCAGGTCCGACTTTGGGGATAACACCAGAATCCAGTCGGGAAATTCTAGATCATACCAACGTGATCGTACACGCGGCTGCCAACACGCGGTTTTCGGCTTCGCTCGATGAAGCGCGTATCGTAAACCTCGAAGGCACGCAGAACCTGCTTGCGTTCGCGTCGCGTTGCACGCGACTCAAGGCATTTGCGGCCTTAAGCACGGTCCATGTTGCCGGCAAGCGCATGGGCACAATCTGCGAGGAAGATTTGGAGCATACCTCGGGATTTGTAAATGCGTACGAGCATTCGAAGTATGAGGCGGAACTCGTGCTGCGCGAAAGTATGAGCGCATTGCCTATCTCAGTCTTGCGGCTAAGCACAGTTCTGGGTTCGACGACCGGCGAAGTCAGGCGGATGGCGGCGATCCATCATGCCCTAAGGCTTTACTACAATTCGCTCGCGCCCATGATTCCAGGAAAACAGGACAGTTTAGTGGATCTGATTGCGGTGGAATATGCGGCCGGTGCTGTCCAGCATTTTGCAGTGGAGGACTTTCTGGCGGGCCGGACCTTCCACATCTGTGGCGGCAAGAATGCTCTTACACTAGCTCGCCTCCTCGAATTGACTCGCGAGGCATTTCTACTTTATCGGCCCTCGTGGAGAAAACGCGCCATTGAGATGCCTGCCATTGTTGACCTGCCAACTTTTGAATTGTTTGCTCGCTCCGTGGAAGAGGTCGGCGATAATATCCTGCGAAGCAGCGTTGCGATCATCAAACACTTCGTTCCTCAGCTTGTGTATTCAAAGATATTCAGCGATATCGAATGCGCTCGCTCGCTGCAAGCGAAGGGGCTTCTCAAGCCCAGCGTGCTGGAATTTTACCCGCAGGTCGTCCGCTGGCTAGTGGAGAGCGACTGGGGTGAACACAGGACCCTGGCAGGAGGCGCGGGGGCGTGAGCGACACGCGCGACAAGTTGCTCAACTATATTAATGGCGAATTGTTGACGGATCCCACGCGTCAAGCCGCCCCTGACACGCCGTTATTCGAGGATGGTTGGATCGACTCGTTAAAGATCTTGAAACTGATCGCCTTTGTGGAGCTGATGATCGGCCGCAACATCCCGGATGAAGAGATCGTGATGAAGAACCTTCGAACGGTGACAATGATCGTTGAGCACTTCGGTCTAAATAATGAGGACAAGAGAAATCAGCATTGAGAATCCGATGACGCAGCTAGCGCGCCTGCAGGAGTGGGTGCCTTCTGGCTGCGAGGCCGTGTTAGGTCCTCGCATGTCGGCACTTGTCGACTGGGTCGATTCGAAAGTCGTCGAGCTCGCGATCAAAGCGCGCGCCCACGAGTTGCGGGTGCCCTCCTTGATCAAGCGTTCGATTCTGGAACGCGCAGGTTACTTTGAGTCTTTTCCTGGCAGTACTGTGGAGCAGTCGGAGGGGGGCTGCATGCTTCCGGCAGTCTGCTATCACTGCTATGCGAAACTCGCCGGGGCTTCTCTCCAAGAGCCCTGCGTTTGGACGTGTGTCGCGTGCTGCCGCCGCAACGAGGACAACGAGGAGCCGGGCCGCTTGCGGGCATTTACGATGAGGGAGATTGTGTTCGTCGGGTCTGCCGCCTGGGTACGGGAACGGCGGCAGGAATGGATGGATCGCGTATTGGCGTTCGCGCAATCACTTCAGCTAGCCGTGCAACTCGACGTGGCGACCGATTCGTTCTTCGCTGGCGGTGAAGCTCGGGGCAGGAAGCTGCTTCAGCAAATCAAGGGCCTGAAATTCGAACTGCGAGCGCAAATGGATGGGGAAGGAATGCCGCTGGCGATCTCTTCCTTCAATCTTCACGAAACGTTCTTTTCGCGCCGCTTCGGATTTAGTCTGGAGGACGGCACGGATGCGTATTCCGGATGCGTTGCCTTCGGACTGGAGCGCTGGGCTCTAGCCTTGGCAGTAACACTCGGGCCGAATGAGGCGTTCAGGCTGGTCGGGTAGGAGCAGAGATGATTTACGATGAGTATTTGACAACAGCGGAACTGCAGCGCTGGATCCTTGAAGTCGACGTTGCGTGGAATCAGATCGATCGCGATCGAGCCTTGAGTCAGCCTATCTTGCTCGACCAGATGCACGACTCGGCACTGATCGAGTCGTACTTTCCCATCTACACGTCTGGCCTGATGCGGTGCATGTGGGACCAACTCGACGTGACTTCAGTGTTTTCCGTGCAACTCTACGAATCCTACAAGCATTTTTACGTGCTAAACCGATACTTGAACCTGGTGGACTACCGGCCAGTAAGCGACGAGGAACTCGTCGCGGTGCGCCAGCGAAACCTGGGAAACGTAATTGGGGACCCACTCGCGGAACTTACCCGCTACATGATCAGTGAGCACTTCGCGGCTTATTTTTTTCTGCGCGCCTCGCGCCAGGCAAAGGAGCCAGTTCTAGCGCAGATCTGTGCTTTCATCGCGAAGGACGAATTCCGTCATGCGCAATTCGCTTTTGACCTCCTGGAACCGCGGGTACGGATTGACTCCGGCGCGCGCGAACGCTGTCTCCACGCCGGCCTGAATTTTCGTCACATCGGGACCGACGTCGTAGCCAGCACACCTATTTCAGAGAAGAACGACCTGCAGGCCATCTTGACACTGGATCAGAAAATGCATCGGCTCTGCGGGATTGGACTCTCCGATTTCGCCAAGGCGGGAATGCATGCCGCTTACTAAACGTGATCTCTGGTTGTTGAACTTGTATCGCAACAGCGAACTGCACGGGGCGCTTTTGATGGGCCGTCTGGCTCGAAGTGTCACAAACCCCGATGTGCTGGTAGGCGCGACTCGTCATTGCGCCACGGAAGCACATCACGCCGCTCTTCTCACCGAACTGATCGTGAAGCTCGGTGGTGCTATCGATCCCTCAACCGAGACGATCCAGATGCATTATTCTCAGGACGGTGGCATCCCAAAAGACATGGTTGACTTGCTCATTCTTTCCGAGATTCTCGAAGCACGCGTGCTGATGAGCTACCGCGAGCACTTGCAGCGCTCTGACGTGCACCCGCATGTACGAGGAACCTTGCAGCGGATTATTGAGGATGAAGAGGCACACAGCGGTGAAAACGGCTGGGCGGAGCAGTTGATTGCCGACATGCCCCCAGAGCAAGTTGCCGCGACGCGAGCGAAGTGGCGCGATATAGATGAAAAGGTGGCTGAACAGCTGCATTCGCGGCTGGCCATCGATTTCCCTGAGGAAGGTGCGCACCGTGAATGTTGAAGATAAGGTAACGGAACTCATCAGCCGGGCTTCAGGTGTGCCGGTCGCCGAAATCAAGCCTGAAGCAAAGCTTTCGGATCTCGACATGGAGTCGCTGGAAAAGCTTGAGTGTGTAATGTCACTCGAAGACGCATTTAAGATCGAGATTAAAGAAGATGATTTGTGGCGGTTGAAAACTGTACAAGATGTGATCGATGCGTTCCGCCGGGTCATGCCATCTCCCGCATGAATTGTGAATGATGACTGACTTCTCCTCTGCCGAAAACGAACAATTCCGACAAAAAGTGCGCGTCTTTATCGACCAACAACTCCGTCCACGCTCGACCGCCTGGGAAGAAGCAGGAGAGTTCCCCCGCTCGGTCCTCCTGGAATGTGCGCAGCACGAGTTGTTCCAGTCCGACCCGTGGCTCAATGGGATCGTTGCCGAGGAGTTGCCGCGCTGTGAGTCGCTAGGATTCGCCCTAAGCTTTCTGGTCCAGTCGAACCTCATCACTCCCCTACTCGAAGACTTCGGCACGGATGAGCAGAAGGCTACCTACGTTCCCGCACTGCGCAGTGGCAAAATGATGGGCGCTATGGCGGTTACGGAGCCTGCATCCGGATCGGATTTTGCCGCCTTGCAGTGCAGAGCGGACATCTCGGGCGATAACCTGATCCTGCACGGAGAAAAAACGTACATCACGAATGCCGCCTTTGCCGACTTTCTGATCGTCGCCGCGCGAATCCCTGAATTGACTGAAGAGGGGCTGACGCTAATCCTGGTGTCGGCGCAGAGCAACGGCGTTACGATTGAGCGGGTGCGAACCCTGGGACTATCCGCTTCAGGCACGGGTCGCATTCGCTTCGACGGCTGCGTGGTGAAGCGCGACCAAGTCCTCGGCTCCGCGGGCGAAGGCTTTGGACACGTCCAGCGGGCTCTCAACCGCGAGCGGCTTTTTGGCGGTCTTGCCTGTGTTGCCTGGGCAGACTATGCCATGCAGAAAACGCTAGCGTTTGCGCGCGAGAGAAGTGTTTTTGGAAACACCATCAACCAGTTCCAGGTCATACGGCACGAATTTGCCGATATGGCCACCCAGCTTGAAGCTGCTCGGTCACTCAATTACCTTACTTTCTCTCGTTGGATCGCGGGAGAGTCCGTTACTCGCCAAATCTGCATGATCAAGCTCTTCAGCTACCAGGTGGCGCAGCAGGTCATCACGCAGTGTCTCCAGATTCATGGCGGCCTCGGCTACCTGGACGATCATTGGACAAGCCGCTTCTATCGCGACGCGCGGGCGCTCACCATAGCGGCTGGAACGCCGGAGGTCATCAGGGAAATGATCGCCGCCTTCATGCGGGTATAGAACGGCCCCTATGGCTGAATTCCATAACCGAACCCGGCGATCCTCCTCCATCACCGCCAAGCTACTGCGCAGTGGGCGAGTGCTGGAGTTGCCAGTCTACTGGCTGCTTCGGACTTCCGATCTTGCGCGGGAGGGGTTCGAGAATTCCGGCAGCTACCATTTCGCGGACCATATTTATCGGGGCCAACCTTCGGGCTCCTACGGAATTGGGCGCTGGTTAGATAAGCGGATTCTGAGGATGCGAGCGGTTGAATCCTTTCGCAGTCGCTTTTTCATGGCTCGCGATGAGCTGTGCGAGTTTCTTCGAGAGCATTCGAAGGACCAGGCATCCTTGGACGTTCTAAGTGTTCCGTGTGGCATTCCTCGCGAGTTCGTCGCCGCAGTGGAACAGTTCCGCCGAACTGGAGGAGTGACAACCGGAATACGATTCCATGTGCTGGACCTGGACGATGATGTCCTGCGCCAAGCTGAGGTTTTTACCGGCCAGCACGGCATTGCCCTTATCGCACATCATGGCGATGCCTTGGACATGAGGACCTATGCGGGTGAGTTTGATTTCATCACGTCGACGGGGCTGGGAGAGTTTCTAGATGACGAACAGCTGGTCACATTGTACGCAGCTTTCCATCGTGTCTTGCGGCCTGGAGGCGTCATGGTGACGAGCGCGATGCGCTGCCTTCGTTTCTCGGATTACCTTTTGCGGTTGGCGGAGTTGCATGTGCGGTACCGCTCGGCCGACGACCTCGCAGCCATGGCTCGACGCGCGGGTTTTCTCAGGCTCGCCACATCTGCGGATCCGCACAGGATCCAGAGTTTTCTCAAGGCCACGAAATGATTAGGCTACGATTCCTCCATCCGGGCAGGCGCGTTTGGCGAGTGTCGAGGCGGAGTGACGATGCGCTGGAAGAAAGATGGGTTGCATTCCGGCGCGTTCCTACCCACTGGGAAAAGATTTTCAGTTCAACCCTCGATTTGATATGGTTATCGCACACGCCCCAGCCCGGACATATTCAGCTGAACGATGAGCGCGGGTTTATTACATGGCACGAACGCCGCTGGGTGACGAGGATTACAATTCGACTGCAGGGGTTCTCGGCCGCCAAACAGTCTCTGGTCGCGACCACGCTGTTAAAGGCCGCGCGCTTTCACTTGCTTGAGGAGGAATAATGCCCACCGGAAAAGCAACCCACTCCGCAACGATCTCTGTCCCGCCGCAAAAAGTTTACGATTTCATCGCCGAAGCACCCCGGGCAACGAGCTTCATCCCGGGGCTTTCACGGATCCACAACGTGCAACCCGCTACCGCGCAACCTGGCCAGACCTGGGAGTACGAGTTCGACTGGTTTGGTCTGGTGGTCTCAGGCAACTCCAAGTGCACTCGGAGCGAGAGCCCGAAGGTATTTGAGTTTCAAACGATAACCGGAAATCCGAGCACATGGACCTATAAGATCGAACCAAGTGGGGCGAACTCGCAAGTGACACTTGAAGTGCAATACGAGATTCCGCGCAATGCAGTCGCCCGCTTCGCATCACAGCCCGTGTTCGAGAAGATGAATCAGGACCGCGCCCGTGAGATCATTTCTAACCTCAAGACGATGCTCGAATTGTGAAATGCGCGAGTTAGGTTGACCTTCACTGCACGGCAGTCGTGACGGGAACCAGCAAATTGGTGCCTGTCCGGGTTCCGTGGAGATGTCCGCTGGAACGTATCTCTCCCGAACATCTCACCAAGAGTGGGACGGGTAACCGTGGCGACTCCTCTCAATGGTGCTTTGCACGCCGCTGCGGAACAGTCTCCATAGGGACAACTGGGGCCGCGAGCCCTTGATGTGATTGATCTGTTGCAGGTGTCTCCGGTGCCGCTTGCCGTTCGTTGGCGAACCACGTACCCAACGCGAATCCGAGTGCTAGAGCAGAACTCGCAACGACAGGCACCCAAATAGCCCAGACCTGCTTTTCCAGCCTAACGAGGAAATCGTCCATCTGTTGCGCCCTAGTGGTCATGCTCCGCAGGAGCGAGTCGTTGGCGCTTCTGACCCTTGCGATCACTCCGATGTCAGGGTGAGCTACTTCTCGTAGCACGTTCACAAGTTGCTCTTGAACGGAGTTCATTTCAGAACACGACTGGTCAAGCGCTTTGGCCGTATCCTGCAGACCGGACTGCTGGAAGCACTGTCGCAGGCTCTCGCCCAGAAGCTTCGCTATGCGTGGCGGGTCCAAACCTGTTTCCAATTCCTTCGGCAATTGCGCAATGCGTGCCTCAAGCCGTGACGTGTATGCTGCCATTCGCTTCTCGACTTCACCAGCCTTGGATAGAGCATTTTCCAGAATCCTCTGCAAAGACTTCCGTTCTACCGCGATCGCCGCGGGCGTTTCTCTCGTGAGAAGCGCCAGCATACCCATCGCTTCCAATACGCGAAGCACCTCGTCGTTTGGGCTGAGGGTGCGAGTGTGCGCGATGACCCTGTAGTATTCCGCCTGCCGTTCAGCGGGCACCAGTCCTGCCAGTTCATCGAATAGGGTTTTGCTCTCAGACTCTGCGCCCGCCAAATTGAGAAGTTCCTGATCGGGGCTCATGGTAAGAACATCTCCTTTGCCCGGTCGAACTCGGAGAAGAGCCGCCGCCGGTAACTTTCCGCACGCATGACGATGGAAGCACGCTTCAGTTCGTTGATCGCATTCTGCCTTGTCGCAACCTGGCCAAGGCGGATGCCGTGTTGTCGGGCGGGGTTCTCAAGTTCCGCCAAGCGAAATTCCATCCGAATCACTATCGGCGACAGTGCTTCGCGGAAACGGATTGCTTGCTCCGCAGAGTCCCAGTAGTCGAAGTCTGACTGGGGATTTGTGGCGTTCTGGACGACAACATACTGGGCCCGCTCTTGCAGTCGGTTCGCCCATGCAAGGACACTCTCAACGCTTGCCGGGTCCGGCGTGACGACACCGACAGCAGTGAAACGTGCGCCAGTTGCCGAAACATCCTCATACATCGCGTCGAACCACTCGCTCGCGATCTGCCCGGAACCGGCTCCCATGTCGGCGAGGATGATCGCCGCGCCGGATTCAAGATGATCAACGAATGTATCCAGACCGGCGGGGGTGTGAATATTCACCTTGGCTACCGACCCGTTGAAGAAGTGTTTGAGCGAGCCCCGAGCCTTGTTTTCCGTATCGAGGTCGAGCAGCGTGAATGGAATCTCATTGGCTTCGAACCACTCCGCCAGGGCGACCATAAGGCCAGTCTTGCCAACTCCGCCTTTGCCACCCATGGTGAAGACTACTCGTTTGTTCTTTGCCGGGGCGTTCATCGCGATCCTCCTTGGCTGACGAGTTTCAACGGCTCGCTTTCTTCAAAGTGAAAGTGCTTAGGTTTTGCCTTGTGCTCGACTGGCTTTGCTTTGAGCGCTGCAATTCGGGAGGCAACGTCCTCGGGATTCTTGCGGGTGCTCACGAGCGATTCCGATTCGAGTGGCGGAAGTTCGTACTGAATCTGTTTTCGGTGTTTGGCACGAACCTTGATGAAGGAGTGAATCGTACTGACTGCCACGTCGAGGTCGACACTCTCGTGAAGAATGCGAACGATGTCGCGATAGGTGCAGCCTTTGCGTCGCAATTGGCGAATCAGTTCGCGGTGAGTTTCGAGTTTGGAGCGTGGCGATTTCTGCGGGATCGAATCCAGCAGAGAAAGAAGGGTCGGGTCCATGATTTTCAGGCTCCTTAGCACCTGGCCATCACAGTCCGTTAACAGTCCGATAACCCGTCTCCACAGTCCGATAAGTGCCCTAGAGGGCTATCCGTACCGTTTAATTTCAATCAGTTACGAACTCTAGGACGACTTTCACGGCGGTAACACGGGTCCAGATCCCGTCGGGTACCCAACAATGGACGATCAGGTTTTCCGCTTCTTCTCGATCTTGACTTGAATCCCCGCGCTAGAGTCTCGCTTGCCCCAATACCGATGATGAAGATGATAGGCACATCAGTCCGCTCGGTGCCCCGGTCGAATTGGAAGCCATATTCGAGGTGGGGCCTCCGGCTGCCGACTGACGGCGGCAACTGCCCTCGAGGTAAACGTATCGAAAGGAAATGCGCCTTTAGGAATGGAATGCGCATCTCAGTTTCTGAGCCCGTAGGAAGATTACCAACACCACGATAGAAAATTCATGGAGGATTTTATGGCGACAAGCCGAGTAGTGCCAATGAAGATGACGCAGATGAAGGCGGCGCAAGTCTCCAAGCCGGGAGCGGATTTCGAGATCGTCGAGCGCGAGATTCCTGATCCGGATGCAGGACATGTGCGGATCAAGGTGCAGGCCTGCGGGGTTTGCCACAGCGACGTGCTGACGAAAGATGGCTTGTGGCCCGGAATTCAATATCCCCGCGTTCCAGGTCATGAAGTGGCGGGCATCATTGATGAAGTGGGTGAAGGGGTCTCCGCGTGGAAGGAGGGACAGCGTGTCGGCGTCGGCTGGCACGGCGGCCAGGACAATGCGTGTCGGGAGTGCCGGCGTGGAGATTTTCGCAACTGCCGCAACCTGAAAGTTTGTGGCATCAGCTATGACGGCGGATACCAGCAATACATGGTGGCTCCGGTGGAGGCGCTGGTGCCGATCCCCGAGACTCTAAGTGATGTTGATGCGGCACCGCTGCTCTGTGCCGGCATTACGACATACAACGCGCTACGCCACAGTGGGGCGATGCCTGGCGACCTGGTTGCAGTGCAGGGTATCGGCGGTCTGGGTCACCTTGGAATTCAGTTCGCAAACAAGTTCGGTTACAGGGTAGTGGCTGTCGGACGCGGGCCCGAAAATGCGCCTCTCGCAAAGAAACTCGGAGCGAGCGTGTACATCGACAGCAGGTCGACGAACGCAGCCGGAGAGTTGCAGAAGTTGGGCGGAGCGCGGGTAATTCTAGCGACAGCCCCCAACTCGAAAGCGATGTCCGAACTGATCGACGGTCTGGGGCCGAACGGCGAGCTAATGGTGGTCGGCGCCGCATTCGATCCCATTGAAGTTACACCGCTACAGCTCATCAATGGAAGTCGAACCATTCAAGGCTGGGCCTCGGGAACGCCGGCCGAGTCCGAGGACACACTGCGCTTTGCCGAGCTGAGCGGCGTGCGTCCCATGATTGAAACCTATCCCCTCGAAAAAGCGGCCGAGGCTTATGCACGCATGCTGAGCGGCAAAGCTGAGTTCCGCGTCGTGCTGACGATGTGAAATCGCCAGTGCCATCCAGGCCATAACTCGCCAGTTCGTCAATATTTAATTGGAGGTGTTTCCATGGGAGCGAAACAGGTGTTCTTTGGCCGCCTGGATGCGGTCATCAGGAACGCAACGTTCGATTGGTCTAAACATGGCACATCGTCATAAAGATGCGCGGATGATTCTTATCCGGGGGCCTGAGCGTGGCAGTCATGAAACTGAAGCAGAAGCCATGGACCTCAAAACACTCACAAGGAACACGGTTCTTCTCCTCTTAATCGGCTTTGCCGGCAACCATCTTGAAGCCCAGGAAAGGATCGGGATCCCCATGTCGCAACCCGTCTTTTATCGCACAGTGAAAATTGACGGACTCTCAATTTTTTATCGGGAAGCCGGCCCGAAGGATGCTCCAACCCTTCTTCTGCTCCACGGGCTGCCCTCCTCGTCGCGAATGTTCGAGCCGCTCTTCGCCCGGCTTTCCGATCGCTATCACCTGGTCGCGCCCGATTACCCAGGCTTCGGACACAGCGACTGGCCGGACCCGAAAAAATTCGCGTACACGTTCGATCACTATGCCGACATGATGAATCATTTCACCGAAGCGTTGGGACTCGGGCGCTACACGCTTTACATGCAGGACTATGGTGGCCCCGTAGGTTTTCGCATGGTCCTGGCGCACCCGGAACGCGCAGAAGCTCTGATCGTCCAGGATGCCGTGGCACATAACGAAGGCCTGGGTGCGAACTGGGCAACACGGCGGGCCTTCTGGGTCGATCGCACCCCTAATGAAAATGCACTTCGCACCAATCTGCTGTCGCTGGCGACAACACGTACTCGCCACGTGGGAAACGATCCCAACGTGGAACGCTACGATCCCGATCTATGGACCGATGAATTTTATTTTCTCAACCAGCCAGGCCAGGCGGAGATTCAGAGCGACCTGTTTTATGACTATCGCACCAATGTGGACGCCTACCCGAAATGGCAAGCATGGATGCGCGAGAAGCAACCGCGCCTGCTGGTGATCTGGGGTAAGTATGAAGCCTCATTCGATTCTGGCGAGCCGGAACGTTACCGCAAGGACGTCCCGAACGCTGAAGTCCACATTGTCGACGGCGGTCATTTCGCGTTGGATACTGCCGCCGATGAGATCGCCGCTTTAGTGAGCGAGTTCGTCGCCTCTTCACACAAAGGGCTGCTGGAGCGGAGGTAAAGGACGTTGTCGATAGTCAGTCCAACGTTCGTCTTGACAATAGTCGTTATAACGGATAATATTGGCCTTAGACATGAAAAAGGTCGAGGCAGAAAAGAAAAACACGCCGCTTGCCTGCCCGGAGGAGGCGTTGTTTTTGGAGCTGATACGTACGACGGACATGCTGTCCCGGGGGCTCGTCAGGGTTCTCAAGACCGAGGACCTTTCCTCGACACAGTACAACGTACTCAGAATCCTGAGGGGTTCTCCGGAGGGCCTGCCTTGCGGGGAGATTGCGAGCCGCATGATTACGCGCGATCCGGACATTACCCGCCTGCTCGACCGACTGGAGAAGCGCGGCCTGATCTCGCGGTGCCGGGAAACCGAGGACCGGCGAATGGTGATGGCGCGGATCACTGCCGCGGGTATGAAAGTGCTCGCCCGCCTCGACGAACCGATTCAGGAAAGGCATCGCAAGCAATTGGGTCATCTGGGGCGGGAGCGGCTTCGGGCTTTGGCTGAGCTGCTGCACGACGCGCGAAGCGAAATCAGTTAATTTTTAGGTCACTATATTCGTTGCAACGAATATCGTTGTGACGCATCTAAGTAACTGAAAGGGGTAAACACCATGACCACACTTGCTGCACCGCAAACCACCACGACGACCTGGAACATCGACCCAGCTCACTCGGTTGCCGAGTTCAAGGTCAAGCACATGATGATTTCTAACGTAAAGGGCCAGTTCGCCAAGGTCTCCGGATCGTTGACTCTTGACGAAACCGACCTGGCAAAGTCCCGCGCCGAAGCTGTGATCGAAGCGGCGTCGATTGAAACGCGCGACGCCCAGCGAGATGCGCACCTTAAGAGTGCTGACTTCCTCGACGTCGAGAAATTCCCGACGTTGTCGTTCAAGTCCACGCGTATCAGTGTGGTCAGGGATGGAGAACTCGCGGTCGAGGGCGATCTGTCCATTCACGGGGTTACGCGCAAGGTCGTATTTTCCGTCGAGGGACCAACCCCGCCGGCGAAGGACCCCTGGGGCAATACCCGAGTCGCGGTCTCGGCGACCACCAAGATCAGCCGCAAAGACTTCGGCCTGACCTGGAATGCGACGCTCGAGACCGGGGGCATTCTCGTGGGCGACGAAGTGACCATCACGTTGGATGTGCAATTTGTGAAAGCCTAAACAATTCGCCGCTCGCCGTCTGGAACACGTCGCGCGTCGCGAGAAGGGAAAGTTATGTCACTCAGACCAGTAAAACAAATCATTCAACCGAAGCCGACGATCGAGGGCGCTGGCGTCAAGCTGCAACGCGCCTTCGGCTTCGGCAAGACGAAGGAGTTCGATCCTTTTCTCCTGCTGGACGATTTTCGCAACGAGAATCCGAAAGATTATTTAGCGGGATTTCCCTGGCACCCGCACAGAGGGATCGAGACGATCACTTATGTGCTCGCCGGCTCGGTGGAGCATGGCGACAGTCTCGGCAACCACGGCAAGATGACCGCTGGCGATGTGCAATGGATGACGGCCGGCAGCGGCATCCTGCACCAGGAAATGCCGAAAGGAGACCAGCAGGGCCGCATGCACGGCTTCCAGCTCTGGGCGAATCTGCCCTCGGCGCTGAAGATGACCGATCCGCGATATCAGGACATTCCATCGAGTGCGATTCCGGAAGTCACTGACGATGACGGCACCCGTGTGCGCGTCATATGCGGTGAGTTCTGGGGTAAGAAGGGACCGGTCGAAGGAGTGGCTGCCGATCCAAATTACCTCGACGTTTCGGTTGCTCCGGGCCGGCGAAAGCGGCTCAAGATCGAAACTACACGGAATGCCTTTGCTTACGTATTCGCTGGCTCGGGAACGTTCCGCGACTCCTCGGATCCTCGCGCGATTCTAACCGAACGGGTCGAGAAGCCGGATGCGCCGCCCGTGTACGAAGCGGGTAATCACTCGCTGGTGCTTTTTGATCGGGGAGACGAGATCAGCGTACAAGCGGGCGATGAGGGCATCCGCTTCCTGCTGGTATCGGGTAAGCCGATCGAAGAGCCGGTGGCGTGGTACGGACCGATCGTTATGAATACGCAGGAACAGCTACGCCAGGCAATGGCTGAACTGCAAACCGGTGGGTTCATCAAGCATCGCTGACTCGGCGTAGCGGGAATGTCCCAAGCAGATCGTCCGCGCGGGGCGTATCTTTAGTTGACCAAATACTGCGATGCTGTCGCGAAATCGGTTGACTCGGAGAGCTACGCGAGCTTTTCGCGTAGCTCCCGTCTGGAGGAACTCGTCAATGAGACGTGCGTTGAACTTCCTATTCGTGGGCCTCAGCGTGTTCGGCCCGCTCTTTCTTTTCAGCTCACTCTCTTCGAAGGCGTTCGGAGAGACTTCGGACAAAACGATCGCCTCGCGCTCCGTGGAAATCGATGGCGTCAAAGTGCATTACCTGACCGCAGGCCACGGTACACCGCTGATACTCTTGCATGGATATGCGGAGACCTCGCGGATGTGGAGGCCGATTATTCCGCTGCTCGCCGACCGGTTCACGGTCGTTGCACCGGATTTGCCCGGCATCGGAGACTCGGACATTCCCGCTGATGGTCTGGATATGAAGAGTGCCGCCATCCGCATTCATAAGCTGGCCAAGTCGCTAGGCGTGCAGAAAGCGGAGGTCGTGGGACACGACATCGGCCTCATGGTCGCCTATGCCTATGCCGCGCAGTTTCCGACGGAGGTGACGAAGCTTGTCCTGATGGATGCTTTCCTTCCGGGTGTGGAGGGATGGGAGGCGATTTATAACAACCCCGACATTTGGCACTTCCGCTTCAACGGGCCAACCCCCGAAGCTTTGGTGCAAAGTCGCGAGCGTATCTATTTCGACTATTTCTGGAATGACTTCGCAGCCGACAAGAATCATTCGATTCCAGAGGCGGATCGCAAGGCTTACGTGGCGGCCTACGCGCGGCCGGGCCGCATGCATGCGGGATGGGCTTACTTCGTTTCCTTTCAAGAAGCCGCCAAAGACTTCGCTGAACTTGCGCAGACCAAGCTGACCATGCCGCTGCTAACCATCGGCGGCGATAAGTCGCTGGGAATAGCGTTGGGGCAACAAGCAAAGCGAGTGGCCACCGATGCCACAGTGGTTGTGCTCAAGGATACCGGGCACTGGGTGATGGAGGAGCGGCCAAAAGAGACGACCGAAGCGCTACTGAAGTTTCTCTGATCGTCGGATCGATTTCGCGAGAGGACTACGGTCGGGCATAGGCGGGGCTGTCGGGATCGGGAGGATCATAATCGCGACCATACTTGTTCTTGTGCGCGATCTCTAAGCTGGATTCGGACAAGCTAAAGGCTCCCATAAACGTATCGCCCGAAGTCACCGTAATTTCCCGTTCTACGGCTTGCAGGGCCTCTGCTGAAACCGAAGGATGGAAAACATGCATCTGGTAGCGGCCGGGTGTAACGCCGCTCAGGCTGATCTCGCCACGCGTGTTGGAAACCGCGTAATACGGGGTATTCAAGGCAATCACCACGGCGCTCATCTGGGGGTGAATATTGCAGAAGATAAAAGAAATGCCCGGCTTGTCGAATTTAACGAACTGGGTCGAGCCCCCTTCGTAAAGTCCAAGATCGAAGCGCTTCCCGTCGAATAAAGAGAAGACATTGTGAAAAAAAGGATCGTGATTGGGGAACTCAACCTGACCACCCGCTGGGATCACCAGTAGCGAAGGATGGAAACTCTTATCCTTCTGCACCAATTGAGGGACTTGAGATGCCTGCTGCACGGGCGGCGGCGGCGCGGGAGTGGCTCCCAAGGGAGTGAGCCAGACCACAACCTTCGAGGCATCGCCTACGTGGCGACCGTTCCGCGTGAGCTGCACCTTGCCCTTGAGTTCCGCATTCTGTGCTGCGAGAAGGCACGGTAATAGTAGGACGCAGAACAGCATACGGCGATGAACGAGCCGAAGCATGTTCAAAATAGTATCCCCATCGCCAGATTGATCTGGTTCGTCGCACTGGCGCTGCTATAGACGGGAAAGGTATGCAAACGTCTGAATTCAGCTGAAAGCAGCAAGTCGGACCGCGGCCGATAAACCAGGTTTTCGAGCGTGCCGTGGTTACGGCCGAGGATGGTGCTGAAGTTGTTGGCGTCCACGGCAAAGCCGCGAATATCGTTGGCGAATGCGTTGTCTTCAGCAAAAACGCCATTCAATTCCAGCTTGGGCGTAAGCTGAAATTTAAGCTGACTCCATCCCCCAGCGGAATCCAGACCGCGAATGCTTGTCGTTGAGTAATAAGGATTGCCGCCGAATAGAACGGCGCGGCCAATGCCTGCTCCCAGGCCTCCGACTCCACGTCCTCGATAGAATTCGCCAGAAAGAGTCAGGCGACGAACGATGGGTACCTGCCAATCTGCCAGGCCAGCCCAAGCGTCGACGAAACGGCCCCATGACCAGTTCTGCCGACCATAGTAGCCTGCCGCAGCAAAGCTCAAGGGATGATCGAATACAGGGCGGGACCATGCGGTGCGCAGGGCATACGCCGGCTGACCGGAATATTCTCCCGACTGGGCCGAGCGATAGAAAGAGTTGTAAGGAGGTTCCCAATCCAGGTTGTCGAGAACACCGGCCTGCAGCGTCAGTGTCTGCTGGTTCGCCAAGATCGAAGCGGTGCTCGATGCGAAGCTGCGGCGTCCAGCCCCAGAGATTTCCGGCGTAGGCAAAAGCCGGAATCGCGAGCGATGCAAACGACGTAGGAGAAAGCGGCGAGATGAACAGCGAATCCTGGCCGGCGATTACAGACGTGTCTTTCCAATCGAGCCGAACGCTGGCAGTCTGCATGCGCGCAATGCCAAAGTTGACGCCGTTGTTGGTTGCGGGGAATCCTCCGGCAAAATCAAACTGCACACTGGCCGAACTTTTTGCACCTGCTACCGTTGGTCCGAAAAGTTCCAGACCAATTTCAGTTTGCCGCAGCGTGGCGCCAACGCTTGCCTGCGGGTCACCCGGCATAACCGGCTGCGCGTAGTCGGGAAGGTCCAGGTTGTCCGATGCGCCCACGTTATGAAAGGCATTCATCAGCACAATTCCGGACAGCCGGGCGCGGTACTTGGCGGCGGTTTCTACTTTGGTCTGATATTGTTCGCTGATCTTTGAACCCAACAGCTGCGTCGATTCTTCCAGCTTTTGAACCCTGCTTCCCAGATCTGTAGTTTGTGAGGCAGAGTCGCTTGCGGATTCCGAGTCAGGGGTGGAGGCAGAATTCACTGCATGAGGCGTGGATTCCACTTGCGCGGACGAAGAAGGATTCACAGGCGCCGAGACCGCGAGCGGTGCGAGAAACTTGCGAGTGTCTTGCAATTCCTGGCGCAGTTCGCGCATTTCCGCGCGCGACTGCTCATTCTCAGCGCGCATCTGCTCAATTACGGCACTTAATTGGCGCACTTGCGAATCGAG
Source organism: uncultured Acidobacteriaceae bacterium (assembly GCA_963750245.1). Classification (GTDB taxonomy): domain Bacteria; phylum Acidobacteriota; class Terriglobia; order Terriglobales; family Acidobacteriaceae; genus Sulfotelmatobacter. The sequence goes on from CAVVQB010000002.1 coordinate 82,961, forward strand.
TTCGCGCAGCGATGCTTCCACCGGCTTCGATGCTGTCGAGGGCGCGGTTTCCTGCGCCAGGCAAGAAGTGATCAAAAGCATCAAGACAGGCGCGGTTATTGCACTTGCGCGAAGGGCGAGGACTCCAAAGTTCTTCACACATCCTCCTGTGCGACACGCGGAACGTCGGGAAATCGAGAAAATGGAAACGAGACACTACCGTGTCCGAATGTCGAACTGAATTTTCCGTCTCCCCCTCGCCGTTCACAGGCAAGAAAGGACGAGCGCTGAACTCCCCGTTGCTGGCATCGCCAGAATTTTGTGGGGCGCTTGGGATCGTGATCGTAAAAACCGTTCGTGCATCCGAAGTGCGTTCCACCGAAACCTGGCCACCGTGATCCTGCACGATCTTATGGACGACAGTAAGTCCGAGTCCTGTGCCATTCTCTTTGCCAAAGCTCACGAAGGGATGAAACAGCTTTTCACGAATGGGTTCTGCGATCCCGGGGCCGTTGTCTGAAATAGAAATCGCAACGAAGGCGCCAGTCTGATCGATCGTGACCTCGACTCTGCCGTCGCTGCTGGGCGTGGCCTCGCAAGCGTTGAGCAGGAGATTGTATAGGGCGCGCTCAAGTTTGCGGGAATCGAACCAGGCCAAACTCTGACTATCGCTGTGTACCTCGATCAGAGTGCCCTGATGGCGCGGATGCAAACGCACGGCCTGCATGGCGCGCTGCACGGTATCGAGGATGCTGGCGTACGCCGGGTTCAGTGACTCTCTTGTCCGGGCAAACTCCAGCAGGGAGTCGATGAGGTCAGTCATCTGATTTACGCCAGTTCGAACCTCCTGATACAGTTCTTCGCGTTGCGTGGAAGTCAGTCGTCCGTCACAAAGAAATTCCGAATTAGCCACTACAGCGGCCAAAGCATGGCGAAGGTCATGAGAGATCGAACTGGCCATGCGTCCGATTGTAGCTAACTGCTCTGACTCCAGAAGAGCCTGCTGAGTCTTGAGCAAACTGGCGCGCATGCGGTCGAAGGCGGAAGTCAGTTCGGCAACCTCATCGCTGCCCCGGGGATCAAGGGGATGATGAAAGTCCCCGTGCTCGAGAGCGCGTACACCTTCCACCAGGTTGGCTAGGGGACGGGTGAATGTGTAAGAAATGAGGAAAACCAATCCGCTGCCCACCAGTACCGCGCCGAGGCCCAGCAGTATCAGCAGGCGATTGAGATTTTCGAGGAACTGGGCAGCCTGGTCATAGGATTTAAGTACGGTCAAGCCGACGGGAGTTTGCTGCTGGCCTGACAAGTCAATCGAAGTAGCAACAAAATTCTCGTTACCCACTTCAACATCCCGAGGGCCGTCTTGCGCGGACCGCTCTGCCAGCGCGCGCACACCTGCGCTTTGGGCTTGGAGTGGCGTCAGCGTAGTGGCAACAATTTCATCGCCATAGGAGAACGCAACCTGACTGGCTGAGACCTTGCCTACTTCGTGGGCCAGGCGGTCATCGATTTCATAGCCTATGATCAGGAAGCCGAGAAGCGGCCCATCCGTCTTGGTACCGAAATAGACTGGCTGGACGAAAGTTTGATAGAGATGGTGGGCGCCGAACCACCAATGGCTGGACTCCTCTTCATTCAGGGCTCGTTCGAAGTACTTCTGCGCGGCCTCGCGGGTGAATCCCGCCGACTTTGTGTGAAGAGCGACTACTGCGCCGTTGCGGTTGGCCAGCACGAGAAGATCACTTCCCGTCAACGGCCACAAGTCCTTGGAAGCGTCTTGGATGGTGGCAGGATCGTGAGCCGTCATGATAGCTCGCGTGATCGGCAGATAGGCCACCAATTCTGCGGCGCCCGACAACATTACCTCGCGATCATGTTGAAAATTCTGAAACGTGATGACGGAATTCCGCAGATCCTGCGTAATTCCTTCCCGCACATGGTCGCGGACACTGTGCCGTACCACTAGAAGAGCCATCGCCGTGAGGCCGGCGGTGATCAGCACCATCGAGAGCAGAAAGCGCGTACGTAGCCGTGTTCTGGACACCAGGGCGCTTCCAGTGTGTCCGGAGAAAATTTGCGATACGGGTTCTGTCGAGGAAGCCAAGGAATCTCAGCGAACGAACTTGTAACCCATTCCGTGCACGGTGCGAAAGTGTACGGGACTGGCGGGGTCGCGTTCCAATTTTTGACGAAGCTTCAAAATGTGATTATCCACCGTGCGGGTGGAGGGATAGTTCTGGTATCCCCAAACATCGTTCAGCAATTCGTCACGGCTGATGACGCGGTCGGCATTTTCCACTAGAAACTTCAGCGTCTTGAATTCCTGCGCAGTTAGAATCACAACCTTGCCGCTGCGCTGAACCTCCATTTTCTTGAAGTCAATCGTAATGTCGTCGAAAGACACCAGACTAACGGTTGGCCTTCTTGAAGTATGTCGCAGCGCCGCGCGCACGCGCGCCAACAGTTCCCTGGGGCTGAAAGGCTTGGTCACGTAGTCGTCGGCCCCTAGTTCGAGCAGCAGAACCTTGTCGGAGACGTCGCTGGTTGCGCTGAGAACGACAATCGGCAAAGTTGGAGCTTGAGCCTTGATCTCCTTGCACAGATCGCTGCCGGAAAGCTTGGGTAAGCGCAGGTCAAGGATGATGGCCGCGGGCGGGGTGGCCTGGAAACTTTCGAGCGCCGATTGCCCGTTGCCCTGGACTTCAACCGCATATCCTTCTGACTCAAACAGGCGCTTTAGAGCCTTTTGAACGGCGGGATCATCCTCGACTACGAGAATTCTCCCAATTGGTTGCGCGGTGCTCATCGGAACCGCCGATTTGGCCGTGCTCACAGGAGTGGCGATTTGACCCATAAAAGCAAACCTCGTGCTTAGATTCGAGACTGTCTGCCCCTGGGGTGCCCTTCGGTCTTGTCCCAAGATCGACAAGCTCAAACCACTGAAGCTTACAACGTTTCCGCCCATTTTCTGCGCAGGGGCAGAACTTTGACAAATTCTTTACATTTGCAACCCCAGGGAAATGGAAGCTCCGGCAACCGGAGTGCACTAGATTCGACCGCGCTGAGTGCGTTTGTTGAGGAGTTGCCACGAAAACTGCCCGGCGAGAATAGCTAGCGTAAACGTCGGGTGCAGCCTTGGATGATGCTGACAGAAATTGTACAAACTGATGACATCACGATGACACGTTGAAGGGACGCCGGCCCTAGCATCCTCCCGACTGTGGGAGAAATTGTCGTTCCGTCTTTGCGTTCGACCTGCCCCACTGCCCTCGAAGGAGAAAACCGACATGTCCCGATTGTTTACTCGTGTTCTTGCGCGCGCATCCTTTGCAGGACTCATGCTGGTGCTTTTTTCCAGCATGGCCGCAGCCCAATACAAACTCACCAAACTGGTTTCGGATCAGGCGGGAGTGGCCCCACACACAGATCCGCTGCTGGTGAATGCCTGGGGACTCGCTTACGGACCAGGGGGGCCCTTCTGGGTTAGCGACAACGGCTCTGGCTGGTCAACGCTTTATACCGCTACCGGTGTTGAGGAAGGCCTGAAGGTACAGGTTCCCACGGCGGGCGGCAATGGGCCCGGTTCGCCGACCGGCATTGTCTTCAATGGATCTCCGGATTCGACGGAGTTCCAGGTGCAGGGATGGGAGTCGGTGTTCCTGTTCGCGACCCTGGATGGAACCATTAGCGGTTGGTCATTCTCGGCGAACCCCAATGCGGCGATTCTTGCCGCCACCACTCCCGGCGCAGTCTACACCGGCCTGGCAATCACCAGCAAAGCTACCGGGAATCTTCTCTTTGCTGCCGACAACGCCAACAACAAGGTGGACGTATTCAACGGCTCATTTACGCTGGTCAACTCCTTCACTGACACCACGCTTCCGGCGGGCTTTTCCGTATTCGGCATTCAGGACTTTGGGGGCCTAGTCTACGTTGCGTTCGCCAGTTCCTCCGGTGCAGCGGGTGGGTACATCGACATCTACAGCGAAAGCGGAGTCTTGCTGAAGCAATTGACACATGGCAGCCCGCTGAACCAACCGTGGGGCTTCGCCATCGCACCCAAGAATTTTGGGCCTCTCAGCAACGCTCTTCTCGTCTCGAATAACACCAATGGCGGCACCATTAACGCCTTCAATAGCGTGACCGGACAGTTTGTGGGGACGATCAGGGACACCGCCGGCAACAATATCGTGATCAACCAGCTTTGGGGAATCGAGTTCGGCGGAGGATCACCGAAAGATGGTTTCACCAACGAACTCTTCTACACCGCCGGTCCCGACAACAATTTAGCTGGGACGTTCGGCAAAATCAGGTTCGAGTGATTCGTCTGGCCAGTATTACCAACCCAGGATCTTAAGGAGGGAACATGCGCTTTCAATTTCACTCTAGCATTCCGGCTCTCGTGGCAACGACGGTGCTAGCTCTGTCGTGGCTAGCACCGTCCGCCGCGACCGCTGAGTCACCAGCATCCAGCTCAGAGCACACTATTTCAACCATCGCTTCGACGGTCCCTGCAAATGGTGATATCAACCCTTATGGCATCTTCGCCGTTCCGAACACGGTCGGAAAGTTGGTGAGAGGGGACTTGCTTATCAGCAACTTCAACGCCGTCTCCAACGAGCAGGGAACTGGAACTACGATTGTGCAGATATCTCCGGGCGGCAGGGTCAGCCAGTTTGCGCAGATTGACGCTTCCAGTTTACCTGGCACTTGCACGGGTGGCATCGGTCTCACGACCGCACTGGTTGTGCTGCGCTCTGGTTGGGTGATCGTCGGCAGCCTGCCCACCGCGGATGGCACCTCGGCGACGGCGCAAGCAGGATGCCTGCTGGTGTTGGATGCCTCCGGAAACGTATCAGAGACTATCTATGGGACCCTCATCAACGGACCCTGGGACATGGCCGTGTTCGACCAGTCTAATGACAGCGGCGGTGGGACCGCAGCCCTGTTCGTCACCAACGTGCTGAACGGTACTGTCGCCGCCGGTGGGACCGTCGTGCATCAAGGGACAGTCGTTCGAATCGATCTGACTCTTTCGAAATCGGCCTCTCCATTTGTGGAAGGGACGACCGTGATTGGCTCCGGGTTCGCCGAACGGACCGACCCAGCGGCATTGGTGATCGGCCCGACCGGAGTAGCTTTGAGCCCGGACGGATTCTCGCTGTATGTTGCCGACAGTCTCAATAACCGCATCGCTGCCATTCCTTTTCCGATGTGGCGGCAGACCACCGCTCACACCGGAATCACGATCACGAGGGGCGGAAGTTTGAACGATCCATTAGGACTGACGGTTGCGCCCAACGGTGACATCCTCACCGCGAACGGAGATGACGGCTACATGGTCCAGACTACCCCGGACGGATTGCAGGTAGCTAAGACGCTCCTTGATAGCAGTGGTAGTCCTCCTGGCAACGGTGCATTGTTCGGCCTGGTTACCGTCGGACAGAATGTCTACTACGTGGATGACGCGAGCAATACCCTTAATCTTTTTCACTAGCCGAATACATGCAGCCACTCAACCCGGGACGGAGACTCGCCGCTCCCGGGTGTTCTTTTGTCTTTGAGTGCCACTATTGAAACATCTTCTTTACCAGACTCTGCATGCTTTGACGGCCACCATCGGCTGCCCGGTCTTACAACCGAAGGCCTTTGCAAACTCTGGCACGTTGACCAGAACTCCGTTGGCCCGGAAGCGGGCTGGCGAATGAGGATCGGTGGTGGCGGTCAAACGCTCCAACTCCGGGCGCCACGCGGCGCACCAATCCTGGGCGAATCCAAGGAAAACCTCCTGAACAGGTGTGTATCCGTTGCTCGTTTTCTTGTCCAGGTCGAGCCCCTGCTCCGCGGCGCGAGCCAGAAAAGCCGTGTAGGCCAGGCGCATGCCGCCATTGTCCGCAGTGTTCTCGCCAAGCGTGAGCTTCCCGTTCAACTTCGTGTCGCCCACACTGAATTGGCTGTATTCATCTACGAGGCAGTCCGCTTTTTCCTTGAACTTCTCGGCATCCTCCTTCGTCCACCAGTCGTCGAGATTTCCGTGGCCGTCGAACTGACGCCCTTCATCGTCAAACCCGTGGGTGAGTTCGTGACCCATGAAAACGCCGATGTGCCCGTAATTCAGGGCATCCGGTGACGACCGATCGAAAAACGGAGACTGCAGCACTCCGGCAGGAAAGTTAATGTCGTTCATGCTGGGGTTGTAATAAGCGTTTACCGTTGGTGGCGACATATCCCACTCGTCGCGATTCACGGGCTTGCCAATTTTCGCCAGTTGGCGGTGGGATTCGAACTCGGCTGCGCGGAGGCTATTGCCCAGCGCGTCTCCGCGCTCGATGGTCAATTTTGAATAGTCTCGCCACTTATTCGGATACCCGACTTTGTCCGCGATTAAGTGCAGCTTCTCTTGGGCGCGTTTCTTGGTTTCGGCGCTCATCCAGTCCAGGCCGTCGATGTCCCGGCTCAGGGCCGCTTCAATGTCGTGAATCATCTGCAAAGACTTCTCTTTGCTGGACGCGGCAAACTGTTGTTCAACATACGCTTTGCCCAAAGCCTCGCCCAATGCCCCATCGGTGCTGGCTACGCAGCGCTTCCAGCGCGGCTCTTGTTCGGGAGTGCCTGCCAGCTTGCGTCCGTAAAAATCAAAGTTTTCTTCATCGAGCGCCTTGGGCAGAACCGTGCCCGGAAGCGACTCCACCAGCTGCCAGCGAAGATAGAGCTTGATAGTTGCCAGATCGGTTTCTGTAACTACCTGGTTCAGGCCCTTAAAGAACTCCGGCTCCGACACATTGACGTCTTTGAATTCAGGCGCGCCGGTCGAGGAATAAAAGTGCTCCCAGTTAAGGACCGGCGCTAGCGCCTGCAAACCGCTGTCCGGCATCAAGTGGTAAATATTATGAGGGTCGCGCTGCGAGGTGATGTCGAGAGATACCTTGGCCAAGGCTGTTTCCAGCTTCATGATGGCTTGCGCGTCGCTCGATGCCTGCACATCGCTCGTCCCCAGAAGCTTCAGGATATTGGCGATGTGCTGCACGTATTGCTTCCGAATCTCTTCGTCCTTCTCCCCGGTGCGCAAGTAATAATCCTTCTCCGGCAAACCCAACCCGCCCTGGGACACTACGGCAATTTCCCGCGTTGCATCTTTAAAGTCCTGTTGTGAGCCAAATCCTAGAAATGCGTTGACGTTGATCAGCTCAAAGTGTGCCAGGAGTTCGGGGAGTTGATCTTTGCCGGTGAGCGCGTCGATGCGATCCAGTTCGGGCTGGAGCGGTTTCATGGCTTTCTGCTGGAGTGAAGCTTCGTCCATGCAACTCGCATAGTAGTCGCCGATCTTCTGAGCGTTGGCATCGCGTCCAGAGCCGGCCGCCGCGGCACTTTCGAGAATTCCGCGGAGCACCTGCCGGTTGTACTGCTCCAGGTTGTAAAACTGGTCGGAATCTGGCGAATCGTTCAGGATGGGATGCAGCTTAGCCCAGTTGCCACAGGCGTAATGATAAAAGTCGACGCAAGGATCCGCAGCCGGATCCATCAGATCTTTGTCCAGGCTGGGGATCAACTTGAAAGTGTGCGATGCTTCGCCTGAAGCCGGTGCGCTGGTTTGTGCGAATAACCGGCTGTTGCCAAATATTATGCCGGCCAAGATCAAGAAACAGACCAAACCTGATCGTCGAGGTAAGCTCATCGGGGCCTCCGGGGAGGAATCATACACCGTTAAATTGCTGCTCTCTTATAGACGCTTATCGAGAGAATTTAGTGTCCGCGGGCTGCCGTTCACGACCCGCTATAGATTTGGAACGGCGCCCAATAGAACGGCTTGCGGAAAGCGTTGTTGGAATGGAGCAAGGACAGCTTGGCTGCGCGGAGCGCGGAATCAGGACCTTCTCCCTTCTTGAGGCCGGTGTAAAGCTCATCCATTAGCCGGGGAGTGGAAACGTCGCTGACCTCCCACAAAGCTCCGATTACGTTGTGAGCCCCGGCTCGAAGAAATGCCCAGGAGAGTCCGACCAGGCCTTCGCCCGAATAGGCGCGCGCGCCTGCCCCGTAGCAGGTAGAAATCGTGACTAAGTCAGCCCGCAGTGGCTGATGAATGATGTCGCGGGCATAGAGTTTGAATGAATCATCTGCGGCGGTCGACCGGGAAAGAACGATGGCAGATTCCAGCGGACTCGTGCGGCTCGCAGTTCCGTGGGCCACAAAGTGAATGTAAGAAAACTGCTCTGGCTGGCTGGAGAGATAAGCCGTCGGAGTCGCTCGCTCGCGTGTAAAGACATTTTGTTGCGCAGCAGAAAAATGTTTCTCGACGATCCCGATCTCGTCGCCTGCATTGCGCAGCTCGGGATAGTCTGCGTTTGGCGCAACAGCGTTGCCTAGTAGAAGCAGACTGCCAGAACGTTTCGTGGCAGCGCGAGGGGCTCCCAGCAGGCGAAGCGAACTCGCGTCTGCGATCGTGACATCTTCGATCCAATAGTGCGGCGTCGGGCCGGGAACCAGCAGAGTCTCGAAGTTGAGGGTGTTCAAGCTGCCGTCGGGAATGATGAAGACCTTCGTGTCCTTCGTCAGCAAGGATTCCACAGGCGCAACCAGCATGCTGTAGAGCCTCCGTCCATCGGTGTCAGTGGATGGCAGAAATTCCCGTTGCTCGGCGAGGGCCTTCCGGTAGCGCTGGACGGTGGAGTCGATTTCGGATTTCGGAGGAAGAGGGAACAGGCTGGTTTTATGATTCGTAATCGCCCACAGGTACGATTGCTTGTCGCCGAGCCAATAGAAAAAAATCGCGCCGCCCGCGCGCCGGGAGATTGCTTGCGCGTTCAGTGGATCGGGTCTGAAAGATGTTCCTTTCTGCAGCAGTCCCAACCCCTCAGCCAATGTCCGGCCGCGGCTGTATTCGGCGACCTGCAGCGCTTCCTGCACTTTCCCTTTAGTCACGAGAAAGTGAATGTAGTCGTCGTAGATACTGGCTGCGTTGGCAGGAAACGGCAACTCCGATTCCTCGTGCTTCAGCGAAGACCGGGCCGTCTCAAACGTGCTCAGCGCAGCTCGATATTCGCCGTCGGCGGAATCTGCCTTGTTCTCATCTTCGTAGAGTTGGGCGAGAGAGTGCTCGGCCTCCCACTTCAAGAAGACGTGACTCTTCGGATCCTGCTCGATCTCACGGAAAAGTTTTTTCTGCCTGCGCCGTGTCGTGCATGCGCGCGGCAACGTGTCCCTTGACCAGCATGGGATACAGCACATCGAGCCGGTCTCCGTCTTGTGGAGTGAGAGCGATTGTCCTGTCGGCGTAGTCGCGAGCCTGCTCGAGATTGCCGGTGCGCTCAGAAACTAGGGCCAGGGACATTAAAGCATCGAGGGTGTCCTGCTTGGTGGTGTTCTGAGCGAGATTCAGCGCCTGATGATAGAAATGTTCGGCGTCGCCGTACCGGTGCGCATCGAGATAGATATAGCCTACGGTCGTCAGCCACTTTACTTGGTCAGTCACATCTCCGAGCTGAGTGGCGCGTTTTTCCGCGTCGAGAAAAAGCCCTTCCGCCTTTTCGGATTCGCCCAACCTGTAGTATGCCCAGCCGAGATTTCCCAGGGCGTTCTGCGCGATGTCGGCGAAGTCTAAAGCAGATGAGATCTGATACGCGGAGTCCGCCCAATCGAGGGCCGCGTCAAAATGTTCTTGCTCCAAAGCGGTGTTGCTCAAACTCAGCAATACGTTTGATTCACCGAAACGATCTCGGCGATCTCGATCCAGCACCAAGACCTTCTCAAAAAGGGGCTGGGCCTGCGTGAACCGACCCTGCGACAGTTCGAGTGTTCCTCGTGCACCGATGACATCGCTACAGGCGGCATAGTCAGAGGCCGCACAAAGCTGCTCCGCTGCCAGGAGCTTCCGGTCTGCCTCCGGATAGAGTTGCAGGTCCGCAAGGGCCAAGCCTTCAAGCCGGTGCCTGCGTACCGCAAGTTCGCCTGAGGCGGGCGGCGATGGTTCGGCGGCGAGAAGATCTAAGACTTTCTTACTCATTCCTCGCCAGTAAAAAATGTTCGCCTCAAGGAGGCGAAACTTCCAAGCCCACTCGGCACTGATTCCGTGAAATTCTTTGTAGCCTTCTTCGGCCTCCGTGGCAGCGGCGACCAACCTTCCGTGTTGGAAGGTTTGTCGCGCGCTGTCGAAGGCCTCTTGGGGATTAGTGCGATGAGCGCACGCGGAAAGACAGAACAGAGCGAGAACAACTGGAATCGGTCTCCGCTGCCTCAGGCAGCGAAAGAACGACAATCCCGTGGTGGTGGTGAGCCGCTTTAACCGCCGCCACCCCCGCCCTTGCTGCCGCCATTCACAACGGCAGTCGAGATACCGCTCCCGCCGCTCACGAGACACCCCAGCTCCAGCCGGATCATCGTGAGGTGGAATGAATTGTGGTTTACCGTTAGCTCGGCCAGAAATACGTTTCCGAAATCGGGGATGTGAATCACGTGTCCGAACGATCTCGCCGGAGGCTCGATCGGGTCGGGCGTCCCGTCCGCATCTTTCGCATCGATGTTCATGATTTCGACGTTTTCGACCAGCGAACATGTGATTCCGTCCCACTTGCCTTTACCAGTCTTGCGGTCTTCTTCCTGGGCTGCGCCCGCCTGCGCCTTGATGTCGCCGTATTTCAAGCCGAGCCCATGATACTTCTTCGCCACGGAATCGTCAGAGTCCGCCAGCCGCATCTTCTTTCGGTCGTCCTCGCCAAACTTTTCCAGACGCGCCTTCAGCTTCTGGTATTGAGCCTCGACGGCTTTCATAAAACCGGTACCCTCGTCGACGTGCATGGCGCGTTCGCCGGCCGGCTTTGCGCCCACCAGATCGAGCCTCAGATAAGGCACCGCGCTGTGGCGCGCAATCCGCAGGTTTTCGAAATGCGTGCCCAGAAAAGTGACTTCAGGGGCATGCACGCCTGGATAGTGCGTCGTCGAAATCTGGGCTACGACTCGATCCGCCGTAACCACATTCAGAACGTTCAGATCCTCCACCACGGAGGTGGCCAGCGTTACCGACGCGCCTGGGTGCTTCTCGCTGGCATGCCCCGAAACCTGCGTATGGGCAGCCGCGTAAGAAATGATTCCCTCAAGCCGGAAATTTTCGGCGTTCTGAGAGAAATAGTTGTGCTGCGCTCTCTCTTCGTCGGACAAATCCGCGAGCCTGCCCTCCAACTTTACGAAAGCCTGCTTCTTGATCTCTTCTTTGAAGGGAAGAACGAGATGCCCAGTGAGGGCGTGTGCCTCTGCATGGAAGTAGTAGGAGTTGACGTCGTCTGCCATCGGCTCCGCTCCGCTCATTTGAGCTTAATTCTGGATTTGAAGATCGATCGAATGCTGGCTGATTTCCTTGCTTTCGCCAGCGGCCGTAATGCCACGCACTACCAGTTTGTAAGCGCCAGGTTCGCGGTTACGGCCGGGGATGTAGATCTGGCGGCCCTCTTCAGGAGTCGCCGTGGAAATCGGGCCGGACCATTCCAACTTCTGCGCGGGATTATACAAGTCCGCCGCGTAGGACGCGAACCCCTCTTCCGGGGGCAAATTAATCAGGAGGGCGAAGCCCTCGCCCCTGTCCGCTTTGATCACGATGGGAGTCACACCGCGCGTACTGACGTTGATGGATGCCCAGGGACCGACCTGAGGTCGATTCGCCGCCTGCATTAAATGTGGATAGGTAACGAGATTCTGGTAGCCAACAACCGCCAACAACAAGGCAAGCACAGGCACAGCAAACGCCGGGCGGAACCAGGCCAACCATCCTGCTCTTGGGGCCGGTGCTCGCTGTGGAAGAGTAACAGTAGGTTGCGAAAGCATAGCCTTGCTCTGTTCCACGAACATGGCAGCGGCGCGCACATCGAGCGCGCAATCCTGACAGTCGAAGAGGTGTTCTTCGAACTGATCCTTCAGTTCAGGATCAAGCTCGCCCAGAAGATACCTTTCCGTGGCTTTCTGCCGGACCGCCTCATCATGGTCCATAATCGATTGCCTCATACAAAATAGTAGTGCGCTGTGATGGTAAACCGTTTCACAGTTTCGCTGCCTCCACGACTCCCGGCGGACGAGCCGCCATATGTTTCAAATACAAGGACTTGAACGACTGTTTTGCCCGATGGAGGAGCACCCGCAGATAGTCCCGGTCAACGCCAAAATCGCGGCACACTTCATCCTTGTCGCGCTCTTCCAGAAATACTTCTCTCAGCAACCGCCGGTCTCTCTCGGGCATTTCCTCCAGGATCTCGTGAATTTTCTCTGACATTTGTTTGGCGGCGATGGCGCCGAGCACATCCACCGTCAGGGCTGGAAAGTCCATCTGCTCTTCGTCCTCGAGCGAGCTGTCTCGCGAGGATGCACGGTATTGCTCCAGCAACACGTTATTGCACATGGAGTTGACAAATGCGCCGAGGCGATCCGGCTGCCGGATTTTTCCGCCACGCAAGGCAGCGAAGACGCGAGTAAAGGTTTCCTGCCGCACGTCCTCAATCGCCTGCGGGGAATGCAAACGCGATCGCAGCTTGAGCTGGATCAACTCGCTGAAATAGGCCACGAAGTGCTCCTGCGTGCGGAAGTCTCCCGCAGTGAGACGTTGGACATAGGATTCGTCAAAGGATTGGAGTTCCAAGAACCTGCCCCGCAGGCGCTGTAAGTGCCAGCCAGTTTAGCACTCAGGCGGAAGAAGATGGAATCATTCGTGTCGTCGTGAAACGAAATGCCTGGAACAGGCACTATTCCTCGGGAAGATGAGTTCCATCCACAGAATTGGACCCTGCTTGCTGATGCATAGGACCACGCACGTCCGGAAACCTGTGCCTGGACTCGATGGCCCAGGTGCTTTCCAATGCGCCATTCTGAGAGCCTTCGGGCTTCCCGAGGGATACCGTGACGTATTTCTCCTGAAAGAAATTCAGGGATATACGCTGGCGGAGATTGCGGCCATTCTCGGAATCAGTATCGACACGGCAGCGGCACGCCTGAAAGTTGCTCGCCATGAAATCGGTCACCCGGGATATGTTGACACCGTCGAGCACGCGGAATGACGGCTCCGGCAAGTTCGCTGAAGCGAGTCTGGCCTGCGAAGAACCGGCCGGTTTCCAAAAAAGCTGGGAAAGGCGAAAGCGTGATCTACTGGGCTTACGAACGAGCTCTTGATCTCATCGGGGTTTTCCGGCGAATTGCTCCCTCCCTTATCGTGGTTGCATGGAGTTTCCTTCGCTAGGCTCCCTATTTCTCCATTGAAAGAGCGCATTCGACCTTTGCGCTGGGCAATCGCACGGTGAAATTCGCAAGATGCGCGACCACCGACGGGTAGCGGGTCGCGTTTTTTTGAAGTTTCAGGGAGGATAAGAAGGAGAGCGGGACTCTTGCTAGCGAAATACCCGAAGATCGCCGAAACCGTTTCCCCAATACGGTTCCGGCGATCTGAAGAACCCTAGTCTTCCCCCCGGTTGCCAAGGGTCCTCGATATCGGGATCTCGTGGATGTAACGGGATCGCCGTACTGCACGATCTTCCACTCATTCCAGTAGTGCAGAATGCCGGTCCTTCGTTTCATAAAGAATTCGAAAATTTTCTGGCACAGTCTGAATGTCAAGGGACGCTTGGACGGAACTGATGGACCCTGCCAAGGCACTCGCTAACAGCCCGGTCCCGGGGTTCGGATGGACTAACCGGAGCGGTTATGTCAAAAGGATACGTCTACAAGAAATAGTTGACTATTGTGCCCCGGACACATAAGCTATGCCGGTCTGTCCCCCTCAGGAGAGGGAGTTCTGTTGAGAACTGTGCTCTCAGACTCCAACTCAGGTTTTTCCTGTTAAGCCCCTAGACCATCGATGAGTTGCGGACGGTTGTCGTTTAGCCGATTTCTCCCATCGACATTCATTCTCGTCAGCCATCGGTAGTGGGTCGGAGGTCTTGTATCCGCTTGGCCTTTGGGGCCGAAGAAATTGGTCGATACAGAATCAGGATACCCGAGTCACGGGACGAACTGCAGTAGTGCGGTCCGATACGACTAGTCAACCAGCGTTCGGTTCAAAAGGAGGATTCATGACACAAGGGATCAAAAGATTCGTTATTGTGGCCGCAATCGCGGCCGTGTTGGTTATCACCGGGGGCACCACTGCTTGGGCGCAGTGTCCTAGCTCCCCTAGTTACACTCCCGATTTCTCGAACCCAAACACCCAAACCTGCCTGACCTTGACCGGCACGCCGGCAATGTCGGGATATCCTGGCTTCTTCGCGCCCGCTTCTACACTGATACAGCCGAACGGAACGCCGAACCCGGCTCAGCCTGCACCAGGGGTGGCGACGGTGTTGCGCTTGACGCCAAATTCGACCTTTACGTCAGGGTCTGCCTGGTACAACACGCAGCAGCCGGTTTCCGGAACTTTTTCCACGACTTTCACCTTTCAGTTGAGCGGAGCCAACGGTTACGTTGCCGACGGTTTCGCTTTCGTGATTCAGAACTCGTCAGTGACTGCCCTGGATCCTGACAATGGAGCGGACGGTTGCAGCCTCGGATTTGGCGATGCGCCCGACGGCAGCTGCACGAGTACAACTGGCGGCATTACGAACAGTCTAGCGGTAGAGTTTGACACTTATCAGAACTTCGACATCGATGATCCTAATGGCAACCACGTTGCGATTCAGAGCTGCGGGATGGCGGCGAACAGCGTGGAAGCGCCTCCATTACCGGGCAGTTGCCAAATTGCGAACAACTCCCTGGTTGGCCTGCTGGACCCCCGTGGGAATCCGTTGAATTTGGCCGACGGGTACCCCCACACGGTGACGATCACATATACGCCCTCCACCCTGTCGAATTGCGGCCCGCAAGGAATTTCGAGTTGCAGCACCATCGATGTGCTGTTGGATAACAATGACCTGTTTCCTGCCAATTCGAATCCCGTGTTTTTCAGCCTGAATTCGATAGGTTTGAACAGTGGCAACGCATGGGTCGGCTTTACGGGGACAACGGGCGGTGGCAATGACAACCAGGATATTCTGAGCTGGACCTTCACGCCGCAGGCTCAGAGTGCCGTGATTTCGCAAAACGCGCCCGCCACTCTGAATTTCACTAATGCCTCAGGAACGCCCAATGTCTACTCCTACACGGCACAGCTGACGGCCCCCTATGCCACGCCGGAAATACAAGTCCAGCCGATCTTGATGACTCAGGCAGCTTGCGATGCTCTGGTGCAGGTAAACTTCTGGCCCGCGCGCTGCTTTGTTTACGCCAATGCTGAAGGCACGGGTGAGAATATGTCTGTCATGTTCTCGGTGACCTGTCCTACGTCTCCGAACGGAGTCTGCGGCAATGGCACGAATTTTGACGCCACGCTAGGTACGGTCTTCAACTACGTGCAGTCCGAGAACCCGTTTTTCGTTTACCCGGGGATTCTCGGCCTCTTGAACCCATTCCCTGGCTGGCTCAAAGGTGGTACGGGGACGTCGCCGTGCACACCGATTCCGAACACCCCGTTGTTCCAAAGCAACCAGATCGGCAGCTTCATTATCGATAACGGTGTTATGAAGGGAGGAAGTGGCGGCGGGGCTTCCTGCTGGACTGCCACGTACGACACGCCGGGCGAGATCTGGCCGGGTATTTCCATCAGCTCACCAACCTTCACGACTTACAAACAAGGTCAAGTGGTCACCGCCAACTACACTTGCACCAATCCAGCTACCTCAAAGCCCCTGACCAGCCCGACGGGTCCGTATCTGACAGTGGCAAGCTGCACGCAGGGCACGGGAAATCAAACGTCGTGCTCGACGAATCCGACCACGGGCGCGATCACCTGCACGGGCAGCGTTCCCACTTCAAAGAAAGGATTGCAGATATTTGAGGTGACGTCACTTGACTCGGGACAGAACCAAAACGTAGATCTTGTTATCTACAATGTGAAGTGAGTAGTGCTTCTTCCCATTCGAGGGATTTAGGGTTGCCGCGAAAGCGGCAGCCCTTTTCTTATGCAAGCAACTCTTGTACTGCCTGGTGCTGCAATCCTGGCGCTGCAACAAAAATAAGCCTTCGCAGCGGGATCATGAATTTTCGACTTCGGGAAGGAGGCCCCGGCCAAAATGATTCTAGTTCTTGGTCGTTGCTGTGCCGCGAGCGGATGCGTCGTAGATGGCCCTAAAGTCGGTGCGCTGTAAAAGCTGCTCCGCTCCGGGGTCTTTCTTCATTGAATCCAGGAGGCGGAGTGCCTCTCGATAATTATCCTGGGCATCGCTGCCGTTACCGGAATCGCGTTCGAGGGTCCCTAATAAGTAATGCGTACGAGCGCTCAGAGGCTGCATTCCAAGCTTGTTCGAGAGCAGCAGCGCACGCTCCAGTTCCTGCCGGGCGCGGGAGTAATCATGATTCTGCATCAGGGCTTGCGCCATGAATATCGAGCACTCCACCGAAGTGTATTTGAGCCCGAGATCGTCGGCCTGCTTGAATCAGCTTGCGCAGACTGGCAATGGCTTCTTGCGTAGGTTTTTCCTCTACCTGAAGCTTGGCCACGTTTGCTTTCGCGGTGAGAATAGTGGCTGGCTCCTTGCTGCGGGTGGCGGCTTGCAACGCTTCTGCATAGGCCGCATGGGCAGATTTCAAGTCTCCGCGGTAAAAGAATGCATCGCCCTGGAATCCCAACGTCTCGGCAATCATTTCGTCATTCTTCAGCTCGCGCGAAAGGCTGAGTGCCTCGTCCAGATCACCCTTCGCCTCATCGCCGCGACCTGCGAGGATGAGGGCTTCTGCGGTGCCACCCAACAGTTCGGCCATCCACGAAGTCCGGTCCTTGATTTCGCGGAAAGTCGCGAGAGCTTCCTGCTTGGATTTGATGGCTGCGCCAAACCGCCCCTGGTAATCAAACAGCGTGCCCAAGCTGTAGGACTCGATGGCCGCACCGTGCGGATCGTTCATACTGCGCCGCAAATCCAAAGCCCGCAGGTAATAGGAAATAGCCTGATCGTATTGGCCCATCTGGGCGGAAGTTATGCCGAGATTGTGGACAGCTTCCACAATGTCCTGCGGCACTTTCGATTTTTCGCGCAGTTGCAGTGCCTGCTGGAAGTAGGTGAGCGCATCCTCGTATTGGCCTTTGCTGGAGTAGGCTCCCCCAATATTGTTCAGGCAAATGGCCTGCAAACTTTCATTGCCGAGATCGCGCTGCAATTGCAGTGCTTCCTTGTACATTTTCAGAGCCTGGTCATGATCGCCACGGTCATCGTAGAAATTGCCGAGGTCGATCAGAGTGTCGCCCAGGCCGCGTTTGTCGCCAATGTCGCGCCGAAGTCTGTAGCGCCTCCTGGAAGTTGGAGAGAGCCTCTTTGGGTTTGCCGAGCGAAGCCTGCGCATTCGCCATCTCGTTCAGGCTGAGAGGCGAGGCCACGCTTCTGACCGATTTGCCGCCAGATGGCAAGCGCCTCGCTCCTCATTGCGCATTGTTTCTTGAGGCTTGCTCAGCATCCCGTAAGCGACACGCCATAAAATGCAAACTGGCAGCCTTTTGCTCCTGATTGTCCATTTGAATGGACAGGGTATAAGCGCGGTTCAGCGGGTCGAGACTGCCTTGCGGGTCGCCGCTTTTGAGAGCGATGCGACCCAGTTCGAGGGTTGCGGTGACGTCCTTGGGATTCGCGGTTAACAGCTTTTGGTAGTAGTCCCGGGCTTTAGTGAGGTTGCCAGAATCTTTGTAGAGACTGGCCAGCGCCGACTGCACATCTGAGTTATCAGGCGAAGCCTTGGCCAGAGTTTCATAGGCCTTGATGGCTTCGGGATAGTTCTTTGTGACCTGCGAATGAATGGCGGAAATCAAATACTTCTCCGCTTCAGGGAGGTCCTGGCTCAGGGTCACCGCTTTTTGAGCCGACTGTTCCGCTTCGCCGTCATAGCCCAGAAGTGCTATAGGCCTGCGCCAGCTTGGAAAAAGCCAGAGCGAAGCTGGGGTCTGCCTTGGTCGCGGCCTCGAATTGCTTTTGCGCCTCCAGATTTTTCCCGTCCCGCTGCAAGGCGACTCCCTGGTTGTAGTCGCGCAGGGCATCCACCGATTTTGAGTTTGGCTGGAACGAACTCGCCTTCAGTTCCTTTAGCACGTTCTCCGGCAGTGCAAGTTTCTGGCGGATGGATTCGGCCAGGCGATCGACTCGCGCCGGGAATTTCCTTTTCGCTGGGGACATCGATTTTCAGCGGAACGCGTGCGGTCGTTCTTGATGTCCTGCAGCGTGGCGTCGATGCGAATCTGGTCGCCGAACTTGGCGTACTGCCCCCAAACCACGCGGTCCGCATTGCTGAAATCAGCTACGCGGCGGATCGTCGCGGGGTCGAGCACGGTGGAGTTGGAAATGCGCAGATCATTGAATATCTGGTGCAGGCTCGTCGGACTGATTGTGCGCAAATGCGCGGACTGCCCCACATCGGTACTCAGCATGTCCGCTAGGCTGGGCCCCAGCCAATCGAGTTGAGGATCGCCGGACGCGTTGCGGAAAGGCAAGATCGCCAGTGACAGCGCGGGTCCGGAGGAGCGGCCTTTTTCGCCGATGGCGAAAAGAGTGGTCGCGAAACACGTAGCCGAGAATCGCCAGAACCAGTACGGTGGCGAGGCCAATCACGAGTGGCCAGGGAATCGTCCGTCCCCAGGGCTCGACCGCTGGTTGAAAACTCAATGTCGCTGCCGCGCGGTTGCCTTGCCACGCCTCGAGATCCGCGAGAAGTTCAGTTGCAGTCTGGTAACGCAGGTTGACATCGCGTTCCAGGCACTTGCTGACGATGTTGCTAAGCGCGCGGGGAATCTGTCGCATCGTGATCGGATACGGGGATTGCCCGCTCCTGGGTGCGCTTGATCAGGCTGGCCAGAGCACTCTCGGCCTTGTACGGCATTTTGCCGCGTCAGCAATTCGTAAAGAATCAAGCCGAGCGCGAACAGGTCGGAACGCTGGTCAAGATCTTCCAGCCAGGGCCTGTTCGGGCGACATGTATTCCATGGTCCCGACCAAGGCTCCGGTTTGGGTCATGCCGTCGCCTTCAAGGGTGCGCGCCATGCCAAAGTCCATCACCAGGATGCGCCCAGTCTTATCGCGCATGATGTTTTGCGGTTTCAAGTCGCGGTGAATCACTCCGACGCCGTGCGCCGCTTCCAGCGCACGGCAGACCTGCTGGATCATCTCCACCGCTTCTTCGGGCGGAAACTTCTGCTTTTCCAGGATCAGCGTGCGCAGGTCCCGGCCCTCGACGAACTCCATGGTGATGAACTTCACGCCATCGGCGTCGCCGAGGTCGTAAATGCGGATCGACGTTCTTGTGAGTCACCTGGTGCGAGAGCAGAAGCTCCTGCTTGAAGCGGGCGACAATCGCAGGATTGGCAGCCAGTTCCGGCCGGATCAGTTTCAAAGCCACGAAACGGTCGAGTTCGCGGTCCCGGGCCTTGTACACCGCGCCCATCCCGCCCTCACCCAGCATCTGCAGAATTTCGTAGCGGCCACCGAGCACATCTCCCGTTTGCAGAAGGGGAACGCTAGTTTGCACGCCTGTGTTTTTTCGGCTAACAGATGGAGGAGGCGAGATTCCTTCCGCCAGAGTCGCGTCCACATCCACGAGCGTGGCATCGGAGTCGACAGGCGGCGCGCCGTGGTCAACTAGCGTAGCTTCGGGATCGGAAGGATATTTGGGAAACTCAATCAGAGTAGGGAGATCAGAGTCCAGCGGAGGATTGGAGTCCGAGCTTTCACTCTTCACGGGAACGCCTACGCTTGGTTGGTTCGGGGCGTTCCCTCGAAGATCAGACCGTTGATTCCCTTTGTCCATGTTCCCCCGGCCGGAAGCCAATCTTGAGGCGCCCAAAATCCGTCGCGAGCGACAAGGTCACGTCAGCTCTGGGGTTCGAACAATAATTGGGTGCCTAGGCTACAGCCTTCGGAGCAGTATCGCTTCCGAGAGATCGGATTGCGCTGGCCTCATCCAGCTCAATCTCGAATACAGACGCCAATCTTGTCATCTGAAGCAGGTCATTGATGCGCTTGTTCAAGTTCACAAGCCTGAGTTCTCCGCCCTGATTGCGCATCGTTGTGTGAGTCTTGACCAGCTCCCCTATACCTGAGCTGTCTACATAGTTTACTTCACTCAGGTTTAGGACGATCTTTCTATTTCCTTTATCTGCCAACTCGCGCACCAAGTCGCGCAGAATAACGTTGCCTTCGCCAAGGGTAATTCTGCCACTGATGTCTACGACTACGACATCGCCGATTTGGCGAGTGTTGGTTTGCATCTTTTGGGGTGTTTGTTTTTCCATTCCGAATCCAAGACGGTCAAGAATTGTGCACGCCGTAGCAGCGAGCTCTTGTGACTCGGTCCGAACCACGATCAGCGAACGCCCTTCCTTGAGCACTTCCCGGAAGAACGCGACGTCCTCAGAGCACTTCTCAGACGATGTCGGTTTCAGTGCATCCGCTTCTTGTGTTGCCACCGAACCAACGGCGGCACCTGCACCCGCCCCCGCGCCCGCTCCCGTGAGCAGCGCGGCAGCGCCGATCCCGAGAGCGAATACCGTGCCAATCCCCGGAAGAAGCAACGATGCAGCTACCATCGCCGTTGTCATCCCGGCAGCTCCCCCGACGAAACCTCCCACATATGTGCCGAGTTCCTTGGCAATGGTTTTGGCCTCGGTTTCTGAACGAGTCAGAAAAACGATGGATTCCTCGGGCACACCCCGTTCAAGTAACTCCTTGACCGCCTCTTGCGCGTGATCTCGCGAAGCAAAAACCCCAATTGCAGTCTCCATGTGAGCCTCCTCGATATCGCGAAACGTGATCCAGGGCCCTCGATCCTTTTATCGAAGAACTCGATACGGCGACCGTAATCTTCCGCACCAGAAGCCGGGCGTACAACAAAACAGCGTCAAGGAAACTTTTCCCCCAGAAGAAATCGGAAGGACCCACCCTGAACGCCTCCCCGCATGGGACGCTCAGCGTCTGGTTTGCCCAACACGATACCAGATTAGTTCCCTCGAGCCAAGGAGAAATCCTGCATTCTCTGCGACTTGTTAATGCTTCCCTTAGGGTTCGTTTCCGCCTCACGTGAACGGACTACGCCTCCATCGTGAGAAAAACGAAAGCGCCCAAGACTCGTTGAGTCATGAGCGCTATCGCTGAACAGCCCTCCCCCGAAAACTGCTCAACCCCAACCTAATCCCGGTTCTGCGAATCGTGAATGGCTCTTGCGTGCCACCCGGGGTGCACTCCTGGGCTATGGCTGGAGATTGGGGCTCGATTCTGAACGCTAGTTGATCGAAGTCCTTGAGGAGCATCGGGCGCGCGAGTGTCGAGCTTCAACCATCGGCCATGACTCTGTGGGCAATTCGTAAGGTCTAATTCCGCGTCCGGGTTGGTACGTTACGCCGATTGTTCGCCCGCCAGGAATTTCTTAAATTTTCCCTGCAACCAATTCTGCAGTGCCTCATCAAAGGTACCATCTCAAAATCGGGAGCAGAAAGCATGCCCACCGCGCAAGAACAGTATTACGGTGAGAAAGAGACTCCTTCCACCTTTCGCCTGGATGTTCCGCTTCACAACCTGCTAACCAAGTCACCGGCCCCGCGCCCGACCTTACTCCCCCAAACCGGGGAAAAGTTCCCCGAGCCGGTTTTTCCGCAACGTCCCGATCTGCTTGCACAGGACGATAACTACGAAGAGAACCTGGCGCGCGCTCGAGCCGGGAAACGCTCCTGGCCGGCGCCATATGTTCTGCGGGCGATGAATGGCTGGTTGTTCCCTTACATGAAGTCACGTGTTTTGCGGGGGCCCTTTCATCCCATCATTGCCTACTTGTTTACCGAGTGGAAATGCAATCTCGACTGCCATTACTGCTGGGCATTCGACAACAGCGTAAAAGGCATGACGGAAGAAGTCGCGAAACGCTCCATTGACTGGCTGCATTCGACCACGTGCCGGGTGCTGGCTTTCATGGGCGGTGAGCCGCTGTTGCGTCCGCAGCTGGTGCATAAAGCCTGCTACTACGCCGCGAAGAAGGGCTTTTGGATTTATATGCCCACCAATGCCCGGTTGCTGCGACCTGACGTGATTGACCGGCTGGCGGATGCCGGTGTCGCCATCTTTAACTTCGCCGTCGACGCGGTCGATGAGAAGCCTGGATTGCCTAAGGCGCTTACCCCGGTGCGAAAGTATTTCGATTACCTGGTGCGCAAACAATACAAGTACGGATACTCCGTCTTCTTCAACATCAATATCTGCCGCAACAACATGGAGGATGTGAAACAGCTGACGGAGATCGCGCGCGAACACGGCATCGCGACGGATTATCATCTCAACGAATCGCCGATGATCGAGCAGAATCACTTCAAGCATTACGAAGCGAACGATACCTTCATCTATCCCGAGCACTGGTCACAAGTTGACGAACTGGTGGATTGGCTGATCGAAAAAAATAAGGCGGGATACAAAATGGTGAATTCCGTCAAACGGCTGCAGGATATGAAGGACTTCATGCGAGGCAAGGTGGAACCCTGGAACTGCCGGGCTGGACAGAATTCGATTATCATCCGCGTGGACGGCAGTCTCGCCCCCTGCTTCCCCATGTATTCGGCGACGCACGATTGGGGAGTCATCGAAAATCATAAGTTCGAAGTTCCGCAATTGGATGAAATGAAAAAATCTTGCCAGACCCATTGCTTTTCGACCTTGAATCACAACCTGGGTTTCTGCTACAACGACAGTAGGGTTGTGAAGTGGGTGCTCAAGCAGGCTGCTCACGGTTTCCAAGGTGTAACTGGCAGCTTCGCTTGACCGGGTAGAGACCTTCCCAAGGTCTCGCGCGTTGGGGCAAGTTTAGGCCGGTGAAAGTTGGCGAGTAGCGCGGGTTATCGCTTGTCCGGCGCCCAGGGACCCGTTTCCGAACGGCTCTTTTTGGCGTAAACCTCGAACTTCCTGTAAGACGTCGTAGGAGTTCCCGGTGGCTTTAGATTGCAGGTTTGAAAACGCTCTGCTACATTCCGGCGCCGTTCTGCGCGCCTCCGCGGCTACTCAAAGTTTCGTTCCCTTAAATCTCTTTTGTCTCTGCTCCGTTTTCTGCCGCACCGGTCGTTCTATTCTTCGCAGTTTCACGCTTTCCAATTGCACAGCTGAAGCTCAAAACACCACACTTGCCGGAGGAAGATAATGGCTACTCATCTCGTACAGATCGATAACGAAGAGGAAATCAAACAGCGACTGGAGGCGGAACGCGCTCGGCTGCGCAAGATTGCTGGCTTGGACCAGCCCACACATTTTCATCGTCCGGTAGAGCGGGCGTTCAAAGCCGAGGAACGGGATCGCGTCACCATTCTGTTTGGCGGATTCACGTGGAAGCACGAAGATCTGATCCGCGCTGTTTTTCAGGGCTGTGGTTATCGTTGCGAAAAGCTGCCTGTGCCCAACGTGGCGGCCTTCCAGACCGGCAAAGAGTTTGGCAACAACGGGCAATGCAACCCAACTTATTTCACCGTCGGCAATCTGGTGCAGTATTTGCAATTTCTTGAGAAAGAAGGCCTCTCGCGCGACAAGATTCTGAATAATTTTGTCTTCTTTACCGCGGGATCATGCGGACCGTGCCGCTTTGGCATGTACGAGGCGGAATATCGTTTTGCCCTGAAGAACGCGGGCTTCGACGGCTTCCGCGTTCTGCTGTTCAAAGATAGCGACGGGATCAAAGCGGCCTCCGGCGAGCCGGGTCTGAAATTTACGATTGACTTCGGATTGGGGATGCTGAATGCCATGCATCTCGGCGATGTGATTAACGATTTGATTTATCAGATTCGCCCCTTCGAAGTGAATAAAGGGGAAACGGATCGCGTCTTCCGGGAGATGGTCGACGGTCTTTGCGATGACCTCAGAAATCGCGACTCGTTTGAGATTGAACAGCGTTCTCCGAATTGGCTCAAACCGAAGTTCAAGAGCAACAAAGTGCTGCGAAATACTGCCAACGTCCTGGGCAAAATGCACGAGCACATGTGGGGCAAGGATTACCTAAACGCTCTCCATACCGCTCGCGAGCGCATGGACCGCATCGAAGTGGATCGCACCAAGGTGAAACCGGTAGTGAAGATCACGGGCGAGTTTTGGGCGCAGATCACCGAGGGCGATGGCAACTTCCACATGTTCAATTTCCTCGAACGTGAGGGCGCACAAGTGATCGTGGAACCGATTGCAACCTGGGTGGCTTACCTGATGTATCAGGCCAAAGCCCACGCTATTGCGAAATGGCCGGTGAATCGTCCGCATCGCAATCCGGAGTGGTATGAAGTGAAAAAGAATTTTGCAAACTATATCGGCCTGCACAAAAAGCTGTGGGGCATTGGCTTCGGTGAGAGGGCCTGGAAATTTTTCTATCACCGGACCATCAAGAACATGGGTGGCATCACGCACCACCTGGTACCGCAAACTGAGTTAGCCGAGATGGCAAATCCGTTCTACAACCAGTTTGCGCGTGGTGGCGAGGGACACCTGGAAGTGGGAAAGAATGTCTACTACACGGTTCACAAGTTGTGCCACATGGTCTTGGCGCTGAAACCTTTCGGCTGCATGCCTTCGTCGCAGTCCGACGGCGTGCAATCGGCGGTGATCAATAAGTTCAAGGACATGATCTTCCTGCCCATCGAAACTTCCGGCGAAGGCGAAGTGAACGCCCACAGCCGCGTGCAGATGGCATTGGGAGAAGCGAAGGTTAAAGCCAAGAGCGAGTTCGACCAGTGTCTGAAAGCGACCGGCAAGAGTCTGGACGAAATTCGCGAATATATTGACGAGCATCCAGAGTTAAAGCGGCCTTTCTACCACGTGCCGCACCGCGAGGGCGTTGCCGGAACTGCAGCGCAATTCATTCTGCACGTCAGCGATCGCATGGACAAGAGCACCAGGTCATGGAATCGCTCGCGTGTACCTGGCATCACAGTGCCAAACGCCGCCTGAGACTAGATTAGAAGCGACCGCCGTCTTGCTATGAATGTGTTCCGGGCGAGACGGCGGTCGGCACCTCAACCACGACTTGCGAACTGTTCTGCCCAGTTATCGGAGAGAGAATGCACGATCATCTGCAACAGCAATCCAAGCCGCAGTTGCTTAGCATAGCTCCTGCCCCCTCGCAAAAGCCTCACGATCATCACACCGAGTTCATGGTGGGGCTCGATGTGGGCTCAACCACGGTCAAAGCCACGGTCGTCGAGGCCTCGACTGACAAGGTTCTGTGGCAGGACTACCAGCGTCACGAAACCAAGCAGCCGGAAAAGACGCTGGAGTTTCTGCGGCGCATGGAAAAAGAAGTCGGCATCAATCGCCATAACACGCGCATGTTCATGACGGGCTCCGGCGGCGGGGCCATCGCCGACCAGATCGGCGCCAAGTTCGTGCAGGAAGTAACCGCGGTTTCGCTCGCTGTCGAAAAGATGCATCCCGAAGTCTATTCGGTGATTGAATTAGGCGGCCAGGATGCCAAGATCATCGTCTTCAAAGATGACGACGAGACTGGCAGGAAGAAGAAAATTCCCTCGATGAATGACAAGTGCGCGGGTGGAACCGGTGCGGTCATCGACAAGATTAATGCCAAGCTGAAGATCCCGGTTGCCGAACTCTGCGAGCAGAGGTATCACGGGATAAAACTCCACAAGGTTGCAGGGAAGTGCGGAGTTTTCGCCGAGACCGATATCAACGGCCTGCAGAAGGTTGGCACGCCACCGGATGAATTGATGGCGTCATTGTTTGAGGCCATCGTCCTGCAAAATCTGAGCGTCCTCACGCGTGGCCATACTTTGCGCCCGCACGTCCTTCTCCTCGGCGGTCCGAACAGCTTCATTCTTGGCATGCGTGAAGCCTGGCAGGCGAATATTCCCCGCATGTGGCAGGAGCGTAAAGTTACGATTCCCGATGGCGCGAAGCCCGAGGACCTGATCAAGGTTCCGCAAAACGCACAGTACTTCGCCGCCATGGGCGCAATTGAATTCGGCAAGAGCGAGGAAGACTGCGTCGGCTGCTATCACGGATACGAAAAGCTGATGCACTACATCGACTATGGCCGCCAGGAAGAGAAATCCAAGTCGGGCGCCAAAGGTTTGACCACCAGCGACACGGAACTTGACGAGTTCAAGGTTTCCTACCGGCGCAAGAAATTCACGCCCGCCGCTTTCCACACCAATCAGGTAGTCGGAGGATTCATCGGCATCGACGGCGGTTCCACTTCGACCAAGGCCGTGCTGATCGACGAAAAGGGCGACATCCTTTGCAAGGCTTACCAGCTCTCCAATGGAAACCCGATTCAGGACACGATCGAAATGTTCGAGAACTTGCGCGGACAAGT
Source organism: uncultured Acidobacteriaceae bacterium (assembly GCA_963750245.1). Lineage (GTDB taxonomy): Bacteria > Acidobacteriota > Terriglobia > Terriglobales > Acidobacteriaceae > Sulfotelmatobacter. The sequence goes on from CAVVQB010000002.1 coordinate 109,253, forward strand.
CGAAGCGCAGAAGGCGAAGCTGGAAGTTTTGGGAGTTGCGACCACTGGCTACGCGAAAGATATTCTGAAAGACGTTCTCCACGCCGACGTGGCGCTCGTGGAGACCGTGGCGCACACGGAGTCTGCTCTAAAGTTTTATGAGGATCCTCACGTCATCGTCGACGTGGGCGGGCAGGATATCAAGATCATCATCCTGCACAACGGCCGCGTCAAAGATTTCAAACTTAATACCCAATGCTCCGCGGGCAATGGATATTTCCTGCAATCGACCGCGGAGGGCTTTGGTTTGGGCGTGGAGCAGTACGCTGATCTGGCATTCTCCGCGCAGTCGATGCCTGTCTTCGGCTACGGTTGTGCAGTGTTCATGCAATCCGACATTGTGAATTTCCAGCGGCAAGGTTGGCGCGCGGAAGAAATCTTGGCCGGCCTGGCGGCGGTCCTTCCCAAGAATGTGTTCTTGTACGTCGCCAGCATTCCTAATCTTGCGGCACTGGGTACGCGTTTTGTCCTTCAGGGTGGAACGCAAAACAATATGGCGGTCGTGAAGGCGGAAGTGGATTTCATCCACAACAGCTTCCGCGCCGCAGGAAAGAAGCCAGAGATCATCGTCCACGAATTCTGCGGTGAGTCGGGGGCGATTGGCGCCGCGGTGGAGTCTCTTCGCTTGTGGCGCAAGGGCCAGCAGACGACTTTCGTCGGACTAGATGCGGTTCGCAAGATCGAGTACCGCACCACTCGCAACGAAAGCACTCGTTGCAATTTCTGCAAGAACAACTGCCTGCGCACGTTTATCGACATTCGAACCGTACCCAAGGACGACATGGCGTTCGTGCCGATTCAAAAGGTCACGAAAGTTCCGCTCATGCACGGCGAGCAGCGCCTGATCATCGCCACTTGCGAAAAAGGTCTGGTCGAAGACATCAATGACATGAAGGACATCAAGGCGGGCATCGACCAGATCAAAGACAAGTATCCCAACTTCGTGGACTTCGCAGCCCACGAAGTCTTTCGTCCAGTCAATGCGAAGAATGTGGCTGATCCTATACCAGTGACGAAATTCTGGAACAAGTCGGGGAAAGAACGCATTCCGCTCATGGAGAATCGCAAGAAGTTGCGCGTTGGCATTCCGCGCGTCCTGAATATTTACACCTACGCGCCGCTCTTCAACGGGTATTTAGAGAGCTTAGGAATCCAGCCGGAGAACATCGTCTATTCCGATTACACCAGTTCCGATCTCTATCGAGCCGGTGCAAGCCGCGGGGCGATCGATCCATGCTTCCCGGCTAAGATCGGTATTTCGCATGTCTACAACCTGATCCAGGAAAAGCACCGGAAGAAGCCGCTGAATGTGATTTTCTTCCCCATGTACGATGTGCTCACTTCGCCGCTGGTGAAAATTGTAGGCGCAAACGCGTGTCCAACCGTGACGGCGACGCCGGAAACAGTGAAAGCTGCATTCACGAAAGAGAACGACGTATTCGCCGAGCACAATGTGAAGTACCTGGATCCGGTTCTGAATTTTGCGGACCGCAAACTGTTTGCCCACCAAATGCTGCAGGCATGGCAACCCATCCTCGGGTTGTCACAGGAAGAAAACGATCGCGCAGTGGAAGTCGGCTATAAGGCGCTGGAGGATTACGAAAAGAGCATCCGCCAGCGTGCCCGCCAGGTTCTCGATCAACTGGAGCGCGAAGACCGAATCGGCATTGTGATGCTGGGCCGGCCATATCACCACGATCCTGGTTTGAATCACGAAATCATGGAAGAATTCCAGAAGCTGGGCTATCCCATCTTCTCGCAGAACACGCTGCCGCTCGATGAAGACATGCTCAAGCGTTTGTTCGGCGAAGAAGTGCGAGCGGGAGTTATCAGTCACCCGCTCGATATCACGGATGCCTGGAAGAACTCCTATTCCTGCAGCACTAACCACAAAGTGTGGGCGGCAAAATTCACGGCGCGTCATCCCAACCTCGTGGCGCTGGAGATTTCCAGCTTCAAGTGCGGCCACGATGCGCCGATCTATGGCGTGGTCGAGGGGATCATCGAACAATCCGGGACGCCGTATTTCTGCTTCAAGGATCTTGACGAAAACAAGCCAACCGGCTCAATCAGGATTCGCGTCGAAACCATCGATTACTTCCTGCGGCGCTATCGCGAAGAAGTGATCCGGAAACGCAAGGCCGCTGACGATATCAACGCGCAGCTCGCCGCACTGGAAGCGGAATTGCGCGGGCAGGCGATATCAGAGGTCAGCCTGGCTGGCGCGCAGCAATTCGAACCAGAATCGCAGGGTATGGCCGCGGACTAACGCTTCGGGACCACTAGCTGGCTCTCGGCAGAGGCCTGGCCGTGCGCTGCGGACTCGCCGGTTGAGGCTACATCCTGAGCGCCCACAATCACCGCGGAATATAACTATTGAGAAGCGGGAACACGGCTTTAGTAAAGGGAAGAATCCGTTGCTCAGCCGCATCTGGCGTTTCCCCGGGCAACATATTGGTGTCAATGCGAACCAGGGCGCCATCACTCCGATTCATAAGAATCGCGTCTTTTATCAGGTAGAACTTGGCCCAGTAATCACTGGCTACTCCGCGATCATGGGCCCAGTACCAGTACAGTACCAATTTGTGCACACCAGCTTTGGATATGACATAACGGTTCGCCGGAAACGGACTATGGCCTGGTAAAGTCAGCGTGATTTGGCTGTTCTCCAGTGGAACCCAGCCCGCCCCCGGGATACAGTGTTGCGGAGAGTGAATCGTATCGCCCGTACGCTGGCTGGCGAAGTAGGCCATGAAAAGCTCGATGTAGGGCAGATCATCGTTGTTTGTGTCTTGGTAGCCACGTAACAGGAAATCCCCAGGTCCCAAAATATCAAGGGTTTCCTTGTCGAGTGGAATGTCTGTCCCTTTCCATTTACCCAGCTGCACGGGAAAAGACGAGCTTGGCAGGCGGGATGGAATAACCTCGCTATAACCGCGTACCTGCAGCAGAATGGCGGCGAGCGCGATAAAGCCGGCAGCCACGCCGAAGCGCAGGCCGCCGGATCGCTTCGTGATCAGGCTCCAACTTTGTTTCGGATCAGCGGAGTAGTTTGATGATTGGCTTGCTTCCTCGGGCCAGACGAGGCGAATGAGGCGGTGCAAAAGATAAAGTACGGCCAGCGATGCGACGAACATGAGCCAACCCTGGAATTCGTGAAAAAAACCTAGTGCCTTATCTGAAGTCCAGTATTGGACCAGCAGGCCCGTGACTACAACGCGCAGGCTGTTGACGGTAACCGCTATGGGAAGTGAGGCGATCGCCAACACGACACGTACCGGGTTGCTGCGCTCCATGAGATAGCCATAGATCACGGCGAGCGTCGCAAGCGACATCAGCGAACGAATTCCACTACAAGCTTCAGCTACCTCTAAGGGCATGGCCGCAAGCTTGATGATGTTGCCCTCTCGCAGGACTGGGATGCCTAACCCTTGCAATATGTCGCTGGCAACTCTGGAGGCTAGCAACTGTAGCGGGAACGTGATCTGGTTGAAAACGATGGCGGGCAGCGGAATCATCAACGCCAGGAAGGCCCAGGGAAACAGAAGGGCACGAAAGAAACCCCAGCCAAGAAATAAGACGATGAGCCCCGCCAGCACGATCAGCAAGGAAAAGCGGGAAAGGAAGAGTTCGGCTCCCATCTGACCCAGAACCAGCACTCCCAGTCCAAACCCCAAAATTAGCAAACCCCACCATGAAGGCCGCGGCGCAATGCGAACCAGGGTGTTCCGTCCCTGCCAAATCACAAAAGCGCTGAAGAGAGGGACGAAGAAACCATGCGAGAAATTAGGATTGTGCCACCATTCTCCCACCAGATGGATGAGTATGCGGAGGTATGGCCACAGCAGGAGGGCGGCTAGCAGCACGATTTGCCACAGAGGAGTTCGCTCCGGTCCGCTGGGTCGGGTCTGCGCGATGCGCGCAGTTGGGTACTCGGTTTGCAACAGTTGGCTCAATGTAGCTACTTCTATCCGAGGCAAAGCCAGCGTACTCTAGCATAGGCTAAGAGCTTGGCCGCCGCAATCGAAACCAGTAATCCTGACATAACCGAATCCATACAGATTCGGCGGATGTTCTCACGGCCTCCAGCGCACCCATCAAACGAACGAATTGGAAATTGTTCCTCTCTCCACCGGGAGGCAGTCGGCATGCCGATTACCATGGATTGGGCAAATACTTTCCCTTTTACGCCCGACGGCATGGGGCTGGATTGCGGAGTTAGCCCCCTGCAGGAGCCGGTTTATTACTTGTAACCGTATGAAAAATATGGATATAGATATAGAGCACGGGACATGGTGGGGTTGATCAAGAATGGTATCCTCCGTGCTCCAAAGGGTATGGGTCAGAGGGCCTGATGAGTGTGGTCATTGCCAGGAAGAGACCGTAAAATGGAATCGCACCTTCCCCCAGCCTCGGAGAGTACAGAAATCGCCCTGGCTCCCTATGGCGAGTTCGTGCCGGGCCTCAGTCCGAGCATGCGAAGCGTGGAAAAAGTGATGCTGGAAGTGGCACAGAGTGAAGTCCCAGTGCTGCTCCTGGCGGAAAATGGAGCGGGAAAGCAGGCCACTGCCCGCCGAATCCATGAGCTTTCCCATCGGGGAAAGCAATTGTTTCGATCTGTTGTATGCGCTGGCTTGGAGTTGGGCAGGTTTGAGGACGCCAATGCGCCGGAGGGTTTGTTCGGAGAAGGCACGGTTTTCCTGGCAGATTTGGCGGACTTAAGCGCGAAAGCTCAGGTGCAGCTGCTGCAGGCTCTGACCGAAGCAAATTCGAAGAACGGTCGCGCACAAGGCCTGGCGCGTCTGATCTGCGGAAGTGCGAGGGATCTGGAAGCCGAAGTAAAAGCCGGAAAGCTCCGTGAGGATTTGTATTACAGGATCAGTGGAGTGTGTCTGCGCCTTCCGCCGCTGCGTCAACGGCGGGAAGACATATCGATCCTGCTGCAGCACTTCTTGCAGAAATCTGGCCGCGATTCTCAGCGCAAAGTCCCGACCTTGAGTGATGAGACGCTGCGCCTGTTCGAGGAATACTCCTGGCCGGGGAATGTGCGCGAGTTGGAGAATGCGGCGAAGGCGATTGTGGCATTGGGAGATGAAACCGTTGCCATGGACGGTTTGCGCGCCATGTTGCGCCGCTCGGATGCAGGTAACGGGAAACGGGTTTCCCTGAAGCAGGCCTCCCGTGCGGCTTCTCGCGAGATGGAAAAAGAGTTGATTCTGCGGGCGCTTACCCATACGCGGTGGAACCGCCGACGGGCAGCGCAGGAGTTGCAGATCAGTTACAAAGCTTTGCTTTACAAGCTGAAACAAATTGGATGCTCCGAATACAGAGCCTCCTAGCTCATCAGGAGAGTGAATGAGAAAAGTAAGCAAGCTTGCTTGCCTGGCCCTGTTAGGGTTCGCTGCCGTTGGCGTGTGGGCGCAGGATGACGGCAGCCAGAACGCGGCCAAGGCTGGCAAAGCACCTTCTCCGGAAGTACAGGGGTCTGGGCCACAGGTTCCAGCGGAGTACGTGATCGGACCGGATGACACGTTGCACATTTCGGTTTGGAAGGAGCCGGATCTGACGGCCACGTTGCCCGTAAGGCCCGACGGCAAGATCTCTCTTCCACTGCTGAATGACGTCCCGGCTGCGGGTCTTACACCCATGCAGTTGAAAGATTCGATTACCGAGAAATTGAAGAAGTACATCGCCGATCCACGTGTGACCGTTGTAGTGACGGCAATGAACAGCCGAAGATTCTTCGTAACCGGAGAAGTGGTGCACTCCGGACCGATGCCTCTTCTTCCTAATATGACCGTGCTTCAGGCGCTCTCTGCTGCCGGTTTTAACCAATTCGCCAACGTGAAGGGGATTTACCTGTTACGTACCGAAAACGGCCGACAGGTGAAGCTGGCATTCAATTACAAAGAAGTCGTGAAGGGAAATCATCCCGAGCAAAACATTATGCTGAAACCCGGCGACACTGTGGTGGTCCCATGAGGGGTAGGAACTGAGATGAGCAAACGCCATAGCCTCTGCGCTTTTTTCGTATGGTTGCCGTTGCTCGCCCTTACTGCGGCTTGGGGACAAGACAGTTCCCCCCAGCAGCCGGCGGGAGGTACGCCCGATAGCAGTCCGCAGCAGCCTGCACCGGCTTACGGTCCCGACAACTCCGTACCGTCCATCGCAGAGAATCCGCCGATTTCGGGAATAGATATGCCAAACCTGGAACCTCACGCCGCGCCTTTGAGCTACTTGCAGCCAGGCGCTCATCTGGGCGAGTCAGTGAGTTCCAATATTCAGAACTCCCTCGGTGGATCCGACACCTCCACGATCTCGAATGCATTGGGGAGTTTAGAGTTACAACGGCTCTGGAGCAATTATGATTTGTCTCTCTCCTATCTGGGGGGAATCGGCTACTACAATGTTAGCGGGCTCGGCTTGAAGCAGATAGAGGAATTGGGGCTGAGTCAGAAAATCACCTGGAAGCGGGGCGAGCTGGGAGTTCGCGATGCTTTCAGTTACCAGCCCGAGGGAACCTTCGGCAGTTCTTATGGTTCGACAGCGTCGGTGGGCGCGGGCCTGAGCGGCCTGTCCGCGATCTTTGGCGGGGCGGCATTGGGAGCGCTGGGCCAGGTCCCGCGAATCATGAACCTGAGTTTGGTCAATATGGTTCAAAATCTGACGCCCAAGTCTTCCCTTACCGCCGCGGCAGGGTATGGCTTCGTACACTTCCTTGACAATAAGCCCGGTACGGGGAGCTCGTTCATCGGTAACGGCCAACTTACCGCTGAGGTGGCCTATGACCGTCTACTTGGGCCGCACGATCAAGCGGCGATCATGTACGCTTACCAGGCGTTCTCCTTCTCTACCGGCATTAACTTCCACAGTCACGTGATCCAGTTGTTGTGGGGGCACCGTATTTCAGGTCGCATGGATTTTCTCGTTTCGGCAGGACCCCAGTTCACCCAGATCAATGACTTTTTTGGGACCGTGAGTAACCCAACTTCTGCGGACACGATTCCACCCTGCCAACTCGCCGGCACATTGACGAGTCCAATACTCGAGTGCCCGACGAATGATTTTCGCATAGGAGTAGCTGGCCGGGCCTCACTACGCTACCGGTTTCCCAAGACGAGTCTGGACATGAACTACGATCACTACCTGACGAGCGGTGCCGGCTTCTTTGCTGGTTCGGAGAGCGATATCGCCCGCCTCACTGTGACCCGTCCACTGAGCAGAGTCTGGACCGGTTTTTCAGATATGGGGTATTCGCGCAACAGCCGCGTATTGCCGAACACCTGTTCGCTCGGTCAAAGTCAAAGTACTTGTGCGGGAGTCAGAGCGAACATATACCAATACGGTTTTGCTGGAGTGGGAGTGCGCCGCAATTTCGGGCGGAATTTCAAGGCTTATGCCAGCTATCAATTCAACTATTTGATCTTTGACGACTCCTTTTGTGAAACCACAAGCCCTTGCAGCCGAACTTCGCAACGACAAATAGGAACGATTGGGGTGGATTGGACCCCCCGGCCAATCAGGCTTGACTAAAACTACTTCAAGGCTGGCTGATTGGGAGCCGGCGGAACGGGTACTGATTAACATATGGAAAACCGTGAATTAACTTTGGACGATTATCTGGCAATGTTTCGCCGCCGGATGAAGGTGATTCTGATTCCGGCTCTGCTGGCGCCGCTGGCCGGATTTCTGGTCTCGTATTTTTTCGCCCCGAAGTACACCTCGCAGGCCGAAGTGCTGGTAGAGGCGCCGAAGATTTCGGACGCAGTTGTCCCCCAGGTCTACAACGAGGATCTGACGCAACAGATGAACGAGATTGTCGGACGCGTGATGAGCACGACCACTCTTCGGCCCAGGGTCGAAGCACTCGGATTGGCCAGGCCAGGCCAGACGGTCGATGACTTGGTTGGCAACATCCAGCAGAACATGACGATCCAGCAGGCTCCGGATATTTCGCAAGCTGCTCCCGGCAAAAAGCGGCAGAGCAGTTCGGCCTCGTTCTACGTCAGCTACACCGGGTCGAGCTCGGAAGAGGCAAAACGGATATGCGCCGAGCTGACATCGATGCTGATCGAACAGGACCTCAAGTCGAGGCAGGAGCATACCAAGGGCACTACCGATTTCCTTACGCAACAGGTGGCGGACGCGAAGGAGCGTCTCGACGACCTCGATAAGAAGGTGGCGGCTTTCAAGAACCAGCACATCGGGCAGCTTCCGGGAGACGAGGATAACAATCTCAAGATTCTGATGGGGTTGAATTCCCAGCTCGATGCCAACACGCAAAGTCTAAACCGGGCGACGCAGGACAAGTCCTACACCGAATCGCTTTTGGCGCAGCAGGTAGCGGCGTGGAAAGCTTCACAGTCCGCGAGCAATCCCCAAAGCCTGCAGCAGCAGCTGTCGCAACTGCAGACCCAGCTCATCGATTTGCAGGCGCGCTACACCAACGATCACCCAGACGTGATCAAAACCCAGGCAGATATTGCTCAACTGAAGAAGAAGCTGGCGGAGCTCAACGATGCAACCGCGAATGCGACCGATACTCCCACAGCCAAAGAGTCGGGCTCCGATCCACCAGAGATTCGTCAGCTGCGGCTGCAGGTTCACCAGTATGAGGATTTGATCGCTCAAACCACGCGCGACCAGAAAAGACTTCAGCAGGAGATCACCGTTTACCAGAGCCGGGTAGCAGCGAGTCCCAGCATCGAAGAGGAATACAAGGAACTGGCCCGCGATTACGACAACGCGCAGAAGGTCTACCAGGATGATCTCGCCAAGCAGAGCACGTCCAATATGGCGACCCAGGCTGCAAATCAGGCAGAGGGGGCACAGATGACGCTTCTGAATCCCGCCAACCTGCCGGATTTACCAAGCTTTCCAAACCGGCTTTTCTTTGCGGGTGGAGGTTTGGGTGCAGGTCTGGCGCTGGGTTTAGGTCTCGCTCTCTGGCTCGAGTTACGGGATAAGTCCATTCGCACTCAGGCTGACGCCGAGAGTGCGCTGGAACTTCCCATGCTGGTGGCGGTGCCGTGGGTTGTCGAGATGGTCCCCGAGAACGGCAATGGGAAGGGCCATTTCTGGAAGCGTAGTAAACCGCCGGAGGAGAAGGAAACCGCCAGGTTTTAGGCGGAATCCTTAAACCGAAAGAATTATGTACAAAGAGTTCTACGGGCTGCGAGCGAATCCGTTTAACGTCAACCCCGACCCGCGTTATTTGTTCCTGACGCGGCATACCGAGGAGGCTCTGGCGTGCCTGACCTACGGCATTCAGAGCCGCAAGGGGTTTGTGCTGCTCACCGGCGAAGTGGGAACCGGCAAAACGACTCTCATCAACAAGCTGCTGGAATGGCTGCGCCTGCAGCAGGTAGCGACAGCGTTCATCTTCAACTCGCGCCTGAATACGACCCAGTTTCTCGATTACATGATGGCGGACTTCGGCATTCCCTCCGATTCGAAGGCCAAGAGCCAGATTCTGCTGCGACTCTATAACTGGCTGCTGGATCGCTACCGCGCCGGTGAGACGGCTGTACTCATCGTCGACGAGGCCCAGAACCTGACCGAGGAAGTGCTGGAAGAAATTCGTATGCTCACCAACTTGGAAACCTTTACGGAGAAACTGCTCCAGATCGTATTGGTGGGCCAGCCTGAACTCGAGCAGAAGCTCAAGCAACCTCAGTTGCGGCAGCTACGGCAGCGCCTGACGCTGCGCGCCAAGACGCATGCCCTCACGCTCGAGGAAACCAAAGCTTACATTCAACAGCGCCTGCGGATCGCCGGTTCCAGCGGCCAGCAGATTTTCGATCCGGACGCCGTGGTCGCGATCCACCGCTATTCCAACGGGATTCCGCGCGTGGTCAACCTGCTCTGCGAGCATTGTCTGGTGAGCGCTTTCGTCGACCAGCAGAAAGTGATTGGACCCGCGGTGGTGGAATTTGTGGCTCGTGATTTTGACCTCGCGGACGGCGCTGCGGCGCGGTCCATGATGACCTCCCCGGCTCCAGGCCAAACTAAGCTTGATTTAGTGGATACCTTGCGGTCGCTAGCCAACATAGCCGATCGGTTGCGCGATGACGAGAAGGACCTCCCCAAGGAAAGGAAACTATGAGTAGGATTCACGAAGCCTTGAAGAAAGCTGAGCAGGAACGGGCAGCGCAGGGAGGTCCAGCCCAGCCCGATTACGAGCCCAGTTACGCGGCCACAGCGGCGGCGGAGTTACCCATGATGCCGCCTGCGGAAAACCCGCCGGTGGAAACGAGCGCCAGAATGCCCTTGAACGGGGGAATTCCCCCGAGTGCATCCATGCCCTCGTTTGGCAATCCCTTCAGCCTGGATACCTTGCTGGCTCGATGCGTTCCGCAACCCTGGGTCCCGGACGAGAAGACGATGTTGTTTTTCAATGGCGATGATATTGCCCGGGGCAGCGAAGAGTTTCGTACGCTTCGTTCCCGTCTCTATCACGCGCGGGAGAAGATGCCGCTGAAAAAGCTCCTGGTCACCAGCGCCCTTCCCAAAGAAGGGAAGTCTTTCACCGCCGCGAACCTCGCTCAGGTATTAGTGCGGCAGCATGGACGCCGCGTTCTGCTGATTGATGCCGACTTGCGCGGTCCCCGGCTGCACATGATGCTGGGCACAACTTCGTCCCCGGGCCTTGCGGACTATCTCCAGGGAGGAAGTGACGAATTCGCCATTATGCAGCGCGGCCCCATGGAAAATCTGTTCTTCATTCCGAGCGGCCAGGAAATTTCCGATCCCGCCGAACTCGTAGCGAATGGGCGGTTGAAGTTGCTCTTGCAGCGGGTGGAGGCACTATTCGACTGGATCATCGTCGACTCTCCGCCGGCCGTGCCGGTCTCCGACGCCAGCATGCTGGCGAAGGCCTGCGATGGTGTGCTGATGGTGGTACGTTCCAACGCCACGCCTGTCGATATGGCCCGCCGGGCCCGTCAGGAGTTCCCCGACGATATGCTCGTCGGCGTGGTGCTGAATGGCACCAGTTTAGATGCGATACCGTATACGCGTTATTACTATGACGCGTATCAGAAGAGTACGTCCGAGACCAAGACCCCAGGGAAGTAGGAAACCGTGATCCGGCTGTTCAAAGTTTATTATCCGCTGCGCACGCTGGTTCTCCTGGCAGGCGAGATCATGATTGTCTGGGCGTCTTTTCTTTTGGCGACGATGTGGCGGAACCCCGACAGCTGGCTGCTAATCAACGTGGAAGGTGGATACCTGCAGGTGTTGGAGGCGGTGGGACCGAAGATTCTGGTGGTCACCGTGTTGGTGCTCATGCTGGCGCACCTGTTTGACCTTTACGACTCGTCCAGCCTTGCCGTAAATGGGGAGCATGCATTTCGCCTTCTTCTGGTGCTGGGATTTGTGGCTCTGGCGCTGGCCGCTCTCGCCAAGCGGTTTCCCAGCCTTCTTCCTGGAAATAATTCGGCTTTTTGGGGAGTCGTCATCCTCGCTTTCACTTTATTTTGCTGGCGTGCGGCTTATGCGTGGATGGTGAAGCAGCCCTTTCTGCGCGAGCGGGTTTATGTCCTGGGCATCGGCGAACGCGCCGAACACCTGGTGCGGGGTCTGCGCAAGCGCTCTGAACTAGGGATTGAGGTGGTGGGATGGACCGGGAACGTTGAGGGTGATCTGACTCGGGAGACGGTTGCATCGCACCTGATGAGCTTCGCTAACGGAGAGGGAGTGCACCGTGTGATTGTTGCCATGCCGGATCGCAGGGGAACAATGCCGGTCGAAGAACTGCTGGACCTACGGCTCCAAGGACTGAAAATAGAAGAAGCCACGTGGTGGCTGGAAAAGATTGACGGCCGAATTGAAGTAGAAAACTTGAACCCGAGTTCGCTAATCTTTGCCGAAGGGTTTCGCTTCAGCACTTTCTTTCGGCTTCTGCGGCGGCTACTTAATTTTTCGATCGCGTTTGTTGGATTGCTGCTTTCCTTGCCTCTACTGCCATTTATCTGGCTTGCGGTAAAGCTCGGTTCTCCGGGTCCTGCCCTTTACCGTCAGCAGCGCGTAGGCCGCCGCGGGAAGGTTTTCTACTGTTACAAGTTTCGCACCATGCGTCAGGACGCAGAGGCCGACACCGGCGCCACTTGGGCCTCGGACGACGATCCGCGGATCACGCGTGTCGGCAAATTCCTCCGTGCCTCGCGCCTCGATGAAATCCCGCAATTGTGGTGCGTGCTAAAGGGAGATATGCATTTCGTGGGTCCGCGCCCTGAACGGCCGGAATTTGTCGAGTGGCTGACCGAACAGATTCCTTTTTACGGCGTGCGCCACATGGTTCGCCCCGGCATTACGGGATGGGCTCAGGTGCAGTACAAGTATGGCAATACTTTGGACGACGCTCGAGAGAAGTTACAGTACGACCTCTTTTACATCAAGAACGCCTCCATCGGCCTGGACCTCTGGATCATGTTTCAGACCATCAAGATCGTGCTGCTGGGCCGGGGTGCGCAATGAGCTGGGTTTTCTGGGGGGCGGCTCTGCTGATCGCATACACCTACGTGGGCTACATGGGCTGGTTGTGGTTGCGGGCCCGACTATTCCCCTGGCCGGTGCTTCGCGGGCCGCAGGTGCCTCAAGTTTCCATCGTGATGGTGGTGAGCAATGAAGAACGATGGCTCGAGAGCAAGCTCCGCAACCTGCTCGAACTGGATTACCCTCCGGAGCGCTGTCAGATTATTGTGGTTTCAGATGGGTCAACGGATCGTACGGAAACCATCCTGCGCTCACACGCCAATGATCCTCGAGTACAGGTCATTCTGAATCAGTTGTCGCGGGGAAAGGCCTGCGGGTTGAACGACGCAATCTCTTTGTCTGCTGGGGAGGTTCTCGTTTTTACCGATGCCCGCCAGAAGATTGAGCCCGAGGCGATCCGCCTGTTGATGGAGAACTTCGCAGACTCGACTGTAGGTTGCGTGAGCGGGGCTCTGATGTTGGGCGATCCGCAGTGTGGTGAAGCTGCGAAGGGAATGGGGCTGTATTGGAGGCTTGAAAAAAAGATTCGCGAGCTGGAGTCAGAATCGGGTTCGGTTGTGGGAGCGACAGGCGCGATTTACGCTGTGCGGCGGGAGCTGCTAACTACGGTACCGGAAGGGACGATTCTGGACGACGTCTACATACCGATGCAAGTCGTGCGGCAGGGCAAGCGCGTAGTTTTTGACCCACGTGCGCGGGCTTGGGACAGTCCAGACTTGGGCGCAGATCGCGAGTTCACCCGCAAAGTACGCACCCTGAGCGGCAATTATCAACTCGTGCAGTTGGCGCCGTGGCTCGTGACCGGCGAGAATCCGGTTCGTTTCCGATTTATCAGTCACAAGTTGCTCAGACTGGCGGTCCCCTTTGCATTGGCGGCCCTTCTGCTCGCGTCGATGGTCCTCCCAGGTCTGGTTTATCGGAGCGCGCTCGCGTTGCAAGCCGTATTCTATGGGTTGAGTTTGCTGGCGGGGTTGCAACTGCGCCGCGGGCCGTTAGCGCGTATGTCGGATGCGGCGCTTACCTTCGTGGTGCTGAATGGTGCTGCTGCTGTCGCTTTCGTGAACTTTCTGACCGGACGTAAGGCCGTGTGGGTTCGCTAGAAACGCGCTGTCCTAAGACCAGTCGAGGCTTACACCGACTTGTCGACAAGTACCTGGCGAATTGAGGGCCCCAAGAATAAAGCATGAAACTTCGGTCGTGTTAAGAGTTGGCATTGCTTGAAGAGCCCGTGGCAAGTTGGGCGTAGGAATCATGATGGCGGTTCTTGAAAAGGAAGTCCGGAGCGCCACCTTGGCGCAGAGATTCGCTTCGAAAAGCGAGCCTCTGAAGGGCGCATTCTTCTGGCTGAGCGCGTTTTACGTGGTTTATTGCGTCCGGCCCGAGGACTGGATCCCCGGAGTCTCCTATATCCCTCTCGCGAAAATCACAGCGATTGGTGCCTTGCTGGGGCTTCTGACGAGTGCGGGGAGATCAAAGCGGGGATTTCGCGATCTGCCGCTGGAAGCGAAGTATTTTCTCGGCATCATCACGGCGCTGTTTGTTTCCGCGGTGTTCTCTCCGGTGTGGAGGGGCGGCGCATTTTTCAAAAATCTGGATTTTGCAAAAGCTCTGATCGCTTGGGTTCTGACTTTTCTTCTAATCACAACCTTCGCGAGATTGCGACGAATCATTTTCATTCAGGCCGCGTCGGTTGCCGTGATAGCGGTTGTCTCCGTGGTGAAAGGACGAAACCATCCAAGGCTGGAAGGAGTGATTGGTGGAATCTATTCCAATCCCAATGACCTTGCCTTCGCAATCGTGCTTTGTCTGCCGTTCTGCTTCGCTTTTTTGCTGAGCACTCGCAGCATACCTCGTAAAGCGGTATGGGCGGCGGCGATGCTGGCAATGTGTACCGCTTTGTTCATGACCGCCTCGCGCGCCGGATTTATCGACCTTCTAATTACGGGTGCTGTCTGCTTATGGCTCTTCGGCGTCAAAGGGAAACGGATTCATCTGGTTGCCGCAGCCGCGTTGGTGGCACTGGTGGTTGGCTTCGCCGCCGGCGGGCGGCTGAAACAGCGCTTCTTTGCCATTTCCGGAGACAATCTCGATACGGGGATAGAAATCAGCGCCCACGGTTCTTACGAGCAACGCCGGCAGTTGATGATCGACAGTGTCAAAGCAGTGGCTCACTATCCTCTCGGTCTCGGGTTGGGGAACTTCGTAAGCTATAACGGTACCTGGCGCGAGGTTCATGTCTCATATCTTCAGATCGCGGCGGAAGGCGGGATCGCTGCTTTTGTTTTCTATTTGCTGTTTTTCGCGCGCGGTTTCAGCAACCTTAGACAGTTGCGACGAATGCCCAGCGATGACCCTGAGATTGGATTGTTCTCCGGAGCCTTGTACGCAACTCTGATCGGATTCGTGGTGGGGGCGTGCTTTGCGCCTGAGGCGTATCAGTACTTCCCATATTTTGCCGTCGCATACACTTCGGTGTTGTTGGCAATCGCCAAGGAAAAACAAAAGTCCGAAGTTTTCGCGCCCGATTTGTTGCATCAAACGCAGGGACGGTGGAAAGCGCCGGCCCCAGCGGGAGGGGTTGCTTCAGCGCG
Organism: uncultured Acidobacteriaceae bacterium; assembly: GCA_963750245.1. GTDB lineage: Bacteria > Acidobacteriota > Terriglobia > Terriglobales > Acidobacteriaceae > Sulfotelmatobacter. The sequence continues at coordinate 124,378 of CAVVQB010000002.1, forward strand.
CGCGGGCTTGGTCAAATATTCCGTAGCACGAGACGCTCGGTCTCGAAATGAGCGATGACGAACACTACCGAGAGATCGAGTGCACAGCCCAAGGAGCGAGTTCGTAAACGCCGCCGCGGTGTGAGCGCAAAACAAAAGCTCTTCTACCTCAGCCGTTGGATGCCGAGTTATCTGTGGCAGAGACTGGTTCGCCATCAGGCTCCGGGCAGGACGCATCTTATCTTCGCCCTGGCTGACCACTTCGAACCAGCGATCGTGCCAGAGGATGGCGCGGCCCGCGCCCCCTACGCCGAACAAGAGCGCCGCCTGGAGCACTGGTGCCGCGAATACCCGAGCCAATTCGGAAGCTACCGCGATGCGGAAGGGCGTCCATTTGTCCACACGTATTATTATCCAGCGGAGCAATACGAACCGGCTCTGATCACCCGACTTGCCGAGCATTGTCGGGACGGATGGGGTGAAATCGAGATTCATCTCCACCACGGAACGAAGGCTCCAGACTCGGCCGAGAATACCCGGCGTCAGCTGATTGAGTTCCGCGACCGGCTGGCTGGGGAACACAATTGCCTTTCGTACTGGGGCGACTCACCCCAGCCTCGTTACAGCTTCGTGCATGGCAACTTCGCGCTGGCGAACTCTAACAAAGGGCGTTTCTGCGGAGTGGATAGCGAGATGCAGGTTCTGGCGGAGACGGGGTGCTACGCCGACTTCACGTTGCCGACCGGAGCGTTTCACTGGGCACAGACCAGCAAAATCAATTCGATTTATGAGTGCACATTGCCGCTGACGGAGCGGGCTCCGCACCGCAAAGGCCGAGATTTGGAGCGAGGCAGGGTTCCGCAAGTTTTTCCGCTGATCGTACAGGGGCCTCTCATGCTGGACTTCGCTGCCGATAGTGATTCCCGGCGATGGCGCATCGATAATGCGGCACTAACAGGGTCGAATCCTCCCAGCCTCCGTCGATTGACTTTGTGGAAACGCGCGGCCATCACGGTAAAAGGCAGGCCTGACTGGTTGTTCATCAAACTGCACTGCCACGGCATGGACGCCAGAGACGAAGAGGCTACCCTTGGCGACGCTGTGCGGAAATTTGTACGCGAACTGGTCAGTGGCGCGGAGCAGAGAAAGGAAATTCTTCACTTTGTGACCGCGCGAGAAATGGTGAATATTGTTCTAGCCGCCTGTGATGGAAGGGAAGGAAACCCTGGGGAGTACCGGGATTATCAACTCAAGCGAGAGCGCCCGCCGTCCTCCGATTTCCCGCATCAAGAGAGATCTGCAGCGGTGCTGAAGGGATAGTGTATGTGCGGTATAGCGGGAATCGTCCAATCTCACTCCGGCGGCGAGGTAGATAGCGCCACCATTCACCGGATGTGCGAGGCCATTGTGCACCGCGGCCCCGACGATGAAGGAATTTTCGTGAAGGCTGGGGTCGGGCTGGGTATGCGCCGCCTCAGCATCATCGACGTCGCCGGCGGCCACCAGCCGCTGTTCAATGAAGACAGGACGATTTGGATTGTTTTCAACGGCGAGATCTATAACTTTCCTGAGCTGCGCTCACAACTGTTAGCCCGCGGTCATCTCTTTTCTACCCGCTCCGATACAGAAGTCATTATTCATCTTTATGAAGAGTACGGGGCGGAGTGCGTTCAAAAGCTGCGGGGAATGTTCGCTTTCGCGCTTTATGACGAGCGATTTGGCCGCCTGCTGTTAGCCCGTGATCGTGTCGGGAAGAAACCGCTGCACTACGCGCTCCACAATGGAGCTTTGCTGTTCGCATCGGAAATGAAGTCCATTCTGGCCGTCCGGCCTGAATTGGCCAAGCTCGATCACCCGGCGCTTCTGCAATACATGTATTTCGGATACATTCCTGACCCAGCGACGGCGTTCCAGCCGATTCAGAAGTTGCCTCCCGGACATCTGTTGGAATTCGAGAAGGGAGAAGCGCACATTCGTCAGTACTGGGATTTTCCCCAGTACGGCACTTATGAGCCTGCGTCCGAAGAAGAGTTGCTGGAGGAGCTCGAATTTCGGCTGGCAGAAGCCGTTCGAATCCGCTTGATTGCCGACGTTCCTCTCGGGGCCATGCTGAGCGGTGGTACGGACTCCTCCACAGTCGTTGCATTGATGGCGCGGGCTACATCGCAACCGGTCAAGACTTTTTCCGTTGGATTTCGGCATGCTGACTTTGACGAGACCCCCTATGCGCGTCTGGTGGCGCAAAAATTTGGAACCGACCACCATGAGTTGATTTTGGAGCCCGATCTCATTGAGACAGTAGAAATGTTAACGCGCCACTTGGAAGAGCCCTTCGGAGACTCTTCCATGCTGCCAACCTACTTCATTTCGTGCCTGGCTCGAAAGCATGTAAAGGTTGCGTTGTCGGGCGATGGCGGGGACGAAGCCTTCGCCGGCTATGATCGCTATCGCATTCATTTGGAAGACCGATCTTTCAAATGGATCCCCAAGTGGGCGGGGCTCTGGTACCGCGATCGCGTCCATCCCATGATTCCCTATCGCGTGCCCGGGAGGAACCTCGCCTACAGCATCTCGCTGCCCTGGGAGGAGCGGTATACCGAAGGTGTTTCCTTGCAGTCGTTCCAGAGGGAGATGGGAGTTCTTTCGAACGATTTTGTGGCTTCCGATACGGCTCCGCTGAAGCGCTTCAGGGAATATTTGGATGAGGCTCCCGCGCACGATCCACTGAGCCGCGTTCTCTATCTGGACAGCAAAACGTACTTGCCCGGCGACATCCTCACTAAAGTGGACCGGATGAGCATGGCGACCTCGCTCGAAGCCAGGGTTCCTATGTTGGACCATGTGTTTCTGGAGTGGGTAACGGCATTGGGCCCGCAATGGAAAATGCGCAACGGTGCTCAGAAATTTATTCTCAAGAAGCTGGCGGAGCGTGTGGGAGTGCCGAGCGAGGTTCTCAACCGACCTAAGCAAGGCTTCTCTTTGCCGCTCGGGCATTGGATGCGCGGCGAGTTGAAGGATCTCGTACTCACGACGTTGCTGGATACGCAGACGCTGCAGCGAGGATACTTCAACGCGAATGGCGTTCGGCGGATGCTTGACGAGCATTTTCAAGAACGCCGGGATCACTCTGCTCGCCTCTGGCGCTTGCTCATCTTTGAATTGTGGCACCGGAACTTCCTGGAAAAAGTTCTGAGCACGAACGAGTCGTTGCCGACCGCTTCTGTGGGTGTGAGCGGAGCGGCCGGATGAGCGCTTCGGCAGCCCAAGGGACGGGGCCGAATCGAAGCAGTGTTCCTGCAGATCGACTCAAAGTGACGATCGTGGCCGCCTCGTTGCGCTATGTCGGTGGTCAGTCGGTACAGGCTGACCTGCTGTGCCGTCATTGGCAGGGCGATCCCGCAGTCGAGGTACGATTCCTCCCCATCGATCCTGTGTTTCCGCCGCTGCTGCGCTGGGTGGAGCATGTTCCGTTCTTGCGCACTTTGGTTCGTCAACCCCTCTATCTGTTCATGTTGTGGAAAGGTCTTGCAGACGCGGATATAGCGCACATTTTTTCTGCATCCTACTGGTCGTTCCTGGTCGCGCCTGCGCCCGCAATGTGGATTGCCCACCTTCGGGGAAAGAAGACGATCATCCACTATCACAGCGGGGAGGCGCGGGATCACCTGCAGCGCTTTCGTAGTGCGCGAGGGATTCTGACCAAGGCGGACCGACTCGTAGTGCCCTCCGAATATCTAATTCAAGTGTTTCGGGAATTTGGCCTTGAGGCAGAAGCCATACCGAATATTGTGGACGTGAGCCAGTTCTCGTTCCGCGAGCGCCGCCCGCTGCGTCCGCGCCTGATCTGCACGCGAGGATTCCATCCCTACTATGGCCTGGATGTAGTCGTGCGAGCGTTCGCCGAGGTGCAAAAACAGTTCCCCGAAGCGACGCTCGATCTGGTCGGCAAAGGCCCGTCCGAAGGCGAAATTCGCACTCTCGTAAGTAATATGAATCTTTCGGGAGTGCACTTCACCGGAGTCGCATCAAGAGAAGAGATCGGGCGCCTTTATGACCAGGCGGATATTTTCCTCAACGCATCGTGGCTGGACAATATGCCGGTTTCCATCCAGGAAGCGTTTGCCTGCGGCACCCCGGTCGTCAGCACAGCAGCCGAGAGCATCCCGTACCTGGTTGAGCATGAGCGAACAGGGTTGCTCTCTGAAGTAGGAGATGCTTCAGCTTTGGCGGGGAACGTCATACGGCTGCTGCGGGATCCTGCTCTTTCTGCGCGTCTGGCGTTGAACGCATACGCGCAATCGCAGGCTTACCGCTGGCCCAGGGTCCGCGAGCAATGGCTTGATACTTACCGCTCACTCAAGGCCCAGAGAGAAACCCCACAGCTCATCATTTCAGCTCCACGATGAAAACGTCGGTCCGGTATTGGTTACCGTTCGGTTTTTTTCCCAGCTGATCTTCCCAGTCGGAAGTGAACATGAAGAAGCGCCCATCCTGGGAGACATTTCCTCGCGGGGTCGACCAGAAGCCGTTTCTGGCAGTGCTGTAGGTGTGGGCAAACCGCCAGACTTTGGAGGCCTTTCCGTCCGTCGCCGCACAGTCGATTTCGTTTTGCCACGGTCCAGTCGCGAGAGGCGCCGCTCCGGGCGTATCCGGATTGTTTGGCCGGTAGCTGGAAAAGCAGACGGGAGTGGAATCATCTGGAGTCGCGTTATTCCATGAGAAATGCGAGTCGAACCAGAACCCTTTGGCTGGCTCCAGTCCCTCGATCAGCGGATTGTGAGCCTCCAGATTGTTCAACGGCCTTATCCACAGGTCCAGTGGATGGAGAGCGCCGGAGGGACCGATGATATGCGAGTAGCCCGTCACGTGATGTCCGCTGCAGCCTTGGGTACAAACACCGATATTCATGCTGTCGACTTCCCAAACTACCCAGCCATGGCCGATGCTGCCGGTGCCACCCCGCGTCATATAAACGAACTTTCCGGATTTTGCCATGCGAGCGTTATGAAGTAAGAAGCGATCGGGAGCCGAGATCGTGCCCTTGGGTCCCCACTGGCCGCCAATTTCGCCTGTCTGCGTGTTATACCAGCGGCAGCCCTGGGTCCGATCGTAGACATAAATCATATAATTCTTATCTTGCTGCGGGCCCAGCACGGCCGTAAATCGATTGTCGTCCGCGCTGACGCCCGTTAAATATCCGGAGTCGCCGGACCCCAATTTGACACATTTAGAGGGGTCATTTATCTCGGCCGCACGCCCGGTCGACGCGTCGTACTGCTCGATAACCCGGTCCCGGCGACTCATGCCATATAGGATGCTGGCTTGCTGGAAGCTGAACTCGGGTTCTCCCCCCAAGTCTCGTTTGGGTGTGCTGGCCGGCCGAGCGGTCATGGTCGCAGGGTCGAAATCGTACAGCAGAAACGAACCCCCGGAAGTGTCGATGTAAAACATCGTGGAGTCCTTGTTCCAGGAATTCTGTTCCGCGGAAGCCGGCGTAAAGAGCGGTCGGCCGGCCTGTATCGGGTCCGATCTTTCGTCGGTGACTCGCACAATTCGCGATCCGAAAGTCGGATCACTAATGATTGATCCTGATGGACCAATGGCCGGTGGTTTGTCCGGATAGGGTTCCACTCGCCGGTCGGTCCGCGCACAATATTGCTGCGGTCCGCATGCATTGCCCGGCAGTGAACGAGGGCTCGCAGTCTGTGCTGCACAACTGAGTAGGCTCAGACCGAATGTACTGAACAAGCGAAGAGACGTTTTCATCGCCGCAGTCGTTATTTTCGATTCTTGCGAGGGCATGCCTTTCCTTGACGACGCGCGGTTCTTGGGGTAAGGGCTGATAACAGCTACCTAGTCCCGAAACTACTTAAGCGAATTCTAAATCGCCTATCAGAAGACTGCCAATGCAGAGTGAGCACGATAGTGCAGGCGCAATCAACGCTGGTATTTTGTGATTCGATCAGCCCGCGTCGGAGGCTGAATCATGGAGGGACAGAACGGAGAGGTCGGCGAAACGGCCCATGGGGGTATTTAATTTGAGCCAATGTTTGGTGCTAAGAAAGCGAGGATAGATTGACGAAAGACATTTCCACCGGAAGCCGATTCGCCGCTGTTCCGGCTCCACGGTCAAGGCGTAGCCGAATTCCTGCAGGCTTGGTCCGATGACGGCTTCGAGTTCCACCACTTGCTGATGGGATAGTTTTTCCTTCCAGCGGTTCACCGGATTCTTGGTTTCTTTCTCGTCGCCGAGGAAAGAGGAATTGGAATCACGAAGTCGGCCCAAGCCCATGCTATGAATGCGCTCGTAATCCAGGTCATGATCAAGGAAGCCTCCCAGTCTCGCCAACACGCTACGAGGCTGGCTTACAAGTTCTTCGTAATGAATTTCGATGTAATCATCAGGGAGCATGCGCCCGTATTGACGGCCTTTCTGTACCATCCACTCCCAGTAAAGTGCCGTCTCTAGCAATCCACGCGCGCGTTGGCTCCAGGGAAACGGACGGAATCCCTCCATCTTCATGAGCGATAGTGCAATGTCTCGTCCGTCCCGGATAATGTGTATAAACAACGGATTCCCGACGTCTCTCTTGATTTGAGGGACGTGAAGCACGCTGTCGGGATCATAAAGCGCCCATCGCTGTACGCCTTGATTCTGTGCGATCTGATCCATGACAACGCGAATGAAATCGCCTCCCGTCCGGCATTCCGCCAACAATCTTGAAGACAACGTCTCAGCCTCCATCCCAGTCCGCTCGAAACCCTCGCTCCGCATCCACGTGTGGACGATCTTTTCCCTGCTACTCGGGTTCTTGAGAGAGCCGAAACGAGGTATCAGAAGTTCGTAGAGAGGCAGAGAACCGCGGTAAATAGCAAATCCACCGGCCGATAGCAGCGTATCGTAAAGAAGATTCGTCCCGGACCGGTGACAGCCCATAACAAAAACCGGACGCCGCTTTCTCGAAGGGTCCGTGTGTGTCTTGCTGTGTTGTCCGGAGGCGCTGCTCTCAGCGGTTCCTGTCATGAACTTGACGCTTGAACTTGATTGTAACATCCGCGTATTTTTCTCTTAACCTAACGGTCCCCGAGGTTTAGCTTTCCCGGGGAAGTTCGAACTCGCTTTAGATCGCTTACGACGGACCCTACAACTCGGGCTCGCTCATCTGTCCTCCGAGATAACGGGACATTCTCGTTTTGAGTTGGATCCCCATGGGCTCCCGGGTCAAAACGTACCAAAGCACCCCAACCCCGTAGGCCGCGAGGCCCGCCAGCAAATTGATAATCAGCTGAGGATAGCGGTGGGCGTAGAAGAAACGCTGCATCAGGACCAGGACAAGAATCATGGGGATGCAAAGCACCACGGGATAAAAGTAGGCCTCCGCTAGAAATTTGCGGACTGGAATCTCAAGCTGGCGGCACATGTGACGCGGCAAGAAGAAGAGTGAGGTGCAAGTCAGTGGGATTGCCGTGCCCAGCGCGTCGCCGACGATCCCCAGAGGGCGAACCAGCACGATGCTCAGAATGACGTTGGCGATCCCTTCCATGAGAACCACATACGCCAGAGCCTTATGCTGACTCATTCCAAATAAGATGCGGTTCGAAGTCGACTGAGCCTGGTACAACGTGGATGGGATCAAAACGATTAGAAGCACGATATAGCTCGACACATAACGCTGTCCTACCCAAGCTTCAATTACCGATTTGCCCATTACCACCAGAGCGGTTGCCATGGGGAACATGATCAGAGCGCAAGCTCGATTGCCAGAAACGAAGATCTTGCGAAGCTGGTTGTAGTCGCCAGTCGCATGAAAGTGACTGGACATCGGGGTGAAAATCTGCGCCAGGCTGCTCACTACCTCTCCGGCGTAATCCACCAGGCGTGCCCCGATGCTGAAGTGGGTGATGGCTGCCGCCGAGAGAAACGTTCCAATGATCACTGCGTCCGTCTTAAACCTCAGGCGGGCGGCCACAATGATCATAAAAGTGATCGATCCGTAATTGGCAACCTGCCGGAGCGACTCCCCGTCCACATATTTCCATCCGTAGGAGATGGCCAGCAACCGCTGCGCAATCACAGCCCGAACCATTGAGGTAATCAAAGGCAGAGAAACGGTAATTAGAGCAACGCTGAGGAGTCCCAAACCGTGATGGAGAACATAGATGATAAGAGCCGCCCGCACCAACGTCCCGACGATGTTGGTCCAGTTCATCAGGTAGAATCTTTGCATCCCCTCCAGAATTCCTCCTGAGACTCCCAAGGGAAAACCGAGAGACAGAGAACATCCCACCATCAGAAACAGAATTCGGGCATCTTTGAGAAAACTTGGAGGGATGTGAAAGAGCCGGTCTACATAGAAGCTACCCAACAAGGTCACCAGGGCCAAGAAGAAACCGAGGCAGCTGTAAGTAAAAAGACTGGTGTTCACGAGCCGCGCGAGCTGGTCTTTGTCGCCAGTAGCTTCGAACTTCGAAACGTACCGGACCAGGGAAGACCGAATTCCGAAATCGAAGATGCCGTAGTAACCGGTCAAGGAGAAGATCAGAATCCACAAGCCAAAGGCTTCGTCCCCGAGATGGTGAAGAATAAATGGAGAGAGAAAAAAACCGACGGCGATGTTCACCGCCAAGCCTCCCCAACTCGAGGCAACATTCTTCAGGGCTCGGGTTTTTAAGCTCATTTTCAGTTCGGTCCGATCTCTGGCAGGGCGGCGCGAAAGCAGCAGGATCGCAAGCTAATACCGCCTAGAAGGGCATTCATTTCAGGTTGGCACAAAGTGAAGCCGATGTCCAGATAACCGCCCGATCGCCATGCTACAATCGGCCAATTCTGTTCTAGTCATTCGGTCCGGAACGGTACTGCGAAGCCACGGATGCCCTCGCCGACAAGGCCCTTGTTCCGCATACTAAGGTTAATCGCCGGCGCGGCGGTTCTCGCCGTTTGTTTGATGCTCTGGGGCAGCGATCTCCTGATTGCCAGGGATCCGCTACCCGACCACGTGGATGCGGTTATCGTGCTCCAGGGCTCGACGGTTGGTGAAAAGGCTCGCATCGACGGAGCCATTAACCTGTTGCGGCGAGGTATCGCCGACCGAGCCTTGCTCAGCCTTCCAAAGGAATCTTATTGGGGCCAGTCTATTCCACCGGTCGCCCGAGCCTACCTCGAGCGGAATTACGGCGGCGACCTGGCCGCCCGTGTCGATTTTTGCGAGACTAGCGGAGAGGTAAACTCCACCCGTCAGGAAGCCGAGGCCACCGTGCCTTGCATCCAGGCGCGCCACTGGCAGTCAGTTACGATCTTAACCTCGAACTATCACACGCGCCGAGCACGAATGATTTGGAAAAACGTGACCAGGCACGACTTGAACATCCGCATCTCCACTGAGGGTGTGTCGGACCCGGAGTTTCAGCAGCCTTGGTGGCGGCATCGTCAGGCTGCCAAGATCTGGGTCAACGAGGTTGCGAAGCTACTTTGGACGATCCTTGGGGGACGATAACACCACCGCCCGATCTCGCGTCACTATCCGCTCCGTGGAGGCTTTTTCCCTCTTACGCCTACTGCAATGTTCCCGACACTCAACCCTTCCAATCCGCAACTTTCAAACCAGCGGAATACCTGCTCGTAGGTGTGTTTGGACTGGTATTTGGGCGAATACCAGTCCAGCGTGTCCAACACTCGCATCTCCGCATCGGCATGGCGGTTGACCGGGAAGACGTGATGAATCACGCCGGCCACCGGCTTGCCGATGATCGGAACCACACGGAGTCCCCGATCTAGCCAATAAAAAAAGGGCACGGCCACCCGAAAGAAACGATGTAAAGTGCGCGGCGACATCCGGTGGGTGATCTTCCGGTATTGATCGCTAAAGCGATACCACTTGTTGTAACCGCTGTACAGCCATACCGCTAGGGTGCCTCCCGGTTTCAGATACTGCGGCAGCAGTTTCACCGCTTTCTCGCAGTCGGGAGTGTGGTGCAGCACGCCCATGCTGTAAATGCAATCAAAGGTTTCGGGGGCAAACGGAAGCGAGAATACGTCGGCCTGCAAGGCCACGAAATCGCGGTCAGACAGATTTTTGGCGGCGACCTCGGCGGCCGCGCTGAAGTCGATGCCAACTACGCGAGCGCCCCAGCGAGTCGCCACTTCGGCGAATCGCCCCATGCCACATCCCACGTCCAACACGAGCTTACCCTTCAAGTCCTCCGGCCTCAGGCCGGTTTTGTTCATAAAATCGACCTCGTTCGGATTCCTGGTGGCTTGGTCCAGTTGGGTTCGCTGGAATTGCTTCCATTGGTATCCGAAGCTGTCGGCATAGTTGCCCTCCTCGACAAAACGAAGAACACCACGAACCTCGGGAAATTGACGAGGGCACGTAGCGCAGGCGAGGCCGCCATTTGCCTCAGCCAGTGGCCCCTTACAGATCGGGCAGCGCAGCAAGGTCAACAGGGGGGATTGGGTCAATTCGAGTCTTCCAGACAAAGCTTGTTCCTTGATTCCTCGCTCACCAACGCTTGTTTCCACTTTGCTAGATTACCGTAAAACCGTAACCCCCACGATCAGGAAGACACTCATGAGTCACCCGTCTTCCGTGCAATCGCGCTCTGCGTATGACGTTGCCGTGGTTTCCTGAGCCGATGATATTATGGCGTCGAATGTGTCAATTGATCTTCGGGATTTCCAACAAAGCTGCCGATAAGCGGTATTCGTTCCCGCCGCTAAGCCGCCAGGCTGCGGCCGCCCCCTTCAAGGTACTGCATGAGTAAGCTGGCACTCCGTGCACTGAAAGCTTGCGGGGTGTTCTCGGTGACGCGAGCTCTCTCAGGGGGGATGGCCCGGATCCTCATGTATCACAATTTCTCGGGCCCCGGGGGAACCGAGCCCGACGCGCTGAATGTGGAAGGGATTCGGCTGCAGTTTGAATACCTGCGCGAACACTTTCAGGTAGTGCCCCTGTTGCAACTGGTTGGGCAACTCTCCTCCGGCCGCGGGCTGGACCGCCGCATTGTCGCGCTGACCATTGATGATGGCCGGCGCAGCTGTTATGAATTTCTGTTTCCGCTGTTAAAGGAATTTGAGTTGCCCGCTACCTTCTTTGTGGTGAGCTCGTTTATCCGCGGGGAGGATTGGATCTGGACGGATAAGGTGGTCTGGCTGAGCCAGCAGTCCAGCGCTCCACAAGAGCTTGCGCCCGACAAGCTTGATAGCCTTTTTCGATCGCTGAATCGGAAGCGGCCTGAAGAGCGTAACGCCTGGATTGAAGCGATGGGGAAAACTATGGACTTCCCCTGCCCTGGGACTGCTCCGCCTAAATTCGCGCCCTGTTCCTGGAATGAGCTTCGGGAAATGGCGGATTCCGGTTTGATGGAGATAGGCTCTCATACGGTCACCCATCCCATTCTTTCAACCGTCACGGACGAGGAATCCTGGGATGAGCTGACCCGGTCGCGAGCTCAAATCGAAGAGGGAGTCGGACGAACAGTGAATTGTTTTTGTTACCCCAACGGCATGTCCCGAGATTACCGTCCAAGTCAGGTTCAGCAGGTGCAGCAGGCGGGATACGCTTGTTCCGTGATTGCAGAATTCGGCATGGTCAACCACGCCAGCGACCGCTACCGTCTACCCCGCATAGGGGTGACGCGTAAATCCAGTACCCCGGAGTTTTCCAAATACCTGGATGGCTTTGCCTATTATCAGGAAAAGCTTGCGGGAAGATTCTTGTGAGGCTAGTGTGCCACGTTGGTAATCCGTACCTTCTTACCTTAACTGGATCACGAAAACATCTCCGCGACAGTCTCTTCCGATCGAGCAGCTTGGTTTCCCCGATTCAGAACCGAGCGTACCCATCCAGTCGGAGGAGAACATGAAGAACTTTCCATCCTGCGAGACACTACCGATCGCGTACATCGTGCTAAACCTTTGTGAGTTGGTCGTAATGAACGTGTGACCGAATCTCCAGGTCTTGTCACTACCATCCGCCGCGACCCCAATTACTTCGTTGTACCACGGGGCAGGGAAGGGGCTAATGGTGCTCCAGGTAGTGGCGAAGAATGGCAGAGAGTCAGCCGGATCGACGTTGTTCCAGGACTGGTGCTGGTCAAACGGAGCTGTGATGTTAGCGGGAAACCGGAAGGTGAGATTGCTGACCGAAGTCGCTTGGGCAAGGGAACGGATCACTTGGTTGGACATTGGCGAGTTGTCATTGTTTACCCAATGAGTATTACCTTCGGTCCAATGACCGCTGCAGGACCCGCCGTCCCCGCAGGAGTTTACATTTGTAGTTCCGATTTGCCAGAAGTAAGGGGCCTGAGAGCAACTAAAGGATGTACAGAGATCGTTGGCGATGATCAGCCAGTTCCCGTCCTTCGACAACTTGGCGTTATGGATCGTCCAACGGTCTGCTATGTTAATCGCGCCGCTGGCTCCCCAATCACCTGTGACCTGGCCGGTCTGCGTGTTCAGCATGCTGCAACCGCTGCCAACCTTGTAAACGACCGCGTAGGTGCCGGTTCCCTGAGGTCCGCGATTGGAATAAACCATGCCGAATACGGTGTCATCTCCACCCACACCAGCGTTGTCGCTCCAAGTCACCGAAAACCCTGCCGGAAGACAGTTGCTGAAATCGTAGAATGGCTGCGGAGATGGGGGATGGGTGCGATCCGTAAAGTCACGCTTATGGATCGCAGTTCCGGCAATCGTGTAAAAAACATTCGGGTCTACGCGGCTCCAGTTGCCGCTGTCCCCCAGCATGAGTCCGTTCGTCTCCGGAAAACTTGAAACATACATTCGGGCCGCCTGCAGCGTGCTCGGGTCGAAGGTGAAAGGCAAGGAGTTCGCCCCGGTATCCTGCACGACGAGAAGCGTCGAGTCGATGTTCCACAGATTCTCATCCGCGCTGCCGGTGCTGCTTGTAAAGTAAGTACGGTTCTTGAATCGCCGATGCGGATTGGTATGCGCATCTGTAATCCGCACAATAGGGTTCGCGAAGTCGGGATCGGTGACGATTGTGTTTGCACCCAACAGATTACCCACGCTGGGTGGCGTCGGTACTTGAACGACTTTGAAGTCGGTCCGGGAACAACTGTAGGCCGGAGGTCCGCACGTGCCAGCTGAAGCGGCGGACACCACAAGAGAAAGGCTCCGATCCGCGGTGTGTGAGGCCGAATCGGTTCCCTGCACGCTGAAGGTAAAGTCTCCCGTTTGGGTGGCTGAGCCAAACAACGTTCCAGTGGATGCATCGAGCTGCAGGCCCTGCGGCAGCGAGCCCGACGCGATGCTCCACTGATAAGGAGGTTGTCCGCCGCTGGCAACCAGCAATGCCGAATAGGGCGTGGATTCTACTGCGGATGGAACGCTCGCAGTAGCAATCGTGAACTGGCTAGCGCTAGTCATTGTGACCGCGGCGCTGGCTTGAATAGAAGGTTCCACCGTGCTGGTGGCAGTAACCGTGATCGATTTTGCGCTAGTGTTGAGCGGAGCAGTGAAAAGGCCACTCGTAGAAATACTACCGGCGCTGGCCGCCCAGGTGACCCCGGTGTTGGCCGTATTACCCACCAGGGCTCCAAACTGTATCTTCCCACCTGCTTCCACCGATGGGCTAGTTGGCGAAATCTGAACGCTGATTCTGTTGGAGGGATTCACATTCACCATGTAGGCGCGTATGCCGTATGCGGGGCCGCCCGAAGCCTCCGAGGACGAGTCCTTGACTTCAATCGCGAACCTAAAGTTTCCAGCGAGGGTCGGCGTTCCGGAAATCTCCCCGGTCTGCTGGTTGAGACTCAATCCCGGCGGTAATGCGCCGATGGCCAGAAGAAATTGGTAAGGTGCGAGTCCTCCGCTGGCGGAAAGTTGCTCATGATAGCTACTCGAGACGGTGCCATTGGGCAGCGCGGTTTGAATGGTAATGAACGGGGCGGGCTGCTCAACCCGTGGGGACGGCGTAGAACTCGCTTGCATCGAACTGCAGCCCATCGATGAGAAAAAGCAGGTGGTGATCAGAGTCAGCAGCAGGATGAGATTGGGACTTCGCTTTGCATTCTCTGGTTGGAGAATCAAGAAGTCCGCGTTTGCCCACAACATGTGTATCCCTCGGAAACAAATTTTTGGGGGACCAAGGGTTTCAAAGTCCGTAGGGAGACTCTAACCACGGAAAGGATACTGAGACAGATACCCGAAGGTCGTGACCCTCCAGATACTCGAAAGGGCAGGCCCAAAAGCCCAAGGATCAAGGCCAAAGGGGTCGAGTTCTTGGAGATCGACAGGTTGAAACGGAAGAGACTTGACCCTACTACTCGAAAAGAACTACATCTTCGGCCCGCCTCGAATTCGCGATCTAGGGCTTACGCAGCAGGAGGGAGCGGAGGCGGTCGTAGAGTGTGTTGCCCATCACCGACTTTGCCGCACCTCGAAAGGATTCGCCAAGGCGTATTCGCCACAACCCTTCCGACGCGCACATCCGTCCAAATGTGAGTTCGTCGGTCCCGCGCAAAACAGCTACGCGGCCCAGGCAGTACGGATTCGTGTCCGGGGAATTGGCATGCGCCCGGCTTGTGGCCAGAGACCGGTAGCCGGCCTCGCGGACCAGAGCAGAGGTTCTGTCGTCATACCGGCCGCCGGGGCAGGAGAAGTGCTTTATCTTTTCGCCGATCATGTCTTCCAGCTTTTTCCCCGCATCGAAAATCTCGCGGCGCAAGGCCGAGTCATCAAGATCGTCGAGATAAGCATGGGTCATGGAGTGGCAGCCGATTTCAAAGCCAAGAGCGCGCAACTGTCTCAACTGGCCAGAAGACATATAACCGGGATTACCGACAAGACCCGCGGTTACATAGAAAGTTGCATTCCATCCGTTTTCTTTCAGGATGGGCGCGGCAGCGATCAGGTCGGTCTCGCTTCCGTCGTCGAAAGTGATTGCGACCGAATTTCCGGAAGGATACTCGATCGCCTGGCCGACACTTAGGCCGCGCCACCCGTTCTGGGCAAGCCAGTTCATTTGTGAACGGAAGGTTTCCTGGGAAAGCACATAGCGCGCGTACCCCGGCTCGGACTGGCACAGTGGCCGCCCGGGCAGCTCGAGTTCGTGATACATCAGGAATACAGTGCCGTTCCGCGCCATCAGAAAATCCTGCGCAATTGCGCTTTTATGGATTCGGGAACGCGGATGCCAAGTCGGTCGAGCGTCTGCTTCCCGCCCTTCACCAGGCGCCACATGCGGTGCGATCGTGCCTGCACGCGTCCGAACTCGGCCAAAAGCTCCTCGGACAGTATGCCGGAGGAGGGCAGTTGTAGATCGTCCTTTTGGGCGGTGTATTTTCCCGCCGCGAGAGCAGCCAGAATCTTTGCGGACTCCAGCGAATCGCAATCCAGTGCGACCTGCAAACCGCGGAACTGTTTCTTCCAATGCAGGTCCTGGCCGTAGAAAGCATGCATCTGGGGGGCGCGTTTTTTCAGACGCTCTAAAAGCGCGAACGTTCCGGGGCGAGGAGCGTAGCGTCCGTCGTACTTCGTGTTCCAGGTTTCGATTCCGAGGGGGAGCGTCTCGAAACTCTCAATCCATGGGAAGAAATCGTCTTTGGGATGGGCAATCACTGAGACTGCTCCCTGCGAATCAATGTGTCGGATCACTTCCTGTGGATCGGAGGACTGGACCAACTCGGTGGCGCAGTACCCGAGAATGTGCATCTCGCGTTCGCATCTATATTCCAGGCCAGCCACTAAACAAAAGCTTTCGTCGGAGAGTGACTGGCATTCCGAAACGTAACGTTCGATTAATGGCCGATCGAAATACTCGGCGTGATCCGTCATGCAAAGAAAGGAACAACCCTCGGCGACGAAGATTTCACGCAGTTCTCGCAGAGTGAACTCGCCGTCCGAGTACGTGCTATGAGCGTGCAATGCTCCTTTCAGCATATCTTTACGCAGCCGAGCGTCCCCTTATCAAACGCATGAAAAAGTTCAGCCAGTCTCCAAACTCCGGTAGCGGATCGCGCCATTGAAACAAATCGTGGTAAGTCCCAGGCTGTGGCGTCAGAACTTGCAGGAGCGTGCCCAATCGTCCCGGGTAAGTGCCCGGGTAGCCGGGCGGCGGGCCTTTCCAAACCTCCGCCAGGTGCCGGGCATCACCCAGCAACCAGCGGCAACGGACACCGGAGCGATACCCTGCCATCGGCTCTATGTCTCCGTCCTCAGCCATACGAGCGAGCAACGCTGGAAAATCGACTCCTGCATAACAAGCCAGAGCGAGCGAATGCCAGAAGCGTCCGTTCACTTCCATAAACACTGCCGGCGAGCCTGCTTTTTTTCGATACTCGACCATCGCCACGCCGTGCCACCGCAGCGCCGACAGAATCGCAAGCGACGAGCAGCGAATCTCGGGATCAACGGCGACGCTCGCCCGCACTGCGCTGCCAGAGCCCGTCGGATAAATATCGCGAATCCTGCGATGCGCGAACTCCGCGCGCAGCTCGCCGCGATGCATGAGCGCGAAGTATCCGGTTCCTTCGCCTTCGACGAACTCCTGAACCAGCACCGCCGAAGATCGGCTGCTAATGTCGCGGAAGGCAGCATCGCACTGCATCGAGTCGTTGGCATAGCGGGGGCGGCCCGCGGTGCGCAACTTCCCGTCGGACGAGAGCTCCTCCGAAGCGGCCGGCTTCAAAACCACAGGATAAGGCATGGACTGGGCCGCGTCGCGAGCTTGCTCTGCAGTCGTAACCAGTACTGTTTTCGGAATACGCGCCCCAAGTGATGCCGCCAGGCGCGTCGTCTCATTCTTGTCGAACGCGCGGAGCAGGTCACTGTGATCTGGCAAAACCAGCCGGGCTCCCGCAGAGGTCAGGAAGTCACGATGAGCAGACAAGGGGAGAGTGGTGGCTTCGGTCATCGGAAGAACCAGCGTACCGGAATTTTCGCGGACGAACTTGGCGATGGCTTCGACGAACGGGCCGACCGGTCCCTTCGGGGATGGATAACGAAAGCTGCCGGAGGACGTGCGGGACCAACTCGCTTTGGACCACGATGCAGCTTCCGCGGCAAAGACGGTATGACCAGCGGCCGCCAGTGACCTGACGCTCGCGACTGCCTGATTCTGATCTCCATCCAGCACTAGGACATTCATGGCTGCGTGACAGCAGGGGAATCATGCGATCGTCCACTTTGCGCCGCTTTACGACTGACCTCTCGGAGTATTTTGGCGAAGTGCTGCTCGATGTTTGACCAATCGTACTGTGCGGCGAGCTGGGCCGCAGCCTCTTCGTACCGCCGGCGAGGCGCGGGGTCCCTCAGAAGAAGAGTGATAGCCTGAGCAAAGGTTGTCGCATCGTCAGCAAGGATGAGGTCACGCCCGCTTCTTACGTCCAGTCCCTCGGCGCCAATCGAAGTGGAAACCATGGCCTTGCCCATAGCCATTGCCTCATAGATTTTCAACCGCGTTCCGCCGCCGATGCGCAGTGGTACCACAACTACGGTCGCATCACGCAGGTATTCACCCACGGAAGGCACCGTACCAGTAACCTCCACTGAGTGAGAGGCAAGCTGCTGGACGCGCGGAGTGCGGGTTCCGACCCACAATCTGGAACACAGCCGAAGGAAACTCCGCGCGAACAAAAGGAAAAATTTCCTGACAGAAATAAGCAACGGCATCGATATTCGGCTCCCAATCCATGGAGCCGGTGAAGACGATGCGAGGCGGATTCGCGGAGGCCGGCGGCGCAACCCCATATTTCTGCGTGTCAACCCCAGTTGGTACCACACTGACATCGCAGGCCGAATCCATCTCCAGCATTTGCTGGCGGTCGTTTTCAGAGACGGCGATGACGTGATGGAACTTGCCCAGTGCCCGGCGCTCGTAACGCCACATTTTTTGGGCCTCGAGCTGATAGGCAACACGCTTTACCGGATTCGATTCGGTCGACGCCATGCGTCGCCAGAGCACGGATTCCACGTTGTGCTGGAAAAGAACAGTGGGTGTGGCGAGATGATCAGGGAAGTTCCGGGATGCAGAAAGAAAATCGCAAACCGCCACATCGAATTTATTTCCCGAAAGCCACGATGCCACGGCTCGTTGCACTTCGGCGTGGGTGAACTTACTCACGGCAAATGGCGCCGATTGAAACAGGCGGGACAGATAATTCACCGATTGCGCGATGAACTGCGCATCCGGAGCGGCGGTGTAGATGGTTTGCGCTCCGCGCAACTCGCGCTGAATCTCACCTTCATATTCGGAATCCCGTTGTCCTCCATAGTAAGAAAGCAGAGTTACTTCATGATTGCGGGCAAGGTGCCGGAGAATGTTGTAGGAACGGATCTTACCTCCGGTATCAACCGGCAGGAGCTTGCCCGCTTTCACCCATAGGATCCGCACATTCTTACCAGCAAATCCCGTCGTAGTGGGGGGCCGTGGGCCGACGGGCTCTTTCCAGATTTACAAGATCGACCACGATGTGATCAGGCCGTAGATGCGCTTCCAGTTGGTCTCGGCAGATGCCACGGGTCGCGATCACAACTACTTGCGCATTCTTCAGGATTTGCGCAAGGTCATTCTCTAGCAGTGATCCTATGTGAGGGATGGCCTGCTCGATGTATTCCCGATTGGAGCCAAGAAGGCGGCCCAGGGAAACGTTGTCGTCCCAAATCTTAATGGCGAATCCTTCTCCCAGCAAATGTTTGACCAGTTGGACTTGCGGACTCTCCCGCAGATCATCGGTGGCAGCCTTGAAGCTCAGCCCTAAAATCGCTACGTTCTTCTTTCCGGTATCGAGCACCAACTCGATCGCTCGCTTCAAGTGCTCGTCATTGCTTGGCATGATGGAATCGAAGAGAGGCAGCTTGAGATCCAGTTCTTTGGCCCGGTAACTTAGCGCGCGAACATCTTTTGGCAGACACGAGCCACCAAATGCGAAACCCGGTTTCAGATAGGTTGGCGAAATGTTGAGCTTGGTATCGGAGGTGAAAATCTCGACTACGCTTTCGGCATCGACGCCCAACTCCTTTGCCAGGGTACCAACTTCGTTCGCAAAAGAAACTTTTACGGCATGCCACGCATTGCAAACATACTTGACCATTTCGGCGGAACGGAACGAAGTTTCGAATATCCGTCCCGGAACCCAGCTGTAGATCTCCCGTAACACCGCGCTGTGTTTCGGATCTTGCGCGCCGATGACCGTCATCGCCGGTTCGAGAAAGTCGGCCACGGCCGTCCCCTCCCGCATAAACTCGGGATTGACGCAGACGCCAAAATCCTTGCCTAGCTTCTTTCCACAGGAGTTTTCCAGCGCCGGGATGACAATGGTTTCAGCGGTTCCAGGCAAAACGGTGCTGCGCAAGACGACGAGGTGAAATCCAGTTTTTTTCTTCAGAATCTGGCCAATATTCCGACAAACCGGCTCGATATGACCGAGGTCGAGCTTCCCATTTCGCAAACTCGGCGTTCCCACGCAGAGAAAGGAAATGTCACTGTTCAAGACGGCATATTCGGAATCCGCAGTGGCACTTAGACGCCCTTTAGCGTGGCCCTCGGCAATCAGATCTTCTACGCGTGGCTCAACCACAGGACTGCGGCCGGCGTGGAGCGCCTCGACCTTCGCGCGATTGAGGTCGACTCCGATGACTTTGTGCCCTTTGTGCGCCAGGCACGCCGCAGTGACGGTGCCTACGTAGCCAAGCCCGAATACGCTAACGGATGAACTCATGCAGATACGCCATTTCCTGTCTTGAAGCAAAGCAACATAAAGCTTTCAGATTACCTGCTAACGCAACTTTGTGAAGCACCCTGACCATTCCAACCAGCAGTCAAGCAGCGAAGCAACCATTGTATTTTCAACAGCATGCAGGCCGCCAACGATGTGGGATTCGCCCTCGAGAGATAAACACTGCAACTCACAGGAACCCGGAAGTCGCACAACTCCCTCTATGCTCGGCGACCACAGATAGTATTCAACACGTAGGGGTGATTTGCAAAGGACGCTGGAAGCACGCAGGTAACTAGAACCCGTCTCTCAAAGGACGTAAACTCCAACTCCCTGCGCTCAGCGCTTGATTCTTCGAGGACCGGAATAGCGCGGTTAGAAACCGTGCTCTTGTCCAAGAGTTTATCGGACCGGTTGGAAATCCAGATTGTTCGATTAGGATTGACATTGGGTGGCCTGGCGGCGAGCAATAAAACCTCTGGAGAGACTCCTGAAACTCCAGGTGTCGTACAAGTTCATGATTCGAGGCGTTCCCTGCGCAAGGTTTTCTATCTAGTGGATTCGCTCAACGTCGGTGGAACCGAAATCCAGGCCGTGGAATTGGCGCGGCGGATTTCGATGGCTGATTACGACGTGACTTTGGGCTGCTTGCGGGCTCAAGGTCCATTGTTGGAGCGTCTTCTTGGAACAGCGGTCAACGTGATGGAATTCCATCCCAAGGGTGGTATCGATAGTCCCGCAGGACTGTACCAGTTGCTTCGGCTGAGCTGGTTCCTGAGGCGAGAAAAGGTCGACGTCGTGCACACCCATGATTTGTGGTCGAATTTGCTCGGCGTTCCTGCGGCACGGTTGGCGGGCGTGAAGGCCATTGTTTCCAGTCGCCGCGACCTCGCTCACTTCGATTGGTACCAGGGAAAACGCCGAACGTGGCTGCGGCGGATTCAAAACTTGTCGGGCATAGTGGTGGCCAACGCTACGCCCATACGCGACGCTCTGATTGCCGAGGATGGCTTTGCGCCGGAGAAGTTGCGCGTGATTCACAATGGAGTCGACATCGAGAAGTTCCACACCGGCAGGGACCGAGATCGTTTGTTTCCCGGAGTTGGAGATGGCAACCTTGTCGTGCTGGTTGGCAACATGCACACGGATGTGAAGGGGCATCCCTGGCTGATCGCCTCTGTGCCCGCCGTGATTCGCGAGTGTCCATCCACTCGATTCGTTCTAGTTGGAGATGGAGAGCAACGGGCCGTCTTCGAGCAGCAGGTCGCGAAGTTGGGGATTGAGCGAAACTTTCTGTTCCTGGGCCGTCGCTCTGATGTCCCGGAAATTCTGGCCTGCTGTGATGCTGCCGTGCTCCCTTCCAGAGCTGAAGGCCTGCCGAATGCGGTGCTGGAATATATGGCAGCGGGACTGCCAGTCATTGTGAGCCGGGTCGGAGGGAATGTGGAACTCGTAGAGGATGGTGTGACCGGGCTGGTCGTCCCTCCCGAGGATTCTGCCTCGCTCTCGGCCGCATTGCTCAAACTCTTAGTCGATCCGGTCCTGGCGAGGCGGCTGGCGCGGAACGGACATGAGTTTGTAATTCGAAATTTCAGCTTCGAGAGGCTGGTACGCGAGGTGGACTCGCTCTACAGCGAACTCCTGCTGCGGCATGGAGGAAACTCCTAGCTCATGGCAAATGCCTCGACATGGAAGCGTAGCTTGGTTCGCCTCACCGCGATGGATCACCACGAACTGTTCGACCGCTTAAGGCAATACTTGACCGCTCGGGCGGACGTGTTGCGCTATAGAAGTGGTTACAACGTCGGCGATCCGCAAGTCGGATCCGCAGGACCAGCAGGCCGTTTCTACTTCACACCGGCCGAAATTCCTTCGCTGTGCGCTGCGCTGAAACGCCGTTTCCCCTCGCAGTGGGAAGATATTGTCTTGCGGGCGGAAAAAATCTGCTGCCATCAGTTCGACCTTCTGGGCTATCGAAGCTTGGATTACGGCACGGAGATCGACTGGCACTGCGATGTCGTGCATGGCAAGCGCGGGCCCCGCAAACCTTGGTTCAAGATAAGGTATCTGGACTTTGAGGAGGTGGGAGACTCAAAGGTTACTTGGGAGCTGAGCCGCCATCAGCACTTTGTCACGCTGGCGAAGGCCTATTGGCTCACCGGTAACGACAAGTTTGCGCGGGAGATTTTCGCCCAGTGGGCGCACTGGCAAAAAGAAAATCCGTATCCCATCGGAATCAACTGGGCAAGCAGCCTCGAAGTTGGCTATCGCAGCTTGTCGTGGATCTGGACTTTCTTTCTGCTGCAGGAGTGCCCGCTCTTTACCAGTGAACTCCGCCAGCAATGGCAGGCTGCGCTGGGCTTGAGCGGACGCCACGTCGAAACTTACCTCTCCACGTATTTTTCTCCCAATACCCATCTTTTAGGCGAAGCTCTGGCATTGTTCTCTCTGGGAACTCTGTTTCCGACCATGCGAGGAGCTTCTCGGTGGCAGCAACGCGGCTGGGAAATCCTGGAACTCGAGTCCGCGAAGCAGGTACGGGAAGACGGATTCTACTTCGAGCAATCCACTTATTATCATGTCTACGCCTTGGATATCTTCTTGCACGCCCGGATTCTAGCTGGGCTCAATGCAGTTCCGATTTCCCCCGCGTTCGACAAGACCTTGCAGCGTATGCTGAACGCACTATTGCTCTTGGCTAGGGCAGGAGTTCCACCGAGTCTCGGCGACGACGATGGAGGAAGGTTGTTTGATCCCGCCCGTAACCGCGCCCAGCATACGCTCGATCCTTTGGCGACGGGTGCGGTTGTCTACCGGCGCGGAGATTGTAAGTCTGTCGCGGGTAGTGCGAGAGAGGAAACCCTGTGGTTGTTGGGTACCGAAGGACTCGCTGAGTTTGATTCTCTTTCCAGCTCGGAACCTTCAGCCAGTGTAACTGCGCTCGTTGATAGCGGTATCTACCTGATGGCGGACGAAAAGTCGGGGCAACTGCTCGTTGATGCCGGTCCGTTGGGGTCGGGAAGTGGAGGGCATGCGCACGCGGATGCATTGAGCGTTTGCCTGGTTCGAAATGGACGCAACCTACTGATGGATCCTGGAACATCAGAATATGTGGGCAACAGCGGCGAGCGCGAACGCTTGCGTGGCACTGGAGCCCATAGCACCATGCAAGTCGATGGACGCGATCAGGCCGACGGCACTGGCCCGTTCTCCTGGAAAAATCCTCCCAGTGTCAATGTCGAGCAATGGATTACCTGCCGGCAATTCGATCTGTTTCGGGGCAATCACAATGGATATTCCCGGCTGCCGTCTCCCGTGATTCACCGCAGATGGGTGTTTCACCGGAAGGGAAAGTTTTGGATGGTACGTGATCGGGCCGAGGGACGCGGATCGCATCAGCTTGATATTGCGTGGCACATTGGCCCCACACTTTCCCTTGCCTCGTCTCAGCCTTATATATTCACCGATGAGATGGAGAGGCTGACGTTGTTGACTGCTGAAGGCCAGGGTTGGTCGCAGAGTGTGCGTCGTGATTACTGGTCGCCCGCGTACGGGTGCAGGGAGCTTGCAAGCGTGGTTAATTTCGGTGCGCTGGTCGAACTTCCGGCGGATTTTGCCACTCTGCTGATCGCGGACGAAAATCCTCAGGCAGATCCCGGACGCCTGGTCAGAATGGGGGAACCCATCCTCGGAACGGTTTGCGGCTATCGCTATTCGAACTCGCTTCAAGAGCACAGCTTTTTCTTTGCTCATCAACCGAGAGCGTGGACTCTGGGGGCGTGGACCAGCGACGCAGATTTTCTCTACTGGTCCTTTGATCGTGAGAGAGAACAACACATGCTGGTTCTCTGCAATGGTTCCTATGCGGATGCGGGTGGTCGCCGGGTGCTCAACTGTAGCAGGCGAGTGAGCTATGCTGAGGTGTTGAGTTCTGACATGAAAGTCGACCTCTTCTCTTCTGACCCAGCGCATGCGGTGTTACAGCAGCCGCTCGATGAAGTGTTAGCAAACGAAGAGTCATTTGTTCCGGGCGATGGTCCCAAGGGGATGGGTGTTTAGTCATGTGTGGAATCTGTGGTGTCTTCCATTCCGACCGGGACCGGCGAGTAAATCATGACACGCTGGCGGCCATGAACCGGCAAATCGTCCATCGCGGGCCGGACGATGACGGTTTTTTTGTCGAGGAGAACGTCGGACTGGCCATGCGCCGCCTCAGCATCATCGACATCCAGACCGGTCACCAGCCGATCAGCAACGAACACGGAAACATTTGGATTGTCTTCAATGGTGAGATCTACAACCACCAGGATTTGCGCAAGGACCTCCAGTCTCGTGGTCACCGCTATCGCACCAAGAGTGACACAGAAACCATCGTTCATCTGTACGAAGAATTTGGGAGAAACTG
The DNA here is from genome assembly GCA_963750245.1 of uncultured Acidobacteriaceae bacterium. Taxonomy (GTDB): domain Bacteria; phylum Acidobacteriota; class Terriglobia; order Terriglobales; family Acidobacteriaceae; genus Sulfotelmatobacter. Next base: position 148,439 of record CAVVQB010000002.1, read on the forward strand.
CGTCGAACACTTGCGCGGGATGTTTGCTTTCGCGATCTGGGACCGCACCAAGAGGACTTTGTTCCTGGCGCGCGATCGGCTGGGGATCAAGCCTCTCTACTATCGCTTCGATGGCGAAACGTTGTTGTTCGGCTCGGAAATCAAAACGATTCTCGCCTATCCTGGAGTGAAGCCGGAGTTCAACCGCGGCACTTTGGCCGAATATCTTGCTTTTGGCTACATTGCCGGCGAAGAAACGATGTATGCCGGGATTCGCAAATTGATGCCCGGCCACATCCTCACGATTGACGAGCGCGGCCAATTAGAGACTTCATCGTATTGGGACCTTGACGTCAAGACCGACAACGGGAGCCAGCCTCGTGAATACTACGTTCGACGCTACCGGGAACAGTTGGAAGAGTGTGTTTCCAGCCACTTGATGAGCGATGTCCCCCTAGGCGTTTTCTTGAGCGGAGGCCTGGATTCGAGCGCCGTCGCGGCACTCACGACCAAAATCCGCAAAGAACCGATCGAAACTTTCTCCGTGGGCTACGGCGAAGAGGCGTATAGCGAACTTCCTTATGCCCGCACCGTAGCGGAGCACCTGAAGTCGCAGCATCACGAAGTCCATCTTAGGCGCGACGAATTCTTCCAGACCTTGCCCCGATTGATCTGGCATGAGGATGAACCCATTGTGTGGCCATCCAGTGTGGCGCTCTATTTCGTTGCCCGGCTGGCGAGAGAGCGTGTGACCGTCGTGCTGACTGGCGAAGGTAGCGATGAGACGCTGGGCGGCTACACACGGTATCCCTGGACTCTGCTGAACTCGCGCCTGGACAGCGTTTACCGCACGCTGACGCCGGCCGCTCTGCGCCACACGCTGCGCGAGGGAATCAGCTCTTTTCCAATCTCCGCGACCTTGAAAAGAAAACTGGAACATACATTCCTGGGGCGGGACGGCGCTTCCTGGCCTTCCTTTTATTTCGACAATTTCTACTCCGCTTTTCCCCAAGCGGAGCAAAGCGACTTACTAACTCCCGAGGCGAAGCAAGTTGCGGGCGATGCGTATGCCGGTTCGATGAAGTACTGGAATCACTCTTCGGGCGACCTCCTGCACCGCCTCCTGTACACCGATATCAAGAGCTACCTGGTAGAACTCCTGATGAAGCAGGACCAGATGAGTATGGCCGCTTCCATCGAAAGTCGTGTGCCGTTTCTCGACCACACTCTGGTGGAGTTCACCGCAAGCATTCCCGCGAAATACGCAACGCGGGGAATGGCAGGGAAGTGCATTCTGAAGGCGGCGGTGGAGGATCTGTTGCCTCACTCCATCGTGTATCGACAAAAGATGGGATTTCCCACGCCCTGGGCCTATTGGCTCCAGGGATCCTCTCTGGATACCCTGCGCAGCCTGCTGATGGAAGCCCGAACGTTGAAACGTGGACTCTTCCGTGCCGAAGCCGTTGATCGGTTGTTTGCCGAGCACACGGCGGGTTATCGCGACCACGGCAATCGCATCTGGCGCTTGCTCAATCTCGAATTGTGGTTCAGGGTATGCGTGGAAGCTGAACCGATTGCAGATTTAGTTCAGCCCGGCGGCGTGGTGGCCTACCGATGAGTATTTTTTCAACCGAAGGTGCAGGCATCTTCTTGCCAGTCCGGAGTGAGGTTCGCCGCTGATGACCATCGTCGAAAGCCGCACAGCCGCCGCTCTGGGATCGACTTCGATGGTTGCAACCGCTCATCGCGGTGGTGTCGAAGTTGTGGAGCGTTGGGCTGACGAATGGCGCAATCTATGTAATGAGGCCGTAGACGATCAGCCCTTCTATCGTCCCGAATGGATCGCCGCACATATCCGGGCCTTTTCCCCGCAGGCCAAGGTTGTTCTGCTCACCGTCAGTTGCGAAGGGAAGCTGCTGTTTGTGCTTCCTTTGTTGCAGGAATCGTCGCTATTCAGTGGCGTCCCTTTGCGCAAACTTCGCGGGCCTGTAAACAGCCATTCCTGCCGTTTTGACGCGGTGCGGCACTCGAGTGCTCAGGGAGATGCCGCGATTGTTGCCGCTTGGAATTATCTCCAGAGCCTTCCTAGCTGGGACCTGCTGGAGCTTCATGACGTACCTGAAGGAGGCACGATCGCGGCTCTGGCGCTTGCAGCCGGCAACAGTGGAGTTCATACCGCCCAAGTACCAATGCGGCATAATCCCTATGTCCCTGTTCCGGCAGATCCCGCCGATCTCAAGAAGCTTCCCGTAAATGCCCGCTTGAGAGGAAAGCTGCGTCACATCCGCCGCGAACTGGACGGCCAAAGCGGCCTTAAGTTCATGCGGACTGACAAAGCGGACCGGTCCGTCCTCGAGCGTTTCTATGAACTGGAATCTGCCGGCTGGAAGGGAACGGAAGGCAGCGCTATAGCATGCAACCCTAATATTCGACAGTTTTACGACGAAGTCTCCCAAGCTGCCGAACGCTTTGGATATTTATGCTTGTATTCCTTGGAGCTCAACGGAGACCTATTGGCATCGCATTTCGGTTTATCGCACCGGGGCCGCTACTTCTCTCCGAAGATTGCTTACAACGAAAAGTTCCCGCAATATGCTCCCGGGCACCTCATCGTGAGTGAGATCCTGCAGGATTGTGCCTCCAGAGGTATTTCCGAGTATGACATCACGGGGGTGAATGACGAATGGAAGATGAAGTGGACAACTGAAACTCGGGCTAAATTCAAATACTTTGTTTTCCGCGGGATCGCAGGCAAGTTGGCACACACGCTCAGATTCCGCTTGAGACCGGCAGTGAAGAAGTTGGTCCGCCGTTGAGATCGTGTTCTGGTTGGCGGACGCTGAGCCCCCGAGTTGAAAATTGAATTCCGATCTTGCATATCGTACGATCGTATCCTTTACCGGTCGCTGCCGCCGTGATCAGAATGGCTATTTCCGCCTGTTCCAGCATGCCAACAAGATCAGCGCTCCAATGACAGGATCAATGCCCAGAATCTTTGATCGTCTCGCATATTCATCGCGAGCAGAGTTCGCGGTAGTTGTGGGCGCGGGACTGATCCTTCGTTCCGATGATCGGGGCCCGAACACCCCAGCCTTCAACGCGGGGACTCGGTTTTTCATCGGCAACCTGCGCGCAACAGGGATCGCACTGGCGAAGAAGATATTACCCAAACGCCTGCTCGAGGAGGTCCGTCGTTATCGTGGATTCAAGAAATCGGAGCGGCCGATTTATCTCAAGCTTAGGATCACGAATCAGCTTGGCCTCAACTCGCGCAAGGTTCCGCAGGGAGCTCGCTCTTTCGTCTTTGTCTGCTTTGGCAACATCATGCGCAGCCCCATGAGCGAGCTTTTCTTTAAGGAAGCAATAGCCCGCCATCGCAGCATCGACGCGAAAATTATTTCCGCCGGACTCAACGCAACTTCCGGCAAGCCCGCCCATCCTTGGGCCATCGCCGCAGCGCAGGATTTCGGGCTCTCTCTCGAGGGCCATCGAGCCACATTATTGACCCGCGCAATGGTGGATGAGGCGGATGCCATCCTGGCAATGGATTTTCAGAATCAGGTGGAATTCGTATCGCGTTACCCCGATGCTGCGGATAAGCTCTTTTTGCTCGGAGCCTACTCGGGAGCAGCTCGTCCCATTGAAATTCAGGATCCTTTTTACGGAGACTTGGAAGAAACGCGTCGCTGTTACCGGCTGTTGGAGAAGTGTACGCGAAACCTTGCCGACAGCCTCGATGCGATCAGGACACAGAGCGCAGTGACGTCGAGCGAAGCGCGGTGAAACGGCCAGTTCTGATCGTTGGTTCTACGCCGCGCATCGCGATTCCGATTGCGCAGTCCCTCCATAGACACGGTGTGCGGGTCGATGTCGCGTCTTTTTCAGCTGTCGAGGCCCCTCCCCGGTCTAATGCTGTTGCTGATTTTATTCGTCTGCCCAGCCCCTACCATCAGACCGATAGTCGTTCTCCCACTTTCGTCGAATTTCTGACGCGGCTGATCTCGCAGCGCCAGTATGACATGCTGATTCCAGCGAACGATCCTGCGCTCGTCGCCGTCTCAGAACACGACGCAAGTCTGCGCGAATTACTCTACGTTGCCTGCCCAACCCCGTCCGTGGTCCAGAGGGTCCTCGATAAATCGTTGACACTGGAGTTCGCTCGCAGTGCGGGAGTGCCCGCGCCGTCCACCTATCGTGTCTGCAATGTCCTTGAACTAAAGGCGCTCTCCGGTCAGATTCGATTTCCTGTAGTTGCCAAGCCTTACCACAAGAGCAGCGAAATGGATTTCAAGGTCCGCTATTTTCAGACGTATGAAATGCTCCATCAGGCGCTTGCGGATGACGACCAACTCGGCGGCAAACTTCTGATACAGGAATTTGCCAAGGGAGACGGCGTCGGGGTCGAAGTCCTGATGCACCACGGTGAGCCGGTTGCGATCTTCCAGCACCGTCGCCTCAAGGAAGTTCCTGCCGGCGGAGGGGTTGCTGCCGTGGCCATTGCCGAACCGCCGGAACCCATGCTCGTCGAGCAATCGATTTCATTGTTGCGCGCTCTCGAATGGGAAGGGGTCGCGATGGTGGAGTTTCGCTATGATCATTCTCAGCGGCAGAGCTCTTTGATGGAGGTAAATGGCCGCTACTGGGGAACCCTAGCGCTTCCGATCCAGGCCGGCGTCGACTTTCCCTGGTATGAATGGCAGATCGCTCATGGCGAGAAGCCTTCCGTGCCCCTCCATTACTCAATCGGATCACGTTGGCGCTGGAGCGCAGGCTATATCAGCCGGTGGAACGATCTTTTCAAGAGCGCGGCAAAGACTGCGGTTAGGCATCCGGCAGCGCTGAAGGAATTGCTGCCTTCCTTCGCGGACCTGAGCGCCCGCGATGCCCTTTGGGATTCCGCCGATCCCATGCCCGCAATCATTGAACCGCTGCGGACAGTAAGGGACTTGGCTATATACAATCTCAAGGCGATCTTCCGAGCGTTGCGGCCGGCGCGGACTGAGGCAACGTCCACGAAACAGAGGATATCCTCAGACTGAATTTCGGTTCTATTTCAGCGGGTCTTTCCGAGATGCTGCTCCCATTCGAGAGTCGGGGCGCCCATCAGCCGGATCAGGCTCCATTCGTCGGGCTCGTACATTGATTTTATGTAATGCATCCCACGCCGGCTTCGGTAGATTCTCGCGCAGCCAGGCTTTACTCTGCCCAGCATTATGGACCGCCTGAAGGTAAGCGCTTCCTAAGGTGAAAGGGCGGGCAAAATGGATGTCGGTGTAAGAGCGGGCTTGTGCGCCCCAGCGCGCCTTGTAGCCGAGTTCACCGCCAAGAAAATCATAGGTATGAACTCCGTCGGCGATGAGTTTCTGCATCACATGGCCTCTCAGCACAAAGCCCACGCGGTCCGAGGCATGCTTGGGGTCATTCCCTTCCTGGAGCTGAAAAACCTGTTGCCCATATCGAAATCCAAACTGCGCTGCGGCAACAGTACCGTCAAGTTCGATCACCCACAGGTCTAGCCGCCCCTGCGGCAACAGCGACCGGCTGAGTTCATAGTAAAAATTCTTTCTCTCCTTCGAGCCGAAACTACCGTGCTCTCCCGCCGCTTCCCACCGCGCCTGGTGATGCTCGAATAGAGCCTCCAGGCACTTTGGAAGCTGGCTCTCAGCGCTGCAGCGGTAGATTTGCACCGCATATCGTTTCTCCAGTCGCCGCGTATATCGGGCCAGATTTTTCTGGTCCTCGCTCGCCAGTTGCGTCAGGTAATCTTCCCATGTAGCTGGTAGCGAGATGACCGAGGCCGGCCGCTGCTTCTCGATTGCCAGCCACTTCTTCCGTCCGAGCAATTGCCGCAGAGCGTTCGCCCCCGGCGAGCTTGCAGGCAGCGTATTGAGCTGACCGAGGTCCCAGAAATTTCGCTCACTCTGAAGAAAATGTAGAAGTGATGATGCGAACCTGTCTTCAAATCCCGGTCTGACAGGCAGGTCAAGATTGTCCGAGTCGTTGCTGCCGTCGCCCATGAGCCGCAAATGCTGAAGTGAAATCGTCTTCGCGATGCGAACTCGAGTTAAAGAGAAGGGTGCCAGGGCGACCAAACGTGATTCCGCGAAGAACCCGGCCACCAGCAACTTCTGATCCTTCCCGAAACTCCGCCACCACGACATCAGCCATTCCGGCGTCGAGAATGTCGTTGCCAGCGGATAGTTCGCTAGCAGCTCGTTCCAGCCTGCAACAATCGTCTGCAGTTCATCGAGGCTGCGATAGGTTCGGATTTCCAGTCTGTTATCGCCCATGATGAAACCAATCTCTTGTCGCAAGAGACGAGAATGCACCTCAGTTTCTGAATCTCAAGCCGTCAACTACTTTTGTCCATTTCAGGGACTTGAAGCAGACTGAACACCACCCCGATCCCGTGCGGTTCCAATTCAATTTCCTGCTCGCATGTTTTGCGCTCTAGATCATAAAGGGCAACGTGGGAAGGCCTGTGCCGATAAGAGTAGCCATTTCTGATCCAGGCTACATTTTCAAGAAACTTGGTTGGACGAACTCGCGTAAACCCGACCCACAGAAAGCGTTCACCCATCGGAAGCACTCCACGGCACCAGCCCAGTACCTGCCCTGACTGTCCACTCATCCGATTCAGGTCAATCGTCTCTTCAACCTTCAGGGTTTTACGGCTGGCGATGACGATGTGGCCGTCGACTGTGGTGAAATAGATTCTGTCTCCGACAATATAGCCGTCATGAGGCCGCTGCACGGCGATATCAATGCGCGGACCGGGTTTGCTTAGACAGATTGCGTCGCGCTGCTGCAAGCGCGTCACCCATGCTTCCTCGTCGAGCACAAACACGTGGTTCGGGTGTGACAAGTGGGGCTTGGTTGTGGGGATCTTTCGGTAATCTATGTCTCGCGAGAATCTCGCCCAAGGATCCTCGCCTAACACGTTCCATTCCCTGACGAGGCTTCCCGTCACCGTGATCTCTACCACCATATCGAGCCCGGTCACGGCAACCAGAAGCGTCCCTTGTGGCGTAGGACAAACGTGATGGAGATCATTGAAGCAGGGCAGGGAAATGTAGTGCCGGAGCCGAAAACTTGGCAGCTCGTAGACCAGGACCTCAGTCGAAGTACACGTGTAAAGCACACTCTCATGAATTGTCGCCGACTTGAACAGAATCGCTGGCGTCTCTTCCGGACAAACTTCAGGCGGGGAAACGTACCCCACGCGCGTGCACGACTGATTTTTCTCCGGGTCGAGTTCGATCAGGAGGGCTTGTTCACACGATTGCCATTCTTCCAGCTTACGGAAAACCGTGGTTCGCAACCGACCCCCGGACACGTAGAAGCTATTCATGCAGACGCTCCGGTTGACAGATGTTTCCTCCTTCGTTTTGTTGCGATCTGCAGGTGATGCTGGAGCCTGGTACTATGCACGCCAATGGGGCGGGACCGAAAGATCCCTTGACAGAAGTGTTCCATCCGATAAGATACACGACCGCGCCACCCGGATCGTTCTTGTTTCAGCTTTCGAACCAAAGAGTGCACAAGTCAACGGCATCGTTCCGGTCAGCGACGGAAAGCGAATTTCTTTATGAAGTATTTCCTGAGGAACACCGACTCGAACAGACCCGAAGGAGTACTATGCTTCGATCTGTCGACGGTGACAGACTGCTTTACTCTCGTATTTGCCTTTTGGACGCTTGCCACCAACACCGCCGTAGTTGCTCACTTGTCTTTTCAAACGTTGTCGAGAATCGGGCCCTTTGTCGTGGTTGCAGCCGTCATCTGCTGCCTCCTCATCGCAAGACCACCCGCTCATTTTGAGCAGCGCAATCCAGCGCAGGCACAGCTCTCAAACTGGAAATGGCTTGTCGCTGCCATCGCCATAATCGCTTTGCGGCCCCTCGGCTATCCCCTATTTTGGGTCGCTGCCTTTTTCTTCTTGGTGGTCTCAGCGGCTAAACTTCGGGAAGGCCATGTACCCTCCGAGAAGGTACCAACATCCTTCTCCCGGTCGACAGCGATTGTGCTCATCTCGCTTGCGCTCGTATCGGCTGCTCTGGTGTACGTCGCTCACAGGCCCGATAGTGACGATGCGAATTTTGTGGGATTCGCAGCTGACGCCATCGCACATCCCGAGTTGCCGGTCCTTTCCCACGACGTACTATACGGAGGACATGAGCTGCCTCTGATTCTTCCCACGTATGCCGTAGATTCGTATGAGCTTTTCAGTGCGCTTCTTGCTCATTGGTTGGGCGGTGCCCCCATCTGGTGGGCACATGCCGTGGTTCCCACGGTGATTGCCGCCGTTCTGCCATTCGCCTGGGCCAGACTCATGCGCTCCATGATACCGAGCCACTGGGTTGTAGCTACTGTCCTGACTCTGATTCTGCTCGCCCTGCTTGGCGAAGCTCATCATTCTGTGGGCAACCTGGCGTTCGTCCGATTGTTTCAAGGGAAAGCAGTACTGGCAAGCATTGGAATTCCGCTTCTCTACGCTTACGCGTGGCAATTTGCCGATAGTGGTGCATTTCGCGACTGGGTGATGCTGGCTTTCTGCGCAATCGCGTGCGTTGGTTTTTCGGCAGCAGCTCTGTTCGTCGTCCCGATGGCGCTTGGAACCGCTGCGCTGGCAGGGTTGCCCAGCAAGAAGTTGGTAGTGTTGGGATTTGCACCCGCTCTCTATCCTCTGGTTTGGGGCCTGGCTCTTCGTGGAAGCTTCAAGGCTGTTGCCCCGGTATTTGACTCCGTCAGTCGAACCGCAGCAGGTACGGTTCTCGAGGGATTCGGCGCGCACGCACAGTACGTATTGCTGGCCGCATTGCTTGCGGGACCGTTTCTTGCCCGCCCCCCTCGCCTCCAATTTCGCCTCGCACTCATTGCCCTGATTTTTTTCCTCGTTGCGCTGAATCCGTTTCTCTTCAAATTCATTGCCAGGCTCACCACACCGGAATCCGTTTGGCGAATCTTATGGAGTGTCCCCATTGCTGGGATTGCCGCTGTGGCCATGGTGAACGCAGTCGAGCAAGCGTCGCAAACTTGGGGAAAGCGCTGGGGTGTTATTGCCGGTTTCATCGTCGTGGGGGTGCTGGCGTGGCTCGCGCCTCATTCGAGTCTCAGGAAATCGAATCGGGTCAGCTTCTCCCTAAGCCCTATAAAGGTTCCCCGTAAGGATTGGCAAACTGCACGCACCGCGATTGCTCTTACCCCACCCGCGACAACGCTGCTTGCGCCCGAGTCTGTTGCCGATTGGGTGCCTACTTTTGTTGTGCGCCCGCCTCTCGTGAGCGTGCGCCAGGTCTACGACGATCAAATGGCGGTGCGAATGTCGTCAGAAGAAGCCAAGACCAGGCGCGAATTGCGCGAACTGGTTTCTGGCGGAGATTTTTCACCGAAACGTACTGAGGAACTCCTGGCCACTCTTCCCCTCTACCGCGTGGGACTCATCGTCGCGACCCCTGCTGCGGCGTTTCATCTTAGAGATGCCCTAATTGTTCGCAAGTACATGCTTCTACCGCAACCCGACGACTACATATTCTTCGTTTCATCTGCCGAGGTTCGTGCAAACACTATTCGGGACCGGGCTGCCATCTGCCGAACAACTCGATTCTCAGAGGGCCTACAATATCGCCGGAACAATACCGAAGACCGTATTCATCCCATGCGGCTCCAGTTCCACTTGTTGCAAGCGTTTCTTTTCCACAATATCGTAGAGTGCAATGTGTGTAGGTTTCTCCGCGGCTCCCTTGTGAAGCGCAGTCTTGATCCAGCGAATGTTCTCGCGGAATTTGGTCTCCCGAATCCGGGTAAAGCCCACCCAGATCCTTCTCTCATCTACTGGTAGCAAGCCGCGGCACCATGCCGGCAGTACTTGCTCATCCTCCCGGCTGATCTCTTGCAGATCGATCATTTGCTCAACGGCAAGGCTGTGACGGTTCGCGATCACGATCTTCCCGTCTACGAGGGTAAAGTAGATGCGATCGCCGCAGACGACTCCATCGTGTGGTTTTTCCACAGCGATTTCGATTCGCTTTCCGGAATCATTTAATGCGATGGCGTCACGTTGATTAAAGCGCGTGGCCCATAGTTCTCCGTCCAGGTCAAAAACAAAATTGGGATGTGCCTTGTGCGGCTTCGTACTCTCCACTCTCCGATAGTCGATGTCTCGTGAGAACCGCTTCCATGTATCTTCTCCAACAGCGCTCCACTCCGCCAGAACTTTGCCATCGAGACTGACCTTTACGATGAGATCGAGCCCGGTACTGACCACCAGCAGATTCCCGTCCGGGGTAGGTGCGACGTGGTGTACATCGTTGAAGCAGGGAAGAGAAATGTAACCGACTTGCTTGAACTCTGGCAATTTGTAGATCAGAACTTCCGTCGTCGTGCAGGTGTAAAGAGTGTCTCCGACCAGCGTGCTGCTGTGAAAATTGACGGATGCGCCCTCGCCTGCGCGCACTTCGAGCGGCGTTTTATATTGCACACAAGTCCGCACCGCACCCGATTCAGTGTCGACCTCCAGGATCAGTGCGGCCTCATACCAGCTCCAATGCGGCCGCCTCTCTTTTAGCAGCAGCCTCCGCTCTCTTCCACCCAATATGTAAAGCTTGCCCATAAATGTGATGACCTCGAGACCCTCCGCTCCTAACTAACGCTGCGATTGCGATATGACTCTACGATCCTGCCGACATCTCTGTAGGTTCGGAGCTTGTAATGAAACCGCCGCTTTGAATCAAAGGTCAGGGTCCATTTTAGAAAATTCTCGCCAACGCTCCTGAACACCCAGCGGGGGACACCAAAATAACGAGCAACGCTCTTGGGCGGAGGCCATGCTCGCATGATCGATCTTCCGTCGTTGTAATACCACTTACGGAAGTAAGCCTTGCTCGATCGGCCAGGTTCAACCGGATGGTAGATGATTGCGTCTGGAACGTACATAATCTTCTCGCCCGCGCGGAATAGTCGAGTTGCAAATTCCGTGTCTTCACAGGTGACGCCACGGTTCTCCCCGCTCACGCCTAAATCCAGCCGGAACAGGCCGTATTTTGCAAACGTATCTTTCCGGTAAGCCGAGTTCGCACCCAGCGGAGGACTGTCTTTAATCTCTTTAGTTTTGTCTCCCAGTTCGAAGTGTACGATGGCTTGTTGGTCCTCCATTTCGAGCCACTCAGGTTTCGGGTCGCGCCATACTGGGACTATTCTTCCGCCGACTCCGGCGCAGTCAAATTCATCAAAAGCGCGTTTCAAATTCTGCAACCATTCAGGATGCAGAAGAACATCATCATCGGTAAAAGCGACGATCTCGCCTCTCGCTGCGGCCACCCCGGCATTCATCGCCGCGGACTTGCCTTGTCGACTCTCGAATACGTATCGCACAGAGAAGCCTGCAGTTTTGGCGAACTCCTGGATTACCTCTCGAGTCTTGTCCTTGGAGTTGTTGTCGACGACGATGAGTTCCCAATCGAGATCAGAAGGCAGAGTAAGGCCCGAGAAGCTTTCGAGGGTGGATTTCAGCGATGCGGGGCGATTGTAGGTACACAAAACTACGCTGATAGCCGACACTGCTACATTTCCTCTCATTCCAACTTGGCAGCGCTCAGTCTGACGTTAGAATCTCGCCTTCCTTTCCCTCTGGACTATGCCCTTTCGGCAACCCCGGCGCGGGATTTCACCAAAGCGAGCAGTTCGTCTTTCAGGAAAGGTCCGCTCGCCAGCAGTCCCGACAGAAGAGGATCTCGGCGATTGGCGGTCAAGCTGGTGTTTTCCAGAGTGCTGATAAACCCACCCGCGCTCAGCACCAGAGCGGCTCCCGCAACAACGTCCCATTCGTTCTTGGGCGTTAGCGTGAACGTCGCATCTGCCAATCCAGCTGAGACTAGGGCAAGCTTGTAGGCCACGGAACCCATCGGGCGGATCTGAATGGCAGCGTTCTCAAACATTTTCCATTCGCCGCGTTTGACTTCACTGCGGCTGGCGAGGACCAGAGCTCCAGTCAGACTCTTACGCTGGCTCGGTTGCGAAGGCTCGCCGTTGTAAGTGACGCCAGAATCGATCGATCCCAGGAATGTCTGGTCCGTTGCCGGATTGTAGATTCCACCCGCCACGGGACAGCCGTTCTCGACGAATCCGATCGAAACGCAGAATTCCGGAATTCCCGTGACGAATTCGCGGGTGCCGTCGAGCGGGTCCACCACCCACACCCGCGATCGCTGCAGACGAACGGGGTCATCCACGCTCTCTTCGGAGAGCCAGCCTTCGCCCTCGCGCAGAAGCTCTTTGCGCAGCACCGCGTCGAGCGCACGATCGGCTTTGGTTACGGGATCGTCTCCGGTTTTATATTCCGTCTCAATCGCTCCTGGAGTGAAGCCGGCGAATACTGTCCGAGAGGCTTCCAGCGCGGCGTGAATCCGTTCCAGGATTTGAGCGTAAGAGTTCGAGTGCATAATCTTTGTTCTTTTTGGGCGATCAAGCCATTAGCATGCGCGCACCCGTCGCCAGCAGGACCGCGCAAAGAATGCGCCTGAGCCACGGAACCGGCACCCGCGTGCTCAGATAAGAGCCCAGCAATCCCCCCGGAACCGAGCCAAGTAACAGGGCTTCCACCAGGTGGATGTCCACATTATGCATACGATAATGAAGAAAACTAGTTACTCCGGTCAGAAGTAAAGCGTGAACAATATCGGTACCAACCATGACCTTAGGCTGAAAACTGTAGAACAACAAAAGCATCATCATGACGATGCTGCCGGATCCAACTGACGTGATACCCACCAGGAAGCCCGCCACCAATCCAATAAGTGACATCCAGGCAAACGACTTCATCGTCGGTGGCCGCACGGCGGCACGATCCTCGATTTTCTTCTGAAAGAATAAGAAAGTCGGAATGCAAATCAGCAAAATTCCAACGGCAATGGTGATGAAGCGGTTGACTCCATTGCCATATACATTTCGCAGGTGAATCAGAAAGCTGACGCCTAGATAAGACCCAGGCGCACTACCCACGGCCAGCGCCAGCACAACCTTGCGCCGAACCGTCCCTTTGCGCAGATGAACGATGCTGGCGCCGATCTTGGTGAGGAAGTTGAAAAGCGCGTCCGACCCCACGGCGCGAAGGGGAGCCACGCCCAAACCGAAGATTAAAATCGGAAGCAGCAGAACGCCGCCCCCAACTCCCGTCATTCCAATGAGGGTCCCCACTACGAATCCAACCAGGCTCTTGATCAGCAGATCCATGACAATGCCGGTTTCAGCCTCTCAAACGTGCAGGCTTGCAGCCGGAGAGATCTAGGCCGACTGCGCCGTTGTTCCGATAAAACCCTCCCGTTCCAGGTGCAGGATAATTTCTTGCGCCGCTTCTTCGGGGGTCAGTTCGCCGGTGTTGATGGTGACTTCGGCGTCACTCGGAACTTCGTAAGGATCCGAGATGCCAGTAAACTCCTTGAGAATTCCGGCGCGCGCCTTGGCATACAGGCCCTTGCGATCGCGCTGCTCACAGACTTCCACTGATGTCGCGATGTGCACCAGAATGAATCCACCGTGTGGTTCAATCATCTGCCGTACGTGTTTGCGTGTGGCATCGTAGGGCGCGATCGGTGCACAGATGGCGATGCCACCGTTCTTGGTGATTTCCGAGGCCACGTAACCGATGCGGCGGATGTTGATGTCGCGATGCTCCTTGGAAAATCCGAGCTCGGAAGAAAGATGCTTGCGCACCAGATCGCCGTCGAGCAACGTGACTGGCCGCCCGCCTGTCTCCAGGAACTTGGTCAGTAATATATTCGCGATCGTCGATTTACCCGACCCCGAAAGTCCGGTGAAAAAGATAGTCACGCCTTGCTTGTGGCGAGGCGGAAAACTGCGGCGCAGTTCCGCTACAACCTCCGGGTAGGTGAACCAGGCAGGAATCTCGCGCCCCTCGTTCAGGCGCTGGCGGAGTTCGGTGCCGGAGATGTTCAGCACACGATCTCCATTCTTGACTTCGTCGTCCGGAACGTATTTGTCCTGGTCCTCGAGGTAGACCATCATGTTGAAGGGAACCATGGTGACGCCGAGGTCGGCTTCGTGTTTCTTGAAAACCTCCTGCGCCTCGTAAGGGCCATAGAAAGGCTTGCCATCGATGTCTTTGCCAGGCCCGGCATGATCGCGGCCAACGATGAAATGCGAGCAGCCGTGATTCTTGCGGATGATCGCATGCCAGATGGCCTCTCGAGGTCCGCCCATGCGCATGGCCAGCGGCAGCAGGGAAAGCTTTGCAGTCGACTGCGGGAACTTTGAAAGCAGCAACTGGTAGCAGCGCACCCGGGTGTAGTAATCGACGTCCCCCGGCTTTGTCATCCCTACGACCGGATGGATCAGTAAGTTCGCCTCGACTTGCTTGGCGGCGCGGAACGCCAGTTCAACGTGGGCGCGGTGCATGGGATTGCGAGTCTGAAAAGCGACCACGCGACGCCAGCCCTCGCGCGCAAACTCGGCGCGAACTTCGGCAGGCGTTAGGCGCAAGGTGCGAAAATCATAGTGGGAGGGAATCTGCGTTCCCTCAATCTTTCCGCCGATGTACCATGGATTCGCCTTATTGATGGCGTAATCGGCGCCAGGATGAGCGGCGCTGGTGGTGGCAAAAACTGCCTGAGCCTCGGCTTTGCGATCCGGCTGCCAAATATCCTCGACATGCAGGACGCCGATCATGACGCCCTCGGGATCGCGTAGCGCGACTTTGCTGGATCCCGCCGTAAGCTTCTTGGCGAATTCTTCGGTCACATCCAGTGTGACCGGCATTGGCCAAAGCACCCCACTGGCCAGCCGCATATTGTGACAAACGCCTTCGTAGTCCCGACGCGTCATGAAACCTTGCAGCGGAGAAAAACCGCCAGTGATGAGCAACTCCAAATCGCAAAGCTGGCGTCCGGTTAGATCCCAGGAAGGCCACTCTTTCGAATGGGCCTTCATTTCGGCGAGTCTATCTGGTTGGGCGACGAGGTTAATCAGTTCACCACCGTGGGGCGCAATGAGATGGCTGGTCGAAGCGGTCAAGTGCAAAGCCTCCTGAGTTTATTGTCTAGTACCCTTATCGTCTTTGACTGGATGCTCCCCAGTTTTGACGGCCGGAGCGAAATCGAATTGCAGATATCACGGGAGAGAAAGACCCGAAACGTTACCTAACAGAGTATCACTCTATCTTCTGCGGAGCCTTAGGAAAACCGGATTTTCTCAATGCGAATAACCAGTAAGTCCAGCAATTGAGCAGCCCACTCGGTCAAAAGTTGTCGATGTAAGTGGCTGACACGGCGTGACTTTCCAGGGCGGCTCGGCGGTCAGACTTAGCTGAACCATCGAATGTGAAAAGAATTGCGATTGTGGCTAGCGCGATTCCACGCCCCGCGGGGTAGTCCACGACTCGGGTCATCCGTCGCATAAGAAACCTCCACAACACGTTCGAAACCATAGATTGATTGCCTTCAGACAGTCACTTGAACGAGAATGTGTTGTAATTGAGCAAGCGAGCGAGATGCAACCGCCGAACTGGAGATTTTCAATGATGAAGTACAGGATCGCTTTTCTGTTCGTGAGTCTAGTCGGAACAATAGTCGGCGCGGCGTCCGCCCAGAACTCTAGACCGTCTTCCTCTAAGTTGGCTGCAGACCCCAAGCTTAAGGCCTCGATCCAGCCGCTCACTCCGAAATCGGCGACGGCACCTTCCCGCAGCTCCTCTGTTGGATTGCCAAAGTCAGCGACAACTGGACGGGACACGAACGCGGAACTCGGTCGCCTGGAGAAAGAGCGCTCGAAAATCGTCGCTTCGAAAAGCCCCACCACGGGAGTCTCAAAGCCCAAACCAGTAAAGCCCATCGCTACATCATCCAGTGGTGGCTCGGGAATTAATGCTTCGTATCAGAAGCCGCGCATCCCGCGAAAATAAGCACCCTCTGCCACAAACCTTTAATTCCCAGGAGGCAGCCTCTCTTGCCTCGCGGTGGCTGCCAATGGCCCGGAATCCGCTGTCAGGGCAGCATTTCGGTTTCCCGCGGTTGGTTCGGTGATGCAGTACTTCAACAGGCACCAGAGGGCGCGCACTCCATCCTTCCAATGGATTTTCTTGCCTTCTTCATACGTACGTCCCCAGTAGCTGATGCCCACTTCGTAAATACGTAGTCTCCGCTTGGCGATCTTCACAGTCACTTCCGGCTCGAAGCCGAAACGCTTTTCTTCCAGAGGAATCGACTGGATAACCTCGCGCCGAAAAACCTTGTAACACGTTTCCATGTCACTCAGGTTGATGTTGGTCAGCGCATTGGAAAGCAGAGTCAGGACCCAGTTGCCGACGGAATGCCAGAAGTAAAGCACGCGATGAGGACGGCTGGAAAGAAACCGCGACCCGTACACCACATCGGCTCTCCCTTCAATCAAGGGCTCCAGCAGAACGGTGTACTCTGCCGGATCGTACTCGAGATCTGCATCCTGGATGATGACGAAATCTCCCGTCGCCTCCCGAATGCCGCGATGCAGAGCCGCACCCTTCCCCATGTTGCTAGGCTGAAGCAAAACTCGAATCTGCGGATGTTCAACCTGCAATTGGGAAAGGATCTCGCGTGAGCCATCATTAGAGCCATCGTCCACGCAAAGCAATTCGATCTCCAGCCGTACGGCGAGCACTCGTTCAACCACCTGCCGCAGCGTGGCACGTTCGTTGTACACCGGCATGACGACTGAAATCTTCATTACGAGTGCTCAACCTTGGCTCTCAGTCTAACCGAGCCGACCTGGATGACCTTCTCCGAGCCCGTGTTTCCTGGCGTTTCCCCTTGTCCGATCCCTGGTTGCGCAAGACATTTCACATTGACGCAGCCTACAACGCATGATAAAAGATCATATTAGTAAATCGGTACTTTGAGCAAAGGTACTGACTCTCCTAAGTCCCCCCTTAATTTGATATTTTTTAACGTCGAACTCCCGGGTTGACACCATGCGAAGCATTCGATTCCAGAGATCTTTTCGTCTTTTGGCGATTTGCCTGCCGGCTATGACCACCTTGCTGTGGTCGCAGATCAATGTCACTACGTTTCACTATGACAATGCCCGCACGGGTCAGAACACACAGGAGACTGTTCTCACACCTGCCAACGTCAACGTCAACCAATTCGGCAAATTGTTTACCATCTCGGTCGATGGATACGTGTACGCACAGCCTCTGTACATGGCAGGTGTACAGAACATTGCCGGTGGAACCCATAACGTTTTGTACATCGCAACGGAGCACGATAGCGTGTTCGCAATCGATGCCGACTCCGGGGCGATTCTCTGGCAGACCAGCTTCATCAACCCCAGCAGCGGTATCACGACGGTTCCCAACACCGTTGTGCCGAGTTGCACCGCCATCGTGCCGGAAATCGGGATTACCAGCACCCCCGTCATCGATCCCTCCACGGGAACGCTTTATCTCGTTGCCAAGACGAAAGAAAACGGGCAATACGTCCAGCGTCTGCATGCCCTCGCTGTGACCAGCGGAGCAGAAAAATTTGGCGGACCGGTGGTTATCACTGCGACGGTGAATGGAACCGGGGATGGCGGGGAAACCGTAACTTTCAATCCGCTCCAACACCTCAACCGTCCAGCACTGCTGCTGGCGAATGGCCAAGTGACGATTGCCTGGGCCTCGAATTGTGACGTCTCGCCGTATCACGGATGGGTGATGTCCTACAACGCTTCCACTCTCGCTCAAGAAGGCGTGTTTAATTCTTCTCCAAATGGTGCCGAGTCCGGGGTCTGGATGTCCGGGGATGGCGTCGCCGCCGATGCCAACGGAAATTATTATTTTGCCACTGGAAACGGCAGCTACAGCGGTTCTACCTCCAACAACTACGGAGACAGTATCGTTCAGCTAGGTCCCGCCAGCAACGGTACTTTCCCTGTTGTCGACTGGTTCACTCCCTGGAATCAAAACGTCTTGAGTGGAGAGGACTCCGATCTTGGCTCCGCAGGACTGTTGTTGCTTCCGGATCTCCCCGCCGGCTCGCCTCATCAGCAGCTGCTGGTGCAAATGGGGAAAGAGGGCACCATTTACTTGGTGGACCGCAACGGCATGGGTCGATTTTGCTCTTCCTGCGTCAATGTCGATACGCAGATTGTGCAGGAGATCAGCAACGCCAGCGTTGGAGTTTGGGGTTCGCCGGCATATTGGAACGGGAATGTCTACTGGGCTAGCAACAATGACACGGGGACGGCTTCCAACCTCATGGCCTTCTCGTTCAACGCTGGCAACTCCGGCTTGCTTTCTACTGCCCCCACCTCGCAGAGCAGTAGTGTCTTCGGAATCGGGACCGGAACCCCCGTCGTATCTGCGAACGGCAACAGCGATGGAATCGTGTGGTTGCTCGGTAACGCATCCTCGGGGGCAAAATGTTGTCAGGTACTTTACGCGTTTGATGCTACCAACCTGTCAACCTTGCTTTACAGAAGCAGCCAGGCGGCTGGAAACAGAGACGTTCCGGGCGGCGCGATCAAGTTCACTGCCCCCGTGATTGCGAATGGCAAGGTCTATGTGGGAAGCCAACTACAAGTCAGTGCTTACGGACTGATCGCCACTACAAAGTCCACAGTGACCGCAAACGCTAATCCCGGCTATGTGACGCAGCCTCTAACTTATACTGCCACTGTCACTGCGCCGAACGGAACTCCCACCGGTTCTGTCGTTTTTTATCAGGGCTCCACGGTGCTGGCCACGGTGCCATTGACCAATGGTAAGGCCACCTACGCCACGACCTACTCCGTCAGTGGCACGTACATGATAAGCGCGTCCTACTCCGGCGCCCCGAGCCTGAGTTATCCTTCCACTTCGCCGGCCTTGAAAGAGGTTGTGAACCTTCTGCCGGCAGTGACCACGACAAAGCTGACCGCTTCCCCCACATCGATTTACGTGGGGCAGTCAGTTACTTTAACAGCCACTGTGTCGTCCACCTTTGGGACACCTCCGAACGGCGAGAACGTTACCTTCACCAGCGGCGGCGTCAAGATCGGAACGGTAAGCCTAAACGGTGGTGTGGCCACTCTCACAACCTCCGCCCTGGCTGCCGCAGACCATCTCCTTGTGGCGACCTACTCGGGTGACGCGAACTTCAAGATCAGCCAGGGCACTGATACCACCGAGGTGGTGAGCAAATACCCAACGACGACGGTGCTCAGCTCGAGCCCGAATCCTTCTACTTCCGGGCAGGCGACAATCCTCACGGCCCAAGTGACGACCTCTGGACCATCCACTCCGACCGGATGGGTGACCTTCCTGAACGGAACCACGAGCCTCGGAGTAGCGGCGGTGAATGGCAGTGGTATCGCGACACTGACCACAAAACAGATTCCGCAGGGATCGAACAGTCTAACCGCGTCCTACACCGATAGCCCGATGTATGCGAACAGTGTTTCGGCGCCAATTATTCAGGTTGTGAACGCGCCGTGATCCGCGTGACCGTTCACTCCACTCTGACCCCGTCGATCGCGAACATCGCACTATCGGACAGGGGCATTACTGTACCGACGGAATCTTCTCCTCTTAATGCGAAGAGTTCAAGCTGTACGGCATGCGACTCCCCCAGTCCAGTATTCGCTCTCTCGTCGTCCCCACCATCCATCTTCTAATTATCGGCTTGGCTCTCGCGATCTTCTGCACGGTGCCCGCGAGCGTTGACGCAGCTGCGCAGCAGCTCGTGTGTACGCGCACGCAGATTGAATTCGGTGCCGTCGTTCTCGGCCAGACCGAAACCATGCTGGTCACGTTGACGAATACCGGAAATACGAGCGTGACAATCTCGGCAACTGCGGTGAGCAACACCGAGTTTGCCGCGACCGGCTTAAACTTGCCGCTCGCCTTGCCGGCGGGACAGAGTGCCGACGTGAGTATAAGCTTCACCCCCACCTCGCTGAGATGGACGGGGAGCACGATCAAGTTTTCCAGCAATGCATCGAACGCGATACTCGTGCTTGACGTTGGGGGTACAGGCGTGAACAGCGAGTCTGTCACCGCTAGCCCCTCGGCGCTGTCGTTTGGGCAAGTGGCGATTGGAGCCAAGTCCACCCTGCCGATCGTGCTGACAAACGCTCGTCCCTGGGCTCTAACACTGTGGCCATTGCAGACGGTAGGCGGTGAATTCTCTATCAACACCAGCGCGGACGCATTTCCTTTGACTCTGGCCCGAGGGCAGAGTGTGACCGTGAACGTCACCTTTGCTCCAAAATCGGCTGGCCTAACTGGAGGTGGTCTGTTTATTCCTGGTCCCGCGCTCGCCATACCTCTCGTCGGGACAGGAACGGCAGCGACGACTCCGGGACAACTCACTATTACGCCCGCCTCCCTGAACTTCGGGAGCGTTCCGAATGGAACGACGGCCACTCAATCCGTCAGCTTGAGCGCCGTTGGTTCAAGTGTAACGGTTTCGTCCATTGTCAGCAGCGCTTCTCAGTTCGCCTTGAATGGAGCCACTCTTCCTATGACGATCGCCGCGGGCCAGAGCGTTTCATTCAATGTGGCGTTCACACCCAAAAACAGTGGGACCGTTTCCGGCTCTCTTTCGTTAGCGAGCAATGCGTCCAATTCGGGAACGCCGGAACCACTCACTGGAACGGGCACTCCGCCCGCCCCGGGACAGCTCACCGTTACGCCCGCCTCCCTGAACTTCGGGAGTGTTCCGAATGGGACGACGGTCACTCAATCCGTTAGCTTGAGCGCTGTCGGTTCAAGTGTGACGGTTTCATCCATTGTCAGCAGTGCTTCGCAGTTCGCCTTGAATGGAGCCACTTTCCCCATGACGATCGCCGCGGGCCAAAGCATTTCATTCAATGTGGCTTTCACACCCAAAAGCAGCGGGGCCGTTTCCGGCTCTCTCTCGTTCGCTAGCAACGCGTCCAATTCGGGGACGGCGGAACCACTCACTGGAACCGGCACCGCCCCCGCACCGGGACAACTCACTATTACGCCCGCGTCCCTGAACTTCGGAAGTGTCCCCGATGGCACCACAACCACTCAATCCATCAGCTTGAGCGCCGTTGGTTCAAGTGTGACGGTTTCCTCCAGTGCCAGCAGCAGTTCGCAATTCGTCCTGAATGGCGCTACTTTTCCCATGACGATCGCCGCGGGCCAGAGCGTTTCATTCAATGTGGCTTTCACACCCCAAAGCAGCGGGACCGTTTCCGGGTCTCTCTCATTTGCGAGTAACGCGTCCAGTTCATCGACACCCGAATCGCTCACCGGTATCGGCACAGCGACGCAATACAACGTCAACCTGTCGTGGAATCCAAGTTCGGACGTAACGGGATACAACGTCTACCGCGGCACCACGGCGACCGGCAAATTTGCCAAGATCAACTCCAGCGTGAACCCGAATACCGCGTACACCGACAGCACAGTCGTTTCCGGGCAAACCTACTACTACGCTGCGACATCAGTAGCCTCCAGCGGCCAAGAGAGTGCACTCTCAACGCCGGTGGCAGCCTCAGTTCCGTAGATGAAAATCCACGGCACAAGCCCTGGGTTCGTCGAATCGCTGCTTCAATTTCTTCTGCCTGCCAACCATGGGCGCGGTCCTCTCCCCTTCCGCCGCGCCCAACCGTGTTTAGGGCAAGCCCTGGCGAGAACTTCTTTCCTTTAATCATTTCGTCATCGGAGCCATGGGCTGCAAAAAGCCTCCAGGCATTCCAAGAGTGCGAGCGCGCGGGGACGACTCCACCTCAGGTATCATGGAATGTCGCATCAATAAAATCGGAACGGCGCGAAAATGATCAACGGCAGACGCATTGCGGTGGTAATGCCGGCTTACAATGCAGAGAAAACCCTCGAGGCCACGGTGGGGGAGCTCCCAGACCTGGTGGATATCTGCATCCTGGTCGACGATCATAGCTCCGATGCCACGGTCGCAGTGGCCAACCGCCTGGGCTTGCGAGTGTTCCAGCATGATCGAAATTATGGCTACGGACGCAACCAGCAGACCTGCTACCGCGAAGCTCTGGCTGCAGGCGCCGATGTCGTCATCATGCTGCATCCTGATTATCAATACACCCCGCTGTTGGTCACGGCGATGGCCAGCATGGTGGCTTACGGCATTTATGACGTGGTGCTGGGCTCACGCATCATCGGAGGAACTGCATTGCGTGGGGGCATGCCGCTCTACAAATACATCGCCAACCGGCTGCTCACAGCGTTTGAGAATCTGTTTCTAGGCATCAAACTCTCTGAATATCACACGGGATACCGCGCCTTCAGCAGCAAGATTCTCACCGACTTGCCGCTGCTGGAGAATTCGGATGACTTCGTCTTCGACAACCAGATGCTGGCTCAGTGTGTACATTTCGGCTTCCGCATTGGTGAAGTCTCTTGTCCAACAAAGTACTTCAAAGAAGCATCATCCATCAATTTCCGGCGCAGCGTGCAGTACGGACTGGGTGTGCTCGCCACCACTCTGCAATTCTGGCTGCAAAAAATCGGGGTCATTCATCTTCCCAGATTCAGCGACAATGGCCGCAAGCTCGAATCTGAGCATCCCAACTACTACGCGCAGCGGACGGAGGCGCGCCGTCCTGCCTAGACAGCACTTCTCCTGGTTTTAAAATCCCGCGACGGAAAAGCAGGGCGAAGTACGCTTACGTTAATTCTTCGCCCAGCGTTTCGCTGTGGTCGGAACGACATTCCTGCTGAACAGAGCTCCCGCCGTGCAAAGAGGCCGTTCTCCGCTCCCTACCAAAAGATGTAAATTCTTCTGGGTCAACCCTAAGGTCCCAGTATTTTTCACCTAGGGGGTTTACCTGAGTTCTTCCTTTCTCGAAAAGTATCCTCGCAAGGCAACCTTTTTCCAAGACGCCAATACTCCAGAGCAATTTTCGCGACAAATGTCGTAGAGGCGAAAGTCCTAATCCTGCCGAATTGGATGGGTCGAAGAAAGTGCGCTGATTGTGGGGGTTTTCACGCTTTATGGCGCCTGCGGGACTGTCCCTGGAACACCAGGGTCGAACGTGAGTCGCCCGGGAATCGCTGCGATTGCTGACCTGAAGCCTTTGGACGCCTGTGGAAATGCCTGTTCTTTGATCACTGCGCCTTGCGTCTCAAAGTGGCACGGTAGGTGCTAGAAAGAGTGCGAACAACCACTTACAGAGGGGTGCTAACCCATTCTAGCCAAGGAGCAGGGATAGTGAAGAACGAGCAGTCCGTGCGCCTAGGACCGCGCGAGAAAGAAATCGTCGAATTGCTATTGCAAGGCTGCGATAACGCGGAAATCGCAAAGCAGCTCAAGATGGCTCGGAGAACCGTGAAGGCTCATTTTAACCGCCTTTTTCTCCGTTTTGGGATCAACGACGGAATCAAGCGAGTCAAACTCGCTACACTTTTATATCGGAGGCAATCATGTTCCCCCACGAACGATACGGAAATCGCATCCCGAGCGAGCGAGAACACCGTGTTATCGAACTAGTAGCACAAGGCTTGAAGAATCGCGACGTGGCCCAAGCGATCGGCACCACCGAGCACGTCGTCAAGAATTATCTTCGCGTGATCTACGACAAGCTGGGACTCTGGAACCGAGTCGAACTGGCGCTGTGGTATGAATCGCGGCGGCCCAGTGCGCAGTTGCACCCCGTGATGCCGGAGGGATCCGCCCAATGGATTTCGCCGGCCACTTACTGACAACCGAAGGCCGGCAGGTTCCGTAGTCGTTCCGCCGCGCCCGTCCCACCTTTGCGGGCAGCAGCATCCAACAGCAAACGAGCTTGATCGCAACTCTTGGTGACTCCGTCACCCCGAAGATACAAATCGGACAGGAGCAAGGTTGCGGTCAAGTTCTTCTTGGCCACCGCCTTCCATAACCAGGAAGCCGCTTGCTGGCTATCGCGAGCCTGACCCGGGCTCGTACTTAAATACCTTTGCGCTGTTGCCAGTTCTTCCGAGCCGCTCTGCTCGGCAGTAACTGCGGCGGAACTGACACTCACTGGCACAATGTGTGGCGCAGGCGCAGGACGGGGCTTCCCGCGATTATTTCCCGTGCTCTCGCTGGCTTGTTCTTGATTGAGTGGCGCTGAAGGAGCTGAAGAAGTTGCCGGTTCACCACTGTTCGTTGAACTCGGCTGGGCGGCCAATGTTTCTGGCGGTTTCGGGACCGTCGCCGCCCGCGATTCGTTTGACGGTGTCGGAGCGGCTTGAGGCAGCGCTGCCGGCGCGCTGCCGCTACTCCAGAATGCTGTATTGCTGCGCCAGGTCGCATAGATCAGCACAGCGAGAATGACCGCCACTGCCGCTCCCGCGTAGACTCTGTAATTGTTGGAAGAAGGCTCAGGTTCATACTGCGAGAACGAGGCGAATTGCGTTGGCCTCTGCTCCGCCGGGGACAAGGAAGGTCTCTCTGATCCGAAGAAGTCTTCTCTACGATAAACAAAGGGAGAGGAATGTGACTCGCTAGTACTGGATTCGCCAGCCTGGATTTGTTCAGGCGCATCCCAACGCGTAGCCGGAACTGATTCCGCAATTTGCCGTTCATCGAATTCGGGAGCGGCCGTAAGGCGCTCGCCACACATTCCACAAAATCTTTGCCGAGTTGAATTTCTCTGTCCGCAGCTTCCGCACAGCACACCAGCCTCTTCCACGGTTAACTCGTCGGGGGCAGCTTGCTCCGGCGACTCTTCAAAGGCTTCTTCTAGCGCTTCATGCGGAATTACGGGAATACGCTCCTCGCGCGTAGGTCGGGCAGCGACTTCGACTGCCGTAGGGTTGTTCGTCAACTCTCGGACAAGCTCGGATACAGCTTCCGCGCGCTTTTCGGGGGGATTCGTGAAATACACCTCCGCCCATCGCCCCATATGTGCCGCCAGAAGAGGATTCAGTAGCGGATTCAGCTCCGGATCGGGCAAGATTCTCACATTCGGCTCATCGATTGGCTGCGCCACAATTGTTTCTCCACAAGAAACTCAGAAACTATGATTGCACTCCCGGCAAGCAAGGTTGTCAATTCCATGGCGTGGAACTAGCTTGAAAATCACCTCAGTCACACGCTTTTCTGGAAGCCGGTTCAAACTGATCCATTTGCGCATCACGCTGGCTGGCGAACCTGCCCTTCGTAGTCTTGCCGTAGAGATCGGAGTCGGGGCAATAATAAAGCGCTGTGTGCGGGTCGATCCAAACTTGTGTGTTGGGATTCCCCTTATACTCCACCGGAGCATCGGGAGGGTCAGCGAGTCCGAGACCGATTAAGAGCTTATCAAAGAGCGAAAGATCCGCGTTCGGATTCGGCGGTTTGTGCCGGTTCGCGGCTGCGGAAATTGCCGTCCCTTTGCCGGTCGCTCCCACTGAATTGCTGGAGAGCATGCCCCAACGAATCACGAAAAACATCAAAATCACCGCTACCGCCAGATAGAAGTCGCCTCGCCGGGCGCGCCACAGACGGCCAAACGAGCTAAGCGAGCGCGGCTCCGTCAGAGCGTCCAGAAAATTCCGCGCCTTCGCGGCGGAGCTCCAGGTCACGTCCTGCGGTTTCGATTCTATTGTCGAGACTGAGTCAACATCCGGATCGTCATCACCGCGATGCAGCGCAGTGGATGACGCCAGTTCGATCGCTCCCTTGTTCGCGCCTGCACCGTTTGATGGCTCCGGCGGCGGAGCATCTTCCTGCAACGCCGATGAAGACAGCAGTTGAGCCAGCCGATCCTCGGCTTCCGCAGCAAACGCGGCCGCGGTCTGCGGCGGAGTTTCGCTTTCGCTGGCAGAGGAATGTTCATGAACGGAGTGCATGCGCATTGCCGATGCAAGCTTGCTCTGGATGCTGGATTGGAGATTTGCTCCCGCGCGCGAAGCGCCACACTTGCCGCAGAACTGCTCTTCCTCGACGAGCGCTTCTCCGCACTTCCAGCAGGAGGAGTTTTCCACTCCCTTCGTTTCCACGACGCTCGGTTCCTCAGCGCCCGTTTCCACCACGGTGGGTTCCACTAGGTTGTTCTTCACAGCGATCTGAGGAGTCTGATCGTCCGCGAGAGCGGAAAGATTTGGCTTGAGCTTTTCGATCGCGGTCAACATCGCCGAGCGCTCAGCTGCCACGGATTTCTTTAACTCCCATTCGGCCCCGCGGCCAATAGCCTCGCTCACCAATCCCGCCATCAGTTGGCAGGTTTGAATATCCTGTTCGCCGAAACCTTGCAAGCGCCCGAAGTAAAGTTCCAGAGCCCCTACAATACTTCCATCGTGATAGATCGGCACCGCGATCAGCGACAGGATCTGCCGCGGGCGGCACAAGGAAGGATCGAATTGTGTTTCCGTCTCCACGTTGGGCGTACGCAGTACCTGACCGGTGCGTACGCTGATCGCGGAAATAGCGCCTTCCAAAGAGACTTCAGTCCCCAGAGGCAGGGCCGCAGCACCGGCTCCGGCACGATACCGCATCGTGTTTCCTTCGACCATGCCAATCGCAGCGCCACTGGCAGATGTGATTCGCGCAATTTTTTCTGCGACCATTGCCATCGCCCGGTCGCATTCCAGATTTCCAAGCTGAATCTCGTGTTGCGCCTCCACAATATCAGCCAAAATCTTCGCGTAGCCGCTGCTGGGAGGCGAATGATCGTCCTCTGGTATTTTCCCGTTTCGCAGCTTCGCACTCGCTTCTCCCCGCCTGATCTCGCGGTTGTGCTCCTGCATCACATAAGCAGCCTCCAACAACTTTGCAAAAGTCTGCTCGTCCAGGCGCGGTTTGTTTTTGTCGTCCGTCACAAATCTTTTCGCGCGCCACAACCCGCGGGCGCGCACACAAATCCCAAGCTTATTCTATTGCAATTCCTCCCTCCAAGAACTTGATTCCTGAACTCTCGTGTTGCCGTCCTATGGAACCCGGCGCAAGTTTTCTTACGTGGTCGGAGAGCAGGAGCGCGTCGTTCAACTAGTCTTAGCTCAATGGCTTACAGAGAGTGAAGTGGTTAGAGCCAGAGCCCGGCGTTCCGGCGTGCCGGGTGCTCCGATATTACTTCCGTAATTGCGTGCTTCGTCCCGAATTAGGGCGAGGATGTGGTCGGCGCATCGTTTTCCGGTCGGTCCGCCTTGTACGACCTGGGCGGCAGCAAGAATTGAACGCCGAAGTAGCCGAGGAAATACGACTGATTGCTCCGGGTCGGTTCCAAGCTGCGTCCAGCCATGAAGAGAAGGATGATTGGGCTATGGATTTTGTAGCGGCCACCAATGTCCAGGGTAGGCTGGACTTCGGATGGATGGAACGTCCCTTGGTTATAGAACTCGATGTCGCCTTCAAGTTTTGGAGTGAACTCGTGCCCCATAACGAGTCCCGTCAACCAGCCGTCCGCTCCTTTGTGGACGAACTGATATCCGATTTCGTAGTCCACATCGATGGGGCCGAATTTCTTGGAAAACTCGAAAGGCAGAAGGAACGCCTCGCTTGTGGGAGTAATTCCGCGCCGGACCGCATCATTTGGATTATTGAGGAAGAGCTGGGGGAAAACCGAAATGGCCAGACCTGACTCCCCGGCATCGTAAAAGCGCCACTTGACGCCAGGATTGGATTGACCCAAGCCATACTTCGTCGAAGGATTTTGGACTCGCAGCCAGGCGTTCTCGTAGGTCAGCTGGATGCGATCGCCAATGCCGAAATTGATATCCAGGTCGGGCGTATGGGATACGGATTGATCGCTATAGAAAAAGGGCATGTAGCCAACATTGATTTCCCAATTGAGATGGCCGGGAGTACCCGGATCATTGGTGTAATAAGGCGGACCGCCTTGGGCGTTCGCAGACACGACGGAGATCAACAAAAAAAGAAACGCCCCGATCGAGCTCGGTACTTTGATCGCGCGTGAGACTCGCACTACCGCCGACGACGGCTGTGCAAAAGCAGCGTTGGGAATCACCGTCAACCCCAGATTGGAAAAAGATGCCACAGCACTCGTATTCATTTTGGGACAACAAAGCGCTCTCATTGAAAAAACAAAATCCGGCCCTTCAGGCCTTACCCCGAGGCTTAGCCGCCGCATCCGCAGGCGTCCCCAGGCTTCTCAAAACATGGACTTTATAGTGACTCACTGAGTCCCTGAACTCCACTTTGGTTGGCCTGGATCGACTGGAACGAGAATCGGAAAACACCGTCCGGATGTGGATGAACCATTCTTAGCTGCGCGTCCTTGAACCAATATGGGATGAACCAGCCTAGCACGGACATTCTGAATTTTTTCTGAAGTCCTTCCTCCTTGTCCTTAAGTGCATGTTCAGGTTGGTCTTAGGAAGCAACAACTCTCGGCGAAGCTTTGGCGAAGGATGTGCAATCGCTAAAACGGCGCAAGGCAATGGCAGAGAAACCAACAGAGTGAAATCAGGAGACAGCATGATGGACCTCAATGAAATGAAAGTCACCCCCCGAGATCAACAGGTGCTCGACCTGTTCGTCCAGGGTTGCAGCAACAAGGAAATCGCGGGTCAGCTGAGCATCAGCCCACGCACCGTGAAGCAACACTTGCGAACGCTTTTCCTCCGCGCCGGTATCAGGGATGGGCGCAAGCGGGTCAAGCTGGCGATTGCCGCCTTTGAGAATCAAGAGGTGATTTCATGATGCCTCGCGAACGATTGACAGAGAAGGAAATTAACGTGGCCACATTCGTCTGGCAGGGGCTTACAAACCGTGAAATCGGCAAACTCATGGGCACGACGGAGCAGGTGATCAAGAATCACTTGCGAAGCACTTTTGACAAGTTGGGCGTCTGGACCCGTCTCGAATTGGCGATGTATGTTGCCGGTCACGGCGGTAAGAATTGGCGCGGTGAGGCCGATCAGCCTCCGGACGTCTTCGGACGAACAAGAGCCAGTTGACAGGGTGCTGAAGATGCCGACGTGGCTGATTCAGGCAGCTCTTGTTACCCACAGCAGGCAATTAACTGCGCTCAAGCCCCTTTCACCGCGGAAACGTCTGCAAAAGGTTTCCGTCCGAGCCGCGCTTCAACAACTAACCGTTGAGTTAAAATACTGATATTAAATGGCTTACATGAATGCCTCCCTCGGCCTGCGAATTGCACTCATACATCCGATCTGAGAGAGCGGGCTCACCAGTGGTTGAGAGCCGGCTCCGCAATCCCCGAGGCGGGGCGGACGTGGCTTACAAAGAGACTTTCTGGATGGCCTGTGACTCTACCGAGCAACTGCGGGCGGAGTATGGGCCATTTCATACCCGCGCCGAGGCGGAAGCCGAGGCCCGCAAGTTGGGATTCTTTTATCTCCTGCGTTACGAGCACTTGCTGGACGAAAACGAGGAGATCCAGGAGGTTCGCTGCATTTTCCTGGAGTTGCCCGGTGCCGTTGTAGTGGAACCCTCGGTCGTCAGCCTGCATACCCGTTGCGCGACTTGCGGAGAGTCCGCCACCCACGACCGGGCCTGGCAGGCTGAGGTGTGGGCGGACATCCATGAATTCGAGCACTCCCGCCATCGCGTCCGCCTTTTCCAACACGCGCGCGGCAAGGGCCTAAAGGAGATTGGCGACTGGCGAGGATAGGTCCGCGTCCGAACCGGCCATTAGGCGGCCATTGAGAGCTGGCTGGCCCCTCCGCGATCCACGAACCAGATCAGTTTGCCATCGCTGGGCCGCACCAGTTTGGAGGGATATTTCTCGCCTGGCGCATCGCCCTCCAGAACTTCATGGAGAACCGCTGCCTTGTCCGAACCGCTGACCAGAAAAGCGACTCGCCGCGCGGCATTCAGGACGGGGAGCGTAAGCGTGATTCGGTTCGTGTGCAGCTTCTCGACCCAGTTGGCAACCACCAGTCGCGACTTCTCCTGCAACGCCTCAGTTTCCGGAAACAGTGATGCGCAATGTCCGTCGGGCCCCATGCCCAGAAGAATCAGGTCGAAGCGCGGGAATTCGCCGGGCTGCACGGCAAAAAACTTCTGTAGAGTCTTCTCGTACGTTTCTGCCACCGCCGAAGCATCTGGATTTTCTGTGGGGATTCGGAAGACATTGGCCGGCGGAACCGGAACCTTGGACAACAAGGTCTCGTTCGCCATCCGATAATTGCTTTCCGGGTCGGTTGGAGGAACATGACGCTCGTCCCCCCAGAAAAAAAATATCTGTGCCCAGGGCAGGCTGGTGCTCGCATTAGCAGCGATGAGTGTGTACAGATTCTTGGGAGTGGAACCGCCGGAGAGTGCAATGGTGAATCGTCCGCGCTGGGTTATTGCGTCCTTCGCGGAACTTAAGACCTCCTCCGCGGCCGCCTGAAAAAGTTCCTGCGGCGTACTCAACCTCCGAATCTCGGCCGACGCGCTCACGACGCACCCGTCAACACGGTGCTGCCTTTAGCCGCAGCACAACGAGCGGCTCCCAGCAGACCTGCTTTGTCGTTGGTAATCACGTGCACTGCGATGCTCTCGAGAAGCGGACGCAGTCGGCCCTTCTGCAGAAAAGCATCCATGAACACTGGCCCGGCAAGCTTGGGAAGAATCTTCGGCGAGATGCCCCCACCCAGAAAGATTCCGCCGGTCGCCATCGCCTTCAAAGCCAGATTGCCTGCCTCGGCGCCGTACACCGAGATCCACAGATCGAGGGCCTCTTCCGCTAGTCGGCTGGTGCCATCGAGCGCGGCTTGCGAAATCGCCGCGGCCGGATCTCCCTTGCCGAGCCGCTCATCGAATCCTGCATGTTCCCCGCCGCCCTTTTTCTGCAGAAACTCGTACACATTCACCAGACCGGGTCCGGAGAGGACGCGTTCGTAACTGACATGCCCGTACCGGGCAGCAAGAAACTTCAGCAGTTCGATCTGCAAATCTCCTTGCGGCGCGAAGTCCACGTGTCCACCCTCGCAGGCAAAAACCTCATGCTGCCTTCCGTCCCAGAACAATCCCGCTTCTCCAAGTCCGGTTCCGGGTGCGATGACCGCCTGATTCCCGACTGACTTCGCGACGGAATTGAGAGGAGTGAGATCCTTCGAGGTGAGGCCACCAATGCCCCATGCATTGGCCTCGAGGTCATTGATCAGCAGCGTCGCCGGAATTTGAATCTGCCTCGAAAGCCGGGACTGCTCGATGATCCAAGGTAGATTGGAAGTCTCAACCCGCCCATCACGTACCGGTCCAGCAATGCCAAAACAGGCAACTTCGGGCTGCAGGGGAGAATCTTTCAGGAAGCGGGAGACGATGTCGCCGAACTCGCTGTACTCACGGCTGGGAAAAACACTCTCGGTGACTAACTGGAGATTTCCATTTTGCGGTTGAAAATAGGCCAGTCTCGCGTTGGTCCCTCCAATATCGCCGGCCAGAATCATTTCTCGAAGTTCCTCCAGCGCCGGCCGTCGCGCTCCAGAAGTTCGTCGGCCTCTTTCGGTCCCCAGGTCCCGGACGCATAATTCGGGAAATTTCGCGGGGGCAACGCTTTCCAAAGATCCAGCATTGGGTTTACCACGTTCCAGCCCGCCTCCACCATATCCGCCCGCTGAAACAGTGTTTGATCGCCGATCATGCAGTCATGCAGCAGCCGCTCGTAGCCGGTGCTGGGTTGCTTTCCGAAGTATTCCTGATATTCGAAGTTCATGTCCACTGTTCCCAGCCGCATCACCGGGCCGGGCACCTTGGCTGCAAATTGCAGCGAAATCCCTTCTTCCGGCTGAATGTGCAATACCAACTGGTTCGGCATCAGGTGTTCCACCGACGTATCGCGAAACAGAACAAAGGGAGCTCGCCGGAACTGGATCACGATATGCGTGTTGCGCGCCGGCATCCGCTTTCCGGTGCGAAGGTAGAAGGGAACGTCCGCCCAGCGCCAGTTGTCAATCAGCAGCTTCATGGCAACGAAAGTTTCCGTCCGCGAGTCGGGCGTAACATCCGGTTCGGAGCGGTATGAGGGAACATGCTGCCCGCCGATCGTGCCCTCGCCGTATTGCCCGCGCACGGTGCGGCTCAGAACTTCCTCGTCGCTGATGGGTTGGATGGCATGCAGAATCTTGGCCTGTTCATCGCGCACGGCATTGGCGTCAAACGAAATAGGAGGCTCCATCGCGGTCAGGCTGATGAGTTGCATGATGTGGTTGGGCACCATGTCGCGCAGCGAGCCCGCGTGGTCGAAATAACTGCCGCGCCCTTCCACGCCTACTGTTTCCGCCACAGAAATCTGCACGTGATCGATGTAGCGCCGGTTCCAGATGGGTTCAAAGATTCCGTTGGCAAAGCGGAATGCCATGATGTTCTGCACGGTCTCTTTTCCCAGGTAGTGGTCGATGCGATAAATCTGCTTTTCGTCGGCCACCTTGAGAAGTTGCTGGTTCAGCGCTTTCGCTGACTCCAGATCGTGGCCGAATGGCTTCTCGATGATCACCCGGCGCCAGTGATCATTGTTTTGCTCCATCAACCCATTGCCCGCGAGCTTTTCAACAATCTGGCCGAAGAAACTCGGAGCGGTCGCTAGATAATAGAAAAAGTTCTGATGCGTCGCGTGATTCCGATCGATCTCGGCCAACC
The DNA here is from genome assembly GCA_963750245.1 of uncultured Acidobacteriaceae bacterium. GTDB lineage: Bacteria > Acidobacteriota > Terriglobia > Terriglobales > Acidobacteriaceae > Sulfotelmatobacter. The sequence goes on from CAVVQB010000002.1 coordinate 180,862, forward strand.
GGTCCTTAACCTGAGGATAAAGTTTGTCGTCCTTGAAATCGCCGGCAAAATAATAAAAGCGGCGCGAGAAGCTGTCCCACATGGAATCTTCAATGCAGTCGCCGCAGTATTCCTTCACATCGTCGTAAACCCTTTTGCGGAAATCCTCGTCCGTCATCTTCGCCCGGGCCACACCCAGCACCGCAAACTCCTTCGAAAGAAGATTGGCGCGGGCCAGATTGTAGAGCGCGGGAATCAACATGCGCGCTGTAAGATCGCCGGCAGCGCCAAAAATGACCATCACGCAAGGATCGCCTTGCTTCCCGATGCGGGGCGGCGCCGTCGTGGGTTGTTCCGCCAATTGAGCCATTGTAGAGTCCTTTAAGATTTTCCCAGGGTTGCTATGCGGTCTTCTTCTTGCCTGCACCGGCTTCCACGTGCCCGCCGAATTTCTGCCGCATGGCGGAAAGCATCTTCTCCGCGAACGTATGTTGCTGCCGCGACCGGAAACGCACGTACAACGCCGCGGTCAGCACTTCCGCGGGGACGGCTTCCTCGACTGCCGCCTGAATCGTCCAGCGGCCTTCGCCGGAATCCTGCACATAACCCTCGTATTCGGAGAGCGTCGGATTTTCCGTCAACGCCATCGCGGTCAGATCGAGAAGCCACGAACTCACCACGCTGCCACGCCGCCAAACTTCCGCAATATCAGGCAGGTTCAAGTCGTAACGGATATCTTCCGGCAACTCTTTACTGGTAGCGTTCTTGAAGATGTCGAAACCCTCGGCATAAGCCTGCATGATGCCGTATTCGATCCCATTGTGCACCATCTTCACAAAATGGCCGGAACCGGAAGGGCCGCAATGGATGTAGCCATCCTCGGCCGTGCCGCCAAGTTTCTCCCTTCCCGGCGTGCGGGGAATGTCGCCCTTGCCCGGTGCCAGCGTTTTGAAAATCGGATCGAGTCGCTGCACCGCTTCTTCCGGTCCGCCAATCATCATGCAGTATCCGCGCTCCAGTCCCCAGACCCCGCCGCTGGTGCCCACGTCCACATAGTGAATGCCCTTGCTCTTCAATTCACCTGCGCGGCGCACATCGTCTTTGAAATAGGAATTGCCGCCGTCGATAATGGTGTCGCCGGCTTGCATGTGCTGCGCCAGTTTCTGCACGGTCTGCTCCGTCGGGCCGCCCGCCGGAACCATCACCCACACCGCGCGCGGCGGTTTCAGCTTTCCGATCAGATCCTCCAGAGACGAAGCACCGCCGGCGCCTTCCCCGGCTAATTGCTTTACCGCATCTGCGCTGAGATCCGAGACCACGAGTTGATGTCCGCCGCGCATCAGTCGCCGCGTCATGTTCGCGCCCATGCGGCCCAGACCTACCATTCCCAATTGCATTTATTGCTCCTTAACAGCAGAATAGCCAAAGCGCCCGCGGGCACTTCGAAATAACCGAAGCTAGACGCTGGCAGCGGCGGTTCAAAAAGGGCTCGTTGCCGACGGGCGTCTTTACCGAAGCAGCAAGACTTTCCGGCAGCGACGTCTTGAAACGGCTCACGCTTTCTTTCCTTTTTGTTCGACGCTTTTTTCTACGACCGCCAGCAGTTTGTGGAACGCGTCGGCGAACAGTTTGACCCCGTCCGCTGTCAGCTTGGTAGTCGCCTCTTTGATTGAAATGCCGGTTTTCGCCAGATCGTCCATTACCTTCTGCGCTCCGGCTACATCTTCGGTGAGACTGTTGCGCAGCCGCCCGTGATCGCGAAATGCGTCGATCGTTGCCGGCGGCATCGTGTTCACCGTGTCGGGCCCGATCAATTCTTCCACGTAAATCACGTCCCGATAGGCAGGATTCTTCGTGCTGGTGCTGGCCCACAGCACACGCTGGGTTTGCGCGCCTTTGGCCGCCAGGGCCTGCCAGCGCGGTCCGCTGAAGATGTGCTGATAGCGCTGGTAGGTGAGCTTTCCGTTGGCGATCGCCACTTTGCCCAGCAAACTCTTCAGCAACTCTTGCTGCTTCGCATCGGTGCTCGCTTTCAGCTTGTCGTCGATGCATGGAATCGACCAGCGTATCGATGCGGCTGATAAAGAAACTGGCCACTCCCGCCATTTTCTTGAGGTTGCCGTCCGCGCGCCGCCAGGTCTTCGAGTCCGGCGATGTAGGCTTCCGCCACCTTCTCGTAAACTTCCTGCGCAAACAGCAAGGTGACGTTGATGTTGATGCCTTCGCCGATCAACTGCCGGATCGCCGGCAAATCCTTCGGCCGTGCCCGGAACCTTGATCATTACATTCTCGCGCTTCACGGCTTTCCACAGACGGCGCGCCTTCCTCGATCGTCTCCTGCGTCTTCAGCGCGAGCAGCGGCGAAACTTCCAGGCTGACATATCCGTCGTGGAACTTGGAACTCTCATACACCGGCCTCAGGATATCGGCGGCATCTTGAATATCTCGAATCGCGATCTGTTCATAACGGGCCGTAGCGTTAAGATCAGGCCGGGAAGCGAGAGACTTCAACATATCGTCGTACAGCGAACTCTCGCCGATCGCTTTCTCAAAGATCGACGGATTCGAAGTCATCCCGCGCAAGGCCGTCATCATCGATCATCGCCTTCAGCTTTCCGCTGGTGAACAGGTCGCGCCGGATGTAATCGAGCCACATCGACTGTCCGTAGCTCAGCAGTTCCTTCAGAGGATTCGTAGCTTTCGCAGTCTCTAAAACTCCAGTCGGTTGCATAATATTCTCCTGATCGATACTGACGGCGGACGTCATCGATTCTCGAACTACGATTCTTGAAACGTGAATCTATCGAATTCAGCGACCCCGGTTAAGCGCCGAATCATTCGACAGCCTATTTCTCCGCTATTGCTTTTCGGGCTTCTTCCACTACCGCTTCCACGGTGAAACCAAAAAACTTCAGCAAATCTTTCAAGGGCGCCGACGCGCCGAAACGATGCATGCCAATTTTGCGCCCCTTCAGTCCGACCTAGCGTTCCCATCCAAACGTGGCAGCCATTTCCACGGAAACGCGCGCTGTCACCGAAGGGGGTAGAACACTTTCTTTGTAGGCTTCGTCCTGCTGTTCAAAAATCTCCCACGAAGGCATGCTCACCACGCGCGCGGCGATGCCCTTCGCTCTTCAGTTTTTCATAAGCCTCGACGCAAAGCGAGACTTCGCTGCCCGTGCCCAGCAGAATCACGTCAGGTTTTCCGCCGGGCGCATCAGCCAGCACATAAGCGCCCTTCGCCGTTCCTGATGCTGCGGCATACTTCGTGCGGTCAAGGGTTGGAAGATTCTGCCGAGTCAGCACCAATGCTGCAGGCTGATGCTGCAGCTGCGCGATGATCTTCCACGCCTCCACCACTTCATTGGCATCGCCCGGACGCAGCACAATCAAATTCGGCATCGCCCGCAGCGACGCCAGTTGCTCGATCGGCTGATGCGTCGGTCCATCTTCTCCCACTCCGATCGAATCGTGAGTGAAGATGAAGATCGAGGGAATTTCCATCAGCGCCGACAGCCGAATGCTGGCCCGCATGTAATCGCTGAAGTTGAAGAAAGTTGCGCCGAACGCCCGGATTCCCGAAACGATCAGCCCGTTCACGCTCGCGCCCATCACGTGCTCCCGCACGCCGAAATGCAGATTGCGTCCAGCGTAGTTGCCGGCCTCGAAATCTCCCGCGCCTTCGAACTTCAACGTCGTCTTGTTCGAAGTCGCCAGGTCAGCCGAGCCGCCAATCAGCCACGGAATATTTTGCGCCAGCACGTTCAGCACTTTGCCTGAACTCTCGCGCGTCGCAACGCCTTTCGCGTCGGCGGGGAACGTCGGCAGATTCTTGTCCCAGCCCGCAGGCAGTTCGTGGTGTTGCATGCGCTGCAGCCGATCCGCCAGTTCGGGAAATTTCTGCGAGTAGCTCTGCAAACAGCTTCGACCACTGCGCGTGCAGTTCGCGCCCGCGCTTCCCAATTCCTTCGCGGAAATGTTCTCGCACACCGTCTGGCACCAGGAACTTGGCATCCTCCGGCCAGCCATAGAATTTCTTGACCAGCCGCACTTCTTCTTCGCCCAGAGGCTCGCCGTGAGCTGCATTCGTGTCCTGCTTGTGCGGAGATCCGTAGCCGATGTGGCTGTCCACGATGATCAGCGTCGGCCGGTCCGTCGTCTTGGCGAAGACTTCAAACGCCCGCGCCAGCATCTCCAGGTCGTTGGCATCGGCCACCCGCGTTACGTTCCAGCCGTATCCGATGAAGCGCGTCGCCACATCTTCGCTGAACGACCAACTCGCCGGCCCATCCAGCGTGATGCGATTGTTGTCGTACATCCAGCAGAGGTTCGAAAGTTTCAAATGTCCGGCCAGCGACGCGGCTTCGCCCCCAATACCCTCCATCAGATCGCCGTCCGAACACATCGCGTAGACGTTGAAGTCGAAAATTTCGAAGCCAGGCCGGTTGAAGTTCGCCGCCAGCCACTTGCTGGCGATCGCCATTCCCACGCTGTTGCCCACGCCTTGGCCGAGCGGGCCCGGTCGTGGTTTCAACTCCGGAAGTGATATGCGACTCGGGATGTCCCGGCGTGCGGCTGCCCAACTGGCGGAAGCGCTTGATCTCTTCCATCGGGACCGCGAGTTCTCTGAGAATCTGATGCCGTCCTCATCCACTTCGCGGCACCTCGCCAGATACAGCATCGCGTAAAGCAGCATGGAGGCGTGGCCGTTGGACAGAACGAAACGGTCGCGATTCAGCCAGGTTGGATCCGCGGGGTCGTAGCGCAGAAATTCTTGCCACAAGCAGTAGGTGACCGGGCGCCAGCCCCATGGGCGCGCCGGGATGCCCGCTATTGGCCTGCTGTACAGCGTCAATCGCCAGAGTGCGAATCGTATTGATGCTGAGCGTGTCCAGTTGCTGGCCGGTTATCAAGGGTTGTTCACTGGCTACCATGGGGAGCGCTCCTCTCGCGGACGATCTTGGTTTACTGGTGGTTTTCCTCAGTTAGCCGTATTAGAGTTCCAAGGCAGAAAAGGGTTTCACACACGCTCCCGAGTGTATCAATTTCCGGAGGACTGTGTCGTTACAGTGGCGTAACAGAGCAGCAAAGACCTGTGAAAATCTGAAGGAACTTCAAGAAAAGCGGGGCGGTGAAATACAAATGTGGGCGATTACTTTAGCAGTTGCAAATAGCTGCTTTCGCTACTCGAAGCCCGCGTGGTCTCCTGGATATACTTCAGAAACTGCCGAAGATTCTCTTTCTCGGGCCGCTCCATTCCGGCAAAACGGATGCGTAGGCCAGCAGTAGGCGCACTCCGAGTGACCACTCCGTTGAGGGCTAAACCCTTTACCCAGATCTTGCCGCTTGCAACCCATAGCCCGATTTCGACTTTGGCGCCTCCGCGTATATGAGACGCCGTTTCCACCTGACATCCCCCCATGCTGGTATTGGACAGGTTGCCCCAGATCGGAACGTCCCCGTCATCCACGCGCAACTCCACTGCCACGAAGCATTTAATTCTGGGATGACGCCGTCGATCTTGTCCCCAGTTCGAGCTGAAAATATCGGGCTCGAACGGAGGTATGGCTGAGGTTTCGGTAGGCAGCGGATGAGGTGCGGCCTCGGTGACCTTGGCCGGGGCCGGGGCGGCGTTGGAACCCTGTTTGATCTCGCGCATGGCCGAAAGTAAAGCCTGTTCCCTGTGGTCGGGAGGCGCGTCGCGATAGATCTGCAATAGCTTTCCAAGGTTCCGTGCCAGGTCCGGATCCGCCAGCAATCCCGTCCAATCCGTTCCAGCCGACACGTTTGCCTTTGAATCTGTCATCGAGGTCAGCGCTACGATCCCTAGCAGAAGCGCGCTTCTAGGTTGAACTACCAGTCATCTATCCACAAGATGACCTAAGTCACCTTCTGCTCAAAGCTTTAGTCAACAGGTTGCAGGCCTTTGAAAAAGCTCTCCAGCAGATCACGCTGCTCTGGGGAGAGTGAGAGGAACTCAAAACCATATTGATACCCTCGTCGATGGCGGACCACCGCCCTCACTTCGAACGGTTGGGGTGCTCCCGGAAGCAAGAAGCTTAAGCCCACCACCTCACCACCCTTCAGTTCCGCCGCCAGAATGATGCCGATCCCGGCTTCCGACAGATCCCTGCAATGCCCTTCGATCTTTTGGTACTCGTCTCCAAGAAGATGGCTGACAGAGACCCGAAAATCTCCGCGGTACCGGGCATGCCGACGTCGGCGACGGTCGACCGGCTTCTTAGCTTGCTTCGCGTCTGCAGAGGGCATGGGCAGGATGGAGTGGTTAAGGGCGGTGAAGCGATTCTCCTTTACTCTACCTTCATAAACCAACCGGCGGGAGGTTCCGAAGGTCACACTCCATATCGGCCAAAGTGTACGACTGATTCATGAAGGCAACGCCTGGGAATTGCCGCTGCCCTGGCTTTTTGCATCTCTCTGTGCCATAAGTGAATCAAAAACAACGCGTTATAGTTCTATGTGCTGAGAAAGGCCTTCCTAAAGATTTATAATGGGATTCTTTCAGAATCGAAATGCACGGTCTTCTAACCCGCCCCAATTGTAGACTTCTCGCCTGGACTCTACTGTTGCCGTTCACCGGTACAGGCCTCGTGGCACAGAACTCCGTGCCCACGCCATCCATTTCTCTACCCGGCTCGCAGAGCCCCTTCACCGGAAGCGAGCCCGAAGGCAAGGCGACTCCGGAAGTGCTGCAGTTGGACTTCAAGGAGGCCATCGACCGCGGACTGCGCAACAATCTCGGGCTTCTTATTTCAGGAGATCAGGCAATTACGGCGAGGGGCGAAAGATGGAAAGAGCTTAGTAATCTGCTGCCGAACCTGCAGGCTCAATTGCAGGAAAATGTGGAGACAGAAAGCCTGACCGCGTTTGGCTTCAAGAGCAACGTTTTCCCGTTTCCCATTCCCAGAGTGATTGGTCCCTTCAATTATTTCGACGCTCGTGCCTCTGTAAGTCAGTCGGTTTTTAACTTCAAGGACCTCGAGCAGATGCGTGCCGCCTCCGAGCGCCTGAAATCTGCGCAATATAACTATAAAGACGCCAGGGAACTGGTGGTGCTCGCGGTCGGGAACGCTTACCTGCTCGCCATTGCGGACGCTGCGCGAATAGAAACGGCGCAGGCTCAGGTGACGAATGCCCAGGCTCTCTACGACAAAGCGGTTGATCAGCAGAGGGCCGGACTCAATCCGGCCATTGACACTTTGCGCTCTCAAGTCGAGTTGCAAACTCGAGAACAACAATTGATTGCGGCTCGCGCCGACTTTGCCAAACAAAAGCTCTCCCTGGCGCGCATCATCGGCTTGCCCCCGGGCCAGGAATTTGTCTTGACCGAGAAGGCCCCGTATCAAGCGCTGACTCCGTTGGCCGTCGAGGTCTACCTGCAGCGCGCCTACCTCTCCCGCTCGGACTATCAAGCAGCGGAAGCGCAAGTCCGAGCCGCCGAGCTCTCTCGCCGTGCTGCTACCGCGGGTCACTATCCGACGCTTGGTTTCAACGCGAACTATGGCGACATCGGAACCAACCCGAGTCAGTCCAATGGAACATGGCAAGTGGACGGCGGTCTTACCATCCCCATTTTTGCCGGCGGAAAGATTCATAGCGACGTGTTGGAAGCCGAAGCCCAATTGAAGCAAGCGCGTTCTCAGCTGGGGGATCTTCGCGGCCGCATTGATTATGAAGTCCGCAGTGCTTTGCTGGATTTGAACGCCGCTGCCGATCAGGTCGAGGTCGCGCGCAGTTCCGTGGAGCTGGCGGAAGAGGCACTTACGCAATCGCGGGATCGATTCAGTGCCGGGGTTACCGACAACCTGGAAGTAGTGCAAGCCCAGGAGTCTGTCGCCGGCGCTCATGAAAGTTACATCCAGAGTCTTTACACGCACAACCTGGCGAAGATAGAACTGGCACGCGCCATCGGCGACGCTGAACAGGGAGTCAAACGATATTTGAAAGGCGAACAGAAATAACACTATGGAACCGACGACGCAAAGTCCGCCTGCCGCTCCGCCGGAGCAACCTGAAGCCCGCAATAAGCCGTTGCCGGCCACGGAGCGGGATTTCCGTACCCGTCCTTCGCGTACTGCCAGTCCCGGCTTTCGCATCGCGGTTATCATTGGCGTGGTTGTGCTGTTAGTCGTGGGTTTTTTTGTCTACCGCTACATCTCCAGCTACGAAGACACCGATGATGCCGAGATCGACGGCCACATCAATTCCATCAGCGCTCGCATTTCCGGCCATGTCATAAGGTTGGATATCGTAGATAACCAGTACGTCCAGGCCGGTGCGCTTCTCGTGGAGATCGATCCCACCGACTATCAGGTCGCCTACGACCGCGCTAAAGCCGATTACGAAGACGCCCAGGCCGCCGCTGCCGCCGCCGGCGTCAACGTCCCCATTACGGACGTCAACACCACCAGCCAGGTTTCAGCGAGCGAGGCCGACGTTGCCAGCTCCCGTGCAGGCATCGCCGCTGCCCGGCAGCAGTTCGACGCAGCCAAAGCACAGCGCGACCAAGCCGAAGCGAACAACGTCAAGGCGCAGAACGATCTCGTCCGCTACAAGCAATTGATAGACAAACAGGAAATCTCGCAACAGCAGTACGATCAAGCCGTAGCCTCCGCTGCAGCTGACGCGGCTGCCGTCGCCGCCGCCCATGCCATGGCCGACGCCGCTCAGGCGCAAGTGATTCAGGCCCAGGGAAAATTAGTGCAAGCCGAAGCCAACTTGCGCTACGCCCAGACCGGCCCCAGACAGCTGCAGATCAGCCGCTCCCGGGCAGCTTCGGCGGAAGCACAGGTAATGCAAAAGAAAGCAGCGCTCGATCAGGCCCAGCTCAACTTGCAATATACGAAAGTGATTGCTCCCGTTGTCGGCGTGGTGAGCGATCGCACCGTCGAGGTCGGGCAGAATGTAGCTCCCGGCCAGGAACTGATGAAGGTCATTCCTCTCAACGATATCTGGATCACGGCCAACTTCAAGGAAACCCAGCTTCGATATATGAAGGTTGGACAGCCCGTCACCATTGAAGTGGATGCCAACGGTAGGAAATACAAGGGTAAGGTGAACAGCATCGCCGGCGCCAGCGGCGCCCGCTTCAGCCTGCTTCCTCCCGAAAATGCCACCGGCAACTATGTGAAGGTCGTGCAACGTATTCCGGTGAAGATCGTTCTTGATCCTGGTGAGAATGAAGATCAGTCGCTGCGTCCCGGCATGTCGGTCGAACCCAAGGTCTGGATTCGTCAATGAGCGCTGCCGCGCCGCCGCTGCAAGACGCCAATGCCGACGTATGGCGCCCAGCGGTCAATCCCTGGATCATCGCCGTTACCGTTACCCTGGCGACTTTCATGGAAGTGCTCGACACCTCCATCGCCAACGTCGCTCTGCCTCACATTGCCGGGAGTCTTTCGGCTGGCCAGGACGAAAGCACTTGGGTTCTCACCTCTTATCTCGTTTCCAACGCCATCGTGCTTCCCCTGAGTGGCTGGCTCTCCTCCATCATGGGGCGCAAGAATTTCTACATGAGCTGCGTGGCCCTATTCACCATCAGCTCATTCATGTGCGGATTGGCGCCGAATCTGGCCACGCTCATCATTTGCCGCGTGCTGCAAGGGGCTGGCGGAGGCGGCCTGCAGCCCAGCGAGCAAGCCATCCTCGCCGACACCTTTGCGCCCGCCAAACGCGGGATGGCTTTCGCCGTCTACGGCATCGCCGTAGTCACAGCACCCGCTATCGGCCCCACCCTCGGCGGTTGGATCACCGACAACTTTACCTGGCGCTGGATTTTTTTCATCAACATTCCAGTCGGAATTATCTCTATCCTGCTTACCTCGCGACTGATCCAGGACCCGCCATATCTCAGGCGCCGCAAGCTCAGCGAAACCAAGATCGATTACATCGGGCTAGGCTTCGTGGCCCTCGGCCTGGGAACCTTGCAGGTTGTCCTCGACAAGGGTCAGCGCGACGATTGGTTCGAGTCGCACTTTATCGTGATCCTTTCCGCCATCGCTGCCGTCTCCTTGATCTTCGTGATCTTCTGGGAGTGGACCCACAAAGATCCCATCATCGATCTGCATCTGTTTCGCGATCGTACCTTCGGCATCTCCAACCTCCTGATGTTCATGCTGGGTTTCGCTCTTCTGGGCAGCACATTGTTACTCCCGCTATTCATGCAGACCTTGCTGGGCTATACCGCCGAGCGATCGGGATTGGCCCTCATGCCCGGCGGATTCACCATCATGCTGTTACTGCCCTTGGTGGGATTCTTGCTCTCGCGCTATAGTCCGCGCTGGCTGCTGGTTTACGGTCTGGTCATGCTTTCTGCCTCTCTGTTCAACATGACCCGGTTCGATTTGCAAATCGATTTCCGGACCGCCGCGACGGCTCGTATCCTTCAGGCCGCAGGCATGGCGTTCTTGTTCGTCCCGATCAATACGGCAGCCTACGCCTTTCTCCCGCGGGACAAAAACAACGCGGCCTCCGGCCTGATGAACCTGGCCCGCAATATCGGTGGCAGCGTGGGCATTTCGCTGGTCACCACCATGCTCGATCGCCGCACTCAGGTTCATTTGAATGATCTGTCCCGTCACCTGAGCGCCGGCAATCCAGCTTTCCAGTCCATGTTGCAAGGCACCTCCCAAGCCATGCGGGCTCACGGCGCCAACGCCGCCTTCGCCACCCAGCAGGCCTATGCCATGATTGAAGGAACAGTTCAACGGCAGGCCACTATGCTCGCCTACATCGACGACTTCCGCTTTCTGGGCTGGGCCATCCTGGCCATGGTTCCCCTGGTATTCCTGATGAAAAAAAGCAGGCCCGGCGGAGGAATTGCTGTACACTAATTGCCGCAATAGTGAAATTGAGCCATGTTTCACCTCGTCACCATAGAGCGAGAATACGGCTGCGGCGGTGGCGCCATTGCCGCACAATTAGCCCAGCATCTCGGATGGACCCTCTGGGACCGCCGCCTCACCGAAGAAATCGCCCGCATGGCCAATGTGGACCCGGAAGCCGTCAAACGCTGTGACGAGCGTATGGACAGCCGTTTCTACCGCCTGGCTAAAACCTTCTGGCGGGGCAGTTACGAACCCAGTTCCCAACTCACCAACGCTGCCTTCGACACCGATTGCATGATGTGGATGATGGAGCAGATCACTACAAAAATCGCTCAGGATGGAAACGCGGTTGTCGTCGGCCGGGGCGCGCCTTATTTCCTGCGCGAGCATCCCGACGCCTTTCACGTTTTCCTTTACGCTCCGCGTGCCGAGAAAATTCGCCGCCTGATCCAGGACGGATCCACCGAAGCGGAAGCCGAAGCCAATGTCGATTCGGTGGATCGTCAGCGCATCGCTTTCGTGAAGCACTACTTCGACGCCGACTGGCCCACGCGCTCCCTCTACCACGTGATGATCAACACGGCCGTGGGGAATGAATCCGTCATTCAAACAATTCTCCACACCATGCATCTGGTCGAGGGCCGGCCCAGGGCCACCGAGTACGATAGCCCCAAGGTTCCTAGCTCCGTCTAGCTCGCTGGTCGCCCCATCCGCTGCGGCCCCGGACAGCAATTCTCCGCACAGACATCCGCTCGCGGCCCCAGCACCCCTAACGCCCGCCTCTCTGTTGTCGGATCCATTCGTTCCAAAATCAACTCGTGAATCATGGCGATAAACTTCGGATGGACGCCAACCGTCTTCGCCCGCGTCATCGGCAAACCTAGAGAATCGGAAAGTTGCCGCGCTTCAATATCCAGGTCATAGAGCACTTCCATGTGATCGGAAATAAAACTGATTGGCGCCAGAACCACAGCCGATGCCAGATTCTCCGCCTTTACCTTACGCAAATACTCGAGAATGTCCGGTCCCAGCCACGGCTGCCCCGGAGAGCCGCTCCGGCTCTGGTAGACCAGCACATCGTTTTTGTGTCCAATCACTTCCGAAACCAGACGCCGCACTTCTTGCAATTGCTTCACGTAATCAGAAGTGTTCGCCATGGATTCCGGAATGCTGTGTGCCGTGTAAACAATCTGCACGTTTTCCCGCGCGTTCGACGGAACGCTTTTCAACGCTTCGCGAACCCGCTCCACCGTGGGTTCGATAAAACCGGGATGGTTAAAGAACGCCCGCAGTTTGTCTACCTCCGGCGCGCCCGGCCCTACTTCGCGTTGCGCCCGCGCGATGTCCTCGCGATACTGCCGGCATCCGGAGTACGAACTGTAGGCCGAAGTCACAAAAGCAACGGCCCTCCGGATGCCATACTGTTTCATTTTCTCCAGAGTCTCGGCCAGAAATGGATGCCAGTTTCGATTTCCCCAATAGACCGGCAGCTTGAGTCCGTCTCGCTCCATCTCTGCTTGCAGCGCGGCAATCAATTCCCGCGTCTGATCGTTGATCGGACTCTTGCCCTCGAAGTGATAGTAGTGCTCGGCCACGGTCAGCATGCGCTCGCGCGGAATGTTCCTTCCGCGCAGCACGTTTTCCAGGAAGGGCATCACCTCCTCCTTCGATTCCGGCCCTCCGAAGGAAACCACCAAAATAGCGTCGTAGGTCATATCAAAATTGGTTTGTTCAACGAAATCCTGCGCATAAGTCTTCCACAACCTTGAATCCGCCGTTGACATTCGCCCATCTACAACGTCTCATGAACTGCTGCCCGTTGCCAAATGAAGGCGTTCGAACTGACAAAGCCGCGTGGTACGCTTCTGCCAGAGCCTCTGGAGACGCCTAGTTTGCTTGCCCGGGTCTTTAAAGCATTCCAATATCGCGATTTCCGCCTGATGTGGATTGGTGCTTGCACCTCCAGTATCGGTACCTGGATGCAAATTGTGGCGCAAGGCTGGCTGATCTACCGCCTCAGCCATTCCGCCTTCTTGCTCGCTCTTGACCAATTTCTAGGGGGGATACCTATCTTTCTTTTCTCCCTGATCGGTGGCGTCGTTGCCGATCGGGTAGAGCGGCGAAGGATTCTGCTCGGCTCCCAATACGTGCAAATGGCCACCGCGACCCTGCTCACCATTCTTGTGGCGACAGATCTGGTCCACGTTTGGCACATCCTTTGCCTCTCCTTCATTTCGGGACTAGCGCAAGCCTTCGGCGGACCGGCCTATCAGGCTCTCATTCCAACTCTTGTCGAGAAGGATGACATGCCTAACGCCATCGCGCTGAATTCCATACAGTTCAACGTGGCCGTTATGGTGGGCCCGGCTTTGGCCGGGCAGGCCTTGGCAAAGCTTGGAGAGAAATGGTGTTTCGGACTCAATGCGCTTTCCTTCCTCGCGCCCATCGTTTCGCTGTCGATCATCAGCGCTCGCTTTCTGCCGGCAAAGACCACAGAGACCATGTTCGCCAGCCTCAAGCAGGGAATCCAGTTTGCCCGCAAGCAGACCTCCATGGAAGCCTTGATCCTGCTTGCCTTCTGCATGACTGCTTTAGGGATGCCCATGCGCACCTACATCCCGGTATTCGTGAAAGACATCTTCCATCGCGGCCCCGAAACTTACGGCAATCTTCTCGCGCTCATGGGGCTGGGCTCGATCTTCGGTTCGCTGACCATCGCGACCGCCGGGAACTTCAAGAGAAAGGGACGCGTAGCCCTCTTTGCCCTCATCTGCCTGGGTGCCGGCATCTCCGGGTTCGCTATTTCAAAATCCGTCCCGCTAAGCGGAGTCCTTCTGGTAATCGTAGGCGCCTCCATGATGGCAGTCTTTGCCACGGTCAGCTCCCTGGTGCAATTGATCACCACAAACGAAATGCGCGGCCGCGTAATGAGCGTCTACAACGTTGCCTTCCGCGGCGGCATGCCGATGGGCAATTTGTTATCCGGATGGCTCGTTCCCATCTTTACTGCCCCTGTAGTCGTGGGTGTGAATGGATTCCTGCTTGTTCTCCTCGCGCTCTATTTCCTGCTGGTGCAACGACGCCTGGCTGCACTTTAAGACGAAAATGCGAGAATAGCTGGCAGGGATGCAGCTGCTTTCTGGATGTGGAATAAGGATGTGGACTAAGAATGCCCAGCGCATGTTCCATTCGAGTTCGCGGAGTGGTGCAGGGCGTCGGCTTTCGCCCCTTCGTTTATCGTCTCGCCCGCGCCAACACCCTTGCCGGATGGGTGCTGAACGGCGAGGGAGGTGTTGAAATTTTCCTGGAAGGCGCAGAGGAAGGACTACTGGCATTCGTTCGGCATCTCAAAACGCAGCCTCCACCGGCCTCCAGCATCACGGAAATCGAAGTCCGTCGCGCCGATCCTCTCGGGCTGAATGAATTCACGATCCGGGAAAGTCATCGTTGCGAACGGCCGACAGTGCGCATCTCGCCAGACCTCCCGCTTTGCGATGAATGTCTGCGCGAACTGTTCGATCCTTCTGACCGTCGTTACTGGTATCCCTACATCAACTGCACAAATTGCGGCCCGCGCTACACCGTCGTTTTGTCTCTACCTTACGACCGGCCAAACACCACAATGCAGCGTTGGCCGCTGGACGATTACTGTGCAGCCGAATATCGCGATCCCGCCAACCGCCGCTTTCACGCGCAGCCGGTAGCGTGTCCATCTTGTGGACCAGGCTATTCCCTACAAAAAGGCGATGAGGTGGTGCATGAAAGTGAGCCAAGCATTCGCCAAGCCGCGCAGCTCCTTGCCTCCGGGAGCATCCTCGCGGTGAAAGGACTCGGCGGATATCACCTGGCGTGCGACGCCTCAAACCCCGCGGCGGTCGCGGCTTTGCGCGAACGCAAGTACCGCAAGGAAAAACCGTTTGCCATCATGGCAAAGAATGCGGAGGTTGCTCGGCAGCTGGTCGAGCTTTCATCGGCAGCTGAAGAACTCCTCACCTCCGTCGCTCGCCCGATTGTCCTCGCACCCTCGATCGCCGAACCCCACCAGGTTGATTCCGGGGTGGCGCCAGAAAATAACGAGCTCGGCCTGATGCTTCCCTACACGCCTCTGCATTATTTGCTCTTCGCCGCAGGCGCTCCGGAAGTGTTGGTAATGACCAGCGCGAATCGATCAAGTGAACCCATCGCCTATGAAGATGACGAGGCGCTGGACCGTCTTTCTGGAATCGCGGACGCATTCCTGATTGGCGAGCGTCCGATTGCGCGACGAGTAGATGACTCCGTAGCCCGCGACGGCGTGTTTGGTCCGGTTATTGTTCGGCGTGCTCGAGGATATGCTCCGGGAGCCGTAGCGACGCTCCCGACTGTGCGTCTGATTTTGGCGGTCGGCGCCGACCTGAAGAATACAATCACGCTCGTTGTCGATGGGCAAGCATTCATGAGCCCGCACATCGGAGATTTGGATCATTATGGTTCGCTTCGTGCGTTCAAAGAAACGATTCACGATCTGATCTCCATGTATGAGGTTCGTCCCGAAGACTTGCTGCTCGCCTACGACTCCCATCCGCAATATGCCAGCAGTTCTCATGCGCTGGCGTTGGGAATTCCGCAAAGACTTGCAGTCCAGCATCATCGCGCCCACATAGCTTCCGTGCTGGCGGAGCGCGGCGAATGGGAGAAGCGCGTCATCGGAGTCAGTTTCGATGGCACCGGATATGGAGACGATGGAAGCATCTGGGGCGGCGAGATTTTCTTAGGAAGTGTCAAAGACGGCTTTGATCGCGTCGGACACTTGCGTAGCGCTTCGCTGCCGGGTGGCGACGCTGCTGCACAATATCCAGTCCAGGCCGCGGCTGGGTTTCTGTCTCAGATCGAAGGTTTACCCGATCTGACAGCACCGCCCTTCAACTTCGCCCAGCGTTACCTGCAAGCCCTGGACCTGGTCCAGAAGAATGTCAGAACTTTCCCCACCACTTCCATTGGCCGGCTCTTCGACACTGCCGCCGCGCTGCTCGGCTTTACGCGCGAGATCACGTTCGAAGGCCAGGCCGCAATGTGGCTGGAACAACTTGCCTGCATCGTGCATTCGACGGAACCGTATCCGTTTCCATGGTCAGGGCAAGAATTGGATTTTCGGCCCTTACTGCAGGCTGTGGTTCGCGACCGCCTTCGCGGCCGGCCTCTCGCAGAAATTGCGCGCGCCTTCCAGCGCGGACTAGCCCAAGGCCTGCGCGATGCCGTGGTAAGTGAGGCTGAAGCTCATCATCTGGATGTCGTGGTTCTTTCGGGTGGCGTTTTCCAGAATGAGTTACTCTTGAAAG
This sequence comes from uncultured Acidobacteriaceae bacterium, assembly GCA_963750245.1. Taxonomy (GTDB): domain Bacteria; phylum Acidobacteriota; class Terriglobia; order Terriglobales; family Acidobacteriaceae; genus Sulfotelmatobacter. The sequence goes on from CAVVQB010000002.1 coordinate 197,006, forward strand.
ACCTGAAGTCGCTCTTTGAAGCCACGGGTATCGAGGTTTGGACGAATCATGCCGTTCCGCCCAACGATGGTGGCATCAGCCTGGGCCAGGCAGCCCTGGCGGCATTCGCTCGATTCGCTTGAAGCAATCAAGGTTCGAGAGCACACTGGTTAAAGAACGATGCACGAGCTCTCCATCGCAATGAGCATCATCGAACTCGCGCAGGAGGAATCGGACCGTCGCGGAGGAGTTCCAGTGAGTGCCGTGCATCTCAAGCTCGGCGAGCTCTCCGGCGTGGTGAAAGAAGCTCTCCTGGGTTCTTTCGAGATGGCATGCGAAGACACTTCGCTGAAAGGTGCGCGCCTGGTGGTGGAGGATGTTCCTGTCCTCATCTATTGTCAAAACTGCCAGGTGCCGCGTCCCATCAGTTCCGTGCAGTTATTTTGTTGTGCGGAATGTGGCACTCCATCGGCCAACGTGGTGCAAGGAAAGGAACTCGAAGTGGTTGCATTGGAGATTGAAGAATGGGATCACAACCCCGTTTAATTGAAGTCAGAAAAAATGTTCTCAAACAGAACGATCTGAACGCGCGCGCCTTGCGCGAACAGTTCCACGCAGCGGGAGTGTTTGTCGTCAGCCTGGTGTCCAGTCCCGGCTCAGGCAAAACCATGTTCTTGGAAAAGACACTCACGTTGCTTCGTCAAAATTATCGTGTCGCCGCCCTCGTTGGCGATCTCGCCACGGATAACGATGCGGCAAGGTTGGCCCGCAGCCAGGCTCCGGTCAAGCAAATCACCACGGGTACACTCTGTCATCTCGAAGCGGCTATGGTCCAGAACGCCCTCCAACCGTGGGATCTCAACCAGCTTGATTTCCTTTTTATCGAGAATGTGGGGAACCTGGTATGTCCTTCCTCCTATGATCTCGGCGAGAATCTCCGACTCGTACTGATCTCGGTCACGGAGGGTGAGGATAAGCCCCTCAAGTACCCCACAATTTTCAACAGCGCCGACATTGCGGTCGTCACGAAAATGGATCTGGCCCCGGCGGTCGAGTTCGACTGGCAGGCGGCATACGGCAACATCCAGGCGGTGCGGCCCGGCATGCAAGTCTTCAAGCTCTCCGCCAAGAATGGCAAAGGAATGGAAGAGTTCCTCAGTTTTCTCAAAACGCGTTTAGAAGAATCCCGCGTCGGCGCCGTTACTTAGCATGGTTCGCAAGTCATGATCAGTTTCCTGTCGATTATCGCCGTGGGATTTTTTCTCGGGATGCGCCATGCCACCGATCCCGACCACGTCGTCGCCGTCACCACGATCGTCAGCCGGCAGCGCAATCTGCTGAAAGCTGCGCTCACCGGCATTTTCTGGGGCATCGGCCACACGCTAACCATCTTCATTGTGGGCTCCGCCATCATCTTGTTCGACGTCGTGATTCCGGCGCGAATCGGGCTCTCCATGGAGCTTTCCGTCGGACTCATGCTCATCGTTTTAGGCGCGATGAACATTGTCAGCTTTATGCGCACGGCGCGCGCGGTCGCCCCCGCTGCTGAAGAATCTCACGTCGTCCATTCTCATCCCCACGTTCATGGTGACTACGTGCACAGCCATGCGCACGGACACGCGCCTGAGTCGCACGCCCACACTCACCAAACTCCTCTCACCTGGCTCGATCGGATATTCGGCAGGATCGGCCTCTATCAGCAACTGCGTCCCTTAGTCGTGGGCATTGTTCACGGCCTCGCCGGTTCCGCTGCGGTTGCGCTGCTCATTCTCACAACTATCCGAAACCCGCACTGGGCAATGGTTTATCTGCTCGTCTTCGGACTCGGCACTGTGGGCGGCATGATGCTCATCACGATGAGCATTGCCTCGGCGTTCAACTTCTTTGGAAGGAGGCATGAGAATTTTTCCCACTGGCTCGGCCTCGCATCCGGGTTGGTGAGTTTGGCTTTTGGTCTTTTCCTTGCCTATCAAATGGGCTTCGCCAACGGACTCTTCTCCGGTCACCCGCAATGGACGCCCCGGTAGCGTCCCGATGTTTCCGGTGTTCAGTTCGACTGCGTAAACCGTTCGCCGCAATGCTTGGCTGGATTTGTTTTTTTCTGTCTGTCCCCGCTCCGCCCACTCTGCCTGCGCGATAGATTATGCTCAGCGGCCGGTTCGTTGATCGCACTCTCTAACAGCAGCCCATCTTCACTTCGCCCCCAGCGGTTACCGGAGGTCCGAAGGCTTCTTGCGGTGCCGGAGCGCCGCGCAGCACTGCTATCCACCGCCTTACTGCATCGAATACGACCAGAATTACCCCAAGGATGAAGATGCTCATCAGGACGGAATCCAAGTATCCCGTGAATACTTGCCCCGGCTTCGAAGTCAGCGGCCAGAAAATATTTTTGATCGAAAGCACTCCCGCGGTCAGCGTCGTAACGCCTACAAAGCACATCGGAAGCGCCGTGATCCACGCATACTTCTGTTTGCCCATGTTAATCAGAAACGTAGTAGTCACCGCCAGCGCAATGGTTGCCAGCAGTTGGTTACCGGTTCCGAACAGCGGCCATATCGTGGAAATGTTCCCCGTATAGATCAAGTATCCCCATCCCATCACCACAACAAAGCTGGTCAGCAAATTTCCCGGCAGCCACGAACTATTCCCAAAAGGCTTATGCACCTTGCCCATGAGTTCCTGGAGAACGTAACGAGCCACCCGTGTTCCCGTGTCCACCGTCGTCAAAATGAACAGCGCTTCAAACATGATGGCGTAGTGATACCAATATCCCATCAACTGTTTCATCCCCGGCAGACCGCGGAAGATCTGTGCCATACCGAGCGCCAATGAAACCGCGCCTCCCGTGCGCCCCGCCAGATGTTCTCCGACCTCGCGCGAGAACATATCCAGATTCACCGTGGTCAACCCCAGATGGCTGAACACCGCCGGCGTAGTATTGACGGCGAAATAATCGCCCGGCGCCAGCGAGCAGGCTGCAATCAGCGCCAGCACCCCCACCAGCGACTCCGCCATCATCGCCCCATATCCGATGAAGCGCGCGTCGCTTTCCTTGTCCAGCATCTTTGGAGTCGTGCCCGAAGATATGAGTGAGTGAAATCCCGAAATCGCTCCACAAGCAATCGTCACAAAGAGAAATGGGAACAGATTCCCCTTGATGATCGGCCCGCCCCCGTGCACGAACGAAGTGAAGTTAGGAAATTGAATATTGGGATGAACCACGAAAACGCCAATGACCAGCACTGCGATCGTACCCAGCTTGACGTAGGTCGAGAGATAATCACGCGGCTCCAGCACCAGCCACACCGGAAGCACCGAGGCCACCAGCCCGTAGATGCCCATCAGAATCGTAATCTGATGCGGCGTAAAAGTAAGCGCACTCGCCCAACTCGTCTGTGCCACCCAGTGTCCCGCCACCACGCCGCTCAGCAAAAGAACGACGCCAAAAATACTGGGACCGACAACCTTAATTTTTCCGGCATGACTCTTGAACATCCACCATCCCATGATCACCGCGATGGGGATCGTCATGCCAATGGTGAACACTCCCCACGGACTGTTCGAAAGTGCATTCACCACCACGATGCCCAGCCCCGCCAGTGTGACCAGCAGAATAAAGAGCACCGCAATCATCGCCACCAGGCCGGCAAACGGACTGATCTCCGTGCGCGCCACATCCGCCACCGACCGCCCCCGGTGACGCACCGACGCGATCAACACAGTAAAGTCTTGTACGCACCCGCACAGCACGGCGCCCACCAGTAGCCATAGAAAGCCGGGCGCAAATCCGAACTGTGCCGCCAGCGTCGGTCCAATCAGCGGCCCAGCTCCCGCAATCGCCGCGAAGTGATGGCCGAAAAGCACCCATCGCGGAGAAGCCACGTAATTGTGCCCATCTGCAAAGGTATGCGCGGGAGTGGTGCGCCGATCGTCCAGCGAGAGAGCCTTTGCGGCGATGAACGCGCTGTAATAACGATAGGCCAGAGCATAGACACACAACGCTCCCAACAAAACCGGAAATGTATTCATCAATCACTCCAGATCCGGCAGGGAGTGGCATCCTGCCGGTTTCCAGCCGGCGAAACGCGGACCTCGGCGCTCGGCTCGAGCGAGTCGGGATCGCGAACTAGCTTGCCAACACCACCTCGGCCTTAGCTTCCTCGGCGGCCTCGAACGCTCGTTCCTTCTCTCCCACTTCATCCAGTTGAAGATGTCTCGTCTCCGGAGAGAACAGCAAGCTGACAAACGTCATCACCGCGCCAACAGTCAGCACCACGGCCGGCGACAACCACATGTCCTGCTTCTCAATCGCAGAGATAAAGGGAATCTTGTGAGCCCACCACACGTAAGCGCTAAACCACGCGCCCAGCAGCGCTCCCGAAGAGTATCCAAAGCCCACACCCGCAGCGCGCCGTCTCGTCGGAAATCGCTCGCACAGGTAGGCCGGAACCACTCCCCACGCCAGCTTGAGCATGGCCGCCATCACGGTGCCGAGCACGGCCATCCAGAGATTGCGCTCAATCGCTGCGTGGTAAAGCACATAGAAAACGGGAATCCCAAACACTACCAGGAATGCGCAATACCACTGCGTCAGTATCTTCCGTCCTGTCTTATCGGAGAGCCACCCGTAAAAGTTGTAGCCCAGGAACGCCATAAACAAGGCAAAACCGTAAATCAGGCTATAGGTCGTGGTGTCAAAGCCGCGTCCTTTGAGCGTCAGGATGTTGGGAAGAAATCCGTAGACTGAGTAATCGGTCAGGAACAGTCCAGTCATAAAAAAGAAGACCTGGAGAAAATCGAAGAGCTGAGGTGGTTTGAACAAGCTCAGGAAAGGAGACTTTTCGATCTTGCCCAGCGCTTTGGTCTTCTCGAATTCCGGCGACTCATGCAGACTGCTTCGAATATAAAGTGCCAGGAACACGGGAATGACGCCAGTCATGAAGACGATTCGCCAGCCATAGGCGATCATTGCTTCTTTCGTAGTCAGAAACGAAACCAGAGCGAAGACCAGCGAACCGAGCACATAGCCCAGCGGGAATCCCGATTGGATAAAGCCGCCAATCGCGCCCCGCTTTTTTTGCGGAGCATATTCAATGGCAAAGGTGTGCCCCACCGCGTATTCTCCGCCGAAGAAGATCCCCATCAGTAAGCGAAGGGAACAAAAGATGACGTAGGACCAGGCGCCGATCTGCGCGTAGGTTGGCAGGAAGCCTCCCAGAAGTGACATCAAACCTACGCCTCCGATAGTCAAGACGAGGAGGAACTGGCGACCAATTTTGTCCGCGTAACGTCCGAATATGGCCGAACCGATCGGCCTCGCCGCCATGGTGATGGAGTAAGTAAATACAATGACGATGTACTGCCAGGCCGCGCTGCCCTTCGGTGAAATGAAAACTTTCACGAGAATCGGAGCCATGACCAGCACCAGCGCCATGTCATAAGCATCCAGCATGAAGCCCAAAAACTGGGACATCATGGCCATCCGCGCATCCTTTGATAATCGTTGTTGATCGGGCATAGAAAGACTCCTGGGTGGGAGAGATGGGCCGCCCTGAACAGGCCCGTGGGCGAGATATAAGTACATCGGGGGCCAGCAGTTTTCCTGTGATACCCATCACAGTTCTGCGTGATCAGACTCGCAAAAGGGAACAGATTCCACGACCCCATGCACTATCACGGCTCTACAGACGCCGCGTCCAGGCATTCCCATAGTGGGATGAGAATCTAGATAATTGGCAATGCGGAATAAGAAACTGCGAACACGCCCGGAGAGATTCGAACTTGAGGCGTTTTGCGGGCGCGACCCTGAGCGAAGTCGAAGGGGGGAGCCCGCAGCCGAAATCCTGAGCCAGGGTTTCCGGCGAAGGATCTGAGGGTAATGGTGCGCCCGGAGAGATTCGAACTCCCGACCTATTGCTCCGGAGGCAATCGCTCTATCCATCTGAGCTACGGGCGCACACTAATAGCTTCAGTTTACATGGATGGACTGAGAAGCATCAATGAAGCTTTGCGTGGTCGATGCATCACCGACCGCGATCATTCGATTACTTTCGCGAATGGTTTCACCAGCGCCCCCGACCGCCGCCCCCACCACCGCGGCCGCCACGGTCACCACCTCGGCCGCCGCGGTCGCGTCCGCCGCCCCCGGCGTGCTCCGTTTTCGGCCGCGCTTCATTTACGTTAAGCGTGCGCCCGCCCACTTGCGTGCCGTTCAATGCAGTAATGGCTTTTTCTCCATCCTCATTACTGGCCATTTCCACAAAGCCGAATCCGCGAGAGCGCCCGGTATCGCGGTCCGTCATGATGCTGACCCGGTCAACTTGTCCGAACGGTTCAAACATCTGGCGCAGTTCGTCTTCCGATGTGTTAAAGCTCAAGTTCCCCACAAAGATATTCTTCAAGCGTCGCCCTCTGCATTGAGCTGTCGAAGTGCGAGCTCGGTGGCAGACTGGCAGGTCGGGGACACCTTCCTGAAAATCGAGACAAGAGCTAGCGAACAGTCAAATGCGGCCAGAAGTATAGCAGGTTTGTCAAGCCAGGCATCTTAAATCGCAGAGAAAAGCCTCTAGCGAGGACTACGCTAGCATTTGTCCACTTGCCAGTAACCCTCAGGATGATATCCGACTTGCAACAGCCGGTTCTTGGGATCGTGCCGCTTGCCGCAGGATGGGCAAATCAGGTATCGACTCCACGCGGTTCCGCAACGGTCGTAATTTTCCGGAGCCGCAAACGTCGTCCCACAACTGCAAGGGACAAGAAACAAGCGTGGCGCCGTCTCGGTCTTTGACTCTTCAGGCTTCTCGACATGCGGGCGAGTCTTCACGCTTCTTCCAAGGCCTCTTTCGCTCGCCTCTTGCGGCTGTTCGATTCCAAAAACTTTTTCCGCAGCCGCAGCGATTTCGGAGTGATCTCCACGAATTCGTCATCCGCGATAAATTCAATCGCCTGCTCCAGGTTTAATTGCCGGAAAGGCACCAGCCGGATCGCCTCGTCTGCCGTCGACGCTCGCATGTTGGTGAGTTTCTTCTCCCGCACCGCGTTCACTTCCAGATCGTCATCCTTCGCGTTCTCGCCGATGATCATTCCTTCGTACAACTCCACGCCCGGTCCCACAAAAAGTTCGCCGCGCTCTTGCAGTCCCCACAGCGCATACGCCGTGGAAGTCCCGGCCCGGTCCGCAATCAGAGCCCCCGTGAGCCGGTGCGGAATTTCCCCTTGCCATTCCGTATAACCGTCAAACAGCGAATTCATCACGATGGTCCCACGTGTATCCGTAAGCAACTGGCTGCGCAGCCCAATCAATCCGCGGCTGGGCACGCGGAACTCGATCCGCACCCGCCCGTAGCCGTGGTTATGCATGTTGATGACCTCGCCCTTGCGCGATCCCAACTGCTCCATCACCACACCGACGAATCCCTCCGGAACGTCCACCGTAAGATGCTCCACTGGTTCCATCAGCTTCCCGTCAATGCGCTTGGTGACGATCTCCGGCTTGCCCACCATCAACTCGTAACCTTCGCGTCGCATCATCTCAATGGTGATCGAAAGCTGCAATTCACCGCGTCCCAGCACTTTGAACGAATCGGTCGTTCCCATCTCTTCCACTCGCAGAGAAACATTCGTGAGCAGTTCCTTCGCCAGTCGCTCCCGCAAGTTGCGCGACGTGACGTAAGTTCCTTCGCGGCCCGCGAACGGCGAGGTGTTCACCGTAAACGTCATCGCGATCGTCGGTTCGTCGATCACAATCGGAGGCAGCGGCGCCGGATTCACCGGGTCTGTAATCGTCTCTCCAATTGTGATTCCTTCCACCCCAGCCACCGCGATAATGTCGCCCAGCGCCGTCTCCGTAATATCTGTCCGCTTCAATCCGGCGAAAGAAAACAATTTTGTGATCTTGGTCTTGTGCATCGATCCGTCAAGCTTCGCGATCACTACATCTTCGCCGGTGTACATCGTTCCATTGAACACGCGCGCGATTGCCAGGCGTCCCAGAAAATCGCTGTAGTCAAGATTCGCGACCAGAATTTGCAACGGACCTGCCGGATCGCCCTGCGGCAGCGGAATGGTTTTCAAGATCGCATCAAACAGCGGCCGCAGATTCTCCCCTCCCGCAACATCGGTCGACGCCGTCCCTTCCTTCGCATTCGTATACAGAACCGGAAAATCGAGCTGATCTTCCTTCGCGTCCAGATCGATAAACAGATCGTAGATTTCGTTCAACACTTCTTGCGGCCGCGCATCCGGACGGTCAATCTTGTTGATTACAACGATCGGCGGCAGCTTCGCCTCCAGCGCTTTGCTCAGCACGTAGCGCGTCTGCGGCAGCGGTCCTTCGCTCGCATCCACCAGCAGCATCACGCCATCCACCATCTTCAGCGCGCGCTCCACTTCGCCGCCAAAATCGCTGTGGCCGGGAGTATCCACAATGTTGATCTTCACATCGTGATAGAAGATGGCCGTATTCTTGGCGAGAATGGTGATGCCGCGCTCGCGCTCCAGTTCATTCGAATCCATCACTCGTTCCACGTGGTGCTCGTTGGAGCGGAAAGTTCCGCTCTGCTGCAGCATGGCGTCGACCAGCGTGGTCTTTCCGTGGTCCACGTGTGCGATGATGGCGATGTTGCGAATACTCAAACTCAAAATATGGTTGTCCTTTATGGTTAGATCGGCCGGCGGGAGCAAATGGCAGCCCGTTCGCCAAAATGCCCTACCTATAACTTTACTATGGGTTGCAGCTTCGCAGGAGATTAGATCGCACTCGATACAGCATGGCTGGAACGAGAAATCTTAAGAAAGCCGAAAAGGTATGAGTTGAGCGGCATCACCCCGCCACTGCTTCCTGCTTCCGCGCCGGCTTTCCCGCCAATCGCGCCTCCACTTCCTTCACTGCGCGCTGGGCCGCGAGAATCGCGCCGTTGGTCGTGGATTCCGGCCCTTCCGAATCAGTGTTGGCGAAAAACACGCGATCCATGGGATGTCGCGCCAGGGGCTGAACCTGCGTGTACAGTCCCGGCGTGGACATATATAAAGGATGCCCTCGCCGGTAAATGTGCACCTCAACCGGATCGACATTTAAGCCAGGCATCAACTTCTGAAAGTCGCTCAACACGCTGGCCGCAATCTTGCGCGCGCCGATTTCGTTCAGCAGATAGCCGCGCTCCTCTTCCTTCATCGGCGTGTAGCAGCTGAGAATATTGAATCTCTGCCGGTAACCTGGCCGCTTCTGAATGACCCAATCAGCGACTACGATATCGGTAAAGCTATTGCCAGGGCACCACGTGTCGTAGCCGTGATTGAACACCGGCTTGTCGAAAATAAGATTCACAACAGGGTAGGGAATATATCGAATCTGGTGCATCGCCTCACTCTGTTTTTCCGGCAATCCTTCGACAATGCGCCGCGTGATGAACTTCGGCGTGGCCATGATCACGGCCTTGGCCGCAACCGTCTTCAACTCTCCCCCGAGCATGTAGGTCACCTGCACTTCCTCTTTTTCAGAGACCACAGCCACGGTCGTCGCGCCCGTTTGCATCCGATCCTTGTATTTCGGCTGCAAAATGTCGGCCAGTTTCCTAGTGAGCGCGCCCAATCCCCCTGGCCAGGTATAACGATCGTCCGCTCGACTCTCTTCGACCATTTCCTGCAGCGTTTCAATGGCCAGTCCCGCCGCCGTCTCTCCGCTCGTCGCTCCCCAGTTGGACGGCCCGAAGCTATCCCACCATTGCTTCAACTCAACCGGATACCCCTTCAGGAAATCCGAAAAAGGCTGGTCAAAGATCTCCTTACCTCGCTTTTCCACGTCAATCGCCAGCATTTCTTTTTTGAACTTCTTGAAGCTCTCGCGCACGGGAGCAGGATAAGGCAACCTGTCAACGCCCTCGCCCCAAGTGTCGAGCACCAACTCGCCATGAATGATGCTCGCGTCCGAACTATCGACAGGTAGCGGCTCAAGTCCGATTTCTTTCGCGAAGTGATAAGCGTATTCATCTTTCGTAAGAAACGCCGACCCCGTCGCATAAACCGCACCTTCATATTCCATTTCGTACGCATTGCCACCCCAATGCGGTTCTTTTTCCAGCAGAAGGAAGTCCCGGTGCTGCAAACGATACGCCGCTGCCAATCCGCTAACCCCTCCACCAACAATCACCACATCATGCCGCGCCGAAGCCGGAGGCCGCGTGAACATCTTTCCGTCGCGCACCTGGTGGCAGATTCGATTGTCCTCTCCATCCACATCTGCAGCATGACCTTTCTGCGTGTCGGCTTTGTGCTGCCACCAGCGAAAGATCAATCGGACAGCCCGCCGTCACCGCTCCCGCCACGACAAACTTGATAAAGTCCCTGCGATTCGCGCTCATGCCACACGGCCCTCCACAGCTTCCACGATTTCGGAGCCCACGTCCGCCGTTCCTTCCGCGCGCATGCGCAAGCGGTACCAGAGCACAATCGCCACCAGCGAAAACACAAAGATGATGGTCGATACCGCGTTGATTTCCGGTGTGATGCCGCGCCGCAGCCGCCCCCAAATTTCCAGCGGCAGCGTGTTGTCGCGCCCGATCAGAAAGAAACTCACCGCGATCTCATCCATGGAAAGCGTAAAGATCAGCAGCGCCGCGCCAATGATCGGCAGCTTCAAGTTCGGCACCGTGACGCGCCAGAACGTCTGCCAATAATTCGCACCCAAATCGAGAGATGCCTCTTCCTGTGCCCGGTCCAATTTCTGCAAGCCCGCGAATACCTCGGTTGTAGCCACGGAGATCAACGCAGTTCCGTGTCCCAAGATAATCGTCATCAAGCTCAGCTTCGTTCCCATCACATTGAACAGCATAAGCAACGAAAGCCCGGTAATAATGCCAGGAAGAATCAACGGCAAAAGCACCAATCGCCGAAACAACGCCTTGCCCGGAAACTGTGCCCGATCCAGCGCCAGCGCCGCCGGCATGCCGAATGCCAGCGCGATCACCATCGCCGCCAATGCAACTTGCAGGCTGTTGAGCACCGAATCCCAAATCGGCCCGTCCGCAAAAAGCGTTCGATACCAGGCCAGCGTCAAATGGTGCGGCGGGAATCCGCCCACGCCCTCGCCGTTGAACGAGTAAAGAATGAGGATCGCAATCGGCAAGTATAGAAACGCGAATACCGCCAAGGCATGAACCAGCAGCCATCGTGAGCCCGAGACAAGTTGCTTGTCGCTCACGAGAAGCTCCACTTCTTCTCCAGGCGCTCGGAGAGAATCAGCAGGCTCACTACCAGCAGGAGCATGCAAAGGGAAATCGCCGCACCCAGCGGCCAGTTGTATGCCGCGCCAAACAAGCTCACCACAATGTTCGAAATCATGATGCCGCTCGGCCCGCCCAGCAGCAACGGCGCAAGAAAATCGCCCAGGCTGAGCACGAAAGCAAACGTCGCTCCCGCCAGCACTCCCGGAATCGAGAGCGGGAAAATCACTTTCCAGAATGTCTGCCCGGGACCTGCACCCAGATCATGCGACGCCTCTACCAGTTTCCTCGGAATGTGCTCGAGCGCTGCGTAGATTGGCAGGAACGCAAACGGCGTATAGATGTGCGTCAGCGTCAACACCACGGCAAACGGGCTGTAGAGCAGAAACTCCAGCGGATGCTTCGTAAGGTGTACATATTGCAAAAGCGTATTCAGCACGCCATCCGAACCCAGAATCGTCTTCCACGCATAAGCCCGCACCAGGTAGCTGACCCACAGCGGAATGATCACCAATTGATAGAGCAGATCTTTTTTCTTTCCATAAAACGAAAGAAAATATGCCAGCGGATATCCCAGGAGCAAAGAGAAGATTGTTACTCGCGCTGCAATCCACATCGAACGCAGCAAAGTCTGCCAATAAACATCCACCCGCACCAACTGCGCATAGTTCGCGAGACTCCACGAATGCACGATGGTCTGCGACGCCGAAACCGACCAGAAGCTGTAGCAGAACATCAGCAGGTACGGCACGAGCAGAAACGTTGTGACCCACACCAGTGGAGGTAACGTGACCGTCGCCTTGTAAGCTCGGGAAAACATCAGATTCTTTCCGGAGATTCGCGCACCAGAACTGCATCACCGCCAGAGAACTCCAGCACAATCTCGTCCAGCGCCACGCCGCTGCTTGGAGTCCGCACCACCAACACGAGCCCATCGCCGCATTCCACGCGAATCAATTCCACCGCCCCATGAAAAGCTTGATGGATAACCCTTCCGCGAACCCGCACGTTTCCAGCGGCCGAATCACTCGAAGTTGCACCGGAGTGAAGCGCCGAATATTTTCCGGCCGTAGCGAAAACAGAGCCGGCCCATCCGGAAGCCCAGCCGCCCACGTCAAGGACCCGCACCGCACGACCCCGCCTCGTACCTCGCCCTTCAGCAAATTCGTATGCCCGATAAACTGCGCCGCGTAGGCGGTCGCGGGCCGTCCATAAATCTCCCGCGGTGTCGCGACCTGCTCCAGTTCGCCCGACCGCAACAGCGCGATCCGGTCCGACATCACCATCGCCTCTTCCTGATCGTGAGTTACGAAGATGAACGAAATCCCTACCTCGCGCTGCAGCGACTTCAATTCCACCTGCATCTGCCGCCGCAAATTAGCATCCAGCGCCGAGAGCGGTTCATCCAGCAACAACACTCGTGGACGGTTCACCAGCGCCCGTGCCAGCGCAACCCGTTGCTGCTGCCCGCCACTTATCTTCGACGGTTTCGACTTCGCATGCGCCGACATCTTCACCTTGTTCAGCGCCTCCGCGACCCGAGATGCAATTTCTTCCTCCGGCCGCTTCGCCACCCGCAGTCCGTAAGCTACGTTCTGCTCCACCGTGAGGTGCGGAAAAAGTGCATAAGACTGGAACACCGTGTTCACGTGACGCCGGTAAGGCGGTTGCCGGTCGAGCCGCTCCTCGCCCATCCACACCTCGCCCGCGCTCGCACTCTCGAAGCCCGCAATGATCCTTAATAGAGTCGTCTTGCCCGACCCGCTCTCGCCGAGAATCGTGAGAAATTCTCCCTCCGCTACATCCAGGGAAATATCTCGCAGCACCACATTCTTGCCGAAATGTTTAGCCACCTTGCGGATGCTAAGCAGGTTGACGGGCGTGATACGCTCGCCAACCCTTCCGGAGATGTTCTCTTGCGCCGTAGTGGAAGACATTAATCGCAGCCGATGTTGCTAAGTGGTAATCCGTGCTTCATTGCGCCGCTTTCACTTCGTTCCAGATCTCGTTGTACTTGGCGCGCCGCGGGACGTTCTGCCAGAAATAAAGCCGCCTCTGATAGTTATCGACATCGTCCAGATGCAGGCTCTTTATCTGCTCCGGCGCCATGAACTGCGATGCCTGCGGATTGGCCGGCGTATATCCCGTCACGTCCGTTACCTTCTTCTGAGTCTGCGCCTCAATCATGTACTCGATAAATGCATAGGCCAGATCCTGGTTTTCGCTCCCCGCCGTGATCATCAGGTGATCGATCCACCCAGTCGTGTTCTCTTTCGGAATCGTCTCTCCCACGGGAAAGTTGATCTTGCGTAATTGGTTGGTCATCAGCGGCCATCCCATCGCCGCGACCACTTCGTGATTTTGAAAAAGGTTCGTCAACTCTCCGCCCGTCGACCACATCTTCCGGATATTTGGTTTCAATTCCAGCAGTTTCTTCTTCACTGCCTGGAGCTGTTCATCGCTCAAGTTATAAAGTCGCGATGAATCGGGTTTGTCATAGCCCAGAACTTGCGCCGCCATGTAGATCGTCGACAAATCGTCCCACACCGAGATCTTTCCGCGATATTTCGGATCCCACAGCACATTCCAGCTCTCCGGAGCCTGTGCAAAGACCGTTGTATCGTAAATCAGCGGATCGGGTCCCCACATGAACGGCACTCCATAGACTTGACCTCTCAGGTGCACCAGCGGCAGGGAACTGAGCTGGGGAGACAATTGTCCATAGCTCGGAATCTTCGTCAAGTCTAGTGGCGCAGCCAGCCCTCCCGCTGCGATCGAGGCCGCCACGTCGCTCGAGGGTGAAATCACGTCGTAGTTCCCGGCACTGCCGCCGCGCAACTTGGCCACCAGTTCGTCGCTCGATCCCATGTACGACGCCGAAACTTTGCAATGATGCTGCTCCTCAAAAGCCTTGACGAACGAGGGATCGGCGTATCCCTCCCACACCAGCAAATTCAACGCAGGAGTTTTTTTTGTACACGAGACCGTCAACACCACGAATGTCAGCAGGGAGAGCAGAACTGCCCGTCTTCCAATCGTCATCGCTCCTCCTTATGATTCTCTCGCGACTCGCTTCTACCGCGCTTCGTTCGGCGTCGCCGTGCCTAAAACGTAGGCGGCGTATTCACCCACAGTACCCAGGTTTCCGCCCGCCCGGGATTTTTCCAGTGATGCGGTGTCGCACTCTCGAAATAAAAGCTGTCGCCAGCTTTGAGCCGGTACGCTTCCTTTTCCAGCGTGATCGTCAGTTCGCCCTGTAATACATACAAGAACTCTTCTCCGTCGTGCGTGTAAGAATCGCCGCTGCCCGCTTCCGGCGCCACCCGAAACAGGTGCGGCTCCATCACCGTATTTCCCCAGGCCAGCAATTCCATGCGAACACCAGGTCCAGCCTCCAGCACTTTCCTTTGTCCCGGCTGCACCTGCCGGCTGCTTGGCCCGGTTGCGTCAAAAAAATCCAGAATGTTGGTTTTATAAAATCGCGCCAGCTTGCGCAGCGTTCCCACGGAACCGCTCATCTGCGACCGCTCCAGCGCGCTCAGAAACCCCACCGAGATGCTCACCGCCCGCGCCACTTGCGCCAAGGACAATCGCCGTTTCGCGCGCAATCGCCGCAAGTGCGAACCGATCGCTCCTGCGCCTCCGTCTGGCGCCGGACGCGTCCGTCCTTCCCGCCGCAGCAGTTCCACAATCGCCGCCGCGTTCAACCCCCGCACCTTCCGCAGAAACCGTGCCCGCTTCAGGAGCTTCACGTCGTCCGCCGAATAGAGTCGATACTTGCTTTCCGTGCGCCGCGGACGCGTCAGCCCAACGCTCTCCCACGACCGGATCACCGAGGGCGACACTCCCACCCGTCTCGCCACATCTCCGATCTTCAAATAGGGTTTTGCGCTGGATGAGCTCATCGGTCACCGGACAGGCATTCAAGATTTCTATGGGAGAAAGCGCTTTTTTTATCCTTGACAGTACGCGTACCTCTTCTCTAACCTTGCGGGATTATAGCAAGGTTGTCGCCGGACACAAGCTGTCGTTTTCAACAAAAAAATTCAATTTCCCTCAGGATGCCTGGAGGTTCCATGCCGTCACTGCGAGCCCGTTGGACCACAATGTGTCTGGAAACGATTTGCCTTGTCGTCGCGATCTCACTCCTGCTTCCGGCGTTGCTTTTGGCGCAGGGCACTGGGGGACGTATTCTTGGCCGCGTCGCCGATCCCACGGGTGCAGTCCTAGGCAGCGTCAGGGTCACGGCGGTCAATGTAGCCACCGGTGTCACTCGAGACACGCAGACCAACGATAGCGGTGATTATGTTTTTCCAGACCTTCCCGTCGGCACCTATGTCCTCAATTTTGAATTGATCGGATTTAAAAAGGACGTCCGCAAGGACATCTCATTAGACGTGAATCAAGTCATCACCCTTAACATGGTCATGCAGCTCGGGGCCGCGCAAGAAATCGTCGATGTTACCTCTGAGGCGCCGCTCGTCGATACCACCAGCACTCAGCTTGGCGCAGTCGTAAATAATCGCTCCGTCAACGAACTGCCGCTGAACGCCCGCGATACTTATCAATTCCTCCAGTTGCAACCCGGCGTGCAATCGCAGCTCGGTTCCAGTGGAAGCACATTCTACGGCAGTGGCGACGCCGGAGCTGTCTCCGTGAACGGTGGCCGCGGCCGCTCCAACAATTTCAGCGTGAATGGTGGCGACGCTAACGACCAGTTCGCGAACTTACCCACCATCCAGCCCACGCCCGACGCCATCGACGAATTTCGGGTCATCAGCAACACCTTCGACGCGGAATACGGACGCAACTCCGGAGCCGTGGTCAACGTCATCACGAAGTCAGGCACCAATCAGTGGCACGGCGATGTCTACGAGTATTTCCGCAACACGGTTTTGAATGGCCAGGGATATTTCAATACGGTCAAGCCGCAAGAAAATCAGAACCAGTTTGGCGGAACCTTCGGCGGTCCGATCGTCAAGGATCGTACCTTCTTCTTTGTTTCCTATGAAGGCCGCCGCGTTCGCCAGGGCATCTCCGGGCAGACGGTGGCCGTGCCCACTCCACAAGAGAGGTCTGGTATTTTTCCCGGAGGATTCCCGACATTCGCCTCCGACGGCGTTACACCAAACCAGCTCACCGATCAGTTCACCGCAGACGCCCTCAATGGAAGGCCGGGCTGCACAGCAGCGATCACCAGCCCCAGCGCCGGCGGAGTTGCGCCCGCGGCGGGTGAGCTCTGGAATACCATCTTCCCGACGGATGCCAACGGCAACGCTACCATTCCCGCTCCTTGCATGGACCCCGTCGCGGTCGATTTGCTGCGCTTCGTTCCCGCAGCGAACGGTGCGAATGGCCTTTATCAAGCCGTACCTGTCAGCGCTGACACCCAGAACCAATTCACCATCCGCCTCGATCATCACATCAACGCCCGCCAGAACTTCAGCTTCTACTACTACTTCACCAACGACACGAATTTTCAACCCTTCTACGATTTCCAGGCTTCGGGGGCGAACATTCCGGGCTTCGGCGCCAACGTCGGTTCCCGCTATCAGCAGTACAACCCCAGTCACACCTGGACCATCTCCAACTCTCTGATCAATGAAGCTCGCTTCACCTACATGCGTGAAGGCCAGTTGACTTTCCAGCATCCACAAAGCACAAACCTTGTGCAGGACTCCTGCTTATCTCCGGCGGCGCAGGCGGTTTGCTTCAACGGTGTTTCGGACTCAAGCGTCGGGCCAAACTCTATCCAAGGGCAGCTAGGAACCAGCCCGCAATACGGCATCACCACCGGTCTGCCTCCCAATCGCCAAGGCGTTCCCTTCATCGGCGTTGGCGGCGGTTTTGCCATCGGCAACGGCTGGGAAGGCGAACTCCCTCAGGTTGGAAACTCCTACATGGCTACCGACAGTCTGACGTGGGTGAAAGGGAGCCACACCATGAAATTCGGCGTCGATGTGCGCCGCGCCCAATTTGATCAGACTCTTTACTACAACGTCAGCGGCGATTACACCTTCAACAGCACGACGGAAAATTCAGTTCTCTACAACGACAATTATCCCGGCTACCTTCTCGGTCTAGACGATAGCTATACTCAGGGATCTGCGCAGCGAGAGGATATACGCAATACCGGCGTCTACGTCTTTGCCCAGGATAGTTGGAAAATAAAACCGTCGCTCACCTTGAACTATGGACTTCGGTGGGAATTGGATACGCCTCTCGCCGACGCCCTCCATCATGTTCAAACCTTTCGTCCCGGTCAGAACTCAACCGTTTATCCGTGTGTCCTGACCCCGGCCGAGCAGGCCAGCCTCGGAGCCAGCGATTGCACGACTGCGGGTGTCCAGCCTACGGGTCTGGTTGTCCCCGGCGATTCCGGAGTTTCTGCCGGTCTCACGCAGACCTATTACAAAGCCTTCGCGCCCCGTATCGGCCTGGCTTACGCCATCAACCCCAAGACCACCATCCGCGGCGGCTGGGGCTTGTTTTACAATCCCATGGAGCAACTGGTGCTCGAGCAGTTCGGCGCCGAACCGCCTTTCGGTGGCAGTACATTCCTCCCCTCGACGTTCCTGAACACTCCTTTCATTTCGCAGACTGGCACTGTAAGTCCGAACCCTTTCAACGGCATACTCAGTCCCAAGCCCGGAACTCCGCAGGATTGGGCTTCTTTCCGGCCCATGCTTCTGTACGGGGATTTTCAGCCTCACATGCGCACCCAATATACGGCGCAGTACAACCTCAATCTCCAACAGGAAGTGGCTCGGAACGTGGTCTTGCAACTCGGTTATGTTGGTTCGCAAGGGCATCGCTTGCTGGCATCGCACGATATCGATCCCGCGATTCCCCAGAGTTGTCTGGACCTGAACGCGACTCTGGGCTCCGGAACTTGTGGACCATTTCTTGAGGACAATCCTTTCTTCATTCCGGGCGGAACGACCATCGCCCCGCAGGGCTTGCACTTACCCTATAACGCCGGGAGTGGTGGAACATTTATTCCAGGCGGCACCACGGTTGGGCCCAACGGGATCACCTTGGTCGGACTTCGGCCCTACTCCTCTCCCAATTGCCAGCCTTTCACCGGTGCAGGTTGCCCAATTGATGGAGTTCCCGTCTTCACCAACATCTTCGCCGAAGACACGATAGCGGCCTCGGCTTACAACTCGCTGCAAGCCAGCGTGGAAAAGCGTTTCTCTCACGGACTTCAACTGCAGGGTGCCTACACCTGGAGCAAGTCTCTGGACTGGGCGTCCAGCTTCGAAGAGACCGTCAACCCCTTCAACTACAAAGCCAGCCGCGCTTTGTCCTTATTCAACTCGGCGCAGCGCTTTGTCCTCAACTACTACTGGGAGTTCCCGGTGGAGAGGTACAACGGATTCAAAGGAAAACTTCTGGATGACTGGGCTATGTCCGGCATCATCCAGTTCCAGACCGGCTTCCCGATCCGCATCCAGACGCAGGACGATAACGAGCTGATTAGCAGCCTCTTCTTCCTCAGCGCCGACGCTCCTCAACTCACGGGCCAGGTACAACGCTTCAGCGGAAAACAAATAACCACCCAGGTCGTCAACGGCTCGCCTCAGACTGGGCATTTCTTCATCAATGCCGGCAGTTTCTCCGATCCCCCGCTCGGCAGCTTTTCAACCACGCCGCGTTCGATCTGCTGCGGTCCCGGGCAAAACGAGTGGGACATCACTTTCTCCAAGAGAATTCCGCTAACAGAGGCGAGATATTTCCAGTTCCGCGCCGATGTTTTCAACCTGTTCAACAAAACGCAGTTCGTGAATCCCGACGGAAACTTCAGCGACACGACTTTTGGCCAGGTCCAACAAGCCCGCGATCCGCGCGAGGTGCAGTTCGCTCTTAAGTTTTACTTTTAGTTTGTCCGTGTAAGATGTGAATAGTCCGCACTCCCGGGCGGTTCGCCGCCCGGCATTCTAATGGCCCGCTCACCGATGACGCGGCCTGAGCTATCCGGAGCAGTCCGATGTATCCCGATCTACAGAAGGAACTCGACACGTTCGAGCGCCGCACCCCCAAATCCGCCGAAGCGCACAAAAAGAACCTCAAACGCATTCCGCTCGGCGTGGCCAGCAATTATCGCCACTATGATCCTTGGCCCATTTTCGTGAAGGAAGCCAGCGGCAGCAAATTCCGCGACCTCGATGGCAACGAATACATCGATCACAACCTCACTTTCGGCGCACTCATGGCCGGACACTGCCATCCCGCCGTAATGAAAGCCGTTGAAAAACGTCTCTCCACCGGCACCATGTTCGGCATGCCGCACGACATGGAATGGGAACTCGCTGAAGAAATCTGTAATCGCTTTCCCGTCGAGATGGTCCGCTTCGGCAACAGCGGCACCGAAGCCACTATGCACGCCATCCGTCTTGCCCGCGCCGCCACTGGGCGCGACAAGATCATTAAATTCGAAGGAGCCTACCACGGCCTGCACGATTCCGCTCTTGTCAGCGTGAAGCCCCACGCTCCCGAATATGGCGACATCGACGATCCAACGCCCGTCCCCGGCGGATTAGGCGTTCCTAAGTCTGCAGTTGCAAACGTGAAGATCGCTACCTTCAACGACCTCGCCACCGTCGAGCGTCGCTTCAAAGAAAATCCCGGCGAGATCGCCGCGATCATTCTCGAACCTATTCTCATGAATGTCGGCCTCTGTATGCCGCAACCCGGCTTCCTGAAAGGTCTCCGCGACCTCGCCACCAAACACGGCGCTCTCTTGATCTTCGACGAAGTAAAGACCGGCGCCAAACTCGGTTGGGGCGGTGCCAGCGAATACTTCAACGTTCATCCCGATATGATCTGCCTTGCCAAGTCGATCGGCGGAGGTTTTCCCCTCGCCGCGTTCGGCGCCAGCAGATCCGTGATGGATCTTATTTCGCAACACAAAGTCTTCCACGGCGGCACCTACAATACCAATCCAGTTTCGATGGCCGCGGGCCTCGCCACTTTCCGCGAAGTCCTCACCCGCGACAACTACGCTCACGTCGACAAACTTGGCAAGAAGCTTGCCGACGGATATCGCAAGACCATTGCCAAGGTCGGCCTGCAAGCCTACATTGCCCAAGCCGGCGCCAACGGCGCGCTGATGTTTTATCCGAATGAAATTCGTAACTATCGTGACTGGACCACGATCGACATCGATCTATGGCGCCACTACTGGTTCGCCATGGTCAACCGTGGCGTGATGGCTCAGCCCTACTGGTGGGACGAGCAGTGGACCATCTCCGTCCAGCACACCGAAGCAGACATCGATAAGCATCTATCTGCCTTCGACGACATCGCTGCGTCGTTGGCAAAAGCACAACAAGAACGCGCCGGCCAACCAGTGTTAGCCGCGCATTAGATCGTGGAGGGGCGGACGCCCTCGTCCGCCCCTGCCGAAGTCAAAAATATTCTTGTCATTCCGAACCGGGCTGAAAGCCCGGTGAGAGCTTGCCCTGAGCGCAGCCGAAGGGAATCGCGGTTGCGTAGTTAGCAAAGGAACTTTGTCCGCCACCACCCAACCCGCCACTCAGCCTCACCTGATCCGCGCTCTCGGACGCCGCGATCTCGTCCTACTCTTCGTTGTCGCCGTTTTCAACCTTAACGTCGTCCCCTCCATCGCCGCCAACGGCGGCGTCACGATCTGGCTCTGGATCATCTCTCTTCTTCTCTTCTTTTGGCCGCAAGGCATCGCCGTCATCGAACTCGCCCATCGCTATCCCGGCGAAGGCGGAGTCTACCTCTGGGCTAAAGAAGTCTTTGGCGACTTCCACGGATTCCTCTCCGGCTGGTGCTATTGGACGAACAACATGCTCTACGTGCCGACCGTCATGCTCTACTTCGTCGGCGTCTCGGTCTACGTTCTCGGTGCCAGTCACCTCAGCCTCGCCGATAACAAATTCTTCGCCTCCACCACTTCGCTGGTCTTGCTCGCGCTGCTCACCATCTTGAACATCGTCGGCCTAGGCGTTGGCAAGTGGATCAACAACCTCGGCGCCATCGGAACCTTCATCGCCGCCGCCGTATTGATCGGCCTCGGGATACTGATCTGGTCACGTTTCGGCACCACCATCACCGTTGCAGATTTTAAGATTCCCGCCAATCCACGCTTCGTTCTGAATTCCTTCGGCGTCATCTGCTTCGGCCTGGTGGGGCTGGAACTCGCTTCCGTCATGGGAGACGAAATCAAAGATCCATCTCGCACCCTCCCCGGCGCGGTCGCCTGGGGTGGCATTCTTTCTGGCGCTCTCTACGTCGGCGCCACGCTGACTCTTCTCATCGCCGTCGGCAAGAACGTCAATGTCCTGCAAGGAATCGTTCAAGCTGTAAGCCACATGGCTGGCCGCATCGGAGTGGCTTGGATCACCGTCCCCTTCGCCCTCATGCTCAGCCTTTCGATCGCCGGCATCGGCTCAGCCTGGATGGGTGGCTCCGCACGCATCCCATTCGTGGCTGGCCTCGATTCCTACATGCCATCGTGGCTGGGAAAAGTTCACCCGCGCTATGGCACTCCTTACGCCGCTCTCGTCGTGCAGGCCATCGTCTCTGCAGTCTTGGTGATCATGAATTTTCTAGGCGCCGGCGTTCAGGAAACCTTCCAGAAACTTCTCTCCCTCGCCGTGGTCCTGCAGTTGGTACCGTTCCTCTATATGTTTGGCGCGCTCATTCGCTTCGCGTTGAGAGAGACCACGCCGCAAGGCCAGTACAGCCGTACTACGATGTTTCTATCGGGCACCAGCGGCCTGCTCACCACTGTGCTCGGTATCGCGCTGGTATTTTTCCCAGCGCAGCAGATCACATCGCTGTGGTCCTACGAACTATGGATGTTCGGCGGCACACTGTTTTTCATCGGTCTCGCCGCATTCTTTTTCTTCGTATACGGCCGCCACAAAGCGCGGCAAGCGATTCATGTGGGGACAGCCGCCCTCGGCTGTCCAGCGAGCGAAGCTCGCCGCTGACCAGGAGGGCCGACTTTAGTCGTGCCGCGATTTCGATTTTGGGTGGCGCAGCGCTTAAGCAGCCTGCCCTGAGCGAAGTCGAATGGGCCGCGATGGATGTCCCAAGAATGATGGCGGCTTTAGCCGCTGAGGTGACAGGAGGTCGAAACAAATGCCCGGCGGAGTCACAACCGACGTGAAGACGTATCAGATGTACATAAACGGCGAATGGGTGAATGGCAAGTCCGCAAAGACTTTCCCCGTCTACGATCCCTCCACCGAGGAAGTTATCGCCCAAGTCCCCGACGCCAATGCCGATGACGTGAACCGTGCTGTAGCCGCCGCTAAAGCCGCATTCGAAGAAGGCTCGTGGAGCACGAGCACCGCGCAAGAGCGTGGCCGCGTCCTCTTCCGCCTCTCGGAAAAAATCCGCGCCAACCTCCCCGCTCTCGCCGAACTCGAATGCCGCAACACCGGCAAGCCCATCGTGGAAGCTGAATTCGATATCAACGACGCCGCTACTTGCTTCGAATACTACGGCGGTCTTGCCACGAAAGTTGTCGGCTACGTAAATCCTGTTCCCGACAATGCGATGTCTCTCTCGCTCAAAGAGCCAGTCGGCATCGCCGGACAAATCATCCCGTGGAACTATCCGCTGCTCATGGCGGCATGGAAACTCGCCCCCGCGATTGCCGCAGGCTGCACCTGCGTCCTCAAGCCAGCCGAGCAAACTCCGCTCACTGCTCTCGAGTTCGCCAAGTATTTCGCCGACTGTGGTCTGCCTCCTGGAGTGGTCAACATCGTCACCGGCTTTGGTGAGACCTGTGGCGCTCCGCTAGTTCAGCATCCCGACGTAAACAAGATCGCCTTCACCGGCAGCGCCGCCGTCGGCAAGATCATCGTGAAACAGGCCGCCGATACGGTGAAGCGCGTCACGCTCGAACTCGGCGGCAAATCGCCCAACATCTTTTTCGCCGACGCCGATTTCGAAGCCGCCATCGACGGCGCGCTCTTCGGCGTCTTCATCAATCAGGGCGAAGTCTGCTCCGCCGGAAGCCGCATCCTGGTGCAGAAATCGATCTACAAAAACTTCGTGGAAGCGATGACAGAGAAAGCTAAGAAAATCAAGCTCGGCCCTCCCCTTGATCGCGAAACGAAAATGGGGCCGCTGGTCAGCAAAGAACAATACGACCGCGTCAACTCCTACATCGAGATCGGCAAGAAAGAGGCCAAACTCGCCACCGGCGGCGGACGCCCCGAAAAAATCGGCAAAGGTTACTACGTCCGGCCCACGATTTTCTCCGACGTCACCAACTCCGCCCGCATCGCCCGTGAGGAAATCTTCGGCCCCGTCGCGGCTGTGATTCCATTTGACGACGAGAAAGACGCGCTCAAGATCGCCAACGATTCACCGTACGGCCTGGCCGCTGCCGTTTGGACACGTGACATTTTCAAAGCCCTGCGCGCCGTCAAAGCCCTGCGCGCCGGCATCGTCTGGGTGAATCACATGCAGCCCACGTACGTCGAAGCACCCTGGGGCGGTTACAAACAATCCGGCTTCGGCCGCGAACTCGGCCCCTGGGGCATCGAAGAATATCTCGAAACCAAACAGGTCTACATCAATCTGAACGAGTCCCCAATCGGCTGGTACTGATGAAATCCTCTCTCGAATCTTGTCATCCTGAGCGAGGATTGTTCGTCGCGCCTAAGCGCCACGAACAACCGCAGTCGAAGGATCCCTATTCCCCTCAAGCGACGCTGTCGCCTAAAGGCATTCTCACGAGAATCTGATTATGAGTACAATCCGCATCAACACCCAAATCCCCGGCCCGAACTCCCGCGCCCTTTCCGCCCGCCGCACTCAAGCCGTGCCCCGCGGCCTCTCTCATGGCACGCCAATTTACGTAGCCAAAGCCGAAGACGCATGGCTTGAAGACGTCGACGGCAACCGCTACATCGACTTCGCCGGCGGCATCGGCTGTGCCAACGCCGGCCATCGACAGGAAGCTGTAGTTGATGCCATCCGTGGGCAGCTCGACAAATTCCTGCACACCTGCGTCCAGGTCACGCCCTACGAAGGCTACATCCGCCTCGCCGAGCGCATGAACGAAGTCACGCCAGGAAAATTTCCCAAGAAAACTTTATTCGTCAATAGCGGCGCCGAGGCCGTCGAGAATGCGGTGAAAATCGCTCGCGCCTATACCAAACGCCCAGCGATCATCGCCTTCGAAGACGCCTTCCACGGCCGCACCATGATGACGCTCGCGCTCACCAGCAAGACTCACCCATATAAGGCCGGCTTCGCTCCGTTCCCCGGCGAGGTTTACCGCGTCCCGTTCGCCTACTGTTATCGCTGCTCGTACAACTTGAAGTATACCTCGTGCGACCTCTATTGCGCGCGCCATCTCGAAGACACTTTCAAGCGCGTCGTCGCGAATGAAGAAGTTGCCGCAGTCATTGCCGAACCAGTTTTGGGCGAAGGTGGATTCGTCGCTCCCCCGCCCGATTACTTCAAAGCCCTGATCGATCTTTGCCACAAACACGGCATTCTCTTCATCGCCGACGAAATTCAATCCGGCTTCGGACGAACCGGCGCTCTCTTCGCCAGCGAACGCTACGGCATCGAGCCCGACCTCATCGTGACCGCAAAGTCTCTAGGCGGCGGCTTGCCGCTTGCCGCCGTCACCGGACGCGCGGAAATTATGGACGCGCCCGCAGTCGGTGGCCTGGGCGGCACCTTTGCCGGCAACCCTCTTTCCTGCGCCGCAGCGCTTGCCGTGCTCGATTTGTTTGAAAACACGAACTTGTTAGCTCGCGCCAACGAACTCGGCGACCGTTTCCAGCGCCGTGCCCGCGAATGGCAGCGCCGTTGGCCTATCGTCGGCGACGTGCGCGGCCTCGGCGGCATGCAAGCCATCGAGTTAGTTCAATCGCAAGAAACCAAAGCGCCCGCGGCGGATGAAACGAAGAAGATCACGCAATATTGCTACGAGCACGGCCTGATCACAATCACCGCCGGTTCGTATTCCAACGTGATCCGCGTCCTGGTCCCGCTGGTAGCCACCAACGAGCAAATGGACGAAGGTCTCGACGTGCTCGAATCCGCAATCGCCACGGTTTGCGATAAGAAAGGCGCGGTCGCGCAGTTGGTCTAAAACAGTTTGTCATCCTGAGCGAGGATTGTCCTTGGCGCCAAAGCGCGAAGCACAGCCGCAGTCGAAGGATCCGTATAACCAGTTGGTATCATTGATAGGTGCAGCACGATAAGCGCACGACATTCTTCGCGATAGCTGAGGCATCATTATGACCGTCGCAGCACCCCCCGTCATCAAGCTCACCAACTACATCAACGGCCGTTGGACCGACTCGCACGCCTCCGAATGGCGCGACGTCGTCAACCCCGCGACCGGGGAGATTCTCGCCCAGGTTCCACTCGCCGAAGCTGCTGAAGTAAATCAAGCCGTCGAGGCCGCCGCCGCCGCATTCCCGGAATGGCGCCGCACTCCGCCCGAAGACCGCATCCAGCCGCTCTTTAGGTTGAAGATGCTCCTCGAAGACCACATCGACGACATCGCTCGCATCATCACGCAGGAAAATGGCAAGACCTTCACCGAAGCCAAAGCTGAAATGCGGCGGGCGATTGAAAACGTCGAGGTCGCCTGCGGCATTCCCATGATGATGCAAGGCTACAATCTCGAAGACGTTGCTCGCGGCATTGATGAGATGATGATCCGCCAGCCCCTCGGCGTCACCGCTGCCATCGTACCTTTCAATTTCCCCGGCATGATCGCGTTCTGGTACCTGCCCTACGCTATCGCAACCGGCAACACCTTCATCCTCAAACCCAGCGAGCGCGTCCCGCTCACCATGCGCTACGTCTACGAACTGCTGGAGAAAACCGGCTTGCCCAAAGGCGTGGTGAGCCTGGTCAACGGCGGCAAAGCCGCAGTCGACGCGCTTCTCGATCATCCCAAGGTTCGTGCCATCAGCTTCGTCGGTTCCACTCCAGTTGCGAAATACGTTTACTCCCGCGCCGCTGCCAACGGCAAGCGCGCGCAGTGCCAGGGCGGAGCCAAGAATCACGTCATCGTTCTTCCCGACGCCGATATGCCGATGGCCACCCAAATCATCAGCGATAGCGCCTTCGGATGCGCCGGCCAGCGTTGCCTCGCCGTGTCCGTCGCCGTCACCATCGGAGAAGCGCAGAAGACTTTCCGCGACTCCATCGCCGACGCCGCCTCCAAACTCAAAGTAGGCAACGGCCTAGACAAAGACGTCCAGATGGGACCGGTGATCACACCGCAAAGTAAAGAGCGCGTGGAATCGCTGATCGGCCTTGGCGAAAAGCAGGGCGCGAAAGTTCTGCTCGATGGACGCAACTCGAAGATCCCGAAATACGAGTCCGGCAATTTCGTGAAGCCCACGATTCTCGACAACGTTCCTGCCACCAGCGATCTCGCCGACACGGAGATCTTCGGCCCGGTCCTAAGCCTCGTCCACGCCGACAACATGGACGAAGCCCTCGCCTTCCTCGAGCGCAGCGCCTACGGCAATCAGGCATCGCTGTTCACGTCGAGCGGATCAGCCGCCCGCCGCTTTCGCTACGAAGCTCCTGCGGGAAATATCGGCATCAACATCGGCGTAGCCGCGCCCATGGCCTATTTCCCCTTCAGCGGATGGAAGAACAGCTTCTTCGGCGATCTCCACGGCCAGGGCCGCGACGCCATCGAGTTCTACACCGACAAGAAAGTCGTCGTCGAACGCTGGGCCAAGGAGCACAGCCGCAAATTCTAGGCCGCAGCAGAGAAGAAACAATGAACCTTCTCACCACAGAGTCACAGAGACACAGAGAAATCGAAAACGGGCAGGATTCCCGAACCGCTCCAATCATTGGGGCAGCAATCGAAGTACATCGTCAGCTCGGTCCGGGATTGCTCGAATCTGCTTACGAACAATGCCTCTGTCACGAGCTGCATCTGCGTGGATTGCCATTCAGATGCCAAGTCGATCTGCCCGTTTCATACAAGGGTCTGCAGCTCGATTCTGGATACAAGATCGACTTGATCGTGAACGACGAAGTAGTCATTGAGCTGAAGGCCGTCGAAAGGGTTCTTCCAGTCCACGAGGCTCAACTGCTCACATACCTAAAGCTTTCAGCCAAAACAGTCGGTCTGTTAATCAACTTCAACGTGCCCTTACTGACGCGCGGAATCATCCGAAGAGTTCTATAAAAGGTTTTCTCTGTGTCTCTGTGACTCTGTGGTGAATGATTTTCAAGAAGGAATCTATGACTACCACCGTTGCAACGCCCGCGATGTCCGGCAAAGAAATCGTCGATCTTTCCCGCAAGCACACGCTCTACGAATGGTCCGCGCAGTCAAAAGTCGATCCCATTCCCGTGGCCAGCGCCAAGGGAATCTATTTCTACACCCCGGAAGGCAAGCGCTTCATTGACTTCAACAGCCAGCTCATGTCCGTCAACATCGGACACGGCGACCCGCGCGTCATTCAGGCGATCAGCGAGCAGGCCGCAACGCTCGCTTACGCGAATCCCTTCATGGCGACCGAAGTCCGCGCGCGCCTCGGCGCCAAGCTCGCCGAAATCACTCCCGGCGATATCGACACTTTCTTCTTCACCAACGGCGGCGCCGAGGCCAACGAGAACGCCCTCAAGATCGCACGCTTCTTCACCGGACGCCACAAGATCCTCGCGCGCTATCGCTCCTATCACGGCGCGACCGCGGGCGCGATGAGCCTTACCGGCGATCCCCGCAGATGGGCCGCCGAACCTGGCATTCCGGGCGTGGTTCACGTGCTCGATCCTTATCATGGCATCGAGCGCGGCTGGGAATCGGCCGAGTCTTCCCTCGCCATGATCGAGGAGACCATTCAACTCGAAGGCCCGCAAACCATCGCCGCGTTCATCCTCGAGCCGGTCACCGGAACCAACGGCATTCTCATTCCTCCCGATGGATATCTCGAAGGCGTGCGCAAGCTCTGCGACAAATACGGAATCCTGATGATCGCCGATGAAGTGATGGCTGGTTTCGGACGCACCGGCGCGTGGTTCGCAGTCGATCACTGGAAGGTCGTTCCCGATCTGCTTTGCATGGCGAAAGGATTGACTTCCAGTTACTTGCCGCTGGGCGCGGTTGGCATGCGTCATCACATCGCGCAGCATTTTCAGGACAAAGTTTTTTATGGAGGGCTGACTTACAACAGCCATCCCATGGGCTGCGCGGCGGCGCTCGCGACCATTCGCGTGTATGAAGAAGATGGTCTGATCGACAACGCGAAAAAAATGGGCGCCGTCCTCAAAGAGCTGGGAGCGGAGATGCAGGCCAAACATCCGTCGGTGGGCGCGGTGCGCTCCATCGGATTGTTCGGCATCGTCGAACTGATTCGCAATCGCAAGACGCGCCAGCCCATGGCGCCGTTCAATGGCACGTCCGATGAAATGGCCGCGCTCGGGCGCTTCTTCCGCGAGCAAGGGCTCTACACCTTCGTGCGCTGGAACACCTTCTTCACCAATCCTCCGCTGTGCATCAACGAGCAGCAGATGCGCGAAGCCTTCGCCATCATCGATCGCGGGCTCGAGATCACGGATAAGGCTGTGGTGTAGTAAGGAAGATATTGCCTGTCATGCTGAGCGCAGCAGTGACGAGAGCGAAGCGATCGTCACTGCGGAGTCGAAGTATCCCTACGCACGCCCGGCCTCCGATGGCTCCTTGAGGAAATCTCCAAGTTCGTTGCCTACTCAGAGCAGAGAGTCTCGACTATTGTTGCAGTAGGGATGCGTCGGCTCTATGTTGTCGCGGTCCCCCGTACCGTGGTCCACTTTTTTCTTGGTGTGGTCATAGGAGACAGACTTTCCGGGATCAAGCAGCCCGTGACAGATGGGACACTTAACGGCGGCCTTAATGTGGGTCCGCACCATCACCGCCGACTTTGTTTCGTCAGATACCTTCGGCGACGTCTGGATAGCTCTCACGTCAAGGATTCGGCCGCGCAGTCCCAGTGTAGCGATGGCTTTTTCGGGCGAGAGTGGCGTCGTAAAAACAAATGCTTCATCTACAAGGAACTCAAATAATTCCTTCATCTTCGGGATTCTTTGGCCCTTTCCCATGTTCTGAAGGGCGATGCCAATTAACGATTTGTTTTCAATCAGAAACTCTTCGACTCGTGAGCGAACCTTCGTAAATTTTTTGAACCACTCACCGTCATTGTTACGCAGCCTTTCAGCAATCAGAGAGACCATGCCGAGGAATAGGAATCGGCTGTGTTTTCCATTTTCGTTATAGAAGTAAACTGCACGATGCAGTCCCAGACTACCTTTGTTATTCCCTACTATTCGCCTCAGCGTTTCTATGGATCGGGCAAGCAACGCCACGGTTTCTTCGCCAGACTTGTCATCCTCGTACCCGTCGATATACTTCATTTCTGCAGAACGATTAGCCGCAATGGTTAAAAAGTCAACGAGAAGTGACAGCGCGTCTACGGGCGATACCGACCCGGCAACAGGAACTTCCAGCGTCGTAAGTGGGTCGTCAGCCTCCGGCTCGAAAAGGAGATTGTGGAGTTCCTTCGCCCGCGCTGTCATTTTCTCCTTCACTTCATCGGAATCGAAAGAGGACCAGTATTTGTGACCAGTCCCGGAACGGTAAATCGCCCTGGCTCCAATAGCTATTGGCTTCCTTCTATTCTCGATTAGCATCCGCTCCGTATCATCAAGAGGCGTACCCTGAGAGTTGATTTTGTAGAAGGATGTCTCGGCGACGGCCCTGTCGCTCTGTATCCACTGCAGATTCAGGCCGCGAGTAAATGCCGTGATCGCCCTACGATCTTTCTTGTCAACAAGCTTGCGGAGGTCGGAATAGCGCCCTATAGTTTTCTCTATCAGGTTCCGTGTTCGCTTGGCTACGCGCTTTTGATCTTCGGAGATGTCGCCACCGTAGAATCCGAGCGAAATAGCCTTGTCTCCGTAGTCATCTTCCATCCATGCGCGTAGCGCACTCAAACGATGGCCGCCGTCGATTACAAATATGTAGGAGGGAGACTTCCACAAAATGAGCGAAGGGATGACTTCGTTATCGAGAAAACTGGCGATCAGGGTCACAACCTGATCGGGAGTCCAGTGATTGGTTTCGCGCTGAAAATCAGGCTTGCGCAGTAACTTAAGAACCGGCGAATCCCCACTCAACAGATGGAGCGGGAAGTCCTTTAGGAGATCCATCGCATGTTCTTCGGCTTGGATAGCAAAATCCTCACGAGGAATCATTGCGTCTAGGTTGACGCGGTTAGCCATAAAAGTAGCCTCCCGGGGAAGGATCATCGTACACCCAGCCACGCGGCGCACCACTCCGTCACCCGGCCGTCCCCCCGGCGGAATCAGCGTCTACACGCCCAGCCCGTTGTGACATCTGCCCTTGTCTTCCACAGCCTCAACCCTAAAGAATGACCGAGGCCCACAGTCCAAAAACAAAACGGCCTGCGAGCCAAGTCCTTGATAGCAAAGATTTTGATACCTAAGTTCTTTGCCAACCGGATTTTGCCAGGAATTTCCTGCTAACTCCATGATCCCAAAGATCAGGGGGAGAGGGGGACACCCTCAAACTCCGGCGCACAGAAACCGAACCAAGGGAGAAACAACAATATGGGTCTGGAAGATGTTCCACGATGTCAGCATGTGAAGGTGAACGGGACGCAGTGTGGGTCTCCGGCGCTGCGGCGCAGGAGGCACTGCTATTTTCACGATCGCATGCTGGATGGCAAGAGAAGGTTTGCGGCGTCAAGGGAGGTGAAGCCGCGTCCGGTGTTTTCCATCGGTCTGCTGGAGGATGCGAACGCGGTGCAGGTGGCGTTGATACAGGTGCTGGAACTGCTCGGGAGCGGGCAGATGGAGATGAAGATGGCGGGACTGATGCTCTACGGCCTGCAGACGGCGAGCGCCAACCTGAAGAATACGAAGTTCGAGGCGGAGAAGCCTACCGATGTGGTGATCGACCGCAATACGGTGGATCAGACTTGCATCAACGGTCCGCAGTGGTTTGCGAAGGATTTTGCGGAACAGGAGGAGCCGGAGCCGCTGGAAGAAGACGAGCTGGATCAATTGGAGGAGAAGGGTGAGGAGGCTATGGCGGAGCCTCTTCAGGCGCCGCTGGCACAGGAGCGGGTGATTGGGGAAGAAGTTAGCCGGTCGCCGGCTTGTGTGGAGAAGATGGGTCCGCTGGGCAAGTTGCGCGCGGTCAAGCGCAAAAGGCCGGAGTTGAGGAATCTGGATGATGAGCCCGACAGTCTGGCGAAGATACTATTGCAGAGGCTGGGGCTGCCGTTCATCGGCGAATCCGCTGCCTCGGGATAGAAGCGGGCGTCGCTTCGCGACGCGGACAGCCGAGGGCGGCTTGTCCCCACATGAGTCAACTTCACTGCTGCTGCTGTTGTTCATGCTCGATGCGCGGGCTGCGCACGTTCACGGGACGGGACTGGATGATCAGCGTGGGTGGGAGTTGGATGGGCGGGGGAGCGTCGGAGGGGCTTACCGTCACGGCTACGCTGAGGGCGCTTTGGGCTTCGCCCTTGTGGACGCCGCGGGTGGGAGGGACGTCGGCGTAGTCGCGTCCGAGGGCCACGCGGATGTGGCGGTCGGCGCCGATCAGGTTGTTGGTCGGGTCGAAGGCAGTCCATCCCAGGTTGGGAATGAAGGCCTCGATCCAGGCGTGGGACGCGCCTTCCAGCGAGCGATCTTTTTTCTCCTCGGCTTCGTCGCGATGAAACATGTATCCGCTGACGTAGCGGCAAGGGATGCGCAGCGGACGGACGAGCGCGATCATGATGTGCGCAAAATCCTGACAGACGCCCTGGCGGGAAATGAGGGCATCGTCGATGGGCGAGTCGACGCTGGTGCTGTTGGGAACGTAAGCGAAAGATTCGTAGATCGACTGGTTGAGTTCGGTGAGCAGCTGGAGCGGAGTGTCGCGGCGCTCGCAGCGAAGCTCGGCGGCGAGCGCTTCGAGGTGAAGGCTGGACTTGGCAAACTGGCTGGGGAGAAGCATCTCCCAATAATCATCTTTGACGGCGGGGGTGGCGATGACGAGATCGAGGTCGTCCCAGGAGCCGGCGTCGGCGGAGCTGGGCGGAGCGACGGGATGGACTTCGACGGAGGAGCGGGCGGTGATTTTGATTTGAGAATGCTTTCCGGCGATATCGAAGTGGTGAACCGTGTTGCCCATGAAATCGCGGTACTGCATGATGTTGGCGGCAGGCGAGACTTCGAGTTCGAAGGTGAGGCAGTGCTGCGGGCCGTCGCTGCGCGGCTGCAGGCGGACTTCCATCACGCTCTCGCGCACGGCGGGCTGGTAGGTAAAGGTTGTGATGTGGACGACCGAGTAGATCATGAAGGATTTCCCTCAGGGGCTAAAGCCCCAATCATTGTCGCGCTTTACGCGGCGCTGAAGCGCCGCTCTACCACGGTGCTGCGAGCGTTGTCACGCGACCAGGGCCGACTCGACGGAATAGTCGAAATAAACTTGTTGGATGGCGGCGTGGGCCTGGGCGCACTGCCAGCGGATGCTGTCGACGTAGGCGATGGCGCCGGAGGCCATGATTTCGTCGATCTGACTGAAGCTGAGGGTGGCGCGCAGGCGTCCCGCGATGCGAACCGGTTGCTCGGCTTTGCGCTCGGTTAACTCGGCGATGGCGGTGAGCGCGGCGTGGAAGCGATCGACCGAGAATGCGACCGAGTGCGGAAAGCCCGGATTGAGCAAAAGAAATTCCGCGACGCGCAGCGGGCGAAGCTCGGCGGTGTGTGCTTTGCAGTAGGCCTGGAAAGCTGCGCAGGACTTCAGTAATCCGACCCATTCGAGATACTCCTCGCTTTCGACGGCCTGATCGAGCGGATGCGGCAGGCGGCTGAAGTGGGTGCCGATGAGGCGGGCGATGGCTTCGGTGCGTTCGACGAAACGTCCGAGCTGGATGTAGTGCCAGCCCTCGCCATGCGACATGGTGGAGTCGGTGATGCCCTGAAACAGGTGTGCGCCATCCTGCACGGCGCGGAAGAAGCCGTGGGAATCGGCGAGGCCGGTGTCGCTGGAGGCGGTGCTCTTCACTTGAAGGAAGAGGCGATTGAGTTGCTCCCACATTTCCGAGCTGCACTGCTCGCGGACCTGGCGCAGATTTTCGCGGGCAGCGGCGACGCAGGAAATGATGGACGATGGATTCGCGCGATCCAGCGTGAGGAGAGACGTGAGAATTTCGGCGTCGAGCGGAACGTTTTCCGGAGCTGGAACCTGCAAGGCTTCAAGGAGGCCGAGCCAGCGGTCGGAGCCGGCTTCCGGAGACTGGTCGAGGCGGAGCTGGAGGTCGACGTCGATGAGGCGAGCAGTGTGTTCGGCGCGCTCGAGGTAACGGGACATCCAATAAAGGTTGTCGGCGACGCGGGAGAGCATGGTGGTTTCGCGGTGGCCGGTCATGATGCGATCCTCATGCGCGGAGCACCCAGGTGTCTTTGCTGCCGCCGCCCTGGGAAGAGTTCACGACCAGCGAGCCGCGGCGGAGCGCTACGCGGGTGAGACCTCCGGGGACGAGAGTTACGTTTTCACCGTAAAGAATGTAGGGACGAAGATCGACGTGGCGGGCCTGGGCTTCGCCATCGAGAAAGCAGGGAGCGCGCGACAGGTTCAGCGTAGGCTGCGCGATGTAGTTGCGGGGCTCGGCCTGGATTCGGCAACGGAAGTCTTCGCGCTGTTCGGCGGTGCTTTGCGGACCGATCAGCATGCCGTAGCCGCCGGATTCGCCCACGGCTTTTACGACCAGTTCGTCGAGGTGATCGAGCACATAATTTTGCTGCGAGCGGTCGGTAAGCATGTAGGTCGGAACATTAGCAAGAATCGGATCTTCGCTCAGGTAGTAGCGGATGATTGCTGGGACGTAGGCGTAGACGGCTTTGTCATCGGCGATGCCGGTGCCAATGGCATTGGCCAGGCTCACATTGCCGGCGCGGTAAGCGTTGAACAAGCCGGGGACGCCGAGGCTGGAATCGCGCTCAAAGCAGAGCGGGTCGAGGAAGTCGTCGTCAACGCGGCGGTAGATGACGTCGACGCGGCGAAGGCCAGCGGTGGTGCGCATGTAGACGACGTTATCGTGGACGAGCAGATCGCGGCCTTCGACGAGCTCGATGCCCATCTGCTGCGCGAGAAATGTGTGCTCGAAATAGGCCGAGTTGAAAACTCCGGGAGTGAGCAAAACAACTGTGGGCTCGTGGCGGCCTGAGAAATTCTGTGGAGTGAGCGCGCGTAACGTTGCCAGCAAAGCTTGAGCGTAGTGGTCGACGGGACAGACGCCGTAGTCGCGGAAGAGTGTGGGGAAAACTTTCTTGAGCACCTTCCGGTTGGCCAGCATGTAGGAGACGCCGCTGGGAACGCGCAGATTGTCCTCGAGCACGGCGAAGCTGCCGTCGGGAAGACGAACCAGATCGGTGCCGCAGATGCTGACGTAAATTCCGCGCGGGATATTCAAACCGCGCATCTCGCGGCGAAAGTGGCGGCAAGTGTAGACCAGTTCTTTGGGGACGATTCCGTCGGCCAGGATTCTTCCGTTGTGGTAAATGTCTTCGAGAAACAGATTCAGGGCAGCGATGCGTTGCGTGAGGCCGCTCTCGATCTTGCGCCATTCGGCGTGGGGAATAATGCGCGGAAGAAGATCGTTGGGGAAGACGCGCTCGGTGCCTTCCGAATTGCCATAGACGGTGAAGGTGATTCCCTGATGAAGGAAAGACAGGTCCGCAGCTTGCTGACTCTTGCGCAGTTCCTCGGAAGGCAGATCGAGCAAAGTCTGAAAGAGGGCGCGGTAGTGCGGGCGCGGGATGCCCGGGGCCTCGAACATCTCGTCATAGGCGCTGTCGAACTGATAGTTGCGGAATGGCGGGCGAAAGAGCGAATGGCTGGACTCGGGCAAGGCAATGCGCCGGAGCAGACCACGGGTTCGGGTACGGCTTGGATGCACGCAAGGACTCTAAGTGGGGGAAGACGGCAAGTCCAATCGAATTTGCCTATGAGGCTGATTCAGTTTTCGGCGGCGCGTGAGGTCGCGGCCCCAGGCTCCAACGGTAGTCTAGATTCCTCGCCAGGCGATGGTGATTCATACTTGAAGGAGAGTTCGTGGGCTTGAAGCTGCGCTGACAAATTTATGGGGAGCCTTGTCGAACATCTGCTTGTGCTCCTGCGAACAGAAATAGTAGGTCTTGCCTTTGTAGACGGACTTCAAAGAAGGATCGCCATCCATGTCGCATACTGGGCAGAGGGGATGTTCGTCTGTGGAGACGGGTGCCTTCGCGTAGGCCGAGTTCGAATTCGGGTCCAGCCAACCTTGCCCCTGGTATTCCATCATGTCGGCTGTCTGCTCGGCTCGGGCGCGGCCATAATAACGCTCCACAACGCGCAGGGCGAGATCGATGCCCGAGGAAAGTCCGCCTGCGGAGGCGAGGTTCCCAGCTTCCACAAATCGAGCTCCGCGCTGCAGTTGGATATCCGGAAACTCCGTTGCGAATTCCTTGTAGGCACTGTGATGCGTGGTTGCGGCTTTGCCTGCTAACAGGCCTGTCTTCGCCAGCACGTAGGCACCCGTGCAAACTGACATCGTGATATCAGCGGTTTTTGCCGATTTGCGAATCCAGTCCAGCATCGCCGGGCTTTCTCCATTCTGTGCTGGGATCACGATCACCTTGGGCGCAGGAGCGGTTTGAAAAGTGTAGTCGGGGACGATTTTCAGACCCGCACTGGCAGAAACCGGTTTCGTTGTCTCGGCGACAGTATAGAGATTGAAGAATCCCACGCCTTCCGCGGAATGGACATCCTGGAAAACCTCCCACGGACCCGCAAAGTCGATGACGACCGCGCCGTCAGATACCACAAAGGCCACCGGAATGGCGCCATGGGCGGGAGGTTGAAGCGGATTGGGTCTGTCGGGCGATGTGTTGTTGTCCGCACTGCTCGCAGGTTGGGCCGCGGTTGCGCCCTTATAAAGACTGATTGCCGCGAATGGTATTGCAGCGCCGAAGCCACATACCGCCGATCTTTGGAGCCATTCTCTTCTGTTCAAACCTTTTCACTCCTCGGTTGGAATCAGTTTGTCGTAGAGTCTGTAAACCGGTGGCGGTACTCGTTCGGAGGAACCCGGAGAACGCGAAGAAACGAGCGGCGCAAAGTTTGGATTGAACCAAAACCACAATCGTTGGCAACTTTTTCCAGTTTATCCCTCGACTCCTCCAGGCGCCGACGCGCAGTGTCAACCCGCAGGCGCTCCACGAAGTGGGCAGGGGTTGTGCCTGTATCCTTGAGAAAGACGCGCGCAAAGTGGCGAGGGCTCATGCCTGCCTTCGCAGCAAGCTTCTCAACCGGCAAGTCTTGTTCAAGGTTGTCGAGGATCCAGGAACGAGTCTCCTCAATTTGTTTCCGATCGGAGGCCTGCAGGGAGACAGCCGCACTGAACTGAGATTGTCCCCCGGTGCGGCGTAAATACAAGACCAGTTCGCGCGCCACCTTCAACGCCATGGGCGATCCAAGATCTTCTTCAACCAGAGCCAACGCCAAGTCCATCCCGGCAGTAACGCCGGCGGTGGTGTAGGTGTTACCGTCGCGTATATAAATCGGGTCTGGGTCTACGGTTATTTGCTGGAACTTATTGGCCAACTTGGCTGCCCAATTCCAGTGGGTCGCGGCACGTTTGCCATCCAGGAGTCCCGCCTCGGCGAGCAGAAAGGCTCCGGTACAAATCGAACCGATGCGGCGAACCCTTTGAGCAGTCTTTCGCAGCCAAAGAACTAATTCTTCATCCTGCGCAGCTTCTTCCACGCCGGTTCCCCCAGCCACTAGCAGAGTGTCGATGGGTCCACGGAGGGTGCGGAAGGTCTTGGTTCCGGTCAGCACTAATCCACAGTTCGTGATAACGGATCGACGGCGAGTAGAACTTGCCAACAGCACATCGTAAGGCGGCCTGTATTTTGGATGCTCCCGAACGAAGATCTCCGCGGCCCGAACGAAAACTTGAAACGGGCCAGCCACGTCGAGGATCTGGGTGCTGGGCGCAGCCAGAAATACGATCGTTTTGGAGCAGCTTGCA
Source organism: uncultured Acidobacteriaceae bacterium (assembly GCA_963750245.1). GTDB lineage: Bacteria > Acidobacteriota > Terriglobia > Terriglobales > Acidobacteriaceae > Sulfotelmatobacter. The sequence goes on from CAVVQB010000002.1 coordinate 234,264, forward strand.
GCGGGCAGGGGCTTTCTCGGCTTCCTCATGACCCGATGCTAATGTCCGCAGGCGATGGCAGCAATGACAAAAGGGCATCATTTTCTGCCATCATTGCATTCATCCGGAAATGTCCCGAGGAATTGAGAAAAAGCTGCTACTGCGGCAGATGTGATGCTGAGGGTCGAGAGAAGAAAGGAAATTAAGTCCCACTTCTCGCGAGCAAAAAATCGCGAGAAGTGGGGACACACAGATCAATTGCAAGGACGAGGGTGAGGCGCTCCGCTCTACTGACCAGCTGGCTTCTCGGCCGGCTTGGCGGAGGGCTTCTTGGTCTCGGCCATCGAAGCCTTGGGCCTCCAGAAATCCGGATCGGCTTTGATCCAGTCTTCCGAGGCGTAACTCATGCGCGGGTTAAAAATGAACAGATTCGTCTCGGACGAATCGATAGTGAGGGCGCTCAACTCGGCGAGCTTCTTCATGCCATCTTCCCCGAGAGCGTCAGCGAATGGTTTCATTTGCCCGAAGTTGTGATCAATCTCTGCAGCCGACTTCATCGGGTTGAAGATAATGTAGGTACCGTCTTCCGCACCGTAGACCGCCTGGTATGTAGCCCAATGGCAGTCCGGGATGTTCTCGCAGCCCTTCTGGTAGAGCTTGACCAATGACTCCCAGTCTTTGTCGTGTCCGGGCCGGACGTGGAAGCGGGAAATCTCGAAGTAGCGCATATGGGCAATATCAACGTTTTCACGCAAGCTCAGTTCGTGGCGCAGGATGAGTGCGGCCTGATCGGTGGCGGCGAGCAAGTCGCCATCGGCCAGGTTGGCGCGATCCAACGCAGCCGAAAGAGTGGCGTTCTTTTCCGTGGCCTGAACATCCTTCTCCCATGCCTCGAAGGAGTCATAGCCGGTGAGGAATAGAGAGCGGGGTTTGCCGGTGACCGAGTCCACCGCCAGGTAGTGAGTGGGCCACTTGGCGTGGGCCATGGCCTGAACAAAGGCGCTCTCGGTTTTTTCGTGCGGCGTACCGTTCCTGCCGGGTTTGGTGTATTCGCGAGTAACGGACAGGACCTTGGGCGGAGCCATCGTCGAAGGTTCCTGCGCAACGACCACTGCACAGCCTGCCAACAAACATGTTCCCAACAGCCCCATTGATTTCATTGGGAATCTCCTTGGTGGATTCAAATGCGGGGCAATTCTACGCCCAATCCGGTTCTTTTTCTGTTTTTCGAAGTGGCAGAATCAGGCGCGCCAGATGTGCTGCCGGGAGTCGAGGGAAGAGAACATCACCGGCTCGTGGTGAACGCTGGTGGCGTGCTGGTTGATGGCGGTAGCGGCCTGGGTGCGGAGGTTGCCGTCGCGGGGATCGAAGTCGAGTGTGCTGACATTGTGGGCGCAGTGGGTGCAGGTGAACTTCATACCGCCCTTGATGCGTCCGATGGTGTAGAGGCGCTTCACAATTTCGAGTGTAGTCTTTTGGTGCAGGAGGGAAAGACACCGTGGTGGGGCAGCGAAGGTAATGAGGAGGAGGTTCCGAACTGGGAAAGGGCAAATGCAGAAGTCAGAAGTGAGAATGCACAAGTAAAACCGCGCTCATGGCTTCCTCTTGCATTCGGACTTCTGACCTCTAACCTCTGACCTCGACCTCTAACCTCTAACCTCCGACTTTGCCTGCTACTTAACGAGGCGGTTGTATTTCTTCAACGCTTCGCGGAGGCGCTCATGCGGCAGGGCGATGACTTCATGGTCGTCGATGCCCTTCATGGTTTCGGCGGCGACCATGGCGTTGATGACGGCTTCTTCGGTGGCTTGGACGGTAGCCAGGAAAATCGGATCGAGAGAATCGTTGGGCAGCATGGTGAGTTGGTGCAGGCCTTTAGGACTGACAGCCCCCGGATTGGCGGTAGAGAACGCAAGAAAAATGTCGCCGGAGCCATCGCCGGAGTAGCTGCCGTCGCGGCCGAGGCCGAGAGAGACTTTCTTGGCGACGCGCTTGAGTTGCGTGGGGATGAGTGGCGCATCGGTTGCGACGATGACGATGATGGAGCCAGTGTCATCGTCGTTGCCGTAGGCAGGATGGTCGGGAATTTCCTTGCCGACGGGAACGCCGGCGATGCGGAGCTGGTCGCGGCGTCCGTAGTTGCATTGGACGAGAACGCCGACGGTATAGCCTCCAGCTTTCGCGTCGAGGACGCGGGAGGAGGTGCCGATGCCGCCTTTGAATTCGTTGCAGACCATTCCCGTTCCGCCACCCACGTTGCCTTCTTCCACAAGACCAGAGTGAGCGACGTCGAGTGCGTGCCAGGCGTCTTCGGGATGAACGTGAAATCCGTTAATGTCGTTGAGCCAGCCGTCCCAGGTTTCGGCGACGACGGGCAGCGACCACCAGTAGCCCTCCATGTCAGGAGTGCCGTGCTTCACCTTCCAGGCGATGACGGCGTCGCGAACGACGCCGACGCTGTGCGTGTTGGTGATCATCACGGGGCCGTTGAGGAAGCCGGAGTCGTCGACCCAGGTGGTGCCCGTCATTTCGCCGTTGCCGTTGAGCGTGAACCAGGCGGCGAAGACGGCATCATCGCTGGTCTTGCCGCGGGGATGAATGGCGGTAACGCCGGTGCGCACCGGGCCCTTGCCGACAACGAGCTTGCCGCTGCCGGAGATGAGCGTGGTGTGGCCGACCTCGACGCCTTTGACGTCGGTAATGGCATTGTTGGCGCCCGGAGTGCCATCGAAGGGGACGCCGAGATCGCGCGCACGCGGCTTGGATTGGGCGGAGGCGGAAAGAGCCAGGGCGAGGATTGCGAGCAGGAACACAGGCTTTGGGCTTGTGGAACTGGAACTTTGGTGGGAAAAACCGTGTGCGATTGAGCCGAGCGACATCGAGCCTCCGAGATCACGGGCAAGTATATAAGGATGGATGCCTCCCCAATATTGGCGCTGCGGGTGCTGTCCGCCAGCCAGCCAACGACAACGCGGGGACGGGAACGTGCATCGGAGAGAGTGCATAAATCGTCAGGGAGCGGGGTACAATCGCGTGAAGAAAAGTCTTCGCGGGGGAAAAATGGATAGCTGGAAGAAGGCGGTGGTTGCGGCTTCGGTTGGGGCGTCGATGGTTTTATTTTTGAAAAAGAGAAATGCGGCGGGAGTGCTGGCGGGTGGGGTCGCTCTGGCGATACTGGCGGCAGAGTATCCGGAGAAGTTTGACAACGTCCGCCGGCAATTGCCGGATTATTTCGATCGCGGAATGCACGTAATGGAGATGGCGGCGCGCGCCGGGAAGAGAATTACTGAGGCGGCAGGGCAAAGCGCGGTGGATATGTGGGAAGAGATGTGAGGAATGAAGAAGGCAGAATGCAAAATGCAGAAGTAAGAAAGGCCTGTTTCAATTTTGCATTTTGACTTCTGACTTTTGCCTTCAGTCGATGCCCAGCTGTTTTCTGGCGTCGGGACTGAGGCGCTCGGGGCTCCAGGGCGGAGTCCACACCACATTGACGGCCGCGTTGCGGATGCCGGGCAGCTGCTCGAGGCGCGATTTTACCTGAGCGCTGATGTTGATGTGCTCGGGGCAGCCGGGTGAAGTGAGTGTCATATCGACGGTGACGTCTTGTTTACCCGGGTCCTGTCTGGCCTGGTCCTGGTTGGCCTCGTCCGGCGCGTCGGAGGGAACGGGCGCAAAACTCACGGTGTAGATGAGGCCGAGGTCGACAATGTTGACCGGGATCTCGGGGTCGTAACAACTCTTCAGAGCGCTGAGGACATCTTGTTCGGTGACTGGGGACATGGATTTCCTTCATTTCAGTGTACCGTACGTGGGCTCAGGGTGCAGGTCGTTACCCCTTAAATCTATCGGGAACGCAGGGTAAGGAATCGCTCGCATGATGAGTGAAGAGGCGAAGAAGAGAATTCAGATCGCGCTGGCACTGGCCATTGTCGTGGCCGGAGTGCGGGCGGGATACATTCTTTACCAGCGGCATGAGGATTATGTTGCGGCGCAAAAACGGCAACAGGCGAGAGATGCTGGCTACTCGAATGCGGATTATTACGTCGCGCCGAAGAAGCTGTATCCCTATGATTTGAAATCGGCGAAGCAGTTGACCCAGCAGCCGGTTTGGGTGAAGGAAGGCTATCGCTATACGTATTATCCCTACGACGCGGCGCGCAAGAAGGCTGACTTCGGGCATGACGCGGGGCTGCTGCTGCCGATCGAGCGGTTGGAGATCAAGGACGTAATAACGGATGTCGCTGAAGGAAAGCGGCAGGTGATGGCGGTGTTTCAGAAAGACGGGAAGACTTACGCCGTGCCGATTGGATTCGAGAACGAAGGGCAATACAAAATCTATTCGGATGAGATGTTTTATATAGAAGACCCGCATGAGCTATACAAACACTGGCCGGCCGATGTGTGGCAGGCGATCGCACAGCATGAAGTGAAGCCGGGGATGGATGAACTGCAAGCGGACTTCGCGGTCGGGATGGGAGTGCCGGATGCGGGGGCGTCGTCGGACGAGAAGACGGTACGCTATCCGAACGGGGGAAAGCCGCTGGTGGTGAATTATCAGGGCGGCAAGGCGACGGAGATTAAGGCGGGCACGTAGACCGGCCTCCGGCTTCCGCAGCCCGGTTAGAAAGCCAAAGTGGGTCTTCTAGTACCTACCGGCAGCCGGAAGCCGTTTAGTCCTATTTCACTGCAGCTAACGCTTTCGAGACTTCTTCAATATCCGGGACGACGGGGATGTCGTAATCTTTGTGCCAGGCGAGTTTGCCGTCGCGGTCGATGATGAAGATGGCGCGGCCGGTGATGCCTTTGTCTTCGAGGTAGACACCGTACTTGGCGGCGACGGCGCCACGCGGATGGAAGTCGGCGAGCAGCGGATAGTGGATGCCCATCTTGTCCGCGTAAGCCTTGTGCGACCAGACGCTGTCGACGCTGAGGCCGAGGACTTGCGCGTTCAGTTGGTCGAATTGCTTTTTGTCGTTGACCATGCAGGCGTGCTCTTTGGTGCAGACCGGGCTCCAATCGAGCGGATAGAAAACCAGAACGACCTTCTTGCCGCGGTAGTCGCTCAGCTTGATTTCTTTCTGATCTTGATCTTTCAGTGTGAATTCGGGCGCGGGCGCGCCAATGGTTGCTGGCATGATTCCTCCGAGTTCTTTCGATTCTAGGCGAACGATGAATGCCGGGTCGCCTTACCATTCAATCACAAATTGGCGCGAGGAAGTTGGGCGATGAAGAATTGTTTAACTGAAGGTTGGCTATAGAGTGTCGGCAAACATGGCCTTGTAATATCTGTACCAATCGCTCTGGAATCTTTCTTTCGGGTCGTATTTCTTTTTTAGTCGGAGAAACTCCGCAAATTGAGGATAGCAACTCTCGACCTGCTCTCGCCGGGCATAGCGGTGGTAGGTGAGGTAATAGGTGCCTCCGCGTCTGGCTGCCATGTCGATCAATCTGCGAAAGGCATCGGCGGAGCGGCGAAGGCCGTCGGGACTATGAACGGTGTGCAGATTAAAGATCACGCAAGCGTAGGGCTGCTTGGCCCAGGGCAGAAAGCTCTCGTCATCGCGCTCAATCAAACGGACCGTGCCATAGATCAGGTCGATCTTGTTGGTTCGGAAGTCGGTGCGCACTTCGTCGAAGAAGGCCTTCAGAGTTGATCGGGGTACATCGATCTCGGTGATGATTTCGGTCGCGGGATATGGAGTGTGAAGTTTGGCGTCGATTTCTCGGTGATAGTTGTCGGGGTAGATGCTGAGTTGGTGCAGGTCCGACCAGTAGACTTGGCCGTTGGTTGAAAGATAGTAATCTGCATAGGTTTGGAACGCCCTCTTTGGGTCCGTGTGGGCAAGCAATAGCAGCTGCCTCCAGTTTTCATCGGAAAGCTGCTTCTTTTCGGGTATCGAAGTTTCGGGCGCCACTGGTCGATAGCAGGAGAAGACTCCTTTGTGAAGGAAATCCTCCGAGTCGGGATCGATGGAGAATTGGAAATCACCGTACTGAAATCCGTCGGCGATACGTTTGTCGAACGCTGGCATTAGGTCTTCGGTGGTACGAATTTCGACGACTCGTTCGAGTTTCGTTCGCGGCACGAGGCGCAATTTTACGGAGACCACAATTCCAAACAGTCCATAACCTCCGTGGACCACTTTGAACAACTCCGGATTCTCCGTGCGGCTGCATAAACGGGCTGTGCCGGTGCCGTCGACGAGCACGAAGGATTCAACATTGCTGACGAAGGGCTTCATTCTCAGACCGCGTCCGTGGGCATTGGCGGCGATCGTTCCAGAAAGGGTGAGACGGTCGGCGCCGGTCTGTTTCTGAGCGATTCCCCACTGTTTCGGTTCGTGGCCTTGCAATCCCAGATAGCCATCGATCAGTGCAGGCCACTCGACCCCGGCCTCCGCTTCAAGAATGCCGCGATCATTGTCTAGATGAAGAATCTGGTTTAGATTCCGAATATCGACGAGTAGGGTATCAGTGCCAAATTGTTGTCCTCCCATGGCGTGTCTTCCACCCGCTATCGAGATGGATCGGCCATCTCTTTGCGCAGACCGAATAATAGTTTGCACGTCCGTCAATGATTGCGGCTGAAGAACGCGCAACACGCGAGTGGAGTTCAACTGGGAGTGGATATCGTTGACGATTACCTCATCGGAGGCACCCGTGTGAGAGGTCGCGGCTAGGGCAATTGAACCCGCAATGAATTCCCGTCTCGTAATCATTCCGGCCATCTTAAAGTTCTAGAACAGAAACGGAACCAGCCGCCACGTGCGGCTCACATACTGTTGGTAGGACCTGCCGAGCGCCGCGACCAGAGCGGCTTCTTCCACCGAGATGCGATAGGCATATGCAATTGCCAGGCAAAGCAAGGCGACAGCCAGCGCCGCCCAATTTCCGAGAGCCAGCCCGAATCCAAGCATGGTCAGAAGAGCACCGGAATAAGAGGGGTGGCGGATATAGCGGTAAGGGCCGATCTCAACCAAGCTATGGCCGGCATGTATCGCAACATCGAACGTGAAGAACTGCCCAAGGAGTTTCATCGAATATTGACGCAGTGCGAGCCCTATTAACATGAGGATGATCCCGGCGAAAAATGCGAGTTGACGCAACCGCAAAATGGAGGCTTGCGGCAGAACGAAGGAAAACCAGAAACCAAGCACGATTCCCGCGAACCAGAGAAACGCCACAAGCTGGAGCGATCCTCGATCCCGAGCGCGCGAGGAATCAGTTGAGCGCCGAATTCTCGAATTGATGACTTCGAAAAGGATCCAGAGCGCGAAAACGCTCCAGAAGGTAAACGTGTAAAGCATTCCTGCGGAAAATGGGAACGGACGCAAACGGCAACCTCCCGCACACTCTACAGGGGCTGGAACGTGTTCGTCTACATCGAAGAGCCTCAACCAGAAGTTCAACTGATAGGGATCCTTCGACTTCGCGAGAACTTCGCTCCTGCGAAGTTCTCGCTCCGCTCAGGATGACACGTAGCGGTTATTTCACGATCGGCGAGTCCGCATCGGCGGGTTTTTCTTCGTCTCCGTGGATTTTACCATCGTCCTCGGCGTAGAAGGAGCGGTGTTCAGCGTCGAGGTGCTGGGGGGTCATGGTGAGGATGAAGCTGTCTTTCTTGCCCTTGAATCCGACCGTGTAGTCGCCGCGATTGGGGTCGACCATGCGCTTGGTGAAGGTTCCGGTGTGGACGAGTTCCGAAAGCGAAGTGGCGAAGTGCCCATACTGGTTCTCGAAGTGGTGTTGGGCGCGGAGAACGACGCGCATGTAGGCGAGCGCAGCTGCCTCGGAATCCGAGCGGGCAGGGTCTCCCGGGAATTTCGGCTTATAGGTGCTGGCAGGGGCCTGGGGAGCCTGGGCGAAGAGTGCGGGAGTTGGCGCCAGCAGAGTGGTCGCGAGGAGTGCGACGCAGCCGAGTAGCGTGGCGAAACGACTAGAACGAATCTTCATGCTGGGTGTTCTCCGGGAGTGGTGTGGTGGAAGAAACGGGCGGATATCTCTTCGCAAGGGTTTCCAGACCTTGTTTTTCATGTTACTCCCGTAATTCGACTTCGGTCACCTTCTCTTTGCAGGGCGGGGAATTGCCGCTATGCTTTACCTAATAAACTACGCCCTACAGGGAAACCTATGAAAGCAGCAGTAGCGAGAAAACCGACCATTAAAATTGCCGTGGTGGAGAGCGACCCACTGAGGTTTGTGGGATTTCGCGCCCTGTTCGATACCGAGCCCGAGTTCGAACTGATCTCCGCGGGACTGCCTGAAATCTCCACGTTGCAGGACGTAGACCTCATCCTGTTGGGAAACCGCTCGGGTCAGAATTTGTTTGATGTGATGGCCAGCCTGAAGGCAACGCGTCCGGACCTGCGGATCATAGTGACCGGGTCGGGCGTGGACGAGGAAACCATCCTTAAGGCGATCGCGTCGGGCGCGAAAGGCTATGTGGACGAGGCCGCTTCGCCGGCGGAGTTTGCACAGGCCATTCGCATCGTGAGTCAGGGGTCGGTGTGGGCGCCGCGGCGAGTGCTCTCCATGTTTATCGAGCGAGTGTCGTCGGCGCCGGGGAGGATTTTTCCCGCCGGCCGCGTGACCTTCACCGACCGCGAAAAAGAAGTGCTGGAAATGCTCGTGGCGGGACGCTCCAACAAAGAGATTGGATCGCAGCTCGGAATTGAAGAGCGTACCGTGAAAGCGCACGTGGCGAAGTTGATGCGCAAGGTGGGCGTGCAGAACCGAATTGCGCTCTCGGTGCATGCCATCACGCATTCGTTGGTGGCGGCGAAGTAAAGAAACAGGTCTTAGGTCTTAGGTGCTGGGTCTCAAGGTTTTGCTTTGCCTATGACCCTGATACCCAAAACCCCCGCGTTACCTCGGGACAATGACTTCGGTAATCTTGTCGAGCAAACAGCTCTAACCCATAATCGGCCTACCTACCACAGAACCTGGGAGACGGGGTTGAGAGTGGCGATTAGGGTCACTACTTTCAGCCCCGATTTTTTTGCCCCCCCCAGCTTCCATCTTCCACGTGTTTAAATCGATCCCTCCTGGTTAAGCGTCGCTGACACGGGGCAGCACCCTTCGTTTACAATCCAAAGCAACAGATCCCAGAAAATTCTTGTGTGACGAGGAACCATGAAAAAGTTCTTGTTGCTGGCTCTCATTGTGGGGCTTGGTACTGTCTCCTTTGCGGCAGATGAGGAAACGAAAGCTGCGGACCGGGTGCAGGCGGCGGCAGATGTTCTGAACGAGATTCAAGGTGCGCCCGATAAGGGCATTCCCGAAGACGTGTTGGGTTCGGCGGAGTGCGTGGCCGTGGTGCCGTCGATGCTGAAGGGTGGTTTTATCATCGGCGCGAACTATGGACGTGGGCTGGCCAGTTGCCGCACGCCCAAAGGATGGAGCACGCCGGCGTTTTTTGTGGTGACTGGCGGCAGCTTTGGATTTCAGATCGGTGGCCAGGCCGTGGACCTGGTGATGCTGATCATGAACAAAGACGGGATGAAGCATCTGCTCTCCAGCGAATTTTCCCTGGGCGCGGACGCTTCGGTAGCGGCTGGGCCGGTCGGTCGCCAGGCAGCGGGGGATACAGATTGGAAAATGCGGGCTGAAGTTCTGACCTATTCGCGTGCGCGCGGGCTGTTCGCGGGCGTGAGTCTGAATGGCGCCGTAATTAAACAAGACAAGGACAGCACGCGGGAGTTTTACGGACGCATGGTGCCTTTCCGGACAGCGCTGACGGGAGAGATCGATCCGCCGGCGGGAGCGAATGCGTTTCTGACTACGTTGTCGAAGTGGGCGCAAGCAGCGACGAAATAAGGAAGCGAGCCAAACGCGCGATTGATGTGTCAGAAAGAACGCGACACCTCGCGCGGCCCGCCCAGGTCCTTCGGCGGGCAAACCGCGCCCGCCTCAGGATGACAATCTTCTTCCTGTCGTTTGCAAATAATTTTTGACGGTGCTACCGTCACGCTTCCCCGATGCGGCAGCGACTCGAGTACGCGGCAGCCTGGCCGTTTATAAAAATCCTCGGCATTTTGCCGCGGTCTCTGGCGCGCGGTGTCGGCATCGGCCTGGCGCTGGCGGTTTATCTTCTGCACGTGCGATTGCGGCGGGTTGGCATGCGCAATCTCGCCATGGCGTTTCCAGAAAAAAGTGAGGCCGAGCGGGCGCGGATTCTGCGGGGGGAGTTTGCTTCGCTCGGGCGTCAACTGGCCGAGGTTTGCCACTTTCCTAAGTACACGCAGGAAAATGTTGAGCAGGTCGTTGTGTATGACGGGTTGGAGAATTACGAACGGGCCTACGCACGCGGCAAGGGCGTACTGTTTCTGACCGCGCACTTTGGCGGCTGGGAGCTTTCCGCGTTCACGCATTCGATGCACGGGCACTGGATGCATGTGGTGATGCGGGCGCTCGACAACCAGTATCTGGACCGGTTGATTCGTGAGTATCGCACCATGCATGGCAACAAAACCGTTGACAAAGATAACTTCGTGCGCGGGCTGCTCTCGGCGATGCACGCGGGCGAAGTGGTGGGCATGTTGATGGATACCAACATGACTCCGCCGCAGGGGATCTTTGTGTATTTTTTTGGAATCCCGGCCTGCACGGCGAGTGGACTGGCGCGGATCGCGCTGCGCACTGATGCGGCCGTGGTGCCGACGTTCACCATTTGGGATACGAAGCTCAAGAAGTACCGGCTGCGCTTTGATCCGGCGGTCGAGCTCGTGCGTACGGGGGATTTGGAAGCCGACATCCAGGCCAATACGCAGAAATTTACGTCGATTATTGAGGAGTACGTGCGAAAGTATCCGGAGCAGTGGTTGTGGGTGCACCGGCGATGGAAGACGCGGCCGCCGGGCGAAAAGGCATTGTATTGATCATGTTGTCCTAAGCCGCCTTTGGGCTCGCTAGTGGGTTCCTTCGAAATGGCGGACGGCAGAGACGCCTGCCGGAAGTATGATTAGTTCCGAAGAGGAGGGAGCCGTGGCCATACGTCAACCCACCATGCGTCAACCCCAGGTTCATACTCAACTCGGCCGCGCCGCAGTGCAGATCTTTGCCGTCAATGAGCGGGTGAATCAGATTCTTATCGAACGTCTGGACCGCGCCGTCTGGACGGCCAAACCACCGGCAGCCAAACCGCGCGGCAATGTCCGGACCATTGCTGCGATCTTCACCCACGTGCACAATGTCCGCTGCAAGTGGGTCAGGCTTACCGCTCCGCATCTGAAGGTTCCAGAGCTGCTCAGTCGCACGCGCTGCACACCGCAGCAGGCCCATGCGGGACTGGCAGAGAGCGCCGCTCGCTGCCTGGAGATGCTGGCAGAAGCCCTGGGCGGTGGGGGCCGCATCGAGAAGTTTCGCAGAGACGGCTGGGGCCAGCCTTGGCCGGTTGGCGTGGAAATGTTTTGCTACATGCTCTCTCACGAAGCCCACCATCGCGGGCAGGTGTGCATGCTGGCGCATCAGCTCGGATTCCCGGTGCCGATGGAAGTGACCTCGGGAATGTGGAATTGGGAGAAGCTGTGGAAGGAATGCGGATTTCGCCGCGCGGCCCCGGGGACGATTCTTGAGCAGGCGGGTAAGGCTGGCCTTGCGTCCTGCGGACACTTTGCGTTTCCACATTTCGAATCTATCCCCACACGTGTTGTGGATCATATTCCACGTCGTTCTTTTTCAAGAACATCAGAAATTCTTCTTCGAAATCGCGCTTGCGATGATGTTCGGCTTGGCCCTGGATATAGGCGATGGTGTTGCTCTTTTGCGAGATTCCAAGGGTGAAGGCGCCATAGCCCTCCTGCCACGCAAATTCTGTTTTAAAAGTCTCGTTCATCCAACGCGACGACGCGCCTTTTACCAATTGCATGGCCTTCGCTAACGGCATTGTCGCGGGTAATGACAACAAAATGTGCACGTGATTCTCGGTGCCTCCCACCATGAGTGCCTTGAATCCATTCTTGCGGGCGATGCCGCCGAGGAATGACCACAGTTGCGGTTGCACCTCCGGCGAAATCAGGTTGTGACGATCTTTGGTTGAAAAGACGCAGTGGATGAGTTCAGAGACGTAGGTATGCGCCACGGTGGGCTCCGAGGAGAAAGTTCAGTCGCCCCTACGGGACGAGATTCAATCAACAACATCGTACCCGGCGTTGAAACGCCGGGCTATTGTCAAACGTCCTACGGACGCTTTTCTTTTCCCGAAATGGTATGTGGCGCCGGCCCACCGGTGGCGGGAGACCTAGAACGCCAATGTCTTAGATAAGAGTAGGAGTAGACGAAGATATCCGTCACATCGGCGTTTTGCGTCCGGAGGACGCCCGAAAATAGCCCGGCGCTTCAGCGCCGGGAAGGTCTATTGTCAAACGTCCTACGAACGCACAGCTCCCCAAGTCTCCACTCGGGCGCAATCCGTTACAATCAATTCTTCCTATGAAAACATTCGAACAAATCGTGGAGTTGGAAAAGAAATATTTACTCGGAACTTATGCTCGTTATCCCATCGTGTTGACGCGGGGCAAGGGCGTGTTTCTTTACGACCTGGACGACAAGCGCTATCTCGACTTTGTTTCGGGACTGGGAGTGAACGCGCTGGGGCACGCGCATCCGCGGATTGTGAAGACGATTCGGGAGCAGGCGGCCAAGCTGATTCACGTCTCGAATCTCTATTACCACGAGTATCAGGGCGCGCTGGCGGAGAAGTTGTGCACGCTCGCCGCCGGCACTTCCGGAGAAAAGTTCCGCGCGTTTTTTCAGAACTCGGGGACCGAGGCGATTGAGGGGTCGATCAAGCTGGCGCGGCTGGCAGGACATCGCGCGGGCGGCGAGGCGAAGTCGCGGCTGGTGGCGCTGGAGGGGTCGTATCACGGGCGGACGTTCGGTGCGCTCTCGCTGACCGGGCAGGAGAAGCATCGCAAGGGATTCGAGCCGATGCTGGAAGATGTGACGTTCGTCGCGCAGAACGATGTGGAAGGCTTGCGGGCGGCGGTGAACGACAATACTTGCGCCATTGTGCTGGAGCCGATTTTTGGCGAAGGCGGAATTTATGAATGCTCGGTGGAGTTTCTGCAGGAGTGCCGGGCGGCGGCGGACCGGCACCGGGCGGCGCTGATCTTTGACGAGATTCAGTGCGGGCTGGGACGCACGGGGACGATGTTTGCGTTTCAGACGTTTGGCGTGACTCCGGACATTGTGGCGATTGCCAAGCCGCTGGCGGCGGGGCTGCCGCTGGGCGCGTTTATCGCGAAGGAAGAATTTGCCAATGCGATTTCGCCGGGGCAGCACGGGACGACATTCGGCGGCGGTCCGCTGGCTTGCCGCGTAGCGCTGGAGTTTCTGGCAATTGTGGAAGAAGAGAAGCTGCTCGACAACGTGAACAAAGTTGGAGCTTACTTGCAGCAGGAGTTGAAGCTGGTTGCCGAGAAAAGTCCGGCTGCGAAGGAAGTGCGCGGGCGCGGATTTATTCAGGGGATCAACCTGGCGATTCCGGCACGGCCGATTGTGGACGAGGCGCTCGCGGAAGGCGTGCTCTTCAACTCCACGCACGATACGGTGGTGCGGTTTCTGCCTCCGTTCTTGCTGGAGGAGAAGCATGTGGACAAGGGAATTCGGGTGCTGAAGAAGTTGTTGAGGAAGAAGAGGAAATAGAAGCGCCAGTGGTTAGTGATTAGCAGTCAGTGACGCACGATTTTGCCTTCTAGCCACTGCCCACTGACCCCTGATCACTGTTCTATAAAAAACGGGGAGCCGAAGCTCCCCAAGTGAAGCGAACAGAGGCGATGTTCACTTAAATAGAATCGGGCGATGGGGAAAGAGTTGTCCGGGAAGAAACAAGAATCGGCGATGGTGACGGCGGAGCCGGAGGGTGCTGCTGCGAGCTTTCCAGGTTGGAGTCCCGGCGTTGAAGAATGCTGGATGGACATCGATGGAGCGCGCATGAGGTATTTGCGCGCGGGCTCGGGGCCGGCGCTGATTTTACTGCACGGGTTGATGGGATATTCATTTTCCTGGCGATACACGATGCCAGCGCTGGCGCCTTATGCCACGGTCTACGCGCCCGACGCGATGGGGGCGGGATTTTCCGATCGGGTGCCGGGGATCGATTATTCCATGCGGGGGACGGCACAGCGGCTTCTGAGATTTATCAAGCAACTCGGAGTTTCTTCATTTGATTTGCTTGGTACTTCGCATGGCGGGGCGGTTGCGATGATGGCGGCCGCGGAGTGCCTGGGCGGGGAAACGGGGCTGCGGTTGCGACGACTGGTGCTGGTGGCGCCGGTGAATCCGTTTTCGGCGCACGGGCAACGGCTGGCGCCATTTTTCGGCAGCAGCCTTGGCGCTGCCTTGTTCCGGCTCACCATCGCGAGTACGAGTTTCTCGTATCCCTATGTCCACGCTCGCTTGTATGGCGACCGAAGGCGCATTCCGCCGGGAGCGCTGGAAGGTTATAAGGCGCCGCTGTCGAAGCCGGGATTGTTCGAGCACGCATTGAGCATTGTGCGTACGTGGACACAGGATCTGCGCGAGCTGAAAGCAACTCTGCCGAAGCTGGCGAGTATTCCCACGCTTTTGATGTGGGGCAGCAGGGATCCCGCAGTATTTGCTTCCTCGGCGAAGCCGCTGGCGAAATACTTTCCGAATTCCAAGCCGGTCATTTTCCAAGGAATTGGCCACTTGCCTTACGAAGAATGTCCGGAGGAGTTCAATCGTGAGTTGATTGAATTCCTGACGCGTGAGAAGCTTCCTGCCTGAATAAGGAAGCGAGCCAAACGCGCTGCTATTGCGTCGCAAAGAACGCGACGCACCGCGCGGCTCGCCCAGATCCCTCGCTGCGCAAAAGACGCTTGCTCAGGATGACAATTTTCCCATCATGACCCACCACATTATTGCGATGCTGCGCGGCGAACTGGTACATCACGGGTACTGGGCCGTGGCCATCATGCTGTTGCTGGAGAGCGCCGGTTTGCCGTTGCCGGGGAGACCATCCTGCTGTTGGCCAGTTTCCTGGCTTATTCAGAACATGAATTGCAGTTTCCCTGGATCATCGTCGTCGGGACACTGGCTACGACTTTGGGCGGAGAGCTGGGTTTTGCGCTGGGACGACATGGCGGGCGTCCGCTGATCGAACGCTACCGCAATGTCTTCTCCATTCGCGCCGAGAGCCTGGAGCGGGGAGAACGGCTGTTCGAGCGATACGGGGCGCCCACGGTCTTTCTGGCGCGCTTCCTCTTCGGAATGCGGGTGCTGGCTTCGCTGCTGGCGGGAGCGTTGCACATGTCATGGCGGAAGTTCTCGCTCTTCAACTTTCTGGGAGCGGCAGTTTGGGTGTCGCTGATGTGCGGGGCGGGATATCTGTTTGGCGGACATTGGAACCGGCTGGCCGATGCTCTCAGGCGCTTCGACTTGGTGGTGAGCGTCGTCGTAGTCGCGGCTGTGCTGCTGTGGTGGTGGAGAAGCCGCAAAGCACAATTGGGCCTGTAGAACGCACCTTATCAGTCACCTTCCATCGATGATGATTCGACGAGCGTCAGCTTATACTGTGCGGGTGTCTCGGGCGTGCCGGAGTGCAGGCGGGGTCCGCGGGCATTGATCTTCGATACTGGCGGCGTCCGCGCCGGAATTCGGACGAGGAGGACGTATGAAGAAACTCGGGTTCTTAACTCTGTTGATTACGGCAATGCTCCTTTTGACCCTGGCCTTGACGGCAGCGGCGGCGGGCCCAAAGGCTCCGGCTCCGTCGGTGGCAGGGGCTCCGGCCAGTCCTGCGGTAGCGGCGCCAATGCCTCCACACCCGCACATCGACGAGGCTTTGGAAGCGATGCGTGCTGCCAAGCATCATCTCGAGACCGCCGAGCATGACTTCCACGGCCATCGCGTGAAAGCGATCGAGCATCTGGACGCGGCGATCCACGAGGCGGAGATTTGCCTGCGGGAACCGTAGAGCCAGAGAAGAGAAGAGAAGGAATTGGGGCAGCGTCGGAAAGACGCTACTTTTTTTGTTTCAAGGATGAACGCACTGCGGAAGGATTCCGCATAGGACTTCAGTGCTCGCCGAAGGTGTAGCCGATGGAGGCGCCGACGCGAAACACATTGGGAGAACTGAACTGGACGTTGTTCTGGATGTGATAGTAGTGGACCTCGGGCCGGACAAATATGTTGGGCACGTGGTGCCAAACATAGTAGCGGAGACCGAAACCAAGGTCTTCCATGAAGTGATTGCTGGTGGTGTAGAAGACGCATCCGCTGGTGGGAACGCTGCAGGAAGTGGAGTTGGGAAGTGAGAAGTGGGTAGTGGCAACGCCGACGCCGGCAAACAGATCGGCAGTAAACCGCTTGGTAATCCGCGGCTGGAAGAGCGCGTTAAAGTCGGTGAAGAAGGGCCGGTAGGTCTCGCCATTGTTGGGGTAGCTGAGGGTGTTGTCCCGCCAGGCAACTTCGGCGTTAAAACCGAGGTTGTGTTTGAAGCCGACGTAGTTGGCGCCGACGCTGAGGTACGTGCCCCCCTTCAGGTCCGGCGGATGAAAGCCCACCGAGTCATTGTTCGGAGTCGAGGACATAAGCGTGCTGCCGCCGAGGAGGAGGTCTCCATGCTGAGCAGCAGCGAAGTTAGCGAAAAGAAGAACTACGGACGCGGAAGCGAGCAGCGCAAATTTTCTCAATACACCCTCTTGTCAGTTCGTTGCGGGCTTCTGGAATGCCACCACGGATTTGTGGCGCACCGATGAAGCAGCCGCGAACGGCGGCAGGAACAGAATGATCCCGGCTCTTGGTATTAGCTCGTCCCGATGATATCAAACCCGCGAGCGCTCGGCGGAGCCAGACACGCTAGTCGTTGCCAATGGTATATCCGATCGACGCGCCTACGCGGAATACATTGTCGGTGCTAAACACATCGGTGTTGTTTTGAATATGGTAGTAGTGGATTTCGGGGCGAACAAAGAAATGTTGCCAGACGTAATAGCGGAGACCGCCGCCGAGATCCTCCATGAAGTGATCGCTCGTAGTGTAGTTGATGCAACCCGAAAAGTAGCTGCAGGAAGTCGCATAAGGCACGTAGAAACGGGTGCTGGCAATGCCGATGCCGCCAAAAAGATCGAGGCCGACTTTCTTCCCGAGCTTGGGCTGGAAGAGCGCATTAAAGTCGGTCAGGATGGGACGGTAGGTTTCGTAGCCGAGATAACTTGCCTGACTCGCTCTCCAGGATGTCTCCACATTAAAGCCAAGGCGTCTCTTAAAGCCAACAATGTCTCCGCCAACGCCGAGATACGTGCCACCCTTTTCCGCGATGTTTCCGGAAGCCAGTTGGTTCGTGCTGGGCGCCGACGACAAAAGAGTACCGCCGAAAAACATGATGTCGCCCTGCTGGGCCGCAGCCAAATGACAGGAGAACAACAGAGCAAAGACCGGTGCGAGAAGAGCTAACTTTCTCAAGAGAAGCCTCCAATCAGTTCGTGGTAGGCGTTATGATGCGCCTACGAAATCGTTCGGATGTAACAGAATTGGTAGCACCCATCATAATTTCGGTCTGCACCGGATTCAACCGGACGCCAGACTCTTGTAAAGAAACGTCAAGGCGACCATGGAGTTCCGGTGGTTCGACAAGACATTTTTCAACCTGAATGAAACCCCGAAACTGGCAGAAAGTTCCGCAGGAATGAACGCCCAAGTCTATTAAGGTTCGGAAAATTCGGCGTGCCTCACCTATTTGGATTTTCCGCCGCTCCCCGGAGCGCGAATGTGGTCGAAAGCAATTGCGCCGCCACCGAAGAAGATGAGGCCGAAGGCGAGGGAGGCAAGAGCGAGGGGGAATTCGTAGCCGTGCTCGCCCATCAGTCCATTGTGGAAATGAACTTTCGCAATGGCCACGCACAGATCGATGCAGATAGCGAAGGCCGCGGCGCGGGTGAACAGGCCGAGGAGTACGAGAATACCGCCGAAAAACTCGGCGAAAGCGGAAAGATAGGCGGTCCAGGCGGGAAGTCCGAGGCTGGCGACAAAGTGAGCGTGCTGCTGAAGTCCGCCGAAAACCTTGTGATATCCGTGTCCGACCATGACGGCGCCAAGGGCGAGACGCATGACGAGAAGTGCGAGGGGTTGCAGACGATCGAGGTAGCGCAAGCAAAGCCTCCGAAAAGTACAACATAGATTACAGCAGGGGAACTCTTAGAAGGAAATAACCGGTTTCGGATTGGGGGTTGAGCGGTATGCGGATCGATTGCGAGTTCCGGGGGTTTGAGAAAGGGTTTGCGGAGATGTCCATAGAATCATTTGCACCAGTAGCAAACTTCTGGTAACGTTTTTTCGCCTCGGGATACGTGTTTCCGTTGGTGTTTAGTCACATCTGGGGTTGCGCAACTTTGCGGGCCTTCCCTTTTGGCTCAATAAATTTTCACTTACGCAGCGTGGAATCTGTGAGCTTGGTGTTTATGGTGGAGAGGGTCCGGAACTTACCCTACCTCTGCGTAAAGGGATCAAGAGGAGTGGTTGCCGGAAAAGCCGCGGTGGAAGTTCAGAGATCAGGAGGCAGTAATGAATCGCACTTCGAGAGTTGAGAAGATGGTGCAGAAGTGGCTGGTGTTTTCGATATGTCTAGTGGTTCCGGTATGGGCCTGGGGCCAGCACAAGCCGAGCGGGGGTGGTGGCGGCGGTTCTCACCCGAGCGCGCCTGCGCAGCACGCGAGTGCGCCATCGCATTCCTCCACTCCTTCCCACGGCTCGACCCAGAGCCATACGTCGACCCCTTCGCGCGGTCCAACCAGCGGCCGCACAAATACGACGAGTCGTCCAGCTAACACGGGCCACACGACTACGGGCAGCCGGCCGGGCTCAACTGCAGGTCACACGACTACGGGTAGCCGACCAGGGGGCACGACGGCAGGCCACACGACGACGGGCAGCCGTCCCGGTACGACGGGTAGCCGACCGGGATCGACGGCAGGCAGTCGATCGGGCTCGACGGCGGGCAGACCCGCGACAGGCAGCCGACCGGGAGCAACAGCGGGCCGTCCGGCGGCGGGCGGACGTCCGGGAGGAGCAGGGGGTCGTCCGGCGAACGCCAGCCGGGGCAACGTGGGTAGCCGCACACCTCCCGGCAGGAATGTTTCTCTCAAGGGTGGAGGATCGGCAAACATTCGTCCCAATGGATCGATTCGCTCCATCAATCGCGGTGGCATGCACATTGAGCACGGAGTGCGGGGCGGGCGCACGGTGGTGAGCGAGCGCAATGGAGCGCGCATCGTTACCCGAGGGCATGGAGGAGGCTACGTGCAGCGAGCCTACGTGACCCGCGGAGGCCATGCCTATTACTCGCGAACCTACTATCGCGGCGGACACTACTATGTGGGCGTCTATCGCGGCTACGGCTGGGGCGGACACATGTATTACGGATATTACCCAGGGGTTTGGTACCATCCGGGATTTTATGGATGGGGCTATCAGCCTTGGGGGGCTCCGGTCGTTTGGGGCATCGGGGCATGGGGCTGGGGCGGAGCGCCATGGTGGGGATACTATGGCGGGTGGTGGAATCCGTACCCCGTCTATGCGGCTCCGTACTTCTGGCTGACGGACTACCTGCTGGCCTCGAGTCTGCAGGCAGCTTATGCCGCACGGCAAGAGGCGAATGCGGACGCCATGGCGGCGGATGCGGCAGCCAGCGCCGGTGATGGAGGCGGTGGCGGAGGCGGAGATGCAGCTCCGGTGGCAACCGGGCAGGTGACGCTGACTCCTGAGGTGAAGCAAGCCATTGCTGAGGAAGTGAAAGCGCAGTTGGCGGCGCAACAGCAGCAGGCGGCGCAGCAGGATTCGGGTGGAGGACAAGCCTCGGCAGCACCGGCAGCCGCACCGGCGCCGACCAGCGATCAACCACCGCCGGCACTCGATCCAGCGCAACGCACGTTTGTGGTGGACTCCGACGTAACCGTGGTGGCCAACGGGCAGGAGTGCGGACTGACGTCGGGTGACGTGGTCACGCGCCTGACTGACACACCGGATTCGGATAACACGGTGAATGCCAGCGTCTCGGCCACCAAGAAAGGGGATTGTGCATCCGGGCAGACCGTCGCCATTAAAGTGGACGACCTGCAAGAGATGTACAACCACTTCCAGGAGAACATCACCAACGGCATGGGTGAGCTAGCGAAGAAGCAGGGAACGGGTGGTATGCCGAAGGCGCCGGACACCGCTACCGAACCTGGGGCCGTTCAACCTCCGCCGCCGGATACCACCGTGGCGAAGACTCTGCAAGACCAACAGCAGCAGGCCGACCAGACCGAGTCGCAGGTCAAGCAGGAAGAGGCATCTGGCGGCGGTGGCAAGTAGGAGCCGGCGGCTGTTAAGCGGCGGTTCTACGGATGGTCAATCACGGGGGCGTCGGACTACGACGCTCCCTTCTCCAATTTCAGCGTAGTCTCTTCCGGCTCTGCATTTGCCGCAACCAGTTGGACTCACCAAGCTAGGCGGAGGTTTTTATGACATCGCGGGCGTTCTACAAAATGATTTCTGCGCTCCTGCTTCTGGCGGGTGCTATTTCTCCGGCCCTTGCTGGCGCTCAAGCGGTTTCTCTGCAGGAACAACTGGCGGCGCAATACAAGCTGGTGAAGATGGGATCGGACACGAGCGGATATTCCGTGGTGGAAGAGGGCACGCTGCTGGCAATCCAGAAGGGCGGACTGCTGGGCGTACCGTATTCGGACACCAGCGTCCAGTCCAACAAGTATGAGAGTGGGACGGTGCACGCGCCCAATGCAATGCTGTCGAAGGGCATCGGCTTTGGCATGAAGAAGTTCGGCAAGGAACAGACGACCAAGTTGTTTGCCAAGGGCGACAAGGTATATCCCACGAAAATTGATGTGAGCCTGGAGAAGGACACGGTGACGATGGGGATCGTGGCCTGCGACAAGTGCAACAAGACCGACCCCACAACGTACAACAAGGCGAATGTGGTCTTTGTGTTTCCCAAGGGCTCTTTGGCGGCGGCGAGCGCGGGTCAGGTCGAGGACACGATTGGAACTCTGCTTTCCATCAGCAGCGACGACCAGCAGGAGGCCAAAGGCGATCAGCAGAGTGGAGATCAGGGCGGCGGGCAACAGCAGCAGCAAGCCGGTCAGGACCAGGCTCAGCAGCAACCAGCCGCGCAACAGCCTCCGGCCGAGCCGGCCAGCATCGAAAAGGGAATGACCACCGACCAAGTCGAGGCGGCCATGGGCCAACCCGAGAAGAAGGTGAATCTCGGCACCAAGCAGATTTACTACTACAAAGACATGAAGGTGATTTTTCTCAGCGGGAAAGTGTCGGACGTGCAGTAAAAAATCACGGAGAAGAATTCTCTTCGAACTCTCTTCAGCGAGCTTGCGGTCACTCTCTCCACCCAAAGTGCGGGCGAAGGTTGAGTCCATGGAAACAACCACTTGGGCTGGAGACTTAGTACTTCCGTACCGTCTCTAGTACTTCGGTTATCGGTACGGCAGTGACCGAACGCATGGTGTATGCCAACCACCACTAATAGACGTGCCGTCATGCCGCGCTACAACCTGTAGAATAAGCCCGAAAACTTCCAGTTTCTCCTTTCCAGAAAACCCGCAGAAAACCCAGTAAAAACCGGAAATTCGCGTGACCGCGGGGTTTTTCGGGGCTGATATATGCTCGGGACACCGAAAGCCCTCGGACAGGCATAGGGGGCGCAGGCGTCTGCCAAGACGAACCCGCAGCCGGAGAGATGAGCGCAGGATGTTCTGGAAGACGGTGTTGTGGAGACAAGGGTAAGAAAAAATGGCCGACTCGCGAGAAGTGATGAACATTCGCCAGGCGTCGCAGTATCTGGGAGTGAGTCCGGACACGCTTTACAAGTACGTTGGCGAGCAGAAGATTCCGGCTTTCAAGCTGGGCAACCGCTGGCGCTTCAAGAAATCGCGGCTGGACCAGTGGATGGAAGAGAAGTCGAGCCAGATGGAGTCGGGAGCAAAACGGAAACCGAAGGCGGCGATGAAAGCCGCCGGGTCACAGTAAGAAAAGGCGGGCACATGTTTGGAATGGGATCGAAGACGATTGTTGGTCTGGATGTGGGCTCTTCCAGCATCAAGGCAGTCGAGCTGAAGAAGAAGGGTGGGCAGATCGAAGTGGCGCACCTGGGCCTGGAGCCGCTGGCCTCGGACATCGTGGTCGATTCGATGATCGTGGATTCGGGAACGGTTTCGAGCGCGATTTCGAAGCTGTTCGCCGACAGCCTGATCAAGACCAAGGCCGTGGCCACGGCGGTAAGCGGCCACTCGGTGATCGTGAAGAAGATCTCGCTGCCCTCGATGAGCGACCAGGAACTGGCCGAGACCATCGAGAAAGAAGCGGCGCAGCACATTCCCTTCGATCTGGCCGACGTGAGTCTCGACTACCAGATTCTGTCCGAAGAAGCGGGCAGCCCGCAGATGGACGTTCTGCTGGTGGCGGTCAAGAAGGACAAGATTCTGAACTACACCAACGTACTCTCGATGGCGGGACGTACTCCGGCTATCGTGGACATCGATGCGCTGGCTCTGCAGAACTGCTACGAGTACAACTACCAGCCGGCGCCCGGCCAGGTGGTGGCGCTGTTGAACCTGGGCGCCAGCGTGATGAACATCAACATCGTGAAGGGCACGACGCCGCTGTTTCCGCGCGACGTCAGCGTGGGCGGGCATCAGTACACCGACTCGCTGCAGAAGGAACTGGATCTGAGCTTCGACGATGCCGAGTCGCTGAAGCTGGGCAAGAAGGTGGGCACGGTGAGCGAGGACGCGAAGGCGCCGATCCTGCAGCAGGTGACCGAGATCATCGTGCTGGAAATTCAGAAGACGTTCGATTTCTTCCGCGCCAGCGCGGCGGGCGAGCACATCGAGAAGATTTACCTGGCGGGCGGTTCGTCGAAGGTGCCGGGCCTGGTGGAAGCGTTGCGGCAGGAGTTCTCGATGCCGGTGGAATTGTTGAATCCGTTCCAGCGGGTGGTGCCGCCGGCGGAAGGACCCGGAGCGGAGCTGGTGGAGCAGAATCCCGGCCAGATGGCAGTAGCGGTGGGTTTGGCCTTAAGGAGCTTTGAATCCCTATGATCAAAATCAACCTGCTGGAAACCTCCAAAGGGAAAAACAAGCGCGGCGGCGGCAGCGGACCGGCGATGCCCACGATGGAAATGGGCGACATGGGATCGCCCAAGCTGAAGGTGCTGGTGGTGCTGGTGATGGCGGGAGTGTTCAATTTCGGCTACTGGTACCGGCTGGATCATCAGGGTAAGGCGATCGCGGCGCAGATGCAGGCCGCCGAGCAGAAGAACCGCGAACTGGCCGACGTGAAGGCGCGGTATCTGGAGCGCCAGACGCAGGCCGACAACTACAAGCGGCGGGTGGACGTGATCGATCACTTGCGCGCGGGACAGGCGGGTCCGGTCAATCTGCTGGCCATGCTGGGCGAGACGGTCAACGAACACCGAAGCCGTCTGGCTGAGCAGGATGGACGATCACGGGACCGAGTGTGAATCTGGAAGGCACGGCG
The DNA here is from genome assembly GCA_963750245.1 of uncultured Acidobacteriaceae bacterium. Classification (GTDB taxonomy): domain Bacteria; phylum Acidobacteriota; class Terriglobia; order Terriglobales; family Acidobacteriaceae; genus Sulfotelmatobacter. Next base: position 257,751 of record CAVVQB010000002.1, read on the forward strand.
CTGAGCACGGATGCGGTGGCGAATCTGATCGCGAATCTGCAAAAGACGGGTTTCTTCAAGAACGTCGAGATCAAGGAAACCTTCCAGGACGAGACGATCAAGGACATGCAGGCGTTCCAGTTCACGCTGACCTGCGAGAAGGGAAAGTCGTAGAGGCGGACCTATGGCAATGAATTTTAGCGAACTGTCGGGCATGAAGCAGTGGGCAGCGGTGCTGGTCGGTGGCGTGGTGGTGACGGTGGCTCTGTACTTCACGATGTTCAAGAGCCAGAGCGACAAGAATGCCGCGGCGCAACATGCGCTGGAAGACAAGGTTCGGGAAAACAACGAACTCGAGTCTTACCGCCCCAAGTTGAAAGACATGGAACGGCAGCTGGCCAACCTGAAACAGCAGCTGGAGATCGAGCGCGCGCATCGTTCCGGACGAGAAGCAGGTCGACAGCTTCATCGAGACCATGGATGGCGAAGCGACTAAGGCGGGCGTGGAGTTGCGACGCTATACGGCTAAGCCAGTCGCCGCGAAGGAGTACTACTCGGAAGTTCCATTCGATATGGAGCTGGATGGTCCGTACTACTCGATGCTGAACTTCTTCGACCGCGTGGGCAAGCTGGAGCGCATCGTCAACGTCAGCGGACTGCTGGTGGCAAACACCAAAAATCCAACCGAGGCGAAGGCGAAGCACACTTACCAGTACGCGCCGAACGAGAGCGTAGTGGCGACGTTTACCGCGACCACGTTTTTCAGTCATGACTTGGAGCCGGCCGGAGCGGCACCTGGAACCAAGCCCGCAACAGCGGGTGCGAAATAGGAATCGCTTATGAAGCTAACGACAGGCATTCTGGCAGTGGGACTGATGACGGGCGGGCTCTGGGCACAGAATCCGAACATCATCAACAACGTGCAGGGCACCATGAACGCGGTGCAGCGGCAGAAGACGAATGACTCGAACGCCGCGCTCGGCATCACCAATACGCCTTCGCCCAAACCGGCTCCCGGCGCTCCTGCGAAGCCGGGGACAGTTCAGCCAGTGGCCGCGCCAGCGCAGACCGCGCCCGCGCCAGTGAAGACCGTTGCTGCGCCGGTCAAGGCAGCGACCGCACCAGCAAAAACCGCTGCGGCTCCGGTCAAGACCGCGCCTGCGCCGGTGAAGACTGCTGCGGCTCCCGTTAAGACCGCGCCTGCGCCGGTGAAGACTGCTGCGGCCCAGGTCAAGACCGCGCCTGCAAAACCGAACACCGTCGGCGCTTCCAAGCCAGCTGCCATGCCATCGGCGAAAGTCACGGCCAAGGAAAAGGCACCGAAAGCACCGGTGAAGACGGTGATTGCAGCGACGAAGGTTTCACCCGACGCCAAGCCGGTTGAGGCCAGCAAGGTGGCGGAAGCCCCCAAGCCGCCCAAGCCAGAGGAAAAGAAATGGGCGATGAGCGGGAAACGGGATCCATTCTTCAGTCCCGTGGTGCAACAGCCTTCTGGTTCGGGATGCTCGACGGGGAAAAAGTGCCTGGAGATCGGGCAGATCAATCTGCGCGGAGTGGTGAAATCCGACAACGGTTTTATCGCGGTAGTGACGAACAGCCTGAATAAGGCTTACTTCCTGCGCGAGAACGATCCGGTATTCAACGGCTACGTGATGAGAATTACCGGCGACGCAGTGGTGTTCCAGGAGACAGTGCAGGACAAGCTGGGCAAGCCGATGATCCGGGAAGTGACCAAGCGAATATTCACGCCGGCGGTCTAGCGTGCGCAGGAAGCGCGCCGGAGAAACCGGAGCGCTAACAAAATCGAGTTCCAAGTAAGGACTCGCGGGTAAGAGCCGCGAGTTGGGGGAGAGGCGAAATGCGAAAGCAACTGAGTGTAATCCTAACGTCGTTGCTCCTGGGGCTGATGGCATCAGCCGCGGAGACTCCTGCGCTGCCGGGGGCGAGTCAACGAAACGAACTGCAACGAGTGAACGTGGTCCGCGGCATGGACGAAGTCCGGGTCGAGATCAGCGCTCGCGGTGCAGTCACGCCCAAGCTGAGCACGGCGAGGTCGCCGGAGCGCCTGATTATGGATTTGCCGGGCACCGTCATGGTGACCGGGCAGAGCCGGATCAGCGTAGGCGGCGAGGACGTGAAGGGCGTGCGCATCGCCATGGATGGCCAGAAGCCTCCCACTACCCGCATCGTGGTCGATCTGGAGCATGCGTGCCGCTATGAGCTGAATCCCTCATCCGACGGCAAGCTGGTATTGACGCTGCACACGCGACCCACTTCGGTGGCGAGCGCAAGCGTGCCCAAGCCGGTGACGCAAGCCTCCTCCTTGCCCGCCGCTAAGAGCACGTCCCCGTTTGCGCCGCGAGTGGTCGAAGTGAAACAGGAAGCGAAAGCCGAAGCCAAGCCGGAAGTGACGGCTCCAGTTGCGGCGAACGACGTACCGAATTCGCAACCCGTAATCGCGAGCGCGGCCACCTCCGAGCAGAAGCCTGCTACGTCCAGCGATTTTGTATTCGTTGAGCCTACCTATGCGGCCAAGACCAACACTCCGGACGCAAAGGCGAGCACTTCGGATACAACGGTTGAGCCCACGGAGCGCGCCCAGGAAGCGGCCGCCAAGTTTGCCGATAAAACGGCTGCAGAATTATTGCCAGCGAACGTGAACGCCGCTCAGGCAACGCAGAGTGTTTCGTCGAGCACGGGCATTCAGCCGGCAGTCAATCTGGCAGCCGAGCAGAAGATGCAAGCTGGACAGCAGCCTGCCGCGGCCGGTCCCAAGTACACCGGCGAACCGATTTCAGTGAATCTGAAAGATGTGGACCTGAAGGACTTCTTCCGCCTGATTCACGAAATCAGCGGATTGAACGTAGTGCTGGATCCGAACGTGCACGGCACGCTGACAGTTGTGTTGGACGATGTGCCGTGGGATCAGGCACTGGACATCGTTCTCAAGAACAACGATCTGGCACGGGAACTGGAAGGCAACGTCCTGCGCATCGCTACCGTCGATACGCTGAAACGAGAAGCGGATGGACGGCGCGCCCAGGTAGAAGCAGAAGCACTGGCGGTGGAGAAGGTTTCTGTCACTCGCTTCCTCAGCTATGCCCATGCCAAGGATGTGATGCTCACAGTGAAAAAGTTCCTCTCGCAGCGTGGCGACGTGGTGGCGGATGAACGCACGAATGCCGTGATCGTCAGCGACATTCCGAAAGTGATTCCGGTCATCGACCGCCTGCTGACGCAACTGGACCGCAAGACGCAGGAAGTAGAGATCGAAGCGCGCGTGGTTGCGGCGACGCGGCAATTTGCCCGCGACATCGGTACGCAGCTCGGCTTCGGCTGGGGCAACGGGCACAGCGCGATCGGTGGCGCTTCCGCAGTAGGCACTTCGCCAACCACGGTCGGCAACCTGACGCCGGGTTACATCACGGTGCCGGGAACCGGCTCAGCCAGCGGATCAACGATTCCGTTGTTCTCCAACCTCGGTTCAACCTCACCCACCAGTGGACTGACGCTCCTGAACGCCAGCAACACGGTCCGCATCGACGCCGTGCTTTCGATGGCCGAATCGCGAGGCCTGCTGAAGGTTCTGTCACGGCCTCGAGTGGTCACCCAAAACAATATCCAGGCACTCGTGAAGCAAGGTGTGCGCGTGCCTATCGTCACGCAGGCGCAGTTGGGTGGTCCTCCGACGGTGACCTACGTGGATGCGTTCCTGCGCTTGACCGTTACGCCGCAGATCACTTCGGAGAATACGATCTTTCTGAACGTGGATGTGGAAAACACCACGCCAAACTTCGGTCAGGAAGTCCAGGGCAACCCCGAATTGATCACGCAGCAAGCGACCACGCAGGTGCTGGTGACCGACGGCGGCACGGTGGTGATCGGCGGCGTCATCCAGACGCAGAACTCGATCAACATCACGCAGGTGCCGTTGCTGGGCAACCTTCCCATCCTGGGCAACCTGTTTAAGCACACGCAGGTAAACACCTCGAACCAGGAATTGATCTTCTTCATCACGCCGCGAATTATTCAGACATAGCAGCGGGCAGTTGAAGATTTAAAACCGCCGGCCCGACGAACCTGTCAGAGCCGGCGGTTTTGTTTTTGAAGAAGTACCGAGTAAGGATGCACAGTTCGCTAGGTACTCGGTACTTCTTCTCCCGCCTGTTAAACTCAGCAGCGATGGATTACCTTGCGCGTCAGAAAAAATTGCGGGAGCGCCTGGCCACCACTCGATTGGATGGATTGCTCATCAGCCATCTGCCCAACATTCGATATCTCTGCGGATTCACGGGCAGTGCGGGTTTTCTGTTAGTACAGGAAGCCGGGAGCGTCTTTTTCACCGACGTTCGCTATGACACCCAAGGTCGGAACGAGGTGAAGGACGCCAGAGTAGTGATCGCGCGGAAGTCGTTGGTGCAGGCCCTTGCCGAGTGGATGGGGTCGCGCCGCAGGACGGGAAAATGGACAGTCGGAATCGAAGGCGAACACATGACGGTGGCCGAAAAGAAACGGCTGGCGGATCTGTTGCCGTCGGGCTTGCGACTAAAGAACGTGCCGTCGATCGTAGAGCGTGCCCGGATGGTCAAGGATTCGGATGAACTGGCGAGGATCCGCGCGGCGGTGCAGTTGGGCGCGACTCTGTTCGACCGGGCGGTGCAGGTATTACGTCCGGGGAAAAAAGAGATGGAAGTGGCGGCGGAGATGGAATACACCGCACGGCGGCACGGGGCGGAAGCGATGTCGTTCCCCACCATCATTGCCTCGGGGGCAAGATCGGCACTGCCTCATGGCAGAGCAACGGAGCAACCGATCGCTGCCAGTGGGTTCGTGGTGTGCGATTTCGGTGTTATACTCGGTGGTTATTGTTCCGACCAGACACGCACTGTTTGGGTGGGCGCCGCATCGAAAGACGCGTGCCACGCTTATGAATCCGTGAAGGAAGCCCAACAGGCTGCGATTAGTGTGGTTCGACCTGGTGTCAGAGTGGGCGACGTGGACCTGGCGGCGCGCAGGGTATTGCGCAAAGCCGGACTGGGACGTTATTTCACGCATTCTACCGGGCATGGCGTGGGACTGGAAATCCACGAACTGCCGAGGGTCGCGGCCGGACAAAAGGAAATATTGCAGCCAGGCATGGTGATCACCATTGAGCCCGGAGTATACTTCCCCGGAAAATGGGGTGTGAGGATCGAGGACATGGTGGCCGTCCGCGAAAATGGTTGCGAGGTGTTGACTCCGACGAGCAAGGATTTCCTGTCCGTTTAGCTCATAGGTCTCAGGGGCCTCAGGGGCTAAGTCTTAGGTCTCGGTCTCTGGCAGTAAGCCAGTCGATGGTTGCGATGCAGCAGTCGGGCTTCGCCCTCAGACTGAGAGCCTGATCCCGGACACCCAATGCCTAAGACCTGAAACTGCAGTCTCACCTTTTATACGAATGAATCAAAAAGAGCTGAAGGAACTCATTGAGTTCTTAATCGAAAAGGACATTGCCGAGTTCGAGTTGGAGCGCGGCGATGTCAAGGTCAAGATCAAGCGCGCGGGGCAGACGACAGTGGTGCACGCACCCTCGGAACTGTCCTATCCGGTATATACCGCCGCTGGGGGAACCGAGCAGCGACCCGCTGCCCCTGCGATTCCCGCGGTTGCTCCGGCGCCGAGCCAACCTGCTCCCGAAGAAAATCTGCACATCGTAAAGTCTCCAATTGTCGGAACGTTCTATGAGGCACCGTCGCCGGGGGCGCCACCATTCGTCAAGGTTGGAGACGCGGTGGAAGTGGGACAGGTGCTTTGCATCGTGGAGGCCATGAAGCTACTGAACGAGATTGAGTCGGACGTGGCCGGAGAGATTGTGAAGAAGATGGGGAGCAACGGCCAGCCGATCGAGTATGGGCAAGAACTGTTCGCCATTCGGGCGAAGGAGTGATACGGAGTTCTGTTGAGGCGCGCCGACTCGCCCAGGTGCGTGGTCGTTTTCTTCCAGCCGGAACAGTTTCCAAACAACAACGTCCGCGAAAGAACGCCGAACCGGAGGCTGAGAGCTGACGGCTAAGAGCTGAAAGCTGATTCATGTTTAAGAAAATCCTAATAGCAAATCGGGGAGAGATTGCGCTGCGCGTCATTTGCGCCTGCAAGGAGCTCGGCGTCCGCACGGTGGCGATCTATAGCGAAGCGGATCGGCACTCGCTGCCGGTGCGGTTTGCGGATGAAGCGATCTGCATCGGGCCGCCGCAGCTGGCGTTGAGCTACCTAAACATTCCGGCCGTCATCAGCGCGGCAGAGATTGCCAATGTGGATGCGGTGCATCCGGGATACGGACTACTGGCGGAGAATGCCAACTTCGCCGAGGTGTGCGAGACCAGCGGCATCAAATTCATCGGGCCGCGGCCGGAAGTGACGCGGCTGATGGGGGAAAAGGAAAAAGCGCGCACGGCGATGAAGCGCGCGGGGGTGCCGATTCTGCCAGGATCGGATGGAATTATTGCGTCCGAAGGCGAGGCCTTGGAGTGGGCGGGGCAGGTGGGCTATCCCATCATTATGAAGGCTTCGGCGGGAGGCGGCGGACGCGGCATGCGCATCGTCCGCAATGAAGAAGAATTGCCGGGATTATTCAGGGCGGCGCAGTCAGAGGCTGCTGGAGCTTTCGGCAACGGCGATCTCTACATGGAAAAGTATGTCGAGCATCCGCGGCACATCGAGTTCCAGGTGCTGGCGGATGAGCACGGCAATGTGGTGAGCCTAGGGGAACGGGAATGCTCGATCCAGCGGCGGCATCAGAAGTTGCTGGAAGAATCGCCCTCGACTCAGGTCACGCCAGAATTGCGCGATCAGATCGGCGCGGTCCTGTGCAAGTCGCTGGCGGAGATTGGCTACACGAACGCGGGGACGATCGAGTTCTTGATGGATCAAGATCGCCGGCTGCACTTCATCGAGATGAATACCAGGATTCAGGTGGAGCATCCGGTGACGGAGATGGTAACGGATGTGGACTTGGTGAAGAGCCAGATCATGATCGCCGCGGGCGCGCACATGCGGGACGTGCTGCAGGGGCCGATCGTGCATCGCGGGCACGCTATCGAGTGCCGGATTAATGCGGAGCATCCGGAAAAGTTCACGCCGTCGGCGGGAAAGATCACGGCGTTTCATCCGCCCGGAGGCACCGGAGTGCGCGTGGACACGGCGGCGTATGCGGAGGGCGTGATTCCTCCATACTATGATTCGTTGATCGCGAAGCTGATCGTTCGCGGCAAAGACCGCGGCGAAGCGATTTCGCGGATGACACGGGCGCTCGAGATGTTTATTGTCGAGGGCGTGTATACGACGATTCCCCTGCACCGGAAAATTCTGGCGGATCCGGACTTCCGCGCTGGGAAGTTTGATACGGGATTTATCGAGCGATTTCTGACCGCGAACAAGAAGGAATCGGCGGCGTGATTTCTGTTCCCCGTCTTTATCCGATTGTGGACGCGGCGTGCTTCTCCTCCACGGAAGACTTGGCAAACTTTGCCGAGGAACTTGCCGCTGCTGGATGCACTCTTCTGCAATATCGCAATAAGAGCGGCCATGCGCGCGTGATGCTGGAGCAGGCGCGGGAACTGAGGAAGCGAGTCGACGGCGCGGTTAAGTTGATGATGAACGACCGCGCGGACTTATGTCTGGCTGCGGAGTTCGACGGCGTGCATGTAGGGCAGGATGATCTTTCGCCGGAATCGGTGCGCAGGATCATTGGATCGGGCCGCTGGCTGGGAGTTTCCACGCATAATCCCGAGCAACTGCGGGAAGCGGATCTGACCTCGGCGGATTATCTTGCGATTGGCCCTGTATTCTCGACCTCCAGCAAAGAGAAGCCTGATCCGGTGGTCGGCCACGAAGGCGTCCGCCGGGCGCGGCACTTGACCCGAAAGCTGTTGGTGGCCATCGGGGGCATCACGCGAGCTAACGCGGCTTCGGTGATCGAGGCAGGAGCCGATTCCGTAGCGGTGATATCGGACTTGTTACGGGACCCCCGCAAATCAGCAGAGGAATTTTTCGGCATCTTGAGGTAAAGTCATTCCACCCTGAAAGTGCCCGTGGAACCGCGCAAGCTGCGAGCATGCTTCAAGGAGGGATCCTGAGTACATCGACGACGCGCCCGGCTACCGGCAGCGACTGGGAAATTCACAGCCATCAGGATAAGGAACTGGTCAAAGGCTTGGGCCTGACCAGCGCGACCATGCTGGTCATGGGGTCGATGATCGGCTCCGGCATTTTTATTGTTTCGGCCGAGATCGCCCGAGAAGTGGATTCGCCCGCGCTGCTGATCGGGGCGTGGCTTGTGGCCGGATTCATGACCGTCGTCGCTGCCCTCAGCTACGGCGAACTGGCGGCCATGATGCCGCGGGCCGGCGGGCAGTACGTCTACTTGCGCGAGGCGCTCGGTCCCTTGTGGGGTTTTCTCTACGGCTGGACTCTATTCCTGGTAATTCAGACCGGGACAATTGCGGCTGTGGGCGTGGCTTTCGGCAAGTTCCTGGGAGTTTTCTTTCCGGCTGTTTCTTCTTCTCACTGGATCCTCCATCTCTGGAAAGTTCCGCCGATTCGCCTGGGGCCCATGGTTCTGGGCAACATGGACGTGGGAATCAACACACAGAACCTGGTTGCCATGCTGCTCGTGGTCTTCCTTTCGGTAGTGAATATCTTTGGCGTGAAAACCGGGGCCGTTATTCAGAATATTTTCACTGCGGCGAAGGTTTCGGCGCTTCTAGGACTGGCCGTATTCGGATTGGCGCTTGGGCGGAATGCGCAGGCTTTGGCAGCGAACTTTGGCGCGAACTTTTGGCACAACGCGTCATTGGGCGCGCAGCACGCCGTTCAGGTGGGAGTGGGCGGGCCAGTGGTCATGGTGGGGACGCTGACGATTCTTGCGGTGGCGCAGGTCGGATCGCTGTTTTCAGCCGACGCATGGAATAACGTAACGTTCACCGCGGGGGAAGTAAAAAATCCCAGCCGCAATTTGCCCCTTTCGCTGGCTCTAGGCACGGGAGTGGTGATCGCGCTCTACATCGCCTGCAATCTGATTTATCTGAATGCCCTCCCGCTCGACGGAACGCCGGGCGCAGCCACGGTTCTGGGGCGGGGCATCAAGTATGCTGCCGAGGATCGCGTGGGAACGGCGGTGATGACGCAGATGTTCGGGGCCGTGGGCGGTTTGTTGATGGCCGGAGCGATTCTTATTTCCAGTTTCGGCTGTAACAATGGCCTGATTCTTTCCGGTGCGCGCGTCTACTATGCCATGGCGAAAGACGGATTGTTCTTCAGAAGCGTCGCCAAACTGCATCCAACCTATAAGACGCCTGCGGTTTCGCTGATGGTGCAGATGGTATGGGCGTGCTTTCTTTGCGTGTCGGGCAGCTACGGGCAGCTTCTGGACTACATTGTTTTCGCCGTGCTTGTCTTCTACATTTTGACGATCGTAGGGTTGTTTGTATTGCGGCGCAAGCACCCGGATGCCGAGCGGCCGTACCGTGCTGTGGGTTATCCCGTGCTGCCGGGGATTTATATTGCGATGGCTTTGTTTATTGATGTCGTACTATTGCGCTACAAACCGCAGTTCACATGGCCGGGGCTGATTGTAGTGCTGCTGGGGGTCCCGGTATATTACGCGTGGTCCAGGAGCGCTGGCGCAAAGAGTGCGTCAGCGTAGCATTCCAAGGAGAAACGAGCGAATGGCAAATCTGCTGGCAACCAAGCCGCTGAACCTGCTGATGGAGGAATCCCGCGAGGCGGGCGCGCACAGCTTGAAACGGACGCTGGGAGTTTTTCAGCTCACTGCCCTCGGCGTGGGCGCGGTGATTGGCGCCGGCATATTTGTGATGGTCGGCCTGGGCGCGCAGTACGCGGGGCCGGGGCTCACCTTGTCATTCGTGCTGTCCGGAATCGGATGCGCCTTCGCCGGGCTCTGCTATGCGGAATTTGCCGCGATGATTCCGCTAGCCGGCAGCGCCTACACTTATGCTTACGCCACGCTGGGCGAGTTGCTGGCATGGATCATCGGCTGGGACCTGACGCTCGAATACGCCATGGGCGCGAGCGCCGTGTCCTCGGGCTGGTCGAATCACTTCATCGAACTGCTGAAAATCTTTCACATCAAGATGCCGCTATGGCTGGCTTACGATCATTGGACAGCCCTGAAGACCGCGGAGAACATTGTAGCGCGGCAGATGGCGCAGACTTCGGACCCTTCACTGGTGGAGGGCACGCAAAGCTTCCTCGACAAAGTCAGCGCCATCATCAGTATGCAGTCTCCAGAATTGTTGCATCGGGCGCACGATTTGTTAGGAGCGCCGCACCTGTTTGGCATGGAAATTGGGTTGAACCTGCCGGCGTTTATCATCGCACTCATCATTACCGCGATTCTGGTGGTGGGCATTAAAGAGAGCGCGGAGTTCAACACCGCGATCGTCGTGATCAAGGTTTCGGTCGTGCTGTTTGTAATTGCGTTGGGCGCTCGCTACATCAACGTCAGCAACTGGGGTACGGACTGGCATTCGTACGCGCCCAACGGTTTGGCTGGGATTGGAGCGGGAGCTGCGTACATATTCTTCGCCTACATCGGATTCGACGCGGTCTCGACGACCGCGCAGGAGGCGAAGAATCCGCAGCGGGATTTGCCTATCGGCATGATTGCATCGCTGGGGATATGCACGGTCTTATACATTGCAGTGGCCGGCGTCCTCACTGGAATGGTGCACTGGCAGCAGATCAACATTGAAGCGCCTGTAGCGCGCGCGTTTCTGGATCGCGGGCTGAGCACGGCATCGCACATCATTACCGTGGGTGCGCTGGCCGGACTTACCAGCGTGATGCTGGTGATGCTGCTGGGACAGACAAGAGTGCTTTACGCCATGGCCAGCGACGGCCTTCTGCCAAAGAAATTTTTCGGGGATATCCATCCTAAATTCCGCACTCCGTGGAAGAACACGATTCTGGTGGGTCTTCTGGCCGCGATCGTAGGGAGTCTGACTCCGATTGACGACATTGGACGCATGGTGAACATCGGAACGCTGCTGGCGTTTGTGATCGTCTCGCTTTCCGTGATGGTGTTGCGTTATACCAATCCCAGCCAGCCGCGACCCTTCCGCACGCCGTGGGTGCCGCTGATTCCAATCCTCGGCGTTGTCTCCAACGGTTACATGATGTACAAGCTCGGAATATGGAACTGGATCCGATTGGTAGTCTGGCTGATCATTGGACTGATCGTTTATTTCACGTACAGCGTGAAGCACAGCCGGGTGCAGGCGTTGCAGTTGGAATCTGAGGCGAAGGTAGTCCACAAATAGCATCGGCCAGTGAGTGCAACGCCCTCCGCACAGCGCGGAGGGCTTTTTTGTTCTATAGTCGGTCGAAGAAAGAAGAAAGTGGTCAGTGGCTAGTGATCGGTGGTCAGTAAAAGCGGCCGGCGTCATCTCTTTGGCTGGTCACTGATTTCTGGACACTGGTCACTGACCACTGATCACTGTCCACTGCATTCCATGAAAGCGCTCCACAACCTGCGAGTGATCGGTGTGCTGCTGCTGATTGTCATGGCGGTGGGGACAGCCGGATATCACTTCATCGAAGGATGGTCGTGGTTTGACGGCTTTTACATGGTGGTCACGACCTTGACGACCATCGGATATCAGGAGGTGCATCCGCTTTCTCACGTCGGGCGCATCTTCAACGTGGCTGTCATTTTGTCAGGCGTGTCGTTGGTATTGTTGGGCGTGGGAGCGCTGAGCCAGGCTTTGCTAGAATTCGAGCTGCAGAGCTTCTTTGGAAGGCGGCGCATGGAGCGCGACATCGGGCGTCTCGAGGACCACTACATCATCTGTGGCATGGGACGCGTGGGGCGCAGCGTGGCGCGAGAATTGGCGGGCAAGCCAGCGCGGTTCGTCTTCATTGAAAGCGCTGAATCCAAGCTGCAGCGTTACAGCGCGGAGAATTGGCTGGTGGTTACCGGGGATGCGACACAAGAGCACGTTCTGCGCAGCGCCCACGTCGAGAAGGCGCATGGCCTGGTCGCCGCCACTACTACGGATGCAACCAACCTCTACATCGTGCTCACCGCGCGAGGACTGAATCCCGGGCTGAAGATTATTGCCCGAGCCAGTGAAGACAATGCGGAGAAGCATCTGCTCGCGGCCGGCGCGGACTCAGTCGTCTCTCCGTATTCCTTCGCTGGACGGCGCATTGCGCACTCGCTCTTGCGGCCGCATGTGGTTAGCTTTCTCGATACGGCTACGACTCACCTCGGCATGGACTTGGAGATCGGCGAGATTCATATCGCGGACAAGTCGAGGTTCGCCGGGACAACCATAGAGAGTTCGCGCATCCGCCAGGACCGCGGAGTGATTGTCCTCGCCATCAAGCGGCAGACAGGAATGAGATTCAATCCTGCGCCCGATGAACGCATTGAGCCGGAAGACTGCCTGATCGCCATGGGCGAACCTTCGCAGCTGCGGCAACTGGAACAGGCCGCCGGATCCCGGTCATGAAAATTGTTACCGCGGCAGAAATGCGAGCGATTGACCGCGCCACCAACGAGCGCTTCGGAGTGCCTTCGCTCACGTTGATGGAGAATGCGGGCGCGGCCGTCGCGGATTATGCGCTCTCTCACTACGCTTCGGCGGAGCGCATCGTAGTTCTGTGCGGCAAAGGCAACAACGGCGGTGACGGTTTCGTGGCGGCGCGGCGGCTGCATCAGGTGGGAAAAAAGGTCGAGGTGATTCTGCTGGCGAACCCGGACGAGTTGCGGGGTGATGCCGCGATGATGTTTGGCGAGTTATCGGTTCCCGCGATCCCGGTGCTTTCCAGCGAGGAGTTGAGGAGTGACCGGGTGCAGGTCGCTCTGCATGCTGACCTTTATCTGGACGCGATTCTTGGCACCGGGTTCAAGCCTCCCGTGAGCGGGCTTTATGGCGACGCAATCGCAATCATGAATGCGAGCGAGCTGCCCGTAATTGCCGTTGACATTCCTTCGGGCGCGGATGCGGATGGGATGACGGCGCAGACCGGGATCATCGCCCGAGCCGACGCGATTGTTACTTTCACGGCGCCGCGACCGGCGCATGTGTTCAGCTTGTTAACGGCCGGGGAAACCGCGGTGGCCGCCATCGGCTCGCCGGAAGAAGCGATTGTTTCGGCGCTGCAATTGAATGTGATCACGCCGCGCTACCTTGCGAGATTGATTGGTCCGCGTCCGGCCGAGTCGAACAAGGGCAGCTACGGTCATGTGCTGGTGGTTGGGGGATCGCGCGGAAAAGCCGGAGCGGCGGCGATGGCGGGGATCTCCGTCCTGCGGGCAGGGGCGGGCCTTTCGACCGTAGCGACGGCGGAATCCGTGTTGAGCACCGTGGCGGGATTCCATCCCGAGTTGATGACCGAGCCTTTGCCCGAGACGGATGCGGGAACGATTTCGACGGACGCTCAGGATCGAATTGAGGGCCTGGCAAAAGGGAAGAGCGTGCTCGCGATCGGACCGGGAATTTCTCGGCATCGGAAGACCTCAGAGCTGGTGTGTAATCTGGTCGCGAAGATCCAACTGCCTATGGTCGTGGATGCGGACGGGCTGAATGCATTCGAAGGACGAACCAAAGAGTTGAACGGCAAGGGGCGGACGCTCGTGATCACGCCGCACCCAGGCGAGATGGCGCGGCTGGCCGGGTTGAGCATCCCCGACGTGCAGAAGGATCGACTGGGAGTGGCGAGGAAGTTTGCACGCGAACATGAATTGATCGTCGTGCTCAAGGGACACCGAACGCTGGTGGTGCGGCCGGATGGTGAGGCTTGGGTGAACACGACCGGCAATCCGGGAATGGCCACCGGCGGCACCGGGGACATTCTGACCGGGATCACGGCGGGCATGATTGCGCAGCACACGAAGGATGCGTTCGCAGCAGTGCTAGCGGCGGTTCACCTGCACGGACTTGCCGGAGATGTGATGCGCGAGAGTGTAGGCGAGCGCTCGCTGGTGGCAACGGATTTGCTGCAGGGACTGCCTGAGGCTTTCCGGCGCACCCAGAAGGCAGCGAAAGAAAAGTTGGTGTGCTGGGGCGAGTAAAGTGCGCCCGCGATCGCGCAATCATCTCGATGCTGGCAAGTGAATCGTTTTTCCTTCAGCAGCGGAACGCCGCGCCGCATCGAGGATTTCCGTGCCTGTCATGTTGGTTTCGAGCGAGGAGAGTCCGTCCGGTTTCATCCCATCCAGTACCACTGCGCGCAGAAGCGATATCGAATTATCGTAAGGACTGGGAAGCGGTTTGGCGGCGACCTGTTCTTCCTGGCCCCCTGCACGACGCACGCGAATATCATCCCGCTTCACCGTGATCAGGTATCCCGTCTGGCCGTACACTTCCATATCCTTGCGGTCAAAAGGCCAGTTCCATGAGGCTTGCAGGATGGCCTGGGCCTTGGGATACGTCAGGATGATCGTCGCCTCGTCGTCCACACGAGGATAGATTTGCGGTTTGATCTGCTGCGTGACGGCAGTGACCGTCTCCGGGCGTTGGCCATCCATCAGCCAGGTCATGAGATCGGCACCGTAGCAGCCGAAGTCGAAGAGGGCGCCTCCGCCGTTCAGTTTGGGATCGGTGAGCCAGCTCAGGAACTCGGGACCGACGCCAATTTCCTTGGGCCCGCTGTGACCGTCGTGGACCACGACCTTGCGCACGTCGCCGAGCGCATGCCCGTGGACGAGATCGTACGCGGCGCGATTGCTCGCGTACCATGTCGTCTCGTAGTTGACCAGAACCTGGATCTTGCCCGCGGCTGCCGCTTTCTCGATGGCCTTCGCGTCATTGAAGCTGACTGCCAGGGGCTTTTCCATCATGACGTGAATGCCGTGGCGGGCGCAGGTTTCGACCACGCGGCGATGATCGAAAGTATTCGTGTAGATGAGCACAGCCTGCGGATGCGCGTGCGCGAGCATTGTTTCCAGGTCCGAAAACAGCAAGCTCGCATCGAGGCTGTACCGCCTCGCGTATTGGGAGGCGAGGGACTGGTCAGGTTCGGCAATGCCAACGATTTCAATCTCGGGATTGCGGAGGGAATGCTCGAAGAATCCCTGAACGTGTCCGTGAACCAGCCCAACGATGGCAACACGAAGCGGAGGCCGACCGTCGCGCGGGGCGTTCTGGCCATAGATCAATGCGGTCGAAGATAAGACGACCACGGCGAAGCAAGCCAGAGAAGAATAGAAACGCATTGAGGGCTCCATGCCGGCGGACGATAAAAGGTGCTTTCGCGACCGGGTCCAGTTCGTCTGATGGGACATTGTATCAATAGTTAACAGAAGGCTAAGTGCTCTCCGGCGAAAGATTTGGATGCGCTAAAACAGGCTGGCAGCGCGGGAATCCGGCCATTTGCTTCCGTAATCTGTTACCTGTCCGGTTGGCATGGCATAGTGAATTCACTTATGACCCACTTCCCCCAACCGCACCCTTCGAGGCGCGCGGCCCGGGTCCAGCTGGGAGATTCCGTCCTGGCTGCGATTCGTCTAGAGGATGGCCGGCGCACAAGAGCAAAACTCCAAAGCATCTCCGTGACCGGTGGATTGTTGCAATTGCAGAATCCGCTGGGAACCGGTTCGTTCGTGGAACTGGCCTTCCAGACGCAATCGGGACCAATCCATGGCATGGCAGAGATTCTCAGCCCCATGCGAAGGACGACAGCCGGGGTGCTGCAGCCTTTTCGTTTTGTCGCGTTTGAGGACGATGACCATCGCCGGT
Organism: uncultured Acidobacteriaceae bacterium; assembly: GCA_963750245.1. Lineage (GTDB taxonomy): Bacteria > Acidobacteriota > Terriglobia > Terriglobales > Acidobacteriaceae > Sulfotelmatobacter. The sequence continues at coordinate 273,470 of CAVVQB010000002.1, forward strand.
TGCGCACCTCGGTCGATCACGTCGCGGACCGGAATCTGCTCGGGCTCAAGTCGTCCGTTTTCGTGATACCGAAAACGATCTAGGCTCCGTCGCACTCGCTGAATGAGGGCCACACCGCTTTACGCCGCTCTCTCGCTATACTGGTCGTGGTTTGTGCCTTGGCTGCTACCAGAATGCAAGAGACGATTCGGGAGATCACTACACATTCGGCGGAGGAGACGATCGCCTTCGGGCGGACGCTGGCAGAACTGCTCGCGCCACCGAAACTCGTGCTGCTGCGCGGAGACCTGGGCGAGGGGAAAACCACGCTGGTCAAGGGAATCGCGGCGGCGTTCGAGGCGGCCGCGGAAGAAGACGTCACCAGTCCCACCTTCACGCTGGTGCACGAATATCGCGGGCCGCGGGCCAATCTTTACCACATTGATCTTTACCGCATCGATACGTCGCGTGAACTGGAAACGCTCGGGCTGGATGACCTGCGCGACGGCAACAGCGTTCTGCTGATCGAGTGGGGAGAAAAATTTCCACGTCTGGTGCGTGAGCGGGATGTGGAGATTTCTCTGGAGCGGGACGGGGAGGACGGTCGAAGAATCAGGATTATCAGCTAGCGCTTGCCTTGGGTTGCCGCCGATGGAACCGGGTCCATCCGCAAGCAAGAGGCGGGCACGCTCCACTCACGCACCATCGAGAAAAGGATGGCGGCGGCGAAGAAGGCAAAGACGAGGCGATTCGTTCTCATCACTTCCATTATTCCACGTGTGAGGCCAGGCGGTAAGAAATCTCGGTTCGGGTCCAGCCCGGGCCGTTCATTTTTTCTGATACGGTTTCGGGCCGATGTGCACTATCTGCCCAGGAGGCGCACATCCAGTGACCCGACAAAGTTGTAAGAAATCCCGGCAAAAAAGAGAGGAAGTCCACCACGTGCTGCTGAGCCTGTGTCTTTGGGCAATGTTTGCATCCGGACTTGCGATCGAGGCGCTTACGCCGGGGCTCAAGATCGAGAACCACGCCTTTGTCATGCCACCATCCGCGATGCAGCGGGGAGCGCAAATTCGTCCCGACGCTCTAGTCAGCCACGAGCGAAGGATGCAGTGGGCCGCCGGCAGTCTCACGATTGGCGGCGCCATGGCGCTCGCATTTTGGTATCGCCGAACGCTAAGCAGTGCGCTACTCCCGCGGCGAGGCCACCTCGGCTCGCCGGCCCCAACGACATAAGCAAGGCTTGAGCGAATCGTTTGCTCAGCCTGTAATCCAGTCACTCGACGAGTACCGCCGGGATCGCGGCGCGATCGTCCCTAGCTCCCTGGCTATAGCTCAGGGCAAAATCACCATAAGGAGAGATAACTATGACCAGTAAAGGATTTTCTCGCGCAGGCACGCTGATGCTGACCGGGCTCGTGGCTGTTCTGACGCTCGCGGTTGGCGTACACGCTGCCCAAACCATTACCACGCCCAATGCAGCCGAGGTTAAGTACGACCTGACAGCGGGGGAGAATAGTGCAGCGGTTACTCCCGTCGCAAGTACACCGGTGCTCGTTATGGGTGTGCAAAATAGCCTCGGCTACCGCGGTGTGGGCCAAGTGGCCCTGCTTCACGTTCCCTCGAGCTTTCTGGAATGGACTGGAATCGAGTCACCCGCCGCCACTGCCCTCACCTCCGGCTTTAGTGGCACTGCCGGGACACACATTGTCTACCTCGATTATTCCCACACGGTACAGATTGAAGTTGCGAGCCCGGATACCTTCCTGATTCACAACGGAAATACGATCACGATGACCGGGGTGGTAACGCTTATTTGGTGAGCGCAAGAATGCGGCCGTGGGTATGAACAAACCCACGGCCTTATTACCTCGAACCACCATCCTCGACGAGTGCAATCCCCTGATATGCTTCCCTGCGCTTTCCGCTCCCGGAGACGGCCACCTGTCATTTTTGCGCTGGCAGAGCGAGAATGACACATACTGTCGTGAAGGGTGCGGCGATGCCCATGAAAGATCAGGAGGACGCTATGGGAAAGAAAGGCTACTGGGTGGTGGGCTACAAGTCGGTGTCGAATCCGGCCGCTATTTCCGAATACATGAAGCTTGCGGCGACCGCACTGGAAGCCCTTGGAGGTCATGTGATCGTTGGAGGTAAGCCTGCCAAGACCCACGAGGCGGGACTAGATCAGTCGGTTGTCGTCGTCGAGTTCGAGAACCTGGAAAAGGCGATCGCCGCGTATGAAAGTGACTTGTACAAGCCAGCGCTCAAAGTGTTCGACAACGCCGCGGAGAGGGATTTTCGTATCGTCGAAGGGCGATGACCGGGTGACCTTCGATATCTGTCTCGAAACCTCATACCCTTCGACGCCAGCTCCTTTTTGTCTGTCTTACATGGAAGGCCAGAACAGAAGGCTATCCAGCAGGCAACAACATTCTAAAATCCCATGATGTTGTAGCCGCAATCGACGTAGATGACTTCTCCCGTGATGCCGCTGCTGGCATCGGCGGCGAGGAAGACTCCGGTCGAGCCGACCTCTTCCACTTCCACGCGGCGGCCCAGCGGCGCTCGTTCTTCGTGGCCCTTGAGCATGTCGCCGAAGCCGGCGATGCCGCGCGCGGCAAGAGTCTTGATCGGGCCGGCCGAGATGGCGTTCACGCGAATTTTTTTCTTTCCTAATTCGTAAGCCAGATAGCGCACCGAACATTCCAGTCCAGCCTTGGCGACTGCCATTACGTTGTAACGAGGGACGACTTTCTCCGAAGCGTAGTAAGTCATGGTGAGGATCGATCCGCCGTCCTCCATGAGGGGCGCGGCGGCGCGCGAAACGGCGACCAGAGAATACACGCTGACATCCATGGCGATGCGAAAGCCTTCGCGGGTAGTGTTGATGAAGTCCCCTTTCAGTTCGTCGGCGGGAGCGTAGGCGACGGAGTGTACCAGCGCGTGTAGCTTGCCGTATCGCTCTTTCAGCGTGGCGAAGAGGCGCTCGATCTCTTCATCTTTGCTGACGTCGCACATGTACCCTTCGGCCCCAGGCAGAGAGAGAATGAGGTCTTTCGCTTCCTGCTCCAGTCGCTCGTTCTGGTAGGTGATGGCGAGCTTCATCCCGGCAGCGTGCAGTCCCTGCGCGATGGACCATGCTATCGAGCGCTTATTCGCGACTCCGAAGACGACGGCGTTCCGACCCTGTAAGTCAGTGGACATGGGTGCTCCTTGGTTGGAATGGGAAAGAATATCAGGTTGCCGCAATAAGTCAGAAGGCGGAAATCAAGATGCGGAGTTCGGGTTGCTTTCATTGGGAATGCAGAAAGCGTAAAACCGGCGCCCACCACTCCTCGGTTGGAGCGTGATAGAGCGCGTTGTGCGGAAACCCATGCAGAACCACCAGCTGCTTCGGTTCCGGCGCAGAGTCGAAGATGCTCTGGCCCATGGCCGGAGGATTCACCTTGTCCGTGTCACTGTAAACGACCAACAAGGGCACTCGCACCAGCTTGGCATTCTCCACGTTGTCCCAGGCGTCCGGGATCAGATATAGCAACGCGCGCGGGGTTCCGCGCTTTCGGCCCGCGTCCCGCAAAGAAGAAAAGGCGTTCGCCACAACCAGGCACGATGGAGGAGGACGAAAGTGTGGCAGGGATTCGAGCAGCGGTGAGTTGCCCATGGAATGACCCAGCACGCAAAAACGCTCGCCGGGAAATTGTGAGACGAATGCGGCGTAGGCCGGGATCGCGTCATCATTGAGATGGCTGATAGTTCCAGGCCGTGAGCTGTCTCCATGACCGGAGTAGTCGAAGACGATCGAGGAGATGCAGTGATCGTAGAGAAACTTCTGCGCCAGAACCCATTCGGAAATGGTTTCCATGACGCCATGGAAAATCAGCACCGCAACACGCGGCTGGCAAGTGGCAGCGGCACGCACCAAGTAGGCATCCAGAATGCGGTGTCCGCTGAGAATTTTCAGCCGGTCGAAGGCCAGGCCAACGGTGGCAGGTGTTTCGGCCCCGTTCGGGCCGGTGTTCAAGAATGTTTTGGATGATAAGTCCAGGATCGTCGGGCGGAGCGCGACGATCAAAGCCAGCAGACATGCCACCCCGATCGCGAACTTTGTGCGTCGCGTCATACAGACTGCTGTGACTATACGCCGATGCCTCTGCCGCGCTTGAAGATCGCCTAATCCGCGGGAACTGCTTCCCGAGTTAATGTACCGATCGGCCAACTGGCGGCCACAAACGATAACCCGTAAACGCAGGCCAGAATGGCGAATGCAGCCACCAGGCTGACCTTGTGCGCGACAACACCGACGGCGACTGCGAGCACAAGCTGCAGGAATGTTCCGAAGAAATAAAAAGTGTTCTGCACCCGCCCCATCAGATGTTTCGGAACCATCTCCATGAGGCTTGTATTCATGGCGATGCCGCCCACGCCGCGCGCCGAACCCATCACTCCATACAGCAGGATCGCGGCCACGAGCCAGTGCGAAACGGGAGCGCAAACCACGGACGCGGCCAGCAGCGCCATGGAAAACGCAACCGCACGGCGCCCGCCCAGACTAGCGATAATTGCGGGAGCGTACAGAGCGCTGAGAAACGCGCCCGTGCCCCATCCAGCATTCAGCCATCCGTAGCCGACGGCACCGGCGTGGAACACACGTTCGCTCAGCGATGGAGTGACGACGACTCCGGTAACCATAGCGCCTAGAAACAATGCCCAACTAATGCCGAGCAGGATCACGGAGCGGTGATCGCGAAGAAAGTGCAGGCCTTCGCGCATATCGCGCCAGAAGCGCTGTAACTGGTTTTCGGCGGCCACAATATCCGCGCGCAACTCTTGGGGACTGAGAACAACGTGTCGTCCCTTGCGCACCGCGAAATAGCATAAAAACGAAACTACATAGGTGGAAACGTCGATCAAGAGTACGCCGCCGAGGCCGATGTGGTTGTACATGAAGCCGACGAGCGAGCCGGCGATCAACCATCCTCCCTGCACCCCCGCCAAAAGAAGAGTGTTCGACTCCACGAATTGGCCCTCGGGCGTGAGTTCCTGGATGAGCGCAGTAATCGTGGGCCAGAACATCCAGAAGCCGGCGGCGACGAGAGTGTTCATCAAATAGAGTTGCCAGACCTGCACGCGATGGTGGAACGCAAGGATCGCGACGGTTACGATGATCACGGCACGCACAGCGTCAAGCCACATGACCAGGCGGCGGCGATCTTCACGATCAATAATGACGCCGGTGAAGGGAAGCATGAGCATGGCGGGAAGGGTCTGCAGAACGGCGAACGTCCCGAGCGCCATTTCCGAGTGCGTGGCCTCCAGAATGTACCAGGCGACCGCGGCCGAATTCATCCCGCTGCCCAACATGGAGATCACGTTGGCGGCGAAAACGAAGCGCAAGGGGCGCTGGCCGAGGATGGTTCGCATACTCTACTTTAGCTGAAGTGGCGCGGGACAAGTTCACGCAACCGTCATTAATTTGTCTGCTTGCTGGCGAATTCTTTCCCATGCTCGCTCGACGTGTCGGGCTTGCGTGTTGGTCTGGCCGACGCACAACCGCAGCGTCAGTTTTCCGTTCAGCCTGGTGTGCGTGAGGAATAGATCGCCGCTGCAGTTGAGGCGATCCATGATCGTTTGATTGGCCACGTCTCCGGCTTTGTGGCGGAAGCAGATCAAGTTCAGCGGGACAGGTGCGGCCAGCTCGAAATCCTTGTCTTCGCACACCCAACTGGCAAATTGCTGCGCCAGTTCCACATGGCGCCGGACATGGTGCTGCAAGCCTTCCACGCCGTAGTGACGGATGACAAACCACAACTTCAGCGAGCGGAAACGCCGGCCGAGCTGAATATGCCAATCGCGATAATCGATGACTTCGCCGGATTCCGTCGCCGCATTGCGCAGGTATTCCGGCAAGATCGATAGAGTCTGGATGAGTGCTTTGCGATCGGCAACCCAGAAACAGCTGCAGTCAAAGTTGGTGAACATCCACTTGTGCGGGTTGAAATTGTAGCTATCGGCGAGTTCAACTCCATTTTGCAGATGGCGAAACTCGGGACAGATCGCGGCCGTGCCCGACATGGCCGCATCCACATGCAGCCAAAGATTGTGCTGCTGCGCGACCTGGGCGATCTGCGGGACCGGATCCCTGGCGTTCGAAGATGTTGTGCCAACCGTGGCGCAGACGAGGCAGGGGAGCAGGCCGGCGCGCTTGTCGGCTTCAATTTGCCGGGCGAGATCGTCGGGCCGCATCGCAAATTTTTCGTCCACGTCGATGGAGCGCAGATTGTCGACGCCGATGCCTGCGATCATCGCGGCTTTTTGCAATGAAGAATGAGTCTGCGTCGAAACGTAAGCGACAATGCGGCCATCGCATCCCTTCTTGTTGCTGACGTAGTTTGTGGCGCGTTCGCGAGCCGCCAGCAGGGCGCAGAGTGCGGCGCTTGAAGCAGTATCCTGGATGACGCCGCCGCCTGTACTCGATGATAAGAACTTGTTTGGCAATCCCAGCATGGCTACAAGCCAGTCGAGCACGTGCATTTCCAGTTCCGTGCAGGCCGGACTCGTCGACCACAGCATGCCCTGCACACCCAAGCCGGAAGAAAGAAGGTCGCCGAGAATCCCCGGCCCCGAGCCGTTGCTGGGGAAGTAGGCAAAGAAGTTCGGAGATTGCCAGTGCGTAACTCCCGGCAGAATGAGGTTCTCAACGTCTTTGAGCAGCGCGTCGAATGGCTCGCCCTGCACCGGAGGCTTTTCGGGAAGCGAGGCGCGAATTTCTCCCGGCTTCACTTGCGAGAGGACCGGGAACGACTCGATGCGCGAGTGGTAGTCGGCGATCCAGTCGACCATGGCATGGCCGTGGCGGCGGAATTCGTCAGGCGTCATATGGAAGGATTTTTCGTCGGGCACAGTGCTGGACCTCGTGGTTCAAACCGGAGTAAATCGTTATTAGAGCAGATTCTGTTTGGGTTTAACTTAAGTGTCCGAAGTAAAGCCGGGTCTTGTATTCGAAGACGGCTCGGCCAGACACGGCATGGGCGTCGAAGATGCGGTGCAACTCACGCAGCATGGGCCGATGCTGGGGATGATCCGGCCCGGGCGCGTACGAGGACGACAGCAGGCGGCCTTCCACTCCGGCGTAATCGAATTCCTGACGCATCTCAAAGGCTCGTTCTTGAAACGGAGCGGGGTCAAAGAATTGGTTCACTTCGGCAGTCGTGTGTTCGTGGCGAATGTCCCGGTAGTCAGTTCCGTAGTTGAGGAGCAACTGTTCGTAGTCGCGAAGAAACTGGGTCGTATCGGTGACGCGCTCGTTCCACAGAAGCGCCAGCCAACCACCGGGCTTCAGAATCCGAGCGAATTCGCGCCGCGACCGCTGGCGGTCGAACCAGTGAGCAGCCTGCGCCGCTGTGACGAAATCTACACTGTGATTTTCCAGGGTGGTAGCCTCGGCGGTGCCCGCGACGCTGGTAAACTTAGGAAATCCTGAGAGCAGGCGCTCACCTGCCTCGCGCATCTCGGCGTTGGGCTCGACACCGATAACCGAGTTACCATTCTCGAGCAATGCGCGCGTCCAAATGCCCGTTCCGGAAGCTATGTCAGCCACCGTGTGAGCGGGTGCAAGGCCGCATTCATTTGTCAGGGTCCACAGTACTTCCGGCGGATATCCGGGCCGGTATAGCACGTAGTTTTCCACGCGATCGGAAAAACGGCTGGTGGAATTGGCGGCAGGCATGAAACCTCATTTTAATGGCAGGACACGGGCGCTGTCCTTCCGAGTGCGATACCATTCCAAACAGGCTACGAACTGCTTTATTCCATGAGAGTCGTCATCAAAGTCGGAACTAGCCTCATCGCCCCGGGCGGGCAGATTGACGCCACGCTGCTGCGCGGCGTGGTGGATCAGTTCGATCTCAGCCGGAACGAATACCTGATTGTCACCTCTGGCGCAATCGCTGCAGGGATGTCAGGGCTGCGGCTGGGCAAGCGGCCGAGCGATGTTCCGGGTATGCAGGCTTGCGCGGCCGTTGGACAAAGCAAGCTGATGCATACCTACGAGCGTCTTTTTTTTGGCAAGAAGGTTGTGGCACAACTGCTGCTTTCGAGTGATGATTTCACTTCGCCGGTGCGCTACCGCAACTTGCAGAACGCGCTGGCTGAGTTGCTTTCTCTCGGAGTTGTGCCCATCGTGAACGAAAATGACAGTGTCTCGGTGCAGGAGTTGGTGGGCGCATTCGGTGACAATGACGAGCTGAGTTCGTTGCTGGCTAGGGCGGTGAAGGCGGACTGGCTTTTGCTGTTGACCGATGTTGACGGATTCTACTTGCCCAACGGACGCCGGAAGCCGCGCCTGGTACGCTTGGTGCGCAAGCTGACGCCGGCGCTGGAAGCGCAATGCAATGGCAAGAACACGCTGGGTCGTGGGGGAATGATTTCCAAATTGCGGGCGGCGAAGCTGGCCAGCGAAGCGGGAGTCCATGTGGCGATTGTGAATGGGCGCCACCCCCAAGGAATTACGCTGGGCATGGAACGCAAGATTGGAACCTATTTCCCTCCTCAAGGAGGGAAGGCGTGATGGCGACGACCGTCGCAAATGCAATTTCCACGCAGGAAAAGCTGGCGCGCGCGCGCGCGGCAGCTGGGAAGCTGGCACTCCTCTCCACGGAGGAGAAGAACGGGTTGTTGCTGGCAGTCGCCGATGCGCTTGAAGCCCAGGCCCAGTCGATTCTCGCGGCGAATCGCGAAGATGTGGAAAGCTCGGGACTCGAAGGCGCGATGCGCGACCGCTTGCTGCTGACCCCGACGCGAATCACAGAGATGGCCAAGGGTGTGCGTGACGTTGCGGCGCTGGGTGATCCGATCGGCGAAACGCTGGCGGAGTGGATGCGTCCCAATGGGCTGCGCATTCGCAAGGTGCGTGTGCCACTCGGTGTGGTGGGAATTATCTACGAATCGCGGCCGAACGTGACCGTGGACACGGCGGTGCTCGCGCTCAAGACCGGAAACGCGATCGTGTTGCGAGGCGGGAAAGAAGCGGCGCGCAGCAATCAGCGACTGGTGGAGATTCTTGCCGGCGTGCCCGGCGTGCCCGACGGGGCAATCGAATTGCTCGATTCGAGCACACGGCAGTCAGTACAGGAACTGATCAAGGCTAGTGGATCGGTCGATGTGATTATTCCGCGCGGCGGTGCGGGCCTCATTGCATTCGTCACCGAGAATTCCTCCGTGCCTGTGATTGAAACCGGGGCAGGGAACTGCCACATCTTCGTGGATGAATCCGCCGATTTTGAGATGGCGGACCAGATCGTGATCAATGCCAAAACGGAGCGTCCATCGGTGTGCAATGCGGCGGAGAAATTGTTGGTGCACGAGCGGATAGCGGCGGAATATGTTCCGAGAATCGTGAAGAAGCTCATCGAGGCGGGAGTTGAGGTTCGTGGGGATGAGAAATCGCGGAGTCTGGCGGTTGGGATGAATGTTGTCGCGGCCGAGGAGCAAGACTGGTACGAAGAGTATCTTCGGCTTTGCATGGCGGTTCGCGTGGTAGCGAACGTGGATGAAGCGATCGCTCATATCAATCGCTATTCGACGAAGCATTCGGATTCGATCGTGACCCGCAATGAGGCCAATGCTCGCAAATTCTTGCGCGGCGTCGACTCAGCGGCGGTCTACTGGAATGCTTCGACTCGCTTCACCGATGGCGCCGAGTTTGGCTTCGGCGCCGAGATGGGCATCAGCACTCAGAAGTTGCACTGCCGTGGGCCTTTCGCGCTTGCGGAATTGACTTCTTCAAAATACGAGATTATCGGGACCGGGCAGGTGCGGTAGTCTTCTGTCGGCGTGCTTCTCGCACTCGTCTGCATAATTTCCCAGCGCTGTGCTACCTTACTTACTTTCCCAGCGGGAGATCATGAGAGTTCTTTATTCCGCAATTCTTTGTTTCGTCATATTCCTCTCCTTCGTTTTGGCCAACGTAAGCGGCCGTACTCCAGACCACTCCGGTGCTGCGGCTTCACCAATTTTCGGTTTTCGCGATGCCGCCAGCCAAAATGCCACCGAGGCCCGTTTTCTTGCCGTTCCTGATCCGAAGCTAGCGGAGGAGCACTTGCGCACGCTGACGCAAGCTCCGCACATGGCGGGAACTCCCGAGGACAAGGCCACGGCGGACTATGTGGCGCGGAGGTTTCGCGATGCCGGACTCGATACCGAAATCGTCGAATATAAAGTGTGGATGAACTATCCGCAGGAAATCAGCGTGGATATAACGGCGCCGGTCGGAGTGGAAATGCACGGGCCTACGCGGGAGCATGTCGCCGGAGATCCTTACGACGATGATCCGCGTGTGGTGATGCCGTTCAACGGGATGTCGCCATCTGGAGATGTTGAAGCCGATGTGGTTTACGCCAACTACGGTACGCCGGAAGATTTCGAAAAGCTGGAAAAGCTAAAGATTGATGTGCGCGGCAAGATTGTTCTCGTGCGGTATGGGCAGAATTTCCGTGGTGTGAAGGAATTTATCGCGCAAGAACACGGGGCGGCCGCAGTGATTATTTATTCGGATCCCTTCGACGATGGCTGGCGGCGAGGAGATAAATATCCCGACGGGCCATGGCGGCCAGATACCGGCGTGCAGAGAGGCTCGGTGGGATACATGTTCGAGTTTCCCGGGGATCCGACGACGCCTGGATTTGCCTCCGTGCCTTCGTTGCCGGACAGCAAACGAATCTCTCCCGACCAGTCGGCGCAGATACCGAAGATTCCGGTCACACCCCTTTCCTATCACGACGCCTGGCCAATTCTTCAACATCTGGGCGGACCGGACTCGCCACGCGAGTGGCAGGGCGCTCTGCCGTTTACCTATCACGTGGGACCCGGGCCGGTGCGGGTGAAGATGCATCTCAAACAGGATTACCAGTTCCGCACATTGTGGGACGTGATTGGACGAGTGCGCGGGGGTGAGTCGTCGGACGAGTGGGTAGTTGCGGGAAATCATCGCGACGCGTGGGTATACGGGGCGGTCGATCCAAACAGCGGCACGGCGGCGATGCTTGAAGCGGTCCACGGCGTCGGCGAGTTGTTGAGCTCCGGTTGGAAGCCGAGGCGGACAATAGTCTTTGCGAGTTGGGATGGCGAAGAAGAAGGGCTGATGGGCTCGACGGAGTGGGCCGAGCAGCATGAGTCCGAATTGGCTCACGCTCCAGCGTATTTCAACATGGATGTGGGCGTCTCAGGGTCGAAGTTTGGCGCGTCGGCGGTGCCCAGCCTGAAGCAGTTCTTACGAGACGTGACCATGGCGGTGCCCAGTCCCAAGGGCGGGACGGTTTATTCGTTTTGGGAGAAGGGTGACCAACCGTCTGCTGTCTTGAACCCGTCGCCGCCGGATTCGGCAGGGGAGAACAGGCGCGCGCCAGCGGCGACAGCGACAAAGGACGATGCTCTTGTCGGAGAGCTCGGAAGCGGATCAGATTACAGCGCTTTCCAGCAGCACCTGGGCGTGCCCTCGACTGATATCAGTTCGACCGGGCCGTATGGAGTATATCACTCGGCGTTCGACAATTTCGCGTGGTTCAAGAAATTCGGCGATCCGGATTTTGTATACGAGCAGCAGATGGCGAGGATTTTCGGTCTCGAGGTGCTGCGCATGGCCGATGCCGATGTTCTGCCTTACGACTATGAAGAGTATGGCAAGGAAGTCGCCGTGTATCTGGATGCAGCTGCAAAGCGTGCGGAGAACAAGTTTGGTGAACGCGCGCTCGATTGGAGCGCCGTGAATGCTGGCTGCAAAACACTTTCAGGATGCGGGCGCGAAAATTTTGTCGAAGCAGAGAAATCCGCCGCGGGATCCAGCCCGTCTGAACCAGGCGTTGCTGGCGGCGGAGCGGGCATTGCTGGTGCCAGAAGGGCTGCCCCACCGTCCGTGGTTTCGCCATGCGATTTATGCTCCGGGGGAATACACGGGATATGCAGCGGTCGTGATTCCCGGCGTGAACGAGGCGCTCGACAAAGGAGATGCCGAGCGCACGCGCCAGCAGTTGGCGGTTCTGGCTGCGGCGCTCGAGCGTGCGGCTAAGGCGCTGGAGGGATACCGGTAGACGATTTGACTAGTCATATGACTAGTCATAAAATGAAATTGAGGTTAAAGCCGTGGGTTCATGGCAACTGCAGGATGCGAAGGCGCGGTTTAGTGAGTTCCTGGACGCGGCCCTTGAGAAAGGTCCGCAAGTGGTGACCCGCAGGGGGGTCGAGGCGGCCGTTCTTGTGCCCATCGAGGAGTGGCGCCGAATGCAGAGCGCCTCCCGTCCCAACATTAAGGAATTGTTGCTGTCCGGCCCGCGTTTCCAAGACATTATTCCCCCGCGCAGAAAGTGGAAGCGCCGAGCCCCCGTGGAGTTCAAGTGACCCGGTACCTCCTCGACACCAACATCGTTTCCGAGATTCGTAAGCCGAAGCCGCACGGCGCGGTGGCTGCCTGGTTCGGGGGTTTGCGGGATGAGCAAATCTGTCTTTCGGCAGTGACCCTCGCGGAATTGCAAGAAGGCGTAGAGCGGACACGTCGACAAGATGCTGCAAAGGCGCGTGCCATTGAAGCCTGGGTCGATGATTTGGAACAATCGTCGACCGTGCTGCCAATGGATGCGCGTTGCTTCCGTGAGACGGCGCGCATGATGGTGGGCAGGCCAGACGACCTTTTATATGATCTCATGATCGCGGCAACCGCACGTCTGCACGGCCTTACTATAGCGACGAGGAATGAAAAGGATTTCAGGCCTTTAGGTGTAGATATCATCAACCCGTTCAAATCCCATTGAATCTATGAATACTGCGCACGCTCTCGGACAATTCCTGCGCACGCTGCCGCATTCGGCGGCCGCGACATTTCTTGCGCTGTTTCCCATCGTCGATCCCTTTGGCGGCATTCCGATCTTCTTCGCCATGACTTCGGCCTGGACCGCCAAGGACCGGCAGCGCACAGCTGTGAAGACCGGCATCTGGGTTTTTGTCATCCTGGTCACGTTTTTGTTTTTCGGGCGCTTCGTGCTTTATTTCTTCGGCATTTCGCTGCCGGTCTTAAAGATTGCCGGTGGATTGATTGTGGCCAACACTGCCTGGGGGATGGTTACTTCTCACGCGCGAATCACGCCGGAAGAAAGCCATGAAGCGCAGGAAAAAGAAGATATTTCGCTCACGCCGCTGGCCATGCCACTCATGTCAGGTCCGGGAGCCATCGGGGTGGTAATGGCGCTGGCCGCGCATGTGGATAGCGCTGCCTCCTACATTGGCATGATCATCGGAATCGCCGGTATCGCGCTCTCGGTTTTGTTGTTTTTCTGGCTCGGAGGGCCGCTGGTGCGGCGACTGGGGCCCAGCGCGGTAGGAGCCATTAATAAGATTTTTGGCTTCCTGATTTTGGCCATCGCCGTCCAGTTAGTCTGGGACGGCGTCGCCGACTTCAACAGCTAAGGCGATTCGAAGCAAACGCCGCCCGCTGCTGCTATTAACTTCACTTCTCCGCTGCCGCTGATCTGTTATCCTAAACGGCTGTGCGGATGATTTGGTGGTTCCTGATTCTGGGCATGAGCACGCTGGTGGTGGTATGCGTTGCCATCGCCTTGTACATGCGTTTACGGCGCCATCTGCAGGCGGCGCAGGCAGCCCAGGAGATTGGCGCAACTCGATTGGACGGTGAGCATCCGTCCGGAAACACTGAGATCTGATCGCTCAGCCTTGCAGATTCGGAGACTCCAATGGAAAAACCAGCGGCGCAAGTTCTACGCAGTTCGAGGGAGCGTTATTTTGTTCCGGAATCTGCGCGACAAGTGATGCTCGTGGTTGGCGGCAGCCTGTTCGTTGCCCTGTGTGCACACATTACGGTTCCTCTTCCATTCACCCCGGTGCCGCTGACCCTGCAGAACTTCGCAGTGCTGCTGGTGGGTTTGCTGCTGGGCAGTCGCCGCGGTTTTGCCGCGCTCGTCCTCTACTTGGCGGAAGGCGCCGTCGGACTGCCGGTCTTCAATCCCGCTGGCGCGGGAGGCATGGCGCAACTGTTCCACGGAGCGACGGCGGGATTCTTGTTGAGCTATCCGCTGGTAGCGTGGGTCGCGGGATACGTAATGGAGCATGGACGCCGCAGCTTCGCGCGCGCGGCGATCGGCGGCCTGCTCGGCGAGCTTGTACTTTTCACCGGCGGTCTGGCGTGGCTGGCGGTCCTCACGCATTCCATAGTGCAGGCCTTCCGCTGGGGCCTTTACTGGTTTCTGTTTGCGGAAGTCATTAAGGTAATGATGGCCGCCGGTATTGCGGTGCGCTTTCATCGGTCTGCAGCCGACACCACAAAAGCACAGTAACGAGTTTTGGAGTTCAAGAAGATGACGGTAATTTCGGAAACCGAAAGCAAGCATTCCGGTGGCAGCCAGTCGTCGCAAGTGCGCGAGATTTCGATTGCTCACAGCCCCGATTCCGACGACGCCTTCATGTTCTACGGTCTCGCCACCAGCAAAGTTCGCGTCCCGGGCCTGCGCTTCACTCATACTCTCTGTGATATCGAGACCCTGAACCAGAAGGCGCGCGAAGGCGTCTACGATGTTACGGCGATTTCCTTTCACGCCTATCCTTATATTCAGGACTTATACGCGCTGATGTCGTGCGGAGGCAGCGTCGGCGAAGGCTACGGGCCTATGGTTGTATCTCCGCGCCCGTTCACGCAAAGCGAAATCAAAGAAAAACGCATTGCCATTCCCGGCATGCTCACTACCGCCTATCTCGCACTGCAGCTTTTTGCTCCCGGAGTGGAGACCGAAGTCGTTCCCTTCGATCAGATCATTCCCCAAGTGCTCGAGGGTAAGTTCGAAGCTGGACTCATTATCCATGAAGGCCAGCTAACCTACGACAAGGCCGGCCTGCACCGCATTGTCGACCTTGGCCGCTGGTGGCAGAAGATGACTGGATTGCCGCTGCCGCTGGGAGGCAACGCGATCCGCCGCGCGCTCGGCCCGGAGTTGATTTCCGCGGTAAACAGCGCATTGCGCGACAGCATTCAGTACGCACTCGACCATCGCGACGAAGCCTTGTCTTATGCCATGCAGTTCGCTCGCGACCTCGACCCGCAAACCGCCGACCGTTTCGTTGGCATGTACGTAAACGAACGCACTCTCGACTACGGCCCAGAAGGCCGCGAGGGAGTGGCGCGCCTTCTGGATATGGGCCACAAGGCCGGCATCATCGCCCCCGAGGCGCGCGTGGATTGGGTAGCGTAAAAGGCTTGTGGCCACTGGCTCTTGGCTTTCAGCTTCCCCCAACAGATGACGAGATTTATCAGGCTCACGGGATACGATTGAGCCAAAAGCCAAAGGCTAAGAGCCAAGAGCAAGAACCTTGTCCCCCCAAACCCTTCTGATCGACGCCGACGATACCCTCTGGGAGAACAACATCTACTTTGAGCGGGCGATCGCGCGTTTCATTTCATTCCTCAATCATCACGAATTTTCTCCCGAGCAGGTTCGCGAAGTGCTTAACGACGTAGAGCGCGAATGCATCGTGAAGCATGGTTATGGCCTGCACAGTTTTGCGCACGCGCTCGTCGATACCTTTGAGCGCCTCAGCGTTGAGCCGGTCACGCCTGAATTGCACGCGCAGATCAACAGCTTCGCCCACACCATTGCCGACCACCCAATGGAGCTTCTTCCAGAAGTTCCCGAAACACTTGAATATCTGCGGGCAACACACAAACTCATCCTCGTGACCAAAGGCGCGATCGTCGAGCAGACAGGAAAGATCGAACGCTCAGGATTGAAGACGTATTTCAGTGCAGCTGAAATCGTCGCCGAGAAAGACGCCGAAGCCTACGAAAGAATCGTTGAAAAATTCAGTCTGGAGCACGACTCCACCTGGATGATCGGAAACAGTCCAAAGTCTGACATTAATCCCGCGCTGGCCACGGGATTGAACGCGGTCTTCGTCCCGCACGGCAATACCTGGATTCTCGAGCATGACGAAGTAAATGCGGCCCAACCACCGCAGCGGTTGCTCATCGTGGGAGCCTTCGCAGAGCTTCGCGAACACTTCTAAGCCAATTCCTCCGATAGGTCAGAACCAGATTCGTAAACCAGACGTAAGTTTCAGCACCAAACTAACCAACAAGCGTCTCTCACGGTGCGCGTTTCCCGCATGTTACGCTCGTTCTGTCCAACGTTCTTTGCACTACCTCGTCTAACGTGGAAACAAATAATTTCCGCAGGCTGTTGCGCACAGTGGAAGCTCTCTCCGACCTCGGACCGGAGCTCACCGCCGAACGCGATTTCACAGAATCCTCGCGCCGTATGCTCTCCGCCGTCATGGAAGCCGCCGGCGCGCGCGAAGGTGCGCTTTTCGTTTTCAACGAGAAGCCCACCATGCTCACCTCGGTGGCCTCCGAGGGCTTCGCCATGCTGCCGGAGCCGGCCTTCATCCCGCTTCTTCCCAAACACGCTCATGCCCTCACCGCTGCGCGTGGACCGATTGTTCTTAACGCTTCCACCTATTCGGTTTTTCTCAGCTCAAATGGCAACGTCGCACCCGAGTTGTTCAAGTGCATCGCGCCCCTCAAATCGGTTGGCAAGCTGGCCGGGGTCGTCTGTCTGGGACGTCGTCCAGGAGATGCGCCCTACATGGAAGCGGAGTTGGATGCCATGGAGTTGCTGTGCAGTTACATCGGCTCTGGCCGTGCATAACCACGCTCTTACTCAAACTCTGGCTCAGCGGGTTACCGAGAATCTGCGTTTGATGGCTTCACTGCACGGCTTTCTATGACAGCGCGCTCGAAGCCTTCGCCACCGCCATCGATGTGAAGCACGTGAATATTCATGGCCACTCGCTGCGCGTGGGGCGCTATGCTGCCGCCATCGGCGAAGCCATGGGCGTCGACCCCGGCGAAGTAGCCGCTCTGCGCAGTGCCGGATACTTGCATGACATTGGCAAAGTCGCCGTCGATCGCCGCTTATTCGGCAAGCCCGGAGCTCTGGATCCCGAAGAGTTTCGCGAGATGGCCGATCACACCGTCGTAGGCCATCAGATCGTCAGCAGCGTGGAATTCCCCTGGCCCAAGATTCATGAGTCGGTGCGATGGCATCATGAGCGCAGCGACGGCTCCGGATACCCCGACGCTCTTGCGGGCGACGATATGCCTGTGCCCGTGCGCGTCATGGCGCTCGCCGACACATTCGACGCCATGACCAGCATGCGCCCTTACCGTGAGCCGCTTTCGCTCGGCGGCGCTCTAAGCGACCTGGTGCGCATGACCCCGCAAAAATACGATCCCAACGCTGTCCAGGCCCTCTTGATCCAGGTCCGTCGCGATGCCGTAGGCAGCAATCGAACTCCACTCCTCGCCGACCATATGTCCGTGAACATTTCTCCAACCGATGTCGACCAGTTAGCCGCAACCCTGCAGCACAAAGTATCGCGCGGTAAAATGTATCTAACTTAACTTCCAGTCACTAGTTACGAGCTCCCGAAACTGCCACTATCTTTGGTAACCACTGGCAACTTTTCTTTACAGTTTGGGTTGATAATGAGCAGATTGTCGTCTCGCCAAACGGGAGTCCTCATGCCTCTGGGGCGTGCCAAGTTTGCTGTCTTCTTTTTCTCCGTCAGCTTGGTCTGCGCCGTCTCGCCCCTGCTGGCGAAAAAGAAGGATAAACCGGCCTCCAGCGCCAGCGATCAACGTCGCGCCCTACACGCTCTGAATCGCCTGAGTTTTGGTCCGCGTCCCGGGGACGTACAGCGCGTGATGGCCATCGGCGTCGACAAGTGGATCGATCTGCAACTGCATCCCGAAAAAATCGACGACAGCGCGCTCGAGGCTCGGCTGGAACCGTTCCGCGCCACGCGCTTGGGCTCGCGCGAAATCGCCATGGAATTTCCTGACGGTGCGGAGATCAATCAGGTGATGAATGGCAAGAGACCAATGCCGTCCGACGCCGCGCTGCGAATGGTCTACCAGGTTCAGATCGACCGGCAGCAGGAAAAGAAACAGCGTTCAGAGGCCGCCAAAAACTCTCCTGCGCTTTCCATGATGCCGTCAGACACAAACGCCTCTTTAGATCATTCCGCGATGAATACGGGCTCGCCCACAAACGAGAATGCGGATCCGAACGCTAAGAGCTCTCCAGAAAATGGCGACGCAGCCTCGCCCGCGGCTCTTCCGGTAAAGATGACCGCTGAGGAAAAGGAAGAGGCTCGACGTCGCGAGGAACAACTCTACACTGATCTCGAGGTGCAGCAACTGCCAGGGATTCCACCCGACCAGCGTTTTAATAAAATTCTCGGCATGTCACCGGCTGCGCAGCTGGCCCTGGCCGACACGTTGCGTGGAGGCAAAGGGCAGGATTTTCTCGATGGCCTGCCTCCGAAACAAAGGGAAACTCTGCTCGCACTGAACAATCCCGCGGGAGTGGTCCCGAGCGAACTGGCGCAAGCCAAGCTTCTGCGCGCCATCTACAGCGAGCGGCAACTGCAGGAAGTGATGACCGATTTTTGGTTCAACCACTTCAATGTCTTCGCGGACAAGGGACCCGATCGGCTCCTCATCGCCAGCTACGAGCGCGACGTGATTCGACCGCGCGCGCTGAGCAAGTTCGAGGACTTGCTCGTGGCGACGGCGAAGAGTCCCGCAATGTTGTTTTACCTCGACAACTGGATGAGCGTGGGGCCGAACTCGCCGCAAGCTCTCGGCATACCCGCGCATCCCGGCCCTTATGCGCGGCCGCCGCGGCCGAACAAGGGCAAGCGTCCCAGCGGCCTCAACGAGAATTACGGTCGCGAGTTGCTGGAACTTCATACCCTGAGCGTAAACGGCGGCTACTCGCAGCACGACGTTACCGAAGTCGCCAAAGTATTTACTGGCTGGACCATCGACAAGCCGAACGAAGGCGGCGGCTTTAAGTTCGAGCCCCGCATGCACGAGCCCGGTCCGAAATTCGTGCTCGGTCGTCGCATCAAACCGAAAGGCGAAGGCGAAGGACTGGAACTGCTGCACAGGTTGGCCACGAGCCCGCAAACGGCGCATTTCATCTCGCTCAAGCTGGCCGAGCGTTTTGTTTCGGATGATCCGCCTCCCGCTTTGGTCGATCACATGGCGAAAACCTTCCTGAAGAAGAAAGGCGATATTCGCGAGGTTCTGACCGTGCTTTTTCAATCGCCTGAATTTTGGGATGATGGCACTTATCGCGCGAAAGTAAAAACTCCTCTGGAATTCGTAGCTTCAGCGGTGCGCGCCACCGGCGCCGAGGTCGACGACGCATTACCGCTCACCCGCCAGCTCAACAACATGGGCATGCCGCTTTACGGCGCGCAGCCGCCGACGGGCTATTCCATGAAAGCAGAAACCTGGGTAAGCTCGTCGGCGTTGCTCAATCGGATGAATTTTGCCTTGGCTCTCAGCAGCGGCAAGATCAAGGGCGTCAAATTAGACGTGGCGCAATTCGCGGGAAGCAATCCGCAGAATTCGCTAGCGGCTGATTCGATCGGGACGCTCTCCGCACTAGAACTCAGTCTGCTCGATGGAGGCGTTTCCAAACAGACGCACGACTCAATTACCGCCCAGATCGCCGGCGCGGCGGCCAGCACCACACCGCACAAGCCATCGGATGCGGCCCGGCCGGCGGATGTGAGCACAATCGCGGGCCTGCTGCTGGGCTCGCCAGAGTTTCAGAGAAGATAGCTTTTAGCCGTTAGCTTTTGGCAATTAGTTTGAACCCCACTATTTCGGATGCGAGGTGCGCAAGGCAATGGTTGATGTATAGAGCCAAGAGCTAAAAGCCAAGAGCCAGGAGCGGTTTTCTTATGTCCATCACACGTCGCGTATTTCTTCGCAACAGCGCACTCGCTGTCGTCGGCACGGCCGCTGTGCCGAGTTTTCTCGCTCGCGCCGCTATGGGCGCGGCTCCGCCGGGCACGCGAACCAAGCGCCTGGTTGTGATCTTTCAGCGCGGCGCCGCGGACGGTCTGAATATTGTGGTGCCGCACGCCGAGCCCCAGTATTACGCGATGCGACCCAGCATCAACATTCCGCGAAGGTCTGTAATTGATCTCGATGGTTTCTTCGGCCTGCATCCTTCACTCGCGCCCTTCCAGCCGCTCTGGCAGCAGCGTAATCTCGCGATTGTCCACGCCGCCGGTTCACCCGATCCCAACCGCTCCCACTTCGATGCCCAGGACTTCATGGAGTCCGGAACTCCAGGCATCAAGTCGACCGAAGACGGATGGCTCAACCGCGCCACGCGAAACTTGCCACAACAGAAATCGGCCTTCGAGGCCATCGCCATGGGCCCGTCCATCCCGCGCATCCTGAGCGGCGCCGAGCCGGCCATCGCCATCAACAACATCAACGATTTCTCCGTCGGCGGTCGTAACCCGAAGGCCTCGCCCGTCGCCAACACTTTCGAAGCCATGTACGACCACTCGCTCGACACCGTGATGCACGGTACCGGAGAAGAAACTTTTGATGCGGTCAAGATGCTCAAGTCCGCCGACCCGTCCCAGTACAAACCAGCTCCCGGTGCTGACTATCCCAAAGGGCGCTTCGGCGACAGCATGCGCCAGCTCGCTCAGCTGATTAAGGCCAATCTCGGCGTGCAGGTCGCGTTTGCCGACATCGGCGGCTGGGACCATCACGTCAACGAAGGCGCAACCGAAGGCCAGATCGCCAACGTTCTGCGCGACTTCTCGCAATCGCTCGCCGCATTCTGGACCGATCTCGGCGACCTCGGAGAAGATACGGTCGTCGTCACCATGTCAGAGTTCGGCCGCACCGCGCGCGAAAATGGCAATCGCGGTACCGACCACGGCCACGCCAACGTCATGTTCGTGCTTGGCGGACCCGTGAAGGGGGGCAAAGTTTACGGACGCTGGCCCGGCCTAGATCAGTCGCAACTCTACGAAGGCCGCGATCTGGCCCTGACCACGGATTTTCGTCAGGTCCTCGGCGAAGCAGTCGCGCGACACATGGGAAACAAGAATCTTGCGACGGTATTTCCGGGATACGAGAATCAGCTGGGAAAATTCCTCCGCTATCTGGGATAAAAATAGCCGCGAAGGAACAGCCGTCCTGGAATTCCAGCATGTATAGTATTCGCATGACTACGGAAACGGACGCTATGCATTTTGCGCGGCGCTGGATCGCGGCCTGGAACTCACATGACCTTGACGCTATCCTGTCGCACTACGCGGAAAATGTCATACTCATTTCCCCCACCGCCGCCAAGCTCCTGGGGGAGCCTTCCGGAACGGTCAGAGGGGACGCAGCCTTGCGGGACTATTTCAGGCGTGGGCTCGAAGCCTATCCCAATCTTCACTTTGAATTTTTTGATGTGATGTTCGGTTTGTCCAGTATTGTGGTTTGCTATAAAAATCAGAAGGGAACCAAGACCGCGGAGTTCATGGAGTTTGGCGACGAAGGCAGAGTCACGCGAGTGGTTGCGAACTACGGCGCTTGATTTCCTGGCGCTCTCAGTGTCCGCATTTCAGATCTCCACCATCACATCGCCATTTTCAATCCTGAGCGGATACACCGCAACCTTCATGCTGGGATCTTGTCCAGCCGCACCAGTCCTCGGGTCCCACGCCCAGCCATGCCAGGGACATATAACCTTGCCGCCTTCGATCATTCCCTGCCCCAACGGCCCGCCGCGATGCAAACAGACATTCTCCATCGCGCTGTAAGTTCCGTTCACGTTAGCCACGCAGACGGTCCTGGCGCCGCAGGGAAATTCTTTGGCTTCGTCGACAGGTGGAAGTTCGGGTTCGGTGGTGAGCTTGATGAAGTTCGGCATTTCCCCACATTGATTGCAGAAAGCTGATAGCTGAAAGCTGACGTCTATTTCGGCTGCACGGTCTGTGCGATCATCACTTGCCGCTTGAAGTTCTCCACCATATTCGCATCCAGCCGCACTTCCGTAGGCCGCTTCGCGACCGTCATGGTATCGATCTTGTCCTGCAGCTTGAGCAGCGCGTAGAAAAGATTCTCCGGCCGTGGCGGGCACCCGGTCACATAAACATCCGTGGGCACGATTTTGTCGACCCCCTGCAACACCGCGTAAGTATTGAACGGCCCGCCCACCGACGAGCACGCTCCCATCGAGATCACCCACTTCGGGTCCGGCATCTGATCATAAATGCGCTTTACCACCGGCGCCATTTTCAGCGTCACCGTGCCGGCCACGATCATCAGGTCGCTCTGCCGCGGGCTCGGCCGAAACACCTCCGACCCAAAGCGCGCAATATCGAACCGCGACGTCGACGACGCGATCATCTCAATCGCGCAGCAGGCCAGGCCAAACGTCATTGGCCACACGGCGGACTTCCGCGCCCAGTTAAAGACGTAGTCGACCGTGCTGATCATGAAGTTCTTTTCAAATTTATTTTGCAGCCAGCTCATCAGGAGACCTCGGTGCGTGAAGGTTCGGAACAATTATACGTTCAATCATGCGGAAAATGGCGCGAAGCGCCTCAATCCAGGCCAGACGGTCACCGGACGCATTCACACCACAGCTGTCGAGTTGCCGCCGCATCGAGACTCAGCTACAAATAGAAATATCCATGGATTCAAGCTCCGCGGTGGCCGCCGCCCGCAAACGCATCCCGCCACAGTTTCTCGATGCATGGGCCGGCATCCGCACTTCGCAATTCTGGATGGTCGCTATCGCCCTTTTTCTCCGCGTGGGCTGGATCATCGTCGGCCACACCTACAAGTTCAAGAGCACAGAGGATAACTTCGGCTTCGGTTGGGAGATGGGACGCATCGGCGCCGCCATCGCCTCCGGCCGCGGCTTCAGCGATCCCTTCGGCGCGCTCACCGGCCCTACCGCGTGGGAGCCGCCGCTTTACCCATACCTGACTGCTGGCGTCTTCCACTTCTTCGGCATTTATTCCAGAGCTTCGGCATTCATTCTGCTGACCATCAACAGCATTTTTTCCTCACTCACCTGCATTCCCATTTTCCTGATTGCGCGCAGAATCTTCTCGGAGAAAGTCGCGGTCGGCGCCGCCTGGACCTGGGCCCTTCTTCCTTACGTAATGTTTTGGTGCACGCGCTGGGTGTGGGAGACGAGTTTTTCGGCGTTGCTGCTCGCCGTTATTCTCTGGCTGGCGCTGACCATGGAAGGTCGCGACGGGCTGAAGCCATGGCTGGAGTTCGGCCTGCTATGGGGAATCGCTGCGCTCAACAGCACGGTGCTGATCGCATTCCTTCCCGCCTCGGGGCTATGGGTGTGGTATCACCGAGCAAAACTCCGCAAGCCCTCATTCGCGGGCGTGGTGCTGGCTTCTGTAGTCTTCATCGCGTGCGTCACCCCGTGGACGGTGCGCAACTATCGTACCTTCGGAAGGTTCATTTTCATCCGCGATAACCTCGGCGCGGAACTGCGTCTGGGCAATGGCCCCGGCGCCGACGGTACCTGGCAGCAGTATCTGCACCCCACGCAGGATACTTTCGCCATGCGACAGTACACCTCTAGGGGCGAGTTGGCCTACATCGACCACCGCAAACGCCAGGCGCTCGATTACATTGAAGCGGATTATCCGCGCTTCGCCGTACTCTGTCTCAAGCGCTTCATTTATTTTTGGGCAGGACCGCCGCGCCTGGCAAGAATCTGGTGGCTGGCCGAGGTGAAAAATTCCCTCTTTCTCGCCTCATCCATCCTGATGTTCTGGGGACTCGCCCGCGCCCTTCGCCAGCGCAAACCCGGCGCCTGGCTGCTGTTCTGGCTGATCCTGCTCTATCCCGCGATTTACTACGTGGTCTACCCTGGCCAGCGCTACCGCCATCCCATTGAGCCGGAGATGACGATCCTCGGGATCTATTTGCTCACCGAAGCAGGCAAAAAGAAATCAGCTCTCAGTAGATCGTGATCAGTAAATCGTATATCCCGGGGCCGGCGTCCGCAGATCGGGCTTCGACGCCACTAACAGCAACGCCCCTTCGCGCTTGAACGCCCGCAGGTCCTCCAGACTATGAAACGACTTGGTCTGGTAGTCGTCCGGCGTAGGCGTGTCGTCGGAAATGCGGAAAGCCTCAACGTCTTCGAAAGCATGTTTCTTCAACAGCTCGACGTACTCCGCCGCCGAGCGCACGTGCACCGGCACCTTCAGCTTGTCCACCCACTGCAGCGAGTACGGATTATCCTTATATAGATTGATGAGGATGAATAACCTCCCGCGCGGTGCCATCACGCGGAACAATTCCATCAGCGCGCGATCCTGGTCGGCGTAGTAGTAAAACGACTCTACCGACAACACCTTGTCAAAGAAATTTTCTTCCCACGGAATCTGCTGCGCCGATCCCCAAACGTAAAGCACGTTGTCGAAATCCTTCGAAGCCGCCCGCGCCTCGCGAACCATCTCGTCAGCGACATCGAGCCCCACCACCTGCCCAAATCCATCCGGCCCCTCGCCCACCAGCCGCGCCAGAAGCCGCGTCGCCCATCCCGATCCGCAACCCAAGTCAAGCACGCGCTCACCCGGACGCAGCTCCATCCGGCGAATCGTTTTCGCCGTGATGTCGAAATGATGGCTCTCCATCTTCGCGCCTTCGCCAGCCGCAGCCCAGCGGTTGAATTCCTGTTGCAGTTTCTGGTCGGGAGTAAGGGATTTTTCAGGCATTTCGGGGTCTCTCTATCTTCCTTCTACCACAGGAGAGGATAGGATTAAATATCGGGTGTCCTCTTGTCATTGCCCCAGGCCTACCCGGCGAAGCAGAGTTTGGAAGCGTGAATCGGACCGCAGCGAATCGAGCGCAGGTTCGACTCCGATCTCAGTCATGGCCAGTTCACGTTCCTGATATGCCCTTTCCAGCGACTGGATCGCCTTTTCCTTTTCGCCGAGGCGTGTGTAAAGGACAGCTAGGCCGTACGCCGACTTATATGCCTCAGGCGGATTATCCGGCATATGCGCGAATTCGAGGAGCTGCTGCCAGTATCCGTGTGGACCCCGGGATTTCCATGCCTGCTGCAGAGAACTTTCCTTTTTCGAGACGCTTTCGGAATCTTCGCCCGCCAGCAAACGCGCCCTGCTGTCCTCCAGAATCGCTTCCTGAAACTTGCCGATGTAGGTGTACAAGTGAGCGAGCCGCTCATGGTTGATGGCAAAGCCTGGGAACATTTGGTTACACTTCTGGCTTTGCACCAAGGCGTCGTCGTACCGCCGCGCCCAGAGATAAGTCCTGCCCAGGAAGGATTGGACCGGTGGTGAGAACGGGTCGAGTTCGATCGCCTTCTTCATCTCGACGATAGCCTCCTCGTGACGCCCCAGCGGCGAAAGATAACTATTGGAGTAGAAGAGGTGAGTATAGGCATCGTTCGGATTCAGTTCCAATGCACGGAGATACTCACGCTGTGCCCCGGCCCAATCATACTCATAGTGTGACTTGACGAAGGCGAGCGCCGTGTGTCCTTCGGCGAGAGAGTCGTCAAGCGCAATCGCCCGCGAGGCCGCTTCCCGCGCCTTGGGCATTGCCTCTTGTCCTGACAGAACACCCGTGATGGGCGCCAGGCTATATACCCGCGCCAGTCCCGCATAGGCCAGCGCGTAATTGGGATCGAGGGAGATGGCCCGCTGAAGTTCAGCGATGCTTCGTTCTGCTCCCTGCATCGTCCGTAAGTCCCACACTTGCAGGGCCTGAAGATACGCCAGGTGGGCTTCGGGGTTCACCGGTGGCGCCGCAGCCAGCCGCTCCCGCACCTCCCGAGAAAGGCTCAATTCGATCTTGTCGGCGATGGCAAGCGCCACTTCGCTCTGCAGCTTCACCACGCCGCCCTGCTCGCGATCGAAGCTCCCCGCCCAAACGTGGGTCTGGTCGCTGGCCTGGATCAACTGCGCCGTGACCCGCACGCGCTCGCCTTCACGTCGGACACTTCCTTCGAGCAGGTAATTGACCCCAAGCTCTTGTGCGATCTGCGTTGTATTTTTCCGAGTGCCCTTGTACTGCATCGAGGAAGTGCGTGCGATCACGCGCAGGTGCCGCGGATCCAGACTCCCCAACTGTGTGATCATTTCTTCCGTCATTCCATCCACGAAGTAGTCTTCGTGAGCATCCCCACTGAGATTTACAAAAGGCAAGACAGCCAGCATGTCCTTCCCTGGACTTGGTCTTGCGTTTCGCACCAGGAAGGGTCGGGCAACAATGGCTGCGACGACTAACAGAGCTGCCAGTCCCAGCCACAATTGCCAGCGTCGAGTACTTCGTCCAGCGCCAGAGGCGGCCCTTTTCTGGGGAACTGAACTAAGTCCGGCCTGGTGATCCGCGACCTCGGGCCTAATGAAGCGGTAACCCTTGCCGGGAACGGTTTGCAGAAGTCGCGGATTTTCCGGATTATCCTTCAGAGCCTGGCGGATCTTCCGTACGGCGGTGTTGATGCCATTGTCCACATCCAGGAAGACGTCTTTGCCCCAGATGCGGTCGAGGATCTGCTCCCGAGTTACCAGCCGGCCGGGGTTTTCCGCCAAGAGGAAAAGCAGTTCCAGCGGTATGCGCTCAAGCCGCACCAGCCGGCCACGCCGGCGGAGTACGAAAGCGCCACGGTCCAGCTCAAAATCTTCAAATCGAATAATCTGGATGTCCATTCCGAGCCCGCCACACCGGCAATGAGGAACGTCTGATTCTACCCACAATGGCGGAGATGAGGTGTAGCTGCTAAATACTTCAAACTTGGCCAGCCGACTCTGT
The DNA here is from genome assembly GCA_963750245.1 of uncultured Acidobacteriaceae bacterium. GTDB lineage: Bacteria > Acidobacteriota > Terriglobia > Terriglobales > Acidobacteriaceae > Sulfotelmatobacter. The sequence goes on from CAVVQB010000002.1 coordinate 300,138, forward strand.
TTTGCCCTGCAAGCATGAAGAGTCATTATCCATTGCCAACAAAGGACTTACTGCTACACAAAAGCTACACGGAATCTTCAGCATCTCTCCATTGCCCGCAGGATGCCTCCCCGTGCACGATGCGCCTCACGCCGGGTCAAGCCGGCCAAACTTCAAAAGCAGGCGAGGAGAAAGTCATGAAGAGTTGGACAGTTGCAACATTTCTGGCAGCACTGGCGCTGATGACGCTGACTTCGGGGAGCGTATTGGCGCAATCAATCGACAGTCGTTGCACAGCAAATACTTTGGTTGGGGAATACGCTTTAAGAGTCTCGGGACAGATTTACGGCCCGAATGGGGTGGTCGCACAGCAGCGCGATGGAGTGGCGATGACGTACTTTGATGGCGACGGCCATTTGACCCAGGTGGACTGGGTAATGTCGAACGGTTCTCCGCTATCGGGCCCCATCGACAAGGCGGGTTTCCACACCTTTGAGACGGGCACCTACACCCTCTATTCGGACTGCACCGGCGAAGCAGAGATCGACCTTCCCGCTCCTCCAGGGGTGCCCTCAGGCGCAGTCATCAATCTAATGTTCATCTTGAGCAATCACGGCCGGACCATTCATATGATCGTTTCGCAGTTGACTCCACCCGGATCGACCATTCCGGTTCCGGTGTCGATCCACAGTGATGGCGAGAAGCTCGGGCTGGTTCCCGATTTTGATGACTAAACTGGGCGTCAGCGGAGGCCGGGCAAGGTTTTGCCCGCCTCCGCCTGAGTGCCGAGCAGAGGCGTGTCGCACCCATGGCCTCCCTGGCAGCGAGGCTTTCTGTCGAAGTGGCCGCACTGCGGCGTTTCGATTCGAACCGACACGCTCGATAACTTCTGGATTGTCGGCAACTCGGAAGTTATGAGGTTGTTGGCGAAAAATCGCAATATCGCTCACAATGCCTGAATGGGTTCGCCAAGGGCAGTTGGTCGGCAATCCAGAGACTGATCTGCTGCCCCGTCTCCCCCCCGCCCCCACCCCTGTGTTACAGTTTTCCTCCTGATGGCGACACGTCCTCAGAACCCTCCACCCGAGCCCGACCCCGGATCTCTCTACTGCCCGAATTGCGCCGAAGAAGTAACCGATCCCCTGACCTGCGGCGATTGCTCCGCCGTGATTTGCCGCCGATGTGGCACTCCGCTCGAATCTTCCGACGAACTGGGAATCGGATAATGGACTCAATATCCGTCACTACCACCACCGAAGCCGCAGCCGAAAGCCGGAAGCCGGAAGCCGCTTCTCCCACCCTGGTTCGCGGACTCGGCCTGCTCGATTCCGTCCTGCTGCTGGTCAGCGGCATCATCGGCTCTTCAATTTTTCTCACCGCCAAAGACATCGCCGGGCCGCTGCCGCAGCCCATGCTCTTCTTACTGGTATGGGTGATCGGCGGCGTCATTTCTCTTTTCGGCTGCGTCGCCTTCGCTGAACTCGGTTCCATGTTCCCCGAGTCCGGCGGCCAGTACGTCTATCTCCGCGAAGCTTACGGCGACCTCGTTGCCTTCCTCTACGGATGGATGCTCTTCTCCGTCGCCAACGGCGGTTCCATCGCTGCCCTCTCTGTCGCGGCAGCCGCCTACACCGGGCAAGTTTTTCCGATCGTTTCGCAAGATCACGTGGTCCTTTCAATCCTCGGTGTCACCATCACTCGCGCGCACCTCTTCGGTCTTCTGCTTATCGCGATCCTCACCTACGTAAACGTCGTCGGCCTCCGCTGGGGCACGCTGCTGCAAAATCTCTCCACCTGGACGAAGTTCGTCGCTATGGCGGCTTTCGTATTTCTCGGATTCGCCATCGGCAAAGGCGACTGGTCACATTTCCGTTCGCACGGCATCGGCCTCACCATGGGACTTCATCCCACCGCGCTAATCTCCGCCATGGGCATCGCCTTGATCGCCGTCTTCTGGGCCTATGACGGATGGGTGTACATCACCTGGGTCGCGGGCGAGGTGAAAGAGCCGCGCCACAATGTGCCGCGAGCCATGGTGCTGGGCGTGCTCGTGGTCGGCGTCATCTACATGGCCATGAACGTCACTTATCTATACGCCCTTCCGCTCGGCGAAATCGCACAGCACGAAACCATCGCGCACGCCGCCGCAGCCGCGCTGTTTTCTCCTCACGCCGCCATGTGGCTCTCGCTGATGATCGCGGTCTCATGCTTCAGCGCCGCGGCCACCTGCACGCTCTCCGGTGCGCGCGTGTACTTGGCCATGGCGCAAGATGGCGTCTTCTTCAAGCGCATGGCGGTGATCCATCCCAAATGGCGCACGCCCGCCTTCAGCCTGATTGGTCAAGGCATATGGGCCGCGCTGCTCACCGTCAGCGGGCGCTACGATCAGCTCTACACCTACGTCATCTACGGGATGGTGCTTTCCTACACGCTGACCGTGATTGGAATGTTTCTGCTGCGCTGGAAGCGTCCCGACATTCCGCGCCCCTACCGCTGCTCGGGATACCCATGGCTCCCTGCGATCTACGTGCTGGTCGGCGCCGCCTGGACGCTGAACACGATCATTACCCGCCCTACCGAAGCCTTCTGGGGCACAGCAATCGTGCTGATCGGCATTCCCGGATATTTGTATTGGAAGCGCAGCAACCGGAAAGCCGCAGCAGTGGAGTAGCAAATGTTCGAGCGATTCACCGAGAAGGGGCGACGCACGATCTTCTTCGCGCGCTATGAAGCAAGCCAGTATGGCTCGCCGGAGATCGACACCGAACATCTGCTCCTCGGCCTGCTGCGCGAGAACAAGGCGTTGTATCGCTGGCTGCCGAAAAAAACTCCCGATGCCATCCGTCAGCGAGTCGATGATCATTCGCGGAAACGTCCGAAGATATCGACCGCCATCGATTTACCACTCACCGAGGCCGCGAAGCGCGTCCTGAAACACGCGATGCGCGAGGCTGATCAGCTATCGCACGGACACATCGGAACGGAGCACTTGTTCCTCGGCCTGCTCGACGAGGAGGGCTGCTTTGCCGCCGAACTTCTGCGTGAAGGCGGAGCCGATGCCGCCAGCATCCGACAGCAACTCACCGAATCCGCCGAGAGGCAGTGGATGCCCGGAACTTACGAATCCATTCGCGCGCAGGGCAGCTTCGGCCGCTCGGGAGGCGCGATCTCCATCCACGGTGTTCCCCGCAGCGCCGACCATATCCGCGACGCCGTCCAGCGCTGCCGCCTGTATAACTGGCACTGGGACAAGCGTCCATGGACGAATCTTGACATCGTAGTCGCAAAAAACACTGGCAAGGTTTCCTTCGACCTGCACCTCGCCGCGGATAGGGAGAACTTCGAACTCATCAAAGGCGGCCAGAAAAAAGATCACTGCCTGATCTGCGGCTGGGAACTGTTCGAATCGCAAGACGACGCCGGCCACGGCACCGGCCACACCAACGGCCACGACTGGTTATGCACGGAGTGCTACACCAAGTTCTGGCAGCGGCCGGATTTCTTCTCTTCTTCGTACTCCGACATCACCTGACGTTCGCCGCAAGCGCTCCTGTTCTCGCCACGTTTCCTTTGGCACCTTGGTCATACCAAGAACCGTTGTTCGTTTTTCGTAACAAGCACAAGAGACACCTTGCGTTGCTGTCCCTCTGCTGCTACTTTCCAGTTAACGAACGGGCCAGCACTAATTTCGTTGATGGTAGGGAGCTGGGCTCATTTCCTGGGGCGTTTCCGAAAGTATTCCTGAATGCTTCTCTGCTTCTCTTCGAATTAGACAAGGCCCATCGAAAGGAGAACTATGTCTACTCCGAAAAAAACTCTTCCACTCGCCGGTAGCGACCGCGCTCCCATGCAGGGAGCACAAGAAATAGGTCCAGCCAATCCCAATGAGACCGTTGATGTAACCATTCGTCTGCGATCACGAGCAGGGAAGAAGCCGATCGTCAACTCCGAGGAGTTCACCAAACCGATAGAAAAACGCACCGTTCTCAGCCGCAAAGAATTCGAGCAGCGCCATGGGGCGGACCCTGAAAGCATTGCCCGCATCGAGTCGTTTGCCCGCGAACACAAACTCATCGTGAAGGAAAAGAGCGCGGCGCGCCGCACGGTCATTCTCTCCGGAACTGTCGCTGCGATGAGCCAGGCCTTTGGTGTCACGCTAAAGGAATATCAGCATCCCGGCGGCAAGTATCGCGGACGCACCGGTGCGGTTCAGCTTCCCGCGGAACTGCACGATATAGTTGAGGGCGTTTTTGGCCTGGACAATCGTCCCCAAGCCAAGCCGCATTTTCGTAGACGGCATGGGCAGGCCGGGGCCCGTGCCGCGGCCGTAAGCCTCTCCTACACGCCGGTACAAGTCGCCACTTTCTACGACTATCCGACCGACGCGGATGGATCCGGAGAGTGTATTGCTCTGGTCGAACTGGGCGGCGGCTACAATCCCACCGACTTGAGCGCTTACTGGGGTCAACTCAACCTGGCGAAGACGCCAACCGTATCGGCCGTGTCAGTCGGCAACGGCAGCAACAATCCTACCGGCGATCCCAACGGTCCCGATGGCGAAGTGATGCTGGATATTGAAGTCTGCGGAGCCATCGCTCCTGGGGCCAAAATCGTCGCTTACTTTGCCGAAAACACCGACGCCGGCTTTCTCAACGCGATCACAACCGCAATCCACGACAGCACCAACAATCCCTCTGTGCTTTCCATCAGTTGGGGTGGTCCGGAATCCAGCTGGACGCAGCAGGCCATGACATCCATGGATGAGGCATTCCAGTCCGCGGCCGCTATGGGGGTTACCGTTTGTGTGGCGGCGGGAGACGATGGATCCACGGATGGAGTCACCGACGGCCAGAACCACGTCGACTTTCCCTCATCCAGTCCCAATGTGCTGGCCTGCGGAGGCACGGAACTGGTGGCATCGGGAAATACCATCACCAACGAAACCGTGTGGAACGAGAGCGCGAATAATGAAGGCGCAACCGGAGGCGGCATCAGCGACGTCTTTCCGCTTCCCAGCTACCAGAGTGGGGCCGGCGTTCCAGCGTCGGCCAATCCTGGAGGCCGTGTAGGCCGCGGAGTTCCGGATGTGGCTGGCGACGCCGATCCCTCCACCGGTTACGTGACCCGCGTCGATGGACAACCCGATGTGATCGGAGGAACCAGTGCCGTCGCTCCGCTTTGGGCGGGACTGATCGCGCTCATCAATGAGAGCATTGGGAAGCCGGTAGGCTTTATCAATCCTTTGCTTTATCAGGATGCAAGCGCAGGTGGCATCTTCAATGACATCACCTCCGGCAATAACGGCGCCTATTCGGCAGGTCCGGGATGGGACGCATGCACGGGGCTGGGGTCGCCAGTAGGAAATCAGATTGCAACGGCGTTAGGGGCGCCCACTTCCGTGCAAGCCACGGGCACTTAAGACTCAGAGAGACAAAGTGGCGCGACCTGCCGGTGTCGCGCCACTTCTTATCAATTTCCGTTCAGAGTTTCTGAGCATCAGGCCCAGACATGAGCACAGGCAACGAGCCTCCCTGCCCTAGGGTGTGACCGCAGTAACTTTATTTACACCCCCACTTGCAGTACCTTGGTGTAGTGTCCAGAAGTTTGTGATCGTTTGCGCATTCGCGCCTTCTTTGGAGAAGACATGAGCCGCTCTGTAGTCTGTCGCCTGTTTTTTGTCGGGTTCCTCATCACCGCGCTGTTTACCGGGTGCTCGCGCGATCCCAACGTCCGCAAGCAGAAATTCCTGGAGAGTGGCGACCGCTATTTTGACAAAGGCAAATACCGCGAAGCGGCCATCCAGTATGCCAATGCGTTGCAGGTCGACTCGCGCTTTGCCCAGGCTCATTACAAACTCGGAGAAACTTATCTGAAACTCGGAGACCCCGGCCGCGCCGTTCAGGAACTCTCGCGCACCGTCGATATCGATTCAGGCAATTACGCCGCCCATATCGACCTCGCCAATCTTTGGGTCGCCGCTTCACGAAGTCAAAATGGATCTCTCAACGACGAATATCTGAAGAATGCGCGCGCGGAACTCGACCTTCTCCGGGAGAAGCAGCCGCAGAATCCTGCCGTCTTACAGGCATGGGCCGACTATTACGCCGTGCAGAACAAATTAGGCGAAGCTCTCCAGGAGATGGACAAAGCAATCGCGGCCGATCCCAACCGATCCGAGTCTTACCTGAACTTGGCGATCCTTCAGCTGCGATCCAACCTCCCTGACCAAGCCGAAACCAACTTCAAGAAGGCTGCCGACCTTGATCCGCATGCAATGAACGCACAACTCGCTCTCGGAGGCTTCTACCAGTCGCGGAACCGCATGCCGGACGCCGAACAACAATTCAAGCGCGCCATCCAACTCGCTCCCAAGGATCCCACACCCCGAGAGGCGTTGGCGCGCTTGTACATGGCGGAAGGGAACAAAGCTGAGGCTGAGGCAGTCCTAAAGCAGGCTAAAGGCGACCTCTCGGACAGTTCGGAAGGCTATCGACTGCTTGGCGATTTCTACTTCGCCATTGGCGACTTGGATAAAGCCACGGCAGAATATGCCTCGCTCTACGGCGGCCATCCCAAGGACCCTTCCGTCAAGAAAAACTACATCCAGCTTCTGATTCTGAAGAACCAATTGGAGGATGCCACCAAGCTGAACAATGAAGTTCTGAAGGCGAATCCGCGCAATGTGGACGGGCTGATCGCTCGCGGACAGATACAGATCCGCCAAAACGACGCAGCAGGCGCTGTGGATTCTCTCCAGCAGGCGCTCAAGGACGATCCCAATAATGCTGATGCTCATTATCAACTTGGCATCGCTTTTGATAAGCAGAACAATGATGCTCGTGCCGAATCGGAATGGCGCGAGGCGGTGCGCCTGCGTCCTAATTTTATCGACGCACAGCGCGGCCTGGCCGTTCTGGAACTGGGTCGGGGTGATCTCGATGCAGTCTCGCAAACTGCTCAGCAAATTATATCTGTTGCGCCTAATGCTCCCGATGGGTATCTCTATCGCGCCCTGGCTGAGATGAGTCGTCAGAAATATGCCGACGCCCAACAGGATCTAACCAAAGCGATGGGCATGGCTCCAGGAAGTCCCGTGCCCTATGTGCAGATGGGTAACCTCCATCAATTGCAGAAGCAATATGGGGAGGCGATCAAGTTTTATCAGCAGGCTCTTGATAAGGACCCGGCCAACACGGATGCCCTGCAGGGAATCATGAATGCCTATCTGGCGCAGAAGCAGCCAGACCAGGCTATCGCTGCGGCGCGGACACAGATCGCAAAATCGCCCAATACCGGCGGCTTCTATGATTTGCTTGGTACTGCGCTGTTCCAGAAGAAGGATCTGAGTGGCGCCGATGCCGCGCTGCGCAAGGCCATTGATCTTGACAAGAACAATTCCGACGCGCTTTTGAAGTTGGGGCAGGTGCAGGTAGCGGAAGGCTCGGTGACCCAGGCGCTGGCCACGTATCAGCAGTCCATCAAGGACCACCCGCGCGAGATTGGATTTTATATTCTCTCGGGTGAGATGTACGAATCGCAAAGCCAGTGGGACCAGGCGAAAGCCATGTATCAGAAGGCATTGGAAATTCAGCCCAATAATCCGCTGGCCTCAAACAATCTCGCCTACGTGATCCTGCAGCAAGGCGGCAATGTCGACGTGGCACTGGCCATGGCGCAGACGGCGCGCCGCGGCATGCCTGACTCTTCCAATGCCGCAGATACTTTGGGCTGGGCATATTACCGGAAGGGCGTCTATCAATCCGCCATTGCAATGTTCCAGGAGTCGCTGCGGCTTAGCGAAAGGCAAGGCACGGCGGACAATCCAACCGTCCACTATCATCTGGCTCTCGCCTATCAAAAGACCGACCAACCGGTGCAGGCGCGCCAGCAACTGGAGCGCGTATTGAAGATCAATCCTAATTACGCCGACGCTCGCAAGGTGCTGTCGGAGCTGCGCGGATAACTCCTCTGTCTGAGTAAGCCGCGACGTCTGGTGAAAGCAGTCTGATTCGATTCAGTCCGCAGCGATATCGCTGTCGGCCGCGCCGCCGGCTTGAGGACGGCGTGCGGAGCGGTTGGAGGGCAGACCGGCGTCGCGAATCTTATAGAGCAGCGCCCGATAGCTGATGTTAAGGGCGCGAGCGGCCTGCTTGCGGTTCCAGTGGTGATGCTGCAGCACCTTCAGAATGATCTTCCGCTCCAATTCATGGACGGCCTGCCGAGTTATCTTCTTCAGCGAGATGGGCCCATCCACAGCGATGTCGGTGCTGAAGAAATCCTGTTGCTGGGGCCGCAGATCGCCGGAGATGGCCTCTTCGGTGCCCAGGATCACGTAGCGCTTTATCAGATTTTCCAGCTCGCGCACGTTGCCCGGCCAATGATATTTCTTCAGCGCATTCATCAAATCGGCGGAGAGCGGCTTGGCGCGCGAATTGAATTTCCGGTTGTAGTATTCGAGGAAATAGTCGATGAGGTCCGGCAGATCGGAAACCCGCTCGCGCAACGGCGGCATGTGAAGATTGACAACGTTTATGCGATAAAACAGGTCAGCCCGGAAAGTGCCGTTCGCAATTTCCTCTTCCAGCTTTCGATTGGTGGCGCAGACGACCCGCACTTCCACTTTCTTATCTTCCTGCGCGCCGATGCGGCAGAACTGGCCGTCCTGCAGCAGTTGCAGTAACTTCGACTGCAGACTCATGTCGAGTTCGGAAATCTCATCGAGAAATAGCGTGCCGCGATGCGCCATCTCGACGCGGCCTGGCTTCATCCCGAAGGCGCCAGTGAAGGCTCCTTTTTCGTAGCCAAAGAGTTCGCTCTCCAGCAGCGTTCCCGGGATCGCAGGACAATTCACTTTTACCCAGGGACCGGTCTTCCACGGGGAAGCCGTATGAATCATTCGCGCGATAATATCCTTGCCGGTGCCGCTCTCCCCTTGGATCAGCACAGGGACGTTAGCTCCGGCTATTTTTGCGAGCCGCTCGCGCAGGGCCCGCATGGCGTCAGTGCCTCCGAAGACTACGGCCTCAGGAGGCATCTCTCCCAGAGGCTGGATCAGAGAACTGACTGAATTTACAGTGCTCATAAGGCTTTTCCGGCTCGACGGGAAGGGCCACCGTTTACGTGCATCCTAAGAACCAAACGTGAACGAATGGGCTGGTACAGAATAAGGCTAGTCTAACTAGTTGATGAAAAGCAACTTACTAAAGATTTCAGAGGAATGCAGCTGGTAATCGGGGGAGAAAGTCGCTTGCAGGTGAGCTGAGACGCGAATAAGAGAAAAGTTTTTCACACGAAAGAACCTTGCTTCCTACGTGACGCCCTAACCTTTGCCCGGCCATTTACCAAGGGCCGGGAGAATTTCAGGCCAACCAGGTTATAGGCTTCGGCGTGCTCGGTTCGAAGTGCCTTAGCGCGCAGCGTACGCGACGCTTTCGGCAGTGACGCCAGAGCAGCTAAAGGCGCACTTGGGATTTCCAGCGAAACCTCCGCCATTGCAGGGAGAGAGCGGCGAACCGCCACGAGCATGCCTCCGGCGGAAACGTTGAGCGCAGTGGCAAACTCCAGAAATTCCTTGTCCTGCTCGAGCCGAGTTCGGACGAATACCGGTATCGCCAAAGGCAAGCGTGGCCACCGCCGTCGCTCTACGCTTGGAGCCTTTGGGTTCACGCACACCCTTTCCTTCGTTAATTTACGCAACAGTCGAAGCACCTCAGTGGCCAAATCAAGGGTAAAGGGTAATACACTACGAACCGAGCCTGGGAAAACCACAGATTCCCGACTGACTTCGCCCGAGGAACCGGCAAAAGCCGGGTAAACCACTGTCTTTCCAGCAACTTTTCAGGTTGCTGGGTTTCAATCGCTGCCAGTCGTAAACAGCGGCCTGAACCAGCTGGAAGTGCAAGGTTTTGCTACACTTGGGTAATCAGCTTTCATTTTTCGTTGACAATGAAAAGTAACCTGGCTTACGATTTTGATAACAGCGTTCTTCCTTAAAAGGCGAGTGCCTCCCCCCTTCTGTGCAACGCCGTCGCGTTCCTTATGGTCACTGGGCAAAAAAATGTGTACGTCTCCGGGCCGGGCGAAGAAACCACGAATCCGTCCGCGTCTCCGGCTCAGGGACCGGGAATGCCCAGCCCGGCGGATCTACCCCAAGCCTATTCTGAGCTGCAACAGCGCTTTCAACGCACGACCAACGCCTTAGGCTCGGCCGCCCACGATTTGAAAACCCCTCTGGCGATTCTGAACGGTTACGTCGAATTGCTGCAGAGCGAAAAGCTGGGACCGATCAGCGAGCGACAGCGAGAAGTGCTGCGGGATATGCAAGCGAGCGGTCAACGCCTAAAGCAGTTCATCCAGGACTTCCTCACCTATAGCGCATTGGAAACCGGCGGACTGAAGATGCAATTCGCCGTAGGCAATATCAACGAGTGTCTCTCCGAAGTTTGCCGCTTGTGGTCGACCCGCTTCCAGGAAAAAGGTTTGGCTCTTTATTTTCTGCCCAACGACAAGTTGCCGGAATTTGAGTTTGACCTTCCCAAGCTCGAACGCGTGATCTCGAATCTGCTGGAGAATTCCTTCAAGTTTGTTCCCCAGGGCGGCACGGTCTGGTTGCACGCCGAGCCCTATATGTGGGAACGCCGCGCCACTGCTCAGCCGGCCTCTGCTGGCGAGCGCCGCAGGCAGGCAAATTCGCAACCCAATTCCGTGAAGGTCAGCGTCTCCGACACAGGACCAGGAATTTCAGCCGAGTTTCATCAGGAAGTCTTCGACGATTTCTTTCGCCTTCCGGGCAACGAGAATCAGGATGGCATGGGCCTCGGTCTGGCAATCGTTCGGCGCCTGGTTCAGGGCATGGGTGGAAAAGTCTGGGTGGAAAGCGATCTTGGCACCGGCTGTAAATTCTCATTCCTGATTCCCTTCAAACCGTCCTCGACTCCCAGCAGCAAAGGAAAGAATCGATGAGCGATACCGCCAAGATTCTCCTGGTGGATGACGAGCCCGCCATGCTCCGGTATATCCGGACATTGCTCGAGGTCGACGACTATAAAGTAGAGACGGCTTCCACCGGGGAAGAGGCGCTGCAGCGCGTGGACAAGGGCATGGAGCCCGATCTAGTGCTTCTGGATGTACTCATGCCCGGCATTGACGGACTGGAGACGCTGGAGCAGCTTCGGCAGAAACGGCCCGGAGTTAAGGTGGTCATGCTCTCCTGCGTCAGTGACACGCGAAAAGTCGTGCAGGCCATGAAACTGGGAGCGCACGACTACCTGACCAAGCCCTTCCAAAAGGCGGAACTGGACGCAGTCATACACCAATGCCTGGGTGAAGGCAGAGGTCCGGTAGGCGGCGAGGTCGAGGAAGTTGCCGATGACGTGTTCTTTATAGCGGCGAGCCCGGGCATGCGAAAAATCCGCTCGCAAGCCGCGCTGGTCGCCAACGTGGATATCCCCGTACTGCTCTTAGGCGAAAGCGGCACCGGCAAGGAGGTGCTGGCCCGCCTGATTCACAAACTCTCACCCCGGGCCCATCGCACTTTCTTAAAAGTAAATTGCGCCGCCGTTCCCGCGGACCTGCTCGAAAGCGAACTGTTTGGTTACGAACCGGGCGCCTTTACCGGCGCGACCCATGCCAAACCCGGCAAGTTTGAATTGTGCAATAAGGGCACCATCCTGCTCGACGAAATTGGCGAAATGCCGCCTGCCCTGCAGGCCAAGCTGTTGCATGTCTTGCAGGACCAGCAATTCTCGCGGCTGGGCAGCCGTTCCATCATCAAGGTGGACGTCCGCATCCTCGCGGCCACGAACATTGACATCCCGCAAGCGCTGGCTACGAAGCGCCTGCGCGAAGATCTCTACTACCGCCTGAACGCTTTCACTTTACAGCTGCCGCCGCTGCGCGAACGAAAAGAAGAGATTCCCGTTCTGCTCAAGCATTTCATGACACGCATGGCGGAACAGTACGCGCGGCCGCAGCTTCCACTCTCGCCCGCGCTGCTCGAAGCCTGCCAAAGGCATTCCTGGCCGGGTAACCTGCGGGAATTGAATAATTTCTTAAAGCGTTACCTGATCCTCGGGGATGAAAATCTCGCCGCTGCTGAATTGCAGCCTCTTCATGACGGCAACGGAGGCGGCGCACGCACTGAGCCTGGAGCGAAAAACGGAGAAGCCAGTGGAGGATTGAAGTCGCTCGCACGCAGCGCCAAGGACGAAGCCGAGGGAGAAGCCATCCGGCAAGCGCTCGAACAAACCAACTGGAATCGCAAACAAGCAGCCGGAATTCTGCAGATCAGCTACAAAGCTTTGCTCTACAAAATTCGGCAATATGGAATCGCCGAAGCCAAGAGCCACCACAAGCTCTCAGCCGGCGCCTAGAAACCATCTGCCTCCGCTGAGATCTCGGCAGTTGTCTCATCTGCAATCTCGTTTTCACCAGTGGATGGTTTTGGGTAGGGCACGACTTTAGTCGTGCTGCTCAGGATCAATAGAGACGAGGGCTTTAGCCACTGGGGGAGCCGGCGGCCTACCGCTCATGATGAGCCGGCGGCGGGCCAGCCCACCTGAACGCGGAGCTTCTACTGCACGGTCAGACTGAACCCCGTGCTCTGCGAGAACGATCCCGAGGTCGCCGTAACCGTGAGCGTATAATTGCCCGCGGGCGTTCCGCTCACCACCGGCTGCTGCTTGGCCTTACTGCAAGCCGGCAGTGGCACGATGAAAGAGAAAAGCGCCAACAACAATAGCATTCCTAACAGGCGATGCCGCCTGCGCTTCTTTCCGCTCAACCCTACGAGAGCCGTGCCCGGAACAATCAGCCAGAAGGCATAGAACGGCCCGTGCCGTCCCGTGGAACTGATCGTGGTCGGAGGACGCGCCGTGGTACTCAAATTGAGTGTGCTGGTCTGAGCGCTGGGCCCGTTGAATGTAAGCGATTGTGGAATGAACCCGCAGCTCGCTCCGGCCGGAGCAGAGCTGCAGCTGAGCGAAACATTCGCTCCGAAGGTCACGGCCGGAGCCACTTGCACCGTGTAGACCGCGGTGCTGCCGGCCACCACCGTCTGGCTGGAAGGATTGATATGTACTGAAAAATTGGTGGACGTAAAGGAGGCCGTGGTGGTTACAGTCTGGTTCGTATTATTACCGTTGGTGGCCGTGGCGATCACCTGACCATTACCTGCCGTGATCGGAGTCACGGAGAATACGACATTCACGGAGGCACCAGCGGGCACCGTAGGGATAAGACAAGACGCGGTAGTGCCGGCAGGTGTGCTGCAAAGGGCTCCCGACCCACCATTGGTGCTGGCGGCGGTAAAAGTAGCCGATGTGTTGCTGGAAACCTGGCCGCTCACGATGACGTTCGTGGCCAGATCCGGTCCTTGGTTCAGAACGGTGAAGGTTATGGCGATCGCATTGCCGGCGCTTATCGCACCTGTAGCTGGAGACTCAACTGGCGCAATGCAGGTAATGCACAGACCATTCGCCGGCCGCAGCAGGACCGCGAACGCATCCATCGTTGTTCCCTGAAAACTAGGCTGATACGCTCCTTGAACCTGCAAGTTGCTGGAGGTCGTATCGCCGGCGAAATAAGTGTTGAGGTTAGGATCGACCGTGATGCTGGTACCACGATCCACGCCGCTGCCCCCAAAATATGTGGCATAAGAACCGCTCGTGTTCGTGCCCGAATTCGTGGTCGTATTGATGCGGGCGAAGAAAGCGTTCTGCGTGCCGTTAAGCGTACTTTGAAGAGCATCGGCGGTGACCGGGAAATCGACCGCCGGGTTCACTACACCGATAACTCCCGAATTGGTCGCCCCGGTTACGAGGGCGCCAGCGCCCGTATCCACGGCAATCGCCAGACCGCTGTCGTTGCCCGACCCTCCCAGGTAGGAAAAATAACTGAGGCCTACGGCGTTGGTTGTGCCTCCTGAGGCTTCGGTGGGATTCGTAAATTTCGCCACATAGGCGTCGGTGTTGGCGGTACTGGGCGACGTACATGCTGCTGCCGTTACGCCCGGAGCGTTCAGGCAAGGCTGAAATTGTCCGACCCCATTCGGGATGGTGAAATTCGTCGAGTTGGTCGACCCGGTAATGTAGACGCTGGAGGCAGTAGTATCAATGGTGAGAGCGGTTGACGAATCGTCGTTGTTGCCGCCGAAGTAAGTCGAGAAAAGTAACTGCGCCGCATTGGTCTGCGCGTTGTTGGGGTTCAGCTTGGCGATGAAACCATCGGTCTGCGCCGTCTGGTTAGAGCACTGGATCGGCGGTACAAAACTAACCGGTGGAGGCGAGTTAAGGCATGGCTGATATGCGTTTAAGATGGGGAAATCGCTGGCCAGCAGTCCGCCGCTGCCGTTCGTACCTTCGCCACTGTTATAGAAATTTGTGGTTCCGCTGAAATAGACGTTCCCGGTGGTGTCGACCGCAATGCCACCGCCGGTAGCGATCGCGCCGGTACTCGGGTTTCCGCCGCCGAAATAGGTCGAATACGGAACGCTGTTCACGCTGCTGAGCCTTGTGTTCACCTCAGTCACAAAGAACTGGATGTTCGCCAGCGAATTCAATTGATACGCCGGCGGCAGCGTCGTAGACGGAAATCCAGTACCCGCATTTGTGGAGGTCGTCGTCCCTGTAACGAAGGCATCGTTGTTGTTATCAATCGCCAGACCGCTGGCCATGTCCGTGCCGTTGCCCGAAAGATAGGTCGAGTAATTGAGCGCGGAAAAAGCAGGGTTCAACACGCTGACGAAGACGTGCGTCCCGGCGGTTAGAGGCGAACTCTGAAATGCATTCCTCACGGGAAAATTCGACGAAGTGGTGTAGCCCGCAACGTAGGCATTGCCGCTGTCATCCACTGCCAGGCCCACCGAAGTGTCGGTTCCGCTCCCCCCAGGTAACTCATGGCGATCAAACCCGTAGTGCCCTGCGTCGGATTCAGCTCAGCTACGAACACGTTCTGCGCACCACTGCCTCCCAGCGTACTTTGAAACGGGGTCACGCTGGATAAGGGAAGGTCATCGGCTGTGGTTGATCCGGCGAGATAAATGTTGCCGTTACCGTTCACCGCAATCGAAGGGGAACTCGTCGCACCGTCCGCGCCGCCAAAGAACGTCGAGTAACTGATGGTGGGATCAATCACCAATTCGCGGGTGCGGTCGTAGGCGCCAATCTCGAACCCGACTCGATTTGCGGCGCGCAGAACAAACCGTCCATCAATCGGCTGCTGCTGCCCCGCAACGCTCTGGTAAACTCGCGGGGCCTGCAAGCGCACATCGGCGCCGGCTCCCTTGAGAATCAAATCTCCGCCGCTTAGCTCCAGCTTCGTTGTGCCATCAAACTGCAATTCTGCCTGCGACGGGTCGGCGCCCGGCGCAACCTTGAAATCGTATTCCAACTTGCCCTGGCTCCCATAGAAAACCAGATCGATCCCCGGATAAACGCCCCGGTAGTGAACGCCAGCAAACTGCGGAATCTCCGTATGCCACTTCTTCGGATCGTTGCCGATGAAGTAGTTGCTCCGGCCGGGAAGGGAATCGTTGCCTGCGATGGCTGCGGCCGGGTTCGCTCCAAACAAAGTCATCCGCACCGACTGCACGCGCCGTTGAGCCGCTTTTTGCCCTGGTAAGGCGGGCTGCACCGTCTGCATCGCCAGCGTGGCTCCCGCCGGATCGAGATAGAGACTATATCCCGGCCCGCGCGAGACGAATTTCACACTGGAACCGGCTTGCCCCTGATTGGGCTCGAAGATCAACGGAAGTTGGCCAAGGAGGGCCTTTGCGTCCGGTTTGGAGCTGGAGGAACGACCAAAGACGGCTGGAGCCGGCGAGAGGGGAACCTGGGAGGACGCCTTCTGCGAATAGCGGTGGGAGGAGCCCAAGCCGAGTATCCCGCAAGCTGCCAACACCAGAACCAAGCCCGCTCCTGCGACTCGTAATCCCTTCCAGCTGCGCCCGGATCCTCTTCCCGTCAACGCCCCACGGCCATTTCCCATTACGCTTTTCCTCCGCTGCATACCGATCATAATTTGGAGAGAGTAGAACCGACGCGCAAGTTTTCACCCGGCGGCGGCGAAACCGCCCGCTGCTGACATGTCGCTTAGGAACTGGCGGAAAATAAACAACTACTTAAACATCTGACGGATAGCCAAGTCAAGCGAGCGCCCGCGCCGCCTAGCGCCCCCCGACCATCAGATGCGTGGGTAGCTGAGGAAAGATGCCGCGACGTAACGCAAAGTGACTGCGAATCATTTACCGACTCAGTTCCATAAACCTTTTTGCTGTTGCAAACCGGCGGCAAATCTATAAAGTGAAATGCTATCAGGACTTGCTCCCCAGCAGTGTTGGGGACTGTGCTTTCCAGCCTGGCTGTCGATTCCGCTTTGCGTTTGATTTTGGTCTCTCGGGGAACAATGCTTTCGGAAAATACGCCACGGACGAACCCGGAATTGCAGGAAAGACGTTTAATGCGGCGCTTCGACATGCGCCTGCCCGCCGTGGTCCGACTGGATCGAGACGGCTTGGCTCAACCTGCCTTGGATCAAAACGAGGAATTCCAAACCGAAACCCAGAACGTGAGCGCGCGCGGAGTTTTCTTCTATCTCGATCGGCCAGTTCCCGCAGGCACGCCTTGCGAAATAATCCTGACTTTTCCGCCCCACATCACGCTCACCGACGCGGTGCGAGTACGCTTCACCGCCCGCGTTATCCGTTCGGAATCCCCTTTGCCGTCGTTGCGAGTGGGGATGGCCGCTATGATCGAAGATTATGAATTTCTGCGCTCCGCGAGCAGCACAGACTTCGTCACCGCATTGCAGGCAGATTCGAAAGCGGCAAACTGAAGATCGGCTTCGGCTTCCGCCCACCGGAAGCCGGAGGGCCGGACAGCGGAAGCCGCCCCTACTTCGCCAAATCCCTCAGCTGCTCGTGCAGGCGATTGTAGCGACGTAAGACGCTGCCCAGATACAAACCGTGAATTACCCAGGTGGCAATATAGGCCGCGTAGAGAAACTTAATGGAATTCACATCGTCCCCGATCGTGATTGAGTCTTCTTCAATGGTAATTTAGCTCGTCCAGAGGTTGCCGGAAGCCCTTCGCTCCCTAGTAAGGCCTCCAGCGCCTGCGCCTCCTCCAGGTCCCGCTTCAATAACTCGAGTTGATAACGCCACCAGCAAACCAGGAAGGCGAAGCAGGAGAATGCCAGCCAGTTAATCAGCAGCACATGCAGCATGCGCGGATCGATCGACCCGCCGCCCCCAATCACCGGCTGCGGATGCTGCGTGCGGAAAAACCAGATCGAGAAATACACCAGTGGCACATCGAGCGCGCCAAAAATAGCCAGCACCGCCGCGAGCGTCGGCGTCTGTGAGCTATCGGAAAAACGCCGCAGCACCAGATAACTCACGTAAATCAACCACAAGACCAGAGTCGTGGTGAGTCGAATATCCCAGGTCCACCAGATACCCCACACTGGCCGCGCCCAGATGGGCCCAGTCACCAGCACCACTGTGCAGAAAACCACTCCCACTTCCGCCGAAACCAGCGCCACGGCGTCCGCCTTCGTGCTTTTCCGGATGAGGTAAACCACCGAAGCCACCAGATTCACAAAGAACAGCAAAAACGCCGTCCAAGCCGAAGGCACATGGTAATAGAAGATGCGCTGCACATCGCCCATGGTTCGTTCCATGGGCGCGACCCACAGCGCCTCATAGAAAGCGTAAGCAAGCAAAAGCGCCGTCAAAACCGCCAGGATGGGGAAGGCCCGTTTCATTCCGCCCGCAGGATAGTTCCGAATAAACCCAGACAAGCAGTAGTAAACACCACATCATAGGTGAGAAGCAATACGATCCAGAACCTCGCCGATCCGTCACCGGCGAGGATGATGCGCGTAGCCTCTACCATCGACTGCACCGCCGGAATCGAGATCGGAAACAACAGCAGCGGCAACATGATTTCGCGGCTGCGCGTACGCAATGACATCGCCGCGAAAAAAGTCCCATTCACCACCAGCGCCCACGTTCCCAGAATCGCCACGGGAATCAACTGCCAAGCCGGACCGAGCGCGCGCAGGTTATAAAAAATCATGAACAGCGGAGCCATCACTGCTTCCAGCAAACTCACCAGAATGAAGTTTCCCAACGCTTTTGCCACGAACAACGCATTGGCTGGCGCCGGAGAAACGCGATAGGCATCCAGCACCTGGTTGCGCAGCTCCCGTGCCCACGTCTGATTCAAGGCAACCACCGCCGCAAACAGGAACGCGACCCAGATCAGCCCTCCCGCGATTTCGCGCGACTCTTCCGCGTTGGGGTCGAACGAGAAGCTGAAGATCACCACTACCAGCAACGAAAAAAACAGCATCGAGTTAATGGCGTCGCGAGAGCGCCACTCCAGCCGGATATCCTTCGTGAGCGTAGCCAGAGTAATCGAGCGCAACGAACTCATCGCGTCTCCGCTGCAGCCAGGCTCGACGTGCGTTCCACGATCTGCCCGTCCTGCATCCAAACAAACTCGTCGGCCACGCCCTCCAGCAGCGGCGCCTGATGCGTCACCACAAAAATCGTTTTGCCGCCGTCGCGCATGCCTTTGAGCAGCCCCACCATCTCCCGCGCCGAATGCACATCCACGTTGGAAAACGGCTCATCGAGCAACAGAATTCTCGGATCATGCAGGATCGCCCGCGCCAGCGACATGCGCTGCCGCATCCCCTGCGAATACTGGCCCACCGGGCGCCTCAACTCCGGGTCCAGCCTGACCGATCGAATCACCTGCTCGCAGCGGCTGTCACCGACAATGCCATAGAGTCGCGCAAAGTAGCGCAGATTCTCCATCCCGCTCATCTCGTCATAAAGCAGAGACGGATGCGCCATATAGCCGACGTCGCGACACGCATCCTGCGGACTCTTCCCCAGGATGGAAACCGAGCCACGCGTGGGATGTGCCAACCCCGCCAGAGCCCGCAACAGCGTAGTTTTCCCTGCGCCGTTATCTCCAAGAATCACATGAAACTTTCCGCCATCAAATTCCGCACTTACCCCGCGCAACGCGGCAAACCGCCCGAACTGTTTGATCAGGTTGTTGACGGTAATAGTCGGGGCAGCCGGGATTTCAGGGGCGCTCACAGGGATAGGAATCAATACGATTCGGTCGAAAAGTAAAGGTAGAAGATAGCCGAAGCGTGCAGCGAAGTCGAGGACACAGGGGCCGCTGCGCCCCGTTGCCCATTATCATCCCGATTATTGCGTTGTATCCCGATTACGCGTTGTCATCCCGAGCGAAGCGAGGGATCCCTACCAGCGTTTCAGCTGAATGCAGTCTAATTCGGCACGCCGGCAGACGTCGCAGGTTGCGCCTGCGTCACACTCTTCGCCGGTTCCGCCTGCATCTGATTGCCAGGCTGTTGCGGAGCATATTTCGAAGCGCATTTAGCTTGCAGAGCCTTCGCGTGAAAAACGCCATCTCGCCCAAAACTGCCATCGGCCAGCGCCTGCGACTCGTCCTTGAAAGTATCCGGAGGAGCCTCGGTTCCCGTGTAGTCGACCGAAAGCAACTGATCCTGTTCCACCAGCACAAACTGCACATGCGTTCCGATTCGCTTGATCGACCCCGGCTGCACGTTCCCCGCCACCCGCAAACGCTTGGTGTAAGCCCCATTCCCCATCTTGTGCAGCTCGCTGATGGTCACGTAGTAGCTCTTGCTATCCTGCACGCCGGTGTAAGCAAGATACCCAAGCAGCAGCAGAATCACGACAACAGCCGAGCCGAACTTCAGATAAGTCTTGCCTTGACTGGACATAAACCACCCCACAGATACGGTCCTTTCAAGACTCTATCCTTCCTCAAGCCCAGAATCAAGATTCCGTGAGACCGTCGCCCAAACTAAGGATGTCATTCCGAACCGGGCCTAAGCCCGGTGAGGAACCCGCTTTTCCTCTGCTGCACGCGCTCAAGCAGCAGATCGCGATCCTGCGCCTTTCCAGCAATGCCCGCCGCTGGTGGCAATTGGTGGTCATGAAGTGCAGATGTCCGGAGCCCTAGTAGCGACGAAGTTTGCTGCCCTTGAGCGATCTGTAATACGGAACTCAAGCTCCTGTACGTGACCAACAAACATCAGGGCAAGCTCCGTATCGCCCAGCTTTGCAACCAGGGGCTAGCAGCTAGAAGCCAGTAGCGAGATCCTCCGCTAAAATAGAAGTGGTTCCCGACTCCTATGATCCATCCCTGGCACGACGTAACTCCCGGCGACAAGCTCCCGCAGGAATTCGACTGCGTCATCGAGATCCCTTTCGGATCGAGCGTCAAGTATGAACTGGACAAGGCAAGCGGCCTGATCAAGCTCGACCGCATCCTCTACTCCGCCGTTTACTATCCGGCAAACTACGGCTTCATTCCGCAAACGCTGGCGGAAGACGACGATCCGCTCGATGTCCTCGTGCTCTGCCAGGAACCCGTGGTTCCGCTCACCATCATCCACGCCCGCGCCATCGGCCTGATGACGATGATCGATGGTGGCAAGCCCGACCACAAGATTATCGCCATCGCCACCGAGGATCCCGAGTTCAATTCCTATCGCGAAGCCGCGGAGATGCCCCCTCACCGCATGATCATGCTGCGCCGCTTTTTTCAGGATTACAAACAGCTCGAAGGCAAGGCCGTCGAAGTCGACGAGATACGCCCCGCCGGGGAAGCGTATCCCATCATCCTCGACGCCCTGCACCGCTACAGCGAACAACGCCGCAAGGGCTTCAAGATTCCAGAAAAGCACTGAAGCGGATCACATTCCTGCGCGCTAAACGCCCGAGTCAGTCTCACCATTCAGGCCTCCGGCCTTGGGCTCGGCGTGAGCACCTTGATCACGCCGAACCAGAAAGCCGCTTCGGTGTCGGTTTGGGCACGCCGGTAATAATGCGACGCCTCGCTGCGCGCTTCCGCAATATCGTCGTCGCAGATCGTGATGAGTGTCTGCGCCTCCTCGACCGGGTGCGGAATTCGAATGGGTTGAAGTCTTGGCATAAGTTCCTCGCTTCACATTGTTTTGAAAACGAAACTGATCTCCTTGGTTTCGTTGGCTCCAATCGTGATCGTCTGCGTGGACGTCCCCAGCTTCTCGTGCCACGCTTTGATGGTGTAGGTGCCCGGCGGCAGACTGCTCAGGTCGAAACTGCCGTCCTCGCCCGTGACTGCGAAATACGGATGCTTGAACACCGCAATGTACCCGTGCATCCAGGGGTGCAAATTGCACTTCACCGGGATCGCGATCTCCTCCCGCGCAAACGATTCATCCATACTCGATCCCGGTGGCTCCGCCTTGTTCCATTCACGGTTATTCGCGGGCGTGGGATGAATGTTGTGCGACGTGGGATCGTCATTGACTACGTGTAACGGCTGGTTCGCCCGTACCGCCAAGACATGCGGCATATACATGCAGCCCTTCTGCTCAACTACGACGGGCTGTGTAGGCGGATCAAACGTGCGCTCGCCCAATCCTTCCGCAACAAACACAATCACGTTTTGCAGATCGCCTTTTGAATCGGTCATCACCTCTTGCGCGAAGACGGGCGAGGAATGTTGTTTGGCGCAGCTTGGGTCGGCAGCCATGTTGATCAGCTTGGGCTTGGGAGTAACTCCTTCAAATCGGACTGTACCCTGCACATTGGAGGCGCCGGCTGCGTTGACGCTCGGCGGGGCTCCAGCGGCCTTCGCCACACGAGTAACGACGACGCAGATTGCCAGGGAGAAAAAGATCGACAGGGAAAGGGCGGACAGGGAGAGTAACTTTCGTGCGTGCATAACACAACACCTCAATTCTGTTTTGCTGGACCTTGGTTTCTAAGGCTCGATGCGAGCCAGCGTTTCGTTGTATCCACGGTGATACCCCGCCGTGAACATGGCGCGGTCCTGTTCCGTGGACCAGCGCGCGATAGCCGGACGCAACGGCCTCCCGCCTTCGGCTGCAAGCTTGCCTGTGTACATTCCATCGCGGAAGGCTCCGTCGGCCGCCAATCGCTGTTCCGCAGGTTCGTGCGGCCTGTTGCTTCGTTGATTGTTGTCGAGCATCGCCGTCGTTCCCAGTGAGACGGCTATCGCCAATGTGTATGTAGTAAGTTTGCTCATTCTTTTCTCCTCTTTCCGATTGGCCTCGTCGCAGAAACCTCTGCACTCGATTCATCGTTCGCAGAGTTTTCTCGCTCGAAGTGGATTGAGCGTAATCGTCGTGCAAAGAGGGATTGTCACGATGCCGTCAAACGTGAGTCATTTCGTCGTCAAGTTCTGGAACGAAACCATCGGCTGGTAAATTTACTTGGAGAAGCTTCCGCGCAGCTCTGAGGGCGCTCTCTCTGCCGGCAGCCGATCGCTGTAACTGCCCGCCAGACAATGGTTTTGGCTGGGGCATGCCCTGAGGTAACTTCCGCGGCGCGGCCGCGCCCCGTAGAATTCAGCGAGTCGAAACCCTGAGTTCAGGGTTCATTACTAGCGAAGTTCATTCTGCCGAAAGGCTTCGAGGAAACCATGAAAATTGCCCGACACTGCACTCTGCTTGTCTTTCTTGTGGCTCTCTCCGCTGCACTGAGCTTTGCCGACGAACCGGGAAGGCATCCGGCCTATCTGCACGCACTCACTGATCTGCGGCACGCCCGCGCTCATCTCGAAAACCTCGCTCCCACCCATCACATGGACAAAGAGGAAGAGCACGCGATTAACGAGATCGACAAAGCCATTGAAGAAATCAAACGGGCTGCAATCGATGATGGCAAGAACTTGAACGATCATCCTCCCGTCGATGCACGCATGGATCGAGCCGGACGCTTTCATCGCGCCATGGAACTGCTCGATAAAGCCCACAACGATATCGCCCGCGAAGAAGACGACCCGTCCGTACGCGGCCTTCGCGATCGCGCTCTCCACCACATCGACGAAGCCCACCGCATTGTCGATCACCTGATTGTTCAGGCTGCCAACTACTAGAAGTTTCTTGCATGAGAAAAAGGCCCGGCAATGCCGGGCCTTTCATCTTTTCGAAATGTCACAACCCACTCCGGCGGCTCACCAGACGTGGCAGGCATTTTCCGCAACCATCGCCTGCCCCGCCTTGCATCCCCAAGCCTTCTGAAATTCCGGCATGTTTTGCACCACGCCATTCACCCGATATTTCCCCGGTGAATGTGGATCGGTGAGCACCCGGGTGCGCGCGATCTCCGGACGCCGTTTCTCGCACCACACGCGTCCGAATCCCAGAAAGAAGCGTTGCGCAGGCGTGTAACCGTCAATTTTCTCGCCTTCTTTTCCAGTCTTGTCATCGGCGATCATGTGCTCCAGCGCCATCAAGGCAATGCGCGCACCGCCATTGTCCGCAGTATTTTCGCCGAGCGTGAGACGACCATTGAGCTTTAGATCATCCACAGCCACAAAATTGGAATATTCATCGGCCACGCAGCTAACGCGCTTCTCGAACTCCTTTCCATCCTGCGCCGTCCACCAGTCGTGCAGATTCCCCTGCGGATCATACTTGCGGCCCTGGTCGTCGAAGCCGTGCGTCAGTTCGTGGCCAATCACCAGGCCGATGCCCCCAAAGTTGACCGCATCGTCCATCGACTTATCGAAGAAAGGTGGTTGCAGAATTCCCGCCGGAAACACAATCTCGTTGAACGACGGGCTGTAATACGCGTTCACCGTAGGCGGAGTCATGCCCCACTCTTTGCGGTCCAGCGGTTTGTCGATCTTCCCGATCTCACGTTTCGCTTCGAATTCCTCCGCCCGGGCGATATTGCCTACCAAATCGTCAGGTTTGATCACCACCGAACTGTAATCGCGGTAAACGTCGGGATAGCCGATCTTGTTTCGAATCGCATCCAGCTTCACCTTGGCTTGCTTTTTCGTTTCCTCGCTCATCCACGACAAATCCTGAATATCTTCCGCGAGCGATTTCTCCAGCGCGTCCACCATCTTCAGCATCCGTTGCTTGCCCTCCGGCCCGAACGTCGCATCCACATATTTCTGCCCTAATGCTTCCCCCAGTTCGCGGTCGGTCAGCGTGACGCATCGCTTCCATCGCGCCTGAATTTCTTTTTGTCCGGTAAGGTTTTGCTGGAATTTGAAGTTAACGTCGACAAACGATTGCGAAAGCCACGGGGCCGCCTCGTTCAGCACGTGCCAGCTCACATAAGTTTTGAGCGAATCCAGCGACTCGGATTCCAGAACCCCATTCACCTGCTTGAAGAAATCTGGATTCGTAACGTTGAGGCGAGTAAAATTCGGGGCACCAACAGCAGCAAAATAGCGGTTTAAATGGAAATCCGGCCCCAGCGCCACCGCTTCCTCGCGGGTCATCTTATGATCGCGATTCTTGGGATCGCGCCGCGCCGTGCGGTCCATCGACGCCTTGGCCAGAGCGGTCTCGATGCGTAGCACCGTCTGCGCCGAATCGCCGGCCTGTTGCGGTGTTTGCCCGGCCAGCGTAAATGTCTGCGTCACGTATTCCACTAAGTGCTGACGCATCTCTTTCATCTTCGCGTTATCGTCCTTGATGTAATAATCGCGATCGGGTAGCGTCAGTCCTCCCTGGTCGATGTAAGCGATCACCTGATCCGCGTTGTGCAAATCGGAAGCGGCGTAAAAGCTAAACAGCGAAGTCCCACCAACCAGGTAAAGATGCGCGAGTTCCTCAATCAGCGCGCCCTTGTTCTGAGCCGCCGCCACGCGATCGAGCTCCGGCTTGACCGGCGAGATTCCCTTTGCGTTCACAGCTTTCTCATCGATGCAGGAACCGTAGAGATCGCCGATTCTCTGGTCGACCGCGTCGCGGCTCGCCCCGCCGGTGGCCGCCTTTTCCAAAATGCCGCGCTCAATGTCGAGATTGCGCTCGCGCAGTTCCACGAAGCTGACCCACTGCGACTGATCGGGAGGAATTTCAGAATGCTTGATCCAGTTGCCACATGCATACTGGTAAAAATCCACACAGGGATCGGCTGTCTTATCGATCGTGTCGAGACTGAAGCCGGGAGCGGGCCTCGTCGAGGAAGATGTTTGGGCAAACCCGCTAATACTCAGCAAAACCAATAATGCCGTCAGGCGCATAGCGAGACTTCTCCTTTGAAGAACGGATGAAATTCTAAGCTCCGCTCTCCGCAGGAGCAAGGCCGCCCCAGGAGAGGATGGAACCCTACGACGCCGGAATCCAATGACTGCGCTCGATGAACATCGGTGGTTCGTAGGTCTTTCCTGACGCCAGCCGCCGCGTTTCTCGCCGTGTAGACCACAATAAGACCGGTCCCAAGGACGCAGCCGTCAGCCGCGCCACAACCGGAAACTCTTTCTCAACTTCGCGGCGCAGTTTGTGAATCTTCTCGCTCACGCTGCGATTCACTTTCCTGAAATCCCGCTCCATTGCCCAGAGCGCCGCATTGTAAGCTCCAATAATCTTCTTCACCTGCCGTTGAAACCGCTCCCGCACCCGCGGATCGGGATAGTCTTTGTAGCGCTGCCAGCCTTGCAGCATGGTCTGGCAAAGACGGTAAAGGCTCGGCCCGTTGCGCTCAAAGTCGCGCCAGAACGCCCAATCGAGAAATCGCTTGGAATCATCGCGTGAAATCGCGCCGTGCTGAAAGTTGAACTTGTACTGCCCGTGAATGTCCGCGTACTCGACATTTGGCAGCAGACGCCCCTGCTCCGCCATTTCCTGATAAAGCGGCGTGCCCGGAACCGGCGTGTACAGCATGAACTGATGGAAGTCAGTTTCATAATCAACAGCCGATTCGATTTCCTGCACAATATTTTCCGGCGTGTGGTGCTCGAGTCCGATGATCGTCGAACCTTGCACGCGTATGCCGTGTTCGCGAAGTTCGCGGGTCAGCTGCGTAAGATCGTGTCCTTGCAACTTGCCATACTTTGATCGCGGAGATTCCAGCCCCATCCATACCCACGAAACTCCCAGCTCCACCAGTTCCACCATGGTGTACTTTCGAATCGCGTTGGCCGAAGCAAACACCGAGAGCTCCCAGCTCTTGCCCGCTTCTTTCATGCGCTCCAGCAGCCGCATCGCGCGCTCGCGGTGCAGCAGGAAGTTCTCGTCCATCACAAAAAAAGATTTCACTTCCAGCTCCGCTTCGATCCCGCACATCACCTCAAACAGTTCATCTCCAGTTTCGTAGAAGTTGATGAACTTTCCCTTGCCTCCAAAAAATGCCGACGTGGTGCAGAAGTTGCACCCCATCGGGCATCCCACCGAAGGAATAATGGTTGCAGCCGTCCCGCCCTTCCGCTGTGGCAGTCGTACTCCCATGATTCGAGTCTGCAACCCCGAAACGATCGCCGGATGGCGGATCGGTGCATTTTCGTCTTCCCCCAGATACCTCCGCATCCACGAAATTCCCTCTCCGCGCACAATGTGATCGGCGTCGATCATCGCATCCAAACCGGGAACCGCAGCTACATGTCCGCCCACCACGATCACCGAAGCCGGCGACAGTTCCCGCACCATGCGGCACATCTCCCGCACCTTCAGAACATTCACGATGATCGATGAGATCCCGACAATGTCATAGTGGTTGGTGGTCAATTCGTGGGCAAACGCTTCGCGCGTAGGAAAATCCAGCACGCTGCACGGCGCCGAAATATTTTCCTGGATCATCATGATGCCCCACGAACGATGAAACATGCGCAGCGAGAAGCTCCCCTGCGCCCGCGTCACCTGGTTGTGATAAAGCTCCATAGGATTAATCGCGCGGCTGCCAAATTCATCGTCTTGCGCGTAAGGCCCAAATACTGAAGTCAGAAGGATGCGAGCATGACTGCCTTTTGGATGAGTTTTCATTTTGGTTGTGTCTCCAACCTAGCGCCCCCACTGCCGTCCACGCGGTGATCCCTGACACATTACGAAACTATTACACGCGGCCAAACCGCCCTCCGCGGAGTCATTTGCCCGTTCGCACCCAGAACACAGGTATAATCAAAGTTTCAGAAACTCCCAGCAAGGACGGCTCCGTCATGACTCTCCCCAACTCCTCCAACGGTAACGGTAGTAATGGTTATAGCGTCCCTAAGCCGCGCGCAGACTGGCTCGCCCGGCGCAAGCAGGAAAACTCGACCGGCAACTTTTCCCAGATGCACTACGCCCGCCAGGGCGTGATCACTGAAGAGATGGGTTACGTTGCCCACCGCGAAAAGCTGGCGCCCGAACTGGTTCGCGATGAAGTCGCCCGCGGCCGCATGATCATTCCCGCCAACATCAACCACCCGGAACTCGAGCCCATGGCGATCGGCGTAGCGTCGCTCTGCAAGATCAACGCCAACATCGGCAATTCCGCGGTCACCTCGGAAGTCAAAGAAGAATTGAAAAAGCTGCATACCGCCGTGCACTACGGCGCCGACACGGTGATGGATCTTTCCACGGGCGGCGAGATTCACAACATTCGCGAAGCCATCCTCCGCCATTCGCCCGTCCCCATCGGTACCGTTCCGATTTACGAGGCC
The DNA here is from genome assembly GCA_963750245.1 of uncultured Acidobacteriaceae bacterium. Taxonomy (GTDB): domain Bacteria; phylum Acidobacteriota; class Terriglobia; order Terriglobales; family Acidobacteriaceae; genus Sulfotelmatobacter. The sequence goes on from CAVVQB010000002.1 coordinate 327,575, forward strand.
ATCGCCCGCGTGAAGCGCGTCGAAGATCTGAACGCCGAAGTGATGCTGGAAGTCATCGAAGAGCAGGCCGCACAAGGCGTCGACTATATGACCATTCACGCCGGCGTCCTGATCCAGTACGTGCCGATGATCTCCAAGCGCATCACTGGCATCGTCAGCCGCGGCGGCGCCATCCTCGCCCAATGGATGGTTCACAACCACAAACAGAATTTTCTCTACGAGCGCTTCGACGACATCTGCAAGATTTTCAAAAAATACGATGTCAGCTTTTCCCTCGGCGACGGCCTGCGTCCCGGCTGCGTCGCCGACGCCAGCGACGAAGCCCAATTCGCCGAACTGAAAACTTTAGGCGAGCTCACGAAGATCGCCTGGCAGCACGACGTCCAGGTGATGATCGAAGGCCCCGGCCACGTTTCCATGGACAAGATCAAGGAGCAGGTCGAGAAGGAAGTCGAGCTCTGCTACGAAGCTCCGTTCTACACGCTCGGCCCGCTGGTCACCGACATCGCTCCTGGCTACGACCACATCACCTCCGCGATCGGCGCGGCCATGATCGGATGGTACGGCGCCGCCATGCTCTGCTACGTCACGCCCAAGGAGCATCTAGGTTTACCCAACGAAAAAGATGTGAAAGACGGCATCATCGCCTACAAGATTTCTGCCCACGCCGCCGACATCGCCCGCCAGCGCCCCGGCGCTCGCGACCGCGATGACGCCCTCAGCTACGCCCGCTACAAATTCGATTGGGAGAAACAATTCGAGCTCTCACTCGATCCTGAAACCGCCCGCTCCATGCACGACGAAACCCTCCCTGACGACCACTACAAGGAAGCAGCCTTCTGCTCCATGTGCGGCCCAAAATTCTGCTCGATGAATTATTCGTCCAAAGTGGATGCCTACAATAAGGAAGTCCACGGAATCGAGAAGAAGGATTATTCGGAGCTGGTGGAGAAGCTGGTGACGCTGAAGTAGGTAGCGCGGCCCTTCAGGGCCGCGTCGGCAATCTAGCGAAAATTAACCTGCAGGACAGCCGCCCTCGGCTGTCCTGCAGGATACCGGGTGCCCCACTTCTCGCTTCCTTTGCGAGAAGTGGGATCGCGGGAAGACGGGCGGCGAATTCCATTGCGCCCGCCGATCTCATTTAATGTCGCGAGTCCTGCGTCCAGTCCTCAATCTTCAGCTTCTTGATTCTGGCAAACGCGTGATCGTTGGTGACGAGGACCACACCCACCGCAAGAGCGTGAGCGGCAAACATTACCTCGAGGTTTCCCATCGGTTGCCCCTCGCGTTCCAGAGCGGCCCGAAGCTGTCCGTATTGCCTGGCTGCATCTGAATCCCAGGGCAGGACGGCCACGCGCAGAAGGAAGTCCTCGATGACGGCGTGCAAGCGCGTTGCGTGAGGAAGACGCGCCGCTCCAAAGCGCAACTCGCCTTCGGTAACAGCGGAGATAGCGAGCTGTGCCATGGGAACTTTCACCAACCGGCGATCCACCGCCGGGCTGTTCCCTTTGATGATGCAGCTTGCGATGTTAGTGTCGAGCAGGTAGCCGATCGCCATCAGAACAGGTCGCGCTTCTGCGGAGCTTCATCCCGGCGATCTGCCATGAACTCATCAGGAATGTTGGCCTCCCGCCGCAGCTTGAAGAAACCCTCCCATGACTCCGGACGCCGCGAGAGAACCACATCTCCGGTAGCGTCGTCCCGCCGGATGAAAACCTCGCTGCCTTCAAAGCGAAACTCGGCAGGCAAACGCACCGCCTGACTTCGGCCATTGCGAAAGAGTTTTGCCATGCGGGGCATCGATGACCTCGTAAAGTGATATATACCATGATACATCACAGAGTCAACAGCGCAATAGTGTGACATCCAACCTTGCCCTGCCGGGGAAATAGGCCGATCATCTTCAAGTCGGAGGCGGTATGTATACATACTGCACCGGACGGTATAAGTCCTTTGGTTTCTGTATTTTGGATGCTAACATCTTTGCAATCTAGATTTTGCAAACCACCGTTTGCAGACCCCGCGCCAGGCAAGACTTTCAGGGTATGGGGGGAGGGGGGTGTACCGCAGAGAGCGGCGATTTCCCGGAAGGGAACCGCCTCAGGGGCAGCGTTTTGAAGTGAGGCCGCAGCGTATATTTCGGCAGATTTCAACAGCGTGTTTCAGTCAGATTCCGCTCGACAGCCGGTTGCAGCTCGCCGCCAATCTCTAACTGCCTTTTGACTGCGCTACCCGCTCCCGCATGGTCTCCACTCGCTTGAGCATGAACTTGAGCCGTTCCCGGCCGAACGTGGATCCCATGATCACTTTCTCGATGGTCGCGAACATCTGCGGGTCGCCAGCTTTTTCGCGCAACTCCTTGAGGAAGGGATGCACCTTCGCGAACACGATGAACATTTCACCGCTCACTGCCGGCTGTATGAACAGATCCTCATTCAGCGCACCGTGCAGCACGAACGACGCTGCCATGCTCCAGTAGCCGGTCACCTGGCGCAGCCAGTTATTCTCCTGCGATCCGGGCGTAAACGCGATCTTCATGAAATCGTCGGCGCTTTGCGGCCAGAAACCGACAAACCACCAGTTTCGCGCTTTGCGCATTTCGGCTTCGCGGCGCAGATCGTAGAGTTGGAGAATCAGTTGAGCATCGGCAGCAGTTGGCTTCTTAGGCATGAAAGCACCTCAACAGGGAATTTGTAATCGAGCGATCGGGTCGTTGGGCGATTGAGTGATTGTAACGCCACGGTCGACGAATCAAATCCTCGGCGATCGCGCAATCACTCGATCGCCGAGGATCAGGCGGTGGTCGCCGCCGCTTCGGCCGGAGGCGCGGCGCGCTCGTAATCGCATTCTTTGTTCGGGCAAGCGATCACCGGTCCTGCTTTCAAGTTTTTCTCGACCAGATATTCGCTGCCGCACTTCGGACATTTTTCAGCGATCGGCTTGTGCGCCGACGTGAATCTGCACTTCGGATAATTTCCGCACCCGTAGAACGTGTTGCCCTTGCGTGCGCGCTTCTCGACCAGTTCGCCGTCTTTGCATTCCGGACACTTCACGCCGATGTAGTTCTGCTTCACGTACTTGCATTCAGGATATCCGCTGCAAGCGGTGAATTCGCCGAAGCGTCCGTGCCGAATCATCATGTTGCGCCCGCACTTGGGGCAAAGCTCATCGATCGGAATGTCAGGAACCTTCTTACCTTGGTCGAGTCGCCGCGTAGTTTTGCAGTCGGGATAACCGGTGCAGGCCATGAACTGCCCAAAGCGTCCGCGCTTGAGCACCATCACTCGCCCGCAGTTTTCGCAATATTCTTCCTGCGTGGTCTCCTGCACGTCGGCGGAATCCAGGTCGGGCAGGTTGATGGGATTTTCTTTCGTGAACTTGCAAGTGTTCGGATCTTCCTTGTCGAAGGTGCTGCACGCGTAGAAGGATCCGTGCTTGCCCCACTTGATCACCAGCGGCGCGCCACAGAGTTCACACTTCTCGTCTGTGGGCTTTTCCATCCGCTTGATGTTCTCCATATGCTTTTCGGCATATTTGAGATCTTTCTGGAATTTCTTGTAGAACTCGGCGAGAGTGTCGGTCCACTTCTCTTTCCCTTCTTCGATCTCGTCGAGTCCTTCTTCCAGGCGGGCCGTGTAGGCCACGTCGAAAATATCGCGGAAATTTTCTACGAGCAGATCGGTGACCACCAGGCCGATCTCGGTCGGCGTAAACTTGCCGCCGATCTTCTGCACGTACTGCCGCTCTTGGATGGTCGACAAAATCGCCGAGTACGTGGAAGGCCGACCAATGCCGCGTTCTTCCAACTCCTTCACCAGTGACGCTTCGTTGTAGCGCGGCGGCGGTTCGGTGAAATGCTGTTCCGGCTTCAGTTCCTTCAGCGTGAGTTTTTGACCGGCTTCCAGCGCCGGCAGCTTGTGCCTCAACTCTTCGTCGTCTTCGTCTTCCCCTTCTTTTGATTCCTTGTAGACCTTCAGGAAGCCATCGAACTTCATCACCGATCCGGTTACGCGGAACCAGAAAGCGTCTCCGTTTTTCGTCTTGGCATCGATGTCGACCGTGGTCTGGTCGAAGACCGCAGGCATGATTTGCGAGGCCACAAAGCGCTGCCAGATCAGCTTGTAGACTTTGTATTCATCTTCTTTTAGATACTGCTTGATTTGGTCGGGATGGCGCATCGCTGAGGTCGGCCGAATCGCTTCGTGCGCCGCCTGCGCTTCTTTCTTCTCCTTATATATGTTGGGAGTCTCGGGCAGGTAGGCCACGCCGTACTCTTTGCCGACGTATTCTCGCACTTCCTGAATCGCCTCGGGCGCAACGCGAGTGGAGTCGGTACGCATGTAGGTGATGAGGCCGACTTGACCTTCTTCGCCCAGCTCCACGCCTTCATAAAGGCGTTGGGCAATCATCATCGTGCGCTTCACGCTGAAGCGCAACTTGCGCGAGGAATCCTGCTGCAATTTACTGGTGGTGAAAGGAGGCGCAGCATTGCGGCGGCGTTCTTTCTTGTCGACGGAGCGGACGATCCAGTCCGCTGTTTCGAGCGCGGCGCGAATCTTTTCCGCATCTTCGCCGTTAGTGACTTCAATCTTCTCTTCGCCTTTTCCCAGAAAGCGCGCATCGAACGCCGGCGGCTTGCTCGCGGCGAGATGAGCGTCGATGGTCCAATATTCTTTCTTCTCGAACGCTTTGATCTCGCGTTCGCGCTCCACGATTAAACGGAGAGCGACAGTTTGAACGCGTCCGGCGGAAAGGCCGCGGCGGACTTTGTCCCACAGAAGGGGCGAGACCTGATAACCGACCAAACGGTCGAGCACGCGACGCGCCTGTTGGGCGTCGACGAGATTCTGATCAATGGCGCGGGGATGCTCGAATGCTGCCTGCACGGCGCGCTTGGTGATCTCGTTAAAGGTGACGCGCTGAATGCGAGGCGGCGCATCCGCATCTGCCTTCTTCTTTTTTCCTTTTTTGGCCTTGGCGCCGTTGCCGTCGAGCTCACTCGCAAGATGAGCAGCAATCGCCTCGCCTTCGCGGTCCGGGTCAGGAGCCAGATAGATCGCATCCATCGGGCCCGCCAGCTTCTTAAGCTTCGCCAGAACTTTTTCTTTGCCGGGAATCACAACGTAGTCGGTTTCAAACTCGTTGTTGGTATCGACACCCAGAGTGCTCTTGGGCAGGTCTTTGACGTGGCCGAGCGAGGCCTCGACAGTGAATCCCTTTCCCAGATATTTCTGGATGGTCTTCGCCTTGGCGGGCGATTCGACAATGACTAAACTTTTTACCAATGGACCCTCAGTTCGTAAGAATTAGTTCCGAAGCTAGCACGAATGGGACGAAGACAACAAGTTACTGGCAGGAAGCTGTCAGCCCTCAGCTGTCAGCTCTCAGCCTTTTCATGAGCGATGCCAGCATTCGCTTCACCTCAATAACTAGGCCGGACAGTCGCTCGTAATTGGGGGCTGGTAGCAGGTTCAGATCACGAGCGAGCAGCAAGTGATACTCTAGTTCGCTCGCGGATCCCGCCGCCATCGGCAGGAATCTGGCGAAGTCTACATCTCCTTTTCGACACGATCCTTCAGCGATGTTGGCGCCGATTGACGTCGATGCCCTCCGCATCTGACTGGTCAACCCATAGATCTCGTCCCGAGGGAACGATTTGCTCGATTCGTAGACGTCAAGCGTCAGATTATGAGCCCTTTCCCACCTTGAGGTTTCGAAAACTTTGCACAGCGATCTCCGTTATTTACGAGCAAACTGAGAGCTGACAGCTGAGGGCTAGAGCTAAAAGCTCTTCACAAAATTCTTTCCCGGCATTTGCTTTACTTTGCCGGTCAGCTCCAGCTCGAAGAGGGCCGCGAAGATTTCGGAAGACGACATTTCGCTTTCCAACTTTTCTAGCAGCTCATCGATGTGCGTGGCCTCATCTGCTTTCAGCAGACTCAGGATGCGCTTCTCGTGTGGAGGGAGGCCGTTGTCCGGGAATAGAGATGCAGAAGACCCGCTGCCGGATTCAGGCGAGGGCGGCGGGGTCAGCGCAAGCTTCACGTCTGGAGGCAGATCTTCCCATACGTCTTCCCAGGTAGCGACTAGCTTTGCGCCTTGCTTGATCAGGGTGTTTGGGCCCCAGGAATTCTTGTTCGTGACGTTGCCAGGGACAGCGAAAACATCCCGGTTTTGTTCCAGCGCGCAGCGCGCCGTGATGCGTGTGCCGGAATATTCGGCGGCTTCGACGACGAGGACTCCAACTGCCATACCACTCAAAATTCGGTTGCGGATGGGGAAATTCTGCGGTGCGGCGAAGGTTCCCATGGGGAATTCGGAGATCAGCGCTCCGCCGAGCGCCAGAATTTGCTCCGACAGCCGCGAGTTTTCTTTGGGGTAGATCACATCCACGCCAGTTCCAAACACCGCGATGGTCTTGCCTTTCGCCGTGATCGCGCCGCGGTGGCTGGCAGTGTCGACTCCCCGAGCCATGCCGCTGATAATCACCAAGCCTTGTGCCGCCAGATCGCACGCCAGTCGCTCGGCCATGCCCGAGCCGTAGGGAGTGGGATGACGCGTGCCCACCATGGCAATGCCAGGTTTCGTCAACAGTTCGGAATCGCCGCGAACATAAAGCACCAGCGGGGGATCGTAAATTTCTTTCAGCCGGGGCGGGTAGCAGGAGTCTTCGCCGGAGATCACCGTCACACCTTCAGCAGTGGCGCGGGCGATTTCCTCTCGTGCGAGTTCGGCTGATTTTCCGGTCGCTATCGATTGCGCCGAGACGGCCTGGATCCCCGTGGCTTCCAGTTCCGTTAGCGAAGCGCGGAAGACCGCTTCGGCGCCGCCGAAATGTTCCACAAGTTTTCTCGACTTGGTGGGACCCAGGCCCTGAGTCAGCGAGATGGCCAGCCACTCGAGAAGGTGAGTCGCAGGTGCGGCGACAGCATTCGGCAAGTTTGCGCTCCAGTTTTGCTTGACTTTTTCTTTGCTGGGCGGACTGTAGTGATTCGTGGAATGCGGTGTCAAGGGAAGGCATCACAAAGGGCTGCTCGAAATCGTCTGCTAAAATCAAAAGAGGAATGAGACGTTTGCGCATCTCTGCGATTTCCTACCTGAATACCGCGCCCCTGATGTGGGACTTCGAGCACGGCAAGGCAGGCAGCGAGTTCGACATTTCTTATACGCTGCCGTCGGCTTGCGCCCGCGAACTGGAAGCCGGGACCGCCGACATCGGAATTATTCCTGCCGCTGCCTACACACAAATTCCCGGGCTAATGGTGTTGCCAGATGTTGCGATTGCGTCGCGCGGTCCGGTGCGCTCCATCCTTTTGGTGAGCAGAGTGCCGGTAGAAAAAATTCGCACTGTGGCTCTGGATACGTCCTCGATGACCTCGGTGGCGTTGACGAAAGTTTTGTTCGAAAAATGGCTGGGCGGCGGCCGGACATTTACCTCGATGGCTCCGGATATCGACAAGATGCTTGCCGAGCACGACGCTGGATTGCTGATCGGAGATCCGGCTCTGCGAATCGATCGATCGCGCTACCTCACACTCGATCTCGCGGAGGAATGGATTCGCTACACCGGCAAGCCGTTCGTCTTTGCTTTCTGGGCGGTGCGCGAGGCCGCGTTGCGGGAGTGCTCGCCGTCGCAAGATCTGGCCGCAGTGTTTCAACAATCGCGCGACCACGGTCTTGAACCCGCCAGTCTCAGGCAGATTGGTAGTGAGTGGGCTGCCAAGCTCGGCATCACCGAAGCCGACGTTCGTTCCTACCTCACGGAAAACATCTACTACAATCTTGATGCACCCTGCCTCGAAGGCGTGCAATTGTTCTATCGCTATGCAGCGGAGATTGGCATTTTGCCACCAGCTCCCGAGATTAAGCTTCTGAGCACGGCAAAGGCCTGTATGGCGCAGTCAAGAGCCTAACCTGTAAACTCCTACAACCTGAATGCTGCTGCATCTCCATCCTTTACTGGCTATGTCTGCGTGGCGGCATCTGCGCCGCATGGGCGGGCCGGGTCTGGTCTTGTTGGGCATTGCGGACAACTCGGTAATTCCTCTGACCGGGAGCATGGATGTTCTAACCATTTGGCTGGCCGCGCGCCACCACGAGCCTTGGCTCTATTATGCTTTCATGGCGACGCTGGGCGCGGTCGTCGGCGGCTACATTACTTATGCGTTGGCGCGCAAGGGCGGCAAGGAAACGATGGAGCGCAAGCTCTCCAGGAAACGCGCAACCCAGGTTTCGCAAGCTTTTGAACGCTGGGGATTTTTTGCCGTTGCCGTTCCCGCCTTGATGCCTCCGCCATTTCCCTTTCTTCCATTCCTGCTGGCTGCTGGCGCCATGCAGTATTCGCCGAGGAAATTTCTGGGAGCATTAACACTGGGCCGCGGCGTTCGCTACACCATTGTCGCCGGCCTGGGATTTCACTATGGCACCCACATCCTGCGTTTCTTCCGCCACTACTACAAGCCCGCGATGGCCATCCTGATCGGCGTTGCGGTCATCGGAACCGTGATGAGTCTCATCCAGTATTTGCGGATGAGAAAGTCGTAACGTATCCACGCCGCATTTGGAGCCGGCAAGCATCCTCCGTTAGAATTGAATTGCAAACATGTCGCTGACGAAGCAGCAAGCCCTGGAGATGTTCGAGTCCGATGACCTGATCGGCATTGGGATGGAGGCAGATGCGGTGCGCCGCCAGCTTCATCCCGAAGGCACGGTCACCTACATCATCGACCGCAACATCAACTACACGAATTTCTGCACCGAATATTGCACGTTCTGTGCCTTTTATCGTCCGCTGAAAGGGCCGGCGGCGAAGGAAGGTTACATTCTCGATTTCGACACGATTTACGAAAAGATTCGCGAGACGGTCGAACTCGGCGGCACCGGCGTGCTGATGCAGGGCGGGCTGCATCCCGATCTCAAGATTGACTGGCACGAGAAAATGCTGAGTGGAATCAAGCAGCGTTTCCCGCAAGTTCATTTGCACTGCTATTCCGCGTCTGAAATTATCGCCATCGCCGAGTACAGCGGTCTGAGCATTCGCGATACGATTCTCCGCCTGCGCGATGCCGGCCTCGATTCCATCCCTGGCGGCGGCGCGGAAATTCTGGATGACGAGGTCCGCTACAAAATTGCGCGCCTGAAATGCCTGACCGGCGACTGGATCAACGTGCATCGCACGGCGCACCAGATCGGAATGCGCACCACCGCGACCATGATGTTCGGTGTGGGCGAGGATTACAAACACCGCATCAATCACCTGCAGGAACTCTACGATCTGCAGGAAGAAACTGGCGGGTTCACGGCGTTTATTCCGTGGAGTTTTCAGCCGCAGAACACCGCGCTGGGCGGCCGGGACTGGGATGAGGCCACCGCCGTCGAATACCTGAAAGTACTGGCCATTTCTCGCCTCTATCTCTCGAACTTTTTGAATGTGCAATCGAGCTGGGTCACGCAAGGGCTCAAAGTCTGCCAGATGGGATTGCGCTTTGGCGGCAACGACGTTGGCTCTGTGATGCTCGAGGAGAATGTGGTGCGGGCGGCTGGCGTGAATAACTGCACGACAGAAGAGGAGCTGCGCCGCATCATCCGCGATGCGGGATTCCGACCTGCCCAGCGCGATACGCTTTATCGGCAGTACTACCTAAACTAACTTTTCGCGATCGCTTACTGCGTTCCTTCCCGTAGAAGAACAACATCGGCGACGTCGTGCTCGCGGACAACGGCCAGCGTTTTTCCGTCTGGCGACCAGTGGAAGTCAGTAATTTTCTCCGAGGTAAAGTGAGTCAACTGGTGTCCGGGGGAACCGTCGAGAGGCTGGAGCCAAAGGTTCTCTGCCCCGTTTTCGCTGACTTTGTACGCCAGGAAATTTGTGGTCGGGACAAGTTGAACGGTGGATATAAGAGCACCGCCCCCAACGAAGCGCGGATCAAGGTCAATGACGCGGGGCTGCGAAGCGGCATCCAAGCTCGCGATGGCGACTTTGGATGTTGCGTCATGCGTCACTGGGTCGGCAACATCCACGACATAAGCGAGCGATTTGCCGTCGGCAGAAACGAAGCTCATGGCTTCGAAGCCAAACTGGTTGGGGACAGCGGTGCCGGGTACCGGTTCCGCTTTGCCTCCTTCGATCGGAACCCGCTTTAGCGTATTGAGACCCTGGTGATCGATGTAGTACATCCACTTGCCATCCGGAGAACATATCGGATTGGAATCGTATCCTCCAAAAGTCATTTGCTGGGGCGCGGCTCCATCGGCGCCGGCCCGCCAGATGTTGAAGGTTGAGACCCCGGCATGGAACCACCAGGTGAGCAGGACGTAGCGTCCTGCGCAAGAAGAGAATCCCCATAGAGTGGCGTTGGGGTCGGAAACCAGGACTGAGGAGTTATGCCCATCGGCATCCATCCTCGTGACGCTGGCACCATCGGCAACCAGCAACTTTCCATCTGGTGTCCAATCGAGCAATCGCGGATCGGCGATTTGCGAGAGCGACGCTGGTTCCGCAGAACTCTTTCCGCCGTTTTGGGCACTGTTTTGCGAGGAGATGTCGCCGCTGAGAGTGGCTAGCGTATGGTTGGTCTTTAACTGCACGCTGGATGCACTCTTGCCGTCGGCGGAAACGGTCAGAGTTACATAGCGATTGGTGTCGCGAGTAATCGGCTGAAGAACACCTTTGTCGGACAACAGTCCGATCTGCGAGCGTTCAAAGTTCGACCCTTTGGGTTGAAAGATCGACAGCAGCCAATGTCCGCCCGGCAGCCACTTCAGTGAATTGAGCTCATCGTCCTTGAGGCTGGCCAGGGTCGTAACTTTCTTGCTCTCCGCATCGAGGCTCTCGACGTAGCTCAGTGCCGCGCCGGAGGAATCGAAGGAATAAGTGATCTGCTTGCCGTTAGGCGACCAACTGATGTGCTGGGGATCCGCTCCGCGTGTGGAGTGAGAAATCAGCAAGATGGTTTCATCGCTGCCATCCTCATTGGCGGAGAGCACGCGATACTTGCCTGGTTCGGGGTCATTCGCACGAATGTAGGCGATGCGCTGCCCGTCGGGAGAGAAAGTGAGGTTGCTGTCCACGTCGCGGGCCACAAGCTTTGGATCGCCACCCAGCACCGGGGCGCGATAAAAATCGAACTCCGTGTGCTGGTGGTTCGCGGCCTTCTCGAAATAAACATAATTTCCGTCAGGAGCAAAGGCCAGGTGACGGTAGAACGCGGAAGAGGGTGGAACCGTCTGGGTATCGCTGCCCGTGGGTATGTTGCGCAGCCACAGGCTCTGCATTCCATTGTCATTCTGCACGTGGAGAATGTATTTCCCGTCCGGAGAAATCGCCGCCAGCAGCGCTTTGCCCGTATTCGTAATTTGCGTGATGGTGAAATTCTGGAAGGGTGCTGGACCGGAACGACTAAAGAACGAATACAAGCCGAAGCCGCCGGCGGCGACCAATGCAAGGACAACGACCGCTACCACAATTGTTCCCACACGATGCTCGCGCGCGACGGCGGTCACGCTGGAACTGCTGCCGGCGGCGGGCACCGCAGCCTGTGACGCGGCAACCGAAGGCCCACTCGCCGCTGCAGCACGCCCCGAACTGGAGATGGGCCCTGGGGTTTCGACGGCGGGAAAGGAGTCCGAAGCCGCCGGCCTTCGTCCCGAACTACTATCGCGCTGCAGGCGTTTCAGATCGCTACGAATCTCGGAAGCGTGCTGATAGCGCAGGTCGCGATCCTTCTCGAGCGCTTTGTCGATGATCTCTTCCAGCCGCGGAGGAACCTCGGGATTAAGCCGGACAATCGGGATCGGCGCGCGGCTGAGAATCCCTTCGAAGATGGTCGCCGATGTGTCGCCGCGAAAGGGTACAGCGCCGGTCGCCATTTCGTAGAGCACGGCGCCGAAGGAAAACAGATCGGTGCGGGTATCCAACTCCTTGCCCCGGGCTTGTTCGGGCGACATGTAGGCGATGGTGCCTACAGCGGTTCCAGGGCTGGTGAGGAATGCATCATCCATCGCAGTCGGGCCGTTCATGGCCGTGTCGGCGTTCGCGTTGGCGTGGGACGTAGGAACGAGCTTGGCGAGACCAAAGTCCAAAATCTTGGCGTGGCCTCGCCTGGTGACGAAGATATTCGCCGGCTTGATGTCGCGATGAACAATGCCTTCGGCGTGGGCGGCATCAAGGGCATCGGCGATTTCAATGGCGAGCTGGAGGAGAAACTCCGTCTCCAGCGGCTGGCCCGCAATGCGGTGTTTCAGCGTGATGCCATCCAGGTATTCCATGACGATGAAGGCCTGGCCGTTTTGCTCGTCGACTTCGTGGATGGTGCAGATGTTGGGATGGTTCAGGGCGGAGGCGGCGCGGGCTTCGCGCTGAAATCGTTCCAGAGCCTGGGCATTCTTGGCAACTTCTTCGGGAAGGAACTTGAGGGCGACGAAGCGTCCAAGCTTGACATCTTCTGCCTTGTAGACGACGCCCATGCCGCCGCCGCCAAGCTTTTCAACGATGCGGTAGTGAGAGATGATCTGATCGATCATTTGAGGCGATGCCCACCCGCCTTTCGGGTCGCTCCATCTTACGGACGGGGCATGCTCTCGTCAACGGAATGGGGCGGGGTACGAACTGGGAACGCTTGCCGGGCCTTTTTGCGGTTGGGGAGAAGGGGAAAGCAAGCTAGAATAGTGGGAGGAATGGGCCGACCGATCCTCACGGTCGGCGTGCGATGCTGGACCCCAGAGCATCCTAATTTTGTCGAAAAGCAGATTGGAACGCGGACTGACGGTCGATCTACGATGAAACTTGCTGTTGTATTTGCGCTGGTACTGATGGCTTCCAGCATAGTCAGGGCGCAGGACGCGGCTCTGGCTGCACCTACGCAATCGCAACACGCCAGCTTGCAAGGGATAGTTTCCAAAGATCCTGGCAGCGAGCCCGTAAAGAAGGCGTTAATCGAACTGATCGCGGAGAGTCAGGGCGAAGGAGGAAACTACACCGCGCTTACTGGGCCTGATGGAAGTTTTCGCATTGAAAACATTCTGCCCGGACGCTATCGCTTGTTCGTGGAGCGCACGGGCTATCAGGAAGTCGACAAGCATCGCCACCGAACCGATGGGCGCGAGCTGACGCTGAGTGCAGGGCAGGAATTAAAGGATCTCGTCATTCGACTGCAGGCCGCGTCGGTAGTGGAAGGACGTGTGACGGACGAAGAGGGAGATCCCATGGCGGAGGCGCAAGTCGCGGTATTGCGCCAGACTTTTGTCGCGGGCCGCAGCCGATGGGAACAGGTGGGGGCAGAGCGGACGAACGATCTTGGTGAATACCGCATTGCGGGTCTTGCGGCCGGTAACTATTTTGTGTCAGTAACTCCTCCGCCCGATTTCAGAAGTTTGATCGAAACAAGCAGCAACGGGGCTGCGGCGGCTCGTCCTGCCGCAGCTCTCGACAAACCCGCGCCCACGGCCTATCAAACAACTTATTATCCCGGCACGCGCGATCGCGGGCAGTCCGCGTCAATCCAGTTGCATGCCGGCGAAGACTTTCCCGTAAATTTTTCTCTGACGCCTAGTCCCAGCTTGACGATTCGGGGCTCGGTAGTGAATCTCCCCGCAGGTTCTTCCGCGGCCATCATGCTGCAATCCAAAGATTTCGGATTGGTATTGAACGGTGCGGAAATGCACAAAGACGGCAGCTTCGAGATTCGGGATGTTTCTCCCGGAGCCTATACGATTCTGGCGACGGTGGATAACGCTGCGACGCCGATGATGGCGCGTCAATCGCTGCAGCTTGCCGAAAGCGTGGACGGTCTGCGGCTAGCTCCTCAAACCGGCGGAACGATTCGAGGGCGGCTTCGACTGGAATCCGGTGGAAACCTCCGGCTCGATCCCAGCCAGATGTTTCTTATGCTGCGCGAGCTCGATGGCGATGACGAGATGTCGGGAACGGTCGCGATGGGCGAAGGTTCTGCATTGCTAGCGCACGTCAATGCGAACGGTAGCTTTGAATGGAAGAATATTCCTGCGGGGCGGTATTCCGTTCAGATTGCGGATGCCAGCGGAACGCCAGATTGGTTTGTGAAGTCCGCGGTGGCGGCCGGAAGCGATGTGCTGGATTCGGGATTCAGCGTGAGTGGAGGCTTCACGCTGGATCTGGTGGCGAGCGCCAATGGGGCGAGTGCCGAAGGGGTGGTCGCCAATGAGAAAGGTGAACCTATCTCTGACGCGATTGTTGTCGCCGTACCCGAAGCTCATTTTCGCAGCCATCCCGAGCGCTATCGCAAAGCGGTGAGCGATCAGAGCGGACACTTCACGCTGCGAGGCTTGTCTCCCGGCAACTACACGATTCTCGCCTGGGACAACGTGGATGGTGAAGCTTACTACAACTCCGAATTTCTCAAGAGCTACGAAGGGCAGGGGAAAGCGTTGCATGTAAACGAGGGGGAGCGCTTAAGAGTGCAAGTGAAAGTTCTTCCTGCTTCTGACGACCAGCCATAAACACCCGAAAAGGTTGCCGCAATTTTTACACCCGCCGTTGAACTCGGAAGTACAGTGTGGTGGATAAAGAACGGAGACGTTGGGTGGACTAGGAATCTGAAAATGCAGTGCTTTACGGCCTTCCACAGGTTGGTGACGAGCTTGGCATGCGAATTGCACTCCGATAGCGCGTACTGGAGGTAGCGTATGTCCGCCATAAGCGATGCCGAATTTGTTCGATTGCTCAGGAAGGACGTCGATTATTTCACGCGAGCGCTGGAGCGCTTCGAGGATCTGATTCCGGACGTGTGCGCGCCGGTGCAGGACCAATGGCGCCTGCAAGCCCAGTCCCGCAAGGACTTTGCACTCGATCTCGAAATTCTGTTGGATAAGGCTGAGCGGTGCATCGATCCATTGCTGCAGAGTATGGAAAACGGCAGTGGGCGCGAGTCGACTTCCTACTAACTTCGCGAAGTTCGCTTTCCCGGTAGGCTTAAGTTTCGCGGCCTAGTCTTCGGCCGACGAAATCCGTTAGAATGAGAGTTTCAGCCGACCGACTTGCTGGTTTCTGATCTCATCCTGTCTTCGATGCTGGCGGCATGCTCTGCCCCCAAGGGCATTGGGCCTTATCTCCGTCAGCATCTGTTGGATAAAACTTTTCAGGGGCTTTACCACACGGACGCGTTCGATCGAGCGCTGCTGATCCCATATTTCATTGTGCTCGTCCTGCTGGCTGGCTACGGGATGCACCGCTACGTTCTGGTCTATCTGTATTACAAGCACAAGAAAAACCGCACAGCCGAGCCGGCTGCGCTGTTTGAAGAATTGCCGCGAGTTACGGTGCAGCTGCCGATCTTTAACGAGCAGTATGTGGTCGAGCGGTTGCTGGACTCGATTTGCAAGCTGAAATATCCACGAGAGAAGCTCGACATTCAGGTGCTGGACGATTCGACGGACGAAACCATCGACGTGGCGCGCAACCTGGTGGAGCGTTATGCGGCGCTGGGAAATCCGATCAGCTATCACCACCGCACCAACCGCCAAGGTTTTAAAGCGGGGGCGCTGGCCGCGGGCCTGCAGACGGCGAAGGGCGAATTCGTCGGGATCTTTGACGCGGACTTCACTCCGCCGGAAGATTTTCTGCTGCGTACCATCCATCATTTCTCCGATCCGAAGATTGGCATGGTGCAGACCCGCTGGACGCATATCAACCGCAATTATTCGTTTCTTACGCAGGTGGAGGCTATCCTGCTCGACGGGCATTTCGTGCTCGAGCACTCAGGACGCGCCCGCAGCGGCGTTTTTTTCAACTTCAACGGAACCGCCGGAGCGTGGCGTCGTGCGGCAATCGACGAGGCTGGCGGCTGGCAGCACGATACGCTCACTGAAGACACGGATCTTTCTTACCGGGCACAGCTCAAGGGTTGGAAGTTTATCTATTTGCAGGATGTCGAGTGCCCGGCCGAATTGCCGGTTGAGATGACGGCGTTCAAAACTCAGCAAGCACGCTGGGCCAAGGGATTAATCCAGACGGGGAAGAAAATTTTGCCGCGCGTTTTGCGCAGCGATGCGCCGCTTCATACCAAGGTCGAAGCTTGGTATCACCTCACTGCGAATCTCAGCTACCCGCTTATGATCGTGCTTTCGGTGCTCATGCTGCCGGCGATGATCATCCGCTTTTATCAGGGATGGTTTCAGATGTTGTTCATCGATCTGCCGCTATTCATGGCCTCGACGTTTTCCATTTCGAGTTTTTACCTGGTTTCGCAGCGCGAGCTCTTTCCTAAGAGCTGGCCACGCGCGCTGTTATATCTGCCATTCTTGATGGCCCTTGGCATCGGGTTGACGATCACCAACACCAAGGCTGTAATCGAAGCGCTCATCGGCAAGGAAAGCGCTTTCGCGCGCACACCCAAATATCATGTGGAATCGAGGAAAGACAAAGTTGGGTCAACCAAGTACCGCAAACGCCTAGGCTGGGTGCCGTGGCTCGAACTTGTAATCGGTACTTACTTTGCGCTGACGGTTTTCTATGCTGTCGAAAACGAGAATTACGTTACGATTCCATTCCTGCTGCTGTTCGTCGTCGGTTATTGGTACACCGGACTGATGTCTTTGTTGCAAGGACGCTTCACGGGCGCGGGGCTGAGTGCGGAATCCCATACCAAGCCGTTCCCGGTGGGTGTGTAAAGTCCCAAGCTTTCCCTCGGCAGAGCTTTCTTTCACTTGACCGCTCGTTTACAATCCAGTCGCCAAAAGTTTCTCATCGGGCCCGGCACGCCATTTGAACCCTGCGAGTAATGTCGCGGTTCCCAGGAGGTTCCGATGCTCCGCTCACACAAGCTATTTTCTCTTTTAGGACTGGCATCGATTGCCAGCTTGCTGCTTAGTTGTGGACCACACGATTCCGGCGAATACTTTGTTTTCGTTGCGGCTAACTTGCAAGTGCCTTACTGGCAGGCGGCGGGCTCGGGGTTCACCAAGGCTGGGAAACAATTCGGGGTGCGCGCGGAATTCGTTGGCCCCAACAATTACGACCCTAAAGCGGAACGCGACGCTCTCGACCAGGCGGTGCAGCAAAAAGCTACCGGCATTCTGCTGGGGGTCACCGACCCGGCGTTGCTTAAGGACAGCATCGACAAGGCCATTGCCGCCGGCATCCCAGTGATCACCATGGATTCTGACGCCCCTGCCAGCAAACGGCTCTTCTTCATCGGCACCAACAATTACGAAGTGGGCCTGAGCGGAGGCCAGCGCTTGGCGCAGGAGTTGAAGGGTAAGGGCAACGTTGTGGTGTTTACCATGCCCGACCAGCGCAACATGCAGGATCGCCTGCGTGGCTATCGCGACGCACTCGAACGAACTCCGGGTATCAAAATCACACGCGTAGTGGATATCCAAGGTGATCCCCGCATTGCTTTTGACACCACTACGCAAATCATCGGCAAGGAAAAAGATCAAGTAGACGCGTTTATCTGTCTCGAGGCGCAGTCGGGAAAGGAAGTGGCCGGTGTGCTCAATAGTTACCACATCACCGGCAAGGTTGTGATGGCAATGGATACTGATCCTGAGACGCTGCAACTTATCCAGAGCGGAGGCATCGCCGCGACCATTTCCCAGAAGCCGTACACCATGGCGTTCGTCGGCATGCAAATGCTCGACAACGTCTATCACCACAAACCTCCGTCGCTTGAAACCGATTGGTCGAAGGACAGCTTTGCGCCGATTCCTGCCTTCGTGGATACTGGTTCTGCGCTCATCGACAAGAGCAATGTGGATTCGTTCCTGCAGGCCAAGCAGAGCGCGACCGGCATGCAGAAATGAATTGAGGGAGATCGCTCTTGCGAAACCAGGCCGTCTAACCGATGTGTGCTTCAGAACGTCTATTCTAAAATCTCAAGGTGAATTGCAAGATGCGAAAACCGCGGCTGTTCGTCTGTCTGGCGACTCTGTTCGTCCTCTTCTTTCTTGCGGTAACTGAAGCGGGTTTCGCGCTCGACCGCCAGCCAAATTCCGACTACCGTGCTCGCCGCGAAGCGCTCGCGAAGAAAACCGGAGGCGTGATCGTCCTGTTCGCGCCCATGGAGAGCGAAGGTCCGAATGATATTTACGGTTTTCGGCAGGACGACAACTTTTACTATCTCTCCGGCTCGACTGAGCCGGGAGCGGCAATGTTGATTGCGGCGGCCGAGGAGGCCAAGGGCGATAAGCCGGCGCGCTCCTACACCGAAATTCTTTTTCTTCCTCCCCGGAATCTGACGCAGGAGAAGTGGACCGGTCCGAAACTCGGCCCGGAAAATCCCGAATCCCCGAAGATCACGGGCTTCGATCATGTCGAAGACATGACCACACTCCCAGAGCAGGTAATGAAAGTGATCTCAGGCGTGCGGCCCGTTCTTTATACCGATGTTGCCTCGCACGATCAGACTTCGGCCAGCACCGAACCGCTGGCTTTCTTGAAGGACGTGAATTCGTTTCTGAGTTTTCAAGACGTGAAACCCATGATCTACTCGCTGCGCACCACCAAAGATGCGGGTGAGGTCGCGCTGATTCGCAAGGCGGTGGATGCGTCGGTGGCGGCTCATTTTGCCGCTTTCAAAGCGGTCAAGCCCAACCTGAATGAGCGTGAAATCTCGGCTCTCATGCAATACGAGTGGGGAAAGCGCGGGTGCGAGCGGCCAGCCTACGCGCCCATCGTGGGCTCCGGGTTCTATTCTACGGTGCTGCATTACTCGGACGATTCCAACGTGATGAAGTCCGGCGACGTCGTGGTCATCGACGCGGCCGGGGAATATTCGATGTACGCCTCCGACATTACACGCACGCTTCCGATCAACGGCCACTTCACTGCACGGCAGCGCGAGATTTACGACATCGTACTGGGAGCGCAGCAGGCTGCCGAGGCGGCTTTCAAGTCTGGCAAGTCGAATATGAAGCGCGACGATCCGGATTCGCTGTACAAGGTCGCTTACGACTACATCAACACGCACGGCAAAGATCTGCACGGAGATCCTCTAGGGAAAATACTTTATTCACGGTTTGGGACATCCTGTTGGCCTCAACGTGCATGACGCCACTGATTCCAGCGTGGCGCTGGGTCCGGGGCAGGTCTTTACCATTGAGCCGGGTATTTATATTCCAGAGGAAAGTCTTGGAGTACGGATCGAAGACGACTACTACGTGGATCAGGACGGCAAGCTGATCAAACTCAGCGCAGCGTTACCGTCGAAAGCTGAGGATGTGGAACGAGAGATGGCAGGGAAGTGAGAAGGCAGTGGTCAGTGGCTAGTGATCAGTGGCCAAAAGGATCTGAGCTCTTCGATCGTTCTCCTGACCACTGATCACTAGCCACTGCCCACTGCTACGAGATGTATTCGCGGATGTATTCGTCCTGCGAGTTCGCCAGTTGATGCATGTCTCCATCAAAGATTACCTTTCCGTCGCGCAGAACCAGAAAGCTCATGGGAACGTCGCAATGCTTTCCCGGCGGTAGCGGGAGCATGCGGTTGGCTTGCTTGTCGAACTGATGCGTGGCCATGGTGAAGGCGTCCTGCAGGCGGTGGGTCACCAGCAAAGCGCTGGTTTTATTGACGTCGCGCTGCTTCACGATCAATTCGATGATGGTGTTCGACGTAACCGGATCTAGGCCGCCAGTGGGTGAATCGTAGAGGAGCAGTTCGGGTTGCGTAATCACGGCCCGGGCGATGGCTACCCGCCGCCGCATGCCGCCGGATAGCTCCGAGGGATACAGATCGAGGGTGTGCTCCAGTTCGACGAAGCGCAATGACTCTCGAACTCTGCGATCGACATTCTCGTCATAGATGCCGTGCTCCTCCGTCAGCTGATAGGCAACGTTTTCGCGCACGGTGAGAGAATCGAAGAGCGCGCTTTCCTGGAAGACCATGCCGATACGGCCGCGTAACTGGAAAAGTTCCTCTTCCTTCATGCGGGTTACGTCCTCACCCAGGACGACAATTCGTCCGGAGTCAGGCCGGATGAGCCCGAGCGAAAGCTTGAGAAGCAGGCTCTTGCCGGAGCCGGCAACGCCGAAGATCGCCTTGGTCTCGCCGCGAGGCAGGTGGAAGGAAACTCCACGCAACACCTCGTTCTCTGCAAAAGACATGACGACATCTTCGAAGACAATCACCGGGGCAGAACTATCCATGATCGGCGAGGTGGCGGAATCGAGCGGCAAGGTGGGCGCAGACATGAGCTTAGCGATAAGAAAGCGTGGCCATCAGGAAACGAGTGACGATCAAGTCCATGGCGAGGATCAGAACCGAAGCTGCCACCATGGCCTGCGTAGTGGCGCGGCCCACACCTTGCGTTCCGCCGCGGGCATTCATTCCGTAGAAACAACCGATGGTTGCGATGATGAAGCCGAAGATTACCGGTTTGATCAGCCCCATAAAAACGTCTTGAAACACCAGAGTTTGCCACGCGTTTGACCAGTACTGCCGGGCATCCAGGCGCAATAATAACTTGGCGATTGCGAGTCCGCCGACCAAGCCTACTAGGTCGGAAATAATGGCCAGAAAAAACAGCATGAACACTGTGGCTACCACGCGCGGCGTCACCAGCTTTTTCATGGGATCGGTGCCCAGGGCACGCATGGCATCGATCTGCTCGGTGACGATCATTGATCCGAGTTCGCTCGCCATGCCAGAGGAATTGCGGCCGGCGACCATCAGGCTGGTAAGCACCGGCCCTAGTTCGCGCACCATGGAAGTGGAGACCAGTTGCCCAACCAGAGTGATGGAACCGAAGCGCTCAAGAGTGTTGGATGCTTGCAGCGCGAGCACGGCTCCGGTGAAGAATCCGGTGAGCACGACGATGGGCAAGGATCCCACGCCGATCGTATCCGCCTGCTGGAGCATGTCCACGAAATACAAGGGCTTGCGGAAGAGATTGGCGACCGCCTGCAGGCAAAACAGAACGTAATCCTGAACCGTCTGGACTTTTGTCTTGGCGAGATCAGTGGGCGAGGTCAGTTCCATGCGGGTCTGGAAGCGAGGCGAACTGAACCGCGCTTTTTCGAACTATAGCAGAGAAGTGGTCGGTGGCCATTGGCCAGTGGCCAGAAAATCAAGTGATTGTGCGACCGATAAGTATGGGCCGGGGTCACTAGCCACTGATCACTGGTCACTTTACTCTATCCCCGGGACTTCTTTTTAATCTCGATATTCAGGCGGCGGATTTTCTGATTCAGCGTGGAGAGCGGGACTCTGAAGCGCTCGGCGGCTTCGGTCTGGTTCCAGTTGCATTTCTCCAGCATGTCGCTGATGATGCGCTTCTCCACGTCCTCCACGATTTCGAACAGGGACGCATCGGTGGGCGGATCGTGCAGGGTTAAGGCAGAGCCCCGGCCGAGCAGATTATCGGGCAGAAGATCGATGGTGATTTCTGGGCCGGAGGAGAGAACGACGGAGCGCTCGATTACGTTCTCGAGTTCGCGAACGTTGCCGGGCCAGGAGTAGGACATCAGCGGACGCAGCGCTTCCGGGGTGATGCGACGCACGGGCCGGTCGTTTTCTTCCGCATATTTTTTCAGGAAGAACTGCACCAGCAGAGGAATGTCTTCCCGGCGCTGCCGCAGCGGGGGTAGTTCGATGGTAATGACGTTCAGGCGGTAAAACAGATCCTCGCGGAAGCGGCCTTCGCGGACCAACTGGCGCAGTTCGATGTTGGTGGCCGCGATGATGCGAACATCCACCTGCATTTCCTGTACTCCGCCGAGATGCATAAACCGGCGATCCTGCAGCACGCGCAGGATCTTGGCCTGGGTTTCCAGGCTCATGGTGGCGATCTCGTCGAGAAACAACGTGCCGCGATCGGCAATCTCAAACAGCCCTTTCTTCGAGGCGATGGCGCTGGTGAATGCGCCCTTCACGTGGCCGAAGAGCGTTGATTCGAGCAGATCGGTGGGCATGGAGCCGGTATTCACCGGAACAAAAGGCCGGTCGTGACGCGGCGAATTCAGGTGCAACGCCTTGGCGATGATTTCCTTACCGGTGCCGCTCTCGCCTTGCAACAACACTGTGGAGCGGCTGTTGGCAACCTGGGCGACGAGGTCGAAGATCTTCAGCATGGGCTCGCTTTTGCCCACGATGTTTTCGAAGTTGTAGCGCTGCTTGAGGGCGCGCTTGAGTTGGACGTTTTCTTCTTCGGCCCGGCGCCATCCGACCGCAGCGCGAACGTCGGCCAGAAGTTTTTCGTTGTCCCAGGGTTTCTGGACAAAATTAACGGCTCCCCCCTGCATGGCGCGCACGGCATTTTCCACCGTGCCAAAGGCGGTAATCATGATGATCGGCAACCCGGTCTCGTGGGCACGGATTTCTGACAGGATTTCCATGCCGTTGCGGCCGGGCAAGGTGAGGTCGAGCAGGATCAGATCGAAAGGATGCTCGCCGATGCGCTGCAATCCCGCCTCGCCGCTTGCCGCTGTTTCCACGGCGAAGCCTTCAAGTTCCAGCAGGGTTTGCAGAGACTCGCGGATCTCCGCTTCATCATCGATGATGAGCACCGCGCCGGCCAGGCCCGAGTTTCCATTCGACGCCGTGCGTGGAATGACTGCAACGTCAGACATACTCGACCTCAGACAGATTGAGTTTCGTCGTGCTTGGCGGAGAGATGGCTTGCTCAAACATGATCTCGTTAAGCATGATCTCTCTAAACATGGACAGCCTTTCTGCTCAGTGGGAAGTCCAGAGTGAACGTAGTTCCGGCGCCCGGATGGCTTTCCACGCGAATCTTGCCCGCATGTTCCTGAATGATGCCGTAGGTGACGGAAAGGCCCAGACCCGTGCCGCGCGACTGACCTTCCCGAGGCGAAGTCTTGGTGGTGAAGAACGGATCGTAGATGCGCTGAATATGTTCGGGCGCGATGCCGGAACCGGTATCGGACACGGAAACGCTGACACTCTCGCCATTCGCAGTGGCTACGCGCAACTTGCCGCCACCGGGCATAGCGTCCTTGGCGTTCAGGAAGAGGTTCAAAAACACTTGTTGCAACCGTCCAGGATTCCCTTGAATGGGCTGCAGGGTGGGCGCGGGCGCGTGTTCGACTTCCACCTTCGCTACTTTGAACTGATGCTCCAGGAGAGCGAGTGTGTCGGCGATCACTTTGTTTACGTCGACATCGCCGATCTCGCTGCCGCTGGTGCGGGAGAAATTCAAGAGATTGTTCACGATTTCAGAGGCGCGGAAAGTCTGGCGCGTGATCTTCTCCAGCAAGCCTGATTTCTGCGGATCGCCCTGCAGTTGCTTGGAGAGCATCTGGGTGTAAGAGGAGATGACGGCCAGCGGTGTATTCACTTCGTGAGCCACACCGGCGGCGAGCAATCCGATCGACGAAAGTTTGTCTGCCTGGGAGAGCTGCGCCTCGAGCTCGATGCGCTCGGTGATATCGTCCATGATAATGAGCCGGCCTATCACCTGGAACTTGCGCGTGACCAGCGGCGCGATGGCAACATTGACGGTCCGCACTTCGCCGGCTGGAGTCTTGAGGCGGAACTTGTAAAGGTTGTGAATGCCCGCGTCCTGCCGCGTGCGATAGAACTCTTCAACGAACTCGTCGGGGAAAATAGCCTTCAGCGGCTGCGTCAGAGTCTGCCAGCGCGGAACCGCGTACATCACTTCCATCTGCGCATTCCAGCTCTCGATGCGATCCTCCATATCGAGAGCCATCACGCCAACGTTGATGGATTCGACGATGTTCTCGTTGAAATCCTTCAGACGCTCGTACTCGGCGGCTTTCTGCTGCAAGGAGGCATAAAGCTGGCCATTCTGGATCGCGATGCCGAGATATCCGCCCAAGGTTTCAAGCAACTCCATGTCTTCGCTGGAGAGGAAATCGCCTTGCGTGGTCTTGCCAAGGCCCAGCACAGCGACGGTTTTCTGCTGGGCGTGGCACGGGATGTAGTAATTCAGGTCTAGACGAGCGATAGTTTGCTGCGCGCCAGTGTTCTCGCGGGGCACCTGGTGGGTGTTCTCGAAAAACAGGTGGCCCGCCGGTTCTGGCCGCGGCGCGCTCAGGAAGGACATGTCGAGGGTTGAAGGCGCCGACAAGCCGACCGACTTGGCGAGCACAAATCGCTCCGCATCTTCGCCAGCCAGGAAAACGGCCATGCGGTCGACCGCGAGCGTGCTCGACAACCGGTCCATCAGCGACGAGAGCATGGCGCTCAGATTGGTCTCTGAACTGAGTTCACGTCCGAACTCCAGCAGGGTGCGGCGATAGTCGTAGCGCGTGCGATAGAAAAACTGGTCGATGCGATCCTGAATCCACTTGCGGACGGGGTCGAACAGAAGCGCTGTGACCACGACAGCGAGAATCAGACCAACGGGACCGCTGCTGGGCTGGCGCATGTGCACCAGTTCTGCAACGCCCGCCACCAGGCCGAAGTACATGCCGACTACGATGGCCGCGGCCAGCGTATAGACCACGCCACGCTTGAAGATGAGGTCCACATCCATCAAGCGGTAACGGAAGATGGCATAACCGAAGGTCAGCGGCAACAGGGCCAGCGAGAGCGCGGAAACTTTCATCGTCGCGCCGGGCAGCGTGCCCATCAGGTAGGGAACGACATAGAAGAGCGTGTACGGAATGATGGCCAGGATGGTGCCGCGCGTGACCCACTTCAACTGTTGGCGCAGAATGGTGGTGCTGGCGCGCCGGTAGCTGTACCAGAGCACGGTGGCTGCGGCTAAGAAGAAGAGCGAGCTGTAGGACATCTCCATCCGGTCGAGGTTCCAGCGCAGCCGCTCACTGGCCTGCAGCCAGCGCATGGCCGCGACGTGGATGGCCAGCAGGATCGCTCCCGGCACATAGACCAGAGCCAGCAGCCAGGGATGCTTGCGCACGGTCTGATGTTTTTCCGGGAAGGTCAGGACAAAGTGCAGGAATAAGGCCGGCTGCAATACTCCGGCGGCGATGTTGCCCCAGTAAATGGTCCAGTCGAAGTCATTCAGCTTGCCGGTGTATTTGAAGGAGTACGCGATGAATGACACAAGACAGAAAATGTAAAAATGAGTGGAGCCGGGAGCGGTCCAGCGCCGCAGCAGCACGTAAAGGCCAATGCCTAGGTAAATAAGAGCGATCAGCCGCAGCCAGTTGTTGAGCGAACGTTCCGCCGGAACCAGAATGACGCTGGAATCGAGGGGAACGGCCTGTCGCAGCAGGGAATAAGCCGCCTTGGACCAGACGCCGTTGCGGTAGAGCTGGCGCTCCAGCCCGGAAATATTCTGGACTTCCTGGCCGTTGATCGAAATCAGTTGGTCGCCGGACTTGATGCCGCTCCGGGCGCCAGGTCCGTTGGGGTCAACGCGATCGGCGGTGAGGCGGCCGCCGTGCTCGACCCACCAGACTCCGTCATCCGGAACCGAGGCTCGCAATTCCGCGTCGAAATTGAAACCGGCGAATACGACAGCAGCGACTGTCAGCAGGAACAGGACGACGGCAACGAAGCGAACTTGGCTTTCCCGATTCATTAGCTTCGGCGGCGGTCCCGAACCCTTGGTGGGCTGGATAGGCGTGCCGATCACGTCCCGCCGATCCTCAATGAGCAACTTCGCTGCCATGTCTTTTCCCCGTCGGGAATGCTTAAGTGCGGCATCCACAGCACTTCCGCGATTATAAATGGATTTTCGAACAGTAATTACGGCTTTCTGGATGTTTCTGTGGAATTTTGTATCCCGCTGCCGAGCGGCAAGTTAGCTCGTTCTCGGAGTGAAGTGGGGTAAAAAATGGAGCGGCTGGGCAAAGAGCAGATAGCCGCCATCCGTTCCCCGCACTGACCTTCATCAGTGCGAGGACGTGAGCGGGCGCGGAGGAGCTGTCCCGAATGGATGACCTACGATGGCCACGGCGCTTGCTGGGCTTGCCCCCCGAGGCTGACACGAATCACGTTCATCAGTTCGTCATTGTCCGCTGGCTTCTGAAAGAAAGCTGCCGCCCCGGCTTTAAGGGCGCGCTCCTCGTTGCTTTGAGGGTCGCGTGCGCTCAGCACGATGACAGGAACGCCAGACAGCGCGTCGCTGTTCTGGAGACGGTCCAGAACGACGAAGCCGTCGCCTACGGGCAGACCCAGATCCAAAATAATCAGGGCTGGATGCTCTTTCTGCGCCGAGGCGATGGCGGAATAGCCATCGGAAGCGGTGGTTACATCGTAATTGTTGGCCCGGAGGCGGAGCCGCAGGGCGCGCACCAGATCGGGATCGTCGTCGACGACTAGAATTTTTGGTCGTGGCATCAGTGGTTCTCCTTTTGGTTAGTTAGTTCAAATCTCGCTTGTCTTTTTTCTCCACACAACTGCTTCTTACCAGGCCCGTCGTGATCATCCCAGTAATTTGTTCAGCCACGGTTAGAACCTGCTGTTCCAGCGATTGGCTGGAAATGTCGGAAGGCAGCTGGACGGGAGTTGCCATAATGGTGAGAGCGCACTTACTTTTGAGGCCCGGCACGCGCTCCAGTTGTTCGCGAATGCGCGTGATCATAATTCCGGAACGATCCAGGTCGGTTGATGCCACCACAAAGAAAGTCTCGGCAGTTCCCGATGTTCCCATCGGAGGCAGCACGAGGTCTTTATCGAGATAGACGCAACGCTGCACAATCTCCAGGCACTGTTGCCACGTCTCTTTCCAGACCCCGCGCGGAGGATTAGAGCGCGGTGTGAGTTCGACACGTACCAGCACAAACGCGGGGCGCAAACGGTCCTGATAAATGATGACCGGGGCCAGCAATTTGGGCAGGGAATAGGTTGGCAGAGTGAAAGTGAAGGTGCTGCCCTGCCCAGGTTCGCTCGAAGCCCAGATGCGTCCTCCATGCAGCCTTACAATCTCCCGGCAGATAAAAAGTCCGAGACCTAATCCGGAGCGATTGTTGTCGACTGAATCGGCATCCTGGTAGAGGCGTTCAAAGATAAGGGTTTTGGTTTCAGGATTGATACCACGGCCCGTGTCGCTCACTGAAACGTAAACAGTTGAGGGGTCAGCTTCGACGATGCAAGCTTGGACCACGACCGAGCCATCCGGCGGAGTGAACTTGATGGCGTTATCCACCAGGTTGATGAGAACTTCGAGAACACGATCGGGATCGGCATGGACTAAAGGCAGCCTTTGGTCTACGCCGATTTCCAGTCCGATCTGCTTTTCGCCCGCCATGGGCCTCATCATCGTCACGGTCTGCTGAATGAGATCGCCGAGCGCCAGGCAGCGAGGTTCGATGCGCATTTTGCCGCTTTCGGCGCGCGTCGCTTCGAGCAAGTCGCGGATCATGGCATGCAACTGATTCACGCTTTTCAGCACGGTCTTCAGATGGTCCGACTGATCAGGAGCGAGCGGGCCCGCCAGCCCGTCGAGAAGGAGAGTGACGTACTGGTGAATGCAAGTGAGCGGAGTCCGCAGTTCGTGAGAGACGTGGGAGAGGAACTGGTTTTTGAACTCGATCTGCTGCTTGCGAGTAATTTCCAGCGAACGCAAAAGGGCCTGCCGTTCCACGGCGTAGCGGATGGCACGCTCGAGATGCTTGCTCGAGATGTTGCCCTTGATCAGATAGTCTTGTACACCCTGATGAACAGCCTTAATGGCCAACGCCTCGTCATCCTGGCCGGAAAGCACGACCACCGGCACATTGGGGGAGTGCTCCATGACTTTGCGAAAGGTTTCCGCGCCTCGGCTGTCGGGCAAGTTCAAGTCCAAAAGCACAACCGAGGGCGTCTCTTTGCTCAGTGAGGCGAGGCCATCGGAGAGCCGGTGCACACAATGGATGTTCACCGGAGTCTTGCACTCGACCAGCCGCAGGCGGACCAGATCCGCATCGCCCGGGTTATCTTCGATCAGCAACACTTGGGTCGTGGGATGATCTGTAATCGGATGATCCATGGTCCTTCATTCTCCTCGTGGTGGCAGGCTGGCCAACTCGCACCAAAATTCTTCAATCTCCCTCACGGCGGAGAAAAAATCATTCAAATTTCCGGGCTTGCTCACGTAGCAGTTCGCCCCCAGCTCATAACTGCGCATAATGTCTTTACTCAATTGAGACGTACTGAAAATCACCACCGGGATTCGTCTCAGTTCCGGCCCCGCTCTTATGGCCGCCAATACTGCCAAGCCATCTCTCTTCGGCAGACTCAGGTCCAGGATCACGAGATCGGGACGGACTGCATTCTCATACTTTCCCCGGCGGCCGAGAAAGGCCAGCGCTTCGGCGCCATCTTCCACGCTTTCGATCTTGCTGTGGTGCGGGCTTTTGGCCAGCGCCTCGCGCGTTAATCCCACATCGGCAGGATTGTCATCCACCAACAGCAACCGCAGTCCCGATTTCATCGTGTAATCCTTCCCGCTCATCGGAGCCATACTTGTTGGAGCCATGGAGTGGCATTGTGAATTTAAAGGTGGAACCGGAACCGGGCTGCGACTCGACCCAGATTCGGCCGCCGCAGCGCTCCACGATCTTCTTGCAGATGGCGAGGCCGATGCCGTTGCCCGGATATTCGGCGCGTGCATGCAAGCGTTGAAAGACGACGAAAATTTGTTCAGCGTTCTCGGGGGCAATTCCAATTCCGTTATCACTAACGCTGAAGAGCCAGTGCATATCTTCTCTTTCCGCCCACACGGAAATCACTGGCCGATCCTGCCCGCGAAACTTGATGGCATTCCCAACCAGGTTCTGAAAAACTTGCGCTATCTGCGTGCGATCTGCCCAGACGGTGGGAAGCGTTTTCCAGGTGACAACCGCTCCACTCTCTTCAATGCCAGAAGATAAGGTTTGCAAGACGTCCTGCATCATGGCATTGCAGTCGACGCTCGCGCTGGCTACTTCGCTGCGACCTACGCGCGAAAACGCCAGCAGATCCTGAATGAGGACTTGCATGCGCTGCGCTCCCTCGCTGGCGTAACCGATGAATTTGTCGGCGTTGGCATCCATTTTGCCGCGATAGCGCTCGCCCAGCAGCTGGGTGTAGGCGGTCACCATGCGCAACGGTTCCTGCAGGTCGTGGGAGGCGACGTAGGCGAATTGTTCAAGGTCGGCATTGGATCGGCTCAGTTCTTCCGCCTTTCGGGAAAGTTCCTCCGCCTGCTCGGACAAGGCGGCCTCGGCCCGCTTGCGCTCGGTCACATCACTCGCGGCACCGAACCATTCAACGATTTCGCCGTTCTCATCTTGCAGCGGGATCGCTCGCGAGAGCGTCCAGCCCAAGCTGCCGTCCACGCGCAGCACATGGTGTTCCAGTTCGAATGTGCTCTTGGTCCGGATGGCTTCGTTGATGGCCGCCGTCACGCGCGCCTGATCATCCGGGTGAATGTACTCCTGGAGCCAGTTGCGGTTTGGCGCTTCCGTATCGGCGAGAAAATTCTTTCCCCCCAGCTGGCGCATCTCGCTCCAATCCGGGCTCATGCGATACACCACGTCTGAGCTGGCCGTCACCAGGGCACGGAAGCGTTCCTCGCTCTTGCGCAGCGCGTCTTCCGCCTGCTTGCGTTCCGTGATGTCGCGCACAATTACGGTAAACAGCTTTTTGCTCCCAGTTTCGATTTGAGAGATCGAGGCCTCAATCGGAAATTCTTCGCCACTGCATCGCAGCGCGGACAGAATGTCTGTCGCTCTCATGGCTCGATTGGTGACACCGGTCTCGGAGAAATTGCGAATATGGGCTTGGTGCGCGACCCGAAAGCGCTGTGGTATTAAGCGTTCAATGGACTGCCCCATCGGGTCCTGCTCCGAACAACCAAACATCTTCTCCGCAGCTGCGTTGAACATCACGATGCGCTGCTCTTCATCGACGCTGAGAATGGCGTCCATTGCCGAATGAATGATGCCCGCGAGACGGGCCTCGCTTTCACGCAGTGCCGCAGTGCGCTCGGTAACACGCCGCTCCAGTTCAGCACTTAGAACTTCGCTGCGATCGACGATGAAGGCGATCCATGTGGTGAAGCCGGCGAGCAAGGCGCCGCACAATATCGCGAGCAAACTGGCTTCAACCCAGGTGTAGTGAGCCTCTGTTAACAGTGGCTTCCTTATGAACCAGCCCAGGATGCCCAGACCCACAACAGCGGCCGGGGTCACTCTCCGCAAGAGCCTGGCTCCCGCGCTCGGGCTAGTCAGAAGGCCGCCAATCGCCCAGGTGGTGCGCGAGCAGACCAGGCCGCAAGCCAGGACAAACAGGGTCATGGCGGTCGGCAAAGCCATGGTAAGGCCCGACGTTCCGGGTTGCAGAAGCAAGGCGAGGTGTCCAAATATGGCCCCCATCGCTGCCCCAATGGCAAGGAACTGGGCGGGCCAATCGTTGCTCCGGGTTTTCCAGTCTAGAAGAAAGAGTGCGAGACTGAGGAAGAGAAGATCTGCGGCGGTGCTGGATGCCATCAAGCCCGGGCGAACGCCGGCAATCCGCTCTAGGGGCGGGACGGGAGCCAGCAACTGATCGATGTGGAAGTCCCAGCCAAAGAGGTGCTCGGTCAGGCTGAGCGCCGCTGTAAGCGCGGCGATTGCTGCTGAGGTTCTCGCGGCGAGCTTCCTCGCGCGAGGAAAAGAAGGCTCGTCCTTTTTTCGCTGCAGCCACAGGGAAAGGCCGATGAGTACAAAGCAGGCGGCGGTGTTCGCCACCATCCTTACTCGCGCGGCTCCCCAGGTGCCAAGTACGGTAATGTGGAACGCCCAGCCGCAAAGACCCGACACTCCGACCGCAATGGAGAACAAGCTGGCCGCGGAGGCAAAGACACTTAACCTTTTGATCAGACCGATATCGGAGGACGTGCTCATGCAATGCGGCTCATGCCTGGGAACTTTCTTAACCAGGGGGATCGGGACGAGAGTCTGCGCGTTGCGACGCAGCCTCGTCACATAGGTCATCGGCGGGGTTAGGGCAGGCTTTAGGAAGCGAACTGGCCGGAAGTGTAACGCACGACGGCCGGGTGCGTACGGCTAATCAGCGAACCTTCGGATGGCATTACACTACAGCTTTTGAGGAGATGGCCAGAAAACTGCTGCGCGAGATAAGAATTTACTGAGATTCGACATTTCTCAATGTCGCGAGAACGCACGAGGATTCGTCTCAGCCCGCCTTCCGCTCACCTTCTGCCGCTGCTGGCGGGCTTTCTTCATCGTCCCACTCAAACGAGAGCTCCCGCGCGGTGGTTTCAATAGGCTCGAGTTCGGGAATGTCATCGGCTACAGACGCTCCCAGTTCGGCGAACTTGCGTGCGGAAACCAGCACCCGGCTTTCCAGCGAACCGACCGCTTTGTTGTAAGACTCAACGGCTCGGTCTAGTCCAGTTCCCACTGAGCTGATGTGGCCGGCAAGCAGGCGCAAACGGTCGTGCAGTTCCTTGCCTAGCTCGCTGATCTGTTGTGCATTGCGCGCCAGTTTTTCCTGATTCCATCCGTAGTTGATGGCCTTGAGCAACGCGATCAGAGTGGTCGGAGAGGCGGGAATGACTCGGTTCAGTACTCCGTGCTCGATCAAACCTGAATCCTGTTCCAGGGCCGCGCTGAAAAATGTCTCGCCGGGAAGAAACATCACGACGAACTCCGGCGTGGCTTCGAATTGCTCCCAATATTTCTTGCCGGCGAGCGTGTTCATGTGATCGCGGACCTGCCGCGCATGATTGGCCAGGCAGGCGCGGCGGGTATCTTCGTCGGTGGTTTCGAAAGCATCGAGGAAGGCTTGCAGCGGAGTTTTCGCATCCACCACGACATGCTTTCCGCCCGGAAGTTTCACGACCAGATCCGGACGAAGCCTGCCGTATTCTGTAGTCACGGACTCCTGCTCGGCGAAATCGCAATAGGAAAGCATGCCCGCGATCTCAACCACGCGCCGCAACTGAATTTCTCCCCAACGCCCGCGGACGTTCGGCGTGCGCAGTGCCCGCACCAGGTTGCCCGTCTCCGACTGCAAGTCTTTTTGCGTGGCGATCAGCGATTGCACCTGGGCGCGCAACTCGCCATAAGCGTCGCCCCGCGCCACTTCCATCTGCTGAATTTGTGCGTCTACTTTATTCAGCGAATCGCGCACCGGTGCGACCATGTCGGCGACCGCCTTCTGACGGGCTTCGAGATCATTCTCGGCTTCGCTTTGGAAGCGCTTTAGGCTTTCTTGGGCAATTCGCAGGAAGGACATACTGTTGCTGTCCAACGCGTCGGCAGCCATGGCTTTGAAGGCATTGCCCAGTTCTTCTCTGGCGTTCGTGACCAGCTCGATCTTTTCGTTGCTGGTCTTTCGTTCCACTTCCAGAGCCGATTCCGCTCTAGCCTTGCCAGCCACCAGTTCGGTGTGAGCCTGCTGAAGCCGCGCCAGTCCGGCCTTTTCAGATGCTAATTCCTTTTCCATCAAGGACAAACGGGCGTTCAGCCCAGCGGTACGCGAGCGCAGCGCCAGCCAAGCAATCAGGCTTCCAAACAATAGGCCGATGACCCCTACGACACCTGGTTCCATAGCGAAGGTAACTTCTCAGTGTGGATTTTAGCTTCTAGCGTAGCACCAGCAGACAAATTTAAGACCGAATCTGCATTCCTCCCCCAGGATTGAGTTGACTAGGCGCAGCCCATGCTGAGGGTTCCTGGAACCACCAATAGAAGGTCGACGGACA
Source organism: uncultured Acidobacteriaceae bacterium (assembly GCA_963750245.1). Classification (GTDB taxonomy): domain Bacteria; phylum Acidobacteriota; class Terriglobia; order Terriglobales; family Acidobacteriaceae; genus Sulfotelmatobacter. The sequence goes on from CAVVQB010000002.1 coordinate 360,113, forward strand.
AAAGAGCAAACGGCATAAGACTCTCAATCGTGCTTTTCTTGCTTCTGAGTTCCGCCTCAATTTCGCCGTCGTCCCGAGTGTTGGCTTCTTCGCAGAGAAGTACGGACGGAGCGGGGAGATCCGGGGGCGCGACTCTTCGACCGGCCTCATCGACCTCTCCTGACATTCCCTTTAGCGACTACGATTCTGAAGCAGAACGACAACTTCTGGAGTCTGGTGAATGCGGCGCGAGCCCACGCCGGTGCTCCACTGTTAGCGCTCGATGCGGGCATGAGCCAGGCTGCCCGCGCGCACGCGGAAGCGATGTTTCTGGCTAAACAACTCTCGCACCGGTTTGACGGTGAGCCCTCCCTGCCCCAACGCTTGGCGGCGGCCACGCGCACGCAACTGGATCAGGAAGGCGAAAACGTGGCGCTCGATTTCGACGCTGCCGCGGCCCAACAACATTTAATGCTTTCCCCTCCGCATCGCGTCGAACCTGCTCAACCCGGCTTACAACGTGGTCGGGTTGGGCGTGGTTCGTAACGGAGATCGGCTGTACATAGTGCAGGATTTTGGCCATGCCCTCCCCAGTTACTCCGCAGCACAAGTGAAGGAGCTTATTGCCGTAGCCGTAGTGCGAACGCGGCGTCAGGCCAACCAGCCTGCCCTCGCCCGTCGCGACCTGCCAGAGGCGGACGATGCGGCCTGCTCCATGGCGCAGGCGGACAGGCTCGGCACGTCCCCGGTTCATCAACTCGCCCAGCGTTACATCGTGCTTAGCTATACCAGCCTGCACCCCGAAGCCCTGCCGGAGAATGCCGGCCACGTGCTTTCCGGCCAGAATCTACGCAGCTTCTCGGTGGGCGCGTGCTACGCGCGCACGGAGACCTATCCTACGGGTGTGTATTGGGTAGTGTTGTTGCTGGACTAAGCGCGAGTCCTGCCTGTGCTAACCTTGCTCTGCCCTCCGTCTGTGGTTCCGCGTATGGAATCCTCGGCCTCAGCTCGTTTGCCTCAGGTTCACTCGAACGAGGTTCGCGTCGGCACCGCTGGCTGGTCTTATAAAGACTGGGACGGCATCTTCTATCCTCCCGGAATGCAGCGCCGCAAGCAGCATCCTCTGGAATATCTGGCGCGCTTCTTCGATACCACGGAAATCAATACTTCGTTTTATGGCCCGCTGAAGCCGGAACTGGCGAAGCTCTGGTGCCGTAAGGTCGCGGCGGTGAACAAGAACTTTCTCTTTACGGCCAAGCTTTACCGCGCCTTCACGCACTCGCCCATCGCAGTGATGGAGCCCACTTCGGCGGCGACGATTCGCCCGACCGACGAAGATGAAGCTCGCACTCGCGAAGGGCTCGATGCGATTGCCGCGGAAGGAATGCTGGGCGCGTTGCTCATTCAGTTTCCGGTGTCGTTCAAGAACACTTCACTCAATCGCGAATATCTCGATCGGCTGCTTGCGGCAGTTCATCGAATACCCGCGCGTGGTCGAAGTGCGGGATTCCAGCTGGAACAACGCCGAAACGCTGGCCGACTTTACCCAGAAAAACGTCGGCTTCTGCAATATCGACCAGCCGTTGCTGGGCCGATCCTTGCGGCCCACCGAACATGTGACCGGAGCGATCGGCTACGTCCGCTTGCACGGGCGCAACTACGAACAGTGGTTCGATTCCGACAATCGCAATGATCGCTACAACTATCTCTACAGCGAAAAAGAACTCGCCGGTTGGAAGGAGAGAATTGAAAGCGTTAGTCGGCGGGCGCAAACCACGTACGTGATCACCAACAATCACTTCGAGAGCAAGGCGGGCGTGAATGCGCTGGAGTTGAAAGCCATGATCGGCAATCGGCGAGTGCTGGCTCCGCCTACGCTGATCGAGAAGTATCCTGAGCTGAAAAGATTCGCCGATTCGGTAGATGACGCCGGATCGGATCCCGGCCGCCAGTTGTCGCTGTTGGCTTAATCTTCTCCGCGCTCTCCGCGGATGTTCTCCCCGTTTCAGCGTTTCAAGGCTCTTAGTGGCAGAGATGCGCGGAGAAAATCCGCGAAGAGCGCGGAGAAGGCGTCAGGATTGGATGCGAGGGAGGGTAGACAAAGTTGGGAAACATTTCTAGCTGGATGGCGAGTTACGACCTTCCGCCAGTTGCGTGGTCCGCCATGCGGCGTTTGTTGTAGCGCAACGCGACATTCATATACACGTTGCCGAGGGAGGTTTCAAAGCAGATCACCAGAGCTTCGACGTCTTCGCTGGTTTTGTCGCCTTCCGCGGAAGTAAGCAGGAGAGGAGGATGCACGCGAAAGTGAAAGCCCTGGTCGTTGAGCGCGCTGACGGCGTTGCCGACCACCTGGTTCGCCAGTTCGAAAATGGTTTCTTTGATCAGACCGTCGGACTCCGGCAATTCGGCGCCCGCGTAGTGGCTGGCCACGCGCACAGCGGTTTGCGGCTCGAGATCGAGAATGATTCGCCCTTCGATGTCGCCGGTGAGCGCCACCATGCCGGCCACACCTTTGCGGCGGTAGCCTTCCTCTTCCATCGAGAGGTTGCCTACCTTGGTAGTGCCCTGCAAGCCTTGCGACAACACGGCGTCGGCCGCGTTGATGAAAGGCTGAATCAGCTCCATCTTCATGCGACTAGACTCCCGCTCCGGCCGCGTTCACGACGGCGCCGTCTTCTCCCATCACGTACTTGATGACTTCGTACAGCACTTCCGGCTTCACCGGCTTCTGCACGAAATGGCGCGCCCCGCGCTGCAAGGCGGCCACGATGTTTTCCTGGTATCCGACCGAGGACACCATCACGATGCGGGCTTCGGGGTGCGCCTGCACGATCTTCTCGGCGGCCTCGATGCCTTCCATCTGCGGCATGGTGATGTCCATGAGCACGATGTCGGGATGCGTGCGATCGAACTCGCTGATCGCCGTCAAGCCATCCCCGGCCTCGCCCGCCACCTGTCCGCCGAAGGTTTCGATCATGCGGGCCAGGTTCTTGCGCGCGAACACCGAATCGTCCACGATCAAGTAACGCACCGCCTGTCCATCTTTGCTCCGTTTAACTGCTGCAAACTGCTCCATAGCAACCTCCCCTTCTCATTTCAACACGGCGGTGTCCCGCCGGCCAGATGACTCAAGTCACCAAGCCTGAAGCTTTTCCAGCACGCCGTTCAGCGCCCCGCGCCGAAGGACTTGTGTGTGCCGCCGTCGGCATAACCATCGCTGCGGCCGCAAAGGGCCTGCAAAGTAGACGAAAGCACGTCCAAAGCGACGACCCGGGTGGCATAGCCGCGTTCGATTGCGGCTTTGGGCATGCCGTAAACCACGCAGGATTCTTCGCTCTGGGCTATCGTCATGCCCCCCGCCTTCTTCACTGCTCCCAAACCTTCAGCCCCGTCGTCGCCCATGCCGGTCATCAATACGGCGATGCTTTGCCTTCCGAATTCCTCGGCCACGCTGCGAAACAGAACGTCCACGCTGGGCCGGTGCCCGTTCACCAGAGCGTCGTCATTGAGCACCACAACATTGCCCATCGGCAGCCGTTTAACTTTCATGTGCCGGCTTCCCGGGCAGATCAGCACGCGCCCCGCCTGCAGCACGTCTCCCGATTGCGCTTCCTTTACCCGCAGGGCGCATAACTCGTCGAGCCGGTGCGCAAACATTTCCGTAAAGCCTTCTGGCATGTGTTGCACTACGAGGATGGTTCCGGGAAAATCCGGCGGAAGTTGGGACAACAGGAATTCCAGAGCTTGCGGGCCGCCGGTGGAGATCCCGATGGCGACAGTGCGAGTGGGTGGCGGAGCAGATTTGGCGGACGTAATCTTTTCCGTGCGTGCCGGCGCCCCGCGCAAGGTTCCAGGCCGCATCACCTTGCAATCGGCAGCAGCCTTGATTTTTGCGATGAGCTCCTTCGCGGTCTCCGCCATGTGCGCCGAGGCGTCCTTCGGCTTGGTTACGAAGTCGAACGCGCCGAGTCCCAGCGCCTTGAACGTGATCGAAGCTCCCTCGGTGGAGTGCGAACTTACCACGATCACCGGCAAGGGTTGCCGCCGCATGATTTCTTTCAGGGTGTCAATGCCGTTCATCCCCGGCATTTGCAGATCCAGCGTGACCACGTGGGGCTGCAGCTCTTCGATCTTCTTCAGGCAGAAATTGCCGTCCATCGCGGTACCCACAACTTCGATGGACGAGTCAGCTTCGAGCATCTGCGGAATCAGCTTCCGCATCAGGGCGGAATCGTCCACCACCAGTACGCGCACCCTGTTCCGACTCATGCCTGACCTCCCACTGCACTCAGTGCCAGCCGTGCCCGATCGCTCTGGTTCAGCAACAGCCCGAAGTTAGCAATACCCGGTTCCTCGGGACGCGAGCGCGAAACGTGCTCGACGACGGCCGCCAGATTCAGAATCAGCACCACCTTTCCGTCGCCCAGGATCGAAGCTCCGTTAACCAGGTCGGTGGCGAAGGTCTGGTCGTCCAGAGCTTTGATCACCAATTCTTCTTCTCCTTCCAACGCGTCGACGATCAATCCGTATTTCTTTTCTCCGACGGTGATCACCAGCACAAAAAGCTTGCTGGATTTCCGGTCGCCGGCGTCGGCGGGGCGGCGGCCCAGGCGCAGCAATGGCAGCACCTGATTGCGCAACTGCAGAACTTCGTAGTTATCCACCTGATGAACTTCGGCTTCGTTGGTGCGGGCGATATGACTTACGGCGTTCAGCGGAATGGCGTACAAACGCTGCTCTACCCAGAACATCAGAGCCTTGATGATGGCCAGCGTGAGCGGCAGCTTCAGCCGGAAGGTTGTGCCTTGGCCGGGACGAGTTTCAATGTGAATGGTAGCCTTCAGTCGGTGCAGCACGCTCTGCACCACATCCATGCCAACTCCCCGCCCGGAAACTTCGGTGACTTCCTCAGCCGTGCTGAAGCCGGGCCGGAAGATCAGTTCCAGGGCTTCGGCTTCACTCAACCGCGCTGCTTCCTCGGGTGTGACCATTCCCAACTCGATCGCCTTGGAGCGAATCTTCTGCGCATCGATGCCGCGACCGTCGTCGCTGATCTCGACCACCACCTGATTGCCTTGGTGATGGCGTGCAGCTGGATCTTTCCTCGCGGCGGCTTGCCCAGAGTGCGGCGTTGCTCCGCAGGTTCAATGCCGTGGCTGACGGCGTTTCGAACCAGATGCGTGAGCGGTTCGGCGATGGCGTCGAGAATGCCTTTGTCGAGATCCGTTTCCTGGCCGCTAAGCTCCAGATCCACTTCCCGCCCGCACTGCCGGGCTACGTCGCGCACCATGCGTGGGAAGCGCCGGAACAGTTGATCGACGGGCACCATGCGGATCTTCATGACCGAGCGTTGCAGGTCGTTCAAGACTCGCGACTGGAAAGCCATGGCGTCGGCAAACTTGCCGCGCAGCACTTCTTTGGGATAGCGTTTGCCAAACTCGGTCAGCGCCTGCTGCAACATCGATTTGCCGATGATGAGTTCTCCAACGAGGTTGAGGACGCTATCGATGCGTCCCGCTTCCACCCGCAGAATATTCTCCGTCATCAGTGCCGGCGCAGTTTCCGGAGCGGGACTCGGAGTTTCGGACTGAGCTGTCTGGGGCTCGAAAGGAGATGCCGAAGATTGGTCCGGAGAGATGGGACTTGCCGTGTCCGCAGTTTCTGGCGACGAGGGTGAGTCAGTCACAGGCGGATCTGTCGGAGTGGCGAACTGCGATCGAGCGGCCGCGATCAGGGTCACGATCACATCCGTCGCTATGGTTGGAATACGGCTCTTGGCCGCGATTTGCTCTTCTGAGTGTGAAGTGGCGAAGACGAATTCAACCTGCTTGGTGGCGGCCGGCGATTTGGCGTCGGGGCGTACCACCAGCACTTGACCGATACTACTGATGGCGTTCTGAATCAGCTGCCGTGCCGCAATCGGCATAGGGCAGTGGGGATCGATTTTGACCACAACGTCATAAAGACTTAAGCCGGCGGCTTGCGCCTGTGCCATTGCGCGCTTTTCTGCATCGGTCCAGTCCTTGGCGGACTTCAGGCTTGGCTCGGTGGATTTTTTCTTGCGCCGCGATTTCCTGGCGGCGGGAGCAGAGGTCAGCTCGCTGATTCTCTGGCGCAGAGCCTCAGTGGCAGGCATTGGGCTTCCGCTGCGATAAGACGCCAGCATGGCCGCGAAGACGTCCGCCGCTGCAAAAGCGATCTCCGCCAACGCTCCATGCGCGGAGGCGGTTTCCAGCGAAAGGGCATCCTCAAACTGGTGCGCCAGTTCGCTCAGTTCGCGCAGGCCGCAGGCCGCCGAATCGCCTTTGAGCGTGTGGACCGTCCGGCGAATCGAACGCACAATCTCCTCGTCGCCGGGATGGTTCTCCAGCTTCAGAGATTCTTCGTTCAGTGCCTGCAGCAATTCCTGCGAGGTTTCGAAGAACAGCTCCCGCAGCTCTGCGCCACGCTCGTCGGGTGTGTCGGTCACTCCCGCACCTCAATCCGCTGATAGGCGGTTCCGCTGTCGCGGTGCACCATCTGGAATCGATCGGTCAGGCCCAGCAGACTTTCGGCATGGCCCACGAAGAGATAGCCGCCGGGATTCAGGCAGCGGTAGAACTTTTCGATCAAACGCTTTTGTTCCGCCTCATCGAAATACATCATCACATTGCGGCAAAAGATCACGTCGTTGCGCTGCGGCAGGTATTCGGTCTTCAAATTGTGAAAATCGAAGTGGACCATTTCTTTCAGCGCCTTCTTGACCGCGTAGCGGTCGCCGACCTTGTCGAAGTAGCGCAGGCGGAAGCCGTAATCGACGCCGCCCATCTGGTGCTCGTTGTAGGCGCCTTCTTGCCCCGTGCGCAAAACGGAGTAGCTGATGTCACTGGCCAGGATTTCAACCCGCCAGGGCGGCGGAATCAGCGGTTTGGGTAACGCAATCTCCACCGGCAGGGGATTGCGCAGATAGTAGTAAGCCAGGGAATCGACGCCCATCATGGCCAGTGTGTAGGCCTCTTGCCCGGTGGAGCAGCCCGCGCTCCAAATCCGGATGGAATATTCGCGGTGGGCCTGTTTTTGCTTGAGCATGTCTTCCAGCACGTACTTCTGGAAGAGATCGAGTTGGGCTTTGTGGCGGAAGAAGCTGGTTTCGTTGACGGTGAGATTCTCGACCAACTTCGCCAGTTCCATCTTGCCGTCCTGACTGATCAGCAGGCGGTAATAAGCGTAGAAGGAATCTGCCTTACACTCTTTCAGACGTTTCAGCAGACGGTCCTGGAGGAAGTGGGTGCGGCGCTCGTCAAAATGCATGCCGCACTCCTGATAGATCAGGGCTTGCAGAAGACGAAGTTCCGCTTCGGTCAGGATGGGAGCCGGTGCCGCTCCGAATGCGCTCATGCTCGGTCTCGCCTCATTTGCCTTTCGCTCACTCCGTCTCTGTCAGGCTTCCATCTCGATTACTTGGCCGCGGCTGCGCGTGCCTCGACTGCCGGTGTTTTACCTTCCCGGTTGGCCTTGGCTTGCAACAAGCTGGCCGGAGCCAGCAGTTTGCTCATGTCCAGTAATACGATCAGTCGGCCTCGAACTTTGCCGAGTCCGGTGACGCAGTTCAGACCACCGTCCTGAAACGCCGCGGGCGGCGGTTCCACATCTTCGGGGGGGATTTTCACCACTTCGGACGCCGAGTCCACGATCAGCCCGGCTAGCCTTCCGGAGTGCTCCACCACCAGAATGCGGTTTCCTTTTTTCAGCGCAGCCTGCTTGATGCCAAAACGTTTGCGCAGGTCCATGACCGAGACGATCTTGCCCCGCAGGTTAATCACACCCTCCAGATAATCGGGCGCATCGGGGACCGCGGTGATCTCGGGCACGCGCACGATCTCGTGCAACGAAGTAATCGGCACGCCATAGGTCTCACGCCCGACCTGGAAGCCCACGATATGGAGTTCGCGACTCATCGCTGGTCCTCTCTCCCCGATGCCTAGCTAGTAACGCGATCCCGCTGCTGCCCGCTTTGCATTCTGCGATTTTTCGTCCGCGGACCGCCGCGATGCCGCCTCATCGAGGGTGAAGCGGTCCATAAACTCGAGCAAGCCGCGCGACATCTTTGACATCTGCTCGGCCGAGGCTGCCAGTTCCGTGGACCCGGAAGTCGACTGCTGCACCAGTTCGCGCATGCGCTCCATGGCCTTCACCACGGCTTGCGCGCCAGAGGCTTGTTCTTCCACGGCCGAGTTGATTTCATGGGTGATTTCGTTCAGCCGCGTGGTGGCGCGGGCGATCTGCGATGAGCCGTGCGATTGTTCATTGGTGGCAGCGCCGATCTCCTGCGCGAACTTGTAGACCTCGGTGACCACGTTCGAAATCTTTTTCAGCGCCGCGTTCAATTCGCCGCCCAGATCCAGGCCTTCGTTCACGATTCCGGTGGAGCGGTCCATGTTCTCCACGGCCTTGCGCGCTTCCTTCTGAATGCTCTGGATCAGCTCGGAAATTTCCTTGGTCGATTGCGCCGACTTTTCCGCCAGCTTGCGGACTTCGTCTGCGACCACGGCGAAACCGAGGCCATGCTCGCCCGCGCGGGCTGCTTCAATGGCGGCGTTCAAGGCCAGCAGGTTGGTTTGCTCCGCCAGATCGTCGATGACTTCGATAATCTTTCCGATATCGTCAGCGCGCTGTCCCAGCGCTCCGATGATCTCCCCGGAGCTTGTAATCGTGGCGTTGATCCGGTTCAGGCCGTCGGTGGCCTTTTCCATCGTGGTAATGCCGCTGTGCACTTCTTCGCGCGAGCGGTTGGAAATATCGAGCAGAACTTTTGCGGTATCCGCCACGCGTTGAATCGAGGCGACCATCTGGTCGATGGAGGCGGAAGTCTCGCTTACGCTGGAAGCCTGCACCTGCGTGCTCTTCACCATGTTCTGCACGTTCACACTCATCTCGTGCATAGTGCTGGTCACTTCATCGATGGCCGAGGAAGCCTGCAGGCCGACTTTCGCCGAGTCGTCAGATGCATTCGCGACCTGCCCGGAAGCGCTGGCTACCTGAGCGGAGGCGTCACGCACGCTACGCACCAATCGCGCCAAGCCTTCCACCATCCGGGCGAAAGCGTTGCCCAGTGTGTCGTGCGCCGAGCGCGGTTTCACCTCAACCGTGAGATCTCCGCCGGCGATGGCTTCGGAGACGGCCGCCATCTCCTTGAGATAGGTGACCATCTTGGCGAAGGTGCGGGCCAGTTCTCCGATTTCGTCTTGCCGGGTTACATCAATGTTGTGTTCCAGATCGCCAGTGTCGCCGATCTGCCGCGACACCGTCATGAGATTGGTCAGCGGTCCGGTGATCGACTTGGCGGTGGTGATGGCGACAAAAATGCCCACACTCAGCGCGATCAGCAGTGTTATCACGGAGAAGAAAATGGTCAGCGCGCTCGCCGTTTGATCCGATTTAGTGCCGGCATCGACCAGTTTGCTATTTTCCACATCCGCCACGTCCAGCGCGTCAGTGGAGTTCTTTACCCAGGAGGAAGCGTCTTTCTGAAGGTAGTAAATCTGTAATTCGGCAACGGTGGCATTGCCGGAGTCCACGTCCTTGCGCTTTTCGATCAGGGGCTGGGCAAACTCCTTGCTCCAGGCCTGTTCCAGCTGCCCTACCTTGTCCAGAGCGGAGCGCTCCTGCTCGGAATTCGCCAGCGACTTGCCCTGCTGCAATTTTTCGGTGAGCGTGTGCAGACCTTCGTTCATCCGGTCCACTTCGCGGCTGTCGCCACTGAGCAGGTAATTGCTCAGGTACAATCGGTTCTGCATCATCTGGAAGCGAACTTGGTTGGTGGCGTCCTTCAACTGTAATGATGCCGTAGCCGCCGCCTTGGCCGCGTGCTCCCTTTGCACCGCCAGCAGATTCACGATGAACAGCACTACCACCAAGCTGAGGATGTATCCGAAATTCTTGTAAAGCTTCTTGCCGATCGTCATGCCGTTTCCTCCCGGCGGCTATCTGCCCTCGTGCCCGCTGATGAAGATCTACTGATGTGCTTCAAACTTGAAATCCACCACGCCCGTGCTCTCTACTGGCGCCGGTTCGAACCGCCATTTCTTGACCGCATCGAGGGCAGCGCTGGCCAGTACCGGATGCCCGCCAACAACCTTCGCTTCCTTCACTGTGCCGTTCGGGGAGACCACCACCTGCACTTTCACCGTGCCCGTGATGTTCATTTTGCGAGCCAGTTCGGGATACACTGCCTGCACTTTGCTTTTGGCGCGACGCACAATGTCACTTCCGGAATCCTGACCTCGAAGATTCACCGAGCCTGCCGCTACCACGGCAACTACTGCCACCAACGCTCCAGCCCTTCCGAAAGACACAGTTCCTCCTTGGCAATAATCCTGGTGATTCCTTCGGAGCAACGCCGGGGCCATGCGTCATATTTCGGAAAAACGAAAGTCACACTTGAGATTTGCCCGCAAAACCAAAGACTTAGCTTTGAATCGCGATCTTTCATTGACCCCTGAGCGGGCATGACTCGCGTCTCATCTTGTAGGTTGTACAGGTCATTCTCAAAGTGAGAGCCCTACGCGTAGCAATTTGCGGGATTTCCCACTTTGGCACCTCTCTCTCCCATTTCACTTGACTCAAATTGAGACAACGGTTAGTTTTCCATTAGATTCAATCACTTGTGAGAATCAGTGGAAACTATCGAAAGTCGGTGACGATCTGAATATGCCAGCAGGCAACTCGACTTCGTCGCCGGAAGCTCGGCCCCATGCCCATTCCGAGGAACCTTTCCAGAAACTTCTGGTGCGGATTGCGGGAAAGGCTGCGGAACGCCCGGATGCCAACGCTCTCATCCATTTTTTTTGCCGTATCACCCGCGAATTTTTTCTGTGCAGCGGGGTCTATTTCTGGCGCCGACATGCCGGCAATGAGCTCATCGGAGAACAGGCGGACGGCAAGCTGGCCGAACGCTTTATCGGTCTACGTCTCCTCCCTCATCAAAGTGTCGTTACCGCTAGCGTGATCCGCTCCCGGCGGACCACGTTTGTCAATCACGTTGCGTCTGCTCTTTTTCCGGCGGCCCGGGAATTCGACGCACACTCGCTCATGGCCGCCCCAGTGGTGGTGTTCGATGAAGTAATCGGTGCGGTGACCTTCTTGCATGATTCAGAGGATGAGTTCTTTACCGAGGACCTTGCCGCCCAAGCGACCATTCTCGCCGGACAATTGGGCAGCCTGCTGGAGACGGCCCGGCTGGGCGAAGTCGCGCGCGAGGAGCACCGTCGCGCCGAGGTCCTGGCCGAGGTAGCCAGTGCGCTGCACGGAACTCCGGATGTAGACGCCGTTACCGAGGCACTCGCCGACCGTCTCCGCCTTCTCTTGCGTACACGGTTGGTCTCGGTGCTTCTGCGACGTGAGGGTCCATTCGAGCTGAGGGCTGTCTCGGCCGAGACTCCTCAGCTGGCTACGTCTTTCCGTGCCCGCCATGATCGGCAAACCATTCGTTTCGCCGCCGACCTGGCGCAACGCGCCGTTTCCGCAGGAGAACTCATCACCATCTCGGTCAGTAGCGATCAGCACTCGCTGGGCAGCCTGGTCTCCCCTGGCATGCTGATCGCGGCCCCCTTCCGCACGGCGCGCACGCAGGGAGCGATCCTGGTCTATCCGCGCTCCGAGGGTGCTTTCACGGCCGAGGAAAAATCGCTAGTGTCCGCGGTGGCCGGCTTCGGCGCGGTGGCCATGGCACACGCCGAATTATGTTCCACTGCCCAGGGACAGGCGCAGGAACTTCATCAGTTGCTGGAGATCTCCACCGAACTGAGTTCCAGCGGCGATCTCGAACAGTTCCCTGCAGGCGTTCGTAGTCCGGGCCGCCGATTTCCTCGGCTTCGGCCGTTGCTTCATCGCTTTGCTCGAAGACGACCAGTTTCGTGTGCGTCACGCGGTGGTTCGCGGTGAGCCGCAGCGCGTCGATAACATTTTTCCCGAGGGCATTGCGACTCGCGCCCTGCGGGCCAAAGAAGTTTTCTGGTCCGATGACGTCAGCCACGAGGCGGGCGCCAACCAGGAAATAGTCGCTCGCTACCACGCCCGGCAACTACTGGCAGTGCCGTTGTTGGGTGCGGACGGCAGTGTGCTCGGCATGTTTGGAGTGCTCGACCGCCTGGACGGTACCGGCATTTCGCGCGAGGACATTCGCCGTGCCCGCGCTTTGGCGGCGCAGGTTGCGGTGGTGATGGAAGTCGCCCATAACCTGCACCAGTCCGAACTCAACCGCCGCCGCTCCGACGTTCTGATTCAACTGGCGCGTGAAGTGGACGGACTTCTGCGCCTGCCGGATTTTGCCCACAAGTTTCTGGAGCGGTCCATCGAATTGACGGGAGCGCGTGCCGGGGCCCTGGCCTTGTTTCAGGAGGGGCGATTCCAGACGGCAGCCCTGCACCCACTGCCGCAGATCCTTCTTCCCACCGCGAGTGAACATCGCGGCTTGGCCGACGTTTCCGAAGATACTTATCCTGGCGTTCTGCCAGATCAAGGTCAGTCCAGTCACGAGCATGCTGTTGATCATCACAACGAGAGTCCGCGAAGTAAAGACCGTTCCGGAGAGAAGCCGGATCTTGACGCTCGTACGCGCGGCGAAGATCGCCTCCTGCAACAACATTTAGCGCAGGCCCTTACTGGATTGGCCAGCGAGCGTGCCGATGCCATCCTCTCTGGCACAGCATCCGATCTGCTGGGAACGGATCTGGCCTCCAGGCTGGGTTGGGACGATTGCGTAACGGTGAGGCTCCCTGGCTCTAATGGAGAACTCGCCGGGGCGCTCTGTCTCTCCGGACGCTCTGGCCCTCTAACCGGCGAAGATCGTGGCCTGCTCGAAGCCATCGCCAGCCACGCCGCCATGGCGCTGGAAAATGCCCGCTTATTCACTCGCATTGAGCAGGCGAATCGCCATTGGCTGGAAATTTTTGACGCGATCAGCGACTTGATCGTCGTACACGATGAAACCGATAAAGTTTTGCGCGTGAACCGCTCGCTGGCCGCGATGATCGGAGTCGCTCCGAGCGAGTTAATCGGCGTCAACATGAGGGCGCTTCTGGCACTCACCAGTGAGCCTACGCTCTATTCCTGTCCCTTTTGCCGGTCGATGGGCGAAGAGACGGACGAATTCGTTCATCCCGCTCTCGATCGCACGTACTTGGTTTCGACTTCGCGCGTTCACGGCGCCTCTGGCGAAAACCTGCAGACCATCCACGTGCTCAAGGACATTACCGACCGCCGAGAAGCCGAGCGCCGATACCGAGAATTGTTCGACAACATTCAGGAAGGACTTTTCTTCAGCACTCCGGAAGGCCGCTTCGTCGAGGTCAACGATGCTCTGGTCGCGATGCTGGGATATTCCAGCCGCGAGGAACTCCTGCAGGTCGATATCCCGACGCAGATTTATTTTTCTCCGGAACAGCGGCTGCTGCACGCCCAGGCGATGGAAGAGCACGGCCACATGCGGAACTATGAAGCGACGCTGCGCCGAAAAAACGGTTCCCCCATCTACGTTCTCATCAATGCTTTTGGCATGTACGACAGTCTGGGACGGCTACAACAGATTCGCGGCTTGATGCTCGATGTCACCGGCCTTCACACCTATCAATCGGAGTTGCACCGCGAGCGCGATTTCTCGGGGAAGATTCTCAGCAATACGCAAAGCCTGATTCTGGTATCCGACACAGCCGGTCTCATCAGCTATGCAAATCGTCGCTGGTACGAAGCTGGCTTTGAACAGAAGGAACTTCTGGGACGCCCTCTACTGGAGTTGGCCGCGCCCGGCTACGTCCGTCCACTCTCGGACGCGCTGCAAGCCATCTTGCGCGGTGGGCAGGTCGACAATCTCGAATTGCAGATCATGCGGGGCAACGGCCACGCCGGTCAGTTTTCCGTGAACCTCAGTCCGATGCGCGACGAGCAGGGCAATATCAACAGCATCGTCGTGGTCATGACCGACATCACCGACTCCGCCGAACTGCGCGACAAGCTGGTTCACGCCGAAAAACTGGCCGCTGTCGGACAACTGGTCTCAGGCGTCGCCCACGAAGTGAACAATCCATTGACCGCAATCCTGGGCTTCGCCGATCTGCTGCTCGAAAATTCTGAGATTCCCGAGTCCGCTCGCAAGGACCTTCGCGTCATCCTGCAGGAAGCCCAGCGCACCAAAACCATCGTGCAAAACCTGCTCAGCTTCGCCCGGCAAATGCCGCCACAGCGTAACGCCGTGCAACTCAACCTCATTTTGCGCCGGACGATCCAGCTGCGCTCCTACGATTTCAATAGCCACGGCGTGGACATCGTGGAGCACCTGGATGAAGGCCTTCCCGATATCATCGGTGACGCTCACCAGTTGCAGCAGGTTTTCCTGAACATCCTGAACAACGCCTATGACGCCGTGCACGAAACTGGCCGCCCCGCTCGGATCGAAATCATGACCACCAAGGCGGCGGGTAATGCCGTTGAAGTTTCCTTCCGCGATAATGGCCACGGTATCTCCCACCCCGATCGTATCTTCGATCCCTTCTTCACCACCAAAGAGGTTGGTAAGGGAACCGGCCTCGGCCTGAGCATTTGCTACGGCATCGTGAAGGAGCATGGAGGCGAGATTCTCTGCCATAACAATGCGGACGGGCAGGGAGCCACATTCATCGTCCGCTTTCCCGCAGTGCCCCACATTGCTTCTCTCGGCGTGGCCGCAGGAGTACTACAAAAATGACAACCCCAACCATTCCAAGAGCTACTTTGCCAGTTCTTCTGATCGAAGACGAACCCTCCATCATGGCTCTGGTGAGCGCCACGTTGGAGCGCAACGGGTATGAGGTCGTGTGCATCGAATCCGGCGCCGAAGCCTTGCGGCTGTTGGAAAAAGGAAAATATCTGGGCGTGGTTTCCGACATGCGGACGCCCGGCGGAGTCGACGGCGCCCAGGTGCATTCCTGGATTTCCGCCAATCGTCCCGATCTTGTTAACAAAGTAGTAATCATTACCGGCGACTACGCCAACGAAGAAACTGTAACCACCCTGCGCAAGATTGGTGCACTCTATCTGGAAAAGCCTTTCCGCGTGCAGGATCTGATCTCGGCTGTTGAAAAAACCATGGGGAAAGCCCGGTGAGTCCAGCGCTAACTAAAGAGGAACTCCGCGTCCGTCTGCTTGTGGTGGATGATGAGCAAAGTATTCGCAAGCTTTGCATGACCGTGGGTGAAGCATTAGGTTTCATCTGCCTGGAGGCCGAAAGCGGCGAATCCGCTTTGGCTGTGCTCGAAGAGCAGCCGGTGCATATAATTCTCACGGACATGGTCATGCCGCATATGTCCGGGCTCGAATTTCTGGAGAAGGCGAAAAAACTTCTCCCGCGCACAGAAGTGGCATTAATGACCGGGCACGGTTCGATCGAGACCGCCGTGCAAGCCATGCGCCTGGGGGCCTATGACTACATCACCAAACCATTTTCTCCGCTCGATGAGCTACGGCTGTTTTTGCGGCGCATGGCGGAGAAAGTCCGCCTAGTCGAGGAAAACGAATTCCTGCGCCAGCGCATGGATTCGGAGACGGCTGTACACGGCATTATCGGATCCTCGGCCAAGATTCAGGAAGTGCTGCGGGTCGCGTCTCGCCTTAAAGACACGCGGACTTCCGTCCTTATCTCCGGCGAAAGCGGCACAGGAAAAGAACTGATCGCCCGCGCCATACATTTCCGCGGAGCCTTCGCCAATCGTCCTTTCGTCGCCGTCGATTGCGGATCGCTTGTGCCCACGCTGATTGAGAGCGAACTCTTCGGCTACGAAAAGGGAGCCTTTACCGGGGCTCTAAAATCCAAGCAGGGACTGTTTCAATCCGCCGACACGGGTTCTGTTTTTCTCGACGAAATCGGCGAACTGCCGCTTGAGTTGCAAGCCAAGCTTCTGCGCGTGCTGCAGGAAAAAGAAGTGCGTCCAGTGGGTAGCAATCAGCGCGTGAAAGTCGATGTGCGCGTCATCGCCGCCACCAACCGCGATCTGGAGGCGGCTTATAAGAACGGAACCTTCCGGAAAGATCTCTACTTTAGGTTGAATGTTGTCACCGTGCACGTTCCCGCGCTCCGCGAACGGCGCAGCGATATTCCCATGCTGGTGAACTGGTTCTGCGAGCGCTACGCTCCGGGTGCAGACCTGCGTGTCTCCAATGTAGCCATGAAAGCGCTCATGAACTATGACTGGCCGGGCAACGTGCGTGAACTGGAGAACTGTGTCGAGCGGGCGGTGGCTCTGGGCAACGGTACGTTCATTGATGTGGGAGATCTTCCTCCGGCCATCGCTGCCTTGGACTCACCTGCGTCCCGCTCATCGCCGGATTCTGCCCCAGAATTGGTTTCTGATCTCGAAGGTTCTTCCAGTCTTAATTCTGGCGCGCCCGCCGCTGCGCCGCTCTCGACTACCGATCTCGAGGACATCGAACGTGCCACCATCCAGCGCGTTTTCGAACAAGTGAAGGGAGACAAGGCCCTTGCCGGAAGAATGCTAGGCATCAGCCGCGCCACTCTTTATCGCAAGCTTAAGCGCTACAACATCAGCGGCGCTCCGGGTTCTGAACCCTCCAGCCATACTCTGCAGTAGGCTGTCATTCTGAGCGAGTGCGAGCGCGAGTCGAAGAATCCCTACCCGACCGGCGTCCCTGCGCGGCAGCACCAGCCGCGCTCACATCCAAAAAAGCACCCTGAGGAGTCTCAGGGTGCCTGAGTGAATTCCTTCAAATTCTGAGTTGTTCTACTGCGGCTTCTTCTGCTCTTCCTGCTGTTTCTTTTTCTCCTCGGGGGTCAGTGGCTTGCCTTGTTGCTTGGGAGGCGGCGGGGCCGGCTTGGCCGCCGCCGGAGGAGGCGGAGTCCGCTGTTGCGGACGCTCGGCCGGAGGAGGAGTCTGTTTTGGAGCTGGAGGTGTCGGAGTTGGACGCGCCGGCTCCGGTCGCGCCGTCTCGGGACGATTGTTGGGCTCCACTGCCGGTGGCCGGTTATTCGGTGGCGTCGGTTCCGGCCGATTGTTTGGCTGCGGTGTTGGCGGACGGCTCGGCTCAGGATGAGCTGCTGGCTGAGCAGGTGCGGGCCGATTCGCTTCCGCCGGACGCTCATTAGGGGCTGGGGCGTTGCTCGGCCGATTAGGCGGCGGAGCGGGCGCGGGTTGGCCAGGTCGCGCAGCATTCCCGGGTTGGCTTGCGGGATGACCCACGGTAGGCGTCGCCGGCTTGGCGGGAGGCGCCACCTTGACCATTGGATGCACCGCCGCCGCATTCGCCGGACGCAGGCTCTGCACTTCGTTTCTCGCCAGCGGTTGTCCCGGATGCGCAGCCAGCGCCTGTTGCTGTTTCGCAAACGGCACAGGCGGCGGAGGCGGTGTCTTCTTGGCAACAACTTGCCGGTTTGCAACTGCCGCCGGCGGCGCAGCCACGTGTCCCGCGGTCGCAGCCTTGGCTCCGAGCACGCTCTCGCGCGACGGAGTTACCGCAACTCTTCCACTCACGGAAGCTGACGCGATCTGCTGGGCGCTTACTTGGACCCTTGCCTGCGCTACCGGCTGGGCACTCGTGAACGCATGCTGCGGAACCACCATCACCGCACCTTGCACGCTGCGGTTCACATAGGTCACGTTCGTGATGTTGGTGGTGTTGTTGATGATTGTCGTGCGATAAACGTTGGTGACCTGCGTTACATTCACCGTCGTGCTACTGATGTTCACGCGAGTCACGTAGGCTTCGCTCACGTGATACGACGGCACATAAACTTCGCGTGGTCCCAGCGGAAACCATCCGACATTGCCGCCGAAACCGCCGGGCCCTCCGCCAACGAACACCACCAGCGCAGGTGCGTAAACAGCTTGCACGGTAACTGGTCCAGCTACCCATCCCCAGCGTCCGCCGATGCTTACCCAGCGGCCGTAGTGGAAGGGAGCGTAGCCCCACGAGGAGTCATCGACCCAGGTCCATCCCCAGGGGGAGATCCAAGCCCAGTGGCCCGTGTGATAAGGGGCCCAGCCAACCTCGACGCGGTTGGGGAACCAGATGTGTCCGAAGCTGGGGTCGTCGCGCCAGTCGCCGTAGTCGTCGAGATCGTCGAAGCCGACCACATCATGCGAGAGATATTGCGCGGATCGAGAGTAGTCATAGCGGTGGTCGCGGGCCTCGGACCAGGTATCGAAGTCATCCGGGCCGTACAGCTCTTCCACATCGGCGTAAAGCGGGTCGGTACCGCTAAGTGTGGCTCGCTGGCCGCCGCGTAGTTCGTAGCTCTGGCCTCCGCCCGTGGATTCGCCATCACCGGCGCGAACGCTGATGACGGTATAGTTTCCATCCGCGCCTACTTCGACGCGGTAGTGACCGGGCTGGAAGATGGTGAAGGCTTGATTCGGCGTGTCGATCTCGAAGTCGTCGTCATCATGCAGGCGCCGCACGGTGACATAAATTGCGCCGGAAGTGAGTTGAACCTGCACGGTGTTGTCGTCAAGATCGAGAAAGGAGAATCCGGTGTTCGGAGCGAGGCGGATAGCGGCTGATCCAAGTTGCACTTCGGCGCGCGAACCCTGGTCGGTCCAGAGCTGGTCGCCGGTGGTCATCGGACGATTCGGAACGGCGCCAACCCAGTCGCCTTCGCCGGCCGGCTGGAAGGAAACGGAACCTTCCAGGTAGCCGAGGCGGGCTACGCGGGCAGGAGGATCGTCTTGATCTTGAGCGGATGCGGGATTTGGCGGAATGAGGATGGTGAGCGCAAGCAGGACGCCGCACAAACTGAACTTCTTCAGGATTGTTCTCATAGTCAGGTTTATCTCTCCCAAGCTTTTATGCGGTTCTCCGCGAACCTCGTGCGATCACTCAAGGTTGGCGGATCTCGCGTTGATCTTTCTTGCTGGAAAGAGTCGCTGCAGCAGAATATTTGAGTTTTGCGTGCAGTGGCTCGAGCTATTCGGACGCAATGGCGAACTGGGTGAGCAGGTACGCTCAAACGGTATACGAAGGATATCAGGTTGAGGCGCTTTGCGGGCGTCGAGCCCGCCAGCCGAAATCCTGAGCGGAGCGAAGGATCGTTGTTGGTAGTGGTTGAGCGCTGGTGCGAAAGGGGGGACTCGAACCCCCACGGTTTTACCCGCCAGATCCTAAGTCTGGTGCGTCTGCCAATTCCGCCACTTTCGCACTGGAGCAATTATACAAAGCGGAGAGACATGCCTCGAAGAGGTTTCGAAGAAGAAGACAACGCGGCCACAGCGCCAGCTTTGGAGCGGAACCGCTGACCACAGGAGCCGCGCCAGAATACAGTTCTCCTGCTGCCCGCATGGACGGCCTGCGAGGCGACGCTTACTGAACTGCGTTCAGCCCCTGATAAATGAACATGCCCAACAGCACGAGTAACAGCACGCCCGAGCCGGCGCCGAAAACCCAGACCGGTTTGGTGAGCCGGTTCACTTTCACCAGCAATTCGGTCTGCTCTTGTTGGAGGTGAGAGTTTGCGTCGTCGAGATACAACTGCTCGTCTTCGTGCATGGTGAGCGTGCTGCGATAGATCAGGAGAAGAATCAGGCCGACGGTGAAGACACCCCACACCGTCGCAAGCCCAACCATCAGAGGAGTCCACGTCCAGGTCATAACGCCACCTCGACAGATTGCAAATCTGTTCGGCACCTTCCGAATCGCGAATGCAGCCCTTACTCTGCTTCCGAAACCTCGGCGGAGGCCTTAACGGAACCATTATAGCCCCGGTTGGCAAGCCATGCCGGGGAATTACCTTTCGCAGCACTAATTCAGCTCCACAAGGGGCAACTGCAACGCCAGGGGCTGGATTGCATCTAAAATGCTGAGGAATTGTGAGCTTAGTGGCTATGGCGATTCCGTTCGGCCACGGCTTGCTCCCTCTGTTATAATTTATGGATTCCAGAGTCGAGGAGAGATAAATGGCTACGACCACCGTCCCAGGAGTTACAACCACCGTCCCCGAAGTGAAAAAGACCGCTCCGGTCACCTTGACTGCGAGTGCGGTTACAAAGGTGAAAGAGATTATGGGACAGCAGAATCCCGTGCCCGCCGGTCTGCGCATTGGCGTGGTGGGTGGTGGCTGCTCCGGGTTTTCTTATTCCATGCAGTTCGAAAACGCTGCCGGCATGATGGACAAAACCTTCGAAATGGATGGACTGAAGGTTTTTGTTGACGCCACTTCCGTGATGTACCTGAACGGTTGCCTGGTGGATTATGTCGAGACTCTGGAAGGTGCCGGATTCAAATTCGAGAATCCGAACGTGAAGAGCACCTGCGGCTGCGGCTCGTCTTTCAGCGTGTAAGCCGAGCGCTAAGGTTTCAGATTGAGTAACAAAATGGCCTCGTCCCGCAACGAGGCCATTTTTGTTTTCGGTGAACTGCCCGATCTGATGGCTACTGTTGGGGTGGATTGGACGGCGGTGTTGGTGTGGATGATCCGCCCGTAGAGCCGGAATTGTTGCCAAAGCCCGACGATTGTCCGAACGATGATTGCCCAAACGAGGACTGCCCGAACGAACTGCCGCTTGGATTCGCGCCGGCTGGTTGTCCGATCTGATTGGCCCCACCTAGCTGTAGCGGCGGCTGGTTGGGCGTCATCAGAAGGCCACCCTGGTCCATTACTGGATCATATACAAATTGCCACTCGTTATATTTCCGCTTGTGATTGAATTCACGAATGGTGGTGTCCTTACTCAGGCTAACCACGCCGACGATGGGAGCGCCTCCTATTACCTGCTGATTGCTGGAAGTCGCGCCCGCTGTCGCCGTACCGGGCGCGATCTGGGCAGAGGCGTCGGTGGGATCAGATCCGGATGTCGAAGTCCCGGCGGCATTGGGCGTGCCTGAGTTCGCGGAATTACCAAAGCCGCTTCCAAATGCGGAATTCGAACCTCCGCCGAGGCCTCCGCTCGAGTTTCCCCCAAACGCGGAGGACGATGCGGAGCCGCCGAACGCGGAACTGGAACCACCAAAAGCGGAACTGTTCGACCCGGAACTGCTCAACGCCGAAACCGAAGTTGCACCCGCAATCGTCCCGCCGCCAAAGCCGCCGCCAATCGAAAGACCGGGATCCCCGTAGTGCAGGAGTTTGAAATCCCGGTTCTTGTTGACCGGGTCCTTATACCGCTTGCGCAGGTAGCGAAGGTTATTGGTGTTGTCCAGATCTTCGAGGCGGGTGGGGTAGCGCGAAAATTTCTTGTAGTAGCTTCGGATGGCACGAGAGTACTGCACGCCGCGGTGGATCATTTCTTCTTCACGGTCGCGCCGGATCTCAAAAGCAATGGTGGGTAGAACGGCGAATGCCGCGATGGTCATCAAACTTACCATCAGAAGAAGGGTGAGCAGAATGTAGCCGTCTTCCCGCCGCCGAAGCGGGTAGAGCGGACGACGCGTTGGGTGAAAGTTCATTATTTCCCTAGTATCGTGATGCCGGTGGGAATTCCGAAAACCGACGGATACAGAATTTCCCCGCGCAAAAACTATTTATCCCTGGGTCAGCGGCAGACTCTGTGGCGGACCGCTGCCCACTACATCCTGAACTTCTACTGAGGTCGGTGAGATCCGCACCACCTTATAGCGGCGGTCGACAATCTCGCCCTCCCCGGCGATGAAGACATCTTCGCCCTTGGAAAGAAAAACCTTTTTCGGTTCTCCCGGCTGATTGGCAAAGCCGAAAAACTTCAGGGGAATGGGTGGAGGCGCAGCCGCGGCCGGGGGCTGATAGAGTTTCACGTCGGTTGGACTGGTCTGTCCGGGGGCCACGGGCTTGGGTATCTCCGGGTCTGCTTGCGATATGAAAATGTTTCTTCCCGAACCTTCGTACTTGATTTGCTCGATGGCGGCAAGTTGCTGCAATTGCAGTGTTGGATCCAGACTCTGCGGAGCGCGCTCTTTTTTCGCCGATGCGGGTGCGCCTCCATGACGGCTTGTGGGGCGAGGAAGAGCGGAACTCGGAGCCGGTGCAACTCCGGTGGTCGTTTCCGTCGAAGCAATGGTCGAGGATGAAGGCATGAACTCGTAGACCACCGTCAGCAGAGCGACTACTCCCAGCACGGCCGCCAGAATCACACTCTTCCGGTTTTCTGTTCCCAGTTTCACTACGCTCCTGCCTTCAGATACGTTTCGAGCTTCATTTGTAATCGAATCGGGCCATTTTGCTCACCGGCTAGCGTGATACTGCTGATGATGAACAACATGTCATCGCGTTCCAGCGCGTTAATAAACCGTGCCAGGGAAACATAATTGCCGGAGAGATCCGCTTCCATCTCGACCGGTTGCAATCGGCCGATACCGTCTTCCACCTTGTAATTGACGTGCTGGATCGCGACTCCATTCGAGACGGCCAGTTTGCCGAACTGAGTGAGAATCTGCGACTCCTGACCGGGGAAACGGTTCTTGTAAAAGTCTGCGATCTGGCTGTTCGCAATCGTGACTTTCTTCGGCAGATCCGCCAGAGGCTCGACCTGGCGGGTCTTCACCTGCAGTTCGCTCCACAACTGGTTGAGCTGCGCCCGGCGCGACTCCGTAGAACCCACGAGCGGCGAAAACAGCACGATCGCGGCTACCAAATCCACGCCGACGAGCGCCATCAATGCGATCTTGATGCTTTTCCGGGTTTGTCGCAAGTCTGGCATCAGGGCGTGGTCCTGTCGGAAATTTCCGTCTTTCGGTCGGGTACGGGAACCGTCTCCGGAACATAAACCGCATGAAGGGTGACTTGAATGGGATCTCCCGTGCCAGAAGTTTCCGTGCTCTCGCTTTCGATATAAGTCTGGGTGAAGCGCCGCGAATCCTCCATGCGGCGCGCCAGTTCGATGGCTCGATCGCGTGAATCGCCGGCAACCAGCATCTTCAATGAAAGCTGGTTGTCATCATCCAATTCGGGATGAATCGAAACCAGGTGCACCCGCGCCGGCATCACCTTTTCCAGATCTTCCAAGACCCGCGTCCAGGAGAACGATTTACGCTGAATCAGTTCGTTGAGAAATTGGGATTGATCGCGAGTGCTGCGATTGGTGGGCTGATTCAGAAAATTCTCAGCTTGTTGCCGGGTCCGATCGCGCTGCGCGATCTCGGCTTTTAACTGCGAGATCTTGGCGTGGTCGTGGCGGGCCGAAGACCACCCGATTACAGTGATGGCGAGCAACGCCATGGTCAAGATGGATACCACCGCGAGAGCCGTGCCCCAGCGCATCCAGAACTGCCGCGCATCTTCATACGGCTGAGTGGCGAGATTGATGTCGAGACGCATAAAAATCAGGGTTCAGGGGTCAGCGATCAGTTGCAGGGGTTTGACTAACCCCTAGCCCCTGATCCCCGCCCCTAAGAAATTAAAGCTCCTACCACCCCAGCCATTCTCCAGCGTGGCACAGAACCTCCGGTGCTCATTCCTAACTGCGAGGAAGTTATCAGTTCCTGGACTTCTGCGCCGGTTTGTGCGCGCAGAGCGGGGGCTGCGTTTCCCGCGTCGGACAAGCCCGCCACAAATATTTTTTCAATGTTCAAATGATAAGTGTCCTGAAAAAACACGACCGACGGATACACTTCTTCCGCCAACTGCTCGCCCGTGATGGTTACCCCACGTGTATTTTCCAAGGTACGGAAAAGCCGGAGCTGATCTTCATTGAGAATAGCGATGCTGGTGGTTCGCGCATCTACCTTCACCACCAAGGTTGGCCGCTGTCCTTCCGCGGCGCCAAGCGCCGCCAGCATGGAAGGCACAACCACGCCCGGACTGTATCCCGCATCGCGAAATGCAGTCTCGTAATCCTCCACCACACTGGCCAGCGCCACCGCGGCCACCACGCGCACGCCTTCGGTTGTTTTCTGTGCGTCGTAGGAAACTCTAGCCTTATCCACGTCAAAGGGCAGAGATTTCTTCATGCGAAACCGCACCACCCCGGCGGCTTCTTCGGAGTCGGAGGGCAAGGTATCAAATTCGAGTAACACAACCCGGACGGCAGCATCGGGGACTATGGCGATCACATCGTGCGAATGTCCGCGCAGACTGCCCAGGGCGGATTGCAGAGCCGAGGTCACAGCGTTGCGCTGGCGCAAGTTTCCTTCCACGAGGTCTGGAACCACGCTGCCGGGAGCCAGTTCGCGAGCGGCGCATGCTTCCAGACCGCGGCCCGCCTCGCCCAAGCGCCCGACCAGGACGCGGTCGGCGGCGATTTCACACGCCAGTTTCGGTTTAGCCGAGTTTGATCCAGAACTCATCGCAGGACTCGCACCCCGAGTTACGCTTCTACAATTCAAACGCCCCGCCGCCCTAAATGCAATAGCTGGAAGGGAACTGAAGATAGTGGCTAGTGGCCAGTCAATAGCCAGACTGGCCACTGATCACTGGTCCCTGGCCACTGCTTTTACCGCATGGCCTCGATGAAGGTGACCTTATTGATCTCTTTCAGCGTGGTCAGGCCGAGCCGGACCTTGTCCAGAGCCGACTCACGCAGAAAACGCATGCCTTCGTCCCGCGCGGCGCGCCTGATTTCAGATGTGGGCTTCTTGGCCAGAATCATTTCGCGGATGCGATCGCTTAGGTCGAGCAATTCGTGAATCGCAGTTCTGCCGCGGAATCCGGTACCCGCGCATTCGATACATCCCGGCCCTTCATACAAGGGCACCTTCGACCACTGTTCGGGATCCAGTCCGCTGGCTTCGAGGACGTCCGGCGGATAATTGACCGGCGTGCGGCACGATTCACAGATCAAACGCACCAAGCGCTGCGCCAGAATGCAATTCAGCGCCGAAACAAAGTTATAAGGCTCGACGCCCATGTTCAGGAAACGTCCAATCACGTCGACCACGTTGTTGGCGTGGACCGTGGTGAACACCAGGTGGCCAGTAAGAGCGGACTGAATGGCGATCTGGGCGGTTTCGGTATCGCGGATTTCGCCGACCATGATCTTGTCCGGGTCGTGACGCAAGATTGATCGTAGTCCGCGGGCAAAGGTCAACCCTTTTTTCTCATTGACCGGAATCTGGGTGATGCCGCGCAGCTGATATTCAACCGGATCTTCAATGGTGATGATCTTGTCTTCGTCAGTCTTGATCTCATTGACGGCGGCGTAAAGCGTCGTGGTCTTGCCGCTGCCAGTTGGTCCCGTCACCAGCACCATGCCGTATGGTTCTTTAATATAGCGGCGGAACTTTCGCAGATCATCCTCATCAAAACCAACTACGTCAAGAGTGAGCGTGCGGAACTTCTCGCTCATCGATTCTTTATCGAGCACGCGGAGCACGGCGTCTTCTCCATGAATCGAGGGCATGATGGAGACACGGAAGTCGATGGCGCGACCGTTGTATTTCACCCGGAAGCGTCCGTCCTGGGGTACGCGGCGCTCGGAAATATCGAGCTCGCTCATGACCTTGATGCGCGAGATGACGGTGGAATGATGTTCTTTGCCGATGGGCGGCATGGCCTGCGTCAGCACACCGTCGATGCGGAACTTGATCACCACGGAGTCGTCGCGGGTTTCGATGTGAATATCGGAAGCCCGCCGCTGCAAAGCGGTAAAAATCGTGGTATCGACCAGCCGGATGATGGGGCTGGTATCGCCTGCCGCCGTCAGTTTGTCGATGGTCAGCGTCTCTTCGGCGCCGGTATTCTCGTCTTCACGAATGATCTGGAAGCCTTCGCTGGCCTCTTCCAGAACGCGCTGCGATTGCTCCGTCTTCTTAAGGATGTCGCTGATCTGTTTCAGCGTCGCCACTTTGGTGACGATCCGTTTCTGCAGCAGCAAACTGATCTCGTCGATCATCATCAGCTGGCTGGGATCGGCGATGGCAATGGCCAGCTTACCGTCGGCAGTTTCTTCCAGAGGTACGAAGTTGTAGCGGAACATCAGCTCAGGGGAGAACTTCTTGAACAGCTCGTGATGAAGCTGGAAGTCGGTCAGGTCCACGAACTCACAGCGATAGCGCCGCGCCACGTCCTGCGCGCGCTCCAGGTCGGTGATCGGATTCCCGGTCGTGATCACCTGCCCGCCGTTCTCGCCGTTTACGAAAAGTGATTTCTTCTCGGCCATCGCCATTTCTCACATCCCCACAACCATTCGGTGATTTGGTAATTTGTAATTCGGTAATTTAAGAGCCGCCGCCCACCAGCCGAGTTTCCAAATTACGAAATTACCCGCTCACCAAATTACAAGATCGCCTCCTAGTGGACTCCCAGGGTAAAGATCGGCAGGTACAGCGAAATCAACACTCCGCCAACAAACACCGCCATCACCATCAGAATCAAGGGCTCAATCAGCGCCATCGAGGCGTTTAAGGCTGTCTGTACGTCTTCCTCATAGAATTCGGCCACCGAATTCAACATCGCCGGCAAGGCTCCAGTGGATTCGCCAACCTCAAGCATCTCCACGGCCAGGTCCGGAAAAATATTCTGCTCCTCCAGGCTGCTGGCCAGTCCCTGCCCTTCACGCACTCTCGTGCTCGCCCGCATCACACCCTTGAGGATGCGACGGCTGCTCATCGAATTGCCCGCCGTCTCCATGCATGGCACCAGCGGCAATCCGCCCTGAAGCAGGGTTGCCAGCATCCGCGAAAAAGTTGCCACCTGATGCTTCAGCCGGATATCGCCCAGCAACGGCAAGCTCAGAATGAAGCGGTCGATCTGATCGGCGCCGCGATCGGTCTTGCGCCATTGCCAAAACATAAAGACAGCTAGCACCGTCCCGATAATGAAAAAGGGGAAATACTTCTGCGCAGCCTCTCCCACGCTCAGCATGAACAGCGTAATGGCGGGAAGTTTCGCATCCAGGCTATTGAACAGCTCGGCAAATTTCGGCACCACGTAGGTGAACAAAAACATCACCATAATCGTGACCACGGTGACCAGGAGCGTTGGGTAGATCAACGATACGAACAGCTTCTTGCGGAAGGTCATCGCCAGCCGCTGAAAGTTGATGTAGCGGGCCAGCACCTCATCAATGGCGCCGCTCTTTTCTCCCGCCATCAGGGTTGTGGTGTAAATCTTCGGAACCACGGGATGCGCAGCAAAGGCGTCGGAAAGCAGTTCGCCGCCCTTTACCCGCTCCCGCACATTTTCCAGAATCTGCTGCAACTGGGGATCCTTCTGCCGTTTGATCAGCAGGTCCAGCGAGTTCAGTATCGGGAGTCCCGCCTTGATCAGGGTGAGGAACTGCTGGTTGAATACAAGAAAATGACCCTGCTTGAGTTTGCGCCGCCGGCGCAGCGAAAATCCGCCGGAAAAAATCCCCTGCGGTTTCACCCAATAAACCAGATACCCCTGCGAGGCAAAGCGGTCGCGTACCTCCGCCACCGAGTAGCCCTGCTCTACCTGCTGGAGCAGACGCCCTCGTTCGTCCGCGACTTTTACTACAAACTCCGCCATTTACCGGTTCTTTTCCGCTTCGTGACCCGCTTTAGACCTGTCAGCTCAGTCTAACATCGCCGCTTCCCATCTTAACCGCCGATCGAAGCTATTCACCGTATTTTCAAGTATCGCAAGTAACCCCGTTCTGACAATTCAAAGTGAGTCTGTTTTCCGTTATTAACTCTATATGAATCAATGTGATGCCAAGGAGAACGCATTATTCAGGTCAACCCCTCTCCCGGTCGAATCCGTCAGTTCCCTTGTAACTCACCCTCAACGATCTCCGTCCCGGCCGGTGGAGAGAATGCAAACATCCCCGCTGGGATCTCGACATTTTCCTTCACATCAATAAAGCGATATTCAGTGACCGATCCATCCACTTCATTGATCACGATGCGAGCGATTCGGTGGTCCGGCGTGATCTCCAGCAAAATCTCGCTAACCCGGTCCGCCATGGCCTGCGGCACTCCACGCAAAACCGTATTTCCAGCTGCCAGAGGCGTCACATCCGGCGCCAGCGACAATCCCTGCAACTCCTTCTCCAGCTTGCTTTTGCCCAGCAAGAACGCCAGCGGAGAGCGTATGTCATCCAGCTTCCGGGCATCCGTCTTCCTCGCCTGCCGGTCGCCCGGGACGTAAAACCACGTATCTCTCCCATCGCTCACGAAGAGCTTCTCCCTGGGAGAACGGTACTCCCACCGCATCTTGCCAGGTTTTTTCACGCCCCCTTTGGCCAGCCAAAGCGTCCCCGATTCGGTCCGCTCCATCCCCGACCCGCGATAGACCTCGGTAAACTCCGCCTGCAGGGTCCGCAGGTGGTTGTAGTGCTCATCGACGGCCTGAGCGATCGACTGGACGTCGTGCGCCATGGCAGCGGCCGAGAGCGCGAGAGCAAATACAAGAAAAGCGGCTGGTCGCATGGATAGATTTTACTCCCGAGCTTCCCTGGTGGAGCCACCTCAGTGATCATCGTTAGCGCCGTTGGTCCACGGTTTTCTCCGAGATACATACATTGAGTACTGATGCGTTCCCCCGATCCTCTCCAGTGCGCCGCTCTCGCCCAGCACGCGCTCCAGCAGAGGATTGTGGTAGAGCACATAAGTCTTTCGTGGACTGTCCCGCAAACTCTGCTCCAGATGCCCAATGACGCGTCTCAGCCCAGACTCCGGAAACGGGTTGAAGAGAAACAGCAAAGTAGGCTCGGCTGGGAAAGGGAACTCAGTTGCATCGGCGCAGATCGATTCTATGGCGAAACACTTTTGCGAATCACTTTGGTACTTGCTGAGATTCTCCTGAGCAACCAGATTCAGAGCCGGCAGAAGTTCCACGCCGACAATTTGGCGAAAGGGATAATCCGACGCCATCAGGAGAGTTCGCCCCTTGCCCGATCCGAGATCGACAAAAGTGAAGTCGGGAAAATCGAAGCCCGCGTGCTGCGACAAGGCTCCGATCATTTCGTGGAAGAGGGCGGATTCGGTTGGCTGATAAGGAGAGTGAAAAACTCCCAATAACCGATCGCGCCAGCTGACGGCGGCGCTGGTCGTGTTGACCCGATGTTCCCAATCGTATTCGGCATCGCCAAAGCGCCGTCGTTGCCGCTCCGGAGTCGAATCGCGAACGAACTCGACCAGCGCGCTCACCAGTTGACTCGTACCCGCGAACCGGCCTTCGCGCGTAGCAATTTCTTTCCACCAACGCCACGCCGAGCGCGCCAAACTGATTCGAGACGAACTCGAAGAAGGAATGCCGCCCATGCTTGGCCATCATAAGCGACGGCAGGACTATTGCTCTTGGGTGTGGAATTTCGGATGCGCTATGAATCCCGGAGGAAGGCCTTTGGTCGCGAATGGAAAATCATCGGGCACGCGCACTTCGACACCCCCTTCCGGCGTCAGCTTATAAGGATGTCCGTCGGGATCGACGGGAATTCCGCGCACGCCTTCGGCGGCCAGGAGTTCAGCCATGCTGGCCGGCAAGCGCCCGGTGCGCTCGCCAAAGCGAGTCACCAACTCCTGGAGATGGGTGACATCTTCATCGACGCGCAGAGCGCGGAGATGCTCCACGGCATTGGCGCGGATCTGCTTGTCCTGCGTGTTCTGGTACGTTGCGGCCCAAAGCATTCTTGCCGTATCGAACGCTCCCGCATGCTGCGCCATCTGCGCGGCCAGCACTCGCATGAAAGGATGGGCGTTCGGCACTTTCGAGCCCCGCTCGAACGCCTCTGCGGCTTTCTGGTAATCCTTGAGATTCATGTAGTAGACGAATCCCAGGTTGTAGTAGAGCTTCCAGTTGTCGGGATTGTTCTGAATGCCGTATTGCATTAACTGGACGGCCTGCTCAGGTTCGCCCGCACCATTCGGGGGGGCCGGCGCCAGAAAGCTCGCCCCGAACTCATAAGCCACTACAAGATGCGGGTCAAGCTGGGTCGTGATCTCAAGCAGAGGAAAAAGCAGATTGTAGCTTTGGGCATCGTCGTGATGCCGCCCGCCAAAATACTGTACGGCGCGAGTCCAATAAATATCGGCAAGCAGACCGTCATAACCCAGACTGGCTCGCTTCAGCACCTTAGGCGAACTCACGAACAAGACCTCTTCGATGGTGGCTCGCGGACGAAGTTGGTCGGTGCGATGAAGGATCAAGGCACTGGCAGCCAGAGAAAGCACGAGACAGCCGCCGGCGATAAGCGAAACTCTGCGGCGCTGTTTCATTTCAGATTCCGGTGCTCGAAGATGAGCACGGCACCACTCAGCGCCATGGCGGCGTAGAACAAGGCATACAAAGTGTTGTGCCAGATCAGTTGCGCGGCAACTGGCTGTTCATGCGCGATGGAGCCAATTATGTTAAAAGCGGAGAGGTTCGGGACCAGGTAAGCGGCGCCCGTTACCAGCCATCGTGTAAAACCGTGCGCCATGCCGGCGAAGCCGCGCAGATCCTCGGCGAAGCTGCCAATCACGAAAAGCGAGAAGGCGAAGACGGCGGAAAGCAACGGCGAAGAAAACGACGAGAACAGAAGAGACAGCGAGCAGATGATGAGGAACTCGAGAATGATGAAATACAGGGCGACGAGAATCAGCGCGTCGGCTCTTACGAATTTATGGGAGACGTAGAGCAAGGCCGCAAAGACGCCGATCGCCATGAAGAACGTATTCACGACCAGCGTCCCTGCCAGCCCGAAGAATTTACCCACAATGAACTCCCAGCGGCGGACCGGGCGCGAAAGCACGGTGTAGAGCGTGCGCTTTTCAATCTCCTTGGAGACCAGACCAATTCCGATGAAAATTGCGATCACGATGCCGAACAGCGAGACTGCCGTGAGCCCGAGATTGATGACCACCAATTTCTCAATGTCGATGGAAATCTGGCCCACCAGGATAGCCGCTCCAGACAACAGCAAGGCGAAAGCGATCAGGTTGTAGAGTACGCGGTCCCGGACCGCTTCTCTAAAAGTATTGGACGCTATATGCAGCACGCGGGCTTTCATGCCGTCCTCCCAGCCGTGGTCTCGGCGCGCTGTAGTTTCTCTACGAAATAAGCTTCGAGCGAGGTGCGCACAGGAGTCAGCGCGATCAGTCGGAGGCGCTCACGGCGCAATGCATCGATTGCAGCATCCTGCTGATTCTCGTCAATGACGGCCCGCACCGTGTCTCCGGTGACATGGCATTCGGCGCCCAACGCCTTCATGGATGCAGGAATCTGGGTTCCTTGCCAAATTACTTCCACTTTCCCCTGTACGCTCGAGGTTAAGTCCGTTACGGCGCCGGTGACCTTAAGTTCCCCTTTGTGGATGATGGCAACACGGTCGCACAGCGCCTCGGCGTCGGAAAGAATGTGGGTGGAGAAGAAGACGGTCTTGCCCTCGTGTTTGAGTTGCTCCATCAAGTCGCGGACTTCACGGCGTCCCATGGGATCCAGACCGGACATGGGCTCATCGAAGAACACGAGCTTGGGATCGTGCAGGATCGCTTGCGCAATTCCCACTCGCTGCAACATTCCCTTGGAAAACTTCCGGAGCTGCAGGCCCTGGACGTCCTTCAAGCCGACACGGTGCAGCGTGCTCTCTGCGCGCCGTGAGCGCTCTTTGGCCGGAACACCGGACAATTGTGCGTAGTAATTCAAGAGCTCGTGAGCGGTCAAATGATCGTAGAAGTAGGGTTGTTCGGGAAGAAAGCCGACTTGCGCTTTCACTTCCGGCGCAGTCCACTCCTGGCCCAGGATGCGCGCCGATCCTGAGGTCGGAAACACCAGCCCCATGAGCAGCTTCAACGTTGTAGTCTTACCTGCTCCGTTAGGACCGAGAAAACCAAAGATCTCACCATCTTCTACGGTAAGGTGCAGAGGGCTTAGGGCACGTTTCGGCCGCTTGCCCCAGAACCCCACCATGTAAGTTTTTTCCAAACCAAGAATTTCAATCGCAGGCATGGCACTCTATCCACAATGGAATGGAAGGGATTGTTTCGCAAGAAAATTATATGAAAAGAACCGCGATTTTTGAACTGGGTGGAGGGTTACGACGGTCACTGGAATCTCCTTCTCGGGAGACCTCTAGCCCGGTGAGGGGCCGCATCAGGAGAGTCACGTAGGGTAGTCCTTACCCCTGCGCAGAATTAGTTACCCAGCGCAGGTAGCGCCGAGCAGGCGTTATATCCGGCGACTAACGTGATGTTGCCGGCCGGCTGGAGGCGCAATACCGCGTCCTGAATGGAGCAGTAGGCTCGGCTGCCGGTCAGCGCGCCCAGAGGAGTGCCGGTTGAAAGGAACTGGTCGTTGACGGCGCCGACGACCCCGCTAGCCGACCCGACGGCGGTGAAAGTGTAGCCGCTCTTGCCTAGGCCGCCGTTATTCGTCGCCAGAGAGTTATCGATCAGGCATCCGGTAGCGATGCCCGGACTACATGGAGTAGCGCCGCCCAGCGTGGTCATTAGCGCGGGATAGCCCAGCGTCGGATAGGTGGCAAAGTAAGCAATTTCGGCGGTGTCAATCATTCGAACGGAGGCAGCGGCGGAAGAGTCATTGGCCGACATGCGGGCGCGCAAGAGATTGGGGATAGCGATCGCCGCAATCACTAGAATGATGGCGACCACTATCAGCAGCTCAATTAGTGAGAAACCCTTTTGTTTCCGCATCGAGCGCTCTCTCGCTTTCAGGCTCTGCCGGGACCGCTCTAAGGTCCGAAATAGACCGGAGACATACAGTCTTGGTGGCATGCGGAGGACCAAACCAGAGGGGGCCTTGTACCTTGGTCACGATTGCTCAAAGACCTTATTTTCAGACGGATGCCGATTCTGCCCGCTTTTACATCGGTGCGTTGCGCGAGTCCAACAAGTGTAGGTCTCGCTGTTTTGACAAATGATGTCAGTTTGCAAAAAAGGACAATGGCCCGAAAAAATCAAAGAGAGCAGCGAAGTTACCTTCGCTGCTCTCGCTTTGTAACCAGGTCCTATTGCTAAACCGCTAGGTTTAGTTCGCCAACGGGCCCAGTGCCTGGCAAGCTGCGTATCCAGCGACTGCCGTGATGGTACCAGCCGCCTGAGTCCGAACCACGCCATCATCGGTCGCGCAATACGCCTTCGAACCGCTGGTGGTTCCGAGCGGAGTACCGGTGGACCAGAACTCCGGCGGAGTGGTTGCCGTAGCAGCGATCGGAGTGGCAGCAAAGTTGTAGCCGCTCTTGCCGCTGTTGGCCGGGTTGCCGTTGTTGGCCAGGGTGCTATCGATCAAGCACGCCGTGGTTGTGCTGGGAACGCACTGCACACCGATCGCACCGCCCAGAGCTACCAAGTTCGTGTAGCCGATCGTGGGATAGGCGGCGAAATAGCCGACTTCGGCAGTGACCGTAGTACGCTCGGAAGCGGCCGCGGACGAATCGTTGGCTGCCATCTTGGCGCGCATCAGGTTTGGAATAGCGATAGCTGCAATGATCAGGATGATTGCCACCACGATCAGCAGCTCAATCAGTGAGAAACCCTTCTGTTTCCGCATCTCTTTTTTCCTCTCGTTTCCTCGATAAACTATGCTGGTCATGGAATGACTCAGTCGGGCTTGATATTCGCACTTGCCGGGCCAAACAGGGTAGTTACCTTGGTTCCGGCCGGGTTCTGCGGCAAGAGCCTTATTTTCAAGACAAAGCCAAACTTCAGTCCCTATTCTAAAGCTTCTCAAAGACCTGCACTTTGCCAAAATGCGTCGGGAGGCTGACAATTCCTGTCATTTTGGGAAAAGAGCGATCCCCCACTTTAGAACGGGGCGACCCATGTAACTTGCACCGAGTGTTGCCCATAGATCACTTGTCGATCGCGGCCGAGGATTGGAGTCGTTCCAGCGCTTTGCGCGCCCCAGTCTGATAGGGATGCAATTGCAACTCCGCTTTGTACTCGTCCATCGCGGCGGCTGCTTGAGAAACTTGTTCCAGCGCGGCTCCCAACTCATAGTGGAACCCGTCCGCAGTGGGTTGAAGCTCCAGTGCTTCCTTGAGATAAGGAATCGCTTCTTCCGGGCGATGTTGCAGCTAGCCGGATCTGGCCCATCCCAAACCAGGCCGTGGACAACGAAGGATTAAGTTGCAGTGCCGTCGAGAACCAGTGCTCAGCCTGAGGAATATCTCCCGATTGCTGAAAAGCGAAGCCGGCGAAATCCGCAGCGCGCCATCCGGGCTTCAATTCATAAGACCGAATGAAGTGAGGGGCGGCCTCGGCGAATTTGCCGCGTGTGCTTAGAGCGGAGCCGTAGTTCAACTGGGCCCACTCGTTCTCGGGAGCTCGATTGACAGCGCGCGAAAACAGAATCACATCATTCGCCCAGTACTGGGATTGGATGGCGCTGGCAAAGGCGAGAATCAGAGCGATGCACAGTGCGAGCGGCCGGACCAGCTGTTGCTGCGGCCATTTCTTTCTGATCCAGGAATAAGCGAATCCCGCCAGTAAGCGCCACGCCGAGCATGCTCATGTACATGTAGCGGTCGTGGAT
The DNA here is from genome assembly GCA_963750245.1 of uncultured Acidobacteriaceae bacterium. Lineage (GTDB taxonomy): Bacteria > Acidobacteriota > Terriglobia > Terriglobales > Acidobacteriaceae > Sulfotelmatobacter. Next base: position 394,395 of record CAVVQB010000002.1, read on the forward strand.
GAAATCGTCCTGGTTCATCCAGCGCAGGTTGAAGGTGGGAAGCTGGGGCAGAATCAGCCACGCAGAAGCTACCCACAGTCGAGGATCGCGCCGTGCAGCCTTGATGGCCACTGAGGCCAGAGCGATCACTGTAATCGATGCAAGAAGAAATTGTGCGCTGGCAGCGGATTCGATCAGGCGGAAGTCGTATTGCGGGCTTAGGCCCACGGGCACGAGCACGCGATAGAGATTGAAAAGGAAAATCTTGGGCGCAGTCAGCGGAATGGCGCTCCAGGCCGCTGGCGAGGATGGGGTGGCTGTGCCGCGAAGAGCCCAGGATCGCAGGGCCAGCCACAACAACGTGATCGCCGCGTAGGGTGAAATCGCATTCAAGAGACGGCGTTCGGAGGACGCTGATCTCACGTCGCCTGCACGGTTACACCATAAGTCGATGAGGATAATTCCCGGGAGTGCCACGCTCACTTCCTTTGTGAACAGCGCAAAAAGGAAGAGAATTCCAGCGAGTACCCACCAGCCCGTGGAATCTCGCTGCTTGGTCAGGGCTTTGCGATAGGTTAAGAAACTGGCGAAGCACAGCCCGGCAGCGAGGGGGTCGTTGACGGAGGATATCCACGATGCCGACTCGACCTGCAAAGGATGCAAGGCGAAGATGGCGCAGGCAAACAGAGCCGCGCTTGCGTCCTTCAATAGTTCACGCGCCACGAAGAACGCGAGGGCCGATGCCGCCAGGTGAGCCAGCACGCTGGTGACATGAAACCAGTGCGGGTTAAGACCGAACAACGTTTTGTTGAGCAGGAACCACAGCGTGAGGAACGGGCGGTAGAATCGCGCCTCCATTCCGCCCGTCGACGCCCACAATTGATGGGTGAATAAGAAACCGATTCGGCTCCACGCTAGATTCTGGTTTTGCGGAATCTGAGGCGGATCGTCATAGACCCATCCGAAGCTGAAAGTGGACGCATAAGTGACGAGCGTGGCAAGCAGCAAGCCCGCGAGAGGAAGCAATTCGGTACGAGTCGGTCGGGAAGGCGGTTCTTGGGCTTTAAGCTTAGGCACAATTTGTGGTTCGGTGTTCCCAGCTTACAATAAGCGTGCTCTCTCTATGCCTAACCCTCTTGAGTCCCTCCACGTTGATGCAGACGTGGCGCGAGCATGGACGCTGCCATCGAGTCTTTACACCGACGCCACCATTTTCGCGATCGAGAAGGAAAAGATCTTCGCGCGAAGCTGGCAGGTGGTGGGACATCGCGACCAGGTTGCAAAAGCGGGCGACTACTTCACCACTGAACTGGTCGGCGAACCTCTGCTGATCGTGTGCGGCGACGATGGAAGACTGCGCGCGTTCTACAACGTGTGCCGGCATCGCGCAGGACCGCCGGCAGAAGGATGCGGGTTCCGAAAACTGTTTCGCTGCGGCTATCACGGCTGGACCTACGATCTCGAAGGATGCGCTGATCAGCGCGACGGAGATCGAGGGCGTGGAAGATTTTCGTTCCGAAGATTTTGCGCTCCCTCCGGTGCGAGTAGATGAGTGGTTCAATTTTATTTTCGTGAATCTCGATCACGATGCGCGGCCATTGCGCGAGAGTCTGGGCGAGTTGCCGAGGCAAGCGGAGAAGTTTCCATTTGCGGGGATGAAGCTGTTCGAACGCCGGACCTACGAAATGCAGTGCAACTGGAAGACCTACGTCGACAATTATCTGGAAGGCTATCACTTGCCCAGTGTGCATCCGGGATTGAATCGGGAATTGGACTACAACGCGTACGTGGTGGAACCATATGCGAGTCACGTGCGGCAATTCAGTCCGATTCGCGGGGCGCAGCCGGGCGATACGGTACCGCGACGTTATCAGGAAGCGCGCAAGGACTTGACCACCGACTACTTCTGGATTTTTCCGAACTGGATGCTGAACTGCTATCCCGACAATATTTCTTTGAATATTGTGCTGCCGCTCGCGCCCGAGCGTTCATTGGCCATCTTCGAGTGGTATCTACCTGAGACGGAGCACGGGAGCACGGCGGCAAAGGCTTCGGTCGAGTTCAGCGATCAGATTCAGATTGAAGATGTCGGCATCTGCGAGAAAGTGCAGAAGAATTTGCGTTCGCGGAGCTACTCGCGGGGACGGTTTAGCGTGAAACAGGAGAAGGGCGTGCACGCGTTCCACCGGATGTACCTGGAGTGGACGAAAAGAAACTTCACCGCCGAGAACGCAAAGCGCGCCGAGAGATAGACCTCCTTCGCGCTACGGATTCAAGATGTGGAGCTTCACTCGGTGTCCTCTGCGCTCTCGGCGGTGGAATCTCTTTTCATTCCGCTTTGACCAGCAGGCATGTCACGTCATCGTGCTGAGGCGTGTTGCCAACGAATAGATCGAGTTCTGCCATCAGGCGATTGAGCATTTCCGCGGGAGTGCTTGCTGCCCCTGCTGCGATTACGGAAAGAAGGCGGGTTTCACCGTATTCGTCCTGGCGAGCGTTTTCGGCCTCAACTACGCCGTCGGTGAAGATGACGAGCCAGTCGCCGGGCGCGAGTGCCACGCTTGCGGATTCGTACTTGGCTTCGGGCTGAATTCCCAGGGGCAATCCGCCAACGTCCAAGCGCTCGATCAATCCACTGGCGCGGCGCAAAATTGGATTATTGTGGCCGGCGTTGATGTAAGTGAAAACGCGTCGTGCCGAGTCATACTCCGAGAGAAATGCCGTGGTAAAGCGCAATCCACCCTGACTGTTGGAGCAGGCGTACTTGTTCATGTTCGCGACCAGTTCCGGCAAAGCGACTTGAGCGGTGGAAAGGGTTTTGAGGCTCGCCTGAAACGTTGCCATCAGCATGGCTGCGGGAATGCTCTTTCCGGCGACGTCAGCGACGGCGAATATTACGCGATTCTCTTCGTTGGTTCTTCCGGGACGCGGGAAGACGTCATAGTAGTCTCCGGCGACGGTGTTAGCCGGGCGGGTGATATAGGCGACCGAGATACCGGGAATCTGCGGGGGTGCTCCGGGGAGCAGCCAGGTCTGGATCTCTCGTGCAATTTGCAGGTCGCGTTTCATCACGACGCGGTCGGCGATCTCCAGCATGAGCAATATGAACATCAGCAGGCCGCCCCAGAAATGGAGTTCGAGTTCGACGACGTGCATCTCGTGATCGGCGCCGCGATACTCAAAACCACTGCTGGGAAACACAAGCATGATCAACGCAGCCAGCAGCAGAACGCGGCGCGCGGGAGAGAGCTTCTCGATAACCGCCCAGAAAAATTCCTTGACTACATGCAGGTGGTGGCCGCGGCGGGTAAGGCCTTCCGGCGTTTTAGCGGCAACGTCGCGGGAGTAAAGACGGTAACTGGCGCGGGCTTCGGTTTCGAACTGGGACCAAAGTTGGGTGAGCTCCAGCCCTTCCGTGACGCGCCGCCAGAACTGGCGCAGGCGCACTCCTAACGGCGGACTTTGCACCGGGGCCGGAGGAGAAGTGGTCGCCATAAGTTGCTGCGATTATAGAAGAAGAGACGGCGGCCACATTCCGGCTTGTCGATTGCAATCACAAATTGAAAATTTTCAGAACAGCGCTAACTGTTCGTCCAGTGCCTGAACGGGCCATTTGTTGGCGTACATTGTTCCGCGTGGATCGGAGCGCTTGATGCCGTATTTCTCGCGAAATCGCGCGATCAGTTGCGCGATGCGCTTGCCATAGGAAGGCGGCAAGAAAGATCGATCCTGATAACGCTGGCGATAGTTTTCGACCAGGTGCGGGAACTCCTTTTCGAGGAAGGGAAGAAAGATCGCCGCCGAGCATGGTTTCAGAAACAGCGGGCCGGCGAAGATGTGGCGCGCCCCGGCGGCAGCGGCGGCACGGACTACGTCCTCCAGACCTGCGGGCGAATCCGTGATTCCGGGCAGGACGGGTGACGAGCTGACACCCACGTCGATCCCAGCTTCGCTGAGCTGGCGGACGGCTTCGATTCGCAAGTCCGGGCGCGGGGCGCGCGGCTCCAGAATCCGCGCCAGTTCTACATTCATCGTGGTCACGGTCATGTGAATCGAGAGCGCGTTGTTCAGCGCGACTGCGCGCAATAGATCGAGATCGCGGACGATGAGATTTGATTTGGTGACGATCCCCAACTCGAAGCCGCGATGGCGGGCAGAACTCTTCGCAGAATTCCTGCGCGTGACTTCATAACGGCGCTCGGCTGGCTGGTAGGGATCGGTCGCGGTGCCGAGAGCAATGGCTTCTCCCGGCTTGACTCGCCGCAGTTCGCGCCGCAGCAGGTCCGCGGTGTGCTGCTTGACATAGATTTTCTGCTCGAACTCCGTGCCGTCGCGCATTTCCATGAATTCGTGGGTGTAGCGCGCATAGCAGTATTTGCAGGCGAACTCGCAGCCGCGGTAGGGATTGATGGTCCAGGTAAAGGGCAGCCGGCGGTTGCTGACGCAGCGGTTCAGCAGGGAGCGAGCGGGCAGAGGTGAAGTATTCGACATTATGGCCCTCGCGAAGCGATTCGCCTTCAGACGCTAGGCGGGCGATGCCGACGAGCGGCGACTTCTCGGGAGCGGGGAACAAGGGCAAGAGTAAGGTCGGCATAATTCGCCTTTTGTTCGCCTATGCTAGATTCCGAATTGTCAAACTGTCAAGAGGCCGTTGGAGAAGTGGCAGCGAGTATTATCGCCGGCTTTCAACAGCTATACTCGCCTAAAGCGGACCAGGAGCTTTATGGGGTGCAAACTCATTTCTGCTGGTGTGGTTGCAGCGATGGCCGTGGCAGCGCTCGCAACGATCTGGCTGGTGAAGAGGTTCATACAATCGCCAACTGCCGCTGGAAAAAAGAGGCTGACGATCTTTTTGCGCTTTGTTGTTGCGCAGTACGTGATTATTACCGCTTTTGTGTTGCTTTCAGTCGAACACGTGTTGCAGCCCCGCTTATTGGGGGTTCTCGGGCTTGCGAATTTTGTCGGTAGTTTTCTGATAATGTGGGCGGCTCCTGAAAAGTAGCGCACCATCTCTGATCTAGACATCACGCAACAGCAGCTGCGTACGTGCCGTAAAGAGTTATCTAAGCTCCTAATCGCAATTTATGTGTTCGCTTTGGTCAACGGATTGCTTCACAGTCCGGGAGTTGCAGCGAATACTCTAGGCATCGTGGTGGGCATAGCCGATGAACAGTCCTAATATCTGATTGCCCTGATTACCAACCTTCGCAGAAACCAAGCAAGATTGAACACTGAGCAAGCAATGACTGGTCGAAAAATCGCCATATCACTCATTGACTACCGATTTTCGTATGCGGGCTTGCCAATTTGAAATCCTGACAACTCGATTAGCAGCGTCTTCGTCGGAGCTAGGGCTGGGCTGACGGTTTTTCGGCGGGCTTTTCGAAAAGCTTCGGATCGACCGTCGGATTCAATTCCACGGCCTTATATTCCGCCGTACTGGAATCCTGACCGTTCTGTTTGTTGTGGCGAACCATCGGGAGATTCAGGCCGCTTACTGGTTTCCAGTCGTCGAAATCGGTTTCGCCCTGCACAGGACCGCTCTGGCCAATAGTTCTGTAGGTTTCCTTCAAGATGTGGCCGGTCTGCGGGTCGACGAAACCAACGGATGGCGGCGCCGGCGGCATTCACGTCCACAATGCGTGCATCGATGTCGCCGACTTTTTCGCTTCCGTCTGCGCGGAAAAAGACGTTTGGATCCTTGGAGTGGGCGGCGATGAAAATCGGATCGCGCTTGATCTGCTCGAGCGTTTCGTTTTTCCTGGCCTCGGGCCAGTTCTGAACCGCTCCGTTGGGAAGGTCGACAAATGCCGCATCTGGAGTGACCACGATGGTCGCAACGCCATCCGGTGTGTGCATTTCGGCGTGCAAATGATCAGGGAAGACGACCACGGTTTCCATCTGCATGGGGAACGTCTCCCTGCGGCGTTTTCTGGGTTAAGGTGACATCTGCCTTAACGGCCTTGATGGGCGCCAGCTTCGCCTCGCCGCCCATCGCAGCGACGACTTTTGCCGCCAGGGCCTTGCCTTCTTCGTTCGAGGCGGTGGGTTTGGCATTCTCTTCTTCCTTCGCTCCTCCTTTTTCGCCAGGCGGAGGAGGAATAGTGATATCGATTTCCTTTACCGGACCAAGGGACGATAGAGGTTTGTCGAACTCTTTTGTATTGCCGACCACCAGCACGGCGAGCTGGTCGCGATGCACATACTTCGCCGCCACGCGATTGACGTCGGCGGCTGTGACTTTCTGAATCTCCGCCGGATACTTGTCGAGCCAGTCCGCGGGATATCCGTAGAATTCATAGGTCATACGCTCGGCCAGAACTTTGTCGGGAGAATCGAGGCGGAAGATAAAAGCGTTGAGGATCGCGTCCTTGGCCTGCTTGATCTCGTCCTCGGTGATGGGGTTCTTACTCAGATCGCCAATGTCTTCATCGAGGGCTTGGACCGATTCGATCGTGCTTTGGCTCTTAGTTCCGGCGACAAATTGCAGAATGCCTGGATGGCCAAAGTTGGCGCCGATGCCGCCGCCTACGTTGTAGGCGAGGCCGCGCTTGGTGCGAATGTCGTTAAAGAGTCGCGAAGAAAATCCACCGCCGAAGGCTTCGTTGAATACGGAGATGGCATAGTAGTCCGGATTGTTGCGCGTGGTGCCAAGCGCCACCATGTGAATGCTGCTTTGATTTACATCTTCCTTCGGAATCAGGTAATAGCCTGCCGGCGCCGGCTGAAATTTGATTTCAGTTTTCGGAAGCTCTGGGCCCTTGGGCCAGGAGTCAAAAGCAGCGCGCAGCTTGGCTTCCATGGCGGAAGAATCAAAATCGCCGCCGATCCCGAGGATGATGTGATTGGGATGGACGTAAGTTTTGTGCCAATCAATTAAATCCTGGCGAGTGATGGCCGCGATGGTCGCGTATTCGGGCTCGCGCGCATAAGGATTGTTCGTTCCGTAGGCGAGCTTGGCGGATTCGCGGGCAGCAATTTCTCCAATCTCATCGTTGCGTCGGGAGATGCTGTCATAGGCTTGCTTCTGCGCGAGATCGAGTTTGTCCGCGCGGAATTCGGGATGCTGCAGCAGTTCGGCGAAGACTTTAAAGACGTCGTCGAAGTCACCTTTCAGGCAGGACAAGCTGATGCTGGTGGAATCGGGGCCGCCGCCGGTTTCCACTTTGGCGGCGCGCACTTCGAGAAAGTCGTCCAGTTGATCGCCGGTCTGGGCCTTGGTTCCACCGGTGCGCCAGACTTCGCCGAAGAGATCGACGAGTCCAATTTTTGCAGGCGGGTTCGTTGCTCGATCCGCCGCGAATGCGTGCCGAGCCGTTGATCAGCGGGAGCTCGTGGTCTTCTTGGAGGAAGATCACCATGCCGTTGGAAAGCTGAATGCGCTTCGGCTGTGGCGGATGAAAACTGGGAAGGTTGGGAATCGGAATCTGCTTCCAGTCGGCAGCTTGCGACGTGGCCTGCGGAGTCGAGGTCAGTAGACTCGATGCGGTTAAGAGAATTATCCAAAGGCTGTGCTTGTTTCTCATTGCGCACCTCCCTGGTCCGCTGAGCCCTTATCGGCTGAACTTTGCTCGCCGGACTCCTGCCCGGCGGTCTGCGCGCCGCCTGGGATTGTTCCAATAATGCCCACGGTGCGGTTGGTATCGTTGAAGGTTTCGTTGGCTACGCGCCGGATGTCGGCCTTGGTCACTTTGTCGATGCGGTCCACGGAACTGAATAACTCGCGCCAGTCGCCATATCGAGTCTCGTAGGTCGCCAACTGGTTCGCCAGTCCTTCGTTGTCTCCTAGGCTCCGAATGAGATTGGCCTTCGTACGAGTTTTGATCATTTTCAATTCGTCGTCGCTGATGTCTTCCTTCTTCAGGCGCTCAATCTCCACATGAATCGCGTCGGCCACTTCCTGCGGAGTATGCCCGGGCAGAGGGAAAGCATAGAAGGCAAACAGGTGCGGATATTTGATTCCGGGCAGCCCGCTGAATCCGGCGGAGAACGATGCAATCTTCTTGTCGCGAACCAGGGCGCGGTAAAGACGCGAGGTGCGGCCTTCGGACATGAGGTCGGTGATGGCATCGAACACCGCTTCGTCTTTGTTTCTGTAATCGGGCCTGTGATAGCCCTCGAGATAGAGTGGCTGGGTTTTCTCGAGCAGCACCACTCTCCGCTCGGAATTCTGCGGAGGCTCAACAGTGGTGATTTCATCCGGCTTGCGGCTCACGGGGAGACGCCCGAAATATTTCTCCAGAATCGGCATGGCTTGCTCGGCTTTCACATTTCCGGCGACCGCGACCACCATGTTTGCCGGGACGTAATACTGGTCGAAAAACTGCTTCGCATCGGTGGCCGAGAAAGAATTTAGATCCGACATCCAGCCGACGGTCGGGCGATGATAAGGATGAGCCTCGAAAGCGGCCGCGGTGAATTGTTCCAGAAGGCGGCCGATGGGATTGCTATCGGTGCGCAGGCGGCGCTCCTCGATGACCACATTGCGCTCTTTGTAGAACTCGCGCAGCACGGGGTGAAGAAAGCGCTCTGACTCGAGATAAGCCCACAGTTCCAAACGATTCGAAGGGAGCGAGTAATGGTACTCGGTCTCATCGTAATCGGTGGAGGCGTTCAGATCCTGACCGCCGTTCTGCTCGACGATCTTGCCAAACTGATTTGGCACGACGTATTTGTCGGCCGCGGCTATGGCATCTTTCCAGGCCTTTTCCAGTCCCTTCAACTTGGCCTCGTCTCGGCCAACGGTCTTGTCGCGCTCTGCAATGTAGGCGGCATAAGCAACTTCGACCTTTTCGAGTGCGGGCTTTTCGGAGGCGTAGTCGGTGGTTCCGATCTTGTCGGTGCCCTTGAAGGCCATGTGCTCGAACATGTGCGCCAAGCCGGTCTGACGCATAGGGTCCTGTGCGGAGCCGGCATCGACCAGCGTGAAGAAGGAGAAAACCGGAGCCTCAGGCCGCTCGCAGATCATCAGAGTCAGACCGTTTGGCAGCTTCTTTACGGTGATGCGCTTTTCGAAAGACGCGACATCCTGAGCGGCCGCAAGCGCCGTTAAAAGCAGTACCAAAGCCAGGGGCCTTAGCATGCGATATTTCATTGAACCTCCAGAAGATGAGCCGGATATGCGTCGACAGCCATGGTTAGACGAACACGAGAGGCGGAAGTTTGAAATTACGTGGAGGGCAGGGAAGTTGTCAAACCGCCGAGTACGTTCAATCCGGCGACAGTGCAGGTCGAGGCCGGTATTTGGCGCGGAGCGCGGTTTGAGGCACAATGCCTGCTGGAGCACGCGCAATGGATTCGAGTATTGAGGTTCAGGGCAAGCAACTCAAGTTGTCGAATCTGGAAAAGGTTTTGTATCCCGCCGCTGGGTTTACCAAGCAGCAGGTCATCGACTACTACGTCCGGATTGCGCCGGCGATTTTGCCTCATCTGGCTGGGCGTGCGCTCACGCGCAAGCGCTATCCCAACGGCGTGGATGAAGAATTTTTTTACGAGAAGAATGCCCCGCAGCACCGGCCGGACTGGGTGAAGACCGTTCCCATCTGGAGCGAACGCAATCATCGCACCGTGCACTACATTCTGGACGACGATCTGCCGACGCTGGTGTGGCTGGCGAATTTAGCGGCGATCGAACTGCATCCCTCACTGGCGCTGGCGAAAGATATTACTTGTCCTACAATGATGGTCTTCGATCTTGATCCCGGGCCGCCCGCTAACATTGTGCAATGCTGCCAGGTGGGATTGTGGCTGCGCGAGGTCTTCGAACATTTTGAATTGCAGAGCTTTCCGAAGACTTCAGGCTCCAAGGGACTGCAGGTATATGTTCCGCTGAATGCTCCTACGAAGTACGAGTTCACCAAGAACTTTGCGCATGCTCTGGCGCGATTGCTCGAGCACGACCATCCGGAGATGGTCGTGTCGGACATGAAGAAGCAAGTTCGAACCGGTAAAGTTTTCGTCGACTGGAGTCAGAATGACGAGCACAAAACCACCGTTGCCGTTTATTCGCTGCGGGCTCGCGAGCGGCCCACCGTTTCGACACCCGTAAGCTGGGAGGAAGTGGAGCGCGCGCTGAAAAAGAAAGACGCAAACCTGCTGGTGTTTGAAGCCGGCCGGACGGTTGCACGAGTGGATAAAATGGGCGACTTGTTTGCTCCTCTGAACGAATTGAAGCAGCGTTTGCCGGATCTCAAGGGCGTTGCGGCCTCGGCCGCAGACAAAACCGTGGAGCCGATTTCGATCGCGGCTCAAGCCGAAGAAAAGCCCGAGCGATCCCGGCGGGCGGCTGCACGAAAAGCAGTCAAGCCGCAGGCGTCGCGCAAGCCGCGCCGCAAGGTATAATCCCGTTCGCTACGAGTGTTCCTAGAGACTTCGCCATGCCTCAACTGTTTGTTGGGACGTCTGGATGGGCCTATCCGAGTTGGAAGCCTGATTTTTATCCGGCCAAACTCGCGCAGAAGAAATTTCTTGGCTATTACGCGACGCAACTCAATACGGTTGAAGTCAACTTTACTTTTCGGCAACTGGTGAAGGAAACCACGATCCAGAACTGGATGCAGGAAACTCCCGCGCACTTTCGCTTCGGAGTGAAGGCGCACCAGGTAATCACCCACATCAAGCGTTTGAAGGGAACGGAAGATTTTGTGCCGCGGTTTCTGGCGACGATTGAGCCGCTGGCTAGTGCCGGCAAGCTCGGCCCCGTGCTTTTCCAGTTGCCTCCGAATCTGAAGATAGACCTGGCGCTGCTGAAGGATTTCCTGGCGCTGCTGCCGCGGACCTTGCCAGCGGCATTTGAATTTCGCCATGAGTCGTGGTTCGTCGATAGTACGTGGGAGGCACTGAGATCGCGCGGCATCGCGCTGTGCGTTGCGGAGACGGAAGAGCGAACCACGCCCGATGTGGCCACCGGCGCGTTTGTGTATTACAGATTTCGCAAGCCGAGTTATACGGAGCAAGAACGCAGCGAAATGGTCACTCGCATTGGAGAACACATGGCCGCCGGTCGCGACGTGTTCGCTTACTTCAAGCACGAGGAGACGCCGGAAGGCGCGCTCTACGCGGTGGATCTGCTGTGTGAGGCCAGCCCGGTATAACTTCTGTAGTTGAGCATCTTTTTCATCACTTCCTGTAAGGTCCGATAACGCGCATACTCGATCAATCGCATCTGCATGTCGTCGGAAGCCAACTCGCGCGTGGTCTCCAGTTTTCTCGATTACTTGAGAATCGAGAAGGGATTGGCGCGGCTTTCCATCAGCGCCTACACCACGGACACTTATCAATTCTGCGAATTTCTGGAAAAGCGCAAGCGATTGCTATTGACTGCTCGCCGCTCGGATGTGCGCGAGTTCCTGCAGCAGCTTTTTTCTCACCGGGTGGATGGCCGCAGCGTGGGACGAAAGCTCTCCGCGCTGCGCCACCTTTACCGTTACCTGCTGCTCGACAAGAAAATCGACTACGATCCCACGCTGGACATTGAATCGCCCAGGCAGTGGAGAGTTCTGCCGAAGGCGCTGGCTCGCGACGAAATGGAAGCAACACTGGCCGCGCCCCTCAAGCGCGACACCGTTTCTGCTGGTGCTGCGCAGCACGCCGACGGCACTTGCAGTCCGGGATCGCGCCATGTTGGAAGTTTTCTATGCGGGTGCGTTGCGAGTTTCGGAAATCGTCAACGCCAAACTGGAGGATCTTAAGCTCGACGCCGGCTATATGCTCGTGCGTGGCAAGGGCGACAAAGAACGCGTTGTTCCGTTGGGACGATCGGCTCAAGAAGCGCTCATTGGGTATCTGACGAAGGCGCGTCCGATGTTGGCAGCCGGGAAGGTGAGTTCAACGTCCGCAAGAACCGGCGTTAAAGATTCACCTCTACTTTTTATTGCGCACGGAGGCCGGATGCTAACGCGCCAGCGTATCTGGCAAATGGTGCGGGCCGCCTCGGCTGATTCGGGTCGCGATGCTTCTCCACATATGCTGCGTCATTCCTGCGCAACGCACATGGTGGAGAATGGCGCTGATTTGCGCACCGTACAGACGATCCTGGGTCATGCGGATATTTCGACGACGCAGGTCTACACGCATCTGGCACTGGATCGGCTCCGGACGGTTTATCAGAAGCATCATCCCAGGGCGAAGGCGAGATGAAGTTCACTGCGGAGGCACGGGGACACTCAGAAACGGCTATGTCTGTGGCTTCCCGCCGGGCGAGCGAGCCTGCGCTTGCTCGAACGATAGTGGCGAAGGCGGTCGCTGATTTTATTCGTCATCTGCGGGAGCGTAATGCTTCGCCGCATACGATCAAGGCATACAGTCAGGATCTGGTGCTATTTTCCGCCTATGCCGGCGGGCGAGGATGGAGGCAGATTGACCACATTGCTGTTCGCGGATTTCTTTCGCAACTCTACGACAAGGGTTTGAGCAAGCCTTCCGTGGCGCGCGCCCTGGCAGGCGTGCGCTCACTTTACCGGTGGCTGGCGCGGGAAGGTTTGGTCGAACAGAATCCGGCGAAGCTGGTTGCAACGCCGAAGCTTCCCAAGAAACTTCCGCGAGTGCCCACAATCGAAGAGATGAATTCCGTGATTGACGGCGAAATGCCCAAGGTGGCGGCTTTTCCCGAGCGCGACCGGCTTATGCTGGAGCTGCTCTATGGATGCGGCATCCGCAATTCGGAATTGACCGGGATCAATCTCGATGACATTCGGATGAGCGCTGAGGCTATTCTCATTCGCGGAAAAGGAAAGAAAGAACGGTATGTTCCCTTTGGCGATTCGGTGAAGAGCGCACTTGCAGCGTACCTGCCCGAGCGGCAAAAAGTTTGTTCTCCAGACCGCAAGCCCTCGAATGCATTGCTCATCAACTGGCGCGGCGGGCGTTTGACCACGCGTAGCGTAGGCCGCATCGTTAAAAAGATTGCTGTTGCGAAAGGCCTGTCGCCGGACGTGCACCCACACACGCTGCGCCATGCTTTCGGCACGCACATGCTGGAAGAAGGCGCCGACCTGCGCGCTATTCAGGAGTTACTCGGCCACGAACGGCTGGCGACAACGCAACGCTACACGCAGCTATCGATGAAACATGTGCTGCAGGTGTACGACCAGACGCATCCGAGGGCCAAGTGAAAATAGCGGGCGAACGGCGGCGCTCGGTGCCAGGCTATTACGAACGCTTCCGAAGGTCTTCCCACATGTCGACTACCCGGGCTTTCAACTCGGCAGTCAGCTTTTCATAAGCCGCTTCCGACGCCTCACTCTCTGGTGGGGGAATAATCGCGTCGCCAAACACCATTTTCAATGGAGTGAATCCCTGGAAGGCCTTGTTTCTTGGCCAGGCTTTGTAGAACCCCTCAATCGCCACGGGCACGATCGGCACTTGCATGTGAATGGACAGTATGGCCGCGCCTTTCTTGAAGATTCTTGGCGTGCCGTCGATCGAGCGCTCACCTTCGGGATAAAGGATAAGCGGGCGTCCCTGCCGCAACCCGAACGCGCCAGCGCGCATGGCGGGAACCAGATTCGCGTCGGGATCGACGACCACGATGCGCAGCGAGCGAGCGAGCCGCAGCATGAATCCCGTCCCGAAGATTTCGCTCGTCCCCACGGCGAACACCTTTTCAAAGACGGACGGCGGAAGAACGCCGGCCAGAATCAGGGGATCGAGATAGCTCTGGTGATTGGAAGAGATAATGTATGGACCGCCCTTGGGAAGTTTTTCAATTCCGCGCACATGCAAATGAAAACGGTCGAGCGCGACCATGTTGATCAGCCGCGAGATCGAATACCAGAACGTGGCGCTGACGGGCTGCGGTCGGATCAGTTGGATCACGTCGGAAGGATCCGGCTGTTCCACCAAAATAGCCTTCCACCCGGCGAATGCATGCCGCGTTCCTGACGCGCCGGCGCCGCTGGACGGGCTTTGCAAAACGGCATCCACGACATCGCGCACCGTATAGATTCCGGAGAGCTGCGACTCCTCGACATCCCCTCCCAGCTTTTCTTCGAGGTAACTGAGTAGCTCGACGCGCTGCATCGAGTCGAGCCCCAGGTCGAGTTCCAGATTGTGGGTGGGTCGCAAAGTCGCCGGAGCTGACGGCGCTGATTCGCGCACAGTCTGGAGAGCGCGCTGGACGTCAGGCTGATCGAGCCATGCCGTCTCGTCCGCAGTGAGTGGCTGTTCGGCGGGCAATTCTGAATCATCCGCGACTTTACGCGATTGATCTGCTTTCACGCGCTTTTCCACTTCGAAGCGCTTGATCTTGCGCGTGGTTGTGCGGGGCAAGTCTTCCTGCCAGATTTCATAGCTGCCGATGCGCTTGGTGGACGCGATCTGCTGCGACAGGCCCTCGATATCGAAGCGAATGATCTCCTTCGCATTCACAATTTTTTTCTGGCGCAGCACATCGAAATTGGGCACGATCACCGCATGCAGCCGGTCGCCGCCTTCTCCGAGCTTGCCCTCAAGCCCAATGACGGCCAATTCCTTGATGTAGGGCGACTTCAGGTAATGAGCCTCAACTTCTTCCGGATAAATATTCTTCCCGTTGCTGAGGACGATCACTTCTTTCTTACGCCCGGTGAGAAATAGATTCTGGTCGGCATCGAAGTAGCCGAGATCGCCGGTGTAGAGCCAGCCATCTCGCAGCACCGCAGCGGTGGCATCAGGACGGTTCCAGTAACCCTTCATCACCACGGCTCCGCGCAACACTACTTCGCCGGTTGCGGGCCCAACATCTTCATCGGGGCGAAGGTCGACGATCTTTGCTTCCACGCCCTTCATTGCCTTGCCGACCGAGCCAATCACGTTATTGCCGGGAGAGTTGGCGAAGACGGCCGCCGTGGTTTCCGTCAGTCCGTAAGCTTGCAGAACGTCGACGCCAAGATCATAGAAGTCCCGGGCAATCGCGGGATCGAAGCGCGATCCCCCGGTGACCAGGTAACGCATCTTCTTGCCTAACGTCTCGTGCACTTTGCGGAACAGAGTAGGACCGGCATTAATGCCAACCTTCCGCAGATTGCGGTTCAGGGCGACTAGAATCCCGAATGCCCTCTGTGTCAGTACTCCTCGTTTCTTGATCTCTTCAAAGATGCGCTGATGAATCAGATAGAAAAACTGCGGCACAACGGCAAAGGCCGTTATGTTGCGGTCGCGCAGAGCACGCAGAAGTTCCGTCGTATTCAGGCTTTCGAGATAAACAACACGCGCGCCCTTAACCAACGGAATCATCAGATTCGCCATTTGGGCCAGCACATGAAACATGGGAAGCACGCCTAGCAGCGCGTCGCCTGGGCCGAGCTCCACCCAGTTGAATACCGCCTCCACTTCGCCCAACATGTTGGCGTGGGTCAGCATCACGCCTTTGGGATCGGCGGTAGTTCCCGAGGTATAGAGCAAGGACGCAATATTTTCCGCTTGCGAGAGAGCGGGTTGGAAGTTTCCTGACCCGCCTTCGAAGATCGCAGGTAGATTTCCCAGCCAATGCTTTTCTGCGGAGTCGTGGGCCATGCGCTCCGGGTCCATGAGGATGAGATCCACGTTGAGGTCCGCGACGGCTTCCCGAGCGGTTGTCGCGTGCTTGGCGTCGCAGAAAAGGACGGAACTGCCACTGTCCTTCAGTAGCTTCGCAAGTTGGTCGGCGTGCAGCGCGGTATCGAGCGGAACAACGGTGCAGCCTGAAGCGATGATGCCTAAATATGCGGCGACCCACCGCGGGTGGTTATCGGCCACGATAGCCAGACGCGATCCGAGCGCGAACTTGTTCTCGCCGATCCAGCGTCCGACGGATTCTGCCATCTGCCGGAGATCAGCATACGTGCAACTCTCGATTTGATCATTGCGTTGGAGTTCGAGGGCGACATTATTCGGCCAGCGCTCCTCGCATTCGAGAAAGCGGTCGTAGAAAGTGGGCATGCGTCGTGGGGAATATACACGAAAAATCTCTTCACCGCAGAGTGTGGGGAAATCGCTAAAGACGGTTCAAGTTCCCTGCCGACGGATGTTCCCAGGCATGTTCCTTACTCCTGTCTGACGCATCCAATTATGCTAGGCTAAAAGGGATACGCTGGGGCAGTTCCCGCCCTTTGAAGGATTTCACAGTTTGATCAACACACTCATTGGCAAGGTCTTTGGGACCAAGAACGAACGGGTCATCAAGAGCATGATGCCCAGGGTGGCGGCCATCAACGCCCTCGAGCCGGAGATGCGGAAGCTCACTGACGACCAACTGCGCGCCAAGACGGATGAGTTCCGGAAACGCATTCAGGAGCGGCTGAGCCGCGTCTCTAAAGTTCCGAAGACAGAAATAGATGCGGAAGCTGACTCGGACTCCGATGTTGATGTCGATCAGGCGAAGCAGTTCGAGAAAGAACAGTACGAAGCGCTGCAGGAAGTTCTGGATGAAATCCTGGAGGAAACGTTTGCGGTAGTGCGCGAAGCCGGCCGCCGTGTGCTCAATATGCGCCATTTTGATGTGCAGTTGATCGGTGGCATGGTGCAGCACAAGGGCATGATTTCGGAGATGAAGACTGGCGAAGGCAAAACGCTGGTAGCGACTCTTCCGGTTTATCTCAACGCGCTCAGCGGACGCGGCGTGCATGTGGTGACCGTCAACGACTATCTGGCCAAGCGCGACTCGGAATGGATGGGCAAGCTTTATCGCTTCCTTGGCCTTACGGTGGGCGTGATCGTTCACGATCTCGACGATGAGCAGAGACGCGCCGCTTATGCCGCCGATGTAACCTACGGCACTAACAACGAGTTTGGCTTCGACTACCTGCGCGACAACATGAAGTTCGATCTTAAAGATTGTGTCCAACGCGGCCACAATTTTGCCATCGTCGATGAAGTCGATTCCATCCTGATCGACGAAGCGCGTACGCCGCTGATCATTTCAGGGGCGAGCGAGGAATCGACGGACAAGTATTACCGCGTGAATCGGATCATTCCGAAGCTGGAAAAAGGTGAAGAGCTGGAAGTGGCGCCGGGGGAACCGGCGCAGCTTACCGGCGACTTTGTGGTGGATGAAAAGCATCGCAACATTACGGTGACCGACGAAGGCTGGGAAAAAGTCGAGCAACTTCTGGGCATCGGCAACATTGCTGATCCGGAAAACTGGCCGCTGAAGCATCACGTGGAGACTGCCATCAAGGCGCACGCCCTATATCGGCGCGATGTGGAGTACGTAATCAAAGAGGGCGAGGTCATCATCGTTGACGAATTTACCGGGCGCATGATGCCGGGACGGCGCTGGTCCGATGGCTTGCACCAGGCGATTGAAGCCAAAGAAGGCGTGAAGATTGAGCGCGAAAATCAGACCCTTGCCACGATTACGTTTCAGAATTATTTCCGTATGTTCAAAAAGCTCTCGGGCATGACGGGCACGGCCGAGACCGAAGCGACGGAGTTCGACAATATTTACAAGTTGGAAGTCATCGTGATTCCGACGAATAAACAGATGCTACGGCTGGAGAATCCTGACGTTGTTTTCCGGACGGAGAAGGAAAAATATTTTGCGGTGGCCGACGAGATTCAGAAGCTCCACGAAAAAGGTCAGCCGGTGCTGGTTGGTACCACGTCGATTGAAAAGTCGGAGCGCCTCTCCGAACTGCTGAAGAAGAAAGGCCTGAAGCAGCACGTTGTCTTAAATGCCAAGTTCCACGAGCGCGAGGCTGAGTTTGTGGCGCAGGCCGGACGCAAGGGCATGGTGACCATCGCCACCAATATGGCTGGCCGCGGCACTGACATTTTGCTCGGCGGCAATCCTGAATTCATGGCCAAGCAGGAGTTGGTCAAGAAAGGCATCGCGCAACAACTGCGCGTGGCTCAAGGCAAGATCGAGGGCCCGCAAGAAGATGGCACGACTTCCATTTTCTATTACAGCGGCAATGAATACACGGTCCCAACGGACAAGTGGAACGAGGTCTTCAGCCGCTACAAAGAACAGACCGATATTGAGCACGACGAGGTTACTGCTGTCGGCGGCTTGCATATTCTTGGGACCGAACGCCACGAGTCGCGCCGCATCGACAACCAGCTTCGCGGTCGAGCCGGCCGCCAGGGCGATCCCGGCTCTTCGCGCTTCTATCTCGCGCTGGAAGATGACCTGATGCGCATCTTCGCTAAGGAGTGGGTATCGAAGCTGCTGGAGCGGCTGGGTATGGAGGAAGGCGTCCCGATTGAGTCGAAGCTGATCAGCCGGCGTATCGAGACGGCCCAGAAGGCGGTCGAAGGGCAGCACTTCGAATCCCGCAAACATCTTCTCGAATACGACGACGTGATGAACAAGCAGCGCGAGGCTGTCTATGGCCTGCGCCGGCGCTTGCTTGAGGGGATGGATCAGAAAGATCTGATCCTGGAAGACTATGTCTCCGCGATTCTCGGCGATCTGATGGAGGAGTATTGCCCACCCAAGGGCCACGTCGATGACTGGAACATTAAAGGACTGAAAGATGCCGTGTTCACGCGCTTCGGCGTGGATTTCATTTCCGAAGGCGTAAAGCCCGAGGCCTTGAACCGGCAGGAACTCGGCGATGCCATCTTCGAAAAGCTCAAGGAGCGATACGAGGCGAAGGAGAAGCTGATCGGCCCTGACGCCATGCGCCATCACGAGCGCATGATCATGCTCAGCGTGCTGGACTCGCAGTGGAAAGATCACCTTCTCAGCATGGACCATCTGAAGGAGGGCATCGGGCTGCGCGGCTATGGCCAGCACGATCCGCTGGTCGAGTATAAGAAGGAGTCCTTCGAGATGTTCGAGGCCATGTTGCAGCGCTTCCAGGAAGATACGGCGCGCTATCTCTACCTGATGCAGATTATCGAACGACCGCCGGACACAGGTGTCGCTGGTCCGCCGGGAGGCGAACTCGCAGGACAAGGTCCGGAGTCCGGAGTTCCAGCCCGACAGGGCGGCGGAGGCAATGGACATCATCCGCCGCGCTTGGTGGCAACGTCCGCCGACGACCTGGAAGAAGCCTTTATGCGCCGCAAGCGTCGCGAACTGGAACAGGCTCGCATGGCTGGCGCAGGCGACGTGCAGCCTGTGCAACAAGTCGTACGCGGTCAGGAAAAAGTGGGGCGCAACGATCCTTGTCCCTGCGGCTCAGGTAAGAAATACAAGAAGTGCCACGGGGCATAGAGCCTTCACACGGACGTGCGCTTTTCCCAGAACCTCCACCAGGGAGCTGGTTGATTTTCCCAGCGCTCCGGGTACCACCATGCCCCAAAATGGGCTGCGTAAGGCCTTCCACGGTCATCGGTGATGCGCACATCGCACTTGTAAGGGCTTTCGGTGATTTCTGGGTTCCGACGAAGTGGCCTCCGCCGGTCGATGTCATACTTCAACGTGAACGTCGCGGCCTTCACGCAGGTTCGATTCGAGCCTTGCCTCTCGACGAGATCCCAGAAGAGTTGCGTGTACCGAGCAGGAACTCCCGATATCGGTTCCTGCAACAATTCGGCAGGGGTTGCTTCGCCAGCGACAAAATCGATCGTGGGCGTGTCGCGCTGCGTCACCCTCGCCAAACGCAAGAGATGTCCCATGACGTAGTCATCGCCGGCGTAGTTCATCAGGCTAGTAAATGAGTGGCCAATGTTGTGGGCCACGCTTTTCAATACTTTGTACCGCGGCATCCCCGTCTCCCGATCCAAGGCGTGCTAGCAGGTTAGTCTCTGTGTCGACTTGATCCGATCGACTTAAACCTCATCTCGTTCGCAGCACTCCTGGTCTCCAGTTTCCATTCACTAAACAGCGTCGCGTAGTTCTTCATGATGTACAGCTCGCGTCCGACGCCCAGCTTCTTCGCCGTGGCATCGATCCAGCGCGGCGACCCCTCGATCTCGCAGAAATCTCCGATCGGAGTCTGGTCCACTACGACCTGTCCCTTGCCGTCCGTCCACTCGGCTCGAAACTTTTCGTACCGGAACGACGGCGCATAACCTAGTGCGCGCAGGATCGCATCCACCTGCTTTCCATCACCGACGGAAGTTTCCAACTCCTCGCGGCTGCTATGACGGGAGGTCTTCTTTCCGGCTTTATGCGTTAGCGTCCACGCGGCCCCATACTTTCGGATTCGCAGCAACTCCCTGCGCCGGCGCAACACTTCGCCCGGAAGATCGTACAGAGTATTCATCTCGTGGGTTCGCGGCGTAACGACACGAAATCCCGCCCCACGTAAGCTGCGTGTGAGCCTCCGCAAGTCCGGGACGCGAAACTTGATTTCGATCTCTTTGTGGGAAGACATACGGGGAGTATAGAAGGCAGCGAATAACTAGTTAAACGTTGGCAGCTTCACCAGATCGTTCTGGGGCACAGACTCCACCGGTTCGCCGGCCTTGCGCCACGCGGTGAATCCGCCGACGATGACAAACGTGTTGAATCCTTTTTCCCGCAGCAGGTGCGCCACCCGGGCGCTGGTCGCTTCGCGCGCTCAAGTACAGTAGAGGTAGATGTCCTTATCTTTGGGAAGGCTTTTGATCTCCTCCTCAAGATTGTTAGGCTCGATGCGGATTGAATTTTTGATTCGCGAAGCACCCGAGTCGTAATAGCCGTGGCTGCGGACATCGACAATCAGCACGTGGCTGGGATCCTCCGACGCCAGCCTACTGGCCAACTCTTCTACCTGCACTCGAGGCACCACTGCATAAGGTCGGTTCTTGCGGTATTGCAGAATCCGATAAATCGCATACGCTAACAGCGCCGCGACGACGACTACTTCCATGGCGAGACCAGCCGCATGAAAGCCGCGCAAGACGGCGGCTAGAAAATCGCGAGATACATATCCCACCAGCAGGTAGGTCAGGGCGTAAAGCGAGGCCCCGGCGAGGTCCAAACGCAGAAACTGCCAGAAGCGCATCTTCATACTGCCGGCCAGTGGCGCCGCCATGGTGTTGACGCCAGGGATAAACTTCGCAACCACAAGAGTAATCTTGCCGCGTTTGTAGAACGATTCCGCAGATCGCAGGATGCAGGTTTCCGGATTGATCGACACCCGGCATAGAAATCCCAGCAAGGCCCACCCCATATACCGGCCAAGCCAGAATTGCGCCGAATCCCCCAGCAGCAACGCTACGAGCGCTGCCAAAAGAACGTAGGGACCCCAGAGGGCGTGCCCCGCCACAGCTGCTCCCGCGGCTACCAGCGCGATGGCAGCCGGGAAGGGAAGGCCCATCGCTTCGGCCAGCAGCAGCCCGAAGATAAGCGCATAACCGTGATGTGCGATTAGCGAGAACAGACTCATAGACGGTGTTTGATCAGGGAAATCCGGAAAGGGTTCAGTATAAACAAAACCGGACATTCGTCCGATGGACGATGCCCGGCTTTGTTGCGGGGAGCAATTGTTCTCCCGGAGGACTCTCCCCGCGCTGGGTGAGCAACTGGCAGCGGCTTTCACTCGGAGTCTCTCGGCCCTACACGGGTCGGCGCGTCGATTAGCAACCAAGGCGCCTTTTTCACAAAGCTTCGACTGAAGCCGCCGCCTTTTCGTTGGCAGCGCGCATCCGTTGCGGATTAGGGGCCCTGGCGACTTCCTTTCATAAGTGCCGGGGAGAGATCAGGTGGATCGTGCTTTTGCGATCCATCGCACAGCAAGTGCGTCTCATTAGCCTCCCGCTTTGCCGGACACTTCCACCAACTGCCGGAATTATGTGGCCGCTCGCAACGAGAAATCTGTGGCTACAGTCACACTTTGGCGTGACGGAAATCAAAGGGAAACGAGCCGGCCCAAAATGGCCTCTTTGACGAACGACTAGCCGACGCGAAATCGCGCACCTTATCAAAAGTGGGATTGAGTTCCAGAGAAAAATGAAAGGGGAAAAATGTGGGGCGCCCGTTGGCGCCCCGGCCGATTTTCCAGCGACAAAATTACTTGCTCATGGAATCGTTATTCATCGATCCGCCCTTGAGCATCTTTACGCTCATCACGTGGATCGAGTTCTTATCGGCATAAACGTGGGCGCTGAGCTGGACGTGATGGCCTTCGTGCCCCTTCAGCTCTTCGGGATTCATCACATCCCAGCTCTTGCCGTCCTTATCATTGACAAACATGTATTTGTCCCCCTCAGCCTTGACCGTGCCCTTCAAAGTCATGAGCGGAGCCTTGGCACCGGCTTGATCGGCTTGCGTCTGTGCCATGTTGTTGTCTTGTTAAGCGAAAACAGTCATGCTCATCGCGAAAGTTACCGCCAGCAGGCAAAGCATCAATTTTTTCATTGAAATCTCCTTTGGTCGTTCTTGGAAAGCCTGGCCAGAGTGGTACCGCCTGTGTACTAACGTTGCCGGGGTGACGAACGGATTGGTACGCTTCCCTATATTTTATGACTATTGGTCGCCGGAAAGGGAAAATAGGTTGCCACCAATGTCCGAAGGATTTAGTTTTCTGGCCGCTGGCAGATCGGCATTGCTGTACATAAAGGCTAATCGCAGAGACCACGGAGGACTGCCGGTGAAAGTGGGGCCGAGCGCGCGAAGGGCTTGGACTATTTCTCTCTAGAGACGACAAACTCCGGCGCCCACAACAGCGCGCGCTTGATTTCGGAATCAGGGAAAGTGCAGATGGCTTTCTGCGCGGACTCCGCATACCGCGCTGCACGTGCGGTTGCCGCTTCCAGTGATCCGTAGCGTTGCAGAATCTCCATGATCTGCGCGTGAGTTACACCATTGAAAGCCCGGTCGCGCAGAATGGTTTCAATCTTCCCGCGTTCCTGGTCCGTGCAACGCTCAAGGGCGTGAATCACCGCCATGGTAACCTTGCCCTCGCGTAGATCGCTGGCCACAGGCTTACCCAGAACGTTCTCGGAGGCGGTGAGATCGAGCACATCGTCGACGATTTGAAAGGCCATGCCGAGATCGTGCCCGTACTTGCTAAGAGCCTCTTCCTGGTTGGCTGTTGCGCCGCCCAGAATCGCCCCCAGGCGCATGCAAACGGAAAACAGGCAAGCCGTCTTGCGGTAGATCAGATCGAAATGCTCGTCGAGCGTGATCAGCTTTCCGAGCTTTTCCATCTGCAGCAGTTCGCCTTCGACCATCTGCTGTGTCAGCTCGATCAAGCAATCCAGGATGCGGAAGTTCCGTTCCTGCACGGCGACCTTGAAAGCTTGCATATAGAGCCAATCGCCCGCCAGCACGCACTTCGAGTTGCCCCATTGGGTGTTGGCGGCGGGTCGACCGCGGCGCGTCTTGGCCTCATCGATTATATCGTCATGCACCAGCGTGGCCGTATGAATGATCTCGACCACCGCGCCCAGGCGGACGGCGCCGCGCCCCTCGTAGTGGAATAGCTTGGAAGAAAGAAAAAGCAAAGCGGGTCGGAGGCGCTTGCCTCCACCGTTCCGCAGGTACTCTCCGATTTCAGTAATCGCCTGCACCCCGGAGACGGTATCCTGCCCGAACTCGTCTTCTAGGGCCGCAAGATCCTCATGCAGCAGATCGAAGACTTCCTTACCGGTAATGATGGGCGGTGCGCTCAATGATGGGGCCCCTCGTCGCGCTTTTGTTTTCGCCCTCGGCAGCAGTCGTCTGCGTTCCTGGCGCCGAGGATTTGTTCTTAGTTCGTCCTATAATTCGTAAACTGCAGGTCGATTCCGAAATCATGCTGCCGCAGCATCGCGATTACTTCCTGTAGCGCATCGCGGTCCTTGCCGCTAATCCGCACCAAATCTCCCTGAATCGAGGCCTGTGCCTTCTTTTTCGAGTCTTTAACGAGCTTTACAATCTCTCTCGCTTTTTCGATCGCAATGCCCTGCTGCATCGTAACTTTGCGTTTTGACGTTCCTCCCGCAGCCGGTTCCACCGGGCCGTAAGTCAATCCTTTCAAGGAGACACCGCGCTTCACCAGCTTTTGCTGCAAGATGTCGTTGACCGCCTTGAGTTTGTACTCGTCTGCTGAATGAAGCACGATCGCGTCTTTCTCCAGTTCGATATTCGACTTTGAATCCTTCAGGTCGAAGCGGGTGTGGATCTCCTTCAAGGCCTGCTGGATGGCGTTCGACACTTCCTGCAAGTCGATTTTGCTGACGATGTCAAAGGTGTTATCCGGCATCGAATTTCAATTCTTTCTGAAATGATGGAATCTAACTCTTGAGGGTACCAGAAGAGGCCCTGTTACAGGAGGGTTACAACGCTGAAACTTTGCTTTCAGCAATTTCAACCAATTCGAAAAAATTGCAGAAATTGCGGGTTGTCTGCTGGCCGATTTCTTGTTCCGTCAGACTACGCAACTCTCCAAGCTTCCGGGCCGTTTCCTTCACAAACGCTGGTTCGTTGCGCTTGCCCCGGTGCGGCACCGGGGCTAAGAAAGGCGAATCGGTTTCGATCAAAAGGCGATCGAGTGGAACTTGCAGGGCCGCGTCGCGAATCTGTTGTGCCTTGGGAAAAGTGAGGTTCCCCGCGAACGAGATCATGAAGCCCATATCGAGTGCACGCTTGGCATGCGACCAGGTTCCGGTGAAGCAATGCAGAATTCCGCCCAAAGCTTGCGCCGACCAATGTTCGCGCAGCAGTTCGAAACAATCCTGCCATGCGTTGTCGCTACCTTCCGAAGGACGACAGTGAATCACGATGGGCAGTTTTGCCGCTGCTGCTAATTCCATCTGGCGCGTGAAAACTTGCTTTTGCAGGTCTCGCGGCGAATGGTCGTAGAAGTAGTCCAGCCCAATCTCGCCCCACGCTATCACCTTGGGATGCCGGGCGAGACGCTCCATGTTCTGGTAAGCGGCTTCATCCGCGAGCCTGGCTTCGTGGGGATGAATACCGAGCGTCGCATACATGAACTCGTATTTCTCCGCCAGCTTAATTCCGCAATCGACCTGCGCGGGACCGTCGCCATTGCCGATGGCCACCATGGTCTGAACGCCAGCCTGGCGCGCCCGATCGATGACTTGTTCGCGATCGGAGTCAAATTGCTCGCTATCGAGATGTGCGTGGGAATCAACGAACATAGAGATTAATCGTGCGGGGACAGCCGCCCCTTCAGCAAGCTCAGGCAGCCCTCGGCTGTCCGGCCTGCTGTTACTTCAATCTCGCCCCGATAGGCACATCCTCCAAAAAGCCCGCCAACACGGGCTTCCCGCCTTCCAGCGAAGCCGCTACGATCATTCCGTTCGACTCCATCCCGCGCAGCTTGCGCGGGGCAAGGTTGGCCACGATCACCACTTTCCGTCCGATCAATGTTTCCGGAGCGTAGGCTTCGGCTATACCGGCTAGAACCTGTCGAACTTCAGTTCCGATATCAATCTCCAGCCGCAAGAGTTTGTCTGCTTTCGGCACTCTCTCGGCAACTTTGACTAATCCCACCCGGAGTTCGACCTTGGAAAAGTCATCGATGGAAATTTTTTCGTTCGCCGCCGGAACGGCCGCCGGCGGTGTGATTGCCGGAGTTACCGGCGGTGCCTTTGATGGTGCGGGCGCCGCGGTTGTTGTCGTCTCTACCACGGGAGCTGCTCTCTGCTCCTCTTCCATTTTCTGCATCCTTTCGATTGCACTCTTGTCGGCGCGTGGAAACACCGGCTGTACCTCGCCCAGCTTCGTTCCCAGAGGCAACTGCCCCCAGGCCAGTTCTTTGAGACAAAGCTTCTTAATATCTCCCAAACCCATCTGCGTCCAAATCTTCGCCGTAGCGTCGGGAATCACGGGGTGGGCCAAAGCCGTGGCAATCCGCAGCGCTTCCGCCGCGGTATAGAGTACCGTGGCCAGGCGCGAGCGGCTGTCCTCATCCTGCTTCTCGCCTAGCGCCCACGGCTCGTTCTCGACGATGTACTTATCGACTGCGGCCACCAGCGCCCACGTGGCTTCCAGGGCCCGCGAAAACTGGAATTGGTCAAATAGCGTTCCGAATTCGCGGATCGTCTTGCGTGCTACCTCTGCGATCGCATCGTCCGCGGCAGTTCTCGATGCCGTATGCGACGGATAAGGAACCTCGCCCTTGAAATAGCGGTTGATCATGGTCAGCGTGCGACTGGCCAGATTTCCCAGCCCGTTCGCCAAGTCGGAGTTGTAGCGCTGCACCAGCGCATCGAACGAGAACGATCCGTCCTGCCCGAATACGACTTCCCGCAGGAGAAAGTAACGCAAGGCGTCGGAGCCGAGCACGTCGAGAATGGTTTCCGTGCGCACGATGTTGCCGCGCGACTTCGACATCTTGCTTTCTTCAAACAGCAGCCATCCGTGCGCCACAATTGTTTTGGGCTCAGGCAATCCCGCCGCCATCAGAAAGGCAGGCCAGTATACGCAGTGGAAACGGACGATTTCTTTCCCGATCATCTGGACATCGGCCGGCCAGAATTTCTTGAATGCCTCCTGGGCGCCCGGGTGCGAGGAGCCGTAGCCAATCGCGGTGAGATAATTCGCCAGCGCATCGAACCAGACATAGATCACGTGCTCGGGGTCGTCGGGCACGGGAATGCCCCATTTAAAAGTGGAACGGCTGATGGACTGGTCACGCAGCCCCGAGCGCACGAATGAAATCACCTCGTTGCGCCGCGCTTCGGGACGGATGAAC
Source organism: uncultured Acidobacteriaceae bacterium (assembly GCA_963750245.1). Taxonomy (GTDB): domain Bacteria; phylum Acidobacteriota; class Terriglobia; order Terriglobales; family Acidobacteriaceae; genus Sulfotelmatobacter. Next base: position 420,851 of record CAVVQB010000002.1, read on the forward strand.
TCCGGATTCGCATACAGAGCCAGCAATTTATCCTGGAATGCCGAGAGCTTGAAGAAATAATTTTCCTCGTGCACGGTTTCAGTGATGCGTCCGCAGGTGGGACAGGGATCGCCCGGTTGGGCGCCGTCCACATATAACTCGTCCGAGACGCAGTACTGTCCGGTGTAAGTTCCCTTGTAGATATAGCCGTTGTCACGAATGCGGCGAAACAATTCCTGCACGCGCTTCTTATGCCGGTCTTCCGTGGTGCGGATAAAGTCGTCGTTCGAGATGCCCATCCGCTTCCACAGCTGGCGGAACTCGGCGGAAATCTCATCGGCATATTGCTGCGGAGTCTTTCCCACGGCCTGAGCGGCGCGCTCGATCTTTTGCCCGTGCTCGTCAGTGCCGGTGAGAAAGAATGTCTCTGCGCCCAGCAGTCGCTGACGGCGCGCAATCGTGTCACACGCAATCGTCGTATAGGCGTGTCCGATGTGCGGTCGCGCATTCACGTAATAAATCGGGGTTGTAATATAGAACTTCTTGCTCATGGCGTGTATTGAATCGCCTTCTCTAACCTTGTCATTCCGAACCGGCGCTAAGCCGGTGAGGAAACTGCTTTCTCTTTGTCGCGCAAATGCAGGTATGCCTCGATCGCCCCTCCCATCACGCTCTTCAGCGGTACGCGATGCTCGGCGGCGATGCGCCGGCAATCCTCGTACTCCGGCGCGTAATTGGTAACTGTTCCATTCATGCTGGCGACCTTCATTCGCACATCGCCCCACGGAGTATGAACATTCTCCCATCGCCGGGCCAGGGTTGCTCGCATCTCTTCCCGCCGCCGCACGCCCAGCGTGGTGGTTTCGGTGAAAACAATCTGCGTTAACTTTGCTGCATCGTCCGGCTTGCACAAGATGGTCAGAACCATGCCGGGTCGATTCTTCTTCATCTGCACCGGCATTCCAAACGCATCGAGCGCTCCTTCTTCCAGCAGACGGTCCATCACATAACCGAAGACCTGCGGATTCATATCATCGAGATTGGCCTCGAGGATGGTAATTGTCTCCGCCGAAGTATTCACGGCCAAGTGCGACGAGGTGCTTTCTCCCACCGTCAATCGCAGCACATTTGGATGCCCTGGAAAGTCGCGTGATCCCGCGCCGTAGCCTGATTTCTCAATTTTCATTTCCGGAAACGCGGTGAATCGCGTAGCCAGAGTTTTTACAATTGCCGCTCCGGTGGGCGTGACTAACTCCGCTTGCAGGCCGGAAGAATATATTGGCGCGCCTGCCAACAGTTCGACGGTGGCCGGAGCAGGCACCGGAAACACCCCATGCGCGCACTTCACGGTTCCGCCGCCAACATTTAAAGAAGAACAGACAATCTCATCCACCCCAAGCGCCTCGGTTCCGACGGCCGCGCAAACGATATCGACCATCGCATCCACTGCGCCGACTTCGTGGAAATGCACGCTCTCCACGGAAGTATTGTGAATCTTTGCCTCGGCTTGACCTAAAGCTTCGAAGATAGCGATGGCGGTCTTTTTCGCAGTCTCCGAGATCGCGGCCGCGGAAATGATCGCACGTATCTCCGTCAGCCCGCGACCATGTTCATGCGAATGGGGATGCTCGTGGGAATGAGAATGTTCACGTCGATCGTGGTCATGATGCTGATGGTCTCGATGCGTGTGCTCATGGATCCCGTGAGAGGCTTTCTGCTGCTCCCAGTATTCCTCCCGGGGCAAGTCCTTTTTCCCATCAACGTAAACATCGGCCTTCGTGGCAGAAATCCCACTGCGCACCACCCGTGAAACTTCCAGCCTCGCTCCAATTCCGAGTGCTGCCACGGTTTCTTCGAGCACACGCGGCGCAACGCCGGCATCCACCAGCGCGCCCAGAAACATGTCGCCGCTAATGCCGGAGAAACACTCTAGATAAGCGATGCGCATAGAAAACAGGCCGATTTTTCATCATAGGGAACCGAGCATCTTGCGTCAAACCAGCATGCGCCGGGCACTCTGCTAAAATCACTAGCTTCTTCCACATCTTTGAGGGACTCTTTGTATCGTCATCTGGAACAACGTCTTGCTCGGCGTTTGCTGGAGTTTCTTCACCGGCGCTACCCTGGCGTCACGATGCCGAAAGTTGTAATTGAGCAGCCGCCCAAGGTCGAGCTCGGGGATTTCGCCATCCCGGTTTTCCCTTTTGCCAAGCCGCTGCGCACCGCGCCCTTGCGAATTGCCGAAGCCATCCGCGCCGAACTCGGCCCCATCGAAGGCATCGCCGAAATGCAGGTTGCGCCTCCGGGGTATTTGAATGTGAGAATCGATCGGGGCTGGATGGCAGCCGAACTCGCCGCTGATAAAAATCCGCCTGCGGATGTTCCCGCGGGAAAGATTCTGGTCGAACACACGAGCATCAACCCCAACAAGGCGGCCCACATCGGCCATCTGCGCAATGCGGTTCTGGGCGATACGTTTGTCCGGCTGCTGCGATATGCGGGAAGGGAGGTCGATGTGCAGAACTACATCGACAATACCGGCGTGCAGGTGGCCGACGTGGTTGTAGGATTCACGCACATCGAGAAAAAGTCACCCGCGGAAATCGAAGCTCTCGCCCATCTTCCTCGCTTCGATTACTACTGTTGGGACCTCTATGCCCGCGTCTCGCAATGGTACGAGCAGGAAAAGGAACATTTGCAGGCGCGCCGCGAAACTCTTCATGCCATCGAGGATGCCAGCAGCGAAACTTCAGCCGTTGCCGAGTTGATCTCGACTGCAGTGTTGCGGCGCCATCTCGAAACCATGGACCGCCTTGACATTGAATACGACTTCCTCCCGCGCGAGAGCGAAATCCTGCACCTGCACTTCTGGGATGCGGCATTCGGCAAGCTGAAAGAGGCGGGCGTCCTCACTTACGAGACTGAAGGCAAGAACAAAGGCTGTTGGGTGATGCGGCGTGCAGGAACGATCTCCACGAAAGAGGACGTAGGGAACACAGAGGCCGAGGAGATCTCCGAGGAAGATCAGAAAGTCATCGTGCGCTCCAACGGCACGGTCGGCTACGTCGGCAAAGACATCGCCTATCACATGTGGAAGTTCGGGCTGCTGGGACGCGACTTCGGCTACCGCAAGTTTTATCGCTATCCCGATCTGCACGACTGCTGGATTTCCGCGATGGAAGGCGAGAAGGATCATCCTCACTTCGGCGACGTCGCCGAGATCTATAACGTGATCGACGCGCGCCAGTCCGAGGCGCAAAACACCGTGATCGAAGCGCTGCGCGGGCTTGGCCACAACGAAGCGGCTGACCACTACACGCACTTTTCTTATGAGATGGTGGCGCTCACGCCGCGCTGCGCCGCGGAACTCGGTTACACGCTCAGCGAAGAAGACAAGACGCGTTCCTACATCGAGGTCTCAGGACGCAAGGGGTTCGGCGTCAAAGCCGACGATTTGCTCGACCAACTCATTGCCTCAGCCAAGAGCGAAGTCGACTCCCGCCATCCGCAACTGATCGACGACGAGCGACTCACCATCGCGACGCAGATCGCCATCGGCGCGCTGCGGTACTTCATGTTGAAATTCACCAAACAATCGGTAATCGCGTTCGATTTCAAGGAAGCACTCAGCTTCGAGGGTGAAACCGGCCCGTACGCGCAATATGCCGTAGTTCGAGCCGCCAGCATCTTCAAGAAGGCTGGCCTTGACCCTGACAGTTTCGGTGCGCTAATCGCTGGCGACGTGACTGCGGCCGATTTCGCGCGATACTTCTCAGGCGAATCTGCTGACGAGATTTGGGAACTTTGGCTATCGGCGGCGAAAACGGCTTACATCGTCGACCAATGCATCACTACGACCGAACCTGCATACCTGGCGAAGCACGCTTTTCAACTGGCGCAGCTGTTCAATACCTTCTATCACCGCCATCCCATCCTGAGCGAGCCGGATGAGAAGCGAAAGCAATTTTTGCTCGCTACAGTCGCGGTCGTGCGGCGCGAACTGATTCGCACTGTGGAAGTTATGGGTATCACGGTTCCGCCGGTGATGTAGATAGACTGCGTGGGCGCGGACACGCTCACCCGCATTCTCGGCCAAAGAGGCAAATGTCGTACACAAATCAACCTGTTGCTCCACAGGTTCCCCAACCTCGCTCCTGGCTTCGCATCATCATCCGAGGCTTGCTCGTTCTCGTCGTCGGCTTCGCGGTCGCAGGGTTCATCTATGAGAACATCTCCGAGTCCCGCGACCGCCGCTTTCATCCCATGCCCGGGCAACGCATCGACGTGAGCGGTTACAAGATGCACATCGATTGCCTCGGCCAGGGAACTCCTACGGTAATTCTCGATTCGGGTCTGGGCGACTCCTATATTTCCTGGCACAAAGTGCAGCCGGAGATTGCCAAATTCACCCGCGTCTGTTCTTACGACCGAGCCGGCCTTAGCTACAGCGATTCCAGCCCCCACCCCCGCACCAGCAAGGTCATGGCGGAAGAGTTGCATACGCTCCTGCACAATGCCGGCATCTTGCCGCCTTATGTGCTCGTTGGCCACTCCATGGGCGGGTTCAACATTCGTCTCTTCACAAGCCTTTACCGCAGCGAGGTCGCCGGCATGGTCCTGGTGGATTCCTCCCACCCCGAGCAGCAGAAGCGTTTTCCGCAGGCCTTGAACGATCTGGACAAGACATGGGTACGAGAACAGGAATTCCTGGAGTACTCGATGCCCTTCGGAATTCCGCGGCTGCTGGGGTTCTGCGGTAACGACGCCGAAATTCGCGCCTCCGATTGCAATTTTCACAGCCTGCGCGAAGGCGTAGCAGAATTGAAGGCGATTTCGGAAAGCGCTGCCCAAACCGCCGCCACGGGCTCGCTCGGCGATCTGCCTCTCGCCGTGCTTTCCCACGATCCCGACCAGCCCCAACCCGATCTTCCCGAAGATCTCGTTAAGCCCACGAATGATGTATGGGAACAAATGCAGCAAGAGCTGGCCCACCTCTCCAGTCGAAGCAAGCGAACCATCGCAACGCGTAGTGGACACTACATTCAACTCGACCAGCCTGATTTAGTAATCGAAACAGTCCACGGGGTGGTGAATCAGGCACGTCAGTTCCAATCCGCGCCAGAAGCCAAGCCTTAGGCGATGATCACGAATGTTCCCCGACCAAACCTGCTACTGTGAATTTTTTCCACTCGGTCTCTGGCCGTTCCACCCGGAGGGTGAATATGTTTTTGTTCGACTACCGCCGCAGGTGCAAGGCGTGGCCCAGCATCGTTTTGTTATTGACGCAGCTCAGCTTGTTGGCGTCAGCGCAAAACGAGCCGGCACTTCAAAATCAAGGTCAGCAGCCTGCCTCAGCAGTTTCGGCGCGCCGGCCCCGCATCGGTCTCGCGCTTAGCGGTGGCGCGGCGCTCGGCTTGGCGCAAATCGGCGTGATCCAGTGGCTGGAGGAGAATCACATCCCGGTGGATCGCGTGGCCGGTACCAGCATGGGCAGCATTATTGGCCTGATGTACGCCACGGGCATGTCGCCACTGGAAATGCAGAAATTCGCGGAAGGCATTGACTGGAATGTGGCGCTGCTTCCCGAGCCTAGCTACCGCCAGCTTTCTTATCGCCGCAAACAGGATCGGCGCGACTACCAAGTCGAGGCCGCACTTGGCATCAAGCACGGGCTGAAGGGGCCGAACGGTTTCGATCCTGGTCTCGGCGTCGGCTTGTTGCTGGATCGCATTGCGTTTCCTGAGTCCGGCATTTCCAGCTTTGATGACCTGCCGATTCCTTTTCGCTGCGTCGCCACCGACATGCAGAGTGGAGATCGGGTAGTGCTTCATGATGGTTCTTTGCCGAGAGCGGTGCGCGCCAGCATGGCCATTCCTGGGGTCTTCACTCCCGTGGAGATAAATGGCCGCTTCCTGGCCGATGGCGGCATAGTCGAGAACATTCCCGTAGAGGTCGCCCGAGAGATGGATGCCGAAAAAGTCATTGCCATCGATCTTCAAATGCCGCTTGGCGGGAAGGAGCAGCTGGAAACTATTACGGGCGTACTCTCGCGGGCGGTGAGCGTGATGATCCTGCAGAATGAGCGGCAGTCTCTGAAGCTTGGCGACACAACCGTCGCGGTGGACACGGGAAATTTTTCCGTCACCGACTACGATCGGGTTCCGGATCTTATCCGCCTCGGTTACCAGAGCGCGGCCAGCCAGGCATCCAGTTTGCGGCCCTACGCCATTGAAGATGATGCGGAGTGGCAGCGATATCTCAGCGAGCGCAACGCCCGCAGGGGGCCGCAACCTAAAGAGGTTCAGTCCGTAGTAGTAAACGGCGGGGACTCCGACACGAACCGCAGGATCGAGCGACGTCTGAAGTCAGACACGGGCGTGCCGCTGAATCTCAGAAAGCTGGAAACTCAGTTAACGCGGATTGCAGGCGAGGGAGAGTTCGATCGTCTCGGCTACGAAGGCTTCACCCAGGATGGCGTTCCTGCGTTGCGGGTCACGGCACATGAAAAGACCTACGGGCCGCCGTTTGTGGATCTTGCGGTCAACGTCGACGGCTCGGGTGTGGCCGCATTCAATTTCTCCGCAGGCACGCGGGTCACGTTCATGGACGTGGAACATCACGGCGGCGAATGGCGCAACGACTTGCTGCTGGGCTCAAGCAACTTGGCTGCTACCGAGTTTTATCAGCCGATCGCCAATTCGCACTTGTTTGTGGCGCCCTACGCCTTTGTTTCCAAATTGCCACGCAATGCATTCGAGGGACAGACGCGTGTTGCGGTTTTCGGTGACGAACGCGCGGGTGGAGGTTTCGATCTGGGCTATGACTCCGGACGCCGCAGCGAACTTCGCGTTGGCTACCAGATCTTCAGCGGGAAACTTGCGCCGCTGATTGGCAGCGCCGGATTGCCCGTACTCAGCGGCAGCACAGGAGAATTCCGGACACGCTATGTCTGGGACGGCCAGGATAGTCCCGCGATTCCCAGCAAGGGCACTCGCATCGTCGCCAACCTGGCGCGTGTGCTGCAAAGCCCAGGACTCGTCCATCCCATCGCTCAACTCGACGTGCAGACCTCCACTTTCATCCCAACGAGCGAAAAGACTTCGCTATTCTTCGCTGCCGCGGGAGGGACGACTTTTCATGGAACTGCCAGCCAGTTTCAAATCTTTTCCCTCGGCGGAGCATTCCGCCTTGGCGCCTACTTGCCCGACGAGTTCGTAGGCAACGATTACGGATACGCCTCGTTCGGATTCCGCCGTGAATTTTATCGTCTGCCGCAACTGGTGGGTAAAAAGGTCTATTGGGGCGGGATGGTATGAGGCGGGTTCCGCATTCAACAGCCCTGATTCGTTGATCGTGCGCGGTAGCGCCAACGCCGGGGTCATGGCCGACACCATTATTGGTCCCATCGCCATCTTCGGAAGCGTGAGTCCCACCGGACAGAGCCGAGTCAACTTTTCGATTGGAAGGCTATTCTAGGATGCCCGCCCACCGGGGCGTATGGCAAAATTGAGAAGAGATTCAGAAGCGCGACTGCCTCGGAGGTGAAGCTGCGATGTGCCGGAATATCAAGACCCTCTTCAATTTCGATCCCCCTGTGAACGAGGAAGAAATTCACGCCGCTTCGCTGCAGTTTGTTCGAAAGATCACCGGTTTCAACAAACCATCGAAGGCAAACGAAGCCCCATTCTTGAGCGCGATCGATGAGATTGCCGACATCTCGGCTCGCCTCCTTCACTCCCTCGAAACCACCGCACCGCCGAAGAATCGAGAGGAAGAAGCGGCTAAGGCGAAGGCTCGCGCTGCGGAAAGATTTGGCGTGTGAAGCGATATTGGAGCCTATGAGTGCTCGTCCTCTGGTGCTCTTCCTCATCCGCCTCGTCGAGGTACAGTCAATTCAATACGTTAGACCGAATCATTCCGCAACTGGCGAGCATCTTACGCCCGAATGAGGTCATCTAAATAAATGAAGAGGCTGGGGAGCCTGTCAATCATGAAGATCCGAACGAGTATTCACGTCGCACTCACAGCGGTGATTCTGTTGGCGACCAGTTTGGTTTGGGCTGCGCCTAAACCTCCGAAGACTCCACAAGGCGTACCGCCCTTTCCCGGCATCCTGGTGAACGCGCGTTTTATATACGTGACCAGTTACGACGGCGACCAGTTTAATGTCAACTTGCTCCCTGAAGATCGCCAGGCAATCGCGACCGTGCAGGATGCGATTCAAAAGTGGGGAAAGTTCACTCTGGTATACGAACCCTATCAAGCCGATATCGTGCTGATGGTCATGAGCCGTCCCTCGGAAGACGTTCTGGCGGTGTACGACGCACACGGCTGGCCGGGCAATCAGTACCTGTGGCGGATGATGGGCCGCAGCGGACTGCAGCCGGGCGAATCTCCATTCGTCACCAATCTGGAGAAGGCCTTCAATCTGGCAACCGCGAAATAAGTCTTGGCCACGGATTTACACAGATTCTCACGGACAATTCTTCTTGATCGTTTTGCTCTATCGGTGCGGATCCGTGAAAATCCGTGGCGCAGGTTTTTATTTTGCGTAACTCTTCACGAACTCGACCAGGCTGCGCAGCGCGATTCCTGATGGCCCTTTGGCGATCCAGGGCTTCTGTTCCTCCATCCAGGCTGTGCCGGCGATGTCGAGGTGGATCCACGGCGTGTCTTCGGCAAACTCTTTCAGGAACATCGCCGCGTTAATGGCACCGCCCCAGCGCCCGCCGGAGTTGACGATGTCAGCAATGGTGGACTTGATGTTGTCTTTGTATTCGTCATCTAGCGGCAGGCGCCACATCTTTTCGCCGGCCTCGTCGTTCGCTTTGTGGAAGCGCTCGTAGATAGCCTCATCATTGGCGAAGACTCCGGCATTGGCGTAGCCGAGCGCAACCACCACCGCGCCTGTCAGCGTTGCCGCATCGACCAGATGAGTGCAGCCAAGTTGGCGCGCGTAGAAGAGACCGTCGGCGAGAACAAGGCGGCCTTCGGCGTCGGTATTGATGATCTCAATCGACTTGCCGGACATGGCAATCTGCACGTCACCAGGCTTCTGCGCTTTGCCCGAAGGCATATTCTCCGTGGCGCAGACGATGCCGATCACTTTCACCTTCGGCTTCAGCAAGGCGATGGCGCGCATAGCGCCGATCATGGTTGCGCCGCCCGCCATGTCGTATTTCATTTTTTCCATGCCGTCGGCGGGCTTGATCGAAATGCCTCCGGTGTCGAAGGTGACTCCTTTTCCAACCAAGCCCAAGACGGGCTTCGAGGGAGCTCCGGCAGGCTCGTAGGTCATCACGATGAGCGCGGGTGGCTCATCGGAACCTTGGGCGACGCTCCAGAACGCGCCCATTTTCAATTCCTTGATCTTGTCGGCGCCGTAGACTTCGCACTTCAAACCAACCTCCTGGGCCATCTTCTTCGCGCGGTCGCCGAGAATCGTCGGCGTCATGCGGTTCGAAGGCTCGTTCACCAAATCGCGGGTAAAGTTCTGCGACTCGCCGATGATCTGCGCCTCCTGCGCGGCCTTCTCCAGCGCAACATGATCCGCATTTCCGCTGGCGACGATCGTGACTGCATCAATCTTCTGGTCTTTGCGGTCGCTCCGGTAGTAATCGGGATCGAAGTTGCCCACCAGTGCGCCCTCAATGATTGCTCTTACCGCCTCTTCTGCAGGAATGCTCGGCGGAGCGATAAAGGCGAAACTGCGGATCCCACGCGATTTGAGCGTGCGTACGGCTGTTCCCGCGATACGGCGCAATTCGTAGCTCGTGAACTTGTTCGCCGCACCGCCGCTGATTAGCAACAGGCGCTTGGCCTTCAGTCCGGCCGGTTTGTGCAACAAGTTGGTTTCAAACGGCCGGCCGGTAAGTTCACCGCTCGCCAGCAGTTCCGCGGCAACAGATTGTACGGTCCCGTCGCCGGTCGCAAGTTGGAGTTGAGGCTTGTCTTTTTCCGCCGATTCGGTTTTGTTCGCGGTGGCGTTTTTCTCGGCGTGGTCCAGCGCAATTGCGACCAGCGATTCGGTTTCGACTTCGGCGGGCGTAGAGAATGAGAGTGTAGTTTTCATAGTCGTCGTGAGATTTTGGGACTAACACTCCAGTATCGTCGTCAGCCGGGGAATTAGGCAAGGGGACTTCCTTCGATGGTCGGGGTGATGTAAGCAGCATTCGCTCTAATCGTGCCAACGTGGCGAATCGAGGCTTCCATTTGGTACGAACTTTGCGTCGCTCGACAACGTATCTGCAACTACCGGGGATGACGCTATTCGACCCGGTGCGATATGATTCGATCCCTCAGCGCAAACCGAGGCTTTCATGAAGATCCGGTGGGTGATCGTGTTGTTTCCCTTGCTTTCCGTCGTTCTGATTTCTGTGCTGGTGCAGGAACATGCAGCCAAGGCAGCCGCGTCTCAGGCACCCGCTGCTCCTGCGTCAGCGTCGAGTGTTATGGCTGCTGGTTCGAACGGCTCCGCCTCGCTAACGATTCCGGACACCACGCTGGCCATCAATTCGCCGAGGCCCATGTCGCAGCGCGTGGTCCACTATGAGATTGATGCGAAGTACGATGCGACCCGGCACACCGTCGACGCGACCGAGGTGCTGACTTATCACAACTTGACTGGGCAAGCGCTCGACCACTTTCCGTTCCATCTTTATCAGAACGCGTTTCAGCCAAATTCCACGTTCGTGCGCGAGGGAAAAATCCTAGGGACTCGTGACACGAGATATGACAAGTGGGAAGAGAAGGAATTTGGGTCGGAAGATATCAAAAGCATCGAAGTGGTCGGACAGGGCGATCTGACCTCGCAGTTAAAGTTTATTCAGCCCGATGACGGGAACAAAGACGATAAGACAGTAGTTGACTTGCCTATGGCAAGAGCCATCCCGCCGGGCGGATACGTGCAGTTCAAAATTGCTTTCCAGACCAAATTTCCTGAGACTCAGGCGCGCTCGGGATGGAAACGCGATTTCGTCCTGGGCGGACAGTGGTTTCCCAAGGTTGGCGTGTGGTGGCACGGAGCGTGGAACTGCCATCAATATCATGCGATGTCGGAGTTCTTCGCCGACTTCGGAGTCTACGACGTCAAGTTGACAGTGCCGTCGTATGAAGTAGTTGGAGCGAGCGGCGTGAAAGTCGGGGAGGTAAACAATCCTGATAACAGGAAAACAGTCGCCTACCACGGAGATGACATCCACGATTTCGCATGGACGGCGAGCCCGCGCTACAAGGTGAAAGATGACGGCGTGTATCAAGGCCAGATGGGACCGGTGCAGATGCGCATCTTGATGCAGCCTGCACACTGGAGTCAGGTGGAACGCCACGAGAAAATTCTGAAGGAATCGCTCGAGCATTTTGAGAGCTGGTACGGACCGTATCCCTACAAGACCATCACGCTGGTCGACCCCGAGCCGGATTCGGCTGCGGGCGGGATGGAATACCCGACGTTCATTACCGGCGAGACGAGTTGGTTTATGCCAGATGGCTTCTACATGCCTGAACTCGTCGTTGAGCACGAGTTCGGGCACCAATATTGGTATGGCATGGTAGCGACGAATGAATTCGAAGATGCGTGGATGGACGAAGGTATTAACAGCTATACGGAAGTGAAGGTGCTCGATTCGATTCTGGGCAAGAGGACCTCCATCCTGAATCTTGTGGGCGCGACGGCGGGAGAGCGGGAATTGCAACGGGGAGACTATGCGTCCGTAGCCGACCTCGATCCGATCGCGCAAAAAGCTTATGACTACTACAGCGGCAACTCCTACGCCGGAGTTACCTATGGCAAGACGGCGAGCATGCTGCTGACGCTGGAAGGCATCATTGGCGAAGACACGATGGCGAAGGCGATGCGCGTTTACTTCATGAAATATCGCTTCACGCATCCCACCAAGGAAGATTTCCTGAAGACGATCGAGGAAGTTTCCGGCAAGAATCTGCGCTGGTACTTCGACCAGGCGATCTACGGGAGCCAGGTTTTGGATTACAAGGTGTTGCGGGTCGACTCGTATCCAGTGAACTGGTATGAACAGAAAAGGAGCCTATTTCAGAAAGAGGACAAGAATACGGTCTACCGCTCTTCCGTCTGGATCCAGCGCAAGGGAGATTTCGTCATGCCGGTGGAGTTGGAGGTGAAGTTCGATAACGGTGGAAAAGTTCGCGAGCACTGGGATGGGGTGAGCCGGTGGACGAAGTTCACCTACGAGAAAAAAGCCAAGGTGGAGTCGGCGGAGCTCGATCCTGACCACAAGATCCAGATCGACCGTAATGACTTCAATAACAGTTACACGGCTGAACCGGATGGGAAGCCTGCGAGGAAAGTGACGAACTACTGGCTGTTTGTGACGCAATGGCTGGGCCAGGCATTGGCCTGGTGGGCGGTTTAGGCAAATCGAGGACGCGCATTCATGAATGGAAACGAAGGTCTTTTGAGCGGCGGCTGGAGCAGGGTAACTCGCAACAAGCGCTACATCGTGTGGTTCTATATTCTGAACCTGGCGCTGGCGTGCCTGGGCGCCGCTGCGTTTAGCAATCAGGCGCACGACTATCTGGATCACAGCCTGCTCTCGGGACGACTGGTGCACGGATTTGATGTGGCCGTGTTGATCGAGATGTTTGCGCAGCCCGAGTTCGGCACGACTGACGCGGCCAGAGCCTCGGGAGTGCACTTCGCCTTGCTCTTCTTCCTCGCAATCGTGCTGTTTCTCCCCGGAGTGCTGCAAGGTTATGCCTCGACCTATCGCTTGCCGCGCGAGGACTTCTTCCGTGCGTGCGGGCGAAACCTGTGGCGATTTATCCGGCTGCTGATCGTGGCGGGCATCGTGATGGGAGCGGTGGCCGCGGCGCTGTTGGGCCTGCACGGCGTGTTGGAGCGGAAAGCTCTCGATAGCACCAACGAGTTGCTTCTCTTTGAAGTAAGAGTTGCAGGTTTAGTCGTCATTTTCCTGGTGATGAGCGCCTTGCGTATCTGGTTTGATCTGGCCGAGGCCGACGTCGTGTTGAGCGATCAGCGGGTGGTGCGGAAGTCGATTGGCGCCGGCTTCCGGCATATGTGGCGAAACTTGGGGCGGCTGCTCGGAGCCTATGTTGTGATCACGATCGTCGCGGCGATCCTGTTATCGGCAGGGCTCGGGGTGTGGATGAATTTTGTGCCGCCCGCCAGCGTAGCCAGTGCGATTTTTGTGAGCCAGTTGACGCTGCTCTTGTTGTTGATTCCACGCTTCTGGCAGCGGGGCGTCGCGGTCAGCTACTACTTGGAGAATATGGTGGAACCGATCGCAGTGCAGCCCTTAACGCCCACGCCGGTCGCGCCTCCGGTTGCGCCTCCTGTACCTGTGATCCCCAGCATTCCGCCGGAGACGGAAGGGGTCTGAACCGGGCTACAGTAAAACGATGGTGATTCCCCGGTTGCGGCGGCCGAGGTCGGAGTCGCTCTTGAGTTCTGGATGCGATTGCAGAAGTTTCCAGACTGCATCGTCCGACTTCGACCAGTTCTCGCCAAAGATGCAGCCGCGAATCTGGCCATTCTGCGTCATTTCCAGCAAACGTTTTTGTGCGGCGATCCGAATGTCTCCGCCGGCACCGGACGAACCATAGCCGTGAATGAGCTTCACGAGTGTCCCCTTCGCTGCGCGAGCGACGGCCAACTCTCGGTCCAGGCGCTGCAAGGCTTCGTGGACCTGCGGTATGTCGGACTTCAGGTTCACGGTTTTCATCGCCGTGGATTCCGACCCGAAAATAAAGTTCCGGGCATCGTGGCGGTGAGCCGTAGATGGCTCGCTCTCCGGCGGGAAATCGGGGTACCCCCCTCCCCCCTCCCCCCTCCCCCCTCCATCTCTGGAATCACCACGTTAGCAGGAAATTCCCCGCAAAATCCGGCTGTCAAAGAACTTAGGTACTAAAATCCGTGAAACAAAGGACTTTGAGGCGCCGCGAAGTGGCTTCTGCCAACCGTCACGGCCTCGACCATGATCGCGCATGCGATGGGCTGGGGACAAGGTTAGATGTCACAGCGGGGAGTCTCGGAAATTCTCGGAGGGGCGCAGTCTCGAAAAAAAACTTGAGGAAGATTGGTCCGCGGTGCCCGCCCTTGCAAAACGACGCAAGGGTGGGGCAGCCTCGGCTGTGATAGTGCCTACAAGAATCAAAGCTGGGCCTGCCCCTGTCTTCGACAACTGACTCTAACTGAGATGTTGAAACCGAGTGGACCATTGACGTGCTCCCCGGACGGGGATACAGTTTTTCCGCGCCATCCCTCTGGCTGGGGGCCCGGCCAAAAGCGAAGAGGAGATAACGAAAATGAAACGCCGCCTCGCAATGCTATCGGCAATCCTCGTACTCGTCACAGCGACCCCATCCGCTCGGGCACAAAAAGTGGCTGGGTCTCGCCGGCCCGCAGCCGTACCGGAGGGTTATGTGATCACACCATTCGGCTACTTCCATCCGTCTTGTGTGCGCGAGGTGGCTAGCGGAGATACGGTAATGGGAGATGGTCGCGTCCAACATGCGGATGGCACGGTCGACGAGGAGTCTCCGGCATGTGGGTATCCGCGCTACACGGCTCGGGGAGAAATTTTGACCGAGGGGGCTAAGCCGCCAGCCATCACTCATAGCTGGATTGAATCTGGAAACGCCATCAACACCACTTCTTCGTTCGGTGAGCTTACTGCAAATTGGACTGTGCCCCCGGCTCCGACCAGCGATGATGGCCAGACTGTGTTTCTCTTCCCCGGTATGGAAGACTTTGCTACCGACACGACCATCATTCAGCCCGTTCTCGGGTGGAATGCGGGCTTTTTTGGCACAAACTGGAGCATTGCCAGCTGGAATTGCTGTCCCAAGGGGACAACGAACCACAGTACAGCCGTGCAGGTCAATGCGGGCGACACCATCTCCGGCACCATCAAATCCACCTGCAGCGCAGGCACGAAATCCTGTTCCAAGTGGAACATCACCACTGAGGATCAAACCACCAGTAAAAGCACGATATTGAGCGAAACTCCGAGTGAAGGCCAAACCTTCACTTGGGCACAAGGTGGCGCGCTGGAGGTCTACGAGATCGTTCAATGCAGCGATTATCCCCGAACAAATCGACCGCCTTCTCCAATCTCGCGCTCTATGACTACAACTTCAACAAATACTCCGCTCCAGGATGGGTCTTTTTTAATTACTACAGTGGTCTTACGCCCCAATGCAGTTATGGCGGGAAGATGGCCACAACGAAGGTGACGCTCGATTACTAAATCGGTGCTAAGAAATGCCTAAGGCCGGACAGCCCCTTCGGCTACGGTCAGGGCAGGCTCAGGGGAACTGTCCCCATATGATCGGTTACTTCTTCCGGCTACGGATAGCTTCCCGGGCTTCTTTGTCGGCGGTCCTGCGGCGCTCGGTTTCACGCTTATCCCATAGCTGCTTGCCTTTAGCTAATGCCAGTTCAACTTTTACTTTGCCGTTCTTGAAGTACAGGCGAACCGGGATAAGAGTCAGTCCTTTTTGCTGCGTTTTGCCGATCAGCTTGCGGATTTCTTCCTTGTGCATGAGCAGCTTGCGGGTGCGCAGGGGGGCATGGTTGTGGATATTGCCATGTTCGTAAGGGCCGATGTGGGCATTCAGCAGCCAGAGTTCACCATCTTTCACCAAGCCATAGGAATCCTTGAGGTTGGCAAGGCCACCGCGAACCGATTTTGCCTCGGTTCCTGTGAGAACCACCCCACACTCAAATTTTTCCAGCAAGAAGTAGTTATGAGAAGCGATCCTATTAACGGCGGCATCGCGCTGACCGGAGGCGGTCGGGTCGCGGCGTGGGGATTTCTCAGGGCTGGGCTTGGTTTGGTGCGTGGACTGGCGAGCCATAATTAAGATGGGTTCATCTTAACAGCGGGTTCCGGGACGCGGCCATCGGGCGGCGGTCAAGATGTATTTCCTCTTTCGTGCTGGAGTAGAACGTGTTACGCTGTTACCCGCCGGAAAGTAGATCGCGGAAGCCCGATAGCCGCAACCCCAAGCCCGGCCCTCCCCACTTGGGCTAAGACTAAAGAGTATAACTGCCCCGCACGCAAAGCGATCAGGTGCGAGGAAACGCGATGCTATAATCGCTGCAAAGTCACGGCTGTATCTGTTTGAATTTGTGCGATTTCACGGGGCTTTACGCGTGTTCTCTGCTTGTCCGGCGAAGAATTCCGGTAAAGATTTCTTAGACGAGGACTGACGATGAGACGTCTGACGCCTGCGGCGGTAGCGCTGCTGGTTTTGGTTGTGATTGTACCTGCCATCGCGGACAAGGCCAAGTCCCTCTACGACAAGGGGCAGGACGCGGAGGCACGACAGAATTACGAAGCCGCCTATAACTTCTTCAAGCAGGCTTACGACCTGAAACCGAAAGATTTGCGTTTCCGGTCGGCATTCGAGCGCTTGCGTTTCAAAGCTGCGGCCGACATCGTTCATCGCGGCCAGGGGCTGCGTGACCAGGGTAAGTTGCAGGAGGCTGCGGCTGAATTTCAAAAAGCGGTACTGATCGATCCGTCGCTCTTCATCGCGTCGCAGGAGTTGAAGCGTACGTTGCAGATGATTAACGATAAGGAAAATCCTCCGCCCCAAGCGGCTGGGCCGCCGAGCAGTCTGGAACGAAAAATCAGGGAAGCCGGCGGACCGGTGGAACTGGCTGCCATCTCGAATGTTCCCATCACCGTAAAACTCACCGAGGATTCCAAGGTTATTTATCAGACGGTCGGGCAGTTGGCCGGGATTAACGTGCTGTTCGATCCCGACTATACCTCGCGGAGGATCAAGGTCGAACTGAACGGAGTAACCCTGGAAGACGCGTTGCAGATTACGGCTCTGGAATCGAAAACCTTCTGGCGTCCGGTGACCAGCAATACGATTTTCGTTGCCCAGGACAATCCGGCGAAACGCAAGGAATTGGAACAGAGCGTACTCAAGACCTTTTACTTGCAGAATCTTTCCCAGCCCACGGAGTTGCAGGATGTCGTGAACGCAATCCGCGCCGTGTTGGATGTGCAACGCGTGCAGCAACTGCTCTCGCAGAATGCGCTGGTGGTGCGCGGAACGCCCGACCAGATCGCGCTGGCGGAGAAGCTGGTGGATGATCTGGACAAGGCTCGTCCAGAAGTAATTGTCGACATCGCCGTCATTCAAATCAGCAAAGACAAGTCAAGGACGCTGGGATTGAATCCGCCGACCAGCGCCACCGTCGCGTTGCAGAGTAACATCAATAGCACCACCACGACCGGAACGACAGGCACGACGACGACCACCGGCTCTAGTGGCAGCGGCATATCCTTGAACACCCTGGGCAACCTGAACGCCACCGATTTCCAGGTGACCATTCCTTCCGCCAATCTGTCCGCGGTGATGGGCGAAAGCGACACAAAGATGTTGCAGAATCCGCAGGTTCGCGCTCTGGATAACCAGAAGGCGACGCTCAAGATTGGCGAGCGCTTACCGGTCGCAACCGGATCGTTCCAGCCTGGAATTGGCGGCGTCGGTATCAACCCGCTGGTCAATACCCAATTTCAATATATCGACGTAGGCGTGAACATTGATGTGACGCCGCACGTCCACGCGGATCGGGAGATCACGCTAAAGATTTCGATGGAAGTTTCTTCTGAGATTGGGCAGGCAAGCATTGGGGGCATCAGTCAGCCGATCATTGGGCAGAAAAAAATCGAGCACGAGATCCGGCTGAGGGATGGGGAATCCAGCTTGATTGGTGGAATCATGGATGATTCCCAGACCAGGTCCCTGGCAGGCCTTCCAGGATTAGCGCAGATTCCGATCCTGAGATATCTCTTTGGGCAGGTGACGCAAGATCATTCGTCGGACGAAACGGTCTTCGCGATTACGCCGCACATCATTCGGGGAACCAGCCTCAGCGAGATGAACCAACGCGCGATCGATATTGGCACGGCCAATTCGATCGAGCTCCGGCATGTGAACCATCCGGGGGCAACGGCACCCAGTGCTACGGCTCCCGCGAGTCAAGCTCCGGCGGCCCAGCCGTCGGCGAATCAAGTTGCGAACCAGCAAGCTTCCAGTCAAGGCGCAAGTCCGGCAGCGCAGGGGACGAATTTCCAGTTTGATCCTAGTCAGATCACGGTGGCGAAAGGCAATACGTTTGTTGTGAATCTTCTGATTTCAGGGGCGCAGAACGTCTATTCCGTTCCCGTACAATTGAATTACGACCCGGCCAAGTTACAGATGGTCAACATTTCAAACGGAGGGTTCCTCTCGCAGGATGGGCAAGCGGTTGCCTTGGTCCATCGGGAGGATGACACCACGGGAACTTTGCAAATTACGGCCACGCGGCCACCGGGTGCAGGTGGAGTTTCCGGCCAGGGCGCGGTGGTTACGATGACATTTCAAGCCAAGGCCAGCGGGCAGACCCCTCTGACCATTACTCGGGGTGGGGCGCGCGATCCCGGCTTGCAGGCTATAACCGTAAACGGCGCGCAGGCCTCGGTCACTGTGCAATAGAAGTGCGGTTTCCGGGCTGAGAATAGAAGAAGTAGAACATGATCCTAGGCAGATTTCGTCAGGTGCAGGGTAGGAAGCCCTTCTTAGGCTTTACGCTTCTTGAGCTAATCATCGCGACCGCCATCTTGCTGATTTTGTCCACCATGGCGGTGCCCATGGCACGGCTAAGCATCAAGCGGGAAAAAGAGCGCCGCCTTCGAGCCGATTTGTGGGAGATGCGCGATGCCATCGACCGCTACAAGATGGATGCCGACCGCAAGGCTTTTCAAACCAAGGTAGACAGCCAAGGCTATCCTCCCGATCTGGAAACTCTGGTGAAGGGCGAGGACGTCAAGGGAAAGAAGGTTCGGTACCTTCGCAAGATTCCGATGGATCCCATGACGGGGACGGCGGAGTGGGGCCTCCGTTCGATGCAGGACGATCCGGATTCTGACTCCTGGGGCGGGCAAAGCGTGTTCGACGTTTACACCAAGTCGCTGGATGAGGCCTTGGACGGGACTAAGTATAAGGACTGGTAAATGGCAAGCAGGAGCAAGAGGCGCGCTTCGGGTTTTACGCTGTTGGAGATGATGATCGTGATCAGCATCATGATCATCCTCATCTCGATTGCGATTCCTATTTATAGCCAGTCGGTCGTCCGCTCGCGCGAGGCCGTCCTGCGGAACGACCTGTTCGAGCTGCGTTCCCTCATTTCCCAGTACACGCTGGATAAGCAAAAAGCGCCGCAGTCATTGGATGATCTGGTGACCGCGGGCTACCTCAAAGTAATTCCCAAGGATCCGATGACCAATGAGGCGAACTGGGAGGTGGTGCAGGAAGAAGTTCTTTTATCCGTCGACCAGCAGGATCCCGGCATTAACGACGTGAAATCGGCGTCGACCAATACCGGTACGGACGGGACCGGGTATAACACCTGGTAGCGCGGGAGCGGTGTGGGTTTCTGATTTTCCTTCCCTTCAGCGAAGTTCTCTACTCCTAACTTTCCAACGCTAGTGATCAACCGCGGGTGCTTTTCCGAGGACAGAGTGGCTATGCTGAGACGCCTCATTGCGCGCGTTTCGCTCAGGCACTAACATCTAGTTATGCCGGTTGAAACGGAACTGCCTCCGACCCCTACGCTGGTTCGCGCCCCGCGTGGCAATCAGATTTCCTGCAAAGGCTGGCAGCAGGAAGCTGCCATGCGCATGCTCATGAACAACCTCGACCCGGACGTTGCCGAGCGGCCCCAGGATCTTGTCGTCTATGGCGGAACGGGTCGCGCGGCGCGAAGCTGGGAGGCCTATCACGCTATCGTCGCGACCTTGAAAAAGCTCGAAAACGACGAGACTTTGCTGGTGCAGTCGGGCAAGCCCGTGGGCGTGTTCAAGACGCACGATCATGCGCCGCGCGTGCTGATCGCGAATTCGAATCTGGTCGGCCATTGGTCGAACTGGGAGAAGTTCAACGAACTGGAGCGCGTCGGTCTGATGATGTATGGCCAGATGACAGCGGGTTCGTGGATTTATATCGGGTCGCAAGGAATTGTGCAGGGGACGTTCGAAACATTTTCAGCGGCGGGCGAAAAACATTTCGGTGGCGATCTGGCGGGCAAGCTGATCGTGAGCGGCGGCATGGGTGGTATGGGTGGAGCTCAGCCTCTGGCCGCAACCATGACGGGCGCGGCATTTCTTGGGATCGATGTGGATCCCGACCGCATCAAGAAACGGCTGAAGACCGGCTACTGCGACTTCATGGTCACTACGCTCGATGAAGCTCTGCGTGTTCTGAAGAATGCCGTGCGCAAGAAAGAAAATGTGTCGGTCGGGCTGGTGGGAAATTGTGCGGACATTATTCCGGAGCTGGCCGAACGCGGCGTTGTCCCCGATATTCTTACCGATCAGACCTCGGCGCACGATCCGCTGAATGGATATGTGCCGAACGGCATGACGCTCGCCGAGGCGATCGAACTGCGGAGGCGTGATCCCAAGGAGTACCAGGAGAAATCGCTCGACGCGATAGCACGGCATGTGGAAGGCATGCTGCGGCTGCAGAAGATGGGATCGGTAACGTTCGATTATGGAAACAACATCCGGACTTTTGCCTTTCAGCGCGGCGTTAAGAATGCTTATGATTTCCCCGGGTTCGTGCCCGCGTATATTCGTCCGCTATTTTGTGAAGGACGCGGACCATTTCGCTGGGCGGCGCTGTCGGGCGAACCGTCGGACATTCACGTGACGGATGATTTAGTTCTGGAGTTGTTTCCAGACAATCGCATCCTGCGGCGCTGGATTGATCTGGCGCGCAAGCGCATCAAGTTTCAGGGACTGCCGGCACGCATCTGCTGGCTGGGTTACGGCGAGCGCGCTCAATTCGGCCTCGCGATCAACGATCTGGTAAAGAAGGGGAAGATCAAGGCTCCGATCGTAATCGGTCGAGATCATCTCGACTGTGGCTCGGTGGCGTCTCCGTTCCGCGAGACCGAGAGCATGAAGGATGGCTCGGATGCGGTTGCCGACTGGCCTCTGCTAAACGCTCTGCTGAACACAGCAGCGGGAGCGTCGTGGGTTTCGATTCACAACGGCGGCGGCGTGGGTATTGGCTATTCATTGCACGCCGGGCAGGTCACCGTGGCCGACGGAACCGAGATGATGGCCAGGCGCATCGAGCGTGTGCTGACGACCGATCCGGGCATGGGCGTGATTCGCCACGTGGATGCGGGATATGACGAGGCGAAAGAATTTGCGAAGAAGAACGGAGTGAAGGTGCCGATGGGGCGGTAGGCGCCTTCTCCGGTCGTTTCACCTGCTAAACTGTTGACTATTGAGTCCAGATAGAAAGCTCGAGTTCAACGCCTCTGACGCCCTATTCCTCACTAACATCGGGCAGTTGCTGACGCTCCAATCCTTCTCGAATAAATCCGGGCCGCGTCGCGGTTCGGAACTAAGAGAACTCGGCATCATTGAAGACAGCGCGGTCCTCTGCCTCGGGGGGAAGATCGTCTCGTTCGGCACGACTAAAGACGCGTTGCGCGATCCCTGGCTGAAGAAGAATCGTAAGAAAATCACCGAGATCGACTGTGCTCGGAAAGTTGTCCTGCCGGGTTTTGTCGATTCGCATACGCATCCGGTTTTTGTCAGCCCACGGCTGGTGGATTTTGAGAAGCGCATCGACGGCGCTTCTTACGAAGAGATTGCTGCCGCCGGTGGCGGCATTCGTTCGAGTCTGGAAGCCGTTCGCGAGGCAGGGAAGCGGGTCCTGACGGAGAAAGTTCTGGCCGTGCTGCAGGAAATGGCGGCGCATGGCACGACCACTGTCGAAGCCAAGTCGGGCTATGGGCTTACCATCGAATCGGAAATCAAGTCGCTGCACGTGATCCACGACGCGGCCTCCCGCTGGCCGGGGACGGTCGTTCCCACTCTCCTGGGGGCGCACGTAGTCCCCAAGGAATTTCAGGGTTGCTCACAAAAATACATTGAGATCGTCTGTAAAGAGATGATTCCGCAGGCAGCGAGACGGAAGCTCGCCCAATTTGTCGACGTCTTCTGCGATAAGGGAGCATTTACAACGGCCGAGACGGAACAGATCTTTGCCGCCGCCGAACTGAATCGTCTTAGCGTGCGAGCGCATGTATGCCAGCTTTCGCAGACGCCTCTGAGGGCGCTTTTGAAATTCAATCCGGCATCGCTCGATCACATGGACCACGTGAGCGACGACGACGTCCTCCAACTGGCGAAGCATGATACTGTCGCTACTCTGGTACCGGGAGCAAATTACTTTCTGGGACTGAAGGAATATCCGCCGGCGCGAAAGTTGATTGATGCAGGGGTCCCGGTGGCGCTGGCAACGGACTACAACCCAGGAACGTCGCCAACTCTAAGTATGCCGATGGCAATGTCGCTGGCGTGCACGCACATGAAGATGTCGCCGGCGGAGGCGATAGCGGCGGCCACTATCAACGGAGCGTGGGCGTTGGGAATGGCGGACCGGAAAGGCTCAATCGAACCGGGGAAAGATGCTGATCTCGCCGTTTTTGCGATCGAGGACTATCGCGAGATTCCCTACTGGTTCGGAGCCAACCAGTGCTCGATGACGGTGATGAACGGAACGGTGGCCTATCCTCACTGAACTTTTGCTGTGAATTTCCCGTATAAAGGTTAGAGATCTTGCGTCTTGTGGGGACGCGGTGGGCGGTTGTTCGATGTTCGGGTTAAGGAAAGAAAATCACGAAATCATCTTCTGAGGGTCTATGAAAAGAATTGTTACGTTCATTGTTTTTGTGTCAGCGGCATTTTCGCTGGCTTCGGCACAACGGCTGCCCGAGGTTGCTACTCCAGAGAACTACAAACTCACCTTTAAGCCGG
This sequence comes from uncultured Acidobacteriaceae bacterium, assembly GCA_963750245.1. Classification (GTDB taxonomy): domain Bacteria; phylum Acidobacteriota; class Terriglobia; order Terriglobales; family Acidobacteriaceae; genus Sulfotelmatobacter. The sequence continues at coordinate 443,665 of CAVVQB010000002.1, forward strand.
ATCTTGAGAAGGCTACATTTGAAGGGGAAGAGACCATCTCGATCCGGGTGCTGAAGCCGACTTCCGAGATCAGGTTGAATGCAGCTGACATTGAATTCCACGACGTTACCATCACCAGCGGCGGGACTACGCAAAAGGCGAAAGCGACGCCTGACAAAGATGAAGAGATGGTCGTGCTGACGGTCGAAAAGCCGCTGGCCGCTGGAGCGGCGACTGTGCACATCGGCTACTCTGGAATTCTTAACGATCAGATGCGCGGCTTCTACCTGGGCAAAGATGACCAGGGACGCAAATATGCGGCTACGCAGTTCGAGTCTACGGACGCGCGGCGCGCGTTTCCGTCGTTTGACGAACCTGCGTACAAGGCCACGTTTGATATCACTGCCGTTGCCGACAAGGGTCAGGTTGCGATCTCGAATCAAAAGATCGTCTCCGATACTCCCGGACCGGGGGACAAACACACGATCCGCTTTGCTACTACAGCAAGAATGTCCTCCTATCTTGCGGCGCTGGTCGTTGGCAACTTCGAATACATTGAAGGTGAGGCGGATGGCATTCCGATCCGCGTCTACAGCACGCCCGGCAAGAAGGAGATGGGGAAGTTCGCCCTGGAATCGGCGGAGCATATTCTCAGCTACTACGATAAGTATTTCAGTATCAAGTATCCCTACGGAAAGCTGGATCTGATCGGACTGCCGGATTTTTCCGCGGGCGCGATGGAGAACACCGGCTGCATTACGTTCCGTGAAGTTATCCTGCTGATCGACGACAAGCAGGGTTCCGTCGATCTGAAGAAGGAGATCGCATCCGTAATCGCGCACGAGATGGCCCATCAATGGTTCGGTGATCTGGTCACGATGAAATGGTGGGACGATATTTGGCTCAACGAAGGTTTTGCCACCTGGATGTCGAGCAAGCCGATCGAAGCGTGGAAGCCAGAATGGAATTTCAACCTGGACGATGTCAGCCAGACGGGAGCGACGCTCAACACCGATTCGCTGGCGAGCACGCGTCCGATTCACCAGGCTGCCGAGACTCCGGCGCAGATCACAGAATTGTTTGACGGCATCGCCTACGGCAAGGCCGCGGCCGTGTTACGAATGCTGGAGTCCTACCTGGGTGAGGAAACGTTCCGCGCGGGAGTCAATGCATATATTCAGCAGCATCAATATGCGAACGCCACTGCCGCGGATTTCTGGGATGCACAAGCCAGGACATCGAAAAAACCCGTCGACCAGATCATGCCGACGTTTGTGAACCAGGCCGGCGTCCCGATCATTCACGTGAAGTCAGAATGTTCCGGCAGTTCGACGACGGTGAACCTGGATCAGCGCCGCTACTACTATGACCGCGAGAAATTCCAGGAGCCGAATGATGAGCTCTGGGAAGTTCCGTTGTGCATGAAGTCGTCAGCAAGCGACGGCGCGCAAAGGTGCGAGCTTCTCACCAAGCGACAGGCGACCTTCACACTGCCGGGTTGTTCAAGGTGGGTTTTGGCCAATGCCGGAGCGACTGGCTATTACCGGGTCGGCTACCAGCCCGATGCGGTGCGCGCCCTGGCGAGCGAAGCTGAGAGCAAGCTGTTTCCGGCAGAGCGCATCGCTTTGCAGACAGACATCTGGGCGTCGGTGAGAGTGGGACGGGAACCGGTAGGCGATTATCTTGCGTTGGTTCAGGGTCTGAGCGCCGACCGCAATCGCGCCGTGCTGGCAGACGTACAGGACCAGCTCCACTATATTGGCCAGTATCTGGTAACGGACAACGACCGCGAATCCTATCGCATTTGGCTGCGGCAATATTTGTCGCCAATCCTGAAGGATGTGGGTTGGGAATCGAAACCGGGCGAAAGTGACGAGCAGAGGGCGCTGCGGGCCCGCGTATTTCACGCCCTGGGATATGACGCCCGTGATCCCATCGTGTTGGCAGAGGCCCGCAAACTCGCAGACAAAGCTCTGAATAATCCGGCATCCGTGGATCGGGAACTGGCGGGCAGTGCATTCGAGCTGGCGGCTTTGAATGGCGATCAGGCCTTTTATGACAAATTGCTGGCCACTTTGAAGAATGCGAAATCGCCTGAGGAATACTATATGGCGTTGTTCGCTTTGCCGCGATTCGGCGATCCGAAACTGCTGCAGAGGACTCTTGACTACGCCATTTCTCCCGAAGTTCGTTCGCAGGACGCACTGCGCCTGATCAGCGATGTCATGCGTAATCCGGCGGGTGAGAAGCTGGCATGGGACTTCATTCTGTCGCACTGGGATGCGGTGCAAAAAGTGGGTGGTCCTTTTGCGAGCGCGGAAATTGTGTACGCTACCAGTTCGTTTTGCGACGCGAATATGCGCGATCAGGTTGTGGACTTCTTCGCCGCCCACAAAATTGAAGGAGCGCAACGTACCTATCAGCAATCGATTGAGCGCATCAAGAACTGCGTCGATCTGAAGTCGCAACAGGAGCCGCAACTGGCGTCGTGGCTGGGAGAGCATGGCTCTTCGGCCGGTGGGCAGTAGCCCGCGACAGCACGAGTGGGAGAGCCATGCAGAGCGCCGTGAATAGCGGGCGCCAGCGCAATCGAGCTGGGCACGCGCTTTCCCTCGTGCTGCGGACGTCGAGCGAACCCGGACCTTTGCTATAATCAACAACGTTCCGCACGCGTACGGCGTTAAAGCTGCTTCTCGGTTGGCACTCCCGCGACAATCAGCGTGAAGCGAACAATCCTCGTAGCCTGCGGTGTTGTAAGCGGGTTTCGAAACGTGGCCAGGTAGCTCAGGTGGTAGAGCGCAGCCCTGAAAAGGCTGGCGTCGGCGGTTCAACTCCGTCCCTGGCCACCACATTTCAAAGCAGTTACATCGAATCAGCAAAATCGCTTCAGTCCGCATTCAGTCCGCTGTTAGCGGCAGTAGCGCCGCCAAGAATGGCCTGAAGTACCTCCCCTTGCGCCGTCATCCGGTCCGCGCTGACGCTGTGTGCATAGAGCTGCAGCGTCGTCTTCACGTCCGAATGCCGTAGCAATGCTTGCACCGTCTTCGGGTCGGTCTTGCTGCGGACCAGAAACGATGCCAGCGAATGCCGGAGATTATGGAAACCGAACCGGCATGGATCGCCTGCGGCGATCACTCCCGCTTTCACCGCTGCTGGCCGGAGATAGTCTTCCACCAGCATGTTTGCTGCCCGTGGCTTTCTACCGTCTAGTCTGAGGCTGGGGAATACCCAGTCTTCAGGTTGTGGGTAGGGCGTGCGGATTTGCCACGCCCGCATGAATTCTGCCAGCAGAGGATGCATCGGAACCGGAGCTTGTGACGCCTTGCTCTTAGGTTGTCCGACCTTTCCCCAAGTCCAGGTACGCCGCACATGGATGAGCGATCCGTCGAAGTTCACATCCAGCCATTGCAAGCCTAAGCACTCGGAGATGCGTAGGCCCGTACTGGCAGCGAGCAGCGTCAGGGTTCTTTCCGGTTCCGGCAGATCAACCAAAACTGCGAAGGCCTGCTCCGGACTCAGAATCACCGCTTCGTAGTTGCTGATGGTCTTGCAGCGGACAAAGCGTAGCGGGTTGCACTCCTCTCGACGCGAAATGAGACCATAGCGCTGGCCGTGTTTATAGACCAACGACATGACCCGTCTCATCTTGTCGAGAGTTGGATTTTCCAGCAGTTCCTCTTCCTTCACCGCAGAAAGCCACTCTTCGACTTCCAACGGCTGAATGCTGAGCGCCATTCGCTTGCCCCATCGCGGTAGCAGACGATTGCGTAGCACTCGTTTGTATCCTGCGATGGTTGTGTGGGCTTTCGGATCAACAATCGCACTCCGCCGCTCGCCTAGCTCGTGCTGTTGGTAGTGCTGAGCCAAGTCCGCAAACGTCGCGCGCTTCCGAAAGTCCGGTTTATTGATATGGATCTGCTGTCGCTCCACTTCCGCCCAGGCGGAAGCTTTGGTAGGGAAGTCGTGAACCGTTCCAACGGAAATCTTTTGCTCGACTCGCTTGCCGTCGGATTCCCGAGTTGTGCGGAAAAACAGCATCCAAGTTTCGCCGTCTTTGCGTCGTTCTTTTTTCAACCAACCATGTTGATGTCTCTGTGCCATTTCAGATTTCTCCTCAAGGCACGTGAGACTGCCGCTTGCATTGTACCCTGCCTGCGAGCAGAGACGAGCAAGTTCTGAAAGACGGAATCGCCACAGGTGGCGAGGGCCACTGCCCAGTGGATAACCGGGAAGAACGCCACGCCGTGCTAACTCAAGGATGCGACGCGGACTCACCTGTAGAAACTCAGCAGCCGCGTCAGCGTCAGCAAGAGGCTCCATTTCGCCGCCGATTGTGGATTGATAGCTGCTTTGGTGGGAAGACGGGTTAGAAGTGGGAGGCTGGGATTGGGAACACATGTTGACTCCGGCGCGACGAAGGCTGTGACATTTCGATTTTCTTCTTTCGCTTCCATAGTTGCGGGTTGGGTTGGAACTGCGAAGGTTCAGTCAAGGGCGACCGGAGGGAGCCGCGCCAGCGGGCCTGCCCCTTGACGGGTTCTTCGCAGTTCCGGTTTCGTTCCTGTGGAAGCGAAAGAAGACGTTGGATGTGTGGGATGTTGTTCAGGTGCTTCATTGCGCTGCCTCATCCTTCGATGTGGGTTTACCTTGAATCTTGCGGGGAGGGTGAGTCGTAACGGTGTTCGGCGCTGTTGACCCTGGTTTTGATGGAACAACGACCGCGTTCGGGGTTGGTTCTGGTGCCCCTGAATTGGCCCAGCGGTAATAGAGGATTCCCAGCGCAAATCCTACGGCCAGAGCCACACTGCAGAGGGCGAGAACCGACCACTTGTATTCGCGGAGGAAAGTGTGCGTTAGATCATGTGCTGCTTGCTTCGCGGTGGCCGTGGCATACTCGATGCTTCCGCGTATCTCATCGAGCGCCCTGCGTGCTTCGCTGGCAGCGCCTCGATAGGAATCGGTCAGTTGCTTGGACGAGCGGTCAAACTCTCCCGCGACTTGCTTCGTTTGTTTCGAGATGACGGCTAGAGCTTGTGCTGTTTCGGGAATGCCACTTGCCACAAACTGTTGGCGCAGACTCTCGGTGAGTTTCGCGGCAATAGCTGCGGGACTGATGCCCTCGGAGATTTCTGCTGGCAATTGCGCCAGCCGCTCTTCGAGTTGCCTGTGCAAAGCGACTGCATCTTGTCGGGCGGACTGAACGGCCTTGATGCTGTGGTCCAAGATCGTGGCAAGCTTTTCTCGCTCCGTGGCGATCTGTCCGGGAGTTTGCCGCGTCACCAATGCCAGAAAGCCCATAGCGCGGGCAATCCGTAGCATCTCGTCATCGGCGGGCAAGCGGCGCAAGTGCGCCATGTCACGATACCAAAGCGGACGCTGTTCGGCGGGCAGCAGTTCGGCGATGTCGTCCATGAAATCGGACTCAGCAGATTGTTCTTCCACGAGTTTGGGCTGGGCGTTCACGGCAAGAGCAACCCCTTGGCTTTGTCAATTTCCTCAAAGAGCCGCCGCCGATAGCTCTGAGCGCGGATAACCAGTGAGGCCCTCTGCAGCTCCGGGACTTTAAGCCGGCGTTCGACGATCTGGCCGAGTGTGACGCCGTGTTGTCGGGCGGGGTTTTCGAGTTCCGGCAGACGAAACTCCATCGTGAGGACAACTGGCTGGAAGACCGCGCGAAATTGCTTAGCTTGCTCGCTGCCCCGCCAGTAGGAGAAATCTGCTTGATGTGTCATGGCGTTCTCAACCACAACGTAGTTCACTCTGTCTTGCAGACGGGCAGCCCAGCTCAGAATGCTTTCCACGCTCGCCGGGTCGGGAGTGACGATGCCGATGGCGGTGAACGCCACACCGGTAGCTGCTACATCCTCAAACATGCTGTCGAACCACTCGTGTGTCACTTGCCCAGAACTCGCGCCCATATCCGCAAGGATGATGGGAGCACCCTCTGCCAAGTGGTCAACGAAAGCGTCAAGGCCCGCAGCGGTGTGAATATTCACCTTGGTCACCCTGCCGTCGAAGTAGTGCTTCAAGCTTCCGCGTGCTTTGTTTTCTGTGTCCAGGTCGAGAAGCGTTACCGGAATCTCATGGCTCTGGAACCATTCGGAGAGGACAAGCATAAAGCTGGTTTTGCCGACTCCTCCTTTTCCTCCCATGGTGAGAATCACCCGCTTGGACGGGGCGGTGGACGAGACGACAGAAGGTGAATCGGAAGTTTTCCGTTCGGCTGTTGCAGCGGTGTTGGAGTCGTGCATATATGGCTACTCCTTCGTTCTTTGATTACGATGAAGCCGCAACGGTTCGTCTGGGTTGTATTCAAATAAAAGTTTTTTCGCCCGCGTTTTTGGCGGTCGGTCTTTCAATTCCTTAATCGTCTTTGCAATACCTTCCAGGTCCTTCTGAGGCGTTCCAGTGCTCTCCTGAGCCTTAGTGTGCCTATACGTGCCTGCAAGTGCTCTTCTGTTCCTCTTAGTCTCTATTGTCCCGGACAGCGAAACAGACCGCTTCGCTTTTGATCTTGAACGTGCAAGCACGAAGTCGTTCACTGTGCTCGTGCCTACCTTGAGGCCACAAGCTTTCTTGAGTACCTGCGTGATTTCTCGATAGCTGTGACCTCGCTTTCGCATCTCAGTGATTAGCTCGCTGTACGGTTCCAAACGCGAGCGCGGCGCTTTGGCAGGCAGGCTGTTGAGTATGGCTTCAAATTTGGCGTCCACAATTTCCTCCGAGAGCGTCAGGCGAGATGGACTCCGGCGAAAGGCCGTTACTGATAACAGACGCCAAACGGAGGTCAGAGGATGGCCGGACAAGCGCCGGACAGATGCCGGAAGTACACCGGATAGTGCCGGATGCAGACCGGACGAGATTCAGGTCGCGCACGCGACACCGGACCTAACGCGGAGCGTTAGGGATGGTGTCTTGTTGCAAATGAGACGTTAAAGGTCTTCAACCATGCTGACCATTCGCGCCATGTCCAACGGAACGGGCTACTCTGCACGCCATTTGCAGCACAGTGACTACTACGCCGAAAGGGAGCGTATAACGGGTCAGTGGCAAGGCCGGGGAGCGGAGATGCTCGGCCTGGGAGGGGAAGTTCAGTCGGAGCAATTCGAGGCACTCCGCCAGGGCCTCGATCCCAAAAGTGGTGAATTCCTTCGGCAACGACACAGCGCCGACCGCACAGCCGCTGATGGCACGACCCAGAGTCGAGGCCGAAACCTGTACGACTTCACGATATCGGCTCCCAAGTCAGTTTCCATCATGGCCCAACTGGGTAGGGACGCACGACTTGTGGAAGCTCACAAGAAGGCCGTTGGAGAAACGCTGACAGAATTGGAGCATCGCGCAGCAAGCCGCGTCCGAAGGGACCAGGCGAATGATAACCGCACCACGGGTAATCTTGTATTGTCTGTCTACCATCACGACACGAGCCGCGAACTTGATCCCCAGCTTCACACCCACGCGGTTGCCGCTAATCTGACCTACGACGGCGCGGAGGGCCGCTGGAAGGCGCTGCAAGCCTCCGATATCTACGAGCAGCGGGCGTACCTGACTGAAGTCTACCGGAACGCGCTTGCCCGCGAAGTGCGGTCTCTGGGCTATGAGATCGAGGACCGGCGCAGCTCCAAGGGCAAGAACCTGGGTTTTGAGATCAAGGGTGTCTCCGATGAATTGCTCGAAAAATACAGTCAGCGTAGCGAGCAGCGCGACCGAGCCATTGCCGAGTTTGTCGAAAGTAAGGGTCACCAGCCCAGCGACAACGAAATCGCCGTGCTGGTTCGTGAGTCGCGGGCCGATAAGCTGGTTGAAATTTCAACTGCGGAGGTGCACTCGCGGCAAACGGCTCGATTGACCCCAGAGGAGAGCCTAACCCTTGAGCAACTCCGCGAGGCAGTCCGGGAGAGATCCGAAACGCAGCGACTAGAACCAGAGAGTGCAGCTCCTTCCCTCGACTACGCAAAACAACACGTCTTTGAGCGCGTCTCCGTGGCGCTCGACCATGAACTGTTGACTGAAGCACTCCGTCATGGCCGGGGCCGGATCGACTTGGCGGACCTGAAAGGTGAGTTTTCACTGGAAGAAAGCAACGGCAGAATCCTCCAGGCTGGGAAGGAAGTCGCCACACGCGAGAGTCTTGACCGTGAGCGCGACATGATCGAGCGGATCAATCGTGGAATCGGTCAGTTTGAGCGGCTAGGTGGGCAGCATGAATTCGCTGCTTCCGCCTTCCTCCGTCCCGAGCAGAAAGAGGCAATCGAATTTGTTCTCAATTCCAGTGATCTGGCGGTGAATATTCGCGGGGCAGCAGGCACCGGGAAGACCGCTACGCTGCAAGAGCTGCAGCGCGGCCTCGAAGAGAGCGGTCGCGAGGTGTTGGCGGTGGCTCCCACGATGAGCGCAGTTGAAGAACTACAGAAAGTAGGCTTCTCGGATGCCATCACGGTCGAACGGTTATTGCAGGGCCAGAATGCTCAATCAGACTTGTTCGGGAAAACGCTGATCGTGGATGAAGCTGGCATGGTTTCCGGCCGTCAAATGTCCGAACTTCTAAAGCTGGCTGACCAGCAATCAGCGCGAGTCATTTTCAGCGGTGACACCAAGCAGATTCGGAGTGTCGAGGCCAGTGACGCCCTTCGGGTGCTGGAAAAAGAGTCTCACTTGAAGAGTGTTTCGCTTAGCGAAGTGCAACGCCAGACCGCCCGAGGCTATCGCGACGCGATTCAGGAATTGCGCCGTGATCCTGAGCGCGGCTTGGACAAGCTGGAACAAATCGGTGCTGTGCGTTCGGTCCCCTGGCCCGACCGGGCACAGGCGGTTCAACAAGCCTACTCAGAGGCTCAGGCTCAGGCCAATGCGAAGGGCCAGCCACGTAGTGTGCTGGTTGTCGCCGCCACACACGAAGAGATTAGCCGTATCACCGAGGCTATCCGCGCTGAGCGCACGCGCACAGGGGAACTGGGACAGAGTACCCACAAAGAGCAACACGTACCACTGAACTGGACGAGTGCGGAGAAAAGTGACCTGCGGAACTATGCTGAAGGCCAAGTGCTGGAATTTCATCGGGCTGTCAAGGGCGTTGCGAGGCATGAAGCGCTGGAGGTCATCGGAGTGGAAAATGGTAAGCTCATTGCCCGGAACCCACGCGGCGAAGAGCGTGAGCTCACAGCAAAGCAGGCGAAATCCTTTGAGGTCTGTGAGCGCCGCGCGATGGAAGTTGCGCCCAACGACAAATTGCTGCTCACAGCAAACCGTCGGGAGCCGGGCTTTCGCGCTACCAACGGCGAGTTGGTGACGGTTTCCCGAATTGACGAGCAGGGCCGCATTCACCTACAGGATGGCCGCACCCTGCCGGAGAACTACAAGCAATTCACACACGGCTACGCTGTCACCGCCCATCGCAGCCAGGGGAAGTCTGTCGATGGCGTTGTCATTTCCGCCGATGGGATGCGGAAAGAGTTGTTCTACGTGGCTGCTTCGCGAGGCCGCGAGAGCATCACGGTCGTGACCAGCGATAGAGACCTGCTGCGGGAGACGGTCGCACACTCAGTCGCACGGCAATCCGCTTCCGAGTTGTCGCGCAAGGCGCAAGGACCTTCCTTGGAAAGGTTGAACCCGTCTTTACGCGAGCGTGAACGGCGAGAACTGCCGATTGCCTGCGAGCAAGGCTACGGTAACGTACCCGAAGGAACGGGACCACTTAGAAAAACTCCCGCTTCCGAAACAGTGCAGGCCATCGACCGCGAGCAGGCGACTCGCGACGAAAGGCAGGAACACATCATAGAACCAAGCCACTCCTATGGCATCAGCCGGTAATCCCAGTAGGCTCCCTGCCGGCACGTACCGGACCGTTCGATTTCGTCAACTTTCTGGCGCGGGAGATGCAATGCTCGATGCTCAGCTGAAGAACGGTGGTATGAACAGCAGCGTCTAGGCTATCTCCGCCTTTGGCTGAAGTGGTATTCAGCGCTGTTTACGGATTCGTCGCTTCGTCCGGTGCCGGGCGAAGTTCACAGCGTGTGGTATCGTCGTTCTTTTTTTGTCGTGGGTCATTTTGCAAGCTCCTTAGCCGCGAGCTCGGACTCATACTCTACTTGGTTAATCGCACGGTCGCACTCCGCTGTGGTTTTTGGGCCAAGTTTAGAGGGCTGTTTGAGCTGTTGAAGCTGGGCGTCAAGCATGCAGACCTTATAGAGAGCGAGCTTGGGAGAGTCGTAGTTCCAAGTTGTTCCGGCCATTCTAATCTTAATTTGCATGATGTCTGAGGTCCAGGTCTTAGCCAGGCTCATCCCACCGTAGTTCTTGTCAGTTGGCCCATTCTTTTCATAGTCCAAGATGCAACTCTCAAATTTGGCCGAGGCATCTGAAACATGAGGAAGCTTGGCTTTGCAGTAAACGTAGTGTGGCGACTGCCCGTAAGCCCTCCCGCAGCTTAGGGTCAGTACCAGTATGAACAACATTGCCCATCGCACTTGACGGTCGGTCGAAGGTATTGCTGCCCAAGTTGTCATAACCCTCCTTGATCTGCTGTGCCTTTTGCCGCGGGCCTGGGTGATTCAACTTGTGTCACGGTCAACAATGTCCTTACTGACCCGACGCTACAGCGCCAGCAACAAGGGGTGCCACGTCGTCCACAGTAGGCTTGGCTTTTCGCTTATGGCTCGCTCGTGCAACCCTCTTGCGTGCTTCGTCAGCCTTTTCCCCCTCAATCACATCCCGCTTCAGTACTTCCTGCAATAGCACGGTTTTGATCTGCTCCAAATCGAACTTGGCATCGGGCGACATGTTCTTTAGCTGTCGTCGCACAAGTTTGAGTATAGGGTCACTGACGAGCACAGCACCAAGCGAGAAACGACTCAGAGCCTGACGTTGGATGTCGAATTCTTCCAGAGCTGACTTGCTCCAACCTTCCTTCGCGAGCAAATAGACTTTTTCTATGTCTTCGTCTTTTTTCGGATTGAGGTCGAGCAGATCGAAATCCAAGATTAATTCTTGATCCACTGGTTTGCCAAAGATAACCCGATAAATCTGCCATCTGGCGGAGTTCGTGAGCGTGACCCACTCAATCCCTGAGTTGGCGCAGTAGTCAACGGCTTGACGCGTATGAGTATCCTTCAGTTCGGTCCCAACGGCTTTGACTTCAATGAGTGATTGGATTTTGCCGTCGCTTTTTGTCGCGAGATCGCAATGCGTTCCACGAATATCCAACTCAGATGTGACTTCTGAATACTTGTCGTATCCGAAGACGGCTGACAACATGTCAGTCACAATGATGACGGTATCCGACTCGTTTACGTCGCGTGACTTCGCCGATTGCACAATTGCTTGGAATTCCTTCAGGCTTGACCTGAGCCTGTCTGCGACACGGACGGGTATTGTGGGCATGGCCGCTGTTTCCTTTCACTGCGTGATGCGACTGTACACGATAAGTCCTGCCCACGGATACGTCTGACTGGGGCCTTGAAATAACCAAAGTCACGAGTGATGAGGGTGGACGCGACAGCCTATGATTGCGACGTAACCACGGCAATCTACGGTTTGTGAATCCCGACGTGTACACTCGTAGGGGCTGTCCCCGGTTTTCCAAGCTGGAGAGAACCGCCCTGGCCACCTACTGGCTGTTGCTGGCTGAAGGACATTTTCACCGGCGGGAAATTCCGGTTATTTAAGGTACACCATGTGCCCACCCATTGATCGGCTTGGAGAAACAGGCGAGAATGCAGCACAATCGGCGGCTAAGCACGCCTCTGAGTATCTTCCGAGTGAGTTTCTGAAACATGTCCGGGAGAACGATTACCAAGCGTTAAACATTGCGATATCCGATGGCATTCGAGAAATGTTGGGAGTTCCGGGAACTGGCCGCAGGATACGAAAAGCTTTGCCATATTTGTCGGTTGGACAAGCCGAGATGATCGCTCACAGCGGAATGGCTCGGGCGATGGAAGAAGCAACTTTCCACAAAATTCTTCGACTGGGATACAAACTGAAGCAAGTGATCATTGGCCCTGACGCATGTCCAATCTGTCGAGCGAACCATGCGCAGGGGCCTATACCGGTTGATCAGCCCTTTAGCTCTGGTCACTTGCATGGCCCGTTCTGTCTTGGCTGCTGCTGTGCAATAAGCGCAGCTAGAACTCCTTCGTCAGACTGATGTGCATTGTGGGGTTTGTTTAGCAAACGGACAGAAAACAACGATTTCGATTAGCCATGCTCCATTAATTGGCTATGGCCTGGTCGTTTGAGCGGGCGCAGAGTCTTCCTGTTTAGCTCCAACCACGAACGAGGGCCGGCAGACTCTTTCACGTCAGCCCATCTTCCCAGCGTTAACGCGGTGAGCTAGAGAAGGGCATTCTGCCGAGTAAAAAGAAAAATCGCGCCTTGGGAACACGCGGTTCAAAGGTCCGTTCAAAGCTCGCTGGGTCTATTTTACTCCGCGTCTCGCGAACGCCGAGCGGCATTCGGTCTTGTCTTTCGCTTTCCCGTCCTCTACCGATTGCCATTGAAGATTCGACACGGCGTCCGCGCCTCCGTCGCAAAGCGCTACGACGTGATCCTTGACGTAGCCGGGGCAAGCGCCGGTACGTCGTCCGGTCGATGGGCAAGGATGCTCACGCTCGAACTCCCGCGTCACTTCGCGGCTGCGAGGATGGGTGCGGTGACCGACTGGCGCGAGGCGCTCCGGTTCGGACGTTACGGGACGTTCGAGCTTCCCACCGAACTCCCGGCGCTCCGACCGGGACGCCTCGTGGAACTGACCGCCGAGCGCGACCAGCGCCACGACTACAACGATCAGAAAGGCGAGGACGCGGTTCATTACGCGCCTCCAGCCGCCGCGCTTACTTGTCGCCCAACTATCAATTCCTTCCACCGCTCCGGCGAAGTTCGGAACCGTTCGAGCAGGTTGATCAGCTCCGCCGAAGGAGCGCTGGTTGAATAGCTTCCCTTTCTCCAAGACTCCGTTTCCGTCCACCGCATCGCCGTCGCGACTTCTACCGCCTCGGCGTAGGTGAGCGCATAGGTGACCGCTCGCGATGGTTCCTCTATGTACCAGACGAAGACCAGAATAAGGTCCGCCGTCCGTTCGTACTTCCGATGTATTCCGAACGCCGAACGGCTGCTAACCTTCATCTGTAATGGTCGCGCTCGGAAACCGCCGTCCGAGCGGTCCGCGTAAGCGATCAGGTCCACTCCGCGATCCCGCATCGGCTCCGCGAGTTCCAACCCAGCGTTGAGAAGTTCTTGGCACAGCCGCGCTCGGCCTAGTAGTTCAACCACTTGGGTATCTCCCATCTGTACCTCTCCTCTTTCAGATTCCTACCACGGAACCGAGGAGCTTCGTTAGTTACGCTAGAGTCCCGCTCTGTAAAACGCTGCGTCAACCTTGAGCATTGCTCCCTCGATGAAGCAATCGAGGCGCCGGAGTTCGTCCCGGCTCCCGCGCCGGTAGTCCGGATGGTTTTTGCAGTTCGCTCCGGCGGCGATTCCCAACGACCATGGCGCGAACGTTCCCGCCACCCTCCATCATTCCCATAACGACAGTCTTGTCTTTTCCGCATGTGCCGGTGATGACTCGGGCGCGCTTGCTCCGGTGCATGTTGCGGGCCTTGCCTCCGATGAGGGTTTCATCTACCTCAACCTCACTACCGGGGCCGCCCAGGTTTCCAGAATTCTTGCCCTGCAATGCGTGGCGAATCCGTTGCAGCATGAACCACGCGACTTCTGGGTCACTCCAAGCGAGCGGTGAATCTCCCATGAGCCAACGCCGTTCTGACCGCCTATTTCCAAGCAAAGATCACGTTTTCCCGTCACGTAGGCAGTGCGAACTTGCGTACTGACAGGGTTCTTGAGTTTGCTTTGGTACTCTTTGACGGCCCGCAACGCAGCCGCCGTGTTCGGGTCTACCCGCGCGGTTCAGAGGAAATCCATCAGCCGCCCGCAGAAGCCAAGTAAGTTGTTTCGCAGTGCCAGCGTCACCACGAGTTCGACACACTTTCGTAAGTTGTTAATTTCCATCGCCAACGTTAAATTTCATTTTTCCCCCAATCCTTTCCCCAGACTTAGGGCCCTGATCGAGTTGCACTCATAACGGTGGCTTGAGCTTCGACGATTGCAGTCGGATTTCGTTCGCGCCACTGCTGAAGGCGTGTGATTGAAATCTTCGGAGGTTATGCCATGTCCACTGAGCTGCCCGTTTTAGACGACACGATGGAATGCCCACTGTGTCTGGGCGAAGGTCAATTAAGAAGAGCTGAAGTTCTGGAGCGCCTGGGTATGAAGGACTTTGCCCGCGTCGCCCAACTGAGCGCGGAGGAAGCGTTCCGCCTACTTCTGAAGAAGCACACGCAGGATGAAGGCTCAGTCTGGCTCCGGTTCGAGGCCGAGCTAAACAAACGCACTGCCCAGATTTCCGAACACCACAAAGCGGAGACCCAAAGGCTGCAGGAAGAAAAGAGCAGCGTGGAGCTTCGACTCGAAACCCTTCTCAAGAATCAAGAAATCGCTTTGAAGAACGCTAAAGAGTCGGAAAGACTTGAGGCTGAGAAACAGTTACACCAACAGATCAATGAACTTGATGGCCGCGTCAAAGAGTTAGTGGCAGCTACCAAATTGGCCGATGAGCAAAAGGCGTTGGAAATCGAGCGCGTGCGCAGTGAACTTCAAGTTGCACTCCGTTCGGAGCAATCCGAGAAGGAGGATCTGAATCGGAGAGTGGAGGACTACTTCAAGGAAATCAAGGCTCTTGGTGAGAAAAACCAAGAATTGCAGACCGAGTTGTCCAAGGTGGCTCGGGTCGGCAAGCGGGAAGAGTTAGACTTTGCCGCAGAGGCGCGCACATGGCCTGGGATTTCCATTAGCGAGAAGCTTCCGAAGAATGGTGACTATATTTTGGCGTACCGCGACCCCGCAGGAATCGCACTGGACCCTCGAATCCTAGTTGACAACAAAGACAAAGAATCACTGATCACGGAAGGCGACATCGACAAGTTGGTTCGCGATGCACGCGTGCGGTCCATTCCCGTTGCTGCCTTGGTAACACGTGACGAGAACCAGCTTCGGCAGGGAGACAGAGAGATGAGGTGGTCATGCAAGGATGAGGTTTGGATTCTCCGCACGACACGTCAGTGGCTTCCTCGCGACCTTGAAGTTCTAAAACCGTTATTTGAACGCATGAGGGCGGAAGGACCGGATTTTCTTGAAAAGAACGTACTGCTGGCGGAAGAGGTTCGACGTACGTTTGTCGATATCGATGGGATCGAAAAGGAACTCAAAAAGGCTTCCAGTGCGCTGAAGTCTGTGAGCGAACTCGTGTCGAAATACAGAAACCGGCTACAGACGCTGTGCGACGCTAGTTGCACCCACAGAATTGCACTTAAACCCTTGACGAGCGCACTCGAACCTGCGGGGTCGGATTCGAACACGGAACAGCATTCCCACAGCTAGAGTTGGCAATGGCCATTGCCACCTAAGCGCGAAACTTTCACCTGAATCTGGAAAGCATTCTTGAGGGCTGGGAAAACAGACTAGGTTGATCCGGAAGGGCCAGCTTGTCGGTCTGCGCCGGACGTTACCTTGGATACCTACCACCTACGGCAGAGACACCGCTACCTTATAGTGATGCGAGGAAAAATCAAGATGCCCAGATTAACTCTTCAGTGGACGTTGTGTGTCACGGCGCTACTTGCGCCGTTCCTTGTCCTGAACGCGCAGGCTCAAGACGCTACCGCGTTAGAAGCGCAGTATAAAACGTGTGCGAAGCACTATATTCCTGCCGACAAATGTACTCCCGAAATTTACCAGCAGCTAAAGGATAAGGACAACGCTCCTCCGGATCCGACTACGGCTACAGCGCTTCAGGCCGTTAAGGAGTACCAAACTCGGTTGAAGAACCCAGAAAGTATGCAGGTCCATACCGCTTACGTCACCAATGAGGGAGCTGTTTGTATAGAAATCGCTGGGCAGAATGGCATGGGCGGTATGACAGTATCCCGCGTCGTGTACCTCACGGAAGCGTGGCCTCATCGTGGAAAAGGAAAATGGATGGACGAAGGCGGATTTATGGGAGGCATGGCAGCTAACAATAGCGGGTCCTATCAGGTTGATCGCTGGGGTGGGTTTTGCCAGAAAGTGAAAGCCTTCGGGAAGCAAGGGGACATGAATCCCGGAACCGACGTTACTGAAAAGGTCAACCAAGTGCTCAAGGAAAGCAAATGATTCAGGATGTCTTTCTGATGCGAGCCTAGCAGCTAGGGCTGAGCTTCGGACAATTCGGGATGATGCCCCACGCTCGCGGCAAGGGCCAGCATTTCCAGGAAAGTTTCGTTTGCGTGTGATCCTCTGGGTGAATTACCACATCGAGAACCTCGTAGCGGCGTTTTTCCAAGCTGTGCGGGTAGTCGTTTTCAGATATTTCAGGTGGGGCTAGCCTGCTTCAACTCATGAACCCAGGTCGAGAAAGGCTCTGATAAGGGTCTGAGGGGTTCGCAGTAGAGCCGTTGACCAGTTGCCCTCATCCAGTCAGAGCCAAAGATAGAGAAAAGAACTCCGTCTGGAACTTGACGGACCCCCGTTTCATTGTCGCTCCACATACTTCTGATGGCCAACTCGAAATCGACGTCTTCGATCGCCGCGTGATCGCTCCAGAAAGCCACGATGCCGCTGCCGGCCTCAACCTGCTTAAACTTTTTTGCCAGTTCGTCCCCGATCTTCTTGACACTCCTCTGCAGGTCGCCGTATGGCATAAGCTCGCCCTCGATTCCAGCAGTAGGGCCATCGTCTTCTGGTGAGGGACGAAACCGTTTGACCTCCACGTACGCGGGATGACCATCTCGCGAAACCAGCAGGTCCGGCCCTTCCTTTCCGCACGGCTCGAACTCGGCCTCAAACTTCAATTCGGAGAAGGTCAGCGCCCATCTGATTTCCGCAAAGTAGTCCAACACCCCTGCCATATCCTCGGACCGCGCAGCTCGGGCGATACGCTCAAACGTGGACTCCGACCCTTTGAGAGCAGCAGCAGCTTTGATCAGCTGAAACAGTCTGTCGCCTTGGGTTCGCCCCAAGACTGCCTGGATGTTCGTAACGGCTCTTTCTTGCCAGTGCATAATTCCGGTCCTCCGCCTGAGGGGTGCTCATTTGAATCACGCGCGAAGTCCCCACGGCAGCACTAGGTCGATGTCCCCCCCAGGTGGGCGTCGCCGCGCGGCCACCAGTCAAGACAACGAACTAAACGAACGCCACAAATTATCATCGAAAATGCAGTCCGGCTGGCGCGGCAAAAGAAACGGGGCCTATTTCGCTTCGGGTACTCGTCAGGCTTCGGGTGTTCAAGTCAGTTTAGGCCATACTTCGGTGTGGTAAACCGCTTCCTTGGTCGGGCTACAATTACTCTGTACGCTTTATGACACCCGAAATTGATTTCGTTGAATCGTATGATCGAGAGGCCATCATACGAGAGTTGCAGCGGCTTGCGGGAGTTCTTGGAAAAGTAACACTCTCCAAGCGGGACATCGACTCTCATGGGCGATTAAGCTCGTCAGTCGTTATGAGGCGATTCGGATCGCTCAGAAGGGCGCTGCAGGAGTCGGGGCTGACTCCTGCTCGATTTATGAAGGCCACGGATGAGGAGTTATTCTCGATCCTCATTGAACTCTGGACGCAAACGCTCGAGAAATTTGGACGAAGTCCATATCGCAGGGAACTGAGAGCCTTCGGTTTCGCTGTGTCCAGCGATACATACATTCGCCGGTTTGGTAGTTGGAAAAAGGCTCTTCTCGCCGCTGCCGGATCAGTATCCTCTCCTGACGATCTGGTCGATGCACCCACTCTACCGCAAACACCAACATCTAAGTTCGAGAGTCGGAAGGCTCTTTCGATCAGGAAGCGGTTTTTTGTCCTCAAGCGAGATCGCTATAGATGCTGCATGTGTGGACGGTCCGGGGTCGAATTGGAAGTTGACCACAGGATTCCGATAGCCCAAGGTGGCTCTGATGCGTTAGACAATCTCCAGACTCTTTGTTTCGACTGCAATCGTGGCAAGCGACATAGCTCAGAATGAAACGGTTGCGCGCTAAACCGAATGGTGAGTCAAGTCCATTGCCACTTTAGTGAACATCCGTTCTTCGCTGACTTGCATGGATTTTGAGATAATGACCGAATTCAACGCCCAGGTACGGTAGACTCAGGATAGACATGTCAACGGCAGGCGCACCCAGAGCGATAACAGTTTCCGATTGCCTCCTCAGGCGCAAAGCCGTGGAAAACGCGGTCTCAGATCTGCGTTTGGAGGGCCTGGTGCCCACTGCTGACGCGCAGCTATTCTTTGAACAGTTTGTCCAGGGCGATCTGACTGAAGAGCAGTTAGTCATTGCTGTCCTCGCTCGATGAGCGATCCCTACTTCGATCCTGAATCCGCGATTCTGTGAAACGAGTTCGGTCCAATCTGAACATGATTGCATAACGACGTTGGCCCGTCGCGAGTAGATTGGTATGCGATGAAACAAGACCAAGGCTCGTGAGAGGAGCCAACGTCATGCTGATTATAGGCTGTGATTTTCATCCTGGGTTTCAGCAGGTCGCGATCTTTGACAATCGAACGGGAGAGATACAAGAGAAGCGGTTGCAGCACCGCGCGGAAGCGGAGCAGTTTTACGGTTCGCTGGCGGGCCAGGAAGTGCGGGTGGGGATGGAGGCTTGCGGACACTATCCGTGGTTCGAGCGGTTGCTGGCGGAGTTGGGCATGCGAGCTGTGGTTGGGCGATGCGGCGCGGGTGCGGGCCTCGGTGGTGCGCAAGCAGAAGACGGACCGGCGGGACGCGGAGCATCTGCTGGATCTGCTGCGCCAGGATCGGTTTCCGCGGATCTGGGTGCCGAGCCTGGAGGTGCGGGATGTGCGGCAGTTGCTGGTGCATCGGCACAAGCAGGTGCAGGCGCGGACGCGGACCAAGAACCAGCTGCAGGCCATGGCGCTGAGCTGCGGGGTGCAGAAAAAGTACAAGCTGTGGACCAAGGCGGGGCGGGCGGAGTTGGAGCAGTTGCCTTTGCTGCCGTACGCGGCCCAGCGGCGGAAGCGGTTGCTGGAAGCGCTCGACGGGCTGGAAGCGGAGATCGTCGAGCTGGACCGGCGGGTGGCGGAAGAAGCGCGGCAGCGGCCGGAGGCGGTGCGGCTGATGACGCATCCGGGAGTAGGTCCGGTGACGGCGTTGGCCATGGTGCTGACGCTGGGGCCGGCGGAGAGATTCGCATCGGCCAAGCAAGTGGGCAGTTATTTTGGCCTGATTCCGAGCGAAGAATCCAGCGGCGGAAAACAGCGGCTGGGCAAGATCAGCAAACAGGGCAGTTCGTTTCTGCGCTTTTTGCTGGTGGAAGCGGGACAGACGGCGGCGCGGTTGGATCCGCAACTGAAACGCTTCTATCGCCGCCTGGCGGTGCGCAAGAATCGCAGCGTCGCCAAGGTGGCGGTGGCCAGAAAGTTGGCCACGCGGTTGTACCTGATGTTGCGCGAAGACTGGACGTACGCGCAACTGTGTCAGGCCGTCATGCAGGTGAGCCCGAGTCATTCTGTGGCCGGCGAGTAAGAGCCGAGCGCTTGAGTGGGCAGCCTGCCTCCCTGAAAAGTCGGGGAGATCGAAGTGAGTAATCGTGGGTGCAAGTCCCGAAGAGATGGATGGTGGGACCTGAAGTCCCGCTGCAGGATTGAATACAGTGACGAGCTTGGTCTGGACATCAAAGACGTTTCTACGAGAGCGAAATGGCGCTGCTTCCGGCGTCGACGCCGAAGTGTCGCCACAAAACGCTTGACAGGGCACAGCGTCGTTAGAGACGGGATGACGGTATAATCGTGGCATGGCTGACCATGTGATCCACATCACGGAAGCGGAAGCCGCCAATGACTTTGCTGGGCTGCTCGCGCGGGTGCGTGCGGGCGCGGAAATCGTGATCGAGAGTGGGAAGCTGCCGGTGGCGGTGATCCATGCACCAGTCCCGCCGCGCCGGTCCATCTCGGAGTGCATCGCGTTGCTACCCGAGGACTCGACGGCGACCATCGATCCTGACTTCGCTAGGGATGTGGAAGCGGCTGTCGAAAGTCATCGTGAGCCGCTCGAACCACCCGCATGGGACTAATCCTCGATTCCAGTGTACTGATCACAGCCGAGCGCCAGGGGCAAAACGCGCGGCAGATGCTTGCCGCGATCTCGGGTAAGGCAGGGAATACCGATATCGCCGTCTCCGTGGTTACTCTGATCGAGCTGGCCCACGGGGCGGCCCGTGCCGATACCTCGCAGCGAAAAGAGAAGCGGCAGCAGTTCATTCAGGAGCTTCTCACGGCCCTGCCCATGCATCCGGTAACGGTGTCTCTTGCTCTTCGTGTCGGTCAGATCGATGGCGAGAACCAAGCGAAAGGCATTCGTCTACCGCTCTCCGATCTGTTGATCGGGGTGACGGCCTTAGAACTCGGCTACAGCGTAGCCACGGGCAATCTCCGCCACTTCCAGATGATTCCTGGCTTGTCAGTCGTGCAGTTTTAGTCGCGGATTCTGCAATCACTTTGCGTGAACTACTGGGTATTTCCACGTCCTTAGAGTGCCGTCCGTGCTCTGTAAGTCCTTAGTATTGACGTTTTCAGGTGGATTTGAATCCTACAATTCTCCGTGGTTAGGGACGGTACGGATAGCTGGCCAACTTTAACCGCAAATGCACCCACACGTCGAGATCGGATGCGCGGAAACGCCACAATTTTCCGACCCGCATAGCGCGTATCTCGCCTTTGCGAGCGAGGCGCTGAAGTGTCTTCGGATGAATTTGCAGCAGTGCTGCGGCTTCGCGTGAATCGAGGAATCTCTCGAAATTAGGGACAGGTTGGCTGACTGGTGTCGCTTCATGCATCTCGCTCATAAAACCCCCTACAGCGAGAGTCGAGACCGGGCTGAAATCACTGCGTCGTCTGAAGGCCGGCTGTGGCGTCCGACCTCGTCCGACAGATTTCGAGCCCATTCACTACTCGGCTGGCGTTAGTCTTCGCGTCATGGGCGGACGAGAACTTATTCGTATAGAAACCGTACAAGACGCATTTTGTTGCTTCCTTTCAAACAATCTTTTTTCTTATCCACTTCAAGATAACTTCTCAAGAAGTGCTTAAAGCGCCTAAAGTGCCTAAAGTGCCTAAAGTGCCTACAAGTGCTTTTAGGTACGTTTGGGGGAATCCACGGGAACAGAGCGATGGCCGCACTCAACTGCCCGCCTCTTTAATAACGAGGCGGTTCCATTGATTGGCGCGAGATTTTCCCCTTCTATGTATAAAAGGAACCTGCGGGAGGAAAAATATGTCGAAAATATTTTCGGAACGTGATCCGAACGGAACTGCCCAGAGTGGAATCGGAAGGAGGAGATGCGATCCCTTGTCCTGCGGAAGAAACTGAACTGTCAATCACTCCTGCTAGAAGTTGTTATTCATAGACGGGATGCCGATTACTGGTCCGCAGTTCCAGTCCGCACTCAACGCGTCTTGCAGCTACTTACAAGTACTTGGCAGTCCCACGTGTCCTTGTAAGTTCTTAGAAACACTGGTTATACACACTCTGAAAAGGCTGGCGTCGGCGGTTCAACTCCGTCCCTGGCCACCATATTTCAAAGCAGTTGCACGATTTTAGGAAAATTCCTCCACCCAAGCTCCACCCAAGATAATCACTGAATTCGATCCGTGAGCAGGTGCACCCGGTCGCCGAACAGTTGTTCCAGATACCTGCCCTGGGCGTCCCGCTTCGACTCCATGTCCGACTGCGCATAAAGCTGGAGTGTGGTCGCGACATGCGCCTGGCGCAGGAACTCCTGGACAGTCTTGGGATCGACTTTCATTCTTACGAGAGCCGAAGCCAGCGAATGGCGGAAGTTGTGAAACCCAAAGCGTATCTTTTGTCCTTCCCTGATAACCCCGGCTTTCACCGCGGCGGGACGAAGATACTTTTGAACAAGGATCGACGCCGAAAGCGGCTTCGCGCCCTTCAAACGAGTGCCCGGGAATACGAAGTCCCCCTCCGCCGAGTACGTAGTCTTTTCCCGCCACGCGAGCAGAAAGCCCGCAAGGAGAGGATGCATGGGAACAGGCGCCTTCGAGGCTTTCGACTTCGGCTCCTTAAAACGTCCCCAGACATACGCACGCCGTACCTGCATGACCAGATCGTCGAAATTCAGATCCCTCCACATCAGCCCCAGGATCTCCGACACTCTCAGAGCCGTGGCCGCATCGCACAACACGAGCGTGCGTCGTGGCTCAGGCGTGTTCAAGAGAATCTCGAACGCCTGCTGGGGCGTCATGATCAGCGCCTGATAACCGCTGGTCGTTCTCTGGCGCACCCAGTTCATGGGATTGCCTTCCTGCTGCCGGGGCAGGAAATTGCATCGCTGCCCGTGCAGATAGACCAGATGCATCACGCGCCGAATCTTGTCGATGGTTGGATCCGCGAGAGGCAACATGTTCCTCTTTGGGTCTCCTTTTTTTAGTTCCCGGAACCACTTCTCGACCTCAAGCGATTCGATCGCTAGCGGTGCGAGCCTTCCCCAACGGGGAATGATGCGCTGCACGAGGTGCCGCTTGTAGGTTTCGATCGTGGCAAATGCCTTCTCGATGGTCGCCTCGGACTGGTCTTCCATCAGCTCGTTCCCCATATAGTGCTGGCAGAGCTGACCGTAAGTGCGAGGTTTTCCGTGGAAGGGCAATTCGAACTGGTTGATGGTTTCCCTGAGGTGCTGGCGATCGACTTCATCCCACGCGTCTTTTTCTTTGTCGCCAATTTGGCCTACCGAACCAAGAGGCATTGTGTGCTCAACGCGCTTGCCGTCTGCACGCGTGGTCTGGAACCGGTACACCCACGTCGGGCCATTTTTGCGCTGCTCGATTCGTACCGAGCCGTTCTGATACCTAGCCATTCACATCCTCCTTGTGAAAGGCTCAGGTGGGCTGCAGGGAGGAGTTTACCGGAGCGCCGATGATGCGGTCTAGCTCGGACAGCTTGAATCGCCATTCTTTTTTTTTGGCTGTTGAATCCGACGGGTGACCGGGAATCTTGCCCGCTCTAACTTTCTGCAACAAGGTGCGACGGGTGACGCCCAAGAACGTGGCTGCTATATCGGCATCGACAAATGGCTCAAGGCTTTGAGGGGGTGGGGTTGGAACAGTAGCATGGCTGGCGGACATGAATGCCTCCAAATGACGGGCTGTGAGTTCCTGCGGGCAATTGGGGAGGTCAACACGCATCCGCCGATCCGGCCCACAGAGGAACTCCCACAGCTTTTGAGTGCTATTTATGCGCAATCTTGATTTCGGTCAAATCGTGCTCCGACGCGATTTGACTGAAATTTCATTCGGGATTAGGTTCCTGTTGCTCAGGACGTAGGAATCGTTCTGTCGCGTAGGAGCCACCGTGTTTTCATCGCTGGGGCAGCTTAGTGATTGTTGTGGAAAGTAATGCCCTGCCAGGGAGAGACTGGTGTCACAGAAAAATCGAGGGTGCCGGTTCAAGGCGGCACCCTCGGCGAATACAAACTTGGCTGGTTACGCGACCGCTTGTCTCGGGGCTTCTGCGGTTGTGTGTTTCGCAGCTCCTTTGCCCAGGAAGTTCACCAGTTCGTGATTCACTTCCTCCGCGTGGGTCCAGGTGATGCAGTGCGGTCCGTCTTTCACCACCGACAGGCGCGCTCCCTTGATCAGCTTGGCCGTTCGCTCTCCCGCTGCTGCTATCGGCACAATCCGGTCTGCGTCGCCATGAATCACCAGCGTCGGGACGTCGATCCGTGACACGTCCTTGCGGAAGTCTTCATGCCAGGTCGGTACGCAAGCAAGACTGGCCGTGGCGGACGCACCCGCGGCCACATTCCAGCTGGCCTGAACGGCTTGTTCGCTGACACGCTTACCCAACAGCGCGTCTGTGTTGTAGAAATTCTTGAAAAACTCGGTGAAGAAGGCGTAACGGTCCGCTGCGATAGCTTTCTCGATTCCCTCGAACACGCTACCGTCCACACCTTCCTGGTTGTCTGGCGTTTTGAGGAGAAAGGGCGGGACCGAGGAGATAAAGACGGTATGGCTCACGTCCTTCGATCCGTGCTTGCCGATGTAACGGGCCACTTCGCCGCCGCCCATCGAAAACCCAACTAGGGCAAAGTTGCGTAATTTGAGCTTCGTCACGAGTTTGTGCAGATCTTCGGCGAAGGTGTCGTAGTTGTAGCCAGCCGTTGGTTGACTAGACTTGCCGAATCCTCTGCGGTCGTAGGTGATAACGCGGCGACCCGCTGCCAGAAGCACTGGCAGCTGCTTTTCCCAGGAAGAGCCGCTCAGCGGATATCCGTGG
Source organism: uncultured Acidobacteriaceae bacterium (assembly GCA_963750245.1). Taxonomy (GTDB): domain Bacteria; phylum Acidobacteriota; class Terriglobia; order Terriglobales; family Acidobacteriaceae; genus Sulfotelmatobacter. Next base: position 467,976 of record CAVVQB010000002.1, read on the forward strand.
ATGAGGACTACGGGGTCACCCGAGCCATGGTCTTCATAGTAGAGATCAATCTCCGTGGAGTTTTCTTTCCCGACGTTAAGGTATGGCATTGAGGTTCTCCTTCTTCGATAGAGTTCTAGGCATTTCGCCACAGGTGGGTTGGTTGACGTCTGTTGAGATCTCCCGATTGGGCCAATATTACTCCCTCGCAAGACTGATGTCCTCTGGGTTGCGAGTGTCCGGCGTACGGCGTTGTGCGCTCAGAGGTTCTTGGAAATTCCGCCTTTCAATACCACCAAACGCGAGTAACACGAGCAGACTCGGGACCACAGCTGCAGCCAAGCGGAAGACAGTCGGGGGTTGCACGATGAGACCACATGGAAAAACCAAGCTGGGAGTTTTCCCGTTGCCACTGAAGCATGGCTGCGTAGGCCATTTGGCGGGGCGCTGCCGATATCCCGAGGCCTGATACGAAGGATACTGCGACGGACTGCATCGCGATTGGTGGAAGCGTTGTGCCATCGGCGCACTGCTATTCGGGGGCTGATCGAGCAGCGTCGCGAATCGACACGGAACCCGCTTCCAGACTCCAAACTGGCGAGAATCTCCCGCTTTGTGGGACGAAGGCATTGAGATTCGGTAGGATGGAAACCTCATGGAGCTTTACATCATTGCGGGACCGAATGGCGTCGGCAAGACAACCTTTGCTCGGGAGTTTCTTCCCAACTACGCGGATTGCAAGAACTTCGTCAATGCTGACTTGATCGCGCAGGGAATAGCGCCCTTTTCACCCGAGACTGCCGCCCTGCGAGCCGGCAGAACAATGCTTGAGGAGATCCGGTCATTTGCCGAGAGGCGAGTTTCCTTCGCTTTCGAAACTACGCTCTCAGGCCGAAGTCATCTGACCCTGTTGAGAAAACTCAAGTCCGAAGGTTATGAGATTCATTTCTTCTTCTTGTGGCTTAGGAGCGTCGACCTTGCGTTGTCAAGAGTCAAAGAACGAGTTTCAAGAGGCGGACACGACGTGCCCGAACCCGTCATCCGACGGCGTTTTGATCGATCTATGCGAAATTTCCTGCTTCAGTATCGGTACTTGGCTAAGGTGTGGACGATATTTGACAACTCAGGCGAAATCCCCAATGTGATTGCCTTCGAGAGGGACGGAATCATCGGTATAATAGACAAGAGCGCTTACAGCGCACTGGTTAAGCGCTACGGTCGCACATGAGCAAACCCTCGAAAGAGATATTACAGTTACCGATCGAGAAGCGGGCCGAAATTGCCTTCAAGGTCGCAGTGGCTAAGGCCATCGATGAACATACCCGCTTAGGCCTACCCGTCTACATCTGGCGCAACAGCAGGGTCGTGAAATTGTCCTCGAATAAGACACGTAATTCCTCGAGGCGTCCGAAGTAGGGTTTGTCGCGACGACGCTCGTCCAATATCTCTATCAATTGTCACTGGATTGAACTGGCGACGGCAGAAAATGCGTTGTTTGCGTTTGAGCCGACCAGACGAATTGTCCCGACGACCAACACCAGAATTACCGCCAGCATAACGGCATATTCTGCTATGTCTTGGCCTGCCTCGTGCTTCCAGAGCCGGCGGATGAAGTGAGTCATGTTCGCCACCTGCCCACAGCCGATTCTACACCTCCTCATTCCGTGATCTCGTAAATCGGCAAATCTCCCGGCCACGCAGTACCTGACAGAGTGGCTGGATAGTTGAACCGGATAAAGAGGTTCGGCCCCTCTTGCTGGCCACCTAATTTGACTTAGCTCTTCGCCAACGTACTGCTCAACCTGAAGTTCGCTACCTAAGCCCGCCTTTCAGGCTGCTCCCCAACAAATTAAGAGAGGAGGATGGCTATGAGGATTCGTGTGACCACCAGAGCCGAGTTGTTTGAGCAACGAAAGCAACAACATATTGAGCGGGGCTACCGAATCGAGGATGAACAGCCAACACCCATTAACGGATTGTGCTCGTTTATCGCCGTTCAGGAGTTGCCCGACTCAGATCCGATCGGCGAACTCGTGGCGCAGGCGCTCAAGGGGCAACAACTCTTGGGCGAATAGAGGAAGCCTCGGTTGCTTGTCGCTTTCCCTCTAGCCGAGGGAGCGCATCGATGCCCCGGTACCAAGTCAATGATTTAACAGGTGCATTATCCTCGATTGCGGACGGAAAATAGCGAACCCCAGATATAATTTAAGATGCGATTCTTAGATGGCAGAATGCTTTCCCAGATTGCTTTTTGCCCGCACACTGAGGGCGAACTTTTGAATACAGAAAAGACAATTCGCAGAGTTCGAAAGCCGGAACAGCAAGAAGCCGAAACGTATCGTTACTGGCAAAGCTTGCCGATCGGCGCACGACTGTCTGCCGTCTGGGATGTTAGCGCGGCCGCTTATGCGTTTGCTGCTGCTTACAACGGAGCTCGCTTCAATGATGCCGGAAGACCTCAAAGAGCTATTACGCGCATTCAACGATCAGGCAGTTAAGTTTCTTATCGTAGGGGGCTATGCTTTCGGCGTTCACGCCGAGCCGCGAGCCACCAAGGATCTGGATATTTTTGTCCGACCCGACGAGGAAAACAGCAAAGCGGTATTTCGCGCGCTGGCACAATACGGGGCGCCTCTCGGCGGCCTAACTCCATCTGACTTTATGGACGGCACGACTTTCCAAATCGGCCAACCCCCGGCACGAATCGACATCTTGCAGCACATCGACGGTGTCACATTTGACGAAGCCTGGGAGAACCGCATCGAAGGAATTATCGATGGCCAGATCCAAGCTGCCGTCATATCCAGAGACGATCTCATCCGAAATAAGCTTGCCAGTGGACGGGAACAAGACATTCTGGATGTTAAGAAGCTACGAACTGCCAAACAACAAGGTTCCACCTAGCGGACATTTGGCGCGACGGCAAAGTAGTGGGATTATCCGCCCAAGAGGTAAATCGCGATTCTTCAGTACATGCCAAATAGAACGACGAAATGTCCTCTCGCCATTTCTGTGAGATATCCGCGTTGGTGAGCACTCTTTCATAGAAGCCGTCTGGCCCCCTCACATTCTTAGATTCCGTTGGCAAACGTGGACGTGCGTGGCAACTTCTGGGCCCGTGAACACGTCGAGGAGGTTCCCCTGTGCGTCCCCATGGTCAAACGAAGCTGGGCTTTCCCTCTGCCAATCGCCGAGGCCAAACGACTCAAGAACTGGCTGACCTTTCCCGAGCCATTCTCAGCACTCGATCCGTGCGTAGGAGATGGCATGGCATTCACTCACCTGCTGCACGGCGTAAACGCTTATCGCTATGGCGTCGAGATCGACGCCAATCGTGCCGAACAAACACGAGCTTTGGGAATCGAGACTGTGCAGGCTAATGCCATGGATGTGCGATGCCAGCCGGAAGCCGTTTCCTTGCTCTATCTGAATCCTCCGTACGATTGGGAATCGGGGGAGAGCAACAACCAGAGGTTGGAATTGGTCTTCCTCGAACATAGCTATCGCTGGCTGAAGGCAGGCGGGGTGCTCGTATTCGTCATCCCCCAACTGCGCTTGGCGAAATGTGCGAGAGTGCTGAGCGAACACTTCACGGACTTGCGAGTGTACCGACTCACAGAGCCGGCTTGCCTCGAATACAAGCAGATCGTAGTGCTCGGAACACGCCGCAAACGGCATTCCAAAGTCACTGATGCGGCCTTGTTGGATGCCGTGCGCTACCTCGAAGCGCTGGCAACGAAGGCCGAGCTTGAGCCACTGCGCGACACTGCTGACGTCCGTTACGAAGTTCCTGATTCGGAGCCGGCTGAACTGACCAATATGGGTATTCCGTTGGACGAAGTGGAGGACTTGTTGCTGGAATCCGCCGCATATCGTCAGGCGGGTCGCGTGCTTCTCCCCAAGCTAAATGACGTCAAGGGCCGGCCGCTCACGCCACTGCATGGTGGACATGTCGGACTGCTTTGCACTGCAGGTATGCTCAACGGCGTATTTGGCGAGAGCGAATGCCGGCACATTGCCCACTGGCGCTCCGTGAAATTCACCGACCATTGGGAAGAAGAGGAAGAGGACGGAATCAAAATCCTGCACGACCGGGAAAGGTTCTCGCATCAGTTGACCCTGGTCTTTGCCAATGGAAAGACTCGGGTTCTTACCCACGAAAAGAAGGAGCCAGAATGAAAAACGCTCACCTTCGATTCGGTTGGCTCACCTACGTGAAGAGCACGGAGAAGACGACAACCAGCATCAAGCTGCGCTTGGATCGCTTCATAGGAGAGGTGTTGCCTGATCCACCGCGACAGGCGAAAGCCCACCTCATTTCCGTGATCGGAGGGGACAGGTAGATTGCGGCCGTCAGCGCGGCGATCTCCCTGGGAGACAAGTTCATGGTGGAAGGGCCGGGTGTACAGCCGATTCGAGCGTGTCTCGAACGAAACGCGCAGTGTTTCAAAGGTTCGGTACAGCTTGCCGGGCGCAAGAAGCCGTTGCGTCACCTCATCGCGTTGTCGGAAGAGTTCGCTTCCAGCAGCACGCCGGCGGGCTCCGGAAAAACTCTACTGGCAAGCTCGGAAAACCGATTCATCTGGGCCTCCATCGCCCATATTCTCGGAATCCCCGGGATGCCGGACTGGGCTGATTGGTTTGCGCACGAATTGAATACGCATCGTGCAATCGTTCCCGCGCTGGGCGTTGGATGTAATCCACTGATCGTCAAAGGCCAAAAAGAACAGTTTCTCGACTGGCTCAGCTGGGGAGTCGAGAGTGAAGCAATTCGAATTCCCGCCTCCACAGGTTCGATCCGCTGGCCGCGTTTCAATCTCGCAGACCTCTTCCTGCCGGCGAAGTAACTCTTAGCTTGCGGGTTGTTACTGGATACTAGCCGACTTCTCGGGACTGATCCGATCGTTGTCCCATCTGGATTACTTCCGGATCACCGATAATACTCCTCGTAACCACTGAACCAAGCACAGTGGTAACGACCTGAAAGGCAATAGTCCTGCAACGGATTCCGGTGCTAGAGTGATACAAAATGCTTCCTAATTGTCTCGGGAGACTGGCCAGGACGACCCTCCTACTCTTCGTGTTTACTGGAATGGCATTTGCCCAAGCACAAACCCAAGCCCAGCAGGCGCTTGCGAGATGTGAGGAATCCGGCGCCAATGCATGTCGAGTTGCCGCCCGATCAACCTTGCCTCCAAAGCAAGTCTCAGAGGCATACACATTCTGGGCGGATACTTTTCCAAACCAATTCGGCGCTACCGGAGAGCCCATCAAGCTGCTGCGAAACGCCCTTGATCTCGATCCAAATAATGCCCTGGCTACATACCTGCTTGCGGTTTATTTGCCCAATACTGATTACAAATTGGCCGAGGAGAAAGAGAAGCTGCTGAAGCGGGCAGCGCAACTGCGGCCTGATTGGGAAGCGCCCCACGTGCAACTCGCGCTGCGGGCGGAGCCATGGGGCTATCAGCAAATGATCGCGGAGTGGACGGTCGCTCTTAAGTTCGGGCCCGACGATCCGTTCTATGCCGCCAAGCTGAAGGAGGCACAGGAGAAGTTTGCGGCGCAAAAACTTGACTTGGCAGAGAAAGAAGCGAAGGCCAAGGTTGATCCGCAGGCTTGGGCGGGTGCGGCGATCTATTCCGCGAAATTCATGTGCGACGTCGCCAAGGCTGAGCAGTGGACCGCCAAGTACAACGAGTTTCACCGCGATGGACATCATCCCGCGCTCGTTATGGCAGACACCTACTCGGCCTGCGGTCAGCCGGAAAAAGCGCGGGCTATGTATCGAGAGGTCATCGCGAGATACGAAAAATGGGTGAATACAGGACTCAGCAGGCAAGAAGCCATTCAGGTGCAGGCACAGCAACTGGCGTATCTCGACTTGCAGCCAGAAGCGAATCGGATGCACGTGATTCTCAACATGATATTTGCGCGGGACAAGGACTGGTGGCGGGTGAAGGTGGAATGCGAAGAAGCTGAACAGCGTGGAACGCCAACTCCAGAAATCTACGCACAGCATGCGAATGCCCTGATTCAAGGTACGCCACCAGGATACGAGCAAGAGCTTCAGTCGGTCGTAGAAAAGGCGCTGAAGCTCGATTCGAAATTTCTGGAGGAACACCCTGAGTTCCGCTCGTACTATAAGGAGCCTGGCAAACAGTGAAAAGGGATCATATTGTGCCGCTTGGGCTGCTTGCACTTTGCGCCGCTGTTGCGTGCGTAGCGAATGCATTCGCTCAAGAGGCAATGCCAAAATCGGGAGCTCTCGTCGCGATCGACACAGGTCAGACGCTTTGGATCGCGCTGGTCAACGGCAAGATGCAAGTGATCAGCCTGAACGACTACGTCATCCCGAGAAAAGATGGGTTTTGGCGTGTGCTGTTGCCTTCGAAGTCGCTGCCGCCAGACGTTGTCGCTTTTCCACTCGCCAAGAGCAAAAGCGCGACCGGTGCACGCCAGAAAGCATCGCCGGAAAAGAAAGAAGGTCAGACCGAGGAGCAAGATCAATCTGACCAGGAAGCACAGCCAGATCTCAACGAAGTGCATCGCCAGGAAGTGAAATTCCTGAGTCCCCTTTACATTTCCGTCTACACCGAAACCGAGCAAACCGAGGCATACAGCCTTTTGCAGACCACTGAACGGACTGGCGAACGCATGCTGGTGTTTTCCGACGCGCATCTGTCGATTCCAGAAGACCCCAAGATGAAAGACGTCAAGCCCTGCGTTGACTCGGAGAACGAAGACGCTAACTATCAGGAATTCGCGTCCGAACAAGAAACCTTCGGAATCGTGCGGGCTCGTGGGAAGTGGCGCTACGACGGTGCGATCTCGCTGCGAGGATACAGTACAAATTGCGCCGTCTCCTTAACGCCGCCCAAGAGCGTCGTTGCGCAAACCGAATTGTTTCCGGTCTGGAAAGAGATCAAGGACGTGTATCCGGATGCAGAAGACGCATTTTCTTCGCCGGCGCACGACTTGATCCTGATTTTTTATCAGAATCGACTCATGGTTGCGCCGGTGCAGCAAGGAAAAGTAGGAAAATCGCTGTTGCGGCTGGAAGTGAATGGGAAACCGGTCATGGTGGAGTGGGCATTGGGAAAATACGTGGATGGATGGACAAAACAGTTGACCCCGTATTTCGGCGTGTACCAGCCAAAGACGAAGGCCAGCCAATAACAGAAAAGACTTCTCCTCCCCATTCGCCAGTTGGAAATGTGTCACGCGCAATCCGGAGGTTAACGGTTCATCCGTCGGATTAGTACCGAGAAACGCGCTTGTAGGAAGTGATCTCCGCACTTGGGATCAATTCTGGGTGGGTTGCGAGAAACCAAAAATCAAGAACATGACGTAGCGCCTGACGTCGTGATCGGACCGGTAGCGTGAGCGTAATCGCCGCCCTTTCTCTTCGTTTTTCTTTTCCTGTTTTTCCCTCTCGTTCCGCTTCTCTCGGAGGACTTCTATGCCAGAACTCTCCACCATTTACGACTACATGAGATGTCATGCGGCGCTTTTGGGTGAGCGCATTCTTAAGGAGTATCCGGCGCTCCACCAGTTCGACGATCCAGTTTCACCTCGGATTGAAGGACTGCTGCGAACGCCTTTCCCGGCACAGACCATTGCCATTATGGGAGTCGCCAAACGCTGGCAGCAGGCGCGAACCGCCATGGTGGTCGCGGAATGCGGCACCGGCAAGACGCTGATCTCGCTGGGAGCGATCCACATCCACCACCTAAGAGGTACGTTCACCGCCTTAGCCATGGTTCCACCCCACCTGTTCGAAAAGTGGGCGCGGGAAGCGTTTCTGACATTGCCAGGGATACGCGTGTTCCTGATCGACGATTTGCGAAATGGCGGTGACGGGAACAAAGCGCACGGAGTGAACGAGGTGCGGCTGAGGCAGGGCCGGATCGTACGCGAAGGTTTGCAAACAACCTTGAGCGAATTGCGCCTAGGGAAGGATTCGCCGAGTTCCCGGAAACGCTGGTTGTCGCTCTGCGGGAGATCATCCTTATTTATTGTCGGGCGTGAGCGCGCCAAGCTCGGTTACTTCTGGCGACATGCTTACCGAGTGCCTCGCTCTGGCCTGTACGTTGGCTGCGTGGTGAATTCGGACACGGGCAAGCCAGTGATCGTCGACGACAGCCGACTGACGGCAGGTGAGTTTGAGAAGGTCAAAATTGCCGAGACCATCGAATCCAGAGGCGAGAAGTCCTGCCGCCCACTGCACAGCCCGCTCTGGCAGGCGGACGCTGACAAGATCCGCCGCATGGCCCCGATCGAGTTTATTGGGCGCTACATGCCGGAATGGTTTGACTATGCGATTTGTGACGAGATTCACCAACTAGCGGGCGATACCGCGCAAGGAAATGCCCTCGGAACGCTGGCCTCATGCACCGACCGGATTGTCGGGCTGACTGGCACACTCTTGGGCGGCTATGCCGACGATCTGTTTAACACGCTTTTCCGCCTCGAAGCGAGAAGGATGAAGGAGCACGGGTACGAGTGGGGCACAACCGGACGCAGTTCCTTCATTCAGGAGTATGGCGTCCTCGAAACCATCACCAAGGTCGAACCTGCCAACAACGCCTGCTCCAAGGCCAAAGCCACGAGCACGGTCCGGCGCAAACCCGGAGCCTCACCACTGCTGTTTGGCGAATTCCTCATGCAGTTGTGCGCCTTTGTGTTCCTCGAGGATATATCAGGGGAACTCCCGCCCTACGAGGAAACCTATCTCAGCGTGCCAATGGACGCGCCGATGCGGGAGGCGTACCGCGAACTCGAAGAGGACATGCGGAAGGCTTTGAAAGCGCACAGGGGCAACCGGTCGGTGCTGAGCACGATGCTCAATACTCTGTTCTTGTATCCCGATCACCCGTACGGGATTGGGACGCTATACGGTACGGAATTCGACCCGGAACTCAAGCGCAGAGTGAGGTTTGTCATTGCAGAACCTCGTGACCTTCCCGAGGACCGGATTTATTCGAAGGAACGAAAACTAATTGAGGAGATCAAGCAGGAACTCTGTGAGGGACGGCGGTGCCAGGTCTTTGCCGTGTACACGCAGAAGCACGACGTCACAGCCAGACTGCAACGAATCCTGAGCAACGAAGGAATCCACACCGCCGTTTTGCGAGCGAGCGTCGATACCTCCAAGCGTGAGGCCTGGTACGCCAGACAGGTCAAAGATGGTGTGCAAGTAGTGATCTGCCATCCCAAGCTCGTTGAGACCGGTCTCGATCTTCTGGACTTTCCGACCATCATTTTCTACGAATCTGGATACTCACTACATACGCTACGGCAGGCGAGCCGCCGGTCGTGGAGGATCGGCCAGCGCCGACCGGTACGCGTGAAATTTCTTTGCTCGGAAGGGACAATGCAGACATCGTGTTTGCGCCTCATGGGGAAGAAGCTTCTCGTAGCACTCACCATGGAAGGCAAGTTTGCCGGCGAAGGACTGCAGAGCATCGATGAAGACGATGACATGCTCTCGGCCATGGCGCGGGAACTGGTTGAAAGGAATGGTATCGGCGAAACCGCCGATGCCGTCTGGAGGGCCCTCAACACAGAACACCAAAAGCTGTTTCCGACATCTGCTCATCACGACGAAGACGCCGTGTCCATCGAAGTGCCGGGCGTTCTGCTGGATACTCAGCCTGACCCCGCGAGCCTTGTGAAAAGCGCCATGGACAGCGCGTCTATCGTTGTCTTCGGACAACGACCGGGCTCACTGGCTAAAAAGCGGCGAACAAAGCCCGTTGTTCCCGAACAGGCGTCCCTATTCAGCTTGAGTTAAATCAGGCAAAATAAGCCAGACGCCACACGTCAGCTAGCCCGACCTAATAAATTGAGGCCTTTAGGTGACGAGAACCGCGGGTGTAGCCCGAAGGAGGTGGAAATGTTCAAACCGAATCTGAGCATTCTTCCAGAGCCTCAGAGGCAACTTTGGGCGGAGCTAAGGAATACTCCGAAGACGTTCGTGCTCTATGGAGGTACAGCTCTGGCACTGCGGCTGGGACACCGACAATCGGACGACTTCGACTTTTTCTCGAACCTGCCCTTTCACCCCAATTCGCTGCGCGACAGTGTCCCCTATTTGAAAAACGCCGAAATGACCCAATTCCAAGACAACACACTCACGGCGATAGTGGATCGGAATGGCCCGGTGAAGCTTTCCTTCTTTGGATCTCTGGGAATCAAGCGCGTCCACGACCCTGATGTTGTCCAAGAGAATGGGATTCAGGTCGCCTCGATGCTGGATCTGCTTGCGTCGAAGCTGAAGACCGTTCAGTTAAGGGCGCAGGCGAAAGACTATCGAGACGTTCTGAGCACACTCGACGCGGGCTTGAGCCTGGCCGAGGGTTTGGCTGCGGCCGCGGCGATCTATGGGAAGGATTTCAATGGAGCACTAAGCCTCAAGGCACTAACGTTCTTCGAGGATGGTGACCTTCCCAGCCTGGCAAGCACAGTGCGAAAGCGTCTCCTGGAGGCGGCAACTTCGGTAAACTTAAGAGAACTTCCGGCGGTTGTGGCACGATCTGGTCTGAGCCTGCAGGAAGCAGAATCATGAACTACTCTGAGGATCTCAAGCGCGTGGCAAAACGTGTGGTTTGGTTCAAGGCGCCCGAAGAGACGCTACGAGACCCCAAACTGTTCCTTGCACACCTGATGACCTATGGAACCCTCGACGATATCGCTACCGGGATGAAGTACTATGCTGAAGCTGATTTCGATCTCGTCTTGAAGGATCCGCCTGCTGGAATCTTCGACCGTCGCTCGTGGAACTATTGGAACCTGCGCTACCACCATGAACCGGTTCCGCCACTGCCACAACGCCTGTTTCCCGGGACCAATGTCGTCGGCACTTGATCGGTACAGAACACATAAGCCTGTCCCTCCAGTTGCCCCTAAAGCTCGATACGGATACGCAACAATCCAACCAAGAAATTCCCGCCCGCAACCCGCGCTAAGCAGACCCCTCGCCTACCTTTCTTAATCGATTAACAGCAAATAGTCGCTGCGGCTTGCTCCGTCGGTCATTTTCCAGAGTGTCAGTCCAAATCAACAAGGAGGAAAGAAGTATGTCAGAAACTAGTACGCTCATCGGTTATGGCGGTCGAACCATTGGCCGCGCAGAACTAGCACTGGTGCCCACACCGGCGGCGACGGAAACTCACCGCCCAGTGCCGCATCACGAAATTGTGCAGGCTCTCATCGAGACCCTCGGGTTTCGTCACATTGGCGTGGTCCACGACGAGTACGCGGTCTCTCAAGACGGCATGAAGGCCTTTGGGGTTCTCGACCTCGCAACGGAGATGGAGGGATGCCGCTTTTCCATAGGGTTGCGCAACTCGCACGGTGCTGTTATCTACATTGTGGACGACGATGCGTCAGTGCGTGAAGGAGTGGCAAGTCTGGTCCGCTCCGCAGGATTGAAGGCACTCACGTTTGCCTCGGCGCAGGAGTTCTTGGATACTTCCCGACGTGAGATGCCGAGCTGCCTGGTGCTGGATGTGGAGCTCCCTGGCCTGAGCGGACTCGACCTCCAGCAAGAGCTTGCGAAGGCGAATGTCCGGATTCCGATCATTTTTCTCACCGGGCGTGGCGATATCCCAATGAGCGTGCAAGCGATGAAAGCCGGTGCAGCAGACTTCCTGACAAAGCCGTTTGACGACGAAGATCTCTTGCATGTGATCCGGCAGGCTATCGCTCGCTATCGCACTCCCCAGCAGCATTGTCAAAGATCGGTGTCGAAGGCGAACATGAAGGAGTTTTATCCCTTCCTGCTGGATACCATTAACGAGTGCCTATGGCGCCAAAACGTTGATGGAGATAGCGACAAGATTCGGCTCACTCCCAAGGGCTATGCCGTCCTACGGTATTTGGTCGAGCACGCCGGACGGCTGGTGACGCAAAGCGAGCTGCTCGAAGCGGTGTGGCCGGAAACCTTCGTGCAGCCGGAAGTGCTGAAGAGTCAAATCCTCGACATTCGCCGCGCGCTCGGGGATGATCCGAAGCATGCTCAATTTATCGAAACCCTTCCGCGGAGAGGATACCAGTTCATCGCTCCGAAGGGTCCGTCATCTGAAATGTCTGCAGGGCTAGAACAGCCGCCCCGCAAGCTGGTTGGTCGGGGTGCCGCGCTGGCGCAACTGAGTCAGAGCCTGCGAGCGGCAATGCGGGGACGGCGGCAGATCGTGTTTGTAACCGGCGAGCACGGTATCGGGAAAACGGCACTCGCAGACGAATTCCAGCGCGAGGCCGTCCTGATTGCCCCGATCCTCCGTCCGGGTCGAGGGCAATGCGTCGAAGGATACGGGAGCAAAGAACCTTACTACGCAATTCTCGAAGCGTTAGGTCAATTATGCCGTGGATCTGAGGGTGACTCGGTTGTGCAGGTCCTTGCGAAACAGGCCCCGACATGGCTAATGCAGCTTCCCGGGTTCGTGAAACAGGAACATCGACAGAACCTACCGATGGAGATTTTGGCGGCGGCGCGCGAGCGCATGGTGCGGGAGATTTGTGAGGCGTTGGAGACAATTGCATCCCAAAAGCCCCTCTTGCTTGTCATTGAAGATCTGCATCTTGCGGATCAGTGCACTGTTGATCTGATCTCTGCGTTGGCTCGCCGTCGCGAATCAGCCAAACTAATGCTCATCGGTACCTGCCGGCCTGTGGACCTGGCGTTTTCTGAGCATTCCTTGAAAGTACTAAAGCAGGATCTGCTGGTTCATCACCTGTGCCAGGAGATCGCTCTAGAGGCACTCCGGGAAGCCGACGTTGCGGAATACCTCGTTGCCGAATCGGGAGCGGCAGTGGTACCCGAAGGCCTGACTCGATTGGTCCATCGTCACACCGAGGGCAATCCGTTGTTCCTGATGGCGGTCCTTGACCACATGCAGCAACGAGGCTTTATTACGCACGACAAGGAAAGTTGGAGAATCCACGTTCCTCTTGAGAACATTGGTCTAGAGGTACCAGAGACTCTGCGCCAGACGATCGAAGCCCAGATCGACCACCTCAGCCCTGCTGAACAGCTGGTGCTGGAGGTGGCGAGCCTTGCAAGCGCCGGCGATTCCCGGTTCGCCGTCGCACCCGGAGCCGCAGCAGCAGAGCTGGAACCGGAAGCCTTTGAACACGCTTGTGAGAAACTCGTCCGACGACATTGCATTCTGCGTGCCGCCAAACCAGAGAAATTTCCAGACGGGACAGTCTCCGCTTGCTACGAGTTTGTGCATGCGCTCTGCCGCGAGGTCTGCTACGAGCGAATTGCTCCGGGACGCAGAGCAACTCTGCTCAAGCGACTGGCACCGTGGAGCGAGGTGCACTTGACACAACCCAACGAATGCGCCGCTTGGCTGGCCGGTCATTTCGAAGAGAAGAGAGAAGAGAAGAGAATGGAGAGGATCAACGACCAGTTGCGTCATGGAAGCAGTGTTTTAAAAGGCAGTCCAGAAGCTCTTAATTTGATTGAGGGGTGAGAACGGGATAACGTGCTGGTACCGGAGCAGAATTTGTTCTATCGGTTCTTCTCGCACGACTATGTACGGCGGTGCAGAGTGGGCAAAATTGACCGGCTCTCGCGTACCGAATCAGTTCACCGCCGTAATCGCCGCATCGTTTTCTAGGATGTCAACACCACTTCCGCCCTAGGGATGGGACAGCAGCTTCCTCAATGCCGCAAGTTCTTTTTGCTTGGCATCAACGCTCTTTCGATAAAATTCGCGGTCGGAACGACTGGCACCCGGCCCAGGGCTGTGCTGCAATAGGTCATTGAGTTCCTGGCGGCACTGGGGCAGCACCTGGTTCTTGTAGTAGTCAAGAAACTCGCGGTCCGATTGAACGAACTCCCCATTCTGATAAACATTGATATGCCCAATATACGGAGTCGGAAAAGCCGCACCACCGAACGGCCCCAGCGCTTCAGCCGTTAGAACTTCATTCCTTCCATCGTGCTTGATGTCTCTGATAATGCCGCTGAGTTGGCCCATGCCGTAACCGCCTTCCCCGCCCGTCAGATAGGCAGTTTTGAGATGGCCGTGATCGTTCTCAACTGCCATCAGCATGGTCGGACGCATGCGGAGTGCAGAGCCCAGCAGGCACACAAACTGCACGCTGCCATCACCCTTCAAGTCAACAAACTCATACTCCACCACATCTTCATCAATATCTAACTTGTAAATGTTATCGCTTTCCGTATGCGGCTCCTTCAGTCGGACGTCGATTGCGAACTGCCGGGCCGCCTTCTGATCAGGTATAAGTTTTTCGAGTTCTGGAAGCGATTGCTTGTTCCAGTTAACTCTCAAGGTTTCCTCCATAGTGGCAGCTCTACATTGTGAAACCACCATGAAAGCTAACGCCGTCGTGAACACGAGCCCAATGTGCTTCAGCATTGCCGTCTCCTTAAGAACCCACTTTATCCTTAATACAGGCGGTTATCGGGGAACTTATTCAGAGTCTCCTTAGCTGCATTTATCTGTAAGGGAGACAACGGAAAAACACAGCCGAATTGCTCTACGTGGGGGGCAGTCTGATTTCATCTTCCATTTCCCTCCCGTACTATCCAGGTTCGGATCGCAATGTTCAGCATGTATTCAGAAGCTTTGGAATCGGAATGGGCCTGCATGTTGCCGGCGGTTTGGTGCAAGGGTTTATCTTGGGCAAATTCACCAGCAGAGGTAAGCACTGGTCAGATGAAGGTGTTAGCCGTCTTAGACGCCTGCTGCGTCCAATGGGTATGGGCAGCGTAGTGGTCTTGGTCGTATCTTAGGAAGAGAGCTATGCATCTGGTACGAATCGGAAAAAGCATTGGACTAACTGGTTTGGTCGCCGCGTCCCTGCTGCTCCGTCGTATCTGGTCAGAGTGACATTCTGTCGTCGGAGTTCATTTCTCAAGTCCGGTTTCGGCGAATAAGTCCTGATTTTTGGATCAACTAGAGAACTATCAGAGCGGCCAAAGAGTTGCATGCCTGAGAAGATGCTCGTCGTTAAAGTGCTTCGCTCCGATGACCGGTGTGTTATTAAGCTCGCAGGGCAGCTGACAGTTTCGTGGACAGAGGATCTGAGATACGCACTCGTCCGTACCAGCGTGCTGAAGGTTGACCTCCGGGATGTAAACGTTCGTCGACGATAAGGCCGAAAAAGAGTTGTCACTGCTACGACGAATGGGGGCAACGTTCCAGGGTGAAGGCAGATTTGTGAAGAGGACGTGGTGCGGGTACGGATACAAGGTTTTTTTCGCATGGCTGGCACGGCCTTCCGCGGGAAAACCGCCTGACCGCCGCCGATACGATTGCCGTTGGCTTGCACACAGTATTTTGAAACAACACCCAAGAACTCCACCCAAGATCGATATCTCTGTCACGAAATCTCAAATACTTACGCAGCCCGCCCAAACCTCTTAAGTGGCTGAAACTACAGGCTAACTTAGCCCTGAAAAGGCTGGCGTCGGCGGTTCAACTCCGTCCCTGGCCACCATATCAAAGGCGTTAGCTACCTTTCCCTAAAACTGCTCAGTCCGCTCTCAGTCCGCTTTCGTCCGTGCCGCTGCCGAAAATAACCTCCAGCATGGCTCCCTGCGCCGCCATCCGGTCTTTGCTCACGCTGTGCGAGTAGAGTTGCAGCGTGGTCTTGACATCTATTGGTCCCGAGGAAATACGCCGGATAGATTCTGACCTTGTGGAATGCCCGAGCTGTGGCGAACGGTTTACGCCGGGTAATGTAAAGCCCAGGCGAGAGTAATCGCGGATTGCGGATGCGGTGCGACGGGCCGAGGAAATTATGAAGGCCATTGGCGACAGGTGTCGTCCTAGATCCATCTCTTCCTTTAGCTACTTGAAAATACGAAGCTCTCTCCAACGGACTTCGCAGCAATACATCGGTGTCTCAATACCACTTGCAGGCATTATTTTGAACCCTGCGCCTCTTTTAGCCGCTCGACAGCCCCAACAAAGTAAAGAAGTCCGCTGATTTGAAACCCTCATAGAGGTTTCCTTATCTTCACTGGCCCATCCACGGGGTCTTTGAAGATTCCAGTCTGGACCGTCATACCCTTCCAGATGACTTCACGTGGCAGTCCTACATTGACAGAAATGACTTGCACAGGTGTTCCCCCTCAAGTAATGCCAATAAGGCGCGGGCCGCGTCAGCGCGCGGCCCTGCGTTGAGTGTGGTTGGCGAGCCCACGTTCCTTTAATTGGGCTCTGAGTTCGTGAATCATCCTCACGCAGCGCTGACCTGCGTTGTTAGCTTGCGATTGAGGAACTCCCGAATGGCGTCGGCAATTTCGCGATGATGCGTTTCCAGCGCGAAGTGACCGGTGTCGTAGAAGTGTACTTCGGCGTTCGGGTTATCACGCTTGAACGCCTCAGCCCCGGGCGGCAGAAAGAACGGGTCGTTCTTACCCCAGACCGCAAGCAGTGGCGGCCGTTTTGCACGGAAGTACTCCTGGAACTTCGGGTAGAGCGCGACGTTGCTGGCATAGTCCAGAAACAGATCGAGCTGGATCTCATCATTGCCGGGCCGGGCGAGCAGCGCCGAGTCAAGCTGATACGCTTCCGGCGCCACCAGCGTCTCGTCTTGGACACCATAAAGGTACTGGGATTTGGTCGCCTCCGGGGTGAGGAAGTCGCGTAACGCGGTTCGATTGTCGGGTGTTGGTTCCTTCCAGTACTTCTGAATCGGGTTCCAACCCTGGCTCAGGCCTTCCTCGTAAGCATTTCCGTTTTGGGAGATGATCGCCGTGACCCGCTCTGGATGGGCGAGTGCCAAGCGGAGCCCCACGGGCGCGCCGTAGTCGAAGACGTAAATCGCGTAGCGTTCGAGACCGATAGTCTGTGTGAAGGAGTCGATGACCTTGGCCAGGTGCTCAAACGTGTAGCGGAACCGTTTGCGGTCAGGTGCATCCGAGAAGCCGAATCCCGGCAGGTCGGGCGCGACCACATGGTAGCGGTCCGCCAGGGCGGGAATGAGGTTACGGAACATGTGCGACGACGTCGGGAAGCCGTGTAACAGGAGTATCGTTGGGGCGGTTTTCGAGCCGGCTTCACGATAAAAGATCTTGGAGCCGTCGACGATGGCATGTTGGTAGCTAGTCATAATGTGTCTCCTCAGAAGATTTGGCCGAGTGGCACCCGACCAGAGCGCCGGTCTAGCAACGTTTTGGCCGCTCACACCATCAGATTTGCTAACCTATAAAAAGATTCATTATCGGTGTTATAATTTAATTGGGATCGCAAAATGGACCAGGCTGGGACAATTCGCACGTCTGACTGGAAAGACGGGTTTCTCTTCGTCGGCAACCAACTGGCTCTGGACTTCGTGAACACACGGCCAGTCCAGAACGGTGAACCGATGGAGTTGCTTCCGGACTTCCCCACGCTCTTACGCTGGTTTCAGGCAGCCAGCTTGCTGACCTCTCGTGAAGTCGCGAATTTCCAGCAGCAGTGGGGCCAATCGATCCGGGCCCGGCACTTGCTGGAAGTCATGCGCGCGTTGCGGGAAAGACTGAGGAAGGAGATCCTCTCCTGGGAAGGTCGAGGCGCTGTTCATCACTCCACTGTGGATGAACTGAATCGACTGATGGCAGAGCACCCCATGCGCACCAGGCTCAAAGAAAAGGAACGCTCGCTGTCGACGGAATTGTGGTTCGAGCCGCACCAGCCCGAAGACTTGTTTGCCCCCCTGGCGCACAGTGCGGCGACTTTATTCGCCAATGTGGATCGCAACCGTGTTCGCAAGTGTGATCAGTGCGTTTTGCATTTCCATGACATCAGCAAAAAGGGCACTCGACGCTGGTGCAGCATGCAACTGTGCGGCAACCGCCTCAAGGTCGCCGCCTATGCTGCTCGCCAACGCGGGCATGCTCTCCGAGAAAACGATCAAATTTAAGGCTCATATGACGCAACATTCCACAGCTGGACGCGATCGAGGGCTGATCTTGCGAGCCGCTGTCCACTACGATCTGAACGTGTCAGTTACTCGAAGATTGGTTGCAAAGGTCGAGCGCAGAGCGAATCGACGGTCCGACTATTATTTTCTTAAACTCCGCCGCAGCCGGCCAAATGTATAGCTGCTTGCAACTTCGCCCAACACGACCAGACGAGATTCTCTTCGCGTTGCAACACGAGCAGTGTCTCATCGTCGTTGCGTAGTCCGCCCCGAAACGACTCCAGTTCGTTGCAGCAGGTCCTCTCCGAACGCTTTCGCAGAGTCCACCGGAGCCCGACGCGCCCAGTCTAGAAGCTGTTCTCGCCCCAGTTCCTGCCTCGTCTCGTTCTCGGCTTCGGTAATGCCATCTGTGTAGAGCACAAGAAGATCGGACGGGTTCAGAGTGACAACCGTCTGGCTGTAGTCCGTTCCAGGAATTAACCCGACAGGTAAGCCGGCGACCTTTTTGAGTTGTGGGTCATTCCCCTCCTCCAGCCACCCCCAACTTCGTTGGGCGGCGTGATACCAAAGTGGAGGCAGGTGCCCCGCGTTGCTGAACGCCAGCCGGCCTGTGACGCGGTGGAAACTCAAGACGATCGTCGTGGCATATTTCTTGCTTTTGTTGAACGCGTCATTGAGGCCGCGCATGAAATCTGACTGGTCCCAGAGGTTGATGTTCTGGTGCATGAGCTCGCGCAGTGTCTGGGTCACGGCACTCACATCGTGACCATGCCCGCTCACATCGGCCAGAGCCACGCGGGAGATCAGGTCGTAATCGCAGACGGACATATAGTGAAGGTCGCCCCCTCCTTCTCCGTCGTGGATGGGATGCGAGGTCACCCATGCCATCAGGCTGGGCAGCTTTACCGTGCGACTGACTTTTCGATTGCCGCCCCAGATTTCAGTACACGTCAATGCATGGGGCTTTTCTGATTCATCCTGCATGAAGCTCCGTAAATCTGTGGCTGTCGGCAATACGATGCGCTGCGCCCAACAAAGTTCCTTGTTCGGGCAAAAACAAAAAACGCCATGGCAAATGAAACATCGAGCAGTCAATCGCATCTACCCTGTGCTGAAAGTTCTATGTCGATTAGGGCAGGAGGACCATTGACCAGGTCAGAATCTGGTGGAAGGAAGGATGAGGCAACACTGGTAGGGCGAATCAGAGATGGAGAAACCGACCTATTTTACGACATGGTCAAAGACTGCCAGCGGGCCGTCTATACCGCCGCGTTTTCCATTCTGCGAGACGCCGCCGATGCAGAGGAGACTTGTCAGGAAGCGATCCTTAAAGCCTGGGCGGGATTGAGCAGGTTTCGCATGGAGTCGAAGTTTTCGACCTGGTTGGTTCAGATCACGATGAACGAAGCACGAATGCGCCTCAGGAAAGACAAAAAGCATCGTTTCCGCTCAATCGATGAGCGTGCCGAGACGGGAAGGGGGATCTACGTGCCGGAACAATTGATCGAATGGCGGAAGATACCGTCCAGGGAACTGGAGCGCAAGCGCATGAGGGAGGCACTCGTGCGCGCCTTCGAATGCCTGCCAGAGAAGTACCGGGAGATCTTTGTACTTCGTGATGTGCAGGGGCTGAGCATCCGACAGACGGCGAAACTTGTAGGGGTTACAGAGAATGCGGTAAAAACACGATTGCTTCGCGCGCGACTGCGGATGCGAGATATGTTGTCGGGCGGTCCGCCGAAACCCAGCGCGGCTGTAGTGCTGAAGAAGGCCGCGGTTGTTCCCTGTGTGCTCGTCTGGCGCCGGGTTTCCGACTATGTGGACAATGATGTCAGTTCGGCTACACGGGTCACTATTGAGTCTCACGTTGCGGAGTGCCCGGAGTGCAAATCAGTGGTGGAAGGAGTTCGCAACGTCGTCGTGTTGTTTGCAGACCCGCGTGTGTTTCCCCTTCCCAAAGGATTCCGCAAGCGAACGCTTCAGAAGCTTCGTTCACGTATCCGGAGTTTGCGTACGTAACCTTTTGGCATTGTCGGAATCTGATGGCCAGTGAGATGGGAGTCTCTCGATGCAGGGTAAAGTCGTACTTGTGACCGGGGCGAACGGGGGCCTTGGGGCGTATGTAACCCAGGCGTTCCTCGATGCAGGGGCGACCGTTATCGGTACGTCGCGCAAAATACAGCAATCCGATTTCAGCAGCCCGAGCTTTACCGCGGTGCCAGCGGAGATTTCGAGCCGCGAAGGCGCCAAAGTGCTGGTGGGCCAGGTTGTAGCACGTTTTGGAAGGCTCGATGTTCTCGCCCACACTGTTGGAGGGTTCGCTGGGGGTCAGTCGATCGCGGACACCGACGATGACACTTTTCAGCGGATGTTCGACCTGAATCTGAACTCTGTGTTTTACATCCTCCGGGCGACGATTCCGGCTCTGCGGCAGACGGGCAGCGGCCGCATTATTGCGATCGGCAGTCGGCAGGCGCTGGAGCCCGGGGCTGGTCTCGGCGCTTATAGCGCTTCCAAAGCCGCCATGGTTTCTCTGATCAGAACTGTGGCCCTAGAAAACAAAGATGCGGGACTAACGGCCAACGTGATCTTGCCGGGCACAATGGACACGCCGGCGAACCGCAAGTCTATTCCGAACGCAGATTTCTCGAAGTGGGTTCGCCCTTCGACGGTTGCCAGCCTGATCACGTGGCTGGCCAGCGATGCCGGCAAAGACATCAATGGGGCAGTGATCCCGGTTTATGGCAGCGATGTTTGAAACTCTTGCAAAAATATTCGTCTACGCTCTGGGGATCTACGCGGGTCTCGGATTGATATTTGCTGTGCTGTTCGTGTGGATTGGAGTTCAACGTCTGGACTCAGAAGCACAGGGCTCGGGGATTGGTTTCCGGTTGCTGATTCTGCCAGGAGTCACCGCCTTCTGGCCTATGTTCCTGCTGCGGTGGACGCGCGGAACTGCCGAGCCTCCCGTGGAAAGAAATCCACACCGCAGATTGAGTAATCAATGATTCAGCCACTCAGAGCCGTGCACCGCCGAGCATTTGTCGCGCTTGCCTTGACCCTGCCTGCGATCCTTCTGGCAGGGATGGAAGCACGGCATCCCGCCACGAGCCTGACCCGACGCGCTCCTGAACTGCCCGCGACCGCGTACCTGGTGCGCGAGTCGAACGGACTCTGGACACAGCATTCGATTGCTACGATGTTCTACGGCAGATCAGACAGTCCGAAAGACATCTACGTTGTTCTGCGACCGATGCAACCGCTGAACGAACCCGATTTGTTGCTCTATTGGAGCACCAACACACCGCAGGGAAAATCCTTGCCGAGCGAGTCCTTTCTCGTAGCCCCATACACCGCGGACGAAGCCTTCACGCTTCCACTGGATAAGGAGCGAGCGGGCAACCTCATCCTTTTCAGCCTGGCTCATCAGAGCGTGTTTGATTCTGCCAGAGTGGAGAAGTTGCCATGAGCGTAGAATATGGCGCAATCAGTTGGAACCGCCAGAAGAAGGTGTACGACCTGACGCTCGTATCCTTGCTCGCACTCTACCTCGCCGTTTTTGTCGGTGTCGGTGCTTGGCGAAACTCAAGCGCAACGGCAGAAACGCTACTGATTCGCGCGTTTGGAACCGCTGCATTCTTGCTGCTGAACGTTGTGCTCTGTATTGGACCGTTGGCGAGACTAGACCGGCGATTCCTTCCGCTCCTTTATAACCGCCGGCATCTAGGTGTCACGACGTTTCTGCTGGGCCTGGCGCATGGAGGTTTCGCGCTGTTTCAGTTTCATGCGCTGGGGAATGTGAATCCTCTTGTCAGTCTGTTCATCAGCAATCCGCGATACGGGAGTGTCGCCGATTTCCCCTTTCAGGCCCTTGGTTTCTTTGCATTGATCATCCTGTTTTTGATGGCTGCCACAAGCCACGATTTCTGGTTGCGAAATCTCTCCGCGCCAACGTGGAAGCGGCTGCACATGCTGGTGTATGTGGCCTACGCGCTGTTGGTTGGGCACGTGTCTCTGGGGGCGTTGCAATCGGAGAAGAGTCCCTTGCTGGCATCTGCGCTCATCCTGGGAGTTGCTACTGTGCTTTCGCTTCATCTTGCAGCGGCGTTTCGTGAGAAGCAGGTGGACCAGGCGAGGCACCAAGCGGTCGACGAAGGTTTTGTCGAGGTCTGCAAAGTGGATCGGATATCCGAGAAGTGCGCGACCATCATCTCTCTCTCCGGAGAGCGCGTCGCGGTCTTTCGCTACGATGGCAAGGTTTCCGCGATCTCAAACGTCTGCCAACACCAGAACGGACCGCTAGGGGAAGGGCGCGTCATCGATGGCTGCGTTACCTGCCCGTGGCATGGTTACCAGTATCAGCCAGAGTCTGGGGCAGCTCCGGCGCCATTCAAGGAAAAGATCCCGACTTTCCGGGTCAAGATTGTTAAAGGATCTGTGTTCGTGCACCCGCGTCCGAACCCGCCCGGAACCCGCGTGGAGCCCGCCCGAATTGATTCTTCTCAGGCTGAAGGCAGGGAGGCGCAACCGCAATGAACGACTTCTACGTGGGTTATTTGCCGAAGGCGCCCGCCGCGCTGGCTGGTTTCGTGCGAAAGGTCATTATTGCGCTCAGCGTGCTTGCCGTGACCACGGCTCTGGTGTTGGTTATTGGACAAATGCCATTCGCAAATTCCGCATTCGAATTCGGGAAGGTGCGGAGTTTTGAAGGCGTTGTTGAAGCACGGCCAGTTCCGACGCTGTTGGTCGCGCGTCCCGGCAGAGTCGGGGAACAAGACAAGTATTCGCGCTATCTGCTCGTCGCGCCGGGAAAACACGGGGCCGACGGCCTCGTGGCCGGCTTCGATGGCAAACAGGTCCGCCTGCAGGGCCAGTTGATCTATCGTCAGGGCGGAACCATGGTGGAAATAACACCCGGCTCCATCAGCGCGATCGACCTTAAGCCTGCACTTCAAGAAACGACTCGCGACCTGGGACCTGTAACGGTCACCGGCGAAATCGTAGACAGCAAGTGCTATCTGGGGGTCATGAATCCCGGTCAAGGGAAGGTTCACCGTGACTGCGCGGCGCGCTGTCTGAGCGGAGGGATTCCGCCCGTCTTTGTCACGACTGACGGGCGGGAACAGTTCCTGCTGGTCGGTCTTGATGGACGTGCTCTCGGACGCGACACGCTGCGCGAATTCATTGCGGAACCGATCACTATTCGCGGGGATCTCTTGCAACTGGGAGACAGTCACCTGCTCAAGATTGACGCGCGAACGTTGCATCATTCCTCTGACAGAATCGAGGCGGCGGTAGTGTCAGAAACCCCAAAACACAGAAGGTAACTGGAGTACCTGCGCATTCCATCAGGCTCTCAGGAAACGGGCTCGCACGCGAGGATGAAGAGCCTCAAGATCCATCAGCGTGAGGAAATCAATTGTCTTGAATTCGCGATCGATCGCAGGCGGACCACAGATCTTCGCTCCCACCGCGAGGTACGCACGTAGCAATTTCGGAATCTTGCCGCTGGCATTCTGTGGCGCCATCAGGGGCATCGCGAAGACTGGCTGCGGAGTGGTACGTAGCTGGGGCGCCGCCAAGTGCTCCCGCATGGCCTCATAGACCGCTGTACCATGAGCCGGGTCTTGCGAAGTCAGGGAAGAACAACCGATCAGATACCGACCGCCATGGTGCATAGCATATTGTGCAATTCCGCGCCACAGCAGGTGGAGCACTTCAGACGAGCGATGATCGCGGTGGACACAGGCGCGTCCCAGTTCGATCACGGAATCGCCTAAGCGCTTGTAGGGTGTGAAGTCGAATTCACGTTCGCTGTAGAAGCCAACATTGGCGGAAGCCGCCACGCCGGTCTGTAGCCTGTAAGTCCCAACGATCGTGCCCGAGCCTGGATGTTCGACGATGAGGTGGTCACAGACCGCGTCGAAGTGGTCGGTGTCGTAGCCGGTCGCGTGGGCCGCATCGAGGCCTTCGTCTAATTCCAGGTTAAAGACGAGAAACCGCAAGCGGAACGCCGCCAGTCGGTCTGCCTCCGAAGACGCGAGGCGTACACGGTAAGAGCCGTGAACCTCTGTCAGCCCGCCCGTCTCCGCGTTGTAATCGTTATCGCAGCGAGCGAATGGCGAAGAAGCGGTCAGGGTTCGTGCGCTAGTCGCGTTCATGGTGATCCTCCCAGCAACTCTTCCCGCAGCGAAGCCGCCAGGTGTCTGCTTGGCAAGTCCACCAACTTCAAGACTCCATTCCCCATGCGATGCGCGGTGACCGGGAACGTGACAGTAATTCCTTGCCTTTCTTGTTCGTGTCACTTCTGACGCGTTGGCGAGTCTGATGGCTGTGTACGGATTTCAAGAAACGGAAAAACGAGGGGATTTGTAAATGAAGAGTCTGTTTTCTGCTTTCCTGCTGATGGCATTGTCGGTGGTTGCATCCGCCAAAGAACTGCAGAATTTGGATCACAACGGAGTTGCCATCCAGAGCTACGATCCTGTGGCCTTTTTTACCGACAATCGGCCGGTCAAGGGCAGCGCGCAATTCCAGTCTGAATATCGTGGGGCGAAATACTACTTCGCATCCTCGGAACACAAAGCCACCTTTGACAAAGAGCCGGCGAAGTACGAGCCGCAGTTCGGCGGCTACTGCGCATACGGCGTGACCCATAGCACACGGGCCCCGATCAAGATCGAGGCGTGGCAGATCGTAAATGGACGGCTGCTGATGCAATACGACCTTGATATCAAGAACAAATTCAACCAGGACCAGCAAGGCATGCTGAAGAAGGCTGACGAGAATTGGCCTGGCCTCGTCGAAAAATACGGTAAGTAGAGGAGCACATCATGAGCGCGCAAGTGATTTCAACCGTGGGTCGGCCGATGACCACTTCAATCCTGGTCTTCAGTTGGGTCTGCCGAGTTGTTGCGGCGGTCATCTTGCTGCAAACACTTTTCTTTAAGTTCACGGCGGCGCCGGAGTCGATCTACATCTTCACCAAATTGGGGACATTCATTCACAGCTACGTCCCAATCGCGTCGATCGGCATGGTCGAGGTCTCGGCGCGCATTGGATCGGGAATGATGGAGTTGATCGCCGCTGTGCTGTTGCTGACACCGCGTTTCGTCTGGGCGGGAGCTGTTCTGGCAATGGTGGCTACGGGCGGGGCTATCGTCAGCCACCTGACCTTCCTCGGCATCGAGGTACAGGGGGACAAGGGACTCCTGTTCTTCCTCGCCATCGCCGTGTTTGTGACGAGCGCCATTGCCCTGTTCTTGCACCGCATGCAAATTCCGGTACTGGGGAAAAGGTTCTGACATGCTGACTCGGTCATTAAGTACTGCTGCTAAAGATGTCCTGCAACAGGGCTGCCTCTTTCTGGAACGCGTTGGCGACGCAATGTACGCTCGCGCGATGGAAGGCCCAGACCAAGGAAAGCCCGCATCGTCCTTGGGGGCCCACTATCGGCACGTACTCGATCACTTTCTCTGTTTGGCCGAAGGAATTCGGACTGGCCGGGTCAACTACGATCAGCGGCGTCGGAATCCGCAACTGGAGAACTCGGCGACCTGTGCACGTCTCGTAACCGAAGCTCTGATCGATGAATTCGAAGGCCTTTCCAGCGAAATTCTTCAACGTGATTGCGCTGTGACGTACAAAGTCGGTTATGGCGAAACCGAGGCGGACGCAGTGAGGTCGAACCTGGCTCGGGAAGTGATGTTCTGCGTCGGACACGCCATCCACCACTATGCCATTCTCAAAATCCTGTGTGCAGGGATCGGAGTGAAACTGCCGTACGAATTTGGCGTAGCCCCCTCCACATTGAAGCACCTGGAGACGGAGGCGGCGGAACGAACGTAAACGACCATGCTTTCTTCTCATTCATTTCCGGAGACGCAGGCGGCCCTGGCGCTTTTCATTTTTCTCGCCACCTTCATTTACGAAGATGGCGCGACCCTGCTGGCGGCGACTCTCTCTGCGAGCGGAAGCTTGGATCCTCGGATCGGACTTCTGACCACCTTCTTGGGTATCTGGCTGGGAGACATAGGATTGTACGGCTTGGGCTCTAGTTTCGGGCGGTGCACGGTGCAGTCACGTTGGTTGAGGAAATACTTAAGACCCGAGTCAATCAGCAAGGCCGAAGGTTGGTTTGCCAGGCATGGATCGCTGGCCTTGGTCATGAGTCGCGCGATTCCCGGCAGCCGCCTACCTCTTTATGTGGCCGCCGGAGCGTTAAGGTTTCCAGTTCGACTATTTGCCAAGACGACAGCGGCCTGCTCGGCGGCCTGGGTCTCCGCGATCTTTGCCATCTGGCGATTCGTTCCCAAAATATCTTCCGGCCATCAGAAACTGCTCCCCTGGCTGCTGACCGTCCTGTTGCTGTTTGGTCCGTGGCTGCTGAGCAAGAGGGCCAGATCACTCGGTGGCTGGATTCGGAAGCGCGAGAGTGTTCGGGGCTCTGTTCGAGACCGAGGGGCGGTGGGCTTATGTGCACTCTGACTGTCGTCATCGGCGACGATACATACCTCATGGCGATGAATCGTGACGAGAAAATCGCACGGGGTGCCGGGCTTTCTCCTGAGGTTCATGAATTCGACGGCACAAGGGCCATCTATCCCGGCGACGGCAACCGCGGCACATGGCTTGCCACCAACGAATATGGGATCACGTTTGCATTACTGAATTGGAATGACATCGCACTACATCGCAGAGCTTTCCCAAAGGCGCGAAGTAGAGGGCGAGTGATCCCCGCTCTGATTGATTCGCGATCGCTATCGGACTTGCATGAAGTGTTTAGCCTTTCTAATTTCGCAGGAATGATGCCGTTTCGGCTCGTCGGAGTATTTCCGTCGGAAGAGGAGATTTGGGAGTGGCGTTGGGATTCGGCTCAGCTTGAGTGCCAGGTCCACGAGTGGGAATCACGGCACTGGTTTTCCTCGAGCCTCTCGGACGAGCAAGCCGAAAGCCTGCGTGGGGCAGCATGCCGCACGGCGCGCCATGAATCGGACGCCGGTTCCGTACGCTGGCTGCGAAGACTTCAAGCTTCGCACGCAGGTGGACCGGGGCCGTTCAGTCTGTGCGTCCACCGGGAAGATGTGAAGACGCTGAGTTATACCGAAGTTATGGTTCAGTCCGGAAGCGTAAGGATGTGCCATTTCCGTGGCAGCCCTTGCACCATGAATCCGGCTAATTCAACGGAAATAGAAATTGAAAGAAAAAGACCTGTCCGCCCGAATCTCATTGTGCGGGAGGTCGGCTGTTCAGCCATTTGAATCATGCCTATCGCATTAGAACTCGACTCTGTTCCCCCAAGCCGGCCATTCGCTAGCGCCTGGATTCGATGGCGACGCAACCTTCTCGGGCGTGTGAGGCGCTGGTCCCGCTGGGAATTTTGGCCTCCTTATTTGTTTTATCCGCCGGTGGTTGTCTACATCGCTTATCTCGGCATCAAGTTTCGAAGTTGGACGTTGTTTACCGCGGCCAACCCAGCGATTCCCGCCGGCGGATTCGTGGGCGAGTCCAAGCATCAGATCCTGGACAAATTGAAAGATGCCGCAGTGTGGTTGCCGTGTTCCACTCTTCTGGCATGCGAAGACATTACCCAACGCATTGATGAGGCGGAGGAGTTCATGGAGCGGCATGAACTGCATTTTCCGGTCGTGTTGAAACCTGATGCGGGGCAGCGTGGGTCGGGAGTGTCGATTGTTCGATCGCCGGGGAAGCTGCGTGAGTATCTGACGCTTGCGGCTTACCCGGTCATCCTGCAGGAATATTTCCCCGGCGAAGAGTATGGAGTTTTCTATTATCGCTACCCAGGTGATGAGCGTGGCCGGATTCTCTCAGTGACCGAGAAACGGATGCCCATCCTTCTCGGTGATGGGAAGCGAACGTTGGAAGAATTGATCCTCGCCGATGACCGTGCCGTATGTATGTCAGATTATTATTCACGCAAGAATGCAGACCGGATTCAAGAAGTCCTTGCGGCCGGGGTAAGAGTTCAGCTGGTTGAGATTGGGACCCATTGCCGAGGGGCGATCTTTCTCGACGCAGGCGATGCCATTACGCCAGCCCTGGAAGAAGTCATCGACCGTATTGCCAGAACCTTCGATGGTTTCTTCTTCGGGCGTTTTGACATTCGTGTTCCTTCGCGGCAAAACTTCATGGCGGGCCGGAACATCAAGATTATAGAGCTCAACGGAGTCACTTCCGAGGCAACGCATATTTACGACCCTAAGCTCAGTCTGTTCGACGCCTACCGTGTGCTCTTCCAACAATGGCGGATCGCCTTTGAAATCGGCGACCTGAACCGCGTGCGGGGTATCCGGCCTGCGTCTGTGGGCGACCTGCTTGATGCAACTCGCGAGTATGGCCGTCTCGCACAAAGCCACCCGGAATGACC
Source organism: uncultured Acidobacteriaceae bacterium (assembly GCA_963750245.1). GTDB lineage: Bacteria > Acidobacteriota > Terriglobia > Terriglobales > Acidobacteriaceae > Sulfotelmatobacter. The sequence goes on from CAVVQB010000002.1 coordinate 496,231, forward strand.
TGTCCGCGGCGGTTAGTCACATGGGTTGGCCAGTTCGCACCTCGCCATCACGTTAGCAAGGCTCATGTTTGCGGGTCTCTCAGCTCGGCTGCGAATTCAAGAGAGACCTTTGCTTAGAATCGCTTTCGAAGGAATTCAAAGACGATGTAGCCGACGAGCGCGGCCAAGGCGGCGATTTCAAAATTGGCAGAAGTAAAAACATCTGCGATTGCCCAAGCCAAACCCCTCTTCTGCCCCATACCTGAGCGTTCAAATTCTCCCATCAAGAGGTTCGAATAGAAAAGGAAGATGATAAAGCCTATCTCGATCCCCGCCCTCCAGACGTTCTTCTTCATGGCATTAAGAAATCCTCGCAGAGTCTTGCAAAGACAGTTATGTTAACAGGCCGATGCAGTACCATGCTTCCTGATGCCCGCAAAGAACATCCTGGACCTTTTGAAAGGTGGGAACCGACGATCAATTGGCCGCTCTGACCAGGTAGGGACGATGGTTTCCAAGAATCTGCAACTTTTTCCTAAGTTGATCGTGGGCTTATGGTCAAAAGATCCCCTCGTACGGATGAGGGCTGCAGACGCGGCCGAAAAGGTCACGCGAAAAAATCCTGAGCTGCTCGCACCGTATAGGAAAAAACTGTTGCGTTTACTGGGTGAGACTGAGGAGCAGGAGTTGCGTTGGCATTTAGCCGTCATGGTTCCACGGCTTGCGTTGAACTCCAAAGAACGACAACGTGCGATATCTTTGTTAAACAGCTATATGCAAGACAGGAGTTCGATAGTCAAAACCTTCGCTCTTCAAGGCCTCGCTGATTTAGCCTACGATAACGCAAGTATTCGATCCACGGTGATTGAGATCCTGCGAGAAGCAACCCGCAGCGGTACGCCTGCGATGAAGGCCCGCGGTCGCAAGCTGCTGCATGAGCTTGAGCGTGTCTTAGGTCTGGTTCCGAGAAGCTAGGCGATTGGTTGACCGGGCCTCGCGGGCGTATGACGGGCTAAGCGGAAGTTATGCCCGAGGGTACGGTTGCCAGAAGTCGGTTCTAGGAAGTTGGACATTCCAGCAGCGTGTCCGCCTGTTTCCGCCGGATGACGGATTGACGGCCCAATAAGGAGTTCGGCCTTAAGTTAGGGCTTGTGGAGTTGCGTCCCGAGCTCCCGCTCGGTCGTTGGCATGTAGGCGAGCTTGCGGCTCCGGTCTCTCGACGGGAGGCGCCGGGCGAACGTCTTTCACATCCTCGATGTAAGCTCGCAGAATCTCCGCCACGTTCCAGGCTTGGGCGATGCAGCCGCGAGGCAACTGAGGGGCGTCGCCATCGAAGATCTCCGAGATGTGGCCGAGTCCACCGTCTGTGAGATGCTCTTTCAGCGGCGCCAACCATTCGCTTGACTGGCGGCGGGCAGCTTCACTTCTACCGTTTACCTTGACGTAGGCGGTAACGAAGGGTCCGAGTAGCCAGGGCCATACAGTTCCCTGATGATAAGCTCCGTCGCGCTCCACAGGGCCGCCGGTATATCGCCCGCGGTATTGCGGATCGGTCGGTGCCAAGCTGCGCAGACCATAAGGGGTGAGGAGATGCTTTTGAACTTTCTCTACTACGCTCATGGCGCGCTCGGGTGACAACATGCTGTGTGTCAGACTGACGGCGAAGATCTGGTTCGGGCGGATCGACGGGTCCGGCAGCGCGCCGTTTGTAACATCGTACAAGCAGCCCGCATTCTCGTTCCAGAACAGGCGATTGAAACTCCAACTCGCAACCGTTGCCATGTTGCTGTAACGCTTCTGACCCGGTTCGTCCGCGAATTTGCGCGCCAGGCTTTCCATGATGCAGAGCGCGTTGTACCAGAGTGCCTGAATCTCAACCGGCTTGCCCCTGCGCGGCGTCACGACCCAATCGCCAACCTTCGCGTCCATCCACGTAAGCTGAACCCCGGGTTCGCCCGAGGAAAGTAACCCGCTGGAATCTACTTTGATTCCATAACGTGTGCCGCGCACATGCCACGAAATGATATCGACAAATGCGGGATAAAGTTCGTTGCGCACGAATTCCAGATCGCCGGTGTAGGCAAGATAGGCACGAGCCGCTTCGAAGAACCAAAGCGTCGCGTCCACTGTGTTGTATTCGGGCGTTTCGCCAGCGTCGGGAAACCGGTTGGGCAACATACCCTGATCCACGTGCTGCGCGAATGTGCGCAGAATACTACGCGCCACGTCGTGCTTGCCGGTCGGCAGAGTGAGCCCAGGCAAAGCCACCATGGTGTCGCGGCCCCAGTCGCTGAACCAGTGATAGCCGGCGATGACCGTTTTCTGATTGCCGCGGGAAACAATGTACTGGTCGGCGGCATGGGCAAGATCCTGAACGAAGGCATCCTCGACCGGCGACGATACGGCTACATTCCGGCGGCGCGTGATTTCTGCCTGCCGATATTCAGCCACTTGGGCAACATCATGCGGGGCAAGATTATGCGGATCAGTGGAGGCAACGACCGAGGCTTGACGGCGAAGCCGCAAGTCGAAACGCAAGACACACGGATTGAAAAGATCTTCAGAAAAATCGAGGCCTCGTTCTCGCTCGGCGTCATATTCGAAGTTCCGGTACCAGTCGCCTGTCTTTAGCAGTTTGACGGCGTTGTGAGCGAAATGCAGTGAAGGCAGTCCCTGATAAGGAGTAAGAGTTGCCAGTCCCGGGCGTTGTTCTATTTCTCGATTGATCGCTCCATTTTCGTGGGTGGTGCTGTGATAGTCGCGAAATGCGATCAGCGGTCTCAGTTCCAGGCGCAGATTCTTGATTCGCTCCGGATGATTGTTCTTCTTCAGTTCGTAGTGCACCACCGTGCTGTTTTCGCCGTGGATCATGAATACGGTCTTCACGATCTCAATACCTTCGATTTCGTAGGTGAAGACGGGAAATGGATCGAGGCGAAACTGCTTGAGGTATCGAAACCCCTGCGGGTGGACGACGCCAGGATAGCGATTTGCGGAAAGGTCAAGCGGCTGACTCTCGATGAAGAGTGTCTCTTCCAATTTGGAAAGCATGACAATGCGGCCAACTGGCGGCTTCGTGGCGGCCACCAGCAAACCGTGATAACGGCGGGTGTTCAGCCCGATGATGGTCGACGAAGCAAAGCCACCGAGTCCGTTGGTTTCAAGCCACTCTTTGCGGAGAGCGGCATCGACGTCGCCGCACGTCTCTTTGCCAAACTGAATCATGAATCGCCGCCCCCCTTGGGTTATCTTCCTTCGGTAAGACGCAATCCAAGCCCGAAAGTGACAAAAAGAAAGGGCATGCTCTAGCATGCCCCGGCCCTAGCTTGTCCGTTCTCGTTTACGCTACCTCGCAAAAGACCTTGATGGCGCCATTTGGCGACGTGAGTTTCTGGAACAACTCTGTGTAATTCTCCAGGCCTTTCACGGGGTCGGTGAGGAGCTTGCCGAGCCATCCCGGATATTCCGCCTCCGCCTGCGCCATATCGCTCACGCCCGTTTCGAAGTATTCCCGGTTGGCGTTTACGGTGCCCACCATGACCTTGTTGCCGAGAACAAATTCAAGATTGATCCGGTCCGCAGGGATCTGAATCATCTTGTCTCCGCCCGTGACGCTCGCAAGTACCAGCACGCCGTTCTTCCCTAACGCCTGCATGCTGTCGAACACCACGGCGGAGTTACCGGTGCCCTCAAAGATCAGGTCGAACGGGCCGTATTCCTTGGCCGCGTCGGTTATTGGTGTGTCCTTAGTCGACAAGTACCGTGCGCCGACTTCCTCGATGAGACTTGAATTCAGGTAGGGCTTGGCCGTACGTCCGAATGTGGTCACGTCCAGGCCTCTTAAGCGCAGAACCAGCGTGGCCAGGAGGCCGATAGTGCCGGCGCCCATCACCGCCGCTTTCCGTGGGCGCCAAACCTTCAGCCGGCGCTGGATCTCGTAGGCCTGATGGATTCCTTTCTCGACAACAGTCAGCGGTTCAAGCAAGACTCCGACCTGCTTGAGACCTTGCGGTATCTTGACGATGAATTCGGCGTCATCCACGTAATATTCCGTCAAGAAGCCGTGGCGCAGGTTGATGCCGCGCTCGTAGTAGGTGTCGTCGGTGGTCATGTCGTTGGTACCGATCACGTCATAGATGCTCTTGCCCGGTCGCCGCACTGTCGCTACCACATAGTCGCCTGGCTTCAGTTCTGTGACGCTGGGCCCGACGGCTTCCACCTGGCCGAAGCCCTCGTGACCGATGACCAGAAAGTCGTATCCGGGAGGCGCTGCGCCGTATTCAGCGGCGTTGATTTCTTTGTCGGTTCCATCCACGCCAACGCGCAGAACTTTGACCAGGACGCCGCGGCCGTTTGGGACTTGATCAATCGACGGCTTTGGCAAATCGGCTACATGTACGCTGTTGGGTTTTCCTGGGAATACACTAATCGCTTTCATTTCTATTTCTCCCTATGAATTCAGTCCGCAGCTGCGGTGGCCGTCGCCGATGCTCTTTGCCTGCGCTTGCTGGATTCTCCGCTTTGCTGCATCAACTTCGTGACTACGCCAGTCCATCCAGTCTGGTGGCTCGCTCCAACTCCGGCTCCCGAATCGCCGTGGAAGTACTCATGAAACAGAACTAAGTCGCGCCAGTGAGGATCGGTCTGGAATTTTTCGAGATTGCCGAAGACCGGCCGGCGGCCATTTTCGTCGCGAAGAAAAATGTTCGTCATGCGGCGAGAAAGTTCTCCCGCTACCTCCCAAAGGGTCATCATCTTTCCCGATCCGGTGGGAAACTCGACCTGGAAGTCGTCGCCCAGGTAGTGATGGAACTTCTGTAGCGATTCGACCAGCAGATAGTTCGTCGGAAACCAGATGGGGCCGCGCCAGTTTGAATTTCCGCCGAATAGCCCGGTGGACGACTCGCCGGGCTCATAATCCACGCGGTGCTCCATCCCGTCTACATGAAGAAGGTAGGGGTTACCGCGATGGAACTGTGACAGGGCGCGTATGCCGTATGATGAGAGGAATTCGCGCTCGTCCAACATGAACTTCAGAATGCTGCGCAGCTGGTCCTGGCTAGCGATGGATAGCAATCTGCGTTCACCCATTCCCTCTGTACGCATGCAAGCCAGGTTCTCTGTGAGATCGGGACGGTTGTCAATGAACCAATCAAGACGTTTTTTGAAATCGGGCAACTTGTCGAGAACGTCCGGTTCCAAGGTCTCTACCGCAAACAGCGGGATCAATCCCACCATGGATCGAATTTTCATGGGAAAATGCGAGCCGTTGGGCAGCTTGAGCACGTCATAGAAGAAGCCGTCTTCCTGGTTCCACAACCCCATGCCATCGTGCCCACGATGGCCCATCGCGTGGGCGATGTAAACGAAATGCTCCCAAAATTTGCTGGCCACATCTTCATAGCAGGGCTCTTCCGCTGCCAGCTCCATGGCTATGGCCAACAAGTTCAGCGTGTACATGGCCATCCAACTGGTTCCGTCCGATTGTTCGATGTATCCGCCGGTAGGCAAGGGGGCGCTGCGATCGAACACGCCGATGTTGTCGAGACCCAGGAAGCCACCCTGGAAGATGTTCATGCCCTCTGCATCCTTGCGGTTTACCCACCAGGTGAAGTTCAACATCAACTTGTGGAAGACACGCTGCAGGAATGCGCGATCGCCTTTGCCTTTGCGCTTCTTATCGATTTTGTAGACGCGCCATGCGGCCCACGCGTGCACCGGCGGATTGACATCGCCGAACGCCCATTCGTAGGCGGGAATCTGCCCGTTGGGGTGCATGTACCACTCGCGCAGCATCAGCGTGAGCTGTTCCTTCGCGAAGTCGGAATCCACCAGAGCGAGCGGAATGCAATGAAATGCCAAGTCCCAGGCCGCATACCACGGGTACTCCCACTTGTCCGGCATGGAAATCACGTCTGCGTTGTACAAGTGAGTCCACTCGTGATTGCGGCCTGTCTTGCGTTCGGGGGGAGGGAGAGGATTGCCCGGATCACCTTCGAGCCAGTCCTTTATAACGTAGTGATAGAACTGTTTGGACCACAACATGCCGCCGAAACCCTGGCGCATGACGTTCTGCGCATCTTCAGAAAGATCTTGCGGAATCACCGTGGCATAGAATTCGTCGGCTTCGCGCTGACGGAGGGCGAACGTTTTATCAAAGCTGGCAAAGGCATTGTTGCCTTTGAAGTCGGAGTCCGTCAGACGAAGGCGGACAACGACACTCTCGCCCGCGCCAACCGTGAGCTTGTAGTGAGCTGCGGCCTTCGTGCCGCTGTGGTCTGGATTCACCGCCGCTGTTGCGCCATGCACGACGCAATCGTTGATACCGTCTTTGACGTAAGGAGTGCGGTTCTCGACACCAAACAGCCGCTGCGAATTCGTCTCGTTCTCGGTGAAAAGGAGTTCTGGAGAGCCTTCACAATACAGCCAGCGATTGCCCGGCCGGTCATGATTCAGTTCGATCACAGGGTTGGGCGCTGTATGCGCCTGATGCAGCTCCGGTCGACGATTTGAGTTTCCCCACGACCACGTGTTGCGAAACCACACCGTCGGCAGCAAGTGAAGATTCGCCGCTTCCGGCCCACGGTTCGCCACCGTAATCTTGATCAGGATGTCCTCAGTGTCAGCCTTGGCATATTCGACGAACACATCGAAATAGCGGTCGTCGTTGAACACTCCTGTGTCGAGCAACTCGAATTCAGGCTGGTTCTTGCCACGTTGTCGGTTTTCTTCCACAAGCTGACCGTAGGGGAATTCCGCTTGCGGGTACTTGTAGAGATACTTCATGTAGGAGTGCGTGGGCGTTGAGTCGAGGTAGAAGTAGTATTCCTTCACATCCTCGCCGTGATTGCCTTCGTTGCCCGTCAGACCGAAAATCCGTTCTTTCAGGATGGGGTCACGCTCATTCCAGAGAGCCAAGGCAAAACAGATTGTCTGCTTCCGATCGCTGATACCAGCCAGTCCATCTTCGTTCCACCGATAGGCACGCGAACGGGCGTGTTCGTGAGACAGATACTCCCAAGCGGTGCCGCCGGAACTGTAGTCTTCGCGGACCGTGCCCCAGGCACGTTCGCTGAGATAAGGACCCCAGCGCTTCCAGTGTTTCCTCCGCGCTCCTGACTCCGCCAGCCGGATCTCTTCCTGAGTCATTCAGACTCTCCTCTTGCGCAGAGTACCCTAAGCAAACAAGTGAATTCTTCTGAGAAGGAGCGGCCGGTGCCCGGAAGTATGAGGTCGGCCAGGGTCGGTTGATCGGACAGCATGTCGCGATGGGAGACTTCACGAATCTCCACTTTTGAAAACAAGCTGCCTATTTCTGGCGCAGTGTGCAAAATGCCTCGGTTCATACCCTCTATTTCTCCTCGATTTCGACTGTGTGGCCGTCGGGATCACGCACTACAAAAGCTTTGCTGAATCCCAACTCTCCAGTTTGATTCGCAACTACGCCGGAAGAGACAAAGTTCACGCGGCTCGTTTGCAATTGGCGAGCCGCGGCTTCGGCACTCTGGGAGAAAAGGATCGTCTGACGATGAACAATGTCGCTTGCCTGTTCGTCCGACGGGAAGGGCCGCCCATCGCGGGGCGTCAGATACTCCAGCAATTCAATTCCCGGCCCGCTTGCGCCACGCAGCGCGGTGATGTGCAAATGGGCGCCAAACACATTGTTCAGATGCTCCTGCTCGGTTCCGTAGTTTTCACTCTCTCCGGCGATGTGCATTCCAAGCAGGTCGCGATAGAACCTGACGCTCGCGTCGGTGTCCCACACCACGATTGCAGTATGGTCGATACCGAGGAACAGCTTGTCGTCGGGATGGGGCCGGTGCCACTTCTCCAGGCCCTTGTCCGGAGGAAACTGCAACACCTCTACCGGGTGCCCATCTGGATCCTTGAAGTAGAACGCCGAAATGCCCGCCGCGTTCTTGTTCCAGTCTGGAAGCCGCTGTGGCCCAGACGAAGCATGTTCCGCCTTGTTCTGGCGCAACCATGCGTACGCCTTGTCCATGTCGGTGACTATGATCGCGATGTGCTGAAACCAGCGATCATTGCTGCGCGAATCAACGGGAATCGGGCGACCTCTCGGCGCGAGATACTCCGTGAGTTCGATGAACTCGTCGCCGAGTTTCATCCTTACCACCCGCATTCGTAATCCGAACACACCTTCGAGATGCTCGTAGTTCTCGCCGACAACTTCCGTGTCCGATACCTTCTCGAATGTGAGGACCTTGGAATAGAAATCCACTGCTCGGTCCATGTCGGACACTGTGATCCCGATCGCGTCTACGCCATCAACCAGAGCGTGTCCCTGTTGGGCCAAGGCTTGGGGAACAACAAGGACTAGCGACAGCACGGCGACTGCTAGCAGGCTCTGGCGAAGGCGACGTGGTCGAAAGAGTGGCGTCATGTCTTACTTACCGGCTCACTGCGAGTTCCCGGTCCTGTCGTAGGTTTTGTTCGTAGTCTTTGTTCGAAACTCCCAGCCGCTTCATCAGGTGATCGCCCACTCGAAGTGCGTTGGCCATGATGGTCAGTGCCGGGTTGACGGCTGCGCTCGAAGGGAAAAAGCTCCCGTCCACGACGTACAAGTTGTCGAGGTCGTGCGCCTTGCAGTTTGGGTCCAGAACTGAGGTCTTCGGATCGTGCCCAAAGCGAATGGTGCCGTTCTGGTGGGCCACGCCGGCCAGTGGAATCTGCTGTCCCACGTAGAGGTGTCGCCCGAACAGTCCCTGATGGCACTCGTGACCATGCATAGTGCAGTTCGTCTGCTTCATGGCTTGCTTCAGCTTGTCTTTCAATCGTTCGTGTGCTTCCAGGTTATTTGGCGTGTAGGTAAGAACGATCTTGCCGTCACGGCCGATGCTCACGCGATTCTTCGGATCGGGCAGGTCTTCGGATGTGAGCCAAAAGTCTAGTGAGTGTTTTGCCATCAGTTCCAGCGTGAAATTCGGAGCGATAGCCGGCGCGCCGGCTTTCAAGGTGATGGCGTCCAGTTTGCCGACGAACGAGATATGCCCCATGGGGTACTCGAAGTCTTTCGACCCGAAGTAGAAGTCGTTGACTCCAAGCGTTTTTTGAAAAATCGTCGGGTTGGGACACTTCGAGATCGCCATCATCACCGAATTGGTATGTCCCATGTAGTGCCGGCCGACGATATCAGAACTGTTGGCCAACCCTCGTGGGTGTTTGTCATTGGCGGAGCGCAACAGCAGCGCGGCGGAGTTGATTGCGCCACAAGAAACGACTACTACATCGGCGGAATAGCTCTCCAAGCCACCGTTTCGTTCCACAACTACACTCTTCACTTCACGACCCGATGCATCTGTTTCCAGCCGCTTCACCAGCGAGTTCGTCAGCAGCGTAACGTTGGAACGTTTGATCGCCTCATCGATGCACACAACTTGCGCGTCGGACTTCGCGCCCACCAGGCAGGCAAAGCCGTCGCATGTATTGCAGCGGATGCAGCGGCTCTTGTGCGGGTTTTTCTCGTCGAGCATCACCCCGACAGGCACGTGGAACGGCTTCAGACCCGAACGCGCGAAGTCGTCGGACAGTTGCTGAATACGCGGCTCATGACTGACGGCGGGCCAGGGATAGGGCGAGTTGGCCGGCGGTTCGGTCGGATCTTCACCACGGTTTCCGTGCACCTGATAGAGATTCTCGGCTCGCGTGTAGTACGGTTCCAGATCGTCGTAGCTGATCGGCCATGCGGGCGAGACGCCGCCGTGGTGACGCAGTTCGCCGAAATCCTCCTTGCGCAGCCGGAACAGAGCAGCTCCGTAAAACTTGGTGTTGCCGCCGACGTAGTAATTCGTGTGTGGATGCAGTTCCTTCCCATCTTTGTCGAGCCAGGACTCTTTGGCGTTGTAGTGGCCGTCGACGTTGACGACCTGCGGATCCCAGTTCGCTTTCTCGCGAGGAACGTAGTCACCGCGCTCGAGAATCAGAATGCGCTTTCCGGACGGAGCCAGATGATAGGCGAGCGTTCCTCCACCCGCGCCGGTTCCGATGATGATCACGTCGTAGTGATTGTCACTCATGATGCGAATCCTCCATTGGCTCCGCAGAAGATGCAACGTTTGTCGTTGTTATGGTGGAGCTTGCAGCACTTCACTGCTTGCTGTCCTTTCCACCAAAGATAGAGCTCGGCGGCAAACAACATGCCCAGCGGGGGCGCGGTCAAGTAGACCCAGAGTCCATCCCAAATCATCGGAGGCAAGGCGGAGCCGAATGTCCGGGCGGGATTCATGCTCATTCCGGAGAAGGGTGCTTCAATCGTTATGTAGGTCGCGACCAGAACACCGGCGAAAAGGCCCGTATATCCGGCCAGCCGGTGGTGGTTGGAAAAATAAAGCACTACCGACATCATTCCGGCCGCGATGATGAATTCGGCGAGCAAGGCCACCCATGGTCCATGGGGTCCAGGAGTGGTGACGACGTAGCGAACCGCCGGATCCGCGACTGCCTTGCGTAGAAGAATTCCTACTAGAACCACCCCCAGCACAGCACCAATGAATTGCGCTGCGATATAAAAAGTAGCGTCCCACGCCTTGATCTTGCCCAAGCGAAAGAAAGTGACTGTTACGGAAGGGTTGATGTGCGCTCCCGACTGCTTTCCCCAAGGCGAGTAAATAAGCGCAATCGCAGTGAGCCCCATAGAGATGCCCATGAGAATCCGCCGTAAGAATCCGGACGCAATCGCCTGATGCACGGGTGATTGCGGAAATTCGTAGAGCGCCCCAAACACGCAAGCCGATACCATGAATCCACCGAGCAGGCCCGCCTCCATCAAATATTCGGGCCAGTGAAGACCTAGTGACGCCAAAGCGCCCAGTTTGGGCGTCTCCGGCATCGCGACTTGAGTTGGCATCGGCACCTGCATTGGAATGACCGCCAAGTTCGGCGCTTCGACCCGCAGATTGTGCCCAGTGCTGCTCATGGTGTCCTTGAATGTGATTCGAATGTTCGAAAGAGGTGACACAGACAGTGGGCGTATATTTTGCGATGTGAAGGATTTCGAGAGGAAGGTGGCCGGGCGCCACCCGACCCGGCCGCTGGGAATCAGGGCAGTGGGTATCTTCTTGTTTTTTGGGGCTACGATGTGCGCTATGGCCGGAGAAACACTGATCTGGCGTGGGACCACAACCGAGAGAATATGGGAGTTGAACCCGACAGCTTACAGACTGCTCGCCCCTCATGGAGCGACTGTCGGGCCGCTCTTTTTCCTGTTAGGCACAATGATGATCGCCGCGGGTATAGGGTGGCTCAGAGGCCGTCATTGGGGCTGGGTACTCACTGTTGTTATTTTCGCAACACAGTGCCTGGGGGATCTCGTCAATTGCCTGCGGGGCGACCTGATTCGAGGTAGCATCGGTTTTGTGATCGCTGGCGCGCTGTTGATGTACCTTCTTTCCCCGAAAGTCAGGGGCTCCTTTGCAACGCGATCTTCGATGAACAATTGATGACGGTTTCAGGTAGCACAATCTACGTTCCACCCGACAGTCGCCTGTACAATCGCCGGCTGAAACCCTTCGGCAGTTCGATAATCTCTTCGTCGCCCAGCAGGCGCACGATGTTCCGCAGCTCGTCGTATACAGCCCTGCAGTGGTCACAGTCCTGGAGGTGCTCCTCGATCCGAGCTCGGAGCTCTGGCGCGAGGTCGTCCTCCAGGTAATCGGACAACACTCGGCGGACCTGAGAGCATTCGATCTCGATGAAACGCGGTTTGCGCGACACGAATACCACCAATCCATCCGATGCCGCAACGCCAAGAAGGTGACGCGCGCAATCATCTTTTTCTCGTCCGCTCAGCTTTGAAACCTTCGTGACACTTCCGAATCCCACTGCCACGTGAGCAGTTCGGCACGGCACATGAGCCCACATCAAATAGGGTTCGCGAATCGTTAACGATTCATCGCCTCGTGCGTGAACTGGCCCACGAATCAAATTCCAAACATGAGGAAACGGATGAACATGAACAAGGCAATGCAATTTCTCCTCCGTGGGCTGCTGATGACGACGATGCTGTTCGCCGTCTCGGCGGTTGCCCAAGACGCACACACCACCGGCCAGTTCCAGGGGCCGAAAGCAAACAAAGGACACGTCACCCACAGCACGCATGATGGTAAGAGCGTGCTTACTCTGTCCGACGACTTCGTTGTTCCCGACACGCCGGATCCGCACTGGCAAGTTGTGGATTCCGACGGCCAGGTCTACCTGCTCGACAAGCTCAAGAAGAAAGCTTTCCTTGGCGACAAGTATCAGAAAGAGATCGTTCTTCCTAGCTATGTGAAGAACGTAAAGAAGGTAGTGATCTGGTGCGCCTGGGCGGAGGCGAACCTGGGCGAGGCAAGCTTTAGCTCGCCCGTCATGTAGGAACGATCAACCGAGGGGCGCGATCAGATCCGAACCTGGGTGTCGCGCCCTTCGAAACATAAGAGAGGGCAGAGAGCCATGAAGACTCAGAGCAAATTGATTCGATGCGCGGGGCTGATGACCACAATTCTCTTCATTGCGAGTTTTGGTTTAGCGCAAACTGTCGAGAAGAAGACGCTCACGCTGCAAGGTGCGGAGCAAGTCATCGCAGCTGCGAAGGCTGAAGCACAAACGTTGCAGGCACCTGGCGGAGTGATCGCCGTCGTTGATGACGGCGGCAACCTTATAGCGGTAGAGCGCTTGGATGGCACCTTTTCGGCAGGCGCCAACATCTCCATCGGCAAAGCAAAGACTGCCGTGATGTTCAAGAAGCCAACAAGGTTTTTTGAAGAGCTGATCAATTCCAGCGGCAAAGGCCGCACGGTGATGACGGCCCTCGAAAATTTCACACCCTTGATCGGCGGCATCCCCATAGTTGTCGACGGTCAAATCGTAGGCGGTGTCGGCGTGAGCGGAGCAGCCACTGCAGATCAGGATGAGAAGTTGGCGATCGCCGGTTCCAAGGCTTTCGAGACCAACGCAGTGAGCGCAGACCCTGCGCCCGCAGTGTCCTATTGGGAGAAAAGCAAGGTGGAGGAAGCCTTCTCCGAGGGCGCCGTGCTGTTCGACGGAAGCGACGGCCGCAACTACATGGTCCATGCCAGCCGGCGGGAGAAACCTGGACAAGCGGAAATCCATACGAAAGACGCCGACGTCATTTACGTGCTGCAGGGCAGCGCCACATTCATCACGGGCGGGGAAGCCATTGACGCCAAGACCACTGAACCGAATGAACTGCGAGGCAGCGGGATCAATGGTGGTGAAACACGGAAGATTGCCAAGGGCGACGTCATCATCGTACCCCACGGTGTGCCGCACCAGTTTCTGGAGGTCACTGATCCATTTCTCTACTTCGTTGTGAAGGTTCGTTAAGCGAGCGCGATATGGCAACCAGACGGCAAACATGGAGCTTCGCGGCGCTGTTGGCAACAATTCTGTCCCTGGCGTGTTTTAGGGCGGAAGGCCAGAGCATACAGGATCCTCCTTTCGGTCGGCCGGATGCAGTGGTCGACCTGGCTTCCCGCGAAGGAGTGCAATTGGTGAACGGCCAGTGGCGCTACCACGACGTGAAAATCGTGGACGCCAACTCGCGTGCTGTCGGTCCGGACCTGAAGCCTAGCGGCGCGCCGATCAGGACGTACGACTACACTCCTCATGCGGGCCCCGCAGACTTCGATGATTCTGAATGGGAAGCGATCGACGCCACGACTCTTGACCAGAGGCGCTCCACAGCTAAGGTGTGCTTCAGTTGGTACCGAATTAACGTCACGATTCCTGAAAAGGTCGGAAACTTCAGCACGGCGGGTTCGACCGTCGCTTTTGAAGTCGTGATCGACGACTATGCTGAGGTCTGGGTTAATGGCAAACTGCCGCGGGTTTTGGGACAGCCTGGAGGACCCGTAATTAAGGGATTCAACGCTTCCAACCGCGTGATCCTCACGCGGAACGCCCAGCCCGGCCAGCAGATTCAGCTGGCTGTTTTCGGCATCAACGGACCAATCTCCTATAGCCCCGAGAATTTTATCTGGATCAGGTCGGCGACCCTGGATTTCTACAAGTCACCAAGAGTTTCCATCAGCGAGAGCCCGGCGCAGATCACCAAGAAGGATCCCGAGCTGGATGACATCGTTCCGGTTGGCGCGAAGATCGAGAAACTTGCTGGCGGATTTCTGTTCACTGAGGGCCCCATCTGGGTCCCTCGAACCGAGGAGACCGACGGTTACCTTCTCTTCAGCGATCCCAACAACAACCTCATCTACCGTTGGACCCAGGATGGGCAGCTGTCGATTTTCATGACTAAGTCCGGCTATCGCGGCATGGACATTGGCGAATACAGTCAGCCCGGCTCGAACGGGCTCACTCTCGATAAGCAGGGACGGATGACCATCAACCAGCACGGCAACCGTCGCGTGGTTCGCCTGGAGAAGAACGGTCAGCTTACGGTGTTGGCTGACCGCTATGAAGGAAAGCGGCTCAACAGTCCCAACGATCTCGTCTACAAGTCGGACGGGGCGTTGTATTTTACCGATCCCCCATTTGGACTGCCGAAGTTCTTCGATGACCCACGGAAAGAGCTACCCTACAGCGGAGTCTTTCGCGTGTCGCCGGACGGGAAAAACATCCAGTTGGTGAGCAAGGAGCTTAGGGGACCGAATGGGCTCGCATTCTCGCCCGATGAGAAGTACTTCTACGTGGATAACTGGGAGGACAAGAGGAAGATCATCCTGCGATACGAAGTGAACCCGGACGGAACGCTTTCGAATGGCAACGTGTTTTTCGATATGACTTCGGCGGAAGGCGAGGATGCCCTCGATGGGATGAAGATCGACCAGAAGGGCAATCTCTACGTATCGGGTCCCGGTGGAGTGTGGATCATCTCGCCACAGGGCAAGCATCTGGGAACGATTGCTGGCCCGGAACATCCGCATAACTTTGCCTGGGGCGACGACGACGGCAAGACACTGTATCTGTGTGCGCAAACCGGTCTATACCGAATTCGGCTCAAGATTCCGGGTGTTCGTCCGACCTCAGAGTGAGATAATAGGCCGCCAATGGCGCTGAGATGGCGGAAAGCCTTTTGACGGACGTCCGTTTTGAAGTCTCTGCATCTCGCAGGGCTGAGCATGCAGCATTCAGGGTGTGCTGAGAGTGAATGTCTCCGACCATGATCGGGAACGTCTGGAAAAGCTTGAGCTTGAGCTGCGTGCCAGCGAAGAGCTTAAGGGTCGGCTCATCGCCTGTAGCCGGGACTGCATTAAGATTCTCGACCTGGAAGGGCGCCTCTTATTCATGAACGAGGGTGGCATGCAGGTGCTGGAGATTTGCGATCTCGGCCCCTTCGTGAATAGTTCCTGGCTTGAGTTTTGGGAAGGCGCAGATCGCGAAGCTGCCCGGGCCGCAGTACAAGAGGCAAGAGACGGCGGCATCGGCCGCTTTGTAGGTTATTTCGAACCTCGCATTTCGCGCCAACCCAGATGGTGGGACGTTGCGGTAAGCCCCATCCTGGACGCGAGCGGTAAACCGGAACGCCTGTTGGCACTCTCACGCGACGTTACTGAACACAGGAAAAACGAAATCGCCTTGCGTGAGGCCATTCAATTCAATCGAGAGATCATTGAGGATGCCGCCGAAGGCATCATCGTTTATGACTCCGAGCTGCGCTACCGGCTCTTCAATCCCGTCATGGAGCGCCTGACTGGCAAGCGCTCCGAGGAAGTGCTCGGCAGGGTTGCCACCGAGGTGTTCCCGAGATTGGGACCGAGCGGCATAGAGGCCGCTTTGAAGCGTGCCTTGCAAGGGGAATCTGTCCACATGGAGGATGTTTTAATACCGAAGCATTCTGCGGACGGCCGCGATCTATGGGAATCCTGCACGTTCGCTCCGCATCGAGATGCCCAAGGAAGAGTGATTGGAGTAATTGGCCTGGTCCGCGACATCACTGAGAGGCACCTTGCGGAAGAGACTTTCCGGTCCATCGTCATAGGCACGGCGTCCGCAACCGGAAACGACTTCTTTCCTTCCCTGGTGCGTCATCTGGCCACCGCCCTCCGCGTTCGCTATGCATTCATAACCGACTGTGACGATCAGAAACACGCAAAAGCGCTGGCCTTCTGGAACGGCGACCAGTTTGGCGACAAGTTTGAGTTCGACATTGCCGACACACCGTGCATGAAAGTACTGAACGGCGAAACATGCCACTATAAAGCAGGGCTTCAGGGCTTGTTTCCGCTGGACAAGGGCCTCGCCGATTGGGGAGCGGAGAGCTACTTGGGCGTTCCGATGCTCGATCGGGAGGGGCGAGTCATTGGCCACATCGCGATTCTTGACGACAAGCCGATGGATCGTGACTCTCGCGCAATCGATCTGATCAAGATCTTTGCCGCCAGGGCGGCCGCGGAGTTGAAACGCCAACGGGCAGAGACCGAACTGCAAGGTGCTCTTCAGCAAGTCCAAACACTGCAAAAGAAACTCGAAGCCGAGAACGTCTATCTGCAAGAGGAAATCAGCAGGGAGCACAACTTCGAAGAGATTGTGGGGAACAGCCGTGCAATCTTGGAGGTGTTGGAGCGAGTGGAGACCGTGGCGCCAACAGACTCCACGGTACTGATCACGGGAGAAACCGGATGTGGTAAGGAGTTGATTGCTCGCGCGATCCACAGCCATAGCTTGCGCAAACACCGTCCGTTGGTGAAATTGAATTGTGGGGCAATCCCAACTGGATTGGTCGAGAGCGAACTGTTTGGGCACATGAAAGGCGCATTCACCGGCGCGTTGGAACGAAGAACCGGCCGGTTTGAACTCGCGGACGGTGGGACTCTGTTCCTGGATGAAGTCAGCGAGCTTCCGCCTGATACTCAAGTGAAGCTGCTGCGGGTTCTCCAGGAGCATGAGTTTGAGCCGCTGGGCAGTAGCCGCACGGTCCGTGTAAACGTCCGCATCATCGCGGCCAGCAATCGTGACCTCGAAAAAGCAGTGCAGGAAGGCCGATTCCGCGCGGATCTCTACTATCGTCTTAACGTTCTCCCCATCGTGCTGCCGCCGCTGCGCCAGCGCCGGTCCGATATTCCACTCCTCGCCGTTTTCTTTGTGGAGCGATTTGCCAGGCAGTTCGGCAAACAAGTCACTGGCATCGCGCAAGATACGATGGGCCTCCTCTCTCAGTATGATTGGCCAGGAAACATTCGCGAACTGCAGAACGTAATTGAGCGCGCCGTAGTCCTGTCGCGAGGTGCAATCTTAAAGCTGGGCGCCGACCTGCTGCCCGCGACGAGTGCTGGAGGGACATCCGAAGCGGATGTTCCATGCTTGGATTTGGGCCGCGACAAGTCGGAAGCGGCTATCAACGATGCTTCGTCACTGGAGCAGGTTGAGAGGCGTCACATCCTGAGCGTTCTGCAAGAGACAGACTGGGTGATCGAGGGCGAACATGGGGCGGCGAAAATTCTCGATCTGCATCCCAACACTCTGCGAAGCCGGATGAAGAAACTCGAGATCAAGCGTTCGCCCCTAAAATCTGATCAGCCGGCCACGAAATCTCGTGGCCACGAAGCCATAACGAAGTGACCCACGAGAGTTCGTGGCTTCTTCCGCAAACCATTCCCTCAATGAATCACTAAGACCTTCAGAATCAATAGCATAGCTTTTACCTCCTGTTTCTCTCGGATGGTCTTGCTCCTGCTTTAGCAAAGGCGTCTTCGGAGGAAAGCTAGCAGTGCTCAAGATTTCAATCATCAGCGATTCGGTTCAAGCGATCCAGTTTCAACTCGAAGGTAACCTTGCCGGCCCTTGGGTCGAAGAGCTACGAAGGCTGAGTGATGAAGCCCTCTCGCAGCAGAAAACTGTAAGTCTCGATCTCGAAAAAGTAAGGTTCGTCGATCCGCACGGAGTCGGCCTGCTGCGCGATCTCGCGCGGAGACAAGTGTCCCAAGTCAATTGCTCGCAATTCGTAAGCCAGCAACTGAAGGAGGCGGCGAAATGATGGCCACCATCAGCGGAACAGAGTTGTTATCTCAGAACCAGAAGACACTCAACGGTTCTTCTTCTACGCCGGAGTTTCGGTGCAGCGCGTCCGAATCCCATCTGATCCGCTGTGTTAACGAGGGCAACGCCGAGGCATTTTATGAACTGGTTCGGCCTTACGAGCGCGCTGTCTTTCTGGCTGCCCTCTCGATCGTCAAGAACGAAGCAGATGCAGAGGAGGTGGCGCAAGAAGCCGTTCTGAAGGCGTTCAAAGGCCTATCCCGTTTTCGCCAAGAAGCAAAGTTCAGCACCTGGCTGATCCAGATAACTATCAATGAAGCCAGGATGAAGTCGCGCAAGAACCGGCACCACTTGTATGAATCCATGGACGAGGGACAGCAAAACGAAGAGGGCGACTATATCCCGAAGGATTTCGCTGATTGGCGGGAAATCCCATCAGAGGCGCTGGAGCAGCGCGAGCTTCGTGAGGCACTCACCAAAGCCCTCGAATCTCTTCCCGAGAAATACCGCACGGTACTGATCCTGCGGGACGTGCAGCACCTCAGTATCAACGAAACTGCAAAGGTCCTCGGCCTCTCAGAAGCAAACGTAAAGACCAGACTGTCTCGGGCTCGGCTGCAGATGCGAGATGCGTTGGCGCCTGGCTTCGATGGGGCTTGGAGTCGAGGCAGAACCTACGAAAAAGTCCGACCGTTCTGATGCAGTGCGGCCCGGATGTCCTCGTAGATTTTCTTGTCCAGATTGAAAACGCTTACTAGAGACCGGGAAGCCGATCCGTTTCTAAGACGTGGTCTCACTCGCCGGTCCGCTCCCGCTGCAACCGGAAGAACACTCTCTCGCCACCGCAACTAGACGAGCGGAGATGTGAAGGTCAATTCTGCTCTAGGATTTCCTAGTAAAACCTCTCCCGAAATCGCTCCAGATCACCCGAAAACTTCCCAGGCTGTCTTCGCGGAGCTTGGACGAAACGAGGCGGAAACCCGCATCAGCATTGAAGTTTCCCAACATTGATGGTATTTTCTAGCTGCCCTTGGAAAGCGGGGGATCAGATTCCCCCTGGCAGCACTCTGAGCCAGAGATGTTGCCAGGTGAAGCGACATCTGGATGCACTTGGACTACTACGATGGGAGTGGGATCTGCCCCGGTAAGGCAGCGGTCAAATCTGGGTGCAATTAAGGTGCAATAAGACCTCCTATGCGTTCCTCAAGACGCCAAAATTGGCAATCGGCGCCGTAGATTTCAGATAGTTACCTCTGAACCATGGGCTGTCACGCAAAAGAAGAATGGAGACGAGATTTTAGTCCGCAACCAGTCCGCAAATCGATGTCCGTCCACGATCTTACAGGTCTTTAGCGGTCTCACGTGAAGTTGTAAGTCGTTGATTGTGTTAGATACGCCTCCTCTGAAAAGGCTGGCGTCGGCGGTTCAACTCCGTCCCTGGCCACCATCATTATCAATGACCCAGCAGACCAGCCCGAAATTTCACACCTGTGATTTCACACCTGTGGTCGCTTACGGCCCTAAGCAAACGGCTTTCGAACTGGCTGGTTAACTTCCGCATTGCCGACAAGCCGCTAGAACACAGCACGACTTATGCGCAAGTTCGATCAGCCTCAAAGCAAAGGCGTGCGGCTGGACGAAGGCCATAAATAATTTGATTTAGAGACTACTCACCAATTCGAGTTTCGGAGCGCCCGAAGAAAGAACCGCTCGAATGTCTCGCATAGGTGGCTGGCCGAAGAAGCGGCTGTATTCGCGACTAAATTGCGTAGCGCTTTCGTAGCCGACCTCAAACGCAGCACTGGTGGCATCAAGGCCATTGTTCAGCATCAGGCTCCGCGCTGACTGAAGGCGGAGTTGTTTTTGATACTGAAGCGGGCTCATCGCGGTCAGCATCCGGAAATGATGGTGCAACGTGGATACGCCCATGCTCGCAAGCTCTGCGAGTTCTTCCACGCGTAGAGGCTTGGCATAGTTCGCGGTGATCCACGCAATCACTTTTGCGGTCCGATGGCTTTGATCTCCGAGTGTTGCTACTGAGCGCAAGCGCGCTCCCACGCGTCCCCGCAGGACGCGATAGATGATCTCGCGCTGAATTAGGCCGCTCAGAAAAGGAATGTCCTGCGGGCTATTCAGCAGATCCAGCAGGCGGCAACATGCGTTCAGGAACTCCGGCGTGGTCTTGCCAATCGACATGGCGGGAGTGTCAGACGGCGCTTCTGCTACATGAATTTCCTCACGGCCGAGCAACTCCCGGACCATGGACATGTCCAATCTGAGCGATAGCACGAGACACGGAACCTCGTCGGTTGCTGCGGCTACCCAGCTGACGATCGGCAAATCGACCGCAGTTACCAGGAAATGCGACTCGTCGTACATGAAGCTCGTCGGCCCCAGATTCACCTGCTTACTACCTTGGGCGACAACGATGATGCCTGGATGGTAGGTCATCCGGCACGGCGGAGTAGGGGAAGTCCGCCGGTGGAGGCTCACGCCGGGAATATCTGTTATCCGATTCTCTTCCTCGCCCACTAAGAAGGCAATCTTGCGCGCGAGTTCGGTGCGCAATCGATGAGCCGGGTTTGGTTTCAGAGCGGCGTTTTCTTTGCTGTTTTTCATGGTAACGGTCTCTAAAGTCTTTTCTAAAGATAGCCGCCCCGGTGCGACAAGGCCAATGATTTCTCGCCCGACAAGAGGAATAGGCAATAGATCGGCAGGATCGGGCTACCGTTTCTGGGTCATCTGCTCATAGTGTCGGATGGGCAAAGGAACTTGGCAAGGAGGCCACATGAAGAAGCGCACACTGGGGAAAAGCGGACTCGAAGTCTCCGCTCTTGGTCTCGGCTGCATGAGCATGAGCTCGGGCTATGGCCCGGCAGCCGACAAGGGCGAGATGATCCGGTTGATTCGTAGGGCTCATGAGCTTGGCGTCACACATTTCGATACGGCTGAAGCCTATGGCCCGTTCGCGAATGAGGAACTGGTGGGCGAGGCGCTCCAGCCAATCCGCAACAAGGTTGTGATTGCCACAAAGTTCGGCTTCGACATCGACCTCGCGACTGGCGAGCGCAGCGGCGGAACCAATAGCCGACCCGAGCATATCAAGCAAGTGGCGGAAGCCAGCCTGAAGCGTTTGCGAACCGATCACATCGATCTCTTCTACCAACACCGCGTCGATCCTGACGTGCCAATCGAGGACGTGGCTGGAGCGGTGAAGGAATTGATTGCCGAGGGCAAGGTCAAACACTTCGGCCTTTCGGAAGCCGGGGTTCAGACTATCCGCCGTGCGCATGCCGTTCAGCCGATTACCGCGGTGCAGAGCGAATACTCTCTGTTCTGGCGTGGTCCAGACGTAGAGCTTCTGCCGACCCTGGAGGAACTGGGCATCGGGTTCGTGCCGTTTAGCCCACTCGGCGCAGGGTTCCTCACGGGCAAGATTGACGAGAACACGAAGTTCGATCCCACCGACTTCCGGAACCTCGTGCCTCGTTTTTCAACGGAGGCTCGCAAGGCCAACATGGTTCTGGTCGACTTGGTCAAGGCCGTCGCGCAGCGCAAAGGCGCGACTCCGGCACAAGTCGCACTCGCCTGGCTGCTGGCGCAGAAGCCGTGGATCGTGCCGATCCCAGGAACCACCAAGCTTCATCGTCTCGAGGAAAACCTCGGCGCAGTGAATGTCGAGCTGACCGAAAACGACCTTAAGCAGATCGATGAAGCTTCTTCCACGCTGAAGCTCGAAGGAGCCCGCCTTCCTGAAGCCATGTTGAGGATGACCGGACTCTGAGTGCTGATTGCAGTGAGAAAAGGAATGACACCATGAAAACGAACGGCACAAGCTCAATGAGCAGGAAGCATCACGAGTCGCTCGTCGCGCTCTCCTTGACGGTAATCCTTCTGATGACTATGGCGAGCGCACAGGAGACCAGCAACGGCAAGCCTGCACCGCCCGCCGCAGTCGCGCCAAAGGTCGTCAACATCTGGCCTGGCGTCGCACCCGGGTCCGAGCAATGGACGCATCCGGAGGCCACGCTTGGTTCCGGCCCGATGCAGCGGATTGTCAACGTGACTACGCCAACCCTGACAGCGTATCTGCCTGACCCGGCCAAAGGGACAGGCACCGCCGTCATTATCGCCCCTGGCGGGGGCTTTATTTTTCTTGGCACGGATACCCACGAAGTCGCGGAGTGGCTAGCAGCCAAGGGAATTGCAGGATTCGTCCTGAAGTACCGGACAGTTCAGCTCGAAGGTCAGAACGAATCGCAGTTAAACCAGTCCGGCGGGGCGCGCTTCGGAGCTCAGCTTAACAATCACGCCTTGATTGCCGAGGACGGCAAGTACGGCATCGCCGACGGCATCCAAGCGGTGAACGTAGTACGCGCTCACGCCACAGAATGGGGCATCTTTCCGAATCGCATCGTCTTCATGGGATTTTCGGCCGGCGGGTCGATCGCGGAGTTTGCGTCAGTTCAGCCGGATGTGAGCGCGCGCCCGAACTACGCCGCTCCGATTTACGGCGCGCCTTTTCCTGTGCCTCCGATACCAAAAGAGGTGCCACCCTTCTTCGCCGGTCCGCAAATTCTTGCCTTCTACGATGCACTCAAGGGGGCCGGATACAAACCGGAATTTCACCTCTATAGCTCCGGTGGTCATGGCTGGGGTATGCGCAAACAAGATAAATCGAGCGATCACTGGATCGATGACTCTTACTATTGGCTGGAAGCACAAGGTCTGACGCGTCTGCAGTCCGACGCACAAACGGGAGACGCAATTTTCCCAAGGGGCGAACTGTCCACGACTAAGAATCACACTGGAAATATTTGGCTTAAAGAGTTGAATGTGGGTGACAGCACGTTCGACTCGAGTATTGCGGTAGCAACCTACGATGCCGGTGCAAAGCTCGACTGGCATATTCATCCGGGTGGTCAAGTTCTACTGATCACGGAAGGCACTGGCTACTATCAGGAAAGGGGAAAGCCCATACAAACAGTTCACAAGGGAGATGTAATTAAATGCCTTCCTAGCGTAGAGCATTGGCACGGTGCAACACCAAATAGTGGCTTTGCGTATCTGGCGGTTACACCCACTCAAAAGGGAAAAACAATTTGGTTGGAGCCTGTTAGCGATAAGGACTACAACAGCTTGAAATAAAAGATTTCCGGGGTAACCGCTTCTTCGTGACTACCAACAAGACTTGAAATTGCCAGGGGTAGTTTCTCATTCGGGGCAAAAAGGAAGTAATCTGGCGTCGCCATATTGCCCTTGCTGAGTCCGGCAATTTCAGCCAGTTTGCGTACAGACCAGCTTCCGGTATCTTTCGTAGTGGCGAAAGCGAATAGCAGTTGCGAGACAGCCGGACTGATGCGCCGCTCGTCCGTCCCGGATGTGACTTGTTTCGTCCCGACGACTGTGCGCTCGTAGTTGCGGCCGAGAACCAGATGCACGTTGCCCGCCTGGTCAACGAAATTGATCCCCGATTGCGTGAGCCGTTCGGCGGAGGGGCCAGGAATGTAACGCGCGAATAAAAGAAGAGGTACACGATGCTCGATCGCGAGAGCTTTGCCTGAGCTATCAGTGCGTTGAGCACTCCGCGGTCGAGATAAGACCTCTTCTGTTCGACGAAGAAGCGGTATGTGTTTTGCGATCGCGCATTTGGAATCCCTTATTGGTAACTTGGGAGAGAAAAGGACTACCAGCGGCGCACGCGCCCAACGTCAACATGCACAAAGTCAGAGCTGCGATAGTACCCCACTCCTCCGCGACGCAGGCGCAGTGCCGCGTCACGCAGCTGCGGCGTCGGAATCCCACGTAGGCGAATGTCGATCGCTTCGGCCTGCATATGCAGGCTGTGCTGCGCCACGCCGGTGTGCGGGTTGCGCGTGCGCAGGAATTCGTTGCTCCAGGGTGTACGGTAGCCGCAAATCACATCGATTTCACCGCCGGAATCGCCTAGCGACGCGGTCAGGTCGTAGAGAAGGTCGAAGAGGCGAGGATCGAAATGACGCACATCTCCGGTACGGTGGTCGCGCAGATAATGGTCGAGCTCGTCTAGTGCTTCGGGAATGTATTGATCACCGCGACGATAGACGACGTCCAATCGCTCGGTCGTGTGAGTGTGATAGAAGCGGAGCCGGTATTCGTGCGGGGTTGAGGTCGCAGATTCTGTTCCGCCGTGACCGAGCAGCGGCGCCAGTAGAAACAAGAGAATCAGTGACAAACGACAAAGGCCGGATTTGCTCTTTTCTCTCGGCGATGACACCGAGCTTGCTTCATTCCCATTCAAAATGTATTGGCCCATTAGATCTATTCTACGTTAGATCCAGTTTGCTGGCAGCTTGTTTAAGGCGCCTACCAGGCATAGGGATAACCGGCGGCCAATGCTCTCTCGAGTTCTGCGTCATAACCATAGATATCGTCGAAAAATCGAATCTGATTTTCCTCGTTCACTGTAGCCGTGCCGTAGACAATCAGAACCGGAATCCGCGTGACGAGGTTCACCTGAAGATTGTTTTTCTCGCCGTTCATCGTGGCCTTCACCCGCTCCAAATCCCAGCCAGGATTGTTTCGCAACACCCAGGCAACGAGGTCCGCAGGCTTCTCGACCCGAATGCATCCGTGGCTGAAATCGCGGACGTCCTGCGAGAACAGTCCCGGAGCATCTGTTCCGTGCAGGTAGACGTTATCCGGATTGGGGAAGATGATCTTCACCAGGCCCAGAGAATTCGTGTCGCCGGGCTTTTGCCGCACCATCAGGTGAAGCGATCTGATGCCTTCTAAGACCTCAGGGCTCACTTGATTGTCGGTTACAACTTCGCCTTTGGGCGTGACCACTTCAAAATTATGTTTGGCAATATAGTTCGGGTCCTTCTGGATGTGCGGGACGATTTCGTTCCGCTGAATGCTGGGAGTGACCTCCCAATAGGGCCTGGAGACGACATACTGGATCTCTTTCTCGAAAACTGGTGACTTGTGCCCGTAAGCTTTTCCAATAATGACGTTCTTGTAGAAGGCGACGGTGCCATCCGGGTTCATCGCGCGTACACGATACTCAGGAAGATTCACAACCACGGGCGGTTGTGGGAAGGAATGTGGAAGCCAGCGCCAGCGTTCGAGCGTCAACTTGATCTGGCGAATGCGCGCCGCCGGAGGCGTATTGAGTTCATTGATCGTGCGCGCATCGAGGTTGCCGGTGGGAGTTTCCCCATGTCTGTCCTGGTAATGCTTCACGCCATCGACGACCGCACCCTCGTAGATGGTTGCATTCGGATTCAGCTGTGCGCCTGCTGGAATGTCGCCGATGATTCGCAGAAACCGCCCCAAGCGGACCACGCCAGCGTAGGGTTGGCCGGGCCGCACAGTCTTTGTGATCGTTGGCAGCTTCTGTCCGTCATCTTGCTTTGCGTATCCTTCATAAACCGGCAAGAGCGCGAGCAGCTTCCGGTAGCCCAAGAAGGGCGGTTCCAGCTTCTGGATTTCGGCGGCTGGATCGCCTGCTGTCACAACCTGGGTCTGAATGAATTCCGCCAACGGGAGTTGTTCCCCTCCCATATCGAGCTGAAATTTGAATTCCTTGGGATTTGTGCGGCCACAGTGGATGGCACGGATGTAACGCATTGCCGAGACCGTAAGCGCGGTATCGAACGAGACGAGGTCCTGTTCGGACGGCTTTTGATCCAGCTTGAGGAGGCGGCTTTGCCAACGCGGGCCGTCGTAATCTTCAGGGTCGAGCCCTTTAGCGTTCGCGTTCTTCAAGAGGTCAATCACAGCGAGTGCCTGGGAGCGTACACGTCCGTTCTGAATCCAGGCGAGCGAGTAACTGTTCAACTCGTAGAACTTAGCGACCTCTGTTTTGTAGGGCGCAAAGTCAGGCCATCGAAGATCGGCATTGTTAGCAGACTCGACGATGCAGTGGAGCAGTTCACCCGATGCAGGCGACGGCTGACCGGCAAAAACAATGGGCTGCTCTACGAAGAACGCAGGAAAGGATTCTCCATTAGAAACTAACATTTCGGCAAGGAAAACGCTTACCAGAACGATGACGTACTGAGGCCGACGATCAGTTTTCCTCATGACGAGCCCCCGCTCGATGTTTGATTGAAGGATTCTGCGCTTGTGCATATACCCGTCCTGTTTGTTGCGCTTGGGTTGTCATTCAGGGCAAAGCTGCCGTGGGAGACGATGATAATAATAACGATAATAATAATAAAGAGAGGCCCGCTGTGTACAAATCAAGCCCGGGGTCAAGTGGATTCCGCGGTTGCCGTTCTTTCCGTAACAACTCTACCTGGCAGTAGCCTGAGCCAGTTCGTCTGCACACTTTCCCGGCCTTGCAGTTGGACTCCATAAGACACAAACAATTGCCGGGTCTTGACGGCGCGCTGGTTGGCTCTTGGCCCAGGAACCGGCGGCAAATATTTTCTGCTCAACCCAGCCAGCCTGAGTGCGCTTAGTTATGAGCACAATCTGTCGCGTCCCGTCATACGGCTGTGGAACGATGACCACCACGTCGCGGCATGAGCCCCAAAAATACGTTGAAACCGGATAGTGAAAACAATCATCCTCACATAAGTTGGACTATAAAGGATCCCCAGTGAATACAAAAAGCGCAGTTCGCCCAGACTCCGCGAAGGTCGTTCCCATGACGACCGAGGCAACCAATACTCAGGAGCTTCTCCGACAATACGGATGGGGTCAGATTCCGTTTGCCGGAACGCAGAGCGCCCTTTACGAGCGACACTTGATCTTTGACCGGGCCATCGACCCGAAGGCCGCCAGTGCCCGGGAACGCTTCGAGGCATTCTCGCGTTCCGTGCGTGACATCCTGGCGCAGCGCTGGGTGTTGACCAAGAATACCTATGAGCAACGGAACGCCAAACGCATTTACTACCTTTCCATGGAGTTTCTGATTGGCCGTTCGCTGGTCAACAATGTGACGAATCTCTTGCTCGACCCTGTCTCGCAGCAAGTGGTCAAGGAAAAGGGAATTGACTGGCTTGAATTGATCGAGCAGGAGCCGGATGCGGGTCTGGGGAACGGTGGTTTGGGGCGTCTTGCAGCGTGCTTCCTCGACTCGATGGCCACCATGGAGCTACCGGCTACCGGCTATGGCCTGTGCTACGAGTACGGAATGTTCCGGCAATCATTCGTGAATGGCTGGCAGCGAGAGGATCCCGACAACTGGCTCCGCGACGGTGATCCGTGGGAGATCTCCCGCGCCCATGAGAAGGTCGAAGTCAAGTTTAACTGCACCTTCAAACTCCGGGATGGGCGCGTCGAAGTTATTCCGAACCGACCGTCAAGCCTGTTCGGCATACCCCATGATCGTCCGATCGTGGGCTACGGAGGAAAGACAATTAACACTCTTCGCCTCTGGGCCGCGGCTGCACCCGACTACTTCGATTTTCAGGAATTCGGCACCGGCGATTTCATCGGCGCACTGGGGGGGACTCTCGAAGCCGAATCGCTAACGCGTGTGCTGTATCCTGACGACTCCACCAGTGCCGGACAGGAGTTGCGATTTGTGCAGGAGTATTTTCTCGTCGCATGCTCGCTGGCCGACCTCGTGCGACGTTTTTTGCGTCACAACACGGATTGGGACCAACTGCCCGAGGAGGCCGCAATCCAGCTCAATGACACGCATCCTTCGATGGCAGTAGCCGAACTGATGCGCATTCTGCTGGATGACGCTCACCTGGGATGGGACCAGGCTTGGGATCTGACCAGGAAAACGCTCGCCTACACCAATCACACTTTGCTGCCCGAAGCTCTCGAGAAGTGGCCAGTCGCGTGGTTCGAAGCGCTGCTCCCCCGGCAGTTGGAGATCATTTACGAAATCAATCGCCGACTCCTCGATGAAACTCGTCTCCGCTTCAACGGAGACGAAGGCCGCGTCGAGCGTATCAGTCTTGTCGAAGAGAAGCCCTCTCGCAAGATTCGCATGGCCAACCTGGCGATCGTGGGCTCGCACAGCACGAATGGTGTGGCCGCTGTCCATTCCAAGCTGTTGCGTACGACAACGGTCAAGGATCTCGCGGAAATGTTTCCGGAGAGATTCAACAACAAGACCAACGGAGTCACGCCACGCCGCTGGCTATTGGAAGCGAATCCCGTACTGGCGGACACTATCACCGACACGATCGGCAACAAATGGATCACTGACTTGAGTCAGCTCAGCAACCTCAAACCGTTAGCTAATGACTCCGCCTTGCAGAAAGCATTCCAGGCATCAAAGCGCGAAGCCAAAGTAGCATTCGCGAATTGGCTGAAATCGAGCTCTGGTCAAGTCGTCGACCCGAATACGATATTCGACTGCCAGATCAAGCGCATCCACGAATATAAGAGGCAGCTGTTGAACGCCCTGCGAATCATTGTGGTTTATAACCGGCTGCGGGAGAACCCCGACATGGAGATGGTGCCGCGCACATTCTTCTTCGCCGGTAAAGCGGCACCAGCATACCAGCTGGCCAAGCTCATCATAAAATTCATCAACAATCTTGCGGGCACGATTGACGGTGACCCGATCGTGCGCGGACGAATGAAAGTACTTTTTCTCCCCGAGTACAACGTTTCGTTGGCAGAACGGCTGATCCCCGCCAGCGACGTCTCAAACCAAATTTCTACCGCCGGCTACGAAGCCAGCGGAACAAGCAACATGAAGTTCATGATGAATGGGGCTCTGACGGTCGGTACTCTTGACGGTGCGACCATCGAGATGGCTGAGGAAGCGGGGAAAGAGAACTTGTTCCTGTTCGGCCTAACCGTGGAGCAGGTGCAAGGCAGCCAAGCTTGGTACAACCCGTATTGGCACTATGAACACGAGCCGGAGACTCGTGCCGCACTGGACCTAATCTTCTCAGATTACTTCAGTCGAAACGAACCCGGTGTGTTCGCTCCGTTGCGCGATACCTTGCTGACCGACGGCGATCACTACATGAACCTGGCGGATCTGACATCTTACTGCCAGGCTCAAGATCGGCTCGGCGAGCTGTACGCCAAGCCCAATGAGTGGACGCGGAAAGCTATCCTTAATATTGGGAGCTCTGGGAAGTTTTCGAGCGACCGCACGATTCACGAATATGCAACTGAAATCTGGAAGGCGGAGCCATGTCCCATACCGTAAAAGCGTACCCCGTGACAACACCAAGTGAACCGGCGATTTCGCCCTTGGCCGGTAAACCTGCGCCGAAGGAATTACTCATTGATGTGGCTCGTTTGGAGAAGGAGTACTTCGAGCGCAAGCCCGATGTCGGCGATCCCAACCAACTTGTCGCGTTCGGAACAAGCGGTCATCGCGGCTCTCCTTTTCACGGCACATTCACTGAAGCGCACATTCTGGCGATAACGCAAGCGATATGCGACTACCGGATGGCGCAAGGCATCGATGGTCCCCTGTACATGGGGAAAGATACCCACGCAATTTCCGGACCCGCGCAGCGTACGGCCCTGGAGGTCCTGGCGGCGAATGGTGTTGAGACCGTCATTCAGGAGAAAGATGGCGTAACCCCGACACCCGTTATTTCTCGTGCGATTCTGGTCTACAACCGGAACCGAAAAGAACATCTGGCCGATGGCATCGTCATCACGCCGTCCCACAATCCGCCCGACGATGGAGGCTTCAAGTACAACCCACCCAACGGAGGTCCAGCCGATACTGATGTTACAGCGTGGGTACAGAATCGCGCGAATGATCTGTTGCGGGTAGGAAATAAAGCTGTAACGCGCATTTCGTTCAATAAGGCCATTCATGCCGCCAGCACGCACCAGGAAGACTTTGTCCTCCCTTACGTTCGCGATCTCAAGAATGTTGTGGACATCGACGCCATTCGCGGCGCCCATCTCAAACTCGGGGTGGACCCTCTGGGCGGAGCAGCCCGGCCTTATTGGGAGCCGATCAACTCGATTTACGGACTCGACGTTGTTGTCGTCAATCCAACCATTGACCCAACCTTCGCGTTCATGACGGTAGACCATGACGGCAAAATCCGCATGGATTGTTCCAGTCCCTATGCCATGGCCAGGCTCGTGGGGCTCAAGGACAAGTATCAGGTGGCTTTCGCCAACGATCCCGATTCCGATCGGCACGGAATTGTCACTCCGGTTGCCGGTTTGATGAATCCAAATCACTACCTCGCGGTGGCAATTCAGTATCTGCTGACACACCGGCCGCAGTGGCGTCGGGATGTCTCGGTGGGAAAGACACTGGTGAGCAGCAGCATGATTGACAGGGTCGTCGAAAAGCTTGGGCGCAAGCTGCGTGAAGTGCCGGTTGGTTTCAAATGGTTTGTTCCGGGACTGGTTGACGGCTCGTGCTGTTTCGGCGGAGAAGAGAGTGCGGGAGCGAGCTTTCTGCGCCACGACGGTACGGTGTGGACGACAGATAAAGACGGGCCGATCATGGACCTGCTGGCGGCCGAGATTACTGCTCGCACCGGCAAGGATCCCGGGGAGCATTACCGCGAACTGACTGCGGAGTTTGGCACTCCGTACTACAAGCGCATCGACGCACCGGCAACGCCCGAACAGAAAGCAAAATTGCAACAGCTCTCACCCGAAGCAGTCAAGGAGTCAGATTTGGCGGGCGAACCGATCACCGCGAAGCTGACACGGGCGCCGGGCAACCAGGCTCCGATAGGCGGGCTGAAAGTCGTGGCAAAGAGCGGTTGGTTTGCCGCTCGTCCCTCGGGCACGGAGAACATCTACAAGATTTACGCCGAGAGCTTCGAGAGCGAATCGCATCTGAATGCGATCCTCAACGAAGCGGAAGAGATGGTGAACCACGCACTGAATTCCGGAGCGCAGCAATGAGCAATAACGGCGGAAGTGTAAATATTCCTCCGTTTCCGCCTCAGTATCGTGCCTCGGGCTTGTTATTGCACGTCACTTCTCTGCCATCGACCTATGGAATCGGCGATTTGGGATCGTCGGCGTTCTCGTGGGTGGATCGGCTCCACGATGCCGGCCAAAGATGGTGGCAAGCTCTGCCGCTTGGTCCCACCGGTTACGGGAATTCTCCGTATCAACCGATGTCGTCGTTCGCGGGCAACGCCATGCTGATCAGTCCCGGCAGCCTGATCCAAGACGGGCTGCTCAAGGCGACGGATTGTGAGGCTGAGTTTGCAGCAGATTTGGTTGATTACGATAAGGTGATCCCCTTCAAGAGTCGACTCCTTGAATTAGCATGGGCAAACGTCAAAGGCGGGGAGCGGAATGATCTGCGCCCGGCATACGATGAGTTCTGCGTGCAACAGGAACATTGGCTGGAAGACTACGCGTTATTTCGGGCGCTGAAAGCCAAGTTTCAGGGCGCGTATTATCTCGATTGGCCGACAGAGTTGGTTCGACGCAGCCCGGAGGCTTTAGCCACTGCGCGTCGAGAGTTAGCCAATGAAATCGATAAGGTCCGCTTTGCGCAATTCCTGCTGTTCCGCCAGGCCGATGAACTCAAGAAGCACGCGCACTCAAGGGGCGTGGGCCTGATCGGCGACCTGCCCTTCTTCGTTTCCCCGGATTCCAGCGATGTGTGGGCCAACCCGGAGTTATTCTTACTCGACGAGCATCGCCGGCCGCGCTTCGTTGCCGGCGTTCCTCCTGACTACTTCAGTGCCCAGGGACAACTGTGGGGCAATCCCGTTTACAACTGGGATGCCCTTCGCGCAACGGGATATCGGTGGTCAATCAACCGGCTGAGGGCCCTGCTTGCTCACGTGGATGCAATTCGTCTGGATCACTTCCGCGGCTTCGCGGCCGCGTGGCACGTTCCGGCGGGCGCAACAACGGCTCAGTCTGGGCAATGGGTGCAAGGCCCGGGCGCGCTCTTTTTTGAAGCGGTTCGGAACGAGATGGGTCGTCTTCCGTTCATCGTGGAAGATCTGGGTGTCATTACTCCGGACGTAGAGGCACTGCGCGACCAGTTTCAACTGCCGGGGACGCGAGTTCTGCAATTTGCCTTTGACGGTAATCCTGGTAATCCCTACCTTCCGCAGAACATCCCACATAACGCCGTTGTATACACGGGTACCCACGACAATGCTCCCACTCGGGAGTGGTACGGAGAATTGCCCGATTCCCAGCGACAAAACTTCTGGAGTTACCTCAAGCGCGCGCCAGGCGATAGCGCGGGAGCTGCCCCCGCACTGATGCATCTGGCATGGTCATCACCGGCAGCACTGGCAATTGCTCCACTGCAGGATCTCCTGAACCTTGGGGAGGAAGCGCGCATGAATATACCCGGTCGCCCGAGCGGTAATTGGCGTTGGCGATTCCAGCAAGACCAGCTGTCACTGTCAGCCTTCGAGTGGCTGCAAGAGCTGACAGAAAACACGAGGCGCTCGGGTCCAGGAATTGGCAGCCAGCAAATGGAGTTCGAAAGTGCAGCCATTCAGGAAAAGACTGCATGATCCGGAGTACCGACTAGATTTCGATGATGCCACGCTTCAGAGCTATGGCAAGAGCGTGAGTGCGATCATTCGCGCTAAGTTTTGAAAGAATGCTCCGCATGTGAGCTTTAATCGTTTCTTCCGAGAGGCGGAGGTTGTCAGCGATCATCTTGTTACTGTTGCCGGAGGCGAGCTGACGCAAAACCTCGATTTCGCGCTCACTCAATGCATCTTCAGAACGATGTTCCACCAACTCGACGGCAATTTCGGGTGGCATTCTTTTTCGGCCCCCGTGCACGGTGCGAATGCCGGACTGGCGACAACCGCAATGCATTTGTAGGGGGTTTTCGTTTGTGGGAGAAAGTGAATGAGCCGCGACTGTTGACTCCAACTCCCGTTAGCTTGACTCTAAGTAATCAGAAGTCTGGAAAGGAGAGCGAATATGGCGGCACGAGCAGAAGCAATAACCAAACGCCCAGCGTCGAAGCGGCACGCATGGAAAGATCTCAGTTCTCATAATAAGGAGGTCCGCGATTTACACCTCCGACAGCTGTTTGCGGACGATCCCAAACGAGGAACGCGTCTGACGGTGGAGGCTGTGGGGTTGTACCTCGACTATTCCAAGAATCGCGTTACCGACGAGACCATCAAGCTGCTGCTTCAGCTGGCCGAAGAGTCTGGGCTGCGAACACGAATCGATGCGATGTTCCGCGGGGACAAGATCAATATCACTGAGAATCGCGCGGTTCTGCACACGGCCCTGCGCGCTCCGAAGGGTGCTTCCATTCTTGTGGACGGAAAGAACGTCGTGCCCGAAGTCCATGCTGTGCTCGACAAAATGGCAGACTTCTCAGATCGCGTGCGCAATGGCGAATGGAAGGGCCACACCGGAAAACGCATTCGCAACGTCATCAATATCGGAATTGGCGGCTCCGATCTTGGGCCGGTCATGGCCTATGAAGCCCTCCGCTATTACAGCGACCGTTCCATGAACTTCCGATTCATTTCCAACGTGGACGGCACCGATTTCGCCGAAGCGGTACGGGATCTCGATCCGGCGGAGACGTTATTCATCGTGTCTTCCAAGACTTTCACCACGCTCGAGACCATGACCAACGCCCACTCAGCTCGGGCCTGGTCAGTTGCGGGATTGGGAGGAGATGAACGTTCGGTTGCAAAGCATTTTGTTGCGGTCTCCACAAATGCTGCGGAAGTGGCGAAGTTCGGAATCGACACCGCCAACATGTTCGGTTTCTGGGACTGGGTTGGCGGCCGCTATTCCATGGATTCGGCAATCGGCCTTTCGACCATGATTGCCATCGGCCCGCAAAACTTCCGCGCCATGCTGGACGGTTTTCATCAGATGGATGAACACTTCCGCACCGCACCCTTCGAGCAAAACCTGCCGGTGCTCATGGGCGTGCTGGCAATTTGGTACAACGATTTCTTCGACGCGCAAACTGTGGCGGTGTTGCCGTATGAGCAATATCTCAAGCGATTCCCCGCATATCTGCAGCAGTTAACGATGGAGAGCAATGGGAAACACGTCACACTCGCGGGGAAAAAAGTGGCTCACGACACGGGCCCGATTTACTGGGGAGAACCGGGGACCAACGGCCAGCACTCGTTCTACCAATTGATTCACCAGGGGACCAGGCTGATCCCGTGTGACTTCATTGCTTTCGTGCAGCCGCTCAACCTGGTTGACCAGCAGCACGACATGCTATTGGCCAACGTTTTCGCTCAGACGGAAGCGCTTGCTTTCGGTAAGACACCTGAACAGGTGAAGGCCGAAGGAACACCGGATTGGCTGGTTCCGCATCGGGTGTTCGAAGGCAACCGCCCGTCGAACACAATCCTCGCCGATCGACTGACCCCGGAAGCTCTAGGCAAACTTGTGGCGCTCTATGAACACTCCGTATTCACACAGGGCACAATCTGGAACATCGATTCGTTCGACCAGTGGGGCGTTGAGCTTGGTAAGGTACTGGCGCAGCGAATTATCCCGGAACTAGAGAACAATGCTGAACCAGTGCTTAACCATGACAGTTCAACCAACACTTTAATTCGTCGGTACCGCAAACTTAAGCGCTGACGTGAATCGCGCTCGCAAGATTTTGTGGTTGGCGACCGGCAGTGAAAAAGCGGACGCACTCCTTCGCTTACAACAAGGCGACCTGATAATTCCAGCAGGAAGGATTAGCCGGCTTCAGGCGGTGATCTTTGCGGATCGCGCGGCCGCCGGCGATCCGAATGCCTGAAATCTCCGCGAGCGAGTCAGAATGAGCGATTCAGATCAAGCAAAGTTTGCTGAAGTGGATTTGCCCCGCGAAACCGGCACCACCACGTCTTACCCCGCGAAGCGTCCGACATGGGAGCAGGTCGAAGGCAGTCCGCTGCCGCTTGGTGTTACCTGGATTGAGAAGGAGCAGGCATTCAACTTCGCGGTCCAT
Organism: uncultured Acidobacteriaceae bacterium; assembly: GCA_963750245.1. Lineage (GTDB taxonomy): Bacteria > Acidobacteriota > Terriglobia > Terriglobales > Acidobacteriaceae > Sulfotelmatobacter. Next base: position 530,984 of record CAVVQB010000002.1, read on the forward strand.
GCGGAGAGTGCCGAAAGTGTCACACTATTGCTCTACGCTGCCGCCGATTTGGTAAACCCTCTGCTAGCCTACCGTCTCGACTTCTTGCGCAACAAGTCCGGCCGGATTTGGCATTGCCGGATACCGATCAACAAAGTCGCGGATGCACGCTATTACGGTTACTCGGTCTCGGGGCAGGCCGCTTACTACATCCACAGCTTTGATCCCCAGAAAGTTCTGCTCGATCCTTACGCAAAGGGTGTGTTTTTCCCACCGAATTTCGACCGTCAATTGGCAATGCGCGAAGGATCGAATGCCGGCCATGCACCCTTGGGTGTGTTAACTGCCAATCGTCCAATATTCGACTGGGCCGGAGACCGGCCGCCCAACCCCGAGTCGGATGCAATCATTTATGAGCTTCACGTGGAGGGTTTCACAAGGAACCCCAACTCAGGCGTGGACCCATCTCGGGCCGGCACGTATGCCGGCCTGGTCGAAAAGATTCCTTACCTGAAAGATCTCGGGATCACGGTTGTGGAGTTGATGCCGGTTTTCCAGCGTGATCCGCAGGAGGGCGACTATTGGGGTTACATGCCCTTGAACTTTTTCGCTCCCCATGCGCAATACGCAAGTGATCGCGACATCGGTGGACAACATTCTGAATTCAAAGCCATGGTGAAGGCATTTCATGAGGCCAACATCGCAGTGGTGCTTGACGTTGTCTACAACCATACCTGCGAAGGCGATCATCGAGGTCCCATCTACAGTTTCAAGGGCTTCGACAGCGCCAGCTACTACATGATGTCGTCCGACCCGGCAAATCCCTACGCAAATTACTCTGGCACCGGCAACACCCTGAATTTCAGCAGGGGACACGTGCGCAAGATGGTGATGGACAGCTTGCGTTGCTGGAAACGCGAGATGCATATCGACGGATTCCGGTTCGATCTGGCATCGGTGTTCAGCCGCAATGCAGATGGATCCATCAACTGGGGACACGCTCCTATCTTCGCTGATATTGCGGGGGATCCGGAACTGGGCAAGCTGCGGTTGATCGCGGAACCCTGGGATACAGGCGCTTATCAACTCGGCCGCGGGTTTCCTGGCATAACCTGGCTCCAGTGGAATGGGAGGTTCCGCGACGATGTGCGCCGTTTTGTCAAAAGCGATCCCGGAATGCTTCCTGACCTGATGCGGCGTATCTACGGCAGCGACGATCTTTTTCCCGATGACCGAGCCGACGCTTATCACGCTTATCAGAGTGTGAACTTCGTGACTTCGCACGATGGCTTCACGCTCTACGACTTAGTCGCGTACAACCAGAAGCACAACTGGGCGAATGGTCAAAATAATCAGGACGGGATGAACGACAACTACAGCTGGAACTGTGGGTACGAAGGCGATGAAGGAGTGCCCAGTGATGTTCTGGCGTTGCGCCGCAAACAGGTGAAGAACTTCTTTTGCCTGCTCATGCTGTCGAACGGAACCCCAATGTTCCGAGCCGGGGATGAGTTCCTGAACACGCAGTTTGGCAACAACAATCCCTACAACCAGGACAACACCACCGGATGGCTGGACTGGAGCCAGTTGCCAGCGAATCGGGACATCTTCCGCTTCTTCAAAAGCATGATTGCGTTTCGGAAGAGTCATCCTTCCCTGATGCGCAGCCGCTTTTGGCGGGAGGATGTCGCCTGGTATGGCGTCGGCGAGAGAGCTGATCTGTCCCATGAATCTCGCAGTCTTGCATTCTGCCTGCACGGCGCCTCTCAAAACGACAATGACATCTACGTCATGATCAATGCGTACTGGGAAAAACTGGAGTTCCGGGTTCAAGAAGGAACGGCACAGGAGTGGATGCGAATTGTGGATACCGCCTTGGCGAGTCCTGACGATTTCTCGGACGGCGGCGAACCTCTGCAAGCGCTGAGTTATTCGGCGGCGGCGAGATCGGTCGTTGTGCTGCTTCGACGGAGAAAATAGCCCGAGGGGTTCTGGTAAATATCGCATTGAAGGACGCGCAAAAGCTTATGAGTAGTCGATCGAAGATCATTATTATAGGCCGTGGATTCGGGGGGTTGTCCGCGGTAGGCGGGGAGGAATCTCTCAAGTGTGAGAGTCAGAGTCAGGGTCCGATGGCTGATCGGGAAGGATAATTTCTCGCCGTCCAAACAACCGCGCATCAAGCGAAAAAGCTCCCGGCCCCAGGCAAACGACTGCCGCAGCAATCACCATCGCCAAAGCGGCTGTCATGTGTCCCTCCAATACACCAACCCCATAACGCGGCAACCAGGAAAGGCCGCTGGCAACTGCAGCTGCAGCCGCTGCAAACCGAGTCAGAACGCCCACAAGAAGTAATGTACCCACGGCTGCCGCAAGCCCCGCAACCACCCTCGGCCATCCTGGCTCTTGCGTATCCTTGAAGAGCATGGTTGCCCGAACAATAAGCGCAACTCCCACACCTGCTCGCAATAGCAGTAGGCCCGTGCCCGGCCATCCATCAGGAAAGGTTAAGAACATTTGATGCTGCGACCGCTTTCTCTAGTCAAGAACTAGAGTAGAAGGTCGCACACACAAGGCGAATCCCTAGTGTTCGGAATCTTTGGCTACTACTTTTGAGGTAGAGGCTGTGCTTCGGTGGTGGGCTAAAGTTGAATAAATCCTCGGCGGACTCCAATGGCGACCGCCTGTGTTCGATCGATTGCGCCGAGCTTTTCCATGATGTGTTTGATGTGTACCTTGACCGTCTCTTCCGTGATGAAGAGCTTGTCGGCGATATCACGATTGCGGTTACCGCCGGCAATCTGCTGCAGGACCTGGACCTCGCGCTCGGTGAGCGCCTCGTCACTGTAGTGTTCAGCCAGATGCGCAGCAATCTCTGCTGGAATTCGTTTCTTGCCCGCATGCACTTGCCGAATGACTTCTACAAGTTCCCTGGGCGGCATGCTCTTGAGCATGTAGGCGCGGGCGCCGGACTCGAGAGCCCGTTGAATCTCCACATCGCCCGCAAAGGTGGTCAAAATTATGACGCGTGCTTCCGGAAACTCGGAACGGATCGCAAGCATCGCGTCGATGCCGCTCATATCGGGCAGACGCAAATCCATGAGTGTGATGTCCGGTTCTTGTTCGCGAAAACGCTGAATCGCGTCGTGGCCATTGGATGCCTCCGCCACCAGGAGCATGTCCGGCTGATTTCGAATCACAGTAGCGAGACCCTCATGGAGAAGAGGATGATCATCGACGCTCAATACACGAATCTGTAGAGACTCGCTCATCTATCCGACTCGCTTTCTAGATATCCGCTCATTATGTCTTCGATACCATCTCGCTGGCCATTTAGAAGCCGAAATCGAACCTTGGGATTCGAAGGCAATCTCCCCGGGCACACGAAGCTCAACCTCCGTACCGTCCCCGATGCGGCTCAAGACCTTGAATTTCGCCCCTATTCTGTCGGCTCTCTCCCGCATTCCTGACAGCCCGAAGTGACCGTCGCGGCCGGATTCGACCACTTGAGGATCGATCCCGCAGCCGTCATCGCGGACAGAAATTCCTAAGTAGCTGGGAGCGTATTCCAGTTGCACAGCTATGCTGCTTGCCTGCGAATGGCGGAAAGCGTTCACCAGGGCTTCCCGACCGATGCCGTAAACATCGTCACGAATGATCGGCCGCAATTGCAAAGGCTCACCCTCCACGACGACGCGAAAATCAGCCCGCGATTGGGTGCCCAGCTCTTGCGGAATTCGCGCAAATGAACTTTGCAGATCACGTGGGCTCTCGGCGGGTGACCGCAGCCCCCGCAGCGTGTTGCGACCCTCCTCAATGACCTGTCCCATCAATTGCAGAACGCGATTTAACGCTGGGCGAGTGGGCGAATCTTCGGGCAACTTATCTACCGCGACGTGAAGCTGCATGGAGGCGCTTAGCACGCCTTGTAACAAGGTGTCGTGCAACTCCTGCGCCACCCGCGTGCGTTCGGCAAGACGCTCCTCGAAGCGCAAGTTGAGTTTCCTGGTGATCTCAAAAGTCCACAAGCGGTATAAGACGAATGTCAGGCCTGCCGCACCGGTTACACAGATCAGAGGAAACCACCACCGCTGCCACACAGGAGGCCAGCCTTGGGATGTCGCAACCGCAATTACTCCTTCCGTTGGCAGCACATGTGTGGTCCATGGTGGCTGGAATCCGGGGTTCACCAGTAGCGCAGCGTATTCGAATCCGGGGTGAGTAGAGTTCGACCACTTGGAATTCGAATGAATTCTGGTGAGGGGTTCTAGAACAAAAGGCTGCACAAACCAGGTCATCTGGCCGTAATCGTCAATCGCCCTCGCGTATAGAACAATCTGCTGCCCGTCGCGCCCCCCAATCACCCTCCCGCTAATCGCGCTCATCTTCAGGGCATTGCCTCCTCCCGCCACCGGAACGCCCGTGAATACAATGGCCGGGCCTGAAGCCTGGGTAGCGGTCTGCAAAGTGTTGCAGCCCGCGAGCAACAAGCAGCTGACCAGCCAAAAGGCTAGCCTTCGGGTGACGGCCCGGAGAACGTACGCGGATATATACCGCGCCGCGTTTGACCGCGTCCGCTGAACCCGAGTTTTGATTGAGTACACCATAGCCCAGATCTCGACCAGACTGCTTGAGTGATCGGCGAGCAACTCCTTTCTAGAAACTGAGGCGTGCTCCAAATTGGCCGACACGTGGGCCCGGTAACCCGCTTAGGTCCTGCGGAAGGACCTTGCCAAAACCTGCCGTTCCGATTTGCGTGTTTGGGCCGACAACACCGTGGCGGTTGAACACATTAAACATCTGAAAGTATAAACGCAGCTGACAGCGCTCGCCGAACTGCTGCAACTTGCTCAATCCGAGATCCTCCACCGCGAAACCTGGATTCCGAACCCCGGCAAGGTAGCCGGGAGCGTTCCCGAATTCGCCGTTGGGCGGGTTTACAAAGCACGCGGGATTGAAGTACGTTCCACCAACCTGCCCGTTGTAGTGTTCGCCGATCTGGCAGCCCGGGACTATGTCAGCATACACATTATTAATGCCTGGATAGAACACATTGGCCGGAATCCGAATCGGCATTCCGCTCGCATAGTGAAAATCTCCGCTGATCGTCCATCCACCCACTAAGGCATTGACCGGAGAGCTTTCTTTGCCAAGCAGCGCTTTACCGGGACCAAAGGGCAGCTCGTAAAGAGCGTAACCTTTCACAATGTGCTTTTGATCGAAATCGGAAATCGTGTGCCGTTCCCGCTGGAGGTTATAAACATCTTGCAGCGGGCCGGCATAGTACAGATCCTCAAACGCAGTGTCAGTGTCTCCATGAGAGGACGATAGATTGTAGCCAGCCAGTAACGACAGTCCATGACGCGTTCTTTTTCTGACGGTGACTTGTAGCGATTGATAGTCAGTGTTCCCTCGTGGCGGGCCGACAAAATAGAGAGGCCCGTAGGTCGCAGCGACGTTCGGGAACGGCGCCACGGAGGCCCAGCCCGGTCCAGTGAAGCCGGGGATCGTCACCGTGGCATATTGTTGTCCAGATTGAACCAAGGCAGTATAAGCGGATAGCTGCGGTTGGTTCGCATCCACATATCCGCTTTCCAGATGGTAGCCATGATTTTGCAGGACGTTGGCCTCAATGACGAGGTCGCGGCCAATCTCGCGCTGGACGCCTGCGTTCCATGACTGAACATTTCCAAGTTCAAGAATTCGGGGATCAATGGAGACCATGCCGTATTCGGTGAAGTTAGGGTTCTTCCCAATATTCACCGCTTGACCCGGATAACCACCGTCCCAGTTAAACGGGGTCAGCACTTGGTTGTTCAGCACGAAACCGGGATTGAAGTTATATGGAATCCCGCTGTATGTATTCAAATTCAAGGGAACATAGAACACGCCAAAAGACGCTCGCGCCACGGTCTTGGGTGTGATCTGGTAGACGCCACCCAGGAATCCGGAAAAATTGTGATAGTACTGTTTGTTTTCGAATGAATCACTGCCGCTGGTCGCGAATTCGAGCGAGCCTGGTTGCCCGGTAACAGGATTGATTGCCGTCGTATCGAAGTTCGACCAGTGGCCGTATTTCTCATGGTAGCGTCCATTGAAATCCCATCGCAGGTCAGCATTCAAAGTAAACTTCGATGTCACCTTGATGTCATCGTGCGCAAATAGAGAGAGAGATTTTCGCCGGCCGTAGGTATTGTCAGGTTCGCTGACTAATGCCTGATTCACATCTCCCAGTAAGAAGCTGGCGAACCCGAATCCGGCATTGAGTCCGAAACTGCCTGCAGTTTGCGCGGGATCAAACACGAGCGTCGGCACTCCGTAGTCGGCATGTGAGTTGAATTGCTGCACACGAAAGTCGGCGCCGAATTTGTAGGTGTGGCGGCCGCGAACCCAGGACAAAGTGTCGTCATAGATAAAAGTATTGGCGGCATAGAAATCGTTGAACTGGCTACCCAGCTGTGTCTCGTCGATGGGCAGACCGTTTACGTAAGTATGGTCCGTACCGTTAATGCCCTGGAACTTGATGATAGGGAAATTTCCTGCGCCAAAATCGCCCAATCCCAACGTCGACGGCCAATCCCCCTCACGCGACCGCGCTTCACTCGGATTGCGGAAGCGGTTGAATGTAACGCTGAACACATTCAGCAGCGTGCTTGAGATGGTCCAGGAATCGCGCGCACGCAGCGACGGAGCCGTCGTGTCGTGATCATAAGCATTGGCCATCGGCCCGCCATCTGACGATCCCGCTGACCAGATTCCGCCCTGGTTCGACAGCAGTCGCGGAACGTACGCGTAGATGATTGATCCATCCAACCGATGGTGGAGAGTCGCGCTGTAATCAACCTTCACGCTGTATTCGTTGCTCTCGTGCCAGGTCGCGGGGTTGCTGAGCGGCAGTGCGTTGTTGTTGGTGAGAGTCGACGCGAGCGGCTGGTAGTACTTCTCGTACAGGCCGACAATCTGTTTTGAAACGGCGCTGATTCGTGTCGGCGGAATAATGTTTCCCGGGAAAGCATCCCCAGTCTGGGGATCGAGAATCGCACCCTTGTACACGGACTGGCCAGCGCTGTCGGTTCCCAGCACGACGCTCTTATCAAGAAGCGCGCTAAAATCGCCATTCAGGAAGGCAGCAGTAGGCACCGTTGAGGACAGAGCTCCGATACCATCGTTGGCAAATGTATATCGCTCCCAGGCTGCGTAGAAAAATAACTTGTCCCTCTTGATCGGACCGCCAAAGCTAGCGCCATAGTCATATAAACTATCCGCCGGTTTACCGAAGCCCCGTTGACAACTCGCGGTCTGCGACGGATCGTCGTCAGCGGCGTTCAGGCATAGCGCTTCGTTGTATATGTCTCCCCACGATCGCGCGTCGAATGCCGCGTTGTGCATGTAGAAGAGGCCGCTGCCATGCCAGGCGTTCGTTCCGGATTTCATTTCGTAACGGAAAACGCCGCCGCCCGTACGCCCGTCATCCGCGCTGATCCCCGCGCTCGTCACTTGGAATTCCTGCACCGCTTCCATCGGAGGACTCGATTCGCTGAGATACCCGCCGATTTGCGACACCGCCGACGTGCCGTCGATCATGACTTCCTTGGTATCGCTAAGGCTGCCATTAATGTGCGACGCAAAATCTTTGTCCGACGGATTGGCTCCGACGCCTTCTACGCCGGCGACGTAGTCGAACATGAACGCCGCAAGGTTCCGGCCCCCCTGCACGTTCAGGGGCAGCTCTGTAACCGCAGCATTGTTCAGGTCCGTGGATATCGAGGAAGTCTGCGTCTGCAGAGGAGATGCATCCCCGTTGACCGTGGCAGTCTGGCTGGTTGCACCGATCCTCACCACGATATCCACTTGCGCCACTTGGCTGATGGCGAGCGTTATTCCGGAGCGCTGATAATCAGCAAAGCCTGGCCTCGAACATGCCAGAGAATACGGTCCAATTGGTAGGTTCAGTAGGGTGTAGGCGCCCACCGTGTTCGTTGCTGCCAAATATTGCGCGTTCGTGGTGAGATGGGTCGCAGTGACTTGTGCGCCCACGACGACGGCGCCGCTTATATCTTTTACGGTTCCGCTGATCGTGGCACGGTCCGATTGAGCAAGCACTTCTCCCGCGGCCACGAGCAAGACCAGGAAAGCAGCCAGCCACACCCTCATCTGTCCCCCACAAGAAAGCGGCTATGCTAGACGAACCGCGCACGAACGATTCGGAGGGTTCCGAACAGTTCGAAAAAGGTTACACGAATCGCTATCGGTTTGCACTGCGGCGGAAGCAGGGTTCAATTGCAGAGTACAGGCGCACCTGGGAGAATCTACTTCCCGGAGTACACGCGAACGTAGTCCACCAACATGCGCTGAGGGAAAGTCGTCGTGTCGTCTGGCTGTCCCGGTAAATTGCCGCCGACTGCCAGGTCCAACAAGACAAAAAAGCTGTGATCAAAGACCCATTGCGTGCCGGATGGGAGATCGCGTGGGGTTTTCGTCGCGTAGAGCTTCTCGTCTACGTAGAAACGGACAACCTCGGGCTCCCACTCGACCGCAAAAACGTGGAAGCCATCGCTGAATCGACCGCGGGGCAGCGTGTAAGCGGACGTCAGCGGATTTGATCCGAAGTACCCCGGCCCGTGCAGGGTGCCTTTGACCACGTCCGCCTCGGAGCCGATGCTTTCCATGATGTCAATTTCCCCGCACTTCGGCCATCCAGATGTGGAGAAGTCATCGCCGAGCAGCCAGAATGCCGGCCACACGCCTTGTCCCGACGGAATTTGGATCCGGGCCTCGAATCGGCCGTAACGCTGGGAGAACCGCCCTTGTGTTTCCAGGCGGGCTGAGGTGTAGTTCCGCTGCACCCCGTCGCTGCCTGTAAACTTTTCTTTGAAGGCCTCGATGACGAGATTGCCATTTTCTTGCCGAATGTTCTGGCTGCGTGAGGTGTAGTACTCAAGTTCGTCATTTCCCCACCCGTCTCCGCCGGTCTCCACTACCCATTTTCTCGGGTCTGGTGGAGAACCGTCTGCCCCGTCAAACTCATCGCTCCAGGTCAAGACCCAACCACGATTGGTGGCGGCAGCGATTATCGCAGCTTTCGGACGGGCATAGCTTGGCAGGCATGAACCAAAAAAAACGATTGCAGTTAACACATGGTGTTTAAGAATAGCGCCGCCTATATTGGTCAAAATGTTTTGGGTTCGATTGACGTGGCGGTTGACTGCGCACGGAGCTAACCGTTCAACAGCCGAGCATATACCGGAAACAGAACACGCCGAATCCCTTGGTATTGGAACCTTGAGATACCACTTTCGAGGTATGTGACAAGGACGCTGCACCGAGTTCGAGTGGAATCGAAGGCACGTATTCGCAGGAAGGCCACGCCATGGGCGCCGCGAGATCGTCATTCCCGCAAGGACAGCGCTCTTCAAGCGAAGGGTCACGATAGTCGCCCGCTACCTCGAAGGTGTTACTTAACGTCAAGCCTTCCGAGGTAACGAAAAAATACTGCATATTGTGATGCGCTCTGATCTCTGATTTGCGAAAGTAGCGACCACACGGAACACCAACCGGAACTTGTAGGCGTGAGGAGGGATTGTGAGGAATCTCGAATTGCCAGCCCAGATGAGCCCCTGCGTCCGGCTTTTTATCGAATCGTTGGTCGATGAAGTCGACGAGCACCCTGTCGCCCCTTGGCGTCAGAACCGCGACTTTCAACCTGCGCTTTCAAAAGCCATCAAGAGAAAAGAACTGAGCCAGGATCGTCAGTATGAATGGTCATATTTCGGGCAGTCGCTGTGACAGTCGCGGGGCCAGGCGTCCATCGCAACTCATAGCGTCTAGGAAGCCCGTAGCGACAAGCCCTTCGGGATGTCCATTGTCTGAACTACATGCTTTTTCTTCTCATTGTCATTTTGAATAGACGGGCATGCGGAGCGTGACTCGGGTACCCTGTCCCGGCTGACTGGCAACTTCCACCTTGCCGCCGTGGAGCAGTGCAATGCTTTGAACAATCGCCAATCCTAGTCCTGTCCCTCCGGAACCCTGAGAGCGCGACGAGTCGACGCGGAAGAAGCGATCAAAAACCCTGGGCAGAGCTTCCGCTGGGATGCCTACACCTGTATCCGAGACCTCGATGCGAATCGTGGAAGAGTCGGTGTCAGAAACGTTCGTGCTCGAAGAATCCTTTTTCAACGAATCAACGCCTGCCCCCAACACGACTGTGCCCCCGGGTGGCGTGTGTGCCAAGGCGTTCGAAACCAGATTGCCCACTGCCCTCTGCAGGAGCGTGCGGTCCAGTTCAGCAATAAGCAGTTCGCCGGCGACAGTGATGGTGAGAGAGACTCCAATGTCCGCAGCCGAGGCTTCGTAATATTCCCGCACTCCCCCCAGAAGTTCGCCTATGTCTACTCGCTCGCGGCGCAAATGCGTCAATGGGCTCTCCGCGCGCGCCAGAAAGAGGAGGTCGCCGATGAGATCTGAGAGCCGAACGGCCTCTTCCAGGCAGGACTCGATCACATTGCGATACTCGTCCGCGCCTCGCGCGCGGGCCAAGGCAACTTCTGCTTCGCCGCGAATGTTATTTACCGGCGTGCGCAGGTCGTGCGCAATGTCCGCCGAAAATCTCGAAATGCGCTCGAAGGACTCTTCCAGGCGGTCCAGCATCTGGTTGAAGGTACCGGCCAGGGAAGCCAGCTCAAATGGGTATCCTTCCGGAAGAATCCGTTCCCGCAGATTCGTCGAACTGATGTGGCGTGCCGTCGTTGCCATTTCCTCCACCGGGCGAATGCCGTGGCGTGCGATCTGATAGCCGATCAATGGAAAAATGGCGAAGGTCGCCAGCAAAATGACCCAAAACCAAAACCGGTAGCGTGCCAACAACAGCTCTTTTTGCGAAACATTAATGGCGACCTGAATGGTGTCGAACTCGGCACCGGAGCCGACCGCTGCCGATGTGCTGGTGACGCGAAAAGGTTGGCCGTCCTTTCCCTTCATGCGAAGGTTGCGATCAGGGCGGCTTTTGGTCTGACTCGCTAATTGCGCCAGGTCCAATTGATCCGCCATCCTGGGCGTCATCAGCAGTTGTGCGTTTCGTTCATCCAGCAGGCGAATATAAAATTGCTCGTACCGTCGCGCGGCCGATTCCAACTCAACTTCCTCACGCAATGCGTCCCAGTCGTCAGGCCTCTGCCTTAACATGCTGCGCAGCACGTGCACCTTGTCCGCGAGGAACAGGTCGGTGCTTTTCTCCAGTTCGCTGACCAGCACTAAGTAAAGACCGGCAGTGGCGAAGAACACCAGGAACAAGCCGGCGAGAGCGTAGCCGGCCGTCAGCCGGAAGGCTAACGTTCCCCACAAGCGTGAGGCCGACGCGAGGCTATTAGGCGGATTCCAGGACATAGCCCGCGCCCCGCACGGTATGGATCAATTTGAGGGAGAAAGGATCGTCCACTTTGCTGCGCAGCCGTCGCACATTGACATCCACGACATTGGTATCGCTGTCGAAGTTCATGTCCCAGACCGCTTCGGCGATGAGGGTTCGCGATAGCACCTCGCCCGCGCGCCGCGCAAGCAAGGATAAAAGAAGGAACTCTTTGGAAGTGAGATCCAGGCGCTGACCGGCACGGGTAGCACGCTGGCGCAATAAGTCGATTTCAAGGTCCGCCAACCGAAGCGTCTCCTGTGAGCGCGGGGGCCCACGGCGGAGCAGCGATCGCACCCGTGCCAGCAATTCGGAAAAGGCGAATGGCTTTACCAGATAGTCGTCCGCGCCCAGTTCGAATCCTCGTACCCGTTCGTGCACGGCGTCGCGAGCGGTCAGAAAAAGCACCAGCGTGCGCCGGCCTTCCTGGCGCAAACGAGTGAGCACTTGCCACCCATCCATCTCGGGGAGCATCACATCGAGAATGACAAGGTCGAACTGCAATTCCTGCGCGAGATGCAATCCGTCCAAACCATTTCCGGCGACATCGACGACGAAACCTGCCTCGCCGAGTCCCTTCTCCAAGAACTTGGCGGTCTTGGTTTCGTCCTCGATGACCAGAATCCTCACGGCGCACCAACCTAGAAGGTGAATCTCACGGAAAACTGCAATATACGAGGGAGGCCATTCGGGCTAATTTCCTGCAGCGTTCCGAAATTACCCGGCCCCGAGTTCGGCACTAGATAGCAGGTCTGGCTGGTCGACATGCCGTCCCCACAGCTGCCGCCATACGGGTTGTATTGCAACTGGTTGACCCCGTCCCCGTTCTGCACGTAATAATTTGGGTGATTAAAGAGGTTGAAAGCCTGTGCCTGAAACTCCAATTCCTTGCCTTCACCGATTTTCAATCTGCGCGCCAAGCCAACGTCAATCCTCTCCAGCCACGGTCCGTAAAACGAATTCAGGCCGATACCGGGCGTAGGACCTGCGCCATTAATGCCACCGGCTGTGTTGGCCGTGTCCTGGTTAAACGCGGTGTCGTTCAGGTTGCTATTGCCCGTGAGCGTTCCGTTGACGAGGATTCCACAGCTTGGGGACTGGCTGAGGTCGACATTGTCACTCGGAGTGGTGAGGTTGTTGTTTTGGGTTGTCGTGCACGCTGGACTCAACAAACCCGCATACGGACGGCCGGAAGAGAACTGCATTACAGTGCTTAGCGCCCAGCCCGACAACAGCGCGCGGCCCTTATCGGACGTAGTCAGCTTTTCCAAGCCGGGTTGGTAAACCGCGGCAAGGCTAATGCTATGCCGCTGATCCAGCAGAGACGGTGCGTGCGTATTGCTGAAGTCGAACTGGTTATTGAAATCCATGCCGTCAAGCATGATGCTCTTCGCCCACGTGTAAGACGCCTGCAGGGAGAGTCCACGCGACATGCGACGCTGCAGCTGGAAGAACAGAGAGTTGTAATGATTCTGCGCTGGGCTGATCAGTTCGTTGATCTCGCCGAGATTGGGATACTTCATGCCATCGGTAAGCAGAGCGCTATCAATATTCGGCAGAACATAGCTGGGACCGTTGCAGGGAAGGGTGATGGTGTTTGGGGGACATACGGTGTACGTCGTAGTTCCTTGCAGCGGATTCAAGTTGAGGTCATAAGCGCTGCCCGAAAGGATGTGCACCCCGTGATTCCACATCGTGCCGATCGTTAAAGTTGTGTTCTCTGCAATCTCACGCTCAATCTGCAAACTCGACTGCAGAATGTAGGGTACCCGGAACTGCGGTGAAACCAGGGAAATGTCCGAAGCAGCCTGGAATAACGGCGAATTTGACGGAAAGATATTCGGGAACGTTGGCGCCTGTTGGTTCGGTAAGCCTCCGTCGCATTGCGCATTCACCTCCGCTTGCTGCGAGGGCAGTCCGTTCGAGACCACCGCGTTCCGGTAGTTCAGCCCATTCATGTTGGTGTAGAACCACCCGAAACCTCCCCGGACCACGGTTTTCAAAACCGGTTGCCAGGCAAATCCCAAACGCGGAGCCAGGCGCTGAAATTGGTTCGGATACTGCCCGGTCAGGGGGAAGGCTGGGTTTTTCGCAGGCTGCGGATAAACCTGGAAGTCCTCGCGCAGGCCCATTTCCAGTGTCAAGCGTGGCAAAGCTCGATACGTGTCCTGCACGTAGAACCCGTAATAAGGCACTGAAAAGGAAAACCTTGGATTCCCGGCCGCCTGGCTGAAGTTGATGTATTGTCCAAGGGCAAAGGCCTGCAGACTCGGGAATTCGTAGAGTCCGAGAGGGGAACCGAAATCGACCGCCTCGTTCGGGTCGGCTCCGCCATCATCCGTGTCTGCATCCGAGGAGTGGCTCCAATCAAAGCCAAATTGCAACGTGTGCTTGCCCACTACATAGTCAACGCGGTCGGAGAGAGAATACTGTCTTTCAAAAACTCTCCCGATGGAAAACGCGGCGTTTCCCAGAGTAAAGGAGGGACTATCCAGAATCACCGTCGGGGTGTTCGGAGCTAAACCAGTGGGAGTCGCAATTTCGTTGTCTTGCGACGTCCCGGCATGGAACTCATTTAACAGTCGCGAAGAGAAGGCGTGCGTCCATCCTAAGCTGGTTTCAAAGGTATGCACGTAAGCATTGGTCAGCGTTTGCAAGCCATAATTGCCCACGGTTGGATCGGTAATCACACCTCCGGGCGAGTTGAAATGATTGAAGTTCAGGCTCAGAAACAAACCGTCGCGAGAACTCGCCTGGTAATCCAGCCGCGGCGTAAATACCAGATCATTGCGTTTTCTCGCTCGGCTCCCGAGATTGGAATTGAGGGCTCCGATGACATTCGACACCTGTTGCAAGTACACCGGATTATTCGCATCTGGCGCGATGTCGGCGCCGGGCACGGGCAAAGGTCCGTTTGGCGCCGGGAGCGGCGTCCCATCCGGAATGCCAAAGTTAGAGGACAAGAAACCGGGCTGCGTGCTCACCAGCGCTTGGTTGATTACCGAAATCGGATCGCTCCGCAATTGCTGCTCGTAGTCGAAAAAGAACCACAAGCGGTTTCGCAGGATCGGCCCACCCACGCCGGCTCCGAATTGCTGCAGATTATCCTGCGGCTTCGGAAAACCTGCTGCTTCGTCGAGGGCATCATTCGCACCGGTCGCGGAATTTCGGTTGTAATAGAAGGCGCTGCCGTGGAAACTATTGCTCCCCGAACGAGTCACTGCGTTGACGAACCCAGCCCCACCGCCATAGACGGCAGAATAAGGGCTGATGGAAACCTGGAATTCCTGGATCGCTTCTTCACCATATAAATAAGGAATGCGATAGCGCCCTGTAATGTCAGCGAAATAATTGTTGGTGGCATTCGATCCGTCGACGGTGAATGCATTGGAGCCGTTTCCATTGGCATATCCTGAGTCTTCGCCGCCTTGCTGTCCGGCAATGCTTACCAGGCCGGTATCGCCGTCATAGCTGGTATTGGGGGTCAGTGTCGTGAAATCGGTGTAGCGGCGTCCATTGAGTGGAAGTTCATCGATGAAAGACCGGTCGAGCACGGTACTGGACGAGGATTCCGTCGGCCGCAAGAGTGGCATCGTCCCGATGACTTTTACTGTGTCCCCGCTGCCTCCCACTTCCAGCCTGAGATCCTGCGAAGTGGTGTTTCCCACCAGCACTCGCACCAGAGCCTCGATATCGTGAAAACCTTTTCCCGTTGCTGTGACCGAATACGTTCCCGGCATCAGAGCCAGGAACTGGTAGAGCCCGGTGTGATTTGTAACGGCGGACTGTTGCAGTCCGGTGGCGAGGCTTCGCACCACCACTGAAACTCCGGGCACCGCGGCTCCAGTTCTGTCGGTGATGCGACCGCCGATGGAGCCACTGAGTACAACGTTCTGCGCCGGCAACTGGAGCATGCTTACCACGACAAAGAATGCCGCGAAGAGGAATCGGGTTGTGAGCGGAATTGATGTTGCGGTGGAAGGACGGAGAGTTTTTGTTTTGATATTCATCAAACTCGCCCGTGGCGAGAAAACAATCTTCGGCAGCAGACTGCCCACCTTCCTTGCGTTTCCAACTGGTGGCAAAGCCATGTTTTTCCCGTTGTGAGAACCCGGACTTGCCTGATCGTCAGGGAGACAAGTAAATGCTCGGGACCAGCAGACTAAATGAGTTTGAGAACTTGTGCTGCGGGTCCCATCACCAGTTTCCTTTCGAGAAGCTCAATTGCTGGTTGGGGTTTAAATTTATAGCGGCACAACATCGCCGGCAGGAGTGCAGTGTTGAATTCGTGCGGGTGAATGTCCAAGCGCCCCAAGTGGGTGACTTGAACGACCAACCATACCTGCACACAATTACGGGGAGTTGAAGCATATGTGAATTTCGGATGAAAAACACGCAAACTACTGCAACTAGTACTTGGAACTTCAGTTGACCTTCTGGAAAAAGTGGAGCGATGCTTATATCTACAGTGCTTGCATCGAGATCGCGACATCGTAACCTTTTGCTCCGTCAATCCGTTAATCCCTCTTGACATCTTCGCTGCCAGCAGTTCGTCGAGGGCGGAATTTGCCTTTTTCCGGAATTTTGCAAACATCTACAATATTCGTCTCGCTCGTTCGTCTACAAGGGTAGATGGACGGAGCGCTGAGAAAACAGTGGATCATGGTGCAGCAAGACCAGCAGATCTCTGAAGCGATCGAGCGGGAAAAGCCCCGGCTTCGCAACTTCATCCGTAAGCGGGTCGCCGACCCCAGCGACGCAGAAGACATCATGCAGGAAGTCTTCTACGAACTTGTGGAAGCTTACCGGATGATGAAGCCGGTTGAGCAAGTGACCGCGTGGCTGTTTCGCGTGGCCCGCAACCGGATTACCGATCTGTTCCGCGGCAAGCAGCGCGTAGTGTCGGCCGAACCGGTGGTTAGGGAGGAGAACGGCGAGGATTTCCGGTGGGAGGACTTGCTTCCTTCGACGGATGCTGGACCCGACGCGGCTTACGCACGGAATTTGTTGTTGCAGGAGATGGACGCCGCGCTCGACGATTTACCTGAAGAGCAGCGCGAGGTGTTCATTGCTCACGAGTTCTTCGGGTACAGCTTCAAGGAGCTGGCCGAAGAAACCGGAGTCAGTGTGAACACGCTGCTTTCGCGCAAGCACTACGCGGTGCTGCACCTTCGTCACCGCCTCCAGGCTATTTACGACGATTTCAGGAAAGCATGAGGGTACGAAGATGAAAGGGAAATGGTTGTTGCGGGGATTGAAGTTTGTGTTGTTTGCCGTGCTATTCGTCACCGTTGTTGGTTTTGTGGTAATGAGCCTGTGGAACTGGCTGATGCCGGCGCTGTTTGGCTGGCATGGGATCGACTTTTGGCAGGCTGTCGGCATTCTCGTGCTTAGCAAGATTCTCTTCGGCGGATTCCGGGGGCACGGCGGAGGCCGGCACATGCGCTGGCGGCGCGGCATGTGGGAGCGGTGGGAACAAATGACTCCCGAGGAGCGCGAGAAGTTTCGGCAAGGCATGCGTGGACGCTGCGGGTCATTCGGAGCGCCTGCAGCGGAGCCGAAAGCTTAGCTGGAGGAGCAAGTTGCTTGATCAAGAGGTTGACCTGGCGTGGCACTTGATGTTCTCTTTTTATTCGCCTATAATGTCGCGCTGAGTTAGCGGTTTGGAGAATCTACGATGCTGACGATCACTATCGAGAACTTCGCGGAGCCGGTGATTCTGCGCTGCCAGGGCAGAATTGTACGAGGTGACGAGACGCGTATCCTATGCTCGGCCATGCACCAGGAGGGCCGGAGTGTCGTCCTCGACCTAACCGATGTCGATGCCATCGACGCGGCAGGAATGGGCGCGTTGGTTTCGCTGCAAGCTGCTGGCGTTTATCTCAAACTGATGAACCCTTCCTCGCAAGTGCGGGAACTGTTGAAACTCACGAAACTGGACTCCATCTTCGAGATTTTCGAATCTCATCCCCCAGCCGAGAGCATGGAATCAACCCGGATGGGGAATGAGTGCTCGTCGATGGCATTGTGAGCGCTTCGCCCGAGACGGCTTCCTGTTGACAGTCCGGTAATCCGAACTTTTCCTTTGATTCCGTCGAATCGAGATGGAAGTCCCCTGCATCCATAGGCTGCATGAGACCGCCTTGTGACGAAGCGGTAATCCGGTCGGGCGATGTCGCATCCCCCTGCGCAGCAGGGGCGAGGAATTGGGTACTCGCCGCGACCATTATCGGTTCCAGCCTGGCCTTCATCGACAGCACGGTGGTGAATGTTGCGCTGCCTGCCCTTCAGACCAGCTTTCATACAACGGTCGTGGGCGTGCAATGGGTGGTCGAGTCTTACGGGCTGTTCCTGGGAGCGCTAATTCTAGTCGGGGGCTCACTCGGCGACTTCTTTGGCCGCCGCCGGATGTTCGTGCTGGGCGTGGCGATTTTCGCCGTGGCGTCTTTGAGTTGCGGTTTTGCCTCGAACATCCATCAGTTGATCATTGCCAGGAGTATTCAAGGTGTGGGGGCCGCGCTGCTCGTTCCCGGGAGCCTGGCGATCATCAGCACCTCCTTTGACGAAAAAAGCCGCGGGCGGGCGATCGGCACGTGGTCAGGCTTTACATCGATTACGGCAGCGGTGGGGCCCGTTCTCGGTGGTTGGCTGGTCGAGCATGCTTCCTGGCGGTGGGTATTTTTTATCAACCTCCCCCTGGCAGCGGCGACGATAGCCATTTCGCTTTGGCAGATTCCCGAGAGCCGCAGCGCCGCCGGTGGCCATGTTGACTGGTTTGGCGCCCTGGTTGTCTTCTTCGGACTAGGAGGCTTGGTCATTGGGTTCATTGAATCGGTGAGCTTGGGTTGGCGGCATCCTTTGGTGCTAGCGGGCCTGATTGGAGGCTGCGCCTGTCTTTTTCTATTCGTGTTCGTCGAAGCGAGCGTAACTTCGCCAATGGTTCCGCTAACGCTGTTCAAGTCTTCCACATTCAGCGGCACTAACCTGCTGACGCTGTTACTTTACGCGGCTACCGGAATTTTCTTCTTCATGTTTCCGTTGAATCTGATCCAGGTGCAAGGGCATTCCCCCACGAGGGCGGGTGCTGAAGTGCTGCCACTCATTCTGCTGATTTTCTCTCTTTCACGATGGTCTGGGGGGCTGGTGGCCCGTTACGGCCCACGACTGCCATTGATCATTGGTCCATTGGTTGTCGCGCTGGGATTCACTCTATTTGCTCTGCCCTCGGTGGGAGGAAGTTACTGGAAGGTATTTTTTCCTGCCGTGCTTGTTCTCGGCTTTGGGATAGCGATTACCGTGGCTCCGCTTACTACGATCGTCATGGATTCGGTAGGCCAGGACCGCGTCGGAACCGCCTCGGGAATCAACAATGCAGTCGCCCGCATTGCCGGAGTACTTGCGGTCGCAGTCCTGGGGATTGCGATGGTGAAGGCGTTTAGTTCTCGTTTGAATCAATGCCTGCAGGATCTAGCGCTGCCGCCGGGCATTGTGGAGCAAGTGCAATCCAACGAAACGAAGCTTGCTGGTCTTCCGCTGCCAGCGGGCCTTGATGCCGGTGCGAGAGCACAGCTCAGTGGGGCGATTGGGAAGGCCTTTGTATCTGGATTTCGAGAGGTGATGTTGATTTGCGCCGGCCTGTCTGTGGCCAGCGCTGCAGTCGCGAGCGCCATGATTTCGGAGAATGCGAGCTAGTTCTCCTCGGCGGACCTGGGGCGTCGGCTGGCGGTTTGCAGGCATTGGTTGCTCGAACAAGGATGCGTCTATTCCGGTAATTGTCCGCGTATACTGGTCCGCGTTGTGGGTAGGGTGAGGCCTCAGGTCTGAGGTCTTCTTCGATTGAAAACGGGGTCATTCGTAGCCAGGGGGCTTTTAAGGTAGCCGAAAACACTGCACGTCGTGATGTGTTCTCGACCGCGGAAGCACACGGTGTTTGACATCCGTACAATCCCGAAGCTGCCAAGCTTCGCGCGTTAACCAAGGGGCACGCTGCCCAGGAGGAAGGTGAGTATGCTCTCGAAGTACAAACTCTGGATAGGCGGAGCGGCTTGTCTACTGGCCATCGGTTTGATTATTGGAGCGATCTATCCAAGGCGCGTATCAGGCGCGCAACCAGGCGCTCCACCCGACGTCGAGGTGATCCAGGTTGAGCAGAAAGATGTTCCTATTTATGGCGAATGGATCGGAACGCTGGATGGATTCACCAATGCCGACGTGAAGGCGCAAGTCACGGGCTATCTGCTGCGGCAGGGCTACCAGGAAGGCGCCTTCGTCAGGAAGGGCCAGTTGCTCTTTGAGATTGATCCACGACCCTTTCAGGCAGCTCTCGACCAGGCGGAAGGACAGTTAGCGCAAGCCAAAGCCCAGCTTGATACCGCCGAAGCGATTCAACGTAGAACTCAGCTTGACGTAGAAAAGTACACACCGCTGGCAAAGGTGCAAGCAGCCAGCCAACAGGATCTCGACAATTCCGTTCAAAATAACCTGGCAGCCAAGGCCTCGGTAGCGTCGGCTCAGGCTCAAATCCAGACGGATGAGGCTGCCGTGGAAACGGCCGAGATCAACCTCGATTTCACTCGGCTCGTGGCGCCCATCGATGGCATCGCGGGGCAGGCTCAGCTGCAGGTAGGCGCGCTGGTCAATTTAAGCAGTGCGCCTGTGACCTCCGTGTCAACCGTCGACCCCATTAAGGTTTATTTCACCGTCGGCGAGCCTCAGTACCTCGGATGGAGAGCCCGCTACCCGACGGAAACCAGTCGGGAAGCTGCTGACAAGAATCTGCACCTCCAACTGATTCTGGCCGACGGCTCAACCTATGCGCATGAGGGCACATTCTACTTTGCGGACCGCCAGGTAAATATAAGCACCGGTGCAATTCGCATCGCTGGACTGTTTCCCAATCCTGGAAATATTCTCCGTCCTGGTGGGTACGGCAAGGTCCGCGCGGTTGTGCGAGTCCAGAAAGACGCGTTGCTGGTTCCGCAGCGTGCGGTCTCGGAGCTGCAAGGCGGCTATCAAGTCGCGTCAGTCGATGACCAGAACAAGGTGAGCATCCACACGGTCCAAGTCGGCGACCGTGTTGGCAACCAGTGGGTTGTTGCGGACGGACTGAAGCCCGGGGAGCGCGTGGTCGCCGAGGGTGTGCAGAAGGTGCGTCCGGGCATGCTGGTGAACCCCAAGCCATTTGCGGCGGAAGCAAAGGCGAGGTAAACGATGTCAAAGTTCTTTATCAATCGTCCCATCGTCGCCATGGTGATTTCGATCGTGCTCGTGATCGTTGGCACCCTCACCATCCTGGCTTTGCCGGTGGCGCAGTTTCCCAGCATCGCTCCGCCCGAGGTTCAAATTCTGGCCACCTACATCGGGGCCGACGCGCAAACCCTGGAACAGGCGGTTGCCACGCCCATCGAACAGCAGATGAGCGGCGTGGACAACATGAATTACATGTACTCGCTGAATGCAACCGCGAACAACACCACCAGCCTGATCGTGGACTTCGACGCAAAAACCGATCCCAACACCGATTACATTCTCGCGCAAAGCCGCGAGACCCTGGCGGCTTCTCAGCTTCCCGTGGACGTGACCAATTACGGAGTCACCGTTCGAAAATCCGTAACCGCTCCTCTGACGTTGATGGCCGTGTATTCGCCCCATGGGACCTATGACGCGAACTTTCTGGCGAACTACGCCTACATCAATCTTGTTGACCCCATTCTGCGTTCGCCAGGCATCGGTAACGTCCAGGTGTTCGGTTCTGGCCAATACGCGATGCGGTTGTGGGTAAAGCCCGACACGTTGGCCAAGCTGGGCATCACTGTCCCGGAAATCATTAGCGCCATTCAAGCGCAAAACACAGTGAACCCGGCTGGGAAAGCAGGGGGCGAACCGGCGCCCAAGGGCCAGGAATTTACTTATACAGTTCTGGCGCAGGGCCGGCTCATCTCCCCGGAAGAATTCGGACAGATCGTCGTGCGCGAGACCCCCGACGGGGGAACCGTCCGGGTCCGCGATGTTGCTCGAATCGAGCTGGGTTCGCAGGACTACAGCGTCGCTGGACGCTATAACGGAAAGCCGAGCGCCGTCATCGCCACCTACCAACTGCCGGGGTCGAACGCCGTCGATGCCGCCGCCGCCGTTAATACGCTGATGGCCAAGATGAAGGAGCGCTTCCCGGAAGACCTGGATTATGTCACTGCGCTGGATACGACGCGTTCGGTTACGGAAGGCATGAAGGAAATCGTTATAACGCTTTTGATCGCGCTCGCGCTCGTAATCCTTGTGGTTTACATCTTCTTGCAGAGCTTGCGCGCCACGCTGATTCCGCTGCTGGCGGTGCCGGTCTCACTGATCGGCACGTTCGTGCTTTTCCCCTTGTTCGGTTTCTCCATAAACACGCTTTCTCTCTTTGGTCTGGTGCTGGCGATCGGTCTGGTGGTGGATGACGCCATTGTCGTGGTTGAAGGCGTGGAACGCCACATCGAGGAAGGCTTGACGCCCAAGGCCGCGGCCTTGAAAGCCATGGAAGAACTTTCCGGCCCAGTGGTTGGCATTGCGCTGGTTCTATCCGCCGTGTTTGTGCCGACGGCCTTCATTCCCGGAATCACCGGCAAGCTCTACCAGCAATTCGCCGTCACCATCGCGATTTCGGTTCTGCTATCTGCTTTCAATGCGCTGACCCTCAGTCCGGCGCTCGCCGCGCTGTTGCTCAAGCCGAAGACAGAGAGCCATGGACTCTTGCGAAGATTTTTTGATTGGTTTAACCGCGTCTTCGACCGAGCCACTGACGGCTATGTGCGTTGGAGTGGAGTATTGCTCCAAAAGACCGTCATTGTCGTCGTGTTGCTTGCTGCCTTTTGTGCGGCGGGTTTCTTTTTTGCCAATCGAATCCCATCAAGCTTCCTTCCTGACGAAGATCAAGGTTACGCCTACGTCAATGTGCAGCTGCCGAATGGGGCATCGCTCGAACGCACGACGGCCGTATCGGCTGATGTGGAAAAAATCCTGTTGAATACGCCGGGGGTTCAGCAAGTTACCGGCTTCGTCGGCTTCAGTTTGCTCAGTTTTGTTCGGACCAGTTACAACGCGACCTTTTTTGTGAACTTCAAGCCCTGGAACGAACGCAAGACAAGAGAGGAGCAATTTCAATCGCTCAAGGCCCATCTCAACCAGCAGTTGAGCAAGTTGCCGGCGGCGGTGTCGTTTGCCTTCTCCCCGCCCGCCATTCCAGGCGTCGGCACTGCGGGGGGATTTACCTTCATCCTCGAGGACCGTTCGGGGAGTGATCTGCAGTTTCTCTCCAAGAATCTGGCCACTTTTCTGGAAGCCGCCCGAAAGCGGCCGGAGATCGCCAGCCTGAGCACCACTTTCCTGGCAAGCGTTCCGCAAGAATTTGTTGGAGTCGATCGCGACAAAGTGCTGAAGCAAGGCGTCGCTCTCAACGACGTGTACCGCACGATCCAGGCCTTCATGGGGGGATATTTCATTAACTATTTCAATCGCTTTGGCCGCCAGTGGCAGGTCTATATCGAAGCGGAGGGCGGGGACCGCGCCAAGGCCGAAAACGTAGGGCAGTTTTATGTCCGCAACAGCAGAGGAGAGAATGTCCCGCTTTCCACACTTACGACCATCAAGCCGCGCCTCGGTCCGGAATTTACTTTGCGCTTCAATGAGTATCGCTCCGCACAGATCAACGGTAGCGCCGCGCCAGGCTATAGCGCAGACCAGGCTACTGCTGCGCTTGAAGATGTTTTCAAACAAACCATGCCGCGCGAAATGGGTTTTGATTATTCGGGCATGTCATTTCAGGAACAAAAAGCGCGACAAGGTGTGCCGGCGCCCGTGATCTTCGGATTGTCGTTGTTGTTTGTTTTTCTGATCCTGGCCGCCTTGTATGAAAGCTGGTCGCTGCCATTCAGCGTGTTACTGAGCACGCCCGTGGCGATCTTTGGAGCTTTTGGAATTCTTTGGTTGCGCCGCGTGCTGCTCGGCATTTTCCTGCCGCCTTACCTGGTTCAGATGGAGAGCGATGTCTATTCGCAAATCGGTCTGGTCATGCTCATCGGGTTAGCCGCCAAGAACGCAATCTTGATCGTCGAGTTCGCCAAGGACGAATACGAACAAGGGAAGCCTTTGGCGGATGCTGCACTCGAAGGAGCCCGGCTTCGTCTGCGTCCAATTTTAATGACATCTTTCGCCTTCATTCTTGGTTGCGTACCGCTATGGACGGCCAGCGGCGCGGGGGCGGTTGCGCGCCAGATCATGGGCACTACGGTGATCGGTGGCATGTTGGCCGCCAGCTTGATCGGAATTTTCTTCGTGCCCGGGATTTTCTACATGGTGGAGAAATGGTCAGGAGCGGGTCAGGAACGCGCCCCGAACGCGCTTCCAGGAACACCCGCTCCGGCGGAGGGAGACTGAAATGGCCCGCCACGGCAGGGACGAGCGGAGATAGTCATGACCAGAATGACGCGAATGCCATCATTGATGCTTGCGATCTTGACCTCGATTTTCATGGCTGGGTGCGCGGTAGGCCCGAACTACCACCGGCCCGCCGTGCAGACTCCCGGCGTATACCGCGACTTGAGAGACAACCCACAGGCACAGGCGCAAACCGCGTCCTTCGCGGACCTTCCGTGGTGGCAAGTTTTCCAAGACCCGCAACTGCAAGAACTTATCCACACAGCGCTGAGGGAGAATTACGATCTGCAGTTGGCCACGGAGCGCATCAGCGCGGCGCGTGCTCAGGTCGCGATCACTCGTTCCAGTCTCTTTCCGCAGGTGCAAGGGAACGCTACCTTCGCCGGCGGAAAGGACCCGAGCACGCAATCGAAGTACAACATTCTGGGCCTGACCGCCGACGCTGCGTTTCAGTTGGACCTCTTCGGCCGCCTGCGACGCGCGACGGAGGCTTCCCGTGCCCAGCTGCTGGCCACCGAGGATGCGAAGAATACGGTCATATTAACCCTGGTCAGCGACGTAGCCAGTGACTACTTTCAACTTCTTGACCTCGATCTTGAGCTTCAAATCACTCGAGACACCGTCAAAACACAAGTAGAGTCCGTCAAGCTGACGCAGTTGCGGCTCGACCACGGTGTCGCCACGAAGTTGGATGTTCTGCAAGCCGAGCAGGTACTGGATGTCGCCAACGCACAGATCCCGGACTTGGAGAGACAGATTGGCCAGGAGGAAGATGCGATCAGCATTCTTCTGGGCCATTACCCCGAGGGCGTTCGACGCGGGCGTGCGCTGGCCGAGCAACCGCTCCCCCCCGACGTTCCGCCGGGATTGCCATCGTCGTTGCTTGAACGCCGGCCGGACATTCGCGAGGTCGAACAGGAATTGATTGCTGCTAATGCCGAGATCGGCGTGGCCAGAGCCGCATTCTTCCCGCAAATTTCGCTCACCGGTTCCGGTGGTGGCGCGTTCGGACGAAGCACCCTATTCACCGGCCTCATGAGTTCACAGACTGGAATCTGGTCCTACGGCGCACAGGTCTCTCAACCTATTTTCACGGGCGGCGCATTGCGCGGGAACCTGCGACTGGCCGAGTCGCAGGATCGCCAGGAGTTGATTGCGTATAAACAGGCCATCCAGTTGGCGTTTCGCGATGTTTCCGATGCCCTGATCGGTTATCAGAAATTGCACGAAGTGCGCGTGGCACAGGAGACGACGGTCAAGGACCTGCAGGACTCAGTCAGCACCTCTCTCGTGCGCTATCGCGGAGGCATCACCACTTATCTTGAGGTTCTCGATGGACAGCGTTCGCTCTTCACCGCTGAGCTTGCTCTCGCCCAGGCCCGCGGCAACGAGTACCAAAGTCTGGTGCAACTTTACAAGGCGCTGGGCGGAGGCTGGCAGTAGGCGTTCACACTCTGAGGTGAAGGCGCGACGAAATTTAGATCGAAAGGGGATGCGTCATGATTTTGGGAATAACCACTGCGACTTACACACTCCTGCACGTGCTGATCAGCCTGGCCGGAATCGGCTCCGGGTTCATTGTCATGTTCGGGCTTCTTAATGGGAAGCGCCTCGACAGCTGGACCGCGGTCTTTCTGACGACCACGGCATTGACCAGCATTACCGGTTTTGGTTTCCCGTTTGAACATCTGTTGCCATCGCATATTCTCGGGATCCTTTCGCTCGTGATACTGGCAGTCGCGATCCCGGCGCGCTACGTCTTTCATCTTGCCGGAGCATGGCGTCGGATTTATGTCATCGGTGCCGCAATCGTGCTTTACCTCAATGTCTTCGTCGCAGTGGTACAGGCGTTCATGAAGGTGCCGGTTCTTAAGGCGCTGGCTCCGACCCAGAAAGAGCCGCCTTTCCTGATCGCGCAACTCATCGTGATGGCTATATTTATCGTGCTTACTATTCTCGCGACGAAGAAGTTTCGTATCGAGTCGGCGCAAGCAGCCTAGTTTGTACAAATTGTTGTCACCAACCTACAACAGGAAGAATCACCACTTACAAGGAGAATATTCATGCCTACGATTACAACCAAAGATGGCACGCAAATCTATTACAAGGATTGGGGAACAGGCCAGCCCATAGTGTTCAGTCACGGGTGGCCGCTCACCGCAGACGATTGGGACAGTCAGATGCTTTTCTTCGGCCAGCATGGCTATCGCGTCATAGCGCATGACCGTCGAGGCCACGGACGTTCCACCCAGACCTGGGAAGGGAACGACATGAACACCTACGCCGACGATCTGGCCGCGCTGACGGAAAAACTTGACTTGAAGGACGCAATCCATGTGGGTCACTCGACCGGTGGCGGCGAAGTGGCGCGCTATATCGGCCGGCATGGTACCAAGCGTGTCGCCATGGCCGTACTCATCAGTTCGGTGCCGCCACTGATGCTGAAGACGGACAAGAATCCAGCTGGCGCGCCCATGGAAGTCTTCGATGGCCTGCGGGCTGCGTATGTAGCAAACCGGCCGCAGTTCTACATGGACATTACCCTCCCGTTCTACGGTTACAACCGGCCCGGCGCCAAAATTTCGGAAGGCATCCGGGACAAGTGGTGGCTCCAGGGGATGCTGGGCGGGATGAAGGCGGGCTACGACTGCATCAAAGCTTTCTCTGAGACGGATTTCACCGAGGATCTGAAGAAGTTCGACGTCCCCACTCTCATTCTTCACGGCGACGACGACCAGATCGTGCCCATTGCCGCCGCAGCCCTGCAGTCCGCGAAGATCGTAAAGGGTGCAATGCTGAAAGTGTATCCAGGTTTCCCGCACGGAATGCCTACAACCCATGCGGATCAGATCAATGCCGACTTGCTCGCGTTCGTCAGAAGCAACAGCAAGCAAGCGGCAGCATAATCGAACCTGATCGAACCGCGACGCGACTCTGTTTTCGCGCGACGGAAGAACGGCGGCGGGCGCGAACTCTCGATCACACTTGAGAGGAGCGCTCGCCGTGCATCCGCAATTTCTCCTTCAGAGCGGTTCGTCACGAGAAGTTTAATTTCCGCGAACCTAATTTTCCCCAATGAACAAGAGCCTGGTCGTTCCTCAAGAGAAGAAATATCGGGGCGCGTGTTATGAGTATCTACTGCTGGATAGGGAGGAACGACATGCCGAAGAAGAAATCTGCAACTCACCAGGAACAGCCCGCCAAGAAAGCCGGCGAATTCCTGATCGGAAATGACCTGCCCGTAACCCGGCTGGGATTCGGTGCGATGCGAATTACTGGACCGGGAATCTGGGGCGAGCCGGCCGATCGGCCTGAAGCTGTTCGAGTTCTCAGGCGCGCCGTCGAATTAGGAATCAACTTTATCGATACTGCGGACTCTTATGGCCCCTATGTGAGTGAGGAGATCATCGCTGAAGCTCTGCATCCGTATCCCGCGAACCTGGTGATCGCCACTAAGGGCGGGTTCGATCGCCCGGGGCCCGACCTATGGGTTGAAAACGGAAGACCGGAGCACCTCAGGTCCGCCTGCGAAGGTAGCCTGCGGCGCTTGCGTCTCGACCGGATTGATCTGTATCAACTGCATCGCATCGATCCAAAGGTTCCGGCCGAAGATCAACTCGGCACTCTGAAGGATCTGCAGGCGCAGGGGAAGATCAAACATATTGGTTTATCGGAAGTAAGTGTGCGACAGATCGAGCACGCGCGAACGATCGTTCCCATTGTCAGCGTCCAGAATCGTTACAGCATTTCCGACCGCGGGTCGGAAGCCGTTCTGGAATATTGCGAAAAAGAGAACCTGGGCTTCATTCCGTGGTTTCCGTTGGCCGCCGGAAAAGTGTCGGACGCCGGCAGCCCGATCGGCCACGTGGCGGCGCGATGGAAAGCTACGCCATCCCAGGTGGCGCTGGCGTGGTTGCTTTCACGATCGCCAGGGATGCTGCCGATCCCCGGAACTTCGAAGGTTGCCCATCTCGAGGAAAACGTCGCGGCGGCTGGTTTGAAGATTGACCCAAGCCAATTGGAAGAGCTGCGTCTTACAGCATAGGATCGCGAAGGCCGGCGATGAAGTCGGCCCTCGGATTAAAACCTCAGCTTCAACGAGAATTCAAGCACACGCGGAGACCCGAGCGCGAAGACGCCGGAGCCGAGTCCCAGGCGATTGCTGCTCGGCTGCTCGCCGGAAGTGCCGTTCACCGATCCGACCGTCCCGCTCAAGACGCCGCTGAGCGGGTTTCCCGGTCCGTCAAAATTCGAGAAGTTCATCACGTTAAAGAAGGAAACTCCCGGCTCCAGCTGAAAGTGCTCCCTGTATTTATAGATCCAGCTGAAGTTGACATCGAATGCCCGCAACCAGCCCATCCCGGCTTCGTTGTTGGGCGCGGTCGGCACTACCTGCTGTACTCCTTGCAGAGACGACAACTGTCCCTGGGTGAACAGTCCGCTGTTGATCAGAATGTCTCCAGCGGGAGTTGGTAGCCCGGCAAAGTTGTGGTTGTAGTCGTTGATCACGCTGTTGATGTTATCGCTTTTGTAGCTGCCGTTATTGTTGGTGACGTTGTTGCTATCGTTGCTGGTGACCCCGTGTCCAAACGAACCAATGTTGGTGCCGGGAAGCACATCGCCAAAACCGCCGTTCGAGGCAAAGCTGCCGTCGCCGGTGCCATCACCCGTGACGTCGGTCACGAAGATGCCGCCCGCGTTTCCGGTCGGGTTCAGCGTAAGCGTCACCGGGAGCGGACTATAAAAATGTCCGATCGCGCCCACGCGAAAGTGCAGCGGCAGATCCATGGTGCCACCGAAAGATATCTGGTGCTTGCGGTCGAGGCCGTTCGGGCCCAGATAATGCTGCGGGCTGTTGAAGTCGGTGGCGATGTTGATGAAGTCGTTGTCGGTCGCCGCGGCGATATAGCGCTCGAGTTGATAAGAGACTTGCAGGTCAAAGTTTCTCACCCCGGCAAACGGATGATCCAAATGTTGCTTCAACGACAACTGCAGGGCAGTATTCCTCGCATAGCCGATGGGGAACAGCATCTGGTTGGCGCCGAGATTCTGATTAATTCCGGGGAAGGCTGCAGTCGGGCAGGGACCTCCACCGCAAAGCGAGTAGCCGGAATCGAGTCCGTTAGCGGCGTAGTCGCTGATCGTTGCCCCCGCCGCGATGGCGCAATTAATCGAACCCTGATCAAATCCCGCCCCGCAAGGAACCCCCTTGTTACTGAACTGGCTGTTGGTCGCTGAGATCGCGGTGCGCGCATTCGTCAGATTGAAGAAGCGGGCATCGCCCACGTGATTCGTGTCAATCGCCAGCAGCGTGTGGGTTTCAATGTTCCGCAAGTAGTCAGCAGTAAAAACCATCCCCGGCCGTATCTCATGCTGAATGCCGGCGTTGATTTGCAGAGAGCGAGGGCTGATGTAGTCGGGTGCCAGCAAAGCCGTGCCTGTAGCGTCCAGTCCATCTGACAAAGCCGTTCCGATGAACGAGGGGTTGGGAGCCTTGGTTCCCACCGAAGCGGTGGCCGCTTGATATTGAGCTTGCAGTGCAGTGATTGCCGCCGCCGCTTGACCGATCGGCTGCCCGCAAAACGAAAGGTTGGGTACGGTCCCGTCCGGCAAGGTAAAACTTGAGTTCGGTAAGCCGTTCGTGCATACCGTCGGATTGGCGAGGAACAGTCCAGTTGGCAGGCGCGCTGGCCGGTCAAATTCAATATTGTTCCAGATCGAGTTCTCGTAGAAGAGTCCGGCACCCGCGCGGATCACCGTCTTGCCCTTGCCGGAGGGATCCCAGGCCAGACCAATCTGTGGTGCGAAGTTCAGACTGGGTTGATGCACACGATTGCCGAGACCGGAATAATATTGATTGTCGAACTGATTCAAAGCGGAGATCGGTCCGAGATCACTGTCGGTTCGTCCTGAATCGCGCACGTAACGCAAGCCGTAAGTGAGAGTGAAATTCGGCTTCAACTTCCAGGCATCTCCGACATAGAACGAAATCCGGTTGTCAGGGCCGCTGCCGCCTGCGGGAAATCCAAACGCCGGTATCTCCGAGTCATAACCCTGCCCGTTGCCCAATGCCACTGTGTTCGCCGGGTAGTTCACCGGATTGGCTGCCCCACCGGGTAGAGCCATGCATGCACCACCACAGTCGGAAATTCCTGCGCCTACAGCGGGCGCGAGTTTCAGAAAACTCGCAAAGCCTCCTCCGAAAATATGATTGAATCCTCCGCCGTAGCGGATGATGTGCGCGCCCAGGGCGCGGCTGCCGTCATATTTGATCTGGTGGTCGGTCTGGTAGGTCTGCTGCGGCGCCAGAAAACTGGGACCGGAGCAGAAAAAATCCGCCCCCGAAGTCAGACAATCCGGATCGGCGCCAATGGCCAACTCAATTCCTGGAAGCGGATCGAAGATATTCGTTCCCGCTGTTGCATCCACGATCGCGTTGCGGAATTTCGTGTAACCGAAACGAATGCTGTGCGTGTAGCTCCCGGTGTTGAAGTCCAGTCCCATGGCGTGGACTGGCGTGTGATTCACATTGGCAAAAGGCTGGAAGCTATTGGGGATGATGGCCAGCACGCTGTGATTTTGATCGTAAGAAAAACGGTAGAAAAACTTGTAGTTGTTGTTGATCTGCCAGTCGAGGCGTCCAATGCCTTCCACCTCTCGGAAGGGTGAGCTATAGCTGCCGACGAGCGCAGAAAATGGACCGCCCGGCAGGACAGGATTGAGAAGGTCCTGTTTCGTCCGCTCGGCATCGAGAAAGAAAAACAGCTTGTCCTTGAGGATGGGTCCGCCAAAGTCTCCGCCATACTGATTGCGCTGAAAAGGATTGTCCGTTCCTCCGGGCAGATTGGCGTCGAGAGTCTGGTCGCGGAAAGCGTAGTATCCCTCGCCGTGATATCTATTGGTGCCTGACTTGGTGGTCACGTTCACCGAGCCGGAAGAAGTGAGTTCGGTGGAGAGATCGAGCGAGGATTGCTGAATCTGAAACTCCTGAATCCCGCTCGCCGGTACGTTTTGCGTAGTGGTGCCCACCGTTTCATCGCTGATGTCGAGTCCGTCGACTTCAATGCGCGCGGTGCGTCCAAACCGGCCGCCGAACGAAATGGAAGAGAATCCATTTTTCGTGGGATCAAAGTTTCCGCCATCCTGAATCTGCACTCCCGGCTCCAGCTGTGCCAGGTCCAGAAAGTTCCGTCCGTTGATCGGCAAATTCTCGATCTGTTCGGCAGTCAGCACTCCTTGCACAGTGGCCTGCTGCGTGTTCACCGCAACCTGGGCGCCTTGCACCACGACGACCTGCGTCTCTTGCCCGACCTGCAGTTTGACGTTCCCTGAAGCGGTCACGCCCACCTGCACCGTCACCGGGGCCTCCGAAGTTTTGAATCCCTGAGCTTCCACTCGCAAGGTGTAGTCGCCCGGAGTCAATGCGCCCGACGTGTACGCACCGGCTGACGTAGACTTGGTGACAATCACACGGCCTGTGGCCTTATTGGTGATGGCGATCTTTGCCCCGCCCACCACGGCTCCAGAGGGATCGGTGACCAAGCCTTGAATGCTGCCGGTGGAAATTGTAGTTTGCGCAAGTAACGTCGGAGAGCACAGCGCCGCACAGAACAACAAAACAGACACAACGCAAATCCGCGGCACGCAGCGGAGCAGGGGTCTGACCGACAACATGGACACCATCCTTATTTAGTTTGTCTCGTGACGATTTCTGCTAAGCCAAGCTTTTCACGTCGGGCTTGAAAGCGGTAACCAATTGTAAACTGACTTTCGCTTTGCCTGTGGGCTGAAACGACTTCATCGAGCAAATCAGCTTGCGTCGCACCGCATTGAAACAGTCTCTTGTTGCAAGCTCCCAACAGCTCCATCCCTCTCTGATTCCGTCGGCGCGCAACTCGTTGTACGGAGCTTTGCACAGACCGGAAGAGGTACGCGAGGCTCCGAGAGCGCAGGGTGACGCCGCGCCGGCTTGGACGAAATTCAGCGGCAGAGAAAGTGCGTTTGGAAGTGATTGCAGGAACTGGTGAGCGCGGAAGGATTCGAACCTTCGACCCATGCCTTAAAAGGGCATTGCTCTACCAACTGAGCTACGCGCCCTCACCCGTCCGAATAGTTTACCATTGGCCGAAGCAAGACCTTGAACGGTTTAGTAGAGGATGGAATGAAGCGGCAGTGAAATATACAAAACGATACACATCCCGTCAGCGCTTGAGGTATAGACTGGACCCGGCGTAAATCGCATGACGCAAGTCTCGGGAGACCGGCACCTCATCGGCGTGGATGTGGGCGGCACCAAAGTCGCCGCAGGTCTAGTAAACACCGCAGGTGAAATCACCTACCAAACGCGGACTCCAATGGCGGCAAACGATGCCGCCGCTGGTTTAGCCGCCGTAATCTCAGCCATCAACTGCGTTCGAGTCGCCACCCAAGCCCACGCCGAGAGCGCGATTTCCGGCATTGGCATCTGTGCTCCGGGCCCCCTCGATCCGCGAACTGGCGTCGTTATCAATCCTCCCAATCTTCCGGGTTGGCGCAACTTCCCACTGGCGGCAGAAATCTCGAAGACCTATGGCTTGCCGGTTCGCGTCGACAACGATGGTAACGCCGCCGCGCTGGCGGAAGCTTTGTGGGGCGCAGGCCGCGGGTTTCGCAACGTTTTCTGCGCGACCATTGGTACTGGAATTGGCACCGGCATCGTATTCGATGGCCGCATTTATCACGGCCGTACCGGTGCAGCGGCGGAAGGTGGTCATAATACCATCGACTACCGCGGCCCGCGCTGCGGGTGCGGCAAGCTGGGTTGTATTGAGGCGCTGGCGTCCGGCCCGGCAATTGCTCGTAGAGCGTCAGAAAAAATTGCAAAGGATGGGCGAACATCCTTGATCCTGGAGCTGGCCGGAGGACAAGTTGATCGCATCACCAGCGAGATGGTCGGTAAAGCATATGGGGCGGGGGATTTGCTGGCCAAGGAAGTCCTGCAGGAAACTGCAACGCTCCTGACCGTATGGCTGGGAAATATAGTGGATTTGCTCGAGCCCGACGTGATGATTATCGGTGGCGGCGCGGGGGCCATGCTACGACCCTTCTTTGGGGAAATACGGGACCGATTGCCAAGCTGGTGTGTGAATTCGCATTGCCAGGAAGTACCGCTGCTGGCCGCACATTACGGTGCAGATGCTGGCATCGCTGGTGGCGCCGCTCTCTGTCGTTGACAAGCGCTCAGCGCGATGTTGACCGGCACCAGGGATCTGCGTTCCTTATCAGGCTCGCGCTTTGTCGATCAAGGCTTCCCAAATTCCTTTTGACTTGAGAATGAGCTCAACCGCTTCCCGCACTGCTCCGTGGCCGGCGACCGCTTTGGTCGTGTAATGCGCAGCTGCTTTCACCTCAGGGACGGCGTCGCCGACGGCGACCGCAAGTCCAACGCGCCGCATCAAGGGGATATCGGGCAGATCATCGCCAATGTAGGCGACCTCGGAATCAGGCATGCCCGTTCTTGCCAGAATATCTTCGTAGGCCGGCATCTTTAGCGGTTGCTTCATATAAATAAAGTCCATCTTCATCTCGCCGGCCCGACGGAGCAACGCCGCACTCTCGCGACCGGTAATGCATCCCGTGCGCAACCCAGCCGTATGGGCGAGGGTCAATCCCTGGCCGTCGTGAGCGTCGAACGTCTTGATTTCTAGTGCGGTGCCGTCGGTTTGCGAGAGCAGGGTAACGCTGCCGTCGGTCATCGTGCCGTCTACATCCATCAGGAGCACTTTAATTTGAGCAGCGCGCTTCTTGAGTGCGGGAGATACTTTTGGGCTGCCAGGCAAGAACGCCTCCTATAAAAACAACACAAGATTGAGTTTAAGACAAAAACCAATCGCGTGGCGACCGGCCCCTTTTATGGCTGCGATGGGTCGCGTTGTGATTCGTATCACGCCGCATCGTGACTTTGGCCACGGTGCGGAATGAGTCCAGAGGAGAGAATCGCTCAAGCTGGGCTAGAAACAGTTTGCTCGCCTTAACCTTTCCATCCTCGTTGCTGGAAGCACTTATTTTTTTAAGCGAATCATGACCTGGAGTCGAGAATGGAAAATGAACACAAGCACCGCGTTGTAGCTTGGTGGAGTTCCGGCCAGACCGGGCTCGCCAAGTCGGATTCGGCGCCCAATGCCATCCACTTTGCCTCCCCGCCGCAGTTTGGCGGTCTGCAAGGCCGGTGGACCCCCGAAGATTTACTAATTAGTGCGGTTGCGAGTTGCTTTACAACCACGTTCCATGCCATCGCCGGAGCCTCGAAGTTCGAATACACGGACCTCGAGGTCGAGGCCGAAGGGGTTGTAAGCAAGACTGAAACTGGCTATACCTTTCGCGAGATTGTCCTCCGCCCCAACCTGACAATTCCAAATGAAGAGAGTAGAGACCGGGCAATCAGCCTACTGCAAAAGGTAAAGGAGCTATGTCTGGTATCGAGGGCGCTGGCAACCGCTCAAGGGTTCGAAACTAAGATCAGAATCGTCCGGCAAACCAGCGCATAGTCCGCCAGCGACGGCCATTTCCGGGGCGCGGTGGGAATCGCCCAGATTGTCCGCTTTATTGGGGCTTGATGGAAAAGAACCGGCTTGAAGGAAATCGCTTACGGGGTTGAACTAGTAGAGACAGGCTGTTTAGCTTTCTCGGCTTCTAATTTGCGGATTGTGATTCGGAGCCAGTCGCCCAACACAGTCTCAATCTCCTGCTGCGTTCCCGTGCGGTACAAATTCTCCAGAGTTTCTCCTGCTAAAGACAACGGAATGTGAATGCACGGAGTTTGCTCCTTGCGCGCTTCCTCCGGAACAAACTGCATCAGAAGACATTCGCTGCACGGTTCGCGGTCCTTCGAATTGAAGTTCATGCAGGTGGGCGAATCTTCGAAGACGAACCGAGGTCGCCAGGATTCGCGCGGCAATCGGCCGTATCCGCCTTGCTCAAGGAATTCCAGCTCGAACTTCAGCACATCCAGCAGGTTGCGATCATCCCTCGGCATAACCCTACCTCACCGTCATTCTGGTCTCGGGTTCCAAGCGATGCCGTGACCGGCATCACGGAACGTAGTGAGGGCTGTCACGCGGCCAGCGCCGATCCATTTCTGCGGCAATCGCGTTTCGATCATTTGGACAAACACGGAGCTGTGATCAGCGTCACAGAACCCCCCTACTCGAAAAGTTCAATATTGCAACAGTGTTTGGATGTATGCTCGTTGCCGATGTTGCGGGCAAAATTCAAATGGAGCTTAAAGATGAAGAGATTCGATCTTAAGGTGCTTACGATCGCAACGGTTCTTGCTGTCATTTTCAGCGTTTCCTTTCCTGCGCATGCGCAGGACGCGGCGGGGCTCTTCAAATCAAAGTGTGCTGCCTGTCACGGTGCTGACGGAACCGGCTCGGCCATGGGAAAGAAGATGGGAGCTCACGATTTCACCACGGCCGATGTGCAGGGAATGTCGGACGCGCAACTCACGGACATCATCACGAACGGCAAGAACAAAATGCCGAAGTACGGGTCTCTGCCTCCGGATCAGATCAAGGGCCTGGTGGCTTACATCCGTACCCTTAAGAAATAACCCGGTTCTTCTTGCAAGTTAGTTGACTGGTGTGGCGGATCAATCGCTGCAAAGCGCGGAGTGTGTCTGCGCGGCGGCGTGCAGGATAAAGCCTAAAGAGGCGTGGATACTTTAATGAATCAGCGAGATCGCATCCGCGAGTGGACCCAGCCGATTTACTTTCTGGGCCAGAATGCCGTCACACTCACAGGCGCAGTGATCACCACGAGCACGGCGCTTACCACCATTGCCTTCTGGTTCTATGACTTCTTGCTGCCGGGACCACCCCATCCGTACATAGGTCTGTTGGTCTACCTGATCCTCCCCGGTATTTTCGTGCTGGGCCTGGTGTTGATTCCGATTGGAATTCTGATCAGGCGACGAAGTTTGCTCAAGGCTGGAACCCTGCCAGAAATCTACCCCGCCATCGACCTTCGTCTTCCGATCGTCCGCCGCACGTTCGAGTGGGTAGGCTTCGCCACGGTGGTCAACCTTTTGATTATTGGAACAGCTTCGTATCGCGGAGTTGAGTACATGGACTCCACGAGTTTCTGCGGCACGACCTGTCACACCGTAATGGCCCCAGAATATGCGGCCTACCAAAACTCTCCACACTCCCGCGTGGCCTGCGTCGAGTGTCACATCGGGCCCGGAGCCGGGTGGTTCGTGCGGTCGAAGCTTTCGGGTCTGCGGCAGGTGGCCGCGGTCACGTTCCATACGTATTCTCGCCCGATCCCTTCCCCCGTTAAGTACCTGCGTCCAGCACGTGAAACCTGCGAGCAATGTCACTGGCCGCAGCGCTTTACGGGCGATAAGTTCCTGGTGAACACAAGCTACAAAGACGACGAAAAGAACACGCCGCAAACCGACGTTCTCTTGCTGAAAGTGGGCGGACGCACATGGCAAGGCTCGGTGGGCATCCACGGTCACCACCTTGCGGACACAGTGCGCATCCGCTACGTCTCGACCGACCCCGAGCGGCAGACGATCCCGGTTGTGTACTACACCGACGATAGCGGAAAAACCACCGAATTTGTTTCGACCGATGCGAAGCCAACCCAACAGCAACTGGACAAGGGAGAACATCGCACCATGGATTGCGTGGACTGCCACAATCGTCCCACGCATACGTTCGAGTTGCCCGAAAACGCAGTCGATAAGCAAATGTCTCTCGGGCGCATCAGCCCCCAGCTTCCCTATATCAAGAAGAAGGCGGTCGAACTTCTCAAGGTAGATTATCCCGCGCGCGATGTAGCCAAGGAACGCATCCTCGACGAACTTAACAAGTTTTACCGGACGAATTATCCGCAGATTTATGAGACGCGTCGCACACTGGTGCAGGAAGCAGGCGAGGAAGTGACGAACATTTACCTGCGCAACATCTTTCCTGACATGCGGGTGACCTGGGGAGTTCATCCCAACAATCTCGGGCACAATGACTCGCCTGGATGCTTCCGCTGCCACGATGGCAGCCATACCAGCGCCGACGGTCAGACCATCACCAACGATTGTTCCGCATGCCATCAGGTTTTGGCCGCGGGTGAAGAAAATCCAAAAGTCCTGAGTGATCTGGGAATGAAATGAAAACCGGAAGTACCACCTTATTGAGTGCACTTATTGTCAGAAGAGGCACCTTCTATACTGGCTTATTTCTTATAACTCTTATCCTTTCGGTATTTGCAACCCTACCGGCATCGGCTCGGTCCCAAGTAAAATTCCCACCTCCCCTCAAGCAGGATGAAAGCTGCCTCGCGTGCCACGGCCAGGCGGGAATGACAGCCGGGAACGGCAAGAGTATTTCGATTGATCCCGGCAAGCATGCAGCGAGCGTCCACGGGACTTTGGGCTGTAAAGACTGTCACCAGACCATCAAGGATTATCCGCACCCCGCGAAAGTGGCGAAGGTTCTTTGCTCCAGCTGTCACGACGACGAGGCTTCCCACGTTCCAACCAGCGTGCACAGTGCGCTGGGCGAGGAAGCTTGCGAATCCTGCCACGGAAACCACCATGAGGTTGCGACGGCGGCACAGTTGGCCCCGGCAAAGTGTGCGCAATGTCACGCGGATGAAGTGAAGGAATTCCGGCAAAGCATTCACGGACAGGCAGCCGCGGCTGGCGATCCCGACGCGCCCACCTGCGTTTCGTGCCACGGACCCATCCATCAGATTCAGACCTCGAGCGATCCCACAGCGAAGGTGGCCAAGAAAAACCTGCCCGACACTTGCGCCTCTTGTCACAGCAACCAGCAATTCCTCTCGCGACACAAGATTCCATTCGCACATCCCGTGGAACTTTACAGGCAGAGCGTGCACGGACGAGCCGTGGTGGCTGGCGACGGAGCAGCCGCGACCTGCTCCGATTGCCACGGCAGCCATGGAATCCTGCCCTCGCAAGACGCCCGCTCGAAGGTGAACCACTTTAATATTCCGACGACCTGCGGGCAGTGCCACGCCGACATTGCCAAGACCTATCTTGAAAGTGTGCACGGACAGGCCATGAAAGGCGGAATGTCCGCTGCTCCCGTGTGCAGCGATTGCCACGGAGAGCATTTGATCCTGGGGCCGAAAGAACCGGGGTCGCTGGTAAACGCGTCTAGGGTATCCATGGCCACCTGTGGCCGATGCCACAGCGATGAACGCCTGGCCTTGCGTTATAACCTGCCCGCCGACCGCGTTCCTTCTTTCGCCGACAGTTACCACGGTCTCGCCATGCGGGGCGGATCGCAGAGCGTAGCGAATTGCGCTTCCTGCCACGGAGTGCACAATATCTTTCGTACGTCCGATGCTCGCTCCACGGTAAATGCAGCGAACCTTCCAAAGACTTGCGGAACTTGCCATGCTCGCGCGGGCGAGCGATTCGTTATTGGACCCGTACACGTGCGAATTACCACCGGGCCGGCGCATCCCGTGGTGAAGTGGATCCGTTGGACGTACCTGGCCCTGATTCCGCTCACCCTGGGCTTCATGATCATCCACAACGTGGTGGACTTTCTAGCCAAGATCATCCGCCGGCGGCCTCGCCATGAAACGGGCGCGCAAGTCACTCGGATGAATCGAAATTTCCGGATCGCGCACTGGGGGGTGATGCTCAGCTTCCCAACATTGGTGATTACCGGCTTCGCACTGAAGTATCCCGAAGCCTGGTGGGCGAGTCCGCTGTTGCTACTCGAAAGCCACTTCGCATTTCGCGGCATCGTGCACCGAAGCGCCGCAGTCGTGCTGGTCGCGTCTACTACCTACCACGTGATTCACCTCGCGGTGAATCGGCGCGACCGGTTGTTCCTGAAAGCGATGTTGCCCGATCTGAAAGATGCCACCGATCTGCTGCAGGTCTTCGCCTACAATCTGGGGCTCTCGAAAACCGAACCGCACTTCGCAAAGTTCAACTATGCGGAGAAGGTGGAATATTGGGCATTCATGTGGGGCACGTTGGTGATGACGGCCTCCGGCTGTCTGCTCTGGTTCAACAACTTGTCTCTGCGTTACCTCCCGAAGTGGGTGACGGATGCAGCCACCGCCGTCCATTACTACGAGGCGCTGCTTGCCACCTTCGCCATCCTGCTCTGGCACTTCTACATGGTGATCTTCGACCCACTGGTTTATCCCATGGATACTGCCTGGATCGATGGAAGAGTCCCGGCCGATCATTACCGCCATTCCCGTCCGGCCTATTTTCGTGCGCTGGAACGGGCTCACCTGATCAGGCTGCCCGCCGAACTTGATTACCGGACAGAAGAGCACACAACCGCCGATGCTTCCAGCGACAATCCAAAGGGGAAAGGTTAGATTCCGGGA
Source organism: uncultured Acidobacteriaceae bacterium (assembly GCA_963750245.1). GTDB lineage: Bacteria > Acidobacteriota > Terriglobia > Terriglobales > Acidobacteriaceae > Sulfotelmatobacter. The sequence continues at coordinate 570,147 of CAVVQB010000002.1, forward strand.
ATAGTCGAAGCAGAAAAGGTGGGTCGGCAGGAGAAACCGGCCCACTCTTAACAAAGCGACTTTACGCAGTGATCAGGGACTCCAGGGCAACGCGGTTGGGGATGACTAAAGTAGATCCGCTCTGCTGTATGAGACGCTGCCTCTTGAAGCCCGCGAAGAGCCGGCTGACGGTCTCTCGCGATGTGCCGATCATTTGCCCGATTTCTTCGTGAGTCAGCACCAGCTTCATTTGGCTGGGATGTTTGGAAGTTGCGTTCTGATCGAGCCAGCCCACCAGCAATCGGGCCAGCTTCTCGCTCGCGGAGTCGGAGAGGATCAGGTCGCGGATTTCGCGGCAAGTGGAGGCGTAGTCCTGACTGATATGACGAGTCACCCACAGGGCAAGATCTCCGTGAAGGCGCATCAGTCGTAGCAAGTCGCTTTGGCGCAGGAAGCTGACCTCGCTGGGTTCCTGGGTTTCGGCCGTTGCTTCGTACTGGCGCCCGGAAACCACGGCAGCCACTCCCAATGGGTCTCCGGCTTCTACCATTCGCAGAATCAATGTTCTGCCATCACTGCCGCAAATCGAAAGCTTCACCCGGCCTCGGCGCACCACAAAAATTCCCCGCGGAACTTGCCCCTCCGCAAACAACACCGCACCCGTAGGATAGGTTGTAGTCACGCCTTCGTGATCCAGCGCATCGATTACGACTGGGGGAAGATCGCAAAAGTCTTTGCTTTGCAGATTATTGATAGGATGTGTGGCCATAAGTGCCTCCGCTCGCCTATTACATGGCAAGTCCTCTGCCACAGTTCAGCCGATCAAGACTCACCTCGCCAATTCCTCTAGGTATAACAAAACAAACTGCTTACGTTTGAGATCGCCCGAAGAAAGGCTGGCCCTCTGCGCAACTAGAGAGGTGCCGATAGCTGCGTGCTTTCCCACAGTGATGTGTGATCCCCGTCACCGGTCGGGCGGTTATAGGGCACGGAAGGGGGTCCAATTTTAAAGCAGGTTTGATGGGCCACCAGCAATTATCCAAGCATCGCATGAATCGTATTCAGCAAAGCGGTTCGAGTAAAAGGCTTTTCCAGAAGAGTTACGCCGGGCTTCAAAATATCGCGGTTCGCCATCAGCTCTCCGGTGTAACCGGACATGTAGGCGACTTTTAAGGAGGGATGCGAAGCATGCAGGCGCTCGGCTAATTCCGGGCCGCTCATGCGGCGCATGACTACATCGGTCAGCAGCAGATCGATCGGTCCTGAGTTCGATTGCAGCAATTCGAGCGCGGAATTGCCGTCATTCGCCTCCACCACTGTGTAGCCGTGCTCCTGAAGAAGCTGCCGAGTCAAGGCGCGCATTATTTCATCGTCTTCGACGAGCATAATCGTCGCGCCCAGGCGTTTCGGACTTACAGTCTCCGGTTCAGATTTGGATCCCAACCCGATCTTGTGCTCTGCGTTGGGAAGATAGATCTTGAAGGTTGTCCCATGTCCCGGTTCACTGTAAACCATGATGTGTCCCGCGCTCTGCTTGACGATGCCATACACCGTCGCCAGGCCCAGCCCGGTTCCTTTGCCCACTTCCTTGGTGGTGAAGAAAGGCTCGAAGATGCGGGACACGGTAGCTCCGTCCATCCCGTTGCCGGTATCGCTGACGGCCAGCAGAACATACTTTCCAGGCAGGCATGGCTTGATGCTGCTCGGCAAAAGTCTCGTCAAACCTTACGGGTCCAGTTTCGAGAATGAGCTTACCGCCGCGCGGCATGGCGTCGCGCGCATTCACCGCCAGGTTCACCACGATCTGATCGAGCTGGCCGGGGTCGGCTTCCACCACCGCCGACCCGGACCTGGACACAACGAGGATTTCCACATCCTCTCCCAGCAGCGGACGCAGCAGTTTCGTGATCTCTCTTAACCGCTCGTTCAGATCAAGCAGGACGGGCCGGACAGCGGATGTCCGGCTGAAAGCCAGCATCTGTCTGGTCAGCGAAGTGCCGCGTTCGGTCGCCTTCCGAATGTTCTCGACGTAAGTGGAAGAATCGGCGCCAGGAGGAATGCGGTCTCGCAAGAATTCGGTGCAGGCATTGATGATGGCCAGAATATTGTTGAAGTCGTGCGCCACTCCTCCCGCCAGCCGTCCGATAGCTTCCATCTTCTGAGCTTGACGAAGCTGGCTTTCCGACCGCTTCTGCGCGGTGATATCGCGCGCAATCGCCGATGCCCCACTACCTCTCCAATGGCATTGCGAAGGGGCGATACCGAAATCGACACATCTAAATGGCGCCCATCTTTGGTGACTCGTACCGATTCGTGGTGTTCGAGAATTTCTCCTCTTGCAATTTTCTCCAGAATCTCCGAAATCTCGTTCGGACGGTCACTGGGAGTGAGAATCGTCATCGGCTTTCCAATTACTTCTTGTGGCGCGTACCCGTAAATGCGCTCCGCGCCCTTGTTCCAACTGGTGATGATTCCGTTGAGGTCTTTGCTGAGAATTGCGTCCTCGGAGCTGTCAATAATCGAGGCCAGGCGCGATCTGTACTCTCCAATCTGTTCAGCCGTTTTCTGATGTAGTTCTTCATTTGCTCTGCGCAGCTCTTCCGCGATCCGCTTGCGGTCACTGATATCGCGGATGGCGCTCAGTACGTGCCATCCCGCTTCCGTAGAGACCGGACTCAGGCTAATCTCGACCGGAAACACGGAGCCGTCGCGCCGTCTTCCGTAGAGATCCAGATCCGCGCCCATGCGCCGGGTCTTTGGCGTTTGGGCGAACTTTTCGCGGTGGCCATGGTGTTGGCTGCGATAGCTATCCGGCACCAGGATTTCGACTTTTTGGCCGATCAACTCCCCTTGGTCATAGCCAAACAGCTCCCGCGCCTGGGAATTCACTTGCCGAATGGTTCCCTCGCGATCGACGGCGACAATGGCATCCGGAAGGGCCTCCAACAGATCGCTCGAAAGGAGAACGGAAGACATGATTTGGGCCGCAACCGTCGGCCCGGCACTACCGTGATCTGAAGAAGCTGATCGAGACATATGCGGCTAAGTATTGCAGGAAGCTCCCGGCAGTCAAATCTAGCCTGAATCGGTGGGACCTGTAAAGCTCAGGAGACTTCCTGGACATGTTGCTTTATTTCAAATGCTTACCTGCAACAAGGGAAGTGTTTCTTGTTGAATCAATGTGATCTTCGTCACAAAGGGGAGTGAGTTTTTTCACAGTATCGCCTGGAGACCTTTGCCACTATGGAGAAACAGGAAAATCGATGCTGCCAATTCCTTCATCTCGAAGAATACAAACCGGCCCGGAATCTAGCCCCGGAGTCTGCGGGAGCCGGGCCGAGCTAAACATCGCTCAGAAACAACGCCGGCACGCTCTGATCGTGCCCCGCGAGCACGGGGCATGGGGAATGCTGCTGATCCCACTGTTGACCGGCGGAGCCGTCGGCCGCTTTGACGGAGGTCGCCTCTTTCCGGTTTTCCTGTTGACGCTGGTGGTGCTGGCATTGTTCTGGCTGCGAACGCCGCTGGAAAGTTTGCTAGGCACCGGCTCTATCCGAGTTCAGACGAGGCAGGAGCGTCAAACAGTGCTTGCCCTTATCTTTCCCCTTGCCACATTTGCCGCTGTCGTTTTAGGCGCCCTGTTCTGGCGAGGAACCTACCGTAATCTGATTTGGCTGGGAACAATCGCCGGCGCGGCCTTTGCTGCGCAGATTTTCCTGAAGAAGGCGGGGCGGGCCACCAGGATGGCGGCAGAAGTTGTAGGCGCGTTGACCTTAACCTCGACCGCCCCGGCAGCATACTGTGTGGCCACGGGCCGCCTTGACGCGAAAGCCTGGCTCCTCTGGCTCCTCAATTGGCTCTTTGCTGCCGACCAGGTCCACTTTGTGTGGCTCAGAATCCGCGGAATGCGGGCCGAAGGTTTGAGGAACAAGCTCGATGTCGGTTGGAGTTTCCTTGCGGGAAATTTGCTCTTGGCCGGGATCCTGATGCTCGCCCGCGGGCTAAACCTCTTGCCCCTCGTTGCGCTCCTGGCGTTCGCTCCAGTCCTTATTCGCGGCCTCGTTTGGTTTGTACAGGCGCCTCGGCCAATTGTGGTGCGTCGGCTGGGCTGGGCAGAACTAGCCCATGCGCTGGTCTTCGGCGTCCTCCTCACCGCTGGGTTCGGCCTGATCCGATAAACGTGGAAGAATACTTTGCGCAGGCTGGCCGCTGCGGGGCTCTGTGACCTGCAACACCGCACTCAGAGTCACCTGTCACGGCGTGAGCGAAGCCCACCGTGATAAAAGTTAATTGGCCCGAGCTCCCGGCATTTTAGGGAAGCACTGCAAGCCTCGTTACACCGAGGGCCCCCGCCTGCAACATCTCTGAAATCCACAACGAAAAGGAGCACTCCGATGGTCGCCCGTATCGTTGATTGCGAAGTGAAAATGGAGAAGAAAGATGAGTTCGTGATGGTCCTGAAGAATGAAGTCCTGCCTCTTCTCAAGAAGCAGACCGGCTTCCGGGCCCTTCTGCCATTTTTCCCTGACAAGATGCAGGATGGGAAGTTAATCACCATTAGCCTCTGGAGAACCAAGGCCGATGCCGAGCGTTATGAGCGAGAGTTTTACCCCAAAGTGCTCGAAGTTCTAAAGTCCTTCCTGATTACGCCTGTCAGGGCAAATTACTACCGGCTCGATACCACGCTTTGCGAGCGCATCGCTGAGGCCCTCGCGGCGTAGGCTATTCACCGACGCAAAAGCCGATACGCGATGACCTGCTAAGCGGGCACCGGCGGATTCTTCCTGCCCTGTTTGACTGTCACCGGGTCAAGGAACTTCATCATGCTTCGCAAGCGTTCGCCCACGCGTTCGATCTCATGTTCCTGTTCACGCTGGCGGGTGGCTTCGAACCACTCGCGTCCGGACTCGTTTTCCGCGATCCAGTTTCGAGCGTAAGTTCCGTCCTGGATTTCTTTCAGCAGTTGCTTCATCGCCTGCCTGGTCTGGTCAGTCACGATCCGCGGACCGCCTGTGTAGTCTCCGTGCTCGGCTGTGTCGCTGATCGAATAGCGCATGTAGTTCAGGCCGCCGCGATACATCAGGTCGACGATAAGCTTTAATTCGTGCAGGCACTCGAAGTAAGCAATCTCCGGCTGGTAGCCTGCTGCGACCAGCGTCTCGAAGCCGGCTTTCACCAGCGCGCTAGCTCCGCCGCACAATACGGCCTGTTCGCCAAAGAGGTCGGTCTCGGTTTCCTCCGTAAATGTAGTTTCAATTACTCCGGCGCGGGTGGTTCCAATTGCCTTGGCGTAGGAGAGCGCAAGCTGCTTGGCCGTTCCGCTGGCATCCTGGTGTACGGCCAGCAGCGCGGGCGTGCCGCCTCCCTCGACGAACACTTCGCGCACGCGATGTCCCGGCGCCTTGGGCGCAACCATGGAAACATCGACGTTGGCAGGAGGAGTAATCGTCTTAAACCGAATATTGAAACCGTGCGCAAACATCAACGTCTTTCCAGCCGACAAATGGGGAGCAATGTCGCGCTTGTAGACCGCAGGCTGCGCCGTATCCGGTACAAGGATCATGATGACGTCGGCCCAAGCGGCCGCGTCACTAACAGAGGAGACCTTCAATCCGGCGGCTTCGGCCTTGGCCCGCGACTCGCTTTCCTTGGGAAGGCCTACCCGCACTTGTACGCCACTATCTCTTAGGTTGAGCGCGTGCGCGTGTCCCTGCGATCCGTAGCCGATGATCGCTACTTTCTTCCCTCGAATCAGTGCCACATCAGCCGCGTCTTCGTGATACATGGTTGCCATAAGATTCCTTTCGAATAAGAAATTATCTTGCGCTACACCGACTGCGAGAGGTCGTCGTCTGCCACTGCGTGCGCCGGTTCTTCCGATGAGGCCAGGGCAACGGACGATTTATTTCCGCGTCGCATGGCGACGATGCCGGTGCGCACCATTTCCAGAACGCCGTAGGGACGCAGCACTTCCAACAGTCCGTCGATTTTGTCTTCGCCGCCGGTGATTTCGATAATCAGGGATTCCGGCGCGACGTCCACCACCCGCGCGCGGAAAACGCTGGCCAGTTCCAATACGTGGGAGCGTGCCTCATGCGTAGCCGCAACTTTGATCATCGCCAGGTCGCGCACGATCGCGGGAACTGTCGTGATATTTTCCACCAGCAATACATTCACCAGTTTGTACAGATTGGCTTCGATCCGGCGAGCCTGGTCGTGGTCGGCATCCACGGTGATGGTCATGCGCGAGACTTCCGGCTTTTCCGTGCGGCCCACCGTGAGCGAGTCGATATTAAAGGCGCGCCGGCGAAACAACGACGCCACCCGAGTCAGCACGCCCGGCTTGTTTTCAACATATACCACGAAGGTATTCAGCATAAGGGATTACTCGTCGGCAGCGGTTTCCACAATTGGACTCGGGCGCCGGATCATCTCATGCAAAGACGCGCCCGCCGCTACCATGGGATAGACGGTGTCTTCCTGCTCCACGTGGAAATTGATCAGCATGGGTCCATCGTGCTGGCGCGCTGCTTGAACCGTTGGCACGACCTGAGAGCGCTCCGTGACGGTCGCATTCCGTATCCCGTAGGCCGCGGCCATCTTCGCAAAGTCCGGGTTCAGCAGGGGCGTGGCCTGGTAGTTGCGCTCATAGAAAAATTCCTGCCACTGCCGCACCATTCCCAGGAAGCCGTTGTTGATGATGGCGATGTTGATCTTGAGATTTTCTTGGACGATGGTTGCGAGTTCGCACATCGTCATTTGAAAACCCCCATCCCCGACCACGACCCAAACCTCTGCCTCGGGGCGTGCGACCTTCGCTCCAATCGCCGCCGGCAGCGCAAATCCCATCGTTCCCAGGCCTCCGGAAGTGATCAGCGAACGCGGGTCTTCGTGTTTGTAATATTGCGCCTCCCACATTTGGTGTTGGCCTACGTCGGTCACCACCACAGTGTTGCTGCCCCGCGCCTCCCGCCACAGGTCGTTGATCACGTGAGCGGCATAAAGATGGCCGCTGTCGGGCAGGTTCTGAATATCACGGACCGCCGAATCACCTTTCAGCCGATCGATATAATCGAGCCACTCGCTGCGATCCGGCGATTCGACCTTCGGCAACATGGCATGCAGCACTTCCCGAAGATCGCCCACCAGCGCCACATCCACCTTGACATTCTTGTTGATCTCCGCCGGATCGATCTCGACATGAATCTTCTTGGCATTCGGCGCGTAAGTTTTCAGGTTTCCCGTGACGCGGTCGTCGAAGCGCATGCCGAGCGCGATGAGCAGGTCCGCCTCCTGAATGGTATGGTTCACCCACGCCTCCCCGTGCATTCCCATCATCCCCAGATTGAGCGGATGAGAAGCCGGAAGCGCGCCCAAGCCCAGCAGAGTAAGCGCGACGGGAATTCCTGCACGTTCCGCCAAATCCCGCACTTCGCGCATTGCACCGGAGACAATTGCGCCGTGCCCCAATAGAATCACCGGCCGTTTCGAGTTGTGGATTAACTCCAGCGCCTGTTCATATTCCTTAGGCGCCGGCGAAAGGTCGGGCCGATACCCCGGAAGTTGCGGCTTTGCCGCTTCCCAGTCGAACTCGCAGGAGGACTGCTGCGCATCCTTGGTGATATCCACAAGAACTGGCCCGGGGCGGCCTGAAGCGGCCACATAAAAGGCTTCGCGCATCGTGCGTGCCAGTTCATCGGCTCGTGTGACCAGATAATTGTGCTTCGTGATCGGCAGAGTGATGCCGGTGATGTCGGTCTCCTGAAATGCGTCGGAGCCAATCAGTTTGCTACCTACCTGACCGGTAATGCAAACGATAGGTGAAGAATCCAGCATGGCCGTGGCAATGCCGGTCACCATGTTGGTGGCTCCAGGGCCGGACGTCGCCACCGCGACGCCCGTTCGTCCGCTAGCGCGCGCGTAGCCGTCCGCCATGTGTGTGGCGCCCTGCTCATGCCGCACCAGCACGTGATGGATCTTGCTGTACTTCAGGGCGTCGTAAGCCGGTAGAATGGCGCCACCCGGATATCCGAAGACGTGCGTCACGCCTTCGCGCTCCAGGCATTCCCAGAGAATCTGTGCTCCAGTTTTCGTCATGGCTCCAAATTCCTCTGACCAACCGCCATCGCTCCAGCCCGAGCTGCTGGGGAATCGAGGGATTTAGTCTACACGTGATTGTATCTGTGTTGGTCGCGTCCGGCACAATCCGGCACAGCACTGTCTTAAGGCAGTCGCATTCAAATTATCGTTGCGTGCTATCGGTTCTATGAATCAGTTCTCCGCGGTGGCTTTCGCTTCAAGCCGATCGGCCTGTGACTCAAGTCACTGACATCCCGGCTCTTATTCGTGTGCCATTGAATTCACGAACGTAAGGGAGAGAAAAGTTGAAGACTAAAAAGGGTGTGATTGGAATTCTCACCGGCGGCGGCGATGTGCCCGGCCTGAACCCGGCGATCCGCGCCGTCACCATCCGCGCGCTGCGCGAGGGCTGTGAAGTGATCGGCATCCGTCGTGGGTGGGCTGGACTGGTTGATATTGTCCGAGAAAAAGACTACGACAACAGTGAAAACTTCCAAGTGCTGTCGGAAGACTTAGTCAACCGTACCGGCCGCACCGGCGGCACGTTCCTTCATAGCTCGCGCACCAATCCTTGCAAGGTAAAGAAGTCGAGCGTTCCGGTTCATCTGCAGCCCACCTACAACGCCGAGAAGAACGATCTGACTCCAGAGGTTCTGAAGAATCTCGATTGGTTGGGAATCGACTACTTGATCCCGATTGGCGGCGATGACACGCTGAGCTACGGCGTTCGCCTTTATCAGGAAGGCGTGAAGGTCGTCGCCATTCCCAAGACCATGGACAATGATGTTCCCGGTACCGACTACTGCATCGGCTTCAGCACCTGCGTCACTCGCACCATTTCCATGACCAACAGCCTGCGTACCAGCGCCGGCTCCCACGAACGCTTCCTGGTCCTCGAAGTTTTCGGACGTTATGCTGGTTTCACCGCCATGCTTCCAACCATGGCCGGGGCCGCGAACCGCTGCGTGATCCCTGAACATAAGTTCGATATCGAGCGGCTCACAGAGCTTTTGGTTTCTGACCGCCAGAAAAATCCCAGCCACTATTCCGTCGTCCTGGTTTCAGAAGGAGCGATGTTCCAAGGCGGAGAAATGGTCTTCGAAGCGGAGACCACGGACGCCTTTGGCCACAAGAAACTTGGCGGGATTGGAGATCTGGTTTCGGAGAAACTGAAAGAATTGTCCCCGAAATACAACAACGGCAAGGCGATCGACGTCATCAACCAAAAGCTCGGCTACCTGGTGCGCTGCGGCGATCCCGATGCTATCGATTCGATCGTTCCAATGGCCTACGGCAATCTTGCCCTGGACTTGCTGTTGGGCAAGATCCACGGGCGTCTAGTTGTCCTCAGGAACGGCCGCTACGACAATCTACCGATCGACACCGTTACTGCCTCCAAAAAAATTGTGAATATAAGGGAGCAGTACAACGTCGATCGTCTCCGTCCTCACTACAAAAGCTTCGAAATGAAGCCGCTGTTTATTATGACCAGTGAGGTGGGCTAGGCTGCGGTAAGCTGTATCCCACGAGCTACTTCCGTCATTGCAGTCGTCGGAAGAAGTAGTTTGGGGAGGCAGCTTTATTTGTGATCTCCGTCACATCTCCCAGTGACGCAGAGTGCTGCCCGTCTTTTCGTGCGCCTTTATGGTAAATCAGCAAGTCAATGGGGTTGAATTCCATGCTGCGGGAAAGCGCTTCAAGCTTAACGGACCGAGGAAGAGCACAGGGGATATAGGTTATGTCGAACGAAGCCGTAGAACGGCCACCAGCGGGACCTGTTTGGCGGGCAAGCCAGGTCTATGCGATGGCCGTGATCTCTCTGCTGGTTGGGCTGGCAATCGGATACTTGTTCCGCGGATCGCAATCGCTGGCGCCGCCAGCGCAGCCTGCCGCTAGCGTCCAGCCGACGGCTCCGGCAAGCGCTATGGCGGGCGGGCATATGCCCAGCCTGGAAGAGATGAAACGCATGGCGGACAAGAAGGCAGAGCCCCTTCTGGAGAAGCTGAAGAATGATCCGCAGAATAGCGATCTGCTTATCCAGGTCGGAAATCTTTACAAAAGCACTCACCAGTTCAAGGAAGCGGCCAGCTATTACGACAAGGCATTGCAGGGCGACCCCAAGAACGTTGTCATTCGAACCGAGATGGCTTCATGCTTGTATTACAGCGGCGATGCGGATGCAGCCATCAGCCAGCTTCAGCAATCACTGCAGTATGACCCCAAGGATGCCAACTCTCTTTTCAACCTCGGCATGGTCAAGTGGCAAGGAAAGCAGGACAACAAGGGAGCATTGGCGGCTTGGCGTGAATTGTTGAAGACGAATCCGCAACTGAGCGCTGACCGGAAAGCCACGGTAGAGAAATTGATGGCCGACGTCCAGATGAAGGGCAAAAGCTAACGTCGAGGCTGAGACAGTCAGGTTAGCGCGCAGGGCCTAGAGCATATGTAACGAAGGGAAATGGAATCTGAAGGAGCAACGGAAAATGAGTGACACAGGTCGAGCAACATCGGTCGAGCAATGGACAAGCGTGCAGGCTTACGTGTTGGCAGTGATTTGCCTTCTGGTGGGTATCGCGGGCGGCTGGTTTATCCGGGGATCGCAGAGTCCAGCGGAGGCCGCCACAGCGACAACCAGCGGACCGCCTCAGGCTGCCGGAAGCATCGACGCGAGCACCCAAACCCCAACCCCGGCGCAGATGCAGAAGATGGCCGATACGCAAGCTGCGCCCCTGGTCGAGAAGCTCAAGGCAGATCCAACAAATGCCGAGCTTCTGGGAAGCATTGGAAACATTTATTACGATGCCCAGCAATACCCGACCGCCATCGATTACTACCAGCGAGCTCTGAAGGTGCAGCCAGCCAATACCGGGATTCGTACGGACATGGCCACCGCTTATTGGTACGCCGGCGACGCCGATACCGCAATTGCGGAATTCCAGAAGTCGCTCTCGTACGAACCGACCAAGGCCAACACCTTATTCAATCTTGGGATCGTGGAGTGGCAGGGCAAAATGGATATTGCCAAAGCTACGGCAACTTGGCAAAAGTTGCTGGACACCAATCCGAACTACGAAGGTAAAGAAAAGGTCCTGGAGTTGCTCGCACAAGCCAAGAAGCACTCAGGGGTTAAACCTGGAACGCCGGCGAAGCCGTTGCAATAGCCTTGGTTGGGCAAGTCAGGCTGTCGGGGGGGGGCTTGAGTTCCAGCACTGCAACAATCGAAGCACATACGCGCGAAAAGCACGACTATTCCGTGCCAGGAGCGACAAAGTTCCTTTTCGCGGCCACATCTTTCTTGAGCGCCTTTCTGCTGTTCCAAGTGCAGTTGATCGTCAGCAAATACATCCTGCCTTGGTTCGGAGGATCAGCTGCAGTTTGGACGACAAGCATGTTGGTCTTCCAGATGCTCTTGCTTTGCGGATATGTTTACTCACACCTGATTTCTGCGCGACTCTCCGCTACGGCGCAAGCAAGATTGCACACTGTACTGCTGGCCGCCGTTTTTCTGCTGGTTTCGATGCTGACGTTCTTGTGGCCCTCCGCCATTACGCCTGGAGCGTCATGGAAACCGGCTGATAGCGGCAATCCCATCCGCGACGTTGCTGTGATTCTGCTGGTGTCTGCTGGTCTGCCATTTTTTGTTCTTTCCACGACCGGGCCCTTACTGCAACGCTGGTTTGCCGGGCTGGGAGCGGGAGCGAAAACCTATAAACTTTATTCCATTTCAAATCTAGGCTCCTTACTTGGACTGTTGAGCTTTCCCTTCCTCCTGGAGCCAGTGCTTCGAATGAAAACGCAGAGCATAATGTGGTCGCTCCTGTTTTTTGTGTTCGTGGCAGGCTGCTATCTTTGCGCGCGATCAACGCTGCGAGAAAGCGAAGAAGCCGACAGTTGCGAGAAGCCGGAAGGACCCGGCAGTGGAGTGCGAACCAGCCCGCTCGTCTATTCTCTTTGGTTCCTGCTGCCGGCCTGCGCGTCGGCGTTGCTGCTGGCGACCACTAACCTGCTTTGTCAGGAAGTGACCTCGGTCCCGCTGCTTTGGGTGCTGCCTCTCGCCATCTACCTGCTCAGCTTCATTTTGTGTTTCGATCACCCCCGCTGGTATCAGCGCTCGGTTTTTCATCCGCTCTTTATCGTCGGCGTATTCGCAATTTGCCTGGCGTTAATTTACGAGCGACAGAATGTTCAACTCGTTGTTCTACCCATACTCCTATTCGTAGCGTGCATGATCTGCCACGGCGAACTTGTGAGACTAAGGCCCGGCGTGGAACGCCTGACCGCGTTCTATCTGGCCATTTCGGCAGGCGGGGCCCTGGGCGGCATCTTTGTCGCGATTGTTGCACCGCACATGTTCACCTTCTTTACCGAGTTTCAGTTGGCGCTGGGGATCGCGATCATTCTCACTCTAGTGTGCCTGTACCGTGACGCTACGTCGTGGTTCTACGCATACGATTTTTGCCTTCCGGCCGGCATCAGCGGAGCGGTCATTCTCTTCGCGTATGCCGCCGGGCGGTGGCGTGCGGAATTAGCCACCGTGCTCGATCGTTTTCATTTCTATCCCATTGCAGGCCTCATCGGTTTCCTGGTCGTTTTGGGCGCTTTCACCTTCAGAAGCTTGCATGGCACTGCCGAGCGAGGATTTCGTTTTGTGCAGGTGACCGTCTTAATGGTTGGCAGTTTGGCAATCTTTGCGCTCTTCCGGAGCACGCAGCCGTTACCCGGGCTTTACCTAAGCGCCCGCAACTTCTATGGAGCCATCCGGGTTTTCAATGTATCTCAAGGAAAGATGCTGATGCACGGTCGCACTGTCCACGGTGGGCAATTCGAAGCGCCCGTCGATAAGGAGCCCACAACCTATTACGGGCGGCTGAGTGGAATTGGGAGAGTAATGCAGGGTCACCCGAAGAGAAGTATCGGAGAGGGAAGCCTGCGCGTAGGCATAGTCGGGTTGGGGGTCGGGACAATAGCCGCCTATGGGCGGCCGGGCGATTATTTCCGCTACTATGAGATCAATCCTGCTGTGATCGCTCTGTCCTCCGGGTCGAGTCCGGCATTCACTTACGTTCGAGACTCTGCTGCTCACGTCGAAATCGTGTTGGGCGATGCCCGTCGACTGCTGGAAGAGGAAACGGCACGCGGTGACAAGCAGAAGTTTGACGTCCTGGCGGTGGATGCATTTTCCGGCGACGCAATTCCGGTTCACCTGCTCACAAGGGAAGCTTTCGAAACCTACTGGCAGCACCTTGATCCGGTAGACGGAATCATTGCTATCCATGTCAGCAGCCGGCACGTGAATCTCTTGCCGGTTGTTCAAGCAGCGGCGTCGTATTTCCACGCGGATTCAGTAATCCGTTTCGAGGCAGCCCAAGGGCCGATTTTGAGTAACTGCTGGGTATTACTGACCCGAAGTCCTGGCCTTCTGAAGACGATGGGGCTCCAACAGGTGCTTCCACCAGACATCAAGCCGGTTCCGCCCCGCCTCTGGACCGACGATTACAGCGACATCTTCCGGCTGATTAAATATTGAACTCGCTACTTCCGTCGTGGTCTCCCCACGCGCTGAGCGGTAGCGAACATCTTGGCGACAGTATCCATATCCTTCGGCTTCACCGCTCCCGGAGGAATGCGCGTATTAGTCAGGTCTTCCAGCGTCAGCATCACCTCGCCAAGTGCCATTGAGTCCACCAATCCCGAGGAGACAAGCGGCGTGTTCTCGTCAATCACCAGCGTCGGCTTGCGAATTCGCCGAAGGATGTATTCGATCATCTGCTTTGCTTCTTCCGTCATCTCGACTTGTTCTCCCTCCAGGAATCCGCCTGCTTCATAGACACGTCTTACCGGCTTTGTTATTCGGCGTTAAGTTCCGGATGTTCTTTTTGTAACTTCTCCAAGGTTGCGGACCGCGCTGGTTTTCCGGCGGTGCTCTTCACAATCCATTTTGGTGGTTTCAGCAAAACTGTTCCAATGGTCACTCCCAGGCCGGCTGTGACCTGGCCACGAATCTCCCGCTCGACCTCGACCGTATTGGCGAGCAAGTCTTCGCTTTCCACCTCGGCAACTATGATTATTTCTTCCGTACCCAGGTCCGGATTGTACACACCCATCGCGACTACTCGGCCATCGTGGACCGCGCAGTGGCTGGCTGCGATTTCCTCGATATCCTGCGGGTAGATATTCTCGCCGCCCACTATGATGATGTCCTTCTTCCGCCCGACCACATAAAGTTCTCCACTTGCACAGAACCCAAGGTCACCTGTGTAGTACCAGCCATCCACGATCGCTTTTGCCGTGAGATCGGCACGGTTGTAATAACCGCCAAACAAGCAATCGCTCTTGATTAGAATTTCGCCCGCCTGGCTTTCCCCGAGCGGAGCGCCCGAATCTGACACGATGCGGATCTCATGATTGGGAAGTAACCGGCCAGATGACGTAAAAGAGATCGAACCCGCACTCCCTTCCTCGACCCGTACGACGCGATGCGAGTTTCGAAACTGTTTGCCATCGGCCCAAATGCGCGAGGGGCCGGTAGGCTGATCGATGTCCGACTGAGTCACGGCAAAGACGTTCTCGGCCATGGCGTAGGAGGTTTGCAAAGCACCGGCCTTCAGTCCGGTTCCGGCGAATGCGTTCTGGAATTCCTGCATGCTGCTCGTCCGAACCGGCTCAGAACAATCGATCAGCACACGAACAGAAGACAGATCATACTGCGCGCGCCGGTTCGGCCGTGTGCGGCGAGGAACAAATTGAAAAGCAAAGTTAGGCAACCACGCGAGTGTGCACTTATGCTCGCTGATGACCTGCAGCATGGTTTCAGGATGCATCACCCAGTCGAGCGGCGACTGCATCACTAGCGGTACGTGATAGGCCATTGGAAGGATGAAACAGGCGATCAGGCCCATGTCATGGTAGAGGGGCAGCCAGCTGTAGATCCGATCCGTTGCGCCGTCAATCTTCAGTGCTTGTGCAAGATGTTCCAGTTGGCGCAACACGGAAGTGTGGGTTAGCGCGACGCCCTTCTGCAGTCCGGTTGTGCCCGCCGAATGCTGGATGAAGGCCAAGCCGTCGCCTGGCTCCACCACATTCCGGAGTTCTTCCTCCCCACCCGTGCTTCCGCCATCTCTCGCCCGAATTAGGCTTGTATCCTCCCCCAGCGACACGTACCCGAGCATTTCATCTGGAAACTCTTCGTCAATGACGACAACCTTGGCGTTCAGATTTGCCGTCACTCCCGCCACGCCGAAGCGGTACTTAGCGGGCTCGATCTTGTCATTGGGGTAGGCGATAATTACCGGTACCGCGCCGAGCATCATCGCTCCAACGAAGACGGTCATCGCCAGAATGCCCTGCGGCATGATGATGATCACCCGATCCCCACTGTTCACGCTCTGACGGCGGAGCACACCCGCCTGGAGACGGGCGCGACGGCGGAACTCGGCAAATGTGACTGTCTCTTGTTCGTCCTCGTTGACCCAGGCCGTGACAAAAGGGCGGTCGCCTGGAGCCGCCTCCAGCGCTTCGATGATATTGCGGTGTCGGACCACGCATTAGTGTAGCGGATGAGAAGTGTAGGGGCTCAAGTCGTGTTCTTGTAACAGCGCGGGCTCGCCATTATTCTTATTTCGCTCGCTCGAATCGAATTCGTCGCGAGAGTTCGCCAAGGTCCGGGCGGGCCGCTGATTTTCAACGCAAACGGAGGAACCCTGTTTCGAATCATCTCGTACGCTCTGGCATTCGTGCTGTGCGCCGTGATCTTGGCAAAAGTCCGCTCGCGACCCATCAGGCAGGCTACGATCCTGATCGCAAGCTACGCGCTCTATCTGACGTGGGGAGTATGGTTCGCGGCTGTTCTCCTCGCCTCCACCGTGATGAACTATCTCGTAGGAGAATGGCTTCGCCGCAAGCACTCTGGCATAACTCTCTCCATCGGAATTGTTTTGAATCTAGCGCTGCTGAGCGCCTTCAAGTACCTGCCGGAAGCGACGGCCCTTCTCCCTTTCTCCTCGTTGCAGCGCTTCGCCCACATCGCGTTGCCCTTAGGCATCTCGTTCTGGACTTTCCAGGCGATGAGCTATCTATTTGACGTTTATCAGGGCGACGACGTCGAACCATCGTTCTTCGAATTTGCCCTCTATATGGTTTTCTTCCCCGTTACTATATCCGGGCCCATCTGCCGCATGTCCGAGATGCTTCCGCAATTCCGTGCGGAGAGCGTCACGCCCAGGGATGACATCGCACGCGGGTGCCGGCGCATCGCCACCGGCGTGCTCATGATGCAACTGGCCAAATTGCTGGGACAGGGAATTCTGGCCGGTGATGGCATCGCTTCCGGCTTCGATCGCGCCGCCAACTGGAGCGGCCCGGACGTATGGTGCCTGGCGTTTGGCTTCGGCCTGCAGCTCTTCTTCGACTTCGCCGGGTATTCGCACATCGCCATCGGCGCAGCCCAGGCGCTGGGATTCACCATCCCCGAAAACTTCGCTCGGCCGTTTGAATCGACGAGCCCGTCGATCTTCTGGACCCGCTGGCACATGTCGCTATCTTTCTGGATTCGCGACTACGTCTTCTTCCCGTTGATGAGGTTGCGCCGTGAAGCTTGGTGGCGAAATCTGGCGCTAGTGTTTTCGATGGTTCTATTCGGATTGTGGCACGGCGCAACCTTTTTGTTCCTGTTCTGGGGATGCTATCACGGGATGCTTCTTCTGTTGCACCGTCAGACGGAGCAATTGCGCTGGAGATCATCCTGGGTTCCTCCTACTCTCCTGTGGGCGCCGTTTTCCTGGCTGGCCACGGCGGCATTGATCAGCCTGGGATGGATATTGTTTCGCGCGAAAACCCTGCCGCAGGCGGTTCACATGTTCGCGGCAATTGCTTCCCCTACGAGCTACCGCTCCCACCTTCTCAGCGGAAGTCTCTACCTGCTGGTCCTTTTAGTCGCGGCTGGATATGCCACGGTGCTGACGGCCATTGAGCTGATGAATAAGGTGCTCGATCCTGCCTTGGTTCAGGGCGGAGTCGAACCATTACATTCCCGGTCAGGTTTCCTGGCGGTCGCGGCCCGAAATCGATGGTATTGGATCCCGCCTCTTTACGCGCTGGCACTGCTTGTGGTCTTGATCGTGACGCACACGCAAGGTGCGGTCGCTTCACAATTCATGTATCGCCGCTTCTAAACTCTCCTAGAGCTGAGCTAAGACGTGGTGCGAGTTCTGTTCCAAACTTTCGTAACAATCTTCCTCGAAAGAGTCTCAACTCCCGATCGCCCACGCCGATCACAACCATATCCTCTCTTGTTATGCACAAAGTCCTGGGAACCGTGCTGCTATGCACTTGGCTCAGTCTGCTCGTGCCCCTCTTCCTGGTACAAACCATCTATCCGCGCGATCTTCTCGAACTGCATCCTCCGCCCCCTACCAAATCGGGCGATTTCACCTACCGCAGCAGAGCTTCTGAAGTGCGTCTCGTTTTTTTCGCCACAGATGAGCATAATCGTCGCGTTGAAAAACTTCAGCGGGATGATTTTGCAGTAATCGACAACGGGTGGGTAATTCGGAACTTCCGCAGCTTCACCTCAGCCAGCTTAATCAAACTCGACGTCACCGTGCTGATTGACTCCAGCGAATCGGTTCAACCGCGCTTTCATCAGGAGATCACCGATGTTCTGGCTATGATTTCGCAGTGGCCCTGGGAGCCTGGAGACAACATATCGGTTCTCTCATTCAGCGGCATGGATGTGCATGCCCTTTGCACCGGAAATTGCCGATACTGGCTTACCGCCGATCGTGCGGCTTCTCTGCGCAACGGAGGAGCCACGCCGCTTTTTGATGCCGTGATTACAGCCACCAATTCGGTTACCGCACACCGCCAGCCTGACATTTGGCCGGTCATCATTCTTTTTTCTGATGGAAACGACACGATCAGCAAGGCCACGTTCCACGCCGCCATAAGAAAAGTCATCGCAAGCGAGGAGCAGATTTACACGGTCGACCTGGGCGATCCCCGGCGGCCCTCCGACGGAACCGCGATTCTGCGCAAGATGGCGAATGATTCAGGTGGCCGTTTTCTTTCCCTGAGCGATGGCCCGATGAAGATTCTCAATGACGTAATGGATGATTTGCATTCCGGGCTCCTGGTGACTTATGCCCCGCCGGAGTTCAGTTCCGGCTTTCACTCGATCCAGATTCTTCCCACCCACAACCTAAGCTTGCAATTCCGCTGCCGCCGCGGTTACTACGACCATTACTCAGGCAGCGCTCGTCAGGAGGACGGTCCATGAAGCGAGCGTTTTTGTTCATTCTCGCATTTTGCAATTTGCCCATTTTGCTGGTAGCGCAAATTGGAATGTATCAACACGGTTCCGTGGTTCGGATGCACATGGGCGACTGCATGCTTGCGCATCATGGAATGACGGTAGCCTTTGGACCGCCCGCAATCCCGAGTCAAGATTCTTGCCCCGAGTACACGCTCGTATCCACAAATGTGGTTTATGTCATCGTGGGAAAATCCTCGAACCAGCTTATTCCGCTCAGCGAAGTCATCGACTTCCGCTTGCATCGCAACGAGCTTGCCGTGCGCGCGTGGACGACGCCAAGCGCGAAACCAAATTCACGATCAAGGAAATGTTTGTTCGCTCAGACTGGGAGCGCGTCCAACACCATATCGAGGCAGAAATGAAAGCTGCGGAAGTTCGCGAAGCGGAACGATGACAAGTGCGGATCGAGATCTATCTCAGTGCACTCGGCCGTCTGGGGTGACCAGGGGAAAGCCGTCAAACGGTCGAGCGACGCGGAATTGCTCTTCTGCCGCTGCGGGGTTATAGGGATAAAGAAAAACCCCAAAATTAAAGTGCAGGATGCGGTCGTCGGGATTTTTCGCGATCGCCCACTGATATTCGGCAGCCGTGTCGTTCGGGGCTTCATCGCTATTTTCCGCTTGCATCGCCAACCGTAGAAGCTGATCGGAATGGTTCAGTTGATTCGTGAAAGGGGGCTCTTGCAGCCGTCGCAGCATTTCCTGCGCCACCCGCGCGTGATCGTGGCGGGTGAATGCCAGGAGCTGTTCGCAGTCGGACTCGGAGGGAACATCTTCCGCCGCAAGCGAATGCCCGGTCTTCGAAGGCAACTTGCTTGCGATCTGCAGGAACATGGACCGAGCCAGCAGGTATGCACCGTGAGGTGTCAGGTGCACATGCTCGTAGATCAGTTCGCTGCCCGTGACCCCGTGCAAACTTTCTTGACCAAAGAGAGTATCCGCATCGACCAGTTCAGCTCCCGGTGACGCCGCCGCAACGGAGCGATTAATGTCATTGATTTTGCTGTCGGCACGAAAGCGCAGCGTGTCGAGATCACGCGCGCGAAGAAAGTGTTTTTTCGCAGAATCAAAATCTCCGAGAGCTTGCAGGCAACGGGCGACGCGGAATTCGAGTTCGGCATACTCGCCATCAATGGCAGCCGCGGAGAGATAGAGCTTTACTGCCCCCGCATACGACCCGCCATTTTCCTTTTCCACGCCCTGTTGAAATAGAGCGGACCAGGATTGCAACTCATCCTGCGATATTCCCTCGCGATGCAACGATGCGAATGGCGCACAGTCCTTAAGATTTGTCGCCACCGTGGAGACGATGACTCTGGCGCCTGAGCCGCGAGCTACGGCGATCGTGTCACGCAGGTTCTGTTCGAAATTCGCGTAAGTGTATTTCATAAGCGGCGAATTGGCGCGAACCTGCTTATCCATGAACATCGCCATTCCACCCCATTCACGCTTGGGCGTGCCTACCCGGGTCAGGAGTTGGCCAATGCGTGTCGAGTGATAAAAAATGTTGCTGCGGATTACTGGAAGGCTCATCCCGCCCGCCGTGAGCGCCGTGCCGGGACCGTAGGGTCCGACGACTTCGTTGTTGCCGGAATAGATGATGAACAGGTCCGGGTGGTATTTCGCCAGTCCCTTCGCAATCGGCAGCACAACGTGGGAATTGATCGCGACGCTGCCCGTGTTCAGCATTTCGAATTTCATGTCAGGGTAGCGGTCGCGCAGCATGACTTCAAGGTAGCGGCTGAATCCGTAGGCCGGTTCCGGGTCGCCCATCGCCGCCGATTCTCCGAGTACGACGATGCGATAAGTCTCAGGTGCCTTTTCGGCGGGGATCACATACATTTGCGGCGTCTTGATCATGCCCGGAGGGAAAAACGGGGCGGCAAAGAACAGGTTGTAGCACGAGGCCGGACGCCCCTGAACCGTGCAGGGAACTGTAACCTCCGTGGGGTAGCCGATACTGAAAGCCCGCAAACCGCCCTCCACCAGCAGTAGGAGTAGTACTGGAGCCAGAATGCCGATTGCCAGCCTCAAAGCCCAGACTCGCCATGCAGCGTTCACAGCCTTACCGTTTGCTGAGTCGATTTCTTTGGCTGGTTTTTCCATGAGCTCGTTTTGTGAAGTTAACTGATTCACGTGAGGGATGCGCCCCGCATCAAAATTATCGAACAGGGCTGGATCGGATCTGATTCCGTGGGCCTAACCTCGTCGCCAGACCCGTAACCATCCAGCCCTGGCGGTCCCCATGTGAAAGCTCTGCGAAAGCAGAGCACATCATCCACATGAAGAAAGCCGAAATCCACGAATACATTGCCGCTAACTAAACTTGTTGCGAAGTCAATCCGTTCACCCGTTTCCACAGGACTGCGCGGGCAAACTCAGACAAAGGTCCGTCGCTTGGAGTGCATCGGAATTACCAAAACTGTAGGGGTTCGCACCTCTGTTTCGGGCTATGATTTCAGCGATTTACGAAGGAGTCGAGCAGTCTCCTGCGATCAGAAGCCGCCGTGATCGGGTCTTTCTCCTCACTCAGGGCGCGTTTTCCCCCTGCGTTTATCCCGCCTGGCTACTCCAAGTCCTTGTTCAGCTTACGTTTAGTTGAGACTCCACCGTGGCATCACGATTGCCACCCCAGAGTCACAGGGGCTTTATATCGCAGCGCAAAGTCTTGGGGTTGGCGCACAGTGCGCCCAGCACTGCCAGCAGCGTAATCGAGCGCCTGTTTCGCCCCGATCTGGCCCAGGAAGGAAACGGTGGGTTCACATGATTCATAACGTTCTTCATTGCTGCAAACCCCGGCTCTTGCTGGTTGCGTTGCTTGCACTCGGATTTGAGTTGGCATCCGCAAGCAATTCTCCGCTGGTCTCCGGCTCTTACCACATCCTGCAAAACGCCGATCTCGGCTCCGAAGTTCAAGTTCACATACTCCTCCACTTGGTGAATCACGGGCCGTCCGTTCTCTCGATTGAACGAGTGACGCTTTGGGATTTCTCCCACCCAGATAAAGGGGGATCGAATGCCTGTGCGATCACCCTTCGCCCCCGCGCCTCGGCAGACACGACTCAGGAATTCACGATAAAGAGGATGGAATACGAGCAATGGAAAAAAGGCTTACGGCCAAGACTCGTTCTCCAGATGACGGGGCCACGGAACACTAAGAGCACAGTTACGGTTCGGCTGGACCGGCTTGCTGGCGAGGAGGCAAAGTGATGACGCATCCTTGCTGTTCGCGGCCAATAATTTTTATTGCTCTCGCGCTCTCCTTATTCGCGCCTCATCGATTGCTGGCCCAATATGACATCAGCACAGTCGCCGGTGGCGGCCCAAACAGTCTGACGGCTCTGAACGCCAGTATCGGGTACCCGGACAGCATTGCATTCGACGGCGCAGGCAATACTTACATCGCAGATTCTTACTCAGGCCACGTCTTCAAAGTGGATACGACCGGCGCGCTTACCGTGGTCGCGGGCAACGGTACTCACGGTTACTCCGGCGACGGTGGGCCCGCCACCAGTGCGGCTTTCGGAATGTTCTCTCCTGAGGGTCTGGCGGTCGACGGGTCGGGAAACATCTTCATCGCCGACACGGACAATTCTGTGATCCGTGAAGTCGTCGCAAGCACCGGCAACATTCAAACGGTAGCAGGCAACTTCGCCCTTGGTGCTGGTTATTCGGGCGATGGTGGACCGGCGACCAGCGCCCAACTTAACGATCCTTTCGGAATTGTTGTGGATGGTTTGGGAAATATCTTTATCGCGGATGCGGACAATGCGGTGATTCGTGAGGTTACGGCCTCGAACGGGAATATCCAAACGGTAGCAGGCAACTTCGCCCTTGGTGCAGGCTACTCCGGCGATGGCGGACCGGCGACCAGCGCTCAACTTGATCTTCCGCAAGGCGTATTTGTCGCTTCTGGAAACATTTATATCGCCGACACATATAACAATTTCATTCGCGTGGTAAACACCGGGACGGCTGCAGTCACGATCGCCGGAGTTACGATTGCGCCGGGCGCCATTCAAACCGTCGCTGGTTCTAACTACAACTCGCAGGGCGGGACTGCATGCGGATTCGCCAATGATGGCCAGATTGCGACGACGGCACAATTGTGCGCACCGGACGGAGTATTTGTCGACGGCGCAGGGAACATTTTCATCGCGGACACGAATAATTTTGCGATTCGCGAAGTGGCCATGTCGACCGTAAACATTCTAACCACCGTCGCCGGAACTCTGGGCACGGAAGGGTATTCCCCCAACGGCACATCGGCCACGGCTGCGGCTCTCAACTATCCCAGCAACATCTACGTGGATGGCTCGGGAGACATTTTTATTGCGGATACAGACAATTTTGTAGTTCGCGAAGTGACGAGTGGCAATATTCAGACCATCATCGGAAACAACTTCCTGGCCTACGCCGGCGATGGCGGCTCGGTTCTGAATGCGGAATTGAACTACCCCGGCGGCGTATTCGTCGACGGCCTGGGCGACATCTTCGTTGCCGATTCAGACACCTCTGTAATTCGCGAAGTCGTGGCATCCAGCGGCGACATTCAAACCGTGGCTGGAAATGGTACGGTTTGCTCCGGTGTCACCGCGGCCTGCGGAGACGGTGGAACTGCTGCGAGCGCACAACTGAATAATCCCTACGGAGTGTTCGTGGATGCTTCCGGAAACATTTTCATCGCCGATACGGAAGACAATCGAGTTCGAGTCGTTAATACGGGAGCGGCGTCGATTACAATCGCGACCGTCCCGATCGCAGCGGGCGATATCGCAACCGTCGCGGGCACAGGGACGGTTGGCTACTCGGGAGACGGCGCAGCAGCTTTGAGCGCGGAACTCAGCAGTCCTTTTGGCGTCTTCGTCGATAGCGCGGAAAACATTTTCATCGCGGACACCAGCAATCACGCGATTCGCGAGGTCGCCGCCGCGACCGGCATTATCACAACCGTGGCCGGCAACGGCACGCCCTGTACTTCTTCTTCCGCGCCTTGTGGAGATGGCGGAGCCGCCATCAGCGCACAGCTTGCCGACCCCGACAGCGTGTTCGTCGACTCATCGGAAGACATCTACATCGCGGATAGCGGGGACAATCGCATTCGCGAGGTTACTGCTTCGAACGGCAATATTGCGACTGTGGTTGGGACCGGCAACCCAGGGTACTCGGGCGACGGCGCAGCGGCCGCGAGCGCTCAGCTCGCTGGTCCTTCTGGCGTGTTCCTCGACGCCGCAGGAGACGTCTTCATCGCGGACAGGGAAAATTATGTGATTCGCGAGGTCGTGGCATCCAGCGGGTTCATCGCAACCATCGCCGGGAACAATACCGCAGGTTTCTCGGGAGATGCTGGCCCGTCCGCCAGCGCGCAGCTTAACTTACCCTTCGGATTATTTGTCAGTTCAAGCGGGAACTTGTTCGTCGCCGATACCGATAACTCTCGTATCCGCGAACTGGTTCCTACGGTCACGGCGCCATCCGCCACCACGCCTGCGTCTCAAACTGCTTCTCCCGGAGGAACCGCGACTTATTCGATTCAGTTGAAAGCAAATACGGGCGATCCCAAGTACGCCATCACGCTTTCCTGTTTGCAGAGTTCATTGCCGGCAAACGCCAGCTGCAACTTCTCGCCGGCTACAATCACGCCCGGACCCTTACCAGTGCCCTTCACGTTGACCATCACGGTTCCCGCCGCTTCGGCGGCGTCGCAAGAACCGAATCGAATCCGGCTGCAACTCTTCGCCGCGCTCATGCCGCTGGCAGGAATTTTGTTAATCGGCGCCGGTCGTCGAAAGAACAACCATCATTGGCTGGGGATCGTGGCGATTTCCGTCGTTCTGGTCACTCTGAATGCCTGCGGCGGAGGTGGAGGGAGTGCGAATGCCGGCTCTGCAGGCGTGACGTACAACGTTCAGGTTCAAGGTGCGACCTCAGCACAGCCCAATCCCGTAACCATCACCACTGCGCCGTTGACGGTGCAGTGACGGTGACGAGGGGCGGAAGGTCGAAGCGTCGGCAACCATGACACGCGATGCCCAACGGCACCTGCTAATCATCGCCTGCTTGGTGTTCGTCACCTTTCTCGTACACGCGCGGGCGTTGGGCTTCGGATTCTGCGACCTGGACGACACGAACCAGATTGTTCACAATCCCACGCTGCAGTGGCGGTCCGTAGCTGATTACTTCGTCAAGGATGTGTGGCGCAATCCGCAAGCCCAATATCGCAATTACTATCGACCGGTTTTTCTCATCTGGCTGCTCTTGAACCTCCAGCTTTTCGGCTTGCACGCCCTCCACTGGCACATCGCGGAAATCGCGTTGCACAGCGTAGTGGTAA
This sequence comes from uncultured Acidobacteriaceae bacterium, assembly GCA_963750245.1. Taxonomy (GTDB): domain Bacteria; phylum Acidobacteriota; class Terriglobia; order Terriglobales; family Acidobacteriaceae; genus Sulfotelmatobacter. Next base: position 594,847 of record CAVVQB010000002.1, read on the forward strand.
TCATGGTTTACCGCCTTGGCCAGCGTCTGATAGGCAATGAACTAGTTGCCGCCGGAGCAGCCCTGCTCTTCGCGGTTCATCCAGCGCATGTGGAAAGCGTTGTCTGGCTTTCTGGCGCCACCGAGCCGTTGGCTGCCGCATTTTTCCTCGGGGCATTCCTCGAGTATCTGTCCTGGCGCGAAACCCGCGGCACTCGTCCAATGCTCTTGTGCGCGCTGTTCACTCTGCTGGCGTTGCTGGCGAAAGAAACTTCGGTGGCGCTTCCGCTTCTGATCGCCGTGTACGAGTGGCTATTCCCAATCTCCCCCGCGGCAACGTATCGCGGTCGCCTCGTCAGTTTTTCCCGCTCGGTCGGGCCCACCATCAGCGGCGCAGCCATCTACGCCGGCATGCGGCTTTTCGCCATGCACCATGTGGTATCCGTGAACAACCCGCCCGGCAAGGTCCTCATGACTTGGCCGCTGCTGCTATGGGACTACACGCGTATGATGTTTTGGCCCTTTGGGCTAGCGATTTACTATGATGTCCAGATCCTGAAGCAACCGTTGCTCGGCCAATTCTGGCTGCCGCTGGCATTCGTGATTGGTTGCGCCGCGCTGCTCGCCTTCGCTTTCGTCCATAATAGGCTGGCGGCATTTCTCGGTTGCTGGTGGTTGCTTCCCATGTTGCCGGCGCTCGTCGGCATGTTTTCCTTTCCCGCAAATGACATTTTTCACGACCGCTATACGTATCTTTCCAGTGTGGCCTTTGTCCTGTTGCTGGCTTGGGGATTGATCCACTTGGCGAACAGCGGGGTTGAAGCCTTGCGCCTGACCGCTATTACGATATCGCTGGTGCTCATTTGCACCTGGGGCGTACTCACCCTACGACAGGCCCAGGTCTGGACCAACGGCTTCACTCTTTACGGAAACGCGGTTAAGGTCTCACCCAACAATGTGCGCGTCCGTAATCTTCTGGCCATCCAATTTTTCAAGGCCGGTGACCGGCGACAGGCGTTTGATCTCTGGGACTCAACCCTGAAAATCGATCCGGATGCGTTCGATACAAACTACGCGCTGGGCGTGACACTGTTCACGATCGGCCAGTTTCCACAGGGAGAATTCTTCCTCCGCCGCGCCTGCGCACTCGATCGTAAGAAGCCTGAAAGCTTCTTAGAACTCGCCGATCTGCTGCAAGCCGAAGGCCGACGCGGTGAAGCGCTCGCAGTCCTGCGCGATGCCCTCACCACGGTGGATGCGAATCCCGAATCACTGCAAGAGAAAATCGTGGAGATCGAGGCCACAAGATAAAAGGCTCGGGGCGTTAACGATGCCCACCCCTCTTACTTCTTTATGGCGCGTCCGCCGGTGACTGGCGAGGCGAGAGCCGAGACCGTGCCATTCGGATTGTGCGTAGCTTGGTGGCATACCATCACGCAGGTGTTGGTCGCGCGATGATAGGAGATGGGAGCAGCCCCATTCTGCGCAACCACGTTGACATCAAAATTCACCAGTCGCTCTCCTGTGATAGTCGGGGAGCTGGCGCCCATCCCGTGGGCCGTGTGGCATACCGAACAGCTGAATCCGTACTGCGAGATATGCAGGCTGTGCTGTGTGAAACTCGAGTTGGATAGGATCTGAGTCAGATTGTGGCACTTCCCGCACATGGAATAAGGCCCTGCCACGGTCAGGTCAGGATTGGGGAAGAGGTTCGTCACGACTCCGCCTGGCTCTGCGGCCCGGCTGAACTGGTAGTTGCGCTCGAGAATGTGTGAGTTGACCGATCCGTGAGGGCCATTCGGGCCGGCGCCCCCGAACTCGCGATTGTCGTCGCTGTTATGACAATCGGTGCAGAAGATCGACGTTCCCGGCGCCAAAGTGCGGGCGGATGCCGTTCCATTCTGATTCAGCATGTTTACCAGCAGGCTAGGCTGCGGCAGAGGACTCGTCCGAGCGTGGGTCACAGGATGGCTCGAGGTCGCCGTCGAAGCGAATTCCGGAATAACGTTCAGCGGATCTGGCGCCGACACCTCCCGCCGCGGTGCGTACCCGTATATGATCAGCCGCTGTTTTCCAGTACTCGTCCCATGGCAGCGCAAACAGCTTTCATATTGATTGTTCGCCGGTGTAAGAAGGGTAACGCCATCCGCCGCGCTGATGCCGCTGACGCCGGCCTGTGACGGACGCAGCATTGGTGGAGCACTGAATTGCGTCGTCTGGTTGGAGGCGTGAGCGCTGTGGCAATCGACGCACGTGGCATGACGGTTGTGGTTCAAAAGCACCGGTTCGGCAGCATCGTGAAAGTTAGCTCCAGAGGGCAGAGGGTGGCTGGTTTTTGCCACCTCCGCCATGACGTTCATCGGGACGGGTGACAAGTAAGTGCCTCCGTCGTGGCACGTCATGCAACTCTGCGTAACCGAGTCCGTTCCCGGCGCCGCCGGAGTGGCCGGGCGCAGCAGCCGCGCTGACGCGAGCGAGTCATGCGACATATGACAGGAGGTGCACGAGTTTGCTCCGACCGTCAGATAGGGTCCGACGTGGGCGTCGGGTGAAACCTGGTTCGTTGCAGTCTGATGAATGCTCCCGGTAAAACCTGCCAGCGGATTGATCTGTCCTTGCACGACCCGGTTCGGATCATGACAGGCCAGGCACATCTGTCCATTCGAGGAGTCCCGGACCAGGAAGTTCTGGGCGATCCGGTCGATTGCTTGCACGTGAGGATTGTGGCAACTGGTGCACTCAATATTGCCGTTCACCAGCTTCACCGCACCGGTAGGATCAGCCGTTGTGCCCTTTGTCACCAGGGAAGCTACCAGGTTCGGGGAGTCTTTCAACGGAAGCACCAGACTGAAAGGATGCGAGCCAGTCAGCGTGGTTCCGAACGAGTCGATGGTATTCATTGAACCGACCGTTGGCAGCGGACCGTATGCCGCCGACTGCCCCACTCCCACAGTGCCATCATGACAGCTCAGGCAGAGGCTGCTGGTTACTCCCAGGGTCGGCTGGGTATTGCCTTGTTCGGGATAGGTCGTGCTGGTGTAGGGCGTGTAGGTTTGCGAGGATAACTTCTGGTTCCACAGCGGGCGTGATCCCGCCCAATCCGCTGTGCGGAGCATGGCAGAAACTGCAGCCCAGACTTCCTTGGGAATAAATGGACGCTCCACTCGCAGCCGTCAAGTTATGCATGCCCAACACGTCCGGCGTCCCTTGCGCCGAGCCGAAACCGTGCGCCAAAACGATCGCCACCAGAACTGCCGTGCACAGAATGACCCTCGGGATCATCTGGCGAGCGGGCGACAGGAAGTTCTTCACTGCTTCCTCCCGTCCGCGGTCGGCCGCGACGCCGTAGTAATGAAACATCTGCGACTCGCCGGTTAAACGAATCCACTACATAGATGCGATCGTGCTTGTCGATCTGCAGCCCGGCCGGCAGTTGAAACTGTCCCGGCGCCGGTCCCTTTCCCGCCGAAGTAATACAGCAAGCGCCCTTGCCGGATTGAAGACCTGCACAACGCCCCACTCTCCGTCCACCACGTAGAGATGTCCCTCGGAATCGAACCCGATTCCCTTCGGCCGGAAAATCCATCCCGCTCCATCTCCCATCTTTCCGATGGCATAACGGAACGTGCCCGAGCGGTCAAACACCTGCACGCGGAAATTCATGGCATCGACCACCGCCAAGTCCGGGCCATGCAGCCGCAACTCGGTGGGATAGTTGAACTCCCCGTCCCCCGTGCCCTTCTTTCCAATCATCTGCAGCACGCTTCCCTGCATATCCATCACGAAAATCTTGTTGCGCAGAGTGTCGGTGACGTAGATGCGCTGTGCCGCCGAATCGACCGCGATTCCCGTGGGACGCTTGAAATATCCCTCGCCGCCTTTCAGGCTTCCGATCACGCGGCGGATATTTCCCGTTCGCATCGAAGACAAAAATCTTGCCCGCCTGCGAATCGGTCACATAAATATTGTCCTGCGCATCGACGGCCACGCACTGCGGCGTGAGCATCGGATCTTTTCCCGTCATCGCGCCGGGAAAGGAATTTATATTTCTGCTGCTCGAAATCGAAGATGTGCACGCCCGCCGCCGCCACATCGGTGACAATGATGCGTCCGCGCGAATCGGTGACCACGCTGTAGGGGCTGACCAGGTAATGGAAGTCGGGCTCGCCCGCGATCACATCCACCACCCGCGTCCAGAAGCTGCGCTTGGGCTTGACCTCGCGCTCCAGGCTGAAGCTGCGTTCGAAGCGAAGTTTGCGTCCGCCGTCCATCAGCAAATCCGGCGCACCGGCGTGCTCTTCGTTTCCTTAGGACGCTTCGCCGCGTCGCGCCGGCGCCGGCCAGCAGAATGGCCAGCCCGAGCGTGAGCCGGCGACGATCACGGCCTGCGCAATGCCACGATGATCTCCGCGCTGCCTCTAGAAGAAGTCGAACCATCTGGTTATTCCCACAAAATACGAAGTGCTGTTGGCCGGCGCTCCCGATCGCGCTGATGCCCTGCGTGAAGCGAGTGTACCCGGCCAGCAGTCCGATCCTCCGCAGATGGTACTGCAATTGGGCGTTGTAGACTTCCATGTTGTTGTGCGAGAGTCGGTCTGGCCGACGGTATTGCTGATCGCGCGGCTGAAGCTGCCAGAAACGATCAGCCGCCTCACCGGCGACACCGAGAAGCCGCCGCCATAGACTGAACCGCTGAAGAGGATGAAATTCGTCACCCCCGGCGTCGGACACGGGCGAAACCAGCCCTCCCGCTCCCAGCAGCGAAATCCCGTTGGATTTCGTATAGTTGCCTGTTGAGTTGTGAACCTTCGCGAGCCGAGCGAAGTCGAATAGCCTCGCTGCTGGCGCTGGTCGCCCTGATAGCTGGGTAAGCCCGCTGTGGTTCCCGTTGAAGGCCGCGATCCACTGTCATGCCCGCCGGCAACCGGCGCCGCACGTTGCGCGCTGTAGTTGTAGTAGGAAGTTGTGTAGGTGACCAGCAGCGACTGCACATTCTGCGCATAGCTGAACTGCCCCGAAGTCTGCCAGCCCTTGAAGCGGTGGAAAAAATTCACATTGCCCACGAATCCCAGCGCGTTGGTGCCCTGGCCGTTGGAACTTTCGACCACCGAGGCGGAAAAAGTAAGCATCTCCCAGAGCCGCTTGCCGTAGGTCACAGTGCCGCTCAGATATTCGCCCGTATAGCTCTTCCCAAAATAATGTTGATCGTAGTAGGTGGCCATGCGCCGAGGCGGAAAGAAAGTTTGTGAAGTTGATAGGTAGCTCCACCACCGAAAGTCGACGAATGCGAGCCCGTTCCCAGATCCAGTCCCGGCACCGGAGTCCCATTGCTGCTCAGGCTCTGCGCCAGGTAGCCGGTCAGGTTGCTGGTGTAGTTCTCGATTGACGCTCCAGGTGAACTTCTGTGTGGGATGAAAGCTCGCGTCGCATTCTCATTCTGTCGGTGTAGTTCGAGACGCTCGTCGTGCCTGGAGTCTGCGAGTCGCTCGTCAAGTAATTGCTGGTGGCGGATGACCGGTCGTAGTCGGCGTAAAACTGGCCATGCACGGGCAGGGCATGCAGCGCTCCGAAACCGACATCGTGGTCTGTGGAATCTTGGACGATCCGTCGCTGCTGAGAAACTGCAGGAAATTCCGAATTCACCGTGTTGCGGGTGAAGAAGCCATTCAAGCGGAAGCCGGCGATCGCGTAGTTCGAGCGTACGTTGAACAGCCGCGTGCTCGAATTGTCTCGCTGGTCGGTGCCGAAGAGCGTGCCGTTCCCGCTGCCTTGAGAATATCCCACCGAAAGTGTTGGCAGGTTGGGCAGCAACGCGCTCCAGTTGACGGCGAATCCCTGCGCCTTGCCGACCGTCGTGAAGTTCGGCTGTCCCGTCAATCCAAATGTCCCGGTGCTGTTGTCGGTCATAGTGGTAGCTCACCGATCCGGGAAAATGGCTGCCGGTAAAAAGATTCGCTGTCCCATTCACGCCTTTGGCCCCGGTCAGCGATTGAAGATCGGAATCGGCTCGCGATTGGTCGTAGTAGGGATTTGCCGTGAAGGAAAGAAAATTAGGATTGTAGTAGTAACCCGATATCTTGCCGTCGAACCCCAGGTTCAACCCGTGGTCGGAGGGAATTGCATCGCCGTAGTCGCCCTGGTATCCGAAGGTGAACAAGGCGCCGGCATTCAGCTTGGTATTCTCGCCGATATTCAGGGAAGACTGCTGGGCCACTACCAGTTGCGCCATCATCAGGATCGCCAGCCCGAGGATGCGATTTGCCAGCTTCATTCCGCTTGCGATCCTTCCCGCCAGAGGTTTCAGAACCCAAATCACTTACATCTGTAAAGTGCACAAATATTGCCAAAGGTCCGCATTCGGGAAGGTCGAAATCTGATTGAAAATGAAGGGTTTATCGCGAGAAAAAAGCGAATTCAAAGGGCGGGATTACGAGAGTGCGGCATATCACCCCCCGCCCGTGTTTTAAGACTCATTAGAGGAATGCGGAGACACCCGCCAAGGAAATGTGGGAAATGTGGGGACGGCCGCCCCTTCGACAGGCTCAGGGCAGGCTCTCGGCCGTCCGGCGGCGGAATGTGGGGACAGCCGCCCTCGGCTGTCCGGCGGCGGATACGCCGCTTCCTTCGAGGAATCGAACGATGAAATGGTGGAGGGGAAGCCGAGGTAATGGGAAGCAAACGATGAGCGGCTTTAGCCGCTGAGGCCGTCTTTGGAGCCGTCGTGACAAGTCGAGCCGGTAGCACCGTGGAAGAGCGGCGCTTTAACAGCCTGCCCTGAGCGAAGTCGAATGGGCCGCGTAAGCTTCCTCAAGGATCTGGGTTTTAGCCCCTGGGCCCTAGCCCACTTCCTCCACTTTCGCCTTGGCCCGCAGCTGCTTCGCCAGGCCCGACCGCAGCTTCTCGTACTTGCTCTTCTGCAAGTCCGTCTTCAGATCGTACTTCACTTCGGCAAAGGCTCTGCTTCCGCGCCGGGTTATGCGCATTCAGCCGCACGATGGTGTAAGCCGATTTCAATCTGGATCAATCCACTTACCTGCCCCGGCTGCATCGACTGCGAATGCCTTGACGACTCTGCGGCGGCAACTTGTCGCGCGCGATCAGCTTTGTGGTCGCCCATGTTCACCCGGAAATCGTCTTCGGAGATCTTCTCCGCCAGCAGTCCAAAATCCTGATAGTTCTTGGTCGCCTTGGCCTGGCGCAACGCCTCTTCGGCGCCTGTTGCTTGGCTTGCCTTGCCTGCTCCGCGTCGGCTTCAGCGGAGGAATGATGGAAATGCTCTGGAAGCCGAACGACTCCGGCTGCCGGAAGCGCGCCGGGTTCTTGGCGTAATAGGCCTGCACCTCGGCCAGCGATGACCGCCGACTTGATCTTCCACGTCGGTCTTCAAAACCTGCTCGATCAGCAACGAGCGCTTGATCTGCTGGCGCAGTTTCTGCTCGGAGCCCTGCATCTCGGTCTGCAGGTATTGCTGGTACTGGTCGGGACTCTTGAACTGCTTGCGAAATTCGGCCTCCGCGCGGTTCAGCTTCTCCGGCGAAATCGTCATCTTGCGCCGCACCGCTTCCTGGTACACCAGTTCTTCGAAGATGATCATCTCCAGCGCGCCCTGGCGGATGGCCGCTTCCTGCGCCTTGGGAAATCCGTTGTGCTGCTGGGCGTAAGGGAAGATGGCGTACATCTCGCGCAGCAGGTCGCGGTCGGTCAGCACCGCGCCGTTCACCCGCGCCACCGGCTTGTCGCTCACCTGCAGTGCGGCTCGAGCGGTCGAGGCCGGAGGCGTGTTCACGCTGGCGACCGCCGTCGGCGCGTGGGAAGCCACTTGGGCCGAGGCCGCCGAGAGTGCCATGCCAGGAGACTGCGCAGATTGGGAGTTGGTATTTCATAATTCCTCGCTTGCCGATTCCTTCGAAAACTGAATCTGAAAAAAAGGGGAGAGTCAATCTCTCCCCCCGTTTATACCACCAACTACTTTCTACTGGAATACCGTCGTGATGTTGTTGGTGTTGTTGGCTTCGTTCGACTCGCCAAAGTGGCACTGGCGGCAGAACTGCGTGGTCGAAGGCGCATTGGCGTTGGCCACGTTGTTGATGTTCGGGTTGTAGGGGCCGTTCACGAAGAAGAAGGTGGCATAGTACTTGCCGCCGCCGTCGTTCGCGATCGGGCTGGCTGCGCTGGACGTGTAAACCGTCATGACGTGCTGGTTGTGGCAGGTGGTGCAGAGCACGTAGGGCTTGCCGGCGGCGGTAACGCCGTAGGGGTTCGACCATTTTCCAGGCGCCAGAGCCGGCCAGCCGTAGTTGGCTACGAACTGTGGCATACGGGCTGCCAGCGGTTACCGACAGAACTGTCGCACCGGTTGAAGACCAGGCCGCTGCCCGTGCTGATGTTGGCCAGCTGACCCACCGGGTGATCGTTGGTGTAGTTGCCGGCCGTGGTGCCGTCATTGCCGAGCAGGGTTGGGATCTTGCTGCTGCCGTACGAAGTATTGGTCAGAAGGCCGATCCTCTGTTCATACGATTGGTTGACCATCATGTTGGCAGCGGTGACGTTGCCATCATGGCAGCTGAGGCAGAGCAGAATGCCGCCGACTTCCTGGCGAGCCGGTGGTGATGCTGGCGGGCAGAACTTCCGTGTAGTTTCCGCTGTCGCCGAACGCGATCGTCTTGCCGTAAAGTGGGCTGGCGTCCTGTCCCCACAATGCATAGCTGCCGGCGTCAGCAGCGCCGCGCGTGACCGGAACCGAACGAGCCGCTGTGCGGGGAGTGGCAGCCAGCGCAGCCGCGGCCGTTGTTATTGTGCGCGCCGAGGACGTCAACTGGTGAGGACCAAGTCTGCGCCATCATCAGCTCCCGTACGGCCAGAACGAAAAGCATAAGCTAACAATGACTTTCTTCATAAAATGTAAGACCTCCATGAAGATGTGTTGCAGCTCTTTACAAACTCTCGGAGGCTTAGGCCGTGGGCTGCGACTTTGTGCCTGGCAGCTGCCCCACATTCCGCCTCTCGACTAAGTAGAGCAACTGCCTCACCGAAGCCTAAGTTCTTTCCCAGAATCCGGCGAATTGCCCGTAACTACATGAATTCACATGCGATTGCTTCATATTGACCGCCGAGGTCCACTTTGGGCGTCAGTCTCCAAACTGGGGGAAAAGAACCACACCTTAGTAATGGCGTTGGTGAAATTCCGCAACGGTCGATGGCTGGATGCGATGCAAAACGCAACAAAAGAACCATGAAGGGGCGGCGTCCCGACAAGCCGCTACAAGAAAGTCGCCCTCCGTATGGCTGGCGTCATCCCGAAGTCCCGCGTTTTTTACCAGCCGGACGAGGGATCTCGCACACACAGCCGCTTGGCGTCAGCCTGAGCTCGTTCCCGAGTCTCGCTCGAGTATCCTGCCGAAGGAGCTGGCTGTCCTCACACATTACTTGCTGGGAGGGGCTTAGCAACCGGCGCCGCGATCGGAGTCACTTCTTTCTCGCCGCTCCTGCTTTCTTCAGCCGCTGCTCTTCTTTCTCTTTCTTCAACTGCTCCGCCTCGGCGTCGGTGACGTAGCGGAACTGCTGCACCCGTCCTGGGTAGATCTCCGAGGTGAACACGCGGTTGTTCTTGTCGATGGCGATGTCCGACCAATCCCTGAAACTGTCCAGGAAGCAGGCCATGTCCGCCAAAAGAGATGAGCAGCTGACCTTCCTGATTGAACACCTGCACCCGGTCCTGCATGCCATCGGCGACCCAGATATGGCCGTCGCCATCAATCGCGACTCCTTTGGGACGCGAGAAATATCCCGGACCGTCTCCGGCTTTGCCGAAGGTGCGTGATGAACTTGCCGTCAGCGTCGAAAACTTCGATGCGGTTGTTCAGGGTGTCGCAGACGTAGAGATTGCCGTCCGGATCGACCGCCAGCCCGGTGGGCTTGGCGAAATCTCCCGGCGTGGTCAGTTCGTGCTTGTGTCCGGTGGTGCCGATCTTGCGCAGCAGCTTGAGCGAGTCCGCGTCATACACCAGCACCTGATCGAGCGCAATATCGGAGACATAGAGCAGCCGGTTCTCGCGATCGATGGCCAGCGATGCCGGGCTCGACCATGCCTTCGGTGATCACATCTTCCGCCTTGTGCGTCGGCGTCGAAAACCAGAACGTGACGCAGGCCGGGATCGGAAACGAACAGACGATCGCCATCGTCCATGGCCAACCCAATGATGCGCACGAAGTGGGCGTGCGTCTTGTTCTTGATCATGTCCATGTCGCGGGTTTCGGTGTTGAAAATGAAGATGGCGCCCACCTTCTGATCCGCCACATAGCAAGTTGTTCTTGGAATCGACGGCGATGCCGTAAGGCTCGGCGAGTTGCCACAGAACTTTGCTTTCGCTCTGCGACTGCGTGCCGGCCAGGCGGTCCATCCATTTCGCTTTCTTGCGTGTCGTGCCCGGCGGTCGACCTGCGACAGTTTCTCGGCCGCAGTAAAATGCCTGGTAGCGGATGCGCGCGATGGCCGGGCGGATTTGGCCACACGATATTGGAATAATCGATGACCGGAATCTTCTTGGGCTCGTTGCTTTCTTCTTCTTGTCCGCCGAACGTCGAGACCGGCGCGAGAAGCGTCAGGCCGAGCAGCAGCCACGCACGCGCCGCAGGCTCGTGCGATTGCGGTCAGACATCGGATCCATGCTTCCTCGTCATCGATTCTGGTCGTCCTTTATTCCTGGCATGCGAACTACCTCCGCGTCAGATCCTTGTGACAGCTGGCGCAGAATCCGGCGTTGTTGACCTGGTCCTTCACCAGCAGATTGGGCTGCGCCGAAGCATGCGGCTGGTGGCAGGACAGGCAGTTGATCTTGGCAATCATCTTGGTCACGTCGCTGGGATCGGGCACATCGTTAATCGGGATGGCCGTCCACCGGATGTCCTCGTCCATACTTCAGCGGCAGCACCACAACTTTGTTCTTCTTGAAGTAGTCGTCGGGCAGTTTCACGCTTGCCGTTAAAGATCGCGAGCACATGTTCGGCTTCGAGCTTTTTCGGCTCCGGAGCCTCGGGCCCGTGGCACTCCAGGCATAAGTCATCCACTTTCTTGGTGCGCAGCAGGTGATCGTTCTCGCCGCCATGAGGCTCGTGGCAGGTCGCGCACCCTTGCTGAAACGCGGGCTGATGGAGATGGGCCTTCTTGAACTGATCCGCCTGGTCGCTGTGGCAAGCCAGGCAGCGCTCGACCGCGATCCGGCTGCAGGAAGCCGGGAGTCTGTCGGCTGGCATGCGGGTTGTGGCAAGCCGTGCAATCTCCCTGCCGCTCCGGGATGCGGCACTTTGGCTTTGTCGATATGCTCCGACTGATCGCTGTGGCAGGTGACGCAGAGCGCTTTCGTGTCGCTGTTTGTCAGGACGACTTTGCCGTCCTTCGCCGGCGCATGGCACGTATCACAGCGTCTTGTCGGCAAAGGGAGGATGCGGTAAACTTCCGCATCAGCTTCGGCTGCGCCGACTGATGCGGATCATGGCACTGTGTGCAGTCGCCGTGCCAAACGGTTGGTCCTGGTGCGCCTTCTCAGGCCCGCGTCTTTGACGTCGTGGCAGTCGATGCAGAGCGCGGGAGCCGCTTTGGTCAGGTGGTAGTCGAATTCCTGCTTGCCCTTTTCGCCAACCTTGTGTGTCGTATGGCAGGTGTCGCATCCCATGTCGAGCGCGGCGTGCCGGCTGCCTTTTTCCGGAACATTCACGTCCCTGGTTGTGGCAATCGAGACAGAGGTTCTGGTCCTTTGTCTCCCGCCGTCGGCTTTCAGCAATTGGTTCTTGTTGTCGCAGACATGCGGGTCGTGACATTTAATGCAGTCACGCACCGCAGGCGGATGCACGGTCCCTTTCAAAGTCGCCGCATCTTTATCGGCGTGGCAGGTGATGCAGAGGGATTGTGGAGTGGTGGTGATGAGCTTTACGCGGGTGATGTCTTTATTGACCCGAATCTCGTGACAGCTGGTGCAGCCCATGGCAATCGCCGAATGCACTGATTTGCCTTTGGTCTTATCCTCGTGACATGCGAGGCAGGTAGAGGAATCTGCCTTCGGATCAAGAGGAACTGGATGTTGCACTGCGAAAACCTGCCCAGCACATATGACGATTATGAAGAAACATCCCAGCGCGTTGAGCGCACAAAGGAGCCTCGCTCTCGATTTGAAAGATTCCAGGGCCACTCTGACCTGCCTCCGAAACAGAGCTTGTGCACGAATCTCGCCTTTATACTCCGGGCCTGTGGATTACCGAAGGCCTTTGTAAGTTTTTGGAAAGAAATAAGATGGCCGCCCGATCTCTGCTGGTAAGAGAACCGTGGTTGTTGAAAAACTCATCATTATCGCGGATTCTCGCACACCGCAATGGTCAAATAACGCAAGTCGTCGTGATGTTCAAGCCCCATCGCTCACACTGCGTTTTTCGATTCTGCGCGAAATTCCCGCAGAACGCGAAATCGGTTGTGTGATATGCCTCACATTCTACCTGTGTCGGTCATCGTTCCAATCCCGCATCCTCAGCAGTTTCATGCACTTCGCTCGATCCACCTGTGATGGTGGGAAACGTGCCTCTGTAACCTGCGAAGGGGGAGGAATATGGCCGGAGATTCCCGCACAATCCCGCACCGAGTGTGGCGCACCATTGCTTCCATTCAGACCGGCGTGGTGCTCTTGATCCTTGTCGTAATCCTCGCCGCAGTCGGAACCATCGTGCTGCAGCGTCCGGTCACCGATCCCGATGAAATGCAGCGCGCCTATTCACCGGGGGCGCTCCGAATCCTGGACCACGTCGGATTGACCGACGTCTTTCATTCCTGGTGGTTTCTTGGCCTGGTCTTGCTGGTCAGCATCAGCATCGTCGCAGCTTCCATCGATCGCTTTCCCAACTCGTGGCGTTACTACTCGCGCCCTTACAAATATCCCGATGAAGGCTTCCGCCGCGCTTCACATCCTCAGAAATTGCTGGCCGTTGCAGATGAAGAATCTGGATTAGTGGCGGCAGAGCGTGCGCTGCATTCGCTTGGATACAAGCCGGAACGTGTGGTGCATGAGAATAACTTCTCTATTTTTGCCGAGCGCAGCCGGATCTCAGAGCTGGCCGTCTACATCGTCCATGCCAGCCTGCTGCTTATTTTCTTTGGTACGGTCGTGGACGGTATCTGGGGGTGGCGTGGAACGCTTAACCTGAATGAGGGGCAGACGTCAAACATCGTTGAACTGCGCGATGGCACCACCCGCACGCTGCCCTTTGCGATTCGCTGCGACGCCGCCGGCCAGGAAAACTATAAAGATGGTACTCCGAAAAAGTGGTGGTCCAAACTCGCTGTGGTTCGAGACGGACGAGATCTTCTAAAGAAAGAGATTGTCGTGAACGACCCGCTCTTCTACAGCGGCGTCCGCTTCTATCAATCCAGCTACGGCCCCAACGGCAAAGTCGACAAGCTCATGCTGGTCGCGGCCCCGAGCAAAGGCGGCGAAAAGCGGGAACTCGGCTTGGCCGTCAACGACACCGTTCCCCTCGATGCCGACACGACCGTTCGCTTCGCCGAATTTTTCCCTGACTATGCAGCCCAGGATGGCCACGTTTACCGGAAGTCAAACGACTTGGAAAATCCGGCAGCCCACCTGATCGTGACCTCGAAGAGTTCCGGCAAAGAATTCGATGTCTGGTTCCCAGAAATCGAAGGGATCGCCGATAACTCCAAGGCGCCCTATTTTCTGGAAGCCACCGATTTGAAGATGGGCTACTTCACCGGCCTGCAGGTATCGCACGAACCCGGACAGTGGGGAGTCTGGGCGGGTGTGGTCTTGATGGTGGTTGGACTCGCTTTCGTCTTCTATGTAGTCCATGTGCGCATTTGGGTGGTGCCAGTCCTCGATCTCCAAACCGGCAAGCACTCGCTGTGGATCGGCGGCAGCGTGAACCGCAACCGCGACGCCTTTGAGGAGCGCTTCGATACGTTGGTCGCAAAGGTAAAGGAAGAACTGAAAACCATGCCCACGGCCTCTCGGGGCGAGAAGGTCGCTGTGGTCGCCGGCAACTGAACCGGCTTATCGGAGGATGTAAATGGCACGAGCAAAAGCAGAAGCGCAGCAAACGACAACCGGGATGACCTTGATTGTGATGGTCGGACTGGCGATTGTGTTCCTGCTGTTCATGGCATTTCTTAACGTTGTCAAAAGCGGCAATGTATTGAACGAGACGAATTTGCTGTTCGCCGCCTTGATCTTCTACGCCGGTGCGGGAGCGCTATACCTGGGATTCGGAGTTACCGGGGTTGAATCCTACGTGAAATTCGCATCGCTCGCCACTTCGGCGGGATTGGTTGCGAACACGGCAGCCATTGCCCATCGCTGGTATGAAGCTGGACATCCACCGTTCTCCAGCGTCTACGAAATGCTGCTCAGCTTCGTCTGGACACTAGCCGTGCTCACTTTGGTGGTCGAAAAAAAATATGGCGTCAGAGTCATTGGCACCGTCACCATGCCCGTCGCGATCGTGGGCGTGGTGCTGATGCAACTATTGCGAACCGAAGTACACCCGCTGGTTCCCGCACTCCAATCGACCTGGCTGCACGTGCATGTCACGCTCGCCATGCTCGCTTACGCCGCCTGTGCGCTGAGTTTTGCTTTGGCCACGATGTTCCTGATCCAGGACAAGATGAAGACAGAGACTTTTCTGGCTATCACCAGTTCCTGCACAGTCGCGATTTATGCAGCCGTCGTCCTTACCCGCTTCGAGAAATGGGGTGGGCTAAGCCTCGTGGCCTGGAATCCGGACTCGAAGTCAGAAGTTTTCATTTCCAAGGGCGTGCGATTGTTTGTCGATATCCCCGATCTCGGTTGGCTCATGACGCTGGCTCTTCTGGTGGTCGCATCTCCACTGGTTTTCTACGCGCTATCGCGCTGGAAGAAGGACGATAGCTTCCTTACCCTCGCCAACCGAGCCGTATTCCTCAGCATCCTGCTCCAGGTAATGGCGCTCTCCATGTTTCTGGTGCGTGCCCACGATGGCCGCTATTCTTCACTCGACGCCGACGGTTTGTTTCCCACCAGCCTCGCAGCTAGTCCTTTCATCCTCTCCGGCCTGGTCGGTGGAGTATTTATCTCTCTGCTGTATCTCTTGCTTCTCTGGCGCCGCCCCGATCTGGAACGTTTGCTGCCCAGCTCCGACAACCTCGATCGCATCACTTACAAAACTATCTCTTTGGCCTTCCCCCTATTAACCCTCATGATCGCTTCCGGAGCGTACTGGGCGAACCAGACCTGGGGCTCGTATTGGAGTTGGGATCCGAAAGAAACCTGGGCAGCCATTACCTGGCTCGTGTACGCAGGCTATCTTCACATGCGCATCACTCGCGGATGGCGTGGCCGGCGTGCCGCCTACTTCGCGATTCTCGGCTTTATCGTTGTGATGTTCACCTTCTTCGGCGTCACGTACCTGCTTCCTGGACTTCACTCTTATGCCTAGCCAAACGCAATTCTCGGCGAAATCAATGGCCGGCACGGCCGAGACAACTGCAACGCCCGTCCGTCCTTCGAGCGAGTCGGGCAGCGGTGGAGCCGATGTCTTTTCGTCACTGGGTGAGGAATCTCGGGCAAGTTCTGTTCGCATGAATTGGCAACTGAAAGCAATCCTGCCGGTCGGCTTCGTACTCCTTGCGGGATTAATCCTCTTCACTCTCGCGACCGTATCTTTGCGCGACCCGGATCGGCACGCCGTCCTGATCGTTGCCGGAGCGGGAGCCGTGGCGATCTGTGCCGTCTCCATGTTGATGCTCGCCTACCTGGTCCAACGGCCTATGGTGGAATTGCAGGAGAAAATCGGCCAGGTGAGTGACGGCAACCTGGACGTATCCGTCAGCTTTTCCCGGCGCAACGACGAGATCGGCGACTTGGGACGGAAATTCAACTACATGATGCAGCAGCTACGGGAAAGCCGCGAGGAGATTGAGCGGCTGCACCGCACGCAGATGTCGCGCGCCGAGCACCTCGCGACTCTCGGCGAACTTGCCACGGGCCTGGCCCACGAGATTCGCAATCCTCTCGCCGGAATCGCTGGAGTGATAGAAATCGTCAGTCGCGATCTCCCTCCCACCAGTCCCGCGCGGGCAGTCATTAAAGATGTTCGCCTTGAAATCGCGCAGATCAATCGCATCGTGACCGATCTTTTAGAAACCGCACGGCCGCATCCCCCGCAGATTCGCCTCAGTAATCTCAACACGACTGTAGAACACGCCGTGATGCTGGCCCGTCAGCAGGTGCTCTCGAAACCGATCAAGATCGAATTGCAAAAAGCCCCTGACCTGCCTGAAGTCGAGCACGACAGCGATCAGATTCACCAGGTGCTTCTGAATTTGCTGCTCAATGCAGTGCAGGCTGTGACTGGGGCGGGCACCGTGCACGTTGAGATCGCTTCGCAAGAGGGCTTTGCCACCGTCGCCGTCACCGATACCGGCCGCGGAATTTCTCCTCAACACTTTTCCAACATTTTCCGGCCGTTCTACACCACCAAAGGCAATGGCACGGGCCTGGGCCTTTCTCTGGCGCGGCGCATCGTCGAAGAGCACCATGGCCGCATCGAAGTAAATAGCGTAGTCGGGAAGGGAAGCACGTTCACGGTGCTGCTGCCATTCCACACGCCCGAAGCTCAAATAGCCGGTTCCTAAGAGCGCGCAGAAATTTGCATGGCTCAAAGATTCTGACCCAATGTTTGGGATTGCTTCTCCAGTCAGTGCTGTGGATTCTGTCCGTTGATTTGCAACAGCCCCACTTGATTGCCCTGAGAATCCACCACGTAAAGGGAACGGTCTGCGTCAACCCACATGCTGGATGGATGGCTGAAGCTCGCATCCTTGTTCGCGCTCCAATCAAATGTGTATATCGCGTGCCCATCGTCACGGAAGACTTGGAGTTTGTTTAGAATTGGATCACTGACGTAAATATTGCCTTGGCGGTCCACAGCCAGTCCAGTGCGACGATCCGCATAGGCAAGATTCAGGACGCGCTGGAAGTGGCCTCCTGTATCCAGAATCTGAATCCGTGAGTTGCCCACATCGAGCACGAAGAGTTCACTGCCCGAGACCACGACCTGGGTGGGGAATCTGAACTGTCCAGGACGTTCACCACCGCCGCGGATCCCCAGCTTGCGGATGAGTTTCCCTCGCTCGTCCATAACAATGATCATGTGCCTTTGTCGATCGCAGACGTAAATGTGTCCCGTAGCGAGATCGATCGCGATCCCGGTTGGGCCATCGAAGTAGGATTCGCCTCCTCTCAGTCTCCCTAAGTAGCGGCGAAACTTTCCTGCCGAGTCGTAGACAAGGACATTTCCATTGTTCTGGTCGCCCACGTATAGATTGTCCTGGCCGTCGACGGCGAGCGAGACAGGATCGTGCAGACGGTCGCCTCGCCCCTCCAGACGACCGTATTTCGAGTGAATAAAGTCGAAGATGTGCACGGTTTTGGCGCCGGGATCAGCGACGAACACACGGTGCTTCGAGTCGGTCGCCACTGCAGATGGCGATAGCAAAGCATCCACGCGAGTGCGAGGGTCTGCCGGTCCTGCAATGATGTCCAGCGACCGATCCAGAATTGGGTGCGACGGTCGAACATCATCAGCCGAGGAAAATGCACGCACGAAAGTCAGACTCACCGAAGTTTGCTGGATATTCTCCTGCACTGGTTGCGGCGAACCTGCGAATGATGCCTCCCCGGTTGCCGCGAGACGGTGGACGATACAAAGCTGGATCAGTCCCGAAACAAGAACTGAAAGACCGAGTCTGGTCCAGGTTCGCTGCGAAAACATGCGCTGCCTCCAGCGAATTCCGCGGCTCATTAATTCTCGATCAAGGCCATTTTTGCACGTTTTGTTCGTCTGCCCGACGCTCAGTTCCGCGCGTGGTACGATCCCCTATGAAACAAGCCGGCACTTTCCTGCGAACCTTCGGCGCGACCCTGCTGATCTTGCTGACATTCCCATCGTGCAACTCGCTCAATCCCGCGTGCGGTAGTGCTCGGCCGGCCCCTACGATTGGATCGCTTTCTGTCAGCACGATTACGCTTGCCCAAGTACAACAGGGTTTTGTTCTGACTGTAAATGGTAATCACTTTGTTTCGGCGACTGTCGGGGTGATAAACGGGACGGCGCTTACCACCTTGGTGACGAGTAGTACGCAGTTGCAGGTCACCATCACCGCTGCAGTGATCTCCACTCCCGGAACAGCCAGTGTGACGGTCAACACTCCGAGCGGGAACTCGGGAGATTTGGGTTGTACGAGCGGTGGCACCAGCGGCGCCCTGGTCTTGACGATTACTTAGTGGATAGAGACTTGGCCAAACTCGTAACCTCCTGTGCTCAAGACCGAGCAGACATTGATTCACGACAATTCGAATTCACTAATCAAACCCTTGCCGGTCAATGTCAATGAGTGTAATGGGAATTTTTCAACAGTTTGATCACTTGTGGGGGCTGGCAACATACATGAATCCACTGCTGTCTTGGCCTTCTGAGTACCCAAACACCGCAATCGACTTTGTCGCTGGTGGTCGTCCTAGAAATTCGAGGACCCATCGTGTGGCTATTTCATTTGTCATTTGCGCTGCACTTGTGAAGAGCAGATTTGTGTTCAATCCCACCTTCTCCGCACTGTGGTAAAGAAGGGCGAGTGGAACCGTTGCTATCGCGGCTATCAAACTTACAATTCTCAATGAATAGCGCCGTTAATCCATCAACAATCGCTTGTTGCGAATTCTCTAGGACGGCCTGAATAGCCATCTCCTTCGCAAACCAAAGGAAAACAAAGGAGAATGATGGTTGTACGAGGCTGATCATCACGCTCCGTTCTTCCGAGCCTGCGGACGCGAACACATCGCACAACGTTTTAATCTTGCGTGTCAGTTCAGGTGGTATATGCGGACCGCGGGTTCTAATCGCCAACCTTAAGCGATCTTAACTCAACAAAGAGTTTCTGCACCGCATCCATGTCCAGCTCCCGATTGTCCCCGAATCGAGGAATTTAGAGGCTCCTGATTGCCGCAACAAAGATAGTGGACCACCATAACTGGTGAGAACGGGCGATTAGACTCAAAACCCCTCAGCCAGGTCAATGAGTGAAAATGGGGATGTTTGAACAGTTACGCTCGAATCCTGCCTGTTTGGACTACCGTTCTGCGGCGGTATGGTTCACACCGATCCACCCATGGAGAAAAAGGCGCCTATAAATCCCCAGTAAGCGAGGACGGGGATATTGGTCAGCACGCAGATTGTACCCGCGACCTTGTTGCCTGTGCTGAACGCAAAAACGCCGATCCCAATGCCGATGACCCCGATGGCTGCCAATAGCCAGACGCCCGTCAGAAAACCCGGAAAGTCTGGCATATGGTCCGTGTAAGGAAGGACAGCGCAGGCAGGGCCAACCAGAGAAGCGATTCCGGCTGCTATGGTGATTGGGGTCGATGCCGGTCTCCACTTCTTCGCGAGCCATCGGCAAAACAGTACCTCAGTGATGAGGGCTGCAATCAAGACCACGATAATGCTGTGAGCGAGCACAACAGTGGAAGTTTATGCGAAGGGGCACCAGCCGTGTTGACAAAATGGGGGTAGCCTTCCGGGTGCAAAGGGTGGTACAAGCTGCTGCCAACTGACATCTCGCGCCATGTCCGAATGTGCGCCCGGAGGCCAACTTCTGTTAACAGGCGACGGAAGTATGCACTTTACGCAAGGGCCCATGAAGTAGAACTGAGTGGCTAAACCTACTTTTTTCGCTTGCGCGATGCAACTCCCTTCTTCGGAAGGGGGCGTTTCCCTACTTCCGTTAGCTTTGGGGAGTCAGTGCTGAAGCCTCCTAAGGAATAATCCACCACCAACTGCACGAGGCTTTTTACCTGAGGTGAACAGGCCCGGAATTCCAAACGCTCCAAGACTGTTTCTCCACGACGCTTTAAGACTGCCCCGATGAGAGCATGGACAAATGATTGAGTCGAATACTTTACTTCAGAAAAATCGATAACTCCTCCGCCCTCTTCTCTTGTGGCTGGAAGAATCGTCTCAATTCAATCCTCTTCGCCTCATCTTTATCTTCGGCGAACCCGCCGACTGCGGCTTTTACGTGGACTACTATTTTTTCTGGCTGCATTCTAGGTGAACTTGATTTTCCCTGCTGCTGTTTTCTTGGCTGGAACTTGCTGTCGTATCCGCTGGAAAAATGATCGGAAATCGGGAATTCTATCCGTCGCAACTTCTACAGCCGCAACTGTTCCTTGCCAGCGAGATTTCGTTACCCAAATCTTAGTTCTGATGGCGGTTTTCTGTTCGACGTAGATTGTTTAGGTGGTCGCCAACCATCCCTGGATTCGGCACATGAATACCTCTCAGGCGCTTAGTGTTCCTAACAGTACCAAAACGTACACCACAGGCGGACGGCGGTCAAGTAGAATCCTGGCGAACAACCGACATACACGGGAAGACATGACACGACTACCACGCACTGAATCGGTCCATGTGCGGCTGACGCGCGAGGACTTACGGATGTTGCAGAGGGCCGCGTCGACGGCCTGGCCAGAGATGGATCAGACGGATTCGGGTCTCGTTTTGGCGCTAGCGAAGAGATCAGCACTAGAGATCTTGCAGGGGCAGGCTGGGCAGTCCGCGCCGCCAGCGAAAGGGAAGTAAAACTGGCAACTCCGGCCCGTGGTTCTGTTTGTTTCCAGCCGCGCGGGTGACGTTCTCCAAACTGTTCGGACAAACCGCGACCCCGCGGGAGTTTACGGACTTCGCACGCTACTCGGCTGGTGCCGTCGGGAGCCGGCCCGAAATCGGTGCAGGGGCAGAGCGGCACTCGCGTGTCTCAACTTCCTTCGACATCTACGCCCAGATCGTTCAGGCGAGTCAGCGGCGCGCGATCGAGAAGCTTTCGGAGTTCGCGCGACAATTTCTTGCGTTCAACTCGCCGCTAGCCAGTGCAATGCCTCTTTTCTGTTCTTGAAAATTTCGATGCGATGCTCATCGCGCCTCATCATCTGGTACATCCGAGCCGCTCCCTGGATCGAGCTTTGCGGACCAATGACCAACGCCCGTTTAGAGCTGGGGAAGAAGGGATCGAGTTCTTGCAGTGAATTCAAGTCGGCATCGCCCAGCTCGACTTCTGACACTGCGGTGAAGTCAACTAGCTCGGAAAAACCTGGATCGAAGGCCGGGTCATTGTTAAGCCTCGCGTTTTCGTGAGCAAGTTCGTGCAGAGTAACGGCTCCTGTCAGTACGAACAGAACCGTGCGACTCGCGGCGTCGATGACGTACGTCGCCGGCATTCCTTCTTTAAACTTCTTTCTGCCCGACTTCCAAAGTTAGCAATCTTTCACTCTCAGTCGAAGCAACCTCTCAAGCTCATCTATCGCCTGCAGCAGTGAGCGGCGACAACTGAGGTATTCGCAGAGGGTCATACCTCGTCGATTGGTATTCGAAATCCAGGGACTCTAAGTTCTGGTGTCGCTGGCGCAGCTGCTCTTTGGCGTAGCCGTCGTCCCACCGGCAACTATGTGGCTCAGGATGCACTCTCGGGTATTCCTTCGTCTCCTTGCAGGCACTTGGCGGGCCCATGATCGACCTCGCAAGTGACTGATCTTGAACCAGATGTTCTGGGCGAAGGGGACGGACGTGACGGCTATCGGCAGGGCGCCGACGCTTCGGCACCGTCATTCCCACCAAAATTACTTTAGGTCTTGGCGCAGTTGGAAGAAAACGCGCGCCGAGATCATCGGCCAGCTAATGTAGTGGCTTCCGCGGGACGACGTGCACGAATTGGCTGACAGCCTTCGTCTTGAACCACAAAGAATCCGCCCCGCTCCGACGCCTGCGCCCGCTCGCCGCGATTGAGATAACTTAGTCGAGCTTTACTATGAATACGTCTGACAGCGGCGTTCCGTCGGCTTCCGTTCCCAGTTCGCGTCCCAATCTGACGTGAACAAGAAGAAATGACCGTCCCTGGAAACGCCTCCAAGAGGTTGCGTTTGAAAAAATGGCGGGATGTTGGTGGCACGATTATGTGCAAACCGCCAAACGGTCGACGCGCGCCCACCCGTTTCAATACAGAATATTTCTCCTGCAAAGGGCTGTTCGATCCATGCGTCGCCATCGTAACTGTGCGTCGTTCTGCAAACAGGAGCACTGTCATCTACATTCACATTGCTCCACGTAAGTGCTGCGCTTGACCCCAATCGAACAAGACTGGCAACACCAACTGAGAAATCTGCGAGAGATTATCCAGGGGGCGCATTACGACTTGCATATCACCTTCAATCGCCGGACCATTGACCACGCTGTCGAACCCAACAACTTGGTACCCGAGGCATCGTTGAGTTTGCTCTCGCTACACCCGCTAACCTTCAAAGTAGCCAGATCCCAAACGTACCAGCCAAGCCAATTCGTCGAGATAAGGACGTAGTTGCCACTGCGCGAAAGGTAGGCATGTCGGACTAAATAAGACGTGCAATAGTCGCCATACCACTGGCACCCCAAGTCCCGCCGATTTGGCCAGTCTGAGTGTTGTACCAGCGACACCCGAGACTCTTATCGTAAACAATGACAAACATGTGCTTCCCGAACTGCGTACCACCCTCCGAAATCGATACCCGTCTATCGTCGAGAGATAGACTTACGTCGTCATCGCTCACCACCGGGGGTCCCGAACCTAGCGGCGGTTGCACGCCACAAGTCCTGGTGTCAACGACTGGGGTGGAGGCTCCCGTGGAAAAGCGATAGCTTCTGATGGTCAATGTGTCTGGATCAGACGTGCCATAAATCAAATCGGAATCCACGAAGCTAAACGTAGGGCCAGGTCTCAGGGGCAAGAGAAGGCCCTGCCCCGCATGCGCTTTCGGCAGCGAGCTGATAGCCATCGTCGTGGGATCAAAAGCAAACACCAAGGCCTGGCCTCCCTTGCCTAGTACGTAGAACTTCTTGGTATCTGCGCTCCACTCGTTCTCCTCACCGCTACCCTCCGTTCGCAAGAATGTGCCCGGGAGTTTGAAGTTCGTAGTGGCATCGGTAGCCCGAATCATGGACGATCCGAAATCGGGATCGGTAAATACGACATTCTTGGGAGGCGGCGACATGGGGGTTTCTTGATAGACCAAACGGTTGTGACCGCATGGGGATAAGGTTGAGGACTCTGGGCTGAGACCCTCGCAGTCAGAGCGAGAGTCATAGACAATAGGCTAAGAATTGTAAGTCGAGTTCCGTTCACCATTGGCTTCTCCCTGCGCGATGTCGATCTTGCAACTGCATGTTCGAACTGGCGGCCCGAAGGGAGGATGAACACTTTAAGAAGACATGTCAAGATGAAAGAACTTGAGTTCCCCCATGCAGAAGTGACTTACGGAGCAGGATTGCTCACGATACCAGGCGATATTGGCGATTTTCCGACAGTTACTCGTTGATCCACTCGGCGAAAGAAAAAGTGCGGTAGTTGCACAGTATCCGGTCTCAAGGCTGTCCCCGCTGCTCAATAGGACGCTGGGTGTCCTCTTAGGGGATAGCTTCGCTCCGGCTCTACTGTTGCACGGTCTGGGTTATTGTCGCCGAACTCCTGGCGATGTTCGAGTCTCCGTAATAAGTGGCCTTGACTGCGGTCGTGCCCACGGGCAGAGTGGAGACTGTGAACTTTGCTTTCCCGCCGCTCAGTTGAGCCGTGCCCAGCACTGTCTTCCCAGCTGTGAACGTTACTGGACCCAGCGCTGTAACGGTTTGCGAGGCGATGGTGGCGGTGAAGGTCACCTCTTGACCTTGGGCGGACGGATTTGGCGATGAACTCAAAGTGGCCGCGCTCGTGGTTTGCCTTACCACTTGGCTCAGGACCGGCGAGGTACTGCGCGAGTTGTTGGCGTCGCCCGAGTACACCACAGTTAGCGGGTAGAGGTCGGCGTTGAGGTTGGACTTGCTTAGCGTGGCTATGCCGCTTGCGTTGAGGGTAGCCACCCGATGGAGTTACCTTCCCACACGAAATTCACATTCCCGGTCGGTGTAGTGGAACCCAAAGTTGTCACCGTTGCCGTCCTGGTTACGGATTGACCATAGATGGAGGGGTTCAGGCTGGAGACGAAGCCGGTTGAGCTCTCGTATCCCTTGATTTCCTGCGTCAGCCTGCGAGAGCTTCGGTTGAACGTGGCATCTCCAGCGTAGGTGGCCTTGATGGTATGGATCCCCAAGGTCAGCGAGGAGGTCGTAAAGGTCGCAACTCCGCTGGTCGTGACACCGGCACCGATTGTTGTACCGCCGTCGGAGAACGCGACGGACTCGCCATCCGGAACCGTACCGTCGAGCCACGGACCGTCGCCGTGAATGTGACCGCCTGACCGAAAGCTGCCAGCGACCTTGAGGTCCTCAAATTGGTTTCGGTCGCTACCGGAAAGTTTCCCGCGTACTCCAGCAGCGTCGAAGAATTGCTGTAACTGTTGGCCGCGTCGCCCGAGTACGAGGCGGTGATTCGGTGTGTACCGATACTCGAGTACGAGTAGGAGACTCTGCAGGAGGCATGGTTGCCCGTGAAAGGTTGAATTGCAACTGGGCGGCCGCCGTACGCCCTAGCGTCCAGGAAGGTCACGGTTCCAAACTGCGCCACCAGATCGGCGGCTACTGTAGCCGTATAGGTAATCGATTGCTTGAGTTTTGCAGGATTCACGCTGAAGACTAATGCCGTAGTAGTCGGTGTGTAAGGAGGCCCTTGCCGGTTGTTCAGCAGTACGTCCGCTGAACCGTTGCTACCGTAATGGTAACCGTCGGAGACTACGGTCAGATCGAGCTTGCCGTCATTGTTCAGATCCGCAATGGCGACGCCGCCGTATCCCCCATTTCCTCCGGTGGAATAGATCACTGCTGTTTCGAAGGTGCCGTCGCCGCTGCCAAATAAAACTCCAACTCCGTCATCGGTTGTCGCAAGCAAGGTCTGGCTTGCCGTCTCCGTTCAAATCTCACCGCTAGCCAGACCGGAGAAAGTCCGCTCACAAAATAAGAGGATGGGGGACCGAACAGCCCCTTTCCTAGTCCGAGCAGTACAATAACAGTGTTCCCAATAGTGTACCCGCCTGCCGTCACCACGTCAGGGATGCCGTCGCCGTTCACATCGGCGACAACAGGATTGCTGGCAGGCCCTCCAACCTCATAAAACGGAAGGCCAGTAAAAGGTTCCATCACCTTTGCCCAACAGGATTAAGATTCCGCCTTCATACTTCCCACTACCAAGCGACTCACCAAATCCCACCACAAGATCAGGAATGCCATCCTGGTTCACGTCCGCGACGGTTACTCCGGCAAGTGTCTCGTACACGCCAAGTGTCTCATTCACTAAGGTAGGCCACCGGTGCTTGAAAAGTTCCGCCGCCATTAGCAAGCAAAACGTCCACAGTTCCCTGGCCGTCGTTACAGGGATATCCGCCGCATGTTGTCACGACGATGTCGGGTTGGCCGTCCCCGTTGAGGTCCCCAACCGCTATGCCGGTGGGAATTCCCCCGGCGGCGTAGGTCACCACAGGTTGGAAGGTTCCGTTGCCATTGCCGAAGAGCACCCCCACCGAACCCACCGCGTCATTCCCGGAGGCAAATGAGTTCGCCACGATCAGGTCAGGAATACCGTCGCCGTTCACATCCGCGATCGCCAACCAACCGGGCTCGATGCCACCCAAATCGTAGAGCACCGCCGGCTGAAAAGTCCCATCGCCGTTGCCCAGCAACACGGCGACTGAGCCGTCGCCGTTGCTTTCGCCAGCTGCATCGGTGAGCACAAGATCAGCTTTACCATCGGCGTTTAGATCTCCGACCACAACTAATCCCGCTCCCTGCCGGCCTGAGTCGTACGTCACAACCGGCAGAAATAAGGGATTTCCGGCGTCTGGTGAAGCGGAGCCGGCTTCCTTGCTCCCAGATCGGGCTGCACCAGCGCGCTGAGCGCTAACTGCTTCCGGCAGCAGAGGGATAAGTTGCGCTTGCACTGGCGTGCTGGCCTGCGTCAGCGTGGCGGCTGCGGAAGACTTCGCGGACGGGCGATTCTCGCGCCTGCCTCGTGGGCCGGGGCGGCGGAGGCGATCAGTACAGTGAGAACTGCGGGAGACAACAGAACCAAGGGGCTGAGAGTGTGGATATTGAGGGTACGATTGCGGGTCATGGGAGACCTCCTTAACGGCGGAGAGTCGACGGTCTGATCAATCGTCGGGAGGTCTACTTCGAGACGGTTTACAGTCCGGGCGAGCCTACGGAGAGTTTGGCTCTGTTTTGAAAGTACGATCAGCCGCACCCTACGCACAAAAAGCAACGGTTGCAGTGACCGCCATCACGTGAAATCGATTGTCTCGGTCCTCTGATGGAAGACGATAGGACCTTTTGATCTGGTCTATTCTCCGTGCTGGCTCGTAGAAAGCACGAGCGGTTCGGCCCGAGTGCCCCTTCAATCTTAGATCGGTGGACGGGGAAGGTAACTGTTTAAAACAGGCCGATAGCGCTCATTGACCTGTCGATGAGTGAAATGGGAATTTCCCGCCCACAGATGCGGATCTCGCGGGAGCCGGCTATCGCCACGAGACTGGCGTGGATTTCACTTAGCACCTTGAGCGCTAGCAATGACGTGGATACTCATGGTGTGTTTCTACGACTAGAGCCAACCTAGTGCCGCACGCGATTGCACGGGTCTCTCTTGCTTGGAGTCAAGCTGACCAGGATAGAGTACCGAATTTAAGCGAATCCAATTCCGTTTCTGCACTCCTCTATACTTTAAATCACTAATGGCAGTGATCGCCGTCACGGTGTCATTCGACACTACAAAGTACGGTTGCGCACTATGTCCCAAGCCGAGGTCTGGGCTGGGAACGAGGAGCCATCGTCCATGTCGACGCTGAAACATTTTTTCTCAAGCCTGCTCGTGCTCGCCATCACAGCTTCGCCTGTCATGGCTGGAAGCAATGACGCCAAAACGGCAAGTGAGAATCCAGCCACCACAGCAAACACAACCACCGCAGAAGCCGCCCCGGCTGCGGTAACTCCAAGCCTGACTCCAACCGCGAGCGACGCCAACGTCACAGCCTTGCTCGGTGTGCTGGTGATGAAAGGGGTTCTCTCTGCCCCGGAGGCGAATGCCGTACGCAATGCCGCCCCCAGCGCTCAGTTTCAAGCTCTCGTGGAAGCGCTCACGCGCAAAGGCGTGGTGAGCGCGGCCGACTTATCCACGATCGTCAACCCCTCGGCGCCACTCTCCGCCAGTGCGGTGTCGGCTGAGGCCGTTCCGGTGATACAAACTTCTTCCGGTCAGGCTCGGCAGGAGATGACCAGAACCCTCCGCAGAAAAAGCCCGAGGCCCCTAACGTGGTACCGGCGGTTGCTCCCTTACGCGTGCTGGCGGTTGATCCTCCGGTGAAGGACGGATTCATTACCAGCTTCAAGGTTGGCGCTGTCAAGGTAACTCCATACGGGTTTATCAAAGCCACAGTCGTACATGACAGTAGCCATCCCAATGGCGATATTTCCCCTTCCCCGGAATCTTCCTGAATTCAGGTACGCCGCTAAGTACCGGCCCGACCCAAGATCCGTCTTTCCACATAAAAGCGCGTTCCTCGCGCTTTGGATCGAGCTTCGAGTGGCCCACATTTCCAAGGACCTTACCCTTACAGGAAGGGTGGAGGGTGACTTCGAAGGCGGCTTCACCGTAGTGGACAATGCGGATGTGACGTCGATTCGCAACCCCCAACCGCGGCTGCGTTTGGCCTTTGCACGGCTAGACTACGACAGTGGCGAAGGTACGGACGGATTCTTTGAAGGCGGACAGGACTGGAGCCTCTTCGGATCCACGGCCCTGCCGAACATTCTGGAAACAACATTCCTGGGTGCATTTTCGGGCGATGTCTGGGAGCGCACCCCGCAATTCCGTTTCGGTCTGGTGCAGAACTTGGGCGGATCGGCGAACTTTAAGCTTTCTCCTGAGTTTGCCCTCATGAGCCGAGCTCGGCTGGAATCTATAAATTGCAGGGCGCGACGGGCAATGCCGTGAATAGTCTCACAGCGCAGATTGGTGCAGGCGAACGCGAGGGAGCCGACTCAGGTCGCCCCGAGTTTGAAGGCAGGCTTGCGCTTGAGTTCCAACTCGACAAGGCACCGGCAGTGTCGTCAGCGCAGATTTTCTGGAGTGGATACGAGGGCAAACGGACTTCAATCACAACGAATGGCAATCTCGCTGGCTTGACCAATGTATTGGCCCAGTTTCCAGCCGGCTTTACGAACAGCAGCCACATGTTCGGGAATCAGCTGGGCGTGCAGCTGCCTACTCGCTGGTTCACGCTCGTGGCCAGCGCCTATCGCGGCGGCGACATCGCTTCATGCTCGCCGGCCAGCTAAACACCTTCTTCACCGATACCACCGGACTCTACAACGTCACCAACGTCGCGACCGTCGACAATGTCCAGGCGGCCACCGGAGGGATGGATGTAGGCTGCACGGTACCGGTGGCAACCACCAGTACCTGCTCGGCTTCAGGCGGTATATGGAGGATTGCGCCCGAGCATCCCATCGGCGCTTTCGGGGGATTCGTCAATCTCGGACTACCTCTGTCCCGCTGGTTCAATGCGAACCCAAAGGGGCATAACGCGGCCTGGAATCTTTACCTGGATGCTGGCAAGGATCAGGTCGTCCACCACGATCTCGCTCACACGAACGGCTTCGGCTGCACGAGCGCAGACGGCCTTACGCCATGCAATGGCGGACTGCCCCTTTTGCAGTCCAGAATGCTGGCCGCGACTCTCTACTACAAATTGAATCCGTACATCACGTTCGCATTCGAACAATCGCAATATCAGACCACATTATTGCCAGACCTGACCAACATCGGCGTGACCTACTCGATCGCCGGACATGCGGCCAATAAGTGGAAGGATCAGCGCACTGAGTTCGGGCCCATCTTTACTTTTCAAGAATGGGCCGCATGCTCCTAACTTAGCGTTACAATGCGTGCGGCCCGAATGTCGGAAATGCAGTAGTCTCGGCAAGTGCGACTGCACTTCCGCCGACCTCACGCACGCCGCTATAGTTTGGTATCCGGCATTTCAAAAGACGCAGCCATGAGCCGGATTGCCGCGCAGGATGGACTTGGAACGTTGGAGTGCGCCGCCCAGGCGCGCGCAGTTAAGTGGGGTTCAAAGGTATGACAAGAAAGTGCTAGACCGGAAATCTCCAGAGAAAGAAGAGTTCGCGCTTCTCACTTCACCCTCGGCAAAGGAGAAAGAGTATGGCTAACACAACTATTGCATCTGAGCCGGTACCCTTGGTATAAACCGTTGGTGGCGCGTGGTCGGCGGGATGTCCATGAACCTGGCACTGGGCACGTTGTATGCGTGGAGTGTGTTTGTAGCCCCGCTGGAGAAAGAATTTGGCTGGAAACGGGCTGAAACTTCCAATGTGTTTACCATCGCGGTTGTCGTCTTCGCACTGACGTTTATCCTGGCGGGACGGCTGCAGGACAAGTTTGGCCCATTCTGGGTTTCCCTGACTGGCGGCATATTGGTGAGCCTGGGCTTCTTCCTGTGCTCCTTCACACACAGCTTGAATTACTTGTATGTGTGCTTCGGTGTGATCGGCGGGCTCGGCAACGGATTTGGCTATGCCACGCCTATACCAGTGATGGCCAAATGGTTTCCCGACAAGCGCGGCCTTGCTGTAGGGCTAGCAGTGGCCGGATACGGCGGAGGGTCGGCTATCTTCGGGCCACTGGCCAACCTGAAGCTGATCCCCGCCTATGGTGTACACGCGACGTTCATGATCCTGGGGGGGATTTTCCTGGTCATGACAGTTTTCGGTGCATTCCTGCTGCATAACCCACCAGCCGGCTACAAACCTGCCGGTTGGACCCCCGCCAGCCACCAAGGCTGCAGGGACTACCTACGATTTCAGTCCGGCTGAGGTCCTGCACACGCCTGCTTTTTACTTTATGTGGGTTGCTTATGCGCTGGGTTGCTCGGCTGGACTGATGGTCATCAGCCAACTGGTGCCATTTGCTAAAAGCGTTCATATTTCCAGCGCGGAGCTGGCCACGATGGGCCTGGTCGTGGGCGCAATTGGCAACGCCTCGGGGCGCATCCTTTCCGGCTGGATGTCAGATGCTCTCGGCAGGCTAAATGTTTTGCGGCTCATGATAGCCATCTCCATGATTGCCATGCCCATTCTCTACCAGGTCGGGGGCAATGTGACGTTGCTGTACGTAACGGTGTTCGTCGTTTACTGGTGCTACGGAACGCAGCTTTCGGTGAATGGCTCAACTGCGGCGGATTTCTGGGGCACCAAGAACGCAGGCATCAACTACGGAATGCTATTCACGGCCTGGGGCGTAGCTGGCATTATTGGTCCTCGGATCGCCGGAGTACTGTTCGACAAGTACAAGAACTACCAGATGGCGTTCTATTGGGCAGCCGGGCTGGCGGCTGTTGCCCTGCTCTGCGAATTGGCGGCCAAGCGCCCGCCGGTGCCTCAACAAACCTTAGCCGCAGGGAAGGTGCCAGTCGTAGCCTAGTCATTGTTAACGCTGTTGCAGTAGCGTATGGACGTTCAACTATTGCCCGGCTTGTATGGAGCGCGAAGTGATTCCGTCAAGCGCGACCTTGACGGAGGAAATGCTGGAGTTGTATCACAAATTCAGCAATCAAAGGAGCGGCCGACATGGCGCAGATTCTTCAGACGAAGCAGACGTGAGCGAGACCAGCGAAGCTCAGATCGCAGTTCATTGGCGCGAGGAAGAATACTATTATCCTTCCTCGAAATTTGTTGGCCAGGCAAACCTGACCGATCCCAGCGTTATAGAACGCTTCAGCGAGGAGAAATTCCCGGAATGCTTCCGGGAGTATGCCGAGCTGCTGACCTGGGATAAATACTGGGACAAAACCCTCGACACCAGCGATCCGCCGTTCTGGAAGTGGTTCGTGGGCGGCAAGATCAACGCTTCATACAACTGTGTGGATCGACACCTCGCCAAGTACAAGAACAAAGCGGCGCTGATTTTTGTTCCGAACCTGAATCTGAATCGCCGGTTCCGTTACCTACCGCGAACTCTACGTGAGAGTGAATGAATTCGCGGCGCTGCTGCGCGACTTCTGCGGGCTGAAGAGCGGCGATCGCGTCACCATTCATATGCCGATGGTGCCGGAGTTGCCGGTCACCATGCTGGCGTGTGCTCGCCTGGGAGTGATTCACTCGGTGGTGTTTGGCGGATTTAGCGGGGAGGCGTGCGGGATGCGGGCGGCCGATTCCGGCAGCCGCGTCCTGATCACCATGGATGGCTACTATCGCAACGGCAAGATGATCGACCACAAAGCGGGCGCCGACATCGCGCTGGAGGTCGCTCAGAAGGAAGGCCAGGTCGTGGATAAGGTCCTGGTCTGGAGGCGTCACCGGGAAAGAACGCATCGGCTTCTCCATTCGTTAAAGGGCGCGATGTCTTCGTTGACGAAGTGCTTCCGAATTATGCCGGCCAACTGGTGCCTCCAGTTCCCATGGACGCCGAAGCTCCGCTATTTCTCATGTACACCAGCGGCAGCACGGGCAAACTCAAAGGCTGTCAGCACCGCACCGGCGGGTATCTCTCTTATGTAACTGGTACTTCAAAATACATCCAGGACATTCATCCCGAGGATGTTTACTGGTGCATGGCCGACATTGGATGGATCACGGGTCACTCGTATATCGTGTATGGTCCGCTCGCTTCGGCCGCCACCAGCGTGCTTTACGAAGGCGTTCCTACATACCCTGACGCGGGGAGAGTATGGAGAATCGCCGAGCGCCTGGACGTCAACATCTTCCACACCTCGCCGACGGCCATTCGCATGTTGCGCAAGTCCGGTCCTGATGAGCCGACAAGTACGACTACCATTTCAAGCACATGACCACGGTAGGAGAGCCGATCGAGCCTGAAGTTTGGCGCTGGTATCACGACGTTGTGGGCAAGCGTGAGGCAGTAATCGTAGACACATGGTGGCAAACGGAAAACGGTGGATTCCTATGCAGCACGAAGCCCGCAATCGATCCGATGAAACCGGGCAGCGCGGGTCCGGGGATGCCGGGGATCTATCCTGTGATCATGGACGAAAACAACGAGCCGATTACAGCTGGATCCGGCAAGGCAGGCAACATCGGCATCCGTAATCCGTGGCCCGGTATCATGCAGACGATCTGGGGCGATCGCGACCGCTTCGTCAATCAGTACTACAGAAAATATTGCAAGGATCCCAACAGCAAGGATGGCACGATTGGCCGTATTTTGCGGCCGACGGAGCAGTGCTGGCCGTGGACGGCTATTTCCGCATACTGGGGCGCGTGGATGACGTCATCAACGTTGCCGGTCACCGCCTGGGCACAAAGGAAATCGAGTCGGCGTGCCTCACGGTTCCGGAAGTGGCAGAAGCGGCGGTAGTACCGGAGTCATCGACGAAATCAAGGGCCGCGTACCCGAAGTTTATATCGCCCTGCAACCGGGACTGCAGGCCAGTCAGGCGATTATCGACAAGGTCAACAAGGCCATTGAGACCATGATTGGAAAAATCGCCCGTCCGCGGAGGATCCTCATCGTTCCAGATATGCCGAAAACACGATCCGGCAAACTGATGCGCCGGGTTCTGGCAGCGCTCTCCAACAACATTGAGCACAGGAGATATCATAACCCTGGCCAATCCTGACGTGGTGGAAAAGGTCCGGGAAATGGTCCAGGGCAAAGAGGCGGTGGCTCTGGCAGATGGACCCGAAGACTTGAAGAAATTCGGGACTGAGGAGTGAAGTCCGACCTCAAAAAGGAAAAAAGCAATGGCCCAACAGGCTGCGCAAGCGCTCTGGGCCAATGGCAAGTACGCTATAATTCACACAGCGCGGAGGTTCATGAGGCCTCCACGCTAGGAACAACGGGCATTTGGGCCGATATCATCGGGCGCCGCTATAACGACGATCTTATCGCCCTGACTAGAATTGTCATATTGTTCCTGCCTCCTTCGGGTCGTTTGGCCTGCTGGCCAGACGGCCCGTTGTTTCAGCAGAACTTGTGGGCCTCGCCACCTTTTTCATCGATTGGAATCTCTCCTGCTGCCCGGCGCAAGTAACCAAAGAGACCCGCTTCCGAATTTTGTCAACTGTTGAAACCAGGCGATCGCGCTCATTGACCTGCCGATGAGTGTAATGGGGATGTTACGTCAATTGACACGATTCCCTACCGGGCAGAGGCTACGATAACTTCCGGTTTGCCGACCAACCAGCAATAAAGATAGAGGCACTGATCCTGATAAACTTTCCATACGCACATCAGTATGACCGCGGCTTCTAAATGACCTCCGGAATCCTCTTTCGATCCAGAATCCGGAGCGTGGATCAATTTACGCCGTAACAATGACGCCAGTGCACCGGTTTTTACCCGCACGGTGGTAGCTATGACGTACGGCGGAATCAAAATAAATGGCGTCCCCCTCTTCCAGACAGACTTGCTCGGAGCCGATGGTAAGTTCCAGCTTGCGGAATGAGATAAAGTAACTCGACACCTGGATGCTGGTGAGGCCGGGACCTTTCGGGCGCGACGGGTTCGAATTCGGCGTAGAAAGCATTCAGCTTACGCTCGGTTGCCTTGAAGTCCAGGCTTTCGAAGTTATATGCGATGCTGCCTCCTCCAGGGCTGTCAGGAAACCGCATGCGTTCTTTCTTGCGCGCGATCGCCACCACATGACGCTTGCGCTCGTCCGTGAAAAAATATTCCAATCCAACTCCAAAAACCAGTGCGATTCTCAGCAGAGTTGGGAGCGTCGGAAACAGCTTGCCGCGCTCCAGTTTTGAAAGCATTGCCGCCGAGAGGCCGGTATGCTTTCCCAATTCCACTAATCCCATACTCTTTCGCAGACGCAAGGTTCTAAGTTTTTCACCCAGGGCATAGGGTTTTAGGCCGTCCTCAATCGTCTTGTTGACCATTCAGCTCTCCTGTTTTCTTGCCAGTACAACCGCACGTGGAAATTTTCACTGTTGCTCACATGAGTTGCATTACTTGAGATCTTGTCGTGTTAAGAAAATAAATATTCTCTATAGTTAATACAGGCAAAAATTGGTTATTACAAGAAATCAAAGACAACAGCACGGGAGGAACTACAAAGTGAGAGCAGCAAGTTTTGTATTGATGTTAGGTGTTCTTGCGAGCGCGTTGCCGGCGACGGCCGGCTCTGGAAAAGACATCGTCGATATTGCCGCATCCGACGGTAACTTTAAGACCCTGGTGGCGGCAATCCAAGCTGCCGGACTGGCGGAAACTCTAAAGGGTAAAGGTCCCTTTACCGTGTTTGCGCCAACCGACGAGGCCTTCAACAAATTGCCAGTAGGCACTGTTGAGACGCTTCTGAAACCGGAAAACAAAGAAAAGCTGAGGTCGATTCTCCTCTACCACGTCGTCGCGGGCGATGTGACTGCGGCGAAGGTAATGAAGATGTCGTCGCTAAGACCCTCGATGGCCCAGAGCTAAACGTTATGGTTAATGGCGGGACGGTAATGGTCAACGACGCCAAGGTCATTAAGGCTGATGTGATGGCTTCCAACGGTGTGATCCACGTGATCGACACCATGCTGATACCCAAAAACTAAGTAACGGAGGAAAAATGAAAACCTTAGATGTAATCGCAGCTGTGCTTCTAGTGGTCGGTGGTCTCGATTGGGGTCTGGTGAGCGTCGCGCACTTCGACCTTGTCGCCGCCATTTTCGGAATGAAATTCGGCGAAACTTCAACTCTCACATCGATCGTCTACGGTCTCGTTGGACTTTCGGCGCTCTATCAGGCGGTATCGTTCAAGGGAATCCAGCACCGCTGGGGGCAGGCAGTGGCAGTTCGAGCCCGGTAGTACCGATCAGGGCCAAAGCGGGGGAGAAGTTTCTTCTTCTCTCCCGTCCGATCCAAAACTTTTGTACGTTAACGCGAGGAGAAAATGAAATCTTTTACTTTGATTTGCTTTGCTACGCTAGCCCTTGCCGGGGGCACCATGGCGCAGAAAGATATGACCGACAAAAGTTCAGGCGCCGTGGATCAGCCCACCGGGTTGCGAACTGTGGTTGGCTGTCTCTCTAAAACGGATAAAACTTATGTCATCACGGGGGGCGCGCCAGGTTCCAAGCAATTCCGTATCGTTTCTGGAGACGTGTCTTCCCTCAAAGGCAAGATTGGTCATACGATTGAAGTTGTCGGTACTGTCAGCAAGAACGATGCCTTGGCCAATCGGAACGGATTTACAACGAAGGAACCACCACTGGCGTAGGTTATCTCACTATCGATGTTCAGAAAATTAAGCAACTCTACGGGAACTGCAGTGAAGCAGGGAAAGAGTGGGCCGGCGACCACATGTAGCGCGGGTCGGAAGCTGAGGATAACAAGAAGAATCATCCCGAATCTTCGGTCCTGGCAAACTATAGAGGGAGTGTGGAGTTGTGCAGAGCAGTCCGCTGGTCTTGCTGACCGGGGCCACTGGGTACGTCGGAGGGCGTCTCTCAAGGCCCTCGAAGACTCCAGAGTGCCATTCGTTGTTTGGCTCGACGCCCGGAATTTCTGCAGTCGCGGGTCGCCCCAGACACTGAAGTTGTGAAGGGAGATTGCCGAGACGAAGCTTCACTGTTGCCGGCGTTGGCTCGAGTCCACACAGCGTATTATCTGGTCCACTCGATGGGCTCCTCAGGAAAATTTGAAGAGGAGGACCGCACAGCGGCACGTAATTTCGCCACAGCGTCGCGCCAAGCGGGCGTACGCCGCATCATTTATTTGGGCGGACTTGGCGCCGCGGAGCAACCATCTGTCCGCGCATCTGCGTAGCCGTCAAGAAGTGGCAGATATTCTGCGTTCTTCTGAAGTTCCCACCATCGAATTTCGCGCTTCGATCGTAATCGGTTCCGGGAGTCTCTCGTTTGAAATGATTCGCGCCTTGGTTCAGCGCCTGCCTGTGATGATCTGTCCCCGCTGGGTAAACGTAAAAGCCCAGCCGATTGCAGTCGGAGATGTGATTGCGTACTTAATGGCCGCACTCGAGTTACCGCAGGAACAGAGCTCTATATTCGAGATCGGTGGCTCCGATCAGGTCAGCTACGGTGAAATCATGCAGGAGTACGCACGACAATGCGGCCTTCGCCGATGGATGATCCCGGTTCCAGTCCTTACTCCCCGCCTTTCGAGTTTGTGGTTGGGCCTCGTTACCCCGATTTATGCCCGTGTGGGACGTAAGCTCGTGGACAGCATGCGCCATCCAACTTTAGTGAGGGACAAATCGGCGCTAACCGTGTTCAACGTCAAGCCGAAAGGCTTGAAAGAAGCGATCGAGAGAGGGCTTCGAAACGAGGACCGCGAGTTTGCGCTCACCCGCTGGTCCGATGCACTCTCTTCCAGCGGAAAGTCACAGTCTTGGGGTGGTGTGCAGTTGGGCACCAGACTCGTCGACTCCAGGGCCGCACAAGTCTCGGTTTCGCCGCATTTGGCTTTTGCTCCAGTCCAGAAGATCGGAGGCGCGAATGGTTGGTACTTCGCAAATATTCTCTGGTGGCTTCGGGGGTCTTTGGACCTCCTGGCAGGCGGGGTCGGACTGCGCCGGGGGCGACGCGATCCAGACACGCTGGCGGCGGGTGATGCTCTGGATTTCTGGCGGGTCGGAGCTTTCAACCGGACCGTCTTCTGAATCTTGTCGCCGAAATGAAAGTTCCCGGCCGTGCGTGGCTTCAATTCGAGGTTGAACCAAATATCCGAGGCTCAGTGATCAGGCAGACCGCGATTTTCGATCCTGCCGGGTTGGGGGGACTTGTTTACTGGTACGCACTTTATCCCATTCATCGCTGGATTTTTAGAGGAATGCTCCAATCGATTGCCACTACCGCCGAGCGTTCGGGAAGAATTGCATCGCCCCGACTTTGAAGGCCATCCCGGGCCTGTCGCAAAGGTGTGACTGTCGAAACCATTCAGGCGTGGCAGCGGGCAGCGGACCAACAGGACATGGCCAGCGAGATCGAGCCGGTGATTATCGCTGGACAGGAACTAGTCCTCTTCGTGAAAGACGGCGGAACTGCGAATTGCTACGGTCTGAGCGTGCTCCGGGAAGTCGGATCGGACTGGATCAATACGTGGGAGATGCCAACGAGGAAGGGAGATGAAGAGGGATATTATTGCGCCGGACACTGCCCAGCACTTGAAGCCTCAACGAAAGGCGAAATCCTCACCGTAAAATCAGCGTCTTCGACGGACCCCAAGGACGACAGTTGCAAGCACGTCAGTTGGGAGAGCGAGCGGTTCCGTTGGAATGGTTCCACTATTGTGGCGCTCAAATAGCGAAAAATCCCGATTTCGCTCAAGACCCACGATGAGCGTAACTGCCTTCGTCAAGAATCGGCATTCAAAGTGCACTTCAAACGCGGCTGATTGCTGAGAGTGAGCAGTATTGAGCATTTTCAGTGCTCGAAACGTCGCACTATGGATTGGTGAAAACCAAAGAACTTACGCCGAAGCAGATATTGCTCATGCCTTGCACTACATGTGGGGCAGCCATCGGGGAAGTTTGTGAACTGCACACGGGCGCGCCGCGCACCGCTTCATTCCGATGGGCAATCCGGATAACCAGTTCTCTCACACAGTGTTGGCGATGAGTCACTGGGATAGAGAGCTAGTGGAACTGCGTATGACTATCGCGGAAGGGATAGAGCGCTATCTATTCGGATAGCCTTGGCTCTTGTACGCTCGACACAAAGCCGGCCGATTGGGAACTCTTCCGATGCGCATTGAAATTACTTCTCGGGTCCCGGAAGTCTGGTGATTGTTCTCCGATGGATAGTGCAGGAAAGCAGGGCATCGTTTCAGCCCTTTAAGCGAGACGAACAAAGCGGGTCCGAGACCCGTGCGGAAGCTTGAAGTTCGACGCCGATTCGGAAGAGGGCTGTAGTGCTCAGTTTGATCGCTGATCCTTAGGCTGATCAGGGAAGAGGCAAAGGCTTGACTGGACTTCGGAGAATTAGCAAGCGCTGACGGCACTTTATTCGTTGGGTCGTGCCCCAATGGTCAAAACTGCAGAGACCCGGAATCAGCTCCATTAGGCAGGTTGCGACTCCTTCTTTGCGCCCTGTGATCCGGAAGCACTTCTTTAAACGACTTATTTCCGCTTCCTAACAAGCCCGTTTCTGGATAGCTTCTGGTTTGCTGACGAGTCATCCAGAACCCACCGACCGCTTTGCAGAAACCCATTTCCCGGACCGCGCACCCGGCATCCATTCCGGATAGACCAAGAGATCTACTTACGGACGTTCCCAGTCAAGCGCATAAATTTCCAAGCTGCCCTCGTCTCGCAATGCGACTGGAGAGTCATCCGGTGTCAGACCGTTCCAAAAGTACCATCCTGCCTGCACTCGACGAAACTCGATCCCGGCAAGACCCTCCCGCTTCCGGTCGGAGATCCGCACTCGAAAGAACTTCGGTGAGCTGACGTCGAAGGACTGAAAGTAAAGGTACTGACCATCCCGCGACCATGATGGACAACCTTCCGACAGATCAGTCAATTCTGCCCACCGCCTGATCCTGGAATCGAAGAGCATGAGCTTTGAGCCGTCAGAAGTGGTCGCAGATACGTAAAGTCCGTCGGGAGACCAGCGCGGGCAGTACAGTCCCTCGGAGCCGGGAAGGGTTGAGAGGGCGTGGGTTTTCAAATCAAAGATATGAATTGCGGTGGTCTTAAAGTCGCCTGAGAGTTCCCCCGGAAGCCCGGAGAAGGCCAATGAGCCACCGTCTGGCGATGCGTCCGGGGCAGCCTGACTGTCTTCTCCTGCGACGATGGCCTTTGGTTCACTCCCTCCTTCCGCAGACGTCAGATATATCCTCCATCCTATGCCCGGATTCCGGCCCATGAAGACAATCTGCTTTCCGTCGGGATACCAACGAGGCGCGAGCACTTCCAGCGGAGCAAAGGTTAACTGCTGGGTTTCGCTGCCATCCACCTTGCTCCGCCACAGGTTGCCTTCCGGATATGTGACGTAGGCGACCCACTTTCCGTCACGGGAAAAAGCCAAACCAGTTGCCGAGATCCCACCTAGGTAGGGCACGAACTTTCCCGACTTGGACTCATATTGCACCAACTCTCCACGCTTTTGGCCGCCCTGCGCAAAGAGTTTTCTGCCGTCCCTGCTGGGGAGAGGCAACGAGAAACTCAGTGGACCCGCAGTCAACTGCACCGGCTCAGGACCGGCTCTCCGCCACCAGTCAACCTTCTCACGAATGACCCAGAGGTCAGTCCTGCCGTTTCGCGTCGATTGAAAAATGAAGTACCTGCCATCAGGAGTCCAATCGCCGCAACATTCCGAACTGTGGTTGCTCCACCCAGGCAGAAGAGCGTGCAGGTGGCTTCCATCCGCAGAGACCTCCCACAGGGAACCGGAATCGCTCTTGGGATCCTGTTGGGTAAAACGCAGTACATTTGCGCGAGGCGACCAGCGTGGCCAAACCGGCAAGCCCGACACCGTTGTCAGTTTGTGCGATTCGGTCCCGTCGCTCTTCGAGACATACAGATCGTGGCCGCGGGCATAAACAATAGTCCCGTCGGCTGACCATGTCGCATCTGTTGTCGTTTCACCCACGCGTCGTGGCGACCCGCCCAACACCGGAACTACCCACAGAGGCGTTAGGATCTCATCCGCCGTCCAGGTGTAGACCAGTAGGTCAGAGCCGCTGGCGGAGATTCCATTCACTGCCATGTTGGGGAAGGGCGTGGGGACCCGGGCGGTAGCACCGCCCGCAACCGAAACTTGGGCGACTACTCCGTTCGCATCTTTAGGCTGTTCTGTGAAGTAAACGCGTGCGCCGTCCGTGACCAAGGGAGGTTGGATCGACCCGACCGTGATCACGTCTTTTTCCGCTCCGTCATTGGTAATCGGCGTGTAGCTCAGCACTCGTGGTGTCGCGGGCGGCAGAATCCACAGCACCGCTAGAATTCCGGTCAGAATGAGCAGTGCGACGTCCGCCACTCCCCACAGGAAACGACTACTGCGTCGATCTGCTCCCCCGCCCTCGGGCGCGAGCGATTTGCCTGATTCTGTAGCGCGTTTCAGCTGTTTGAGATCAGCCCTTATCTGGGCAGCAGACTGGCAACGAACCTCTCGGTCCTTGTCCAGTGCCTTGTTGATGACCTCTTGCAGCATCAACGGTACATCCGGGTTGATCCGTAGTGGCGGAACTGGGGCCCGGTTGAGAATAGAATCGAAAATTGTTCCCGACGTATCACCCCGAAAGGGGAGCAAGCCCGTGGCCATCTCGTACAGCACTGTACCGAACGAGAACAGATCGGTTCGCGTGTCGAGTTCCTTGTTCCTGATCTGTTCCGGGGACATGTAGAAGGCGGTGCCAAGAGTCGTGCCGGCGCTGGTGAGATGCGCCTCCGCATCGGTGGTCTGGGCATTCACAACACTGCGTTCGGGATTAGGAGAAAGCTTCGCCAACCCAAAATCGAGAATCTTCGCCTGACCTCGATTGGTCACGAAGAGGTTGGCTGGTTTGATGTCACGGTGGATGATGCCTTTGGAATGAGCGGCATCTAGCGCATCCGCGATTTGAATGCCTAGATCGAGCACGGTCTCTATCTCCAGCGGCTTACCGTTAATCCGGCTCCGGAGCGTGTGGCCCTCCAGCAGTTCCATGACGATAAAGGCTCGCCCATCTATCTCATCGATTTCATAGATTGTGCAGATGTTAGCGTGGTTGAGAGCCGAAGCGGCACGCGCCTCGCGGCGGAATCGCTCGAGAGCCTGCTGATCATTCGTAAGTTCCTCGGGGAGGAACTTCACGGCGACGTGACGACCGAGCTTGAGGTCTTCAGCCTCGTACACCACGCCCATGCCCCCACCGCCGATCTTGCGGAGGATGTGGTAATGGGAAACCGTTTGCCCCACGGGTTGGGAGGGCGTGTCCAAACTGCGGAAATGTTAGGTGTCACTCTCAAAAAGGTCAATAGGGGTTGCCAGATGCTCCGCAGCAGCTTGGCCGACTCGGCACCACGCCCGTCCCGTAGAAGTGACGACTGAACTGGCTACGAGTCGGATTCTGGTAAGCTCGCCGCTTCTGGTTAAGCAGGTTCTCCCCGGTTGGCGGGCAAACCAGAAGTTAACTGTTGTTAACAGGCGATAACACCCATTGACGTCAATGAGTGTTATCGCCTGGTTTCGGTCACAGCTCCCGCTGTTGCGGGAGCTGCGCTGCAAAACGGACTGTCCTAGACGTGAAG
Organism: uncultured Acidobacteriaceae bacterium; assembly: GCA_963750245.1. Classification (GTDB taxonomy): domain Bacteria; phylum Acidobacteriota; class Terriglobia; order Terriglobales; family Acidobacteriaceae; genus Sulfotelmatobacter. The sequence goes on from CAVVQB010000002.1 coordinate 636,080, forward strand.
GTCGTGGGCTGGCCGGAAACGTTAGTGGCTACCGACGGGCTTCTGGAGCCAAGGTATCCATAGAATCCTGGCGGCGCTGATGCTCGTGCATCCGTGCTCACCCGGACCCGCAGGACATCCCCAATAATTTTCGGCCGCATCGATTGTGCCAGTGCACACCGTGGAACCGTCGAGTGCACAAACGTCCCCCACTCCAATGCCGCTTCCCAGCAAAGAGTTCAGATGCATATCCACTTCGGCAGGAGTATTGACCGCTATGTCGATATCCTCGTCGCTGACTACGTTCTGGGAAATGACGGTGCCACGAACCGGGGAACCACCATCGCCGCTGTTGATGTTGATGCCCACACGTCCGGGAGTAGCGGTGTCGGCCTGATCGGCGAGATTAGCGGCAATCGTATTGAGGATAATCTTGTTCCCACTCATATCATCTGCCGGAAGCCCAAACGCCGGTCCTACGTGCGTGTGCAGCGCAACGCCTCCCAGTCCATTATGTATGAGCGTGTTCCCAATGATCACGTTGTCCGACACGCGGCCGCGTCCCATGCCATCGGAAAACATGCCCGCGCCCGAACCTCCAACTTTCACGCCGTTGTTGTTAGAAATGTTCTCTGCCACGGTGTTGTGATCCACCCCAAAGTGCGGACCGTAAGGTGGCGAGGTCTTGCCCGACGGCGGATGCGAGGCCAGCACGATGCCGCACTCCAACGGGTTGTTCGTGATTGTATTGTGGATGAGCAGGTTGTCATGGCTTTCGGCGGTCTCGTCGCTGATCAGCACCCCATCGGCGTTTCCGGTGATGAAGTTCCCAGAAAGGATTGAGTTGGCTGTCCCGATCAAATGAATAGCGCCGCCGCAGTCCCCGGTTTCGTCATCCTCATAAACGCCATCACCAGGTTGGCCAGGGCAACCGGTGGCCGCTCCGGTGAACCCCAGGCCCGGTGTGGCATCGTTGTTAATCACACTGTTGTCTTGGATGGTGACATCGGAAGCGCTCACCACCAAAACGCCTTCGAAGTCTGCGTTCTCTACCGTAAGTCCGGTAATGGTGACCTGCTTCAGGCCGGGATGGTCGAAACCATCCACGAAGATGCCATGCGCCAGCCCGGTGGCATCAATAATCGAGGTGCCGACACCCGCACCGCTAATCGCCACTGGAAGACCAATTGTCACTTCTTCCTTGTAGGTGCCGGCTTGCACCTGGATGAGATCGTAGGCCGAGGCATGGTTGACGGCGGCTTGGATGCTCTTGAAGCAGTTATGGGAACCGGCCGGATTGACGCAAAGCGTACCAGCCACGGCAGTCTGGCAGATGGCGAAGAACACCACCGCAGAACAGGCAATTAGCATTCGACTCAATCGAGTTAGTTGCATGGACGCTCTCCTCTTCTCAAGTACAGTAATGATGCCGAGGTTTGCGAGCCGGATATGACGAGGACCGAAGGTTAATTTGCGCGAAATCGTAGCACTTCCAGGATGCTAGATCAAGCGCGTCCTGCGAAGCGTGGCTGTTGTAAACAGGCGACTACACTCATAATCCCCCCTGACCATCCCCCTGTCCTTTAGTCCGAACTCAGAGAGCACTTTCGATTAGACCCGCCGCTCTGATCTGGTGCTATTTTCGATTCGAAAAGGAGATTGCTGTTGGGGACAACCCCGCTAATGCTTAGCCTTGTATTCATCGCGGTGGTGACTACCCTGGCCGTGTTCACGATTTTGGCCAAAACATGCGCGGGCAAAACCAAAAAGGCAGAAAAGTGGGAGAAGGGAGAAATCCTCAAGCAGCTCTTGGCACTATCTGAGCGCGAAAACAGCAGTTCGGTAGTCGCAGCTCCTCCGGCCAAAGGTCCACGCTCTGCGTCCAACTCAGGCATATGTGGTGACACATCGCGAAAGAGGAAATCCCGGGGTCGCATCTCGAAGAGAGGATACGCGAACGCGAGCTCTCAGCCCCCGATCTTACCCAGACCCAACCAAGCCGACGCCCAAATTGAAGAAACGATCCGCCAACGCGCGTATGAGTTGTATCAAAAACGTGGCCGAGTGAATGGAAGCCCAACAGATGACTGGCTGCAAGCAAAGCAGGAAGTGTTGGGCCGCAAAGCCCGAGCGGGCAACGGATCGTCTTAATCATTTCTCGTCTGTACTTCGCGGCGAAAAGGAACAAACCCAGAGTTGGCGAAACCAGGAAATTATTCCCATCGAGATTTAGTCGATCTGGGCCAATGAGTGAAATGGGAATATTACGCAACTACAGGGGAAGTCATGGTAAAGTCTCGACGGAGGGCGCAGCTATGTATCTGCGGCTTGCTTTTTGGACTGGGGCGATGGCCTACATTTCCTTCCTCTTTGCCCGCTTTGATATAGGCACCGGTCCTTCCTCGCCAGGCGTCATGCTCACGGCAACATTCTTCGGAGCCATAACAGGCTTGGCGCTCGCGGGCATGTTCGCCAACCGGGATAAGCGTAAAGCACTGCTGCGATGAGCCGCTCGTATTGGCCCCGCCAGGCACAACGCTGAACGGAGCGAAGATAGGGACGCGCTCCTCCTTTAGCGTGTTTCAGCCATAACCCGTCGATGAGTGTAATGGCGATGTTACAAAAGTTAAGAACGAGTTCCTCGGCCTTTACCTTTTCGCCAAATGGTTGCGCGGCCCACTGGCCACCTAGGGGCAGGTGAGTTGCGCCGTACCCACGACCGTGCATCCTTTCCCACACGCGCTGATTACATTACAGGTAGTTGTATCAAAGGCAATGATCGTGTAGGTGCCGCTCGCTCCGTTCGCGCATTGAGCCAGCCCTCCATTGGTTGCGGATACTGTCATCGTGGGCGCATTTTGGTAGCAGGCGCCCCAAGTGGCGGATTGCGGAGTTACCGTGTAGGGAGCAGTGTTGTAATGGCCGGTAGCGGTGAACTGCACCTGTACTCCGGGATAATCCTGCGCATCGGCAGTTGCAGGGTTCAGAGTGATGGATTGTGGTTGACGGATTAAACCCGAGATTGACGTCGACGAGCCACAGGACAAGGCGAACACAGCGGCCATCAGGCCGAACAGGAAGAGGGGAAACCGAAGTTCTTCCATGGCGCCCCCCTACTGAGTACGAGGCCGAGAGCAGGCTGCGAGTTGCCCCCAGATGAGGAATTCTAATCTCCAGGCGACTGGAGTTTCCGCTTGTGCGCGACCGTAGGGTTATCTACTCGCTCTTGTTCTGATTGCCTGCACCGTGCATGCTCCCATCCAAAGGGCAAAACGTGGCAGGCTGCGTGTTATCCACGCGATGGTGGACCGGCTTCAGCGTCCTCAGGTATGCAAAAATTCCCGCTAGGTCTTCGTCCGTCATATTGCCCAGCGCCGACCACGGCATCGTTTTGCTCAGCTCACGGGTTCCAACTGCACCGGTGCGGATGGCCTTGATGAACATGGCCTCATCGTAATATGGGATCCCCGAAGCATCCGGGGTGAGATTAGTACTTGCGACCGTCCCCCAAGGCGCCTGCAAAACCTGTCCTCCTGAGAATTCCAGTCCCGGTATCGGCGTGTGGTGGTTGTCGACGGGAGTGTGACAATCTGTGCAGCCGGTCAGGTTCACGAGAAATCTTCCTCGCTTCACCGGATCAGAAACATCGGGCGAGGCAACCGAACCCGTAATCGGCTCTGGATCGTTGCGCATGATGTAGTTCACCGGGAAAATGATTTCGGTCTTCGGAAGGGGGTTCTTGACGGGCCGCAAGGTTCGTAAATAGACGATGATCGAGGCCAAGTCTTCATCCGGCATATTTCGGTAATGAGTGTAGGGCATGATCCCGAAGAGGGCGCGTCCGTCATAGCCAATGCCCTCGCGAATGGCGCGTGCCAGCGTATCGTCGGTCCAATTCCCGGCACCGGTTTCCTTGTCAGGCGTGAGATTCGGCGCAAAAACCTTGCCCGGAAGGTCGGTGTAAGGGAGCTGCTGCCCGGCACCAGTCATCCCCGGGAGGATCGGATCATTGCGCTTGCTCCAGTCGTGCGGTGAATGACAATACAGGCACCCGATTGAGTTCGCCAAATACTGTCCGCGTTGCAGCCGCGCAGGTGTAACGTCGAAGGTACGAGAAGCAAGTGGTCTCGAACGCGGACCGAGAAACGCGCGTGGCCCGAGCACTTTCACTCCCGCCACTCCAGTAAGAACAATCAGAACGATTGCAACGATCAGTACGATTCTCAAGCCCAGACTTCATCCGAGCCCTCCTGAATTGACGCCATCATAATTGCCGTGTCAACCGCAGCCAAAAACGTTAGTTGACGCTATCAGGCGTTTACACTTATTAACCAGAAGCCTGCCAGGCTCCGAAAAATCTCGGGTTGCCCGTGAGACGCGCTCACCCGCCCCTATGCGCCGCAGAAGCAGATCACTCAGGGCAAGTCAGACAAACCGGTGTACTGAGAGCCGCCAAAGCAAGCCGCCTGCCTTTCGTAGTAAATTAAAACACGCATGCCTGCAGAAAAGATTATGGTCGTGGACGACGAGCGCCTGGTGCGCTGGTCGCTTCGCCAGAAGTGCGAGGAATGGGGCTACCGCGTGATCGAGGCCGATTCAGGAGAGCCCGCACTTAAACTCGCCCAGCACGAATCCCCCGATCTCGTCCTGCTCGACGTCCGCATGCCGGACCTCACTGGCATCGAAGTCCTCGACCAGCTCAAAAAGAATGGTGACGCTCGCGCCGTCATCATGATCACCGCCGACCCGCAACTCGACGACGTCAAGGCAGCGCTCAAGCTCGGCGCTTATGACTTCGTCGGCAAGCCCGTGGATTTTGATGAGCTTCACGTGACCATCAAGAACGCCCTGGAGGCCACTAGCCTCCGCACTGAAGTCCAGACCCTGCGCGGCGAAGTCAGGCGCAGTGCCAGTTACAGCAACGTGGTCGGCGTTTCATCGAAGATGACGGAGCTCATGAACTTCGTCAAAAAGGTCGCGGCCAGCGAGGCCACCACCATTCTGATTCAGGGCGAAAGCGGTACCGGTAAGGATCTCATTGCGAAAGCGATTCACTACGAGAGTTCCCGCCAGGAGAAACCTTTTATTGCCATCAACTGCTCGGCCATTCCTGAAACTCTGATGGAAGCCGAACTCTTCGGCCACGAGAAAGGCGCATTCACGGATGCGAAGCAGATGAAGAAAGGTCTTTTCGAGGCGGCCGATGGCGGAACATTATTCCTCGACGAGATCGGCGAACTCTCTCCGCTGCTGCAAGCCAAACTGCTTCGAGTGCTGGAAGATCAGGTAATCCGCCGCGTGGGCGGCGTCCGCGACATGCAGGTCGATGTCCGCGTGATCGCCGCTTCCAACCGCGATCTCGAGAAGGCGGTGCGCGAAGGTCAATTCCGCCAGGACCTCTATTACCGCCTGGCCATCATAGCAATCTTCATCCCGCCGCTACGCGACCGAAAAGAAGACATCATGCCGCTGGTCGACTTCTTCATCGACCGCTATAACCGCAGATTCAAGAAGTCAGTTCGTGGCATCACCGAGGAGACGCAGCGTCTCATCCTCAGCCACAATTGGCCCGGCAACGTTCGCGAGCTGAAGAACACGATCGAGCGCGGCATGATCCTGGAGGACGAGCCGCTCCTGCGCCCGTTGTATCTTCCATTTTCCGTGGGCGAATCCGGCGGACGCACCGTCTTCGAACGAACTTCACCCGCCGACAGCGGACAGACACTACCCAACGGGCGCATGCTTCCCCGCCTTTATATCCCCGAAGGTGGAACGTCACTGGAAGAAGTGGAACACGCCATGGTCGAACTCGCCATGCGCCAGTCCAACGGCAACCAGACCCACGCCGCCAAGCTGCTCGACATCAGCCGAGACGCCTTGCGTTACAAGCTAAAGAAATTCGGCTTGATTCGCGGCGATGAAGAAAGCTATCAGAACGTGGCAGAGGACCAGTAGAGTGCTTCACGATTTGGGCTAGACGTAGAGAATGGCTTGCGTCCTGAGTTCTGCGTCAGTCACCAGCCTTACTATTATCGCGCGACCACGCCTCCCACAGCACGTCAAACGAGTCACCCTCAAACACCGATGCCAACCCGCTCCTCTTGAACAGATCCCTTATGCGTTCCTTGGGATTGGCAATCTTCAGGTGGCATTTTGTCCTTCGCGCGTGCACATACACCGTAACCAGCACGCCAAGACCGGCACTGTCGACATAGTCTACGTTCCCCAGGTCTAAAACGACTTGCTCGCCCTCGGCGATCAGCTCGCGCAGAGTGCTCTCCAGCGCAGGGGATGAAGCGATTACGATCCGGCCCGTCGCCCAGACCGTCGTTTCTGAATTGTTCTTCTCGGATTCGAGCTTCAGTTCGGGGGTGCGAGTAACTGGATTGGTAGCCAAGCGGACCTCCCTTGTACCTCAATTCGAAGTAATCCGAATGATATTGTGGCGGGTTCCTGGAAAAACGATGGCCGCTAACTCGGTCGGACCCCTTCCACCAGAATCACGGTTGGATTCGGTGGATCCGGCTAAAGATATACCAACCGGGCGCAAAGTCAAGCCTACGCATCCCATCTGGCGTCGATCTGCAATTTAGCGAGCTTGCGCTTGCCGAAGGCTGGCGCACTTGAAGCAGCGAATGGATTCCACGCATCGCCCGATATGGTGCCAGCCTACTCCGGCAGCACTTTCCCGCGCGTCTCCACCGCGAAGGGAATCACTAGTAGCCCAATCCCAAAGGCAATCGCCGTAAACGCCACTGGCTTGCCGAGCGTTCCCATTTGGCTGACCAGCGCGCCCACCCCGAAGTTGACTCCTGCAGCAATGAAGCGGCCAAACGATGTGGTGAAGGCAAACGCCGTCGCGCGCACGGTAGTTCCATATTGCTCCGGCAGCCAAAGACTGAAGACCGCGAAATTGCCGCCAAAGAATCCTAAGAAGAAGAGCACCGTGATGAACGGATGCAATCCCTGCGGCAGATAGAACGCCCACCGAAAGCCGAGCAGGATGCAGGCCGCCATTCCGACGTAATAAAAAGCAAGAGTTCGCTTGCGACCGATTTTTTCAGCCAATAGCGGAACTGCCAGACATCCCAGAATGGTCCCCAGCGACAGCAAGCCCATGCCAAACGACGACATGCGGACCGCCTGCGGCTGCGTCATGCCTGTTTGTTTTGCCAGGCTGATAATCGCCGTCGGAGCATAAACCGCGGCCGCCCACAGCCCGCAAATGGCCGAGGCCAGCAGCACCGTGTTGACCAGTGTGCGCTGCGTGTAAGGCGGACTGAAAATGCGCCGCAGAGAAGAAATCCCGCCGACCGTTCGAAGTTTGGTTTTCTGCCAGCGCTCAGGCTCCCGCACGCGGAACAAAACGATGAAGGCCACCACGACCGGCGTCAATCCGCACCAGAACATGGCACGCCAGCCGTAGCGCGCTGCCACCGTGTAGTTGAGAGCCGAAGCCAGAAAAAAGCCCGCATAATATCCGGTCTGCAGATATCCGGCGCCCATCTTGCGGCGATCTTCCGGCCACGCCTCCGCAACGTATGTGCCCGCCAACGCCCATTCACCGCCAATTCCCACTCCGGCCAGCAAACGGAACAATCCCAGCTGCCAAACGGTTTGCGACAACGCCGCAGCTCCCGTGAAGATGGCATAAACGAAAATGGTGGCGGCGAGCACACGGCTTCGGCCAAACCGGTCGGCAATCGGTCCCCAGATTAGTGACAATCCCCAGCCCACAAGAAAAAGCGCAAACAGCGTAGATCCCGCAAAACCCACATTCGCGGGAGTGGCTTTGTAACCTGACTTTGGAAGTAATTCCGTGAGTGCAGGACTGAGCACGAGGGCGTAGATCACGGAATCCATGCCATCCAGGGTCCAGCCTGTCCAAGCTCCCCAGAAGCCGGTGATTTGCTGGCGTGACAGCTTGGTGTGAACAGCGGGAAATGGTCGGATCACCGCTTCATTGGCCATAGCGTTATCCTTGCGGCAGCAGGGAGGATAACACGGCCTCTCAAGGCACGTCAGGAGAGTCTGGAGGTCAGCGCTGGTCGTTCTCCGCTGGCTTGTCCACTGCGGAGCCTTGATTTACCTAGGATATGGTGCCGGCAATCGCCGTTTTAGGCGCTTGCAGATGGAACAGCCGCTGCAATGCAGTGGTCATCTGTTCCTGCTCCATCTTTTCTGGAAGTTCCTTGAGTTCACGGGCCAGGGACCCTGCGATCCTCTGCGTCATACGGGACATGACTGCGTTTAACATTTCGTCCTGGTCCATGGAAAAAGGCCCGCACTCGTTTCGGAAGGAATCCAGTTCTTGCCGGCAAAGTTCGTCTAGTCGCTCGCGCAAGGCAACGATGGTCGGTACCACCCGTTCCGCCATCAGTCTGCGACGGAAGCCTTGCGCCTCGGACTGCAGAATTTTTTGCGCTTCGGCCGCTGCCACTTCGCGCTCGTGCGCATTGTGATCCACCACGTTCTCCAGGTCGTCGAGGTCGTAAAGGAAGACGCCCTTGACCTCGCGCACATCAGAGTCGATGTCACGCGGCATTGCGATATCCACAATCACCAGCGGCGTGTCCTTGCGCCCGCGAGTCATATTCTCGGCTTCCTCGCGGCTGAGAATCGTATGCGGACACGAGATCGAGCTGATAATGATGTCGGCGTTGGACATGTGTTGCCAGCGCTCTTCGAAGGGAATCGCCGTTCCGCCCAGTTTTGCTGCCAGTTCCGTGGCATGCTCCAAAGTGCGATTGATCACGCAGACCGAAGAGGCTCCCTGGTTCAGCAACCCGCGGGCAGAGAGTTCGCTCATCTTTCCCGCGCCCAACAAAAGAACCTTTTTGTTTTCCAGCGTGCCGAAAATCTGCCGCGTGAGTTCCACCGCCGCATAAGGAATGGAAACGGCCGCGCTGCCAATCGCCGTCTCCGTACGAACCCGCTTCGAGACGGTGAGTGCCTTCTGCATCACAGCATCGAGAAATCGTCCCGTAGTGCCAATCTTCTGTGCCTGCTGCCAAGCCTGCTTCGCTTGCGACACGACTTGCGGCTCGCCTACCACCATCGAATCCAGACTGGATGCAACTCGGAAAATGTGCAGAAGTGCAGCTTCGTCCAGCAACCGGTAGAAATGCTTCCATTCGCATAGCATCAGTCCGTACTCGGCGCCGAGAAGCCGCATAACGGAGTTCGCTGCTAGCGTAACGTCATTTGCCCACAGCCAAAACTCGGTGCGGTTGCAGGTGGCCATCACAATCACTTCATCGATGCCCTCCGCCCGCGACAATTGGACCACGGCTTCGTAGCGTCGACTTTCGCTGATCCAGAAACGCTCCCGCACTGCCACTGGGGCCGTTCGATAATTCAGCCCAACCACCATGAGAGTTGGTTCCACGTCTCAACTCCTGTCCCCACCTCTTAGGAAAAGCACCCCGTGGGCCAAAGGCCGCTTCGATAGCGGAACAGGAATGACACGTATTTTCAGTGAGTTAGAAAGGTTGCGGCTGGAGATTCAGTGAGTGTGACAAGACCACTTAGCGAGATATCACGCTCGGTTGGTGTGTTTTGGCCCGTCTTAGAGCTTTTCACCACAGAGACAAAGAGTGCATCGAAAACCAATCGAAACTACTCGGGGGAGAGCCGTAGAGTGATTTTCTTCGATTTTGCCTCCGGTCTCTGTGGTGAGAAGCTCTGACCTCGGGTTTCTCAGCGAGCCACTTCGGCTGGCACAATCTCCTTTTCCTTCAAGACCTTGGTGTGCGGTTCATATACGCAGAACGGTTCCTCGTCCAGATAATTGCCGGTGACGGCAAATGCGCGCGCCCTGCAGCCCATGCAAATGTTGCGAAACTCGCAGCACCCGCACTTTCCTTTAAGGTTGTTGGTATCGCGCAGTTGATTGAACACCAAAGAGTTCTGCCAGATATCCGCGAATGTCTGCCTTTTCAAATCTCCTGCCAGGGCAGGCAAATATCCACAAGGATAAACTTCGCCCTGATGAGAAATGAAACACACGGCGGTTCCGGCCAAGCATCCTTTCGTCATGGCGTTCATATCCGTTGGATGAGTTCCAGGGTGTCCCACCGCCTTGCCGATGCCATGCGGCTTCAACTCGATGCCAGTCGAGCCGGGCATTGCCATCTCAGTCGGACCAATATCCGGTGAACCATTTCCCGGCGAAGCATGCGGCACTTCGGGTGCTGCATGTGCGGCTTCCGCCGCAGCCGCCGAACGGTGTTCTGCTACCCGCCGTTGTCGCACCACGCGGAAATAATGCGGCGCACAAGTTGCCTTCAACTCTATTCCACCCTCCAGCGACCGATCGTAGAACCAGTTCAACATCCGCTCATACTCTTCCGGAGGAACCATCTGCTCGGCAGCGATATCCACTCCGCAACCCACAGGTACCAGAAGAAAAGTATGCAGCGCGTCCGCTCCCAGTGACCGCGCCAGCGCGAGCACATCCGGAAGTTGGTGAGCATTGTGACGGGCGATCGTGGTGTTGATCTGCACCGACATGCCGAGCTCTTTGAGATTGCGGAAGCCAGTAATGGCGGCATCAAACGCCCCGGGAATGCCACGGAACGTATCGTGAGTGGCGGCGTCGGCGCCGTCCAGGCTGATGGCCACACGCTTGACGCCGCTATCGACAATCTTCTGCGCCACCTGTTTCGTCACCAGAGTTCCATTCGTAGCCAGCGCCACGCGGAGCCCCTTGTTGGTACCATATTGCGCCAGCTGAAAAATGTCCGAGCGAAAGAGGGGTTCGCCGCCGCTAAGCACGAGGATCGGGGAAGACACTTCGGCAATCTGATCGATGATGTCGCGCGCCGCTTGTGTCGACAGATCAGACGGGGAACTGAGCTCCGTCGCGCTCGCCCGGCAATGGATGCAGCGAAGATTGCATCCTTTCGTCAGCTCCCAGAAGATCAGTCGGGGCTTCTGCGTTCCTTGACTTGGATGCTCCCCATTGCCATGTGAAGTGGTCATGTGTCCCTCCCAGAACCGGGCGCCGTCGCGCCAACCCACGGCGCAACGATAGAAGAGATAGGGAACTCCCAGCGGTGATGGTCATCACCCCAAATTGTGATCACCATCACCAACAGTCAAGTTTTTAAGAATCTGCTAGTTAGGCCGGCAATGGCCTCATTTAGGAAGTTTCGCGGTCCGGCCCATCTTCAGCTAGTTCCGGTTTGCTATGTCGCGCAGCGCCGACGTGTTGCGAATCACCAGCGTCGACCCTTTGGCCTGCAGGATCTGGCGCTTCTTCAACTCCGCGAATAGCCGTGTGACCGTCTCTCGCGAAGTCCCGATCATCTGCGCGATTTCTTCGTGGGTGAGCCGCAGCTTCAACCGGGGCTCCGCTTTGGCGCCTTCGCCGTTCTTCGAACTCCATTCCAGGAGCAACTTCGCTAGTTTCTCGGCCGCGGAATGGGACAGTCCCAGCGACCTTACTTCCTTGCAGGCATTGTGATACTTTTCTCCCAGCTGCTCCGCCACTTTGAAGCAGGCTTCCACATCTTCCTTCAGAAATCTGAGAAAGTCTTCGCGCTTGACGAAATTCACCTGGCAAGGGTCAATCGTCTCTGCCGTCACTTCGTAAGGCTTTCCGGAGATCGTCGCGCTCAAACCCAGCACCTCCCCAGGCTCTGCAAGTTTCACGATCATCGTCCTGCCGCTCGGTGAGTTAATCGAGAGCTTCACCCCGCCCTTGCAGAGGACGAAGATGCCTCGAGGCACCTGTCCTTCCACGAACAGTACCGCCCCTTGCGGGTAGGCGGTCGCGAATTTGATATTTTCAAAGTTCTGCAGTGCCGTGGGCGGCAGATCGCAAAAGATGCGGTCAGCGCGCAGCTTGCAAGTAAGGCAGCTTTCCACAATCTCCATTCCATACGGCGATAGCATACGAACCTCCTCAAACTTCCTCGTCTGCAGCAATCTGTGAAACACCGCGCAGCGGCTCGTCGCGAATCACATCCGCAAATTCGCAATCGTGCAGCCGGACTCTGCCGCTAGTGTCCGTCCAGATCAACCGCTTGGCTGTGCTGCAAGATACAAAGTGATGTGACGTGCCTCACATTTCCTCTTTCCGGCCCCGATGTGACGGAGATCACATTCGTCTGTGACCTGTCTAGCTGCGTTCTTTCCGCCCAAGGTTCATCCTTGTAATCGTCAAGTGGGAATAAACCAAATCACTATTCATATCCGCAGGTAAAGGCAGGCCAGTGCTCATGAAACGCAAGTTCAAGACCATGGATGCAAACGAGGCGGTCGCCTACGTCGCCTACCGAGTTAATGAGGTCATCGCCATTTATCCCATCACTCCCTCTTCCAACATGGGCGAATGGGCGGACGATTGGGCCTCGCAGGGGATCCAGAACATCTGGGGGACAGTGCCCCACGTCATCGAGATGCAAAGTGAAGGCGGAGCTGCGGGTGCGGTCCACGGCGCTCTACAGACCGGTTCGCTGGCCACCACCTTCACCGCCTCACAGGGCCTCCTGCTGATGATCCCGAACATGAACAAGATTGCGGGAGAGCTCACGCCCACGGCGTTCCATGTTTCGGCGCGCACGCTTGCGACTCACGCTCTCTCCATCTTCGGCGATCATTCCGACGTAATGTCCTGCCGTGCCACAGGCTACGCCATGCTGAGTTCCAACTCCGTGCAGGAAGCGATGGACATGGCGTTGATCGCGCATGCCGCGTCGCTTGAGTCGCGCATTCCATTCCTCCATTTCTTTGACGGCTTCCGCACCTCCCACGAAGTCAACAAGATCGAGATGCTCACCGAAGACGATATGCGCGCCCTCATCAACATGGACCGCGTCTTCGAACATCGGCAGCGCGCTCTTTCACCTGATCATCCCGTCCTGCGCGGCACCGCGCAAAATCCCGACGTCTTTTTCCAGATGCGCGAACGGGCCAACTCCTACTACGAAGCCTGCCCGAAGATTGTCCAATCCGTGATGAATAAGTTCGCGGAAGTCGTGGGCCGCTCCTATCGCCTGGTGAACTACGTGGGAGCGCCCGACGCCGAGCGCGTGATCGTGATCATGGGCTCCGGTGCTGAGGTCGCTCACGAAACCGTCGAATCCCTTAACGCCCAAGGCGAGAAGGTTGGACTACTGAAGGTGCATTTATATCGTCCCTTCCCCGTGCAGGCTCTGCTCGCCGAATTGCCGCCCAACGTCCGCAAGATCGCTGTCCTCGATCGCACCAAAGAATCTGGAGCGATCGGAGAACCACTCTACCTCGATGTCGTCAATTCCCTTCACGAAGGCATCAAAGCTGGTTCCAACGGTCGGAAAACAGCTCCGGTCGTTGTCGGCGGACGCTACGGGCTTTCCTCCAAGGAGTTCACCCCCGCCATGGTCAAGGCTGTCTACGACAATCTGAAAGCGGACAAGCCCAAGGATCACTTCACCGTCGGCATTCACGACGACGTCAGCCACACCAGTTTGACGTACGATGCGGGCTTCTCCATCGAGCCCAAGAACGTTGTTCGGGCCATGTTTTATGGTCTGGGCGCAGATGGCACCGTCGGCGCCAACAAGAACTCAATCAAGATCATCGGCGAGAACACCGACAATTACGCGCAAGGATACTTCGTCTATGATTCCAAGAAGTCCGGCGCGGCAACCATTTCGCACCTCCGCTTCGGCCCCCAACCCATTCGTTCCAGCTATCTGATCTCCAGCGCCAACTTCGTTGCCTGCCACCAATGGATCTTCCTCGAGCGCTATGACATGCTGAGCGCCTTGGTGCCCGGCGGTACTTTCCTGCTAAACAGCCCTTTCGGCCCCAACGAAGTTTGGGACCATCTGCCGCGCGCAGTCCAAAAGCAACTCATCGACAAGCACGCAAAGTTGTACGTGATCGACGCCTACCAGGTGGCGCGCGACACCGGCATGGGCAGCCGCATGAACACGATCCTGCAAGTCTGCTTCTTCGCCATCTCTGCAGTCTTGCCTGCGGATCAAGCCATCGAGGCGATTCGCGAATCGATTCGCCACACCTACGGCCGCAAGGGCGAAGAGATCGTCCAAAAGAACATGAAAGCCGTCGACGAAACTCTGGCCCACTTGTTCGAGGTGAAAGTCCCCGCAGAACTCACCAGCACGATCGAGTTACCGCCGCCATTCTCAACCTCAGCGCCTGAATTCGAGCGCGACGTTCTGGGCACCATCTATGCTGGACGCGGGGACGAACTGCCCGTCAGCGCTTTCCCCGTCGATGGCACCTTCCCCATCGGAACCGCAAAATGGGAGAAGCGCAACCTTGCTCTCGAAATCCCCGCATGGGATTCGAACATCTGCATTCAGTGCGGAAAGTGTGCCATGGTCTGTCCGCACTCGGTCATCCGCATCAAGGTTTACGACTCGAAAGAACTGGAACACGCTCCCGCAACCTTCAAATCTACGGAAAGCCGTGACAAAGAATGGGCGGGCCTGAAATACACAATCCAGGTGGCGCCGGAAGACTGCACCGGTTGCGGCATCTGCGTAGAAATTTGTCCTGTCAAGAACAAGGCCGAGACGCGCCTCAAAGCCATCAACATGGTGCCGCAGCCTCCGTTGCGCGTTCCCGAGCGTGAAAACTGGGATTTCTTCCTGAATATCCCCGAGCTCGACCGCCGCAACATCAAGGTCGGCAACATTCGCCAACAGCAAGTACAGGAGCCCCTGTTCGAGTTCTCCGGAGCCTGCGCCGGTTGCGGCGAAACTCCCTATCTCAAGCTCATGTCGCAATTGTTCGGCGACCGCGCCATCATCGCCAATGCCACGGGATGCTCCTCGATCTACGGCGGCAACCTGCCCACGACTCCTTGGGCGAAGAACGCAGACGGCCGCGGACCCGCCTGGTCCAATTCTCTCTTTGAAGACAATGCCGAGTTCGGCCTGGGCTTCCGGCTCTCCATCGATAAGCAGACCGAGTTCGCGCAGGAATTGGTCAAGCGTCTGGCAGAAACGATTGGCGAAGAACTCGCCACCGCGCTTCTCACTTCTCCGCAGAAAGATGAAGCAGACATTTACGAACAACGCCAGCGTGTAGATCTCCTGAAAGAAAAATTGCAAGGCGTGAATTCAGCGGATGCAAAGCAGTTACTTTCCCTAGCCGATCTGCTGGTCAAGAAAAGCATCTGGATCGTCGGCGGTGACGGCTGGGCCTATGACATCGGCTATGGCGGTCTCGATCATGTCTTAGCGAGCGGCCGCAACGTCAATGTGTTGGTGCTCGATACCGAGGTCTATTCCAATACAGGCGGCCAAGCGTCCAAATCCACGCCACGCGGCGCAGTGGCGAAATTTGCCGCCGGCGGCAAGCCCGGTCCCAAGAAGGATCTGGGCCTCATCGCCATGAGCTACGGCAACATCTACGTGGCCAGCGTGGCCATGGGCGCAAAAGACGAGCACACCCTAAAGGCATTCCTCGAAGCCGAGGCTTACAACGGCCCCAGCATCATCATCGCCTACGCGCATTGCATCGCTCACGGCATCAACATGACCACCGGCATGTCCAACCAGAAAGCGGCCGTCGATTCCGGACAGTGGTTGCTGTATCGCTACAACCCGGAACGCGCCGCCCAGGGCGAGAATCCGCTGATTCTCGATTCCCGCACGCCCACTCGCAAAGTCGCGGATTTCATGCAGATGGAAACCCGCTTCAAAATGCTCACCAAGAGCAACCCAGATGAAGCCAAGCTGCTCTGGAGCGAAGCACAAGATGACGCCACAGCCCGCTTCCGCCTATACGAATATCTGGCGCAGCGCAAAGGCGACAAAGAACCGGTCAAATCTGAATGAAGTGCGAACACTGCATGACAACCGCAGCTACGCCAATGCGGAGAATTCTTTATTAAATGACGGCGGCGAGGTTGCGTCCAACCTCTCCGCTTGCCGGGAGCAATCATGATCGATCTCAAGACTAATTACTTAGGTTTGCAGCTGCGTACCCCCTTGGTGGCTTCCGCCTCGCCGCTTTCCCAGGAGTTGGACGGCATTCGCCGACTCGAAGACGCTGGCGCTTCCGCCGTTGTGTTGTATTCGCTTTTCGAAGAACAGTTGCGCCAGGAAAGTTTCGAACTGGAATACCATCTGACCGAGTCGACCGACAGTTTCGCAGAGGCATCCAGCTTCTTTCCGCAGCCTAATGAATTCCACCTCGGGCCGGAAGGATATCTGAATCACATCCGCCGGGCGAAGAACGCAGTCAAGGTGCCGATCATCGCTAGCCTCAACGGCACCACTGTCGGTGGATGGACGCAGTACGCCAAGCTCATTGAACAGGCAGGTGCGGATGCTCTGGAGTGCAACATCTACTCGATCGCCGCCGATCCTGACCTGACTTCCCTCGAGATCGAGAAGGAGTACCTCGACATACTGAAGGCAGTAAAGTCCGTCGTGAAAATTCCCGTCGCCATAAAACTCAGCCCTTACTTCAGCAATATGGCCAACATGGCGAAGCGGCTGGACGAAGCCGGCGCGAACGCTCTTGTTCTTTTCAATCGCTTCTATCAGCCAGATATCAACCTCGAGGAACTGGAAATCCAGCCCAATGTGCTGCTCAGCGGTCCCCAGGCAATGCGCCTCCCCCTGACCTGGATCGGCATTCTCTACGGCCGCGTCCGCGCGAATCTGGCTGCAACCAGCGGCGTGCACGGTTCAGAAGATGTCGTCAAACTCCTGATGGTCGGCGCCGACGTGACCATGCTCTGCTCCGCCCTCCTGCGAAACGGCATCGATCATCTGCGGAAAGTTGAGGCGGGCTTGCTGGAATGGATGGAAAAGCACGAATACGAATCAGTCCAGCAAATGAAGGGCAGCATGAGTCAGATCCACTGCCCTAATCCCTCCGCCTTCGAGCGCGCCCAATACATGAAGGCAGTGAAGAGCATCCAACATGTTGCCGTCATCGGCCGCGAAGCTTGGGGAGTTCCTCGGTAAAGCACCGTATCGAGCAAGCAAATAAAAGCGGGCGCGACCTGCAATCCGCGCCCGCAACTTCCTCCGAAATCAAAGCAACCCGGTCGACGCCTATTTCTCCTGTATCGACTCGATGTAGTGGGTCAGGTTCGCCACGCGTTGCTGCACTTCTCCTTCGTGCCCACGACTCATATTCCAGAACAACTCTCCCCATACTGGCATATCTTTGGATCCGTGTGCGGGAAGATCAGACGTGCCGCGAATAGTCGAAGTTACTTTCAACGCGGGAAATTTCCCCCCGTTGTTCTTGCTGAGCTGGGCGAGATCCGTGGGAGGAGTCTTCAGGGCGCTGGCTGCGGGCCCTCCGCCTTTGCCGTCTGTTCCGTGGCAGACTGCGCAATACGCCTTATACATCTCTTTGCCGGAAACCGGTGACGTGTTCGAAATCGGGACATGTTGGATGACGGTTTTGTTCTGACCCGTTGTATCCTGCGCGATCATCGTGCAGCCGAACGCGATCAGGGCAGGAAATACCAAAATCAATTTCTTGCAAGACATTGCCTTTCTCCTTTTAGACCAAGATCTTCTTGGATCAAGATCTTGCTTCTGAAACTTAAAGCGCGCGCTCCGGTATCAAAAGCGACTGGATTGCAACCAGGCGCGGCGGCAGAAGAAATCGTGAAAATTTCCTCTCAACCTATTCATAGTCCACCGCTTCTCGGATTGCTGTGATGAAAAACACAATAGTTGGTACCACACGTCACCAGAAACAACACTCAGTCACGCAAAACTTCCTGCAAACTCCGTGATGTTGTGCCTTACTGATGATTTCCCAAGTGCTCTCCTTCACATACATCTGTGACTACTGTCACATTCAATAAAATCCCGCAAAAGCATAATTAACTCCTGATTTCTGGGGTGTTCTACCACCTTAGGTGTGGAGTTCTCATGGCAAAAGGACGCGTTTCCATCGTCGTCGAGCACTGTAAATCCTGTGGTTTCTGCGTGGAGTTCTGTCCCTCCCACGTGCTCGCGCTCTCTTCCGCTTTCAACTCCAAGGGCTACCATCCGCCCCATGTGGTTCATCCCGAGAAGTGCAGCGGATGCGACTTGTGCGGTATGTATTGCCCAGATTTTGCAATCTTCGCCACCAAGAATCCGGGCGATAAGGCTGGGGTCAAAGCCGATGTCAAGGATAACGACAAGGGAGGTACGAAATGAAAGCCGATCCTCGCGGAGTTCTTACCGGCATTCACTTCATCGACGGCGACCATGCCTGCTGTGAAGGAGCCCTCGCGGCCGGCGCACGATTCGCCGCCGGTTATCCCATCACTCCGTCCACCGAAGTCGTCGAACGATTTGCATCTCGCGTTCCCAAGGTCGGCGGCACTTTTATCCAGATGGAAGACGAGCTTGCCGCATCCATTACGCTGCAAGGCGCGGTATGGGGCGGCGCAAAGGCCTTCACCGTTACGTCCGGTCCCGGCTTTTCTTTGATGATGGAACACATCGGCTATGCAGCCATGACTGAAACGCCCTGCGTCTTCGTCGATGTCCAGCGCGGAGGCCCATCCACCGGCCTGCCCACGCTGCCCGCGCAAGCCGACATGATGCAGGCCCGCTGGGGCTCGCATGGCGATTACGAAATCATCGCGCTTTGCCCCAACTCCCCGCAGGAATGTTTCGATCTCACCATCAAAGCCTTCAACTTCGCCGAAGAATTCCGCGTCCCCGTGATGTTCATGATGGACGAAGTTGTCGGCCACATGACCGAGAAAGTAGTAATCCCCGCCGCTCACGAGATCGAAGTCGTTCCACGCAAGCACACTCACAAATCCGTCGAGGATTACCTTCCCTACGGAACCAACGGCGACCAGGTCCCGGAAATGGCACACGCCGGCGAAGGCTACAACTTTCACGTCACCGGCCTGACCCACGATGAACACGGCTATCCCAACATGACGCCGCCGGTTCAGGACAAGCTGGTTCGCCGACTGCAAAGCAAAATTCGCGACGCCGCCGATCGCATCGCCATGTTCGAGGAAGAAGAACTCGACGGCGCCGATGTCGTGGTCGTCTCTTACGGAATCACCTCCCGTGTAGCGCAACGAGCCATCGAAGTGGCTCGCGAACAGGGTCTACGCGTCGGCAAGTTGCGCCTGATCACCGCCTGGCCTTTCCCCGAGAAAAAAATCCGCGAACTCGCGGCCAAAGTAAAAGCCTTCGTGGTTCCCGAACTGAATCTAGGCCAGATGGTACGCGAAGTGGAACGGGCTGCCGCCGGTCACGCGAAAACCTACGCCGTTTCCCACGCAGGGGGCGGTGTTCACCGGCCCGAAGACATCCTCAAAGTAATCGTGGAGGCCAGCAGATGTCAGACAGCTTGATCGATATCGACACCAATAATTCTGCCGTGAACCCGGTCGAGCCTTTCCTGCGCACCGACCGCATGCCGCACATCTGGTGCCCGGGATGCGGCATCGGCACCACGGTAAACTCGTTCGCCCGCGCCCTCATCGATTCGAAAATCGATCTGGGGTCGCTGGCCCTGGTCTCCGGCATCGGCTGCACTGGACGCGTCGCCGGCTACGTGAAGCTCGATTCCTTCCACACCACCCACGGCCGCGCCATACCCTTCGCCACCGGCCTGAAGCTGGCAAATCCCAAGCTGAACGTCGTCGTTTATTCCGGCGACGGTGATCTCTCGGCCATCGGCGGCAATCATCTGATCCACGCCGCACGCCGTAACATCGATCTGAAAGTCATCTGTGTCAACAACCTTATCTATGCCATGACCGGCGGCCAAACCGCTCCCACCACCCCCGATCACTCGACCACTTCCACCAATCCCTACGGCACATTCGAGCCCTCATTCAACTTGCCGCACCTGGTCGAAGCCGCTGGCGCAGTCTATGTTGCGCGCTGGACCACCTTCCACGTCCGCCAACTCTCCCGCTCCATCAGCGAAGCCTTCAAGAAAAAAGGCTTCTCCTTTATTGAAGTGATCTCACCCTGTCCCACGCTGTACCAGCGCCGCAACAAACTGGGCGACGGTCTCGACACCATGAAGTACTACAAGGAGAAGAGCAAAGTACGCAACGGAGCTCCTACCAGCGAAGTCGGCCTTTCCATGACCGGCGAAATCGTCGTTGGCAAGTTCGTCGACCGCGATCGCCCCGACTACGGCTCCATGATGCGCGCCCAATTCACTGAATCGTTAGGCGACAAATACGTGGAACAAGACGAAAAAGAGGTACCCGTATGCAGCTAACTGAAATCCGAGTGGCAGGCTTCGGCGGCCAGGGCGTGATCCTTTCCGCCATTCTTCTCGGCAAGGCCGCCTCCATTCATCAAGGCGCCTTCGCCACCATGACCCAGAACTTCGGTCCGGAAGCCCGCGGCGGCGCCTGCAGCGCCCAGCTCGTGCTCTCCGATTCGCCCATCTTGTACCCCTATGTTACCAAGCCAGACATCCTCGTCGTAATGTCGCAGGAAGCCTATGTCCGCTTCGTCCCGGAGCTGAAAGATCGTGGCATGCTGATCGTCGAGCAGGATCTGGTGCGAGTCTCCGATATAAATAAGGAGATTCAGGTCTACAGCATCCCTGCCACCCGCATCGCCGAGGATCTCGGAAAGCGCATGGTATTGAACTCTGTGATGGTCGGGTTCTTCACCGCTGTTACTCATCTTCTGGAAGCCGATGCCGTACGCAAGGCAGTTGCAGATTCCGTTCCGCCCAGCTTCCTGGATCTCAACCTGAAAGCCTTCGAAAAAGGCTTCGAGTACGGCATTAACGCTCTAACCGAGACCACGGAAACGGCCGACGCCGAACTGCAAGCTCAATACTCGCGAGAGTAGCCGGAAGTCGAGATGCCCATGGAGGGACAGCCGCCCTCGCCTGCCCTGAGCGGAGCCGAAGGGGCTGTTCGTTCGAGCGAAAGCTCGACAGTTTTGTCTCGATGGCTGCGAATTGAGCGGCCGATCCGTTGCATTTCTCCACTTTCGCTGTTGCAATATTCATCTTCATCGCATGCCCTGCAAGTCGATGATTGCAAAGGCGGAGCAAGCCTCTTCAGCACAAACGCCGCAAACACAGACTTTAACTTGTTGCGATTTCCAGCAAGCCGATGTTGCCAACTTCATCGCTGGCTGTCGAGCCTCAACATCGCTGCTCGTCTATCTATCTCATTCAGCGCAAGATCGCCGCCCCTCTCTGACTCGCACGCGAGTCCGCTTCACCTTGGCACGGTAATTGCCTTTAGAAAAGTGTGAGTGGCTCGCAAAGATAAGAATTAAAGACGGCCCTCCGACGAGGTGACTTATGACAGTCCTACTGGTCCTCTTCACATTCGCAAGTTTTTTGCTGATCGATCATTTCCGCAGCCGCCACGCAGTTGTGCAACCCGCAATGCAGGTTTCCACAACTCCGGAAGCAAAAGCTCCCCGCTTGCAGCCAGCCCTCGTCGGCGGCTTCGCAGTTCCTGAGAATTTGCGTTACCATCCCGGCCACACCTGGGCGTTGAGCGAAAGCCCCAGCCTGGTCCGCGTTGGCATGGATGATTTCGCTTCCAAGCTGACTGGCAAGCTTGACACCATCACGCTCCCGCAACGCGGCCAGTGGATCCGCCAGGGCCAGAAGATGTGCACCATTCATCGCGACGGCCGCATAGTTGACTTGGTTTCTCCCATCGAAGGCAGCGTCTCTGACATCAACGAAGCTGTCGTGAAGGATGCCAAGCTCGCTCTCCGAGATCCCTATGGCGAAGGCTGGCTCGTTACTGTGCAAGCCCCCGACGCCAAAACAAGCTTCCGCAACCTGCTGGGCGGGGCGATGGCTCGCTGGTGGACCGAAGAATCCGCCAACCGCCTGCAGCGCCATCTGCCCATGCAAATGGCTGGTGCCATGGCCCAAGACGGCGGCGTAGCCATAGACAACGTCTCCGCCCTGATCCCAGACGCAGAGTGGTTGCCCTTAGCGAAAGAATTCTTCCTGTCATAAGTGCATGCAATCCGCGAACACTCGCGGAGGACCGCAGCAGCACGGCCCGCCCGGATCCAAGGCTAACCAGCCAGGATACCGGGCGGTTTGTGCCTTGATGAACCCTGTCATCCTGAGCGCAGCTGGAACTTCACGAAGTGAAGCTCCAGCGGAGTCTAAGGATCCCTACATTTCTTGTGAGCGTCAGGGACACGTTGTGCTCCGTACCTGCCCCTGATCCAAGGGCAACCAGCGTTTCCGTGCCATCGAAGGCCGGCACCAAGAGTAACCTTGGCCAAGTTTGCAGGTGCGATAAAGTTCAGGGTCGGGTGCGAGCGGGAGCTTATTTCCCTTCCAACGGTTCCTGGGAAGCGTAACGGCGCAGAAGCGTGATGGAAAAAACTAAGATGAGGATAAGGATTCCGAGCAATCCCAGCTCCATCATGCTCGATCGAAATATAGCCGCGATATCGCTGGACCATGCTCCACCTTTGGTGAGAGTGGCCGCCTGCAATGTAATGACGAGGATGCGCCGAATCGACGCGATCAAACCTACAACGAGGAAAGGTTCGGTGACCAGGATATGCGAGTGGATGGAGATGCGCACTGTATGAAGAAGTTCAACCATCATCAGAACGAGCAGCAGTTCGTCCAATACCTGCAGCGTCTGCGTTGCCATCGTCCAGTGAAGGAAACCTTCCCAGAGCATTCTGGCAGCGTTGGCGACCGTAGCGAGCGCGGTTAGAAAAAGAAGGATGGCCAGCACGGAGTAGATCGTTACCTCGGCTCTCGCCAAATAGTCGCCAAAATGCCCGCGCAGTTTCTCATCACTCATGTGTGCGGAATGGTACCAGCCGGCGTCTCCTGTTTCAAACGCTCCAGTCGTGATTCAGCCAATACCAAATACAAAGGGCAATCAGTAGTGCCTTACCGAAGAACCCTGCGTCCTCGGCTCCACTACTGCGTCCTGGCACGACGTACATAGCGCGCTTTCCTTCAGGTCAATCCACTCCACCGCGTGAGACGACGCCATCACGCAGCGGTAGTCATCGCAATGAGTCAAGTTCAGCGTGTGCCCCACCTCATGCACCGCTTCCTTGATCAGGCGATGGCGAAACAGTTTACGGTCAGAGGGTAATCCATAGAATTCCTGACGCAACCGATGCGCCGAGACTACCGCACACGGACCACCCACCTGCGCCTCCCCAAAAACGAAGGTGAGAATCGGGATATACATGTCCACCGCCCCAATCCCAAGCATCCTCCAGGAATCCGGAGTCAGAAAACTTTGCATACGGTGCAGAATTTCCGAGGAGTGATACTGCTGCCGCTCTCCGTGGAATGCGAACTCGGGGTCCAGACGGACGGGAAGCACCTTGCAGCGAACGCGAAGAGCCTCTTCAATGGGAGGACAGAGCTCTTTTAGCAGCCCTTCTTCCATATTTCCGATCGGCAGCAGATGCAGTAGCTTCATCGCGTGCCTTCATCGGGCGACTTCATCAGGCTTCTTCTCTCGATCCACCGAAGTGCGAGTCCAGCCATATTTCTTCAGCTTGTGATAGAGGGTGACTCGATCGATGTCAAGCAGTTCCGCGGCGCGGCTCTGATTGCCGCCACACTCTTCGACCACCCTCAGGATGTGGCTGCGCTCGATGTCCTCAAGGCTTTTGCTCGCACCGTTCGAGCCGGCTCCGGTCTGCGATTTGAAGATGAAATCCTGCTCCTTCAGTTCCGGCTCCTGTCCCACCACCATGGCGCGCTCGACCGCATTCTCCAGCTCGCGCACGTTGCCCAGCCAGGGCTGCTGCTGCAACAGGTTCATGGCCGCGGGCGAAACCCGCGTGATGCGCTTGTTCATGGCCAGCGAGAGCTTGCGGACAAAGTGATCCACCAGCAAAGGGATATCCTCGCGGCGTTCGCGCAGCGGAGGCAGTTCGATGCGGAAGACGTTGAGCCGGTAGAAAAGATCAGGCCGGAATTTGCCTTCCTCAATCAGCTTTTCCAGGTCCTTATTGGTAGCAGCAATGCATCGAAAATCGACCTTGATGATCTGGTTCCCGCCGACGCGCGTGATCTCGCGCTCCTGCAGCACGCGCAGGAGGTCAGTCTGCGTCTTGAGAGAAATGTCCCCAATCTCATCCAGAAAAACCGTTCCACCCTCGGCGATTTCAAACTTGCCTTTCTTCCGATACTGCGCGCCGGTGAATGCTCCTTTTTCATGACCAAAGAGTTCGCTCTCCAGAAGCGTCTCGGTCAGCGCGCCACAATGAATCACCACCAAAGGATGAAATCGACGCGGGCTCGCCTGATGGATCGCACGAGCTAGTAATTCCTTACCTGTGCCGCTCTCGCTGGTGATCAGCACCGTAGCATCCGTGGGACCCACCGTCTCAATCGCATCAAAGATCTTGCGCATGGCGGCGCTTTGTCCGATCAGATCTCCCGGCCGCGTCACCTCGGCAACGGTCTCCCGCAGCATCACGTTCTCCTGCACCGTCCGCTTATGAGCCAGCGCGTTCTTCACCAGATGTGCGATCTCATCGGGATCCAGTGGCTTGGTTACGTAGTCGTACGCACCATTCTTCAGCGCGGTAACGGCGGTTTCAACCGAGGCATAGCCGGTCATCATGATGACGATCAGCTCCGGATCGACTTCATGCATGCGGCGCTGCAGTTCAATCCCGTCCGTACCGTGCATCTTGATATCGACCAGAGCGGCATCCCAGCGTTGTTCCGCCAGCCGCGTGAGCGCGTCGCTGGCGTTCTCCGTGGTTGCCACTTCATAGCCCTCTTCCCGAAACCATTTCCCCAGCGAGTCGCGCACGCTCAATTCGTCGTCCACGATCAGCAGCTTGCCCTGTGTGCTCACTTTGGTCACCTCACCTTCATTCCCTCATGCTCGGGGCCAACGGGCGCCAGCGGAGCGTCTGCCGCTTGCGTCGGCAGGCTCACGATGAAGGTCGTTCCACGGCCCAACTCGGATTTCACATCGATGCGCCCGTTATGCCTCTCCACAATGCCGCGACTGATGGCCAACCCCAGTCCTACTCCGTGCCCGTTTTCCTTTGTAGTCAGAAAAGGTTCGAAAATACGGGCCAGGATGTCAGGGGCGATGCCCGATCCATCGTCGCGGACCTGAATCTCGATTTCGGTTTCATCCTCGCTCAACTGAACGTCAATCCAGAGATTCCCGCCGCGCGGCATGGCATCGATTGCATTCATGATGAGCGCGATAAGGACTTGTTCAATCTGTGCCGGATCGCAAGGTACGCACGGAACATCCTGCGCAATCTTCAATTGCAGCTCGATGCCTCCCAGATCCAGTTGGTGCCGCACCAGCAGCAGGCAGCGATCGATCACCATATGCAAGTCTGTGGACTGAACATTCATCGGCGCGGTCCGCGAGAGGCTGAGCAGATTCTTGATGAGTTCGCCGCAGCGCCGGCTTTCCGCGGCGATCAGCTCCAGGCTTTGCATTGCCTCTTCGCGTTTTTCGTGTTCGGCTTGCCCCGACTCAACCCACTTTCGCAGCAGCTTGGCGTAGGTCAGAATGCCGGAGAGCGGATTGTTTACTTCGTGCGCCACCACCGCCGCCATCTTTCCCAGAGACGCCATCTTCTCCACGTGCAGCATGTGTTCGTGCGCTCTTCTGAGTTCTTTCGTCTTCTCGTCGACCCGATCTTCCAGGGTCCGGGCCCATCTCACGATTTCCTCATTCGCCGCGCGCAGCTGCAGACTCATGCCATTGAAGGAGCGGGCCAGGTCTCCGGCTTCATCCTGAGAATGTTCTTCGATCTGGTATCCCAGCTCTCCTAGTGAAAGATGTTCCGTGCCGTTCTTGAGCGCGCGGATGGGCCTGTCTACCACCCACCAGACGAAGAGCCAACTCATCACGGCAACAAGCAGCATGGCAATCGCGGTGTAGGAGAGCGAGCGCGCGCTGCTGACCGCTATTTGAGCATCCGCCTTCGCGAGGGAAAGGTTGGTATCCAAAACGCCGAGAACTTGCTGGTCGGCAGGATGCGCATGGCACGCTGCATTGGAACAGCTGGCTTGATTTTCGATGGGCGTTATGATTCCCAGCACCCGGTGTCCGCCGCCGTTGCGGTAAATTCGAAATCGATCGGGACGATTGAGCCGGGCCAGCGGTTGGGCTTGGTTGTGGCAACCGTAACAAGCCTCCGCCGTCTTGTCGAGGACGTGGCTCACTTCGGTTGCGTCGGTGGAGTAGCTGACCCGCCCCTCCTGGTCAAGGATGCGGACCTTGACCATGCCGGGCTCATCCGCCATAGTCTGAATCGCGTGGTAGAGTCCTTCGCGATCGTTGCGCAGCATGTAGTAGGTAGTGCTGCGCTTGATTACGTCGCTGACCCGTTCGGCGCTCGCCAGCGTGGCCTCTTCCAGGTGTTGGCGGTGCAATCGGATATTGGCGTATCCGAGCAGGGCGAAGATCACAACCATCATTGCCAACAGCGACCCAATCAGCTTTGCACTGAGGCTGCGTCTCAACCGCCTCCAGTAGCTACGAGTTGGCTCAATCTCCGGCATGACTCAACACCGCTGTAGCAACCTCAGGCGCGCTTTCGCTTGGCAGAGTGCGCTTCACGGCATGTTCTTCTTCCGGAAAAATCGGCAAGTACCGGACCGCCACGCCGAACAGCGCAAAGCCCAGCGCGATAATCATCAGCGTGACGGAAAACTCGGTCCACTTCGGCATGTAGTGATGCCCCACGTAAGTCTCAAATCCCGTAAGGCTGACGTTGAGGCGGTTGGTGATGAATCCAAGCAGGCTGAACACGGACGCCAGATACAAACCGCTGGGCGATAGCCTCACCTTCTTGAAGCTGAGCATCGTAATCGGGATCACGAAGGCCAGTGTCAGTTCGAGCCAAAGAAAATAGGCTTCGTAGCTGGGCTTAATGATCTGCCCCAGCATGCCGCGATGGAAGTAATCTTCGAAGCGAAGCAGCGCATTCACCCACAAAGCAACCAGCAACGCGCCGCCGAGTTCGACCAGCACCGGCAGTTCAAGGTGACGGCCCAGGGCCTTCGCGCTCTGCGTAGACTCGAAGATGGTCATCGCCAATCCAACTGCAATCGCTGATCCGAAAAAGAGAAACGGTAGCGCGGGCGTGTACCAGAAAGGATGCAGTTTGCTCGGCATAATCAAATAAAGCGACCCAAGCGAACTTTGATGCAGCGTCGATAGCAAAATGCCCAGCACGACCAGCACGGCGTAGATTTTCTTGATCCACTTGATGGGAGTTGTCAACTTAAAGCGTTCCAGCACATTCGGAAGAAATTCGAAGAACAATACCGTCGTGTAAGCCATCACGCACATGCCGACCTCAAACATGACTGAGTGTGGATTCATGTAAATGAGCTGGTGCCAGATGAACCAAGGGCGGCCCAGGTCAAACAGCAATCCAACGATGAAAAGCAAGTAGCCGAGAAACGCCGTCAACACTGCTGGTCGCACCACGCTATGCAATCGCTCTACGTTGAACAAATAAACCGCGCCAATCACGCAGAAGCCGCCCGCCGCCAGCATCACTCCGCATAGGCAGTCGAAGCCGATCCACAAACCCCAGGGAAACTGGTCCGACATGTTTGAAACCGCGCCCAGGCCATGGAAATAACGCACAAAAGTGGAGTACAGGCCCATGGCCATAATCACAAGAAACACGACTCTCCAGAAGGTCAGCTTGATCTTCATCTCTTGCTCCCGTTCCTCTTCTCATCACCTTCAACGGCGGCCACTTCTTCGCGGCGGTGCGATATCCAGTAAATGCCGCCCAGCACCAGCGACCATACGGGGATAAAGTCTGGAATCTTCTCCATCACGCGGCCGGTGTACTCCGGCATCGGCGTCTCGCCAATTCTCGCGGAGGCGGGGTACCCGTACTCCTCCACATTCATGCTGGAGAGAATCAGGACGCAGGTTCCGCCCACTTCATGAAGGCCATAAATCCGTGGCTGGTAGTTCGATGGGTTGTCGCGGATACGGCTCTGTGCTTCCTTAATCAGGTCGTCGCGGTCGCCAAATTTGGTGGCGCCCGTCGGACAGATCTCGGCGCATGCCGTCTGCTTGCCGGCAACCACCCGTTCCGGGCACATAATGCACTTGCGGACCCGAGGATTCAGCGAACCCCATTCGTACTTGGGCTGGGCGAAGGCGCAGGCCACCATGCAATAGCGGCAGCCAATGCACTTCCAGACGTCGTAGACGACCGGACCTTCTTTGGTTTTGTGGAATGCTCCAACCGGACAGACCGACGCGCAAGCCGGACGCTCGCAGTGCATGCACAGCCGGCGCATAAATTTGTCGTCCTTGGTCATGACGACGGTATATTTATGTTCCGACTGCACCGACTCGGCCGCCACGCTATCGTTATAGGGCAGCTTGTTCTGCTCCGCGCATGCTGCCTCACACTGCTTGCAGCCGATGCACATCGTTGCGTCATACAGCAGCGCCTTACTCATGGAAATTTCTCCTCGGCGCTTCCCAGCAGGCCTTCCGTTCCAGAGAAATTAAGTAAGAATGCGTAGGATGACGGATCCGATGCCGAAAGCGCTCTGAATGCCCTCCGCGGACGGAGCGAAAAAGAACCGGGCCCGGATTGGCCAGTATCCGGAGCCCGGCGGGCTGTTCCATCCGGCGAAGCCGCTGAGGAAGGAGACTGTCGGCTGGCACTGGATCGGCAGCTCGGTGCGTCCGTCCGCCGAATTGAGCCGGACATCTTCATACTTCCTCACGCCCGTCGTCCGCCGCCCGCAAGTTCGCGAAGACGGCGGATGCGCAAGAGGAACAGCAATACGGCTACTACTACTTCTGCAAGCTCCGAATGTAGGTCACGACCGCTGTCGCCTGGTCAGGAGTCAGACTCTTGACGCTCGCTGGGTGCTTTGCCGTCTCCGTGATCTTCTTGGTCAGATCTGCGTCAGAGGCTTTTTTCGCATCGTCGGCAACCAGGCTCGGAATCTTGGCTGCGGGCTTGCCTGCTGCATCGGCTCCGTGGCAGGCTGCGCACTTTGTTTTGTAGAGGGAGGCCCCGTCGTCAGCGGCCCATGACAGATTTGGGATCAGGATGAATAACCCTACCGCGATTGTCATTACCAGCATCACCAGCTTCGTGGTCTTCATGATTTCTCTTCTTCTCCTTGTATAAGTTTGCAACTCGATGAAAGCAGCGAATCTTCGCGCAACTCGAGCTACTTCGTTGCGGAAGTGAACACTAATAACCGAAACATTCCCAAAATCTGTGTAAAAGAACTCAGCAACAGTTCGCTGCCTAGTTGAGAGTTTCAACATTGGGGAGAATAGACGCAGTGATCCAGGTCACCCACAGCGGTGACTCGGTCAGGCCTAAGACCCTGGCCTCAAAAATCCAGAAGTCCTTTGATCACAACGTCATGTGATGGCGATCACAGCGTCGCTGGCGAGCCAGAAGGAGAATGACTCGGAGCGAGGGCGGGAGTTGTCGGTGCTTCCGACCCTTCGTCTCGTGTTGGCCTTTCTCGGCCTCGACGGGATTCCATTGATCATCGCGTCGGTTCTGGAGCCTCCCACGTCCGCGCGTCGAATGAAAGTGCGTGTCTCGCGCCATAAAAAATTCCGCATCATCCCTATCTTTAATCTGCAATCAATTGTGCACCCAGAATTCATCCGCTTAAGGAGAACTACATGAGCACGCTTGTGCTGGATTCGAACAAGGATAAGAAAGCCGACCTGGCAGGACCAGGAATCGGCGATTACCAAGAATTGGAAAAACTTCTGCCGCGTGGTTACCGTTCGTTGCTCAACCCGAAGGAAACGCAGCAGGCCATCTTCCAGGTAAAGCGCTATATAGAAGATAACTTGTGCAAAGAGCTCAACCTGATGATGGTCGAAGTGCCGCTCATCGTCGATGTCCAGAGTGGCGTCAATGACATGCTGGATCGCGACGGCTCGCGCACGCCAGTGCAATTTCACATTTCGAACGATCGCAACCTGCATCCCGTCGACGCTCAAGTGGTGCAGGCTGCAACCAAGTGGAAACGCGTTGCCCTCAAGCAATTCGATTGCAAGCCTGGCGAGGGCATCTGTACCGATATGCGAGCGGTTCGCAAGGACTATTTCCTCGATCACGACCACTCCGCCTACGTCGATCAATGGGACTGGGAGCGCGTCATCGTCAGCGAGCAGCGCACTCTCGAATTTCTGAAAGAGACAGTTCGCAAGATCTGGAAGGTAATCGTTGGAGCAGAGAAGTTCGCCCAATCATTGTTCCCGCAATTGAAGGACTATCGCTATCCCGATCTGCCCGAGGACTTGATCTTCTTGCACGCCGAAGAGATCCTCGATCTGTATCCCGACCTGCCGCGCAAGCAGCGCGAGACAGCGATTCTGCAAAAGCACCCCGCAATCTTCATTATCGGCATCGGCTGGCCTTTGAAAGATGGCTATCCCCACGAGATGCGCGCCGCCGATTACGACGACTGGGTTACCGATACTCACGATCAGACCAGCAAAGATACGCACGGCCTGAACGGCGACATTCTGGTCTGGAACTCCGTGACCAAACGGCGCCATGAACTAACGTCGATGGGAATCCGGGTCACGGCGGAGACTCTGAAAAAGCAGCTGACGCTGGCCGGGCAGCAAGACTTCATGAAACTGCCGTATCACCAGGCAATCCTGAAAAATGAAATTCCGCTCTCGGTCGGCGGTGGCATCGGCCAGTCGCGCACGTTGATGCTGTTGCTCCGCAAGGCTCATCTTGGCGAAGTCAGCGTTACGGTCTGGCCGAAGCTGCTGAAAGAGATGTGCGCCAATAAGAATATTTTTGTGCTGGAATAGGCTGTTCTCTGGGAAAGAAGCGAAAGTTGGCGGAGCGGCTATCCCAGTCACTGTTCATCGAACAGAAAGTTACGGCACGAACCAGATGTCTATTCCGGTTGAGTTATCTGGTCCTTTTGCGCTTGCGGCAACGAAGTTGAGGTTTTCTTTTGCATGTACCACGAAGCGGCGAACAAGACTAACAGCAGCACAAGTCCAAGCGCACCCAGGATTGAGTGGCTGGACTTCGGCTTCGGCTGAGGTTCTGGGATTCGGGCTGGAGCAAGGGCTGCCGCTGCACCCCCACCTACGGAGACGACGCCGAAAACTTGCCCGCAGCCAGAGCAGAAATGCGAGTCATTGAGCAAATCAGCACCACAAGTTGTGCATGTCATGTCGCCATTCTGCTCAAGATATGGGCCCCAAACAAGGTTACTGGGGTCACGGAGAAATCGGCTTGACTCCAAGGGATTGGCCTCTGTTGACGGGCTCGCTTAGGGGTGGCTACGACATCGCAACTGGCAGCTCTACTGGCGCCGGCACAGGGGTGTGGCTCTTCACAGCAGCGGCCAAACGCCCAATTCCTTCCCGTATCTGCTCGGGCGCAGCATTCGAGAAGTTCAGCCGCATGTGCCGGCAGCCTTCCTGTGGATTGTTGGCATAGAAGGAATTGCCCGGCACGAACGCCACACTGTGTTCAATCGCCGACTGGAAAATCGCCTGCATGTCGAGTCCTTCGGGCAGCGTGACCCACAGAAACAGGCCGCCATGCGGATGTGTCCACGTAACCGTGGGAGGGAAGTTTTCTCTCAGAGCCTCCAACATCATGTCGCGCCGTTCGCGATAGACCTGACGGATCAATTTCACGTGCTTATCGAGAAATCCGTCGCGCGCCACTTCGTAAGCGACAAATTGCGTGAAGGTGGACGTATGCAGGTCAGCGCCCTGCTTGAGTTGCGCCAGCTTGCCGATGATCTCAGGCGGAGCGACGATCCATCCCAACCGAAGCCCCGGAGCCAGCGTCTTTGAGAAAGTGCTCAGATAAATGACGTTGCCAATCGAGTACCCGCTGTCGCGGCGCAGGTTTTCACGGTCGAGCACCACCAGTGGTGACAGATGCTCGCCTTCATAGCGCAGCTGCCCATAGGGATCGTCTTCCACAATCGGAATGCCGTACTTGTCCGCCAGCAGAACCAGTTGATGCCGGCGCCCCTCCGACAGCGTGGTGCCCGCCGGATTCTGGAAGTTTGGCAGGATGTACATGAACTTCGGTCCCGAACGCAAAGGCTTCTCCACCAAATCCGTTCGCAACCCGTCCTCGTCAACCGGAACCGAAACATATTCCGCGCCATAGACATTGAAAGCCTGCAGGGCACCTAGATAAGTCGGCGCTTCCACCAGCACCCGGTCTCCAGCATTGATGAAAAGTTTTCCGATCAGGTCCAGCGCCTGTTGCGAGCCGGAAGTGATCAAGACATTTTCCACTTTCGCTTTGATTCCATAGCGCGCCATGTTGCCGGCAATCAGTTCGCGCAGCGGCTCATAACCTTCCGTGGCCCCGTACTGCAGAGCCGAAGCCGCCTGCTGCGTAAGCACTTTGTGGCATGCTTCCTCAAAGCGCTCGATGGGGAACACCTCGGGAGCCGGCAGTCCGCCGGCAAAAGAAATCATTCCTGGCCGTTGCGTGATCTTCAACAATTCGCGAATTTGCGAACTGGTAATGTTCTTGCTTCGCCGTGCGTATCGCGCGGTCCACGCCGTGGACATTCTGTGCCTCCATCAAATCGGTGTAGTTGTCGTCGAGCCGCGGCGAGTCTAGGCGAAGCCGTCAGGCTGACTTACCGCGCCAACGTGAGCCTGGTCATCGATAAAGAGCCGCCCGGCGGCCAGCGCCTTGCGATCAATTTCGAGCAGGTCGAGTTTCTTTACTTTGTCTTCAAGCACGCTCAATGCAGTGCCCGGAGCCAGGCACTCAGTCTCTTCCAGCAGCGCACCCATCATCACGATGTTCGTAGCCTTGGTGGATCCCAGCTTGTCGGCAATCTCCGCTGCCGGAATGGCCACGAGTTGCACGCCGGGCGCAGAAAAATCCGCCGGTAGATTCGCGCCGTTATAAAGGATGAGGCCGCTGGTGAGAACTTCATGCGCAAATTTCCGCAGCGAGAATTCGTTCATCGCCACGAGCACATCCGGATGAGAAACCAGAGGCGATCCGATCCTTTCTTTCGATAAACAGACATGGCAATGCGCGCTGCCCGAGCGCATCTCCGGCCCATACGACGGCAGCCAGCTCACTTCCAGCCCTTCCCGCATGCCCATTTCGATGAGCAGTTGTCCCAGCAGCAGCACGCCCTGTCCGCCGAAGCCGGCAATCTTGATCTTGACGTCTTTGAAGCGATGCGAATGTTTCACGACACAAGCATTGTCTGCTCGATCCTTTGGCGTGATCTCGAGCACATCGGCAACAGTTCGCTGCGGCGGTTCTTTCCCGATAGGATTTTCCGGCTTGCGATCGCGGAAAACATTCAGCGGAAACGTTGGGATCATCTTGTCGAGAACCCATCGCCTCGCCTCCACGGGATCTTTCCCCCATATCGTCGGACACGGCGACAGGATTTCGACAAACGAGAAGCCCGCCCCGTCCCGCTGGATTTCCAGTGCTTTGCGAATCGCCCGCCGCGCCTTCATGATGTTCTTGTTGTCCGATAGGGCGACTCGTTCGATGTAAGCCGGCGCCTCCAGCGTGGCCAGAAGTTCGGCCATGTGTAACGGAAAGCCTTCATTCGACGGCCGCCGGCCCCACGGCGAGGTTGTGCTCTTCTGTCCAACCAATGTGGTGGGCGCCATCTGCCCGCCGGTCATGCCATAGATTCCGTTGTTCACAAAGAAGACGGTAATCTTCTCTCCCCGGTTGGCGGCATGCACGATTTCAGCGGTGCCGATCGCTGCCAGATCTCCGTCTCCTTGATATGCAACAACCATCTTGTCCGGGCACGATCGCTTGATCGCCGTGGCCGAAGCTGGCGCTCGCCCGTGCGCGACTTGCACATTGCCCACATCAAAGTAGTAGTAAGCAAACACCGAGCAGCCCACGGGGCTCACGAAAATTGTCTTGTCCTGCACTCCCAGATCTTGAAGCGCTTCGGCAATCAGCTTATGAGCCACTCCATGTCCGCAGCCGGGACAGTAATGGGTCTGGTGTTTCAGCTCAGATTTGCGCTCGTACAGATCAAAAAAAAGCGGTGACTTGGAATGAACCACTTCATATCCGTTGTTGGCGGCTGGCGCTACAGCCTCGGACTTCACTTCGGAGCTGATTTCAGGACCCTCTAGCGTTATTACTTTTTCGTCTCCCATTGTCGCTGTCCTCTCCGAATCAACGCCTCAACGAAACCAGTTTCATACCGTCATCGCCATGCGTGTCAGCACCTGCTCCTGCAACTCCGCAATCGACGGCACATTTCCACCCACCCGGCCGTAGAACTCCACCGGTACCTTGCCGTTCAGCGTGAGGCGCACATCTTCCACCATCTGTCCGTTGCTCAGTTCGACGACAACAACTTTTTCGACCTTCTTGGCCGCTTTCGCCAAAGCCTTCGCCGGATACGGCCACAAGGTGATGGGACGGAACAGTCCTGCTCTTACGCCTTCTTTGCGCAAAGCTTCGATCGTGGAAAGCAGTACTCGAGAAACAATTCCATATCCCACCAGCAGCACGTCGGCATCATCGGTATGGTAGAGCT
Source organism: uncultured Acidobacteriaceae bacterium (assembly GCA_963750245.1). Lineage (GTDB taxonomy): Bacteria > Acidobacteriota > Terriglobia > Terriglobales > Acidobacteriaceae > Sulfotelmatobacter. The sequence goes on from CAVVQB010000002.1 coordinate 670,517, forward strand.
CGGAACGCGTCTCGTTTTCCTGGCACCGGATGTACTTCGCTTCCATTTTGCGCTGGTGTTCTTCCAATTCGTCGTTTTCAAGAAAAATGGAACTGACCACGTTGGCTCGCGTCTCTGCTGTACCCTTCACGGCCCAAAGTTTTTCCGGCGCCTGGATCTCGCGATATTCCAAGTCGAGGGGCTCCATCATCTGACCAACAAAACCGTCGGTCAGCACCACCGCTGGATTTCTATATTTGTCGGCAAGATCGAATGCCAGCATGGTCAGTTCGGCCATCTCCTGCACCGACGACGGAGCCAGCACGATGTTGCGGTAGTTGCCGTGTCCACCGCCTTTCACCATGGCAAAATAGTCGCTCTGTTCTGGTGCGATGTTGCCCAGGCCAGGTCCTCCGCGCATCACGTCGACAATCACGCACGGCAGTTCCGCGCCCGCCAGATAAGACATACCTTCCTGCATCAGGCTGAGTCCGGGACCAGACGATCCTGTCATCACGCGCGTCCCGGCTGCGGCCGCGCCATACACCATGTTGATGGCGGCCACTTCGCTCTCCGCCTGCAGAAAAGTTCCCCCCACCTGCGGGAAGTACAGTGCCGCCGCTTCCGCGATTTCGCTGGCCGGAGTAATCGGATATCCGTAGTAGGCACGGCATCCCGCGAGGATCGCGCCCTTTACAACCGCGACATTGCCTTTACAGAGCTGCCGCATGTTCTTCTCCTTGCGCCGTGGCCACCGCTTTCCCTTTGGCTTTTATGCGGTAGACCGTGATCGCTCCAGGTTCCGGACAACAATAGAAGCAGATTCCGCACCCGGTGCATTCTTCTCCCGTATAACGCGCGGGATGCGCACCGTAAGAATTCAGCTCGGGCGCCAGTTCCAGGCATTTGGGTGGACACGATTCCACGCAAAGCCCGCACCCCTTGCATTCCTCTATATCGACCGTGACCTTACCGCGCGCCTGCCCCGCCATGTTTCACCTCGTCCCGGCAGTTTCCGGAGTTAAAGGTCGTTGCAGCCATTTTGTTTTTTCGCAGTATTGGTATAGCCCTTCCCGAAACTTGGGATGCGCGATATCAATCAACGCCTGCGCCCTCTCGCGAATACTCTTGCCATGCAAGAAGGCGACGCCGTATTCGCTCACGACATAGCGAATCAACCCTCGCGAAGTCACGACCCCCGCGCCGGGGCTCAGCATGGGCACAATCCGCGAGATGGTTCCGCTCTTGGCCGTAGATGAGATCGCGATGATCGGCTTGCCTCGCTTGGACCGCGAAGCCCCGCGCAGGAAGTCGACCTGCCCGCCAATGCCGCTGTAGAAATGATTCCCGATCGAATCCGAGCAAACTTGCCCGGTGAGATCCACCTGCAATGCGGAATTAATCGCCACCATGTCGTCGTTCCTGGCGATTGATCCCGGGTCGTTGGTATAAGCCGTAGGATGGAATTCAAAGATCGGATTGTTGTCTACGAAATCGAACAACTGTTTCGTGCCCAGGGCAAATCCCAGGATGATCTTGCGGGGCTTAAAATTCTTGCGTGCTCCGGTAAGCACGCCAGCCTCGATCAAGGGAATCACGCCGTCCGAAACCAGCTCGCTGTGCACTGCCAGATCCTTGCGGTCCATAAGAAAGGGCAGAACCGCGTCCGGAATTCCCCCAATGCCGGTCTGCAAAACGGCTCCGTCGTCAATCAGGCTTGCGACGTTGCGCGCGATCGCCTTATGCATCTCGGTAATGGGTGGATGCTGGATTGCACACAGCGGGCGGGAGGAATTCACGACTGCATCAATATCCTTGACGTGGATGAAGCTGTCGCCATAAGTCCGAGGCATTTGATCGTTAATTTGTGCCACCACGTAGCGAGCACACTTGGCAGCGGTGAGTGACGTATCCACCCCCACGCCGAAGCTGCAGAATCCGTGTGAGTCCGGAGGCGAAAGTTCCAGCAGCGCCACATCGATCGGCATGGCCCCGCTTTCGAACAGGCCTTCAATCTCGCTCAGGTAGATGGGGGTGTAGTCCGCCCGGCCATCGTTGATCGCCTCCCGGACATTCGCCCCAATAAACATGGCGTTATGCCGGAAGTGCCCCGCCATCTCGGGAGCCACATAAGGCGCGGCTCCCATGGTCATCATGTGAACGATCTCCACGTCTTGCACGAAGGGACCGCGGCGCATCAGCGCCTCTACCAGCGTCTCCGGCTCCGCACAACCCGGTTGAATATAGACTCGCATTCCGGACTGTACGCAGCGCAGAGCTTCATCCGCCGTTCGCAATTTTTTCTTGTAATCCGCTTCCCAGGACATTCTTCCCCCACTTACCGGCACTATCCGACCGCGCTGATCGTCTGTTTCAACTTACCTTCGTCAGACGCATAGCGCTCATAACCTACAGCCGCGTAAAAGATCGCGCGGTCGAAAAATTGATCCACCAACTCTTCCACTTCCAGTTCGCCGGCAATTTCTACGGGCTGATCCAGTACCGCCTCTTGTTTCACGAACTCCCAAAGGTTCTTCTTGGTGAGAATGATCGCCCAAATCAGCTGACTCAGCGGCACGTCTTGCTGAGCCCGTTTGGCTCCAATTTCCAGATACCGCTTTTCGACGTCCATGTCGCCCTTGCCCAGGAGCCATTCCGCAAGGTGTTGATAAATCTCGTGGACCCTCTCCCTCAGTTCCTCGGATGGTACGTTGCTGTAGGCGGGAAGCAGAGGGGAATGGCTCGTTCTTTCGATTAGTGTTGCCGCCAGCTTGTCCGAATGGGTCTCCACCAACCGGAGAAGCCTATACGCAAGAATCATCGGCGCCCCTCCTTAACTGCTTGAATCTTCGACCTTAACGTTGGATACGGCTATGACAGGAGGCACGTCTGGCTGTGATATAGGTCACAGCAGGTTTGCCCGCTTCGGATCGGCCGATGCCACCGTCATTCGAAGTTTGTCGTCTGGGTGACGAGCCTCACCCCTGAATGTGCTCGGAATCACTTCGACTTCCGAAATTGCGTAGTACGGTAGTTCTCGGGAACGCAGGCCAATTGCATTTTCCCGAGCGAATTGCTCCTGGGCTGGGCAAAGTGCGATGGAGGCGGCTATGGTGTCGAAGTGCGCGAATCCCTCCTGCTCGGCCATCTTCCGATATCTGCGTGAAGGCACCATTTTCCACGTAGCCAGCGGACCAACCCACTCCGAAAACAACTTCATTCCCGGAGCTTCCGCCCACGAACGTTTCTGGCTTTGTGGCGAGTGCTCGACGACGATGACCGTTATTTCCGACTTTTCCGGAATTCGCGTTGTTCCGCTCCAGGATCTGTCGGAAAAGCAAAGGCAGCAGCGGGCTCGGTCGACGGCAGTAGGATCGGTCCACGAGCCTCCCTCGTGACCGGAGGGCTGGCTCCGAAAGGAGACTTGTATGTCAACCATGACACAGATACACGATCAGAAAGGGATTGCGTTCAAGCATGTACTGATGGCCACGGACTTTTCCGATGCTTCCCGGCGCGCCCTTGATTTCGCGGTGGCGATCGCCCGGCGGTATGGCTCGGAGCTTTTTGTAGTGCATGCAATTCCGGCCGAGCCGCATGACCGTATTCCAATCGGTCCGCTCCCCCATGAACTGGATCGACACATGCTGGACGCGGAAGAACAGATGCAGCATCTTGAAAAAGAAACCGCCTTCAAGGATATTCCCCATCATCTGGTTCTCGATCGAGGCGATGTGTGGGATGTTCTCGCTTCGGAAATTGAACGCAATAACGTTGATTTACTGGTTCTCGGTACCCGCGGACGCAGCGGATTTATGAAACTGGCCTTGGGTTCCGTCGCCGAAGAAGTCGTGCACCTGGTTTCGTGCCCCGTATTCACAGTGGGTCCGCGCGTTCCGCCCGCAGGTCTTGATGTCTCAGATTTTCGGCGCATTCTTTTCGCTACTGATTTCGGCTCAGCTTCGAATCGAGCTTTTTCCTACGCGCTGTTTTTGGCGGTGAATTGTCGCTCCAAGCTTATCCTTGTGCACATGCTGCCACCGATGCCGGGCGCGAATCTGGGACCGGCAGCTTACGGACCCTCGGCCTACGCAGCGGACGAATTTACCAGCTGGCAGCGCACGATGCGAGACGAAAGTTTGAAGAGATTAAAGGAAATGATTCCCCCCGGAACGGAACTGGCGGTCGAACCGGAATATCTGACGGGAATGGATTTCCTGCCGGAAGGAATTCTGGACGTGGCGGCAGCCCGCGACATCGACTTGATCGTAATGGGCGCGAATCGAATTTCTTCCCCACGAATTGCTGCCCACATCCCTTGGGCTCTGACGCATGAAGTTTTGTGCCACGCCAAATGTCCGGTTTTAACTGTCTGTAATTGAAGGAGGCGCAGAGACAATGAAGCGTTAGAAGGGAAGGGCGATGGTCAGGAGTTGACCATTTTTTGCAGCGCCGGCTTGTTGCGGATGAACAACGTGGCTCCCTTCAACTGCACCAATTGCCGTTTCTTGAATTCAGAAAATAACCGGCTCACGGTTTCGCGCGTAGTCCCAATCATCTCCGCGATTTCCTCGTGGGTTAGCGTCAGCTTAACTTGTAACGGATCCCCGTTGCCCGCCGAATTGGACCAGCCCAGAAGCAACTTCGCAAACTTTTCTGAAGGCGAAGCCGAGAGCCCCAGCGTGCGGATCTCTTCATAAGCCGTGTAGTAATTGCGGCTTAACTGCTCCGCCACCCGCACCGCCACTTCTCCATACTCCCGCAAAAAGTGAAGCAACGCATCGCGCGCAATAAAATTTGCCTGCCCCGGCTCAATCATCTCGGCAGTCACTTCATAAGGACGGTTGGAGATTGTGGCGTTAATGCCGAGAACATCGCCCGGTTCAGAAATTTTCGTGATGATCGTCTTGCCCTCAGCGGATGAGGTCGAGAGTTTCGCTTTGCCGGCGCACAGCACAAACACGCCTCGCGGCTGCTGGCCCTCGATAAAAAGCATGGCAGATTTTGGATAGACCGCGGTCGATTTAATTTCGTTCAGCTTTTGCACCGCGGCCGCCGGAAGATTGCAGAACACATGCTCTTCCCGCACCGGACAGGTAAGGCAGTTGTCGAGAATATTCAGCCCGTAGGGAGCTCGCATTGCACCGCCTTCAGCCAAATTGTACCACTTAGGACCCCGTGATTCCGATCACTAAAACCCGTGACTCGGGGCATGGTATCTCCGCAGTCATGCATCGACAATATTCAGTGCACGCAAGTTGTGGAAGCTGTGCATGTGGAGGTTCCATGAGCACCGCTACCGAAGTCAAGGAGCCGGATATTAAGAAACCGGTCGGGATGGGGCGCACGCCGCAAGTGCCGCTTTCATCGCAGCAAGTCGCAGCCAGGCCGATGTTTGCAGATTCGTTGCTTGAGTCGGGTGGTGTCAAACGCGGCCGGCGAACTGTCGCTACTGTAGTTTCATTCATCATTCAGTGTGGTCTGCTGGGCGTCGCAATACTTATACCTCTTATGTTTACCGAGGCCCTGCCCAAGCAGCAGTTACTTTCGTTCCTGGTGGCGCCCCCACCCCCGCCCCCACCTCCGCCACCTGCCGCGGCCGCTGCTCCCAAAGTGGTACAGCGCATCGAGAGCGAGCTCCTGAACGGCCACCTTCGTACCCCCGGAAGGATTCCGCAGAAGATAACGATGATTAAAGAGGAAGAGGCGCCACCGCCAGCTTTGTCTACTGGCGGAGTCATCGGAGGCGTTCCTGGCGGAATTCCTGGCGGTCAAATGGGTGGCGTCATTGGCGGAATTATCAGCGCTACTTCGAATCTATCGGCCGTTCCGAAACTGGCAGCCCCCAAGCGCATCCGCATTTCGCAGGGTGTAACCGAAGGCCGGCTCGTCCAGAAGGTGCAGCCGGAATATCCACCGATCGCACGCGCCGCTCGTATTCAGGGCGCAGTTGTGTTGAGCGCGGTTATCTCCAAAACCGGAGAAATCGTAAATCTGGTTCTGGTCAGCGGACATCCCATGCTGGTTCCGGCGGCCATCAGGGCCGTCCAGCAATTCCGCTATCGGCCATTCCTGTTAAATGGCGAGCCGGTGGAAGTAGAAACCACCATCACCGTGAACTTCCAACTCTCCTGATGTTGCAGGAGTTGGAATTGGTTGGCGCGGGAGGGAATAGCACCGTGGAACAAGCCGAGCAGTTTCGAGTGCTTGCCTGGTGGTCTTCTGGCCGCAGTGGCATCGCGCAATCCGACTCCGCGCCGAACACGATCCACTTCGCTTCGCCGCCAGCGTTCGGCGGTATGGACGGTCGATGGACTCCGGAAGATTTGTTGCTGGGCGCCATCGCCAGTTCCTATACCACGACATTTCGGACGCTGGCGGAAAACGCGAAGTTTGAGCATACCGATCTGCAAGTAGAAGTAGAAGGTTTACTCAAGAATGCTCCGACGGGCTACAACTTTGCCGAAATTTCCATTCGCGCAAACCTTGTGATTCCTGATGAAGCAGAACGTCCCCGGGCGCTCAAGCTTCTCAATACAGCAAAGAACCTTTGCGTGGTGTCGCGCGCACTGGCGATCCAGCAGATTTTCGAACCCCTCGTAGCGATTGCCGTGCCTGCCGTTTGAGGTCGCCCAATCGTTCCTCATGCCACGCCCATATTAGGCTATCCTCAAGTGTGTAAACCGTGACCCGGCAAGTTGAGCAAAGCGGAACCGTGTGAGCTCGACGAAGGATGGACCAATGGAATTAGCGCAACAGACCGAAGAGCAACAAAGAGCCCCACAAAAACACGGCCTGGACGCAATGTTCTCTCCTGCCTCGGTAGCCATCATCGGTGCGACCAGTCGTCCCGGCACCGTAGGTCGCACCGTTCTGGAAAACCTGCTGCGCGATACCTTTCGCGGAAAGGTCTATGCCGTCAACGCGAAGCACGACGAAGTGCTCGGACACAAAGTTTACAAGAGCATTCGCGACATCCCTCAGCCCGTGGACTTGGCCGTAGTTGCCACTCCAGCAGTTACGGTCAGTCCCATCATTGCAGAGTGCGTAGAGGCCGGCGTCAAGTCCGCGGTTGTGATCTCTGCTGGTTTCAAGGAGCGCGGTGCAGAAGGCGCTGCGCTCGAACAGCAGATCAAAGAACAGTTGAAACGGAGCTCTCTTCGTCTAATCGGTCCCAATTGTCTGGGAATCATGAATCCGACCATTGGCCTGAATGCCACCTTCGCCAAAGACCCTCCCCAGGCCGGCAGCGTTGCCTTCCTCAGTCAAAGTGGAGCTCTTCTCAGCGCCATTCTCGACTGGAGCCATCGCGAGCAAGTCGGTTTCAGCGCAATCGTCTCCACCGGTTCCATGCTCGATGTAGGCTGGGGCGATTTGATTTACTACTTCGGCGATGATCCCCACACCAAGAGCATTCTGCTCTACATGGAGTCGGTTGGTGATGCACGTTCCTTCTTGTCCGCGGCTCGCGAAGTCGCACTCACCAAGCCCATCATCGTAATCAAAGCCGGCCGTTCGGAAGCCGCCTCGCGTGCTGCCGCCTCCCACACCGGAGCGCTCACCGGCAGCGACGAAGTGCTGGATGCAGCTTTTCGCCGATCCGGAGTTTTGCGCGTACACAACATCGCCGATCTCTTCTACATGGCGGAAGTGCTAGGCCGGCAGCCGCGTCCCAAGGGTCCGCGGCTCACCATCCTCACCAACGCCGGCGGCCCTGCCGTGCTCGCCACCGACGCTTTGGTGGCCAATGGCGGAGAACTCGCCGAGCTCTCTCCCGAAAGCCTCGAACGTTTGAATGAGTTCCTTCCCGCTCACTGGAGTCATAACAATCCCATCGACGTCCTCGGCGACGCTGATCCCGAGCGCTATGCGCGTGCGCTCGAAATCGCCTCCCAGGATCCGAAGAGCGATGGCCTGCTGGTCATCCTTGCCCCTCAGGGCATGACCGATCCGTTGCATATCGCCGAACGCCTCAAGCCTTACGCCAAAGAGTATGGCAAGCCTGTGCTCGCCAGCTGGATGGGAGGAAACAGCATTGCCGGCGGCGAAGCCGCTCTGAATTCAGCGGGCATCCCCACCTTTCCCTTTCCCGATACCGCTGCCCGCGCCTTCACCTACATGTGGCGCTACACCTACAATCTGCGTGGACTCTACGAAACGCCCGCACTCACGGAAAACTCCCAACTCGACGACGCTTCCCGCCAGCAGGTCGAGGAAATCATAAACAATGTTCGCAATCGCGGACGCCTTATCCTCACCGAACTTGAATCAAAGCAGTTGTTGTCGCTCTATGGTATCCCCACCGTGGAAACGCGCGTTGCGACCACCGAAGATGAGGCTGCTGCGCTCGCCTCGAAACTCGGCTTCCCAGTTGTGTTGAAAGTCTTTTCCGAAACTATCACCCACAAGACGGATGTAGGCGGTGTCAAACTGAATTTGCAGGATGAAGCGTCCGTCCGCTCCGCCTATCGCGCCATCCAATCCTCCGTCGCCGAAAAAGCCGGCCCCGATCAATTTTCTGGTGTTACCGTCCAGCCGATGGTCAAACTCGATGGTTACGAACTAATTCTCGGCAGCAGCATCGATCCACAGTTTGGACCTGTAATCCTGTTCGGTTCCGGTGGACAGCTTGTCGAAGTCTATCGGGATCGTGCCCTTGCGCTTCCGCCACTGAATACAACTCTAGCGCAGAGATTGATGGAGCAAACCAAGATCTTCACCGCATTGAAGGGAGTCCGTGGCCGCAAGCCGGTGAACATGATGGCCCTCGAGCAACTACTGGTCCGCTTCAGCCAGCTCGTGCTCGAACAGCGTGCAATTGCGGAAATCGATATCAATCCTCTGCTGGCCTCGCCGGAGCGCTTGCTCGCCCTCGACGCCAGAGTCGTTCTCCACGCCCCTGTGGTGGTCCTCGATGATCTTCCCAAGCCCGCCATCCGTCCCTACCCCTTGCAATACGTCGCGCCCTGGACAATGAGAGATGGAAATCAAGTGACCATCCGTCCCATCCGCCCGGAAGACGAACCGCTCATGGTCAAGCTCCACGAAACGCTCTCCGACCAAAGCGTCTATCTCCGGTATTTCTGTTCTCTCAGCCTGAGTCGTCGCATCGCCCACGAGCGGCTGCTGAAAATCTGCTTTGGAGATTACGACCGTGAGATGGCATTAGTCGCCGAACTCACGGATCCCCTCACGCGAGACCGCCGGATCATAGGCGTAGGCCGCCTGAGCAAACTGCACGGCAGGAATGAAGCGGAAGTCGCGGTCCTGGTTTCCGATAAATATCAAAAACATGGCCTGGGATACGAGTTGCTTCGCCGTGTGATCGGAGTGGCGCGCGATGAAAAGCTGAGCCAGGTCTCCGCGGAAATGCTAACCGACAACGTAGCCATGCAAATCGTCATGAAGCGCCTCGGCTTCCGCGTTCGCACTGGCGAAGATATGACCTCCGTGCGAGCCTATCTCGACCTCTAGCCTGGGTACCTCAGGTTCGTCGGAATGCTTTGAAAGGACGCGGCTTTAGCCACGCCGCCAAGCTCCGCATAAATTCGCTGGTGGCTTCAGCATCCATGGTGTGACCGCGATCACGCTGAACCGTGACATCGCGCATCGCCGCAATCCTGTCCGGGTGTAACCCTGACTTTGGGTGCGGAGGTGTCGTATGTCAGCCTTGCAATATAAGCAAAGCCCACCCGAAACTGAGAAGCGCTCCGCCGCGATCTCGGTCAAGAACGTCCTCTACGCAACCGACTTCTCGCCCACGTCGGAGTCAGCTCTTCCTTACGCCACCGCCATCAGCCGCCGCTTCGGCAGCACGTTGCACATCGCACACATCATCTCCGATTCCAGCCTGCTCCTGATGACTGGAGGAGTCGACTACGTGAGCGTGGGCACTCTTTACGAAGACGCTCATAGCGACGCCCAGGAGAAGATCCAGCGGATCACCACCCGGCTTGGCGGAATTCCTTACCGATCCTGCGTGCGCCATGGGCAGGTTTGGGCGAACCTGGCCGGCATCGTTAAGGAAAATGCCATTGACCTAATCGTTGTGGGAAGCCATGGCCGCACCGGATTAGGAAAGCTCCTGCTGGGCTCGGTTGCCGAGAACATTCTGCGGCATTCGCCATGTCCGGTTCTAACCGTCGGACCCAGGGTCTCCGGCCATGCCAGGCTGCAGGAGTATCAGGGCAAGGGAAGAGAACTCGCCCCTGTTGAACTGGAGCTGCGACAAATAGTCTATGCCACTAACTTCACCACTCGCTCTATGATCGTCGCCCCGGTGGCAGTGGGGTTGGCGGAGCAATTCAGGGCACAACTGACCCTGATGCACGTCATCGAGGAATACACTCACTTGGAGACTCATCCAGGCCCCATTGAAGATGGAGTCCAGAAGCTGCAGGCGTTGGTTCCGAAGGACGCGTCGCTGGCCTATGCGCCGGAAATCGTAATGGAGTTTGGCCAAGCATCAGAGTGCATCCTGAACACGGCTGCGGAGCGCGAGGCCGATCTCATTGTGCTCGGAGCGCATCCCGCCGATGTCACCGCGCATTTGCCGTGGTCGACTGTACATCGCGTCGTGGCCCACGCCGCCTGCCCAGTACTGACTGTGCCCGCATAAGCCTGAAATGGCTGCAAGCACGGGGCGTTGGGATCAATGTGCCCTATTTCTGCTCACAAGCCTTTGTGATCTTGGTCACTGCCGCTCTAGCCCAGTCCACTCAGAATCAATAAGTGATTCGCTAAACCGGAGCGCCCGTGTTCAAAATCACTTACGCACACTTCCTTGCCCCCGGCATCAAACGTTTCGTCCTGGAAGCTCCCCGCATCGCCCGCAAACAGAAGCCTGGCCAGTTTGTGATTCTTCGCATCTACGAAGAAGGCGAACGCATTCCTGTAACCATCGAAAACTCAGACTCGGAGCGCGGCACCATCAGCATCGTGGTCCAGTCGATCGGGAAAACCACCCATCTGCTCAATTCGCTGAATACCGGTGACAACATTCTCGACGTGGTCGGCCCCCTCGGGAAGCCCTCCGAGATCGAGAAGTTTGGCACTGTTGTAGTCGTCGGCGGTGGCGTCGGCACGGCCATGGCCTATCCTTCCGCGGCAGCATACAAGCGGGCGGGCAACCGCGTCATTTCGATCGTCGGCGCCCGTACCAAAGAACTGGTGATTCTCGAGCAGGAACTGCGCGCCGTCAGCGACGCGGTCATGATCACCACTGACGATGGTACCTACGCCGACAAGGGCTTCGTCACCGACAAGCTCCGCCAGCTCATCCAGAACGGAACCCGCATTGATCTCGTGCTCGCCATCGGACCGATCGTCATGATGAAAGCCGTGGCGGAACTCACTCGCAAGGAAAACATCCGCACCGTCGTCAGCCTGAACCCGATCATGATCGATGGCACCGGAATGTGCGGCGGCTGCCGCGTTCCCATCGACGGCAAAAGCGAATTCGCCTGTGTCGATGGACCGGAGTTCGATGCCCACAAAGTAAATTTTGAAGTGCTCGTGCAACGCAATTCGATGTATCGCGATGCCGAGCGGCTCTCGCTGGCCAGTTACCAGCGCGCGGTGGCCGAGAAAGCCGCGGTTGGAGAAAAAGAAGAGAATTGCGCCCTTGCGCACAAAGGTGAACGATGAGTCCGGCCGCCAATAAATCTCTCAACCCGTTGCCCATGAAAGAGCGCATGAAAGTTCCCCGGCAGCTCATGCCCGAGCAGCCCGCTGACGAGCGCAACAAGAATTTCACCGAAGTGAATCTCGGCTACAGTCCGGAACTGGCGCGGCAGGAGGCGCTGCGTTGCCTGGAATGTGCCAAGCCCACCTGCACCGACGCCTGCCCCGTTGGCGTGAAGGTGAAAGAGTTCGTCGAGCTGATTGTCGCAGGAGATTTTCTCGGCGCCGCCGCCAAGATTCGCGAAGATAACGTGCTGCCCGCCGTTACCGGAAGAGTCTGCCCGCAGGAGGATCACTGCGAAGGCAAGTGTCTGCTGTCGAAAAAAGTGAAGCCGCTCGGCATTGGCTATCTGGAGCGCTTTGTCGCCGATTACGAGCAGCGCATGGGCACGCACATTCTGCCCAACGTTTCGCCGACCGGAAAAAAAGTAGCAGTCGTCGGCAGCGGCCCGTCGGGCCTCACCGTCGCCGGGGACCTGATTCAGAAGGGTCACAAAGTGCGAGTCTTCGAGGCACTTCACGAGTTGGGCGGAGTGCTGGTCTACGGTATTCCCGAGTTTCGCCTGCCCAAGCAAATCATTCGCGAGCAACTCGACTACATGCGCGAGATGGGCGTTGAATTCGAAACCGATGTCGTCGTCGGCCGCACCGTCACCATCGATGAACTCATGCACGAAGAGGGATTCGACGCCGTCTACGTCGGCACCGGCGCTGGATTGCCGCAGTTCATGGGCATTCCCGGCGAACACTTCAATGGCGTCTACTCCGCTAACGAATTTCTTACCCGCATCAATTTAATGAAAGCCTACAAGTTTCCCACTTACGACGAGCCCATGGTCGACTTGCATGGAAAAGATGTTGCCGTAATCGGCGGCGGCAACACCGCGCTGGACGCGATCCGCTCGGCGTTGCGCCTGGGAGCCCGCAAAGCCTACGTGATTTACCGTCGCAGTGATGCGGAAATGCCCGCGCGCGCCGAAGAAGTTCACCACGCCCGGCAGGAAGGAATCGACTTCCAGATGCTGACCGCGCCCGTGGAATTTCTCTCCGACGACAAAGGCTGGTTGACCGGAGCCCGCTGCGTGCGCATGGAATTAGGCGAGCCTGATTCTTCTGGACGCCGCCGGCCAGTTCCCATCAAAGGCTCCGAATTTGACTTGCCACTATCCGTCGCGATCATGGCCATCGGGACTACCGCGAATCCCATCGTTCAAAGCACAACGCCAGGGCTAGGCACCGACAAGCGTGGTTACATCCAAGCCGATTCCGAGACCCAGCGCACCACCCGCCCCGGAGTCTTCGCGGGCGGGGACATCGTCACCGGCGCTGCTACCGTCATCCTCGCCATGGGCGCAGGCCGCCGCGCCGCCAAGTCCATCCATGACTACCTGACGAATGGCCAGTGGTGATACCGGCAATCGCGTTTGTCCGCTCTCCTGTGACTCGGGTCACCCATCCCTGAGACCCTTATCACTGCCAGCCCACTTGACCCGGACTTTAATGAAGCCGGGAGCGCGGTGGAGAGCCGCTCCGTCGGCCGCGTCCTTCCGGGGGTTGCAATGGTAAACGACGATTTAGTCAAGTGTCCGCTGTGCGCTGGTTTCACCCACATCAATAAGCCGGAACTGTTGGCGGCGTTGCGCGATCCCAAGATTCGCCAACAAGTTGAAAACTACATCGCCAACCTGTTGCAATCCCGGTCGGCCGACCTCGTCATAGCCGCGCCCCAGTCGCAGAGCGGGAACTTCCAGAAAGAGGTTCACCACTGGAACCCGAACGTCCCTGTGTGGCGGCGGAGCCCGAAGGAATAGAACCCGGCCACCGGAAACCGGGGGCGGGCAGCAAGAAAAGATCACGGAGGAAGTAATGATCACCAAACAACAAGCTTTGGATTATCACAGCAGCCCCCAGCCCGGAAAAATCGAAATCACTCCCACCAAGCCCTGCCGTACTCAACGCGACCTCAGCCTGGCCTACACGCCCGGCGTGGCGCAGCCTTGTCTCGCCATCAACCAGAATCCCCACGACGCTTTCAATTACACCGGGCGCGGTAACCTGGTTGCCGTCGTGACCAACGGATCCGCGGTCCTGGGCCTCGGCGACATCGGCGCTCTGGCTGGCAAGCCGGTTATGGAAGGGAAGGCGGTGCTGTTCAAGAGATTCGCCGACGTGAATGTGTTCGACATCGAACTCAATACGCACGATCCTGACGAGATCATCAAGGTCTGCCAGCTTCTCGAACTCACCTTCGGCGGTATCAACCTCGAGGACATTAAAGCCCCGGAATGTTTCTACATCGAGGAAACTCTGCGCAAGACCATGAAGATTCCAGTTTTCCACGACGATCAGCATGGTACGGCCATCATCACCGGGGCCGCGCTGCTGAATGCTCTGGAAATCGTCGGCAAAGATATCGGCAGCGTTCGCGTAGTCTTCAACGGCGCTGGCGCCGCTGGCGTTGCGACTGCGGAACACTACGAGCGCCTGGGTGTGAAGCACGAGAACATTATTTTCTGCGACACCAAGGGCGTCATTTACAAGGGCCGCACCGATGGCATGAATCCTTACAAGGAACGTTTCGCTCAGCCAACAAATTGCCGAACCTTGGCGGACGCGATGCAAGGCGCCGATGTGTTTGTTGGACTCTCGGTGAAAGGCGCTGTCACGCAGGATATGGTTCGTTCGATGGCTGCGAACCCAATCGTATTCGCCATGGCCAACCCCGACCCTGAGATTACGTACGACGAAGCGAGAGCCTGCCGCACCGACATCATCATGGCCACCGGCCGCTCCGACTATCCCAATCAGGTCAACAATGTCCTCGGTTTCCCCTTCATCTTCCGCGGCGCGTTGGACGTCCGCGCCACCGCCATCAACGAAGAAATGAAGCTGGCGGCCACACGCGCTCTGGCCGCGCTGGCCAAAGAAGATGTTCCAGATTCGGTCTGCCGCGCCTACGGCGTGGAACGGCTGAGCTTCGGCCGCGAGTATTTGATTCCAACGTTATTTGATACCCGCGTGCTGGTATGGGAGGCCTCCGCCGTTGCCGAAGCCGCAATGCGTACCGGCGTGGCGCAGGAACCCGTCGATCTGGCCGCTTACCGCGAGCAACTGGAGAGAAGACTGGGCAAGGCTCACGAAGTTGAGCGCTCCATGATTCACAAAGCGCAAGCTAATCCCAAGCAAGTTGTATTCCCAGAGGGCGAAAACGAGAAGATCCTCCGCGCCTGCCATGCCCTGGTTGAGGAGAAGATCGCCAAGCCGATTCTGCTGGGCAACCCGACTGCGATTCAAGACCGTGCGAAGGAGCTCGGCCTCAGCCTGAAGGGAATGAAAATTGTTAATCCCGGAGAATCGGAGCTGCGCGAATTCTACATTCAAGAACTGTTCCGCCTGCGGCAGCGCCGCGGCGTAACTCTGAATGAAGCGCAAACACTCATCAACGACAAGAACGTTTTTGGATCGATGATGGTTCATATGGGAGACGCCGATGCGCTGGTCTCCGGCGTGACTCAGCATTTCTCCGACACCATTCGTCCCGCATTGCAAATCGTGCGCATGCGCGAAGGCTTCCACCGCGTTTCCGGCTGCTACGTCCTGATCACGCACAAAGGCGACGTCCTCTTCCTGGCGGACGCCAGCGTGAACATCGAACCCACCGCCGAAGACCTGGTCGAAATCGCCTTGTGCACCGCGCACCTGGCGCGGCGTTTCGATGTTCATCCCCGCGTCGCCATCCTGTCGTTCTCCAGCTTTGGCAGCGTGGATCATCCGATCTGCACCAAGGTTCGAAAAGCGGTCGAGCTGTTGCACTTCGCCGATCCCACCCTGATCGTCGATGGAGAGATCATGGCCGACGAGGCACTGTCGCCGGAGATCATTGAGCAGTCCTATCCCTTCAGCGCGCTGAAGGGCGGCGCCAATGTCTTGATCTTCCCCGATCTGGCTTCCGCCAACATCGCATGCAAGCTGGTGGCGAAGATCGGAGGATGCGAAACGATTGGGCCGATTCTCATGGGAATGAGCCGTCCAGTGCACGTTCTGCACCGCGGCGCTCAGGTCGAGGAAATCCTGGACGTAGCGGCGATCGCCGTGGTCGATGCCCAGGAGAACGAATCTTACCTGCATCTCCGCAAGGTCGAAGAGAGTGCGGAGCCAGTAACGGTGGAAGACTAACAATCTTCTACCGGCAAGTGGAGTGAGGGAAAAATGATTCGGAGTGATGCCACGGCACCCTCAATGCTCTTGGCGTCACTCCGAATCTTCACCGAAGCGCATGCTGCTCGAAGCTGGATATCAGCATGTCGCTTGTTGTGAGGTGACGTATGACTGGAACAGTTTTGGTCGCGATCGTGGTGGTTGCCGTTGCGGTGGGATTGTTCATCTTCCGCGCGATCCCCGGCGTACGAGCTTATTTTGGATATCGCGGCAAGCGCCTCATCACTTGCCCCGAGACTCACAAAGCTGCGGCCGTTGATGTAGCGGCGCGCGAAGCTGCCATCGGTGCTTTTCTCTCCGAGCCCACGCTACGCCTGATCGAATGCTCGCGCTGGCCTGAGCGCCAGGATTGCGGCCAGGAATGTCTAAAGCAAATCGAAATCAGTCCGGAAAACTGCCTGGTCTGGAATATCGTTTCGAATTGGTATGACGGCAAGCAGTGCATCTTTTGTCACAAGAAGTTCGGCAAGCTTCAACACTTGGACCACGCGCCGGCGTTACTCGGCCCCAACCACGAGACCGTCGAGTGGAGAAATCTCCGTCCCGAGCAACTGCCTGAAGTATTCTCCACGCATCGCCCGGTTTGCTGGAATTGCCACGTGACCGAAACCTTCCGTCGCCTCCATCCCGAGCTCGTCGTGAATCGGGAACTGGAGCCCAAGCGCATCATTTGATGCTTGCGCGCCGCTTGTCATTCTGAGCGAGAAACAGAAAATACACCGAAGCCCGAAAAGAACTCTGTCATTCTGAGCGAGTGCAAGCGCGAGTCGAAGAATCCCTATTCCCGTTTCACCTGTCGGCGATGAGCTGGACGTGCTCGACCTCTTGGGCCTAGCACCGATCTTCCCGAACTCCCACGTCTCGCGGAGCGTCGCCTCACTGGAAAGCGACGCTCCGGCAAAGTCTTTCGGGATGCCCCGCACGAACAAAAGGACGCTTTTAGCGACCCTCCAAAGGCGATAACTAACGGGGTTCCTGTGTCCATCCGAGCGATTGCTTTACCTGTGCGGTTCTGCGGTAATCGGAAGCTGAGGATGTTCCTCTAAACATTCTATGGACACAACTCTGTTACGAAAAACGGAATTCGTCGAAGACCAGTGCGGACCGCATCTGGAGCCTGTTTACGTGCGCTCGCAGGCCGTCGTCTCACGCCGTGTCGCCGGGGAAACTTTGATTGTTCCGGTGCGCGGCAAAGTTGGCGATCTGGCCTCGATCTACAGTTTCAACGAAACCGGCTCATTGATCTGGCAGTCGATGGAATCGCCCAAAAGCCTTGCCGAACTGATCAGCGCCGTACAGCACGAATACGCGGTCAGCTACGAGCAGGCGGAGCAAGATGTGAAGCAGTTCCTGAGTGACACGCTCTCGGTGGGTCTGGTCGAGGAGCGTCAGGAAGTCTCGCTGGCTGCCCTCGCTTCGTCAGAAAGGGAAGGAATGCGCTCGGCAGGCTCGCATTGATTGTGACGATGACTGTGGACGCGCGCCAATCGCACAAGTCGTCATTCGAATATCCAGGGGGACCATGGAGCAACTGAGCTACGGAGCATTCAGCGCCGACCTTCACCAGCGTCAATCCGGCCAGCGCGCTCCCATGCAGGTTTCTATTGAAGTCACGCGCCGCTGTCCGCTGGAATGCCACCACTGCTACAACAATCTCCCCATGGGCGATCAGGATGCCCGCAGCCGTGAATTGACCACGGAAGAGCACTTCCGCATGCTCGACGAGTTAGTCGACATGGGCTGCTTCTGGCTTCTCTACACCGGCGGCGAAATTTTCGCCCGCAAAGATTTTCTCGAGATCTATACCTACGCCAAGAAAAAAGGTTTTCTCATCACTCTCTTCACCAACGGCACGCTCATCAACGAAAGGATCGCAGACTATCTGGTCGAGTGGCCGCCCTTCGCCATCGAGATCACGCTGTATGGCCGTACCCGCGAAACCTACGAAGCCCTGACGCAAATCCCCGGCTCTTACGACCGCTGCCTGCGCGGAATCAAACTGCTGCGCGAACGAGGACTGCCGCTCAACTTGAAGACAGTTGCTACCAGCATCAACAAACACGAAATCTCCTCCATGCGGCAATTTGCCGAACAAGAACTGGGCGTGGAATTCAAAATTGATGGGCAGGTGAATCCGCGGATTGACTGCTCCCAGAGTCCTCTGGCGGTGCGGCTTGCGCCGGAAGAGGTAGTGGCTTTAGATCTCGCTGCCCCGAAAGGTGTCAGCGAATACCGCAGACTGGCGAAACACGACGCGGAACATCCTCCCAATCTGGGGCAAGGCAACACCGTTTATTTCTGTGGCGGAGGCATGAACTCTTTCGCCATCAACGCTTACGGAGAAGTTGGGATTTGCGTGATTTCGCAGCAGGAGACTTTCACCATTCGCGAGGCCGGAGTGCAGAAAGTTTGGGAGGAATCTCTCCTGCGATTGCGGCAAACCAAACGCACGCGAGTGACGAAGTGCGTGCAATGCCGTATCCAGTCGCTCTGCGGGATGTGCCCCGCCAACGGAGAACTCGAGAACGGTGACCGCGAAAGCCCGGTGGAATTTCTTTGTCATGTTGCGCACCTTCGCGCCACCGCGGTCGGCGCCGAGATTCCCGCGCACGGGGATTGCGAATTCTGTGCTGGTGGCAGTCACTATGAAGAAATGCGCGAGTCCGCGCGAAGGATTCAAAGCAAGGAGATCGATGTGGACGCCTGGGTGGGCCCGCAACAGATCCTGCCAATCCTGAATAATCCGATGGCGGCGGCTGGTTGCGGGAACTGTGGAAGTCACTAAGCACGGCAAAGGTGGGCGGATGAATCACGAATGGAATGAAGTCGATGGGAAGAAGCCCTATAAGCCGCCACAATTAGTCACCATCAGCTTGCGCCCGGAAGAGGCGGTTCTGGGGCATTGCAAAATATCGGGCGGCGGCGGAGGCCCTCAGCCTCCCACATGTACAGCTCTGTTTTGCTTGTCTATCGGATCGTAAGCGTTGCGAAGTTATGTGACCAGAAAAACATGACAGGCGAACCTTCACGCGCGCTTCTTGACGAAGTAGGACTTGAGCACAGCGCGGGATTCAGCGTCGGCGGAGTTTCCGTGCGGCTCGCCGCTGCACGCAGCAGCGATGCTTCTCTGGATCCATCACTAGCGCCATTTTCGATGGACGCCGCCATTCCTGACATCAAGATTCAGATCGATAGAGTATCCGCGCTCGTTCCAACATCCGCGCCCGAGCTGTTCGACTCTGGTTCTCTCTGGCGGCTGTACGAAGACGATGCCGGATTCCGCTTCGACTTCACCGCTGCCATCTTTGGAGATTCTCCCTACAAGAGGCTGCTGGTGGATAGAAGATTCCGCGAGTCAACGGTCCAGATGAGCGAGGAATCCGCTTCCTCCAAAGGCGTGTGGCCCCTGGGGTATCCCCTTGACGAACTCCTCATTACCCATCGCCTCACGCAGGAGCGCGCGATCGAGCTCCACGGAGTCGGCATCGCCGGTCCCGATAGCGCCAACAACTTATTCGTCGGACACTCCGGCGCAGGCAAAAGTACAACGGCTCGTTTGTGGTCTTCGCTTCACAAAGTAGAAATCCTCAGCGATGATCGCATCATCATCCGCGAACATCCCTCGGATAACGATTCGACACAGATTTTTATGTATGGCACGCCCTGGCACGGTGAGGCCGCATTCGCCCTGCCGCAGCGCGCCCCACTGCAACGTATCTTCGTTCTGGAGCACGGTCACGGCAACGTCCTCACGCCCCTCACTCCGAGCCAGATGGTCGCCGAACTATTTGCCCGCGCCTTCGTCCCATTTCATCGCCACGAATACGTTGAGTCGGCATTGAGCTTTCTGGAACGAGTTGCCCAGTCCGTTCCTTGCTATCGCTACTCCTTCGAGCCCGACCAACGCGCCGTCGACAGAATTCTCCACTTCAATGGTTAAGAGCGCGTCGCCTTCAGAAACCTTCGAGGCTCTCAGCCGCGAGCTGCTGAATCGCGGATTGAGCCTGCGCTTCGAAGCCCGCGGTGCCAGCATGTTCCCCTGCATCCGTGACCGTCAGATTGTCCATGTTACCCCCGTAATCGTGAGCAAATTACGAAAGGGCGATATTGTACTTACGAAAGGTCATAGCGGCTTCCGCGTTCACCGCCTTGTGCTTGCCGATCATGATAAGAATTTGTTTATTACCCGCGGCGATTCCGGACAGCAAAACGACCTCCCAGTGCGCGGCGACCAGATTTTAGGCCTTGTCGTCGCCAAAGAAGTGAAGTTAGGAAAAAAATCAGTGCGGACAGAACTAAAAGGAATCGGCGGCAAACTGCTGCAAGCAGCGGCGCGCGGGCAATCCGCCGCGGGCAAGCTCCTGCGCAGATCTGGAATTTTGCTAGGCCCGTTGGGTTTGCTACTCGTTTTCGCTGCGCCTGCATCGCGCGCCCAGGTCGCAGTCGATACCAGCCCCAGCACGAATACCACGGCAGATCTCAGCGGGCCGGGCACGCAGACACTCACCTTTAATCACACAACTTCGGCCACGGCGAACAGAGTACTGCTCGTCGGCGTTTCGATGAACATCACAAATAGCGCTGCGACCGCCGTCACCGGAGTTACCTACAACGGCACAGCCCTCACACTCGTCGGCGCACACAACGACGCCGGAAACACGCGCCGCGCAGAAATTTGGTCTCTGCTCAATCCCACAAACGGTACCAACCTGCCAATCATCGTTTCGGTAAATAT
Organism: uncultured Acidobacteriaceae bacterium; assembly: GCA_963750245.1. GTDB lineage: Bacteria > Acidobacteriota > Terriglobia > Terriglobales > Acidobacteriaceae > Sulfotelmatobacter. Next base: position 691,131 of record CAVVQB010000002.1, read on the forward strand.
TCCCACGGCTGCAACTGTCGGCGTAACCGCCGGAGCGACTGTATTCACCGGCGTCGATCAGACCGCCCCGCTCGGTACCTTCGTCTCGGCAAACGGCGCGGCTGCGACGAACTCTCAACTGGATGTCCCAAGCGTCGTCAATGGGATGGTCTTCGACACGCTGGCAGTAGGAATGGGGACAATCACAATCAATGGTCCTCAGGTTGCGCAGTGGAATGTAACCTCAGGTGGTACAACCCCAAATGCAAATCAGGACATAGTCGGCACAGCCAGCAGCAGAACCGGCGCGCCCAGCGTGCCCATTTCGGAAAGCTTCAATGAGACCCTCAATCTCACCTCCGTTGTGCCCAACGGCGTCGCATTCAATCTGACATCGGTTGCGCCCAACACCGCCACGCTCACTCTCACGTCGGTCGCGAATGCTGCCGGCGGCAATACGGTTTACACCGGAACGATCACCGGCGGCGCCGGCAACGCTCTTGTCGGCGACACCGTTGTTGTCGCAGGCTTCACTCACGCGGCCGACAACGGGACGTTCACCTGCACGGCATCGACGGCGACCACAATCACTCTCAACAATGCTGCCGGGGTTGCGCAAGCCCATGCCGCAACGGCAAGCATAACCACTGCCGTTTACACGGGCACCATCACCGGCGGCGCCGGCAATGCCTTCCTCGGTGACGCCGTTGTTGTGAGCGGATTCACCAATGCCGGCAACAACGGGACATTCGTGGTGAACGCATCCACGGCGACTACACTCACAGTCAGCAACAAAGCCGGGGTTACCGAAACTGATCCGGGAACGGCCGCTGTGGCGACCGGGTCCAGTACCAACACCATTTACACGGGAACGATCACCGGTGGAACCGGGAATGGCTTCGCTGGTGACAGCTTCGTCATCGCCGGGTTCACTAATGCCGGTAACAACGGCACGTTTACGTGTACCGCATCCACAGCGACTACGCTGACCTGCAGCAACGCGGCAGGGGTGACAGAAACGCATGCCGGAACCGCGACCACCAACAGCACTTTTAACTGGTCGCTGGGCGCTGTCTCCGTCAACCCCACTGCCGCTGATATCGGAGTCACCACCACCGTTGGCAGCGCCGTGTTCCTGGGACAGAACACCACTTACACCATCAACATCTTCAACAATGGGACCTCCGCCGCCAATGCGGTGTCACTCTCCGACACACTGGCGACGGGAATGACGCTGGTCTCGGCTACCCCGAGCGTGGGCACATGCAACACTACGGCGAACCCAATCACCTGTGCTATCGGTACTCTGGCCAGTGGAGCAAACGCTACAGTAACCGTGGTGGAAACCGCCTCCGCCGCCGGGTCATTTACCAACACAGCTACCGTTTCCGATTCCGGCACACCCCCGGATCCGAACACCGGCAACAATACTTACGTGGCAGTCGCGACAGTCCAGTCGGTTGTCTGCGCGAATGTTTCCCAAGCCACGCCTGCCACTACTCCGCTGACCGGCGTGCTGAACACATACTATCCAGGAACCGCAAGCGTGGCGGCGGGAGCAACTTCCATACCCGTGGGTGCCGCGACCGGCGCTGGCACCGCCATCGCCGCCGGAAATCTTTTGCTGGTGATCCAGATGCAGGATGCCAGCATCAACGACTCGAATACGGTTGCCTATGGAAATGGCTACACCGGCCAGGGTTTCACCGCACTGAACAGCGCCGGCGACTATGAGTTTGTTACCGCGCAAAGCGCCGTTCCTGCCACTGGTGGCACCGTGACCATTTCCGGTGCAGGCTCGGGCGGCGGACTTGTCTTCGCCTATCACCACGCCGCAGCCTCAACGAATGCCGGCCAAAGCACGTACCAGGTCATTGTCGTGCCGCAATATACGACTGCTTCATTCAATGCGACCACGCCGCCGACGGCCTTGACGTGGAATGGTTCTACAGGTGGAGTTCTTGCACTGGACACATCGAGCACGCTGACCCTGAACGGCGCCACAGTGTCAGTAAGTGGTCAAGGTTTCCGCGGTGGCGCGGGCATGCAATTAACTGGCGGAGGCGGCGCCAATACAGATTACCGTCAGCCTGCTCCAGCCACCTACACGGGAGCGGCGGGGGGCGAACCTGGCTGGGATGCTAACAAGGGCGAAGGCATCGCGGGTACTCCGGAATGGGTCGAAACCGGCGGAACGTTCTTGCACACCAACACTGGTTATCCCAGCGGAACAGCGGGAACGGACGGCAGCTTGGCCCGAGGTGCTCCCGCGAACGCAGGCGGTGGCGGCACCGACGCCGATCCACAAAACGCCTCTCCTGGCGGCAACGACCAGAACGCCGGCGGCGGTGGCGGTTCAAACGGCGGCGCTGGCGGTTTCGGCGGCGATTCTTGGAATACGAATCTCAGCGTCGGCGGCGAAGGCGGCACTGCTTTCCCCTCCACCATCAACCGCGTCGCGATGGGCGGCGGCGGTGGCGCTGGAACGCGTAACAACTCCGACGGTGACAATCAGGCGAGCAGCGGATCGGCTGGTGGCGGGATCATTATCATTCGCACCTACGCGCTCAGCGGAACAGGTACTCTCACCGCCAACGGAACGCCTTCCTACAACGGTACTGCCAACGATGCGGGCGGTGGCGGCGGAGCCGGCGGCAGCATCGTTGTTCTCTCTGCCAACGGTGGTGAAGGCGGCCTCACGCTCCAAGCCAACGGCGGAGCCGGCGGCAACGCCTGGGAGACTCAGGCCTACAGTATCGGAAACCGCCACGGCCCCGGCGGCGGCGGTGGTGGCGGCGTAGTTCTGGTGTCCGGTACTCCCGCGAGCGTCAGCGTGAGCGGCGCGGCCAGCGGATTAACTTTGAATCCCGGCGTGGCCTACGGCGCCACGGCCGGAGCCGCAGGTACCAGCGTCACCAATGCATCGATCTCATCGACATCCGGCACACAATCTGGCGCTCAATGCACTCCTGACATGACGCTCACCAAGAGTCATGCGCCGGCTTCATTTATCCGTGGCTCCACGGCCACCTACACCGTTCCAGTCGAGAACTTGAGTCCCTATGGTTCCAGCAGCGGCTCCGTAACGGTGAACGACACGCTACCCCTCGGTGTTACTCCCACCAGCGCCAGCGGTACCGGATGGTCCTGCTCCGTCGCATCCCAGACCGTAAGTTGCGTGAACTCGTCGGTATTGGCGGCGAATAGCTTTTACCCATCGATTACCATCAATGCCAACGTCGCCCAAACCGCTCCCCCCACGGAAACGAACACCGCCATCGTCGGCGGAGGTGGCGAAATCAATCTGTCGAACGACACTTATACCGATGTCGCCAATGTGGTCTCGAGCGCAGATCTTAGCGTCACCAATACAGCGTCTCCGAATCCCGTCGCTGCAGGCAGCAATATCACGTACACCCAGATCCTCACGAACAACGGTCCCAGCGCCGCGGACAATGCCTCGTTGGTTGAGGCTATTCCCGCGAACACAACATTTGTCTCCATTGCGGCTCCTGCGGGATGGAGTTGCACTACCCCAGTCACCGGCAGCACCGGCAACGTCGTTTGCAATGATCTGAATATGCCTGGCAGCACCGCGGCCACGTTTTCTTTGATCACTAAAGTCACGGCTGGGACCGCGAATGGCACGGTGATAACGGATACCGTCACCGCAAGTTCTTCCGTGAGCGACCCGAATTCGGCTAATAACACAGCCTCCGCTTCCACCGTGGTTGGCACCACCGCGGGAGCCGAGCTAACCGTCACCAACTCTGCCTCACCGAATCCGGTCGTCGCTGGCAACAATATCACTTACACGCAGGTCGTCAGCAACACCGGGACGGCGGCCGCCACTGGCGCAACTTTCACCGAAACAACGCCGACCAACACCACATTTGTATCCATAACCGCTGCGGCAGGTTGGACCTGCACAGCCTTCCCTCCCGGCTGCACCAACGCCAGCATTGCAGCGGGCTCGTCCGGTACTTTTACCGTCGTGTACAAAGTGAACGCGGCCACCGGAAGCGGAACCGTAATCACCGATACGGCAACGGTCAACGCCACGAATCAAGCCTTCGGCTCGAATTCCGCCACCGCCACCGACGTCGTCGCATCATCTTCAACGCAAGCCGACCTTGCCCTGAGCACATCGGCCACGCCTCTCACGGTCTACGACGGAAACAACATCACCTATATACAAACCGTGACGAACAATGGTCCCGCGTCTGCTTCGGCCGTCAGCTTCCTGCAAGCGGTGCCCACCAATACTACGTTCGTCTCCGTCTCGGCTCCCGCTGGCTGGACCTGCACATCCCCAGCAGTAGGCGGGACGGGCAACATAACGTGCAGCGACCCCACCTTGGCTGCGAGTGCCTCGGCTAACATCATCGTGGTCGTAAATCTGGCTCCGAGTGTTACGGCCACTTCAATCACCGCGACTTCCTCGGTTTCTTCCACCACCGGCGATCCCAACTCGGCCAACAACAGCACGACCCTTACTACGCCCGTCATTGCCGTCTGCGACCTTGCCGTCACGAACAGCGGAACGCCAAGCCCAGTCCAGGTCGGCGGGACCATCACTTACACGCAAGTTGTGACCAACACGGGCCCCAGCAATTGCAGCACCGTCAGCTTTAACGAAGCCATTCCGGCCAATACCACTTTTGTCTCGCTCACGCCGGTACCCACGGGATGGACTTGCACGACGAGTGGTTCCATCAGTTGCACGAATCCCAGCGTGGCTCCCGGCTCGACGAGCACATTCCCGATAGTGGTGACGGTGAATGCGGGCACAGCGGCAGGGACCATCATCACCGATACCGACACGGCGACCACCACCACTCGCGACACAAATACAAACAATAACTCGGCCACTGTGAATATCGCCGTCGCGAGCGCCACGCAGGCCGATCTCAGCGTTACGAATTCAGCGACTCCGAATCCAGTAACGGCCGGGAACAATATTACTTATGCGCAGACCGTAGCCAATGGGGGACCCGCCGCCGTGACTGGCGCTACCCTCACGGAAACTCTTCCCGCGAATACCACATTCGTGTCGTTGACCGGGCCGGCCGGCTGGACATGCACTTCGGCATCACCCTACACGTGCACCACAGCGGGAAGCCTCGCAGCGAATTCCACGGCAAACTTCACTTTCATCGTGCAAGTCGCCACCAGCGTCGCTTCCGGCTCTACCATCACCGACACCGATTCCGTCACTTGCGCCGCCAGCGATCCCACTTGCACCAACAATACCGCTTCCGCCAGCGTGCAGGTTGGAGCTTCCGCCAACCTGTCAATCACGAACTCGGCCAGCCCGGTTCCAGTGCAGGCGGGCAATAACATCACCTACACACAAGTAGTAACGAACGCAGGCCCAAGCGCAGCAACTGGCGCCAGTATCACCGAAACCACCCCTGCGAATACGAATTTCCAATCAATCACCATACCTGCGGGATGGTCGTGTATCACTCCCGCCAAGGGTGCCTCCGGAATTATCACCTGCACCGACCCCAGCTTCGCCGTCGGAGCCGCTACTTTCACCGTCGCGCTCCAGGTGAATGCCGCAACTGCAGCCGGGACGGCGATCAATGACATTGCAACTATAAATTCCTCCACTACCGATCCCAACTCAGCCAACAATACGGCAACCGCCGCGGACATTGTCGCAACCGCAACCCAATCCGACCTGATCACCACCAACTCGGCGGCGCCAACTTCGGTTGCCGCGGGCAGTAACGTCACCTACACCCAAAGTGTCACCAATAATGGCCCGCTGGCCGCGGCATCTCCCAGCTTTACCCAGACCACGCCGCCAAATACCAGCTTCCAATCCATCACGGCTCCTGCCGGCTGGACCTGCACCACGCCCGCGATCGGAGCCTCCGGCACAATTACCTGCACAGCCACCACTCTCGCTCTCAATGCGACGGCCAACTTCACCCTGGTGCTGCAGGTAAGTTCCAGCACGGCTTCCGGAACAAACATCGCGGAAACAGCCACGGCTACTGCCACCAACATCGTTCCAAATCTCACCAGTAACACCGCGACGGCGATAGTAGCCGTCGCCAATGCAAACAGTACAACCCTCACCATTGCGAAGACCGCCACGCCAAGTCCCACCGTTGCCAGCGGCGACACTCTGACTTATACCCTCCTCGTGACGAATACCGGTGCCGCGAGCGCGACCAACGTGACCGTAACCGATCCCTTGCCCGCTGACGTTAGCTATCTCTCCGTCATAACGACCGCGGGCACGTGTTCCGAGGCGGGTGGCACCGTAACCTGCCTTGCTGGGAACCATCACTAGCGGCAACTCGGCAACCATCACCATCCTCACCCTCGCCGGAGCGCCCGGCACCGCGACCAACACAGCTAGCGTAACTGCGGACCAGATGACCTCACCCAACACTTCCATCGCAGAGTGAGATCATCACTGCCGCGACAAGCATTAAGTTGGAATTCTTCTCCGCCCAGCGCGGCCAGGACCAGACCGGCGCGGACCGCGTTGTACTTCGTTGGAAGACAGGTGGGGAAGCGCACAATCTTGGATTCAACGTCTACCGCGAACAGGGCGGCGAGCGCGTTCAATTGAATTCGTCGCTCATCGCGGGATCCGCGCTAATGATGAGCGGAGCGCTACCCAAGCATTCCGGCAAAACCTATAGCTGGATCGATTCATCCCCGAACCTGGCCGGGGGACCGTATTGGCTCGAAGATGTCGACGTAAATGGCACTCGCATACTGCACGGCCCAGTCTCCGCGACATCTTCCAGCAATACTCAGGTTGCCAGCGACGTAGCTTCGGCTGCGACCGTCCATCAACTGAGCCAGATGCAGCCTGCCGCCACGATCAACGGCCTAGGTCATCCCGTCGAGAATGTCTTGACCAATGCTGTTCCGACCGCTGCCCAATTGCAAAGGCAGTTCGAACTTGCGGCCCATCCCGCCGTGAAAATGTTTGTGAAGCACGAGGGCTGGCACTGTGTAACCCAGCCCCAACTGGTCCAATCGGGCCTGAACCCGAATGTGGATCCCGCATTCCTCCATCTTTACGCTGAGGCCATCGAGCAGCCCATACAAATCACCGGTGCTTCCGCTGGTCCCGGAGGTTTCGGTCCCCAGGCCAGCATCTGTTTCTACGGCACGGGAATCGATACTCAATATTCCGGCACACGCGTCTACTGGCTCGCTTCGGACGGATCGTATGGCGAACGCATTCGCCGTCTGTCGGCGTCCGTGGGCTCCAATCAGCCTCCGGCAAGCTTCCCCTTCACGGTGGAACTCGCGCCGCGCACCACATATTTCTCGGCGCTGACCACCGCCCAAGGCAACAATTTCTTTGGCTCGATCGTTTCTCCCACAGCCATCAACCAAGCGCTGCAGGTGAATCACCTCGATACGACCTCGACCGAGCCCGTGCGCCTGCAAGTGGTTCTGCAAGGCGTGCTGCTCGCCATTCCGCACGACGTAACCATCGCGCTGAATGGCACTACGCTGGGCGATCTGACCTTCACCGGTCAAGCCAAAGGAAGATTCAACGCGAACGTGCCGGCGGGCCTGTTGCAGAACGGCACGAACACCGTCACATTGACATCGCAAAACGGGGAGTACGACATCAGCCTGGTGCAATCGATTCAGATTACGTATCCCCACTCCTACGCTGCCGACTCTGATGCCTTAACCTTCACCGGTCGGGCCGGGGACGCACTTGTGCTCAAAGGCTTCACTCGCTCTTCGGTGATCGTCCTCGACATCACCGATCCGGATCAGCCAGTGCAGCTCACCGCCGAAATCACTCCGGATGCAACCTCGAAGACGAACTACGTCGCAGAATTTCAAGTCCCATGGACGACAACCAATCCGGCAGCCCCAACGCAGCACACACTGATGGCTTTAGCGGATGACCGGATCGATTCCGTGGCCGGGATTCGCGCGAACCATCCTTCGCAGTGGCACAGCGCGCAACCCGGCAGCGAAATCGTAATGGTGTCCGCAGAGCCCTTCGCCGGTGCGCTCGATCCGCTGCTTCGCGCTCATAAAGTGCAGGGACAATCTTCCGCCGTTGTCCTGGTTGACGATCTCTACGACGAGTTTAACTTCGGCGAGCGAACGCCCCAGGCCATCCGCGACTTTCTGCAGACCGCAGTCAAGGTATGGCACACCGCACCCCGATATCTCTTGCTAAACGGACGAGCCTCCCTTGATCCACGGAACTATCTCGGCTTCGGCCACCTGGATTTTGTTCCCACGAAAATCATCGCCTCCACCGGTTTGATGACCGCCTCCGATGACTGGTTCTCCGACTTTAATGACAATGGCACGCCCACCCTCGCAACCGGACGCTTGCCCGTAAGCACCTCAGCCGAAGCCAAACTCGTGGCGACGAGGATCGCTACGTATGAAGGCTCATCCACCAATGGCGCTTGGACCTCGCAGGCTCTGATGGTTGCTGATGTGAATGATACCGAGAACTTCACCAAGGACAGTCAACTCGTGCAGGCTCAGCTGCCCTCAACCATACAGGCCACAGATGTCTTCGTCACTACCATGAGCCCCCCCGATGCGCAGCAGGCGATTCTGTCCGCCATCAACTCCGGACAATTGTTGGTGAATTATGCCGGACACGGCTCCGAAGAGGAATGGTCCGGCGACGACATTTTCGACACTACAGCGGCGAACTCGCTGACCAACGGAAGTTCCTTGCCGGTATTCCTCATCATGGACTGCCTCAACGGATACTTCCAGGATGTTTATGATGAACCCCTGGCTGTCACTCTGATGCTGGCTCCCAACGGAGGAGCCGTAGCCGTGCTTGCCTCAAGCGGTCTCAACCAGGCCGCGCCCCAGACCATTCTCGATAAACTCATCGTGCAAGATGCGATGAGTTCGCCGCAGCCAGCCCTGGGAGAAGCCATCCTCAAGGCGAAAGCAGGCATTTCTGATCTAGCCGTACGAAGAACCTATAACCTGCTTGGCGATCCCGCTATGCGAATCAAGCTTCCGCAAGCGCATTCCGCCCACTAATTGTTTCAGCGCCTATGCCTGCGCCATATCCGTAACCACCGCAGCTCTTCGCAGCGGCTCTGAGATAGCCTTCATTACCTTCTCAAACCCCGCAAAATCGAGCGACTGTGGTCCATCCGACAGCGCCCGCTCCGGACAAGGGTGTACTTCAATGATCAACCCATCCGCTCCAACCGCGACCGCCGCGCGCGAGACTGCTGCTATTAAACTCTGCTTACCCGTTCCGTGAGAAGGGTCGGCGATCACCGGCAAATGAGAAAGATCCCGCGCCAGCGCCACGGCGGCGAGATCAAACGTGTTCCGCATTTCGGTCTCGAAAGTTTTGATGCCACGCTCGCACAACACCACCTGACTGTTTCCCCCCGAAAGCAAGTACTCCGCGGCCAGCAGCCACTCCTTCACCGTCGCCGACGGCCCACGTTTCAAAAGCACAGGCTTCTTCACCGTGGCCAACCGCCGCAACAGCGCGAAGTTCTGCATATTCCGCGCGCCCACCTGCAGCATGTCGACGTGTTCGCAAATGATCTCCACGTCTTCCGTACTCATCACTTCTGTCACCACCGGGAGTCCGGAGAGCTCGCGAGCCTCTCGCAGAATCTTCAGCGCCTCCAGTCCAAGTCCCTGAAAATCATAAGGAGAGGTTCGCGGTTTATAAGCTCCGCCGCGCAGCATTGTGGCGCCGGCGCGCTTCACCGCATGCGCCGTATCCAGCAACTGTTCGCGAGATTCCACCGAGCAAGGTCCCGCAATGATCACAACTCCAGCACCGCCAATCGCGACCCCACCAACATTCACGATCGATCGTTCCGGCTTCACCTGCCGGCTCACCAGCTTGAACGGCTGCGCAATGGCGACCACGTTCTCCACGCCCGGCGCCACCTGCAGCGCCTCGATCTCATGGCGCCGTCCGTTTCCCACCGCGGCCACAATGGTCCGCTCCACTCCTCGCGTCACATGAGGCTGGTAGCCCGCTTCGCGAATGCGCTCGATCACGTGCTCAATCTCCTGCTCGGTTGCTTTCTCTGACATATTGACGATCATGGCCGCGCCTCCTGAGTCTCGGTTGCAAAAAGCAAAAGCCGCGATTCTGGATCGCGGCTCTTTGACTGAACTTGCTTGAATCTAGTCGATCATAGCTGATTCGATCTGCCTGCAAGTCCCGCCGCAGCCGCTACCCTGGTAAACCAGTAGTAGCGAAACTGCCCGGTAAAGTAGGCAAATCGTGCCATAAAGAAATCTTCCTGTCTGCTATCGCGAGCGTTGCTGCTGTGCAATTCGTTCTGACTACTGAATCGAGCTGGCCGCGTTGGAAAATACATTATTCGCGTTCGATCCAATCAATCGTATCGTCCCCACGACCAGGACCAGAATCACCGCCAGCATAACCGCATATTCGGCGATATCTTGCCCTGAATCCTCCAACCACAGCCTGCGAATGAGCTCCGACATGCTTTCCCTCCACTCCGATAAGTTATCCCACGAGGGAAGAACGAAAACCGGTGGACCCATGATGCCGCAGCTTTGGGCGCTTGTCAAACCCTAGTATTGGGATTTTCACGAGAAATCCGCTTTTCGCTAGAAAGGTTCGCGAAGCCCTAAAACTGGCGCGGATAAAGGTGTTTCAGGATGAGAATGTTGAACCAGCTGCTGCGCCGAGCCCTGCGCAAACTGCAGCACGCGGCCAGGAAACAAGCCGAGATAGAGCGTCCCCAGGATGCAGCAGACCAGCGCCAGGCGGAGCGCAAAAGGAACGGGCGTTACCGGAACTGCCTTTCGTGCTTCACGCATGTACATCGTCACGATGATGCGCAGGTAGTAATAAGCCCCGAGGCCGCTGTTAAGCACGCCGATAATCGTCAGCCAGATCAAGTTGGCTTTCACCGAAGCGCTGAAAACGTAGAACTTCGCAAAAAATCCCCCGGTCATTGGGATGCCGATCAGCGAAAGAAGAAAAATGGTCAGTGTCGCCGCCAGGAGCGGCGAACTGCGTCCCAGCCCTTCATAATCCTCCAGCGTAACGTAGCGCTCGCCGGCATTCGCAAAGTGGCTGACCACGGCAAAAGCACCCAGGTTCATCGCAGCGTAAGCTGCCGTGTAAAACATGGCCGCCGAAATTCCCAGAACCGGTGCGGCAGCGAACGCAACCAACTGATAGCCCGCGTGCGCGATCGAGGAGTAGGCTAGCAATCGCTTCACGTTGTTTTGTACCAGCGCGCCCACGTTACCCAACGTCATGGAGAGCGCCGCTGCAACCCAGATCAACCAGAAGGTTCCCGGCACATTGATCACGAACACCACGCGCAACAAAACCGCAAAGGCCGCAGCCTTCGGCGCAGTTGACATGAATCCCGTGATAGGTGCCGGAGCTCCTTCATAAACGTCGGGTGTCCAGACGTGAAACGGCGACGCCGCCACCTTGAACCCCAAGCCCACAAACATAAGCGCCACGGACACGAACGCCAGCAACGGCATTGGTCCACTCTGCAGTGCCTTGCTGATCTCACCGATGTTCGTCGAGCCCGTGGCCCCAAACATCATTGCCACTCCATACAGAAAAAATGCCGTGGCGAATGAACCCAGCAGAAAATATTTCAGCGAAGCTTCCGTGCTCGTGGCCGCGTTTCGCCTGAATCCCGTCAGAACATAGGAAGAGATGGAGGAAATCTCTAGTGCAATGAAAATCAGAACCAGTTCCACCGCCGATGACATCAGTGCAATGCCGACCGTGCCGAAAAGAATCAGCGCGTAATACTCCCCCGCGCGGATTCGCTGCACGCTCATGTATTCGTAGGAGCTAAGGATGACGATCCCGGCAATCGCAATTACCAGTGCGTGAAAGAAGACGCTGAATCCGTCCACTTGCACCATGTTCCAGAAAGCCAGGCCCGGAGCTTGCGCCATGAGCCACGTCGCCGCGATCCCCGCCAGCGCGCCGATCAGCGCAATCACACCCAGAATCTTCTGCCCTTTTTTCTCCTCGAGCAGTGGTTCCATCATCATCACGATGATGCCGAAGACAGACAGAACAATTTCCGGCAGGATGCGAACGTAGTCCCCGCTCTGCGGCAGCATCTGCGAGTAAGCCGGGACGAGAGCCGCGATCACGGTCCCAGCCGTCATGGTCCCACCACCCTGCTCGCCACTCGCGCCAGAGGTGTGAGGGCGGCCTGAACCGCCGGATCAATCGCCCCCAGCCACAGAATCGGAGCCACTCCCATCACGAAGGCCGCCACCGCGCAAGGCCATATCGCCCATTTTTCGGATCCCGTAAGATCCTGCAACGAATTGTTCACGTCGTGCGTAACCTTACCGTAAAAGACTCGCTGGTACATCCACAACAAATAAATCGAGCTCCAGATGATCCCCGTGGCCCCGAGTATGCCGTAGACCGCCTTGTCCTGAAATGCGCCGCTCAACACCAGAAATTCACCGATGAAGCCGTTCATTAGAGGCAGCCCCACTGACGCCAGCACAATCACTAGGTACGACGCGGCATACATCGGCATGGGCGAAGCCAGTCCACCAAATTCTCGGATCTCGTAAGTGTGCCGCCGTTCGTGCAGGATCCCCGCCAGCATGAATAATCCGCCCGTAGAAATTCCGTGCGCCAGCATCACAAACATCGCGCCGTTCAGTCCCGCCTGCGTGAAACTGAAAATTCCCAGCACCACAAATCCCAGATGGCTCACTGACGAATACGCAATCAACTTCTTCATGTTGGGCTGGACCATCGCCACCAGCGCGCCGTAGATGATCCCGATCAAGGCAAGGATCATGATCCACCAGGCGTTCTGTCGCGATTGCTCGGGAAACAGCCCAAGGTTGAAGCGCAACAGCCCGTAGGTCCCCATCTTGAGCAGCACACCTGCCAGCAACACCGACCCCGCCGTCGGCGCCTCTACGTGAGCATCCGGCAACCACGTGTGGAAAGGAAACAAAGGAACCTTCACCGCAAACGCCAGGAAGAATCCGAGAAAGAGCCATTGTGCCGCCGCCGGGAATTTCGGCACCGCGCCGCTCGTGATCTGTTCGCGAATTACCACGAAGTCAAAGCTGCCGGTATGCGCGTAAAGCCACAGGATCGCCGCCAGCATGAACGCCGACGCAATGATCGTGTACATGAAGAACTTCACCGCGGCATAAACCTTGCGCTCATGACCGAAAATTCCAATCAGCAGCGCCATCGGGATCAGCGTCGCTTCCCAGAAAAAGTAGAAGAGGAAAAGATCCAGCGATGTGAACACGCCGATCAGCGCCGTTTCCATGATCAGCAGCAGGATGAAGAATTCCTTCACCCGGTCGTGAATCGAATTCCAGGAAATCAGCACGCACAGCGGCGTGAGGAACGTAGTCAGCACAACCAGCCACAACGAGATTCCATCAATCCCCATGTGGTAATGGATATTGGGAGTCAACACCCACTGCCGGTCAATCTCAAATTGAAAGCCTGTCAACCCGCGATGAAAGTGAACCGGCAGGTGCAATGACATCACGAACGTAAGAAGAGTGATGACAAGCGCGAAAACTCGAATGTCGCGGTCGCGCCGGGGAAAAAACGTCAGCAGCAGCGCCCCCGCCAGCGGAGTAAAAGTCACCAGCGTCAGGATGATGGAACTGAGATTGTCGACGTTCATCGCACTCCCATCCAGATCATGAACGCAATCACCACTGCCGATCCCGCCGCGATCCATCCCGCATACGAACGAATGTTGCCCGATTGCATATGCCGCACTTCATCGGATACATGCCGCGCCCCATCACCCGCGTCGTTTACCGTGGCGTCGATCACCTTGCGGTCCACGTCCTGCCAAAGAATCCGAGTCGAGCCTTCGATCAGCGGCCTGACAAAAACTGCCGCATACAATTCGTCGATGTAATACTTGTGCACCACGGCCTCATAAAGGCCGTCGAGCGAATCAGCAATCCTCTGCGGGAGCTCAGGCCGCGCGCAGTAGAGCCAGTAAGCCAGCAACGCACCCATCACCGCTACAAACACTGAAACAACCATGAGCACATATTCCATAAGGCTGCTGGCCGTTTCTCCCACAGCTTCCATGGGCGCTCCTGTGCCAAACACCGGTGCCAGAAAATGCTCAAAATGATTGCCAATTCCCACCAGCCCGCCTACCAGTGAAAGCAGCGCCAGGATCATCAGCGGCGCCAGCATTACCATCGGACTCTCATGCGGCTCGCCATGTCCATGCTCGCCGTGGCCATGAGATCCGCGTCCGTGCTCATCCACTTGGGCTCCGCGATAATCGCCAAAGAACGTCATGAACAATAGTCGGAACATGTAGAAAGACGTAATGAAAGCGGTAATCAATCCAATCAGCCAATAAACCCAGCTGACCTGATAAGCCTTCCACAGAATTTCGTCCTTGCTCCAAAAGCCCGCCAGTGGCCAGATTCCGGCAATCGCCAGTGTCGCGATGCCCATCGTCAGGAATGTCCACGGGATATAAGATCTAAGCCCGCCCATCTTTCGCATATCCTGCTCGCCGCCCACGGCATGGATCACCGATCCCGCCGCAAGAAACAGCAGCCCTTTGAAGAATGCATGGGTCATCAAGTGAAAAATGCCGGCCGAGAATGCTCCCACTCCGCAGGCCATGAACATATATCCCAGTTGCGAGATAGTTGAATACGCCAGAACTTTCTTGATGTCGGTTTGCGCGATCCCGATGGTCGCCGCGAAAAAAGCAGTCAGCGTTCCAATGATCGCCACCACCGTCAGCGCGATCGGTGCCCGCTCAAAAATTACATGCGACCGGGAAACCATATACACGCCCGCCGTCACCATGGTCGCAGCGTGGATCAGTGCCGAAACCGGCGTTGGACCTTCCATCGCATCCGGCAGCCAAACATAGAGGGGAATCTGCGCCGACTTTCCGCAAGCTCCCACCATCAGCAGAATCCCAATCGCCGTCAGTAGTCCCCCACCAGCTGTCTCGGCACCCAGCGGAGTAACGCTCTGAAATACCTGATCGAAATTCAGCGATCCAAAATGCTTGATCAGCAAGAACAGCGCAATCAGAAACCCGAAGTCCCCGATGCGATTTACGATGAACGCTTTTTTCCCCGCCGAAGCCGCCGAATCCTTCGTGAACCAGAACCCGATCAGCAGATACGATGCCAGTCCCACGCCCTCCCAGCCGATAAACATCATCAGGTAATTGCCCGCCAGCACCAGCGTCAGCATGAAGAACATGAACAGATTCAGATAGCCGAAAAACCGGTAGTAGCTGGGATCCTCCCACATGTACCCGACGGAATAAATATGAATGAGAAATCCAACCCCGGTCACTACCAGCAGCATCACCAGCGACAGCTGATCAAGATAGAAAGCGAAATCGACGCTGAAGCTGCCCGAACGGATCCAGTGCGCAAAGTACTCGTGGTAGGGAAGCGTCAACGATGAGAAGCGGATCGCGACCCACAAAGCCATTGCGAAAGCCGCACCACTAAAAAACAGTGCAATGGTAGTGACGGCCTGCATCGAGGATTTCTTCCCGAGAAAGCCGTTGATCGCAGCCCCCGCCAGGAGCAGAATCGGGATCAGCCATAGATTGAGCATCGGGTTCATAGCTTGAGCAGGTTCACCTGATCCACGTTCAAAGTCTCGCGCGTGCGATACACCGCGATAATGATCGCCAGTCCCACCGCTGCTTCCGCCGCCGCCACTACCATCACAAAAAAGACGAATACCTGGCCCGCCAGCGCATGCCAGTGCGCCGCAAACGCCACAAACGACAGATTCACGCCATTCAACATCAGCTCAATCGACATGAAAATGGTAATGATGTTGCGCTTGATCAGAAAACCGATCACGCCGCACGCAAACAGAAATCCGCTCAGGACCAGGTAATAAGAGAGGGGCACCATCAGTCCACCTTCCTCGCCGTAGCTTCCGGTTTGCTGGCCAGCACCACGGCGCCCATGATCGCGATCAGGATCAACACGGAAGTGACTTCAAATGGCAAGAGAAAATCGTGAAATAGAAGTTGCGCAATATCAGTCGGATGCCCCGGCAGCGCGCCAATCGCCACCGCCTCCGTCCCTGAGTGCCCCAACACCACCCATGCCATGAGAACGCTTCCGCTCAACACCCCGGGCAAGCCCAGCAGCAGAGCGACGCGGCTTCCCTTGGTCTCTTCCTCTTCGCCCGCGTTCAGCAACATGATGACGAACACAAACAACACCATAACTGCGCCTGCGTAGACAATCACCTGCACCGCGGCAACGAACTCCGCGCCGAGTAGTAAGTACTCCCCCGCCAGCGCCGCCATCACGGCAATCAGCGAAAGCGCGCTGTTGATCGGATGCCGTTGCGCCAGCAGGTTCACTGCCCCGCCCACGCAAACCGCACCGAAGGCCAGAAATAGTATTAAGTGAAAACTTGGCATAGCTCTTAAGAGTTGCCAGTGATCAGTGGCCAGTGGTCAACAAAACCGGACGCTGGTCCCTGACCACTAATCACTGACCACTGATTTTCACTACCAGGCCACCGCAATCGCCGTCGCCACCAGATTCACAATCGCCAGCGGCAACAAGAACTTCCAGCCAAATGACATCAGTTGGTCATAGCGGAAGCGCGGCAACGTCCCGCGTACCCAGATGTAAAGAAAAAGAAAACAGAAAATCTTTGCTCCAAACCAAACTAGCGGCAGCAATGAACGCATGAGCGGCGGCCCGAACAACGGTCCATTCCACCCGCCAAAAAACAGCAACGTGGCCAGGCAAGCCACCGTAATCATGTTCGAGTACTCCGCCATGAAAAACATGGCAAACTTCATGGCGCTGTATTCCGTATGGTATCCAGCCACTAGTTCGGTCTCAGCTTCCGGCAGGTCAAACGGAATCCGGTTGGTTTCCGCATACGCCGCCATCAGATAAATAAAGAAGCCGATGAACTGCCCGTGAAAAATATTCCACCGGGGAATGAAACCCCAAAACCGGCCGCCCTGCGCCTCAACGATCGTCCGCAGACTGAAACTTCCAGACTGGATCAGCACTCCCACCAGCGAAAGTCCCAGCGCGATTTCATAGCTGACCATCTGCGCGCTGGCGCGCAGTCCGCCGAGTAGGGAATATTTGTTGTTCGACGACCACCCCGCCAGCGCAACCCCGTATACACCCAGCGAAGTCACGCCCAGAATCAGCAGCAGCCCAATGTTTAGATCAGTAATTTGAAGCGGGATGCTCTCGCCGCCAATGGTGATCGAATTCCCGAACGGAATCACCGCAATCGAAGTGAGCGCGAAAATGAGCGCCATCATCGGCGCCGCCAGAAACAGCGGCTTGTAGACGTGCGGTGGCGTCAGATCTTCTTTGAACAAGAATTTCAGTCCGTCGGCCGCCGGCTGCAGAAGTCCAAACGGCCCTACCCGGGTGGGTCCCCACCGGTTCTGCATGTGTCCCACCACCTTGCGCTCCAGCCATACTGTGTAAGCAACCGCCGTCAACAGCACGATCAGAACGATCAGCGACTTGATCACCGACACGAGTATGTAAACGCCAACCGACAAGGCCTTTGCTTCCTCTCCCAATGCGAATCTTTAATTAGTTACGCGAATCAGTCTGCCGCGACTTCCGCAGGCTTCACTTCGTGACTCTCGATTACCGACTGCAGCGCACGCGAATAGCGTCCCAAAGTCCCGGAACTGAAAAGATTGTCGTTCGCCGGATCAATCGATTCCGGCCGATGCGCAACTCCCGCTCCACCTTTAGCCAACGACGTGTGCTGGCTATTCCCCGCCAGCAGATCCATGCGCGAGACGTCATAGCCCGGAACCAGCCGCTGAATCTCATCCAGAATCGCCGTCGGATCGAACGGACTCATCTTCGGTTCCAGTCCGTGCGCCTCCAGCCATACCGCATGTCGGTCGGCCTCGCCCGAATGCGCTCCCCGAGACTGTCCCATGTCGGCGCGCGTTCCGCCGCCAAAAGGCACCAGCTTGCGAACGTCAAAGCCCATCGCATCCGCGACGCGCACAATCATTTCAAAATCCGATTTCGTTCCCGTAACTTCGCCGGCCTTTTTCACCAGTTGCACGTCGCCGCAAGTATTCGTGAACGTTCCCAACTTTTCGTAAGCGTTCGCCGCGGGCAGCACGACGTCAGCCATCACCGCAGTCTCGGTCAGGAACATATCCTGCACCACCACGAAACTCTTCGAGAACGCGAACGGATCGATGTTCAACCGTCCTACCGGATTCGATCCGACCACATAAAGCGCCTTCAACGTGCCCGCTTTCCCAGCTTCGACCATCTCCGGCAGATCAAGCCCGGCCGCCTGCGGAATCTCTCCCCACTCCCGATGAAACTCGCTGTTGCCCGCAATTGGGTGATACCCCGGCAGCAGATCGGGATACAAGCCCATATCAGCGGCCCCGCGGGAATTCGCGTAATCCGCGAGACACACAAACTTCGCTCCGGAAATTCCCGACCCAAACTTCACAAGCGCAGAAAGATCCTCACTCCGAATCTCGGAACCGAAGACAATCACCAGCCCCTGCTCGCCTCGCAGTTTCTCGCGCCACGCAATCCATGCATCTTTGTTCATCGAGGAACTGGCGAGAGCATCCGCAGCCGCATCCGCGCCATTCAAAAACGCCGCAACCTTTCCTTCTGCTCCCGCGGGAATCTCTGCAAAGCTCGTAGCTTGTCGTCGCAGCTTGATCGAGTTCGAATTGATCACATACAGCCGCGCGCGATGCAGCCGCACGTTATTGCGAATCTGCCACGCCAGCAGCGGATGCTGCTCCGTCGGATCGTTTCCAATCAGCAAAATCGCGGGCGCGGTAAACACCTCCGCCATGCTGGCCGTCGCATCGTTTTTCCCTCGAACCGCAGCCGCCAGTGCAGGGAAGTCGGCCGTCCGGTGATGGTCGACGTTATTTGTTTTCAAAACCACGCGCGCAAATTTTGAAAGTAGATAATCTTCTTCATTCGTAGTTCGCGTCGAGCCGATTACTCCAATGGCCGCCCCGCCATCGCGGTCACGAACCTCCGTGAATTTCTTGCCAATCAGTTCAAACGCTTCCTCCCATGTCGCCGGAGTCAGCTTGCCGTTTTTGCGGATCAGCGGCCGCGTCAGCCGTTCTTCATGATTCGCAAAATCAAACCCATATCGCCCCTTGATGCAGAGGAAGTCTCCGTTCGTCCCGCTCTTGTCACGATTGTCCCCGCGAACAATCTCCATGCCCGTCTCTGCGCGCCGCACGCCCAAAGTCGTCTTGCAGCCATCGCCGCAGTGGGTGCAGATCGTGCCCACGTGCTTCATCTCCCACGGCCGTGTCTTGTAACGGTACGCACCCGACGTCAACGCCCCCACCGGGCAGATGTCGATACACATCCCGCACTCTTCGCAATCCAGATGATCTTCTTTATTCGGCGCAATGATCGAACTCACTCCGCGGTTCTGCACGCCCAGCGCCCAAACGTCCATGCCCTCGCCGCATACCCGCACGCAGCGGAAACAAAGAATGCACCGCGGACGATCGAAGAACACCACCGGCGACCACTGCTGTTCATCCTTATGATTCTTGGTCTCCATAAACTTCGATTCAGCCGCGCCATAAGAAAACGTCATGTCTTGCAGTTCGCACTCGCCGCCCGCATCGCACACCGGGCAATCCAGCGGATGATTTCCCAGCAGAATTTCAACCGTCGATTTCCGCGCCTGCTTTATCTCTTCGCTATCCGAAGTGACAACCATGCCTTCGCTGATCACAGTGGTGCACGCAGTCTGCAGCTTGGGCATCTTCTCGATTTTCACCAGGCACATGCGGCACGCGCCACACAGCGAGAGGCCGGGGTAATAGCAGAAGGAAGGCACTTCAATGCCAGCGCTCTTGCAGGCCTCGATCAGCAGAGTTCCCGCCGGAGCGGTTACCTTTTTGCCGTCAACCGTAAGCGTTACGTCAGCCATAAAAAAATTAGTGATTGTGTGATTGCGTGATCGGGCGATTGAAAAGCTTAACCGCGAAACTGTTTCGCTTTTCCAATCGCAAAATCACCCAGTCGCTCAATGACTGAATACTTCCAGTTCTTCCACCGCCCCCTCTTTCTCGAACGGGCACGGCCGCCCTTCCAGATGATCTTCAAACTCTTTTCTGAACTTCTTCACGAACGCGATGGTCGGCATCGCCGCCGCATCTCCCAGCGGACAAAACGTCCGTCCGAGCATGTTCTCCGCCAGATACTGCATGTTGTCGATGTCTTTTCTCAGTCCGCCACCTTTGTGAAAACGAGTCAGCGTCTTTTCCAGCCAGTCCGTGCCCTCGCGGCAAGGGATGCACCATCCGCAACTCTCGTGCTTATAAAACTTCATGGTTCGCAGGGCAAACTTCACAATGCATTGCGCATCGTCGACTACCACTACTCCGCCGGAGCCCAGCATCGATCCCGCCTTCGCCACGGAATCGAAATCCATCGCGACATCGATTTCGTCCTCCGTCAGGGCCGGACACGACGATCCTCCCGGCACGACCGCCTTCAACCCGCGACCGTTCGGAATCCCCCCGCCCACTTCATAAATCATTTTCCTCAGGTTGTACCCCATGGGCAGTTCGTAAACTCCGGGCTTCGCAATATTGCCGCTCAGGCAAAACAGCCGCGTTCCGCCATTTTTGGGCGTGCCCAGCTTGGCATACCACTCTCCGCCGCCCAGAATAATGTGCGGTACGTTCGCCAGCGTCTCCGCATTATTAATGACCGTCGGCCCGCCCCAAAGTCCTACCACTGCCGGGAAGGGAGGCCGAATCCGCGGAATCCCGCGCTTGCCTTCGAGCGACTCCATCAGCGCGGACTCTTCGCCCACTTCATACGCTCCTGCGCCGCCGTGCCAGTAAATGTCGAGATTCCGCCCGCTGCCAAAAATATTCTTGCCGACGAATCCCTTCGCATAAGCGTCGCGAATCGCCTCCTGCATGATGTTCGAGAGGTATCGATATTCGCCGCGAATGTATATGTATCCACTCGCCGCTCCCACCGCCAGCGCCGCGATCATCACGCCCTCGATCACCGAATGCGGATCATGCTCAAAAATCAGCCGGTCCTTGCACGTCCCCGGTTCGCTCTCATCGCCATTGCACAGCACATACTTCGGCTTCGCCGATTGTTTCGGCACGAACGACCACTTCATCCCCGTCGAAAATCCTGCACCGCCGCGCCCGCGCAGCCCCGAGTTCTTCACCTCATTAATAATCGCCTCCGGCTCCATGCCAAGCGCCTTCTGCACAGCCTTGTAGCCGTCCAGTTCGAGGTACCGGTCAATGTTCGTCGCGCCCTTCCCAAACCGTCGCGAGACGACCTTCACCTCATCGGGATGTGAAACCAAATCAGCCATATAAATTCAGAAGTCAAGAGTTAGAATGCAGAAGTGAGAGTTACGTTTTCCTTCTGCATTCTGACTTCTACCCTCTGCCTTCTCTATTGGGTGCCCTTCTTCCTATATTCGTCCAGAACCTTGTCGATCTTCTCCGTCGTCAGGTTCTCATGAAAGTCGTAGTTCACCTGCGCCGCCGGCGCCCAACTGCACGCCCCAATGCATTCCACTTCTTCCAACGTAAACAATCCGTCCGGCGTTGTCCCTTTGTTCCCCACGCCGAGCTTCTTTGCGCAGTGACGCAGAATCTCTTCGCCGCCTCGTACCATGCAGCTGATATTCGTACAAACCTGCACATTGAATTTGCCGCGCGGCTTGGTCGTCAGCATCGAGTAGTAGCTGATCACATTCCGCACTTCGAGCTCCGTCAAATCCAACCTCCCCGCTAACTCGGCAATCACTTCATCGGACAGAAATCCAACCTCGTCCTGCGCGTAGAGCAGAGTCGGCACCAGCGCCGACCGCTTCGTTGGATAATGGGGTACCATCTCCGCAAACCGCGCCTCGAATTCGTCAGAAAACCTCATCGATCTATTTCCCCGAGCACAATGTCGATCGACCCAATCGCCGCCACCACATCAGCAATTAGCTTGCCTTCACACATCTTCGGCAGAGTCTGCAGATTCGCCAAACAAGCCGCCCGCATATGCACCCGATACGGTTTCGCCGTTCCATCGCTTACGATGTAATACCCCATCTCCCCGCGAGGAGACTCCACCGCCTGGTACACCTCACCCGCTGGCACCGCAAAGCCTTCCGTAATAATCTTGAAGTGATAGATGAGGGCTTCCATCTGCGTCTTCATCTTCTCGCGGTCCGGCAGCACAATCCCCGGAGCATTCGCTTTGATCGGCCCTTCCGGCATCCCGTCCAGCGCCTGCTGCACGATCTTGTTCGATTCCCGCAGCTCCGCCACCCGGCACACGTACCGCGAGAAAACGTCGCCCGCTTGCCCCACCGGGACCTTGAACTGGAACTTCTCATAGCTCGAGTACGGCATATCCCGCCGTAAGTCGATGTCGACACCGCTGCCCCGCAGCGTCGGCCCGCTCGCCCCCAGCGCAATCGCATCTTCTGCCGTAAGCTGGGCCACACCCTTGGTCCGCATCATCCAGATCGGATTTCCCGTCAGCAGGTTCTCGTACTCATCCACCTTGCTCGCGAAATACCCGGCGAACCTCCGCACGCGATCAAAAAAATCCAGCGGCGGCTCCAGCGCCAGCCCACCCACGCGAAAATAGGAAGTCATCATCCGCTGCCCCGCAATCGCCTCGAACAGCTTCAACACTTCTTCGCGCTCGCGGAAGCAATACAGAAACACCGTCATCGCGCCGATATCCAGCGCATGTGTTCCCAGCCACACCAGATGCGAATTGATCCGTGTTAACTCATTCATCAATACCCGCATCCACTGCGCCTTCGGCGGAATCTCCAAACCGAGCAGCTTCTCCACGGCCAGCACATAGCAGAGATTGTTGGTCATGGGGCATAAGTAATCGATGCGGTCGGTCAGTGGCACCACCTGCTGATAGAACTTGGCCTCGCAAGTCTTCTCGATGCCCGTATGCAAATAGCCAATATCTGGCAGAATCCGCACCACGGTCTCGCCGTCAATCTCCAGCAGAACCCGCAGCACACCGTGCGTAGAAGGATGCTGCGGCCCCATGTTCAGGATCATCGTTCGATCCTGCCCGGGCTCCAAGACCGGCGTCGGTGTCAGGTGCGCCATCTAGCGATAGCCCTCCACCGGATAATCTTTCCGCAAGGGATGCCCTTCCCAATCCTCAGGCATCAAGAGCCGCAACAAATAAGGATGCCCCGTAAAGCGAATCCCGAACAGATCAAACACTTCGCGCTCAAAGTAATTCGCCCCCGGCCACACCGGAGTCAGCGACTCCACAACCGGATTCGCGCTTTCCAGTCGCACCTTCAGTCGCACGCGCTCTTTATTCGGAATCGAAAGCAGGTGGTAGATCACTTCAAACCGGGGTTCTGCCGGATACCAATCCACGCAGGTAATGTCGGAAAGAAAGTTGAAGGCACACTCCGCGTCGTCACGGAGCAGAGCGCAAGCCTCACGGATGTTTGCGCGATCAATATAGATCGTCATCTCTTCGCGGTCGAACTTCACTTCCGTCACGGCCGCCGGATTCCAGGCCAGCAGCCGCGCCACCGCAGGATGACCCTTCAGCTCCTCAAGATCAGTGATCGCCGGCGCCAAAGCCATCAGCGTGCTCCCCGCCGCGCCGCATCCGGACCCCAATCAAGCACGCCTTTCTTCCACACATAGAAAAATCCCACCAGAACAATGCCGATATAGACCAGCATCTCCCACAAACCAAAATGCTTGAGATCCCGCAGAATCACCGCCCAGGGATAGAGAAAAATCGCCTCAACATCGAACAGAATAAACAGCATGGCCACCAGGTAAAACTGCACCGAGAACCGCCCCCGCGAGTCGCCCACCGGCTGCATGCCGCACTCATAGGCTTCCATTTTGGCCCGCGTCGGCTTTCGCTGCCCGATCAGCCAGGAAAGCGTGATAATGGCAGTCGCAATCCCTCCCGCCAGCAAAATGTGGATCAGGAACGGCAGGTAGCGAACGAAGTAATTGTCGGGCATAGGAGAGGGTATATATAATTCGCGCGAAGCAACTTAACTAAACATTCTAGATTAGGTGCTGGTGCGCGCGAGTGTCAAGGGAAGCAACAACAATTTGATAATTGTGCGATCTGGTCATCGGGTGATTGAAATTCAAACTCCCGGACCTCCGCGCAAACGTTGTAAGCTCGGCCTGTTAAGATTTTCAAATCACAAAATCACCCGATCACCCGATCGCAAAATTCTTATGATTTTCGGCTTTAACACAGACGTCAAACACGGCGACACCATCTACCACGTGCAAAGCGAGGCGCGCGAGGGCGAAAAACTGCTTCAGACCCAGGTCTTCGTGCGCGGCAGATGCGTGGGCAAGAAAGCCGTCTCCTACGCGAACTCGGCCGCCGAAGCCGGTTTTGGCGACTCCCAAAAAGAGCAGCAGCTGCGCGACCAGCATCGCCTGGTGCTCGAAGCCATTCGTGAAGGCAAATTGGAGGACGTCCTCGATCGCGCCGAAGCCGAAGCCCTGGCCGGCGTCAAGCAACTCGACGTGGAATGGGTGAACGCCACCTCGGTCCACGCCAATCGTAGTTTGACCATGCAGTTGCGCGTGACCGAAGCTGGAACTGCGATTCCCAACGCCCGCCTCATCTTTCGTTTCGCCCGTCCTGACGTCGCTCCTTTTTATACTCAGGCCTCCACCGATTCCGCCGGCAGCGCCGAAATCTCCGTCGAGGTCGAAGAATCCGCCTTGCCCGATTCCTCCATCATGGTCCAAGCCAATCACCAGGGCCGCACCGTAACCCGCAAATTCGCCCTGCGCAAGGCCGAATAGGAGCGCCTCGGTTTTCTCCGTGAGAGAATTAAGACATGAGGCTGCATATCAACGGAGAAGAGAGCGACCTTGAAGCTCCCGCCCCGCCCGCCCAATTTACCCTAGCCGCTCTCATCGAGTCTCTAAGCATGAAGTCCGACCGCGTTGCCGTCGAACTCAACCGCGAAATCGCCCCCCGCGACCGCTGGTCCCAAACGATCCTTAAAGACGGCGACCGCCTGGAAATCGTCCACTTCGTCGGCGGCGGCTCCGATAACGTCGGCTAGCTTTGAAAGGGCGCGGCTTTGAGCCGCGCCATCAATCCTCCTGTAAAACAACCGCGGTTCTAGCCACCCCTGCACTCTTCTAGTTACTCCCTCCCGCACGAATCCTCATTGACTCTCGCCCACCCATGTCTAGAATGTTTGAAACATTGAACCCATAAATTGTTTCAAACATAGCTGGGGACGAATGCAAGGTCGCTTTCCATCTCATGACGTAATCGCCCTGACCGGCATCACCGCTCGCCAGCTCCAGTGGTGGGACGAGCGGGGCGTCGTCAAGCCGGAACGCCAGGGCCATCGCCGCCTCTATTCCCTGCAGAACCTCACCGAAGTCGCTGTCATCTGCGAGCTGCGCCGCAAGGGTTTTTCGCTTCAGGGAGTACGAAAGGTCATGCGCTTCCTGTCGCAGGAATTCGGCAAGGGCCTCGCCGACATCGTCAGCCGTACCTCCGACATTCACCTTCTCACAGACGGCACCAACCTCTATCTCGAAACATCGGCGCGGCAAATCGTCGACATCCTGAAAAATTCGAATCAGCCGATTCTCGGAGTTTGTCTCAGCGACACGGTCCGCCAGGTGCGCGCCGAAGTCCTAGCCAGAAAATCGAGTACTTCCGTAATACCGCCGGTGGAGCGTCGGCGTGCTAAAAAGGCTTCTTAGGGCAGGGGATTTGTTTCACCGTATTCGGCGAACAAAGCTGGTTCACAAGGGGGACACATGGTCGGCGAACTGGACATCCTGAATGAATGGATCCCGGAACAGATGCAGCCCGGAACCGTCTTTGTTTTGGAAAACGCCGGCGAAGTCGGCGAGAAGGAAGACCCCTATTGGGCCGTTCTCGCCTGCCCATCTTGTGGGATGCTGGGCCTGATCACGCGCCGCCAGATCAATGGCCTCGTCCCCGTCATCTGCGGCTCCGAACAATGTTCCGCGCAGTTCTTCATTCGTGAAGCCGAAGTCGTCGTCCGCAAACCCTTCTAAGAGCGTTTGGGTGGCGCGGCGCTTCAGCGCTGCGATTAGAGCGCGACATTTACTGGAACCACTAAATCCATATGTTCAGAACGGCTGCAATAACACCGAAAAGTGCGAACACAATTCCGAGCATCCTGAATCGCCACCCGTACCGATCCTGACTGAGGTCCCATCCGCGAAGCACCCAACGCGGATAGCGGTCCACGTGTGACCAACGCAGCCATCGCATGTATGTAGCTGGCCAAAAGGCGATTATCAGGCCTACTGCCACGAACCCAGCGGACACAACGATAGAAAGGAAAAAACTAAAGACGTGAAAGGCTAGGGCGTGCATGGCCATCAACAAAAAAGTGTCGAGACTTAAAGAGCCCAACAGTTCTGTGCGGGATCCCAGAATTGCTCAGACAACCCGGTCTACTTGTTAGCCGTCGATTCCGCCCCCGCCAACTCCACTCCCACCTGATCCACAATCTCAATCCCGAATCCCTCGAGCGCCGCCACTTTCTTAGGACGGTTCGTCAGCAGCCGGATCCGCCGCAAATTCAAATCCGAAAGAATCTGCGCTCCAATGCCAATCTCCCGCTGCGTCTGCCGCTCATTGTCCAGCAGCGCCGGCAGTTTCCTTCCGCGATGGAAAGTCAGAGCCGTCCTTTCGCCAACTTTCTCCTTGGAGAATCCCTGCGACGTTTGATGCAGGTACACCAAAACCCCGCGCCCTTCCTGCGCAATCCGCCGCAATGCCCCTTGCAACGTGGCATGACACTCACATCCCGTCGATCCAAACACATCACCCATCAGGCAGTGCGCATGCATCCGTACCAGCACCGGCGTATCGCTATCTTCGACCCCGCCGCGCGGCATCTCCCCTTTAATCAACGCCACATGCGACTCTCCCCCATCCACTTCGCTCTCGTAGGCGATTAGCCGAAATTCGCCGTACTGCGTATCCACCAGCGCCTCTCCCACGCGATGCACATACCGTTCGTGCGCCATGCGATACCGGATCAGCTCCGCCACCGTCAGCATCTTCACCTCATGCTGGCGGCAAAACTCGATCAGGTCGGGAACCCGCGCCATGGTCCCGTCATCCTTCATGATTTCGCAAATAATCCCCGCTGGAACCATTCCCGCCAGCCGCGCCAGATCGACCGAAGCCTCCGTCTGCCCCGCTCGCACCAGCACTCCACCTTTTCGCGCGCGCAGCGGGAACACGTGTCCCGGCCTCGCCAGGTCTGAGGCCTTCGTCGCTGGATCAATCGCCACTTGTATCGTGCGCGCCCGATCGTACGCCGAAATTCCCGTCGTCACCCCCTCGCGCGCATCGATTGCTTCGCAAAATGCCGTCCCATACTGTGAAGTGTTTTCCGCTGACATCGGCCCCAGCCGCAGGTAATCGAGCCGTTCTTCGGTCATCGCCAGGCACACCAGCCCGCGCCCATACTTAGCCATGAAGTTGATCGCTTCCGGCGTAACCTTCTCCGCCGCCAGGGTAAGATCGCCTTCATTCTCGCGATCCTCGTCGTCCACGACCACAATCATGCGGCCGGCGCGGATCTCCTCAATCGCCGTTGGAACATCAGCAAATGCCGCTTGTGCGCTCATACTGCAGCGATTGTAACAAAGGCAATTTCAGGCGTCGCGCCAAAGCTCCGGTTCAGCAGGATGCACTGAAACCTGGTAGTCGTACCTGTTTGGCGCCATCCCGAAGTCCCGCGTTCTCACCAGCGGGAAGACGGATCTCCCTAAGCACACAGCAGTTTTGGTCAAACTGCACTGCTACTGACAGCTTTCGATTCTTGAAATTCGGAGCGAAAAAAAGGCGGCACGTCAGGATATCTAGAATCTTCCTAGGCTGCGGGTGGGTTTGAAGTCAGCTTCAGCCGCGTCTTCAGCACGTAGCACTCTTCATGCACTGGTCTTCCATATTCGTCCGAGTTGGCACTCTCTAGGCTTAGCGGCTGATTGCAGATCAGGCAGTGAATCGCCTCAGATTTGAAGTTAAAAGGATTCTCTACCGAAGGCGGAATGCGCTTCCCAGGAGTGTCCACGACGAACTCCCCACCACGTTGCCCTCAGCCTATTCCTCCGGGTTAGCCTCGTCTGTACGCTAGCGTACAAAGCACTGTGGATATCGCCTTGCTCGCTTTTTCAGTACTTTCCTGCTTATTGCCTCTTCAAAATAGAAACTTCATCGCTACCTGGATGACTCGCGGACTCACATCCGATTGGATTTGCCCAAAAGTCGGCGATTCGATGTCGCTGACCGGCAAACGGAAATTCGTATGGTTGAGAACATTGAACAACTCGCCGCGGAATTGCAGTTCCTTCGATTCCGTGACTCGAATATTCTTGAATGCCGATACATCCCAATTTACGTATCCCGGGCCTTGGACGACGTTCCGGCCTTCGTCCCCGAAGACCTCGAACCGGCCTAAAGGATCCGGTTGGAGTTGCTGAAAAGCCTTTACGTTGAACCAGTCCTGCGGCGTACGCGGACCAGAGTTTGGGTTGCCAATCAGATTGGGACGGTTCGCCGAAAATCCAGTGATCTCCGGCGCCTGCCCTTGCAGCGAAACGTCGTTCGAGTCGAATACCGTAAACGGTCCGCCACTCATAGCAGTCACAATTCCGTTTAACTGCCAGTTGCCGAGAACGTGCCCATACCAACTGCTGGAGTGTTGCAGGAACGGCAGGGCCCATTGATAACTCAGCACAAAACGATTGTGGGAGTCGAACATGGACCGTCCGCGCTCGGCCGCAAGATCAAAGGGATTCTGCGCCAGATCATTTTCTCCCGCTACGGGTTGCGAAGCGGACCCAGTAATGTTGAAGGAAGAAACATCATCGATGGAATGTGACCACGTGTAGGAAGCAAGGAAAGACAGGCCGTGGCTAAAGCGTTTTCGCAGGCTGGTCTCCAGTGCGTTGTAGCTCGAATTGGCCACGCTGGCGATCTCACCCACCGAACTGTAGATGCAACTACCCGTAGGATCCGCCAGCGTACATCCAGAATAGAGGCGACGATAGTTCACATTACTTTCGGTGGAAATCGGACACGGGGTCGTTGGCGAGCAGCCAGCGCCAGTCGTGACCGCGCCGGGGACAAAGACTGGCGGATTTCCTTCAAGGAATCGAGGCAGTCTCACTCCCGCCGTGCCCACATACCCGACCTGAAAGAGCCAGTCCGCGCCGAGAGATTTTTGAATGTTCAGATTCCAATCCTGCGCGTAGGGCAGATGCAGATTGCGAGCGACCACCAGCAACGTCATCGGCTCCGGAAAGGCCTGACTGAAGGGATTCGGCGTGTAAAACGGATTGGCAAACGAGTTGACCGGGAAGCTGATCTGCTGCGTCTTCAAATAAGGAGGCGAGCTAACTGGATCCTGCAGCGGACCACCTTCTCCCGTGTAGTAGGGCTCGTAGAAAATGCCGTAGGCGGCGCTGACCACGGTTTTCCCGTCGCCACGCGGATCCCACGCAACGCCGAACCGCGGAGCAAAGGCAGTCTTCTGGGCTGGAATCAAGCCCGCCGGCACGCCCCGGTCGCCGGGATAAAGCAGTCCTGCGGGCGCATTCGGCACCACCGTCGACTGTGCGCCCGGAACAAATAAATTCACCCGGTTCTTGTTTTCGGTTGAGGGGAATGGCAGTTCGTATCGAAGTCCCAGGTTCAATGTCAGGCGAGAATTGACCCTGTAACTATCCTGCCCGTAAGCGTCCAGAGCGCGGTCGCGAATTTCGCGGCTGAAGTCTCCGCCACCTTGCAAGAACACCACCGGGCTTCCCGACAGAAAGCTGGCAAACCCGTCGCTGTAGGGAAAGTTGGCGAACACAAAAAATCCGTTGCTCGCAATCCCCTGCAAGGCGTTGATCTGATCACGCCGGTAGCCTCCGCCAAATTTCAGCTCGTGGCGACCGTGGATCAAGCTCAGGGAGCCAGAGAGATCAAAGGTATTTTGAAACGTGTTGCGCGGTCCCGTGATGGGGTCGCCCACCGAGGCGTATCCCCCGACCTGAATGAACGGCGGTCCGGCGGCTGAAGGCAAGGTCGGAGCGTACTGAAAACCCAAGTCCGACGGCGACTCGTGATTCAGGTGCTGGTCGAGCAGAAACGTATTGCGGAGGAAGGAAAAGCGCGCGACGCCGATGGTGGTGGGCGAGAAGATGTGGGTCTCCTGCGTAACAAAGTTCTGTGCCCGGTCGTACTCGCCCACCGGAAAGCCCGGCACGTTCGCTCCCACCGGCGAAAGAGGATCCGTCGTCGGTCCACTGCTATACATGTAGCGGAAATTGAGAGTGTCGGCACTCGAAAGATAATGGTCCAGCCGCACTCCAAATTGGTCGTTATTTTCGCTCAAGGTCTGGGTTGCGATGAATCCATTTTCGCCAACGTTCGGCAACGGGAAGAGCGGTAGAACATTCGTCGCAGTCGGATCAATGGAGGGTAGCTGGTTGTTCGGGATTGGAACCGGCGCCGGCCCCATGGCGAAGTTGAGTAGCTGCCCGTTGAAGTCGGGCGCGTTCGTTGTGGTGTTGGTACAGATGCCGCCCACAAATGCATCCCCGGGGATCGAGGTACACAACTCCCCGAAGTTGCCTTGTCTCTCCTGGAGCGAAGGCACCGTTGCCGGCACCGTTTCACCCTGCCGATTCCGGAACCCCTCGTAGTACCCGAAAAAGAAAGTTCTGTCCTTGCGAATCGGACCTCCAAAAGTCGCGCCAAACTGGTTCTGCTTCAAGGGCTGCACGCTCTGCGTGAAGTAATCGGACGAATCCATTGCGTCGTTGCGCAGGAACTCCCAGGCAGCTCCGTGAAACGAATTCGTCCCTGACCGCGTAACGATATTGGTCGTGGATCCGGTGTTGCGCCCGAACTCCGCATCCGCGTTGTGGGTAAGAATCTTGAACTCCGCAATCGCGTCGATTGGCGGCTTGAGAACAAATCCGCCGTCCACCGAGCTGACATTGTCCGCGCCGTCGATCAGAAAATTATTCGATTCAGGCCGCTGGCCGTCCACGGCATAGGCCTGATTCTCTCGCGCCGGCCCGCCAGCTTCGAGAAGTCCCGGAGTCAGCGGCACCACGCCCGGCTGAAGCAGTCCCAGCTGAGAAAAGTTGCGCCCGTCGAGTGGGAGATCGAGAATCTCGTGCTCCATCACGGTTTGCCCGAGACTGCTCACCGTGCTCTGCACCAGCGCAGCGTTTGCCATCACCTCAACTTGCTGCGTGTCCGCCCCCAACTTGAGCCGAATACTGACCGTTGCAGCCTCGTTCACATCCAGCGAGATTCCTTGCTGCAAGTATTTTTGGAAGCCTTGCGCATGAACCTCGAGCTCGTAATGCCCGATGGGAAGCTCGACCAGCACGTAGGCGCCCTGACGATCCGTAACCGCCGCACGAGTCAAACCGGTTTCAGTCTGCTTCGCACTGACCGTAGCCCCGCGGACAACAGCGCCGCTCGGATCAAGCACAGTTCCACCAATGCTTCCAGTGATTTGCTGCGCGCGGAGGTTCACACTGATAAGGCTCGGCCCTGCAATGAGGGTCACGAGTACAAACGAAAGTTTCCTCAGTCTACTCACGCATTTCCCCATTCTTCCCCACGAATCGCCGTTGCGGCGCAGATAATCAATATCTGCGGCAGGCGAGAGACTCAAAATTTCAAAACGAAAGTGAATCCACAGAATCTGAAGTGCGGCGATTATAGGGATGCGTAACGGCAGGTCAATAATGGGAAAGAAGTACTCGTGCTTATGTGTGGGGACAGCCGCCCTCGGCTGTCCATTCGAGCGAAGCTCGAAATTCATGCCGGTTGCGAGAGGGTAGGACCTCGTAGTAAAGACTAGTAATAGATCCTCGAGTGTTGACAAAATAAATCGGGCCGCCCGCAGGCGGCCCGTATCTTTGTAGCAGAAAGCGGAAGCCGGAAGCCGACTTAATCCCCCGCCACCGGCTCGGCAACTTCAGGCTTCGCAGCGTTCGCTCCGGTACCATTACCGTTCGCCTTACCCAATGCGCCCAGCGGAATGAATCCATTCTCGGCCACGGCGGGTTTCTCCTTCAGAACAACCTCGCGGTACAAGGAAGCCATCCGAGCGTTGTAAGCTTCGTCGTTCTTCTGCGGCCCCCGATGACCCGGAACCGGAGTCTCCGAGTGGTCGACAGCCAAAGCCGCCTTCGCGTCTCTCGCCCGCTTCTTCTCCTCGCGCGCCGTCTTCGCAATGCCCAGCTTGTCGAGATCATGCTGCAGTTCGTTGGTCACGATCTCTTCCCGCAGCCTCAGGTAGTCGACATGCTCCTCGTCCATCTTGACCTTCTTGCCGCCGGCGAAGATTTCATGCCGTCCATGCTCCTCATACCACTTCGTCAGCGTGGCTGTCATGTGCATTTTCTCGATGATGTTCCGCCAACCCACGCCGGTGTTATACGCGCAGAACGAAATCTCGCCTTCCTGCGTCGCGTACGGAATAATGCATTGCTCCGTCCGCCGGAAATCGTAGTTGAACAGATCCTGGAACCACATGCCCGCGATGAACAGGAAGTTCCAGCGATCGTTCGTACGCCGCTTCATAACATCGTCAAGCGTACGATCACCGCCAACCTTCCCGTAATTGCGCCCCGTAACGTTGTAATTCTTGTCGAATTTCTTCAACAAATCCATCATCTTGAAATGCGTCGGCGCCTGATACGGATCGTAATTCTTCATCAGGCACAACGCCATTCCGAACCCCGTCAGAAATTTTCCTCGCGAAGCGTCATTCACCTTCGCAATATCCTTCGCCAGCTGATCCCCCGCCAGGAACGCGGTCACCGGCACAGCTTCCTTGGTTTCCTTATCAATCATGACGGCCATCCCGGTCCCGCAGTTCGGATGGCAACCGCACGACAGTTGTCCCCAATCGTTCTTCACGTCGTTGGCGTGCATGAGGTCAGCCCAGTCGCTGAAGGTTCCCATGAACGAAATCGGGAACCAGTCGCGGCTCGGCTCGCCCAATCCCGTCTGATTCTTAACATCGTGCGCCAGGTGAGACAGCGTGTATCTCTGCGCCTGCCGCCGCTCGTCGGTAACGGCTTCGTCGCGTCCGGTAAAGCTCACCGGCTGGAAGCTCAGGAAGCTGATCGTCTTCGGATTATCCAACGCAAACTTGATAATGCGTCCAACCTGTTCGTTGTTGATCCCGTTCACGATGGTGATCACCGGAACGATCTCCACTCCCGCCTTGTGCAGATTCTCAATCGCCTTCAACTTCACATCGAACAGGTTGCCGACGGCACGGTGCGCGTTGGCCGCGTTGCCGATGCCATCGAACTGCAGGTACGCATACCGCATCCCAGCTTCCACAGCCTGCTGGCAGAACTCAAAACTCTTCGCGAACTCAATTCCATTCGTCGCCGCCTGCACCGAGTTGTATCCAACCTTCCGCGCGTAGCGCACCGCATCCAGAAAGTACGGCGACAACGTCGGCTCGCCGCCCGAGAACTGCACGCTCATCTGCCGCCGCGGCTTGATCGTGATCGCGTTGTCGAGCATGGTCTTGATTTCTTCCCAAGTCAGTTCGTGGACGAATCCAACCTGGTTCGCATCCATGAAGCACGGATCGCACATCATGTTGCAGCGGTTCGTCAGATCAATCGTCAGCACCGACCCCCGTCCATACTTCACCGTCGACGACCCGTGATGGTGCAGCTTCTCGTCGTTGTGCGCCACAATGTCGCGCCCCGGGAAAACATCTTCCAGATGCTTCGAGAAATCCGCGTCAATCGACATCACATCTTCGAAGTGCCCGTGCTTCGGACAATCTTTCACCATCAGAATCTTGCCGTCGCGCTCCACGATCGTGGCCTTGATCTCGCCAACTTTTTCGTTCATCAAAACTTCGTGCGGCAATTTACCGTCAAGAATCTGCTGCCGAATCTCCGGCACACACTTCGGGCACAGCGAGTCAGTCGAGCGCGGCCAGCCCAGCGGCGGCTTCGATTTTTCGTAGGACTTGAGCAGAGGCTTGTCCGACCACTTCGGCGTAGGCGACGGGTTAGGCTTGATGCGATTCAAGCTGTCGAACACAACCCAAGCGCCTTTGGCGGCGACGGTGACTGCTTTTTCTACATACTTGATCGGCTTGCGCATGTTGGCTTCTGGCTCCTAAGCTTCTAGCTCTTTTGTTGCAGGTCTTGGTTGTTCGGTCTTAGGAAAACCTGGCAGAACGTAGCCGCAGCTTCACCTGAGATCCTGATCCACAAAACCAGTCCACAAACCCCGCAACCTGTGGCTCTCCCCGGAAATTGAACCTGGTTGATACACGCATTCCCTGGGTATTGAGCTGAAGCCATCCTATTGGAAGCGAAGGGGATGGCGCATCCTTAAGACAACGAACGGGAGAAAAACGAGGTTTAGCGGCGAAATCAAGGATTAGGCGGAGGTAAGTCGTTGAAAGGAAAAGAGGAGCCGATTTTCGCTGCTACCGAGATTCGTATCTGTGCTGCCTTATTCAGCTGATGGCCGCGCCGCTATGTGTCGACCGCCTAGGTCGGCCCGAACTTGCTGATCACGTCAGACAGTCGACTGCCGCACCTTCGGCGGACGACGGCCCATTTGACGCCGCGGAATAGGATCTTCTTTTGCCCGAGGACCCGAAACTCTGTGGCATGTATGCTACCCGATAGAATTAGCGGTAGGAATGTATTCACATGATAGCCGCGGGTGATCGTATCAAGTTCGGCCGCCGAACTGGCTAGTTGGGCGGTGGCGACGGAGACATCGACGGGGCCGCCCTTCAGTTCGGCTGCAATGACGTACTGTTCGCCCGTTTTCGTGAAGACGAAGTAGTCCGAGATCTTTCCTTTGCGCTTCGTGGACCTAGCATATTCATCGCAGTCAAGCACTAACACTACTGTCCTAACCCCCGTTAGATCGAGGGTGCAACCCTCCTTCCTGCATGAGGTGCATACTGCGGGGGCGTGACGTTTCCTTATGTCGTCGTGGAGCGTCATGGGGCGAGGGCACGTTGCAGCCGGACGGACTCGTCGTATATTTCCTCGGCGATGGTGACGAACTCATCTTCAGGGATGCCCTCGCCGTCCGTGACTCTTAGCTCCTGAACTGTGCTCCCTCCCCGTCGGCCTGCGGTTTTGAACAAATATGCGCCAACCTCTTCTGCGCTCAGGTAATCGTCGCGGGAGTATCCCAGTGCCGCCCTCTGACGCGGCGCCTTCCCCAGTCGGACAAAATTGCTCAGTTGCTGGACGAAGTAGTCGCTGTGCGTTGTGATGACGATCTGCACTCCGGCGCGTATGAGCTTGACGATGGCATTTGCTAGGATGCGCTGATTGTCGGGGTGCAGGTGGGCTTCGGGTTCCTCTATGATGAGCAGGTCGCGCTCCCTGACCAAGTAGCGCAGAAATAGGACGATGGGAGCGATCTCGGACACCATCGAGGATGTTCGGTGGAGGGGGATTTCGTTCTTGCCGACCGTGTAATAGATCTCCGGGAACCCCTCCTTTGGTCCGCCGGCCTTGCGGTCAATGCTCCCCTTGCAGATCCTCGACTCTAAGAAATCGGAGATAGCTGCGACAGATTTTGAGTGGGTGCGTGGTGCCAGACTAAGAATGTTGCTTATGAAGTCGGCAACAATGCCGGACAACTGGGGGACGTTTAGCGCTTCGATGCCTGCGAGGGGAAGCTTCCTCAGTATGACGCTCGCGAGGAGCTTGTGGCCCTGCAGTATCCCGGACCGGGCAGCGGGCAGATAGTACGAGGAGGAGCTGAAGATGTCCTTAAATAGGCCGGACAGTACCCAGTTCTGGCCTGAGTAGAGCTCGTCTTCCGAAGTAACAGGAGAAATCTCTTCTCCTCTTAGCTTGGCGTGGAAACCCATTAGCCTAAATCGATCCCCGTACTTGGCTAACTGGAATACCAAATTGGGATGTTCCTGCCTGATCGTGAGGGAGACCCGCCCGCTCCCAGGCGTTCGCGCTAGTAAGGGTATCTCGCTGCCAAAGCAGCGCTGAATCTCTCGATTCAAGGACAATGGCAACGCACGCGCGATTTCGCGTAGCTGCCTCTGTAAGTCTCTGAGGACCGGTGCCGGCAGCTCTGAGAGTCGGAGGCGCCCTTTTCGGCGCCGTAGGGCATGAGACAGTTCTCTGTACTGTCTATATGACCGGTAGGACAACATACCACTCTCCGCAAAGCGCGGCACGATCGAGTAACGTAGTGCCCTTCCAAAAGGGTTGTGCAATGCATATGTGAGGGCTGCAAAGTATGACTTCCCCGCATTGTTCGGGCCGATGAGAACAGTGAGCGGGCGAAGACGGACATTCGCTGAAAGTATCGGTCCGAAATTTGTCACGCTGATTTCGAGCATGCCCGTTCCCTTGCCGGCATCGAGTGGAACACACGTGGCGCGCGAAGCGCAAGCGGTTCTCTGAAGGATTTAATCTTGTCTCACCGGAGCCGGAGGGTG
Organism: uncultured Acidobacteriaceae bacterium; assembly: GCA_963750245.1. Classification (GTDB taxonomy): domain Bacteria; phylum Acidobacteriota; class Terriglobia; order Terriglobales; family Acidobacteriaceae; genus Sulfotelmatobacter. Next base: position 727,654 of record CAVVQB010000002.1, read on the forward strand.
AGACCCTGCGTTGCTTAAGGTCAGTTTTTGAATTTCAAGATGATGACGGGATCCGGCAGGACACTAACCGAGGGTCGGAATCGGCTCTACTCGGGTGAGCGTGGATGTAAGCCAGACCTACGTGTGCGAGGATAAAACAAATACAACCCAACTACGTGTTCAACTAACCAACTCCGTACTTTACTTGCACAACTTTTGGCCTTACAGTCCCGATTATCCATAGACGCCTCCTTGTGCTTAGAGGCTCTAACAAGGAGGAGTCAACAATTAGGTTCCTCACCGGGCTTTCGGCCCAGTTCGGAATGACAAAAGCTGTTTAGAGGGAGAGCGCTTACGCGACGCTAAAGCGCCGCTATTCCACGGTTGTGTCCGCAGCGGTGATAACCCGCCTTCCTTTTTTCCACTCCCCACATGTGACATCTAACCTTGCCCGCGCAATTTCAATCGGCGATCATGGTCGAGGCCGTGACGGTCCGCTACGGAGCGAACCGCCCCGCCCTAACTCATTCATTGTAAAGATTTTAGTATCTAAGTGATCTGCAATCTAGATTTTGCGAGCAATGTCCCGCTAGCACGATGATTCCAAAAGACCCGGAGAGTAGGGGGTAGGGGGGGTATACCCGATTTTTCAGCCCGGGCGCGCAACTCACACCCACCACGGCAACCGCGCCGCAAACTTTATTTTGCCCGAGAATTCACAGCAAGAGTGACGAGCTAGTTCTGCGCGATGCGTTGCGGAGCAGGAGATTGGGTCTTCGCGTGAGCGGAAGCAGCCTTTGATGTCGCACTCTTCTTCGCAGCAGACGCAGTGGCCGACTTGTCGGCAAGTTTCTTCTTGTTGAAGTCGCGCACGATGCGCGCGACGTAAGCTTTGGTCTCGTAGTAGGGAGGAACGCCGTTGTATTGTTCCACGCGCTCGGGTCCGGCATTGTAGGCCGCGAGAGCTTTGATGAGATCGAAGTTGTAGCGCTCGAGCAGTTCACGCAGATATCGCGTGCCGGCATCGACGTTGGCCTTCGGGTCGAAAGCATTGTGCACGCCGAGTTGTGAAGCAGTCTGCGGCATGAGCTGCATCAATCCCTGCGCGCCTTTAGGAGAGACGGCGCGGACGTTGAATCCGCTTTCAGCGCGGATGACGCTGGTCACGAGATCGGGATCGAGCTGGTAAGTTCCGCTGGCATCCTTCACCGCCTGGTTCAGATCGAAGGGATGCGGACTGATGGCCGCCGAAGGTTGCAATTGTCGTGGAGCAGGCGCGGCAGCCGGTGCGGGAGCATCGGCGACGGTTTCGAAGTGATCGATCTCGGCCGTGGGAATGTCGACGAAGCTGGATTGACCACCGTCAATATATAGCCGAGTGATGTCTCCAATAACTCGCCGGCGTTCGTGACGGATGGAAAATCCGTTGCGCAGGATTGCAGACTCGGCGGCGAACGAAGGAATCGCGATTAGCGCAAGCAGCATGGTCCAGAGTGCGAGTTGGATCGACTTCTTCATGAAAAAGTCTAGACCACAGCCGCCACGGCTGCGGCAACGCCGCAGTGGTCGTTGCCCAGGGTTACGCTCCATCCGCGGGAACGCAGCTCCGCGCAGGCATTCCCCATGATAACCGGATGGCCGGCAAACTCAAGCATTTCCACATCGTTATGATTGTCACCGATGGCCATGACCTCCTCGCGCCGGAAGCCGCGGTGGGCGGCCCAGCGTTCGAGCGCGTGGCCCTTGGAGCAGCCCGCGTTCAGGACGTCGATCATGGAGAGATCGCGCTCGGGATATTCGGTGCGCAGCACGGTCATGCGGTTACCCAGGCCGGTGGCCTCAAGCGCGCGCAGCGCCTCGGCCATCCGCACCATCGAGCCGCAGAACATGGTCTGCACGGGGTCCGTCGTAAGGGAGTTCTCGATGGGGACGACGAACTCGATATATTCCATGTTCTTCTCCAGCCACCGGCGGATGCTGCCATTCAGATCGTCGAGGTGCTCGAGCACGATGGCTCCCTTGGTTTCCTTATCGAAAGTAAGAACGGTGTGGCCACGGAACTCTTGCATGGCGGTGACTAACTCTCCGCAGACTTGACGAGGCATCAGGTCGCGGTGAAAAGTTTCGCCGGAGAGGGATCGTGTAACAGCGCCGTTGGAACTGATCAGCCAGAGGTCGAAGCCGAGCTGTTGAGCGATGGGAAGAGCGAAGGTATGGCGTCGCCCAGTGACGAGAACAATTTCGATGCCGGCGGCATGGGCTCGACGGAGAGCTGCAAGATCGTCGGCAGAAATCTTGAATTGAGGATTGAGTAAGGTGCCGTCGATATCGGATGCGAGAAGGCGAATGGAGCCGGGCTTTGGGCTTCGGCTGGCCAGCTTGGACAAGCCATTTGCGGTTTCTATCACTCCTCATTGTTACATACGCTTGGACGCCAGGGCGGCCGTCCCCTTTCACGTCCGATAGAAACAGTTGCTCGGCGTCGACGTGATATATTGCGCTTCGCATGGGACTCCTTTTCTTCTTCTTTCATTGGTGGGGAATTTTGCTGCAGGCGGTGGCGATTGTGCATTTCATTCGTCGTCGGCCGGACACTTATTGGATCTTTATTATTTTATTTTTGGGATGGATTGGGGCAGCGGTTTACATTGTCGCGGAAGTCATTCCGGATGCGGGGCTGCTGCGCGGCTCGTTTCAGGCGTTTCCCCGGCGAAGAAGGATTCATGAATTGGAGCGCGCGATTCTGGACAATCCTTCTGCGGGGAATTATGAAGAGTTGGGATTGCTGTATCTGGATGATGGTGATTTTGCGAAGGCGCGGAGATGTTATGACCGGTCGATTTCGCAACGGTCGGATTCGGTGGATCCGTTTTATCGGCGGGGAGTGGCGGAAGTGGAATTGGGTGACTTCCCAGCGGCGGTACCGGATCTGGAGCGAGCGATAGCGGCTGATCCGAACTACGACTTCTACCGGGGGGCTGGGTTATTGGCGCATGCCTATGCGCAGACGGGGCAAGCCGAAAAGGCGGAGAAACTCTTTCAGCAGACTACTAGGATTTCCACGAATTCGGAGACTTACTACAACTACGCGACGTTTCTGCAGGCGCAAGGAAGAGTGGAGGAAGCAAGGCAGTGGGCGCAGAAAATTCTCGACAAGCGGGCGACGATGCCAGGGTATCAGCGAAGGCGGGAGCGCGTGTGGTTTCGCCGGGCGTATGCGTTGATGGCGCGGTTGGCTGTAGGAGCAGGGGCTAAGGCCCGTAGCGATTGAAGGTATTAATCGCAGCGCTGCGCCACCCAAAAGCTATTAACGCGGAGTTGGAAGCGCCGCGCTCTTCCACAGTGCTGCAGGCCTTTCGGAGACTCGGGTGAGGCATTCGTGAAGCTCAAAGGGATCCTCGACTTCGCAAGATCATTCGCGGAGCGAATGATCTCACTGCGCTCGGGATGACAGAGTATGGTTTACGACGACAGAGTATGGTTCAGGATGACAGAGTACGGTTCGGGAAGACAGTGGGCCCTAATAGCGGTCGTTCGTGTCGATGTTGAAGCCGAGGATGGCGTTGACGTCCACGGGCTGAGCGCCGCGCGTGGCGGGGCGGAATTTCCAGCTTGGCAGCGCGGCCATGATTTTCGCGGTCATAATTGCGGGTCCGGGCTCGAGGACTTGCAGATTTTTCAGGTTGCCGGATGCGTCCAGTTTGCATTTGACGACTACGCGGGCGCGGGGAAGGTTTGCCGGGAGATCGGTGCGCAGGCCTTCGGGTCCAGTGAGAGCTCCGGCGCCGGAATGAGAGGCGGGATCGGCTTCGGCGAACTGCATGACGACAGTGCCGATGTTGGTGTCGACGTAGACGGTGTAGTTGTCGCCGGGAAGCTTACCGTAGAAATCAAACGCGCCGCCGGAACGCGATGTCGCGACGATGGTGATTGCCGGCCCCGGATCGCCTTTCACCGAAGAGCGGCCCGGAACGCTGGGAGCGTTGCTGTTACCGGAGTCGAAGCTGGGAAGATTGACCACGGTGCTGCCGCCGCGAACGTCTACGCCTGCCGCAGCAGGATAGCCCGTGGGCGCGGTGCCGGCGCCGCCTGGGCCGGGTGTGGGAGAGATTCCGGCGCGAGCATTCGGGTCGGAGCCGCGACCAGTGCCGGATTTTCCCGCGCCTGTGCTTTCCCCGGTTAAGCCACTACCCGGGCCGGTGCCGTTGCCTATACCTGAACCTCCACCAGCGCCGCCGAGGCCGGGCTTATTGCTGCCGGACGGAGACAACGCAAGCGATCCTTTTCCTCCGTTGCCGGGCATGCCCGGCGCGGAGCCGGGATCGGTCGATAAAACTACCCCGGAATTATCTCCGCTGCCCCCGCCTTTGGGCGGAGCAAGAGCAGAGCCAATGTCACCGGGACCACCGAGGCCGTTGCCTCTTCTCCCAGAGCCGGAAAGGCCTGTGCCTGAGTTTGCTGAAGGTGGAGGCGGGATTATGTTGCTGGCAAGAAGAGTTCCGCCACCGGAGCCTCCAGAATTCTGTCCAGCGCCTCCTCCTGCGCCAGAGCCCGCGACGGATGGAGGCGGTGGAATGACGTTCGATCCGACCAGCGATGATCCCGAATATTTTCTGGACGACGATCCGGCCACACCTGAACCGGAACCTGACGCAGAGGGCGGCGGAGGAATCACGTTTGATGCGCCTTGAGACCGTCCGGAGGGTGAGCCAACTTGACTGTTGCCGGAGCCGATGGACGGCGGAGGGGGAATTACATTGGCGGTCAGGGATGTGCCAGATCCGCCGGTGGAGTTGCGGGATGTTCCGGCTGTACTGGTCGAAGAGACCGAAGGTGGGGGCGGGACGACATCCTGTGTGCCGAAGAGTTTTCCGATGATCGTGCTGACGAAGGATCCGTTTGCGGCTGGAGCCGGCGGGGGAGGAATGACATTGGGCGCGGAGAAGCGGACACTGCCGCTTTCGAGACGGCGCAAGTCACGGGAATCGGCAGAAGGCGGGGGCGCGACGACCGATGGAGCAGGCAGAGTCAGCTTGGCGTTGCGCGAGGAATCACGTTCTGGCGCGGAGACAGGCGGAGGCACCACGGCAAGCTCATTCGTCTGCACGCGCGACGGAGAAACTTCGTGGGTCACGACGGAAGGCGCGGGAGCGATGATGCTGCCATTGAGAGCGGGAGCGTTGCGCGCCTGATCGCGGGAAACGCGCTCGGACGCTGGTGCTATCACTGTTGAGCTCAAAGGAGGCGCCGAGCGGGAGCGGTCGCGAGAGATATTTGGAGCCGGGCCGATGATGCTGGCATCGAGCTTGGGCGCGTAGAGAGTGTGCTCGGAGGGAGCGCTCGGTGCGGGAGGAACGATGGCCGCGCTCAAAGCGGGCGCGTTGCGGGATCGATCAGGTGAAATGTTGGGAGCAGGAGCAATCACGTTGGGGGCAAGACGCGGCGCGGAAAGTGAAGAATGCAGGCCTTCGGCGGTAGCGGGATCCGGTGGACCCGGCCGAGGAGTAGGCGACTTAAAGGCGAGTAGATTCGCGACGGCGCCGGGGGACGAAGGAAGCTTGAGGTTGGGAGCGTCGACAACTTTTTCTGAGAGCGAGGCACCGCGAGCGACCTTGATGGTCTGGCTGCGGTGATGAGCTTCGTGACCGCCGGCGCGGCCAGTGGCGCCCGATTGGGCTCCGCCTAAATCTTCGGTGCGTGGGAGTTCGTCGGCCGAGTAATAAATGACCTCATCGGGCTGGATGCGGGGCGGAGCATAAGGGCGGAGGCGTTGGATCTCGCGGGGAAGAACCATGAGCGCAAAGAGTAAAAACACCTGCAGTGAGAAGGACGCAGTCAGGCCGCGGTACGGAAGAATACCGTGAGGAGCTTCTCCCGCCAGACGCGGGCCGGAACGGGCAAAGGCGGGACCGATGGAGGTAGTGAACTCTTCCCAGCGTGGCGTCCAGTCAATGAGGAGCCTGGGCTCATTGTGGAGGTGAGCGAGTTCTTCGAGTTGGAGAGTTTCGGTCACGATAAGAATTGAATCGTTTGGTTCGACTTAATTGGGTAAAGCCCACATCTGTCAGGAACTTATCTCGCAGCGCCAGAAACGCTGCACCACCAAAAAGCTCTTGTTATAGAGGCAGCTAACTTCTAAGCGTTCTCCTTCAGATTGATTTCGATTTTATCGCCCAGCGTGGTTCCGGTTTCGGCTACGGTGTGGCTCGGCAACTCCAGAACTGAAGCGGCTTGCAGGCGGATGGGGGAGAAACGCCAAGGCTGCAGATTGGACTCGAGGTGCACGACGGAGCCGTCGCGGTCGAGATAGACTACATCGATTGGGAAGCGCATGGCAAGAGTATGAACTCCGCGGCAGGGAAGAATCCAGAGGCCGCATCCGTTACGAAAGTCATCTTCGGCAATTCCCAGGAGGCCGCGCAGGCGGGACCAGTGAGTTTGGGCCAGGGCAAGGTCGGTCGCAAGGTAGAGCTGGCGGGTTTGGTTGAAGGCCTGGCCGTGTGGGGCGGATCCGGACATGGATTTCTCCTGACCTGCTCGGTCCAATCTCGAACCTAAACCATTCACTTCCTCCGGACTACCTCGCAAACTATTTTGCGACCAGGGAGTGGTAGGCCTGGATGAGCGCTGGACCGACTGTGACGAAGAGGAACGGAACCAGAATGAAAATGACGAGGGGAGGGACCATCTTGATCGTGGTTTTGGCGGCCTGCTCTTCGGCGCGCTGCCGGCGGGCGGTCCGCAGAGAATCGGAGTGAACGCGCAACGCTTGCGCGATGCTGGTGCCGAAACGATCGGTCTGAATGAGCGTGCCGACGAGGGAGCGAATGTCATCGACGCCGGTGCGATCCACCATATTGCGGAGTGCTTCGGCGCGGGGCTTGCCGGCGCGCATTTCGAGGTTGACCAGATGAAATTCGTCGCTGAGATCGGGATGGGCGTGATGCAGGTCCTGGCCGACGCGCATGAGGGCCTGATCGAGCGCGAGTCCGGCTTCGATACAAATGACGGTGAGATCGAGAGCGTCGGGAAGAGCGATCTGGATGCGCCGCTGACGGTCTTTGATCATGCGCTTGAGAAAAAAGCGAGGAATAAAGAAACCCAGAGCGGGCACACAAACCAGCAGAGGAACACTATCGACGCCCGAAAAAACGATGACGCCAACAAGGCCGAGAAACGCAAGCGCAAGGCGTGAGCCGAAATAATAGCTGACATGACGGGACTCGCGAAGTCCAGCTTGAATGAGCCAGGCACGGGTGCGGGAGACGTCGGAGGGAGAAAGCGGGATCGCCTTGCTGAGCGGATCGAGCGCCTGCTCGATGCGTTCCCTCACTTTTACCGCAGGCTTTTCCTGCGCCATCGTGGGCTGACCACCCAGAGCGCGCAGGCGGGCTCCAAGAACGGAAGTGGGCGTCACGGCGGCCGCGCCAAAGGCGAAGACCACCAGAGCCACTGTAACGAAGACGATGATGGTCAGGATCAACGTCATGGTCAGACCTGAATCTTAATAATCTTCCGGATCACGAAATAACCAACTGTCTGTAAAGCGATGCTGGCCACCAGCAAAGCGTGGCCAATGGGATCATAGAAAAGCGGCTTGACGAAATCCGGGCTGAAGACGGCGAGAATGGCCACCACGGCTGGCGGCATGGCCATCAGCAAGGCCATGGTGAGGCGGCCCTGGGCGGTGTGGACCCGAACCTGGCGCTGGATCTTGAAGCGCTCGCGGATGACGTAGGACAGGTTGTCGAGAATTTCGGCGAGGTTGCCGCCGGTTTCGCGCTGGAGCATGACGGCGGTGACGAAGAATTTGATATCGACCAAGGGCACGCGCTCGGTGAGGTTCATAAGAGCGTCGCGCACGGGCATGCCGAACTTCTGCTCTTCATAGAGTTTGCGGAATTCGCTGGCGAGCGGCTCCGCGGTTTCGTTGGAAATCATTTCCAGCGCGGTGGTGAAAGCGTGACCAGCGCGGACCGCGCGGGCCAGAGTGTCGATGGCATCGGGGAAAAGCTCTTCGAATTTCTCGAAGCGCTTTTGGCGGCGGTAGGAGACAAGAGAGTAGGGAAGGACCGCGCCTATAACAAGCGCAGCCCAGCCGATGGCGGGATTCTTGGTATAGATGATGGCCGCGAGACCGGCGAGCGTTCCGCAGAGCACGCACAACATGAGGAAGTTACCGGCGCGAAACTTCATGCCGGCTTGGGTGAGAGCCTCCTGGATGGCGGAAACCCGGGCGGAGCGGCGCAGCAGAGTATCGAGTGCGGGAATCTTGCTGAGTTGTTCGTCGCGGAGGAGAGCGAGTTCCTCGTTGGGTTCGCGCTCGGGAACTTTGTCTACGGTGGCGAGGCGGTCCTTGATGAGGCGGGCTCGGGCATTGCGTTCGTCGAACAGGGAGCCGATGACGAAGGCCGCGACGGCAACCACGACGAAGACGAGAAGTGCAATCAGCAACGGCATAGTAGATCTTCTATCGGGACTCCATGAAAGAGACTCTTGTTTCCCTCAAATCGATTGTTGAGCCGGCGAGCCGCCGACACCAAAATATCCTTAAACCTCAGCTCTCGATTCAAATAACGCGGGACGGAGTCGCGCTCCGTAAGTAGCCAGCCGATCGGCAAAAACAGGACGAACGCCGGTGGCGCGAAATGCCCCCCGCACTTTCCCGGTTTCGTCGACGGCGCGGCGTTCGAACACGAAAATGTCCTGCATGGTGATGGATTGGTCGTCCATGCCGGTGACCTCGGAAACCGATACGACCTTGCGCGTGCCGTCCGACAAGCGGGCGACCTGCACGACAGCGTGAATCGCCGAAGCAATCTGGTGGCGCACGGCGCGCTCGGGAATGTTGAGATTGGCCATGGAAACCATGTTCTCAATACGGGCCAGGGCGTCACGCACGGAGTTGGCGTGGACTGTGGTCAGCGAGCCTTCGTGACCGGTGTTCATGGCCTGCAACATGTCGAAGGCTTCTTCGCCGCGGACCTCGCCGACTACGATGCGGTCGGGGCGCATACGCAAACTGTTGATGACGAGCTGGCGCTGGCGGACCGCACCTTTGCCTTCGATGTTCGGAGCGCGGGTTTCGAGGCGGACGACGTGTTCCTGCTTGAGCTGAAGTTCGGCGGCGTCCTCGATGGTGACGATGCGCTCCACGTTAGGAATGTATCCGGAGAGAACGTTGAGCAGCGTGGTTTTTCCGGCGCCGGTGCCGCCGGAGATCAGCAGATTCAACTTCCCCTTCACCATAGTGGAAAGAAGCTCGAGCATCGGCTCAGTGAGGGTGTGATTCTCGATCATGTTGCGGGCGGTGACAGGATCGCGGCCGAAACGGCGGATGGAGAGGCAGGCGCCATCGAGGGCGAGCGGCGGAATAATGGCGTTCACGCGGGAACCATCGGGAAGGCGGGCGTCGACCATGGGAGAGGATTCGTCCACGCGGCGGCCGACGCGCGAAACGATGCGCTCGATAATCTGCATCAGGTGCTGGTTGTCTTTGAACGATAAGCCGGTCAGTTCGAGTTTACCGGCGCGCTCGATGTAAACCCGGTCGTAGCGGTTCACCAGAATATCGGAGATGGTGTGGTCCTTGAGCAGCGGCTCCAGTGGGCCGAGGCCGAAAATTTCGTCGAGGATTTCGCGGGACAGCCGTTCGCGCTCGGTGAAGCTGAGAGGAACGACTTCGTTGTTGACGGCGTTGCGGATGAGGACGAGAACTTCTTCGCGAGCACTGTCACCGGTGGAGCGGCCCAGCTTTTCCAGGTCGAGACGATCGAGGATTTTGCGGTGCAGGTCGGCCTTTACCTGCTGGTACTCGCTGTGCTCGAAGGTCTGCAGGTTAGCCATAACGTCCTAAGAACTTCCTCAACAGTCTTACACAGTTTTAAATAGCGACCAAGCGGTGCGCTTTACGTCGACATCGTTGCGGGTGAGCTCCTGTGCCAGCCCGGCAAAACAACGGGCGATTTCGGTGTGACTCTGCTCCATCACCGGCGCGCCGCGATCGATGGCGGAAGAGATAGCGAAGTACTGGTTGGGGACGCGCCACAACAGTTTCACCCCAGCGGCATTTTCCGCGTCGGCCTCGGTGAAGCCGGGAACTTTGCGGAAGCGGTTCAGAACCAAGCGGAGGCGCTCGCGGTTCCCAGTCTCTCCCAAGTATTGTTGCACGCGGGCGGCGCTCCAGAGAGAAGCTACGTCGGTGCAGGCGACCAGGAGAACGGCTTCGGACAAATTCGCGACCAAGCGGCTGGCGGCATCGAGACGCGAGGAATTATCGACGACCACATAGCGGTAGTGGCCGACCAACATGTCGAAGAGGCGGACGAATTCTGCGGTGGAGGGTTCGATGGCGGCGGGAGCATTTGTTCCAGCCAAAAGCTGCAGACCGCCGCTGTGGCGGGTCATGAAACTTTCGAGCAGGGAACTATCCATGCGGTGAAGATTGCGAGTAGCGTCGGAAATGTTGAACAGCGGTTTGACGTTGAGATGCAGCGCAGTGTGCCCGAGAGGCGCGAGGTCGACCAGGGCGGTATGGCCATGCGCAGATTGCAGGGCCAGCGCGAGGTTGACGGCTACCGTGGTGGCTCCGCTGCCGCCTTTGGCGTTGACGACGGTGAATACTTTTCCCCGCGGACCTTCTTTCTGGACGCGACGCTGCGCGGCGGTAAGGCGAACGAAAGCTTCCAGCAAGTCGGTAGTGGTAGTGGGGCGCTCGATGAATTCGCGGGCGCCGGCGCGCATGGCGTTGACGATGATCTGGGGCTGGTTGAGACTTCCGATGGCGAAGACCGCGGAGTCGGGCAACTCTTGGCGGAGCAATTCAATGGCACGCATGGCGATGGCGTGATTGTCGGCCGGGATGTCGACCAGGAGCACGTCGGGATTGGCAGCTTGCACCCGCCGCATAATCGGGTCAGACGCAGCCATGGGGAAGTTGGCACAGGTATGAACCGTGCTGGCCACGCTGGTGCCATCGACCAGCACTTGAAGCACGGTGCGCTGTTCGTTATCGATGGCGACGATGACGACTGAAAGCTCAGGCATAACCGCTACTTCTCCGCTCAAAATCTCCGTGCCGACCGCAGTTCAGTAGTTAGCAGAGATGGTGGAGTTTCTAATCGGACTCAAATCAGACTAATTTCAGTCTATCTGCCCGTGCAAATTCCTCCGACCGACTGGCTACTTGCCCGCAGGCTTGGTTCCGGACTTGCTACCGTCAAACCTATCTTTGTCTATAAAAGGTTGAGGATTCTTGGGGCCGGCCGGGGGCTCGTCGTTCGGAGAGATCCGGCGAACCGTACAAAGAACCATCAACTCGGAATTGCTTTTTTGCAGGCTCTTGCTTTTGAAAAATGCGCCCAGGATCGGGATGTCGCCCAATCCCGGAACTTTGTTCCAAATGTCGGTGACGCGGTTGTCGATTAAGCCTGCGATGACGAAGCTTTGCCCATCTCGCAGTTCAAATTCGGTTTCAGCCTTGCGCGTGCTCAAGGCGGGAACGGTAAAGCCGGAAATTGTGAGGGCGTCGGCGAAATCCAGAGTGCTGACCTCCGGCGCCACGGTCAGATGAATGTTGCCGTTGGGCATGATGACCGGAGTGAAGTCGAGCTTGACGCCAAACTCCTTGAAGGAAATGGTGACTGCCGTGAATCCGGCACCGGGTTGCACGATGGGAAATGGGAACTGACCGCCAGCGAGGAAACTGGCCTTCTTGCCGTTTACGGCGATGAGGTTTGGCTCGGCCAGAATCTGAAGCAGGTTCTTGGTCTGTAGAGCCTCGATTACCGCGCCAAAATGAATGTCGGGACGAAACAAAAAAAGGTTAAGGACGTTGCTGATGCTTTCAGTGGCTGCAAAAGGCGCGCTTTGTCCGGCGGTTTGGCTGACCGATTGCGAACTGAAGCCGCCGTACTGGCCAGTGGTAGTACTTCCGATAGTGTTGCCAGCCCCGGTGGAGAAGAGGTTGGCGCCTAGTTGGGTGAGAGCACTCCGGTCAACCTCGGCGAACTTTACTTCCAGCAGAACTTCCTGAGCACCCACTGGACCGAAGGTGAGCACGTTGACCACGTTCTTGGAATATGCGGCGGCCAGTTCTCCGGAGCGCTTGGCAATGTCCTCGGTGGTTACGTGGCCGGAGAGAACAATGGCGGAGCGCGAAGGTGTGACGGTGATCTGTTCGTCTGGGAAGACGCGATGTTCCTCTTCGGCGCAGGCGCTGACGTCCACATCAACGCGGAGATCGAAGCTCCGCGAGCGCTCGAGTTCATCCCAGATGAGCAGCGAGACTTCGCCGGGAGAGCGGCCATGAACGAGGATCTGCGTGGGGGTGATAACTGTAGCGTAGGCGACGGAGGGGTCGGTTACAGAAATTCGCTTGAGGCGCTCAGTGGTATTGATGAGCAGAGACTTATCGACCATGACACGCAGGGGAGCCGAGCCCTGGGGCTGAACCGATTGCGGCGGCAACGTGGTCTGAGCCGCGTGAGTAATGTCCTCCTGAGGAGGAGCGCTGGGAGGCGCATCCTGCTGTTGGAGAGTTGCGGCCAAGACACCAGCCGGGATAAGAAGCCATAGTGCGACAGCTATTAAAGATGTCGAGCAAAACTTCATCGTGTTCCTCTCCACGTGAGGAAACTTGCAACGCAAGATCAAGACTTGAAACGCGTAAGGCGAAACTCTCTCCGAGCTACTTGGGCTCATCACCTGCTTCTGGAAACTTGACGACATCGGGCTTCTTGTCACCCTGATAAACCTCGACACTCAGGACCGAAGAGGGGGGAGCCGGTTCCTGAGCTTTTTGTTGTCTTACGGGATGCGCGTGAACCACCGGCGCTGGAGCCGCGGCCGGTGTGCCTCCTTTGTAAAGTCCTTTGGCATTGGCGGCGGCGACTTCTTCCTGCTTGGTATCGAGGGGGTTGCGCAGGGCTAGTTGAATGTGTCCCTCGGAACTAGCCAGCGTAAGGCGCTCCGCGTCGTCGGGCGAAACTAACAGAGTGATCACCGGGGTGCTCTGAGCCTCGCCGGCGGCATTACGCTCCAGCGTGTGACCGGAGGCAATGACAGCGACGTTCTGTAATACCGTGGTGGTCTGATCTTCGGAGCTGCCATTGGGCGTTCCGGTAAGAAGGATATCGACGCGAGTGCCGGGACCGACGAAGCCGGCGACGGAGACAACCTCATTTACCCGAACGGATACGGCGCGCATTCCCGGGGGAATAAGAGAGGGTAAACCGGACCCGGCATTTTCCGGAGCGAGCTTGCTGGGCAGGATGAACTCGCCCCTGGAAATGGGAAGGATGACGCCGCGCCCCAGCACCTTGCCGCGTGCGCCGAATGTTCCGGCGGGAAGGGCGGAGGCGGGATACTTGACCGCGCGCACATCATGCTCTTCGATCCGGGCGCCAACCTGAATATCATCAGCAGCCACAATGACATCTACGCCCGGCTCGCTGATGGCTGTGCCTCTGCCTTGCAGATTCTTGTAGACGACAAGGCTGACGACGATCCCGAGCGCTAACGCCACGGCCCCGATCATCAACAAACGCGTACGGTTCATTCGCACTCCGTTAGAACGGACAAAGACATTGCACTCACCGTGCAGCTGGCGAGTGGAGGCCTTGCCTTATTGCGCCGAGCAGAATCCTACTGAATCGAGCTGGCTACGTTCGAGAACACATTGTTGGCATTCGAACCAATCAGTCGAATGGTGCCGACAACGATGACCAGAATGACGGCGAGCATTACGGCGTATTCCGCAATGTCCTGGCCTTCATCGTCGCGCCAAAGTCTGTAAAGGTGGTGCATAGATAGTGGCCTCCTTAAAGCAATCAGCACAGTTTCTTAACGGTGCTTTGGAACAGACAAACGCCTTTGGCCTCCGGAGGCACGATCCTGCCGATTGTTTCGTCTTGTCCTGACGGAGGATTGTCCAAAATATAAACCATAATACCCTCCGCCGTACTCAACACATGCAATAAATTGCATACCGAGAGTTACCTCCGTGTGACCATTGGGCCGGGTCGTTGACTCCTTCGAGCGGCGGTGCAATCGAGGACAAAAAAGCCGACACGGGCGTTTCAGGCGATGTCGTAAAGATAATCGCCTGTGCATCCTGATAGGAGACGATCCATCCAGGAGCACTTCGTAGGCCGGTTGCGAGGGCGGAATCCGGCGGGACGATGACGGTCTCGACATGCCAACGTTGCAGAGTCTGCTGCCACGGACCTTTGAGTTGATAAGTGTCGGCGAAATCGTGAAAGATTTGTGGGCCGTAAAGATCGGCGCGGCCGTCGATAAACACATGCGTATGCGGTGAAAGTTTCCAGATCAGGTAACCTCCCCAGTCGTAGTGATTGAAAATTGGACCGACTGGGGGATGAGCTTGGAGGAACCGAACGGCTCGAAGAGGGAACTGATCGGCCTCAGCCTGGGGCTGGTGCTGGATTACGCGAGCTACGTGGATGCCGGCAAAGATCGCCATGGCAAGCAGGATGGCGGCGTTGAGACAGATAACAAGAGTTTGCGGCGGGCGATGCGTCTGGCGAGTCGTCTTCGGCCAAACGCCAAGCCTGCGAGAGATGACTGGTACCGCGATCAAAATGAAGAAGGGCATCAGGCGGATAGAAACGAGGCCGGCATAGAGGCTGACCAAAAGTAGAAGAAGGTCACGGGGACGAACTGGGAGCCGAGACCAACTCAGCGTGGCGAATGTGGCGAGAACAATCAGGAGGAAAGGCCAGTACTCGACGTGGTGAAAGTTGGGCGACGCCCATTCCACGATGTAGTTCTGCATGGTGGTCGAGCGCAGAGTTTCAATGGGGTAGGAAAACAGGCGGGTGCCGTTCGGATTCAGAGGCACGAGCAGGAAGTCGAGGACGAGAATCGATGCCGCTATGCGCCAGGGTGGGTTGGGTGCGGAGTTTCCGAGGAAGCGCTCCAGCAGTGCTCCGGCGAGAAACAATGCCGACAGACCCAGGCCTAACGCGTATCCGGCGTGGAGGTTGACCCAGAGGAGGGTGAGAGGAACAGTCCACCAGAGCAGTTTAGGATTGCGGTCGGAACGTTCCAGGATCAGAAGCCAGATGCTGGTCAATAAGAAGGAAAGAACCTGAGGGCGTACGCCCCAGATGGGTGTGGTGGCCCATGCGGCGAATAGGGTGACGATGCCGGCGATGTAGGGAGCGGGACCGCATCGCAAATAGAGCGGGTAAAACGCACCCGATAGGACCGCGGCGAAGATCAGGATGAGGCCGCCAAAGCCAGCCGCGCGTTGGATCTCGTAAAGCAGGAGATCGGTAAGCCATTCGTGAGCAATCCAAGGCTCGCCGGCCCGAGTGTACGAAAAAGGATCGGTGTGAGGAACGGATTTGTGCAGGCTGATGTACTCGCCGGTTTTGAGGTGCCACCAGATGTCGGGATCCGTAACATTACGCGCGGCCATGGCGAAGACGCCAAGAAAAAGGATTGCGAGAAAGACGCGGGTCGTTGTGAGGAGTGGCGTCATGGAGAGACGGACGCGGGATTTGGTGTGGGAATTTGAGATCGGAACAGAACGACTGCCAGCATGGGCAAATAGATAAAGATCACGGCCAGTCTTCCGACTTCAGTAAAGTTCGCAGGGAGATGGTACCAGCGCCAAATTCCTGCGCCCCAGCTTAACAAAGCGGTGGGAAGAATTTCGCGCCGCGATTTGGGGATGAGCCACAAAGTGAAGCTATCGAAGAACCAGCGCTGCGGCATGAGAGCGGCGAGCAGGAGCAGCCAGGCATCACGATCGCGATAACGTAATAATGCTAGCAGGAGCAGAGGACCGGGAAAAACAATGAGTGGAATGAAGTGTTCGTAATAACGCGTTTGTCCCAGCCACAAAATCGGCCATTGCGGTAAGACAATGAGACTCAGGGCAGCCAAAAGGATGCAAGCCAGAAGGCCGCGGCGAGTAAGGCGCGTGAGAAAGACGGGTAGTCCGACTTGCGGCTTCATCATGGTGACCGGAAGAAGGAGAGGAAAAAATGCGCTTGCGGCTATGATGGTGGACCACTGCGCTGTGAGGAGTCCGGCCCAAAAAGGATAAGCAAGGAAGATGCGAAGGCGGTCGTGGTTTTGGCGCGTGAGGCCGAAGGCCAGTAAAGAAGTGCTGATGCCGTAGAACACACCGCCGGCGATTGAAGGATTGAGAGGCAATAAGGGCAACGCGGGAAACGCCGCGGGGAGAGGGTACTGTTCGAGCGGAGTATCGTAGGGATTCTGATGGGCGATGACGCGTTGCGCCAAGTGAAGAGCCCAAGTGAAGTCCCCGGCGTCCTGATGGAGACGTTTGACCAGGAACCAGCAAAATAAGCCGCTGGCCAAGCCGATCAGAGTCGAAAATGTGATTCGAGTTCGCATTCGTCTTGTTGCCCACCAGTTGTAACATGGAGGCGCACCGAAGCGGGATTTCTGGGAAGAGTATGCTGTCAAGAATTGCGTAAGAGTTTGCAATCCGCGCTATTCGTCGTGCTGGCTGCAATCGCAGCGGCGAGCATGTGGTTCTATGTAATCGGAATCCTGCGAGCTCACCAGATCGTCGAAGCCCAGGAAAAGCAGGTTCCACGAGGAAATCTCTCTGATCTTTATCCGCGCTGGCTGGGGGCACGCGAGCTGCTGCTGCGCGGGCGCAATCCCTATTCTGAAGACATCACCAGGGAAATTCAGAAGGGATATTATGGGCGCACGCTCGACGCCGCTCGACCGAGTGACCCGAAAGACCAGCAAGGGTTTGCGTATCCGGTCTATGTGGTTTTTCTGCTGTTGCCGCTGATTGGATCTTCGTTCCATGCTGTACACATATTTTTTTACTGGCTCTTGGTGGTTTTGACGGCGGCGAGTGTCTGGTTGTGGCTGCGCGTGATTCAGTGGCGATTGCCTGCTTGGGCGATTGCCTCCCTTGCCGTGCTTACGCTGGGAAGCTTTCCGGCGGTGCAGGGAATCAAGTTGCAACAGTTGAGCCTGCTGGTAGCGGTGCTGCTGGCGGGAGCGGCAGCCTGCGTGGCTAGCGGATCATTATTCTGCGGAGGCGCGTTGCTGGCTTTGGCAACCGTAAAGCCGCAGCTGGCCGGTCCCTTGGTGGCATGGTTCTTGGTGTGGGCGGTAAGCGATTGGAAGGCGCGGCGGAGGCTGGTGTTTGGATTTGGAGTCGTGATGGCGCTTCTGCTTGGGGGCGCGGAAATCGCTTTGCCGGGTTGGTGGCGAATGTTTGCCGACGCGGTGGGTAAGTATCATCGGTACACCCAGAATCAATCGGTGCTGGACGAACTGGTTCCGTGGGCATACTCGGGAAAGATACTGGCTGCGGTCGCGGTGTTGGCTTGCGCGTTTTTCTTATGGAAGATGCGCTCTGAGCCGGCGAATGGGGCTGAGTTTGGGCTGGCGACGGCGCTGGTAGCGGCCTTGACGGTGATGATTGTGCCCATGTATGCGCCGTATAATCAAGTTCTGGTTCTGCCGGCGATACTGGTTCTGGCGCGGGATCGAGGGCTTTTTCTTTCCCAGGCGCGTGGGGTTCGGTTTTTATTCCTGGTGGGAGCACTTGCGGTAGCGTGGCAGTGGGTCGCAAGCCTAAGCTTGAGCGCCATTTATCTTGTCGCGCGGGACCGGGCGCTGGCTGGCTGGTGGTGGCCTTTCGTGGCCACTTTTGCCTTTCCCGTACTGACCTTCCTACTGATCTTTCTGGAGGTTCAGGCCCATGGCGGGGGGCGATTCGGAGAAGGGCATGCGGGATTAACCTCAAAGACTCTTCCCGCCAGGGCATGATTCCTGTCATTATGCATAGCGGCATTATTGATGGTTTAGCTTTCGGGCAAGTCCTGCCCCTGTCGCAAGAAGCGCGACTCGGATGGGTTACCCGTGTTGGGCGCGAGATCTCATGGTTCTAAATGCAATAGGGCGTCCCCAGTCTTCCGGGTCGGGAGTGTTTCCGGCGTTGGTCCTGGTGCAGGGGAACGAGCAGAAGAATATTGTCCTTAACCGAACTCCATTCAGCGTTGGTCGCAAAGTGGATAAGGATCTGGTGATTGCCGATCCTCGGGTGTCGCGCGATCACGCACTGATCGTGCTGGAAGAGGATGGATTTTTCCTTGTCGATCAGGGCAGCAAACACGGGACATTCGTCAATGGAGAACGGATTCAGCGGCAAAAGCTGGATCGCAATGATCGTTTGGAATTTGGAGCGCGCGATTCAACCTATGCGATTTTCAATCCCGCGCATGGGACGTCGAACACGGCGCGGGAATTTCTAAGCCAGATCTCCGGGATACAGATTTCGCAGGAAGCGACTGATCTGGAAAAGTTGACACTATTTTTGGAAGCAGCGCGCAAGCTGAATACAGCCGGGGTGCTGGACGAAATCCTGATGACCATGCTGGAGGTGACGCTGCGCCTGACTCGGGCCGAGCGTGGCTATGTTTTTCTGAAGGATGACGACGGCAATCTGCGGCTGGCGGCGGGGCGGAATAGCAAAGGCGAAGCGCTGCTCGATGATAAGACGATTTCGCATTCCGCGCTGGAGGAGTCGCTGCGGTCGAACAAGGAATTCTTGTTGACGGATACGGGAAGCTCAGCCGATCTGGCGGGCCGGCAAAGCATCGTGGCCTACGATCTGCGGACCGTGGTTTGCATTCCGCTTCGGAAGCGGCAGGTGCAAGCCACCCGCGAGCAGCAGACGCCAGCGCCGAATGCTGCCAGCGAAGTAACGGGCGTTCTATACGTGGACTCGCGGTTTGCTTCGCGAGAATTTTCCGGCGTGGGCCATGACATTCTGCGGGCGATCGCGACTGAAGCGGCATCCCTGATCGAGAATGCGCGACTGGTGCAGGCGGAGGAGGAATCGCGGCGCTATCAGCAGGAATTGACGATCGCAGCGAGCATCCAGCAGCGGCTGATGCAGGTGAAGATTCCGGATGTGCCGTTCGCCAAACTCCGCGGAAAAAACCTTTCTTGTAAGGAAATTGGGGGAGACTTTTTTGATGCCGTCAATACCAAGGAAGGACTGGCGGTCGTGCTGGCGGATGTGAGTGGCAAGGGAGTTTCCGCAGCCCTGCTGGCTTCCACGCTCCAGGGAATGATTTATTCGCATTTGAGTTCGGGAATGCCTTTGCTGGATGTGGTTGCGGCGGTGAATCACTTCTTTACCGAGAAGCTGGTGGGAGAAAAATATGCCACCGTGTTACTGGTGCGACTGCGGCGGGACGGCGATCTGGAGTATGTGAACTGCGGGCACGTGCAGCCGCTGCTGGTTTGCCGCGGCGAAGTGATGCGGCCGCCACACGGGAATGTGCCAGTTGGGCTGCTGCCGGATGCGACGTTTGAGAGCGCAAGGTGCCAGCTCAATTCGGGAGACCGCTTCATTCTGGTGACGGATGGTGTGACCGAGGCGGAAAACGCCATGGGCGATTTCTTCGAAGATTCCAGACTGGAAGCGGCTGCGGCGAAGGCTCCAACCCTGGAAGGAATATTTTCGGCGGTTTCGGAGTTCTGCGCAGGGAATCCGCTGAATGACGACTGCACGGTCGTGGAGCTCATTTACTCAAGTCCCACCCCGGCGGAAGCGTAGGGTTGCCCGCTCAGTTTTGGCGACTCGGGTGTTGTGAGCAAAAGATGAGTGGCCGAACTTCCTCCCCGCGAGTGCTCCGCTATTCCTTAACCAATTGGGTAGCTGCTTTATGGCTCGCGCTTGGTGGCCTGGCGTACGGGCAAACCTACTACCCCAATCATGAAGTCCGGATCAACGATTTACCGTCGCTGACAGCAAAGTCCAGGGATGTCGCTGATCTGTTGGCAACTTCCTTGGAAATTATTTTCCGCGACAAGGAAGTTTGCTGCGGAAAGGACTCGCCGCTGGAAGATAGCGTCCAACGGGCCGATCCAAGGGTATTGAAAGATGTTGGCGATAAATTACGAGGAAGACATCTGTTAAGTGACGGGCGCGCGATCGTGGTCACCGCGGAAGTTTGGCCGGCGGCGGCGGGAAATGCCAGTTCCGGTAGTCCGATCAGCGAGATCATAGATAAGCGGCCGCTACTCATGGATTGGAATTCTCACTGGTATGTGGTTTATGGAGTGACCTACGGCGAGATCGTGGCCGACGATGGCACGCAATCGGAGACGATCCTCAAGTTCCTGCTGCTGGACCCTCGATACTCTGATGCGCGCAGGAATGTTTCCTTCGATCGACAAACTGACGATTGGGGGAAGGTGCAAGGGTTATTGATTTTGAGGACTGCGCCACAATAGCGGCCGGGGCGTTTCCTAAAGTCAAAGTCAAAGGGGGACGGACAAGAGTGTCCGTCCGACATGACGCTTATTCGACGACCACAGTGAACGCCGTTCCCTCCCAGCGATTTTCCTGCGGCCAATAGAAAGTGAAGAGGACCTGACTGCCCGCTGGCAGCGAGGCCGTGGGCACATCCAGAACGTAGGTTCCCATGCCGGTATCGCGGGTGTTGGTATCGTGCCAACTGTTCCAGCCATCAATACTCCAGTGCACCAGGGCGGGACTAAGTAGCACGATGCGCAAGGTTTTGTTGCGCGGGACGGAGCGGGACTTGTTGTTAAATCTCCAGCCGAAGAATTGCCGGACGGGTTTTTCCACCTGGTAACGCTGGAAGGTTTGCGGCGGCTGGTCGAATATCTTGCCGTCGCGCAGGGAGCGGCGCAGCTTAATGTATTCGGAGTGGGCCCAGACGAGCGGACAAGCCGAGCCCGTTGGTTTTCCGCGAAAGAGCTCCAAGGCAGGGATATCCGCGGCATCCCATACTTGCTCAGGAAGCAAGCGGCCGTGGCCGGCGGTAGATTGCTCCATCACCGTGAGTAGAGACTCGGCCTCACTGTGACGGCCCGCGGCAAGTTCGTAGTGGGCGCGCTCGCCTGCAAGCAGCGGCCAGGGGCGACCGATGCCGCTTCCATCGAAGGGGGAGCCGTCCTGGTGTTCGCCGTATCCGTCACCGTTATAGCGGTACCAGCACGGGCCTTGCGGCAGCTGCACGCGCAACAGGGCATCGATGACACGGACGGTATTCAGAATGCGGGGATCGTCGGCAGCCCGTAATCCGAAGCGCACCAGCGCCAGCGAATCCGGGCTGACGATGCGGAAGGCGCGCTCGGAATCCTGACCAGGAGGGCGGTTCTTGATGGGGACAAAGCCCTGCGTCGGCGAGGCGGCGGCATCGGTAATCGGCGGGGCGATGCGGACGTAGTAGCCTTCCACACCCACTTGCTCGGCGAGATCTCCCCCAGTGGCGTAAACCCAGCGTTCGATATTGTCGTTCCAGGCATCGGCTACTTCGCGAAGATAGGTGGCCGCGTCGGAATGGCTCGTGAGTTGGGCTATATCGGCGGCGGCGAGCAAGCCGGAGATTTCGGCGGCCAGCGTGAAGGGAGAATAACCGCCATCTTCTTCCCAGCGATCCTGCTGTGTAACGGGGCCGTTGCGCACGATAAAGCTTGCGGCTTTACGGACCATGGGCCACCAGCGATCGAGCTTACCCAACCCTTCGGGAGCTTCACGGCGCAGGAGATCGAGCAGAAGGATGGGGAAGGCAGTTTCGTCCATCTGGACGCCGCCCCAGTAGGGACGGCCATCGAGCCACAGATTCTGCGCCCAGTTGCCGTCTGCTTCCTGCGTGGTTTCAAGATAGCGCAACACGCGGATTGCATCGTTGCTGGCCCCGGCGGCGAGCAATGCACCCGCGGCTTCGGCCAAGTCGCGCGGCCAGATCAGGTGATATCCGCCGAGATCCTCGTCGCCTTTGTTGAAGCCCCAGGGGATGGAAAGGCTGGCGATGATGCCGCCGAGAAAATCTTTCGATTCGTGAGCTCGCAGGACAGCGGCGGAGACACGATAAAGATCGTAGTCGCGCTTCGGCTCATCGAGCTTGATCAATGTGCTCTGCCAGTGTCTCCAATGGAAGACGTAGTGATTGCGAAGTTCGTCGTAATCTTCAAGCAAGGTGGAGCGGACTTGCTGCCCGGCCTCGGTGACGATGGCGCCGAAGCCCAGTGCCAGTACGAATTCTCCGTTGCAAGCGGCGAGATCGATTTCACCAGTGAAAGCGATGTTGCCGTTCTCGGCGCGGTCGTATGTCCATTCCATCTGGAAGTGCTGGGAAAGATCCTGCCAGCCGTCGGAAAATCCGACGAAGCCGACCGACATCTTTTTCCAGGGTGCGGAACAAGCAAGGGCCAAGGCCGTGCCGTCGTGATGCGCCAGGAACATGGGCACGCCTTTGTAGTCACCCACCCACCCGGTGTTGTGGTCTCCGCAGTTGGCCAGGTGAGGCGCGAGCAGCGCGTAAAGTCGATAGTCGGAGAGTTGACCCTGGAGCGGTTCGAAGCGGATCTTTTGCAAGACGACGTTGCGATAGGGATCGGTGAGGATTTCCTTGTGAATGCGATAGCCGCCGCCAATCTCAGTATTGACCAGCTCATAGGCTGGAATGCCAGGTTCGAACGGCCGGTCTTCGAAGGTGCAGTGGCGTTTCTCTTCGGAAAAAAAATCGCGGCCGTTGGTGACGATGAAGCCGAGGTCCCGGGTACAAGCCTGGTCAACCCGTGGAAAGTAAACCTCGTTCAGAATCCCATGACTGGTGGTGAACCATACTTTGCTATGCTGGTTTAAGGCGGTGCCGATGGCGGTTTTGGCGCTCGAAGTCCAGCGGGGCGGAATTCCAGGCCAGCCGGGGGCGTGAGTGGGGGAATCGCTCATGAAGTTTTCGTCCTGGAGACCCTAGGCAGTTACAACCGTCCAGCCACAACTATAATCTCGGCACTAAAGCATCGGACTGCCACAATGGCGTGGACGGTAGGTTGATGAGCGGCATCGAAGAAAGAAGCAAAAAGAAATCTTGAGCTCCTTAGGGAGCGAAGGATAATGGACAGACCCAGCCCGATCTCCATGCTGTTTATCAGCCACTAGCAAGCGTTCGACGCCAACATATTTCTGCTTTGAACAGGCGTAGAAAAATGGATTTCCTTGTTGGTATGAGCGTTTTCCGCTAAGGCCCATTCATCAGAAATTCACCCTTTTGTAACCCTCCTTTAACATAGCGCCGTTAGAACCAGAATATCTAATCGACGAGGAGTCACAAGACTGATGCGAAGAACCATGCTCGTTTTGGTGTGCGCGATTCTTGCTGTTCCCGCAATTGCCCAGACCACGCTGAATGGAGCTGGAGCCACCTTTCCTTATCCCATCTATTCCAAGTGGTTCAGCGAATATCACAAGCTGCATCCGGACATTCAAATCAATTACCAATCCATTGGCAGTGGCGGCGGGATCCGCCAAGTGATCAACGGCACGGTTGATTTCGGAGCAAGCGACGGTCCGATGACCGACGAAATGCTGAAAGAAGCCAAGACGAAAATCCTTCATATGCCGACGGTTTTGGGCGCGGACGTGCCCGCCTACAACATTCCTGGTGTAACCGCTCAGCTCAACTTCACTCCGGAGGCGCTGGCTGGAATTTTCCTGGGGAAAATTTCGAAGTGGAATGACAAGGCCCTGACCAGTGCGAATCCGGGAGTGAATCTACCGGACCGGGACATCATCGTGGTGCATCGCTCCGATGGCAGCGGCACGACCTACATTTGGACGGATTATCTTTCGAAGATCAGTCCCGAGTGGCAGAGCCAGGTGGGAAAAGCGGCGTCGGTGAAGTGGCCGATTGGACTGGGTGGAAAAGGAAATGAAGGGGTCGCCGGCTCGATCCGGCAGTTACAAGGATCGATTGGCTACGTGGAATTGATTTACGCCGTGCAAAACAACATCAACTACGGCAACGTGAAGAACGCCGCGGGAAACTTTGTGAAAGCCTCGCTGGAGAGTGTGACGGCGGCGGCGGCTTCCGCGCCCAAAATGCCGGCAGACTTCCGCGTCTCCATTACGAATGCGCCCGGGAAGGACGCGTATCCCATTTCCAGCTTTACCTGGCTATTGATCCCCGAGCAATCGAAGGACGCCGCCAAAGGAAAAATTCTGGCGGATTTTCTAAATTGGATGGTTACGGATGGGCAAAAGATGACGGCAGCACTTTCCTACGCTCCGCTCCCGGAAAGCGTTGTTCAGAAAGAAAAAGATGCAATCAAGCAGGTTCGATAGTTTCTGCGCTGGGGAACTACTCATCATAGGAAGAAAAACTAAGGAGAGTGTGATGAATTCTGTGGGGAAGTGGTGCGCAATTCTGTTCCTGGCTACAACCGTGGCGGCACAAACCAGTGAACCGCCCAAAGCCAAGAAAAAGACTAGACCGGCGACGATAACCGCGGCGGACGTGCAGGCTTTGAAGGACGCAATTGCCTCGCAGGCCGCCGCTTTGGCGCAACAGCAACAGCAAATCCAGGCGCTGCGCGATGAACTGCATCGCAAGGATCAAGCCGTCACGCAGGCTCAGGCGGCGGCGACCGATGCAGCCGGCAAAGCGGATGCAGCGCAGGCGGCTGCCAGCCAGCAGCAGGCGGCCGTGGTGGAACTCAAGAGCGATGTGACGGACCTGAAGACCAACGTCAACAACACGGCGCTGACGCTGCAGGAGACGCAAAAGAATGTAAAAGAATCGATCGAGAGCCCGCTGGCGCTGCACTATAAGGGCGTCACGATTACACCGGGCGGATTCCTGGCGGCTGAAACTGTGCGGCGCTCGAGGGCGTTGGGATCGGATATCAACACGCCCTTTAACTCTTTGACCATGCCGGGAGCTGCGCAAAGCGCCATTTCGGAGTTCTTCGGGTCAGGACGTCAGTCGCGTGTCTCAATGTTAGTGGAAGGGCGATTGAAATCGGCCAAATTGAGTGGCTACGTGGAGGCTGACTTTCTGTCGGCGGCCGTGACTTCCAACAACAATGAGAGCAACAGCTATTCCTTGCGGCAACGGCAAGCATGGGGACAAGCTGCGGTGGATAGTGGATGGTCGGTTACCGGGGGCCAGATGTGGAGCCTGGTAACGGAAACCAAGCATGGCATGGACAACCGTACCGAAGCCACGCCCATGACCATCGATCCACAGTATAACGTCGGCTTCAGCTGGGCGCGGCAATATGGACTCCGTGTAGTCAAGAATTTTGACAACAAAGTATGGTTCGGCGTGTCGGTGGAAAATGCCCAGGCTACACTTTCAAGCCACAACAACGGAAATAATTTTATAGTGGGCTCGGAGGGTGCGGGAGGCGGTCTTTACAACGGCGCAGTCACCAACTGCTCGACCGCGAACAATCCGGTCACCGGAGGTGCCCCCATCACGACTTGTACCTTGGCAGCCAGCTATTCGTTCAACCCATCTCCGGACATCATCGCGAAGGTCGCCTTCGAACCGGGATTCGGACACTACGAGATTTACGGGTTGTATGATCGCTTCCGCGACCGGATGTATCCCTGCGGGGAAGTGGTGATCATTGCACCGGCAACGAGTGGCCCCTGCCCCAACGGTAACGGTACGGGTCCCAACGGTCTCCTGGCTTTTAATTCGTCGAAAAACGGCGGCGGCTTCGGCGCTAATGCCCGATGGTCGTTTGATCATAAGCACCTGGACTTCGGTCTGCACGGTTTTGGCGGCAGCGGAGTGGGACGCTACGGCTCCGGCGGCCTACCCGATGCTTCGATCCATGCAAACGGAAGCTTTGATCTGGTCCGCAGCCTGCAGGGTTTGACGACCCTGGAGTGGCATGGGCCGAAGCTGGACATCTACCTAAACGCTGGCGCTGAGTACGCCGCCCGCGCGGCGGATTTCGATCCAGTCACAGGCAAGTATGTGGGCTATGGGTCGCCGTTCTTCAGCAACACAGGCTGTTACACGGAAACCGCGCCGAGCATCGGTGGCGGATTCTTTCCGGGCGGTCTGTCCAATTGCACGGCCGATACGCGAGCGCTTATTGAGGGTACGGCAGGCTTCTGGCACCGCATCTATAGCGGGCCCAAGGGCCGGCTCCAGTGGGGTCTCCAGTATTCCTACGTGACTCGCCAGACCTGGTCTGGGATCGGACCTGCCGGAAAGGGAGAGCCCGGAGTCTCGCCCGAAGGACTCGACGGAATGGCTTTCACTTCGTTCCGCTACTACCTGCCGTAGACAGGCTTTCTTTTCCATGGTTCCATCGGCGCATCGAACGGCGAGTTCCGCCGTTCCCGATGCGCCGATTTTCTTGGTCCTACCAACATACAGTCTTGCTCACGCTGATTCGCCGGGCTGCGCCTTTGGGGCCGATGTTTTATACTGTGCAAGCGGCTAGTTCCCCTGGTTCGGACCGGATCCCGGAAGACAAAGAAAATTCACAATTTGAACCTGTAGTACTTCGCAGATGGCTCGCCTTTCGCTCGAAAATCCTGAGTATTATCTCAACCGCGATACCTCCTGGCTCGCGTTCAACAAGCGTGTGCTCGAAGAAGCCGAGGATGCAGGCAACCCGCTTCTGGAACGGCTGAAGTTTTTGGCTATCTCGGCCAGCAACCTGGATGAATTTTTTGAGATTCGGGTAGCGGCGATGATGCAGCAGATCGAGGACGGCTACAACGAAGCCGGGCCCGACGGCCTGACGCTGACCGAGAAGCGCGATGTTCTGGCGCGCCAGACCCACAAGTTTGTGGATGAGCAGTATGAGTGCTGGAACACGTTGCGTCCGGCGCTGGCGGAACATGGCATTCGCGTGCTGGCGCTACATGAATTGGACGCTGAGGCGCGGCGGTTCGTCGAGGAGTATTGCGAGAGGGAACTGGATCCCCTGCTCACGCCCGTGACGGTAGATCCGACCCACCCCTTTCCCCGTGTGATCAACAAGGCGCTGTGCCTGGGGTTGCTCTTGCGGCGTCGGCGGCGCTCGGCACTCACGTACACCGGGGTAGTGTCTGTGCCGCGGGCACTGCCGCGATTGGTGCGATTGCCTTCAGAGGAGACGACAGACTTTATATTCCTCGCCGACCTGGTCGCGCACCACGCGCAGAGCATGTATCACGGGTACGATATCGTTGCGGCCGCGCCGTTTCGCGTGACCAGGAACAGCAATCTTTATCTGCAGGAGGAAGAGGCGCGCAATCTTCTCGAATCGGTGCGTGCGGAGTTGCACAACCGCCGTAAGGGGGATGCGGTGCGCATGGAGATTGAAGCCGACGCCGATCCCGAGATCATCGAGCGCCTGCGGACAGTGTTCGAGTTGGATCCGTGGCAGGTCTTTCCGGTGAATGGTCCGGTCAACCTTTCCCGGCTGTTCAACGTCTATGACCAGGCGAAGCGCCCGGACCTCAAAGACCGCACTTTTGTTCCGCGCGAGTTGCGGCTGACGGCGAAATCGCAAAACTTGTTTGAGGAGCTGCGGCGGCACGACATTCTGCTGCACCATCCGTTCGACTCCTATGATGCCGTGGTTGCTTTCATCGAATCGGCGGCGGAAGACCAGCACGTGCTTTCGATCAAGCAAACCCTCTACCGCACGAGTGAGCACTCGCAGATTGTGCAGTCGCTGGTGGACGCGGCCTCGCAGAAAGAAGTAACGGCGGTGGTTGAGTTGAAAGCGCGGTTCGACGAAGCCCATAACATCCGCTGGGCGCGTGATCTGGAAGACGCCGGAGTGCAGGTGTTTCACGGGTTGGTGGGGCTGAAGACACATTGCAAGCTTTCGCTGCTGGTGAGGCGCGATCCTGATGGGGTGCCACGAAGCTATGCGCACATCGGGACCGGCAATTACAACGCCGATACGGCACGAATCTATACCGACCTCAGTTTGTTCACGGCGAATCCGGAAATTACCCGCGCGGTGCACGACGTTTTCAGCTTTCTGACCGCGTACGCCGAGAATCCCAGCTACGACCCCCTGCTCGTGGCACCGCTCGATCTGGCCGAGAAGGTGATTGCACTGATCGACCGCGAAGCAGAGCACGCGCGCCAGGGCCAACCGGGACGAATCATCGCGAAAATGAATGCGTTGCTCGATAAGAATGTCATACAGGCGTTGTATCGAGCGTCTCAGGCCGGAGTGGAAATCGATCTGATTGTGCGCGGGATCTGTGCGTTGCGTCCCGGAGTGAGGGGCTTGAGCGACCGCATCAAGGTGCGCAGTATTGTGGGCCGATTCCTGGAGCACAGCCGCATCTATTACTTCGGCAATGCGGGTGAGGAAGAGACCTACATTGGCAGCGCCGACTGGATGCCGCGCAACCTTTACGAGCGAGTGGAAGTGCTGGCGCCGCTGCGCGATGAACTTCTGCGCGAGCGCGTCCGCCACGAGATTCTCGATGCTTATCTGGCAGATAATCGTAAGGCTCGCATCCTGTTGAGTGACGCCACGTACATCCGGGCGTGGCAGCCGGTGCACGGCAAACGGAATCGTAAGCCTCCCACGGGCGCCGCGGCTTTCAGCGCGCAGGATTTCCTGATCAGCGTGGCCGAAGGCAAGCAGTTGAGCGTTCCGCCACCACTCCCGGCGAGGAAACGCAAAGCTCTAGCGGGAAGGGAACAATAATTTTCGATGATTATTTATTTTCTGCGCCACGCCAGCGCCGGGCAACATCTTCTTAATCCGAAAAAGGATGAGAAGCGCGCCCTCGATAAGGACGGCATTGAACAATGTGGTTACGTCGGCCGGGCACTGGCTGCAATCGATGCACAGGTAGACGTGATTGTTTCCAGTCCGCTGAAACGCGCCACCCAGACGGCTTCGCTGGTAGGAAATGAAATGGGTTACGAAGGCAAGCTGCAAATCGATGCCGGACTGCGTCCGGGAGCAACCTTCGCGGACTTTCGCCGTCTGCTGGAAAAGTACGCAAGCCTGGAATCGGTCATGGTGGTGGGACACAATCCCAATCTAAGCCAGTTCCTTGGCACCGTGATCAGCGAGTCTGGATGCGAGGCTTCGGTGGAATTGAAAAAGGGAGCGGTGGCGCGAGTCGACATGCGGCGCAGTTCGGGCACGCTTCAATGGTGTTTGACGCCTAAGGCGTTGCGCACGCTCTATACAGCCGCAGTGGAAAGTTCACGCCCGAACACCTCGCGAAAGTAAGCGGCGTCCTTCTCGATTGCCCACAATTCCAGATCCACTCCCATGCGACGGCGCGGAACCAAGGCGAGGTGCACATCTGCGGCACGATGGCTGACGCGTACTTTCTGGACGGCGCGGCTGCGGCCCAGGTTCAGAGCGCGAGCCAGGCGGAGAAGCATAATCGCTTTTTGCACGCCAGGGCGATCTGCTGGGTCGAGAGCCTTCATGGGCGGCTCGTCCAATGTGGGGCGGGACTTTCCCAGGTAGCGAGCGATAGCGGCAATCAAGCGGCGTTGCTGCGGAGTGTAGCCGAGAATTTCCGAGTTTGAAATGATGTAGTAAGTGTGCCGGTGATGGCCGTTGCGGTTCACGTAATCTCCGACTTCGTAAAGCATCGCGGCGGCGGACAACCATTCCCGGTATTCCGGCGCCAGCCCGTGTATGGATCGCAGCGCCGAGAACAGAAACATTGCCGACTCACGTACGTCGAGGGCGTGTTTCATGTCGACATGGTAATGAGCGACAGCTCGGGTGATGGACTCCCAGCGTTCTGATTCAATCTGCCTCCCCGAACGAGTGCTGCGGTCGTGTTCGGCCGCCATCTGCGCCAGCAGGCCGTCCCGCAAGCCCAGGGGCGAATAACGAAATCCTTTGAGATGGCAGCGGTCCAGCAATTCCTGATAGACCATGGCGCCGGCAACCACAATTTCCGCCCGGCGGAGGCCGATGCCTTCGATCTTCCGGCGCTCCTCCACGGGCAGGCGCGCCAGGCGCTTGGCGAGGCGCGTCATCTCGGCGCGAGAGACGAGCATCCGCTGGCGAGTGCCATTCTTGCGCAGATGGCTGGCAGCCGTGGCCAAAGCGGCGGCGGTTCCTGAGGTGGCAATCACGTTTTTGACTTTCGCCGCAATGACGCGCGCAGCGACGCGGTTTACCTCCCGGGCAACGAAGCCCTGCAGTCGTTTCAACTCCCCCTTACGTGGCGGGTCGTGGCGAAGGAATTCGTCGGTCAGACGGACCGCGCCTAGCGGCATGCTGACAAGGTCGCGAATGTGACCACTGGCGGAGACAGTTAGTTCGCAGCTTCCGCCGCCGAGATCCATCATGAGCGTGGGCGAGCTGTCGATGCGGAGATTGGAAACCAGCCCCAGGTGAATCAGACGGGCTTCTTCCAGTCCTGAGATGATTTCGACTGTCCAACCGGTGGCGGAGCGAACCCATTCTAGAAAAGCTTGTGAATTGCGGGCGTCGCGCAGAGCGCTGGTGGCAACAACGCGGACAGGGTCGGTGACTACCTGTTGTGTGGCCCGATGAAAACGGCGCAACACCTTGACCGTTTCAGCCATGGACTCAGGCGTGAGGAATCCGGAGCGAAACACTCCTTCGCCGAGACGGGTGACTTCGCGATCTTCGTGAATGGGGCGAAGATGGCCGCGAGTGAGGCGCGCAATCTTCAGGCGTACGGAGTTAGAACCGATATCAACCGCGGCAAAGGTCGGCATTGAGGCAAGGCCAACAGTTTACATGCCGAGGGTCGCGCAGTCATCAGCGCGCGGAGGCCGCGGCGGTGAATGTCCTTGCGAGAACTTCGGTTTACGGGGAATGCGGTTTGATTTGCGTGAGGGCTTCAAGAAGGTTGTGGGCGCAAGTACGGCAGCAACAGCCTTGCTGCCGCGAGTTTTCGAGGGCGGATAAAATATCGAATTCTAGGACAGCGGGATTGGCCGAGCACAATTCACATTGAGCCGGGCTGGTGAGGACGCGGAAGGTCATTGAGTCTTGCACACAATCCGCCTCTTCTATTTAGCAGGGGGGAATAGATCGGTGCCGTGAGCGCAGATACAGATGTGCGTGGCCAGGATCACGGGAAGGGGAGGCTAAATCAGGAAGAGATTTGGAGAACAATTTTGCGATCAGGCGGCTGCTGCATCGCCGCTTGTGTCGGCTGGCGCTGAAGGCGGCCGCCTTGCAGTCGTTTCCAGTTTGCTCCGAGTGCGAGCAAGCACTGCCACGGCTAGCCGGAATTTCGCTCCTGTAACGTTATGGAGCTCGGCAACCAGCGGTGACTCGTGGACGCCGCCCAAGTGCTCGACGGCAGTCTGCGTCAAGGTGAGCCAATCATGCCAGTCTCCCAAAGCGTCCTGGATGCGCTTGATATCGGTGATAAACTGCACTGCTTCCCTTGAGGGGCTGGCAAACTCTGCGGCATAGCGAGCCCGCTTGGTGAGAATCCGGTATTGGTGCAACACCGGTTCGCTAACCGGAGCGCCCTCGCGCTCAAGACGTTTCAACATGTTCTTGGCAGCAGTCAAAGGATCGCGACTGGCTTCCGGATTGAATCGCTTGGCTGCGCGTTTCAATCGCTTACGGATCTCGCGAACCGCTGCTGGGCTGACCTCTTTGCGAAGCTTCTTTTCTTGTTGACTGCGAAGGTCGATCAAGTCGTGAATCAGTTTGGTTTTGCGCCGGGGCTCGCGCGGAATCTTCAAACTGCGCAGCGCCGCCAATTGAACGTCGAGATCTCGTACCTTGCCCGCGCGTTTCCGGATGCGGCCGAGGAGTTTCAGCAGTTTCTTCTCATTGCGGTCGAGTTTGGAAGAAAGTTCGCCCAGCAATATCTGCAAACGGCGCGTGCCGGTGCGAAAGCGGTGCACAGTTTCTCCCTGAGGTTTCGAGGAAAGCTTGATCAGGTCCGTCTCAAGCTTCTGAAAAATCACGCGGGTGCGCTTGGGAGCAATGGCCATAGGCAGAAGCAAGTGGAAGAAAAAAATACAAGCTAATCAGCAAAAAGGCAACCCGAAAAGCTTATTCATTTTAACACCCTGTTAACAGGATTCTGCTAAGGTGGGACGAATGGCCAACGCTGCCCGACCACGGCCTGATATGCCTGCTCCACAACCCGTTGAAGTGACGAAAGTTAACGAAGTCTCCTCGGGAAGGTGGCGCACGCACGTGTTCGGGGCAGACGGCGAAGTCGGTGACCGAATCTTCCAGTTCGCCATGCTGTTGTGCGGTCTGGCGGTTTTGGGAACCTTGGTGTTGATCGTTTACGAGTTGGTACTGCGGTCAGGGCCCTCCTGGCACGCATTTGGGATGAAGTTCTTCGCCGCCCGAGATTGGGATCCGGTAAACGAGCAATTCGGCGCCCTGCCGTTCGTTTACGGAACCTTGGTTTCGTCGCTGCTGGCGCTGATCATTGCCGTGCCGCTCTCCGTTGGCGTTGCAGTATTCACCACCGAGATGTGCCCGCCGATGTTACGCGGGCCGTTATCTTTTTTCGTAGAATTACTGGCCGCTATTCCGAGCGTGGTTTATGGGCTGTGGGCGATCTTTGTACTGGTGCCGATCCTCAGTGGCTATGTTCAGCCTTTCCTGTCGAAAACGCTGGGTTGGACTGGATTGTTCACGGGGCCACCTTATGGCATCAGCATGCTGGCGGCGGGAATCATCCTCGCGGTCATGATCGTGCCCATTATTTCTTCGATCGCCCGGGAAGTGCTGATGGTGGTTCCTCAGAACCAGCGGGAGGCCGTATTGGCGCTGGGCGCTACGCGCTGGGAGATGATCCGCGTCGGCGTGCTGCGCAACGCGAGAGCCGGGATCATGGGCGGCATCATTCTGGGCCTGGGTCGCGCCTTGGGAGAGACGATGGCGGTCACGATGGTGATCGGGAACCGGCCTGAGATTTCTAAGTCGCTCTTTGCCCCGGGATACACCATGGCCAGCGTTCTGGCTAATGAGTTCAGCGAAGCTACTGGCGATTTGAATCTGGCGGCTCTAATCGAGATTGGTCTGGCCCTTTTCCTGGTAACCATCGTGGTCAACGCTTTGGCCCGATTGCTGGTCTGGACGGTCACTCGCGGCCAGCCTTCGAGGGCCAATGCCTGACAAGAAAATCTCAGCGCACACCGTGCCGCCGATCTCTTTGCGGCGACGGATCACCAACCATGTGATGACCGGAGTGGCCGTGCTGACGGTCATCCTCGTGCTGGTACCGTTGTTCGCGATATTTGCGTACCTGGTCTTCCGCGGTGTGGGATCGATCAATTGGGCCTTTCTCACCCAGACTCCAAAGCCGGTGGGCGAGGCTGGCGGCGGAATGGCGAATGCGATTGTCGGATCGGTCTTCATCCTGGGTTTGGCCAGCGTCATAGGGGTTCCGCTGGGCGTTGGGGCTGGCATCTACCTGGCGGAGTTTGGACGCAACCGTTTCGGCGATGGGATTCGCTTTACTGCTGATGTACTGAATGGTGTGCCTTCGATCGTGATCGGAATTGTGGCCTACTCCATTGTGGTTCTTTATCAGAAACATTTCTCTGCCTTGGCTGGGGGAGTAGCGCTGGCCATCATGATGATTCCCACGATCACACGTACGACGGAAGAGATGCTTCTGCTGGTTCCGCAGGCGTTGCGGGAGGCAGCGTACGGGCTGGGCATTTCGCGCTGGCGGACGACTCTTTCCATCACGCTGCGCACGGCGACGTCAGGTGTGATTACGGGTATCATGCTGGCGTTTGCCCGTGTGGCCGGAGAAACCGCACCTCTGCTGTTCACGGCATTTGGAAATCAATTCTGGAATCTGCGAGCCGACCAGCCGACCGCCGCGTTGCCCTTGCAGATTTTCAATTATGCTATTTCTCCGTATGACGAATGGCACCGGCAGGCGTGGGCGGGAGCACTCGTGTTGATCATTCTCATCGTCTCAGCGGTTGCGGCCGTGCGTTTCGCCGTGCGCCGCGGCACGTTCGGAGCCGCATAGTCTATGGGCGTAGGCATCCAGGTCGAAAACTTGAACGCTTGGTACGGCAAGAACCAGGCGTTGTACGACATCCAGTTGACGATGGCGGCGAACCATGCGACGGCGCTGATTGGGCCGTCAGGCTGCGGCAAGTCGACATTCATCCGCTGCCTGAACCGCATGCACGAAACGATTCCAGACGCGCGAGTTTCGGGTAGTGTCCGCATCGGAGAAATCGATGCCTACGACGGAACTTCGGCTACCCAGCTTCGCCGACGGGTGGGGATGGTTTTTCAAAAGGCCAACCCTTTTCCGACCATGTCGATCTATGACAATGTTGCATCTGGTTTGAAGCTGAACGGTTTTCGTGATCGCCGCAAGCTGGATGAGATTGTCGAACGCTCATTGGCAGCGGCTGCTTTGTGGGAGGAAGTGAAGGATCAGGCTCATAAGAAATCCGGCGCCAGCCTTTCCGGAGGCCAACAGCAGCGGCTTTGTATTGCGCGAGCGCTTGCGGTTGAACCGGAAGTGCTGCTGATGGACGAACCTTGCTCGGCGCTGGACCCGATTTCTACCGGTAAAATCGAAGAGTTGATCTTTCAGCTCAAAGAACGGTATACCATCGTAATTGTGACGCACAATATGCAGCAGGCGGCGCGCGTGGCCGAGTTTACAGGATTCTTCCTGCTGGGCAAAATGATCGAGTTCGACAAGACGGAAAAGATTTTTACCAAGCCGTCGCACAAGCGGACGGAAGACTACATCACCGGCAGATTCGGATAAGGAAGGTTCGGAGAATGCGCACGCGGTTTCAGCAAGGGCTTGACGATCTGCGCCAGAAATTGCTCCGCATGGGTGGGCTGGCGGAGCAGGCGGTGGACCGCGCGCGCCAGGCCTATATTGATCGCGATCTCACCCGCTGCCAGATGGTTCTGGAAGGCGAGAGCCTGATCAATACTTCCGAACGGGAAATCGACGAGGCCGCCTTCGACTTGCTGGCCATGCAGCAACCCATGGCAGTGGATTTACGCTTTATTCTCGCCGTCACCAAGATTAATTCCGACCTGGAGCGCGTGGGCGATCAGGCCGTCAACATCGCCGAACGGGTAATGGATATGGTGGATCTTCCCAGCGTGGAATTACCTGTAGACATTGCGCGCATGGGTGCGGCGGTGAGCGCCATGGTGCGGCGATCGCTCGAGGCATTCATCGAAGGCAAGGTGGAACTGGCGCAGGCCGTGCTGGAAATGGACAACGTTGTGGATCGCATGAAGGACGACGCTTTCATCCAACTGGTGAAGACCATGAACCAGCGTCCGGATGTGGTGCGGCAGGCGCTGGACGCGCTGCTGATCGCGCGCAATCTGGAGCGCGTCGCTGACCATGCCACCAACATCGCCGAGGACGTCATCTTCTGGGTGCAGGGCTCCGACGTTCGGCATAACGTGGGTGCAGCGGCGGAAGAACATACCGAGCCGTCGCCATCCAATCAGGAAGGCACTACGCGCGCTTCCGGAGCCTAGGAAAGTTTCCCGTTATCTTGCTGGGAAAAAGTCGCAGAATCTGGTAATTCTTCGAGCTGCCCGCTTTGATCACTGCTTGCCGGCTAAATAAGGCTGGTCTTTCTCCTAATCTTCTCAGTTGCAGTAGCTGCCGCGGAGGCCTTGTGACTCGATTCTCCCGAATGGGATTTCTGGCTGCGGTTGTGACGCTTTCGATGATGGCTCTACCAGCGCAAGAGCCTAAGCGCGACGGTTCTTCGATCCCGCTCCCCACCAGCAAAATACTGACCATTCCCTCGCCCGGCCGCATTGGCAGCACCAACAGCTTTCCCGCCACCATCGCCATCAGTCCCGATGGGCGGTACGCGGCAATGTTGAATGACGGTTATGGTACGCAAGAGACCACGGCTACACAATCAATTGCCATCCTCGATCTGAAGACGAATCAGATCGCCGACTATCCCGATAAGCGCTTTGGCGAACAGGTACACCAGAGCTATTTCCTCGGCCTGGTATTCGGCTCGGACGGGAAGCATCTCTACGCCTCTGTGGGTTCGATTACAGATCCTACGGGAGAGAAGGCGGGAGACACCGGCAATGGAATTGCGGTCTACAGCTTCATCGACGGTAAAGTTGGGCCTCAGCGGTTCATCGCTATCGAGCCGCAAACTCTTGCGGCCGGAAAGAGAGTTGCGATCGGTTTGCAGAAGACGCCGCCGGGAACCGCGATCCCTTATCCCGCGGGGCTGGCGCTGATTTCCAACGGAGGGCACGATCGGCTCTTGGTGGCGGACAACCTTTCTGACAACGTTCTGCTGCTGGATGTGGCAAGCGGCAAAGTGATTCACCGTTTTGATCTGAGCACGAACAATCTCGTTCCGTCTTCTTTTCCATACACAGTGGTTGCCACCCGAGACGGACGACGCGCATGGTGCAGTTTGTGGAATGCGTCGAAGGTAGCGGAGCTGGATCTGGTCACGGGTAAGGTCGTGCGGTGGATCAAGCTGAAGGAGCCAGAAGATCTAATTGCGCCCGGCTCGCATCCCACGGCGCTGCTGTTAAGCCCGGATGAGAATGTGCTCTACGTAGCTCTATCGAATGTGGACGCGGTTGCTGCAATTACAACTCGAAGCACCCGGACGGTTGCACTGCTCAGCACTGCCGTCCGTAGTCAAGAGTATGGTGGAAGTTATCCCAGCGCTCTGGCTCAGTCGGTTGACGGCAAACGGCTGTTCGTGGCCGACTCCTCCTTGAACGCGGTAGCTGTGTTTGACACCTCTAGCGTACTCAGAAATGGCTCGATCGAACTGACGGCAAACCCTCCCGCGACAGACTCTAGCGCGCTACCCCCTCTGGGTTTCATCCCGACCGACTGGTATCCCAGCGCCCTGGCGATTCATGGCAACGATCTTTTCATCGCCACTGCCAAGGGCCAGGGCACTGGTCCAAACTCCGGGATGGGCAAAACCTCGTATGAGGTCAAACATCACGGGCATCCGTACATTCCTACGCTGCTGCGGGGCTCGATCGCGCGGCTGAATGTTCCCTCAACGCTCGACAAGCTCGACGACTACACTCGCACCGTCGAGCACGACAACCTTCTGCACAACGATCCGGGAAAGATCCAGTTCGCCGGCGGCAAGAATCCCATCAAGCACGTGATTTACGTAATCAAAGAGAACCGCACTTACGACCAGATCCTGGGAGATTTGAAAGTGGGTGATGGAGATCCGTCACTCACGATGTATGGCACCGATATCACGCCGAACGAACACAAATTGGCGTTGCAATTCGGCGTGCTGGACAATTTTTACGACAGCGGCGAAGTTTCCGGCGACGGACATCTTTGGTCGACCGCTGCCATCACCAGCGACTACAACGAAAAAACCTGGCAGATCGCGTACCGCGGGAAGGAACGAACCTACGACTTCCAGGGCACGGTCGCCGACGAATTTCCGCTCGACCATAAGCAGCCGGACATCGATGATCCCGGCACCGGTTTTCTCTGGGACAACGTGGCTCGCCACGGGCTTACTTACCGTGATTATGGGGAATACGTGAGCACCGCGTGGTGCAACAAAATCCGCAAGACGGCGTCGCCGAAGCAAGGAACTCCTTCCGCTCAGGAAGAGCCTTGCCCGCGCACCGAACTGCAGCAGGGAGATGCTTTGCCGACGAATGTCGGGGACCCGCATGGCGGGGCGAGTCCGTATCCTTGGGACGTGCCTCTGTTCAAGGGTGTGAAGGCCACGAAGGCGGTGCTGCGCGATCACTTCGATGCGCTTTTTCCTGATTTCAACACGGACTATCCCGACCAGCTTCGCGCCGATGAATTCCTCAACGAGTTCGCCGCATATACGCGGGCGCGGGAGTCGAACGAAAGCCAGGACTTTCAATTGCCGCGATTCGTGCTGCTTTATCTTCCCGACGATCACACGGGTGGGACGCGTCCCGATCGGCCGCGGCCCGCGGCCTCGGTGGCGGACAACGATCTGGCGCTCGGGCGGGTGGTTGATGCAGTCTCGCATAGTCTTTACTGGGAGGACACCGCCGTCTTTGTCCTGGAAGATGATGCGCAGGACGGTGGCGACCACGTCGACGCTCACCGATCAATCGCCTTCGTCGTGAGCAAATATTCCCCGGGAAACCCGGCCGCGCCTTACGTGGATCACCGTTTCTACACGACGGTGAACATGATCCACACCATGGAGACGCTGCTGGGCTTGCCTCCCATGAATCAGAACGATGCTTACGCGCCGGTAATGGGGCCCATGTTCACCGGTGCGGGCGACCAGCCCGCGTTCAAAACGGATTATCGCAATCTGAAGAACGGTCTCATCTATGAGGTCAACCGGCGCGATGCCCAGGGTGCCAAAGAATCGGTGAAGATGGATTTTTCGCGACCTGATGCCGCCGGAGCGGCCCGGCTCAATAAGGTTTTGTGGCACGACCAGAAAGGCGACACACCCGTCCCCGCGCCGAAACACACGGTGTTTCCGCCTGGAAGCGACTAAGAACCGGAAAGCCGAATTCTCGCGAATCCGGAATGGGAAAAAGCTGAGCAAAATTACCAGACCGGGACTCCCTCCGTTGTGAACCAATTTTATTTCTTGCCGATAGATCCGTCATGAGCACCGCTATGCGAGAAATACGGTCTGCGGTGATGATTCTGGTGGAAGTGTCGTGGGCGGACGAAAATGGATCCGTTAAGAAAATTCCTGCGCGCATGGAGGACAGGTCTGCCAGCGGGGCATGCATACGGGTCAATACGCCGATCCGAGTGGGATCGAAGCTGAGAATTCAGTGGCGCTTCGATGAGTTCTCGGGGATTACGAAGTACTGCCGCGCCGATGGACGAGAATTTCTCGTCGGCATTCTGCGGGACAAGAGTTCGACTCCTGACCCCACGGCCAGGAATGATACACCGCAGCTCGCCGGGAAAGAATCGAGTCTGCCCGTGCCGACCGTTGAAAACCAAAGTTTTCGGGAGAAGAAAGAAAGCATACCGCCCGAGATTTCCGCGGCTGAAGCGCAAGTGCAGAGAGAGCCCGTAATAGTCAACGCTCGCTCGGATCGCATCCTTGCGACCGGCGTGGGTCACGAAATGGAGAACCGGCATCGGCACCGCATTTCACGACTGCGAGGCTCCAAAGTTCTTCGACGGACGGAAGTCCGAGCAAAACAGTCTTCCACGGAAAGGGAAGGCGACAAAGAGAGGCAACCTATGAAACGCAAATGGCTCGAACTGGCACCCTGGCACAACAAGCAGGAGGGCCTCACCGTGAGCGGTGAAGTACATAGCGAAGCAGCCGGTGGCGGCGAGCGCACGGGCGAGAGCGCGAAGGAAGTTGTGGGACCCCGTATCTCCTGGTCTGTGGCGAAGCCTGCTGCGGATCTAAATTTGAGCGTCGGGTCCAGCGCTCCGGTGGAACTGTTACCCATGGAAGATATTTACGCGGCGGCCGGGATCACGAATCCGCGCGGGGGATACAGCGTGAACAAAGTGGTGGCCATGCTGCACAGCGAACACATCCGGGATCTGTCCACGGAGATGAAGCGGGCTGCGGTGCTGATGGCTCTGGATGCGGCGGGAGTGACCATCGGACAGGTTCAGCAGGACGCCAAAACGCGCCAGAATGCCTTAGATGCCTACGAGGCCGAACAGCGGAAACAAGCAGAGTCGGAGTGGGCACGCAAGGCGGAAGAGAATATACAGATTCAGTCGGATCTGGAGCGCGTGAAAGCTCAATACATGGCGCGCATTGCCCGTAACGAGGAGGCAGTCGTGCGGGAGAAAGCCAAATTCGAAAGTTGGCAAGCGACGAGGAAGCAGGCGAGCGCGAACATGACAGAAGCGGTGGATCTCTGTTTGAAACCGACATCCGCAGAGCCGGACAGTGCCTTGCTGGCAAAGGCGGCCGCCGTAGGCGCGGCTGCGAAGCCGGTTAATTCTTCCACCCCGACCGAGCAGAGCGAAAGCGTCTGACGAAAAGTAATGGGGCCATTGAGAAGTCCCTGCCCTCGGACTCAATTTGGCCTCTGCTGGTCTGGGCTTTACACTAAGAGAGTGAAGATTGCGCTCGGCCAAATCAACCCCACCGTCGGAGATTTCTCCGGCAACGCTGCCAAGATAATCGAGTTTTCCCGTCGCGCACGCGCGGGCGGTGCCGGCCTCATCTTGTTCCCAGAGTTGTCAGTGTGCGGTTATCCGCCCCGCGATTTGGTGGAGCGGGCATCATTTGTTGCTCGCAATCGCGAGACTGCCGAAAAGATTGCAAACGAAACGCGGGGCATTGGCGTGATCTGCGGGCTGGTCACTCCCGCGGAATCGGAAACTGGCAAGTCCGTCATGAATTCGGCCGCGCTCTTGCAGGACGGCAAAATCGCCTTTCTGCAGTCGAAGATGTTACTGCCCACCTACGACGTGTTCGATGAGATGCGGAATTTCGCGCCGGCAAAGAGCCAGAGCCTGTTCTCCCTCCGCGAACAACGCGTGGCGCTTACTATTTGCGAGGATGCCTGGAACGATAAGCTTTTCTGGCCGAAGCGGCTGTACACAGTCGATCCTATCGACACGCTGGTACGGGCAGGCGGCAACATCGTATTGAACATTTCCGCGTCACCTTTCTGGATTGGCAAGCGGGAAGTGCGCCGCGACATGCTGGCTGCAATCGCACGCCACCACAAGGTTCCGGTAGCGATGGTCAATCAAGTGGGCGGCAATGACAGCCTGATCTTCGACGGATCAAGCATCGTTCTCAACGCGGAAGGAGAGATCATTGCGCAGGCCAAGTCCTTCGCGGAAGATCTGATCTGCTTCGACTCGGAAAGCCTGACCGGCGATCTCCACGATCAGATCGAAGGCGAGGAAGCGAGCGTGTACGACGCTTTGGTGCTGGGCACGCGCGACTATATGCGCAAGTGCGGATTCCGGCAAGCGATCATCGGTCTCAGCGGCGGCATCGATTCGGCACTGACAGCTGTTATCGCTGCCGACGCGGTTGGGCCGGAGAATGTCATCGGTGTCGGAATGCCAGGACCCTACTCTTCTGCTGGTTCCATCGACGACGCGCGCGCGCTGGCGGAGAACCTTGGCATCCGCTTCGAACTGCTCTCGATCGATCGCGCGTTTGAAGCCTACCGCGAAACCTTGAAGGGAGTGTTCGCGGGCAGAAAAGAAGATACGACGGAGGAGAACCTTCAGTCCCGGGCGCGGGGCACACTGCTGATGGCGCTCTCGAATAAGTTCGGCGCGATCGTGCTCTCCACCGGCAACAAGAGCGAACTGGGAGTGGGCTACTGTACACTTTACGGGGATATGGTGGGTGGTCTTGCGGTCATTTCCGATGTGCCGAAGACGTTGGTTTACCGGCTGAGCCGCTACATCAATTCGCTCCGACCGGTGATTCCCCAGGCCACTCTGGAGAAGCCGCCTTCGGCCGAATTGCGGCCTGATCAGAAAGATAGCGATTCATTGCCGCCCTACGAGATTCTCGATGCCGTACTCGAGGATTATGTGGAAGAGGCGCACTCGGTCGAACAAATCGCCGCGGATCACGGGTTTGATCTCGAGGTGGTGCGGCGCGTAGTACGGATGGTCGACCGCGCGGAGTACAAGCGCCAGCAGGCGGCGCAGGGTATCAAGATTTCTTCCAAGGCTTTCGGATACGGACGCCGTTTTCCCATCGCCGCGAAAAGCGAGGTTTGACTTTCTCGACTTGTCCTGTGCGGCTGGCTTCACATACAGTCTGCGATTTTAAAAAATTGAAAGGAAACCATGCAGTCTTTTCTCAAGTCAATTCTTTTGCTTCTACTAATCTGCGACCTGGTTGCCGCGCAATCCTCGACCGCCCCTAAAGCGAAGGACAAGCCAGCAACGGCGCCGGCCGTTAGTCTTCCATCGGAAGCCACGGTGGATTCGTTTATGCAGCAGACATTTGGGTACGAGCCGCAGGTGAGCTGGAAAATTTCAGCCATCAAGCCCGCGCCCGTTCCTGGGTTGGCTCAGGTTGACGTTGTACTGGCCACTCCCCAAGGCCAGCAACTAAGCCGGTTTTACGTTACGGCGGACGGCGAACACGCCATGGTGGGCGACATTATTCCTTTCGGCGCCAAGCCTTTTGCTCCCGTGAGAACTGTACTGGAGAAGGACGTCACCGGTCCGGCACGCGGACCCAAGGATTCGGCGGTCACGATTGTTGAATTCGGCGATCTGCAATGTCCGGCTTGCAAGGCGGCGCAACCGGGGATCGAGGCGCTGGTCGCGGCCGAACCGAGCGCGCGTTTTGTTTTTCAGAACTTTCCGCTCGAGATGCACAATTGGGCGGCAAAGGGGGCGGACTATGCCGAGTGTGTTGCTCAGGCTTCCAATGAGGCTTTTTGGAAGTTCATTGCAAAAACCTACGACGCGCAGTCCGATATAACGGCCGAGAATGCAGACGAAAAACTGACCGCGCTGGCCGATGCCTCCGGCGTGAAGGGTGCGGACATTGCCAGTTGCGCCAAGACTCCAGCGACTAAGGCTCGCGTGGAAGCCTCAATTGTTCTGGGTAAGTCTGTAGGTGTAAACAGCACACCCACTCTCTTTATCAACGGGCGCAGCATCGCAAACGTGAGTCAGGTTCCGGCTGACACTTTGAAGGCGTTGGTGGATTTCGCTGCGAAACAAGGAAAATAATGCAGGAGTCGGCGAGTCGTTACTTCTCGGTGACCCAGATCGCGTCCGTCTTCCGGCTATGGTTGGCGACAACGTGCGGCGTGATGATGATGAGCAATTCGTCGTCTTCCTTCATTTTTGTATTGTCGGTCAGACCTTGACTTAGACCGGGAAGGGACTGTAGTCCGGGAATTCCGCTCATGGAATACTGATCGTTGGTGGTGATTTCGCCGGCAACTACCGCGGGCTCGCCATCACGAAGGCGTATGCCGCCCTCATATTCCTGGTTCGAAATTACCGGAACACCGTTCGAGCTGCTTCCGGTCAGCGAGCGCATCTGCAAGTTAAGCTTCATGCTCACTTCTCCATCGCCATGGATGACGGTGGTGGTCTTCAGATTTAATCCCAGATCTTCGTAACTAACCGACGGGAACGGAGGAACATAACTCTGATTTCCCAGCACCTGGGAAATCTGCGGCGAATTGTAGATGGGCGCGTAGGTAGCGTTCAGAATGGGATAGCGTTCTCCGATATGGAGAGTAGCTTCTTTGCCCTGCCCGGCGCGGAGAGTCGCACGGCTCACGCTGCGCGCCCACGATTCGTTGAGGGAAAGTGCTGCGGTGAAGTGATCCAGGCTTACTCCCGAGAAAGTGAGACCACCGCCGAACGTGGCCAGCGGCTGGCTGAATATGGAGCTGAATTGGCTCTGTAATTGGGCCAACAGACCGGAGAGCGCAGTGCTGCCTGCCTGGTTGATGCCTCCGGAGGAAATTAACTGATTCACGAGCGACTGGATGCTCTGCCCGCCCAAACCCGCCAGCGCGGCCACCGGAATGTTGTACATATTAAAAGTATTCGGGATGTGCAGACCGATTTCTCGCGTGAAGTTGTGGTCGACCTCGTAGACCTCGACATCGAGCGAGACCTGTGGAGGATCGCTCGTCAACTGCTGCAAAAGCTTGGTGCAGGCCGTCAAAGTCGACTGCGGTGCGCGCACTTCGAGGGATCCCAATTGGCCAGAGCTGATTTTCTGAAACTCGCAGATATTGCGAAGCGCCGTGACCATTTCCGTTGCCTCTTGCGCCGTGGCAGCGCCGGGCATTGCGAAGGTCGCGAGCGACATGCGGTCGAATTGCTTGTGGTTTTCAGGAGTATCAGCGGCCACCAGGAACTGGTGTGGGTCGAGAGCGGTCCACATGGTCTTGCTGACCCGGCAGGCCAGGTTGAGGGCGGTGAAGAAATCGACGTCATCCACAAAAAAACGCACTGATTTGGTCTGGACCGTATCGTCAAATTCAGCCGTCACTCCGTAAGCCAATGCCAGTTCAGCGAAGAGTCCCCGCACGTCGCCGCGATAGTGGAACGTAGCCCGTTGAGGCTTGGGGTCCAAGTGGAGTTCCGTGGACTCGGCGACCAGCGACGGAAGGCTGCGAGGCGTGGGAGCGGCGATGTCGCGCAAGGCTTCCGCGAGACGCTGCTCGGTGTAGCCGTTGTCGGGATCGAGCTTCAGGGCGGAACGGAACTCGGCTGCAGCCGGCTCACGCTGGGCATCGGCCAGGTATGCCTCGCCGCGCGCCGTGTGCTGGAACACTAACTGGGACTTCGCCACTTCGCGTGCCGAAAAGAAATGCAGGTCCTGCGGAACCAGTCGCGACGCTTTATCGAATTCGGTGAAGGCTTCTTCAAAGTGCTTGTGCTCCTCCAGTT
Organism: uncultured Acidobacteriaceae bacterium; assembly: GCA_963750245.1. Lineage (GTDB taxonomy): Bacteria > Acidobacteriota > Terriglobia > Terriglobales > Acidobacteriaceae > Sulfotelmatobacter. The sequence continues at coordinate 771,728 of CAVVQB010000002.1, forward strand.
TCAATCCTCGGGCGTAGGCATTGCGGGCTTGTTTGAGATCGTTTTTGGAAGGCACGCAGTTGATGCCGCCCGGAACGCCATTCCCGCATGAGATCGCAGGAGGGTCCAGGGGAACGTCGTGGGCGCCAAACGCAGGAATGCTGGTGAGCGCAAGCAGAAGGCAAACCAGCAGAATGGATGGCGCGCAACGCATTCGGTTGATTTTACCCTGCCCGGGTGGTTTCCGCCGATAGCTCGGTAGTGCCGGGTACCTTCGGCTTGATATGACCCCACACGGACCGACCGGCGAACATAGAACGGTGGCGGAGGCGATTCTTGCGGCATGGGACAAATCAACTCAGCATCAACCGCTCGATGTCCCGAGCTTTGCCCGTCTTTTCATCGCAATCGATCACAACCGCGCATAGGCGGACGTCGCCGGTAGCCGCTTCGAAGCGCACGGGCATGCCGTTGAGGAACTTGTTGACGACCAGTTCTTTCTTGACCCCAATCACACCGTCATAGGGGCCGGTCATTCCAACGTCGGTCACGTACGCGGTACCCTGAGGCAAAACTCGTTCGTCCGCCGTAGGAACGTGCGTATGGGTGCCGACTACGGCGGTCACGCGGCCATCGAGATACCAGCCCATGGAAATCTTCTCTGAAGTTGCCTCGGCATGGAAATCGACCAGGACAATTTTGGCGTTAATGCTTTTCAAAAGCTGGTCGGCAACGCGAAAAGGATCGTCGTTCGAAGCCATAAAGACTCGGCCCTGCAGGTTGATCACAGCATACGGAGTTTTAGCCTTTTGTCCCTGGTAGAGGCCCCAGCCGGGCATGTCGGCTGGATAGTTGGCCGGGCGCAGAACCCGGCGTGCAGGTCCGTTGCCGTTGCCTTCGACCATCTGAAAGTAGTCGATGATTTCGCGCTTGTCCCAGACGTGGTTGCCGGTGGTGATGACGTCGATATTCAGCTCAAACAGTTCTTCGGCGAGCGCAGGCGTAATGCCGAAACCGGCGGCAGAATTCTCGCCGTTGGCAATGATCAAGTCGATGGCCTGATCGCGGACAATGCCGGGCAGCCGGTCTTTGACGATGGTGCGGCCCGGACGTCCGAAAATGTCGCCAATGAAGAGAATTCGCATGCGGGGCAGAGTTCGATGGTAACACGCGGAGATTGCAGCTTTTCGCGACGAGATGTGGCCGCTCTACGAGCGCCGCCAGCCTTCATTTGGCCAGTTCAGCCGTTCGCAGGAAGTCGTAGTTTCCCGCGGGATTCAGCTGCAGATTGCGGACGCGCTTGTTGTGGACAAGAACGTTATCCAAATACCAGAGATCGATGTAAGGCAACTCTTCGGCCAACATGCTCTGGAGTTCGGCGTAGGCTGACTTGCGCTTGGCCTGGTCGACTTCGCGACGCGCCTCGTCGATCAGGGCGTCGACTTTCGGGTTGGAATAGTAGCCACGATTGGCGCCGTTCGGAGGAAAGCGCGACGAGCTGAAACACAAAGAAAAAATATCAGGGTCTTCGTTGCCGCCGATCCAGCGCAACCCGTAAAGCTGGAATGCACCATGGGTCACGTCCGAAAAGAAGGTTCCGAACTCGAAGCTACGAATATCGAGTGCGATCCCGACCTCGCGCAACTGTTGCTGCATTACGGCGACCATAAGGCGAGTGTTTTCGTCCGTAGAAGTCTTCATCGTGATATGGAAGCGAACTCCGTCCACTTCGGGATAGCCCGCGGCATCGAGCAGCTGGCGTGCCTTGATAGGATCGTGGTCGTAGGTTGGCACGTTGTCGTTGTACGCCCAGCTTTGCGGGGGAAGCACGCTGCGGGCTGGTTGTGCCTCGCCGCGCCACAGGTAATCGATCATCGGCCGGCGGTCGAGAGCATAAGCAATGGCTTGGCGCACGCGCACGTCTTTTAAAATCGGGTCGCGCACGTTGAATCCCAGATAAGCCAGCCTGGTACCGGGAGCGGACTCGACTGCGAGTGACGGCTCCCGTCGCAGGGTTAGCACCGTATCGGGCGGGAACGACCCATTGATGATGACATCGCCGCTGCCCTTACGAAGTTCAAGAGCCTGTGTGGTGGCGTCGGGCACGATGGCAAAACGCACGCGAGAGAGCTTCGGCCTCTCGCCCCAATAGTCATCATTGCGTGCCACAACAACTTCTTTATCGATTTCGGCGCTGACGAACCGGAACGGTCCCGAGCCGATGGGAGTGCGTGAAATCTCTTCTCCACTACCGAAGGGCACAATACCCATCGCGCCATCCGAGAGATTCCACAGTAAAGCCGCATCGGGTTCCTTCATGTGGAAGACAACGGTGAAGTCATCGGGCACGTCGATGCGATCGACGAAGCGATAGGCGGCCGCCTTTGCGCTGCGGATTTTTCCGGCGATGAGAGAATCGAGGGTCCACTTCACGTCGCGCGACGTAAGGGAACTTCCATCATGAAACTTCACGCCGTGATGGAGGTGAAAGATGTAAGTCAGAGGGTCGGGAATCTCCCAGCGCTCGGCGAGTCCTGGGGCAACATCGAGGTTGTCGCCGCGCGAGAGGAGATCGTCGAAGATCAGATTGTCGATACGCTCCGACTGTGCGTCGACTCCAACTCGGGGATCGAGATTCGTCGGGCTCGATTCGATCAGCATCACCAATGTGTTCGGGTCGGGCTTGCTGGAGCATGCGAGCAGACAGCTAACCATGACCAATGTGATGAATGAGAAGAGGGTCTTGCGGCGCATCAGCGGCAGTCCTTGCACATCTGATGAAGGGTGTTCACGGTTTTCCAATTGCGAGTGGTGGTTACCACAGACAACACGCGGTCCAAAGGAGTCTTCCACAAACTGCTTTTAGATACTCCATTCGGAAGATAAAGATAAACCGCATTGCCGACACAGCGGGATTGATCCGGCCCCTTCGTCAGCTCCGCCAGCTTTTTCAGGCCGGCAGTGGCAGGCGATTCGGACAGAAATGCAACATGGAGCCTTTCGCGATCGATTCCGGGCTGGTTCATGAACGGATTGTTCGTGATGGTGTTTTCTATTTCCGCCCCTGTTCGTAAGATAACGGAAACGGAAAAACCAAAGTCGCGGAGAATAGCCCGTTCAATCCGACTGGAAAGTGCGGCGGGTGAGAGCTTCGGTGCGTTGAAAACTACATTTCCACTTTGGATGTAGGTTTTCACTTGCGAGAGACCCAGCGCTTCGAGGGATGAACGAAGAAGGTCCATTCTTATTTTCTTGTTCCCACCCACATTGATTCCGCGCAGCAGTGATGCGTAGATCGCCATATTCGAGAATTCTGGGTGCCACTCTTGTCTTAAGGATACGAGATTTTACCAAGCATCGCCGCACGATTCGCTCCCGTTGCGGAGGGCACGTTGGATGGGCGACGCAGCCAGGTTTCATGCGCCAGGACGGCGAAGGCGACGGCCTCTTTCGCCGCCGAAGGCAGGCCGAACTCGTCGGAAAATCGCAGGCGCAAGCCGAGGGGTGCGAGTTCGTTCGTCAACATTTCGACGAGCGTTGAGTTTTTGGCACCGCCTCCGGAGAGGATCATTTCCGCGAAGGCGGGCTTTCGGCGAGGAAGTGATTTCTGCGCCGCGTAGCACTGCACCGCATCGGCAATCGAGTGGGCGGTTAGCGCTGTTGCCGTGGCTACTATGTCTTGTTTTCGGTAATGCCTGCATCGCCGCAGCAAGTCGCGGGTGAACTCGCGTCCGAATTCCTCGCGGCCTGCGGTCTTGGGAGGAGTTCTGCGGAAAAAATCCCGGCGCAGCAATTCGCGCAGGACTTGAGGGAGAATTTTTCCGGAGGCTGCGATTCTTCCGCCGCGGTCGAAGGGCTGGCCGAAGAGCTTTTCGGTGATGGCATCGATCACCATATTGCCTGGGCCGGTATCGAACGCGACTACTCTGTCGAGCGTTGCCCGTGCAGGGATCGCGGTCAGGTTGGCGATGCCGCCGACGTTCTGCACGATCCTTCCGATATGCGCGTCGCGAAAAAGTGCGTAATCGAGGAAGGGGACGAGCGGCGCGCCTTTGCCTCCAGCCGCCACGTCAGAGGGACGAAAATCTGAAACGACGGGAGCGCCCACTCGAGCGGCTACGATTGCGGCTTCGCCTATCTGCCAGGTGGCCGCGATCTTGCGGCCCAGGAAACGCAGCGGCTCGCCCTGGTGATAGAGCGTCTGCCCGTGGCAGCCGATCAGGTTCGCCTTTACGTGGAATTGTCGCTCGGTGGCTAGCACCGCGTCGGCGTAGAGTTCTCCCAGGAGGAAATTCAGGCGAGAGAGATCGGCCACACTTGCCCGTGGAGCGTTCATTGCACCAATCACCGCCGACCGAACCTTCTTCGGGTAAGAATATTCCGCGTGGCCGAGCAATTTAAAACTCGTGCCGGCGAGTTGCAGTGGGCCGAGATTTGCCTCCATCCGAAGCAGAGCCACATTGATCCCGTCGGCGGAGGTTCCGCTCATTAACCCGGCAACTATCATGGCTTTCTTTGTCATGCTTGCGGCCGCATACTTTCCTTACGGCCATTCTCGGCGCGGATCAGACTTTGCAACCGCACCTGCTCGCCGAACTCCCACAGCTTTCGAGAGAGCCTCTCGAGCGCAGCTCGGGAAGGAGCTTTCGTTACCCGCAAGATCTGCGCGGACTTCGTTTTGAATGCGCGGACTCGATGCGCCGACTCGACCAGACGCTTGGCGAACTGAGGGTCACGCTCGGTTTCCTTAACCAATGCGTCATAGGCTTGTGTGACGTAGTCTTCGCGGTGGCAGACGAGGCACAGATCTCCTCCGGCGCGAATGTACTCGACGGCAGCCTTGCGAACTGGAGCCGCCGACAAGACCGCGCCCATTTCCAGATCGTCGGACACGATCAGGTTGCGGTAGCCCATACGTTTGCGCAGGATACCGGTGATCCACTTCCTCGAAAGCGAAGCTGGAGTTTTATCGTGGGTCACAGCCGGATAGGCCGCGTGCGAGATCATCACCATCGGCAGCTGCGCGCGCAGCATGCGGTAAGGAAGCAGATCTTCGGCCCAGAGCTTGTTTAGGGACTTCAGAATTACCGGTAGCTTGTGATGGCTGTCGAGTTTGCCTTCGCCGAGACCAGGGAAATGTTTGCCGCATCCCAACACGCCGGCGGCGCGAAGGCCGGCGAGAAACTCGCGCGCATAGGCTGCACACTCGCGCGGGTCCGCGGAGACCGAACGCGAACTCATCACGCTGCGCGACGCTTCGAAAGCCAGGTCGAGCACGGGAGCGAAATCTGCGTTGAAGCCCAAAGCGCGGCAGTTCTCTCCGATGACCTGGCCATGCTTGCGGAAAAGATTGCGATCGCCGGAGGCGAATACATCCGCGGCAGACGGCGCGGGGCCAAGGACATCGCGAAATCGGTCTACGCTGCCGCCTTCGAGGTCGACGCAGGTAAAAAGCGGAGTCGAGACGCATTCTTGGCAATCGTACAGGAGCCGCCGGGTCTGCTCGGCAGTCTTAATATTGCGCGCGAACAGGATCACTCCCGCTGGCTGCAACCGCGTGAGAAGGGAACCGAGGCGCGGCGTGATCTCTGTGCCGTCGAAGCCGACGATCAGAAGCTGGCCCGGGTCGCTCTTCAATCTGGCTTTTTTTGTTCTGATCGTCATCTCAGATTTCTTTTTTCAGCGCGGCCAACAAGTTCAGCGCCTCCAGCGGCGTAAGCCGGTTCAAGTCTACCGCGCGCAGCTTTTCCAGAACCGGCTGTGAGAGCGGCGTGAAGATGGTCAGCTGCGTTGGCGGAGGAGACGCTCCCGGCGAGAGATGACCGGTGAGTTCGCGTTCCGCCGATTCGTGTTCAGTCAGCACTTCGCGGGCACGGGTGATGACTTCGTTCGGCAAGCCTGCCAGTTTGGCGACTTCGATGCCATAGCTGCGGTCGGCCGCGCCGGGCTCGACTTTGCGCAGGAAGACGATGCCGCCGCCGGTTTCCTTTACCGAGACGTGATAGTTCTTCACTCCTGGAAGTTGTTCGGCCAATTCTGTCAGCTCGAAATAGTGAGTGGCGAACAGAGTCTTGGCGCGCACGTTGGCGTGCAGGTACTCGATAGCAGCCCAGGCGATCGCGAGGCCATCGTAGGTCGAAGTACCGCGCCCTACCTCGTCGAGCAAGATAAGCGAGCCTGCGGTTGCGGTATGCAGGATGGCTGCAGTTTCGGTCATCTCGACCATGAAAGTGGAGCGGCCACGGGCCAGATTATCGCTGGCGCCAATGCGGGTGAAGACGCGGTCCACCAGGCTAAGACGCGTAGAGCGCGCGGGAACGAACGAGCCGATTTGCGCGAGGATCACGATCAACGCGGTCTGGCGCAAATAGGTGGACTTGCCGCCCATGTTCGGTCCAGTCAGCAGAAGGATGTTGTGCGTGGAAGCGTTCAAGTAAAGATCGTTGGGGACAAAGCGCTCGCTGCCTCCGGCCAATTCCTGCTGCTCAATCACGGGATGGCGGCCCTCGACTATTTCGAGATCGCCTGCTTCTCCGTTGGCCGATGCGATCAACTGCGGCCGGGTGTAGTTCCGCAGCGCCGCGATGTGAGCCATCGACGCCAGCAAATCCACTTCGGCCAGCGCCAGTGCTGTCTGGCGGATGCGCTTGGCCTCAGCGGCGATTGCAGAGCGCAATTCCATAAACAGGCGGCGCTCGATTTCGACAATCTTTTCCTGCGCATCAAGAATCTTCGCTTCGTACTCTTTCAGTTCGGGAGTGGTGAAGCGCTCGGCACCCACCAGCGTCTGTTTGCGTTCATAATCCTGCGGGACCAGGTGCAGATTCGGCTTCGACACCTCAAGGTAGTAACCGAAGATGGAGTTGAACTTGACCTTGAGCGAACTGATCCCGGTGCGGCCTCGCTCACGCTGCTCGATCTGCGCCAGTACTTGCTTGCTGTTGCGCGAGAGTTCACGCAGTTCATCGAGATCGCGATCTACGCCCGCCGCGATGACGCCGCCGTCGGCAAAGCTCAGCGGAGGTTCGGCGACGATGGTTTTTTCGATGCGGTCCCGCAGATCGGAAAGTTCGTCGAGCGATCCGTGTAGGGTTCGCAGCCGCTCCGCCGTTAGTTTTGATAACGCCGACTTGATTGCCGGAATCCTTGCCACCGAGGCGGCCAGAGCCAATACATCGCGCGGATTCGCGGTCTCGAGCGTAACGCGGCTCAACAGTCTCTCCAGGTCGAGGACTCCATCGAGCGCGCGGCGCAATTCCTCGCGAGCGATAGTTTCCTTCACGCCAGCTTCCACGGCGTCGAGGCGCGCATTGATCTCCGACAGATCGAGTGACGGGCGCAGCAACCACGCCCGCAACAGACGCTTGCCCATGGGAGTAACCGCGGCGTCGATGGTGCGAAACAGCGTCACACCTGCGTCCGTTCCGGCAAAAAGCGGCTCGATCAGCTCCAGATTACGCACCGTGACTGCGTCGAGCACGAGACAATTCTGACGCTCGTACCAGCCGATGCGGTCGACGTGCGTGAGGGATCCGCGTTGCGTGGCTTTTGCGTAGTAGAGAATCGCACCGGCGGCGGCAGCCGCAGCGGTGCGCCCGGCGAGGCCAAATCCTTCGAGAGACAGAACGCCGAAATGATTCTCCAGCAACGGAATGGCATGATCGGGAGCGAAGATCCAATCGTCGAGGGGAGTCTCGGTACAGGCTGCTCCCGACCCCCGGCGCTGGGGAGATTGAGCTCTGGTGGTATTAGCGTCGAACAGGGGAGCGGCTGACCCATACAACAGTTCTTTCGGCCGGAGTTGCTCCAGTTCTTCCTGCACGCGGCGGAGCGCGCCTTCGCCTGAGAACTCTGTCGCGCGGAATTCTCCGGTAGAAAGATCCAGTGCGGCGAAGCCAACGCCGTCGCCAACCTGTGCCAGTGCCGCCAGGAAGTTATTTTCTTCCGAGCCCAGCAGGGAATCCGCAGCCGTACCTGGCGTGACGACCCGCGTCACTTCGCGCCGCACCAATTTGGTGCCGATCTGCTTCCGGGCCAGCCGTGGATCCTCCATTTGCTCGCAGATGGCCACCTTGAAGCCCTTGCGGATCAGTTTGCCAATGTAGCCTTCCGCGGCGTGATGAGGAACTCCACACATAGGTACGGCGATGCCTTTTTCTTTGTTGCGCGAGGTCAGAGTGATCTGCAGTTCTTTCGCGGCCACGATGGCATCGTCAAAGAAAAGCTCGTAGAAGTCGCCCAGGCGGAAGAACAATAGGGCGGTGGGATGTTCTTTCTTGACGGCGGCATATTGCCGCATCAGCGGAGTGGACGGCTCGGTCATTCTCGTGGTCGGCAGCGGGCTTGGCGCGGATTATAACAAAGCTGAATTCGACCCTCTGTGCGCCCACGCAAGTTGTAATCTTGAAATCGTAGTTGACGCAGGTTCTTCCCCGGTGTTTAGCTGAACCATGGAACTGCGCAAGGATCCCATTACTCGTTCCTGGGTTATCACCGGCGACAACCCGGTCGAGCACAGCCCGCGCCCCGAAAGTGCCTGCCGTTTCTGTGCGGACGCCCCCAATCCCACGCAGGTCATCTCCGCCGCGCCCAGTGCGGGGGCATGGTCAGCGCGGTCGATGGTGCATCCCACTCCGCTTTATCACATCGAGGGTGAACCGAGCCGGCGCGGGGATGGCATTTATGACCGAATGAGCTCGGTGGGCGCTCACGAAGTATTGGTGGAGAATCCGAGGCATGACCGGCATTTGTGGAATGCCAGCGACGATGAGATTGGACAGTTCCTGCGACTGGCTGCCGAGCGCATCCTGGACCTCAAGCGCGATCCACGGATCAAGTACGTGAGCTTCTTTAAAGACTACGGTTCCAATGCGGGACAGGAGTTTAGCCATCCTACGTCGCAGATCACGGCCACCACCTTCGTGCCGCGACGCGTGCTGTACGAACTGCGGGCGGGGCGTGAGTATTACATCAGCAAGGAACGGTGCGTGTTCTGCGACATCCTGACGCAGGAGGAGCGCCAGGCGGCGCGTGTGATTGAGGCGCGTGGTGATTATGTTGCCATCGGCCCGTTTGCTCCGCGCGTCCCATATGAGAGCTGGATTCTGCCGCGGAATCATGAGGCGTCGTTTGAGCGCACGGGGCTGTCCAAGCCGGGGCTGCGAGTGAATCTGGCGGCGCTTTTGCGCCGCACCCTGCAACGGGTGCGGACATTCACGGAAGACTTTCACCTGGTGCTGCACACCTCACCTAACAGCCTGCATCCCTCGAAGACGCTCGGATACTGGAAGACCATCGACGACGACTATCACTGGCACATTGAGATCATGCCGGTGCTCGCCACCAAGGCGCGGTCTTATACATTCAAGGAAGTGTATTACTCGCCTGTGAGTTCGGAGACGGCCGTAAGGCAGATGCGAGAAGCGAAGATTGACGGCTGAGGCATCGGCGAATAGGAAATTAGGCTCCGCCTAAGGCCTGCCTCCGGATCGGCGCAATATCCGGCTGACTTCACTGTTATTTCGGGCGAGAGCCCAAGTGAGGGCCGTATAGCCGTTCCGGCTGCGGAGGTTTATGTTCGCACCGGCTGAGATTAGCGCTTTCACCAAGTCCGGGCTCGCCTTGGGATTTTGACAGGCGAGGATCAGAGCCGACTGCCCGCCTTGATCCAAAGCATTAACGTTAGTGCCGGAGGTATCTGAGAGCAACTGCTGCACAGTTTTCAAGTCGCCTTGCACCGCGGCGCGCATGAGAGGCGTCTCATCAGGATCCTCAAGCGTGTCACCGCCGCTCCCGAGTGCAACCGGCCAGGCGACGGGAATTATTTTTGTGACTTTAACGCTGACCTCGCCATTCATCTTCTGCCAGTCGTTGAGTTTGAAATAATTGTGCAACAGAGGCTGAATCTCGACTTCAACGATCGATCGCAGCATCGAACTTCCCACGGGCCGCCATGTGCCTGCGGCGTCGTCCCAGGCTTGCAGGCGAAAAACGTTGAAGCCATCGGCGGAGTTCCATTCGAAATGGGCCTCAAGGTTTCGAGTGAAGCCTTCAGGGGCTACCCACACCAGTGCGCAGACCACCAGCAGAACGGCTACGGCGTATGGCCAGGAGCGGCGGCCCGACAGGCGCGACACGACAACGGCCAGTGCGCCAATCAAAGCCAAAATTGTTAGCAAAAAGCCGGAGCCGGTAAGTATTTCAGCTGCGACGTTCCACCAGTGCACCCGCCAATCGAGAAAGCCCCCTTCATCGATGTGCCAGAACGGATTGAGCCAGAGGAACGTCAGGCCAAGGATAAAGAGCGCGATGCCCGTCTCCAGACCGCTGATGACCCAACTCGCGCGACGCATGTGCCTGGCTGTTGGAGTGAGCACGAATGTCTACCGGACAGATGAGTATAGACACTGTGAAGAAGCATAAGGGAATCAAAACTGAGAGTTGTGGTCGGGAAGAACCTTGCCGATTACGCCCCGGTGACGGTTGCGCGCGAGGCAACATTGCTTTCGCTTAGGAGTTTGCTCGCCGCTTCAGGGTCGAGCGGAGGCGAGAAGAGATATCCCTGGCCCAGGTCGCAACCAAAGTCGCGCAGTCTTTCCAGGTGCTTTGCCGTTTCAATACCTTCTGCAATGATTTTCAGCTTCAACTTATGCGCCAGCAGAATGATGAGCTCGACTGTGTCGCACGTTCCACGGTCCGCCAGCATTTCGTTTACCAGGGTTTTGTCGATCTTCAAGGCTTCCACCGGAAATTGCCGCAACCCGCTAAGAGAGGAGTGTCCCGTTCCGAAGTCATCCAGAATCACTCCAATTCCCATGTGCTTCAGGTAGGAGAGAACGGTGACGGTAAGTTTCGGATCGGCCGCCGCCACCTTTTCCGTCATCTCCAGCTGCAGGCGCGAGGGTTCCACGCCGGTCTCGCGGATGGCCCCTTGCAGCTCGTTGACAAAGCGGGCATCGGCGAATTGCTTGGCCGAGAGATTTACGCTTACGGTCACAGTTGCCATTGCAGGATGCTTGTGCGTCCAGGTTTGCAGCTGCTTGCAGGCTTCGAGAATGAGCCAGTGTCCGGCGCCGGACAACAATCCCGTGTCCTCGGCCGCCTCGATGAAACGGTAGGGCGAGATCAGGCCTTGCTCGGGGTGCTGCCAGCGAAGCAGGGCCTCGAATCCGACAATCTGCTTGGTCGCAAGATGCACGATGGGGTGGTAGAGCACACGAAACTGCTGGAGCTCGATGGCCTCTCGCAGCTCGGCTTCCAGCTTGAGCCGATTCACAGCGCGCGTGTGCATGGCTTCATCGAACACTTCGCAGCGGGATCCACCCAGAGCTTTGGCGCGGCGCATGGCAACGTCTGCGTCCTGCAGCAGGTCTTCGGCCCGAGCGTGCGTCGTGGCGCTCACGGCGATCCCGACGCTGGCGGATGTGCGCACTTCGCGGCCTTCGACCAAGAACGGCTCCGCTACGGCGGAGAGAATTCGCTTCGCGACTCGCATCGCGTTGCTCGGATCGGCCACGTCTTCCAGCAGGATGGTGAATTCGTCTCCTCCCATTCGGGAGAGAACGGCGTTTCTGCTGGTAACCTGGTTTTGCGAACGCGAAACCGTGTCTTCGTCTCGAAGGTCGGCCTCAATGCGGCGGCCGATTTCGACGATCACCTGGTCGCCGACCGCGGGGCCCATGGTGTCGTTGAATGCTTTGAAACCATCCAGGTCGACGAACAAGACGGCATACTGGCGATTGGGGCTGCGTTGGGCACGTTCAAAGAGCTGCTGCAGCCGATCGAGGAAGAGACGCCGGTTGGGTAAGCCAGTGAGATTATCGTGAAAAGCGTTGTGCTCCGCTTGTTGTTCCGCTCGTTTGCGCTCGGTGATATCGCGATTGACGATGACCAGTTTGGCGACTTCGCCCTTCTCGTTCCGGATGGTGCCGGCAATCGATTCTAGAACTCGCCAGGTTCCATTCCTATGACGGATGCGATATTCGAGTTTTCGGCCGACTCCGGTGCTGCGCGCTTCGCGAGCGGCTTCTAGAACCTTGAAGCGATCGTCGGCGTGGATCTGGTCAAAGGCTGAAGTCTCGCCTAGTTCCGCAGCCGAGTAGCCCAGTACTCGCTTGTACGCCGGGCTGTTATAGAGGCGATTGCCTTTGACGTCCACCAACGCGATCATGTCGGCGGCGTTTTCGGTGACGATCTGAAACAATTCTTCGCGCTTCTTCGACTCAAGGCGAATACGGTAAATGCGGATCTCCTGGTAAACGATGGCGGCGGCTAAGACGCCGAGTGCGATCCATTGCCAGTGTCCCATCATGACGAAAGAACTCGTTCAAGAGGAATATCGGCGGATCGGGGCAAGAAACTTAGTGCAATATCAGCCAGAGGTGAACCTTAGGTACGCGAACTGTTCTCAACCAGATGGGCCGGGCGGGACAAACCTCGGAGGAGAGCTCATAATGTCGGCATGTGTCCCGATAAGACCCTACGGCGCCTGAAGACTTACGCCGGCACCCAGGGGTACGTTTACCAGTACTATTTTGTCGGGAAACGGGGAGCCCTAGCCGATGATCCCGAAGCCCCAGCCACGGAATTTGTCTTCGATGTCACCTCCGATCGCAAGCTCACCTACGCCGTAAGTGTGTTCCTGCCGGACAAATCGGTGAACGTTTGGGCCTCGGTACATGGGCGTCCGCTGACCGATGCCGAACAGTACGCTGCGGCCAAGCTTCGCCTTTTCCGGGCCTTCGACGAACTGGAGGATGTGAAGGCAGCGGGGCGGTGGCTAGTCATTGACGAGGGTGTGCTGGAGGAAACGCTGGCTAGCCTAGGAGTGGACTAGAACTGGCAACGCCTCCTATTGAGCTTGCTCGGCTACCTTGGTTGGCGGCTGAATCTCGCGGGCGCGGGCGATCAGCTTCTTTAGTTTGCGTTCGATGGACGCATCCCCGATATGTTCGTCCTGCAATGCGCCATCGGCGTCGATGGTGAAAGTGTGCGGAATTGCTTCCACGCCAAACATCTTCGCGATTGGTCCGGTGAAACCGCCATCGCGGTATTGCGGCCAAGTCATTTCATTCTTGACGACAAATTCTTTCCACTTCTGCTCGTCGCTATCGAGGCTCACACTAAGCACCACGAGCGGCTGCCCCTGGAACTTTTTCGCGATCTCCCGCATGTGCGGTAGAGCCTCGCGGCAGGGGCCACACCAGGTGGCCCAGAAATCGATCAGCACGACCTTCCCCGTTAGATCGTCCATCGAAATCCGTTGTCCGTCCGCCGTCGTAACCACAAAGGCGGGGGCCATTCTGGCGCGGGCGAGTTCGGGTTGGCTGATGTAGCGTAGCGCGCGCTGTCGGTCAGGACTGTCCTCGGGCCTCATCTTTACGAATTCTTCGAATCGGGCTTTGGCGGCGTCGTCCTGCTTGAGGTGTGCCAACGCCTGCCCGTCGGCAAAAATCGCCCCGGGAAATTTCTGCACCGCTGCCAATGCCTTGGTTAACTCATCGTGGGCGCGGGAGAAGTATTCGTCCTTATGCCGTTCGAGGCCCTCACTGATGAGGACCACACCGAATTGATAGTGTGCCAGGGCAATATTCTTATCCCCCTTAGCCTGCTCGACCCCCTCCTGAGCGGCGGTTTCGGCGGTCTTCCAATCGCGCAGTTCGATCCCATACTTGATCATCTTTTTCTGACAGGCGACGCAGTGTCCGCCATCTTGCTTGTCGGCCCTCTTGAAGGCATCGAGCGCTGCGTCCGTCATGTGCCTGTGCTGGTAATTCAGCGCTTCCTGGTATGTTTTCTTCGCTTTCTGGTTACTGGGGCCTTCGTCCGTGGTTTCCTGTGCCAGCAGAGGAGCCACAATGCAGGCCAGTAGCAGCATGCTCGCTATGTATCGCACACAGACCTCCTGCGATGACGCCCAGAACGCTACCATGACGGGATGGTTTTTCGAAGATATTTTCCGGATTTATCCGACTGCAGCCGTCCGCAGCCCTGTTTTGTGATCCAGATCACATTCCTTGGTGATCCTTGGTGTTTCCCGGCTGTGCGCCCCCCGTGCAGAATATAATGCGTGGAAAGAGATGGGGTTGCTGGGGTTCGAAAACGACGCTTAAGAACTCGTTCGGGCTTGCATTAAACTCAGCCGACTCTGATACTTACCTAGCCTATGGCATTACTTTGGTTGCGCTTTGCGCTGGCTTGCTACTTCATCGGGCTGATCTACGCCTTTTTTGCGCTTAGCCGTACCAGCGAGCTATTTAGCCGGATCGCGCTGCACGCGGCTAGCATGGGCATGGTCTTCCATTTTGTTTCGCTGGTGGAGCTTTTTCTCTCGGGACACGTGGTGTGGGCATCGGTACACAACGGGGAGTCTCTGCTGGCCTTCTTCTCGATGACATTTTTCATGGTCATCTATGCCATCTACCATACGACCTCGCCCGGCGTGGTCGTGTTCCCCATTGTGTTCTTCCTTACCTTTGTCGCCGCCCTCGACGAGCAGCCTGTGCTGCTGACCTCGTTCGTCCAGCACAAGGGATGGCTGATCGCACATATCATCCTGATCTTTACCGGGTACGCCGCGCTGGTGCTGAGCTTTGGAGCGAGCCTGCTGTACTTGCTGCAGGAGCGGAGGCTGAAGGCGAAGAAGCCCAGCAGCCTGATTTCATTCTTGCCCGCGCTGGAGGTGATCGACCAGATCGGCTATCGCTCTTTGCTGCTTGGGTTTCCGTTCATGACGCTCGGCCTGATTACGGGCTCGATCGTGGCGATGTCGACCTATGGGCACATCGACTTTGAGGATCCCAAGATTCTGCTGTCGATATTGATGTGGGCTGTCTACATGATCATGGTCATCACCCGCTGGAACTCGGGGTGGCGCGGACGCCGAGCCGCGGTGCTGGCCACTTTTGCATTTGTGGCTGCCATCGTGGCCTGGGCGGCGAATTATTTTTCAACCATTCACAGGTTTGCTGCCTCATGAGATATCAGCTCATTGGCGTGAATCACAAGAGTGCTCCGCTCGAAGTGCGGGAGCGCCTGGCGATTCCGGAGTCGCGCCTGCCCGATTGTTGCCGCGACCTCACAGCCCATCCCGGAATCGAGGAGGGAATGATCATCTCGACATGCAACCGCGTGGAAGTGGTGACCCACACCAGCAACGGCTCGGCCGACTTGCGCGGATTTCTGCATGATCATTTTCATCTGACGGCGGAAGAGTTGGACGCGCATTTATACGAGTTTCGGGAAAAAGACGCAGTCCGGCATATTTTCCGCGTCGCTTCGAGTTTGGATTCGATGGTCGTAGGCGAAGCCCAGATTCTGGGGCAGGTGAAAGAAGCTTATGCCACAGCCCGCGCTGTTGGCTCGGTGCGAGGGCAGCTCGACCAGCTGTTTACGCGCGCGTTTGCGGTTGCAAAACGCGTACGCACTGAGACTGCCGTGGGCTCGTCTTCTGTTTCGATCGCCTCGGTTGCGGTGGAACTGGCCAAGAAGATTTTTGGAACTTTGCAGGGCAAGAACGTTTTTATCGTCGGCGCCGGGAAGATGAGCGAATTGGCAGCCCGGCACCTGATGGCGCACGGATGCGCGTCGATTTTTGTCGCGAACCGTACCTACGACCGCGCCATCGGATTGGCGCAGAAGTTCAACGGGCAGGCTATCAAGTTCGATGATCTTTACAATACCTGCGACCGCGCCGATATCGTCATCACCTCAACCGGCGCACCTCACGCGATCTTCCGCCGCGAACACGGCGAGCAATTTCTGTCCCGTCGCAAGAACCGTCCGATGTTCTTCATCGACATTGCCGTGCCACGCGATGTTTCACCGGAAATGGCGAAGCTTGACGGCATCTTTGCCTACGATATCGACGACTTGCAGCAGGCCGTCTCGAGCCACGTCGCCGACCGCCGCAAGGAAGCCGAACTTGCTGAAGCCATCATCGCCAGTGAGGTTGAAAAATTCGAAGCCCGCGCGCACACGCTTGACGTGGTGCCGACGATTGTTTCGTTGCAGGATCATCTGGAAACCATCCGGCAGGCGGAAATCGACCGCGTGCGCGGGCGCATGGGCGCGTTGACCCCGGAACAGGAAATGGCGGTTGAGGCCCTGACTCGCGGCATCATCAATAAAGTGATGCACACGCCGATTACTACCCTGAAGACTGCGGCGCGCGAGGCGGAGGCGACCACCGTGATCGATGTAGTGCGGAGGCTGTTCAATTTGCGGGAGAAGGACAGGGACAAAGAACCGCCAATGCTGGAAGCGAACAAGAACCAAGAAGCGGAGACGCGCCACTGATGGCGAAACTTCGCATCGGCTCGCGCGGTTCGCAGCTTGCCCTGTGGCAGGCCAATCATATCTCCGCGCTGCTACGCGCGCGTGGACACGAAGTTGAAATAGAAATTATCCACACCACCGGTGACAAGATCACCGACGTCCCCCTCGCGATGGTCGGCACCAAGGGCGGATTAGGCAAAGGAATTTTCACCAAGGAGATTGAAGAAGCCCTGGCCGCCGGCCGCGTCGATCTGGCGGTGCATTCGTTGAAGGACCTGCCCACCGAGCTGGCGCCGGGATTCGAGATCGCCGCGATCACCGAGCGGCAGGATCCGCGCGACGCCTTCTGCTCGCGGAAGTACGCGCAAGTGGAAGAGCTGCCACAGGGCGCGCGCATAGGCACGTCCAGCCTGCGGCGGCAGGCGCAGCTCAAGGCCATCCGGCCCGATCTCGATATTCATCCCCTGCGCGGCAACGTCGATACACGACTGCGCAAGCTTGAACAAGGCGAGTATGACGCGATCATCCTGGCCTCGGCTGGGTTGAAGCGCCTCGGCAAGACGGAACTGATCAAGCAGATCATCCCTGCGGAAATCATGTGCCCTGCTGCGGGACAGGGGGCGCTCGGTATCGAAATCCGCGACGGGGATGCCGCCACATTCCGGCATCTTGAGTTCTTGAACGACGTTGCCGCCCGCGCTGCTACCAGCTGCGAGCGCGCCCTTCTCAATCGCCTGGGCGGAGGGTGTCAGGTTCCCATCGGCGCCTTTGCGGAAAAGCGGAACGGCAAGCTGCACCTCGAAGCCATCGTCGCCGATCCCGACGGCTCCAAGCTCCTCCGCGAATCGCGCGACGGTGAGCTCAACCGCCCCGAACAACTGGGCAACGCCGTTGGCGATACTCTGCTGAGCCGCGGGGGCGACGAAATCCTCGAAGCCGTCTATGGCCGCGGTCTGGCCGTCCCACCTCAACCGTGATCCCGTATCATGATCTAGCATGAAGAGCGGCAGCGTTCTCCTGCAACTTCTGGGCGGCACCAAGGACTCGCGTGCTCTGCGCCGCTGGATTAATTTCTGGCCGCCGTTCCTGGGCGCCGGAATTCGGGTCCAGCATATCGCGCCCGACATGAAAGCCGTCGACGTCGAGATGAGGATGCGCTTCTGGAACGCGAATTACGTGGGCACGCACTTCGGTGGATCGCTGTTTGCCATGACCGACGCGTTCTATATGCTGATGCTGATGGCCAACCTGGGCCGCGACTACATCGTGTGGGATAAGGCGGCGAGCATCCGCTATCGAAAGCCGGGGAAGGGAACGGTGCGCGCAGAGTTTCGTTTATCGGATGGCCAGATTGAGGACATTCGCGAGAAACTGAAGACGCTGCCGAAATATGAGCCGGTTTTTTCGGTGGAAGTGAAAGATGAGGCGGGAGTGGTGATCGCCGAGGTAGAGAAAGTTCTGCACGTGCGCAAGAAGGAAACAACAGAGCCGACAAGAAAGTAGCGGAAGCTGTGTATATTCCCGAACATTTTCGCTTGCGCCACGATGGCGAAGCCGTTGCATTCATGCGCGCGAATCCCTTTGCCATTCTGATTTCGACTACGGACGCGGGCCCTTTTGCCACGCATCTGCCTCTCTTCGAGCGTGAGGACGGAGGGAAGATTTTTCTTCGAGGCCACGTGGCCAAGGCGAACCCGCACTGGCGATATCTGGAGCAGCAGGCGCAATGTTTGGCGATTTTTCATGGGCCTCACGCCTACATCTCGCCCAGTAACTATACGGCTCGCGAGAGCGTTCCTACCTGGAACTATGCGGCCGTGCACGTGTACGGCAACGCGCGGCTTTTTTCTTCCGAGCAGGACGTGCGCCAGATGCTTCATGAGCTGATGGAAACGTTCGAGCCCGCGTACCGCTTGCAGTGGGAAGAGTTGAGCCCGACTTATCAAGAGAACATGCTGCGGCAGATTGTGGGATTTGAAATTGCTGCGACGAAGATTGAGGGAAAGTTCAAGCTCAGCCAGAACCGTACTCGTCAGGATCAGGCAAATGTGATCGCCTCACTGGAGAAAGCGGAGGACTCAGCCGTGTCGGGCGTGGCGCGCATGATGAAAGACCAGCGCCTCGGCCGGACTCCGGAAGACAAGGACCACCAATGAAAAAGCGCGCAAGCTCCCGCGACGTCGATAGGAGCGCGCTCGCTGGCGTTCGCGTGCTGGTGGGCCGGGCGCGGCATCAGGCGGGAGGGCTCTCCAGTGAACTGCGCAAACTCGGCGCCACGGTGCTGGAGATTCCTTTCATTGAAATTCGCAAGCCGCGTAGCTTCAGGCCGTTGGATTCAGCTCTCAAGAATCTTGCTGAGTACGACTGGCTCATCCTTACCAGCGTGAATGGAGTAGAGGCCATGTGGGAGCGGCTGGCCAAGCTGCGTCTGCGGAAGACGAATTTCAAGCATCTGCGGGTTGCTGCTATCGGGCCGGCGACGAAGAAGGCCATCGAGAAACGCGGCGTGAACGTGGATGTTGTGCCCAAAGAGTATGTCGCGGAATCCGTAGTGCGTAGCTTGCGCCGGCGAGTGAAGCGGAAGCGCGTGCTGCTGGTGCGCGCCAAAGTCGCTCGCGACGTGATTCCCAAAGAGCTGCGCAAGGCTGGGGCGCATTTAGATGTGGCAGAAGCTTATGAAACAGTTGCGCCGAAGTCCTCGCGTGTACGGCTGCGGAAAGCGCTGAAGAATCCTCAGCGACGGCCGCATGTGGTGACTTTTACCAGCTCCTCGACGGTGCGCAACTTTGTGGCTTTGCTGGGAAAGTGGCGGCCAGGCCCGGGGCGACCTTCAGTTGGCATCCATCGGCCCGGTGACTTCCGCCACCCTACGTGAAATGGGTCTTGCAGTGGACATCGAGGCCAAGAAGTACACCATCCCCGGATTGATTGAGGCTATTGTCGGTAAAACGGGCTTTCAGATCCCCGGGAGCGGCCATACGAGCAAATCTAAGAATGCAAGGGCTCTTAAAAGGAACCGAGATTCCCAAGAGCCTTACTCCCAAACTGAAACGGATACTCGAAGCAGGTTTTGTGCAAAGAGGTGAGTGCATCTTGCTTGCGGCGGAAGTCAATCGTAGTTTTGGCGGCGAATCAATGGATGCGATCGGCTACGAGTGTTTCGTTAATCACATACACGTGTCCAGCTTTCCGCAAGCGTGGCTTTATGCACATAGTCTAGTGAAAGAACTAAGCCGCTCACGCCTCGGCAAATGTGCGGTAATCGTTTCTTTCGACGGAAGGGATGCCACCGTCCGATTTCACAAGATTCGATCTGGACAATCGTGTATGGCCAAGGACCTTGAGGGCTATCAAGAAGAAGCGATTGCTGTGCTCCACTCCAGCTAACCAAGCTTCCCGAGTTCTGCCATCGCTCAGAGGCGCTATTCGGTCAGCGAGCAACTGCAATCCGCTGGAGGCACGTGCGCCTGCAGGAAATCGCCGACGCGTTTGTAGGCATCGATCTGATTCTCCACTCGGGCGAAGCCGTGGCCTTCATTTTCATAGATCTTGTACTCAACCGTGCCGCCGCGTTTCTTGATGGCGTCGACGACCTGCTGCGTTTCCTCCTTGGGACACCGCGGATCGTGTCCTCCTGCAAGCAACAGCAATGGCGCTTTGATCTGATCGATGAAGTTGATAGGCGAGCGTTCTTCGTAGAGCGCTTTATTCTTCACCACGTCGCCCATAGTCGCGAGATCGGACTGCTGCAGGACCGGGTCTTCGTTCTCGATTTCGGTGAACCAGTTCACGAAGGGCACGATCGGCACTCCCGCAGCCCAGACTTCCGGTGCCTTGGTCACTGACATCATGCTGAGGTAGCCGCCATAGCTTCCGCCCATCACGGCAATTTTCTTCGGATCGAGGTGGCCGGTTTGCTTGATCCAGTCGACGCCGGCGAGCACGTCTTCGAGATCGCCGCCGCCCATGTCGAATAAATTTGCCTGCTGGAATTCTTTGCCGTATCCGGTCGAGCCCCGATAGTTGGGCGCGAGCACCATGTATCCCTGATTGGCTGCGTACTGGATGAAGCGGTTAAACGAATTCATGGTCTGTGAGGTCGGGCCGCCGTGAATGTACACAATGGCCGCGTTTTGTCCGTTGCGGGCCATGTTGTAAGGAACATAGAGAAACGCGGAGATGGTCCACTTGCCGTCGCGGCTGGGATAGTGCACGAGATAGGGCTCGACCATGTCTTCGGATCGCACGCCGGCGACGAGCGAATGCGTGACTTGATGCGACTTGCCCGCTGCCAGCGTGTAAACCCATAGATCACCCGGTGCCGTCGGGCCGTTGTGATAATAGAGAAGGCGCGAGCCGTCTCTGGTGAAGGCGGAATGGCCGCCAGCGGGCTCGTTCACGCCTTTGGGGATAGGCAGCGCCGTGGATTTGCCTGTGGCGAGATCGTGCAGGTAGATGTCTTCATTGCCGTCGACGTTGGCGCTGAAAGTGATGCGCTTGCCGTCGGGAGAAAACTCGCCTCCGCGAATTTCCCACTTGTCGTGGGTGAGCCAGTTAATTTTCTTGCTTGCAATATCCAGCAGGCCAACGTTCTCATAGCCATTGGAGGCATTTGAAGTGAAAAGAACGTTTTTTCCATCGGGAGAAATGTCGTTGTTCCAGTAGCGCAGCTCGCCGTCATGTGGCGTCAGCAGCGTGCTCGTTCCGGTAGCTACATCGGCAATGAAAATATTCGAATCCGTGCCCTTGGCTTGTTCCTGCGTGTAGACGATGTACTTACCATCTTTCGACCAGATGGGGTTGTAGTTTCCCTTATCCTGCGGCGTGTTGGTGGTGAGGTGCTTTATTTCCCGCATCAGGGTGTCGTAGATGTCGATCTCGTAGGCAGCAGATGTTTTGGGTTTCACCAGATACGCTAGATACCTGCCGTCGGGCGACCAAGTCGGATCCGTTTCGGCGATCTCGCGAGTGCTGGTGAGATTCACCACTTTGCCGCTCTTCGGCGAGACCAGAAAAATATCCCAGAGTTCGTCGCCGTCGTAATCGGATTGATAGGCGATCCACTTCCCGTCAGGCGACCACGCGGGCGCGGTCTGGCGCTGATCGCTCACCGTGAGTTGCACCGGCCATCCGCCCTCGGCAGGCACTAGCCAGAGGTTATTGCGGCCGCTCATGTTGGAGATGAAGGCGATGCTCTTGCCGTCGGGCGACCATGTGGGACGGCCGATTTGGCGCGTCATGTAGAGCTTTTCGATGGTCAGGCTGCGCGGCTCGACTTGCGCGTTGGGCGTCGAAGCGATTTGCTTGGGATCGGTAATAGCTTGCGACGCGGGCAGAGTCTGGGCCGATGCTCTGCTTTCAAGAGTGACGGTGCTCATGAATATGACGATAGCAAAGAGAGCGAAGATGCGCATGCGTAGAGACCTCGGAAACGTGAATCGAATGAAGAGTCTAGCAGAATGCAGTATGTCATCCTGAGCGGAAGGGGAGTGCGCAAAGCGCACTTCTCTGGAGTCGAAGGATCCCTTACCTGATGATGCTCGCACAACCTTGGAGAGAAGTTTTCGCTCCTAGCCAGCTCGCGTTAAGGAAATCCACCGATGAGGCAGTGATACGTTATTGCGTAAGGGATCCTTCGACTGCGCATTTGCTTTGGCTCCGCCAGCGCAAACGCTCCGCTCAGGATGACAGAGCAGCGACCCGTCACGCCTTCGCGTTCTTGTGCATCTCCACGGTGCTCCAGGTTTTGTCGGCGGCGTGGCAGATATTTTCCAGGGCGCAGTCGACGCACTTGGGTTTGCGGGCTATGCAGAGCTTGCGGCCGTGCCAGATGATTTGGTGGGAAAAGAGAATCCATTTCTCGCGCGGGATGATGCGCATCAAGTCTTGCTCGATTTTCTGCGGGTCATCGTTCGTCGTCAGTTCGAGACGCCGCGAGATGCGGTGAACATGGGTGTCGACGACTACGCCCTCCGCCTTCTTAAACCAAGTCCCCAGCACCACGTTTGCTGTTTTGCGCGCGACACCGGGGAGGCTCAGCAGCTTTTCCATGTCGTCAGGGACCTGGCCGCCGTAATCAGCGACGATTTTTTTCGCGGCGCCGACGACGGACTTCGACTTGTTGCGAAAGAAACCGGTGGAGCGGACGTCGGGCTCTAGCAGTTCCGGTGAGAGCGCGGCGAAGGCTTCAACGGTCGGATACTTGCGAAAGAGTTCCGGCGTGACGCGGTTCACGTTGACGTCGGTGGACTGGGCGGAAAGAATAGTAGCGACCAGAAGTTCCCACGCGCTCCTGTGAGTAAGAGCACACGTGACGGCGGGATAGAGCTGATCGAGCCGCTTCAGGATTTCGGCGACGCGGTCGGGAGCGATGGGATTGTAGGCGGCCCGCTTCGTCCTTCCACGATCAACGCTGCTTCCGCGTGGTTGTTTAGGGACTGCCTTCGCGGGTGGGAGGGCTCGCGCCACACGGTCTTGCCGACCGGTGCGGGCGGGTTGACGCGGCATATTTCCACGGGGCATGAGGGCAACATCTTACCAGACACCTCGGTAACCACTGGAGCGATTGACTGGCCAGTTATCCCCCGATACTCTGAGGTTAACTCGCTCTTCAGGGAACCCATTATGGCTGTAACTTCGATCCAACTCGGGCAGGTTTGGCGCAGCGACGCTGATGGTCAGGATTATCTGGTCACCAAGGTATACAACGAAGTATTCGCGCAGTATGCCATGCTACGGCCTGCCGGGATTACCGCTCCCGATGCACCGACCGCTCGCATCAAAGTAACGAAGACGCCGCAAGGCGCGGCCTTACCCGGCTATACCTTTACGCAGGACGGCTCGTTCTAGGGCAAGGCTTCCATTCCTGGTTTCCGATACACTAATTTAGTTCTTAGCAAATTTTCCGAGAGCTCGAACTGCTTTCATGACGGAAAAACTTCTGGCTGTCATCTTCGTATTTATCAATTCCGTGGTCAGTACGACTGGCTACGTGGGCATCGTGCTGCTGATGGCGATCGAATCGGCCTGCATTCCGCTGCCTTCGGAGTTGATCATGCCGTTTGCCGGCTATCTAGTGTTTACGGGGACGTTCAAGCTGCTTTGGGTGGCGACAGCCGGTGCGCTCGGGTGTAATTTGGGGTCGCTGGTGGCGTATGAGATTGGATGTTACGGCGGACGTCCGCTGGTGGAACGCTACGGACGCTGGATTCTGATGGGCAGGCGCGAACTCGATGTGGCTGACCGCTTCTTCGCCCGCTGGGGCTATCTAGCCGTATTTGTAGGACGGTTGCTGCCGGTGATTCGTACTTTCATCGCGCTGCCGGCTGGAGTGGCACGCATGCCGCGGGGACGGTTTCACCTCTATACCTTTCTGGGGTCGTGGCCATGGTGCCTGGGGCTGGCATATCTGGGCATGAAGCTGGGCGAGAACTGGCGCGAGCTCGGGAAGTATTTTCACAAGTTCGATGCGGTCATTATGGTGGTGCTGGCGGCCGGGGCGGCCTGGTTCGTGTGGAGTCACTGGCAGAATCGGATGCGAACAGCGGCGTGACCAAGGAGGAGCCATCGGAGGACATCGCACTGACAGCTCTGCAGATCAGCCTGAGAACGACCTGACATTTAAACGGAAAACTCTTCGGTGGTCCAAACAGCCGCTGACCCGGCTGCAGGTTATTGCGGCATGGTTGTTTGCTTCCATTTTGGCATTGATAACCGGACACGCAGTGTCCTGGCATCTTTTCGAAATCGCTTCGGCTGCTGCCTCGGCGTTCTTCCTTTGGCCTTTTGTTGAGGGACCTTACTTGCTTTATAAGAGGCATTCGCAGCCTCTTGACGCGCCTTTTCGTGTGTTCGCCGGCCCATTGAAGTCGGAGTTTCCCCAGTACCGAATCCGGGGCCTGCTAGAGATAGGCTTCGAGTTTGCCGGTCAATTGGTGCAAGGAACCCACGGGAGAAACGTTGCAGTGCAGATGCAAATGTTCATCCACCCGGCGAATACAGATTCCGCCCATTTGGTGAAGGTCTTATCCGGCCTGCGGACCGTGGAGCTTTTGGTGTTCAAGTCGCGATTCGATGACGGCTTTGCCTTCGAGACTAGCGATTCCCGTACTGCCCCAATTTTTTCGCCAGACCCGAACTATCGGGTGTTTCGTTTTCCCAGTTTGCGTTCTACGTCCGATCTTTACCGCCTACATCGCAGGATAAAAGACGGGTTCTCGCTTGCGCGGCGTCCTGTGCTAGCGCGGGGGGATGACGAGTTGATGGAGTTTATTGCGCGGGCCGAGGTTGTCCGCCAGCGACATGCTCATAGCGGAGACTATAAGCTCGGGCCTGCTGGCGACCGCTATGTTTACACTCTGTGGGGAGCGATTCGACACGGCTGGCTGCACGCATGGCCGATCAAAAGTTTCCGCACCCTGCGCGTGGAAAGCAGAGGAATGAAGATGGCAAAGGAGCTTGGACTCCCGATTCATCCAAAATTCGGCAGGTTAGAAGAATCGGTTCGTAACTTTACTCCCACGCGGGTTGGTCCACAAACGACGTTATGAAGCTTTCGCCAACTGTGACGCCACGATCTGCCACCTGCCATCGCGTTTCATAACCACATCCATGTAGATGTAGGAGATGGGGAAGCGCTGGCCACCTTGCTCAACATCATCTTCTTCTGAGCCGTGGACGATGGCCACTTCTTTCCCCAGCAGGCGGATTCGGCGACCGGTCGAGACCATCGAAAGGTAGCGAACCGCGCCCGTCTTGAGATTGTTCAGCACTTCCTCTCTGGTGTGGGCCTCTCCGGATTCGTCGTATTGGATATAGTCGTCGGCAAAGATGCGAGAGAGTGCGGCAAGGTCAGCGGCAATTAGGGCGCGGTCGCCATCTTCGAAGAGTTTCAGGATTTGTTGTTCATCGCTTTCCATCTTCCACTGCTTCCTTCTGCCGACCCTTTATCTTTGACGTGCTGTTAGTGTACAAGCGAGTATCGACGAGGAGGATTCCGTGATTCGAATGTCTCGTGTTCTTGTTTTTGTGCTTTTCTTGGCCATCGCTTTCCCAATCGTCTCCCGCGCTCAGTCTGCGTCGCCGGCGACTTCCGACAAGCCTTTCGTGGTCGAGTATTACTACAAAGCGAAGTGGGGGCATGCGGATGAGTTTCTGAAGTTGTTCAAGAAGAATCACTATCCAGTGCTAAAGAAGGAAACGGAGATGGGACGAATCACGAAGGTCTGGATGGATCAGCCCCGCTATCACACGACCGAAGACGGGCGCTGGGATTATCGCGTGACGATTGTTTTCAAGAATGCGACCGTGGCGAATGAACCGTTCGATGAGGCGGCGCTGCAAAAGCAGATGTATCCCGATCAGGAGACGTTTCAGCGGGAGGAGCAGCGGCGGTTCGAGATTCTCGACGGGCATTGGGATTTGCCGGTGAAGAGTATGGACCTGGAGAAATAGTACCGATACCGGTAGCGCGTTGTAGGGTCCAGCCGGACTGCCGCTTCGTGCTCGAGGCCATGTACTTTTCGGAGCGACATCAAGCATACGCGCGGGATGTTAAATGAACGTAACAATCGTGCGGGAAAATTCTGCATGACTGTAATTGAAATTTAACGTTAGACATGGTCTGCAATCGTCCATACTGTTAATCATGAACTCGTTTATTTCGACTGAGGATTTGCATGTCGATTTGCTGCACGAGATCGGCAATCGGCTGGCGACAGCGGATGGCTTTCACGATGTATTGACGCGTGTGGTTGACTTTGCTTCTGCCCTGGTGAAGTGCGATTCCTGTCTGATCTATGTTCTGGAGGGAGAGGATCTGGTTCTGCGAGCCTCGAAGAATCGGCATCCGGAAGTTGTGGACCGGCTGCGCCTGCGCGTAGGCCAGGGCATTACGGGATGGGTGGCCGAGCACAAAGAGCCGGTCGCGGTGGCGGAGAAAGCGGCGCTGGATCCGCGGTTCCAATTCTTCCACGAACTGCCCGAGGATAGTTATGAAGCTTTCCTGTCGGTGCCCTTGATGTGTCGCGGGCGCGTGGTGGGAGTGATTAACCTGCAGCATCGCGAGCCTCATGTGTACCGGCGACGGGAAATCCGGCTGATTTCGACAGTTGGGTTTCTGGTAGGCGCAGAGATCGAGATGGCACGACTGGAGGATGCGAACCTCAATCTTTCTGAGCAACTGCAGACGCGAAAAATCGTGGAGCGGGCGAAAGGAATTTTGCAGCGCGACCTGGGGCTGAGTGAGGAGCAAGCCTACCTGGCGTTACAGCGCCAGAGCCGACAGAAGCGCAAGGCGATGAAGGAGATTGCGGAAGCGATTGTGTTGAGCGAAGAAGTGAAGGGAAATTCCCGAGCGACCGGTCCGTCGTAACCCATTGCCAACAGCCAGAGATTTCGCGGATGTTGGTCGAGCCAAAGAAAATTTAAAAACGAGAGCAGATCCCTGACAGGATCTGCTCTCGCGAAGCCCAGCAGTTATTTGGCTGAGCTCGCCCCGGAAGCGGTGTGCATCTCAGCCACTTCCTTCCCTGAGTTTGCAGGCGGTGTGAAGTGCAGCGTGAGTTCAAACTGGGGTAGGTTCATGGCGCTGACGTAACGCTCACCGAACCGGGTGTTGATGATCAGGCTTGCGGCTTTGGAATTGTCCGCGACGTCGGTATCATTCACCAGCAGCATGAACGACTGAGGCGTCCCTGACAACTTTCTCAGCATCAGCATTTCCGAGGGCCCCCCAGACTTGAGTGTGAACTTATAGTCTCCTGGTGGGACCGAGACATTCTGCCAGTGCACCTCGTTCGGCAGCGTGAACCTCCCTGCCTCGTCCTGGGCGGAAGCCAGGCTGGGTACGAAGTTGAGAGCGCTCAAGGTCAAAACAACGGCATAGGCGAACTTGCGAATCGATTTCATTGGAATCTCCTGTTCTTGTTCTGAAGAGCACACTACCGGCGCGAGGCCGAATGGCGTGGGCTCAGATTGAGGTGGAGATCGACGAGGTCAGAAGACTTGCAATACCGACAGCGGGGCCGACATGCAAACATCAGCTTCGAGGGACCGGCTGCAGAGCTGGTTTACGAAGTGATTCCACTATGAAGGGTGTTTGCGCTAGAGTCCAACGCAAAAAATTTATCGAGATCATTCACGGCCGGGGTAACGTTACTTCGAACAGAGAGTTTCTTGAGGGGTTTCCAATCGATGTTCACTACGCTCCGTTGAACCGATTTTCTGCGCGTTCGGCACCTCACGTTTGCCAAAGTCCTATCCAATACGAGAACATATTCGGTTTGCACATCCATTCAGACTCCTAGTAAGGAAGCGGCCAATACATATGGCGACATCGAAGAAGTCCGCAAAGACGACGCGAGTTGAAGTGAAGTCAGAAAGCAAGGCGAAGAGCAGTTCCTCGAATAGCGGCACGATCCAGCCCGCGAAGGGAAAGGTTGGAGTGATGATTCCAGGCATGGGCGCGGTGGCGACGACGTTTGTTGCCGGCGTGGAGGCGATCCGCAAGGGGCTGGCGAAGCCGATTGGGTCGCTCACGCAGATGGGTACGGTGCGGCTGGGCAAGCGTACTGATGGCCGCTCGCCGAAGATCAAAGAGTTTGTGCCTTTGGCTGGTCTCGACGACCTGGTATTCACCGGCTGGGATATTTTCGAAGACAACATGTACGACGCGGCCTCGCACGCGGGCGTGCTCGATCAGAGGCTGCTCGACCAGTTGAAGCCGTTTCTTTCGTCAGTGACGCCGCGGGCGGCGGTGTTCGACCACAATTATGTAAAGAAGATTGACGGGCCCAACGTGAAGAAGGGCAAGACGAAGATGGATCTTGCGGAGCAGTTGCGCGACGACATCCGGGAATTCAAGAAGACTAGCGGAGCGAGCCGACTGGTGACGATGTGGTGCGGATCCACCGAGTCTTACATTGAGGCGAGCGAGGCGCATCAGTCGGTGAAGGCGTTCGAGAAGGCGCTACGCGAGAACGACGAATTGATTGCGCCATCGATGGTCTATGCCTACGCGTCATTGATGGAAGGCGTTCCGTTTGCCAATGGCGCTCCGAACTTGACGGTGGATTTGCCCGTCATGCTCGAGCTGTCCCGGCAGAACGAAGCGCCCATCTGCGGAAAAGATTTCAAAACCGGGCAGACGTTGATGAAGACGATTCTTGCGCCTGGGTTCAAGGCTCGCATGCTGGGTTTGAGTGGATGGTTTTCAACCAACATCCTGGGCAACCGCGATGGCGAAGTGCTGGACGATCCGGGGTCGTTCAAGACCAAGGAGGAGTCGAAGCTTTCGGTACTGGAGCACATTCTACAGCCGGAACTTTACCCGGAACTCTACGGCAATATGTGTCACAAGGTTCGCATTAACTATTACCCTCCACGCGGCGACAATAAAGAGGGTTGGGACAATATTGATATCTTCGGGTGGCTGGGCTATCCCATGCAGATCAAAGTCGACTTTCTGTGCCGCGACTCAATTCTGGCGGCGCCCATTGTGCTTGACCTCGTGCTGCTGATGGATTTGGCGAAACGTAGCTCGGAACTGCGTGGGCTGGGAATCCAGGAATGGTTAAGCTTTTACTTTAAGTCGCCCATGACGGTGCCCGGGCTATATCCGGAGCACGATCTGTTTATCCAGTTGATGAAGCTGAAGAACACCCTACGGCATTTGAAGGGCGAGGAATTGATCACCCATCTGGGGCTGGAGTACTACGACTAGCTTTTGGGGCGCGCCAGCGCCTCTTCAGCAAAGTTCAGGGCAGGCTTGAGCCCGCGTTTTTGAGATCAAATTTGCAGGTCTGAGGAGTCGGGCTCCCCGGCATTCCTTCCGCCAAAACGCAAAGCGTTAACGTATTCGACGGCAGTCTGGTTTGTTTCCATAGCCGCAGCGTTAGGCGTCAACAGCACGCCGAACTGCCCGAAAGATGCCTCTCAAGAGCGAAAAAAGCCGTTCCAAATCAAGAGCGGGTAACTAAAACACTGAAATACGCGTCTTAACGATTTAGGCGGGAGTCTGTCCGGAGTCGGGCGTATAATCCGGTTAAGAGTGGGTCCAAAGGAGTTCCTATGAAGTTGCGTGGGTTAGGAATCGCATTGGGATTGGCGGCGTTCAGCGCGGTGCCCTGGACGATGGCGCAAACACAGCAGCCTGGTCAAAATCCGGGTCAGACACAGAATCCCGGTCAAACCCAAACTCAGACGCAAACTCCTCCGGTTCCAGATCAAGACAAAGGCCAGCCGAAAGCCAGTGATGTGCAGAATGCCCCTGCGCAGCCGCCAGCCACTCTGCCGACTCAGGACGATAGCCAGATCAAGCACGATGGGACGAAGACCGACGTGGATGCGGTGGGGAACCGCAATGTGGGTTGCGGCCGCGGCGTAGGCAATTGGTACAGCATCGAGAAGCAAGTAGCCATGGGCCGGTCGTACGCCCAGCAGATTGAATCGCAAATCAAGCTGGTGAATGATCCTGTGGTCACGGAATACGTGAACCGCATCGGACAGAATCTGGTGCGGAACTCCGACGCGCAGGTGCCCTTCACGATCAAGGTGATCGACTCCGACGTGGTGAACGCCATGGCGCTGCCGGGCGGATTCTTCTACGTGAATTCCGGATTGATTCTGGCGGCGGATGAGGAAGCCGAAATGGCGGGCGTGATGGCTCACGAGATTGCGCACGTGGCGGCCTGCCACCTGGCACGCGAGCAGACACGCGGTACGTTGATGCAGCTCGCCACCATTCCTCTGATTTTCGTAGGCGGAGGAATCGGCTACGGAGCGTACGAAGCGGCGGGACCGGCGGCCATGCTGGGCTTTCTGAAATTCTCTCGCGGGTTTGAGGCCGAAGCGGATTACCTGGGAGTCGAGTACATGTACCGCGCCGGCTACGATCCGTCTGCCTTTGTGTCTTTCTTTGAAAAGATTCAGGCGATGGAGAAGAAGAAACCAGGTACGCTGGCCAAGACCTTTGATACGCATCCCCAGACGCCGGATCGGATCGAGAAAACGCAAGAAGAGATTCGCAAGATACTGCCGGCGAAGAACGAATACGTTGTGACGACCTCGGAATTTGACGATGTGAAGTCTCGGCTGGCATCGATCGAGAATCGCCACAAAGTTCTAGACCAGAGAGACGAGAACAAACCCAGCCTGCGTCGGACCTCCGCCAGCGGGGACAGCAAATCGGGCAGCAGCAGTCCTGACGACGACCGACCGACCTTAAAACGGCGGGATGATTCGTCGAACTAAAGTGTTGAGTGGGTCTGTAACCGGCGGCCATGGCTGCCGGTTTTTGTATTTGGGGTCTGCTAACGTGGATAATTAGGGCTGCCCGAGCGAAAAATGTAGTATGGTCACGGAACCCCGTGATCGGGGTCACAGCCGCTTGTGGCTAAAGCTAGTAAGGGTAGAACACGCTAGGGTGTAGCGACACCGAGGAGCTCCATTTCCATGCCACAAAACACACTCACCATCACTGACAATCGCACCGGCCAGACATATACGATTCCGATCGAGGATGGCACCATCCGGGCGATGAGCCTGCGGCAAATCAAAACCGGGCCGGAAGATTTTGGGCTGATGACCTATGATCCGGCGTTCATGAATACGGCATCCTGCCGGAGCAGCATTACCTACATCGATGGAGACCAGGGCATTCTGCGATATCGTGGATACCCCATCGAAGTGCTGGCGGAGCGCTGTTCCTTCCTTGAAGTCGCATACCTTCTTTTGTTTGGTGAGTTGCCTACGGAGCCTCAACTCAAGCAGTGGGTGCATGACATCACGCACCACACGATGCTGCACGAGACCACAAAGAAGTTCATGGAAGGCTTCCGCTACGACGGCCATCCCATGGGAATGTTCGTGAGCACGGTGGCAGCCCTCTCCACGGTATATCCCGACGCCAAGCATGTGCACGACAGCAAAAACCGGCTGCTGCAGATTAAACGATTGATCGGCAAAGTACCGTCCATTGCGGCCATGTCCTACCGGCACAATGTTGGATTTCCTTACGTCTATCCGGATAATGATTTGAATTATGCCGAGAACTTCATGAACATGCTGTGGAAGATGGTCGAGCCGAAGTATGTGGCCAATCCCGCGATTGCCCGGGCGCTCGACATCTTGTTCATCCTGCATGCCGATCATGAGCAGAATTGCGGCACCAACGCGATGCGCTCGGTAAGCAGCGCGCAAACCGATCCCTACCTTTCCATGGCATCGGCCGCGGCGGCTTTGGCAGGACCGTTGCACGGCGGAGCCAATGAAGAAGTGCTGAAAATGCTGGATGAAATTGGCACGAAGGACAAAGTGCCGGCCTACATCCAGAAGGTGAAAGAAGGGCACTTCAAGCTGATGGGATTCGGACATCGCATCTACAAGAACTACGATCCCCGGGCGAAGATTATTCGCTGGTGCGCGGAGCAGGTTTTCGAGGTTACGGGACGCAATCCGAAACTGGAAATCGCGCTTGAGTTGGAGCGGATCGCGCTGGAGGATGATTACTTTGTGAAGCGTAAGCTTTATCCGAATGTCGACTTCTATTCGGGCATCATGTACCAGGCGATGGGCTTCCGCCCGGAAATGTTCACCGTGCTGTTTGCCATTCCGCGCACTGCGGGTTGGCTGGCGCAGTGGCAGGAGTTGATCACTGATCCGGAGCAGAAGATCGCTCGGCCGCGGCAGATTTATACGGGACATGAAGCGCGGGAGTTTGTCCCGATGGAAAAGCGAACATCGGCAGCCTTGACGGCAGGCTAGCAGCCTGCGCTGCTAATAGCTTTTACAGATGGCGGTCACCAGATTGCGGATTTCCCCTACGTAAGCTGCTGAATCTTTGGCGAAGTCGCCCCAGGTTACCTCTGCGGCCAAGGGACATTTCTCCAACAGGATGTTCCAGTCGCCCTCCCAGCGTTCCATGGGGTCGATTGTTTCCAGGTAGCCGACCCCAAGATTCGAGGCCCGGCTGAGCCGGTCAGCTAAGGATACGATTGCCACCAACGCCGGGTTTATTACCGCCGCGGGCACATAGTGGTGGCAAAGAATGACCTCTACAAGCACTTCTGATAAATTCCAGCGGCGCGCCAACAACTCTCCACTCTGGCAATGCGTGAAGCCAAGGTCCGAATACTCGACCTCGCCCATGAAAACTCCCTCGCGCTGAGCTTTTTCCATCGCAGCTCTGGTTTGATCAGGAAACACAACCAGATTCACGATAAACCCAATGTCGTGCATCAATCCGGCGAGATAGGCTTTCTCCGGATCTCCGAATCCGACGGCGCGCGCCAACTTGCGCGCAATGATGGCGCATGCCAGCGAATGTTGCCAAAAGATCGCCGGATCGATGACTTTTTTGGAAGCCGAAACGACCTGCAGCAAGCCGCAGGAAATGGCGATATCGCGGATGCGCGCGATACCCAGAGTGCGAACTGCACCACGAAGAGAGTCGAGGGCGGGGCCTCTGCTATACAGCGCAGAGTTCGCCATGCGAAGGCACTGCGCCGCCAGCGATTCGTCGCGGCCGATGATCTCCGCTACTCGCAGGAGATTGACGTTGTCAGCCGGCTGGCTGAGTTCATCGAGCAAAGATTGCAGGACCGCCGGAGTGCTGGGAATCGATGCCAGCAGATCGTCTTTTCCCTCGAGGGCCTGGCGCAGCGCAAGGTTGGACGCTGCGGGCTCGCTGAAACATTGAACTCCTGAAAATTTCTTCATGCTCTTAGGGCCCTCAGAACTGGTAATTCTTGTAGCGTGCTCGTCAGGTATCCGCTTTCCTGAGCGCAGACCAAGACCCTTGAGGAGCACAAGCTTCACATTAAGGCAGATCCGGGAGGATGTGGCTTGATGAAATCATTCACGCGTTACATAAGTGCGCCATGAAGTCCAAAGTGGGAATGCTGACTTTTCGTGAGGAATTGATTAGGCGACAATTCAGACTTGCAACAGAAAAAGCCACGATTCTCATCGTGGCTTGGTAATAATTTTGAGCAGAGCTGACGCGGTCAGCACCGCGACTGCATCAGGCAGCTTGTTTGGTAGCTAGCGCGGCCGTATATTGCCGTCTCTCAGAGGAAGATGTGATGACCTTCATCTCCTGCCAATCGTACGGGAACTCTTTTCCACAGTTAAGGCAAGCTACATAGGTTCCGGTCAACACGCTGGCCTGCGGCCGGCGCGCCGTTCCACGGAGAGTTACAGGAAAGCTATAACGCGAATGCCTGCAACCGAAGATCGCATCAAACAATTTGGCCACCATAAAACACCTTCCACACGGGGTAAATCCGCCGGGACTCTCTCAACTCGGTCCCTTGCGCGACTGCCATTATGTCCTACACTCAACCCCTTAGATTCAAGAAAGTGCGGAATGGTTTCGCGTTCTGCAGAGCCTTTTCCTGTTTTGGGAGTTAAGCGGGTCCAAGTTCTTTTTCGGCAATTGTTTGCGGGAAGCGGAGAACTTACAGGTGATGGCCGAAAGAATTAACCCTCTGGCATTATCTGTACAAAAAGTAGGTTGGCGGACCGCCGCTTACGTAAGGTTGAGAGCTTTCTTGATTGTTCCGCGCTCTTTCTGAATCTTTTCCTGCAGCAGAGTAATGCTATAGATCAGCTGCTCGGGGCGGGGCGGGCAGCCTGGTACGTAGATATCGACAGGAATGACCTGGTTGACGCTTTGCACAAGAGCGTAATTATTGAAGACGCCACCGGAAGTAGCGCATGCTCCCATGGAAATTACCCACTTGGGTTCAGGCATCTGCTCCCAGAGTTGGCGAATGACTGGAGCCATCTTGTTGGAAACCCGCCCGGCAATAATCATCAGATCGCTCTGGCGCGGGGAGGGACGAAATACTTCCGCACCGAAGCGCGCAATGTCGAACCGCGACGCCCCCATCGACATCATTTCGATGGCACAACAAGCGAGGCCAAACGTCATCGGCCAAATGGAGCCTTTGCGCATCCAGTTCACGGCCGAATCCAGCGTGGTCAGCACCACGCCCTCCGGTGTCGGATTACCGAAGGTGAGATCCTTGACAACCTTCTTGCCGTTCTCGAGATCTACGTAGGGGCCGAAATTCAATT
The DNA here is from genome assembly GCA_963750245.1 of uncultured Acidobacteriaceae bacterium. Taxonomy (GTDB): domain Bacteria; phylum Acidobacteriota; class Terriglobia; order Terriglobales; family Acidobacteriaceae; genus Sulfotelmatobacter. The sequence continues at coordinate 806,060 of CAVVQB010000002.1, forward strand.
CGCGGGACATGCAACTATTCTAAACCACGGAGCACTCTTGACAATCCGAGTCTTTGCTGTAAGCTGAGATGCGTCTTCCCCTCCTAGAAGTTCAGGCCCCGTATAACATGGCGTCCCCACGTTGCGCATTCGAAAGAGTGCATACCGTATTCCATCAACCCGGCCCCACAATCTTCGAAGGAGAGGTTTATGAGTCCACTACAGTCGTTCAGCACCGGAAGGGGCGCTGGCAATCGGCAGAGCCACGTTCCCCCCATCCCAGCAGCGAACTTTCCCGTCCAGGCGTCGCGCGCAGCGGCTGCCATTCAACTTCCGCACTATCCCTTTCAGCCTCTTCCCACGCCCAACGGCACCAAGCCTTATCGATTTGATCTGTCCCAGTTACTGACCGCAGCCGACGTCGCGAAAATCAAGAATGCGGGCGTCATGGTGTTCCACACCGTCGGCGATACGGGAGATTACCGGGACTCGGGGCCGCAGGATCTGGTGGCATCGATCATGACTCAGGATGTCACGAATTCGCCAGACGGCAAACAGCCGGCTTTCTACTACCATCTGGGCGACGTCATTTACTTCGCCGGAGATATCGACAGGTACGGCGCTTACTTCTACGAGACCTACAAAGAGTACCCGGCCTTCATCGTTTCGATTCCGGGCAATCACGATTGCCAGCCCGACGATCCGCAAGACGGCCCGGTCGATCCAAACAAGGTCCCGCTCGATGGTTGGGTGCAAAACTTCATGTCGAAAAATCCCGCGCAACTGGGTTCGCTGAAAACCGCGGCGAATCGGACGCAAATGAATCTGCCGAATGTGTATTGGACTTTCACCACTCCGTTCGCGACCATCATCGGATTGTTTTCCAACGTGGGCGAAACTGAAGCAGAAATTCACCAGGACCAAATCGACTGGTTCAAGGGCGAATTGGCTGCTGCCGATCCCAACCTCGCCTTGATCGTCACCGTTCATCACCCCCCATTTTCCGGGGACAACGAGCACTCGGGCAGCAGCGTGGCGGATCAGGTTCTCTCCAGCAGTTTTCAGGAGGTCAAACGGTATCCCAATCTGATTTTGTCGGGGCACGTTCACAACTACCAGCGTTTTACCAGCGCAGTAAAAGGCCCGAACGGTCAGCTTCAGATTCCCTACGTTGTGGCTGGCGGCGGTGGTTACACCAAGCTCGGCACCTTGCACACTGTGAATGGAGCGGACCCGAAGGTTCCTCTGTCGCTACCGAACAGCCTGACCCTTGAGCAATATGATCAGACAAATTTCGGATTTCTGCGCTTCGAGGTAAGCAAGACGCAGATTGTAGGAACATATCTTTCGGCGCCTTACGTTACGGGTGCAACACCCACTGCCAAAGTGGTGGACGGTTTTGTGATCGACCTTGTCAAAAAGACCGTAACGACGTCAGGGCGGGGGATTAAAACTCCCGCGGGCGGTGGTAAACCAGGGAAAGGCGCAAAGCCTTCGAAACCTTCGAAAAAGAAACGATGAGAAGGCAGGGGACAGGGGTCAGGGGGACAGTGATCAGTTATCTCGGCACACTGGCCACTAGCCCCTGACTGTTAGCCCCTGACCCCTAGCCACTGAACTCCTAAATACCCAGCACGACTTTTCCAAACATCTGGCTCGTCTCCAAGTACTCATGCGCAGCACGAATCTCGCTGAGGGGAAACACGCGGTCTACCACCGGCTTCAGCCGTCCGGCAAATACATGTCCTAAGACTTCGTGCAGCTCACCCATGGTTCCCATGTAGGAGCCGAGGAGCGACAGTTGCCGCGCAAACAAATGAAGCAGGTCAATTGCGACTTGCGGGCCCGTGGTCGCTCCGCAGGTCACCAGCGTGCCGCTGCTTTTGAGAGACCGCACGCTCTCATCCCAGGTCGCGGCGCCCACATGCTCGATCACAATATCGACGCCTTCTTTGTTAGTGATCTTTCGCACTTCCTCGGAAATCTTCTGCTGGTAATGGTTGATGCCGAAGTCGGCACCCAGTTCTTTCCCCTTTACCAGCTTGGTTTCGTCCCCCGCCGTTGTGATCACCCGACAGTGGAAGAGCTTTGCGATCTGAATCGCCGCGATGCCGACGCCGGAGCTCGCTCCGAGCACCAGCACGGTTTGCCCCGGGCGCATGCCGGCTCGCCCGACCAGCATGTGCCAGGCTGTGACGAACACCAGGGGCACGCTTGCCGCCTGAACGAAATCGAGCGAATCGGGAATCGGGATCACGCTAGCGGGAGGGACGGCGATCAGCTCACAATTCCCTCCGTCCACGGCATTGCCGAGCACGGTGAAGGCGCGACACTGATTCTGCAAGCCCTCAAGGCACTTCTCACAGTGCCCGCAGAAATGCATCGGAGCCACCAGTACTCGCTGGCCTGTCTTGAATCCGCTGACATACTCACCGATTTCCGCTATTTCGCCGGCTATGTCGCTGCCCAGAATGTGCGGCAGTTTCACTCCGGGCAGCCCCTTGCGTACCCATATATCCAGATGATTCAGAGAGCACGCTCGCACGCGAACCATTACCTGGTCCTTGCGTAAGGGCGGCTCGGGGATGCCTTCATAGGTCAAAACTTCAGGGCTACCGAATTGATGAATGCGGACCGCTTTCATGTGATCTCCTAGAAGCCTGAAACTACCACAAAAGCTGGAGCGTTTGACTCCCTCCTGTTAACCGACTGATAATCAAATTAGGAAATTTCCCGTCGCATGGACATCTACGAACAAATCGTCCAGCTCCGCCGTGAAGGTCGCCGCGGTGCCGTCGCCACCATCGTGAATGTGCGCGGTTCGATTCCTTCGTTCCGCACCGCCAAGATGCTGGTGCGCGACGACGGTTCGATTGTGGGCACGATCGGCGGTGGCTGCGTCGAGGCCGACGTGTGGCAAGCAGCCCGCGAAGTGATGGAATCCGAAAAGCCTCGGACGTTGAGCTTCGATCTGAACCAAGATCCCAAGTACGATACGGGGCTGGTTTGCGGCGGAACACTCGAAGTTTTCGTCGAACCCGTATTACCTCCAGCGTTACTTTATGTGTTCGGTGCAGGCCATGTTGCTATAAATCTTTGCGACGTTGCGACAAGGGCTGGTTTTGACCTGATTGTGACCGATGATCGCACTTCTTACGCTACTAAAGAGCGATTTCCCGCTGCTCGGGAAGTGCATGCATTGGATTTCGATGAGGCCGCTCGGAAATTTGATCCCAACGAGGCCTCCTATATCGTCATCGTCACGCGCGGACATCGCGACGACATGCGCATCCTGCGCTGGGCGGTTCACACACGCGCCCGCTACATCGGGATGATCGGCTCCAAGCGGAAGGTGATTGCAATTTTCAAGGCGCTGCAGGACGAGGGTGTGCCGGCAAGTTTGTTTGATCGAGTCCATGCGCCCATCGGACTCGACATCGGTGCGATCACGCCCGAGGAAATTGCGGTTGCGATCACGGCAGAGTTGATCGCGGAGCGCAGGCATGCGAATGCAAGTCTGCCTCACATGAGCTGGTTCCACTCTCATGCCTCCCGGTCCGAGACAGGCGATGTGCCGAAGGCGGCGCTTGACGAACAGAAATGACTTCCTGTCGACGATCCGGGATTGAGAACTAACAGTTTCCCGTGGTTCCTGCTATCTTCGCTGCATGGTCCGCGCCGCCAGCTTCGCCGGCATCATTCTTGCTGCGGGAGATTCCTCGCGCATGGGGCGGGACAAAGCCCTGCTGCCCTGGCCGCCTTCCGTTGCCGGCCAACAGCCTTCCACTGAGACATTCCTTTCAGCGGCGATCCGCGCGCTCTCGTTCGCCACCGAATTTGTAGTAGTGGTTGCCGGAAAGAACGCCGAAACACTGGCCCCGGTTGTCTATGCAGAGGGCGCATCGCTTGTCGTCAACCCCGATCCCGGCCGAGGCCAATTCAGCTCGCTGCAGGTAGGCCTGCGTGAGGTGCTCAACCGGGGCCGCGATGCCGCGATGGTGACCCTCGTGGACCGCCCTCCGGTCGGGGCTGCGACTTTGCAGGCGTTGCACGACGCCTTTGAGAGCTCAGAACAGAATATCTGGTTGGTGATCCCTGAGTTTTCGGGCAAGCATGGGCACCCCTACCTGCTCGGCCGCGAAATGATTGAAGTGTTCCTCCGGGTTCCGGCTACATCGATCGCTCGCGATATCGAACATGAGCATCAGCAGCACATTCAATACGTGCACGTCGATGATCCGCTGGTAGTCTTGAATATAAACACGCCTGAGGAATACGCGGGACTGTTGGCGCGCTCGTGAGCAACCTGCGTTGCGCATTTCCGCGTGGACACGTTATCGTCGTTAGATGAACGCCACGGAAACATTTCTTCCAGTCACCAACGAATTTCTCGACTCCATTGTTCGTCTTCAGCCGCGCGTCGCCGCATTTGACTGCGACGGCACCCTATGGCCTGGCGATGCTGGGGAGCGCTTTTTCGATTGGGAATTGAAACAGGGAGACGTCGTCGACGCCGCCCTCGATCGTCCGATGCGGAATCGTTACGCCGCTTATAAGCGCGGCGAGGTCGACGAAACCGCGATGTGCGGCGAAATGGTTACCATGCATCGGGGGATTGCGGAATCGCGGATCATGGATGCCGCCAGCCGATTCTTCGATCAGTTCTTCGTCGCGCAGATTTTTCCGGAAATGCGGGAGCTTGTACGCCGTCTGCAGGAAAATAGCTGTGAGATTTGGGTGGTCTCTTCTTCGAACGAGTGGGTGATCCGCGCTGGGATGAAATATTTCGGCATTCCGGACAGCCGCGTTCTCGCAGCCAAGGTTGAGCTCGAAGGCCCAACCCTCACTGATCGCCTCATCCGTGTACCCTCGGGTACAGGAAAGCCGGAGGCGCTTCGCGAGATCGTCAAGAAGGATATCGACGCTGCCTTTGGCAATTCCTGCTGGGATACGGAAATGCTGGCGATGGCGAAGCACGCTGTGGCCGTGAATCCGAATCCTGACCTCGAGGCCACTGCCAGGGAGCGGGGCTGGAGGGTTTATTTTCCCGAGGGCACTCGCCCTCGGAGTTAGATATCCATGAAGGTCCGCCGTTTACAATTGTCGAGGCAATGTATTCCGCACAATTACTCGATCATTTTCAGAACCCGCGCAATCCCGGCGAGATTGCCAACGCCGACGCTGCGGCTGAGATCGAGAATCCCGCCTGTGGGGACGTGCTGCGATTGACCCTGAAGCAAAGCTCCGGCCGGATTACTCAGGTGCGGTTCAAAGCTAAGGGATGTGTCGCGGCGATTGCCTGTGGGTCGGCAATGACCGAATTGGTTGTCGGCAAGACGTTGGACGAAGCCAGAAAGGTGGAGCTTGCGGATCTCACCGCGGCCGTCGGTGGCTTGCCTCAAGCTTCAAATCACGCTGCCCATTTGGCACTGGAGGCGCTTACGGTTTCGCTGAGTCGCCTCAAAACATAGTTCCGATTTATGCTGACCCATACGCCACGCCGGATCGCTTGCTTGCAACCTAGCGCGACCGTAATTCTCGCGGAGATTGGCGAACTCGATCGCGTTGTCGCATGCACCAAGTATTGCGCGGATGTTGTTCCTGAAATCCAGTCGCATTGCCGAACCATTCTCGCCGACTCGTGGACGGCCAATGCCGAACAGATTGCCACTGCCCATCCCGACCTTGTGATCGCTTCCGTGCCTTATCAGGAGAAAGCGGTCGTCGAAATTCTCAAGTCAGGAGTGCCTTTCATCGGCCTCGCTCCGAAGACTTTGGCGGATATCTATACAGACATCGCCATCATTGCTGGCGCAGTTGATGCCGGCAATCGAGGGGAAGCTGTAATCGCCCATATGCAGCGAAGAATCGAAGAGGTTCGCGCGCGTACGGCGGGGCTACCGCGGCCGAAGGTATTCTGCGAAGAATGGGGCAAGCCCTTGATCACGTCGCAGCCCTGGGTTGCAGAACTTGTGGACGCTGCGGGAGGTGAGTTTCTCGGCGCTCCGGGAAAGCAGATTTCCGCCGAAGAAATCCCTCGACTGGACCCTGATATCTTCATCGCGGCCTGGTGCGGAGCGGGCGACCGCGTCCCGCTCAACAAGATTCTCGCCGAGCGCGGCTGGCAGGGAACTAGCGCCGCCCGCGCTTCCCGGGCTTACTGCATCCGCGATGAGTATCTCAATACGCCGGCTCCCACGCTGCTTCAGGGGCTGGATGCCCTGGCGTTTGCCATCCATCCCGAACAGTTTGACGGCCCGAAGGGGATCCGCCGGATTACAGCCGTGCCGTCTTCCATCGACATGAATCCTGTGCCTTAAGCTAAGGTTTCTTGGTTCCTCTGCCCCATGCGAATGCCTTGTTTGCAGGCCAGTACAACCGTTTATTGGTCGTGCCCTGAAGACTTTTCGTTTGCCAGGACCCCGAGCAGGCCAGTCACCCGCCAATGCAATTGTGGGCACTGCAACCTCCGGCTTCATTTAGACTGGCAGCAGAGATCATGGTGTCAGCTTCCTCCAATCGACAGCACGGCGCTTCGGGCGTGACGAGTAATCAGCCCGCGGTTCCTGAGCCGGCCTTCGCGGAACGGGCGCGCACGTTGATGTACTTGGGCCGGATTGGCAGCTTATCTACCATTTCCCGCAAGCAGCCCGGCTTTCCCTTCGGATCGGTAATGCCATACGGTCTCGACGATCGCGGGCGTCCCATATTCCTCATCAGTACCATGGCGATGCACACCCAGAACCTGCAGGCGGATTCGCGCGCCAGTTTGCTGGTCACGCAACCTTCCGGAGATGGTGATCCGCTGGGTGCCTCACGGGTGACGCTGGTGGGAAACGCTGCGACGATACCTGAACCGGAAGTCTCCGACGCTCGCAAACTTTATGTGGCGCGTTATGCCAACAGCAAGTACTGGGTGAACTTCGACGATTTTTCTTTCTACCGGATGGACGTGCTTGACGTGTACTACGTTGGTGGATTCGGGGTGATGGGCTGGGTAAAGGCACCCGATTATGACGAGGCACACCCCGATCCGCTGGCCGATGCGGCTGAGGGAATCATCGCTCACATGAACACCGATCACCGGGACGCACTGGTCCAGTTGGTTCGGGCAAACGCTGGAGTCGAAGCGCAAGAGGCAGCGATGACCGCCGTAGACCGCCTCGGTTTTCACGCACGCCTTAAAACCGCGGACGGCGTCCGTGGGGTGCGTATTGCATTCCTGCGAGAAGTTCAGAACCCGGGCGAAGCTCGGGAAGTTCTGGTCGAGATGGTGCAGGGCGCGCGGCGGCAGCCTTGAAGACTAAGACTGGACCAAAGAATTCTTCAAACAAAGGAAATGCCCGTCACCTTTTCGGATGACGGGCATTTAGTGATCGCTTCGAGAGCGTTTTCGCTTAGACCGCTTGAACGTTCTCCGCTTGCCAGCCCTTGGGGCCCTTGGTCACGTCAAACTGCACGGTTTGGCCTTCTTGCAGGCTGCGGAAGCCGCCAGCCTGAATCGCGGAGAAATGCACGAAAACGTCTTCGCCATTCTGACGGCTGATAAAGCCGTAGCCTTTGGCGTCGTTAAACCACTTCACTGTTCCTTGTTCTGCCATTGATAGTCCTATTCCTGTTTCTTGAAATGTGCTATGGAAGATTCGCTGCTAGTGAGGGGGTGACGCTGGTTGGCGATACCGACCTTCAATTGCTTGTGAGTCAAACTTAGCTGAAAGAGATTATACACGATGTTCCAATATTGCACAAAAAAATGTTCATCTGCCCTCAAAATTCCGGCCTAAGCAATGCGAACTACAGCCGGTCGGGTTACAGTCGTCAGCTTTCCACAGATCTCCTGAGGTTTAGGTTCACCTGACCTTTACTATCTCTTGGCGATACCTAGAATTAGCTGTATAGCCAAGGCGTACGGCGTAGATTTCGCAGAGTCGGGGTTGGGGCATTCGTTGTGGCAAATTTCTATACAGACGTAATCTCCAGGGACGCGCGCTTTGAGTCGGTCAATCGAGTCAGCGACGCCTCCCTGCTGGAGCCGGCTACGCGGCAACTCGTGGCAGGTATAATCTCGGCCGCTCACGGGATGGGTATCGAACTGATGATTTATGAGACTTACCGCAGCCAGGAACGCCAGCAGGAACTCTTCAACCAGGGCGCCACAAAACTCCGGACAGTCGGAGTACATCACTATGGCTTGGCGTGCGACATCGTTCGGATGGTAAACGGGGAGCCTTCGTGGAAAGGCGATTTTTCCTTTCTAGGACAGCTTGCGCAGAGCAGCGGAATGATCTGGGGCGGGGACTGGGGAGCACCACACCTCAAGCACAGCTTCGTCGACAACGTCCATGTGCAGCGTTGCACCGTGGCCCGGCAAGGCGATCTCTTCGCCGGCACATGGTTTCCGGACGATACCTACAACCCGTACCAGGACCATCAAAATCTTCTGGCCACTGTGATCAACCAGCCAATGCGAGTTACGGCAGCCTCGGGCCAGGCGCGCACCGGAAATAAGCGAACTTAGGGATATGCGACACTCCTGATAAAGGGAGCTATTCGTCCAGACTTCCCAGCCCACGCTGCACGTTCTATCCCACTGCATTACTATGTTCGTTGCCGTTTGCCAGTTGCATCCAGCGAGAGGACTCTGACTCATGAGTCGACGAAAAAACGATATGACGGGTATCGGCAGTCGCCGATCATTCTTGAAAACTACAGTTATCGGCGGCGCAGTAGCAACCATCGCCCCTGGCTATTCCGCGTTGGGGTCAGCCAGAGAAATAGCGACGCCCAAACCAACCGACGATATTAGGGCTTTCGAACTCGATGAAATCACCATCTCCGGCCTGCAAGATGGAATGCAGTCCGGCAAGTTCACTGCCCGTTCTCTCGTAGAAAAATACTCTGCCCGCATCGACGAGATCGACAAGCACGGCCCGGCCATCAACAGCGTGATCGAGTTGAACCCAGACGCGCTCTGGATTGCCGACGCACTCGATCAGGAGCGGAAAACGAAAGGCCCACGTGGCCCGCTGCACGGTATTCCGATACTGATCAAGGACAATATCGACACAGCCGATCGAATGATGACCACGGCGGGTTCGCTTGCCCTGGTCGGCTCAAAGCCATCCAAGGATTCCTTCGTTGCTCAGAAGCTGCGGGCAGCCGGCGCCGTCATTTTGGGAAAGACGAATCTCAGCGAGTGGGCCAACATCCGCTCCAGCCACTCGACCAGCGGATGGAGCGGCCGCGGCGGGCTGACCAAGAATCCTTACGCGCTCGACCGGAATCCCTGCGGATCGAGCTCAGGTTCTGGCGCAGGAGTATCGGCAAATTTGTGCGCCGCTGCCATCGGCACGGAGACCGACGGTTCCATCGTATGTCCTTCCTCCTCGAATGGCATCGCAGGCATCAAGCCCACGGTCGGCCTGGTGAGTCGCGGAGGCATCATCCCAATTTCCCACAGCCAGGACGGTGCCGGCCCCATGTGCCGGACGCTGCGGGACGCCGCAATTTTACTGGGCGCGCTTACTGGAGTCGATCCGCGAGATTCTGCCACCAACGCGAGCCAAGGCAAGTCGTTCACGGACTACTCTCAGTTCTGCGATCCCAATGGTCTCAAAGGCGCTCGCATCGGCGTCGCGAGAAAGTACTTCGGGTTCAGTGACTCTGTCGATGCTGTTATGGAGCAGTCTCTTGATGCCATGAAGAAACAGGGAGCCGTACTCATTGATCCAGCAGACATTGAGACTTTCGGTAAGTTCGACGAAAGCGAACTACTGGTTTTCATGTATGAACTTAAGGCAGACCTAAATGCCTATCTCGCAAGTCTTGGCCCGAATTCGCCGGTGCGGACTTTGCAAGACATCATTGACTTCAACGATCGCAATCGACAGAAAGAGATGCCCTATTTCGGCCAGGACTTATTTATAAAGGCCGAAGCCAAGGGCCCGCTAACTGAGAAAGCCTATCTCGATGCGTTCGAAAAGAACCACCAACTTGCCCGCACCGAAGGCATTGACGCCACCATGGACAAGCACCATCTCGACGCTATGGTCGCACCCACGGGCGGTCCGGCCTGGCTGACGGATCTCGTGAACGGTGATCACGTGGCGGGAGGGAGTTCGAATGCCGCGGCGGTCGCGGGATACCCGAATATCAACGTCACCGCCGGATTCATCTCCGGCTTGCCGGTGGGCATCTCCTTCTTTGGCCGCGCCTGGAGCGAACCGACTCTCATCCGTCTGGCCTACTCCTTTGAGCAGACCACGAAAGCTCGACAATTTCCCCGCTTCCTATCCACGATCGTAGCGGGATAGAAGTCTTCCTTACTCACCATTTGCAAAAGTATCCCGAAATTGGGCTGGGAAAAGCTCGGCCGCGGTTAAAAATCAGAACGAATATGTTTCGGGATGTCACAACCGTGTTAGCCTTACTTACACAAGGGGGTATTAATGATCATTGACAAGGTAGTTGTTTCCCTGCGAAAGGAGTACTCCCGTCTTGAAAAAGAGATGGCACAGGTAGGGAAAGCGTTAGACGCTCTTGGTCATGCGGGCGGAAGGAAGCTGAAGCTCAAGAAGACCGGCCGTACCTTGAGCAAGGATGCCCGCAGGCGAATTGCTGAAGCGCAAAGGCTACGCTGGGCGAAGGTCCGAAAGGCCAACGCCAAGCTGGTCAAGTCGTAAGTCGCTGTAATGCTTTCGCAAGCACCGCAGCCGGCCTCGTTCGTAGCCGCAAATTTGCGGACGAGGCCCTAGCTTCGGAACTTGCTTTCTAATCTGAATCGACTGAAGGCCGCTCCAGTTATAACCCACTTCTAAGTCCAGCGGAACCACCTCAGAGCCAAAACAAAGGAAACTCCTCCCCACAGAGCCATGATCACCAAGCGGGGCCATTGATGAATCAACGGTGCGCCCTCCAGGATGCTGGCACGAAGAGCGTCGTTTAAGGCCGTCAGCGGGAGCGCCTTGATCAAAGGCTGAATTACGGCTGGAAAGCGCTCGTAAGAAAAGAACACTCCAGAAAAGATCCACATGGGCATCATGACGAGGTTCATGAGGCCGCTCACACTCTCGATTTTCTGAGCCCGGCTGGCGGTTAATAATCCGACTCCGCCAAAGCACATCGCACCGAGAGCCCCGATGAACAGGATCGCGAAGATTGATCCCAGCACTTTCATCTGAAACACGAGGACGCCGAGCGTCAGGAGCAATCCGATTTCGATAATCATCAGAACCAGGCGGCTGGACATAAGCGCAAGCAAGAAATCCCCCCGGCGCATGGGTGTGCCGACGAAGCGCTTCAGCAGCTTCCGTTGACGCATATCGACCAAAGCAAATCCAATGCCCCACATTCCGGAGTTCATCAGGTTCATGCCGAGTAATCCGGGAATCAGGAAGTCAATGTAACGCGAACCAGGTTCAGAGGATGTAACCACCGTTGTCGGAATTGCATCTTTGCGACCGGCTGCCGCCTGCAGCGCGCTATCCGCTTCGGCTTTTGCCAGGACGCTCTCCGGCCGTGCCGGATCGTAGCGATAACGCAGTCCGCCCTTTCCGTCGGGTTCGACTACCAGATCGTACTTCCCCAGGCGGAATCCCTGCCGCGCAGTCGACTCGTCTTGCACATCGACTTTGAAAGAAGCATGCTGCGGAGAGCGTTGCAGTAACTGCTCTGCTTCCTGCGCTCCTGCTCCGGCAACAATCGCAACCGAAGACGCATCCGCGGGCTTATTGCGGAAGGCGATTCCGAGACCCGCGGCCAGCAACAGCGGAAACACGAAAACCCAGAAGACCACCTCCGGCTCGCGCTTCAGCTCCAGCATGCGCGCCATCAGCAGGTGAAGGTAACCCGACCATCTGCCATTCCGCTTCGGCGGGCGAGGCGGAGCCCTTCGTTCCGCAACCCTTGTTTGCTCGGCAACACTCATAGGTCGTTTGCTTACCGCAACTCGGGCTTCCACTTGTTGAGGAATTCGAGCACCGCCTCCGGCGTCAGGGATCGCGCGTCCTCGAATTCACCATTTTTCTGGCTCACCACCAGCTTGCCATTGCTTTCGACGACCGCCAACGCTGGAATGCCCTTATTCAGTGGAATCTCGAACTGCTTCACCAGGTCGGCATTCTTTTTTTCATCTGGCCCCAAATCGATATGCACCACCTCAAAGTTTGCCATCACCGATGCGAAGTCGGGGCGATGAAAAGCCAGATCGAGCACGTGGCAGTCATAGCACCAGTTAGCGCCGAAGACCAGCAGGACGCGCTTGTGCCCGGTTGCCGCTTTTTCCTCGGCTTCCTTGATATCCGCCTGTGGGTCCGCGTCCGCCGGATAGATATTCTTGTTCATGTCCGACGGTTGTTTCAGGTGCGGCGCATCCGCTCGCTCCGAGCTAATCAGCCGCCACTGCTCGCCCTGTTTTTTCCAGCCCTGGCCATCGGTTATGCTGAGAGTCTGGCCATTCGGCAGCTGCACGTTGGCTTTGAAAACAACACTCGTGCCCCAAGGCCGGTCGAGCACTGCAACCGTCTCTAATGCCATGCTTCGCGCCTTAAGACCCACCCAGAAATTGACGTCCGCGTCAGCACTGGTCACAACGCCGTTCGCCTGAACCTTCGGCGTCGGCTCGGTGATGTAGAGCGCCCTTAAGGCTCCGGCATCTCCAGCGAGGACCGCGGCTTTCCACTGCTCTAGCGGAGCAAACTGTGCCAACGGGCCAGCCTCAGAAGTCTGCGTAAAGCTGAACTGCGCCACAAGCAGGACCGGCACTGTTACGGCCAGAACCGCCGTGCGACGAAAGTGTCCCCCAAGGTTCATATTCATGTTTTCCCCATTCTCACTCTTCTCGCAAGTGCCGGCCGGTTAGCCGCACAAAGACATCTTCTAAACTAGCCTGACGCGTAGTCAGATGCTGCAACTCACATCCCCGCTTTCCCACTGCATCCAACAGCGCCGGAATTGCCAAGTGTGGCTCCTTAACATTGAGAGATAACATGCCGTCATCCTCGCGCACAGATTCCACACTAGGCAGAGCGCGCCAGACGTCGAGTGCCGCACCGTCGGAATTCCCGCTCACGGCAAACTCCACCACGTGATGCCCCCCCAATCGCTCAATCAGATCCGCCGGCGATCCCTCGGCGATGATCTGCCCGTGATCGACAATCGCCAGCCGGTCGCAAAGCCGCTCGGCCTCATCCATGTAATGCGTGGTAAGCAATACGGTTCCGCCGTCGCGTTGAAAGTCTCGAATAATGTCCCAAAGTTGCCGCCGGCTCTGAGGATCAAGGCCCGTGGTCGGCTCATCCAGAAAAAGAATTCTCGGGTTGCAAACTAGCGCCGTCGCCACCGCCAGCCGCTGCCTCTGTCCGCCGGAAAGCTTACCCACCCATGCGTCGGCTTTCTCCGTCAGCTGCAGCTGCTCCAGCACCTCATCGGACGAACGCGGTTCGCGATAGAAGCTGGCAAACAGTTCCACGGTTTCGCGCACGCTCAGCTTCTCCGATAGCCTCGTCTCCTGCAGCGAAATGCCCAGCCACTCCCGCATCTCGCGCGCATTCTCACGCCAGGAGTGACCGAAGATGGATACCTCGCCCGAAGTCGGCTCCAGCAGGCCCTCGAGAATCTCGATGGTCGTGGTTTTTCCCGCCCCATTCGGTCCCAGCAGGCCAAAACATTCGCCGGTCTGAATTTCGAGGTTCAGACCGCGCACGGCCTCGACTTTACCGTCGTAAGTCTTGCGGAGATCGCGACATTGGATGGCGGAAGGCATTGAGCAATTTTACCGGACAGCGCCTCCACGACCCCGCAAATCAGTTCTCGACCGCGTTTTCCTTATGCGGAGCGGGCGACAATAGCTCTTCGACTTCTGTGCCGCCTTTGTAGAGCCACCTTGCGATCAGGGCGAAACCGACCATCCTGGTGACAAGAAAGCTCAACCTGATGAGGTAGTAGTGCCGCAAATACTGAACTGCGTTCGACGCAGGCTCCAGGTTGATGTAATGGCGAAACGAATGCAGGAACTCTGGCAAATAGGACGCTTCCCCAAGGGCGTACACAGCGAACAGGACGGCCAGTGCACGGCTCGCGATCACTAGAACATCTGGTTCTCTTGACATGTCTTTCCTCCCCGGCAAGTACCGTCCTGCTAAAATACCGCATCGCCGAATCCTCATTCGGCATCTTTTTTCCATGCGCATGCCTAAACGTGGCTTCACTTGACGGCGAACCCTCTAAGACGCCGTGTATCGTCTCCAAAACAGCCCTGAGTTTTTCCTGTCCTCCGTTGAGAACATGAAAGGAAGCCGCTTATGCTGCGCAAGCTCTGTGTTCTGTCTGGTGTGATCTTCGTCGCGACCCTGTCACTCGCCGCCCAGGATTCCCGTCACTTTACATTTCACTACGCCTTCACGGTAAAGAATCTTCCCGCCGGACAAAAAATTCACATCTGGATCCCGGAGGCGCACTCGGATGCCTATCAGGAAGTAAAGGTCGTCTCTGCCCATGGCGATCTGCCGTTGAAAAGAACCAGCGAGTCAAAATCTGGAAACCAGATCTATTATGCGGAAACCGTTTCGGCGCAACCCGAACTGCACTTCGAGATCGAATATGACGTAACGCGCCATGAGCGTGTGGCACTCGGATCGGCCCGTGTAGTTACCGTTTCACTTTCATCCGCCGAGAAGCAGCAAGATTTGCAGCCAGACGCGCTGGTGCCAGTTACGGGTCTTCCAGCTGATCTCGCCGCAAAAGTCACCCAAGGCAAGACTCAGCCGCTCGATAAGGCCCGTGCGATCTATGACTACGTGTTCACGACCATGCGCTACGACAAGACCGGCACCGGCTGGGGACATGGCGACGTTCTCTATGCCTGCGACGCGAAGAAGGGTAATTGTACCGACTTCCATTCTTTATTCATTGCCATGGCTCGCTCCCAGGGAATTCCGGCGCGCTTCGAAATCGGATTCCCTCTTCCGCCCGATAAGCACTCGGCTGAGATCGCTGGCTACCACTGCTGGTCGGATTTCTACATCGACGGGAAAGGCTGGATTCCAGTCGACATTTCCGAAGCCTGGAAGCACCCGGAAAAACGCGATTACTTTTTCGGTTCGCACGACGTAAATCGAATGCAGTTCAGCATGGGCCGCGACCTGCGCCTGAATCCTCAGCAGGATGGCAAGCCGCTGAATTATTTTGTATATCCCTACGTGGAAGTCGACGGGCGGGAATATTCGAATGTATCTTTAGCCTTCTCATTCGCCGACGTAGGCGCAGCAGTTGCGATGAAATAACTTTGGGCGAGTGAATCTGGTTTCAGCGGCAGCTTATCGCGTCGCCACGATCTCCCCCGGTCCGCTGGGAGTCTGGGGCAAGTCTGGTGGCGGCATCACTGGGGGCGGCGCAGCTCCGTTTGCCGGCTTCGGCACATCCTGCTGATCTTCCCCCGGACGCCTGAGACTTGGAGCACTCGCCGGACGTTCTTCTAGTTCCTTTTCTTTCTTGGCTTCTTTCGTCGTGTCAGGTTGCAAGAAGACTTCTTTTTCGGTGCGTACGATTTTCTCGCCGTCCACCTTCATGGTCTCGACGCGCGCCACCTCATCGCCCACGAAGCGAACGAAATCTACGTCGGCCGGCGCCTCGCCATAGATCCACTCTTCATAAACATTCTCACCCTCACGTTCCCTCACTTTTTTTGGCGCCTTGCCCTTGGCGTGCAGAACCATCTCCTGATTCATGCCCACGAGCACGCGATGTGCCTGGATCGCTTCCTTCACTTTCGGAGGAACAGAATCCAGATAAGCTTGTTCCTTGTTGCGCGCGTTGAAGTCGAGGACCGGAAGCAATAGATTGCGCAATTGCCCGGCTGTCATCTCGGGAACGTACTTGTCGAAAAACACGTCGAGATAGGAACCGTGGGGATTGGCTTGCGGCTCGTTCGGTCCCGTCTGCAAGGGGCCGTTCGCGCCCGAAATCTGAACCCGCTGATACCACTTCTGTCGGCGAATCGGGCCGCCGTTGATCTCGAAATGTATGTAATCGTTCTTGATCTGAACGAAAGAAATATGCGCGGGATCTCCCGGCTTTAGCGCCGGTCCCCAAAGATTGAGCGCCTGCTGTAATTCCTCTCCATTAGGAATGACCAAGCCCTGTCTCAGTTGCAGGCCCTTTTTGCCCATCGGGAACGCAGTGCGGGCGTAAACCAGCTGGGTCTCGAAGTCGCGGATGATTTGGTAACGCGTCTGCTTCGCTATCCGCGGGGCGTTGGGTGGAATCGGCGCCGGAGCTGGCGCTGCGGGCTGATTAAGAGCTGCAGCGGGAGCCGACTGTGAAGTCCGGAGCTTCCCGGGATCACTTGTCTGGCCGTAAAACAGAGAAGAGGCGGAGAGAATCAGGAAGGCGAGAAGGGCTTTACTCCTAAGGCATCGCATACTGCACCCCGAGGCGTGTGCACATTATATGCGATACGGGGCCGTGCGGTTGCTGTCAATTTACGACAAAAAGGGGCGCCTATACGCTCTCCGGACCCCGCTTCTTGTGCTGCTGGCACTTCGTCATGATAGCCGACCGGAGCCGGCTGCGGAGATCTTCAGGCAGTTCGTAGAGCTGCGAGTCGCGATAGATCTCGATGGTCTTCTTGGTGGTGTCGCAGACCACATAGCAGTTGTGGCACCAGGAAAGATGGTTCTCCAGTTCAACCTTGGTGGGTTCATCGAGGACGCCGTCCAAATAATTGGTCAGCTCGTGCAAAAAATCAGAGCATTTCACTGTTCGCCATCTCCACTCTCGCGTTTCTGAAAGTAACGTCCTAACCGCTCCCGAAGCTGCAAGCGCGCGCGCAGCAGCCTCGATTTGACCGCCGGCACGCTCAACTCCAGTGCCGCCGCAGTTTCCTCGGTGGACAATCCTTCCACGTCCCTGAGTACAAACACGGTCCGAAACCCTGGGGGAAGGCCTTGGATCGTTTTACTTAATATCTCGCGTAACTCCGCTTGCGTATATTGCTGTTCAGGATTCGGACTCCAATCCGCGATCTCCCGCGGAAGTGAATCGTCTTCCGTTTTTATGTCTTCGTCCAGCGAAACTGTGCGCTCAGGCTTCTTGCGGCGCAGCTTCATCAACGCTTCGTTGACGGCGATGCGCACCAGCCACGTATAAAACTTCGACTGCTCCTGGAACTTCGCCAGGTTGCTGTACGCCTTGAGAAACGCCTCCTGCACCACATCTTCCGCATCCTCACGGTTTTGCGTGATGTGTTGCGCGATCCGGAAGACGTTGCGATCGTACCGGCGAACCAGCTCTTCAAAGGCCGAGTCGTCGCCCTGTTTGGCCGCCCGCACCAGTGTCAGTTCATCACTGACAGGCTCTTCCAGTTTGTTTTGGATGGTTCCCATTCTCTCTGCGATGCAGTATTTTGCGGACAAAGAACCGCTGCACTGATACTGAAAAGGTCTGCTGTTATTCTACTTGGTAACCAGAGTATTTGACCAACCGCTTTCCAGTTTCGGCGGGATGCGGTTTACGATAGAGTCGATCTGAGAGATGACGCGGTCGAACACGTCCTGACGTACTCTGGGACGGTCCCACAAGTGCCGTATAATCAGCAGTTAGGGCAGCTCTTTCCGCTGCTGCAGGGCGAACGGGCGCGATTCTACAGGAAAACGGTCTTCAAGCATGGCGGAACCGAATCGGAAACAGAACGAGGGGCAGTCAACTGAGGTTGAACAGATCGTAGCCCGCGCCGTGTCTCAGGCCCTTCGCGACCACCTCCCGCAATTAGAAGAACAGATTGCCAAACAAGTTTTGCAGGCATTGCCGGTTCCCGTGAGTGAAGCCCGCGTTATTCCTCAAGACGGCTCCAGCAGCCTGGTTCATGCGGTTTCAACGATTCATGCGGGATCCACGCAGAAGGAAGTCCTGCGGGCTTTACTGGACGCTGGAAGCGAGCACTGCGCTCGCATCGCGCTGTTTGTCGTGAAGGCGGGAGCGGCATCCGGATGGCAATCGCGCGGCTTCGGCGACGAGGAAGCGGTGAAGGATTTCCCGCTTGATTTGAACGCCGGACCTGTATCGCACACTTATCACAATCGCGTTGCAACGCCGGGAAACATCGCGGAAATGGGCAGACAATTCGTGGGACAGTTCGGCGGTCCGGCCAATGAACAGATTCTGATTCTGCCGCTGGCGCTCAAGGATAAAGTCGCTGCACTGGTTTACGCCGACGGTGGCGACACTGGGAAGTTGAGCTCCGATGCGCTGGAACTGCTGGTGCTGGCAACCAGCGCCTGGTTGGAAGTAATTTCGCTGCGCAAGCATGCTGCGCCCAAGGACGACGGCGATGTGGCAGCAAGCTCGGTGGAGCGAGCAGCCCTGCCAGTGCAGACCGTTTCTTCCTATTCCGATCCTTTTGCGGGACACGCGCCAAAGCACGTGCCCGCCAGCGCTCCGGCCGTGCCCGAACCCGCGGAGGTGGTGGAAGTGGCTTCGGCTCATGCCGCTGCGGCGCCTGCCGTGGCGACTGATCCCCTGGCCGGCCTCTCTGCGGAAGACGCCGATGTCCATCGCAAGGCGCAGCGCTTCGCCCGCCTGCTGGTCGACGAGATCAAGCTCTACAACCAGGCGAAAGTGGCTGAAGGAAGGCGCAACAAGGATTTGTACGATCGTCTGAAGGAAGACATCGACAAGAGCCGGGGTACGTTCCAGAAGCGCTACGGTGGCACTGTCGCTGCGAGCGGGGACTACTTTCAGCACGAACTGGTGCGCAGCCTGGCCGAGGATGATCTCTCGATTATGGGGCCGAACTTCCGCCTCTAGTTGTTCCGATTTTGGCAGTTCCATCTACGCGAAAAGTAAAAAGTGGTTCGATCAGTTTCCAAGGGTTGGTGGGTGCTCGCCGCTGCAGTTCTCTGCAGCTCCTTTGGCGCTCTGCGAGGTTCGGCAGAGGCGCCTTCTTCAGTGTTGTCCAGCTCGCTTCAAGATCAAGCCGAGCCGAAGACGGCGCAAAACGTTCCCACCGCCGGAACCAGCGGCACCCAAAAAACTACGGCGAAAAAAACGTCGTCCAGCAGGAAAACAACAACGAAAGGCTCCAAGCATCGCTACACCAACGCTCGAAAACCGCGGACGATATCACCACGCGTCCGGCGCATGCGTCAGGCGTTTGTGGCCTCCACCAGCTTGCGGCCCATGGCGGAGCAGCTGTTACAAGATCGTACCCCTCCTGCTTACGCCGGGGTCCAAGCCTACGCCCACACCCATGCCAAAGAAGACGCGGGAGCGCTCGCCTGGCTGGTGCTCGGCTATGCTCATGTTCTGGATAAGGACTATGCGAAAGCGATCGATCCGCTGAGCCGCGCCAAGCTTCATGCCGGCGATCTTGGGGATTATGTCGCTTATTATCTCGGAGTTTCTTATCTGCAAACGGGACACACGGCAGAGGCGCTCGCCAACCTGTCAGACTTCGGCAATGCGCATCCTGACTCGTTGTTGGTACGCGACGCGCAAGTGAGCTATGCCGATGCGCTGCTGCTTGAAGGCCAGCCGGCGGAAGCGGCCTCTTTGCTGGAACGGATTCGCGTGCCGATCCGCTCCGACGTGGAATTCGCCTTGGGGCGCGCCTATGCCGCATCCGGGCAAACGGCAAAAGCCGCTGAGACGCTCGGCAACATTTACTACACCATGCCGGGCAGCGCCGAGGCGGACTCCGCTTATGCCGAACTGAGAAAACTGCCATCCGCCCCCGCTCCAACAAACGCTCAACTGACGACCCGGGCCGAGGGATTGCTGAGCCGCCGGCGTTACGCGGAGGCGGCAGACGAATATCGCAGCCTGGTCAACGCAGCGGGCCCAGAAGATCGACCAAAGATGCAACTCGCCTTGGCGGACGCTCTCCATCGCAGTGGCAGGAACCGCGACGCCAAGCAGGTGCTCGATTCGCTGGGCAGTACGACCGAGGCGAACGCGCAGCGCCTGTATCTGCTGGGTCAAGTAGCCTTTGCTGCGAACGACAATGACACTTTCTATCGCACGGTCGAAGAGTTGCGCCAAGCTGATCCAACCAGCCCATGGCTGGAGCAGGCCTTACTGTCGGCGGCCAACTTGCATCTGGTGCATCACGAGTATGACCAGGCTCTCGATGCCTTCCGTGAAGCGCAAGTGCGTTTCCCGAATGGCCCGCGCGCCTCCTACGTGCATTGGAAAGCCGCCTGGCTCACCTTGCGCCAGGGCCGCAACGAGGATGCCAAGAAAGCCTTCGAGGAGCAAATTGCGCTCTACCCTTCGGGTGGAGAGACTCCCGCGGCTCTGTATTGGCGGGCCCGGCTGGCGGAGGAAGACAACCAGTTCGGCTTGGCCCGCGCGTTTTACCAGAAGCTTTCCGACCGCTATCGGAACTTCTACTACGCAGAATTGGGCAGAGAGCGGTTGAAGCATCTTCCCCCCGCCGGCGACGCGACAACGACCGAATATGCCTTGCTCGATCGCGTTCCTCCACTCGACAGCAGCGGCAAAGTGACGGAGTCAGAACCGCCGGCCGATGAACTCCACGTGCAGAAGGCAGAGCTGCTCAGCAATGGTGGACTGATCGATTTTGCCGTGCGTGAATTGCAGGCTGCCGCTGCGAATGGCGGTGGAAGCTGGGCGCCTGCGGAGACTGCCCAACTCTACGTGGAAACGGGACACTACGACCGCGCCATCGAGTATATGAAGCACTCCGCGCCCAATTATTTCGCGCTCGACATTCCTGATTTGCCGAGAAAATATTGGGAGGCGCTTTTCCCGAAGCCTTACTGGAACGATCTGAAGCGATTTTCCGCGGCTAACGGATTGGATCCTTACCTCGTAGCTTCGCTGATCCGGCAGGAATCTGAGTTCAATCCCTATGCGATTTCGCGGGCCAACGCGGTTGGCTTGATGCAACTGCTGCCCAAGACCGGCAAGCTCGTTGCCAAGGAAGAAAAGTTGAAGCGCTATAGCGCCAGCCAGTTGTATACGCCGGCCGTGAATATGCAGTTAGGCACACGCTATTTCCGCGGCATGGTAGACAAATTTGGAGGCTCATTCGAGTACGCCCTCGCCGCTTACAACGCTGGGTCGGACCGCGTGGACGAGTGGCTAGCCCAAGGAAAATATCGCGATCCTCAGGAATTCGTCGAATCGATCCCCTTCACCGAGACCCGCGAGTATGTGCAGGCAATCCTGCGAAATGCCAGCGTGTACAAGCAGCTGTATGGGACGCCGTAGCCGTTCACGAGCCGGCGTGCAGTATTTGTAGGCATAGTTGCAATTCCGTCCCATGGGGAGAAGGGGTTCAACTCGCGAGCGTGTCTTCGCGGTCACTCGATTTGTGAAACAGTATCTCCAATATCAACAGCCCCGCTCCCACCACAATGGCGCTGTCGGCCAAATTGAAAACCGGCCATTGATACTGCTTGACGTAGACCAACAAAAAATCGACCACGCGCCCGCGCGCCAGGCGATCCCAAAGGTTCCCCAGCGCCCCTCCCATAATCAGAGACAAGCCGACCCCGGTGACGATGTGAGCATGGTGGTTCTTCCACAGCAAAGCCGAAACCACTACCAAAGCGATCGCAGAAAATCCAATCAGCAATCCGGTTTTCCAGGGTGCAGTCGAATCGGCGAACAGGCTGAAGGCCGCACCTGTATTCTCGGTGTGGGTGAGTCGAAAAAAGCCAGGAATCACCTGAATGTGAGAATAGAGGCGAATACGTTGCGCCACGAGATGCTTGGTCCAGCGGTCAAGCAAAACAACAATGACCACGATGAGAAGGTAGATAGCGCGCGCGGAGTTCTTGGTCATTCCTGATAATTAGCCTGCAAGTATCTTACCCTGTGGGCGCGGGCTACCGCTCGACTTCACAGAGACGAATCCCTTACCACTTTTATCAAGCGTTCGTCATTTTCATCTATCCGCGGCGTACCGTGTCCATGTATTCTGATGAGCCTTGGGCTGGCGGCGGTCGCGGATCGCGGAACGAAACCCGCTCTTGGTTGTTCTAATCCCTATGTTTGCGATATGGGCTCATGAAGCTTTTGAAACGTTGGAAGGGTCGGACTCTGCTGTTCCTCGCTGTAGTAGGGCCGGGAATCATCACCGCGAATGTCGACAACGACGCCGGAGGTATCCTCACCTACTCGCAGGCCGGGGCCCAGTACGGATTCCTTCTGTTGTGGACCATGATTCCGATCACGCTGGCCCTGATCGTGGTGCAGGAGATGAGCGCCCGCATGGGCGCGGTCACGGGCAAGGGCCTGAGCGATCTGATCCGGGAAGAGTTCGGCCTTCGCATCACGTTCCTCATGATGCTCGGCATCCTCATCACTAACTTCGGTAACGTCGTCACGGAATTCATTGGCATCGCCACCAGCCTGGAATTGTTCGGGCTCTCGCGCTACGTAACCGTGCCGGTTTGCGCCGTAATCGTTTGGCTGATCGTGGTGAAAGGCCAATACAAGAGTGTGGAGAAGGTCTTCCTCGCCGCCTCGTTTTTCTATGTGACCTATATTTTTGCCGGAGCATTGGCGCATCCAGCGTGGAAGGAAGCAACCGTCGCGACTTTCAAGGCGCCTTCCCTGCATGCCTTTCGTGAGCAGGCGTACCTGTTTATGGTGATTGGAGTGGTGGGAACGACCATCGCGCCCTGGATGCAGTTCTATCTGCAGGCCTCGGTTGTGGAAAAAGGTGTGACCAGGCGGGGACTTCGTGCTTCGCGCTGGGATGTAGTCACGGGCTGCATTTTTACCGACGTGGTTGCCTGGTTCATTATCGTCGCCTGCGCCGCCACTCTGTTCGTGCATGGATACCGCGATATCAAGTATGCCGCAGATGCCGCGCAAGCGCTGAAGCCGTTAGCCGGGCAGTACGCCTACATTCTGTTCGCCGTTGGATTGTTCAACGCGTCGCTCTTCGCCGCCTCGATTCTGCCACTTTCTACCGCCTATACCGTATGCGAAGGAATGGGCTTTGAGTCCGGAGTGGACATGAAGTTCAGCGAAGCTCCGTTTTTCTATTGGCTCTATACGCTGCTGATCGTGGCTGGCGGGGCCGTGCTCTTAATCCCGGGTCTTCCGCTGATAAAGATCGCAGTGTTGTCGCAGGTGGTGAACGGAGTGGTTCTGCCCTTCGTTCTGATTTTCATGCTGCTGCTGATCAACAAGAAGGATCTGATGGGCGAGTACGTGAACTCGCGGTTGTTCAACGCCGTCGCCTGGCTCACGACCGTGGTGATGATTGGGCTGACCATCGCATGGTTCTGGACTTTGAGGGGCGCCGGCTGAAGCCGTCGTCAGATTCTGAACGTCAAGGAAGTCTTCCGGCAGCGAGATCTTTCACCAGGGATGCATCCGCTTCGAGAAAGTCATACGAGGACAGAGTGCTGGGCACTGCCCACTGCAGGTCGCGGAAGATGCGATTCTCGAGTTCGCCGTCGTATTCTCGCACAATAAAAAAACGCAACTCGACCGCGGCGCCGGTGGGGTACGTATGCTGGACGCGAGCGATCTCATCGCCCACCTTGGCATGAATGCCTAATTCCTCCTCCAGTTCTCGGCGCAAGGCATCTCGGGGCTGCTCGCCTTCTTCGATCTTCCCCCCAGGAAATTCCCATTTGAGCGGCATGGTCTGATGCCGGGTGCGTTGGCAAACTAGCAGCTTTCCGTCTTTCTGGATCACCGCTGCGACGACCCGCTTCATAATTCGGAACTCACGATGACGAATAGTGCGCCTGTCACTTAGATTGCTCCAGTTTCTTGCCCACAACTTCGGCGCAGAACTGAACGAGTTCCTGGTCCTCAGCTCCGAACGCGGCTGAGAAGTGGCTATCGATATCGAGTTCGCCTACGACTTGTCCCTTCACGAAAATGGGCACAACAATTTCCGACTTCGTTTCCAGCGAACAGGCAAGATACCGCGGATCTTTGCTGACGTCGTCGACCACCACCGTTTTTCCGCTGGAAGCTGCAGCCCCACAAATTCCTTGATTGAGCGGGATGCGCGTGTGCGGAGTCATCGCCCCGACAAAGGCATCCAGCACCAGCACGGGAGGCTGCGTGCCGGATTCAAGCATGTAAAACCCAACCCAGTTGTACTTCAGCATACGGTCATGCAAGAGCCGGCAAACGTCTTGCATGAGAATCCTTGTCGCGGGCGACGTTTCCGCAAGCGCTACGATTTCATTGCGAACTTCCTCCGTTCTGCTGACGGTGGGCATCAGCAGATCTTAACTCAAGGCACAGGGTTCATGTCGATGGAAGACCAAAAGGCGGTAATCTGTCGGATACCTTTCAGCGCGCTCAAACCGTTCGAGGTGAATGGCCAGGTCGTCCAGCCCCCTGAAGCAGAGTGAGGAGCCGACGTGTTGCGCTTCATCAGATTGTTTCCAGCGCCGTCGAATGTTAGACTCTCATTGATCTACAGCCGGTATCTAACCTGAGTCTTTTATCCAAGCGGGAGTAGTTCAGCGGTAGAACGCCAGCTTCCCAAGCTGGATGTCGCCGGTTCGATCCCGGTCTCCCGCTCCATTTCTTGAAAGCGTTACAAACCGACGCTCACTGAAGTTCGATCACGTTGCATTGATTCGGGTCGGTGCCGGTGGAGCAGGTCGAGCGGACTCAACGATGCTGGAGTCTGTTGGAAAAAAGCTCTACGGCTGAAGCTGCTGTCTTCGAACCCGTTGAAATCCGCCAAGAGCCCTTTGCACTCACACCCATGAGTGACCCAAATCACAGACCCAAATGGCGGATTCAAGCGATAACCAATTGCGTCGGCCGGAATCGCTGCAAGCCGGACGGCACGCTGGAGCCTTAGGTTTGTAGGTGCGGATATGGGACCGTGTCGTCGCGCATTCATGCAAGACATTCATTGTGACTCATAAGTAGAAAGCAGCGCGCCAACATCGGTTTCCTTCATAGCCTCCCCTCCTTTGCGACTCCGCACAATCGAACCCACTACGTTTGCGAGATCACCGGCGCGGTCCATGGGGAACGCCGAAGGCAGGAAGGGCCTATGTCCAAACATCCAACCATCGCAGAACATCTGAAAGCGAGCGGAGTTTCCCGCAGAAGCTTCCTCCAGCTATGCGGCACGCTGATGGCAACCGCGCCGTTGGGTTTGGCGCTCACCGGCAAAAAGTCGGTCCTGCAGATTGCCGACGCTATCGGCAAAACCAGACGGCCGTCGGTGATATGGCTGCATTTCCAGGACTGCACGGGATGCACCGAGACGCTGTTGCGAACTTCCGCTCCCGATGTTGCTCATCTCATCCTGGACGTGATTTCTCTTGACTACCACGAGACGCTGATGGCCGCGTCTGGAGCACAGGCCGAGGCTGCGTTGCACTCTGCCATAGCCGAAAACGCCGGCAAGTACGTCCTGGTGGTCGAGGGCGCGATTCCTACCAAGGACGACGGGGTGTACTACCAGATGGGCGGCAGGCCAGGTATGCAGGTTTTGAGGGAAGTAGCAGCCCAGTCTGCCGCGGTCATCGCGATCGGTTCCTGCGCATCGTGGGGCGGTGTTCCCTCGGCCGATCCAAATCCCACCGGTGCCATGGGCGTCAGCTCGGTAGTTTCTGGGAAACCGATCGTGAACCTGCCCGGCTGCCCTCCCAATCCTTACAACCTGCTGGCTGTCGTTCTGGAATACGTCACCATGGGCAAGCTTCCGGCGATGGACGAATTTGGCCGACCTCTCTTCGCCTACGAGCGCGTGATTCACGAGAATTGTCCACGCCGAGCGCACTTTGACGCCGGGCGCTTCGCGTACGCCTTTGGCGACGAAGGCCATCGCAAAGGCTGGTGCCTCTACAAACTTGGCTGCAAGGGGCCAGTCACTCACGCTGCATGCTCCACCCGCCACTTCAATGAGATTCCCGGCGTATGGCCGATCGGTCTTGGAATCCCCTGCGTGGGATGCACAGAAAAGAGCGTGGTATGGCGGATGAGTACGGTTGAGACCGTCCCCATTCACCTGGCCACTCCTCCCGACACTTACCCGCCGATTTACAGCAGTGCTGGTCAGTTGAAGGTTGGGGCTGCCGCGTTGGTGGGTGTGGTTGCGGGAGCTGTAGGCGGAGCTACCTGGGTTGCTTCGCAGCGCTTCCAGAGCAGCCAGGAAGCGGGCGTCGCGCGGGTGATTGCGGATCGAACGCACGCGGAAAAACTAAAGCTGTCGTCCGAGAACCAAACTCCGAAGAAAGAGGACTGACGTGGCCATCACTCGGCGAGAATTGTTCACCACCGTCGCCAAGGCGGGAGTGCCGGCGGCCGTAGCCCTCACCGTTGGTACGAAAGCCCTGCAGGCCGAAGAGATTCCGGTTCCCAGCGCCGCTGTCGGATTGCTTTACGACGCCAGCATCTGCATCGGCTGCAAAGCCTGCGAGGCGGCCTGTGCCGAGGCTAACAACACGCCTGAGGATATCCGCGGCGACAACTTGCATCAGGCGCCGACCGATCTGAACGAGCTTACCCGCAACATCATCAAGCTTTACAAGCCAGAAGACGGATCCGCATTTTCCTTTGTCAAGCGCCAGTGCATGCAGTGCCTCGATCCTGCTTGCGCAGCCGGCTGTCCCTTCCAGGCTCTGCACAAGAATCCCGAGACCGGCATCGTGAGTTGGACGGCAGATAAATGTATCGGCTGCCGCTATTGCACCATCACCTGTCCCTATCACATCCCGCGCTTTCAGTGGCAGGGATACAATCCGCGCGTTACGAAATGCGAGTTGTGCAGCGACCGGCTGGAGAAGGGCCTTAAGCCGGGATGCACCAGCGTATGCCCCACGGGAGCCGTAATCTTTGGCCCGCGCACCGTGCTGCTGGACGAAGCTAAGCAGCGCATCAAGAATCATCCCGGCCGCTACTATCAAAACCGCATATACGGAGAAACCGACAACGGCGGCACGCAAGCCCTCTATCTATCCCGCGTACCTTTCGAAAAACTCGGGCTGCCCGAACTCGGGACCGAGTCGGTTCCCGCCAGAACTCTACGCTGGCAGAGGCGGCTGTATCAATATTTTGCTCTGCCCGCTCTGTTGTATGCCGGCCTGGTGCAAGTAATTCGTAAGAGCTTGAAGGGCTATGAGGATGAAGCCCATGAGCAGGAGAAAGAGACTGGATTGAGGGCGCAACTCTGAGGTCACAAATATGAGCACCACAACCATCACAAATGCGTCCACGAACCCGTCCGAAGACCAAAACCGCTGGGAACGGGCTGTACCGGTCTATGGATTCCCGGTGGTGAACCGGTTCTTTCTCGGGCTGGTCGCTATGACTCTGCTGGCGTTCGTGCTGACCGCTTACCGCGAACTCGCGGGCTTGGGGCCGGTCAGCGGCATGAACGATGCGTTTGGCTGGGGAATCTGGAAAACCTTCAACGTGATGGTCCTGACCGCCCTGGGTTCTGGCGCATTCGCGGTGGGAATCGCCGCCTGGGTGTTCCGCCGCAAGCGCCTGCATTCGCTGATGCGTATGGCGCTGCTCACCAGCTTCCTGGCCTATGCTTGCGGTCTTCTACTCCTTGGCATCGACGCCGGGCGTCCCTGGAATTTCTACTGGATTGTCTTCCCGTGGAAATGGAATATGCACTCGCCGCTGGCCGAAGTAGCGATCTGCATGTCGATCTACGCCATGGTTCCGCTGGCCATCGAAAACATTCCGCCCGTCCTCGAGAGGCTCTGGTATTTCGATTCCCGCCTGCGGCCCGGAGTCGAGCGATTCGAACGCCGGTTGCACTATTTCTTCCCGTGGATTATTGCCGCCGCTTACCTGTTGCCCGGCATGCATCAATCGTCCCTCGGTGCGCTAATGCTGCTGGCGGGCGAACGCGTCCATCCCTTGTGGCAGACACCCTGGTTGCCATTCTTGTACCTGGGTGCGGCCACTTTTATGTCGTTCGGATGCGTCGCAGGAACCACCATGTTGTGCTGCCTGGTGTGGAAGCGCGCCATGGACATGGAAGTGCTCGACGAAGCCGCCCGCATCACCGCGTGGCTGATTTTCGGCTGGATGGCTTGGAGGCTTCTTGACATCCTCTTCCGCGGCGCTCTGGGCACAGCTTTCCACTTCGATCGCTTCGCCGGTGTTTTCTGGCTGGAGATGATTCTGGTCGGAACGGGTGGCTGGATGCTACGGCGTTCGCTGCAAACTCACCAGACGCGTTCGATGTTCCTGGGCTACGTCCTGAGTTCGCTGGGCGGCATGATTTATCGCTTCAGCCCAACCACATTGGCTTTCCGACCCAACCCTGAATCTCTCTATTTTCCAACCACTATTGAAATCCTGGTGTCGCTTGGTTTTATCTCGATGGGCGTTGCAGGATTTCTTCTCATCGTCAAACGGTTCGCCATTCTTCCGGCTCCTCTTTACGAGTGGCATGACATGGCGAGCTACTTCCGGTTCCGACGGCCCTACATTCGCTGGACCGGATATTTCAAGTACGGACATTTCGGCGAAAACGAATCAATAGCAAAAGACTCCGACTAGACAGCAGGTCTTATGGCGAAACGAATCACAATCGACCCGATCACCAGAATTGAAGGTCATCTCCGCATCGATGTCGAAGTGGATAACAATGCGGTCAGCAATGCATGGGCTTCCTGCACCATGTGGCGTGGCATTGAAAAGATTCTGCGCGGCCGCGACCCCCGCGACGCCTGGCTCTTCACCCAGCGCTTCTGCGGCGTGTGTACCACGGTGCACGCCATGGCCAGCGTCCGCGCGGTGGAAGACGCCTTGAAGCTCGAAGTGCCGCTGAACGCGCAATACATTCGCAATCTGATCCTGATTGCCCACGCGTTGCATGACCACATCGTGCACTTTTACCAGTTGTCCGCGCTTGACTGGGTCGATATTCTGCAGATTCCCAAGGCCGATCCCGCCGCGACGCAAAAATTGGCGGAGAGTATCTCTCCCTGGACACGCAACTCGCGCAATGAGTTCAAAGCCGCACAGGATCGCGTAAACGCCGTCGCCGCCAGCGGCCAGCTGGGAATCTTCATGAACGGTTACTGGGGCCATCCGGCCATGCGGCTCTCGCCGGACGTGAACTTGCTCGCTTTCACACACTACATCCAGGCGCTGGAGTATCAGCGCAAAGCGCTGCAGGTAGTCGGCATCTTGGGATCGAAGACCCCGCACATTCAGAATCTGACGGTCGGCGGCGTGGCCAACGCCATCGACCTCGACAGCGCTAACGCCCTCAACATGGATCGTTTAGAGATGATCCGCGTTCTGCTGGAAGAAGTCGTGCAGTTCATCCATCAGGTGTACTTCGTCGATGTCTGTGCTGTCGCCGCAATGTATCCGGAGTGGTTCAAAATCGGCAGTGGCGTCCGCAACTATCTGGCGGTGCCCGATCTGCCGCTGGACAGTGCCGGTACAAGCTACGACCTGCCCGGCGGATACATCATGGATGGAAACATTGCCGGGACGCGTCCGTTCAAGACGGCTTCCGACAAAGTATTTCGCGATTCCGTCAGCGAAGACGTCGCCCATGCCTATTATCAGGGCAAAGCCCTCCATCCCTGGTCCGGAGAAACGGAGCCCCAATTCACCGGCTGGGATGGAGAGCAGAAATACTCGTGGGTCAAAGCACCACGCTTCAATGGACAGCCCATGCAGGTTGGCCCACTGGCGCAAGTGCTGGTCGGCTTCGCGCAAAGTCACCCGCTGACGGTGAAGTATGCCACTCAGGCGATCAACAATGTCCAGGCCGTCGGTGGAGTCCGCGTCACGCCGGACATGCTGCACTCGACGCTCGGCCGCCACGCCGCCCGTGCCATTCGAGCCTCCATGCTGGCGGAGCTCGCGCAAAAGCATTTGCAGCTTCTCACCGACAACATCGCCAAGGGCGACTACACGGTTCACAATCAGCCGGTATTTCCCAGCCATGAAGTCGAAGGCGTCGGAACCCATGAAGCGCCGCGTGGCACGTTGTCCCACTGGATTGTCATCAAGGATGAAAAGATCAAGAACTACCAGGCGGTCGTACCATCCACTTGGAACGCCAGCCCACGCGACGCCAACGGCGCTCACGGTCCTTATGAAGCCTCACTGCTCCACACGCCGCTTGCGCGCCCCGAAGAGCCGCTCGAGGTTCTGCGCACCGTGCACTCGTTCGATCCCTGCATGGCCTGCGCCTGCCATGCCTTCGATCCCGACGGCAAGCAGATCGCCAAAGCAAAGATCCTATGAAGAAGGTGCTGATCGGCGGGATCGGCAACGTCTTGCTGGGAGACGACGGCGTCGGACCGTACCTCGCGCAGCTTCTCTTGTCGCGTTATGAATTCGGAGAAGGGGTGGAGGTTGTCGATCTGGGCACGCCCGCCCTCGATCTGATTGATCAAATCTCCGGGAGAGATCTCGTCATCCTGATCGATTCCATCGATATCGACGCGGCTCCCGGAACAGTTCGGCTCTATCGCAAAGACGAGATTATGCAACATCGCCCCGCGGTGCGCATGGATCCTCACTCACCTGCACTGGTCGACACGCTGCTTAGTGCCGAACTATTCGGAGTCGCGCCAGCAAACTTGCTGTTGGTGGGAGTTGCCGCCGAGTCTTACGAACCGAGCTGCAGCTTGAGCGAGCCTGTGCGAGCCGCGCTAGATCAGGCGATTGCACCAATCTTGCGTGAACTGGACCGCAACCGGGTCGCGTACCGCTTGAGCAAAAACCCGACCGAAGTCAAAGCCTGGTGGGCGACCGATGAGAAAATGGAATCTCCTTTGCTCGCGCGCTGAGTATCTTCTAGCAGATCCGCGGCAACTGGTCCCCCGCCAGCATGTCCACTACGCGGGTTGTGCCCAGAGTAGTCCGCATTGTCACCAGCCCGGCGTTCTTTTCCGTGACTCTTCCTATGATCTGCGCCTCAACGCCAAGCGGATGACGCCGCATCGTCTCCAGCAGCGCATCCGCAACTTCAGGCGCTACGATCGCGATCAACTTACCTTCGTTGGCCACGTAGAGCGGATCCAGGCCAAGCAACTCGCAGGCGCCTTTAACCTGTTCATGGATGCGAAGAGAACCTTCCTGTAGCTCGATTCCCACCCGCGACTGCTGCGCGATTTCATTCAGCGTGCTCGAAACGCCGCCGCGCGTGGGGTCGCGCATGCAACGAATGTCGCGGGTCACTTTGAGCATCTCGGCCACAAGGCCATGCAAAGCAGCGCTGTCACTTACGATCTGTGTCTCGAATTCCAGGCCTTCGCGCTGCGCCAGAATCGCAATCCCATGATCTCCGATCGAGCCGCTTAAGATCACTTTGTCGCCGGGTCGCGCCCGGTCGGCCGAGAGTTCGACCCCGTCCGGCACAACTCCAATGCCCGTAGTGTTAATGAACAGCCCGTCCCCTTTGCCCTTTTCGACGACCTTGGTATCGCCGGTCACGATCTGCACGCCTGCATTGGCTGCCGCTCGCTGCATCGAATCGACCACGCGCCTAAGTTCTGTGATAGGGAAGCCTTCTTCGATGATGAAAGCCGCGCTCAGGAACAGCGGAGTTGCGCCCCCCATCGCCAGATCGTTCACTGTGCCATGAACCGCGAGAGAGCCAATGTCGCCGCCGGGAAAGAACAGCGGTTTCACAACAAAGGAATCCGTCGTTATGGCCAGACGCTGGCCGTTTACGTTTACCGTTGCCTGATCATCCAAACGCGCTAGCACCGGACTCTGAAATACCCGCAGGAATACGTCGCGAATCAGCGCTGCGCTCAGCTTGCCGCCGCTGCCATGTCCCAAAAGGATTGTGTCCTTGCCTGGGAGTGGTGCCGGGCAACTGATTCCGAAATTTGTATCGACAATGGTTTTTGTGGACACACACTCTCCTAAGTTGCGGCCGCATGGCGCCGGTAGTGATAGTAGGCGGCACATGCTCCTTCACTCGAAACCATGGGAGCTCCCAACGGATTCTCCGGTGTGCACCGCCTGCCAAATGCCGGACAATCCGTTGGCTTCTTCAATCCCTGTAGAACTTGCGCGCTGATGCATTCAGCCGGTTCGTCAACGCTGAATTCTTCTAAATCGAAGACTCGATTAGCGTCGTAGGAGGCGTATTCCGCACGCAAACGCAATCCGCTCTGCGGAATCGGGCCAATGCCGCGCCACTTCTGATCCGCCACTTCAAACACCTCGGCCATAATCTCTTGCGCCGTCACGTTTCCCTTATAGCTCACCGATCTTGCGTATTGATTCTCCAGCTTCGCTTCACCCGTCTCGAGTTGACGGACCAGCATGAGCACGGCTTCCAGAATGTCCACTGGCTCGAACCCTCCGACCACAATCGGTATTCGGAAATCGCGAACCAGATTTTCATACTCTCTACAACCCACCACAGTGCAGACATGTCCCGGGGCAATGAAGCCTTGCACGCGGTTTGTGCTGGAGACCATCAGTGCGCGGATTGCCGGCGGCACCAATACGTGCGAAACCAGCATGGAGAAGTTCGTGAGCCCCTCGCGCTTCGCCTGCCACGCGGCCATCGCGTTGGCGGGGGCCGTGGTTTCAAAACCAATCGCCAGAAACACAACTTTGCGATCGGGATTCAAGCGCGCGATCTTTACCGCCTCGGTCGGCGAGTAGGCGATTCGGACGTCTGCACCCAGTGCCTTGGCGCGAAGCAGGTCGGAGCTCGATCCTGGCACCCGCAGCATGTCTCCATAGGAAACGAGGATGACATCCGGGAGCCCCGCTAAGGCGATCGCCTTGTCGACGGTTTCAAGAGGCGTGACGCAAACCGGGCATCCCGGTCCGTGGACGAGTTCGACTTCGTGCGGCAGGAGTTCGTCCAGGCCGTACCTCATGATGGTATGAGTTTGACCGCCGCAAATTTCCATTAACACCCAGGGCCGCGTGGTTCGCTGAGTGATCTCGGAGGCCAAAGCTCGTGCGATGCGGTGGTCGCGGTATTCGTCAAGATATTTCATATCGATGAAACAGAGTGAGATTACTCTTCCGCTGGTGGCAACTCGGTCTCCAGCGCCCCCATCTCTTCTAGCAGCTTGTAAGTGCGTTCTGCTTCCAGCGAATCTACGCGGCTGATCGCGAAGCCCACGTGGACCATCACATAGTCGCCCAGCTCGGCCTCAGGAACAAAGCTCAGCGATACCTGGCGAACAATCCCGCCGAACTGAACACGGGCTGCCCGCATCGGCCCCACCTCCTGTATTTCGAGTATCTTTCCGGGTATGGCAAGGCACACAGCAGGTTTCTCCAGAACCAGTACAGCACCTGTCATTCTCTCGCACTGTGATGGAAGTCACAACGCAAAGTGATGAATGGCACCTCATGATCGACGAAGCAACGGTTCGGTGCAGGAATTTGGCCTAGGGTGGAGGAAAGCGCGTACAACTGTTAGCATATTTTCTCAGAGGAAGTCGAAAGATGGTAGTGAATGAAATGAGCGAAAAAGAGTGCCGCGAGCTTTTGTCGCGCACCTCCATCGGCAGACTCGGATGCTCACAAGCCGACCAGCCCTACGTTGTTCCGATTTATTTCGCCTTCGAACTCGATTTCTTCTACGTGCTTTCCACCATCGGCCAAAAGATCGAATGGATGCGCGCCAATCCCAAGGTCTGTATCGAGATTGATGAAATCGCGAACGAGTCAGAGTGGACGAGTGTGATTGTGAATGGTCAATTTCAGGAGCTCGTCGAGCCGCAATACACGGATGAGCGCGCCCATGCACGAAAGCTATTGGAGAAGCGCTACCTATGGTGGCAAAACGCGTTGGGCGAACGCCAGTTGAAATCCGGCCAGGACTTGATTACGCCGACCTTCTTCCGCATTCGCGTCGCTTCCATGACCGGCTTGCGTGCCGCTGCGGAGCACTCATAGTTCACGTGGAGATCTCGGCAGCGGTGCGATAAGGCTTTGTCCCCTCTAACCATTTTCGGGCTGTTCGCCGTAACCGCGATGCTGGTCTGCTATGCCCTGGAGGCGCGGAGCCGCTGGTTCATTCTCGGCTTTGCTGGCGCTTGCGCGCTCGGTTCAATCTACGGTTTTCTGCAAGGAGCCTGGCCGTTCGGAGTAGTCGAAGCCATTTGGTCTGTGGTTGCCGTACGTCGTTGGGCGCTTTCGCCGAGGTCGAACTGATCGGCTGTCGGCAGAGACAATTATCCGCGTCGCAGTTCTTCCAGCATCTTGGGGTCGATGTTCCCACCGCTGATGATGGCCACAGCCGGCCTCCCGGCAGGCAGTTCATGAGCGTGGAAAATGAATCCAGCGACCGCGACGGCGCCGCTGGGCTCTGCAACGGTCGCAGGATTGCCGCTCAGATACTTAACCGCCTGGCGAATTTCCTCCTCCGACACCGTGACGATCTCGTCCACATAGCGGCGGATGTGCTCGAAATTGATCGGGCCGATACTTTGCGAACGCAGCCCGTCAGCGATCGTACGCAAGGTCTCTTTGGCAGGGAATTCGACAATCTTGCCCGCCCGCAAGCTGGCCTTCGCGTCCGACGCTAATTCCGGTTCCACTCCGATGACGTTCACGGAAGGCTTGCTCAACTTGATCGCCGTAGCCACGCCGCTGATCATCCCTCCGCCTCCAACCGGTGCCAGCACTGTTTGCACCTCGGGCAGATCTTCGAGGATTTCCAATCCCATCGTGCCCTGGCCGGCGATGATCTGTTCGTCGTTGTAAGGAGGAACGATCACATATCCATACTGCGCGGCCAGTTCTTCCGCCTTGATCTGACGCTCCGTGCCGCTCGGGCCGACAATGACAATCTTCGCGCCCATCGCCGCCGTGGCCTCGCGTTTGACAGCCGGGGCATTATCCGGCATGACGATAACAGCCTTGACCCCCAGCGCCCGAGCCGCGTAGGCCACGCCCTGCGCGTGGTTGCCGCTGGAATAGGAAATGACGCCGCGCTTGCGGTCCTCGTTCGAGAGTAAGGCAATCTTGTTGTAGGCTCCCCGCAATTTAAAAGCCCCGATGGGTTGTTGATTTTCCGGTTTGAGGTAAAGGCGGCGCGGATCTACCTCGCAAAGCTGGAATTCGATCAGGCGAGTACGGACGGCAGCGCCACGCAGCCGGGATTGTGCTTCTTGAATCTCTGCGAGGCTGACCATGTGCATAGCCCTCCACTGTACCATTGCCCACGCCGTGAGCATCTACGAACGACCGTTGACATCATGATGCTATCCGTGGTAGCATCATGATGTGCGGACCACTCTAACTCTCGATGCCGACGTCGCGAGGCTGTTGAATAAGGAAGCCCGCAAATCCGGGGAGCCTTTCAAACAGATCGTGAATCGCCTTTTACGGTTGGGGTTGATGGCGGCCACGCAACCCGCTCGAAAGCCATTTGTGGTGAAGCCGATGAAGCTGGGACTGCCTCACTTCGAAAAGGTTGAGGAATTGCTCGAATACCTGGAAGGCCCGGATCACCGGTGATCGTTGTTGACGCCAACCTGCTGATCTATTCCTACGATACCGGCTCTCCCCACCACAAGAAAAGCCGTGCCTGGGTGGAGAAGATTTTCTCGGATGTAGAGCCTGTGGGATTGCCATGGCAGACGGTGTCTGCCTTCCTGCGAGTCGTTACCAATCGCAGGCTGCCGGGATCGCGCTTGATCGTTGAACAGGCTGTGCAGATTGTGGAAGAGTGGCTGGCCCAGCCGAATGTGCGAATCATAGTGGCCGGAGATGAGCACTGGTCCTTCTTGAAGCGAATGATGGTCGAGGGGCGCGCCTCGGGGCCTCTGGTCAGCGACGCAGAGTTGGTTGCGTTGACGGTTGAATACGGAGGCGTCCTGTATACGGCGGACCGTGACTTCGCGCGCTTCCCGGGGCTGCGGTGGAAAAATCCGCTGGCCTAGATCTCCAATATCACCGGCATAATCAGCGGCCGCTTTTGCGTCTGCCGTGAAATATAGCGCTTCAAATCCGCGCGGATTTTTTCCTTGATCACCCCGTAATCGGCTTTTTCTTCTTCGCTGGACTGGGCCAGCGTGTCTTCGACAATCCGTCGGGCTCCCTCCAGCAGTCCGTTGTCGCCCGGATTGAAGCCTCGAGTCACAATTTCCGGCGCTGTCTCCACCCGTCCCGAGAGCTTGTTAATTGCGATGATGGGCAGAACGATGCCGTCTTCGCTCAGATGCCGGCGATCTTTAATAATCAGATCTTCAACCACATCGGTCCGCGATCCAGAATCGATGCAGACTCGGCCCACATTGACTTTTCCCGCCTTGCGGGCATTGTGTTCGTCGATCTCGAGAATGTCTCCACTCTCGATCAGCATCACTTTTCCTACGGTGCTGTGCATCGCACCAGCCATTTCCGCGTGCAGCTTTAGCTGACGATACTCGCCGTGAATGGGAATGAAATACTTCGGCCTCACCAGGTTGATGATGAGCTTGAGTTCGTCCTGGCTGGCGTGTCCGCTGACGTGCACCGGGGGCGACGTGCCATCCTCGTAAATCACATAGGCTTCGCGCCGGAAGAGGTGATCGATCATCCGGTAAATGGTTTTCTCATTGCCGGGAATAATGCGGGACGACAGCACTACGGTGTCGCCCTTCTCGATTTTGGCGTGCTTGTGATTATCCACCGCCGCCCGCGACAGCGCGGACATCGGCTCACCCTGCGTCCCGCTGATCATCACGCAAACTTTTTCCGGCGCAAAGTTCTTCATCTCGCCGGGGTTGATCACCAACCCCTCAGGAATTTCAAGATAGCCGAGATCCTCCGCAATCTCCGCGGAGTTGTTCATCGAGCGGCCGACGAAGGCTACTTTTCGCCCGTGTTGGTGAGCCAGTTCCACGGCCAGCCGGATGCGGTGAATCGAAGAGGAAAAACAGGAGATGAACAGCCGCCGCTGGGTGTGCGCAAAAACCTCGTCAAACTTGCGCCGCACCGCCCGCTCGCTTGGCGTGTATCCCTTGCGCTCAACGTTGGTCGAATCCTGAAACAGCGCCAATACACCCTGTTTGCCGTACTCGGCGAACGAGTGCAGATCGAACAAATGGTTATCGGTGGGCGTGGGATCGACTTTGAAATCTCCGGTATGAATGATTACGCCAAGAGGCGTGTGAATCGCCAGCGCAACGCAATCCACCAGGCTGTGCGTCACTCGAATGGGGTGGATGGTAAATACGCCAGCCTTGAAGCGCTCACCCGCACGAATTTCGCGCAGATCGGCATCGTCAAGCAGCCCATGCTCGTCGAGCTTGTCTTCCACGTAGGCAAGGGTGAATTCCGTTCCCCATACCGGCACTTTCAGTTCGGAAAGAATCCATGGCAGCGCACCGATGTGATCTTCATGCCCGTGCGTGAGGATAATCCCGCGAACCCGCTGGCGGTTCTCGATCAGGTAGGAGATATCGGGAACTACAATGTCCACGCCGAGCAATTCGGCTTCGGGGAACATGAGTCCCGCGTCAACCACAATAATATCGTCGCCCCAGCGGATTGCCATGCAGTTCATACCGAACTCGCCGAGGCCCCCCAGCGGGACAACTTGCAATTTTCCAGTTGGCATGGAGTACTGATGATGCTAGCAGACTGCGTTACATACCGTACAGAGTGATTCTGCCGGTTCTCCTCCGCAGCGGATGGCATTCCGTCCCTCTCTGAGTTAATGTTGAGCAAGGTTGACTATGGCACCGGAATCCAAGTCGTGGCTGCGAGTTCGGGCCGAGAAGGCTCTGGTCAAGGGTCTCACCCGTGCCTACTCCACGGTGCAAGTCGATCCTTCCAGATTTCTGGTGCATCTCCGCACTGCTTATCGGTTGCCTATTAGCGGTTATCAGGGCACGTACTCGCTGGAGATCGGCGAGCTCGACGTTGTGGCCAATGATCTGATTCGTGGCGGGATGAAACTCGCAGCCGCCGAGGGCGCCGGTTTTGGCCTGGGCGGCTTGATTACCATCATTCCCGACCTAGGCATTCTGTCTGCCATCACCATGCGCACCATCCAGAAGCTGAGCCTGGTTTACGGCTTTCAATTCAGTACCGACAGTGAAATCGCTGAACTCTGGATCGCCGCCGCGAGTGCGGCGGGAGTGGACATCAGCCGTGAATTGTTGGAAAAAGAAGTGATCAACAAGTTCGTTCCCCGCGTGATCCAGCGCATCGCCGCCCGAGCCAGCGCGGAGGTTGTGGAGAAGTGGGCAGGACGCATGATTCCGCTGGTCAGTTCCGCGATTGGCGCCGGTCTGAACTACTGGTTTGTGCGGGCCTGGGGCGACCGCGCCAAGGCTCATTTCCGCGAGCGTCATCTGCAACTGCGACAGCAGGCGCATCAACAGTCGTTGTTGTCGCATGAGCCACCCACTTTGCCAGCCGTAACCCGCTAGTTTCCGTCTGTAATAGAAATCTGTGTTAGAAAAAAAGCATGACCACTTTTCTCTGCTCCGCAATTCTCTTCGATCTCGACGGAGTTCTGGTAAATTCGACCGGCTCTGTCGACCGCCAGTGGCGCATCTGGGCGCGCGAGCAGGGAATTGACGAGCACAAGGTGATGGCAATTGCTCACGGGGTCCGTGCCGTTGAGGTGGTTCGCGCCGTCGCTCCTCATCTGGATGCGGAAGCAGAGGTCGGAAAGCTGGAAAGCCGCGAAGTGGCGGATCATGATGGAGTCGCCGTCATGCCTGGCGCAATCGAACTCATCCGCGCGATTCCCGCCGGCCATTGGGGCGTGGTCACATCCGGCAGGCGTCACCTCGCAACAGGGCGTCTAAAACTCGCCGGAATACCGATTCCTAAGGTCATGGTCACTGCGGACGACGTCACCAGCGGAAAGCCGCACCCGGCGCCTTATTTAAAAGGTGCACAGTCGTTGGGCTTCGATCCCAAAGATTGTCTGGTTATCGAAGACGCGCCCGCTGGAATCCGGTCCGCGCACGCGGCCGGGATGAAAGCGATTAGACTGACCAGCACCTATCCGGCATCCGGATTAAGTGAAGCAGACGTGGTGATTTCCAATCTCAATGAGATCCACGTCAGTATCGATGGCGCACACCGACTTGCTATCACTGTCGCCTAGATGCCGCAAAGAATAGGCTTGTCATTCCGAACGCCGGTGCAGCCGCGCCGAAGCGCGGCGAGACAAGAGAGGAATCTGCTGTTGGCGTGACCCCGTCAGCGCTAATCTGCGCGGAATTAGCGCAGCCAATCTTCCAACTCGATCCCACGGTCCGTTTTCTCATCTCGGTACTTTACGATCACCGGTGTATATAAAGAGATACCCAGTTCCGCCGCTGCTCCTTTCCTTACCGCGCGTGAGCCGGGCACAACCACGGCATCCTCTGGAACCTCCAGCGGCACTTCCGCAGTCGCGCGGTAAACTGCGCCGCGGACCAGGTCATAGAGGGGCGTCGATCGCGTCAAAATTGTTCCTGCTCCCAGCACTGCTCTCGCCCTCACTAGAGTGCCTTCATATACCCCGCAATTGCCTCCGACCAGCACGTCGTCTTCAATGATCACCGGAGCTGCGTTAATCGGCTCGAGCACTCCACCGATCTGCGCCGCCGCACTCAAATGCACGCGCTTGCCAACCTGCGCGCACGACCCCACCAAAGCATGAGAATCGACCATCGTGCCTTCATCAACGTACGCGCCTACGTTAATAAACATCGGCGGCATGCAAATCACTGACGGCGCCACGTACGCTCCTACGCGCACCGATGAGCCTCCGGGAACGATGCGCACGCGATCGCCCACGGAAAACTGCCGGGCAGGGAAGGTGTCTTTATCCACGAAACTCAGCCCGGCTCCGCCCATCTCAGCCAGCTCACCCAGCCGAAAGCCCAGCAGAATGCCGTGTTTCACCCACGTGTTCACTACCCAGCAGCCGTCGATCTTTTCCGCCGCACGGATTTCCCCGCGCGTAAGTGCGTCGCGGAATTCCAAAAACACCGCGCGCGCTTCAGGATTGTGTTCGACCTCGCCCAGCGCCGCCAGACGCTCGATGGAAGTTTTCAGGGTTTGCATGCGGGGAAAGTATAAAGGAAATGCAGAAGTCGGAAGTTAGAAGTCGAAAGTAAAACCTGTCTTCGCGGTTATTTCTGCAATTTGACTTCTCACTTCTGCCTTCAAACGCACTTGCACTCGCTGCGAATCAGCACGCCCGTCATTCCATGCGCAACTTCACGTCCCTGAACTAAGGTCGCATATGGTCCATGCCAACGTGCGTGGTTCGCGTCGTGCCCAGCGGGCCGGCCCTTGCCCTGATTGCATTGCCCGCACGATCCGCGATGCAGCACGATCTTGTGGGGGCCTGCCGCCCAATTTTCGTAGATGTAGAATTCTGCCGCCTCCGGAGCCGCGGCTGCCGGTTTTGCAATCAGCCCTGCTTCCGTGGCGATTTTCTGCAGCCTCGATCGTGTGTCGCGCCGCATGGGTAACAGAGGAAGACGGTAGTTTTCTTCAATCTTGCCCATCATCGCCAGCACCGCCTTTACCGGGAGCGGGCTGGACTCGATGAAGTTTCCCTGCATCAGGGCTAGATACTTGCGATGAATGCGGCGTGCTGTAGCCCAATCATTATCGAGCGCAGCACGCGTCATGGCTGTCATCTCGTGCGGAATTTCATTCGCGGCCACGGATACAACCCCTACGCCGCCCAGCGCAATGACTGGCAACGTGACGGCGTCATCGCCTGAGAGGACTGAAAACGATTCCGGCACCGCATTGAGAACCTCGGCAACCTGAGTCATGTTGCCACTGGCTTCCTTCACTCCGACAATGTTTGGGATCTCCGCCAGACGCGCCAGCGTTTGCGGTTCAAGGTTTGCTCCCGTGCGGCTGGGAACGTTGTAAAGGATGACTGGCTTGTCTCCTACGGCTTCAGCGATCGCCTTGAAGTGCCGGTACTGCCCCTCCTGCGTCGGTTTGTTGTAGTAAGGAGAAGCGGTCAAAATGGCATCAACCCCCGGCCGCGCTGCAACCTCTTTGGCCTTCTCCACAGCATCATGCGTGGAATTCGACGTCGCCCCAGCCACGATCGGTACGCGCCCGGCCACGACCTCGATAGTCGTATCGATCACGTACAACCATTCGTCGTGCGAGAGCGTGGGCGTTTCACCGGTAGTTCCGCAAGGGACGAGAAAATCTATGCCCGATTCGACCTGCCACGCCACCAGACTGCGCAGAGCAGCGTCATCGATCGAGCCATCCTGATGAAACGGGGTGACCAGTGCCGTACCACAGCCACGAACTTGCATGTTAATAAGATAACGCGAATGAGCCGGTGTGGGAACGGCTGCAGGAATTACACCTCCCGCCACACGTCTTTGAAATCGTAGAATCCCATCTTGCCCACAATCCACTCCGCCGCGCGCACCGCACCGTCGGCGAAGCCCTGCCGTGACTTGGCGTCGTGGCAGATATAAATGGTGTCGACTGAAGAGTCGAGCGTGATTTCGTGCATGCCGACAACATCGCCTTCGCGAAGGGAAATGATCTCGAGATTTTCGTCCTTGCCACTCGATTCGCGGACGACCCGCTGGATGGCGATAGCCGTACCCGATGGCGCATCCTTCTTGTGCACGTGGTGCCGCTCGAAGATCTGTCCGCCATAGCCGTGTCGCAAGGCCGCCGCCGCGGCCTGCGCGACATCGAGAAATAGATTTACTCCCACCGAGAAATTCGCTGCGTAGATGAATCCAGTTTTCCGGCTCTCGACCAGCGCCTTCACCCGGTCAATCTCTCCATACCAGCCGGTAGTGCCGACGACCATGTTCGTACCCGCTTCAAGGCAGGCTTCGATATTGCAGACTACGCAAGACGGAGTTGTGAAGTCGATTACGACATCAATACCGCGCAGCTTTTCTGCAGTCAGGGCCTCGCCGCGAGCGTTTTCCGCAGCGCCCATCACTCGAATGTCGTGTCCGCGCTGGCGCGCTGCCTCCGCCACCAGTGACCCTGTCTTGCCGCGGCCTAGCAGAAGGATGTTCATGGAAAGCCCCCGGGATGCAGAGTAGCGGAGAAGTCCGTGGAGTTCCAGCCCTAGGCGAACACTTCCGGATCGAGATCCTTGAAAAAGGTCTTGTGCAGGCGCTGGACCACTTCCGGTACTTTGTCTTCTTCGATGACAAAGGTCAGATTAATCTCCGAAGCACCCTGGGAGATCATGCGGATATTCGTGCCCGCCACTTCCGCAAACACCGCAGCGGCTACCCCCGGTTTGTCGCGAAGATTCTCGCCGACCACACAAATGATCGCCTTGCGGCCTTCATATTTCACATCAGCCAACTTGGCCAGATCGGCCGCCAGCGCCGGAATAGCTTGGTTGGAATCCACCGTAAGCGAAACGCTCACCTCCGACGTCGAGACCACGTCAACCGCTACATTGTGCCGGTCAAACGCTTCGAAGATCGCACGCATGAAGCCATGCGCCATCAACATCCGGGGCGCTGCCACATCCACAATAGTAATGCGCTTTTTCACGGCTATTGCTTTGAGGGTGTTTTTTCCCTGCGGGGCGCGGGTTGTGATCTTTGTTCCTTCACATGACGGGTTCAGCGAATTCAGCACATAGACAGGAATATTCTTCTGGATCGCAGGCAGCACGGTTGCGGGATGCAGCACCTTCGCTCCGAAATACGCCAACTCCGCCGCTTCGTCAAAGCTGATCACCTTGATGCGCCGTGCATCTTTGCAAATACGTGGATCGGTGGTAAGAATTCCATCCACGTCGGTCCAGATTTCAATTCGCTCGGCGCCCAATCCCGCGCCCACGATGGCAGCAGAAAAATCCGAGCCGCCGCGCCCGATCGTCGTCGTGATTCCCGCGCGGTTTGCACCTACAAACCCACCCATCACTGGAACCTTGCCGTCTTCCATCAGCGGCTTCACTTTGCTTTGCAGCCGCTCATTCGTTTCTTCGGTCTGCGGAACTGCCTGCATGTAACTGCTGTCGGTCACGAGGATCTCGCGAGCGTCCACATGCGCGCTATTCAAGCCGTGCGCAGAAAACGCCGCCGCCACAATTTTGCTGGAAAGAATCTCGCCGAACGCCGCCACATGATCGGTGGTCCGCGGCGTAATCTCGCCGACCGCGGAAATGCCGCGCAGCAATTCATCCAGCAACTCGAAGTCGGCGCCGAGTTCGGAGTGAAAGTCAGTAAAGAGAGCCGTTCCCAGCAATTCGCTGGCGGTATTGTAGTGGCGTTCCTGGAGCGAGCGGCAGAGCTTGAGGGCGGTCTTGCGTTCGCCCGCTCCGGCGGCGCGTGCCATGGTTAGCAGCGTGTCGGTAACACGAGCCATGGCGCTGACCACCACCACCGGCTTCTGCGGCACGCGTTCTTTCACGATTGCGGCT
The DNA here is from genome assembly GCA_963750245.1 of uncultured Acidobacteriaceae bacterium. Classification (GTDB taxonomy): domain Bacteria; phylum Acidobacteriota; class Terriglobia; order Terriglobales; family Acidobacteriaceae; genus Sulfotelmatobacter. The sequence goes on from CAVVQB010000002.1 coordinate 849,309, forward strand.
ACGCGCTCGATAGCCTTGGCATCTTCCACCGAAGTGCCGCCGAATTTCATCACGATCATCGGCGTGACTTCCAGGCAGGATTACGGGAGTGCGGTCGCGATCTCAATCGAGGTATCCCTTGGCCTTCAGCAGTTCGGCATTCAGCACAGCCGCACCTGCTGCTCCGCGAATCGTGTTGTGGGAGAGGACCGTGAACTTCCAATCCAGCACGCCGCACGGCCGTAGCCGTCCAACGGCGGTTGTCATGCCTGCGCCCAAGTCCACGTCGAATCGCGGCTGCGGCCGATCGCTGGCCTCCATATAAACTACCGGCCTCGCCGGCGCACTGGGCAGCTTCAATTCCTGTGGAGCGCTACGGTAGTCGTTCCACGCCGAAATGAGCTCCGCCCGCTCTGCTTTTGTTTTCAACCGCACCGAGATCGACTCCGTGTGCCCATCCTCCACCGCAACCCGGTTGCATTGCGCACTCATGGCAAAAGCAGCAGGAATCACTTTGCTTCCGTTCAGTTGTCCGAGCAGCTTCTGCGTCTCCTCTTCCATTTTTTCTTCTTCATTGCGGATGTAGGGGATCACATTGCCCAAGATATCGAGCGAGGCCACGCCAGGATATCCCGCACCGCTGACCGCCTGCATAGTCACGGCCATCACGGCTTCCAGCCCAAAGCGCTGCTGCAGCGGTGCCAGCGCCAGAACCAAGCCAATGGCCGAGCAATTCGGATTGGTCACCACATACCCGCCGGATTTCTTCCGCCACGCCTGCGTGTCAATCAACTTGATGTGCCCGGCATTGACTTCAGGAATCACGAGGGGCACGTCAGACTTCATACGTAACGCGCTGGAATTTGAAATCACGAAGCATCCGGCCTCAGCAAAGCGGGGCTCCATCTCGGCTGCGATCGAGGCATCCAGAGCCGCAAAAATAATCTTGGGAGCACCTTCCGGCGTGGCCGGGGAAACCTTCATTGCTGCCACATTCGCAGGAATCGCGGTCTTCAGCCGCCAACGAGCGGCTTCCCCATAAGTCTTGCCCTCCGAACGGTCGGAAGCGGCCAGCCAGGCCACCTCGAACCACGGATGGCTCTCCAGCATTTGGATAAACCTTTGCCCGACCACGCCGGTGGCGCCAAGAATGCCAATAGGAAGTTTGTTGCTCATAAGTTCCAGTTCATGAAGGTACCCTGAATTCTACAACAGCCATCGCTCGGAAATAATTTGCCAAAGGTAACCGCCGCCTCTTTGGATGACCAAACAACGCACGAAAGGCGCAGACACTCGTCACTGCAGTCTATTGTTTGCCCGCCGATAGGCATAGTGAGGACCTTCTATGCCTGAGCTGAGACAGAACTTCTTTACCAAGGAATGGGTAATCATCGCCACCGAGCGCGCCAAACGGCCTGAAGAGCTGGCCACCCACCGGCCCGCGCAGAATGCGCCGGCCTATTTGGAAACATGTCCATTTTGTCCGGGCAACGAGAGCAAGACTCCGCCCGAAGTGGTGCGCTTTCCGAAGGATGCAGGCAAGCCTTGGGCGGTGCGAGTCATCCCCAACAAATTTGCCGCGCTCTCCAGCGACGCCCAGCCTACGCGCAACCTGCAACATTTGCGGCGACGCATCGACGGTTTTGGATTTCATGAAGTGATCATTGATAGCCCGGATCACTCCTGTTGCATGGCGCTGCTCCCGGACGCGCATGTGGCCAAGATACTGGGAGTATTCAAGGATCGATACAACTCCTTAAGCGCCGACCAGCGCGTGAACCACGTCACCATTTTCAAGAACCATGGCGCGGATGCTGGCGCCAGCTTGCAGCATCCCCATTCTCAGATTATTGCGACGCCCGTGATCCCCAGCCAGGTGCGGCATCGCCTGCACGAGGCGCTGCGCCACTTTGATGACGCCGGAGAATGCATGTTCTGCCACATGGTAGAGCGCGAGGTCGAGGACCAGACTCGCATCGTGCTCAAGAGTGAACTGTTCGTGGCCCTTGAGGTTTTCGCGTCGCCTACTCCATTCGCTACTCATATCTTTCCTCTCCGCCACATGGCGAGCTTCGGCGAGATCACGGCCGCCGAGATCGTCGACCTGTCACGGGTCTTGCGAACCTTGTTGGCGAAAATTTATGTCGGGCTGGAGAATCCCGATCTCAACTTCACTGTGCGCAGCGGTCCGTCCGACTACGTCGGAGCCCGTCACTTTCACTGGTACGTCAGCGTCATTCCACGGCTTACACGCGTGGCTGGCTTCGAATTGGGCTCTGGCATGTTCATCAATACTGTCCTGCCTGAGGCAGCGGCTGAATTTCTGCGCAAGGTAAGTGTCGAAAAGGCCGCAGGAGCAAGCGGCTCCGCCGGCTAGCATCACACAGTGGAAGGGAAGGTTTAGACTCGGGAAAAGAAAACAGGAAACCGGGAACGGGAGCTTAAAACCCTACTTCTTAACCCCGATCTTGTTGCCCAGTACGTACTCATCCAGGGGACCGAACTTTCGCTTTTCCGCGTACAGCCGCCATCTGCGGAACATGATACGCAAGCTCGCCATCACAGGAATGGAAAGGAAGATGCCGAGAATGCCGCCGACCTCGCCCCCTGCCATCACGCCAAAAATGGCCGCCAGCGGGTGCAGTTCCATACTCTGGCCCATGATTCGCGGGGAAGTCACGTAGTCCTGAATCAGGCGCCAGACACCGAGAAAAATGATCAGCACGAACCAGTGCGGATAGCTCACCAGCAAAGACACGCCGACGATCGTAACGGCGGCCACCAGAGGTCCCACCACGGGAATGAACTCGAGCAAGCCACCCAAAGTACCCAGCACCAATGCATACGGCATTCTCAGGATTCCCAGCATCGCCGAATACATCACCAGCGAGAGCGCCGCCAGGGTTAGCTGCGCGCGAATAAAATGCGCCAGCATCTGATTCAAATCACTCAGCACGCCCTGCAGCAATTCCCGCTGCGGTCTTGATTGCACCAGGCCCAGAAGGATCTGGCTGAAGCCCCGGCCATCTTTCAGGAAAAAGATCGACAACAGCGGTACTACCACCAGCAGCCAGGCCTGTTTGGCTACGTCCGCCACCCGCAAGCCAACGTTCTGCGCCAATTTCGCGATTTCATCACTGTGACTGGCCAGGTAGTCCCGGACCAAGTCGACCACGCGGGCGTTCCAGCCATGCTCTTGGCCGAGTTGTTCTGCAATCTGTCCGGAACTCAATTTTGAGAGAGCAGGCAGCGACTGGCCCAAGCGCGCGCTTTCCCGAGCGATCCGCGGTCCTGTGGAAACGAAGAACAGCACCACCAGGCCCAGCAGCAGCACGTAGATCACCGCAATGGCCCGTCCTCGCCCCCGCAGAACCTTTTCCAGGTACGAGACCAGGGGGCTCATCAGGTAGGCAAAAAAGATGGCAAACAGGAACGCCACCAAGGTCTGCCGCGCGGCATAGAGAAACCCCAACCCCAGCGCAAACAGTAGCACTGTGATTAGAACCCGGGCCGTACGTGCATCAGCCACTGGCAAAATGCCGCTTGCTCCAAGCAACGCTGAATCCAAAATCTCGAAGGCGTCGCTACTAATCCCTTAATACTATCGTGTTATCGTCCGGGATCTCGACGCGCATGAGCTTAAATTGATCTTTCTCGTTCACCCAAAGGGTCCAGGCGAACGATTCCCCCGTAAGGTTCAGGCGCAGCAGCTCGCGTTCCGTTCCGCGGATCATTACTTTCTCCCGTCCCACAAGTTCTAGGCGGACCCGCACGGAAGTTCTGTCCTGCGGTACCAGCACTCCGAACTCCACCGGACCCTGCTGGCACTTTAGACTGCCTTCGGCAGTGTGACAGTTGGTTGCCAAGTAACGCCAGGCTAACACTTCACGGTGAATGAAGAAGTTATTGTCCAGAATGGCCGAGGTGTTCGGCATGAGAAACGGCTGCTCGGCGGGCTTGGAGGAACCCGGAGCGACAATCTTCTCCAGCAGGAATTCGTCCTTCGGGGTCACTACCAGCGAGCCGATACCATCACTCCATTCATAACGAACCAGTTCGCCGCTTCCGGTCATCTCCAGATCTGATTTTTGTGCACCCGCCGCCGAGTTGCTGCCGGTTTCCTGTAGCCTCGACTTCACGATGCTGATGCCGTTTTCCTGCTGCACGCTGAAGGTTTCCGTTATCACATGTTGGCCTTTGACAAAGACGCCGAACGACCCGGAATCTACGGTCTGGCTGCCCCCAGGCTTCGGGTTGTCCTTTTTGTCTCTGGCGAAAGTCACACTCGCGCACGCCAGAACCGCGACAATTCCCCATCTGAAGTGCGCCATCAAAGTCACTCGTTTTCTCCTCGTTTCCTGCCACCGCTAGCCAGCTGCAGAGCCTGAATCAGCTCAGCCGCAACAGCTTCGACGGTTTTCCCGTGCGTTTCCTGTCTTAGCCGTGCTTTCAGGTAGTACGGACGCCGCTTTTCGTAGAGGTCTCGAAAGCCTTCCGACCTTGCGAGTAACGGCCGTTCCGTTCCTACCTTTGCCGACTCTTCCACACACCGCCGCCAAAGTTCATCCACTCCAGCGTCCAGGAAGACGGTCGGGATTCCCGAACCTTCAATGAGCGCCGCATTGGATTCCTGGATAAAGGCTCCACCGCCGAGAGCGACTCACTGCCTCGGAGCCCTCCCGCAACTCTTCCAACAGTTGTTTCAGGGCCACGTGCTCCTTGTGGCGAAACTCCGCTTCCCCGGCGACGCGAAAGATTTCCGCTATGCGTCTTCCGTCGCGACTTTCAATGCGTTGGTCGAGATCTTCAAAGGCCCAGCCCAGTCGACCGGCGAGAGCTCGGCCCACACTACTCTTGCCGGCGCCCATGAAGCCGACCAATATAACCGCCCGGATATCGTGCGGACGCCGTTCTCGCTGCCTCAGGTGTCTCTTCTTTTTTATTGTTTTTCGGAGCGTTTTCTGAGATGGATTTTACCACTGAAGGTTCGCAATACTACTGTGGATGAGACCGCAACGCGACCGACCGTACCTGCGAAGGCACGCCCTTTATCGAGCGCAAAGTAGGTATGAGTTTTAGGTTGGAGCGGAATATCATCGCTCACTTCCCCGCGGACCGAGCGGGCGCTGACGTCGGCTGAGGTCCACTCCGGAATGGTGGCGTTGATGTCGCCGCTATGGCTGGTCAGCCGGTATTCGCCGCTGTTGCCGAAGTCTCCGATGTAGTTGATCCGACCGCTTGTCGAAACCACCTGCACCAGCGAACCATTCACCCCATTCAGGGTGATGTCGCCGCTCAACGAATCCACCTCGACGTGGCCATTTTTTATATTGTCCAGATTTACGGGTCCGTTCATCGTCTTCACGTGTACGTGAGCGTCCGAGATGTCGCGAACATCCACGGCCGCTCCCGGACCCTCAAGATTTACGTCCCCGTGCAATTTCTCTGCGTGTAGCGATCCGGTGCTGGAATGCAAGGTGACGCTGGCGTCGGCCGGAACCAGAATTTCATAGTCCACGCGCCCGGATTCGGCGTCGGCCCCGGCTAGCAGGTGTGTTTGGATATCAACCCGGTTTCCACTCTGGTTGTTATCCACTTCCACCCTATCGGAGTGCAAAGTCGCGAGCACGGTTACGGTATTGCCTGGCGAGGGTCTCACCGAAATGGAACCATAAGGATTCATGACCGACACGCCGGCTCGCGGCCGCACCGTGAAGTGCAGTTCTTTCTTGCTTTCCGCCACCAGCGCTCCCGCCATGATCACAGTGACGGTGACCAGTATTGCCCCGCGTTTGCTCAACATAGTCAATCCCCGCACTTGCCCCGGTGTAAAACTGTTCTCGAAACGTCTCGCGCCTATGGTCACTGCCGATCCATCGCCATCTCAAATAGCATGGATTTCTGCTGGTAGGCATCCATCAGCGATCGCCGCGCGTCTTCATCGTTCGGATTCTCGTTCACCAGGCTCTGCGCGTCCCGGATGGATTCATTCACCCGCCGTAAATTCTCCTCATACTGCCCTTGCATGGCAGGAGCGCTGGCGGCGACTTCCTGAATCAAGTCATCATCGTTCAGTCCTGAAAGATTTACAGGCGTGAGAACGGCCGCCTCCTCATGGGTCGGAGCAGGTAATGACTGACGACGTTCGTAGATTCCCACTGCCAAGAGCAACATGGCCGCTGCCGGCACCAGCCATCTTGCCGCTCCCCAGCGCGCGCTGAAGGAGGGTAGGGGCGTCCGTTGGTTGTGGTTCGTGCGCTGCGGACGAATTAAACCCTCCCGCCGCAGCGCAATCTCAATGGAATTCCACACCCTTGGGCTTGGTTCGTCGCTGGCCTGCAACTCCCCGGCCGATGCAACGATCAGGCTTAATTCTTTTAGCAACGCCGAGCATTTCGGACACGCTCTGAGATGGGCGCGCTGTTCCAGCGTGCTGCCGTCTTCCACTTCCGCCAAGCTCTGCTGCAGCTCAACGCAATTCATACGACCTCTCCCCGAATCTACTGCGGCTTTAGCAGTTGCCGCAGCTCCAACGCCCCTGCTGAGGTTACTAATGTGCTCGAACCTACCCTACTCGCGACTTCCCGGCCTTTTCGGCTCTATTCATCTTGAGCAGGTCGCGCAACTTCATTCGCGCCTTATGCAACTGCGATTTGCTGTTTCCGATCGAGCATCCCACCAGACCGGCGATCTCATTATGCTCGTAACCTTCCACATCGTGAAGTACAAAAATCGTCCGGTAGCCGGGAGGCAGATCATCTACTGCCCTCTGCAGCTGCAATCTGTCTATCGATCCGGCCAAAGCCGTATCGTCCGCCCCGAAGTCCTTCTTCGGCGAATCATCCTCAGTACCTTGGGTACTTTCTTCCAGCGAAACTACGGGAAGGCTCTTCTTCCTCAAGTGCATCAGTACCACATTTACCGACAGACGATGCAGCCAGGTGGAAAAAGCCGACTCTCCACGGAACGTCCCAATCTTACGATAGAGCTGCAGAAATGCTTCCTGAGCCAGATCCTCAGCCTCGGCAGTGTTTGCCGTCATCCGCAAACAAAGTGAATACACTCGTCGCTTGTGCTTGTCATAGAGCGCCTGGAACGCTTCTGCGTCCCCGAGCTTAGCCCGTTCGATGGCTTCGGCTTCACTGAGTTCAGTGGCTTTTTTCTGTCGTGGCTCGGTCAACTCGTCTTTCCCGGCCGCACTCATTGGGATGCGGCATAAGTAGTTTGTGTTGTATTGTTTGCGCGCCTCGGCCGAACTTTGGGTGCGCCTCCCTGACTCCAGAATATCAGAGTATTTCTACCGAACTTGGGAGAGGATTTTAGGGCCATAGCCGAACTTCCGACCTCTTCGAAAAGCCTTTGCATGTGGAGAGTTAGGGTATCAGTCTACCCCAGAACTTAAACCCTGGTTAAAGCGAAGAGTCGCAATCTTCGGAAATCGGTAGCTTGCAGGGTCGGTCACCCCTTGCTGGTGCCCGTAGTAATCGTCTCCAGGCCGTGCCCATGTGGCCCAAGTTCTCGCTGCCGCAGCAGAAATGCGAAAACAACTCCCAGGATTCCGAGGATCGAGAAGATCCACATCCCCAAGTCGTACCCCGCGGGATTGGTAGCGTCGGCGTGGCTATAGTTGTTGGCCCATCCCACCAACAGATTCAGTCCAAACAGTCCGATGTTCTGGATCATGGTCATTAACCCGTAGGCTGTCCCAAGTTTTGATTGATCCACGATATAAGCCACCGACGGCCACATCACGGCCGGAATCAGCGAGAACGCGACTCCCATCATCGCCATAGGGACATATAAGTTGATGCGCGTATAAGCCATCATCAGGTAAACGGGAATCAGCAGCAACGATCCGAACATCATCAGCAAGGCGCGCTTGCCCACGCGGTCTACCCACAGGCCGAACAGCGGCGTGGCGATCATGGCAAACAGCGTTAGCATGCTCGACAAGAATCCGCCAAATTCGCGGGATGTGCCATGCGCCTCCATGAAAAACTTCACTGCGAAAGTCTGGAAAGGGAAGATGGCCGAGTAGAAAACAATGCACAGCGCGACAATCAGCCAGTAACTCACGCCGAATTTCCACAGATCGGCGAAGACTACTTTATCGGTGGAAACGTCTCCGAGGTGATAGTTCTTTTCCGCATACACTTCTAGCATCCAGTAGATGATGGATCCCACAACGCACATCGAGGTAAATGCCAGAGCGATAAGGAAGGGAGTTCGCCAATTAGCGTAGGCCGCTCGAGCCCAAGTTGGAGAGTTGAGAGCCGCGAAAGTACCCAGGCGTGAAGCGGTCAGATTCAGGCCAAAGGCGAAGCTCAACTCCTTGCCCCGGAACCAGCGTGCCAATGCGGCGGTGACCGCAACGTTGAGCGACTCTGCGCCCATCCCGAAGACAAGACGTCCCGCTGCCATCACCGGGAGACGCCCAGTGGCTGCGGTGATGGCCGGACCAACAAAGCAAAGCACGCCGAAGATCATCAGTGATTTGCGCAGTCCGATGCGGTCGATAATGAAGCCGCCGATGAGTACGGTGAAAATGTTGGGAAAGCTGTAAATCGCCTGCAGAAACCCTATATCCAGATCGGTGAAGTGCAGTTGCTCTTTCAGCACATCGGCCAGTGGACTCAGGGCATCGTAGGCATAGTAGCTGCCAAACATCGCCAGACTGACAAAGATCAGAACTAGCCACCGGAACAGAGCACTCGGTTCAGGACGCACCGTTTCCGTCATCCACGCTCTCTATCTTCAAGCAGATTGAACACCCGGTTTCGCGAGCAGAGAAGATTAGCAGATCAAAGAGCGCTTCGCATTGCTCATGGAGGAACGCTCATGTAGGGACATCCGCTCCTTCGACTTCGCTCAGGGCAGGTTCTCGGCTGTCCAGCAGGACAAAGCCCGGCATCTTGCCAACGTCATTCCGACCAGAGCCGGAGCGCCAGCAACTCTCATCATCTTGTCATTCCGATCAGAGCCGGACCGCCAGCAACCCTCATCACCTTGTCATTCCGACCGGAGCCGGAGCGCAAGCGACGGTGGAGTGGAGGAATCTGCTTTTTTTTCGCGCTCCCCATAACCCTAATACTTCACAATCGCCGCAAAGGACTTAGGCTCGAGCGAAGCCCCGCCCACTAGGGCGCCATCGATTTCTTCCTGCGCCATGAGGGCCGAGGCGTTGTCCGGCTTCACCGACCCGCCATAAAGAATCCGCAGCTTCGCAGCAAACTCTTCGCCGAATATTTCCGTAGCCTCGCGGCGAATCACCGCGTGCGCTTCTGCGGCAAGCTCCGGCGTCGCCGTCTTCCCCGTCCCAATCGCCCACACCGGCTCGTAGGCCACGACCAGGTTCGCGGCTTTTTTGGCCGAGATCGCATGGAAGGCCCGGACACACTGACGCCGCAAAACATCGTCGGTCATGCCCGCTTCCCGCTCTTGCAGCACCTCGCCTACGCAACAAATCGGCTTAAGACCGGCTTCCAGTGCGGCTTTCAATCGTAGGTTTACCGTATCGTCGGTTTCGCCAAAGTACTGCCGTCGCTCCGAGTGCCCGACGATGACGTGGGTCACGCCCAACGCTAGCAGCATCGCCGCGGAAGTTTCACCGGTAAAGGCGCCCTCCGGCTTCCAATGAACGTTCTGACCGCCAATGGCCACATCCGACCCTTTCGCCGATTCCACTGCCGTCGCCAGATCGATGTCAGGCGGGCAGACTACGATTTCATCGCGGTCGTGCCCGGAAACCAGCGGCAGGAAATCGCGAAAGAACTCTCGGGTCTGATCGGGCGTTTTGTACATCTTCCAGTTGGCGGCAATAACTTTTTTTCTCATGAGGAGGCCTTTTCGATTCGGAGTGGATAAGCAGTTTTTGAGGAAGAGAATTCCTCGGCTGCTCGTTCGTACGCTCTCAATGTGGCAGCATCAAAGAGAACAAATCGAACCCGTCTGACAGTATTCGCGGAGGCTAAGCCTTCGACACGAGGACGCAATCGCAATAGGCGCTGCTTCCGAGACGGGATATCCGAAAGCTCCGGTTGAAATCGCAGGAAATGCCAAGGATTCAAGCCCGTTTTCATCGGCCAGCCGAATGCACTCGAGATGACAGTTGGCTAATTCCTCGGCTTCTCCGCCTTCGCCGCCGCCATAGACCGGTCCAACCGTATGGATTACGTGTTTTGCAGCGAGCCGTCCGCCGCTGGTGATGACCGCCTTTCCCGTTGGCAGCCTTCCAATTTTGCTCACAATGTTTCTACACTCGTCCAGAATGGCGGGTCCGCCGGCGCGATGAATGGCGCCGTCCACTCCGCTTCCGCCCAGTAGGGATGAGTTCGCGGCGTTTACGATGGCCCCGGTGGTCTCTCGCGTGATGTCTCCCGGCCCGAACAACTCAACATGCTTATCACGTCCCAACCCATCGCGCTCCAGCACCAGCCGAATCGTGAATTCTTGCACGCGTGTATCCAAGCCGATCGGGCCAATCACTTTTTGTCGGTCAGTGCCTCGACTCCCGGCAGTTTCTTTCCTTCCAGAAATTCGAGCGACGCTCCGCCGCCGGTGGAAATGTGGGTCATCTTATCTGCAACATCCGCGGCATGCACCGCCGCGACCGTGTCGCCGCCGCCCACGATCGAGATGGCACCGACATTCTCCGCCACGGCGCGGGCAACCTTGAAAGTTCCCCGCGAAAATCCCGGAACCTCAAACACTCCCATCGGCCCGTTCCAAACAATTGTGCGGGCGCGCGAGATTTCCTCCGAGAACAGTTCAATGGTCTTCGGCCCAATATCGAGGGCCATGCGGTCGGCCGGGATTGGCTGTCCTTCCCCAATCTGCTGCGCCACAGCATTAGCCTCTGGCTTCATTGCCACCACGTGATCCACCGGCAACAAAAACTTCACCTTTCGTTGCTTCGCTTCCTCCAGTAGTTGCCGTGCCAGATCAACCTTGTCGGCCTCAAGCAGCGATTTGCCGATCTCTTGCCCCTGAGCCTTCAAGAACGTGTACGCCATGCCACCGCCGATAATCAGCGAATCGACCTTATCCATCAGGTTCCGGATCACGCCAATCTTGTCGCTGACTTTCGCTCCACCGAGAATCGCAATAAACGGTTGCTCCGGGTCTTTGAGAGCTTTGCCCAGGTACTGCAACTCCTTCTCCATCAGCAGGCCGGCCGCCGACTTCTGCAGGAACTTGGTGATTCCCACGGTAGAGGCGTGCGCCCGATGCGCCGTGCCGAAGGCATCGTTGACATAGAAATCCGCCAAAGTTGCCAATTGCTTCGCGAACTTCTCATCGTTCGCTTCTTCCTCCGCATAAAAGCGAAGGTTTTCCAGAAGCAACGTCTGGCCCTTTTCCAATTGCATGGCTACTTCTTCCGCCTCGGGGCCGACACAGTCCGGGCAGAAACCCACATTCTCCCCACGCGCCAGTTCCTTGTCCAAAACCATCCGCAGCCGCTCGGCTACGGGCTTCAGACTCATCTTGGGATTGGGCTTACCCTTGGGTCGACCCAGATGCGAGGCCAGAATCAGCCGCGCCCCGTGCCGCAGGGCGTACTCGATCGAGGGCAGAGTTTCGCGGATGCGCGTATCGTCCATGACCCGTCCGTCCTCCAGAGGAACGTTGAAGTCGACGCGCATGAAGATCCGGTTGCCATTGAGCGGGAGATCACGAATGGAAAGCTTGGACATTGGCTGGTCGTCCTTTAGCGGGCGTTATTTAAAGGTAAGCGTGATTCAAAAAGTATGTATGGCGGAGCCGCCCGAATGCACAATGGCAGAGCGGCTCCGCGAGACAGTTACAGGCCTTTGCCGGCCATATAGTGAATCAGGTCGCGTACGCGGCAGGAGTATCCCCACTCGTTGTCATACCAGGAGATCACCTTGACGCAATTGCCGCCTACCACCAGGGTCGAAGGCGCATCGACGATCGACGAACGCGGATCGCCTTTGAAATCCGACGATACCAACTCGTTCTCTTCGTAGCCCAGATACCCCTTCAGCGGTCCGCTCTCGGACGCCTTCTTCAGCGCCGCATTCACTTCTTCCTTCGTCGTTTTCTTCTCTACCCACACCACTAGATCAACCACCGAAACATTCGGCGTAGGCACGCGCATGGAGAATCCGTCGAGCTTGCCGGCTAACTCCGGAAGCACCAGCTTCAGCGCTTTGGCCGCGCCCGTGGACGTAGGGATCATTGACAGGGCAGCGGCTCGTGCCCGCCGCAGATCCTTGTGCGGAAAGTCGAGGATCACTTGATCGTTGGTGTAGGAGTGAATTGTCGTCATCGTGCCGCTGACAATCTTGAACTCGTCATTGATCACCTTGGCGATCGGCGCGAGACAGTTCGTGGTGCAAGAAGCATTCGAAACAATGTGATGCTTCGCGCCATCGTACTTTTCATGATTCACGCCCAGCACCACCGTGATGTCCTCATTTTTCGCCGGAGCCGAAATGATTACTTTCTTGACCGACCCGCGCAGGTGTTTCTTGGCGTCATTCGCATCGGTAAAGCGGCCCGTGGATTCAATCACCACCTGCGCGCCCACCGATTCCCACGGCAGAGCCGCGGGATCTTTCTCTTTGAATACCTTGATGACCTTCCCATCCACCGAAATGCTGTCAGCCCCAGCGCTAACCTTGTTGGGAAGATTGCCCAGGACCGAATCGTACTTCAGCAGGTGCGCCAGCGTTCTAGGATCGGTAAGATCGTTGACCGCCACGAATTCGAGATTCGGATCATGCAGCGAGGTTCGTAAAACGTTGCGGCCTATGCGGCCGAAGCCGTTGATGCCAACTTTAATTGCCATGGTTTCTCCATTCTTATGAATGCCATTTACGGAATCTTGTTTATACGACAGATGATGTTAGCAGGACGGGGAACCGGCGTAAATGATCGCAGGCAGTGATCGCGAGAGGTTCTATTCCCATCACGGAACTTTGTGCGTTTGATCCTTGACAGCGATGTGAAAACGATCTTAGGGAAAACGATCTAAAGAAAGGTTATCTCGATGTAGGTATCCGTCCTGTACCAGATCAGCGGCAGCCGTGCCGCCCAATACTTCCGGTTAATCGCCTGGCGTGCGTGAAAATGTTCATCCTGTGACAGGATTCTCGCCGAGGCTTCGAATTCGGGCCCGGTTACTTTTCCACGGATCGTACAAGGAGCGATACGCACGCGTGGATTGTTCCGGATGCGCTTGGCTTTGCCCATGTCGCTGCGCGTCATCACATACAACTTGTCGCCGTCTTCTCCAAACCACACCGGAGTCGCAACCGCTACGCCGTTTTTCCGGAACGTGGTCAGAGAAATGTATTTCTGACCAACAATCGCCAATGGAATACCTTCGGACATCACCGCCATTGTAATTGGTTTGCCCCAGGTCCAGTGCCTGAGGGCTCGGAATCGCTTCTTCCGCTGTCCGGCGTGGTTCGGCTGGCCTCCCATCCATTGATCCCACACTCTCTTCCGTGTTAAAAACCTTGCATGCGCAAATGGATGCGCGAGCGCTTGCAGCGCCGCAAAAAATCACCTGCCGGGCCATCCGATCAACCCGCTCCTCCTCCGCTCCAGCCCGCATATTTTGACGCGGAACAAGCTCCCGCCGAGGCTTCTGAGGCCGGGGACAGAGCACCCGAGGTTTCTGCTCCGCCCGCTCCTGTTGCTCAAGAAAAGCAAGTTCGCGCTCGGCAAGCCGGTTCAAGTACTGAGGAGCCTCCATCTGAAGATCAACCTGCGCCTTCGCAGCGTACTCCTGGTAGCTCCGGCACTGGCCGCAGCCGCCGGCGCCGCGGAGGGCGCGGTCGAGGCAGTCGAGGGCGCGAGCAGGCGGTCGCACAAGCTTTTACTCCCGCCGCAGTGAAAGGATCAATTCCCGCGTTAGCGGTCGAAGCGTCGGAAGAACAACTGCCGGATGCTGAAGTCGACGGTCAAGCCGTTGAGCCGGTCGTTGCTGCCGCTTCGGCGCCTCCCGCTCCTGCAGTGGTCGCGCCACGTCCACCGAAGGGCGTAGTGGTGCTGGCCATCGGTTTGCCAGGCTCGGGAAAAAGTTCCTGGTTCAAGCGGCACAACGTGGTGCCGCTTTCCAGCGACATGGTCCGCTCGTTGCTGTTCGACGATATTCGCGAACAGCGTTTTCAAGACCTTGTCTTCTCGAACCTGCGCTCCATGCTCAAGGCGCGGCTTATCGCCAAACGCCCCATGAACTATGTGGACGCGACCAACCTCACACCGCAAGAACGGCAACACTGGATCAAACTGGCCAAGGATTACAACTACGAAGTCCATGCCGTTTTCTTCGACGTGCCGCTGGAGGTCTGCATCGAGCGTCACGAACGCCGCGACCGGGTCGTTCCCGAAGATATGATGCGCCGCATGGCTGCCAAGCTGAAGGCGCCTGCCTTTGAAGAGGGCTTCGCCAAAATCACCGTTGTGCGCGTCAAGAAGAAAGAATCGGAAGCAAGTTAGCGGAATTCCGGCCGAAGAACCTTCTATCCCTTGAGATGCGCCAGCATCTCTTTAAACGCTGGAGATGCGGAGGAGCGCATCAACTCGTAAATCATCATCTCGGTGGAAGAAATCACAGCTCCGGCGCTTCGCATCCGCTCCAGTCCAATTTTCCAGTTCCACTCGGTTCGCGAACCGACGGCATCCGAAGCAACGTGCACGATGTAGCCGTCCCGCAGCGCCGCCAGCGCCGTCTGCGTCACGCAGATGTGACTTTCCATTCCGCACAACAATAAGGTGTTGCGGTTTCCCGGCAGCCGCTTGAGCAGCGTGCAAAAAACTTCGCTGCCGAAGCAAGAAAACGGATTCTTGTCGATCGCCTCAGTTTCCGGCAGCAGGGAAGCAACCTCCGGCACCGTCCCGCCCAAACCCTTCGCGTATTGTGTGCTCATGATCGCAGGAATCTTGAGAACCCTTGCCGCGCGAATTAGCAACTTCGCGTTGCGTACCAGTTGTTCTTTCTGAAAAATCGGAGGCAGCAGCTTTTCCTGAATATCCACCACTACGAGAGCGCACCGGTCGGCTTCGAGTGCCTGACGCGCCAGTTCGGCATAATCAGCAGCGGGCATGGCGATGTCTTCTAGAGAGCGTGACATGTGTATTCTCCTCGGAACCAAGTCTAACTATCGATTCTACCGGTGGAATCGAACTCCTCATACGGAGGCCGGATTTTGTTGACCGCTGTTCGCCCAAACCATAGAATCAGAATGAGCTAAGAACAAATTGGCTCTGTCCACTGCCCCCTCGTTCAACGGCTAGGACAC
Source organism: uncultured Acidobacteriaceae bacterium (assembly GCA_963750245.1). Classification (GTDB taxonomy): domain Bacteria; phylum Acidobacteriota; class Terriglobia; order Terriglobales; family Acidobacteriaceae; genus Sulfotelmatobacter. The sequence continues at coordinate 864,560 of CAVVQB010000002.1, forward strand.
CTGCCTCTGGAGCAGGCTATCGGGGTTCGAATCCCTGGGGGGCAGCCAAGTCTCCTCCGATCCACCCCCTCCCGCGCTCGGCCCCAAATTCACCTCACCGGCGCATTCAACGCCGCCATCAGTTCCATAAAGCTCGCTGCATGCACCGCACGCTCAACCGCTTCTTTGTGGCTGAAGAGTTCACTGGCATCTCCCAATAGATCGTGCTGCGACTGGTTGTCTCCCGTGAGAATCATGATAATCAGCCGTGCTGGTTTGCCGTCGCGCGCGTCAAAATCAATCCCCGCTGACTTCGCGGCGATCACTAGCGGCCGAGTCAACCCGTTCACCCGCGCGTATGGCACCGCCAATTCATCCTCCCAACCGCTGGGGGCGATCCGTTCCCTCTCGGAAACGAGACGAAACAGTCTTTCCGGCGCATTGCTTACGGCTTCCGCGGCGACTTCGCACATCTCCCGCAGCGCTCCTAGTCGGGTGGTCGCCGTCAGGTTCGGCAAGAAGAGCTTGGCGGTGAGGGTATCCTTCAAAGTTAGCGACCGTCGCCGCTGCACCAGGAAGTGAATCGCCGGCGCAGACACCAACGAAGTCAGTAGCGCCATGACCACCAGCGCCACAAACATCGATTCGCGGATCAGCCCCGCTTGCAGCGCCAGAATTCCGAGAATAATCTCCATGGCACCCCGCGCGTTCATCGCCAGCCCTACCACCCACGATGACGTCCGATCCATCCCACCCAGTCGTGCGCCCCATCCCGCCCCTAAAAGCTTCCCCACGCAAGCCACTCCAATCACGGTGGCCGTCAGTTTCCAATCGAACTTCGACACAAAGTCGGTGCGCAAGCCGATGCTGGCGAAGAAAAATGGAGCGAACACATTGGTGACGATCTGGTGAATATGCTCTGAGGTCCGCTTGCGTAGATGTCCGGACTCTCCAATCGCAATGCCAATCACAAAGGCGCCGAATACGGCGTGGATCCCTGCATACTCCGTGAAGGCAGCGCCCGCGAGCGTGAGCGTGAAGATGAAGCCAAGCACGCCTCCCGGCCAGGTTGTATGTGCCTGCAGGAAAGGCAAAATCTTGTCGAACAGCCAGCGACCGAGGGTCAATGTAATTCCAACAAACAGCAGCACGAGCACGATGGTGTGTTTCACGGCACCCGCCAGACTTCCGCCTGCTGGCGGATGCAGCATCCCCAACACCATCGAGAAAAGGATCCATCCCACCAGATCATCGAACATTGCCGAAGAAATGATGACCGTTCCAACTTCGGTTCGCAGGAGGTTCAGGTCCATCAGGATCTTTGCAATTACGGGCAGCGCCGAGATCGCCAGCGCCGTTCCCACAAACAAAGCAAAAATAAGAGGATTGGCTCCTTCCTGCGCGCCCAAGTATTGAGGAAAAACGATGGCCGCAAGGAATCCGGTGGCCAAGGGGAATGCCACTCCAAGAAGACTTACAAGCAAGGCGCTCTTGCCCTGCCTGAAGATGCTGCGCAGGTCGATTTCCAGACCCGCAGTCAGCAGAAAGAAAACTACTCCCAGCGTGGTAACCGTATCGAGCACAATCGGCATTGGTCCGGTGGTGGGGAACAAGGCCTGGTAGATGTGCGGGCGGAAGCGGCCTAGAACCGTCGGTCCCAGAAATATCCCGACGGAAATCTCTCCCAGGATTGAGGGCTGGCCCATCTTCTGCATCAACTCCGCCGCCAGTTTGGCGCAGCCCAGCAATACGGCTAGAGCCATGAACATTGTCATCACGTCATGCGGAGTCAAATGTTGCATAGCCACTCCCTCGAACAATTCGCGGCAGGATAAACACTTGAGCCGTCCAGCACAAGTCGAACGGGCCCAAGTTCCAAGATTTCACTAGTGCACGCCACCTTATCGTATAGGGAGACGAACCCGTCCGCAGTCAGGCGATCACCCTATGGTGAAGCACCCGCCTCGCAGCTAGAAAAGTAGAGTGCAGGATCAAATGCCTGTTGAACGAGGCGACAAACTTATGGCGAACCAAACAGTTTCCAATCCGATCGATCAGAAACGCTGGAAGCAGCTTTTTGAGGGATCGCTGACCACCCTGAACGGCGGATCGATTCCCGTTAAACAGCAGCCGATCTTTCGGCCCAAGCAGAATCGCATGAACGCCCTCGAAGCCGACTCAGAGAAGGCTGCGCTCACCATCGCAGCCAATTCGCTGGCGGCATTGTGGCAGATTTCTGCGCCCAGGCGCCCGCATAGGAGCGAGTAGACGAAGCGCGGTGTAACCAAGGCGCAGGAGGAAAAGATGGTAGCGAAAAAGAAGGGCTCGCGAAAAAAATCCGGCCGCAAATATGGCCACGCCGCGAGCAAAAGCGTAGAAAGTGCTGTGCGCCGCGAGAAAAAAGGTACCCTGAAGTCTGGTCGGGGCGGCAAGGGCGGCACGGTAAAGAGCCGCAAGCAAGCCATTGCAATTGGCTTATCCGAAGCTAGAAAGAAGGGCGCCAAGGTCCCGAAGAAGAAATCCTAAGGCTGGCTCGCGGTTTCCACGCAGATACCGCGCGTCGAACGAAAGATGAGCGACACTCCATTTCTAATGCGTCATCGTCGCGCATTCTTACGGGCCTGCTTGATTCCCGCGCGCAAGCCTCGCTCAATAATCTTCTGGTAACCCCCGCGGTCCAGTTCGTTCGTTACCGCTGCCGCGATTCCACCGGGCGTCGCCGCTTCACGCAACAAACGATCGAGAGGCAAGTTTCCTTCGCGCCAGCCCAAAATTCCATCCGCCAGGGCGTGAGCGGCGGCGATCCGTGCGCTCGCGGCCTTCAGTCCGATCGCTTCCGCTGCCCGAACCAGCGCGGTCAACGCGTGATATCCGTGACTGCTGGAATAAGTAACCGTGAAGGCATCGAACTGGCCCTCAGGAATCTCCAGCACTGGGCCTACCTGCGAGAACAAATTGCGCACGTGGTTGCGCGTGCCTGCGGACAGGCCGCGGCTGAAAGTCAGCGCTGTCAGTCCTCGGCCGCTGCGGGAGGCAGGGCTCGGCATAGCTCGCGCCCATCGCGCCGGTCGTCCCAATCCGGCGTGGAGTCGGGCCAGTGGAACACCGGCAGCCAGACTCACCACGGTCAGCGGTCGGCGGATCTCTCCAATTTCTTTCAGCAACTCCCGAACCGAATCCGGTCGTACCGCAATGATCAGAACTTCCGCCGCTTCTATCGCACGATGCAGGTCGTGCTCAACTATTTCGCCGTACTGCCGCTTCAACTCTTGTAGCTTCCTGGGATTGCGGTCGTATACGACGATAGGCCGCTTATACTTGGCCAACGTTAGTCCAGCCACGAGCGCGCTCGTGATGCGCCCCCCTCCAAGAAAAACCGTTGCCTTCACGAAAGTGCCGAGCAGGCTTGATCTGCCGCCGCAACCAGCGCCTCGACATCGGCACTCGTGTGCGCCATCGAGATGATCCAGTGCAGGCCGTTGGATGGAGTCATGTAAATTCCGAGATCCAGCAATCGGTGGACGAACTGGGAATATCGTTTCGCATCCACGTACTTGCAATAATCGCGATAGTCGCAAATCGCTTCGCGATCGGTGAAGTAAATCTGAAACATCGGCCCGAAGCCTTGCACGATCGCCTTCAGCCGGTTTCGACGAAAAACCTCCCGAAGCCCGGCGATCGCGGCATTACCAACAGCGTGAAGCTTCTGGTAGATGTCCGCATTGAGCATATCCAGGTTTGCGGCTACGACTTTCATGGTCAGTCGATGCCCGTTGAACGTGCCATAGTGCAAAACCATCTTCTCGCCCCACTGCATGCGATCGAGAATGGACCGCGGCCCCACCACCGCGCCCACCGGGAATCCTGCGCCCAGAGCCTTGCCGAAGGTACTCAGATCTGGCTTTACGCCGTAATATTCCTGGCAGCCGCCCGGAGCATAGCGGAAGCCCGTGACCACCTCATCCAGAATCAGCAGCGCGCCGCATCCGTGCGTGAGCTCTCGCAGATGCTGCAGATATCCTTCCCGCGGAAGGATGCAACCCATGTTGGCCATGATCGGCTCGGTGACGACGGCTGCAAGTTCGTGCCCGTGCAGCTTGAGCACTCGTTCGAGCGCCTCCGCATCGTTCCACGGTGCCAGCACAACGTCGTCGAAGGTCGAATCCGGTATGCCGGCAGAGTCCGGAATGCGTGTGGGCTTTTCTACTGTTCCCAACTGCTCCGCCGGATGACTGTGCGCGTTCAGCAGAAACGGATCGTACCATCCGTGATAATGCCCTTCGAACTTCAGGAATTTGCGGCGCCCGGTATGGGCGCGTGCCAGGCGTAGAGCCAGCATGGTCGCTTCACTGCCGGTATTGGTAAACCTCACCACCTCGGCGGAAGGAACCATACTGCGAACCCTCTCGGCAGCTTCGATCTCAGCTGAGGTTGCGGCCGCGAAGTGCGACCCTTCCGCCATCGCATCAGAAACCGTCCTCACCAACGCGGGGTGCGCATGACCTTGGATCAACGCTCCGAACGACATCATGAAGTCGACGTACTCATTGCCGTCGGCATCCCAAACATGCGAGCCTTGCCCGCGTTCCAGCAGGATCGGTCCAGGCGTGTAAACCGCCGCGCCGCGGGAAGGCGAGTTCACCCCCTCGACCAACGATTGCTGTGCCCGTTCAAACCACTGCTGAGAGCGGCTGCGATTTCGCGTCTGAATTGTCTGTGTCATTGAGGATTCTTAACTTGATCCCGCCAGGCCGCCGCCATCGACCACCAGTGCCGTTCCGGTGACAAACGAAGACGCGTCGCTCGCGAGCCACAGCGCTGCTTGCGCAATTTCCTCTGGTTTGCCTAACCGGCTCAAAGGCCGCTTGGCTGCGTCCGATAGAAATCGATTCTCGGCTTCGCCCAACTGCCGCGCCTCTGCGCGCAGCATTGCCGTATCGGTATCGCCGGGGCAAATGCAGTTCACTCGAATCTTCTGCCCGCCATGGTCAATCGCCATGGCCTTGGTGAGCAGCACCACGGCGCCCTTCGATGCGCAGTAGGCCGCAGCCCGTGCCCCACCCGCCAGTCCCCAACCCGAAGCCGTATTGACGATTGAACCGCCGCCCGCCTTCGCCATGAGCGGAATCACTTCGCGGGACAAAAGGAAGATGGATTTTACGTTGACCGCCATCACCGCGTCCCAATCGTCCTCGCTGATTTCAGTCACGCTGGCGCGGCGGATGATACCTGCATTATTGAACAGCACATCAACACCTCCGAACTCCCGAACAGTTCGCTCGATCACCCGCAGACAGTCGCTGGCGCGAGTCACATCGGCCTGCTCAAAAATCGCCCGTCCGCCCGCAAGTGAAATTTCGCGTTCGACCTCGTGGCCCGCGGCCTGGTTAATGTCGACGATCGTCACCGCAGCGCCTTCCCGCGCGAAAAGCAGCGCTGTCGCCCGGCCGATTCCGCTCGCTCCGCCGGTGATCACCGCCGTTTTGCCCTGGAGTTGGTCTCCGCGCATCTTCTCTAGGAAACTTGCTGGGTAGAAATGAAATCTCGCTTTGTAGAAACGAAATAAAGAACGGCAGGGAAGCGATTCGCTACTTAGCTTCCCACGTACCGCGCATACAAGCTTCGCGCGACGCCGCTGTCGGTTGTTCCTTTGATGATGGCGCGTCCGTCGGGAAACAGCGTCATCTCATAAGGCTCGCGCCAGAACTTCAGTACGAACTCGTTGTGCCTTACCACCCCGAGCGTTTCTAGCCGCCGCTGCATCTCCACGAAATCGATTGGCCGCGCCCGCTCGTGAATCTGCACCGAGTTTCGTCCGCACATTGTGATATGCGGACGTCCTTCACCCGCCAGATAAACAAAATCCCGCTCCCCGCATGCCCGGCAGCCCGCGCGTGGTCTCCCCGCCGCAATCTCGGCCTGCTCATTTGTCCACACATCCATGGACCACAACGTTGTCCGCAATTTTCCCAGAGCCTCGCCCCCCACCAACATCTTCATCGCTTCGCTGGCGGCCACCGATGCAACCACATTCACGGCTGTGTTCAGAATTCCCGAAGTCTCGCAGGTCTCCACCATCCCGCGCGGCGAGTCGGGAAAAATGCAGGCCAGACAAGCCGTTTTCCCCGGCAGGATATTCAATGTGACCCCATAGCTGCCGACGGCGGCAGAATAAACCCAGGGTCGGGAAGCCTCCACCGCGAAATCGTTTACCAGGTAGCGAGTCTCGAAGTTGTCTGTCCCGTCCAGAATTACATCCATTCCTTCAAGTAAGGCATGAATATTGCCAGGGACCACATCGTCGACCCGAGCCTCCACGACAATCGCAGAGTTAAATGCGGAAATCTTTCGCGCTGCCGCGATCGCCTTGGGCAACGATTCGGCTGCATCCTTTTCGTCGAATAACGATTGCCGTTGCAGATTGCTGAGCTCCACATAATCGCGATCAATAATCCGCAACATTCCCACGCCCGCGCGGGCCAGCAACGAAGCCAACGCGGACCCGGTCGCTCCGCATCCCACGATCGCAACTCGGCCCGCGGCCAGCCGTCGTTGGCCCTCCTCTCCGATTCCGCGAAACAGAATCTGCCGCGAGTACCGTTCTTCGATCTTCTCTTTCTCCATGTCCCGTCCCTACTAGGTCATCAGTACTGAACCGCAAAACCCTTATTATAAGGTGGTCGCTTAAGCCGTTAGAAGACCAGACAACGAGGAGCCCTGCGCGCTTCATCGAAGCAAAGAACGGGCCAAGGACTTTATCTGCTGAGAACGTACGCATTATTGCTAGTGCTTATGATGGTTTTGCTCGCTCCGGCTGCCCGTGCCGGTGCGACCCCGCCTTTTTCTTTCAGCCAAGAGCCGCAAACCACGACTCCTACGCCTCTAACGTCCATGTCCGAATACGTCGGGCGTACCGTCAAATCGATTGATCTCCCCGGCGTTTCCGGTGCCGTCCATTTCCTGCAGCTGCTTCCGCAAAAACCCGGCCAGCCCCTGGATCGGGACCAGGTTCGCGACAGCATTCGGATCCTTTTCGCGACCGGTCGCTTTGCCGACATTCAGGCGGAAGTCAGTCCTTCCGGTTCGGATGTGCTGCTCACTTTCACCACGTCACCCAACTTTTTTGTCGGTGCGGTCGAGGTGGAAGGCGCTCCCAGCCGTCCCAACTACAACCAGATCGTGAACGCCTCCAAATTTGAACTCGGCGAACGCTATACCCGTGACAAGCTCAGCCGAGCCTTGCAGAACATCCGCCAACTCATGCAAGAGAACGGCTACTACCGTGCCCGAGTCACGGCCGAAAGCACCTCAAACGCCGACACCCAGCAGATCAACATTCTGTTTCATATCACGGCGGGTGAGCCGGCGCACGTCGGTGAAGTCACAGTCACCGGTCATTCAAAGTTTTCTCTCGGTCAGGTTCAAGACATCACGCGAATGCATCCCGGCGAGCGGGTCACCGCTAAGCGCGTCACCAACTCTCTTCAATATCTGCGCAAGAAGCTGCAAAAGCAGCAACGGGTCACGGCTCAAGTCTCCATCGCCGAACAGAAATACCATCCCGAATCCAACTCCGTCGACTTTACCTTCCTGATCGACCCCGGCCCAGTCGTCGTGGTCTACGCCCAGGGGTTTCCCATCAGTCGAAGTGTGCTGAGAAAGGAAATCCCGGTTTACCAGGAGAATGCATTGGACGATGACTTGCTCAACGAAGGCAAACACAACCTCCTCGAGTACCTCCAGACTCGCGGCCACTTCGACGCCACCGTCGACTTCAACAAGGAAAGCGGTCCGGACTATCTCCAGGTGGTCTACCACATCGATCCTGGTCCGGTGCATAAGCTCGAGCGTATTGAGATTACGGGGAATAACTATTTCTCCCGGCCAATGCTTCGCCTGCGTATGCAGATTCAGCCCGCCGGCGTCTTTTCTCCCGGACGCTACAGTGAAGCCTTGCTCAAGACCGATGTCGCCAATTTTCAGGCTCTCTATGTTTCCAACGGATTCCGCCAGGTCAACATTCAGACCAAGGTCGACGACAATTACCACGGGTCCGACAATCATCTCGCGGTCCACATCGAAATCGATGAAGGTCCGCAAACTCTGGTCGGTGAGTTCCACGTCGTCGGAAATGAGAAGATCGATTCGAAATCGTTCCCGGAGTTCAACACGATTCCCGGTCAGCCTTATTCAGAACAAAATCTCGCGAACGATCGTGAGGCTATTCTCAACTACTACTTCAATCACGGATTTCCCAATGCTGTCCTGGATGTCACCACCAACCCTGCTCCCGGTAAGCCAAATCGCCAAAATGTTATCTTCACCATCCATGAAGGCGAACAGTTCGTCGTCAACCGAGTGCTGGTCGCCGGGCTTGACCATACCCGCGATTATGTGGTGCAGCGAGAAGTGCAGGTGGTTGCGGGCACGCCCTTAAGCCAGCAGGATCTTCTGAACACGCAGAGCAAGCTTTATGATCTCGGCATTTTCAGCCAGGTCGACACTGCGGTCCAAAATCCCAACGGCACGGACCCCGAGAAGAATGTTCTGATACAGGTGGAGGAAGCCAAGCGTTACACCTTCACCTACGGCATCGGATTGGAATTCGAAACCGGCCTGTCTTCCGGAACCAGCTCACCGTCCGGCTCGACCGGTGTTAGTCCGCGCGTCGGACTGGATATCACGCGCCTTAATGTCGGCGGCCGCGATCAGACCCTGATCTTCCAGTCTCACGTTGGAACCCTGCAGCAGCGGGGTCTGATCAGCTATGAGATCCCCAAAATCTTCAACAATGACCGTTTCAAGCTCGTCTTTACAGCCTTTTATGACAACAGTCTCAACGTCGCCACTTTCACTTCGCAACGGCTGGAGGGCAAGATTGATCTGCGGCAACAAATTGGCAAGCTGCAAGCCAATCACTCCACTTCCATCACCTATCGCTTCGACTACCGCCGCGTCAAAGCCACAAACTTCGCCTCGGACTTTTCGCCAGCTGAATTCAATCTGTTCTCCTTGCCTGCTCACGTCGGCGGTCCCGGCTTTACCTTTATTCGCGACAAGCGCGACAACCCACTCGAAAGTACCAAGGGCCAATACTTCACGCTCGATGGTTTCGGCGCGTCGAGTTATGTTGGTTCTCAGTCGGATTACGGCCGCGCGATCGCCCAGGATTCCACCTATTACGCCTTCGGCAAGCTCAACCACAAATTCGTCTTTGCCCGCTCCACCACCCTGGGTCTGGAACAGGTTTATGGGGGCACACGAGTCCTGCCACCGGGAAGCTGTCCGCTGAATAACCTGCAGACCGCCTGTCAGTCGAATATTTCCATCATTCCGTTGCCCGAGCTTTTTTTCGCCGGAGGCGGCAACTCTCATCGCGGTTTTGGGTTAAATCAGGCAGGACCTCGCGATCCCGATTCCGGTTTTCCCGTCGGCGGCTCGACGCTGTTCGTCAACAGTGAAGAACTGCGCTTTCCCTCGGTCACCTTGCCTTATCTGGGGGAAGGCTTCGGCTTCGCCATCTTTCACGATATGGGGAATGTTTTCACCGCCGGACACGACCTGCTGAAGGGCTCTCTGCGCTGGCACCAACAGGATCCTGCCCAATGTCTCCAGGGCGGGGGAGTGCCCAACACTGCGTGCATAACCAACTTTAACAACAGCGGGTACGACTACACTTCTCATGCCCTGGGCATCGGCTTGCGTTATAAAACGCCCATCGGCCCCTTGCGCTTCGACTTCGGGTACAATTTAAACCCAACCAGCTACTTTCAAGGGACCACCTTTTCCACGACGGGACAGGCGGAGACTTATGAGACGCCGCGCTTGCAACACTTCAACGTTTTTTTCAGCATAGGGCAGCCATTTTAATGAAATCTCCAACCGAGAGAACAATGACGGCCAGAACGACGACCGCCAGAACATCGACCGTCAGAGCTACGGCCGCCGCGTTTGCGCTTTTATTTTCTGTTATTGTTCTTGCCCCCTTGCGTTCGGCGCTTGCTGCCGCGCCTCAGGTCATTGATCGCATCGTCGGTACCGTGAACGGTCGCGTGATCTTACAATCCGATTGGGATGAAGCCCTGTGCTATGAGGCGCTCTTGAGCAACCGCCCGCTGGCGGATTTCACGGAAGAGGATCGCCGCGCCGTGCTCGACCGTCTTATCGATCTGGAACTGCTGCGTGGACAGATGAATTCCGCCGACTTCCACCACTCTACCGATGCCGAGATCGCCGCCCGCATCGCCGATGCCCGCAAACAATATCCTCAAGCCAGTTCCGATGAAACCTGGCGCTCGCTCCTGGCCTCCTATCACCTCACGGAAAAAGATCTTTATGCACACGTTCAGCAACAGATCGACGTCATGCGCTTGGTCGACGCTCGCCTTCGCCCCGCCGTGCAAATCGATTCCAAGTCTATCGAGGCCTACTACCGCGATCAGTTCGTCCCTAAATTGAAACAGGCCGGCGCTTCGGAAGTACCCCTTACCGAAGTCGCGGGCAAGATCCGCGAACTGCTGACCGAAGAAAAGGTGAGCGAGATGCTCGTCTCCTGGCTGCAAACCTTACGTTCTGAAGGTCACGTGCACATTCCCGGAGTCACCCCATCGTCCACCGACGCGGGAGTCCAATCGCAGTGACCGAATCCGCCAGCAAGCCTTTCCGCCGCTGGTGGAAATACCTCCTCATTGTGGCTGGCGCGGCCGCTCTTCTGGCCGTCGGTGTGACCATCTATATCAATACGGAATCCTTCCAGTCGCTGGTTCGCCGCCGCCTCATCGCCAATGTCGAGCGCATCACCGGAGGCCGTGCCGAAATCGGCAGCTTCCATACCATTCCCTTCCGCTTGCAGGTCGAGGTACGGAATATCACAGTACACGGCCGCGAGGCCGCCACCGATGTCCCGCTGGCTCACGCCGATAATGTGGTCGGCCGCTTGAAGATCACGTCGCTTCTTCGTTCCGAACTTGGCTTTCATGAGCTCGTTTTCGACCACCCCGTGATCCACGTTGCTTTCTATCCCGATGGCACCAGCAACTTTCCTAAGCGCTCGAGCACGTTTACCACGCGAGCTTCGGTCGAACAACTCTTCGCGCTCTCCATCACTCACCTCGAATTTCGGCAGGGACAAATCCTGTGGGACGATCAGACCATTCCTCTCGATTTCTCGGTGCGTGACACTTCGCTTCAGATGGCATATTCCTATCTCCACGAGCGCTACAATGGGCGTCTGTTGCTCGGATTGGTCGATACGAAGTTGCCGGACTGCCGCCCCTTCGCCTGGATGAGTTCGGCGGATTTCACCCTGCATTCCGATTCCGCTGCCTTCTCTTCACTTAAATGGAATTCCGGTCATTCCAATCTCTCTGCCACCGGCCAGATCACTAACTTCCGACGTCCTCGTGTGCAAGCTGCGTATGACGCCCACGTCGATCTCACCGAGGCCGCGTCCATCACTCGCCGTCGCGAGCTTCGCGCCGGTTTCCTCGAGCTCAAGGGAGAAGGCAACTGGTCGCTCGATCAGTTCGCCGCGAATGGATTGCTCACCATTCGCGATCTCGCCTGGCGGGCCGATCAGGTTTCTTTTTCCAAAGCGTCCCTCACCACCGGTTATTCGGTCAGCGACCAGCAGCTCAAACTATCGAAGATCGAAGGCAGGATTTTTGGCGGCAGCGTCACCGGAGATGCCGAACTCGATCAGTGGCTCGCCGCAGATCAGCACCTCACGGTTGCAGCCCGAAGGAATCTTGAAACCGCCACCATCTCCGCGGCCCGCCCGGCCGCTAAATCCCGCCAGACGGTCAAACCCAGTCAGCCAGCCGTTCAAAGCGCGTCGATCGTCCTTCGCTTGCGAGATATCTCCGCGGAAGAACTCGCGCTTGCCCTCAATGCACCCACTCACCCGCTACAGGCTTTGCGTCCCGCTGGCCTGGCTTCCGGTAGTGTCGACACTCGCTGGAAGGGAACTCGTCGCGACGCCGAAGTGCAGTTCGCTCTCGATGTCAGTCCGCCACCCCGCACTGCTCCTCGGCAACTACCGCTCACCGCGCACGCCACCGGCATTTATCATGCCGGCACGGACACACTTGATCTCCCGCAATTTAGCCTCAGCACGCCTACCAGTCACGTGCAAGCCTCGGGCACTCTCTCATCCACGTCTGCGGTTCGGCTCTCCGTTTCCACTTCTAGCCTCGAAGACTGGCTTCCGTTCGTCGCGGTCGTGCGCGGCCCTGCACTGTTTCCCGTGGTGCTGAATGGCCGCGCCAGTTTCAACGGCAACATGAGCGGTTCACTCTCCGCGCCCCAGCTTGCCGGCAGCCTCTCGGTAGATGATTTCGAAGTCAACACTCCTGCCACCTCCGACACGCCTCAACTTAAAACGCGCTGGGATTCCCTTTCCACTTCCATCCAGCTGTCCTTCCAATCCGTTTCTCTCCACGGGGCAACTTTAAGTCGCGGCGACACCTCTGCGAATTTTGACGCCTCCGCCACTCTTGACCATGGCCACCTCACCGGCGATAGCGCCTTCGCCCTCCGAGCCAATCTGCAGAGCGTCGACCTGGCCGCGCTGCTAGCTCTGGCCGGATATAACTACCCCATCGGTGGAACAGGCGATGTATTCCTGCAAGCTGCGGGGACTGAGTCCGACCTTCACGCCGACGGGCGGATCCATCTCAACCACGCCTCCGCTTACGGCGAGCCAGTTCAACAATTCGACTCCGCTTTCCACTTTTCACAGGGCCAAATCGCACTCGACGAAATGCATCTCTTCCACGACGACTCCATCATTACCGGCAGCGCGGCCTACAATACTTTGACTCACGCTTTTAGTCTTGACGTAGCCGGAAGCAATCTCGATCTGGCCGGTGTGCGCCAGATCCAGTCCGGCCGTCTCCCGGTAGAAGGACGTGCCGATTTCACCCTCAAGGCCTCTGGCGAACGGAGCGCACCTACCGTGAATGCCGATATTCACGTTCGCAAACTCGTTCTCGATCACGAGATCGAAGGGGATCTCGAGTTGCAAGCGGTTACCCAGGGGAGCGAGCTTCATCTCACTGGCAAGTCTCAACTGCCGCACGGTTCACTGCTCATGAGCGGAAACGTCCAATTGCGCAATGACTATTCTGCTGATCTTTCTTTCCGCGTGGATCAGCTCGATCTCGATCCCTTCTGGCACGCTTACCTCGGCACCCAACTTACCGGACAGTCCACGGTAGCCGGCAATCTCACTCTCCACGGTCCGCTCTTCGAGCCTTCCCGCTGGGATGTCCATGGCGATCTGGCGACAGTCTCGCTAGACCTCGAACACGTCAAGATCACGAACCAGAATCCCATTCTCTTCGTCGTCGCCGGCCAGTCCATCCATATCGATCGACTCCACATGTTAGGGGAGGGAACCGACCTGACCGCCCATGGGACCGTGCAACTCTCAGGCAGCCGTGCACTCGATCTCGCGGCGGACGGGCATCTCGACCTCAAGCTGCTTACCGGCTTTTACCCCAACCTTACGGCCTCTGGCCTGGTTACGATGAACATGACCGTCGGTGGAACCTTCGCCGATCCGTTCCCTCAAGGCCGACTTCAATTCGTCAATGGCTCGCTCTCCTACGCGACCCTTCCGAGTGGCTTGAGCGGGGTCAGTGGCTCTCTTCTCTTTACTCGTGATCGTTTCCACATCGAAACGCTCACCGCCCGCACCGGAGGTGGCACTCTCGCTTTTCAGGGAGATGCCAGTTATCTGCATCAGCAGCTGAATTTCAATCTCACAGCCACTGGCAAGGACGTTCGCCTGCGTTATCCGCCCGGAGTCAGTTCCACCGCCGATGCCGATCTGCACTGGGTCGGAACGCGTTCCGCTTCTTCGGTTTCCGGTACGATCACCATCAACAAGATCGCCGTAACTCCAGGCTTTGATTTCAGTTCCTACCTGGAGCGCGGACGCCAGGGTGGCAGTCTCGCGGTTTCCAACTCTCCGCTCAACAATATCAAGCTCGATATCCATGTGCAGACCGCGCCCGAACTCCAGATGCGCACCGCAATCGCCCGGCTCTCCGGGGACGCCGATTTCCGCCTCCGCGGCTCCGTAGCGCGCCCCGCTGTTCTGGGCCGCGTCGATATCCTCGAAGGCCAGGCCACTTTCCACGGCACCCGGTTTGTCCTTGAACGTGGCGATATCACCTTCGCCAATCCGATTTCCATCGAGCCCCAACTCAACCTTCAGGCTTCCACTCACGTTCGCAACTACGATCTCAACATCACAGTTACTGGTACGACGGATCACGGTATCAACATCAATTACCGTTCCGAACCACCTCTGCCCAAATCTGACATCATCGCCCTGCTCGCTCTTGGCCGTACCGGCAACGAGTCCACTCAACTCCAGGAGCAGTCTGGCCAGAGCGTTTTTTCTGACCAGGCGACGGCCCTCATCCTCAGCCAGGCCCTCAACACCACGGTCAGCAGCCGATTGCAGCGTTTATTCGGCGCGAGCAACATCAAAATTGATCCCCAAGGACTCACGACCGAGACCAATCCCATCAGCAACGGCCCACAGATCACCATCGAGCAGGAATTCGCCAACAACGTTTCCTTGACTTACTCCACCAACGTGTCTCAAAGCTCGCAACAGATCATTCAGGGCGAGTACTATTTCAATCGCAATCTTTCAGTCGTCGGCACTCGTGATCAAAATGGCGTCGTCAGCTTCGACCTGCGCGTTCGCCGGCGCAAGAAATGAAAAGAGTGATCAGTGGTCAGAGCCCAGTGATCAGCAACAGAGGTGCTTTTTTCACTGATCACTGATCCCTGACCTCTGGCCACTGAGCATGAACGACCCCGTCACCGCCCGACAGCAAATGGTCGATTCGCAACTCCGCGCCCGTGGCATTTCCGACCCGCGCGTCCTCGACGCCATGCTTCGCGTTCCACGCGAGACTTTTGTTCCCGAAATCTACCGTGCCGAAGCCTACGAAGATCACCCCCTGCCCATCGGCGACGACCAGACCATTTCTCAGCCTTACGTGGTCGCCGTCATGCTCGAAGCCCTTCAACTCGCCCCCACCGATGTCGTCCTCGAAATCGGCACCGGCTCCGGATATGTCACCGCACTCCTCGCGGAACTTGCAGCACAGGTTTTTTCCTTAGAGCGTCACCCTGATCTTGCTGCTGCTGCTTGCGCAGCCATCGCCAGCCTTGGTTATCGGAACGTCAAAATATTCACTGGTGACGGCACGCTTGGCCTTCCCTCCTATGCTCCATTCGATGCTATCCTCGTCTCCGCCGCGGCCCTTGAACTTCCTCCCGCGCTACTTTCTCAACTCCGCGACGGCGGACGTATGATTGTCCCCGTCGGTCCATCCGATTCCCAGCAACTTCAATTTATCCGCATGCAGGATGGTCAGCCGATCATCTCGCAGCGCGACTCGGTTCGCTTTGTTCCTTTGATCTCAGACAATCATCGCTAGCTGATTCCTCGAATCCGAAGACTGGGAACGGAAAACTGCCATATGTCTTACAATCTTTCTGTGCCCATGCTTCACAACCTTCGCGTAACCCTTGAAATGATCAAGTGGGAGCACTCCATCTTCGCTCTCCCTTTCGCCCTTTGCGGAGCTATGCTCGCCGCCTCTGGACTTCCCACGGCACATCAGCTTTTCTGGATCGTCATCGCCATGCTGGCTGCTCGCTCCGCCGCCATGGCTTTCAACCGGCTTGCCGATGCCACCATCGACGCCGCCAACCCGCGCACCAGCACCCGCGCCTTGCCCGCCGGCCATCTCTCGCCCACTTTTGTTGCCACTTTTGTTTTCGTGTCCTGCGCGATTTTCATCCTTGCCGCCTCGCAGCTGAATCGCCTCACGCTCTGGCTGTCGCCGGTAGCGCTAGCCGTTTTGCTGCTCTACTCCTACACCAAGCGCTTCACTCGTCTCTCCCATCTTGTGCTGGGTTTCGCGCTCGGCATCGCCCCTGCTGCCGCATGGATCGCCGTCCGCGGCTCCCTCGACCCTCGCATCTTGCTCCTCACCGCCGCCGTCACCTTCTGGGTCGCTGGCTTTGACATCCTCTACGCCTGCCAGGATTTCGAATTTGACCGTCAGGCCGGACTCCATTCCATCCCTCGCCACATCGGCATAGCCCCCGCTCTGTGGATCGCACGCGTCTTCCATCTAATCATGCTGATCCTTCTCGTCGCGCTGCTTCCAGCCTTTGGTCTGGGCAAACTCGCACTCGCCGGCGTAATCGCCGTTATGCTGCTCCTGCTCTACGAGCACTCGCTCGTAAAGCCCACCGACCTCAGCAAACTCAACGCCGCTTTTTTCACGATGAATGGCGTAATCTCCGTCGTCTTCGCCGTCTTCGTGGCCGCAGACTTGTTGCTGCGCAACTAGACTCGATAGTTGCAAGACCCTCCAACCCCCACGTCCAACGCCGTAGGTAACTCCTGTCCTGGTTCTTGAAGCTGGTAGCATAAAGATTCCCGCAACCCCAAACGCATGCGATCCTTTTTCCACTTCGCGGTTGTCCTCGTGGCGCTTCCCCTGTTGGCGCAGAGCAATGCCGGAGAACTTCGCCTCAAAATCACCGGTCCGGACGGCCAGCCCCTCAAGGCGTCCATCAATCTTTCCAGTGACGCTATCGAGTTCCATCGCTCTTTTTTCGCCGACGACTCCGGCCTCTCTGTCATCCGCAATCTTCCCTTCGGCCTCTATCGTCTTCAAGTCCGCGAGCCAGATTTTGCTACCTACGATGGCCCCATTGAAATTCGCTCCGCGCTCCCCACCGACTACGCCGTCACCCTCAGAATCGCCGCCCTCAGCACCGCCGTTCAAGTGACTGCGCAAAACACTCTTCTCGACCCCGACCGCGCCGGCGCCTCCAACCATATCGATCAGCAGGAAATCGCCGACCGTCCTGCCTCCATCCCCGGACGCACGATGGCCGATCTCGTGAACTCTCAGCCTGGGTGGCTCTACGAGGGCAATGCCGTGCTTCATCCTCGCGGCTCCGAATATCAGACTCAATTCGTTGTCGACGGCATCCCGCTTACCGACAATCGTTCGCCCAGCTTCGGTCCTGAAATCGACGCGGATGACGTCGACTCCCTCACCATCTACACTTCCGGCATTCCCGCTGAATACGGCCGCAAAATGGGCGGGGTCGTCGAGGTCAACACTCTGCACGATACTCAGCCCGGCCTTCACGGAGAGCTCATTCTCTCCGGCGGTAGTTTCGATACCGCCGGCGCCTTCGTCCGCCTCCAGGATACTTTTGGCAAGAATACCGTCGGCGTCAGCGCCTCCGGCGACATGACCGCCCACTACCTGAATCCTGTGGTTCCCGAGAATTTCACCAACCGCGGTACCATCGGCGACTTCTCCGTGAGCTACGAACGCGATTTCACTCCTAAAGACCACCTCACACTCAGCGTCCGCCATGAACTCGCCCGCTACGAAATTCCCAACGAGCAGGTCCAGCAGGATCCACAGCTCCTGGCGGAGCTTGGCCAGCCCGCGCCTCCGCCTGGCACTCCCCCCCAGCTCCAGACCGCCGACAATTTCGAGACGATGGGCATCGCCTCTTATCAGCACATTTTCTCTTCCAATGTTCTCCTCGATGTCCGCGGTATGGTCCGCGACAACTCCAACGACTTCTATTCCAACGCCTCCTCCTGGCCCATCATCGTTTTCCAGCACAACGACTTTCGAGAAGGATATTTCAATACTTCCATCTCCATTCACCACGGCCACCACGAATGGAAGGCCGGCGTCGAATCCGACAACCTCTTCCTTCACGAAAACTATAGCGACATCATCACCGCAAATCCTGATTACCCCGATTATCCCTTCGACCCCGGTACGCAAAGCCCCTTCGCCTTCACCGGCTCCCGGCCTGATCTGGAACAGGCCGCCTTCGTTCAGGATCTCATTCACTGCGCCAACTGGACCATCAATGCTGGCCTGCGCTGGGACCACTACCAGTTACTGCTCAATCAAAACGCCGTCAGCCCGCGTCTTGCCATTGCCCGTTACTTTCCCGAAGCCAAGTTGATCGTCCACGCCTCCTACGATCGCATCTTTCAAACTCCATCGTTCGAGAACATCCTGCTCTCCAGTTCCAATCAGGTGCAGTCCTTCGAACCGACGGTCCTTCGCCTGCCCGTGCAACCTTCCCACGGCAACTACTTGGAATTGGGCGCGACCAAGAGCTTCTTGAACCAGTTCCGCCTCGACGCGAATTATTTCCGCCGCTATGTCAACAACTACGCCGACGATGACCAGATCCTGAACACCAGCATCAGTTTCCCCATCGCCTTCCGTAAAGCCATCCTCTACGGAGCGGAAGCCAAGCTCGAACTCCCGCACTGGAAGCGCTTCTCCGGCTTCCTCAGCTATTCCTATATCGTGGGCAACGCCTGGTTTCCGGTAACCGGAGGACTTTTCACCGGTACCGATGCTGTCGGCGCCAGCACTCAACTCACCGGACACTTTCCCGATTCACAGGATCAGCGCAACACCGCCCGCGGCAGAGTTCGTTATCAGCTAACTTCTCGTGTTTGGATTGCGGCTGGTTCGGAATATGGCAGCGGCCTGCCCTTCGATTTTGATGGCACCTATCAGCAGGCGCTCGCTGAGTATGGCCCTGCGGTCGTCGATCGCATCAACATCAACAGTGGACGCATCAAGCCCACACTTGCCCTCGATGCCTCCCTCGGCGCTCAACTTTATAAGACCGACAAACTAGCTCTCAACTTTCAAGCTGACGGAGAGAACCTGAACAACCGCCTCAACGTGATCGACTTCAGTGGCCTTTTCTCCGGCAATGCCATCGGTCCGCCCCGAAGCTATGCACTCCGCCTCGCCGCAACTTTCTAATCGAGACTGTCATCTGATCGAACTGTCATCCTGAGCGGAGCATGATCGTCTGAAAGACGATCACGCGCAGTCGAAGGATCCCTGCCACCACCAGCGCTCGAGCTGCTAGGGTTTTTCCTTAAGCCGCTACGCGGCTCCCGATAGATAAAAAGGGACGCCGACAGGCGTCCCCTAAAGTCCTTCGATTAGATCCGTGTGAATCCGGAGCAATAGTTACACCACAAAATACTTTGCCCCCGGATGATGCACCACCAGCGCCGACGTGCTCTGCTCCGGCTCCAGCAAGAACCCCGAGGTCAGCCGCACTCCCACATTCTCCTCCGGCTTCAGCAGCACAAACAATTTCGTCTGATCCTCCAGATTCGGGCATGCCGGATATCCAAACGAATATCTCGATCCGCGATATTTCTGATGGAACAAATCGCGAATCGCCGCCGCATCCTCGCCCGCAATCCCCAACTCCTCGCGCATCGTCTTGTGATGCAACTCCGCCAGCGCCTCCGCCGTCTCCACGCTCAGTCCGTGCAGATACAAATATTTCGTATACTCCCCGCCCTCAAACAGTCTCTGCGTCTCTACCGAAGCCTTCGCTCCGATTGTCACCAGCGAAAACCCAATCACATCCATCTTCCCCGACGCCTTGCTCGCAAAGAAATCAGAGATGCAGAGACGTCTACCCTCCCGCTGCCGAGGAAACGTAAACCGTAATAACTCCCGTGTGGGGACAGCCGCCCCCGGCTGTCCAGACGGGCGAAGCTCGGCCATTTCCTTGCTGGCCACTGGCCACTGGCCACTGGCCACTTCATACACCACCACATCATTCCCATCACTCTGGCACGGAAAATACCCGTATACAACTTTCGGATCGAACAGGCCCGACTCCGCCACTTCTTCTTCGATCTTCTTCTTGATCGGCTTGAACTTCTCCTCCACCAGCCGCACATAATCCGCCTGCGACGCCGTCTTCAACTGCCACTGATTCTTGAACAGTGCCGTCTCATTGATGTACGGAAAAACGTCGCGCACCTCGTAACGCTTCACGCGCACGCCCCAAAATGGAGGCTCCGGAATATTCGGCGCGTCCGTCACGACCGCGCTCCGCTCCGAAAAGACAGGACCGGTTTCCTCATCAACCGCCGTGGCCTTCGCGTACTCCTTCACCGTCCGCCCGTCCTCCAGTCGCGCCTCACGCGCCCCATCCTCTGTCACCAGGTCTTCCATCACATGCAATCCGGCGAACGCATCCTCCGCATAGAACACGGCGTTTTCATACTCCCGTCGCAAATCGTCTTCCACATACTTCCGCGTGAGGGCCGCGCCGCCGCAAATCACCGGGAACTCCAGCTTCTGCCGCTGCAAATCCTGGATCACGTACTTCATCTCCAGCGTCGATTTCACCAGCAGCCCGCTCAGCCCGATCGCATCCGCCCCATGCTCCTGCGCCGCGCTGATGATTTTGTCCCCCGGCTGCTTGATTCCCAGGTTAACCACCTTGAATCCATTGTTCGACAAAATGATGTCCACCAGATTCTTACCGATATCGTGGACATCCCCCTTCACGGTCGCGAGCACGATCGTGCCCTTCTGCGATCCGCCGGTCTTTTTCTCCATCTTCGGCTCAAGATAGGCCACAGCCTGCTTCATCACTCCAGCCGAATCCAGTACCGAAGGCAGCTGCATCTTGCGCGCGCCAAACAGATCGCCGACCGTCTTCATTCCGTCGAGCAAAACTGTGTTAATCAGCTCTAGCGCTGAGTAAGAACCGAGCGCCTCTTCCAGCAGTTCTTCCAGCGATCTCTTGTGCCCGCCCTCGCCCACCGATTTCTCGCCGTTGATGATCGCAAACTTCAGCTTATCCTCCACCGACAACGTATCCACATGCGCCGTCGTCGAGGCCGCCGGCTTACCCTTCAGCCCGGCGAAGTGATTCATGTATTTCTGCAGCGGATCGCCATCCGACGCATCGCGGAAAATCAGCTTCCGCGCCAGATCGACCTCTTCCTGCGGAATCTTGTACAACGGATAGATTTTCGTGTAATTCACGATGGCCATATCCAGCCCGCGGTTCACGGCCTCGTGCATGAACACCGAATTCAAAACCCGCCGCGGATAGGCATCCAACCCAAAAGAAATATTGCTGACTCCCAGTATCGTCTTCACGTCGGGCAATTCTTTCTTGATCCGCTCGACCGCCTCAAGCGTTTCGATTCCGGCGTTGCGGTACTCCTCTTGGCCGGTTGAAATCGGCAAAGTCAGCGCATCGAAGATCAAATCCGTCCCGTCCAGCCCGTATTTCTTCGTAGCCAGATCAAAAATCCGGTGCGCGATCGCCGTCTTCTTTTCCGCGGTCAGCGCCATCCCGTCTTCATCAATAGTCAGCGCAATCACTGCCGCGCCATACCGCTTCGCCATCGGCAGTACCAGCGACGTTCGCTTCTCCCCATCCTCCAGATTAATGGAGTTGATAATCGCCCGCCCCGGAATCCTCTTCAGCGCCTCTTCCACCACATCCGCCTCGGTCGAATCCACTAGGATCGGCGCCGGAACCCGCGTCGCAATCCTCTCCAGAATCGATGTGATATATCCCTTCTCATCCTCGCCCACAATCGCGCAGCACAAGTCGAGCATGTGCGATCCGTCGTTCACCAATTTCTTCGCCAGCGCCAGAATGTCGTCGTACTTCTTCCCCCGCACCAGGTTCCGAAAATGCTCGACGCGGGTCGTAGTATTCATCTCTTCCGCCACGATCAAAGGCTTCGGTTCGAGATCGAGGGGAACCGATGTATACGCGCTCGAGGCCGCGCCCGCTCGCTTCACTTCGCGCCTCGCCGGTTCCACGCCGGATACCGCATCCACCACGGCTTTCAAATGCGCCGGAGTCGTCCCGCAACATCCGCCAACAATCCGGACGCCGTAATCCACGACAAAATGCTTGTGATACTCCGCCAGTTCCTGCGGCGTCAGTTCGTAGACGGCGTGTCCGCCTTCGTTGTGCGGCAGTCCGGCATTCGGCAAAATCGAAATCTCTTTTGTGGAATTCAGCCCTAGATAGCGGACAGCATCGTTCATTTCTTTCGGGCCGGTCGCGCAATTTAGGCCGAGGATATCCGCATCGAACGGCCCAGCGCCGTCAATGCCGCTCCAATCTCAGTGCCAAGCAGCATCGCTCCGTTTTCTTGCAGCGTAACTTGCACCTGCAACGGCAGAAGTTTCCCAGCTTGGCGCATTGCATCGAGCACCGCAATCGTCGCGATCTTCGCCTGCAACAAGTCTTGGCATGTTTCGACGAGCAGAACGTCGACTCCGCCTTCGATCAGTGCGAGCGCCTGATCGAGGTACGTCTTATGCATTTGCTCGAAGGTAATCTGCCCCAAAGATGGAAGCTTTGTGGTGGGTCCCATCGAACCGGCCACGAACCGCGGGTTTTGCTTTTGTTGAGAACTGCGCCGCTACTTCCTTCGCGAGACGAGCGGCCGCGAGATTGATCTCGAGACTCGATCGGCAAAGCCAAACTCGCCCAGAACCGCGCCTTGACCGTCGAATGTATCGGTCTCGACGACGTCGCACCCAACGTCCAGAAAACTCGGCATGGATATCCCGAATAATGTCAGGCCGGCTGAGCACGAGCATCTCGTTGCAGTTT
Organism: uncultured Acidobacteriaceae bacterium; assembly: GCA_963750245.1. Classification (GTDB taxonomy): domain Bacteria; phylum Acidobacteriota; class Terriglobia; order Terriglobales; family Acidobacteriaceae; genus Sulfotelmatobacter. The sequence continues at coordinate 887,054 of CAVVQB010000002.1, forward strand.
TCCTTGCCCCAGTAATCATCCAGCGAAGGATTATGCTCGTGGATGCTGGTCCCCATCGCGCCGTCATAGACGACCACGCGCTCTTTCACGGTCTGTAAGAAATCAGTCATAGGCAGTACCCTTGTCATTCCGACACGCGAGCGAAGCGAACAAGGAAGAATCCCCTCCCCACATGCGCTCCCTGTTCACACCACATATACAAACGCCGGCCCCCCAGGGACCGGCGTGATGGATCCGAGATTGGAAACTTTAACTCCCCGCAACCATCTCCTTGGGAGCCCCACCGTCGACGTCGGCCTGATTGAAGACAACGTTTGCTCCCATGTGTGCTGGCCGGGGGGCCAGCATCTGCTCCTTGCGGTAAACCAGATTGCTGGCATTAAAAGTCGCCAGCTCAAACCCGTGCCCGTGCGTAATCGCGTCCGTAGGGCAAGCCTCCACGCAGTAGCCGCAAAAAATACATCTGTTGTAATCGATGTTGTAGACCTTGGCGTAGCGTTCGGCGCCGCTTACGCGGTGTTCGTCCGTATTGTCGGCGGCTTCGATATAGATGCAGTTCGAAGGACAGTTGGCGGCGCAGAGGAAGCATGCGACGCATTTTTCCAGTCCGTTCTCGTCGCGCTGCAGCACGTGAGCGCCGCGGAATCGCGCTTCGATGCGCGCTCCGCGCAGCGGACCCTCGCCGTCAGGATAATTTTCTACCGTCGTAGGCTGGAACATCTCCATGAAGGTGATGCTCATACCTTTGGCGATGGCAGCGATGTTTTTCAGAACCGGCATACTTTTCTAGTATACCGAAAGCAGCGGAATTGAGGCGTCTTCCAGGGCGGTGAACCGGTTTCTGGTCACCTGGACGCCGTGCCGCCAGCCCCAAACACCCGACTGGCAGGCACTTGTTCAGGGCACTTTCCCGGGGTATACTCCCCGCCTGCGGGAAGACATGTCCGAGCAAAAGGGAAAGTGAGGTCAGATACCCATGAGTTGGAAAAGCAAGCTGATCCTTGGTGTGCTAACGGCCCTGGCGATGATGTTACTTACTTATGCGCTGCCCAGAGGAGGCCCGATGCGCGATGCGGCCCTGGTGCAGTTTCCGCTGACCGTTGGCGTGTGGTCGATCTATGTTTTGCTCTTCGTGAAACTCAAATAGGCTCTTCAAGACGACAGGTTCTGTCCGGCGGCCTGGCCGTTTCCGTTTTGCATCCTCTATGATGGCAGCCTGGCTCGCGAACATGAAGCCCTCCATTCTGTTGGCTACGTTGTTTTTGTTCTGGGTTTTTCCTAAGCCGCTGTCGATCGCATCGGACGGTGGCGGCGGCAACCAGCCTGACCCCGCTCTCCACGCAGCCTTCGCTGCCGACGATTTCGACTGGCGCCAGATGGTTCCCGATCTTTTCGCGGCCTCCGCTCTGCCGGGAGAGCAGGGCATCAAGGCCGTGCTGGAAAACTCCAAAGTGCTTCGCGTCTTTATCGCGAGCGAAATTCGGGCCGAGTGCATGCCGGATAAAGGCCGGTGCGCCGCCAAGCGCGAGGGTTTTACTTTGCAGGGGGAAGTGAGTAGAAGGATTGACGAGATCGTACGGGAAGGAATGGTCCATCGGCACAAGACCGCCAGCGTGGATTACCCATTGCAAGGTCAGTCTTTTCCTTTCTCCGAAATTGCGGCTCTCAAAAGCGAAAACCGGCGAGATGCCTACCTCGTCCTTCAACTTGCCGACCATAGCTATACCGCAGCGCAGGTGCAGGCGAAGTATGGTGTCCCCTATGACACCGACATTTTTCAGTGGTACAGCGTTTTCACCTACCGACTGGACAGCGCAGGTTACACAAGCAAGGCTGTATTCCAGGTTGATCCCGTGGATGGGGCGGTGATCAAGATAGCGATCAGCCTGAAGGCTAAGAAGACCAAGAGCCGAAACTAGCCCTTCTTCGGTCGGCTTCGGAACGACATCGCATGTCTGTTGACGCGAGGCTTAGTTAATCCCCAGCTCTTTAGCGAGGGATTTCCATTTGCTGTCGACTAACGCTTTCGTTTTCGCATCCATCACAATTTCATTGGGCCAGGGGCGGGTAAAGCCTTCGGTGGGCCATTTGCGGGTGGCGTCGATGCCCATCTTCGAGCCGTAATTGGCTAATCGGCTGGCGTGGTCGAGAGAGTCGATGGGGCCGAGGGTGAACTGGATGTCTCGCTCGGGATCGATGTGGTTGAGGACTTTCAGGGTGACATCGGCGAGATCCTGCACGTCGACATCTTCGTCGACCACAATGATGACCTTGGTGAACATAGCCTGGCCGAGCGACCAGATAGCGTTCATCACTTTTCGGGCCTGGCCGGGATAGGATTTGCGGATGGAGACGACCATCAGATTGTGGAAGACGCCCTCGATGGGAAGATTGATGTCGATCAATTCAGGAATGGTAAGGCGCATCAGCGGGAGGAATACACGCTCGACGGCTTTGCCCATGTAGGCGTCCTCCATAGGAGGCTTGCCGACGATGGTGGTGGCGTAGATGGGGTCTTTGCGGTGGGTGATGCATTGAACGTGGAAGACGGGGTAGAGATCGGCGAGGGAGTAGAAGCCGGTGTGATCGCCGAAGGGGCCCTCGGTGCGGAGTTCGTCGAGATTGACGTAGCCTTCAAGGACCATCTCGCTGGTCGCGGGGACTTCCAGGTCGACGGTTTCGCACTTGACCAGTTCGACGGGAGCGGCGCGGAGAAAGCCGGCAATCAAATATTCTTCGACGTCGGGGGGAGCGGGGACGATGGCGGAGAAGGTCACGGCGGGATCGGTGCCGATCGCGACTGCGACCTCCATCTTTCCCGAGGGGTGATTTGCTTCGGCGAGGACTTGGCCGCCGGAGGTGCGAGCCATGAGATCTACGGCTGCGGAGTTCCCAGTTCTGCCAAAGGAGGGCAGAAGTGGGGCACCCTCCTTCGTGGTGGTGTCGGCTGTCCTTCCAGAGTTTCGCAGCGCTTGACGGTAGTGTTCGGCGGCTACTTTCTGTCTTTGCCAGTGCGCTCCAGTCGTGGTGGCATCGTAGACCTGGAGGCGATACATTCCGACGTTGCGTTTGCCAGAGTTGGGGTCGCGAGTGACGACGCACGGGAGAGTGATGAAGCGTCCCGCGTCTTGCGGCCAGCATTGCAGGATGGGAAAGTCAAGGAGGGAGAAGTTGTCGTGCTTGATGACTTCTTTGCAGGGGCCGGTGGGGACGGTCTTGGGAAAAAACTTTCCGGCTTCGGTGAGGAGCGGGAGCATTTTGAGTTTGTCGAGGAAGCCTTGCGGGGATTTGAGATCCATGAAGACGCGGATGCGGTCGGCGAATTCGTCGAAAGAATTCACTCCCAGTGCTAGCTTCATGCGAGCTTCGGAGCCGAACTGGTTGATAAGAACTTGGGAGCCGGGGTGGTTTTTTATGTTCTGAAAGAGAAGGGCGGGGCCACCGGGACTATCCAGTCCGTGGTTCCCAGGTCTCGCAGCAGAAGCGAGACCTGGAGCACCCACTTTTTTGTTCCGCATGTGCATCTTGCTGACGCGGTCGGTAATTTCGGCGATTTCAAGGATGGGATCAACTTCGGTTCGGATACGTTTGAGTTCGCCGGCGCGGTCGAGGGCGGCGATCCATTGGCGAAGATCATCGAAGGGCAAAGGGGCTCTCCTGGGAACGAACGATTATAAACAGTGGCCAGTGGTCAGCGGGCAGCGGCAGCAAAGCAACGTTACGTTTCGCTTCGTACGGGTCCACTGGGGCGGAAGGCAAAGGCTTAAACACAGGGGACACAGGGCGAGGCAGAATCTTACAGTTTGGCGCGCAGCATGGTGATTACGTCGTCGGAGGTGATGACGCCGACTAATTTATTGTGTTCGTTGATGACGGGGAGGGTGACCAGATTGTATTTGTCGAAGAGTTCGGCGACTTCGTTGTCGCCAGTGGCCTCGTGAGTGGAGATGAGCGGCTCGGAAGTGAGGGAGAGTAGCGGAGTATCAGGCTTGGCGAGCACGAGTTTTGCAAGTGGCACGGCGCCGGCGAGGGTGCCGCGGGAGTCGACCAGGTAGATGGTGCCGACAGTTTCGACGCCGCCTTCGAATTCGCGGAGCACGCCGATGGCATTCTCGACGGTGGCCGTCACGGGTAGCGCGAGGAACTCGGTGGTCATGCGGCCAGCGGCGGTTTCTTCGCGGTGTTCGAGAAGTTCGACGACTTCCTGGCTGGCCTCGGGCTCCATCTCGACGAGAATCTGTTCGGTATGATCCTCGGAAAGATCTGCGAGGAGGTCGGCGGCCGCGTCGGGATCCATCTCCTCGACGATTTCGGCGGCGCGCTCGGAGTCCAAAGATTCGACGATCGACTTCTGAATATTGGGCTCAACTTCCTCCAAAGTTTCGGCGGCAACTTCTTCATCGAGAGTGCGGAAGACGGCTTCACGCTCGTCGGGGGCTAGGTCTTCGACGATGTCGGCGATGTCGGCGGGATGAAGCTTGGCTAGTCCTTCATGCGAGATCTTCAGTTTGACGCGGCGGGCAGGATCGGTCTCGATGAGATCGACAAAGGTCCAGGGAATAGTGCGGGGGGGAATCTTCTCGACCAGAAGATGCAAGGCGGCGCGAGGCGCCAGCCCACGCAGAAGGCGGCGTACGGCGCCACGGGCTCCGATATCGATGGAAGTGACCCGCAAGATGGCGTGCGTGCTTCCTCCGTCGATTACGGAGTCGATCTGGAGGTCGACGTCGTTGACGCGGACGACCTTGCGCCCGTTGATGTCGATGACCTGCTGATCGAGCAGATCACGATCCAGGAGGAATAATCCTTCCGAACCATTGGCGGCGGGCCAGTCCGCTGGGCTAGTGGAGGTGTGAATATTGTTGTCGATGGCTGAGATAGCAGAGAAGGGAAGGACGCGGCTGCCCGCTTTGGTCTTAACAATAAGGGAGGCGACGCGAGTGCGGTCTTCCTGTGGGGCGAGCGTTACTTCGCGCACGCGTCCGGTTGGCGCGCCAGACGGGTCATAGACCGTGGCGCCCAGCAGCTCGGAAAGAGGCAGCGTGTTCATCCCGGCTAGAGAATAGCGGAGTTTAGCGAGAGAGAGAAATGTTTTGTGAAATCTGAAGAAGAATTTTTGGCGACCGAAACCCCGCTAGGGCCGGAATGGTGTATCGCCGCGCACCGTCAAGACGGGGCAGCAAGCCTGGCACGCAATTTTGTAAGCATGCGGCCAGCCGTGGGGATGTCGCAAGGAAGGTTGCGGGCGTAAACCGAGGATGATCAGGCCGACACGTCCTTCCTGCGCAAGTTCCAGGATGGTTTCGTCGATCGGCCCGAGCTGCGTTCGGAAAGTCCAGTCGTGAGGAAGCGGGCCGGGTGCATACTTCCGGAAATTGGCTTCAAATTCACGCTCCCGTTGTTCGGAGGCCGCGTCGCCAGGTCGTTCGGTAACGTGGACTATGGTCAAGCGAGCTCCATGCTGTCGAGCCAGGGATTCGGCGTAGCCTGCCGCTCCCGCAGACTCTTCGGAAAAGTCGGTGGGATAGAGAATGTGCCGCACTCTCGCATTCGGCGGGGGGTCGTCAGGAGCGCATGGACCCACCGTCAGGACAGGGCAGGACGAATGCCGAAAAATGCCTTCGGCGACAGAACCGAGAGCGAGTTTAGTCAGCCCGGTTCGGCCACGGGTGCCCACCACCAGCATGTCCACGTGTTTTTCCTGAACGATTCGCTCGATCTCCTTCCAGACTTCGCCCTGGCAGACCTCGATCTCGTGTTGTACGCCGCTCAGAGTGCCTGAAGCCACCAGGCTCTCTTCCAAGCTCGAGAGATCGCGCTTGGCAACCTCAGTCGCCATGGCAATCGTGTCTCCCCCGGAAAGCGTGAAGCCCAGGGCGGAAACGACATGAGTTAGATAAAATCTGGCGCCGTAGCTGCGAGCGATCACGACGGCATGGTGGAGAGCTTTCTCGGAAGTCTCGGAGAAATCGACGGCGACGAGCACGTGATGAATGCCGACAGCCGCAGGCACCATTTGCGATGACATGAGACCTCCTCTCGACATCGTAACTCCTCACCCTAGGTGATGCGTAGCCATTTGAATACGGGGGGCCGAGCCAGACGACCACCGGTCGACATGTTTGCAAGGGAGTAGTCGAACTTCGCACCACAGTCGCAGCAAACACGATAGGTTTTGCCCCCAATGGTGAAAACTCGGCTCAGATTGCCGTGATGACAGCCAAAAAGATAATCAAGCGCTGAAACCAAAGCTGCCATAAGAACCTCCTTATTGCCGACCCCTTTGTTGTTTGGTTAAAGGTGCAGTTTCGCAACCAAACCCCCGAATCAGTGATCGACGTAACTTATTGTTAGCTTTAGAACTCGGCTTGACAGCGGGAAGGCAGATGTGACGATAGAAGGGCTTAGGGGTGGTACGTCACGTCAATATGACGGAGTTTCGTTACTGTACTTTCCCGTTATAGCTTTCTTTAGTGGATTCTCCACGAACGGCGTATGTTGTTTATATCGCAGCGACTCATGCATAAAGGAGAATCGCGAGTTCTTTCCAATTGCTTTGCGACCTAGGAGCCCGATCATTTGAATGTCACGAAGCGCGCTAAAATCACTGCCCTTGGTACCTACGTTCCTCCGCGAGTCCTGACCAATCAGGAACTTGAAAAAATGGTAGACACCACGACCGAGTGGATCCTGGAACGCACAGGAATCCACGAACGTCATCTGGTCGAACCCGGTATAGCAGCCAGCGATCTTGCGGTGGAAGCGATCAAAGACATGATGACGCGCTTCCGTGTGGATCTCACAGACGTGGAGGCCATCATCGTGGGCACGGTCACGCCCGACATGGCCTATCCTTCGACCGCTTGCCTGGTGCAGCACAAGTGCGGCATTCCCAATGCCTGGGGCTATGACGTTTCAGCCGGCTGTTCTGGCTTTGTCTACGCTCTGACGGCCGGGGCGAAGCTGATTGAGAGTGGAGCGCACCGCAAGGTGCTGGTAATCGGTTCAGATGTGAATTCTTCCATGACCGATTTCACTGATCGCGCCACTTGCATTATTTTCGGAGACGGCGCCGGTGCAGTTTTACTCGAGCCCGCTTCGGAAGTTGAAGACCTGGGGCTTATCGACTTTGTTCATCAAATCGAAGGCATCGGCGGACAGTATCTTTACAAGCCGGGAGGGGGCAGCTTGCATCCCGCTAGCCACGAAACGGTCGATCAAAAAATGCATTATATTCATCAGGATGGGAGGAATGTCTTCAAGTATGCGGTGACAAAAATGGCCGAGATTACCGAGCGCGTGCTGGAGAAAAATAAGTTAACCGCAGCCGATGTCGACTGCTTCATTGCACACCAGGCCAACCGCCGGATTATCACGGCCACGGCAGAACGTCTAAAGATGCCCCTGGAAAAAGTCATTATCAATATTGACCGCTACGGCAACACGACAGCGGGCACAATTCCGCTCGCTATGCAAACGGCCTTGGACGAAGGCAAGCTTAACAAGGGCGACATGCTGCTGATTGCGTCCGTGGGAGCCGGCTTTACTAGTGGAGCGACGTTGTTGAAGTGGGCCTTCTAATCCCACTCACAATCTGGCAATCACATAATTCAGGGCTGAGTCTAGAATCAAATCCGCCACGGGCATGGCTGGCAGCGAAAGGTATGGACCCCACAGTTCGCGCAGCATCTGGTTCAAACGCTTGCGCAGGCCGGCCTTGAAGCTCTGCAAATCTGCAATTGGAACGTGACTCAACTTCAATCCGTCCAGCCGAGGATCGATGGGATTAATGTCGCTGCCTGTATATCGAAATGGCCCGAGAGCGCTGGGTTGAGCTAGTGCGGGATCTATTAGAACCTTACGCGCATTGGTTCGCCCGACGTCGTAGTCATGGTCGCGGAATCGCTGGTCAAAGAATCCCAGAAATGCTTGTAGTCCCGCCCCCGCCAGTTCGCTTTCCGTCGCGATCACACCGTAAATGGTCATGAGATCGCGAGCGCCCAACCCGGCTGCGGTTTCAAAGGCCAGCACCGCGTCGCGAAATGCTTCTGGCTGCCCCGGCTTTCCGCTGAGCGCACTGATATCGTCCCTGTACTGAGCGGCAATGCGAGCTTGGGCCTGGGAGAGCGTCTCAGGCTTGGTGGCACCTGGAGGCCAATGCTCGCCATTCACGAAGAAAAGTCTCAGCAGCGACTCCGCCGTCGTAGCAAGGCTCGGTACATCGATCGCTCCGTGCAAAATCGCGTCCCTCAGTCCTGCCGCTCTGGAATCCAGCAGCGCGACTCGTTCGTTCACGCCTTTCGCCGTAATCCAATCCTCAAATCCCGCCTGGCCCATCACCACATCGAGCAAACGCTGCGAGAGGTGAAGATAATCCGCGCTCGCGCCGTGGAAGCTGTCGTTGGCTTGCGGATCCTTCGCGTGCGGAGAGACGAAAAGATAGAAGCGCTTTTCCTGCTGCAGATGCTGGTCGATCATATCCACCAGGTTCTTCGCCATGCCCAAGGGCTGGTTCTGCAGAATGCCGCCATCGGAATAAGTGAATGTCGCGGGATCGGCGTCCCACGGTTCCAGGTTTTCTCCGGCGTAGTCGTCCGGCTCGGTCTTGGCCGAACGCTGAACGTCCTGAGTGCGAAAGGCGATAGGAAAAGCGCCGCATGCTATGGCAGCACGTCGTAGCGGTTCCCAGAAGTCAGCGGTGTCGCTACTCGATCCAACCACCTCGCGCGTCAACTGATCGCCGTAATCGAGGTAGACGAATTTGCCGCTCGGGGCAACAGGATAGCCGTATCCCACACCGTTCAGGTTGGTGAGGGCCACGCCGACGCGGATCAATTCTCCCACGCCTGCATGCCGTTGGGGCGGAGAAGGAGGCGTCGTCGCATAGCGCGCTTTCAGCGCCTCGTTGGATATTGTCTCTATCAGGTCGGAAGAGAAAAGCGAATTGAGTGCGGGTTCGTCGTCCTGTGTTGACTGCAACCCAGCCAAGCTGATGCGCTTCACCCAGAGGTTGTACAGAGGATTATCGTAAGGACCATGAAAATCCCCCGCACAATACAGCAGCTTCTGCGCCAGGATGATCGCTGTCATGCCGCCGGCCGAAGCTCCGGTCAGTACATCGATCATGACGCGGTTATCGTCCGTGGTCGCCGGATTCGTGTTGTGCTGATGGATAGCATCCAGCACCTCATACAGAACGCCGGCTTCGTAACTGCCCAGGGAGACGGCTCCCGCGATCGTGATGGCGAGCTTCTTCGGCATCTAATCTCCCCCATCGAGTATTCCTTGTTCGTGGAGCGAATTCTATGGTCGTTACCGCAGCCGCCAATGAGCAGTTGCTCTGCCATTCTTAACGGACTCGTTCCTTGCCGTTAAGGAGACGACTTAGAAGGAATTATCTTTTCCAGAGTAAGTGCAGACAGATCCGTGAAATCGCTCGAGCTATCCGTTGCGATAGGGAAGTTATCTGTTCAGATAGTCTCTGAATTTAATATTAGTAACGTGGCCCGCTGTTCACGAGGTCGCCCGTATCGGCATAATATCGGTGCCAGGCATATCTGAAGCTGCGGTCGTCCGCCACAATGAAGAATGGGTTGTGCTCACTGCGACGCTGGGAACGAAACGGCGCCTTGCGCTTAGCTCTTCTACGACTTCACTGGCGGAGCCAGAGCGACGGCTGCCTCAGCGGTAAGCATCAGGAAGGAAAAAGTCTCTTGCAAATATAAGCCGACGGTGGAATCGGTGTGGTTCAAATAACCAATGGAGACGTCCTGGCCGATGTGCAGGTCGAAATCGCCGCCACGGGTGGTCACGACAAAGGCGCCGCGGATGGCGGGAGCCCAGATGATTTTGTCATCGACGAGCCGCTTGACATGTTCCAGTACCGGGTAGCCGTGATCGCTGGTCTCTGCGAGTGCGGTGTAGGCGTCGGCGCCGAGCAGAACCGAGTAAGGGCCATTGACGCCGACGAGCCGCAAACGGCTCAAGCCCTGCGCAATGGCTCCCGGATACTCTCGCACATCGTAAGGCAACGTCATCGCCGGATTACTGGTGCCCGCCCGGATGCCCACGATTCCCGCGGCGGCATAGCCTTCGAATATGGCACCGTCCTCAGCATAAGCGAGCTTGCGCGCCGCGTCCTTTGCCGGTTGCCAGTCTGAGTCATTCGCGCCGCGCTCCACATCATCAATGGCTTGGCGCTCCAGTTCGAACGGAACCCGTAGCTCCACCAGCGCTTTTACCTCGCGTTGTCTGGCGACCACGCCGTCGCTCGGAGGCGAAATCGTCAGCAGATGTCCAGTGCCGACGGCGGACAGGCTCGAGCCCGCGGGCCCATGCATGTCGACCACACGCCGCCCCGCGAGGTGGCGTTTGAAGGTGCGCGAAGTTTCTTCTTCAATCTGCGACCACGCGGCATCGGAAATCGGGGCAAGCTCTCGATGCAGATTATTCATGGGGGATCTTTCCTTTCAGGGAACCAATACCCAGCGAACCATCGCTCTCGCGCGCGGGCGCGGAGGCTTTGACCATTGGCTCGCTGGAGGCCAGCTCATCTGCAGGCGGGTCATCCGATACGTTGTCCAGAAACGTCGCCGAGGGAACGAAAAACAAATTTCCAGTGACGGCGCGACTGAAGTCGAGCAGCCGGTCGTAGTTGCCGGGTGGACGGCCAATGAACATGTTATCGAGCATTTGTTCAATCGTAGTGGGAGAGCGGCTGTAGCCGATGAAATAGGTGCCAAATTCACCCTGCGCGGGCCGCCCGAAGGGCATGTTGTCGCGCAGGATCTTGATCTCTTTTCCATCCTCGACAATGGTGGTCAGCGCATTGTGCGCGGAGCTCGGCTTGACGGAATCGTCCAGCTCGATGTCAGAAAGCTTCTTGCGCCCGATGATGCGTTCCTGCGCTTCCGTGGAAAGCGCGTTCCATCCGTCAAGATCGTGCAGATATTTCTGAACGATGACGTAAGTTCCGCCGGCGAACGCAGCGTCTTCGTTACCGATCAGCACGGCGTCGATCGCCGCGTCTCCTCTGGGATTCTCAGTTCCGTCGACAAAGCCAATCAGGTCGCGGTCGTCGAAGTAACGGAATCCCTGCACTTCGTCCACCGGCGAAACGGCATCACCGATGCGTGCCATGATTTGCGTGGCAAGTTCGAAGCACAAATCCATGCGCTTGGCGCGAATGTGGAACAGCAAGTCTCCAGGCGTGGAGACCGCATGGCGCGCCCCTGCGTGAATCTCCCGAAAAGGATGCAGCTTCGCCGGTCGCGGCGTTCCAAAGAGCCGGTCCCATGCCTCGGAGCCAAAGCCCATGACACACGATAGACCGCCTTCAATGTCGCGAAAGTCCACCGCGCGCGACAACGCAGCGAGGTCGCCACAGAACGACCGAATACTCGAGCGATGGGCGGGTCCCGGTTTTATCGTTGTCACCAGGAAGATGGCGGCGCGAGTGAGTGGCGCGACCACCGACTGTGCGACGTCGCGCGCGCCAGCGGCCGCTTTGGGCGTATCAACCTTAGGTGTATCAATCGGAACCGACGCCATCAGTTGTCATCCGGTGGGGACTAGCCGAATTTCGCTCTGCGAATATTCGGCAGGCCTCGCATGCGAATAATCAGACCGAAAGCTTACCATTGCCTCCCGAGGAACGTCTATCCAGTGCCCGTGCGAACGACGAATACATCCAGCAGAGGAGTCGCCGGCGATAGCAATGGATGCCAGACAACTGTCTGAGACTAGGGCTACCGTTTCAGGCCATTCACTGGAATCGGCGAGAACACAGCGGCAATCGCGATGTAATCGTCGCGATGTCACTGATCTGGCGCACCTTAATTAATAGCCGGCGGGCGACGAGGAACTCTGAATCCTTTTTCAAAGTGGCGAAATCTATACGAAACAATTGCTTTCCGCGTCTGACCCCGTAGTTCAGACAACCCCCAACTGTTTTGTTCCAGATCTGGAGAATGTATGGCGAAACGAATGATCCTGATGTTAGTGGTGATGGCCCTTCTTTTAGGAGGTCTCGGATTTGCGAAATTCCGGCAGATTGAGACGGCCATCGCCCAGGGCGCGAGCTTCCAGCTTCCGCCCACCGCGGTAACGACGGTGGTTGCTCAAAAGGAGACATGGCCTTCGACGTTGTCGGTGATCGGTACGGCAGCCGCGATTCAGGGGGTCACGGTGAGTGCCGATTTGCCGGGTACGATCGACAAAATTCATTTTGAGTCGGGGCAATGGGTGCACGAGGGAGATATTCTGGTGGAACTCGACACCCGCCAGGAACGGGCGCAACTCGCCAGCCTTGAGGCGCAGCGCGATCTGGCCCGGATCAACTACGGTCGTGCGCAGGAACTGGTAAAGGCGGGCGTCATTTCCCGTTCAGAATACGACAACGCCGACTCGCAGCAGAAAGCAACGGAGGCGCAGGTCGGCGACATTCGTGCGGCGATCGCTCGCAAGACGATCCACGCGCCGTTTTCGGGATTACTAGGAATTCGTCAGGTTAGCCTGGGGCAATATCTGGCGGCGGGGCAGGCGATTGTTTCTCTGCAGTCGCTGAGCCCGATCTATGTCAATTTCGGTGTGCCTCAGCAAGACACGCCGAAAGTAGTACCGGGTCACGTTCTGCGCGTCACGAACGGCGATCTGCCGGGCATGGCGTTCAGCGGCAGGATCACAGCACTCGATTCGGTGATCAACGAGCAAACGCGAAACATTCAAGTGCAGGCGACGGTTACTAATAAGGACAACAAATTGCGTCCTGGGATGTTCGTGCAGGTCGAGCTTCCTTTGGGGCAGCCGCGCGACGTTGTGCCGCTGCCGGCTTCGGCCATCAACTATGCGCCCTACGGTGATTCCGTCTTCGTCGTCATGGAAATGAAGGACGCGAAAGGGAACACCTATCGCGGGGTGCGCCAGCAGGTTGTCAAAGTCGAGGGCTCTCGTGGCGATCAGGTAGCGATCACATCCGGCATCAATCCAGGAGATGAAATCGTGAGTTCTGGAGTGTTCCGGTTGCGCAATGGCGCGCCTGTGCTGGTGAACAACACGGTCAAACCTGGAAACAGTGCCAATCCCAAACCTGAAGATAGCTAAACGTGATAGCTGAAAGCGACTTGCCCTCGGAGGAGCGTGCATGAAGTTCACGGATTTATTTGTTAAGCGCCCGGTTCTGGCGATCGTAGTGAACCTAGTGATCCTGATCGCCGGCCTGCAGGCCATCCGCTCGCTGAGCGTGCGGCAGTATCCGCGCAGCGATATCGCCGTCGTGCAGGTTACAACCGTGTATGTAGGCGCGAATGCTGATCTGGTGCGCGGCTTCATTACTACGCCTATCGAGCGGGTCATTGCCAGCGCGGATGGTATCGACTACATGGAGTCGACAAGTGCACAGAGCTTAAGCACAATTCTGGTGCACTTGAAGATCAACTACGACACTACCGCGGCGCTGACGCAGATCCAGGCGAAGGTAGCGCAAGTCCGCAATGACCTTCCTCCGGATGCTCAAGTTCCGGTCATCGATCTGCAAACCGCCGACAACGAATTCGCGGCGGTTTATCTGGGATTTTCTTCCACTAATCTCGATCAAAACCAAATCACCGACTATCTGACTCGTGTGGTGCAGCCCAAGTTGAGCGCGATCAGCGGCGTGCAGCGCGCCGACATCCTGGGAGATCGCACCTTTGCCATGCGAATCTGGCTCAAGCCCGACCAGATGGCCGCGCGTGGCGTGTCGCCTTCCGATGTGCACGACGCGCTGGCAAAGAACAACTATTTGTCAGCTCTTGGGAGCACCAAGGGTTCCATGGTGTCTGTGAATCTGATCGCAAACACCGACCTGCGAACTCCAGGAGAGTTTCGCGACATGGTGGTGAAGCAGCAAAACGGCGTGGTGGTTCGGCTGGGAGAGATCGCGGACGTGTCGCTGGGAGCCGAAAACTACGACCAGGATGTCCGCTTCAACGGTCAGACCGCAACCTTCATGGGTGTTTGGGTTCTTCCTACCGCGAACTCACTGGAAGTGATTCGCAACGTGCGCAAAGCCTTGCCGGCCATTGAACAGCAATTGCCCACCGGCATGAAGCTAGGAGTCCCCTACGACTCGACGGAATACATTCAGGACGCGATCAATGAAGTGCTTCACACTTTGGTGGAGACTTTGCTGATCGTAGTGGTAGTGATCTTCCTCTTCCTGGGTTCGTTCCGTTCCGTGCTGATCCCGGTAATCGCTATCCCGATCTCACTGATCGGAGCCGTGTTCCTCATGTTGCTGGCGGGGTTCACCATTAATCTCCTTACGCTGCTGGCGATTGTGCTCTCGGTGGGTCTGGTTGTCGACGATGCCATCGTCATGGTGGAGAACGTGGAGCGTCACTTGCACATGGGAAAGACGCCATTCGAGGCGGCGAGGGATGCCGCTCGCGAATTGGTGGGACCGATCATCGCCATGACCATCACGCTCGCGGCGGTATACGCGCCGATCGGAATTCAAGGAGGGTTGACGGGCGCGCTGTTCCGCGAATTTGCATTCACGCTGGCGGGTGCGGTCATTGTGTCGGGTTTCGTGGCGCTTACCTTGTCACCGATGATGGGTTCGAAGCTGCTGCGTGCCGGGGATACGGACCGCGGCTTTGCCGGAATTGTCAACCGGCGCTTCGAGAGCGTTCGAAATCTGTATACGCGGTTGCTGTCGGGCACGCTGCAATATCGGCCGGTTGTGCTGACTCTGTGGGCGCTCGTGGCTGTGTCGATGGTTCCTCTTTATATGTTCTCCCAGCACGAACTGGCGCCGTCCGAAGATCAAGGCGTTGTGTTCGGTGTGATACAGTCCTCCGCCAACTCGACTCTGGATCAGACCAACCTGTTCACCGATCAGGTCTACAACGTCTACCACTCGTTTCCGGAGAGCGCGAGCATCTTTCAGATCACCAATCCCAGTGGCGGCTTCGGGGGCATGGTGACCAAACCGTGGAGCCAGCGCAAGAAGACGACGCAGGAACTGCTGGTCGAGTCTACCGGCCCGTTGTCCAAAATCTCCGGGGTGCGCGTCATTCCGCTAACGCCGCCACCGCTTCCCGGAGGAGGTAACTTTCCGGTCGATTTTGCGATCGTATCGGCAGCCGAGCCAGAGCAGGTCAGCCAGCTGGCCGAGCAGATCGTGCAGAAAGCGATGGCCAGCGGCATGTTTATCTTCGCAGATACGGATGTGAAGTTCGACCAGCCGCAGACGGAGGTGGTGTTCGACCGCGACAAGCTGCGTTCCCAGGGAGTGGACCTGAGCCAGGTCGGACAGGATCTATCCACCATGCTGGGCGGAAATTATGTCAACCGTTTCAGCATTCAGGGACGCAGCTATAAGGTGATCCCGCAGGTCAAGCGTGTGGAGCGGCTCACTCCTGATCAGCTTTCCCAGATTTACGTGAAGGGTTCTTCGGACCAACTGGTGCCGCTCTCGACCTTCGCCAGTTTGCGGACAACCACGGAGCCGAGATCGCTCAACAAGTTTCAGCAGCTGAATGCAGTGCGCATCCAGGGGGTTATTCCGCCGCCCGTACCGCTCGACAAGGCGCTGACTTTTCTGGAGGACCAAGCGAAGCAGATCTTGCCCCAGGGATTCACGGTGGATTATGCCGGTGAGTCACGCCAGCTGCGGGTGGAGGGTAGCAAATTCTTGGGAACGTTCTTCCTGTCGGCGATCCTGATCTATCTCGTGCTCGCCGCGCAATTCGAAAGCTTCCGCGATCCATTCATCATTCTGGCGGGGTCTGTCCCGTTGGCCATCTCGGGCGCACTTGTCTTCTCGTTCCTGGGTTTCACGACGCTGAACATCTACAGCGAGGTTGGATTGATTACGCTGGTCGGTCTGATCGCGAAGAACGGAATTCTAATCGTAGAGTTCGCGAATCACCTGCAGGAAACCGGCCTGAGTAAACTTGAAGCGATTACTGGCGCGGCGAATACGCGACTGCGTCCGATCCTCATGACCACCGCGGCTACTGTCTTCGGGCATTTCCCCCTCGTGCTTGCAAAAGGGCCGGGCGCGGGAGCGAGGAACAGTATCGGCATCATGCTGGTGAGCGGCATGATCATTGGCACGGTCTTTACCCTATTCGTGGTGCCGTCGATTTATATGTTGGTCTCGAAGGCCCGAGTACGGATGCAGAGCGAGAATGAGTTCGCGCTGGGTGAACCGGCAGAAACCGTAGCCTAATTGGGCAGAGACAACGACTATCGTCTATCTAGTTGGTCGCGAACCGGTGATCAGGATGTCCACGAGTCCTCTGGCGCTTTGTTGCCAGTCGGGACCGGACGCTACGTGAGACACGCCGATTAGCGCGCGGAGCAGGTCGAATGGCTCCAGATCTCTACGAATGTCGCGGGTCTTGATGGCTCGCTTGACCAGCGAATCAATCGCTCCCTGGATCTGAGCGCGTGAACCTTCATATAGCTTCGAAGGCCCTCCGACACCCGAACTTCTCGACTGAAGTTCAGGCAATCGTTCAGGTGCTATGCCCCTGCCTTCATCCGAACTGCAATCTCGTAAACAGGAAGCTGGGTATTATCTGACGAACCCAAATGCAGTGCCATTACAGTTTCGCTGTATTACTTCCTGGTTAGCCCGCAATGGCACCCGACAGTCCACTCAACTCGTTTGGGTGTCCCTGGGAAGGTTCAAGGGGCAAGAGCCGCCAAGCGGGCCTTTCATTACGTACATCGGCCTTTGCTCTCCTTACTGCCTTGTTTCAAGTGATACGCTCATAGCCTGGTTCTGACCCACTAGATTCACTAGCGCGTCTCGATATGGAGCCTCGCACGCATGATCACACTCAGATCTTCGGTCACCTTGATAATTCTGTTATCCGCGCCATTCAATCTGTCCGCTCAGGACCGTTCCTATGGACGCTCGATCGTAGCCACACAGTATGGAATGGTTGCCACCAGCCAAGTTTCGGCCTCACAAGCCGGTGCGCTCATCCTCGAGCGGGGCGGCTCTGCCATCGATGCCGCAATCGCCGCCAACTCTGTACTCAACGTCACCGAACCGACTTCCAACGGCATGGGCGGCGATCTCTTTGCCATTTATTGGGAGGCGAAGACGGGCAAGATCTACGGCCTGAATGCCAGCGGCTGGGCACCGAAGGCTCTCACGATTGACCATCTCCACCAAAAAGGCATCACGACGATGCCCCAGTTTGGTATTGATTCCGTCACAGTTCCAGGCGTGGTCGATGGATGGGCCAAGTTGCATGATCGCTGGGGAAAACTACCCTGGCGCGTCCTGTTCCAACCTGCGATCTTTTATGCCGAGCAAGGATTTCCAGTGGCCGAGATCATTCACGACTGGTGGGATGAAGCTCACGATGGCTTGCTGACAAATACCGAAAGCCGACGGGTGTTCCTACCCGGCGGCAAGGTTCCCGGGACGGGCGAGATGTTTCGTAATTCCGATGTCGCGCACGCGCTGACGCTGGTAGCCGAGCAGGGCGAGGCCGCGTTTTACAAAGGAGAAATTGCCAAAGCCATCCTCAAGACTTCCGAAGCACTCGGTGGAACCATGACCGCCGAAGACCTCGCCTCCTACTCCGCCGAATGGGTCGAGACGATTTCCACAAAATACCGCGATTGGACCGTATACGAGCTTCCGCCCAACGGGGACGGCATCGCAGCCCTGGAAATGCTCAATATTATGGAGCACTTCCAGCCCAATCCGGCCGGTCCGCACAGTCCAGGTGAATTGCACAACCGAATCGAGGCCATGAAGCTCGCCTATGCCGACGTGAAGGCGTACGATGGCGATCCACGCTTCAGCAAGATTCCCGTCGAGCAGCTTCTGTCAAAAGACTACGCCGCCAAACGCGCCTCACTGATCGACCCAAGCAAAGCGAATTGCACGGCTGCACCCGGAGCGCTCGGCACCAGCGATACCACGTACTTCACAGTCGTGGATCGCGAAGGGAATATCGCCTCCGTCATCCAAAGTAACTACAACAATTTTGGATCGAACGTAACTGTGCTGGGCATGGGATTCGCCTTGCAGGATCGCGGAGGCCTTTTCTCGCTCGACCCCTCGTCTCCCAATGCGCTTGCCGGTCGCAAGCGCCCGTTCCATACCATTATTCCCGCCTTCATGCAGCGAGGCGACGAGCACATCGGCTTCGGCATTATGGGCGGGCTGAATCAGCCGTTGGCTCACGCCCAATTCGTCTCCAATGTCGTCGACTACCACATGAACATTCAGGCTGCAATGGAAGAACCGCGTTTTACCGATCGCCAGCAGCTCGGCTGCAAAATCGTGATCGAGTCTCGTGTTACGCCCGCCACCCTCGAAGCATTGGGCAAGATGGGACATGTGCTGCAAGTCCACACGGACTACACATCACTGATGGGGCGCGGCCAGGCAATCCTTCACGACAGCAAAACCGGGATCAATTTCGGTGCGTCCGATCCTCGCGCCGACGGCGCCGCGATCCCGGAGCAGGCGAATTTCTTTGGAGCATCCGCCAAGCCTTAGCCAGCATTCAATCGATTGTGGCTCGCCGTGTTCATCCACGTGCAGCTGTGGCGGGCGCGACAACGGAACGCGAATTTCCTAGAAGGCACGAGCGAGAGCACTGAGAGTAACACCAGCATGGCGTAGTGTGTGGGCCACGGCTGCAGCAAGTTCCGGAGCGCCGGGAGTGTCACTGTGAATACAGAGGGTTTGGGCGTTGATCGGAACTTCGCTGTTGTCGCACGCAATCACTGCGCCGCGTTGCACGATGTTCAAAGCTTGTCGGCCGGCCTCGGCGGGATCGCGGATCAGCGCGTTGTCGAACTTGCGGGAGCGCAGTGTTCCGTCCGGCTCATAGCGGCGATCGGCGAAGGCTTCCGCAGCCACGGCGAATCCAGCTTCACGAAAGACTTCGAGCATCTGCGATCCCGCGAGGCCTACGAGCACCACGTCGTGGCGCCATCGCGCCACACCTTCCGCAATGGCTTCGGCCAGTACGCGACTATGAACTGCCTGATTGTAGAGTGCGCCATGCGGCTTTACGTGTGCCAACCTAACACCGTAGTGGGCGGCCATTTCGGCTAGTGCGCGGACTTGTTCGAGGACGGAATCCGCGATGGCTTCTGCTGGCATTTGCAGTTCCAGCCGGCCGAAATTTGCGCGATCAGGATAGCCTGGGTGCGCCCCCGGCGACACTTTCCAGCGAACGGCCTGCTCGATCGTAGCCTTCATCGTGTGCTCGTCCCCGGCATGTCCACCGCAGGCGATGTTCACTGACGTAAGCGAAGGCATGAGCGATTCTTGGGTGCCGTCGGCGATGGCCTCGGGCAGTTCTCCCATATCGCAATTGAGGTCGATAGACTTCATTCCTGAATCAGTTCCTGCGATGACAGCAATTCTTCCTGCTCATGGAGAAGAGCGCGCGCCACCTCGAGTGTGACGCATTCGAAACGAATCTTATCCCGCGGGCGCAATTGGCCAACTCCGGGCAGATCGGCGGAAATCACATTAGCAATCTTAGGGTACCCTCCGGTGGTCTGCTGTTCCACAAAAAGGATGATCGGCGACCCTCCGCCTGGAACCTGGATGGCGCCGAGAGAAACTCCTTCCGTGATCATGTGGCCGCCGGAAGATACGGGAACGGAAGGTCCTTCCAACCGTAGGCCCATGCGATTGGATTCCTCTGCGACGAGGTAGGTGCTGTTGTAGAACAGGCTGTGTGAGGATTCGGGGAACCACTCGCTTTGCGGGCCGGGAGTGCAGCGCAGGATCTTGCGAGGCGACAGGCGCGACAAGATATGGAGAGCCACCGTTCGCCTGCGGTACGACTGAGGCGCGCTCGCGATACTCAGCACATCGCCCTTCCGCAGTGGTCTGCCTTCGAAGCCGCCGAGGCCGCTCAGGATGTGCGTCGAGGCGCTGCCGAGGAAAGGCTTTATGGCGATGCCGCCTTGCACGCACAAGTAGCTCCGCGCTCCCGAGCGCGTGGGGCCAAGGCGAAGCGTCTGGCCGGGGCACGCTTCCAACGACGTCCATGGATCAACGGGAACATTATCAAGAGTCGCACCAAAGTCAGAGCCGGTGAGCGCGAGGACGGCGCCTTCGGGAAACAAGAATGCGCCCCCAAGCAGGGTCATCTCGAGAGCCGCCGCGTCTTCAGGGTTTCCGACCAGGCGGTTTCCCAGGCGCAGAGAAATGGGATCGGCGGCTCCTGACGGAGAGACTCCCATGGGACCAAACCCTTCGCGGCCAAGGTCCTGCACAGTAGTGAAGAGACCAGCAGCTTGAATCTGGATCGTCTTCATGCCCTTTCGAGAATCGCGAATCGCTCGGGAGAGATCGGTGTGAAATGCACGCGGTCTCCAATGGACAAGAAGCTCATGGCGGCGCGGTCCGGACGGAACATGGCGAGAGGAGTGCGACCTATAAGGCGCCAGCCACCAGGCGTGGCGAACGGATAGACCCCGGATTGATGACCGGCGATACCGACACTCCCGGGCGGAACTCTGCGCCGCGGCACGGCAAGACGCGGCGTCACCAGCGCTTCGGGAAGTCCGCCGAGATAGGCGAAGCCAGGGACGAAGCCGAGAAAATAAACGGTGTAAGTAGCCGAGACGTGCAGATCGATCGCTTGCTCGGCCGAAAGGCTGTGCGCATCGCAAACTTCCGCGAGGTCCGGGCCATACTCTCCGCCATAGCAGACGGGGATTTCCCGATGGCGAGGCTCGCGCAGAGTGATCTCGTCAAGGCGGTCGAGATAGGGATGAAGACGGGTCTCAAGTTCAGCATGGCGTAATTTGAGCGCATCGAACTTGATCAATACAGAGCAATAGGCAGGATGAAGATTGGTGATGCCGCTGATCGGTTGCAGTTCGAGTAGCCGAAGGAGCTTAGCGACGCGCTGGTGGCCGGCCAGCGAAATATGCTGATCGAAGTAGATGAGCAGGGAATTATCGCTCGCAGGTCGAAATTGCGCCGTACCGTGTGCAGTTGCGGGCATCCGCGCGAATTATAGCGCACCGAAAATTCGCATCACCGATTCTGCACTCCGCTCCCCGAACCTTAGGCAATTCCCGAAACTCGGCAAGCGTGCGGCGAGACGCCAACAGCTGCTCACAGGATATTGGCATCCGTCTTCTTACATCGACCTGAGATCCGGGCGGCGCGAACCTGCAGAAAATCCAGATCATCAAGGGCTGGGCCGAAGGCGATCAGACTCACGAACTGGTCTATGACGTGGTCTGTTCGGATGGCTTGAGGCCCGATCCCCAGACGCATCGCTGTGCAGATAACGGTGCACAAGTCAATCTGACCGATTGCAGTTACTCAACAGATAAGGGTGCAGCAGAATTAAGCACGACCTGGACCGACCCCGATTTTAAGCCTGCGGACCGCGCCTTTTACTACGTGCGTGTTCTGGAAGATCCCACATGCCGCTGGAGCACCTACGACTCAAACCGCCTGAAGATTGCGCCACCCGAGAATGGGCCAACCACGGTGCAACAGCGGGCGTGGAGTTCGCCTATCTGGTACACGCCCACTAGGAGTGAGAGGGCGAGCTGATAAATCCCTCGAGGATAAGAACACTACTTTTGGTGTGCGTCGCGCGTCGTTCTCCTGCGGAAATCAGCGACTGCGCAAGACCAGAACATCGCTTCGCGCTCGCCCGCCCGCTGTCTGATGCCAATGCCTACATCACGGGTTTGCGAGGATGACAGCGATCAGATTTCCGTTGTGACTGATGGAGACAGTTTGCCGGTGGGGAAAAGCCGCATGCCTCAGGCATGAAGACACTGCAGTCGATACGAAAGTATGGGCAATACTATCGTCCAATTGCGCCGCGCACTTTGTTCTGGCCAAATGGCGGCAGCTATATGTCGCGGGCTATGCGTGCATCCGCTGCCGACGAATGAACTACAATGGCCCGGCGGCTATTGTCGGTTTTAATCAACCGGTTTCCGAGACTAACAAATACGGAGGAAAATCCCATGGCAACGATGAACGCACCTACCAAACTCACACAGATGAACGCACCTACCGAACCCGCACAGATTCGCGTGGCCCGGCGGTCGCCTGCATATTGGCGCGTCACGATCGACAATCCGCCGATCAACGTCATGGGGCCGGAAATGGTGAAGCAGTTCCAGGAAGTTATCAACGCTCTCGAGGCCGATCGAGCAAGTCAGGGTCGTGGTCTTCGACAGCGCGGTCGACGACTACTTCCTGAATCACTCCGATTTCACGGCCAAGCTTGAGGACCTGACCTCGTTGCCGGAGCGGTCCCACGGGCTTGCCGCCTTGGCCGGACTTTCTCGTGCGTCTGACCCGCTTGCCAGTCGCCTCCATCGCCCTCATCCGCGGCCGTGCGACCGGCAACGGCAGCGAGATCACGCTGGCCTGCGACATGAGTTTTGCCAGCCGCGAGAAGACCATCATCTCGCAATGGGAGGTGGGCGTGGGGATGGTCGCCGGCGGCGGCCCCATGGCTCGGCTGCCCAGACTCATCGGCCGAAACCGCGCCCTCGAGGTGCTCTTGAGCTCGGAAGACATCAGGGCAGACCAGGCCGAGGCCTACGGCTACATCAATCGCGCCCTGCCTGACGCCGATCTAGATGCGTTCGTAGAGGCGCTGGCGACCAGGATCGCCAAGTTCGACAAATGGGCGATCGCTCAGACCAAGCGCCTCGTAAACACGAGCCTGCCGCCGGACGTCGAGCTTGGTGCCGGGTGGGATGCGTGCATCGCTTCGCTCGGGCGACCTGCCGCCCAGGAGGGGATCAAGGCGCTGATGGCCCGCGGTTTCCATAAGCCGGGGGATGTCGAAAATCGGCTCGGATACTACCTGGGCCAAATCGCGCTCTAGGCGGGCGCCCTGATCATTCTCCCTGGCAACAGTGCTCCATTTCCACTGGGCGAAATCCGGCGAGTACGCCACGCAGGTAACCGCGATGGGCCGCTCGGACTGGGATACCCCGATTGCAGGGCATCTGCTCAGCGTTGGGCGGTCGACGTTACCTTAAGTTCTTCGGTTCAAACCTGAAATGAATGGTCTATACCCTGACGTCGGGAGAAAGGAAGTTTTGGATTCACGAAGGAGACCGCGACATCCGTATAATCCGATACCTGTGAGGCGCGATGACGAAAACGACGAGCTTTCAAATGGACATTCGCCCGCTCTTTACGGAGCGAGACATTCAAGGCATGAGCAAGGCCTTCAACCTGGGAAGTTACGATGACGTCAAAAAGCACGCTGGCGCCATCTACGATCGCATTCGGGGAATCGGCGGCGCCGTAATGCCGCCCCCGCCACCAAAAGGAGAAGGTCCTTGGCAGCAATCTCGGATTGAACTATTCGCCAAGTGGATGGCAGACGGGTTCCAACCTTAGTCGGCCCCCAACGCCCGGGGCTGGTTCTAGGCTCACAATTTGCGCGCTGGAGTGAGCCGAGCATTTAGTTCCTTGTCAAATTGAGGGCTCAAAATGAACGATCAACAACAGAGCGAGCAGTGTTCTGGAGTGCGAGATCAAGAGATCCGTGCAGCACTGGATCAGCATTGGGCGGCGTCCGATGCCAACGATTTTGAAACGGAGCACCGCATCTATGACGAGGGCGCGGTGCTGGATTATCCGCAGTCAGGCGAGCGAACCCGCGGTCGGAGCAACATTCAGAACCAACGCGCTAGTCAGCCGAACAAAAAGCGGTTCACTGTCCGACGAATCATTGGCGGCGGTGATCTTTGGGTCACCGAACTCATCCTGACCTATGACGGCAAGCCGAGTTACACCGTGAGCATCATGGAATTCAGGGGCGACAAGGTTGTGCGGGAAACGCAGTACTTTGCGGATCCATTCGTGGCTCCCGCATTTCGCGCTCAATGGGTCGAACGGATGGACCCATAATCTCGAGGCGCGAGAATTCGCAAACGACGATGGAGGGGCAAGGTATGGATTGGAAACGGTTGGTCCAGTTTGCGCTGCTGGGTAGCGGTGATTTGGAACAATATGCCATCCTGCTGGTACGCGTATCGATCGGGCTGTTCTTCGCCATCTCCGGGGGAAACAAATTGTTTGTCGCCGGCGGCACGAAACCTGTTTACGAAACGCTCGTTAAAGCCAAAGTCCCGTTTCCCCACCAGACGGCCTATTTCGTGTCGGGTGTCGAGTTCGTTGGCGGATCCTTGGTAGCCGTGGGGTTTCTTTCGAGCCCGGCCTGCGCGGTTTTATTGATCGATATGACTGTCGCCACCCTGACCAGCGCGCTTTCCACCCTGCCTAAAGGGCTTTCGCCTCTCAGCTGGCTCGACGATTTCCTCTACCTTCCGGAAGTCTTGTACGCGCTCTTCTTCATCTGGCTGATCTGCTCAGGTCCGGGAAAATTCAGTGTTGATTACTGGCTCGCCGGCCAGTTGCTGAGGTGACCGGTCGACGAAGCAGCTTGTTGCTATAATCCGTCGATGCAAGGAACACCGTGGAGCACAATTGCACTCGGCTCGCTGTTGCTCATCTCCGCCCGCTCAATAGGAGGACAGGACGTGAAATCTCCGCAACCTGAAAAGTCGAAGCCGCCTGTCAAAATGGAGCAGCGCGGGCGCATCCTTGGAATCGGCGGTGTCTTCTTCAAATCCGCTAATCGTGATCAGACGCGCGAGTGGTATTCGAAGCATCTTGGACTCGCTGACAAAGGCCAAGGCGCGATGCTTCCGTGGCGCGAACACGACGACCCGCAAAAGGAACATGTTACCGTTTGGACCGTTTTTCCCGCCTCCACTAAGTATTTCGATCCCAGCCCGGCACCGTTCATGATCAACTACATCGTGGACGATATGGATGCTTTGCTCGACCGCTTAAAACAGGAGGGAGTAAAGATTGACGCCCAACGAATGGATGAATCCTATGGTCGCTTTGCCTGGATCTATGACTCGGATGGGAATAAGATCGAGCTCTGGCAGCCGCTGCCGTAGTGGTCAATCTATTCTTGATGCATGGGCGCGGCCGTTCCGTCGGACCACTTTGCAACTTCGACTGCGACCGGCGGTATCTCAATCGGTCCAAGTCCATACTTAAAGCCTGGAAGCTGTGAGACAAGCTGAACGGCATGATTGAGGTCTCGCGCCTCGAGGATTTGAATGCCACCAAGCTGTTCCTTGGTTTCCGCATAGGGGCCATCCGTCGTCGTGACTTTGCCGTTTTTCCAGTACAGGGTCAACGCGGTCTCCGGAGGCTGAAGAGGTACTTCGGCAACAAGATGTCCGTTGGCCCGCAGATGATCGTTGTACTCAAAGCAATCGTCGAACGTTGCCTGCCGCTCGCCCCCCGTCATGCCTTCGAATTTTCCTGGCTCGATATAGCCCAAACAGATGTATTTCACCCCTTCCTCCTTGTTTCCTGTATTGGGTCAGTTTGATTGTCATCCTGAACGAGCGCTTTTCGCGCAGTGAAGGATCTAGACGAGCCGCGCGTTGTGTCCCAGCCTGCCCTGAAAGAGGGCAAGCGACTGAAGGGCTCTTTGCGACACAATAATCGCGCGTTTGGCTCGCTTCCTTATCAAACTGACCGGTACCTTGTTTCCTGTGACTCAGAGCCGTAGCTCATCGTTCTGTTATCACTTAGTCGTTCGGGAGACCGAAAATCGACAGCTACTCCATTTTCTTAGCCTCGCCAGGGGCTGGCCACCTTTGGTTCCTACGGATGGCGCTACCACGACTGAGGCTGCCCCACCCTTCGCGATTTTCGAAGGGTGGGTACCAAGGACGATGGTAGCGGGGCTTGGCGGACCACACCTTAGCCTTCATGCGGACCCTCGGCGGCGGCGACGAATGAACAAATAGGGCGAGGCCCGTGGTATCCAGCTTTCGAAGACCACGAAAGGTGGGGCAGCCTCAGTGATTACGGTGCCGACAGAAAAGCAAAGGTGGGCCAGCCCCCACTGATCAATACCTTCGTCCAATAGATTCGTCCTCGCGCTTCTGTCAATCTTGCCTTGAACAGTCACTCGCTCTGACATCGAAAGGGATACCAATGGACGGCGCAAATGGACTGAAAGAGACCACGCGCGTGATAGCGCCTGTCGCGTCGAACACGCTTAGCGTGAACATTTTTACCGCCCCGGGGAAGGCCATGGTCGGCGAACGGCCAAGGCCATTCGGCGAGCCGTTCGGCTTTGACCCGATCACGTCGACGTTGATCTTCGGCGAGCACGACGCGGTACTGGTGGACGCAATGGGGACAGTGGCTGAGGCGGAGGCTCTCGCGGATTGGGTTGCTCTGCACAATCGCAACCTACAGACCATCTATATAACGCACGCCCATTTCGACCACTTCTACGGTCTGAGCATTCTGCTCGACCGTTTCCCAGGCGCTCGGGCGATAGCAACGCCCAAGACGGTGGAGGCCATGCAGTCGTCGTTTGTTGCTCCGCTGAGCCAATTCGCCCGCCAATTGTTTCCTGGGCAAGTGCCGACGAAGTTGGTCTCACCTGAGCCCTATGAGGGCGACACCTTCACGCTTGAGGGCCACGAATTGCGCATCATCGAGCAGGGCCGCACCGACTGTCCCGATTCGACGTCTCTGCACGTTCCATCGATCGGCCTGATCGTCGCTGGCGACGTGGTGTACAACCAATGCCGCATGTACGTCGGCGACACCACCCCCGAGAGCCGAAAGAATTGGATCGCGGCGCTAGACCGGTTAGCAGCGCTGAACCCGGTGATGGTCGTCGCCGGTCACAAGAAGCCTGGCGCGCCCGACTCTCCCTCGACGATCCAAGACACCAAGCGTTACCTGCAGGATTTCGATCGGTTGCAGAAAACCGCGACATCCGACCAGGAGCTGTTCGATCAGATGACGGAGCTGTACCCGCATTGGGTAGCCAATCAGTCGTGGTTGATGTTCGGATTCCCCGGGGCATAGCCTGCTGATGCTCGGATGATGGAGGGTTGCCTCTAGGCGAACATTCGCGGTACGCATTAAAGTATCGCGAGGTGGAAGCGGGATGTTCATTCGGTTTGTTGTTGGTCTCGAGGACGAGAGTCACAGAGATCTCACGGGACTCATAACGGAAGCGCGCCTTCTTCGAGATGCAGGAAGCTTGGATCAGCTTCAGGTTTCGTGGCTGGAGGAGACCTATGCTTGGTTTAACAAAAATCTTCCAACGCCGCCGTTCAAATCTAGCAAATGGCCTCGGAACGCAGCATCGTGGTTCAAAGACGATGCCGCCGAACCGATCAAGAAAATGTGGGAGATTGCGGCTCTTCTAAAGCAACACGGTGTTCCGGTCCGAATGCTACGATCCGCTCATCCAGGCAAAATACTATACGAGGATGCGTTTCAGATCGTGGTCGAGGAGTGGAAGGATATCTAGAAGAACGTAGGGACAGGAAGCTGTGAAGAAATTGCCTCCCGAGGCAACAGCGCCGTTGAGATAACCGGCGTCGGTATTTCAGGAGAACAGAATTCGATTTCAAAAAGGAGAACAAAATGACAACAAAGGGAAAAGTGCTGGTACTAGTCTCAAGCGGTCGCGGCTTGCCCTTGAAAGACGGCAAGGTTTATACCGGCGCTGGCTACTACCTCAACGAACTGACGGTTCCGGTTCGCGCCCTGATGAACGAGGGCTACGAAATCACCTTCGCCAACCCCAAAGGCAACGCGCCCCAAGTGGACGTGCATTCCGAGGTCGCCGATTTCTTCGGCGGGGACGCGGCCAAGCTTCAGGACTATATGTTATTCCGCGACGGCCTGGCTGGGCTCAGAGATCCAAAGCGCATCGCGGATGTCATCGCATCCGGCCTGGATCAATATGACGCTGTTTTCGTCCCCGGCGGCCATGGCCCGATGGAGGATCTTCTCGATGATCCCGACGCTGGCGTCGTGATGAGACACTTTCATGAAACATCCAAACCTACGGCAGTGCTCTGCCATGGCCCGATTTCACTTCTCTCGGCGCTTCCGAATTCGAAGGAGGTGGTCGCCGCGCTGGCGGCGGGCGATGCCGCTGGAGCGCAGGCGAAGGCTCAAGGTTGGATCTATTCTGGATATAAGATGACTATCTTTTCGACGGCGGAAGAACAGCAGCGGGAGCCGCTTGAGATTGGTGGTAAGGTCCTGTTCTACCCGGACTTCGCCTTGCGTACGGCGGGCGGTGACGTAAGTGTGCTCGCTCCATGGACGAGCTATGTCGTTCAAGATCGCGAGCTGATCTCAGGTCAGAACCCATTCTCTGATCAAGCGCTTCTGAAACTTCTTCTGCCGGCACTCGATGGGAAGAAGAAGTCGGTTTCAGCGGCATGAGAATCGGGGACTCCCGGAAAGAGCCTGGAAACGCGGGGACAGACGGAACGTCCCCCGGTTTTTCTACGAGCGGGAATTGGTGAACGTCCCGTCTGGCCCCAGGTTTCCTTCATCCGATCACTGGTCGCGAACGATACCAAAGTATCGCGCAATACCTTCGTCTAATTGTTTTTCCTTTCCTCGTCAGGCTTAATCGGTAGCAGGTATGAATACGAAAGAACCAGAATCAGCGGATGAGCACTGTTTATCGGAATAGGAGACGTCAATGAACAGCGTACAAATCGAACAAAAGAGTTATGAGATGCCCCCGAAAGAGGGGATCAGCATCGCGCATTTTCTCACCGTTGCCGACGTCAACCGCTCGGCTCACTACTACGAAAAGGTCTT
This sequence comes from uncultured Acidobacteriaceae bacterium, assembly GCA_963750245.1. Taxonomy (GTDB): domain Bacteria; phylum Acidobacteriota; class Terriglobia; order Terriglobales; family Acidobacteriaceae; genus Sulfotelmatobacter. The sequence continues at coordinate 915,726 of CAVVQB010000002.1, forward strand.
CGGCGCTCGCATTCTGACCATGGGTGACGGCAACGCGCCTCCGTACCTTCAGCTGGCGAATATCTGGATGATTCTGAACGTTGGAGGCGGGCCGACCCCGGACAAGCCGACCGTAACGCTCAGCGTCCCCGACCCGAATCACATCAACAGCTTTATGAATTTCCGCGTTGCCGATATTCAAGCGTGCTACAAATTATGGAAAAGTCGAGGAGCCGAGTTCATCACGGAACCAATACCCAAGTACGGCGAGATACGCTGCTACATCCGCGATCCTGACGGCTATATCATCGAAGTCGGACAAAGCACCGACGTCACCTACGGTTAACGCTCGGCCTGGATGGGATGCGGATTGACACGCTTGCGGATGTGCGCTTAGTGGTAGCCCATTGGTGCGAACGGGGAACGCTCGGAAAATTGGAGAACAGTCTGTCTGTCCCCGGGGTTCCCCAAAAACCCAGCAACGGGGCACGCAACAGTGTCGGCGAAGAGCCCCATTTCTCGCAAAGAACGCGAGAAATGGGGCACCCGGATCTGGCCACCCGGCCGAAGGCTTACAGACTTCCGGTTGGGACTGCGCCTGCACGCTCGTAATTCACGATAATGACCCCTCTCGAAGTGACTGTGCTTTCCGTCACCTTGAATGCCGCCGTGATCGTGCCATCGGCAAACAATCGTTTTTCACCGCCCAATGTTACCGGCAATATCCTCAGCCAGAAGGCATCGACCAAGTCGTGCTTCATGAGCGTCTGAACCAGATTTGCGCTTCCCCAAACGCCCTAGCAACAGATCGAACGGCATGCCCATCTGCTTCTTTCTGGCCGCTCCCGAAACAGGGTCGCGATATGGACGTATCCACCACGGCGGGCCAGGCGAGCCACTGGTATCTTCCTCAGGGCGGCCTGGGGCATCTATGACTCCATCAAGGGAGATAGACTCGATCACATTGACTTTTCTCATACTCAAGTTCCTTTCGAGCCCTATCTGATGTTGTGCAATTCGAGCCAGCAGCACAGTTGTGCAGATTTTTCTGTCACTGTTTCAAGTAACGAAGCGCAACGCATCCTGATTCAAAAGTCTTTGACTCGACAAGTTTTAATCGGCGTTTCTCCGGCAGGTTGACACCTTCCAACAACCGTCTCCCTTGTCCAACAATGATTGGCATAACGACAAAACGATATTCATCAACCAGTCCAAGCTCTATAAGCTGTGAAGGAATGTCTACTCCACCGACAAGAATATTCTTGCCTGGTTCTTGCTTCAATTTAACTATTTCGTCGCGAAGGTTGGTACGAACAATTCTCGTATGTTTATCTTCAGCGCTGGCCAATGATCGTGAAAAAACAATCTTGTTGAGGGAATCAAATGCTTGAGCAAATTCAATATCCGCTTTTGTCTCGGACTGGCTTTTTGCGATATCAGGCCAATAAGGAACCATCAATTGGTAGGTTTTACGCCCATAGACGAGCAGGCCAGCGTCATCTCGCAATAGGTGCGTGTAATGTTCATGTAAGTCTTCAGCGGGATTGAATTTGGTGTGGTCGCAGCAGCCATCCAGGGTAAGGTTGATTGCGTAGATTACGTTTCTCATTTGATTGTTCTCTCTTATGGGACCAGCGCTTTTCCTTCCACGGGTGAAGTTGCAGATTTGTCTGTCACTGTTTCAAGTGACGAAGCGCAACACATCCTGATTTAAAAGTCTTGGACTCAACAAGTTTTAATTGGCGTTTCTCCGGCAGGTTGACGCCTTCAAACAACCGTCTCCCTTCTCCAGCAATGATTGGCGTAACGACCAAACGATATTCGTCAATCAGGTCCAGCTCCATCAATTGTGAAGGAATATCTACACCGCCGACCAAAATATCTTTGCCTGGTTCTTGTTTCAGTTTAAATATTTCGTCGCGAAGGTTGGCACGAACAATTCTCGTATCTCCATCGTCCACGCTGTCTAACGATCGTGAAAAAACAATTTTCTTCATGGAGACAAAGGCTCGGGCAAATTTGACGTCCGCTTTTGTCGAAGAAGGATCATTTGCGGCATCAGGCCAATAAGGAACCATCAATTGATAGGTCTTACGGCCATAGACGAGCAGGTCAACCTCTCGCAGGAGTTGCGCATAATGTTCGAGTAGTTCTTCATCGGGGCCAACTTGTTTGGTGTGGTCGCAGCAGCCATCCAGGGTTAGGTTGATTGCGTAGATTACATTTCTCATTGGATTGTCCTCTCTCGTCCTTTCTTATGTACCGGCGCTTGTGCGCCCTTTGCACAGTCCGGCTTACCGGCCTTCCGTTCCATCCGACCAGCGTTGCACAGGAATCACGAACTGCGTCAGGTGCTCCACGGGGTCGCTCATAGCGACGACCGGCGAACCCGGCAGATTCGCTCCCCAAATTGCGGGGTCGGTGTCCGAATAGAAAAACATGAGGTGAGGAGGCCAGTGGGGGCTGCTGTCGCCGCCGTAGCCTTGCTTCGACAACATGTAGCACATAGCTCCGGATTCCATCGCCGGTAGTTCTTTCCTGGCCATGGCAGCGGTGATGGACTCCGTCATCTGAGCTGGCGTACGCCCCGCCAGTCCCCACTCGGTCTCTTTGGCGAGGCGCAGAAGGTAAGAACGCGCGGCGGATGCATTGACGCACATGGGCACCCGCACTTTCGGATCCCAAAAGTCGGCGTCCGCAGCGGATGTCCACGAGCGTCCTACGATGCACACGAAACCGTTCGTGCCTTTGACCGCCGTTTCGAAACCATGCCGTCCAAGAACCTGTACTTCTGCATCGCTTGAAATGGACTCCGGCGCTGCACTTCGCGCCAGGGCTATTTCCGCACTCTGATCCGTCATGAGGTATTGGTCGATCGGGGCCATCTTCGGATAAGGTGTCGCGGCATCCTGTGCCATCGCCTGATTCGCCGTAGCCATGTTCGTCGTAGCGAGGTACGCCGTACCGAGCACCACAAGTAGTGCAAAGCCTTTGATTGCGATTGCGCCAACCTTATTTTTCCGCATTGTTTCCCTCCTGAGAGTGGGCTAAGTCCAATAGTTCAGCGTGCAGTGTTCTGTCTCCGTCGCTGCTCGCTTGCCTTCAAAATTTCCTTCATGTCCCCCGCCGGCCGAATCTCCCAAAGGTTGCCATACGTCAGACCCGGATGCTGGCCGATGAGCTGTACAGCATGATTCATGTCCCTCGCCTCAAGGACGAGAATGCCGCCGAGTTGTTCTTTGGTTTCGGCATAGGGGCCGTCGGTCGTTGCCACCTTGCCGTTCTTCCAATACAGCGTCAGGGCGGTCTCCGGCCCCTGAAGCGCTTCTCCACCGGCCCAGTGCCCGCTGGCGCGAAGATGGTCGTCATATTCAAAGCATGTATCGAACATGGCGTTTCGCTCGGCCTCAGTCATGCCGTCGAATTTGCCTTTGTCGTAGTAGCCCAAACAGACGTATTTCATTGTTCTTCTCCTCTTCCTTCCGGGTGGGAGCCAGCGGCGTAGCTTCGCGCTGGCTCGTTCATCCCATGGTCAAGACGGTGCATATTCCGAAGTCGCGGCGGGTGAGACTATTTCGTTCCTCCCTTCGGGTCCGGTTTGAAAAGAATCTCGCGCACCTCGCCCGACGCACGGCAGGCGACGGCGCCCTTGCGCGCCCACGCCAGCGCCTCGTCCAGATCAGCGGCTTCCAGTATCCAGAAACCGCCCATGTGCTCCTTGGTCTCGGTGTACGGCCCGTCGGTGACGAGTACCTTGCCGTCGGGCTGGACCCGCAGCGACTTCGCGTTGCCGGCCGGGGAAAGGCCGCAGGCGAACTTCCGCGCGCCGGCAGCAATCATCTCGCGGTTGAGCGCGTGGATCTCCTCAATCATCGCTTTGGTTTCGACGGACGGGTCGTAGCCGTCGGGGTGGTAGACAGCAACGAGATACTGTGGCATGACTTCTCCTTGTTTTCTGTGGTTTGCTTCCTGTGACTTGTTTCCGATGACTCGTTTCCTGTTCGCTCAGGAACCGTAGCTCATCGTTCTTTTGTCCTATAGTCGTTGGGGAGACGCGAAATCGACAAAGCGCAGACGGTTTTTTACTACTGGCGCATCTCAGCGGCCACGTCGTCGCCGAACTTCTCTTGGATATACTTTTGGGTCTCGGGATCGAAGTCGGTCATGTCAAACATCCGGCGAACTTCGACCATTTCGTTATCCTTTCCGGGGATGCGCGAGGCCCATTCCAGCGCCTCTTCGCGCGACTTCACCTGGATGATCCAGTAGCCGCCGACCACTTCCTTCGCTTCGGTAAACGGACCGTCGGTCACTTTCGATTTTCCGTTTTTGAAGGTGACGCGCGCGCTCATCGTCGCGGGCGGAGTCAGCCCGTCGAGCGCGAGCAGCACGCCGGCTTTCCCTAGTTCCTCGTTGTACTTGCCCATTGCCTCCATGCCTTTGAGGTCGGGTGCCCAGCCGGGTTTCGCGTTTTGGTACTCTTTCGGAAACATGATCATCATGAAGCGCATAGTGTTCTCCTTGTGTAGTGAGTAACGTGTAATGAGTATTGACCGTTGTGCGGACACCGCATCCGGGCCGCTCCTTTTATATAAGAGCTTGCACCGCGCTGGGCAGCGAAAATCGCAAGTTGCAAGTTGTCAAGCGCCCGGTGCGCGGTGCGGCTCCACTTACTAGTCGAACGGGGTGCCCGGGAACCACTTTCTGGCGGGCCGATTGCCCGGCCTCACCACATAGTCGAACAGCCGGACGGAATTCGACAAATCGTCCAAGAAATTTTTCTTCTTCCGGCCAAAAGGCAGAGTGCCCCATTTCTCGCGTTCTTTGCGAGAAAGCCTGCCCTGAGCGAAGTCGAAGGGTGGGGCTTTTGGCTTGCGCCCACGATAAGCCCAGGCAATGTTCACCTATCTCAGACACGACCACGCAATTGTGCGTACGGTTCCCTCATGCCCCGGGGCCTAAAGCGCTATTACGGCACAGGAAGCCTCCATTTCATCACCTGGAGCTGCTATCGACGCACTTCGGTACTCTTGTCGCCGAGGTCCGAAAGATAGCGCAGGGCTTCATAGCGCAAAAAACTGGGGACGGGTCCCGATTTATTTTGCTAAATAGCTTTGCCAGTGGCGAATGCCTTCCGCAGCGCAGACTTCCAACTCGCGCTAAATTGCTTGGAGGCTTCGGCATCCGGCACGAGGAGATCAAATCCATGAAAGGCGCCACGCACGACCAAGAGCTCGGTTGCGACTCCGGCATGGACGAGCCGCCGCGCATACTCCATGTCTTCTTCGACGAACAGGTCGATAGAACCGACACCGATCCAGGCAGGCGGTAGGCCGGCGACGCTGGCTACCCGAGCGGGTACGGCTGCTGCCGGCACCTTGGACGAACCCGCTGGAACACCGAGCAGCGAACTCCAGGCAAAACGATTGGCGCTCGCAGTCCACATAAAGTGGCCAATGGCGGGCGGTGCTGGGTGGGAGCTGCCCGTTCGGTCGTCTAGCGCGGGGTAGATGAGCAACTGGAAGACGATGGGAACTTCGTTGCGGTTGCGCGCGTGAATCGCAAGGCTCGCTGCGTGGGTCCCGCCCGCGCTCTCACCGCCCACGGCAATCCTGGAGCGATCAATGCCAAGCTCCCCCGCATGGGCGTGGGCCCATTTGAGCGCGGCGTAATTGTCCTCAAGCGAGCCGGGATAGTGCGTCTCCGGAGCCAGCCGGTAGTCAACCGAGACGACGACGCAATGGCAATCCGTCGCGATCTCCTGCAGCCGGGGCATCAAATTGGGATCGGTCATCATGAAGCCGCCGCCATGCATGTGAAGCAACAACGGCTTGCCCTTCTCCAGCGGCGCAGGATCAACGACCCAAAGACGAACCTCGGGTGCTCCTGGCGGCCCGGGGATATGCCGCTCCACGGGCTGCGGCGCGGGAACAGGTAGCGGCGGCATGCCGGGCAATTGCCGGAACTTGCCGACCATCTCCGCTGAGAGGTCAAAGGAGGGGAACTGCTTGAGCACAGGAAGAAGTTCCGGATCGACAAGGGAATATGGATCCGCAACCGCCGGCGAAGTTTCTGAACGCGAGGCTTGCTCAGCCTCCGCCAGCGTAGCAGCAGGCGCGAGTCCCATAGCCAGACCAAAGCCGGCGATGCGGACAGCGAAGTCGCGACGAGTGAGTTGATTGCTCATATTATTTAGTAGGCGATACGCGCTGCATCGCTTTGCCCTCGACGGACGGGTCGTAGTTGTTGGGGTGGTGAATCGCAACCAAGTACTGCGGCATAACTTCTCCTTTTTATCCGAAGTCGCGGCGGATGAGACTATTTCGTTGCTGCCTTCGGGTCTGGCTTGAAAAGAATCTCGCGCACCTCGCCCGATGCACGGCAGGCGACGGCACCCTTGCGCGCCCACGCCAGCGCCTCGTCCAGATCAGCGGCTTCCACTATCCAGAAACCGCCCATGTGCTCCTTGGTCTCGGTGTACGGCCCGTCGGTGACGAGCACCTTGCCGTCGGGCAGGGCCCGCAATGACTTGGCGTTGCCGGCCGGGGAAAGGCCGCAGGCGAACTTCCTCGCGCCGGCAGCAATCATTTCGCGGTTGAGCGCGTGGATCTTCTCGATCATCGCTTCGGTTTCGACGGACGGGTCGTAGTCGTCGCGGTGATAGACAGCAACGAGATACTGTGGCATGACTTCTCCAATCTCCTGTAACGGTCTTTATTCTTTAATCTTTGGGCGGGCCGGTTGCCCTGCCTTCACGATATAGTCGAACGCCGGACCGGAATTCGACAACTCGTCCCAGAAATTTTGGGGGTTAGCCCAGACGACGTATTTCGTCCAGTCTACGACGAGCTGGATGCCCCACCCGTGGCGGTTTCACGGGTGGTCCACGATGCCAATGGGATTATGAGATTTTGCGGATGTGAAACTCCGTTTTTTGGGTCTCATTGACTAGAACCGGGCCGGGTTCGCCATAGGTGGGTGGCCCAGCTCTAACGATCTGGTCGGTGGGGGGCTGGCCCAGCCTAAGACCCCGAGGGTGCCCCATCCAAGCTTCGCTTCGGGTGGGGCCTTTGACATCCTCGATTGGCGAAGATGGTTCTTGCCAATCATTGACAATCCTTGCCAATCGCAATACCCTTAAAACCTGAACTGTCTGAACTACCATGACCCTCAACATCAACCTGACTCCCCAACTCGAAAAGCTGGTCCGTCAGAAAGTCGAATCCGGACGCTATAACTCTGCTAGCGAGGTGGTGCGCGAAGCCCTGCGCCTCATGGAGGCGCAGAACGAACTGCACGCGCTTCAGCTCGAACGGCTGCGCCGCGACATCCGCGAAGGCCTGGAAAGCGGCCCGCCGCGATCGTGGAGCGTAGCCGAAATGAAGCGGCGAGGCCGCAAGCTCTCCGCATCACACAGAGCAGACGCCCAATAAAATGCCGTCTGTTGTGATACGCCCGAAGGCGCTGCAGGACCTCGCCGAGATTTGGGCCTACATCGCCGAGGACAGTCCGCGCCAAGCCGACATCTTCGCCGCAGCCCTTGATCGCGAGGTTCGAGAGCTTGCACAGCGTCAGCCAGCAATTCTGGCCTTGCGCGCCCGGCCAAGGTCTGAGCCTTTATTTTAGCTGCCAGAGCTTCTCATAAGACGCCCGAGCGTATCTTGAATCCACACCCAAATGCTGTGATATCGAACCTTGCGGCAATCTCAAATCCGCCCCATCATTGCTAAGCGCTATGACCGCGATGATAAGGATAAAGATAAACACAGCACAAATCGCATAACTAATGGCTAATAACTCCTTTGTTTCCAGGATTTTGAATTCTAAGTCCTTTAGGATAAAGATTTTGCAGACGCATCGCCAGAGCAAGAGCGACAACTCCAATGTTTTGAAGGTTCTGCAAAATTGAGGGGGGAGGGGGGTACCTGATAATCGGCTCGGAAAAGGGAAGAGCGATGGGCGTCCGGAATTTCCATTCGCGACGGGCCCGGCGGACGAGGGCGTCCGCCGCTCCACTCTATCGCGACAGTTCACAATTCCTCGAGCCGCCTCGCTAGAAATTGCCGCTCTGGTTCCTGTTGGGTCAGCGCCAGCGCCTTCTCATAAGACGCCCGAGCCTCAGCGGTCCTGCCGAGCCTGCGGCACATATCGGCGCGAGCAGAATGCGCCAGGTAATAGTTGGCCAATTCGCCATCTTCCAACACTGCGTCGATATGCGTCAGACCGGCCTCTGGACCATCGCGCATGGCAATGGCCACGGCACGATTGAGCTGTACAACTGGCGAAGGCTGAATTCGTACCAATCGGTCGTACAGCGCAACAATCTGCCGCCAGTCGGTCGCAGCGACCGAATCCGCCTCGGCATGAACGGCCGCAATCGCAGCCTGCACTGTGTAAGGGCCGAAGCGGCGGGACTTCAGGGCTTTCTCCAGCAATGCAACTCCCTCCGCGATCTGCTCTCGGTTCCACAGCGAGCGGTCCTGGTTCTCCAGCAAAATCAGCTCTCCGGTCGGCGAGCTTCTCGCGGCGTGACGGGATTCCTGCAGCAACATCAGGGAAAGCAGCCCGATTACTTCCGGCTCAGGCCGGAGTTCGGTCAGCAACCGGCCCAGTCGAATCGCCTCGCCGGTCAGCTCGGCCCGCGTTACCTCCGCTCCCGCCGCTGCCGAATAACCCTCGTTAAAGACGAGATAGATGACCTGAAGCACCGCGCCCAGTCGCTCGGGCAATTCCTGCGGCGACGGCACCTCGTACGGAATCCGTGTCTCTCGAATCTTTGCCTTGGCGCGCACAATGCGCTGAGCCAGCGTACGCGGAGTGGTGAGGAAGGCCTTTGCTATCTCCTCGGTAGTCAGCCCGCACACCTCACGCAAGGTGAGCGCAACGTGCGCTTCCGGCGCTAGAGAGGGATGACAGCAGGTAAAAATCAGGCGCAGCCGATCATCCTCAAGGCTGTCCTCTTCCTTGGACCTTTCCGCCGAACTCCATTGCGCTTCGAGATATCGCACGAGCTCGTCTTGCGACGCGTCAAATCGTGCCCGTCGACGCAGAGTATCAATGGCTTTGAATCGGGCCGTCGAAATCAGCCATGGTCGCGGGTTGCCGGGTACTCCACTCGTCGGCCACAGGCTCAGCGCAGCCGCAAAGGCTTCGTGCATCGCCTCCTCGGCAAGATCAAAATCACCGAGCAAGCGGATCAGAGTTGCCAGGATTCGTCCCGAATCCACGCGATAAAGGGAGTCGAGCAATTCGCGTATCTGCTCGCTGGAAGGCTTGGACATGACATGCTCGGACATGACCACGACCTTAGCAAACCAGCCACCCCGAATCAATTCGGCAAACCCGGATCGAAGCAAAGTTCCCAGGTCGTGACTCTGAAATCTGGACGAACAGCACGCTTCCTCGGTTGCCTCAAAATCGGTTGACTCAAAATCGCCAATGCAGTCATTTGAGCTTCGTACAAGCTCAACACTGGCGCGTTGCTCTCGAGTCACGAGCTATCCGGAAGTTGAACCACAAAGGCGAGACGGTCAGAATTAGGCTTCGGAGACTCGAAGCATTTATGAGATGGGTTGTAGTCATTTAAAGCCGTAAACCACACCATGTGTTTGTGAATCGACCCGCGATGGCGCGAGGTTTCGCCTCGCGCCATCGCGTCGCCACCCTACGCTTTCTCGAGATCTGTATTGTTTGATTCTCGCCGGGGCTGGTAAATTACTGCCGCCCCTGCCTTGCTCACGACTTCGTCCTGGGAATCCGTGCCTCCCGAACAACCGATGGCGCCGATAATCACGCCTTGGTCGATCAATGGAATACCGCCTCGAGACGCAATGATTCCATCGAACGCGAGCTGATAGTTGAGATGCATAAGCTGGATACCATCCTCGAAGACTTTCGTTGGGCGCCAGAAGGTCACGGCTGCTCGCGCCTTGTGCTCCGCAATTTGAATGGAGGCGAGCATCGCGCCGTCCATTCGTTGGAAGGCAACTAAGTTACCACCGGAATCGGCTACGGCTACGTTCATCTTCCAATTCCGCTTCTTGGCCTCTGCCACCGCGGCGTGAATAACCGCTTGTGCTCGGTATAGTGATATCGGGAGCCCATAAGGCACATCGAATGGTATTTGGGCTGGAATGACGTCAAGAGGATTCGATGTGAGCGGTGCTTCAATGGCGATTTCTGCAGTGTTGCTTGACATAAGTTTCCTCCGAGAGGCCACAAAGTTATTTCAAAGGCGTTACCGAGATCAGATTCTGATTGAACCTGCAGCATGACGTTATCAAAGCAGAAGCGTGGGGGTTGAACAATCAGACGATGGTATCGGTTGTATCTTTGTTGTTTATCGCTTGCCAAATTAACGGCAGGCCCAGATGTCGGCGACACGCAAATTAAGGAAGCTGGTCGCTCACGGTGAAGAAGTGAGCTAAAGGAAGCCTTTCATCTGCTGGCGACCCGATAACGGCCAGCTAGTTCGGGAGCGATTCCCAGTTAGCTGGCACCCTTCCTGCTGGTCCAGGAGCGGGCTGATTTTTCGGATGCGAATGCGGCGGAAGCAACTGCTCACCGTTGATCATCTCCTGCTTCTCGTAATCGAAGAACCAATCCTCACCCGGCTCGAAGCTGGCGATGATCGGATGCCCTGTGGCTGCCGCATGCTTGGATGCATGCTGACTCGGAGAACTGTCACAGCATCCGATGTGCCCACACTCCGCACACCTACGGAGATGAAACCACCAACCTCTCGGTGACGCCAGGCATTCCACACATCCATCGCCACTAGGCGTCGAAGCGGGGTTGATTCCGCGCAGACTCTTTTTCACTTCCGATTTTCCTTTCGTGGCCTCGGTTCACAATAATGTCAGGCCACCAGCAAATTCTTCCCGATACCACCCTTTTCTGCCTCTGCTTGAGCCTCGGCCGCTTCACTGAGGGGCAGTTTCTGGCTAATCGGGATTACTAGCTTGCCATCTCGCACCGCTTCGGCCATGAAATCGAGCGTTTTCCTGTCGAATTTCGAGAATACGTGCACCACCTTTACAGATGGGTACTTCGCGGCGTTCTGCGGTGCCTCGACAACCGATGCATACACTCCTCCGGGCTTCACCTTGGCGATCAGCTTCTCGGCGGTTTTTCCGCCGACCGTATCCGCAACCGCATCGAGCGGCGGAAGATTCGCAATCGCGATGTCGTCGTCGGTTGCGACGGCCTGGTCCGCGCCGACCGTCTTCGCTTCATCGATCTGCCTCTTCAAAACCCCCGCGATCACAGTCGCTCCGCGGTCCTTCGCAGTGAATACCGCAGAACGCCCGACATTTCCCACAGCACCAACGACCAAAACCGTCTGGCCAGCTTTGATTCCCGTAGCTGAAAGGAGCTGGTTGCCGGTCACCGTGACCAGCGGCAGCGCCGCCGCCTGGATCAAATCGAGCCCCTTGGGGACCTTTGCCAAGACCGCTGCTTTCACGACACAAAGTTCGGCGTAAGTATTGTCCGCCATAGCGAACACCTGGTCGCCGACGGAAAAGCCTTCCACTCCCGGCCCAATCTCGACCACAGTCCCCGACATATCGATTCCGATGAGGCCCGGGAACTTGATGGAATAAAAGTCCTTCGTTAATCCAGCACGCTGCTTGTAGTCGATCGGATTCACGCTCGTGGCAGCGACCCGCACCAGCACCTCGCCCGGACCCACAGCCGGATCAGGGTATTCCTCCAACTTGAGTACTTCAGGGCCGCCATATTGGTGGACAACAATTGCTTTCATATTTCATCTCCTTGTACGGCGCGCAAGCAGTCATTAACAAAACTTGGATGAGCGAAGCTACAGTTGGTCGCCGATGACATGGATGCTTAGCTCCGTACTCGGCGTTCGCGCGTCACAGCGCCTTTGGCGGCAGCCTCTTTTCTATTCTTTTGAGGATGAACGCCCAGGTCGTGCCATGATGTTTCCGCGAGGTTGACGTCATAGTAGTTTGCAGCTTTCTCAATGTTCGCGAACGCCAAAGCACGGTCGGCATCGGAGACGTCGATGACTTGATCGAACCGCGCGACCGCGTTACGCACGTGTTGTGCATCGGTCAGCGGTTCCTTACGCTGCTTCGGAAAAGCGTAGACGCTGTCGGGTAAGTCGCTCTGCGTCGTCAGCTCTCCGTGTTTCTCGTGAGGTTTCCAGGTCGCTTCCGGCATGTCTTTGCCATCCTTTCTTTAAATATTGGCTAGAGGGGTAACCGCAGTGTCGCCCCGTACACGAAAGCGATTACACCCGAGGTGCTCCGGCGAATCAATTGGACGATGGTATTGGCGATACGTTGGTATCGGGGCGCCGTAAAATAAAGGACGCACGCAATCAACGAAGTGCGGAACCCTCACCTCGGGTGAAGTGCCGAATTAACGGCCTCAAGCAGAGCCGTGTCGCTGAATGGCTTGAACAGGCACTCTACCGCACCCTGTTCGAGTAATCGCGGGGGAACAGTCTTGTTTGCGCTGGCGGTGATGAAGATGATCGGAATCTCCTGCCCTCGACGCTTCAATTCCCGCTGAAGCTGTGGTCCACTCATGCCCGGCATAGCGATGTCGAGGATCAGACAGCTGGTCTGATCGAGACAATCGGATGAGAGGAACTCTTCGGCTGACGAAAAAGCTCGAGCTGCAAATCCGAATTCCCTAAGTAAATCAGGCAGCGATTCGCGCACCGACTCATCATCATCAACCACGGATAGAAGCGGACGGTCGCTTCCGCCCCTAGCCTCAGGGAGCTCCATGACAGAAACAATGCGCCATTCGATGAGGGCCGTCCATTGTACTTTGGTATTGCTTCTTCCGACCCCGTGATTACCGGGCCCAATCTATGCGGCGTCCGCCGATAGATCAGTCCGACTTACAGGAGTCTCGGCGTCAGCCAAACCCTCTGGTCTGCGGGGGATAGAAAACGAAAACGTAACTCCCGGACCGTTATTTGGCATCGCCCACAGGCGGCCATAATGACGCTCGATAATAGAACGGCTGACCGACAATCCGATTCCCATACCGTCGTTCTTCGTCGTGTAGAAAGCTTCGAAAAGCTTACCCGCAGCTTGAGGTTCGAAGCCGATTCCAACATCGCTCACGCTGAGGCGCACCCGATCATCGTCATCCGGTTCAGTTCGAATCATTAAATCCCTCGGACGATCATCAATGGTGCTCATGGCGTCCGAAGCATTGCGAAGCAGGTTCAAAATGACCTGCTGGAGCTGGACGCGATCGCCGGTCACTGGTGGAAGGTCGCGGGCAAGTTCCGGCCGCAGGACGACACGATTTTTCTGAAGTTCGCTCAATGACAGCGCAATTACCTCTCGTGTAGCCTCATTCAGGTCCATTGACTGGGTCGTGGCCGATTTCTTGCTGAAGAGCGCACGTAATCGTGTGATCATCTCAGAGGCCCGGTTGCCATCGCGAATCGTCCGCCGCGCAGTTTCGCGTGCGCCGTCGACGTTTGGAGGATCCGTGGCCAGCATTCGCATACAGGTGCTGGCGTTCGTGACAATGCCGGACAGCGGCTGGTTGAGTTCGTGGGCAATAGACGCCGTCAGCATTCCGAGGCTCGTGACCCTGGCCACATGTGTAAGTTCCGATCGAGCCTTGTCGCGTGCCTCCTCCACCAGTTTGCGCGCCGTGACATCCTGAACCGCTGCGATGTACTCCAGTTGACCATTCTGGTCGCGGGTCGCATGAGCGAGTGCATGCATGTACTTGATGGAGTGGTCTGGCATCAGCAAACGGTAGTGCCATTCAAAGTCGTTGCCACCGTTTCGTGCCTCTTCGACCATTTTTTCGTACAACGTGAGGTCTTCCGGATGGACTCGAGTACGGATCAGTTCAAGCGTCACGGGCACACTGCTCTCAATCTCGTAGATCCGATAGAGTTGCTCTGACCACGTGATTTCGTCTGTCGCCACACGCCAGGAAAAGCTGCCTGTGTGACTGAGATGTTGAGCTTCCGCGAGGAACTCCTCGCTGCGCCGCAGTGCCTGCTGCGCTTGCTTTCTTTTACTGATATCCCGGAGAAAGCCCGTGAATGTTTTGTGACCGTCTCTGGTTATCTCTCCAAAGGAGACCTCTACGGGAAACTCCTCGCCATTCTTGCGAAGCGCGGTCAGTTCGGTGCCTTGCCAATTCATGTGCCGTTGACCGGTAGCCAAGTAGCGTTTGAACCCGGCCTGGTGGAGTTCGCGCATGTATTCAGGCATTAGGAGGGTCAAGGGTTTCCCCGCCAGTTCCGCTGATTCGTAGCCAAAAATTGTCGCCGTGGCAGGGTTGGCAAACACTATTGAGCCTTCATCATCAATGCTCACAACCGCATCGCTGGCGGTTTCGACCACGACGCGATACCTCTCTTCGCTGTAGAGGCGGGCAGATTCTTGTCGCTTTTGCTCCGTCAAATCGAGCACGAAAGCGATCCCTTCGTTGCCATCTCCTTCGAGGAGTGCGCCGCCGAGAAGTACCGGTAATCGGCTGCCATCTTTGCGGAAGTACTCCTTCTCGTAGGGTTGAAAGATGCCCGTGGCCTTTAAATCAGCGATTGCCCCGTCGTCATACCGGCGCCATTCGACTGGTGTCAGGTCTGTCCACCGTACGCAACCGGAGGAGAGATCTTCACGCTCATATTGCACCATGCGTAGAAATGCTTCGTTGGCTCCGCTGATTGCGCCTTCGAGATTCCACATCACGATTCCCACAACATTGGCTTCGACCAGACGCCGGATCTTAGCTTCCAAGCCTCGTGCCAATTCACGGACTTCAGCTTCCGCCTTTTCGCGCCGGGACACCTGGAATTTGAGGTCTTCTATGTGCATTAGCGCTTGATACGCGGAAGAGGCAAATTTCCCGAGAGAGGCCATGACCCGGTCATCTTCTGCGTCGAACTTGCGACGGTCGCTGTGCATGATCGCCCAGATGGTTCCGACCGCCTCACCGGCGACGTAAAACGGGACCAGTAGGCATTCTTCAGCAGCCGGAGCGACCGGCTGCAGATAAGGGTAGCGCCGTTCGAAATGTCTGAACAACAGAGTACGATTTTGATCAAGCACGTCTCCGCAGGGGCCGAAATTACGCGGGGTCCCGCCTCCGGCGTGCGGATTCCACATGCCGGCGATGGCTGGCCAATAAAACCTTTGGCCGCAAACATCCGGCGTTTTGCCGTCCTTCGTCAGCAGGCTGAGGCCAGCGGAGTCACACTGCGTAATCTCCAGGATCGTTTCAGCCAGCATCTGCAGTACGGTCGCCGGCGAATCGGCCAGCGTGCTCACCAACTTCACGAGCGCGCGGTTCTCCTTTTCGTAATTGGGTGGACCTGAGGGTCGGCGATGCAACTCCTCCGTGCATAGGATCGACTCCAGAGGAGCCGTGCCAGTCGGAGTTGAAGCTTCGAGGGGAAAGTTATTTCCCGATTTGCCAGACCCGGTCATGTTTCACCTCCATGGACACACAACTCGACACTCGATTTGTTGTAAACGTTTTGCGGCGCCTGCGCACTCCGCGTCACGAATAACCACGACGGTGAAGACGGCCGTTACGCCGCGATAATCGCTGCGGGTACGAGGCAGAGCCTCGCAGCCATTTTCACCAGGTCGGCAAGGGAGTCGGCCTTCATCTTCTGCATGACCTTGCCTCGGTGCGCCTTCACCGTGATCTCGCTGATACCGAGCTCCCCACCGATTTGTTTATTCAACAGGCCGGAGACCACCAACGCCATAACCTGCCGTTCGCGCTGGGAAAGCGACGCATAACGGTCCCGGAGTTTGCGCATCTCCGCTTCCAGGCTAAGAGCAACCCTGCTCCGTTCGAGCGCTGCCCGGATGGCGGTCAACAGCACGTCATCGCTGAAGGGTTTCGTCAAGAATTCGACAGCCCCCGCCTTCATGGCTTGGACCGTCATGGGCACGTCGCCGTGGCCCGTGATGAAGATTATCGGCATATCCGTCCGTTCGCCGGCCATAAGCCTTTGGAGGTCTAGACCGTTAAGACCGGGAAGGGAAACGTCAAGTACGAGGCAGTTCGGAATGTGAACTCGTGGACGGTCGAGGAATTCTTGGGCGGACGCGAAAGTCTCCGGTCGCCAGCCTTCACAACGGACCAACAATTCCAGCGACTCGCGCACGGAGACGTCATCGTCGACAACGAACACGGTGGGCGTAAAATCCGACATGGGTCAACCCCATTCTTGCCTACGATCGGTTGAGACGCCCCAGTGTTAAAGAAATTCTATCAGAGATGCCCTCATTTGCTGGGGGCGATACCCTGCAACCCTTTGTGGCAAGCGCTCATTTGCCGGAGAGCCGATACCAAAGTATCGACGATACTATCGTCCAATTGTTCATCTCCCAAG
Source organism: uncultured Acidobacteriaceae bacterium (assembly GCA_963750245.1). Classification (GTDB taxonomy): domain Bacteria; phylum Acidobacteriota; class Terriglobia; order Terriglobales; family Acidobacteriaceae; genus Sulfotelmatobacter. Next base: position 932,068 of record CAVVQB010000002.1, read on the forward strand.
CATCTGTTCTGATGGCTTGCGGCGACTGAGTTCAATCGGAATCCTCACGACTGGGATAGGAGGACAGAATCTGGCGTCCTCGACGGTCGCAGCGCAAAATGTTATTAATGTACTCGCTGCAAAGAAAGCCGCTTAGGTTCCTGTTTCGATCGACGCCGGCATCGGCTCGTCCTCGGTATCCGTTATGCCGGCCAAGGGATGAAGGTGTCGTCCGGTAGAATCCCGTCGTTCCGTTAGCGCGAGATGCAAGTGAAAAATTAATCATGAAGCATACGGAATCAACTGGAAGCCGGGGCTGCTCAGTGAGGAGATCCGGCAGCGTTCCGATCGCTTCGTTAACCTTTCGCAAGAGGGCGACGCGCAGCGGGTGCGCGCCGTCCTCTCGAACTTAACCCGACAGAACAGGAGAAGATAATTTATGTCACACCATTATTCCGGTCCGGACTTTGGCTTTCCTCACGGAGACGCCCGCCTCGATTTTACTGACTTGTACGCTTTCCCGAAGCCTGGGGATGCTAGCAAATCGATCCTGATTATGAACGTGCATCCGTCGGTCGGCGTGAATCCGCAGGGGCCTACGACAGACGTACCCTTCGCCACTGAGGCCGTCTATGAACTCAAGATTGATACCAACGGTGATGCCGTCGCCGATATCGCATATCGAGTCCGTTTCACATCAGACAAAGGCGGGGCGCAGACTGCGACGCTTCGCCGCGTTGAAGGCGCGCAGGCCGCTGCGACAGGCGATGACGGGCAGGTCATCGTCGAAGGGGCGCCGGTCTCGACGGGGCCGGACACACAGGTGACGGAGGCAGGCGACTACCGCTTTTTCGCCGGCTGGCGGGGCGATCCCTTTTTCTTCGACGTGCAGGGCGCGCTGAACAACCTGCAATTCACCGGTGACGATTACTTCGCCAACAAGGACATCTGCAGCATCGCGCTGGAAGTACCCAACTCTGCCCTCGGTCCTAAAAAGATGGGCCTGTGGGCTCGCACGTTGGACGGCGCAAGCGGGAAATTGGTGCAGGCGGATCGCGGTGCGCGCTCAAATCAAACTCCCTTCCTTGCCGGCGAGCAAAACGCCGCCTATCTCGCTGCGGAACCAGCGGACGATGCCCGTTTCGTCCCCGTCTTCGCGCACGCGCTGGAGCACACCGGCGGATATACGCCGGCGGAAGCAACGCGGGTCGCCGAAACCCTGCTGCCGGACGTCCTCCACTATGATCCGACGCGGCCGGCGTCCTATCCGGACAATGGCCGGTCACTCACCGACGACGTCGTAGATTTCTTCCTTCCTCTCCTTACCAATGGAAAGGTGACGCAAGATAAGGTAGGGCCCCACAAAGACCTGCTTGCCTCCTTCCCTTACATCGGGCCGCCGCACAAGGCCCGGTCGGCGGAAAAGGTGGCCGCCTAAAGCGAAAGGTTACTTATGTCGGGCAAGAAAACTGCAATCATAACCGGAGCATCGGGGGGTATTGGCGCGGGTTTAGTCGAAGGGTTTCTGAGGGAAAGTTATAACGTCGTCGCAAGCTTTCGTGACGCCAGTCGAAAGCTGACTACCTCGAGCACCCTGGTTCTCATCGAGGGCGATATCGGCAACCAGCAAACTGCTGCAGATGCTGTCGAGGCAGCAATCAACAGCTTCGGAACCATCGATGTTTTGGTGAATAACGCTGGCATCTTCCTAACCAAGCCTTTCACTGACTTCACTGCCGACGACTTCGACGCCCTTGTCTCCACTAATCTGCTCGGATTTTTCTACATCACTCAGCGCACCGTGAAAGAGATGTTGAAACAGAAATCGGGGTGCGTTGTGAGCATCACTGCGGCACTTGCCGATCGGCCAATCGCCGGCGAAAATGGCTCGATTTCTATGATTACGAAGGGTGGGTTGAATTCAGCGACGCAGAATCTCGCAATCGAGTATGCAAAAGATGGCATTCGCTTTAATGCCGTAGCCCCCGGCGTTGTGGATACACCAATGCACCCGGACGATCCCAACGACTCGACGTTGCAGCCGACTGTGAAAAAGGCGACGGTGAAGGATATTGTCGATGCCGTTCTTTACCTGGTGCAGGCAGGTCATGTGAGCGGAGAGATACTCCACGTGGATGGTGCCGCTCCGGCTCGTCGTTGGTAGAAAATAAGAGGACCCTAACCACATGCTGGACTTCGACTAGGTACGCATGCCCCGATTGCTTTCAATAAATGTCGGCCTTCCACGCGACGTGACATGGAACGGCAAAACTGTCCGAACCGCAGTCTGGAAATCTCCGGTTACGGGACGGCGAATGGTGCGCAAGCTCGATATCGATGGCGATGCGCAAGCCGATCTCGCCGGTCACGGCGGGGAGCACCGCGCCGTATTCGTCTACCAGATGGATTCTTATCATTATTGGGAGACGCTTGTTAGGCCGCAACGATTTTACTTTCGGTCAGTTCGGAGAAAACTTCACCGTCGAGGGACTTCCGGATAACGAGGTGTGCATCGGCGATCGATACCGCATCGGTGATGCAATATTTGAAGTGACGCAGCCACGCGTGACGTGCTACCGCGTTGGCATCCGCATGAACGAGCCTCGGATGCCAGCGCTTCTTGTTGCACAACACAGACCAGGATTCTACTTTCGCGTGTTGCAGGAAGGAGAAGTTGGTGCGGGCGACGACATTGCAAAAATCTCTGACGGTCCAGAGCGAATCAGCGTGGCCGAGGTTGACGCCCTCCTGTATTTGCCCGGACATTCCAGCGAGCAACTGCAACGCGCGCTGCGGATTCCTGCGCTCAGCAAGGGTTGGCAAGAGTTCGTTCCAGGCAATGCTCCAACAAGACTTGAGCTCCAAAACTGCGGTGGGGAATCCGGGACTCGCCGATGAGGAAGAAGCGCCGGCATGGCCCGGCTTTCGACAGATGCGAGTCGCGAATATTCATAAAGAAAGCGACAGCGTAACTTCCTTCATCCTGGCGCCGATCGATGGACAACCTCTTCCTGTCTTCCAGGCAGGTCAATTTGTCGTCTTGCGGTTGGTCGTCGATCCGGGCAAACCGCCGGTTCTTCGTAGCTATTCGTTGTCTGATCTGCCAGCAGCCGACCATTTGCGCATCAGCGTCAAAAACGAATTGAATGGGATTGGAAGTTCATTTCTGTGCAACCGTACGCAAGAAGGCAATGTATTGGATGTGAGTGCACCGCGCGGGAGCTTTACCCTGCGTTCCAGCCAGGGTCCTGTGGTTCTGCTGAGCGCTGGAGTCGGCGCAACGCCGGTGATGTCGATGTTGCACGCACTCGCCGCTGAAAAATCGCAACAAGAAATCTGGTGGATCTATGGAGCCCGCAATGGCGCCGACCATCCATTTGCAGAGGAATCGCGTTCGTTACTGAAACAGCTCTCTCGGGGTCGAGGATACATTGTGTACAGCAGGCCCGCTGCAACCGAACAAGTCGGGGCAGACTTCGATGCTCCCGGGCACATTGACACAGCTTTACTGGAGAGAATTGGCGTGTCACAGGGTAGTGACTTCTATCTGTGTGGCCCCTCTTCATTCTTGCAGGATATGCGCGATGGGCTGCGAAACTGGGGTGTGCTGGCCGGGAATGTGCACACGGAAATCTTCGGTTCTCTCGAGGCTATTACCCCTGGTATGGCGCAGGTTGATCACACCCCTCACCAACCACAAGGACCGCCCGGATCTGGCCCCCCAGTCTCATTCGCGCGTAGCGGGATTACCGCCGCTTGGGATCCGAAATTAGCGAGCTTGCTTGAACTGGCAGAAGCGTGCGACGTTCCGGTCAGATGGTCGTGCCGTACTGGAGTCTGTCATACCTGCATGACTGGTCTGATTGCCGGATCGATCACTTATAACCCTGAGCCCTTGGAGAGGCCTGCTCCGGGGAACGTGCTCGTATGTTGTTCCCAGCCAAATGCGGGTATCACTCTGGATCTTTAAGAGAAGACCTTTAAGAGAAACGAGAGGAACCAATCATGCGTTCTGATATTGTGCCCGGAGGCATTTTCCCCGACTACGAACTGCCCGATCACACGGGCCAACTGCGCAAGCTCAGCGAGCTACAGGGCGAGGATCCGCTAATCCTTACGCTTGCGCGCGGCCACTATTGCCCAAAGGAGCACCAGCAGCATTTGGAACTGGCCGCGTTCTACCCGAAGATCGCGGTGGCGTACACTCAGATCGCCACGATTTCCACCGACGATCACCATACTCTTCAGGAATTCCGTGCGTCAGTGGGAGCCCAGTGGACCTTCCTTTCAGACCCCGACCGAACGGTTCAGAAGGATCTCGACATCCAGGAGTACACCGACCCCGAGAACAATCCTATGATCCCGCATACGCTCGTGCTCAAGCCGGGCCTCGTGATTTACAGCATCTATAACGGCTACTGGTTCTGGGGGCGTCCGTCGGTCGTCGATCTTTGGCACGATCTACGCGCCGTGACGAGCCAAATCCGCCCAGACTGGGATCTGAGCAAACCCGGACTCCGCGAGGCATGGAATGCGGGTGACTTCTCGCGTTTCCACGGGTGGAACAAGCGGGCCAACACCGAAGATGCCTCGATTGCACGGAAGAAATAGCAGCGCGCCTTTGACACTTGATGCTGAAACAAAAACCTGCGGCAGCGGCCACGTGACTTTCGGGAAAGGGGGAAGGCTGCTTCAACAAATACCGATTACTGCAATAACATTCCTAGTCCCTGCACTGAGCACTTGGTTTACGTGCCTCCGGCCAGGCAGCAGAATTAACGACCACCAGCGCGCCTTCATCCCAGCCGTAGGGATCAAAAACACAAGAACAATGGGAGCCAAGAATTTGGCTCCCTTTTAATTACTTTATTTTCAGTATGATTTTGGTTGCGGGGGGATTTGAACCACCGACCTTTGGGTTATGAGTGAGCTTAATCGTGTGAAATCAATAACTTAAAGCGGCACGGATGGTCGGTTAAGCTCATGAAAACACACAGGAAGTGACTTTGACTGACAGACAATTGGGAGCGCGTTGGGAATCGATTTTGTTCGTCTAAATTTCGCTTTTGCTTCAGTTTTGTTTCGCTTCACGCGAGCGAAGCGTCGGCGAAGCGCCCTTGGCGCTCTCCACTTTTGCATTGCTGATCGTTGGGCAAGTTTCCCGAATATCGAGGTTGGGAAAACTGCAGCCCGATCAGAGTGAGTCTTTTTTGCCCACTCATCGTAGTTCCGTCTTGCGCGAGTCTCGCGAAAAGCGCTGGGCTCTTCCACGAGTTTTTGTGGGAACAAGGAGTTCCGATACATACGGGAGTCGTTCAGGAGTCGCGATTGGCGCTTGCATTGCAATGACGCGGTGGTAAAACACCCACGTGGTTGGGTTTCAAGTGTCTAATCTGAGGCCCGAGGGATCCGGTGGAACTGAGGGGAGGGACACGTCATGGCTGCTGTTGCGGTAAACCTTTCTGTCCGGGGTCGTAGATTTGGTTGCTCGATGCGTACTCGCCGCGTTGCGGCTGCAAACAGCTAGTATCGGCAGAAAACATAGAAGCGACCGCCACCCAGATTGTCCGAGCAAGAAAGCCCCGCTCGCGAAAGCGGGGCTTCGTTTTTTGGACCGGGGAACGTGAGTATACGGAACACTTAGCGCTGACCTGCCGTGTCCGCCGCCACCGTGACCTCCACCGCTGCTGTGTCCACCGCTGGCATGTCCACCACCGAAGAATCCCTTGTTGCCTGCGTAGGCAATGGACGTCAAATCCTGACGACCAGCTTCTAACAAGGTCGGGCGACGTAGTGTGTTCGCAAAGCTACTCGAGAATTGTCCGCCGGTGCATAATCCCTAGGTCGAGGATTTTTCTAAGCAGCCGGACTTCATCTAGCTCAAGTTGATCCTTAAGCATTTCGGATGCGGATACCCGACCCTCGGTCGGCTCCTGAGAACGATGCGTCGTGTGCGATATAACTGCTTTCCTGATGCCAAGTACCTTCATTCATTTGATCGCATTTCGATCAAACAATCTCGCAACGCAAGCACGCTCAAGAGCCCACGCAGTAATATTCATCACCCGTTCAGTATTGTTAGAGAGGCGATGTTACGACAACAACGTTTTCGCATCGCCAATTAAACACTGGATAGTCTTCGATCGCGGTTTTATTTCAACCCAAGCTCGCCATCGTACTGTTGGATAACCCCATAGCATTCGCAGGCGGAGTTTTCAAGTTTCCTGCGATTCACGATCCTCACCGCGCCACGGGTATACTCGATGAGCTTTTTCTTCTGCAAAACACCAGCTGCCTCGCTCACGCTGGGTCGATCTGTTCCTAACATCGTTGCGAGAAAATCATGAGTGATGGGCAGCGAACCGGAATCCACTCTATCCTGGGTCATCAGCAACCACCGTGCAAGGCGCTGCCCAATATCGTGCAGCCGATTACACGCCGCTGTTTGTGCAACCTGCATACCCCGAATGGCGGCATAGCGGCTTAACATCAGCTGCAGGTGTGGAGCGGATTCCAACGTGTTCTGCAAGGCACCGACCTCGACCCGAAACCCATCCCCCGTGATTTGCACCACCGTATGCAGCGGGCTCCTGCTCAGGCCAACAGCCGCCAGTGTGCCTGTAAAGCCCTCATTCCCAACTATGCCAGCTTCGGCCGTTCTTCCATCTTTCATCACGACTACGAGAGAAATCAACCCTCGATTCGGGAAATACGCAAATTCTAGCTTTCCACCCGCCTCATGAAGGACTAGATGGTTTGGCAAGCTGACGTATTCGAGATGGGGACGCAGTGAGCTGTAGTCGCTATCGGAAATCGACAGGAGTATGAGGCTGCTGACTGGTTTCCCTTCGGTATTCGTCCGCTCGCCAGACTGCACGAGTCGGCTGCGTTTGCCTCCATAAATCATCCCCTTAGGTAATCATGTGTTCACCTAAATTGGGAGAAAAGACCCAGGCTCATTTTCCGAGACCCAATCAGGATCATCAGCTTCTGCGGATCCGTCCTTTACTGGCTGTTCTGCGATGGGCCACCAATTCCCCTCCTCAAGGTGCGCGGGCATCAGCGGGACCCTTTCTCACCGCTCACGAAGTTAGCTCGAATTTGAAAGCCGAGTCTGAGCAATAGCGCACACTCAAGCAAGAGACACGTAGCGCAGAGCGCGATCAGTGCGGTAGAGCAAGCGATTGGAGCGCACTCCAAGGGGAGGGCTGCATGCCCCTGAACAAAATCTAGGTATGTAGGGTGCCGACAGACCATCAAGATTGGCCTATGTAGACTGCGGTCTTTATCCCTGTGGTGGCATGCTAGTACTCGTTGGCGCGATCAGAGGCAGCCATGAGCAGGAAGCTGGTATGGATTGAGCTCAAGCGTTTTCGAGGTTTTGGTTGCTCCGAATGTGGATGGCGATTCAAACCCTCCGGTGCTCCTGAAGGCAAATCTTTCGATGAAATGATGCGCAACTTCGAGTTGCAGCGCGACAAAGAGTTTAAATTCCACGTTTGCTCCGATCACGCTGCCGACAAGAATCCAGGGGAGTTTATTTAACCAGGCGATTGCACTCAAAACCTGTCACTGAGTGCAATGGCGATTTTGCACCAACGGACAAGCGAACAATCAGAGTTGGGGCTTGAGTACCGTGATTATACGTGTGACATGCGGGTGAGCCTTAGCCTGTTGGACGATTCGTAGGATGATGGAGCCAGCCATGGGATGCGGTGGGCATAGTGCTCCACGTTGCCGACGCAACAAATCGTCTCACGAGGTATCTTGCGTAGGTGAGAGCAAACGTCCGCCACTTGCTTGGAGCGCTGCCAATAACGTACTTCTCTTTGCCCACAATTTGCCCACTGTTCGGCCGCTCTTGTGGCCGGGGACACCGCAGCATTGGCAGTCGAAGGAAGGCGATAGTCGCTGGATGATGAGGAAAGAATCTCATCGGCGGGTCGCTCTGACCTGATTGTGCTCGAAGGTCAGGGGCAATCTTCTATAGGTGAGATGCAGAGGTGTTTGGACTTTGAAGCTCTCGCAAACGGAGCGGGGGTATCGATAAGGTGGATTGGGATCTTCTCTAGAGGCAAGGTTCTCTGCGCCGACAAAAATGTGTGGAAAGCACCAGCAATTCGACCAACACAATCGGAGACAGGTGCGGAAATGAGACAAATAGGCACGCATCGAATTTTTTTGTAAGTGCGGTCGGGCAGCGTTGTTCTTTCAATCGCAAGGGCTAAGGTTGGCGGAAGTACGGCACGATGGGTCTTTGTAATTAGACTAATTCTAGAGAGTTCTAGATGTGTGTCGAATCTTATGCAGCCAGGATGGGAGTCCTTGAGCGACGCAAAGCTTAGCAGAGCAAAGCATTACGCCCTTACTTGATGACACCTTCCCTAATCTCACGTGCAGTCGGAATCTTCACGTCTGTGATGTGAATTAAATCGATGTCCGGGTAGACGTAACCTTCTACGTGCACGTAGTGTCCTTCGTGACCCTTAAGGGTCTCAGGATTGTCCACCTTCCAGGCCCTTTGCTCGGTTACGAATCTCAATGTCTCGCCATTTTCCTGAACCATACCCATGATAGTTGTTAGCCGAGACCCTATGTCCGCCGGAGCCTTCGGTGCCTGACTGGGTGCGTCCTGCGAGAGAGCGACGACGACACTTATGGCAAAGCAAAGAGAGAAAATAGCAAACCAAATAGTTTTCAAGTAGTGGAACCTCCGTTCCAAGGGATTAGTACCTCGGCGCTTTGTTAAAACGGGAAGGCGGAGTTACCCGCCTTCTCGTGCGAATCTACAAATCCTTACGCTGCTACAGCAACTTTATGGAAGGTCGAGGTGACAGCCTCAAACGTCTGGACCATGGGTGTTCCATCGATCATTCTTGCAAAGGTTTTCAACACTTCTGGATAGGTATTGGTGTTGTAAGCTTCTGCATTGGCTTTGCTCTCCCACAGACTGATCGCAACCACATCTAGGCTGCCGGGATTTGACAATGTGATTTCGTCCCTAAAGCCCTTCTGTTTACGAAGTAAAGGAAGGATGTCGTCCTCGAAGGTTCGGGTGTAATCAGAAAGTGTATTGGATTTCAGATGAATCGACACATTGCGTGCGTACATAGGCAACCTCCTAGGGTTGGGGTTGCTAAGAGAGACAACTTCAGATGGGCTGACTTAGTTCAGGGAACCTGAAATGAGGAGAAGGTGGTAACCACCTCAGTCTCAACCCTAGTCCTATGTCGCTGGACTGTCAATGGGTTGTTCCGGGAACGCAAGGCAATGTTTCGGCACGTTCGAAACCCTCAAGGGTGGTAGACCTTCTAAGGTGAGGTTATGGGTACCCAAAGCGGGACAGATAGGCATGACCTAGCGACGCCGCAGGCGGCGAATTCTGGGAGAGAAATTAACTTCGAGACACTTCGGGCAGGGGGATCTGAAAGCCCTGTCGTTAGGAAAGACAATGTGGCTGCAGTTTTCACAAATCTACCGCCCATTTTGAAGAACTTTCGTCAGCCTGATCCATTTCCTAACACGCAATAGGGACAACGGGGTGCTGCGACCTTTTTCCGGTCAGAGTCAGACACTTGCACTCGCTTTACGTAGCAGTAAAGGGACTTAAGAAATCGAGGCTTCGCAGACTGTTCGATGACGAACGATTCTCGTTTCGTACGGACTCTAACGAGAACCAGCGAACAGGTACACGAATCCAGACAGAGAAATGAAAATCAAAACGTACGGCCACGACTCAACGATGCGCTTTGGCGCATCCAAAATCCTAGGCCAATAACCCTGATCCACATCCCTAGAATGGGCCGCCAGATTGCGTTGGTTTGGTTTGGGGTTGCTACGCTTCATACGGTGGGACCACGTGTGAAATGGGGTGGCACTTGACGCAAAGGGGAAGTGGAACTTCCCAAGTCTGTCCTTCAAAGAAGAATGTGCACTCTCGATATTCCACCCTTGATCCGCAGTCAGGGCAAGTGTTAGCAGCCCAAGGGGTGCTTGCAGTGTTTAGAAATTCGATGAATGCTTTGGAAACCAGCTTTTCGCTCATCGGTCATCCTCTTCCAGATTCCCTTTGAAGGGTCAGGAGTAGCGTAGCCTTTTGGCGAGTTGAGGACTGTACAATATTGATCAGGCTCAGAACTCTTGTACGTTTGCGTACAGACGAACAAACCTGTTTCGCACTATCATCCAGTCCTTATGTGCAGCAGACGAATAAACCGAAGTCGCCTGTAAAGCCGTACTCAACGAATGTTCGCGACTACCCGAGCCTTCTGTCCGGGTTCGAAAAAGAGAGCCTCGCAGCGGAAGCTAACTCGCTGCTGGTCGCACAAAACAAAGCGACGGCCAAAGCCTAAGAAGCAATATCTAATCCACTTCCGTCTGAGTGCCCCATTTCTTCCGCAACAGTTCGCCGATTGCCGAAAACAGGCCATTGCACTCCGACTTTGATCGTTATCGTTTCCATCATCTTCCTTTGATCGGACTTGAATTGATCGACCTTAATTCTTCGCACTCGTGCAATAGCTACCGCTCGACGCCGTAACATTCGCTCGCAAGGCGGTCAATTGTGATCAGTATTTCAAAGCCAGAAGTCGGATACTGACGACTCAACAGGGTTCCACGATGAAGCAAATGTCGTGAACGGACTCGGTTTTGAGGAGGTTTCGATGAACTTTAATTTGATGGATCCGAGACTCATAGCTCTAGCCGCCGGCGTTATCGTGATCGTCGCAGTTGGCGCCTGGCTGTACGTCCGAAAGCGAAGGGGCACGACGGCGGGCTTGCGGCAGAAGTTTGGGCCTGAGTACGACCGCGCGGTCTTGACACATGGCTCCAAAGCAGAAGCGAAACTGGTGGATCGCGAGAAACGGATTGACAAACTCAACATTCGTGATCTTGATGTGATGGAACATCAGCGTTACTCCAAGCAGTGGGAGGCCGTGCAGTCCCGCTTTGTCGATTCGCCGAAGGGCGCTATCGCCGAAGCGGACGACTTGGTGTCTTCTGTAATGAAGGTTCGGGGCTATCCCCTCGCCGATTTCGATCAACGTGCAGCCGACATTTCTGTCGACCATCCTCGTGTCGTGGAAAACTACCGGTCGGCCCACGAGATTGCCCTCCGTGCTGGAAAAGAAGGAGCAACCACCGAAGAACTCAGAACCGCGATGATTCACTATCGATCTCTGTTTGAGGAACTGGTGCAGGTTCCAGTAGTTGTGGAGAGAAAAGAAGTGGCGTAGCGACCGAAAGGGAAGAGAGGGAAAAATGACGAAACCAAGTACGCACGACCGGACCGAAGGTAGACTCCACGAAGTAAAAGGGAAGATCAAAGAGGAGGTCGGAAAGGCGACAAACGACCCCGATCTGGAAGTCTCAGGGAATGCGGAAAAGAAAGCCGGCAAAGTTCAAAAATGGATCGGCCGTGCGGAAAAGGCCGTCGGTGAATAGAGAAGTACTCTGGCTGGCAAGACAGACCAAGGCATAGACGGTGCCCAGAACGGCGGAATACAGTGCGAATTTGCGCCGATAGCTGCATAAAGATTAGGAATCTCGGTTTCAAAGCGTCCGGGACCATAAAGATGTATGGCGAGCGCTTTGAGATTGTTTCCGATCCTTTTGAGGAAGGTGATTGCATAGCAGTCCGAGCGACCAGCGGAGACGATCCAGTAGTCCGCACGCTGCGGCTTCCGATAGCAATTCTCTTAGGGCGAGCAGATCGATTCCTAAAGCGGCCACGCTCAATCGAATCACCTCATGGTCTAGGTGCGTTGCCGGATGCCACGGGCGCGGTAGCGACACCATTGGTGGCGGCCACAATCATTTAAAGACCAGTTTCTGAAAAGGAGAACAACGATGACGACAATTGAGCAGACTAAGTGTGCACATCTTCCATGCCGGTGCTTAGCACAACCTGGCGATAAATACTGCGGTCAAGCCTGCAAGGAAGCGGGATCGAGCGAAGTCGAGATTGCCTGCCAGTGCGACCACGGAGCTTGTCCTCTGACCATATAAGAACAGACGCTCCGCATTTGAAATTCCTAGGGAGGATTTCGAAATGAAATCGCGCCGAAAAATGGTCTTTCTGCTAGCCCTGCCAGCAATGTCGTTGCTCGCAGGGGCGCAATCACTGGTCAATGCAGGAGATTCCTCTGGGATCGTTGTAAACCCAACACCGGCCACACCGGATCTGATCTACACGCGCCCCACGCAGAGAACGAAGTTCCACAACTACACTTTCGACACGTTCGGCCCGTATCCCATCGCGGGTGCGGCGTTTGCGGCTGGTATTGGTCAAGCGTACAACACACCTCCAGAGTGGAAGCAAGGCGTCGAGGGTTTTACCAAGCGAATCGGGTCCGATTTCGGTATTGCAGCGGTTAGCACAACGACGCGCTATGGGTTGGCGCAAGCGTTCAAGGAAGACACTTTGTACTACCGCTGTGAATGCAAGGGCGTGTTTCCACGGTTGCGTCATGCCGTGATCTCGACCCTTACAGCACGCCGGGGCGACGATGGCCATCGTGTCTTTTCCGTTCCGGCCCTCATTGCCCCTTATGCCGGCTCGATGACTGCCGTGTACGCGTGGTATCCCGGCCGTTACGACGGCAAGGACGCCCTCCGGATGGGTAACTACACCATGCTTGGATATGTGGGTGGAAACATCGCCCTGGAATTTTTCTACAGCGGACCTCACTCCCTTCTTCATCGCATGCACTTGAACAATGGGCACGGAGCACCAGATCCGAGTCCAAACCCGAGTTCAAACCAGTGACCAACGCGAATTCAACGGCGCTCGGAGACATTCGCGCTCCCAGTCCGGGGCATCGGGCCTTGTCTCCGTTCCCCGCGTTGAATTCCTCCAAGAGATTGATCGGTGAGTTTCTCGAATGGTTTGGGGATCTCGGCATCTTTTTCTGGCAGGTTGTCCGAGCTGCGTTCACGCCTCCATTTGAATTTGGCGAACTCTTTCGACAGCTCGACGAGATCGGATCAAAGTCTCTGCCGCTAGTGGCTTTGGCCGGAGCCGCGACTGGCGTTGTACTCTCGTTGGAAGCTCGCTACAGCCTGACTCGATTTGGGGCTAAGTCGCTGCTTCCCGCCGCCATTGTGTTCTCTGTGATTCACGAGACGGGGCCGATTATTACGGGTCTGGTCGTGAGTGGTCGAGCGGGAGCTGGCATTGGCGCGGAGCTCGCCTCGATGAAAGTCACCGAGCAAATCGACGCCATTGAGGCGTCTGCGGTGAACCCCTATCGGCTGCTGGCCGCGACCCGCATCCTGGCTTGCATCCTGATGCTGCCTTTGCTGACCCTTGCTGCCGACTTTTGCGGCTTGCTCATGGGCTGGGTTACGCAGGCTATGGTTGAGCCGGTTTCTTTACACCAGTTCATCAATGCCGGTTTTAACGGCGCCGATTTCAACGATTTCCTGCCACCGACGTTTAAGACCGCCGTGTTTGGACTGATCATTGGCCTCATCGCTTGTTTTCAGGGAATGCGGACACAAGGAGGCGCTGCGGGCGTGGGCCGTGCGGCCACGAGCTCGGTGGTCTTGTCCTCGCTGTTCGTCATACTGGCAGATGTCGTACTGGTGAAGCTCATCATCATATTCTTTCCGTAGTTATCAGAAGCTGGCCAACAAACATGCACACGATCGATCAAGTCGCGAGGAAGCCAGACGAAGTCGACAAAGACAACTCGCCAGTTGTCACCGTCGAGGATGTGCAGAAGTCATTCGGAAGCCAAAAAGTCTTGAGCGGGATTAACCTGGCGGTGAGTCGCGGCGAGACCCTGGCGGTGCTGGGCCGCAGTGGTACGGGCAAAAGCGTATTGCTGAGACTCGTCATCGGACTGGAGAAACCTGACTCGGGATTGGTTCGCATCCACGGGCAGGACATCGCTGGACTGGCTCTCGACCAACTCGGTGAGATCAGGAAGAAAATAGGGTTTTTGTTTCAGCACGCCGCCCTTTACGATTCGCTGACCGTCGAGCAAAACGTAGCCTTTCCCCTGCAGCACCATAGAAAGGACATGTCGAAGTTTGAGCAGCGAGACCGGGTCCACGAACTATTGGCGGAAGTGGGGATGGAAAGCGGCTTTGCGAAGATGCCCTCCGATATCTCTGGCGGCATGCAAAAACGAGTAGGACTGGCACGGGCTCTGGCTTTGGAGCCAGACATTCTGCTGCTCGACGAGCCCACCGCCGGTCTTGATCCCATCAGCTCTGCGGAGATTGATGATCTGGTCCTCAAGCTCCAGGAGGAACATCACATGGCATCCATCGTCGTGACTCACGATCTGCACAGCGCGAAGATAATTGCGGACCGGCTAGCTCTGCTTAACGAAGGAATCGTGGTGATTGAAGGCAGCTTTGAAGAGCTGCAAGAGAGTGACATCGAGTTTGTCAAAGAATTTCTAAGGCATTCGTAGGAGGACACATGTCGAGAGCGGCGCGGTTAGGAGCTTTCATCGTTGCAACACTTGCAATTCTGGTCCTCGGTGTCTTCATCATTGGAGGCAAGCAGTATCTCTTCAGCTCGACTTACCAATTGAAAGCGCAATTCGACAACGTAGTGGGCCTTGATGCTGGAGGTGATGTGCGGGTGGGCGGCGTTCACAGCGGAACTGTGCGCAACATCGTGTTACCACACAAACCGGGCGAAAAGGTCACCATAATCATGGACCTCGGCAAATCGACGCACGAGATCATCAAGCAAGACTCCGTGGCGACGATCGAGACGGAAGGCTTGTTGGGCAATCAGTTTCTGGCGATCTCGTTTGGATCGGCTGGATCAGGCGACGTGCGGGATGGCGATATCATTGCCAGCGAGCCGCCACTCGAAATGGCCGATCTGTTCCAAAAAACAAGCGACATTCTGGACAGTAGCCAGCAAGCCATCAAGAACGCAACTCGGGCAACCGCGAATCTAGATTCGATCAGCGCCAAGATAGATAAAGGGCAGGGAACTGCCGGCGCTCTGGTTAACGACAAAGCGCTCTACACCAACCTCGAACAGACGACGGGCGCCATGCGGGATACGATGGTGCAGGCGCAAGCCGGGGTTACCGACTTCCAGGAGAATATGGAAGCCATGAAGCACAATTTCTTCCTGCGCGGGTATTTCAAGAGTCGCGGATACGAAGATTCCGCTGAACTCGTCAAAAACGAGATCGAGCGATTGCCACAAGGCACACCGACAAAGCAGTTTACTTATTCGGCGAAGCAGCTTTTCGATAAGCAGGATTCGGCCAGGCTGAAGAACCAGAAGTCTCTAACCGCCAGCGGTGAGTTCCTGGCCAATAACCATTTTGGCTTTGCCGTGGTCGTGGCATCCGCAGGCATGGAAGGCGACACTCAGAAAGACTTGGTGTTAAGCGAAGCCCGGGCCATGGTGGTGCGTGAGTATCTGGTCGAGAACTTTGGATTTGACGATAGCCAACTCAGAACTCTGGGAATAGGCAAACAGGCAAACGAGGGTTTCGATCCAGGCTGGGGCACGGTGCAGATTTTCATCTACCCTGCCGGAACCGAAATTCCGCCGAACAAGCAGATGCAATCCATTGCCTCACCCGCAGCTACCTCAACTCAATCAGTTCAGGCCTCGACGAGCGAGACGTCTAAAACGCAGTAGGGCTTGCGGGCTGGTTCGATTGAGTGGTCGCCGCTTTCTGCTGCGAACCGCGATCGCTACGCAGCCACGGGCGTCCGCATGGCGTCCATGTAGCTATCCATCGACTGAGTCAATTGCGCGTCCACTTCGTCCGCGATTGTCATCACGTCGGGTAAGAGCAGGCTGAAATCCAGAAAGCTCAGATTGCTCTGCAGCGTGCCAAAGAGCGTCACCTGAAGTATTCGTGATTCGTGCACCAGCATGGCGGGAGTATAGCCTTGTTTGTATCGTAACTTTCCATGGGCTGTCGCGGCGGGTGAAAAGACAGCATCGCTGTCCTTGGCGGTGCCGCTGGGTTTGCTCAGGCGGACAACCAGGAGCAGAAACACCAGCAACAGACACAGCAAATGCAACAGAAACATCAACAGCAGACTCAGCAGTTGCAGCAGAGACAGCCGCCAGCAAACCGTGAGCTGTCGAAGAAGTAAGGTCGTCCTTTGGCTGGAGGGCAGCAATTGACTCACCCTCCTGACGAGTCCCAATGAGCCGCGGAAGGCCTAACCGAAAGCCAACGTCTCGCGATGCTCTTTGTAGCGGTGAAAGAACAGGCAAGTGGGACGCAAGCGCATGGCTATTTGTCAAGCGCGGATCGTCTGAAGTGAACACGAGATCCGCTAGGATGGCGACATCGCCTCTGAACTCCACTTTGTTCAGTTCTTGCTTACTACCAGTCAGGCTTGGTCTTTTCTCTTTTTAACTCAGTGGGCCATCCTGTCCCTGGGTATCTGAAAGTACAGGACATCTTCGACATTTCCCTTCACAACACAACTGGTTGTGCTGAGCGCGTGCCGGTCCGCCGCGGTGGCAGGAGAAGATCCTGCAGCGCCAACTGAAACCGGCGGCGTTACGCGCGGGAATCGGGAAAATTGGCTGGCACACGTTCCGTCACACCTACTCAACCATGCTGCGCAGCGCCGGCACCGACATCAAGGTGCAGCAGGAGTTGCTGCGACATGCCAACATCCAGACCACAATGAACATTTACACGCAGGCGGTCTCGGATCAGAAGCGTGCCGCGAACAGCAAGGTCGTGGAGATGGTGCTGTCAGGCGCGAGAATCGGACCTAAACAGCATGTTTCAACGAATGGGAGCCGAATGCCACGCTGATAACGCTGAGCAGGATTCTTCGCCATAGCTCGCCCGATGATGTAATCGACTCCTTGCGGCAACTGAGTGTCGAGCACTGTCGCAGGGATGGGGTCGCGATTGACGACCTTGAATGACACTGTCATCGCGCTGTTGCCTTGAAACGGCTTGTAGCCGGTCAACACAGAGTACAGAACTACGCCCAGCGAAAATAAGTCCGATCGTCCGTCCACGGCGTCGCCGGTCAACTGTTCGGGCGACATATATGCGGGAGTTCCAAGCACCCGACCGGCCAGCGTGTGATTCGCGAGGTTTAGTTTAGCCACTCCAAAGTCGGCGATCTTGGCGCGGCCATCTGCCGTAATAAGAATATTGGCGGGCTTCAGGTCGCGATGAACCACGCCTTGGGCGTGCGCGTAATCCAGAGCCCCGGCCAATTCATGGGTCAACTGTAGCGCTACATAGAGCGGTAACTTACGGTCGTTCTGTGATAACAGCTTCTCGAGCGAGTGACCAGTTACGTACTCCATTACGATGTACGGAGCGCGGTTTTCAGGTTCCTCACCTACATCGAAGATGGTCACGATTCCAGGATGCGACAAACGGCCGGCCGCCTCTGCTTCGCGGAAAAAACGCTCGCGATATTCCTGTTCTTCTTCCGGTTCTTGGCGAGCTAGTGCCAGGATCTCGTATCGCCCAAAGCGTTCGTCCCTGCGGTTGTTCCCAGCTGACATTGTGGTTTTTAGAGTTTCTACTATCGCCGGGCGGTGGCTCGCGAAAGGAATGCGGCGCACGCACGTCCCTCATTGTTAACTTGGAACCTCAATCACTCCAAGTTACCGACGTGCTACAGGCTCGGACGAGGACGACGATCACCAATCCGCCGGAGATTAAGATAAGACACTAAAATCCTCACCTGACCATCCCCCTGTCCTTTAGTCCAAACTCAGAGAACACTTTCGATTTGACCCGCCGCTCTGATCCGGTGGTATTTTCGATTCGAAAAGGAGATTGCGTAATGCTCGGCCAGCTCTCCCCCTTTTGTATTTGTGGTGCCCCGCGTGCCCTGGAAACCCCGTTCGAGGTCTGGGGATCAAGCGACAGGACGCTACGAAAGGAAACAAGCTAAACGTTCTTGCGGCTACGTGCGGACATTTCTGGATACTTTCAGATGGCACTGCCATCGCAATCAGGAAGGGACCCGCAGCGGATAGGCGCATAATCTCGGCGTTCCTGGACGCCATCTGATGGTTGAGTTTTCGCTTGCGAACGCCGATCTGTACCGAGCGTCAGATGAGTGCCTCATCAGGAACGTATTTATGTTGGGGATAACCTGCTAATGCTTAGCCTTGTATTCATCGCGGTCGTGACTACCCTGGCGGTGTTCACTATTTTGGCCAAAACATGCGCGGGCAAAACCAAAAAGGCAGAAAAGTGGGAGAAGGGAGAAGTCATCAAGCAGCTCTTGGCACTATCTGAGCGCGAAAGCAGCGGTTCGGTAGTCGCAGCTCCGCCGGCCAGAAGTCCATGCTCTGCGTCCAAGTCAGGCACATGCGGTGACACATTGCGGCAGGGCCCATCTCGGGGGCGCAACTCGAAGCGAAGATACCCGAACGCGAGCTCTCAGCCCCCGATCTTACCCAGACCCAACCAAGCCGACGCCCAAATTGAAGAAACGATCCGCCAACACGCGTATGAGTTGTATCAAAAACGTGGCCGAGTGAATGGAAGCCCAACAGATGATTGGCTGCGAGCAAAGCAGGAAGTGTTGAGCCGCAAAGCGGGCAACGGATCATCTTAATCATTTCTCGTCTGTACTTCGCGGCGAGAAGGAACGACTCAGAGTTGACGAAAACAGCCGATTACACTCATTGAGAATAGCACGCTTCCCATCCGGGGCAATGAGTGTAATGGCGATGTTACGCCAGACGATCCGCTCTTCGTTTACCTGGCCTCAGTAGTGACGTGACTGGCGACACAGACAGTGAGTTTGTCCGTTTGTCCGAAACTATTTTGCTAATAGCCTCTGATTCGGGGACAGTCCCGCCACTCTGTCAATTCTACGGTGGCGGGGGCGCAGGGGCGATGAATCCTCACCGTTTCCGCCCCTGCGTTTCTTTTCTAAAACTGGAGGGCGGGCTAATGGCAGAATGTAGCTCTCAACGTTCCGACCCCAAGAAATGGAGAGTCCTGTTTCGGACAGCGATTCTCGACAGGGATGGTATGCGATCGCGAAGGAACTTTCTGATGTACAGGATGCTATTGTCGAGCGCACTCGTGAACTCATTCCTGCAACCGAAGTTGAGGTTGACGAAGAGAGAGACACCCTAAATGACGCCATGTACATGCTGCGAGCGCGGAGAACAGCGTTAGAGCACCTTGCGGATGCAGCTTGACCAGGTCGTCGTCACGTATCGGTATCTCAGGACATTAGCTTTTCCGTTTCGAGCGTCAGTCACCCCGTCACGAAAACGAGCGTAGGATTTCTCAATCGTGGGTGCACCCGCCCGTGCTTGTAATCACAGACAGAATGGTGTGAATCACCTATTAGTTAGATGACCACCTGTCTCTTCCACTGGCCAAAGGAACTGCAGGTGTGCTCCCAGCACGACGTTCGTCGCGCCGCAGAGGAGGTGTCGTATGCCTCTCGCGCATGTTGAAGAACGTAGCTTTCTCCAAATGATGATTCTCAGCTTGATCTTGATTCTGGTTCCGCTCACCTTGGTCGGCCTCTATGTAGCGTTGCAAGGAGACAGCCAAATTCCTGAGCCTGTTAACTCTGTCGCATTCGGGAGCTGAATCCGAGGTTGCTGAAAGTTATCGTTGCGGACGCCATCGACGCGACCGATGCAGCAGGAGGAAGGACCTCTGCACTCCCCATCGCGTAGTGACCAGTCGATGTAGTCAGGCGATAGCGCTTACTCACCTGTCAATGAAGGTAATGGGGATATAGCGCCGGTTGACTCTGAGCCTTCAGAATGTGATTCGTATCACAGGGATGAATACAGAAGAGGTTGCATCGGATCGCCGGGCAACGTGGCTGGCCGGAATAGCGTTAGCAGCTGCGAGCGAGAAGCGATTCTGTATTGAGGTCAGTCGGAGCGGGAGCGTCAGAGGTGGAGTTGGAAGGATGGTGATTCGGTGGGACGAATTTCCGCATAAGAGAATTCGTTGGGAGATCTACGCGCGATTAGTTCGTAACAATGTTGCGCGTTCAAACGAAGACTCACTGCGGCGTATCCTTTTGCGACGGCTTCCATCCCTCGACACTGAAGATCACAGACGCTACATCGAACTAGAAGCGCGCAGCCTCGTTGAACACCTACGTGTGACGCGAGACGTTTACCGCGAGTTTGTTGAGTCTCAAGGCTGTCGGCCTGTGCTAGAGGCACAGTGGGTCGTCTTGCGCTTTGCGGTATTTCCGACCGCTATTTCGATTCTTCGTGGAAAAGTGACTGAATACGCGAAGCTCACCAAAGTCCAGCGCAGAGATCTCTCGCTGCTGTTCGGTGTAGTGACGCGCACTTGCGAAATGGCAAGTGAAGGGCTTGCGTTGCTACGTCCCCCCGATCTTGAGGACGAAAGTGCTGCTACTGACGAGGACCTTGAATCGCTTAGCCGACTGGTCGATGAAGACAGTCTTCTGATATTCAAGGACATTCGTGACGAGGGAGGCGGTGTAGTCCGCCTCGTTGGAGGGGGGCCCTTCAGTATCGACGACCAAAGATCGATTTTAAATAGCTTCGGATTAGGTGCTTTGCGGTTGGGGTATTCGCCACCAAGAACGGTACGCCGTGGGATCAGAATCTAGTCGTGAAACGGAAGTTGCACCCGCTGCTGGAATCCCTTGGGATTCGGCGCTGCGGGCTTCATGCATTCCGACACACAAACGGAAGCCTGATGGACAGGCTCAATGCGCCCATGAAGATACGCCAGGAGCGATTCGGACACGCCCCCGGATCGAACCTCCTGCTTGGCGTCTACACTCACACCATTGAGGAAGATGACAGGCTGGTCGCCGAACAATTGGGTGAGATGTTGTGTCCAAATGAGGCCAAGTTGGCACAAGAGAAAACCTTCGCAGAGAGCGAAGGCGTGGTGATTCAGTAGGTTAGTTGGTTGCGGGGGGTGGA
>CAVVQB010000003.1:0-63959 GCA_963750245.1 uncultured Acidobacteriaceae bacterium
CCCTGGGACGAAACGGAAGTGGAACATTCTCAACCGCGCCCTCTTTCTGAACTTGGGTTGGCGGCGGTTCTCATTCCCGCGCCATATCGCGCTGGCGCCAAGCTGCACGGACATAACACTGAAAACTGCCGACTCCCCGGCATGAAAAGGAGAGCGTATATTTGCGACATGGGACGCCCAATTTCCCATCTGCTGGGTGCCTTCGGAATGCTGCTGAGTATGGGACTCTGGCTCTCTCTGCTCAACCCGCAGAGGGCAGACCGATTCGTAGATAGTCTTGCGGGACCACAACACGAATACAAGATTGTCTTAGGTGCCGCCCTGTTAGCCACAGTGTTCGCGTTCGTGGCCGCGGTTGGCGCTTCAAAGTGGTGGTATGTCGGAGTAGCTTTGTCGTCTGGAACGCTGGCATATTTCACCATCAGCCTTTCGTCCTAACTGCCATAACGGCCGCCTAGTCGTTCTCGGTGGGATTAATGGGCTCCCCAACAATGTTGTAGTAGACCTCTTTGGGAGACTTAGCCTTCGCTGGCTTGCCCGGAGTCACAACCAAGGGCGGCACCGGCTTCGACTTCTGCGGTGCCGGAACCGGAGAAGCTGAGACGGACGCCTGCGGAGTCCGGGGCACTGGGGCCGGATTCACCGGTGTCTGGGTCTTGGTGGCAACGGGCTCTGGAGGAGCCATAATGGAGATCGGTGCGGTAGTCGCTTGCGAAACCCGCTTGGTCCCCCGCACCATTTTCACTCGTACGGGCGGGCGCTTCTTTCGTGACCACTCGTGCAGCAGCACAAACACAATTCCTGCCAAGCAAAGCGCCAGAACTGACTTGAACAATGCTGGAAAGTTGAACTCACCTTTTCCGAGATACAAAGGAGACTGGGGGTCTACTTCCATCGCCCTGGCTAGCAACGGCACCAGAAAATTGCTGGTGAGAGAAGTCATGAATCCCCAAATACCCTCTGCCAGAATCACGGCGGCCACCAGCTGAGCGATCCATTTCCCGAGATCTGCGGTCGATTCGGGGCCGGAGGTCTGCTCTTCGTCCATACCTATGTGATGCAGATTGTGGCATAAAGGAGTTCAAACGTAAAAACCGGCTTGAGTGGATGGGGATTCCACAAAGGCCGGTCAAACCACGCTTGCGATCGTTAGCTCAGTGACTAGGCCGATTTCTTCGCGGCCTTCACCTTCGCCCATCTCGCCCTTTGTGCAGCGGCAATCCTCTTGCGGGCGGCCGCCGAGAGAGTCCGTTTGCCGTGTATTGAGACAACCTTCGCCGTTTCCCGAACCTTGGCCCACCGTGCCCTTTGTGCAGCCGCCATCCGCGCCCGAGCTGATGCCGTCACCTTTCTGGTGCCGGTTCCGTTTCCGTATGCACTGCCAAAAGCCGCTAGCGCAGCACCAATTCCGCGGAGTTCCTTTGTCAAGCGATCTTGTTCCTTCTTCAACAACCGGACGAGTCCAGTTACATTGTTCATTGAGTTCCCCCTCGCGATGGATTGTATCAAGCGGCGGCAGGCTTTGGCCGAGTGTCGTCGCCTGCGCATAAGCAAGTGATACTGAGTGTTCGCGACAGACAAGGCTTTCTGACCATTCGAGCGAAGCGTGCCACGGCCAATGATTCTGCCGTGACTCTGGCACATCGGCCTGACGACGAAGCAATTTCCAGCCACGGGCGATACATCAGGATTGATAGTGCCGCCTAAAGGAATTTCAGGCCTTCCGGGTGACAATCAGTACAAGGATGCTCGGCAGGTAGACGACGGAAGCATGCAAGACGCGGCTGGCGGGAGCGTTGGAAGTTGATTGTGCCAATCTTATTCCGTGATAAAGCAGAAAGATTCCCGCCAGGAAAACACCACTCAAATAAATTGGATCTCTGCGATCGAGTATGGGTACTATCGTAATGATGACCAGAATCACAGTAAAGGCAACAATCTCTGCGCGGGTAAAACGGGAATCGAGATCGCACTGAGGCAGCATCTTATAGCCCGCCTGCGCGTAGTCGTTCCGGTACATCAAGGCAATTGCGAGGAAATGTGGAAACTGCCAAAGAAATACGATAGCGAACAAGAACCAGGCGTTTCGGGCGATACTCGCAGAAGCTCCTGCCCAGCCGATCAGAACTGGCATTGCGCCGGGAAAAGCCCCGACCAAAGTGCATAGCGGGGTCTTCCGCTTTAGCGGAGTATAGACAATCAAATACGAGAGAAGTGTGAAGATTGCGAGTAAAGCCGCCAAGCGGTTGACCGCGAATGCAAGATACAATCCCCCGGCGACGCTCAACAGAATCCCAAAGATAAAAGCTTCCGGGGCGGATAGCCTGCCAGAAGGCAACGGCCGGTTGGCGGTGCGCAGCATCTGACCGTCCCAAACGCGCTCTATCCACTGATTGAGCGTGGCGGTACCGCTCGCCACAAAGAGCGTACCGACCAGTGTATTAATCAGGCCGGCGATACGGAAAGGTCCAAGGGAGGCAAGGTAATAACCGGTCGATGTTGTCATCAGAATGAGGAGATTCACTTCGGGTTTGGTGAGGGTGTAGTAGTCCCGAAGCTTGGAAGTGAAGTGATTCGTCAGGCTCGGCCGCCTTGTTGTGGAATTGATTGTCATGCTCTCCTGCAATTAGCCTTCAACTTCGCCTGCTGGTTTCGCTAGAGATTCGTCCAGAGTACCCAGAACAGATATAGCCAGAGAATGCCCATGAAATGCCAATATTGCGCAGCTGCCGCGAACGTGCTCTGCCGCAGGGTCGATCGATGGAGTTTGCTCATAACATAAAGCAATCCAGCCAGACCACCCAACACGTGCAAGGCGTGCACACCGGTAAAGACATAGAAAAATGAGCTGTTCGAGTTGGTGGCAAGGTACAACCCTGCAGCCTTCAATTGCCGCCATGCCACGTACTGACCAACGACGAAAAGCAAACCGAGCGCCCAGGTGACTGCCAGCCAGCGCATTGGCGCCGCGGTCTGGTTCGTAATTCCGCCAGCGAAGCCCAAGATCTGTCGGCGCGCGAGCTCCAGTGTGACGCTGCTGGCCAGCAGAACAACCGTATTAGCGTAAAGAATGGGAGGCAGCGTCAGATGATGCCAGTCCAGTCCAGCACCCTGGCGGACCACCAGTGCACTGGTGAGCGCGGCGAATGACATGGTAATTGCCGCCAAACCAACCCATACGCCGGTCTTGGCGAGAGCCGGGGAGTGGTCCCCAACTGCAAACAAACTACCTTCCGCCGGAAGCAGATTCCGACCACCACCATCTCCAGACGGACCTTCACCCGGCAAGCGACCGGCGATTTTCGGTGGTTCGTGAACCGTGGTTGCCATACCCTAGACTCCTCTATGCTGTAGTCATCGCCTTTCCCAGTTGATGACTGCGCGTTTTTTATTTGCAGATCTTGACTACGAGGGCTTGCGGTAGAAGGGTCAAACCTCGCGGTGATTCACAAACTCCTCGTTACACAGGTTGCGCCTGCGGTACACCAGGCGCGCGAACAATCCCGTCATCAGCAGCGGTGGAATCATCAAGATCACAATGCCATTCTTTAGAGCGTGGATGAGGCGGGCACCCGACGCAGCGGCGCTCTGATAACACATGGCGCAACCCTGTGCATGCAGATATGTGGGAACTACTAACAGCAGAATGGCCAGCGCCGCTAGCCCCGGCCTGAAGTACGGGCTCGTCTGTTTTGCAAAGCTCACTCGATCTCCTTCACGCTTATGGTCATGCCCACAATCGGTTTATCTCCCCAAACTCATTCTCGCCATGCGGAAAGCGTCCGGCCAAAGGTAATTCAGAAATACGAGCACGAAGAGCGTGGCGGGAAAAATGGTCCAGAATAAAAGCCGATTCTCGTACTTCACATGCATCAGGTACATGACCCCCACGAAAGCCTCCACACACGCCAAGCAGAGCAATGCGGCAAGCAAGGTTCGTACCGACAGATGCTGATAGGTCAGAACTACTTCAATCCCCACGATGATCATCAGCCCGATCACAATTCCTGCGTTAGAACCCATGTTCAGTTCTTGTTTCGAAGGCATGGTGGCTTCTTCCTCCTGGTCGAATTTCAATTCAACGAGCGGCGTTCATCAAGTACATCATCGGAAAAACAAACATCCAGACTAGGTCGACGAAGTGCCAGTAAAGGCCTACTGTTTCGACGTGGCTGCTATCGTAGCGACCGCGGTTGTAGCCCCGCGTGATAATCAGGAGCGCAATGACGCCGCTGACCACGTGCGCCAAATGAAGTCCGGTGACGCTGAAGAAGGTCGCACCAAACTGAGCCGAGCCACCGGTAGGATTCGAAGAAAGCCCCCAGCCCTCGCCAAACATCTTGAACCATTCGCGCAGGTGCAGGATCGCGAACACTGTGCCTAATAACATGGTCAGGCCCAGCCATTTGCTGGCGGAAGCTTTCTGGCCAGTCTGCGTGGCCCGTACGGCCGCCAGCATGGTGAGGCTGCTGGACAGCAGGATGAAGGTCATGACGATTCCATTTAAGATCGTCGAGAACTTGAACGGCGTGCCCCAATTCTGGCTGCCGACGCGCATGTAGCCGTAGCCAAACAGAAACGTCGCAAAGGTTAGAGCATCGGAGACTATAAAAAGCCAAATCCCCAGCTTCTTTTTGTCGATGCCGTAAGGAGAACTTTCCATCACCACTTCGTGCCCAGTTTCGATGGTCAGTGCGGATTGATTCATGCCGCCTCCCTGCGATTGATTCACACATGAGTCACTATCATGAACAGCGCGTTAGGTCCCCGCGATGGATTCTTCCTCTGACGTCTGCATTACGGAGTCGTCGCCGTCGTATTCCATCGGCCCGTGATGAACGGTAATTTGCCGGCCGCCGAAGTTATCGAACGGTGGCGGCGAGGTTGTATCCCATTCCAGCGTCGTAGCCTGCCACGGATTATCGGGAGCCTTAGGTCCTTTGAAGCGGCTCCAAATCGCGTTGTACAAGAAGATGAATTGCACCGCGCCCAACAGCAACGCGGCGACAGAGATGAACCGGTTAGTCGGCATCAGCGGCGCCATGAAGTCGTCCACAAATGCCGAATAACGGCGAACCGCGCCTGTGAAGCCCATCAAATGCATGGTCATGAAGACGAGGTACACGCACACAAAAGTCAACCAGAAGTGCACTTTGCCCAGCCTCTCGTTCATCATGCGGCCCCACAGTTTCGGAAACCAATAGTAGAAACCGGCGAAGGTCGCAAATATGGCGGAGAGGCCCATGGTGAAATGGAAGTGGCCCACCACGAAGCTGGTGGCGTGCAGATAGGAATCAACTGCGGGCTGCGCCAGGAAAAATCCACCGATTCCTCCACTAATGAACAGAGAGATGAATCCCAGGCAGAACAGCATCGGAGTCGAAAAGCGTATGTTTGCGCCGTAAAGCGAGGCCGCGAATACCAGCACCGCAATGACGGAGGGAATGGTGATGATAAGCGTTGGCACCGAGAACACCATCGCCATATACGGGCTCATCCCGCTGACGAACATATGATGACCCCAAACCACGAAGCTAAGCGCGCCAATCGCGGCCATGGCAAAGGTAATCGCTTTCCACCCTCCGACCAGCGGTTTCCGGATGAAAGTCGGCATCACGTGCGCGACGATTCCAAACGCAGGCAAGATGATGATGTAAACCTCCGGATGTCCGAAGAACCAGAACAAGTGCTGGAACAAGAGCGGCGAACCACCGGAGTGCGGAAGCATCTTGTCATTCATCACCAGGCCGCCAGGAATAAAGAAGCTGGTTCCACCGAGGCGGTCGAGCACCAGCAGGAGACATGTAGGTAACAGCACGGCAAAAGCCAGCAAGCTTACCCACGCATTAATAAACCATGCCCAAGTCGAGAGCGGCAGCCGCGATAGCGTCATCCCCTTAGTGCGCAGATCGATGGTCGTCACAATGAAGTTGAGCGACCCGAGGAGCGACGCGATACAAAAGATTGCGATCGAAAGTCCCCACAGATTTTGGCCCCAGCCCTGTCCTGGACCTGCGGCCGAGCCCACTGCGCTCAAAGGCGCGTAAGCGGTCCAACCAGAAAGCGGCGGACCATCAGGAATGAAAAAAGTCGCGCAGGCTAGAACGAAACCTACGAAGGTGGTCCAGAAGGACGCCATATTCAGCCGGGGAAATGCCATATCCGCAGCGCCTACCTGGATGGGCAACATAAAGTTGCCAAATCCGGCCATGGGCGCCGCGGTCAGCACGAAAAACGCCATGATCGTGCCGTGCATGGTCATCAATGACAAGTAGTACTCCGGAGTGACAACCCCTCCCGGAGCGCCGTTGGGAGAGAGCGCACCCAACAAAGGAATGGCCGCCGTCGGCCAACCGAGGTGAATGCGCATGACCCACGAAAGCGCCATCCCAATGAATGCCGCGACCAGGCTCAAGGTCACGTACTGGATTCCGATTACTTTGTGATCCACGCTGAAGATATACTTGCGAATGAAACCCTGTGGCGGTGCATGGTGCGTAAGCGGGTGCGCCGAGATATCGTGCATGTGATCTCACCCCACGAGAGAATGTTTCGTCTGCCCATTCAGGAAGCAGAGCACTTCAGTTACTGCATAGCCGCTTGCTGCTTCATCCAGTTATCGAAGTCAGACTGCGACATAACGTCGAGATAGGCCTTCATGTTGTAATGCCCAAGACCGCAGAGTTGCGTGCACACAATTTCGAACCTGCCCGTCTGGGTCGCCGTGAAGTGGATCGGGATTACAATGCCAGGCACAAAGTCTTGCTGGACGCGCAACTCCCGTACGTCGAAGGAGTGCCCCACATCTTTGGAGTGCAGCGTGAGCAGCACCGGCTTATTCACCGGAATCGCCAGCTCCGCGGTGACGATGTCGTCCTTCGCATCGGCATCGTGGTCCGTATCGAGACCGAAGAAATTCTGATTTCCTTCGTTGATGAGCTCCGGGTGAAGCGCCCCGAACGTGCCATCCGGTCCGGCATAACGGAAGTAAAACGCAAACTGCCCAGCCTGGACATCAATGCGCACCGAGTTCGGGTCCGGCGGTGTGAAGTAAACCGAACCCCATGCCTTGGATCCAACAAACGAGAGCACCAGAATCTCGACGCCCACCACAACACATGCAAACACAATGAGAGGCTTGGCGCCCCCAGGGAACGACTTCATCTTGCGCGTGCCCTTACTGTCGCCATAGAGAAAAGCAAAAGCTGCCAGCACCAGTTGCCCGGCAACAAACAAAATGCCTGCGCCGAATACCGTTTCTTCGATCTGATGATCGATATTGGGACCGTGAACAGAGACATCCACCGGCATCCACCACACGTGAGCGACAACGCAATAACCGATCGCCAGGGTGATGATCACCACTACGACGGCAAACACTTTACCGGGCATGTGTTCCCTCGCTTTTAGTCGACCTTGGGTCCCCAAAATCACATTCGGAGCGGCTCCACAGTCGTGCCGCCCCGATTCCCGTTCTGCCTCAGTTGCTACTTTGCCTTGAAGGTGAAATTGGCGGTGGCCGGTTTCCCTGCAGCAACCGTTACATTCTGAGTCTGAATTCCGTAGATTTCTTGCCACGCGGTGAGGGTGTAATTGCCCGGCGGCAGGTTCTCGAGCTTGAAAGAACCGCTGTCGTCCGTAACTCCGTAGGGGCCCTTCACGACAACTATGTAGGCCTGCATCCACGGGTGGACGTTGCACTTGACCGGCACGGGGACTTCTTCGCTTGCCCAAGTCACATCCAGAGGTTGGCCTCCTGGCATTTGTGACTTGTTCCAGGAGGCGTTTTTTGTGGCTAGCGGGTGAATGTTGTGCAACGCCTGATCGCTATTCAGGATCTTCATATGCTGGCCCACATCCACTGCCACGACGTGAGGGAAGTACTGGCAACCTTTTTGTTCCAGCTGGACAGGCTGCGAGGAAGGGGCTTCGCTGCCGGTCAGGCCCTGGCTAACATAGACGACCACATCGGCCAGACCTCCGTTGGCGCCTGCAACCACGGCTTCCATGGTGGCGGGCTTGTCCTTGTGAGCTGCGGCGCAACTCGGATCCTTCGACATGTCAATCGGCTTTTGGTGCGGAGGTGTGCCGTCAAGCTTGACTGTGCCCGTGATCTGTCCGGGGGAAGCCGCACTGACGCTTCCTCCTGAATGCAATAATCCGAGCGCGAGAACCAATACGGCTGAGGCTACTGTTACAACTTTATGTCCAGCTTTCATTGAATTCTTCTCCTCCGTTACTGTGCTGTGGTCAAAGCTAAGGCGCTTGCCGGCAAAGCCAATGGCACAGAATGCCGACAACCGAACCATCTTTCGATCCACAAATGGCCCATCCGCAAATACTGCTCTTCGATCAGATAGGCTGGCGAGAGGCGCGGGAAATACTAAAGCATGCATGGAAGGAAGTCTGTGAGTTGAGTCATAGATCAATGTGATCAACATCACAAAGAAGGATTGCGAGCTATGGCGGCTCTAGCGCAAAAGCCAAAGGAGCCCTCAGATCATCGAATTGCTTTGGAATCAGAGCTGAGTCCAGCACCAAGAGCCTGTCAAAGCAGCTGTCGTCGGCCGTCCGGAAGCTATCTAGAAATGGGCTCTTGTAAGCGCGCGCCAGATCAGTGATGAGAAGCCGGCGCAGCTGAAGCGACCTACGCGTACGCTTAGGAATCCATGGAATGCTGGCGAATGACGGAGACCACCGAAGTTGCAAAAAGGTCTTAATGTTTAGCGCCAGGACTCGGCACTGATACCACTGATACCGTTTTCGTGGGAATTACGCCAACCATCATTTGCCGCGCGGATAGAATTTCGCACCGAGGTTCAAGCGAATAGCGGGTGTCGACGAGGCGTGGGTGGTTGTAAATTTAGGATCGGACATTCTTCCTCCATGCGGAAATCACGCTGTTTAGGCCTTGATCGGTGGGCTTGGCGCAATAGCGCCTACTCCGGACCTTTACAGCCTGTCTTCCAGTCGATGCTGCCGAGTTGCAGAGAGCCATCGTCCGCTACGCCCGGACAATAGTGATAGCAATCGACGCGGGCAACGAACTTCTTACAGTTTTTGTATGCAGGATACTGCTCGATGAATTTTGCCAAATTCTCCGGGTCGTTCAGCCAGTCGCGCGCTTTTTTTGCGTCATCGAAACCGTCGCTTTGCGCAGAGGAGTTTGAATCGGGCTTGAGTTCGACCACTTGGCATCCCCTGGGATCCATAAAGTCCACCCGGCGACCGATATCTGACAGCGATACTTCCGCGTTGCCATATTTCGAGTTCGCGTTATCGAAGCTGGAATTCATGCTCTGATATTCCGCATGTGCCTTCTGCCCCAAATCTCGCAAGGCGGAGAAGACGGGATTACTTCCTGCGTGCACGCCATTACTCATGGTGTCGATCCGTTTGGAGACCTCATCCACCCGGCTCTGCAGTCGTGTGAGATCGTCCTTCTTGTCTTTGCACTCGTCGGCATCGATTGCGGTTTGCAAGCTCTTGCTGGCTTCATCGTGCAGTCTATTGAGTTCATCGGCCTGGCTGACAATCGTGCTCTCGACTCGATGCCCGGCCTCATCCATGACATTAGCGCGCTCTTCATCGTCGGCGGAACACGCAGCCTCCACAAAGCGCTTCTGCTCCTCTGGAAGCATGCGACGGATCTCTTCGTACTGATTCAAATATTTTTCCGCAGCGCTCTTGGCGTCATCGCAGCTATCCGCGAAGACTGGCAGGTAGAGGGCTGACCAAAGAAGCGGAAAAAGTAGCGATAGCGCAACCCGAACTGCTTTGATCATCGATTCTCCTTTTGCATTGCCGACCGACCGGGTAGGTCCTCAATTACGTGGAGATAGTGACGCGCAGCGGCAAAACGTTGCATCGTGAGCAGCGCGCCCTCATGGAGGTTGGGTGCGAATTAGGCCCTCCCGCGCGGTACGAATTGACTGGCAATTCCGTAAATACCGGCGCGTGGCCTAGCGCCTCGCCACCAGTGCGAGTCTATTGGTCCTCAGGAACGGATCATGTGGCTTCTGCCCAGGCATTGCGGCCTCCGTGCTTGGCTAGTCGCGTACCGAGCTGGACTATTCGCTCGATCTGATGATGAAGAAAAGGAAGAGCCGTTTACGCTTTCGTCCACCTAAAGAGGATGGCGGGGAAATCTTGGAGACTACTTTCGGCAGCAGTGGTCTCTCGACCGTTTCCGACCATGCGCCAACTCCATCGCTTTCATTGACTTGCCTGTTTTACCGACGTAAGATTCTGGGCCAATGATCGGCCAAACCATCTCGCACTACCGCATCATCGAGAAGCTGGGCAGCGGAGGTATGGGCGTCGTCTATAAGGCCGAAGACACGCGGCTGCATCGCTTCGTCGCCCTCAAGTTTCTCCCCGAAGAACTGGCCCGCGATCCGCTGGCGCTTGCCCGCTTTCAGCGCGAAGCTCAAGCCGCCTCCGCGTTGAATCACTCCAACATCTGCACCATCCACGACGTCGGCGAGCAGGACGGCCACACTTTCATCGTCATGGAGTATCTGGACGGTGGAATCTTGAGCAACAAGATCGGCGGCCGTCCGCTGGATCTGGATTCGCTGCTGCGGTTCGCCATTGAGATCGCCGATGCCCTGGACACAGCCCACGCTGCCGGCATCACCCACCGCGATATCAAACCCGCGAACGTCATGGTTACCAGGCGGGGCCAGGCCAAGGTCCTCGATTTTGGCCTAGCTAAAGTAGTCGGCGGCCAGAGCGCGGGAAGCGGCCCCGACGATCCCACGCTTGGGGATAGCCATTTGACCACGGCTGGCGACACTCTGGGCACCGTCGCCTACATGTCGCCCGAACAGGTTGACGGCAAGCCCCTGGACGGACGCTCCGACCTTTTCTCCTTCGGCGCCGTACTCTACGAGATGGCGACCGGACGGATCGCCTTCGATAAGCCGACCAAGGGATCGACGTTCGGAGCCATCCTGCACGGGCAGCCACTTCCGGTGCGGCAACTGCATCCGGGCATTCCCGAGCGCCTGGAAGAAATCATCCGTAAGGCCCTGGAGAAAGACCCCAATCTGCGATATCAGAGCGCGGCCGAAGTGCGCGCCGATCTGCAACGGCTGAAGCGCGACAGCGAGAGCGGACGCATTTCTGCGGCAGGTTCAGGCACGGTGGTCGTGCCCGAAGCTTCCGCAGCCGGGCGCGGGAGGCTCAGAAAAATTGCGCTGAGCGGCCTGCTTGTCGCCTTGCTCGCCGCCCTTCTGATCGGAGGCGGACTTTACTATCGTGGGCATCAGCAAAGCAAGCGCCTGACCGAGCGAGACACCATCGTGCTCACCGATTTTGCCAACAGCACGGGCGATGCCGTCTTCGACGACACGCTGAAGACCGCGCTCAACGTCTCCCTGCGGCAATCGCCTTTCCTGAATGTGCTCCCCGATAGCGAAGCCGCGAAGACCTTGCAGCAGATGACCCGTCCTCCTGACACGAGACTCACGCCCGAAGTGGCCCGTGACCTTTGCTTGCGGGCGGGCAGCAAGGCTTACATTGCCGGAGCGATTGGCAGTTTGGGCAGCAAATATGTGCTGGAGTTGAAGGCGGTGAATTGCCAGAGCGGAGACACGCTGGCCGAGGAGCAGGTAGCGGCGACGTCCAAGGAGAAGGTGCTGGACGTGCTGGGCGAGGCGGCATCCAAGCTGCGCGGCGAACTGGGCGAATCACTGGCGACGGTGCAGAAGTTTGATGTTCCGCTCTTGCAAGCCACCACGTCTTCGCTCGAAGCTCTGAAAGCATACACCCTTGGCAGGAAAGCTGGTGGCGAGAAAGGTGCTGCCGCAGCCGTGCCCTACGATCAGCATGCGATCCAGCTTGATTCGAACTTTGCCACGGGCTATGAGGCAGCGGGTTACGACTACTACAGTCTGGGCGAACTCGGACGAGCCAGCGTTTACTTCACCAAGGCATTTGAGTCACGGGAACATGCAAGCGAGCGGGAAAAGCTGGAGATCACCGCCCAGTACTATCAGGTCGTAACCGGGGAACTGGAGAAAGCGGCAGAAACGTTTCAGCAGTGGATTGAGAGCTACCCACGAGACTTCCGGGCACATTTCAATCTGGGCGTCGTGTACGCCTCACAGGGGCAGTACGAGAAGAGCACGGAGGCGTGCCGCGAAGGCCTCCGCCTCGCTCCGGATGATGTCGGCCCCTACGAAAACATTGCCGACGGCCTGCTCGCCTTGCAGCGCTTCGGCGAAGCACGGCAGATCATCCAGCAAGCGCAGATGCGAAAGCTGGATGATTTCATAGCCCGAAACGCCCTTTATGCTCTGGCGTTTCTCGCGTCGGATTCCCCGGCGATGGCGGAACAGCAGCAGTGGTTCGCGGGCGAGCCCGACCTTCAGCACTTCGGGCTTTCGCTCGCCTCCGACACTGAGGCGTACGCAGGTCATCTGGTCAAGGCTCGGGAACTCACCAAGCGGTCTGTAGACTCCGCCATCCGCGCTGACAACAAAGAGAATGGAGCGCTGTGGCGGGCGATTGCTGCGCAGCGGGAAGCGGCCTTCGGCAACGCAGCCGAGGCGAAGCAGGCCCTCGCTGAGGCCTTGAAACTCGCTCCCAACAGTCAAGGTGTCGAGGACGAAGCGGCGCTGGCATTGGCGATGGCGGGCGATGTGGCACGAGCCGAAACCTTGGCGCAAGACCTCAACAGACGATTCCCGCTCGACACCCAGATGCAGTCCCTTTGGTTGCCAGCGATTCGGGCGCAATCGGCGCTCAATCGCAGGGATACACCCGCTGCGATCAAGATCTTACAACGCCCTCTGCCACCGATTGAGTACGGCACGATATTGTTTGGCACCAATCTCTCCTGTTTGTATCCCACGTTCATTCGCGGCGAGGCATACCTGGCGGCCGGACAAGGCAGCGCTGCCGCTGCTGAGTTTCAGAAGATTCTCGACCACAGCGGCATCGTCTGGAACTGCTGGACGGGAGCGTTGGCGCATCTGGAAGTGGCTCGTGCCAACGCCTTGCAATCGAGAACGTCACAGGGCGCGGATGCCGAC
Organism: uncultured Acidobacteriaceae bacterium; assembly: GCA_963750245.1. Lineage (GTDB taxonomy): Bacteria > Acidobacteriota > Terriglobia > Terriglobales > Acidobacteriaceae > Sulfotelmatobacter. Next base: position 13,041 of record CAVVQB010000003.1, read on the forward strand.
GCCGCCCGCGTACGTGCGCTCGCCTCCTATAAGGATTTCCTCACGCTCTGGAAAGACGCCGACCCCGACATCCATATCCTGAAGGAAGCCAAAGCGGAGTATGCGAAGTTGCAGTAGGCACTATGGGGACTAACTGTCGCCTACGCGATTGCAGATTCCTAACTGTTGTAACCAGGGCGATTACACTCAGAACCATTCGGTTATGCGCGTGATCGAGATTAACAACAGATAGACTCTTTGCCCTCGGTGTTATTGTCCGCACCACGTTTTTGGGCTGCGCGCTCGCCGCCAATTCGGCCTGCTTCTTACCATGCGCGACCAAATGCCAGTAGTCCAAAAATCACCGTAGGGTGTGCGCCTAGGCACGCATTCTGAGCGCTTGCAGTTGGCGTTGGCTAAGCAGCTTGGAGCCCGAACAGCTCAACTCGCTGCCCCGGCCGGGTCTCAGTATGATGTACGCGTGGACACTTTCAATGAGCGGTATTCCCGTCTCTCAAGCAAGCGACGTTACGAAGTCTGGTTTGTTCGTGTGGGATTGGCGGATGGCAGCGGAGCGTGGTGGTTCCGATATTTGCTGCTGAATCCCGGGCGCGGTGGCTGCCCGAACGATCCGCGCGGGATGCCGGTTCAGGTGTGGGCTATGTGGTTTCCTCGGGAGAATAAACCGCAGAGTTTCATTCGGGGGTTTCCTTTGGCGGATTTCGGTCTGAGCGATAGAGGACAGAACCCATTCCACCTCCGAATCGGCGCCAACGAAATTGGCGAAACATCCTGCCGAGGAGACTTGGAAGTTGAGGGACATAAGCTCTCATGGAACCTGGAGTATCACTCCACGTTTCGCGTGACATTGAGCAGCAAGGGCTGGATTGGATTCTCTCGAACGCCGCATTCAGACGCATCCTTTTCCGGACAGATCACGCTGGACGAGCGGAAGTTTGAGGGAGATCCGCTGGGATTCGGAGTGCAGGGACACAACTGCGGATACCGGCATCGTAACTTCTGGACCTGGGCCCATGCGCATTTTCCTCGCCCCGGATCGCCCGCGAGCACGCTGGAAGCATTGGTGTACGAGATGCCACTCGGGTTGGTCTTCCGCAAAGCTGTACTTTGGCACGACGGAAAGAAACACGAATTCCGAAATCTACAGGAAGCCGAAAGGGATCGAAATCGGCTTCGTTGGAGATTCAATTGTTGCGTGAAGGACGGATGCAGCTTGCAAGCCACATTTGATAGCACGGGGCCGAGCGGTCACCGACTTCCCTATTTGAAAACTAATTGTACGGAGAGCTTCGAGGTCGCGAACAACAGCCTGGCAAGCGCGATGGTGCGGCTGGAGCTGCGCGGCGGGGCGGTCGAGACATTGAAAACAAATATCGGCGCCGTACTAGAGATGGTGGGCTAGAGTCATTCGGAACGCTGCGCCTTCGCCAAGCGCTGAGCGACAATGGCGTAGGCCGAAGGATTAAATGCCATTCCAATGTGAGTGCCCGGGACTTCAAAGTCGATTTCAGGATCTGTGGTCCGGCAGTAGCGCCAATCGACAATGCCATCATCACGAGTGTAGATGGCAGTCTGAAGCATGGACTCGGGAACTTCACGGCGCAAGGAGTCGACAAAATTGCAGGTGCAGCGTCCGGTGTAGCAGTCAGGAAGAACGCCTTTGCCATGTTCCCGCAGAATTCGCAGGCGAATCGCGTCCGCGGCATGGACAACATTGCGGTTTGCGACTGTGCCGCGAATCGGCGCAGCCAAAGTGATAACGGATGCGACGTCTCTGGGCCGCTGCCCGGCGATCGATCGCGCGATCACTCCTCCCAGGCTGTGACCAATCAAGTGAATCGGGCGTCCGGTCTCGGAAAGCGCTCGCTCCAAGGTCTCGATCACGTGGCGCTGAATCAAGAGGTTCGGGCAATCGGCATTGATACCGATGCCGGAAAAATATGGCCGGTAGCCGATGCGGCCGAGCCAGGCGTGCAACTCCATCAAGTAGAGATCAGTGCCTAGGAAACCCGGGATAATGATGACCGCAGAGTCATCCCCGCGGGGCACGCCGAAGCCGTAATAGATAGGAGTGGCATGCAAAATGAGAAGCTCAGCCGCAAACAGGGCTTCGGTCCAAGGTGAGATGTCAGCTTCGGAATGTGCCCTCTGACTGTGCTGGCTCCGCGCTTTTGGTGAGCTAGCGGTCTTCTTTGCTTTGGTTCGCGACTTCATCCCGATCGATCCACCAATCCGCACTTCGTGCGCGGGCTACAGAGCGGCGCCCCGCGCATTATACCTTCCCTTTCCGCTTCCGGCGCGAGTGCTGTTTACCTCGCGGAGTCTTCGCTAGCCGAGCTTCAAGCTCCGCCACCCGCCTGCGCAATGCATCAAGCTCGGGTTCGGCGTGCGGTTCAGATGCCGGGGTTCCGCGCAGGAGTTGCCTCATCATGTCCACCGGAGACAGGACGGCGGATTGAACTTCGCCTAGTCGACTCTGCACCGCATCCTGCACCCTCTGGTAGGTATCGAATGCGGACTTCAAATACCACATAATGAATTCCTGGCGTACTTCGTCGGACGCGACAATGAGTTGGCGCAACAACTCGAGCGGAAGGCCGGTCGGCTTGTCTTTAGCATCTTCCGTAATGATTTGTGTCAGGGTAACGCGAGTCAGGTCCTGACCCGTCTTTGCATCCACCACCTGAACGTCCTTGCCCGCGCGAACGAATTCCGCGATGTCGTCGAGATTCACGTACTTGCTGTTGGAGGAATCGTACAAGCGGCGATTTCCGTATTTCTTGATGACAACCGTTACGGGCTTCATGGTCGGCTTTATAGTCATTCGGTGCTGCGATGCACACTACATAAATATATATTGACACAGATAGCCGCGAATCGTATATTTATGTTGATGCTGCACTGCAGCAATACTTAAGGGGCAGCAATCAGGGAGGTATGGAATGCCAACCGCGGCAAAATCCGAATCTTTCCGGACTCATTCCGGCGAATCGTCTTTTGTATCTCTTCTATCCGGCTGGGCGCAGCAGGGGGTGCAGAGTTTCTTTGCCACACAGAGAATCCTCCTGGATCTCGCGATGCGGCAAAATGCGAGCTTGATGCACTCGTTACGGCAACAGCTGTCGGATCCTCATCATTCCCCCATCGCTATAGTGAGCGAAGTAACGGCTGAGGCAATCACGAACTTCATTGAAGGACAGAAGATCCTTCTCGAACTAGGGCAAGAACAGAACGAGCTCCTGATGACCGGGATGAAGGAGCGCGCAGGAGACTGGCCGGCGGCAGAAGCAATCACCGATCTGCTGCGGCGGAGCCTGGAGACCTTTATCAGCATGCAGCAGGAGCTCCTGAAGACTGCCGGCAAACAAACTCATTCATGGGTAGAGGCCGCCAAGAACGGGAAGCCGTACCAGGTCGATCACCTGGTGGAGCTGGCGCAGGAGTCGATGGAAACCTTTGTCAAAGCGCAGAAACAGTTCATGGACGTGATCGCTGAAGAAACGGCAAAAGCGACCAGCGGGAAGCATGCCAACAGCGCTCATAAAAACAAGAAGACTGAACTTTCGCAGTTGGCGCGCAAGGCCACGGAGTCCTTCATCGAGGCCCAAAAGAAAATGGTTGATGTGGCTGGGCGTCAGATGAATGCCGGCGTTAAAACTGCGGGCAAAACTCTGGAACTCTTCCGACCATTTCCTTTCCTCCCGCTAGCGGAATTGACGCGAGAGGGAGTGAAGAGCTACGTCGATGCACAGAAAGAATTGATGGCGGTCATGGCGAAGCCGGGTGGTGAGCGCAAGGCTACTCACAAAGTAGAACACCGTGCTAAGAAACCAGCGAAGAAAGCGGCGATGGCGAGCGCCTGAGGGTACGTAAAGGGATGCCGGAAAGCAGAACGCATCCCGGGTTATGCTTACAACGCGGACGCAGAGGTGAGACGTGCCAACGTGTCCTTTTCTCGGAAGGGCACGTTGGCGGACTTTTGCCATTCCCAAGGCGCCCCTAGTGAATAGGCTGCCAGATTAAAACAACGATAGGTCGTTCATCAACGACTCCACCCGTCGGATCTGTGAGCGTCGACAGGCGACAACCGTTTGCGGAGGCGCAGATGAAGATTCCACTCACTCCCATTCGTTTCTTGCGCTACGCGCTTGAACAATTCCCTGACAAGGTCGGCGTGGTATGCGACGAGCAACGTTTCACGTATAGGCAATTCGCCGAGCGTGCCGACCGTTTGGCGGGCTTTCTGGTTGCCGCCGGGGCAATCCCTGGTGATCGCATTGCATTTCTGTGCACGAACTGCCACCGGTTGCTGGAGGCTTACTATGGCGTCTTGGAAGCCGGATGTGTGCTGATGCCCTTGAACATCCGGCTCAGCGCACAGGAACTTGCCTTCGTTTTGAATGATGCAAAAGCAAGATTTCTCTTTATCCAATCGTCGTTCTTGCCGCTGGTAGAGTCGTTTCGGGCGATGGCGCCGTCGATTGAGGTTTTTTATCTTTTAGATGGCCAACAGCAAGCGGGCTGGATTGCTCGAGGAAACTATGACCAGCTTCTGGCAAACGCTTCGCCGATCCAGTGTGACTTCACGCAGATCGATGAAGATTCCATTGCCGAACTCTTTTACACCAGCGGCAGCAGCGACCGCCCGAAGGGCGTGGCGCTAACTCACCGCAACGTTTATCTGCACGCGCTGTCGGTGATCGCCGCCAGCCAAACCTCTCCCAGCACATTGGAGGAGATGTGTTGCAAGACGGTGTTGCTGCAGACGATTCCGCTTTTTCATGCGAATGGTTGGGGAACACCCCATAGCATTACAGTGGTCGGTGGCACGCATGTGATGACGCATCATTTCAATCCGGCGGAGGTATTCCGCCTGATCGAGCGCGAGCGGGTGACGACGTGCGCGATGGTTCCCACGATGGTTACGGCACTGCTGAATTCCCCGGCGCGTGAAAACTATGATTTGAACAGCTTACAGATTCTCATCATTGGCGGGGCCGCTTCCTCTCCTGCTCTGGTAAAGGAAGTTGAGAATAAATTGGGTTGCATTTGTATTTCCGGGTACGGACTCACTGAGACTTGTCCTACCTTATCCAAGTCGCCGTTGAAAGCGGACGTCCCGTTAGACGGGCAGCGCTATCTTCGACAAGCGATGACTGGATTTGCCATTCCTGGCGTGGAACTTCGAGTCGTTGGTTCAGACGGTAAGGATGTTCCTCATGACGGAAGCGCCCTTGGTGAAATCGTGGTGAGAGGCGACGGGGTGATGGAGAGATACTGGGGGCAGCCAGAGGCCACGTCAGCCGCGATGGCGGGCGGATGGTTCCACACCGGCGATGTGGCGTGTGTGGATCGATACAACTACATTCAGATCGTCGACCGGAAAAAAGAAATCATAGTGAGCGGGGGCGAGAACATATCTTCTCTCGAAGTTGAAAAGGCGCTGGCGGCCCATCCCGACGTGTACGAGGCCACCGTGATCGCCGTTCCGGACGACAAGTGGGGCGAAGTCCCGAAGGCACTCGTTGTTTTGAAATCGGGGTCCCAGGTGAGAGAAGACGAAATTCTGGAGTTCTGCCGCTCTGTGTTGTCCCACTTCAAGTGTCCACGCTCCGTGGAGTTTCTCGGGAGTCTGCCCAAGACTGGGACGGGCAAGGTCTTGAAACGCGAACTTCGGAAGAAGTATGGGGGGGGCGAGAAAAATTTTGTTTCGTGATGCCGCACTGCGGCGGAATCACGACTTGCTCGGTTGAGAAGACTGAATTCTGCGGGCCAGTGAACACGATCGCCCTCCAGGGCAGATCCAGCTCACTTTCCAGTGTAACTACGCTCACAGCAAAGTGTGATAGCGGGTACGGACACAGCCCCACATCTGGTGCTGTAGTCGCTTTGGTGTTCCCGTTCTGGGACGGTGAGGAAGTCCAATGGCGTTACGCGAGTGGTCGAAATCGAATGCGACTTATGGCCGAAGGCTCGTCAATTCTGGAATCGAGGGCGTGCGTACTGGTCGAACAGCATTTCTTAAGGGCGAGCCTCTCACACCGTTTATCAGCAAGTCCGTTCGAAGAGCATGGAAACCAGCGGCTGTTGGAGCGTGCCTTGGTATGTTAGGTGGTCATCCGGGAAACAGGCACAGATCCATCGGCAGGGCAATAGCACGGGGCTTGCTAGGCGGCGCACTCGGCCTGGGTGCAGGAGTCGCTTGGGAAAGCCGCCATCTGACGGCAAGCGCGGCTGGTGGTGCTCTCAAGAACATTGGCCGCGTGCGCGACGAGCACTGGCTAACCAGGCATCCGATCGATTACGCCTAGACCTGAGATAGAAGTTAGAGAACGAGATCAGGTCGTCCTTCAGCAGATCGCGGTCCTCGCTGTGCAAGACGAGAACATAAGACTCAGCATCCTCCCCATACTCCGACGTATGGCTCAAGGGGGCAGTCATGGCCACGCGCGAAGTGGCGCCGCTGCAGGTTCAGGTCCCGCTTTCCACCGAAAGCCTTAGTGAAGAACGCATTACCTATCTAGAAAGATTAGTCTGTCAAGCCAAAACGGCGGCTGCCGTCTTCACTCAATTCGGCCAGGAAGAGGTTGACCGCATCGTCAAGGTGATGGTGCTGGCGGGACTGGATCAAGCTCAACATCTCGCCCGCCTCGCGGTTGAGGAAACGAAGCTCGGAGTTATGGAAGACAAGGTCATCAAGAATATGGTGGCCACCGAGTTCGCCTACAACTACATCAAGGATAAGCGGACGGTAGGAATTATTCGCGAGTTTCCGGATCGTAATCTGGTGGAGATCGCCGAACCCATCGGCGTTATTTTCTCGATCACGCCAATTACGAACCCAACTTCCACGGTGCTGTTCAAGTGCATCATGGCCATCAAGACGCGCAACGCTGTGATCTTCAGTCCACATCCGAACGCCTGGCGCTGTTGCTCTGAGGCCGTGAACGTGATGTATGAGGCCGCACATGGGCATGGAGCGCCCGAATGGGTTTTCAGCTGCCTGGAAGAGCACACGCTGCAGGACAACGCCTACTTGATGCGACACAAGGACGTGGGTCTGATTGACGCGACAGGCGGTCCGGGAGCGGTCAGGGCAGCGTACAGCTCCGGCAAGCCGGCGCTGGGCGTGGGGCCGGGCAATACACCGGTTTACTTGGAAAAAACTGCGGACCTCAAAACAGCCGTGACCGACATCATCCTGTCGAAGACCTTCGACAACGGAACCATCTGCGCCTCCGAGCAAACTGCAGTGATCGACGATGAAATCTATGACCTGGCGCTGAAGAAATTTTCGGAGCTGGGCGCGCACATCTGCGACGACCACGAAGCGAAGCTCTTGGCTTGCGCCGTAATCGATCCTGAAACCGGGTTCATGCAAGCGGCAGCAGTCGGGCACAAAGCCACCGATATTGCTCGCCTTGCGGGTTTTACGGTAAAGCCAACCACCAAGCTCCTCATCACACCAATCCAAGGCGTGGGTCGTGAACATCCCCTGTCAGTGGAAAAACTATTTCCCGTTCTCGCTGCCTACCGAGCAAGATCCGCTGACGAGGCCTTGAAAGTTTGCATTGACGTAAATCATGCCGGCGGTCTGGGACATACGGCAGTTATTTTTTCGCGCGACGAACAGATCATCCGCAAATTCGGCGAAGTGATGAATGCGGGGCGCATCCTGGTGAACTCACCGGGCTCCGTGGGTGCGGTGGGAGGAGTTTATAACGATCTGCCGCCCACTTTTTCATTCGGCTGCGGCACCGGCGGCGGCAACAGCACAACCGACAACGTCAATATCTACCACTACCTCAACATCAAGCGTGTCGCTCGGAGGACCCAAGCCCATATGTGGTTTCGAGTTCCCAACCATATTTATTTCAATTGGAACGCGGTCGAGAATGTGCGCCAGTTCGCATCGCACTCGACCATCATCGTTACGAGTCCGGCTTTGGAGCAAATCGGCCATGTCGACCTGGTCCGGCGCTGCATTCCAGCAACAACCCACATCCACGTTTCGATCATTCCCGATGCAGAGCCTGACGTGAAGGTGGTGATGCAAGGCGTGGAGGCGCTCAATTTCTACAAGGCGGACCAGATCATTGCGTTGGGTGGCGGCTCCGTGATCGATGCGGCCAAGATCATGAAGCTCAAGTATGAATCTCCGGAGGCTGACTTGGAAGAACTGGCCGCGCCTTTCCTGGATCTTCGAAAGCGCGTGGTCGAGTATCCCACCGAGAAGAGCCACCGAATCCGACTGATTGCTATTTCCACCACCAGTGGAACCGGCAGCGAAGTTACTCCATTTGCCGTTCTCACCGATAAAGAGCGTGCGCGCAAGGTGACGCTGGCGGACTACTCGCTGACTCCGGATGTGGCCATCGTCGATCCGCAATTTGTGATGTCGATGCCGAAAGGCCTTACCGCCGACACAGGCATCGATTGCCTTACGCATGCCCTGGAAGCGGCCGTGTCCAGCTACTCTTCGCCATATACAGACTGTAATGCCATGCAGGCAATTCGAATGGTATTCAAGCATCTGCCGGTCGCGTATGAGCATCCCGGCGACGAAGAGGCGCGCAGCATGATGCATAACGCTGCCTGCATCGCGGCCATGGCTTTTTCGAATGCCTCGGTGGGCGTGAATCATGCCCTGGCGCACTCTTTTGGGGCACGCTTTGGCGTGGCGCATGGCCGGGCAAATGCGCTGATGTTGCCACACGTGATCACCTACAACGCGTCTGTGCCAACCAAATTTCTGCCTTCGCCTTACCAGACAGGTTATGTCGCGCACAAGAAATACGCGACGGTCGCCGATTTGCTCGGTCTCGGCGGTCACACAATTGACGAAAAAGTAAAGAGCCTCGTAACAGCGACCGAACAATTGCTCGACCAGTTAGGGTTCCCGCGTTCAATCGGCGATCTGGGAATCTCGCGCGGGGAATTCGAACGGGCGATGCCCGATCTTACCAAGCGAGCCTTTGACGATCCCTCCTGGCGATCGAACCCGCGCATGCCGCTGATCAGCGAACTGGCTGAGTTGTTTTGGAAGGCATATGAGGGACGAGGCCCGGCGAAAGCATTGATGGCAGTTCAGGAAAGGATCTCGTAACGGACGGCTCTTATGGCGACGATCGCGGTGTGGATCAGAGTTGAGGAAGAGTGCATTGTGCAGAGTTTACGAGACACTGGCCAACGGCTGGGCGGTGTCGATGGTGAAGTGACACTGGATTTTTCTGCCGTGAATCGGATCGATGCAAGCGCGCTGAGCGCGATGGCGGAGTTGGCAAGTATTGCTGACGACAAAGGCATCAAGGTCGTGCTCCGCGGCGTGAACGTCGAGATCTACAGAGTACTCAAGCTGTTGAAACTGGCATCGCGATTTTCTTTCGGGAACTGAGAGACGAGACGATCGTTCAGCGATTGAAGTGTGAAGACAGGAGAGCTGAGATGCAGAACTCGCAGCATAGTGACCGCCTTTCCTGGGGCGACGCAGTCTTCCTCCATCTCGAACGCGATGGTATGCCCCTCAATGTTGCGTGCCTATGCGTGTTCGAGGGCGAGATCCATTTCGAAGAATGCGTAAAGTTTGTCGAATCGAAGCTGCCCCTGATTCCCCGCTACTTGAAGCGTGTAGTACCGCCGCCGCTGAATATCGGCCTCCCGAGCTGGGAATACGACGCTGACTTCGATATCCGACGCCATTTGCACGAGGCGACACTAAAGCATGGCTCCGAAGCCGAGTTGAAGACACTTGCTGGAAAACTTCTAAGCACGGTAATGGACCGCCAGCATCCTCTGTGGGACATGACTCTGGTCCACGGACTGCGAGGGAATCGTAGCGGGCTTATTTTCCGGTTGCACCACTGCCTGGCGGACGGCATCGCCGGAGTGGGAATTATGAACGTGCTCCTGGACGCGAATCCAGCGGCGCCTCGTCTGGCTAAAGGAAAGCTGCGGCCGCCAGTTTCACCACCTCCTGATCCGTGGGCCTCAATCACGAACGGCTGTGTCGATTCCTATTCTGAATTGGTCAAGCGGGTTCTTGCTGTGCTGGCTGATCTCTCGAGTATGGCCGAGCGCGTTGCCGCCAATGGTGGGAGCTTCGATACGGCAGAGCTCGCCCACCTCTTCCCTGAGCTGACCGCGAACACCGAGCGACTGCGCTTCAACGTTCTCTACCGCGGACCTCAGAAGTTTGCTTGCACGGAAGTTCCGTTGGCGGAAATTAAGGCCATAAAGCAGGCCTGCGGAACCAGCGTGAATGACGTGATCCTCTCACTGGTAACGGCTGCGATCCGGCGTTACCTCGAATTACATGGGGACAAGGTCAAAGGCCGCCTTTTCCGCATGATGGTGCCGGTGAATCTGCGTGGTAGTGATAATCCAGGAGAGCTGGGAAACCGCATTTCGCTAGTCCCAGTTACAGTTCCGCTGGATATTGCTAATCCGCGCAAGCTGCTAGCCGCAGTGCATCGGAGGACCGAGTTTCTGAAACGCGCACATACCGCCGAATTGGTGAGCCTGGCCGGAGGCTTGATCGGAATGTTGCCCACCTCCACCCAGGCGGTAGCGGGCCACATCATCAGCCGACTGCCGTTCACTCCATTCAACATGGTGTGCACCAATGTGCCGGGTCCGCAATATCCACTCTACTTACTCGGCCACAGGATGCTGCATTGCTACCCCTATGTGCCGATTGGCGGGGAGATGGCGTTGAATTGCGCCATCCTGACCTACAACGGTACGGCGTATTTCGGATTCAGCGGAGAAGTTAATGCCGCTCCAGACTTGCGGCGTCTGGAAAAATTGTTGCAGCTGAGTTTCCTGGAACTCCGGGAAGCGGCCGGGGGCAAGCTCCGTCGCAGAAGCAAGCCACAAAGGCGTTCGAAGAAGATACACGCCAGGGCGAAAGCCAAAACCCGATCGACACAGCCAGTGTCCGTTGATTTGTCCACACCACCTTCGCCTGTCGCTTCCGTCGAATCACCAACAGTTGTCGGTCCCGCGGCTAAGGAGGAAGAAGTTCTTACGCAATTGATCGCGTAGCAATCAGCAGGAGAGTAGCGACGTGGTAGGTACCCAGTCAGCTGCGCAATTAACATCTTGGTTGGTTTCAGGCCGAACCCTCTTCCTGACCATTCATCTTCTCGGCCTTGCCGGTTTTTCATACATTGTGGCGAAGCGTTTGACGCCTCTATTTCGGGCCGAGCGTGATTTTCGTTTTGACCAGCCCTGGGTACGACTCGGAAAGGTCCTCAAGTATTGGCTGGGCCAGCGGAAACATCCGCGCTACAGGGCCGCAGGAATTCTCCATATCTTCATTTTTGCCGGATTTATCGTTCTGGCATTGCGCGCCTTTACAGTCTTGATTGTTGGCGTCTCGCAAAACTTCGTCATGCCGGGGCTCTCTGGAAGAGCCGGCCCGATTTACAACCTCATCACGGATTACGCTGCGACCATTGTTCTCTTCTGCATGGCAATTGCCATCGTTCGGCGCCTGGCTTTCAAACCAGCACGCTATGCCGTGCCGGCAAGATTCGGCAAAGCCCACACCGCCGACGCCATCTTCCTTCTGTCGCTGATTGCGATCCTGATGGTCGCCGACAGTCTCTTTGCAGGTGCCAGCGCGGCTGCTCAGTCACAAACAGAGCAATCCGTGGAAGCGTTGGCCGTGGGTTCACTTCCATGGATCCTGCAAAGGGCGCTCATCTCAACTTCTCTGTCAACCCTTGGTGGCGTTCTTGCGGGCGCCTATCTTCTGCATGAAGTAACCTTTTACTTTCTGCTTTGCTACCGACCCTTTGGCATTCAATTCCATGTGGAGACTTCCCTCTTCAACATTTATTTCGCCAAGTTGGACCGGGAGATTCTGAAGCCGGTGCGATGGGGCGTCGGCGATGAACATCTCGATCAGGTGAAATCGTTCGGAGTAAAGACTTTCGAAGATTTCACCTGGAAGCACATGCTCGACTTCTATTCCTGTGCGGATTGCGGGCGGTGCTCCGACAATTGTCCCGCCAATGCCGTGGGAAGGCCGCTGTCTCCACGATTCATCAGCATAAAAGCGCGAGACTATGCCTTCCAGCACTATCCAGTCCTAGGACGCGCCCACAATGGCACGCCGCTCGTCGGCAGCAAAGACTCCGGAAGCATTTATTCCGAAGATGAAATCTGGTCTTGCACCACCTGCGGCGCTTGCGAAGAAGAATGTCCGCTGTTAGTGGAGTACATCGACAAGATCGTCGATCTGCGGCGAGGATTGGTCGATCAAGGAAATGTACCTCAGTCGCTCCAAAAGGCTCTGAAGGCTCTGGAGAGTCGAGGCAATCCCTACGGGAAGTTGGAGAAGAAGAAAGGTGATTGGGCAAGCGCCAAAGAGTTCCAGCAAATCTGCCAGGTCCAAACCCTCGGGAACAATGGTCACGCCGACACTCTCTACTTTGTCGACAGCATCACTTCCTACGATGAGCGGATGCAGGCGATAGGCCGGGCCACGGCAAAGGTCCTCGATCACGTCGGAGAGAATTTCGGAATCCTGGGCGCTGCGGAAAGAGATAGCGCCCATGAAGTCCGGCGCTTCGGTGAAGAGATGTTGTTCATTGCCCTGCGCGACCACAACGTGGATGCCATTAGAGCATCAGGAGTTCGAAGGATTGTCACTGCCGATCCGCACGCCTACAACGCGCTGAAACGAGACTACCAAGAGAAAGATATACCGCCGGTCGAGCACATCAGCCAGGTGATTGCCCGCGCGGTGAAGGCCGGCAAGATCAAATTCCATGCGGTGGAAGATTCAAAGAGCGTGTTCACTTATCACGATCCTTGTTATCTGGGACGTCACAACCAGATTTACGACGAACCCCGAGAGGTGCTGGACGCGATTCCAGGCCTAAGACGAGTCGAAATGACACGGAGCCGCGACCGCTCATTCTGCTGCGGCGGCGGTGGACTGATGCTGTTCTATGAGCCGAAGGAAGAACAGCGGATGGGAGTGCAGAGAGTGCAAATGGCAGCGGAAGTCGGAGCCAATGTGATCGTGACTGCTTGTCCCTTTTGCATGACGAATATTGAGGACGCGATCAAGGTCGCCGGTCTGGAAGGAAAGATGACAGCCATCGATCTGGCGGAGCTGGTCGATCAACAAATCGTGCGTGAGGAAAAAGCAGCGTGACGAAAGTTTGGTGGAGGTGCATGTGGAGATTCTAGTTTGCGTGAGAAGAGTGCCCGACACGTCAGAAAACGAAATTCAGCTCAACTGTGCAGGAAACGATATCGAGCGCGATGATCTGATCTATTCCATCAACGAGGCAGACAACTACGCCGTCGAAGAAGCTCTTCAGATCGCCGCTCGGATCGGAGGCCAGGTCACTGTCGCCACTGTTGGCGGCGAAGAAGACGAAGAGGTATTACGCCGGGAGATGGCCATGGGCGCGCAGAGTGGCGTGTTGATCTCAGACGATGCGTTCTCCGGGTCGGATGGGCGAGGGGTCGCCACCATTCTGGAATCCTTTGTACGGAAGGGCAACTACGACCTGATTCTGACTGGCGTGCAGGCGGAGGATGGGGGCGCCCAGGTCGGCGGAATGCTGGCGGCTCTGCTCGATTATCCCTTTGCCTCTCTGGTCAATTTCATTGAAGTGGTCGACGGCAAGACGCTGAAGATCAGCCGGGAAATTGCTGGCGGCAACAAGGAAATGAATGAGATTGATCTCCCTTGCGTGCTCTCGATTCAGACCGGCATCAATGAACCTCGCTACGTCGGCATGCGAGGCATCCGGCAGGTCGCTTCGGTGCCTATCCCGACATATGGCTTGACGGAGTTGGGGCTGGACGCAGGGTCTGTAGGAGAATCCGCCGCTAAGGTAAAGCGGGTGGATTACTTCTTGCCCGAACTCGGTAAAGGAGCCGAAATCTTGCATGGCAGCCGCGAGGAAAACGTCGACCGGGTTCTCGAACTCGTGGCGGCTAAAGGAGGGCTGAAATGACGGCTCATATCTTCGCTTACATCGTGCATAAGGATGGCATCGTCGACGATTGTGCATTTGAACTGGCGGGGGCTGCACGAAAGATTGATCCCGCAGCTTCGCCCACCGCCATCATCACGGGTTGGGGCACGGAACTCGATGACGCCTGCGGCACCCTCGGGGCTGCCTATCCCGAGATCTGGAAAATCGCAAATGAGGCCCTGGCCTACCCCAACGCTGAATTAGTGCGAGAAGCGCTGCTACAGGTTCTGCCGGCGAAAAGCATTGTGCTGGCTTCACACGATCATTTCGGAATCGATTTAGCTCCCGGGCTTTCGATCAAGATGAATGCGCCCTTTGTCTCCGATGTGGTGAATCTCTCCGCGATAGAAGGAGCCAGCCTGAACGTAGTCCGCCAGGAGTACGGCGGGCAAGTGAGCGCTCACGTTCGATGTGACATTGCGGAGGGTGCAGTGATCACGACACGACCCGGAGCATTCAAGGCAGTCGAGATTGGCTCGGGGAGCGTGTTCGTCGTCGACAAATCGGCAGAAGTCGGCATCTTGACACGCCGAAGACGCTATCTCGAAACCGTCGTCGCCGAAGCCGGCGATGTGGATATCACCAAGCACGGCGTTTTGGTTTCCGTCGGCCGAGGACTCCAGGAGAAGGAGAACTTGGCAATCGCCCAGGATCTCGCCGACGCGATCGGCGGAGCGGTGAGTTGCTCGCGGCCCATGGTTGACGCCAAGTGGCTGGAGAAATCACGCCAGGTGGGCTCGTCCGGAAAAACCGTCAAACCCAAGGTGTATCTGGCATGTGGTATCAGCGGTGCTTCGCAGCATCTAGCTGGTATTAAAGGTAGCCCGTTACTGATCGCCATTAATAAGAACCCGAAAGCTCCCATCTTTCAGGTGGCGGATGTAGGCATTGTCGATGACGTGCTGGAGTTCCTGCCGGCCCTGACCAACAGAGTGCGTGAGATGAGAACCGTTGCAGCAAAGTGAGGCACCGACCATGATCACGAATAAGACGTTGAAATTGAGTTTGAAATCGCTCCGGGATTTCGCCAAGAAACGTTTGCCGGACGAGAAGCTCCTGGAACTGGATGCCGCAGACGAATGCCCTCTGGATATCGTACGAGATATGTGCAGTCCGGACCAGTTGGGAATTCAACTGTTGTTCATTCCCGAAGAGTTCGGTGGCATGGGCGGCGGCGCATTCGATGTCTATTGCGTGTGCGAAGAGATGGCGCGAATCGATCTTGGGGTTGCCACCGCCGTACTGGCGACATTCCTGGGCAGCGATCCGATCACAGTAGGTGCAACTAAGGAGCAAAAGAAAACCTGGTTGACGCGGATTGCCGAAGAGGGATTGCTGTTTGCCTACGGAGCCACGGAACCGGAAGCCGGTAGCGACTTAGGTGCACTCAAGACGACTGCGGACCCAGTCGTCCAGGATGGACGCGTCGTAGGTTACAAGATCAACGGGAACAAGCAATGGATCAGCAACGGCGGAGTAGCCGGGGCCTACACCGTCCTGGCAAATACTCCAAGCGGACCAAGTTGGTTCATCGTGGAGAAGGATGCGAAGGGTTTCACTCACGACGAACCGGAAGATAAGCACGGCATTCGCCTGAGCAACACTGCAGCGTTGGCTTTCAACGATGTCTATGTCGATGCCGAGCGATTAATCGGAGGAGTCGAAGGTCAAGGATTGAATCAGGCTCAGGCTGTCTTCGGCTATACGCGCCTGATGGTCGCGGCCTTCGGGCTTGGAGGAGGGTGGGCCGCACTTGACCGAGCAATTCCCTATTCCACCAAACGCATTCAAGCCGGCGCGCCGCTCTCGCAAAAACAGGGATACACCCACAAGCTGATCGTGCCCCACGTGGCGCGGCTGGAGGCGGCTCGCGCTTATATCGAGGAAACTGCGCAGCGCATCGATGCGGGAGCCGAAGGAAGCCTGAACACCGAGGGCGCTATTGCGAAGTACATGGCGACAGAAGCTGGCAATCTGGCAGCCGACGCCAGTATCCAGGCACTCGGCGGTTATGGGTACACGCGAGAATACATGGTGGAAAAAATCCGGCGCGATGTTCGCATCACCACCATTTACGAAGGCACATCCGAAATCATGGAGATGACCATCAGCCGCGACCGCTGGCAGTCTCACCTCAAGACGCGCGGACAGCATTACCACGACCGAGCGCGAGAGTTCGAGGCGTTGCATGGCCAGCACTCGAATGTGGGTGCTGACATGGCTGCGCTGGCATTTCACGCGTTGGCTGAAGTTATGGAAAAAGCGCGGGTGGCGCGTTTGACCCGTTATCAGCACATTCTTTTACGTCTAGGCGAGTTGATTGCCTACGCCGAGTGCGCGGGAAGTTTGTCCCACCGGGCAGCGCTTCTTGCTGAAAGCAAGCTGAACGAAAAAGCGAACCGTCGCTTCGATACTGCCGCCCTGGCGGCGATCAGCCGAGTCTTTGCCCGCGAGGCTGCGCTCAAGGTTGGCGAAGAGGGGCTGCGCTGGGTAATAGGTGCGGGTGGCGTGAACGATTCCCAGATCGCCAGCCTTGAAGAGAGTCTTGGATTGCCAGCCATCCAGCGCGCACAGTCGGGCCTTATTTCCGATATGGATTACATCGCAGACGTGCTTTACAGCCGTGTGGCTAAACCCTCGGCCTTGGCTGCGTAGCTTTGAACGATGAGTTTTCAGGAGTCTCGTCATGGAAAACACTTCTTATCGCGCCATTGCAATCGTAGGAGTAGGAGCGGTACTTCCCGATGCCGCCAACGTACAGGCGTTCTGGAAAAACGTGAAGGAAGGCCGTTACAGCATCTCTGAGGTTCAGCCCGACCGTTGGAATCCTGCGCTCTACTATGATCCCGATCCGAATGCGCCAGATAGGACTTATTCCACAATTGGCGGCTGGGTGCGCGACTTCGCCTGGGATCCGATCAAGTGGCATTTGCCGGTTCCGCCGCGGGTGGTCGACGCCATGGATGAGTCGCAAAAGTGGGCCATCGCATGCACCCGCGAAGCATTAGAGGACTACGGCTACCCCAAGCGGCAGCTCAACAACGATCGCACGGCAGTGATTGTGGGAAATGCAATGGCCGGGGAGAAACATTATTTCACAGCGTTGCGCTTGTATTTCCCGGAATATGCCCACGAACTCGCTGAGTGTGCGAGCTTCGCGGATCTGCCGGAAAAGCTGCGTCGCGACCTCACCCGCGAATTGCACGATCGTATGGCCAAGCGCATCGCCGACGTGACGGAAGATACCATGCCCGGGGAATTAGCCAACTGCATCGCCGGCCGCGTTGCGAACGTCTTCAACTTCCACGGCCCGAACTATGTTGTGGACGCGGCTTGTGCCTCGGCAATGGCGGCGATCAGCGCATCGGTCGAAGGATTGGTGGAAAACGATTTCGATCTCGCCGTCACCGGCGGAATTGATCGGAACATGGGCGCCTCGACCTACATCAAGTTCTGCAAGATCGGAGCGCTGTCGGCCACAGGCACTCGTCCCTATGCGGAAGGGGCGGATGGCTTCGTTATGGGCGAAGGCACGGCCATCTTCCTGCTCAAACGCTTGGCCGATGCGGAGCGCGACGGGGACAAGATCTACGCGGTGCTGCGGGGCATGGGCGGATCGAGTGACGGCAAGGGCAAAGGTATTACGGCGCCCAATCCCATTGGCCAGAAGCTGGCTATCGAGCGCGCCTGGCAAAACGCCGGATTATCGCCGGCTACCGCGACTTTGATCGAGGGCCATGGCACATCCACTCGCGTGGGAGATGTGGTGGAAGTACAAAGCTTGATTGACGCGCTTGGTAGCTTTCATCTTCCGACACACTCGGTCGCGCTGGGCTCGGTGAAATCGAACCTGGGACACCTCAAAGCAGCGGCAGGCGCTGCCGGGTTCCTGAAAACGATTCTGGCTCTGCGGGACAAAGTTCTGCCTCCTAGCGTTCATTGCGAGCGCTCCAATCCGGACATTGACTTTGCGCATTCTCCGCTTTACGTGAATACCGAACTGAAACCTTGGATGATTCCGGCGGACGGAGTGCGCCGCGCCGGGCTGAGCGCCTTTGGCTTTGGAGGCACGAATTTTCATGCGGTGCTCGAAGAGTACATTCCCCACAGGCTGCACGGAAACGGCAAGCGGACGGTTGCAGTCCAGGACATTCCCCAGAAGCTGCCAGACCCAGTGATGACCGTCACAAGTGTTTCCCGCACATCCCAGCTTTCTACTCTGAAAGCTCCGTTTCGCGGAGCCCTTGTTCTCGGCGCTGCTTCAGAAGCCGCTCTGGCAGAACGTCTGCGCGCCGTGGAAGCACAAGCCAAGGCAGGCCAGGCACCGAAACCAACCCCACCGTCTGAATCCGACCTTCGAGCACCCGAGCGTCTGGTCATCGACTACGCGAACTCCAACGAATTAGCCGACAAAGCCGGAAGTGCACTCAAGGCTCTAACGGCCAATCAGCCAGCAACGTGGAAAGCCCTGCGTGCCCAAGGTATCTTCCGCGGTCATGGTCCTGCAGCGAAGGTGGCGTTCCTCTATACAGGTCAAGGTTCGCAGTACGTGAACATGCTTCGGCAGTTGCGAGCCACGGAGCCGATCGTTGCCGAAACCTTTGCCGAAGCCGATCGTGTGATGACGCCTTTGCTCGGCAGGCCACTCAGCGATTTCATCTTTGTCAACGACTCTGACGCCGAGGCTGTGGCTAAGGCGGAAAACTCTCTTCGACAAACGGCAATCACTCAGCCCGCCGTGCTGGCAACCGACCTCGCGCTGACCAGGCTGCTAGCCGCTTATGGAATTGAACCCGACTTCACGATGGGGCACAGCCTGGGGGAGTACGGAGCCCTGGTCGCCTCTGGAGCTCTGCCGTTCCCAGATTCTCTGGAAGCAGTCAGCGCTCGTGGCCGAGGGATGACGCAGGTGGCTATGAAAGACAACGGCCGCATGGCTGCAGTCTTTGCTCCGTTGGAGGAAATCGAACGCATTCTGAAGACGATCAAGGGTTACGTCGTGATCGCCAACGTCAACAGCAACCGTCAGGCAGTAATCGGTGGTGAGAGCGAGGCCGTTCAGCGCGCCATGGAAGCGTTCCTGGTTGCTGGATTTGACGTTGCCGCATTGTCGGTTAGCCACGCGTTTCACACTTCCATCGTGGCCGGAGCGAGTGAACCGCTGCGCCGGGTTTTGGAACGCTTGCACTTGGAGTCGCCGCGTTTGCCCATCATCGCCAACACTAACGGAGAGTTTTATCCCATGGGGCCCGACGTTGTGCCGCAGATGCTGGATATTCTCACGCAACAAGTCGCTTCTCCGGTGCAATTTGTTAAGGGCTTGCGGACGCTGTATGACGCGGGTGCTCGTGTATTTGTTGAGCTTGGACCGAAGAAAGCGCTGCAAGGATTTGCCGAGGATGTGCTCGGCGGGCACAGCGATATCGTTTCGCTCTTTACGAATCATCCGAAGCTTGCCGATGTGGTTGCGTTCAATCAGGCATTGTGCGGACTTTATGCTGCGGGACTGGGACGCGGAACGGCGGAAGTCGCGAGCGGGACCAGCGTTACGGTAGCTAATGAGATAAGCGCAGCAGCCGCATCACATAAGGAAATCATCGCCGCGGATCGGGTTATCAATGAGCTTGCATCATTAGAGATCCCATCCAAGGGCGATCACTACGACGAGCTTGGACGTTTGTTCGCCGATGTTCTCGATCGCGGCTATGAGATTTATCACGGACACGGAACCCCATCCCAACACGCTCCTGTGGTTATTACTGGCGCGGCGCTGGGACTGCCCGGAATCGACCACATCTTTGACGACGCGAACATCGGACGCATCCTGGGCGGCGAGCAATTTATCGATTCAATCCCCACACGCTTCCGGCGCGCCATGCTCGACAAACACATCACCCGCCTGGTGAAAAGAGACAATGGCGAGCCCACATTTGAAGCCCTGGACAGCGTCGCGGATGTCATCAAGCTGGCCGGTCGTGGCGGCACTTTCGATCTGGAAAACGAATTCGGTATTCCGCATGAGCGCGTGTCCGCCCTCGATCGGGTTACGCAACTGGCAATTGCTGCTGGTATCGATGCATTGCGCGACGCCGGCATTCCGTTGGTCATGCGCTATAAAACCACAAGCAAAGGGACACAACTGCCGGATCGATGGGGATTGCCTGAGACTCTGCGCGACGATACTGGGGTTATCTTTGCTTCTGCCTTCCCGGGCTGCGATTCGTTCGCCGATGAGATGGCACGCTATTACGCAGACCATGAACGACACGATCAGCTGGCCATGCTGGAAGGTTTGCTCGCTCGCGCGGTAGAAGCGAACGGTCATTCTGTCCTGGTGCAGGAGATCAAGCGGCGCGTTGATGAGCTAGAGGCGGCCATTCAAAAAGAGCCATATGTCTTCAACCGGCGGTTCCTGCTCCGAGTTCTAGCCATGGGGCATTCGCAATTCGCCGAATACATCGGCGCACGCGGGCCCAACACGCAAATCAACTCGGCGTGTGCGAGCACTACGACGGCGGTGGCGCTGGCAGAGGATTGGATCCGCGCCGAGCGCTGCGGCCGGGTCGTGATCATCTCGGCTGACGACGTCACTTCGGACAACCTCCTCGAGTGGATGGGTGCGGGTTTCCTCGCGAGTGGAGCCGCAGCCACCGACGAAGCGGTGGAGGATGCGGCCATTCCATTCGACCGTCGACGGCACGGCATGATTATCGGCATGGGCGCCGCGGCGCTGGTGGTCGAGAGCGCGGCAGCTGCACGGCAACGAGGAATTCGACCAATCTGCGAAGTGCTGGCCAGCGTGACCGGCAACAGCGCCTTCCACGGGACGCGTCTCGATGTCCAACACATCGGTCAGGTCATGGAAACGCTGCTGACAAAAGCCGAAACAAGCAACGGCGTTTCGCGTCGTGAAATCGCGCCGCGGACCGTTTTCGTCTCTCATGAGACGTACACCCCAGCCCGGGGCGGCAGTGCCTCTGCCGAGATTTACGCGCTGCGCCGCACCTTCGGCGATGTGGCCGATCGCATCGTGATCGCAAATACGAAAGGGTTCACGGGCCACGCCATGGCCACAGGCGTCGAAGAAGTCGTCGCAGTAAAAGCACTGGAAACCGGTTGCGTACCTCCAGTCGCCAACTTCAAGGAAGTTGATCCGGAGTTGGGACCGTTAAACCTGTCGAAGGGAGGAATCTATCCCATCGAATACGCAATACACCTCGGAGCGGGATTCGGCTCGCAAATCAGCATGATGCTGCTGCGCTGGGTAAAAACGAAAGACGGCGTCCGTCGCAACCCCAACGCTCTGGGCTATGCCTACCGCATCGCTGACGCCACCGCTTGGAATGCGTGGCTGAGCGGCATCGCGGGTCATGACGTTACCGATCTTCAAGTAATCCACCGCACCCTTCGCATACCCGATCAAGGTCCGGTCGCGCACGTCGCACAAGCCGCTGGACTATCGCAAACAGCTTCGTTGGGAGAGCCTGTGCCACAAAGACCGACGCCAGCGCCGGTGGCTGTTCCCGATGCGACACCCGCTCCTGTAGAAAACAAGGATTTGGTGAAAGAGAGAGTATTGGCTCTGGTCGCCGAAAAAACCGGTTATCCGGTTGACATGCTCGATCTGGATCTGGACCTTGAAGCCGATCTCGGCGTCGACACTGTTAAGCAGGCCGAGGTGTTCGCTTCGATACGCGAAGCCTATAACATCGCCCGCGACGAGAATCGCAAGCTGCGCGATTATCCCACGCTCGGGCACGTGATCCGGTTCGTATATGACAAGCGTCCGGACCTCGCCGTCCCTGGGTACGCAACATCACAGAAGGAAACCCTGCCGGCGACGATGCCGAGCCAGGCATCGGAAAGACCATCCCCGGCTGCGGTCTCTGCGCGGACGGTTTCCAACGATCTTGTGAGGGACCGCATCCTCGCTCTTGTTGTCGAGAAGACAGGCTATCCCGTTGAGATGCTGGATGTGGACTTGGACTTAGAAGCGGATCTTGGCGTCGACACCGTGAAACAGGCGGAGATGTTTGCCGCCATCCGGGCCGCTTACAACATTCCGCGTGATGAAAATCGCAAGCTGCGGGATTATCCCACGCTGGCGCACGTGATCCGCTTCGTATATGACAAGCGTCCAGACCTTATTGCCCCGCAATCGGCGGATTCAGTCGCTCAGCTGTCGCCTGCGCCCAGTGCCGCACCCACGCCGTCTCCCGCTGCCGCGGCTGTTGCAACTGCCGACGATCCGATAAAAGAAAAGGTGCTCGATATCGTGGCGGAGAAATCGGGTTATCCGAAAGACATGCTGGACCTTGACCTGGACCTCGAAGCTGATCTCGGTATCGACACCGTAAAGCAGGCGGAAATGTTCGCCGCCGTCCGAGCGGCATACAACATTCCGCGCGATGAGAATCTGAAACTACGCGACTTCCCCACGTTAGCGCATGTGATCAAGTTTGCTCACGACCGGCAGCCGGGTTCGGCGAAAGAAGCGATTACTAGCACTGCTGCCAAGCCAGAACCTGCGCAGAAAAAACCTGCGGCTTTTGCGTCCTCGGATTCGACGCCTACTACGCCCACTCGCCCCGTCCCAGCCAGTTTTGAGGCTGCCGATCGCATTCCTCGGCGTGTGCCGATTCCCATTCTTCGCCCGCAGGCTGAGCTTTGCAAGGCAACAGGTGTCACACTCGGAGCTGGCCGCCGAGTGCTGATCATGCCGGACAAATCTGGTGTAGGAGACGCTCTGGCGGAACGGCTGGTAGGAATGGGTGTAGACGTACTTCGACTTAACCAGACTCTCGATTCGGAGACATTACAGAAGCGTCTCAAGGATTGGATCGCCGCGGGTGCGGTGCACGGCATTTTCTGGCTGCCGGCTCTGGACGACGAGGGTGACCTCAGGCAGATGGACCACGCTAGCTGGCGGGAAGCCTTGCGAGTTCGCGTCAAGTCGCTTTACGCCACCATGCGAATTCTGTACGAACAAGTTGCGGAGCCCGGGACCTTCCTTGTTGCTGCGACGCGGCTCGGAGGGCAACATGGATATGACGAGGCCGGGGCTATCGCACCGTTAGGCGGCGCAGTGGTTGGCTTCACGAAGGCCTACAAGCGAGAGCGACTGGAGGCTCTGGTGAAAGCAGTCGACTTCGAAGCCGAGCGAAAGCCGTCAGAAGTTGCAGACATCCTCATCGCAGAAACTCTGCGCGATCCTGGCGCGGTTGAAATAGGTTACAAAGACGGACTGCGTTGGATGGTGGCGTTGCGAGAGGAGCCAGCAACCGACGGTAAGGCCGGTCTCACCCTGGACAGCAACACGGTCTTTGTCGTGACGGGAGCAGCTGGAAGTATCGTATCGGCCATTACGGCGGATTTGGCAACCGCTTCTGGAGGCACGTTCTACTTGCTCGATGTAGTACCAGAACCTGACCCGAAGAATCCTGATCTGAAGCGCTTCACGATTGACAAGGAAGGTCTGAAGCGCGATCTCTTCGCACGAATCCAGGCACGTGGTGAACGGGCTACACCGGCACTCGTTGAAAAAGAGCTGGCAGCCCTGGAGCGAGCGCAGGCAGCACAATCCGCCATCGAAGCCGTTCGGGCTGCGGGCGGAACAGCGCACTACTTCAGCGTTAATCTCACGGACGGCGTGGCCGTCGCCAAAGTCATCGAGCAAGTGCGTGAGCGCAGTGGGAGGATTGATGTGCTCCTGCACGCCGCGGGCATTGAGCGAAGCCACTTCTTGCCGGATAAGCCTGCGGGAGAATTCGATCTCGTGTTCGACGTGAAGAGCGATGGCTGGTTCAATCTTCTCCGTGCCATCGATGATATGCCACTCGCATCGACCGTCGCATTCAGTTCGATTGCCGGGCGCTTCGGAAATGCCGGACAAACTGACTATAGTGCGGCCAACGATCTGCTATGCAAGATCACGTCGAGCTTCCGTACCGCACGACCGGCGACTCGCGGCATCGTCATTGATTGGACGGCCTGGGCCGGCATCGGCATGGCAACGCGTGGTTCCATTCCCAAGATGATGGAACTGGCCGGGATCAATGTACTGCCGCCCGAGGCCGGAGTTCCTATGATTCGCCGGGAACTCACTGCAGGTGGCACCCGGGGTGAAATTGTCATCGCCGGTCGTCTCGGCGTCATGGAAAAGGAGTGGGACTCTGCTGGTGGCCTGGACACATCCGCTTCGGAAACTTTGCAGCGCTCACTGGCTTCGGAAACATCTGTCCCACAATCGATACTTGCCGGGCCCATGATCGGCAAGCTTGCAGCTCTTGGGATGCAAAGCGGCATCACGATTGAAACGATGCTGGACCCAGCCGTTCAGCCGTTCTTACACGATCATCAGATTGACGGAATACCCCTGCTTCCCGGAGTGATGGGAATCGAAGCGTTTGCCGAAGCTGCGCTGTGCCTGCTTCCTGGATGGCATATCGCGGCCATAGAAGACGTGGATTTCCTGGCCCCGTTTAAGTTCTATCGTAACGAGCCGCGTGCGGTGACGGTCGAGACAATCATCCATCCGCAGAACGGAACACTGCTGGCGGCGTGCCGCTTGCATGGTTACCGATCGCTCCCCAACCAGTCTGAGCCTCAAGTGACCAGACACTTCACCGCTCAGGTGCGGCTCGCTAAGCAGCCGTCTAAAGCGGTAGCAGTTGCGCCGCTCCTGCCCGAGGGACACGTTGTCGAGGCTGTCGACATTTATCGCCTCTACTTCCATGGACCTGCTTATCAAGTTGTGGAGCGGGCATGGTGGGATCGAGAGCGAATGGTGGGGCTGATGGCTAGAGGCTTGCCGCCAAACCACATGCCCTCCGAACCGCCGACGCTTATGGCCCCGCGGCTGATTGAGCTTTGTTTCCAAACAGCCGGCCTCTGGGAGATGGGCGGTCAGGGAAGGATGGGGCTGCCACGGCACATTGATCGCATCTCCTCCTTATTATTGCCCGTCCCTGAGACTGAAGATACCCGCTTCTATGCGGTCGTCACATCCGATGGCCGAGGCGGCTTCGACGCGGAAGTTGTGGATACCAAAGGAACCTGCTACTTGCAGATTAGCGGTTACCGCACCGTGGCGATTCCCAGCGCTGTGGATGCAGAAGGGTTGAAGGCACTACAGGCCGCGATGTCGTTGGAAACCATCGCGGCATAGTACATAACCGGTTGTCCTGGCGATCTCCTGATCGGAGGACTTATGGAGCTCCAATTCCAGCGTGTGGCCATCGTGAGTCGCGGCGAGCCTGCCATGCGTTTCATTCATGCCGCTCGCGATTTCAACCAGGAACACGGAACATCGTTGTGTACGATCGCACTCTTCACCGAGGCTGACCGCCGGAGCCTGTTCGTGAGGGAAGCCGACGAGGCGGTGTGTCTTGGTTCCGCTCAGGTCGTCGATCCGAATACTCAGCAACTCAAGAGCAGTTACGTCGACTATAGTCGCCTGGAACGGGCGTTGGTCGCTGGGCACGCGGATGCGGTTTGGCCGGGATGGGGCTTCGTTGCGGAACACGCCGCATTCGCCGACCTTTGTCGCGAACTGGGTATCGTGTTCATCGGTCCGGATGGCGACGCAATGCGGCGTGTGGGCGACAAAATCTCCGCGAAACGGTTAGCCGAGCAGGCGCAGATAACGGTAGTGCCGTGGAGCGGCGGGTCGGTGGAAACGCTCGCTGAAGCGCGCGGTCATGCCGAGCGCCTGGGCTATCCGCTCCTTATTAAGGCCACAGCCGGAGGGGGTGGACACGGGATTCGCCTGGTGCGTTCAGCCGCCCAACTCTCGCAAGCCTTTGCCAGCGCGCGGGCAGAGGCGTTCAAAGCCTTCGGAGACTCGACCGTTTTCATGGAACAACTGTTGTACTGCCCGCGCCACGTCGAGGTCCAAATTATCGCCGACCACTACGGAACAACATGGGCTGCCGGCGTGCGTGACTGCAGCATCCAGCGGCGCCACCAGAAAGTTCTGGAGGAAGCACCCTCGCCGGCTCTTTCGCCAGAGCAAGACCAAGCGCTGCGGGCGGCGGCGATACTCTTTAGTCAGGCAACCAGCTATCACAACGCTGGCACAGTCGAATTCCTGTACCAACCAGAGATTAAGCGCTTCTCGTTCATGGAGATGAACACTCGATTGCAGGTCGAACATCCAGTGACCGAATGCACAACGGGGCTCGATCTGGTGAAACTTCAGATTCATGTTGCGCGTGGTGGCCGATTGGAAGGCGAGCCCCCACGGACGACGGGGCACGCCATTGAAGTGCGGCTAAATGCGGAAGATCCGGAAAACCTCTTTGCTCCCGCTCCGGGCGCGATTGAACGGTTCAGGATTCTGACCGGGCCGGGAGTGCGCGTCGATACCGGCGTTGCGGAAGGCAACGTCATCTCATCAGACTTCGACTCGATGATCGCCAAGATCATTGCCTACGGCCAAAGCCGCAAAGAAGCTCTTTCGCGGTTGCAACGGGCGCTGCGCGAGAGTGTTGTCGTCATCAAGGGCGGAGCCAGCAACAAAGCGTTTTTGCTGGAGTTGCTGAACCGTCCCGAGGTGCAGCGTGCGGAAGCCCACAATGGATGGCTCGATCACCTGGCGGCAAACGGTGAGCACATTTCCCGAAGTTACGCTGATGTGGCTTTGGTTCAGGCCGCAATTGAGGCCTACGATGCGCAGTTAGCGGTGGAACAGACGCAGTTTTATGCGTCGGCAGTGCGCGGGCGGCCGCAAGTAAGAAGCGAGATAGGCCGGACTGCGGAACTACGGTACCGAGGCCACCACTACTTGCCCAAGGTTTTTCGCCTCGGCCCTGGGGATTACCGAGTGGAGGTAAATGGGGCACGCATCAACGCCCAGGTTGAGCGCTTGGATCTGTTCGAGTGCCGGCTCAAGGTTTTCGGGCGGCGCTTTCGCATCGTGTCCGTTGTCGAAGGATCAAGTTATCAGATTGAAGTTGACGGGGTATCGCATCGGATTGATCGCGATAGCGGAGGAGTGGTGCACGCACCAGCGCCAGCGGTCCTAGTTTCCGTTCTAGTAAAGCCCGGAGACACGGTCGCGATGGGGGACCGATTAGCGGTGCTCGAGGCCATGAAGATGGAAATGGAAGTGGTTGCTCCATTTTCCGGAACAGTTCGGCAAGTAATGACCATACCAAACGTACAAGTGGATACAGGAGCGCCGCTTCTGCGGATCGACCCCGCCGCCAGCGACGATACCAACGTGGCAACTGATCGAATCGTATTCGGCGCCTCCACCGCTTCGACTGGAAAGACAGAAGCCACCCAATCCCGATGTCGCCAGAGCCTGGATGAGCTGCGCAAGCTCATGTTGGGTTTTGACGTCGATCCACAGCAATCGGCCCAGCAGCTTACCGAATGGAGTCACACCTGCCCAGTGCAGAGCGACGACATAATACAAAGTGAAGACGAGATCCTGAACATCTTCGTGGACATATGTTCCCTGTTCCAGCACGAACCGAACGTGAATCATCGTACAGGCGGCGAAGAGCCGAGCGCCGAGTCGTATTTGTTCTCGTACTTGCGGATGCTGGAGACGCGCGGCGAGAAACTGCCGCCAGCCTTTGTCAACGCGCTGCGCCGCGCGCTGGCTCACTACGGCGTGCTGACCCTGGACCGGTCGCCAGAACTGGAATTGAGTCTGCTCTGGATTTACAAATCTCATCTCCGCATGGAGCAGCAAATCGCCCCGGTTCTGGTTCTTCTCGAACGGCGTCTGCGACAGATCGAGCAGCTACCCTCGCATGGCGACGAGTCTCTTCGAATTCTTCTCGACAGACTGATCTCCGTCACCAACGGACTTTTCCCTGCGCTCACCGACCTGGCCCGGGAGTTGCGCTATCGCCGCTTTGACCAGCCTCTGTTTGAACAAGCGCGACGACAAGTATACGAGCAGATGGAGAACCACCTCGCTTATATGGCGGCCCATCCCGATGCCGAGGACCGCCCTGAAAGAGTCCGCGCCTTGGTCGAATGTCCGCAGCCATTGGTCAGCCTGTTTTCCAGTCGTTTCGCGAAGACTGACCCAGCCATGCGCCGGTTAATGTTGGAAACGCTTACCTGGCGGTACTATCGAATCCGAAAGCTCAGAAATTTTCGCTGCGTTGCATTGGACGATAAGCAATGCTGTGCTACAGCTGAGTACGACTATGAAGGAAAGAGCCTTCACCTCTTCACTACCCATGCCGAGCTTTGCCGGCTGCCGGATGCGGTTCAAGCGCTTTTTCCCATGATCGCGGAAGTGCCTGAAGATCACGACATCCTTATTGATTTTTACGTTTTTCATTCCGCGCGAGTGAGCGATCCGGAAGCCTTGCAGCAAGAACTAGAATCGATCATCAATCAGGCCGGAATTCCGCGCCCGATCCGCCGCATCGTCACGTCTGTTACTGGTCCCGCTCACAACCATGATGTTGGGAGTACGCAGCATTTTACGTATCGCCCCAGCGAGAAAACTTATCAAGAGGAAAAGTTCTTCCGCGGAATCCACCCCATGATGGGGAAGCGTTTGCATCTCTGGCGGCTCGATAATTTCAACATCGACCGCTTGCCTTCCGTCGAAGATGTTTATTTGCTGCACGCCGTGGCCCGCGACAACCCCAAGGATGAGCGGTTGTTCGCGTGCGCGGAGGTTCGCGATTTAACACCGGTTCGGGACGAGAGCGGGCGAATCGTTCAATTGCCCCACCTGGAGCGCATGTTCACCGAAGCGTTGGCCGGCATCCGGCTATTCCAATCGCGGCGTCCCGACCATCAACGCCTTTACTGGAATCGCATTTTGCTGAATGTCTGGCCCCCGCTCACGCTCGATCCAGACGAATTACGCGATGTGGTCCAAAAACTAGCACCCACGGCCGAAGGCCTCGGGTTGGAACAGGTGGTGGTGCGTGCTCGCATTCCTCATCCGGCGACCGGCGAGTTGCGAGAAATGGTGGTTCGCATTTCAAGCCCGTGCGGCAGCGGTTTGCTGATTACATTCCGCCCCGCCGATAAATTACAGCCCATTCGGCCTCTGCCTGAGTACGACCAGAAAGTTGTGCGCATGCGCCAGCGCGGGTTCGTCTATCCATACGAGATCATAAAAATGCTCACACCAACACGGGATCAAACCAGGGCGGAATTTCCTTGCGGCGATTTTGTCGAATACGATCTCGACGCTGCGGGAAGGCTGGTGCCCGTCAATCGTCCCTATGGGCAAAACAAGGCCAACATTGTCGTTGGTGTCATTCGAAACTTTACAACCAAGTATCCCGAAGGCATGACACGCGTTCTGCTGCTGGGAGATCCAAGCAAAGAACTCGGTTCTATCGCGGAACCGGAATGCCGTCGCATCCTCGAAGCCCTGAATCTGGCCCAAGCGATGTGTGCTCCTTTGGAGTGGTTTCCCATCTGTGCCGGGGCCAAGATCTCCATGGAGAGTGGAGTGGAAAACATGGATTGGGTGGCTCGCGTCCTGCGGGGCCTGATCGAATTTACGCAAGCGGGTGGTGAGATAAATTTGGTGGTGAACGGCATCAACGTCGGCGCACAGCCCTACTGGAATGCCGAGGCCACTATGCTGATGCATACCCGGGGCATCTTGATCATGACCCCGAAGGCAGCAATGGTACTAACGGGCAAGCGAGCGCTTGAATTCTCAGGATCCATCTCCGCTGAGGACAATCAGGGAATCGGCGGCTACGACCGCATCATGGGCCTCAATGGGCAAGCGCAGTATTGGGCCAAGGACGTAGACGAGGCCTGCCATCAGTTGTTGCGTCATTACGACCACACCTACGTAGCTCCCGGCGAGCGCTTCCCCCGCCAGGCTGCTACTACCGATCCCATCGATCGAGACGTGAGAGTCTATCCCCACGGAAAAAACGGCTACGGGGAAGAAGGCTTCGAACGGATCGGCGATATCATGTCCGACGAAACCAACCCAGGCCGCAAGAAATCTTTCGATATTCGCAAGGTGATGATGGCGGTCATCGATCAGGATCACGCACCGATGGAGCGCTGGGCAGGGATGCGCGCAGCAGAGACAGCGGTGGTATGGGACGCTCATCTTGGTGGTTACCCTGTCTGTCTGATCGGCATCGAATCTCAACCGGTACCGCGACTGGGATTTGTCCCGGCCGACGGGCCGGATCACTGGACCTCTGGCACGCTCTTCCCACAATCCTCAAAGAAAATCGCCCGCGCAATTAATGCGGCCAGTAAGAATCGGCCGTTGGTGGTCCTGGCGAACTTGTCAGGTTTTGACGGCTCACCGGAATCGATGCGACGACTACAACTCGAGTACGGTGCTGAGATCGGAAGGGCCGTGGTGAATTTCAAAGGCCCCATCGTCTTTTGTGTGATCTCGCGTTATCACGGAGGCGCATACGTTGTCTTCTCGCGCGCGCTGAACGAAAACATCGAAGTGGCGGCGCTGGAGGGAAGTTTCGCTTCCGTGATCGGCGGCGCTCCGGCGGCTGCGGTTGTTTTTGCTGGCGAAGTAGAAGCCAAAGCACGCAAGGATCCGCGCTTGCAGGCCTTAACTCAAGCCATCGCCAACGCTGAGGGCGCAAAGAAAGTCGCGTTGCGCGCCGAGTGGGATGAACTGTTCAAGGTCGTTCACTCGGAAAAACTCGGCGAGATGGCCTCCGAGTTTGACCGCGTCCACAGCGTTCAACGAGCTCTTGACGTCGGCGCTCTCAATCACATCATTCCACCCGCGACCCTCCGGCCGTATCTCATTCACGCGGTCGAGCGCGGTATCAGGAGTATCGAAGAGTCCGAGCACGCGAAATCGGAAAACGAAATGTCGAAAGCGGCTTAATGTCGTTCAGAGGTACCAGATGAATGTTTACTGGTTGGAACGTACAAAACAGGATGTACCAGAGGACAACGATTGGTTGAGCGAAGACGAAAGGGCGTTCCTGAAGGGGTTGCGCTTTCCTAATCGCCGGGACGACTGGCGGTTGGGACGTTGGACGGCAAAACAGGCACTGGCTCTGTTTCTGAACGTGCCAGCGCATCCTCTGGTCTTCGCGAAAATGGATGTACGCGCTGCCGCTTCCGGGGCGCCTGAGGTCTTCTTCCACAAGCGGCCAGTCGCGGCCGCGATTT
The DNA here is from genome assembly GCA_963750245.1 of uncultured Acidobacteriaceae bacterium. Taxonomy (GTDB): domain Bacteria; phylum Acidobacteriota; class Terriglobia; order Terriglobales; family Acidobacteriaceae; genus Sulfotelmatobacter. The sequence continues at coordinate 44,156 of CAVVQB010000003.1, forward strand.
CTCTCAGTCACCGCGCTGGCATTGCAGCTTGTGCGGTGGTGATTTCTGGAGTGGAGATGGGTTGTGATCTGGAAGTGGCCGAACCGCGGGGCGACGCCTTTATCGCTGACTATTTCACCGTGGAAGAACAAGCTTTGGTCGCGCGCGGGTCGGCGACTGACCGAGACCGGCTCTTGGCTCTGCTTTGGAGCGCAAAAGAGAGCACTCTTAAAGCACTGCGCGCAGGGCTCCGGCTCGACACTCGATGTGTAGTGGTTAATCCGTTTGCATCGTCATACGACTTCGATGGCTGGAGCCGGCTGATGGTGCGCTATTCCGGTGGGCATATTGGCGAAGACCGTATCTTTCACGGCTGGTGGCAACACGCGCACAACCTGCTGCGAACCGTCGTCGCCACGCCTCCCCCAAATTCGCCAATTCTCTTAACCGTCCCGCCCTATGTTCTCGACAGTGCCTGCTACCGGTGCGCTTAGTGGACAAGTGGCTCGTATGTAGAACACTCTATGGCGCACACCAACGATCAATTAGATTTCGATTTCATCGTCATCGGTTCGGGCTTCGGTGGCAGTGTTTCGGCCCTTCGACTGGCGGAGAAGGGATACAAAGTCGGAGTTATGGAAATGGGGCGGCGCTGGACGCCCGATAATCTTCCGCACACCAGTTGGTCGATTCGCCGGTGGTTGTGGCGTCCCAGCCTAGGATTGCGGGGGTTTTTTAATATTCAGTTCTTTAAGCACGCAACTATCTTCCATGGCTGCGCTGTAGGTGGGGGCTCCATCACCTACGCCTGTACATTGCTGCCTCCTTCGGAGAAAGTTTGGGAAACCGGGTCCTGGAGAGCCCTGGCCGACTGGAAGGTGGAAATGCCCCGGCATTACGACACGGCCTCCCGGATGCTGGGTGTAACGGAAAACAAAATTCTGGGGCCGGCCGACACTCTCTTAAAGAAGTCTGCCGAAATTGCGGGTTCCGGGCAGACATTCTATTGCACGAAGGTAGGCATCTTTCAGCCTGTCGAGGGTGACCCGGCAGGCCAGACCTTTCCGGACCCGTTCTTCGGCGGGGAGGGTCCGGCGCGAACCACATGTGTTGCGTGCGGCGGTTGCATGATGGGTTGCCGCTACGGCGCGAAAAATACCCTGGACCTCGGCTACCTTTATCTAGCTGAAAAACGCGGCGCGCAAGTCTTTCCGGAAACAAGAGTGGTAAACGTGAAGCCGCTCGGCGGCGCCAGCGATGGCAGCCTGGGCTACGAGGTATGCACAGTTAAGTCTACGGTGTGGCTCCGCCGGCAGCCACTGCGATTCACCTGCCGCGCCGTCGTATTCTCGGCTTCCTCGCTGGGCACTATGGAACTTCTTTTTCACCTCAGGGAAAAAGGTTCTCTTCCAGCCATCAGCGGCCAACTGGGAAAGCATGTGCGCACGAATTCCGAATCACTGATAGGAGTACGTACGCCCGGTTACGCCGAAGACGTGTCGCAGGGCATCGCCATCGGCTCCGGGATCTACATCGACGAACATACGCATATCGAAGCGGTCCGCTATCCAAAGGGCTCCGACACCATGGGATTTCTCACCACCATCCTGACAGATGGTCAACCGGGTCCGCGGCGCATCGCACTCTGGCTGAAGAACGTTTTGGCGTCGATGCTCCGGCACCCGTTCAAAACGGCACGAGTCTTGCAGCCGTTGGGCTGGGCGCGAGAATTTGTAATTCTGCTTTGCATGCAGGCACTCGAGGGAGAGATTGAGATGCGCTGGCAGCGCCCCTGGTTCTGGCCCTTTAGGAAGTTTCTTGTCAGCCGGGGTGAGAAGGTGCCCACCTACATTCCCAAAGCCAACGAGTTTGCGAAGCAATTTGCGAAACTGACGGGAGGATTCGCAATGAGCATGCTTCCGGAAATTCTTTTCAACGTTCCAGGCACTGCGCACTGCATCGGAGGTTGTGTGATCGCCGATTCTCCCAGCCATGGTGTGGTGGATTCTTATCAGCGTCTCTTCAACTATAAGAATATGTACGTCTGCGACGGGTCTGTGGTTTCAGCCAACCTGGGAGTTAATCCCAGCCTGACCATCACGGCGCTGGCTGAACGAGCGATGAGCTACATTCCAGCCGCAGCGAAGATGAACTGGAATGGCAGCGCCCAAAACAATCCTCACGCGCAGCCATTGGCTTAGGCTGGCACGGTTGGGGTCGTCGCAGTTTCAGGCAGCAATCGGTTCACAATTGCCTGCTCACTTTGCAGCCATAGACGGCTGGTGTAGAGCAACGCACTGCATTGAAGCGTGATCCAATCCTTGGCCATCAACGGCGAACGGAACTCTTTGCGATTCGCTATCCAATGTTGCGCAACATGGCGGGCGATGGTGAAACCCATACCGCTGCCGGAACCGCCAACGTCTTGCAAGATTCCATCCAGTGTGAACATGACCTTGGACAACATAATCAATGGTCCAGGAAATTTAATCCCCTTTATAGCAGCGCGTTCCAGCAATCTCATTGCATCGGCTCCGCTGGGCAGCTGCACCACGGGTAACTCGTCGATGAATTCCCTCACCAGCTCTTCGACCGCTCGTCCTTTCGCTGAAGCAATTCGAATGCGCGGCTGACTAAGCGCCAGAACTTCGTTGCAAGCGCCCACCGGGTCCCGCAAGCTCACCATCAGAAACAGGAGCGCGAGATGACGGCGTTGGTCTCGGTTCAAGCGTTCCCTCAACGCCCAATCGATGATCGTTAGTTCGCCGGATCGATTGTCATAAAGTAGATTACCTGCGTGAGGGTCACCATGAAAGATGGCGTCTTCCTGCGCCGCCAGAAGGGGCACTGCGATCAGCGCCTCGATCAGTTGCTCGGCAATTTTCTGCCGACGGTCAGCGGGCAGACGGGCCGCCGCATTGGTCACCTTGATTCCCTGTTCCTCAGTGAGCGCCGTGATTCTGGACGTACTCAGCGGCTGAATCAGCCGTGGCACCCGAACCCCTTTCATCGACCGATAGAGATTCCCTGCTTCAAGCAGGGTCCTCTGCTCGCGCACAAAATTGACCTCGTGCCGTAGCAGTCGCCGGACTTTCTTGAAAGTATCCGGGATTACTTGCCCGGCAAATCCATAACTATGTTTCCGGTCGCCAAAATATTGCGCCAGTCCACGCAGGTAATCCATGTCTTCCGCGAAGTATTCGGGGATGTGAGGCTTAAGAACTTTGAATACACCCCGTTCCCGTCGCGCGCTCTCGGGATTTCGCCAGGTGAAGCGCACCACCGCACTGACACTTGCCTCCGAAAGAATGCTGGCTTTGATTTCAACGCGGTATTTCTCGACCTTTGGTCCCAGCTCTTGTCGAATAATCGCGACCACATCGTCAGGCCGAACGTCGCGAATTCCATTCTCCAGTCGAGCCAGGGCATTGCGCAGCGCCGGGCGAAGGTTCCGGTTGCGGGCTATCACTTGACCCAACTTCTGCAGGCCGGGCACTTTCGCGATCAAGCGCAGCAAACGCGCTTCGGGCGGAGTGTTCGAGGGCAGTGCCAGTTGCTCAATCAGTTTGGGAGCAAGGCGTGACGGCGAAAGATGCATCACCACGAACATCATGGCGTCTCGAACCGGCGGACGCCACTTGAGGTAAGCGTTCGGAACTAGTCTGTCGACCGGGACAATTTCGTCAACGATCCATCTCGCCATCGCTTCCCGCAAAGCTTCGCCCGCTGGGCTTCGCAGACCAAACTCAGTAGCATTGATCTGTGCGTCTGGCGTAGCGTCTTTCGGCAAGAAATCCGCTAGGGCTGCACGCAGTTGTTTGGGAGTCAGCCCCTCTAGCCTTTGAATGGCGGACGGACCCGGCATAGGGTCACCTGCACTTTTCACGATAGTTCAGCGTGAGCGTGCCCACAGTGATTTGAGTCACCATCAGAAGCATGCTAGGGACTCTGGGTTTTGCAGCCGGTCCTCAGACTTGCCACACGCTGTCGAGTTCCATTGAAAGTTCCCGTTATAAGGGTGGTCGCATCGAACAGAATCGAAAGACCCGCTGGCCGAAGCTAAAGATTGCACCTGGTTGGAATCGCAAACTCTTGCAATCATCGGATCATTGGACGGGGCTGAGAGACCTGAGGTCGAACCTTAGGCCGGCTTTTCGGTCTCCTGCGTATCGGCCGGCTGAGCAAGAATCTCGGTAGTAGTTGAGAATATCGAGCCACATGCCAACTGGGAATCGATGCTCGAACTCTGATTCTGTGTCGTCCATGTCCTCTCGATGAATCTGAATGGTTCCCAGAAGGAGGTTCTTTTCAGTCCCCTCAATTCCGTTAGTCTGGACCTCGGCGCTGAATGGCGATAGAAAGAACCTGGCTTCTGCCCTCAATGCTCTGCAAGCTGCTGCACCACCCATCGAGCTAGGGAGTGTACACATGCTCAACAATCTTTTTTTGCCTCTATTCGGTGCATGTGCATGGAGAGGCATCCTTAGCAGCCGCACAAGGCAGTGCCGCTGCTGCCGAGTTTCAGAAGATTCTCGACCACAGCGGGACCGTCTGGAACTGCTGGACGGGAGCGTTAGCGCATCTGGGCGTGGCTCGTGCGAACACTTTGCAGGCGAGAAGCTTGTAAGGCCGCGATGCCGATGCTGCCCGCACTCGAGCGCTCGCCGCCTACAAAGATTTCCTCACGCTTTGGAAAGACGCCGACCTCGACATCCCCATCCTTAAAGAAGCCAAGGCCGACTACGCGAAACTACAGTAGCGACAAAGTACCTTCCCCCGCTTGTGCCTAGAGGCTAACGTTCTAATCAGATGCCTTGAGAAGGCCAGTCTCCGACGGGAATGAGTGAGAACACATGACCCTCCTCTGCCCAGTTGTTTCGATGCTCAGCTTCCCCCTCCTTTCACGCAGGTCCAATCAGAAGAGCGTCGAGAATGCTCAACGCCTGCGATGTCGACGAACTTGCTCGTCCTGGCCTATTCCAACCAGACTGGCTTTCCGTTTTGCTCCCGAAACGCCATTGTCTGACTGCCCCGAACGACAGTGCGGGCGATCAGGGCATCCCGCCCCTGGTAAATTATTCTCGAGCCGACCACCTGGAGGACATCTCCTTTGCTAAAGCTCAGGTTCTTGTCACGCAGGAACCGCGTAGGGGCAAGGTGTACCTGGACGGAGCCGCTTTCTGTTTTTACCAGCAGATGAGTTCCTTCATTCCCACTGATAGGGCAATAGAACTCCTGAACGTCCTCCACCGTGCCTTGTACAGTTACCTCGTTCCAGGCGCTGTAAGCTGGTGCACGATGCCTGGGACTGGTGAACATCAAGACCACGAGAAGGACCAATCCGATGCCCATGACGATCTGCGGAAGTTTCATAGCGCTCCTCCTTTCTTGGCGTGTTGATATGTCATAACTCCTCAGGCCCCCGTCGCCATGCTTTCTAATATTCGCTTTGCAGCTTTAGGGAGCTCAAACTTCAGCATCCCAGCGTGCAGTTCGACCACCGCTCTCTCCGGATCAACCTCGGTGGGAAGGTCGATCAGGCGCAAAACCTGATCGGGATAGCTATCGATGTACTCAATCTTTTGGTGCCCATTCTGGTTGACGGCGACCTCTCTTCTTCCGAAGAGGGCGATCCGTTTGGGTTCGATACTGACTTGGAGTTCACCTTCTCCGAAGCCGAGAACGTAGGCGCGAAGACTCAACTGATCGTGTGATTCGAAACTCACGATCGATACCGGACGCAACAGTTCCGACTCCGCCTGGAACCAATCTTCCCAGTCGTGGCCGAGTTCACCCCCGCGCTTTTCGAACAACTCGAACGCCCTGCGGGCAATTGCAAGTTGTACTGGTTGCATCTCGGCTCGTAGGGTTTCTGGATTTCGTGGGCACAGAAGCGTGGCCGGCGGTTCAGCCTTGTGCTTTGACGACTGAACGGATTTCATAACCCCTCCTTCGAACACAACACTGTGAAAGAGGATCGCTCGGTCGCTTGTTGGATCAGCAAGAGGACCGAAAACGAGCCGCTGTGGATAGCGGATGGATTGTGGAGAACACTTCTACATTTTCCATCTTTCTCGCTAATACCCTTAGTTGCAGTGATCCACATCACGAAGCGCCATGTTTCCCAACAAAGTGGCTTCGGCTCATTGGCCGTGATGCTGGTCACTGAGAACCGGGGTTTATTGCGAATACGATGTGCCCAGCAGGAAGAGCTGTGTAAGTGGGCTCCTCAATGTTCTCGTGTCTCGAATAGTAAGGAGGTTGCCATGCCGCTCAACAAGCTGCGGGGGTTTCTCGACACTCACAACATCAAGTACATCATTTTCTCTCACTCACTCGCCTACACGGCGCAGGGCATCGCCGCCCTCACGCATATCTCGGGAAAAGAGTTAGCCAAGACGGTGATCGTAAGGATCGATGGAGATCTCGCGATGGCCGTCGTTCCTGCGTCGCGCCATGTCGATCTTCCACTGCTGAAACAAGCTGCGGGTGCACGGGACGTGACGCTTGCTTCAGAGCAGGAATTCAAGGACAAGTTTCCCGATTGCGAGCCTGGCGCGATGTCTCCGTTCGGGAACCTCTACGGGATGGCCGTCTATGCGGACGAGAGTCTGACCAGGAATAAGGAAATTACCTTCAACGCTGGCACGCATCGCGAGCTCATGCGGATGGATTGGGTCGATCTGGTAAGACTCGTAGAACCCAGGATCAGCCAGATCACAAAGCCGAAAGCCGCCAAGATGGCCGCTTAGGTTGAACATCCGGTTTGTTTCGACCGAGCGCTCAAGGAGAGCAGCATTCACGCAACGGCCTCGGACAATCCGCCTGACGCTGTTGAAGCCGTCGCGCCAGGGCGGTGATAACCAGACTGGCCAGTGCGGAGGATCGTGTGGCTCAACGATCGGAGCACATTCTAGGTGCAGACCAGTTGGGGAAGCTGGTCGCGGCATTGCTGCGCAAGGGCTATGAAGTCGTCGCGCCCACGCTACGCGACGGGGCAATCGTCTACGACAGGGCCGAGTCAGTCGATGATCTGCCCGCAGGGTGGACCGACGAACAGGAGCCCGGACGCTATCGTCTGAAGCACCGCGAAGATGAGGCCTGGTTCGGCTATGCAGTAGGACCGCACAGTTGGAAGAAATACTTGCATCCCTCAGAATTGCCGCTCTGGTCGGCTGAGCGGCACAATGCGACGTTCCGAATCCTGAACAATGAGGTCACCCCCGAACATACGTATGCGTTCCTGGGAGTTCGGGCATGCGAAGTGGCGGCGATCGCAGTGCAAGATCGCGTCCTGCTACAGGACAAATATCGAGATCCAATCTATGGCCGGCGCCGTCAAGGTACGTTCATCGTTGCAGTGCAATGCACTGGGTCCGCAGCGACATGTTTCTGTGCCTCGATGGGAACGGGCCCACACCTCTCGAATGGGTTCGACCTGGTGCTCACAGAGCTCCTTGGATCCAAGGGGCACCGCTTCCTGGTAGCCGCCGGCAGCGAACGCGGTGCTGAAATACTCGCACAATTGGAATTGGTTCCAGCTACGGGGGAAGACCGGCAGCAAGCTGAAACCAGCGTGGAAGCTGCGGCACGCCAGCAGGTTCGCAGCATCGACACCGCGGGTATCAAAGAACTTCTCTACGAGAACTTTGACCATCCACGTTGGGACAATATCGCAAGCCGCTGCCTGACGTGTGCCAATTGCACCATGGTCTGCCCTACCTGCTTTTGCACTTCCGTCGAAGATGTGACCGACATTAGCGGGGATCATGCCGAACGCTGGCGACGCTGGGATTCCTGCTTCACTCAAAGCTTTCCTATATCCACGGAGGCAGTGTCCGAACCACCGCCAAAGCACGCTATCGCCAGTGGATGACCCACAAACTGGCATCGTGGATCGATCAGTTCGGAAGTTCGGGATGTGTTGGCTGCGGTCGCTGCATTACCTGGTGCCCGGTGGGCATCGACATCACTGAAGAGGTCCGCGCTATTCGTGAAGGAGGCAAGGATGGAAACGCTTGAGCGCATCATCGCGCAACACCCGTTCTTCGTAGGCCTCGACGACGGCTTCACGAACCTGATGGTCAGCTGTGCTTCCAATGTGCGCTTCAAAGCCGGAACCTACATCCTTAAAGAAGGAGACGCCGCCAACACCTTCTATCTGATTCGCGAAGGGAAGGTAGCCGTGGAGGTTCTTGCGCCGCAGCACAAGCCGATTATCATTGCGACCCTGAGCGTGGGCGAAATTCTGGGATGGTCGTGGCTGTTGCCTCCCTTTCAATGGAAATTCCACGCACGTGCTGTCAGTGATGTGCGGGCTATCGCCCTCGACGGAAAATGTTTACGAACGAAGTGCGAGGAGAACCACGATCTCGGCTACGAGGTTTTGAAGCGGTTTGCCCAGATCATGGAGCAGCGGCTGGAGGCGACACGTTTGCAGTTGCTCGACGTATACGCACTCAAATGATGATCATGGCGACAGCAATCCCAATCGACCCGATGCTCCCCCACCCATACTCAGTACGAGAGGTGGGCAAGGAGACGCCGGACACATTTACGTTGACCCTCGAGCCCGAGAACGCAGACAACGGAAGTACCTTCCAGCCCGGACAGTTCAGCATGCTGTGGGTATTCGGAGTTGGCGAGTTGCCAATCTCGATCAGTGGCGACCCAGCATTGCACGACCGCCTGGTCTATACGGTGCGCTCAGTCGGGCAGGCTACTCATTCACTGGTGAATCGGCGACTGGGCGACGGCGTGGGTGTTCGAGGTCCGTTTGGGGCTGGCTGGCCAGTAGAGGCCGCGCGGGGGAAGGACATCATCGTGGTCGCGGGCGGGATTGGCCTGGCACCCTTGCGGCCGCTAATCTATCACGTCTTGCAGAATCGTAAAGACTATGGGCGATTGGTGATCCTTTACGGAGGACGCAGCCCGCGCGACCTGCTTGTATCGCAAGGAACTGGCGACGTGGGCTCGCAAGCCGCGACACTCAAGTGCTGGTCACGGTCGACTATGGGGGCTTGGGCTGGCGAGGGCACGTCGGCATTGTCACGACTTTGTTCAAATACTCCCGGCTGCAGCCGGCTGGTTCAGTTGCGATGGTCTGCGGTCCGGAGATCATGATGCGCTTCGTCGCGCGGGAACTGGAAACGCAGGGGCTTAGCCGCAGACGATATCTATCTTTCGATCGAACGGAACATGAAGTGTGCCGTCGGTTTTTGCGGCCATTGCCAATATGGACCACACTTCATCTGCAAGGACGGGCCAGTTTTCCGCTACGAACGAATTCGGAACCTACTGGAGAAATATGAGCTCTAAGTCGGAACGCAAGCCAAGAATCGGTGTTTTCAAGTTCGCTTCGTGCGACGGCTGTCAATTAAGCCTGCTGGATGCGGAAGACGAACTTCTCGGCATTGCTGGAGCAGTAGATATTGCCTACTTTCCGGAAGCCACACGCGCGATGTCGAAAGGTCCTTATGACATCGGTCTGGTGGAGGGGTCGATCACCACGTATCAAGATGCCCAGCGCATCCAGGAAGTGCGGAGGCAATGCAAGAACCCTGATCACAATTGGGGCATGTGCGACCGCGGGTGGCATTCAAGCTTTGCGTAACTGGAAGGATGTCGATGAGTTCATTCGGGTCGTGTATGCCACACCCGCAGTTCATCAGCACGCTGAAACTCTCGACTCCGATCGCGGAGCACGTTCCCGTCGATTTCGAACTGCGTGGTTGCCCGATCAACAAATATCAGCTCATAGAATTGATCACCGCGACACTGGCGGGGCGCAAGCCCAATGTTCCCTCATACAGTGTGTGCATCGAGTGTAAGCGCAAGGCGAATGTGTGTATTGCTGTAGCCCGCGGTATCCCTTGCCTTGGGCCCGTAACTCAGGCGGGCTGCGGAGCGCTGTGCCCCAGCTACGACCGTGGCTGCTACGGTTGCTACGGTCCCATGGAGACGCCCAACACCGCTTCGCTGACGAGCCAGTTCCGCATTCTGGGACAGACGGATAGTCAGGTGTCCCGCGCATTCCGCGGATTTAACGCCTGGGCGTGGCAGTTCCGCAAGGCCAGCGAGGAGTGTGAACGGACATGACGGGACGTGGGGCAAGAACGATTCGTGTCGACACTCTGGCCCGCGTGGAAGGCGAGGGATCTCTCTATATCAAACTGGTAGGCGAACGAGTGACCGATGTGAAGCTGAAGATTTACGAGCCTCCCCGTTTTTTTGAGGCCTTGCTCCGCGGTCGTCACTTCTCCGAAGCTCCGGACATCACGGCGCGAATCTGCGGCATCTGTCCTATCGCTTATCAGATGAGTGCAGTGCATGCGATCGAACGGGCTCTCGGAGTCCGGATCGACCCTGCGATTCGGCTGCTCCGTCGGCTCTTCTACTGTGGTGAGTGGATCGAGAGTCATACTCTTCATGTCTTTATGTTGCACGCGCCCGATTTCCTCGGCTACCAGGATGCAATCGCCATGGCAAAAGATCATCGGGCCGTGGTGGAAAAAGCGCTCCGGCTCAAGAAGATTGGCAATCGGATTGTGCAATTACTTGGCGGACGCGAAATCCATCCCATCTCCGCTTCCGTTGGGGGTTTTTCCAAGACGCCCACCAAGCGACAGCTGTGCGATTTGGTGGATGATCTTGAGTGGGCCCTCCAAGCTTCGCTCGAAACTGTGCGCTGGACGGCTGGCTTGCAGTTCCCCAACTTTGAGCAGGATTACGAGTTCGTGGCCCTCCGTCATGCGAACGAGTATCCGTTCAATGAAGGACGCCTGGTATCGAATCGTGGACTGGACATCGACGCCGCTGAATACGAAGACCATTTTGTCGAGATACATGTCAAACACTCGAACGCCTTACACTCTATGGTACGAGGCAGAGGCTCCTACTTGGTAGGGCCGCTTGCGCGGTTCAATTTGAATTTCGACAAACTGCCTGAAGTAGCGCGCAAGGCAGCGGTCGACGTGGGCCTCCGGCCCCCGGTAAGGAACATTTTCCGCAGCATCGTGGTTCGCGCCGTCGAACTGGTCTTCGCCTGTACTGAGGCGCTGCGGGTCATTCACGAATTCGAGCCTCCACCCGCACCACGGGTTGAGGCACCCAACCGAATAGGAGTGGGCCAGGCGATCACGGAAGCTCCCCGTGGCATCCTCTATCATCGATATGCGTTGGACGAAAATGGGCTCATCGTTGCCGCCAAGATCGTGCCGCCAACCTCGCAAAATCAGAAGCGGATCGAAGATGATCTTCGCGAGTACGCAGCCCAGTTGGTAGCTTGGCCGATCGATGAAGCGACCTGGAAATGCGAGCAGGAAGTGCGGAGCTATGATCCGTGCATTTCCTGCGCCACACATTTTCTGAAAGTCGTGATGAAGCGTGAGGATATCAAGGACTGAAGCATGCTCATCATTGGCTGCGGGAATCGGGACCGAAGCGACGACGCGGTCGGAATTCTGGTAGCGGAGCGACTGCGGTCGCTTGGCATAGAAGCGGAAACGCGCAATGGCGAAGCCTTGGATCTCATCGAAGCGTGGAAAAGTGCCGACGATGTGATCGTGGTTGATGCAGTGGTGACTGGCGCGGCGGTCGGGACGGTGCAGTCGTGGGATGGCCGGCAGCCGTTGGCTTCCATCAGCACAACAGCTTCGACCCATGGCTTCGGCGTGACAGAAGCGATCGAACTGGCTCACGTTCTGAATCGCTTTCCAACACGACTCCGGGTCTATGGAGTCGAGGGACGGCGATTCGAACCTGGGATGAAGATTTCTCCCGAAGTAAAGCGAGCTGTCGAAGAAATAGTGCGAAGAATTATCGCGTACTTAAGCGCGCCAGCGGGTCAACACTTTCCGGGTTGAATGGAAGTGGGTCACAAGCGCAGAACACTGTTCGCACCCAGTCGCGGAGCGTGCAAAGAGGGTCGGCACCGAGCACGGGTGCTTACGTGTGGAAAGTCAGTGACCGTGTTTAACAGGAGTGGCCGGGGTAGGAAGCTCCTCAGCGGGCCGACGCCCAATTCGCGCGATGCGAGGAACGAGAATCAGAGCCAGCGCGTACAGGAAGATCGACACGGCTGTAGATCCCGGACGTCCATGCTGCAAGTCTTCGAACAACAACTTCGCTGTGACTAAAGCCAGCGTCCCGTAGGCAATCCATACGAGTTCAGTCCGCTGCCAACGGGTACCGCTAAAGGCAAGCGCGAGCGCGACCACACAGGTGATCAATGTTCGGATGACTGCAACGTGGGATGCGCCCGGAGTCATGCCTTTCTCCGCCAGCCACACCAGGACAGAAACCAGAAACGTGATCGCTGCGGCCACCGCCAGAATGGCCGAAAGCGCTTGCAGAAGACGCTGGTTCCAGCGCTCCGTGCGCAAGTGGCCTGCGATCGCGTAGCACGGAATGGCCGAAGCGGCGACGATCCAGACAATCCATCCCGGCGCGTCTGGAAACGTTCCCGCGAGTGCACGCCCCGCATATTCCAGCAGGCCAGACGCGTACGCCGCAGCCGCCAGATACATCAGGCCGTGGAATTCCAGCGTCAGGCGAGATGCCCGGGCACCTAAGATGGTGGCGACGATTGCGGCTACGCTCAAGCACAGCGCCAATAGCACCGGCCTAAGACAGAGAGAGCTGCCTGCGAGGAAAAGAGCCCCACTCCAAGTGGCGTACACGTGGTAGTTACGTTCTTCGTGGTAGCGGTCGAAATAAGCATAGGCTGCGCTGTAACACGCTGCCGAGAACAGCAAGCAGAGCACCCCTAACACTGGCGCGCCGGCGCTTTCCCCAAAATGCAGGATGCCAAAGGCAGCCAGCAAGAACGCAATGACGGCCTGCCCGGTCTCGAAGACTCCGATTTTCTGACGAAGCCGCACGGTCCGGAAAACGATGCTCCCTCCATAAATCAGAAACCCCATGCACCCGAGTGCCGTCAGCTCTTGCGCCGCTACGCTCTTGTACTCCGAGGGGATACCCTCCGGGCGGGAGTAAACGTAGAAGAGAATAGATATGGCAAGATCCACCGCGGCGGCTATCAGCGGCCGGAGCCTGAGCCAGTGGTTGCGGCCAGCCGCCGCCTCACTGGCCAATGCCATGAACAGAAGCACCGAGATAAAAGGCACGAGATCGAGCGTCGCGATTAGCAACGCGAGGGCAGTGAAGACCGCGGCGAGATTGGCCACCCAGATGATCGATACCAGATTGCGCTTCCAGGCCAGAGCGTACGCGGTGGCCACGAAGACGCCGAGGACGGCGGCGGTCGCCGAGGTGGGCAAGACCTCGAATCGCAGAGTCAGTTCCCAGAGCATGGGAGCGATGATCAAGGCCGCCGTGGTGGCGTAAACACTGCTCACAAAGCGCGCCTCAGCCGGAACTCGCGCTGCCCATACCAGCCACATCTCCGCATAGGCGAGCGCCAGAAATACAACCGCCAACTTTGGAAACGTACCGGATTCGGCTACAGCCCGGAGGAGGTAGCCGCCGGCGATTCCGAGCATGGCTTTGCCTACCACTGGGAACACTCCACCAGCTTGTGCAAGTGAGAATGCAGCCGCGGTTGGCTGGAGTACGGTCGGAGCGGCGGGTATGGCGGCAACACATGCCGCTTTCTCGGATCGATGTTCGAGGTCGGAGACTCGGCTCTCCAGCTTCTCCAAACGAGCAATGAGCCGTGCTAAAGCGTCGAGATCGTCCATAATCTCCAATCTCCACTCGCTTTGAGGCTGGCAACAAGAACTAGTCGAACGTCGCGCTCCGAAATGTCGTCCTAATACTTGCGCTCGGAAATCAGTGCGCGGGTGCGGCGTCCGGAGACAAGCCTGAATCCTTCTCAGGCCAGGGAGGCAGAAGCTTCGCCAGCACCCACAAAATAAGCAATGGCAAAATAGTCAGCGCAATGGCCACGAGCAGTCCTTCGCGCGTGGCCAAACCCATCTTGTAAGTCGTATACCCCAGAAAACTCTTGGAAAACAACTGGCCTCCGATCACGATGTTCCAGCGCATGGCAAAGATTCCGACCAGCGTCAGGCATCCCGCCAGGGCGTAAATGCGCTTGCGGGCCATTTCGCCGAGCCTTAACACCTGAGTCAAGGCCAGAAGCGCAATGGGAGTGACCGTGCCAAGAATGATCTGAACCACGATATGGGACATGTACAGCTTGGTGTGGACCATGAAATCCAAGCTGCGGAAGCTCTCATCCGCCTCGTAGATGCGGTGAATCAGATCGAGCATTTCCAAGCTGAAATCGATGATGAAGGTGTAAAACAGGTAGCGCGCCACCGTGTCCACGCAGCGCATATCGATCGTCTCTTTGCGAGCCCACGTCAGCAGCATGTAAAGCAGCATGACGGCGGCGATCCCCGACACCATGGCAGAGAAGATGAACACCACCGGCATTAGCGGCGACGACCACCACGGGTTGGCCTTCACCGAGCCAAAGATGAAGCCGACGTATCCGTGCAGCAGGAACGCCGAAGGAATGCCGATCAGTGTAATCAGCCAGCCCAGTCGGTCATCAATCTCACGTGCGTGCTTGCTGATGTTGGTCGAACCCAGGGTCATCAGGCGGTAGAGCAAGCGTCTCCATCCGGTGGTGGATTGAGACAGCACCACGATGTCACGGCGGTAGTCGAGCCAGATTTCCAGCAAGAGAACACCCATTAAGTACCACAGATACACAAACCCGAACATGGCCATCGCGGAGGTCCGGTGCGGCGTCAGGTACATCTCGTACGAGCGTTCCGGATGTCCAAGGTGCAGTTGCAACGGCAGCGGCGCTACCAGCAGGAAAGCCAAGGCCGTCAGCAACGCCAGGCGGTAAGTGGGCTTGACCGCCTCCACCTGGAAAACCCGCTCCAGCGAAGCCAGAATGAATGCGCCGGCCACCAAGCCTGTGAGAAACGGATACAGCACGATGAGGACGCTCCACTGGAGTTCCACTTCGTTCGGATACATGAAGCCTTCAACGCCAGGCATAATGGTCAACCGTCTCCTTATCGCACAGAACCATCCAGGTCGTTGTAAAACACCTTGGCATGGGTCGCCATGTAGGGTTTCAAGACCTGGACGTCATGGGTCTTCAGGAATTCGTGAATCGGATCGTTGGGATTCTTCAAGTCCGCCAACTGGCGCGCGCCGGTCGGGCATGCCTCGCAACAAGCGGTGGTCAGGCCTTTCGTAATCCGGTGGTAACAGAGAGTGCACTTCTCGGCAGTTGCAGTTTTCGGATTGATGAAGCGGCAACCGTAAGGGCAGGCCTGAACGCAATAGCGGCAGCCGAGGCAATACGTCTTGTCCACCAGAACCACCCCATCCGGGCTTATGAAGGTCGCACCCACCGGGCAAACCTGCGTGCAGGGTGAATCCGCACAATGATTGCAGAGCTTAGGCACGAAGAAGTTTTTCCCTCCCTCTGCCTTGACCGGAGGAAATCCCTTCTTGCCGCCGTCGGGCGAGTCCACCTGGGGATTTTCAATGTCGTAGTCCGACACGTGGTAGCGTTCCACCCAGGTGCGGAAGTATTCGTCCGGCACGTCGTTCTCGGCCTGGCACGCCCGCACACAGTTCCCGCATCCGATGCAATTGGGGAGGTCGATCAGCATGCCCCACCAGTGCTCGGACATTTTGTAATTGGGGGCTGCGTCCGGTGCTCCGGCAAGAACGTACTTCCAGGCGATCGCGGCCGCCGGTAATAGAAGGAGCATGTGGCGCCGGGTAATGCTCATTTCTCCCCTCCGTCAATCACCGGACTATGCGGCTGGTGGCACGTATCGCAGGGCACGCCGGAGGAGTGGTCGACGGAAGCGACTTGCGGAAATGCCTTAGGCTTGGCGATGTTCGCTTCGTGACAGCGGACGCACAGTACCGCCGTGTCGAGTTTGGCGGGTGTCACCGATCCCGGATCATCGACATGCTTCGCCAGCGGTCCGTGGCACGCCTCGCAGTTGACGTGCACATGTTTACCGCTCTTCTTTTTTTCCAGGACATCAGCATGGCAGTCTTCGCAAGCCTGATGACCGGCGAAGTTCACTGGACGGGCAGCCATCTCGGCCATGGCATTTCCGCGGTAGTGTCCATACTGTCCGAAACTCTTCGGCACAAGAAGCGCACGAATCCCCAAGAACGCCAAGCCGATGACGCCGAGAACAACAGCCACACGAAAAAGATGCCCAGCGTCTCTGAACATATTCATAAAGTGTGCTTTGCTTAGTTACCCTAGCTTGTCCCCAGATGCTGTGCGCCGGATCACGCGAAAACCGTGTCTAGATCACAAATAGCTGTGACCCCACGGAGTATTCGGACCAAGATTCTCGATTCCGGGAGAACAGCGAGCCCAACCGCCGGAACATGCCTTTACCACGTCCTTCTCGATTCCTCCCTTCAAATCTTTGGTTCCGCGAAACCCATAAGCATCTCCGCCGTGGGGCCAGGGAGAAAGCAGCGAAGGACGTTGCAGCGAGCAGTCGCGATCTAAGTCCGACAATCTTCAGCAAGCAGCAAGCGCCGGAGCAGGTTGACTGATGTGGTAAACTGCGGCGCGGCAAAACGTTTGGGAGGGAGTACGTGAGAGCGACGATCCTTTATCGACTCGCTTCTGTTCTTCTGCTGCTTTTTACCGCCGGACATACGTTTGGGTTTCGCCAGAATAATCCGGAATGGCGGGCGGACGCGGTTCTTGGGTTAATGCGGTCCATCCACTTTGACGCGCAAGGGTTTAGCCGGACTTATTGGGACTTCTTCAGCGCGTTCGGGCTTTTTTTCTCCGTGTTTCTTTTGTTCGCGGCGGTATTAGCGTGGCTGCTGGGGGGACTTCCGGCCGAGACTTTGGCACGCGTGCGCAGCATCGCCTGGGCGCTCGCCATTTGCTTTGTCGCAGTCACAGCTTTGAGCTGGAGATACGCCTTCACCACCCCCATTGTTTTCTCAACCTTGATCACAGCGTGTTTGATTGCGGCGGCGTGGTTCTCAGCGAAGACAAGCTGAGCTTTAGCGGGAAGGCGACAGGTCCGGTCTTGGACGGGTCGTCGGCAATGCGGAAGTAATCCGTGAGCCCTTCAGCGGTTACGCGCGATCCAGAAACGGGCTTGTAGGAAGTTGAAGTTACGGAGGATAGTCGGCAAAGCGGAAACTAGAAGCCAGTTTGAAGAGGTCGATCGTTAACCAATGGCTGGCGATTCATCGGCGTTGTCAGCGAAGTCCCTTTTCAACTATTGCGCTGAAGAGGCGTAGGCGTGGTGGAGAATGTCCTTCACGCTTATTGCAGCCTATTTTTCTGGTTTTGCTGCGTTCGAATTCCGCTTAAGGTCTGCCAGATCGCTGTCACGACCTAAAGCACGCTTGTTGGTCAAAAGGTAATCCAGGGAAATGAAATGCACCAGAACACCGCAGAAACTGCCTGCCACCTTCTTTTGCCACGCATCGGAGAACTCGACAGCCGTGATTTCGGTCAGAATATCAACGCGCACGGGAGCGACTCAGAATTGCGTCCCCACACGTCGAGGTCTTTCGTATAACGCGGCTCACTGTACTTCATGACTGCGTAGCCACCGACAATCAAATATTCAACTTCGAATTCGTTTAAGAGTTGTAGCAGTTCTTTAGTAGTGTGGGTTTTCTGCCCTGGTTTATTTCCTCAGCTAATTCGACCATTTCCCATGCTGCCGCGAAGATGGCCTCATCTCCCTGCTCCTACCAAAACTCAATGTCAAATGTACGATCCGGGAACCCACCCTCCACGCGTCGTGTTTTCCACGATGAATTGTCAGGAAGGCCCATATTCGCCTCTTCGATTCGCGCCCCACCATTATCACCAGACTAGCCGTCTGGATTTCTATACTGTCCTGATAGGACCCGGATACTGCGACACCAAGGAGTCGATTGTCAGCAGTGTTACACCCTCGACTGTCGCCTGCGCGACTAAGATTCTGTCGAAAGGATCCTTATGGATCAGCGGCAAGCTGTCGATGGCAACGACATGGTCGCTGATGATCGGCAACTCTCTGTATCCGTTGTCCAATAGGCCGCGGCGCAGTAGCCGCGGATCTACCCTAAAATCTTCCCGCCCCAACCCGCGTTTAATTGCAAGTTCCCATAAACTGGCCGCACTAAAGAGAAGCTCGTTTTCCGGGCTGTCGATCAGGTTTCGAGCTTGCTTTGAAAGCCGGCGCGGTTCGCCGGCAGCCCAGAGGAGCAGATGTGTATCCAGCAGAAGTTTCACGCACCACCGCCGAATATTCGCTCGATCTCTTCCTTACCCATTTGGTCAAAGTCGTCCGGAACAGAAATCTGCCCCGCCATGAAACCGAGCCGCCGTACTTGAGCACCGGTTGGAGCGCTCAGGGCAGTGACCTTTACGACCGGTTTGCCGGCCTTGGCAATGACAAATGACTCACCCTTCGACGCCTCTTCGATGAGCTTCGAAAGCTGAGTTTTCGCTTCGTGAATATTTACTGTTTTCATTGCGGTTTCCTTAGACTAAGTTTGATTAGTTTAGTCTACCATGGACGGTACGCGAAAACAAAATTGCCACGACCAGCGTACCCCGTGTTCTGATCTAAGGTTTCGACGTATTTTCCCGGGCTCCAGCATGCGGTCTGGTGCCGTTGTTACGAAAATTCTTAGAAGCAAGGCTGAGCCACTGCCACCGTGCGATTCACATCTCCTGGTGCCTCCGGGGCCGACAGCGTTGGATCGTCCCGCGAGTAATTGCGCTGATCGACCTTTGTCGGGCCGGGATTTCGCATCTCCAGCGACTTCCACCGTCAATCACTCGCGCGGCGATCTGAGGGCGAGAGTGTCAGGAATTCACTCAACGGAAAACAGCCAGATTCAGTCTCTCGCGATGGCGAGAAGGACACCTAAAGGGTATGAGCAGTCGCGAATCGGTGGCTCGAACTGCTGCAGCGTGGTCTCTCGGAGTTGCTTTAATGTTTCGCTTTGGAAGAAGAAGATGAACCGTACAACCGTGTCTAGGAATCGGTCGTTGAGCCTTTGAGAACCAGCTGTGCCTCAATATTTTCACGGCTGTGCTGGTCTCCGAAGTAACAAAGACCGACCATAGTAGCGCGAAGACCTTCACCTAAATGCCCGAGCGATGAAAACACTTTTGACTCCTAAGGTCGAAAACGGTTCCGACGTCCTGAGTATCAGGGAAAGTAACCCCGAACGAAATTTCGGTCAAACCGTAAACTTCAGTGTGCAACACTCCTACTACTGGCGGCGGGGTGGGCACCTGAAGAGCACAAAAACGGAAGCTTCTGCGAAGCTATTGCCGATGCATCCGAGTCTGAAGCAGGCCTTGCTGGAGTGGAGGTCACTAAGTCTCTACAACCAGCCGGGCGATTTCGTCTTCCCTTCGGAAAGATTGACTGGGGCGCAAGCCGCTCGACTTGGCTTCCGTGTTGAAGAAGAAGATCCAACCAGCCTTCAAGAAAATCGGCATCACCGGCGTGCGCTGGCAAACCTTCCGGCACACGGTGGGGACCATGCTGGCCGAGATGGGCGAACATCAACTCATGATCCGCGACTACTTGCGCCACAGCGACCTGCACGTGACCAACAAGTATCTTCAGGCAACCACCAAGAGCAAACGTGTAGCGCAGGGGAAGCTCGTGGATGCCATTTTGCCTGGGGGCGTATGTCGGGAAGCAAATCAACCCTGATCCACTAGCCCGAGAAGTCGTTTCTCCCGATTATTTGGAAGGGAAGAATGGCGAATCGGCAGATGCGGAAACTCTTATTGGACCCAAACGGACCCAGATTGCTTTTACTGGTTCTTTGTAAACCATTCAAAAGAATGGCGGGGACGACGGGACTCGAACCC
>CAVVQB010000004.1:0-263341 GCA_963750245.1 uncultured Acidobacteriaceae bacterium
GGTCAGGAGAGCAAGTACTGGGGGAGCGAGCCGCCGGCGCAAGAGTCAGCCCTTTCTTATATTCCGGAAGATGTGTGGAACGAGAGTAGCCCGACTGCTGGGCTATGGGCGGGGAGCGGAGGCGCCAGCGCGGGAAATATCCAGGCCGGAGGAACAACGCCCGGCGTTCCAAAACCTTCGTGGCAATCCGGAGTGGTTGGCATTCCGGCGGACGGTGTGCGCGACCTGCCCGATGTTTCCTTGACCGCGGCCGGTCATGATCCTTACCTGTTGTGTCTTGAAGGCTCATGCGAAGCGAACGAAATTTATTTCATCAGCGGCACGTCCGCTTCCACGCCATCGTTCGCGGGGATCATGGCCTTGGTCGATCAGCAGATTGCAAACATCAACCCCGGCGAAGGTACGCGCCAGGGCATAGCCAACTACGTACTCTATCGCCTCGCCGCGGGCAGGCGGCTTACCCATCGCAATGTAACGGGTCGAATACCACCGCTCCACCCGCCAGCGCTTGTATCTTTAATGACATAACTGTTGGTAACAATGTGGTCCCGGGCGAAGTGGGATCGCAGTACCAAGCCACTGTTGGGTACGACCAGACGACTGGCCTTGGCTCCGTCAACATAACGAATCTTATTACCCAGTGGAATACCGTCGTGTTCAGTCCCACCACCAAACTAAGAAACTGAACTCGGGCACTATTCCAATAACGGTTGCTCACGGCACGCCGGTGAATGTCAGCATCTCGGTCTCCCGAATAGCGGAACGGGTACGCCGACCGGCGACGTATCCCTGCTGTCATCTTATGGCAACTATGGCGTGGACGGCCTCTCGCTGGCCAACGGTTCTGTTACGCAGACGACCAGCCAGTTACCCGCTGGTGGCGGCGCACCTTATACTGTCACGGCCCACTATGCAGGAGACGCCATCTACGCTCCCAGCGACTCCACACCAGTATCGGTTACCGTGACCCCTGAAGGGAGCACAACGATCTTGTCGGTACTATCCTTCACTTCGCAGGGGAATCAGTTTCCCTTTACCAGCGGGCCTTTCGGCAGCTTCGTCTACTTGCGCGCCGACGTGGCCGGCAAGTCAGGATATGGCACGCCCACCGGAATGGTCACATTCACCGATACCTTCGGAGCGATTCCGGGCGGAAATGTGTTCCAGTTGAACGGCGGCGATCAATTTAATAATGGCAGCAATACGGCCACCCCGAATGGGATTTCCACCTTCGACACTGGAACGCATACCATCTCCGCCAGCTACGGTGGCGATGCCAGCTTCAACGGTACGGCTGTCGCCGGCAGTACCAGCACGCCACCGATTAGCTTCAACATTCAGCCCGGCTTTTTTGCGGCGGCGGCGTCTAGTCAGGTTAATATCACGGCACCTGGGTCGTCGAGTTCGGCGACGATCAACGTTTACTCATCCACAGGATTCAGCGGGACGATCAGTCTAGCCTGTTCGGGACTTCCCGCGGGTGCGCTTGCCTATTCAGTCCTTCGTCGATCAAGGCCACAGGTACGTTCACGACAACTCCTGCCACGATCACAGTGACTACCACAGCAGCGGCGGCGGAATTGCTACATTCTCCACGACGGCTTTTCCTAGCTCAATGGCTGACGGGAGTGGGGCTGCTCTTTTCGGGGCTTCTGTTCGGCGGTCCAAGGCGGCGCCGCACGCGAGTAATGGCTTTGGGGTTGCTGCTCTTGCTGCTTGCCGTAATACCTGGATGCGGCGGGGGAAGTTCAAGCTCAACTCCTCCTCCTCCGCCAGCGGTGGTGAGCACTCCGGCCGGAAGCTATAGCGTAGTCGTCACCGCTACCAGCGGTTCGGCCACCTCCACTACAGGGTTCGCGCTCATCGTACAATAGCTGCCGCGAAATCGCGCAGATATCGCGGCGGAGGGCCGGCTGGAACGGGGAGCATCCCCAACTGGTGTACGATTTACTCGCGCATCCTCCATCCACCATGAAACTTTCTGCCATTGCTTCTGCTCTCGACGCGCGTCTGGAAAACGGTTCTCCGGATACCGAAATCACCGGGCTCAACGGGATTGAACAGGCCGGGCCGGGGGAACTACGTTCGTATCGAATCCAAGTACGCGGCGGCGGCGCGGACTACGAAGGCTTCCGCGGTGATCGTGGGCGAGGACTTCCCTGCTATTCCGACGGCCATGTTGCGGGCGAAGGATCCTTATCTGGCGTTCGCGCGCGCGCTCGAACTATTTCATCAGCCGCTGCGGTATGCGCCGGGAGTGCATCCGACGGCGGTGGTGCATGCTGCGCGCGAAGATTGGGCGCCGGTGCGCACATCGGGCCCTATGTGGTGATCGACGAGGGCGTCGAGATCGGGGACAATGCGGTGTTGCTGGCGCACGTGGTGATTTATCGGCGGGGTGAAGATCGGCGACAACTTTTTCGCGCATGCGCACGCGGTGGTGCGCGAGAACTGCCGCATCGGCAACAACGTGCTTCTGCAGAACGGAGTGGTGATTGGGGCGGACGGCTTCGGGTTTGCCAAAACTGCCGAGGGACGCTGGCATAAGATTCCGCAGCCCGCGCCGGTGGTGATTGAAGACGACGTGGAAGTGCAGGCGAATTCCTGCATCGACCGCGCCAGCGTGGGAGAAACGCGCATCGGACGCGGGGTGAAGATCGACAATCTGGTGCAGGTGGGGCACGGATCGCACGTCGGCGAAGACGCGCTGCTGTGCGCGCAGGTCGGGCTCGCGGGATCGACGGAGATCGGCAACCGCGTGATTCTTACCGGGCAGGTTGGGGTGGTCGGGCACTGCAAGGTCGGGGACGATGCGATCGTCACGCCGCAGAGTGGCGTGGCGCACGACATTCCGGCCGGGGCGCTGGTGAGCGGCGCGCCTGCGGTCGATCACAAGTTGTGGCTGAAGTATTCGGCGATCCTGCCGAGGCTGCCGGAGATTGCGCGGGCGGTGCGGAAAACACCAAAGAATAACCACGAAGGACATAGCCAGCACTCTCCGATCGGATCAGGCCAGGTTATCTTCCGTGAGACGTCAGGCACGCTTCGGCTGGCGTGAACGGTGCCTTCGCGGCGAACTCTTCCGGCAAGCCGCTATCGATGGCCGCGCGAACTTTTTCCATCAGGCAATCGCGGCTGCCGAAATCCTCCGGCTCGATGGGCGGATGAAAAATCACCTTTCACCAGTCCCGGCTTGATGGCGAATCTTGCCTTCGGCATGACGTAGTGCGTGCCCGCGATCGTGATCGGAACTACGGGCACTCCGCACTCCATCGCCAGATAGAACGGGCCCTTCTTGAAGGGCAGCAGTTTGCCGTCGAACGAGCGCTTGCCTTCCACGTAGATGGTCATGTTGAGTCCCTGCTCGATGACCGCCTTCGCGGCGCGGACGGCTTCGATGCCGGCGTCGCGATTGCCGCGATCGACCGGGCACCAGCGATCCCATGCGCATGGCGCGGCCGAGGATTGGAACTTTGAACAACTCTTTTTTCACCATCACCGACGTGCGCTTCGGGAATCAGCGGAACTGAATGGGCGGGTCGAGATTCGAGACGTGGTTGGTCATGAAGATGTAAGCTGCGCGAGTGATCGAACTGATCGAGTCCGACGGTTTCGACGCGCACGCCGGTGATCCACACGCCGGTCCAGGCGCCCCACATGAACAGGCGATAGAGGAGGCGGACGTCGCCCGTGATGAAAGGTCGCGGGGAATCCGATCAGCGCCGCCACGGGCGCGGCGAGCGCCCAGAAGACCAGCATGAGGAGCGTGCGGATCATAAGTTGACTGATTCGCCTCGGCGCGAGCCTGCTGTTAGTGTGAGGACGGAGCTGTCGGCGATTGCGCTTCGCCTTTCAGCCATGCCGTCGCGGCGCGCTCGTTGTTCGCGGCGTGACCTCGTCCAGATCTTTGAGTTCGTAGGTGATTTCCTGGCGGCTGCCACCTTCCATTTCAGTTCGCGCTCGCCGCCGCGGCGGGTGCGAACTTTGACCGTGATCGGTATCTCCGGCGGCAAGTCCGGCGACCGCTTCGGAGGATTCCTGTCCCGCCGCCTTGCCTTGATTTCGAGAATGGTGTCGCCAACCTGCAGACCGGCACGCTCGGCGTCGCTGCCGGCAGTGACGGCTTCCACTGTCATGGGCCCATCGAAGTTCCGCGAAGCCGATAAAGCCTGCATCGGCCACCGTGTTCTGATGCCTACCACAGCGCAAGCCGACGCAGCGGAAAAAATCGTCCCAGGGAATTTCTTCGGTGCCAGCAACATATTTCGTGAAGAACCAGCTCAAGTCGACGTGGCTGACCGCCTCGGCGGCTTCGCGAACTCCTTCGGAATCGTGGAAGAAGCGTCCCTTTTTCGCGTAGTTCTGATTCATCCATTGCAAGACTTCGCGCAGAGAAGCCTGGCCGTGGCTGGCTTCGCGCACGGCCAGATCGAGCATGATCGCCCAGCAGTTCGCCTTTGTTGTAATAAGAAATGCTGCGGTCGGGACGGCGATAGTAGGCATAGCCTTCCAGCCAGGCATCAAGGCTGGAGTCTTCCGCCGACTGGGTCAGGTGCGCCGGACGCCGCTCGAGTTCGGTGATGCCTGCCGACAACTGCCTTTCGAATTGGCTTTCATCCATCAGTCCGGCGCGCAACTGAATGATGTCCGCCGCCGTGCTGGTGCACGCCTTCGCTGAACCAAAGCGCGCGCGTGTAATTTTCTTTGGTGTAATCGACCGGCTCGAGGGTTTGCGGCCGAATGCGCTTGACGTTCCACAGATGAAAGAATTCGTGCGAGGTCACCGACGCCAGCGCTTCGGATGAATGCGCGAGGACATCGGCGTTCACATCGATGGCGGTCGAGTAGGAGTGCTCCATGCCGCCGCCCGCGGGCCCGCGCGGGAAGTGATAGAGAAACATGTAGGTGTCGAAGGGACGATCGTTCATCCAGCTGGTGGCGGCGGCGACGATTTTGTGCAGCATGGCGACGATTTTTTCCGCATCGTAGTCGGCGGGTTCGGCGTCGATGACCACGCGAAAGTGCCCGCCGCCTTCATCGAAATCGGATTCTTGAAAGTTTCCCATCTCGACCGGCGAATCGACGAGCCGATCATAACTCTCGGCGGTGAATGTCGCCGTCCGCCGAGGACATCAAAGGTGTCGCAATGTGCCATCCGTCTGGGAGCCGACTGAAACGCACAACCATCGGGCCACTTCGAGCGTCGACCGGATACATCAGGATCTGCGCCAGATTGAAGAAGGCATGATGCGAGGTTGAGCTGTGCGCCGAAGGGGCCGGATGAGTCGACGTAGATTTGATACTCAAAGACTGGCGCCACTGCTCTGCTCCAGAAATCTGCCAGCGGCTGTTGTCCACCTCGCGCACGGTGAGGGATGCGACCGGCGCGATCTTTGGCGCGGACCCAGTTGACGTATTGCGCGAAGTCGCGAACTTGATACAGCGCATTCCAGACCGGCAGCTGCAAGTTCGCGCTGCGCCGGTCCCTCCGGCAGACTGATTTGCACTTCCACCAGATGCTGTTCAGGGTTGACGAGAGAGACTGTGTAGTTGGTTGCGGCGTATGAGGGCGCCAGAGCTGCCGCTACAACGGCCGCGATACAGAGAAGGTGTCGCACAGCAGCCCGAGCCGAAGTGGAGTCGATCATCGAGTTCCTGTCGCATTCGCCGAATTAGAGGCCGCACCCTCACCCACGAGCGCCCGCAGTCGCGCCGGCAACTTTTCATAGATTCCGCCGAAGCCGCCATTGGAGAGAATGGCAACCACATCGCCACTGCGCATTTCCGGGGCTATGGTCGCGACGATTGCGTCGGCGTTCGAGATCAATCGGGCACGCCTGCCATGTTTCTCGATCTCCGCGGCAAGTGCTGGCAATTCCAACCGTTCGTTTTCCGGCACGGCTTCTGAGCGGAAGACGCCGGCGACGATGACTTCGTCGGCCAGCGCGAGGCTGCGTGCCAGGTCGCTTTGCAGCACGCGACGCCGCAGCGTATTCGAGCGCGGCTCGAGAATGGCCCACAGCCGCGCGCCCGCGTAACGCGCTCGCAAAGCCTTCAGCGTTCCCGCGATTGCCGTGGGATGATGGGCGAAGTCGTCGATGATGGTAATGCCGTTTACTTGCGCCTTCACTTCCAGCCGGCGCTTTACGCTCTTGAAGGTTTTCAGCGCTGCTGCGATTTCTTCTTTCGAGATGCCGTAGGCGGCCGCCAGGGCCGCGGCTGCCGTGGCGTTCCAGACGTTGTATTCCCCCGCCAGGGGAAATTCAAAATCCGCCCATGAACGACCGTCGCGAAGTACCGTCCAGGAAGTTTTCTCCGGGGCCAAATTCAAATTTACGATTCTCCAGTGCGCGTGCGGGCCCGACGCCATAGCGCTCCACCGGGCAGAAAGACTTGCTCAGGCAGCGTTCCAGGCTGGCGCTCTCGGCGGCGTTGGCTGTCGCTCCATCGAAGGCAATAATCCGGCCCCGCCGCGGAATCAGGTTCACCAGGCGTTTAAACGCAGTTTCAACCGCATCGAGATCTTTGTAGATGTCGGCATGATCAAACTCGACCGATGTCAGAATGATGGCGTCGGGAAAGTAGTGCAGGAACTTCGGTCCCTTATCGAAGAAAGCGGTGTCGTACTCGTCGCCTTCCAGGATGAAGTGCTTGCCCTGCCCCAGGTGAAAGCTGGAGCCGAAATTTTCGGCGATGCCTCCGATCAGAAAGGAAGGCTGCAGTCCGGCGGAATGGAAGATCCACGCTAGCATCGAGGTAGTCGTGGTCTTGCCGTGCGTTCCGGCGACGACCAGCACTTCTTTTCCGCGCAGGAATTCGTCATGCAGCAACTGCGGTAGCGAGCAGAACGGAATGCGCTGATCGAGGACGTGCTCCAGTTCAACATTGCCTCGCGAAATCGCATTGCCCACGACTACCAGATCAGGTGCAGGCTCGAGGTTCCGGGCGTCAAACGGCTGAGCCACGGGGATTCCAAGATCGGCCAGAAAATCCGACATCGGGGGATACGCGGCGGCATCGGAACCAGTCACGTGGAATCCGCGCTGCTTCAACATTCCGGCTAGAGACGCCATGGCCGTGCCGCAGATGCCGATCAGGTGAATGTGTTTCTTTTCGTTCATACTTTTTCTTCGCGATTAACTTTTCCCAGCCGGGGTCACCGCTGTTTCCAGAATCTTTAAACTTACTCGACCCTGGCGCACCGTCAAAGCGGTTCGAATGCCGATCGGCAGCGTGATATTGCCGGCGGTCACGTGGCCTGAACGAACTCCGTAAGCAACGGGAACTCCCAATCCGCCCACGATGCGCAAGACAACGTCTTGCAGCGTATAACCTTGATTTTCAGTTTGCTGGCAATCGCGCATCTCGCCAAAAACGATACCACGCACGCCTTTCAACTTTCCTGCCAGCTTCAACTGCCTCAACATGCGGTCGATCTGAAAAGGCTTCGTTGCCACATCCTCGAGAAAAAGGATTGTCCTACCGGTTTCGATCTCGTACGGCGTACCGAGTGAAGCCACGAGGATGGAAAGACACCCTCCGTACAGAATTCCTTCAGCTGCGCCCTCGACCAGCCCAGCCACGCCGGAACCAGCGCCGAGATTGAGTTCCCAGGAGGCGGAGCCGGTAAGTGCGGAGTGCCAGGAAGCGAGCTCGACTCCATCGTTGTGCGCCCAATCCTTGGCCACCATCGGACCGTGAAAGGTTACCAATCCGAGAGCGTTGGTGAAGTACGTAAGGAGTGTCGTGAGGTCGCTATAGCCAACAAAAATCTTCGGGTGCGCCTTGATCTTTTCCACGTCCAAGGCACCCAGAAGATAGTTCGAACCGTAGCCGCCTCGGGCGCAAACAATGGCTTTCACGTCCGGCCGCTCAAACATGGTTTCCAGTTCGCGTGCCCGGCGCTCTACCGATCCGGCGAAGTAGAGGTCCTTATCGAGAATCGATTCGAAATAAAACGGCTGGTAGCCTGCGCGCCGGAGAGCCTCGCATCCCGCCTCCAGTTCGCTGCGCTTTACATTGCTGGCGGGCGCGACGATGCCGATCGTATCCCCCGGCTGAAGAGCCGGCGGCCTTACCAGCGAGGTTTTCGAAAAAGACATGCAGTCAAAAGCCTATCGAAGCAAAATAGTCGGGCACAACGCAGGAAACAATTTCGGACTTCTCCGTCATCGGGCCACTCCTCGTGAAGTCAAAGCGATAACGAGATGAAGAATTCTCCGCGGCACACTAATCGAGCTGTTCCGCGAAGAAACACCTCGCCTCTTTCCTGGCGCACTGCCTGCGTGCCTCCAGGAGCGTGCACTCGAACCGGGGATTCAGCTTGGCCGGTCGCAATCGATGCCAGTGCACATGCACAAGAGCCAGTTCCCGAGGATTGCGTCTCGCCTACTCCACGCTCGAAAAAGCGCGCAGTCACGTCGTGCGTGCCGTCGACTACAACCAGTTCAACGTTTACACCCTGTTTGAATTGCGGACTCTGCTGGATCTCCGCCGCTCTCAATTGCCAGCTCTCTTCAACCTGAGGGACAAAGACTACGTAGTGCGGATTTCCCATCGAAACCGGAATCCCGCGAACCTTCCCGGTAGCAAGCTGCACCGTGAGTTCCGCTCCCACTGTGGCCTGGCCCATCTCAACCTCGAACTCGTATTCAGAGTCACTCCGGCCGGTCAGCGTGCACGTCTTCAACCCAGCTCCGGTCTGAATCGTAATTCTCTCTTTCTGTTGAGATTCACAAACGTAGGCCGCAACGCAGCGGGTGCCGTTGCCGGAAATCTCCGCCTCAGAACCATCGGCATTGATCAGGCGAATTTCCAGGTCGGCCGACGCGTGCGGATACATCCACTCCACGCCGTCGGCTCCCACGCCTTCATGGCGGTTGCAGATTTGGCGTGTGAGTGCGGCAATATCCTTAAGAACCGGATCGCCGTCGAAGGTCGCAGATTCGAGGACCATGGAATCGATCAGCAGGAAATCATTGCCACAGGCGCTGGCCTTCACAAAAGGGATGACCAAAGGCGATGAACTCACTCCAGTTCCACCGGGCCCAGGGACGTGGCGCTGCCCAGCACGGTCGAGGCCTGCAGCTCGCGAAACAACGCCTTCTGGTCACGGTTGCATCCCGAGATATCGAACTGCAAGCGGATATGCTGGCCGGTGCTTCCGCTGAGCACATTTTGCATCATGCGATGTTGACGCTCGAGGATGCGGTTAACCTCCTGCGTGACCTGTTCCAGGCTGGAGCCGGTGACCTCGTAAGTGATCAACAGGGTTTTCAGATTGAACGTCAGTTCCAGATGGCCGAGCGAGAACAGCGCTATCAGGACCAGGCCCGTGGCGAAGATTGCCGTCAGGTAGAGACCTCCGCCCGTGGCCATTCCGACCGATGCAACCACAAACAACGTTGACGCCGTGGTGAGTCCGGTCGTCAGCCCGCGGGTGTGAAGAATGGATCCGGCGCCGATGAAACCGATGCCGGGAATAATCTGCGCTGAAATGCGGGTGTGGTCGCCAAGGAACTTCACCGCCAGAGCATCAGAAAGAATTGTGAACAGGGCAGCGCCGAAACAGATGAACATGTTGGTGCGCAGGCCCGCCGGCCGGTGTCTCAGTTCCCTTTCAAGGCCTATCAGCCCGCCCAGCACAGCCGCCAGTATCAGGCGTGTCAGGGAAGAAGCGACAATACCGCTCGCCATTTCTCCGTGCAGCAACTCGGTAATGTGTTGCCAGTCCATGGCTTTGACTCTCGATCGAGGGCTTGCAATGGCCGGATTCTATCACCGCGACGCACTGCTTCCAGCAGTCAGAGCATTAACCGGCATGATTACCTCGAGCTGTGGTCTGGAGTCGCCGCATCCGGCGGGCGTCCTTGAAAAATCGCTGTTGGGGGCTGTCCAGTGGTGTGAATCTCGACTAACGCAGTCAGGTGGTGGTCGTGCGCCGACGTCCATACAGGATCGCCTTGGAAGGCGATGACGTAATCGGTATACGCAACCGGATCGGCGAGCGCCCGCTCCCACAAGCCTTCGGGATCCGACGGCTGTTTCCACACCCGATGATTGCCTTCGTTGATGGTCCGCCGCAAGGGAATGCCGTTCTGCTCCAGAGCCCCAACGTGATCACCCAGATACATGAGGAGAGTGGAATTCGGTGGCAGTTTGTTGATCCACTCTCCGATTTGGCGGTCGAGCGCCACGCGGCCTTTCATGTTGAGATCAGCCTCCCGATAGCAGATGGGATCTGCTCGCCAGATCGCCGCATAACTTGATACCGTGAGCAGCAGGATTCCTAAAAAGGCGGCGGAAGGCGCCCAGCGCCGCCACGCAGTCCCAGCCGCCGGGATCTTTGTCGAGGATTGGAGCAGAAAATAAATTCCCAACGGAACGAATACCGCGAAGGCAGGGAGAAGTTGCAGGCCGTAACGCAGGTTGTATTGTGAGAACGGCCACCACGGCGGCACGAAAATCGGCACGCTCCCATACGCTATCGAGAGCGCGTAGAACGGCAGCGGCGACCAGAGCAGCAATGCGATGCGCCCGCGTCCGCTAAAGCACGCTGATAGAGTTCCCACCAAAGCTAATCCCAGCCATAGGCGTCCTGGCCAGGTCGACTCGGCAACATTCAGTTCGGCTGCCTTCAGGAAATATGACCCCGCCGCTACAAGATTTCCTTTTGCCGGATTTACCGTCGCAGTTTTCTGTTCGATTGCCTTAGCCGAGTACGGTCCGTTCGCGAACTCGAGCGGATTGCGATACACGGCTGCGTTATACGCCAGCCAAAAAACTGGTGCGGCCAAAGCGATCAAAATACATTTGGTCAACAGGATCGGCGATAGGCGCGAAGTTCCGGGGGCGCCGTTTTTCTGCGTCTTGCCAGAGCGGAAGGAGGCCGCTAAGGCAGCGACGATCACTACTCCCGCCAGAAACCAGCCGTCGTAGCGCGTCAAACACGCCGCGGCGAGGCAAAGCCCGCACTTGATGAGCGTCCTAGGATTTCCGCGCACAAATTCTGCGAAGTAGGCAACGGCCCAGATGAACAACGCCAGATAGAGCGACTCTCCCATTGCGGTCGACTGCATGTAAATCAGATTCGGATTCGCGGCGTACAGAATCGCCGCCGCCCAAGATCCAACTCGTGCCGTGTAGTCGCCTTCGCCGTCGGGCCCCAGAGCCCCGCGCACCAGTCGAAAAATTCCCAGCACTGCAAAGACAAAGGCCGCCATCGAGGGGATCGAACCACCGGAGCCGCTCTGCCACATCTGCTTCGAGACAATAAACGGCAGGATCAACAAGTGCGGCAGGGGCAACCACACGGTTCCCAGCTGCAGCAGCCCGGGGGTTCTAGAATCAAACACGCGGCGCGCGATGTTGATGTGAGCCACGGCATCGCCGTAGAGCAGGAGCGAACCGTTGCGATAGTAGAAGAGAAACGAAAATACCGAGATGAAGATCGCGAGCCAGAGCAAGCGCACGATCTCGATTTCGGAATGCGCCCGCGGAGGCGACGATTTCGGCTTCATTCGAGGTGGGTCAGTTCGCGAAAAATCTGAAAGCGAGCGTCGATGTCGTCGCGAGTCAGGGATTGTAGCCGCTCGGTGCCAAAACTTTCCACGGCGAACGATCCCATCACGCCACCATAGAATAGCGCGCGCTTGAGAACTTCGCGGCTCAACTCCTGCTGCGAGGCCACGTAGCCCATAAAGCCGCCGGCAAAGGAATCACCGGCGCCGGTAGGATCCTTCACTTCATCGAGCGGCAACGTCGGCGCGCGAAAGGGGTGACGCCCGATTCCAAACGCGCCTTCGCGGAAGAAGATTGTTGCGCCGTATTCACCGTGCTTGATCACCAATGCCTGCGGGCCCATGGCCAGAACCTTCTGCGCGGCGCGCGGCAGATTCGGCTCGTCGGCGAGCATCTTGGTTTCGGTGTCGTTGATCAGCAATACATTGACCAACTTCAATGTCTCAGTTAACTCCTGGCGCGCACCCTTGATCCAGTAATTCATGGTGTCGCATCCGGTCAGCCGCACGCCGTTCATTTTTCGGCGGACGTTAGCTTGTAACGTCGGCTGGATGTTCGCGAGAAAGAGAAACTCGGTATCTTCATACTCTTTCGGAATCTGCGGATGAAATTTCTCAAAGACGTTCAGGTCGGTGAAATTGGTCTTGGCCTCGTTAAGGTTGTCGGTGTACGATCCACCCCAGCGAAACGTCTTGCCCGCGGCGCGCTCGATACCACGGGTATCAACTCCGCGCTTCTTGAGAACATTTTCATGTTCCGGGGAGAAATCCTCGCCCACCACTGCAACCACGCGCACCTGCGTGAAGTAGCTGGCGGCCAGTGCGAAGTAAGTCGCTGCCCCGCCCAGAATGCCTTTTACAGTGCCCGAAGGCGAGGTGACATCGTCAAAGGCAACCGATCCCACAACGACAATGCTCATGCGTGAGTCCTGCTTCCGTTCTTAGTGGTCAGTGGGCAATGGCTAGTGGTCAGTAAAAGCTTCGCGGGATCATTAGATTTTACTGACCCCTAGCCACTAATCACTAACCACTTGTCTTTAGATGCTTTCCCAGAATCAGTTTCAACTTCTTCCGTGTCGCCGCTGGAATCTTCTTAGGATCCGTCAGAATCGCGTGAGCCAATGCCGATCCGCACTTGCACGAACGCTCTCGCGGCATCGCGGCGACGGTTTCGCGCACGACTTTGGCCGCGTTCTCCGCGTTCTTCGCCAGCACCGTGAGGATCTGATCGACGGTTACCGAATCGTGATGCGGGTGCCAGCAATCGTAATCCGTAACCATGGCAACCGTGACGTAACAGATTTCGGCTTCCCGCGCCAGCTTCGCCTCTTGCAGATTGGTCATGCCAATCACATCCATGCCTAACCCGCGATACACGTTCGACTCCGCCTTGGTTGAGAATTGGGGACCTTCCATGCACACATAGGTTCCCCCATGCCTGCCAGTCACGCCGACCTTCTCGCAGGCAGCTTCGACCACAGCCGCAAGCTGGCTACACACAGGATCGGCAAAAGCGATGTGCGCCACCACTCCTCCGCCGAAAAAAGTGTCGATGCGATGGCGGGTGCGGTCAAAGAACTGGTCGGGAATTACGAAATCCAGCGGCTTGTGCTCTTCTTTCAACGATCCTACGGCGGAAACCGAGATGATACGGTGGACTCCAAGCTGCTTGAAGCCGTGAATATTGGCGCGGAAATTCAGTTCGCTGGGAGAAATGCGATGGCCGCGGCCGTGGCGCGCCAGAAATGCTACCTTGCGGCCCTCGAGTGTGCCGCAAACATAGGCGTCGGAAGGCGCGCCGAACGGGGTTTTCACTCGTACTTCTTTCACTTTTGTCAGGCCGGGCATCGAATACAAGCCGCTGCCGCCGATTATCCCAATCTCCGCTTGAGCCAAACATCCTCCGAAAAGGCCTGCACTTACTGCCTTCTTTCGCGCCGCAACCAAACTCGTGATTATACAAGACCACTTGTGGCGCCCTGTCTTCGCGGAGTGAGTTCCGCCAAGCTGCCAGCCACGTACAATCTGCCTATGCGATTCTTGACCCCTCTCTTTGCACTGTTTTTCCTATCGATCTCAGTCCCGGCTCAGGATGCGGCCAAGTCGCAGCCCGAACCCAAGTCGGTCACTGTTCCCATTACGCTCGATCACGACCGCATTGTCATCGACGTCTACGTGCCACTGCCCGATGGGTCGACCAAGCGTGTGCGGGGGTGGATCGACACTGGCGACCCGGAACTACAACTGTCCCAAAGGGTGGCCAAGCTGATGGGACTGGCCATCGCGTGCGATGGAAGTATCTGTTCCGCCCCGGCTCCTCGCGGAATCATGATCGGAGGGATGAAGCTCGATCTCGCTGCACTGAAGGCAGTGAAGATTCCGCTCAAGCCGGAGAGCGCCGCTTCCCTCATGGTTCCCGGTATGAGCGCGGAGATCAAGATCCCATCATCCATTCTTCGCAACTACGACGTGCTTATCGACTTTCCGGATCGCGAATTCAGCATCGGCGTTCCCGGCAACCTGAATTTCAAAGGCGTGAAGAGCAAGATGCTGGTCAACGCCAACAGCGGCTTCATCGAGATTCCCGGCAAGATTGAAAACAAGAACTACAATCTCGGCCTTGACGTGGGCTCGCCGATCAGCTTTCTTTCGGAAGAGTTATTCGACAAACTTGCGTCGACTCATCCTGACTGGCCGCACATGATCGGCGCCGTTGGCCCGGCCAATCTGGGAAAGAGCGACGACGACGAAACGAAGTGGAAGCTGATGCGCGTGGACCGCGTGCAGTATGGGCCGCTCTTTCTTACGGATGTGGCCGTGGCCGAACCTCCGAAAACTTTCAGCGCCTTCGAAAAGAACTCCGGTGCAGCGCTAGCCGGAGTGCTCGGTTCGAATGCGCTGATGAACTACCGCATCGGCCTCGACTACGCCCACTCCACCGCCTATTTCGATATCGGGCGGACCTTCAAGTTTCCTGAATTTAATGTGGTGGGCCTCATTCTGCGCCCGGAAGACGATACGCGGTTTACCATTCTCGGCGTCGCCGATTTCGAGGGCACGCCATCCGTGCCGGAGGTTCAGGCGGGCGATCATCTGGTCGCAGTCGACGGCATTCCGGTCCCAGATTCCACCATGGGGCAGGTTTGGTCGCTACTCGAAGGAACGCCCGGACAGGAACGCAAGCTTACGATTGAGCGCGCGGGAACGCAGTTCACGGTCGCCGCAAAAGTGCAACACTTCCTGGCGGAGACAAACGACAATGAAATGAAGGAAAAGTCGACGAAGAAACATTAACTTCCCTCGCACCAGACCAATCGGAACCTACTTCTTGAACACATCTTTTTCGATGGTCTCGGTCGTAGCCGCGTCCAGGCTCTCAGTCACCAACACCGTATCCCCTTGTTCCTCAATGACAACCGGGCCTTCTTCCGTGGTCCATGCGTGGCGGCCCTGCAGCAGGTTAATTTTGTATTTAGGATGCGCCACAGCCGGGCTGGAAGAAGTCTTCCCCACTTCTTCGGCGTGCTTATATCTCACGGCCAGCGAGCGCGCGTAAATATCGGCAAACTCGGCAGCCTTCTCTGCGTCGGACCATCGCGATACATACATGAGCCCTAGAGGCGAGGCGGCATCTCCCTTGGGACGCGCGGCATAGTAATATCCACCGCGCCACTCCGGATACAGCCGCTCCGACAATTTCTTCCCCGCGTATTGTTCCACCAGCACCGCAACATCGAACTCGCCCATGCCCCCGATATCAAACTTAATGTAATCCTTGAAGTCACGCTTGAATTCGATGACGGGGATAGGGGGAATCTGCTCACCAGACAAGTAGGTCTCTGGCTGCATGATCTGCCGGGTGGTGTGCGGCGGATTCGTCAGCACTTCGGCAAACGCTTTTTCCTTGCCGCCTTTTTCCAACAGTTTCACCTCAAACTTCAGCCCGTAGCTGTAAGGAAACGTGAGCGACTCGCGTAGAAAAATGGGAGCGTCTTTGAACACCGTGGAATCGTCAGTGCCATTGGCCATCTGCGATTCCATCTCGTCGACGAGTTCAGGAGAATCGACAATCGACTTCCCGACCGGCGCCAGTTCATACTGCAACATCACGGCTTCGGCCTGGCCTTCGACGACGGCCTCGCGCGAATCATCCATTTCATCGTTTTCGATGTCGGCAGGAGTGGGATCTTTCTTGACCTCACCCAAATCCTTCTCGCCCCGCTTCATCCACTTGTCGAGTCCGACCGTCTGATCCTGCAGCGCGTGCGTCAATTCATGCGCCATCACCGGCTCCTGTTCTTCCATCGGAACCCAGTCCAGCAGATTGACGGTCTTGGTCTTGGGATCGTAATAGCCGGCGACCTGCTCGCGAAGCAGTGATACCAGCAGCTTTTCCAGATCGAAGTCGCGCGGCAGCAGGCCGAACTTCTTCAACACCAGCTCGGAGCGCTGCAGCCGCTTCACATCTTCGTCCTTCATGTGCTTGGTCAAATAGGCTTCCACTTCATCGCGGCTGGTGAGGCGGCGCTTGACTGGCTTCTTGATGGGCAAACCGGTCTGCTTGCTATCGAAGGCGAGAATCTCATCGACGGAGTGGAAAAGCTCCTCCGCCTCCCGGGGCGTGATCTTGACTTCCGGCTTCTGAGCGGGAGAGGTCTGGGGTGAAGGTGATTGCGGGATCGAGGAGGGGTCTCCAGCAGATTTTTGATCCTGTGCGGGGTTGGCAGTTTTGTCTGCCTGGTTTTGATTTGGATTCCCTTGCGAGACCTGGTCCTGTGTCGCGGCCGGAATGCTGCAGCCCAGAAGCAGCAAAACCGCCAAAAGCACCCCCACAAACCCGTTCCCCAGCAACTTAAAGATATTCATTAGGAACGAGTCTACCCTGTTTGCCTATACTCACTTCAAGAACGAACCATCTTTGGGGACAAACGATGACGACAAATGCCGTAAACCACTGGACCTCGGCTGAGCACGCCCGCGACTACCTCAGCCGCGCCGATTCGATCCTGCACCGCACTGAAGGGGAATCGACGCTTCTCGAATTCATTCCGGCAAGCGCGCGACGGCTTCTCGATCTCGGCACAGGGGATGGCCGCCTGCTCGCGCTGGTGAAGTCGGCGCTGACTCTCCAGGCAGAGGAGGGCGGCCGCTCTGAAGTGAAAGCAGTAGCGGTCGATTTCTCGCCCGCAATGCTGGAAGCCGTGGATAAACGGTTTGCGAAGGATGCTTTTGTCAGGATCATCTCGCACAACCTCGATCATCCCTTGCCGGCCATGGAGCACTTCGATGCTGTCGTTTCCAGCTTTGCCATTCATCATCTGATTCACGAGCGCAAACGAGCACTGTATGCCGAAATTTTCGGCCTGCTCAATCCGGGCGGCGTCTTTTGCAATCTGGAACACGTAGCTTCGCCGACTCCGAAGCTGCACGAAGAGTTTCTGCAGAGCATCGGCTACACGATCGAAACGGAAGATCCCTCCAACAAGCTGCTGGATGTGGAAACGCAATTGGAGTGGTTGCGGGAAATTGGTTTCGTGGATGTCGACTGTCACTGGAAGTGGCGCGAGTTGGCGCTACTGGTCGGGCGGAAAGTCGCACGGAACGCATTGTCATCCTGAGTGGAGTGGGAGTGTGCGGAAGCGCACTTCCTGCGGAGTCGAAGGATCCCTTGCGAAATCGAGCGGCCAACGGCTGGTAAAGGAATTCCAACTATTTATTTCAGGTTCGGTGGCTAACGCAATGCATAAGGACGAAGGCGCCCTGCCGACCCCAGCCACTCAAAGGGGGTAGGGATCCTTCGCTCCGCTCAGGATGACATGGCGTCACGAGCAACCCGCTCCGCCACCCACTCTCCGGCTTCGCGCGTTCCTGACTCCCCGCCGATATCTTGAGTGGTCTGCTCTTGCTTTACGGCTTCAAGCACCGCGGCTCCGATCTTGTGAGCTTCTTTGGCGAATCCTAAATGCTCGAGCATCATCCCCGCTGTCAAAATCGCTCCGAAGGGGTTCGCCATATTCTTTCCTGCGATCGTTGGCGCGGAGCCATGGACCGGCTCAAACATTGACGTCTTCCCGGGATGAATGTTTCCGCTGGCAGCCATGCCCAGGCCGCCCTGCAGTTCGGCGGCGAGGTCGGTGATGATATCGCCGAACATGTTATTGGTCACAATTACATCGAAAGGCCGGGGATCGCGCACCAGTTGCATGCAGAGCGCGTCCACGTACATATGCTGTGCCTCGATCTGGGGATGCTCGCCGCTCACGTCCTTGAACACGCGCTGCCATAGGCCGCCGGCGTGGGTCATGGCATTCGACTTGTCACACATGAGGACGCGGCTGCGAGGCGAGCCGTCGAACTTGGGATGCTGCTCACTGTACTCGAATGCGTAGCGTATGATGCGCTCGACTCCCTTGCGGGTGTTGATGTCTTCCTGGATAGCAATTTCATCGGGAGTGCCTTGTTTGAAGACGCCGCCGGCATCGGTGTAGACACCCTCCGTATTTTCGCGGATCACGACAAAATCGACATCCTTCGGCTCGACACCTTTCAGGGGACACAACCCCGCATCGAGTAGCCGCACCGGGCGCACGTTGGCGTAGAGATCCATTTTGAAGCGCATGCCGAGCAGAATCTCCTTGGCGTGGATATTGGTTTTCACCCGCGGATCGCCGAAGGCGCCGACTAAAACGGCATCGAAATCGCGCCCAAGCATGGCAAATCCGTCGGGAGGCACGGTCATTCCGTCGCGGAGATAGCGATCGGCGCCCCAGTCGAACTCACTCATTTCGACATCCGCTCCGGAGGCCCGGATTGCTTTGAGAGCCTGAGGAACTACTTCTCTCCCAATTCCATCTCCAGGAATCACGGCGATGCGTTTCTTGGAAGTCTTTTGCGCGTCCACCGCAGAGAAGTTAACACAAGCCAATCCGAATGGGTGGGGATTCTGCGCAATGAATCACGAGGCCCTTCGCTATAATGAATATTCCATGTACTGCACCCCGCTCCAACTGGCTCTTCGTGCGCAGGCGGCTCATCCGGGGCTCTCCATGCGCTCGAGCGAATATCGCGGGGCCGAAACGGCAGCGAGCTTCTCCGATGCACAGGGGGAATTCGATGCCTTGCAGAGGGGCTGCGGAGTTTATGATCTCGGCTTCCGTGCCCGAATTTCGTTAGCGGGCGGCGATCGCGCGCGCTGGATGAACGGAATGGTTACGAACAACATTCGGGATCTGGCTAAAGGATGGGGCGTATACGCGTTCCTGCTGAACCCGCAAGGGCGAATTCTCGGCGACATGCTGGTTTTCAACGATGGGGAGACGCTAACCGTCGAGACAGATCGCAGCCAGGTGGAGAAGATTCTGGCGACCTTCGATCATTACATCATCATGGATGACGTTGAGGTCGCGAACATCAGCGATAACTGGACGGCGTTGGGCGCGGCTGGGCCCAGGGCACGGGCTGTTCTGAACGCAGCGGGAATCGAGGTTCCTGGAATGGAGCCGCTGCAGACGCATGCGGCGCGGTGTAATTGTGATTGCGGCTGCGTGCAATGTACGGTAGTTCGTGGCGAAGACCCACAATATGAGTCTTACGAAATCTGGCTCGCGCCCAAGGATGTTTACGCTACCTGGCAGGCGCTGGTTTCCGCCGGAGCGGCTCCGGTGGGTAGCGAAGCGCTGGAAATACAACGCATCGGGGCTGGCGTTCCGCTCTACGGAGTCGACATTCGTGAGCGCGACCTTCCTCAGGAAACCGAGCAGGTGCGCGCGCTCAATTTCAACAAGGGCTGCTACGTGGGACAAGAAATCGTGGAGCGCATCCGCTCCCGCGGCAATGTGCATCGGAAATTTACTGGCTTTGTGTTGGAGGCTTCGGCGGACATTGCCGCTGAAGCCAAGATTGTTGCTGGCGAGAAGGAAGTGGGCGAAATCACCAGCGTTGCTCTTCTTCCCCTAGCCTCGGGCGAACGCAAGGTGGCGTTGGGATACATACGACGCGAGGTTGGCACGCCGGGTCGAGAGGTCATGATTGGCGGCGTCAAAGCTACAGTGGCGCAGTTGCCTCTGGAGGCGGTTACCGTTCCACAAGCTCAGGAATCGGTGCTGCAAAGGTGAAAGAGGCGTTCAGCGCGGAAACGAGTAACGTCGCGCGGAATAAGCGAACCAGAGCTCCCGAGAAACATTGAACGATGCAGAGAAGGACATAACCTATGGCTGAGAAGAGACAAGATTCAGGTTTCACAGTAACCGACCGGCGCTTGTTTACAGAGGATGGCGAGCGACGGCAGGATGTTCGCGAGGAATCGGATGCACCCAAGGCTGCGGCACCTGTGTCCAGCAAACCCGAGACGGCGCCCCTTGCGGATTCGCCGGCCGGGCCGGAAGTCCCTCCGATGCCGACCGCCGCCGAGCAAAAGGCGCAGGCGGATGCCTACCGTAAATCATCGGACGCGCTGAACTCGCGCGTCGAACTCAGCGGGCACGATGCGAAAGAATTCGAGATGACGTTCGAGCGCTTTTTAGCCTCGCTCTACATGACCGCGATGCTGCAGTTGGGATTGATGCACCAGCAGGGCGAGCAACCGCGGCTGGACATCATCGGGGCGCGCCAGACCATCGACACGCTGGCCCTGCTAGCGGAAAAAACCAAGGGCAATCTAACTTCCACGGAAGAAAACTTTCTGCAAAACAGCCTCTACGAAGTGCGCATGGCGTACGTTGAGGTTACCAACGCGCTGTCGCGTCCGCCACAGCCCGGAGCAGCCACCGGAACCACGGGACGATGATCGTACAAGCATGCCGGTTCCAATCAGTTGCAGCAAGAAAGTGAAAGTATGAAGGCCACGCTCACGGTGCTGGGCAGTGGCACGTCGATGGGCGTGCCGACGCTGGGCTGCGACTGCGCGGTATGCCACTCCAGCGATCCCCACGATCGGCGCACGCGCCCCTCGATCATGCTGGAATTTGCAGGCAAAGTTGTACTGATTGACACCACGCCCGATTTTTACGCGCAAGCAATTCGGGAGCACATCACGCGCGTGGACGCGGTCTTTTACACGCACACCCACGCCGACCATATCCTCGGAATTGACGACCTGCGGCCCCTGAGTTATTGCCACAAGCCGGGGAAGCTGCCGCTCTATGCGCGTCCGGATGCCGCCGGGTTCCTGCGCAAAATGTTCAGCTACATTTTTGACGCTGACTACAAATATGGCGGCCTTCCATTACTGGAGTTGCGGCCGATCGATGGTCCGGTGGAAATTTTTGGCGCGCAATTCGAACCGGTACGTTTGATTCACGGCGAGGTCGAGATCTATGGATTTCGCTTTGGAAAAGCTGCCTATCTCACGGACCACAGTGAGATTCCGGAGGCGTCGTTTCGTCAACTCGAGGGATTGGATGTTCTCTTTCTGGATGCGCTCCGGCACAAGCCGCACCCGACGCACTCGACAGTAGAGAATTCGCTGCGCGTCGTCGATCGGGCAAAGGCCAAGCGGGCATTTTTTACCCATATTTGCCACGATCTGGCCCACGAGGCGACCAACGCAACCTTGCCGCCGCATGTGCGGTTGGCGTATGACGGTCTGAAAGTGGAGTTTGAAATCTAAAATACAGTGGCCGGTGGTCAGTGGTCAGCGAGTTCCTATTCTTCTCTCTGAACACTGGCCACTAGCCACTGACCACTGCCTATGCAGGTCTTTCACAAACTCGAGGATGTTCCGGCTGAGTTTGGGCCGTCGCTGGTGAGTGTGGGCAATTTCGATGGCGTGCATCGCGCGCACGCACGCGTGCTCGGCGAGATTGCCGCGAGAGCGCGGACCAGCGGCACCAAGGCCGTAGCGGTGACGTTCGAGCCCCATCCGACACGCATTCTGCGGCCGGACTCGTCGCTGAAACTACTCACTCCCACACCAGAGAAGTTGCGCCTGCTCGAAACCACGGGAATTGATGCGGTCGTGATGTTGCCCTTCGGGAGAGATCTCTCGCTGATGACGCCGCGCCAGTTTGCCGAGCGCATTCTGAAAAAAAAACTGCGCGCGCGCGAGGTGCACGAAGGATACAACTTTCGCTTCGGACATAAAGCCGCAGGCAACGTCGATCTGCTGCGGCAGTTGGGGCAGGAGATGGGGTTTGAAGTGAAGATTTACCCGGAGCAGAAACTGCGCGGCGAGCCGGTTTCCAGCAGTCATATTCGCAAGCTGCTGGGTGAGGGACGAGTGAGCCGAGCGCGGCATCTGCTGGCCCGTCCGTTCTGCATTCTGGGTGCGCCGGGGCGCGGGCGCGGGTATGGTTCGAAGTACACCGTGCCCACCATCAATCTGGCGCGCTACGAAGAACTTGTGCCGAAGGATGGCGTCTATATCACTTGGACGCGCGTGGGCACCGAGCGCTTTGATTCAGTAACCAACATTGGCAATCGTCCCACGTTTGGGGCCGATTCGTTTGCCATCGAAACACATCTGCTGAACTTCCATCCCATTGAGCTGACGCCGGAGAGCGAAGTGGAAATCTGCTTCCTGGATCGGCTGCGGGATGAAATCAAGTTTCCATCTGTCGAGGCGTTGCGGGAGCAGATCGCGCGCGATGTGAAGAAGGCGAGAAGATATTTTCACTTCCTGCGCCTTTGTGTCTCGAATCACTGACGTTTAGCCGACCACGATTCACAATCGGGACGCCCGGTACGATGCCGGCAATCTGTTTCACGCAGGAGGGGATATGGCAACTCAGCATGCGTCCCTGGAAACCGTCGAGGATTTTCTCTCTCATAAGCGCATTGCAATGGCAGGGGTTTCGCGCAATCCCGCGGACTTCAGTGTCAAACTGTTCGATGAACTCTGCCGCCGCGGGTATGATGTGGTGCCCGTGAATCCTAATGTTTCGGAAGTGCAGGGTCGAAGATGTTTTGCACGCGTGCAGGACATCCAGCCGCCCGTCGAGGGAGCCTTGATGATGACTTCCCCGGAGGTTACGGAAGCCCTTGTCAACGACTGCGCCGAGGCGCACATAGAGCGGATCTGGATGTACAGGGCGACTGGCAAAGGCTCTGTCAGCGCCAAGGCCGTCGCGTTCTGCGCGGAGCGCGGCATCAAGGTGGTTCCGGGAGAGTGTCCGTTCATGTTCTTAACGGACTCCGGGGGCATCCATCGCTTTCACGGCTTCATCAACAAGATCATCGGGCATTACCCAAGACACGCGGCTTCCTAGTTTCAAGACGATGAACCATGAGTTCTGACCAGACTGGACGTCTTGTAATTCTCTGTGGGCCTTCGTGTGTCGGGAAGACTCCGCTCTACAGGGCACTTGGCAAGTTCCATCCTGAGTTGCTCGCCAAGCTTAAGAAGTTGGTGCTGGTGAACAGCCGCGTTCCTCGTCCTGGCGAGCTCGACGGCATGGATTATCACTTTCGCACGCGGGCTCAGGTGGAGGCTTTACGCGCGGACAAACGATACGCCGTGCTCGAGGCGCGGGATGACTTGCAAGCCGTGGACCTCGAGGAACTGAAGTCTCTGCTCGGGCGAGGCGATATCTTGTTCGAGGGAAATCCTTTCGTGGGGCGGGCGCTGCAGATGCATCCTGGCTTGGCGGAGGTGAAGCGACTTAGTATTTTTGTCTCTCCGCTTTCGAAGGACGAAATCGCTTACCTGAGAGCGCCCGAACGTAATGTTTCCGTTCGTGAGCTACTCACCGACATCATGCGGCGGAAGCTCTTGCGGAGAACCCGGCGTCAAAAAGGAGAACTGTCGTTGGGGGATCTGGAGGATATCGAAACTCGCGCCGCGAGCGCCTACCGTGAACTGCAGGAGGCCTGGCATTTTCAGTATGTGATTCCCAATCACGACGGCGAAGACAGTGATAACTGGGAGGCCTTTTACTTCCTGATTGGCGACGCACGCAAGACGCTAGATGCTTTCGCTGGCTTGCTCGAGGGCTCGGTTCCAGCAGGAGTGGAGCATTGGGACGAAAACGTCACGCGTTCGGACGCGCCTGAATGAGAACCGGCGAACCAGGGGGCGCAAGTCATCGCAACAACCCTCCACTTGCCGACGCAACCTAATGCGGCAGGTAGCCTGATTCCATGGGCAGTTTGCCGTCAACCCGCACCACGTTGATGCTGTTGTCGACCGAGCGGAGTTCCACCAAGCCAATCGCTCCGGGCGTGGATTGCACAATCCTGAGCACGTCCGCATCGGTGTCCACCAACTGGATGGAGTCCTTGTGAGTGGCGATCAGGGTTTTCAGTTCGCCAGAGCTCATCTTGATCAGGCGCTGCAGGGTTTC
This sequence comes from uncultured Acidobacteriaceae bacterium, assembly GCA_963750245.1. Lineage (GTDB taxonomy): Bacteria > Acidobacteriota > Terriglobia > Terriglobales > Acidobacteriaceae > Sulfotelmatobacter. Next base: position 23,798 of record CAVVQB010000004.1, read on the forward strand.
GGTCTCGCCGACGGAGTCCTTGTGCAGAACCAGGACGACAGTTTTGCCGTCCGGCCATTTCTTGATCTCTGCGCGGAAAATTCTCGAGAGGTGGGCGGCCGTTACGTTCCCAACGTCGTTGTCCTTGTCGACCACAACTGCCATGTGATGAGCAAAACAAGGGGTGAGGAAGGCTACGAGGAAAGCAATAAGTACGGCGAGCCGCTGAAATCTCATAAGCGCTCCACTGCGGACCGTGTTCATCCAAAAGTTGCGACGACCCTCCAAGCATCGCATGACTCGAAGAAGAGACATTGTCAAATCTGGTGGGGTATCCGGGGAGGAAACATCGAAGATCTGCTATTCAATCGGCTCAACCATCATTGTGTCCCCGGTCACGCCGCGGTCCGAACGTTGCACGATCACGATGGCGGAAAGTACCAGGACAATTCCCAAAACCTGAATGGGACGCAGCACTTCGCCCAGAAGCAGGGCCGCGAGGAGAATCGAAAACACCGGCTCGAGGCAACTGGCGATGATGGCGCGAGTGGGCTCCAGATGCTGCAGACCGAGGAAGTAAAGCGAGAAAGCGCCGAGCACAGAGATCATTGAGAAAACGAAAAGGAAGAGCCACTGCGCGGGAGCGTAATGGGCAGCCACAATCTTCCAGGGAGGGTTGACCACCAACCAGAAGGCGGTGGCGGCGGCGAGAGTCCAGACGAGGACGCGCCAACGGTCGTGGCGGGCAAGGATGCGATGCCCGCCAACGTTATAGAACGCGAAGGAAAATGAGGCCAGCAGGGCGGCGATGATGCCGTAAAGATCTAGATGAAGAGCGGAGCCGGATTTATTTCCGGAGAGCGCCGCTCCGATTAGATCGATGACCAGCGCGATTCCCGTCACCGCGAAGGCCACGGCAACCACTTTTTGCGCCGTAAGTTTTTGTTGGCCCCGAGCCACTACGTAGAGTAGAACCCACACCGGGGCGGTATATTGCACGATGATGGCGGTGGCTACGTTCGTCCTCTGGATGGCGACGTAATAGAAATAGTTGGAGACGGCTACGCCCAGTATTCCGAGCACGAAGCAGTAGGCGAGATCGCGGGCAGGAAGTTTGACGCGCCGCCACCCCTTCCCTGCAACGAGAATTGAAAGCAGCACGAGTAAAGAGAACGTAGTGCGAGTCTGAGAAAGGATCAACGGGTCGATAGGCCGCAAGGATAGCGGGCCGAGTGGAAGCTTGCCGGTGAACACGGCGCGCCCCAGGGCAGCGGAGACTCCCCACAGAAAAGCCGCTGAAGCGATAAAGAAATATCCGCGGAGTGGATGCGGGCGTGAGTTTGGCTGAGTTGTATTCCGAATAGCGGTCCTCGCGAGCGGCTTCGATGATCAGGCAGCCGAGAGCAGGTGGTCAACGCGGTCCGGATCGAAACCCTCGATCACTTCAGGCCGGGCGGCGGTGAAAATTACCAGGGTTGGGGCGGTGTGGCTGTGGTAGGTTTCGAGCAATTCCACGCGGGCGGCCGAGTCGACACTCATGTTCCGTTCTTCGAAGGCCATTTCTTTGGCTTCGAGAAAAATCTTCATCAGTTCGCAGGAGAGGCACCCGGATTGCGTGAAAAGCAAGATTCTTGGGGCCATACGTCACCCTGACTCTATGCATCGGCGTATTCGATCGAGGTAGTAATCTTAGCCGTTTTCTCCAGCATGGCCGAGACCGAACAGTATTTCTCCTCCGAGAGACGGACCGCATCCTCGACTGCCTTGCGCGCAACTTTACCACCGATGCGGTAGATGAGCCTAATTTCCGTATAGACGGACGGCGGATCAGCAGCGCGTTCGGCCTCGGCGCGGATTTCGAGGCTAGTGAACGGTTCCCGCTTCTTCTGCAGAATGGAAACGACATCGTAGCCCGTGCAGCCACACAGGCCGATGAGAACCAGTCCCATGGGGCTGTTGCCGGCCGTCTTGTCTCCGTCGACGATAATCGTGTGACCGCTGTCGGATACTGCGTTGAAACGGTGCTTCTCGATCCAGGTGGCGCGGGCGTTCGTCATGACTTGTACTCCACTAAATTCTATCTGCGGTTATCGGTGCGCGGTTCCGGATGAATGAGCACGCGAAAAAGTTCCGGCGCGTCCTGCTTAAAATTAATCTCAAGGTCGGTCTGGATGTCATGCACGCGGGCGAGTGGCAGATCGTCGGAAAGAGTGCAGTGACACGAAACATAGAGGCGTCCGCGAACTTTCTTGATCTGGATATCATGCATGTCAACGATTTCCGGGAAGCGGCTTGCGGCCTGTTTCAACCGCCGCTCCAAATCGGCATCGCGGACTAACTCATCTCCGGTTTCGATGGTGGCTGGCTCACTTTCAATGTGGGTAAGGATGTCGGAAATTTCGGGAACGTCGTGCCGCATGGCAGCTTCGAGTTCCGTCACCTGATCGTGGGCGTCCTTGAGCGTCATACGTTCATCGAGTTCCACATGTTGCTCGACGTGCAGGTGGCCATGCAGATCCTGAACGCTGATGTCGTGGACGTTAAGATTGTGGCGGGTGGCGACGGCACGAATGCGGTCAAAAATATTTTCCGAGCGCTGGGCTCGCGGTAAGGGCTGAACGGTGACGTCGGCGTCAGGAAGGATTTCGCGTACCGCTGCTGTTACCGCTTCGACAAGCTGTTCGGAACGCTGGAAGGTAACGGTACGGGCCAGGCCGACGGCAAGATCGGCGAAATATCGATTTCCCGAGCGGCGGATGCGGACTCGCCCAATTTCGAGCACACCGTCCACTCGTGAAACGGCATCCGTGATTTGACCACGAACTCCGGCCGGGGCTGCGTCGAGCAGAGCGTCGACGGTGCGCCGCGCCAGTCGCCAGCTTACGGAAACAATCACGCCAGCGACAAAAAGAGCGGCGATGGGATCTGCCACGCGCAGCCAATCCAGGTGGTAGACGCGTCCGGCCAGGATGAGAGCGAGGCCCAGGACGACAACGCCTGCGGACCATACGTCTGTGGAGAAGTGGAGCGCATCGGCTTCGAGCGCCTGGCTATCGTATTTCGTGGCGATGCGGCCCAAAGCGCGGGAACGCCAGTAGTCGACGGCCATGGAGATGAGCATCACCGCGAAGGCCCAGACAGAAGGCTCGACATCTACGCGGCGGAAAAACAAGCGCACGATCGCTTCGTAGATCACCCAGATGCAGGTCAGCAGGAGCAGACCGGTTTCGACGAAGGCTGAGAAATTTTCCACTTTGCCGTGGCCGTACTGGTGGTCGGCGTCAGCGGGTTTGTCAGAAACCCCCACGGACAAGTAGGTGAGCAGTGCGGCAATGAGATCCAGGGCGGAGTGCGCGGCTTCCGACAGAATGCCAAGGCTACCGGTGGTGACGCCAACCACAATTTTTCCCGCAGTGATGAAAAGCGCGGCAAGCACCGAGTTTCCAGCTACGGCGCGTTTTTCGGCGCGCATCGCCTTAGGCGAGTAAAGAGCGGGCGTCACGGCCATGAAGGGATTATCGCCGCTAAGCCGCGATTGCGCCAAGGGAATCAACTTTCCGGCGCACCGGCATGGTAGGCGAGGTCGATACAGCGGAGAGCTGCTCCTATGCTAGGATGCTAGGTTCGAGCGATTGCAACTTCCTGATCTACCAATCCTGGAGGATTTTTTGTATGCGTAAGAGTTGGGTGCTGTGTGTGTTGTTGGGCGCGACAGCTTGGGGGCAAGCTCCAGCTGGAACATCGCCTGGTCCAGGTCAAGTTCCAAATGGAGCGGCGACCACGAGGCCGCAGCCGGCGGAAGTGCCTGAAGATGCACCCGTGCTGACGATCGTCGGCGTTTGCCCGTCCACCTCGACCACCGCGGCAGCCAAAACTGGTACTACCGGCAAGACCGGTGCCACGGCCGGAAAAGCCGCCGCCAAGAAGCCCGAGGATTGTAAGACGGTCATCACCCGGAAAGAGTTCGAGAAAATCGCCAGCGGTCTTTCGCCGAACGTCACGCCACAGTTGAAGCGTCAACTGGAAACAGTCCTGCCCAAGATCATGGCGATGTCAGAGGCAGCGAAGGCCAAGGGTTTGGACAAGACTCCGCAATATCAAGAGACCCTCAGAGTCTACGAGATGCAGATTCTCAGTCAGCAACTGCAGCGCTCGGTACAGGAAGAGGCGGAGAACGTTCCACCCGCGGAGATCGAGGCCTACTACAAGAAAAATCCCGAGGCCTACGAGCAATTTTCCCTGGACCGCCTCTTTATTCCGCGCTACAAGCAGGCGGAACTGGAGAAGAAAACGGACAATGGCGAGAAGTTGACCGAAGAGCAGCAGAAGGCCAAGGAAGCAGCGGATAAAGCAAAACAGGAAGCGGGCGAGCAGGAGCTGAGTAAATTGGCCGACAGTCTGCGGGAACGAGCCGCAGCCGGGGAAGACTTCGTTAAGCTGCAAAAAGAGGCGTACGAAGTCGCGGGCATGAAAGTGGAGACGCCGACGGTCAATCTGCCCAAAGTGCGCCGTACCGGGCTGGCTCCGGCACACTCCGCGGTGTTTGATCTGAAGGTAGGCGAAGTCTCGACTGTCATCACCGACAACGGCGGACATTACGTGTACAAAGTGGTGACCAAACAAGTTCTTCCGCTGGATCAGGTCAACGAAGAAATTCGCAATACGCTGAAGAACCAGCGGATGAAAGAAATGATGGACAAGTACGCGAACTCGTACCATACAGAAACGAACGATGCCTACTTTGGGCCAGCGCCTCCGACACCAATGGGAGGACGTCCTCCGGGGCAGTTGCCGCCACATATTCAGCGGCCCAACGTCCCACCGCCTCCAACGCAGCCGCAAGCGGGCGCTTCGGCTGCCAACCCGGCGTCGCAGCCGCCTGCACAACCGGCCCCTTCGTCCAACCCCAACTGATGGCGAGCGATAAACCTGTCGTCGTGGTCACCGGCATCGCAGGAAACCTGGGATCGCGTCTGCTCCCGCTGCTGAGCGATTTTTCGGTGATCGGGGTGGACGTGAGTTCACCACAAACCGATTTGCCGCTGCAATTCGAACGTCTGGATTTAGGCGACGAAGCTTCCACCCGGACGCTCTACGAATTGTTGCGCGATACACGGCCGGTGTCGCTGGTCCACCTCGCGTTTGTAATCGACGCGGTGCGCTCGGGAGTGCTCGATGCCGAGCGCATGTGGCAGATCAATGTGGCCGGAACGGCGCGGGTTATGGAAGCCATCACCGAGGCAAACCGCACCGCTGATTCCGGCATCAAGCAATTTATTTTCCCCAGCAGCGTTTCTGTGTATGGTCCAAGCCTGCCGGCGCCGGCGACGGAAGAGTCGCCAATGGCAGCGCACACCCTGCCTTACGCGATCCACAAAAAGCAGAGTGACGAGGTTGTACAGCAGCGCTCGTCGGCTCTCCGGGGCTGTAGCGTTTACATTTTACGACCGCACATTTTTGCCGGGGCCACGGTAAGCAACTATCTGCTGGGAGCGTTTCGCGGAACTCCCAATGGCAAAGGCGCGCGAGCCGAGAAGATGCGCAGGGAGGGTAAACGGCTGCCCTGCATGCTTCCCCGCGGGCAACAATATCTCGAGAACAAGATTCAGTTCATCCATGTGGACGATATGGCCCGGGTCATCACCCACATCCTGCACCGCGACCCGGAGCCGCAGCGCTTGACAATCTTGAACGTTGCCGGACGCGGAGAGCCGATCACTTACGGCCGCTGTATCGAGATGGCACAGGCCAGGCTGCTGCGCGTTCCCGGTAAATTGGCGATGCGGCTGGCGCTCGACTTTCTGTGGAAGCGGCAAATCTCGGCCATTCCCCCGGAAGCGCTGCCCTATATGACCGGCGAGTACATCATGAACACCGACCGCCTGCGCAAGTTCCTGGGCCCGGAATACGAAAAGGTGATGCGCCACACGATTGCGGATGCGTTTGCCGACAGCTTCAAGACCGTAGTGGTCTCTTCAAAGGAAGTAAGCACCGCCAGGAGCTAATTTCAAATAAAACTGGGGGATCACGAGCAACCTGATCCGGCTGCTCATTATTCCGGGAATAAATCGGCGGGTGGCTGGTTTACTCTATGCGGGTGTCCGAACAGCGGCTGACTGCGGCGTCGTTTGAAGATCTGGCGGTGCCCCTGTTCGATCAGCTCTATAACTTCGCACACTGGTTGACGCAGGATAAGAGCGAGGCCGAGGATCTGGTTCAGGAGACTTACGCGAAAGCGCTGCGCGGATTTTCATCCTTTCAACCGGGCACGAATTTTCGCGCATGGATGTACCGCATTCTGCGAAATTCGTTCCTGAGTTCGCGAACGGGACTGAAGACCATGGTCGTTTTGGATGAGGAGAGCGGGGACAGCTTGCCGACCGAGACGGTGACGCCCGAGGTTCTCTTCCTGGAACAGGCCAATCGCGAAATGGTCCAGCAAGCATTGGAAGAATTGCCGGTGCAGTTCCGGGAGATTTTGCTGCTCTGTGAAGTGGAGGAGATGTCCTACCAGGAAATTTCGGAAACGCTGGCGATTCCAATCGGAACTGTGATGTCGCGGCTGCATCGCGCTCGCCAGGCGCTACGGACTGCTCTCCGCGCCAAGATCGAGGGAGGCCGGCATGGCATGTGAGCAGTGGCGCGGAGACCTTGATCGTTACCTGGATGGTGAACTGGCGGCAGCTGAGACCGCAGCTTTAGCCGCACACCTGCGAACGTGCACGGCGTGTGCTGCCGAAGTTTTGGAACGGGTGCAACTGAAGCGGTCGATACAAATGGCGGGGGCGCGGTACACAGCGAGCGCGGAGCTGCGAAACAAGATTACGAAGAGCATTGCGGCGAAGTCGAAAAGCGGAAGGGCCCGGCAATGGCGACTTATTCTTGTTCCAGCGCTGGTGTTGGTGATTGCGGCATTCTTCCTGATCGGGTACGTCAGCCAACAGCGGGCGGCGCGGCAGCGTATCTACGGCGAGTTGGCGGATCTGCACGTGAGCACGCTGGCCAGCAGCACGCCTGTCGACGTTGTATCGTCCGACCGGCACACTGTAAAGCCTTGGTTCCAGGGACGGATTCCGTTTACCTTCAATTTGCCAGAGTTGGCCGGGTCAGATTTCGTATTAATCGGAGGACGCGTTGCCTATCTCGAACAGATTCCGAGCGCGCATCTGATTTATCAGATCCGGAAGCATTATGTTTCGGTTTTCATTTTGCCGGACCGCTTGACGGATACTAAAGATCTGCCGTCGGGAACAGCCGATGCGCACTCCTTTCACATGGAAACCTGGACGCAGAACGGACTCCGATACTTCGTCATCGGAGACACGGGTGAAGGCGATTTGCAGAAATTGAGTAAGTTGTTGCGGGACGCTGGCTAGAAGCGTCCAGGTGCGGAATTTATCGCTTTCCGCGGTACAAGCCGGCGATGCCCAACGTATATGGCGTCCAGGTCGCTTCGCGGAATCCGGCGCGGCGCATGCGGTCTAACATTTCCTCTGGCTCCGGAAAGCGTTCAACCGAATTCGGCAGGTATGCATAGGGGCCGCGCACACCCGAGATCAGCGTACCTACGCGAGGCAGCACTTGCCTGAAGTAGATGCGATAGAGGCGGCCCATCAAACCCTTAGGCTCGCCGAAGTCGAGAATCCCGCACTCACCTCCGGGCTTCAGCACACGCACGATTTCACGCAGTCCGGCATCGTAGTCAGCGAGATTGCGAAAGCCGAAGGCGGAAGTTACCAGATTGAAGTGCTGGTTGGGAAACGGAAGACTGAGAGCGTCCGCTTCGATCCAACGTGGTGCAGTATCATTCCCCTGACTTTGAGACTTCGATAGAGCCCGCTGAAGCATGGCGTGAGAGAAATCGGCTCCCAGAATCTGTGGGCTTTGCCTCCCTTTTTGCTGGCCTGCGCGCTTGCGCAAAGCGAAGGTCATGTCGCCAGTGCCGCAGCAGAGGTCGAGAACACGGCAATTGAGCTGGGCGAGGATGTGCGCGAAAGTGCGAGCAGTACGGCGCCACCACAATCGGTCGATATTGCATGACAGAACATGATTCAGCAGGTCGTAGCGCGGAGCAATCGAGGTGAACATCTCGCGGACGGCGCGGGCGGCGGAATGAGGATCACTGGCGCCTTCTGGAGCGGCGCCGATCACCGTAGCCCTTGAAGTCTCAACCGCGCGAGTCATTTCTTCCAACTCTTATTTCTTCCAAACCCAGCCGCCATGGGATAAGCGGCGCAACTCTTCGATAGCGCCAAGCACTACCTTGTCTGGGACGTCGGATGCGATTTCTACTTTGCCAATCTCGCGCGGCAGAACAAAATGGACCGCTCCGTTTTGCGTTTTCTTGTCGGCCTGCAAGCGAGCGAGAATCTTTCGGGCACTTACCTTGAGCTCCGGCAGACGTCCCAGGCTCAACACAGCGTCGGCAATGCGGCCTGCCGTAACGCTGTCCGTGCGCCCGACCGTGAGAGCGATGTTGGTTGCAGCGATCATTCCCCAGGCCACGGCCTCGCCGTGAAGCAGGGTACGGTAGCCGGTCTCTACCTCCAGAGCGTGTCCGATGGTATGGCCCAGGTTGAGGACGCGTCGTAAGCCGCCTTCCTGTTCATCTGCGGAAACGATTTCCGCCTTCAGTTTCACGCTTTGAGCGATAAGGCCCTCAATCTCGACTGGATCGCGCTTCAGAATCTGCGCGCGCTTTTGTTCGAAGCGCAGAAAAAGATCGACATCACCAATAATCCCGCACTTGAGCGCCTCATACAGCCCGGCGCGAAACGCCCGATCGGAGAGCGTGTGCAGAACCTCAGGATCAATGAGAACTACGCGCGGGTGATGATAGGTTCCGAGCAGATTCTTTCCTGCCCCCAGGTTTACGGCAGTCTTGCCGCCAACCGAGGCATCCACCTGGGCCAGGACCGTGGTCGGAATTTGCACCAGCTCCACGCCGCGCATGTAAAGGGAGGAAAGCAATCCGGTGACATCGCCAACCACCCCGCCGCCCAAGGCCACCAGAACCGCCTTCCGGTCAGCGCCGAGGCGAACCAATCTCTCCGCCATGGTCTCAATGGTGGCGAGTTTCTTCGCGGGCTCGCCATCCGGAATCTGCAGAACTTGAGGTTTGAAACCCGCCGAAGTCAGCGAGGCCAGTAATTTCGAACCCCAACGGCGGCGGATGGGAGGAGCCGTAACCACGAACAACTTGCTTGACTGCGGTAGTAATTCCGCCAGCAACGCTCCGGCCCGTGATAGCAAGCCATTCTCAATTCGAGCCTGATAGGGACGCGGCGGGACATGGATGGTGACTTGCGCCATGGACTCCCATAATAGCCTATGGGCAGTAGTCGTTTGGAGGGGTCGATGGCCTCACTATGTCCGCTCTTTCTCCGGGATAAGAATGGAGGCTGCCACCGAAATAGTCAGTATTCCCGCTACTGCGCCAAGCATCGCCAGGGTTGGTACCCGGAAATAATCAGCGACAATCATCTTCGCACCCACCAGGATCAGAATCGCCGCCAAGCCAGTGTGGAGAAAGCGGAAAAGCTTCATCAGTCCCGAGACCGCGAAGAACATCGAGCGCAGCCCCATAATGGCGAACACATTCGAGGCATAGACGATGAAAGCATTGAGCGTGATGGCAAGTATCGCGGGGATGGAATCGACGGCGAAAAGCAGATCGGTGGTTTCGATCACGGCCAGGACAATCAACAGCGGCGTGGCATAGAGACCCGCCTTCCCTTGCCAATTGCGAATAAAGAAGCGGCCGCCCTCGTAGGTGTCGGTCACCGGCAGAAAGCGGCGCAAGGCTTTCACCGCTGGATTTCGTGACGGGTCCACCTGATGTTCACCGGCAAAGGCCAGGCGGATGCCGCTATAGATGAGCAGCGCCCCGAGGCCGTACAAAATCCAGTGGAAGCGCTGGATGAGCCCAATCCCGGCGATGATGAAGATGGCGCGCATCACCAATGCGCCGATGATTCCCCAAAACAGCACGCGATGCTGCTGCTCTTCGGGCACGGCGAAGTAGCGGAAGATTACGAGGAAGAGGAAAAGGTTGTCGACACTGAGAGAGAGTTCAAGAACATAGCCCGTGATGAATTCGATCGCGACCTGGCGGCCCTGCCAGAAAAAAACTATGACGGCAAATGCTGCCGCCAAGCCAACCCACATCGCGCTGAGAGCGACCGCCTGGCGAGGACGCACGCGGCCGCCGCGGTGGAAGACTTGAAGATCCAACCACAACATGCCCAGCGCGAAAAGATTGAAGATGATCCAGAAATAGATCAAGTCTGATGACCGATTGTCGATCGCCAATTTTCCATTGGAACCATGACTAGTCCCATCAACAATTGCGAATCGAGAATTGCAAAGTCGGTTACGGCTGGCGCCCGAGCTTTCCACTCGCCCACGCGTCCCACATGCCCGCTGCTTTCATCTCCCGGTCGGAACCGGTTTCGCGCATCGATTGTTCAATTTGGTCGCGGGAATAGCGTGGTCCAATCTTCTCTGGGAGATTTGCCAAGGCAAAAGAAAATTCAGCTGCTTCGGCCACGTGTTTCTTGAGCTGCGCGAAATCTACTTTGTCATAGGTGTCGGAGACGGCGTGGTAATTTTCCAGATAGTTTGCCTCCTCCTGATCCGCCACAAACGTAGGGACGCCTTCCAGCATGAGGTCGAAATGGTCGGTGCCCCATTCCATATCGGTCTTGAGTTCGGTTACACCGAATTGTCGCAAGGGCGCGATGATGCGCCTCGTAGTATCCAGGACGTCCTTGCGGCCACCAGTAGCGAATCCTGTGGTCTTGCCCGTGCCGGCATCGTAGATGATGGCTCCGGCGGCATCATCGAGTTCCGGCCGGTGGGCGGTGGCGTAGGCGCGCGAGCCAAGCAGGCCTTCTTCTTCGCCGGAAAACAATATGAAGCGGATGGAACGGCGCGGCTTCAACCCCGTAGCTTTGATCGCGCGCAGTGCGTCAATCACCAGTGCCGCGTTGCAGCCGTTGTCGAGCGCTCCGGTACCCAATTCCCAGGAATCCAGGTGCGCTCCGAGAATCACGAATTCGTCGGGCTTTTCGCTCCCTTTGATTTCGGCAATCACGTTTGCAGTCTTGATTGGCCCACCGACTTGATTCGGGATGCTCAGATCGGCCCACACCGGATGTCCTGAGGCGAGCAGCCGTCCGATTCGCTCTCCATCTTCCCGCGCCACCAGAACTTGCGGGATGCGATCGATCTCCCCGGCAAAAGAATTCGTGTGCCGATAGAGAATGTCGTGCTCGCGCGTGGCGATAAAGGCTACAGCCCTGGCCTTGCCCTTCCGGGCAGACGTGATGATGGGAGGCGCGTTCGTATATTCGGCAAAGAGGTCCTCCCAGGTCTTCAGCACAACCGAGTGGACGAGAACGATTTTTCCTGAAATGTCACCGGCCTTGTTGAACTCGTCAGGACTGCCGGCGCCGACGTCGACCATAGGCACATGCTTCGCCGCCGCAAGGGCGGGCGCCCACGCGATGGAGACGCATCGTACGCGAAAGTCGAATTTCGGAATCTGCGTAAGCTTTGCATCAAGTGCGGTTCCCGTCGAACTGACGGACATCTCGGTCGCACCCTCGGCCCAGGAATAAGGGATGGTGAAGGTTTCGGTGTGTACGCTGTCCGCTCCAGCCGTCGTGAACATGTTCACGCCCCATTCCACAGCCCTTTGCATGGCGGGCGTGCCGGGCACCCGGCCGCCGATTTCATCCGTAAGGTGGCGCAGGTTGCTCTCAATCGGGGATGGTTGGAGGGCAGATTGAATGATGCGGGCAGCATCGTCGGATTCCGTCGGCGGGGCTGCCGCGAGGCAAATTGCGGTAAGGATAAGACATAGAAAAAAGGCTTTCAGGTTTCGCATGTCGGGTGAATTAGAAATGAAATTTGGGAAAAGAGCAAAAGCGCTGGCGGAGATAGAGCAGAGCGCAACCGCCGGGCAAACTTCTTACAGGGCAGGAGAGTTTATTTCGGCGGCAGCGGGTCCATTTTGTCGAGAATGTTGACCGTCTCTAGGATTGTGCTGCCGATAATCTCCAGGCTTTTGGGGCTGAGTTTGTCCACTGTGTCTTGCGGAGTATGCCAGAAAACGTTGTTATATCCGTAGTCGAAATCGATCAGATCTGCGCACGGAACGCCGCGTTGCATAAATGGAAGGTGATCATCGGAGACCTGATTCTCGCGCGCGAAGAAATGCGATTGATAACCCAGGCGAGTGGCGGCCTGATACACGACTTCTTCCAGCCACGGCGTTGAGTTCTGGTCATGATCGATATTGAGGTCCGCGTCGCCGATCATGTCCGCCAACAGAAACGCCTTCATCTTCTTCAGCGTGCCGTCGTCCTGCCATTTCTGTGCGAGGTGACGAATTCCGTAAAGGCTGTCGGCGTCCGACCATGTCTTCATGGCCTCCTCGGCATCGTCCCACACTAGCCACACGCTGTAGCCGTCGCGTTTATTGCCGCGCAGCTGATTCGCGATTTCCAGAAGAAGCGCGCTGGAGGAAGCGCCGTCATTGGCGCCGATGTAGGAGGTGTTTCGCAACGGATAGTTCGTATCGTAATGGCTGGCGATCACGATGATGCCGTCGCGCGTCCCGGGAAATTTGGCGACGATGTTTCGCACGGGAAATTTGCCTTCGGGCGTGTCGGCGGTGAAGAGGTCATCTTCCACCGCGTCACCTTTGAGGTGAGACGTGATGTACTCCTCGACCTTCTTGTGATTTGCGCTGCCGATGGGCCGCGGGCCGAGCTTGACGATCTCTTTGACATAACGCATGGCACGTTCGGAATCGATGGTCGGCGGCGGGCCGCTGTCGGGTGGAAGCGAAAGTTTGGGGCGACCATCTTCGGCACCCGCGACCGCAGGCTGAGTCTGCGCTCTTACGGCAGTGCCGTCCTTGTCGCGGTCGCAGGCCGGTAATACGACAACGGAAAGAAACAGCACTGCGGTCGCGATTCTGTTGCTCATCATTTTCTCGCAGATCATTTTCCTGCCGGGCACGGAACAAACCTCGAAGAAAGAGTGAGCCGAATGCCGCAAGAATGTTATGCTGCCGCCTTTTTTTCTTTCCGAGCACGGCGCTGCTTGGGATGGACCGCCCAGGCTATTCCAATACTGACGACGTATAAGGCGATCATCGGCGCGGCAAAGATGCACATATTCAAAACGTCGGGAGTCGGCGTAACGATCGCGGCAATGATGAAAATGAGAAGAATCGCATAGCGGAAGTTCTTCCACATGAAGCTGGGAGTAACAATTCCCATCAGCGCCAGAAAGAAAATAAGAATAGGCATCTCGAAGATCAGTCCCATGCCCAGGATGATGCTCAGAAAAAGCGACGTGTACTCGCCGATCGTGATCATCGGCTGAAATTGCCTTCCAAAATGGATGAGAAACCCGAGCGCCTGCGGATAAACAACCTTGTAGCCGAAGTATCCCCCGGTCGTGAACAGGGCGATGGTGGAAACCATGAAAGGCACAACGTAACGCTTTTCGTTGCGATATAGGCCCGGAGAAATAAACATCCAGACCTGGTAGAGGACGAAAGGCGAGGTCAGGAAAAGTCCGGCCAGGGCGGCGATCTTGAGATACAAATTGAACGGTTCAGTGGGATTCAGATAGACAAGCCGCTCCGACATCCCATTGTCCTTAAGCGCCTTCATGATCGGACGCTGCATGATGTCGTAGATGGCCTCCACTTTCCACCAGCAGGCGAAAAATCCCACAGCCACAGCAGCGATGGAGTAGACGAGGCGGGTGCGTAACTCCTCGAGATGATCGAGGAAGCCCATGGTGGGCATGGCGTCGCGCTTCGGATCGTCGCCGGGAGCCGCGGTCTGGGTTTCAAACATGCGAATCCTGCGGCGCGGCGACGATCTCGGACTCAGAGGCAATCGTCGCGGGCTTTGAATTTTCCGCGACCGAGGCCGTAAAGCTCGAATTCGAATCAACAGGATCGGAGACTGGCTCGGAAGCGTCTGCCGGGGCAGCTAATGCTGCGTTTGGTTCGTGCGGAACCGCCTGGTTGGTGGCTGGGTTCAGAGTCAAGCTGGCGACCGCGCCCGGCGGCGGAGAGCTGGGCGGAAGAATCGTCTGAGCCTTCTTCTCTACCTCCAAATGCGCAATTTCGGTTTCGATTTGCGATCGAAACTCGTTGGAGGCACGGCGAAGTTCAGCGAGCAAACGTCCGGCTTGACGGGCGATCTCCGGCAACTTCTTCGGCCCAAAGATGATGAGGGCCAGGAAGAACAGGAAGATCGTCTCGGAAAAACTCATGAATTCATCATAATGCGGAGAGCCAAAGGCGGCAATGCTCGACCCGATTGCCGGCCCGATACAGACACCCTATTCACCGCGCTCTATGGAGAAGGCTTGAGGACCACCGTATTTCGTTCATCCGTCGCGATGATGCGGTAGAACATCTTTAGCTTGTCCGCCTTCTCGACGGGGACGCTCAATTCTTTCACTTCGAACGTGCGGGTGTAGTCAACGACGTTGCCTGTGACGACCGTTTTCGAGTGATAACTGGCGAAGCCGTAGTCGGCGTCCACGGCCGGTGGAATGTCGTCGACGACGTAGCCGGGCGGAATCGTGATTTCAAAAGTATCGGTGTCGCGCGTGGGCTCCTCGAATTCGATGGGAAACTTGCGCGGTTCTTTGGTCTCCAGGAAGCCCATACTTTTGTTTCCGATAACGCGGGGCCGCACCAGCAACAGGTTGCCCGCATTCTTGGCATAGTTCGGCGACTCGAATGAGTAGTTGAAACCAAAGGGTTGGTCGGTTTGCTGAAAGTTGATCAGGCTGGCATTGGTCAGATGAAAACTGGCGAGAGAGTTGCCCAGAAGTTCTTCGATGGGTTTGATACGGTCCGTATCCTTGGTCACAGTGCGCAGACGCCACCGCTCGGACGAAGCCCGCTCTCCCAGCCGCATCTCTTTGACTTCGCCCTTCAACGTGCCCGTCGCATCGAGCGTCAGCTTGGCGGTGCGATCGATGCTGTTCATCTTTGAAGGCTGCTGCGGCAATTCGATGAGCTCACCGCCGCCGGGAGTCACCAGCAGGCCGTAGTTGGCTTGCAGCTCGCCTCGGATCTGACCGAAGGGAGTCAGGTAGTCGGTCGGATCGAAAAACATAATCTTGCCCAGCTTGGGATGCTGAACCGTCGCGATCAGAGAGGGATCGGTCGGCCCATCAGGAAGCTTGATGGCTGTAATCGCGTGATCGAATCCATTGTGCGCGGCCATCTCTCCGGTGACGGATCCACGTTCGTGGTTGATCAGCACGTAGTAGGAATTAATGCCAACCTCATGCAGCATGGAGCGCATCAAAGTCGCTTTGTCTTTACAGTCCCCGTAGTGGTGGGAGAATATCTCGGGTGCAGAATGCGGCTGAAAGCCCCCTATGCCTAGTTCAATCGCCACGTAGCGGATATCGTGCTGAACGAATCCGGCGATCACTTGCATCTGTTGCAGGGCCATGGTTGTTGAAGCGGTCAACGCGGCTACCTTCTGCTTTATTTCCGAAGACGCATCGACGCGCTCTCCCACGAGGTCGGAGTACCATTTCCCCATCGTATCCCAGTCAATATTTGCGTTCAGGGCACGCCCTCCGGACGAGGTGAAGAAGGATACGATCATTTGACCTGCGACGCCGCCGAAGGGGGGCATGAGCGGCTCTTTTCTGATCCCTCTTACGTCACTCACCGTCCACCGCCAGGAATTATTTCCGGCCTCCGTTGGTTTGACTTCAGGATGGTTGAGCCAGGAGACCTTATATTCCCATCCCGCCGGAAGCTGGAGAAAATAATGGCTCTCTCGCACGGGGTCGGATTTCTGAAAATCCCAGATGTCTTGCAAGAAGAAAGGCCGTTCCTCGACTTCGTACTCGTAGCCAACGATGTTGCCAACATCGGGAGCCGGGATCTGCAATATTTTCACCTTCGCGTCTGACGCAAGCACGAAGTCCGGTGCGTAGGCCTGCTCGACGGCGTCCTTCTCCTTGACTTCATAATCCTTGCCCTGGGCCGGAAGGCACCAGCCACGAAGACTGTTGACCTTGCTCTGAGCATTGAAAGGGACTTTCACTGTTCCGTGTTCACGTCCGCCGGGCCGCAGAATCTTGTATGCTTCCCGAACCTGCGTTCTGATCTTGTCCGTCGAAAGGACCGTAACATTCGTCTCGGAATACAACAGCACGGCGTCGGTTTTCTCGTCATAGGCTGGGAGCGGGGCGTTAGCGAGGGCGTGCATCCACGCGGGCGCGTCCCCGGCGGCAAGTGCGTTGGGCACGCAGACCAGGCAAGTCATTACCCAAACCAGCGGCAGAAGCGCTCTCCAACTAGTCGCTGGCGCGGGCCGCTCCGGGTTGCAACACGATTTGCTCTTCATCGCCGGTCCTCACCGCCTGAAAGAAATTCCGCAAGGCGCCGTAGTATTTCGGTTCTAAAAGCAGGAAATCCACCGTCAATTGCCGAGTCAAATGCAACGTGTCTTTCCCGTTCTCCACCTTCATGCTGTAGACGACAACATGTCCGTCCTGAGCTTTGGCCGGCGGCACGCTGCTGACCGACCAGCCCGAGGGGAGCTCGATCGTTATGTCGTCCAGCTTCTCGTACGGATATTCGAAATAAATCGCATGGACGCGGTTGGCATGTTCGAAAATGTGTTTCTCAACTTCCGTGAAGATGGCGGCCGGAAGGACTATGCGCTTTCCGGCATTGGCTGCCCACCCCGGAATCTTGAGGTCGAATTCGGCCACCAGAGGCGTTTCCGAACCGGACCAGTCTGGCTGATTCACCAGTTCCGCCTCAATGGCGGCGGGTACTTGGAACTGCAGGTGGTCTTCCAGGAATTTCTTGCGAGCCACATCGTCGGCGTGGCGGACATCGAGCCGGTGATACATCGCTTCCAACCCGGTATAGGTAACTGTGAGCTTGCCTTCCAAGTCGCCCGTATCGGTGAGTTTTAGGTCGGCCTTGCGTTCCATGCGAGACTCAGAAGCTGCAGGAAGCGTGGTCTGGATCCACGCACCTCCATCTTTATCCAGACGCAACCCGACGACTCCTGTTTCTGGCCACTCCAACAGTCCAAAAGGTGTAAATTCCGCGCCGGGATCGAAATAAAGATCTTTACCGTTGAGCTTCACCAGCACAACGTTCGAATTCAACTTTCCCGGCTCCATGGATTTCGGCGAAAAGAAATACTCCCGCCGGCCCGACACCCAGCATCCGTAGGCTTCGAAACCGGCAGCACGCACCAGTGCGAGATAGAGCCACGTCAACTGCCTGCCGTCGCCGTAGCCGCGCTTCCAAAGCTCCTCAACATTCTCGACTGGCTTCTCCTTCTCACGTTTTACTTCCTGCTCAGTTTTTTCCAGCTCGTAAGATTTATTTCGTATCTGCTGCACGCGATCGTAAATCTTCCTCAGCTTCACCTCAGGAGGATCATTTGGAGAAACGATCTGGGTAACTGCTTCTTCCATGGCCTTGCGCTTTCCCACAAAGCTTTCCAATTGCCCATCCAGCTTCTTGCCAACGTTCTTCCAGAACTTGTCGGGGTTATTTTCAGGGAGTTCGTCGGTGTAGATAAAATCCACCCGCGACATCAGCTCATTTGCAGGAGGCATGAAGTCTTCCGACTGGAACGCGGGAATGTTGCTCGCCTCCATCCGAACGGTTCTGTCTGGCCCTTGCTTCGGAACGGACCCTGTCGGTAGGTCGTGCCAGGTCCAACGGAGTTGCATCGTTGAAGAGTAGGCTGTGTATGGCTTCAGCGAGAACCTGGCGCTCTTCGTGAACAGATCGGAACTCAAGAACCAGTGCGACTCGTAGAGGTACCCTTTAAAATCGTACGTGTAAGAATATTCTATGATGCTGCCGACTTGCACGTCGGGTAGCGTGAAGGTCTTGGCCATGTATTTCTGGCCGCGGGCTTTCACGATCTCTTTTTCAAAGACCTTTCCCTCGTACTCAGCAATGCTGCCGTCGGGCCGGATCGTGCGCGCGCGCAAATGAACAACGTCAGTGGCTCCTTTGAAAAATGGAATTTCTACGTCTCCGTTCTTGCGCCCTTCCTCGGTGAGAATTTTGATCCGGATGTAATCGTCTTCGTGGGAAGTCTGCCCGTTATCGTCGCGGTCGACTTGCCGGTAGAGGATGATGGCCGGCGCACCGGGAGCGAGCGGTTCGCTCGTCATCTTGAGTTCTTCCGGATTGGGTGGTTGGAACCCTCCGCCCGCGAGGACTTTAACGGGGCAGTAGTTCGCAGCGGCCAGAACCAGGGACAGAGCACAGCCTGCAGTGGAAAGTACTCGACGAAGTAGCACGATCCGACTCCCGAGCGAATACGTTCACCAGAACGGGCCCCCGCGCTCTTGGTGACTGCAAACAATATAGCGGTATCCCCGGCGCGTCAATAGCGTTGTTCAAGCCGGTATTTTCGGCAAACGGAACCTTAAGCCACTCCGAGCGCATCTTAAGTCAAGACGGTCCTGAGGAGTTACCGATGGTGACTATCCCGGTCCGGAGCCGTCTAATGTGGTGATATACTGCGTGTATTCAGCGCGGTAGCTGGGGAAGCTCGATTCCCTGAACCGAAGGAAACTTATCAAGATGGCACGTAGTTCTCGCCGCTCACTCTTTCTGGTGTTTTTTTTCCTGTTGGCTTGCGGTTTCCTGGGCATTCTTTTTGCCCAGCGAACCGGACAGCAGGCCTCATCGCCCTCGAGCGACTCTGATGTCAAGGACAGCCTGAAGCAGTTCACGGATGTCTACGCCGTCATCGAGGACAACTATGCGGAGCCGGTGAACCCCGACAAGGCGATCTACAACGGGGCGATTCCCGGGATGCTACATGCGCTCGATCCGCACTCGAATTTCTTTGATCCGAAGTCTTACGCCCTGATGCGCGAGGACCAGCGCGGCAAATACTACGGCGTTGGAATGACGGTAGGGCCGCGCAACAATAAAGTCATCGTCATCTTTCCCTTCACCGGCACGCCGGCGTACAAAGCCGGCATTCATCCCGGCGACGTGATTATTGCTGTGGATGGCAAGTCCACCGAAAACATGAGCACCGGCGACGTCGCAGACCTGCTCAAAGGGCCGAAGGGAACGACCGTCCACATCAGCATTTCGCGCGAAGGCGTGGAGAAGCCGATGGAGTTCACCCTGGTGCGGGACGAGATTCCGCGCTACAGCGTCGACGTCCACTTCCTGATCCGGCCGGGAATTGGGTACTTGCACGTCACCGGCTTCAATGAGACCACTGAAGAAGAGGTTTCCAAAGCGCTGGACGAGTTTGGCGATCTCAAGGGTTTGATTTTGGACCTTCGTGGAAATCCTGGTGGATTGCTGAGCGAAGGCGTTGGCGTAGCCGACAAGTTCCTGAAGAAAGGTCAGGTGATCGTTTCGCACCATGGGCGCGCTTCCGCCGAGAAACGCTACGTGGCGCAGCATGGCAACGGCGGGAAGGATTATCCACTGGTCGTTCTCGTGAACCGGCTCACCGCTTCGGCGGCAGAGATTGTTTCGGGTGCGATTCAGGACCATGATCGTGGGCTGATCGCCGGCGAAGTAACCTTTGGCAAGGGTCTGGTACAAACGGTTTATCCGCTTTCGGAAAATACCGGACTCGCGCTGACCACGGCACACTATTACACGCCGAGCGGCCGGCTGATCCAGCGCGACTACAGCAACATTTCGCTGTACGACTATTACTACAACCGCGAAGCCGAATCGGGCAGCAATGCCAGCCGCGAAGTGAAGCTCACGGACAGCGGCCGCACGGTCTACGGCGGTGGCGGCATCACGCCGGATGTTGTGATTCCTCCGGTCAAAGGCAATCACTTTCAGGACACGCTGCTGCAGCATTACGCGTTCTTCAACTACGCCAAGCGCTATGTCGTGAGCCATCACCCGACGAAGAGCTTCGAAGTGGATGATGCCGTAATGCAAGACTTCCGCAAATCGCTGGACGAGGCAAACATCCCTTACACCCAGGCCGATCTGGTCGATAACAATGACTGGATCAAATCCAACATTAAGGCCGAAATCTTTGTCGATGCTTTCGGTCAGGATGAGGGCTTGAAGGTAAGAGCGGAATCGGATCCGGAGGTGCTCAAGGCTCTAGACCTTCTGCCGCAAGCCAAGGCGCTGGCCGACAATGCCAAGCGCATTGTGGCCGAGCACAACAGTGCGGGAGCTTTTAATCGCTAGAACTGACTGATTTTCTCAGGCCCGGACGCGTTCCGGGCCTTTGCTTTTACAGGTGACCATTGAGTAGCGGCAGGGGCGTATTCGTTGACTTCACCCTCGGGCTATGTGAAAATCCGCGTCAGCAGGGCTTGCATTGGGCTTTATGAGCCAAGAGCTACCTTCCCCGCGGAGTCCAGCGCTTCGAAAATGAAACAGGTTCAAGAGAGTTTGCAAGCTGCAGGTTGCGCTGGGCGAATACCCGGGCAAATGGAGCCGGTTTGAAGCCAGTTGTGCTGGAATTGGCGGTGGCTTTCGCGGTAACGGCTGGTATTTCGGATTTGCGCAGCCGTCGTATCCCGAATTGGCTGACGGTTCCGGGATTGCTGGTTGGCATCGCAGCGAACGCAGCAGCCAGCGGATGGCCGGGTGTGAAGACTTCCCTGCTGGGAGCCGGTTTGGGATTGTTAGTGTTGCTGCCTTTTGTGGCTTTACGCGGCCTGGGTGCGGGCGACTGGAAGTTGGCGGGAGCTTTGGGAGCGTTTGTAGGGCCGCGGGGGCTGTGGGACTTGTTGCAGGTCTCGGTTTTAGTGGCAGGAATCATGGCCTTGGCGCTGGTGATCTACAAGCGGCGATTTAAGGAAACGCTGCGGAACATCGGACGGCTCTTAGTCTCGATGTTAACTTTTCGTAAACCGGGGTTTGAAGTCTCATTGGATAATCCGCGATCTGTGAGGATTCCGAAGGCGGTAGCATTGGCCCTGGCTATGGTGCTTTACGGAATCGTCAAGCTGCGGGGAGGAGCATGACTACGGTGAAATGGCTCCGGAAGATCTTCCGCGATGTGGCATCGGACACGAGCGGTCAGGAAATCGTGGAAAGCGCGTTTGTCCTGCCCCTGATCTTCATGTTCGTCATCGGAATTATCTGGTTTGGCCTGGCATTTTTCATTTATGGCACTCTGACACAAGGGGCACGGGCGGGCGCGGAAGCGGCCGTAGCTCCGGTTTGTACAACCTGCGCAGCGGGTTCCACTCAGGCGACCATCGCCCAGACCGCCGTGTATAACGCTCTGGCCGCCGGACATTTGAGCAAAAGTCAGCTCGCCCCCACGAGCAGTTGGACGCCGCCTCTGCTGTGCTCTTGTGGCAGCGTCAGTACGAGAGCATCTTGCTCTACCGCTCTTGCCTGCGACAGCAACGTCACCGATGTTTGTGTCCAGGTCAACGTGCAGTTGTCATACTCGAGCCCGGGCGGCGCGGGGACTTGCGGCACATCGGTGAGTGCGCGGTATCGATATCCCTTCCATTTCAGTATTCCCCTGACCAATCTGGATATAGGAAATGTGCTTCTTCCCGGGCAGGCGCAGATGAGGGCGGAGACGCAATGATGTTTCCCGCACGTCTGCGGACCGGATGGCTGGCGTCGCTGAAGCGAGGCTGGACGGACGATTGCGCCTCGCAGATGGTAGAACTGGCTCTTTCGCTGCCGTTGCTGGTGTTCTTTGTCGTGGGGATTTTTGATTTCAGCGGAGCGCTCACCCTCAAGCAGAAATTGACCAACGCCGCGCGCGAAGGAGCACGAGTTTCAGCAGCCGATCCCACCAGCGATATGTATGCAACGGTGCCCGTATCGGTGAGCGACGCCGCCCAGGTCGTGGATAACTACCTCTACTCGGAGAAGATCAACGACTGCGGCTTGGGACCAACCCTGCCAGCACCGACACAAACGAACCTTACCTGGACCTATGCGGCGACCGGTTCCGGCTGTCCGGGGACCGGGATTAGCATCGCCGTCAATCGCGGCTGCTCGACGCTGGAAAACAACGTGTACCTGATCGGTAGCTGCGTCACCATTACTTACGCGTACAAGTGGCAGTTCAACACTGTGAGCGGCCTGATGCCAGGGAACTTTCTTGGCCCCGCCACCATCACTACCACTGCCCAAGCATTTAACGAGAACTGAGGATTTCCCATGCTGCCGCCATTCATCCGCCGCCCGCGAGGAAGGATCGAGCCGCGCTCGGACGAGCGGGGTTTCACCATGGCGTTTGTAGCCATGACGATGGCGGCCATTATTTGCATGGCAGCCTTGTCCATCGACATTGGCACGCTCTATGAGGCCAAGGCAGAAGCTCAGCGCTCCGCAGACGCGGCGGCATTAACGGCGGCAAGGGTAATTTCGATTTCCGGCATTACAGGAGATCCAACCAATAGCGCATCTTCATGGCAGCCAGCTTGCGGCGGGTCGACTAGCGCTGCCACGGTGGCCGCGACCAGCATGGCACAAAAGGACTTGATCGGTGGAGTGGCGCCTTCCACCATCACCGTGTACTACGGCACCAGCGGCGGCGTCGGCACCACTCCGGATTGCACTGCCGCCGGATTGGCCTTCGGAGTGAACCCGGTTGTTCAGGTGACCGTAAAACGCACGAACCTGCCAGTTTTCTTTGCCCGAGTCTTTTCTTTGTTCGGCAGCAGTTATTCGGGCAGCAGCGTAAGCGCAACTGCGACCGCCGAGGCATTCAATCCTTCGGGCTCGAGCCCCATGATTCCGGTGAATCCTCGCTGCGTGAAACCGTGGATGGTTCCGAATCTGGATCCTGGAAATGGGGGAACCAACCCCTTCGTCGATCGCACAGCTGGAACGATCTTTCACTCCGGAGTCTACCCTAATGGTGTCATAGGTGAGACGTTTGACCTATCCGCAGACTGCTCAAACGCTCACCGGCGTAGGTGTCATTTGGTCAATCCGACTCCTAAGGCGCAAACGACTCCCCCTAGCCTCCAATACGTTCCTGCCGAGACTTTGAATGCTTCCGTCGCGGTCGCCGCCAATACCATCAACATCCCCGGATGTTCCCAGGCTCCTGAGGATACTAATTACTGGCATGCCGTTGCCGGTTGCGATCAAACCACCGTATACCATTGCGGGAACTCTCTGGCCAACACGGTGGATCTCAATTCAGATAATCCCGGACCGCCCGGGAACGATAGTATTAACGCTGCGCAGTGTCTGATCAATGCGGGCGGATCGGGCCTAGACAACGGTCAGGACCTCCTTGCGCCCGACGCCACCCCGTACACTTATCCTTTTCAAATCAACGCCGGAAGCAACAGTGCCCTCGTTCTCGCGGGTATAGCTAGTGGTAAGCAGGTCACTAGCAGTCCCTCCATCGTCACGTTGCCCATCTATGACCAAAACACTCCTCTAAATAATTTCGGCACGACTGCGGTCACAGTTATAGGTTTCTTGCAGGTCTTCATTAACAGTGCCACTACCAACGGCACCACCGGAACCATCAACGTAACCGTCATGAACATCGCCGGGTGCGGCAACAGCGCCACGAGTAGCCCCGTCTATGGAACTTCTCCCGTGCCGGTTCGCCTGATCACGTCGCCGTAAGACGAACTGCAATCTGCGCGGGATTTACTAGTCTGGAATGTTATCCGCTTGAGGATTCGCGGGATTTCCCTGTCGACCGGCAGCCGGGTTGGGATTCGGCGCGGGCTGCGGAGGAGGCGGAGCTGGAGCTTCGGCTTCAGGATCTTCTTCGACTGGCGCCATCTGCTGCAAAGGTTGCACAGCCGGTCCCGGGCCGTCGGGGCGTGCGCTGAGAATTACGCGATCGAGGGTGCCGGGATCATTCTCCGTACTCAGAATCAGAAAATTAAATCTCGTTCCCGTCAGCAAGCGCGACAAAACTTCTGGCGCCGATCCTGGACCTATCTGGGCAACAACTTTTTCCTGCTCGGCCCCGGCCGGGATCGCGATGTCCGCTCCCGTGCGCTGATGCACCGCAAAGAGAACCTCCGACAGGCTGGCCTTGTTGGAATTGATGGTCAGCTTCCCCGCCTTAAACGAAACGACCAGAGGCGGCGGCGCCGGAGCCAGGATCTCGACCGCCTGAACGGGATAATTGGAATTTACCAGCCGGGGCCCCGACGGCGCAGATGGGTTGAATCCAACGGTTTGCGGTGCGGTGCTCCCAATCCTGACGATCACGGTTCTGCCGGAAGGAAAAACCTGGTAAGCTTGCGGACCATCCAGGTCAATGACCACTCTCGTGACTGGCGGCTTGGCGGTGAACAAGCCCACGCGCACGCTCTTCACTTCGCCACGATTCAGTGTCTGATTGTGCAAGAGTGCTGCCGGCACCGCATTGGGAAAATCGACCACCAGGCGATCGGGGCCGGTTAAGACTTGCGTCGACGGAACAAGACGATCGCTGCCCTCGATCTCGATCTCTACTGGATTCCGGTTGCCCAGCACCTGCACCCGCCGCACCGAAGGCGGGTCTTGCGCTTGCATCAGGACGGTCGCGAAGATAACGTGCAGGAAAAATATTGCGGCGCATGCCAAAGGAGTGGCAGCGGCTCTAGGGGAGCGTTCCATAAACATCCTTAAAGTTGTTTGCGTAGGCTATCTCGGATTCTAGCAGCGTTGCCCACCCGGAATGCTCACGAAAGTACAACGACCTTGGTCCTCTGATCCCAAAATGGCACTAGGGCATCAGTGGGGTGAGCATCAACTCCAGCAGGTCACGACGGCCTGAAAGTCGCTCCAGGTGCGGGTTCTTCTCCCCTTCGTGGTAGGCAACCGAGTACGTCCGGAAGAACTGGCCGTTTTCGACGAGCAGATCGATGGGCGCTGGGCTCGTCTGCGCCGCCTTAATCACGGCATGTAAGAACTCGGGCGTCCACTTGCGGTCATTCACTGCGATCAACTTCATCCCCGGACCGATGCCGGATTGATATGCAGGAGATCCTACGATTACGTCTTCCAGTTTGCCATCTTTGGCAACGCTGAACCCAAGAGAATAGGAAAAGTCTGCGAACTTGAATTCCTTCTCTGCCGCTTTCGTGAAGATGTTCGGCTGATCGTTGTAGACCAGCTTCCAGCCATCCCCTTCGATGCCGCCCAGCGGCGCACGATTGTTGGTTGAACCGACAAGTTCTCTCAGCAGACTCGCCCAGTCGTAGGGCGCAACCTCATTCAGCGTGTTCACAACGTCTTCGAACTTATAGGGCACTACAGCCGGAGGCCCGCTCTGGCCTCCGTGAAAGCGGCGGCAAAAATCATCCAGGGAGCGCTGGCCCTGCGTCTGCTGGCGAATGATCGAATCCACTTCAAGCCAGATCAGTTCTCCTTCCGGGTAGTAATCCAGACCGCGCCGCCAACTCTCCCACTCCCGCCCCAACATTCTTAAAGTCTGCACCGAGCGTGCCGTATCTTCCAAGGGACGCCAGGTTCGGCCCGTGCGATGATCGAGACTAGCCGCAGTCAGCGCCAATGATTCGCGATACTGCTCCGCGGACCATAAGCCGCTGCGCTCCGCCAGCATATCGCCCAGATATTCCGTCAGCCCTTCATAAACCCATAAGAGATCGCCGACCATCGGCTCCTGATAATTTCGTGTGGCCAGTCCCGCGGGCCGTCGATACTTGCCGTTCCACGAGTGCGCGAACTCGTGCGGAATCAGACTGGCATACAGCATGTGCAAATCAGGATCGATTAGTGCGCGTTCCGCCGCAGCGCTATCGTTCGACTGGTGATGCTCCAGGCCATGCTGGCCGACATCGGCACTCAGCGTGTACAGGAAGTGATACTGCCGGTAGTGTCGAGCACCGAATAGCGCGCCGGTTTCCGCGACCAACTTTCGATAGGCCGCCAAGTCTTCGGGCGTCATCGCCAAATCGGCCTCAGTATCTGCCACCAAATCCATCTCGTGCCCCGGCGTCTCCGATCGTGTCGTCAAATCAATTCGCCGGTAATGTCTGCCGGCGATCAACGGTGAATCCACCAGCGTTGTGAGCGACACGGGAGCGAACTCAACTTCATCCCCGGATACCTGCGCAGGAATCAGCGCTGTTCCAAACTTCCATCCTGTTGGAAGTTTGACCGACGGAACAAATTCCACCGCATCGGAAGCCGCGCCTTGCGGATAGAGCACGACGGCGTTCCAATTCAAATCCAGCACATTGCTGGAGGCTGCCGGCCCTCCACCGCCCGCGCTGTCATTGGAGGTGATCGCGTCCAGGGATACGATCAATTCGTGCGCCGATTCAGGCACAACGACGTGAAACGCATACATATCGACATCGTCACGCTGCCACGCGACGGGCCTGCCCGCCGCTTCCATGCGTATTCCCGTGAGACCCGCAATCGGACCGCTGGGACGGTGATTGCCCGGAATCCACTCAGGAAATACCAAGGTCATCGCGCCTGGCTTGGCAGGAATGTTCAGCCTGGCATGATAGATATTTCGCGGGGCATCGGTAAGATCAACGTGCAGGCGAATCGATTGTTCCGACGCGCCGGAGCCCACTGACATCAGAAGCCCCGATATAAGCAGAAGAGAGAGACAGAAACCACCGCAACTCGGCGAACCCACCATCAGCCTCCGCAAACTTCCAGCCCTGAAAGTCAAAAGCATGAGCCTACCGAAAGCGAAGACAGATTCGCAAGAAGATATAGATCAGCAGGTTTTTTGGATGAGCGCGTCTTAGCGTATCAGGCGCCGGCCAGCTTGCGGCGCGCCTGCCAATAGATTGCGGCCAGCCCGGAAGCGAACATCAGCCAGGTAGCGGGTTCTGGGGCTTCTCCGGGACCCCCGCAGGGACCAACATTTTTCTTTTTGCTGACGGTGATAGGCTCATCCCCCGGGCAGCAACCCCCATCGAGCGTGTTCTTCTTTTTGCCAGGCGCACAAAGCCCCGAAGGCAACGGCGGAGGCGCAATCGGTACCCACCCGCCGCCCCCAAACGGATCGTACAAGCTCAGGGGCCCGGTCGGCCCGGCCCCAGGCACACCAGGGCGCGTGAGCAACGCGGATTCAAAGGGAACTGGAGGAGACTGTACCGCCGTTCCTGTGGCTGCGCGGACCGGCTGGTCGAATTTTTCCACCGGCGGTTCGACCGGCGGCGCGGCCGCTTGCTGCGGAGTCTCTTCGACGCGATTCGCACAACGCGTGCGAGCCGTCATCCGGCCGTCTGTAATCACTTTCTCGCCCTTGTGGAGGGTCAGCCGGTGACGCGTCCAGTAGATGCGGTTTCCAATGCGGTAGGAAACGTATACGGTCCTCGCCAGGGTGAGGCGCACGATGCGGGCATGGTCATAGTCAAAGCCCGCGTAGTGAGCGGCAACAATGGGATCGTGCTCCGCCACCCACTTAAGTTCTTTCGCGTCCACCACCCCGCCAGGCACGACGGAATAGGGATAAACTGGGCGATCGGCGGAAGGGTCCCTCTGCGTAAGAATCTGATTTAAGGTGACGGCGTGCTCGCGGCTAAGCTCCGCCTGTTCAAAGCTGGAAGGTGCATTCTGGCTCGCCTGAAACAAAGACGGACTCAGATACCTCAGAGCCACCGCGGAAACGCCTGCCACAAAAAGCGCCAGTACTGAAGTCGCCAGCCAGCGCCTTATGCGAAGATTGCGGCGGTGACGACGGCTTCGACGGCGCCGTACTCCCCAGACGTTTCCCTCTACGGGATCGGACACGATAGCACTCCTGCCTGCGGCGGGCGTCCTGGGCTCTCGGACTGGAGGCACTGCACCACAACATATACGCGCAGGTTGAGTGCCATTACCGCGGCGCGCGAACTCAATAGACTGAATGAGATCCGCGCTCTTTTTGGCGACCATCCTAGCAGACAGGGAAAGAGTTTGCACAACTTATGTTGTGGATTTCTGCAATAACCTTCCCGATTCGATTCTCGGCGGCAACTCGACGCTGGTGCTGAGAACTCGTCCTTTATTACTTTCGGCCCGAGGAAGCATCATTGGCCCTCCTGCGGTCGAGAAACATTTGAACAAAGATCCCGGAAATCAGAGCGCAGATAAATCCCGTCCAAGACCACAGCACATCGTTCCGCATACATCCAAATACAAACACAAAGATGCTGAGAAGACTCATTACGGTGGTGAGAAAGGCTTTCAGTTTCATCCCGCGGTCGAATGAACGCGCGGCCTCAGTCGAAGGTCGGCTAGCCATGGTAAACGCTCCTTCGCCTTGCAACAACATCCTTCGAATCACTACCGAGATTATGTTCAGCGCAAGTGTAACGCGTTGCCCTGACGCCCTGTCACAGCACACGATCTTCTGTTCCAGTGGTCGCTGCTTTTGCCTTACGATAACCGTTACCGCGGATGCGCATCTCCTTGATCATCCCGTCACTAATCATCCTTGGGATGACTCTGGTTGCCCCGGTGCTCGCCGCCGCGCAAGCGTCGGCGCGGTCGCCCGAGTCCCTGTTCACAATCACGGTAACCGACGAGAACGGTATCGCGGTCTCCTCTGCGCGAGTTTCACTGCAAGGTGCATCGAAGCCCGCCTCGCACTGTGAAACGGACTTCTCTGGACGCTGCCGTTTCTCAGGCATCACTTCCGGAACCTATGAGCTTCGCGTCGAAAAGGAAGGCTTCTATGTTCTGGTTCATCCCCAGGTCGAAGTAAAGCCATCAGAAAGCGGTCAACCGGCAGAGGTTGATGTTGCTCTCTCCAGACAGCAGGAAGTCCGCGAGGTGATCAATGTGCAAGAATCGCCGCCTGCCATCGATCCCGCTCAGATCGCTGCGCAACAGTCTCTCAGCGGCCTCGATGTCATCAACATTCCTTATCCCACCACCAGCGACTATCGCAATGTCCTCAACTTCATCCCCGGCGTGGTGCAGGACTTGAGTGGACAGCCTCACATCGCTGGTGCGGAAACTTATCAATCCGTCACCGTGCTCGACGGCTTCAACATCACGCAACCCGCCAACGGCCAACTGCTGGCCCGCGTCAGCACCGATGCTTTTCGTTCCATCCAGGTCGAACCGGCGCGCGAGCCCGCGGAATTCGGTAAAGGTTCGGGAGGCTTGCTCCTGTTGAATACCGGAAGCGGTAACGACCACTTTCGCTTCATCGCCACCGATTTCATTCCGTCGTTTCAGGACAAGGGAGGATGGAAGTTCGATCAGTTCCTGCCGAGTCTCACGTTTTCCGGTCCCTTGCAGAAAGGCAAGACCTGGTTCTATGACGCTCTCGACGGCGAGTACGACAACACGGTCTACACTGAACTCCCATCCAACGCCGACAATACTCATCTGTTCCGGATCGGCAATCTGGTCAAACTTCAGGCCAACGTCACCAGCCGCAACATAGTCACGACGAGTCTTCTGGTGAATCATCTCCACAATGATTACGCATATCTCTCGCCGCAGAGCCCGCAACTGGCAAATCCCAGCGACAACGAATCCGTAACGATCGCCAACATCAAGGACCAGCACTATTTTTCAAGCGGAAATCTGCTCGAAGCCGGATTGGCTTTCGATCAGTACAACCTGAGGCTAACTCCCTATGGAACTTCTCCTTACTTCCTGAATCCCGAAACCGCCGGCGGCAATTATTATCTCGCCGAAAAAACTCAAGCCCGCCGCTGGCAAGTTCTGTCAAACCTATTTCTCGCGCCGCATCACTGGCATGGTCGCCACGACTTCAAAGTCGGCGCCGACTTCGACCGCCTCATCTACGACGCTCAGTTTTCGCGCCAACCCATCTCGTTTCTACGCCAGGGCCAGACTCTGCCTGCTCCCCCGAACATCTGCATCACGGTCCTGCCATCGCCCTGCTCGCGCTACTCCACCTTTTCCGGCGGTGCGCCTTCCTCTACTTACAACTTCGAATCCAGCGCCTACGCTGAAGATCGCTGGCTGATCACGGATCGTCTGCTGGTCGAGCCCGGCATCCGCCTCGACTGGGACGAAGTCATCCGCACGCCGCTCCTCTCGCCGCGGCTCGCGGGAACCTACGTCCTCGACAACTCTGGCAATACCAAACTTTCCGCAGGAATCGGTCTAGTCTACGATCCCACCGTCTTGTTCCTGATAGCCCGCCCCTATGCCGGCGACCGCGCTGATTATTTTTTCAATCCATCCGGCCTGCCTACTGACGCGAACGGAAACGTCGTCGCCTCGCCCACTCCCGTGCCCACCATGTTCTCCGTCGACCGCAGCGAACTTGAAGCCACGCGCTTCATCAACTGGAGCCTTGGACTCGAAAGAAAACTTCCCAAGGCCGTGTATCTGAAAGCCGAGTTCCTGGAGAAGCGCGGCTCTCGCGGCTTCGTCTACAACACACCGGCCGGATCCAGCGGCGACTTCCTCCTCGAAAACACGCGCGACGACCGCTACGACGCCTTCGAACTCACCCTCCGCCACAACTTCCGTGAAAGCTACATGCTCATGGGCTCCTACACCCGTTCCCGCGATCACTCCAACCAGGCGCTCAACTTCAATGTCGATACCCCGCTGCTCAGCCCGCAACAGCCCGGCCCTTATCCCTGGGATACTCCCAACCGCTTCCTCACCTGGGGATACGTCCCGTTTCTCAAACTTCCCATCATTCGCCAGACCGAAATTGCGTGGTCCTCCGAGCTGCGCACCGGGTTCCCCTTCAACGTCACCAACGATCAGCAGCAACTCGTCGGGCTGCCCGGATCGCAACGCTTCCCCGAATATTTCTCGCTGAACCTTCAACTCGAAAAGCGCTTCCATCTTTTCGGATATTACTGGGCTCTGCGCGGCGGCTTCGATAACATTACCAACCATGCCAACCCCTACGTGGTAAACAACGACATCAACTCACCTCAATTCCTCACCTTCAGCGCCTTCCAGGGCCGTTCCTTCACCTCCCGCATTCGCCTGCTCGGCCGCAAGTGAATACAAGCCCCGGTTATCCGATACCACACTGAATATGAGGGAGTCGGAAGGTGGACTTGTAGCAGCTTCGAGAAGCGTGAAGAATCGACATTCGCGCTGTATGGAAGTTGGGTCGCCCGCCTTGGTATCATGACGCCGCAGCGTAGTAGAGAGAGGGAGAGTTTCATGCAAGTGAGGGACAACACGATACTGATTACCGGAGGCGGAAGGGGTATTGGCCGCGGTCTTGCGGAGGCTTTTCACGCCGAGGGGAACCAGGTGATTATTGCCGGCCGTGGAAAGAAGGCGCTGGAAGAGACAGTCTCGGCCAACCCGGGCATGAAGGCTGCCGTGGTTGATATCACCGATGGTGACGCGATCGTTCGCTTTGGCGAGCAGATGAAGCGGGATTATCCTGCGCTGAATGTCATCATTCTTAACGCTGGTATCTCGCGGACCGAGTCGGTGCACCGGGGTACCGTGGCGGATGCGGAGGCGATGGTGGCGACGAATCTGCTGGGGCCGATTCGCCTGACGGCGGCGCTGCTGCCGATGCTGCTGGCCCAGCCGTGGGCGGCGATCATGACGGTGTCATCCGGTCTGGCATTCGTACCGCTGGCGGTGACGCCAACCTACTGTGCCACAAAGGCCGCGATTCATTCCTATACACAATCTCTGCGGTATCAATTGCAGTAAACGGCGGTGGAGGTGCTGGAGCTGATCCCGCCGTATGTGCAAACGGAGCTGCTCGGACCGGGGCAGCTCACCGATCCGAATGCGATGCCGCTGAAGGATTTCGTTTCCGAAACGATGAACATCCTGAAGCGCTCCCCCGAGGCGAGGGAGATTTGCGTGGAGCGGGTGAAGCCGTTGCGGCGAGCCAAGGCGAGCGACAACTACGACGTTTTCTTCACGACGTTCAATGATCGGGCGGCGTCCGCGCACGTGACGCTGTAGGCGAGTTGCTCTTCCGTTGGGGCAGCAGCTTGAGTGGTCGGCCTCGACCCAGCACATTGGAGTTCGAGGCAACTCCAACGCCGAGTCAATTTGTGTGACGAGATCGACGTGCGGAGCGTGGGGAAGCGCTTGAAAATTTGGTGGAGCTAGTCGGGATCGAACCGACGGCCTCGTCGTTGCGAACGATGAGGCCTGCCGCAATGATCCGCATGATTCGATTCGACTTAGCTTTATTTTCAGCACTGAAAAGCCCCGTTTATTGGAACAGTAATGGAACAGGGTTGGGCGAACTCCGATAGCTTCTCGATCGCGCGCCGCTGTGCGCTCGATACCTGTTGGGCGTATATATCCATCGTGGTCGAAATGCGCGAATGGCGCATCTGGCCTTGCACCGATTTCGGGTCGGCTCCCGCCTGAACCAGCCAGGTCGCGTGCGAAGTCCGCAAACATCTCCACGTCACGAAAGACAGCCCGAGTGCCATGGCGGCTGGCTTGACGTGCCGCTTGAGAACATTCTCGTCGTTCATCGGCTTGCCTCGCATGACGCTCTGGAAAACCAGATCATCGGGACCATCCGATTTAACGAGTTTATATGATCGAGTTGCGAGTCCCGCCCGAATCTCTACGGTGAGAGTCTTCAGGCGTTGAATGCGGGCGATTACCTCCGGTGAGACGCCTATGGTCGCTGCACTGGCTGCCGTTTTCGGTACAGACCAGTCGCCGCGGAAATAACGTTCTTCCACAGAGATCGAATCTGAGTGGATGCAACGCCATTTCAGGCCGATAAGTTCGCTGACTCGCAGTCCTGTCCATACGGCGACGTAAATCATGCTCGCGTATGGCTCGGGAACGAGCTGCACAAGTTTGCTGAATTGCTCGGGGGAAATGACCGGCTTGCGCCGCCGGCCGCGATTGTCCTTGGGCAGTCGCAATCCGTCCAAGGGGTTCTTAATGATGAACTCAGGAACCGCCGAACGAAGCACGCTCGACAGTGCATCCCGCGTCTTCACGATGCAAGGATACGAAATCTTCTGAGTCGCCATGTCGGAGAAGTACCGCTGTAATGCGCGAGGGGTTAAATCCCGCAAGCAGAGAGAGCCGAAAGTCGGGATCAAGCGTCTGTTGATCACTCCTCTGTAGCAATCTTGCGTGCTGGACGAGAGTAACGGCAACATGGTCGGCATGTACTCGCTTTCCACAAACTGCTTGAAACTGACTGCTGAGCCCGCGCTGATCAGGCCCTGGTTAAGCGGTCGCAAGATCTCAGCCGCGATTTTTCTTGCTTCCCGCTCCCCCATCGTGGCGGGAGCAATCTTGAGTCGTTTACGCTTCCTGATCCGACGTCCTTCGATGAAGACGTCCGACCAGTGCAAGAGATACCAAAAGTTCCCCTCCCTTTTGGGAATGGGATCCTGATACCGGCGTCTCGCCATGGTTTCGAAATCTCCTTGGCTTGACGGCGGGAAAGCTGCCTCGCGACGAAGCATACCTCCGTTCTCGGAAGTTTTTTCTATCGAACTGCCGTCGCGAGGTGTCATCATAGGTTCATGCGAACGACAATGCACTCTCCGATTCCCGTATTTCAGGAGCAGGGTTGCGGCGTTCTTCTTGTCGGCTGGCGCTGTCGCCAGTGCGGAAATGAATTGGCAGGAACCTTCCCGACTCCGGATCGAAGCGAAATCCCGCGGCCTCTTTGGCGTGGCGATAACATAGCTGCGCTCGCCACTGTGTGAATTTGCAGTTTGGCCACTGACATCTCATGCGCTCGCCCCCTCTCGTCGCACGCATTTACTCACAAGGTCAATATCGATCCCGGAAGCCTTCGCGGCTGCCTCGGCCGCTTCTAGCGAAACCATCAACTGACCACAGGCGACCGTCATTGCAGAACGGTAATCCTGTCGGGGATTCAGGGGATCGGGGCCCATCAACTCATAGATCCGGAAATTTAGCTTGTCCTTCTGGCGCTGCGTCAGCGGCCTTTCGCTTGTTTCGCGCGCGCGCGCGTTTTCTTTTGAAATTGAATTTGGAAAAATAAAGCCCCCTCCCTGAAAGGGAGGGTTGGGGAGGGTTGTACTTCTAGAATCATTTCTAGAATCGGGTGACATGGTGCCACCAGACTGGTGGCGTGGTGTCACCAGGTGACATGGTGCCACCAGGTCGCGATCTGGAATTGGTTCTCCTGGAACCGCGGACAGTGGTATGCCCGGCAGTTGTTCTTGTCCCGTGCTCCGATAGCGCGCCATCCTTGGATCGTCTTCAAGAGCTTCCTCGTTCACGCGATAGGTGGCAGGCATACGCTTCGCGGCGTTTCCCCGAGCGAGTTGACTGAGAATGCCGCGGGCGCATAATCCGCGAATGAGACGCTGCACCGTGCGCTCATCTAACTTTGAATAGGCTGCGAGTCGAGTGACACTCGCCCATACCGTGGAGCCGTCACTGCGGTGCTCACACATCGCAGTGAGAAGGGCGAACTCTGCTGCGGTGAGGCGGTACCAGTGCAGGCGAGCGCGCAGAGGTGTTTGCTTGTCGCTCATCAGTCGGGATACCTGCTGCCCGGCGAAATTTCAAAAAGGCGATCGGTTGTGTCCGCCGGCTGCGACCTGGACTGCGATTGCCGCAATTCGCGGCTTGAGGGAACTGATGGAGTACCCAAACGAAACTCGCCGTGTCTTACACCTCCGACGATGCGAGTGCGGTTGTCGATCCGCCAACCCTGGCGGCGCAAAGCATGGATCGCACGTCCGTACTGCAAGGCGACCTTGGAGAGCTCAAGTGCGGGCGTCCAGTTTGGCCAAGCACTCTGTAGCAGCCACAAGATTTTGTTTTCTTGGGTGCGGCGGTTTGCGGCTGTCATGGGCGCAACCCTACCTCAAAAACAGAGCCGCTATGATCAGGGTGTGAAAGGCAGCCTGTGGAAAAAAATAAAGGCGCGGATGAAAGAAAAACCCCCAAAAGCCGCGCTGGAAGCGGCTTTCATTTTTGAGGCGATGAAAGCAGGCGATGAAAGGAAAAAAACTTTGCCGATGAATAGAAAGCTAGGCCAGCTTGATCCCTCTACCTGGCTTGCGGACCCACTTCCTGATCTTACTAATGCGATTTGCGGCGGGACCAGGGCGGGTAATGCAGTCCCAGCTTCCGTCCTCGCTGTATTGGCATGGCGGCCCTCCGGAAGCCTCCAAAGCTGTTGCGAGTTCATCATTCGTCATGTAGGCCCGCTGAAGCAGTATGAGACCGATGAATACGTCCTCTGCTGGCTTGGTTCGCCAGTCATCCGGCAGAGCCGTGGCGCGCAATTCGACCAGGTTTTGCTCGGCCTTCTTTAGTTCGAACTCGCGCTGTTCCGCTTTGGCGCGCTCTCTGGCCCTAAACGCAGCCATGTTATTTTTCGCCGCTTGCTTGCGCTCCGGCGCTGAGCCATAGAGCCGCATCCAACAGACCATGCAATAACCGCTCTTGTTATTGTTTCCGAGAATCGCCGGGGCGCCGTTCTTCCCTCCCGTGCAGTGCTTCCCTTCTTGGCACTTTCGCGCCTGAGCTCGCGCGTGGGCGCGCACGTTGCCAGGCTTCACTACGTAATTGCATTCCCCGCAAAGTGGCGTTTCTGAATTGAACGTCTTGTTATGAGAGTTCAGGCGCCTACCGCACTTCGTGCAGACTATTTTCCGGCCTTGAGCCGCGGCGAGTTCGCGCACATGAGGCTCCCGGCTTAAGTGAAAATGGTTCGCACAGTAGTTGCTTTCATTGCCACGGTTCAGGCGCTTCCCGCACTCTAGGCAGTTTTTCCTTCCTGCTTCAAGTTCTTTAGCGCGACAGGCTGAACAGAGCTGATCCTTAGTGTCAGATCGCATGCGCTTCCCGCACGCTTCGCAGTGTCTCACTGTCGGAGCAGCGGCAACGTCGTCAAGCACGAGCGTGCTACTCTGTTCTTGCTCGTTCATGTTTTCCCTTCTCCTCAAGCCCTCGCGGTCATCACCCGCGGGGGCATAGTTTTTTCATCGGCTCATCGGAAAAACAAAATGGCAACAATGAGTGCCACAAATGCTAAAGCAATCACAAAGCCGCCCGGCGCTCCGTCGCCGCGGTGATATTCGAAGTCGGCATCGACGATGCCATCGGGCTTTGCTTTTTCACTTGGGTTTTCTGCAGGTCCTTGTGGCTCGGGTTTGGTTGGTTCGGCTTGAATGATGGCCGCGGCTTGGGGCTCATCGTTCTTAGCCTTCCACTGTTTCAGTGCTTTTACATACGCCCGCGCGAGATCGAGGTTGCGATATGCCTGCGCCAGCTCCTCGCGATAAGCCCGCTCCAAAGCATTGCGGTTATTGTCGGCGCGCTTGGGATGTCCATCCCCCGGACACTGTCTACTCATATAAGCTTAGAATTTTGCGAACAGGCGGCCAGGCTTGACCTTTAGGGCCCCTGCGATTTTGAGAATGTTCTTGAGCGAAAGATTACGCTCTCCGCGTTCTACTTCGCCGTAATAGTTTCGGTGCAGACCGGCTCGTTCCGCGACAGCCTCTTGGCTTAAGCCTAACTTCAGGCGCAATTCCCTCAATGTTTTGGCAAACATAAATAGGTCGGGGTCCATGACCCCATATTCTCCTTTGAGTCAAGATTCTAAGTCTACCTACAATACACTTGCAAGCTATACGTTTGCCACCAAGCTGTATGGTCATTGTAAAAGCCCGTTTTTAATAGATCGTCAGCTCGCGCCCTTTTCTATTTGACAGTCTATCGGTGTGCAGTCTATATTCGCGGTCGTCAGTAAGTAAACGACGCCGCACGCAAACCATCGAGGTGCCACATGGATCTCCCGCCACATTATTTCGACAGGCGCACGCCCGTGCTTGCCCAGTCTCCATGGGACGAGGCAGCCCCCGCTTGGCTCGAATCCCGCAGACCTTACTTATCTCCGCGAACCCTCAAAGACTACCAACAGGAGATCAAAATGCTGACGGGCTACTTTGGGAAAATGACGCTGATGGAAATCGGCTCCGACGATGTTCGCAGCTATCAACGAGTTCGCGCGGTGAAAGCAGGAGCTTCGGTTATCAACAAAGAGGTCAGCCTTTTGAGGCAGATGCTCAAGAGAATCGGCACATGGCCAGAGATTGCTCAAAATTATCAATCCTTGCCCATGCCGAAGGAATCGCCGCACCGAGCCCTGACGCCCCAAGAGGAAGACAGGCTTTATAGAATCGGCGCTAGGAATCTAAAGTGGGATATCGCCTATTGTTGCTTCGTGCTTTCCGTTAATAGTACCGCGGGTCCGGGCGAACTCAGGCATTTGCGCTTGATGGATATCGACTTCGAAAAGCGAACCATGCGCATCCAGCCTGAAGGTGCGAAGAATGAACATAGAATCCGCGTCATCCCGTTAAACGATACCGCCTGGCGAGCGATCGAATACCTCTGGAATCGCGCGGAGAAACTCGGCTGCAAGCTGCCCCATCACTACCTGATTCCCTTCCGCGTGAAGCGCGGCACTTATGATCCAGACCGACCTGCAAAAGGTTGGAGGTACGCTCTTCACGAAATGCTCGTCGCCGCAGACCTGCGCATCTCGGCTTATTCCTTCCGGCATCACGCCATCACCAAATTGTTAGAGAGTCCGGACGTATCAGAGGAAACTGCGGAAGCTTTGGCGGGTCACATTTCGCACAGGATGAAAAAAAGATATAGCCACACGAGAATTGAAGCGAAGAGAACGGCAGTCGAAGCACTGGAACGGATTGCACCAAAGCCGGTTCCTCCAAAAATTCGACCGCCTGCAGCACGCAGAGCGATCATCAAACAATATTCCGACGGACCTTATCTGCTGAAACCCATTCGTATGGCGGAGTAGCACTATGTCGCGAAGATCGGCCATCCTCGATCGCGTAATCGGACATCTCTACTTTCAGGCCCAAAAAGCCGCCTGCAGAGAAGAGCATGAGCTGTGGTCGATTACATTGCGCCTTATCGGCCTTGCGCGCCGCGGCGATCCTCCGAGTTTAGATTGGGCGGCCTATCTTAGCGTGGGCCGGAGTTTCGAAAAATGGCGACGCGGAACGCAGGAGCGGCTGGCAATGATGGCTTGGGAACTCGCGGCATGCGTCCCTGATTACGATCCACAGGAAGTGCGTCGTATGAAGTTGGAACGAGCGAGACGACTGGAAAAATCGCCGGTTTCCTGCTCCCAAAACGAGCGGCCCGAGCACAGGCCGGGAAAAGTCTGCGAGGCTAGGGCAGGAGAAAAACGAACATAGCTTTGCGGACAGTGCGCGGGGGAGAAACTACGTTACCGATTAGTACCGGCCTTGAGCCGGGGCGGACTGCGCAAGCCTCCCCTTTAACCTACTGAGGATTTGCTGTCCGTCGCGCAACTTCACTCGAAGCATTCACGGCGCGCGCGACGGCTCTCTCTTCGATCAGAGGTAAAGCTTGAATCAGTTTTTGGACCGTCGCCGGATCGGCTCCGCGCAAATCATAATTGTGAGTGTGAACGTGGATCGTCCTGGCGGAATCCCTGAGCGAGGAATGAGGCGAGATAAAAGCCGAACCGGAAGAATCCACGTGCAAAGGTTCCGGTCCCTGTTCGCCAACGATATAGTCCATTCCGGGGGTCAAGTCGCCGCCGCTTGCGAGTCCGGGCACAAAGCCCAGCGGGTTGAATCCGCCAGTTACTCCGCCCGGCCCCCCGCCAACGTTCGTACCCAAGCCAGAGGACGCCATGATATTCGCGGCCGTCAATTGCTGTGCTGCGGCGGCTTGCATGCCGGTCGAAGCAGTCACCTGCATCGATGCCGCGCTAGCGACGTCGCCATGGCTGAAAATGTTTTTCAATCCGAGAAGGCCGCCGGATAGCGTCGTGTTAAGGGCAAACTTCAGCGCCATCTGGTCAAGTTCTTGGAAATACTTTTTCCACTCGCCTTTGCCGCCTGTTAACGCTTTGATCGTGGCGTTCTCGAAACCATCTAGACTCTTATTGAGGAAGTCGAAGGCGAATGCTCCGTCCTGAGTCGCATTTGTTTTCAATTGAATGAAGAATGCCTGTATGCCCGCCGACGCATCGCCTGTTTTCTTGAGCAGGTCTTCGAGCTTGTGCGAGGCTTCCGCAAGTTGCTCATTTGCCTTTTGCATGGCCGCGGTGAACGCGGTTTGATCGATGTAGCCTTTTTGGAGCAGGAGATTCAGTTCCTGCTGGGTCAAGTCATACTTTTGCTGTGGCGTGATGATGTCCTGAAATGCACGCGCGGCGGCCTGTAACTTGGCGGTCTCATCCTTCGAGAAGGCGTCAAATTGTGCTCCCGTAGTTCCTCCCGGTATCAACGTCGGCGCCACCGGAGCAGCTTGCGCGAGTCCGGGAACATTCGTTCCGGTCGGAAGGGCAGCGCCAGGGAGCGCTTTCCCTTGTGCGTCCTTCAGAAATTCCGTTGCCTGGAATGCTGCCTCCGTCTGAATGCGGTAGAGCTCCAGATCGGCGGTCAGTTTCTTGAACCCGGAGTCTGCGCGATCTAATACCTCCGCCGGCAGGATGCCTTTGCGAACCTGATCCGTGATATCCGAAAGTGCGGCATTCGCCTTCGTTCGCATTTCGTCTACTTCAGCCCCGATCTTCGCGAACGGATTTGGAGGGTTGAGTTTTCCGAGCGATCCGTTTATGTCTCGGTAGAAAGTCTGCAATTGCTCATTGGCCTTTCTCAGCTCCTCCGTAAAGTCTGGCGCTGCGGCGATCTTTCGGCGACCTTCATCCTCTGCCAGAATATTTCGCAGTACGTTCTCTTGCGCCTTCAGCATTTCGAAATACTGCTGTTGGCTGGCGAGTGCTGCTGGCGAGATGCCCGCGTCGGGGTGAGTAGGTATCTGCGTTCCGTGCGGGCCTGGCGTCAAGATCGTAGTCGTCGCGGCGGTCTGGATCGCGGCCATCTTTTTCGCAATCTCGGCTCCGGTTGTGCTCATCTCCACATTGACGCGCTGCAACGAATCGCGCAGTCCTTTCAGTGGATCGGCCGCCGCGGACCGCGCAACATCATCAAGAGTCAGCTTGAAATCCTCGAACTTTTTCGTCGCTGCATCCTGAGCGGCGGACGTTGATGAGAAGAAATTAGTTCCGACGTAGTCCACAGCGACCCAGAACTCAGTCAGCCATTTAGTTGCCTCGGCTGCGGCCTTGCTTTCTTTCGCCATCGCTTCGGCAATCTCATCGATTCCCTTCTTTGCCCGCTCGAGCGCCTCGGTGTCGATCCTGAAGTCCACTAGTTGTAGCTTCGCGCCCGGCTTGCCCTGCTTTTCGGCGAGCTCCAGGGTGATCTCCTCCATCGCCTTCGCGTGCTCCGCGCCCAGATTTCCGATCACGACGCCTGTGTTTCGCACGGCGTCTAAATAGGCTTCCTGAGCTTTTTTCGCCTCCTCCATTTTCTTGGCGATCTTGTCGAAGGCTTCAACGCCGACCGCGGCAACAGCTCCGAAGACCGCCCCGCCAAGCACGGTTTGCAGACCTGCAGCGAACGTGGGGAACTCCTGCGTGAGGATGCGCGTTAAGGGCCGGGAAACGTGAATGCCCAGACTTTCGTCAATGAGCCGGAAGCTCTCGGCCCCTTCTCGTGCCGTCCGCTTCATTTCTGCGGACATGAGGGTGCTATTCGAGCGGGCCAATTCTGTGGCGCTGACCATGCCTTTTTGGAACTGCGAAAAATCGAGTCCCAGCGCTGCGCTCATCGATCCGACGGATATGCTCATGGCTACACCTAGCTAACGATAGCATTTGGCTTTTCGGTCTGGTCAAAAGTAAGACACGAAAGTCCCGACACTTTAGTAATCATTGCGCATCGCGGAGATCCGCCGCCTTCGCGCTCGAACTTGGAATTGAATGAAGGCTCCCGTCTCGCTGTCTCCCGAGGAACTGCTGGCGCTCCTGGCATGCGCCCGAAAGCGAAGGCTCCGAGATTGGACCGCGGTCTTAATTTGCTACCGGTGCGGGCTCCGGCGTTCGGAGCTGCTGGATATTCGCGCGCGGGACATTCAGGACGGCTGTTTAACGATTCAGAGGCTCAAAGGGTCCGAAAAAACGCAGCAGCTTCTGCAGTGGCATCCTGAGCCCCTTCTCCATGCGAAATCATGGATTGGTTCATTTCCTTATTTACTCAACAGTACAATTTTCTCGACGAAAACCGGGTTTTCGATTCCTGTGAATTGCAACGGGAAAGCCTTCTTCGTCGCGACAAGAGCTTCGTGAAGAAGACGGGCCGGGCGACACGATGGGAAAAGGGATGAACGGCCACTTCGGAAAGTCATGACCAAAGTAACCCGATCCACGCTACAATCGCAATGGGCTTTTTCGCTGGAGAACGAGATGGACTTAGGCCAAATCATAGGTCGCATTCTTCTCGTCGGCGTCTTCGTCTCTGTTCTTCTCTTAACGGCGGACCCCGCTTTTCACGTAATGGCCTTGCTGTTCGGCGTAGGGGGTTGCTGCAATATCCTCGTCGTGATCGCAAATGGCGGGCGCATGCCCGTGCAGAGCGGAAAGTTCGTTAAAGATTATGCGCATATCGCCGTTTCCTCGCGCACAAAACTGCGATTCCTTTGTGATCGATTTAGGGTTGCCTACCGCAGGCGATCCATGATCATCAGCCTTGGTGACATGCTCATATTTTTGGCGATTTTAGTCGAACTGTTGAAGGTCTTGAGGGTCGTATGAAATAGGAAAAGCCAGCTCCTGTGCGGGAGAACTGGCTTTATGGGGCCAAACAATTATCTGTTCCTGTGTGTGACTCGAAAATAACACACAGGTGGCTCATGTCCACAGAAAAACCTCAGCCGCTCACTCCTGCCGAAATCGATCAGCTCACAATCGAATATCGTTCCATCGAAGCGCAGATCGATGCAATCGACAAGACCGCCGACGATCAGAAGACTCCGCTGCTGGTCCGCTACGGAGAGCTGAAGGCTCTCTTCCTCGATCACGTCCGTCAGTTCGGCAGTGCTCACGCGGAAAAAAGTAAGATTCTCCACGGCATCGCCATGGAGATCATGGCCACCTTTTCGACCTACTCATCCATGGATGCCTCCGCGATTGAACGGTTCCGGCTGGCGCTCGTCAAGGCGAAACAGGCCCGGCTGCTATCGAAGATTTTCGAGAAGACGATTCGCTGGACGTTGAAACCGGCCGCCGCATCTCTGGCGATTCGCGGCAATAAGCTCACGCCAAAATTGCTCGCCCTCTACTCCCAGATCACGGTCACCAAAGATCGCGCTCCGACCTTGGAAGTAAGGCTGGTCAAGAAGGAAGCCAAGAGTGCGTAGTCGGCGCCATCACGTATTATGGGGAAGTTGTCGGGGATGGAGGGCGGGACCAGGGGTGGACCGGCCCTCCGGAACCATCTCCAACACAGCGGAAACACCTTAGTAACTGCCCTATCTGTGAGACTGTGAAAGGAATAGTTGAACTTGTCTTAATATTCCATTCCAGATGCCCCAGCCCTGGTGCAATCTACGGCAAGAGCTTGTTGCGCGCGGTTTTCTGTCGCTTCGAATTGTGAATCTGCATTGCGCAGAGCATGGCACTTTCCGCGGTGTAGTCGCCCATCAGCACAATGTGGAGCCTTGTCCCCAATGTCATGTTGAACGACCCATAGGTCCAATCGGACACGAACTCTGTCGCTCGATGCCCGGCTGGCGCCTGGTTGACGCTCCTCTTCGCAAAGACCTGCGAAAAATCTTGATTGTGCGTGAATGCGAGCCGAAGCCACGGCGTTGCCGCTCGCCGAGATCACTATCCCAGCGAGATCAGGCAATCCTGAATGGGGAGGAACGCTGTCGCCCAGGCCCATCAAAAGGCTACCGACAGAGGCCCAGAATTGCCGTGCGCCCCGAATCTCTGCCGGCGTGGCTTGTCTCCGGGGAGAATGCGTGACTGAGGCAACGCTGACGCCCGGTGAACGGAAAATTGTCGATCTGCTCTTGCGGGGATATGACAATGCGGCTATCGCCAGTCGACTCCGAATCACGATACTCACACTGAAAGGGCGATTCCATCATCTCTTTACGAAGTTCGGCATTCGCGATGGGGCGAAGCGGGTACGGCTCGCCGTGCTTTTCTATTCGCCGAAAATTGATAGTAAGGAAGTCCGATCATCACAGGCGTTTAGCCCACGGCAACTGCAGCTAACAGAACTCGTTGCCGCGGGGCTTACAAACGCCGAGATCGCGAAGGCTCTGCAAACTACTGAGCAGTGTGTGAAAAACAGATTGGGAGAAATCTTCAGCGAATTGCGATTGCTAAATCGCGTGCAACTGGCACTGTGGGCGAAAGCCGAACAGGATCGGCGATCTTAAAGTAAGTAAAGCTTCGCGCTCTCTTCACCGCCGAGCGGCGGTCATACGGCGCGAACGTACAGGGCTTCCGGAAGGGGAGAGCAAACGAGAAGCCCAAAACTTAAGATGGACTTCCAACCATCCACCAAAAACGAAGGGGGATATAATACTGCGGTCTTTTAGTGAGAGGGGAAAGATGCCACTTTCACCGACAGGAACCATTCATAGCCCTTCCAACAGCAGATCGAAAGGCACTCTTTCGATTCTTGGAGTTTGCCTTGTAGTTTTGCCTTGGCTCATCTTTTCTTTCGGCGCCCGAGGTTTGTATCTTTACCTCGTGCTTGGCGTCTCCTTCGCGATAATCATGGCCTGCTTGAATTACCGGGAACTCTGGGACCGGCTGCGGAACCGGAATCGGATGCCGCCCGTCTCCACGCGCGAGCAGCCGAAAGAAACTGCGCAGAAGAGTTTTGAATTGACCTATCAGGACCGGCAGATTGTGAGCGCCATGGTGTCGGGATGCTCAAACTGGCGAACCATGAGCGATGAAGAGTTTGCGGAGTGGTTTCGCAATCTCAAGCTGCGAGCACTCGAAGCGACAGAGAACGAGCGCACGCGCCAGGCTCGCATCAACCATGCACGCCAAGCGGCGAGAGATATCCAGTTCCGAGCTTCGGCCTTGGGA
Source organism: uncultured Acidobacteriaceae bacterium (assembly GCA_963750245.1). GTDB lineage: Bacteria > Acidobacteriota > Terriglobia > Terriglobales > Acidobacteriaceae > Sulfotelmatobacter. The sequence goes on from CAVVQB010000004.1 coordinate 67,612, forward strand.
AGATTATGCCTGGGCGGTCCGGCCCCGACAGCGGAGGAATTGCGCGCAGATGCGATCAGATTTCAGCCGCGCCGAGTAAAACGCTGAAGCGAGCTGTTTTTCTTTTCGATCTGTTTACTCATTTGCTAATCCTTCGGAATCGCTGCAAAAATCCATCGCGGAATCGACGAGAAACCGCGTCCATCGCGGCCTTTGAGGCATTTTCCTCAATTTTTCAACAAATTCCAGAAAAAAATCTTTTGCTGCGGGAGTGTGCGTGTGGGTGCAGCTCGGTCGCAGGCGGCCGATCCCTACAAATCCGACCCCCTACCCCCCTCGGGGTGAGTCCGCAGGGTTTATTACCTTGGTAACGGAATATTGGAGCTTGGGTTATTGCACAGGCTTCTGGCCAGTTAGAGCGGCTCTTGCTTCTTCCCATGCCCGCTGCCACTGCCGCTCTTCTTCTAGGGCCGCGAGGTATTCTTGCTCAAAGGATTCTCGCTGGTAATCTCGCAAGTTTAGAAGACTACCGTAGGGGGTCTCTGTTAGGTCGTCGGGCGCGGGTGACTTGTGCTGCAAAAGTCGGACGACGGAGTAAACCAACGTCGGGAAGCCTAGCAAGACCGACAATGTTAGCAGGGGCTGATTCGAAACGCTCTCGATAAGCGTTATCGCAAGCCCCAGTGCGATAAAGCACAGCATGACCCCTAGAATGCACCGGAGGAAAAATTTACCCGCTGCGAGCATCTGTTTCATGGGGTTTTGCCCTCTCGCGCCGTTCCTTTATATTCCCGCGTTCCCCCGTTGCAAGTCTGCTTCCGAATGTGGGGCTGACTTTTCTAGAACGTGGCCAAGGTTGCGCGGACCCAAGTGTTTGCGGCCACGGTTTTTCTATACGGTCCCCTGAAGGTACGGTTCCGCTTCTAACGGTGCCGCTGCTGGCGCTATGATCTCCGCTGGCTGAAGATCAGACAGCTCGCTCGACGATATGATTCCCTCGGAAACTGCACAGCACAGCCACGCCATTGCTTCAGGACCGAGTAACTGCTGGGGAAATGGTTTGGGTCGCAGTGCGTTGATTTCGTCTTCGTCCAAATTCTTAGCAAGCTGTTGGTCGTCGAAAACGATGCGCCGCAATTCCGCCAAGGCGGCGAGAACTTTGCGAGCGGTTTCTACGCGCGCCTGGGCGACGGTCTTGCTGAATCTCTGCATGGATACGACGTTGATTTCTCTCAGCGCTTTCTTCTGAATCTCGACTGCGGTCCTTAGCAGAATTACGGCGCCGCGCTCCCGATTCCATTGCTTGAATGCTGCGAGGTCGCCGGGATCGCTTACGACGTCGCGCTGCCCGCCGGTGAAATTGATCGCGGCGTAAAACCGCTGCATTTGTGGGTCGCGTTCTACTTCGAGCAAAATATCGTTGAGGTCTTTGCCTTGAATGAGCTCGGCCGCCACCAAGCTTGGGTCATTCACCATGCAACGACAGGTCCCGTTATTGACGATCTGCCGGACATTTTCCGACAGGCGACTTGTCCGGTGCGTCGCGGTAATGAGCGCTTTTTCGTGGTCGTCAAGCCACTCCTGTAATTGCGCCAGGAGCACGCGGGCGCGATTTGTGGCTGACGCGCGATCCATCATCGCCCGCCTTATGGCTGCATCCCTCGAAATCTCTTCCTGCTTTCTTTCTTTCATGCCGTCTCCCCTCTGGTTTCGAAAAAACTTTAGCCCGTTCACAGCAGACCCATTTCGCGCCGTCTGTGTTCCAATTGGCGACAGTTGCGTGATTTCGGATTGGCCACTGAGCTGGGCGCGCTTAGAGCCATCATGTCGAGGCGTCGCTGCGCTCTGCTGACACGTTTTCCGACCTCGCATGCTTGGCACGCGCTGCATTTGCATTGGCAAACCGATTTCCCCTGCACGTCACAGGCGCATTGCTCCTCGGCTTGGCAGGCGCGGCAGGCATTGCAAGCATTTCGCTCCGCGTCCTCTTCATCGTCATTCGGGACGGCTCCTTCTGCAGCCAATGCCAATTTACGTCGGCGGCTTGCGAGTGCCGCTGTTTCCTGCGATCTCCCCGCGCGACGCCCCGACCCGGGAAGGCCCGCGACGCCCAGAGACGATAAGACGTCATCCAACGTTGCGACTCGATCGGCAAGATTCGCCCGCACGGCTTTTGTTGCGGTCAACGTTCGCCCCTGGCCGTAGCCATCTCGCACATTCGCTTGTGTGTCGTTCCGATATTGCGCGACCCCACGCACAAACATCTGGTAGAAGTCTGTCACCATGCTCTGAATGTGCGCCCGCGCGTCGTCCGATAGTGCCTCGAATGGATTGGCCTCGGTTTTGTACTTGCCTGCAGAAATCAGAGTCACCTTGACGCCTTGCTTCTCCAATTCCTTGGAACGGTCTTCGTGCGAACCATAGACGCCGATGCTGCCTGCCATTCCGCTGGGAGCGATGATCATTTCTCCGGCTGCAGCCGCCAAGGCATAAGCGGCCGATGCAGCGAGCGTGTTGGCGACTGCGAGAATCTTTTTCTTGCCCCGCGCTTCATAGATTTCCTGTGCGAGTTCGAAGACGCCATCGACCGAGCCGCCTGGCGAATCCACGTCAAAAACTATCGCCTTCACCTGTGGAGCGGCGAGCGCTTCGCGAAATTGTGAAGTCAGCTTTTGAATACTCGTCCCGCCGCCCGATGAGATCGAGTCGAGCATTTGAATCCGATTACTGATCACTCCCACAATCGGAATTACCGCGATGACGCCAGAACTGCCACGCCCGCGCCCGGCGCCGCCTGAGCCTCCAGAGATCATCAAGGTATCGCGATCCACTTCTCCGCGATTGAAGCCCTGACGCGCATTCGCCTCACGGATTCGCTGACTGACTTCCTCTTCGCTGAATTTCTCCCCGCGCTCCCACTTGGCGACGAGCTCCAACATAGAGCCGAACGTGGATTCTTGAACGGCCCAAGCTCGACTGCGAAATTCGGTGACGACGTGCGCGTATTTCATAGAGTCCTTTTCCCGTCTTTGAACATGAGGAACGGAAAGTGTCCGCGGCAAACTCTCGCCAGGTCCTCGGCTTCGGCTAGCGTCATATCTTGGAGATTTGGTCTGATCTGGTACTTCCGTGGATTCCAAGCAAGCAGGACCATGTCCAGCTCATTGCACAGAGCGTAAAAATCGGTCTCGCCGTTTTGCTTGAGCACTCGGAGGAGCGATTTCGGACCTGGGCTGTTGAAAATGCCCGGCGCGATCGCTGATGCCTCACTGCCCCGCGAGTCATCGATTCTGCCGATGATTTCGTAAGCGTTGACGGTTGGAGCCGCCGGCAAAACTGTCAGGTTTTCGGGCATTGGAGCAATCGTATTACGAATGCACCGTTTTTGGTGCAGCTAGATTCCGCGGCATGACGTTGGTAACAAAGCGGACCCGCTCTCCCTTGGCGGACCCGCTCTCATTCCCATGCGGACACCGTCGGGTGAACATGGGACCGATTGATGCGGCCCGGTGTTCTAGTGCCGCTCAAGTTTGAAATTTGACGCGAGTGCCGTTTTTGCATCCCACGCTGCGGACGCACGAGGAGAAACAGCGGCGCCCGCAACGCTGGGATGAAGCCGGAAAAACTGTGAGGCAACTCTCCCGGCAAGCCTGAATTTGGTTTGTTATTGGAACAGAATGGAACAGATTCGCGGTTTTGGGTGATTCTAAGTGCTTGAAAGTATGGTGGAGCTAGTCGGGATCGAACCGACGGCCTCGTCGTTGCGAACGACGCGCTCTCCCAGCTGAGCTATAGCCCCGTACCGGATGGATTTCTAATTTCCTGACCATTTTACCAGCGTTCCATCGTCGACACCAACGGTGCTTGACGAATCCCCTGGTACAGCGTCTAACCTGAAGAGAGTTCTGTGGGGACCTTTCGTTATTAATGTTTGCGCAGCTCAGCTCCGGGGAATCGAAGACTCAGTCGAGGGTGCTGGCGGCCTCTATCGTCGCGCACGGTCTGCTGTTCGTGTGGCTGCTGCACACTCCCGAGCCGCAATTGCTGAATCCGTCTTCCGTCGCGCTCGGCCGAAATGGCAAGCTCCTCACGCGAATCTATTTTCCGACACAATCCCCCGACGATAGCACTACGAGCTCGGCGGACCGCGCAACCGAGATCTATCGCCACCAGCGGCTGGGACACGAGAAGTTGATTTTGAAACAAAATGCCGCGCTGGCGAAGTTGCCGTTGCCGCAGGCTCCTCTCTCGCCTTCCTCGGCGGAGGACAAGTCAAAGACGGCGACGCTTTCCAATCTCGGCCACGGCGCGCCCGCTGGGCTTCCTTACGGATCTCTGCCCGGAGGTCCAGTGTTCGGGGATGAGATTCGTCCGGCTCTGCCGGTAGTGACGGTCGATCCCGTAGTTTATCCGTGGGAACTGCCGGACTCGGAAGGAAACGTGGTGGTGGAGATCACGATTGACGAGCGCGGAGAAATCGTTGGCAAAACCGTTCTGCACAGTATGGGCCCGAAGCTCGACGAGAGATTTCTGGCCGCGCTGGAGAGCTGGCGCTTCCATCCCGCGACGCGCAACGGCGTTGCTATTGCTTCCAAACAGGACGCTATCTTCCACTTCCGCGCCCGGGGCTAATTCCAGGCGCGCGCTCCGCGCATCCAAGCACCTAGCCGCTATAATCGAATTGTGACCGTTCATAAAATTCAACCCGTCGCATCCGCGGATTTCCCTACGCGCTGGGGCAAGTTTCGCATCCACGGCTTTCGCGCTGAATTCGGCTCTGACGGAAACCACCGGGTCGAGGAAGCCGTCGCCCTGGTGATGGGGGACATTCATTCCACGCCTCCCCTTGTACGCGTGCACTCACAATGTCTCACTGGCGACGTTTTTCATTCTTTGCGCTGCGACTGCCGCCAGCAACTCGAGATGGCGCTCTCGATGATCCGCGACCCGGGCGCAGGCATTTTGATTTACGAACAACAGGAAGGCCGCGGCATTGGACTGATGGCCAAGCTGCAGGCTTATGAATTGCAGGATGCCGGACTCGATACCGTCGAAGCGAACGAACGATTGGGCTTCAAAGCCGATCAGCGTGATTTCGCATTACCCGGCGAGATTCTGAAGGCATTGGGTGTCAACAAAGTGAGGTTGCTGTCAAACAATCCTGAGAAGGTGGAAGCTCTTGAGCGCGCCGGCGTCGAAGTGGTCGAGCGAGTGCCCTGCGAAGTCCCGCCCAGTCCCTATGCCGAAGAATATCTTAAAACCAAGAAAGAAAAGCTCGGCCATCTTTTCTCCTCGACGTAGTCGGGTCGAGATGCACGTTCTCCTGCAAGCGCTTTCTGCCGCGCAAGCTTTGCGCCAGTCCCCAAGCCGTGGTCTAATTCCCTAACTCTTTCTCTCGAATGCGTACCTCCGCCTTTGGAAATAGTTCTCGTCTGACCGCTCTTGCGCTGGGCTTGGCGCTCGTGGGCGCGGCCTCGATGGTTTATTACCAGTTCGGCTTGTTTATGCCGAGGGTCGAGAAAGTTCGCGCCGTCAAGCATCTCGCCGGTGGATATTCCTTCGGCGATGACTTTTATCCAATCTGGCTGACCTCGCGCGAATGGCTTCGCGAGCGTCGCGATCCTTACAGCCCAGCGGTAACTCGGGATGTCCAGATTGGATTGTTTGGGCGCCCGCTGACAGGCCAATTCCCCACCGATCCTCCAATCGACTACAGAACATTCGCCTACCCCGCCTTTACCGACCTCTTGCTCTGGCCGGCAGGCCAACTGCCCTTTCCGCTCTTGCGCATTGCGTTAGCCGTGATGCTCGCCACGCTGATCGCGGTGAGTATCGTGTTTTGGGTACGAGCACTGTCGTGGCAGTTGAGCGCTGGTTGGCTTGGAATCATTCTCTTGTTGACGTTGTGCAGCTATCCCGAACTCGAAGGCCTCTACGCCGGACAACTGGGACTGCTGGTGGGATTTCTTCTGGCTGCCTCGGTGCTTGCACTGGTGCGGGGCCGATTACTTCTCGCCGGAATGCTGATGGCGCTGACGACGATCAAGCCGCAGATGACACTGCTCGCCATCTTGTACTTAATTATCTGGAGCGCCCACGACTGGCGCCGCCGGGGCCGCTTCAACCTATCCTTCTTCGCTACGCTTTTTCTGCTGATTGGGGCGTCGCTGGCCGTGTGGCCGCGCTGGATTCAATCTTGGGGACAAGTGGTTTTAGTCTACCCGCACTACGCCATGCCTCCCCTTGCCAGCGAGTTGCTGGGATCGAGTCTAGGGAGTGGCAACATTGCCCTAATCGCCATCGCGCTGATCGCTGCCATAGTGCTCGTCTGGAGGGCGCGTGCTGCAGTGGCCGGGTCTTACGAATTCTGGTTGACGCTGAGCCTCCTGCTTGCCATCACCACCGTGACCCTGCTTCCCGGCCAGTCTGTTCACGATCACGTGATTCTTCTACCCGGTATTTTCCTGCTGGCCAGCCGCCAGCGACCGCAGGGTTCCAGCCCGATCTTCCGCGCGTTACTCGCAGTGGGAGTTTCCCTTCTGCTGTGGCCCTGGGCGTCAGCCCTGGCCTTAATCGTATTGCGCCCATTTCTCACCCCAGAACTGTTCTACTCGAAGGCCATCTTTGTTTTGCCTCTGCGAACCGCTGCGGCATTTCCCTTTGTCGTGCTGGCACTGCTCATAATGGCGCTGCGGGCAAAGTCGCGCCACTCAGCGCAACTACTCTCCGCTTTCCCTCCCACGCGACTTTAACTTCAGCACTTTCTCCAGCGTCCTCTTGTTTTTGGCCGGAAAGTAGGCCAGTGCTGCTCGGGTGAGCCAGACGTAAACCCCTCGCGCAACGGGATCCCCACGCAATATGCGAAGGTGGCGCTTCACCGTATCGACGTCGCCGCGGATGATGGGTCCGCTAAACGCTCCCGCAGCGCCAAATGCCGCGTAGTTTCCCAAAGTTTGTTTTAGCATCGGCAGCATCCTTAGCCTTGCTTCTTTTCTGTGCACGCCGGCGGCGGCAGCAACGTGCTCGCTAATCACGAGCAGCGCCGTTAACAAAGGTGAGGCAAAGGTGCCCCAGGCGTGATAAGCCGCTTTCTCTTTCTTCCGAATCGAATACGCATGGCCGCCCAGAGTTTTCACGATCTGGCGGGACGTGCGCACAGCTGCGACGTCTCCCTCGATCGCAAATGAGACTCCCTCTAGCGCCAGCTGGGATCCCGGAACAAATGTCATGAGCGGGTGGACCGACGCGACCACGGCCCCACGCCGTCGCAGCTCCGCCAGTTCGTCGCTGGTAAGAGCACCGCTGGAGTGCAGCGCCACTTTGCCGCCCCAATCCGCAGCTTCTTTCAACGCTTCCGCCGCGCCGGCAATCGCTCCATCCGGAGCACAGAACCAGACGAGGTCGGCCAAAACCCGCGCCCGGGCCACTGTTACCGCGGATGCCCCCACTTCGACTGCCAGCTGCCGCGCTCGACGAAGAGATGTTTGCCGGTCGCGCGCAATAATCTGGACAATTCTATATCCCGCGGCGTGCAAGGCTACCGCAAGAGCCCCGGCCAAATTCCCAGCGCCGACAATCGCAATCTGCGGCTTGGTTGCAAGTTTTGCCGAACGCTTCCCTGGCATGCCCGGCAGCATAGCAGAACTCGCCTCCACACCCCGCAGCCATCAATCCCATGCCAACAAGCGATCCAGCATGACGTGCTTTATATTGTTGAGATGGCAAAGCCAGCGCACTCTTCTAAGCCAGTCAAGTCCAGAAAGACTTCTGATCAGAAGGCTCGAATTATTTCTTCGCGAACCGTGTATCGTGGTCCGGTCTTTTGGGTGACCACGGACGAAGTGCAGGAGCCCGGCGGCATCCGCGCCCGCCGCGATGTTATCCATCACACGGGATCGGTCGTTATTCTCGCGGTTGATGAATCGCGTTCGACGCCGCGAGTCCTTTTGGAGCGCCAATATCGACACGCCGCGAATGATTTTCTCTGGGAACTGCCCGCCGGACGCATCGATCCCGGCGAAAAGGCCCTGCCCGCCGCCCAGCGCGAGCTGCTCGAGGAGACCGGCTACACCGCCAGCCAATGGCGGCTGATCTTCAATTTTTATGCCAGCCCTGGATTTGTAGCTGAAACCATGTCTGTATTTCTCGCCACCGGGCTTCGCGCCGGAAAAGCACAACCGGAAGCCGACGAAGTGATTCTCAAACGGTTGGTCCCGCTGCCCGCGGCGGTTCGTATGGTTTTGACGGGGAAAATCCACGACGCAAAGACGATCTCCTCTGTCCTTTGGCTGGATCATCAGGTAACGAACAATCTTCTGCATCCGCGGAAAAGGACCGTTTCATGGTGGGCGTAAGCACGGACAACGTCTAAATTTAAGACACAATCTCGCCCTCGGTCCGCCGTAATTCAGCTATGTCCGGTGGCAGACACACCTAAAGCCCTAACCGCACTATTCATCTTGACAGCCCATCCCAATCGCTACAAAATGCATCCTAAGAGCGGTCACGTCTCTGGGGTCCCCCTTGATTAGGACGTGCAGAACGGGGGTTTCGCGTGGAAAGGCTGAAAGGCACGGTCAAGTGGTTCAACAACGCAAAGGGGTACGGGTTCATCGGACGTGCAGATGGTCCCGATGTTTTTGTTCATTACAGCGCCATCGCCTCTGAGGGATACAAGAGCCTACAGGAGGGCGATGAGGTGGAATTCGAAATCACCGAAGGACAGAAAGGCCCGCAGGCAGCCAACGTAAGCAAGCCCGCCTGACTATATATATCGCGACCATGTCGGGGTCCACTTTCATTCTCACATGACGGGGAAGGCCGAGTTTGTGTTTCCGTCTCCGACCGCTAGCGCCCCACTCCATTCTTGTTTATCTTTAATCCGTGGACAACAAATCCATCGCCACGGTCCTCTACGAAACCGCTGACCTGCTCGAAATCGATGGGCAGGATTCTTTCCGCATCCGCTCCTACCGCAACGCCGCCCAAGCCGTCGAGAATCACACGGAGCAAATCAAAGACATCATCAGCGAACCCAAGAAAGTGCTCGCGATACCCGGCATTGGCAAGGGAATGTTGGTCAACCTTCAGGAACTCTTCAAAGACGGCCAGCTTACGGTGCAAGCCGAGCTGCTCAAGAAATATCATCCGTCGATGCTGCAGTTGCTGAAGATCCAGGGGCTTGGCCCGAAGACGATTGCGCTTATCTGGAGCGCATACCAGGTCTGCGATGTTGATGGTGTAGAGAAGTTGGCGCGGGAAGGCAAGATTCGCGAGCTGCCGCGCATGGGCGAGAAGCACGAACAGAAATTGCTGAAGGCCATCGAAGACTTCCGTCGCATCTCTGGCCGATTCCTGATCGATGTTGCCGAAACCGAGGCGAAAAAACTTGCCGACTATCTCGCGAAGTTTCCCGGCTTCGACAAGATCACTCCGGCCGGTTCCTTGCGTCGCGGCCGCGAGACGGTTGGCGATCTCGACGTCCTTGTAACGGGCGCAGCCTGCTGCAGTGCCGGGGAGCGCGAGAGGGCTGTGCAATATGTCGCAAAATATCCGCCCTTGATGAGCATCATCGGCCAGGGCGACAATAAAATCAGCTTTCGTTTGCGCAACGATCTGCAAGTCGACGTGAGGCTCCTTCCGCCCGAATCCTTCGGCGCGGCGATGCAGTATTTCACCGGCTCGAAGGCGCACAATGTCGCTCTCCGCCAGCGCGCCCTGAAGATGGGCTACACGCTTAATGAATACAGCCTCGCCGATCTGAGGACCGAGAAGCCGGTCGCAGGCCGAACGGAAGAAGAGATTTACGCCAAGCTCAAGCTCGACTACATCCCTCCTGAGCTGCGCGAAAACCTGGGCGAGATCGATGCCGCAGAAAAGCACACATTGCCCACTTTAATCACGCTGGAGGATCTCCAGGGTGACGTGCACATGCACACCGTCGAAACCGACGGCCGCAACACCATCGAAGAAATGGCCGAGGCAGCGAAGGCGCGCGGATATAAATACATGGCCATCACGGATCACTCCAAGAATCTGGCCTTTGCCAACGGCCTCGACGACAAACGTGCTCTGGCCCACATCCAGCGCATTCGGGAAGCGAGCAACAAGATGGACGGAATCACGATCCTCGCCGGAATTGAAGTCGACATCCTCGCCGATGGCGACCTCGATCTTTGCGACGACGTTCTAGCGCAAATGGATGTGGTCATCGCCAGCGTGCACTCCGTTTTCAATCAGGAGCTCCGCGAAGATGACCGACCGCCTACTCAAAGCCATCGCGAACCCGAACACTTCCATCATCGGTCATCCCACAGGCCGTCTTCAGCTCCGGCGCGACGCCTATCCATTCGACATGGACGCCGTCCTCACCGCGGCGGCAAAGCACAGAGTTGCAATGGAGTTAAATTCTTACCCGGACCGCCTCGACCTCAACGACGTTCATCTCCGCCAGGCGAAACAGCGTGGCGTGAAAATCGTGATCAACACCGATTCCCACCATACTTCGCACCTCGACAAAATCCGCTACGGAATCCTGCAAGCCCGCCGCGCTTGGCTGACCAGGGAAGATGTGCTGAACGCTCTGCCTCTTAAGAGATTCGCCACGGCAATGAAACATGACTGGAATTGAGAACTGGGCGGCAAGGAAGAGCGCGGAGTAAAATCGGACAGCGCGAAGGACTCCATCTCGAGGAGCCTGGCATGCAACGCAGATCGTTCCTGAAGGCCGCGGGAGTCGTTACCGTTTTAGTTGTTGGCGGAGGAGTCTGGCGCGCCTACGAGCAGGGTGCCTTCAGTGTCGGTGAAGGACCGGCTTACGAACCCTGGAAGGACTGGCGCAGCGATTCCAACCACGGGACCCTCACCCTGGTCCGCGCCGCTATTCTCGCCGCAAGTCCGCACAACACTCAGCCCTGGATTTTCAAGGTAACGAACTCCTCGGTTGAGTTGTATATCGACCCCCGAAGGAACGTCGGCGCGCTCGATCCCTACCTGCGCGAAGAACACATTGGAATTGGTTGCGCTCTCGAGAATCTGCTGCTGGCCGCAGCCGCCAATGGCTATCAAGCTAGCGTGACATTTGTTGCCGGCAAGCTGAGGCCAATTCCCGCGGAGCCAGCGCCTAAGCTCCTGGCGCGCGTCGATCTCGTCGCGGGCAATCCGGAGCAGAGCGAACTTTACGATGCCATCCCGCACCGCCATACAAATCGGGGACCCTATGTCCCCGACAAACCGCTTCCGGCCGAATTCGTCGACGCTCTGAGCCGCTTGACGAGCGACCAGCAAGACGTCAAGCTTTTTCTCTTTCCAGCCGAAGCCGACCGAAAGCGAATCGTGGAAATAATTTCCGCTTCAAACGACATCATCTATTCCGACCCGGAGGTTGACCGTGGCAGTGGCCGATGGATTCGGAGCCATTGGACGGACATTCAGAAATTTCGCGATGGACTCACGATTGATGCCTTCGGGCAGCCCCCCATTGCGACTGCAATTTTCAAGATGATGCCTCTGTGGATGCAGCGTAAGGTTGCATCACGAGGGCAGAAAGATGGATATTCCAAGCTGATGTTGCGCGCACCCCTGATGGGAATTATTACAGTGCGCGATCGTTATGATCAGGAAAACTGCTTGCGTGCTGGGCGCATTTGGCAACGGTCGCATTTGCTGGCCACCGCTCGCGGCATCGCCGGACGGCCCTGCAACGAGGCCGTAGAAATGATCGACTACGAGAGGGCTCATGACAAGCCGGCGCAGCGAGCTCAACTGCTGGGCGCGCTCCTGGGCGATACTGCGTGGCAGCCGACCTTTGTTTTCTATATGGGCTACCCGACCTTAACCGCGCCGGCCAGCCCCCGCCGGCCGCTTGAGAATGTCATTCTTTGATGCTGTTTCGAATGCATTTCGGCGACTAAGAAGGAATACACTTTCATGACTGATCCGACTCCCAACGCCGTTCCAGTTCCACCGGCAACTCCAAGCGAACCCACAGCCGATGCGCCTCCGACTCCTCAACGCGGCCCCACCATCCGCATCGGCGATGAATTCGGCACAGCAAAACGCGACCTGCCGCCAGTTAGAGTCTTGTTGCTCACGCTGGCCGGAGTGCTCGTTGTTACCGGGGTTGTGTCCTTCCTGCAGCGAGCCAAGCCCCAAGCGGCGGGATCGCTGGACAACGTAATTGCCGTGCAGATCCCAAATCAGAACGCTGTCCTCGTTGCCCTAACGTTCACGTTGCGTAATTCGGGTAAGAAGCCGCTGTGGGTACACGACATAAAGGGAAAACTCACGACGGCCTCTGGAGAGCTGACTAGCGATGCGGTCTCCGCCGTCGACTTCGACCGTTACTACCAGGCGTTTCCCGCGTTAAAAGTAAATGTCGAGCCTGCTTTGGCGCCAGAAGACAAGCTGCAACTCGGCGAGGAAGTGAAGCGAACCGTGATCGTCAGCTTCCCTGTCACTCTGGATGGGTTCAATCAGCGCCGCTCGGTGAGCGTAGCGGTCCAGCCCTACGACCAGCCGTTGCCCGTGGTGCTCACCAGGTAATTATGTTAAAGCTATTCAGATGCGACGCTTGAGAGTTGTAAAGCCAACCTCTTTTGCCTTCCGGAAAATCACTTGCGTGGTTTCATTGCTTCTTTTTGCGTTTTGTGTCGTAAGCCCCGCAGCCGCCACTCATAAGAACGCATATTTCGTTTATGTCGGCACTTACACAGAGGAGGGCAGCACCAGTAAAGGGATCTACGCATATCGTTTCGATCCCGATGGCCCGACGCTCACATCCATTGGCTTGGTGGCCCAGACCATCAACCCATCCTTTCTGGTCGTCCACCCGAACCATCGATTTGTTTACGCCGTCAACGAGGTCGGCAATTACAACGGCCAGAAAAGCGGAGCGGTCAGCGCATTCGCCATTGATCGCGCCAGCGGCAAACTAACGCTATTGAATCAAGTAGCCTCTGGCGGCGCCGATCCCTGCTACATCACTGTCGACAAGACGGGAAAATACGTTTTAGTTGCAAACTATACGAGCGGGAGCATTGCCGCATTTCCAATCCTCGAGGATGGCCGATTGGGCCAGCCTTCAGCCTTCATTCAACACAGTGGCCACGGTACGGATCCGCAGCGCCAGGAGGGACCGCACGCACATTCCATCGACCTGACGCCCGACAATCGTTTCGCCATCGTGGACGATCTGGGTCTGGATGAGACGCTGGTCTACAAATTCGATAGCACGAAAGGATCGCTCACGCCGAACGATCCACCCTTTGCCAAGGCCCCGCCCGGAGCCGGTCCCCGGCATTTCGCTCTTCATCCGAACGGCAAGTTCGGTTACGTAATCAACGAGATGGGCGCGACAGTTTCTGTTTTTGGATATGACGGCGCTAGCGGCGTCTTGCGTCCGCTGCAAACAATTTCAACTCTTCCCGAGGGATTTACCGGCGCCAAAGAGTCCGCGGAAATTGAGGTGCATCCCTCCGGCAAGTTCCTCTACGCTTCCAACCGCGGACATGACAGCATCGCCGTCTTTGCCATCGACCAGAGCAAAGGAACTCTAACCCTCGTCGAATACGCCTCAACCAAGGGCAAGACTCCCCGCAATTTCGCGATCGATCCTACCGGCACGCTCATTTTTGCCGCCAACGAAAAATCGGACAACATCGTCATCTTTCGTATCAACGCGAAGACCGGCCGCCTGACGCCAAGCGGCAAGGTGCTCGATATAGCTCAGCCTGTATGCGTAAGATTCCTGCCGATCGACTGACGGCGGCGATTTATTGTTTTTTCTGAATGAACCTTCGCCGGACAAGGTGGGTATTCGCGTCCGGCTTAATCTCGTCGTATTTCAAGCAGCTGATCGAACCGTCGACTTCCAGCACGGCCAACGCCACATCGTGCACATGCGCGATGCCATGTTCCCGCAGAGCGCGCTCAAGTTCGTCCATGCTGACGTGTTCCCTCGCCATGTGAGACTGGATGGTCGTTCCGTCGTGAATCAGAAGACTGGGCTCGCCTTGAACCACACGTCGAAAGCCCCGGTTTACGCCTGAGAGCGTGCCTATCAGGTAGTTCAGCAACAGTAGAGTAGAGGCCGCAACCACGCCACCGACGAGCGACGTGTCCGGCCCCGTCATCGCATTCTGCACGGAGTTGGAAAGCAGCAGCAACAGAGTCAGGTCAAATGGAGTCATTTGTCCGACTTCGCGCTTGCCGCTGAGGCGCACACCGATCAACACGACAAGGTAAATGACTCCCGTGCGCAACGCGATCTGCAGCGCCACATGTGCGCCCGCAGGGAAAAGCACTCCGTTCAATTGGCCGTCACCGGGACGGGCGCACTCTTCGGCGTGCTCAAATATCCCGTAGCCTTATTCTTGTCGACCGTCCAGACCACCAACTCAAACAGCAGATGATCGCGCCCGGAATAGAACTGAATCGGTTCAGCTGTGTTTCGATCCTTCTTCTCGATCGTCCTGTCGTCCGAGGTCACATTCAAGGTGAACTTGCCACGCTTGGCGTCCGTCTTTTTAAGTTGAAGACTCACAGTCGCTACCGGCTGTGGCTTGGCGCCCTTGAGCAAAGTGAATTCGTAATAGTTGCGGTCGCCCTTGTGCTTGAGCACCTCAAGATCACCGCGCGTGTTGGCAATCAATCCGCTCTGCACCCCAAGGTCGCCCACCGCACTTTGAAGCTTCGCTTTGGTGGCTTCCAGATCGGCCTTTGTCGAAGCGACGTCGGTTTTTACGCCACCCACGTCCGTCTTGACGCCTGCCACTTCCCCGCTTACCTGGCCAATCTGTGCTTGCGATTGTTTCTCTTCTTGCTCCAGCCGGGACTCGGCGATTCTCTGCTCCGCTTGCAACTGTGCGGCACGCTGGGCTAGCTCTTTTTTCGTGAGGCCAACCTGATGCGCCAATGCATCCTCCGACGCTTCGGCGGTCTGCATTCTATTTTTTAGTTCCGCCACCTGCGTCTGACTGTCGCTCAAATCCTTCGTCAGCTTGTCGACATGCTGCTGCGTAGTCACATATCCATAGACCGCAGCCGCTACAAAAGCGACTGCCAAAATGATCAGGATCCACTTCCCTGCAGTCGACTGATGCTCTACTACGATCTCTTCCCCTTCGTCCGCCATCGTTCCTCCAAGAGTGAAACTGCCCTGCCTGTGGGATGGCTTCAATTGTTTAGCACAACCTCAACGCTGTCAAATACCTCTGGGGATGCCCGCGCGCTGTCTTCTACAATGCGGAGATGAAGAATTGGGACGTGATCGTCATCGGCGGCGGCATAATCGGGCTGTCGCTGGCGCTGGAACTCCGCAAGAAGTCCGCAAGCGTGCTCATCGTTGAGCGCGGTGAGCCTGGAAGAGAAGCTTCTTGGGCTGCGGGTGGGATGTTGGTGGACTGCAGCCTTGAAACGCCCACCGCTCTGCAGCCCTTGGCGACTGCCAGCGCCAGCATGTATCCGGAATTCGTGCATGAATTGCGGGTCGAGTCCGGCCTTCCCATCGATCTGCGCGATCAGGGAGCGATCGTTTTTCCTTCGACGCAACATTTAGATGATCATTCGGGATCCGCTTTGGAGAGGTTGGTTTGTGCTGACCTGGCGGAACTCGAGCCGGCTTTCGCCGAACTCGATCGGCCCGCATTACTTTTGAAGGAAAGCAGCGTCGACCCGCGTGGAGTGACGGCCGCCGCGCTCGCCGCCGCGAAACACCGCGGCGTGGATTTCTCCTCGAGCGATGCGGTTACGGCGGTGAACTTGGCGGACGGCCGGGTTTGCGGAGTCACCACCAGGAAAACGTCGTTCCATGCTCCCAAGGTAGTCAATTGCGCGGGAGCATGGTCGGGCCAAATCGTTCCCCATGCCTTTCCCACCCGCCCCGTCAAAGGACAGATGTTGTGCCTGATCTCTCCGGCTCGTGAACTGCTGAAGCATGTAATACGTTCGCCTGAAATTTATCTGATCCCGCGCAGCGACGGGCGAATCATCGTTGGCACCACGGTGGAAGAAGCAGGATTCGACAAGCGGACCGATGTTGCAACGATTCAACGCCTGCACCGTGCCGCCATCGCCATGGTCCCAGAACTGCGAAATGCCAAGATTCTGGAAGACTGGGCCGGGCTGCGTCCCGGGACCCCCGATGCGCTGCCGATTCTGGGCGCTACCGCGACGCCCGGCTACTACGTCGCCACCGGAC
This sequence comes from uncultured Acidobacteriaceae bacterium, assembly GCA_963750245.1. Taxonomy (GTDB): domain Bacteria; phylum Acidobacteriota; class Terriglobia; order Terriglobales; family Acidobacteriaceae; genus Sulfotelmatobacter. The sequence goes on from CAVVQB010000004.1 coordinate 83,789, forward strand.
ACTTCCGCGACGGCATTCTGCTGGCTCCCATCACCGCTCGCGTCATGGCGCAAGTCCTCGATCGAAAAAATCCCGATCACGATCTCGCCAGCTTTTCACCGGCAAGGTTTTCCTGTTAGACATTCTCACCGCTTGACGGCACGTTTTTCTCCCATAGCTTCGGGTATACTGAAGCGTTTTCCGCAAGCGCAGCGGCCAACCCTGTTGCGTTCTCGCACGAGAAAGGATCAACTTATGGCTTCTCCTGCAGTCGATTTTGCTCGCAATAATCAGCAGCGTTTCCTCAGCGAACTCAAAGATCTCCTCCGCATCCCCAGCGTCAGCACGCTCGACGAACACAAACCCGACGTCCAGAAAGCCGCCGAATTCGTCGCCAACGAACTGCGCCGCATCGGCATGGAAAATGTTGAAGTCATCCCGACCAAGGGCCATCCTCTCATCTACGCGGATTGGCTGCATGCGTCGGGAAAGCCCACCGCTCTTTGCTATGCGCACTATGACGTTCAACCGCCCGACCCACTCGATGAGTGGCACACTCCGCCCTTCGAGCCCACAGAGCGCAATAACAATATCTATGCGCGCGGTGCCGTTGACGATAAAGGCCAGCTCTGGATGGAAGTGAAGGCGCTCGAATCGCTCATGAAGTCCGGCAACGGCAAGCTGCCGATCAACGTGAAAATTATTTTCGAAGGCGAAGAAGAAGTCGGCGGCGAATCGATCGCCGAATACGTCATCAAGCAAAAGGCCAAGCTGAAGGCCGATTTCGCGCTGGTCTGCGACACCGAGCTGTTCGCTCCCAATCTGCCTACCTTATGCGTCGGCCTGCGCGGCCTGGTCTATACCGAGATCGAAGCCTACGGCGCGAAGACTGACTTGCACTCCGGCGTCTACGGCGGCGCGGCTCCGAACCCGTTCTTTGCCCTCATCGAAATCATCAGCAAGCTGAAAGACGCCAAGGGGCACGTGCTGATCCCCGGCTTCTACAAGGGCGTGAAAGCGCCGGGCAAAGATGAACTCAAAGCCTGGAAGCGCCTTCCCTTCAACGAAGAGACCTATCGCAAGACCGAAGTCGGCTCCAAGGTCCTCACCGGCGAACCCGGCTATTCGGTTCTCTATCGCACCTGGGCTCGGCCCACGCTCGAAGTGCACGGCATGCCCGGCGGATTCACCGCACCCGGCGCCAAGACTGTAATCCCGGCCAAAGCCGCAGCCAAGGTTTCCATGCGTCTGGTTCCGAACCAGGATCCCGATGACATCCTCAAGAAGTACACGAAATTTGTAAAGAAACTCACGCCCAAGGGTATCGAGACAAAAATTAAAGTGTGGAGCAAAGGTCCGGCCTCCGTGGTCGGTACCGACAATCCTTACATCAAGGCCGCCACCGAGGCGCTGCACGATACATTCAAGAAAGAAACGGTGTTCATCCGCAGCGGCGGATCGATTCCCATCGTCAATGACTTCTACCAGGGGTTGAAGATTCCCACCGTCATGATGGGATTCGGCCTTCCCGACGATAACCTGCACGCTCCCAACGAGAAGTTCCACATTCCGAACTTCCACCACGGGATCGAAACCATCTGCCTGTTCTTCGAGAAGTTGGGAGGAAAGTAAAGCAACGCCGCTCCATAACCGGCACGGCGGAAGTGCGCCTCGCAGCACCGGCGGTACCGGCGACGTACCCGCCCTGCGTTTAACCCTATCTAACTCGCTTACGCGGTGTCTCCTCTTGATCCTTGGCCACAACCAGTCTCCCTTACCGGTGTCTGCGCCAACCTGCGAAATAGCAATAACTCGAAAGGACATGCCAGTCGAATCGCAATTAAACATAACTATTGACAACTAAACATAAACGACCTAAGCTTCGCTCCTGGCGGGTTCTGAGGACCCGGCGAACATGCGGATCGCCGCGATCTTCCTCTTTCAAGAATAGCGTTTCACAGAAAAGGAGATTGGAAATGGCATCGCTTTGGAAGCTCTCTCTCGTCCTCGTCGCGTTCACCTCAACTTCACTTCTCGCACAATCCGGAGCAACCTACTATGTCTCCAAAGGCGGGAGCGACTCGAATAGTGGCAGTGCGAGCGCGCCCTGGCTCACCATCGGACACGCGGCGCTGGAAGCCAAGGCAGGTGCCACCGTATATGTCGGAGCTGGAACTTATAACGAGAGCGATTTGTTCGCCAACTCGGGAACGGCCGGCGAGCCCATCGTTTTCAACGGACAAGGGGTGGCAATCGTGGATGGCACTGGCGTCGCCTGCTGTACGACCCCCAGCTTCGCCTCCAGCAACAGCTTCCTCTGCTGCAACACACAGGGACTATTCACCATCGGCGCGACGAGTGGAGTGAGCTACCTGACCATCGAAGGCTTCACCGTCCAAAACTACAAGACTTCGAGTAAAAACGACGTTCCCGCCGGAATCCTCATTGCCGGCAGCGGTACCGGGATCAACATCCTCAACAACACAGTGAAGAACATTCAAACCTCGGCGGGAAAAAACGGGAACGCTTATGGGATCGGCGTCTTCGGTATTAGCGCCACTCCCCTCAGCGTGACCGTCAGCGGCAATACGGTTACGGGATGCCTGACCGGAGAAAGCGAGACGACTACGTACAACGGCAACGTCCAGAATTTTGTCGTCTCCAACAACATCATTTATGACAACGACAACATCGGCATGGACGCCATCGGCTTCGAGGGGGTCGGCCCGACTGGCTATGATCAGGCCAAGAACGGAGACGTCTATGGCAATCTCATCTACAACAACAGCGCCTTTAAGAACCCCGGCGAAGGCAACTCCTACGATGAGGACGGCCTGTACTGCGATGGCTGCACGGAGGTGACCTTCGAGCGCAACACGCTTTACGGCAATGATCTGAACATCGAGGCTGCCAGCGAAATCTCGGGCGAGGTTTCGAGCAACGTGATCATCCGCAACAACCTGGTCTACGCCGCAAATTCCTGCGGTATTTCAGTGGGCGGCTATGCCAAATCGGGCACGGGTGGAAGCACCGACATCACCATCGTAAACAACAGCCTCTACGATAACGACACGCAGAAAACCGGCAGCGGGGAGTTTCAGATCCAGTACCGCGCCACCGGGATTTTGTTCGAGAACAACGTTGTCTATACCGGGGCGGAGGGTCTCTTCATCTACGGTTATGTATCCGGCAGCGGAGTCACCTCCAACTACAACGACTTCTACACTACCAGTTCGACGACCACGTTCGAGCTGAACGGGAAAAGCTATTCCTCATTCGCGTCCTACAAGTCCGGGACTGGGCAAGATGCGAATTCGGTGTTCGCCAATCCCGATTACCTCACTGTGCCCACTTGCACATCGACCAAGAAGAGCGGCCCTCCCACCCCGATCACGGCCTGCTCGCCGACGCCAAATTTTGACATCGCCACCAGTTCTCCAGCCGAGAACACCGGCAACGCCAGCCTGGGTTCGGGTGATTTCGGTACGGTGGACTTCAACGGCCATCCGCGCGTCAATACCAGCGGCCAAATCAACATGGGTGCCTTTGAACAATGATCATTGGGTCCGCTAGCCGCTTCAATGCGGGCACGCAGCCTATCTGCGTGTCCGCTTTACTTGTCTGGGAGCACCGACCCCGGGGATACTGACCCATGCGCTTCAAGTGTCTAGTGTGTGTCCTGTTTGCCAGCTTCGCCTGCGGCCAGGCAGCCCCGACGGCCACAACCGCCGCGGCAGCCGAAACGAACGTCGGCCCCGACGACCCGGTGATTACGGTGAACGATTTCTGCTCCAATTCTGCCCCACCGGGCGACGCCTGCAAAACCGTGGTCACTCGCGCTCAATTTGAAAAACTCACTTCGGCACTGCAGCCGGGCATGTCGCTCTCGCTGCGTCTCAATGTGGCCAATGCGTATGCGCGCAATCTCAGAATGTCGGCCGCAGCGGAGAAACGAGGCCTCGACAAGACCCCGGAGTTCGAGGAGGAGATGCGCTTCGCCCGCATGCAGCTTCTCGCCCAAGACCTGAGCCGCGCCCTCCAGGCAGAAGCCAATAATGTCACCAACGCCGACCTCGAGGAGTATTACAAAAAGAACCAGTCCTCCTGCGAGCAAGCAACCTTGGCGCGGATTTTTGTCCCCCGCGCCAAACAAACCGAGCCAGCGCCGGAAGAAGCGAAAACGAGTACGACGGAGCCGACCGAAGCCCAAGGCAAAGCCGACGAAGAAGCCATGACGAGAGTGGCTGCCGATCTCCGCGGCCGGGCCGTAAAAGGCGAAGACCTCGACAAGTTGCAAATCGAGGCCTACACTGTCGCCGGATTCCCGCAAACCACTCCCACCACGAAAATGGAAAAGGTTCGCCGCGCCACACTACCTCCGCAGCATGAAACGGTCATGGACCTGAAGCCCGGAGAAGTTTCCGAAGTATTCTCTGATCCCGGGGGCGCCCACTTCATCTACAAAATGGTAAGTAAGCAGACCTTGACGATGGACGAGGCGAAAACCGAGATCCGTACCACGATTTCCACCCAGCGCTATCGCGACAGCATGAAAGGCTTTCAAGGCAATGTCGTTTTCAGCGACGCCTACTTCAATCCTCCTGGAATACTCGCCACACCACCGCAGCGAATTCGAAAGGGCAAGAGAAAGAACCCTGCCTCCGACGCAAGTCACGACTGAGTCGATATCTCCACGCAGCCTTTACGCACAGCCTGCCGTGCTGTAACCAAAATGAAACGCCGAGGGCATAGAATGGATGCTCGCCGTTACGGATGAGGATCGGCTATTGGCTAGGGTTTTCAGGCTTACGTCTTCGATATTCACCGTGCTCGCTCTTCTGTCGGCCGGCGCCGCTGGCGGCTATGCCCAAACTGCCGAGCGGCTATCCCAGGTAAGGAAGCTATACGTCGAATCTCTCGGAACTGACAAGCACGTCGGCCAAATACGCGAGCAGATGATCCTGCGGCTGCGAAAAAGTCACGAGGTTGAGGTCGTCTCCGATCCCCGGCAAGCGGACGGCCTGATCAAAGGCACAAGCCGGGTCTGGGTAACCGGCCACGTTTCGCTTAGTCCCCACTCGCATAGCTTGAATCAACCCACATTCGAAGGATTTCTCTCCGTGGAACTGGTCAGCAAGAATGGCGACACTTTATGGTCCTACCTGGTCAGCCCTAGCAAGTTCCCCTGGAGTGGAATCGCGGATGATCTCGCCCGCCAAATGGTGGGCAAGCTGCTCGTGGCTCTTAAAGGAGAAGATCAGCCGGAGCAACGTGTGGCGGCCACAGCGGCAATGCCCCAAGCCACGTTAAAAGGCGCGGGAGCCACGTTTCCCGCGCCACTGTATCAGCACTGGTTCGAGTTGTTTCAGGAAGAACATCCAAACCTTCACATTAGCTATGACGCGGTCGGCTCTGCGGAGGGAATCCAGAGACTGCAGGCAGGCAAGACTGATTTTGCTGCCTCCGAAATGCCGCTGTCAGACGAGGAAATGGAGAAGGCTCATGACCGCTTCCTCCATATGCCCGTCGTGCTGGGCGCGGTTGTGGTCATTTACAACGTGAAAGGCGTGCGCCGGAGCCTCAACTTCACACCCGAGATCCTGTCGGGAATTTTCCTGGGAAATATCCGGAAGTGGAATGACCCGGAAATCCGCAAGTCGAATCGTGGAGCGGCTCTGCCGGCCGCCGACATCGTTGTGGTTCATCGCTCGGATGGCAGCGGTACCACTTTTGCCTGGACCGATTATTTGTCGAAGATCAGTCCGCAGTGGAAGACCTCGGTCGGGGCCGGTGCGACCGTGCCATGGCCAGTGGGAATGGGTGCGGAGCGCAACGAAGGAGTTGCTTCCGCCGTACAGCAGACGGCAAACTCCATCGCCTACGTTGAGTTCATCTATGCACTGCAACATGAACTCAGTTTCGCGACAGTTCGAAATTCGGCGGGTGAGTTCGTCAAGGCGAGCATTTCCAGCGTGACTGCGGCGGCGGCGGCAGTGGCCGGGAATCAAAGCCAGGATTTTCGCGTCTCCATCACCAACCCTCCCGGCAGAGGGCGCTTATCCGATTGCTACCTATACCTGGCTGTTGCTTCCGGAGCAGACGGAAGATAAGACAAAGAAGGACGCTCTGACCGAACTCCTTCGCTGGGTGCTCACGTCGGGTCAGAAGAAGTGTTCGGCTCTAGGTTATGCACCTTTGCCGCCGGAGGTTGCGAAGCGTGCCTTAGAGTCCCTCGCTACGAGCAAGTGATTGTCATCCTGAGCGAAGCAGACGGATTCGCAAAGCGAATCCGCTGCGAAGTCGAAGGATCCCTACGCTAACCCGATATCCAATGATCTAGCACTTCCCGCCTCGTCCTTGTTGGCTTGGCGAAATATTTGCTGGCGGTGCCGTCGTCACGCGTTAGGATAGTAAGCGCTCTCGCGATTCTCCCACCTCGTCCTTCCCTCACCCGTGAACTAGGCCTTTTGCTGCAATGTGTGTGCAACCCAGAGCGTTGGACGGTAGAGCCATACAATATATGGTGTTATATTGCTTGACCCCGGCCCCATTTCACCGTTACAGTTGCTTAAATTTATGTCTGTCCTTTCCAGCCTGGGACGGGATCGAATCGAGCGCGCATCCTAATTTGAGGCGGAGGAATCCGTCTAGTAAACAGCCAGCGACGGAGTATCCGCTGGCCACTGAACACTGGCCACTGCGTTTCCCAAGGAGTTCACGTTGCTTAAACTGAAGCGGCTTCAGATTCTCGGTTTCAAATCGTTTTGCGACCGCACCGACCTCAAATTCCACGGGGATGGCATTGCCGCCATCATCGGCCCCAACGGTTGCGGCAAGTCGAATATTGCGGACGCCATCTCCTGGGTGCTGGGCGAGCAGTCGGCCAAGACCCTCCGCGGTTCGCGCATGGAAGATGTGATCTTTGCCGGAACCCGCGACCGCAAGCCCACCGGCATGGCCGAAGTATCGCTCACTCTGATCGATCCCCAGGAGTATCCAGGGGCGGACGCCGACGCGGCCACTGAGATCGATATCCAGGACGAACTGCCCGTCAATCCTATGTCGTCAAAGCATGCGGACGACTGGGATGAAGCTGCCATCCGCGCCCGTGCCGCCGCCGAAACCGAGAGCGCTGTGGAAGAGGCTCAGCCCGGCAGATCGGAAGAAATAGAAATCCCGCGCTCGAAGGTGAACACCATAGCGGTCGCCTTCCCTGACGACGAACCCGTGTTCGCGCTGCCCGTCCACAACGTTGTGCTGGCGGCATCTTCGGCAGCCGTCGCCGGGGCGCCGCAAGTGGTGTTGAAGATTCGTCGCCGAAAATTCAATCAACAACAATTCCACGCTGGCGAGATCGTGGTCACGCGTCGTCTGTTCCGCTCCGGCGACAGCGAATACCTGCTGAACGGTAAACTCTGCCGCCTCCGCGATATTCAGGATCTTTTCATGGGCACCGGCCTGGGGCCCGAGACTTACGCCCTCATCGAGCAAGGCCGCATCGGGCAGATTCTCAGCAGCCGTCCGACAGACCGGCGCGCCATCCTTGAGGAAGCTGCCGGAATTACGAAGTTCAAGACGAAGAAGCGCCTCGCCGAAGCCCGCCTGGAAGATGCCAAGCTCAACCTCGCGCGCGTCAACGATATTTTCGAGGAAGTCACGCGCCAGATGAATTCCTTGAAGCGCCAAGCCTCAAAGGCCGAGCGCTTCGCCAAGCTGCGCGACGAGATGCGCGCCGAGCTGCGCGTTGTGCTGGCGAGCAAGTTTGCCGCTATCGAGCAGGAGAGCACGGAGATTGACGCGCAACTCAATGTCTTGGCCGAGGACATGCGGCACCGCGCCGAAGCCGTGCAGCAGCTGGAGTCCGAGCACAGCGAAGCTACCGAGCGCGGCTACGCCATCGAAACCGAGCTGCGCGAGAATCGTGACCGCATCAGCCAACTTGCCATGGAAATTGACCGGGCGCACGAGCGCCGCCGGCATAACGACGAGCGCTGTGCGGAACTGCTGGTTCGCTCCGCCTCGGCGGAAGCGGAGCTGGCGCAAGCCCGTCACCGCCTGACCGCGCTCGAGGCCGAACGCGATTCCAATCGGCAGGTGCTGGAATCCGCTGCCGCCGATCTGGCTGCCGCCCAAAACGAGCTGGCCTTGTCACAGCAGGAAGCCACAAATGCTGCGGCGGCACTGGCGGAACTCGAGCATCAGCAGGAGGAATCACGAGTCGCCATCTTTGATACCGTCTCTTCCACTTCACGCCTTCGCAATCAGCTCGCGCAAGCGGAAGAGCGATTGGCGGGCGCAAATCGCGAGGCGGGGCGGCTGCAAACTGAACTGACCAACGCCAACCTGCAGGTGGAAGCCTTCGGGGGGCAGCGTGGCCAATTCGCTCTCGAGTTCGAAACCGTCACGCAACGCGTGGCCGGGATTACAGAAGAGATCAGCCAGCTTCGCCGCTTGATTGAAAACAAGCGGCTCGAAGAAACCCGTGCCAAAACCAATCTCGATGTATTGCGCGCCGAGTTTGCCACCGCTCAGGGCAGAAGAGGCTCGCTCGAAGCCGTCATCGCAGAGCACGGCTACTCCACCGAATCCGTCCGTCGCCTATTCCAGTCGGGAGTCATGCAGAGTGGCCTGGCGCCAGTCGGAGTGCTTGCTGATTTTCTCGAAGTCGAGCCCCGCTTTGAGCGTGTGGTGGAGGATTTTTTGCGCGATGAATTGAACTACGTCGTGGTCAAGTCCTGGGACGCCGCCGATGAAGGCCTGCGCCTCCTGCGCAGCGACGTCGATGGCCGCGCCACCTTCCTGGTTCATCCCGAAGACTCCCAGGCCAAGTTCTCCTTCGTTCTCGACGAGGCCGCGCACTGCGCGCCACTCACAGCCTCAATTGTGCCGCTGAAAAACACGATTCGCGTTCTCAACGGTTTCGGAAAGTCGTTGGAGGTGATTCTGCCGAAGCTCCGCGATGGCTACATCGTTCCCGGGTCTGATACCGCACGCGGCCTGGCGCTGGAGAATCCAGACGCATTCTTTCTCTCGCAATCTGGAGAATGCTTCCACAACGTCACCGTGACGGGCGGCAAACAGCGCGCCGAGGGCCCGCTCTCGATGAAACGCGAGCTGCGGGAAGTTCTGCGTCAGCTCGAAGATTTGGAGCGAGCTCTTCGCGACGAAGAGATGCGCGTTTTGACGCTGGGCAGAGAGATCAAGGAGTTCACTTCCTTGCTGGAGCGTCTGGAGTCCGAGAAGCGCGAGGCCGAGCATCAGTCGATGACCTCCGGCCACCTGCTCCAGCAACTCGACTCCGAGATGACCCGCATCACCGAGCGCATACAAGTTTCTCAAACCGAACTGCAACGCCTGGCCACAGAGCGTTCCGAGCAGGAGTCGGTCATCGCATCGCGACAGACGGAAATATCCACGCTCGAACAGACTCGTGTCCAGCTCGAGCAACGGATTGCGGCGGCTCAGGAATCACTGGGCACGTTACGCCAGCGCCGCGAGGATGCGGCCCAGACCAGTTCCCAGCGGGTAGCTTGTGTCGCAGCGCTCGAAGAGCGCCACCGCTCGGCGACCGCCGTCCTTGGGCGTATTGACTCCCTGTTCGCCGAGATGGGCGAGCGCGTCCACGCTCTCACCTCGCAGATCGAAGCCGCCGTGGCCGAAAAGCTGCAGCGCGAAACCGAGAACATCCAACTTGAACAACAAGCGGCGGAATTCGAAGCCGAGCGCAATGCCGGGCAGGCCCGCGAAGGCTTGCTGCAGTTTGAGAAAGACCAGCTCCGGGCTCGGCTGGCTGAAATCGATGAGCTGCTGCGCAGCGCTCGCCAACTATTAGACCAGGCCCGCGACCGTCGTGGTGAACTGCAGGCTGCCGCCGCCAAACTGGAAGCCGATGCCATGTACATGGCGGAAACTTGCCTGAACGAACTCGGTATCGAGAAGGTTGCTCTGATGGCCGATACCACGCTCGCGGTTGTAAGCGGTGACGAACTTGCCGCCCGCGATCAGTCTTATCGCGAGATGCGCGCCAAACTCGAAAGCATGGGCCCGGTGAACATGATGGCGCTCGAAGAATACAAGGAGAGCGCCGAACGCCACTCTTTCCTCGACACACAGCGCAAAGATCTGATCTCGTCGATCGAAAATACGACGGCAACCATCCGCGAGATCGACGAGGTCTCCCGTCAAAAGTTCAAGGAAGCCTTCACCAAAATCAATGAGAACTTCCAGGCTACATTCAAGAAGCTGTTCGGCGGCGGCCACGCCTTCATGAAACTTACCGACGAAGAAAACTCCGCCGAGAGCGGCATTGACGTGGTCGCTTCGCCTCCGGGCAAGCGCCTGCAAAGCGTACTGCTTCTTTCCGGCGGCGAGAAGGCGCTCACTGCCCTGGCCCTCCTGGTCGGTATTTTCCAATACACGCCCAGTCCCTTCTGCATTCTTGACGAAGTGGACGCTCCGCTCGACGAGGCCAACATCGGCCGTTTTACCGAACTCGTGAAAGAGATGAGCATGCAGACCCAATTCGTCCTTATCACCCACAGCAGGAAAACCATGAGCATCGCGCCCGTGCTTTATGGTGTGACCATGCAGGAGCCGGGGGTGTCGAAGCTAGTCTCGGTGCGGTTCGGAGCCGCGTAAGCGCGGCCGCGGAGAGAAGCTCTCGCATTGACAACCGCGTGATTGTGCAGAGCCAGTTATCCACTCCCATCCTCAGCTTTTCCACAATCGCGCCATATACAACTTCTCGATTTCTAATCCATTCGGCGTACGCATTTCTCCCAACGGTTTCCTGCTCAATGGGATAGAGCCCAACCCCCGGGCCGTGATCTCTATCGTTGACAAAAGTTTCTGAGGGGCTAAAATACGGCTCGCTCCTGCCTTAGTATTTCCATATGAACTCTGAACTTCTTGATCCCGTTCTCTTACAAACAGACTTCCCTGACCTCCAACTTCACGCTAGCGGAAAAGTTCGCGACGTCTACGAACTGGACAGCGAACGATTGCTGTTCGTGGCCACAGACCGGATTTCTGCCTTCGATTACGTGCTTGGCACCGGCATTCCGCACAAGGGACGCGTGCTGAATCAGATCTCCCTGTTCTGGTTCGACTTTCTTTCTGACATCGTTCCCAACCACCTCATCACGGCGGATGTGAATCGTTACCCTCAGGGCTTATACAAGTACGCCGATCAGTTACAGGGCCGATCCATGGTGGTGCAGCGGGCCCAGATGTTTCCGGTAGAATGTGTGGTCCGTGGTTACATCTCGGGGTCTGCCTGGAAGGAATATAAGGCGACGGGAAAGGTTTGCGGCATCGAATTGCCCGCAGGATTGCGTGAGTCCGATGCTTTGCCGCAGCCCATTTTCACTCCTTCCACTAAAGCCACCAGCGGCCATGATGAAAACATTTCCTTCGCCGCGATGTGCGAAATCGTGGGCGCGGAAACGGCCAGCACGCTGCGCGATCTCACGTTGCGCGTCTACAAGAAGGCGGCGGATTATGCTCGCCAGCGCGGAATCATTATCGCCGATACCAAGTTTGAGTTTGGCCGCACCGCCAAGGGAATCACCCTGGCGGACGAGGTACTGACGCCGGATTCGTCCCGCTTTTGGCCCGCTGACAAGTACGCACCTGGCGCACCGCAGGAGTCTTACGACAAGCAATATGTCCGCGATTATCTGGAGGAAATTCGCTGGAACAAGCAACCGCCTGCGCCCTCGTTGCCGGCAGAAGTTGCGCTCCGCACCAGCGAAAAGTATCTTGATGCGTACCTCCAGATCACGGGAAACAAGTTGGATGTGTGAACCCTTGGCGTTCACCGGACGCTGGCCGGGCCGGAGATCGCAATGACACCGGCGGACTGGCTGATTCTTCTGGTGATCGCGCTGAATGTTTTTTTGGGCGCCATGCACGGGTTCTTTGCCGAGGCCTTGAGCATGGCGGGTTTGGTTGTGGGCTACGTCGTTGCTGCCTGGCAGTACCAGAGGCTTGCCGACTGGCTGATTTCGTTTCTGAATTCCGAACTGTTGGCTGAGATTTTTGGTTTCCTCATTATCTTTTTCGCGATCCTTCTCGTATTCAGTGTCGCCGGGAGAGTCGCCCGAAGGCTGATGAAGGAGGCCGGGTTAAGTGGATTCGATCGCCTTCTCGGCGCGCTGCTGGGTGTGGTAAAGGGCGCGCTGGTCGTGGCTGTGGTCTTGATGGGAATGACTGCATTCACGCCGACTTCTTCCCTGCTGGAGAAATCGGAATTGGCGCCGTATTTTTTGGTAGCTGGAAGAGCGGCGATCTGGTTGGCGCCGTCGGCGTTACGGGCGCGGTTCTACGAGGGGCTGGATTTTCTGCATCGTGCTCCGAAGGAATTGACGGGCACTCCGGCCGCCTCAAGAAAATAAGCGCCGCTGTACGAGCACGGCTGTTGGGCCAAGACATCAAAACGAGAGATCAGACGAGAGAGAGCTACCGTGAGAGACCAATTAGAAGCATTGATTCTGCAGATGTACAAAAGCAACATTCTTTATTCGGAGGGCGTGCGCGAGTTCAAGAAGAGATTCATCCTGACCGTGCTTCAGGAAAACAAGGGCAATCAATGCCGCGCTGCTCGCGAACTGGGTATGCATCGCAACACGCTCAGCCGCACGATCGACGAACTCAAGATCGACGTACGGCAGCTTCGGGATGGCGCAAAACGGCCACCGCGCAGTGCCCGCCCCGCGACCATGGAAAAGAAGGCGGCCCGTTAGCCTTCCGTCCAGTCTTAATTCCTGGTTGTCACCCAAAAAAAAAGGCAGCCCCAAAGGGCTGCCTTAATATTCGAATCGCCTCTCACTATTGAGACGTGGTCGCCTTGTGGTGCACCGGAGCCTTCTTGGCCGGAGTCGGAGCCGCTGCCTTCAGCAGCTTGCCCTTCTCCATAACCATCATGAACGGGCTGGGAGTGTAGGAGGCCGGCTCGCCCTGGAAGTCCAAACTGGCGCCTTCCTTCGGGATGAGTTTCAGCGGAACCTTTTCTTCGAACGTGAGCGTGATATCAGCTTTCTTCGCTTCAATGTCGTCCTCGCTGCCAGCGATATCAAACTCCTCGGCCGTTGCTTTGATCACGGTGCCATTCATTTGAACTGGCTTGCCTTTGATGGCATTCCAAACTGTGTCCTGGTCTTCCTTGGTTCCGTTGGAAAGAACGAACTCCCAGGTGGCAAAGTCCATTTTGTCCGGCGCCGTAGAGACGACCATATTGTGCGCTTGTTCGGGAGGCGTGGGAGCGGGCTTGATGGTGAAATCCGCGGGCTGGGCCGGATTTGCTTTCGCTTGCGCCAGAACATCGGTCCAGCCATCGTCTCCGCCGTGGTATTTGACGTAGAGCGACTCCTCGCGTATTTCTCAATCTGCTGCTGATACTGCGGGGGTGCGAGCGCTAGAAGCGCGAGCAGCGCAAACCAAATCGCGTTCAGGGAGTCGGGAGGAATCTTCGGGTCCGGCGGAGTAGGCCCAGCATAAGCCATGGCCAACGGATAAACCACGCTGAAATCCTTCTGAAAGTCAGGGCTGCCATCGACCGCGGCGCGCAGATCTTTCCTCGCATCGTCATAGTCCTTATCCGTGAGGTCCGCGAGACCGACGGCTGCATTAAAAATGCCAGCCATCTGATCCTTCATCTTCTGGAAATCAGCGTCAGAAGTGCCTTCCGGCTTGGTGAACTTCGGCAGCGCGTCCAGCCCCATCTGCCCGTACTTCTTGGCGTCCGCCAAATCCTGCTTAGCGTTAGGATCGTTCCCCTGCGCCTTCAGGCGATCGAAGTAAGCGAGCAACGCCATCGCGCGCACATTGTTGGGATCGGCCGCAACCAGTTTCGTTGCCGTATCGATGGTTTTTTGCTGATTCCCTGTCTGCTGGTAGTCCTGCATCAGCGTTTGCAGGGCGGCTACCTTCATGACGCTGTTGGGATATTGCGCCATGAACGCTTCCAGGCCGCTGATCTGCGCCGCTGGATCCTTCTGCTGGATGGCACCGACATAGGCGTTGTATTCAGCGGGATCCTTGATAACGGGCGCTTGCGCGGCCGCCGCTGGCGCTTGTCCTGGAGAAGCTTGCGCCGCGGGCTGCGATGGTTGTTGCGCTGGCTGCGTGGCACTCCGGGCTGCTGCCGTTGCAGCCACCCCAAGCACAACCGTGACCAGAATCTTTTTCATCAGTATTGGCTCCTTGCACCTTTGGGAATCGACAATGTTCGTGAAATAGCGCTTTCGCTGAATTTGTGGCCTGCCGCTTGGACTGCTTACGCGCTCCGCATCCTGTCTGGAAATCCAGGCTGCGTTCCGGGCAGGCCCCGTGAAAACAGGGCGAACTGGGGGTTGGAGGCGAATGACCCTTCTCTCCCGGTTGGCCGGATTATAAGTACGTCTTCTTCCGAAGGCAAGCAACTTCCCTGCTACCCGCGCTAATCATTATAAGATGCAAAAACGATCCACCGCGACAATCATGCGTGGCAGCGTCCCAGCGTAGATAATACAGACCTCACTTATGAATGTGACCTCAATCGACCGTGCTGATTTCCTGATGGGACAGGTGGCGATCATCACCGGCGGTGGCCATGGCATCGGCGCCGCCATCGCCATGTCTCTCGCTGAACTGGGCGCTACCGCCGTGCTTTGCGGACGCAACCAGGCCGCCCTCGACACGACCGCAAAATCGATCGCGGAGGCTGGCGGGAAGGCCGAGGACATTCTCTGCGACGTGACCAGCCTTGAGTCTGTAGAGGCGGCAGCAAAGCAGGTGGAATCTCTATTCGGACGCGCCGACATCCTGGTCAACAATGCTGGAATCGGAGGATTCGGCGGCCCACTGCATCAACTGCCTCCCGATGCATGGGATCAGATTCTAAATACGAATCTGCGCGGCGTTTACTACGCCATTCGCGCCTTTGCCCCGATGATGATTCGCGCCCGCTCCGGCCACATCATCAATATCTCCTCGATCTCCGGAAAAAATGCGCTGCCGAATGGCGCGGCCTACGCAGCCTCCAAGTGGGGATTGAACGGCCTGAGCTACTCCGTAGCCGAGGAACTGCGCGGCCACAACATCCGCGTAAGCGTGATCTGTCCGGGTTCGACCAACACCGACCTCAGCCCGCACGCCGGCAAGGATCCCGCGAAAATGCTCCAACCCGAAGACGTGGCCCACGCCGTGGAAATGCTGGTGACGCAGAGTCCGCAGTCGTTTGTCAGCGAAATTGTTTTAAGGCCAACGCAGAAACCCTAGCTTTTGGGTGGCGCAGCGCTTCAAGCGCTGCGATTCGGTACACCTTGAAGAGGGGCTTTAGCCCCTGCAGTACCGGGCCGGCGTCACTTCTTGAACAAATTCTCAAAAGCCTGCCGTGCATCGTTCGGCCGCAGAGCTGCGGGCGTCGAAGTTTCCTTCTCGCGAGCCACGCGCAGTTCATAGAACGTGCAATCATTGCGCACATCTTTTTTCTCGATGCGCTTCGTCACCGGCTGCATGCACTCAAACCGACTGCCCGGATCAAAGTACGCGCACTGCTTACAGGAGTGCAGCTCAAAACCGCACTTCGGACACAGCCCCGTGGGCGGCATCCCTTGCAGCACCGTCCCGCACTGCGTGCAGCGCGAGACGACGTGGGTTCCGGGCAAATTCACCGGCTTCGGGCCCATGCTATAGTCGCGCCTTGCTGGCGGCACTGGAGCCGGTTTCTCTCCAGGCTCCTTGCGCGGCTTTACCTCCCGGTCGCGATCCTGATATCCATGTTGACGGTACTTGGCTGCCACAAAACCTCCCCAAGCAAGCTGGCGTATTGTGACGCCAGCACTGCCTCCACGACAAGTGCGAGCTTTCTCGCCTTGGTTCTTACTCGCGTCTAGGTACTCGGTACTAGAACTCAGTTCGCTACAATAGACGCATGATCCACGAAATTTTCCCGGTGGGGCCGCTACAATGCAACTGCTCGATCATCGGCGACGAAACCACGCGCGAAGCGATGGTGATTGACCCCGGCGACGACATTGAAGACGTTCTCGCCCTCATCCGCAAGCATAACCTGCAAGTCAAGCAGATCGTTATCACCCACGCCCATATCGATCATGTAGGCGGCGCGATGAAGTTACGCGCCGCCACCGGAGCGCCGATTCTGCTGAACCAGAACGACTATGCCCTGCTCAAGATGCTCGATGTGCAGGCGGCGTGGATCGGAATGGAGACTCCAGGAGCAGTCGAGATCGACCAAAGCCTGTGCTCCGGCGACACCGTGAAAGCCGGATCACATGTTGCCAGCATCCTGCACACACCGGGGCACACCGAAGGCAGCATCTGTCTCTATTTTCCTGCGGAAAAGACGTTAATAGCAGGCGACACGCTGTTCGCCGGCTCTATCGGCCGCACCGACCTGCCCGGCGGGTCGATGCAGAAAATTATGCAATCACTGCACGGTACTGTGCTGGCTCTGCCGGACGACACAAAAGTCGTCCCCGGCCATGGGCCCCTGACCACGATCGGCGAAGAACGGGAGAGCAATCCATTCCTCGTGAAGCGTTGAGACGTTTTTAGAAATTAGTCTCTAATATTCGCTGTAACGCCTCCGCAAAATCCGCTTGCTGCGCAATCAAACTCAACACCAGATATCCATCGCTCGGGAAATCATAAAAATGCCCGGGATGCACCAACACCAACTTCCGGCGCAGGAGATCGATCGCCAATTCCTCGTCGGTCCGGGTCACGGGCACGCGCAAGACCGCGTACCATCCGCCCTCCACACTCAAGCGCTGGCACGCCTTCTGCCGCGCCAGTTGGCGATCGAGCTCGGCAAGATTTGCCAGTACTCGCTCCAGCAATTGCCGCTGGATGCGATGCCGCTGATCAAGGAGTTCCGGTGTGGCCCATTGGATGGGCGCATTCATGGAGAGATATGTGTCGGCTATGACTTCGAGTCGCGCCTGAGCGGCTTCGACCAGCCTGTCAGGCCCGCTGGTGACAATCCACGCAACCTTCATCTGCGGTAGCGCCGAAATCTTGGAAACGCCGCTCAGAGTGAACGTAAGCGCGTCTGGTCGACCGGTGAAACTCAGTTGTGGCTCTCCCTTGTGAGCGTAGTCCAGGAAAACTTCATCCGCAATCAGCGCGATTTCATGCTCGCGGCAGAAATCGCCGAGTGCGACCCGCTCCTGCGCCTGCACGTAAGACCCTGTGGGATTATTGGGATGGACAACAATGACTCCGCGCGTCCGCTTTGTGGCCGCGTCTCGCAACGACGGCAAATCCACCTGCCAGCCGTGATCGTAAATCAGCGGATAAGGCACCAGCTTCACGTCCTGCAAGTCAGCCAGAAATTCAAACAGCGGATAGCTGGGCTTCGGAACCAGCACCTCGTCGCCGGGATTACAGAGCAGCCGGAACACGAAAGAATATCCTTCGCTGGTGCTGGTGGTGAGAATCACCCGTTCAGGGTTGACGTTGATTCCATGCTCCGCTTCGTAGTAGTTCGCCACTTCGGCTCGCGCGGTGTGTAAGCCCTTCGGCTGGGGATCGTAATCCATGGCCCGCGGCGAGGCCAAGGACTGCAGAATGCGCGCCTCGTCGTAGCGCAGCCCGGCTCTTGTCGGATTCGAAAGCGTGAGATCCAGCACGTGAGCGCCGCTCGCTCGCACCTCGTCGAGCGCCTCCGTCAGGCGATTGCGCGTCAGCTTCCAGTTGGTTCGGTCGGAAAACATCTGAAGGTGTGCTTCTAGGGCTGCAAGTAGAAACCTAAATCGCGCGGCGGCACAAGGATCTTCGTGGCATCATATTGCCGGCGAGCCTGGCGAACAGCCACGATCTTCTGCTGAAACTCCCGAGCCAGCGAGTCGTAGCGAACCAGGACATTGTCGAGCCAGAACGGACTGTACTCCCGCAGCCACGCCTCGCGATACATTTGCCTCACGCGTGTGGTCGCGTCACGCAAGTCTTCCAGCCGCGCGTTGATATCCGTAATCTCCGCCAGATCATTGTCCACGCGCTCGACGTCCGTCTGGTTCAGGAAAGCGTCCCAGTAAAACTTATTGATCTCCTCGGTGAACTCGGCCTTCATGCCCAGCGTGTCCCATCGCCACGCCGCCAGCGTCATGTCGGCCAGGGTGGACTGATTGGCGTGCGCCTTCCCGCCATCGCGGTAGAGTGATTCCAGCGCGTGCTCGGCGCCCAAGCGCATATCAACGGCCGCCGGCAACACCTTCTGCATGAGCGTGGCGCCGTCCTGCGTAAAGGGATCGGCCCAGAACAATTCATCCGTCTCCGTGGCAATGTGATTCCTGGCCAGCGCCTCGTGCCCCAGGTAAAGGTTCTCCAGCACGTCGCGGAATGTGGAATCATCGTTGCGATAGAAAGCCCAGTCGTAATCGTTCTTGAACCGATCGATATTGGACTCACCTGCTTGCCATCCCGCCGCCGCGCCAAAAACCAGCGCCGGCCATGCCATCCCGTAAATCGACTCGCCGTCGTCATTCCAGGTGGTATTCAGCATGCCCATCGCGCCCAGGTTTTGCCCGTCGCGCACAAAGTTGCGGATGTTCAGGAAAGCAACATCCAGATCGGGCCACACCTGGTTCCAGTTGTTCGCGCCCGGAGCCACAACCACCCGCAGCCCGGCGTCACGATACGGTTTGATAATGCTTTCATAGCTTGGCTTGGCATCGTAATCCCACGGAACCGCGATCATATCCTTGGGCAAGGTGCTTAGTAATTGTGGATACTTCACCGCGATATCGCCCCAGAACATCAGTTCCTTGTGATAAGGCTCGAGAATGCTACTGACTTTCTGTATGTGCTCGAGATAGACGCGCCCCAGCCCAACTTCGCTGGCCCGCGCGGCGGTTTGTCCATGACCCAGCTCAAAAGTTTCGTCACCGCCGATATGGAGGAAAGGTCCGGGAAAAAGCGGCACCAGATCCGCATACATCGCTCTGATCAAATCATAGGATCGCTCGTTCGTCGGCGTGAGCACGTGGCCATGCGGACGCTCCGCCACGTCTGCGTAGATTTCATACTTCAGCATGTGATGAAGATGTCCGAAGGTCTGCTGCTCTGGGAGAATCGTGACATAAAGATTCTTCCCATAGGCCACCAGAGCCTTGATCTCCTCCGGACTGAGCGCCGCCTCCCTGGGCGCCACCAAAGGTTGGCTGCCGAAGTCGAATACATGCTCCATGTAGAGAGCGAACAGATTCACCTTGTACTCAGCCAGCGTTCGGATCTGACGCTTCATAAAATCTTCCGTCGGAATCGGCCCGCGGCTGATGTCATCCTGCACGCCGCGCCACTCCATGCTGGGCCAGTCGCGGATGGAAACTGCCGGACAGACCAGGCTCCCGCCATCCTCGTGAAGCAATTGCCGCAGCGTCTGCACGCCATAGAACAGCCCCTGACCGGTATTGGCCGCAACAATGAGGTGCGTCTTGTCCGAGAACAGCAGGTAGCCCTGGTCGCCAATTGAATCTGCCTTCAACCCCTTTGCCGCCAGAAAATCCTTCACCTTTTGATCCTGCAGGCGAGCGAGAACGATAGTGCTGCGCTCCTGTTTGGCGTCAGGCTTTTCGCCAGTAATGCTTACACTCAGGCCGGAGCGGTCATGGATTTCTTCTGCCAGCGTTTCGGCCGCGATGCGATCCTCCGCCTGATGTCCAAATTCCACCAGGATTCTCGTAGCGGCCGTTACCCGGAAATTTCCTCCGTGCAATTGAACTTCCTTGGGCTGCGGAATCAATTTCAGTGGATTGTGTGCCTCGGGAGTTTCTGCAAAAATCAGTGAAGTCAGAAGATGAACAAGCGAAACAAACAGAACGAATCTTTTCATCGGATCCTTGGAATAAGGCAATCTGCAATCTATTCTAGCGGCACCAAAGGCAACACAAGGCGGGAATCTCCTCAAGACTTTCCGAACGCCTCTTTGTTTACGACGTAAGGCATCTTCGTAATATCGCCGCCGTAGTTGGATTCGAGGACGTCGATGAGGCCCTGAACGCAGCGTCCTGCCATACCCTTGTTCGGATCCGTGTCCAACCGTGTGATCCGGGCCGCGCTGGCGAAGTGCGGCATCAAGCGGCACCGGTCGGCAATGGCGGGATCGCGAAGCGGAGAATCGGCGGGCAGCGGCTCCTTCTCATAAACATCCAGAGCCGCGCCGGCAATCCAGTTCTCGCGCAAAGCGCGTACCAGAGCAAGTTCATCCACCACGGGCCCGCGCGAGTCGTTGACCAGGAACGCCGTCGGCTTCATCATCTTCAAAGTCTGCTCGTTGAACAGATGATAAGTAGGAGTTGCGCTCTCGCCCGGACGCAACAGCGGCACGTGCACGCTAACAAAGTCGGCTTCGCGCAACGCGTTTTCAAACGAAACATATTTGATCCAATTTCTTTCTTTCGAAATACCGCGCGCGTGCCGCAAATCCATCTCTTCCTGAATGGCCTTGATGTACTCATGATTTTCGTAGGCCGGGTCGTAGCACAGCATGTTCATATCGAAACCGGCGCATTTCTTGATCATGGCCAATCCAATACGTCCCGTGCCGATGATCGCGATCGTTTTCCCGGTGACTTCGTCGCCCAGAAACGGCAGGTAAGGATGCCAGTATCCCCACTGGTTATCGCGCGTCAGATGCTCGGCCGGCCACATCTTGCGGGCCAGCATGCCCAGCATGAAGAAAGCGAACTCCGCGGTGGCTTCGGTGAGAACGTCGGCTGTATGGGTAAAAGGAATCCTATAGCGATTGGCGTCGGCGCGATTGATATTGTCAAATCCGACGGCAATCTGGGCCACAACTTTCAGCGTGTTCTTGCCGGCTTCGAAGACCTCGGCATCAATCGGATCGCGCAGCGTGGTAATCAAGCCGTCAATGCCGGTCTTCACTTTGTCAATGATCAGGCTCTTCGGAGGCGCTACCGGCTGCTGATAAACCTCGACTTCATATCCCCGACTTCGCAAAAGATTCAGCGCCTCTCCAATATCGCAAGTGGCAAAAATGTGGAATTTATTGGCCATGAGTTCCCATATCGACTAAGGTTGTCCCGGCGCTTTGCTCTCAACCCACAGTGCGAAGCAACGAAAATATCATAAGCGCGGCCGGCAGCATCCTCTTGACACTTCCAGAACCAAAGGAGCAACATTCTAACCCTGTATTAAATGCATTTAATACAGCCATCCGCTCCGCAAGGAGGAAGCTGTCTTGTTTTCCAACCCCCGGCTCGTGAACCGCTTTCGGCTGCTTTCGATCTCATGCGTCTCACTCGTTTTGCTGGCTGCGTCTCCCCACGCGCATGCGCAGTCCGCCTATATCCGCGTCAGTCAAGTTGGTTATGAATCTGGCTCGGCATCTTTTCGGGCTTACCTGATGTCCGAGACGGCGGTGAGCAATGCGAACTTCACGGTGGTCGATTCCAGGAACACGGTGAAGCATTCAGGGCGGGTCGGCGCACTGTTGGGTACCTGGAGCCACAGCAAGACCGTCAGCTACAACGTGTATGCCCTGGACTTCAATGTCCCGGACGGCGACCTTTACACCATTTCAGTATCGGGACCGGTAGCGGCGGTCTCGCCGGCCTTCGCGGTGGATTGCCCCGATGTGCTTTACTCCGGACTGCTCTTGAACACCTTGTTCTTCTATGAGACGGAACGGGACGGAGCCAAGTTCATCCCCAACGCTCTGCGTACTGCGCCCGGACACGTGAAGGATGAAGATGCGCATGTTTACGAAACCCCTCCCCTCGACGGGAACGACCTTATCGACAACGTGCCGCCAGCCCCTCCGCTCATATCGGCAAAGTTGCCGAACATCGATGCCTCGGGCGGTTGGTGGGACGCCGGTGACTACGAGAAATACGTTGAGACCATCAGCTACACGACAGCGCTGATGGAGATCGGAGTTCGCGATTTTCCCCATCACATGGGCGAGCACGCCCGCATAAACCCACCCACACCTCCCGGCGCCGTTTCTTATGCGGGCAGCAGCGGACCGGGAGCGCCCGCGTCCACCGACTTCACCGAGGAAGCTCGATTTGGCATCAACTGGCTGATGAAGATGTGGGATGACAAGACCAAAACCCTCTATTACCAGGTCGACAACACGCAGGACTGGGATTATTACGGTGAGGGTGATCCCAGCTCCGCCGCCGGCAACTGTGGCGGAACCTACGCGACGCCCTACTGCCTGATCACCGAGTACGACATCTGGACCTTGCCGCAGGCGGCCGACAATTTTGACCAGCCCGGAGACCCGCAACCTTGCGACCGCTACACCACCTTCTTTATCTGCAATCGTCCGGTTTACTTGGCCGCCCCCGCGGGTTCGCCAATCAGTCCAAATCTGGCAGGCCGCCTGGCCGCCGACTTTGCCCTGTGCTACCAACTGAATCATCGCACGAACCCCCGGCTGGCCAACCAGTGCCTCAGGAATGCGGAAGACATCTTTGCGCTTGCGGATACTTCGTATCCGGATCCCGCGCCAGCAGCGGGTTCCGGCACCTGCAGCAATTGCTTGTTGACCATCAGTCCATTTGACGGCTATCCCGAAAATGTGTGGGAAGATGACATGGAACTCGGTGCAACCGAACTGTACTTCGCGCTGCAATCCGCGCAGGAAGACCAAGCCCTGCCCGCGGGCCTCCCACACACCGATCCCATAGATTACCTTCAACAGGCGGCGCGCTTTGCCAGAAACTACATCACCAACATCTACGATGCCGGGTTCACGGACACACTGAACCTCTACGACGTAAGCGGCCTGGCCCACTTCGAACTGTACCGGGCGCTAGAAATGGCGGGAAATCCGGCTGGTTTAGCGGTTTCGAAATCGTCAATCCGCAAACAATTCTTGCGGCAGGTGGATGACGCCATCACACAGGCTGCCACTGATCCCTGGGGCTTTGGATACCAATGGAGTTTCGGAGACACAACCTCGCACGGCGCCGGTCTGTCGGTCATGGCCAGCGAAGCGGATTACATGACTCAATCCGCGAAGTACGATACGTATTCGCAAAGATGGCTGGCCAACATCCTGGGAGCGAATGCCTGGGGCTCGTCGTTTATCGTGGGCGACGGGAGCACGTTTCCGAATTGCATCCAGCACCAGGTAGCCAATCTGGCGGGTGCCCTAGACGGGACTTCCGGAGGCACCCCCGTGCTGTGGGGAGCAGCGGTGGAGGGTCCTGCCAGCTCTGCTACTTCAGGGGTAGTCGGTGGCATGATCTTATGCCCGGCAAACGGAGCAGACACCTTCAGGAAATTCAATGGAAACGCCGGTCCCTTCAGTGGCTCGCAAGTAGCGGTGTATCGAGACAATATGCAGTCCTACAGCACGACCGAGCCAGGGATCGATCTAACGGCAGCTTCATTTCTTATGTGGTCCTGGAGAATGGCCCGGCAACCCCACTTCTGAAACAACTCAGAATTTCGCGACTCCCGAAGCACTTTGCCTGGAATGCGAAGTCTTCTATCGCATCCCTGCGTAAAACAGATGTTCGCGTTCTTCCCTTTTCTCTTCTGCGCGCTTTTTCTTGAAGGCCATCAACTCCGCAGCTTTTTGGGCGATATGTTCGCCGCTCACTTCAAATTCCTTGATCAACTCCCAGGGAGCGCCAGAGTCGCCGAAGCGGTCTTTCACTCCGATGGCGCCGGTGATCACGGGTAGTCCATACAGTTCCGGACTCTCGGTGAGAATCCCGCTGACCCGCCATGCCAAAGCTCCTGATCTGATGCTCTTCGGCGGTGATCACAACTCCGGTATCCTGTGCCGCGTGAACGATGGCTTCTGCGTCGATCGGCTTCAGCGTATGCAGGTTCAGCACACGAGTTTCGTAACCGTAGTCGCTTTTCAGAATGTAAGCGGCGCGCATCGCCTCCGGAACCATGGGGCCACAAGCAATGATGCTGAGATCCTCGCGCTCATTCTCATATGCCTCAGCGAGCCGGGTTTCGAAGGCATCCGCGAAATTGGCCGCCTCATCGCGCAGCCGAATCACATTGGCCTTCCCGAACACAAACGGCGTTTCTTCATTTGTAACTACGGGCGTCGCTTCCCTGGCAAAACGAATGTATTTCGGCCCCTCGTGGTGCAGTAGCAGGTAGCCTGTAGCCTTGCGTGTTTCCTCGGCGTCGCAAGGCACCACTACCGACATGTTGGGCAGACCTTCCATCGCAAACAAGTCCTCCAGTGCCTGGTGCGTAGCGCCGTCCGGACCAACCGAAACTCCACCGTGCGCTCCCGCGATCATGACGTTGAAATTTCCGTAGCACACCGACGTTCGGATCTGGTCCAGGTTGCGCGCCGCGGCAAACGTTGCGTAGGTTCCCAGGACGGGCAGCTTCCCTTCCTTGGCCAGCCCGGCCGCGGCCGACGTGGCCGATTGCTCGGCGATGCCCATGCTGATCCAGCGCTTTTTGCGCTCCGGTTTGCCGGAATAGAAATCGCTGATGGTGATCGACCCGGAAATGTCGAGCCCCAGGCAAACCACGCGCTCATCGTCGCCGTTCTCCGCCAGCGACTGGCCGAAACCTTTGCGCGTGGGCTCCATCCTGACTTTCATCGTCTCGCCGGCATTCCACCAGTAGTCGCGCGAGAACTTCGGCATGGCGGAGCTGAGCCTCTGCTCCACCTCGGCCTGGTAGTGCTTTGCCCTATCCAGCAACTGCTGCACCGGAATACGCTCGCTGAGACCGAGTTCGTTCAGCGCCCGGGTAAGCTCTTCGTAGTTCGGAGCCTTGCCGTGCCATCCCGCCTGGTCCTGCATGAAGCTGACGCCCTTGCCTTTGACCGTATCGGCGAGAATGACAACCGGCCTCCGAACTACGCGCTTCGCTTGCTGCAGCGCGTCCACCACTTGATTCATATCGTGCCCATCGATCCGCAAAACCTCCCAGCCAAAGCTGGCGTATTTTGCCGCGAGCGGCTCGACACTCATCACGTCCTTCACCCAGCCATCAATCTGCAGGCGGTTGCAGTCAATGATGCCGATCAGGTTGTCGAGGTGAAAGTGTCCCGCTTCCATCGCCGCTTCCCAAATCTGTCCCTCCTGTTGTTCGCCGTCGCCCATCAGACAAAACGTCTTGTGATGTTTGCCATCAAGCTTGGCGGCCAAAGCGATGCCCACGGCAATGCTCAAGCCTTGTCCCAATGAACCGGTCGAAACCTCAACGCCCGGCAGCTTGAGCCAATGCGGATGTCCCTGGTAAGGCGAGCCCAGTTTCCGCAGCGTCATCACGTCCTCGACCGGACAAAAGCCAGCGACCGCCAACCCGAGATACAGGCTGGGCGCCTTGTGCCCGGTGGACCAGATGATCCGGTCCCGATCCGGCCACGATGGATTTTGCGGATCGTGATTGGCTACTTTGAGGTAGAGGGCCGCAGTGATATCCATCACCGAGAGCGTGCCACCCGCGTGCCCCGAACCCGCCGCGCACAGGGCGATCAGATCGTAGCCGCGCATCAGGTTGGCGGCGTCTTTCAGTTGTTCAATGGAGTAGTCCCGGATGACATTGCCAGTAGTGGAATCTGTGAGGGCCATGGCCTTCCCCTTCGCGCCGGAAGAAAACACACGGTGCTACCGCGAGGGTAGCGGCACGCGGCTAGGCTGGCTGTGACGGAAATCACAAGGCGGGGTGATGCGAGAACCTCTAGGCAAACTTCCAGCGCGTGGATTTGCCGACGAACTCCTTCTCCCACAAACCAAACACAACCCGCGGACGAACCGCGAAGACTGGCTCCTTCATCGAGAGGATGTCTTGCTTCATACCCTGCATGTCGAACTTGTATTTTCGCTCGTAGACGGGAAGGAATTTGCGTCGCGCCGCGACATCGGCAATTTCGGCGACGCCTTCCACAATGACCGCTTCTTGCGCATGTTCCGTACACACTACGCAATTTTGGATTCTGCGCCAGGTTGCGAGCCTTGCGCGATTTGCTTCCCGTGCTGAACAGGAAACGCCCGTCCTGCCACAAGCCCCAAACCACCATTGTGTGAGGAGAAACGCCCTGCGGCGAACCAACGGGTTTGACGGTGGTGATCCAGTAGTTGTGCGATTTCTGCAGACGCTGTTCAGCCCAACTCCACGGAAGCAAACCCTTGTTGCCGGTGGGCAGACCATAGCCCGGCGCGTGCGGACGGCTGGCTTTGGGTTTTGCTGCTTGCGACGAAGTCTTCTTCGCTGGCATGAACTTGACCTGAGTCCCGCCGAAGACTCACAGATTCTTCTTCGTCCACTGGTCGATGCGCTCCAGCGCCTGCTGCAGATTCTCCAGCGAATTGGCCACGCTGAACCGAAGGTAGCCTTCTCCGTATTCGCCAAAGGCTGTTCCCGAAAGCGCCGCCACTCCCGCTTGCTCCAGCAGCGCGTCCGCCAGAGGCTTCGACTTCCACTCCGTCTTCGTGATGTTGGGAAACACGTAGAACGCGCCTTTCGGCATGCGGCAGGAGAAGCCTTTGATCTTGTTCAATCCCGCGACGAACACATCGCGCCGCCGCTTGAACTCAGCCGCACATGTGATCAACCGAACTCTGGTCCCCGCGCAGCGCCTCGATTCCGGCAATCTGCGTAAAGCTGGCCGTGCACGAACTGGAATTCGTCATCAGCCGAGTCATGTGCGCCGCCAAGTCCGGACGCATCACTCCATAACCCATGCGCCATCCTGTCATCGCATAGGTTTTCGAAAAACCATCTAGGAGAATGGTGCGCTCCTGCATGCCGGGCACCGACATGATGGAGAAGTGCTCGCCTTCAAAAAGCAGCCGGCTGTAAATCTCGTCCGACAACACAAGAATGTTCCGGTCGCCGATGATTTTCGCCACCTGCTCCACGTCTTTCCTTGGCATCACGCCGCCCGTGGGATTTTGGGGTGAATTCAATATGATCAGCTTGGTGCGCTCGGTAATCAGAGCATCGAGTTCGTTTACATCGAGAGAAAAATCATGGTCCTCGCGCAGTTGAATCGGCACCGCTTTCCCGCCGACGTAATGAATCATGGACTCGTAGATCGGAAAGCTGGGATTGGGATAAATAACCTCATCTCCTTCATCAATAAGCGCAAGAATCGTAAAGAAAATAATCGGCTTACCGCCGGGCACAACAACCACTTCTTCAGCGAGTAACCTTGACTCCGCGAGTACGGCCTACATAGTCGGCAATAGTCTGACGAAGCTCGGGCAGTCCCGCCGAGGGGCCATAGTGCGTCCATCCCTTGTGCAGCGCGTCGACGGCAGATTCGATTACGTTTGAGGGAGTATCAAAATCGGGCTCGCCAATTTCCAGATGAATAATGCTCTTGCCCTGGCGCTCCAGCGCCCGCGCTTTATTCAGAACCTCGAAAGCGGTCTCGGTGCCCAGCCGCGACATGCGCCGGGCAAGTTGCAGTTCGTGTTGCGTAGTTTGTGCCATGATGACAACTCCTGGGAAGCCAAACGGCACATTATACGCCGGATGCGCTGGGTTGCTGGAAGGTCGGGGACGCGGGGCTGAAATGCTCACGTCCTATCTGTGCGCCGAGCGCAGGCGTCTGAGCATTACCCTTGCTTCATCACGACCCAGTTCGCTCACATCGCAGGGGTTGCCCTGGAACACTGCTTCGAGATGTTTGATCGCTTTTTCCTTATTGTCGCGGTCGTGAAGCCAAATCTTCGCAAGCGCGAGGTGGGCTTCATTGTCTCCCGACTTCACTGCAAGGCCGTACCATCTGTAGGCCTCATCCAAATCGCCCTGCTTTCGATAATGCATCGCCAAATTTGAAGCCCCGGTACTGGATCCCTGCTTGTAAGCCTCCTTGTACCAGTTGATAGCACGCCTGTGATCGACCGCGATGCCTTTTCGACCATCTGAAAGATAGTTCCCGAGAAGGATCTGGCAGCTAGTATTGCCGGCCTTCGCCCCCTTCAGCAGTAGTGGCAGAGCCTCGGTGTATCGCCCGCGATCATCGAGCAAGTCTGCCTCCATGTATAAGAGTTCGCCAAGGGACAAGGCTTCCTGCTCCTTGAGTACGCGTTCCGTTTCCAGACGCGCCGGTGCCGTGAGCTTAGGTTTTGCGGCTACCGCAAGCCTTAGATAACGGAGACCGGCGCCCCGATCGCCCGCATAGCGAAGGTGGACCTTGGCAATCTCGATCAGCCCATCCTCATCGCCAGCCTGTATGGCGCGCTCAAACCACTTCACAGCCTTTGCCCACTGCTTTGCGTCGCGGAAGAACATTCCAAGATTGAATGCGGCCGCCCAGGATCCCTGCCTATAGGCGCGTTTCCACCACCGAAGAGCCTTTTCCACATTTACCTTACGGAAAATCCCATAGGCGTAGGAGTACCCCACTGAGACCTGAGCCGCTTCGTCGCCAAGAGTCGCGGCATCCAGAAACGACTGGAATGCTCTGGAGTTGTCTCCCTTGTCTGACTGCCGCTCTGCACGTCGGCGGAGTCGTGCGGCTTCGCTTGTTTTAGCATTATGTTTTGCCACAAGGCTTCTCCTGATTTCTACGCATCAAGGCGCGAGCGCAGTTCGTAGCTTCCCGATGACCGGGCGTAAAGGAGATTAATATCGAAGTCGAATTGGCGATGAGACGAGCTTTACTCCGAGACGCTGTGCTCTTCGTTCTGCGAACGAAGCACGCGGTCGACGGAGTAAGGCGCCCGGTAACGGGGTTCATGGTAGTGGCGCACTTGCATCTCGCCCAGCAATCCGATGGCAAGAAGATTCAATCCGCCAAGCAGCAGGCCGAGAGCGAGCATCATCAGCGGGCCGTGGGAGGCCATAACAGGGACGTGGCGCAGAAACTTCTCCAACCCAAGCCACGCAACGACAGCGCTGCCGCCGAACAGGCTGACCAGCCCGAAGGTTCCGAAAAAGTGCAGGGCCGGGAAAGATAGCGGAGCAGAAACCGAATCGTGATGAGATCGAAGAAGACCCGGAAAGTTCGCGAAATGCCGTAGTGAGAGGCCCCACGCTCACGATTGACATTGCGAATCGGCACTTCGCAAATCGACGCGCCGTACCACGACGCCAGCGCCGGAATAAACCGGTGCAACTCGCCATAGAGCGGCACCTGTTCCAGAATCTCGCGGCGATAGGCTTTAAACGTGGTCCCGAAGTCGTGAATATCCACGCCGCTCAGTTTCGCCATCAGCCAATTGGCAATGCGAGAAGGAATGCGGCGCATCCAGAAGTTATCGATCCTCACCTTGCGCCAGCCGCTGACGATGTCATAGCCCGCCGCAATCTTTTCCAGGAACAGGGGGATGTCGGCGGGATCGTGTTGCAGATCGCCATCCATGGCGATGATGTATTCGCCGCGCGCATGGTCGAAACCCGCAGCCAGACCAGCAGTCTGCCCAAAATTACGCCGCAGTTTGACCACTGTAACGCGACTATCCACGGCCGCAATCTCGCGGAGCATGGCGAACGTGTGATCGCTTGAGCCGTCATCCACCAGCACAATCTCGAAGCTTTCGCCGGCCGTCTCCATCACCGCTTTCAAGCGGTCGTAGAGATCGGTGACATTCTCCTGCTCGTTGTGCAGAGGGACGACGATGGAGTATTTGGGCACAGTCTTTTCATTATAGCGTGAACCGCTCCAAGTGCACGCTGAATTTGTTCTTGCCTAGGTGACCATCGACTGAAGTCTGGGCTGGTGATCACTCCCGGAAAACCGTCCATCAAAATGCGCCACCCTAGCTCGGGCAACATTTCGAAGACGACCAACAAAAAAGTGCGGCTGAAATTAACCAGCTGGTTTAGATATCTGTACGCTGCTCGGCATGACGCCGTAGATACCAGCACGGCAGATAACCAGCCCGCGGGAACAGGGAGTTTACGCAGGTTTGCTGTTGCGGAGGGTTGAAGAGGAATTCCGTCTTGCCGCTTTTCTGTTGCACCGCGTCGTAGCTCGTAACCGTGACTTGTCCGAAGCCTTTATTCGCGGCAACTCGAGAGCGAAACACGCCGTAATCCACCGCGTAAGCGATCAGGAGGGCGCCCGCCACCGAGAGGATCGCGATGACCGCCAGGCGCCTCAACGAATGCCGGATTCTCGCGCTCAGCACCGGAGTCACGGCGTACAATTATAGGCGTCCCGGCCGCCCTGGCTCGTCATCTTGGGCGCATTCGAATGTTTGCTGCCCGTCAATCCGACGCTCTCGTTGACAATTTCTGTTTCGACAGGCAAACTACCGCATTCGCTGCAAACGGCGGGCGGCGAGCCTTCTATGGACAATTCCATACAACAGGTGCGGGCCTGAGCCGTAATCTATAACCATGGAGCAACTGGTCTCCTATACGCTCGATTCCACGTTGGAAACGGTGGACCATGCGGAAGAAAGCGCTACCCGCATTGCCACCGAATTGGGCTTTGGAGAAGAAGAAGTCATGCAGATTTCCATGGCGGTTCGCGAAGCCGCGGTAAACGCCGTGCTGCACGGCAACAAATATGCCCCCGATAAGAAGGTGACTCTCGCCTTCGAGCGAACCGGTGACGATTTTGTCATCACCATTCGCGATCAGGGCAAGGGCATTGACTTGAGCGGAATTCCCAATCCTCTTGCCCCGGAAAACCTGCTCAAGACTTCGGGTCGTGGCATTTTCCTGATGCGTTCCTTCATAGACGTGGTGGAAATTCGCCCGACCCCAACAGGTACAGAAGTGAAATTGATCAAGCACGTCCACGGCTCATCCGTGGGCAACAAGGAGGCTTCTCAGTGAGCATGAAACTTAGCACTCGGCAGGTGGATGGAGTCACCATTATGGACTGCAGCGGGCGGATCACTCTGGGCGAGGGCAGCGTCACCTTGCGCGACACCGTACGCGAACTCCTTTCCAAGGGCAACAAGAAGATCGTCTTGAACCTGGCTGACGTCAACTATATCGACAGCTCCGGCATTGGCGAGCTGGTCAGCGCTTACACCACCACCAAAAATCAGGGCGGCGAACTCAAGCTGCTCCACCTCACCAAGAAGGTGCACGACCTGCTCCAGATCACTAAGCTCTACACCGTCTTCGACGTGAAGGACGACGAAACCGCCGCCGTCAAGGGCTTCAAGTAAACTTGTCGCTTGGAAAGGGCACGGCCTTCAGCCGTGCCGCCCAGCGCCGCTCGACTGGCCCCTTGTCATCGTCATCCTGAGGAAGCGGAGTCCTCGGGTCCGCCGAGGACTCCCGACGAAGGACCTATGCATCCTGCCGACAGCACCACTCAGGCTGGCCCAAGCCTGTTGAAGTGGTCGTAAGTCAGGGTCCCTTCGCGGTTTTTCGACCGTGGCCAGAGATTTTGCTTTGATCTCACCCCAGGAATTCACAGCCCATCGCCGTGATATCCAACCTTGCCCCCGAGCAAGAATTCATTCCAGAATTGCCTGAAAGTAAAAGCAGTGAATTCGCAGCCCGTAACTCCTTTGTTCGATGGAATTAGCTTCTAAGTCCTTTAAACGAAGGATTTTGCGGGGAAAATTCCGCTAACGCGATGACTTCAAAAGGGAGTGGGGGGTGGGGGGTAGGTACTAATTGGGTAAATGGTTATTAAGCGGTAAACGAGTTTAAGGCTTGGAAAGCGGCCCCGCTCTTATGTTCAGAAGAAATTTTCTTGCGGCGCTCGCAGTTCTTCTATCCGGTGCCGCCGCTTCCCCCTCCGACTGTCTCCCCATCGGTGAAGCCAGCCAGCACGTCGGCGAAACCAAATGCATAACCGGCAAAGTGACACACGTGAAGGTCGGGCCCAAAGGAGTTCACTTCATCGGCTTCTGCGAAGATCACGCCGCCTGCCCGTTCTCGGTGGTGGTCTTCGCCTCCGACCTTAAGGATGTGGGCGACGTACGCCGCCTTGAAGGCCGCGTCATCGAAATCCACGGTCCCGTCAAACTCTACGAGGGCCGCGCCGAAATCATCCTCAACCGCGTCGGCCAACTCACCGGCGGCTCAACTCTGATCCCTCCCATGCCGAAGAACTATGACGTTGAGAAGCAAGGCCACTACAGCGCCGGCCGCATGCGTCCCACCAAAAAGCCTGCCAAAGTGAAGGGCACGCCCAGCCCCACCGCAACCTACAGCAATGAAGCAGATGTAGAAGCCCAGCCCCCGCAATGAGCAGACTCAAGGTTTACCCAGTGAAACCCTGTGTCCCCCTGTGTTAAAGATTTTTTTCGACGCGAGCCATCATGACGAGGCCTCACACCATCCCCTTCCGCAACTCCTCCAAGGGATACCTCGTCCCCCGCCACACGATCCCATCGTTCCAAAGCGTATGAAACATCGATCGCATCAACGTATAAACAAACAATGCCGTGCTCACCGGATGCAGCAGAAAGTAATAAGCCGGAACCCCCGACCGCAAAGACATGCCAAAATAAATCAAGAACATCGACCCGAGCGCAATGGCATACGGCACTCGTTCCCAACCGTGCGCCAGCCATATCCCCAGAAATGGCATGAGATTCAGGAATGCCAGCCCAAACGCCGAAATCAGGGTGCGCGGCCACTGAAACGACAACACCGCAAAAAAATTCTTCGTCAGATTATTGACCACGCCCATCGCGCCATTCGCCCATCGAATCGAAATCAAATCCCCGCCAAAAACGTTGCGTTGGGCAAACCCTGCGTTCTTGACCACCTTGCCCAATTTCATGTCGTCGAGCACTTCCATCCTCAGCGCTTCATAGGTGCCCACCGTTTCGTACACGCTGCGCCGAATCAGATTAAAAGCTCCTACCCCCATGTGGTCCCGCGACTTCGGATCGGCCACCTTCCACGGCCGGTGTCCAAATACGAACATCGTCTGAAAGAACGCGATCATCATGTATTCGCCCGGAGTCTTCATGATCATCCGCGGGAACAATACGACGTGGTCCGCTTTCTCCGCTTCCGCGTAAGCCAGCGCCCGCCGGACCGAATCTGCCTTGAACAAAACGTCGGCATCGGTAAACAGCAGCCACTCGCCCGACGCCTCGTTAGCCGCCGTCCACATGGCATGCGTCTTCCCCAACCATCCCGCAGGCAGCTCCCGATGATGAATCACGCGCAAGCGCTCGCGCGCGAAAGCACGGCCCGCCACTTCCTCCATGATCTCCCCGGTCCGATCCGTCGACCGGTCGTTCACCGCGATCACTTCATAGTTCTCGTAATCGAGTTGCATTAGCCGACTCAGAGAAAGCTCGATGTCGTCTTCCTCGTTCCGCGCCGGCACAATAATCGAAACACGGGGATTTCCCGCAGCACTCACCGGACTTACAATCCCACTCAGGCTTGGAGACATCGGCGACGCTGGGCATTCCAATCGCAGCGTCCACGATGCGCGAGAACCACGCCAGCGCCAGGATGGTGCCGGCAATCCAATGAACGTAATGCATTCCGCCTAGATCTTTCTCGCCTGCTCGCCGTCCAGCTGCACCGCCGGCGCAAATCTCATCCCGTAGAACAGTATGGCAGAGGAAGCGATCATGGCGATCACCGGCAGAATGAACGCAGCCTGCAGCGTGCGCCGGTCCGCAACCCAGCCCATCATGGTAGGCGAAGGCACATCGCCCAGAATATGGATGATGAAAATATTCACCGCCAGCGCCGTGGCCCGGATGTGAGCATCGACGGAATTGATCACAGCCGCGTTGAGCGGCGCCGTATTGAACAGGAGAAAGAACGCCGCGACCGCAATCGCCGGAATCATCACCCGTCCTTTCACGAACAGCGCCACGATCATCACAGGCACACCCAGTGCCATGGTCGCTGCCGAAACCAGGTAATAGGCACTCTTCGTGCGGCGCAACAGGTAGTCACCGAACCATCCACCCGCTAGGGAGGCAACGATCCCGTCCGCCACTATGATCAGACCAAAGGTTAGGTTGGCGGCTTCCAGCGTGTAATGGCGCTCGCTGTAGAGGAACTGCGGCATCCACACCTGAATGCCGCCGAGGGAAAACGTCATCGCGGCCATGCCCAGCGTCGAGGTTAGGAACGCTGGATTGCGTGCCAGCCCAGCCACCGTCGTTCGCTCCGGCGTACCCTTCAGCGAATCAAATTGTCCCCGCTCCGGCTCTTTGAGAAACAGCACGGCAATCGCCAGCAAGAAACCCGGAGCGGCTGCAATGTAGAACGGAAAGCGCCAGCCATGGTGCGGAGCAAGATAACCACCCAGCAGGTATCCCGCCGCTGATCCCACAGGAATTGCCAGATAGAAGACCCCCAGAATCCGGCCGCGTTGCTTCTCCGCAAAAAGATCAGCAACAAAAGTCGGGGCAATCGTTACGAACGTCGCCTCGCCGATGCCGACCAGGGTGTGTCGAATCAACAACTCGGTGTAGTTGTGAGTAAATGCCGTCAGCAGCGTGAGCCCGCTCCAGAAGACAGCACCCAGCACGATGATGAGTTTGCGCGAATACCGGTCTGCCAGCGGGCCAACGAACGGTGCGGCCACCATATAGAAACCCAGGAATGCACTGGTGAGGTAACCGATCTGCGTCTTGGTCAGATGAAACTCGTCCTGCACCAGCGGCTGCACCGCGAACAGGACGTTGCGGTCCACGTAGTTCAGGAGGTTCAGCGCCGTGAGCACGATCAGCGCCGTGCGCGGATGAAGTTTCGTGGAAGTCACAGGTCGAGCGAATATAGCACGGACCCAGGCTGCGACCGGGCCGCCAAGCAGAGCAATTGACGGTGACGACAATTGTCGCTACAATGGACGACAAATGGTAAACGAACTGCGAGCGGTGGTGAAGGAACTCGGCGGCCGATCCGCTCTTGGACGAAACCTCGCCAGCCAGCGCGATCTATGCGAGGCCATCCGTGAGGGGTTTCCTCCCGCGGTGATCCCGAAGCTAATGCACTCTTCCGGCCTTACCCTCAAGGAACTGGCTGAATCCCTCGATCTCTCGCCGCGGAGTCTGCAGCGCCGGCGACGAAGCGGCCGATTGGCGCGCTTCGAATCCGACCGCCTCTACCGCCTGGCCCGCATCGTGGCTCTGGCGGAGCAAAGTCTCGGAACTCGCGAGAAGGCGATGCGCTGGCTGAAGCGCTGCAATCGCGCTCTCGGAGGAGTCCCGCCCATCAGCGCCATCGACACAGAATTGGGAGCACGGCAGGTCGAAGAGGTTCTGGGAAGGATCGCGTACGGCGGAATCAGTTGACTCGAGTCTATCGCGTACTGCGCAAAGCTTTCGCCCAATCTCCGTTCGATGGGGAAGGCGCCTACCGTTACGGTGGCCGCTGGTCGAGCCCGGGCACTCGCCTCGCTTATACCTCCGAGCATCAGTCTCTGGCCATGCTCGAATATTTCGTCCACCTGGATTCCGAGAACGCTCCCGCGGACCTGGTCCTGGCCACCGCTGACATACCCGACAATCTACCCAAGGAACGGATTCCTGCCGACAAGCTTCCGCCATTGTGGCGACGCTCCCCTGCCCCGCCCGAACTTGCGCGCATCGGGGACGAATTCGTCAAAAGGGCCCGCCGCTGCATTTTGATCGTGCCCTCCGCGATCGCCCCGCACGAAAACAATTGGCTGCTCAATCCGCAGCATTTAGATTTTCGCAAGGTGGTCGCTTCCGGACTCGAACCGTTGAAGTGTGACCCGAGAATGTTTGGCAGCAAGCGGCACACTCGGCGCAGATCATGAATTGGCTCTGGGCTTATTTTCCGTTTTTCGCCCGCGGCCACTTCGCCACCACCACCGTCGAAATCCCGCCCCGTGGCCGGAAATCGCCCTTCACCTCGGCCCACACCGGTTTCGCCCAGCGCACCACATCTTCCAGGACCCGGTTTACAACGTTCTCCTGAAAAATTCCCAGGTTTCGGTATGACTGCAGATATTCCTTGTAGGACTTCAATTCAAGGCACACTTTATCTGGCTGGTAGCGCAGCGTGATCACGCCAAAATCGGGCAATCCAGTCTTCGGACACACCGAAGTAAATTCCGGATCGTCAATCACAATCTCGTATCCCGGAAACTGGTTGGGCCAAGTCTCAATCTCCGGAAACTTGGCATCCAGTCCCGCTTCGGCATGCTCTGGCGTATATCGTCTCGGTTTTCGCATAGGCTTATTGTAGCGGTTAGTCTCGGCTCTTCCGCACTGCCCGCCGCATGCGAGCCCGGCGATCGTGAAATCCCATTGCCTGAAGGTGCATCTGCGACATTGCACCCGCATCTAATCATTCAACGGCTTGGGAAGGCGTGCAGTTTTTCGTGGCCGCCGCAGTGGTAAATTAGTGCTTGCAGTTGTCCTCGCCTTACCCTGAAAGATAACCGGTTGGCAGCAACCAACAATTCGAATGGTCATCCCGCCAAGCGCACGGCACGCACTTGGATCACTGTCGGTGTGCTCGCGGCACTGGCGGCGATCCCGTTTTTCCGCCGCCCGACCCCGCTGAGAATCACTACAACTACGGTCCAACGAGGATCGATTCGAAGTCTCATCTCCACCAATGGCAAGGTCGAGCCCATACAAAATTTCGAGGCTCACGCGCCCGTCGCCACAATCGTCAAGCGTCTGTTCGTGAAGGAGGGTGATCACGTCCGCAAGGGACAGCTCCTCCTTCAACTCGACGATGCCGACTTGCGCAGTCAGGCGGCCCGCGCGCAATCCAGGATTAAAGCAGCTCAAGCCGACCAGGCGAACCTGACGACCGGCGGCACGCGCGAGGAACTGCTCACGCTCAATGCGCAACTGATCAAAGCCCGCGGCGCGCGCGATGAAGCCCAACGCAACCTGGACGCCTTCCGCCGCTTGCAGCAACAGGGAGCAGCCTCCACCGGCGAAGTTCAGCAAGCTCAGGAAGCCTTGCAGCGCGCCCAGGCCGATACCGCCCTCCTCGAGCAAAAACAGAAAGACCGGTACTCTCTTCCGGAGGTCGCTAGAGTTCAGGCTCAGAGCGCGGAAGCGCAAGCTTCCTATGATGCCGCCGAGGATGCATTGGCCAAATCCAGCGTCCATGCTCCTTTCAACGGCGTCGTCTATGCCCTTCCCGTCAAGCAAGGCGCCTACGTGCAAGCCGGCGACTTGTTACTGCAGGAAGGCGATCTCTCCCAAATGCTGGTTCGCACTTTCGTCGACGAGCCCGACATCGGGCGCCTCGCGACCGGACAGAGAATCGAAGTCACTTGGGATGCCTTGCCCGGGCGGATCTGGAAAGGCACAGTCAGCAGCGTTCCCGCTACTGTCAAACTTCGTGGCTCCCGCAATATCGGTGAGGTCATGTGTTCAGTCGACAACCACGATCTTCGCCTGCTGCCCAACGTCAATGTGGGCGTCACGGTCATCACCGCCGAACACAGCGACGTCCTGACGCTTCTTCGCGAAGCCGTCCACATGGACGACACCAAGCCGTACATTTATGAAGTAGTGGACGGCACACTCAAACGCCGCGCTGTGGAAGTCTCTCTGCAAAATCTGACTCAGGTCGAGATCGCTGCCGGACTTCCCGAGCATTCCCTCGTAGCTCTGTCTTCAGTCGACGCCAAGCCTTTGACTGACGGTGCTCGCGTGAAAGTGATTGAGTAGCCATGAAGCGAATTAGTTTCCAGTTGTTGTTATCGCTTCTTTTGCTGCCAGCGGCCGCAGCCGCCGACGCGTCCCAACAGCTTCTTGCCGACGGCCGCGTTGATCAAGCCGTGCAAAATCTTCAGCAGCAGATTCATACCACTCCCACCGCCGAAGCCTACAACCTGCTCTGCCGTGCCCAATTCGAGCTCGATGCCTGGGACGCCGGAATTCCCGCCTGCGAGAAAGCCGTGTCGCTTGCACCCGACAATGGCCTCTATCATCTATGGCTGGGTCGAATCTATGGCGAGAAAGCAGATCGCACTAATTTCTTCAAGGCCGCCGGCCTCGCCAAGAAAGTTCGCACCGAGTTCGAGCGTGCCGTCGAGTTCGCCCCCAACAATTGCGAGGCCCGAATCGATCTCGCCGAGTTTTATCTGGAAGCTCCCGGCATCGTCGGAGGTGGAGAAAACAAAGCCCGCGCTCAAGCCGATCTGCTCCTCACCATGAATCCCGGCATGGCGCACTGGGTGAGAGCCCGCATCGCGCAGAAGAACAAAGATATGGTCACGGCGGAACAGGAGTATCGCGCCGCCATCGAAGTCTCGCACGGAGGCGCCCGAGCCTGGCTGAATCTCGCCGGATTCTATCGCCACTCCGGACGCCTCGACGAGATGGAGCAGGCCCTGCGCACCATGGAGACTCGACCCGTCGATCATCCCGCCGCTCTAATGGACGGCGCCAGCATGTTGTATCGGACCGGCCGCTCTTATTCCATGGCCGTCCGCCTCGTCCGCCGCTATCTCACGTCCGCCACGGATGAAGAATGGCCCGCATTCAAGGCCCACAATCTCCTCGGCGAATTGCTCGAGAAACAAGGCGACCGCCAAGCCGCCGCCGAAGAATATCGCACCGCCCTCTCCATGGCTCACACTTTCATGCGCGCCCAGGACGGCCTCGAGCGCGTCGCCCGCTAGCGCTGGAAGATAATCATGACCTCGGTTCGCATCGACAAATGGCTCTGGGCCGCGCGCTTCTTCAAGACTCGCTCCCTCGCCGCGCGCGCCTGCGAACTCGGCAGAATCCAGTTCAACCACCAGCCCGCGAAAGCCGCGCGTGAAATCCACATCGGTGACATGTTGCGAGTGACCAATGACGGCGGCGACTTTGAAGTGGAAGTCCTGCTTCTTAGCGATGTGCGCGGCCCCGCCCCGGTCGCCCAAACCCTCTACCGCGAAACCGACGCCAGCCGCGAACTGCGCCAGAAGGTTGCCGCCGAACGCAAAGCCTTGCGCCAGTTCGAACAGTTACCCCCAACTCGTCCCTCTAAACGCGATCGCCGCAGAATCATCCAGTTCCGCGGCAGGGCCTGAGCCAACCTCCATTTCAACTTGATTATCGTTACGAACCTGAACCCATCCTCAGCGACTTCTTCATCCTGTCATTCCGACCAGAGCCGGAGCGCCAGCGGACGGCGGACGACTTCCCCGAGGAAACGGCGGAGTTCCGTTGTTTGCGCAAGACGAGAACTACGGAGCATCTCGAAAGCGAGATTGTTTGTCCCACAGATGTCCGCACAGGGCATGCTGACAGGAAGCTGCTAGAGGGTCATGCGCTCTTCGAACCGAGTCGAGTCTCGATTGCCTCCAGCAATTTAGCTACTGCTTCACTCGCCTCTTGGGTGGAAAATTCGCTGCCCAGCTCGATCGCTGGAACTCCGGCGCACGCGGTCTGGAAGGCCTGGCGAGTGCCCGGGGACGCATTCATGTCCGGCCCCATCAGCACCAGATCAAAATGCGTGACCCGCATCAGGATCAGGGCGTCGCCTAGGCGGCTGCTGGTGTGGACGTCGTATCCGGTGCGACGCAGTAGTTCGCGCAGGTAGGCGAGCACGTCGGCGTTGCAATCGAGGCACAAGACGCTGCGCCCGGTAGAGACCGGCGCTTCGGCGTGAGCGGCCGGAGCGTAAAATGCCGCCACAGCCTTCTCCTCCGATTCGTGAGTATCGAACAGCTTGATCAGGTGTGATAACTCCAGAATCTTGCGCGCGTGCTCCGGCACGTTGCAAAGCTTCAGGTCTCCCCGCGACTGCCGCGTACTGGTCAGGCTGCGCACGATCGTGCCGATGCCGCTGCTGTCAATGAATCCCACCTCGCCCAGGTGCAAGACGATGGAGCGGCGATCGCGCAACAACCAGGTTACGTGCGCGCGCAGCGATTCGCTCTCGCTCCCCGCAACAATCCGCCCGTTGCAGCGCACGATGGTGACGCGACCAACCTCGCGAGTTTCCAGGGATAGACGCAATCCGGCCCCCACACGGCTGCACTCGAGCCGCGAAAATCGCCACATTATATCCTCAAGGGGCAAACCAGCGGGACGAAAACCGCGACTCGGGTCCTGGTTAAGATTGCGGACCGACAGGTGCGAGAGTACATTATCGTTCGAACGGAAAGTCAAAATCGCATTCCATACGGAATCTTGAGGAATAACATGCGTAATCCCGGCCTGGTACTCGCTGTTCTGTGTGTGGCTGGATGGGTGGCTGCGCCATCGGACGACCGGCCGGCAAAACTTAGTGGTTCGGCTGTGTGGCAGGTGTCTCCACAGTTTATGGCAGCTGTCCATGCTGCCTGCGACCAGGCTTCCTCTTCCGGCCGGGCGGAATGCCTGACCGCTCAAATGTCAAAGGCCGGCGCCCCCGCCGACGCCGTAAGTTTTACGCGTGAACTCTACAAGCAGAGCCACGGCGATTTCGGCGTTATGACTGGCTTTCAGGACGAGGGCCTGGTTGCCTTCGCGTGGATCACGTATCCTCTTCGCGCCAACACGAACTATGGTCTTTTGCTGGTGAACGGACGGCCACGGATCGTCAATGCCGAAGATCTGAAGCTGCTCGACAGAAAAACCATGGAACAGAGTTCACAGTTTCAGGATCTCAAGAACCAATTCCCTAAAGTCGATCTGTGGCCGGGGGATCGCGATGGGAAGACTTGGCCCAACTCGCAGAGCGGGCCCAATGGGGGAATACAGTTTGTGGTGGGCTATCCGTTGCTCAACGGATGCCACGCCTGCGAGCGCGCTGGACTTGCCATCTTCACCTGGAATTTTGATGCTCATGGAAAATTTCTCGGAACGACATTTGCGGGGATGACGCCGCCTCCCTTGCAGTAAGTACCCACTGGAGTGACCAGGAACTATGTTGGTTTTCGTCCAATCCTTTGTGCTTGCGTTCAGTGCGTTGTTGCCCCTAATCAATCCTCTAGCCTCCGCACTGATGTTTATGGGAGTCGTTGGCAATGTGCCAATCGCCGAGTTTCGGCAGCTCGCACGAAAAGTGACCGTCAGCACCGTCCTATTTCTGCTGGTCATCGAACTTGCAGGTGCGATGCTGCTCGCATTCTTCGGGATTTCCCTTCCGGTCGTGCAGTTCGCCGGCGGCTTGGTGGTGGCCGCGATTGGATGGCAATTGCTGAACGGAGACGATAAGGATGTCAAACCTGCAACGTCGTCGCCGGACACCAGTATAGGGCCCGTTGAAGACAAGATTTTCTACCCGCTTACGTTCCCGATCACGGCCGGGCCGGGCTGCGTCGTGGTCATGGTCACGTTGAGCGCGCACGCCTCACGGCATGCCGTCGCGCAAAACATTATTGCTCATTTCGGTATCGCGCTGGCCATTGTCGTTTTAGGTCTTACGGTCTTGGTGAGCTATACCTATGCTCCCAGAATCACCAGCAGGATCGCGCCTCAAACTGTCCAGGGAATCCTACGTGTAGTCGCATTTGTTCTGCTGTGCATCGGTGTACAGATTGGTTGGAACGGCCTGGAAGGAATGATTAAAGCTGTTCCGAAATAGCTGCCAGTCTTCAGTTGTCCCGCCGGATTTCGCCCCCCGGCCCGGACCCAGCCTTATCATCTCTCTCGCATCAAATTCTCCGTAGAATCTTCCTAGTCATCACGAGGGTACGAACAACCATGAGAAATGGATATCGAACTGGATCAGGCATTCCTCGATTTCTGTTTGCGGCGCTTTTATTCCTGCCGGCAGCTTTGTGGGCCGAACCGCTCACGCTGAAACATGCCGTAGAACTGGCCCTGCAACACGCGAGTGGCATCGGCATCGCCGCTGCCGATGAACGGCACGCTTCTGCCGCATACCGCGAGTTGCGCAACAGCTACATTCCTCAGCTAAACGCGGGGGCCGGACTTGGATGGTCCGATGGTTTCCCTCTCAGCCTTGAAGGTGCCGCTCCCTCTCTTTTCAACGTTACTGCGCAGTCGGCACTCCTGAACCTGGCGCTCAAGGATTTCATTCGTGCCGCGCAATCCGACGTTAAGGCGAGCCTCCTGAGCACAAAGGATCAGCGCGATCAGGTCGTCCAGGACACCGTTCTCAGTTACGCCGAACTCGAAAAATGGCAACAGCGTCTCGACCGCTTGCGCGAGGTTTATCCGGACGAGGAGAAAATGGAGGCCGCCGTCGCCGATCGCGTAAAGGAAGGCATCGACAGCGAAATGGATCGTAGCCGGGCTCGCTTGTCGGTGGCGCGCGTGCGTCTGCGTCTGGCGGAGGCCATCGGCGCTGCAGACGTTCTCCGCGAGCATCTTTCGAAGCTGACGGGATTGCCCGTAGCGTCCATCGAGGTCGATGCCGACTCAGTGCCCGCTCTGCCCGCACCGTCCAGGCAAGACACAACTACACCCGAAGAGTCCTCTACGAAAACAAACGATGCAAATCCGTCCGTGCAAGCCGCGATCGAACACGCGCGTGCGCAATATCTGAGGGCCGCCGGAGAGCGCCGAGCCCTGTGGCCCAGCGTAGACTTTGCGGCGCAATACGCCAATCTTGCCACCTACAACAACTATCAGAAGTATTATCAGCCGGGGAGTTTCCAACCCAACAATGCCACCCTCGGCGTGGCTATTCACTTGCCTTTTCTGAATCTCGCCCAGCACGCCAAAATTCAGGAAGCGGAGTCGGACGCCCTCAAAGCGAAGAAGCAGGCCGAAGCGGCGAGAAATCAGGTCTCCGAGCAAACTCTCCGTCTCGAGCGCGCCGTCACCCAGATGCAAGCTGCCCGCGACGTTGCGGAAATCGAATACGATATCGCTCAGAGAAATGTGGACGCCGTCCAGACCCGAATGAAATCCTCCAGCGCAAACCTCCATGATCTCGATAACGCCCAAACCCAAGCCAGTGAAAAATTGATCACATTGCAAGACGTCACTTTCGAGTTGGAGAGAAATCAGGTTGCCCTGCTGCGTGCGAACGGAAATCTGGAAACCTGGGCCCTGGGTAGCAAGTAGCAGGCGCCATATCACGGAACCCAATTCCCTGTTCACTGCATCAAACCATATGTTCAACGCAGGAACCTGCGTAAACACTGCTTTGCGGCCACATCCACCGCATGCCAATGGTAAAATAAGCACTCACCCACTATGCCTTTAAAAACACTGTTTCTGAATCCGCCATCGTTTGAAAACTTCGACGGCGGCGCCGGCTCCCGTTGGCCCGCTACCCGCGAGATCGAGTCGTACTGGTATCCGGTGTGGTTGGCTTATCCGGCGGGAATGCTGGAGGGAGCGCGGTTGCTGGATGCGCCGCCGCATCACATTTCGGCGCGAGCGAGACCATCGAGATCGCCAAGGACTACGAGTTTCTGGTGCTGTTTACCAGCACTCCGGGATTTCCCGGCGACATTCGGACTGGCGCGGGCGATCAAGCAGGCGAATCCGAACATCAAGATTGCGTTTGTGGGGCCGCACGTCAGCGTGCTGCCGGAAAAATCTTTGCGCGATTGTCCGGCGATCGATTTCGTCTGCCGCAAGGAATTTGATTATGCGGTGGTGGATTACGCGAAGGGCAAGCCGCTGGAGGAGATTCCCGGCATTTCATTCTTGAAGGATGGGAAGGTCGTGCACAATCCCGATGCGCCGCAGATTCAGGATCTGGATGCGCTGCCGCACGTCACCGAAGTTTACAAGCGCGATCTCGACGTCACGCGCTACAACGTGCCGTTTCTGCTGAATCCTTATGTTTCGCTCTACACCACGCGCGGCTGTCCGGCGCAGTGCACGTTCTGTTTGTGGCCGCAGACTCTGAGCGGACATCCGTGGCGCAAGCGCTCGACCGACGACGTGGCCGCGCGAAATGGCGAAGGCCAAAGCGCTACTGGCCGGAAGTGAAGGAATTCTTTTTCGACGACGATACCTTCAACATTCAGAAGGCGCGCACCATCGAACTCTGCGCCAAGCTGAAGCCGCTCGGACTGACCTGGTCGTGCACCTCGCGCGTAACCACCGATTACGAAACCCTGAAGGCGATGAAGGAAGCCGGATGCCGGCTGCTGATCGTGGGCTATGAATCGGGCGATCAGCAGATTCTGAAGAACATCAAGAAAGGCGCGACCGTCGAGCGGGCGCGGCAGTTCACCAAGGACTGCCACAAGCTCGGCCTGGTGGTCCACGGCGACTTCATTATGGGTCTGCCCGGCGAAACCCACGAGACCATCAACAACACCATCGCATTTGCCAAGGAGCTGGACGTCGAAACGATTCAGGTTTCGGTGGCGCACGCTTATCCCGGAACCGAGCTTTACGATTACGCGGTGAAGAATGGATTCATGGTGGGCGACAACAAGATGGTGGATGAAGGCGGGCACCAGTTGGCGCACATCGAGTATCCGGGGCTGCCGGCGGATGAGATTCTTTCCGCGGTGCATCGTTTTTACGATGAGTATTATTTCCGGCCCAAGGCTGTATTCCGCATCCTGAGGAAAGCGGCATTCGACAGCAACGACCGCAAGCGGCTTTACAAAGAAGCGAAGACCTTCCTGAAGCTGCGCGCGGCGCGCAACAAGATGGTGAA
Source organism: uncultured Acidobacteriaceae bacterium (assembly GCA_963750245.1). Classification (GTDB taxonomy): domain Bacteria; phylum Acidobacteriota; class Terriglobia; order Terriglobales; family Acidobacteriaceae; genus Sulfotelmatobacter. Next base: position 128,093 of record CAVVQB010000004.1, read on the forward strand.
GAAGCATAGCGACGACGCGGCGGCGGAACTGGTTAAAGCCTAACCGAAAAGAGCTTTCACCACAGAGGCGCAGAGACACGGAGAAAAACATGAATAGTGTTTTCTTTAGGGGTTCTCTGTGGCTCCGTGCCGCCGTGGTGGGAACGAAAGAACCGTGAGTGCACGCCGTCTAATTTTCCCGTGAACTTTCGCAAATATCTTGTGCTGGCCGGAGTCACGGTGTTCGCCGCGGCCGGAGACGCCATGCTTTCCCATGGGATGAAGCAAGCCGGCAATATCTCCCTCAATCATCTGCAAGAGGTGATCTTCGCCATCCTGAATCCCTGGGTCGCCATCGGCATTCTTCTGCTGCTCGCATTTTTCGCGACTTACATGACCGCGCTTTCCTGGGCGGACCTTACGTATGTGCTTGCCGGCCACATCGCTGGGGTATGTACTGCTGGCGCTGGTCGCCAAATTTCTTTTGCACGAGCACATCAGTCTGCTGCGCTGGCTGGGGATTGCATTGATTACGGGAGGCGTGGGATTTATTGCCGGAGGGCCGGCGCTTACGCAGCATCACGACCCTGTCCCCTCGGAGCCGGCGGCTGAGACGCAAGCGACTGCGGCGGCCAGCGGTGTGAAGTCATGAAGGCCGTCTACACCTGGGGCGGCATTCTGGCCATCACCTTCGCTTCGGTGTTGGGGGATGTGCTTCTGGCTCACGCCATGAAGCAGGTTGGGGACGTGGGAGCTTGTGGCGGAAATCCGGTTTAGTTGCGGTCATTCGACGGACGCTGGGCAATCCTTATTTTCTTCTCGGAGTCATGGCGATGGCCGTGGCTTTCTTCAGCCTATTGTTCGCGCTTTCATGGGGAGACGTGAGCCTGGTCGGTCCGGCAGCGGCTTCCCTCACCTACATCGGCAATGCCGTAGCGGCGAAAATTTTCCTGCATGAGCGGGTGGATCGGAGGCGCTGGATTGCGGCGATGCTGGTGGCAGCCGGAGTGGCGTTGCTGGCGGGGTGAGCGCGGATCGGTTGCGTCGATCGGGCAGAACCTCTAGGGCTACGAGACTTGTGGACTTCCACCCTTTCGGCGTCTCAGGGCAGGCTCTCTCGCAAGAGACGCGAAGGATGGGGTACCCGCGTTAACCCACCAGCAAACGGCAGTCTCTCTCCAGGCCTTCGGCCCGGTTCGGAATGACAAGGGCTCTTTCTAAGGGCGTGAAATTTTTGTGCACAGTGCGTTTAAACGTTGCGCCTTCAGTAGCCTTGGGCAGCAACCCGGGCGCAGGTTTCCCTAATCCAATCTGTGCTTTGCGACATGAGGGATTTCACCCGCAAGATTGGCACGTGGGTTGCTCATTGTGAGGGTGGCTTGAGCGGGCAGGTCGCCGAGCGACGGGCAAGAGCTTGACGCTTGAGGGACTGGGGTATGTTGAGACTAGTTCTACGGGTTGGAAGCGTTTCGTTTGTATTGGTAGCGGCCTTCACAGCAACGTGCCAAGAGGTTGGTCATTCCCTTCCTGCCCTTCCCGATGCGCCTTCCGTACAAAGCACAGCTCCAACCCTAAGACCTGATCTGCTGTTAACGGACGGGCGTTGGCCACTGGAACCGGACGCGGCCGCCGATGTCAACATGATGTGGGCTGAGGCATTTACCGCGTCCCCGGCAGAATCCGGCGAAAACCAATCTAAAACTGTTCTTGACAAGTATCTGGCGGCGGGATCTTCGAAGCAGCGGTCGAGCTACCAGCCTGCGAGCGGGCTGATGGGGAGAGCTACGTATGCGGCGTTGAGAATTCTGGTGACCCGGGACGATTCCGGCAAGGGCAGGTTGAACGCTTCCTATCTGGTACGGACGCTGGCTTCCGTGGCGGCGGATACGGCGTCTCGTCCGTATTGGAGGCGCTCCGTTGGCGAGCCATTTAGCGATTTTGGGTCGACCGTGAGCAACGATGCGGGGATGAACTTGTGGCACGAATTCCGGCCCGGGATCGAGCAAGTCATGAAGAGCCACACGCCGAGACTTGTTTCCCGGATCGAAGAGCGCATTGGCCACAATTAGCGCTTAAGACCTGCGCCGCTTTTATCATGCGCGGCGAAAGTCCTGACGCTATCCGCGTTATTTCTGTTGAAGCGAGTCCAGGTATCTGGTGACAGCATCGAGCCGGACTTCGCCCCAGTCCTGGTCGGCCTCAACCTCGTGGAAGATGGGTCCCCAAATGGGCATTTCGCTATTGGCGTGAGCGCGCGGGGCGGGTTGTTTTCCCTGAATGATCTCCTTGATCTGCTGGTAAGGAAACTTGCCACCGTTTCGTGCAGAGAGGAGAGTCAGGTCTTGAAGCGGTTGCTTAAGGGCGGCAGCGGCCGAGCCATGGCCGCGGGCATCGGCTCCGTGACAACTGGCGCAGTGAGACTGAAAAATCTTTGCGCCGTCGAGAGGAACGCGATTCTGGGATGGACCACCGGATGCCTTCTGGCCGGAGAAAACAGGAAGCAGGGAGATAAGCAAGAGGAGTGTAAGAACCGAGTTTGGGAGCATGGAAGCCTCCATCAAGACCTATGGCGGAGTAATCCACCGTGTATGGTTCCAGACGGAGGAGAGCTTGTCTGTGCGCGGAGGCACGCCTGTGAGTGACCGGGCAAACAGCCTAGCCCGTTCGAATGCCACGAGGCGTCAGGGTCGGAAAAGGCGCATGAATCCGGTGGCTGGCAGATCGGGGGCGAGAAACTTCTTATTGCTCGTTCCCCTCGTGCGAAGGAGGGCCTCGGCGGCGAGATAACCGCTGCGGACGGCGCCTTCCATGGTCGCGGGCCAGCCGGTGGCGGTCCAATCGCCAGCGAGGAAGACGCGGGGCCATGACGTGGACTGCGGAGGACGATAGGCGTCGATGCCGGGGCGGGGCGAGTAGGTGGCGTGGACCTCCTTGATCACAGCTGACTTAAGCAAGGTTGCTTCGCGGGCGGCGGGGAAAAATTCGCGGACTTCTTTCAGGGCGAGGTCGACGATCTCAGGGCGCGACTTGTCGATCAGGCTCGTGGAGGCGCTTACGACGAGTTCGATGTAGCTGCCGGCAGGTTGAGAATCGGAGCCTGCGGCACGAGAGGTGAGCAAGCGGGACTTGTGGAACATCCATTGGATGGTCCGGTCGAGAAGGACGGCGTGGTCGAGGTCGGTGATTGAGCGATCGAACCAGAGGTGGATGCCGGTGATGGGAGAGGATTCGAAGTAGGCCAGGTCTTCGCGCAGCGGCGCGGCGTCGGCAGTTTGTGGAAGGACGTCGTCGACAGTGTTGAAGGGCAGAGCGAGGATGAGATAGTCGAAGGATGCTTCCTTCTCTTTCTTGTCCTGATCGATGATGCGAACTTGGACTTGCGATGAGTTCGGGGAAAACGTCTGCAGCGAAGTGCGGAAGAGAATTTCGCCGCCACGGGCGAGGATGTAGTCGCCGGCTTTATTGTAGAGGTCGGTCAGCGGAATGTTGGGAACGCCCATGTGGCGAGCTGCGGGCGACTTCATGGATTCGCGAACGACCTGGGCAGCGTGGGAAATTGAAATCCGATCGAGACGTTCGCTTAAGGCGCTCACCAGAATTGGTTTCCAGAAACGTTCGATGGCATTTTCGGTCTGGCGGTGGTCGTTGCACCATTGCTGGAAGGATTTTCCGGTGTCCGGCTGCGCGGTAAGGGCCAGAGCGGCGATGGCGCGGGAAATGGCGAGCTTGTCTTTTATCTCAAGAAATGGAAATTGCAGGAACGACGGGGCGGTGTGCAGCGGAGCAGGCAGCGGCGAAGCGTGCATAACGCTGGAGCGGCCACTCGGCTCGATGAAAGTCATGTCGTCATACCAGCGAATTTTGTCTTCCACGCCGATGCGACGGTAGAACTCGACGAGGTTGGTGCAGACCCGGAAGAGTACGTGCTGGCAGTTGTCGACCACTTCGCCGGTGCCGGGATGCTCGTAGGAAGAAGCGCGGCCGCCGAGATAAGGACGGCGCTCGAAAAGAGTGACACGAAGGCCGGAGTCGGCCAGTGCGCAGGCGGCGGCAAGTCCGGCGAGGCCGCCACCTGCGATGGCTACACTTGGTGGACTGGGGTTCTGGCTCAATTGTTCAGGTAATGCGCTGCAGAAAACCTTTCCCGAGAATCCGCAGCTTTTCGCCAACGGTGAGGGTGATCTTGCCGCTGAACACGTCGTATTGGCGCGCCACGATTTTTTCCAACAGCTTGCGATAGATGTTAATCAGTACCCATAGGGCAGGCTGGCTATCTTCCGAGATATAAGGAATCAGTTGATCGCCCGCCTGGTAACCTTCGCGGGCGCGGCCGGCTTCGAGAGCGAGCAAGGGGCGAAAGCGGGCGGCGTCCGGGTTGGCAAGCAATTCCGCGGCGGCCAGACCGAACTTTGCCATGTCTTCTTCCGGCAGATACACACGGCCCATCGCAGCGTCCTCCTTGACGTCGCGAATAATGTTCGTAAGCTGAAAGGCGAGGCCACACTGCTCGGCAAGTGGCTCGGCGGCGGGATCGCGATATCCGAAAATGTGAATGCAGACGAGGCCCACGACGGATGCGACGCGGTAACAATAGACCTTGAGGTCGTCGAAAGTCCGGTACTGAACCGTAAGACTCGGAGCCGAAGGATTTGGCGACATCGAGGCGATTTGACCGTCATCTGAGGAGTCGACGACATCCATCGAGGTACCGAGAGCAAGATCGTCGAGCAGGCCCGCCGGGATGGAATAGCGGCGTTGCGCGTCGGTGAGGGCGAGGAGGATCGGATCGTCAGTGGGCTCGCCTTGCTGCGCCCGGTGCAGCGCATCCAGCCAGGAGTCGAGGTTGTAACGGCGCTCTGAAGCGCTGAGGCCGGGATCGTCTGCGATATCGTCGCAGCGCCGCATAAAAGCATAGACGGCGGATAACGCCTGGCGCTTGCGCTTAGGTAGGACTAGAAACGCGTAATAAAAATTCCTGGCGTTGGTGCGGGTGATTCCCCGGCAAACGGAATACGCCATGGTGAGTTGCGCGGGAGCGGGGCTCCAGGGAACCATGACGGGCTGCGCTCCAGCGCTCATAAGATTTTGCCCAGCGCGGCACGGGCCAGCAGGGCGAACTTTCGGCGCTTGGAGATCATAGGACGGTTTCCAAGAACGGCGAAGCGCTGGCGCTCGATGGCGTTCAGAATTTCCTGCCCACCTCGGCTGAACAGCTCAAGATCGACGGCTAATTGCGAGTGTACTTTCTTCAGCAGCGGCAAGCCGCGTCGAAACCATTCACGGGCGCGCTGCACTTCAAATTTCATCATGTCGCAGAAAGCGACCGTATTGCATTTTTGCGCCAGATCCTCCTCTGTGACCGAGTAGTGCCGCATATCTTCCAGCGGAATATAGATGCGTCCCTTGGCATAATCCACGGAGACGTCCTGCCAGAAGTTGGCCAACTGGAGCGCGGTGCAGGTGTAATCGGAGAGTTGCTGGCGCTCGGTGTCGCTGTAGCCGCACAGGTAGAGGACGAGATGACCTACGGGATTCGCCGAATAGTGGCAATAGGCGAGGACGTCTTCGAATGTCTCGAAACGTGTGACGGTCTGGTCCTGGCGGAAGGCGATGAGCAAGTCGGAGAATTCATGCTTGGGAATGCTGAACTTTCTAACGGTCTCCGATAGAGCGACGAAAACGGGATGGCGTGGAGATCCGGCGTAACAGGCGTCCAGTTGCGCCTGCCACTCATCAAGCAAAGCGAGCGATGCTGCCGGATCGCCGACTTCGTCACCCAGATCGTCTGAGATTCGACAATAGGCGTAAACGTTCAGGAAGTCCTGCCGGAGCTCTTTGGGCAGGAACCAGGTGGCGACGGAGAAGTTTTCGTAATGAGAGCGGGCTAAGCGTTGGCAGTATTCCCGGGACTCCTCCAGCGAAGGCGGGGATGGCGGGATGGCGTATTCCGCGGGCAAACGGCCCCAGCCTGCCGAAGCAGGGGAAGCAGGCGCCGGGCGAGAATCGGTACCGGTTGCAGCACTCATTTCAGTAATTCACCAGGCTCCGGCGCGAGGTCAGGCCCGAGCCGACATGATAGTTCGTGCAGTCCCTCCGGGACTCGTTCGATCTTTCGGGAGCTTCCCAGGACTTGCGTTCTGGGTTATTCTCTGCCCGCCCTACGGGGCCGACAGCGCCTACTTCGCGACCGGGAGATCAATCTCTCAGTGGCCAGGAATGATGGCGGTCTTGATATCGCCTCCACGGTTCAGCATGTGGCGAAGCACTTTTTGCAAACTCGAAAGCGGAGCCTCGCCGGTGATGTAGTCCGTCGGACGGATTTTCTTAGCGGCGATCAGGCCGAAGGCACGGCGCACGGTTTCCGGCGTGTGATGGAACGTGGCCTTCAACGTGATCTCCGAATAGTGCAGACGATTGGTATCGAGTTGCACCTTGGATCCGCTGGCGCATCCACCGAAGAAGTTTACCGTACCGCCCTTCCGGACCATTTCGACGGCCCACTCCCAAGCTTCGGGACGGCCCACGGCTTCGATGACTACATCGCAGCCGCGCTTTTGCGGCGCAAGAGCACGCACTGCCTCGACGACGTTTTGCACTTTGGCGGTCTGCACGATTTCGTGCGCCCCCATGTGCTTGGCGGCGACGACTTGCTCATCGCGCTTCACCACCGAGATGACATTGCAACCGATGGCGCGAGCCACCTGGACGAACATGAGTCCAATCGGGCCACCGCCGATGATGGTCACGGTGTCGCCGATCTCGACGCCGGTCTCATGCAGGCCGCGCAGCACGCAGGCCAGGGGCTCGGTCATGGCGGCGTCTTCAAAGGTGACGTTGGGCGGAATGACCAGCATATTGGCTTCGACAATGCGCCGGGGTACGCGGATATATTCGGCGTAGGCCCCGTTGTTGAAGAGCAAATCCTCGCACAGATTTTCCTGATGCTTGGAGCAGTAGAAGCACATCTGGCAGGGCGCGGAATTGAGCGCCACCACGCGCATGCCCTTCTTGAAGCTGTGCACACCCTCGCCGACCTCCTCGATGACGCCGGCCAGTTCATGGCCGAAGAGGGCGGGTGGAACGATCATGCGGGCGTGGTAGCCACGCTGAAAAACCTTGAGGTCGGTGCCGCAGGTAAGGGCAACCTGGACTTTGACCAGTACTTCGCCCTTTTCCACACGGGGAATCGGCACTCGTTCAATTTTGAGGTCTTCTTTGCCGTACAAGACGGCGGCCGTCATTTTTCCGTTCAATGCGAGCTTCCTTCCCGGGACTCACGCTTCCACGTGCTCCCAGGCTGAATCACGATTTTCATCGATGCAGGCTGCGGATGAGCTGCAAGTTCCAACGCTCGCGGGCTTTCCTGCAGCGGGAACCGGTGGCTGATCAAGCGTTCCAGGTCCATTTCCCGGTTCATTACAAAACGAACAGACTCATCCTGTAAATCCACGGATGCGCTGTAGGACCCGACCAATGATTTCTCATCGACGCAGATTGCGGCCGGATCCACCACGACTTCTCCTCGCTGGGTTTGCGCAAACAATAATACGCGCCCTCCCGGACGCGCCGCATCCATCGCGGGACGGATCAATCCATTGCTACCCACAGCTAAAATTACAGCGTCAGCGCCACGCCCCTCGGTCTGCTCACGCACCGCACTGACCACGTCCTGATTCGACGCATCGACTGTATTCTGTAATCCAAGGCTTTTAGCTATTTTAAGCCTCTCGGGATACAAATCGGAAGTAATTACGGAGGCCCCCGCCCAGAACGCCAGGGCACTCAGTATGATGCCGATTGGCCCCTGCCCAATGGTCAGAACGGTTTCGCCGGGCTGCAGGCGGAGCGCTTCAATGCCCTTCATGCAGGTATTGACGGGTTCCACGAAGCAGGCCTGTTCGAACGAGACGTTATCGGGGATTCGCACCGTGCCCTGCTCTACAATCCAGGCCATGACCCGGACATACTCCGAGAATCCGCCCCCGGAAGGCTCAAATCCGGCGGTACAGCCAACTTTCTTGTAAGTCGCACACTGGGCGAAGGTCTGGTGTCGGCAGTAGTAGCACTCTCGGCAGGGGATGTGGTGGAAAACTACGACACGATCGCCCGGCGCGAACTGGCGGACTCCGGCGCCGACCGCTGCTACTACCCCGGAGGTTTCGTGGCCGAAAATGCGAGGAGCGGAATGCGATCCAGTGGCGATCTTCTTGAGGTCAGTGCCACAAACACCGCAGGTATGCACCCGCAGCAGCAACTCTCCGGCGCCGATTTGGGGGACGGGAACCGTCTCGAGGCGCACGTCGTTCACCGCACGGTACACTGCGGCTAGCATAGTCGCCGGGATTGCTGTGGTTTGGTTGTGAACTGCGAACTGATCGGCGATGGCCATTCGTTGGTCTTCTTCTTAGATGAGATGCGTTCTGTTTCGCTTCATGGCGGTCTTTTCTGATTCTTCTATTTGGGTGAATTCTCCCCAGCCCTTGGGTCAGTGTTGGTGAACTCCACGGCAACCTTCATCGAATCCAGATACGGCGAATCCGGAGGAGTGAAGTGATACGTCTCGATTTGCAGGACGAGATAGAAACTGTCGACTTTGATGATTCGCTTTGTGGTCGCCGGCACTTGCGCGAAGCCACTTGGAAGCAGACGCCATAAAGGAATTCTTGATTCCGACGAGGCGTTCCGCGACGACAGCAATACATTGTCATACATGGGATGGTGGAGGTCGACTAATTTTACCTGCCAGCAGGTAATCTCGGTGTCCCCTTCGGGGCCTTGCGGAGTGATGGAAAGCGCGTAACGGTCATTTCCGGTAGAGTCTTTGATCCGGTCACGATAAGTCGAATCCTGAGGCGTGAGCTTTACTTCGAACCTTTCTTCGATGATGTGAGTCGGGCCCTGACGAAAACTTTCTGCGTAGACGGAAGCGGGCGTTGACTGCGCGAACGCGTTCGTCGCAAACAGAAAGATCGGGATCAGTGTACGGAATTTCATTTGCGGCCTCCGGCCGGCAGTGCAGCCGTCGACTCGGCGGACAGAGCATCCGCGTGTTTGGCGCCAAAAGATTCCAGATGCGCGGCCAGTGCCCGGGCAGCTTGGCTGCTGTTTCGGGCAAGAGTGGCGATGCGACTCCAGAGCCAGGGACGAAGCGCGGCGAAGAGGATAAATTTCGTGGTTTGAAAGCGGCCTTCGGAGTCGATAACGTCGGCCATCCCTGGCATTTCAAAATCCAGCTCATCGGAGATCACTTTGACCACCCCAAAGTGAACTCCATGAACCTGCGCGGCCGCGGCTACAGCGGCGGCTTCCATATCCACCGCCCGGGCTCCGTAGGCCTGCGCCAGCTTGGCCTTCTGCTCTGCGCCTGCCACTGACATAAAGGTGACCAGCGTTCCTTCTCCGCCAGCGAGCTGGGTACGGCTTCCATCGCGCGCATCGAGGACTTGCGAGGGCGCGATGAGATCGCCTACGCGGAGTTTCGCATCGAGGGCGCCGGCGAAGCCTACCGAGTAAATAAGAGCGGGGCGATATAAAGCAATCACGGCTTCGCCGGCGCGGCGGGCAGATGGCAGGCCGATGCCGCTGCATACCACGACGGTCTCGCCTCGTTCAAAGAACGTGAAGGTGCGGCCTTCATGCACGCGCTGAACCCGAGTCCAGTTCTTGATGAACAAGCTGACTTCGCGCTCCAGCGCGGCCACCATGGCGATCTTAGACATAGTGATTCGCCCGGAACCAGTCTACGGCGCGACGCAAGGCATCGTCGGCCGGGACCAGTTTCCATCCGAGTTCACGCTCGGCCTTGGCGGAGCTGGCCCACATTTTTTTCTTTCCCATGCGCACGGTTTCGACGGTGGCGCGGGGCTCGCGGCCTAGCAGGCGGCCGGAGACGGTCTCGTCCACCAATCCCGCGGCGTAGGCGACAAAGTAAGGCAGTTTGACCGTAGGCGAGGGCAAACCGGCGATGGCACCAAGCTTATCCAGAATTTGCTTCAAGGTAAGATTCTCGCCGCCAAGGATGTAGCGTTCGGCAGTCTTGCCCTTTTCCAGAGCGGCAAGGTGTCCGCGGGCGCATTCGTGAACGTCGACCAGATTCAATCCAGTTTCCACGTAGGCAGGAAATTTGCCCTTCAGGAAGTCGACAACGATTCGTCCCGTGGGCGTGGGTTTGACATCCTGCTCACCGACGGGAGTAGTCGGATTGACAGTTACGACCCGCATGCCGCCACGGCCCACTTCCAGCGCGACCTGCTCGGCCATGAACTTGGAACGCTTGTAGTGACCGATCATATCGGCGAGGGAGACGGGAGAATCCTCGTCGGCAGGGCGGCCGTTGCCGGTGAAGCCGATCGTGGCCACGCTGGAGGTGTATACCACGCAGCGCACTTTATTCTTGCGGGCCGCTTCCAGAATTGCGCGAGTGCCTTCCACATTGGAGCGGTACATCTCGGCGGGATCCCGCACCCACAAGCGGTAGTCGGCGGCGACGTGAAACACAACGTCGCAACCAGAAATTGCTTTTTCCAGCGACGCGGCGTCTCGCAGATCACCGGTCGCAGTCTCGCCGTTCAAACCTTCGAGGTTCTTCAGGTTGCTGGTGGCGCGAACGAGCAGCCGGAGATCGGCTCCCTGTCCGGCTAAAACGCGGGCCACATGGGAGCCGAGGAATCCGGTTGCGCCTGTGATGAAAGCTTTCAAAAGCAGTTCTCAGTTCTCAGTTCTCAGTGAGAACGCAGATGGAAAACTCGGACCTGGGAACTGAGAACTAATTTTCCGCCTTCTCCATCACCTTGGCGTACGTAGTCAACGCCAGCAGCGGGAAGTACTGCCGGTAGAGGTGATACTGCAAGTAGAAGACGCGGGGAAATCCCGTGCCGGTGCAGTAAGGCTCGTCCCACGAACCATCGTCCTTTTGAGTGCTTAACAAGTAGGCAACGCCACGAGCCACGGAATCGCTGCGAGTGTCGCCGACGGCGAGCAACCCGAGAATCGCCCACGCGGTTTGCGATGGAGTGCTGGGGCCAACCCCGCGCGTGCTGGGATCGTCGTAGGAGCCGCAGCTTTCGCCCCAGCCGCCATCTGGATTCTGCACCATGCGCAGCCACTCGGCCGCTTGCTGGACGAAAGGCTCGTGGTTGTCCATGCCGACAGCCTCGAGGCCGCGAAGCACCAACGCCGTACCGTAGATGTAGTTCACTCCCCAGCGGCCGAACCAACTGCCGTCGGGCTCTTGTTCTTTGCGGATGAACTGAACCGCGCGCTTCACGGCCGGATGATTCTTATCGTAGCCGTAGGCCGCCATCATCTCGAGGATGCGGCCGGTGATATCGACGGTCGGCGGATCGAGCATGGCATTGTGATCGGCGAAGGGCACGTACTGAAAGACCATCCGATCGTTATCCTTATCGAAGGACGCCCAGCCGCCGTTCTTGCACTGCATGGAAAGGATCCAATCGATGGCGCGCTGCACGGACTCGCGCTGATAGCGGCCGTTAGGATGCTCGACGCGGCTGAGCGCAAGGCAAACCATCGCGCTGTCATCAACATCCGGATAAAACTCATTGTTAAACTCGAAGTACCATCCGCCCGGCTTCCCTTTCTTGTTTTTGACCTGCCAGTCGCCAGGATTGCGCACCTGTTTTTGCAGAATCCAGTCAGCGCACTTCACCATGCGCGGATCGTTGGCGGGCACTCCGGCTTCGCCCAGGGCGAACATGGCATAGGCGGTGTCCCAGACGGGAGACATGCAAGGTTGCATGCGGAACGTATCGCCCTCCTCGATTCCGAGTTTCTCGAATTCATCGAGGGCGCGGATCACCTGCGGATCATCCAGCGAGTATCCCTGACAGCGAAGAGCGATGATGGAGTTCATGATCGAGGGATAGATGGCGCCGAGGCCGTCGCTCATTTCAAAGCGCTCGAGCACCCACTTCTCTGCCTGCTTCAACGCGATCGAACGCAGGGGCCGAATGTGCACGCGCTCGAACCAGTGGGTCAGGCGATCCAGGCAGAGAAAGAAATTGCGCCAGGAGACCAGCTTTTTCGACCAGCGCAGGTGCATGCGTGATTTCTGCATTCCGCCGACGAATAATTCTTCGACGCCCATCTCACGCGGAATCTTCTTGAAGGGCTTCTTGGCGTAGCAGATCGAGAGCGGGACCAGGATGGCACGCGACCACGAAGAAATCTCGTAGATGTTGAACCAGAACCAATTGGGAAAGAGAACGATCTCCGGCGGAATGGCCGGGACTGCGTCGTAATCGTACTGGCCGAAGAAACAAAGATAGATCTTGGTAAAGGTATTGACCTCGGTGACTCCCCCGAGTTCGAGGATTTTCTTGCGAGCGCGCTGTAACACAGGATGGTCGGCGCTGTATCCAGCCAGCTTCAGTCCGAAATAGGCTTTCACGGACGCGCTGATATTTGAAGGTCCCGCGGGATAGATACCCCAGCCTCCATCTTCATTCTGATGGCGAATGATCCAGTTGGCGGCGCGCTGGAAGCGGTCCGGATCGCCGGTCCCAAGCAGGGTGTGGAGCAGGATGTAATCGGACTCGAGGGTAGTATCGGCTTCCAGTTCGCCGCACCAGTATCCATCCTCGTGCTGGGCTGAGAAAAGCAGGCGACGGGCGGCTGCAATCGCGGCTGACGCACGATCGATCAGGCCATCGATTTTGCCGAAGAAAAGTTGCGGTGTGGAAGATAAGTTGGCGTCGGGGGAGTCTGTAATCATGAATGTGCGGCTCCGTTAATCCGCGGTAGCACTGGCCGGGGCGGCGGCAATAGCTTCAACAATCTCAGGCGGCAGCCCGAAGCGGACGTTTTCCGGCATCACTTCAAGTTCCCGCACGGTATCGAACCCTCTGGTGGCAAGAAATTCCATGGTTTCTTCCACCAGGCATTCGGGTGCGGATGCTCCGGCCGTGAGCGCGATAGTTTTCACATCGACCAGCCACTGAGACTCGATATCCCTGTAACTATCGATGAGATGTGCATTCGTCCCCAGTTTGCGCGCGACCTCGACCAGACGATTGGAATTTGAGCTGTTTTCCGAACCCACGACCAGTAGCAGATCGGATTCCGACGCTACCTCCTTCACTGCTACCTGGCGGTTTTCCGTGGCGTAGCAGATATCCTGCGCCGCCGGGCCCTTGATGTTGGGGAACTTCTTCTTCAAAGCGGCAATGATGTCTTTGGTTTCGTCGAGACTCAGCGTGGTCTGGGTCAGATAAGCGACCCGATTGGGATCAGGGACCGACAGGGCTTTGACTTGCTCCGGATTGCCCACAACCTGGGTCACGAGAGGAGCCTCGCCGAGCGTTCCGACCACTTCATCGTGATCATGGTGACCAATCAGGATCAGCGAATAGCCTTCTTTCGCAAATTTTACGGCTTCGACGTGGACCTTCGTCACCAGCGGACAAGTAGCGTCGATGACGCGGAGGCCGCGGCGCGTGCTGTGCTCGCGCACTTCGGGAGATACTCCGTGCGCGCTATAGATGATGCGTTCCCCGTTGGGGACCTCGTCTTCGCTATCGACGAAGATGGCGCCTTTGCCGCGGAGCTCGTCGACGACAAAGCTGTTGTGGACGATTTCCTTGCGGACGTAGATGGGCGGACCGAAGGCTTCAAGCGCGATGCGGACCACATCGATCGCCCGTACGACGCCGGCGCAGAAGCCGCGCGGCTTCAATAAAAGCAACGTTTTCCCCTGGCTGTTTGGCACCATTCCACTCCCACCTAGCTATGATCTTCCTTAGACCTTCTACGATGCAAAATAGGGCTTGAACAGGTATATGGTCAGGTTACACCATCGTATTGTCCGGATACTTATAAATTACTGGAAAGGACCCATCTGGTCAACGTAAGCCACAGAAACGGCTGGGATTAGCAGTGGGCGGGGATTGGGCGCAGCGAACGGTTGGCAACCGTTTTACCCATTTGCCTTAATCATCTGCTCGGCGTGCTTGCGGGAAGTATCGGTGAGCTTGGCGCCGCTCAACATGCGGGCGACTTCTTCGGTGCGTTCTTCGGCGGTCACGAGGCGGATAGTGGTCCGGGTGCGACCATTGCGTTCTTTCTTTTCGATCACATAATGATGGTCGGCGAAGGTGGCGATTTGCGGCAGATGGGTAACGCAGAGGACTTGATTGGATGCCGCGAGGGATTTCAGTTTCCTGCCGACAGCTTCGGCGGCGCGGCCTCCGATGCCGGTGTCAATTTCATCGAAAACCATGGTGCGCTGCTTCACACGGGCTGAAGCCCGGGAGGAACTTAAAGCGCTAACGCCGCCCCGAAGGGCTGCTCTTCCACTTTGAGTAGCACTCTGACTGCCCGACTCCACGCTTACTTTCAAGGCGAGCATCACTCGGGACAGTTCCCCTCCTGAGGCGATGTGTTCAAGTTGGCGCATGGGCTCACCGGGGTTGGTTGCGATCATGTAGACGACCTGATCCATGCCGGTTGCAGACCAGTTCCCTTCTTCTTCAGAAATGGTGATCTCGATGCGGAACATCGACTTCATTGCCAGATCGTTGATCTCGGACTCGACCAGTTTCTCCAGTTTATGAGCCGCACCCTGGCGTTGTTTCGATAGCACTCGAGCGGCCCGCAAGTATTCTGTGGCTGCTTTCGCGAGTTCGGCACGCAAGTCGCGCAGAATCTCGTCTTTGTTTTCGATCTCGGATAGCTTGCGGGCCACGTCGGCGCCGAAGTTGATCACATCGTCGAGTGTGGGACCGTACTTGCGCTTCAGGCGGTCGAGCAATGCAAGGCGGTCTTCCACTTCCGCCAAATGTTCAGGCGAGGCGTGGATTCCGCCGGCGTAATCCCGGACCGTGACGCCTACATCTTCCACGCTGATGCGGGCGGTTTCCAGAGCAGCGAGAGCTTCCTGAAATTTGGGCTCGTACCGAGCTAACTCTTCAATCTGCTTCTGCGCCGAACGCATCGAGGCGGAAGTGGAGGCGTCGCCCTCGTAAAGCAGGTCGAATGCTTGCATGGCCGTGTTGTAAATCTTTTCTGCGTTGGCCAGGACGCGCTTCTCGGTCTCCAGTTGCTCATCCTCGCCGGCCTGCAGCTTGGCTTGTTCAATCTCACGTTTTTGAAATTGCCAGAGGTCGACCAAACGCAGGCGATCCTGCTCGCCTTGCTCCAGTTCTGCGATGCGCGTCCGGATGTCATGCCATGCCGCGTAGGCCGTGGTTATCGGCTCCAACTGGCTTCCCGCAAATCCATCGAGCAACTCCAGGCGGGCCGGAGGATCGAACGACAGGATCGATTCATTCTGGGCGTGGATGATCGCCAGATGCGGAGCAAGCTGGCGGAGCACCGCAACGGTCGCCGGCTGATTGTTCACGAAGACGCGACCTTTCCCGCCGGGAGCAATTTCGCGGCGCACGATGAGGGACCCGTCTTCGGATTCGTCCAATCCGTTGCGCTCCAGAACTTTTTCGAGGGAATCTTCGGCGCAGCCATCGCACTCGAAGACCGCCGAAACCACGGCTCGCTCGGCGCCGGTGCGGATCACTTCGCTCGATGCTTTCTCGCCCAATAGAAGCGCCAAGGCGTCGATTAGTATGGATTTGCCGGCTCCGGTTTCTCCGGTCAGCAGATTCAGGCCGGAGGCGAACTCCACGGCTGCATTGTCGATTACGGCGTAATTTTCCAACCGCAGTTCAACCAGCACGAAGCGTCCTAAAGTGGAGATGTTAAGTTTTGCGCAGCATAGCATGAAAAGCTGTTAGCGTTCAGTTGGCGTTGCAGAGACGGGGTGACCAGGGCAGGCCAGTAGAGAATTTGGGAGGAGTACGGGGAATTTGCATCCTACTCGCGAGAGATGGGGGTGAGGAGTTAATCTAAAGGGGTGGGTTCAAGGAGGGTCGGTGCGCTGCGGACGATGTGGGAATGAGAATGCTGACGACAACCGCTTTTGCGGAATGTGCGGCGCCAGTTTAGTGGCGAAGCCGCAGCCTTCCGCTCCCGCACCGGCTGCGCCGACGCCTCAGGAAAGAAAGGTTGAACCGGCGCCCCTTCGTCCCTCCGCGGAAGCTCGTATTCCGAGGGTTCCAGTGAGCTCTAGCGGGGAGACAGCTCCACCGCTGACAGAGGAGCGCGTGGCTCCACCGGTGGATACACGCCCAATCATTACTGGACCATCTTTTCTCGGGCTAAATAAGCCTGGGGATGGGCGAGGTGCGGAGCTGCAGTCGCGCCATGAGCATGGACGTGGCCACGATTCGTGGGACCGACCTTCGCGCAGCGCGGATTATCTGCTGGAAGATCTGGAAGATGATGAAGAGCCGAAGCGAGGGTGGGGCAAGTTCTTTATAGTGATCCTCGCTTTGGTTCTGGCGGGAGGGTTCGGATACCTGCGCTGGAAGCAGGGAGGGTTTGACTGGCTGCTGAACGAGAAGAAGGCTGCGCCTGCGGCGGCGGAATCTTCGCAGAATGCTGCGAGCCCCGGGAGTACGCCGAGTGCGAATGCAAATCCTGAGACAGCGAGTCCTAGCCCGACGAATCCGAATCCCGCAGCCCCGGGGCCTACGGCTGGAGGAGCTGCGGCCGCTCCTGCAGCGAGCGGAACTCCGGCAAGCGGAGCCGATACTAGCGCACAAACCGGCACTCCGCCGACCAGCACTCCTCCCGACACAGCTGCTGCGTCGAGCGCTACAGCGCAGAACGCCCCACCGGCCAGTGTGTCGCCGGAAGGTTCGGCCACGCCGGCAGCTAACTCAGCGCCGACGTCCCCGGCGCCAGCGGCTGATGCCGAAGCTCCGGCGAGCAAACCCAAGGCCGACGTATCCGGCAAAGCGCCACTGCGCGAGCGCAAGCCGACTCCAGTGACGCCAGTCGATCCTACGGCCGAGGCGGAGCGCTACATCTACGGGAGCGGCGTGCGGCAGGATTGCGACCGGGGATTGCGCTTGCTGAAGCCAGCGGCGGAGCAATCCAATGTGAAAGCAATGATTTCGATGGGAGTGCTCTACTCCACGGGCACCTGCACGCCCCGCGACCTGCCGACCGCCTATCGCTGGTTCGCGCTGGCTTTGCACAAGCAGCCTGACAATGTGGCGCTCCAGGATGACTTGCAGAAACTCTGGAGCCAGATGACGCAGCCCGAGCGCCAACTCGCCATCAAACTCAGCCAATAGCATTTACTTGCCCGCAGCAGCATCCGGCTGCTATGTTTTCGCCACAGCCTTTGAAGCTGGGCTGTCATCGAACCGGCTCCTTGGCTTCGGATTACGTGCGAACGCAATCCACTGGGGCTGTAGAAACGTATATCTATCAAGGAAGAGCGAGAGCGTTTGTCGAGCCCGCAAGGACAAGACGTTCCGGCGGATCTGGCCATTGTGACCGGCCTGAAGACCGGCGACCAGGGAGCGATGGCGCAGCTCTACGATCGCTACTCCTCCGTGGTGTATGCCATCGCCCTACGAGTGCTCGGAGATACGGGAGCCGCGGAAGACGTGCTGCAAGAAGTCTTCCTGCAATTGTGGCGCAACCCCAGCGCGTTCGATGCGGCTCGCGGAAGTTTAGGAAGCTGGCTCGCGGTTGTCACGCGGAACCGGGCCATCGACTCCCTCAGAAAGCGTCGTCCAGAAACAGATATTGAAAATGTTGTGCTGTCGGTTGCGCCCGACTTGGCCAGCGATGCTGAACGTGCGCGGGCCGCGGAGAAGGTGCGTGGAGTCATGGGAACCATGGCGCCGGCACAGCGCAGCGCCTTGGAAATGGCGTATTGGGAAGGAATGAGCCACTCCGAGATTGCGGACAAGACCGGCGAACCTCTGGGAACGGTGAAGACGCGGATTCGAGCGGGATTGATCGCCCTGCGGAAGGCGTTTCAAACTTAAGTGGAGAATGCTGATTAGAGAATGAACGGGCACGAACAATACGCCGAGGATCTCGCGCTATACGCGCTGGATGCGCTATCGGGAGAGGATCGGGTGAAGCTTGCCCAGCACTTGGCGACGTGCGCGTCGTGCAGGCTGGAGCTTGAGCAACTGCGCGGCGATACCGCTCTGTTGGCTCTCTCGGCGGCGGGGCCGAGGCCACCACAGCGGGCCAGACAGCGGTTATTGGACGCCGTACCTCGTGAACCTCGGATGGTAAACGCGCGGCAAAGCGCACCACGCCTGGCCTGGTGGGGATGGCTGGGATGGGCTGCCACGGCGGCTGTGTTGGTCTTCGCGCTGTCGTTGTGGCGAGAGAATCTCACGCTGCAGTCGACGCTGGCATCGGCGAGCTCCGTGGCGGCGGAAAGTGCCCGGCAGTTAGATGAACTGCGAAAGATTGCGGCGCCGATTATTGAGCCCGAGGCGCAGCGCGTAACCTTGGTGGCCGCGAAAGCCCCGCCGCAGCCGCAGGGCAAGGCTTTTTACTTAAAGAACCGCAGCAGCCTGGTATTTCTCGCCAACAACATGCCGGCTCTGCCCCCGCAAAAGGCCTATGAGTTGTGGCTGATTCCGACCAACGGCGATCCGATACCGGCGGGAGTATTCAAACCTGACTCTCACGGGAGCGCTACGGTGGTGAATCCTCCGCTGCCGGCTGGAGCCGAGGCCAAGGCGTTTGCCATTACGGTTGAGAATGAAGCCGGTTCCCCAAAACCGACTTCGCCGGTCCTGATGATGGGAACCGGCGAGTAGTCCTGCGTCGAAACTTTTCTCTTCCTGGATCGAGCAGCAGATCTCCGCTCAATACCTGGAACCACAAAACCAACGTTAGTCGTTCTCCAAAACGATAGCGGCCTTTTTTTCGAGCACATGGCCCTTCCTGTAGGCACGGGCAACGTCGCCGAGTGGAGTCTCCTGCTTAAGGGATCCGAAATCGACCACCGGCTGCTCACCCTGGGCATAGGTGTAGGCGGAGGTTCCGAGAAGACTGGTCTCCGGAGCCAGTGCATGCTGCGTGGCGTGTTGAATATGTTCTGGAATGACGGTCGGCTGTGGGGTGTTGCTGAGCACGCTGGCGGCGGTTTGTCCGAAGGCGGCAGTGGCGAAGAGAAGACAGAACGCAAATATTGTGATCTTCATATGATCCTAGTCCGAAGCCGAAACTCCCCGAGAGGCGCGGCTTCCGCAGTGGTAGGGGCAATCGCCATACCAAATCGAAGCGGCTGGGATTCGAGTTAGGAGGCGTAGGCGGGACGCGAAGAGAAAGGGTTTGCACATATATGGAAAAGCGGGAAACTGCCTGAGTTTAGCGTATTTTCGGGCGGTTCAGCGCAAAACGTGGCCTTTCCGACAAACATCAGGTCGCGCTGGGAACTTCGACGGCGCTCATGCCGCCGTACTTGCGAAAAACGGAGTCGCGGGTAACGACGCCTTCCAGACGGCGAGAATCGGCGCGATTGACGACCGGAATCAACGAGTAGTCGTTCACGTAACGTATCGCGGAATCGAGCGCAAGATCCGGGTAGAGGCTGGGGAGTGATTGGGCCGGAAGCACGGACGCGAGCGTGAGTTCGCCTTTGCCTTCCTGATAAAGACGCTGGAGCTTGTCGCGGGTGATGATATTCCAGCCGCTGGGATGCATGCGCACCAGGAAGGCGGAGTCGGTGGAATCCTGGACGCGGCGGAAATTGGCGTCCACGTAGTCTTGCGCGCTCAGGATTGTTTTCGGAACCGAGAGCATGGCGTCTTCGACCCGCAGAATCGCCTCTTCGCGGTCTTCTTCCAGCGAAGGGAGAATAAGGCCGTCCTGGCGGGTGAGCAAGTCAAAGATTGGCACCGTCTGCAGGCTGCGGGAAACGAGGTAAGAAAAGGTGTTGGCCACAATCACGGGAACGATGATTTCGTAATTGCCGCTGACCTCCAGAACCATGAAGACGGAAGTCATGGGAACGCGCAGAAATCCAGCGAATAAAACTCCCATGCCGACGAGGACATAGGTTCCGGTGGATCCGGTTAGCTGAGGAAAGAAAATGTGTTCGATGCCGCCCACTGCGCCACCGAGCATGGCTCCGATGAAGAGCGTAGGCGCGAACATTCCACCGGGTGAACCGCTGACGAAGGAGACGGTCGTGGCGACGATCTTGAGAACGGCGAGGAGCGCGAGAATTTTCCAGGCGTATTGGCCGTGCATGGCCTCGTCCATGGAAGCGTAGCCGGCGCCCATGACCTGGGGAAAGCCGAGAAAACCAATGAGTCCCACGATCAGACCGGCGAGAGCGGGCTGAAAGTATTGTGTCCAGCGCGGGAGAGCTTTGAGGCGCGGCCGCAGATAGCCGATGGACTTCGCGAACACGACCGAGGCCAGGCCGCCGACGATGCCGAGCACGGCGTAAGCCAGGAGTTCGCTGGGACCTTTAAAGGCGGTGACAGGAATGCGGAAGAGCGGCTCACTGCCTAGAAACGAACGAACGATGACCACGCTGGCGACGGCGGAGAGAACCACCGAACCGAGAATGCCGGCACTCCAGCGCCCGATGACCTCTTCAATGACGAAAAGCACGGCCGAGATGGGAGCGTTGAAAGCGGCCGCCAGGCCGGCTGCAGCGCCGACCGGGGCCATCAGGCGCAGTTTTTCACGAGAGATTTCGAGCTGACGTCCGAGGGCAGAAGCGATGCTGGCTCCAATTTGCAAGGACGGATCTTCCGGGCCCAGCGATTGGCCGGAGCCGATGGCGAGCCCCGAGCAGATGAATTTTCCGACGGCCGTGCGAAATGGAATGAATCCGTTAAAGATGTAAAGCGCGGCTTTGGTCTGGTTGACCCCGCTGCCGCGGATTCCGGGAAACACATGCAACACGAGTACGGCTACGACCAGGCCGGCAAGCGAGGGAACGGCGAACAGCCGCCAATTATGGGTTTGGGGAAGCGGACCGAGCAGGGCAAGATGCGTCCAGTCAATGGCGAGACGGAAACAGACCACCGCGAGGCCGGAGAAGATTCCGATGAAGACGCAGAGAATCAGAAAAAATACTTCCTCGTTGAAGACGCCTTCGATCGTAGAGAACAAGCGACGGGAAGGCGTCACTCGCGTCACCGAGGTTGATGACGAAGAAGTGGAAGGATCGACGCCCGGCACGCGGTTGCTCATTGACTGGCAGCCTCGCGCTTCCTGGAGATTAGTAACAGCGCCAAATCGAGGCCTTCCGGCGCGCCGCAGCTAGCGGCAGTCTGCTGTTCGATTTGGAAGACAACGTCCATGATGGCATCGGGAAGATCGGTTTCGGCGGGAGAGCGGAGCAGTTTCAGGTCGGGTTGAGTAAGCAGCCAGCGAGCTTGCAGTCCCGCAAGCGCGGACGATGAGAGCGGATTATCCATAGCTTTGAGATCGATGCCCAACTGCTGCGCGCAATGAGTCAGGCGCTCTTCAGCTTGGGCGAAAGCGGCCGTGATCCGGCGGTTGCGCTCGGCGTCGGAAATAAAGCTGCGAAAAGGATCCGCGCCCAGAACTAAATTAGAGGACGCGAGCAACTGACGGGAGGCGGAATCTTCCGGATTGTGTTCCACCGCCAGGCGCAGGTAACGTTCGGCGCCGGTATAGTTCCCGGAGCGATAGGCCGTTTCGCCGGCCCCGGCCAGCGCGTCTGAGTTCGAGGGATCAACGCGCAGAACCTGTTCATACTGGGCCAGCGCGCCGTCGTAATCCTGCGCCTGGGAAAAAAGCTGTGCAGCCTGAAGATGCTCGCCCGGATCGTCCAGAGGCAACGAGGCGGCGAGGGCGATGAGCTCCGAGTCGGCCTGGGCTCGGGCAGTCCTCTGGAGCAGAAATTTAATCAGTTCAATACGGGCCCGGTTGCGATTGCCGTCGAGATCTGAGTCCCAAACTCCATACATGGCGTTGTGGTAATAGCGAGTGGCGCTTTCGATGTCACCGCGATGCGCTTGGAGGCGGGCCAGAGCCAGATTGATGGCAGCGTCCTGTGGCGTGCGCTGCCAGAGAGCGAGGAGATAGGATTCCGCCTCATCCAGACGGCGAGGGTCATTGCTGTCACGCAGAGCGCGGGCGAGGCTGAGTTGATATTGGGAGTTCGCGGGATCACAAGTGAGGGCCGCACGGAAGGCCGTGATGGCATCTTCGTAGCGGCCGGCTCGCGTATCGATCTGACCCTGCGCATGCAGCTTGCGGCCGCGCGCCTGTTGATTTGCCGTGTAGCGGTTAACAAGATGGCTCACCGCAGCGAATCCGCTGGCGGCCGCGAGCGTGAGAACAAGAAGAATGACGGGGGCGGAACGCGGAATCAGTTTTGGGACTTTCCACGACATATCTCGTATCACGATATCATTTTGGACGCCGCGCGGCGCTCAGCGTACAAAAAACAGGCTGAATGGATTTGGCTTCAGGCTGGGTTCAGGTAAGATACTCGGTCCGCTGGACTATCGGGAATGAACCGCGAATATCACAAGGGATACAGCCAGGAACTGAATCGGGATATGGAAGCCCTGGTCTTCGGGCACGCCGGCACGCCGCTGCTGGTGTTTCCGACCTCCATGGGCAGGTTCTTTGAGTACGAAGACCGCGGCATGATCGGCGTACTGGCCGCGAAAATCGATCGCGGCGAACTGCAGGTTTTTTGCCCGGACGCCGTGGACACGGAGAGCTGGTACAACCGGGGCGTGCATCCCAGGGTGCGGGTATTGCGGCACTTGCAGTACGAGCGCTACATTCTGCATGAATTCTTGCCGTTCATCTGGTGGAAGAATCAGACACCGCGACTGGCGGTGACCGGGTGCAGTTTTGGCGCTTACCATGCGGTGAATTTTGCTCTCAAGCATCCGGATGTCGTGACCCATTGCGTGAGCATGAGCGGGGCGTTCGATATCCATCAGTTTCTGGATGGATACTACGACGACGATTGCTACTTCAATTGTCCGCCGGACTATCTGCCGAACCAGAATGACGACTGGTTCCTGAGCCGCTACCGCCAGATGAAAATCGTGCTGGGATCGGCGGACTGGGATATGTGTCTGGATCAGAACGTGAAATTCTCAGCGATCCTGAATGGTAAGGCCGTTCCGCACTGGCTGGATATTTACGGCGATAATTCGAAGCACGACTGGCCGCTGTGGTTGAGGATGGTGGGGAAGTATTTTTAGCGCCGAGAACACGCGCGAGAAGCAGGTTCGTCATCGAGCTTTCAGCCCGATTCGGAATGACAATGTGGGAGGGATAGGATGAAGAAAATTGGGATTCTCTTTGGAATGGAGAACACATTTCCGCCGGCGGTGGTCGAGAAGATTAACGCAATGAAGGTCGCGGGCGTTGAGGCGGAGTTTGTGAAGATTGGCGGCATCCGGATGGATGAACCCAAGAAATATGACGTCATCATCGACCGGATCTCTCAGGATATCCCTTTCTACCGGGCTTATCTGAAGAACGCCGCTCTGCATGGAACCATCGTCGTGAACAATCCCTTCTGGTGGACGGCGGACGACAAGTTTTTCAATTACGCGCTGGCGCACAGGCTGGGCGTGGCGATTCCGCCGACAGTGATTTTGCCCCACAACAAGCATCCGGAAGGAACGACCGACCGGTCAATGCGGAATTTGATCTACCCGCTGAACTGGCAGGAGCTGTTTGACTACGTCGGCTTCCCTGCTTTCCTGAAGCCTTATTCCGGCGGCGGATGGAAGCATGTGTATCACGTGCATTCACCGGAGGAGTTCTTCCAGAATTACAACCAGACCGGCGATCTGTGCATGACGCTGCAGCACGGCGTGGTGTTTGAGGAGTATTACCGGTGCTATGTAGTGGGTCAGGAAAAAGTGCACATCATGATGTACGATCCCAGGCTGCCGCATCACGAGCGCTATGTGAAGGGCAATCCGCCGCCATCGTCGGAGGCCTTACGGGCCAGGATTGAAAAGGACGCGCTCACGTTGTGCCGCGTATTGGGGTACGACCTGAACACCGTGGAGTTTGCGGTGGAGGGCGGCGTGCCGTATGCAATCGATTTTCTGAATCCGGCGCCGGATGCGGAGATTACCTCGGTCGGACAGGAAAATTTCGATTGGATTGTGAATGCCGTGGCGGAGATGGCGGTGAAGATGGCCGTAACCGGAGAGGATCCGGCTCGGGAGTTACGCTGGACGGCGTTCCTGGCGGGAAAGCCCCCGGCAGCGAAAACAACGCGTAAGGGAGAGCCGGATTGGGTGGCGGAGCGTAAACGCGGGAAGGCCAAGCACTAAAATCCCTCCTATTAGAAGTTTGAGTCGCGAGTTCTTTCGGGTCAATTGTTATAATAGCTGCGCTCGTGAGGTACTCCGCTGCGCAAGGCGCGCACGTAGCGGATTCCCCCTTCTTGGATCGTCAAAGGACTTTTGCAATGAAACCGACGTTCACCATTGGGATCGAAGAGGAATATCAGACCATCGATCCGGAGACCCGGGATCTGCGGTCGCATATTCAGGCCGAAATCCTGCAGAAGGGACAGCTCATCCTGCAGGAGCGGGTGAAGCCGGAGATGCATCAGTCGGTGGTGGAAGTCGGGACCAGCGTTTGCAAAAACATCAAGGAAGCCAAAACAGAAGTAAAGATGCTGCGCCGCGACATCATCCGGCTGGCCCGGGAGAACGGGCTGCGGCTGGCGTCCGTGGCCACCCATCCGTTTTCCGACTGGCGGACTCAGGAGATCAATCCTGACGACCGTTACAAAAACATTGTCGAAGACATGCAGCTGGTGGCGCGGGCAAATCTGATTTTTGGATTGCATGTGCACATCGGAATCGAGGAGCGCGAGACGGCGATCCACATGATGAATCACGCCCGATATTTCTTGCCCCACCTGCTGGCGCTGTCGACGAATTCGCCATTCTGGCTGGGAATGAATACGGGGTTGAAATCCTATCGCTGCAAGGTGTTTGACAAGTTTCCGAGGACAAACATCCCAGATTATTTCCCCAGCTGGGGCGAGTACGAAAACTTCATCAAGCTGCTAATCAAAACCAATTGCATCGATAACGCCAAGAAAATCTGGTGGGATATCCGTCCGCATCCATTCTTCAACACCATCGAATTCAGGGTGTGCGACATTCCCATGCGCGCCGATGAGACCATCGCCATTGCGGCGCTGATTCAGGCTACGGTGGCGAAACTCTATAAGCTGCATACAGCGAATCAGGGATTCCGTCTCTATCGGCGGGCGCTGATAATGGAAAACAAGTGGCGGGCCTCGCGCTATGGCCTCGACGGGAAGCTGATCGACTTTGGCAAGCAGACGGAAGTGCCGGCCCGGGATTTGATCCGCGAGTACTTGGATTTCGTGGACGATGTGGTGGATGAATTGGATTCGCGCGAGGAACTGGAATACATCCACACGATACTGGAGGAAGGAAGCGGCGCGGATCGGCAGTTGCGTGTGTTCCAGGAAACTGGGGATTTAAAGAAAGTTGTCGATTACATTATGGAAGAGACGGAGGTGGGTTTGGCGGAAGTTGAGCCGGCTTCCGCGAGAAAAGTAGGTTAATGACCATTCCAACCGATACGACCATCGCTCCAGCCCTTCGTCAACACTCCGGAGGATGGGGAAACCGAAAACAAATTCCAGTCGACCCCGAATATACTCCCGGCGCGCGCAATGCGGTCGGGGTTTGTTTGCGCGTCCAGCCCGAAGAGAAAGTCTGCGTGATCACCGACGAGGCAACGATCGGCATTGCCGCAGCAATCGTCAAAGAGTTGGAGGGAATCGGCGCACCGCATCGCGTTTGGGTGTTGGAAGATCTGGCGGAGCGGCCGTTGAACGACTTGCCCCCCAAATTCTCGGGGATCTGGAAAGTAGCCAGGTTTCCATCTTTGCCGTATGGGCCCAGCGCAACGAACTGCGCTCGCGGATGCAGATGACGGACGTGGTAAACCGCCGGAAGATTCGGCACGCGCACATGGTGAACATCAACCGGCAGATCATGCTGGAAGGCATGCGCGCGGATTTCCTGAAGGTCGACCGGTTAAGCGCAAAAGTGATCGCCATGGTGCGCCAGGCACACCGGGTGCGGGCCACCACGGCGGCTGGAACGGATCTAACGGCGGATTTGAATCCCAATTACCGCTGGCTAAAGACCAGCGGGATTATTAGTGCGGAGAAGTGGGGGAATTTGCCCGGCGGAGAGATTTTCACCACCCCGGGCGAGGTGAATGGAACCTTCGTGATCGACGGCGTGGTGGGCGATTATCTGTGCACGAAATTTGGCAATCTGCAGGAAACGCCGCTAACCATTCGCATGAAGAAAAACCGCCTGACCGAGGCGCACTCGGAGAACCGCGAGCTCGAAGATGATTTCTGGAAGTACACGCACACCGACGAGAATAGCGACCGCGTGGGCGAGTTCGCCATCGGGACCAACATTGACCTGAAGAACGTGATTGGGCAGATTTTGCAGGACGAGAAATATCCCGGCGTTCATATCGCGTTTGGAAATCCCTATGGAGCACACACGGGAGCGGAGTGGGATTCCACCACGCATATCGACGTAGTGGGCCGGAAGTTCAATATTTGGGTGGACGACCAGCAGATCATGCAGGACGGGAAATTTCTGGTGGAAGCGTAGGACGGCGCGATCTAAACGTGATGGTCGAAGAGTCCCAGGTGGTGTTGCTCAAGAAGGCGTATGCGGCCTTCAATGCCCGTGACATTGACTCAACCCTGGCTACGATGCAGAGCGATGTGGAGTGGCCGAATGGGATGGAGGGTGGTACCGTTCATGGGCACGCCGGGGTCCGTGAATATTGGACGCGGCAATGGGGCATCGTAAATCCTCACGTCGAGCCAAGGAGTTTCGCGCTGGATAAGACGGGACGAGTTGTGGTTGCGGTCCACCAGGTAGTTCAGGATCTGACCGGAAAGATACTCCTGGATCGAACCGTCGAGCACGTCTATTCGATCGAAAATGGCCTCATCCGCAGCATGGAAATCCGCGAGTAATGATTCCCATCCTCAGAAAACAGTTCAACGCCAGCTTTACTCCCGATAAATATCAGGCGTTCTTGCGGTGCATCGATGACGCATGCGGAACGCATGTGCAGTTCCGGCTGTCAGAGACTCCGTGCTTCTTTCCCAGGACTCTGCTCGACCGGATGGCGGAGGACGGGAAGGAACTGATCCGGCAGTTGGTGGAGAGTCCGGAATACTGCGCGAAATCGGAGGCTTCGATTCCGCCGGAATTCCGGGTTCCGAATGAGCCTGCGCGCCCGCTGTTCGTGCAGGTAGATTTCGGATTGGTCCGGGATACGCGCGGCGAGTTGCAGCCCAAACTTGTGGAGTTGCAGGCCTTCCCTTCCCTCTCTGCCTATCAGGTGACGCTGGCGCAAAGCTACATCGACGTGTATGGATTGCATCGACTTGAGGGCGGTGAGCACTTGCGGTTCTTCTTAAGCGGGCTCGACGACAAATCGTACCGCGAACTCTTGCGACAGGCGATTGTGGGCACGCAGGATCCCGAGAACGTAATCCTGATGGAGGTTCATCCTGAATCGCAGAAGACGCTGCCGGATTTTGTGCTAACGGAGAAGATGCTCGGCGTCAGGACCGTCGACATCGAGGCCATCAAGAAGTATGGCTCGCAACTTTACTACGAGCGCAGGGGAGGACGGGTTCCGATACGCAGAATCTATAACCGGGCCATTGTGGACGAACTGCAGCGGAAACAAGTGAAGCTGGGCTTCGATTGGCGGGACGATCTGAACGTGGAATGGGCGGGGCATCCGAACTGGTATTTCCGCATCAGCAAGTTCTCTATTCCGTATCTGCGGCACGAGTCGGTTCCGAAGACCTGGTTTCTGGACAAGCTGGATGAGATCCCTGAGGATCTGCACAACTACGCGTTGAAGCCTCTCTATTCCTTTGCTGGTCTCGGCGTAGTGATTGCGCCGAAACGAGAGGATATCGAGGCGATTCCGGCGGAGAAGCGGGCGGATTACATTCTGCAGGAACGCTTGCACTTTGAACCGGTGATCGAGACTCCCTTTGGCGCGACCAAGGCGGAGGTGCGAGTCATGTATGTGTGGCAGGAAAAGTTGCAGGCCGTGCTGACGATCATCCGCATGGGACGCGGTTTGATGATGGGCGTCGACCAGAACAAGAATATGGAGTGGGTGGGAGCCTCGGCTGCGTTGTATGCGGGATAGTCGGTCAGGAAAGGCCGTCGGCCCCTAGCCGATTCTCTTAACGATGCTGGTCTCGAGTTCCCGTCCATTGGGGCGGCGAAGAAAAAGACGATCGCCCTGCAATCGGACCGGTACCCGGTCTCCGACCTTCCACTCACCGGGCAGGTATCCGCCAGCAGCGACCACGTCGTACTCCCCGGTGTAAACCACACCTTCGACATTGATCACAACGGCAGGGCGGGAAGCTTGTGAAGCGCTTTCGCGCATGATTTCGGCCTCCGCCTGGCGCCAATTTTCCAGGTCGTGACCCTCCGCAGCTCCGCTTCGCCGATACAGTTCCTCGGCTCGGGTACGAATCCGCTCCTGCAAGGCAGAAGGAGGGATTTTGAATTCTTGGTCCATAAGGTAGCCTGGCTGGTTGCGCCGGCTAGATTCATAGTAGTCGCCGCAGCGCCGGTCGAGCACCATACCAGCTTACAAAAGGACATAGCGGTTGTCAGTTTGGGAAACCAGACGCTGCAAAACGCTTCTTGGAGCCCGCATTTGAGCATCTAAATTTATCGAGGAAAGTCCAGTTGACCCAGATCACTGGCGGAGCCTAACATTACCGCGGTCGGGAGTATCGTCCACTCATGATCGGTCAGACTGTGTCCCACTATCGCATCCTGGGCAAACTCGGGGGCGGTGGTATGGGCGTGGTCTATGAGGCCGAGGACCTGAAGCTGGGACGGCACGTCGCCCTGAAGTTTATTCCGGAAAATCTTGTAGGCGACCCCAAATCGCTGGAGCGGTTCGAGCGGGAAGCGAGGGCGGCGTCGCTACTGAATCACCCCAACATCTGCACTATTCATGGCATTGAGGATAACGGCGGACACCCCTTCATCGTGATGGAGAAGCTGGAGGGCGAAAGCCTCAAGCAATGTATCTCGGGGCACGCGGTGGAAACGGAGAAACTGCTGGATATCAGCATCCAGGTGGCGGACGCGCTGGCGGCGTCTCATGCCAAGGGGATCGTGCATCGCGATATCAAGCCGGCGAACATCTTCCTGACTCCGAGCGGTCAGGTGAAGGTATTGGATTTCGGGCTGGCCAAGCTGGTGCACAACGTTGGCACCGATAGCGACGGGATAGCGGCGGACAATTCGTTGACGGCCGTAGGAGTGATCCCGGGGACAGCGGTTTACATGTCTCCGGAGCAGGCCCGGAGCGAGGAAATCGATTTCCGCAGCGACCTGTTCTCGTTCGGCGTGGTCATGTACGAGATGTCGACCGGCAAAAAGCCGTTTTCGGGCAGGAATTCACTGCTGACGCTCGACGCGGTTCTTCACGATAAGCCAGTTCCACCAAGGGAATTAAATCCCAAGATGCCGGTGGAACTGGAAGGCATCATCGGCAAGGCGATGGAGAAGGACCGCAAGGAGCGGTACCAGAGCGCCGCGCAGATGAAGGCGGACCTGCAGCAGCTGAAGCGCGAGAACGAATCGGGGCAGATGAAGAGTGGAATGCACTCTTCGAAGCTTCGGGTTGCAAGCAAGACGTTTGGCCGCACCAGCAGCCGCTGGCAGTTCTGGCTGCTGCTGGGAAGTCTGGCGATGCTGGTTACGGTTTTGGCGGCTGTGGGAGCGTACTGGCTGAAACACCGCGAAGTCGCTAGCGCTGAGCTTAAGAATGCAATTGCGGTGTTGCCTTTGCAGAACATGAACGGCGATATCAGTGTGGACTACCTGAGGTTTGCGCTGGCCGATGAGCTGACAAAGGTTCTCAGCTATTCGCGCTCGTTGGACGTGCGGCCTTCATCGGTCACGCGGAAGTATGTGGAGCAGGACCTGGATCCGCATAAGGTCGGTCAACAACTGCACGTCGGCCGGTTGCTCACGGGCCATTTTATGAGACAGGGCGAACAGCTGACCGTGACACTGGAAGCAATTGACGTGACCAACGAGCGGCTGTTGTGGCAAGGAAGCGCGACCGCGTCGGTAAATGATTTGATCTCTATGCAGTCGCAGCTGAGCACCCAAGTGCAGCAGGGACTGTTGCCTGCACTGGGGGTTGCGGCGGGCACATTGAGTGCGGCATCGCGCCCGAAGAGCCAGGAAGCTTATGACCTGTACCTGCACAGCCTGGCTTTGCCTCACGACCCTGAACCCAACAAGGACGCGATCGCGGTGCTGGAGCATGTGGTGGGAGAGGATCAAACCTACGCTCCCGCCTGGGAAGAGTTGGGCCAGCGCTATTACTACGATTCTGACTACGGCGGAGGCGGGGAGACCATGTTCCAGCGCTCTAATGCCGCGTATGAACGTGCGCTCTCGCTGGATCCGAACCGTGTGTCGGCAGCCAGCAACTTGATTGTCAACCGGGTGGAGCGGGGCGAATTGGGCCGCGCCTACGACGCTGCCACCGATCTGGTGCATCGGCGCCCGCAGAGTGGCGAGGCTCACTTTGCACTCAGTTATGTCCTGCGTTACGCCGGAATGCAGGAAAAGGCGGCGCAGGAGTGCAATGCGGCACGATCGCTGGATCCTGGAAACTTCAATTTCCGGTCGTGCGCCTGGGCGTTTATGGAATTAGGCCAGACCGACCGTGCCATGGATTTCGTACACCTGGACGGAGGCTCGGAGTGGGCGAACTGGGCGACTCCCTATGATTATTTGACTTCCGGAAATGTGGTGCAGGCAAGGCTGGCCGCCAAGAGCGTCGGAAAATCTCCAACTTACCATCGAGACTTGCTGATTGCCTGCACTCAGCCGCAACGGCCCGCCGATATGGACAGAATTGTAAAGCAGGAGGAAACATCGGTAATGACGGAAGCGGATCCGGAGGCGTGGTATCACGTAGGCGCCCTTATGGCCTATTGCGGCCAGAATGAAGCCGCTCTGCGCTTGCTGAAGTCAGCGGTGCAGCAGAATTATTGTGCGTACTCGGCGCTGTTGGATGATCCACTGTTGAAAGGCCTGCGCAAGGAGACGGCTTTCAACGAGGTGCTCACCGCAGCCAGCACGTGCCAGGATACGTTGAAGGAAGGGCGCGGACAGTAGGGCCTCCCCGTCGGGATCAGCCGCGTTCCACTTTTCAGTTTAGCCGGAAAACGTAGCGGTGGCTTTGCGGCATTCACCGGAATGTTCCGAGTGCACGAGGGGAAAGAATTTGCGTCCAAGCGGGGCCAGGCCCCATCCTTGTAGGGTGAAATATTTGGAAACCGTCCATCTCGCGAGCCGCCTGCAGCGGCTCTTCCTGCATTTTATAAAAGCTACACTTTTCCAAAGCTCATTCTTGACGATGCTGGTGATTTGTCCCTTCCTGCTGGTCGCCTCACCCCAGCGGACCCAGGAAAGTATTGCGCGTCCGGTTCCTCGGGAGGCAGCTGCCGAGGGTCGACCAACCCTGGCGACGGATTTTCCTCAACTGCCGTATCAGGGATCTCCTCCCGAAATCCCGCAAGATGTGGGAATGCCCGGCTTGCGGCTTATGCTGCAGCGGCTAAATACGACTGCGGCCCTGATGCAAACGGTGGCGCATCCCGACGACGAAGATGGCGGAATGCTGACGCTGGAATCCCGCGGTCGCGGCGCCAGTGTCCTGCTGATGACACTCAACCGTGGCGAAGGGGGTCAGAACAAGATCGGCAGTAATTTATCGGACGTGCTGGGCGTGCTGCGCACGCTGGAACTGCTGGCGGCGGACGAGTATTACGGTGTGCAGGAACGGTTTTCGCGGGTGGCTGACTTCGGCTTCTCGAAGAGCGCAGATGAAACTTTCGCCAAATGGGGTGGCCATGATATTGCACTGGCCGACATGGTGCGAGTGATTCGCACGTTCCGTCCGGATGTGCTGGTGGCGCGTTTTTCCGGAACTGAGCGAGACGGCCATGGGCACCACCAGGCATCGAGCATCCTGACCCAGGAGGCGTTTCGAGCTGCCGCCGATCCGAAGCGGTTTCCGGAGCAGATTGCGCAGGGGCTGCAACCCTGGCAGGCGAAGAAGCTTTACATCGGCAACGTATGCGGCTTCGGAGCGATGACCTGCCCGGATGCGAGCTGGACGGTGAAACTGAATACCGGCGAGTCGAGCTCCGATCTGGGTATGTCCTATGTTCAATTCGCAATGCAGGGATTGCGGCATCAACTCTCGCAGGGCTCCGCGAACTGGACCGTTGATCCCGGAGATCGGTTTACGTTCTACAAGCTGGTGGATTCGGTAAAGCCGGCGAAGCTCGACAAGAACGGGCATGAAAAAGATTTCTTCGATGGATTAGACGCTTCTTTACCCGGGCTCGCGGAGCGGCTGGGGCCAGAAGAATCGAAACTTCCGCGGTTACGACGCGAATTGACCGAAATTGCGAGCAACGTTGCGAAAGCCAACGAGAGTGCGAGGAGGAACGATGTTAACGCGGCTGCAAAATCGCTGCTGGAAGTCGTGGCCGAACTAAAGCAGGCGTATGGCGAAGTAGACAAGGCCGATGTGGCCCCCGGGATTCGGTCTGACTTGCTGACGCGGCTCGAGGAGAAACGTCAGCAGGCGGAAGCGGCGGTGAACGACGCGTTGAATTTAACGCTGGAGGCGACCATGGTTTCGCGGGCGGGTCCCGAAGGCCAGCCGGTAAAGGAGCCAGCGAAGAAAGAAGCGGACGCCATGACCAGCGTCTCGCCGGGGCAGGAGTTTCTGGTTGCGGTGGACTTTCATAATGGCTCGAGCCAGCGCTTGTTCGTCGATGGTTTGAAGCTGGAGGTGCCTGACGGGTGGGCGACGATTTCCGACAAGACCAAGCGCGTCGCGATCAAACCCGGAGAAAATGAGCGGGCGGTGTTTCGATTGAAAGTACCGAAAGATGTGGAATACACGCGGCCGTACTGGCATCGCGACAATCCGGAAACGGAGAGCGTGAATCACGTCGACAACGAACGGTATGCGACGCTCCCGTTCCCGCCACCGCTGTTGCAAGCCCGTGTGGAATACTCAGTTGCGAATGCAAGAAGTGGCGCATCTGGAAAGAACGGGATTGGAGCAATCGTCGTAGCAACATTCAAGGACGATGCCGGTAAAGAACGGGCGCGGCCGTTGGCCGTAGTCCCGGCGTTTTCAGTAGCGCTGGAGCCCGGAACGCAGGTGATCTCTACTCATAATGGCGCGAGTTCGACCGTCACCGTGGGCGTGACCAGCAATCTGAATCGCGAGACGCACGCCACCTTGCGGTTGGAAATTCCTCCGGGTTGGCGGTCGGAACCGGTGCAATTGGCTGTGAATGTTCCGCGTCGCGGCGAGAAGCAGGATTTTCAGTTCAAAGTCTTCCCTGCCGGTTTGCAGGAAAGTCGAGCGCAAGTGCGACCCGTGCTGGAGGCGGACGGCGACAAGTTCAGCGAAGGCTACACGCTGGTGACTCGCGAAGACCTGGGCAGCTTTTACTACTATCAGCCTGCGATCCAGCGAGTAAGCATTGTGGACGTGAAGGTTCCGCACGATTTAAAAGTCGGCTACATCATGGGCGCGGGTGATGATATTCCCACCGTGCTGAAACAAGTGGGAATGGACGTGACATTGATTCCCGCAGAAAAGCTCGCGAGCGAGAGTCTGAATTCTTACGGAACGATTGTGCTGGGCATTCGTGCCTACGATACGCAGAAAGATGTGTTCGCGAATAATAAGAAGCTGCTCGATTACGTTGCGGCCGGAGGAACGCTGGTGGTGCAATACAATACCAGCGTCGGAGACTTTAATAGCGGACATCTCACGCCGTATCCAGCCGAACTGAGCCGCGCGCGAGTTTCGGTGGAGGAAGCTCCGGTAGAGATTCTGGCGCCTGACGATGAGGTGTTTCATTATCCGAATGCGATCACCAGCCGCGATTTTGATGGATGGGTGCAAGAGCGCGGGCTCTACTTCATGGACAAATGGGATGACCAGTTCAAGCCGTTGCTGGCTTGCCATGATCCGGGTGAGGCGGAGCAGAAGGGCGGGCTGCTGCAGGCGAGGTATGGCAAAGGAACTTATATCTACACGGGATACGCATTCTTCCGGCAGCTACCTGCGGGAGTGCCGGGAGCAGTGCGGCTGTACGTGAATCTGTTGAGTGCCGGGCACGAGAAGCAGTGATCATTGGGTAGTGGCCAGGGGTCAGTAGTTTTGTGAGGATCTTTCGCATATGAACCGTCGAGAGCATCTCCGTTTGACCTGATGACGCTGCGGGAGAAGGGTTCGTTGTTTCTTACCCGCACGAACGGAAGCCCTTATTTCAAGGAGTACCCTCGCTATGTGGAGCGGCTGGTGAGCTGGCTAAAGCAGGGGAAACTTTCTATCCGGATTGATCGCACGTATCCGCTGGCGGACGCTGCCCATGCACATGCGGCGTTTGAAAAACGGCAGGTGAGTGACAGGGTTTTGCCTCTTCCATAGCTGCAGTGA
The DNA here is from genome assembly GCA_963750245.1 of uncultured Acidobacteriaceae bacterium. Classification (GTDB taxonomy): domain Bacteria; phylum Acidobacteriota; class Terriglobia; order Terriglobales; family Acidobacteriaceae; genus Sulfotelmatobacter. The sequence continues at coordinate 162,524 of CAVVQB010000004.1, forward strand.
CGGTACCGGGCTTACCGAAAAAATGCAGTCTCCCTCTCAAAACGAATCGAATTCGCCCGGCCTGATCCGCGGAATGGGGCTGGGGAGCGCGACCGCGCTCAACATGATCGACATGATCGGCGTGGGGCCGTTCATCACCATGCCGCTGGTGTTGAGCGCGATGGGCGGCCCGCAGGCCATGTTGGGGTGGGTGGTGGGCGCGTTGCTGGCCGTGTGCGATGGGCTGGTGTCTGCGGAACTGGGCGCAGCGCTACCGGGCTCGGGCGGACCCTATCGCTATCTGAACGAGATTTATGGGCCGAAGAAGTGGGGGCGGCTCATCTCGTTTTTGTTCATCTGGCAACTTTCTTTCAGCGCACCGCTTTCGATAGCCACGGGATGCATCGGCCTCGCAGGCTACGCTGCCTACTACTGGCCCGGCCTCGAGACGGTGTTGGCCACACACACTGCGGCGTTGCCCATCCCATGGGCTGGGCCGCTACAGGTGAGTTGGGTTGTGACGCCGGGGACTGCGTTAGCGGTCATCATCTGCTTCTTCACGGTGCTACTGCTCTATCGCCGGATCACGGTGATTGGACGCCTGTCCGAAATATTGTGGCTGGGTGTGATGGGAACGATCGGATGGATTATTTTCGCCGGGCTGACCCACTTCAACGCGGCCCGGGCATTCGACTTCCCGCCGGGCGCCTTCACTCTTTCGCGCGGATTCTTTACCGGGTTGGGCGGTGCCCTTCTGGTCGCTACCTACGACTACTGGGGCTACTACAATGTTTGTTACCTTGGTGATGAAATAAAAGATCCGACGCGCAACATTCCACGGGCGTTGCTGCTTTCCATTCTGATCGTCGCCTGTCTATATCTGATGATGAACTTGTGTATTCTGGCCGTGGTTCCGTGGCGTGAGATGATCCAGGCGGGGCAGAGCAACAATGGATTGTACGTTGTGTCGTTGTTTATGCAGAGGATTTATGGGCCGTGGGCAGCGCGGTTGGTGACGGGGCTTGTAATCGTAACCGCATTTGCCTCGGTCTTTTCGCTGACGCTGGGCTATTCGAGGGTTCCGTATGCGGCCGCGTTGGATGGAAATTATTTCAAGGCCTTTGCCAAAGTCCATCCCGTCTACCGCTTCCCCTATGTTTCGCTACTGTCGCTCGGAGTGGTGGCGGCGGCGTTCTGCTTTCTGCGGCTCAGTGACGCGATCGCGGCTTTGGTGGTCATTCGCTTGATTCTGCAGTTTCTAGTACAGGCCGTTGGATTGATGGTGTTTCGAGTGACGCGGCCGGATGTCGTCCGTCCGTTCCGCATGTGGCTGTATCCGGTGCCGGCGCTCGTCGCGATTGCGGGATTTCTCTTTATTCTGTTCAATCGCGCGAACTGGCAGAAAGAAATAAGATATGCACTGGTGATTTTGCTGGCTGGCTTGGCCATTTATATGATCCGCGCCTGGAAAGACCAGCAGTGGCCGTTCCAATTGCAATCAACAGGGGGAAAATAATTATGAGGAATATATTTCTTTGTCTTGCACTCTCAGTCCTGGCGCTGGCGGTCGTCTGTACAGCCCAGGAAAACAAAATGACGGACGAGCATCGGACCGTCACCCAGGTATTGGACCACAGCGTGACGAATGTCGAGCACGAGTTTACGTCCGCCGCGGAGGCCATGCCGGAAGACAAGTTCGGATTCGCGCCGACCAACGGCGAGTTCAAAGGTGTGCGCAATTATGGCGAGCAGATCAAGCACGTGGCGGCGGTGAACTACATTTTTGGCGCGGCCATCCTGAGCGAAAAAGTTCCGGTGGACGTGGGAGACGAATCGGGCCCGGCATCGGTCAAAACGAAGGCAGAAATCCTTAGCTATCTGAAGAACTCATTTGCTTATGTACACAAGGCAATTCAGACCATTAACGAGAAGAACTTGGTGGAACCATTGAAGAGCCCGTTCGGAGAAGGATCTGTGACGCGGCTGGGACTGGCTACCAGTGTCGGGTCCCATTGCTTCGACCACTATGGACAGATGGTGGAATATCTGCGTATGAATGGCATTGTGCCTCCGGCGAGCCGTTAGCTCACCTCGCCTTGATCAGGTGCCGCGGGCGATCGTATCGGACTGGGAAGAAATTGGCCAGATGCCGATGGAAGCTGAGCCCGGGTTCCTTGGCAACACGGTCAGGGTAGGAGTCTACCGCCCAAAGAAATTTCTGGATCTCTTCCGAGGCTTGCTGATTGCGCCGCTGGGCGCTCTCACGTGGCTGGACGTGGTGTTCCATTTTCGACTTCATCTCCACTCACCCCGCAAAGACTTGCCCAAGCTTCCACTGAAGCCGCGGCCCCTCATGGAATAAACACCACCGGGACGGGTAAGTTTCAATTCGGGGGGAAGACCCAAAATATCCCGGATCTTCAACTCGGGATATGGCACATTCGTGCCCAGTTGCCGTCACTTTAACACAGGCGTAGTGGAATGCAAGGATTCTCGATCAGCTGGCGGTTCACGTTTGGATTCGCGAGGCAGAAAGGATGGCGCGTGCTCCGCGTGGAGTGATGGAGGTGAGAAGAAGTTCCGCGCGAAATCCCGCAGCTGCGATGTGGGCAGCGACAGTCTTTTTCGTTTTCTGTGTAGGTATCCGGGGATCGAGAAAGACTACCACCGACGGACCTGCGCCACTGAGGGCCGCCCCCAGAATCCCCGGCCTTCCCGTCAGCTCATGTAAGCAGGGCAGAAGCGGACAGAGCGGAGCGCGATAAGGCTGGTGGATTCGGTCCTCGAGGGCGGAGGCCAGCAATTCATAGCGCCCCTGTGTAAATGCCACCAGCAGCAACATGGAATTCTGGATGTTGACCACCGCATCGGCGCGGGAATATTGCGCCGGAAGCGCCAGGCGAGCTTCTTTCGTGGACAGGACATGGTCAGGGATGGCGAACAATAACGGCCACTTCCCTTTCGGCTTGATGTTGACCACTTGGGCCTCGGCATCCCCCGACATGCGGGCGACGGTGAGGCCGCCCATCCAGCAGGCGGATGCATTATCGGGGTGGTGCTCGCGCCGCGAGGCCTCGCCAATAATCTGCGAGTCGGTCCAGCGCATTCGGCCGTAGTGATTGGCTAACGCGATGCCAGCCAGGCGTGCCGCCGCCGAGGACCCGCAGCCTTTGCCGATGGGAATATCGTTCTTGATGCGAAGCGATAGCGGGACAACTTCGGCAGCGTGGCTTTGGAGCACCTCACGGTAGGTGGCGAGAATGAGATGATTTTCCAAGCTCTGGCAGATTTGGGGATCGCGCCCGGTAGCCCGGATGGAAAAGTCGGCCGACGGCCTGGCGTCGATTGTGATGTAGAGGTCCATCGCCAAGGCGGCAGCATCAAACGCCGGCCCCAGGTTGGCTGAGGTCGCCGGAAGGGCCAGATGCAGCGTGGATAGCCGCTTGCTCCTCTTTTTCTTAAGCGTTCGATTTTGCATTAGGGTGAGCGGGATCGGTCTCGGCCCGTTCCAAGGTCTGGATCACTGCGTCTAAGGTTGCATCGAGAACGACAGGAGGATGGCGCAAGGCGTTCAATGGGTCGGTTGCGCTCTCGGGCGTGGTGTCCGGAAAAAGATCGCCGCGATGGAATTCCATGGTGAAGTCTGGATCCTTGAGCAGATTTCCGGTCAGAACCAGTACGACGGTTTCATCGCGCTTCACAAAACCCTGTCCCACCAATTTTTTCAAGCCCGCGAGCGTAACCGCGGATGCCGGCTCACACCCAATGCCCTCGGCTCCAATCTCCGCCTTGGCCTGTGCGATCTCCACTTCGCTGACCTGCTCGCAAGCGCCGCCGGTGGCTTGGATCACTTTCACAGCCTTTTCCCACGAAGCCGGATTACCGATGCGGATCGCGGTAGCCCGAGTCTCTGCCTGCACGCTTACAAGACGCTTGCCTTCGGCTTCTCGCAGCGTGCGTACCAAGGCGTTCGCACCTTCGGCTTGAATCACGGATAACCTCGGAAGATGCGGGATCAGTCCGATATCACGCATTTCGAGCAAAGCCTTGCCAATCGCCGAACTATTCCCCAGGTTTCCGCCGGGTATGATGATGTGGTCGGGCGGATGCCACTCCAACTGCTCCAGCAATTCAATAGCGAGAGTTTTCTGCCCTTCCAAGCGAAAAGGATTAATAGAGTTCAGCTGATAGACCGGAGCGCGTTTTACAAGCTCCTGGAGCAGCCGAAGACAGCCGTCAAAGTCGGTGCGAAGCTGGCAAGTAAGTGCGCCATAGTCGAGCGCCTGCGATAACTTGCTCCAGGAGATTTTTCCTTCGGGTACGAGTACTAGACTCCTCATGCCTCCGCGCGCCGCATAGGCGGCCATGGACGCCGATGTATTGCCGGTCGAGGCGCACGCCACCCAGCGATATCCCGCCTGCCGCGCGAAGGTTGCGGCGACCGTCATGCCCGCATCTTTGAACGAGCCGGTCGGGTTCATCCCTTGATGCTTACCGTAGAGATGGGACACACCCGTCATACGAGACGACAAAGGGAGTTCGTAGAGCGGAGTGTTGCCTTCGCGCAGGGTAACAACATGCTGCTCTGACTCGGGAACTGGCAGGAGCTCTCGGAACCGCCAAACACCGCTGAGATCAAGCGCTGCATTCGACGACCGGCGTTCGCGCCAAGTCGATTTCAAAGCATCCGCGTTCAGGCAGGATGACGTCCAGGACGGGTCGGTAATCTCTAGTAAGTTGTTGCACCGCACGCAGCGAAAATCCTGGGCAGCGGCGGCGCTGAGCAAACCGCATCCGATGCAGCGAAAGCCGAACCCGGCCTTAGGCTGGCTCGATGGATGCCCCTGCCTGTCCGAGTCTCGATCAGAAGTGGTGGAGAGCGGCATGGAGTGGCGGGTTATTTCACGCCCCGCAGATATTGATCGCTTTTGTTGATCCAGTCGGCGCGTGGCGGAGTGAAAACATCAAGGTCCACCGTATCTTCGAGAGCTTCGGCCTTGTGCGGCATGTTCGCCGGAATGCATAGCACTTCGCCGGCGTGCACAACGATTTCCCTGCCGTCGATCCAGAATTTCAGGGCTCCATCCAGAATGTAAGTGACTTGTTCGTTGTGGTGGCTGTGCTCGGGAACGATGCATCCTCTTTTTAACAGCACGCGGGCTAGCATGATTTCCTGGCCGACGACAAACTGCCGCTGCAGCAGTGGATTCAGCTCTTCCAGCGGGATCGTGTGCCACGGAATGTATTGCAGCGGCGTCTTGCTGGCCGCGTGTTTGGTAACGGCGCGCTGCGCCCGCGAGTGGGACTTGCTGTTTTTCGTTTTTCTGCCAGCTGCTTTTTTGGACTTCACTTTGGTTGCCATTGGATTCGTTCCTGAATCTCCCTAAGCAGACAGCTTCTACTGAACCCTGCCACCGTACAACTTCACAGCGGTGTCATGCAGATAAGCGTGGGCCAGCTCAAGCGCCCGGGATTCGTTGATTTCGTTCTCCGAGATCATTTCAGCGAGCGCCGCCGCCAGAGCCATTCGCGACGATTCCGCCCCCAGCCAGTAGCTCTCTTCCGCGCCCAGGACTTCATTGTACGGGAAACAGTCGGTACCGAAAGTGACCTTGTCGGGGAAAGTCTCCAGCCACATCTTGAGGGTGTCTTTGAAAGCGGAAGGATACTGGGCGAGTTCGCCGAACGAAGAGTCCATATACACATTCTTCATGGCGGCAAGCCAAATCGCTTCGCGCTCCAACGGATAGCCACCGTGGATCATGACAAACGTTGTGCCGTGGTAGCGCGGATCACGCAGCACGCTCTCCAGATTCATGATGTTGCTCTGCGACAGATTGAAGTAGTCGCCGATGCCTACCGCGGTGTGAATGTGCACCGGAAGATGCAAGCGGCCGCCCTCCAGCACAAGGTATCGGAAAATGTAATCCTGGAACGTGCGGTAGTCTTGTTCGCTCGGAATGCCCCCAGTCACGTAGCGCTGGTAAAGGTCCGCGGCCTTATCGCGGCTCGGATCGCCGAAAGTAGTGGGCCGAAAGTAGGCCACTTCAAACTTCATGGCGATCCCGCCTTTGTTCCGGTTGTCCTCCAGTACCTGGCTGATGAACTTCAGATAGCCGTCAAAATCGGCCGGGAGTTTCGTAACGCTTTCCTGCTGCATCCAGCGATGCAGCATTTTTTCCTGCAGCGGAATGAAGACTCCTTCGTCGGGGTTGCGCACTGTTCCACGCTCGTTGTTGAACGGCCACATGAAAGAATCGGCGAAGAATACCCAGGGGAAGCGCTTAGGATCGAGATAATCCGGCATCATGGCACGGTTGGCGACGGAGCTCTCGGTGTTGATTTTGTCGAGAATCATGTTGAAGTACGCCGTGCCAGCGTATTGTTTCTTCAGATCCGCTTTTTTTGCAACCAGCCACTTGGCATGTTCGGGCGACAGATCCGCATAGGGATAGCCGAACAGAGCTTTGGCGGCGGCAACCAGTTCGGGATTGTCATCGCGCGTGCGCAACGCCTCGCTCGCGTCAGGAGGCGCGGCCATTGCGTCCACGTCGGGGTCGTCGGAAAAACCCGGATGAGCGTGATGGTCGAAAGCCGGGATTTTCTCAATTTGTGGCAGAAGATGCTGGTAGATTTGCTGCACGTCCGGACCCGGAAAAGGACGGGCCTGAGCAGCGACAAAGGTTGCTGCGCCCAAAATCACGCATAGTAGGACGCCACGCAAGAGTCGAGACGCCAGTTTCATATCTCCCTCAGGGGCTGAAGCCCGATTTCATTGCAACGATTTATCGCAGCGCTGAAGCGCCGCGTCACCCAAAAGCGACGTCTAACTTGTCACCAGAGTTCCCTGCCAGGCCACTGACACCTTCATGATTCTCGCGGCTGCCTCTCGCAGATTTTCCACCGACGAAGCAAACGAGAAGCGCACAAAGTCCTTGCCCGACGGGCCGAATGCGGCTCCGGGAATGGCTGCGACGCCGGCATCTTCCAGTAGGATCCGGCATACCTCCTCGGCGCTGCTACCCGTTCCGCGAATGTCGACCCAGGCATAGAAAGCACCTTCGGGAGCTTCACAGCGAAATCCGGGAACCTGATTCAGATCACGAACAAATTGTTCCCGGCGGCGGGCAAACTCGGCGACCATTCGTGGCGTGGTGCCCTCACGATCGCGCAGCGCATCGATGGCCGCATACTGAGTGAACTCGGCCACGCAGGTGTAACAATTCACAGCCATCAGGGCCAGCGCCTGCGCCACTTCCGGCGGCGCAACTGCGTAGCCTAGCCGCCATCCGGTCATCGCAAAACTCTTCGAGAAGCCGTCAATGATCAGTGTTCGTTCTTTCATGCCGGGATAGTTCAGCATGGACCGATACTCGCCGCCGTAGTTGATGCGCGCGTAAATTTCGTCCGAGAGGACCCAGAGATCGTTCTGCACGGCGAGTTCCGCCAGCCCTCGCTGGACCGCGTCGGTATAGACAGTCCCCGTGGGATTCCCGGGAGAGTTGGTGATGAGCATACGCGTGCGGCGCGTAATCTTGGCGGTGATCTCAGCCAGATTGGGCTGAAAATGGTTCCGCGACGAGAGCTCGAAAGGCACCGGCACAGCGCCTAAACCCAGTGTGATGGAGGAATATCCGGGAAAACCTGGGTCAGGGTAGAGCACTTCATCCCCCGGTTCGAGCAGCACCATCATGGCGAAAAACAACGCAGCCTTGCATCCCGGAGCGATCACGATGTTAGCTGCGGAAACGTCGATGCTGCGCGTGCGTTCCAGGTACTGGGCGATCTCTTCGCGGAGTGCTGGAAGCCCGGCGACGGCACAGTAGCGGTCTTTGCCCTCGGCGAGCGCTCTGGACGCCGACTCAAACACCGACGCGCCCGGATGAAAATCCGGCTCGCCGAGTTCGAGATGAATAATGGAGCGTCCTTGACCTTCCAATTCTTTCGCTCGGGCGAAAACCGATAAGGCGCCTTCGCCGCTCATAACCAACATCCGGGATGCTATCGATCGCATGGTCTCTCCGAAAAATCTACAAGCCTTTATACATGCCGCCATCCACGAGGACGGTTTGTCCGGTAATGTAAGACGCGCGCTCGGACGCGAGCCATACAATCGTCTCCGCTACCTCGCGAGGCTCGCCCAACCGCTTGAGCGGAGCGTCGGCAGCCCACGTACCGAATATCTCCTGCTCGCTTTTTCCTGAAGCGGAGGAACGGGCCGTGGCCAACTCCTTGAGCCGGTCGGTTGCCGTGAAACCGGGACCGACGTTATTCACCAGGATACCGTCCTTGCCAAATTCATTCGCCAGACTCTTCACCAGCCCGACCACCGCGGCTCTCACCGCGTTCGAGAGCACCAGATCCGGCACCGGCTGCTTGGTCGTAATCGATGTAAGAGTGATGATGCGGCCCCAGTGCTTGCGCTGCATGTGCGGGATAACTTCGCGCGCAAAATATACGGTGCTGAGGAAATTGAGTTCGAGGGCGCGCTGCCACTCTTCCAGGCTCACCGAGAGAAATCCTTTGGCAGGAGGACCGCCGGCATTCGTGACGCAAATATCGACGGTGCCGAACTTCTTCGCGACGGCGGCAACAAAGCTGCCGACCGCCGCGGCGTCAGTGACGTCAAAAGCCTCGGCCAGGACTTCTACCTTATGCTGCGCCCTTATCTTCTCCGCTGCCGCCTGAAGGGTTTGTTGATTGCGCGCACACATGGCGACGCGGCAGCCCTCCGCAGCGAAGGCTTCCACCGTGGCCCGGCCAATCCCCTGACTGGAGGCCGCTACCAGAGCCACTCGATCTTTCAATCCAAGATTCACGAAGCATGAATTATAACTGGTGTGGAGTATTACCTCTCTTGCCGCAGTTCGGTTGCGCAATTAATCTGGAAGCAGCGAGGCACTCATGAAACGGCACACTCATCACTCCGAGACGAAGGCGGTCCGGGGCGCGGCCAATCTGGACAAGAAGAACGGGCCGCTCTCGACGCCGATTTATCAGACTTCCACCTTCGAAGTCACCGACAACGAAGAGGAGTTGCGTGCTACCCACACCGACCACTTCTACACACGGTATGGGAATCCGACGAACACAGTTGCCGAAAAGACGATCGCGGCATTGGAAGGTGTGGATGCGGCGCTGACCTTCGCTTCGGGCATGGGCGCGATCACGACCACACTGATGGCCCTGCTCCAGAGCGGCGACCACGTCGTGGCGCAGCGCGACATCTATGGCGGCGCGAATAAATTTCTCTCGCAGTGGCTGCCGAAGATGGGGATCGAGACAACATTTGTCGATACGACGGACTACGACCAGCACGCGCGGGCCATCCGTCCCAACACGAGGTTGCTTTATCTGGAATCGCCGACCAATCCCACCTTGCGCGTCGTCGATTTCAAGAAAGTCGCGGCTCTGGCCAAGCATCACAAACTGCACAGCATGATTGACGCAACCTTCGGCACTCCCATCAATCAGCACCCAGCGGAGTTCGGCATCGACCTGATCATGCATTCGGGAACGAAATATCTGTCCGGGCACACCGACCTGATTTGCGGCGTCGTCGCTAGCCGCCACGAACTGATCGAACGAATCTGGGAGACGCGCACTACCCTGGGCAATTGCATGGATCCTCACGCCTCGTGGATGCTGGTGCGCGGCCTGAAGACGCTGGCAGTCCGCGTAGCAAGGCAGAACGAGAATGCGCACCGGGTCGCCGAATTCCTGGCCGAGCATGCCAAAGTGCGGAGCGTGCATTATCCGTTTCTCAAGAGCCATCCACAGTACGCTCTTGCGCGCGAGCAGATGAGCGGCGGCGGAGGTATGGTCAGCTTTGAGGTGGAAGGCTCCGGCGAGGACGCTCGGCGCGTTAGCGAGGCCATGCGGCTGTTTACGTTGGCACCAAGCCTGGGCGGAGCCGAATCGCTGGTATCCATTCCAGTGCTAACGTCGCATGCCATGGTTTCCGCTGCTGAGCGCGCCAGGATGGGCGTGACCGAACAAATGATCCGGCTCTCGGTAGGCATCGAGAACGCAGATGATCTGATCGCAGACCTGGAGCACGCGCTGGAAGCTGTTCGTGCTCCCGAGCGCGTGACCGTCGGAGGATAGCTTCAACTGCGGTTGACAGCGTCGCTAGAAAATAAATTTCAAGCCAAATTGCAGGATGCGCGCAAGATGCGCCGAACCCGCTCGAAAAATAGTAAGCCCGGCGCAACTCGCGTCACCCGCAGAATTGTCGCCGCCATAGCATGTGATCTGGTTCGCGTTTGTTTTTGCTCCGCCGTTCGCGTTATCCGCTGCTGAACCCGCATCGCCGCCCAGGTAAGAAAACTCCGTGTGGTTGAACACGTTGAACGCTTCGGCACGGAACTCGAAATACTTGCTCTCGGTCACGTTGAAGTGCTTGATCAGCGCCATGTCAAAGTTCTCCCGCCACGGGTTTCGCAGAATATTTCTCCCCGCGTCTCCAAAAGTCAACCCGGTTGGAGCAACAAATGCCGCGGGATTAAACAGCAACGGTCCGAAACCTGGCAGAGTCCCGGCTAGGGCGCTGCCGGAAACCCCCGACTTCGGGTTTCCAACCAAGTCCGGGTAGGAAAAGCCCGACGCGATGCTGTTCGAAACGCCGGCATTGTCGGCGGGCGCGATCGTGCCATTGCCCAGGTTATATACGCTGAAAGGCGAGCCGCTCTGAATCAGCGTGATTCCCGACCACTGCCAGCCGCCTAGAAGCGCGTGCGTCAGCCCATTCCCCTTAAAAGTGGGAATGTCATAGACGTAGGCAACAGTCACATTGTGGCGCTGGTCGAAGTCGGAACTCGCTCGGTACGCATTCAGGCGGTAGGAATCCACAAATCCCAAATCGTTGTAGTCGGAAGAATCGTCGATCGAATGGCTGTAAGTGTAGGCCGCGTTCAGCTCCAGGCCCCCAATATTGTGTCGAATCGTCGCTTCGAGCGCATTGTAGTTCGAGGATCCTGTCTGATCCTTCCGCGTGATGCTCCCAATACCCAGGAAGGGCAGATAAGGGTTGGCGTTGTTTCCACACGCCACCGCAAGATTGTTAGCCCAGCTCCCCGTCGTCGTATTGCCGTTCACTGTTGCGGTCGCTTGCCCGCTCACCGGATCGATTGCGACAGTTCCGCAGTCGGTCGGCGTGATCACCTGACCCGGCGTGTAGGGATTCAGGTTGGTCGGAACCGCGTGCATCTGGTTGTAAGAGTAAGACCGGGTCAGATGCACACCAGCACTACCCACATAGGCAATTGTGGCGACCGTGCCCCTTCCAAGGTCGTGCTGCACGTTAAGGTTCCACTGCTGCATATAGGGCCACTTTGCTTTACTGGGAAGAGATACAAAGCTCAGCGGCGTCGTTCCTCCACCGAGGAGGCTGGGATTAAGCTTGTTGTACCCGGTGACGTTTACAACTGTTGTGGTCTGAGTGTTGATGTTATAGGGTTCCAGCGATTCGGTGTTCGCCTCGTTGCCGTTCGTGTGCTCGTAGAAAATGCCATATCCCCCTCGGATTGCCCATTTTCCGTCCCCTTTCGGGTCAAATGCAAAACCGATGCGCGGAGCGGGATTCCACCAATGATTCGTCATGCAGCCCACGGGAACACCGGGCGTAACGCCACAATCCACCCATCCGTTGTAGGGATTACCCACTACCAATCCGCTCGTAGGATCGACGCTGCTGGCGCCCGGAACATAAAAGGCGGGGTCAAAATTCCAAGCTAGATTGTTCTCCTCCCGATACCTGCCGTAGAAACTCATGCGCAAGCCCAGATTCAACGTAAGCCGGCGAGTGGCGTGCCAGTCGTCCTGAAAGAAGGCTTCGTAGATATCGAACGCCTCGTGCATCTTGAAGGCGTTTTGCTCTTGCGTGTAGCTGCCTACGTTGCCCAGCAGAAGATCAGCATAGGCATTGCCGCTCGTGACCGTGTTACCGTTATTGGAAAAGAACAACTGGCCATTCACGCCGTACTGCGGCTGGGGAACTTCATTCTTGTGGGCGTCGACCACGTAAACGCCGAACTGAAGATTATGGGCTCCCAAGACCTTGGTGAGATTGTCGCGATAAGTGAAGGTCGGATTGGAATTTAACGGTCCCTGGGGAACGTACCCCGGATCCTCCGAAAAGTTGTAAGTGGTATCTGCGACCGAGATGCCTGGTACCTTGCCGCCGAAGCCGTTGTTGTAGACACCGATCGCGGGAAACCCTGATGGACGCTGCCATGGTCCCGTAAGGTTCGTACTGATGTGGTCCGTGGTGTAACTCGCGACAAACTCATTGAGGAGCGTCGGAGTCATATTCGCGGTCAGGTGCGCCACCATGCTCACCCCTGGATTGGTGAAGGCCGTCTGCACCGTCGGAAAGCTGGTGCCGTTGGTCCACAATGGCACCGGATACTGCTGGTTCCACGAGTCGTGGATGTAACGAAAGCTCACTCGAACTTTGTCGCTCAGGTTCTGGTCGATCTTGAACAGCTCTTGGCGCCAATGGGTTGGGAGAGTCGGTGGGTTGTACCATTCGTCGGGGGTGCTTCCTTCGTTGCCAGAAGCCACATTTGGCAGAGGAATCAGGGCATTTAACGCCTGATTGATCTGAGTATTAGCGGCAAAGGCAGGAACCACGTTAAGGTTGGGCGTAAATCCCTCAGCCGGTCCGGAAGCCAGGGTGTATCCCGCCACGCTCGGGCACTCCCCAAAGGAACCCGCCGCGTTCGGACACTGGTCGGTGAAGTCCCCCGTGCGATCCGCCACTGTAGGAACTGGCGTTGTGGAAAAGAAATTCGTAGCCGGCACCAGCTCGCGCCGCCATTCCTCCGACCAGAAGAAAAATGTTTTTTGCTTATTCGTGTTGTAGAAGCCCGGAATGTAAACCGGCCCGCCAATCGTGAAGCCAAAATCGTGCTTTTTGTACGCTGGCACCGAGGTATTGCCAAACTGCGTGGCATTGAAGGCGTCGTTACGAATGAATTCGTATGCGTCGCCGTGGAATGAACTGGTGCCCGACTTGGTCTCGACTTCCACCGTACCAGAGCCGTTCCGTCCGTATGAAGCACTGTAATTCGAAGTCAGCACCTTGACTTCGGCAATGGCGTCGATGCTGGGGTACACGTTCAACGTGAGATTGCTGCCGTTATCCTGCGAGTCTCCGCCGTCCACTTCAAAATTGTTATATTCCGTCCGGCCGCCATTGACGCTGAATGCCACCGTAACGGCTCCCGTCCCGCCCTCGTCTTGGCCCGATTGGTTGGTAACACCAGGAGACAGCGCAACCAACTGCGTATAGTCACGCCCATTTAGTTCAAGCTGCGAAATCTCCTTTCCCGTGACCGTACCTGCCAGCTCCGATGACTGGGTTTCGACCTGTGCCACTTCTGAGCCCTGCACCACGACTTCCGTACTGATCGTACCAACCTGGAGCGCCACGTTGAGCCTGGCTTTGTCTGCGACCCGCAGGACGATCCCCCGGGCTTCATACTTCTTGAAGCCCTCGGCGGCGACCGTCAAGTCATACGAGCCGATGGGCAATGAGCTAAACAGAAAATCGCCACTGCCGTTCGTTGTACCGCTGTGCTCGATGCCATGTTCGGCGTTCTTGAGCAAGACCTTCGCATTGGCTACAGTTGCTCCGGTCGCATCCGTGACGGTGCCGGTAATGGAGGCCGTATCCTGGGCCCAAGCGGCCGCGCACAAAACCAGCACGACGGCTAAAAACCCGATTCGCTGCAGCATTGAGTTGAATGTCATGGTCAATTTCTTCTCCTCGTGCGCCGTTGCCACAGGCGATTCGCCCTTCACTTCCGTCTGCCGAGAGCCCCGGATTCCCATCATCTGCATCCCGCGAAAATGGTTTATTAAAACGTATGAATAGTGCTTTTATTGGGCATCCGCTGTCAAGGAAAAAGCGACTCGGACGGGCAAAAGACCTTAGCTTAGGCTGCGGGTGGAGTCGCGGACAACCAGTTCCGGGGCAACTTTGCGATGGTGGGCGGAGACTTCCTTTTTTTCCAGCACGCACTTAATCCCATCCAGCACGAGCCCTACCGCATTGTTTCCCATCGCCTCCATCGGCTGGCGCACGGTGGTCAGCGGAGGCGTGTACAGGGCGGAAGGAGCCACGTCGTCGAAGCCGATCACCGAACAGTGTTCTGGCACGCGCATGCCAGCTTTGCTCAAGGCTCGGATTGCCCCAAAGGCCGTCATGTCGTCGAAGGCAAGAAGCGCTGTGAACTGGTGCTTTTGCTTCAGCAAATCCTCGGTCAATTTCTGGCCCATCTCGAAGCTGGAAAGCGGGTCACGCGATTCCGGCAAGTCGACAATCAGTTTGGAGTCGAGTTCCAAGGCACAGGCCTTGGCGCAATTCCGGACTCCGCGCCAGCGGGGAGAACTGTCGCTTAGCGTTTTCGGACCACGAATGAAGGCAATCTTGCGATGACCAAGGGAATGGAGGTGCTCAAGTGCGATGTAGCCACCAACTTCGTTGTCGACGACCACCGAACTCATCGCGTCGCCCTTGAGTTCGCAGCCGATAATAGCGGTCGGGATGCTGCTCTTCTCCAGATCGGCAAGCAGATTGATGTTGAGGAAAAGCCAGTTCGCCAGCACGACTAGGCCTTCGACACGGCGATCGAGCAACATCTCGAGATAGCGCTCGAAGCGGCTGCGCTCGTTATGCACGTCGGTGAGAATCGGCAGGTAGGAGGCCTGGTAGAGCGTGTTCTCGATGCCGCGTAGCACCAGCGTGCAGTAAGGGTCGGTCATGTCAAAAACCATCACGCCGACCGTGTGGCTGCGTTTGCTGCGCAGGGAGCGTGCAAATTGATTGGGGCGATAGCCGAGTTTTTCCGCCGCTTTCTCGATACGCTTCTTGGTGACGGCGGGAATGTAGCGCGCCAGAGGGGCGTCATTAAGCACAATGGAAACAGTGGTGGAAGAGAAGCCGCTTTCCTTCGCTACATCGCGAATCGTGACCATCGAAGCCTAGCCTTGAAGTAGCGCACTGCCAAGTCCTGCAATGCATCCCTCGCGCTTGAATTCGTTGCGGAGGTTGGCGGACACTACAGCAGAGAGTGAGACCAGTGTCAAGCGCGCACATTCAATTAGGATTGCTGGCCTGCATCATTATGGGCAGCGCGGGAGTAGACCGAACGATGCAAGTGTCGTCCCTGCCAGCGGCGGCCAAGGCTCCGAATACCGCTTCCAGCAAAGGATCTGACGCGTCCACCGATCCTGCGCAGATTTTTCACTCGGGCCAGGAAGCGCTCAACCAGAATCGGCTGGACGAAGCCGAGCGCGACTTCCGGCGAGTCATCGCCGTCAATCCGAAGTTGGGCGCTGCTTATGCAAATCTGGGCGTGGTGTACATGCGGCGCAAGCAGTGGGCTAAAGCTCTGGAAGCGCTGCGCGCGGCGGAACATCTGATGCCCCACGTGGCCGGGGTTCGGCTGAACATAGGCCTGGTTTACTTCCGACAAAGTGAATTTCTCAAAGCTATTCCTGTTTTCGAGTCGGTGGTCCGCGATCAGCCGAACGCCGCCCAGCCTCGTCATCTCCTGGGACTTTGCTATTTTTTCACCGAGCGGTGGGCAGACGCCGCGAACACACTGGAACCGCTCTGGTCGAATTCATCCGAGCAGTTGAGTTATCTCTACGTGCTCTCCATCGCCGCGCATCGAGCCGGCATGAAAGAACTGGATGAGAAAGCCACGGCGCAGCTGGTTAGGATCGGTGAGGGCTCGCCTGAGTTCCATTTGTTCATGGGCAAGGCGCACCTGAATCTCGAACAGTATGACCTTGCCCTTGCCGATTTCCAGGCTGCGGCCCAGGCGAATCCCAACTTGACTTTCATTCATTTCAACCTGGGCTTGACCTATTTGAAAAAGCAGGACTATGAGCACGCCCGCGACGAATTTCTCAAGGATGCCGCGGTGGAACCCGATCTGGCTTTCAATTACGACGAACTTGGAGATGTCTACGCCTTGATGCAGCAAGACGGCGACGCGGAGAAGAGCTATCGAGACGCGCTGCGGCGCGACCCGCGCCTCCTGAACTCCTATGTTGGGCTGGCCAAGATCTATCTGCGCGCACAAAAGTATCAGGAAGCGCTCGCCGCCATTGACTCGGCGGACAAGCTCGATCCCCTCCGCACCGACATTCATTACGTCAGAGGACAGATCCTGCTTCACATGGGACGCAAAGAAGAAGGCAAGAAGGAGCTGGAGACCTCGGTCCGCATTGACAACGAACGCCGCGCCGAGCGCCAAAAGCAAGTGGAGACCGGCACCGTGCCGTCGCCCGAACTTCTTGGGGAGGAACCATGAAACCAAATGGTGTAACTTTCTCTTCCCGCGGCGGCGACAAGCGTTTATAACCTGTGCAGGAGAACTAACCCATGAATCGCAACCTCAAAATCGCAGCGATCATCATTGGCGTTTTGATCCTGATCGTGATTCTTATTCCCTTCTTTATCGACGCCAATAGCTTCCGCCCCAAGCTGGAATCTGAGTTGACTGACGCGTTGGGGCGACAGGTGAAGGTGGGAAACCTTTCCCTCTCTTTGTTTTCCGGCGCGGTGAAGGCAGAAGATATCTCGATCGCAGATGATCCCGCTTTCAGCCAGACCGCGTTCGTGCAAGCCAAGTCTCTGAGCGTGGGCGTCGAGCTCATGCCGCTGATTTTTTCCAAGGCGCTCAATGTCACGGAGCTTACACTCAACCAGCCGGAGATCAGTCTAGTGCGTTCGAAGGATGGCGAGCGGTGGAACTTTTCCAGCCTTGGCAGCGCGAACTCAGCGAAGAAAGCTCAGCCCAAGCAGGCGGCGCCTAGCGCAGGCGCTTCCAATCCCAATCTTTCTGTCTCCAAGCTGAACGTGAGTGGCGGCAGGCTGACGATAAGCCGCGCGGGTTCATCGGAGAAGCCGCGAGTCTACGACAAGGTGGACATCGGCGTTACAAATTTTTCTTTCACCAATTCCTTCCCCTTCAAGATGACGGCAGACCTTCCCGCGGGAGGCACTCTCGCACTCGATGGCACCGCCGGACCCATCGACGCCACTGACGCCGCGCTCACCCCGATGCAAACCAAAGTTACCGTGCACAAGATGAATCTGGCGGCTTCAGGATTCATCGATCCCGCGTCAGGAATCGCGGGCATCGCGGACTTCGACGGCATGGTTTCCTCCGACGGGCATGAGGCAAAAACCGTAGGCACGCTCAACGTTGAAAAGCTGCAGGTGGTGCAGAAGGGTGCGCCCGCCGGAAAGCCAGTGCAGGTGAAGTACTCCGTCACTTACGATCTGGCAAAACAGAGCGGAACTATAACCCAGGGGGAAATCGCGCTGGGCAAGGCCGTGGAACAAATTAGCGGAGCCTATGACGCGCATGCTAGCCCGACTTCCATCAATATGAAGTTGGACGGGCAGGGCATGCCGGTCGACGATCTGGAGGCCATGCTGCCGGCCGTCGGGGTAACGTTGCCGCCAAAGTCGCAGCTTAAAGGCGGCACGGTGGCGACACACTTCACGATCGTCGGCCCGGTGGACAAGCTGGTTACCACGGGTACGATCCGCCTGGAGAACTCCACTTTGGCCGGCTTCAGCGTGGGCTCGAGTCTCTCCGCCGTCTCGGCCTTGGGCGGCAAGGGCTCGGGAGACAAGGATACGGTAATCCAGAACCTCAGTGCGAACGTTCGCGTGGCCCCTGACGGAACCAGGGTTGACGACATCAACCTCACCATCCCTACTCTCGGGACGCTCACCGGAGCGGGAACGGTAAGTCCCAGTAACGCCCTTGACTTCAAAATGAAAGCCGACGTCATTCCTTTCATGATCCAGGGAACTACCTCCGATCCCAAGTTTGTTCCTGACGTAAAAGGGATGGCGGGCAGCCTGCTGAATAACGCTCTTGGAGGGAAGAAAGGACAAAAGAATCCCCTGGGCGGCTTGGGCGGACTGCTTAAGAAATAAGAAGGAATCGAGATGCAAATCTTTTCTCCGAACCAGACGGGGGCCCCCGTGCGTGTGAACTCCCGCCACACGCCGCGACGATAACTGTCATTGTTCTGAATACTTCGGAAACTCCCCGAAACTTTAGTAACTTGCGGCAAGCGGTACCCAAGTTGCTATCTTTGAGTTCGTTGACAACCCCACCGTTCCGGACCATACTCGCGCAAAAGCAAAGAAAAATTTGTACTTGCAGGCCCGCGATTGGGAACGGGTGAGTCTTGTCAGAACTAAATCGTACCCGCTCCCAATACGCTTGGCTGAGTAGGGTTTCACCGTGTCATCACAGGAGGGTCCTGGTGTCGAAACCATCTGCTTCTAGACGGATCTGTACTTCTTGCGTCGTCGCCGCTGTTGCCACCGTTGCCGTCGCGCTTCTCGCCTTTTCTCCGGCCAGACATCAAGCGGCCTTCGCAGGTTCGTCTTCGTCTTTAGCGTCCCAGTCGAAAACCGTTCCTCCTCCTGCGCGGGACCACGTTAAGGCCAGCTTCGCCAGCCTTCCCTTGGGGTTCGAGCCGAACTATGGCCAGACCGACCCGCAAGTTAAGTACATGGCCCATGCCAACGGCTACACCCTGTTTCTGACGAACCATGATGCGGTCTTCGCCTTCCATCCCAAGCCGTCCACGAGCGATCGAGCCACGGGGCATGGCCCTCTCGCCCTGCCGGCCCAGAACACGCACGATCAACCGAACTCGCAGACAGTGGTTCGTATGCAACTGGTTGGCGGAAACTCCAACGCGATTGTCGCAGCGAGTGACCAACTGCCGGGCAAGAGCAATTACATTCGCGGCAGGGATCCCAGGAACTGGCACACCGACGTTTCGCACTACTCCCGCGTCTCTTATAAGAATATTTATCCCGGCATCAATCTGGCTTATCACGGCGAGCGAAGCAAACTGGAATTCGATTTCATCGTCGCTCCGGAATCGAATCCCGCTCCCATCGATCTAGCATTCAACGGCGCGCAACACCTGGCGATCGATGCCTCGGGCAACCTCATCGTTTCTTCGGGTGCAGGCGACGTAGTGCTGCACAAGCCGGTGGCTTACCAGCAGCAGAGCGGCACACATCAGCCCGTCGACGCCCGCTTCGTACTGAAAGCTGACAATCAAGTTCACTTCGAGCTGGGCAGCTACGACCGCAGCCGCGAACTGATCATTGACCCCACGGTCACGGTCACCTACGCCACTTACCTCGGCGGAAATACTGAGGACGATGCCTATGCCATCGCATTTGACAGCACCGGCGCGGCCTATGTAACGGGGCAAACAAACTCGTCGAACTTTCCCAAACAGGGGGGGCTGCCGGGCAACACGCTTGGTCTCAATTTCGCCGTGTTTGTGACCAAGCTTGCTGCAAACGGACAGACCCTTGCCTATTCCACTTATGTTGATGGCGGCGGCAGCGACACCGGCACCAGCAGCGGAAACGCTATCGCCGTGGATGCCTCCGGTAACGCTTTCGTCGCAGGTGGCACAACCTCGACAACGCTCCCGGCCACTGCGGGAGCATTTCAGAACTCCAATGCAGGAGGTCTCGATGCTTTCGTATTTGAACTCAATCCTGCTGGCAATGCGCTGACCTCGCTGACTTACTTAGGTGGGATGGGCGGCGACGTTGCCAATGGGATCGCCGTAGACGGATCCGGGAACGTCTATCTCGTAGGCGCCACGACTTCGTCCGATTTCCCGACGGCGAATCCGATTCAAACCAGCCTCGTATCCACCAGCGACGCTTTCGTGACCAAACTGAATCCTGCCCTCAGCACCCTTGTCTATTCGACATACCTGGGTGGCGGGCCGGCCGACTTTGCCAGCGCGGTTGCTCTGGATTCTTCCAACAACGCCTACGTTACGGGGGGCACGGGCAGCAACACTTTCCCGACTACACTCGGAGCATTCCAGACCGTATGCAACTCTTGCACCGGCACTCTCTACAACGCGTTCATTACGGTCATCAATTTCGCCGGAAGCACCTACAACTACTCGACTTACCTGGGGGGAAGTAACAATGATGAGGGCCTCGGCATCGCAGTTGATTCCTCAGGTGACGCCTACGTAACCGGACAGACAAATTCATCGACGACCTTCCCGTTGAAGTCGGCATTCCAGTCCACGTACGGCGGCGATCCCAGCGACGCCTTTGTCTCGGAACTCAACCCCAGCGGAAGCGCTTTGGTTTATTCGACCTTCCTCGGTGGAAGTGCAAACGATGTGGGTACATCGATCGCAGTCGATCAAGGCGGCAACGCCTACGTAACCGGGCAAACCGGATCTACCAACTTTCCGACCGCGAACCCTACCCAGTCCACCCTGAACAAAAATGGCCTGGCGGGCGACAACGATGCCTTCGTGAGCGAACTCAACTCAGCAGGTTCGCAGTTGATCTTTTCTACCTTCTTGGGCGGCGCTCTCGATGAGAACACTCCTGCGGGCGGAGGATCGGGTGCCTTGGGCGGCATTGCAGTCGATGCGAAGGGCGACAGCTTCTATGTCACCGGAAACACCGCCTCCACGGACTTTCCGTTTACTCCGTTGGCGTATCAAACGACAAATAGAGGCGTTGACCCCCCCAAAGTCAACGCTTTCGTCGCCAATTATTCGCAGCAGGCGTTTACTGTCAGTGCCTCGGCCTTGACCCCTCCGTCGGTCACGCCGGCAGGTTCGGCCACGTCTACCGTCACCATCGCTGCGGTGAACGGCTTCACTGGAAGTGTGGACCTGTCTTGCGCGGTTTCAGGCCCGTCGAATGCAGTCTCTCCGCCGACATGTATTTTCGGCACAAACCCGGTTCTTGGAGGATCTGGCAGTTCGAGTCTCACCGTTTCCACCACCCTTACGACGAGCGGCGGGGTCTACGCCATCACCGTCATCGGCACTGGCCCTTCCGGGATGACGCACTCGGTCACAGTCGATCTGACGGTGAATGCAGCGAACTTCAAAATCTCAGCTACGCCTCCCACCCCGGTAGCTCCGGGCGGCACTGCCATGTCCACCGTGACTTTGACCTCTTTTGATAGTTACGCCTTCCCGGTGAACCTAAGCTGCTCTGTGGCAGGCACCGGCAGTCCGCTACCGGCATGCAGCGTAACGGGGACCACTCCACTAACACCCACATCCGGTGGCGCAACTTCGACGGTCACCATCACCACGACTGCACCCGGCGCTGCAATGATTCGTCCGAGGAAATTCTTCTACGCGCTGTGGCTGCCGGTCGTCGGACTTTCACTGTTGGGGTTCGGCTTCAAAACCTCCCGCTCGCAGCGAAAGAAATTGCTCGGCTTCCTGCTTGTTGGGATAGTGATGACTGGCCTGATCCTGCTGCCCTCCTGCGGAGGCAGCTCTAGCAACGGCGGAGGCGGAGGTGGCGGATCCTGCGCGGCCGCGCCGAATGCTCCGACCAGCCTCGCGGCTTCGTCGATAACTATGACCGGTGCTACGTTGACGTGGACCGCGGCGACCGCTGGCGCCAACTGCAGCGTAACCGGTTACACCATCTATGACCAGAATGGCAACTCAGCTGGCACAACATCCGGCACGACTTTTACCTTGACCGGCTTATCTCCGCTGACCAACTATTCCTACACGGTTGCGGCCACCGACTCTGCCGGTACGTCTCAGAAGAGTTCGCCGGCTTCCTTTACCACGCTTACAGCCGGAACTCCCGCTGCGACCTACACCATCACGATCACGGGAACGGGAACCGATCCGAACACCATCACACACTCCACCACCGTCAACCTGACCGTCAACTGATCCAGCTTTGATCCACCTTTCCGGCCGCCTCCCACGAGGCGGCCGTTGTTTCTTGGCGCCGTTATTTTTCTTGCACCTGCGATTGGCGCGAGCGGCCACTCTAGTCTAAGATTCTTGTCTGACGCATTCTACAAAAGGACTCATATAACATAAATTTTAGTGGCAACCCACAGCCGGCAGGATTCTTTCCTGCGGACCCGGGCAGCGTTTGCGCCATTGGAGGAATCGAAAGTAGTGAGTTTCCATCCACCCATGTTGAATTTCAAGCAGGTTCTCCGCGCCGTTGTTGGGGCTTTGTCGCTATTCTTATTCGCTGCAGCTCATGCGCCGCTCGCGGCAGCTCAGACTTTCACTCTGACATCTTCCGGGTTTACTCCTTCGGCGGGCGTAGAGTCGAACAGCCGGGCGACGGCCGGCATCAATGTCAGCACAACTGACAACTACACCGGCTCGGTGGCACTCACCTGTACGGTCGAGGCCCAGGGCGGCGCTGCGACACTTCCTTTGTGCCAAATTAGCCCCACATCCGAGACGCCGAATGGCACGGCCTCGCTCACCGTTACTACCGGGGGAGTTTCGCCGGGCACATATCCGGTGACCGTGACGGGCACGGGTACGACCCCTCCTCTCAGTCAATCCGTCACGCTATATCTCAATGTGGTCGTCACTCCCGAGGCCTATACCCTGACCGTGTCGACCCTCATCAACCCATCTACCGTGACCGCAGGAAACGCTGCGAATGCAACGATCACGATAACGCCCATTGGCAGCTATAGCGGAAATGTGACGCTTTCCTGCCTGTCCATCACTCCTCCGGTGAAGGCCGCTCCTTATTGCTCCTTCGAGAATTCAAGCAGCACCGGGCCGACCGTGGCTGTATCGAGCGGGGCCCCAGCCACGGCTACTCTCACGATCTCAACCTACGGAACCTTACAGAATCAGGCGAAACGCACGACCCCGCGGGTCTTTTATGCCCTTTGGTTCGCGCTTCCCGGCCTGGCTCTCGCGGGAATCGGCGCCGGTGGGCGGCACAGAAAAAAACTTTTTGGATTGCTCTTGCTGCTCGTGATGGCGACCAGCATCCTGGTTCTGCCGTCTTGCGGCTCAACCAACCCGACATCCAACAACAGCAATGGCCTGGTTACTCCCAAGAATACCTACACCATTACGCTAACCGGCGTGGATGCCAATGGCATATCTCCGAGCAATACCACCACTACGACCACCGCGGCGACGGTCAGCCTCACGGTGAACTGAGACGGGCCGTCAACATGAAGATACGCGCGACGGCATCGCAAATCCGCATGGCGTCGCATCAAGCGGTCGAGGTCACACACGCGCGCGGTCGCTTGCACACCGCTCTCTTCATGGCAATCGCAGTTTGCGCGCTCGCCTCCCCGACGGCCGCCAAGGACGATAAAAGTAAGCCCGCTCCCGTCACCTTGCGCTGGAGCGAGAACCAGCCCGGCTGCACCTTCACATCAGGCGATGACGGCAAGTACCGCTATGGTTTGTGGGCCGGTGACGTCGGCATTGTGCTGGCGGTCGACGCGCGCGAGGTACAAATCATTCGGCACCGCATTGAGCCGATCTTCGGAGTCTGGCTGACGCTCCGTTATCGAGGAACCGGCGGCGTTGACGTAAAACTCGACGAGATCACAATGCAGTTCATGAAGCACTTTAAAGTCGTTCAGACCTCGCTGGACCCCGACGATTACATCCAGAAAATTCAGGCAGACGCCGACGCGGTGGATGACGAGACCCGACACGCCATCGAGAAGCATCCCGAACAGAAGCAGGCGCGCGAAGCGCGGCTGCAGGAGTATCAAAAATCAGCCGACGAACTGATCGAGTTCCTGGGCAAACACAACCTGTCCACCGTGCACTTGGACCCCGGCAATCCGGAAGTCAGTGGCTGGGTCTTCTTCAATACGGCAAACAAATGGATCGGGGGATGGAAGGCGCAGGAGGAATTCATACTGCGTTTGCCGCTAGACGGAAAAGTCTTTGAGTTCCCGTTCAAGCTGCCGCCGAAGGCGGGCGAACTCCTGCTGCGCAAGCGGGAGTAATCGGACTGCACAGCGCTAAAGCGTGCCTTTACGAAGCTGCGCGCCGAGTCTGGCGCTGCATTTCGGCGGCTTGTTGCATGACGATATCACGCAAGGAGACCAGGCCGCGGAGCTGTTTGCCTTCGACAATCGGCAGGTGCCTAAACCCGAATTCATGCATGATGAAAAGACATTCTTCCACGCTCTCATCCACACTCACGGCGCGGGGGTTGGCGGTCATCACTTCCGAAACCGTGGTGTGGCCGGGCGTGCGGCCCACGGCCACGACTCGATTCATGATATCGCGCTCGGAGAAAATACCGGCCAGTTCGCCGTTCCGAAGTACAGGCAGCGCTCCAATGTTGTGCTCCATCATGAAGCGGGACGCCTCCAGCACACTGTTGGCAGCATCGATAGAATAAATTTTGCGGTCTTTCAGCAGTTCGCGGAGTGTCAACATAAACCCCTCCCTGAGTTTCAAACACGAGGATGAGACGAGGCAGCCCAGGCCCCCACGGCCTGGCAAATTCGAAGGCGGACTTACTTTACCACAACGTCAAGGGAAATGACTGCCTTACTGTAAGTGGTTCACCCGAGCCGGGCTCGCATCGGCTGTGCTGTCACCACGCGGTTTGACGGAGACTATGACGTAATCGCGCTCCTTGCCCTCGCCCTCGATACGCAGCAGCATTTTGGTTTTGTCCAGACGGAACTGGGCATTCTGCCCGATCGGCAGCAGAACGGGATGCTTATCATCCTTAGGGCGAATGCGGTACAGCACTTGCTCGGTCTGAACGACGTATTCCTGGCAGAGAAGTTCCTGGGTCTTCCCTTTCTTGGCGTTCTCATTGGTCCCGCACTGTACGGAATCCATTTGCAACAGCTTGCCATCCTGATAGGCCTTCGGCTCCTTCGCATAGGCTATTGCCGCCAACAAAAGCGATGCCAGCATGAGTGACTTGTATCGCATGAGATCCCCCGCGAGTGGACACTGATTCCGAAGTCTCGCTGACCGGCGGATCACCGGCTCGCTGAGACATCGGCCACATGAATTGTTTCTAATGTGGCGGGCGTTGGTTAGATTACGCAGGTATCGAACGGACGTAACCAGGATTAGGGAAACAGGCAGTTACCCCACCGTCGCAGTTGCCAGCGTCAACGTTCGACCAAGCCATCCAGCACGGAAAAGAACTCAGGATAGGAGATAGCGGCACATTGGCTGCCATGAATCAAGGTCTCGCCGTCGGCTCGCAGAGCCGCGATGCTAAAGGCCATAGCGATGCGGTGATCGCCAAAAGATTCCAGTTCCGCGCCCTGAATCGATTGTCCGCCGGAAATCTTCAACCCATCTTCCCGCTCTTCCACTTTTGCACCCATGGCTCGAAGATTGGTGGCAATCGATGCGATGCGATCGGACTCTTTCACGCGCAGTTCTTTGGCATCTCGTACTTCGATTCCTTCCTCGGTGTAAGGAGCGATTGCCGCCAGCACGGGAATCTCATCGATCAGTGCGGCCGTATCGGCTCCGGCGATGGTTGCGCCCTTCAGCCGTCCACCTTCGACCTGCAGCGAGCCTACCAGCTCGCCGTGAATTTCTTCCAATTGTGTGACTGAAATGCGCAGGCCCATCTGCATCAGAATATCGAGCAGCCGCGCCCGCGTCGGGTTCATCAGCAAGTTTGCGACAGTAAGGTGCGAGCCAGGAAAAAGGGCTGCCGCGCAGAGAAAGAACGCGGCACTAGACAGATCACCTGGGACTCGAGCCTGGATGCCGCGCAAACGCTGGCTGCCGCGAATCCGCACTTCGTTTCCAGCACGATCCACGTGCGCTCCAAAGGCTCGGAGCGCCACTTCCCCGTGATCCCGCGTTCGTAGCGGTTCTTCGATACGTGTTTCACCGTCCGCCAACAGGCCTGCGACAAGCAGGCATGTTTTCACCTGCGCACTGGCGACCGGCATCCGGTAGTTGATCCCCTTCAGGTTGCCGCCGCGGATGTGCAGCGGAGGGCGTCCATTTTGCGATCGGATTTCTGCACCCATCGCCGTCAGGGGCGTGATCACACGCTCCATGGGGCGGCGCGACAATGATTCATCGCCAGCCATTTCACTGGAGAACTTCTGCCCCGCCACAATGCCGCTCAACATGCGAATGGTCGATCCAGAGTTGCCGCAATCCAGCGCTTGGCTCGGCGCGGTCAGCGACACCCCGCTGCCCTGCACTTCGATGGTGTTGTCGGCTCCGTCCTTGCGCTCCCACCTCACTCCCAGCGAGCGAAGGCACCCGAGCGTGCTTGCGCAATCCGCACCCGTGGAGTAATTTTCCAACCGCGACGTCCCCTCGGCTATGGCCGCTAGCATGGCGTAGCGGTGCGAAATGGATTTATCGCCCGGGAGGCTGACACTGCCCCGCACGTTGCGCGCCGGGCGCACAATCATTTGTGATTCAGTTTTCATTCTGGAATCTGACAATTCCTAGGCCAGAGCTTTGGCCTCAGCGGCAGCCTCGCGGAGGATGTCTGGCGGAATCTCTTTCAGCCTCAGGCCGAACTCGAACATCGGTGTTTCCACGCCGCGTCCCCAGCGCGCAGGCTCCCAGTGCGCGCGCACAAACTTCAAGTCAGGATGCGCCGTCAGGTCCAGCAG
This sequence comes from uncultured Acidobacteriaceae bacterium, assembly GCA_963750245.1. Classification (GTDB taxonomy): domain Bacteria; phylum Acidobacteriota; class Terriglobia; order Terriglobales; family Acidobacteriaceae; genus Sulfotelmatobacter. Next base: position 188,959 of record CAVVQB010000004.1, read on the forward strand.
CAGAGGTGCATGGCCGCAATAAAACTTTTGCGGATAAGAAACCAGCGGCTTTGCGCCCCACGTCGTACCATCCGCGGAACCGTGTACAGCCAGATCGAGCGACTCCTGCTCGATGATCGCGGTAATTTTCAAGGTCAACAGAAACACGCGACTCGCCGCAGCGCCGATGTCAAGAGCCGGACCGTCGCCTTTGGCGGTCACCACCGTTTTGTCGTTTACTAAAACCGTATCAATCATGGCGAAAGAATTCTAACAAAGCCGAAGCCGGTAGTCAGTGCGGACGCGTCGCATCCTGGGAACGTTGTCGCTTTCGGCAGTCCTCGCACACCCCGTAAATCTGAAAGGTGTGGCGGGTGGTCGCGTAGTTGTGCCGCCGTCCGATCTCCTGCTCCAGCAAGTCCACGTCGCGAGAAAAAAATTCCACCGAACTGCCACACTCAGTACAGACCATGTGGTGATGGCTGCGCCGGTTGTACTGGTGCTCGTAACGCGCGATGCCATCGTGAAACGCGACTTCGCTGGCCAGACCGCACTCCGCCAGCAGCTTCAGCGTGCGATAAACCGTGGTGTAGCCGATGCCGGAATCTTTCTTTTGCACCAGGCGGTGTAATTCGTCGGTTGAGAGGTGGTCGCGGGTCTCCAGAAACGTGCGCAGGATCGTGTCGCGCTGCGCCGTCTGCTTCAGCCCAACGCGCTTGAGATGCCGATGGAGTATGTCCTGAGCTTCGCGCACCATCTCCCGCGAGATGGAAGGCTGGTCATCGATACGCTTCTGCAACATGAGAGGTCAGGATAGCACCCAGGCAAGTTGAAAATGAAATTCATTTTCAGCAAACAGCCGGGCGAAGCTGCCAACTCCTCCATTTGTGCCGCGTGCCCGTCTCCCCCTAGAATCAATGTGCTCATGAATACTTTCACCGCAACTGGAGTCCGCATCTCGCGGCGCTCCACTGGACTTCGGATTTTTTTGGGACTGCTGGCGATCCTGGTGCTGGCCGCAATCAGCGCAGTCGTTTACGCCTATTTCATTGCCCGTGCCGCCCTTCCTCAGTTGGACGGAAACCTCGTGGTGAAAGGCCTCTCCGCACCGGTAAAGGTGACGCGGGATACACATGGCGTGCCCGCAATCGAGGCCTCCAGCTTGGAGGATTTATTTTTCGCTCAGGGCTTCATCACGGCGCAGGACCGGCTGTGGCAGATGGACGTGATGCGGCGTTTCGGGGCCGGGGAGCTCTCCGAAATTCTCGGCAAGGGCACGGTCAAGATCGATCGCGAGCAGCGAATTCTCGGACTGCGGGCATCTGCCAAGAAGTCTCTCGCCATGGCCACTCCGCGCGACCGTTCTTACTTTGACGCCTACGCGCGTGGCGTGAATGCCTTTATTGAATCCCACGGAAACGCGCTACCGATCGAGTTCCGCATTCTGAAATACCGGCCGAAGCCGTGGCAGGCGGAGGATTCCATCGTCATCGCTAACCAGATGGTGAAGGATCTCAACTATTACACCTTCCAGGACGCGCTCCGGCGCGAGAAAATTCTAGCCAAGCTGGGACTGGAGTTGACGGCCGATCTCTACGTGAACCGGTCGTGGCACGACCGTCCTCCGACCGTTATGCGCGAAGACATCAACGATCAGCAGAATCAGGGCGATTCCGACGACGATGATGATGAAGACGACGATTCCGGACCGGACAATGCTGTGACACGGCGCGGCCACGTGGTCGAGATCTGGGCGCAACACGCTCCGGAAGCCGTGAATGGATCGAATGATTGGGTTGTTTCAGGAGCACACACGGTCACGGGGAAGCCGCTGCTCTCAAACGATATGCATTTGGGGCATCAGATGCCGAACCTGTGGTACGAGACGCACCTCAAGTCCGGCACGCTGGATGTTGCGGGCGTAACTCTGCCGGGTATGCCCTACGTGATCGTGGGCCACAACCAGCGCATTGCCTGGGGATTCACCAACGTCGGTCCCACCGTGACCGATGCATTCATCGAAAACTTCAACGAAAAGGAAGGTGCATATCAAACGCCGCGGGGCTGGAAGCAGCCGGAGCACCGCGAAGAAGTAATTCACGTTAAAGGAGAGCCGGACGTAACGCTCGATGTAAAGATCACGCGGCACGGCCCGATTATCAGCGAACTGATTCCCGGCGAGACGCGCCAAGTGGCGCTGCGTTGGACGCTCTACGACGGCCTCCGCATGCCGTTTTTCGATGTCGATACGGCGCAGAACTGGGAGGAATTCCGCAAGGCGTTTTCGCAACTCGACGCACCCGGACAGAACGTTGTCTACGCCGACGTCGATGGAAACATCGGCTACCAGGCAACCGGCCACGTTCCCATTCGCGCCTCTGGCGATGGCAGTCTCCCTGTCAGCGGTGCCGACGACGCCCACGAATGGACCAGTTACATTCCTTTCGACAAACTGCCCAATATCTACAATCCGGCGTCCGGCGTGATCGCCACGGCGAACGGCCGCATCACGCCCGATGGCTATCCCTATTCCATCAGTGCGGAGTGGGAGGCGCCGTGGCGTACGGCGCGGATTTATCACGTGTTGGAATCGGGAAGAAAATTCGCGGCCTCGGACATGCTTGCGCTGGAAAATGATGTGCAGTCGGAGAACGACCTTTTTGCTGCCGAACGCTTCGTATACGCCGTCGACCACGCTGCCAAGCCTTCCGCGCGCGCGAAGCAAGCTGCTGATCTGATGCGCAACTGGGATGGCCGCATGCTGGCCGCGGCCACCGCGCCAACAATCGCTGTGCGCTCCGCTCAAGAGCTGACGCGCTTGTTGCTCGAACCACGCCTGGGACCAGCTCCCGATTCGAAGCAACAAGACACCGAGCAAGCGGAATCGACCTTGAGTTGGAAGAGCTACGAGTGGCAGATGCGCACTGTTTGGCTGCAGAATGTCATGCTGCACCAGCCCAAACGCTGGCTGCCGGAGAAATATCCCAACTACGAGGAGCTGTTGACGGCCGCGGTGGAAGCAGCGGTAAAAAGTCCAGACGCGCCAAAGGATTTGGCTTCCTGGCATTGGGGCGTCGTCAACACCGTCGACATCGAGCACCCCATATTAGGCAGAATCCCTTTGCTACAACGATGGAGCGCACCGGGGTTGAATCCACAATCAGGCAGCGGCTACACGGTGAAGGCCGTGACTAGCCACCACGGACCGTCGGAACGGTTTACCGCCAACCTTGCAGACCTCGATCAATCCACGTTGAACACGGTTACAGGCCAGGGTGGAAATTTTCTCAGTCCCTACTACATGGATCAATGGAAAGCCTGGTATGAAGGCTCGACGTTCCCATTACCCTTCACGCCGCAGGCTGTGGAGAACTCCAGCGCTCACCGGTTGGTCTTGCAGCCAGCAAGATAGGAACCGGCGCTCAATTAAGAAAACGCGATCAGAAGAAGTCGATCGCTTTTACGTCTATGATCTTACCGGTAATCACAATGGTGCCGGTGGTGATGTAGTCTGTGTCCAACAAGGTATCCGTCAGCGTGTTGTAAACCCGCAGGTTGCCGCCTTCGGCAACGTACTCCGCATAACGAGTGCTGAAGCTCTGCAGGCCGGTCACATCCCCGTTGTCCGCAGGAATCACAACGCTCGAATTGGTCGTGTTAAAGATCGACAGACAGCCGCGCACTTCCCCCTGCGGATTATTGACATTGCCGATATCGGTGCAGCCCATCGAGCCAATAAAAAGTTGTCCACCCAGGCTCATGTCGATGCGATCGTGGTAACCGTCAGTGATGACGGCGCTGCCGGTGACGGTCATCGAGTTCAAATCCATGATATCGAGACGTCCGCAAGTAGTCGCCGCAGTGGTCTGGCCGGTACACAAACTATTCGTCGGCGAATTGCCCGCCACGTACAGGGTTGTGCCGTTCAGGAATGCGATGGTCGCGCCGTCCACGGGCACCGGCGTCCCCGGCGTCAGCGTGGCCATGTTCAAGGACTGGACGCTGGCTTGCGTGCCTTCGCACTCGGCGCCGCAATTCAAGACGTAGGCGATGCTTCCGTCGGTGCTGAAAACCGCGTTCACGGGACGGTCGAATCCCGTCACCGTGGTCGTGACCGGACTGCCACTATTGATCAAGGCAGGTGAGACTACGGTCACGGCATTGGAGTCGTTGCTGAAAGCCAGAATCTGGGTCCCGCTAGGATTTGACGCCACAGTTTGCGCGTTGGGCACATTGATGGTAGCCGAGACGCCGCCCGACGTAAGATTCATCACCACCACCGCACCGGGGGATGTTCCGTTCAACGGAGCCGATGGGACGGCCGCGTAGCCCGCGCTAGGCACGGGAACGACCATGCTCATGGTGAATCCGGGAAGTTGAATCGTGCCGGTCAAAGACTCTTTCGAAGTGTTGATTACATCGACTCTGTCGGTCACCGAATCAAAAGCCAGCAAGACAGATCGCTGCGGCGATATCGCCATCAGGCCAGGAGACGTGCCGGCGCTAATTCCGCCGTGTCCCAAGGTATCGAGTTCACCGTCGATGATGATTAGCCCACCGGCAGCCGTCGGAGTGGAGGCGCTCTGCGACGCCAGAACACGCTCAGTTAACCTACTCGGCGGAGTGGTTATGCTCACTCCTCCGCCACAGGCAACAAGATTTAGAACGGCAACTGCAAGCAGAGCGATTAAAAGAGCGGATTTCTTCAAACGTCAAGCTCCTAACTGCAGTAAAACCAGAGATTTAAGTGTGAAGTAGCGGATTATAACAGAGCCTCGAAAACAACCGCGTTTGAGATTCCCGCAACCCACCGCCATCCGTGCTTGCGCCGGGATGCGAGAATCTGCGTTCATCTTGTATTCTCTACTATATGGCGGACGACATCCTCCAACGCATCAAGAAGTCCCCCGTGCTCTGCGATGGCGCAATGGGAACCCTGCTCTATTCCAAGGGCGTTTTCATCAACCGCTGTTATGACGAATTGAATCTCTCCCAGCCTGATCTCATTCGAGGCGTTCATCACGAGTATCTACAAGCCGGTGCGGAAATTATTGAAACCAATACTTTTGGCGCGAACTCCTTCCGGCTCGCCCGGCATAGCCTGGCCGACAAGGTACGTGATGTGAACCGGATGGGTGCAAAGCTGGCGCGAGAAGCCGCCAAGAGCTTCGATGTGTGGGTCGGAGGATCGGTTGGCCCGCTGGGTACGAGAATCGAACCTCTGGGAAAAACTTCGTTTGAGGAAGCACGTCAGGCGTTCCGCGAACAAATCGAGGCATTGGCTGAAGGCGGTGTCGATCTGCTGGTTCTGGAAACTTTTGGATACATCGAGGAACTGCATCAAGCGATGTTAGCCGCTCGGGATGTTGGAGCAAACCTGCCGCTGGTCGTCCAGGTTACGATCGACGAAGATGGCAATTGCCTGGATGGTTCCGATCCGGAGACATTCACTCCCCGTCTGGAAGAATGGGGAGCGAATGTAATCGGCTGCAACTGTAGTGTGGGACCTGTGGCCATGCTGGATGCCATCGAACGGGTGCGCGCCGCCACTTCCCTTCCCTTGGCCGCCCAGCCCAATGCAGGAATTCCACGCTCGGTGGAAGGCAGAAACATCTATTTGTGCTCACCGGAGTATATGGCGAGTTATGCGCGCAAATTTGTCGCGGCCGGGGTGCGCATCGTCGGGGGATGTTGCGGAACCACTCCCGATCACATCCGCGTCATGAAGTCCGCGCTACGGGTCGGCGAGGCCAGAGGAAAGACAGCCTCGGCTCATGTCGCGGGAGGATCCGCGCCACTTCGTGCAACCCCGGCCCAACCTTTAGAGGAGAGATCCCTTCTGGGGGCGAAGCTATCCCGCGGGGAATTCGTGACCATGGTGGAGGTTGTCCCTCCCAAGGGAACAAATATTCGCCAGGAGTTGGAGGGAGCGCGATTCCTGAAATCTGTCGGCGTGGATGCTGTCAACATCCCTGACAGTCCGCGCGCGTCCGCACGCATGAGCAACCAGGCTCTCTCGCTGCTGGTGCAGCGGGAAGCAGGCATCGACGCGATTCTGCACTACACCTGCCGCGACCGCAATGTGCTCTGCATCCAGAGCGATCTTCTGGGAGCGGCTGCCGTGGGGATCAAGAACCTGATCTGCATCACGGGGGATCCCCCGAAGATGGGAAATTATCCCGATGCGACGGCGGTCTTTGACGTGGATGCCATCGGACTGGTCAATATCGTGCACAACTTGAATCGCGGCCTGGACCTCGGCGGCAACCCCATCGGCGCAGGCACCGGCTTTGTCATCGGCGTGGGCGCGAACCCGGGACTCACCGACCTCGACGAAGAAATCCGCCGCTTTGAATACAAGGTGGCAGCCGGCGCCGAGTATGCCGTAACCCAGCCCGTCTTCGACATTCGCCTGCTGGAAAACTTTCTGCGGCGCATCGAGCACTGCCGAATTCCCGTCATCGCCGGGATCTGGCCCCTGGTCAGTGTGCGCAACGCCGAGTTCATGAAGAATGAGCTTCGGGTCTCAGTTCCCGACTCCATTCTCGAGCGGATGGCCCGCACCCAGTCACCCGAATCAGCCAGAGCCGAAGGCGTCGCCATTGCGCGAGAGATGCTGATCGCGGTTCGGCACACGGTTCAAGGCGCACAGATCAGCGCGCCGCAAGGCCGTTACAGCTCCGCGGTCGATGTTCTCGAAGCGCTGGGAACAAACACTCCCGCTTCGGCGTAGGCTTTCCCTTATAGGGACGCGAGGGTGGACTTTCACCAACTATTTACAATAAAACACTGGACATCCTCGGCGATCCGTTGCATTACAATAGAGATGGAGCGAAACCCCGTTGGCCAAGTTTGAAGAATGTCTCTTGCGACTGGAAAAGATTGTCCAGGAGCTGGAAAAGGGAGATGTTCCCCTGGAAACGTCTCTCACCCTGTTTGAAGAGGGGATGAATCTTTCCTCCGCCTGCCGCAAGGAACTGGAGCAGGCGGAAGGCAAAGTGGAGATTTTGCTGAAGAAAAACGGGAAGCTCCAAGCTGAGCCGTTTGAGCCACTGATGGAAGGGGCGCCTGCGCGCAGGTAGCCCGCTCATCCTTGGTTGGGGCTTAATTCATAATGTCTGTGGAGTAGTGGTTTTGAACCCTTCCCCGCAGCCCTAGTCCGCCGTTTCTGACGGTGTTAGGTCAGGAGGATCTATGGGCTTTAGTGTTGTAGTTCTGGAAAGCGACCCGAGAGTCGCGCAATGTCTTGCTGGTAAACTCTCCTCCCATTTCAACGCAGTCCATTTGACGCACTCCGGCGACGAGCTGCGTGAGCGCGTCGCCAAGAACCATCCCGAAGTCGTGGTCCTCGACATGGAATACTCACGTCTGACCGATGTGCGAACCTTGCACCACGATTTCCCTTCGCTTCCGATCGTGTGTACCCATCGCATCCCGGATGAGCAGTTGTGGATCGATGCGCTTGAGGCTGGCGCGAGTGATGTTTGCCGTGCCGATGAAGTACAAAATGTTCTGACCTCGGTCCTGCGCAGCGTTGCCATTGCGCAAAGCGTTGCCGCATAGATCAACGGAAGTCTTCAAAAAGGGGCGCCTTACGGCGTCCCGTTTCCTTTGTTCCAGGCGTGAAGCAACATCTGCCCACTCTTCCCGCTCACTCCAGTAGATTCCGTTCAGCGATTTGCCGAACTCAGGAAGCACTTGCAGAATCAGCAACCGCCCTCTTTGGTGATAATCTATTTCTTCCCGACGGCTGTATCTGCGCTTCGGGCTGCCGCTGAATGCAGTCGACACTCGGAGTGCATCCCAGGGATTTCCATCCGAATTTTTAGGGAGTGACGATGAAGATTGGCATGTTAACCGGCGGAGGGGATTGTCCTGGCCTCAATGCAGTAATCCGCGCCGTGGTACGCAAGGGCATTTTTACTTACGGCGACACATTCCTCGGTTTCCGGGAAGGCTGGCGCGGGTTGGTCGACGACAATCAAATGGTTCTCGATCTCGAGGCGGTTGGAGGCATTCTGCCCCGCGGTGGCACCATCCTGCGCACCTCGCGCACTAATCCCTCCAAGCGCCCGGATGGCATCGATCGCTGCCTGGCCTCGCTGGAGAAAAATAAAATCGAGGCTCTGATCGCGATCGGCGGCGACGATACTCTTTCCGTCGCGCAAAAGCTTCACGAACGCGGTGCCAAGGTCGTCGGGGTTCCCAAGACGATCGACAACGACCTCGGCGGCACCGACTACACTTTCGGGTTCGACACCGCCTGCAACATCGTCTGCGAAGCCCTGGACCGCGTCCACACCACCGCCGAGGCTCACAACCGTGTGATGGTGGTGGAAGTGATGGGCCGCGATGCCGGATGGATCGCTCTTTACAGCGGCATTGCCGGCGGCGCCGATGTCATCCTGATTCCCGAGCGCCCTTTCGATGTCGATAAAGTTGCCGACTCCATCCGCCAGCGCCACGAGCGCGGCCTCTATTTTTCGATCATCGTCGTCGCCGAGGGAGCAAAGTTCTCTTCCTCCGAACCCGGCCAAGGAGCGCCGGTTCTGCAAGACATGGGCAAGGACGAGTTCGGCCACGTCAAACTGGGCGGCATCGCCAACATCCTCGCTCGCGAAATCGAAAAGCGTACCGGCTTCGAAACTCGCGCCGTCGTTCTAGGACACATCCAGCGCGGCGGTTCGCCCAGCGCATTTGACCGAGTCCTGGCTACCCGTTACGGCCTGGGAGCGATCGACATGGTGCACCGCGGCGAATTCGGATGCATGGCCGCCCTGCGCTCCAACAAAATCGTCTCCATTCCGCTCCTTGAAGCCATCTCGCGCAACCGCGTCGTCGATAACGAAATGATTCAAATCGTCGACGGATTGTTCGAGCGCGCCTCCGAAAAACAAGGAAGCTGACGATGCAAATATTGATGCCAAGGTCGCCGGGTTTGGGGAAAACGCATTGAATGTGCTTTGGGGTGTACAAGGCAAATGAGATTCCGACTCTGGCTTTTGCTGAGTTTCTTTGTAGCCGGAGTTTCTTGGCTTTATGTCCACCGAATCCTGGGACCGTGGACCAGCCACATTCGTCGGGAAATGGGTTTCGTGAGTGCTCAAATGAGTGACTTGTACTCGCCTTGGGTGGGCACCCGCGAACTTCTGTTGCACCGGCGAAACCCCTATGGGCTAGATGTAAGCCATGAAATACAGATGGTTTTCTATGGACACGCTATCAACCAGACGTACTCACAACCAGGCGTCAAGGTAGTAGACGAACAGCGCTTTGCTTACCCCGTCTACGAAGTGTTCCTCATGAGTCCCCTTGTGTATGCAGACTTCGTCGATGTACAACGCTGGGCTCCGTTTGCCTTGGGTTCGTTGATCGCCCTGAATATTTTGTTCTGCCTGAGTATTCTGCATTGGCAGGTGCGGTGGGAAGCAGTCATTGCTATCGTTCTGTTCACTCTCAGCAGCCCGCAAATTGCACAGGGCTTGCGCCTTCAGCAGTTGGCGATTGCTGAGGGCTGCTTGCTAACCGGCGGCGCATGGTGCGTCAGCCGGAGCCGCCTGTCCACAGCCGGCGCATTACTGGCGATCGCTACCATAAAACCGCAGATGGCGCTCCTTCCCCTGTGTTGGTTCGCGATTTGGGCCGCAGGGGACTGGTCCAAAAGGTGGCGGCTTCCCGTCTGCTTTGTAGCAACTCTCTCTGCACTGATCGGGGCAGGCGAACTGCTTCTCCCGGGATGGCCGGGATATTTTCTCACGGGGCTCGCAGCCTATCGAAGATACGCACTTCCCTCATCTCTACTATCCATGGCTCTTGACAACAAACTGGGAGTAGTCCTGGGCGGCCTAATTGTGCTCGGAACCTTGATATTCGGATGGCGAAATCGACAAGCCTCCGGTAACTCGTGGCAGTTCGCGTCCGTCCTGGCCACGTTTTTCATGGCCGACCTCATTGCTTTCCCGCTGTTTACTCCGTTCAACCAGGTCCTGCTGATTCTGCCCGCGATGCTGCTCTTGCACGACTGGCAAGCGCTGCCTAAGATCTCTCGCGCCGTTTTCATCGTCATTGTGAGCTGGCCGTGGATCGTCGGTTCGGTGCTTCTATTTTTCCCGCCGCAATTGAGTTCGCCGAATCAGCTGCCCATCCTGCCTTCTGTCCTGGTTCCCTTCCTCCCGCTCTGTCTGCCTCTCTTGCTGATGACCAGACGCCAGGCTGCCATTCCGCAGTTCCTGGCTTCAAATTTGCGCTCTTCCTGACTCGACGTTAAGTATGATGGGCGGGCGCATGAGTGCAGCCAAATTTGGATCGTTTCTGACCGCCCGCCGCCTGCGCGCCCACGGCCTGATTCTCGCGCTCTGCCTGTGGTCCGTCTATCTATGGAATATGTCCGCGCCCGGCCTCCGCGATCGCGCTGCCAACCTCAAAGGCACTGACTTTCTTCACTTCTATACCCTCGGCTCGCTGGCGCTCGCTCACCGTGGCCCTGATCTATATGACATGCGCGCACAAGCAGAACTTGCGGCACACCGCGTTCCCGCCGCCGCAGGCATCCGCTATTTGCCCCTATACCCGCCGCAAGTTTCGATTTTCTTCGCGCCCTTCGCTCGCTTGTCTTATCCCTGGGCGCTGACGATGTGGTTAACCCTGAGCTCGCTGCTTTACGGCCTATGCTGTTATTTCGTTTGGCGCGCCTGCCCCGGCCTTCGCATCTACGGACCGACCGTCCTGATTCTCGCTCTCGCCTACCCCGCCTTCTGGCACCTCATCGCCTGGGGACAGACCTCCGCCCTGGCTCTCGTCTGCTTCACGCTAGCCTTCTTCGCTTCGCGCAGTCAGCGTGAATTCCTGGCGGGGCTGGCTTTGGGATGTCTCATCTTCAAGCCGCAACTAGGCTTGGCTGCCGCAATCGTCTTCCTGCTCACTCAGCGTTGGAAGATCATGGCTGGCGCCTTTGTCTCCGCCACCACGGAGCTGATCGCGGCGTGGCTCTATTACGGTCCGGCCCCGCTCCGCGAGTGGCTGCACGTCCTACTCGATGTCCGCCGAGTGCTTCCTCTGCTTGAGCCCAGGCCTTACCAAACCCACTGCCTGCGCACCTTCTGGACCATGCTCCTCCCCTGGCCCACTGCGTCCCTCGCCGCCTACTTTATTACCGCGCTTCTGGTTTCTGCACTAACCATCGCCTGCTGGCGCGGTAACGTTTCGTTATCTCTGCGCTTTTCCGCTCTGCTGCTCGCCACCGTTTTGCTCGCTCCGCATCTTACCGTCTACGATCTCGTAATCCTCGCGCCTGCTTTCCTTCTGCTGTCTGATTGGATCGTCGCTCAACCGAATCGCCCGGCCACTCCGCATCTCAAACTTCTTCTATATCTCGCCTTCGTGCTGCCGCTTCTTGGCCCACTCGCGCGCTGGACACACGTCCAACTTTCCGTCCCCGTAATGGCCGCTCTTCTGTATGGGATATGGGAACTTGGCAGGAAATCAGTTAACTCTAAACTCTGTGCGGCTTAACTTACTCGCCGAACAGAAACTGCAGAGCTTCAGGAAACCGCGCGGCCCAAGCCGATTCGCTATGCCCCGCACCCTCTGTGATTACCATCCGCAAGCGCCTTTCACTTAATACCGCCCGCCGAATAATGGCCGCCAGTTCCCGTACATCATCTACCACGGTGCGGCTCCGCTCGGCGTTCCCTGCTTCGGCAGTGCCCACGCCCAGAAATATTCTCTCCGGCCAAATTCTCACCGCGCGGCTTTCCTTGATCGCTTGCCGGTGCGACGCCCACAGCGACGGGCTCTCCAGCAACAATCGTCCAACCAGCCCCGGCCGAGCGATCGCCGTGTAGAGCGCAATCAGCGCCCCCAGCGATGACCCGCCCAATCCCGTATTCTCCGGCCCCGTAGCGACGCGGTAAGTGTTCTCCACAAACGGCATTACTTCCTTCACCAGAAAATCCGGATAATGCCGTCCCTGCACCCGCAGCATCATGGGATGCATCGACCGGTGCGGCATATATTCGCGAAGTCGCTCCTTCCCCGCATTATCCAGGCCGGCAATGATCATCGGAGGCACCGCACCCTCTCGGATCAGCCGGTCCGCCGTCTCATCCACTCCCCATTCCACTCCTGCAAACGCTGACGACGACTCAAACAGATTTTGACCGTCATTCAAATAGAGCACAGGATAGTGCCGCTCCGCGTTCTGCGCATCGTCATAACCCGGCGGCAGCCATACCCGAATAAAGCGCGTGTTCTGAAAAACCCGGCTGCGAAATTTATGCAGCCGCAGATCTCCTACCGCACCACCGGCGCGAATCGGCTCAGAAATGGCTCCGGCTTTTCCTTTGTTTTCTTGGATTTTTGCCATCAAGGGAAAGTTAGCCGCTGGCCCCGGCGCGCAGCTTTACCACAGCCGCCAGCAGCGAAATCATTACAATCAGCCCCAACGAACTCAAACACAGAATGCACCAGGTCTCCAAGACATACCCCTCGACATAAGTTAGATAGAGCGCAAACACCAATCCTGCCCCCGCGGCCACCAGCAAGCGCAACGGCGTCTCCAACCGCGAGCGGTAAATGGTCGCCAGCGCCAGAAGCACGCCGTATCCGGCGACACCAATCCCTGCCACCGGAATCCCCATCAGGCTGGAATATTCACTACGATTCACGATGTCGCAATTGAATTTCTCCCCAAAATCGCAAAACGCTGACGCCGACTTCGCATAGTGGCGTTGCAACGAAATCGCGGAAACAACCATCCCCGCCAAAGATAAGATTGCAATCACCACAAAGAAGAGTCGATTATCTCTCGCCACAGACCCTGGGTCGGACGCGGGGGGTTGATCCAGAGCCGCACTCACGGCAAAGCACATCCAGTTTTTTCGGAAAGCTCTTCCAGAGGAAAAACCGCTGGTACTGGTTTGCCTGTCCCAAACTGCCAGCTCGGGAATAACTTCAACTCTGCCGCCTTACACTCCGCCGTTATTCCGCCGCCGCCTTTAATCGCGCACTCGACGTAAGGCACATACTGAAATGCCTTCCCGAACATCTCCTTCTGCTCCGCACAATGCGGGCACCAGTACAAGCCATACATCTTTGCCTGCTTCGACGCCAGGCACTTGGCAAATCCGTCGTAGCGATGATTTCTGTAATACCACCATCCTGCATACATCAGAATGAGTAGCACCACGATTCCAGCCGTAATCAGCGTCTTCCGCGTCGGTGCGCTCGATTCCGCCTGCTTCGCTTTTTCCTGTTGTTGCTTTCGCCGTTTCTCAGACATGATTACTTTTCGGCACGAATGAACTTTTATATCACGCTCTCAAGCCACGACGTTCAGTGCACCCGGCAGCACATCCAGCTCTTCGCAATGCAGCGTCAGCACTTCCCCGTCCACCATCACATCCACGGCTTCGTCCAAATCGAATTCCACGCGCCGTACCGCTTTTCGTTCAGCCATGCGATGCTCAATGTGAGTGCCGTCGTAAAGTCCCGGCAAATTACGCAGGAGCCCCAGCCTGCCAATTGCGCCCCAGCGGACATATTCAATCAATCCGCTATTCACTACTGCTTTCGGCGCAATCATCATCGTTCCGCCGGTAAACTTGCTGTTGTTAAAGGTCAGAAAAAGACAGCGCCGCCGATCGAAATCCGTTTCCCCGTCTGTCCGGACCGGAAACGGCCGTCTTTGCAAACGCGCCAGCCCGAGGAAAATCGAAATGACGTATCCGAGCTCGCCGTGGCTGCTGAAACGCCGCGCGCGCAGAGTGGCCACGTCCGCCGGAAATCCCACGCTCAGCAGATTGATGTAGTGGATCACTCCAGCACGGTGACGCAGGCGCAGCACATCGCAGGCCTGAACTTTTTTCGCCATCAGCGACTCGACCGCATGCTCCACGCCGCGATCGCTGAAATCGCGCAGAAAGGAATTTCCCGTTCCCAGCGGCAGGAAACCCAGCGTCGGCGGCTCACCCGCGCTCGCCTCCGGAAAAAGACCGTTCACCACTTCATACGAGGTACCGTCCCCGCCCACGGCAATAAATGTCCGCTGCCCGCTCGCATAAGCCTCCCGTGCAATACGCGTTGCGTCGCCAGTGCCGCCCGTCTCCTTCACATCAATCTTTACGCCGCCAGCACGCAATCTTTGCAGAGCCGGCCCCATCATCCTGCGAGTCCGTCCCCCTCCCGCCGCAGGATTCACAATGGCGAGATAGGATTGCTCCTGGCTCACAGCTCCACCACCGCTCCCCGCTCTACCGTTTTTCCAATCTCCTCCGCCAGCCCTTGCCGCTTGATCTTCATCGAGGCCGTGCGGGGAAAATCTCTCTCCCAGATGAGATATCCGCCGACGCGTTTGAAATCGGGCAGGCGGCGATTCCGGTTTGCAACCTCCTGCAGCAGCCCGCTATCGAGGCGTTGATTCTGCTCCAGCCGCAGCACCATTACCAGCATTTCCGGTCCCAGTTCCTTCTGCGGCCACACATAGTTCGCCGCGAACACGCAGTACTCCTTCACCGGCAGCCCGTCGAAGACCGTCTCAATATCCTCGGGATAAATATTCTTCCCGCCTTCCGTGACGATCATGTTCTTCTTCCGCCCGAAAAGCTGCAGGTGCCCACCCTTATCGAACCGCCCCAAATCGCCCGTCAGCAGCCATCCATCGACCACCGTTTCCAGCGTCAACTCCGCATCGTCGAGATAGTGGGACATCACCGTCTTGCTTTGTACCGCAATCTCTCCGATCCCTTCGTCGTTCGGACTCAGCACACGCAGTTCCACGCCCGGCAGCGGCTTGCCCACCGTGTCCGCGCGCAATGGTTTCAGATCGTTCACGGTGAGCACGGTTCCCGCCTCCGTCAGTCCGTAACCGTTCGCCACGGGAATTCCCAGATCGTAAAAAAACTGGATGGTCGAGGGCTCCATGAAAGCCCCCCCTGTGAAGACCGCCAGCAATTCTCCGCCAAATGCGCGGTGCACTTGCGGCAGCAGCGCACGACTCACGTTCACATGCGGCCGCCGACGAGTGAAAAGCTTGTTAAGCGCAATCATACGGTTCAGAATCGCCCGCTTCCACGATGGCAACTCATCGAATTTGGCCCGCAGCCCGCGCTCCAGATTCTTCACGATCATCGGCACCAGGGCAACGTAAGTAATCCGGTAGCGCACAAATGCGTCCCGCACAAACTCCGGACGCAGCGTCCGCAAATGCACCACGCAGGCTCCGCACACAAACGGCCCAATAAATCCAACCATGAAATCAATCGCATGGTTGGTGGGCAGAATGCTCAAGTACCGCACTCCCGGCCAGAAGGGATACCACGCAGTCAACGCCCGGCACTGCTCCAGATAATTTTCGTGCGTCAGCACGCATCCTTTCGGACGTCCGCCCGTGCCCGACGAATAGACGATGCACGCCACGTCTTCCCGTTGCCGCATCACGAAATCCGGCGCGCCCTTGCGCTTAAAATCTTCCCATCGGAATCCGCCCGCCAAGTCCGCGCCCAACGGCGCTTCCGTGACCAGCACCAGCTTGGTTTTAATATTGTGAAACTCCGGCGCTTGCGTAATCGCCCGCCAGAGGTAGTATTCCACCACCAGTACTTTGGCTTTCGAATGCTCAAGCAATTGCAATTGCTCGGCCGCCGTCAGTTTGTAATCCAGGGGAACCAGCACGCCGCCGCTGTAGAAAATCGCATACGCCGAAATCAGCCACTTCGACTGATTCGTCATCAGCATGGCCGCGCGATCGCCCGCGTCAAAATCGGCATCCTCCAGCGCCCGGGCCAACGGCAAGCTCATTTCCTTGAAATCGGAGTAGGTGAGCCGCGTCTTCTCCCGATCCCGGTCCGCCTCAATCAGGCAGGTCTCGGCAGAAAAACGGTCTAGAGCATCGCGCAGAGCCGCGCCCAGACAGCTATATTTTTGGAGATCAAGCATTAAGAACTTATTTCACCACAGCGGCGCGGAGACACGAAGAAGGCGTTAGTAATCAATTCATTACCTGCATGGGATCGATTGCTTCTCGGAGTGCTTCTCTCGAAAATGCGTCTTCTCTACAGCCGCGCCTGAATCTTTCCCGCCAGCGTGCGGAAATCCGAAACTCCCTGCAATTCGTAATCCGGAAGCTCCACCTGAAAATGATTTTCCAGCTTGGTCAGCAGATCCAGCGTTTGCAAACTGTCAATCCCCAGGGTCTTGAAGAAGTCATCGTCCGGAGAAAGCTTCTGCCGTGGCACCTTGAAGTGCGCCGCAGCAAGACCCAATATTTCATCCAACGTTTGATCAGCAGTCTTCATAAATGTTCGTCATCTACAAATGCTTTTGTCATCTCTATAAATTCTTTGTCATCCTGAGCGAAGCGAAGGACCTATGTAACTTTGCTCGCCACGACATCACGGCAAGTAAGGCAGCGCGTCCGTACTCTCCACAAACTTCCGCAACCCAGCCTCGACCGCGGGACGCGCAAACAATTCGCAAAACAAATCGATCTCGCGCCGCATCTCCTCATACGGAATCGGTTTGATAAACTTCTTCGCCGCCACCGCGGTCGCACGATCGACTTTTCCTAGCTGAACCGCCGTCGCCCGCGCCGCCCGCAATGCCTCGCCTTCGCCTACTACCTGGCTCACCAGCCCGATCTGCTGCGCCTTGGTCGCGTTGAAACTTCGTCCGGTCAACAACAAATCCCTGACCACGGCGTTGCCTAAATCGCGCTTCAACCGCGGAATCCCGCCAAAGCCGGGGATCAGCCCCAGGCGCAACTCCGGAAAGCAGAACCGCGCCATCTTGTCGGCAATGATCAAATCGCAAGCCAAAGCCAGTTCAAATCCCCCGCCAAATGTGACTCCATGCACTGCCGCAATCGTAGTCAAAGGCGCAGCATCAATCCGATTCAGCACGTGGTGAATGCGCTCCAGAAAATCCCGGACGCCCCTTGCGGCCTCATCTTTGTCCATCGCCTGCGAGCGGTGAAACAGTTCGCGCAAATCCGCGCCCGCGCAAAACCCCGGCTTCATTTCGCTATAAACAATGAGCGCGTGCGCCTCCATTTGCACGCGCTCCAACTCCGTTACAAATCGCTCCAGCTCTTCCAGCGTTGCCGACCCCAGTTCGTTACAAGGAGCGCGATGCAGCGCGAGCTCAATTACACCGTCGGCAACACTCCACGACAAAGCACTTCCGCCGCGGCCGCTTGCCAGCTCCGCCCCGCCTTCGCGCACTTTTGTTTCCTTCATGGTTCCCTGCACTTCTCCACTCCCCTACACTGCCTGCCTCACGCGGTACATGTCTTCAATCTCATTTTTCATCCGCGCAGAAATCACGTCGCGCTTCAGCTTACCGTTCACAGTGAGCGCCCCATTTTCGATGGAAAATGCCTCAGGCAGCATGCAAAACGCCCGTACCTGCTTGTAGTGCGGCATCTCTGGATTCACCACATCCAGCGCAGCCTGAACCTTCTCTGATGTCACGTCTCCCGTCACGATCGCCGAGAGATATCCGCGGCCGTTTCCGACTACTACCACCTGCTGCGCTTCCGGCAAAAGCTTCAAAATCTTACTCTCGATTGGCTCCGGAGAAATTTTGTGCCCCGACCCCAGCACGATGAGATTCTTAATCCGTCCCGCAATCCGCCAGTTTCCCGCCGCACTCACGTCGCCCTGATCGCCGGTATGAAACCATCCATCGCGGAGCGCCTCGGCGCTTTGTTCCGGCCGGTTCCAGTAACCAGAAAAAACATTCGGCCCGCGCACCACGATCTCATCATTCTCCGCCAGCGTCATCTCCATTCCCGGAATCGCCGGCCCCACGTAACCCACTTCAACCCGATTCGGATTGTCCATCGTGCAGATGGCAGTCGTCTCCGTCAGCCCATAGACCTGCAGCACGCGAATGCCCAGCATCATGAAATAAAGCTGTGTCTCCACACTCAGAGGCGCCGACCCGCAGATGAGTGCCTTAAGATTTCTACCAATCATCTTTTTTCGAATGGCCGGAAATATCAGCCATTTCGCCAGCCCCAGCCACATCGCGTCTCCCGTTTTCGATTGCTTCTCTTGCTGTCGCGCCCATGCGCCCTTCGCCCGCGAATAAATTGCCAGGGGCACGCCTCCAGTCTGCCAGAGTTGTTCATCCACAGCGCGCCGCATACGCTCCAGCAATTGCGGCACGTTCAAGAAATAATCCGGAGCCACCGTCCGCATATCACTCGCGATCCTAGTCAAATCCGTGTTAATCGTGACCAGGCCTCGCCTCTTCAGAAACGTCAGCAGCGCAATCCATGACGCGGCGAAGGTAAACGGTAAATAATGGAAGACCCGGTCCTGCTCCGCCCCACTGGATGACGCCCCCGACATCAACTGTCCGAGCCGCTCCGAGGTCCGGTCCAGCATGAAGCCCACATTCGCCGCCGTCAGCACCACGCCCTTGGCTTCGCCCGATGTTCCGGACGTATAGATGATGGTTACCGGATCGTCTTTCCCCACCTGTGGCCGTTCCAGCTGCACGCCCTCCACTCCCGCAAAAATCTCATTGAACAAATACTGGGGCGGAGCTTGCGTCCAACTCTGTGTTATCGCATCGCGCAGCGACGCGTCCCCGCAGCAAACCAGCGACGGCGTGGAGTCCTTCATCATCGCAATCAACTCAGCCGGGGCCTGCCGCGAATAAAGCGGCACCACGATCAAACCCTCGGCCATTAGCGCCAGGTCGATTGCCACCCAGCGGATGCTGTTCGCCGCTAGCAAGCCGCACCGGTCGCCCTTTTTAAGCCGCTGCGAAGCGATAAAAGTTCGCGCCTTGCGGATGAGTTCCAGCAATTCACTACCTGTAACGCCGGTAATTTCGCCCTCACGAATCTCGGCAAGAACCCGTGTGTTCGCAGCCGCCTGCAGCTGCGAAAAAATGTCTCCGATGAATGGAATGGGTGTGTTCAAAATGTGGATTGCATCGTGCGCTCCGAAAACGTCGCACTCTCATCGTAGGCGGCCACCAACTCCCGTAATCCTCTGCTCATCGGCGGCAAGTAGTCTTCCCAACTCCACTCGCCCCGCCTTGTCTCAAACTCCGGATACCGTCGCTGCACTTCTTCTTCAAAATACACCCCCATGCGCGCCATCACTTTCAGATTCTTTACGACGGTTTGCGCAATTCCAGCAGCAATGGCCTCACCTTCGCAACTCAGCTTCTCCAGTGCAGCCAGCAGCTTCCCTTCCAGCTCGGGATCGTCCACTGTCATCAGCAAATCCTGATGGCCCCGCTCCCGCATCAAGTTTCGGATGCGCTCATCCATCGTGATTCCAGCCGATGGCACCAGCCCCGGCATCGAAGTCACAATCCCGTGATATCGCGACGACGCCATCATATGGCACGCCCGCAGTACGCTCACTAGTTCATACATGTTGTATTCGTCCGATGTCAGAACCGGCACGCCGCCCAGCTTCTCAGAGATGCGGCGAGCCGGACGCGCGTCCAACCGCTCCGTCGCCGCCAGGATCACAAAAACATTCTTCTTCTTCCGGAACGCATCCACAGCGTTTGCAATCGCGTTCCAATACTTGTGATAAGCCTCATCCGCGGCCGGCCCGGAATTGTGGAAATAAACGGTGCGGTAGTGGCTATCCTTATATGCTCCGGTCAAGCTGCGCACCGCATACTTCGCAACCGACGCCTTCACCGGCCATTCAAACGGATTGATCGGACACACCACCAGCACTGGCATTCGCCCGTCCCAGCCAACTTTCCTCAGAACGCTTTGCCCGTACTCCGGCGGCCGCGGTTCAAACGTCCATGCAGTATCCGTTCCTAGCTCGGTCGGCACTCCCAGTTCGCGCAGCACGCCGCGCGACTCTTCATTTCGCGTGATCACAAACGAGTTTCTGCAATAGCGCGCGCACATCTTCGCCACCAACGGATCCATATGCCCCGCTTCGGCGCCATATCCCACCGAGAGCTTGTTCTGCGCTGCCGCAATTCCCAGCGAACCGATCATCATCGTGGTCAGCGCGTTGGCGAATTTGCTCTTGAACATCGACCCTTCGCACGCCACCACCCCATCATGCTGCGGAACTTCATTCGCCAGAAACGGCGGGAAAATATCGGGCAGATGGACTTGCTTGGTGCCTGCAAAATATCCGCGCGAGAAGTCGAAGTTCTGGCTCATCACGCTGAACTCAACGCGCTCCGCTCCCAGGATGTGCCGGATCTGCCGCAGCATCTCCTCCACGCGCACATCCGATCCCATGTTCCGCGTGCCGTTGTATCCCGCAAAAAGCAGCCTTAGTTTCTCGCCCGGCTTCCAGCGCTTGCCCGCGCCCAGCATCCATCCGGCTTTGGCGCGCTCAATCGAACTGCTAACCCATGCTTCCAAAATGAAATCCATCATGCGGCTGTTCCTCCCGCTGCCGCCGGCCACGGCCGATA
Source organism: uncultured Acidobacteriaceae bacterium (assembly GCA_963750245.1). GTDB lineage: Bacteria > Acidobacteriota > Terriglobia > Terriglobales > Acidobacteriaceae > Sulfotelmatobacter. The sequence continues at coordinate 209,353 of CAVVQB010000004.1, forward strand.
CTTATACTCAAACTTGTTTTCGCTGCTGAACTTCAACAGCGGATAACAATATTCCGAGAACGGCGCCGGCTTTTTCCCCAGCTCCTTGGTCACCCGGGTGTTATCAAACACAGTGTTCCACACCAGGTATGGCATGAAGACCTTCATCAGCGATGCGCCTTTTCCAATCGCTCCCTTGCGGTTCGCCAGAAAATTCACCGACCCCGCAAACGGACGCTCTGCTCCCGGCACAAACAACGGCGCGCGCTTACTCTGTGCAGCTGCCAGGGCCTGCGTGATTTCCCTGAATGTCTGCGATCCAATTCCAGAGGAAAGATGATACGTATCGTATTGCGGCCGCTCCTTCTGATGCAGCGTCGAAATTGCCTCCGCCACAAAATCCACATTCACGATGTCGATCTTGTCCGTGGCGCGAAACGGCAACACCGGCAGCCCGGCAAGAAATACGAACGCCTTCACCATATCGAACTGCGTGGTCTCCGCATAACGGCTGTCGCCTAGGACAATGCTCGGTCGGAAAACTGTTTTGGGAGTCTCCGGCAATAACACCCGCATCATGTGCTCGCAGAATTTTTTTGTCCGCGCATAAGGATCGTAATCCGATCGCTCCCAATCGATCGACCGATCCTCGCTCACCACTTCGTTTTGCCGTTTGCCCGCCACCGCGACCGTGCTCACCTGGCTGAACCGGCTCAATCCGTGATAGTGCTCCGCATGCCGCGCCAGCGTCAGCACTTCCAACGTGCCTCGCAGATTCACATTCAGGCAACTCTTCTCGGACTTCCGGTTCAACGACGCCGCACAATGAATCACCGAATCCGTCGTATGCACCAGCCGGTCATATTCATCACGCCCCAATCCGAAGCCGGAATCCGTCAAGTCGCCACGAAACACACGCACGCGCGTCTGCAGATATTCATAAAACTGCGGGAACTGCAGATGCAACTGCATCGCCTGCCACAGCCGTCCTTCGGCCTCGGCCACATCCCGCGCCCGCACCAAAACATTCAGAGCCGCGCCATCGCGCAGCAAGTTCGCCGCCACGTGCGCCCCAATGTATCCCGTCGATCCCGTCAGAAATATTGCCATTCACCAATCCCGTTTCTTCTTCGCCGCAGCTTAAGCGGCTAAAACCTACCGCATAAGCCAGGGCGCCTACCGCATAAGCGACGCCACCTACAGCGACAAACGCCTTTGGGTGGCGCAGCGCTTTAGCGCTGCGATCGATACCTTGCTAAGGAACTGGGCTTTAGCCCCAGCAGCAAATCCTCACCACGATCCGCCGTTTGTTCCCGTCTTCACCGTCTCCCCATTCTCCAAACTCCGCGCCGGACGCGCCTCCAGCGGTCTGCCCTCAATCAAAGGATACGTCCACTTGCGCAACGCCGGAATATGCACATTGATCCAGTAGTCCCACCAATCCAGAAATCGCGCCTTGTATCCAAACTCTTCCCGCTCCTCTTCCACCAGCGCATGCGATAGCTTCTCCACGTTGTCCGCCGCAAAATCGTGCTCGTTGAAGAGAATGAACGGCTCAAACAGCTCAATCAACTTCTCCAGCCGCTCCAGATTTCTCTCCGTTTTCACCAGGGGCGTTTTCTTCAACGGCAGCGGCGACATGATGCGCTGAATCGATTTCACAATCGCCTTCTGCGCCGGCGCCGACATTCGCTGGTACCGCGTCTTCGACACTGGAATCGCATCGAACCGCAGCCGCAACCATGATTCCAGCCCCTCCTGCGCCCGGTAATGCTTGCGATGCGCCAGCGACGTCAGCTCAATCGACCGGCCCATATCGCAGGGGTTCGTCGCCGATGTCGCCAGTTGATACAACTCATCGTGCCGCCGCTCCACAATCGCCGCCGCAATCAGCGTCATTCCGGCGCACACCGCATCCACCGGGATAATGTCCAGCCGCTTGCTCTCATTCGATGGCAACTGCCGGAAGTACGTCCCCAGCAAATACGAGAGCGACGCCGACGTATTGATCCCCTCATTCCATCCCAGGAACGGCTTCGCCACCGATGTTTCCACAATCGCCGGACGCACCACCGCAATCGGCAGCCCCGCGCCATACTTCACAATCAGCGATTCCGCCAGGCTCTTGGTCAGCGTATAGGTGTTCGGCCACCCCAACTCCTTCGCTCGCCGCGTGCCTGCCTCCGTTAGATACGTCTTCAGCCAGCGGATGCGATTCTTGCGTATCTGATTCTCCAGCGCCGCACCCTGCAGCCCTTTCGCCGCATGCTCCTTCGCCAGCGACTGCGATCTCAGCCCCGCCGTAACTTCCTCGCCCTCGGCCTGCGCCTCCGCCTTCGCGATGATTTCATGCAGCGACCGCCATTCCTGCTCCGCGTCAAAATTCGCCACGCGATGCGGTGTGTAATTCGGAATCACTTTTTCCGGCACTCGCCCATCGCGTTCGCCCGCCACGTAACAGGTTGAAAGGTGCAGCAACCCCGCGTGATCCGTCCGCCGCAGAAATTCCAGAATGTTCATCGCCGCGTCGGTATTGGTCGCCAGCGCATCTCGCAAGTCGGGATTGAAGTCCGTCAACCCTGAGCTATTCACTAGCAGATCCAGATTTTTCTGTAGCCTTGCCGCCACGTCCCCCTGCAGCCCCAATCCGTCACAAGTGACGTCTCCCTCAACCACCTCCACTTTCTCGTGAAGGTATTCGGTAAGGCCAGCGCCATATTTTTCAAACAGCGGATCGAACACCGGTGACTCTTCTACGATTTTTTCAAACCGCCGCTGCGCCGGATTCGACTTCTGCCTGCGAATCAGCAGATAAATCCGCCCGATCTTCGGCAAATCCATCAGCGTGTTCGCCAGCCAGACCTTGCCAATAAATCCGGTCACGCCGATCAACATCACGTGCTTGCCCGCGAGAGCACGCCTCACCGAAAATCCCGCCGCTTGCTGCCGCCCTTCAAAGTGCACAATCGGACGCTCGCGCACCGTCGATTCCCGCCCCGCTGGAATCGCCGCAGCCCTCAGCTCCTCCAGGCTAATGTCCAGTTGCCGCGCCAGCGTCTTGGGCGCCCGCCGTCCGTCGGGAGTCTGATCCTGGACCCGCGCAAATGCGCCCCGCGGTCGGATCACCGGTTCCAGCAGCCGTCCAGTCGCTACGCCATCGCGGAACTCCAGCCGGTTAGCCACAATCCGCTTCACGCCCAGATGCTGCGCCAGCGGCTTCATCACGTGTTCCAGCCCCTGACTGACCAGAATCACATCCGCTCCGGTGCGCACCAGTTCCTGCACGCGCTCCACTCCACGCGCCTTCAATTGCGGCTTCAATTTGTATTGAAAATATTCTTCGCCCAGCAGATCTAGCCGGTCCCGGGTCACTCCTCGGAGCGCGGTATGCACCACGCGGGTCGCAAACTTCCGATTCGTCGAGTAGAGAAAAGGACGCAGCGCCGCCATTACGAAAATCAAACCGCGCCGCCGGATGCGCTCCGAGAACGTCTGCGCGTTCCACGTAAAGAACGCCACCGGCTGCACCACCGTCAGGTCAACGAGACTCCCCTCCACCCGCCAATAGACGGTGGGCGGCACGCGGGAACACGCTTCGAGTTTGTGATCGGGTGATTCCAATTTCGAGTTCATCCCCCGCAGGGATTTCCCCATGCAGGCAGACGAATCTTCTATTGTAAACAATGCTGTGCAATACCCGAAGCGCCTTAATCTTAGCCCTCTTAATCCGGGGGCATTTCGGGAGAAATGCCTCAAGCCCAAAAGCGAAAGAGCCCCAGCCAACCCGCTGGAGCTCCTTAAAATCACTACTTCCCGCACTTACTAGGAAGCACGCCGCTGACGGTCATTCTCTTCCTGCTCATCGTCCTGAGAAGGATTCTTCCGGTTCGGATCCACGTTCCCCTTCTGTTGCTGTTGTCCGGAATGTCCAGTTTGTCCGGTCTTCTGGTCTTGGCCGTGCTGGCCCTGTTGACCGCTCTGTTGGCTTCCCTGGCCATACTGGCCGCTCTGCTGCTTATCCTTCTCCGTATCGCCTGCCATGTTTACTCCTCCATTGTTTGCAGAGCGCGGTGCGGCGCGCTGCTGCGGGATTGTTGTTGGCATCTGTGACTTAGTTGCGAATGCCCATGGCAGGGTTGGGAACAATCTTCGTATTGATACGGATAAGAGCGAGCCTTCGTCCCTCATTTCGCCGGCTTCACTTCCAGCACCTCGCACTTTTCAATCACCGGAGCCTTGGCCAGCAGCGTAGCCGCATTCGCCAATCAATCCGGCTGCCACGCGCCCATTCAAGTGTGCCTGCCGCCCCGCTTCGTCTTTAAACACATCGAAGATTCCGAAGGTTGACGGCCCCATCTTGATGGCAAACCATTCCAGTGTCTCCGGCTCGTCTTCCACCATTGACAACGCGCTGCGCAGAAAATTTTCCACTTCCGCTTCCTTGCCCGGCTTGGCTTCAACCCGCGCCAACAATGCCAGTCTCACTTTAGACATGTTCTTCCTCCTGGACGCCTGTCTTGGTTGGATGTTGCCGCAGTCGCTTCCGTTTCCACGAAACTCAGGCTTCGGCGCACCTCAAATATTTCGCTACAGCTACAGTTTTCACACTCCCGTAACAATCTTTCCGTATAGTCCCTCGATAGCTTTCCAGCGGTTCTTAACTCCCTTACTTAAATTGAGGTAATCGTCATGGCCACTGCATCCACGAGCGTACTCGACCAGAAACTCTCGCGTTCTCCCGGCAAGATCGGCATACTGGTTTTCGGAATCGTGCTGGTCATCGGAGTGGCCTATGCCGGCTCCAGCCTGCTTCACGATCTTTCCACCATCCATAACGAATCCGTCCTGCCCTTCGTACTTCTGGGTGTCGCGCTGATGGTGGCTCTCGGTTTCGAGTTCGTGAACGGATTCCACGACACCGCCAACGCCGTGGCCACGGTCATCTATACTCACTCGCTCGAGCCGCACATCGCCGTCGTTTGGTCCGGCTTCTGGAATTTCCTCGGCGTGCTGGCCTCCAGCGGCCTGGTCGCCTTCGCCATCGTCTCGCTACTGCCCGTTGAACTGATTCTGCAAGTCGGCAGCAAGGCCGGATTTGCCATGGTCTTCGCTTTGCTCGTTGCTGCCATCATCTGGAACCTCGGCACCTGGTATTTCGGGCTTCCCGCCTCCAGTTCGCATACGCTCATCGGCTCCGTGATCGGCGTCGGCATCGCCAACCAACTCATGAACGCCAGGGCCGGTACCAGCGGAGTCGATTGGGGGCAAGCCGCCAACATCGGCAAATCCCTCCTGCTCTCGCCCATCGTCGGTTTCGGTTGCGCCGGGTTGCTCCTGCTTCTCGCCAAAGCTCTCATCAAGGATCCGAAACTATATACGGCTCCCGAAGGCGCCGCGCCCCCGCCTTTCTATATCCGCTGCCTGCTCATCCTCACCTGCACCGGCGTCAGCTTCTTCCACGGCTCCAACGACGGACAAAAAGGCATGGGCCTCATCATGCTGATCCTCATCGGCACCGTCCCCACCGCCTATGCTCTCAACCATGCGGTCACCTACAAGGACTCCCAGGATTTCATCGCCGTCTCCCACGAGGCTGCCGACGTCCTCAGCAAATATGTGAGCCCCAACGCCGCCGTCGGCGACGCCCACGATGACGTCACCAATTACATCCGCGACAAAGATTTCACCCCCAACACCATGCTCGCCCTGCGCACTCTGGTCAGCGACATCGGCAACGAAACCGCTCTCTACAAAGAGATGAAGAACATCCCCAACGACCAGGTCCGCAACTTCCGCAATGACATGTATCTCATCAGCGAAGCCATCCGCCTGATGCAGAAGAGTCACAACCCGACTTTCACCGCCTCCGAAACCGCCGTTCTCGCCAACTACAAAAAGCACATCGACCACTCCACCCGCTTCATTCCTCTTTGGGTGAAGGTCGCCGTCGCCATGGCCCTCGGCCTCGGAACGATGGTCGGCTGGAAGCGCATCGTGGTCACGGTCGGAGAAAAAATCGGTAAGCAACATCTCACCTACGCGCAGGGCGCAGTTGCCGAAATCACCGCCATGGCCACCATCGGCGCCGCCGACGGCTTCGGTCTCCCCGTCAGCACCACCCACGTTCTATCATCCGGCATCGCCGGCACCATGGCCGCTAACCACTCCGGCATCCAATGGTCGACGGTCCGCAATCTGGCCCTGGCCTGGGTTCTAACCCTGCCCGTAGCCATGATGCTCTCAGGATTTTTATTCTGGCTCTTCCGCAGGACGTTCTGAGAAACGGAGAAGAGTCTCTCTAGTCTGTCATCCTGAGCGCAGTCTGGCGATCCGCGAAGCGAATCGCCAGACGAAGCCGAAGGATCCCTTATTCGCATCGGGCTCGGAGGGGACGACTTCAGGCGTGCCCATAAGACCTCCAGAAGTTGGAGGGCTTAGCGCCCGAGCTCTGCTAAGAAGTACTTGAAAGTCGCCTGCCTTTGGCATATACTTTTGTATATGCCATCTCTGCAACGCAAAGCCAAGCTCTTTATGAACAACCGGAGCCAGGCTGTTCGGCTGCCCAAGGACTTTCAGTTCAAGACCGACGAAGTGTTCATCCGCAAGGAAGGCTCCGACGTAGTCCTCTCGCCTCGCCCTTCAGACTGGTCTTCCTATCTGGCCGACGCCCCAGTCGCCTCGCCTTCATTCATGGAGAATATCGAGGATCTCCCCGTCCAGGAGCGCGAGCCCTGATGCCCCGCTACATGCTGGACACCGACACCTGCTCCTACATCATGCGCCGCTCGCCCGACGTGGTTCTAAAACGCCTCACCAAAGTTCCGGTCAGCGACGTGTGCATCTCCGTAATCACCAAGTCGGAACTCTTGTTCGGGGTCGAAATGTCTCCAAAACATCGGCAGGATGAAGCAGCGCTAACCGCATTCCTGGGCTGCGTCGAAGTTCTGGATTTTCCCGACAAAGCCTCTTCGCACTATGCCGCCATTCGCGCGGAGCTCAAGGCGCGTGGCACCATGATCGGCGCCAACGATCTCTTCATCGCCGCCCACGCCCGCAGCCTGGACCTGACGCTGATCACCAACAATACTCGAGAGTTTAAGCGCGTCCGTGGTTTGTCCATCGACAACTGGGCGACCAGCGCCTAACCCCCATGTCATCCTGAGCGAAGTTGCCGTTCGCGAAGCGGACGGCAACGCAGTCGAAGGATCCCTTGCACAACGACGCTGTCAACGCCCTCGCAAGACGTTTCCATCATCTTCCATATCCCCCACAAGGCCGTGCCCTCCCGATTACCCTCCCGCAACCTACTTCCCCGCTAGAATGTATTTTTCACCAGGAACTCCGAACTCATGGATAAACTCGTCATCCGCGGCGGCGAGCCGCTGCTCGGCACCGTCCACATCAGCGGCGCAAAAAATGCCGCACTGCCTTGCATGGCAGCCGCCCTGCTCACCGACGAACCCGTCATTCTGGAAAACATTCCGCAGGTCCGCGACATTCAAACCACCCGCAACCTTCTCGCTGCCATGGGCGCCGATGTCGAACTCGGCTACGGACGCGCCCAGCACCGCACCACGCTCCACTGCAAGAATCTCACCACCCCCGAAGCCTCCTACGAACTGGTCAAGACGATGCGTTCCTCCACGCTCGTCCTCGGACCGCTGGTCGCCCGCTGCGGCCGCGCCCGCGTCTCGCTCCCCGGCGGCTGCGCCATCGGCAGCCGTCCCATCGACATGCACATCAAGGGACTCGAGCAGCTCGGCGCAAAGATCGTGCAGGACCACGGTTATGTAGAAGCCAGCGCCAATCGCCTGAGAGGCACAGAAATAGTTTTCGACAAAATCACCGTCACCGGAACCGAAGACCTGCTCATGGCCGCTACTCTCGCCGAAGGCGAAACCATCCTGCGGAACTGCGCCCGCGAACCCGAAGTCGCCGACCTCGCCGCTCTTGCTCAACAAGATGGGAGCGAAGATCGAAGGCGCAGGCACTCCTACGATTCACGTCAAAGGCGTGACCCGGCTCAAAGGCACGAAGCACCGCATCATCCCCGACCGCATCGAGGCCGGCACTTTCCTGATCGCCGGCGCAATGACTGGCGGCGACCTCAACATCGCCGGATGCGATCCTGCTCACCTAGGCGCCGTACTCGGCAAACTGAAGGAAGTCGGCGTGAAAACCAAATCGAACGGCGAGTCCGTGCGCGTCATGGGTGACAATCCCTTCACCGCCTCCGACATTTCCACCGAAGAATTTCCCGGCTTCCCCACCGACATGCAAGCGCAGTTCATGGCGCTCGCCACGCAAGCCGAAGGCGCTTCCGTGATCACCGAAAATATTTTCGAGAACCGCTTCATGCACGCGCAGGAATTAGTCCGCATGGGAGCGAACATAAAAATCGAAGGCCGCCGCGCCGTGGTTCGCGGCAAGACTCCGCTCAGCGCCGCCGCCGTCCTCGCCAGCGACCTTCGCGCCTCCGCATCGCTTGTTCTAGCGGCCCTGGTTGCCGACGGCGAGACCATCATCGACCGCGTCTACCACATCGACCGCGGCTACGAACACATCGAAGAAAAACTCCGCACCGTCGGCGCCCAAATCAAACGCATCGGCGAAATGTTCCCCAAGAAAGCGGCAGCAGTAAAGTAAATCAGCCTCACTGAGTGTGATCGCGATTTATCGCCAATCATTACCCCGAAGAGCCAAATTCACTGCTTTGATTGACTTCCGTGAACACCGAGTCCTAAGATTCGGTCCCGATGATTGGCAAAGACCAAACGGGCACCCGCTTCGAAGCCGCAGAATGCTCCGTGAACGCCTGTGGGGATCGTCTCGTAAAATAAAAAAAGATGGTGGAGGCCATCTATGGCACAGTCTATCGAACATTTAAAAGCAGCCGTTCGGGGAGAGCTACTCCAGCCGGAAGACTCCGGGTACGATGCCGCCCGCAGGGTCTACAACGGAATGATCGACAAGCGGCCGAAGCTTATTGTGCAAGCTGTTGATGTGGGCGACGTCATGGCCGCCGTCCGTTTTGGACGTGAGAACGGACTGCTCACCGCGATTCGCGGCGGCGGCCACAACGGGGCCGGTCTCGGAACTTGCGACGGTGGACTCGTGATCGATCTTTCGCCGATGAAAGGCGTTCGCGTTGACCCGGTAGCGCGTACGGTGCGCGTGGCGGCTGGATGCGTGTGGGGCGACGTGGACCATGCGACCCATGCTTTCGGAATGGCTACGCCTTGCGGTTTCATCTCAACCACCGGTGTTGCAGGACTCACTTTGGGAGGAGGCATCGGCTACCTGACTCGCCGCTACGGTCTCACGATTGACAATCTACTCTCCGTCGACATGGTTCTTGCGGATGGACGATTCGTGACCGCAAGTGCCAGGGAGAACGAGGACCTATTTTGGGCAATTCGAGGCGGAGGCGGAAACTTCGGCGTTGTGACTTCATTCGAGTTCCGCCTGCATCCGGTGAGCACGGTGCAGTTCGGGCCCACGTTTTGGCCCCTTGAGCAGGCGGCCGACGTCCTGAAGTCCTATCGCGAATTCATTCTTACGGCTCCCGAGGAAGTAAATGGATTCTTTGCTTTTCTCGTGATCCCTCCCGCGCCCATGTTTCCCGAAAATCTTCATATGAAAAAGGTTTGCGCCATCGTCTGGTGCAGCACAGGGACCGCTGAGCAAACCGAGAAGGCGACCCGCCCCATGCGCAGCGTGGGAGCGCCGCTACTCGACGCGGTTGGCCCTGCGCCATTTCCAGCAGTGCAGAGCACTTTTGACGGTCTGTTTGTTCCTGGGTTGCAGTGGTACTGGCGCGCCGACAACTTCACGGGGCTGAGCGATGCGGCCATCGCGAAGCACGTCGAGCACGGTTCGAAGCTGCCGACCATGCTTTCGACGATGCACCTTTACCCTGTCAACGGCGCAGCCCAACGCGTAAGCAAAAACGATACAGCCTACAGTTTCCGGGAAGCCTTGTTCGCAGAGGTCATTGTCGGGGTAGATCCGGACCCGGCTAACGCGGCGAAAATTACAGAGTGGTGCAAGAGCTATTATGACGCGCTGCATCCCTACTCGGCAGGAGGCGCCTACATCAACTTCATGATGGACGAAGGACAGGAACGGGTTCAGGCTTCGTTCCGCGATAATTACCGACGCCTCGCTGCCATCAAGAAGAAGTACGATCCGACAAACTTCTTTCGCGTGAACCAAAACATCACGCCAGAGTCGTAGGGCCGACTGGGGGATCCGCTGCGGCGGCCGCTTTATCTACGGTGGGTGTTGACTCGCACACTCACTGTGAGTCAATTGACGAAAGCAGGCGTTTACACATCGCCTCTGCCTACTCCCGCGTCAACCTCTCAATTACTTCCTGATGCTGCGGATAAGCCCCTACCAACTCCTCGCGCCTCCCCATTTCAAAATCTTCGAAATCAAATCCCGGCGCAACCGTGCAGCCCACCAACGCGAACCCGCGCCCATCCCTGACTCGCGACGCAAACCAGCATCCCGCCTTCACCACTGCCTGCAACACCTCTCCCGCCTCCGGATCGTTCCCCAGCAAAATCTCCGAATACCGCGCGTCCTTCCTAATCACATGAACCACAACCGTTGCCCCCGCATAGAAATGCCAAACCTCATCCGATCGCAGTCGATGAAATGCCGAAAAATTCTCTCCCTCGAGTAGAAAATAAATAGCGGTCGAAGCCGCACGCGGCCCCCCGAACTCCTGCGGCAAACTTTCTCTCGCCAGAATCAAATCGGCTTTGTAAGTCTGCCGATAATACCCGCCCTCCGGATGCACCTCCAGCCCGAGCTTCTCAATCCAATATCTCGCGTCTCTTATCATCGGCTCCTCGGCATGATCCTCACTATAACAATGCGAAACGTTTTCCATTTCTCCCTCACTATGGGATAGGAGAAACGCCATGCCGATCCCGGAACTTGCTCTCACCTACGAATTGGACGCTGCCTGGATTATCGCTCTCTGGCTCGCGATCCACGGCGGCCATCCCGCTCCCGAAGTCGCCGCCGCCGAAGCAATCGCCGCCCTTGCACCCTATCTCGGTGGAGCTCAATCCGCACTCTCGTTTTCACAGTTGCAAACCCGGGTTGCCGCTTTCGATAGCTGAAGTGACCGCATGCGGCGGCTTGCGCCAATCTAGCCAAAACAAAACCAACTCGAGATTACGGGACCGCAGCACTTTTTTGGATTCGCGCCCAATGCCAGCCTTTGCTTACCGGCAAACCGCTGCCTGATGTGCAGGTAAGCTCCCACCTCTCAGGTTCGCCCACCACCGGCGGGAAGCCCACCCTTGCATCCTCTGCAAGGGTGGGGATCGTCCAGCCGCACATACCTCCATATAAATTCCGCGAAGAACCGTGGTTTCTGTGCTATCTTCTCGCCGTACCTCGCGGGCTCCGCGCGGCGTCCCTGGATGCCGCCACCTACAATGAGGCGGCCCTACCTGCGTTCCCTTTCCTCGCAAGGATCGCGGATGGAGGAGTTGCGAGCACACCCGTGGTGTGCGTGCAGCCCCCATCCGGCGCGCGCCCACCCGATTCAATTCAAACAACATTCAATTTGAATGACGATTCGATTCGAATCACGAGGAGATCAAATGAAACTCAAGAAGCTCACGCCCAATCTAGTTGTTCGCAACGTTGAGGCCAGCCTTAATTTCTACCGCGCCGTGCTCGGCTTTCAGCCCGGTTTCACCGTGCCTGACGCGCCGCCCTACGTCTTCGGCTCTGTAATCTCGGACAGCGTCGAAATTTTCTTCAACGACCACAAAGCTGTAGCCGAAGAGTATCCTGCGCTGGGCGCCAAGCCTATTGGCGGCAGCCTTACTCTGTTCATTGAAGTCGAAGGGATCGAAGATTTCTTCAAGAAAGTCCTGCAGCACGGCGCGAAGATCACCATGCCAATGAAAGACCAGTTCTACGGCATGCGCGAATTTGCCTTCGAAGATCCCGAAGGCTGGATCGTAACCCTCGCGGAACGCATCAAGAAATAGACAACGAACAGAGAGGCCGCGATTTCCATCGCGGCCTCCCGTTCCACGAGCTGTACACACCGGAGAGCAGTTTCTGCACGATCACTTTTTTTGCTGCGCATACTGCTCCGCACCCAAAAAGTGCAGCGACACATAAGGCTCATTGCCTACCACCCCACTGTCGTGTCCCGGCGCAATGTAGAAAACGTCCCCGGCTTTCATCTCGATCACGCGGCCATCATCCATCGCCGCCGTCGCCCGCCCTGACACCACCAGTCCCACGTGCTCCACCATGCAACTCTTCGCGCCCACAGCCTTCCCCACGTGCTCCGACCACTTCCACCCCGGCTCGTAGGTCGCCCGTCCAATCGTCATCCCGCCAATATGCACTACTTCAAACTTCCCTTTCTCAAAATTTCGCACCTCATCCGGCTGTTCGAACCTTTTCAGGATCACTTCGTACATAGCTCCTCCTAGCAGCAAGCACACTTTCGTCCATCGCCGTTGACCTTGATTTGTCATCCTGAGGAAGCGGAGTCGCTCGCAAACGCGAGCGACTCCCGACGAAGGGCCTATGCAATTCGCCTCGATCCGGTGCCCCATTTCTCGCGTCTTTTGCGAGAAGTGGGAATTCTCCTCCCAGAATCTCTCGCCTCAGCAAGCGAGCCAAAAGGGCCACGACTGTGCGCCGTGGCCCTTACGAACTTATTTGTTTTATCCGTGTGAATCCGTGCAGATCCGTAGCGACAACTTAGTGTCTTCCCCCGCCCGGCCCGCCGCGTCCACGATCCCGTCCGCCGCCGCCCGGCCTTCCACCACGCCCGCCGCGTCCGCGGTCCCGCCCGCCGCCCGGACGTCCGCCGCGCCCACCACGGTCTCCGCCATGCGGACGATCCCCGTGAGGACGATCACCGCCGCCCGCCGGCACTCCTCCTTCGCGATTGAAGTTCGGTTCATCATCGGGAAAATCTCCGCCGCCCTCGATCACCATGCTTCCGGTTAACGCAGGTGCAGGCACCGCTTCCCGTTCCTCGCCCGTGTCAGCCGGCGCAACGCCATCGCCACCGCCCGGCGTCATCTTCGCGCGCTGCTCTTTCAAAATCGCCTTGCGCGAGAGCCGGATGCGATTGCCCTCGACCGCCAGCACCTTCACCAGCACCTGATCGCCTTCCTTCAACTCGTCGCGCACATCGGCAATGCGATGCTCCGCCACTTCGCTGATGTGCAGCAACCCATCGGTGCCAGGAATGATCTCGACGAACGCGCCGAAATCCGCCAGCCGCGTGACTTTTCCGAGATAGGTTTTCCCAACCTCCGCCGTCGCCGTCAGGTCGCCGATAATCTGCAGCGCCTTCGCCGCCGACGCCTGATCGCTCGACGCCACCTTCACCAGCCCGGAATCTTCCACATCGATCTTGACCCCGGTTTGTTCCACAATGCTGCGAATCATCTTTCCGCCCGGCCCGATCAGATCGCGAATCTTGTCGACCGGAATCTGCACGGTGTAGAAGCGCGGAGCGAAATCGGAAATCTTCTCGCGGCCCGCAGCAATCACTTCCTCCATCTTCCCGAGAATGTGCAGCCGCCCGCGCTTTGCCTGCGCCAGCGCCTCGCGCATGATCTGCGACGTGATCCCGGCAACCTTAATATCCATCTGCAGCGCCGTGATCCCGTTTTTCGTTCCGGCAACTTTGAAATCCATGTCGCCGTAATGATCTTCCGCGCCGGCAATGTCGGTCAGGATGGCATACTCCTCGCCTTCCTTCACCAGTCCCATCGCAACTCCGGCCACTGGAGCCTTCAACGGAACTCCCGCATCCATCAGCGACAACGACGCACCGCACACCGTCGCCATCGATGACGATCCATTCGACTCCAGAATGTCCGATACCACCCGCATCGCGTAAGGCCACGACTCTTCCGAAGGCAGCACCGCCGAAACCGCTCGCTCGGCCAACGCCCCGTGCCCAATCTCACGCCGTCCGGCACCGCGCAAAAACGCAACCTCTCCCACCGAAAACGGCGGAAAGTTGTAATGCAGCATGAAGCGTTTCTTGGCTTCGCCCTCGAAACCTTCCAGCCGCTGCATGTCGTCGCTGGTGCCGAGCGTGGTGGTTACCAGCGCCTGCGTTTCGCCGCGGGTAAAAATAGCGCTGCCGTGAGTCCGTGGCAGCACTCCCGCTTCGATCCAGATTTCCCGGATCTCGTCGAACGCCCGTCCATCAGGACGGTGTTTCTTCTCGATCACTTCCTCGCGGAAGATCCGCTCGCGCAGAGTTTCGTAATACTGTTTCAACTTCGCCAGCGCCTTCTCATCGTCCTCGGGAATCTCGGCCTGCAGCTTCTTCTTGATGTCTTTTACCAGCGTGGCGCTTTCCGCCTTCGGATGCTTCTTGGTGTCGAGCGCGTCCGACAACTCCGCGCCAACCTTCTTCCTCAGCGCGTCATAGTAAGCCTGATCGAACTCTGGCGGAGTAACTTCGCGCTTCTTCTTGCCAACTCGATTGCGCAGATCGTTGATGGCCGCACAAATCTTTTTGATCTCGGTGTGCCCGAACTCAATTGCATCGACTACAACTTCTTCGTTCACTTCTTTCGCGCCCGACTCGATCATCACGATCCCATCGGCAGTCCCGACCACCATAATGTTCAGCGTGCTCTCACGCATCTCGTCGTAGGTGGGATTGATCACGAACTGCCCGTTCAGCTGCCCGACGCGCACCGCGCCGATGGGCCCGAGAAACGGAATATCAGAAAGCGTAAGGGCGGCAGACGCGCCGTTGATCCCGAGTACGTCCGGATCGTTACTCGCGTCGGCCGACAGCACGAACGCGATTACCTGCGTCTCGCACTTAAATCCTTCGGCAAACATTGGCCGCACAGGCCGATCGATCTGCCGGCTGGTGAGCACTTCACGCTCGCTCATGCGCCCTTCGCGCTTGATAAAGCCGCCGGGAAAGCGTCCACCGGCGTATGTGTATTCGCGGTAATCCACCGTGAGCGGAAAGAAATCGATGCCCTCGCGCGGATCGGCATTGGCCACGGCAGTGGCGAGCACCACGTTATCGCCCATGCGGACCACCGCCGCTCCATGGGCCTGCTTGGCTAACTTTCCAGTTTCAAATGTGAGTTGCTTTCCGCCGGCGAGGTCTACCGTTACTGCAGTAACTTCTGGTTTCATATTCATCCTTAATTGTCTTGATCAGGAGCGCGGTCGCGCTTTCCGGCTGGCGCAGCTTGCATTGCAGGTTGCGAGGCAATTTGCGGGAATGGAAAGGCGAGCAAGTCATGGGTAAGCGAACGCCGATAAGCGAGTTCGATGAGCGGGTGCCAATGAGAGCTTGGGTCCCGAAAATACGCCTCGACCACGCACGCTGGAGTTGGCTCAATGCTCTACCGGCTTCGAGACGAAGGCGGCTTTCTTAGAGATATCCCGGAGCAATCGCGGAAACGTTCCGGCCTCCGGAACCAGGCTATTTGCGGATGCCGAGCTTCCCAATGACCGTCTTATAGCGCTCGGAATCGTATCTCTTGAGGTAGTCGAGCAAGCGACGCCGCTTGCTGACCAGCATGAGCAGGCCGCGGCGCGAGCCGTGGTCCTTCTGGTGCGTTTTGAAGTGATCCGTCAGTTGCCCAATGCGTTCACTGATAATGGCGATCTGAACCTCCGGACTCCCGGTGTCAGTCGCGTGCGTCTGATACTGGTCAATGACAGATTTCTTTTGCTCTCTGGCTAGCACTAACCTGGTGCACTCCTGTTCTAGTTTCGATTTATCTTGGTGACAGTAGGAAGGTTATCATGCGGGCGGATGGGGTGTAAAGGCGGGGCGGTAGCGCATCCTCTGTTCTTCATCCTACGCCATTGCTTTGCGCAGAGAAGAAGCCGGGTGCCCCAGGTCTCGTTGCTTTTGCGAGACCTGGGAGCGTCGCTGAAGTCGAGTCCCTGTCTTCGCGAAGATTGTAGGCGGTTGAACGGCATCACGAAGAATCCGACTTCTCGCAAAAGAAGCGAGAAGTGGGGCGCCCCATCTTTCGCCCGCTCCAGTTCCCGGCCCTACCTTAACTTTAGGCTGAACGTCGTCACGGTTTTCGGCGGGCGGTTGGCGCTGGGAGCGATCATTAAGCTTCATCCGCCGAGCTGGATAGCGCCGTTCCTTGAACGGCTGAAGCCGCGTTCTTTCAAGTCTCATCTTACGCGACGCTGAAGCGCCGCTCTTCCACGGTGCCGCACGATTCGTTGCGGGTCACAAAGTCAAGATCAAGGCCAGGGGAGACAGAGCCTGCCTCGCACGGAGCCGAAGGGAGTGTCCGTCCCACAATCAAAATCCCCGCCCTGTCTCTCCAAGGAACGGAGAGACAGGGACCGGGGCACCCGCATTGGGTAGTTCGGTGAGGTGACTACTCGTCGACCACCGGGAAGTCTCCCTGAGGTTGGTCGGAGAGGCAAAGAATTGAGGAGATCGAGTCGTTTTGCATGTTGAACTGCGGATCCTCCACAAATTGGTAATAGCCTGGACCCACGATCGTGGACGCTCCGCCGAAACCGGCATTCTCAAAGAACTGCCAAGTGCCAGCAATTACCACGACCGACGAGATCTTGTCGTTCCAGTTGTCGCCGACATAGTTCCAGCCCCAGCCAGGAGCCAAATTGAAACGCCATTCCCCTCCGGAGAAGCCGGCATCCACGTAGACTACGATTTCTGGCAAGATATACATTTTCGTTCCTCCTTATTTTGAAATCTTGAAGATGTTGACTGCGGTTTTCTACTGGGCTGGTTTTACGGTCCTGTGGGCGAGAGCATGTTGGCCCTGAGTTGTGGGCGATACATACAGTCGACGAGGTCCGGATTCCAGACTGCTGGTTGAGCGCGCCGAGCCAGCAGGAGCGTGCAAACGTGCCGGCCCCGACTCACTCTTATCCTCAGAGCTTGGAACGGCTGTTTTCGTGTGCGTCCTGGCAGGTACGCGATGTGCGCCCGAGCCTTTCTTCTTCTGACTTTTTTCGGAACCCTTATTGGGCATGGTTTCCTCCTGTAATCGTTAGACCTCAGAACAATGGACTATGCAGGAAGCACAGCCTTATTCTTTTTCGAGAGTTGAAACTGGCATCAAGCGTCTCTTCTCCATCTGAAGGCCAGTTTCATTCGGAGAGCGAACAACTGGATAGTGTCACAATGTGGCTTAGCGTTTCGTATGCCGTATGGCCTATTTCTTACCGGGCTGGCCCAGCCGAAGAGAACCCGAGGGTGCCCCGTCCAAAGCCTGCCCTGAGCGAAGTCGAACGGGCTCTGCTTGGGCGGGGATTTTGACTTTCTCGCTGCGGCACGATCCTCGTCAGAATACCGGCGCGTTTTCACAGCCCCACTGTGACATCTAACCTTGTGCCCCACTCCAACTCAGCGCAATATGGTCAAGGCGGAGGCGGTGAAGGCGCGGCTCAAGCCAGCGCCCGTAACTCCTTTGCTCTCTGGATTTTGACCGATAAGCTCTTTGACACCTAGATTTTGCAAACATGTTTTTGCAGAACCCGCGCCCAGCAAGACTTTCAAGCGCGATGGGGGGAGGGGGGTACCCACCCAAATTCCACGAAACTTCCGTTTTGAGACGCTTTCCCGCCGCCTCACAGGCACGAGTCGACAGAATTATTCCAAGCAGATATCCACAAACATTGGAGAGTTCTTCGGGCGAGGAGACGCCAACGGTCCCCATGCTGGCAGATTAGAAAACGCCCGGGCGGATCAATCCGGAGTGTAGCCGAGATATTCCTCGTGTCCCTCAAAGATCCGTTGCAGCAGCGTGCGGGGTTTCGGCGTCGGAGCCACCGGCTTCGCTTCACGAATCGTCACGGTTTCCTTCCGCGATTCGGTCTCCACTTCCGGAACAACCTCTAGGATGGCGGGCATGGTATGCCTCCATGAGAATCACGAGCAGAAGTTTGTAGTTCACAATAAAGGTAGTCAATCGGTCACCGCAGTTCTATGACGGGGATCACGGCCAGGTGTGACGCGAGGAGACCAATTTCTGCTGGCGCTATAATCTCGACCTCAGAGGCCTTGAGCAATGTCCGCAGGCAAGAAGGATTCGCCAACCGCTCCCTACGTGGTCGATCCCAAAGTGCGAATCGGCCACGTTCATTTAAAGGTAGCCAATCTGCAGCGGGCCCTGCGCTTTTACGCCGGAGTGCTTGGACTCGAAGTGATGCAACGCTACGGCGACGGAGCAGTATTCCTCTCAGCCGGCGGATACCACCATCACATCGCCCTGAACACCTGGGAGAGTCTCGGAGGCTCGCCGCCCCCACCGGGAACAACTGGCCTCTACCACACCGCGATCGTCTATCCGTCGCGCGCCGCGCTGGCCACGGCATTGCGACGAGTGCTTGCCGCAAAGATTCCGCTGCAAGGCGCAGCCGACCATGGCGTGAGCGAATCGATCTACCTGAGCGATCCCGACGAGAATGGAGTGGAACTCTACTGCGACAAGCCCAAAGAAAAATGGCCGCGCTCGGCCGATGGAAAATTGGAAATGTACACCCGCTCACTCGACTTGCACGAATTATTACGCGAGGCACCAGAAGGAACCGAACTTGAAAGCGGCCCTCGGGATTTGTGATCGGGAGCGGAAGATTCCGCCGTTCTTGCAATCTGCAAGCGTAACTCTCGCGCTTCGCGCTGCAGATCCTGCGCCATCCGCCAGTAGTTGTCCTGCGCGAGCGTTTCTTTTGCCTCGGCGGCCAGCTTAGTGACGCACAGAATCTCGTCCTCGAGAACTTTCAGCCGAGCCTGGAGTGCTTCTAACATCGACAACTGCTCAACAAATTATATCCGAGTTCACGAGCCCAGCCGGAGGATTTCAGATCGCAGTCGCGGATGATTCTGGGTCTGCCGAAGATAGGCCATTTCGTTCGTTGCAGACTTGGCGCGGACGATTCCCATAAGTTGTCGCTTCTCTTCCCCAGAACAGCGAGCAAGGTCGGGGATGAGCGCAAGAACCAGCGACCAGTTTTCCAGGGACGCGCGCTGGATCTCAGTCCAGCGCGCAGGATTCACTTTGAGGGCACGAGTCACGTAGTCGACGGAGGCTCGACGGATCTTCCGGCTGTCGCCCTCGAACTCGCGCGCCATGCGATGGTTGACGAGCAGGCCCAGATTGCGGGCGGAGAAAGTGTCCCAAGCCCCAGGCTGTCTGTCGCCATAAGGTTGGAGTTCATAAAACATGTGCGCTTCGGCCAGCCGTTTCAAAATTCGCGCGGGAGTTTTGTATTGTCGATTGGCTGCGATTTTCTTTTCTTCCTTTTCACACAGCCTCTTTAGATCAGCGCGGCCTGGGCGAAACCCTAGTTTCCGGTAAAACCAGAAAGCTCCTGAATCGATGGCTTCGTCATTGTTCTGCCCGATCTGATAGGGATAAATCGAAATACATTTGGCGCCGGTTAAGGCGCGCAGGCAGCGCAAGGCCTGAGCATAGATCCAGGCGGTTTCTCCCTGACGATAGGTATAGAAAGTGTTGAAGCCGACCTCGATCCATTCGCAGAGTCCGATGGCTTCGATGTAGTTGATGGGCACGCCGTTCTTCAGCGTGTATCCCGCGAGATAAGCGCGCAGCGGCAGGCGGCGCGCGGGCGGAAGCCCCCAGAAATGCATGACAACACCGCGTCCGAGTTCGGTTCGCACCACAGTGCGCGGATCGCCAAGCGTAGTCCCATAAAGCTCGCGATATCTCACGACCATTACTTCGCGGATTGCGTGCATAACCTCTTCGCCCTCAGCGAGGGAAAGCTTCTCGAGCTTGGGTGCAGGTTGGGCTAGTTCGCGCGCCAGCGAAACCTCGCTGCGCTGGATGAGCGGACCATCGTGCAAGAAGAAGCGGCGCGGGCGCGTCCAGTTGCGAGTACGGGAAAGCTTAAGGTTCTCAAGTCTCCAGCGAATTGGAAGATGCAGCGAGTCGTAGAGCTCCGCGCGCCGACGATCCGGAACTGGGAGTTGTTCGAAGCTGCCAATAAGCCACGGGAGCGGATTCTGGCGGCCGCGGGCGGCATCGAGCCATCGCTGCCATGGGATGTTGGCTTCGACGTCGGCATCTTCTTCGAGGAGTGGAATGAAGCGCGGCCAGATGGAGCCGCGAGGCGCGCTCGGACTCGTAGTCGTCCCAGTAGTCGTCCCACGCAATTTCCACATTGCGCGGAATGCGGTGCACCAGCCATCGGCATACGTCGAAGGAAAGAGTGTCCTGCATGGCGGTGCCGGCAATACCCGAGGTATCGAAATCGTCGAACAGAGACATGTCGGCGTTCGTGGCGCGGAGTTTCTCGATGCGTTCGTGAAAGGTATTGAGGAGACTTTCGACGCGCGGGATTTGCGATGGTGCGTGCGGGAAAGCGCGGAGGAAAAGCAGGAATTCATGAAAGCGGATGAGTTGGTTAGGATCGCACAGTTCGAGCCCCGCGAGTTGGGTGAGGAGTCGGTTGACGACCGCCGTATGTCCGGACTCGAAGCGATTCTTGGCGCCTTCAAGCTGGGTGAGAAGATCGTCAGGGCTGTGGGGATTGGTCGGCATGTACGGCGAAACAGTGTAACGCAGCTTGGAGGCTGATCTGTGCGATACGGGCAATTTAGCGGATCAGCTGTACCCCTTCTTCTTCCACACCTCCCAATCTGCGCGCACCGCCTGCAGCATGGATTCAGCAGACTTGTGCAGCCACCTTTTTTCTTGCCTATCGAGATGACGCAAGATCGCTTTTCGCGCCGATGGAGTGCCGAGATGGATGTTGGCGGTTTCCCATCCCATGGCGTGCAACAGGCGGAGTTCAGTGTCGGGGCCGCGCAAGGACGCGAGTTCGATGCGCGAGCAGTGCGGACCAAGGCGGCGAACGATCCAGCGGCCGCGCAACTGGACAAAGGGATCGGGGCAGCGGACGGCGCGGCTGATGATGGTCTGGTAGAGAATTTCGGCGGGGCCGTCATCCTTCTGCGACTCAACCGTTTCCGCCCAGCAGGCGGAAGACTGGACGAGCGCCTTGGCCTCGCGGGCGATGCGGCCCCCGTGCCAATCGGCGATGGCAACATAGCGGGCATGGCCCAGACTACCCAGTCCGGCGACGCGGTGCGCCAGGCGATACGGAATGCCGGGTGCCGGCATGAGATGTTCAATGGCATCGACCGCGCTGATAGGCACTTCGGTCTTTAGGGTTCGAAGCGCGTCCATCTTCTGCCAGAAATGTACGGGATCGCGCAACTCGCCTTCCGCTATCAGGCGCAACCACTGATGCTGCTCGCCCAGCACGAAGGCGCGACCTCGTTCGCGCAAGCCTTCGTGATAACCACTGAGCAAAGTGTCGCAAATATCTTCTCGTTTGAGGGGAAGACTTCCGACGTCGACAGCGAGATGAGCACTAACGGCGAGACGCACCAGATCGATGGTGTAGGCCATCGGCCAAGCTTCGTCAAAATCATTCACTCCCCAGATGAGCCGGCCTTCGATGTCACGCCATGTGCCGAAGTTCTCGACATGAAGATCGCCCACCGCAAGAACCTGAGGCGCCCTGGCGAGATCGGGGCAGATCTGCGGCCAGAGTTGCGCCCACCGGTAGTAGGTGGCGCGAAAGAACGGAAAGATCTCCGCCTTCATACGGGAGTGCTTAAGACGAAGGTCTTTCTTATCGATATGAGTGCGCTTGGCCAGCCACTCTTCGAAATTGCGTGTGGCTTTGACGATGTTCATGCGGGCAACGATAGCGATGGCGAGAAGAAGAAGTCAAATGAACGGAAGGATTTCATCAGATAGCCACAGAGAAGGCCTGATGGAAGAATGATTATTAATCTTCTCTGTGGCTTTGCTATGAAAGCTCTAGAACAATTGAGCGGCGGAGGTCGAGGGATCAACCTCGCCAGATCGATTCCTCCGCCAAGAAGGGGCTCAGCGCTTGAAGTACGTTGCGTTGGCTTCGATAAATTCCTTCTTGTCCTCCGGAACATCGTCGACGGCAAGGATCGAATCTGAGGTGCAGGCGGGAACGCACGCACCGCAGTCGATGCACTCCGCTGGGTCGACAAAAAGCTGTTTAGCTTCTTCAAAACCGGGCTCATCCTGCTTGGGGTGGATGCAGTCGGTGGGACAGACATCGACGCAGAGGGAATCCTTGATGCAGGAGTCGGTAATCACATAGGCCATGATAAAAGTCTCCAAAACAAGAGTGGGTTTCTGGCTGCTCGATTGCCAGTGTAGGGGGGCGCGAAGGGATCAGGCTGTGATGGTCGTCACAGGCTGCAGTGTGCCGCGGCCTATCGCATGCGACCGGACCAAAACGGTCCAAATGTTGACGAGGATCACGCGAAGGCGTGATCGCGGTCACCGACATGAAAAAATCACGATGGCAGAATGCTCACATTGAACTAGGCCTTCTAGTTGAGATCGCCCGGCCCTAACCCACAGAACCCCACAGAGCCGTTACCCCAGACGGCAGGGGCCGGGCGCCTTAAATTAGAGATTAGAGATTGAAGAGATGAGTAAGGTGGCCCTCCCATGCCCTCCCTGTCGTTCTGTTCCAGTCGTTGCTTGCTTTCCTTCCAGCCGAAACTCTTCTGCATGATCGCCGTTGAAAGAGTCTCGGCAACGTGTCCCGCCATGACACACTGTTGTTCGCAAGCCACTTTTTCCGCCCGGTAGCCCGCCGCTAACCCGTTTCCCTTCAGTGATATGAACTTTGGCTCCTGCCCTGCCTCTTAATCTGTGCGATGGGGCGGGGAATGAGGTCGACCAGCACAGCGATCGCCGGAACGCCGGCCTTGGCTACGGCACTGGGGATAACAGCGACTGTTGGGCAGTAGAAGCGACGGATACCGAGTATCGAGTTTTGAGGAGGCAATTATGCAAATGGCAATCACATTCATGGCAGTGGTGGGCGGCATGATTTTTTCACTGGCGGTCGCATTGCTGGCGGAGGAATTGATTTTCGGGCAGGTGTTCCGTCTGTTCTTTGTCCGGCAGACGGTACCGGTGAAATCAGGACAAAAGCGCTGAGGCGCAAAGGAGAACGACCATGTTGGCGTTGAAGTATTTGCTGATCACGGGCGGCTTGGGAATGATCTTCGCGGCCGTGTGCATACTCACTTACGATTTGTATCGCGAAATGCTCTATCGGCGGGCGCTGGAAACACCGGGCGGCGCACCCGGTGCAGCACCGGTTGTTGTGCGCTGGCGGACTTCGCTGGCACTGGCGATGCTTGCGTGGGGACCGCTGCTTGTGGCTTTCAGCATTGTGGTTGTGCCGAGCGGGATGGCCGGAGTCCGAGTGAGCGAGATGAGCGGAACGATGCCAGGCACGCTTTATCCCGGGGCGCATTTCGTGATGCCGCTGGTGGAGAGCGTGGCGCTGTTCGATACGCGGGATCAGATTTTTACCACTGGAGCTTCGGAGGATGGAAAGGCTGCGGCGGCAAACGTTGCCACTAAGATGCAACTTCTGGATGTACAGGCAAAGGAGGGGTTGACATTGGGATTGGCGATCACGGTGCGGTACCGGCTCGACGCGAAGAGGCTGGACTATATCCAGGGAAACTTGCCGCGTCCGGTGGAAAAGGAAATTGTGCCGCCGACCGTGGCAAGCGTATGGCGGGAAATCGTTCCAAACTACACGGTGCGGGATGTCTTTTCGGCGAAGCGTGAAGAAGTTCGCCAGCGGGCGGCAGGAATGATTACACAGAAGCTGGCGGCGGATGGGATTGTGGTGAAAGAGGTAATGCTTCGCGATATCCAATTGCCGCCCGAATATGCGAAGGGGTTGGAAGCGCTGCTATTGAAGGAGCAGGAGAACGATCGCATGGGCGTGGAAACGGAGTTGAAGGGCAAGGAAGTGAAGATCGCCGAACTCGAGGCTGAAGCCGCGAAGGTGCAGCAGATCAAGCGGGCCGAGGGAGAAGCGCAAGTGCATGTGCTGCAGGCCAAGGGAGAAGCCGACGCAATGCAATACACGCTGCCTTTGAAGGAAAAGCAAATCGAGCAGAGCCGGCTGGAGGCACAAGCGCGCAAGGAAGCAACCATTCAGAATGCGGAAGCAGAAGCTCAGGCCAAGGTGATCGACAGCAAAGCTGAAGGCGAGCGGCGAAAGGTGCTGGCGGACGCGGAGGCTGATCGCATCCGTGTGACGGCAGTGGCCGATGCGGAACGATTGAAGAGCGAGGCCGCGATTTTGAAGGAGAACCCGTTACTGATTAACAAAATTGTGGCCGAACGGCTTTCCGACAAGCTGCAGATCATGATGGTGCCGGCCGATGGAAAATTCTTTTTCGCCAATGATGTGCTTCGCAGCATGAACGTGGCGAACCAGAGCGGCCAGGCAGAACAAAGATAGTGGTCAGTGATCGGTGGCCAAGTGGTCGGTATCTGTCTGGTCACTGGCCGCTTCACGCGTCTCTAGAATAATGAGGCAACGGACGACACAATGCGCCCCGCTCGTCGTAATTCGCCAAGATTGTTAAAGCCGGTCTCGCTTCTACTTTTGTGCTGCGGTTTGCTGGCGAGCGCGGCGGCGGCAAATTGGAATGACCCCACGCAGCAGCTGGCTCGAAAGATCGTTGCGGTTACCGGACCCGGCGCGGTTGCGCTCGTGGTAGAAAATCGATCCTCTCTCTCTAAGAAAGACTTCGACGTCATCAGCAGCGCGCTGCGTGTAGATATGGAGGCTCTCGGAGCGCGCGCTGCCCAGCCCGAGCAAGAGGCCTCGACGGTGGCGGTATGGCTTTCGGAGAATCCTCGATTCTATGTCTGGATCGCTGAGATTCGTCAGGGCGCGACAGCATCGACAGTCGTGATGGTATCGGTACCGCGCGCAGACGAGGCCGAATTCGCACATGACTCCATGCCGATGACTCTTCGCAAGATTCCTTTGTGGACGCAGGAGGAACGGATTCTGGATGTGCTGGTTCTGCAGGAGGACACCGTACCCAGACAAATCGCGGTGCTGGATGTCGAGAAAGTTACGATCTACCGCTTGATAAATGGCAAGTGGCAGCCCGAGCAGAGTCTGACCATTACGCATCAGCGGCCTTGGCCCCGAGACTTGCGTGGGCGCATCTTCACTGCGAAAGATCACTTGCTGGACGTTTACCTGCCCGGCGTGTTGTGCAGGAGCACGACTGCTTTGCCGCTCGCCCTGAATTGCCGTGAAAGTGATGATCCGTGGCCGCTCGTTGCATCTCCTCTTGCACCCTTGTTGCCATCCGGCGGCGCACTAGCAGTGCGGCCAACCGGAGCCTTCTACTCAGCATCACGAAATTTCTTTACCGGCGCTTTAGCGCCAGGAGTAGGAAAGCTGACAGTGGTGGGCAAATTTTATTCGGCAGCTCCGTTGCCGCGGGATAAATATGTCTTGTGGCTTTTCGCCGGAACCGACGGACAAGTTCATCTGGTGGATGGAGTCACGGATCAGACCGCGAAGCTGGATTGGGGTAGCGACATCGCAAGCGTAAAGACGGCGTGCGGGTCAGGCTGGCAGGTGCTCGCGACGGGCGCGGGAGAAAATGCCACCGATGGCGGCACAGATTCTGTGCGCACTTACGAAGTCGCGGACCGTGATCCGATACCGGTGAGCGCGGGGTTGGATTTTCCCGGCGAGCTCACAGCGTTGTGGACCGAGGCGAAAGGCGATAGCGCCATCGCGGTTGGCAGAAACCGGGAGACGGGAGATTATGAAGCGTTTCGCTTGGCAGTGGCTTGCAGTCAGTAGCGTGTTGCTGACGGCCTTAGTACAGTCGGGCGCGGCAGAGACTCGTCCACAGTATGGTGGCACAGTGCATGTCGCCATGCGGGAAGCACCGACGTCACCGGATCCGAGCGACCCAACCCAGGCGGATTCACTTGCCCGGCGCAATGTGCTGGCACTGATTTTCGAGACTCTGGTCACAGTGGACGATCGGGGGCGAATCCATGCCGGGCTGGCTGTCGATTGGCAGCCAGCGCCGGGCAATCAGCGATGGCAATTCCATCTGCGGAGCGATGTTAAGTTTCACGATGGATCGCCCTTGACGCCAGAGATTGCCGCGTCCTCTCTTCGCACGGCAAATCCGTCATGGAAAGTATTTGCCGAAAATGACTCGGTGATCGTGGAGTGCGATCATGGCGATCCGGATTTGCCGGCGGAGCTTGCGCTTACTCGCAACAGCATTGTCAAGAAGAGCGGCGGGAGCAAGATAAGTGGGACTGGTCTGTTCCACATTGAGGATTGGCAGCAAGGGAAAAAACTAACCCTACGGGCGGAAGAAAATCATTGGCGGGGACGAGGGTTCGTGGACGCGATTGAGATCGAAATGGGCAGAAACTTTCATGAGCAGCTAAATGAATTGGAATTGAGGAGAGCTGATCTTGTGGAGGTGGCGCCCGAACAAGGCCATCGGGTGACCATGGAGGGCCGCCGCGTGAGCAGTTCACCGCCCATGGAATTGGTAGCACTGGTTTTCAGTGGTAATCCGAAGACAGCCGACGATAGGCTCTTGCGGTCGGCGCTGGCGGACAGCATAGATCGATCTTCTATGAAGAGCGTGCTGCTGCAGGGCGCGGGACAACCGGCAGGGGGTCTCTTGCCGAACTGGATGAGCGGATACGCATTCGTGCTTTCCTCCGATGCGGATCTGAAGCAGGCCCGCCAGCTTCGCGATCAGGTTCGCACACCGGCAAACTGGACGCTGGGGTATGATGCCAACGATTCTGTGGCGCGGTTGCTCGCTGAGCGCTTGGCTCTCAACGCGAAGGACGCTGGGTTGGTGTTGCAACCGACGACAGCGGCGACCGTGGATCTGCGGTTGGTAAGGATCCCGTTGCCTTCGGCAGATCCCTGGATCGCGCTGTCCTATGTCGCGGAGACCCTAGGGATGTCGATGCCGAAGGCGAGAGGAGAATCGATGGAGGATCTTTATGCCTCCGAAGTGGCGTTACTGGCGGGGCAGCGAGTGATACCGCTCTTTCATCTTCCCGCGGAATATGCCACGTCGCCGGCGCTGAATGATTGGAGGCCGGCGGCGGATGGAACCTGGCGGCTGGATGACGTGTGGGTGGCAAGAGATAGACCATGATGTTTCGCCGCAAACTGCTGGCCGTCTTCGCACTGACCGTGTTCTTGTCGGTGGCGGCGGTGGCATGGTTGGTTTCAGAGGTGACGCGGCGGGCTTTCGCACGCAGCGACGATGAAAGAACCGCGGCGCTGGTGACCCAGTTTCGCCATGAGTTCAATCGGCAGGGCGATGAGGTCGAGCGGAGGGTGGAATCTATTGCTCGATCGGAGGCGGTAAATCGCATGGCTCTGGCGTTGAGCCACGCGCCGGCAGATTCGGGGCCGTATTTTGAGTTGGCCAAATCGATGGCCGAGAATAACCAGCTTGATTTTCTTGAATTCGTGGCAAGCGATGGAACGATTGTTTCCTCCGCGCAGTGGCCTGCCAAGTTCGGATATCCAGAGGAATCGATCCCTGGTCTTCCATCGCTGAGCGAGCAGGGACCATTCTTAAAGCAGGAGCCATTGCAGGAAGGAACGGCGCTCGGATTGTTTGCCGTGCGCGCGACGCGGGTGGGAGAGCATCCCGTTTACCTGATCGGAGGGCGCCGCCTGGACAGAAACTTTCTTGCGGCACTGGACTTGCCCGCGGGGATGAGAGCCTTGCTGTATCAGAACCGCGGGGACCGCTTCTCCCCTGATTTGCTGATCGATCCTTCTGCGACTTCCGTCGCAGTCAACCTGAGCGAACCGGAAAAGTTACAGCCGTTGATTGAAGCAGTGCGCAAGTATGAGCAGGAGATGACAGCAGTGGTGGCATGGTCTGCGATTCAGGCCGATGATGAAGTATTCCGTGCGATTCCGCTGCTGGGCGCAGATACCGGAAAGAGTCGTCCGCTGCTAGCGATTCTGCTTATCGGGAATTCCCGGCGCACTTACGTCGAATTGAAGCGGCATATCCGCTCGGCAGCACTACTGGTAGGCGGCGGAGGAATTGTACTGGCAATTCTTCTAAGCAGCTGGGCTGCAGCGCGGGTGACCAGGCCGGTGGAGCGATTGGCGCTGGCGGCGCAGGAAGTGGCAGGAGGAAACTGGAATGCACGAGTAGAGGTATCCGGCCGGGATGAACTCGGGCAACTTGCCGATTCCTTCAATCGAATGACGGCTGAGTTGCTGGAACAAAAAGAGCGGCTGGTACAAGCCGAAAGAGTGGCTGCGTGGCGCGAACTGGCACGGCGCTTGGCGCATGAATTGAAGAATCCGTTGTTTCCACTTCAGCTTACGGTGGAAAATCTGGTACGGGCGCGGCAACAGAATCCAGAACAGTTCGAAGAAGTTTTTCGGGAAAGTTCGAGAACCTTGCTGGCTGAAATTTCGAATCTGAAAGGAATCATCGGGAGATTCAGTGAATTTTCGAAGATGCCGCAGCCGCACTTGCAGCCGGTGCAGGTAAATGATGTGATGCGAACCGTGGCGCAACTGTTTCAGGCGCAACTGGGAGCGCCGGACCGTGCGAAGATCAGTTGTGAGCTCCAACTCGACTCTTTTCTCGAGCCTGCTCTGGCAGATGCGGAATTGCTACACCGGGCAATTTCGAATCTGGTGCTGAATGCCATGGACGCGATGCCGAAAGGTGGCATGTTAACGTTGCGCACGCGTGCTGAAGGCGGAAAAGTGCTGATCGAAGTGGCGGATACCGGTTCTGGACTCACGCCAGAAGAGTGTGAACGCATCTTCACTCCTTATTACACCAGCAAGCAGCACGGCACAGGACTGGGATTGGCGATTGTGCAATCGGTGGTGAGCGATCATGGCGGCAGGATCCGCGTGGAGAGCCAGCCCGGACGTGGCACAACTTTCGTGATCGAATTACAGCGAGCGTGAGATTCGCGCGATGAAATGCTCAAGGATGGAGGACGGTTGCCAACCAAAGCACATCTGCTGATTGTGGACGATGAAGCGAACACGCTGGCTTCGTTGTCCCGAGCCTTCCGGCTGGCCGGGCATGAGGCCACGGTATGCGACAACGCGGGCAAGGCGCTTGAGCTCGCCAGGGCGCAGAAGTTCGACGTGATTCTTTCCGATGTGGTGATGCCCGGAAAAGACGGGCTCGCTTTGCTGGAGGAGTTGAAGACACAGGGAGTGACGGCGCCGATCGTAATGATGTCAGGACAAGCAGACATTGAAATGGCGGTACGGGCTACACGTCTCGGCGCACTGGATTTCTTGGAGAAACCAATCTCGACCGAAAAGCTCTTGCTCACGGTCGAGAACGCGCTGAAACTCCAGCGACTGGAAAGCGAGAACCGCCAACTTAAGCAACGACTGGGCAAGCACGAGATCGTGTGGCAGGGTGCGGCCATGCAACGGGTGATGGCGCAATTGGAACGGGTGGCAGCAAGTGAGACGCGAGTTTGCATTCTGGGAGAAACGGGTACGGGAAAAGAGTTGGTGGCACGAACCATTCATGAACGAAGTGCGCGCGCCGGCGGAGCCTTTGTAACCTTGAATTGCGCGGCGGTTCCGGCGGAGTTGATAGAGTCGGAACTTTTCGGACACGAGAGAGGATCGTTCACCGGCGCGTCGGCTAGGCACATCGGAAAGTTCGAGCAGGCGGATCATGGCACAATCTTTCTCGATGAGATCGGCGACATGCCGCTGGCCATGCAGGCCAAATTGCTGCGCGTGCTGGAGGAAGGAGAAGTGGAGCGCATAGGCGGTGACAAGCCGGTAGCCGTGGATGTGCGGGTGGTTGTAGCCACCCATCGCGATCTGGAAGCCCGGGTACGCGAAGAGAAATTTCGCCAGGACTTGTTTCACCGGATCTACGTTTTTCCTCTTATGCTGCCGCCGTTGCGCGACAGACGGGAGGACATTCCAACTCTGGTCGAACATTTTGCCGCGCAAGTGAGTGCGCAGAATGGATGGAAGCCGGTTCCATTTTCTGTGGAGGCGGTGACGGCATTGCAGTCATATAGCTGGCCCGGCAACGTGCGCGAGTTGCGCAACATGGTGGAACGGCTCATGCTGCTTGCGACCGACGGCCAAGTCGATCTTGCGACCGTCGAGAGTGCTCTGCCCGGAACTGAAGCCGGCGGCGTTACGGCTTCCTCCACCCTCGCGTCGGGGCCGCTGGCCGGGCGCGTGGATGCCTTCGAGCGCGAGGCAATTCTCGCGGAGTTGAAGCGGAGCCATTCTAATGTCAGCCTTGCGGCGAAATCACTGGGGCTGGAGCGCAGTCACCTTTATAAGAAGGCGGAGCATCTGGGAATAGATTTGCGTGCCTTGCGGCGGGAGCAAGAGTCAGCGCAGGAATGATTTCGGATTCCGGAAGAGTTCAGGAGATAGGGGTGATCAGAATAGCGCGCCGGTGGGTCATCTACGATCTTTTCGTCGTTTTACTCCCTCTTCTTTTAGCACCTAACACCGTGGCTGCCAACGAGCCGCCTTCACCGCCATCTTATGGGGTTCGCATGGAGCAGGCGTGGATTCCGATGAAAGACGGCGTGCGGCTGGCAGCAACGCTTTACATGCCGGATGGGGCGAAACCGGAAGAGAAATTCCCTGCCCTGCTGGAATATTTGCCGTATCGGAAAGATGACGGCACTGCCGCCGAGGACTATCCCAAACATGCGTATTTTGCGCGGCGCGGTTACGTGAGTGTGCGCGTGGATATTCGAGGATTTGGCGCGAGTGAAGGCGTTCCGCCTGAGCGGGAGTATTCCGAACAAGAACAAGTAGACGGAGAGCAGGCCATCGCGTGGCTGGCACATCAGAACTGGTCGAACGGGAACGTTGGCATGCTCGGAATTTCCTGGGGTGGATTCACTGCACTGCAGATGGCCATGCGCCAAGCGCCCGGATTGAAAGCGATTCTGGCGGTGGATGCGACGGCGGAATTATTTCATGATGATGTGCATTACATGGACGGCATCGCCCACATTGACGAATTCGAGCTAAACATGGATATGGCGCAGGGATGGACTGGCGCCCCCGACTACACGCTCGATGAAAAAATTCTCGGGCCACGCTTTGAAACGCCGCCGTGGTCTCTGCTTTATCTGAAGCATCAACGTGACGGGCCGTTCTGGCGGGAGCGGGTGCGGCCGCTGAAGGAAATCACGATCCCGAGTTTCCTGGTCGGCGGATTGCTCGATGGTTATCGCGATAGCGTGACGGACATGTTGATGCAGGCCAGCGGGCCAGTAAAGGCAATCGTTGGCCCTTGGAACCACACGTTCCCGAATGACGCAGTGCCGGGTCCGCAGGTTGAGTGGCGCAATCTGGCGGTGCGATTTTTTGATCATTGGCTCAAGGGACGCGATACGGGTGTGGAACACGATCCGCGGCTGGTTATCTATATGCAGCACTGGCATCCCCCGGATCCTGGTCTGGAAAACGTGCCAGGGGAATGGAGACAGGAAGATAAGTGGCCGCCTCAGGAAGCGCGGCCATCCACCTTGTTCTTGCAGTCGAACAACTCGCTCGCGGAGGCTTCGGGGCAGCCGGATACGCATCAGCTTAAATATGTGCCGTCGGTCGGGGTCGAGGCCGGGTTCTGGTGGGGCGAGTTGTTGAGCGATGTGCGTCCCGTCGATGCGTTCAGTTTGGTTTACGATTCCGCGCCGTTGCAAGAGGATCTGGCCATCTTAGGTCGTCCGCACGCGTTGTTGCGGGTCTCGACCACGGCGCCTCTCGCGGATTGGATCGCGCGCCTCTCGGATGTGGCCCCGGATGGCACAGTCACGCAAATCACCGGAGCGGGGATCAATGGCGCGCAGCGCGAGTCGATGAGCCAACCGCGCGATCTGGAACCCGGCACAATTTATCCACTGGATATCGAAATGCATTTGACGTCGTGGGTATTTCCCAAAGGGCATCATATCCGCGTGGCAATCTCGAATGCTTTGTGGCCGATGATGCTGCCCACGCCTTACTCCATGACGACTTCATTGGAGCTCGGCGGTAGCGACGGTTCGAGGATCGTGCTGCCGGTCGTGCCCGAGCACGGTGTTGGTCCGCCGCCATTTTCATCGCCTGAACCTTCTGAGCAACGCTCCGACGTGAAGACCGAAGGCTTTCCGTGGCCGGGAGAGTGGACGGTCGAGCGCGATGAGGCTCGCCACAAGACCATAGTTCACTGGAAAGGAAAAGAGGGTGGCAAGTATCCGTGGGGAACGGAAACGGACTACGAGAACCTTACATATGAGGCGGATGACGCACACCCCGAGGCGACTTCTGTACGAGGCGAGGCCGAGACTGTGTTCGCCCTCAAGGGCCGCACGCTGACCTGGCGCGGGCATTTGCTGGTGACCACTGACCAAAAGAATTTTTATTACAACTACACCCGAGAGTTGCTGAAAGACGGGACCGTGATCAAGTCGAAATCCTGGCAAGAAACAATACCCAGGGATCATCAGTGACGCGGATCAAATCACAGTCTTAGCCTTGCATCTCTACTAGTCGGCCGCAGCAGACGATGGCTCGAAACCACGCTTGAGATCGGCTGCGAGGAGGCGGTGAAATAATTGTTCTCCGGCCTCGCGGCGCACCGAAAGGCGGCCAGCACCGTAGGCGCGAGACTTCAGGCCTCGTTGGACGTCTTCGCAAATGCCCAGATCTTCTTCCTGCACCCGATTGCCGATGTTCACCGACTGCTCGTTGTATTCGCGGCTCAACTCGCTGACGTCGGCAAAATAGAAATCGAAAACCACAGTGCAGTGGTCGGCATCGACAGGGATCACGAGATTTGTGTCCATGTACCCCGCGTAGCAGTTGATCATCAGGTTTGGGTGCTGCCAAAAATACCAGGCTCGATCGCCCTTGCGCACGGCTCCAGTAGCTGCGTCTTCTTCGGATGCGACCATCGGACTGGATTGCAGGCAGTAACGGTCTTCGTTCTCGATGGTGTATTGCTTGTAATCGAGGACCGAATTCAAGCCTTTATGCAGATGCGGGACGTGGTAACCGCCGTCGAGATAGTTATCAACGAAGACCTTCCAGTTGCAATGAATGTTATAAGTGCGGCGGTCGAAATAGTGAAGCTTGCTGATGCCAAGAGGCGCAACGCGCTTGACCAGGCCGCCTAGAAATTCGGCCAGCGGCATTGCGTGATCGTCGAGATTGATGAAGACGAAACATTCCCAGGTTTCGACCCGGATGGGAACCAGGCCGTTTTGCGCGCGATCGAAATTCTGAACGCCTTCGAACTCGGGCATACCTTTCAGCGAGCCATCGAGGCCGTAATTCCAACCGTGATAAGGACAATGCAACATCGCAGCCTGACCGCAAGGCTGGGTTACCACTGCGGCGGCGTGATGACGGCAGACGTTGTAGAAGGCTCGCAGGGCGCCGTCGTTGCCGCGGACCACCACGATAGGCTCTCCGGCAACAGTAGTGGCGACAAATTGCCCCGGGGCTTGCACCTGATCCGTGCGAGCCACCAGTTGCCAGGTTTTGCTGAACACGCTGAGGCGCTCAAGGTCTGCGATGCGCGGATCGACGTACCATGCGGCAGGAATGGTTGATGCCTGCGAGAGTGGAGCGCGGTCGTCGTAGCTGGAAAGGATTTGCTGGATGGATGATTGCATGTCTGGATTCTTCCCCGAGTCAGAGTCGATTTGCGATTTTTGTTTCGGCTAGTCAGGTTATGACGTTCTTGGCTTGCCGACAAGATTCGCGACGGCAATCCTGCGCGGTTCGTTGCGGCCGGAAACCGAAGTCACGGAAGCCGTGCCAACCGCTCGTCGCAACACGGCGAGAAACTGAAGAATGCGGGCTTCTTTCTTCTCCGGCATCTCCCCTTGCCGGCGGAACAGACCGGGATCAAGTTCGGCGGTCAACAGAGCATCCTGGAACCGCTCCATAGTCCAATCCAGGATGGAAACAATCATCTCTACATCCATGTCTTTTCGCAACTCGGCGCGCTCCAGGCCGAAACGCACGAAGGCGACCGTGCCGTAGGGATCCTCCGCAATGAGAAAGCGGTTAATCTCGCGCTTCAATACAAGATCGGTCCCATAGTTTCCCAGCAGGGAGATGCGATAGGGAATCCAGTCTTCGCGCAGCAGATGTTCGGTGCGCACCAGCCAATAGTGCAGAACATCAAAAAAGCCCTCTGCTCGCACCTCGGCAGGCGCGTCCAGATACTTGGGGAACGAACGCACGGCGCGTTTATAGACCTCGAAGAAGAGACCGTCCTTGCTGCCGAAGTGCTGGAAGATTGAGCCTTTGGCAATGCCCAAGGTTGCCGCCATATCGGCGACCCGGGCCGCGTGATAGCCGTTCTCGGCGAAGTATTGTGTGGCGACTTCGACGATGCGGGAACGCTTGGCCTCGGATCGGGGTCGGCGTGTCGTGCGATTTACGTAGCGTGGCAGCTCAACAGCATTGCTAGCGATTCCAGCCATGAATGACTCCAAGTCACGGAAGCATATCGGAAGAGCCTATCATTTTCAACTTCAATTTTGCTCGACGATGAAGTAACGTATGGCGTCCGAGCATATGGGGCGTGACTTCGGGTCAGAGTTGACAAAGCAAACTTCTCATTCCATCTACGACGCAATTGTGGTTGGCGGCGGCCACAATGGGTTGACTGCTGCTGCGTATCTTGCGCGCGGCGGACTCTCCGTACTCGTGCTCGAGCGCCGCGAGATTGTAGGCGGATGTTGCGTGACCGAAGAGATCGCACCCGGCTGCCGTGTTTCCACCACCTCTTATATTGCCAGCATGTTGCGGCCCGAGGTGATCGCCGAGCTGCATCTCGCCGATCACGGCTTGCGCATGATTCCCTGCGATCCCGCGATTCAGGTTCCCTTCCCTGATGGACACGTGGTTCCGTGGTGGGCAGATCGAGATCGGGCAAGAGCTGAGTTCGGGAAGATTTCCGCAAAGGACGCGGCACGTTTCGTTGTTGTTGACGATCAGCTGAAGAAATTGGCGCGGTACTTGCAGCCGTTCTTTATGGAGCCGCCGCCGGAGTTGGATACGTCGACGGTAAGTGGTTGGAGTGATTTATTTCGCGTGGGTAAGCGCTTTCGCGGGATTTCGAGCTCGGAGATCGCGCAACTGATTTCCTTTCTCACTGGAAGCCTGGGCGAATTTCTCGATCGCAACTACGAATCCGAGAAGATGAAGACGATGTTCCTTGCCAATAATGTGTATGGCAAGCATGGCGGACCCTACCAGCCAGGAACGGCGATTGGATTGCTGTTTCATCTGCTCAGTGGAGGTGAGCACGAATTGCAGGGTTTCTACGGGCATGTGATGGGCGGAATGGGATCGATTACACAGGCCTTGGCGGCTGCTGGGAAAAAGCTCGGGGTGGAGATTCGAACATCGTCTGAAGTGAAACAAATCGACGTGCGAAACGGTCGCGCATCCAGCGTCGTGCTACTCGATGGCACCGAAATTCGCGGGCGCATGATTCTCTCCAATGCTGATCCCAGGCGGACGTTTTTGAAGATGATTGCGGAGCGCGAGTTGCCCAATGATTTTCTGTTTGCGGTGCGCGGCATCCGGATGGACGGACCATGCGCGAAGGTCAATTTTGTGTTGGCAGAAGAGCCGGGCTTTTCGGGGACTTCCCCTCAAGCGACGCCGCTGGAGCGCACGTTTTACACCCTGGTTCCGTCGCTCGAATTCGCAGAACGATGCTATGACATCGCTAAATTTGGTGAGATTCCGGAAGAGCTGTGGGTGGATTGCGTAGTCTCGTCGAATGCGGACACCTCGCTCGCACCGCCGGGCAAGCACATTCTGACGTGTTTTGTGCAATACGTTCCTTACAAATTGCGCAAGGGCAACTGGGATGAGAAGCGCGAACTGCTGGGAGATCGCGTAGTGAAGAAGATTGCTGAATATGCGCCGAACGTCCCCATGTCGATTGTGGCGCGGCAGGTGCTTACGCCACTGGATCTCGAGCGAACCTACGGTTTAACCGAGGGTAATATTTTTCACGGTGATCTGCGGCTGGAACAACTTTTTTTTATGCGTCCGGTGCCGGGCTGGGCGCAGTATCGAACTCCGATTCACGGGCTTTATCTCTGCGGAGCGGGAGCGCATCCGGGGGGCGGGGTTACGGGCGCGCCGGGGCGGAACGCGGCAATGCAGGCCCTGCGCGACTGGAAGAAGGGACGATTCAAGGCCGCCGCGTAGGCGAGACTTCGACGCTTACAGTCATTCAAGTGAAATGAATACAAAGATGATGGAAAGGATCGAGGCATGAAAAAGAAGAATATTCTGGAAAGACTGAAAGAAGGACCGGTGCTGGGAGATGGCGGATATCTGCTGGAACTTGAGAAGCGTGGCTGGGTGCGCGCGGGTCCGTTCACGCCGGAGGTAGTGCTTACGCATCCGGAGGCGTTGCGGGAGTTGCACATCGAGTTTCGCGAAGCCGGATCCGAAGTGCTGCAAGCGCTGACGTTTTACGCCAGCCGAGATAAACTGGCAACGGTGGGACTCGAAAATCGTCTGGAGGATTTGAATCGCGCAGCGGTTCGCATTGCGAAGGAGGTTGCGGGAGACCGATGCCTGGTAGCGGGTAACCTGAGTCTTACCTGGATGTACGAACCGGGAAGCGCATCGGCCGCGGATCGCGTGCGGAAAACATTCGACGAGCAACTGGCCGTGCAGGTTGAGGAAGGCGTGGATTTTATTATTGGTGAAACCTTTTCCTGGCTGGGAGAAGCGCTGATTGCGGTCGAGCGGGGAAAGAAAAGCGGCCTGCCCACGATGGTTACGATCTGTTTCGAGAACAAGGATGAAACCGCCGATGGCAAGAGCGCGGCAGACGCAGCAAAGGCGCTGTTCGATGCCGGCGCCGACATCGTCGGCATGAACTGCTTGCGGCCGCCGGAGCATATCCTCGGCCCCATGGAAGAGATGCGCGAAGCGGTGTCAGGATATCTGGCGTGCCAGCCAGTCGCCTACCGTACGCCGAAAGCAAAGCCAGACTTCACGTGCCTTCCTGAATTTCCTTACGCGCTCGATCCACTACAGCTCACGCGGAAGGAAATGGCTGAGTATGCGCTGCAAGCCCGCGACATCGGCATCAACTTCATTGGCGCCTGTTGCGGCACGGTCGCAATGCACATCCGGGAGATGGCGAGAGTCTTAGGCAAATTACCCGAGGACTCGCGCACCTGGAAAAAGGGCGGCGAGAAACCCATGTCGGCCTACGAATACTACGATCACGATAAACTGCAAGCCGGCAGCCGAACTTAAGCCGGAGCGGCTTTACGGATGCTCACGGACAAGGCGGTTCCCCCGGGAAAAACTCGTCCCGATTTATGGCGCAGCAGGAACATAAACCCGGTTAGGGGCTACCAGATCTACGTTCGGCACCTCAGTGGTGATTGTGACGGTCTGCAATCCGGGCTTCTTTGGTGGCTTAGCAAGAAATGTCAGCAAATACTGGTGCGCCAGCCGGCGGGCCTGGTCATCCAGATAAGGAGCGAAGGCCACAGGCGGGCCCGTCATTCCGATGTAATACGCTTCCCCTCCGGTCTTTTCTGCCACCTCGGCCATGTAAAGCTGGCCCCAGTAAGTGCGATAAAAACTGTGACCGAAGTGGCCGATGCCGGGGGTGTAGATGGCGGAGACGATAATGCCGGCGCGTTGTGCATCTTCAATTGCGGCGTCTACATACGGATCAAGATAGTCGTTGCTTTGGTAATAGCGGTCGATTCCATCTGAAACCATGAGTACTTCGCGGCGCGGCGCGCCTGCCGGCCAGCGTTTCACTAAGTCGCTGAGCGAAAAGTAGGGGCTGCCGTTCACCCCTGGGCTTCCCAAAGGAAGCCGCAAAGCTTTTGCCACCTGTTCGTGGTCGCTAGTCAGATTCTGCACAACCCGTGCGATGCCATTCTGCATGTAAGCAAGACCTATCTTAGTAGTGGCCGGCTGAGAAAGGATGAACTGCCGAATATCATCCAGTTGCGTGCCCAGAGTCATGTTCGATCCGTCGTCGAGCAGGATGAAGAACTCGAGTCCCGCATGATCTTCCTGCGCAGGAACCCACTCTGTGACCGCGTCGCGTTCTTTCCCCTCACGAACAAGAACGTCCTCTCGGTTGATGGTTGGGGGACTGGCTTCCTTGCGAGCCTCGACCGTAACTACGGTGTGTACAGGAACTCCAGTTGCCGAGGGCGCTTGTGTTGAGATTGCGGCTCCTGGCAAACAGACGGCCGCGGCAAGTAAAGCGTTCGCAAGAACACGGTGCCGATTCATAACGCTCCTCCAGACCAAACGTTTAGTCCTAGACTTTGCTTCGACAGCGAGGAACCTCTCTAACTTCTTAGATGCGCCCGGAGACATATATGGAAGGAAATACCGAAGTATGAGCAGGCTCCGGGATGGGAGCCTGCTCGCCCGATTGCCGGACTAACTTGCGTTGCGCAGGTGTGTATCCTCCGCGTGCACCAGAGGCTCATCCACCAGGTGCTCGCTGAGAAACCAGACCTGCAATTCATTGGTGCGGAGCACATCGCTCACCGCCAAATCGTTGGTGCCATCATCACCTAGTTCATCCGCACGCTTCGCCAGCTCGCGGCAATGACCGATGATGATTTGATGGGCATCGAGCAGACGGGAAATCTGCACCGGCACCTCTTCCCTGCCCTTCGGGGGGCGCTCAATGCGGGTGGTTTCGGCGACGTCAGCGGCCATGGCAATCGAGATTCCGCCCAGCAGTTGGATCCGCTCTGCGATTGTATCCACAAGTTCAGATTGTTCTCCGTGATGTTTGTCGAACAGAAGATGGAGCTGATAAAAGGTTGGGCCCGCCACCTGCCAATGCGATTTCTTGTAGAGGTCTCGAAGGGTCATCGTGTCAGCTAACAGAAGGTTGAGCTGCTCGGTCATTTCCAGGCGAACCGGTTCCTCCAAATCGAGCGGCAACATGTGCGAGACGGTGCCATAGCGTTGAATTTCGGGAGCGCGTTGATGAAGCCGAGGCTGCGCGCTAACGCTTCCTCGCTCTCCGGTGGGTGCTTTTGCGTTGAGATCTTTCTTGGCCATAGATGATGTTCTCCTTAGCTTCACAACAATCTCAGATTTCCTAATACATGCACAAAAACTCGTGGTTGTTCGATGCCATGATTCAGATCCTGGATGCGGCAATCTGATCGGTGAATTTTCATAGAAACCCAAGCCTCGCCCAGAATGAGGTGCCAGTACCAGTGTCTGATGGTCGACACTCTATGAGCAAACGTGAGCTCGACCAGATAGCCACCAAAGGCAAGTTTACTCCGCGCCAAGAACCTTGATGCCCGCCCGAAACATCGCGGGAGTTTGACGATGTCCCAACCATTGATTATGATCGAAATGCGGGGTGGAGCAGTCTGGTAGCTCGTTGGGCTCATAACCCAAAGGTCGGTGGTTCAAATCCACCCCCCGCAACCAATTTCATGCTGTATTTTCAAGGGCTTCCGTGATCATGACCGGAGGCTCTTGTTGTCGAGGTGCAGATAAGGAGACAGAATTTACTTCTGCCTCGATTGCTGCACCCAGCTTCCTGCCAGCCTCAGCATTGCCAGCATCGCCCAGGCTATGCGTATAGACGTTCTGGGTGATCGAACCTGTCAGCGAATGACCGGCTCTCTCTTCCCGAACTTTTAACGGCACACCTAGGGCATCGAGTATGGACTGGTTGAAGTGCCGGAAGGCATGAAAGCCGCGCTGGCCGATCTTCAGCTTTTCCAGCAATGGCTTCAATTTCCGTTGACGGAAGTTGTTCATGTCGACCGGGCTCCCATTCTCCGCACTGAATAGGAACTCGTGTTTCTTGGCCTTCTGGTTTGCAACCTGCTGCCAGACCATCTCCTGCAACTGCTGAGACATGACCAGTGACCGCGTGGAGTTGGGAGTTTTCAGGGTCTGCTCTTCCCCGTTCCATACGGCCTGGACCACATCCAAATGGTTGTTTTGGACATTGACCAGCTTCAGACCGGCAAGTTCGCCGGCTCGAATGCCAGTCTCGGCAAGAAGCCAATAGAATACGCTAGGCTCTCCTGCTGAGATGATGTTCGCGACTTCCTCCAGAGTGAAGAACCGTCCAGGCTTCCTTGTTCGGTTCGGCATTTCTGGCTTTGGTAATACAGCATCAACGTAACCCCGAACCAGCGCTGCTTTCCAAATCCGGCTCACTACACACCACACATTGCGGATTGTCTTCGGACTCATCTTTTCACGGTGCATCTTTGAGATGAGAGGTTGTAAATCCGCGATTGTGATCTTCCGCATTTCCGTCTGCCCAAAGGCAACGTTTAAGCGCTTTAGAACACTCTTCGCGCTGGATTGGGTGGACGCTTTCTTCGTGGACAGGATGGTAGTTTTCCAGACCTCTGCGAATGCATCGAATGCGATGGTCTTTATTTCTCGTTGTGGGTTTACGGCGTTGGCGTTCGCACGATCGACGTAAGGCCGCAGGAGCCTCTCCACCTCTCGCAAGCCTACTGGCGTACCATCCTCCCTTCGTATTGGACACAGTGAGATCTTCCGGTGCTTGAGGTATTCTCTGCCGGCGGCATCTCGGTGATATTCGATGAAGGTTCCAACCCAGGCGGTCCGGGCGGTATTTATAAACACACTACCTTTCTGAAATCTTCGACGGGCCAATTTGCTCTCCTGTTCTGGCCGTCGAATCAAACGCTCGGTAAATGTAGCACGGGATTCCACACATTAAGAATAAGGCCAGGTGTGGAAAAAGCAGTCTTTATAAGGTTATAAACGCAGTGCGTGGATTACTGCCTTCCCCACTGGCTCGGGAGGAATAAAACGGAGATTTATTTCGGTGGGATATTGACAGGTTTCGGTTAACTCTGGCCTTTAAGCCCTAAATCCTCGTGAGACACCTTCAACAAGAGACGATGCAATTCTTCCCAGGCATTCCAGAACGTGTCGACGCGCTTCTCCTTAACAACCTTCACCCAGCGCTGTTCGATCTTCTCCCGAGCCATCGCGTCGGCAATGAAAATCCTGTCGGAGATGATTGCATGGCCACGGTCCGCTGCTCCATCGCTCAGACGTTCCTGTTCACCGCTCTTCAAACTGCCTAGTGGGTTTGGTTGTTCCAAGTGTGGAGAGTTGTTCAGGATGTAGTGCGCAGCCTGAGACAATACACTAAGCAGTTCCCGGTACTCCGCCTTCTTGCTGTCCAGAAGCCATTGCTTTCGCTGCCACGACCTTGTCAGGTATGCACCCAAACTGACGCCGAGCAAACCCGATAAAGTGCCGATGAGGGGGAGCCACGCTAGCACCTGACCCGCTGAAAAGTTCATGCTTTTGTCCTTCTGCAAACCGCTACAGGGAGACCTTACCGAAAGCAGTAAGAACCCCTCCTACCACCACTGACGCTAACAGAAACGCATTCTGGCAGAAATACATAAAGTTGCACCAACGTGTGAATTTCTGAGCCTCACGTGCGTGCACTTGATGTTCGAAATAAATCTTTACCAGAGCAGGCGTATTGACACCGCGTCCGTCGTTCTTACCCTCCTCTATCAATTGAGCAGCCTGGCGATCCCAATGCAAACTCTGCTGAGTTTCGCTTACATCGTCCTGCGCGAACACCTGGGCATAATAAGTGGAAAGAGCTCCTAGTGCTGCCAGCACCCTAAACCAGCCCAACAGACGCCAAGAGTTGATAAAAGAGGAATCCGTTTGGTAACGGAAACTAGCCACCAGTACGGCGACGAACAGCGCCAGAAGCGGATAATAAATCTTGTTCCGGCGCTCTCGATCGACGTTTACGGACTCCAGGTATGATGAGTCTTCTGGATCACCACTACGCGTGTAATCTAATCTCGGATGCTCGTCGTCGGCCATAGCTGGGAGGATACTGCTTTATCCGCGCCATTGAAAGTCCTATCGGCTGTCACGTCGCCATTTAGCCACAAGAGCTTGTTTCTCCCGCCATCATGGTTCGCTCGTATTGGCCATATTGCAGGCCTTCCCTCGGTAGGGAGACTTTGATGCAGTTCTTGTTTGGCGTCCATTCAGCGATGAGCCACTGTATTAATGAGGCGATCTGCATACGATCAAATGAGATCACGAAAGAGGAACTGCGGAGAGAGATCCTATCTTCTTCGAGGTCGATGCCCAGGCATGCGATGAAGAACTCCCGAATCTGCTTCTTGGTGAGGTCGTTGCGATAATCAAAGCGTACCCATGTGCCTACGGCCAGTTGAGTCTTGCCCAATTCTTGCGTCATTACAACTTCTCCTATAAAACCAAGAACCTTTGGGTGAGAGCCCTGAGGACAACTGTGATTGAGGCAGTTGGTTAGTGATGCCTCTCACCCAACCCAAACAGGCCAGTTAGCCCATGGGAAGTCAAACTCTTACTCAAATCCTCGAACGTGAGCCTTGGTAAACCTGGTGGAGTTCACTTTGGCCACTGCTACGCTATTAGCCTGCGCGACTTTTAGAGAGCCTGGGGCATACATAGCCCTGCTCACGAAGCCGGCTGTGCATCCGGTTCCTGCACAAATCTCTGAGACAGTGAATCCGGCTTTGGCTAGGCTGCGAACACTATTCAGCTTTACAGCCTGTTGCTCAGTCATCGCCATTGGCTTGGCAAACTTCTTCAGCTCCTTGGAGCCGTCGGCCTTTACTGACTCATAGACCGCGGACGGACCACACGGTCTGTCCACCACCGAGACTTCGGCAGGTCCGGCGATGTACTTCACCACACCATTACCCATCGGAGTCTGCTTGATATAGGAACCCCCAACAGAGAAGCCGGTCAGTACACCAGAAGCCAGGAGGTTCCTAGCCTCCGTCTCTTCGATCTTGGCCACAATGCGAATCTGCTTGTTAACATCGTCAAACGTCATGTCAAGCAGGCGCCCAACTGGACGCTTCGGGTCATGCTGTAGACGAACGTTGCCCCAACTCTTGCCTCCGGAGGCAGCCTGCTGAGAGGCAGACCAAGCCTTGAAGTACGGAACCGAACCAGCATAGTCCAGAATCTCGTTGTCCCTGTCTAATTCCTGTGCACACAGAATTCCCGTGGCGATGCCTTGGAACTCGTCGAATTTAGCGAGTTGACAGAACATTTCCTTTTTCATAAGTCCACCTTCACGCCCATCTGCTCCAGCCCACAAATCTGGCACGGCCTGTACTTTCCATGCTTGCACCGATCTGCTTCCGATCTACACACCATGCAATTATTGTTGTAATCTCCAAAACCATTAACCCAGGTTGCACCGTGCTGACACACTCGCGGAGTTGTCTGGGTTGATCTCCATTCTTGATCACTCAGTGATTCCTCAGAATAGAGAGGACCATTCCGTTCGATGATGCGACAGCCAATCATGCGGCCTCAAAGCCGCGGTCTGCTATCGCGTGATCCATGTCACCCTGCGGCACGATGGAGCTGTTCCCTGACTCACCCACAATATCGGTGATAACAATCAGTGATGCTGCTCCAGCAGTAATTCCGTTCTTACCGGTCTCACGAACCTGATCCAGAGCCGACTTCATCAGCCGGTCAGGATTCGCCCAAGCATTTGTCAAATCGTTGGCGTCTGGCACTTTGTACGCTGGTTTGAACTCACCTTCCATAACGTCTCCTATTTACACTCTCCACCACAAACTAAGCTCTTTCATTACTCACAATAATCACATCTCTCTGCTGAACATGGGGCGACTGGTTCCCAAGTTAGCTACCACCGGCCTGGTTGCTGGAACGTCGGTTGCGGCATTGCGGAAAGTCTCGGCAGCAACCTTCGCCACAACCGGCAGCGGCCCACCCTGGTCACTCTCGGCGGTGTTCATCGGTTTGGACATTGCCTTACCGTTGCCTTTCATAGCCCGGTGGTCAGCATGGCTGATTGACCCGTGTCTGTGAGCTGCCATCAGACCTGGATGACTTCCCACGCCGGCACCACCTGTGGATTTGCCAGGATCAGCAGTGATTGGGGATTTGTCTAGTGCAACATCAAATTCCGTATTCGTTGAACCCTTGGCCATCCTTGGACCGATATTCCCTTGGAAGGACTTCACTGCCGGATTGACTTGTGAGACTTCTCCTCCACCCTGGCCGGCTTCAACGGCACATTGTGATTTCGGTTCGTCTTCGGAGGTTCCCACTTCTGGTATAGATAGTGGTTTAACAGTCTCTGGAACAGTAGCGTTTCTGTTGGCCTGAGGACCATCCCCGCAGAAAGCATCGGTAGAGCCAGCACCCGCAACTGCTCGGTCGCTCGTCTTCAAATGACCAGAGAAGTTTTGAATAG
Organism: uncultured Acidobacteriaceae bacterium; assembly: GCA_963750245.1. Lineage (GTDB taxonomy): Bacteria > Acidobacteriota > Terriglobia > Terriglobales > Acidobacteriaceae > Sulfotelmatobacter. The sequence goes on from CAVVQB010000004.1 coordinate 253,553, forward strand.
TCCCTGGCGTTGATCCACTGCGATCTCTCACTGTGATTCCCATAACGGCTCCTTGATTACTCGGACTGCAATTCTCGTGGTTGGTTACTCTTGCCCAGGCCCTGTTCGGCTTTGTTGGCTTCTTCCCAACCGCGACCGAAACAGAACGAGCAAGAAGTCACACCCTGCTTGTGAAGCCACCTTTTGCACAAACTCTTGGCAGCTGCCTTCTTGGCAAGGTCTGAATCGGTGGCGAACGACTGGCCGATCGAGCTGGAATTTCTGTTCTGCTGGCGCACGCGCATGTGATCAGAGCCGCGAGATTGATAGCCGAATGGATTCGTTGGAATAGCATCAGACAGAGGAGCGATAGAGGTTGACCCAGACGCAAGATCTTGTGTGCGAATCTGGTTTGGATCAGCTGAGGAGCCAGGCTGGATCTTCTCCATTACCTGAGTCACGAACGCCTTGACCAGAGCTTCAAGCTGAGAGCTTTTGTTCACAGAGCCGTTAACTACCGGCGAGCTGCCTTCCAGGAATTGTTCACTGGCTGATTGGTTGCGGTTGTCACTCATGGCTAAACTCCTAGCTAGTTTCCCTGCTATAGCTAGCCCAGAACGACCTTTTATTCCCAGCTAGGAACACTCAACGCCGCGCTCTGTGAGGTACTTCACAAGAGACGCTCTTAGGGCAGAAACCAACGGTTTCATATTGTCCGGGATCACGTAATCCTTGTATCTGCCCTTAACCCTGGGGGACAAGGTGCAGGCGAGATGACGAACTAGGACTATCCGGTCCTTCTCGTAGCAGCCTGCAAATATCTGTTTGTCCAAATCCACCAAAGATACATAGACGTTCTGCAGTTCTTGGCCACCGCGAGCTTCTAACGCAGAGTCGTAGTTCTTTGGAAAAGAATGCTTCTTTCCTACACCTGGCCTGTCGGACCATTTGTAGTTGGGATCATCACAGAGCCTACATCCAGGAAAGGCACATTGTTGGGCTTCATGGTCTTGGTGCTTCTGAACTTCCTGAGGAGTGACTTTAATCTCTGGTCGTTTCACCTGGGTTGCATCCCCTACGCTCCCACCTTGTGTACGAGGGCCGTGCGCAGGCTTACTGAGCCTAAAAGGCTTGGTCTCTAACAGGAACATCTCCTCGACGGTGACTGGATTCTCTTCCAACTTCTGCTGCACGGTCTGATGCTGTATCAGCCTTCCAAATTCTTCTGAGATGGTCTCAAAGACGGTTGTTCCCATCGGCTAGTCTCCACTCTGCTTCTGGGCTGCGAGTGCCCGTGGCGTAAATAACCAATCTTCGATTCCATCGGCCAGCAACGCAAGGTCGATGGGAGACTTTGGAGTTAGTTCCTTCACACGAACGGTTGTCCCCATCAACTTGCCCATTCGGCCTGCATAGGCTCCGTCTTTCGTGTCAGAGAACAGTGTAAAACTGATCATGTAAGACGCAATCAGCTCACAATCCAGACCAGGCTTCTTCTTCAGCTCCTCAGTAGCGTCCTCGATGCCACGTCGGAGGTCCACGTAGTAGCAGCCTAACTGCTCACCGGTCTTGATCCAGGACTTGGTTGACTGGTAACTGGTCAATACTTCGGAAGTGCGAATGCGTTTGCGCTCGTGAGTCTTGCCGGCGTTAGAGGCGCCCTTATGCGGATGTGGAAGCCTGCACTGAAACCACCCGAGGCCATTGAGGACTAGGACCCTATCAACATCCTCATTCGTTCGATCCCCCATTCCTACGATCGAGGTGAATTTATTAGTGGTGTTCTCCAAGAACCTGTTGAAACGGCACTCGTTCAGACCCACAAGTTCGGCGAGCTGCTTCTCTGACTTCTTCAATCGGTAATAAGCTAAGAGCACAAAGCGTTCGGTGGCATCAAGCTTGGAGAGGTACTTATCGGCGTGTTCTGTATCCTGGAGGAACGCCGAAATGTCAACTCGTAGACCATTGCCGTAGCCTACCTGGTGGTCATCATCAAATAGACGAGCACCATCTTCAGCAAGAGCTTTCTCGTGCTTGGTCTTTTCTCCGTCGTTTCCCCAATCTTCAAAGGCCATAGTCTAGATTCCTAATAGATACTTGATTCTGGTCCACAGCGATTCGTCTCGCTCACGTCTGTGGAGGTAGAAGACGGTTGCCTCTGGATGACCCTTCTTGACTAAACGCATCAGCTTGGCTTCGGCTATTGCGTCCAGTTCCTTGTAGTTCCTAAGCTCCATACTCCCGCGCCCGGCTTGATGGCACCACGCACACCTGGGGTTATAGGAACATTCTTCACGATGTTTCAAATGCTCCGGAGCCACGCGTCCTACAACATTCTCTTTGAAGCCAACAATAATCAGACCATCCCATAGATCAGACTTCTTTGCTGGTTCTGGTAGTTTCCTAATCTGCTCCAGCACAGAGATGGCTCTGGCTTGTTCCACAAACAGATTGCCAAGTTCGATCTCCGTCACTGATGCGGCTGGATTCATCGTCTACCCCGAATGAATCCGTTCTGCTCAATTGCCTCCTGGCGTGTCAACGGTGGCTCCGGTTCAGTTGCCAGAACGGCAGTGACCGGACGGTCTCCACCACCTGCCTGCCGTATCTGAACTGGTTTAACGTCCGGTTCGTCGGCAGTCGTTCCAATGTGGTCCACAAGTCTGTTGGTCCTGCCGGCTGACAAAAGCCAATCACTGTCGCGGGAGTAGCTGTAATCGTTCTTCCAATCCTTGGCCATATGGTTACCTGAGTGATTCGATCATCTCTTTCTTCAGAACTCCAACACGTTCGGTGGCCATGATGTGATCTTCGAGCACATGAATACCTGGCTTTGGGTGCGCGATGACCGGGCCGGCTGGGCCATCCCCCATATAGGTACTTGTGTGGGCAATCACCGGTCCCGGTTTCTGCTCGGGCTCTGTGGGTTGCACAGCCTCACTAATCTGATCGGCGAAGGTCTTAACCCCAGGTACCCCAGATTCTTTCTCTGCTCTAGGATCGGAAGAGACTGGCAGATCATACTCATCTTGCTCATGAGACTTGCGAGTGCCAACCATGATCCCCTCTCCCGGCTTGGGATCTTCAAGGGATAACGTAGCTGACGGGGTATATGGCTTGCGCTCTTTTAGCGTCTCCAGCATTTCATGTACCCTGTCGGCCAAGTCTTTGGGGAGTGTACCCATTGACTCCAACTCGCCCCTGGCTTGAGCCTTCAATTCGCCCAGTTGGGGTAGCAATCCGTGCTTATCGAGAACCAGTAGAAGTTTGTCCTTCCCGCGAGCTACATCTTTTATCGCTGCCACCTGCAACCCTACTAGAGTGGCCAATCTGCTCTCCTGCTGAATGGTCACCCAGCTTTTGTGGAAATGAGTTTCAACCAGGCCCATAAACAGCTGAATGTCATGGCCCATGATCCTAGCTGCAACGTCTACTGCACAACCCACGGCGGCCAATTCCAGCACTCGGTCACACCAGAGCTGATCGTCATAGGACCTTTGCTTGACTTCCTGCGCTGTCGGTTCGACCACTATCGGCTCTGCTGGTTTGCCATCCGGGGGATAGCACAACTTACAACCTACCTTCTGCCGGCTCATGTTGACGTGAAAGCGCGAGTGCGCTGCCGCTATACGGCCTTCCACTCCAAAACGGTCTTTCGGATTTGCTATACGCTCGGGCACAGCACAAAGCACGAACGACTCGATTCTATTGTTGACCTGCACCTATGAGTCACGGCATCCTTATTATGGTGAACTGAGTTGGTGGCGGAAGGGCTATCCGATAACAAGCACAGAACATCTAGAGTGGTCTAGCGTAAAAGTGTAGCGTCACAGCAGCCGGAACCACCTCAGCACTTGCCAAAGCCCATTTAGAGCAAGCCAACCTGCAATGAGATGGAGAGTCCAGAACCAACGTGGAAGGGGCTCCTGCCGAAAAGAACCTTTGAATTTCCCCAGATCTTCTCGCGCCACGCGAAAAGCGTTGAACAGACACAACGAGTCGGTGGAATCGGCGTTACCGATAATGTCTTGGTGTATCGCCGCATTTTTCATGAAGATGTGGTTGATATAAACGTGTTCCTGTGCGGTCCACTTTATCGTATGGGGAAGTGGCGTGACGACCTGAGTTGGCGCAAAACCGGGGTTGTTAGGGTTTATAGCGAACTTTCCGAGCACACTTTGGTACAAAGCAACATCACCCATCACGAAGGCGTTGTAGTCGCCAATGGAGTCGAGAAGGCGCCGGATGGAGTGGCTCAGTAGAACCATCGGCCTAACTAGTGGGCCTAGAGATTTGGTGTGAGGCGAGTTCGTAAAGTTGCTGAGCACGGGTGTGCTGAAAGGGAACATCCTGAGACTGGGGTTGAACCAATCGGGGTGCTCTTTTACGAGTTGTACCCTCGCCTTCTTTCCCTCGCCACCTTTTGCCCATTCGGCAACCAGTTCGAATTCGGCCTCCAAACCCGCAATCAGGTTCAAAATGTCCTTATATGTCTCTTTACGTGCAGTCACCTCTGACGACAAATAGGTAAACCACGCGCCAGCCGCGGCCCAGAGTGTGCCCACGGCTGCCCAGAAGGTCGCGGAAGTGAGAATGTCGGGCAGTTGTTTCATGTCCGGCTCCAGGTCATTCGGCCGCGATTCTAACACCCCGCTAGCGTCACACAAGACCTGATCTTTCTCCTGGTCCGGGGAAGTTCAATCGAGCGTAACAGCCAAATAACTCACGGGCTTTAGTGTCATAAACTTTGGCTGCTTCGATTTCGGAGGTGAAGGTACCGAGGTTTAGTTGCTTCCCTCTGCCGGGGCCTGAGTGTGGCGCGTATATCCGAACTAGCCACTTTCCTGTTCTCTTCTCCAAGGAGACGCCTTTGAAGCGGCTAGAGCCGGGAGTCTTGTGACGGTCGGCGTGGTTCTGACGACCGGTGGTGTCGATGCAGAGATTGCCATCAGAGCAATTTAACCCGTCTGGGTCGGGGTGGTGCATGATGTTGCCTTGGGAAAGATCGAGGCCCATCTCTTCCGCGACCTGCCGGTGAAGGTAGACTCCAAACCTCTTTCCGGTTGCGGTTTCATCCATACGAAAAGCACGATAGTGCGTGGTGCCGTTCTTGAGCCTTTGTCTACGTAAAGACCAGTGGAAAGAAAGGAGGTGCTTGCGGGAGCGTGAGATGAGGGCGAAGGCGACGATCCTGAATAGCCTAGAAGCCGGCCTTCTGTTGTCACCGGAAACACGACGTTTTAACGGAACGCGAGTATAGAGTCCCACATTAATATGCAGCACACACCCCTCCTCTTCACTTATACCCAGATCAGAAAAGGAAGGCCAGGATAGCCTGACCCATCCATCACACGGAAACAGTTGCAAGAAAACACATTTCCTTAAGTCAATATCCAATCCAAGTCCGCTTTAGTCCCATAAGCTGTTGCTCTATTGTTTGTGGGTTACATCGTCTACACCGGCTGTCCAGACTTGGCTTCGCGGCTCCGCTAGGCATTCCTCAGTCTCCACTTCGGCTCTGATCAGCTTCCAGCCCCTTGTCCGTTCCGGTTCCTGTCCTAAAAGCGCAGCTAAACAGCTACGTTCTATAAGCTAGTAGCTAGCAACAAGAAACTTCCAGACAAAGAAAAGCCAGGACCGGAATTGGCCCTGGCTGGAATTGATCTAAAGCCGAGTGGAGACTCGATGGTTATATTACAGGGGTAGAACCCCCGGTTTCAGTCGTAAGAATCCGCCCCCATGCCAGTTAGTGTGCATCCTCGGAGGGTTCCTGGGTGGCCTGCTTGATCAAAGGCAGCGCCATCTGGCCAGTGCGAATGTCCTTCATCGAATACGTACACCGTGTTTTGGCGTCCACACCGATACTGTTCCAACGTACCACCTTTGGATGGAGAAGCCGCAAACTTTTGGGGGTGATCTCCATCCCCACCAGATGGGCGGTTTTGTGATACATGTCGGGGTGTAGCGTGATCTCCTTGGTCTCCCTGTTCCGAACGGTAATCATCGTGCGACTGCGCTTAGATATGGAGGAAACCTTGGCTATCAGGTGCAGGCCATCCTCGGTATCTACGGAGAAAAGCAGTGTGGCGATCCTATTGCGCCATCTCCCGTTTGGTTTACCAGGTTCAAAACCGGAAACAAAAGCATCAAGCTCGACAGATCTCTTAACTTTGATCCAGCCTTTCCGACTCCGTTTGGAGCTGTCCACATAGGGCGAATTCAAGTTCTTAAACATGCACCCCTCACCGCCCTTAGCCAGCACTCGATCAAAGAACAGCTTTTTAGCGTAGAGCTGAGTCGGTGGAACCTCGAAATACGATGCTGCCGGCGTCCCGGCTATCGAAGTGAGGAAATCGCTAAGGTATGGAAGACGTTCGCACAGCTTCTTTTTGCGAAAGTCCTGCCCGTCCCAATGGACAAGATCAAAAGCCTTGAACCGTAATGGAGCATTCTGCTCGGTTTGGAGGCGCCTGGCTGACTCTGGACGTAAAGCCAGGACGGCTGCTACAGCCTGGAGGGACGGCTTGATCTTAGAGCCCTTGGGTGTAAAAGGACCGGTGTCGATATTACTCTCAATCACAGCTTCACAATCGACTGTCGCTGAAAAGGGGGGGATCAGATCTGCAAACAGAAGGTGGTAAGTCAGATCCGTCCTGCGGTATTTCGTTGTATCAATATTGCGTGAGTGGGCGAATGTACCGACGCCCTTCACGAAGTGGACAATCACCCGGCATCCGTTGAACTTTTCTTGGACAATCCAGTCATTGTGATCTTGCCAAATGCGCTCCCGCTCAGGTGCCTTCAAGTTCCAATACGGATAGGAAAGCATAGGAGTCAACTCCGCGAATGGAGTCCCTTCGAGATAGTCTCGCCTGAGGTAGTGCTCACGGAGCGCCAATAAATAATCAGCCTTGGCCTTCCGAGGACCTAGCCGAACTTCCAGCCCCAATTCGCGGCATAGCTTTTGCAGTTCTGCCAGTTTGCGAATCATTTGTCTCCTTTCATCGTTTCAGATCGGCTGCGTGGTGCTTATGATTGCGAAATAGCTCGATGGTCCTGCCGGCACGTGCCAACCCAGTCTTGCGTGTGACCTCTTTCAGGGGCTCAACCTTTGCAATGCCAAGCTCACGGCGGAGGAGTGCCGGCCCGTCCTCTACTGCTAGCAGAACCCGTAACGCGTTGCGTTGTGAGCTTGAAAGACTCTCCACGATATGCTTGATCCCTGTCGGTGACATGCTAGTGCCTCCCTGAGGGGTGAGTAATATCTGCCTTCTTTATTATAGCATGAAGCTATACAGCTGTCAAATCACTCTCGAACGGACGGCGAGATACTCCTTGCATATCAACACTCAAGGGGGAAGAAATTCTAGAATCGAGAAGAAATCACTTTCTCGCGAGGTTCTGGAAACCTAGTGCACAGGCTCGTTCGTTCTGCCGAACTCAGCATAGAGATCGTGCTGAAATTGCCTGGCGTGATCCCTGTCTTCTGGACAGTCGAACTGGTCCTTCTCCAGAAGGACTGCTAAAGCCTCGATCACCAGAGCCATTCTTGCCTTATCCAGGATCATTGGTTCTTCTCCTTGTAGATGCGTTTGGCGTTTCGTGACTCTTCCCAGACCTCGCGCAGGCGCTTCTGTTGCTTGCTGGACAACGTGTGGTTGCGTTTCCAGTAGGCCGTCACACTCTTCACAAAGTCCTTTTCCCACTCTGTCAAGTTGTCAGGTTCGATGTTCTGCAGGATGTGATCAATCAGTTCGTTGGTCATTGCTTCGGTCACAGTTCACCCCAATTCTTTCCTATTGTGATTTGACTCCTAAAGGGTAGGAAGCCAGGTACACGGCGGCTCCAGATTTCGGTAACGATCGGCTGAACTTCGCTGAGAAGGTCGTCACGCACGGACCAGATCAACTGGTCATACTGATTCAAACTCAGTCGAACCTGGTTGGAAGTGAATCCCTCTCGGCGTAGTGTTTGCCAAATATCGACCTGCTTAAACTTGACCAGCTCAGCCGCGGTGCCGGCATTCACATGCGACCAGAGAGTCTTTTCGATCTCGTGCCTCTCGCGTTCTCCGGCTCCGTTCTGATACTCGCCACAATAACGACGGCGCCCGAAGTGCGTCTCTACAAAGCCGAGTTCGTGTGCGTCTGACAAGACCTGGTGTATGTACCTGATCCCGCCCTTAGCCCGTTTGTAATAAGTCTTGATGATCCTCCGGGCTACAGCCTGAGAGCATCCGAGCTTGATGGCGAGGGTATATGGCATCATCAGGTAGAGAATCGAAAAGTTGAGGGTCTTCCCTGCCTGGCGTGGTTCTTGCCCACGTAGATCCCAATCAGGAACGAGCGTTAGAACCAGCTCTGCCATTGCCACGTGGAAGTCCTGGCCTGACAGGAATAACTCGGACAACGTGAGATCACCTGAAAGGGAGGCCCAAGTCACGTACTCGGCCTGTGATAAATCCATGCTCAAGAACGAGAATCCTGGGTCTGGTTCTATAGTCTGACGAATGGGTCGTATGCGATTGTTAAGACATGGCCGTTCGGAGGTGTATCGGCCATGCGGCGTGCCGAGAGAGCACCAGACTGGCTGCACAGAACCGTATTCCGCGATCGTTGTCCATTTCCTCAACTGGCCTAGGCAGGCAATAGCTGACCTGGCATCCAGCACAGCCTCGGCCAAGTCGTTGCCGTTATTGACCAACGCTGTAAGGGTGTCTTTATCTGAACTCTCGATCCCTAAAGCATTTCGGCAATCGGCGGGAGAGTTGGGGCGGAATAAATCAGATTTGGCTAGATACCGGCAATACTGGATCAAGCTGCCGGCTATGTAATCCGCGGCGTCGTAGTTCGTCTGCCAGCGAGCCTTGTTCACTCTGAGTGGGAATGCGTTCAACTCAATCGTGATTGGCTCTAGGCGTCGCTCAAGGTCTACGGTTTCCCGAGTCAGCTCGATCTGAGCGGCATTAGAATAGGTGGTCACTGTTTACCCCTTTAGTATTATAACATGAGTAAACAGACACGTCAAACTCGGGTTCCAGGAGCAAACAGATACTCCTTACCCTTCAATGATTTACAAGGGAGCGATACTTATCACAAAGAGGAAAGGGGAAAGCCCTGATGCGTGTTATTAGATTTCTACGTCGGTGAGATTGCTTTTGATCAGCACCCTGGCTGCTTCACGCTCGGCACTGACTCTCGCACGATCTGCTTCAATAATTCCGTTCACGTATATGGCGAATCTCAGAAACCGATACTTTGTCTCGTCGGTCAAGACTTTCCACCTATAAAGGAACCGCGTATCGGGTTCGGGCACTGACCAATATCGATACTCGTTCACGTAGTCGTCTGGGTCCCCATAGAAGAGCGCTGCCACGTCTCCTGGAAGGCACGGAAATTGACGCAGTACTGGATCAGAATTCGGGTCGAAGAATGCACTTTTTTGGAGCCTTCGTGCTTTCCTCCAACTGCCGAGCTGGCAGATATAACAATCGGCGGGCTTCGTTCCAGGCGGTACCCACTTGACGTGTCTACTGTAGTGCGTAGCTCCACGAGCCCCACCGCTCCTTCCACTTCCCGGCCCTAGTCGAGGTCTGGGGCCTATCGGCTTTGGTTTGTGGTGACTGCGTTTCTTAGTACGCTCTGTTGCGAATAAGGTGACAAACTCCATCAACAATTCCCTTCCCCACACCGTGGGATTTTAAGGTGACAGAATGCGTTGCGGGAGTGAATTCTGGCCTTTGGGCGCGTTGATTCGACGGCACTTAGAAGCTGAATGCACTACTCATAACCCAAAGGTCGGTGGTTCAAA
>CAVVQB010000005.1:0-1997748 GCA_963750245.1 uncultured Acidobacteriaceae bacterium
GCTTGTGAGATGCACCAAACTCAAACATTTGTTCATCGCACAACTCTTCTGCTCCCACGCCTCGACAGCGAACCTCGTCCTTTGAAATCAATGGGCATCGCAAGACTCTCGAAGATTCGAAACGTCGATCCTGTAGGCTGCAAGCCCGCGACACGGTTCTGAAAGCAGCCCAACCAGCCATCCTGATTTGTCCGAAATCTGAAACGACCGTATGTTCCTGCATGCAACGCGGAAATCAAACTCACGCGCGATCGCGAAAGAGGAGCATATGAGATTGCCGGATTGGAGAAATGCCAGCCGCAGTTTTGTTCTTGTCTATCTGCTGATGATTTGTTCGCTCCAGTTTTCTCCTTTGGTGTCCAACGCCCAAAACCTTGGGCAATCGCCACAGACGGGCCAAGCCGTGCAAGGTCAAACCGCGGCCCAACCGGAAGGAACAGTTCTCAATCTCGTGAACTGGGTCGGCAATGTGATCTCTCCTGTGGGGGCGGCCCTGGCGGTGGTCATGGCAGTCGTCTCCTATTCCCAGGGGCGCGGTGTGATGCGGTGGGCGGTGACAGCGGCGGGACTGCTTGTGATCTCCGGCCTCACTCGCCTCATCGAGTTCTGGATTCAGAACGGTACGGCGGGCGTGCAGTAAGAACTATCACTGCGGAGTGCTCGGGCAATGACGCTACCCCAAATCATCGTCGATCTGTTGGCACTGCTATTCGACATGGCAGTTCCGGCCGCCATCTGCACGATGGTATTGGCTGGGATCGCACTGCGGCAGGAGGGCGGCGTGAACTTCCAGGCGGGCGGCAGGTTCCAGCGATGGGCCCTCTGGTCGGTAATTTTCTTGACGCTTCCGCAGTTGCTCTCCTGGTTTGCGGCGCAGGGTATCGCCATGCCTGCGCAAGGCGGAGGCATCGGCAGTTCGTGGGTCGCGAACTTGCAGACGGCCTTCAGCGGTTTCGTTTCGAACGTCGTGGTTGCGCGTTTGACTCCCGTGCTCGCCGCTTTCTGCGTGCTGAAAGCTGCACTCGATGCGGCCGAGGGATACAGTCCTCTCGCGTCCATCGTCTCCGCCATTTTTTTGCTGTCTGCATCCGGCACAGTTCAGCTTTTTCAGAGTTGGAATAGCGGGTCAGAGTTCGCAACCACGGACATGCTGACAGCGGCCTGGAATTTTCTCGCTGGGACGATCCTGCCGGAAGCAGCGGGATTGGCGATTGTGGGAGCGATTTTCAATTACGCGCGCCATCGGCCATTCATGCCGCTGGTGGGGTCGGGTCTTGCGTTCTTGAGTGTTTCGGCCATTTGGAAGCTGGTCCAGGCCATGGCCGGCTGATGAGGATTGGAGGTGATCCTGTGAATCTTTCAAACGGTTTGCTCAACCTGACGAACTGGCTGGGCAACGTCATCATGCCGACCATGGCAGGTCTGTTCGCCGCCGCGGCGATTTACCGCTTCAGTAAGGGGCAGCAGTACCAACAGCTCGGTTACGCGGCGCTGGCTTCTTTGATGTGCTCTGGGTTGTTGCGCGTCATGGAGTCCTTCAGCAACCAAGCCTCCTGGAACAACCCAGACCGCTACTGGATCTCAATTCTCACGCTGGTGAACTGGGTTGGGAACGTTCTTCTGCCACTGTACGGAGCCGGCCAGGTTGTGCTCGCGGTCGTGCACTTTGCGGGATTGCTCGAACGCATGACGATCGGCGAAGCCTGGGTGCGCAACCTGGTCGCGGCGATGTGCTGTTTCGGACTGTCGGGGCTTTTGCGCTTAGGAGAATTCTGGATTCAACACGGAACGGCCGGAGTGCGCTAGGGGGTAGGCGATGCCATTGCAGGTGACACCCGTAAATCGCAATTTACAGACGAGAGTGACATTCATGCTTCTGGAATTGGAAGACCTTTTCATCGTGCTAGGTGCGGCAGCCATCATGAATGTGGTCGGTCATTTCGTGGGAGGTGAGGTCGCGGGAATGCCCATGAGCATTGTCCTCCAGTACGGTGTGCCACTGCTCATGGTGCCAGTGCTGATGGCTTTCAAGTATGGCAAGCCGCGGGGCTATGTTCGCGATCTTGCTTGCTGGTACATGAAACCTCATGCCTACTGCGCGATCGCACGCGACCGCGAAATCCGTTCTGCATATCTGAGGGAGGAATAGCAGTGCCGGTAACTCTTGAACAACACGAACGGAAACTCCACGATCCGGCATTATGCGAACAGCTGCCGGTCCGCGACTACCTGGACAACATTGTCGTCCGCACCAATGGCGCCTTTGTTGCGGGTTACGAGTTGAAGGGGTTGGCCTCGTATTTCGCGAGCGACGAAGGCCGAGACCGGGGGAAGTTGATGCTGGAGGCGCTCCTGCGCTCTCTGCCGGAGCAGAGCATGAGGGTACAGTTCCGCTACGAAGTAGTCGAGGATGTCGGAGATCTGCTTGAGCGTTATGCCGAAGCGCAGCAATCGGAGCGATTGGAAGTAATTGCACTCGACGAGGTGCGTGTCGAACGATGGCGGATCAAAGAGGCGAATGGCCACTACATGCGGCCTCTCTTGCACGTGTACTTCATCTGGGACCCGGTCATTCATCGCCGTATTGCCGGCAAACCGCTCAAGCCGGCGGGCAAACCCTTCAGCTTGTCGGCGCGGAAGTGCATTGAGCGCAGTCAGCAAGAACACCAGCAACTGCTGGCAGAATTCGAGAGTCTGCTGCGTGGCCTCGAAACGACGCTCGAAGCCGCAGAACTTGGCGCGCGCCGGCTGACCGATGAGGATCTGTTTCTTGAAGCAAAACGAGCCCTCAATCCCTTGTCGCCGGATCGTCGGCCTTACAGGCGGGGTGAAGAGCAACTGGAATACAGGAGCGCCCGCGAGCAAATTGTTGACACGAGTATTGCTGATGAAACGGACACATATCTGAACGTCGGCGGACTCCTCTATTCCTTTGTAAGTCTGAAGGAACTCCCGGATGCCACTTTCCCCGGAATCCTCAGAGAACTGATCGGTCTTGATTTCCCGCTCATCGTCAATGCGCAGATCGCAATTCCTGACCAGGCGAAAGTGCTCAAGGGGTACAAGAGCCGATTGCGCAAGATGCAGGCCGTACAACGCGACTCGAACGGAGGATTTCGGACCAACGTGGAAGCTCAGGTTGCCGAGTCCCAACTAGTCAGGGTGCAACAGGACATCATCTCGAGTTCGGTTAAAACGGCCAAACTGAGCCTGGTCATCGGAACGCGCACTTCACGCCCGGCCGTCACGACCGCGGAACTGGAGCAATCAGAGCGGACTATCGACAACCAGCGCCAACAGCTTCTCTACGCGATTTCCCGAATGAACGGCGCGAAGGCGGTGGCTGAGTCGCTGGCGAAGAAGCGCCTGTTTTTTAGTTCACTTCCGGCAATGGCGGAGCCGGACAAGAGAGACCAGGACTTGCTCACCTCGAACGCGGCGGATCTTGTGCCGGTTGAGACACCTTGGCGCGGAACACCCCGGTCACCACTGTTCCTGCTTGAAACTCCCTACCGTCAACTCATTCCCTTCTCGCCCTTCGATCCTGGCTTGAGCGACGCGAACATGCTGGTGATGGCAAAGACTGGCGGCGGAAAGACCGTCATGGTGCAGCAGTTTCTTCTAATGGCCGCCCGGAGTAACCCGCTGATTTCGATCCTCGAGCGCGGCGACTCTTATCGTCCACTGGTCGAATTAATGGGTGGACGGATGATCACCATGTCGCTCGACAGCGAACAAACGATTAACCCATGGGATTTACCGGAGGGAGAGAAAGAGCCGAGCAAGGATCAGGTCGCGTTTCTGAAAAATCTGACGCGCCACATGCTCGGCGAGGGTGGAGCCGAAGACACGCAACTTCTTGACAACCTCATCACGGAGGCCATTCTTCGGACTTACAAGAGAGCGGCGATCCGGCCCTCGACTCCCATTCCAACATTCTCCGACCTGCGCGACGAACTCTCACAGTGGCGCGACGAGGAAAAGAACCAGCGCGTCATGGACGAAGCTCACCTAGCGGCGATCAAGTTGCGCAGCTGGACCGGCGAGAAGGGAGTGTATTCGAAGTTGTTCGACCGTCCCACAACGATCTCACTCGATAATCCCTGGTTGTTCTTCAACGTGGAGCAGTTGAGCGACGACCGGCGCCTCGAAACGGCAATGAGTCTCCTCATCGCCCACGCAACCGCGCAGCGGGCAGCAGGCAAGGCCGGCAGAAGCAGCATCACGGTTCTTGATGAGTGCTGGTTCCTGCTGGATTCTCCGGTGCTGGCGCCCGAAGTGGTGCAACTGTTTCGTACGGCGCGCAAGCGCAATGCGAGCGTGTGGGGAATGAGCCAAACGGCGGAAGACTTTGTGGGGACGGAATCGAAGCCCAGGCCGCACGGGGCGGGCATCGTAAAGAACTCGACGACCAAGATCATCGGCCAGCAACCGGGAGACATGACCGCACTGCGGGAGCACCTCCACCTGAACGAGACCGCTCTGAACCAGATCAAGCATTTCAGCGCTCCCATCAAGGGGAAAAGCGCCGATGCGCTCATCGTGATTGGCGAGAAAGCCGACACCACGCACACAATTCGTATGTCACCGACAACGGTCGACTACTGGATCATGACCACGTATTCGCGGGAACGTGTGTACCGGTCGTGGTGGCTGGAGCAGAGAAAAGCCGCGCCTTTGATTGAGGCTTATCGCGAGCTGGCCGAAAAGTTCCCGGCAGGGCTCGCTGATGTTGATCCACTTCCGGAAGAAATCTCAGGAGAAGTCGCAAGAGGTACACGCATATGAAGATGAAAACTTTGGAGTTCCTTCGCAACTTTCAACACAAATTAAGCCGCAGCAGGCGATGGCTGTTTGTAGCAGTGGTCACCCTGTGCTTGCTTCCCTCGACCACGCAAGCTCAAGGAATAGCAGACATTCTGTTGCTGCTTCATACCATCACAAGCACCCTCCAGGGCCCGATTGGTGAGGTACTAGGCGAAATGCGGAAGGTGAGTACGGCGGTGAACAATTTTCGCCAGGAGATCATCTGGCCTTTGGCCCTGATCAACCAGACGAGATCGTTTGTCAGTGCAACGCGGGCGCACTACACCGGCTTGATGTCTCAGATTGAGGGCCTCAAGAACAACAGCGCGACCCTTGCTCTTCCCATGCAGCTGGAGTCGATGTTCCGAGGCGCCCAGTCAGGGTCCATCGGACAGATCCCTTCGCTGTACGCGCAGGTCTACCAGCCGGTTGCGCTGGCTGGGATTGCCCAGACAGGTCAGCGCAACCTCATGGACATCGACGATGCAATGGCAATGGATTCTCTAAAGACTTCCATGGTCTCCGACCAAACGACTCAGGGGATGTTGACTCTCGCCGATTCTCTCGAACAGCAGGCGATGACTGCGGCTCCTGGGTCGGCGTCTATGGTCACCGCCCAGGCCCGCGTCGCGGATCTTGTGACTCAGGCGCAGCTCGCGAAAATGCTTGCGGCTCAACTGCGCCAGGAAGCAACGAAACTCGCGCACCAAAATGCGACGCTCAAGCACAGCGCCACCACGACGCAAAATCTTTTCAACCAGATCCAGAAAGTCCTGGCTCATCCATAAGGAGTTCACAAAATGAAACTGACCGTTCTCTCACGTACTTGGAAAATCCTTCGGAACGCAGTGGTCGCAATATGCGGTCTGGCCATCGTGGTCGCCCTGCTCCCCAGTAAGGCCCGCAGCCAGCTTGGACTCGATCCATGCTGCGCCATGATGCAAGTCGGACTCAACACAATCTCCGGCCTCCTGCGGAGCGTCGTTGCTCAGCCGCTTGGTTCTATCCAGCAAAGTCAGCAGCAGTCGGCAAATTTCGAGCAGCAAGTGGTGTTTCCGATGGCCGCGATCAGTCAAGCCAGAAACATGGCTGTCCAATTTCAAAGCCAATTCGTCCAGATGCGCCAGTTATTCCAACTGCCGATATCCAGCGCGACGTTGCCGACGCCGCAACTGCTCGAACAGAGCCTGCTCTCAGGCAATCCGGGCGCAATGCCCCAGATCACAAGCAACTACTCGACCCTATACGGTACTGTGATGCCGACGGCGAACGCACCCCAACCAGTTCGGAACATGGTCGATATGACTGATGCGGAAGCACAAGCCGCGATGAAGAAGGCGGTCGAAATCGATGCCCTGGCCAACCTGGAGCTTCAAGCAGCCGAACAGATCAATCAGCAATTGCAAACCGCCGCGCCCGGCAGTTCCACGATTTTGGAAGCCGAGACCGCGGCATGGCTAGTGAGGGCCAACGCATACACGCAATCCGCGATGGCAGAACTGGTACGAGTGCGCTCAATCGAGTTGGCGAACTCGAGCGGTCAGCTCAAGTTCAGCGCTTCTCATGCGTCAACGCTTCACACTACGGGCAACCAGGTGTTGCAACCGGGGGTCCAGTAGCCGTGTTTTATTTTCAGCAACTTCTGAACACGGCGCTAGCCGGGATCGACGGCACTGCGATCATCTCGACGATCACGAACATCGCATTCGCGATCCTGCTGATTGGCTTCCTGATCGGCCTCTATCAGGCGGCGTTTCGTGGAGGCGATCTGCAGGCGCTGGCTGGAACGGCGATCAAGTATCTGGTGGTGGCCATGATCGTTTCCAACTGGGCAACCGTCTTTCGCGGGGTCAACGGCTCCTTCAACACGATCGCAAATTCCATTGGCAGCAGCTCCGGTGCGGGAGACATGTTTCAAAGCTGGATGGGACAACTCCAACAACAGTTCGCCAATAACCCCTCCTTGACGCTCACGGACATCATCACGGGCGATGCAGCCGCTACGATCACAGTGGTTCTGCTCGTGGTTGCCTATCTTCTCTATGCCCTCGCGATGATCGTGTTCTGTTTCTTTTACACCTTGTTTGGCGCAATCCTCTACGTGGTCGGCCCGTTGGTGCTCGCGCTCATTCCCATCCCGGGGGTCGGCCAGCTGGGGAAGTCGTATGCCGTCAACGTGATGATCTGGAATGCCTGGGGAATTCTCTACGCCGTGTTCGGCGCACTCATTACTGCCATTCAGGTCAACCAAGTGAACAACATCCTTGGCAACGGGTTCCTTGGTTTTCTGAAGGGAGCTGGGGACTCGATCATCCTAGGGTTGGTCAGCATCTTTTACGCTCTAGCCATTGCGCTGATTCCCTTCATTGCGAAAAGGATCATCTCAGGTGATGTTGGGTCAACCACTTTTGCGCTGGTGAGAGCAGGCGCGGTCGCTGCAGGCGCAGCCCTGGCTGGAGTCAGCGGCTTTGCGGCCGGAGCGAGTTCGGCTTCGGCTGGCGCTACGGTGTCGGGTGGTGTGGGCGCGTCGTCCACGTCTACTGTCCTGGCGTCGTCCACCGCGCCCCCTACTCCCTCCATGCCCGATTTCATACGCTCCGGCGTTGCGAGCGCGATGAACAGCAGCAGTAGCCCAGCGGTGCCTGCATCTAACGCAAGCAGCAACGAAAGTTCCGGCAAACGCGATCTTGCCGCTGCCATGTCGGGCAGCAGTGGTCGACCTGGGTCCAGCTATCGACCCAATTCGGTAACCCAGGTCGTCAGTTTTAACGTGGGGAGGGCGCTCGGAAGAGCCGCGGGAAGGAACAATGCCGAGAACAACTAGCCCTTGCAGAGGAGGTTTCTATGTGGAGGCAGCCACCAATCTGGGAGCCGAAAGGGACGAAGTTCCGACCGTACAGCATCATCACGCTGATCTTTTTCTATATCGGAAAGTTCTTTGGAAGTTTGTTCGGCCGACGTCATTGATCGTCGTTGAACACTAAGAAGGTACGCGAACATGTGGTTGAAAAAGAAAAACCCATCGATAGAAACCGATGTACCGGAAAAGCTTCGGTACACCCGCTATTACGAACACGACGGAGTGCTGCGTGCGTACGCCAACCGGGCGATGGTTCTGGCATTCCTGTGCGTTCCGACAACGATGCTGGCGCTTGCATTCGCCGTCTATGTCCGCCTGCAGCCTCCGACGGTCGTTCGTGTGGATGAACACGGCCTGGCGACGATCCTGGGCGTAAACAAACCCTCCATTTCGGTGACGCAAGGCCAGGGATCGGAGCCGACCGAGTTTGAGAAGCGGGCATTCGTGCGCTTGTTTCTGGAGCGCTATCTAAACTTTTCGCCCACGAATGTGAGTCGAAACTGGGCCGACAGTCTGAACATGATGACTGCCAATCTGCGCCGCACCGCATACACAGGGATGCAAAAGGATGACTTCATTGGAAAGATTCAGGACGATCAAACAACGTCGGAATTTCAGATGCGTTCGCTTGAGGTCTCGAAGGAAGATCCACTCACTTATACGGCATTCGGGGTCAAAGAAGTCCATCACATACACGAACACAACGAAACCATCGACAAAGTGGTCAGCGAATTCCACGTAAGGCTGCTAGTCGAGAAACGGTCGGAGCAGAACCCCGGCGGTCTGCTGGTTGGAGAGTATTGGGAGCGCGCGATCGAAGGCGAAAAACGCGATTGGGTGCTGCAGCAGGCCGGGCTGAATAGCCCGCAGTGAGACGGATAAGAGGAGTTGGAAACATGGAAACCAAAACGCCAGACAGCTCTGCGATGCCAGCGACCACAAGCGTTGGTGGCACAAATGCGCGCCGCAGACACCGTAATGGTAGTGACCCAAATCTTCGTTACTTTCTCCCCAAATCAGGATCTTCTCCGGCCAAGCCGGAGTTAGGCCCGGAAATGGCGAGTGAAGGTGAAGCGTTAATCGAAGCGTTCAAGAACGGCCAGCCGTTCTATACGTTGACGACATGGAAAGCGGCTCCGGAGATGAGTGGCGGTAGTCCTGTGATCGTGAAACAGGCTGTCGCGCAGAAGCCGACTCAAAGTTAGTTCGAAAAGATCAGCACGAAGAGTTCTCAGATGACCAAGCGTTGGTGTTGGTCCTTTGAGCGCCCCGCGGCTTTATGTGGGGAAATGTGCTGACCGGGGCTTTTTCACTTGAAGGCCTGGCCGAGCGAACCCTAAATGGGGGCCAGACTGGAGCGAGAAAGCTTGCGGTCACGCAAACTCCTTGACTCTTTCCGGCCTCCCGGAACGAACAGTTCAAGGAGAACAAAAATGACGAAGAATACTACGACGAACAATTACAGAATTCGGGCCGATCAGCTTCAGAACCTTGAGATCGACCGCAACGGACGGGTCACGCCGCGGTTGCACGATCTTGATCCGTTCCAGAACACGCTGCTGAGCGTCCTCTATCCGGGAATCAAAGTAGCGAGCGTGAACGTGCCGGCTGGGCCTCTCGACGATTACGAAGAAGCACAGGTCGAGAACGCCTTGGCCCGGCTCGTCTGGAACAGCGTTCACTACAAATTAGTGGGCGCCAGCGGTTCTGCAAAGAAGGGCAAGTTTTACTTTGTGGACCAGGAGCACAGCCGGGCCATCGCCGAGCGGTTTCAACATTGGCCGCAAGCGGCGATCGTCTACTTCGGAATTCTCGTCTCGCCCTGCAAGGTAATGATGGAGGAGGACGAGGCACGTGTGCTCGTCGTTCCCGATCGCAAATTAGGAACGAACGACTGCCGTGGCTGGATCAGGCGATCGGTGTTCCAGCGTCTGAAAGAAAAGCATGATCGCGAAATCCTGTCAGTCCAGATTGAACGGCTTCGCCGCGAGCGGCACGGAAAGGTAAGCGACGAAGAACTGGACCGGCATCAACAATCGGCTCTTCTCGAGGACGCGAAACGGGAAATTGCCCGAAAACGTCTTCCGGAAGGGCGCTTCTATCAGTTCCGCATGGCCTTCGCCTATACCCAGGCGAAAGGCGCATTCAAAATCATGGAGGATGATGTTGCCGACGCTCTGGAAGCAGATTTTGTGCTGCCGGACAGCGCGGTCAAACCAGGGCTGAAGATACCAGCGGTAGTGTATTCGATCTTCGGGCCGGGCAGAAGATTTCGCGGAGATGTCGTGGTCGGCATTCGCGAAGTCTCCCGCCAGCTCGAGTTTGAGTCCAGTTACACGCTTGTAGAACATGCTCCTGAAGACTCAATTCAGCTGGAAATTTTACCACAGGCGATGAAGCAGGTGGCCAAGCTGAGTGAGGCGGTAGGCGAGGGCCGCTACGAGGATCTTCTCGAAATCCTCGGGCACCATCCGGATAGGTCTTTGCCGGATGGACTTGGGCAGGACACCAACGAAGAATTCCGGGTCGTTGAAGGACTGCTCTTAGCCGATGCCAGCGGCGAAATCGTCCGTCATCCTTACGTCAACAATCAACTCAACAAACTCCTCGCGCGCTGGGCGTTCAAGGCAGCGACAAGTGGAGGTTTTCGTCTTCCTGCATTTGCTTTGATGGACGACGGTTATCTCTTCCTTAAAGATGGCGAAGTGTTTTGCGGATCCGATTGGATTCCCGAGCACAAGGCCATCGTTGCACTGGCTTCGAAACGGGGCCTTTGTGTCCGCTACCCCATACGCATGGTTGACGATCTTCTCCCGTTCGAAAATCTCTCTGACGAAGAGATGATCGCGCAGCTCGACAGGGATCTTTGCCGCCAGGAGTGCGCTCTGATCGAGACCGAGCTACGTGACCTGGTCACGCAGCAACTGCGATTGGAGGGCACCTATGTTCTCCATTCCGAGACGGCAAAGAAGAACGGCGGTGACTTTGATTTCGACTGGGTTTGCGTGGTCGAAGAGGACCGGTTCCCACGGTTTGTAAAAGACCGGTTCTCCCGAGGCCTCGGACAGCAACAGGGGAAAAACAAGGCCAACAAGGCCAAAGACCCCTGGTTCAATCTGGAGCACGTGGCCATGAAGGCCAGAGGAAATCACATTGGCTCGATCACCGATCTGATGACCTCCTGCCGCGCAGTAGGCCAGGAAGAACTGGCTGCGCAATTGGCCAAGGAACTTCAGAACGCGCTCGACAGCCTCAAGTGGCAGGTCCAGCCCGATCTCAAATTGGTTGCCGAAATACGCCAGCAGATACGTCAGGCGCCCTGGCTTCGCTACAAGAACGAACGCCGGTGCTCTGATTTACCACTCCATCTGGAGGTGGAGAAGACCGACCGCGTCGGCCACCTCTATAACCATGTTCGCAAGCAGATCGAGGATTTGCTGATCAACAAGGCTCCGATCGAGGCATTCAAGGCGCTCGTGGTGGGCGAACAGGTCACCCGCGAGATGCTGGAAGACTGCCGCTTCATCAATCGGGTCTACGCCGCGATGGTCGGCAAGATCGCCGAGAGGCGAGAACAACTCAAACAACAACTGGAGAAGACACAGGCCGAGTGGGACACGGTACGGCAGAGCTCCGACAAGGAAGTCCGGCGACAGAAGCTGTTCGCCATGAACCAGGCACGCGGCACATGCCGGTGTGACGAGGAACGTGGCAAATACGAGATGAAGGCTGTCCTGGCTTACATCCGCATCTGGGCGCAGAACAAGGCAGAGAACCGCATGGGCTGGCTGCAGGCGCTGAACCGCGTGGTATGTAACGGTGAGCGCTCCAGCGGCTCGATTCTCTTTCTTGCCTTTCCTCAGGAATTGATCCTGAAGCTGGCGGAGCGCACGGGAGGCAAGCCCGTTCGCGTGCACGTCCCCAGGCTTTACGAGGGGCTCGTTCGTACTGACTCTTCCGGCCGAACCTTCCTGGTTGATCCACTCAAGGGCGGAGGACAGAAACACACATTCTTGTTCAAGTACAGGGATGGAAAAGTCCTCCTCGACGACGACAAACCCGAGCAGGCCCAAGCACAACCTTCAAGCGAATCTTGCGCTGAAACAGACATCGCAGCCGATCGCGCAATACCGGCTGCAATTGTCGATGAAGCTGTGGAGTTCATTCCCAGCACCTTCAGTGATGAGGATGCGAGTGATGCAGCTTGGGTCATGTGAGGCAGCAACCGCTTTGAGCGGAATCCTTTCGGATTCCGCTCAGGGCCTAAGAAGGAAATATGAAGAGAACTGTTCCGCTCATCCTTATATATAGCCTCTGTGCTATCGCTGCATTGTCCCAACAGTCCGGCCCTCCCAACCCAAACGCTGTCGTGCATGTGGCGACCGCCCTGAACCACCTGACGGTTCTGGAATTTCACGAGCCGGTCACGATGGCTGCCGCCGGTAGTTCGGACTTTCAGATCGAGCGAGAGGCGAACAAGGTCTTCGTCAAGCCCGTGAAATCAGGGGCCGCGACGGATCTGTTCGTTTGGACGGCTTCCCGGCGCTTTGCCTACGAACTCGAAATCACCCAAGAAGTGAAGAACATGAATTTTGCCATCGACAGCGCCCCACCGGCTCCGGCCCCGCCCCCCAAGCCCGTCGTGGACAGCACGACAGATCAGTCTGTCGACGTAATGCTGACCCGAGCTCTCTTGGGGACCGAGGAGATCAAACACACTCGTGCACGTGCACCGAAAAACCAGGTCAGTCTGCGCGTGGACCAAGTGTTTCGCACTCGAGGTATGGTCTTTCTCCGTTACACGATTGAGAACCACAGCGATCTTTTCTATCGCGTAAATACTCCGGGCGCGTACGAACTAAAGATAGGCGACTCGCCCATTCCGCTCGCGAGCCTGGTCCACACCCAACTCGATCGATCCATGCTCGAACAGCTAGGCGATGCGCAGGAACTCGCCCTTCCTGTCGCTGGTGCCGAAGCCGAGGCCGACGATCTTCACCCCGGAGAGACTACCCAAGGAGTGGTTTCCATTCGGCAGGATCTGAAATCACCGGCAGTTGTGCAGTTGGTGTTTCGCGATGGAGTAAAAGCGACCGTCGTTCTCTGAGATGAAAGCGAATACACAACTCGACGAGATGCATGATCGGTTCATTGAATTCCATTTGAGCAACCCGAAGGAGCGCATTGGCGATGTGCTGCTGAGGTGGGTGGAGGACCCCCTGAAACCGCGAGACGAGCGCGGTCGTCTCCGCCTGAATCCGATTCTGCTGCTTCTGGCAATCGTGTTTGCGCTGGTCTTCGGGACATTCCTGTTTTTCAGCATGGTTCAGGCATGACCGCAGAAAACGAATATCGGCTCGGGCGGCGCGCCTTCCACCAGAACCAGGAAGAGAGCGTCGCCGCTGCCATCGCCATCGTTGCTGTCTTGCTGCTCGCCGGCGGCTCCTACGTTCTGGCAAGCCGTTTTCACGTGCGCTCGGTGCAACTGGTGGAAGGTTCGCTCTATGCGTTCTTCGCCTTAGTTGCAGGCATCTCGGTCGTCTGGTACCTGCTAACGCTGCGCAGACGGAAGGAGATAACGTGGCCTCACCCTCCTTTATATATAAGCCAGGCAAAAGACCGCGAGGCCGTCGAGGCCGCATACGCACGGAACGCAATCGTGCTGGGCTACGACGTCCATGGCAAGCCCTGGTTGTGGCCGGACGCGACGCGGGTGATGCAGTCGGTGGTTTTCGGCGCAACCGGTTCCGGCAAGACCACGCTTCTGAAGAACATCATCACCCAGGACCTGTTCCGAGTACTCGGACCTCCCGAAGACCAGCACCGCATTCCAATGCTGATCTTTGATGGCAAGGGAGACCAGGATTTTCTCTCCGGCCTTCTGCCGGCCGTCGAAGCCGCGGGCCGGATGCACCAACTGAGAGTGCTCAGCCCCTCGCGGCCAGACATCTCCGTTCGCTATAACCCCTTCTTCAGTGACGCTGGACTGTACGAAGAGCATTCCAATCTCGTGTTCGAATCGTTCGATCAGGAAGAAGACTTCTTCCGCGGCCATCAGGGCAACTATCTGACAGACATCTCGCGCGTTCTGACCTACACCGGCAAGCGGTACAACTTTTACGACGTGATGGTGATGGCGCTTGACCCGGTCGTCCTGCGGGAACAGGTTGCGATTGCTCGCGCCAGGATACAAACGCTTGACGGCCTCAGCAATCAGCGTCGCCTGAACTTCGACATGTCAGCGAAGATGTTGCTGCAGTCGCTGCAAGACCGCGAGCGAATCACCAAGGTCCAGGGTCTGCTCAACCAGCTAATGACTTTTCTCCAGGACGAACTCTCCATCATCACTGGCGCCTACGATGAGATGCTGTCGCTCGACGAAGTCATTGACCAGGAACTGATTCTGTTCGTTTCGCTAAATACCAACAAGAACTCAAAAGCCGTCACGGCTCTTGGCCGGATGCTCCTGCAGAACATGCAATTGATGATTGGCAAGCGTTACGAGAATGAGCAGGAGCGCCGACGCGAGAACCGGCCGATGGTCAGCGTCATCCTGGACGAGTTTGCTCCATTTGCTTATTCGAACTTTGCACAGATCTTGCAGACGGCGCGCGGAACGAACACCGCATTCCTGTTCGCCCTGCAGGCACTGCCGCAGCTACTCACTGTGGGTCGGGGCTTCAGAGACGACGTGTCCTCGGCGCCGAATACGAACATGCTATTGCGCACCAAGGATGAGGAGACGGCGCAGTATTTCCTGAAGGCATCGGCGCGTGTTCCGCAGAAACGGCGCACGTTGACCGTCCAGCGCACCGGGGTGTTTGAGGACAAGTACGAACCCGTCGGATTTGGCAGTGAAACCGACATCAAGGACACACGGGCGCAGGACGAACACATCAAGAACCTGCCCGTAGGCCAGATGGAGGTCCTGATGACCGACAACCGGCTCGGGACACTCCATTCCCATTTGCATGTCCGGGTGCCACGCCAATACCGGTTCCCGGGACTTGAACCGCGAATTTATCCCAGGCTCCACGCAGCTTCGCACGTCGAAGGCGCGAACCTGCGCTTCAAAGACCCCGAAGTCGTTCGCCGCAATGGCCGTTTGGCCGCGCGTACTGGGCGCTTGACATGGATGTGAACCGAACATCCCGGATTGCGATTGTCGGCCTCTGTCTTGGCTATGCTGCCGTTGGTTTGCTTCGCCCAAGAGCGCCGTCCCAGCTACGATCCTACCGGCCAAGCGCAGTCTTCAAAGCCAAAGGATGGCTTTGTCGATTTCGCCTTGAAGAGTATCAATCCCGCCGACAAGGACTACGGACAGTGTCTTGACGAGGGCCGCAAAATGCTGCTCGAAGAAACCGTGAGGAACGGCTACTTCTGGTCGAACCTGGTTGCGTTAGGGCTGCTGGCGTGCCTGTTCGTCATCATTGTGTACCAGCACAGAGTGCAGATCAGCCGGGAGTGGAGCGCTGCGGAGACACTTGCGCAGTATGAGCACAGCCTCTCGCGAGCGAACGCCCAGGTGGAGGAGGCCACAAATAGGAACCGCGGCTTGATGGAGGCGTTGAGTGCGCTGAGGGAATCCGCGCTCCGTCCCCAGTCTTCAACTGTAGAAGCGCAGGACCGTCCCGCCGTCGAGACCGTTGGCAACGGAGCATCCAGCATACCGGCCAGCCAAGTGGCGTCAATCAAGAGCAGCGATACCAAATCGGTTCCCGGCCGTTCCGCGAGGGCAGCGACCGCAGTACCACCTGCCAATCAGATCGGACTGTTCAAGCCGGACGTGGACCTAATCATGAAGGTCAATTCTCTGGAGCAACAGTTGGGCCGGTCCCAGGACGAAGCCAAGCTTTTGCGCCGTCAGCTGAACGAGTCAGACCGGCGACTCCAGGAGGAACAACAGAGGAACCGCAGTCTGAAAGGGGCGTAGCTCGGCACGAGGAAATCAAGAAGGAGTTGCCCAACAGATGTCGAAAGACGAACAAGAGAACCGGTCGAAGCGAAGAACCTGGTGCGCTCGACAAGTTCGGACCGTGTGGCGAGTCCGGACCGATTGACGACCGTAACGAGTACGAACAACGGCTGAATTCCTTGCCTGCTGAGCAGAAGGAGTTGGCAGAAGAGAGCACGCGCTTTGCCGACCTGTGCCAGTACTTCTCCCGAACAGAAGATGGATATTCCGCCGTCTGTCGTCGAGAGGGTGGGAGGTGTTTCCAAACTTCCAGTGCCAGATCGCATTCGCGCCATGAAAGACATCAACCGCGAACTGATGGAGTACCTCAATGATGTTGGTCAAGATCCTGGAATTCGGCAGTAACTGGTGGGCACGATTCGGCCACGATCCGCACGACCGTTACCGCTACACGAGACATGCAGCGTACTTCAATTCTACGGGTGTGCGATGCGGAAGCAAGATGAGACGCTACTGGCTCGTTCCTGGCTTGATCCGGTTCAACGGGGTGGGAGACTTCAACCCGCAGTTTCCCGGCCGCGCTCTCGGGGAGATCTTCGAATGCACCGATCTTGTCTTTGCGTGCGGCGGCAATCGGGTGCTGTTTCGAAGGAAAGTCGGACAATCGTGTCGGCCTGATTACTTTCTGTCGGTCGTATCGAGCGGCAGGTTCGGCGCGGTTAGCTTCGAAACTTCTGACTGGAAATCAGAGTCTCTGATCCCCATCGCGGTGAGCCATATCCGTGAAACGCAGGAAGCAATGTTGCTCATGAGGGCTGGCGACTGGATCAGAAGCACACTCGGGCATCTGGCAACTCACGGTTGCGCCAAATCTGCGCCATGGCGCTGCACTCGAATTAGTTTGAGACCTGGTTCTCGACTGAGGATTACCGTTCATGCGCTACGCCAAAGGTGGTTTGGTCATCAATCCGGAGCGTGACATCCCTCTGTTGCGTCAGGTCCGTAACTCGCGGTTCGTCAGCCACAGCCAGTTGTTTGAACTGATGAGGTTTGGCGGCTCGGATCGTTCCCGAGACAGCTTTAACTGGCGTGTCAGACGGTTGATTAAGTCTGGTCACATCGGCATCTGTAGTGGAGTTTTTTGCGCAGGGTCGGCGGTATATCGGATCACCAGAGAAGGCCTTATCCTGCTCGAACATCATGGCCAGTTCACCAACGTCCTACATTCGAATACACAACACCTTCCTCACGCCTCCCAGGTGTTTCACGCCCTTGAATTGAACGCAATCCAACTTGCCCTTGCGCACAAGAATCAGCTTGCCAGTTGGCAATCGGAAGTCGAAATTGCTTCCTTCAATACGATTTCGCGTTCTCCTTACGAGAAGGACTACGACGCCATAGTCGATGTATGGGTCGGAGATAATCAGAGCACGCTTCGCACTGGAATATGAGCGCACGCTGAAGAGTTCCAAGCAGTATGAGCGGGTACGCGCCGCACTTCAGGCGGAGCGCCAAATCGCGTGCATCTTGTATTTGACGTCTGGAATGGAAGTCTTAGTTCATCTTGTCCATGAGCTGGACTCAGTGCCCAAGAAGCTCGCATTTGCCAATGCCAAGGATTTCACCCAGACGCTTCTTGAAACCAGGGTCTTTGTTCGCGGGAACGGCCCCGGCACCAGATTCCGGGAGCTTCTTCAATGAAAGTCCGATTGGTCGCCTCGGCATCGCCATCTTTTTGGCTCGTCATTGCCGTTTTCTCGCCGTCTTTAGCCCGTCTGGACGTCGTAGGTATGCCTTTTTTGGGGGTTCGATAACATGCTGCGGTTCAGCCACTTGCGTTCTGACTACCCCCTGAATTTGACTTTGCTTGAACGTCTGCATGCGTGTCCATCGACCTGGTTCTATATCGCTGGAGTCACCCCTCGCACGATTCTTATTTCGCCGCTTCGACATCACGATCCGGTTCTCATCAGTTTCTACTCCAGGTCCTGCGCTAACCCTAACGCATCCGTGTTCGCTCGCATTGGCAAATAGATCGACTTGCGGATTGACACTGGCACATGCCTCGGTCCGCGTGTACCAGCTTCATATTGACGAGCTATTGACTACTTCGTCGAACATCGATATGCAAATCCGCGTGCCAGCACTCAACTCAAAATCTTATGGTCGCTGGCTTCGTTGTTGTTGCACTTCGCTGCCGTGTGTCGTTTGTTGGGTTCCGTTTTCAAATGGTAACGGACAGAAGGAGTGCACTGGGTTGTGTCGCCCTGTGTTGCGCTGTCCGTGGACATCGGAGCAAGTTAAGTCAGACGAGGAGGAACACATGATGTCTCAAAGCAGAGGAGCAGTGAGTTTTGAACCGCTGTTTACAGCAGAGGAAATTGGGTTGGGCAAGGAGGCCCATGTCGAACACGTGATGAAAGTCTTTGTCACCCTCGGAGAGGGGCTGGCGTCTCGCTGGATCGAAATGCCGAGGGGCGTTCTGTTACTGCAAACTGTGCCAGACGATCCCGCGTCCGGTGCAATCTACCTGTACGATCGCGAGCTGCAAGTTTTCTACTTCGTCGTCTTCGACGAAGGGCGGGACGACAGCCTGACCACCGCCGAATTCGATGAGCTTGTCGCCGAGTACAACCTTGTCTCGTGGACGGCTCATCCGGCGCTTCTCCGCAAGGCTATTGGAAAAACTGCGATGGCGTAACGGGCACTTCGCGGTACGCGGACGCATTCCGAGACATCACTGCAAATGTGAGAGGAGACTTTATGAAAGGAGTGGGCCAGGTGAACGCGGAAATGGCAGAGCGGTACTTTGCATTGTTCGTCAATCGCCTGGCCTACACACTGCAATCGCACAAACCAGGCACGAACGGGAAGCACTATTACTATCGCCCAAAGCAGGATCGGAGGCTTTCGCCCCAGACCATTCGCCAGCATTTGAACGGTCAGCAAACCGTTGGCCTTTACGCACTGAATCCGACGACGCAGCGCTCCAAGTGGGTCGCAATTGACGCCGACTACGACAATGCGCTGGAAGATCTTCTGAAGTTGCAGTGGGAGTTAGGTCAGGATGGAGTTGAGGCAGCGCTCGAAAAGTCTCGCCGCGGCGCTCACCTCTGGATCTTCGCGGACAAACCATTGCTCGCAAAGCACTGCCGGATCTACATCCACAATCTGGCTCTTCGGCTGAAAGTGCCAGTAAAGGGCGGTTCTGGTTTGGCGGAAGGAATTGAGGTATTTCCGCGTCAGGATCAACTCGGCCCCGACGAATTCGGCAATGCGATCCGGGGGCCGCTCGGAATCCATCGTGCTACGGGAAGGCGCTACTGGTTCTATGGTGCAGACTACCGGCTCGGAGCGCAACTCGACTACCTGGAGCGCCTGCGAAGGATCACAGAGACCGAAATGGGCGGGTTCATCGATGGACTCGAAATGCCGGAAGAGTTTCGCCCGAAGGCAAGAATTGAGTTGCCGCCATACGATCCCGCTCGACCCGCAATTTCGCATTCTCGATCACGTCCGGCCGACGTCCACGCGTGCCGGGAACTACTGGGCACGTTGTCCATCATGCGCGGATCACGGACGTGATCGCAGCGGCGACAATTTAGCCATTTCAGTTTCGGATCCGCGCAAGTACAAGTGCTGGGCCGGGTGCACCAAAGAGATGATACGAGCGGCGCTTGGGACATCCGATTCGAGTCAGGAGGTCAGTTGAATATGGAGTCTCAGCTCACGACGCACAATAGGCGAGTGGAAACCGAGGTTCTGGCACGACAGGGACTGCGGCTGCCGCCAATCACGTTGAAGTGTCTGCGAACAGCGGGCATCTACTGTCAGCCTTCGGTATCAATCGAGCATCAACACCTGGCAAAGAAGTACGTGCTTCGTGGAGTCGAATCAGGCGGGGCGGTAGCGGAGGTGGGCGCGTATGCGAGCTTCGTCGGTGAACAAGGCGACGCATTGCCCTGGCTTCAGCGCGTGGACAGCATCGGTGTAAACGGTGTGCACGCGGTTGTCGTCGCACCGGTACTGATCCGGATACAAATGCTTCGGATCGAGCGGACCTACGATCTTGTTAATTACTCGGCACGAACTGTCGAAGTCGAGGCAAGGCCAGAGACCACGGCTCGAAAGCTCGATCCTCTTTTATGGCCGCAGGGGCGGCCTGGAGATGGAGCTGTGGGGCAAGGACGCCGCGTTCCGCGGTACTGTCTGTCCGGTTTTCTACACGCGATCGGGGGAACGTGTTGCCTTGCCAAACGACCTCCAGGATGCGGCCACGCGAATGACAGCTGCCGTGTGCTGCGTGGGCTGCCGTCATTGTCACTTGCTCGAACCCAATCTGATTACCACGGAGCGAACGGAGAAGCCCAACGGTCTAGATGTAACCGACGAGCGAAGCGCGAGCGTCGATGCAGTTGTGAGCGGAGCGGCGTGAGGAGCTTGGAATGGGCAACGGCTTGAGAACCGGTTGATCTGCCTGACATTGACGAGGTTCTCGCCGACCCTGCCGCTTCCTATTGGCTTAAGACGGCGCTTCGTTCCGCCTTGTGTCGCGATCCGGTAGACGCCGCGAACGATTCCGAGATTCTGGCTCGACTGCTGCAAGAGCGGTGCGACCGAATCCTGTCTGAGAGTTGACTACATCTATTTCGCTGATTCTGCCAGTCATTCCGCGCTGCCCATCTCGGGGCGTCTCCGGCTATTCTGCCTCCGCGCTCGGCAGCATTTTCCGCTTCATGGCGCAGTCCACAAAATCCAAGAATCCCTTGCCTTTATAATGTGCCGTCCACAAATCGGGCAGCTCACGTGGCCGCACCCTAGGTCGCGGGAAAGAAGGACCAACATGCCTGATAACACAACCCGAAGTCGCTTAGGAAATAGACAGAAGATCCCCCGCATCGGATCGAAAGAGGCCGCCGAGTCTTCGCACAATGCGAGCATCTGCTAAACAATTCGCCTGTCTTCGCCGAAAACATGCGGCAGGTTGGTTTCGCCCGATTCCTAGCTCCGCTGCACGATCAAATTCTGGAACTCGCGGTGCAACCAGACTCCTGGGGCGAGCGCACCAGAGCCCGCCTAATCGCCGAAGTCTTTGCCGGCCTGAAGGGAGTTCCAGCCGAACAGGCAAGTGTGGAGGAAATCGCACACGTTTCAAACGTTGTGGTGCCGTGCTTCCTTCTCGAACTGGGACGCCGTAGACGGCATATTGAGATCGAATTTCCCATGGATCCCTGCGATTCCGCTGCACGGTTTGGCCTCCGTGTGGGGCCATCCTCTCCCAACCATTCCATCAGCAGTGACGAGCTGATTCGGCTGGTCGCCGGGGCCGGCGAGGAACTGGTCGGCCTTTGCTATTTCGGAGATCAGCAGAGCCGTGAAGACATCGAGATGTGGCTAGCTCGCACGGGTCCCTACGATCACTTCCGCCACTCAGCCACGCCGGTCATCTCCCTCCGAAAAGAAGCATTAGCGACATTCGGCCTGGAACCCCTGCCGCCCGTCTCCATCAGAACCACGAGTACCAGTAGTAGTCTCTCGCTTGCAGTTCTTGAAACCAGCTAAAGAGGAAGGAGGAAAACGTGTTTATCGAATTGATGCCAATGCTCAAAGAGCGAACTGTGTTGATCACGGTCGCGCTGATTGAGGGAAAACTGAAAGTAAACGTGATCCCGACAAAGGCCAAGGACTCAGAAGATCAGGCGCTCAACACGCCACTAAGCTACACGGGATCGCCTGAGGAATTGGATGCGGAACTGGGCAAACATCTGGCCAGCTACGTGGATTCACACGTGCAACTCGGGAGCACCCTGGCCGAAGCGAAGGCGGAAATGGATGCGGCGGCGAAGGCCGCTCGTCAAAGAGCGAAAGCAACTCAGCAGACTCCGAAGTCTGACCAGACCACGTCCAAGCAGGACACTCCAGCCGCCACGCCGACCACAACAGAAACAACGCCCAGTCTATTCGGTCCGCAACAGCAAACTGGAGATCCGCCGGCACAGGCGGGCAGCTAAGAAGGGAGAAATGCCACGTCATGATTGAAGCAAAAGTGATGTCCCGCAGTTTTTCGTACAACGGCGTGAAGCTTCCGGACCCTGATCCGAGGTTGACCGCTGAAGAAGTGAAAACCATCTACAGCAACCAGTACCCCGAGCTAGCCACAGCCGCTATCACGGGGCCCGAGGCCTCCGGCGAAAACTTGCAGTACAGCTTCGTTCGCGCGATCGGGACGAAGGGGTAACCCACGAGAGCGGAACGGCAACAACAACATCGTCGACTACCAAAGCGAGTGGCGTTAGGACGCCCTACGCCATGGCAGTTCAACGCGCCTTCTTCCAATCCGGTCCAACTCTTGGTACAGGATCTTGATCTTCTCAGCACGCATGCGGTAATCCAGCAGTTCAGCGGATGTCAAAGCCGAGTCTTGCCTGAGAGTTTCGATTTGCAGTTCGACCAATTGACTTACTTCAAGTTTGATAGCGAAGGCTGGGTTCGTCATCATCGGAATTCTCCGCGCAAATTGTAGACGATCTAGGACAGCCTGCCCAGAGCGCAATTGATCCGGTGAACGGATCCGTAGTTCCTGTGGAAAAGTGGGCCACCGTGCGGTCCCAGTCAAGCCAAGTCCTTCACTGCCCATCGCAGCAGAATATGAAAACAACTGGTGCTAACCGAAGGATGTGCCCGAGAGATAGCGGGAGAAGAACGGTTCTACAAGAACTGAAAGAGTTATCCGAGGATCGTAGCTCGCGGAACCACACTGTACTTGGGAGGTTCTTGCAATGTCAGGAACTGCAGGAGTGCTCAGCCTTGTTGGGAAAAGCGATCGAACAATGTTCGCGATGGCACCGTGGGCGAGCACTTCCACCTCCCGGAGGGTCCCTACCGCCGAGCAATTGATGGCACCAGAGTGTGGCGTGGTACTGCCGCGGCTGAACGAGGTGCCCGTTGAGCACCGGTTTCTGGCGGATGATCGGGAAACGATCAGGCTGGCAGAGATCCTCGTGACATTGGGTATTGGAGCAGTCGAAGACTGGAGTCAAAGCGGAAGGGATCCCACCAAGTACGCGTCGCTGACTCTCCAGCGGTGGATCTCGCAATCATGGCGGGGCTACCATCGACCGCCGCTTTGATCTCGACGTAAGCCTCAGCGACCGGTTGGTGGACTACTCGGACGAACGAGGACCGCGGGAAACGCTCTACCTGATCGTCGACCCGGAGGCCGCGGCGTTCGCGGTGCTAAAGCCGACTCTAGAGTCTCCTGGAAAAGATACATCCGCGCCTCCCCGCAACATTCTTCGCACATTTCGTGGGGTCACTCAATCGATGGGTACGCGTGTACGACTACCACGATGCTGAAGAACGGGTCGAAATGCTTCGCGAGTGGTACGAGGGTGAGGCGAATGCGGAGCAATACGAGGTACCCGACGTAGAGGGATGTGTCCCGCAGTGCCTGAAGGATCGCCCTCTGAGCCTGCAAAGTCTCAGGACGATAGGCGACACGATACGGCGCGACGAAACCAGAGACCTGGTCAATGGCTTACTGGATCTCTGCCGGATCTCAAAACGAGCCAAACGGCCGGAGTTTACGGAGGAGATGGGTGAGCAGCTCATGGACAGCAACCCGCCTCTGCCGTGTTTGCTGGCGGTCTTCTCTCCGGGCGATGCCGTCGCCGGCTGTTTTGACGATGAGGCCGAGACCGCATTGGAGACGACACCCCAACCAAACCTCATCATTCCGCTCAAGCTCACGGAACCGGCTAGCGTGCGCCAAGGCTTCCGGACGCTCGGCGTGGTGTGTGAGACGTTGGCCGCCGCGAGTCGACTGATCGACCTGATGCCGGGGAACGACGACGGAGTGATTGGACGTGAGAAATAGCCATGACTTCCCATGTACGGATTGGAGACAACCGGATCTTCACGCTTAAACAGGCTGTGCTGCTGTATCAGGATGGGAGCACAACTTTTGCAACTCTGCATGAGGTGAAGAGTCTGCGCGAGGGTGCGCCGTATTTGGGGGCCGGCCAGTCGGTCACCACCGGGTTTCTGGAGAGGCTGGCAAGAGGGTTGGGAGCGAGCCTGGCACCGGAGGTGTTGCCGGCCAACATACTGTCAAGGACACCGGAGCTGATCGTCTGGTGGAGTCCGGAGAAACATCGACTGATGTTCTTCGGTCGACGGCAACAAAGACACAACGGAGTTGAACGGCCGAATGTATCCACACCCTGCGTTGGTGTTCATGGTTAACGGCCGGGAATTGTTGGTGCGGGCATTGGGGGAAAATCGGCGGCCGACGGCAGATACACGCCTCAAGAATGCTCCCTACTGGAACACCGACGCGCATGGACGCGTTTGTCTCGGAAGCATGCGCGTTCCGGAAGAAGTAGGCGCCTGCTCTCTATCGGGTTGGGAGGATGCATATTTTGCCAGCGAATTCACTCATCCAAGTGGTGCTGTTCATCTGACCACCCACCCCGGCGGGTTTCTTGGACTCTGGTCAAAGTTGGCAGGGCGAAACCGTAGGTTTCCAGTCAAGTTTCTTGCCGATGCGAACCAAACGCTGCAGGAGTTTGTGCAGAAACGCGGGGAACCATGAAGCCATGGAAGCACACCATATTCATCCAGAGTTGCTGAAGCACAAGGTACGTGTGCTGGTGGTGGGCTGTGGCGGGAACGGGAGTGCGATGGCGGCCGGGTTGCCGTACCTGCATCAGGCCCTCCTCGCATACGGCCACCCGGAAGGCCTCCACGTCACTTTGCTGGACGCAGACGTGATCTCTCCAACGAACTGTGTACGGCAGCCATTCAGCCGGTCTGAAATTGGGCTCTACAAATCTGTCGTCCTCGCCAATCGGCTGAATCTGTTTTGGGGCCTGGACTGGGCCGGGATTCCCGAGCACCTTGATACGAAACGCAGGCTGGATGGTGTTGACATCGTGATTGGATGCGTCGACACACGGGCGGCACGAGCCACAATCGCCAAGTGCGCTGAGGATTGGAGCGAGGTCGACTATTGGCTGGACTTGGGTAATAACGCCGATAGCGGTCAATTCGTGCTGGGAGAGCCGCTGAATCGAAGGAACCGGCGGCGCAGGCTCCGGCTACGAACAGTGTCGGAGCTCTTCCCTGAAGTTATTCAAACCGAACTGGACGGAGATGGTCTCCCGAGTTGCAGCGCGGCAGAAGCTCTCGATCGGCAGGAACCGTTCGTCAATCCGACATTGGCCAATCACGCACTCGCACTTCTCGCACGATTATTTCGCTACGGGACGATCTCCTCTCACGGGGCATTCGTAAGCCTGTCGTCGTGTTGGCGGGGTCCAAGGGTTGCGGGTCGATCCAAGGTGCTGGGACCGCCTCCGGAAGAAACCCCGGTTACCTTCTCAACAGGAGGCGAAAATCGGGCCCTTCAGCCTGATATCCTGATAATGTTAAGGGCCGATTCGAAGAGGGGAAATGAGTATTCCTCAGAATTCAACGTGGAAAACACGACTGGTGGAGCGCGGGTTTCCGGACCGTTCGTTCGACATCGAGTTTTGGCAGGAGCAGGGAGATGAAGCCATCTTTGCTGCGGCATGGGAATTGGTGGAATTAGCTGAGGAAATCAGCCATGGCAGAAAACCCACACTACAGAGAACTGCTACAACTCTTAAACGAATTTGAAGTTGAGTATTTAATCGTGGGCGGGTTCGCAGTCATGAAGTACGGCGAGCCGCGGTATACGAAAGATCTCGACGTGTGGGTCCACAACTCACCGCAAAATTCCGCCCGTGTCGTTGGAGCGCTCAGGAAGTTTGGTGCTCCCCTCGAGCATGATGGGATCACTACGGAGACCTTCACCGGGAGGCAAGTGGTCTATCAGATCGGAATTGCGCCGGTCCGGATTGACGTTTTGACCGAAATCACAGGCGTCGAGTTCCCGGATGCGTGGGGAAAAAGGGTCGCAAGCACTTTCTTCGGTGTTCCAGTGCACTTCATTTCCCTAGATGACCTAGTGGCGAACAAACAGGCCTTAGGACGGAGCAGCGACTTGAAGGACCTGAAACAGAATCCGAAACGCGCAAAATCATAAAGAGTGATTTGGCAAGATGGATCGGACGGTGCTGCATCCTCCAGTGGCCAGAAAGGGTCAGATGACTATTCCTGAGAAAGGTCGAAAGGGTTTGCGAGTCAAGCCGGGTGACACACTGCAATACGAAGTGGAGGAATACCGAGCTACAGTTCCTGTGCATCCAGGGATTCGGTCACTCAAGGGGACCCTCGCCAGCAATAAGGGAACAGGGATGTCTTTCTCCGAAATCCGCGAAGCCGCCGCTGAGGCTGTGCGTCCGAGCTGATATTCGCTTTTGCAGTCGGCAGCCCCGGCGTCGAGATCAGTAGGGTGACGGTCCACCTGGACGCTCTGAACCGCTATAAGGGAACGAAGGCTCACTTTGTCGACTGCCTGATCGCCGCCACCGCGGTGGCTAAGAATGTACCAGTCTCGACCTTTTGATCAGGACTTTCGAAAGTTTGGCGACTTGCGCGTGGAAACCGAATAGTTGCAAGCGAATCGCTACTCCAGCCCGTTTCGATCGCAAAAGCGACGAGAACACGTTTCCCCGACTCTATACCGAACCTGCCTGCAAACCAGCGAAAGAACCTGCAAGGCAACCTGCAAAAGCATTCAAACCGAGAACTACTTCTTCAAAACGGGTCATAAGTGGACCTCCTGGCCCTGAATCAGGTAGTTCGTTTATGCGTTTGCACTGTCGAGATTTTCGCCGTCATCTCCTCGAGATAGATCAAGCCTGAGACAGTCTCAACTATTTCCTATGAAAGGATCGTGCGATGGAGAACACGCAACAAAACAATGGCGAAGCACTTGAGCCAGAACAAGCCGTGGCGAAGGCCGCACTCCTGGCGGAATGCGACAGATTAGCCGCGGCGGGAGTGACATTCGTGGCAGTCCACTTTGACGGTTACGGCGATGACGGAACCACCGAAGAAGTGAAGTGCTATGACGGCGAATCGTATGCGTGGGGCGAGCGCGAGCCTGTCAAGCACGATGCTTCGCACCTGCAGGAACACTTCGAAGATCTCGTGCCCTTCGGATACGAGAACGACTGCGGCGGCTTTGGGGATGTAGTCCTCGATGTTGCCGCTCGCAAGGTGACGGTCGAGCGCAATGACCGATTTGAAGACTACACGACGTCCACGTACGAGGTGTAGATATGGCCCATCCACTCAAACACGCACAGAACAGCGCGAGGAAGTTCGGTGGGAAGCCGGAGGACTATCTCCCGATTCATAGTTGGTTTGATGAGTCGAAAGCATTCCTGGCAGACTTCCGTCACCGAGCCCTTCGCCACCATGCCGAGGGCATTTTTCTAGCCGAGAAGGTGTTTGGTGTGGCCATCGTGAACAGCGCTGGAACGCAAGTTCCCGTGCGCTATGTGGGAGAACAGCACGTCAAGGAAGACCTGGGTCGGATTCCCACAGCCCAGGATTGGCTCCTGCAGATTACCCCACAACGATGGATGTACGGCCAGCATCTGGACGAAGAAACGTCAACAACCAGGGAGGCCCCGTTATGAGCGCCGCAAATGGTCATGCACACGAGAATGGTGGGCCTATGGCTGGTCCGCCCACCGCCTTAGAAGTACCTATCACTTCTCCGCACTCAGCGGAACGGGTTGCGGAACTGGTAGCGGCCCTGGAAGTGCCTTTTGATCCCGCGCAGATCGAATGGCGGGTGACCAACACAACTCAGAATCAGCAGCCTGTTCGCGGCCAGGTGATCCCGTATGCTGACCAGCGGGCCTACACCGATCGTCTCAACGCACTGCTCACTCCAGCCGGTTGGACACGCAGGTACACGAGTACATACCAGCGCAAACTTTGAGCGGGCCAAGGACAAAAGGATCGTAGCCAAAGTGCTCGTTACCTGCGAACTCACGATCTTTGGACTTGGTTCGCACTCAGCCACCGGGGAGGAATGGGCGGACAACGATAACGCCGGCACGGCGGCCGAGGCGCAGGCATTCAAGCGCGCCTGCTCTTGCTTTGGGCTCGGCCGTTATTTGTACTACTTCACAGGAACATGGGTTGATCTCGACGAGCGAAAGCGACCGAAGAACATTCCGCGGCTGTTTGGCTGGGCGACTCCGCAGGGCTGGCGGGAGGGATTGAGACCCGGCCAGGAAACGAAAAGCGCGTCGTCCAACCCGAAGCCCGCGCCAGATGTGCGAGATGTAAATAGCGAAGATGCAAGCGCGCTCGTCCGTCAGATCTCGGAGATGGCAGAACCGCTAGGCTGGCGCCTGTATCGCGGGCTATTGAGGACCGGGGCAAGAGTCTGGAATCCAACCGAGATTCGCGACGCGAATGTTCTGCGCAAGGTATTGGCGCAAATGCAGTCAGCGGAACGCGGCCTGCGGCGACTGGAGGCTGCTTTGAACAGAGTTGGACCCGAAGCTCTAGTTCCGATTCTCCGCTCTTTGCGACTCAATTCGCTCGCCCAAGTGGACAATCTGGAGACTCTCAAGAGAGTCGTGCTCGAGGTTGAAAAAGCGGCTGAAAGCACCCACTGAACGTTCCGCAGCCTTGGTTAAGGGCGAAGCACCTTAGGCAAGGCGCAAAAGCAGGGACACAGGGTATCGAATAATATAACAATATGTGTTATATTATTCATAGCCTTTGGAGCGAAGTAAGGATCACCATGGACGGGAACCTGTTGAAAAAGGCGCGATTGGGGAAGCACTGGACTCAAGAGCAAGCTGCCCTGGCGCTTGATGTCACCCAAGCCTACTTGTCGATGATGGAGAAGGGGCACCGTCCCCTGTCGGAACGATTCGTGCGCAAGGCTCTCAAGGTGCTGAATCTACCGGCTACAGCATTGCCGTTACGATCCGAGGAAGTGGCGATGCCCGTGTCTTCGCACAATCGCGATTTCAGCGCCGAACTGGGGGCGCTCGGTTATCCCGGATTCTCCTATCTTCGAAGCAGGAGACGACGGAACCCCGCGGAGGTCTTGCTGGAGGCACTGAACGAACCAAACCTTGACGCCCGTGTTGCTGACGGGTTGCCATGGTTGGCTATGACCTACGTTGATATGGACTGGGACTGGCTGGTTCGCAACGCCAAGGTACGTGACCGGCAAAACCGATTGGGATTTGTTGTCTCTCTGGCTGGTGATGTGTCGGAGGGCAGGAAGGAGAGCGAGCGGGCGAAAAAGCTTCGGTCGTGTTTGGAGGTTCTGGAGAGAGCCCGGCTTGCGCGCGAAGATACCTTCTGTCACGACTCGATGACCCAAGCTGAGAGAGCATGGCTGCGAGAGCATCGTTCGGCCTCTGCGGCCCACTGGAATCTCCTGACCGACATGAAGGGAGAACATCTTGCCTACGACAAAGCAATAACTAGCCACATACGAACCGCTGGGTTGTCCTAGCAATCGGCAACGCTCCCCAACACACTCTCGTTTTTCCCTCCTCGACGCGTCTCCAGTCCCTGCTCGTTTATCTCTCTCCAAATTTCAGATCCGGGAGGTGCGTGTGACTCCGTGCATCTCGGCCGTCCAACACCTGCGCAGACTTCGGGGTGGAGCGCAATCCCATCTGCTGCGGGCCTCCGATGGCGCATTCTACGTAACCAAATTCCAGAACAATCCCCAGCACATCCGAGTGCTTGCGAACGAAATGTTGGCTACACGGCTCGGCCTGGCACTGGGCCTGCCAATGCCAAGTGTGGAAGCGATTGAAGTATGTGACTGGCTCATTGACCACACCGAGGATCTGACGAATCGACTTGGCCGGCAGAAGAATTCCTTGCCGGAGCGGCAGGCAACTGGGATCGCGATACCGTGATTCTCAGACTGCTGGCCTAACGCTCGACTACTTGCCTGACCCTCTGCTCGAGAAAGTGCTCAATATCGCCGACTTTGCCCGAGTTCTCGTGCTCGACAAGTGGACTTGCAACAGCGATGGGCGGCAGGCAATCTTTTGGCACGAAAAGCCACGAAGCGAGCGATACACCGCCACGTTCATTGACCAAGGATATTGCTTCAATGCCGGCGAGTGGAGTTTTCCCGACTACCCGTTACGGGGAGTGTATGCCAATAATTGCGTTTACCAGGGTGTGCGAGGATGGGATGCGTTCGAACCCGCGCTGAGCCGGGCAGAGCAGATGGACGGCGAATCAGATTTGGCAGCTTGCGGCCGATATTCCCGAGGAGTGGTACGAATGGGACAAGGATGGCCTGAATCGGTTGGTAGAAGCTCTCTATGCTCGCCGTTCCATGATTCGCAAACTCATCCGCGCCTTTCGCAATTCCAGTCGGAATCCCTTTCCGAACTGGCCGGAAATCGTTAGATCCTGACCTCAGTCATCTTCACTTTTTTCACTCCTTTTCTCTCCTTCCCACAATCACGACATTCGGCAGGTGCACAATGAGGCCACATGGAAAAGTGAAGTTGGGATTCTACCCACTGCCCGTCGCGGAAGCCGAGCGCCTTCGAAATTGCCTCGCCTTCCCACCGGAGTTTTCTGCGCTCGATCCGTGCGTAGGAGATGGCGTGGCTTTTGCGCATTTGCTCGAAGGAGCGCAGGCCCGACGGTACGGTATTGAAATTGACTCCCACCGAGCCGAGCAGGCAGCCAGCCTGGGCATCGACACTCTGCACGCAAACACCTCAGATGTGCGGTGTCCGGCAGAAACGTTGTCCCTCCTCTATCTGAATCCTCCGTATGACTTTGAGACCGGCCAGACGAATAACCAAAGACTAGAGTTGGTGTTTCTGCAGCACACCTATCGCTGGCTGAAGCCCGGCGGCGTTCTTGTGTTCGTCATTCCGCAGCCACAATTGAGACCGTGCGCGAAGATGTTGAGCGAACACTTTACCGATCTCGTCGTGTACAGATTGACCGAACCCGCCAGCGTCCAGTACCAGCAAGTTGCAGTGTTGGGCGTGCGGCGCAAGCGACACCAGCACATCCAAGACTCCGCGCTACTGGAAGGCGTGCGCTGGCTGGAAATGCTGGCGACTAAAGCCGATCTTGAGGCTCTGGGCGATCCGCCTACGAACCGCTACGAGATTCCCGACTCAGGCCCCGTAGTTCTCAGTAATGCGGGCATTCCATTGGATGCGGTGGAGGACCTGCTGCCAGAGTCATCGGCCTACCGCCAGGCCAGCCGCGTGCTTCTCCCCAAACAACGGGACGTTCGAGGCCGGCCGCTCACGCCGCTGCATGGTGGGCATGTCGGGTTGCTGTGTACCGCTGGAATGCTCAACGGCGTGTTCGGCGAAGGAAAAGATCGTCACATCGCCCACTGGCGGTCGGTGAAGTTCACCGATCATTGGGAAGAGCAGGAGGAAGACGGCACCAAGATCCTGCATGACCGGGAGAGGTTTTCCCACGAACTCACGCTGGTCTTCGCCGACGGCGAGACTCAGATTCTCACTCACGAAAAGAAGGACTCGCCGTGAAGAACGCACACCTTCGCTTCGGTTGGCTTACCTACGTAAAGACCACAGAGAAAGCCGTTACAAATATCAGGCTGCGCCTGGACCGCTTCATCGGCGAGGTATTGCCTGACCCTCCGCGACAGGCCAAGGCCCACTTAATCTCCGTGATCGGAGGCGACACACAGATTGCGGCCGTTTCTGCGGCTATTTCCATGGGAGAGCGTTTCATGGTGGAAGGCCCAGGCGTGCCGCCGATTCGCGTTTGCCTGGAACGCAACCCGCAGTGCTACAAAGGGTCGCTGCAACTTGCCGGTCGCAAGAAGCCTCTCCGTCATCTCATCGGAGTTTCCGAAGAGTTTGCCGCCAGTGGCACGTTATCGGGAACGGATCGAACCCTCTTAGCGGACTCGGGAGCGTCCGTTCGTGTGGTCGTCACTGGCGCAGATTCACGGCATCCCAGGAATTCCCGATTGGGCCGAGTGGTTTCTGCGGCAACTCGAAAAACGCAAAGCGGTCGTTCCGATGCTGGGGCTTGGATGTAATCCTGTCCTTGTCAAAGGGAACAAAGAGCAATTTCTTTCCTGGCTCGGTGATGGCTTGTGGGGTGGCGACATTCGCTTTCCCGAATATAGCGGTTCAATCCACTGGCCGAGCCTGGAACTGAAGCAGATCGTTCTGCCTGCCGAAATCTGAACTCCTAACCTTCCTGTTTTCCAGCGTTGACCCTACCGAGATTCTTCCTGCAGCGTCTGAGGATTTCCATGCCCGAGCTTGCCACCATCTACGACTACATGCGTGCCCACGCCACCATGCTGGGAGAACGCATCCTTCAGGAATACCCGGCTCTGCATCCGTTCGATGCCCCGATCTCCCCTCGAATTGACCGGCTTCTGCGACGACCGTTTCCGGCGCAGACGATTGCCCTTATGGGCGTTGTGAAACGCTGGGAGCGGGCGAGGACCGCCATGGTCGTCGCCGAATGCGGAACCGGCAAGACCCTGATTTCGCTGGGAGCGATTCACGTTCATAGCGACGGGCATCCATTCAACGCTTTGGCCATGGTCCCTCCGCACCTGGTCGAGAAGTGGGCGCGTGAAGCATTCCTGACGATTCCGGGAATTCGCGTGTTCCTGATCGATGACTTGCGGAACGGCGGTAACGGGAACACTCCGCACGGCGTCAATGAAGTGCGACTGAAGCAGGGCCGGGTCGTGCGTGAAGGCTTGCACACCACGCTCAGCGACATGCGACTTCGGAAACAGTCTGCGAGTTCCCGTGATCGGTGGATGTCTTTATGTGCGCGACCGGCGCTGTTTATCGTCGGGCGCGAGCGCGCCAAGCTGGGGTACTTTTGGCGCCACGCTTACGTTATCCCTCGTTCGGGCCCTTATCTGGGCTGCGTGGTCAATGCAGATACGGGCAAACCCGTGATGGTGGATGACGGCCGGCTGACCGTTGCCGACTTCGAGAAGTTCAAGATTGCCGAGACCATTGAGTCCTGTGGGGAGAGGTCGTGCCGCCGGGTGCACAGTGCGATGTGGCAGGCCGATCCGGAGAAGATCCGCCGCATGGCCCCGGTCGAATTCATCGGGCGCTACATGCCGGGCTGGTTTGACTATGCCATTTGCGACGAGATCCACCAGCTTGCGGGCGACACGGCGCAAGGCAATGCCCTGGGCACGCTGGCCTCGTGTACCGACCGAATCGTTGGCTTGACCGGCACGCTGCTGGGCGGCTATGCCGACGACCTGTTCAACACGCTGTTCCGTCTCGAAGCGAGAAGGATGAAGGAGCACGGCTACGAGTGGGGCACTACAGGACGCAGTTCCTTCATTCAGGATTACGGCGTTCTGGAGACCATCACCAAGGTGGAACCCGCCAATAACGCTTGTTCCAAGGCGAAGACCACGAGCACGGTGCGTCGCAAGCCCGGAGCGTCTCCTCTGTTGTTCGGCGAATTTCTGATGCAGCTGTGCGCCTTTGTGTTCCTGGAGGACATTTCCGGAGAACTCCCGCCCTACGAGGAAACCTACCTGAGCGTTCCGATGGATGCTCCGATGCGCGAGGCATACTCCGAACTGGAAGATGAGATTCGGAAAGCGCTGAAGGCGCACCGAGGCAACCGGTCGGTGCTGAGCACCATGCTCAACACCCTCCTGGTGTACCCCGATCACCCCTACGGGATAGGAACCCTGTACGGCACCGAGTTCGATCCTGAACTCAAGCGCAAAGTTCGATTTGTCATCGCAGAACCTCGTGACCTTCCCGAAGAATGCGTCTATTCCAAAGAACGCAGATTAGTCGAAGAAATCAAGAAGGAGCTGGCAGAGGGGCGCCGCTGCCAGGTCTTCGCCGTCTACACCCAGAAGCATGACGTCACCGCACGAATTCAACGAATCCTGAATGACGAGGGAATCCGCACGGCAGTTCTGCGTGCCAGCGTAGACACATCCAAGCGTGAAGCCTGGTACGAGAGGCAAATCAAGGATGGAGTGCAGGTTGTCATCTGCCACCCCAAGCTGGTGGAAACCGGATTGGATCTGCTGGACTTTCCGACCATCCTCTTCTACGAGTCAGGATATTCGCTGCATACCCTGCGGCAAGCCAGTCGGCGGTCGTGGCGGATCGGACAGCGACGTCCCGTGCGAGTGAAGTTTCTTTGCTACGAAGGGACGATGCAGACCTCCTGTCTACGCCTGATGGGGAAGAAGCTCCTCGTGGCTCTCACCATGGAGGGCAAGTTCGCCGGCGAAGGATTGCAGAGCATCGATGAAGACGATGACAT
This sequence comes from uncultured Acidobacteriaceae bacterium, assembly GCA_963750245.1. Taxonomy (GTDB): domain Bacteria; phylum Acidobacteriota; class Terriglobia; order Terriglobales; family Acidobacteriaceae; genus Sulfotelmatobacter. The sequence goes on from CAVVQB010000005.1 coordinate 33,807, forward strand.
GCTCTCGGCGATGGCGCGGGAATTGGTCGAGAGGAACGGTATTGGTGAAACCGCCGACTCCGTTTGGAAAGCCCTGAACGCAGAACATCAGAAGCTGTTCCCAACCACTGCGCGTGGCGACGATGCCGGCTCATCCGTCGAATTGCCAGGTGTTCTTCTGGAGACTGAGTCTGACCCCGCGAGCCTTGTGGAGGGAGCCATGGATCATGCGCCCCTCGTCGTATTCGGACAGCGACCGCAATTCTTGTCAGCGAAGCGGCGGCGCGTGCGAGATAGCTGTCCCAGAACAGCCGTCATTATTCGGCTTCAGTTGACCAGAGAAATGTTCGAAGTCAGGTGCCCGCAGTCCTCGCCAGCTCGTGAGGGAAATCTCCTCTGCAGAATCGCCCAACCCTTGCCAGTAATTCGGCAGTATTCGCGCCTGTCGCATTTCTCGCAGCTCAAGAAGTTTGTTCCAAATCGACGTTTCAAATCAATGACGTTTCAACAAGGAGGAAAGAAGTATGTCAGAAACTAGTACGCTCATCGGTTATAGCGGCCGAACCATTGGCCGCGAAGAACTAACGCTGGTGCCAACACCGGCGGCAACGGAAACGCACCGTCCGATCCCGCATCACGAAATCGTGCAAGCCCTCATCGAGACGCTGGGCTTTCGCCACATCGGAGTGGTTCACGACGAATACGCGGTATCGCCGGACGGCATGAAGGCCTTCGGCGTTCTCGATCTCGCAACCGAAATGGAAGGATGCCGCTTCTCCATCGGGCTGCGCAACTCCCACGACAAGAGCATGCGCCTGGCGATGACCTGCGGCTATCGCGTGTTCGTGTGCTCGAACATGGCGTTCGCGGGGGACTTCACGCCCGTACTCGCCAAACACTCGAAGTCGTTTTCGCTCATCGACTGCATCTCGGTTGGCGTGGATCGCATGCAGCGGAACTTCGAGCCCATGCGCAAGCAGGTGGAAGCCTGGCAAAGAAGTGAACTGACCGACGTGACCGCGAAGGTGGTCATCTACGAGGCATTCGTCGAGGGCAGACTGGAAGCCCCAAAGCATCTCGCCCGCAGCGTGCATGACCTCTACTTCGAGCCCAAGTACGAGGAATTCCGGCCGCGAACCATCTGGAGTCTCTCCAATGCGTTCACGTCGGCACTCAAGGAACTGGATCCCATCCCGCAGTTCCGGGCGACGGCCAAGCTGGGCGAATTCCTGGAAGCCCGGTTCTCGCAGTCGTTCTAGCCCACGAGGGCGGTGTCCATCGCCCCTTTTCCAAGAGAAGTAAATCACTCTGCCTTACACGCCCCATGCGGGCGACGCGTCGTCCGCATGGGGCGAAGAGAGGAGTCATTGTCATGTTTTCATTGTTTCCACTTGGGCAAATTGTGGCCACTCCCGGCGCGCTGGCGGCGCTGGAGAGAGCGCAGCAGCCGCCCACATGTTTCCTGGCCCGTCATGCAAGCGGGGACTGGGGCGAACTGGAGCCGGCCGATGTGGCAGAGAATCAGTACAGCATTGCTCATGGGTTTCGGTTGCTGAGCAGCTACCAGACGAATGCCGGCGAGAAGCTATGGATCATCACTGAGGCTGACCGGTCCGCTACCACGCTGCTTTTGCCGGAAGAGTACTGACGAGTCTCATGAATCGGATCATTGGTAGGGCCCAGGTTCCGGTTCAAATCGTACTCCAACCAGGAAGGCTCTCTTTCCCTAGCGGTTCGCGTAATTCGTAGAATACAAAGACCTCGTTTGACGGAAAGAACACTGAGAGCGCTGAAACTGTCGTATCCTCAGCTTCTGCTCGCACAACTGGCTTCGCTTCCCGTGGTTCTTCGTACACAAAAGTGCAAAGACCAATACTCAGCGAGAGATTTCCGGTCGGCGCTTGTAACATAACTGTGCCAGCCTTCTTGCCTTTCTTGATGGGATCGATTGAGGCCTCCGACATCTGGCCTTGCAGCCCCAAGGCCCAATCAATCCCCTGCTCAAGGATGCCGCGCCGGGACTGCTGAAATGGGCTTTCTATGACCACGAGGATCTCGGCGGAGTCCTCCTTCCACTTGTTGAAGATTGCGACAGCGTCCGCTAAGGAAAGAACCATATACGTCTCTCCGCTTGCACGATTTCAAACCGGCACACATCAATCTTGCCAAGAAGGCATGCCTTGAATATTAGGCCGCACTTGGCTAGGGAAGTGTGATTTCGCCTCAGGTTCGCACAAAAGCCTCCTGAAAATCAAAGGTCGAAAATGAAGTGCACGCCAGGGAGTTCGAGATGAAGGCTCTGCAGAAAGCAGTCGAGGTTTCGTTCAAACGGGCGGTGCGACGGCGAAGCCGTGGGAGTTTCTGGAAATCCGGTTCTCGCGGCCGTTCTAGTTAGCACTGACCAACCTGTCCGTCCGGCCCACTCATATCAACTCTTGCTCGATCCTCGCAAAACGTAACCAAACAAGATCAAGCCTTAGCGACGCAAAGCGCGCTGGTATGATCGGTTGCTATCGAGGAATCAGACGTATGCCGCTAAACCGACTCACTGACTCGGGTCAGCCGATTGCTCCACCTCCGGACGTACAACACACGACGCTAGGAGTTGATGTTCTCGGCAGGTATGTTTGCAACACCTGGGACGAAGCAACTGCCGGCGGAACTCGCCGCTTCGACGTGATTGTCATCGGCGCGGGTATGTTCGGCGGGTACGCTGCCGAGAAAGTCTATCGGTTCGGTGCAGCCAATAATCTCAAAGTTTTAGTGCTCGATGCAGGGTCCTTCCTGGTGCCAACTCACTTACAGAATTTGCCCGACATCGGTCTCTATCCTCCGGATCCACTGTTTCCAGCCAATGACACCGGAAGTCCACGAAACGTGGTTTGGGGAATGGCGTGGCGAGGCAATGTTCCCTTTGTTGGCCAAGCCTACTGTGTCGGCGGTAAGTCGATCTATTGGGGAGGTTGGTGCCCCAGACTTCTTGCGAGCGATCTGGCGGCGTGGCCGCCGACAGTTTCCCAATACTTGAATCAAAATTATCCCTTGATGGAGCAGCAGACTGGAGTCTCGGACGACACCGAGTTCATCCAGGGACCACTTTTTAGTCTATTGAAGCAGCGTGTTGACGCCATTATTCAGGCCCATAGCGTACCGAACCTGGATTCTGTCGAAGATCCGCCATTGGCGGTGCAGGGTCAGTCTCCCGCCTCAGGTTTGTTTGGATTCGATAAGTACAGCAGCGTCACCCTGCTGATCGACGCTGCCCGGGATGCCTCGAACCAATCGGATTCGCAGCGCCGCTTATTCGTCGTGCCGAACGCGCATGTAACGAGGTTGATTACATCGGCTGGAGTGGTCTCGCAGATTCAAGTCAGCGTCAATGGCACGAGCCAATCGATAGCGGTGGCGCCGAACTGCGCGGTTATTCTTGCCTCGGGCACGATTGAATCAACACGTCTGGCACTGGCGTCATTCCCTACGAGTCCAGGGAACCCCGCAGGGGAACTGATGGGTCGCAACCTGATGGCTCACTGGCGCTCGAATATTTTCGTCCGCATCAATCGTACGGCTCTTGATCCTGGCAACACCCTACCCGCGCAGTTACAGACGGGAGCACTCCTCGTGCGTGGCTCGACTCCACAAGGAAAGTTTCATATTCAGGTGACAGCCTCGGCGGATCCGACGGGAAATTCCGATGCTCTGCTGTATACGATGATCCCTGACATCGACCAACTGGATATGACACTGGCCAATCAACAGGCAGGTTGGATCTCGATCGCATTTCGAGGAGTGTCACAACTCATCGGAGACCAGGCTACGAGCGTGCCGAATCAAGCAGGACGATGGATCAACTTAAGCCCGTTCGAAGTTGACGAATTTGGTGTTCCGCGAGCGTATGTCCAAATGACAACCACTCCATTGGAGGATGCGCTTGCCAATGCCATGGACAATGCCATTCTCGCTCTTGCAAATCAGTTGGCAGGAAACAACGCGGCTAATCTCCAGATCACAAGTCAAGACCGTGATGGACTTGGAACCACTTATCACGAGGCCGGCACACTCTGGATGGGTACCAGCGCACAGACGTCGGTCACGGACACGAATGGCAGATTTCACAACGTCGGAAATGCCTTTTGCGCTGACCAATCCTTATTCGTAACCGTTGGTTCGGTAAATCCGACGCTGACTGGACTCGTGCTTACGCGAAAGGTAGCTCAAGCGGCAGTCGCCCTAGCAACCGGTACTGCACCCCCCGCGTAACAACCGTGTGAAGGAACGGTGAATAAGTAAAGACAGCGGCTTTGGTCATTGACATAAGTACTGCGGCGGGTTTACTTTGTCCGGACCAGCGAGTTGCGCCAGTCCGGGAAGTGAAGGTACTTCCGGATACGAGGGGGTGTCCTTCTCGCTGCTTCCCTTAGAGGCTATGTCGATTTCTGCGCGGCTGATTGCGTGAGCACATACGTGTTCGTTGCAAACTGTCGGTACTGGCGCTCGCGCTGCAAGCGACTTAGTCCGCGTCGGGGAGGACGGGACACCATGCCGACTATCTACACCTCGCTGCGCGCGCGGCACCGGCACAAGCTTGTGCCTCCCGAACCACCCCTGCCGAAGTTGGAGGTCTTTGCTGCGCCCGCGGGGTTGACACTTTTGCAGAGCGCAAGTCAATTCTCCGCTCGGGAAGGCACCCGTACAGCAGAAACAGCAGCGATCCGGGAACCAAACCGTCGCGTGATCGTCATTGGCGCCGGATTCGCGGGACTATGTGCTGCCTACGAACTCCGCGGACTGGGATACGACGTGAGGGTTTACGAAGCCAGGTCTCGTATCGGAGGCCGGGTTCACAGTCTCGACGACTTTGTGAACGGCAAGGTCGCCGAGGGCGGTGGCGAGCTCATCGGAAGCAATCACCCGCTGTGGAACTCCTACAAGCATCATTTTGGACTGTCGTTCACTGAGGTAAAGGAGTATGGGAATTCTCCTTTCCGGCTTAAAGGTGAAACCCTCACGGCCGACCAGAGCAAACACCTGATCGACCAGATGGAAGAGCAATTCAAATTGCTTACCAATCTGGCGGAAACCATCGTGGACCCTTTCGAGCCCTGGACGAACCGCAACGCACACGCCCTCGATCGCATTTCCATCGGACATTGGATCAGCAGAGCCAGATGCTGTGACTGCTGCAAACACGCCATCAGCGTGATGCTCGCGGCGGATAATGGAATCCCGACCAGTGACCAAAGCCTGCTTGCCGTACTAGCCATGGTGAAAGGAGGAGGATTGGATCGGTACTGGACGGACACGGAGTTGTTCCGATGCAAGGGCGGGAATCAGAAACTGGCAAATTGTTTCCGCGACGTTCTAAACCAGACTCCTGACACCGTGATCGAAGGTGCTCCTGTCGAGGCCATTTCATCCTCGAACGGAAAGATTCGCCTGACGATAAAAGAGCATGAGCCCGATGAAGGTGATGACATCATCCTCGCCATCCCTCCCGCGGCTTGGTACACGATCAAGGTTGAGGGTTTTCCCGAACTCGCCGACAAACTGGCTGCTCCCCCGCAAATGGGCGCGAACGTCAAGTATCTGATGTCTTTTGACAACCGGTTTTGGCAGACCTTCGCCAGCAGTCCCACCCTGTCAGAAGATGGGCCGGTCGATCTCACCTGGGAAACCACAGAAGATGACAAAAACAGGGATTTCGTAATGGTAGCTTTTTCCGGGTCTGACGATGCGAAGAAGTGCGCAGAATGGAACCCGGCACAGAGGAAGTCGTACTACGTCGATGCGATGCAGGCCCCTTATCCAGGGATCGGCCAGCAAATCCGCGGGGACAAATTCATGAACTGGCCGGAAGAAGACTGGACAAAGGCGTCCTATTATTTTCCGCGCATAGGTGAAGTTACCAACTGGGGTCCATTTTGGAAGGCAGGTTATGGAGGATGGCTGCATTTTGCGGGTGAACATACCAGTTACGCGTTTATGGGTTACATGGAGGGAGCCTTGAGTTCGGGTTACCGTCTGGCTCGAAAACTAGCCATCAGAGATCACATATTGCCGGCTTAGTTGAAGTGCCAACTTTATGGTTGGTCAGTCGAGGTAAGAGCCGAATCAGAGCCGAGCACGGCGGTAGTTTGCAGGTGCTCTCAAGTTCGGCAGCGGAAGGAGCAAGAACATGGCAGTCAACAAATCGGCGGATAACACATCTCACTCGGAACGAATGAAGCAACACCAGCCGGGTCGAATTCCGATCCATTCGCAGCCTCCATTCTTGCAAGTTCCCGCCAACTTTGGCAGCGCGCGAACTCGGCAGCAACTGGACCAGAGTCAAGCTGGCCAGATCATCCCAATTCCGCCGCCGAAGCGCTAGATTGCTAGCTCTAGTCGGAAGCCCACTTACGGAAAAAATGTAGGAGAAGAAATGGATCGTTATTTGCCACCCGCCGGAATCGACGATTTCTCCCGCTCACAACGTTCTGAAGATCTGGGCAACGGATGGAACCAAAACATCTCGGACATTCTCGGCCAGGTGAGAGATCCTAAGACTTACATGCTGGCGAGTCCTTTGTTTTACGATCAGTTGGCCGATACCTCCGGTGTTCCTGACGGAGCGCCAGTGCCAGTCCCCTGGAACGGGTTTCCTTTGAGACTGACCAAGTGGTATGGAGCCGCAAACGACGCACAAGCAAACGCGGCTGCCGAGCAAATGCTCACTCTTCCCGCTTTCGGATTCTTTCAACAAGACGGCACTCCTATAGCGCTGCCGTTTCGAATCCAGGACGAGTATTGCGAGTGGTTCGTCGATCGCGTAAACGACAAGGTGCAGCGCATTTCGTTTACGTGTGAGCCTCCGGAATACTGGGAATTCCTCGCGGGGATCGACTTCGACTTGGCTCATACGCTCTACGAAGAACTGCTTCACAAACCTGTTCCCGCAGACGACCTCCGGTGGTCGATCGATGTGTTCCAGAAGGGCGATAACGGAAAACTGGTGAAGCGCTACAGCCAGGGGGATTACAACCCCTGGAACGTCTGGAACACCACCAAAGGAGCAGTGCATCTTACCCATCCAGCCAATTCGCTCTTTGCAGAGATCGCGCTCGGTTCAGACAGCACGCTCGGGTGGCCGGTTAGTCCTAACCCGCAGGGGCAGATTAGTGAGATCGACTTAATGTGTTGCGCCGGCCGTGGCGGCATCAACCGGTCGAGTGATCCGCTGATCATGAAGGGTGTGTTTGGATTGGCGCGGCAGGGACTCTCTGTGGCCTTGGCGAATCCGATCGGGCTTTATATTTCGCCATTCACACTGGGAGGACTGCTTGATCCGAACGGCAAACCGATTGGAACTCAGGCTCTTAAGTTGGTGCGCCAGAGCACCGATGGCACGCGGATTCTCCGCGCCGAAGTCGCTCCTCCGACGGGAGCAGGTTATTCATTGGACCAGTGCGCACTCGACGGGAATCCTCTTCGCTATGGAGGCCAAATCGCAAGGAATATCACGATGCGTCTGTTTGGCGTTGGGAAGAAAATTCCCGGCAAGGCGGCACGAAACGTGAAGAGCTGTCCGGACTTCTGTTGCTTTCATCCGCAACATGCCGAGTTCCGGGGAACATTCCGACATTCAAACTTCAACGGATGTGCGGATGTCACGACAGATGATTGGAACCAAGAGGCTTTCGACATCCCGACTGCGAAAGCGGGCGTGGTCTCATTTGCGCTCGCAGAAGGTGCGATGGCAGATGCCGAAGCTGTGTTGGTGCCGAGAGGCCGTCGCGTCGAGTCGGTCAGCCGTGAGCAGAAGATCGATCTTGGGGAGTACGAATGACAGTCAAACTCGAAGACGAACCGCTTCTTGCCGCAGCTGATATCCAAGGGAACTTACTTCGAGGATTCGATACGAAGTACGTTGACCTCGTCGGTTTCAAGATAGACGACTCGACTCCATCACGGGCGTGGCTGCGCACTCTGGCCGATTCGATTTCCTCGACGGAACTGGTCCACGAGCACAGAATACGTCGGTCTGCCCAAAGACCAAGGATATCGAGTCGAGTTCTCGTGAATGCCGCGCTCTCCAAGTTTGGTCTCGACAGTCTTGGCGTCGACACGTCGGAATTTGAGGACGGTTTTTTCAAAGAGCCCATGGGTTCTCTGGCCGGGGCGCTTGGAGACCGGGTTGCAAATGGGCAGCCAACCGATTATGTCCTTGGAAGGACGGCCGCGGACACTCCCGACGTCTTGCTGCTGATCGGAAGTGACAATGATGCAGCATTGACGGCCCAAACGGCCTCGATCGTGTCTTCCGCTGCCGCTGCCGGACTGCGCAAGTTCTATGCGGATCGCGGAAATGTCCTCCCCAATGAAATCGAGCACTTCGGCTTCCGCGACGGAATCTCCGCGCCGGGTCCTCGAGGGCTGCTGGCAAAGAACCCTCCGACGCCGCTCACCCTGCGATGGATCGATCCGGCAGAGCCCGGGGCCGACCTGCTCGGCAAGCCGGGGCAACCCCTGATCTGGCCGGGGCAATTCGTATTTGGCTATTCAACGCAATCGGCAACCGACCCTCGTACGCCGCAACCGCCTCGGCAAGTTCCTAAATGGATGGAGAACGGATCCTTGCTGGTATTTCGTCGATTACGTCAGGACGTCGGTTTGTTCCGCAACCTTTCTGGCTGATACGTCGACCGCTCTCAGCAAGAACCTAGGACGTACGATCACTCGAGATCAACTCGGGGCGCTCGTTGTCGGACGCTGGAAGGATGGGACACCGGCGATCTTGAACCCCGCACCGGCCGCAAGCATCTCGGGTGATGACATGCGGGTAAACTACTTCGCGTACGGTGGAGTTTCGGATATCCGGGTGGTTCGCGATCGAAAGGTTCAGACCGTTGCTGGACATCCGGCCGATGTCGAGGGATTGCGATGCCCTCACTTCGCACATATCCGGAAGGTGAATCCACGGGATCAAAGCACGAACAAAGGACAGGGCGAGTTCACTCAATTGTTTCAGATGCTTCGACGAGGAATCCCGTTTGGTCCCCTGTATGACGAAGAGCCCGACAAGGAGCGAGGGCTTCTGTTCCTGGCTTATCAGACTTCCTTCACTAGTCAATTTCGCGAATTGAACAGCGATTGGATGAACAATCCTGCTGCCCCTGAGCTTGGAAATGACGGCTATGATCTGCTCGTGGGACAGAGTGGTGACGGAACCGCCAGGACTGCTCCGCTCCACGATTCCGCGGCCAATGTCGATGTGCAAGTCACGGCACCGACTCAATTCGTGATCCCCACCGGTGGCGCATTTCTGTTCAGCCCCTCTATCAGTTTCCTGCGGGCACTCTGACGCTATCGTTGTTTTTACAATGTGATCCCGAGGTCTGCTTTTCACGCTGCGGAGCGCATTGCCTGCTGTTGAAGGGATCGACAGTGCCTCAAATGTCTGAAATAGACGTTGCCAGCTATCTTCCGCCCACATTTACATGCCCTGACGATGAGCGCGTGCTTTTGCGCGCGTGGTATTTTTTCGTTCTCCAGCGGAATCTAGTACACCGTATTCAGTCATCAGCCATTTCCGTGTCGAGGCATCGATCAGGGAAAGATTGATGGTTGTGCCATGCTTGCGGCAGAACTCCTCGAAAGCCCTGTCTGTCACGAAGGTATCGACGAGTTTAAGTTGCCCAACCGAAATCAGTTTCTGAACATCGGCGGCCTCAATATTCAGGATCTTTGCCGCTCGCTTCCAGGAGCACGGGGTCTCGACATACCCGGCGAGAGGAACTGGCACGGACATCGCGGCGGGATTGTGCACTATTCGGTCCTTACTCAACCGCGCGGTCAATGAAGCCGGCGTAATACGCGGATTGCGCACTCTGAGCATGCCGGTTGCAACAAGCAGTCGAAGGCGCGTGCGGCTCATGCGTAGCAGCTTCCTTAATGCGCGCCGGGACCAGCCGTCGCTGACTCTTGCGCTCATCCCAGAGCCCCCAACCGAAAGCGGACGGCGCGCTCCGAGCGATTCACCATTCCACTTCATTTTATCTCGCGGAGCCTGCCCGTCTCTGGCGCAAAGCGGTGAAGGCTAGTTGCGACGAGCCCTCGCGCGATCACCGAGATCACAAGGTCTGATCACCAGGCGACGGCCGAACCAGAAGCACGCACTCCTTCCGAGGGGCGCAAGTCGATCACATCCGCCGAAAACTTCGTTCGAAGCATGGACCGAAGCTCAGCGAGATCGGACTCGGAAGGTGGGTTCCCAAAGTGTCCCAACAATACCAGGATCTCGCCGCTATTGACGCGCTGGGAGGCTTCCCATGCCTTGTGGTATTCGACACCGCTGCGAACCAGTGTCGTAGCTAATCGCGAATAGGAAATTCCTGCTTGTGCCCGAAACAAATCTCGGAAAACGAGTCCATATACCGCATATCGGGCATCGGGAGCTTTCGCCGTAAGGTCGATTTTGCCAAGAAAAGGATCACTTAAGGCTGCCGTCGGCGAATAAAGACACTCGATCTCTTCGACAGGACTCTTCGAGGCCATCGATATCAAACCGCGCGAATGGCGAGCAGCCGATTTCAGTTCTTCGACTACCTTCTCATTCATTTTCGCGTGATCGACGAGGCCGCCGATGACGACGCGAAAGGGAGTATCAATCGAGCCGACCTCTGCCACGGAACGTTTCCAGTACTTAAACGCGTCCCTGTCATTGCCGGCCCAAGCCATGAGGTTTCCGTAGTTGAATTCAAAGATAAAACGATCCTTATCGGGAGCAAGCCTTAACAGGTTCTCCGTCAAAGGCACGAGGATATTTAGGTCGGGGGCGACCTCGGCCGCAATCCTCGAGACGGCATAATCCAGACGAGCCTCTAGGTTGTAATCGGGATTCAGATGCTCGACGAAGTCCTTCATCTCCATGATTTGGCCAGCGATCGGCTTTAACTCCGCTGAGACGCGCTCAAGTTCCGCCAACGCCGTTCGGTTGGGATGATGGGAGAGGTGATGTAACAAGAGTCGCAATTCTGAAACAAAATCGGGGGCCACTTTCATGCCAACTGGGCCAACCTCGACTGGGACTCGAGCTGGATGAACATCTGGCGCTGGTGATGCCGGCAAGAGTTCCGAGCCAAGCTCTTCCTGAACCTTTCTCAGGTCGACTACTCGGCGGGTGAGTTCTTTATCTTCTTCATCAATTTCCAGGACGGCCTCATCCAGTACATTCTCTATCGATCGCAGTTCAGCCTCATATTCTGTCCGCTGATTCGGGTCTATTGCGAGATTCTTGTCTCGAAATGCACTCAGAAGTCTTTGCAACTCCTTAAGCCGGCCCTCAATCACGGATAGCCTTTGTGAAACCGGGTCTTCCCCAATTGCCGCACGAAGCACTCGAATTTCGTCGAATGCTTTCTGGCGGCTGGAGACTTCGGTCGAGACGCGATAGTGACGTACAGGACGATGGGCCGGACGGGGTTTGTCCGTTTTCTCGGGATGATTCGTGTCATGCTCAATCACCGCCTCGTCCTGAAGACGAGCCAGTTGCGGAATGACCTGACTGCTCTCCAAGCCAGCCCAGCCGACGACGTCGGCTACCGTGAATCGTTCGAGGGCGACCACGGCCCGCAAAACTTTGAGCTTTGAACCCTTCATAGCAATACTTATATTACAAACTGAATATAACACGTGGCAACGCGCTTGTAAATCGCATTATTACCTCTGTTTTCTTATTCTTAGGGCATTGTCTGACATGGCATTTAGGCGTTGATCTACCTTCCCAAATCCCGAGTATGGGTTGCCGAAGGCTGTATCCAGACCGGCAGGATCTTTGACCAAGGCATGAAAGCCTGACAGAAGCTTGCTTCTCTCCTGCTGTTCTGAATCAGTGGCAAGAAAAGTGGCCCACTCGAGGAAATGAGTAATGAGCCGGTCTCTTGCGATGTCGTAGGCTTCTGCAAAGCAGTCTTCCGCCCTTTTCAGGTCGCTCTGAGAGCCAGGATCTTTGTCACCTCGAATTGCGGCGAAGTGTTGCCCCAAGAACGGTAATCGGGGACGATCGTTCTTACGAAGTTCCTCCTTTAAGTAGTACTTCGCGGCGCTCAACAGGTGTGCGTCAGAAAAGCGCCAGCGTGGGTCGTCCCACCTGGCGTAGGCGTGCGAGACGTATTCGTGGAGGAAATAAAACGGCAGATCGAAGAACAAATTCAGGCCCTCAGCCGTGCCTCCGATCAATAGCTCAATTCGATGCTCCTCCTCGAGGTAATGGCAATAGGTAAAATCTCTCTGTCCAACCTGGATATCTAGCGCAGCTGGTCCGATCTTGAGCATCTCCGCTAGCCGCACTTTTGCATACGACTCTCCGTATTGTTTGATGAAATCCTGAAACCACTGCCAACCTTGCAAGCACATCTTTTCAAGACCAGCCCTGCATTGACTGGCAGTGTGGACTTTCAGGGAACCCGACATCTTTTGGATCAACGGAGAAAAGGCTGGATTCAGTGGTGCGAGCTTGTTTGGAACGGCGGCGAAACCCGTTTCGATGGCCGTTAGATGAGCTGAAAGCGGCTTCTTAGCGTCGAACTTTTGCTCCTCCAGGCATTCTTTTGAGATCTGTCGTACAACATCAATGAAACCGGGCCCCTTATCGCTGGTATCGGCCAGGAAAAGATCGTCAAGGTACTGGTCGACAGCGGTGAACACGTCAAAGCCCAGGCGCAGACCGACCATGCGCCCATCTTGGCGGTCGAGAGGATCCAATGGCTTCGGGGGCTGAGCGGCCATTTATTTCTTGTTCTTCTTTTCCTTCTTTTTGTGGTCTTTCGGCCCTTGCTCCATCTTGTCTTCTTTCCTGTTATCCGGTGGCGCTGGTTCTTTCTCCACCGAAATCTGGGCATTGTCAACTTCATCCGTGAGAAAGTCGGCCATCTTTTCCCCAAGCTTTTTGAAAAAGCCTTCGAGCATCGGCTTCAGCGTTATATTCGCCAGTTCAACCAGGATGATGATCGTCACCGGGTCAACAGGAATCGTCTTCTCACGCTTGACGGAAACTTTTACCTTGCTCCCATACTCCTTCAGTTCACCCGCCATTTGCGGACCCAGTTCGTTGATGCGTGCTACAACGCTCGAAACGGGCTGGGACGGATCGAGACTGCGGACACGTAATTGGTAAGAGTATGTTTTTTCGCTCTCGGCGGTTGCCATATGAACTAGCTCCTTATGTGAATTTGCCTATGCGTTCCTTCCAGAATCTCGTTCACTTCGGTCCAACGACGAAGTTGGTCACTACAGAACCGTGGCCACCACCAGGGCAGTTTCCAAAGAGCTGCCGATCGAGCCCTATCAGGGAGTATCGAACGGTAGCAGCTTTCTCGTCGTGTTCGGTGACCGTTGCATTCCAGGACTTGAGATTGTCGATATTTGCCAGGGTGGCCGAGACGCTAAGCACCTTTTGATTGTTCTGCAACTGTGCGGGGACAGGTACTCGCAGTACGCCGGCTTTTTCTTCTCCACATCCCACATCGAAGTATTGCGGTGGGGCGCTGACAACTGTCGTAACCGCGGGTGGCGTGGCAGACGCAGGCTCGGGCGGGGGGCATTGCGCGCTACGTTCGATGGCGCTCAATCCCGCCATCAACTGTTGCTGATCTTGAGAATTGGCAGGTTTTGCGTTGCGCGCAGCCTGTTGGGCCGCTTCCTTCTCCATGCGGAATATGGTTTCGTCACACTCCGATTTCAGATAGGGCAGTAAACCAGGCAAAGAAGCCGAATCGAGTCTGTTTAAATCGGCATAAGAGCGTAACGCCTTGGCCGCGGTCAGGCGATCAGGTGAAGACGCACTGCCGAGGGCGAGCAAACGATCCATCACGCGACTCCGGTCCTGCTCTTGTATTGTGTTTTGGTACTGCCGCTGCTGCGTTTGCCACTGCTGGTTGGTTAAGTTGTACGTTGCCCAGGCTATGACTACCGGCACGATCATCCCCATGACCTTCGACGCGACGTCAATAAAATCACGCTTTGCTGGAGCATTGGCTGATGCCGGCGGCCGGCCTGAAGCGCCGGACTGTGGAGGACTAGACTGCCCGTCGGCTTGGGAACTACGGGCGGCAATAGGCTTCGCGATTTCTATGTCTGTCATAAAAGCGGCTCAGTCATGAGTTGTCTTCGTTTAGACACCCCGGTCGTAGCTGCCGCCGGAGAGACGAACACGCCTCTGAACATACCTTTCCTGAAGTCGAGCTCAGTTCTTTTCTTGGGGAACGCCAGCAAGAGGAGCCCCCTCAGGCATGAAGTTTGGCAACTTCATACATCCGGTTGCTGGTTAGCGATAGAACTTACGACTTACTCGATGGAAAGTCAACAATATCGCTTCTGCGCTGGCTCATTGATAGGAGGAGAACGCATGGGTGAAACGAGGACGTACATCATCGAAATTCCGCAAGTCCTGGGTGACGAGACGATGATTTTTCTGGAGGCCGATGGCGATGCGGTGAAATCACCGTTCGCTATCGTCGAAATCTCGGACGGTGGCGCATCCATCGTGGACAACTGCTACCGCACAGTCGGCGAAGCGCAGAGTGCGTGGCCGGAGGCAATCGCGCCGAAACCGTACCACCTCACACCGAGTGCAATCGAGCAGAACTGCACTATCGATAGCGAGATCCCGAACCGAAAACTCAAGTCATAGGCCGAGCACGATGCAACTGAACTTCGACGAAGTGAAACGAGCCCGATGCCGACCGTTCAATGATGCGCCAGGGCTGGTGCTTCTTTATCGTTGAGAAATGGACGTGGTCTTCAGGGATTTTCCACCGCCACTGAAAGCCATCCGGGTCCGTGAGAGTATTCTGCTAAAACGGTTTCCGTTGTGGCGCTTGAAACAAGGTCTCATTTCCACCGGAAGACCTTCGAGGTGAACATTTCCTATGTCATTACAACATGTCTTTGTGCTCATGCTCGAGAACCGTTCCTTTGACCACATGCTGGGCTTCTCGATGATCAGCGGTCGTGACGCCGACACCGGCCAACCGACTCAGGTAAACGGCCTGACGGGAAGCGAATCCAATGTCTTTAACGGTTCGACTTATACGGTCTCGAAGAGTGCCGACATGGTGATGCCGGTCGACCCGGGCCACGAGTTCACGAACGTTCTCGAGCAACTCTGTGGGTCGGGCGCTGTTTATCCGCCGGGCGGCGCCTACCCAGCAATCGATAAGAGCGGTTTTGTGGCCTCGTATGCGGCGAGCGGAGGAAGCGCCGCTGCGGGAGAAATCTTGAAGTGTTTCTCTTCAGAGCAGCTTCCAGTTCTTACGGCTTTGGCCGAGGAATTCGCGATTTGCGACAACTGGCATGCATCAATGCCGGGTCCCACGTGGCCGAACCGCATGTTCGTCCATGCAGGCTCGTCCGGCGGGCTCGATCACAGCCCGACCAACCAAGAAATCGTGGGGTGGGAAACGATCGGAGGCTTCCAGTTCAAGGCGGGCACGATCTTCGGCGCTCTAAAGAAAAAGGGAGTGTCGCACCGGCTCTATGCAGGGGACGACTTTCCGATGGTGGCCGCGCTTAAGGGAGTCAGCTTGTTCGACATTCATCACTACAGCGAGCTCGCCGGCGATCTCAGCCAAGGCGCATTCCCGTACGGCTATGTTTTCATTGAGCCCAGCTATCATGTGCTGGACGACTACAGAAACAGTACGTCCCAGCATCCTCTCACCGACGTAACGCTCGGCGAGGCATTAATCAAAGAAACTTATGAAGCAATCCGAAATTCGGCTCTATGGGACACGAGTGTTCTAATTATCACTTGGGATGAACATGGAGGATTCTACGACCACGCCAATCCACCTGCCGCGGTGGCGGCCGGGGACTCACAGCCGAAAGGCAGCCATAACCAATACGGCTTCACATTCGAACAATACGGTCCTCGCGTGCCCGCGATCATTATCTCGCCCCTAATCCCGAAAAATACGATCGACCATCGGCTGTACGATCATGCTTCCATCCCCGCCATGATCAAAGCAGTGTTCGGAGCGGGCCCGCTTACTGCCCGAGACGGTCAGGCCAACAGTCCGGATCGGCTGCTCTCTTTACAGACTGCGAGGCAGGATACTCCGACGACATTGGCATCTCGTGCTGCGGCGGCAGCACAGCCTGTGATGAGCATTGCGGTCCGAGACTTGAATACGGTGGTGGCGAGCCGGCCGGCTGAAACCGTCGATCAGGGAACACTTCCGGTGATCATTAACTCCGCACTTCGCCAGGACCTCGAAATGTCCCCAGATCAACGAGCGCAGATCTTGAAACGGGTCGAATCCATCAAAACTCGCGAGCAAGCGAGACAATACCTGGCAGAGGTGCAGACAAAGCTCCGCGCTCGTCGCGCCGCTCGAACTCCAAAGCCAATCTCCTGATGTTGAAATTTGCGCCTCGTACTGACCGGAACTGAAGTCATCCGGCATGGATGCTGACGTAGTCACTCAATAGCTTCGCTGACTCAGCGATCCGCGCAGCCATCCAGAGAACCCCTGCCGAATGGTTGTATGGGAATCGAGCCACCTCTTGAAGGGCTTTTGGAGCGTCGAAATTCGTTCTCGAGATGCCGCCCAGAATGAAGGGATCGAGCTTTGCTCCCACCCTGGTTTCGACGAGGCCGGCGATGCGAAGGTAGGACTCCACCGGACGCACCAAGTCAAAAAACTGTTCGTCTGTATAGATCAAGTTTGTGGCAAGTTGGTCTTTTACCCTCCAAGACGGTGTGCTCCTTACGCCAAGGCCGATCATCGCCATTGAGGATTCGCGTGTCAGTAGCGCGTCTTTATCGAGTTTGTGGGCGACGCCTACGGATTCTTGAAAAAATGGATCGGGCGCATAAATCCAGTCGTGCGGAATCTCTTGTAACGATGAGTCCCGGGGATAATCCCTCGGGAAAAAGAGGCGAAGGCAGTTTTCCTGGACCCACATCCATGGCTGCTGAAAGTCCAAAACGGCGGGTATGGATTCGGGCCTGGCGCCATAATCCACAAAACAGCCACTTTGCCGGTAAATCCGTCTGGCGGCAGGATGGGGCAACCGGATCTGCAATTTGCTCACGCTGATCAGTTTGTAGAAGGAGGTGAGGTAGACGACGGCGCAGTCGCGCAGACCTGCAGGAAGATCCGCAATTGGTTCGCTCTCACTTTCGGAGCATGCGAACCAGATCGCAATTCTTGGGTCAAAAGTGAAATCTACTAAAGAGGTCGGAAGACCGTAGTGCTGTGCAATCGCCGCAGTTGAACCGGTACTGTCGATCTTGCCGAACAGGTCGAAGGAGAAATCATGCTCAGGAGACGCCCAGTATTGCCAGAAGGCTGAAAGTTCCTCTAGCCGCCTTTCGTTTTCTCGATACTCCGGAGATCGCCAGAGTAAGGGAGTGATATTCCATGCTCTCGCTTGGCCGCGAAACAGGCCCTGAGTTCCAAACACCGTGTCGAGTTCTTGGGGATTCTCGAAGCTGGAATCCTTGATACGCGTTCGAACGAAGAGAAACAGCAGCAGGCATAACGCGTGCCAGACCGTTGGGGCGAGCAGATCTAACGGGCGACCCTGATCGTCCATGCGGGTTTCTGGCGCGGGAATTACATGCGCGGTTACATCCCTTGCCGCTTTGTAGGCGTCCAGATTAAAGCTAAAACCGGATTCTGTCCCCAGTCCAAAGTCGAGCGATTTCCACAAATCCAGTGCGACGCTGCGAGCCTCAGGGTTCGTCGTCCGGTTCATGGTCATCCTTAGCCCCTCCTACTGAGTTAGTCCGATCTGCCCTTTCCCTCGTTTGGGAAGAAATTCTACCAGTCGCATGGCGGGATGAATGCGCGCTTGTTGTCTTCGTCGGCGTCTACCGTCGAACAACGCGTCCCGTTCGAAATCAAATTTAAGGAAAGAAGGCAACGCCATGCCAGGAAAGCTACGTTGGTACACGAATCAGGCAGGAACACGAAGCACGTTAGTACGGCCCGGAATCGCCCTGTCGCCAGCCGAGTACCAGTGGCGTGAAAAGAACGCAACTCAACGGAAGACCACTGTGAACCAGGTTTTATACCACCTGACAAAAGAAGCAATCAATCTCGCGATGCAGCGAGAGGGCGAATGGTGCGAGTGAGTTTAAACGCTGCCCAGATGTTTTGCGCAATAAGTGAACGGAGAGAACGATTATGAGACTGCGTGCGAACGAATTCTGTCCAATCCACAAATCAATTTCCTGTTGTGGCCGAGAATCCCTTCCCCGCCTACGAATGATACGAGTCGGGGTTCAACGGGTGGAGGATCGCCATCACCCGCGAGGTTATCGAGAACTGCGATCGCCCGCGGAGATGCGGAAGTTGCTAAATCGCAAAATTCGACAACAGGCCGGGATATGCGCCATCTGCCACGAAGAATTCACGGACTACAACGACATCGTCCCAGACCACAAGAATCCGAAAGGAATGGGTGGAGCCTGGAGAGATGATCATCCAGACAACATCCAAGCAACCCATTGGTGGTGTAACGGGGACAAAGGGTCAACCAGGATGCCTGACTGACGGCCCATCAGCCGTCCGCTCTCTCGCCTACGGGTGAAATCTCGTCATTCTAATTGGCTGTGTGCTAGGAGTGTGCCGGATTTCAGGTTAATGCATTCGCAACGCGGCACCCCGATCCGTCAGGATCGTGAATGATAAAGGACGTTATCATTCATAAGGTTAGCTGTATCCTCTCTATTTCAGTCAGCGTATCAATGGATGAACTCAATGTTTGAAGCTAGAGGATTGCTCGGGCCAGGCTCAGCACTGGTAGTGGGGTTGCCCGATTCATTTCATTTGAAAGATGAGCTTGAGGCTGCCGACTCGATCAAACTCGCGACAGCGTTTGCGCATTGGTCCGGTTGGCAGCACTTGCTTCCGCATATCAATAAAACAAAAGGAACCGTGAAACTGCTTACGGGATTGTCCTTCTGCCAGACTGAGCCGCGTGTTCTATACGACTGGCACGAGCGCAGCCGGGATGGCCGCACCGAAGCGCGACTCTTCGCCGATAAACGCACTACGTTCCACCCGAAAGTGCTCTTGGTGAAGAGAAGGATTAAGGTTTTTGTTGTGGTTGGTTCAGGAAACCTGAGCAACGGCGGCTTCGTGAAGAACATCGAATGCGGATTCTATTCCGACGATTCCAAGATATATGCGTCGTTTGACGAATGGTTTGAGCGCCTTTTCTCGAATGACGATCTGACGAAACAGCTAAGAGAGCCTGACATACGCCATTACAAAAAACATTTCGACGCGGCGAAGAAAGCGACTAAAGAGGTCGAACACCTCCAGCACGAGGCCGAGGAAGAAATCGGTGACCGACACCGTGCGGGTCTTAGGAACTGGAAACAGGCGGTGGGTCTGGCGAAGGCGTTTTTCAAGTCTAAGCGTTTCTTAGACCATTACGCGCCCGGTCGGGCCGGAACTATAAAAGAAATAAAGGATGCCCTTCGATATCCAAGATTTGATTTTGATAAGGATGGCCTTGAGGCTTTCTACAAAATTCAGTCGTTGGGTCACCTGATCGAGATTCGAAAGCCCCAGGTCTGGAGGCAGAGGTCTATTCTACAAGCCGGACTACGTCATCTCGTGGATGATTCCAAGCCCTTGGAAGCAAGGCTGGAAGCTGTCCTGAGCGGGCAACATCGGGTCGATGGCGTCGGTTTGAATTTCCTTTCGAAAGTGCTGGCGGTACACGATCCGATGAAATTTACGGTTCTAAACAAGCCAGTAGCCGTAGCACTGAAGCATTTCGAGTACGAGCCTACCAGAGGGTACTCGGAGGCGGAGCACTACCTGGAATTTGCGGAGTTGATGCAGCGTTTCCTAAGAGAGTCAGGAGCCCGATCCACACTCGATCTGGACGCTTTTTTCTACGAGTACTGGAACAAGCATTTAAGACGACGTGACAGAAAAAGATGACCAGCGCGCCTAAATGTCCGGTTGTTGTTCTGGATGATGCAATCCATTTGCTTCAGACGTTCTTTCGATGGCACCCGTGCAAGCAAGGCAGAAAAGCCCCGCCTGAGTGGCACAGAGCAGGCAAACGCGCCGCAAATGCAATTGACTTTATAAACAGACAGCAAGCAAGGTGCTACTTAAAATGTTGAACTAAACCGCCTTCACATCACTTACTCCAGCTGCGGCTGCATCCTTTTCAGCCTGATGTTGTTCCATTTCCATTGGTAGGCGCAAGAATCCGTCCTTAAGCCATTTGATGGTATCAGGATCAAAGCGTGACACCTTATTACCTGCCTGCCATTCTGCGAGGGCATCGTATGTGCACTGGCGCAAATATTCCAGCACGCTTTCTGCTCCGCGAAGCTGTGTGGCCCAGAAAGGATGATTTTGATTGACGGTAACGATAATCTCGGTGGGCCGAGTTGCTTCCTGATAGACATACGCATCACGCTCAGAAAGGTCTGTCCCGAGGAATATCTTTATCGTCAGTGGCGGGGTAGTTTTGATTACCTGCTGCAGCGTGGGCGTGACGTTTTTCTCAATGGAATCAATGACCTTTTGGCGCGAGGCGATCAGCGCATCGGGCCCGGGAATGACATTGATATTGAGGTTAATCTGGTCAACCAGCTCCGGCGATTCGAGTTCTTTCTCCAATTCGGCGACGGCAATCTTGATATCTGCCTCAGCGGGGCCGCGCTGGTCAGTTCCTCCACGGCGTTTTGTCGCAATCGTGCGATAGTCGCCGACAGCATCCTTAAGCTTTTTTTCGACCTCTTCTTCTTCCTCGCCTCGCCATTGGATATTGTCTTTTGTGTGGCTGACTTCGAATCCATCAAGCTCAAGCTCGCCGACAAGGCGCTGGTTGACAAGGTCGTTCGTTCCGAAGGGTCCATAAATACTGGTCGGGCGCCAAGCCTCGGGCCAGCCGTGAATTACTCTCTTGGCCTGAATGACTGAAAAGCCAGCCTCGACGCGCCCGCCCTCACCCTGTTTAAGAATACCTACCCATCCCATGATGACCTTGTCGCCGACATCAAACAAAATATCCTTCTTATAGAGGGAGCCGTCGGCAGCCTGCATCAGCCGGCTATCGAAGCCTTCCCACTTTAGTTCCACTCCACGCCACAGCAGTCGCATTTGCTTGGTCTCGATGTCTTTTCGGTACATCGAACGCAGGAACTCGGCAATCTTGCTGAGGGTGCGCCCCTGAAATTTGCGATAGTGATCAGAGACTTCAACGACCGTATAGTGCGCCTCAGGGTCCTGGCTGGGGATCGGGCGGTAGCTGACACTCATGTCCTTGGAGGAAATGATTTTATCGACATCGATAGTCACTTCATGGGCTTCGGTTTCCCCCAGCTTCTTCGTCTGGATGCGCCACTTCTTGCCAATCCAAAAAGCAGCTGTCTTCATTCCCATCCCGTAACGTGAGCGACCGGTTCGGTTGGCGGGCGGCAACGCAATATGGAGCGCCCTTTCAAGATCGGTGTAAGACATGCCCATGGCATTGTCAGACACACGAAGCATCCCATTGCCCTCGTTGGCCTCGTACGCTATGGAAACCTCGAAGAGGCGATCCTCTTTCTTTAACTGCGCATCCAGGATGACCTTGTTGTCGATGTAAGACTGCGTGGAATTGTCGACGAACTCGGCAATCGCGTGCCAAGGCGTGTAAGAGAGCCGCTGGTAGGAATTTATTGCTTCCGGTCCGATGACAAGCTCGATGCTCATGGGTTATGCCTTTCCACTTTTCTTTGTGCTCACCTGAATCGCGAGGGTGCCGTCACCTTGTCTGACGATTTCGTAAACAAGCCCCTTTTTCAGGGGATGGTCGCGCAGCGCGTGTAAAAGAACGTTGTCTGCGGTATCGACCCTTAGCCACTGGATTGCTCCGGTTTCATGATAAAGCGTAACTATCTCGCCGCGCTGAACTCCTAACTGAGTGGGGGAGTCAATTTTGAGGAACCGGTGAATCTCCCAGCAGCGGCAGGTAGAGATGATTTCATTGTTCTCCGAGGGAAAATCTCCGTTGACGCGGTAGACGTACCGGTTGTACTTTGAGCGGAATATCTGAAAAATGGCGACGGCGGCATTGAACGGCCTAAGCTGTTCTTTCCAGCCTGGCACCGGGATATTGACGACAACAAGCACACGGGGCTGCTCACCTTTAATCATCTCTCGCATGCGTGCGCGGTCCAAAATCGGGCTTTGATCACACAAATAGTCGGCCTCGGTATCCTGATATGTTGCTCGCGACAACCTGCGGACCTGCGGGACTACATGACCATCAAGCGAATGATGGCCCATTTCGGCCTCGACCACCCACCAGCTGCGATATTCCTTATGTATTAGGGCGAAATCCGCCTTAGCGTCGCCATCTTCGGACAGAACGATTGTCTTGAAAGGAACCGGATAATATTCCGTGAAGATTCGGGCAGCTTCCTGAAAAAGCAGTTTCTCGAATTCGCTTTCATATAGCGAAGTGCTGGCCAATTCATCGAACCATTCATCGCCAAGCAGAATCTTAGCCATGTTTCTCCTGCCGGGTGCCGGTTGCCCACTGCACGCTGGCAACGCCTTCAAGGCGGGATTCCTCGGTGGCGAGCCGTTTCTTTTCCTGCTCGGTGGCAAATAGGGTGTAGATGACCGCTTTCTCCTTGCCTCGTGAAGGACGCAGAACACGGCCCAGGCGCTGAATCCGTTGACGATGGCTCGCGGTGGAGCTGGCGATGATGGCAACGGCAGTTTCGGGGACGTTCATGCCTTCATCGAGGGCGCGGCAAGAGACCAGGACATCGAACATTCCTTGCCGGAACAAACGAAGGTTATCGCGGCGCCAGTCAGGCGCGATTTGCGAATGGTAAATGGTGACGCTGTGGTTGCGCTCTTTGAGAATCTTATACAAGCTGGCCGCGGCGGCTACGCGCTCATGGAAAATGATGGTGCGCACCCCGCGGTGTTCTTCGACGATTTTCACCGCTACAGGAATCCGCATGCGCGCCTGAGCAGAAACACCGGCTCTCCGCTGCAATACACGCTTAAGTTGGAGTTCAACCGCGGGGTCCGTCTTGGATTTATGGAAGAGGATAGCCGCCCGCTTCGTGAGCTTGCTGTATTCCTCGGCTTCGTGCGGCAGGAAATCGATCTGCACATTGATGAGGTCGAACGGAGTGATGACCTTATCGTTGAAGGCCTGAACATAGTCATATTCAAAGATGACGGGACCCAAGACCGGCACTACATGCTGCTGGAATCCCTCATCGTATTCCCGCACAGGCGTTGCAGACAATCCGAGAGCAGCGGCAAAAGTTCCGCCGAGCGCTTTTGCATTTTCCGGACTGCCGGCACGATGGCACTCATCGACGATCAGAAAAGATGGGGAGCCGGTGGAAAGTTTTCGCACCAGCGACCTGCCGCTGTTAATAACCAGAATGTTGATGCGCGCAGGCTTCTGAGGCTTTTCTTCGCTCGAGTAGCAGGCGATATCGGACTTATCGACGCCGAAATCGTCCTGAAATGATACATACCATTGGTCAAGGAGGGTCAGTGTTGGGACCAGGATGATGAAGCGGCCGTCTGGATGCTCCTGCGCAAAGACGCCCATGCAGAGAAAGGCAAATATCGTCTTTCCCCCGCCGGTGACAACACTGACAACACCTTTGTGATGGGCGGTCCAATGCTCCAAGGCGACGGACTGCCATGCCCGTGGCTTGTTCTTCAGTTGCCACTTAGTGTCTGCCATGAGTATCGGTCAAATGATGTTGCCGTTGAATCTTCCCCTGGAGCCCGAAATGTAATCATCCTGCGGTTCAATCGCGATCCAGCGTCGCCCGAGCTTTTCCGCGGCAGCACCTGTCGTGTTGCTGCCGGCGAAGGGATCGAGCACCAGCATGTTTGGCTTTGTCAGGAACTTAATAAAGAACTCTGCCAATCCCGGAGGCATACGGGCAGGGTGGGGATGCAAATCCTGCTCACGGCAATAAGCCTGGTACTCGGTGTTAGAGAGGGTATTGGAGAGGGTTATGACATTCGAAGGGATGGCGCCCGCGTTGTTCTTTAGAAAGGACTTCTCGCCAATCTTGTGTTCGGAGGGCCGCTTGCCCGTATTGTACTTCTGCTTTCTGAGCAGGTCTTTCATGGAGTCGCTGTATTCAGTCAAAACATTGCGATTATTCGCAAGTGGCCTGTCAGTACGGGACATCCACCAGAGATGTGTATATGCATCCTTGAGACGGATGCGCTCGACATTCACCCACTGTGCGGGACTGGGCAGCCGCGCCGGGTTATACCAAATGAGTTGCTGGCAAAGCGTAAAATTTCCCTTCTCAAGGAGTGCCAGCAGGGCCTTGAGTGCCAGCGTAGACATGGCCGGTTTGCCTTGCACCCAAGCGTTTCCAAGCTCGATGATGATCGAACCTTTTGGCTTTAGCAAAAGCTTGAAGGTGTCGGCGAACGTTGCCAGCCAGTCGACGTAGGCGTTACCTTTCAGATTCCCGTACTTTTTTTTCCTGTTAAGGGGAAATGGGGGCGACGTGAAGATCAGATCCACCTTATGCTTTAAGTGCGTGGCGATTTTGGGTGACCGGAGAATTTCTTCAGCTTTGCCTTTCAAGCAGATGCCCAAATCGGTGCGGTAGGCCGTGGACCTGGGGCGCAGTGGTGACAGTGGCCTCTTTTTGGGTCTTGTCATTGCAAAGGATTTTGGCCGCAAAATTTATTGTATTCAGCAGCTTGGCCATTACTCTATCACTATACACGGGACTTCGCTTTTTGTTCACCATGCAAAAGCTGCAAGACCAGGAAACCGTCCCCCCCAACCCTCCCACAAAAACGATGTCCTCTACGACTTTCACATATCTAGGCACCCCTCTTAGGCATTCCCGCGGGATTTGTTTTAAGTCGTTGTAAGCCTAATAACGCTCGACTGTCCCGGCAACATTTCAGATACTCTGTTGGGACACGTTTGGCGTCTTGACGATATGACGAATCAGAAGCAGTCTGCCCATCACGTGGTGCTGAGTCTTAACGTGACGGGCGGGTTTTTGGCCGGTGCGCAATTGGAGTTCGCCGACGGCTTGAACTGCCTGATCGGCGGCCGAGGAACTGGAAAGACAACGGCCCTTGAGTTTCTTCGCTTCGGTCTCGGGCTCATGCCAGATCCCAAGGCAAATCCGCAGCGGCATCGAGCCATCGACGCTTTGGTCAAAGCGAATCTTGGAAACGGGCAGCTCAGGGTCGAACTCCGCACGAAGACGGATATGCGGTATACAGCCGGCCGTAGCGCTCATGAAACGGTCCAAGTCCTGAACGAAGTAGGTACGGCCGTTCCGATCTCGCTCGATCGCGATCAAATATTCGGTGCAGACGTTTTTAGCCAGAACGAGATCGAGGAGATAGCATCTAGTCCCGCGGCCCAGTTGGAACTTCTCGACCGCTTTCAAGAACACGAGGCGGTAGCAATCGATCGTGAGTTGCAGCAGCTGCTACGGCAGCTCGATCAATCCAGCGTTGACCTTCGCCGCATCGATCAAGAAGTAGACGACAGTCGCGCCCGGGCCTCTGAGCTGCCCGTGCTCCAGGAAAAGCTGAAAGGCTTCACTGAGCTCTCTGGGCCCGACGCCAATCGAATCAACGCAGCACACGCGGCAAAGAGTCAGCGTGCCCGCGAGGAGAAAGTGCCAGAACTCATAGTTGCTGCTTTGCAAAAGCTCGTACGAGACATCGGCTTAAGTCAATCGGGGTTTCAAACCGGTGTCGAGGCCCAACTTGATAGTGAAATTCGACAGGGCGCTAATCGCGAAGTCTTTCAAGCGCTTCAGGCGGAGCTTGAAGCCTTTAGACGCCACCTTGCGGCGACCGTTCGATCGATCGAGAGCGAGGCTCAAGCCGTTGAGCAACGCATCAGCACAAGTTCGGCTTTGCTTGCCGAACGGCACGCCATTCAGGAGGCTGAGTACCGAACCATCATCGCAGCATCAGAAGAACAAGGCGAACGCGCCGCCGAGCGCCTGGGGCTGCAAACCGGGCTTGTAAACGCACAATCTGCCGCGAATGACCAACTAGCCAAGGAACAACAGCGACGGGGCATGACAAAGGCTCGAGCAGAGCTGTTGAAGCGAACTTCGGAACTCCGCGATCAACGTTTCGCCCTGAGAAAGAAGACCGCCGAGCGCCTCTCGAGTCAATTTCCGAGCATTCGTGTGACTGTGACGCAGGCGGCCGATTTATGCGAGTATCAGGAGCTTGTGACCGAAGCGCTCAAGGGTTCCGGCGTTAAACAGGGCGCGGCGGCAGAACGATTGTGTCACGCATTTCTGCCAAGCGAGTTGGCCGACGTGGTGGCAAAAAACGATCTCGACACACTCATGCTGCGGTCAGGATTCGACGAAGACCGCTCTAAGAAGATCTTGAACGCATTGTGCGGCGGAGGTACTCACTACACGGTAGAGACTGTTGCCCTTGAGGATCAACCTTCCATCGAACTTCTCGACGGAGATATTTTCAAAGACTCAACGCATCTGTCGACAGGGCAACGATGTACAACGATCTTGCCGATCTTGTTGACTCAAAGCGAGCGTCCACTGTTGATCGATCAGCCTGAAGACAACCTTGACAACGCTTTCGTTTACGAAACGATTGTTCGAGCGCTGCGAACAATCAAAGGTAGCCGCCAAGTAATCTTTGTGACACACAATCCAAACATACCGGTCCTTGGCGAGGCCGAACGCGTTTTTGTTTTCTCCTCCGACGGCCAACACTCCACTCTTAAGCAGGTCGGAACCGTCGATGAATGCAGGGAGCAGGTCGAGAGAATTCTGGAGGGCGGCCGCGAGGCATTTTTGCTAAGGAAAGAGCGGTATGGCCACTGACGAGACGTTAACCAATCCGGATTTGCTAGCTGCGCTGGATGCATCTGATTGGTCTATCGCACTTCAGGCGGTAGCCGCTGCCGAGATTCGGGTGCGCGGCTCAATCGTCGGCGATTCCGCAGTCGAGGAGATTGTTGCGAAGCTCGCTACGCTCGCGAGTCACACGAAATGGGAGGTTCGTAGGGCCGTCGCAAACACCGCTGCACAAGCACCTCACCCAATATTTGAGAGAGTGCTAGCGAAGCTTGCGCTCGACGACAACAGCCGCGTTCGGCAGGCTGCCGAATACGCGGCCCTCCGTCGGCGTGACTCGCGCCATGCAAGCACTTTAGGTAAGCAACACGAGGACCGCATCAATTCCACACTAGACGTGATCGAAGCCCGTTTCGGCTCAAAGGGTCGGGATGCCGTAAAGCGTGCGGCCGAACAAATTGCGAACACCTACGCTCGCGAACTGTACCACGAAGTCATCAAGCTCATATCGCCGCTCGCTACGTCAGCCGAACGTCTGCGAACGCAGCTTTCAGACCCCAATGTACAAGCTCGAGCGCTTGCAGAGGAAGCCGAACGAATCGGACGACGGGTCACACAGCTTCGTGCTGTGTTGGACGGGATGCGAGCTTACACCGCACAACCGACGCTCAGTTTTAAGACAGAAGTTGTGCAAGAAGTCATTCAAGAAGCAGCCGGATTGGCGCTTGAGAGCGATGGGAGCAAATCGCAACGACCGTTAATCGACATTAACGTGCCGGCAAACGTGGTTGTTGACGTCGCGCGATCGCGCTTGGTTCAGGCTCTTACGAACGTCTTGCTGAATGCAATAGAGTCTTATAGAGAACAGGATTCGCTCAAGCCAATCGAGGTCAGCGCCAATCTCGAGGAGGGCCTCGTGGCAATCACAGTGGAAGATTCAGGATGTGGTATGTCCGCCGAAGCGAAACATGACGCGCTCACTCTGTTTTCGACCAGCAAGCCGAACGGAACTGGTTTCGGTCTACCGCTCGCAGTGAAGATTGTCGAGTCTGAACACGGAGGTCGGCTGAGCATCGACAGCGTGAAAGGCCGCGGAACCATCGTTCGTATCATTATTCCAAAACATCGCCCCGTGGATCGTGCATGAACAAACGGCATATCGCGCTGATCGTCGAGGACCATAAGGAAACTGCGGAAGACCTTCGCGAGATCCTGCAGGCGTTCGACTGCGACAGTGTTGTTGTGGATAATCGCGAAGATGCACTAGCCGCGCTTCAGAACAACTCGTTCTGTTTTGTCCTGCTGGACTTGCAGATCAAAGGTGCGGGGGACTCGATCAAAGGTCACATCGACCACGGTAAGGAGCTTCTCCGCAAGATTCGACAAAAGCACGGCGACCATTACGGAACCGCTTTCTGGTTGCCCGTGCTCATTGTCAGTGGTTTTGCGCGGGAGGTTGACGAGGCCGTCGACGTAATGAAAGACGGTGCAAGCGATGTTATCCAAAAGCCGCTTGAGAACCAGCAAGTTTCGCAACGGATTCGCCAAGCCCTCCAGGCCAGCGGGCGCCAAACGCACGAGCGGTGTCACGATGCGCCCCCTACACAAGGTCCGAACTTGAAAGACGGGATCGTGATCGCGATTCCAGGCGACAGGATTAAGCGCCGGACCCGCGTGACAATCGCGTCCAAATCGGTGGATCTCCCTAATGCCTCGCTCAAGGTTCTATTGGGCCTCATGGTCGCTCAGCGGAGGGGAGAGCCGGTGCACAAGATCGACCTGGGCGCGACAGCCGAACAAGGCTTCAAGGGCATTTCCATATTGCGCAATGAACTCAAGCTCGCCTTGGGTTGCGTCGACATCATCAAGAACGATTATCACGGCAGCTATAGTCTCGCGGACGATGTGAGAATCGGCGAATGTGCGGTTGACAAGCTGCTCAAGATTGGTGACCGCACAATATCACAGCTCGCCACACAGCTTCGCCTTCAAGATCCGCGCTCTACCAAGAAAGTCTGAAGGAAACTCTGAGGAGTTTCCGCCACACCTCCGCCGTCGTTAGGAATGGCCATCACGTTTAATGTCGTATCGGGGGCGACAGCCCTGATGACTCCTCGGACGAGGCGCAAAAACCGGCGCGTTCCGATGGGGCTGTCCTCCAGCACAGGGAGAGTCCGCAAATGCCGAATTTTAAGGAACACCTCGCGCTGAGCGCGATTGTGAGCGCCGGGACGTATTTTGCAATGTGCCGGTACTACGACCGCCAGCCGAATCTCGGGGAATTTCTGGTTTGTGAGGGCATCGGAATCGCCAGCGGCGCCGCGCCCGACATATTGGAGCCGGCAACGAATCCCCACCACCGTGCACTGGGGCATAGCCTGGCCTTCGGCGCTGGCTTGACTAAGTTTGCGATCACAACGTGCAACCGCGAGAACGGAAGTTGGGAAGAGCTCCTGAAGATTGCGGCCGCCGTCGCGACAGTCTCGTATGTCGTCCACCTGGTCGCAGACGGCTTCACCCCCAATGGCCTGCCTCTCTTCGGTCGTTGGGGCTAAAGATTAAGGAGGAACAAATGGCAGTCCGGATCACGTGCATCAACAAGTCGGGAGGCTATCATGCCGATCCGCACCATGCCATCTCGGATTTGGGGTGGAGTAATGAAGAGACGGGAAATACCGGCAAGAGCACCCGCCTAGAGGTCTATGACTGGATCAAAACTAGGGGCGGTGCCGCCTACGTCATCGACTCACGTGGCAACAAGGCTTCGGTTGGGACGCGGGAACACTCCAACGGGACGAAGTACCTGCAGACGCATGCGGATCGCGTCTGGACCGACAACCTGCTGGCATTGCCGGAATGCAGATGACCAACCGTGTGCGAGATGAAGAGTGCTGCGCGGCGCGCGCTGGACGGAACACTGCGAGACGCACACCGACACGCATTCCCGTGCGTACGGAGGTCGGGAGGAAAATGTGATTACGTTAACGAAGGCGCAGGTATTCAAATATAAATCCATCGAGGATTCCTCGGCGGTCGAAATCGACCGCGATGTCACCGTCCTTGTCGGCAAAAATGAGTCCGGCAAGACAGCGTTCCTCGAAGCAGTTCACAAGGGCCTCCCGGTCGAGAATGTCAAGTTTGACTTCGTTTTCGACTATCCACGCAAGGACTACGTCCGCTACCGGCCCCAGCACCAGGCCAAAGCCTATGGAAACGTTGTTGAGTTGACCTTCCGTGTTGAGAAGGATCTCGCCGCAAAAATCAACAGAGAAGTCTTCCACGACGCACAGGTCATTCAAGCGGAGCATACTTTCACCCGCACGACAAATTACGGGAACGGCAGCACCATCGGCTTTCACGTTGATATGCCCGCGGCCATTGCCGCCCTCAAGAAGCCACTCGAAAGCATCGAGCACGCCGACGAGGTGTTCGCCGCGGCGAAACGTCTTGAGGATGTCGTCACGAAGATCGAGGCCAAGGCGCTTCCGGCCGACAGTTCTCTCAGCGTTTTCGCCAAGGACTGGCGGGAGCGTTTCGGTAAGGCGTCCGGCGGCTGGAACTTTGTCGAGTGGCATATTTTCAATACGTACCTCAATCTCTCATTGCCGCGCTTTCTTTATTTCGATGATTACAAGCTTCTCGCCGGCAAAATCAATCTGGAAACGCTGAATCAGCGCAAGACGAATAACCAGACAACCGATGCCGATGAAACGACGCTCGGGCTCTTCGATCTGGCTGGAACCGATCTCAAGGAACTGATGAGCGAGGAAGGCTACGAGAATTCGAAGGCCAAACTGGAAGCAATCAGCCTCACCATTACTCGGCAGATCTTCGATTACTGGAAACAGAATAAGGAACTCGCGGTCGAGTTTGACATCAAGAGCGATCCTAAGGACCAGCCGCCCTTCGACAATGGCAAGAATCTCTATATCAGGGTCAAGAATCTGCGGCACGGCGTCACAGTTCCGTTCGACCAGCGTAGCAAGGGCTTCATCTGGTTCTTCAGCTTCATGGTCTGGTTCTCCGCAATCGAAAACCGCACCGAAAGCGACCGAGATCTGATTCTGCTGCTGGACGAACCTGGACTCAATCTTCACGCGTTGGCGCAATCGGATTTTCTTTCGTATATCGACAAGCTGTCCGAAACTCACCAGCTCATCTACACAACCCATTCACCTTTCATGGTGGAGAGCAATCGGCTGGAGCGCGTGCGGGTCGTCGAGGACCGCCCCAAGGAAGGCACCAAGGTCACAGGCCAGCTTGAAGGCTCGAGCGAGGAAAGCCTTTTCCCTCTCCAGGCCGCCCTGGGCTATTCGGTGGCGCAAAACCTCTTCATTGCGAAGAAGAATGTCCTAGTTGAGGGGCCTGCCGATTTTCTGTTGCTTCAGCATATGTCCACCCTCCTCGAACAAGCTGGCAAGTCAGGCCTCGCCGAAGGCATCTTTGTTCCCGTCGGTGGGCTCGATAAGCTGGCGACCTTCATCGCCCTACTCGGCGCCAATAAGCTTAGGATCGTAGTGCTGCACGACCGGGCAAGCAGCCCGCATCAGGGCCTTGAGAGACTGATCCGGCAAAAACTGATAGAGCGCAAGCGTGTGCTTGATTACTCTATTTTTCGCACTGCGTGCAATCAGGAGGCGGACATCGAAGACCTTTTCCCCGAAAGCCTCTACGTTGATGCCTTCAACCGGGCTTATTCCAAGGAACTCAAGGGGACTCGGCTCACGGTTGCGGACCTCAGTTCTCATCCCCGAATTGTCCAACGCATCAACCAGTGGTTGGAGGCCAAGAGCATCGCACTACTCAAAGACGGCGGCTTCAATCACTACCGTGTAGCGCAGGCTCTGCTGCCTTGCCTAAACGCGACGACACTTGCTCCTGCGGATGTCCAACACTTTGAAGATCTCTTTGCGCGCGTGAACAGCGCTCTGAGCTGATTCCGAAGTGACGGCGTGATCGAGAGCCTACTACAGCTTGGCCGTCTAGGATTGTGTCGTTCCGTGCCGCGATTCCAATACATTTCGGGCTAGGGATGAACTCGCCCGATGTTGAATCGCATGGTACCGGACACACAGATTGATGGACGGAGAAGCATCGAATGCCGATCTTTATAAGTTACTCGCACGCTGATCGGTCGACTGTTCACAGGATCGCAGCAGGTCTCGTGGAGCACAATGCGCACGTCTGGGTTGACTCCTGGGAGCTGAATGTTGGCGACTCGATAGTGTCTCGGGTGCAAGAAGCGATTCAGGAATCCGATGCACTACTGGTCGCTCTCTCGAAAACATCCGTGGCATCGGAATGGTGTAAGAAAGAATTAAACGCTGGCCTCGTCCGAGAACTCGAAGAAAAGCGAGTACTGGTGCTGCCTGTCCTTTTGGAAGATTGCGAGATCCCGATTTTTCTCCGTGAAAAGATGTACGCGGATTTTCGCGGCAAGTTCAGTATCGGCCTGAAAGCGCTAGTCGATGCCGTATCGAGGGTCTCGACGATCGATCAGGGTAGAATTCGTTCGGGGGGTATCAATATAGATTGGTCCGAGACGTGGGGCTACGATGAGCAGGGTTTCTTTCACATGGACTATACCCTGGTGGAAACCTCGCCCGACCGGCCCTTTACTTCTTCTGACAGAAATCTCGGTCAAGTGTAACGTCGAAGCTACCCGTCGATATAAGCAGTACGAAGATGCTGAGTTGGACTGGATGGGTCGAATCATCATCACTGAAGCTCTTCCCGAACTCGCCGGGAAAGAAGAGATCAAAACGCTTCTGCGGGACCAACGTCCAGTTGCCGAGAGGTTTCGATTGATGGACATCCGAAGCGCAACTGGATATGACATCGTTGTTCGGTGCCGCCGTCTCGGCGAGGACAAGGGAAAGGATCAACTGGTAAGAGTTACGAATTACTTGCACCGAATAGCCGAATATGTTCGGCGAACCGTCCGCAAACTCACACCCGATGAGCTAGCTCGCGTCGCAAGCATTATGGCGACTAGATAACGCGTCTCTGGTCGAATCTCCATTCGTGAAAAGCTGCCGATTCTGTGCAGTGTTCTCCAACCCAATCTCTCCTCAACGTTGCAGGAAAGCCCCCGCTGCTATTGGTAGTCCGGCTGACTGTCGGTCAGCCACACTATGCACTCTTCAGGCGCTTGGAAAGGATTGTGTGTGCCGCATGTGGGCCGTGTTACGTCGAAGATCCGTAAGGTCAAAGTAGATTGGTACGGGTGCACAGCCTAGCCATTTGCAATGATTTGCCCGCGCTTAAAACCGGTGTCGATCTTCTGCTCCCCAGCCTGAATCGCTGCCTCCATCGCAGACTCCTGTGTGGCAAAGGTATTCGGCACGTAGAACTGCGTCTCCGTCACGCCGCGCGCATCATGTTCCTCGACGGAGAACTCCGCCGAGAATCCTCCATCTTTTAGTTCGTGCGCGCGTGCCTCAATGACGTAGCCCTTATAGCCCAGCCTGCGCTTCATGCCCGAAAACCTCGTGCCACAATTATCGCATTCTGGGGTTGGGACGCTCGTCCGCAACGCCATCCGCTCGCACGAAATCCTGGTCCACAGAATCGGCGGATTCTGTTGCGCTTCGCTTACTGGACGCCAGTTTTCCTCGAAATCGAGTGGCGTCGTCCTCTTCCTCGCATCCGCGCCGATCCGATGTTTTGAGGTTATTATGGCGACCTCTTCGCGCAGCTTTCGACTTGGCTCGTTTTACTTCACGCCAGAAGGCTGCCCGGGCGGCAATGTCCGTCATCTGAAGGACATCAGCAATTTCCTTCCAGTCGAAACCACTCCGGCGCAAGTCGAGCATGGTTCGACTCTTATCGTTGAGACTGCGGGTTAATCTCTCCAAATCCAACCGGAGTTCCACCAGAGCCGTCCAGTCGGGAGCAATTCGCCGTTCTGACAATTCGGCGCTTCCACCCGCAAGTTCCAGCCGACTGAGTTTTCGCGCATAGCGTCGGAGTGAACGGCAAATGGCACACATGAGAATTCCTGCCGTGTTCTGCGTGAAGAGGTCGGCGCCGCTCCGATCAAGGTACCGGGACACCTGCGCCACGGCGTTCTCCATCAATTCAGGCGCTTCGCTCGCGTCGCCCAAAAGGTGTTGAGCCTGTCTGCGGGCGGCGCCCCAGATCTGGTGTGCAGCCGTGCGCACGTCCAGCCGGATCGGCCGGCCTCCGGCATCCACTTCTTTGTCCCACCAAAACGGACCGTTGCTACCAGGATCAGTCATAGACGAAATCGCCAGTCCACAGCAATGTGGGAAAACAAATCAGGCATTGGATACGCGCGAGAGTTTTCTAAACATCGCGCGGAATCTGAACCAAGTCGTATCGAGTAAACGAGTCAGGGATATCCCAGACGGCAGTGAGCAGAGAACCCAAGACCCGTAACTTTGGTCAAAAGGCTTGCGGGTCCTGCGTTTCGGACCGAAGCCGTCGGCGAAGAAAGCTGAGGCTTCCTCCGGTGGTGGTCTCGCCTTGGAGAGGGCTGGCATTGACTCGTCTGTAAAGCCTTGAAAATGAGTAGCTAACCCATCAGAGCCCGCCGGCAGGCTTCTACGCCTGACGCGACGCTCTCAAATTTCAGACGAAGCAGCCCCACACTTATAAAAGGAACATCATCGCGCCCGAAACTATCGAAAATATTTTGGGTTCAAGTTCACAGCACCCTGTAGGTAATCCTTCCGTTGTCATTGCAGTGGATGTGAGGCGCCAGCCATGCCCGCCGCCGAACCCGGCCCCGAATGGGTACTTCTATCCACGGGCGCGGGCACACGCGCGAAAACGGCCCTTGACCACGAACTCGTAGAGGCGGCTCGATCCGCATGGCCAAAGGTTTTAGCGCACGCTCGTAAAGAGCTTTTGCGTCACGGAGTCCATTCTGACGAGACTGGCTTGGTCACCGAAGTCTGGGAGGGCGTTCTACAGTCGGTGTCTCAGACGCTCGAACGGATGAAGGGCAGACGTGGCGAAATTGCTGATCTGGAAGCTTATCTTCTCGGGACTTTTTACCATCGGTTCAGCCGGGCAGTCCGGAAGGAACAACGTCGCGAGGAAACAATTTCGCTCGTGTCTACCGTTCAGGAGTTAGAGACTCTTGGCGCCGCGAGTCGGAGAGAGCATGAGCAAGACCTCGAAGGCACCATCTACGCCAAGGAGATTATCCAGCGCATGGATTCGTGGAGCCGCGAAGTTTGGGTTGCACGCGAGTATGGTTATTCCTGGAAAGACATTGGCGACCGGTTGGGTATGCCCGGCCACCACGTCATGCTTCGATTTCGCCGGCTCATGAGGATCCTGCGTGAACGTTTGTCACGCCGCAGTTGATCGTTGTGAGGCCGTACGTGTCGCACGCAACCTTTTCGGTTACACTTGGGCTGTTTTTCAAGATTGAACTTGTGACGAGTTGATTTCTCTGAGCAGCAAAATACATTCAGGTGAAGCTGACCAGCGCTTGCTCGATATCCTGCGGCAGGGCCTGGCCAAGGAGTTCCCCAACCCGGAGAGGATCGGGTGTCCCGGATCTGCTCTACTCAACCGCATAGCGCAAGGCAGAGTGTCCCTGACGGAACTGGAGCCGTGGCTTGAGCATCTGGGCGAGTGCAGCCCATGCTTTCAGGAATTCACCCAATTTCGTAGACAAGCTGCGACGCGGCGACGCAGGATTCAAGTATGGTTGGCCGCGGCTGCGGTTGTAGTTTTTGCTGTTACCGGATGGTTGTGGATGCGAACTCGGCCTTCGGTGCAAACCGCTTCCGTAACTCTCGATCTTCGTGAGCGTTCCGTGTCTCGCGGGCAAAATCCCGCGGATACCGCTCAACCACCTTTGGAGATCCCTCATGCGGCCAAACATCTAACGGTTGAGTTGCCAATCGGGAGCAAGGAAGGCAGCTACGATGTTGCCCTATTCAGTGACACAGGGGATGAGGTTCTGCGTGCGGCCGGTACAGCCCATCTGGAGAACCACATTGTGATACTGCGGGCCGATGTTGACGTTGCGGGCGTTCGGCCAGGACCGTATTCTCTCGGTCTCCGCCAGCCTGACCTGGAGTGGACGCGATTTCCTGTCCGCGTGTTTTGACGTCGACCGCGATGACGTCTCGAACGCACAATCGTCGAGTCTAATCTGAGCCGAGAAACTCAAAAAATCAGAGAGCTTTGACGACTTCGATCGCCTGCTCCAATTGCGTGTCCCTACCCTCAAGAAGGGCATCTCGTGACAGGTCGACAGAAAATGCAGGAGTGATGCCGTTGTTCTCCAGCGTCCGTCCTTGCCACGTCAAATAACCGGCGACTGGTAATCCAAGAATGTACCCATGACCGACCTTGAAGGCGCTGCCGCTGAGCAACCGGCCGGGAGTTTTGGTCCCCACAATAGTGGCCAGATTATTTTCTTCGGCGAAAGCCGCCACCATCTCTCCCGCACTGGCAGTGTGCTCATTTACCAGTAGTACGACTCGCCCCTGAAACGGGCGCCTCCCAAGGCCTTCGGTGACAACCAGGATAGATTTCTCCACGAATGCATACCGGGCCGCGAGCCACAGGAGGGTTGCTTTGTGAGTAGGGATTCGCCCAAAACGGGTTAGCTCCTCTCTGCGGTAGCCACGCTCCCGTCTCTTTCGTGTGAGGCTGTAGCCGACCTCCAGCTTCCCGGGGGTCAGATAGCTCATGAGGCGCAGTCCGCCGATGCCTCCGCCTGTATTTCCTCGTAAGTCCACAATGAGACGACTGCATCCTTCTAAGGATGCGATTCCACGGTCAATGTCCTTTGCGACGTCGATCCCCACTGCGCCAGGAAACATGGCCACTTTGAGCCATCCGATTTCGTCGCTGAGTTTCTCCGTGCGTACCGTTTCGGGAGCGGTGACGGGATGTTTCTTCGACTTTGGCATCGGCAGTTGGACTTGGACCCTCCCCTGTCCTCCATGGAGTTTCTCGATCAATAGACTTGCCGATTCTCCGGCCGAAAACGTCAGACCTTCGGGGGGCCGAATATCTCGCTCGCCGCATCCAAGCAACAAGTCGCCAGGCCGGATGCCGGCTGAGTAGGCTGGGCCGCCCTGATGCACGTCCTGGAACATCCACCGTTCGCTGCCATTGACACCGATCCGCTGCATGGTTGCATTGATCGCGTTCCGAGCGGGTATGTTCCGCATGCCGGCGTGTCGAAACCCGGTGTGGCTGGTCTTAAGCTCGGCCACAAACCTGTTGACTTCCATCTCAAAGGCCTCTGGTTCGGTGCACGCAAGGATTTGCTCCCTTCGGCCCTGAACCAAAGACTTCCAGTCCGCTCCATTCATGGCGGGATTGAAATGTTTGGTCTCCACCAGCCGGCAGACCTTGTCGAAAATCTTCGTGCGCTGGTCAAGAGTCAGATTCATTGTTGTCTTATGCCAATCGGTGTGGAAGTTTCTCCCACAGCTATGAAGGCTGCCCAATAAAATGGACGGACCTGGTCGCCGTATTTCGCGAGCAGATCAAGTTTCGCGTTCCGCAGAGCCGAACTGGTATCTTCGCCCTGGGCCATACGCTGATAAAACCGCTCCATCAATGCGCTGGCGAAGGTGTCGTCTGCGCTCCACAGGCTTGCTACTACCGACTGTGAACCAGCGACTAGAAACGCTTCCACCAGATTGCTAATGCCTTCCTGTCCCTGCAGCTTGCCGACACCAGTGTCACAAGCAGATAGGGTGGTCAGTTCGGCATTCAGCCGCAACCTGATGATCTCCCGTACTTGCAGCAAACCGTCGTCGCCAGATCTTGGATCTTTTCCCAGGACCAGAGCTGATCGCTCCGGATACTGGGTGTCGGCGAACCCGTGCACAGCCAGATGCAAGACGCGAAACTGATCGAGCGGTTCTTTCTTGAATGCAGTTTCGGTGGCGACGTTGCCGAGCAAGATCACCGACTCCTGCCCGAGGATTTTACCGATTCCTTGGACTTCGTCGCGCGTCTGAGGCAGGTCGTGGAGTTGGATCCCCGACAGATCTGCCATGCCCCGTAGAATCTGCCCTCGCGTTGTGTCCGGGGCCGGCATTCTGCGCCCCGCATTGCCTTGGTTTTCATACGCTACATCACCGACTCCCAGAAATGGCCTGGGTGCCGATGGCTGCATCTTTGCGCGTCGCAGCACATCCAGAATTGTGCCCGAAGGCACGTAGCTGATAACGTGCGACTTCAATAGGTACTCGCCCTGGGTGTCTCGGAGTGCTTCAAACGGCAAGAGATTCAATATTCCATCTGGTGCGATGACAAATTTGTTGGTTGTCGCCGTTTCCGGAATCGGCTTTAGCAGCCAAGCGTAGAGCTGCTTCGCACCGTCGATCCCCGCGCCTTTTGCCCGAACTTCGTCGACAAATTGCTGCGTTAGTTTCTGGATTTCCCTGCGTCCAACCGGGAGCACTCGCAGGTATGCACCTTTGCGCGATAACGAGAGGCAGAACGAATGTGGGTCATCGAGGACATACTCCAGGAACACCTCATCTGGGTTCAGATCGTCGACTACTTTCGTCAATGACGCTGGTTGTACTGCGAAACGTTGATTCGCAGCCTCCCCTCTGGTCCAAGCCAATCCGAGGCGCCGCTCGTATTCAACCAGTTTATCGAGCAGTTGTTCGCGTTCGGTGACATTGTTGGCTTGTAGCAGCCGGGTCTGGAGAGTGGCAACATCATTTTCCAGCGCCTGAGTTTGTTCTGATTCCGCGGCCGGGAGTGCCTTTTTATCTTCCAGAGCCGAAGCCAGAGTTCGCCCACGCACACGTTCCAGAACTCTAAATGCGCCCGGTAAATCCCCCCTTTGATTCAGTAGTTCGAAATGCTGCAGATAGGTCTGACTCATGGAGGCGGCGACGGAGCTGTTCCAATATGGTTCATCCACGCTGATCAGCATTCCTTCGATCACGTCTTCCGCTTGCTCGTAGAGGGCGTTTGCTTCCTCTGTGCGGCCCCGTCGGGCTTTCAAGTCTGCGAGGATCGTCAGATTGCGAGGCACATAATAATGATCGCCGACCCGCTGGCTTGCAGCGAGGCCCTGTGTAGCACGGGCGTCGGCACTGGCAAGATCTCCAGCATCACGATACAGCTTTGCCAGTTCGAACATGGCGTCAGCTTCCATTCGGAAGAACTGCACTTGCGTTGCGAATTGACCGGCACCTTCCAGATAGGCGATTGCCTGTAGTCTGTCTCCCATCTGGGCGGTCAGCCTTCCTAGGAGAATCAGCAACTGTGCCTCGTGCCCTCTCTTCTGCTGTGATCGGGCTTTCGTGAGTGCGTCCTCCAGAACTCGCTTTGCCTCATCTGTTCTTCCTGACGCGACCATGGCCTGGGCTTTCCCTTCGTACGCCATGAAGGGAAGCCCGGAATCCTTCTCCGCATCTGCGAGCCTGATGGCTCTCTCAAAGAACCTCAGGGCTTCAGCGTGACGATTGACTTCTTCGAAACCAGCTCCCAGTAATTCCAGGAATCTGATCTGCCCACCGGTGTCGCCGCTAGCCATCGTCGAGAGCAGCGCGCCGCCGAGGAGCCTTGCTGCTTGTCCGGGGTTTCCCTCTAAGAACGCAATGAGTCCCAACTCGCCGGCGGCCCTGGTCATGGCGCGGTCGTCCCCCAAATTCTTTGCAATCCCCTGAGCTTCCAGCCAATCCCGTTTTGCAGCGCGATGGTCGATTTCGATGTCGGTGTAACCCTTTGCAATCAGGCACCACAGGCGCAGTTTGGGGTCGTCGCGCACTATCGGATTCTGCAGTTGTTCGTCGATAAAACGCGACAGCTCTACAAAGGACATCGTTTCGGCTTCTGATCTGAGGCGCCCAACCCTTGCGTAGAGTTCATTCCGTGTATCACCCCTGTCGGCGAACAGCAGTTCCGCTCTTGCAAATAACGGGGCTGCCTTCGGCCCATTGTTCAGCCAATACAGGCGTTTGGCTTCCCCCAGGAGCGAGACCGGGTCAGTGGACTTTTCGGAATGATCCAACCCGCTCGGGAGTGCTCGATGACTATCGCCGAGAGCCTGATTGTGACGGTGCCTCACGTAGGCATAGGACAGGCATAGAAGGACGAGCGTCAGAACGAACGCGGTCGCCACTCCCGCCATTTGCCAACGAAATCTGCCCGAGCGAAACACACGTCTGCGGTTCCACCGCACGAACTGGAATTAAGAGCGACGAGGTGGCAGCGTCCGAGATTTCTTGCACTTCTGTTTGACCCAGTTTCCAGGGCCGGCAGTACTGGCTGTGGCCGGGAAAAACTGAGTCCGGTGTTTGTCTATACAACCCGGCTAGCGACAGTTTGTTGCGTAGAAAATGTTGCGGCGCAGCCCCCAAAATTTGCCTGGCATGTCTGTTTTCCTGTCACAAACTCCCGTTTCAGCTCCATATATAGGTATGGGAGGCAGTCTGGAAGCGGTGCTGTGGGCGTCTAGCGTGGGCCTGGACGCCCGACAACCTCGGTTCCAGAACACGGTTGTATGGGCGAAGCCGACAGTTTCCGTAGGCGTCGTACCTTTTGCTGGAGCAAGGAAGCAAGAGGATTGGTCAGAGACTATAAGGCGCGAGACGGCATCAGCATGGACAATGGAGCCGACTGGCGAATGCTGATCACAACGCTGACCGAGATCTCTGGGAACCCGAGGGATGCTTGCTTGCGGTTCGTGCGCCAGTTCGGTATCGCTCGGAAACGCGGCTATCGTGAATGGACGAAACGGGAACAACAGCGGCTTCTCGACTTGATTACTGCGCTCCCGGTAGAGGAGGCCGCAAGAATCTTGAACCGGACTCCAGGCTCGGTTCGTTCGATGCTGCACCGGCTTGGTATCGGCGGGAGAACAGGCCGTGAATGGTTTACAAAGTATTCACTGTCTCGCGCACTGCACACTCGTCCCGACGAAATACAGAAATGGATCGAGTGTGGTTGGCTTAGGTCGCGAGCTCTGACCACGGACGGCGTACAAGCGCATGTCATCTACCCCGATGATTTCTGTGAGTTTGTAAAACAGCATGGGCGTTTCG
The DNA here is from genome assembly GCA_963750245.1 of uncultured Acidobacteriaceae bacterium. Taxonomy (GTDB): domain Bacteria; phylum Acidobacteriota; class Terriglobia; order Terriglobales; family Acidobacteriaceae; genus Sulfotelmatobacter. The sequence goes on from CAVVQB010000005.1 coordinate 74,625, forward strand.
TGGTGGGCCGCCGCCTCACCTATGACACACTTTGGTTTGTGCAGAATTATGTGTTCCCGCCAAGCCACGCAGAACTGCTATCGGTCCGAGGAACGTATAACAAACAATCAGTAAGGGCGGAAATTGATCCGAGCAGGGCGGGAGAATCGCTCGACGGTTCTGAGGGACGTGGAGAGCTGGAACTATAGGGCTTGCGACGGCCCTAGCGGCCTACCGCGGATCCAACGCCTGCACCAGACATCGAGGTCATGCGTACGACTACATGCCAGAGCCATTCGGCCTGAACGAACCCAAAGCGCTCTTGGACAGAGTTACCACGCGCTTCAGGCTCGAGGTGGAGGACAGGTTCTGTTGTTAGAGTTCTCTTGAGATTTACTCTTCCGCGATCGCCGATGGTGCCGCAGTCTCAGGCTCACGCATTGGCGGTGAGGGCCTGGGCTACCAAGGCGCGAGCACGCGGCGTATTGCGAACCTGTACATTCATTTTCGCGAATTGGAGAGCCTTGACGGGATCAGCACCTGCTGCAAGCCAGAATTCGGCTGCGTGATCGGCGAAGGCCTCTGGGTGATTCGCGATCAGCTCGTCATAGCGCATCGCGGCCACCTGGCGCCAGTATCGGGTTTCCCCGTCACGGCCCACATCCCCGAGAATGCGTGCGAGCTGTGCCGCGTAATCGGGGTCATCGGATGACTCCGCCAGCGAGTGCAAGCGGGAAATTGCGGAATCAACCTCACCCAATTCCGCTTCGACTTCGGAGAGATGGCCTCCAGCCGGGGCGTAAGCGGGCACACGGCGCTGCGCGGCGCTGAATGACGTGCGTGCCTTGTCCAGATGGCCCTCGTTCATCCACATGAGTCCCAACTGGAAATCAAGAAGCGCCAGAGGAATCGGTGAAACACCGCGATACTGGCTACGGCTTTCCGCGTACCGCCGTTCCGCTGCCTCGATTTCGCCGCGCTCGGCATGCAACCCGACCAGGGCTGCGACATGTTCAAAGCTTGCCCTGCGCTTCGCGGCTTCTTCTCGCAGAACAAGGGATTCGTCGTAGCGGCCGAGGGCCTGGAAAATTGCCGCCCGTTCGCCATTGGCCGTTTCGGCATCGAGTGAGAGTTTCTCGGCGCACTCAATGTCGGCCAGGGCATCATTAAATCGATGAAAGCCAGCGTGCGTTCGCGCGCGTGCCAGAAGGGCTTTCGGGTCCGTGGGAACGTCGCGTACGAGCTGTTCCGCGATTTCGTCTGCCCTGTCGTAATCTGCAATGCAGCCGACGATCAGCCCACGCAGCGAGATCAGCTCGGCGAGACCCGATCGAGTTTCGACGTTTGCGGAGCCATGCCGGACCTCCGGCTCTAAGGCGTCGATCTGGGCGTCAAGATTGAGCAAAGCAATCGTGCCGTCGGTGAGTGGCCGTTCATCCATCATGACTTACCATCCTCTGGCCGATTTGGCGGCGCCATGTAGGGAAATACCTTCGACGACCAGGCAATCGGCGCGTCCACGCCGTCACGGATTCGGGGACCCTTTCCGGCGTTCACGTACAACGTGAGAAGAGAGTCCACGAGGTCCTCGTTGAGCCACCTTCCTCCACAGGTAGCGTGCGTGCGCCCTTCGAGCATCGCCCGCTCGATGTCGAAATAGCTCATCTCTGAAAAAGGCTTGGACGTATCCACGACCAGGAAATCGGCAAGCAGGAGTTCGGTCAGGGGGTGGTTCCCGTGCGGGTCGAGGGGCCAATCAACTTTGCCGTCAAGGCCGTCAAAGAAGGCGAGATTAGCGTTTAACCGCGCACGATACGCGCCGGCATAGGTCTTGGAAAGATTGAAAGCGTCCTCTTCGTTGTAGATGTCCCGGATCTCGAGGTCGCGATTCACAGTGTCGAAGATCTTCGCACTGAGGGTGATGTTCTTGATCTCCGGCCGTCCTACTCGTTCCAGCCGAACCGGCCGTTTGCCGGCGCTTAGCGTCTCGCCAACCACAGCAAACATTGGGCCGCCCTTGAGCACGGTCGCCCACTCCATCCTAAGGACGATCCCCAATACGTTCTTGCCGTAAAGCCTGTCGGAGCCCTTTTCCTTAAAGGCGAGTTGCCTTGTTGCGATTGTTCTTTCGGCCATCGGGCCGTCGAGGAAGAACGGATCGGATCTTTGTCCCGCAAAGATCTGCAGGCCTTTCGCGGTGCCGCCGCTCTCCTCATTTAAGCGAAATGCGACCACGTCGCCGGTGGGCAGCGTGCAGCGGCCCTCTTGCATCGGTTGTGGGCCGCTGAATGTGAAGTCAAAAGTGAACTCTTCGGCCGGAACATCGAACGCGTGTCCGTCGGGAGAAATCGATACCGAACGCACGCGCAACCGGTAAATGACCGCATCGGAAAATAGGGCTGACGGTCCGGCATACGGAAACACGTTCATGATCAGGACGAGATGCTGCGGACTCTCCGGACAAGGGAACGCATAGACATCCGTGATATCGATTACCGGATCAGCGATGGCGCGAGGCCCGGATATGTGATCGGACATGTGTTTAATCCTTCTGCGTAGCTACTTACTCTCGTTGAGAATGGTTTCTGCTGTCTGAAAGCAGTCCGCGCCGACCGGAATCCCGCAATAGACAGCGATTTGGACGAGCACCGCGCCCAATTCCTTCGGAGTAAGACCGTTGACCTGGGCACCGCGGACATGGTTGGCGAACTCTCCCATCTTGCCGAGCGCGGCGACCATACCGAGAGTGAGAATGCTGCGCTCGCGAGGCGACAAGGTATCCTCGCCCCACACCTCGCCCCAGCAGTATTCGGTCACCAGCCGCTGAAAGTCGCGGTTGAAGTCATCGACGTTTGCCAGCGCGCGGTCCACATAGGAATCGCCCAGCACCTGCCGGCGCTTGGCGAGCCCGCGGTCGTAGAGAATCTTATCCATGCTGATCTATCCTTTTCAGCGCGAATCTCCCGCGCATCATGCTTTGAGATCCCCCAACCATTTCAGGGCCGACAGGCTCGGCATGAACATGTACTCACCGCCACGCAGCACGTTGAATGACTGGATGCCGTGAATGCGCCGTCTCACTGGATCCTTTGGAATCGTGAACGTGGCATCTCCTTCCTGCAGGCCCACCAGCGGGTCGCGTTCCTCGCCAAGCCCCGTAAAATTTCCGCTGTTGATCCACTCCCGTTGCAGGAATTCCATCGTGGCCATCGCCTTGGCGCTGATGAAGAGGAAATAGATCCCGCGGGGTACTTCATCATCTCGCTCCGAAAGCGCGTTCGCGTCATAGGGTGCACCGTAGGTCGTGCTGCGCCGAATGATGCGATGGATGTTCACATCCGTGAGCACCGGCATCTTGGTATCGCGTGGGTTTACCCGCCGCATGTGGCAGCCGAGGGGCACCTGCTTGCCGTGAGGATCGTTGGCATAGTTGAAGTCGTTGTTCCGCTGCGGGTCTTGGCCAAGCTCGGGGTCGTCCTTGACCGGAGCGAGCGTCAATGGAGCGCCGCTGCGCCAACGGCCAACCAGTTTCGCTGCCAGCAGCTCGCGTTCTTCGTTCGTTTGACCATTGTCTCGGAGGAATCGGTTGAACGCTCCGACCCGCGATTGGTACTTGCGTACGCCGATGAAGGTACCGTTGCGCCCAAGCACGTCCGGTAGCAACGTCGCAAGCGGCACACCGGCCTCGCCCGGATAACCGAGGATGAATTCACCCGCTTTGATGGGACGCCCCTGTCCGGGCAATGGATCGACACCGCTGCCTTCGATTGCAGGCTGGCCGATGCCGTCCTTGTAACCGAGCGGATTGAGGTCGCCCGGCTGAGCGCCGAAGTCCTGAACGTCCACCACCGAAACGCCCGAAAAGCCGTGATACTGCTGCCGCGCCAATGCCATGGTGTGGCGCCACTTTTCTTCACTGTCGCTAAAGACACTGATGGCGATATGAATTTGGCCGCTGCCGAACGGAGGGTCCCAGTTTTTCGGATCGTTCTCTCCGCGATCAAGAAGGACGTCGGCACGCGCGGCCATTCCTACTCGAAAAGCCTCGGGAAAACTTTGCAGCGACTCCTCCGGCACACCCAGCGCCACTAGCCCGGTATAGCTGATTGCGACTGCAATCCAGGCGTCTGTCGCGTTCCACCAATCGGCCGCGGAAGCCACATGCGGCGCGAGCCTCCGCAGGAACTCACGGCCGCTGTGTGCATCGTCGACGTGCATCTTGATGTGCGTGCCGTAGTACGGCTCCGGCCGATAGCGCAGCACCGTTGCCTGGATCTCATGCAGATCTAGCGTTACGGAACTGTTGCTTTGATCTGTTTGATTACGCTCTTCCAAGACAGCCACCGTATCCTCCTTATTAATGCTTCAAACCAAATCGGATGGACGTGACAAACACGACAACTGTGGGCCCTGGATGCCAGCTTCAGGCGTGCTGTGTTTCCCTGTCGCGATCTACAGGTTCGGCTGCACTCACGCTGTACTGCACCTCGATGTTGCCGCTGGTGGCTAACGAGTACGGACACACGTGACTCGCGGCTTCGACCAGAGACTGGACCGCTTCGTGGTCCATGCCCGGGATGCTCACGTTCAGCCTGGCCGCCAGACCGACGCCACCACGAGTGGTACCAAGATCTACCTCGGCATCAATACCCACTTCCGTCGGCAGCGCTATCTTCTTTTTACCTGCAATCAGCCTGATCGCCGAAAGGAAGCAGGCTGACCAACCGGCGGCAAACAGTTGCTCCGGGTTGGTACCACTGCCCGATGTGCCAGGCCGCGACAGCGTAACCTGCAGCCTACCGTCGTCGGTGCGGGACGCGCCGTCGTCGCGGCCGCCGGTGGTGTGAGCTCTTGCGGTATAGAGGACCTTTTCGATTTTGGTCATAGTGTTAGTCCGCGCTTATAGGAGCACTCCGGGCAAGCAGCGCCTCGAAGGTTAGAAACAATCGCCTCAACTTATGTCTAGGCAACGCGAATCAGCTTCTTGTTCACGAATTCGCCGATGCCCAGATGCGACAACTCGCGGCCGTAGCCGGAGTTCTTCACGCCGCCGAACGGGAGGTCAGGCGCAGTACCGGTCGCTTGGTTGATGAAGACCATCCCAGAGTCGACCTGGCGCGCGATACGCTTTCCACGTTCGACATCTTTGGTCATCACCGTTGCACCCAGCCCGTACGGAGAGTCGTTAGCCACGTCCACCGCCTCTTTTTCATTCTTCACCCGGAAAACCATCGCGACCGGAGCGAAGAACTCCTGGTGAAAGGCAGGGTTATCGGATTTCACCTCGGTGAGAATGGTAGGTTCGAGGAAGAACCCGCGGCGATTCAGCTTCTTTCCGCCAAGCAACACTTTCGCGCCGCCTTTAACCGCGGTGTCGATCTGCTTCAGGACACCGTTAAGCGCTCCCTCAGTGCAGAGCGGTCCCAGTGAAGTTTCGGGATCCATTGGATCGCCTGGCTTCAGCTTCTCGAGCTCGTTCTTGAACCGATTCAGAAACGTGTCGGCGATGCTATCCAAAATAATGAAGCGCTTGGCCGCAACGCAGGCTTGACCGGTGTTTTGCATGCGCCCAACGATGCCCCACTTCACGGCGGCATCAAGATCGGCATCGTCCAAGACTATGAAGGGATCGCTGCCGCCGAGTTCCATCGTGCTCTTCTTCAATGCCTGACCCGCCTCGGAAGCGACCGCCGACCCCGCTCTTTCGCTGCCGGTCAACGCAACCCCTCTGATCCGGCTATCAGCGATGACCTTCGCCGACTGTTCGTTACTTATGAAGACGTTGGTCCACGTCCCCACCGGAGCGCCGGCATCGAGAAAGAGCTTTTCGAAAGCCTGCGCGCATTGAGGCACGTTGGGCGCATGCTTGCTGATGACGGTGTTGCCCAGCATGAGATTCGGTCCCGCGACCCGCGCCAGTTGGTAGTAAGGGTAGTTCCAGGGCTCAATGCAGAAAAGCACGCCAAGTGGCGCGTTCTCGATCACAGCCTCTCCTTCCTTTACCGGAAGTGTCTCGGGCGCCAGAAACTTATCCGCGTTGTCCGCATAGTATTCGAGGATGTCTGCGCTAAGTGTGACCTCACCCTTTGCCTCGCGGAACAGCTTACCCATCTCGAGCGTGATAGGTTTGGCGAATTCGTCGATCTTCTCCCGCAAGATTGACGCCGCCTTCTTGAGGACGGCCTTGCGCGAGGCATGGGGTCTTACACTCCAGTCGGTTGCGTATGTCTTCTCCGCCTTGGCGATGATCGATTCGAGCTCCGCGTCTGTGTGCGACGGAAATGTTTCAACCACTTCTTCGGTGTAAGGGTCAATCGTTTGATACAGCATGGAAGCCTGCCTTCTCCTTTGGTTATCGGGTAAATTGCTGTCGGATTGGCGTCTCTGTTGCCGGAGTTTCGAATTCCGCTTTTCAGGCCACCTTGTCGAGGAATTCGTCGAGCGCTGGAGCGATCTTTTCGAGCCGCTTGGTCTCCACCACCGTCAAACTCGGATTAGCGACGTACCAGAAATGCGCTTGGATCTGGTGTTTCACGATGAAGTCTTTTACCGCTGGGTTACGAACCCCGGGCCAACCGTCGATTTCACCAAACTGGAGGTCGAGGATGTCTGGAATCTTGGTGGCGAAATCATCGATGTAGGGATCCCAGTCGCCGTCGTAAGTGCTGGCAAAAAGCAGCTTCGTGTCGTTATCCAGGAAGACCCAGCGCATGTCGTGGACAGTACCAACCATTTCCACGCCTTGATTGCCGACGTTGCCATGCAAGGTTTCAAAAAACGCTCGCATGCGTTTCGCTCCGCCTGGTTTGAGCGGCGCGATCACCGTCAACTCCGAGACCTTACCCTGGCGGGCGCCGATACGGCCGGCACTTTCTATCTTTTCTTTCACCGAAGCGGCGGATGCCCCGGACTCGATGGAGCGGATCACGTTCTCCAGCGCGGCTTTCGAGATATCGCCCGCGTCGGCGTAAAGCTCCCGCAGCTTCTGCAGCTTTTGCGCGAAGTCCGAGGGTTGTTTTACTGCTGTCTTCTCGACTGTTTGCGTAGTCATGTCCGAGCTCCTTTTTTATTTCCAGATTGAATATTGGTTTGCAAACTTCAAACTTTGTTTTCGCTAGAGGGCTTTTGCCGCAGTACGCGCTCATGCGCGGACAGCTTTCTGTACGACCTCAAGCTGCGTTCTCGATCCAGACAGTCTGGGCGTTTACAAAAGCATGCGCGCCAAAATGCGAGAGCTCGCGCCCATACCCGCTGTTCTTGACGCCACCGACCGGCACGCGAGGATCCGATGATGTGACGCCATTGATGAAGACCCCGCCGGTGTACAAGTCGCGAGCGATCTTGCGTGCTAGCGCAACGTCCTTGGTCCACACATTGCCGCTCAGTCCAAACTGGCTTGCATTCGCAGCATCAACCGCTGCATCGACGTCCGGGACGCGGGTGATTGTCGCGACCGGCCCGAACATCTCCTCGTCGAAGGCAGGCATCCCTTGTGTCACACCGCTCAGCACCGTCGGGATGTAGAAGGCACCCTTGCCGTCTTTGGGTTTGCCGCCACAGAGCACGCGTGCGCCTGCCACAATGCTGCTTTCTACTTGCTTGTGGAGGGAATCGCGAAGGTCGGTGCGTGCCATTGGCCCCATCTGGTTTGCTGGGTCCATCGGATCACCGACCCTAATCGCCTGCGCTGCCTTTACGAACTGCTCTTCAAACTCGTCGGCAATTTTTCCGACCAGAATGAACCGTTTTGCGGCCAGGCAAATCTGACCCGCGTTACTGAAACGCCCTTTGATACCCGCGGCCACTGCCTTCGCGAGATCCGCGTCTTCAAGCACGATGAAAGCATCGGAGCCGCCCAACTCCATTACCGTCTTCTTGATCACCTTTCCGGCCTCGGAGGCAACCGCAGAACCGGCGCGCACACTCCCCGTGACCGAGGCACCCTGGACGCGGGGGTCGTTGATCACGTTGACGATGTCTTCCGTCTTGAGGATCAGATTTTGCAATACCCCTTCCGGAAAGCCTGATTCGAGAATCATGCGCTCAAGCTCGAGCGAACTCCTCTGCGTGTTGGGCGAGTGCTTTACCAAAACAACGTTGCCGGCCAGCAGCGTCGGAATGCCCATACGCGTCGCTTGCCAGAGGGGGAAATTCCACGGCATGATTCCGAGTATTGGCCCAAGCGGCAGATATGAAACGTATGCTTCGACCCTGCCGGTTGCGGCGGGAGCGTCGGCAAACATTTGAGGCCCGTGCTCGGCGTACCAGTCTGCTTCCCAGGCACACTTCTCCACCTCGGCCTCAGCCTCCGCCAGTGTCTTTCCCATCTCTGTCGTGATGACTTTTGCTAGTTGTGCCTTGTTCTTCCGCAGCGTCGCGGCGAGCTTTGAGAGTAGCTGCGCGCGTCGATGCACCGGCAGCTTCCCATAAGACTTGAAGCTCTTCTCTGCGCGCGCGAGAGCGGCTTCTGTTTCCTGGGCGGTAAAAAAGGTGAACGTTTCAATCTGCTCGTCGGTGGCCGGGTTTACGGTAGAGAAATTAGACGGATTCATATGCGTTGCTTGTGTCTCCAATCTTCTACGGCGGGTGCCCGCTGAGAGTTGAAGCAATCGCGTTACCAAACGGGCCGGACTCCTGTTGCTTTGAGGGCTGAGGTAAACCCTGCCGATTTGGATGCCCGTCACAAAAACGCTGCGGGCAGTTTAGGCATAAGACTGACAGCGTCAGCGGTCTGACGTTTTGGTCAGAATCCCAACCCCAGTATTTGCTCGAGCATGTCGCGAGAGGCGATGGCTGAGGCCCGTGGTTGAGTATTTTGCAAACTTTGTGGTCAAGGCAAAGAGCAGGTTCTTGCTCGTGTCTCGTGGAACGGAAATTGCACTAACTGATGGTGCAGTTTTGCCCGGCAGCGCGGTCTGATGAGAGCGGTTTCCAACGGGCGCGGTGGCGGGATGATCGATCGGGCAAGAGTCAATTTCCTCCGGTAACGAGCATTGAAGAGCATCTCGACAATTGGGTGATGCTGGGGATGGCTCTGATCCCACATGTTGGATTTGAGAGTGTGGCGAAGATTTTGTTTGCTGCATACACACGAGGGCCTCAGACTGCACGACGCTGCTCTGAAGCTTGGGCTTGCTCGGATCAGATGACAGATCCATTTTGAGGAAGTCCGCGAGTTGAGATATAGGTGCAAGTCCTTGAGGCTGAAACGGGAACCACTCGCGGTGGACTAAGGCGAATCGAGGAGCAAATGGCTCAACCACGAATCATTATTGTCGGCGGTGGCTTTGGCGGACTGGCCGCCGCCAAGGCCCTCAAACATACTCCCGCACAGATCATTTTGATCGACCGGGCAAACCACCACTTGTTTCAGCCACTGCTTTACCAAGTGGCAACGGCAGCACTCACCCCGAGCCAGATTGCGACCCCAATCCGGAGCATTCTTCGCAAACAGAAGAACGTCACGGTGGTCCTCGGAGAAGTAACTGGAGTGGACAAAGAGCGAAAAAGCATACTGGTTAGCACTGTGGACCGAGAGCGAGTACCTGTGGCCTACGACTACCTGATCCTTGCCACAGGAGCGACTCACAGCTATTTCGGTCATAACGAATTTGAGGAGTTCGCGCCGGGACTGAAGAGCCTCGCCGATGCGGTGTCCGCCCGAAACAGAATCTTGCAAGCCTTTGAACAGGCCGAAGCCGAAGACGATCCGAGCCGGTATCGCGACTTGCTGACTTTCATTCTGGTCGGTGCCGGCCCCACAGGAGTGGAGATGGCAAGCGCGCTGGCCATTCTGGTCCGAACCACCCTGAAGTCAGACTTTCGACGGATTGATCCGACATCCGCAAGAATTGTGCTCGTCGATATGGCACCGCGAGTGTTGCCTCCATTTTCTGAGGATCTCTCAGAAGCCGCGAAGCGACGGCTTGAGGACTTGGGCGTGGAGGTGCGTCTCGGACACAGTGTGGATCAGATCGACGATGACGGAATTGTCGTGGCGGGAGAGCGAATCGCGAGCAAGACAGTGATCTGGACGGCAGGGGTTGCACCGTCCCCCGCCGGCAAGTGGCTGAAGGTGGAAACCGACCGTGCCGGTCGGGTGCGTGTCCAGAAAGATGTGACTGTGCCCGGACATCCGGAGATCTTTGTAGTTGGCGATACGGCGTCATTCGAGGAAAACGGCAAGCCGCTTCCCGGCGTTGCTCAGGTAGCTATGCAGCAAGGACGTTATGCAGGAAAAGTCATTCACAGCCGCGTAAACGGTGAAACGCCGCCAGGTCCATTTAGTTACTTTGACAAGGGCAACATGGCCGTCGTTGGTAAGGGATTTGCCGTCTTGGAAAGTCACAAGGTGCGAGTGAGCGGTTTCGGAGCCTGGCTCGCCTGGGCGGCGATCCACCTGCAGTTCCTGGCGACATCAAGTCTCCGTTTGACGGTATTCCTGCAGTGGGTTTGGACCTATATCACGGGTCAAAGGGGCTCTCGGCTCATTGTGAACCACCATGCGCCACGACCTGCGGAGGCTGCGGAGGACACCCCCGGCAAGTCAGCAGTCGCATAAACAACTTGAAGAAAGCTATCAATGAGCGGCGTGGCCAGTCGATCTCTAATGAACACTTGCCACCCGGGTTCGGCCAATAAGTTGCCGTCCACATTGACCGGTATAGAAGGCGCCCATGCTCAAGGTCACGATCGCTGATACAGCATCGGAATGTCGCATCACACTCAGCGGGAAGCTCATAGGCCCCTGGATTCAAGAGCTGCGGAGGGTTTGGGAGCGATGTCGCGTGCAGGCCCCGGCGCGAAAGATTGTTTGCGACCTCAACTATGTGATTCAAATTGACGAGAGCGCCAATCCTTTGCTCATCGAAATGATGGCTGAGGGAACCGAGTTGGTGTCCGACGGCGGCTTGAACGGCTGGCTGATTCAGGCGCTGAAGGATGGCAGGAGTCATGTCTGGACCCGGGTCGCCCTTCAGAAGTCGGGTATTGGCTACAGTGTCGATGCGGAGCAACGCCTAGTGACAACCGTGGCTGAAGGTACGGTTTCGGCGGCGGACGTGCGCGAACATCTCACGAGTGAGCAACGAGATTCGGCTCTTCCGTTCCGCGAACTCATCGACGCTCGCCATGCCTGGATCGACTTATCGTCGGCAGAAGTTCGGGAAATCGTGAACCTTCTGCGTTCGCTTTCGCTTCAGCATTATCTCGGTCCAACCGCAGTGGTCGTTTCCAGTCCATTTGCTTTCGGAGTCATGCGTATGCTGGAGAATCTGGTTGAGGATGTGTGCGTGGTGCGCGCATTCCGCGATTTCGCCCAAGCTGAGACCTGGGTTCGCGATGTGTGTGTGTAGGATTGGACTCTCATTCGCGTCAGTTTGTTGGCGGTTGTGCCAGACGGCGTCGGAGCAGTAGTCATTGGAGTATTGTTTCTGGCCGCTCACTACACACCGGCACCGTCTGCGGTCCGTTGTAGCGTAAAGGCGAAGGAGAGATTGTGACCAGAAACATCGTAGTGAATTCCGGCTTCCCAGCGTACGTCCAAAACATATCCATAGGGTCTCACCAATTGTTGGCTGACGAACCCCCAGGGGCCGGGGGTGCTGATGCAGGTCCCAACCCATACGAGTTGGTGATGGCTGGCTTGGGCGCCTGCACCAGCATGACGGTTCGAATGTACGCCGAGCGCAGAAACTGGCCACTTGAGAAAGTACAGGTGCAATTGACATTCTCAAGAATTCACGCCGCAGATTGTGATGACTGCAGTCGAAAGAAAGGAATCGTAAATAGAATCGAAAAGCGGATCACCTTGATTGGTGATTTGTCCGAGATCCAACGGGAGAGGCTCCTGCACGTGGCTAATAATTGCCCTGTTCATCGGGTCCTGGCCCGAACGATTGAGATTTCTTCAACGAGCTAAACGTTGAAGTAGTATGCGTACCCAACCTCTGAGTCACTTCGCGGATGCCAGTGTCAGACTGGAGGGATCAACGCGCTTTGCTGTCGCTTGGTGAGTTTGCCCGGCCGACCGCTTCGGCACAGCATACGTTCGCCATACTACGCGTAATGCCGCGGTCAGAGGAACCGCGAGGTAGATGCCCACAATCCCACCGACCTTGGCGCCGACGAGTACGGCGAAGATCGCAGCGAGTGGATGAAGTTCCAACTGGCGTCCCATGATTCTCGGATAAGTGAAGTAATTCTGCGTGACCCTCCAGAGGATCAGAATCAGGACCATCCACATCCAATGCGCGTGATTGACTACGCCTACGCCAATGATCAGGGCCGCTGTGGTCATCCAGCCCGCCGCCGGTATAAACTCCAACATCCCGCCGACCGCAGCCAGAGCGAATGCGTGCGGAAATCTGAAGAGCAGCATAACTGTGGAATAGAAGGCGAACGACAAGCTGCAGAGAATTGCCTGGGCACGTATGTACAACTGGAGCATGCTGTGCAGTTCGGACGTGAGAGCTCGGACGGTCTCCCGGCTGCCTTCCGGAAAGACTAGTCTGGTAAAAGCATCCGCGATGTGATCGCCATCGCGCAGAAAGAAGATAGCAAGGACTGGGATGAGCAGAAGGCAGCCGAGCACCTCTGCAGCGTGGGAGATGTAGCGATCCGCTAACTTCACCAGATCTTGAACGTTATCTCGGTGCCGAAGAAGAAATGATTTGAGACGCACCTCTTGCGTGTCAGTCCAACCATAGTCTTTGCCGAAATCCGTCGCGATCTCCCCGGTAGACAATCCGTCTAGTATTGCGGGAACTTTGTCGAACAGTGTGACTGTCCTGCTCGCAACTCCCGGCGCAAGTCCATAACCCAGGAACGCAATCACAATCAAAAAGGCCAAATAGACCTCCACCACGGCGGGGCCCCTCAAGTTCCGAAAAAATAAGGAGTGCCTCTCCAGGAACTTGACGACCGGATTTATCAGGTAGGCGAAAAAGATAGCGAGTACAAAGACCAGGATGATCGGCCACGCTCTGTACACAACAATGCCTACACCTGCGACCAGCAGGGTGGTCAGCACGACATTAAGGGTACGGTGGTCCGGAAATCCCATCGCAGATTCTCGTACGTAACTGCCGCTCTCGCTATTTCAGAGCACCAACGATCGCTTTGCTTACCCCCGGTTCAATCGAACTAGGTTTGGGCGCTGGATCCAACAGCTTCTCGATCGCCCGTCCCATCGTCGCGTTCAGCGCGGAGACAACCGCTGGCACATCGCGCTGGCTGACTGTTCCAACCTCGGAAACGGAGTTGGTCCACACCGTTGCACCTGTGGCAAGGCTTACCATCTGGGCGGAGATGGCAACCTGAACCTTGACCCCGCCTTCGTAGTCGATTTCGTTGAGCTCTTCGAGGTGTCCGCTGAGAACGTAATCGACGTCGGAACGCCCATCGTAGGCTCTGACTTGCGCGAAGTTGCCGCTCGCGCGCAACCGGTCGGTCACAGCATTGGTCAGGAATGCCCGCGGGTCAACCGCCCAGCGGTGGTAATTGTAAAAGCCGATTTGTTCCGGAGACGTCTTGTACACAATCGGCCCTTGCCGCAGGTAAACGGGCGACCGGAACTCGCGCACCGCCAAGGTTGCGCGAACATTTTCTGCCGCCGGCGGATCTGGCGGGGGCGGCAGGTGGAGCGTGTAGTAGTTCGGGTACTTTACCGCTCCGCCGCAGCCAGCCAGAATCACGGTTGCCAGCGCCAAACCAAATGCCTTCAGATGCTTTTTCATATCCACCTTCACTATTGTTGCGGGACCTGTCGCTCCTTCGGTTGCTTGATCCGAATCAAACTCCACGGACGCTGCTTCAGCGAGTCGGTCAGCTGATCCAAGTTGTCGGTTGCCTGGCGCAGGTTCTCTACCGTGTCGTCGATCTTGTAGTCGTTCGCACGCACCATGACCTGCATGTCCGTCAGTAATTGCCTGGCCTGCAGCAGCGTGTTCTGCAGTTCCGCCAGATCCTTGCGGACCGGTTCCCGCACATCGGTCACAGTGCCATTCACGTTCTGGATGGTGTCATCCGCGTGCTGGCTAAGCGCGGTCAATTGATCGGAAATACGATCAATCTTTGGACCCTCGGTCGCCAGTATGCCGTTGACGTGATCCAGCACAGCTTGAACCTTCCTTTGCGTAGGCGGACCGGTCACGGTGTTCAGATTGGCAAGGAGACTTCGTGCATCTCCACTGATGCCTTGAAGCTCTCCCTGTGCCTGCGTGATGAGCGCGCCGGCGCTGTCCGCGACGTCGGCCATCTTGCCCGCGATCTCATCCAGACTGGCAGCCTCCTTCGACGGGATTGCAGACCCGGGCGCAAGCCGCTTCGCATCGTTGCTGCCGGTAGTGATCGACAACGCAGCGCTATTCATTAGGCTTACCAAACCCAGCTTGGCCACGGACTTTTCATTGAGGGGCGTGCCCTGTTTTACGTCGAGCCGAATCTCAATTCGAGTCGGGTCTTCCGTCCACGGCCGAACCGCTGTTACTTTTCCGACGGTGATCCCGCCAAAGAGCACATCAGCTCCCGGCTCAAGGCCGCCGGCGTAACGCAGATACGTTCGATAGGGGACCGTATCCCCGCCGAACTGCGCATGCATCAGATAAATGACGGTGAATGCCAGGATCGAGAAACATCCCAGGACGAAGGCTCCGACTTTTGCTTCTGTACTCACGTGTGTGTCTCCGGAGTCTGCAGGTATTTGCCGAAGTAAGCTGCGACTGCAGATGTCTTCGTCATATCTTCAGGAATGCGATCGAGGAACTGCCGCACCCGGGGGTTCTGGCTCGCCCTGACTTCATCTTTCGTGCCAATAGAAATGAACCTACCGTTGTGGAGCATCGCGATTCTGTCAGCGATTCGGAATGCGCTCGGCAACTCATGAGTCACCACGATTACTGTCATCTGGAAAACCTCCTTGAGAAGAAGGATGAGTTCATCCAGTTCTGCCGCGACAATAGGATCCAGTCCGGCGGAGGGCTCATCGAGCACAAGAATCTCGGGCTCAAGCGCGAGAGCGCGTGCGACCGCAGCCCGCTTCTTCATGCCGCCGGACAGTTCTTGTGGATGTAACTTGCCGAAGTCGCCAAGACCAACCACGGCCAACTTCATCCATACGACGAGATCGATGATGGAAGGCGCGAGTTTGGTGTGTTCTCGCAGGGTTAGAGCGACATTGTCCTCAACCGAGAGCGAATTGAATAATGCCGCGCTTTGAAAAGCCACACCCAAGGAGTGCCGAACAGCTTTCAATTCGGCCGTTGAGCTGCGGGTGATGTCAATGCCTTTCACCGTGATGCTGCCCGACTTGGGACGCTCCAGAGTGAGAATCTGACGCAATAGCGTGCTCTTGCCGGAGCCGCTGCCGCCCAACAGCACCATGGTTTCTCCGTGCTCGATGTCGAGACTGAGCCCGTCCAGTATCCGGCGCCCATCGTATTCGACCACCAGGTCGCGAATCGAAATGATCGGCATCAGGATTTCACCGTGAAGTAGAAAATGGCGGTGAATACGGCGTCAGCCACGATTACGAGAAAAGTAGACTTCACCACCGCACTGGTTGTGGAGCGGCCTACCGAGTCGGGTCCTCCGCGGACACGGAAGCCTTCCAGGCAACCTACATGAGCAATGATGGTGGCGAAGGCCACGCTCTTGATGAGTCCGGTGATCACATCGCGCAGCACGATGGAGTCCAACACGTAACGGAAGTAGAGCAGCGGGTCGAGCCGGGTGCTGAAGAACATGAACAATCCACCCGCCAATATTCCGCAAACATTCGAGATGATACTGAGACAAGGAACACTGATCAGCGCGGCTAAATATTTTGGGGCCAGCAGGAACTCCACGGGTTCAAGCGCCATGACGCGAAGGGAATCGAGTTCCTCGGTCACCTTCATGGTTCCGATCTCAGCCGCGAAAGACGAGCCCGACCTTCCGCTGACGGCGATGGCGGTAAGCAGCGGGCCGAGTTCACGCGTGAAGCCGACCGCAACTAGATCGATAACATAGTGCATGGCTCCAAAACGCCGCAGTTCCGAAGCCCCTTGCATGGCAAGAATGAAGCCGGTGCAAATCGCCATCAGCGCCACCATGGGCAGCGCATCCACGCCGATCTGCAGCATCTGGCGTACCGCTGCCTGCCACCGATAACGGTTCCCGACCAGCGGTAGCGCGCTCCCCATGGCGCGCAGCGTGGCCCATAGTTGAATGTTCAGACTTCCGACATAGTCGAGTTCGGAGATCGTCCTTCTTCCAACGGCTTCGAGAACGGTTGCCATCAGGGCACCTTCACCCCTGAGGGAGCACTTCTACTGCCATTGATTTCGAAGATATCCAACAATCCGGTCACTTCGAATAGATGGAGCACTCGACCTTGCAGTCCCTGAATGCGCAGACTATTGTGGCCACTACGCGCGACCTTGAGTCCTTCGACGAGGGTCGCAATGCCCGATGCGTCCAGGTAGGAGACCTCTGTCAAGTCGACGACGACGGTTTCCATTGATTGCCTTTGCAGCATGGCGAGGAGCCGATCCCGAAGGGCGGGCGAAGAGTCAATGCCAAGATGCCCCCGCAAGCGCACGATCGTGCCTCCGCTGGTCTCATCCACGGTGATCTGAAGATCGGTCGCACCGACTATGCTGCTCGTCAACCTATTTCTCCTCTGTGGCAGGTGCTTCTCGGTTGGGCTATTGTTTAAGGATCAATTAGAGGCATCTGTGCCAACTGCATGTCGATTAGCAGGCCGACTCTCCAATCGATCTGGAAAAACAATGCCGTTTGCCGTCCGGAAAGGACTTTGCGAAAAGCTGGGATGTACTTGAGTCTTAGCTGCATGATCGACTCTTCGACATCCGCACGCTTTCGCACGTAGCTCGCGGCCTGTTCGCCGTTCATCGTGTCGAGATTCTGCAAATAGTTCTCAATCAGCGCAGCTTTCATGTCGTTAATTTTGGATAGCTCGGCCGCGTACTGGTCGTAAACTGGCCAAAACTGTTCCGCTTCCGTGCCCGTCATCTGCATGTTGGCCGCGACAATCAGCTTCTTCCGTGATCGCAGGTTCTCCCTCAGCAGTTTGATGTCTTGATCGATCTGCGCTTGATCGTCATCGCCCTGGACGGCGGACTTGCCACCGGAGACGGCCGGGTTGCCCTGTTGGGAAGTTGCGTCCTGACAGAAAGCCAGGTTAGGAGTTGGCAGTAGCACCACGCCCAGTGCTGCGACAAAGAACAGATACTTTCTATGCATTAATCCCCCTTTGATATTTAGAGCAATCGAATTACCAGGCACAACTGCCATGGCCATTTCGTTCTTTAGGACAATTCATTCGTCCAGTCTCCCCGACTTTCCACACTGGTTGCAGAACGAATCATGTGGATGCGAGGCATCGGATCACGCAACCCGGATCAGTTTCTTGTTCACAAACTCACCGATACCGAGATCCGAGAGTTCGCGGCCATAGCCGGAGTTTTTCACGCCGCCGAATGGCAGATCAGGCGCAGTCCAGGTCGATTGGTTGATAAAGACCATTCCCGTTTCGATCTTCCGTGCAACTCGTTTCCCACGCTCCACATCCTTAGTGATGATCGACCCGCCGAGTCCATAAGGAGAATCATTTGCCAGCTTGATGGCATCCTGCTCGTTTTTCACCCGGAAGATGAGTGCCACCGGAGCGAAGAACTCCTGATGAAAGGCTGGGTTCTCCGGCGTTATGTTCGTCAGGATTGTCGGCTCGAGGAAATACCCAGACCGCTCGGACCGCTTTCCACCCAGCAACACCTTCGCACCGCCATCCACTGCAGTCTTGATCTGCTTCAGCACAAGGTCGAGCGCCCCCTCGGTGCAAAGAGGGCCAAGCGTTGTCTGCGGATCCATCGGATCCCCGGGAACCAGTTGTTCCAGTTCCTTCTTGAATTGATCCAGGAATGCGTCGGCGATCCCCTCGTGCAGCACGAATCGCTTTGCGGCGA
The DNA here is from genome assembly GCA_963750245.1 of uncultured Acidobacteriaceae bacterium. Classification (GTDB taxonomy): domain Bacteria; phylum Acidobacteriota; class Terriglobia; order Terriglobales; family Acidobacteriaceae; genus Sulfotelmatobacter. The sequence goes on from CAVVQB010000005.1 coordinate 92,570, forward strand.
CACAGCACTGTCCGGTATTGTTCATGCGTCCCCATACTCCCCATTTCACGGCCGTGTCCAGGTCCGCATCGTCCAGAACGATAAAGGCATCGCTACCGCCCAGTTCCATCGTGCTCTTCTTGAGAGCCTGCCCCGCTTCGGCGGCAACAGCCGCGCCAGCCCGCTCGCTGCCTGTCAGCGCGACGCCTTTGATCCGCGGATCGGCAACCGTCTTCGCGGCCTGTTCATTCGAAAGGAAGACGTTGGAGTAGACGCCTTCCGGAGCGCCGGCATCCAGAAACAATTGTTCAAATGCCAGCGCGCACTGCGGCACGTTGGGGGCATGCTTTACGATCAGGACATTGCCCGCCATCAGGTTCGGGCCGGCGACCCGCGCCAGTTGGTAGTAAGGAAAATTCCAAGGCTCCACGCAGAAGAGCACGCCAAGGGGAGCGTTCTCGATAAATGCTTCGCCTTTCTGCACTTTCAGTTTCTTGGGTGCGAGAAAGCTCTCCGCGTTGTCGGCATAGTAGTCCAGGATATCGGCGCTCAGTTCGACCTCGCCCCGGGCCTCCGCGAACAGCTTTCCCATCTCCAAGGTGATGGGCTTGGCAAACTCATCGAGGTTTTTGCGCAGAATCGTGGCTGCCTTCTTGACGACCTTCTTGCGTTCTGCGAGGGATCTCAGACTCCAGTCGTTTGTGTAGGTTGTTTCGCTTTGCGCAATAATTGCCTCTAGTTGCACATCCGTGTGTTCACTGAATGATTTGACCCGCTCTTCGGTATATGGATTGATTGTTTGGTACGCCATGAATTATCTCCTTGTGTGCTGCTGAGGATGCTCCGCACCCCCTGAAACTTGTGTATTGAAGACTGTCCTGCGCTGTTTTGCGATCAACTAAAAGCGGTATGAAGCTCCCAGCGCAAACTGCGATCGCGCGTTCAGCTTCACACCAGGAGCGATCTGGTTAGCCACTTGAGCCACACCGAAATCAACATTCAAGGGCAGTTCGCCGCGGGGGATCACGCGCGCGAAATAAGTCAACGTCGTAGGCAGCCGGGCTCCTGGGAGACCTTCTATCTGGCGAGGCTCTTGCAGAAACTCCGAGCCGAACACCACTTTGCTCTTTACCGGCCCAGGAACCACGAATCCGGCGGCTCCGAACAGGCGCCCCTGCCAGTTAGGGGCATTGCCCGCGATGCCCAGCACGGATCCGTTTGTGGCTTTGAAGCCGAAGCTGGCTACGATCGGCAGAACATGGAAGTATGTGATCGTCTTTGTGCCAACAATATAGAAGTCCTCATTGTGCGTGTCTTGGTTGTTGAGGACTCCGCCTACGCGTTGCACATTCGTGCGCGCCACGAATCCCAGGGAGATCGCGGGGATATAACTGTGCTTTCCTGCGTTTTCGCCTAGCAGATTGGCTTTGCCATGAAAGATGTTGAAACCACCATCGAATAGTGGGCTCAGGCCAGCTACGGATCCGTCCGAATTCAAAGCGCGTGTGTATCCAGCCTCGAATCTCTTCAAGAACCCGACAGTGCCTGAGACTTCGTAGAAACCTCCGAGCACGCTGCCTCCATCGAGATAGTGAAAACTCACGGCCGGAAGTCCGAAGCCTGTTGCCGGCGAAGGGCTGGTGTACGCGAAAGGCGTTACGAAGGCCCCGGTTTGCCCCTCCCAGTTGAGGCTCTGGGCATGACCAGCGGCAGCGACCGAGATCAGAAATACAATCAGGAGACTGCAACGCCAGTTTGTTCGTCGTGCAAATGAGCCATGACTAGCCCTGGGTTCGAGCGTGCGTAAAAACTTCATCCGTGATCCTCCTAGCCCAACGTAATTTGAGAAAGCACGCGCCTTACCAAATGGAAACTTCGTCCGGCGTCAGGATCGACCTTTGTTATCAGCGGAAAAGGTTGATCTGCTCACTTGGAACGTGGGAAGCGAGACAGCATTCCAACACCAGTTGGCGATGCCCTGACGATCGTCTACTCATGAACACATTCGGCGAGTAGTGGATGCGGGTCTTGCCTCCGTCGCTAGCAGCGGCAACAACCCGATCGTCAAGCGCACGCTCGCAGGTGGCAAGGATGCAGCTGTCCAGACAGTGCAGGGTGGGGCGAGACAAATCGATTCTATGGAAAGTATCGACTCGAAATTCGGGACATCGTTAAGGATCCGAGACTTCGTCCGAGCGGCAATCGTCTGGGATTGTGTTACACGGATACAGGAGATCCATCGAGCTCGTGGATCGGCAACATTCAACTACTCAGGTGTCTGGCCCATGGCGTGGATGATCTCGTCGTTCGCTTGCGTGTAGTCCAGCTGTGACTGTAAGAGCAAGGTCCGAGCATCCAGTTCCTGAGCGGTTGCCAAATCGGCCTGGGAGGTCAGGGCTTCTCCCCGTACCAGTTGCTGATGCAGAACTCGATTGGATTCGCTGCGCAAGGCCAGTAGTTCCTCAGATACGTTCCGCATCTCCTGAGTTCTTTCCAGCTTGTTGTATGCGGTCTGAACCGCCAGTTCGACTTCATCGGTAAGTCGGGCAAGATTCTCTTTCGCCTGTGCCAACTGGGATTGACGCTCACGAAGGATTCCGCGCTTGCGCCCAGAGTCGAAGAGGTCATAGCTGAAGTGAACACCAAAAGAGCCGAAATTACGGGCCAGAAATGGAACATTGTTTTGGTAGCTGTAACGAGCAAAGGCGTCCACGTCCGGCACATAGAGGTCTGTTTTTCCCAAGTGAACCGCGGCATTCGCTTTCTCCACTTCGTTGCGCGCCTCTGTAATCTCGGGATGGGATGCAATCGCCGCAGCCACACACGCTTCGCGCGCGCAGGCTGGCTCCACTTCCGCGGCGCTCGGATCCAGATCCAATGCAGTTGTGAGTGGAAGCCCTATGGTGTCGTTGAGCTGCAGCGTAAGGTCGGAGAGCTGTAAGTCGGTAGTCAGCAACTCCTGTTTCGCTTCCAGGAGTTGCGCCCGGCTTTCGATCAGGTTCTCTTCCATCGCACTGCCGAATTTCACCTGCTGGACGCGTTCACTTTGCAGATCTTGCGACGCTTTGATTCTGGCTTCCATGGCGGCGCGGTGAACCTGTGCGATCAGAACTTTGTAATAGAGCTGGTGGACTTTCAGGGCGACATCGTTCTGTGTTTGTTGCGCTCTTTGACGCGAGGCCTTCAGTTCGGCTTGCGCAATGTCGTTCATGGGTCGGATTTTCAGCAGCGTGGTGAGAGGCTGGGTCAGCTGCGTGCCGCTGGTCGTCAGGTCACGTCCACCTTGGTTAAGGGTCGCAGTTGCAGAAGGAACGGGGCTTCCTGCGACCGTGCCCAGACTACCTTCCTGAATTTGTATCAGCTGAGTGTCGGTGATATGGACGAAGTTGCTTTCATTTCGAATGGTCGGGAAATAAGCGCTTCTCGCAACTTCCTTGGCGTGCTGCTTCTCGTCGACCCTGTATTCGGCGATGTGGACGCCGTGATTGTGCTGCAACGCCAACTGCACTGCTTCGTGCAAGGTGATGTGGCGAGCGGAGGCACTATCGGCTGGCTCTCCCGCAAAGGTGAAGACCGCGGAGAGCAGCAGGATGATTAGCAAAACCTGTGATTTCCATTTCATGAGTGCGTCTCCTTACCCGGCTGCATCGTGCGGAGGTCGCCGTAGTTCAGCGGCGACTTGCGGACCAGGGCCACGAAAAGAAGTGCAATGGCACAAGTCCATGCCACCAACAGGAAGCCGTCAATTAGGCTCAAAGAATAGGCCTGAAGACGCAGCCGGGCCCCGATTACACCTGCAGCCCGGGCGGCTGCCTCGCCAGCCCCAAAGGATTTGGCGTAAAGGCTTCCGGCAAGGGCGTGGAGATTTCCTTCTGTGATCCAGCTTCCCTGGGTGACGTGCAACCCCAACAGGTTCGAATGCAGTTGCTCTCGTGCGGCGATAAAGTGACCCATGTACACCGCGCCCACGGTGCCGCCAAATAAGCGAATCGTATGAAAAAACGCTGAGAACGTCAGGATCCACTGGGGTTTCGACAATCCCCCTGTGAAGATTCCCTGCAAGATAATGCACGCCACTAGCCCAATGAGAGAAAACGATTGTCCGACGCCGATGAGCAGTTCAGTGCGATAGTAGTTTTCCGCCGCCCACGAACTCGTGTACTGGGCGCTCAACACGGCCGCAAACGCGGTGCAGGTCAACCCGACCGCCAAGAGCAGCCGAGGATCCAGGCCGCGAAGCAGAAGTAGTCCTCCTGTAACCGCGACGAGCAGAAGCGGGGCCGCGCTCCAGATGATGGCGGGAGCAATCTGGTCTGCTTCAAAACCACGGATGGCCAACGATTGGGGAATCAGAATGATTGTTAAGGTGAGAGTGAACCGAAACCAGAAGAGCAGAGATCCCAGCAGGACTGTGTTCCATTTCCAGAGATAAGGGAGCGCTACTAGCGGGTTGGGACCGCGTAATCGTCGTATGAGCGCGCACAATGTTAAGAACGCGCCCGACCAAAACAACCCGTTGAATGCGCCGGAGCGCCACCAGTCGAGCCTCTGGCCTTGCTGAACGGCGGTAAGCATTAGGGCCAGTCCGGCGCTCAAGTACAGGAATCCCACAAAGCTAGGTGCAGGGCCGCTCTTCTGTCGAACTGGAGCGGGAGGTATCCCGTAGTAGACGCAGGCCATCATCACCGGCGCGATCGCGGCTGAGCCCCAGAACATCCAGTGCCAGGAAAGATGGTCCCGGTACCACCCGAAGAGTGATGGTGCCACATTGACCGCGCCATCTATGAAGGTTGCATAGAACGCCATCGTGATAGGCAGGAATCGCAGCGGACTAATCCGCAGTGCAAAAGTCAGGGTAAGCGGATAAAAGGTGCCGGACGTCAGCCCGGCGAGAATTAACGCTGCAACCAGCAAACTATAACTGTGTATCAGCGGCAGGAAGGCGCAAGTCGCGGCAAATACTCCAGCCGAGAACAGAAGGATGCGGCGTGGTCCGAGCAAGCCTCCAAGAAAGACCGTAAAGGGCCCGATAAACATGACGGACGCGTTATAGGCGCTGTCGAGCCATGCACCCTGGTCATAACTGATGCCGACGTGACCCTTCAGATCCGCAAGCCCCAGCGAAAGCATGCGACCAGTGAGCGTGACGAGTCCGGCCCCGATGAGAACCCCGAAAATCCCCAGCACTGGCCGCGCGGAAAGCTCAGAGGGAATAGCCGCAGCGGTGGCACGCGCAATCTCCGCCGGTGCAGGTGGGCGAGCTGTGATCGTGGTAGCAGCCATGATGCTCCCGTTATCGACTTGTGCGGACCGTGGCCACTACAGAGAGACCCGGTCGCAGTTCGGCGACGCTCGCATCATCCAGTCCGATCTTTACCGGAACGCGCTGCACGACCTTGGTGAAGTTGCCGGTTGCGTTGTCGGGTGGCAGCAACGCAAATTGCGAACCGCTGGCGGGGGCAATCTCGATCACTTTGCCGCGAAAGACCTTCCCGGGATACGCGTCAATGCGGATCTCAGCTGGGTCACCAACTTTCACGTTCGTGAGCTGCGTCTCTCGATAATTCGCCTGAACCCATTTCACTTTGCTCACGAACGAAATCACTTGCGTGCCAGGGGAGACCAACTGTCCGGGTCGAACCTGCCTTTCGCCCACCGTGCCGTCTGCGGGTGATTCAATCCTCGTGTATCCCAGGTTCACCTGTGCGACGGTAAGCGCGGCCTCCTTGCCTCGCAGATCAGCGATGAACTGCAGTTCCTGGGAATTCAGAACGTCGAAACCGCGGCGTTCGGCTTCGACTGCCGACTGACTACTGGATAACATTGCCTTGGCTTGTTCCAGCGATGCATGCCGGCTGAGTAGTTGTGCGCGCGAGCCTTGCTCAGAGGCCACCGCTTGCTCAACTTTCTGGCGAGTGGTGGAGTTGGTCTCGATTAGAGCCTCCTGTCGGGTGCGCTCGGAAAAATTGCGGTCGAGGTCGGCCTGCGCACCTGCAATTCCCGCTTCCGCCGCGGCAATTTCGGCTCGCGCCTGCGATACTCCCGCGAGCGCCCGATCAATCTTGGCTTGCTGTAGTAGTTTCTGGCGCCGGTTGTTCTCGATGGCCGCCTTTGCTGCTGCTACCGCCGCATTCGCCTGACCCACCTGAGCCTGGTAATCATTGTCTTGCAGTTCGACTAGCAGGTCCCCTTTGTGGACCTGCTGATAGTCGGAGACATGTACCGCGCCGACAATGCCGGAAACCTTGGTGCTGAGCGGAGTAAGATCGCCTCGGACGTAAGCGTCATCGGTTTCCTGTTCCGCTTTGCCGCCTTCCCAGGAATTCCAGTTCCGTGTAACGGTGATCAGGACGGCGAGAGCGAGCAGGACAACCAGAGCAGGCGTGACGTATCTCTGCCAACGGGAACCATGTTGTGCTGGTGGTTTCTGGTCTTTGCTCGGTATGTCCGGCTTCGCCGCCGGTGGGGACTCAACGGGAACGGGTGCAGCCGACATTAATCACGCTCCTTTTTCGGCATACGATTCCTAGCTAGATACGCATTTGCACCTGATGTTCCAATTCCGAGCCCGAGCAACCCCTACTACAGACGTGCCTGGGTCGTCGATCTGACTTCGCAAGGCTGAGGGTTTCGTGCAGACGGCAGTATTTCGACGTCCAGACTTTGACACTGTGGGTCTGCTGACTATTTGGGTGCGCGGGCCAAGACGCATCGACCCGGTGCACTCCACTCCGGAGGAAGTTGCGTCAGAACGTAAGCCTCAGTGCAAACTGCAGCAGGCGTGGGTTGGAAAACGGGGCCGTGGACGTGATCTCACCGAACATCGGAGAACCGAGGCTGGTGTTCGGTTGCGCGAAGTTCGGGGTGTTGGTCAGGTTAAACGCTTCTGCCCGGAACTGTAGCCTCACGCTTTCCCGGATGGGGAGATCCTTGGAGACCGAAAAATCCAGGTGTCTCTGCGGTGGACCGTAAATGCAGTTGCGACGCGCATTGCCCAGCAACCCCGGCGCTTGCACGGCAAAAGCGGAGGTGTTGAACCACGCTTGGATAGTATGGACCTTACCGGCGTTAGGGTCGCCTACCTGGTTTGGGGCATCGCCACCGCGGAAGCCTAGTATGCCGCTGGCATTGGTGATGGTTCCCGGAGGGCCGCCTCCTTGTTCGCTGATGCTGGTTGGTAAGCCCGTGGAGTAAGCGTAGATCGTATTGACGCTCCAACCCTTGACCAGATACCCGGCCACTCCGTGCAGTGATCCGCCCAACGGTAGCGTGTAGTTGAGCATGACCGTGAAGCGCTGGCGCACATCCAGGTCGCCGTTGCCGTAATCGTACTGCAGAAAGCTGTTGACAGGGATGGGCGTGCCATCGCCCGAATCCATTAAGCAACCGTTACGGACGCACTCCACCGGGCGAAAGCCGCCTTCACCCTCGGGCGAGCCGTTATTGAGAATATGCGACCAGGTGTAATTGACATTGGCATTCAAACCCGCGGCGAAACGGTGCAAGAAGGACGCTTGTAGGGCGTTGTAGTTTGAGTTAGCAGTGCTCTCCAGCACATAGATTTGATCGCCGCTGTAGTCCGGGTACGGAATAGGTGCCTGCGTGAAACAGCTGGGGGAGTACGTCGGCGTGCCATCGCCCACGCACCCGGGGCCGCTGTAGTCATAAGTGGCATAGGTCGCCTGATTAATGTTCGGCACTACCGGCAGGTGACGCCCCAAGTTGCCCACATATCCCAGGCTGATTATGTTTGCGCCCAGTTCTTTCTGGAGCTGCAAGCTGTACTGGGCTAGGCGCCCCGACTTGAGGTTGTTGGCTACGGAGTCGATTTCCGTTCCGGCCGCAACTCCCGTTCCCATCTCTTCATTCGGATAATCTGCACTGGCCGGATCAATGGTGGGCAGCCACAGACCTCTCGCCATAGTAAGCCCCAGACCGCCGGGCCCGGCAATCGCGCTCGGACACTCGACGGGATAGAAGGAGTCTCCACCGCAGTCTCGGCTGACAACCAACGGAACATTTTGCAGAACGCCAGCGTTGCCAATTTGATTCGGGAAATAGGAGAGGCCAAAACCGCCTCGCAGCACCATGCCGCGGCCAAGTGATGCAGCAAAACCCAGTCGAGGAGAGATGTTGCTAAAGTCGGTCTTTATGTTGGCCGTGCTCGTGCCATGGTTGGCCCCTGACAAGACAGGAGAAACCACGTAACCAGTGGCAGTATCAAAGCTCGAAATCTGACCGTTCACTTCGGTGAACGGGGTAAAGACCTCGTAGCGGGCCCCGAGGTTGAGCGTCAGCCACCTGGTCGCACGCCAGTTGTCTTGAATGTAACCACCGATTTCCCACGAGCGGAAGTGCGGGAAAGCCACATCGTTCTGGAATTGCGCGTCCGAAGCATAACCGGCGACCATGTCGCCAAGACCACTCCCCGTGAACGTCCCGTTGACAGAATAGACGCCCCGAGGGCTAATGCTTTGCTGCCAGTTGAGCTGCCGCCGGATCAGGCTTGCCCCGGTCTTCACACTGTGAGTGCTATGGTTCCAGGTCAAAGATCCCTGGTACTGGAAGGTATTGTTGTAGTCGAAGAGCGGCGCGAACAGTGTGTCGCCCAAACCAGTGTAGGGCGGGGCAACAAAAAACGCTGGCAGACCGTATTTCGCTCCGCCGCTATCGGCATTCATGCAGTAACCGGTTCCCAAAGAACAGGGATCGAAGCCCAGCTCAACGCCGGCGTCAGCGCCATTGAGAGTCAACGACTGGTTGGCAAATCTAAGATACGCGAACTTCAATTCCAGCAGCAGCTCCGGTCGAAAGACATGAACATAGTCCAAGCCAAGATTCTGGCCGCGTTCCAGGGCCGGTCCACCTGTGATTCCGGGCGGGTTGCTGGGAACGAATGTCTTTCCGTCAATGGAAACATTCGGGAGGCTCCCTGGAGTATAGGTGTTCACATCGTTAAATGAGTAGCGCGCAAACAGTGTGTCGCGATCCGAGAAATGATGATCGACCCGCACATCGAAAGTGTGGCTGAATTGGGTTCTGACCGGAGAGTAGACAAAGTTCTCTTGCGTCCCGGAGCCCGTCGGCACCGGATACAGCGAGAACAAGTTCTTGCCCAGTTCACTGACCACCAACGGGCTTGTGTTCCCGAGCAAAGAACCGGCGGGGATAGTATCGCCTACCACCGCTGCCGCTACGAGACTCTCCTGTGCCGCCGTGGGAACGGTGGAGGTATACGTGTTCTGGGCGTATAGCTGGCGAAACCCCTCGTAGTCACCAAAGAAGAAGGTCTTGTTCTTCTGAATCGGGCCGCTGATGCTTCCGCCAAATTGATTTTGACGCAACTCGGGAATCCGGCCCGTAGTCGCAAAGTAGTCGCGCGCGTCGAACGCGTCATTCCGCAGGTACTCGAAAAGCGAACCGTGGAAACTGTTCGTGCCAGACTTCGTAATAACATCGGCCACGCCTCCTTCTGTGCGGGAGACTTCCGCCGGGTACAAATTGGTGGAGACGATAATTTCCTGAACGGCATCGATGGACGGCCGGACGACAATGGTGCCGAAGTACCGTTCGTTGTTGTCCATCCCGTCTATCATGTTGTTATTGAGAAAGTCGTTCTGCCCGTTGGCGGAAAAGGCAGAGGTCGGACGGCGGTCTGTACTGTGATTTCCGCCTCCAGCCGCGTTGAAAGCTCCCGGGGTCACGCCTGCCGAGAGCTGAACTAAATTTGTCAGATTGCGGCCGTTTAGCGGCAGGTCTGCTAGAAATTCTCCGCCGACTAACGTGCCAATGGTGGAGGAGTCGGTTTGCAGAGCGGGAACAGCACCGGCCGAAACCGAAGCGCTCTCGCTGGCCACAGCGATTTCCATCTTGCCGTCCACGCGGACGCGGTCTCCGGCTGACAGGTTCAAGTCCTTGGTCACAAACGTCCTGAAGCCTTTGGCCTCGATCGTGACATCGTAGGTCCCAACTTGCAGAAGGCTGAAGCTATAGTCGCCCGTTTTCCCCGTCTGTACGGTTCGGAATACGCCCGTCCCCGTGTTCTCAAGGGTTACCTTTGCGTCGGGCAGTACTGCCCCGGAAACGTCGGTTACCGTGCCCACCACGTCCCCAGTGTTTACCTGCGCAGTCAAGTGCGGCGCGGCCGCCAACAACAGCAAGCACAGCATAAAAGAAGATCGCCTGCCTGGATGCGCTGCAAGAACGCTATGGGCTGCAGCTGACGGTAGCCTCGACTCCGCCTTCGTTTTTTGATCCATTTGTCGCTCCCAATCGGCGGATGGAGATACGACTGCAAGGCAAGAAAAGCACTGTAGTGTTCAATTGTTGTCGGAATTAGGAACCCCACAGAAATTCGACCGAGCGTAATATATATTCCCGTTATGGGAAAATCGCAAGTGAGGGCGTGCATCTGGCTGTCCATTGCGCTGATCTGTAGCGCGCGCTCCTTTGCGTTAGATCCCTCACTCGATATCAGCCAGTACGCGCACACCGCCTGGAAGGTGCGCGAAGGCTTCACCAAAGGCACAATCTTTGCGATCGCGCAGACGCCGGATGGCTATCTGTGGCTGGGAACAGAATTTGGGTTGGTCCGCTTCGATGGTGCACAAGCCGTCCCGTGGCAGCCGCCAAACGGTGAGCAACTCCCCAGCAATTTTATTCAGGACCTCTTGGTTGGGCGCGACGGCACTGTTTGGATTGGCACAGACAAGGGGCTTGCCAGTTGGAAGGAGGGCAAGTTTACGCAGTATCCAGCATTTGCCGGTTACCGCATTTATTCACTTCTGCAAGACGCTGGAGGAGCGATCTGGTTTGCGGCTCAGAACCCGGGCAGGATCTGTTCCGTCCAAGCCGGCAAAACGCAGTGCTACGGGGACGGGAGTTTTGGCTTTTCCGTATCTGCCTTATACGAAGACCACAAAGGCAATCTGTGGGTCTCAGCTGAAACGGGTCTGTGGCGATGGGCGCCTGGTCCTGCAAAGCACTACGGACTGCCCGAGGGCGTCCAGGCTGACGAACTGGTCGAAGACGAGAACGGTGCACTCCTGATGACCACCAATAAATCCGGCCGGTTCGAGGGTCACGTAAATGGCTCGATGGAAGGGCTGAAAAAGCTTGTGGCTGGAAAACTTCAGGACGACACACTTCCCGAGATCGCTGCGGAGTTCACGCCCCTTCGCCTGTTCCGGAGCAGTGATGGCAGTTTGTGGATTGGCACCGTCCGGGGTTTGTTGCACCTGTATAAGGGCAGGATCGATCGGTTTTCAGTTGCCGATGGCCTGTCTGGCGACCTCGTAACGAGCATTTTTGAAGATCGCGAAGGCACTGTTTGGGTCAGCACGTCAACCGGGCTCGATCGGTTTCGTGAATTCGCCATCCCGACAATCTCGGTAAACCAGGGTCTTTCCATTGCCGCAGTTGACGTGTTGCAGGCGACATCCGATGGCAGTATTTGGATCGCAACGGCGGATGGTTTGAATCGCTGGCAACGCGGGCAGATGACGGTTTACGGCCGGGGAAATGTTCCGAGGCAAAACGGGCAAACAGATCGGCAAACTGCCATCGTCAATGCGAGGGTAACGGAAGTCGCAAACAGCGGCCTTCGAAACAAGGTCAATTCGCTCGGGCAGGATGACCTGGGACGCCTGTGGGCTGAAAGTCGCGAAGGTGTGTTCTACTTTGACCGCGGCCGGTTTGTGCGGGTTCCTGGCCTCCCGGGCGGAGATACATCCTCAATCGCCGGGGATGGGCACGGGAAGGTTTGGATCAGCAACCTCGACCAAGGCCTGCTCTATTCGACGCCAGAGGGTGCCGTTCAGCGCATTCCTTGGACGCGATTCGGACACAGTTACGCGGAAGCTTTGCTGCCTGATCGGCAGCAGGGCGGCCTATGGCTCGGATTTATTGAGGGTGGAATCGCTTACCTCAAGGACGGCCAGATCCGCTCTTCCTACAACGCCACTGAGGGGCTGGGCAAGGGCGCAGTGATGGACCTTCAGTATGGTTCGGACGGTGCTGTCTGGGCCGCGACCGAGGGTGGTTTAAGCCGAGTGAAAGACGGTCGCATCACAACTCTTACCAGCAAGAACGGCTTGCCCTGCGACGCCGTTCAGTGGGCGATCGAAGACGACGATCATTCTTTCTGGTTGGACATGCGTTGCGGGGTGGTTCGGATTGCGCGTTCCGAACTGGACGCCTGGGTGAGTGATTCGAAGCGCACCATTCAGACCCAGGTTTTCGGCAGTTCCGATGGCGTATGGAGTTTTGGCCGTAATGGCAGCCACACTCCTTACGTGACCAAATCGCCAGATGGGAAAATATGGTTCTCCGCCCCTGACGGCGTAAGCATCATCGATCCACGGCATCTTCCGTTCAACAAACTCCCACCGCCGGTGCGCATCGACCAAATCACGGCCGACGGCAAGAGCTACGATTCCTCCCATAGCCTGCGGTTGCCGCCGCGGATTCGCGATCTCACGATTCGTTACACGGCGCTGAGTCTCGTAGCACCGGAGAAGGTTCACTTCCGGTTCAAGCTCGAAGGCCAGGATGAGGGCTGGCGGGAAGTCGTCAACAACCGCGAGGTGCAGTACTCGAACCTGGCGCCGGGCAACTACCGCTTCCACGTCATCGCTTCCAACAACAGCGGGGTGTGGAACGATGAGGGCGCGGTCCTGAATTTCTCCATCGCCCCGGCGTACTGGCAGACGAACTGGTTCCGCGCGCTGTGTGCGGCAGTTGCCATCGGGCTTGTTTGGGGGCTGTTTCGACTTCGCATTCGGCAACTGCAGCAGCAGGAAGGGAAATTCCGGGAAGCGATCAAGACAATTCCGGCCATGGCCTTCACGGCTCTTCCCGACGGCTCGCGCACGTTCGTCAACCAACGCTGGGAGGAATATACGGGGTTGAGCGTTGAGCAGGCGGCAGGCTTGGGTTGGCAGGCTGCTGTTCATCCGGATGACGTGAACCGGGTTCAGGAAAAATGGCGAATATCGGTGGTGTCCGGCGAGCCGTTGGAGTACGAGGCACGTTTCCGTCGAGCCGATGGGCAATATCGTTGGTTCCAGGTGCGCGCTGTGCCGCTGCGGGACCAGCGAGGACAAATCCTGAAATGGTACGGAGTCACGACAGACATCGAGGATCGCAAGCAGGCTGAGGAGAAATTCCGCGGGCTGCTGGAATCGGCACCCGATGCAGTCGCGGTCGTGAATCGCGAGGGCACAATTGTTTTGGTGAATGCGCAACTGGAGAAGCTGTTTGGTCACCAGCGAGCTGAGGTCTTGGGGAAGAAGATGGAAATGTTGGTGCCGAAGCGGTTCCGAGGGAAACATCCTGACCACCGCGCGGCTTTTATGGTCGACCCTCGCACGCGGCCAATGGGGTCTGGTCTGGAACTGTACGGCCTGCGCAAAGATGGACGTGAGTTTCCGGTTGAGATAAGCCTTAGCCCACTGGAGACTGAGGAGGGCGTGCTGGTTTCCAGCATCATCCGCGATATAACGGACCGCAAGCGTGCCGAGGAGGCTCTGCGCCGCAGCGAGGCTTATCTGGCCGAAGGGCAGCGAGTGAGCCACACCGGTAGCTTCGGGTGGAACGTTCAGACGGGGGAGATCCGATGGTCTGAGGAAACCTTTCGCATCTTCGAATGCGATCCAAGCATGCAGCCGACTGTGGATCTTGTTCTGCATCGGACCCATCCGGAAGATGTGGCCTTCGTGAAACAGGAAATCGAGCGGGCGTCGCAGGATCGGACGGATCTAGGCTTTGACCATCGATTGCTGATGCCGGATGGTTCTGTTAAGCATGTCCGTGTTGCCGGTCGTGCCCGAACCGATAAACCTGGCGAGCTTGAGTTTGTCGGGGCCGTGACCGACATTACGGCGGCAAAGCGGGCCGAAGAAGAGCATGAAAGATTGCGCCAGTTAGAGGAAGAGCTCTCACACATGAACCGGGTGACCATGCTGGGTGAGTTGGCCAGTTCTCTGGCACATGAAATCAACCAGCCGATTGCCGCCACGATCACCAGCGCTAGCGCCTGCTTGCGATGGCTCACGCATGATCCGCCGGAACTGGAAAGAGCTCGTGCAGCCGCAAAGAGAATCGAAAGCGACGGGAACCGTGCTGCCGAAATCATTCAACGCTTACGGGCGTTTTACAAGACAGGTGCTCCACCGCAAAGGGAGTTGGTCGATATGAATGGATTGGTCGGTGAAATTATTGTGCTATTGCGCAATGACGCAAGCCGGCATTCCATTTCACTGCGCCTGGAACTTGCGCCAGAGCTGCCGCACATCAGGGCAGATCGCGTGCAATTGCAACAGGTGTTGATGAACCTGATGCTGAATGGTATCGAGGCCATGGAGGATGGAGCCGGCGAACTTACCATCCGGTCGCAGAGGAACGAGAATGGGCTACTGCTCGTCTCGGTCAGCGATACCGGCGTGGGCCTGCCCAGCGAAAAGCCAGATCTCATTTTCAATGCATTCTATACAACTAAGCCTCAGGGTACCGGGATGGGGCTGGCAATCAGCCGTTCGATCATTGAGGCCCATGGCGGACGGTTGTGGGCCAGTGCCAATGCGCCCCGCGGTGCGACTTTTCATTTCACGCTGCCGGTCGAGGTCCAGAAATGAGCGTCGCAGATGATATGACCGTATTCATCATCGATGATGACGCGGGAGTGCGCGCATCGATCAAAGATTTGGTGGAGTCGGTGGGCCTGAGCGCTGCGTCTTTCGCCAGTGCACACGCCTTCCTGGCAAGCGAGCGGCGAGACGGACCCAGCTGTCTGGTGTTGGACGTCAGACTTCCCGGTATCAGCGGCTTGGATCTTCAGCTCGAATTGAGGAAGGCAGGAATCAAGATTCCGGTCATTTTCATCACCGGGCACGCAGACGTCCCGATGACGGTAAAGGCAATGAAATCCGGCGCCGTCGAGTTCCTCACGAAGCCATTCCGGGATCAGGACTTGCTCGATGTGATTCAGCGCGCGCTTACCCGTGACCGCGTGGTCCGCGAAAAGCAAAAACAGTTGGCCGAGCTGCAGGACCGCTATGCCGGGCTTAGCGCCCGCGAGCGAGAGGTCATGAGTCTGGTGGTTTCCGGTATGCTCAACAAACAGATTGCAGCAGAATTGGGGACCAGTGAAACCACGGTAAAAATCCAGCGCGGGCATGTGATGCAAAAGATGCATGCTGAATCTTTGCCCGAATTAGTCCGAATGGCCGACAAGCTCAAGGTTTCCCAGTAGCCGTTTCTGCCGCAGCCCTGCCCGCGTCGGTAATTTCACTCCAGTCTCTCCCGCGACGTTCTGCCCCAAAGTCTTATTGCGCGGTCCAAAAGTGTGATTGTTTCGCATGGATCGTCGCCTTATGCTAATGCCATGAAGAAAGGCCAGGACACTCACTTGATCGCAATCGTAGATGACGATAAATCAGTCCAAAGCGCACTGCAGGACCTGGTCGAAGCCGATGGGTTTTCCGCGAGGACCTTTGGGTCAGCGGAAGAATTCCTCGAGTCCGGCTTGCAGCGTAAAGTGGCGTGTTTGATAACAGATATCCGTATGCCGGGAATGTCAGGCTTGGACCTGCAGGCCAGGCTTAAGGCTGATGGACATAAAACTCCGATCATCTTTATCACAGCGCATGGGGATGCGAGAGTGCGGATACAGGCAATGCGAGAAGGTGCAGTCGAGTTCCTCATGAAGCCTTTCGACGATCAAGTCTTACTGAGCCGACTTCACGCCGCGCTCGACATGTAATAACCGATAACCCGGTTGGGGAGATATGCGCCACGTCTGTGGAGGTCTTCAGTGAATAGTCCCGAAGCGGTTGCATTTGCTGAGCCAGCCCGATCCAATCGCGCATTCGAGCAGATTATCGGGCACAGCCCTGCGCTAGAATCTGTGCTTCAACAAGTTGAATATGTAGCGTCCACCGACAGCACGGTTTTGATTCAGGGCGAAACCGGCACAGGCAAGGAGTTGATCGCGCGTGCCGTTCACAATGCAAGCCCGCGGTGTGGGCGTGCGCTAGTTAAGCTGAATTGCGCGGCTATCCCTCTCGATCTCCTGGAAAGCGAGTTGTTCGGTCACGAGAAGGGCGCCTTCACCGGCGCCATAACGCAGAAAATTGGACGATTTGAAATGGCGGACGGCGGCACGTTGTTCCTGGACGAAGTCGGGGACATCCCTCCGGCGCTACAGCCGAAATTGCTTCGGGTGCTTCAAGAGCAAGAGTTCGAGCGCCTGGGTAGCGGGCGCACGCATAAGGTGAACGTCCGGCTGGTGGGTGCCACCAATCGAGATCTAGGGGAAATGGCGGCACGGAACGAGTTCCGCAGTGACCTTTATTACCGGCTCAACGTTTTTCCGATCTCGCTGCCATCCCTTCGTGAACGCAGAGAAGATATTCCAGCTCTGGTGGAACACTTCGTCGATATTTTCAGCCGGCGGATGGGAAGGAACATCCACCACATTCCTGCGGACACGATGGCGGCCTTCTCGTCGTACTCCTGGCCTGGCAATATACGTGAACTTCAGAATCTCGTAGAGCGTGCGGTAATTGTCGCGCAAGACGGGCTGCTTCGAAATCCACTGCCCCCGTCCGTACCGCTAATAGCACCCCTCCCTTTAATAGAAAAGGTGTCCCGAGATTCCGAGCCTGCCGTGTCAATGACGCTTCGAGACTCCGAGCGCGCTCTTATACTCCAGACGCTGGAAGCGACCGGTGGAAGAATCGGAGGTCCCAAGGGCGCCGCCCTAAAGCTGGGGTTGAACCGGACAACGCTGATTTACCGGATGAAAAAGCTTGGTATTTACCAGCCCTTGCGGCGCACTTCGCCGCACGACTTCCTGGCTCGTCGGCAGACTGAAGCGACGGTATCGCAGTGAGTATTAGCTAAAACCTATCTGAACCTCCGTTCCTCAGTCGGAATACTCAAGCATCTAGGAGGAGGGCCGATGCTGCGTGCATACAAGAAAATAGCCGTGGTGGCTTTCCTGATGATTGGGTTTTCTGCGATAACCTTCGGGCAGGCTGGCTCAGCCACTGTGCGCGGGAAGGTGACGGATCCCAGCGGCCTTGTTGTAGTTGGTGCAAATGTGGAAGCGACTAATACGGCCACAAGTGTCACTCATCCTACTGCGACAAACGATGCAGGTTTTTACTGTTTATCGAGCCTCCCTCCCGGGAGGTATTCACTCACGGTAGAGAAGGCTGGTTTCGCGACTATCGTCAAGCCCGATATTGACCTACACGCAGCTGACGACATTTCCGTAAATTTTGAACTTCAAATTGGCGCCATAGGCCAGACTGCAACGGTCCTGGGAGGGGCGCCCCTGGTCAACACAACGAGCAGTTCGCTTGGTGGCTTGGTACAGGCGGACGAGATAGCAGGTATGCCGCTAAACGGCCGGAACTACATTAATCTGACACTACTACAACCTGGGATTGCGCCTAGCCCGAATATAATTCAGGGCGGAACCTACAACGGAACCTGGTATAGCAGCAATGGGGCCACCATGCGCTCCAACAACTTCATGCTGGATGGGGCCATCATGCAGGACGTTAACGGAGGTTCCACCGCCAATTTTTCTGGAAGAACGCTTGGACTCGATGGCATCCAGGAGTATCGGGTAATCACCAGTTCGTTCAGTGCGGAGTACGGATTGCTGGCAGGAAGTCAGACAGTAATGGTAAGCAAGAGCGGAGCCAATCAATTTCATGGCAGCGTGTTTGAATATCTTCGGAACAGCGCTTTGGACGCTGCCAACTACTTCGATCGCCCGACAGTCGCAAATAATTTTAGGCGTCTGCCAGCGTACGAGCGGAACAATTATGGTGGCGCGTTTGGCGGTCCGATTCAAAAAAACAAAACGTTCTTTTTCGCCGCGTTTGAAGGGGTAGAAGAGCGTCTGGGGATTACCGTCAATAACACGGTAATGGCGCCGGGGTGTCATGGTGTGGCTGGCGCACTAATCACGAACACAGCATGCCCGCAGCTGGGTTCAACCCCATCGGTGACGGTTGCGCCAGTCGTCGCCCCGCTGCTGGCGCTATATCCTCTGCCCAATCTGCCCAACGATGGGTACACCACTCCGTTTACTCAGCCCGATAGAGACGTATATGGTCAAATGCGGGTGGACCATGTCTTCTCTGACAAAGACTCAGTGTTCGGGCGATATACGATTGATGACGACGCCCAGGTATTAGGGAACAGTTATCCGCAATACTTCGTGGTCGACCGCGACACTCGCCATCAGTATGCGACGTTGTCAGAGACCCACATCTTTTCCACCTCTCTCCTGAATGATTTTCGGGTTTCATTTAGTCGTACTGCGAGTACGCGGTTATCTCCCAGTCCTTTTTCTGGTCCTCAATACTCACTGGTGACCGGTCAGGCCCTTGGCCAGATCATTGTCGGAGGCGTCACTGGAACTTTCGGACCAGCCATAAATTTTGTATCTACCCAGACGCAAAACATTCTTAGTTTCAGCGACGACCTCATGTATGCAGTCGGCAGTCACTCGTTGAAATTCGGAACCTTGATTAACAGCTATCGGCAGTTTGGGCGCCAAAGCCAGAGAGTCCAAGGGCAATTGCAATTTGCCAGTATCGCCACATTCCTGGCTGGTGTCACATCTAGCTACGCGGCAGAGTTGCCCGGTTCCTTACTCGACAGAACGTGGCAGTTTTATACCACGGGCTTCTACGTTCAGGATGACTGGCGGCTGAGATCGAGGTTCACCCTCAACGCCGGATTGCGATACGAGCCCTCACCCAACTATTACACAGAGGTTCACGGAAAGAGCTCCGCCCTAATTAATCCGCTGACAGATACGCAAGCAACGGTGGGACCATACTTTAAGAACTTTACCTGGAAAAATATCAGTCCGCGCCTGGGCTTTGCGTGGGACGTATTCGGCAATGGCAGGACGGCCGTTCGGGGGGGAGCGTCCCTCGCTTATGACATTGGCAATTTATATAACGGCTTCCTTAACATCATGCCTCAACAACAGCCATTCTCATTTACAAACAGCGGGAGCGGTACGTTTACGATACCGCTCACTTTTCCGGCTAATTCAGTGAATAAAGTGCAGTCTACGCAACAATACAATATGCAACAGGCACGGTTTTACAATGAGAATCTGACCATTGAGCAGGAATTGCCATTTTCGATGGCATTGGCCGTTTCCTATGCCGGGTCGCGCGGCATCCATCTTCCGGGAATTGGCGATGCCAATCCCAACCTACCGCAAGGAATAACCAATGGGATTCCATTTTGGAATCCCAACCCTGCCCAGGCTGTGGTGAGAACAAATCCCAATCTGAGCGCAGTCCTTTTTCGTGATTCTTATGGAGACTCTATCTACCATTCCTTGCAAGTTCAGGTGAATAAGCGCTTCACAAGTGGGCTGCAGTTCCATAGCTCCTTTACATGGGGAAGATCGATCGATAATTGCGTGGGTCTGGCGAGCGAGGCAACATCCACCATCTTGTACCCGTCCAACCCCTACAACCGGCGGTTCGATCGAGGCCCATCCATATTTAATATTCCGCGCATTTGGGTAAACGATTTTATCTACAATCTGCCCTCCCCCAGAATTGAGGCGCGTTGGCTCGGAGGCTTGACGAGCGGATGGGGAGTAACGGGCATCTTTACCGCACAAGACGGACTACCATTCAACCCTGTTGTGAATGGTAATCGGTCACGCTCAGGTCTTACAGGGGGGCTCACCTCTGGCATTGACCGGTCAAACTACAACCCAGCTTTTACTGGTTCCGTGATCACCGGAAATCCTGCCCAGTGGTTTAATCCGTACGCATTCATGCTGCAACCGGTGGGGACTTTGGGCGATGTTGGCCGCGATTCCCTGGTTGGACCAGGTTTCGTAGACTTCGATTTTGGAATACACAAGAATACGAAGCTGGGCCTTCTGGGTGAGGCTGGGAATATAGAGTTTCGCGCTGAGGCTTTCAACCTCTTGAATCGTCCCAACTTTGGGATGCCTGCAATCGCAACCTTTGCTGGTGCTTTGACAGATCCTCTTACCGTGGCGCCCCTTTCGGCTGCCGGGCAAATTACAAGCACGGCCGGAACTTCCCGGCAATTGGAGTTCGCGCTGAGAATTTCTTTCTAGTGGAAAAGGAATGATGCATCAGCGAATAGAGTGGCACACTGCCTTCATAATTCGGAGCAGTGTTAAGGAGATGGGACGCCGGTCCTATGAGATTAGCGAAGAGACGAGCACCCGATGTGGTCGCGCTGGTCGTTATGCTGGCAGTGATGCTGCTGGCGTGGCCGCCCCGCGCTCTCGGGCTCGATTCGACCGAGGGCCTCGGTCAATACCAGCATGCGGCTTGGGCGGCTCGCGAAGGCTTGATGGGCAGCGTTCGGGCGATCGTCCAGACGCCCGACGGCTATTTGTGGCTCGGCACTGAATTCGGCCTGGTTCGCTTCGATGGCACTCGATTTCTCCGCTTGGCTCTGCCGCCGGACCAACAACTCCCAAGCCCCAGGATTTTGTCGCTGCTAGCCGCGCGCGATGGCACGCTGTGGATAGGTACGTACAGTGGGCTGGCGAGCTGGAGGGATGGGCGAGTGACCCGCTATCCCGAGATTACCGTGGCGGTATCTTCGCTCCTGGAGGATTATCAGGGAACGATTTGGCTCGGTACAAAGGAAAAGGTCTGCGCGATTCGGCAGGGTCGATTCGACTGCCGTGATGATTTGAAAAGTGTTGCTCCCTCCACGTACGGGTATCTCCAAGGAGGAGTGTTTTCCCTGCACGAAGACACGCAGCATCGTCTGTGGGCCGGAGCCGAGTCGGGGTTATGGCAGTGGCAGCCGGGTCCGCCACGACGGGTCCTCCCGCAACCGGTTGGCGCTTTCCAGGCCGTGGTGCAAGGCGATCAGCCGACCGCCTTGACTATCATTGCCAGCTCACCGCAAGGCCGTCAGCTGTGGGAGGTTGCCGACGACAAAGGGGAGATGTACACCGTTCCCGGCCTGACCAGGCCTTTTACACCCAACCGCCTGCTGCGGGATAGCAAGGGTGCTTTGTGGATTGGAACGCTGGACCAGGGGCTCTTGTATGTCAACCACGGAGAGACTACCCGGTTTGCGCAGAACGACGGCCTTTCGAGCGACTTTGTGCTGGCGTTTTTTGAAGATCGGGAAGGCAACATCTGGGTCGGCACGACCAATGGGCTCGATCGCTTCCGCGAATCCGTTGTTTCCACAATCTCGGCCAGTCAGGGATTATCGACTCCAGCCTGGTCCTTGACGTCGGCACGCGACGGCAGTATCTGGATCGGTAGCGATAACGGCGTGAATAGATGGAAGGATGGCCAGCTCACCATCTATCGCTCCGCTCACTTGCCGAGGGCGGGTCGTCGCACCACGACATACGCGGCCGCGCGCGAGATAACCGATCCGGGGTTACCGGGCAACGTCATCGGGCCGCTGACCGAGGATACTCGCGGTCGCATCTGGGTCACTACCCCCGGCGGAGCTGCGTGGTTTGAGAACGGTCGATTTACTCGCGCCGGCCCCCTCGCCGCGGGAGCGTCGACCGCGATAGCCGCCGATGCGCGCGAGGGGGTCTGGATTACCGATCCCGATCGCGGTCTGCTGCATCTGGTCGATGGCAAAAGTGTCGAGTCGGTAAGTTGGCCGTGGTCCAAAGCAGAGCGCGACCGCCGTGTTTCCGCCATTCTCCCCGATCCGGTCAAAGGTGGACTGTGGCTTGGATTCCTCTACGGCGGCATCGCCTATTTCAACAACGGCAAACTCGCCGCATCGCTAACCAGCAAGGATGGCCTGGGCGCTGACCTGGTATGGAGTCTCCTCCTCGACCGGGGCGGTGCACTTTGGGCCGCCACGGATGGGGGCCTCAGCCGCATCAAGGACGGCCGCGTCGCAACCCTTACAACCAAGAACGGCCTGCCTTGCAACGTCGTCCGCATGGTCTTGGAAGACGACGCATCGTCGTTATGGCTGTACACGGCTTGCGGCCTGGTGCGAATTGCGCATTCCGACCTGGATGCGTGGACGAGTAACTCGAAGCGCATGGTCCAGACCACGGTGTTTGACAGTTCTGACGGCGTGAGGAGCAGTGCCGTAGTTGGCAGGTACGGCCCAAGGGCCATCAAGTCCCTCGACGGAAAACTCTGGTTCGCGCACGGGGATGGCGTCAGCGTAGTAGATCCGCGCCATCTGGCTTTCAACAAGCTTCCACCTCCAGTACGAATCGAGGTGGCCACGGCCGATAGACAGACCTACGAGACCCCGGAGCATTTGAGCTTGCCGCCCCTGGTCCGCGATCTCTCGATCGATTACACGGCCCTGAGCTTCGTGGCGCCGGAGAAGAACCGCTTCCGCGTAAAGCTGGAAGGCTGGGATCACGACTGGAGAGACGTCGGCAATCGCCAACAGGCTTTTTACAATAACCTTCCTCCGGGAAATTACCGCTTCCATGTGACCGCTTCCAACAACAGCGGCGTCTGGAACGAGGACGGCGCGGCCCTAGATTTTGCGATTCCGCCAGCTTTCTATCAGACGAATTGGTTCCGCGCGCTGTGTGTGTTGACTTTATGGCGATGCTCTGGACCGTTTATCATTTGCGCGTCCGCGCTTTGGAGCGGCGCCAGGCATTGTTAGAAGGGAATCAGGTATTACTTAGGCAGAATCAGGCATTGTTAGAGCAGCATCAGGTCGAGATCCGCGCCTTGAACGAACAGTTGATTAACGGGCAAGAGGCGGAGCGGATACGCATCTCGGGAGATCTGCATGACGGCGTTCTCCAGCAGATCACGTCGCTCACTCTCAGGTTGGCCAAGGTGAAACGGCAGGTGCCACCCGATTCGGAAGCGACAGCAACGATCAATAGTCTGCAGCAACAACTCATTCAGATCGGAACGGATATCCGTCATATATCGCATGAACTCCATCCGGCAATGCTGCAAGAGGCTGGCCTCCCGGCGGCCCTTTCATCTTATTGCGAGGAGTTCAGCAACGTGCGGGGCCTCGCTGTATCGTGTGAAGCGGACGAGAGTGTGGAGCAGTTGTCGCGTGGCGCGGCGCTGTGTCTCTACCGTATCGCGCAGGAAGCACTCGGCAACGCGGCCAAATATTCGCAGGCAAAAAAAGTGGAGGTTCGGCTTACTCGAGCCGACGGTTGCGTTCGACTTTCAGTCTCCGATGATGGTGTTGGTTGCGACCCCAACGAGACCGAGAAATCGGGAGGTTTGGGCGTGATCAATATGCGAGAGCGCGTGCTTCAATTGCACGGGACGTTTCAGTTCAACAGCGAACTCGGGCGTGGAACCACGGTGAAGGTGGAAGTTCCTTTTCGACCCGCGTCGTAAAATGTACGACAATCAATCGCGGGCCTAACATTCCCATTATGGGAAAGGTATCCAAGAGAGCCATTGTCGGGTTGGCCAGCATGCTGGCGTGCTGCGTGTGTGCTTTTGCGCTAGACCCAGCGGCCGACATCAGCCAGTACGCGCATACAGCGTGGACAATCCGGGAAGGGTTTACCAAGGGCAACATCTACGCGATCGACCCAGAACCCGGGATGGGTATCTCTGGCTCGGCACGGAATTCGGCTTGCTTCGCTTCGATGGCGTCCGCAGTATCCCCTGGGAGCCACCTGCGGGTCAGCATCTCCCTGACAAGGCCATTACCGCCCTACTCGTCACACGCGACCGGACTCTTTGGATTGGCACGGCTGTTGGACTTGCGACCTGGAGTGGCGGCAAGCTGACCGAGCACCCGGAGCTTGGTCAGCAGTTTGTTGCATCGCTCTTCAGGACCATGAAGGAACGGTGTGGGCCGGGACGCTGGCAAATCCATCGGCCGGCTCTGCGCAATAAGAAGAGGTAGCGCGCAGTGCTACGGGGAAGATGGCGCCTTCGGCAGAACCGTTGCGGCTTTGTATGAGGACAGCCCGGGCACTCTGTGGGCCGGTGCGCAATCTGGGCTTTGGCAATGAGGCCCGGTCCCGCAAAGCAGTATCCGACGCCGCGACGGAGATCATCGGATCTAGGAAAGGCGGGACGAGGGAGGACTGCTCAATCGCTCATGCGAGCGCGGAATTAGGCAGTTCGCCGGCGACAACCTCGAGCCCCATCCCATTCGAAGCGCACGCGATTCCAATCGACGGGCGGACCGCCATTCGATGCGAACGAGCTGCTCCGCGACCACGATGGAGGTCTCTGGATCGCCACAGTGGAGCAGGGGCTTATTCATGTACATCACGGCAAGACCGATGTATTTTCGCGAATCTGATGGTCTCTCAGGCGATGTTATCTTCAGCATTTTCGAGGACCGCGAGGGCAATGTCTGGGTTTCCACCAATGGAGGACTCGACCGCTTTCGCGAGCTTGGCCGTCTCCACTATTTCAGTGAAACAAGGTTTGTCGAATGACGCCGCCTGGTCAATTCGTAGCTGCGCGACGGATGGCAGCGTATGGGTTGGCAGCTCGCGAAGGTTTGAACCAGGTGGAAGAACGGACAATTTCGATGATCCGCAAGGCCAGCGGACTGACAGATGATGCGCCGCAATCGCTCTTTCAGGATGATCGTGGGCGATCTGGGCGTTTACCAGTCATGGACTTGATTAGTTGAGGGCGGCCGGTTTATTGCCGTCAAGCCACTGCGCTGGCCGGACAGGTGCATTCCATCACGGGGGACAAGGCGGGCAACGTATGGCTTTCAGAGGAAACGAGTCTTTTGCACTTGCTGCGAGGGACGTGTGGTGGAGGAGATCCGCTGGCCAGAGATGGGCCGTCAGGAGACGGGCTCGGTTCTCCTCTCCGATCGTGAGCAGGTGGAGTGTGGCTCGGATTCTGGCAGGGCGGGGGCGTGTCATATTTCAAGGATGGCCAGGTCCGCGCATCCTATACGGGTCGCTAATGGTCTGGCCCCGAATGCTGTCTCCGATCTGCAACTCGATCGGACGGCGCGCTATGGGCCGCCACGCAGGACGGGCTTAGCCGGATTAAAGATGGTCGCATTACCACGCTCACAAGCAGAAACGGATTGCCTTGCAACACCGTTCACTGGACGATGGAGGACGACGATCACACGTTCTGGTTGTATACGGCCTGCGGCATCGTACGCATCGCCCCGACCGAATTAGACGCGTGGATTGCAGACCCGAAGCGTACGATTGAAGCGACCGTTTGGGACGCGGCTGACGGCGTCCGGCTCCGCTCGACAGCGGCCAGCTACTATGGGCCGCGGGTCGCAAAATCGACCGATGGCAAACTGTGGTTTGTAACGGGAGAGGGCGTCCAGGTCATCGATCCGCGCCATCTTCCCTTCAACAAACTCCCGCCGCCGATCCGTATCGAACAAATCACAGCCGACCACAAGATTCGCTGGCAAAACCTATTGAGCGAGGCACCCTCCAACTTACGCCTGCCGCGGCTGACTCGCGATCTGGAGATCGACTACACGGCTCTGAGCCTGGTCGCGCCGGAGAAGGTCCGTTTCAAATATAAGCTGGAAGGCTACGATGGCGACTGGCAGGATGCGGGCAATCGCCGCCAAGCATACTATACGAATCTTTCACCTACCCACTACCGCTTCCGCGTAATCGCCTCGAACAACAGCGGGGTGTGGAACGAAGAAGGCGTGACTCTGGAGTTCAGCATCGCGCCCGCCTACTATCAGACGAATTGGTTCCGGGCGTCTGTGTGGTCTCGCGTTTCTGGCGATGTTCTGGACCGTTTATCACCTCCGCGTCAACGCTTTGAAACGCCGCCATGCCGCACTGGAACAGCAGCAGGCATTGTTGGAGCGGCATCAGGCGGAGGTCCGCGCGCTGAACGAACAGATGATCAAAGCGCAGGAGGCGGAGCGGATGCGCATCTCCGGCGAACTGCACGACGGTGTTCTCCAGCAGATCACCTCCCTTACCCTCCGGCTGGGCAAGGTGAGGAATCAGGTGTCACCCGATTCGGAAGCCAAAGCGACGGTGAGTGGTTTGCAGCAGGAACTGATTAAGATCGGAACCGACATCCGTCATATATCGCATGAGCTTCACCCTGCACTGTTGCAAGAGTCAGGCCTGCCGGCGGCGCTGTCGGCGTATTGCGAGGAGTTCAGCAAGGTGCGCGGGCTGCCGGTGACGTGTGAGACGGACGCGAGCGTGCAGGAGTTGTCGCCCGGGGCCGCGCTGTGTCTCTACCGCATCGCGCAGGAAGCGCTCGGCAATGCCGCCAAATATTCGGAGGCAAAGAAGGTTGAGGTCCGGCTAACACGATCGAATGGTACCGTTTGCCTTTGTGTATCCGATGATGGTGTTGGCTGCACTCCTGACGAACTCAGAAAATCGGGAGGGCTGGGAGTTATCAATATGCGAGAGCGGGTGCTTCAGCTGAAGGGGACGTTTGAATTCAAAAGCGAGGCGGGCCGCGGAACCATCGTAAAGGCGGAAGTTCCTTTTCGCCCCGCGCCGTAAAGTCGGGTCGCCGTCAGAGACTCATTCGCTCGATATTTGTTCGGCGATCCGTTGAGGATCCTCAAACCACCTCGCAGTGACAGCCCCGAAAATGCAGCCGCCAACGTGCGCTAGATAGGCGACGCCGCCCGTCTGCACATGGGCTACGGCTCCTGCATTGAATAGTTGAATCAGAAACCACACTACGATCAAAAGCGCAGCCGGGATGAAGGTGACGCGGACGAAAATAAAGATGACCAGGAGCGATCGCATCCGGTCGCGAGGGTAAGTCACCAGGAACGCACCCATCACTGCGGCAATCGCGCCGCTTGCGCCCAGGTTAGGCACCGTTGAACTGGGGC
Source organism: uncultured Acidobacteriaceae bacterium (assembly GCA_963750245.1). Classification (GTDB taxonomy): domain Bacteria; phylum Acidobacteriota; class Terriglobia; order Terriglobales; family Acidobacteriaceae; genus Sulfotelmatobacter. Next base: position 119,363 of record CAVVQB010000005.1, read on the forward strand.
TGGCAACAACCTGCGCCAGCATGGCCACCAGCCCGCCTGCAAGGTAGAACGCCAGGAAACGCAGCGGATTCATGGCGTCTTCAATCTCTGGACCAAAAGCCCACAGGAAGACCATGTTTCCTATGATGTGCGACCAACTGCCGTGCAGAAACATCGCCGTCAGAATTGTGATCCAGTGATGACCGGCGACGATTTCTGCGGGAACGACTGACCATTGCAAGACAAATGCGTCGCCGCGCATCAGTTCGGCTAGGAATACCAGGACGTTGACCAATATGATCAAAGCGGTGACGGCGGGGAAATGTCTGGGCCGTCGCGATGCGTCCGATAGAGGGACTAGCGTTCCCAACGTCTCTTCTCCGTCGTTCGGCGGCGCAGCACTGCTGGGCCGAGGGTGGGTTCAGTTTCGAGTCCCGTGCAGTTCTATCCTTTTCAAGCCAACTTCGCAAGCACCCGGTGGGCGGCTTGCCCAATTGGGACGTGCTCATCATTCGTTTCTTCGGTGATCTCTCGGTTCGGAATTGGTTTCAACCCAATGTTTCCAGGCTGCAAACCGATCACCCAGAGTCGGATGGTCAGGATCACGGTAGTAGCGAGCAGGAGCGCACCCAATCCGACATGGGCCACCGTGCAAATGACCATGGCCGGTGCGGGTTGCACGGCTTCACGTCCGTGCAGGACGCGGGTGTAGAAGGCAGCACCACCCAGGCAAAGCTGGAGCACCAGCAGAGTCATAGTCATCAGCGCGGACTGGCGGATCTGATCTACGTTCCTATAATTCGATAGAACGAGAAAAGTGGTCCAGGTGAGCATCGCGACCACTACGATCGAGTTTGCTACGTGCGGCCACCAACTCAGGCCGCCGTGTCGGAACAGGCCGCCCAAAATCAGTTGGACGTACAGCACTCCCACCGAAATCAACGCGAGTCGTACGATACGACTCCCTACGGGTTGGACGAGAACCTTCGGAGATGTCATCGACGTCCGACCGGTGAATGTCGCAATGATCACTGTGATACAGAAAAATGTTTGTCCGAGAGCGGCATGAGCGGTAGAAACGGCGGGAGGAAGAAAATACAGCACCGTGAGACCGCCCAGTATGCCTTGCATAATCACAACAGCCAGTGCGGTCATACTCAGGCGTCGCATCCATCGGCGATCGTCCGTTCGCCAGGTCCAGAGTGCAAGGATGACCGTGAGAAGACCAACGAACTCTGCAAGCATGCGGTGGCCGTGCTCGAATCGGACGCCGCCAACCATCGGCGGAATTCTGTAGATTGATCCGAAGCTCGTGGGCCAGTCGGGCACGGAGAGCCCCGCATCATTGCTCGTCACCAAAGCGCCAGCCAGGATTAGCGTGAAGATCGCGCAGGCAGTGAAGACAGCAAAGACATGGCGAGCGCGATTGTAGTCAGCGTTCACCAGTTCGGAATGTTGAGCCGCAATCATTGGACAAACTTGCAGTCATAAGATTTCTAAGTGCCAGAAGCTTGAGCGCCGTCGGGGGAAAGGTGCAGCGTCGCGTTTCCCGCCAGTGGTGCGACCTCGGCTTGTTCCTGGCATTGAATGCAGAGGCTCGCCCAGGGGAGGGCTTGCAACCGTTTCAGGCGGATCGAGCCTCCACAGTCAACACAAATGCCAAAACTTCCATCGTTGATCCGCTCCAGTGCGTGCTGAATCATATGCAGGCGGCTGCGATTTTGGCTGGCACTCATGAACAAGGATTCCTTCGAAGCAGTGAAGCAAGTGAGATCGATAGAGTCGAGAGGAACCGGGCCAGCAAAATCCCGTATTTCCTTTTCAGCTTTCTCGATCGCCTGTGACAGCTCACGCTGTTGCTCTTGCAATCCACGCTTGAACTGCAAGAGGAGGTGCTTATCCATTGGGAGATTCTGCGTGTTCATGGTTGTGCCTCTCTATCACTCAGCCCACATCGATGGTGGTGCCGCTTTGGCTACTCGTTTGGACCGACCGGTTGACGGTGCTTAGTTGACTGCTCTGAGCTGTGGAACAGATCGATAGCCTTCTTGCAACATGGCTAGCGCAAGAGAGCTTAGGTCTGGATCGTCGCACTCGGCGGCCCGCTTCAGTTCACTGCCCGCGTCTTCTTGTCCGTAGCCGCACCACATCACCCCACATAGGAATACGTAATCGCTGTCCATGTTTGCCTCCTGCTCGATTGGGGATAGAGCACGAGCGTTGCCAAAGCGAAGGAACGGTGGAAATCGGTCAACTTTATTTACTGGCCGCAACTGCCGCAACCCACTGCGATGGTGATACCGTGCGTAATCCCGTTTCCCGAAGGCCTGTATACATCTAAGCAAATGTCAATTGCGCAAATGTCGAACCGCTGACATTTGATCCGAACCCCATGGCCGAGCATCTCAATGATTCACTGTTTCTGGATGTCTCGACCCAGGCTGCTCCGCGAGTTCGCTAGTTGAGTAAGAGGAAGTGCCAGGCCGCGAATTGGTTCGTCTCTGGTCCGCCTGCTCAACGAGCCGCGTCACTATGGCGAACAGGAAGCTCGCGGAAAGTCCGCACATCAGCACGCCGGTCACGCTCTCTACCGGGCCCATCGTTCGCCACATTTGTTTGAGAAGAAGATCGCTTGCGCCGACTGTGGAATAGCTGGCCGCCGAAAAATAGAAAGCTGCTTCCCACGTGGCAAAACTTTTCCAGCGATAAAACGATGCCCACAACAGAATCTCTAACATGTGCAAGCAGACAAGCAGACTTGTGAATCGAACCACGAGCATGATGGAGCGGAAAAGACCCAGGTGCCGAATGCCGTGAGGAAACTGGGCCCTTATCCACTCGATGAGAAGGGCCATGCCCACGCTTTGCAGTAGAAGTGTGAGTGTTACGAGAATGATCGTTACATAGCCTTCGCGGACGAGGATCATAGGGTAATCAGTTCACCGGCTTCACAATTCGACTCGGGCGTACGATGCGCCCTGGCGACCGTTCTCGACCATCCCGACAATCCGTGAGGTCCCAAGACTAATCTGAGGATCCAAACAGCGTGGTTCTCGGTTTATATCTGGACTTAAAGCCCATCCCCCAAGCCCTTGTTCACTAGAATCTTCACATCGACACGGCGGTTAAGTTCGCGCCCTTCGGCGTCAGTGTTGCTGGCAAGCCGATGGGTAGTGCTGTAGCCAACGGGCATCAGGATGCGTCGCATGGGAATGTTCTGGACCTCGTAGAAATAGTGAGCAACCGCGGCGGCGCGCTCCTCACTGAGTTTCTGATAGTCGATCTTTTTGCTTTGCGTATTCGCAGCGTATCCCGAGATCTCGATCATGTAGCCATCGAGCGACTTCGCGGTTCTGGCAAGATCGGCAAGCGCCGGTTTGGCTTCACTTTTCAGTACGGCTGAATCCGCGTCAAAGAAGATATCGTTCTCCGCTTCAACTTTGTAATGGTCCGAATCCGACACTCGCTGATTGACCATCGCTACGGCGGTGGCATCCACGACCCCCAGAGCGCCGGCGGCTTGCGCCTGCTGACTCGCCTCATCGGCCGCTTGCTGGGCCTGCCCGGCCGAACTCTGGGCTACGGTCGCAGCCGCCATCCCTTGGATCGCAGTGGATTGCGCGTTTTGAGCAGCTGCCTGACTGGCCTGAACCTGCTCCTCCTCGGCCATTTCGATTGCGAATTCATCGGGAGTAAAGGAAATCTTTCTGGCCTCGAGTTGGCCTTTCGAATTACCCACGCCTTCAGCCGCGATCGTCAAACCGGGCACCATTGCCGTGACATCCATGTCGGTGTGCCGGAAGAACAGAGCTTTGCTCTTCTTTCGCTCAATCTTGGTATTGTCTGTGATGTTGACGACAACGATGGCGCCCGACGCCTTTTCACGGATGCGAACCAGGTCTCCATTGCGAGATAGAATTAGACCTTTGACTTCGGCCTTGCTCCCAGCTTCAATCTGATTTGTTTGGCTCGCAGCTCCCGCGAAGGTGAGATTGGCGAGTAGGATGGTTGCGATTACCTGGGCCAGCACATTCGACTTCCAGTTGCGAATAGTAGCTTTCACTGTGATTCCTCCAAATTGGTGGTACGGCTCGTCCGAAGATTCGCCCGTTGTTCACGGGCGTGTTTTTGCATATCGCTTGAAGTGCACGGCTCAAACCAACAGTGAGACTGCAAGAGTCATGCCAACTAACTGCTTTCTGCGGGCTGCGTGGGTGGTTTAGATAGAAGGAATTACAGTTCCATTTGGAAGATCAATAACGGGGTAGGTGTCACGAGCCAAACGCGCGTCAGCCCACAGTCAGTCGAAAAGTTGGGATTCTGTCAAATCGTGTACAAAACGTCGCAAGCGTCCGCTATCGGAGTGTGACCCTCAGAACCAACAGGAGTGGAAGATAAACAATAGAAGCTGCGAGAAGTCGACGTGCAGCTCCCCTCGATCTCTGAAGCACGAACTTGACCCCGAAGTAAAAAAAGCTCAGACCGAGCAGTAATCCCGCCCAATAGAAGGTGGCTGTGTGCAGCGCCGGAAGTCTTGCGATGCTGGTTGGGATCAAAGCGAGCAGTGGCAACATGGTTTGCACAATCACAACAGCCACTCTGGCGTCGCCACCGGGTAACATCAGATAGCCAGCGCGGTCATAATCTTCGCGGTACATCCATGCGATGGCCATGAAGTGTGGAAACTGCCACAGAAAGAGGATGGCGTACAGCAGCCACGCCTCACTACTCAATCCTCCCGACGCGGCGGCCCAGCCAATCAGCGGAGGCATTGCGCCAGGGAAGGCACCGACGAGAACGCAGAGAGGCGTCTCACGTTTCAGCGGAGTGTACAGGAACAAATAAGACAGTAACGTGAGGAGTGCCAGCAGGCTCGCGAGCCCACCGACAGCCACCGCGAGGTAGATGGTCCCGGCCACAGCCAGGACGATTCCAAAGGCCAGGACAGCATGGGGTTCAAGGCGGCCGGCAGCGGCGGGGCGCCGGGCGGTCCTGCGCATGTGTGCATCAAAGCTGCGTTCGATGTACTGGTTCAGTGTGGCCGTCCCGCTTGCAACGAGCAACGTCCCAAGCAAAGTATTGAACAATGCGACGAATGAAAACTTTTGTCCCACGCTTGCACAACCCAGGTAGAAACCCACAAAAGTTGTGATCAAAATCAGGAAATTGACTTCTGGCTTGGTTAGCGCCCAGTAATCAGAGAGCAGGGCGGATGCTCTGACCCGGCGGCCTTTCATTGGGGGCGCTTTGAGCACGGGATTGAGAGGCTTGGCGGACATCTAGAAAACCTCCATACGCTGCGGGGTCGTATGCGATCCCACGCTGAGTTGCGCGTCTGATATCGGAAACGAGTATGGGTGCGAATTCTGGGGTGAGAGCAGCCGCGCTGCGACAATCGTTCCGGCGACCAGGTAAACGACAGTAACGCAGGTCCACATCAACGCGCCGGCACATTGCTGGTCCTCAAGAGCAGAAAACGCAAGCAGGTGCGGTGCCGAGAAGTAAGCCGGGTAAACCACACGGTCGCAAAAGACAAGAAATCCCGAAAGAATATCGCACGGCAAGGTGGCGAGAAAAAGATACAAAAGGATCGACCACTCCGACCCGTCCGAAGCGCTCGGCCCAAGCCGGATGACGGGCCACCAGAAAAGAACTCCAGATATCAGAAACGAGGTCTGCTCGATTCCATGCCACAGTTCCGATCGCATTCCGAGCGCAAAGAAAAAAGGAATATGCCATCCGATCAGAGTGGCAGCGGCGGCAAGCCAGCAAACTGTGGGGTTTGCCAGCGACTTCTCAAGTCGCTTCATTAACGCCCAATGGGGAATTGGCGCGAGGAACGCTTCGATGAATCGGGGGGATGAACCTTGCGTCAGCGGCTTTATTGGCGCGCCAAGCCATATGAAAGGAGGGGCCAGCGTCATGAGCAGCAAATGCTGAATCATGTGGACCGTTAGCAGTTGGTGATCGAGGGCCGCTATAGGGGAAGCCACTGCAATCAAGATGAGGAACAGTCCCAGGAAAAAACTCGCGGCGCGCCAGCCGCCGACGCTGTCCCGTTCAAGCCTGCGAATGCGAATCCATCCCCGCACGTAGATTAGCGCTGCGAGAATCAAGACCGCAGAAGCCCAGAATGATTCGACAGCGGCGTGATGAGTGTGTGGCATCGCTGGATCCTATTGCTGTGTGCCTGGAGATTTCTGACTGCTTTCGCCAAGTGCCAGGTCACGTGACGCGTCGCGCGCGGGAGCTTGCCCGGCGGGATGCAACGTCTCCAGAAATGCAACGAGCGCAGTAGTCTCCGCTGGACTCAAGTTTTTTCCATACGCGGGCATGTTGCCGCCGCCCTGAATTACCTGCCGGATGAGCTGGTCCTGTGTCAGTCGAACGGCGACCGAATCCAGGGACGGGCCTCTCTTTCCACCGGTTTCGCCAAGCGAGTGGCAGTTGCGGCACTGCTTGACCTGAAAGACCAGCGCGCCTTGGCGCTCCAGTGCAGTGGTGCCATGCACAAAGCGGTCCGGGACAGGATCACCGCTCCACGCGTTCATTTGTGGACTCCACGGCGCGAACTGTGCGAGCCGGGTGAAAGTTCCCAGGGTGATCGCAATCAGCATCACCGTGAGGACCGCAATGGGCCGGCGCTTCCAGCTCTTTTCTCCTTCGCCGGAAAGAAACGGCAGAAGAATCAACGCCAGGATCGCCAGTACTGGGCCGATGAGTAGAAATGGCGTCTCCATCGAGGGAGGAAGCAGTGAGAGCAAAGCGTAAAGCCATAGAAAAAAGTAATCCGGCTTGGGAGCGGTCTGGATGATCGTCGGGTCGGGCTGGCCGGTCGGCCCAAACGGACCGAAGTAGAAGGCGCACGCGGCGATAGCCAAAATAATAAATGCCGCGAAGAACAAATCCTTCCAGATCGCATAGGGCACGAAAGGCGCGCCGTCTTGCTTCGTCAACGCGTGATATTCGCGTTCATAAGTGGCTCGCTTTACGATGCGACCCGGCATGGGCCATTCGTTGATGCCCAGCTTCAGTACCATCAGAAGGTGAAGACCTACGAACGCGATAAGCATTCCGGGAATTACGAACACGTGCAGAGCAAAAAATCGGGAGAGGGTTGCGCCGGCGATGATTGGCCCACCCAGCATCAGCTTTACCACGAAGGGACCGATGATCGGAACGCGGCTGGCGATGGAAGCGCCGATTCCCAATCCCCAGTATGCGTCCTGATCGAAGCGCAGCACTTGTCCGGTAAAGGCCATGCCCAAGGTCATCAGCAGAAGAAAAACGCCAATAACCCAGGTGAGTTCACGCGGAAACTTGTGAGCCCCGAACAGGAAGACCTGCACCATGTGAATCAGAACAATGGCGACCATGAAGTTGGAGCCCCATCCGTGCATCGCGCGAATGAACCAGCCGAGCGCCACCTGATGGTTCAAAGCCTGAAGACTGCTCCATGCCTCGCCGGCTGAGGGCACGTAGATCAATGCCAAAAGAATTCCCGTAACAAGCTGGAGAAGGAAGACTGTGAGCGCCGCGCTGCCAAACACGTAGAACCAACTGGCCGTGTTCCGGGGTACGGGATGCTCGGCGGCCTCACGAATCGGCGCCGCAAGCTGCAGGCGATGGTCGAACCATTCCCCAATCTTTCCAATCAAGATGCGCATGGCGGCTTCTCCCCGGTGAGAGATGCGATCGCCGCTCCCGGCGTGGGCAACTCACCAGCCTGAATGGTGACCAGGCCGTTCTCAACTTTGTAGGGATATTCGAACAGGCCTCGTTCCGGTGGCCCCGACGCGCGCGAGCCATCACGGTAGTACGCTCCGCCATGACAAGGGCACATAAATAAACCGGATTGCTGAAACCAGCGGACCGGGCAGCCGAGATGTGCACAGTTGATGGCAAAGACCTGGAACTGATCGCCACCAATACGCCGGACCCAGCAGGCAGTGTCCACCGTCTTGCCATCTGTGGGCATCACGTATGGATTCCGAAAAGTAGCCAGCCGCGTTTCGCCTTCAGGAAAGTCGTTTACAGCCCCGAGCGGGACCCAAGAGAGATAGCCGCTGGCACGACCGCGCGTAACCGAGGAAAGCAGAAATCCAACCACCGGCACCGCCACTACCATAGCCGCGAATCCGTTGAAGAGAATTCCCAGTTTCATGAAAAACCCGCGGCGCGAAATAGTGGAGCCAGTCGACGGAGCAACAACAGGTTTAGTGGACATAATCTGAACTCCTAATGCTGCGAGTAATTCGAAGCCGAATAAGGCTGCCCGGGGTTCTGCACGCGGCGTGACGCAAGCCAGGCAACTACATCCGTAATTTCCTGGTTCGCCATTGGTTTTCCAGGTACGTTGGCGCGCCAGTCTGGCGCGCCCAATTCCGGCCGGCCCGCGATCACGATCGTGCGCAGTCCCTGATCGCTGACGAGGGCCAAGAATGAATCATTGGTGACGGCGCTGCCCTTGCGCGTGCCCTGGCCTTCAGGACCATGGCACGAAGCGCAGTACTTTCCGTAAACCAGTTCACCATTGGCGGCGTTGCCCGGAGTAGTTGCCGCATACGAAGGCGGATTGCTTCCGTCGAGAACTTCGTTGTGCGCCCAACGTGACAATATGCCGCTCGTGATCGCATCAATCTGTTTGTCCGTCAGCATTCCGCCTGCGCTCTGAGCGAAGGCGGGCATCGAGGTTCCATGTACGCCGTTAGCGATCACTTTGCGCATGGACGCTTCATTCACAATGGCGAGGTAAACTGGATCTCCCAGCGCGATCGCTGCCCCTCCGCGTCCTTGTGCGCCATGGCAGCCCGCGCAGTTCTGTGAGTAGAGAGTGGCGAATTCCAAAATCTGGTCGGGCGCTACCGCTTCCGAATCCTTCTGGGGCTGACCATGAGGAGAGCTACTACAACCCGAGAGCAGCATGCTCAGCACCGCTAACCCACATAGATAGCGATATCGGTTCATGGGCGCTTCTCTCCTTCTCGTGGCGGGGTGATTCCCGGAGCTTCGATCCCTGCGCGTATAGCGAATGACAGATTCTCCCGCGTCGTCATCGGTGACTCCCGCATGACGACTAAACCTGCCACGATTCCGAAGGCCACCTGCGAAGCAATGAACCACGGCCAGTCGATGTGGCTGGCAAGCAGTGGATTGAGCAGGCCCAACATTGTGTAGAGGAGCCCCGACCATAGGACAGGGCCGATCAACCCTCCGAGCACGATCGGGCGGTGCGCGAACATAGGAAGCATCGCGCCGTAGAGCAAACCGACCAGCGCAGACACAACGATGTGTAGGACCAAAGCAATCGCGAAGCTGTCAGCGTGAAATGAGTTTAACTGTCCAGGCCCGAGCTTCAGCGATTCGGCGTACACGACCGCAGCGAGAAGATTGATCGGGTACCAGATGCTTCCCGCCTTTAGCATGCCGTAGGCACAGGCCAGTACCGCCATGGCGACGCTTCCAGCCAGTCCGCCCTTCACGCCCGCTGATACTGGATAGGTTTTTACCGGCAGCCAGGCCCGCACATGATGCCCAATCGGAAGTAACTCAACCACCCGGCGTTCGGTGGCTATACGGATGTCTTCCGGAACTACAGGCACAACTTCTTCGTGCTCGTAAGGGAAGACTTCGCGAAACCAGCCGATGCAGCCCGCGAGCGAAAGAACGGCACCCAGGAGGGTGACCGATAAGCTTGTGACCAGGCCTGCAAACATCAAGGCGAAGCCGAAAGCCAGAACAAAGGGCCAGGATGTAGGCGCGGGCACTTCAATCTCGCGCGGCGCCCGAGGGCTTTCACTGATTGGTTCGGTTGTCAGCAAGGTTGCCATTGTTCTTCCTCGGCGTTCTTCCTCAGTTCCCCAGCCTCAGCGGCCCAGCACGTAAACAACAGTGAAAACCACCACCCACACGGCATCCACAAAGTGCCAGTACATCGCGAGGACCTCCACGCGACGCGACTGCTGCGCGCGCACGCGTCCGGCCAAAGCAAAGATCGCGACAATCAAGAGCATGATCAGGCCTGCGGTTACGTGAAAAGCGTGCAGTCCAACCAGCGAGTAGTAGGTCGTTCCGAATAAATTCGTCGAGATCGTGAGCCCGTGTTCGTAAATTAGCCGGTGCCACTCCTGCGCAGTGCCGTACATAAACGTGCCGCCCAAAACGATGGTCAGCGCCCATAAGCCGAGAAATGCTCCGACTCGGTCGCGTGCCAGCGACTTCGCCGCGAAATGAATGGTCAGGCTGCTCGACAACAGACAGATGGAGTAGAAGATCGGTATTTCGAGCACTTCGCGCGGAGTCGGTCCGGTGAGACTCTTCCCAACATAGAAAAGATAAGCAACCACGAAAATCGTGAAGATCGCCGACTCGGCAATGATGAGGCCGGCCATTGCGACTTTGCCACGATACGGAAGGCTCCAGGCCACCGACGCCTCGGGGAACCGATTTGCCATCGCAGAATTTGCTATCGCGCTCATTGCATTGTTCCTTCACTCATAACGGCTGTCTGGATCTTCGGGATGCTTCAGGTCCCACAACGGCCGGCGGCTCGCGACCACAGGAATGGAAGCGAAGTTATACGCAGGCGGCGGCGAACTGGTGGACCATTCGAGCGTCCATGCGTCCCAGGGGTCGTTGCCCGCCTTGGCGCCCTTGAAATAGGAAATAATTAGGTTAGCCACAAACAGCAGGATGGCGATCGCCTGAATGAACGCGCCGATGCTGACAAGCAGGTTCAAAGTATTCCAACCGCGGCCTGGCTCGTAAGTGTAGATTCGGCGGGGCATGCCCAGGAGGCCGGGAAAGTGCATGAGGTCGAATGTCAGATGGAAGCCGATCACGAACACCCAGAAGTGAACCTTGCCGAGGGTTTCGTTCAACATTCTTCCCGTGATTTTTGGGTACCAGTAATAGATGGCGGCGAACACGGCAAACACAACCCCGCCTACCAATGTGTAGTGAAAATGCGCGACTACGAAATACGACAAGCTAAGCTGTGAAGCGAAGGCGGCACTTCCCAGCATGACGCCGGTCAGGCCGGCAATCAGGAATTGGAAGAGAAATGCGATGCTGAACAGCATCGGTGTTTTGAACTGAATCCTTCCGCCCCACATGGTGCCCAGCCAATTAAAGATCTTGATTCCCGTGGGAACGCCGACCGCCATCGTGGTAATCGCGAAAAAACTGTTGGCGTAAGAGTTCATTCCTACGGTGAACATGTGGTGCGCCCACACGCTCATGCTCACGAAGCCGATGCAGACCGTGGCCGCGACCATCACCGGATATCCGAAAATCGGCTTCCGTGAAAACACCGGGATGATTTCCGACATGAAAGCAAAGCAGGGAATAATAAGGACGTACACTTCCGGATGGCCAAATATCCAAAAGAAGTGCATCCAGAGCACGGCGGAGCCACCCGCCTGCGTGTCGAAGAAATGCCCTCCTAGATATCGATCGATGAGCAGCATCATCTGTGCCGCGGTCAGGGGCGAAACAGCGATCAGAACCATTCCCGCCATGACCAAATTAAGCCATGCCAGCAAGGGCATGCGGTTGAGCTTCATACCTGGGCAGCGCATGCACAGAATGGTCGCGATTATGTTGATCGCGGTTCCAATGCTTCCAAACCCGGAAACCAGCAGCGCCAGTGTCCAATAATCAGTGCTGTGGCCTGGCGAAAACGCCCGTGCCGTCAGTGGCGCGTATGCCCACCAACCCACATCCGGAGCGTTGCCCGCGCCGTAGAGCCCATTTGCGCCCACCAGGCTGAAGTAGAGAAGAAATCCACCTAGCGCCGAAAGCCAGAAGCTGAAGGCATTCAGCCGCGGAAATGCCATATCTCGAGCACCAATCATTAGTGGAACAAGATAGTTCGCGAAGCCAAACAGGATTGGCATGCCCATGAAGAAAACCATGGTTGTGCCGTGCATTGTGAACAGTCGGTTGAAAACCTGCGGCGAAACAAAATGATTGTGCGGGAACATCAGCTGAATGCGGATGATGAGCGCTTCGACACCGGCGATCACCAGAAATAGTAGGGCGTAGAGAATATAGAGAACGCCCAAGCGCTTGTGGTCAACCGTGGTAACCCACTCGTGAAGCGTGTCAACCCACGGCTTCTCGTTAATCTGCACGCCGGGAATCGTGATCGCATTCGATGACATATTGGCCTTCAACTTCCCTAGCGAAGTGTCTCCATATAACTCACGACCGCATCCAGGTCCGCATCGTTCAACTGCATGGCCGGCATCAGCGAGCCGGGCTTGATCGCGTTTGGGTTCTGAATCCAGAGCCGGAGGTTTTGTGGTGTATTTGTTGCCGCACCGGAGGCGATCGTGGCGCGGGTCATCAAATGTGTGAGATCCGGGCCGAAGCGCCCGTTAGCAGCTGTCGCTCCCACGGCATGACAGTTCATGCAGGCATTGCTTTCAAAAACTCGTCTGCCGGTCTCCACGCTTGCGTCCTGAACGGCGGGCTGTTGTTGGCCGTGCACCCAGGCGGCAAAGTCTTCAGGAGTATCCACCGAGACCCGTAACAGCATCTTGGCGTGCTGAACTCCGCAGTACTGCGCGCACTGACCAAGAAAGATTCCTGTGCGCTGTGGGTCCATCCACATCCGGTTCGGATGGTTGGGAATCAGGTCAGTCTTGCCGGCGAGTTCCGGGATCCAGAAGCTGTGGTCGGTGTCAGCCGAAAGCAAGGTTAGGAACGTAGGAGTCGGATTCGCGGGATCGCTCACCGGGATGTGCAACTCATTCGCTGTAACGACCCCCAGCTTCGGGTAGCGAAACTCCCACCAGTATTGGTGTCCGATGGCGGTGACCTCGATGGCGCCCGGGGGTTGGGGAGCATCCTGGACGGCATGGATTACTCTCGCCGTGGCCAGGAACAACACCACCACGATGATGATGGGAATGATGGTCCAGGCCATCTCAATCTGTGTGCTTCCGTACACCTGGGGCGGTTCGCGTCCGGCATCCGCGGCTTGCCCGCGGAACTTAATGACGGAATAGGCCAGTAGCGTAAAGACGACGACAAAGATGATCCCGGTAATGACAAGGACAAATATAGAAAGGTGAGTGACCATCCTCGCCGGTGTCGACGCCGGAGTGAAGATGTTCGTACCGTTCGCGGGCTCGCTTGCGGCGAACGCGGCAGTGGACAGGAAAGCGATGACCATCCCTTGCCAAAGGCTCCGCAAATCCGAAAATCTCATTCGCCGCATCAACATTTCTCTTCTTCCTGATTTGGCCTGAGGCGCTGTTCTTCGAAAACGCGATCGCAGGTACGTTTCAGAATTCCGCGCTACAACGACTGAAAGCAAGCGAAATACCAAACGGACGGCGGATGTTCCTGATTGAGATCGCAATGAATCGCTGCGATCCATGTCCGTTATGCAAGCGTGGCCAGGGGCATCAATTCGACAGAAGACTGACAGCGTCAGCAATTCACCTTTTTTTGGTCGAATCGCTAACCAACTGTCACTCGGCCGGCTTGGAAGTGGCGATTATCTAATGGAACAACAATTGCACCGTCTCATGGTGCGATTTGTCTGTTGCGAGTAGATGGCCTGGTGTGGCCACGGGCAAAGCCAGCGTGGTCGGGCCGCAGAGACGGTGACGAGAGGGAAACAAATGGCAAAGAGAGTAGCGGACCTGCTTGTAGATGTTTTGGCGGAGGCAGGAGTACAGCGGGTTTACGGCGTCAGCGGGGATTCGCTCAACGGAATCACGGATTCGATTCGCACGCGCGAGGGGATCCAATGGGTTCACACACGCCATGAAGAGGTCGCGGCGTTCGCGGCCGGCGCCGAAGCGCATCTCACCGGGAAACTGGCGGTTTGCGCCGGCAGCTGCGGCCCCGGGAACCTGCACCTAATCAACGGCCTCTACGATTGTCACCGCAGCCGCGTCCCCGTCCTTGCCATTGCCGCTCAGATTCCGAGTAACGAAATCGGCAGCGGATACTTTCAGGAGACTCATCCCGAGCATCTCTTCGCGCAGTGCAGCCATTACTGTGAACTGGTCTCGCATCCGGAGCAGATGCCGCGGGTGCTCGAGATTGCGATGCAGACTGCAATCTCAAGGCGCGGCGTCGCCGTCGTTGCCATACCAGGAGACGTGGCCATGCGAGATGCCGTCGAGCAATCGGCGCGGCTGCGTTTTTCCGACGCAAGGCCGTCTGTGTGCCCTTCCGACGACGAACTCAACATCCTAGCGGACCTGCTGAATCGGTCGCAGAAAATAACGATTCTAGGGGGCGCAGGCTGTGCCGGAGCACACGACGAGCTGATTGCGGTTGCAGCCAAGCTGCAAGCTCCCATTGTCCACGCGATGCGGGGAAAAGAGTTCATCGAATACGACAACCCCTTCGACGTGGGCATGACAGGTCTGCTCGGGTTCTCTTCCGGCTATCACGCCATGCTGACTTGTGAAGTGCTACTGATGATTGGCACAGACTTCCCATATCAGCAGTTCTTCCCCAAAGACGCCACCATCGTGCAGATCGATGTGCGCGGGGAACAGATCGGACGCCGTAGCAAGGTGGACTTCGGCTTTGTGGGGGACACAAAAACCACGCTCCGGGCATTGCTGCCGAAGCTCGACCAAAACCAGTACGAAACGCACCTAGAGGAATCCGTAGAGCACTATCGCAAAGCACGCAAGAGCCTGGACGACCTGGCGGTGCCCAGTTCCATTGACAAGCCGATCCATCCTCAATATGTCGCGCGCCTGCTCGATCAACTCGCAACCGAGGATGCAGTGTTCACCTGCGACGTGGGGACGCCAACGATCTGGGCCGCACGGTATCTCACCATGAACGGCAAACGAAGGATTATCGGTTCCTTTACCCACGGGTCGATGGCCAACGCTCTACCACAAGCGATCGGCGCACAGGCCAGCTATCCAGGCCGGCAGGTGATTTCGATGTCGGGTGATGGCGGTTTCGCGATGCTCATGGGCGACCTGCTCACGCTGGGCCAACATCAATTGCCGGTGAAGATCGTCGTATTCAAAAACGATTCGCTCGCCTTCGTCGAACTGGAGATGAAGGCCGCCGGGATCCTCGATTTCACCACCGACCTGCGCAATCCTGACTTCGCAAAAATCGCAGAGGGTGCTGGCCTGCTCGGGCTGAAAGCGGAAACCGCTGATGACGTAGAACCGATGCTTGCGCAGGCGCTGAAATATGACGGTCCGGCACTGGTTGAGGTGCCGGTTTCGCGGCAGGAACTCTCCATGCCACCGACCATCACTTTGGAGCAAGCGAAGGGCTTCAGCCTCTTCATGATGAAAGCGGTCCTTAGCGGGCGCGGGGACGAGATTGTCGATCTCGCCCGAGTCAATCTGCTCCGCTAAGGAGGACGATGAATCACTAAGGAAGGATACGCATGATTACAACACTACCCATCACAGAAGCCGACTTGTCGACTATTCCTCGTGGTTTGGATCTTCTCAACCGACAAGTCCTGAACAAAGGCACGGCATTCACTGAGGAGGAGCGCAAGGAATTTGGGCTCCACGGGCTTCTTCCGCCGCATCTCGAGACTCTCGACGAGCAAGTTGTCCGAGCCTACGAGGCCTACAAGAGAAAAGACGATGATCTTGAGCGGCATATCTACTTGCGCGCACTGCAGGACGCAAACGAGGTCCTCTTTTACCGCCTTCTTCTGGAGCACATCGAAGAAATGACGCCGATGGTTTACACGCCAACCGTTGCGCTGGCATGTGAGCAATTCAGCCACATCTATCGGCGGGCGCGTGGGCTATTTATCTCCTATCCTCTCCGCGACTCTATCCCGCAGTTGCTGCGAAATCGGCCGACTAAGGACGTTGATGTAATCGTCGTCACGGACGGCGAGCGCATTCTGGGCATCGGTGACCAGGGTGCAGGCGGACTCGGCATCCCTATCGGCAAACTTTCGCTGTACACGCTGATCGGGGGCATTCGTCCGGAACGAACGCTACCGATTGTGTTGGATGTGGGTACGAACAACGCAGAGCGACTGAAGGATCCCGAGTACCTCGGCTGGCGTCATGAGCGAATCACAGGGGAAGCTTATTTCGACTTCGTAGATCAGTTCGTGCGGGCGGTGAAACAGGAGCTTCCTGGGACATGCCTGCAGTGGGAAGATTTCGCGACTCCTCATGCCCGGCCCATCCTCAATCGCTATCGGGACCAGTTGTTGACCTTTAACGACGACATCCAGGGAACGTCGGCGGTTGCACTCGGCGCTGTCTTGGGTGCGGTCAAGGTGACCGGAAAAAGTCTGAAGCAGCAGCAGATCGTCATGCTCGGCGCGGGTTCAGCCGGTATCGGAGTTGCGGACGGACTCCGCGCAGCCATGAGGGAGGAGGGCCTGACCGAGCAAGAGGCACAGAGTCGCTTTTGGGTCATCGACAAAGATGGTCTCCTGCACTCAGGCCGAAAGGAACTTACTCTTGAGCAGGTCGTCTATGCCCGACCAGAGAACGAGATCGCCGGGTGGCCTCGAACGTCCGACGGACAAATCGGTCTTGCTGACGTAATTGGAAAAATCAACGCAACCATTCTGGTGGGTCTTTCAACCGTGGGCGGCGCCTTTTCGGAACCAATCGTTCGCGAGATGGCTCGCAAGGTCGAGCGGCCGATCATTTTCCCGCTCTCGAATCCGACCTCAAAATCTGAAGCGAAAGCCGAGGATTTGATTCAGTGGACCGATGGACGCGCGTTGGTGGCGTCCGGTTCCCCGTTTGCTCCCGTCAGTTATGGCGGCCGCAAGATACCTATCGCGCAGTGCAACAACATTTACATCTTCCCTGCAATGGGACTTGGCCTGGTAGCTTCAGGTGCCCGCCGAGTCACAGAGCCGATGATGCTGGCAGCGGCCCGAGCGCTTGCCGCAAATTCGCCGGCGCTCAAGGATCCATCTGCGTCCCTGCTTCCTCCGCTCACACAGCTCAGGAAGGTCGCGGCTTCGATTGCCATAGCAATTGGAGTCGAAGCACAAAAGAATGGCGTCGCCCCAAAGCTCAGTGAGGACGAACTGCGCGAACGAGTGTTAAAGACACAGTGGACGCCCGCTTACACCGCGTTGGAATAACAAACGCTGAGAAAACGAGAGGTAGAAATGGCAAGCAATACGAGCGGGAATTTGGTCCACCCAGTTGGTACTATGACGACGAAAAAGGTAGCGGCTAGCCATCCTGCAATGGCTTTCTGGTCCACCATGATCGGGAAGAAGGTCGTCATGGCGGTTACTGGAGTCGTGCTGGTCGGATTCGTGATCGCCCACATGGTGGGCAATCTCAAAATATTTACGGGGCCGGACGAGATCAACGCCTACTCACGGTTCCTGCGGGAAGTAGGCTCACCTGGGCTTGCCTATGGAGAACTACTCTGGGTAGTGCGAGCCGTCCTGCTCACATGCGTTGCCCTCCACATCACTGCCGCTTTCCAGCTCAGCCGGATGAGCTGGGCTGCGCGACCGGTTGAATATGAGGTCAAGCGCAATATCGAAACGACACTCTCCGCACGCGTGATGCGCTGGGGTGGGATCCTTCTGGTTGTCTTCATCATCTTTCACCTTCTTCACCTGACCGCGGGTGCAGTCGGGTTCCGAGCCGGACAGTTCAGACATCTGGCCGTCTACCAGAACGTCACGCAAGCTTTCACTGTTTGGCCGGTTGCGCTCTTCTACGTCGTAGCGATGGGTGCGCTTTGCATGCACCTGGACCATGGAATCTGGAGCATGCTGCAAACCCTCGGCTGGAACACCGCCCGAAACGAAAAGAAGTTGAA
Source organism: uncultured Acidobacteriaceae bacterium (assembly GCA_963750245.1). Lineage (GTDB taxonomy): Bacteria > Acidobacteriota > Terriglobia > Terriglobales > Acidobacteriaceae > Sulfotelmatobacter. Next base: position 137,123 of record CAVVQB010000005.1, read on the forward strand.
AATCGCTTCACGAGCGATCGCGATCGTGGTCTTTTTTGGATTCAGTTCTGTGCCGGTTTCGGTATTGGCAGGCTGGTTGCATTAACTGCTGATTGTATTGAGCAAAGGACGAAACAAATGTTGGAAGCAAGGATACCCTCAGGTCCGATTGAGCAGAAGTGGGATACGTGCCGCTACGAAATGAAGCTGGTGAATCCCGCGAATCGGCGCAAACACTCGATCATCGTAGTGGGAGCGGGGCTGGCCGGAGCGGCAGCAGCTGCGACTCTCGGCCGGCAAGGCTACCACGTCGATTGCTTTTCCTATCACGACACTCCGCGCCGGGCGCATTCGATCGCAGCTCAGGGAGGTATCAACTCCGCCAAGAACTACCGCAACGACGGTGACAGCGTTTTGCGTCTGTTCAAGGACACGGTCAAGGGCGGCGATTATCGCGCCCGTGAAGCCAACGTGTACCGGCTGGCGGAAGTCAGTGGCAACATTATCGATCAGTGCGTGGCTCAAGGCGTCCCGTTTGCAAGGGAGTACGGCGGACTTCTGGACAATCGCTCCTTTGGCGGCGTACAGGTCGAACGAACCTTCTATGCGCGAGGCCAGACGGGGCAGCAGCTGTTGCTCGGCGCTTACCAGGCCCTCGAGGAGCAGATAGCGGCGGGGACAGTCACGATGCATTTCCGGAGTGAACTGCTTGACGTCGTCCTTGTCAATGGCAGAGCGCGCGGCATTGTGACGCGGGACTTAGTGACGGGCCAACTGGATTGCCACTCTGCCGACGTGGTTGTGCTGGCAACCGGAGGATATTCCAACGTCTTCTATCTCTCGACGAACGCCAAGGCTTCGAATTGCACCGCGATATGGCGTGCCCATCGCCGTGGCGCCCTCTTTGGGAACCCGTGTTTTACGCAGATCCATCCGACGTGTATCCCGTTGAGCAGCGATTTTCAGTCCAAGCTGACGCTCATGTCGGAGTCGCTCCGGAATGATGGACGCATATGGGTACCGAAGAAGAAGGGTGACACCCGTGCTCCAAATGAGATTCCGGAAAGTGACCGCGATTACTACCTCGAGAATCGTTACCCAAGCTTTGGAAACCTCGTACCCCGCGATGTTGCGTCGCGAAATGCGAAGGAAGTATGCGACGAAGGGCGCGGCGTGGGCCCGCACGGTCAGGGTGTCTACCTGGATTTTGCTGATGCGATTCACCGGCTCGGCCTGCAAACAGTGCGCGAGAAGTACGGCAACCTGTTCGAGATCTACGAAAGAATTACCGGAGAAGACGCATATACAGTGCCCATGCGGATCTATCCCGCTCCCCACTACACGATGGGCGGACTCTGGGTTGACTATCACCTGATGTCCACGATTCCCGGATTGTTCGTGGGCGGTGAGGCGAACTTCTCGGACCACGGTGCCAACCGGCTCGGCGCCAGCGCGCTCATGCAGGGTCTCGCCGACGGCTACTTCGTTCTCCCGGCCACAGTGCCCGATTACATTGCTGCCAACAAATTAGATCCTGTGAGTGCGTCCGACAGCCCGTTCAAGGCAACCAAGGCCGAAGTGAAGGATCGTATCGACAAGCTGCTGGCGATCAATGGGAAACGCACTCCAGATTCCTTCCATAAAGACCTTGGAAGGATCGTTTGGGATGATTGTGGCATGGCCCGTGCTGATGCCGGATTGCGTAAGGCCCTCGATCGAATTCCGGAATTACGTGACGAGTTCTGGCACAACCTTCGTGTCGTCGGTACGGGCGAAGAGCTCAACCAGAGTCTCGAGAAAGCGAACCGGATCTCAGATTTTCTCGAACTCGCCGAACTCATGTGCACCGACGCCTTACAGCGCACAGAATCGTGCGGAGGCCACTTCCGGGTGGAGAGCCAAACTCCCGAGGGTGAGGCGAAACGTGACGATGCAAATTTTGCCTACACGGCCGCCTGGGAATGGAAAGGTGCTGGCGAAGCGCACGCCTTGCACAAAGAACCGCTCAGCTTCGAGCATGTCCCGCTTTCGCAAAGGAGTTACAAGTAGCCATGAATCTCACGCTAAGAGTTTGGCGGCAGCAAAACGCAAACGCAGCGGGCAGCTTCGTCAGCTATCAGGCGAACAATGTCACCCCCGACATGTCGTTCCTCGAAATGCTGGACGCGCTCAATGAGGATTTGATCAGCCGGCAGGAGCCGCCGGTGGCCTTCGAACACGATTGTCGGGAAGGTATCTGCGGCTCGTGTGGTTTCCTCATCAACGGTGTGGCCCATGGTGGGCAGCGCGGCACCACAGTATGCCAACTTTCCATGCGATTCTTCAAAGACGGCGACACGGTAACGATCGAGCCGTGGCGGGCCCGGGCGTTCCCGGTGATCCGCGATCTGATCGTAAACCGCTCAGCGTTTGACCGGATCATTCAGGCTGGAGGTTTCATCAGCGCCCCGACGGGAAGCACTCCTGCCGCCAATGCGATCCTGGTTCCAAAAGAGGATGCAGACACTGCCTTCGACGCAGCGGCATGTATTGGATGTGGCGCCTGCGTCGCCGCCTGCCCGAATGCATCGGCCATGCTTTTCACTTCGGCCAAAATAACTCACCTGAACTCGCTCCCGCAGGGTCAACCGCAGCGTGATCAGCGAACCCTGAGCATGGTAGCCACGATGAGAAACGAGCTATTCGGAAGCTGCACCAATCACGGCGAATGCGAAGCAGTATGCCCCAAGCGGATCCCCCTCGAATTCATCGGGAAGATGAACCGCGATCTGATGCGAGCGGTCTGGCACCGGCACCGGGAGCCACTGGTTGTTCCCAGCATTGTGCAAATGCCATCTGCGGAGGACTCACACGAGCCGCAACTTCAGGGGAATGAGGCCCAGGCACATGTTCAAGCAGAGTCCCGGGAGCATGCGGTCACGCGCCCGTAAGGTCTAGCGAAGCGTTTTCGAATGAGAGGAAAGATCTCCATGATTGTTGGTCTCAAGAAGGCTCTGCTGTCGAAGTCTAGTCCGGTGGTTGGTCTCGTCCTGGCGCTAATAGCGATTGTGGGTTCATCGGTTCTGGCATCGGCCGAAACGTTCGAAATACCGCAAGACACAGCACTCCGGATTCGCTTAGACGACACGCTGACCAGCGACGATTCTCAAGTAGGAGATCCCTTTAGCGCCACTGTGGTCGACAGCGGGGAATACCGCAACGCTCGAGTGTACGGTCACATCGAGGAGATTGATGTATCCGGCAAACTCAAAGGGCATACCAGCATAGTGCTTCGCTTCGACCGCCTGGTTATGCCCGATGGCCGCCGCGCTCCGATTCATGCCGAAATTGTTGAGCTTTACCACGCACCCTCCGGCGAGAAGGTGGATGTCGAAGGCGCCATCGAGTCAGGCGGCAGAGGTCGTAAGAGCGTCGAACATACAGCCATCGGAGCGGGAGCCGGCGCCTTGCTTGGCGGAATCTTCGGTGGCGGGAAAGGCGCGGGGATTGGCTCCATAGTCGGCGGCGCGGGCGGACTGGGCACAACTGCATTCCACGGACACCAGAAGATCACGCTCAGCAGCGGGCAGGAGATGCTGATTCGTGTCACGGGCCGTTGAACCTCGAATCAGAGTAGGAAAAGTCAAGATTATGAGTCTCACAATTACTGAGGAGTTCCGTATAGAAGAGGACGCGCTAGGCGACGTCCAGGTTCCAGCCAAGCACTTGTGGGGCGCGCAGACGCAACGCTCGCATGGAAATTTTCCAATTGGTGTTGAGCGTTTTCGGTGGGGCCGCCCGGTCATTCGAGCTCTCGGCATTCTGAAGAAATGTGCCGCCTTGGCCAACGGCGAACTGGGCCAACTTCCCAAAGAAAAAGTTGATCTGATCGTGCGTGCCGCACAGGAAGTGATCGACGGCCGCTTGGATGACCAATTTCCGCTCGTTGTCTTTCAGACCGGTTCTGGTACGCAGACCAACATGAATGCCAACGAGGTAATCGCCAATCGTGCGATCCAACTTGCCGGCGGCGTGGTTGGCTCGAAGAAGCCAATTCATCCCAACGATGATGTGAATCACAGCCAATCGTCCAATGACACGTTTCCCACGGCGATGCACATCGCGACGGTGGTGGCAATCGTGGAAGGCTTGTTTCCAGCCGTCATTCGCCTGCGAAATGTACTCGAAGAGAAGTCGCAACAGTATCGCGATGTCGTCATGGTAGGGCGCACCCACCTTCAGGACGCTACCCCGCTCACTCTCGGCCAATTGATCTCCGGGTGGGTGGCGCAGATCGATCAGGCACTCGAGGGCATTCGCCAAACTCTCACCGGAATTTACGCACTCGCGATCGGCGGTACCGCAGTCGGCACGGGACTCAATGCCGATCCCCGCTTCGGTGAAGCAGCTGCACGGCGGATCGCGGAAGAAACCGGTCAGCCATTTATCTCAGCTCCCAACAAATTTGCGGCACTCTCGGCGCACGACGGCATGGTCAGCGTGAGCGGAGCACTTCGCACACTCGCCGGCGCATTGATGAAGATCGGAAACGATGTGCGTTGGTATGCCTGTGGTCCGCGGGCCGGGTTCGGCGAACTGAAAATCCCCGAAAACGAACCCGGCTCCTCAATCATGCCGGGAAAGATCAATCCGACTCAGTGCGAGGCGCTGACGATGGTCGCCGTTCAAGTGTTTGGCAACGACCACGCCGTGGCGTTTGCAGGTTCGCAGGGTAACTTCCAGCTGAATGTATACAAGCCGGTCATGCTGCACAACGTTCTAACGTCGATCGAACTCCTAGCCGACGCCTCCCGCTCTTTCTGTGATCGCTGCGCCATCGGGATCGAGCCGAATGAAAAGCGGATCAAGGACCACCTGGACAATTCTCTGATGCTGGTGACGGCTCTCAATCCGCACATCGGATACGAGAAGGCGGCGAAGATCTCACTGACCGCATATCACGAAGATCTCAGCTTGCGTGAGGCTGCGTTGAAGCTCGGTTTCCTCACCGCGGAGCAGTTTGATGCATGGGTTCGCCCAGAGGAGATGACTCATCCCCTCTGAGGAATTTAGTGTGAAAGGTGAAGGTAGCTCTTTGAGGCTGAAACGTAATGTCCATGTACTTGAAACGACAATTCCCCGTCTTACGTGTAGCTGGGGTAATTTCGTTTCTCGCACTGTCCACTACGGCTGTTTCGGCTCAGACGTGCACCTAGTTTCGCCGGATCATCCATGGCACACGTCTACCGAGATCAGCGTCGAAGCAGATGCCAGAAATATTCCTGACTCGAGGTTTGTCATAGATTCGGCCAAGACGTATTCACTGTCGGAGTTGATTGATTTGGCGGAAGCACACAATCCGGCCACTCGTGTTTCGTGGGAGCGCGCCCGCGCTCAAGCGGCGGCACTGGGTGTATCGCGAAGCGAGTTATTTCCTACGCTGGCAGCTGCCGCGCTTTCGCAGACTGCCCGCCAAGAGGCCTTCTTTGGCAATCGCTTCTACGGCCAGGTTGCCCAGGATTTTCAGGTGGAACTGGATCTCAATTACACAATTTTTGACTTCGGCGCCCGCTCCGGTCGAATCAATGCCGCGAAAGCGCAACTGTTGGCGGCGAATTTCGCCTTTAACGACACCCATCGCACGGTCATTTACCAAGTGCAGCAGGCCTATTACCGGTTATTGAGTTCGATGGGGCAGGAGGAAGCCGCACGCGCAAGTCTGTCGAACGCACAATCGGTGCAGCAAGCTGCCGAAGAGCGCTTGAAAAATGGTCTTGCGACTCGGCCAGACGTACTGGAAGCGCGGAGTTCCACTGCCCAGGCGGAATACGATCTGCAGTCCATCCTCGGGGCTGAGGAGATTGCTCGCGGCGACCTGGCAACAGCAGTTGGGGCCTCCGCGACCGTGGGGATCCAGGTCCAGCCTCTGGATCAGATTCCCACTCCTGAGTCAATCGGCGATACCGCCGAACTGGCGATCGACCGTGCGCTCGGAGAGCGCCCTGATCTCATGCAACAAGTGGCCGAAATAAGATCGGCCAATGCAAGGGTCAAGGAAGCGAGGGCGGCATACTACCCCGAGTTGAGTCTCACTGCCAGCCCATCCGTCCCATCGCTGTACGGCATACAGTCGCCATATCCTTGGGCGCATACGGCTGATCTGACCGGCGGATTGAGCTTTAATCTGCGATGGACTGTCTTTGACGGAGGCGGGCGAAAGAATCGGCTGGCCGAGGCTCGGGCCAACGTAAATGCGGCAGAAGCACAAGCCAACGTCAAACGAAATCAGATCGCAGATGAGGTTTGGACGGCTTACTCGAATCTAAACACTGCCTTCCGGCAACGCCAGGCGGCAGTCGCTCTGCTCGAATCGGCCAGTCAGTCCTACAGCGCGGCGCTCGAATCGTACAACTACGGTGTGCGCAACTTGCTGGACGTAACTGCGGCCCAGCGTACTTTGGCACAAGCCCGCTCAGCCGATGTGTTGGCGCGAACGCAGGTGCTGACTTCGTTTGCAGAGCTGGCGTTCCGAACCGGAGACTCGATTCGCGCCAACGGGAAGCCCCGGCCATGAATGCGATCCGTGGATTTGCATGCGGTGTGTTCGTGCCCACTCTGTTGCTGCTGACGGGGTGCGGACGGGCTCCATCGTTCGACATTCTCGGCTCGTTCTTTCCTGCGTGGCTTGTCTGTCTTGTGGTCTCCATTGTGCTGACGATCGCTTCGCGAGCGCTGCTGAATCGCTACGTTGAGATTGTCTGGCCGGTTCTTGTCTATCCGAGCCTGACGGCCGTGTTCACATTCGCATTATGGATTGTTCTGTTTCGGTGAATTTTATGACTACTGTTCCTTTGGATAAAGAAATGGTCACGAAAGCAAACCGGAATCATGGGCGCAAGGTTGATGGCGTGACCTCGGAGAGGAGGTGGCGCAAGCCTCTGGGCCGTACAATCAGCATCGCAGTCGTAGCGGCCGCGGTGATCCTGGGACTCACCGTACTTTACCGCGAGAACTATTATCCGCGGACCGAAGATGCCGAAATATTTGCTAATTTCATCGGCATAGCGCCCCAAGTCGACGGTCCTCTCATCCGGCTGAACGTGAAAGACAACCAGTTCGTGAAAAAAGGCGAACTGTTGTACGAAATCGATGACCGTCCCTATGAATATGCCCTTGAAAACGCGGTTTCGGAGCAGAGCACTCTGGAAGGGCAAGTCGGGGACGAGCAACGAAAAATAGCAGCGTTGGAGAGCGCAGTGTCCGTCGCACAAGCGAACATTCACAGCTCGGAAGCCGACGTGGTCAATGCGGAGCGAGGCGTCGATCGGGCGCGCGCCGAATGGAATTACGCAAACAACAATTTGCACCGCATCGAACCATTGCTGGCAAAACAGTTTGTCACCGTGGACGAAGTGGATAAAGCGAGATCTTCTGAAACTGCACAAGCAGAAGCCCTGAGGCAAGCTGAATCTCGATTGCAGTTGGCGAAGGCGGAATTGAGCTCTGTCTTGGCGCAGCACGAACAGGCCAGGCATGCGGTTACAACGCTCGAACCCTTGATCAATCAGCGTGGGGCAAGAGCGGCAGCGGTGAAGAAGGCTCGCTACGATTTGGACAACTGCCGCGTCTACGCGCCGTTTGATGCTCGTGTGACCAACCTTACGATTTCCGAGGGCGCTTATGCTCACATCGGCCAGCAAATGTTCACGCTTATCGATGCTCGCACTTGGTGGGCGGTTGGTAATTTCCGAGAAGGACAACTCAAGCGTATTACGCCAGGCATGCGGGCTGATGTCTATCTGATGTCGATGCCGAATCTCCGCTTTGCTGGTGTGGTGGATAGCGTCGGATTCGGGGTCACTCCGGACCCAGATAAAATCGGCAGCTTGCAACCAGGCCTTCCCGACCTGCAGCGCACATTAAACTGGGTTCATCTCGCATCGCGCTTCCCGGTCCGTGTACGCGTGGAGAATCCCACCCCTGACCTGTTTCGAATCAGTGAGTCTGCCGTAGTCACGATTCGAGGCGATTGAGAATGGCAACCATCGCCCACAGTCTGCCTCGCCCATCGAGCGCACTGACCTGGCTGCGAGAATTTCTCAAAGAAGAACTTGCGCCTTACCCAGGCAGGGCTGCACTGGTAGGCAGGATGACGCTTGCCGCCACCCTCATCGTGATTGTCGGAATGACCTTCCGCATTCCGTACAGCTGGCAAGGTGCCGTTTATGCACTCATGGTTTCTCGGGAAAACACTCGATCGACGCTGCAGTCTGCGGCAACGATTTTCCTGGTGACCGGAATCGGCGCTGCCTATCTCTTAGCATCTGTTTGGTTTGTCATCAATATTCCCCTGCTTCATTTTCTCTGGGTTATTGCGACCTTCTTCCTCGCTTTCTATGGAGTTAGTGTGCTGACGAACTATACAGCGGCTGTGGCGTTCGTCAACCTGACCGCCGTTGGAATTCCACTGTGGGATCGGCGCGTACCGGCCGAAACCGGTGTGGAGGATACACTTTGGCTGTGCTTAGCCGTATTGGTAGCGGTGGTGATCACTGCGGCTGTAGAGCTCGCGTCTGTGCGACTGCGGCCGGGGGACGAGGTCGTGTTACCCATTGGCGACCGATTGTCTGCGGTCGAAGAGTTATTGACTTGCTATGCTGAGGGCCGAACCGTAGCTCCGAGTATCGAGCAAAGAGTCATGCGGCTCGGGACGCTTGGAACATCCTTATTACGGCGGGCATTGCGGCGCGCGGCTTATTCGCCCGAGTATTCCGTCGAGATGGGTGGTGTCGTAGCCCTCGTGGGCAGGCTCGTCGACCTTGCAGCGACCTTACCTCAGCTCAGCATCGAGCTTTCCGCCGGTGGCCAGAGGCGATTCGGCAACTTGGCCTCGGCCGTCCGAAGTATTCGCGATGATCTGATGAGCCGGCGGATTCCGGGTCCGGTTCGCTTCGATTCAAATGAAGAATCTGCTCCCTTTGTGCCATTACTGGGCGAGATGGAACATACAGTCATTCTTATACCCCAGGCATTTGCGGATTCCGGATCAGGCCAACCCGACTTGGCAACAACAGAGGATACAGCGCAACGAAAACTCCTTGCCCCCGACGCTTTCCGCAACCCCGAGCACCTTCAGTTCGCGCTCAAAGGCTGCCTGGCCGCGAGCGTTTGCTACGTGATCTACAATGCGATCGCATGGCCGGGCATCAGCACGGCCGTGACCACATGCCTGCTCACCGCGCTCTCGACAATCGGTTCATCTCGTCAAAAGCAGCTTCTTCGTATCACAGGCGCAGCCGTCGGCGGCTTTCTCGTCGGGATGGGTTCGCAGATATTCATCCTGCCCTATCTCGATTCGATTGCCGGATTTGTCGTTCTTTTCGTTGCTGTCACCGCCCTGTCTTCCTGGTTCATGACATCGAGTCCCCGGTTGTCATACTTCGGAATTCAGGTCGCTCTGGCTTTCTTCCTGGTCAACGTGAGCGAATTCAAAATGCAGACCTCACTCGCCGCCGCCCGAGATCGCGTGGTGGGTATTTTGTTGGGTCTCTTCATTATGTGGCTGGTGTTTGATCAGTTATGGGGGGCGCCCGCCGCGATTGAGATGAGGAGGACGTTCATTTCCAATCTTCGGCTATTAGCGCATCTCGCGAGGGAACCGCTTTCGCCAGACCGGAAAACTGCAATCGCACGGAGTCTTGCTCTTGGAGAGACAATCAATGCCAACCTCGACAAGGTGCGAGCTCTTGCAGACGGTGTTCTGTTTGAATTCGGGCCTTCCCGCGAGCAGGATCTCGCTTTGCGTGATCGCATCCGACAATGGCAACCGAACTTGCGCATGCTGTTCATCACCCGCATCGTCTTGTGGAGGTACCGTGCTGGCCTGCCGGGATTCGAGTTGCCGGAAGCAATGCGGCCGGCACAGCAGAAGTTTGACAACCGCCTGGCTGCGGCACTAGACGGACTGGCCGATCGAATGGACGGCAAGGCATCGACCCGATTAGACGACTTGACTACGGCTTATACCCAACTCGAACAAGCGGCATGGAAGGCTACACCGAAACAGCAACATCCCACGCCACAGATGCAGTCCTTTCTCGTTCTCTCGCGCAGAATTGCAGACTTGGCAGACCGCGTGGAAAGGGACATTTAAAGGTCGCGCTCCTCGCCGTGATCGGCGGATCACTGTATCCCATCGACTTCGACGCCGCTGGGAACGGGTGGGTGTTCTATGGCAGGCAAAGAGAGTGCGTGGTTACACTCTTGTCAACTGGTTGACACTCTCGTCATCGGTGATCGTGGTAATTCCGGCAAGTTCGCACAAAAGAGGGCTGGCAGGACAATTGCTACTTAGAAAGGCAGGCTGTTGTGCGCCGTTGATCGGCAGTTCTAAAAGGAGAAATGATCACATGAAACTCGGGAAATCGATGGCTCTTATTCTTGTTCTGACTCTAGGTTCGATCGGTGTTGCCCAGGACCTCGCGACCGATGTCGGAAAGGGAGCGAAGGACGTAGGCAAAGCGACGGAGAAAGCCAGTAAGGATGCCGCTCACGGCACGAAAGACGCTGCCAAAGACGTCGCTCATGCCACCGACAAAGCAGCCAAAGATACGGCGCATGACACGAAGAAGGTAGCTGGAAAGACGGCACGCGCTAGCGAGCGCGTTGGCAAGGAGTCTGGGAAGGAAATTGAAAAGGGTGCGAAAGATGCCAGCAAAGGCGTGGACAAGGGTGCGAAAGACGTCAGCAAGGGTGTGGATAAGGGTGCGAAGAAGACGGTGGACGCGCTAAAGTAACGCACGCTATCGATCGCGTGCAGTTCCTCCTCGATGGACGTGCGAGGTACCTACACGCGGGTGTTGGACGGCTAAAAAGTTGGAGACAATCGGGCAGGCCGCGCCCTCATGGCGTGTTTACTGATCGGACACATGACTACTATCTCGGCCATTCTGCGCACTGTCGCCGTGCCACTCCTTATCTTTGGCCTGTTAACTCCCGCGATTTCCGCCCACGAGCAACAACAAAAGAGTTTTGGCTTTCCGCCGCGGCAGCAAGTAATTGGCTTCCTCACGCGAAGCATCGACTGGTACCACAGTGCATCCGTCGATCCCTCAATGCCGCTCAAGCCGGCAGACATACCGTTTCGCGAAAATGCTCAAACGCTTCGCTTACAAAGCCTGCAACTTTCCTTCGACTACGCAAAGGCGATTGCGGCAGCCGAAGCGGGCAGTGTGACTTCGACTGAGCAACACAGCGATAGTTCTGCTCGTGATTCATCTGGATCAGACCCGCAGCGTTGGATGAAAATTCAAGTCCTATGCGAAACCGATATCCAAAATGCTCGCAATGACGTTATGTCAATTCGCGACAAAGCTGATAGGGAGCGAGGAAAAGATCGAGCTAGGCTGAACGCTGCACTGGCGGAAAGTGAAAGCCGCCTCAACCTGGTTCAGGCGAAGTGTCACACTTACGGCAACCTTCTTGACTTCGTGCGGACAATGCACGCTAGCGAGCAGAATGAAAGCTTGGACTTCGTCATTGACGATCTGTCACGAACGGTGCCAGAACTCGCGAACGCCAGTGTCACATTGCCATCACAGAGCGGAGTCAGCACAGCCGTGCCACCAGAGACGGGTTCTAGTATTCCCGACCTTATTTCTGATGTCATGCTGTATCGTCGAAAGCTTCGCACGCTGGACCAAGCAGGGCGAGCGACCGACGCTCTGGCACAGGCTTCGCAGAACCTGAGAACCCCGCTTGTACAATATCTCAACTCCGCCTTGCAGGGTGCCAACCTCAGCGGCAGTGACCCGCAACCCAACGACCTCGACGCCTTGCGCCAGCAGCAAGCCCGGCTTGACAACCTCTCTGCCCAGATCACCGCTCTTTCTCCGGCCACGGTCGCGCTGGCAAAACAACAACTCCTGTTCGGCACTTTCAAGTCAGATCTCGCGAACTGGCGAACGCTGGTTGTCAGTCAGTACGGCGCGGCTTGGAAGATGCTGATCATTCATCTGCTCGCAGTTGTGATCGCGATTGGCCTGTTGGTAGCTGTGATCGCGACGCTGCGCCGAGTCACTTTTCGCTATGTCCGCGACGCGAGCCACCGTCGCACTGCCCTGATTGCTGAGTGGACTCTGCTATGGCTGGGCATCTTCCTGATTTTAGTTTTCACTTTTGCTTCCAACCTGGGCTCATTGGCAACATTCCTGGGTCTCGTCACCGCCGGCCTTGCCGTCGCTCTGCAAAATGTCATCCTCGCAGTGTTGGGATACACCGTCCTGGTCGGCAAGCTCGGGCTGCGACTGGGCGACAAGGTCCAGATCTCAGGGGTCACAGGCGAAGTCCTTGAGTTCGGTCTCCTGCAGTTCCAGGTAAGAGAAATTGACGGGCAAGGGCTGCCCACTGGCAGAATTGGATCGTTTTCGAACTCCTTCGTCTTCGTCTCGCCCGCGATAGGCATTTTCAAGCTTGGAATCGCGAAGAGCAACACGGATTCGTCGGACCTACCTCTCGTAGTTGGCCCGCATGGCATTTCGATTGATCCAAAGACGTCGAACGCCTGACCTCGCGATACTCTCTCTCGGCATATGGGAAAGCCTGAACCTCGCTGGCTTCTGGCGAGGCCGATTGCTTCAAATGACCGCGTACGCAAAGCTAGTGTGTTTGTGGAGGAGTCGCGCCCGCCGTTGGCTTGTACTTGGACAGCTGAATACTTGTCCCAAGCTATTGGGATCTGATAGTCCAGTTGATTCGTGATGGTGCGGGCACTCGCAGGTCGAGTTCTCGGCGGAGCAACGTTGCCAGCTTGGCACGGGCGCGAGAGAGTTGAGCTTTGATTGTGCCCACCGGGACGCCCAGGGCCTCTGAGAGCTCCGCGGTAGTCCTCCCCTCCATGTAGTTTCGAATGGCTCTGCGAGATGCAGGCGAGAGCTTGTTAATAGCCTTAGCAAGCAGATTTCGCAATTCTGACTGGGCACAGGCTTCTTCCGGGCCGGGATGGTTATCCTTGCAGGTGTCGAAGAGTGTCATCGAGCCTTCCCTTGAACTGATCTGCTCCTCGAACGATACCAGCGGGCGCTTTCGGCGTCGTCGCATCCGAGCAGCATTCATGACAATTGCCATCAACCAGGTTGACAGCTGCGCTGTACCTCGAAACTGCGACAGGTTCGTGTATGCAGAAACGAGCGCATCTTGTACAGCGTCTTCCGCATCATGCGCGTTTTCGAGCTGTCGATTGGCCTGCCTGTAGAACTTTGGTAGCTCGTGCTTCACGAGGTACTCGAGTTGTTCGATGTGCACGTTTGGCCTTTGATGTTCAATCGGCTGGAGTGTTGTTCCTGTAGTTGACATAGTAAGCTGCCAGTTCGTTCGCTGACTGCTCCTGCACGGCTGGTTCCAGTCGTCGGTGAGCTCGTCAAGCACCGATATCCATGTGTGGTATTTGGTCCGTAAGTTTTATCAACCGAAAACACCACTGAGAAAAAACGCGATGTGGGCGGAATGACTTCTCGACACCGCGTGGATTGCCTTCGTCAAGTTACCGACACTTTTCCTGCAATCGGCCGGGGTATAGTTCAGCGATTCATCGTACCTATGCTTAAGGCCAAAAGCTTTTAGTCAGTGTGTCCCTGCGCATGCGACTTGATCTTTGGAGACTGACTTGCTTCCTTTCTGCTCAATCTCTTCTCCTCGAACAAAGCGGACTGGAGGTCAGGTGACGCTAAAAATCACCACATTGCTGGCCTCCTTTCCGCTTGCCCTCTGAGGTCAGGCGCTGAGCGACGGCTCGCACTGCTCGCGACTGCCTGCTCCCTGTGAGGTGTCAGAGAGAGTGCCCGGTTCTGATTACAGGAGACAGGAATAGCGTGCTTCCGCGTGCCCAGTCGCTCAAACTCGTGCGCTTTTCTTGCCGGCAATGTCAAAGATCTCTGCGTGCGCTGTGCGCCCTTGGACATCGTGTGCCGCTTTGAAAAGTCGTTTCGGGGAATTGCAATGTGGTGGGTGAGGCGACGAAAACGGGTACGGGTACTCGATGCTTACACCCAGAGCCAACTCGATCCTTGGCGTAGATTTGGGCGGGTGATGGGAAATCGACACTAGCGAAGATATCGTCAAGACTTCAACACCTGTCAAGTCCGCCGCGCTGAAACCTTCCCCAGATTCGCGTCTCGAATTCTCTCCGTCCGCACGTCTAGCCCGCAATTGCTCAATAGCTTGCGTCAATTCGCATCCGCTCCTTGAAGGTTTGGACACCGCGTTGCATTGACTATCGCCGAAAGGAGCACGGCGAATGCGAAGAACTTCACTGATCGCCTTCTCGATGCTGGTGCTCCTCATCCGTTGTTTTCCTCAAGACGGCCTCGCCACACCAGGATCAATTCGCGGCGAGGTCGTCACCAAGAATCAAAACGGAGAACCTGCCGTTTTGCGAAATGCACGCATCGTCCTTCACGGACCCGTAAACAGGGAAGCTGAGTCGGACGCACAGGGAGCATTCGCCGTCGATGGCCTTCCCCCAGGCAAGTACGACATCGAAGCCAGTGCTCCCGGTTTAAACGCGGCGGTCACGGTGGAAGTAAAGCCAGGAATCCCTTCGGTAGTGCCGATCGATCTCAGTGTCAATGCCGTTACCAGCACGGTAAACGTGACTGCGAGCGATCCTCCTCCAATTGAAGACTCTGCTCAGCAGAACACGATCGGACAGTCGACCGTAGACGCTGCGCCCAACCAGGAGGAGAAAATCGACAGCCTGCTTCCTCTTGTTCCGGGAGTCGTTCGTGGACCGGACGGGCGAATCAATATGAAGGGCGCTCAAGCCACTCAAGCCGGTTGGCTGGTAAACTCGGCCAACTCGACCGACCCCGCCACCGGTGGCCAAGCCATCAACCTGCCGATTGACGTGGTCTCGTCGGTCCAGGTGATTTCTAATCCTTATGACCCTGAATACGGGAAGTTCACGGGTGGGATTTCCAGCGTCGAAACCAGCACCGGCAACTTCGACAAGTTTCACCTCTCCGTTCAAAATTTGATACCGAGAGCTCGGGACCGTGATGGCCACATCGTGGGAATCGAAGCGTTCACCCCACGGCTTACCTTTACGGGGCCCTTGCTGAATGACCGGGTTGCTTTCACCCAGTCCTTCGAATATCGCTTCGTTCGCACGCCGGTAGAAAGTCTCCCGCCGCTGCAGCGGGACACCACCCTTGAGAGTTTCGATTCGTTCAGCCAGTTGGATCTAAAGATCAGCGAAAAACAGACGGCCACATTCTCCGTCGCAATTTTTCCGCAAAGACTCGAGTATCTGGGCCTCAATACGTTTACTCCTCAGCCCGCTACACCAAACCTACACCAACGGGGTTATCAGGGCTCTGTACAGGATCGCTACGTTACGGATTCGGGCGGGCTGCTTACTTCGCAAGTGACCTACGAGCGCTTCGACGCCGACTTACTGCCAGACGGCACTGGTCAATACCAACTGCTCGTCGAAACTACCCAAGGCGGATTCTTCGACCAGCAGAAGCGTCGAACCAATCGGGTCGAGTGGCAGGAGATCTATCAATTAAGTCCAAAGCATTTTCTCGGCACGCACCAACTGAAGGCTGGGCTCGATTTTTCGCACAGTTCCTACGACGGGCGTCAACAGTTTCAGCCCGTAGACATCGTTGGTACAGCGGGATACACGTTGGAGACAGATCGAGTTCGGTGCGCCCACAACTTTCTCCGTCGGCCAGAACGAATTTGCCTGGTTTGTTGGCGACCAGTGGATTGTCTCGCCGCGCTTGACATTCGATCTTGGACTGCGCTTTGACCACGACTCGGTAACCGACTCCACTCACGCAGCGCCGCGAGCCGGATTCACTCTCGCATTGACCAGCGATCGAAGGACCCTACTCAAAGCTGGCGCTGGGCTGTTTTACGATCGCGTACCTTTAAACATCCCTGTCTTCCCGCTATTTCCTGATCGCACGATCCTAGCGCTAGATCCTACAGGCCAAGTGCTCAGTTCGACACCTTACGCAAATGTGATCTCCGGCGGGATCCGGAATCCGCGAAGTGAAACCTGGAATGTCGAACTCGACCGGCAGGTCCTGGACAACTTGTTGATCCGGATCGCGTATCAGCAGCGGAATACTTTCAACGACTTTATTGTGACACCGCTCACAATTGTTGACCTCCCGTCGTCTTTGTCCCTGGCCAATCGCGGAGGGGACTTCTACCGGGAGTTCCAAATTACTGGCCGCTACCAGATACATCGGCAGACGCTGAATGCTTCATACGTGAGATCCAAAGCTTCCGGTGATCTGAACGACTTTAACCAGTTCTTCGGTAATGATCCGGTCGCGGTGATCCAACCGGACGAGCGGGGGCGCCTTGCATTTGATGCGCCCAACCGGTTCCTGGCATGGGGAGAGTTCGCGGCTCCCTGGAAAGTAACCGTGATGCCTGTTTTCGATCTTCACACCGGCTTTCCTTATTCGGTCGAGAACCAGCTGCGCGAGTTTGTCGGCCCGCGGAACGATGAGAGATTTCGGCGCTTTGATTCCTTTGATCTTCAGGTCGTAAAGCAGATCAGATTGCCCTTCCGGGGCAAAGAGCACACGGCAAAACTGGGGTTCGGAGTCTTCAATCTCTTGAATCATTTCAATCCCCGGGATGTGCAGAACGATTTGGACAGTTCACGTTTCGGTGAGTTCTTTAATGGTCCGCCGCGCACTTTTAGAGGGAAGTTCGTTCTTGGATTCTAGTCATGACCCTGGCCACACAAAGTTTTCGAAATACATACGGCAGCCGGTCGGATCGCTGGACCTCCGATCCCGCGCTGATTGCCTTGCTCGCTCTCAGAAATCACGAAAAGCCTAGGGTTACCAGCGGATTCTGGCGAGGAGTACGGTTCGCCCTTCTTGGTATCGCACCGTTTTATCTGTTGGTGATTTACATGTGGCTCCGATGAACCTCGGCCTTCATTCGCGCGATTGGGTTGGTTCAGAAAGTTTACGTTCTGTTGGGAAGGTGGTTTATGAAAAAAGTGAATCAATGTCTCATTCTCGCCGCCGGTAACGGGACTCGCATCCGCTCGGTATCGGCAGGGCTTCCTAAGCCACTCGTAAAGTTTCGCGGTAAACCCATCCTCGAACACGTGATTCGGAGAGCCAGTCAAGCCGGCATTGAACGGTTCGTGATTGTCGTGGGTTATCGCTCTGATTTGATCAGGAAATGGTTCGATGGCTGCTCGCTCGGGGTATCCGTGACCTTTGTGGAAAATTCGGAGTATCACAAATCCAACGGAATTTCCGCGCTGAAGGCCAAGGACGAAATCCACGAGGACTTCCTGTTGCTAATGGCGGACCACATCTTTGAACCGGAGACTGCGCGGGTGCTCCTAAAGCAGAGGCTACAGCCCGGCGAAGTCATTCTCGCAGTGGATCCCAACATCGATCGCATTTTTGACCTGGACGACGCAACCAAGGTTCGGCGCGACGGGGACCGTATTGTGGATATTGGAAAGGAAATCGCGCACTACGACGCCCTGGATACCGGGATGTTTCTGTGCAACCCCGCGTTTTTTGGCCGACTCGAAGCGGCAACCAAGGATGGAAACTGTTCCCTTTCCGATGGCATGCGGCAACTGGCCAACGAACGGCGCCTGCGGGCCATGGAAATCGGCGAGGGGCAGTGGCAAGACGTGGACACACCTGAGGCACTGGCATATGCCGAAGGGGTGTTTGATGGTTACTTCCACCACGAACAGAATGCCAGGAGTATCGCCCGTGTCTAGCAGCGCAACGAAAGCGCGACGCTCTCTCCGCGTGCTTGCGGGGTTGTTTGGCATTTTTCTGTTGGCCTACGTGGTTCACCGGGCCGGACCAGCCACACTGCTCCGAAGCATGAGCACCCTGGGATGGGGGGTCGGTGTGGTGATCGCCTGGGGTGCTGTGGCCCACATTATGAAGACCTGGGCTTGGCGCCTCATCCTACTCGACGACAAACGACAAGTTTCCTTCGCACGAATGCTCGGCCTACGGCTCGCCTCCGAAGCCGCGGGTCAACTTGGCGGAGTCGGCCAGCTGTTCGGGGAAGGCTTAAGAGTGTCAATGCTGGGCCCGACGATGCCTCTCACCAGAGGGATCACGTCGGTAACGATTGATCGCGCATTCTTTGTCCTGAGCGCAGCGGTGGTCAGCATCGTCGGATTGTTAGCCGTGCTGATCGTCTTGCCCCTGCCCCGCACGATCGCGCTTTACGCGGGCTTGTTTGCGTTCACGCTCCTGGGCGTTCTCATGCTGACTGCGGTTGCCGTTGGAAGGCGTTGGCCCGTACTTTCGGGGACAGCGCGGCTCGTAGGCCGGATCGGGTACTTCAAGGATTGGGTCGAGCGCAAGCGTTCGGTCATTCTCTCGGTTGAGACCAGTCTGCTCGATTTCTACCACCGCACACCCGGCTCGTTCTGGGCCAGTTTCGCGCTCAACCTGGCCTGCCACGCCGCGGCGGTGTTCGAAGTTTATTTGATCCTCTGGCTTTTAGGCGCAAGGGTCAGCCCGTTCGGTGCGCTCGCAATCGAGGCCTTGACCAAGCTGGTCAATGTCGCAGGGACATTTAGTCCGGGAAACATCGGGACCTATGAGGGCGGGAACATACTGATCGTCAAAATGTTCGGCCTGACGGCGGCTGCCGGGTTGACTCTGGCGTTCATACGACGTTTGCGTGCCGTATTCTGGGCGGCCATGGGCAGCCTTTGCATCGTCGTGTTAGCCAAAACGCAAAAGCAAAACAATCTCGCCGAGAGTAGTGAGGACATCGTGCCGCTTGAACCTGATCAGATTTCGCCAAAGAAGTCTCATGCCGCTGTGATTCTCGCCAACAACCTGGGTGCGCCTGTTTTTGGCTCACCGATACGCCAGG
This sequence comes from uncultured Acidobacteriaceae bacterium, assembly GCA_963750245.1. Taxonomy (GTDB): domain Bacteria; phylum Acidobacteriota; class Terriglobia; order Terriglobales; family Acidobacteriaceae; genus Sulfotelmatobacter. The sequence continues at coordinate 155,984 of CAVVQB010000005.1, forward strand.
TTGGCGCCCTTCCGATTTTGCTTCGCACCGTCCTGGGTGTGCATAAGGCGGGCGCTGCGCAAATTATCGTTGTTGTCGATTCAGCGAAGGGCCGGCGGATACGACGCGACCTGTTCCGAACCGGTCGTGTCCCTCGCAACGTCGAGTGGTGCGAATTCACTGCTGGTGAGACATCGCTACCGGCGCTCTTAGGGCAGATCGCTTCCGAAGTTCAAGCGCATCTGGTGCTGATCGCCGGAGACAGGGTCTATCATCCATCCCTCCATCGGCACGCAGCCGAATGGGATGGACAAGGCAATGCTCTGACCCTCGTGACCGGCAACCAACTGGTTGGCATCTGTTCGCTCAGTCGAGAAGCATCGATCGGCCTCTCGCGGCGTTGTCCGGAAATCGCGAGTTCCATCGAGGAACTCCTGGCGTGGCTTCCGTCGACTCACTTCGTGGAGAACGAAGCGGTGCCCGAAGAGAAGTGGCAACGCGTTCTCAGCGAGCCACAGCGCCAGATGGCTGAAGAGAAGTTGAACGGTTGGCTGGTTAAGCCCACGGACGGAATTTTTGCGAGAGCGAACCGGAGAATTTCAATACCGATCAGCCGCCAGATCATCCCCTACCCGATCACACCAAACATGGTGAGCCTGTTCACGTTGGGAGTGAGTTTTGCGGCTGGCGCCTTCCTCGCTCTCGGTGGCTACTGGAATATGTTAACGGGCGCAGTGCTGGGCTGGTTGTCGAGCGTTCTCGATGGATGCGACGGCGAGGTCGCTCGTTTGAAGCTTCAGGAGTCCGCATTCGGATGCTGGCTGGAGACGATGTGCGACAACCTGTACTACTTATTCATTTTCGGGGGATTGACGATCGGACTCGTGAGAAACTCAGGCAACCGAAATTACCTGGTATGGGGCGGTGTCCTGGTTTTTGGCGCAATCGCCAGTTTTCTCACCACCGGACTGCAGCGTCATCAACTGGCCAGCGGACATCCGGAACAGTATTTGAAGATATGGCACAAAGAAGCCGACAATCGCAGTTCGAACCCTTTCCTGTATCTCGGGCGGCATACTGAGTTCATCATCCGGCGCTGCTTTTTGCCTTATGTCTTCCTTTTTTTTGCTATTTTCCACATCATGAACTGGCTTTTGATCGGGGCGACGGTAGGTGCGAACATGGTTTGGATCATCGCTCTTTATTCCTGCCTTACCTTTGGTGCAACGCGGCCTTCGACTTTGCCTGGCTCTGCTGTTTGGTTGAAGAAGTCTTCAATAAGCCCTGCCAGGTAGCGGCTCTCGATGGCCAGCGACTGCAACAGAGGATAATTGTGCCTGTCATGCGATCACTGGGTAGCGGGAATGCGGAAGGCTTTTCCCGCTCCGTTCGGCGGCTACAGTGTGAATGTGGGAATGCAGGAAATTGTTACAGGCAACTTCGCGCGTTTTAGATGGACGATCTGGCCACCCAGCGCCCTCCGCGTCGTCGATTGGAACATCGATCGTGGGCATCGGCTGCCGGCGATCATAGATTTCCTGGCAGCCTTGGATCCAGATATTCTCATTCTGCAGGAAGCGGATCTCAACGCCCGTCGCACGCATCGGCTGAACATTGCCGAAGAGATCGCGCGGAAGCTGGAGATGAACTACGCGTTCGGGCGCGAGTTCGAGGAATTGGTTCAGGGATCTAAAGGATCTCCCGCGTATCATGGGCAGGCTACTCTCTCGAAGTGGCCCATTTCGAATCCGCGCATCATTCGATTCTCTCGGCAGTCTCACTTTTGGCAGCCGCGCTGGTTCTTGCCGCGAATCGAACCCTTCCAAGAGAGACTGGGCGGAAGAATCGCGCTCGTCGCCGAAATCAATGTCAATGGCTGCAAACTTCTTACCTACAATCTTCACCTGGAAAGCCGCGGCAATGATGACTTGCGCCTCTCACAAATCGACGAAGTATTGTCGGATGTCGCGCGCCAGGATCGCGAGTGTCCCATCGTTGTGGCAGGCGACTTCAACCTGGATGCTTCCAAGGATGCGGCCGCATTGGCACTATCGAGAAACGGATTTCAGAATGCCATGGTGGTCCCGGGCACGCCGACCACTCCCTCACGTGGCGTCTTCGAACCAGGACGGCGGATTGATTGGGCCTTCGTTCGCGGATCCATGCGGGCCAGTGCTGGCCGGGTGCACAATCAGGCCAAAGCGTCGGATCATTACCCTATCTCGTTCACTTTGACCGCATCGCGCAGCTGATCGTCGCGCCGCTTGCGAAAGTGAGTCTGTGAAGAAGAGGAAGCTTCATTTACGAAATCAACCGGCCCTCCCGGAAGATGACCTCTGACAGCCCTTGCAATTGCGTGATGGCTGACTTGTCACGCGTCAATTGCCTGACATCGACTGTCGCCGAATCATTTTGCGTTGAACGATACCGCGCCGAGCCGCTACTTGCCATCTGGAACCTTAAATGCTGGTCGTTACATAAGAGTTTGACGATCCCGTCGGGAGAAGGATCCAGATGGGTCAGACTTGGAGAGAGCATGAGTTCCTCAGCCGCTGCTTGGAACAACAGTCCGAGTACTTACTTCCTGAAGCCTAGCCCAATGCTGGCGTTCGTGGCGCTGATCCTGTGGAGCACATTAGCGCTGGCTCAGAGTGACAGCCAACCAGCAAAGTCGCCCTTGAACATTCGCGCGACTCATGTTTTGGGATTCGAAGGTGCCAAAAGCAACGCTAACGGGACTCTGTCGATTCAAGAGACCACGTTGCAGTTTCAGAAAAGTGGAAAGCAAGCGGTCCAAATACAAATAGCCTCCCTTCAGGGTATTTGTCTGGGGCAGCAAAGCAAGCAGGTCGGCGGCTTGCCCATGACTCTCGGCAAGGCTGCGACTCCATACGGCGGAGGGCGGGTTATTAGTCTCTTTGCCCACAAGAAGTACGAAACGCTGACGCTGGAATATGTCGACAGCGATGGAGGATTCCACGGCGCGATGTTCCAACTCCACCAAGGGCAAGGCGAGATTCTGAAAGACGCCTTAGTGGCCAAGGGCGCACACGTCGGCGATGTCCAAGACCAACCCAAACAACAGACCCCTGCAGAGGTGCCCGATGAAAGCAAATAGTCGATTCTCACGCCCCGCGCTTGCGCTTGCCCTGGTGACGATCATCATGGGAAATCCTTTTCAACTGCTTGCCCAAACTGTGCCCGTGAAATCTTCTCCCAGCAGCAAAGGTCCGACTGCTGAGTCATGGAGCGTGGAGGTGGACAAGGTTAACGTCGGCGCCGTAAACCTCGAACCGGCCTTCCAGATCGCTATTTACGAAAACCTCCTCGACGAGTTGAGCAAGGCGAAGCGCTTCAAGCAGGTGCTCCGCGAAGGAGACCGTAACGCTGGCGACGCTACCGATTTGCTGATTCTGAAAACAACCATCCAGAAGTACACGCCCGGCAGTGAAACTCGGCGCGCGGTGACCACCGTGAGCGGGGCAACAAAACTAACGGTACACAGTCAACTGTGCCAACGGGACGGCCACGTCGTGCTCGATCGCACAATTAACGGCAACGTTCGTTTTATGGGCAGCAATTTGCGCGCTACCCATAACCTAGCGCGCAACGTAGCGAAGACCATCAAGCAATCCTCCTTGCCGGAGCCTCTGCCATCCGCTCCGCCACTGAGTGGTCAAATTTGAAACCCGGAATTGCAGCGCCAGTTTCTGAAGACTGGAAGAAGGAGAAGTAAACGTGTCCAGAAAAGATATGACCGCGCCGCGTACGAAACTAACGCTCTCCCTCGCAGCCCTCACAGTGTTTGCAGTAACAATGTTTCCAGCCGATGCAATAGGGCAGAGTGATACGGAGAGCCAACCAAAACTTACAGCTCCACTCGAACCTTTACGCCAGGGTGTCTCGTCCGACCAGATCTTCGCCGAGCTAAACGTTCACAATGAGCTTCGAAAGTCGGCCCTGCGGGACTATACGGCCCGTCGGACGTATCAGGTGGTCGATCTCAATGGGAAAGTCCATGCCGAGGAAGTCGGGCGCATGGAGTTTCGTGCGCCAGACAAGAAAACATTCTTCGTCACGTCCGAAGCAGGCTCCGGACTCATTCGCCGGATGGCCTTGAATCCGCTTATCTCCAGCGAGATCGAGGCTGCTGCCGGCAAAGAACATCACGATAGCGCCATCTCGCCTGACAACTATTCCTTGGATCTGCTCGGCGAACAGCAAGTTGGACGTCACCGTTGTTTCGTCGCGCAGGCCGTTCCGAAGCGGCAGGACAAGTATTTGTTTGAGGGCAAGCTGTGGATTGACGTTGACGATTTCGCCGTCGTCCGGATCGAAGGACATCCTGCGAAAAAATTGTCTTTCTGGATCCAACGAGCCGATTTCGTCCGCCAATATCAAAAACTTGATGGCTTCTGGCTTCCCGAAAAAGACCAGACTTTTGTCCAGGTCCGGCTCTATGGCAAGAAGGTTCTGACGATCGAACACGAGAACTATGTCGTGAATGCAGTCCCGGACAAAGAACGATTGACACCTGTTCAAGAGGCTCGGTCACGGGACATCATTGCAACGAAGTAGAGCGGTTAACGATACGCATCTGCAGCCGCTTTGGGGAAGTCTAAACCGCTTATTTTCACTTACCATGCGCTGGGGTCCGTTCCGCTATCCACCAGAAGCGAGGCGAGCAAATGCCTCAGGTTGTGGAAGCCGAACAGTACCTTCTGCCCGCTCATTAGTTCCGGAACACCACCCTTTAGGCGTTACCACTGCCGGACGCAAGTGATCCTCCACCTCGAAAACGAATCTCCGTCGAAGCGAGAAGTGACGAACACCAGCGCCGATTGCGCTGCTGACCACTCGAGTTGTACGGAAATCCCAATGTCAGAAGCAACTGCACCGTCCGTGCTGGGACCGTGCACTTATGGACAGAATTCGGGCCATTTGGGTTAACTTTGAACGAAAAGCAGATTCCCCAAATGATTGAAAATAATAAAAAACCAAGGTGCGCCATGGACTCGCTGGAAGGACTTTTTCTGCGCCCAAGGCAGGTGCGCTACCAGGCTGCGCTACGCCCCGACATCACTAGCATAATTGATTCTAAAGTACTTCCCAACGCCGTGACCACCGCGAACCGTGATTTTTTTCAACCGTGTCAAAACCGTGCCATTATCGTGCTCACTGCATGTATACACATATAATATGCATATTCCTGTTAAGCGCGAAAAAACACTTCCGCTCTTACCTTGCGCGTGTGCGAACCTGCGGCGTGCAGCTCGGGCGGTGACCCGGCTTTACAACCGGGAACTGCTGCCCGAGGGCGTCGAGATTACACAATTCGCCTTGCTGATGGCGCTGAACCAGCTCGGCGAAATCTCCCAGGGTGAGCTGGGGGAGATTCTTGCCCTCGATTCAACTAGCTTGACCCGCATGCTGAAGCTGCTCAAAGAGCATGGATGGGTGCAAGCCCACGAAGGCGACGATCGGCGAGTACGCCTCTTTCGCTTGACCAAGGTCGGAAGAAAGAAATTTCAAGAATGCCTTCCGCACTGGAAGCGAGCGCAGGACCAGTTGCGAGCCGCTTTGGGCGAAAAGATCATGGGTCAACTGGGAGGACTCCTGGGAGAGGTTACGAGAGTTTCGGTCGAGAGTTAAGTTTTTTGACTCTCGAATAGATGTATATACATCTATACAATTGTGAAGAGAGATCAACGCGACGTGTTTTAAGGAGCGAAGAAAATGAATGCGCGGATAATTTTTGGAATCAGCGTACTGATGAGCTTTGTGAGCTCTACAGTTGTCGCCAAGCTCTACGTATGGCCTTGGCTCAGGGCCCGCGGTCGGCAGCGGGGGTTGCTCTCGCTCGTGGTCCCGCATATGTTTCTCCGCTTCATCGGGCTGAGTTTCCTGATTCATGGGGTGGTCTCGGCATCTCTGGCGTCCGATTTCGCAGTGCGAGCCGCATATGGTGACTTTATCGCCGGAATCCTGGCCATCGTAGCGGTCATCGCCCTGAGAAGGCCAACATCTTGGGCCATTCCAGCGGTCTGGGTATTCAACATTTGGGGTGCGGCTGATCTTCTGCTTGCGTTTTACGAGGGTGCACACACTCAACTTCGCCCCGAGCAACTCGGTGCTGCATTCTATCTCCCCACGGCGATTGTTCCGCCGCTCCTCGTGACGCACTTCCTAATCTTCGCACTCCTTATTCGAGGAGCTAAGAAGACCGGCTCCGGAAACCCTGAAATGTGAAGGCGAAACATGACGGTAAGTAAGGAGATCATCCTTAGCTTGCCGTAACCTGTGACCACAGGTCACGCGGTTCTTAATCTCTTTGTAACGCGCCAGCTTTATCATTCGAGTCCCGCAGTTAAGGGTTGCACCTCGTCCAGCCCCGCAGTACGGGAATGTGCGGAGGATTCTATGGTGGCGCAGCCACATCGGCTTTGTGGATCATGCATCAGGAATGGCTGGACTTCTCCGCTACTGCGCGGGATCACGGCTTTTGTCGCCGCCACGGTGCTCTCTCTCGCGGGGTGGTCCCAAAGTTCCACGACTTCGTTGCGTGGCACGGTCACAGACCCTCAGGGTGCCGTGGTGGCGGGCGCTGAGGTTGTGCTCGCCGATCCGGCCACGGCTTTCAGCCGCACCCAGAAGACGGATGATCACGGCGCGTATCAGTTTCTGCAAGTTCCTCCGGCAACCTACACGATTTCCATCAGTGCGACTGGATTCACTGCGAGCCGTAAAGAGAATGTGGTGCTGCAGGTAAATGCTCCCGCGACTCTGAATTTTCTTCTCCGCGTTGGTGCGGCAACGACCACTGTGGATGTTCAGGGCGAAGCGCCGCCCGTCAACACCGTCGACGCAACGCTGGGCAATCCTTTCGATTCCAAACAGATTCTTGATCTTCCGTCGGAAGGCCGCAATGCCGTGGAACTGCTGAGCCTGCAGGCCGGCGTTACGTACGTGGGCAATCAGGTCGATTCTGCCGCAGACTCTCGGGGCGGGGCGGTAAACGGCGCGCGCAGCGATCAGACCAACGTCACCGTGGATGGACTCGACAACAATGATCAATTGCTGGGCGATGCTTTTACCGGCGTCTTACGCATTCCCATGGATTCCTTGGAAGAGTTCCGCGTGGTGACGACCAACTCGAATGCGGACTCCGGCCGTTCCTCCGGCGCGCAGGTGTCTCTGGTTACCAAGAGTGGGACCAACCAGTTCCACGGCACAGCCTACGAGTACAACCGCTCCAGCATCGGCACAGCCAATGACTGGTTCAATGAGCGAGCGGAGTTGCAGGCAGGACTGCCCAACAAACCCGGTCAGTTGATTCGCAATACTTTTGGCGCCGCAGTGGGCGGTCCAATCATCAAGAACCGGCTGTTTTTCTTTTCGAATTATGAAGGCCAGCGTTCCCGCGAGGCCGTGCAGGTCACCCAGTCGGTTCCGAGCGCGAATCTGCGGCAGGGAATCGTGAGCTACGCGTGCAATCCTGCTTACGATGGAAATCCCGGTGTCGATGCACCGTGCGCTTTGTCAACGCCGGGAGTCACTACCTCGTCCTTAGTTCCCGCCGGCGATCTGCTGATGACCATGACGCCCGCTGAAATTCAAAGCATTGACCAGGGCTGCCTCAGCAACGGCACGTGTCCCAGTGGAAATGGCGTGAGCCAGGCGGTGTTGACGCAATGGAACGGAGGCGCGACTCTGCCGGGTGGGTCAGCGATTCCCGCCTTCCCCCTGCCCAATACAGATTCTTCCAGCAGCGCCGACGGCATCAATATTCTGGGGTACACCTTCGCCGCGCCGCAACCGACCGATGAGAACACCTATCTGCTCAAGCTGGATTACAAACTCACGCAGAATGGAAATCACTCTTTGTTTGTGCGTGGCAATCTGCAAAATGATCGCGAACTATTCGCGGCTGAATTTCCCGGCGAGCCTGCCAGTCAGATCATGCGCAACAACAGCAAGGGGATCGCCGTTGGATATACGGCTGTCCTCAGCAACACCCTGATCAACAACTTTCGTTATGCATTTATTCGCCAGGGGATCCTGACGGCAGGAGACAATCCCTATTCCAATGTTAGTTTTCAGAACCTGTCGGACCAGGTTTCTTTTCTGCGAACCGTGAACGTGAATGTGCCCGTCAACCAATTTGTGGATGACGTGACCTGGACCCGGGGCAAGCACACATTTCAATTTGGTGGGAATTGGCGCATCATCGACAACAACCGATTTTCCAACGAGCAGAACTTTCTCAATGCAGCAACCCATCCCGACTGGCTTCAGTACGGAGTGATTGCCGGCAGCTATCTGGATCTTGATCCTGAGAACAGCCCTCTCCTGCCTTCGGTGGACCCCAGCTTTGGCTACTCCTACGATGCCGCCATCTCGGATGTGACCGGTATCCTGGGTTCGATCGCCGCCTGGTACAACCAGAGCAAGTCGGGCCAATTTGTCCCGGCCGGCAACCTCGTGCCGCGGCACTTCAAAGCCAACGAAGCCGAGTTCTATGCGCAGGACGGATGGCACGCCACCCCGAATCTTCAACTCACTTTTGGGCTGCGCTACACCCTGCTGCAACCGCCTTACGAGATTCAGGGCAATCAAGTCGCGCCCACGCCTAGCCTCAACTCCTTCTTTGAACAGCGTGCCACTGCCATGGTGCAGGGAGGAACTTACAGACCCGTGATCTCATTCGATCTGAGCGGTCAAGCCAACGGCAAGCCGCCTTACTGGAACTGGGATCATAACGACGTGGCGCCGCGTTTTGCCTTCGCCTACTCCCCCGACCCTGGTTCGCGGTTTCTTCCAAAAGCTGCTTGGCGCTCATGGAAAAAGCTCGATCCGTGGTGGCTATGGCATTTACTACGACCACTTCGGGCAAGGCGTCGTCAATAGCTTTGATCGCGAAGGTTCGCTGGGGCTGACGACCTATCTGGTGAATCCCTCCGGGGTGTCGACCGTGAGTTGCGTCTCCCGCTTCGTAAGCCTCACCGTCCTGCCCACCGGCGATGCTTGCCCGAGCGCTCCGGGCGGGAGCCCGGTGCCGGAACTTCCCGCAGCGCCCGCCGGAGGGTTTCCTTTCGTTCCGCCGGGAAATGGTGTCAACGGCAGTTTTGCCATCGGCTGGGGGATCGATAGTGGCATGAGGACCCCCTACTCTCACGTCGTGGATTTCTCAATCATGCGCGAGCTGCCGAATCACTTTGTACTTGAACTATCCTATGTTGGACGCTTCGGGCGCCACCTGTTGCAGGAAGTGGATTTGGCACAACCCCTGAACCTGGTCGATACCAAATCCGGGTCCACCTACTACCAGGCCGCCACCGCGCTGGTAAAGCTGGCCAATGCCAACACGCCTGAGAGCAGCGTGCAAAACATCCCTTACTGGCAGAATCTTTTTCCCGGCGCAGCCGGGGCCGCGGGCATTTCAGGTTATGCTCCCGGAATCCCGGCCAATCCCACAGCTACGCAGAACATCTACGACCTTTATTACGCCAATGGCGTCGACGCTACTTATGCCCTGCAATCGCTGGATGCATATTGCTTTCCTGCCTGCTCGACACTCGGCCAGTATGCCTACTGGGACGACCAGTTCTCTTCCATGTTCTCCTGGCGCACTACGGGCACCAGCAGCTACAACGGAATGCAAGCAACCTTGCGCCGGCATTTCGAAGGCTTGGAGTTTGATTTCAACTACACGTACTCCAAGTCGCAGGACGAGAATTCCAATGCCGAGCGGGTCAATGAGTACGAAAACGGCAGCGGGGTTGCGGTTGCTTACAGTGGGCAGGTCGTCAATGCCTGGTCGCCCGCGGCGCTTTATTCGGTTTCCGACTTCGACACCACTCACCAGATCAATGCGAACTGGATTTACGAGCTGCCATTTGGCCCCGGTAAGCGCTGGGCCAATAGCAGTAGCATCGCGAACGGTTTTCTTGGCGGTTGGCAAGTCTCCGGGTTGACGCGCTGGACCAGCGGTTATCCTTTCAGCATCTCGACCTACGCTTTCCCCACCAATTATGAGCAGGACAGCCGGGCGGTGCTGCTGGGAGCCGCTCCTCGCACGGGAGCATTCATCGATAGCAACGGCGATCCCAATGTTTTTCAGGCCGGACCAGCCGCCGCCGGCGCGTTTCGTTTTGCCTATCCGGGCGAGTCCGGCGAGCGGAATAATCTTCGCGGTCCAGGCTATTTCGGCCTTGATATGAGTTTGGCCAAGCTTTGGAAGATAGCCGAGTCGCAATCCTTGCGTTTCTCCTGGGACGTTTTCAACGCCACCAACGCCGTTCGCTTCGACGTGGGATCCGTGAGCCAGTATTTGCTGTACCAGCCATCCTTGGGGGACTTTACACAGACGCTCACGCACCCGCGAGTCATGCAGTTTGGCCTGCGCTACAGTTTCTAACGTCTTCTTCGCCGCGCTTTAAGTCTCGCGAGATCAGCGATCCGAGGGAAAAATGAAGAAAGCCATCCGTAACGCTGTCGCGCTTGCTATCACGCTGCTCCTGATTGCGCTGGGGCTGACCTCCGCCCAACAGTCGCCGCACGCGCTCAAGACTCGCAACGTCGTGTTGATTGTCAGCGACGGCTTGCGCTGGCAGGAAATCTTCACTGGCGCCGATCCCACATTGCTGAATGAGAAAGACGGCGGTATCTGGGATGACGTGAACCGCCTGCGCCGCGACTATTGGCGCGACGATGTTTCTGAACGTCGCAGTGCTCTCTTTCCGTTCCTATGGGGTGTCGTCGCGAAACGAGGACAAATCTTCGGCAATCAGGCCAAGGGCAGCGTGACTCGCGTCACGAACGGTCTCGCGTTTTCTTATCCCGGGTACAACGAGATGCTCAGCGGCCATCCCGACCCGCGCATCGACAGCAATGAATTCGGTGTAAATCCGAATCTCACGGTTTTCGAGTGGTTGAACCGGTTTCCTGAGTTTCGAGGCAAGGTCGCGGTCTACGGCACGTGGAGCATCTTTGCCGACATCTTCAACGAAAAACGCAGTGGCCTGGTCATGCAAGCGGGCTGGGATCCACCCAAGAAGGAAGGGCTCACCTCCAGCAACGATGTGCTTCACCGGCTCTACCGGACGACCACGCGCCTGGATGACGACGACGTGTACGATTCATTTCTGCAAATTCCATTGCTGGAGTATGTGCAGGCGAGCCATCCTCGGGTACTTTTCGTAGGATACGGCGAGACCGACAACTGGGCCCACGCTGGCCGCTACGATCTGGTGCTGGAGAGCGCACATCAGTTTGATCTCTTTACCGAAGAACTCTGGAACACCATGCAATCCATACCAGAGTATCGTGACCAAACCACGTTCATCATCACCACCGACCATGGGCGGGGAAGTGGCCCGGTGGACTGGAAGGAACACGGCGTCGATCAGAAGGGATCGGAGAACATCTGGATCGCGGTGCTCGGTCCCGACACTCCAGCGTTAGGTGAGCGCGCTGACATCGCACCCGTTACGCAGGCTCAGATCGCGGACACTGTGGCAGCCTTGCTCGGCAAAGACTATGCGAAGGATGTGGCCGCCGCTGCGCCGCCACTTCCCGACATTCTGCCGCACTGACTCTGGCTCGATCGCGGCTTTTGCGGGCGCACAATGTGGATATCTTCAGCGTCATACCCGACTTCCGCCACAGCGACGACCCTTGGGTGCAATTTCCGGTGGAAGCAGGCCAGGCGCCACGTTGGCGAAGAATAATCAGGGCTTGTGTGCGGGCCGGCTGGGCCACCTTAGATCTCACCTGGCTGGTCCATTTTCTTCCTACTCTTGGGCCTCAGTCACTGTGCCTTTTCCATCACAATCGCCCGAGGAAAGAGAATGTTGTTCTCCAGGTGAATGTGCTGGTGAAGATCGGCTTCAAAGTCCGCCAGCGCCTTGTAGAGCGTTTGGTAGCTGATGCAAGCGTCGGCCGGAGCCGTATAATCACCGCTGGCCTCGCGCATAGCACGCAGTGCGTTCCCAGCGGAGTCGTGCTCGTGTTCCATCATGGACACGGGGTTTTGCACGCTGCCAAACGGTGGTGGCAGAACCGGTTCCTTCTGGATGACGGCCTCTTCCATCCTCACTATGTATGGGAAAAGAACCCGCTCTTCTTTCATCATGTGTGTCGTCAGTTCCTGGACTAAGCCCTGAAAGCTGGCGCGGACCTGTTGCAGTTCAGGATGGTTCTTCCCGTGGACGGAGCAGACCTTATCTAAAAGAGGAACGAGGCGAGCCATTTCCTCACTGATGTATTTATGGTGTGTGTTCTTGATATGTGCGATCAAATCCGCGAGGGGTTCAATCTGCCAGTTCCGGTCCTCCTGCGCGGCATGCGCCGCTTCCTCAGCCATCTCCAGGGAATCGATCACCTGATCGACCGAGAGATTTGATGCCCGACATGCATCTCCCAGCGATTTGTTTCCTCCGCAGCAGTAGTCAATGCCCAGCTTTTCGAAAACTCTGGTAGCTGCTCTACTTTCCAGTGCCCATTCACGAACGGTTCTTTCGGCGGTCATCGTCATTGCAGTCTCCTCGCGACCCAGTTCAATTTCCATAGGTCGCGCTTGATGTTCTGAACTTAACGGAGCGGCAGACCCGTGCCGATGACTTTTGTCACAGGGCAAAATTAGAGGGCAGTTTCAGAATGGAAGAATCGCAAAAGAAGTGGAGCGCCAGGAGAATCGAGCTTATTCCGGTGAATCGATTTCGGCTTCCAGCGCTTGCAAGTTTGAGATTCTCACCGTCCGCCCGTCGATTTGCAGTATGCCCTCGGCCTGAAGGCGAGAAAGATTGCGGGAAACGAGCTCGCGAACCGTGCCAATGTGCGAAGCCAGGTCCTGATTGCTGGCGGGCAATGTGATTTCCACGCCCGCGCCGCAACGCTTGCCGTCCTCCTGAGCGAGACGCAACAGAAACGAAGCCAGCCTGTGACGCACGGTGGTAAACGAGAGCTCTTCGATGATTCCTACCAGGCGTCGCAAGCGAGAACCGACTACCCGTAAGACCTTTAATGCCACCTGTGGATGGGCCAGACACAATGCCTGAAAATCCTGTTTGCTGACGAATAGCAGCGTGGCATCGTCGATAGCCGTCACAGATGCGGGATAGTTGCCACCATCGAATACCGGAAGTTCTGCAATGGAACTGCCCGGCCCCTCAATACTAAGCACCTGTTCGCGTCCGTTGGCCGAGCTCTTGAAGATTCGCACGTGACCCGACTCGACGACGTAAAGTCCCGAGCAGGGCTCGCCTTCGCCAAACACGCTCTGCCCAGCCGAGTAGTTGCGCGGCAAGGCGCGTTGCGCGAGAAAATTCAACTCGCTTTCCGTCAGCCCGGAGAAGATCGGGACTTTGGCGAGCCTCTTTCCAACCGCAGAAGCAGGTTCTGGCACGATGGCAATTGTATCGGAGCGCGGTGACGGGAAGGCGCGTGTTCCCCGTCGAAGCATGTCTTTTTCCCGCTGTGACAAAAGTCATCGTCCTCGCTATCACCGCCAATTAATGTGCATTTAAGGCGGAGCCCTTGCTTATCACGGCTCTTCCCCAACTTGCCGATCCAACGGCACCTGCGCGAGTAAGACACTTCTTAGGAGGCGTGGTCTTCATGCAATACAGAAAACTATGGATCGCATTCGGGTTGGTCGTGCTGATCTCCTTCACCATTCTCGGCAGTGTGGGTTATAAGGCAATCAGCAATGGACCACCCATCCCGAGCAAGGTCGTAACAGCCGACGGGAGAGTACTGTTCACTGGCGAAACCATTCGCAACGGACAAAATGTCTGGCAGTCTACCGGAGGTCAGGAAATCGGAACGATCTGGGGGCACGGCGCTTATGTTGCTCCAGATTGGAGCGCCGATTACCTCCACCGTCAATCGGTGATCGTTCTCGATCGCTGGGCGCGGGCGGAAGGCTTCGCTAACTACGCGGCCCTGCCCGCCGAACAACGCGCGGCTCTCCAGGGCCGACTCACCGAAATCACTCGCCACAATTCGTATGATGTGACCACCGATAGCATCGTTATCGACAATGACCGTGCTGCTGCCTTCGACCAACTTGCGTCTTACTATGCCGATGTTTATGGCAAAGGACGGAATGAATACGCGATCCCGGCCGGCGCACTGACCGATCGCACCAAACAACGCGAGATGGCAACTTTCTTCTGGTGGACGGCTTGGGCAGCGAGCACGAATCGCCCCGGCGAAGACGTCAGCTATACACAGAACTGGCCGCACGAAGAACTGATTGGCAACCGTCCAACGGGTGGCACGGTCGTTTGGAGCGTAATCAGCTTCGTCCTCCTGCTGGCTGCGGTCGGCGGCATGGTCTGGTACTTCGCCTCGCAGGATCACAAGCCTTCGACAGGCATCGCACCGCGGCGCGACCCACTGCTCGGCATGAGTCCCACGCCCTCGCAGAGAGCGACGGTGAAATACTTCTTCGTCGTGGCGGCGTTGTGGGTGGTACAAGTTGCGCTCGGAGCGATTGTCGCCCACTACGCGGTCGAGGGCGGCGGCTTCTACGGAATCCCGCTCGCGAAATGGCTGCCCTATTCGGTGGCGCGCACCTGGCATTTACAGATCGGCATCTTCTGGATCGCAACGTCCTGGCTGGCAACCGGCTTGTACATCGTGCCTGCGGTCAGCGGCGCTGAGCCGAAAGGGCAGCGGCTCGGAGTGAATGTACTCTTCGTCGCGCTGGTTGCGGTTGTCGTTGGCTCTCTTGCCGGTGAATGGATGGGGATCGAACAGAAACTCGGCAACATGTGGTTCTGGCTGGGATCGCAAGGCTACGAATACGTGGATTTAGGTCGCCTCTGGCAGATATTGCTCTTCGGCGGACTCACCTTCTGGCTGTGGCTCATGTGGCGTGGTATCAGGCCAGCGCTTGCGCGTAAAGACGAGAACTATTCGCTGCTGTTGCTGTTTCTCATCTCCAGCATCGCGATCCCTGTGTTCTACGCTGCCGGCCTGATGTACGGGCAGCGCAGCCCACTCATTACCGCCGAATATTGGCGCTGGTGGGTAGTGCACCTCTGGGTGGAAGGATTCTTTGAGGTGTTCGCCACCGTTGTTATCGCTTTCTTGCTGACTCGACTGAAACTGCTCTCGGTGGTGACCGCGACGCGCTCGGTGTTGTTCTCAACCGTGATTTATCTTTTGGGTGGAATCATTGGGACCTTTCATCACCTCTACTTTACCGGCGCACCGAATTCGGTGCTGGCACTGGGCGCGGTATTCAGTGCGTTAGAAGTGGTGCCATTGGTGCTAATCGGCTTCGAAGCATGGGAAAACATTCGCCTATCGCAAGGTACGGCGGACAGCCCATGGATCAGTGCTTACAAATGGCCGATCTACTTCTTCGTGGCAGTCGCGTTTTGGAACTTCGTGGGCGCCGGCCTGTTTGGCTTCATGATCAATCCGCCCATCGCACTCTACTACGTGCAAGGACTGAACCTGACGCCGGTACACGGACACGCGGCTCTGTTCGGAGTGTATGGCATGTTGGGCCTCGGCTTGATGCTGTTCTGTCTGCGTGCGCTTCGCCCCGGTCTAATGTGGAAAGACCGACCGTTAGCAATCGCATTCTGGTCGCTCAACATCGGTCTAGCTCTAATGATCCTCATCAGCATGCTTCCCGTGGGCCTGCTGCAAGCCTGGGCATCAGTCGAATACGGCACCTGGTACGCGCGCTCGGCCGAGTTTATGCAAACGCCCCTGGTGAACCGCCTGCGCTGGATGCGCATGATCGGGGACACGCTTTTCGCCTTCGGAGCGCTCGTGCTTGGATGGTTTGTCCTCGGGCTCATTACTGGACACTCTTTCGACCACACAGCCACTCTTGACGAGGGAGAGTACTCCCCGCGTCCGGTGGGAACGAAGGTCGAAGATGAGGTCACCGTGGGCGATTAATCTGCTTGCTAGCACTTGCCGCTGGGAGACGCATCCCGGCGGCATTTCTATTGCGCACAATCCGAAAGGGCGCGGCAGGGAAGTAGTCTTGGAGTTCTGCAGCGCCACGCCCCGACTGTCAACCTTCAATGACTCTTCTCGATTAACGATCCATTCCGGTTACAAACTACAGAACGCGCTATAATTTTCTGCTGTATATGCAGAGCTTGCGGTATGCCCTAGTCGCCTATTTGCGTAATTCCGTGGGGGAGTTCGTCGAGAACCTCCGGCGGGAATTGCATCCCGCGTTGCCTCATCTAGCGGCGCACCTTACACTTCTGCCGCCGCGTCCTCTGCACGCAACGGAGAATGTGGCACTGCAGTTCCTGGCGGGAATCTGCGGTCAGACGGAGCCCTTCGAAGTCACCTTGGGCGACATGGGAACTTTCGTTCCGACCACTCCCACGGTTTACATCTCCGTGGCTCACGCCGCATCGCGGTTGCGAGAGTTGCACGATCGCTTGAATACGCAAGTGTTCGCCTTTACCGAGGAGTGGCCCTATACGCCGCACTTGACGGTGGTGAAAATGCCCACGGAAGAAGAGGCAGAACAAGTTTTGGTGATCGCTCGCGAGCGCTGGCAACAGTATTCCGGCAGCCGGCGCATCCTCCTCGACCGTCTCACCTTTGTTCGGGAAGAGGCACAACACCACTGGGTTGACCTGGCTCCCGTCCCCCTCGGCGGTACGCTGGTTTCTCCGTAGAAGCTTCAGCCTGCTCCCGCCTCTTGTTTTTTCCTACAGTGAAGTTTTGCAATTTCTTAATCCAGCATTTACCTCCCGTTAACCTTGGCGTCAAGGACGTGGCAAATACTCGGGGAGCGGTCGAAGGCCTAGATTGTCCAAGGAGGAAATCAAGATGTCAGTTCGTCGTTTTCTCTCCCCTGCGCTGGTGGCTTTGCTTCTGGCAAGCCTGTTTTCGCTAACGGCTTCTGCACAAACAAACAGCAAGATTCAACATGTTTTACTGATCAGCATTGATGGCATGCACGCCCTGGATTTCGCGAATTGCAGCAAGGGTGTTCCGTCGTCTGGAAATGATCCCTACTGCACGCATCTGGCGTCACTCTCGGCGACCGGAGTGCATTATCTGCAAGCCCTCACTTCAAAACCTTCCGATTCGTTCCCCGGCCTCGTGGCTCAAATCACCGGGGGAACACCGCGTTCGGCCGGAATTTTCTATGACGTCAGCTACGACCGCGCTCTGTCTCCTCCGGCGAGGACCACGCCCTATGGCATTGTAGGCGGTCCCAAGCTTTGCCCCAGCGTGATTGGCACGCAGGTTGGGTTTGACGAAGAGATTGATTACAACTATCTGCAACTTCATTCCGGGAAGCTGAATGGCAGTTCCGGAATCAATGGGATCGATCCGGATTATCTTCCGCGCGACCCAAAGAATAATTGTGCGCCGGTCTATCCGCACAACTACATTCGCGACAATACCATTTTCAACGTCGTGAAGAATTCGGGCGGATACACGGCCTGGTCCGACAAGCACCCATCCTATGACTTTACCAACGGGCCGAGCGGTGATGGCGTGATTGACCTATGGTCACCCGAAATCAACTCGATCCCAGTGCCGATCCCGTCCGTGCAGGGATGCAATCCGCTGCCCGACCCGGGTGCGGCGACGTCCTCGAATGCCTGGACCGATAGCTTCCAGAACATTCGCTGCTACGACCAGTACAAAGTGCAGGCAGTTCTGAACTGGATTGATGGCAAGACCCACGATGGCAGCGCTACAGCGCCCGTCCCAACTTTGTTTGGCATGAACTTCCAGGCGGTGAGCGTCGGTGAAAAGCTGGTGGAACCGTCTCTCAGTCTGAAGGGCGGTTACGTAGATGCATTCGGAAGTCCGAGCGATTCCTTGCTCGCCGAGATTCAGTACGTCGACGGAGCAATCGGTCAAATGGTCTCGGAGTTGAGCAAGCAGGGGCTGTTGGACTCGACTCTGATTATCGTCTCCGCCAAGCACGGACAGTCACCCATCGATCCCAAGCGCGTGCTGCGCGTTCCGGCGGACGCTCCTTTGGACGAACCACCATCGCAGATCCTTTCGCCCGGCGGAGTCGGACTTGGGCTGCCGGTGGCACAAGCCGACGAGGACGACATCTCCATGCTTTGGCTGACCGATCAAAGCCAGACGGAAAACGCAGTGGCTACGCTCGAAACGCATGAAAATCTCTTTGGACAAGGAGAGATTTTTGCCGGCCCTGCGCTTACCCTGCAATTCAACGATCCCCTTGTCGATTCCCGCACTCCGGACATCATCATCGCTCCGAATGTCGGGGTCATCTATACCGGCGGGAAGGCCAAAGTTGCCGAGCATGGCGGCTTTGCCTACGACGACCGGAACGTGCTGCTGATTGTCTCGAACCCCAGTTACAAGCCAGCGACCTTCAACGACCAAGTGGAGACTCGTCAGATCGCTCCCACCATCGTGAAGGCGCTGGGGCTGGATCCGGCGCTGTTGAGCGCGGTTAAGTCCGAGCATACGGAAACGTTGCCCGGACTCCCGTTTACTCAGCCATAACGCTTCGGCAGTTCGAAGTGAAGGCGGGGAGCGGATGCTTCCCGCATTTTTTATGGACGATCTTGCGCATTGACAAGCCAGCTGGTCGAAAGCATAATCCTGCGCACGCCTTGGGGCAAAACCAGGGTTTCACCAGAAAGGAACGTGGCCATGCTCGAGATTCAGACCAAGCACTTGCCTCCTGACATCGTTGTTCTGGAGATAACGGGAAGAATCACGATCGGGCGGGAGTGTAAGCAACTGGAATGGGCCACCGATAGCCTGGTTCGCGAGAAGCAGCAGAAAAAGGTCATCTTCGACCTATCTGGAGTGAGCCATATCGATAGCACTGGGGTCGGCATCATCGTAATGTCCGCTGGACTTCTGAAGGAGGCCGGAGGGGAACTCAGACTGGCAGGCATCAACCAGCACATACAACATGTTTTAAAGGTGACCAGTGTGGATAGGCTCGTCGCTTGTAATCCGACGGTGACGGAGGCGGCGGTAGGCTTTTAAACGCGTTCTTAAATTCCGGCTGATATCGCTAACACCTTTAGCGCCAAGGCATTCAACAGTCGCTCTTTCTCTGAGTTCCTCCTCACATTTGCCGTAACCATGACACGGTTACCCCGGATTAGGTTACTCCGGTCGATACTCGCCGACCTCCAGGTACATTTCCCTCCCGTGCATTGCGGAGCCGTTATGGGCACTGTAAACAAAAGATAGGGAAGTGCGATATCCGCGCCGATAGCCGCTTCGGGCGTGGGTTTCAGAACGCCCCGGGGGCAGAGAATGCAGATTGGGGTCTACGGTTCAGGTTTTCTGGGAACGGTGATATCGGCTTGCCTGGCAGACTTTGGCACCCCGGTTTCCTGTTGTCATCCTGACCGCTCGCGCATGGTCGAGATGGCGCAGGGCAACATTCCATTCTTTGAAAAGAATCTCAAAGAGATCATCCGCCGCAATGTGCGCGCGGGCCGGCTGGCTTACTCTACCGATATCGAATCGTTCGCCCGCAAGGCGCAAGTCATTTTTCTGGCCGAAGATGGAGCCGATACTCTAACCGACGTGGTGATGCGCATCGCGCGGCTCGCCCCCAAGCCGCCGATTCTGACCATTGTCACGCCGGTAGCCGTGGGTACCGCTTCCGCCTTGGAGAAGAGCCTGAAAGAGGCGGGATTGCACGGGACTATCGTTTCCCAGCCGATGTTCTTCACCGACGGTTGCGCCGTTGAGGACTTCAATTGGCCCGACCGTCTGATTCTAGGATCGACCTCCAACGAAGCGGTGCAAATGCTCAAACAGATTTTCCACCCGCTGGTGATGCGTGGAGTGCCAGTGATCGTGACCAACCAGGCCACGGCGGAACTGGTGCGGGAATCGGCCACAGCGTTCGTGGCTACGAAAATTTCATTCATTAACGAAGTCGCGGCATTGTGTGAGCGCGTGGGTGCGGACGCGGTAAACCTGGCGCTCGCCCTCGGCCTCGACAAGAAGATCGCTCCCCGCTGCTTGCAACCCGGAGCCGGGATGGGCGGCGTGTTCGCGGAATCGGACATGGATTCGCTGGCGGAGCTTGCGAAAGCTAACGGACTTCCCCTGAAAGTTCTCAGCGCGGCACGCGACGTCAACCATACTCTGGCGGATCGACTCGTTGATAAGATCGCGACAGCCTTGAATTCAGTCGAGAACAAGGATGTCGGAATTCTTGGTCTCGCGTTCAAGCCAAATACGAATTCGGTGGCGGGTTCTTCCGCCATACGTTTAGCGGAAACCTTGGTCGCGAAGGGCGCGCGCGTACGAGCTTACGACCCGGTTGCTCTCTCCGATGCCAAAACCCGGCTGAACGGATCGGTCCGCTACTGCGAGTCAGCCTACGCGGCGGCAGAAGGTATGGATGCATTGGTTGTGGGCACGGGCTGGCCCGAATTCCGAGCCCTCGACTTTGACCGCATCAAGCATCTATTGAAAAAGCCCATCATCGTAGATACAAAAAATCTGCTGGATTCTACCCGGCTCCGCGCCATGGGATTCGAGTACGTTGGCGTAGGCCGCGGATAAGTTGATCCCACGATCGTTCGCGGTCCATGGGGATATGGAAATTGCAGGCAGATGAGATTTTCCCCAAGACCCAGGAACCGTGAACGAAGAATTCGCCAGTCCCGAACAGCAGTGCCGGCGGTCGAGCCCGCACTTCCGCCTCACTTCTGCTCTCTCTGGAATTGTCGATGGTTTCTCCTCTGCCTTTTTCGGGATGTCCTACTTCTCTCTTGCTCATCTCGTTCACACCGTTTGGTGTCGTCTGACGGCGGAGGAGTAACAGCCCAATCGGCGCCCGGCAAACGCAGCGGGGCCGCTTCTGACATCCCTGAACCGCAATTGCTATAATCACCATGGTGGTGGGAATAGCTCAACTGGCAGAGCACCGGACTGTGGCTCCGACGGTTGCGGGTTCGATTCCCGTTTCCCACCCCAGAATTTCCTCCCTCAGCCGGCATTGAAGAAAGTTTTCCGGCACGATTTTCCCCAATCACGGTAAAATGCCGAATTCAGTTGCAAACCAATGAAACGGATTCTTCATCCATTTCGAAGTCCCTGGGGACAACTTGGCCCACTCGAGCAGCGAATGCTCGACGCGTTGTGGGCTAAGGGATCCGCCACGGTCCGGGAACTGGTCGACGACCATTGCCAGGACCTGGCCTATACCACGGTGATGACCACGCTCGATCGGCTGTTCAAGAAATCTCTCCTCACGCGATCCGAGGAGGGCAGGGCATTCCGCTACGCTCCGCGCTTTAGTCAGGAGCAGTTGCACCGCGAGGCTGCGGGTCATGCTTTCCAACAATTGCTGGATGTGAGTCCGGCGTCGTCTTTGCCCCTGTCGTTTCTGGTGGAAATCCTGAGCGACAGAGATGCGCAATTGCTTCACGATTTAGGCAAGCTGGTGGAACGCAAGCGTCGCGAACTGGCGCAATCAGAAGCGGACCCGAAGGAGAAAGAGTAAATGTTTGCTGTGCGCGGTATGGCAGTCTGTTTCTCGATTTTCTTCCTTCTGTACGGTACTCTCTCGCTTGCCGTCTGCCTCGTGTGGAGGCGAGTGTGGCGATACGGCCAGCAACGTTCGGCCAGACTCTGTGCCGACCTGCTTTTTGGCCTGCGCATCGTTCCTTTCGTCGTGGCCACTGCTGTGACTCTCTTCCTGACAGTGCCTTCCTTCCTGCTGCTCGAACCGCGGGCTGTGAACGAATCCACGAGCGTGGTTTCGCTTGGGCTGGGCTTCTGCGGCATTGTCCTGATGCTCGCGGGAGTGTGGAAGTCCACGACAGCGTTAGTCCGGACCTCGAGAACGATCGCGCGCTGGTCGAGTGAAGGGTATGCCATCGGTTGCAGTCCCGCGAAACCGGGCAAGTCTATCTCTGTGCTGCGGGCTCCCGCGTCGGCCGCGCCGCTAACCGCGGCGGGAATATTTGCGCCTCGTCTCTGGTTATCAAGCGCGGCGGAGTTCGTGTTGAGCGAGCGTGAATTAGACAGCGCGCTGCGGCATGAGGTCGTCCACGTTCGCCGCCGCGACAATCTGAGAAAACTCGTGCTTTGCCTTGTGCCTTTTCCAGGCATGTCTTATCTGGAGATTGCCTGGCGAGAAGCGACGGAGATGGCGGCAGACGATGCCGCGGTCTCAACCGCCTCCGAAGCCCTGGACCTGGCGGCTGCCGTAATTAAGCTTTCGCGGATTTTTCCCTTAGAACTTCCCAGTGAACTCACAACCGCTTTGGTCTCTACACCGGGGCAGTCGGTGAATGCCCGGGTGGAACGCTTGATCGCATGGACGGAACGGCAGCAAAGTCCGGCGAACCAATATGCGTTTGTCTATATGCTATGTGCGATGGCGGCGACCCTGGCCGCGATGACGGCCTATTACAGCCAACTTCTCCTCACGGTACACGCGGCCACGGAGTGGCTGGTGCGGTAGGGAACTAAACGTACTCGAAGTTCCGATTAGCCCATTGAGAGTCAACGAGTGTAATCGCCTGATTGCAACAGCCATGCGCTAAACTGGGGCCAGCAGTATTTCTACGAAGAGGAGTCATACGTGGAAATACGTCAGCGCATTGCTGTGATCTTGTGCGTGGGGATAGGCCTGGCGTCGTCTGGGCTCACTGTGGCGCAGTCCTCCCCGGGGTTGGGACAAGAGATGAGTCATGCAGATCGCGAGCCGCCCGGACTGCATGACTTCGATTTTTTATTCGGACGCTGGCAAATCCATCATCGAAAGCTGAAACATCGCCTCGTCAACAGTCACGAGTGGATCGAATTCGAAGGGACATTATTCTGCCAACCACTGATGGGTGGCTACGCTAATGTCGACGACACCGTGTTCGAAGTTCCGGGCGGCAGTTACCGCGGCGTAGCTCTCCGATCGTTCGACGCCAAGACGGGGCAGTGGTCGATCTGGTGGTTGGACAGCAGGACGCCACTTGGTCCGATGGATCCGCCGGTGAGAGGCAGCTTCCACAATGGCGTAGGAACGTTCTATGCGAACGACGATACCGAAGACGGGAAACCAGTCCGCACACGGCTCATATGGTCCGAGATCACACCCACCTCAGGTCGCTGGGAGCAGGCAGAATCAACCGACGGTGGTAAAACGTGGGAAACGGATTGGATAATGGGCCTCAAACGAGTGCAATAGTTGGTTGAATGGATATTTGCCTTTGAGACCCGGCGCATCGTTAGCCGCAGTAAAATTGACAATGCCGTTGACGACATCGTCAAGCTGCTCGAATACGCAAAAGGTTTTCCGCAAGAACGCTTGATGTCGGCGGGTCAACTGTTGCTAAATCCCGGTTACGCTCACTAACCCCATAAATTGGCGAACAGACGGCGCAAGCTGGTGACATCGCCTGATAACGTCAACCATAATTCAGTACTATTCGGAAGATGGGAGAGGAGTTGAATTCGCAACTGAACGACCCCGTGGTCGACTTTGTAAGAAGCTTGCTTCCTTCGGTGGTCGTCGAGGCAGATACCAAAGAGGAACCGGGCGTTCACTGGCTGTCTTATCGCATCGAGCTGCCAGCTCCTGTGGCACACCGTTTGAACAAGGCCTTTATAGATACCGTCGAGCTCATAATGTGTCACAGCGCGCGCATCGAGCAGAAACGCGGATTGTTGTTCAATCACTTCAAGTGCGAATACGAATCTGCAACAGGGTGGATACGTATCTCTGGAAACTCAGGCTTGCGGTGGATGAGAGCGCCGAAGATTGCAGGACGGCGGCACATATACCAGTCTCCTCAGCTCGTTCTCAACGTTTCTTCGCAGAACCGCTGAGAGTATCTCGGCAACGGAAGATAGCTGTTGTAACATCGCCATTACACTCATTGACCCCGGTCTGCCAGCCCGCCAGACCTCAATGAGTGTAATCGCCTGTTAAGAACAGTTAACTTCCGGTTTGCCCGTGATCCAGGAGTTTCTGGAATCGATTCACACAAGTCCGGCCTCCTGTTATCGATGCGCCAGCAGAAGCGACAGTCATCAGGGTTACAAAATATTTGACTTTACACCCCAGAGTTCGCTCAATGCTTCTTCCACATTGCAAACGCCTTTTGCATGCGCGGATCGGTAAAGAGTTTCACGCAAACCTCGCGCTCGACCGGCCCAGCCACCACACATTGCAGGTCGGTCCGCCGGGCTACCTCTTTCGCCGGGATACTAATCTGTGAAACGAACCGGCCCGCATCGGCAATCGTGGCACCGAAGACCAGTCGGTCCAGGCCCGACCAGAGAGCGCAGCCCATGCACATCGCACACGGCTCGCACGTCGTATACAGGGTGTAGCCCTTGAGGGATCCCGAGCCCAACTTTGCGCAAGCGAGTCGAATTGTCAGGGTTTCGGCGTGCGCGCTGGGATCGTGGTCGGGCCCCACGCGGTTCACCGCCCGCATCAGCCGCTCACCGGTAGCCGTGCTCACAATGTCTGCGCCGAACGGCATCGGATGATCCGTGCTCAGCGTCTCCGCCGTGAAGGCAGCCACGGATCGCATCCGCTCGCGATCCATTGCGCTCACGCCATCCGCAGCCAACACGTGTGCGTCCAGAATCCCTGTGCTGAAGGACGCCGCGCCAGCCTGCACCAGAAAACTCCGCCGATTTACATTCATGCAATCGTCTCGATAGTGGCCATGCAGAAATCATACAGCCTGGGCATTTTCCTAACCAGAAACGACTGGCTCGCTTGTGACGAATCACTGACCACAAGACGACTTATCGTTACCAATTGCAATAATTGGTCCCATTGTGACCATTAGCCCTCGTAAACGCGGTTATCGCCATCAACTTTCAGAATCGCCGACTAACCGGAAGTAATCCGAGCGCCAAACTGGTGGGCGCTCGTCTCAGTTGGTGAAAATCTCGATTACACTCAAAACCCCCCGTTTGGGGGTCAATGAGTGTAAACGCCTGATTACGTCAGTCACCTCCGCAGTGCGTCAAACGCCAGTTCCGAGAATTATGATGGCTTTGTGAATCTTGGGGAGAAAATCCTTCTCGGTTGTCTATTGGGAGCTTGGCTGATTCCAATAGGATTGGGTTGGCCGCAAAGACGAGTCAGTCCTTTATGGGCATGGGCAAGAATTGTGGCTGCATTGTGGATGTTTTCCGTTTTGGAACTGATGGTCTGGCTTCCGCAAGCGCGGACTTCGGATTGGTGGCTTGGTGCAGGCGTCGGCTTGTATATCGCGCGATCTTTCGTAAGGCGAAAGCCAGCGCCCGAAAATTCAGAACGAACGTAGCGTTCCAAAAACGCTCACTCCCCTCATTCATTTGTTGAAAAATCCCCATTTCACTCATCGACCCAGTGTGACGGGGTTTTGAGTGTGCATTCGCCCGGCGACTCCTAGAAAGTCACTCTCACTCCCAACTGCGCCGCAAACGGAATACCCACCGTCGTGCCGGGACCGAAAAAATCTCCCAAAGCACCCTCGGGGATCTCCAGCTGCTTCAGGCTGGTAATGGGCGCGGTCTGGGTGCAAGCCGCATTGGTGCAGATGCTTGTCACGTTGGTGATGCCTTGCGCATTCGGCGCCATCTGCGCCGCCGGAACCGGAAGCTGGACGACATTGACGGCGAAGTTCGCGCCGGGATTATTGCGGTTGAACAGGTTGAAGAACTCGATGAACGGGTCGATTTGCCAGCGCTCTTTCACTTTAAAAGGACGCGTGACCCGCAGGTCTGACTGGATGTAAGGCGTCCCGCGGAATTCGTCGAGGCTGGTGTACGCTCCATTTACATAAATGCGGCCAGCTGTTGTCCGCATTCGTGATGGTGATGGGGCGCGCGCTCTCGACCTGATTGACCGTGCTCAGTTCGAACCCGCCGGGAATGTGGACCGTGCCGGCCAGCACGAAGCGGTGACGAACGTCCTCGCCCGAAGGACCGTAGTCGCCGGGTCCGAAAGCATTCAGTAAAGGCGGAATTCGGGGGTTGTTGTTGGCAGACGCCATCCACATAGTCAAACAGTTCGCCCAGCAGGCATCCCCATGTCTGCGCCTTCGAGAGCTGGTAGTTCGCGACCAGATTGAAGCGGCGCATATTGCCTTGCAGATGCAACAACAGCCCGTTATAGCTGGAACGGTTATCCGACTCGAATACATTGACGTTCGGCACCACACTCGCCTGATCGGTGGCGTAGTCCGGATCCGCCGTTGAAATGAGCGGAGTGAATAGGTTGGTGCCGCTGCTGTAGGGGAAGGCGCGGTATCCGTGATTGCCCTGCTCGTGCACGTAATCGGCGCTCACCAGCCAATGTTCGTTGAAGGCGTGCTGCGCGCCGCCGGTAATGTGAATGGCGTAGGGGGTTTTGTATGGCGAGCCAACCAGATTTCCCGTGGCCCCGCCGCCGCCAGTCAGGCAGCCCGTGCCGGCGAGCGCATAACTGCCCGGGCCTCCCGTAAGGCTGCACGTTCCGGTGGTGTAGTTCGAGCTGTTAACGCCCTGGAACGCCGTCGCCCATCCGTTCTGCGCCAGATCATCGTAGTAGAGGCCGAAGCCAGCGCGAATTACGGTCTTCCCGCTTTCGCCGGGAGAGTAAGCGACCCCGAGGCGAGGCGCGATCTGCTTGCGATAGTCGCTTGGTAAGCTAGGCACAATCGGAATCTGCAATGCCTGCAACGTCACATACGCGGCATTATCCGCTTCGCTTCGGCCCGAGCCCTGGAATAGCCCCCACGTGGTCTGATACCGGACGCCGTAGTTGACCGTGAGCTGGTGCGAGATGCGCCAGGAGTCCTCGGCGTAAAACGCGAGACGCTGCACATTCTGCGAAAACGAACCGTCGCCGGCGGGAGTGTAAGTGCAAGTTGAGTCGTCCGAAGGAGCGATGCCCAAACACTGTGGAGCGAAGGTTCCGAACACTCCGGGGTTCTGCACGTAATATGTTGGATTATTGACGTACTGAGCGAGAGTCTCTGCCGTGGACGCAAATGTCCCGCCCAGCACCGGTTCGTGAATGAAGTCGATTCCGAACTTGAGTGCATGGTCACCGACAACGTGGCTCAGATCGTAGCGAATTTGATATTTTTCCTGATTGCGCAGGTCGGGGAAAAGAGTAATCGGAGTAGCAAACTGATTGTCGCCGAAGGTTTCGAAACCGGAGATGGTCAGCGCTGTAGAACTGAAAGGAAATGCCAGCGCAAAGCCTAGGTCCGAGTTTCGAGTCTGCGTCAGATGCAACAAGCTAGCATCGAGAACCAGATTGCCCAGCCAGGTTGGGCCAAAAGTATAGCTATTGCCGAGCGCCACATTCCAATAATTGTTATGGGTCGTCAGACCGGTGGATGGCAGCGTACCCTGTTGCACCAGGGCATTGTGCGTAAGGTAGCTGTCTTCCGACGTGCGCAGAAACCAGTTGGATTTCGAGGATTGCGCCCAGTCAAAGCGCACCGAGCCGAGGTAGTCGCGAAAAGGAATCGGAACGGTGGCAGGAACCGCGATCGAAGGAACGCCGGCAATCAATCCCTGGGACGCCAATTGCGCCAGCGCGTCAAACTGCGTAACGCTAGCGGGGCTATAAGAGATGCTCGCGTCTTCGTGCACACCTTCGAATGAGGTGAAGAACCAGATTTTATTCTTTGCGATGGGACCACCGAAAGTTCCTACATAGTTCTGGCGGGAGAACGGCTGCTTCGGATTTGGCGGCGGGTTCTCGATGGGAAAGCGCGCATTCAGTGCGGCCTGGCGGTCAAAGAACGCCCCGCTCCCGTGCCATTCGTTGGTCCCGCGCTTGGTGGTAATCACCACCGACCCGGCCGTGGTCCAACCCGTATCGGCGTCTTCGTTCGACGTGCGCACCGCAAACTCCTGAATGCCATCGGGCGAGAAGTTTTGCAGAAAGCCGCCAATCCAGTCGTCGGAGTTTTCCGCGCCATCGACCGACAGCTCGTTGTTTAGTCCGGAACTTCCCCCGGTCGAGACTGCGGTGATGCGCGCCTTCGTGGGGTCGGAAGGTTCAACGGGCTCCGTTCCCGGCACGAGATAGGCAATATTGGCGAAACTGCGCGCCGGGAGCGGCAGAGCTTCTAGGTCCTGACTGCCCACTACGCCTCCGCGCACTGCGCTCGACGTGTCGATCACTTCGGTTGTAATGGAGGAAGAATTTCCCCGCACTTTGACGGTTTCCGAGGCCGCCGCAGCCTTCAAAGTGACTGTAATATCTCGCACCGTGGCGACGGCGACGGTGACGTCCGCCTGCGCCGGAGCGAAGCTGGCCGCGCTCACAGTAACGTGGTAATTGCCGGGTAGCAGGTCATCCAGTCGAAACTCGCCGCGGTCTTCGCTCGTCGCCTCGCGTTGCACCGACGAACCCGAAAATTGCGCTACAACCTTCGCTGATGGAATGCGTGCGCCGCTGGCATCCTGCACCGTTCCCCGCAACGATCCACGCGGGTTCTGGGCGTAGAGGTTCGCGGTGAGCAGGACGGCGAACAGGGTTAAGAAGAACGCGGGCTGGCGCAGGTCTATTCTCATGTTTCCAGAACAGAAGTGAGACTAGACTGGGGCGCGAGCTACTACCAGAGGTCGTAGGGAGAGGCGGCCAGTTGAGCGATGATTAATCCGACCACCGTTGAGGCGTGCGGTCCCAGCGGTGTTTTTTCAATTCGGTAAGCAAGCCGGCGTCGAGCGGTCCGGCGTCGCTGGCAGCTACATTCTGCCGTACATGCTCCGAACTGCGCATGCCGACGATCGTGGTGCTCACCGCTGGATGAGAGAGGATGAAGCGCAGCGACATTTCCGCTAGCGTCATGCCTGGGGGCAGAATTTTCTTGAGCTTCTCGACCCGTTCGATCGTATTGGCCAGGTTCTCCGGGCCAAAGTAAAGCGCCCTCCAATCGTCCTTCGGAAAGCGCGTTTCGAGCGTCATCTTGCCCCCGAGGCTCCCTTCATCCAAGGGCACACGCGCGATCACGCCCACATTCAGTTCCTGGCAAAGAGGAAGAAGTTTATCCTCGGGTGCTTGATCGAAGATGTTGTAAATCACCTGCACCACATCGACCAAGCCAGTATGCAGGGCCTTGATGCCGTTCTCCGGTTCCCAGCGGTTCAGGCTGAGTCCGAAGTAGCGAATCCAGCCACCGTCCTTCAATTTCTCCACCGTCGAACGGAATTCCGGATTCTCCGTCCAACTATCATCCCAGACGTGAAACTGCAGTACATCGATGGACTCGACGCAAAGTTTCTTCCGGATCAAGTCCGCGTACTTGAGGACATGGTCTGCCGAAAATACTTCGTGATACTCGTATTTCGGCAGCGCCGGCCATTCGCCATTAGCCGGAGGAATTTTCGATGCGGCATAGAGCCGCTTCTTCGAGTTGCGCGCCATCGTCTCCCCGAGCAGGCCATCACTCTTGCCATCCCCATACGCCCAGGCAGTGTCGAAAAAGTTACACCCCGAATCGACGGCAAGCTGCAAAGAATCGAGCGATTGCCGATCGTCGGAACCGCTCCAGCCGCTCATTCCCCATAGTCCATAGGCAATATCGCTGACTTCGAAACCGGTTCGGCCCAGCTTGCGGTATTTCATGAAAAGTCTTCCTCGAGGATGAGTAAGTGAACTTCCAAAAACTTAACCTGACATCCTAGCAGTTCTTGCCGGGCCACTCGAAATCCGCCAAAAAGGGAGAATTTCCCGGCTGCAGATTTTTCGATACAGAGCATCACGATTTTGCCGCACAGCGATCGCCCTTCCAGTGTTTCAATGAAACTAGATCATAGAGATTTAAGGGAGGTTCCCCCATGAAATCCGAATTTTCTACCCCACCCAAGTCGCCCTGTTACCCAGAGGAACTCAACGCTCCGTCATCGCGCCTGCTCGATGAGAAGATTTCGGACGATTCCGGCACCGAGGCCAAGGTAGACAGCGCCTTTGCGCCAGCCGGATTGAAGAATCCATTCTGGAAGTAGTGCGCAGCTACCGCAGGATCGGCAAACAAAGGCAAGGTCGCAAAGCGAAGGCCAGTGCAGACATTTCTTGCAGCGCCGGATGGAGTTG
This sequence comes from uncultured Acidobacteriaceae bacterium, assembly GCA_963750245.1. Lineage (GTDB taxonomy): Bacteria > Acidobacteriota > Terriglobia > Terriglobales > Acidobacteriaceae > Sulfotelmatobacter. Next base: position 185,982 of record CAVVQB010000005.1, read on the forward strand.
TGCATCGCGGCATGGCTCCAGCGTAATCACGAAGGGCAGCGCAGCTTTGTCGAACCCCGGCTTTTGCAGCACGGCATCGATGTTCAGCTGATGCGCCGAGAGGATTGCTGCCAAACCGGCGATAATTCCAGGCTGGTCCTTTACTACAAATCGCAGGTACCAAGGCGTCTCGAAGTCACAGCTGACTTTCGGCGAGACCAGCCGCAGAGCAGGCTGCGCGCGCGGTCCCGCCGAAAGATTTTCCGCGACGAACATCAGGTCTGAAACCACGGCAACCGCCGTTGGATTTCCTCCCGCGCCCGCTCCGAGAAAGGCTATGTCGCCGCCGTATTCCCCCGAAGTCAAAACCAGATTCAGATTTCGCTGCACGCGTCCGAAGGGCGATGATGCCGGAACCAGGCTGGGACCGACCTCGGCGAACAGGGTGTTCTCTTGCAGATCGGCGCGCGAAATCTGCCGGATGGTGCAGCCTAACTCCGCGGCATAATCGAAATCCACCGCGTCGATGCCGCGAATCGTGCGGGCGCGAATATCTCCCGAAGAAACCCGCACTTGCAAACCAGCCAGCGCCAGAATGGCAAGTTTGGCGCGAGCATCGCCGCCATCGAGATCCTCGCTGGCGTCTGCTTCCGCATAACCGCGCGCCTGCGCCTCTTCGAGGGCCTCACTGAAAGGAATGCGATCCGTCTCAATCCGGCTGAGGATGTAGTTGCAGGTCCCGTTCAGAATGCCGGCAATGCCGTGCAGCCGGTCGCCGCTCAAACCAGTGCGCAGCGCGGGAAGGACCGGGACACCTCCCGCCACCGACGCTCCAAACTCAAGCTGGCAGCCGTTCGTGCTTGCCAGTTGCAACAAGTCCGGCCCGTGACGCGCGATGAGCTGCTTGTTCGCCGTCACCACCGACTTTCCCGCCGCGAGGGAGCCTCGCACAAGATCCTCGGCAGAATGAAGGCCGCCGATCAGCTCGACGACGATGTCGGCGTCGGAATCGAGAATGGCCCGGAAATCTTCCGTCCAGACCACATCCCGCGGAACCCACGGCTGCTTCTTGCGCTCGACGTTTCGATTGCAGATGTGGGTCAAGCGCAGCGAGCCATCGCTGCGTTCACAAAGAATCTTGGCTACTGCGCTGCCAACGGTTCCGAAGCCTACCAGCGCTACCCGGCGCGGGGGACTGCCATCCCGCAAAATAGGGGCGGGATTAGAGTCGAATGCTTGGTCTGGCGGAGTCTTGTGCAATGGCTGCTCTTGGAATCGAAACTACTTTTATCATACGTGGGAGTTGCGACTCCGCGAAGTGGAAAGCGAACCACTCGGCGCGACCGGCGCCGGTCGCAAGCCACTTCCGAATGGCCGACCAACCGGGAGCCATCTCGCAACTTCCATTACCCTACACAAAGCATGCTCCATGTTTGCCACGCTCGGGCTAGACCTGATCATTCGTTGACTGACGGATGTCGCGTCTCTAAGATGGGACGGTCCCGAGAAGCACGCCTCTTCGGCATGATCGGCCAATCCATCTCGCACTACCGCATCGTCGAGAAGCTCGGCGGCGGCGGGATGGGTATTGTGTACAAGGCGGAAGACCTGAAGCTCGGCCGCCACGTCGCCCTGAAGTTCCTTCCCGACGACCTCGCCAAGGACGCAATGGCCCTGAGCCGTTTTCAGCGGGAAGCCAAGGCCGCATCCTCGCTGAACCACCCCAACATCTGCACCATCTATGAGATTGACGAAGCCGACGGGCGAACCTTTATCGCCATGGAACTGCTGGAGGGGGAGACGCTGCGGCACCGGATTGCGGGCAAGCCGATGGAGATCGAGACGGTGCTCGATCTGGGCGTACAGATCGCTGATGCTCTCGACGCGGCACATTCCAAGGGCATTGTCCATCGGGACATCAAGCCCGCGAATATCTTCGTCACGAATCGAGGTCAAGCCAAGATTCTCGATTTCGGGCTCGCGAAAGTCACACTGAAGCCTGAGAGTGTTGCCCTGAGCGCCGCGACCATCGAGTCCGAGGAGCATCTCACAAGTCCGGGCAGCGCGCTGGGGACGGTCGCCTACATGTCGCCGGAGCAGGTACGAGGGAAGGAACTCGATGCTCGCACGGACCTGTTCTCGTTCGGCGCGGTTCTGTATGAGATGTGCACGGGAACGCTGCCCTTCCGGGGTGACACTTCTGCGTTGATCTTCAACGCGATTCTGGAACATGCTCCCGTGGCTCCGGTGCGGCTGAATCCTGATGTGCCCGCTGAACTGGAACGGATCATCAACAAGGCGCTTGAGAAAGACCGCGACATACGCAGCCAGTCCGCTGCCGAGCTTCGGGCCGACTTGAAGCGGCTGAAGCGGGACACTACCTCCGGGAAGATCGAGGCAGTAGCCGGTCCGACACGCGCTCGCAAACGAGGCTGGCAGTGGGCGGTCGCAATCTTGCCGGTGATCCTGATTGGAGCCGCGACGTTCGCCTGGCTCAGTTCTCCGCCGCCACCGCCCAGGGTGCTGGCCACGAAGCAACTTACTCGCGACGGCATCGCCAAATCAGTCGTGGCGACCGATGGCTCCCGGCTATACATAAATGAGCGGGCAGACTCATACCGGATCATGCAGGTTTCCATCGCCGGCGGCGACACCTCCCTAATTCCAACTCCGTTTGTCAATGCGGGCTCTCAGGACATATCACCCGATCATACGCAGCTGTTGACGGAAAGCTTTGTAGGAACCGAGGCCGAGGACCCCCTGTGGAGTCTGCCTCTGCCGTCGGGAGCCCCTCGCCGTCTCGGCGATATTGTCGGCCATGATGGCGCATGGTCGCCCGACGGCCGCCACCTGTTGTTTTTCAGGGTCTCCGACATATACCAGGCGAACGACGATGGAACAAACCCGCACAAGCTGCTCACGGTGTCGGGCACGCCTCTCTTGCCCCGCTTTTCTCCGGATGGAACCCGAATTCGCTTCACGATCCAAAGGTCCCAGAACAACTCTTACTCGCTCTGGGAGATTCGTGCGGACGGCAGCGATCTTCATCCCGTACTGCCGGAATGGCATAACCCGCCCAGTGAATGCTGTGGTGCATGGACGCTGGACGGCCGCTACTATTTTTTCCTGAACTCAACTGCTTCTGGAGCGAATGTCTGGGCGATGCGCGAACCAGCGGGGTTGTTTCATCGGCGTTCTTCCGCACCCTTCCAGCTGACCACCGGTCCGCTCTCGTTCGAAAGCCTGGTGCCCAGCGCCGATGGCAAGAAACTGTTTGTGAGTGCGTTGCAGGGCCGCGGAGAACTCGTCCGCTACGACCCCAAGTCCAAGCAATTCGTACCATTTCTTGCGGGGATATCGGCGGGCGAACTGGAGTTCTCGCGGGATGGCAAGTGGATCACCTATGTTTCCTATCCCGATCGCACACTTTGGCGCAGCCGCGCGGACGGCAGCGATCGCCTGCAACTAACCTATCCGCCGGTCTTGGCCGGGCTTCCCCACTGGTCTCCCGACGCTACCCAGATCGCCTATGAGGCTGGCCAGCCGGGCCGGCCTTTGCAGACGATTCTGATCCCTGCCCAAGGCGGTGCTCCGCAGCAAATGCTCACGGAAAACCAGCCCCAGTTGGACGCGACCTGGTCCCCGGAAGGCAAGAGGATCGCCTTTGGGCGAAATGGGGCCTCGGGTTCCGAAGGACAGGCCGTCTCTATCCTCGACCTCGTCACTCATCGGGTCTCTATTGTCCCTGGTTCGGAGAATCTTTTCAGCCCGCGATGGTCGCCCGATGGCGGGTATCTGGCGGCGCTTAACTTGGATTCTACGAAGCTGCTGCTCTTTGACTTCAGAACCCAAAAGTGGTCGGACTGGATTACTGAGCCGGGCGTGGTGGGTTATGTCAACTGGTCCCAAGATGGAACTTATCTTTACTACGACAGCAGCTTCACTGACCATCCCACGTTTCGTAGGGTTAAGGTCGGCCAGACCCGCTCGGAGCTTCTAGTCGATTTAAAGGGGCTGTCCAGGTACACAGCTCCTCCTGCCTATGGTTGGAGCGCCGTTGCTCCGGACGGCTCGGCACTCTTTACCCGAGATTTGAGTACTGACGAAGTCTACGCTCTCGATCTGGAACTGCCGTAGCTGCACGTCGACTGCGCGTCAGTTGACGCTCGCAAACCAGCCTGACGGCTGGAGTTGTGTTACGTCCCGTCACTTGGCCGATTACGGACCAACGGAAGCTGACCACACCACCTCGGGCGGCTTGCCAGGCAGAATCAGCATCAAAGTTGGTAATATAATGCGATCTCACCGCATACAAGGCAATGCCTTCCTGCGAGGAATCACCCGCGGAACCTTTATTAACAGCGCCTTTCCATGCCGAGCGCTACGGTCCGCCACGCCCGGTCTATGGGAGGAGAATGGATGATTGGAAAGTTCGCCACGGTCAGTGCGCTGTTGCTGCTGATAATCACAATTCCGCTGGGAGGGCGAGGATTCGCCCAGACGACGCCGTCGGGACAGACTCCTGCAACGCCGGACTCCACGGCGCAGCAACCCGCGGTGAGCAAACTCCAGCCCCGCACAGCAGCCAGCGGCGCAGCAGCCCTCCAGTGATCAGGAGCCGGCCGAGGTAGAATCCAGCAGTTCCCGGCGAAAAGCGAAGCCGCGTGACTACAAGAACTGGAGCTTCAACGTCGGCCTTGGCGCCAATCTGGATAGTGGCACGACTAAGACCTATGTCAGGGGCGGAGGCGGCGTCGCTTCCGCCGGCGTGGCTCGCAATGCAAACAAGTATTTCGGGCTGCGGGGAGACTTCTTTTTTGCCGACCTCCCGCTGCGCGATTCCTCGCTGCAACTGGCGCAGGCCGGCAGTGCCTCCAGCTATCTTTTCGCCTTTACCGTGGACCCTGTCATCAACCTCCCGGTGACCAAACAATGGGGTGGATATCTCCTGTTTGGCCCGGGCTATTACCATCGCATGGGAAGCCTGAGCTCCGTCAACGCCGTCCCCGGTTCGACGTGCAACGGCTTCTATGAATGGTGGGGTGTGTGCCCGAGCGTCAGCATTCCCCTCAGCGGCAGCTTCGTCAACTCCAGTCAGAACCAATTCGGATACAACGTGGGAGCCGGCATCACACGCAAGATGCCCAGCGGCGTCGAACTCTACGCCGAATACCGCCTCACGCACGGATCAGCCAACGGCACGACCACTGACGTGCGCCCAATCACGATCGGCGTGCGCTGGTAACAGCTCTACCCCGTGAACCTCTGTGTCCTCTGTGGTGGAGATTTTGTTTCGGAAGCCAGGCTACTCAGGATTCGTCCGGTAGCTCCAAAGCTCACCCGCGAACTGTTCCAGTTGCGTAAATGAACTGGCCGACACCGGCTGCGCAACAGCGGCGCCCGAGTTTGCCTGGGCCACCGCGGCCTCCACGATGTGATGGTCGGGCGCCAGCGAGCAGGCAGGATCCGTTGCGGCCGCGTTGCCGGCGAGCAATAGCGCCTGGCAGCGACATCCCCCAAAATCCTCTGCGCGCCGTTCGCAAGTGCGGCACGGTTCCGGCATCCATGCTTCTCCCCGAAAACGTTGGAACGAGGAAGACCGCTGCCAAATGAATTCCAGGCTCTGCTCCCGAACATTTTCAAACTCCAGGCCGGGTATCACTTCCGCAGCGTGACAGGGAAGAACCTTCCCGGACGGATTGATGAGCATCAATCTGCGCCCCCATCCGCCCATGCAGGCCTTGGGAAAGCGTGCGTAGTAATCGGGAACCACGGAATCGATACGAATTTGTCCAGCCAGCCGTTTCTGCGCTGCGGTGACTGTCTCCACGGCTTTTTCGAGCTGCGCTCGCGTCGGTAGCAGCGCGGCACGGTTCTTCAACGCCCAGCCGTAATACTGCGTGTGGGCGATCTCCATGCGCTCCGGCGCGAGCTGCTCGATGAAAGCGATCATCTCTTCCAGGTGATCGATGTTCTGCCGGTGGATGACAAGATTCACCGTGAACGCGATTTTGTGCCGGCGAATGATGCGCGATAGCTCAATTTTGTGGGCGTGCGCCTTTGCGCCGGCAATCCAGTTGGCTGCCTCGTCGCGCGAATCCTGAAAACTAATCTGGATGTGATCAAGCCCGGCATCCACCAGCGCCTGCAAGCGCGCTTCACCCAGTCCAACGCCAGAAGTGATCAGGTTGGTATAAAGTCCGGCGGCGCGCGCTCCCGCCATGAGTTCCGCCAGATCCGGCCGCGCTAGCGGTTCGCCTCCGGTGAAGTGAGCATGCAGCATTCCCAGGTTGGCGGCCTGCTGAAAAATATCGACCCACTTTCCGGTGGAAAGCTCCGAACTCGCGGCAGCCAGCTCGAGAGGATTAGAGCAGTAGACGCAGTGCAGCGGACAGCGATGCGTGATCTCGGCGATAAGGGCAAGCGGATTGGGAATCATGAGTGATGCAAAATGGTTCGGTTAGTAATCAACAATCCGCTTATGCTGCAACTGCTCGAGAAACTGGCTGATATCGGCTCGGACCTTGGCCGGGTCCGCAACGCTGAATTGTGCCTGCAATTCTTGGATGATCTGCCCGAATGTCCGCTGGCCGTCGCAGCGTTCGAGTATCTGCAAACCGGTGCCCTGCAGCCGAATCGCGCCTTCCGGAAAAAGCACCATGCGATCCTGCTCCGTGCCACCCCAGCGGCAGCCGGTTGCCAGGCGCGGCTGGCTGGAATCCTCCGGCGGGGCCATCCTAGTTACCCTCGATGCGGAATGCACCCGGCGGCGGCCATCCCGGCTCAACGTAAGCGAAATAGAGTGCGTCAAGCTGTGCCCACAGAATGTCGCACTTGTCGCGCAATGCCTGGACCGCGAGCTCCTGTTCGGCTCGCGTCTTCGCGTTGTCGTAAACGTAGTTCACGGCGAATTGCGAATCCTCCGGCGCCTGATAGAGCCGAGCCTCAAAATAATCCAAACCTCCCGCGAGCCAGGGATAATGCTGGCGCAGTTTATCCACCCGCAAAGTGATCAGCTTCGGGGAAAACAATTCTGTCAGCGACGAGGCGACGGCCTCCAGCAGTGAACGGCTGCGAACGATGTTCAGGTATTCGTTGACCGCGAAGCGCGTCGCCGGAAGAATGCCTTTCCCGGCGCGAACCTGTGCCGCATCGAGTCCGGTCGCTTCCGCCAATTTCACCCAGCGCTTGATGCCGCCTTCGCTCGTAGCGTCGCCATCGTGGTCGACCACGCGCTTGCGCCAGGCTCGGCGGAAGACCGGGTCCGGCCCGCGCGACAAAATAATCGAATCTTTGACTGGGATAATGCTCTGGTAGTAATAGCGGTTCAGGGCCCATGCCTGGAGTTGTCCCCGGCTTAGCTTGCCTTCGTGCATCAACAAATGAAAAGGATGCTTGTGATGGTAACGCTCCTCGCCCGTCGCCTGAAATACGGCGCGTAGCTCCTCGAGCGAAAGCAGCTGGGCGGATTGCGACGCGGCTTCGCTTGCTACAGGTTGAACTCCCATCCATCCTCCGCAATTTCCCAGCCCGCGTTCCGCACCTGGCGATATTCCGCACTCGCCTCGTTCAGCATGGGATTGGTGTTATTGATGTGTAGAAATATTTTACGCGGGCGGCGCACTCCCGCCAACTTTACCAGCGTTTCTTCCACCGCAACATGCCCCATCTGTTGCGCGGTTTGCCCGCCGCCCTGCACGCGGATGAGTTCGTCGTTGCTCCAGAATGTGCCGTCGAAGAGCAGGACGTCGCAGCCATCGAGCTGCGCCAGTAACGCGTCGTCCACCTGTGGCACCGCCGGTAGATAAGCCAGGCGCCCGCCGGAATTCGTCTCGAGGAAGAATCCCAGGGAAGCTTCACCGGGCGAAAGTTCTCGTTGCCGCTCCGCTGTCACGTAAGCGGGATAATGCGTGCTCAGCGACCAAGGCTGGCAGCGGAGACCGGAATTCTTGCCTTGCGGATCGCACAGTGAAAACTCTTTTCCGCACTCAAAATCGGTCCACACCGCTTGATCTGGAATACGATTCAACATGCCGAAGATGGAGTTATCCTCGCGCAGAATGCGGCGAACGGAGGCAGTGGAATAGATGCGCAGTGGTTGCAGTTCGCGCAGCAGAAGGACTCCGAGGACGTGATCGAGATCGGCATTGGCGAGCGCTACGCCGACGATCGGGGATTGACGCAACCCCTTGACCGGATGCAACTCAGGCGTAGCTTCGATTTGGGCCCTCAGGTCCGGGGATGCACCCAGCAGAAACCAGGACTCACCATCTTGCGAAATCGCAACCTGGGTTTGGCTGCGCGCTTTTCCGTGAAAAGTACCGGCTCTGACTGCGCGGCAATTCGCGCAGGCACAATTCCATTGCGGAAAAGCGCCCCCCGCCGCCGAACCAAGAATCTTCACTTGCATCTCTGCGAGTTTACAGCCTGGAACCGATGCCGGAGATGATTTCCGAGGAACTGCTCGCGGTAGCTACGCGTGTTTCGATGTCGCGCTGCAGAATTTTCTTGACCGCTTTACCCCTGCCCGGCGGCCGCCGCGCAACGCTGCGGATCGACATCCCAAAGTGCGCCTTCAGCGGACAGGTTCTCTACTCCAACTTCGCCAGCCATTTCCGTACCCGGCTTGCCGCACCATACGATCCGAAATTGAGCCTTCGTTCCTTCGTACAACACGTCGACCACGTCGCCCGGCTTTAGTCGCACGTCCACGCACTGCAAGGTGGCGCCCCGGCCGCTGATGGTGCGCAGGCTGGCGGGCTGCATGAACGGACGGGAACAGCTGTCCATGCCCCAGATTTGTACGGGAAGGTCAACGAACACACGCGACTGCCGGCGCCTATCCATCTCGACACTCCTCCCCATAACTGCGAATTCAAGAGATCGTAGGCGGGCAGCAAAAAGAAGCAAAGGTACCCACGGTCACCTGGGAAGAGTACCGAAAGTTTCCCGGCAAACTATTCACTTCGATGTATTTTCAATGAGTTAGTCCAGGTCGCCGAGCGAGCACGCGCCCGGACCGCGAGGATCGCCGCAAGATCCGCAAGCGCCACTGGGACTCGGTGCAGCACCGGCCGAACCCTTCGCGGAAACCGCAAAAACGCTCAGTTGCGGACTGAGTTTCTTGCCTTGGCACTTCGGGCATTGCGCTTTGTCGCGGCCAAACACCAAAGCCTCAAACTCGTGCTGACATTCCTGGCATATATATTCAAAAATCGGCATATCGATCACTCTCCAGCAACCGGGCTTCTCCTATTAGAATCAATTTGTGGGATCTTCGCAAATGGACGCGACGCCGCTTGCTATTTCCGACCGCAGAAGCGCGAGGATGGCTTGATCGAGAAGCCGCCAGTTTCCAGCCAGCGCGCTTTTCGTCCCCATCCCTGGTTGCGCGGTGGACACATTCAAACCCTTGCCGCCTTTTTCCTCTCGCGCCGAATCGATCTTCCTCCCGCCGAAAAGCGCCTGATCGAAGTCGAGCCCGGGATCGCCGTGCTCTGTCACTGTCACTGGCAGAAGGACCGGCGCAGCGCCCTCACTCTCATCGTCGTGCACGGACTCGAGGGCTCGAGCGAATCACAATACATGCTGGGAATCGCACGAAGCGGCCTGGCCGCCGGGATGAATGTAGTGCGAATGAACCAGCGTAACTGCGGTGGCATGGATCATTGTGCGCCCACGCTCTACAACTCCAGCCGTTCCCAAGATGTGGCGGCCGTAACGCGCAACGTCGTCGAACGCGATGGAATTTTTGCTTTCGTGCTCGTCGGGTTTTCCATGGGCGGAAACCTGGTTCTGAAACTTGCCGGGGAATGGGGCAGCGCCGGTCCTCCGGAATTTCGCGGCGTCGCGGCCGTTTGTCCAGCTATCAATCTGGCGGCTGGAGCCGATGCGCTGCATGAGCCCGCCAACCGAATTTACGAATACTATTTCCTTCTGCAGCTGTTCCGGCGCTTTCGCCGCAAGGTAAGGCTCTTTCCTCACGACTTCGACGCCTCACGCCTTCGCGGCGTCAAAACCCTGAGAGATTTCGACGATCGCGTGACCGCCTATTACTGTGGTTTCACCGGAGCCGACGATTACTACGACCGCGCCGCCGCCGCCCACGTAATCGACCGCATCACGCGTCCCGCGCTTGTGATCCATGCGGCCAACGACCCCTTCATTCGCATCTTGTCGCAGACGCGCCAGGCGCTTCTTTCCAACCCCAACATTACCTACGTTGAAACCCAGGATGGTGGTCATTGCGCGTTCGTGGGCGAGCTGGACGGCGATTCAACCTACGATGGCCGTTGGGCGGAGCGGGAAGTCGTCGAATTCGCCCGGCAATTTCAGCATCCGCCGGCGCGATCGTTGCCTTCGAGCGGAACTCTCTAATGCGCGGTCGCCGGACGCCGGAACCAAGCCAGAAGTTCACCGCCACGCCCCTTCATCCGTGTCCGAACGAACGCGAGGAGAAGCATTGCGAGAAAGATCGTCAACAGTCCGAACGATGCCATTCGTACGCTCTGGACGTGCTTGGGCAGGATCGAAAAACGTCCATAGACGAATTCAATGTGTACCCAATAGACCAGTAGGGATGCCTGACCTAGTTGAATCAGAGGACTGAAACCCCACTGTCCCGCGCCCCAGCGGCACCAGCCATAACTCGCGGCCAGAATCACCAGCAGCATTCCCACGCGAGTCAGAAAGAAATTCGGGCTGGTATGCCAGTAATCGTAGACAGCGTATAGCTGACGCGAATGCGCATCGAGCCAGCGAGCCCCCTCCACGAGCAGAACACCAGCCACGGCTGCCAGAAAAAAGATTATCGACTCTCGCCTGCGCGCCCACTGACTCTGCAAAATGAATCCCGCCGCCAGTCCGGCAAACGCAAACGCAGTCCAGGGAAAAATAGGGAACAGCCAGGCCTGCGGCGTGCCCAAATTGTGCACGCCGTTAATGTAGGATTCGAGGGGCCATGGCAGCCAGTCCGGTCTCCAACTCGTCCACAACGGTGGAGTCAGCAAGGAAATCAGCAGAGCCGTCGCAGCGGAGCCGAGAACAAGAGCCAGCCTGACATGCATCCCGCGAAGAATCGAGAGCGCCAGCCAGCAGAACAAGCCCATCAGCATCATCGAAAGCCCGATCGTATTGAGAATATCGACGCGCAGTAGATCGCTGAACGGCGCCCATCCCCAGGCGATGAGATATTCCTGCAACCGAAAGAGCAGCCCAAAGGCAAAGATTTCCGCTCCGCGGCGAATCGTACTGCTGGCGATCTCCGAAGGCCGCAGATTTTTCTTCCACAGCTTTTCGGTCACTAAGGCAAACGAGATTCCCGCCAGAAACAGAAACAACGGCGCCGGAAAAGTTCCTCCCAGCTGCGAGTACATGAAGAACTTGCCTTGCCGCGCACTGGGGCTGAGCCAGGAGTCATAGCAGTGAGTCTGGAACATCAGGACGCACGCTAGCCCGCGCATCCAGTCGATGTAGGCCAGCCGGGATGATTTCACCGCCACGCCACCTCCTGCCCAACCTTAACGTGGCAGTATACGGTACGGCGATCGGACAGAACGCGACTGCGCATCCTCGACTCACGAATTGCGAGGGCGCTTTCCCGGCTCAGGCGTGCGGTTCACTCGGTCGATTCGATCTGCACAAGGGAAGTGTTCGGTCCCGAAGATCTTGCTCCCGGCTGCCAGCGGCTCGGAGGGCGTTCGCGGCTGCGCAGCCGGTTCACCGCCGAGCCGACACTCAACGAGGCGGTTACCAGGTGCCCAACCCGGAGTGGCCCGGCGATTTTTTCGCCCTGAATCCAATGAAGCGCGCTGCTGATGCTGCACCCGCATTGGCTGCAGTCTGGATTTCCCCCGAAGACGCAAGGTTCCACGCGAGTTTGAAGGTCGGCAGAGTAGTTCACCGACATTCTTGAAAACACACAGTTCTGTGGATTCGGAGGAGGGTTCACAAAGGCGCGAGCCATGCCTTCGGGAAGCAGCAGCTTCGGATACTTGGTCCGCAATGGCGGCAATTCGAGCGCCACACGGTCGCGGTCTTCCGCACTCAGTCGTTCTGGGCTCTCTTCGCCCATCTGCGGGCTGTACAGGCTGACCCAGATGTGATCGACCTCGGGCCGTGAGTTCCAGAACGCGACGTATTCTTCTAGATAGCCGCTGCGCGCCAGCATAGGTCGCGTGATTACCCAGTGAACATTTATTTTCCGCCCGGCAATGTTCTTCAGGATGCGCTCGTAGGTTGCGGGCTGACGCCGCACGTCATGATGCTCCGGCAATCCATCAACCGAAACTGCGATGCGCAGGCGAGGTATCTCCATCCAGCGCGCCGGAATCGGAATCACTCCGCTGGTCACCACCATGCCGAAGACTCCCATTTTGCTGAGCGCGGGAAGAATGCGATCCAATTCACGATTTCGAATCATCGGCTCACCGCCGACCAGAGAGACATGCAAGGGACGGTGGCGGCGCACCAGTTCGAGAACGCCTCCGACCAACGCATCTCCACGAAAGTCGCGAAGCTCGCTTAAGGTGACCCCGCCGCCGAGGTGACTCTCTCCATAGGCGTAACACCCCGGACAACTCAAGGGGCATTCGCGTGTAATTTCAATGGAGAGCAGCGGAACGCTGCCGCTCAAAACGCGCCATCCAGCGCGTGCCAGGTAGCCGGGGGTAATACTGGGACGGGGCTCGACAGACTGCATTGTGGTTTAGATGCAGGTCAACTGCTTTTGGCTACGCCATTCTCATTTACGAAGCCCAACGGTCGGAGAGCTGTGTGCCAAGGCTGCAAGACTCGATGATCACGGCAAGTTATGATAAATTTTTCCCAGGGGCGCGTAGCTCAATTGGATAGAGCACCGGTTTTCTAAACCGGTGGTTGCAGGTTCGATCCCTGCCGCGCCTACCATAGAAGCAGTGGTCAGTGGCCGGTGATCAGTGGCTAGTAACACCCCAGCCAGAACGGGTTCTCAGAATTTCTGACCACTAGCCACTGCTCACTGACCACTGTTTTTCCGATGCTCGCACGTGGCAGTATTCAGGCAGGAGTCGGCCAGCATCAACCGCTGCACCGGACTTCCGCCGACGATGTGAGATTCGACGATCTCATCCACGTCCGCCTCAGTCACGTGTCCATACCAAATCTGCTCCGGATAGACCACGATATTTGGCCCGTGCTCGCATTGATCGAGACAGCCCGCCTGATTGGCTCGCACTTTGCCTTTGAGTCCTCGTTCCGCCAGCTTCTGCTTGAATAGTTTCTGCAGCTTCGCCTGGCCGCTGGGGTCGCAGCATCCCCGCGGATTTCCTGGTGGGCGCTGGTTTCCGCATACAAAAATGTGCTTCTCGAACTTGGGCATGATTCACATCTTAACCTGAACGACTCCGATCCACTTCGCCTGGCGCGTTGCTATCCCTGGCGTGGGCGCGATAAGATATTGCGTACACATCTTCTCCGCTTTTCATCCCAGTTAAGCTTTTAGAATTTTGTCGCGGCAAGGCGTGTGCGACCCGGTGTTCATACGTGTGTGCGGCTGCAATTGCGCGTCATGCGAATCCCTGTGACGGAGTGGGCAGTGAAACGAGGCAAGACCGCCGTAATTGTCGGTGCCCAGTGGGGTGACGAGGGCAAAGGGAAAATCGTCGATGTTTTGTCGGAGAGCTTCTCTGTCGTGGCCCGCTACGCTGGCGGCCACAACGCCGGCCATACCGTCATCATCAATGGCAAGAAGTTCGTCCTGCAACTTGTTCCCTGCGGAGTGTTGCGAACTGCCTGCCGCAGCGTGATCGGCAATGGCGTAGTTCTGGATCCCATGGCATTCCTGAAGGAAGTGGGCTCTCTGCGCGAAGCCGGCGTAAGGGTCGACGGAAATCTTTTTGTTTCCAACCGCGCCCAGGTTATTTTGCCCTACCATCGCATGATCGAATTAGCGGCGGAGAGCGCGCCCGGCCGAGTGAAAATCGGCACCACCTCGCGCGGCATCGGCCCCGCCTACGAGGACAAGATGGGCCGCCGTGGCCTGCGCGTGGCCGACTTGCTCGATCTGAAACTGCTGAAGAAGCACATCGAAAACGCGGTCCGCGAGAAGAACATGATCGCGCACGCTCTCTTTAATTCCGACCCGCTCGACGCCGACAAGATGTACACCGACTACGCTCAGGCGGCGGAGCAGATTGCCCCGTTTGTCCGCGATACGGCGGTCCTCCTGAATCAGGCGCTGGCGAATGGTGAGTCCATTCTTTTCGAAGGCGCACAAGGCACCATGCTCGATATCGACCATGGCACCTATCCCTTCGTCACTTCTTCCAGCGCCACTTCCGGCGGCGCTGCGACCGGCACCGGCGTTGCTCCCAACGCAATCCAGTCGGTGATTGGACTCACCAAGGCGTATTGCACCCGAGTCGGCGAAGGTCCGTTCCCCAGCGAAGAGAAAGGCGACGCAGGCCAGCAGTTGCGTGTGCGCGGCAACGAATTTGGCGCGGTCACAGGACGTCCCCGGCGCACCGGTTGGCTTGATCTGCCCCTGTTGCGCTACGCCGGCATGATCAACGGCATTTCGTGGCTGGTGGTGACCAAGCTCGACGTGCTCGACGAACTCGCGGAGATTCCGGTCTGCGTCGGATACATCGTCGACGGAAAGAAGACCATGGAGATTCCCGCGCAGGCCAGCGGTTACGACAAGCTGGAATGTATTTATCAGAAACTGCCCGGCTGGCGTACTTCCACGCTCGGCATCACGGAGTTTGGCCAGCTGCCCAAGGCCGCTCGCGACTACCTCGCGTTTGTCGAGAAGGAGACCGGAGCCAAGATCGGCTTGGTCTCGACCGGCCCGGACCGGGACCAGATCATTTTCATGGACGAGTTTGCCGCACTGATGAAGTCCACAAAAGTCTAGGCTTGACTTCCCATCAGTCCGGCGGCGAGACTACGTAACCACACCCACTCTGAGCAAGGAGCGCATGATGGTGGTTTTGGCCGTTACCTGGATGGCAAAGGCTGGACGTGAAGCCGAGGTCACTTCACTGTTTGCCAAGCTCACCGAAGAATCGCGCAAGGAGCCCGGTTGCGCCATGTACCAAGTTCACCGTCACAAGACGGAACCGCGCCGCTTTTTCATTTATGAGCAGTACCAGGATGACGCCGCGCTCGAGGCCCACCGCAACGCCCCACACTTCTTGCAGTTTGCCCGCAAGGACCTGCCAAAAGTCGCGGACCGCGTGGAAGGTCACTTGTTCGAACCGCTAGGGTAAGTCGTGTGGTGCAGGAGTCACGACAGCAGTTGCCGTCACTTGACTTTGTCCACCATCAGTTCGCCGCCTGAGGCGTAGCTCTCCTTCGAAACTTCGTGGAAAGCTACGATGATGCCTTCGCGCCGTGCTCCGGCTTCTTCCACCAGAGCATCCGTGATGCGCTTCGCGATCTTCCGCTTCTGATCGGCGGTACGTCCTTGCAGCATCGTGATTTGAACTAGAGGCATGAGCAGCTCTCGGAAAACTGGAGATCCTTCACTTCGTTCAGGATGACGGCTGCGGGCTCACGCTCCGCTCACGCCCGCAAATCGCCGTCACTTCGCCAGTTCGTATCCCGCAAAGAAGAAACTCAACTCAAAGCGCGCCGTATCCTCCGCATCGGAGCCGTGAATCGCATTGTGCTCGATGCTCGACGCCCACTTCTTGCGGATCGTGCCTTCCTCCGCATTGGCCGGGTTGGTCGCGCCCATCAGCTTGCGCAGATCGGCGATGGCATTTTCTTTTTCCAGCGCCAGAACCACGATCGGTCCGCTCGACATGAAATCGGTAAGCGAGCCATAGAACGGCCGGCTGGCATGCACGGCATAAAACTGCTCTGCCTGATGCTTGGAGATTTCCAGCATCTTCATGGCGAGAATGTGAAAGTTCTGTTTTTCGAATTGCTCGATGATGTCGCCGACCGCGTTCTTCGCGACAGCGTCCGGTTTCACGATGGTAAGAGTGCGTTGCAGAGTCTTCATAGTTGATCGTTAGTCGTCAGTCGTTAGTCGTTGTGCTTGTCTCGGTACTGGGTACTCGGTACCAGCTACTAAACTTTCACTCCCAGCGCCGCCACGAGCGTCTCTCCAATGTCCGCCGGAGATTTCGCCACGCGAATTCCAGCCGCTTCCATGGCCTTGATCTTCTCGGCCGCCGTCCCCTTGCCTCCGGAGATGATCGCCCCGGCATGGCCCATGCGGCGTCCCGGAGGCGCAGTCTGTCCGGCGATGAAGCCGACCACCGGCTTCTTCATCTTCGTCTTCACGAACTCGGCCGCAGTCTCCTCAGCGTCACCGCCAATTTCGCCAATCATGACCACAGCTTCGGTCTCCGGATCGCGGTTGAAAAGATCAAGAGCGTCCAGGAAATTGGTCCCAATAATCGGATCGCCGCCAATGCCGATCGCGGTCGATTGCCCAATGCCGCGCTGCGTCAGCTGATGCACCGCTTCATATGTCAGCGTGCCGGAGCGCGACACGATCCCGACCGACCCTTCTTTGTGAATCGATCCCGGCATGATGCCAATCTTGCACTTGCCCGGCGAAATAATCCCCGGGCAATTCGGCCCAATCAGCCGCGAACGCCGGTTCTGCAGAAACTCCCAGGCCTTCACCATATCGAGCGTGGGAATGCCCTCCGTGATGCAGACGATGAGATCGACTTCGGCGTCCGCCGCTTCCATGATCGCATCCGCAGCGAACGGCGGAGGAACGAAAATCACAGTGGCATCAGCGCCGGTCTTCTCGACCGCCTCCAACACCGTGTTAAAAATCGGCCAGCCTTCGTGCGTGGTGCCACCCTTGCCCGGCGTTACTCCACCCACCACCTGCGTTCCATAAGCCGCACAGGCCTTGGCGTGAAAAGTACCCTCGCGTCCGGTCAGACCTTGCACGATCAAACGCGTTTCTTTATTAACCAGGATTGCCATAATGATGATTCCTCGCTGCCTTTATCGCCATTCGGTTACGCCATGAGTCCCGCGCGCCGCCGCCACCACTTTATCGGCCGCGTCTTTCATCGTGTCGGTTACGACGAAATTAAGTCCCGAATTCATCAGGATCTTCTTGCCTTCGTCCACATTCGTGCCTTCCAGGCGCAGCACTACAGGAAGCTTGATATTAGTTTTTCTCGCCGCTTCTACCACTCCCGTAGCCAGCGTATCTACCCGCAGGATGCCGCCAAAAATATTGATCAGTACCGCTTTCACGTTCTTGTCGCTGAGCAGGATCTCAAACGCATGGGCTACTTGCTCAGCGCTGGCCCCACCGCCGACGTCCAGAAAATTCGCCGGCATGCCCCCCGCGTACTTGATGATGTCCATCGTGGCCATGGCCAGCCCAGCCCCGTTCACCATGCAGCCCACGCTGCCATCCAGCTTGATGTAGTTCAAACTGTATTTGGAAGCCTCAACCTCCAGCGGATCTTCTTCCGTAATATCGCGCAGCTCGCGAATATCCGGGTGCCGGAACAACGCGTTGTCGTCGAACGTGAGCTTCGCATCGAGCGCGAACAGCCGGCCATCGGTAGTGGTGATGAAGGGATTGATCTCGACCAGCGAGGCATCCGTATCCAGAAATGCCTTATAAAGGTTCGAAAGAAACTGCACCGCGGGATTAATCTGCTTCGCGTTCAGCCCCAGCTTGAAAGCCATCTTGCGCGCCTGAAACGCCTCCAGGCCCATGCCCGGATCGATGTGCTGCTTCAGAATGGCGTCGGGATTTTCCGCCGCGACTTGCTCGATCTCCATTCCTCCCGCGGCCGAAGCCATAAACACGGGCTTGCCTTCGCCCCGGTCCACCAGAATTCCGAGGTAGAGTTCCTTCTCGATGGGAAGGGTTTCTTCGATCAGCAGCCGCCGCACGACGCGCCCTTCGGGACCCGTCTGGTGCGTCACCAGCTTCATGCCCAGCATTTTGCCGGCGAGTTCTCCCGCCTCATCCACAGATTTGGCAATCTTCACGCCTCCGCCCTTGCCGCGCCCGCCGGCATGAATCTGAGCCTTCACCACAACTCCGGTCGCTCCGGCGCTGAACAGTTCTCTGGCGGCAGCCTCGGCCTCTTCACGCGAAGTCGCCATCGTCCCGCGCGGCACGGTCACACCATATTTCTTAAGAATTCCTTTTGCCTGGTACTCATGGATTTTCATAATGACACTCGCCAACTAAGAATCGGAAGGAACTTGCTTGCGGCTTTCGACTGAGGGCAGCAAACCCCCAATTTTATAGAGAGGAGCGGATTAGGGCAAACGTGCCGCCGCTCCTTTTTGCGGTGGTCGTTCATCTAAGCCTAAATCGGGAGTGCAGACCGGACGCAGGAACCGCTCCTGCACGCCGAGAGGAATAAGTGATGAAACTGGTTTCACTGAACGTCGCGAGGCCGCGCCTGATGGTCTATAAAGGGGCGACCATCAACACCGGCATCTTCAAGAAACCGGTGACCGGCAGGGTAGCGCTACGCACGCTGAACCTCGATGGCGATCAGCAAGCGGATCTGAGCGTTCACGGCGGGCCCTACAAGGCGGTCTATGCTTATCCCTCGGAGCACTACGATTATTGGCGGCAGGAATTGCCCCACACTGATTTGTCTTGGGGGATGTTCGGCGAGAATTTTACGACCGAGGGTCTAACGGAAGAGCTTCACGTTGGCGACCAGCTTCGCATTGGTTCTGCTATGGTGATGGTCCGCCAGCCGCGTATGCCGTGTTACAAGCTGGCGGCCAAGTTTCAACGCGACGATATGATCGAGCGATTTCTCCATAGTGGACGCAGTGGACTCTATTTTTCCGTCGAGCAGGAAGGCGAAGTGGGAGTAGGGGATTCGTTCGAGGTCATCTCGCAGGATCGCGAAGGTATTACTATCGCCGAAATGAACCGGCTTTTCTTCCGTGAGAAATACAATCGCGGCCTCCTGCAAAAAGCGATTGATACGGCTGCTTTGCCGGAGGACTGGCGCGAATACTTGTCGCCCAGACTACACGGGCAGGCTGGTTAATCTCTTTCGTTTTGGGTCAAGCTCATCGGCGTCGCCAGTTATCCCTTACAATGCCGAGTGAGTGATCCTTGACGCCCTCCATCGCATCGCCAATCACGGCCAATCCCTGGCTCGCGCCGAAGCCCGCGAGGTGATGGCGGAAGTGCTCGCGGGGAATTGCGCCGATTCCCAGATCGCGGCGCTCCTCGTGGCTTTGCACATGAAAGGCGAAACCGTCGAAGAGATCGTCGGCTTCGCGGAAGCGATTCGCGCCGCAGCCACGCCGTTGCCCTTTTCGTTCGCCGGAACTGCCAACTCCGAATCCGATGCCCTCTATCTCAGCGGCACCGGCCGCGACGCGCTGGTCGATACCTGCGGCACCGGCGGCGACGCCAGCGGAACCTTCAATATTTCAACCGCCGCCGCTTTCGTCACTGCTGGAGCAGGGGTTCATGTGGCCAAGCACGGCAATCGCAGCCTGACCTCGAAGTGCGGCTCCGCCGACGTGATGGAAGCCCTCGGCGTCAACATCCAGTTATCTCCCGCGCGCGCCGCTCAATGCCTGCGTGAAGTCGGAATTTGTTTTCTCTACGCGCCCGATCTGCACTCTTCCATGAAGCAGGTGCAGAAGGTGCGGCGGGAACTACGCCTGCGCACCATGTTCAACCTGCTCGGCCCCCTCACCAATCCCGCGCACGCTTCCGGACAGGTCGTCGGCGTCTACGCGCTGGATATGGTCGAGAAGCTTGCCGAAGCGCTCAGCATGCTTGGACTGCATCGTGCTCTCGTGGTGCACGGCCTCGATGGCCTCGATGAGATCACGATCACCGGACCAACTCGAGTGGCGGAGGCCCGCGACGGAATTGTTCGAACCTACGAGGTGGATCCGGAAGAGTTCGGCATGAAGCGTTCACCGATCGAATCCATCGCCGGCGGTGACGCGACTGACAATGCGGCGATAGTGCGAGAAGTTCTGAGCGGAAAGAAATCTTCGCGCCGCGATGTAGTTTTGCTGAATTCAGCGGCCGCTCTGGTGGCGGCAGGTCGCGCCGATCACGTGGCCGAGGCAATACCGCTGGCTGCGCAGTCCATCGACTCGGGTGCAGCCGCGGGAAAGCTTGCCTCCTTAGTGAGCTTTACGAGCAGAAAAGAGGTATAAGTCGTTATGTCCTGCATACTAAGAGCGAGCGGTGCCAACTTCGACGTGGATGAATTCTTGAAAGTTTCTTCGCTGGATGCCCTCACTGCATTTCATCGCGGCGCCGTGCAATTTCCTGCCTCGAGCGTAACTCGCAAAAGCGACTACTCCGGGATGGACGTAAGCGTGAGCACCAGAGAAGTTTCAGATCTAAGCGGTCAGGTAGACGATGCGGTTGGATTTCTAAAAGAGAATGACCATGAACTGAGGCGCCTCCGCGATTTTCCTGGCCTGGAGCGGATGGATCTGGACTTTCCTGTTGAAGATCGCGATGTGGTGTTCCAACGAGATGGGTTTCCTCATCAACTCTTATCCTTGCTTGGCGGGCTCCACATCGGTCTGATTGTCTCGCGTTATCCTGCGCACTTGGGAGTTACAAACCAAATCCTTACACAATAATAATAATGAAGAAGTGGAACTTGGCTTTCGATCCGGATTACTTACCCGAGTCGCCCGCCTCAATCTTGAACGTGTTGTTCGTCATATCCCTCTCCGGCACGCTGCCGTCATTCACGACAACCTCCTCCGGCGGTTTCGTGACCTCCA
Organism: uncultured Acidobacteriaceae bacterium; assembly: GCA_963750245.1. Taxonomy (GTDB): domain Bacteria; phylum Acidobacteriota; class Terriglobia; order Terriglobales; family Acidobacteriaceae; genus Sulfotelmatobacter. Next base: position 206,682 of record CAVVQB010000005.1, read on the forward strand.
CTCGAATCACGCCCTTGCTGCTGCCTCGCACTTCAACCCGCTTCGTCACCTCTCCTCCGGCGAATTTAACGGTAATTGGAACTTCGGCTCCGGCCCGGCCCAAATTCTCTACCGTTACCGTCACCAGGTAAAGGTCGTTCATCGTCTTTCGAGGGAAAGCCAATTCCACCCGGAAATCCGGCAAACCGCGATCGCGATATACCCAGTCGTCGAAGAACCATTCCAGATTTTTCTGCGTCTGCGCCTGAATCAATTTCTGCATGTAGGAAGGTTCCTTATCCTGCTCCGGACGATACGACGCGAGCGCCTTCTTCAACGCCTCATCGCCAACCATGTCGCGCAGCATCCACCACACACACATCGCCTTGCTGCGGTAGAGTTCTTCGTCGGCCGTGTTTACTAGAGACCGCTTCACTTCATCTTCGGATCGCGGTACGGTCATCGGCTTCTCGCTCGCAGTCGCGCTGAATGCGCTTCGATGGGTTGCCATGTAATCTAGCGCAGCCTGGCGTCCGCTTTGATGTTCCACATAGATCGCCTGGGCAAAATGAGCCAGCCCCTCGTTGATCCAGGGCCGAGGCGAGGAAAATGCTGCGTGCGTCAGTTGATGCGCTGCGATCAACCCTGCCACTTTGGAATCCTGATTTTTCAGCGGCATCAGCAAAAGAGATTCGCTTTCAAAAGGAGCCGCGCCCGAGTCGTCGAGATCAGCCGTTTGTGCCTTGTTTCGCAGCGCACCGAACCACTCGGCAATCAGTGGAGCGACTTTTCCCGCGGCGTCCGCGTAGGCCACCGCCGCCACGTCGTGGCCATGCAGATAGTGGACCGCAACGTCAGTTCGGTCCGCCAACTCATAGTTCGCCATCGCGATCGTCGGCACGGTGAGTCCAAGCGACCCATAAGAGCAGTCCGCAACGAACTCATGTTTCACTTCCCCCGCCGTCGGGCATTTCGTCGCATTCACCAGGAGTTCCGGCTTTTCGCTTTCGTCATCGGTCGGCACCGCAACCTGCACGTGCATCGTCGAAGCCGTCTCTCGACTCTTCCACCGTCCGACTGTTTCAAATACGCTGTTGCCTTCGGAAAGATTTCCTGCGTCAGTTGCGATCGGATACCATGCCACATATCCCACTCCGCGCACCGCCGTGAATCCTGAGCTGATCTGGTCCCAGTCGGTGCTGCGCGCAGTCGCTTCTGGCGCTCCGATCCGTGTGAGCCGGGTTGCGTCCAGCGCAACCACTCCTTCGTAGCCGATCTCTAACTCAATCGTGCCCCTGGGCGAGACCGCATCCGGCAAGGTAACAATGGCTTCAGAGAGCGCCCCGGTGTGATCGATATCGGAAGTGTAGGGTTGCGCGACAAACTGCAGTTGCTGTTCGCCCGCCTTGATGGAACGCCAGTTAAGAGAAGACGAAATCTGCAGCACCGCAATCTTTTGCGGAGTTTGCGAATCATTCCTGAGGGTAATCTTGCCGCGAACCTCCAGCCGCTGCTGACCAGGCTCCACGCGAACGTTCAGATCGTAGCGCGTGAAAGTAAATGCTTCGCGATCGAGAGAAAACGCATTCACGACCGTGACACAGAGCAAACTGAGGAAGCAAAGGCACAGACCGCGCAACTTCATTTCGCTCCCGCGGACGCCTCTTCTTTATTGTTGCGGGCGCGTCTCTGCCGCACAATTTCGTACATCACCACCGCTCCCGCCACCGACACGTTCAGCGAAGGTACTTTCCCCAGCATCGGAATCGAAACCAGAAAGTCGCACTTCTTCTTCACCAGATCATGCAGTCCCTTGCCTTCCGCGCCCAGAACCAGCGCGCAATCCATGTTGTAGTCCAGAGCGTCGTAAGTCTGCTTCCCGCGCTCGTCCAAACCAACCGTCCAGATATTGCGCTCTTTCAATTCTTCTATGGTGCGGGCAATATTCGTAACCTTCGCGATGGGCAAGTGTTCGCTGGCCCCAGCTGAGGCCTTTGTGACCGTCCCGGTAACGGGCGCAGCCCGCCGCTCCGGGATGACCACGCCGTCAGCGCCGGCAGCGTCGGCTGTTCGCAATACCGCACCTAGATTGTGCGGATCTTCTACCCCATCGAGAACGATGACGAACGAATACCGCCCGCGCTTCGCGCCCACGACATCATCGAGATCGCTGTATTGTTTCGCCGAAGTGACCGCCACCACTCCCTGGTGCGCCGCATTCCCCGCCATGTGGTCGAGTTCCACGCGGGTGAGGAAACGCACGGGCACGCCCAGCTTGCGGCAATCTTCAATCATGCGCTGCAAGCGAATGTCATGCCGCTCCTTCGCCATGCCCACCCACTGGAAAGCCCGTCCCCGAGCTTTCAGTGCCTCGGTGACCGCATTGATGCCATAGATATAGTTCATGAATATTCAGTGTACCGCGCTGCGGTCTTGCTGACGGTCTTAGAATTCTTGTCATTTCTGAGCGCAGCGAAGAACCTATGCATTTGCTGGCAGTGCCGCACTGCACTAATTGCATGGGTCCTTCGCTTCGCTCAGGATGACAAAGGCAGCTTAGGTGCTGGACCGTAGAACGCCGACGATATCGCTCGGTTCAGGCCGTTCCGTGTAATCCTCGTTCGCCGAAGCGTAAATAACAGTCCCGTCGCGGTCGATAATGTATGTCGCGGGAATCGGCAACTCCCAACTCTCATCACCATTGATGAACGGCAGGTTGACGAAGGCCGTTGATAGATCGCTCGCTGTTCGTCGGGAACGCGATAGGTCAGGCCAAACTGCCGCGCCACGTTGTTCCCGGCATCAGAGAGCAGAGGAAACCGCAGCTTGTGCTGGTCCCGCATGAAGAAGGATTGCTTTACGGTCTGCGGGGAAATTGCGACCGGCGTCGCACCAGCATGCTCGATCTCCGGCAGGATGAGGTTCATGGCCTCCATCTGACCAACACAAAACGGGCACCAGCGCCCGCGGATGAAGCAGAGCACGAGCCGCCCCTTGGCGAGCAAATCGGACGAAGAGACCCTCTTGCCGTCGTGATCCTGAAGCTGAAACTCCGCAATCTTCGCGCCGACCGGCCGAATATTCGCCGCAAAGTGTCGTTGCTTGAGCTCCGCGACAGCCGCGAGCGTGAATCGCCTGCGTCTCCGCCGGAACGTACTTCGCAATCAGTTCCTTCCGCTCGGCAAAGATCTCGCGCAGGGGACGAATGTCAGTGTCCGGACTGGATTCTTCGAGAGAGCGCCATTTCATAAGACGGCAGTGTTCAGTGGCCAGTGATCAGAAAGGCTAAAAAGGCTAGGGCTACTGCCACTGACCCCTAGCCCCTGATCACTGCCTTTACATTCCCGGCAGCTTCATCCCCGCCATCCTTCTCGCGAAGCTGGGCTTGCCCATCTGCTTGAACATCTTTTTCATCTGCGCGTATTGCCGAAGCAGGTTATTCACTTCCTGCACGCTGGTGCCGGAGCCGCGGGCGATGCGTTTGCGGCGGCTGCCATTGATCACTTCATGATGATTGCGCTCATGCGTGGTCATCGAATTGATGATGGCCTCAACCCGGTTGATCTGCTTCTCGTCCACGCTGTCGGCGGCCTTCTGCAACCCGGAGAACGGACCGATCGACGGCATCATGCCAATCAGGCTCTTGATCGATCCCATCTTCTTCACTTGCCGCAACTGATCGCGAAAGTCTTCCAGCGAGAAGCCGTCGCCGGTGAGGGCTTTCGTGGCCATCTCCTGCGCTTTTTTCTTGTCGATCTGCTGCTCGGCACGCTCGATCAGCGACAGGATGTCGCCCATGCCCAGAATCCGCGACACGATGCGGTCGGGATGGAACGGCTCCAGCGCGTCGTACTTCTCGCCTACGCCGATGAACTTGATGGGCTGCCCCGTCACTTGCCGGATGGAAAGCGCCGCGCCGCCGCGCGCATCGCCATCCATCTTGGTAAGCACGACTCCCGTGAGCGAAAGCTTCTTATGGAACTCATCGGCCGAGCGCACCGCATCCTGTCCCGTCATGGCGTCGGCAACGAACAGAATCTCCGACGGATTCAGCAGCTTCTTCAGCGACTGCATCTCGTCCATCAGTTGGTCGTCGATGTGCAGACGCCCGGCGGTATCGACGATCAGCACATCGCAGCCGGAGACAATCGCCTCGCGCCGCGCTTCTTTCACCAACCGTTCCACCGTCGCGGTGTTTGCCTCGCCCACTTCGCCTTCGTAAATCTGCGTCTTGACGGCCTGCGCCACAATTTTCAACTGCTCGCGCGCCGCGGGACGGTACACGTCCACCGAAACCAGCAGCGGACGATGCCCGCCCATCTTGAACCAGTTCGCCAGCTTGCCCGAAGTGGTGGTCTTGCCGGAACCCTGCAGTCCGGCCATCAGCACGACCGTGGGCGGCTGCGATGCGAACTTCATGCGCGCCGTGTCTTTGCCGAGAGTCTCGACCAGTTCATCGCGCACGATCTTGATGACCTGCTCGCCCGGCGAAAGCGCAGTCAGCACTTCCTGCCCCACGGCCTTGGCCTGAATGCGGTCGATCAGCTCTTTGACCACTTTGAAGTTGACGTCGGCCTCGAGCAGCGCCAGCCGGATCTCGCGCAGCGCCTCCGCAATATTCTCCTCGCTCAGCCGGGCCTGGCCGCGAAGCGACTTAAACGCGCGCTGAAGTTTTTCCTGAAGATTCTCGAACATAAGAGTGAATGACTATTTTAGCAGCCAAAATCGCCAAAGTTAGGAGGGCCCCTTGCATGCTTTACAATGCGTCCACTACTCATCATGCCTGCCCTGAAGAATCAGCCACGACTGCGACAGATTACGCTCCTTAGGGATCGAATCACCGACTGGGGAAGCTATCCGTTTTCAGTATCCGTCATACGGAACCTCACCAAGATTACACTCGAGAGCCGCGTGTGCTTTTTTGTCGGAGAGAATGGCTCGGGTAAGTCAACGCTACTAGAAGCCATTGCCGAACATGTCGGATTCAACCGCGAAGGTGGTGGAAGGAATTTCCTCCGTGAAACCACTGACAGCGTCCGTTCGACATCGTCGCTTTCGCGGGCGTTACGGCTTTCCTGGTCGCAGAAACTTACGCAAGGTTTTTTCCTGCGCGCAGAGAGTTTCTTCAATATGGCAACGTACTTGGATGAACTACAAAAAGAGGATCCGCAAACCCTGGCCTCGTACGGCGGAAAATCCCTCCATGAACAATCGCACGGCCAGTCTTTCCTGGCGCTTCTTGAAAACCGATTTTCAAGGCAGGGTTTTTATCTGCTGGATGAACCGGAGGCCGCGCTCTCCCCCCAACGGCAGTTGAGTTTCTTACTGTTGTTGCACAACTTTCTAAAGGGGAATGCAGACATCCAGTTCATAATCGCTACTCACTCTCCGATCATTTTGGCTTATCCGAACAGCCAAATCCTGTCATTTGATGGTGATCAGGTTACCGAGATCCCCTACGAGGAATCCGCACCGTATAGTATCGTTCACGGGTTTTTGGAAAACCCGAAAAACTACTTGAGACATTTGTTCGCTGAGTTGCCACTCGAGTAGGCGCCTTCGCGATTCTCCCCGCCTACACAACTTTCGGCCGCACCATCTCAAACCTCTGCGTCGTCCTGGTGTACTGGATCCCACCCATGCGTCCGATAAGGTCCAACGAATTCCGGTCCAGCCGCCCATCCTTCAAATGCGCGTCGCTAATGTAAATGGAAACAATCTGTCCAATCACCAGGCTGCTGCTAGTAGGCGCGGGAGAAAAATCGAGAATCTGATGCAGCTTGCACTCAAAGCTGACCGGAGACTCGGCGACCCTCGGCGGCCCCACAACCTTCGATGGCTCCGGAGTAACCTTCGCCAACTCGAATTCGTTCACCGACGCGTCGTATTCTCCGCTGGTCGAATTCATCGCCTCGCGAAGGTCATAAGTAACAATATTGACAACGAATTCCCGCGTCTCACGAACATTCCGCAATGTGTCCTTAGCCTCGCCGTGCCCAACTCCCGGTGTCTGAGGTGGCCGCAGTCCGGGCGCAAAGGCCAGCAATGGAGGATCGACACAAACAACGTTGAAGAAGGAGAACGGCGCGAGGTTGGGCTGCCCCGACGCGCTTATCGTTGATACCCAGGCAATCGGCCGCGGCGCCACGGAATTAAGCAAGATACCGTAAAGCTCACTATGAGAAATGTCTGCCGGGCTGACGATCATTCCATCGAGTATAACTTTTCACTCGCTCACTTGATCACGTGAATACTTCTTTCGCCGCAATCACCGTATTGCAGTGAATCGTCACCGTATCTTCCACATTCTGTGCGTAACCGCCCGCGTAGCTCACCATCACGGGAATATTCCGCGCCCGCGCCACGCGAAACACCAACTCGTCGCGCTTCTTCAATCCCTCAATCGTCAGCGACAGCCCACCCAATTGATCTTCTTTATACGGATCGGCACCCGCGAGATAGCACAGCAGATCCGGCTGCGACTGCCGCAACCCGGAGCTCAGCGCGTTGTCGAGCCACGCCAGGTAGTCATCGTCCTCAATTCCGTCAGGCAAATCCACATCGATCGACGACGGCGGCTTCCACATCGGGTAGTTGTTGTGCTGGTGCAGCGAGATCGTGAACACGTCCCCGGCATTCGGATTGCGCCGCCGAATCCCCTGCGTCGACGTGGGCGAGCCCGAGGCCGAGGGTAGCGCGTCGCCCGGCGCTCGCTTTCCGGCAAAAATCACCGCCGTTCCATTTCCCTGATGGACGTCGCAGTCCACCGTCATCGCGGTGCGAATCTGGCCATCACGCTGTAGCCGTCGAATCGCCACAGCCACGTCATGGATCATGCAGAATCCTTCTCCGTGATCCGGGAAAGCATGATGAAATCCGCCACCGATATTGACCGACACGCCATCGGCCAACGCCTGCCGCGCCGCCAGCGTCGACCCTCCGGCCGCCAGCCAGAACGCCTCCACCAATTCGTGCGAGAAGGGAACCTCCAGCTCCAATTCCTCCCGCGAGCTGAGCGTTCCGGTCATCAGCTTGTCCACGTACTCCGGCGTGTGCACGAGCAGAATGTCATCGTCGCTTGCCGGCTGCGGCTCCAGAAAGTCGGTTGCGTCGGCGACGCCACTCGCCAGCAGCCGTTCGCGAACGCGCCGGTATTTTTCGGCCGGGAAGACGTGTGCGCCAATCGGAAGGTAATAGCCGTCGCTGTAGATCAGCTTGAAGGGAAGCATGCGTGTGCGCATCCATAATACTGCGTCCCTGGCGCTGTCATGCTGAGCGAAACAAGATGGCCCGCGTAGCGGGCCATCTTGCGAAGTCGAAGCATCCCTACGCGCACTACTCATCCAGAGTACCGTGGGTATTCTCAACCATCTGAACCGATGCGGGCGAAAATTGGAGAACCGCGCTGGTGCTAGGGATCCTTCGACTCCGTGGCTGCTTCGCTTTGCGAAACAGCTACTGCGCTCAGAATGACATGGGATCTAGCGTTTCTTTGGGGGATGAATCGTCGTAGCCAGCATCGACCTTCGCACCGGCACAATCGCCCCCTTTGCCGGATCGCCGGCGGCATTGGCGCGGGTCAGCACTTCCTGTTGTATATACTGCACGAATTCCTGAATCTGCCGCTGCATCTCTTCCATGCGCTCCCGCATTTGCAGGATGATCGCCATCCCGCTGATATTCACGCCCAGGTCGCGCGCGAGCGAGAGAATGAACTCCAGCCGCTGCAGGTCTTCATCGGTGTAGAGGCGAGTATTGCCCTCGGTTCGCGACGGCTTCAGCAGCCCCTCGCGCTCATAAAGGCGCAAGGTTTGAGGATGGATGCCATACATCTCAGCCACGGCTGAGATCATGTAGGCGCCCTTGGATTTACGTTTGGATGACATGTTGAGGATGAGCGCTTGCGTGCCTGTGTAAGAACCAGCAGCTAAGAAGCCAAGCGATGGTTCCCGGTACGTACCATGCCAAGCCGATTCCACCGAGACCATTGGCCCACACCCAAACCAAAATGGCGCCGACCGCAAACGCGAATGTCGGAGCCCGCCAAGAGGTCGCATGATGCCACTTCATTAGGACGGAAAAGCAGGATACGAATCCGAGAAGCGCAATCGCCGGTCCCGCATAGAAGAAGGCCAAGAATGAATCACCGAGATCGGCTCGCCCATGGAATTTGTCAAGCATGGAATCAACTGCCATAGCGCCGAGGGTTGCGAGCGCCAAAGCCACGACTGTAGAAATCAGGAGGGCCAGAGGCACCGCGAGGTAAGCCGGCATTCGGCGATACACGCTCCGGATACTCATAACTGAACTAATGTAGCACTGCGCAAAGAAAAGTGGGACGGCTCTCGTCATCCCGCCGTTCAAGTCAAATTGCAGCTAGGCGGCTGGTTCGGCTTTCGGTTGCGTTGGAGCCCATCCCTGCGGCTTCAGCAGGTGATTGACCGCGTATGCCACAAATCCCGCCGCGATCAAAATCATCCCGAACTCGAACGAACTCATATTCCAGATTTGCTCATGCTCGCTGCGAATAATGGAGAATCCTAACAGCAGCATGGGCGGAATCCCGATCGCGATAGCCCCGAATAATCCTCCCGGGACGCGGAACGGGCGTGCCAGTTCCGGCTCACGGAAGCGCAGGACGGCCAGAGCCACAAACTCCAGCAGCAGGCTGAAGCCGTATAGCAGGATGTCGATGGTCACCAGCCGGGCAAAGCCCAGCCCGAGGCACATCGCCCATCCCATGGCCAGCGCCACAATCGCTACCCAGGGCGCCCGCGACTTTGGGTGCAGCTTGGCAAAAATCCGCGGCAGCATGCCGTCCTGCGCCATCGCCAGCGGCAGCCGCGAATAGCTCATCACCAGCGCGTTGAACATGCCAAAGGCGCTGATGATTCCGCCCAGCACAACCCCGATCCGCAGCAGCGGTCCGCCCAGCAACCCGGCGATGTCCGCCCACGATCCCGTCTCCCATGCGGTGGCCTTCAACCCGGTCATCCACAGGGCGGCGAAGGGCAGCACGTAGCTCAAGGCCACAATCGCCACCGCTACCAGCATCGCCCGAGGATAAGTCCGCTGCGGCTTCTCCACTTCCGTCGCGATGGTCGACGCGTTATCCCATCCCATGTAGTTCCACATGCAGATAAGCAGCCCGCCTAAGATATCGACTGTAGAAGTGGTTGGCTTGGTGACGGCATTGGCCAGCGCTCCCAGCTTGAATGGGGCCAACAATACGATCGCCACAAACGGCGCCGACAGTGCGAAAAACAGCCACAACGACGTCAGCGAAACCACTTTCACGCCAGCAATATTCAGCACCGCGCAGGCAATCACCACCGCCAGCGCAACCCACCATCCCCGATTTCCCTCCTGGAACCACGGGAACATGCGGGTCAGGTAGGCTACGAACAGTGTTGGATATATCGCCATATCGAAAATGGACGCCACCAGCGAGAGCCACGCTTCCTGAAATCCCCAGAAATTTCCCATCGCACGGCGCACCCAGGCGTAGTAGCCGCCTTCGTAGGGCAGAGCGCTCGAAAGCTCGCCGATCATGAAGGCCGTAGGCAGGCTCCAGAGCAGCGGCGTGAGCAGCAGAATCAGAATCGCGCGTCCGTAGCCGGCCCCATGCACGATGTCTTCCGTGCCATAGGTTCCGCCCGACACCATAAAGAAGGTGGCGGCGACCAGAGGCCACAGCGTGAGGCGAACGAATTTTTTCCGGTTGGGAGCTTTATTAGGGACGGCGGCGAGAGGTTGGGGGGTCTCTATTTGTTGACGCGGGGCGCTAGCTGTTGCCAATTTCGATGTCTTCCTCCTCAGGCGACTCACTCTCAGCAACTCCCGCAGCGGGCTGGTTATTCTTGGAAAAACGCCGCTCGAGCTTTCCGGTTTGGTTAGATTCCAGAAATCACGCTGGAGTTAGTTCGCAGTGTAGAGATTACGGCATTTCTCAAACGATGCAAGAAAAATGTGAAAAATTTGTCGAAAATTTTTGTCAAGAAGGTCAGCGCCGGAGGTAACGTCCGACCGCCCAAAACGCCAGCTAGCTCTAGCCTGTGATCGCCCTGTGACCTCTGTGTTAAAGGTTTCGGGCACTGCCACGATTTTGGAAATTCGAAGCAACTCAGAGCTTCAGTTCCCAGGTCTCCGCAACCAGATCCCCGCGGCTCCAACTGCTGTGCTTCTCTTCTCGAAGAACTTTGAATCCGGCGTTCTGGTAAATGGCGCGCGCGGCCGCCAGCTCACTCTGCGTCCACAATAGAATTTTCTTGTATCCTGCCCTCCGGGCGAATCGAACGCACTCGGAGACCAGTTGCTTCCCGATCCCCAGCCCCCGCGCCGAAGGCTCGACCAGCAGCAGGCGAAGCTTAGCCACCGTCGGAGACTTCCTCACCAGAAATACAGACCCAACATTTTCCCCGTCCCGTTCGGCGATCCAGCAGCGCTCGTCGACGGGATCATACTTCTCGATGAACTCCGCCACAATCCCCGCCACAAGGGCTTCGAAGCGCTCGTCGTAGGCATATTCCTGCGAATAGAGCAGCCCATGCCGCCACACCACCCAGCCCATGTCTCCAGGGCGATGGTCCCGCAGCACGTAAGATCTCGATCTCGCCGCTCCGGGATTCAGAACCGACTCGACCGTCTGCATGGAGTGCAGAAGATCATCTTGCCTCGCGGGAGATAACTTGCCGAGGATGCCTCCGACTTGTTCGTCGGACTTCGCATTCAGGGGTTCGAAGACCTGCCGCCCCTTCCGGGTCAGGGCCAGCAGCGTCTGCCGCCCATCCTTGGGCGATTCTTTCTTTTCCAGCAGCCCGTCCTTCTCGAAACGGCTCACGATGCGGCTCAGGTATCCAGGATCGAGGCCTAAGGCATCGCACAGTTCTGACGCGCTTGGCTCGCTCTGGTTTGCCAGCTCGTAGAGGATCCGCAGCTGAGTCAGGGAAAAGGAACTCCTGAGCAGCCCTTCCTCGAGCAACCCGATATGCCGCGTGTAGAACCGGTTGAAGCGGCGGAGGGCAGCGATACGGTCGGGGGAAGCGTCGAGCGAGGATGCGGAAGTCATTCGGAGAGTATCGGGTGAATTAGTTGACTAAGTCAACTAATTATTTAGAGAAGCGAAACTTTCTCCGCGATCCTCTGCGCTCTCTGCGTAAGATTTTGGCGATGATTCCGATCTGGCGAGGCTAAACTTTCTTCCACAACTCCGCCCGCGGATCTTCCGGGTTCAGCTTGGCCAGTTCCCGCAGCAACTCCTTGGTCCGCTCGTCCCGCGGCATGGGCACCGTAATGGTGATCTCGACGATTTCATCCCCGCGCACGCCTTCCCTTGTAGCCGAAGGCACGCCCTTTTCCCGCAGCCGCAGTTTCTGCCCCGACTGCGTCCCCGGGGGAATCTTCAGCAGCGCTCGCCCATCAATTGTCGGCACTTCGATCTTCGCTCCCAGCGCGGCCTCCGTGGCGCTCACCGGGACAGTTAGATAAATATCATCCCCATCGCGCCGGAAGACGGGATGTTGCTCAGTGCGGATGATCACGTACAAGTCGCCAGCCGCGCCGCCGTGAACTCCGGCATTTCCCTTCCCGGCGAGCCGGATCCGCTGCCCATCGCGCGTCCCCGCCTTGATCCTTACCTCGAGCGGCTCAGAGCGGCTGACCGTGCCCTCGCCATGGCAAGTGGGACAAGTAGAAATGTTCTTGCCGGTTCCCTGGCAGCGCGGGCACGCCACATTGAACTTCATCCGCCCGCCCGTCTGCGTAATCTGTCCGGTTCCGTTGCACTCCGGACATTTTCCCGGCGCCTCGACGTAGCCCTGTCCGTGACACTCGGAGCAAACGTCCTGGCGCGTAATGTTGAGCCGCATCACGCCGCCCCGGATCGCTGTCCAGAACGGCACGTTTACCTGATATTCAAGGTCGCTTCCCGGCTCGGGGCCCGTCTCAGCAGCCGCTGCTCCCCGTCCCCCACCAAAAATTCCAGAGAAGATGTCGCGGAACCCTCCGCTCCCGCCGGTGCGCCGGCTGCGGCCAGCGCTATCCGCGAGATCCGAAAAATCGAATCCGCCGAAATCAAAGGGAACCCCCTGACCGCCTCCCGCGCTCCCAGAAAACCCCTCGGGCGCGCCTCCCGCAAATCCACCCTGGCCACCGCCCCGCGCGTAAGCTTCCGCCGTCGCCGGATCGATGTTGTCCGAATAGAATCCGACCTGGTCGTAGATCTTGCGCTTCTTGGGATCGCTGAGAACGTCGTTCGCCTCGGAGAGCGCCTTAAACTTCTCCTCCGCAGACTTGTCTCCAGGATTAACGTCAGGATGATACTTCCGGGCCAGCTTGCGAAACGCCTTGCGAATCTCCTCCGCCGACGCGGATTTCTTCACCCCCAGAATCTCGTAGTAGTCTTTCTTAACAGTCGTAGCCATTTCTAAGTTCTATCATCCAGGTATGGTCTGTCATCCTGAGCGAAGTTTCCGTTCGCGTAGCGGACGGAAACGCAGTCGAAGGACCCCTTGCCTCTCGAAGTGCAGAAGACTTATCAAGGAGCTCTCTCATCGGCCCTTGATCGATTCTCCGGCAAACGCCATCTGCGCTCCCCACGTCTCTGCCAAATCTTCCCATCGAGGATTCTTCAGCTCAATAAGCGCAATCTTCTTAGCCCGAATCCATCCCTTCAATTGCTTCTCGCGGCCGATGGCTCTGTGCACATCATCGAATCCCTCGTAATATACCAGCCGGTCGCAATGATACTTGCTCGCAAACCCCTCGACCTCACCCCGCTTATGCTCTAACGCACGGCGATAAATGCTGTTCGTCATCCCGATGTATAGCGTCCCAGTGAGACTGCAAACGATGTAGACGAAGTACTCGTGATCTTTCACAACAATCTCCGCCGATCTGTCATCCTGAGCGAAGTTTCCCTTCGCGAAGCGAAGGGAAACGGAGTCGAAGAGCCTGCCCTGAGCGAAGCCGAAGGGACCGCATGCCTATCAATTTCAGCACGAACAAATCGAGGATTTCTCACCGCACACCGAACAGCACGCTGAGAACTCCCAGCCAGGTCTATCTCGCTGTTCGCTTGCAAGGGTTCCTTCGACTCCGTGGATGCTTCGCACCCACTCCGCTCAGGATGACAGTCCGAGCAGATGCATAATTAGTTCGGTATCCTGTGCTTCTCCTCTTGTACCACGAGCAGCGGCCCTGCCTCCGCCGCATCCTCATACACGGGAATCCGCCATGCTCCTGTTGGCGTGGAAACAAACACGCGCCACCGCCGCTCATCCTCCGCCAGACTCAAGAAATAAGTCTGATCATTTACCTGAAAATCCATCTCACTCTCCCTGGAAATCTCCCTGTAACACCAAAAAACGCGACGCGGGCAACCACTGCCCGCGTCATACGGTTTCCAACTGAAAGCTGACCGCTGAGAGCTGACAGCTTATTTCTTATCCTCGACGTCCACATACTCGGCATCGATCACGCCTTCATCTTTCTTGGCCTGACCATCGCCGCCGTGATCGCCGCCCGCCGCCGCGCCCGGAGTCGGCCCGCCGGCCCCCGGACCCTTCGCCTGCGCCGACTTGTACATCTCCTCAGCCAGCTTGTGCGATGCCTTGGTCAGCGCCTCGCGCGCCCGATCCATCTGCGCCTTGTCGTTCGACTCCAGCGCCTTCTTGGCGTCGGCCACGGCGTTCTCCACGTCGCCGCGTTCCGAGCCGGAGATCTTATCCCCGTTCTCCCGCAGCATCTTCTCGACGTTGTAAACCATGCTGTCGAGCTGGTTCTTGGCCTCGATCGACTCCCGCGCCGCTTTGTCTTCCGCGGAGTGCGCGTCCGCTTCCTTGGCCATCCGCTCGACTTCTTCCTTCGACAGTCCCGAAGACGACGTAATCGTAATCTTCTGGTCCTTGCCCGTCGCCGTATCTTTCGCAGTCACGTTCAGGATGCCGTTGGCGTCGATGTCGAACGTCACCTCAATCTGCGGCACGCCTCGCGGAGCCGTTGGAATCCCGGTCAAGTGGAACTTGCCCAGAGTCCGGTTCTGCGCTGCCATCGGACGCTCGCCCTGCAGCACATGCACCTCAACCGAGGTCTGATTGTCAGCCGCGGTGGAGAACGTCTCCGTCTTTTTAGTAGGAATGGTCGTGTTCCGGGGAATCATCGGCGTCGCCACGCCGCCCAGCGTCTCAATCGAAAGCGACAGCGGAGTCACGTCCAGCAGCAACAAATCTTTCACTTCGCCGCCGAGCACGCCACCCTGAATCGCCGCTCCGATCGCCACCACTTCATCGGGATTCACTCCCTTGTGGCCTTCCTTGCCGAACAGCTCTTTCACCAGCGCCTGAATGCGCGGCATACGCGTCTGTCCGCCGACCAGCACCACTTCCTGGATCTTGCTGGCATCCACGCCCGCGTCCTTCATGCACTGCTTGCACGGGCCCACCGAGCGCTGGATGATGTCTTCCACCATCGATTCCAGCTTGGCCCGCGTCAGTTTCTTCACCAGGTGCTTCGGGCCGCTGGCATCCGCCGTAATGAACGGCAGGTTGATTTCCGTCTCCATCGTGGTCGAAAGCTCAATCTTTGCCCGCTCAGCCGCGTCGCGCAGCCGCTGCAGCGCCATCTCGTTGCCCTTGCCGCGCAGGTCGAGCCCTTCATCCTTCTTGAACTCATCAATCAGCCAGTCGACCAACCGCTGGTCGATGTTGTCGCCGCCCAGGTGTGTGTCGCCGTTGGTGGCCTTTACCTCGATGACGCCTTCGCCCACTTCCAGAATCGAAATGTCAAAAGTTCCGCCGCCGAAGTCGTAAACGGCGATCAACTCATCTTTCGTTTTGTCGAGCCCATACGCCAGCGCCGCCGCCGTGGGCTCGTTGATGATGCGTTTCACGTCGAGCCCGGCAATCTGTCCGGCATCCTTCGTGGCCTGCCGTTGCGCGTCGTTAAAATACGCCGGCACGGTAATGACCGCTTCTGTCACCTTTTCGCCGAGATAGTCCTCCGCCGCCTTCTTCAGCTTCTGCAAAATCAACGCCGAAATCTGCGGAGGCGTGTACTCCTTGCCCTGCGCCAGCACCGCGACATGGTCGCCCGACTTCACCACCTTATAGGGGACCATCTTGATCTCTTCTTGCACCTCGTCATAGCGGCGTCCCATAAACCGCTTGATCGAAAACACCGTGTTCTCCGGATTGGTGATCGCCTGGCGTTTCGCCACCTGCCCCACCAACCGTTCCCCAGTCTTGGTAAAACCAACCACGGAAGGCGTCGTTCGCCCTCCTTCTTCATTAGGGATAACTTTGGGCTCGCCGCCCTCCATCACCGCCACGCAAGAGTTGGTCGTCCCAAGGTCAATTCCAATAATCTTGGCCATAATCGTCTCCTGTTAACCTTCCGAATCAAATAAGTGCTTTATAATCAACGCGCTTACGATTGCCAACAGGCCCATGCTAAGACCTGAGTGGAATGTTGTCAAGGTTTAGATGCTATTGGCAGCAAGGAAGTTGCGGAGATTGGACGTCTAGCGGAAGGCCAACAAAAGCCGCCCATATAATCATTGTCATTCCGACCGGCGCCGGAGCGCCAGCGACTGCGAAGTGGAGGAACTGCTGTTCCTTCCCCCTGCGTTTCTCTCAGGGCTGTCATCCTGAGCGAAGCGACTGCTTCGCATTCGCGAAGCAGCCGCGGAGTCGAAGGATCCCTACCCGCTTTCCAGTATCACCAGAGTCGAAAGGAACCTCCACCGCTGCTCTGAATGCTGGGGAGAACTCCCTGAGGCGGCGTCGGCGGCTCTGGATTGCTAGAGATCCTTCGACTCCGTCGCCGTTCGCTTTGCGAACGCCAAGTCCGCTCAGGATGACAGAGCGGAGTTGGGATCCTCACTTCACCGGAATCAAGTCGAACTTCCCTGACGACTCTTCGTAGAACAGCGCGCCCTCTTTCGCATCGCCGCCGCTCCAGTGTTTGTGTCCACCGGGGACCCGTAAGAAGTCGCCCGCGGCCACACGTTTTTCGCCCGCGTCATCCTTGTACAAATATGCGCCCTTCAACACGACGATCCAGACATCGTTCGTGTGCGTGTGCATCCCGCTATCCTGTCCCGGATCGAACTTGGTAAAAGTGGCGTGCGCTCCCTTGTCCGCGTCGCCCCAGATTTTGGCCATGGACACACCCTTCACCCTCGCCGTGTAATTTGCCTGATCCGAAGAGACGTAAACGACTTTCTTCATTTCGTTCTGCCCATGTACCCGTCCCACGGACCACGCGGCGATGATCGCCGCCACCACCCCAGCTACCAACAGTGACCGTTTCATTCAATTCTCCTTTTTCCGTTGCAGCTTTCGATTGAACCCCAAGGCCCACGCATCTTACACCCAGCGTGTTCGATGGCGTCACGGAGAACTGGCCCTCGACTTGGGCTCCAGCCCGATCCACCAAACTTCTTGCCCTTGTCATCCTGAGCGGAGCGATTGCGGGTGCCCCACTTCTCGCGTCCTTTGCGAGAAGTGGGATTCCACGGCCCCATCCTTCTAGGGATTTTGCTCGATTCACCAGACTTTTTATTCCTGTCATCCTGGGCGAAGCAGCCGCGTAGTCGAAAGCCTGCCGTGGAGCGAAACAGAAGGGGATCCCTGCCCGCTTTTAGGTGGCGAAGCGCTTCCAGCGCTGCGACCCAAGTTGACCCTGACAGAACGGCTTTAGCCGCTGAGGTAGTTACGCAGCCTGAGTGTTAGAAACTGGCCCACAAAACAAAACGCCCCGGACTCATTCGAGTCAGGAGCGTATGTTGATCAGCCCTCCCCCAAGTGCTGCTCAATCAGGAGACTAAACCCCAGCCGCGCCGCGGTAAATAGCTAGTCCGTGCCATCACCCCCCCACGAAAGTCACCTCACCCGTTACTCCATGTCGTGAGTGAACTCAACTCTGGAGGCGCCGGTTGCGCCCACAGCTTGAGGGCTGACTTGTATTACCATCCAGACGATGAGTTCGCGTTTCTCTCGTTGGCTGAATGACCCGCTGGTGCTGCTCTGTCTGGTTGCAGGGTTGCTTGCATTTGTGGTGCAGTCCGGCGAACTCGGCACTGCTGATACGATGCACCGCCTGCAAACCACGCATTGGCTGTGGACATCCCAGCCGCAAGTTTTTCCCATCGATTATCCCGAGTTTGGCCTGCACGGCCGCGGGGGCCAGCTCTACAGCTGGTACGGCATCGGGCAGTCCCTCCTTATGCTTCCTGCCGATTTGGTAGGCACATGGATCGCGGGGTGGAAAGTTTTCTCCGGCTACACCGACGACCCCGCCGTGCGCAGCATCGTGGTGAGCTACAGCACCAACATTCTCGTAAACGTGCTAACCGCACTGATCGGGTTTCGCTGGCTTCGCCAGTTGCGCTTCAGCGTGCCCGAGTCCGTACTCGGCGTGCTCGCTCTGATGTTCTGCACCACCCACCTGCACTACACGCAGAACATGATGGAGAACAACTACATCATGCTTCTAACACTGGCCGGCTTTTCTTTTCAGTACGACTGGCTGCAGACGGGGAATCAGCCGGCGCTCGTGCTGGGAAGCGTCGCGCTCGGGCTGAACTTACTGACGCGCCTTACCACTGGCCTCGATCTCATTGCAGCGGGAATTTTCGTTCTGCTGGCGCTGTGGTTTGAGCAACTGCGCGGACGCGAACTGTGGCACCGATTGTTGACTTACTGTAAAGTCGCCGCTCCTGTGTACGCGTCTTTTGTGCTAGCTGATCGTCTTTATCAGTTCTACCGTTTCGGATCCTTCACCAATACGTATGTATCGCTGTTCGCCAGCGAACAGCGCTTGCAGGACCCAACCCTGCCCGCGAATTTTCCCTGGAGCACCCCTTTTCTGGAAGGCTTCATCGGACCGTTGTTCAAACCCGAGAAGTCGATTTTTCTCTTCGATCCTCTGCTGGTGTTGGCCATCCTGCTTTTGGTTGCATTGTGGGCGCGCTTGTCGCCGCCAGTTCGCGCCTATGGCGTGACGTCGCTTCTTCTTCTCTTCGGCTACATCTGCTTCTACGCGCGATATACCTACTGGGCGGGAGATTTCGCCTGGGGCGATCGTTACCTTTCAACGTCGGTGGAATTGGCTGCGCTGCTGGCTGTTCCGTTATTGCTCCGCTATCGCTCGGATTTGAGCACGTGGATCTGGCGCGGTGGAATCGCTCTCATTGCGGCCAGCCTGCTCATCCAGTTCGCTTCGCTCGCGTTCTGGCTGCCGCTCGAGATTTACCAGATGGAGACGCTGGGTCATCCCACGTTCGTGATCGCGCTGCGCTTCAAGAACATCGCCGCCTTCGCGCTGGGCAAGATGCAAGCCTGGGGACTCAATAATGAGTCGATGACGCAAGACCCTTGGGATTACGTCCACATCACGACATGGAATTTTCTGCCCTTCCTGCTACGAAGGGTAGGAGCAGCCCCGAAGTGGCTGGTGGATGTGGCGTTCGTGGTCTGGGGCGCAGCGATTGCAGCGCTGGTGTCAATTTGCGCCAGGGTATGGCATCTCATGGTAGAACGGTAGAAGTGGAGGGTAGAAGGTAGAATGGGCCTAAATATCAAAGATGAGGAAGCACATCGCATGGCGCGCCAACTAGCCCGCCTAACGAAAGAGAGCATGACCACAGCCGTCCGTGAGGCATTGTGAGCGGCTAGACCGAGTTCGCGGAGTCGGGATGAGTAAGAAGGAGCGACTTCTGAAGATAGGGAATTGCGCCGCCCATTGGAAGGAGCCTTTCCGCTCCGTCGATCATGGAGAGCTTTTATGTGACGAGAAAGGGCTGCCCAAGTGATAGTCGACGCTTCAGTCATACTTTTCGTACCGAATCGACTTCCGTTCCCACCCCAGCGACTTCAGCAACTCGCGATTCGCTTTGACCATTTTGTCCAATCCGCAGATGTAGGCGTGCATATCGGACCGTCCCTCAACAACTTTCGGCACATGCTGCTGCACATAGCCGTGCAGTCCCTGCCAGCTCTCGTCGGGACGGCTCAGTGTTGGTAGGTAGTGGAAATTCGAGTGCTCTTCCGCAAGACCCACGAACTCGTCGTGGTAATAGATGTCGCATTTGTAGCGGTTGCCGAATAACAGCCAAACGTGCTTCCCTTCATGTCGCGTCTCACCCGCGAATAACCAGTGCAGCATCGAGCGGAATGGAGCAATCCCGGTGCCCGTCGCGATAAAGATCGTATCCCGCATGGGCGGATGAAGAATGAAATCGCCGAACGGTCCCTGGATCAAAACCTCCTCGCCTTCTTTCATGTCGCAGAGAAAGTTCGACATGAATCCGTCCTGCACGCGGTTCAAGCAAAGCGCGAAGCGATTCGAATCGTCCGGCGGCGAGCAGATGGAATAGGCGCGGGTGATTTCCTCGCCATCAGATTTCCGATGGCGGAAGGAGAGCCATTGTCCCGCCACAAAGCCAAACCGGCTCCTGCCTGCGATCTCGAATTCGAGGTGTTTCGTGAGTTCAGACAGCGCGGAAGAGCGCACCAGGCGTGCACTCAACGTTTGAAATGGGGACATCAGTTATTTAGATGATCTCCACCCGGGCAAAGTATCGAAGGGAATCGTCGTCGAGACTACTCAACCGTCACGGACTTCGCCAGATTCCTCGGCTGATCGACGTCACACCCGCGCCGGACGGCGATATGGTAGGCGAGCAATTGCAGCGGAACAATTTCGAGAATTGGCGATAGCTCTTCTGGCGCCGCCGGAACGTAGAGGACGTGATCGGCGGATTCCTTGATCTCTTCGTCGCCTTCGGTGGCCAGGGCAATCACCACGCCTGACCGCGCCTTGACTTCCTTCAGATTCGACATCGTCTTTTCGTACCGCAACATGGATTCGGGGTCGTTTGCGTCGCGTGTTGCAACGATGACGACGGGCAGGTTTTCGTCAATCAGCGCGTTGGGTCCATGCTTCATCTCGCCCGCGGGATATCCCTCAGCATGGATGTAAGAAATCTCCTTCAGCTTGAGTGCGCCTTCCAAAGCGATGGGATAGTGAATTCCACGGCCCAGAAACAAGAAATCCTGAGCCCGCTGAAAGCGCTTGGCCAAGTCCTCGCATGCTGCATCGTGAGTAAAGATCGTTTCCAGCTTCGCGGGGATCAACGTAAGGTCCTCCGCCGCGGTACGGATCTTGTCAGCGGACATGGCGCCGCGCACTTGCGCAAGGTACAGAGCGAACAGATAAAGAGCGGTCAGCTGGCAAGTGAACGCCTTGGTGGACGCCACCCCGATCTCAGGGCCCGCATGAGTATAGATGGTTCCGGCGGCTTCGCGGGTAATCATTGAACCTACGACGTTGCAGATCGCGAGCGTATGCGAGCCTTTGGCCTTCGCCTCGCGTTGAGCGGCAATGGTATCGGCGGTTTCGCCGGACTGCGAGATGACCAGCGTTATCGTGTCCGGCGCAACGATGGGATCGCGGTAACGCCACTCGCTGGCGTAATCGACCTCGACCGGAACGCGGGCGAAACTCTCGATCATGAACTTGCCGGCTTGTCCGGCATGCCAACTGGTACCGCAGGCGAGGATGTTGATTTTCTTCGCCGCGCGAAATTCGGTCTCACTGATTTGCATCTCATCGAGAAAGATGTGGCCGGTATCGAGCGAAATCCGTCCCAGCGTGGTGTCACGAACAGCGCGCGGCTGCTCGTAGATTTCCTTGAGCATGAAATGCTTGAACCCGCCCTTCTCCGCCATGATCGGGTCCCAGGTCACATGCTGCACCGGGCGCTGGATGGGCTTTCCGTCGAAATCGGTAAGCTGTACGCCTGCAAGGGTTACAACGGCGAGGTCGCCATCCGCGAGAAAGAAAATGTCGCGGGTGTGAAACAGGATTGCTGGAACGTCGGAGGCGACAAAGAATTCATCTTTGCCCAGCCCGACCACCAGTGGCGGGCCGTTGCGCGCAGCGACTATTTTGTTGGGCTCGTCCACAGAGATCACTCCCAGGGCAAAGACTCCGCTCAGTTCCTTCACCGTTCGCCGAACCGCTTCCTCCAGAGTGGGGCGGTGGCCGTTCCCGGTTTTGAATAGATGCTTTTCAATCAGATGTGCGATGACTTCGGTATCAGTCTCGGTCGAGAAGGTGTGGCCTTCCTCGATCAGCTTTTTCTTCAGACTGAGATAGTTTTCGACAATGCCGTTATGCACCACCACGATCTTGCCGGTGCAGTCGCGATGAGGATGCGCGTTTTCTTCCGTGGGGCGGCCGTGGGTCGCCCAGCGGGTGTGGCCGATGCCATAGGTCCCGTCGAGTGGTTTGAGGCGGATGGCCTCTTCGAGATTGCGCAGCTTTCCCTCTGCCCGCCGGAGTTGCAGCTTGTCCCCGTTCCCGGCAACGGCAATGCCAGCCGAATCATAGCCGCGATATTCGAGCCGTCTCAGGCCCTCTATGATGATTGGGACAACTTCCTTCTTCCCGACATAGCCAACAATGCCGCACATGATTGAGACTCCAGGAATTCAGTCTGCGAGGGAGTAGCGATACTCTTCAATGACCGGGTTTGTGAGAACGTCTCGAGCAATACGCTCGACTTCAGTTTGCGCTTCTTCACGGCTTAGCCCGCCATCAAGCGTGAGTTCGAAGTACTTTCCCTGCCGCACTTCCTCCAACCCTTTGTAGCCCATTTTCTTAAGCGCACCCTGGATGGTTTTGCCTTGGGGATCGAGGACACTTTTCTTGAGCGAAACATAGACGTAGGCTTTCATGAAAGACCAATTATACGTTAGGCCCAAAGAAGGCCTGTGCAGCCAAAGGTAACTTGAGAGCAACTTACTCTGGAGGAGGTGTCACGCCTCATGAGCCACGCGATTGGCCTGGACGGACTAACTGGTCTGATGGCCCAACCTTTACTTGCCGAGTTCTTCAATGCGCCTTTCTAACTCAGCTTTCGCCTGCTCCAGCATCGCGCGACGTCGGGTATTTTGGCTCCGATCCAATTGTTGAACTATGTTCTGGAGGGAAAGGCGTAAGTTTTCCCTTTCACGCAACCGCGCCGCCTCTTCCCGCGACAGACGCGGCTTTCGGGGTGCGGTCCTGGTAGCGGCGTCTTCTTGTTGCGCCTCGATCGACTTGCTTTCCCACCCCCGGGCCATGTGCTGATTATAGTCCGTCATCAATATTTCCTGGAGCGAAAGGTCACTCAGCCGCGCGTCGACCGCAGCTTCAATCCGTCCGCGAATGGGACGCCGTTACGAAAAACGAATTTTGCAAGAAATAAACGATTACCCGCCTAACTTGTGCTTATAATTCCGCGAGACGTTTTCGGAAGAGTATTGGCGGCCTTCCTGAGGGGGCAGAGCCGCGGGAGATGTTCCCGATTTAATGTGCCCCTTCGACACCCCGAAGACACAATTGGACTTGCGGAGAGGTTCTCCGCATCTTAGAGAAGAAGTATGCCTCTGTCCCCGGCGAGGCAAGTGGTTGCGGATTTTCACGCTGCCGCACACGGTCGTTTCCATCGACCTCTTGAAGTTTGACCTGCCAGCGTTTTCTTTAGAAGCCCTCAAAAACTATGTGCTCGGCGGAGTCTTCCAGTGATAGTCCGCGGCACAACAGCGAAGATCGCCAACCAGGGCTTGTTCGCCATTCCGGAGTCCGTCAGCGAATGGAAGCAGCTGTTGAGAGATCATTCCAGCGCACCCGGCGTCGGCCTTTATATTCTGGATGCTGACTTCCGCTGTGTCGCAATCAATCAAACCTTGGCCCAGATCAACGGCATACCCGAGGAAGCACATTTGGGCAGGACCATTCGCGAATTGTTGGGGGATTTCGCGGAAGTGCTCGAGCCCTATCTCGAACGTGTGAAGGAAACGGGACTAGCGGTGCTCAACCGGGAAATCAGCGTCATGCTGCCGACCAGGAACGAGCCTGGGCATTGGATTGAGCATTACCTACCTATCAAGGACCAGAACGGGAAGGTTACACACATCGGCTCGGTTGTGTTGGAGATCACCGCTCAAAAGCAAGTAGAGGAATCGCTCCGCGGCGTCTCCGAGAACTTGAAGGACCAGAAAAAGCGCGCGCTTGTGATGACCGAAGTCGGCCGCCTTCTGGAAGCAAAATGGAACGCGCGGCAGATCTTTCCGAGAGTCTCAGCTCATTTGCGCAGGGTGTTGCGCCAGGAATACGCCGCCCTCTCATTGCTCGATGAAAAGAGTGGGCAACTGGTCCGGCAATCCATCGACTTTCCCCTGAGGAAGGCTAGCCGTGCGGGCAATGTCTCTGCGCCGAAAGATCCCAGTAGTAAAGCTTTGCAGGAACGAACTCCTTTAATTCTCGACAAGAAAGATCTCCAGGGCTTTCAGACCGACATTACCGATCATCTCTTAACCGAGGGACTGCAGTCCCTATGTTGCGTGCCGTTGATCCGGCCAAAAGGACCATTGGGAGTTCTGGTGCTCGGCAGCACCCGCGTGGATGCCTTCAAGAGTGACGACTTGGCGCTTCTGAACCAGGTAGCAGCGCAACTGGCAATCGCCTTCGAGAACGAGGCGACGGCACATGACCTCGAGCGGCTCAGAAGTCAATTGGCGCAGGAGAAAGAGTATCTGGAAGGCGGGGCGCATGCTCCGGTTCATTTTGGAGGAATCATTGGGAACAGTCTGGCTCTTCAAAAGGTCCTCAACCAGGTCGCCATCGTTGCTGACAGTAACGCTACCGTGCTGCTGCTGGGGGAAACCGGAACCGGCAAGGGTCTGATTGCGCGCGCCCTCCACCATGCCAGCAAGCGCAAGGACAAGCCCTTTGTGACCTTAAACTGTGCTGCTATCCCTACAGGACTGCTGGAAAGCGAACTGTTTGGCCACGAGAAAGGCGCGTTTACTGGAGCGGTGCACCAAAAGGTCGGAAGGATGGAATCGGCAGAAAAGGGTACTTTGTTCCTCGATGAGATTGGGGAAATCTCCAGGGAGTTGCAGCCCAAGCTACTTCGGGTCCTGCAGGACCATGAGTTTGAGAGGCTGGGAGGGACGCGGACCATTAAGGTGGATCTGCGACTGATTGCAGCCACCAACCGAGATTTGGCCAAGAGCGTGGCTGAGAAGCAGTTTCGAAGTGACTTGTTCTACCGCTTGAACGTTTTTCCCATCCGCATACCTCCTCTGCGAGAAAGACGGGAGGATATTCCTGTGCTGGTCCGACACTTTGTTAAGAAATTCGCCGCGAGGATGGAACGTGCTATTGAGACGATACCCAGAGAAACCATGGACGCCCTCAACAATTGGGATTGGCCGGGGAATGTAAGAGAACTGGAGAATCTTATAGAGCGGTCGGTCATCCTTACGGAAGGGAAAGCCCTGCGAGTGCCGCTGGCCGAACTCAGAGCCCACCCCGGCTCCGGCGATAGCTCGCTGGAAAAAACCGAGAGGGAACACATCATCCAGATTCTGCGGAAGTCCAGGGGAATAATTTCTGGGCCGAAGGGCGCAGCGCGTTGCTTGGGACTGAAGCGCACCACACTGCAGTCGAAGATGGATCGGCTTGGAATTGCGCGCAAAGACTACTCGGGACCATCATCCGAGTAGCTCGTGCCGACTTACCAGGAATTGCCGACTGGTCGGCAGAGGAGTCGATTGGAAATAGAGCCAAAGCAAAAGCCTATCTTCAGGGCTGGTTTCTTATCTATAGCTTAGAGAATTCCCACCGTTAGTGCCATTCTGGAATGTCAAGTGCTATGAAGCAGACCTAATCGGGAAAGCTCAAGAGAGTTCGCTAGAGTCTTCCCGAAGATGGAACGACGAGACGCAGTCTCGTCGAAAACGGACCGCATTGGGGCGTGAACCGTGTTAGTTGCAAGAAGCTCTGGGGCGAACAATCTCGTTCGCTCATTGCCGAAGTTCACTCATCATTCGATCAAGCGCAATCCGATTTCCCGTAGCGAGGGTTGGTACGGACCGCTGGATCGCCAGGAAAATCCAGCCTCCGTTATTCCCAGCTCCCCACCGTGCGACGTTCCGGATTGCGGCCCACATCAAGCTCTCCCCCTCCCCGCTCCGGATGAAATCGATCCTTTGTATTTATTTGCTTGCCACGTGAAGTGGGAACGGAGCGGTGATCCCAGCGCCGCCTGGGAAGTTATTTCTGGCACGCGTAGTTCGAATGGGAACACCCGAGCCCATGCTTTGTCGCTGCTCGAGCGCTCCCTGCAAGCGCACGTGCATCGTCCGGAAGAAAGTGCAGCGGAGTTTCGACAACGCACCAGCTTCGCAAAGGAGGCAGGCATGAGGGCTCCCTACGGTTTCGAGATCATTGAGAGTTGCATGGGTTGCAAGTCCGTCCATGAGAATTCTTTCTGCCGCTTTTCCCCCACCGTGCAGCGCTCAATGGATAGTGTCAGTTATCACAGCGTGATGCCGTCGGGAGCGCTTCTGTTTGTGGAGGGTCAAACGCCGCGAGGAATGTACATCCTTTGCTCGGGAAAGGTGAAGCTCTCGACCACTTCGAAAGAAGGCAAAGTGCTGATCCTGAAACAGGCCGAAACCGGCGAGGCGCTGGGGCTGAGCGCCGCGATATCCGGCACAAACTACGAGATGACCGCCGAAACCTGCACGCCCTGCCAGGTGAATTTTATCGGTCGCCGGGACTTGATGAAGGTGATGCAGAGTGAGAGCGAAGTAGCTGTGCATGCGGCCCAGTCCTTGAGTCGCGAATTTCAGGGAGCCTATCGTGACATTCACGACTTGGTATTGGCCCGTTCGTCCTCAGGAAAACTCGCCAGGCTCCTATTGTCCTGCGCTCCGCAGGGCCTGCCGGAATCAGACGAACAGCGGCTTCATTCGGTCATGACTCATGAGGAGATGGCCCAGAGGATTGGTTCATCGCGGGAGACGGTCACGAGATTGCTAAGTCATCTGAAGAAAAAAAGGCTGATCCGGCTGGAAGGAGCGACGCTCGTGATTCGCGACCGGACCGGGCTGGAAGCTCTGGTGGTTTAACCCTCCCCCAGGAGGCCGGTGGACAATTCGAGCCGGCCTCCAAATTTTATGCCCGATCGATCTGGCCCGTTCGAGGTCGAGCAAGAAGTGAGTCCGATTTGTACTCTGGCACGCTGATTGAGGATCTTTTTGCCTTAGTAGAAAAAGTCGAGCAGGCCGCCTCAAGGGCAGGCACTACTTTTTTTCCTGCAGCGGCATGTGATGCGGTGGCGGCACGTAAGGAAAAGGCTAGAACGGAGCTGAGGTCAGAGACCGAAAAGCTCCCGCAGTCGTTTGGTCTGAGCGCGGCTGACTGGAATCTCGCTCTGCTTTTTGTCATCCATGCGCAACTGGTAAGAGCTCTTGAACCAGGGCACGACTTCACGAATTCGATTGATATTCACCAGGTAGGACCGGTGAGCTCGCCAGAACAAGCCTTGGTCCAGACTGGCGAGTAATTCCTCCAAAGTGCGGCAGTTGGAATGCCCTTCCATGCCCGACGCCCCGGCTGTGACTACCGTAATCACTCCATCTTCAATCGAGGCATAGCAGATTTCCTTTTGATCCACCAGAAACATTCGCCCCACAGCCTTGAGCAGTATCTTCGAGCTCTGGGTTTTTGGCGCCTGCAGCATCCGCACCAGGGTGTCAATCTTCTCTGCCGGCAGCCCCTCTGCTTCCTGCTGCGTCCGCGCTCTCTGCACCGACTGCGCCACTCGTTTCTTGTCGAAGGGCTTTAAGAGATAATCCACGGCATTGACCTCGAAAGCCTTTACCGCGTACTGATCAAATGCCGTAGCGAAAACAATCTTGGGAAGAGGGATCTTCTTATCGAGAAGCTTTTTGATTACGCCGAAGCCGTCGAGCCCCGGCATTTGGACGTCGAGAAAAACCAAGTCAGGGCTGTGTTCCTTGATGAGACTGATGGCCTCAAGCCCATTTTTTCCCTGGGCGACAACGTTAACGTCGGCAGCGTTCTTCAAAAGGTAGGCAAGTTCATCGCGGGCAAGTTGCTCATCGTCCACAATTACCGCGGAAAGGGTCATTCCGTCTCCTGGGTGTGAGCCGGGCTCTAGTCAAAAGTATAGCGACCGCGTTTTGTCCGCGTCAACGCGCGGCACGCTCACATCCCCGGCAGACGTTCAGTCGCATGCGGCCGCGCTTCGTCCTGGTTACACAACATTTTCCAGCGCCAGCGCCATTCCCATTCCACCGCTAACGCAGAGGGTGGCCACGCCACGCCGAGTGTTCCGCTTCAACATCTCGTGCAATAAAGTGACGGTAATTCGAGTTCCCGTGCAGCCAATCGGATGCCCGATGGCGATCGCCCCGCCGTTAACATTCAGTTTGTCACGATTGAAATTTAACTCGCGGTCACAGGCAAGCACCTGGGCCGCGAATGCCTCGTTCATTTCCATCAGCCCGAAATCGTGCAGCCTGAGGTTGTGCTTATCTTCCAGCGCGCGCAAGGCGGGGACTGGTCCGATCCCCATCGTGCGCGGATCCACTCCAGCCGATGTCACAGCCGAGACCCGGGCTAGCGGCTTCAGATTGTTTTTCTTTACAAAATGCTCGTTCGCCACAACCACAGCGGCAGCGCCATCTGTGATCCCCGAAGAATTTCCCGCCGTGACCGTCCCAGTTTTCGAAAATACCGGCGCCAGCTTGCTCAACTTTTCCATGCTCGCGTCCGGAAACGGATGTTCGTCGCGCCCGAAGATCGTCGTGCCTTTTTTGCCTTCAATCGTCACTGGGACGATTTCCGCGTCAAACCGCCCCGCGGCAATCGCCCGCGCAGCCCGGGTTTGCGACAGCAGCGCATATTCGTCCTGCTCCTCGCGCGAAATCTTGT
Source organism: uncultured Acidobacteriaceae bacterium (assembly GCA_963750245.1). Classification (GTDB taxonomy): domain Bacteria; phylum Acidobacteriota; class Terriglobia; order Terriglobales; family Acidobacteriaceae; genus Sulfotelmatobacter. Next base: position 234,459 of record CAVVQB010000005.1, read on the forward strand.
AGTGCTCGGACAGCACTTCGGCGGTCTCGCCCATCACCATCTTCGCCATGGGGCAGAAGAATCCATCCCGATACATGCCATCGACCAGTTCCTGATTCCCCAGGCGAAATCCCCAGCGCGCTTCCAGATAATAAGGAAGACGCGACATCGACTCCGTGCCGCCCGCCAGAATGCAACTTGCGTCGCCGAGCAAAATCGCCTGATAAGCCAGCGCGATCGACTTCATCCCCGAAGCACATGCTTTGTTCACGGTGAACGCCGCAACTTCCTGCGGCACGCCGCTACGAATGGAAATCTGTCGTGCCGGATTCGGCCCGCCTCCCGCCTGCCGCGCGTTGCCGAAGATGGTTTCTTCCACTTGTTCCGGCTGGATTCCGGCGCGCTCTATCGCGGCCTTCGCAGCCACTACTCCCATATCCGCCGCCGTCAGCGAAGCCATCGCTCCGCCAAATTTTCCTATCGGCGTGCGCACCGCCGAAAGGATATAGACGCCTTGCAAATCGCACCTCCAAGTAATTCAGTCTAGCAGGCACTAAAGGGCGGAGGTTGGCCGCGCACTTCGCAAAGATTCCCATACTCACCCCAGTTTCATTTCGAAACGCTCCCATTAGGGGAACGCGAAAGTTTTACTGCTGTGACTTGTGGACTTGTCCCTCAGTGGAGCAGTTCGTAACTTGAGCTTAGAAGGAACGTGCCACAGCGATGGCACACAACAAATAAAAAACACAGAAAGGATGGAGAGGAAACATGCGAAGTCTCATGTTGACCCTATTGCTCAGTCCGCTGTTATGGGCGCAACAGGGAATTGTGGGCAAGGTTCACTTCACCGGCGGCACAGTGGTTCGAGTCACCAACCACGTCGTTGTTTTGTCGTGGAACGTTTGTACGGGCGCAGGTTCTTACAACGTCTATCGCGGCACGGCGCACGGCGGGCCGTATACGAAAATCATCGCGGGGAGCACGTCCAGCAGCGCGATCGATCAGAGGGCGCAGCATGGTGCCACTTATTACTACGTGATTACGTCGGTCAATTCGCAAGGCGAAAGCGGATATTCGAACGAAACCATTGCAACCATTCCATAAACCAGAAGCGACCATCTTTAGGAGGTAGAAAAGCAGTGAAGGTATCTTACTTAATCATTCTGTTGCTCATCGCTTTATCGGGAGTCTGTTCCGCTCAGTGTACGAATGGTGGATCGGGAACGAGTTGCAGCGGTCCCGTCACGGTCTCGCCGCCAAACGGGAACACATCCCAGTCGGCTATCATCCTGACCGATTTGGGCTCCGGTACGTCGGCGCCCTCTCCATCCTCTGGAAACTACATTCTTTCGATCATCGGTGGAGTCATTCAAGAATCGGACAACAACAGTCTGTACCACACTCTGATCGGTCCCATGGGGCCGGCAGGATTGCAAGGTCCAGCGGGTCCGGTTGGAGCGCCCGGCTCCCAGGGAGCGCAAGGTCCGCAAGGAAATCAGGGCCCCGCAGGGCCGGCAGGAGCTCAAGGTGCAGCTGGAGCGGCCGCGACCATTGGCGTCGGAACTACGAGCACGGGAGCTTCGGGGACGAATGCGGCCGTCACGAACGTCGGCAGCTCATCGGCTGCCCTTCTCAACTTCACAATTCCAGCCGGCCCCGCCGGCCCCGCGGGCGCAGCGGGTCCAGCAGGTCCCAAGGGTCCGCAAGGTGCGACAGGGGCGACGGGAGCAACCGGAGCAACTGGAGCAATTGGCCCAGCCGGCGCAACCGGTCCGCAGGGTGCCGCCGGAGCGCCGGGAGCGACGGGACCGGCAGGATCCATTGGGCCGCAAGGCCCGGCGGGTCCCACCGGCCCAACTGGTCAGGGGGTTCCGGCCGGCGGCGGTGGCGGAGCAAAACTTGTGAAGAGCTCGTCGACTGACTTCGCTACGGCGTGGACCAACACGTTTCTCAACGTCCAAGGTCCTGCACCGGCAGTGACCACATCCGCCGGCAATGATGTCGTGCTCTATCACTACACCCTGCCGGCGAACACCATGGCGTCCGGTTCAGTGCTGAGGGTGTACGCGGCCTACCATCACGCGAGCGGTTCGGCTGGAATCACCTACAAGCTTGAGGTTGGCAGCGCCGTCATCATTTTGGCGAACTCGGCAACGGGTAAAGCCCAGGGATACACCGAGACACTGATCGCCAACTTGGGCTCGCTTGGTTCTCAGGCATATTTGCGTGGTCCCACTTATAGTCCGGGAGCTTGGGCCGAGCAGGGTTCCATCGGAACATTCAATGTCGACACAACCGTGGACGAGGTGATACAGATTACGGCCAACGCGGCGTCGAGCAGTGAAGATCAGGTCTCCCCTGACTTCTTTGCCGTCGAACTTCAATAGAAAGCTAAACCGGACAGCGATGACGACCAGCGGGAGGTCCGGATAGGGGGCCTCCTCGCGTATCGTTAGTTCGATTGACTTGCCGTGGGCGATCCAGCTCCGGCGCGGACGTCATCCCGAAGTCCCCGCGTATTCACCAGCGGGGCGCGGGATCTCGTCGAGCACTACCTCAAACTGCCCCACGACCAGCCTCTCGGATGGCTTGCCATTCCGCCTAACCTCCGGCATAATAAGTGTTTGTCTTGACCTCGCCGGACTCTTCCGGAACAAGGATATATCTCAGTGCTAATGATTCGACTGTCGCGCATGGGTGCGCGCAAACAACCGTTTTACCGCATCGTGGTGATTGAGAAGGCGCGCGCGCGCAATGGCCGGCCGGTGGAAGTTGTGGGGACGTACAATCCTCGAACCACGCCGACCAGCATCGATTTCAAGCGTGACCGCGTCGACTACTGGGTTTCGAAGGGCGCGCAAATGTCAGAGCGAGTTGGCAAGCTTTACTCCAGATCTGCGGCTGCGCCAGCGGCTGCCGTAGTCTAACCAACCCACCATGACTGAACCCACCGGAGATGTTCGCGTTCTCATCGAGCAGATTGCGAAGTGGATCGTCGATGCTCCCGACGAAGTCTATGTGGATCATCTCGATGACGACGTGATCGAACTGGAAGTCGCGGAAGGTGACGTTGGCAAAATCATCGGCCGGCAAGGGCGCAACGTCCGCGCCCTGCGCACGCTCTTGAACGCTGCGGGAGCGCGGACGCGAAAGCGCTATACGCTGGAAGTCATCGATTAGAACATCGGGATTAGCCAGCTGTGGTTAGCAGGGAAGCCAGCGCCGGGGCAGGGAACCTGAACATTCGCGAATCGGAAACCAGCGCTGAATTCATTACGCTGGCCCGCGTCGTGAAAACGCAGGGCCGCCGCGGAGAAGTTGCCAGCGAGATCTACAGCAACGTTCCTGGAAGATTCGCCGCGGGAATGAAACTGCTGGCGCTTCCTCAGGAGCCCGACAGGCCTCGCAGGGAACTCGAAGTCGAAGACCTTTGGCCGCACAAAGGGATGCTGGTTCTCAAGTTCGCCGGTGTGGATTCGATTTCCGACGCGGAAACGCTGATCGGATCCGAGTTGCAAGTGCCGCGCAGCCAGCGCTCGCAGTTGGAAGCGGGCTGGAATTATGTAAGCGATCTGGTCGGTTGCTCGGTTCTCGACAAGGGTGCTGAGTTAGGACGCATTGAGGATGTTCAGTTTGGCGCCGGCGAAGCGCCGTTGCTGATGGTTCGCGACGCGGCAAACCGATTGGTCGAGATTCCCTTCGCTGAGGCCTATCTCGACAGCGTAGATGTCGAGAACAAACAAGTGCGAATGAAGTTGCCCGAGGGCTTGCTGGAAGTGAACGCTCCGCTTACAGCGGAGGAAAAGCAGGAGCAGGCGCAAGGTGCGAGAAAAAAGCACTAGGCAGGGTCACGGATAAGACCCTGTGTCCTCTGTGTTGAAGGTTTTGGTCTCTGCGATGAAGGCCGACATAGTAACGATCTTCCCGGACTTCTTTCGCGGACCGCTGGATTACGGCATCACCCGCCGGGCTCAGGAGATGGGGCTGGCGAAAATTGATGTCCACGATCTGCGAGAGTTTGCTCACGATCGTCACCGCACCGTGGACGACCGCCCGTTCGGCGGCGGCGAAGGCATGGTGCTGAAGCCGGAACCGGTGTTTGAATGTTTGGAGTCGATAGGCGTTGCGCCGCGGCAAGAGCGCCTCGCGGGACACGTGAAACAGTCGGTGGTTCTGCTTTCGGCGCAAGGGCAGAGGTTTACGCAGAAAGTTGCGGCGGAGTTGGCGCTGTTCGACCGCGTGACCTTGATCTGCGGACGCTACGAAGGTGTGGACGAGCGGGTAGCGGATTTTCTCGCCGATCGCGAGCTTTCCATCGGCGACTACATTCTGAGCGGCGGAGAAATGGCCGCTGCGGTGATTATAGAAGCGGTGATACGGCTGCTTCCCGGGGCAGTGGGAAATGCGGCCTCGACGCAGCAGGAGTCGTTTACAGTCGATGCGAAAATAAAAGAGGTAGGTGGCGCGGATTCCACCTGCGGTTCAAATGGGTTGCTGGATTATCCGCATTACACGCGTCCGGCGGAATTTCGTGGAATTAAAGCACCGGAAGCGCTGATGTCCGGCAACCACGAAGAAATTCGGCGATGGCGTCGCCAGCGGGCGCTGGAGAAAACTTTGCGCAATCGTCCAGATTTGCTTGAGGGCGCTGAGCTGAGCGAAGAAGATAGAAAGTTTCTGGCCGGGATCAAGCGAACTGCGATCGAAAGAAATCACGCCTAAAGTTTACGAGCAAGAGATCTGGAATTCGGAAGGACTAAACATTATGTCGAACCTCATCATCGAAAAATTGCTGGCGAAAACGCAACGCACAGACATTCCTGCGTTCCATCCGGGCGACACCGTTCGCGTCCATGTGAAGATCAAGGAAGGCGACAAGGAGCGCGTGCAGGCCTTTGAAGGCGTGGTCATCAAGCGCGACAAAGGGCCGCAAGCCAGCTTCACCGTGCGCAAGATCAGCTTCGGTCAGGGCGTGGAGCGCATCTTCCCCATCCACTCGAAAGTGATCGACAAAATCGATCTGCTGCGCTCCTCCAAAGTTCGCCGCGCCAAACTGTATTACCTGCGCGGGCTCAAAGGCAAAGCCGCGCGCCTGCGAGACGTCGAATAGTTTTCGGGATATTTCTGCGGCAAGCGGCCGGCGGCTCGAAGAGCTTACCCCGCGGCAGCTGTCAGAGGCTCGGTGATCACTTCCAGGTCGGCGAAGTCTTCCAGTCGCCGCTTCTTCACCAGGCTCAGAACGTAATCGAGCAGGGGACGGTCTCCCTGCCGAATCTCGTGAAACTCGACGCCCATGGCGCGGTTCTCAGCGGTGTATTTCACATTTCCGCGGAAGGCAACGTTTACGTCATAAATGTTGAGCGCGAGCCTTATTCCAGTGCCGGGAACCAGCAGATCCCCGGCGCTGACCAGGCAGCCGTATTCTGAAATCTGTTCCACGCGGCCTTCCAGGCTCGATCGTCCGCCGATCTTCAGGAGGTCGGCGCCGCCTTCCACGTGAAATCGCGGACGGCGCCTGCGGTTCTGGTCGCCTCTCCTTAAAGTATTCATCGCCAGCCGCTTCTTTGGGTCGTTGGGAATAATCGGCAGATACTGCTCGTCCATCTGGCGCAACTCTTCTTCCCAGGGAATCCGGTTGCCTTCGACGCACTCAACTGTAAACTGGCCGCGCAGCGGAGAGTCTGGATCGCCCGTCCACACCACCTGGCAAATCGACTTGCTGCGACCGCGCTCGATGGTGATTAAGTCCCCCACCTTCACTTCGCGGAAGCTCAGCAATCGCGCCCCTCGCGGGTGGATGTCATACGTGCAAGCCATCTCCAGAGCGCCGCGCTCGCCGTTCTGCATGTAAGTGAGGCGAACCGGCAGCGCCAGATGCACCAACTTCTCGACAGGCGCAACTTCTTGCCTTGGTTGGATGGTTTCGTCGTTCACAACCGCTCCTTGCGTAATTGCGACCCGTTGCGAACATAGCAGTACATGTCCGGGTGGACAATGTACGGCCGTAATCAAAGTAATGGTTACTGATCGGCATTACTTTGCGGCGGGAAGGAGGGGGCGGGACTGGCATGTCGACTCTGCGGAGCGACGAATTATTGGCGAGAGTTTGGTGATGGTGCAGTTTGAAAACTTTGTGATCTTGTTTCATTTGGCGTCATCCCGAAGTCCCGCGTTTTACCCAGCGGGACGAGAGCCTGCCCTGAGCTTGTCGAAGGGGATCTCCCTAAGCACACAGCCGTCCGAGTCAAACTCCACACTACGAAGTTTTTTCTTACTTGCAGAAATCTGCGCTGGCAAGGGAAGATGGTGGCAACACTCCTCTTCATGCCGCGCACCGCAAAGCCCGACTCCGAATTCTCTCTCTCTCCGTCCGCAGTAAAACTGCGCCTGCTGAAAAAACTTCGCTGCACTTTGCGTTATGAGAAAAAAGCCTGGGAGGCCGGGGCGGCAATGGTCGCTGGCGTCGATGAAGTTGGGCGCGGATCTCTGTTCGGACCCGTCGTAGCTGCGGCCGTGATTCTTGAACGCGGCTACCGCATTCGTGGCTTGCGCGATTCCAAGCTGCTGCCGTCGGAACGTCGCGAACTGCTGGCGCCCCGCATTCGCGAACACGCGGTGGCCTGGGCGGTGGCCGCGGTGGATGCGGCGCGCATCGATCAGATCAACATCTATCAGGCGTCGCGTCTCGCAATGCACGAGGCGGTGATGCGCCTTCAGCCTGCGCCCGATCATTTGCTGATCGACGCCGTGCGGCTGGATTGCGATCTGCCGCAGAAAGCCATCATCCACGGGGACGCGCTTTCCGTATCGATTGCGGCAGCTTCAATCCTGGCCAAGGTCGAGCGCGACCGCATGATGTGCGAGTGGGACGCAGTCTTCCCCGAGTACGGCCTGGCTTCGCACAAGGGCTACAGCACGCCACAACATCTCGCCGCGCTGCTCGAGTACGGTCCAACCCCGCTGCACCGGCAATCATTCGCTCCGGTGTGGAGTAATCCGGTGGAGCAGGAAGTTTTCGAGTTCGACTGACATAAAACAGTTATCTTCGCGCGCGCCGGGTTATGCCGGCCTCGTGGTAGCATGGCGAACTGCCACCAACATGTCTGCAGCTCAGCTGGCCATCGTAATCTCGACGAGTCTGTTTGTATCGATGGTGGCCTGCCTCGAAATTGGCTATCGAGTAGGATCGCGCAACTCTGAAGGGTACCCGACAGCTAACGAAGGGATCGGGGCTATGGAAGCGGCGATTTTTGCGCTCCTTGGCCTGCTGCTCGGCTTCAGTTTTTCCGGAGCCACTACGCGCTTGGAGGCCCGTCGCCAGCTGATTATCGGGGAGGCCAATGCCATCGGCACCGCGTATCTCCGACTGGACGAGCTTCCTGCTTCCGACCAGCCGGAGATGCGACATCTATTCCGCGAATACGTGGACGCACGGGTGGCAGCCTACGCGCAGGTCCCAGACATGAAAGCTTTTCACCAGGGAGTCGCGCAGGCGGGACAGTTACAGCAGCAGATCTGGGCGCGGGCCGTTGCCGCCAGCCGCAATGATCCGACGCAGAATTCCGCCCGGCTCTTGCTTCCCGCACTGAATGAAATGTTTGACATCACCACTGCACGCACCATTGCGATCGATACCCACTTGCCCGGACTGGTCTTTTCTCTGCTGGTCGTGGTTGCGTTATCGAGCGGCGTAGTGGCGGGATACGCAATGGCCAAGCGGAGAAAGCGGAGTTGGCTGCACATGTTCCTTTACGCCGCATGCATCGCGATCACAGTTTATACCGTTACCGACCTGGATTATCCCCGTTCCGGCTTGATCCGGCTCAGTTCCGCGGATAAGGCTCTGCAGGACTCCGTCCGCTAGATACAAAGGCTAAGATCGTTCGGCGCGAAAAGATTAAATCTCGATCGAGACGCGACCTACATAGCGATCTACTGATCCTCGATTAAAGAACCCCGGTATCGCTCGGTTAGTCCGGGACTATAATGGCTAACCAGTCTGCTTGCATACCCCGGTACCACAGGAGCGATCCATGCCTGCCAAGCAGGGAAGTCTTGAGCTGTTGCAGCATCCCGCATCCCAAGAGCTCCTGCAATCGACAATTCCCGCCCGTTTCGCCTATGTCTGGACGGATGGCAGTCCTAGAGTTGTCCCCATCTGGTTCCATTGGAATGGGCGAGAGATCGTGCTGGGGACCCCTTCGAAAGCTCCGAAGCTCAAGGCGCTGGCAAAGAATCCCAAGGTCGCCCTCACGATTGATGACAACAACTTTCCTCATAAGGTGCTGCTAGTGCGCGGTACGGCGCGATTGCAATCCGTGAATGGAGTTGTTCCTGAATACGCAACGGCGGCGGAGCGCTATTTCGGAGCCGAGCAAGGAAAAGCTTGGGTTGCGCAGCTTGCTTCCATGATTCAGGAAATGGTGCGCATCACTGTCACGCCTGAATGGGCCGGCCTTCTCGACTTTCAGACGCGCTTCCCCAGCGCCCTGCCCCTGTAGCCACCGGACTAGAACCTACGCCATGCCTGCGTTGCTGACCGCGGGGGCAGAGCATTGACCGTATCCGTCTTCGCTACATAGAACGAATGCACAAGCCATCACGGCGTCTCCTCAATGAGTGTCCAAAATTTAATTTCTTCGTAGCCTGACAGTAACCCAACCGCACAGAGATTATGCTATCGCTGAACGCTGTTTCCAATCCGACTCGTCCTCGTAGACATAACCAAATCGCAAATGCGGAGGTTTTCATGGAAGCCGTGCGTTCAGGTTTTGAAAAGAGCCGTTTCAAGCGGCTGGTCTTGCTCGCGGTCTTAGTGGCCTACGTTTTCTTGGCCGCAGTGTTGTTTGCCCAGACCGACGTGGTGTATACGCTGACCGTACCGCGTACACCCGTGGCTGGACCGCCGCCCGTACAGGAAAGTTTTATCGCGACCTTGACCCCGTCCCCGGCAGCTGTGGTCATCTCTCTGGCAGGCGCGACTGGAAACATCCAGCTGACTCCTTTGGCCCCTGACGGCACCCTCGACGTGACCACTTTCAATGGCCGCAATCGCTGGCTGTACGCTGGCCATGGCCTCTATACCATTACTCTCGATGCCCCAACCGATTTTAAGCTGCTTCCCAACGTGCTGCAGGGGTATGAAGGCAGCTCGCAACATGTCACCGATATTCTGACAGTTATCGCCTGGGCGCGTTCCACGCTGCCGGGCGTTCCGGTTTGGGTAGTGGGGACTAGTCGCGGCACCGCGGGTGCATTCGTTGCTGGCCAGTACAGTCCGGGCGCGGGCGGTCCGGATGGGTTGGTATTGGCTTCATCCATCAACAATACGACCGATGCTGACTCCCTGCTTATGGCTAGCCTCGCAGACATCACCGTCCCGGTGCTGCTTATCAACAATAACGGAAACACCTGCCCGGGCACTCAGGCATCGGGTGAGGCGGCGGTGAAGAAGGCGCTAAACATGTCGCCCAAGGTCGGCACCGCGCTGCTCCCATCCGGAGGCCTTACGGCTTTGACTAACAATTGTGGGGGCTTGTCCGATCATGCCTTTTTCGGAGTTGAGGACCAACTTGTTAGGACCATCGCGTTGTGGATCGGTTCCACAACAACTACCTTGACCACGAGTGCGAATCCCTCGACGTTCGGCAATTCGGTTACGTTCACGGCGACCGTGTCATATTTGGCGCGCTTGGGCACGCCAACGGGTACGGTAACATTTCGAGACATCACCAAGGCGAAGACGCTAGGTTCCTCACCACTGGTTTCCGGGGTAGCAACTTTTGCCACGTCGACGTTGTCCGTCGGGAATCACAAAATTACTGCGACCTACGGTGGCGACGCGAGCTCGCATGACAGCGCCTCGACCGTTCTGGTGCAACAAATCGATTAGGGTTGCCTTCCGAGAAAGGCGCCAAGCGGACGACAGTCGTGGAAAAAGCACTTCTGCTGCTCAATTGATCACTCTGTCAAAGTGTCACCGTCTTAGCCCCACAACTGTTGTAATCGGGCGATCACACTCAAAACCCCGGTCGAAGGTCAATGAGTGTAATGGGGATTTTTCGCCAACTGAGGGGTAACATAAACAAAATGGCTGTATTAGACGGAACTATCTGATTCTGGGCTTTGACGAAAAAGGTGCATTAACTAGCATGCTGTGGCCTGAGATCATCTCCATTGTCGGGAGTACTGTGAAGTTCGGAATGCAGGGTTACAGGGACAGTCTCTGCGACCTAATAGCTCAAGTTCTCTCTGGACCACAATGATCCAAAGAACTATCTGCATCGCCCAAGCGGGCGTGAACACCGTAATCTGGCACTTATGAAGTCTTAGTGAGTTTCTTCCAGAGTCCCTTGAATTTCTGGAGCAGCCCCGGACCGGGGTTAGCACCAACAGCGCCGCCAGCGTGCGAGCGGGCATATTCGTCCACATCACTCTTCTTCAAATTGAACCAAGTCTGGCCGGGACGATCACTTATTGGCTTGGCGATTTTTCCCAGAGACACCTTTGCAGAGCCCGCCACCGGATGGTTGCCCGACTGGCCTGGCTTGGCAGTTTTGCTTTGAGGATCGAACTGCGGCTTCTCAGGCTGCGACATGGCAGACCTCCTCCGTGAGACCGGGGCCGAACCTCATAGGCGGGAACAGAAACCTCGTCGTTGCCGAGCTTCCGATGCCATAAGGTGATGTGAATTATGTCACGATCATGGAAGCTGTCAAACAGGAATCCCCTCCAAGGTGGCTGCGCGGGTGGTTGAGCGGCAGCCTCTGATAACGGGCGACGGAAGTATGCACTTTACGCAAGAGTGATTAAAGCGGCGATTACACTCACTGGGAATTGGCCACTAGGGTCAATGACGGAGATGTAATCAGAACAAAGGCCGATGGATCAAGGGAACACTTGCACGCAACACTTAGCGGTTGAACTAGTTCGCCAACGGCTCTTCGTATTCGCGAGGCAGAAAGCCTGCCACCAAGGCATCTCCGGGATCGGCAAACTGATGACTCTCTAAAGTAGTCTTCGGTGAGCCTGAACCCTGCAGCAGCGCGTCAATCCTCTCGTAATCGGTATCCTTGATGTCCAGTCCCATGGCTCGGCTTGCGGCTGCGATCTCAGCGTAGTACGAAAGCGGCCAGGGCATGCGGCCGATCGAGCCTTGAAGTTTCTTCATGATGGTCCGAAGATACGCATGATCCCTGTGCGAGGAAACGGCACCACAGAGGCGTTACGAGTGGTGTTACTTGTGCTTATAGAGGACCGGAATACCTTAAGCTCCTCGCTGCCGTTCCCGGCATACTGCCGAAATCAGGCGATTACCCTCAAAACCCCTTGGCTCACTCTCCGCCGGCTTCTCCGGCTGCGAGTGTCCCGCGTGACAAGGGCTGATGTTTGAAGCACTGTCATCATGAGGGGCCGGTGTGACGTCTAACCTTGTCATCCACAGGCCGATCAACCGATCATGACAGCGGAGGCAGAGCGGCCTGTAATCCGGCGCACGTTCCGCGCCCCTCAACTCCTTTGCTCTCTATATTTTGATATCTAAGTCCTTTGTCCCGCGGATTTTGCCGGGAATCTCGTGCTAACCCGATGATTCGAGTAGACCGGGGGAGGGGGGGAGGGGGAGGGGTACCTCTCAGAATCATTGCAAGCTGGAGTTGAGATCATTCACCAGCGTCGTGTTGTTGATGAGAGCCTGGCGCAGAATTTCGGCTTGCTGTTTGGCGGTGGGCCAATCTTGCTTCTCGACTGCTTCGGTTAATCCGGGCAGCTCCAGGTGCGCATAGGTGAAGCGCGCGCCGTAGAGGATGTGCTTGAACCATGGACGGCCTGGGATGCCGTCGGAATTGAGCCAGTTGCGTTCGACCTGCATGGCGCCTTGGTTGATGGTTGCCGCGAGTTTTGAATCGATCGCGCCGGAAGCCAGGGCACGACTTGCGGAATCGTCCAGGCGCTTGCCGGCGGCTTCGAAGTCATCGATGGCGTCGAGGATCGGCTTCAGATCCAGTTGACTCGAGTCATTTCTTGTCGCCATGCCTTTTGCCATTTCATTCACGAACTCGCGGATGTTGGCGGCGTAGCTGGCGAAGTCGAAAGGAAGCAGGTCGGCGTTGGCGAGGCGCAGGGCGAGCACGCCCCACAGTTGCGTCATCAGCGTGTGGTAGCGGTAGCCCGGATCGCCGAAGTGGTTCATCCAGAAAAAATCGTCGTAGGCGGAGTGGTAGACGCCGTAAGGCCCTTCGAAGCCCAGGCCGAGCACGGGCATGCCCACGAAGTTGAGAAACACGGTATGGTCGGAGCCGCTGCCGATGCGCGTATCGGCGAGATTCGAATCGGTGACTTCTTCAGCTTGCTTGGCCTCGATGCGCTCGCGCGCGGACGATTCCTTCCACGCCTCGTACAAAGTCTTGCCGGAAGGGTCCTGCAGTGTGTGCGCGGTTTCGACCAGCATGGGTGCGAGCGACGCAACAGCCTGTCCATGAAAATTCGGCCCTGACGTGGCCTCGTCGACGTTGATATAGGCAACGGCCTTCTTGCGGAGCTCGTCGGCGAATTGCTCTCCCCACTCGGTGGAACCGGTCAGGCCGACTTCTTCTCCGTCCCAACTGCAGACTACGATGGTGCGGCGTGGACGCACTCCTGACTTCGCCAACTTTCCCAGCGCACGAGTCAGTTCCATCATCGATGCGGTGCCACTCGAGGGATCGACGCCGCCGAAGACCCAGGCGTCGCGGTGATTGCCGAGGACGATCCATTCATCGGGCAACTGCGCGCCGCGAATGCGGCCTTCGACCACGTAGTAAGGTTGCGTGGAGTTGTCCATCTCGATCTTCACGTGCACGCGTACGCGCTTGCCGCCAAGGTGATATTTGATGGGCAATCCGCCCTGCCAGTCGTCCGGGGCAAGCGGGCCGTCCATGCTGGTGAGCAGCGGCTTGGCGTCGTGCCAGGAAAGCGGCAGGGCCATGATCTTGGGAATCGAAACGGCTTCGTCGACGGGAATGCGCTTCGCGCCGGGAACGGACGCCCATCCCGGAGTGAGCGGATCGCCGGGAACCATAAAGTCGTAAGTAATGGCGCCGCGCTGGATGTGATACTCAGGGCCCCAGGGGCCGTTAGGAACGACTTTGCCTTTCTTGAATCCGTCTTCGGCGGGATCGCTGTAGATGAGAAGGGCAGCCGCGCCCTCGCGCTCGGCGGTGAGCGCTTTGAATCCGCGATAGCTGTAGGGATTCGAGTAGCGGACCAGGACGACCTTGCCTTTTACGTCGATGCCTTGCTTGCGAAGGAGGTCGTAGTCTTCGGGATTGCCGCTGTGAGCGTAGACGAGCGGGGCGGTGACTTCACCGGAGGCGGACATGCCGCTCCAGGCCGAACTGATGCTTTTGTTTTTCAGGTCGGGATCGCCGGGGATGGGCATCTCGCGAAGGGTGGCACGGTAGTGGACGGGCGCGACCATCTCGAGCGAGGTGAATTTTGGATTGGAGCCGTAGACGTCGTAGCGGCGGATGACAACATCTTCGAGGCCTTCCTGGCGCCACTGGTCGGCGACGTAGCGAGCGAGTTCATTGTTGCGCACGGAGCCGGCGACGTGCGGCTCGGCGGTGAAGAGGTGATGCTGGCGGCGTTCTTCGTCGGGGGAGGGAATGGCTTTGAACTTGGTTTCGATTTGGGCTTCGTGCGCGGCGGTTGCCGGAGTGAAGCCCAGGATCGAGGTCTGGGCGTAGAGAATCGAGCAAGCGAGGAGAGATGACGCTCCTAGCGCCATGATTCTCAGAATTTTGGGACCACTCGCACGGCTACAAGCTTGAATCGCGGACCGCGTGGAGAAATGCCGCGGAGGACGCTGAGGCACAGAGCTACATTTGGAATGCATTGCTCTCCCCGGTGAAATTTTATTTTGCTCGATAAATCTCCGTCAGCAAGTCAGGCTTCGAATCGTCGCGTACCAGGTGCGGATAACGCTCGCCTCCGTGGTAATTGAGTTTGTAGGTTTTGTAGTAGTCGGTGTTCTCGACCAGCAGTTCGAGCGGAGTGGTAGCGTTCTTGCCGGCTTTGAGCGCGTCGCGCAGGACTTCGGGCGAATATTGCCGGCCGTTGACGGCGATCAGCTTCATGCCGGGACCAATTCCGGCTAAGGCCGCGGGCATGCCTTCCGTGGTGTCGGTGATGGTGCCGTCCTCGCGGAGCTCGAGGCCGATGGAAAATGTTCCGCCAACGACATGGTAGTTGCTCTCAACGCCGCGCAACATCTCGGATTGAGACTCGTCGTAGACCAGCTTCCATCCGCTGCCTTCGATTCCTCCGAGGGGCGCGCCGGGGCCGTGGTTGGTGAGGCGTTCGATCCAGAAGCCGCGCCAGTCGTAAGGCACAACTTGATTCAGGGCGTTGACTATGTCATCGAAAGTGTAGGTCTTCACCATGGGACCGGTGCTGGGAGCGCCATGGAAGAGATGGCAGAAATCGTCGATGGATTTCGTGCCCTTGCTCTGCTGGCGGATGAGGACGTCAACCCAGAGCCAGTTGAGCGTGTCTTCATCGTAGAAATCGACGCTCCGCCGCCAGGAGTGCCAGGCTTGCGGAGCGAAATAGAGTTGAGGAGCCGCGTCGGCGGTGTCCTGCAAGTTGCGCCAGGTGCGGCCCGGGCGTGTGGTCAAGTTCGGCAGCGGTGAGAGCCAGGTCGTCGCGAGATTGCTCGGTAGTTAGCAAGCCGCTACGCGCGGTTAGGACGGTTCCGAGATAATTCGTGAGGCCTTCGTAAACCCAGAGCAGATCGTCTTGCATGGGTTGCTGATAGTCGGGAGTGGCGAGGTCGGCGGGGCGGCGGTATTTTCCGTTCCACGAATGAACATACTCGTGGGGCAAAAGGCCGGCCGTCGTCTTGCGGCCGGTTTCATCAACCAGGTCGCGCTCGCCGATGCGGCTGTCGTCGGACTCGTGATGCTCAAGGCCGAAGTGCGCGACGTGGTCGCTTAAGCTGAGCAGGAAGTGATAGTCGCGATAGTGATGCGCGCCGAAGAGTTTGTTGGCTTGCTCCACGAGATTCTTGTAGTGATCCCAGACGTCTTGCGGAGGTTCGAGAGCGGCGGCGCTGTCGGCGGCGATATCCATCTCGGTGAGCGGATCGTCGGCCAGCTTGACGACTTTGAGGAACTCGCCGGTAATGACTGGCGAATCCACGAGCGTAGTGAGGGAAGCGGCTTTGAACGAGATCTGCGTTTCGCCGTTATCGCTGGCAGTGGATGCGATGGGCAGAGGTGTGCCGAACTTCCAGTCTGCGGGAAGTTTCAGAGTAGCGACGTAAGTGAGATCGTCGGCCTTCCAGCCTTTGGGATAGAGCAGAACCTGGTTCCAGCTGACCACGGCCATCTTGTCGGTGGCGGACGAACCGGCGGAGAAACCGCCCTCGAAAGTTGCGGGAGAAAGGAAATCGAGCTCGGCGTTCACTTCATTCTCGCCGGCGGGGACATCGACGTGGATGGTGAAGCCATCGAGCAGATCGCGGCGCCACTTCAAGGTCTTGCCACCGGCGAAAAACTTGAGTCCGGCGAGGTCGAGCACGGGGCCGTCGGGTGCGTGCTCTCCAGGAATCCACTTGGGATAGTAGAGAGTTAGATCTCCCGCGCTGGCGGGAATTCTCAATTTGGCGTGGAAGATTTTGCGAGGGGCTGAGGTGGCGTCTACGAAAATGGTTATGGTTGGCGGCGCGGCTGACCAGCCGGTTAGCGAAAAGAATGAAGTAAGACAGATCACTCCCAAGATTCTTGAGAGTTTCATGTGTTAGGCCCCCATCTAGTCGATCAATTGTTTCTCGATGAAGCGAATGCCACAGCGCCAGCAGAATTTTAGACTATAGCAGCCGAAGCGAGGCGCGGTACAGGACGGCCGTACGGAGACGCACCAGCGCTGCTATTATTTCGACGATGCGGCGCGGGAGATTTATTACCTTCGAAGGATTGGACGGGACTGGGAAGAGCACGCAGATGCGCAAGCTGGCGGAAGCTCTGCGGGCGATGGGCCATAAAGTGGTGGAGACACGTGAGCCGGGTGGAACGCCCACGGGGGAGAAGATTCGGCGCGTGCTGCTCGACTCGGCCACGGAGGGGCTTTCACCGTTGGCGGAAATGGCCCTGATGTTTGCTTCGCGGGCGCAGCACATTGCGGAAGTCATTCAGCCGGCGCTCGATCACGGGGAGATCGTGCTCTGTGATCGCTTTACTGATTCCACCGAGGCGTACCAAGGTAGCGGACGAAAGTTGGGAAGTGAAGCTGTATTGGAGCTGCATCGCGTGCTGTGTGGAAACTTGCAGCCGGACTTGACCGTTCTGCTCGATTCCGACCCGGCAATGAGCCTAGGAAGAGCGCGAAGGCGCAACCGGCGTTCTGCCAACCGCGCGGACAAGCGTGCGAGCAAACCTGCCGACGAAAACCGCTTTGAGCGCCAGAGCCGCAGTTTTTTCAGCCGTGTGCACGAAGGCTATTTGGCGATTGCTGCGCGTGAGCCGGAGCGGGTGATTGCGGTGGACGCTCGGGGCACGCCAGCGCAGACACACGGCAGAGTAATGGAAGTCGTGGGACGAAAGCTGAAACTGCCGCCGAGAAATTCATGACCGCACGCGGGCCGATGTCGATTTTGACGATATTCATCGTCCGCGGCCGGGAGATTCCTTGGCGCATGCATGAGGAATTCCCACCCTTGCAAAGAACCCAACGGTGGGGCACCCTCAGTTTGTGTCGTGCTGTTGGATGGTGTTGACTAATGTCTTTCTCTGATTTTCATGGAAACGCCGAGACGGTTCATCGCCTGCGCGATATGCTGGCGCGGAATCGATTTCCGCACGCCGTAATTCTTTCCGGTGCGCGCGGATCGGGCAAGTACACGTTGGCGCTGATGCTGGCACAGGCTTTGAACTGTCTGGCGCCAACCGAGACGGACGGTCTGCCGGACTTCTGCGGGCGATGCTCGAATTGCCTTCGCATCGCGCAGTCTGCCGATCTCGAGGCCCGCTTTGCCGAGGCGGTGGAAGCGCGCGAAGGGTTGCGCGAGACGGACAAGAAAGAAACTCGCCTCTTCGTGCAGACTCATCCGGATGTACTGATTATCCCGCCGGACCCTCCGCAGATGATGATTAAAGTGGATCAGGTGCGGCGTGTCATTGAGACCATCTATTACCGGCCGTCGGAGGCTCGGGAGCGGGTTTACATCTTCACCGACTCGGCTTTCATGAAAGAGGCGGCGAATTCGCTGCTTAAGGTGCTGGAAGAGCCTCCGGAGTTTGCCACGATTTTCCTGCTCTCGGAGAATCCGGGTGAATTGCTTCCGACGATCCGGTCGCGGTCGATGGTGTTTCCTCTTTCTGCTCTGCCGGTAGAAGATGTCGAGCGATACCTGGCGGAACATCGTCCGGAGTGGCAGCCGGCACAGCGGGCGCTGGTTGCCAGACTCAGCCAAGGGGCGTTGGGGCGGGCACGCACTTTCGACGTTGAAGCTTACGTGGCTGCCCGCGCCGATGCGCTGAACATCCTGAACTCCACGCTGCTGGGAGGCGAACACACCGCACTGTTCAAAGCGACAGAGACCTATCGTCCCGGGGCCGAGGGCCGGGAGAAAACAGAACGCCTTATCGCGACGCTTTACTCGCTGCTGCGCGATCTGATGTTTCTGGCTTCGGGAGCGCCGGAGTTGGTTTGCAACACCGACATCCAGAGCCAACTCACCAGGCTTGCGGAGTCGGCGGATTTCGACTGGATCGCGTCGGCCTCCGATCGGCTGGCAGAGGTGGAGAGGGGGATGCGCCGCAACCTGCTGCGATCATTGTCGCTGGATGCCTTTGGACTGGCGTTAGAGAAGAGCGCATGAGCCCTTTCTAATGGTTCGGCGTAAGGTAAATGTTTTCAGTGGTTTGCAAATATTACTTCGGTGGTTCTACTCCCTTCGGATGGATTGCCCGACCCCCGTCCAGCGCCTATAATTGTCTTACTCTGGTTGAAGATTCTCCGTCAGGTTCCGGGTAGTTACATGTGAGGGTGAAGTCTGCCTTCGCTCAATGAGGGTAAAAGCCCGGTAAATGCGAAAGCGCCTGCAACTCGCCCTGATGGCCAGCACGATAGCCGCGACCTCTCTTTCTCTCACGCCACGAGTTTGTGCCGCGGACGGCGATGGATCGTCCGAAAAAATCACCGCGACCGATGATCACGGCCGCACGATTTACGTGAACGATTCTGTGACGGCTGCTCCAGCGCACCATGCGGAAGCCTCTGAATCGCCGCCGCGGATGCTGACGTACTGGAGTTCAAAGGAGGGTCGCTGGAAGCCGGTGCCTCCGGCCAACGCGGCATCCATGCGGGCTGCACGCTCGGCGGCGGCCGAGGTGAGCCAGTATATTGGCCGGGAATCCAGCCAATCGGCGAACGCAAAAATTGTCGCCGCGAACTCCATGCGAACGTCGGCAACGCCCGTGGATGTCGATACCGCGATTGAAGAAGCCGCCGCCCGCCATAATGTGGATCCAAACCTGGTGCGGGCGGTAGTAAAGGTGGAATCAAACTTTAATCCCAATGCGGTGTCGCGCAAGGGGGCAATGGGCCTGATGCAGTTGATGCCTTCGACGGCACGACAGTTGAATGTGAAGAATCCGTTTGATCCCGAACAGAATGTGGATGCGGGCGTGCGGCACTTGAAACAGCTTTTGGAAAGTTATGGCGGCGACATCAAATTGACCCTGGCCGCTTATAACGCAGGAGCGGGAGCAGTGGCGCGCAGTTCGGGCGTGCCGCGTTTCGCGGAAACTCAAAACTATGTCCGGCGGATTACCAATCTTTACTATGGCGGAGCCACTTTTGACGCTGGCAGCGCGCCTCACGAGCCCGTGAGAATGCAACGGGATGCGCGGGGCGTACTTTACATCAGCAACACCGATTAGTTTTGCGGCATCTGTTATTGATCGCGATCTCCGGCACCCAGGTATTGGTTCAACAACCGGTTCAAAAGTAAGGAACAAAGGCGCGGGCTGGCTAATTTGAAGAGCTCATCGCGGCACCGTGGTCTGTGGGGAGCGTTGCTGGTGCTGGCCTTATGGGCCACGCCGCAGGCGAATGCGCGGGCTCACCATTCCGATGCCTGGGCGCGGGAGCACTTCGCCACGGCCGAGCGGATGCGCGAGGCCCTGAACGGACGTCCTGCGGCGGAGCGAACCCGCCACGATTACCAGCGCGTAGTGAATTCCTACCGCGCGATTTACTTGGGCGCTCCTACTTCGTCCAAGGCTGATCCGAGTGTGGTCGCGGTCGCCGAGACGCTGGTGGAAATGGGCCGGCATTTCGACGATAACAAGATCCTGAACGAAGCCATCGAGCAGTATCGATTCCTGCGACGCGAATATCCCGGCAGCAAGTACCGCTTCGACGGTCTGTTCACGATTGGCGAAATCTATAAAGACGATCTCAACGATCCCGAAGCGGCGCGCTCTGCGTTTCAGGATTTTCTCCGCCACTATCCGCACAATCGCCTGGCTGATGGAGCCCGTCAGGCGATTGCCGAACTGAACCAGGAAGATGAAGCCGCGAAGGCGTCGGAGGCGAAAAATGCCGCCACGAAAGCGCAGCCGGAAAAGACCGCCGTCGACGACATAGATAAGAAGGCGATAGGGGAAGGACAGAATCTCTCCCGCGCGTCTTCCGCGAAAGATGAATCTTCGGAACCACGCTCCGGACGTTTGCCGCGAGTGACCGGGATCCGTCACTGGTCGACGCCGGACTACACGCGCGTGGCGATTGACCTGGAAGGCGACGTGAAGTTTTCGTCGCAGCGCATTGCCCACCCGGCGCGCATCTTCTTCGATCTGCGGAACACCAAGCTGGCTTCCACGCTGGTTGGAAAGAGCTTTGACGTAGACGACGGATTTCTGCAGAAAGTTCGGGTTGCCCAATTTGCTCCGGGGCGCACGCGGGTTGTCCTCGAGGTCGATAATCTCTCCGATTACGACGCTTTTCTGCTGCCGAATCCCTATCGTTTGATCATCGATATTCACGGCAAGAATGGTCGGACGAAGCACAGAGAAGCTGACGATTCGTCTTTGGCAGAGTCCGAAATGATAGCCCCCGTGCCCTTAAATTCTGAGGCCGATCCGAACTCCTCGGAAAAGGCCGCGGCTGCGACGAACGATCTCACCGGCCCGGCCGCGGGTAAGAGCGGGTTGAACGACGCTGAGGGGAGCGATTCCACGGAGCCTCCCCCGTCAAACACTTCTGGTGCTGGAAAGCCGCAAACTGCCGTCGTGAAAAAGGTGGTCGACGCCGATGTCGATGAAAACAGCGGCGTCCCGGAAGCCGAAGTGGCAAAGCGGAATTTGTCGGGGTTGCGACATGGATCGAATTCGCGCACGATTGCTTCCGGCAAGTCGGCGAGTGTTTCGGATTTCGGAGTGCGCGAGGCCAAGCCTACGGCAAGCGGTGATCGATCGCTGATTCGCGCGCTGGGATTGAAAATCGGCAAGATCGTGATCGATCCCGGGCACGGTGGTCACGATACCGGCACGATCGGCCCCAATGGGCTCGAGGAAAAGGATCTGGTGCTCGACGTGGGCCGGCGTCTGGGAAAACTGCTGGAGACGCGACTGGGTGCGGAAGTGGTTTACACGCGGAAAGACGACACGTTCATCCCGCTCGAGACCCGCACGGCAATCGCGAATCAGGCTCGCGCCGACCTGTTCGTTTCGATTCATGCCAACTCAAGTCACGACCCCGGCGCGCGGGGAGTGGAGACTTATTATTTGAATTTCACCTCTTCTCCTGAAGCACTGGAAGTGGCGGCCAGGGAAAATGCAGTTTCGGAAAAATCGATTTACGAACTGCAGGATCTGGTCAAGAAAATTGCGCTGAAGGAAAAGATCGAAGAATCGCGCGAATTTGCAGGAGACGTGGAGGCATCCTTGCACAGCGGGCTTGCCGCGAAGAGCCCGGCCATTCGCGACCGTGGCGTGAAGAAGGCTCCGTTTATTGTGCTGATTGGCGCGAACATGCCTTCGATTCTTGCCGAGGTCTCCTTCGTGAGCAATCCTACGGACGAGCATCGGCTCGCCACCGGCGAATACCGCGAGCGCGTCGCCGAATCGCTTTATCGGGGCATTGCTAAGTATGTGAACGGGTTGAGCGGGGTTAAAGTCGCCAGCAAGATCGAAAAATCCGCCGGGCAGTAACGCTTTTTTCGGCATTCCAACCCTCGATTTGCCTTCGACGAGATCCGCGACATCGCACCAATGAGTCACTCCTGAAACCTTTTCTTCTCCTCTGTGGTCTAATTACCAAAGGGGCTCCGTGCGAAGCGGTGGATTCATGCATTTTCTCAGGTCTCTAACGATACTTGCGGTAGTTGTTTCTCTCGGGAGCTTTCTCTTCGCTGCCGGCCCGAGTGCGGAAGCGCCTGCCCCACCCATTCTTCCAAAGCTATTCGCCGGCTGGCAGTTCGATGGTGCGCCCCAGATAAGCAAGGATGCGAACGCCGCGGACCCCACCAATGCGGCGCTTCTTAAGGAATATGGGTTCACCGACTTCGAGGCGGCCACATACAAGAGCGATGACGGCCGCACCCTGAAAATACGGGCGGCGCGGTTTACGGATGCCAGCGGCGCCTTCGGAGCTTACACTTTCTATTTGCAGCCGGAAATGGCGCGGGAGGAGATTGGGGATCAGGGCGCATCGCGCGATCAACGAGTTCTCTTTTATCGCGGACATATTCTGGTGGATGCTTTGTTCAGCCAGATGTCGGTGATGTCGGCGGCCGGATTGCGCGAACTTGCCGGCGCGCTGCCGCGTCCTGGGGGAAATGCCGGCAACCTGCCGCCGATTCTGGCCTTCATGCCGCACCACGGGTACCAGGCGAATACCGAAAAATATGCGGAGGGACCGCTGGGACTGGGCGCAATTGCTTCTCCGCTTCCGGCAACGCTGGTGGATTTCAGTTTGAACCCTGAGGTTGTTCTTGGGCAATACTCTACGCCGGGGGGCGTAGCGACTCTGATGCTGATCGAATATCCGACGCCGGCGTTAGCCGCCGAACATCTGCGGCGCATTGATGCGGCGCATCATGCCGCTCAACCGCAGGCGGGTGTCGAGGGAGTGGAAGACATCGGTCCGTTTTTTGACAAGCGCACCGGACCAATCGTGGCAATCGCGGCTGGGCCGCTTTCCCAAAGCGACGCGCAGACACTTCTCGGCGCGGTGAACTACGAAGCCAGCGTTACGTGGAACGAAAATACGTACTTCGACAAGAAGAACAACATTGCGAATTTGCTGGTTAACATCATTCTGCTGTGCATGATCGTCGGCGCGATTTCTTTGGCGGCAGGCGTTGCTTTCGGAGGAGCCCGTGTTCTTCTGCGACGCTATTTCCCGGGTCCGGTTTTTGGGCGTGCCGACCAGGACGAGTTCATTTCGTTGGACCTCTCGGAGCCGGTCGCGGGGGGATCTGCAAGCAGACATTCTTCCGCGGCGGATGGTCCGAACGGTTCCTAAGTAGCTCAGCACCATCGGTTTACGGCTTTTATGACAGAATTTTGTCTCAAATTGGGACGTCGCACCGACGTGTTGCCTGATTACGCAAATCATTGAAAACAAAGACATTTATTTCCCAAAAATTGCTTGACACCTCCCTTTTTCGGCTCATAAGATTTTCTTCGGAAAGTTTTGACGGTATCTAAGCCTCCGTTGGAACTATTCTCCCTTGAAAAGAAGAGGTCGCCCTGTTGCCGGGCGGCCTTTTCGTTTTGATGGATTGCGCTACGTTGTGGGTTCTGCTGTCGGCGCAGTCGCAACAGGAATACGAAGCGCTGACGGCATCTCGCGCGGCATAGATCGGAGATGGGAGACTGTGTTCGGCCCAAGCCACGGCGGGAGCATGGTTAGGCTCGCGATAGCACAATGCTGGCGAGGTAGCAGGCCAAAGAAACGCTGACGCCGACGAGAGGCGCGCTAAAAAAATACATCTTGCTGAGCACAACAAAGCCAACCAGCATTGCCAGTCCGACAATGAGCAGGAAGGGTGACTGAAAAAGAAGTGGGCCGTGAGCCAATGCGAGAAAACCGAAAACCAATCCGAACAAAATAAGTCCCATGCTGTGGCTGGCGTTGAACCCGACCCAGGCCCGCCACATGGTTGTTTCCTTCGTAATGACAGGTGAAATCTGGCTCATGCTGATTTGCAGTGAGGGGTCCCGGGGCGTGAGCGTTGTCGCCCAGAATGTATAGACGAAGTGAGTGACTCCGAGCGCGAAGATAATGCTTGCACTCAGAACCATGAGAATTCTTGCGGCCAAAATCTCTCCCTATTTTGGGGCCTAACCTCTGGCTTAAGCTGGCGGTCTACGCTAATGACATTAATGTAGATGGTACAGCAAGAACCAGTGGGGCAATTTGGTAAACTAAACCGAGTCAACCAAAAGCCGACGTAGCTCAGTTGGTAGAGCAGCCGATTCGTAATCGGCAGGTCAGCGGTTCAAGTCCGCTCGTCGGCTCCATCCTAACCTCCTTGAAAAAATCAGTTTACGGATTCGGGCATTGCACCCGACGTCCGATATAGTGTCCGATTAGTGTCCCCAAAATCGTGAGCAGCTATTTCCACTTCCAACTTGCTCATGGCTGCAACAACGTCTTGGTTTTGTGACTTGATGTTAATAGCCAAGGGTGACGTTGACGTTTGAGTGGCGAAGTATGGCCTGAATCACTTTATCGGAAACTCCAAGCCGATAGAGATTGGTTCCCAGACCGCGGGTTACGGGTTCTGGCGGTTCATGCAGTATGGCGGCAAAGGTCGCGCCGACGGTCTTACGGTCAAACGGCAAGTGCGCGGTGGCCATTTCGTAAATCACGACTCCAAAGGAGAACAAATCCGTTCGCAAATCCAATTCCTCGCGGTTTTGGCTTCGAGTTGCCCTCGGTTGTACCGAATGTACCGAAAACGCACCGAAGAGGCTGAAGCAGCAAGGCGACGTAAACGATTAAGAGGGCGAGAAAGCTTGGTCGGGGAGAGGGGATTTTAATCTTCCGACCCCCTGGTACCGAACTACCGCAGTACAAACTCCAAGTGCTTTAACTGGTGTCGCTTAGGGGGCAGCTAGCCAGCTTTTCTCTCGCTCAGTTGTGCCGAAGTTGTACCGAGAAATCCAATCGGCACATGGATAGTTTTATCTCCGCGTCCTCTTTTACGCTTTCTCTGGTATTGGACATGGCTGTACATGCCAGATTTCTGCTGAGTATTCAGCGATGGTGCGGTCGCTGGAGAACTTCCCCGAGCCCGCCACATTCAAGATGGCCTTGCGCGCCCACTCGTCGGAATCGGCATATAAGGCGCCCAGTTGCGCGTCTGCCGTGAGGTAGGAGTTCAGGTCCGCCAAGTGCATGTAGTGG
Organism: uncultured Acidobacteriaceae bacterium; assembly: GCA_963750245.1. GTDB lineage: Bacteria > Acidobacteriota > Terriglobia > Terriglobales > Acidobacteriaceae > Sulfotelmatobacter. Next base: position 258,837 of record CAVVQB010000005.1, read on the forward strand.
TCGCCGTGCGTCAGCAACATTTCGCGCAAAGGTTCGAAGACGCCCGGCTCATATCGGCTGAAGTAATCCGAGAAGATCAAGTCCAGCGCCTGACGGGTCTCGGGGTCGTGGTCATAATGCCAGTGCGGGTTGTACCATCCGCGACTGCCAAGCACCTGCTCAGCCGTCAAGCCGAAGAGGAAGAAGTTCTCCTCACCCGCCTCTGCTGCCATCTCAATGGTCGCTCCGTCGCGTGTGCCGATCGTCAATGCGCCGTTCATCATGAACTTCATGTTGCTTGTGCCACTGGCTTCATAGCCTGCCGTCGAGATCTGGTTGGAGACGTCACTGGCGGGAATGAGATGCTCTGCAAGCGAGACGCAGTAGTCGGGCAGGAATACCACTTTAAGCCGTTCGCGTACTGTGGGGTCGCCATCGATGGTCGCAGCTAGATTGTTAATGAATTTGATGATCAGCTTGGCGAGCCGGTAGGCAGGCGCGGCCTTGCCGGCGAAAAAGAACGTACGTGGGTACAGGTTGAGCCCCGGGTCGTGGCGCAGCCGGTTGTAGAGCACAACGATCCGCAGGGCATTTAGGAGTTGGCGTTTGTACTCGTGGATGCGTTTGACCTGGCAATCGAAGATCGACTCCGGATCAACGTTCTGCCCCGTCGACCAGCGGAGCCAATCACAGAATTGTCGCTTGGCATTTCGCTTGGCTTTGCGGAAGTCTTCACGGAAGCCACTGTCCTCTGTGAATGCTTTGACCTTGCTTAATTCGCTTAAATCACGAATCCAGGCATCTCCAATGGCATCAGTGATCAGGCCAGAAAGTCCGGGATTGCATAATTGCAACCAGCGCCGGGGTGTGACTCCGTTCGTCTTATTGTTGAAACGCTCGGGAAAGATTTCCGCCAGGTCTTTGAGTGTGGTCTCGCGCAACAGGTTTGAGTGAATCTGCGCCACTCCGTTCGTGCTGTGGGAGCCTACGACCGCCAGATTGGCCATGCGAACCTTCTTGGTCCCGGGCTCACCGTCTTCGATAAGACTCACGCGCTGAGTGCGGTCTTTGTCGCCCGGAAACCGCCCGCGCACATCTCCCAGAAAACGGCGATTGATCTCGTAGATGATCTCCAGCTGCCTGGGCAGCATGTCTTCAAACCACGCCACCGGCCACTTTTCGAGGGCTTCGGGCAATAAGGTGTGATTCGTGTATGCCAGCGTGTTCTGTGTGATATGCCAGGCTTCGTCCCATTCAAGGCGCACTTGGTCAACAAGGAGTCGCATGAGCTCTGGAACTGCAAGAGCCGGGTGGGTATCGTTCATCTGAATTGCCACTTTGTCTGCAAACAAGCGCCAATCCGAGTTGGTCCGTTGGAAGCGCCGCACTGCATCCGCCAGCGAACATGCAACAAGGAAATACTCCTGCAGCAGGCGTAGCCCTTGCCCCATTACTCTTGAATCATCGGGATACAGGACGCGCGTCAGGGTTTCGGCCCCAAGGGTCTGAGTAAATGCTTCTACGAAATCGCCGTGCGAGAACTCTTCAAACTTGAAGTAGTCGGGCGCTGCCGCCGCCCAGAGTCGAAGAGTGTTAATGGTGGAACCGCCGTACCCGATCACGGGACGGTCAAATGGGATGCCGATCAGAGTCGTTGGGCGCCCTGGTACCGGGCGCAGGGTGCCTCCACTGAGCTCGAACGAGCAGCCCACGCTGACTTCCACCTTTTCGTTCGGGCGGGCAATCTCCCATGGGTCCGGAGAACGGAGCCAGTTGTCCGGTGTTTCCTGTTGCCATCCGTTCTGAATGGATTGTTTGAAGATGCCGTATTCATATCGGAGCCCATAACCTATGGCTGGGAGCTGCATGGTTGCAGCGGATTCAATGAAGCAGGCGGCCAAACGTCCGAGACCACCGTTGCCCAATCCCGCATCCGGCTCCTGCTCTAGGATCTCGATGAGGTTCAGTTTCTTGTCCTGTATAAACTGGTCTGTGAGCGGAGCGAGCAGAAGGTTCGTAACATTGTTCGCGAGTGAGCGGCCGATGAGGAATTCCATCGAGAGGTAGTAGAGTCGCTTAGGATTTTTTTGTTCATAAGTCTTCTCAGTGAGAAGCCATCGCTGCGAAAGAATGTCGCGCACGGACCGGGCAAGGGCCTCGAAGCGATCGCGTGCCGTCGCGTCCGTCAGATCAACTCCGCTGTCGAACAGCAGGTGCCGCTCATAGAGCGCTTCGTCTGTTCCAGAGAATTGCACTGGACCGCAGCCATACTTGCTACTAAGACGTTTAGCTTCCTCTAGCAACGCCGGCCGTTTGGCCGTTGCACTCGTGCTCATGTTCAAGCTCCTTTAGCGATTTCTCGGGATCGGGGAGTTACCCGATGTCCATTTCAGTCGGTACTCTGAGACCCACGCCGCGAAATCACGCGCATGGTCGAGCGGTAGCGATAGTAGGCATTCAGTCACCGCTTGCCGCAAGGCCACTTCCAGCCGCTGATCTCAGGGCTGTCGATTCCGTGCTCGTAAGCATGCCGGCGGCATGCAATCTGGCAATCCCGAAACGCCTCTTTGGCGTGCGCGCCGATTCGTTGCAGTTTCGGGATGCGGTCAATCGCGTCGATGGCGAGACTGAATCGGTCCGTCTGGTTGCTGATTGCCAGCTCCATCGGTGTGTTGATGTTCCCCTTCTCCTTGTAACCCCGTACGTGCAGGTTCCGATGGTTCGTGCGGCGGTAGGCGAGGCGGTGAATCAACCAGGGATAACCATGGAAGTTGAAGACGATCGGCTTATCGACGGTAAAGAGAGAATCGAAGTCTGCGTCCGTTAGGCCATGCGGATGTTCCATGCTTGGTTGCAGCTTGAACAGGTCAACGACATTGATGAATCTGATTCTGAGGTCCGGGAAGCACTCCCTGAGCAGTGCGGTCGCAGCCAGAGCTTCCCGGGTAGGGATGTCGCCGGCTGCAGCAAAGACAACATCGGGTTCGTGACCTTCATCATTGCTGGCCCAATTCCAGATACCAATGCCTTTTGTGCAATGGGTAATCGCGGCATCAATGTCCAGGTACTGCAGATGCTTTTGTTTGTCCGAGACAATGACGTTGATGTAATTTTCGGATCGCAGGCAATGATCGGCTACGGAGAGCAGACAGTTGGCATCAGGTGGGAGATAGATGCGCGTGACCGAGGCGCTTTTGTTGAGCACTACATCCAGGAACCCAGGATCCTGATGCGTGAAACCATTATGATCCTGACGCCACACTGTTGACGTAATGAGGAGATTCAGTGACGCGATCTTGCGGCGCCAAGATAAGTGGTTGCAGATAGACAACCATTTGGCATGCTGATTGAACATGGAGTCAATGACATGAACGAAGGCTTCGTACGATGAGAGAAAGCCGTTGCGACCGGTAAGCAAGTAACCCTCGAGCATGCCCTCCATCGTGTGCTCACTGAGCATTTCGACAACGCGACCGTCTGGAGCCAATTCTGTTCCGTCACGGTCCTCGGGAAAGTTTTCAGCAATCCAGAACTTCTTCGACGCTTGATAAATTGCATCCAGCTTGTTGGAAGTATTTTCGTCAGGCGCGAAGACGCGAAAGCTGTTCATGTTCCATTTCATGACATCGCGCAGGAAACGCCCCAGCGGAGGCACGTTCTCGACTTCTGTGTTTGCCGGGCGGTCGATCTTGATGGCGTAGTCACGGAAATCGGGCAGGCGGAGAGTCTTTCTGACCTCTGCATTCGCGTGCGGACTGGCGCTCATGCGGCGCCGGCCTGATGGCGCGACTTCGGCAATTTCCGGTCGCACCCTTCCGTTTTCGTCGAAGAGCTCTTCAGGCTTGAACGAGCGCAGCCAGGTTTCGAGAATTCGCAGATGTTCCGGTTTAGTCTTGACATCTGCTAGCGGAACCTGATGCGAACGCCAGAAGCCTTCAAGACGATGCCCGTCGACTTCCAACGGTGCGCCCCACCCCTTTGGCGACCGCAATACCACCATGGGCCAGCGCGGCCGAGTTGCAATTCCGGTCTTCCGGCACTCTTGCTGGTAGCCTTTGATCTCCGCGATGCAACGTTCAAGTGTGGCCGCCATCGCCTGATGCATGCTGTCGTGCTCAGATCCCTCAACGAAGTACGGATTCCAGCCATAGCCACGTAACAGACTCTCCAGTTCCTCGTGAGTGATCCGCGCCAGCAGGGTCGGGTTGTTGATCTTGTATCCGTTCAAGTGAAGTATGGGCAGAACGGCCCCATCGCGAATTGGATTCAGAAACTTACTGATGTGCCATGAGGTCGCGAGCGGGCCGGTTTCGGCTTCCCCGTCGCCCACCACTGCCGCCACGATCAGCTCGGGGTTGTCGAAAGCTGCTCCGCAGGCATGCGAGAGGACATATCCCAATTCCCCGCCTTCGTGTATGGAACCTGGAGTCTCCGGGGTGCAATGACTGCCTATGCCTCCCGGAAACGAAAACTGTTTAAAGAATTCTCGAAGACCTTTTTCGTCCGTGCTCTTTTCAGGGTAGATTTCGCTGTAGGTGCCTTCCAGATAGATAGGAGCTAGAACTCCCGGGGCGCCGTGACCGGGGCCTGCGAGAAAGATTATCTCGAGGTCGTCTCTCTTTATGATGCGACTCAGATGGGTGTAGATGAAGGCGAGCCCTGGGCTTGAGCCCCAATGACCAAGCAGTCGGCTCTTGATATGTTCTGGTTTCAGGGGTTCCCGCAAGAGGGGATTTGCCTGAAGGTAGATCATTCCCAGAGCCAGATACTTGCACGCACGCCAATAAGCATCGATCCTGTTCAGCTCATCGGCGCCTAGCGGCGCACCTGCAACCGTTGACCGCGCTGTCCCTTCGGCACTCAGTGGTCTGGCTAATTCTTCAATTCCTGTTAGCGATAGCATTTTTCAAGTTCCTCACTCCGCATTGTGCAATTGCGAGATTTTGGGCTTCATCGAACGCCCGCCTTTTGTTGTGGTCAACACTCATCCAAAAACTGATTCCACGCCCTCTCTCAGTTAACAGTTTGAAAGCTCCAGCATTGCTCGTCACCTCTACGTTGCAACTCGCGCTGAATCTGTTCGATTTCCGTAGCGTCGCTGGCAGTGATAGCGACTTCTCCCGCGAGGATGATGTACAGCATGTCAATGAGTGTGTCAGTCGGGATGTTCATCAGTTCGCCGAGCATGGCCTACTCCCCTAGCGCAATTTGAAGATCGCACTTCGTATTCGCAATCCGGCTGCCAGAAGCGGTCGGTTGTAAGTGGATGAAAATACCTGCCTACCAATTGGATCAGAAGCTCCGACACAGACATCAAATGACCTGCCAAGGGCACTGACCGAATTGGGGCAGCAAGCCGAAGTTAGTCCCAGCCGGTTTGTACTTGGAGTAAACATGAGTCAATCTGCGATCGCTTCATTACGGCTTTTCGGCAGGCGTTTGCTGAACCTGAATGGTGGGGATCCGATCCGCCTTCGTCGTATCAACCGAGACGATTCCACAATTCCCGTTCGAGTCGCGCGCTCGAATGGTTACTGTGGACTGTTCTCCCGAAGGTCCGGGAACCATCCTGCCGTCCACCAATGCGGACACGCGGAGACCCGAGCCGGGATCGCCCGGATTGGTCTGTTCGACTTTTTGTTCGGTTGCTCGCTCACCAGTGGAACTCAAGCGCTCAGTGGCGGTTTGACGCTCAACGAGGTGCAGGCTGCCGTCCCGCGTGGTCCCCGGGACATCGATGGAATAGGTTTCCACGACGCTGCGCTTTTCTCCGGAAGTGCTCTCGGATTCCTGGCTCACCACACGGGAGATTTGACGTACCTTCCCCTCCGCATCGGGCCAGAAGACTTTCTCCTCGACTTTGCGGTCTCTTGATTCTTCCGTCGTAATACTTTGGCGTATCTCGCTCAGTTGCCAGTTTCCGTTAATGTCTGAAAGCCATGTGGTTTTTTTAGTTTCCAATGTATCGTTCGCGTCTCGCTTGCGGATTTCGTGCGTCTTGAAAGCTGGAGCTAGCCCGCCGTTGATGTTTGTGAGCATCACCGTCGTGTTTGCTTCTTCCAGATCCTTCCCGATCTTTCTCGTCTCCACGATTTCGCGTTGTACTGGTTGAAGCCGTCCATTGACATCGGGGTTGTAGGTCACGCGCACTATATTCGAGTCATCGCCGGGCAGTGTGTGTTTCTCCTCTTCCGTTACCTGCACGAGGGCTTTCGCCCCATTTACATCCTGAGCGAACGTGCGCGTCGTGGTTCTTACGGTGGAACCATCGACGGTAACGGTTTCCTTCTCGACGTCCTGATAAGGTTCGAAATGTCCGTCGGTCCCGCGGATCTCGACCGATCGCCTGTCCAGGGTCCGGTTGCCATTCTGGCTATGGCTTTCGATGATGCGCACGGGAATACGTTCAGGAATTAGATTGTCGCTCTTCAGGTCCGTTGTGGCTGTCCACGACTTTGTCGGCTCCTCCGCTGTTGGGGAATCCGATGTCTGGGCAAATGCGCTCGGACAAAAACAATATGCGCCGATCACGATGAGTACACAGCCGAAAGCAACCACACTTGAAGCGCGATGGCCGTCGACGGATGGAAGAGCAACCGATGCAGATCGTACATAAGTATTCGAGGCCGGCATGCCTATTAGTCAACCACCCATCGCATTTGGGCCTGGGGATTTCCTTTTGTGTCGTCGACCAGGAACCAGTTCATATGTAGAGGAGTAAATTCGGGCTCATATTGTTCGTGAACTGGAGGGCAGATGTCACAGCAAGCTCCTTGCACGATCAAGGCGCTGGTCGACGCTGCTTGCAGAATGAGTGTTGAAGAGCACATGGTCGTTCGTCCTATCCCGGAATAGCTTGCGAGCGCTCGCAACTAGTGCTTACCTCGGCTTGTGAATTTGCCCAAGATGAACTCTTGGGCCAAACTGCCGACGACATGCAGACCCATATCAATTCCAAAAGTCTGGAATACATGCCCCGCAGTACGATCTGAACTAGGGTAGTAAGCGGTAGAAATTGAATATCCAATTAAACTGCCGCCCCACTGAGAGTAATTCGGCTGCCATGCCCCGTTATCTCCCTTACAGACAAGTGGAGCCGACATGGCATGAAGAGCTCGAGACTTCTTCGTACCGGTGCCCTGGTAGAAATAGCGAGGATCCTGATGCAGAAGCGATGGCAGAATAGCATTGCTGATCAAGCTTCCGGTAAAGGCATCGGCGAAGCCAGCTCCCAGCCGCTTGCTATATCCTTCTGCACCTTGATGCCATTCGCTCGGATTGTCGCGAGCCTGTTGGACGCCAGCCCACGCAGCCGTGCGTCCGAAGAAGAACGGATTGGTGAGGCTTTTGTATGCCATGTGGAACTTCATCCGCGCAGTAAGTGGCTCGGGGTGAGGTTCGTACACCACATACGTATTCGGTATGAAACTTAGAATGCGCTGCTGTTCTTCAGCTTTGAGCTGTTGGGTAGCGACTTCCTTCGAGGAGTAACTCACGGTAACTGCCCGCTGCACAGCCAGGATGCGAAGTTTAATCTCGGGTAGCGTCTTGTTCTCACCGGGTTCGACCGTAATGGACGAGTTCCAGTCAGCAAATCCTTCAGCGGTGACGGTGATCTGATAGGCGACTCCGGCTGGGGCCTGGTCGAATGCAAACCCTCCGTCGTCTTTTGTGATAGCCGTGAGACGGTGGCCAGCGGGCCCTTGAAGAATCACGTTGGCACCAGGAATCGGATCGTCGCTAGTGTCGACGACCGTACCGAGGATGTTTCCCGTTATCGTATTTGCCGTTTTAAAAGACTGCGCCGACATCGGTACTACAAGGATCACTCCACTGAGGACGAACAGCAGCAACAGATGTGCCTGCTTCAGGAGCGATGCCCAACGTCGGTTGTGCGAGGTGTGTCTATTTTGCAGCATTATGGATACTCCTAAGCTCCCGACAGCGTGAAATTAATCGTGATGCGAGAGTCAACCTCAACCGGTTCTCCGTCGATCATGTATGGCTTGTAACGCCATTGCCTCACCGCATCGATAGCGGCTTGCGCCAGTATTGGTAAACCACTCTCAACTCGCACATCCTTGACGGTACCGTCCTTGCCGATCACTGCCATCAGCAGGACCGTGCCTTCAAGGCGCGCTCGACCCGCTTCCGGCGGATACTGCGGCGTAACGTCGTGGATCAGGTTCGCCTCCGCTACCCGGGAGGCGATACGCATTCTCTTAACCGGCGTCGGCAAAGGCGATTTCGCAGGGACTGGAACGCTCGGTGCGCTATTCAGCATTTCGCTGAACACTCCGCCGGGAACGCCGCCGATCACTCCACCGGGGACTCCCCCGACCACACCACCCGTTGTGCCGACCGGCGGTGGTGGCGCTTCTTGCGTTTTCTGCACCGGCGCGGTAATGCCAGTGCTTGTCGGGGTGTATGTGGACACGGGCTTAGGCGCTTGAAACTTCGTGGCATTCCCAACCGCGTCCGGTGGCGGCTGCAGGTATAACATCGTCAGCGTTTCTCTCTTGGGCAGCGGAACCGGGCGATACAGCGGAATGACAATTAGCGCCAGGAGGAGGACCGAAATGAAGGCCAACGATCCAATTGCCGCCCAGGGATTTCGCGGTCGCGGTTCGATTAGATAAAAAATGTCACCGACTTCTTTTCCTTGCAGGTTGGAACGAAGGGGAAGCTGTTTTTCCTCTTCCGCCGGCCATGCGGCAACCTGCGCATCAATTCGCAGCCCTGGCCTCTGAACGGTCGGGTATGCGATGCGATGAATTAAGTCTGAAGGATGGTCAAAGGTTGCCATAGCGCATTTGATAAAAGCACTTCGAGGGCCAAGCGGAACTTCTTGTAGGCGAAGGATTTGGACCATTGAAAGCGCATCCCGTGTGCCCACATCAGGGCAGCTGCCTTCAAAAGGTCATAACCAGATGCAGGGTCTGGGCACGGACTGATAGGTAATTCGTTGTGTCATGTGTCGAAGTCGAAATATCAAAGAACGACAGCCGTGGACCAGATCCAATGGACCCTGGATCTGCGGGTCTGGTTCCCCCAAGTCAACGCGCCGTCAGTGCAGGAAGTTGATTGCGAATGGCAAGCCGAGTGCCAGCAGCACGGCTAGGTACAGCGCTCCCATGCTGGCACCCAGTCGCCAAAAGTCTTTGGTAGGGATGTAGCCGCTGCTATACCAGATTGGCGCAGGCCCACTGGCGTAGGGAGTAAGGACGCCCATCAAACCCAGCGAGTAAACCAGAACAAGGGTGATGGCCCTGGCAGGAACGCCCGGCACCGACAGGACGGCTAGCAAAAAAACGGGCAGCAGCGCGGTCGTCTGCGCCGTGATGCTGGCAAAAAGATAGTGGATGACGAAGAAGACTGTGACAACCGCAATCAACATGGGAACCAGCGGAATGCGGGTCATGAAAGTGGCTGCCCGGGAGCCGAACCAGGCGAGGAAGCCAACATTGCCGAGCCCTTCAGCCATGGCAACTAACGTGGCAAACCAGACCAGGACGCTCCAGGCCTGTTTATCAGCAAGGATGTCATTCCAGGTGACCACCCTGGCGAGCAGCATCACGGAGATTACGGCCAGAGCTACGTTGACCGGGCTTATCCAGGGGCCGCCGCCGATCCAGCCGACCAACGCTGCCACGGCCAGCAAACCCATGGTCACTTCAGGCCGAGTGATCCGTCCCATGCTGATGAGCTCGCCTCCCGCCCAGCGTGCAACCTCGTCGCCACGTTTGATCTCAGGCGGATAAAGGAAGTAGGCAAGTAACGGTGTCGCCGCGAACAACAGGATCCCGACCGCCAGAAAACCCTGCGCCCACAAGCCCCACGAGATATCCACGTGCGCGACCTTGCGCGCAATTTCCACTGCCAGCAGGTTGGGCGCGAGCGCGGTCAAAAACATGGAACTGGTGACGCAGGTGGTGGCAAAGCCGGTCCAAATCAGGTATCCGCCGATTTTTCGCGGGCTATCGTTGGGAAACGAACCATAGAGCGGCGGGATGTTCTTTACGATGGGATACACCGTGCCACCGCTGCGGGCGGTATTGGACGGCATCACCGGAGCAAGAACGAGATCGGAGAGCGCAATGGCGTAACCGAGACCAAGGGTGCGGCGGCCCAGTGCCTTGACCAGCAGCAACGCGATGCGCCGGCCAAGGCCGGTGGTTTCATATCCCAGCGCGAACATGTTGGCGGCAAAAATGAGCCATACCGCATCATTGGAGAATCCCGAAAGAACCCATTTGGTGGCGTCGGACGGCGTTTTCCCAACCAACAGCAGCGCGGAGGCAACGGTAACGCCGATAAGACCGATGGCTGCGCCGGGCAGCGGTTCCGTAATGAGGGCGGCAATGACAGCGGCGAATAGTGCGAAGTAATGCCAAGCTGTCGCGGTCAGGCCGGAAGGCGCCGGTATCAGAAGAAGTATGAGTCCCAGGGCCAGCGGCCCAATCCATTTTCGGAGCTGTTTGGAAGTGGCGGGCGAAGTGCTAACTGGCGCGATTGGTTTCGGTGGCGCAACGGTTGGCGAGGACATGGGTTTGCCTTTAAGGCTCTTCGGCTACTGTAGCTGCTAGTGCTTCGCTGTGGGGCGAGGCTCCTGTTGCGCCTCCAGCCTGCGTGATCTGGTAATCGCGATATTCAATGCTTAGAACCGCTGTGCCGAAAACGCGCACCTTCGTTTCGCTCTCGTTCGATTCCGGCAACCAGAAGTCACCGATCTTCTGGTAGCTGCGTTTGAAGTCAGTTTTAACGGTCCACCAGGAAGGGTTGACAGCCGGCTCGCCCTCGACTCGAGTTATCGCGAAGTCTTTTGCATTCACCCAAATGTGGCCTCGAAACAGAAACTTGTTCTTGCTTCGCGGCTGCGCATCGAGCACATAGAATTCGTCCGTATCGGTCTTCTCGTAATCAGACAGTCGAAATGTATAGTTCTCGGGTGTGATCGCCGAACGCTGCTGATTCTCATCCCGCATCGACTCCTGTTCCGCCTCCAGGAGTTTCTTGAACACACGGTCCCGCACCGTGCCAGAGCCGCTCTCTGACACGATCGTGAACTCTTTCTTATTCGGTGCCTGGTAGTCAGTGCGTACGACCATGTCGGCCTTCTTATGTGACACACAGTGGCATTCCAGGTGATACGTGCGGAGGCTGGAGTAGCTTTCGAGTGCCTTGGCACGCACTTCATTCATCTGAGCGACACGTCCCATCACCTCATCAGCGCTCAGAGGTGCAGATACATTTGCCTGCTGTGCAACTGCCGGGAAGCCCATGATCAAAAAAGCGATTGCGCCCACAAACCAACGCCCATCAGATTTCCTTGCGTGGCAAAGCTGAGTCATTGTATGAGTCTCCTGGTGAGATCTGAGAATCCAACCCTGCTCGTGTTTGTCGATGCGGTTTCTTGAGCATCATTCTCGAACCGACGTGGCGCGCCCCGCAACTGTGTTAGCGTGAACTCTTCCTTACCGCTTCTTGGTTCTGGCACTGACGAATCGAAGAGATAAATCGTGCTCGCCAAAACCGGTCCGACGCGGATGTCACTGTGGGGCATCCAAGAGTTTCCCAAAGCATCGAAAAATCTCTGCGTCTCAAAGAAACGGCGCGAAGGCTCAAGCACGATCAGATCTCCGTCCCGCGGTGCATAATGCGTGTCGTAAAGCGGCACAATCTGAAGGTCCGTGCGCCCGCAGGCCTGCAGGTAATAGGCCATGCTCATCGGTCTTGCGGTTGCTACCGTCGCCGCAGCGGGGGCGAACGGACACACCTCTTGCGCTACCTCGCGCGTGTCAAACTCGGACACTTCATCCATTGCAAAGTAGCGTGTGATGTTCTGTTTCTCTCCGCCAATCGAGTTCAGGTAGAACGAATAGTAGGGCGCCCAAGACTGCAATTCAAGGAGCGGCCATCCCAGCAAAATGACGGCGGCAGGACCCAGAAGGGCCTGGACCAGGATTTTTCCTTTCGCTGCCTTCAGTGTTTGTTGAACCGCATATCCGCCTGCCAGGAAGAGGAAGGGCAGGAGCGGAAGTGAATATCGGATCCACTTGGCTCCACTGACAGATAGCCCGATCAATTGAACCACCCCGAACGATAGAAAAAAGCACGACGCGAGTGTCCGGCGATCTCGCAAAAGCAGCGCGGCGCCAATAATGACGGCCAGGAGGATTGGAATCGGTGTCTTTACCAGCATCAGCCAGAGATAGTAGAACCACGGCACTCCAGCAAGCAGACGCGAGGGGAAGTTCATATACAGCCTGCCTCGAAATCGTAGCCAGTGTGCTTGACTCCGTCATGATGGAGCCAATGCACGATGGCATTGAAGTTGGCTGGAGAGAGAATGACCGGGTTGACCACAACAAAGGCGAGGAACATCACGAGGAAAAACCGTCTGTAGCTGAATTGAGACGGCTTGCGACTCAGCCCAATTCTTCCGGCAAGAAACCAGGCAAGTGCATTCAAGCCAAGAAGGTGAAGAATGTACTGCGAGGCCAAAGCCAGGCCAAAGCCGACTGCGCTCAGGTCGTACCATCGCCGCGCACTCTTGTCCGCATCTGCCTGTTGGGCGCGACAGTAGAAATAACAGGCCAGCAGGGTGAAAAAGGTGAGCGGCGTTTCCTCCTTCGTAAGTCGATTCAGCGCCACTGGCAATGGCGCAACCGCCCAGAAGAAACTCGCTGCAAAAGATCCCACAAGCCCCATCATTCGGCGGCAAAACAAGATAAAGGATTGCGGCGGCGGCGGCGCCGAACAGCACGTTGGGCATACGAAGCCAGCCCTCGGGATTCAGCGAAGACCAGCCATGCGCGGCGGCTACCCGGCCCCAGCGTTCCCCGACTGTCAGGCTCGCCCAGGCAAGCACCTTCGGCAGCATCGGATGCTCACTATTGACGCCGACGAAGTGTCCATGTCGATACTCTTGAACGGCTGCCCATTTGGCCACCTCATCCTCGGACAGGCTGTTAAAGTCAACCCGGTAGACGCGAACTGCGAATGCCAGAACCGTCAGCAGGAGCACAATCACGGCTTCCCGATACCGGCCAACGCAACGATATGTGAATCTCACTCAGCACAGATGCTCCGGTTTGCGGCGTGAACGAGATTGCATGATTGCAGTCTCGATCGATTGATGTTCATGAACCCACTTCCGACGTAAGGGGAACCCTCAGGTTGGCCTGCAGATCACGTACCTCAGACACGGCGTAAGGTTTACGTGCAGATGGATTGAAGTACTGCCACACCTGCAACTCACCGAGAAGTCCGAGCGCCACCAGTTGGAGCCCCACTAGGATCAGCACAGCCGCAAAGATCAGCAGCAACCCGTGTTGCTGCACGACGTCGGTCCGTGTAAGGAGCTTCCATACCAGCAGCCAGAGTGCAACCGCCGATCCGAGACCCATGTTGATCGACGCCCAGCCGGCCAAAGAAGTGGAGCGGGCGCGACATGTAGCGCAGAAGAAATCGGATCGTCATGAGATCGAAAAATACCCGGAACGTACGAGAAATGTTGTAGTGCGATTCGCCGTGCTTCCGATGGTTGTTTTGAATGGGTATTTCACAGATCGAGGCTCCGTAGGCCGAAGCCAAAGCCGGAATGAAACGGTGCATTTCGCCATAGAGCGGTAGTTGCCGCAGCAGGTCGCCCCGGTACGCCTTGAAGGTTGTCCCAAAGTCGTGGATGTTGACCCCGCTGAGCTTGGCCATCAGCCAATTGGCACAGCGGGAAGGGATCTTCCGTAGCAACAAATTGTCGATGCGGTGGCTGCGCCACCCACTCACGATGTCGTAGCCCTCTTCGATCTTTGCCAGAAAGACTGGGATCTCTGCTGGATCATGCTGAAGATCGCCATCCATAGCGATCACATATTCGCCAGTGCTGTGCGCGAACCCAGCAGCGAGCGCTGCGGTCTGGCCGAAGTTTCGACGCAGCCGAACGGCGACTACATGAGGGTCGATTTCGGCGAGTTCCTTCAGCAACTTGTAAGTAAGATCCCTGCTGCCATCATCGACAAAGACGAACTGGTAAGTGCGACCAAGCTCCTCCATGACGCCTTGCAGGCGGCCATACAGTTCGATGACATTAGGTTCCTCGTTATGAAAAGGAACAACGATAGAAATCGTGGGGGCTGTCTTGATATCAGGCATGCTGTGCCGTCCTTCTGAAGGGGCTATCGATCGCATTGAGCCATTCCCGGTCGTGCTCGTTCAGCAACAATTCGGACTTGTGGCCCAGTTCGTTGAGTAGCGCGCATAGCCAGTTTGCAAACTCCCAATCTTGGTCGCAGACACTCAACACACTTTGTCCATCGCGCTGGATCGCGGGGACGCCATTGACTGCTTTTGTGGCGTACATGTTGACTCCTTTGTTCCTGCTTGACCCTCTCATGCCGCGGTAGCTCTGCCGGAATTGCCGCTCGAAGCAGTTCAGCCATCGATGCATCGCAGCCGTATTAAGGCATTTAGCTCGCCAAAGACGTAGCACGGCAAATCACTGAATTGCGGGAGTATGGACGAGCAGCGGGCTGGAGATTGGTGCCCACATTGCGGCAGTGCCCTCGAACGGTCACGACAGCCGGCGGGCAGAATGCAGGGATTACACCAAGAACCAAGGGCTTAGCGAGATGACCGAAGTGGTTGGTGGCCTGCAGTAGACACGGTGGAATTCAGTTCCGCTATTAAGGGAGTCGGACTTGCTTCTTGAGCCAATCCATCTACCGGAGAGCGAACTGTTCGAAGTTTGCAAGGGATCACGCGATCAAAATAAGCATGAAACTCACAAAGGAGAGTCTATGGCGATCCTCCTAGCTATCCTTGATTTCCTCTTTGGGTGTCACCACGTTCACCTCAGCCGTGTGTTCACACTGCAAGGCGAGACCTACCGGGTGTGCTGTGACTGCGGTGCGAAGTTTGCATATTCGCTCGAGACCATGTCGATTGAGCACCGCCTGCCACTCACTCCTGTCTTGACCCGGTTTCGAATTGCCTGAGATGGAAAAGAGCATGAACCAAGGAACGTACACAGCTCGATAGACGCATACTGAGGGCGATCAGTAATGGATTCAGAGCCAAATTCAAGAGCAGTTCGAGTCGGCGGAGAAGTAATCGTGCTTCATTGTTGGGCATGCGGAACTGCCCACTGCGTGAACCTGGAGCTATGCGTTCCTGGGGAACTATCCCATATGGTGTGCAGCAACGGCAATTGCGGGATGAGTATGTTCCTGGTGAATGAGCTGGTACTCGACGACAAGACCAGAAAACAAATGACGAAAAGCGAGCTAAATGCACGCGTCACCTATTCGAGGTTCTGGAAATGAAGACGAACAGGCCAACCCCAGAGTTTTAGACGGTGCTAACAATGGTGAGTATGCTAGCGCTGATTTATCCGATCCACTGGCTGCTTCGCGCCAACAGCGTCGATGAAAACCTTTTCGTGACCTGTGTACTCGTCGGCTCTCTTTTTCTGCTGGTGGTGGTTGATGCCGTAAGCATCGTGGTCGCGGAAGCAGTCGGCATTGGTGAACGCTGAGACGGCGAGACAGTCCGTCAGCTAACAACTATTTTCCCGTTGAGTCAGTCTGCAGCAACAGGATCGCCTTGACTGACATGTCGGAGACAAGCGGACATCGGGTAGTGGCTCAGTCTGAAATTGCTTTAGATTTTGACGGTAGATGGGTTGGGTTCGCGGGCATTTCCGAAGAGGAAATCAATACCCAGCAGAATTCCGGACACAGCCCTAGACGAAACGTATCCGGCCTTCTTGCGAAATCGCGTCTTGTCGAGGGCTCTGACCTGATCAGTTAGTGCCACGCGGTCGATAGAGGAATTCCCGTCCTCCATTGTGATTTCGCTGGCAAGGACCTTGATTAGGTGCCCTCGGGTCTTCTCAATATGGCGGGAAAGAGGCAAGGCGACGACACAGTTTCCTCTGTGATAACGAGGAAGAGACACTACTACCCAGATGTGATCTCCCTTGTGCTCACCACCGACAGTGTCTTTCGGTTCGGGATCACACCAATACAAACTACCTTGCGTTATCACCGTCGTCGGAGATATTAGCATCTACATCCCGCATCGAAGAGGCGAGCAGATCCTCGTCCTCTTTATCCCAGACAAACTCAGGGTCGGGCATTTCCTCGACGCGGGGAGAGCGCAGGGAAAACGCTTCTTTCATTATTACGTAAGCATTGACAGCCGCTCGCAAGCCTTCACACACGGCTTCACGAAATTCTTCCGGCATAGGTCGGTTGAACTTGATAGCAGCAATCATCAGGTCCAGGTGGAACGAAGACCAATAGGCGTGCGGGCTGAACTCAGACAGGAGTGCTGTATCTGATCGTTTTTTCTCTGACGGAAGGCCGAGAGCTACGATCTGATCTGCCAGCGATCTCATCCTGCCAATGGTCCAGACAGTAAAAATGGCCTGATCCGCAAGAGCTTCCCCGAAGCGATCTATTTGCCGCTCCAAGTCTACTTCGAGGGAGGCTATCGCCCTTCTGATTGAGGTTTCCCGTGTCTCTTTAGAGATAAGATTGCTCAGCGTATCAGACAAGGCACGGACAGCATGTATATACTTCGGCCATACATGCTTTCGAGTCTCCGCAAACTCTTGAAGCGAACGAGCGCTGAGACCCTCCAGCAACACATTATCTAGGACCGACACGAGGTCACGAACGAGCCTCTCCTTGGAGCGTTCGAGGTTGTTCTCAAGGGTCGAAGATTGCTCATAAAGCGCTCCGGGCGCTCCGACTTCGCAAAGCTGTGGCGGCATATCTAGAAGCCCAACGCCGCCATCGAATTGATTTCTAGCTGTCAAGAAGCCTTCCTGCATTGATTACACGTTCTCCACTTTTCGATGTGTTGACCACCGCGCTTTGTTAGCCTTTTTGGCGATCTCAAGTCGTCGTTCGGCGCTTATGGTGGCAGCGCGGGCTCGCCCGCCGATCAGGCCGCCTTTGCGAGAAGCTGCCTTTTTTGTTACCTCTTCAGTGGAGTGTTCTCTGAGGGCTTCCTGCACTGTTCGGAAAGCCCGCACGTTCAGATCCATGCAAAAACCTCGTGAAGGCACAATTAGACGAGCCTGTGGGAGAAAACTCAATACGGACACAATTGTACCCCGCCCAGTCAAGTACCTTACATGTAACCCTAGTGCTATAGATGATCCGCCCTTGCGCAGGATGCACCTGAGACCCCGATCTCATCACTTGAGATCGCGATCTCACTTCCCATACCCTACACTTTCCATGATAAAGCTGCAATTAAACTGAACAAAATGCTTGACAGACTTGATGCCACTCAAGCATAATTGCTCAGTATGAATCGCCTAACAAAAGACGACCAAATCAGAATCGTGGCAGCCTTGGTCGAGGGCAACAGCGTCCGCTCGACTTCCAGGATGACAGGAATTGCTCGCAATACGATTACCAAACTCTTGGTTGATCTCGGAACGGCTTGCATGAAGTTCCACGATGAGCATGTTCGCAATGTCCGCGTGCGCCGACTCCAATGCGACGAGATATGGGCGTACATCGGCGCAAAAGCCAAGAACGTTAGCATTGAAAAGAAAGAAGTTGGATGGGGCGACGTTTGGACGTGGGTCGGAATCGACGCCGACACGAAGTTGGTCGTTTCGTATCTCGTTGGCGGACGCGGTGCGGACTGGGCAATGGACTTCATGAAAGATGCCGCCAGCCGAATCCGTGGCCGCGTCCAAGTGACGACTGACGGACACAAAGCCTACATTTCGGCAGTTGAGGATTCTTTCGGAGCCGATGTTGATTACGCGCAACTCCAGAAGATTTATGGCGCATCGCTGGAAAACGAAACCCGGTATTCTCCCGCCACGTGCATTGGCTGCGAGATGAAAGTTGTGAGTGGCGATCCTGACCCCCGGCACGTAAGTACGTCCTACGTCGAGCGCCAGAATCTCACGATGCGGATGCATATGCGGCGCTTCACTCGCCTGACCAATGCATTCTCCAAGAAACTCGACAACCATGCTTACGCTGTGGCGCTTCACTTCATGTACTGCAACTATGTCCGCATCCACCAGACGCTCCGCGTAACTCCCGCAATGGAAGCGGGTTTGTCAGACCATGCGTGGACGATCCAAGAGCTTGTTGAGACGGGCGCGAAAGCTATTCCGAAACCCGGCAAGCGCGGCCCCTACAAAGAAAGAATTTCAAACTGAGCCACTACCGGACATCGCGACGTCTTGTACTTATTTGCTTGCCATTTGGAGTGGCACACCGAACAAAAGCTGGCCGCATACCAGGAACTCCTTGCGGCGCTCGACGATCCTGACAGCGACATTCGGCGCCTTGCAGAATCTCTCCTGCACCGAAGCTCGCCAAGGCCTGCACGAACCGCGACAGGTATCGAATCCTGGTGAGTAGCGGCCGTTACGAGTTGAAAAACGATTGGCAAGCTATTTGCAATTTGCTGGAGAGGTGCACAATGGCAACACCGGCGTTGAACTCACGGGTGCAATCTCTCGTAACCGAATACGGTGTATTTTCGCAATTTTGGCCGCAATTTGAACAGACACATGGCGAGCGCCGTCTGGTCGGCTTTGAAGTGGAGTTAATTGGTTCGCACACGTCCGATCTCAACCACGTCGATCCCGCATGCCCCACCTGCCACCATGTGAGGTCGGTATTGCTCGCGATCGCGGACCTCATGCCTAGCGAGCTCACCCTCAGCCGAAATTCCCTCACGTACAATATCGACTCTCACTCAAATTCGATTGTGTGCTTGCCTGCTTTAGGCAATCGCTCGGCAGTGTGGGTAAGTATCTACGTTTTCTCGAACCGGACAAATGGCCAGTCGTTTGAGACGGATCTGTTCAACGAAGTCAAAACCTTCCTAAATAGGTGGGGCATTCACCAGCGTTGACGGCACCATTTCAGCGTTGCTCCTCCAACCACCTTCCTCATCTGAAGTGTGCTTTTGACCAAGGCGTAGCTCCTGTAAAGAAGGTCTCTTCGAACCTCCTTCGCGTAACACTCCGTCGTGTGTTCTTTTCACCGCTAACCCGATCTCAACTGCCCGCATGCGGACAATGACCGCATTGAGGCAAATCGGTCGAATCGATCCGTACAACCAGGCAATTCCCATCAATCAGATAGCGGCTGCAGCATTGGCATACAACTTGCGTTGCTAATGGGGCAGGGAGAGCAGGACAAGGCGTTCCGAGGATAAGCAATGTTTCGCGCAGAAATTCTGTGGTTGGCGAATGGTCCGACCCTGAAGATGGAGGGCAGGCTTGTCGGTGAGTGGGGGGAGCAGGCCAGGTACTTAGTCACTACTGACGTGGTGCCGAAGGGGTTGATCGTCGACTTGACCGAGGTGAGCTATGTCGATTCAGCCGGAGAGCGTTTGCTGAGTTGGTTGGGTAGTGTCGGTGCAGTATTTGTCGCCAGCGGTGTCTACGCACCTGCCGTATGCGAACGGCTGGGTTTATCGCCTGTGCGGAGGATGCCTGCGCGGCGGCATGGAAATAACGAAAGAAGTCCTCAATTACGCATTCCCATGCAGGTTGATGCCGGTTCAGGGCGGCACCAGAAAGAGGAGGAATGATGTCCTGGTTTCATGCGAGCACAATCGCTGCGGATGCTCGCAATCATGCATCAGCTGCTGAAATCGTGGCCTGCTTTCTGGATCAAAGAAATCTTCTGGATAAGCTTGCGTTCTTGATCACTGCAGACGAAGCAATCGCGGAACAGGCGGTCTCCCAAGCTTGTGAGATCACGCTTCAGGGAAACAGTCCTTTCCGTAATTGGCTCCTCGAGTGGGCCAAGGCTGCAACCATTGCCGCCGCGACATCGCTCCAGGGGGATGCGATTCGCATGTGTGAAGGCATGTACAAAGATCGACGATGCCCACATGTCGAGCACCTATCCCAGTTAGATGATGAGCGGCGGGCGGCTAGTCTCGCTCTCATTGTTCAAATAGATGCACAGAAAATCATTGCGGAACTGGATCCGCTATGCCGGGCAATTCTGGTGCTGAGAATTGCAATCCGATCATCAATACAAGATTGTAGTCTCCGTCTGAACGTGTCCCGTTCTGCGGTACTCGCCGCTAATTGCCAGGCAACGACTTGGCTTGATCAGTGCCACGTAAAGCCACTGGAGGATGATCACAACGTTTCGCATGCCCTCTAGACACCGTAATCGGACTCTTGTGCACTACGTCTCCTCGGTCTGGAGGCCCACTAGGCTTGAGGATAGGAGGATCTCATGATGATCGAACTCGATGATGACGAAGCTCGGCTGCTGTATGCGGTCGTTCTCGAAAAAGCGCAGGAACACTTCAGCTATGCGAATACGTCCGAGGTAGCCGACAGGTTGTGCAAGCTGGCGGCCAGATTCGCACGTCCATCCCGACCTTTGGGGGCGGTGAACAATAGCTACATTGAAGTGGGGGCGTGACTGATCCCACAAGGAGGGAAGACGGGATGACAATGTCGCGAATCGGCTTTGATTCCAAGGGCAGCGGAATGTCTAAGAGCAACTGGCCTGTGCGCTTGTGCGCTGGTAGTTCTTGGAGCAGCCACTACGGGGGATAGAACGACGGCAAACGATTGCATCAATGGAATAGGCGGCGGAGGGAACAGGGCAAGTCGCTAGCGCGAGGCGGTGCTTATCGACCGCTCTGGCCAAGGCCGAGGGGCGAATCCGTTGTGTCCTCCGGGGGTGAAGGAATGCTGGAACAAGTTGCCTGAAACGAAATCCTCAGCCGCCTGCATCATGTGCTTCCACATCTCAAACGCTCGACCCTCCTGATTGAGAAATGCAAGAGCCTGTTGCCGGCTCACAGGACAGCCCTGCTCGGTCCCCAGTCGTATCAGATGCGAAAGTGTGATTTCGGCGATCACGCGTTCTCTGTCTTTCTTGTCGGTCATTGCCTTTGCCCCCCACTGGTTTATTGCTCTTCAGGGCATCCCTGAAGCTGCCCTCGGAACCCACCTTCCGCTAATTGCTAGAGGCGAGTGCAACCCCGGACACACGGAATAAACTACTGGCAATAATTCGCCTTCGAAATCCCCAGTCGGCGAATCTTGTTTTGTAGCGTCGTACGCTTCAATCCGAGACGTTCGGCGGCTCCCCCCTTGCCTGCGATCCGTCCTGATGCGGCTCTCAATGCGCCGATGATTACAGAGGACTCTGCTTGTCGAAACGTAGAGGCCGTTCCGACAGCAACATTGGTCTCGGATGAGGTTGCAATCTCGGTAAGCGGCACCTCTAACTCCTCACCACGTGTGAGGATGACAGCTCGTTCGATGAAGTTGGCCAATTCCCTAATATTCCCCTTCCACGGACAGTTCGTCAGCATCTCCATTGCGCGTTTGGGGATTGACTTTATCTGTCTCCGCATCCGCCCCGCTACCTTTGACACAAAGTAGTTCACCAGGAGTGGAATATCCTCGCGCCTTTCGCGCAGCGGCGGGATCTCGATCGGGAAGACGTTGAATCGATAGAATAGATCCTCGCGGAACTTCTCGTCCCGAATCATGGCTCGGAGATCGCGGTGGGTTGCGGCAATCAGCCGCACATTGACCTGGATCGTCTTCGAGCTTCCGAGCCGCTCGAACTCCTGCTCCTGGATTGCCCGCAACAGTTTCGGCTGGAGTTCCAGGCTGATGTCGCCGATCTCATCCAGAAACAGCGAACCTCCGTCGGCCAACTCGAATCTGCCCTTTCTCTGCATTAACGCTCCTGTGAAGGCGCCCTTCTCGTGCCCGAACAGTTCGCTTTCCAGCAGCCCCGAGGGAATGGCGGCGCAGTTCATGCGCACATAGGGGCGTTCGCGTCGAGAGCTAAGTTTGTGTATCGCCCGCGCAATCAGCTCCTTCCCCGTTCCTGTCTCTCCATGAAGCAGGACCGTGGAATCGGTGGGTGCGACGATCGCAACTTGTTCCAGCACCTTCTGAATGGCTGGGCTCTTGCCGACGATGTCTTCGAAGCAGTGCTCAGAGCCAATTTCTGTTTCCAGATGAAGCTGCTGGTCTTCGATCTCGCTCACGTTGGGAAAACCTGCTCCTGCGAGATTCCCGAGGTCTGTGAAAGCAACGGTCGGCGCTCCATAGTTTCCTCCCGAATCTTTACACTTGCAGTGCTTTGCGAGCACTCATACGAACAAAAGTGACTAGCAGAGAGATATCCTCTCTTCGTTCAAGTATGTCCTTGCTGCCCTGGGGAGTCGGTTCGAGACGTGGCGCGGGAATGGCACGGTTCCAGGCTGGGATAGTTTGGGAAGATGGCTCGCAACAGTTTTTCGGAATCTTCCAGACGCATAAAGCCGGCTTGTGTGGGAATGAACGTCATATTTCCTCTCAATCCGCAAAAGGTGGATAGCGGCTAAGCTGATCTCTTCGTCTGCGGGCAAAACTCGATGATTTTTCCGAGTTGCGGCTGAGCAGCCGTCCTTAACGGTTTCCGAAAGTTCTTCGGGTATGTAAAACTCAATCACTTTTGCCATGACAATCTCCTGTAGCCTGTTGAATCTCGGTGCGCGGGGCTGCGCCAGTCGTTCGCTCGCTTTTGTCGGTCGCTATCAGGGCGGATGCAACATTCATTGCCGCCATGATTAGGACTTCCTGTAGCGTGAAACCGCGAGTCGTGATCTTCCACATAGCGCCTCCCGACCTCTGCACCTGTTGTCGTCGTGACGTAGCCATTGTGCAATCAGTTCTGTTTGCGGGCAGCCCCACATCGGGGCAAATCGGAGACTCTTGGGGAGCGAATGTCACCCTCTTCTGAGGCAAGAAACTTTGGTATGTGGGGAGTCTCTTAAGGAGAGTTAGAGCTGGTTTTGCGGGGCGGAGCTTCGATGCGCTTCCACCCGAAAAGGCGAGCATCGATGGACCATAAACCCGGTCCTAACATTGCGAGAGCGGCAGCGGCAGTTCCTAACAGCAGCCACACCCATTTGTCCCCGGCTACCGTAAGCATCTTCCAGATTTCAATCAATGCTATGGAAGTTCCCACGATTGGAGTCCATAACCCTGCGATTAGCAGTATTCCCGCTCCCATTAAGAGCACAGCGGGAATTGTCACATTCATCGGTGGCAGATCGCTCCACAGCCTCAAGCCCGCGCGCACAATCAGCGCGGAGCCAACGACCACGCGCATGAGAAGCAATCCTGTGCCGGGCCAACCGCCAGCGAATGTTGAATATAACCGTCGCAAAACGCACCCTTCTAGACGTTACTAGTTTCCGTTGTTGCCGAGGCAAATCGAAACCCCAAATAGAGTCGGGATCGTCACTCTTTAGGGTTTTGCGTTTACGGCGTGGAAGCAAGTCGGGAAGACACTACAGCTCGATGATTCCTCTCTTCAGGCCGATCATTGCGGCGTGCGTTCGATCGTTGGCGCCTAGTTTAGAAAGAATGTTCTTGACTCGACTTTTAACGGTTTCCTCCGTGATTGAGAGCTGATCCGCAATCTGCTTGTTCGCATTCCCGGCTGCGATGAGGCGCAAGCACAAGGATTTCTGCAGGCGTCAGGGCGTCATCCGTCGCATGCTCGGCGATCTGGTACGAGGCCTCCGGGGAAAGGGTCTTCTTTCCAGTATGGACGGCACGAATCGTCTCCAGTAATTCCTTATGTAACGTATTCTTGAGCAGGTAGGCCTGAGCACCGGCCTTGAGCGCACGCAGAATTTGCGTATCGCCTACGTAGGTCGTCAGCACAATGACTTTTGCGTCGGGAAATTCATTGCGAATCGCAATGAGCGCATCGATGCCGTTCATTTCCGGCATCTGCAAGTCCATCAGCGTGACGTCCGGATGGTGCGTTCGGAATTGCTGAATGGCATCGCGTCCGTTGGATGCCTCGCCTACCAAAACCATATCGGTCTGAATGCCAATCAGACCGGCGATCCCCTGGCGCACGACTGGATGGTCGTCAACCGCGAGAATTCGAATTTGCGAGATGCCGGCGCTCATGAGCTCCTACTTCACGCCTTCGCCTTGCGTGAAAACCACGAACGTCTCTGTGCTGTCGCGTAGGCGGTGCTGGCAGGAACGCGCAGTTCCACTTCCGTGCCAGCATCGACTTCGCTCCACACCACTAGCTTACCTCCGATAAGAGTGGCGCGTTCCCGCATCCCGGGCAAGCCGAAGTGTCCCTCACTGCCTTGGCTGGAGAGAATCGCTGGATCAACGCCTTTTCCATCGTCCCGCACCCGTAGTCGGAATTGCTCGTTGTCATAACGGATTTCAACCTCGATCTGCCGTGCCTGAGAGTGGCGAAACGCGTTCCGCAGCGCTTCGGCAGCAATTTTGTAGATCTCGTCTCGGAGGATGGGATGCAGATTTCGCGCCTCGCCCTCAACGGCGACACGGAATGCAGGTCGGTGATTGGCTGAGTCAGTTCCGAGTTCTTGCCCCAGGGTGCTTATGGCTAGCGCGAGATCATTGCCTTGGACTGTGGAATCCCGCAATCCTTGCACCTCATCCCGGGCTTCAGTGATGAAGTCCGCGGTCTGATCGATCGCATTGTCCAGCTTCTCTTTCGCTTCAACCGGGCGATCCGGCAGTAACTGGGAAACGGTTTGGAACCGGAGCAGCACACCGTGGGCGCTTTGAAGCAGAGTGTCGTGAAGCTCCCGCGCAATCCGTGTGCGCTCGCCCACACGCGCCTCGAGCGTCATGGCGAACTGATGTTGCAATTGCCGGACACGCCACTGGTACGCCGCCCACAGCAGTGCCAGAAAAATGCAAGCGCAGAGAGCGCGAAACCAATTCGTCTGGTAATACGCAGGAGCGATGGAGAAATCCAGCTTGGCGGCGCTATCGTTCCAGACGCCGTCACTATTGCATGCGATCACACGGAAGGAATAGTTCCCGGGCGGCAAATCCGTGTAGAACGCCTGCCGGCGCGTTCCGGCGTCTTTCCAATCGCGGTCATAGCCGTCGAGGCGGTAGCGAAAATTTACCTTCTGGGGAATCGAAAAGGTGGGTGAGGTGTAATCAATTTGCAAGTCCCTCGGATTCGGCGGGACTTTGAGGTTGGGCGTTGCTTTGAACTCCTTTCGGTCAGCCACGAGCGATTCGATGTATTCCTGCGCCGGGAGCGCTTTTTGCGACAGCCTGGACGGATCCACCGTCTCTACCACAAAACCCGTCGCAAACCACACGCGCCCATCCGAAGAGTATGCCGCAGTATTGAAGGACGGCCCGCCTGTCGGCCGCGCTCCATCCAAGACGTCGAAAACACGCGTCTGAATGACCGCTTCGGGGTTTGCCCGCCAACGCTCGAGCTCGGAATCTGGGATCTGCACGACGCCACAGCCAGTGTGCAGCCACCAGCGGTTTCCTTTGTCCTCGATGAACGAAATTACCGAGTTGCAGGGCAGACCGTTCTTCGTCGTCATCCGCTGCACTTTACCCTGTCGCCATTCGACAAGTCCGTTATTGGAACCGGCAAGAATGGAACCATCTGCCGTGGACATAATTTGGCGATTAGACGGATCACCCCCTGGGTTTAACGGAAACTTCGTTTCCAAAACGCCGTTCCGGAACAGTGCGATATCTCCTTTCTTAGTAGCTATCCAAATTCCCCCGTGCGGGTCCGAAGCGAGGCTGTGTCCCGGGGGGATTTGCGACGCAGGAAACTCTTCACGGACCTGGAAATCGCGGATGCGCACCAGCTTTCGCGGATTGCTTAGGCACTCTGCCCAAATGTTCCCATCATTGTCCTCAGTCATTCCAACCACCAATCCCAGCGGCTGGTGATTCGGTTCAGGCAGGCGACGGAATCGCCCATCCTTGAACAGATACAGTCCGTCATCCACCCCCACCCACATGTTTCCGGCGCGATCTTCAAGTAAGGAGGAGACTTGATGGCCCGGAAGACCACTCCCTGTGCGAATGGACGAGACTGTCCCGTCCTTGATCTGATCAAGCGATCCGGCGTTTGCAACCCAGATGGTGCCATCTCTGCTCGCGAGGACGCCTGCTGCTGCATCTGTCCCCAAGCCTTCCCGTGCCGAGAAAGTGGTGACGCTCGGATCGCGGAAACTGTCGATCCCATTTGAAGTTACAGCCCACACCATCCCTTCTCTGTCTTCAAAAAGATCAAGTATGGAATCGCTGGACAACCCATCCGTCTGCTGATAATGGTCCACAACGTTGTCATGGATACGAAAGATTCCCTTGCCGAGGGTACCTACCCAGAGATTGCCGTCGCGGTCGGACATCATCGGGTTGACGACAAGCTTACTCCCATCGAAAGTGGGCGTCACAAATGGTTTGACGATGCCTCCCATCAAGCGACCAAGCCCGAGCCCACGTCCTTCTGCCATTATGCCGACCCAGAGAACTCCGTCGCGGCCACGTGCCAAACTCACTATCCCCAGTTGTCCCGCATTGGAGTTCAGCGCTTCGATCAGGTACATCTCTGAGACGCCATCATGCCAGTGGGCAAGAGCCGTCTGTCCTCCCAGCCAAAAGCCACCTTTCCCATCGGCCAGTAAAGAATCGAGCGGGGAAATCGGTATTCCATCAGATTTTCCGAAACACTTGACCACTCCGTCGTTAACACGGCAAAGGGGCGGGTCTGAGCCAGCGACCCGCCTTCGCACGACCCATAAGGAGCCGTCGGGGTCCTCGCTGATCTGTTGAAACTGCTGAAGTCCGTCCAAGTCGAAGTGAGAAGTGACGACACCATCCTTCAAGTGAACGATCTCACGCTCGCCTAATGCCCATAGCCCACCAGCTTGGTCTCCATGGACGTTCGCTATCACGTTGATCGTTTTACCGTTGGGGGACAAAGTCCACGGAGCAAACCTAACGCCGTCAAATCTATACATGCCCTGGTATTCAGATGAAAACCAAAGATAGCCATCCGAGGTTTGCGCAATCGCTTCGATACCAAACGGCGCGGAGCCGTCTTGTATTCGCCAGGATGTATGCATGTACTGGGTGAGACGTTTGTTCGGATCGAGGGCGTGAACCGTGCCTGCCAACAAGAACACGCAAGTGAGATGACAGACCAATGCGGCCGCGGTCGTCATGCGGGGCCAGCTAAAGCGAAGCAGAAGTGGTTGGCGAGGAGCTATGTTTCCCATGTTGTACCCGAATAGCGTGAGACAACAGTTCATTCTGCCGCGCTTATTCATGGTCTATATCAAGAAAAACAACAAAACCATGATACTGCCGACGGGGAGGTGCGATCTTTGAAAGGGAAACGCGCGGCGAAGAAAATGTGTTGTCCGCCCCCACGACCAGTTAAGAGACCGCAATCTTCCCCAACGGCAAGGCATTCTTGTAGTCGGGAACAGTCTAACCGGCTCGGGGCGCGCGTCTGCGATCTTTTGTATTCGATCTCAGACAATTCTCCAAGGCTTGCAGGGCATAGAGGGCAGTCTCGATAGCCTCAGTTTCACCGTCATAATTGGGGGAAGTTTCAAATAGCTCTCGGGATCGAAAGACGAGCGCCCTCCGGGCTTCTTCGATGCGCGATGGTATTTTGCTCGTGTCGGTCTCGAACAGCGCAGCTTTGTACAATCCGGGCCAATTCCGGAAGGTTTCGCCAGATTCGCCCATGACTCACCTCCCAAAAGTTTACTAGCACAAAAGGTCAACTGAAGTCAGTGACGCGAGACACAATTTGACTTGGCGCACCTGCTCATATCTACTAACCCGACCTGCACTACGGCCGCGTAAGGAAGATCGGCACGCCGGACTTGTAGTCGTATTGCGGGCGATAGCACTCGGTATCGTACATCGATGCGATATCCACCTTTCGTGGCCCGACTCCTTATTTACCTATCGTCGCCGCATCTGAGTGATTCTTGTCTGGCGACGAGTTCTCTGGGGAACCCTCATTTTGTTTACGTCGAACCAAAACGACAATGGACCGGGCGGCCACTGGATACGTCGACGTCTGCAGCGGCAGACCGTGCTCCGAGAAATCCTCTGGACTCGGCAGGCCGGTGTCCACAATTCTCACCCAATCTTCGGGCGCGCCTTCCTGGATCTGGAACTGCAGCCCTTGCCAATATGCATTGATCATCACGTAGATATCGTCATCACCCTGTGACGTGCCATGCAGACAAAATGCCAGGCTGCGCGAATCGGGCGACATGTCAACCGTAGGCCCAACGCCGTACCAGGAGATATCCTCGCGCCAGAACCTGCTGCGACACAAAGAAGGATGAGACTTCCGGAATGCAATCATGCCTTTGAAGAAGCGGAATATGTCCTGATTCGCCTGGAGCTGGCTCCAATCCAGCCAGCTGATTTCGTTGTCCTGGTTGTAAGGATTGTTATTTCCGAACTGTGTGTTCAGGAACTCGTCACCGGCGCGGAACATCGGGATGCCGTTCGAGAGCATGAGGAGGCAGAAGAAGTTCTTAGCCTGTTTCCGACGAAGTACCAGAACCTCCGCGGGCACGCCCTCATCTCCTTCGTGTCCGCAGTTCCAACTGTAATTCGCGTCCATGCCATCTTGATTGGCATGGCCATTCTTCCAGTTGTGTTTGTCGTTATAGGAAACGAGATCGTAGAGTGTGAAGCCATCGTGGCAATCGATATAGTTGACGGTCTGGAAGGCATGATATGCATGCTCGCGGCTGTCCGGAAACAAGTCATCGCTGCCGTAGATACGACGCATAAGGTGCGGGACCATCCCCGCGTCGCCCCTCACAAAACGGCGGACATCGTCGCGATAACGCGCGTTCCATTGCAGCCAGGTCGTGCCCGGAAATCCACGTCCGAGCTGATAGCCGCCGACGTCCCAAGGCTCTGCGATCAACGCCAACCGGCCCAACTCGGGGTCCGCGGCGATTTCGCTGAATATCGGAGCATCTCCCCAGTTCAGCGATCCGTCGGCATTACGGCTAAACACCGATGCAAGGTCGAAGCGGAAATCCATCGATGTGCATCTCGTTCTTCCAATAGCGCAGGCTGTCCATAACCATTTTGCGCACGTGAGGCTGATTGAAATTCAACGTATTGCCGGTGCCCGAGTAATTGGCGTATGGGCTGATCGGGTCGGAGGACTGCATGTAATAGCCCGAGGGGTCGAAACCCTTGAAGCTGTAGGTAGGGCCGACGTGATCTCCCTCACAGGTATGGTTGTACACAACATCCAGCACGACGAAGATCCTGGCTTTGTGAAAAGCTTTGACCATATTCTTGAACTCAAGATGTTGCCCATCGCCATCAACACCCGATGCATAT
This sequence comes from uncultured Acidobacteriaceae bacterium, assembly GCA_963750245.1. Taxonomy (GTDB): domain Bacteria; phylum Acidobacteriota; class Terriglobia; order Terriglobales; family Acidobacteriaceae; genus Sulfotelmatobacter. The sequence continues at coordinate 288,013 of CAVVQB010000005.1, forward strand.
TGCGCGTGAGGTGCGAAGAAGTTCAGAGGCATGTATCCCCAATAGTCCCCCTCATGAGGATCGCGCTGAAATATGGGCATGAGTTCGACGACGGTGATCCCCAGCTCTTTCAGATACGGGATCTTTTCAATCAATCCGGCATAGGTGCCGGCTCGCGAGGGATGCAAACCGGAATTGGGATTCTTGGTGAACCCCTTGACGTGAAGTTCGTAGATGATCGCGTCCGATTCGGGTCGGGGCGGGAGATCTTCAGCCCAATCGAAAGCAGCCCGTTGTCTGGGCAAGACTCCAAGCGGCGCCTTTTCATCATTGGCGCCAGGGTTCATAGCCCGCTTGCGATCAAACCCCGGCGGGAAGAGGACTCGTTTCGCATACGGATCGAGAAGAACCTTTTCGTGATCGAAGCCGCGGAGACCAGCAACGGCCTGCCCTGAAACCGAGTAACCGTAATAGCGGGCATCGCACATTTGATCTAGCGGGATCCTGCAGTGCCAGATCCGCCCTGACTTATTGCGGATAGGATCGAACTGAAACGTGAAAACTGGCTTTGCCAAATCGGTGGGGGAATAGAGAAACAGTTTCACACTCTCGGCATGTTCAGCACACACCGCAAAATTGAAGGCCTGGTCTTCCTCGATCCAGGTAACCCCCAGCGGCAGTGGAAGCCCCTCGGTGTGCGCCCACGTGAGGCGCACATGCGCTGAACTTGATGTTTCGGACGGCACCTCGGATAGGCATTCGCTCAGTGGATTCATGACTCGAGATTTTCCGGCATCATCGATTCCGTACGCATCAAACCTCTTCCGGTACTACGAACGGCGAACGATAACCGTGATCCTGATCCCTCCATAGCTGGTTGGCGGCGTCATCGCCGACCACAGTTTCCGTGTCACGATCGAACCGCAGACTGCTAATGACACACCGCATCGTCCTGGGACGTACCGCCGGCGAACATCTGCGCCAGGAATTGACCACAACGGATGATCTTCTGGGCGTCCTCATCATCCTTGAGCGGGTTTTCCGATGTCGACAGGTCGGCCGCGCTCAACGAATTCCGAGCGTCAACAAAGCTCTCAGCCCAGGCCTGCACATTGTTGAACTCATTCCTCAGCAACTCGAGCCCGCGGTGGTCATCATCCGTCGATGCAGCGACTGAGGCTAATGCGACGCTGTCGGCAGCTCGACCCTGGTACGCGCGAATCGTGTTTCCCGCCATGGCCTTCCCCACGGGATACCCATTTTGAACGATCACCTGCAGCATCCCGCCCCATTCTCTTATCGAGGCCATCGCCTCTATCGCGGCCCTCATGAACACGGGTGAAAATCCCGACTTCGTGGCGGTGTCGCGGGCCGGCTCCGAAGCGTCGCTCGGAGCTAGTGTCAGAATGATTCGGTCCTCCTCAAAGCTCAGAGAACCTTTTGTGATTCGCGCCAGGTCCTGCACATCCACGAACACACGCCCATGGTTTCGAATGACTGTCGCCTGCCCTTGGTAGCCTTGCACCGAGAGCGTTTCTCTCTGGACCTGCGTTTGCGCCAGTGCCATGACTGCCGACATTAGCATTGCCCCGACTATCATGGTCCGCTTCATGATGCTGAACATCGAGTGCTCCCTGGATGAGAATCGCGGTCGAAGAGCAGCGTGCCTCATTGCTCAGGCGGTTCTGCCACGCTACCTGTCTGCCCGGCGTACTTTGCCTGCGTGAGGGGAGGAAGTGAGGACTCAACCTGCATATCCATCATCAAGTCGACGCGACGCTCCAACTGAAAGAACTTCGCCACCGTAAGGGCCGGAAGCACTTTGTTGAACTTCTTGTAGTACTTCTTCTTCAACTCAGCCAGACGAGAGTCGCACTCCAACATTTGTTCTGCCATCGCTTTGGCCTCGGCATCGGTCAGCGTCGGGTACTTCTGGGTGTACTCCTTGATGACGGCAACGCGATCATCGTCCAGCCGGGATCGTTCATACGCGTATTGCTTATAGATCGGCCAGAATGCCGCGCCATCTTTGTCGTTGAAATTCATTCCCGTTGTGATGAGGGTAGTCCTGTCTGCCTGCATATTGGCCCTCACTACTGCGATGGTGGAGTCGATAGTAAGCTCCTGATCTTGAGCACGGCCAAGAGGGCAAAATGCGAGCATCGCGAACGTAACCATGACTAATGCACAATTCTTCATCATTGACTGAGCTCCTAAGCCGCTTGCTTCGTGTCATTCGCGGGCGCAGCGGCGCAGTGCGCTCGAGACATTTTTGTGAACGGCTCCTCGAAAGGGACGAGAAGCAGTTGCACCAGATGATGTAGGCACGCCACTTGCCGAACTCATCTCAGAATCAAATCGTTTCCTATGTTGTGGTTTCTGGAATAACTCTGGTTCCCGACGACCATACGGTGCCCGGTGGTGGGCACGCGGACCTCATCTGGTCACGCCTGGGTCGATTCGAAGATTTTTTGTTCCCGTGCAGAAGACTATTCGCGGAGCCCTATTCGCCGTGGGGCCGCTCTACTCCCGGATAAGCTTCGCCGCTATTGTCGTCGGCGCGTCGGCCTTCTTCATAACGATCATGCACATGGCTCCGACCCCTGCCCAGAAGACGGTGCGCGCACGTCGGCACAATGCCAGTGTCAATCCTGTGGTGCTCGTCACGCCGAACATCTTTGCAATGAGCATGCTCCCACCCTCGTAGGTCCCGAAGTTGCCCGGATTCAGCGCACCCACGAGGTTGATCACCTTCGTCAGGCCTTCCACGATGAACGCTCCGCCTACACTGAACCCTGCTCCCATAAACCGCAGAATGATGTAGACCTCCAGGACTGCCAGCATGTGCCATAGGAGATTGAAGATCAATGTTGCCCAGAACGCGGCCGGCGCTTCATCACGAAAGCTCAGGAGGTTGTCTTCCGCCGAGTCAATGATCGGCTGCTTATCGCTGACCCACGTATGAAGCCGAGGCAAGCGGCCAATCGCCCGAGTTGCATGGCCCACCAACTGCCACCGGTTTCTAACCGCTACAGCCGCCAGGATCACCGCTGACACCAGCACAGCAATCAGCAGCGCTGCATACAGGCGCCATGTAACAGAAACAGGGCCAATCATTAGAATGGCTGAGATGCCCAAGACCGTTACCACTACGGCGCTGAAGGTATGCAGAGCTCCATCAATCGCGCCCGCCGATAATGCATTCGATAGGGGCACTACGCGACCCAACAGCGATATGCGCGCCCCCTCGCCAACCACCTTTCCAGCGACACCAAATTGTCCGATCCCGTCCGAGATCAATTGCGCGACGAAGCTACGGAACCAGGAAAGGCCACTGATATCGCAAGTAAACGCCTGCCTCCAGGCGCATGTCTTGGCCAATTGTGAGAGCCCTCCCAAAAGAATAACGAGAGCAAATCCCCAGCCGACTGCCTGCAGTTGTTTCCAAACGATCCCCGGGCCGGTTCGAAACACCAAGTAGCTCAGCAGTCCAAGGCCGAGCAGAGCCGCAAAGAATCGGAGACAGAGACGAATGAGAGACTGTAGACTGGGTGCGGCACTGCCCTTGCGCGCCAGCTTGAGGATTCTTCTCCAGCTCCTCGCCCTCTTCGGTTTGTGCGTCTGCTGGGCCCCCATCAGCGCACATTCAATAACTGAGTTACCGGCTCCCATGTCACTCTCCCCATTTCCAGTCGATTCACGTACCTGGACACAGAGGAACAGCAGATGGATTGCCAATCGGGATGTCCGCTTAAAGCGTTACTTACGGCTATTCCCGAGGACCTGACCTGCTTTCGGCATGCCCTGCCTAGGGCAGTGCCTCCATGTGGGCATTTCAGAATCGACCAGGTTTGTTCTTCTGTTCTTCCTCAAGGTCGTATCATGGCGCAATTAGGCCACGGCAGCCGAGCAACAACAAAGCTTCCAACACTCTCCCGCGATAGCCCAGTCCTCTGCTGCCCGAATTACGAGGACCTTCACGCGGGAACCGGGGCTCGATATATCTGCATCGACCAGAGGTTCCTTATTCCGGTTTAGGTCGATTGTGACCCCGAGAAAATCTAGTCCTTTGCACGTGGCAGCGCGGACCTCGGGAGAGTTCTCGCCCACTCCAGCCGTAAATACCAAAACGTCCAGGCCTTCCAAAACAGCTGCCATTCCCCCGATAGCTATGCGCAAACTATGAGTGTAAAGATCGAACGCCAATTTCGCTCTCTCATTTCCTGCGTGCATGCCAGCCAAAACGTCGCGCATATCGCCTGACAGACCAGAAATGCCGAGCAGACCCGATTTTTTATTCAACATGTCGTCGATCTGGTCAGCATCAAGCCCATACTGTCTCATAAGGAAGATCAGGATTCCCGGGTCAACCGAACCCGAGCGCGTGCCCATCATGAGCCCGTCTAACGGCGTAAATCCCATCGTTGTATCCACGCTGCGGCCCGCTTTAACGCCTGTGACGGAGCACCCGTTGCCGAGATGACAACTCACAATTTTGAGTGACTTCAGGTCCTTTGTAGTCAGCTGAGCGGCCCGGGTCGAACAGTACTGATGGTTGATTCCATGGAAGCCATATCGTCGGATTCCCTGTGCGAACCACTCATACGGACCGGGATACGTCTGCGCCACTAATGGCATCTGGCGATGAAAGCCGGTGTCGAAAACGGCGACCTGGGGCACATCTCCCAGAAGGTCCGCGATAGTCTTCATCCCCTGGAGCTCCGATTGAATGTGCAGCGGAGCAAACTGGGACAGTCCGGCAAGAGTCGAGTACACGTCGTTACTGATCAGAATGGGATCGTGGAAACGGGGACCACCGTGGACTACACGGTGACCCACGGCGTTGATCTCAGCCGGGGAAGCAATGCTGCGCGTTTCACCGCTCCATAGCGTGGCCAGCAGATCTTTCAGCACCAGCTCATACGACAGACTCTCTAGCTTCTCCTTCCTGGCTATTCCTTTCGAATTCCTGACTGTAATCGCCGCCGTATCGCCATTCCACTCGATGCGGCCCTCCCACAGCGGCAAAGGAGGGCTTTCCGGGAGAGCGTCGCCAATTTCGTACAGGCATGCCTTCTGGCTGCTCGAACCAGAATTGAGAACAAGTATCTTCATCTGTCGATGGACGTACTTCCAGAACTAGCAGTGCAGATAGCTTGCCAATCGGCCCCTCCTTAACACGTCATTTCCCATAGATCCCACGCACCTGAGCGGCGCCTGGCATGCCTTGCCTTGGGCAGTGCCTCAATCTGGGCAGAGGCTCGAAGGACAAAGATTGAAAACATTGTGGCGCTACAGGGGCATACCGTTGGTCTCGATTGGCACGTTGCATGCAAACTGCAGATAGTTAATGTGCGCACGCAAAGCCGTCGGTGAAGTAGGGGTGCGCTGCACTTGATCCCAGCTCTCCCAAGCAGTTACGGATCAAGTCGCCCGCACCTCTTCCGACGGTTCTTAGGACAGCAAGTGTCACTCATCGCAGCGGCTCTGAAACCACGGTCGATATTGATCGCAACGGATTTCTCTGAGGCTTCTGAAAAGGCGGTGCGCTATTCTCTGGCGCTCGCCCGGTTCTATGAGTCAAAGCTTTGCTTGGCGCACGTCGTGTCCTCCCTGGGGTTGACTATGGCGGGTCCTGGTGCAATCGCTGTCTGCGAGGAGGCAGTGTTGCGCGAGACCGCGCAATTGGAGGCGTCGCTCGCTCGAACCGGAGCTCTTACTGGCATTCAACACAAATTCATTGTTCGGCACGGTGAACTGTGGCCGGAACTGCAAGAGATCATCCGGGGAGAGAGCACGGATCTCCTCGTCGTCGGCACCTATGGACGACGCGGCATCGCCAAGCTGTTTTTGGGCTCCATTGCAGAACAGATCTTCCGTCGGTCAGATTGCCCGGTCTTGACCTTTGGACCGTGCTCCCATGATCGCCCCTGCTTTGAGACGTCGTCCATACACCCTACATTCCTGTTTGCGACAGACTTCGGACACGCATCTCGCCACGGCTTGCCGCAGGCCATTGCGGCGGCCAATCAGTTTGGAGCCAAACTCGCCTTTCTAAGTATCATTCCGGCCACACCGTCACACACTGACGAAAATTCGACGAATTGGCACGAGGATCCGCGCATAAAAACCCGTGAGCGCCTGTCACAACTCGCCGACAATGCTGGGCTCGACACGAGACCTCAGTTGTACGTGGAATTCGAATCAGAAAGGCCGGTAAGTGAGAAGATCCTCGAAACTGCTGACAAACTGCGAGCGGACCTTATTATTACGGAACTCCATGATTCGGTCCATACCGGAATAATCTCGCACCTGGATCTTGCCACGACCTATGACGTGGTTTGCCAGGCTGGCAGTCCCGTACTTACGGTGAACTGTTCCTCAGGGTATGACATTCGACCGCGGCCGACCGAAGTAACAGCTTCGCCTGTGTCGGGGGCCGATGCGATCCGCACTCACGGGTTCGGAGCGAAGTGGTAGACGAGAACGTGAATCGCCGTCCACCAGATGAGTGACCGCCGCGAACAGAAGTCCAATGGACACTCCGGACATCAGCATGCCGACCATACTTTCGAGCGGGCCCAGCAGTCGCCACTTTGATGGAAGGAACACATCCCCGTATCCAACGGTTGCATAGCTGCTCGCCGAGAAGTAAAACGCAGATTCCCAGGACGGAAAGCATAGCCAGCGATAGCAACCCGCCCACAGCAGAATAACGATTCCGTGCAGAACGATGACGGCTACCGTGGTTTGCATGACGAGCGCGGCGCAGCGAGACACCCGCACTCTTTGACTCTCTTTTGGAATACTTCTTATCCAGATGATGAGAGCAGCGGCGCCGCCGCACTGCAGGAATAGCGTAACCAACACCAGAAGAACGGCGGCACCGGCCTGTTGAAGCAGAGTCATCGTTCGAGATCGCTCCTCTTAATCCATAGACTGCGCGCCACCCTGGTTTATTCGTTTCCCAAAGGCACACGTGATAGGGGTTGTTCTCTTCGGACCGAGCATCTAACAACGCACAATGTTGTCGCCGTGAATCCCTCTCGTCGCGTTACGCGTATCCACCACCAAGGATGCGTGCTGCGCGATCCAGGCGTAATCGTATTCCGAATGATCTGTGACGATCAGCACACAGTCGTATTTCGCGACGTCGTCCACGGGTACGCATTTCATCTGCAGATCGTAATGGCGCCCCTTGCCGATAAAGGGAAAATAGGGATCGTTGTAGCTGACTTGTGCGCCATCCTTCTGCAGCAGCTCAATAATGGTCAGGGCCGGAGACTCGCGGAGGTCATCGATGTCTTTCTTGTAGGCCACCCCGAGCACCAGTACTTTGGCACCGTTAAGAGCTTTCCGTTGTTGACTCAGAGCCCTGCTGACGGATGAGACCACGTGATAGGGCATGGCACTGTTGATCTCTCCGGCCAGTTCGATGAAACGTGTCTGGAAATCCCACGCCTTCGCCTTCCATGACAGATAATACGGATCGACCGGAATGCAATGTCCGCCGAGGCCCGGGCCAGGGTAGAAGGGTTGAAAACCGAATGGCTTGGTCGAGGCAGCCTCGATGACTTCCCAAATATCCAAACCCATGCGCAATGACAAAAGCTTCAATTCATTCACCAGGGCGATGTTCACGCAGCGGTAAATGTTTTCCAGCAGCTTAGTCATTTCTGCGACGGCCGGGGAGGACACGGGGACGACTCGGTTAAAGATTGTCCCGTACAGCGTCGCGGCCAGGTCTGAGGTTTGGGAATTCAGGCCTCCTACGACTTTCGGGATGTCACGACGCGCGATGCTGTCATTGCCTGGGTCCTCTCGTTCCGGAGAAAAAGCGACAAAAAGCTGATCCTCTCCGTTAGCCCTTGCGTCGCGGGCGGCCTTCAAACCGCAGCCATTGCCTTCCTCCAAGATTGGAACAAGCACTTCCTCCGTGGTGCCGGGATAGGTCGTGCTCTCGAGCACGACCAATTGACCGGCACGGAGATGTGGTGCGATTGCCCTGGCGGTGTTGGTAATAAAACTGAGATCTGGCTCTCGATATTCGTCCAGAGGCGTGGGCACACAGATGATGATGGCATCCATTTCGGTCAGGCTCGAAAACTCTGCGGTCGCACAGAAACCTTGCGAGCGCGCCGCCTGGATCTCTGTGGGTGGAATTCGACAAATGTAGGATCCACCCGAGATTAGAGTTGCGACCTTATGCTGGTCGATGTCAAAACCCGTTACTCGAAACTTCGCTTCGGTGTAGAGCAAAGCAAGCGGCAGGCCAACGTAACCGAGACCTATCACGCCTACCCGCGCTTGGCGGGTTTCAATTCTGGTTTTCAGCTCTGAGAATAGGCTGGCGGCGCTGCTGCAAGTAATCATGACGATCTCCTCTATGAACAATTACTTCCCATGGCTAATGCGAGTAATGAAACTCTGCGGTCGTTAGTTCAGCTGTCGCCGGCTCGGCTGCTGCAGGAGTCTCCCACTTAATCAGCTTCAGATCCAACACAAAGATGGAATAGATCACCGGGACAAGCAGCAGCGTCACAAACGTCGCGATCGTGAGACCACCAATCTGGGCGTAGCAGAGAGGTTCCCAGAGGGGTCCCCCGTGAATGGCCAGAGGTATGAGCCCGAGCACAGTCGCTCCGACCGTGATCATCACCGGCCGCAATCGCACGATGCCGGCATCGAGCAGAGCTTCTCGTAAAGGCTCCCCTCTCTCGTGTGCTTCTTCGATGAAGTCGAACAGCACGATGACGTGACTGACGATCACGCCGACCAGACTCGCGACTCCCAAGAACCCCATAAATCCGAAGGGCTGCCGCATGACCACCAGACCCCCGAGAGCTCCTGTCATTCCGTATGGGATTGCAGCGAAGACCAGAAGCGGCTTGACAGCACTTCGAAACTGCACGACCAACGCAATGTAGATCAGCAATACGGAGATCGCCATGACCACGCTTAGTTCCTTGAAACCTTTCTGCTGTTCGTCGTATTCGCCTCCGATCTCGAGGAAATAGCCGGGAGGCAGGTTCTTCTGGAACTCCTTGATTTTCGGCAGCAGCGGCGTGAGCACTTGAGACGGTAAGACACCCGGAATCGGGAACGCGGATACCGTAACCGTCCGGAATTGATTCCGGCGTTTGATTTTCGATACCGCCATTTCCGTTGTGACGTTCGATACCTGTCTCAGAGGTACGTGTTGATTGCTGGTCAGCGAGTACACGTACGCATTTTGAATGTCAGAAAGCCCGGCGCGTTCCTCCATGCGCAAACGCACCGCGATGGGGATTTGTTTGTCAGCTTCCCGGTAGGTTGACACAGGCAGTCCACTCTCCGCCGCGGCAGATGAGAGGGCTATGTCCAGATTCGTGATCCCGGAAAGGTTGGCACGGTCGGGGTCAACCTTCAGTCGGACATTCATCGCAGGCTCTCCCCAGTCGTCTCGGACCCGAGTCGCATTTGGTTGGACCCGAAAGACTTCCTGGAGTTCGCCAGAGAGACGGTGCAGAACATCGATCTCCGGACCTGAAATTCGAATAGAAACGGGGATGCCGACCGGCTTGCCGGTTTCGAGTTGCCGTACATCAACCCGGGCCCCTGGGACTTCGCGGCTCAGCGCCGTCTGCAGTGGCCCAACCAGCTCGTTGGTAAGGTGCTTGTCGGAAACCTCGACGAGGATTTGCGCGTAATTCAGTTGTTGTCGCTCGGGGTCGACCGAGAACCAGAATCTTGGACCGCCGCCACCGACAAATGTGGTCAGCGATGTCAGAACATCTTTCTGATGATGTTCGTTTCCAAATTGCTCGGACTCTTGCCGAATGACGGTTTCTGCTCGTTGTGCGACCGCGTCCGTCGCACCAAGCGGAGCATCGGGCGGTAGCCATACATCCACATACGAAAGATATGACAGGTCCTTGGGGAAGAACTGCGGCTTCAGCATTCGGAAAAACACTCCACCCAACACCAGAACGATGAGCGAGCCGGCGAATGTACCCCAACGATGTTTGAGCGCGAAATTACCTACCCGGTAATAGAGCGCAGGGAACCCGTGCTGCCGGCGCTCCGACATGGGCGGCTCCAGGCGCTTGGGCGGTTTGATCATGTAATACGCAATTAACGGGATAAAGGTGAAAGAAACAATGACGGAAGCGATCAGCGTGCACGTCATTACGACCGGCAGACTGTAGAGGAAAAAGCCTGTATCGCCGCTCAGCATCAGGAACGGGAGGTACGCGACGATGTTCGTGATTGTGGCGAATACAATGGCTTTCGCCAGTTTGGTTGGTCCAATCCAGGATGCGAGATCGCGCGGAGACCCCGAACCCAACTCGCGCTTGATCGCGTCGCCTGCAACAACCGGCATATCGACCAACAGTCCGAGCGCGATGATCAAAGTCGCGATCGAAACTTGTTGAATGTCAATTCCTAGAACGTGAACGATGCCGAACGTCATCGCCAGCGTCAGCGGGATGGAGGCCGCCATCAGCATGGCGGCACGCCAGTCCCAGAATCCGACCAGGGCGACGATCACGACGAGGACAATGGCCTCATAGAGGCTGCCCATCAACAAACTGACAAGCTCCTTCACTTGCCGCGGCTGGTCCGACGTGCGAGCCACAATAAGGTCGGCAGGCAGTTGCGGGCGCACGCTGGCTAGGGCCTTGTCGACTGCCATGCCAAACTTGAAGATCTGCTCTCCCGATCGCATTTGCACGGCCAAGGTGATGGCACGATTACGATGCCACGATCCGTTCGCATCGCGAGCGACCATGTAGTTCAAGTACCGCGTGGGCGTCTGATATGCTCGCGATATGTCGACAAGATCACGCAAGTAAAGCGGCGCCCCAGTGGGCGACGATGCGAGGAGCACGTTGCCGATATCTTTTGTGCTTTTGAACTCGGCGGTTGCGTCAACCAGGACGTTTCGTGATTGGGTTTGGACAATTCCACCTGGAGCCGTCACATTCCTCGCGTTGAGGATGTCTTTGATCTTCGTCGGCTGCAGTTTCAACGCTGCCAGCCGTGCGTCCGAGTACTCCAGATAGATCTCTTCGGGCAGAACACCCACGCGCTGGACCTTCGCTACCTCTGGTACACGTTGCAGCGTGCGCTGGATCAGGTCGGTGAAGTCATCCAGCTGCCGATACGAATACCGGTTATTGGCTACTTCTGCGATTCGTTCCTTAGTGGATTGAGGATCGCGAATGATAATGGGACCCCACGCGTCGGGATGAAAGTCGTACTCCTGGAGCTTCTTCTCAATGAACTGCTGTCCATACGCGCGGATTTCGTCATCCGACTTCGCCGTCGCAAAATCGATTCCGGAACAACTCCCCACGGACAACGAACGAACGTCGTGCGCGAACCCATCCCGTTCTGCCTGTGCAGCGAGGATCACAAATGGCCGCTCAATTACTGCGGGTGAAACGGATGCCGGATAACAATAAAGAACGGTGACACGCCCACTCGTAACCCCTTGGCGCACCTTCCCAATCGCATCCCGCACACCGCGGGCGCGCAACGCGATTTCAAGGTCCGGGACGGTCGGACTGGAGACGCTTAGCATCAGCGCTGCAGTGTCTCCGAAATCGCTAATCCAGGTGATAGGTCCAGCACCGTCGGGAAGGTCCGTGACCTGGTTCAGTCGTTGTCCTATATCCTGAAACTCCTGCTGGGTGTTCTTGATGTTGTCCAAGAGTCTGACTTGCACAACAGAAATGTTGTCCTGTGTGGTGGATTCCACACGGTCCACCTTGCTGTTTCCAGTGACGGCTTGCTCGACCTTCCGCGTGACTAACTGCTCGACCTTGTCTGCCGATATACCTGGCCACGGAGTGATGGCCAGCGCGATGCGCACAGGGATGTCGGGATCCTTGCGCTTGGGCATGTTCATGTAACCGAACACGCCCCAGGCCAGAGTTGCGAACAATGCTACCCAGGCAATCTGCCGATTGTTGACGAAGAATCGTGCGACGTTACGACTGTTATTGGGGTTCTCGGATTTCATTGAAGGACCTCTACAGGTTGCCCATCTTTAAGCAGGTTGGCGCCGGTGGTGATGATGCGGTCTCCGTTTTGCAGCCCGCTGACTACAGTGATTTCACTGCCATTGACCGCGCCGATGTCTACGCTGTGGAGGCGAGCGACTTCTCCGGCACTCGAGTTTGAGACGAGAAACACGCCATATTTCCCGTCTTTCGCTTGCACAACTGCAGAAAGTGGGACCAGCAGCGCCGACGTTCGACTTGTGCCGTCTGCATTCGCGAATTGCAAGGAGCCGATCATCCCCACCTTCAGCAAATGATCGTGATTCGGTATGGCGACTTCGACCTCGAAATTTCGCGTAATCGTGTCCGCCGCTGATGACATGCGGCTGATTCGCGCATGAAATGGGCGTGCGGGGAACGCGTCGATGGCAACATCAACGGGCTGGCCGACCTTTACGGAACGGACAACCGTATCGGGCACGCCGACGACGATCTTTACGGTGTCGGTTTTGGCCAGCGCGAATGCGGGAACGCCAGGTCCGACGAACGCGCCGAGCTCGACGGCTTTCTTCACGATGTCGCCGTCGAAGGGTGCAATCAGAGAGGTGTCGCGCAGAGCGATTTCCGACTCGCTCGTCTGGGCCCGAGCGGACTTCAGTTGCTCCTCGCTGGCATCGTATTGCGCGCGAGCGGAATCGAAGTCGGGCTTCGTAATGCTCTGAGTGTCATACAGATGCGTAGCTCGATCGAAGTCGAGCTTGGCTTTCTGTGCGACGGCTGCCGCGGCTGCTGCCTGCGAGGACGCCTGGTGTACCTTGTCCTCGTATTCAGACGATCGGATGCGGACGAGTACGGCTCCCCGGCTGATTCGATCCCCTTCCGCAACATCGCGCATCCTGCCGTCCTGGCCGCGCACCTGTTTGAGCGAAATGACGTATCCGGGAATTCTGAATGACAAGGGAACTTCCGAATCGGGCGTCACTACCGCCGAGAAACGCAAGCCGTCGGCGCTGAAGCCCGCTTGCTTCTCAATGGCTTGAGCCTGGACTCCCTGTGGGGGTTGATTGAGTGGCTTATTCGAGCCACAGCCGACCATGACGAGCATCAATGAAAAGATTGCGATTGTGGTTCTCACTTTTATTCCTCTCCCATCGCGCGGCGCAAATCTGCAAGGGAACTCCAATAAGAAGAGAGCGCCTGCTGATACTGAAAAGCTGTTTCCGAACTTCGAGCCTGAGCCTGCAATAGATCTCTTACGAGTGCTGCTTGTTCTTTGTATTTGTTGCTGGTAACGCGGAATTCCTCGGCTGCGGCTTCATGGCCGGTGCGGGTGGCCTTCAGCAACAACGCAGTTTCTTTCCACTTGCGGTGCTTCGCAGCGACTTCAACCCCAATCTGCGATTCTGCCTCTTGTGCACCGTTGCGCGCCTGCGCCAGGTGTGTTGGATTTTTCGCGTACTCGATCGCGGCGGCGTCCCCAATCGAATGGTTCCCAAGTCAACGCGAAGCCGGCCACACCGACATTCGTCGGAAGGACCTGCACGTTCTGCACCCCCATGTAGCTAACCGCGAGACCAAGGTCCGGTATGTATTCGGCCTTCGCAATGCGGCGGTCGTAGTCGGCTTGTTTCTCCTTCAGGTGAGCCTGGCGGATCTCAGGCCGATTCTGTGACGCCTGCTGGCGCGCCTCGTCCAGACTCAGCGTTGTCGTGTCCTCCTCAGGAATGAAATCAACCCGAAAGGGAGTTTCAAGATCCCTTGCCAAGAGTTGATTTAGGTGTTCGTGCTGTGTGGCAAGCCCATTCGCCGCAACCGACAAGTCATATTGCGCCCTGGCCAAACGCGCATCGACCTCCAAGGCATCCCCCTTGAGCACGGTCTTCTCTGCGATGTAACGCAGAGTAACTCGCTGCGCCTCTTCCAGAGTCCGTACTCCTTCCTGTGCGGCATCCACCGCAGCCTGCGTTGCTACAAGCTCGAAATATGCACTTCGCACTTCGGCCGCTATCTTTTGCCTTTCTGCGCGCACGTCTTCTTTCGCGATGTCGCGCCCAAGTTCTGTCGCACGAATTCCCAATCCGATCTTGTACTGCTGTGTCAGCGGCTGATCGATGCTGCCATTCAAAAGGGCGGTCAATCTCGCTGGCGTGTGAACCTCGGCATTCGTTGAAGGAATGGGTCCGACTCCTGGATACGTCCCGAACGTTCCCTTCGCAAATGTGAAATCAAACGGCTGCAGCAGTTCGCCACCGAGCACCGAGAATTGAAAATGTGGCAGCCGTTTGCTGCGCGCCGTGCTCACCTGAAAGTCATACTTTTGCGCTTCCAACGCTGAATTTTTCACCAGCCGATTGTTCGCGAGTGCAATGGAGACTGCGTCATCAAGCGTAAGAAGCGGGACGTCCTGCGTAGCTTGTTGAGCAAGCGACCCGATCGGTGACGCACAGACAAGAATTGCAAGAAGCAGTGCGAGATGGTTCGATTTCATCATTCTTCTACCTGGAACTTTGGCTGAGGCCTGACGGCACTTTGAACCTTGAGCGAATCGTGTTGTCGCTCGTGTGCATCAAGATTGCAGGTGCCGTTCCAACCTGGAGTTCCTTGCAAGTTCTTGAATCAGAAGTGCGGGCGTCCAAGATTGCTGAAGCATGCCCATATCCGGTCGATCGGCGCTGCCCTCATGCGGGCACTGGGCCTGGTGGCGAGCGTTCAACACACTCCGAGAACGATGAGGATCCTGTTCCAGGTGACACTCTGAAGATAAGTTCAGATTCGCGGTCGAGCCATCCGCTGATGAGCGGTGGATAGTCACGCGTTGTTTCGGAGGGAGGGCAACGGGAGAAATCGGAGCCAATGGCGAAACCAATCGAGCCCGTCATGGTTAGGGCTGCACATTGAACAGCTCTGTAAAATTGAGGAGATGAGGGAAACAGAATGCCCGCGAGCGCTCCCCATTCAATCTTGTGGGATTGCCCGACACGGTGATCGGTGGCTTGTTAAGTGTGCATGATCATCGGCGGCAAGAACGATGCCCGTTCCGTCGGAATTACCCGGTACTTGCATTTTCGACTTAGGCTTGCCAATAAACGGGAGCTGAAGCCGTTCGCAAATGTCCCGGGAATACGAAGTCTCGGCAACGAACTGGGCTCCGAGCCTCTTGACAAACAAAAGCACCTCTTCCCCGATGGCGTCGATAAACATCACGTCCGTAAGATCGACAACTAATTCCAATTGCTATCGCAGCGCGTGACGAGCCTGCGGACTTCCTCAGCTCCCTCGCGGGTGAATCGGCCTTCGAGCCGGCAAATCAAAGAACCGTCTAATTGTTGCGTTTGGACACGTAGCATGATGGGCCCCTCTACATTCGTTAGCAGCCTCAAATGGCTGTAGTCATCCTTGCAGCTGTTTTGCCAGGGACTCTTAGCGCAACCTATTGAGACTCAAGGGTCTTTCGAGCGTATGCCGCCCTTAATAACGGGCAGTGCCAGCATGAGGGCAGCCGTTTGTGCGGGCTAGAAATCAAGGCGGCTGAAACAATCGCCTTGAGGAGTGGAAAAGAAGGCGGAAGCCGGATGGTCTGCTGTCAGGCCGAATAATCAGCGCGAGTGATACTTAGCCTGCGCATCTTGTTCTGCAGCGTAGTTCTCTTAAGTCCGAGGCGCTCTGCTGCTCCGCCTTTGCCGGCTATTCTTCCGGACGCGCCTTTCAAAGCATCGAGGATAGCCAGCCGCTCTGCTTGCTCGAAGGTCGACGCTGCCGCAATAACAGTGCGGCCAGCGGATCTGTTCAGCTCTGCTCGTGGCACATTCAATTCGTCCCCTTGCGTGAGTATCACGCAGCGCTCAATGAAGTTCTCTAGCTCGCGGATATTTCCTCGCCAATCGGCATTCACCAGAGCCTCCATCGCAGGTCTCGGGACAGATCGGATGCGCTTTTGCATACGGCGGGAGAGGCGCGACACAAAAAAGTGGACGAGGAGCTGAATGTCCTCACGTCGTTCGCGCAGCGGCGGGATTTCAATGGGAAACACTCGCAGCCTGTAGAAAAGGTCCTCGCGAAACTGATTATTGCGGATCATGCTCTCCAGATCGCGATGCGTGGCCGCAATCAAACGAACATCAACCTTGATGGTCCTGGTACTTCCGAGGCGTTCAAACTCCTGTTCCTGCAGGGCACGCAGGAGTTTCGGCTGCAAATCCATGGTGATATCGCCAATCTCGTCAAGAAAAAGACTGCCGTGATCCGCGAGTTCAAAGCGGCCTCGCTTTTGCATGAGGGCGCCCGTGAAAGCACCCTTTTCGTGGCCAAAGAGTTCGCTTTCCACCAAACCCGAAGGAATCGCTGCGCAGTTCAGACGAACAAATGTGCGATCCCGCCGCGGACTGAGATTATGAATTGCCCGGGCAACCAGTTCCTTCCCGGTACCGGTCTCACCATGTAGCAGTACCGTGGAACTTGTTGGCGCCACGATCGCGACTTGCTCGAGCACTTTGCGGATCCCGGCGCTCTTGCCGACTATGTCTTCGAAGTTGTACTCAGATTCGATTTCCGATTCAAGGTAGAGTCTCTGCTCTTCCAGATCGTCGCGCGACGCGCGGAGCCGTCCGTAGGCCAGAGCATTTTCCAGTACCAGTGAGGTCTGTGTGCCGATCTGCGACAGCAGGTCACGGTCCGCCTCGTTGAACCCATTAGCCTTGCGACTGCACATGGTCAACAGGCCCAAGGGACCGTCGGCTCCCATCAGTGGCACAAGGACGGCCGAGAGGAGAGATTCAGCTCGACACGCCTCGCGTAGAGACGGAGGTATATCTGCTTCCGCGGGCGAGTAATACTGCGGCGTCCGGAGGTGGGACCATTCACTCCATAGCTTTGTGGGCTCGACGACAACAACCTTTTCGAGAAAGCCCTTCCCGGTCGGGAAATCGAGAAATCTACGTTCCAAACTGGCCGACTGCTTGTTAAAGAGCCACAATGACGTGAGATCATTGCCCCAGTGCTTCCGCATCGATCCCGCCACAGCCTGAAACAGTTCGTCCGCTTCCAGCTTACTGACAATATGATTGTTGATTTCCAGCAACAATCCGAGCCGATCTCGCTGCTTCACGACCTCTCGGTGATAAAGCTCCGCGTTATCTCTTGCCAGTGCGCACTCGAGCGCGACCGCAACATGGGAGGCCAGGGCAGTGAGCATCTCGACATCTTCGGTCGCAAATTGCTGGCCCTGTAACTTTGGCGTCGACAGGATTCCGTAGCGTTTTTGCGCGGTCGATACTGGGAACAAGTAGGTGCTTCGTCCAGCAACTTCGGCTGCAAAAGGAGCCAGATCAGGGTGTTCCAACATGGCCAGCGACAGGTCCGGGACAAATACCGGCTTCTGTTCGTCTAGCGCTTGCGCCACCAGACCAGTGCGTAACAACTTGGCTCCACGTTTGATTGCTGGGGCGTCCGCGTCTCGATCAAATTCGAAGCTGTACAAACTTTCGCCGCCATCGCTCAGCAGATAGAGTTCGGCCCCGTGCAATCTGGAAGTGCTGGACAGAACACATCGCAGGCTTTGCAGGACGGCCTTGACGGTGGGCTGATCGGCTAGGGCACTGGACGCACCTAGCAGCATTCGATATCGATCTTCGGCGATGGTCATGGCACGTGAGCTCCCCGCAATTCTCGGTTCAGATGCGAGCAACCTGGTCTTCGTACAGGATTGCAATGGATCGGCCGGAGGATCTAACTAACCAAACCTCGGTCATGGTGCAGCACAACCGTCTGCAAAACCGTACGTGTAACGCCTTGCGCGAACGCTGAAACGCGCGCCGCTTGCTGCGCCCTCATTTTGCGCTTTCAAGTATCTGCTAACCGAGTTCACGCTGCAATCGAGATCCGGATGATTCCGGACGACCTTCTGACCTTCCGCGGCCCGGGTTCCGCTTGAAATTCCTATCTTTCACTCCCCAGCGGTGCTGGAACAGTAGAAAGAAGTTTGTTGAGGGCTAGATCGACAGTCCGATTCATCTCGGAGACGACCCCGCGTACATCTCGTTGAGACACCGTTCCAGTTTCGGAAACAGCGTTGCTCCAGACCGTTGCATTGGTCGCGACTCGGGTGATTTGTGCAGAGATTACAACCTCGACCTTGACCCCGGCTTCGTAATCGACTTCCTCCAGCTTCTCCAATTTTCCGCTGAAGACGTAGTTGATATCAGGACGCCCGTTATACATGGAGACTGCGGAGAACTGACCGCTGGCACGCAGATGATCGACGACTGCGCTGGTCACGAGCGTGCGCGGATCCGCGGCCCAGCGGTGGTATTCGTAGAAACCGATTTCCTCGGGCGTGGTTCGGTAGACAATGGGCCCTTGCCGTAGATAACCCGGCGATTGGAATTCTCGTACTGCTATTGAAGTTCGGACGTTTTCCGCAGCGGGCGGATCCGGCGGAGCCGGCAAATTCAGTGTGTAATATGCGGGATATCTTACTCTGCCGCATCCAGACAGAGCGGGTAACAGCGTCACCATCAATACAAGCGCCGTCGTAAGCTTTTTCATTGTCGATTCTCCTCTGGCCGCCTTATTTCGGAACCTGCCGGTCCCCGGGTTGCTTGGTGCGGATCAGGCTCCAGGGGCGCTGCTTTAAAGAATTCGTGAACTGATTCAGGTTGTCAGTCGCCTCGCGCAGGTTCTGTACCGTGTCGTCAATCTTGTAGTCGTTGGCTCGCACAATGATCTGCATGGACTGCAGCAAACCTTTGGCCTCCTCCAGCGTTGTCTGTAATTCAACCAGGTCCTTCCGCATGGGAGCGTGCAAATCCGTCACCGTGCCATTCACGTTCTGAATGGTGTCATCGGCATGCTCGCTAACCCTGGCTAGTTGGTCTGTTAGGCGCTCAATCTTCGGGCGCTCGTCCGCCACCAATCGATCGATGTTGTACAGAATGGCTTGCACCTTTTCCTGATTTCGCGGTCCGGTCATCGTGTCCAGGTTGCCAATCAGATGGTTCATGTTGCCGCTAATATCGTTGAGTTCCCCCTGTGCCTGCGTGATCAGCGTATTCGCGCTGTCCGCAACGGTTGCCAGTTTCCCGGCAATCTCATCCAGGCTGGCCGCTTCTTGCGAGGCGACGGTTGAGTCTGGAGGAAGACGCTTGGCATCAATACTGCCCGTTGTGATTGACAAGGCCGCGCTGTTCATCACGCTGACGAATCCCAGCTTGGCCACTGATTTCTCATTCAGTGGAGTGTCCTTTTTGACCTCAAGCAGAATCTCGATTCGGGTTGGATCCGCCGCCCAGGGTCGCACAGCTGTAACTTTGCCCACGTTCATGCCTCCATACAGCACGGAAGCTCCGGGCTCAAGCCCTCCGGCGTATCGCAAGTAGGTGCGATAGTGCATGGTGCCGCCACTATACTGCGCATTCAACAGGTAGATAACGGTGAACGCGAGTACAGCGAAACAGCCGACGACAAAGGCACCGACCTTTGCTTCGGTGGTCATGGTTTTGCCTCCTGACTTTGCACATACCGTTCCAGATAGGAGGCCAATGCCGGCGTATGCATCGGGTTGGCCGGCACACGGTTGAGGAACTGCCTCACGCGTGGATTCTGGTTTGCGCGTATTTCGTCTTTTGTACCGACTGCAAGGAGCCTTCCATCGAACAGCATTGCGATCCGGTCGGCGATCCGGAAGGCGCTGTGCATCTCATGGGTGACAACAAGGGCCGTAATCTGAAAGGTCTCCTTCAGAAATAGGATGAGTTCGTCCAGCTCCGCCGCCACGATAGGGTCAAGGCCTGCCGAGGGCTCGTCCAGCACTAGGATTTCGGGATCCAATGCGAGAGCCCTGGCAACAGCCGCACGCTTCTTCATGCCTCCTGAGAGCTCCTGCGGGTGCAGTTTGCCAAAATCCGCCAGGCCCACTACCGCTAACTTCAACCAAACGAGCAGGTCGATCACTGAAGGAGCTAGTGCGGTGTGCTCCCGCAAAGTAAGCGCAACATTGTCTTCGAGCGATAGTGAATTGAACAAAGCAGCGCTCTGAAAGGCTACCCCGACCGACCGTCGGATTGTCTTCAAATCCGCATGTGAACAGGTAGTGATGTCTGTGCCTTTGATCGAGATGCTGCCCGATTTCGGATGCTCGAGTCCAAGAATTTGCCGTAAGAGTGTGCTCTTTCCTGAACCGCTGCCTCCCAGCAGAACGGTGATCTCGCCTGGCTCGATGTCAAGGTTCAAACCATCGAGCACACGCCGGCCATCGTATTCCACTACCAGATCGCGTACTGAAATCAGAGACATTTAAGTCTTTCCTACGAAGTAAAAGATGGTCGTGAATATCGCATCGGCAACGATGACCAGGAACGTTGATCGCACGACCGCCGAAGTCGTCGAGCGACCTACTGCGTCGGGCCCGCCGCGGACACGAAGTCCTTCCAGGCACCCCACGTGAGCAATGATGGTGGCGAATGCCAAGCTCTTGATCATCGCGGCGACCACATCCCGCAACTCAATCGAGGCCAGCACGTATCGGAAATAGAGCAGGAGATCAAGGTGCGTGCTGAAGAACATGAATAGCCCACCGGCGAGAATGCCGAAGAGGGCCGCGACGATACTGAGACACGGGACGGCCACGAGTGCCGCCAGATACTTTGGCGCTAACACGAACTCAACGGGTTCGAAGGCCATGACCTTGAGGGCATCGATCTCCTCAGTGACCTTCATGGTGCCGATCTCGGCGGCAAATGAAGATCCCGATCGTCCGCTGACGGCGATGGCCGTCAGCAGCGGACCAAGTTCGCGCGTGAAGCCGACCGCGACCAAATCGATAACGTAGTGCAAAGCCCCGAACCGCCGCAGTTCAGATGCTCCCTGCATGGCAAGGATGAATCCGCTGCACATAGCCATCAGGGCAACCATCGGGAGCGCATCAACCCCGATCTCTAGCATCTGGTGAACCGCTGCACGCCACCGATGTCGATTTCCAACCAGGGGCAAAGCCGCGCGCATCCCGCGCAGGGTGGCCCACAATTGAATGTTCAGGCTCCCAACATAGTCGAGTTGACTGAGAGTCTCTCTGCCGGCAATTTCGAGAAGATTGGCCATCAGACCGCCTCGCACCAGACGTAGTTCATCTCTTAACGCCCCCATTGAAGAGGGATAGAATGCCCGTCGCCTCAAACAGGCGATTTAAGCGATCATGCAGTCCCTGCAGCCTAAGCTCGGTTTTACAGTTTCGTGCGATCTTTAACGCTTCAATCAGAGTGGCAACGCCGGAACTGTCAATATGGGTGACGCCCGACAAGTCAATGCTCACTGTCCTCGGATGTGGTGCGTGCAAAAGGGCGATAAGCTGGTCGCGCACTGCTGGAGAGGAATCGATATCAATGCGGCCCTTCAAAAACGTCAGAGCGCCATGTTCGCTGGCAACGATGTTGATGTCCGGCTTACCCACGCGTTTGCTGTTGTGATCGAGCACCGGAATCGGCTCCTCCTTGGCAAAATGTCCTGAATTTTCATGACGGACAATTGCCAAGATCAACCCGAAAATGTTATTGGCAAGACCATGGCCATTACCGGCCAGTGATAATCGTAGGAAACTCAAATACTTGCGGAGGAGGGGGATACTGATCCGAAGGATGTAGACAGCATCAGGGCAGGCGTGCCCGAATACGGGCAGATGAGGTCAGCTGCGCTTGGATCTTGACCCTATTGGGTCAGGGAGCGGCCCGGGGTGGTTGCTTTTCACGTCCAGAACCAAGGGTCTCAGGGGCCAGTTCAACATTGTGTCTCAGGAGATTATGTTGTCCAACGAAGGCCGAATACATTTGCGCAGACCATTCTGTCACTTTCATTTTCCGCTCGCGACAAAGCGGCGGACCATACATGCCGGTTAGCCCGTATCCGAGAAATAGCTACCAGCGGCTCATTCCGTTCAACGGCAGGGATGGCGAGCACCCGCCGGAACCAAGGATAGCGCAGCAGCCGGGATCTGGCCCACGTGATTTCTATCACAGACTTTAGTTGACCTCTTGTGCTAGGTCTTGGACCTTAGAGGTGAGTGATGGGCGGGAATCAGTCTGCCGAAACCCTCCGAAGCTGGCGCGGATTGTACAGAGCGGCCCTGTTTGAGACCGACGCGAGCAAGCTGCCATTGCGCATCGAAGAAGCCCAGCGAGCACTGGTCTTTCGATCCCGGGAGCTTTTTGCAGCTTCTCCCAGTTACGACGGCGAGACGAGGCTATCGAGAATGCCCTCTATGCTCTCCACGCATTGGAGAATTGTTTGAGATTGAACACAAAAGATCGCAGGCACGCTCCGCGAGCCTCTTAGGGTTCTGCCACACGGTGTCTGATGATGAGGGTTACTCCCATAATAACCAAGTCACGATCTAGGCAACCTCGCGCAGCCAAAACTGCCCAATTATCAGTTGTACGAGCAGCGCGGCAACGTTGATGGCTTCGCCTTGGATGACCGGCTTCAAGCGGAAGCAGAGGTATTGAGAGCGCAGAAGCAACCGAAGGTCAAATCAGCCAAGGCTGCAAAGTAGCAAATCGAGAGTGGCTGAACGACCATAAATGACAGTACGATCGGTGGTGGGGCAAATGAACCCGTCAGGTATCGACGCGAATGAGTCCATAACCCATCGGTCATCGGGGCCTCTGCGCCAGATCAGTGCCCGACGCTACGGACTTGCGATTCTTTCTGTCGGTGTCGCATTGGGGGCGTCGCTGCTCCTTGATCATTTCCACTTCCGCGTCCCCTCGGCGCTCTTGCTGTTGTTTGCGGTGGCCATAAGTTCCTGGTATGCAGGAGCGGGACCTGCGGTGTTGGCGTCGATCCTGTCCACGATCAGCTTCTACTGGTACTTCGTGGAGCCGGTCCACACCATCTACATTTCCCGTTCCCAGATCCCATATTTCGTCATTTTTACTGCGTTCGCTGCGCTCCTGTCTCGGTTCGGCACGTTTCGGCAGCGCGCCGAGGCAGATCTTCGTCGGACTCACGACCAGCTTAAAGTCGAGCGTCCCAAACTAGGATCGCGCACCATCGCGCTGCTGTATTTCGCGTTCTCAAGTTGCTGGATCTTATTTACCGACCGCTTGGTGCATGGGCTCGGGTTATCCAATGCATACCTTCTGAAGGTTTCAGAGGCCAAGGGAATTCTATTCATTTCCTTGAGTACCCTCCTCATGTACGTGCTGGTGGAAAAGGCTTTGCGCCAGCGCCACTCCGTTGCAACCGCCTACTGGCAACTCGTGGAGACCGCTCAGGAAGGGGTCTGGTCGGTCGACGCTGAAGGGAAGACGGTATTCGCTAACGAAAACATGGCCGCTATCCTGGGCACATCGCCGGGGGAGATGATCGGCAAATCCATTCTGCCCTTTGTGCCGCAGGAGAAAAAAGACGAGTTACTGAATCACCTGCTCCAGCAGGAGCAAGGGCTTCAGGAACACTACGAATTCCCCTTCCTGCGGGCGGGCGGGGCTCAAGTCTGGACGTTGCTGCGCGTATCACCGGTTCTAAGGGATGGACAGCACATCGGCTGTCTGGCCCTGGTGAGCGACATCACCAAACGCAAGCGGGCCGAAGAAGAGCTGCACGAGAGCGAGACGCGCTTTCGCACGTTTGTGGACCACGCGGGCGACGCCCTATTCGTCCAGGATCTCGGGCAAGGGACCATTGTCGATGTGAACCGCGAGGCATGCGAGAGCCTTGGTTACACTCGGCAGGAACTGATCGGGAACACGGCAGTTGCCTTCCACCTAGATTCGGATCGAGCGGAGATGGAATCAGCTGTGGAGCGAGCGGCGACGGGTGAGACCGTCTTCGACACACATTGGCATCGGCGAAAGGATGGGTCAACGTTTCCTGTCGAAGTACACACCAGTCTGGTCTCGTACGGCGGACGCCGCTTCCTGTTGAACGTTGCTCGCGACATCACTGATCGCTTGCGTGCCGAAGAAGCTATCCGTCAGAGCGAAAGGCAGCTTCGGGATGTAATTGAAGGCATCCCGGCGATTGCCTCGACCATTCGCCTGGATGGATCGGTTGAATTCATCAATAAACGATGGCAGGAATATACGGGTATGTCGACGGAAGAGTCAGTAGGCCTGGGATGGCAAAGTGCTGGTCACCCCCAAGACATGGGCCATTATCTTGAGAAGAGGCGTGCCGCACTAGCCAGTGGGCATCCATTCGAGGATGAGGCTCGCATCCGCTCTAGAGATGGAAAATACCGTTGGTTCCTACTTCGCGGAGCGCCGCTGCGGGATGCACGAGGAAATATCGTTAGGTGGTACACAACCGCGATTGACATCGACGATCGTAAGCGGGCGGAAGAAGTGCGCCTGGAAGAGCGGGTTCGCGAGCGGACACGCATTGCTCGAGAGCTACACGATACTCTGTTGCAGAGTTTTCACGGAACGTTACTTCATTTTCAAGCTGCTTCTGGCCTGTTGCCCACCCGCACGGCTGAAGCCAAGAGGATGCTTGACAACGCGATTGACATGGCTGCGCAAGCGATTACCGAAGGCCGTGATGCGATACAGGGGTTGCGCTCACCCGAGGTCGAAATCAACGACCTGGCAGTCGCAATAAGGACCTTTGGAGAGAGTTACCCAGCCGATCGCGGAGACGATGGCTCTCCCGTATTCCAAGTCGAGCTTGTAGGCGTTGCCCGTGAGCTGGATCCGACTTTTGCCGGCGAGGTTTACCGCATTGCCATCGAGGCCCTCCGCAATAGCTTCCAACATGCCGAAGCCCGGCACATAAAGGTAGAGATCCACCACGAAGAAAAGGAATTCAGGGTTCTTGTTCGCGATGATGGAAAGGGGATCGACTCAAAATCCTTGGGTGCTGAGGGCCTCAAAGGACACTATGGCGTGCATGGCATGCGCGAACGCGCGAAACTTGTTGGCAGTAACCTGAGCGTCCGGAGCGAGCTCGGTTCCGGTACGGAGATTGAGCTGAGCACTCCTGCCTCCGCCGCTTATGCTGCTTCGCCCCGCCGTTCGGCAGCTTAAGCAATGCAGTCTGCGCGAGCGATTGGACCTGCGGATTGGTTCATGCGAAGAAGATTGTGTCAGACAATTTCAGCGCGGGTATCGAATGCTTGTGCTAGCGGCGGCATCCACGAGAACGAGATCCTGTGTGGAGTACTCCTCGTACTAACTTCCGCAATTTAGCCTTCGCCCGAGCGATCTGCGCTTTCACAGTTCCGATCGGAACTCCCAGAACGCGAGCTGTTTCGCAGATCGAAAGATGATCCACAAACCTAAGGTGAAACGTTCTCCGAAGAGTCGGGGATAGTTGTGCTGCTGATTTCATCAACCTCGCATTCAGCGTAGACCTATGGCACTCATCTTCGGGATTGGGTCGATCGTCCACCAAAATATCGGATAGCGGATACTCCTGGTCTTCTCCGATTCGTGAATCGAGGGATACATGGATGTAGCGTGAGCGCTTGCGCAAATGCATTCTTGCGCAATTGATAACAATGGTGGTCAGCCAGGTCGAAAGTTGGGCGTCGCCTCTGAATTGGTTCAGATGCTTGAAAGCAGCCAACAGCGCATCCTGTACCGCGTCCTCGGCATCTGTTTTGTTTCCCAAAAGTCTATAGGCGTATCGATAGAGATACGGTAAGCGATGGGACAGAACAGCCACCATCTGTGCAGGTGAAGGTGTCCCCGATTCCAGGGCGACACCCTCACCGCGCTCAATTAATTTCTCCGAGGATGGCATGTTATGTTTGCGCTCCTCTGTCGCCACCGAAGCACGTGAAATGCATGCGAGCCATGGCGAGGAGGAATCTCGATGTCATCTGGATGCAGGGGCGGAGCCCGGAAAAGGAACCACTAAAACGGTATCGGAGCTTGTCGTTTTCAGCGACTGTCTTGCGTGCTGCTCTGCCGCTTCGTCGATGTCATGTTTCAGAACATCATGGAGCGCGCTAAGCACCTGATACTGCATCATTGCCGTTTGGTAGCTCTGCTGCAAAAGATATTCCGCCTGTTCGCGGGTAATTTGATTTGTTTGTTGGGCCTGCACGATTACAGAGAAATCGGTCGATGTCTTGTCTGCCAGCATGCTCATGGCGATTTCGTAGGATTTGAGAACGTCTTGTGGGCCCAGGGGCATTTCCGGTTTGAACGCAATCAAATCGGGGAGCACGGCGTTGGACCGAATGCTTGTGGTTGCAAGAATGGTCTCCAGCGGAGCCGCTTCTGCCTGGATGTTTTTCTTCTTCGGCTGGGCTGCGGCAGTGTGCCATAGTGTGGCAAGCATCACCATCGGAATAAGAATCTGTCGAGATTTCATCGGTGCTCCTCGTGTGACGTACACATGTTTAACTCCCTGCTGAATTCAGTCTTAACCCTAACTATTCCGCACATCGACCTCCCCCCCGAGGGCGCGCCTGCTCGTGGTCGATCGAGCAATGTCTCCGCCTCAGGTGGTGCGACCTACTTAGACTGCCTGGCCTCTATTGCGGGTCTTTGGCTTTCTATCGGCACCTTAAGCGACCGACCCAACATGTCGTTGTAAGTAATTGTGTTCTTTCCGACCAGCACTAGCAGTTCGTGCCCCGTTGCGTACTTCGCGGGGAGTTCGCCCAACGGTTGCGTGTACAGTACTACGTAAATTGTGTCGCCTACTTTGACGGAAACGTCATAGCTCGTGGGATCAGACGCACCGTCTGCTGCGGCCTGGCGCGGTTTGACCTCAGTAATGAATCCTATTTGATACTTCGATGTGGACTGGCAAAGAACCGGAACTGCGAGCAGACACAGAGCGATTACAGCTGTTAGCCTTCGCATGATTAACTCCTTCTGTTTCCTTTTGCTCCGCAATCAATCGCCAGAAACCAACTGTTCGCCAAGTGAGGAGCTTGTTCTCATCAAGTTCGATGGCAATCGCCATGCCAAAAGGTGGAAGAGTGAGGCAAGTGTCCCCGCCAGGTTGGAGTTTCATGCTTTTGCGTAGCGCCTGTTTCTCACACTGAAGTGGCTCAACGGACCAAGTCGCGACCACATCCGGGCATACTTGCCTAACGCAGGGCAATGGTTGTGACATTTAACATGCAGCACACTCAGGAACAGTTTCTGTTATCAGCTCTTATTTGTAGTTCGGCATTGGCATTGCGCTTGCACTCTCATTTTGCAGCGAGGCGGCAGACATTTGATGGCCGAGACGGACTCCGCAGCCAACCAGTTCGGAGCGCCCAAGAGCGAAGAAAACCCGCGCGGCACATTTCCGTTTTTTGTGGCCCGTGGCTGCCCCTCGCGCATTTGTCGGATCTCTGGATAGGAGAGCGATTATGAAAACCCTTGACACACTACCGGGCGAATCGAACACGAGCATCATCTCGTCGATCATTAACTTAGTCTGTCCACAGTGCGGGGGAAGAATGTCGGAATTCCAATGTGAAGGGAGATGCCGCAGGAACTGGCTTGCTGAATGGGAGTGGGCGAATCACGCGACGAGAAGCTCTAGGTCTCATGTCTCGGGCCATCGCACCCGGTCGTTGCGGTGACCTCGCTACTCCAGTGGGAATCGCGTATCTGGCGCTCCCCTGCGATGGCGGCGGACTCTATTATTTCTTCAGTTCAACAACGGTCGGGAAACAGGATCACGACCTGACCGTCCTTATTTGCGACTACACTCCACGAATCGAGGAGTGTGGTACTGAGCTCCGCTCTCGTTGCTAGCCGGCTAGGCACTCGAGATCGCGCGGTTCGATAAAACTACGCTCCCGGTCTGGCCGACAGAGTCACCACGGTATAGTGCTCGATCCGACCCAGGGTGAACTCGCCGACACTCCCGTGCAGAGAGAGGCCAGTCAACTGAGGCTGGGCCGCGTCCGGCGAAAGGACTTTCACCTCCCAGCGGCTCAGATCCTGGACCAGCCCGCTCAGGTCCAGCTGGACTTTCACGTTCTCTGCCCGGGCCTGGTGATCGTAGTTGAGCAAGTGGAGAATGAAAGTCCGACCATCGGGTTTCCGAGTTAACTGGCCCAGCACGTAACCCCGCGGCGCCAGGCCGAGGCGAGGCCCTGCGGCCGCAGCTTCGGCGCGTGCCACGATTCCCGACTTAGACTTTCCGTCCCTGATGATGACGCCCCCGCCGGCGGTGAACGCATCTAACCAAGCCTTTTGTTCTCCGCTGAGCTTTGGCAGATCAGGGGGCATCACCAGCACCTTGAACCGGTCCAGGGGCAGTCCCTTGTCTAGGTGCGCGAGCACTTTGGTTTCGAAAAAGACACTCTGCTTAAGGAATTCGTCGGCCAGCGGGTTCAGCGGCTCCGCGGAAATCAAGGCGACCCGCGCCGCCGGCACCGTCTGGTGATACAGTTCCTGATGCTCGACCAGGAAATGATTGTATTGAGCGATGGCCGTCCAGGCGTCCCGGGCCTCCGGCTCGCCCTTGATTAGCCCATAGAGGAATCGGCCCTCGATGTTGCGCGAGGTGGCCGCGCCGAACGCATAGTCCTCGGCGATAGAAAGCTTCTGCTCAGCCGGGCTGGGGATGCACTGCTCGCGCGGGCCACAGTGGTAAAGGTCGTTCTCATACTTCAGGGGCTGCCAAAGCTGCTTCTCGCTGCTCAGGAATTTGATCTTGCGAGCGTTGTCCACCTGCCAATGACCGCCCCACACTCCGGGCGTGTCCTTGCCGTCCTCCTCCCAGATTGCCTCGTTGATGTCGTTCATCCCAAACCGGTCCGGCGGAATATGGATATTGGCATAAACCATGACCTTGGGCCGGCCGGTCTCCCGCGCCATCCGCTCCGCCATGCGCTGGGTGTCGTCGAGCAACTGGGCCAGCCCATCGTTGTAACCGATCATGTTGTCCCAGACGATCGCGTCCACTCCCGCGTCCACCGCCAACTCCGCCTTCTTCAAGAGGTAGGCCCGCCAGCCGGGCTTGCGCGCGTCGGCCAGACGGCGGTCCCAGGAAATCTGCAGATCGGTTTTGGTCGGGCCGGCATAGAACATAGGGACGCGATGCATCCACAGGCCGTATTTCTTCGTCTCCGGGTCGTCGCGGAAGGCGCTCTTGCGAAACATGTTGGAAGCCGACAGGTAAGCCGAGACGTGGATGCCATTATCATGGCAGCGGGCGATTACTTTCTTCAGGTGCTCCCGGTTCGCGTTCTCGTCCTTAAAGGACCAGCCGCTGCTCCAGGTGACCCAGATCCAGTTGAACTCCGCCTGCTTGAGCAAGCCGAGCATTTGCTCGAAATCGCGGTCATAGATGTGGGTCAGCACGTCCTTCTCTTCGGCGCTGAACTTGTTCCCCCACCAGGTCCGCTCGGCCTTCCAGCTTTCGATTTGTCCGCCGTCGATCCGGATAAAACGAAAATTCCCCTGCTCGGCCCACGGTGGTACGTCCTCCGGCTGGGCGCGATACAGTTTCGGCGTCGGCTCAAAAGACTGGGCGGTGCAGAGCAGCAGGGACGCGGCGACAGAACCAATCAGTCCAATGCTTTTCATGATTCGGACAAGCTGCATTCTTCCCTCATTACAAAACGACTAAGGCCACCAGGCCGTCTAGATAGTCGGACGCGGGGCCAGCTCGACGCGCCATATCTCAGGACGGGTCGCGTACGGATGCATCATCCAAGTAGCGCGCAACGGCAATCTCCAGATTGAAATGCATTCCTTCGCGTCCCAGCAACTGCCCCAGCGGTGATCGTTGTACGATGGCCAAAACTCTGGGAGTCATGCCAATCAGCCACAGTTGAACGCCATGCTGGCTTTGCCTCTTCGCGAGTTGCGCGAACATTTTCACCGCGGTGTACTCCATGTCGAGGACTCCGCTAGCTTCGACGGCGACGACCTTCGGTTGCGCTTCCCTGACCAGCGGCTCAATCTTGTGTGCGATCTGCGCCGCATTAGCAAAGAAAATTGGACCTTCCGGCCTGAGCAGTAAGAGGCCAGGAAAACTCTCGTCGTCGGGATGTTCCGGCGATTGTGGCCGGAACACGTTGGTTCCTGGCTTGCGGCGCAGGACATAGACTGGAGGATCGGCTACTTGGTATGCCAGTGTGACCAGGGAAACGATTATCGCGACGATGATTCCCTTTAACGTGCCGACGACCACTACGCCTGCGAAAGCCACGATCGCCCAGGAAAATTCGGTTCTGCGAATACGAAGAATGTCACGAAACTCGATCGGCTTAATAAGTCCGAAGGAATAAACAATCACCAGCGCTGCCAATGCAGATTGCGGCAACATCGCGACGAGTGGAGCGAGAAAGAACATCGTCACTAGCGTCATCGCCGCAGTTACCAACTCCGCTAATTGCGTGCGAGCTCCCGCGCTGACGTTGACTGCCGTTTGCGTGGTGCCGCCGCCGCCCGGCATCGCACCGAGAAGTGCGCCTCCGATATTGGCGAGTCCTGTGGCAAGCAGCTCTGTGTTTGCTCGGGGCGCGGGCTCGTCCTTTCGCGCGAAGGCTTGGCCGGCCGCAACCGTCTCCGTGAAACTCATCAAAGCAATCCCCAGTGCCCCGGGCCACAGCACGCTTATCAACGAAAGGTCTGGGCTCATCAGCGAAGGAAGGCCTTGCGGTATGTGACCCACCAGTTCGACACCCCGATCCTGCAAGTTCAACAAGTACACGGCCGCGATCGCAGCAGCTGCAGCCAGCGGCGGCGCCGGGACTTTCGGCAGGAACCGTTCCATTCCCAGCAGAAACACGATTATCGTAAGCCCGAAGGCCAGCGTTGCTAGCGACGTTCTTGGAAGGGTGTGAACGATTGAGAGGACGTTCTGAACGAAAGTGCCTCTTGTGAAGTGGATGCCGAGGATCTTCGGGATCTGGTCTACCACGATGACCAGCCCGATGCCGCCTTTGAAACCAACGAGTACGGGCTCGGAGATAAAGTTCGCCACGATTCCCAGGCGCAGCAGGCACGCCAGCAAAAGCGCGGCTCCCACCAGCAGCGTCAACGTCGCTGAGGCTCTCAGTAGGGCTGCGGGGTTGCCGTTGGGCACGACCTGCCCTAACTGAGCGGCGGTCAGGATCGCTAACGTTGTGGTCGTGCTGACGCTGAGCACGCGCGAGGTCCCTAGCACCGCATATATCACCATGGGCACAAGGGCCGTATACAGGCCTACCTGGACCGGCAGCCCGGCCATCATGGCATACGCCATCGCCTTGGGAATGATTACCGCGCCGGTGGTCAGCCCCGCGATGATATCGGGCCGCAGCCAATCCGTACGACATGAGACCAGCCACTCAGGTAAGAGACGGAACCACCGATGATTTGACATGCTGCAGGCCTACCAGACCTCCGGGACGGTTCGATGCTTCTGCTTCGGCTCCACGTACCCTTTCGGCTTTTGCCTTGGCGGAAGCTTGGGAGGCGTATAAGGAATCTCCTCGTACGGGATGCTGCCGAGCATGTGCGCAATGCAGTTCAGGCGGGCGCGCTTTTTGTCGTCTGACGGAACGATATACCAGGGCGACGCTGCCGTATCCGTGGCTGCAAGCATGGCATCCCGGGCGCGTGAGTAGTCGTACCAACGGCGGTGAGATTCCAAGTCCATAGGACTAAGCTTCCAGCGCTTGGAGTAATCTTCAATTCGCGCTAGGAAGCGCTTGTGCTGTTCCTTTTCCGATACTTCGAGCCAGTACTTCAGAAGGATGATGCCCTGGCTGACCAGAAAGCCCTCGAAGATGGGACAGTCCCTGAGAAATTCCCTGTGCTCTTCCTCGGTACAAAACCCCATCACATACTCAACACCGGCGCGGTTATACCAGCTCCGGTCGAAGATGACGACTTCACCTCCGGCGGGCAGTTGTTCAACGTAGCGCTGGGCGGGGAGCTGCGTCTTCTGCCTCTCGGTCGGCGCGGGGAGGGCTACTACGCGAAAGATGCGCGGGCTGACACGCTCCAAGATGCGCTTAATCATCCCGCCTTTGCCGGCAGCGTCTCGTCCTTCGAAAATGATCACAATGCGGGCGTTGGTCGCCTTGACCCAGTCCTGGAGCTTGACCAGCTCAACTTGTAGCTTTAAAATCTCGGCCTCGTACTCCTTTTTGCCGATCTTCGGTTGGCCGTTGACGCCGGGGTGTTTAGTGTCGCTGTCCAGCGCTGATTTTGATTTCTTGTCGTTCTTGGATTTTTTGCTCATCGTTCTTTCTGGTTTCCTCGGTGTCGGGCGCGCCTGTTTAGGGGCCGGCCTGCATTCCTGCAGGTTGAAGTACGACCGCGTCACCTGCGCTCGTGGTCCTGCGTCTTCAAGAGGCAATATGTGGGCCACTCTGCTCGCCTTCGAGCACAACAACTTAGACGGAATGAGGCTGATTCCCGCGCCCAAATGCGGGCAGACACTGCTTCGATCATGGGCGCGAAAACATCGATCGGCGATCACCTTGTTGAAGAATGGCGCCCCCAAGATTTAACTGGCTTTCGTCGATTCGGACTCGGCGTCTTCATAACAGAGCCCAAACTTGGATACAACAACGCTTCGACCCTTTCAGCTGGTACACCGCCTGGATATCGAGCGGGCAGATTGCCGCCAGATTTCGTTTGCCGAGCGAGGGCCGGATATATCGGCGCAGCAGGCTTTTATAGCTTCTGGAGCTTTTCTCACGCAGACGCGGCTTCGCCACGGTCCCGAGCCAGCGATCCAGGTATTCGTTCAACGTGATTGGTGTGCCCTCCACCCAGCGACCAAGGTCGCGATCACGGAGCACCTTCTTAAGGTAGGTTTGGGCATGCCGGACGGGGCTGCGGACAATCCGGCTGTGGTAGCGCCGTTTGCGGATCTCGCGGCCGCGCCCGAGGAGTTGCGCACCAGCCAGCGTGAGTTGTTGTTTTCAAGTTCGTTTATGAGACGTCTTTCGGATGGAGCTAACTGATTCATATCAGAGAAAGCAGGTCATAACCATAACGTTAACGTACACGTAAAGCGATTCTTGTGGCACAATGAGGCATGCTGAAAACCGAGCCTACGCTGCGAATCAATATTTTCAAGCGGGGGAATCCGCGTTGCTCGGTGTGTGGCCAGGAGTTTGGGAGCGAGGGATTTGCGAATAACCTGATCGAAGCCTTTGCACTTCACGTACGGCGCCGGCACATGCAGGATGATATGAGCGGAGGTGTTATGCGAGGGTACGCAAACCCTGCCGCTAGAATCGCGCGCGTGGGCACGCAACAGCGATAGTTCTGGTGTGAAGATCCTCTTCGACGGTTAGAACCTCAGGCCTCTGCTGCCTTCGAGCAATCAGAACTTGCGTGGGTCAGGGTTCTTTGACGGTCATGATCTGGTCGGCTGCCACGTCCCGCAACTGCTGCAGCGTACCCGAGGGCCATCGGATTTCGACCAGGTCGACCGATGTGTTTGGCCCCAATCCAAAATGAACCGGGCCCGCGCTCGAAGACGCATAGCCGGCAGCCGTGGACTTGTGATCGTACTGGGCGCCGCTCTTGGTCACCACTTTGATACGGGCTCCGATCCCGTCACGGTTGCTCTTCGTTCCTTGGAGCTTGATCTCCAGCCAGTGATTGCTCCCGGGGCTTTCATTCATCCAAATTTCCGCCGGAGCCTTGAGCGCGGTCACAACCACATCGACACGTCCATCTCCGTTCAGATCGCCGATAGCGGATCCACGGTGCCGCGCGGGAGGACGCGAGGTCAGTCCAGCTTCGGAAGTAAAGGCGGCGAACTTCATGCCGCCCAAATTACGGAAGACAGTGTTCGGTTGCTCAACCGCGATGCGAGGCGCCGAGAGGAGCGACTGGACATGGCCGCGTGAAACGAAGATGTCCTTCCATCCGTCATTGTCGAAGTCGGCAATCGTCGGGGAATAGCCGCCCATCGCGAGGCTCAGCATGGTCATGCCACTTTGTTCCGTTACTTCAACGAAGGTTCCCTTGCCAGTGTTTCGACAGATAGGAAATGTCTCGTTGTCGAGGGCGACGAGGACAATGTCGGGATATCCGTCATTATCAAGGTCGCGGAAATCGACGCCCATCCCGGAGATAAATACACCGTCCTCGCGCAAAGCTACGTTGACATCGAATCCGACCTCTGCAAACGAAGTGCCTTTGTTTCGAAAAAACGAATTGAATTCCTTATCGTTCGCAATGAAGACGTCCATTTTGCCGTCGAGATCAAAATCGGCGGTTGCGCCTCCCATGCCTTTTCCAGGGTGAGCGCGCAAACCCCATTCCACGGACGCATCCCTGAAAGTGCCGTCTCCATTGTTGAGAAAAAGCTGGTTGGGAGTTGGCTTGTACATCTTCGGATTGCAGTAATCGGGATGCCCGTCGATAGGGCACGAGGGCTCGTGCTTGATATCCCACTTCATGTAATTGATCACGAAGAGGTCCAGCAGGCCGTCATTGTTCACATCCACCCAAATGGCGCCGACCGACCACAGCGGCCCATATTCAGGATCAGGCTTGTTCAACCCGGCTTTGGCGGTCACATCGCTGAACGTGCCGTCTCCGTTGTTGTGATACAGAGTGTTTTTGTACACACCTGCTACGAAGATGTCTTCGTAGCCGTCGTTGTCGTAGTCGGCCACCGCGACGCCGATGTCGTAGCCACTGCCGGCAAGGCCCGCCTTCGCGGTGACGTCGGTGAAGTCTCCATGTCCATCGTTTTCGAAAAGATGATTGGAATATTTCGGAGATGACTTGCGAAGGGTATTGATGTCGGCCCCATTCGTGAAAAATATGTCGAGCTTGCCATCGTTGTTGTAATCGAAGACAGCCACGCCTCCGGCCATGGTTTCCGGTGCGTGGCGTTCCGGTGTTTCGCAGCTGTCGAGTTCGAAGGCAATCGGTTGGTAGGCGAAGCGGATAGGGCTCGCGCCTGTTGTATGCTCGCTAGTTGAACGATTGGCAAGCAGCTTGGTTTGTGTTCCAGTCTTCGGCGCATCGGAGAGACCAGCATTCTGGGCACACGAGAGCGCTGACAAGAATCCCACAGAAACTGCGCACGTTGTTGCCCAGCGTATCAACTGCATATCGTCAATTTGGATATTCAAGCGCACACCGCGCTGCGGGAGTTGAGAAAGGGCAATCTTAAGGCTCCTAGTCCGGCAATGCTCGTTTCCCTTTGATCTTAAATTCCGCGTTCACCTGCGGAGCTGCCGTTCCGGGCTGTCCACCGCCGACGGTGATGCGATAGGCACCGCTGGCGACAATTCGATCTCCCTTGTCGTTTACCTGGCTCAAGTCGCGCGCATCCAGTTTGAAGTGGACATGCTGAGTGTTGCCCGCGGCTACATGGATTCGCGTGAAACCGCGTAGCGCGTGCCGCAGAGCGGCTGGAGACCGGGGAAAAGTCAGATATAGCTCTACGACTTCATCACCATCTCTCTGGCTCGTGTTTCGCACGTCCGCATCGACGCTGAGAGAATCACCGGCTTTCAACTCGGTGCGGGAAAGCTTCAAATTGCTGTATTCAAATTTCGAGTAACTGAGGCCATAGCCAAAGGGATAAAGCGGCTGGCCTTCAAAATACCGGTAAGTCCGGTTCTTCATCGCATAGTCTTCAAAGGCAGGCAGCTGATCGACGCCTTTGTAAAAGGTCACCGCCAACCGCCCCGCCGGATTATTTACTCCCGCCAGAGTTTGGGCGATTGCGGTACCGCCTTCCTCGCCCGCATACCACGCGTCGAGAATGGCGTCTGCATGTTCGTTCGCCCAATTTACCGAGAGCGCGCTGCCGTTCATGAGGACGACGACGAGCGGCTTGCCGGTGGTTTTCAGCGCCTCGAGAAGATCCTCTTCTTCCGTGGGCAGATCCAGACTGGTGCGATCGCCGCCCACGAAACCGGGAACGTCTACTTTCATCTCTTCGCCTTCGAGTTGAGACGTGATGCCGACGACGGCTACAACCACGTCAGCATCCTTTGCCAAAGCGGTCGCAGTGGGAATGGGATCAGCCAAGAGGGGAAGCCATACTAATTTGAGGCCAGTGCCGCCTTGCCCATATTCCAACTTGATCGCGTAGCGATGTCCTTTTTCCAGCCGGAGTGTGGCCTTCGTCGGCTTGGGATCGTGCAATAGAAAGTCATCCACGATCAGCTTGCCGTCGAGCCAGAGACGGTTCATCGAACCCACATCGCTGATTTGATAGTCGCCGGATTCGTCGGGAGTAAGAAATCCTGTCCAGCGCACCGAAAAATCTGTCATGCCCGGAGGAGGCGCAATCGAAGAGCGTTCGGGATGAAAGCGTTGCAGGTCGATGGCTTTGTCCACTCGGACAACTTGCGGAGTGCTCTCGAAGTTGAGGCTGGAGAAATATTCCCCGGTCAGTCCAGGCTCTCCGTCCGCTGTCGATAGAGCGGTAGACGGAATAAGCTCTTCTTCCCGAAGGAAATTCATGCCCGGGTTGTAGGTCACATGGGCGGAAGCGAATTGCCGGCGAATGCCATCAAGGGCGGAAGTCGCGTGGGATGCCGTACCACTGTAGTTGCCATGCAGCACGCGGGTGGATTCCGCGAGCGGACCGACGACTGCAATGTTTTTGAAATCAGGACTCAAAGGAAGGACGCCGTCATTCTTCAGAAGGACGATCGATTCCCGAGCTGCCTGCAATGCGAGCGCGCGATGAGGCTCACTATCGATCGCGGAATCTGGAATGCTGGCATACGGCACCATCTCGGGAGGATCGAACATTCCGAGACGGAAGCGGGCCGTGAACAGGCGTTTCAGCGCGACATCGACATCTTTTTCGCTGAGCAGGCCTTGTTTCGCCGCATCCACGAATTTCACGTAATCGGAGTTGTCTGTGGCCCGAGTGAAGAAATCGCCGCACTCATTATCCATGCCAGTTTTCAACGATACTGCCGCGGCCGCGGCCAGGCTGTTGGTAAAGTGATGGCCGCTGAAAATGTCGACGATGGCGTCGCAATCGGATACGACGTAGCCGTTGAACTTCCAAGCGCCACGCAACTGGTCCTGCAGCAGAAATCTGTTGGCGCAGGCGGGTTCGCTATTCACCCGGTTGTAGGCGCACATAATCGAGGCTGCCTTGCCTTCGGTGATGGCGGCGCGGAAGGCGGGGAGATAAGTGTCTTCTTCGTCATGCTTCGACACTCTGACATCGATCGAGTGGCGCGAGGGCTCCGGCCCGCTGTGTACGGCATAATGCTTGGGTGTAGCGATCACTCGATAATATTTCGGATCCTCGCCTTGCATTCCGGTAACGAAGGCGACTCCCATACGTCCAGTAAGAAACGGATCTTCGCCGTATGTTTCCTGACCACGTCCCCAGCGCGGATCCCGAAAAATATTAATGTTGGGCGACCAGAAGTCCAGGCCTTCCATGATGTCGCGGCGCCCGGCGCGGACGGCCTGGTTATGTTTAGCGCGCGCTTCCGTACTGATGACGATTGCCATGTCGTGGATTAAAGGAGAATCGAAAGTTGCGGCGAGCCCAACCGGTTCCGGGAAGACGGTGGCGGTTCCGGCGTTGGCGACTCCATGCAGAGCTTCACTCCACCAATCGTATCCGGGCACTTGCAGCCGAGGGATAGCGCGGGCTTGGTTCACGAGTTGAGAAGCCTTCTCTTCGAGCGTCATTCGCGACACCAGATCGTCCACCCGTTCACTCAGCGGCAACGACGGATTGAGGTAGGGCGCGACGCTTGCAGGCGGCGTAGTTTGCGCGACTAAACTGAGTACTGCTACAAAGATGAAGGCGGTGACGTGAGTAAAGGCGCGAGCACGACATTCAGGCATGAAGAAGGATCTCCTTGCGAAATAATTTTTTCGTAACATATTTCGGAACCCAGAGACTGTTCAAAGCCGGTACGAAGTATAGCACCGTCAACGTACACGGAATTGAACCTTGGCTTGCCGGCGCTGCGCGCACGTGCGCGGCGGACGATGCGCGAGCCACGGGAGCCAGCTGTTCGAGGGAGCGGATGATTGCGAAGCAGGCTAGAATGGAAGAGGAAGAAGAGGGATGAGCGCGGCCAGACACAAGAAAGATAGGCGCGGAATCCACCTGATTGCGGAGCTAGCGAATGTTTCGATCGGGACGGTAGACCGTGCCTTGCACGGGCGCGCCGGAATTAACGAATCCACCCGCCAGCGGATTTTGAAAATCGCTGAGCAGATTGCTTATACACCGAACCTGGCGGCGCGCTCTTTATCGGTTTCCAAAGCGAGCGCTCGCATCGGAGTATGCATCCCGCGAGAAATTCATTTTTTCTATGATCAACTCTGGGGCGGGGTACTCGATGAAGCGCGCAGTGTGGCGCAACATGGCATCCAGCTTTTGTACCGGCCGGTTCAGACCTTAGGAGAGGCGGACACGGAGGCGTTCCAGGAACTGATGCGGGAGGGCGTGAATGGAATTGTTGTCACCGCGGGAAATCCGCAAGCTCTCGCTCCCCTGATCGATGAAGCCGAAGAAAAAGGAATCCCGGTGGTTTGCGTATCCACCGACGCTCCCGGGAGCCGTCGGTCGAGCATCGTGTGTGTAGAACCGTTGCTGAACGGACGGCTGGCGGGGGAACTGATGGGAAAGTTCGTGCCGCCGGGCTCTAAAGTGGCCGTGATTGCTGGGATGTTGAGCGCCGAAGATCATCGCCAGAAAACCGCGGGCTTCTCCGACGCGTTCCCGCGCCACTGTCCGGGAGGCGAGATCGTGAGCGTTGTGGAAGGGCACGAAGATGAAGACGAAAGTTTTCAGAAGACTTTTGATCTCCTGGGGCAGGTTCCGACTCTCGCCGGACTCTATGTGAATACGGTAAATTGCCTTCCTGTCTGCCGAGCCCTCGGCGCTCGCGGCCTCGCCGGAAGAACCAAGCTGATAACCACGGACCTTTTCGCAGAAATGTCTCCCTACTTCGAGAAAGGGACTATCACGGCTTCCATTTATCAACAGCCACACCGGCAGGGCCAGCTGGCGGTTCGGCTAATGGCAGACAATCTCACCGGGAGGGTGCCTTTCCCGCCCACCGTGCATCTTAGTCCCGGCGTTGTAATGTCATCCAACCTGCATCTTTTCCGAGAGATTCGGCTGGCGGGGGTGAAGTTCGATGACTCCGCCATCGGATCTCCGAATCGGGCGAGGGCTGTGCACAAGTTTCAGCCCCGCGACAAAACTGAAGTAGTCGGTTGACCCCCTCCAAAACAGACATTGTCCTGTAGGAAGCCCGTCGAAGGTCTGGACGGTTTCTGAAGGCAGGCGCCTGCCTCTCCGTGGCAGATTCAAGCTTTCGATATCAGGGATTTAAGATTTTTCTTGACAAACGCGGACGAAAGAAGATAAAAGCTGCTCCGTGCTCGTTAACGTTAACGTTATGAACTTTAGCGCCAGAGGGATGTGGACTATGAATTCTCGCCCGTCTCAATTCGCCAACAGCGTTATTGTTGCCGTGAAAGGCCGCAGCCGGAGTCTCGCAGTCCTTTTCGTCTTTCTGCTTGGCTTCTCATTCCACGCCTTCAGCCAGGAGGCAACGATTCTCGGGACCGTTACCGATCCCTCAGGTTCCGTGATGCAAAATGTGAAGATCAGGATTACCCACGTGGAAACGGGGGAAGTTCGGAGAGTTGTGACCAACGAGACGGGGCAATATGTCGCGGCCGATCTGCCCATCGGTCACTACGACATCAGCGCGCAAACGTCGGGGTTCAAGATGGCGGAGCACAAGGATGTGGTGCTGAGTGTTGCCGATCGTGCCCGCGTGGACTTTCAGATGCAACTTGGGTCAACCAGTGAAACCGTCAGCGTAGAAGCGAGCGCCGTCAGGGTCCAAACCGACACAGGCGAGGTTAGCTCCGTAGTCACCGGCCAACAGATCTCGCAGCTGGCCACCAACGGGCGCAACGTATTCGCGCTCGAGGCGCTCACGCCTGGCGCTTCCAGCATACAATCCGATTTCCAGGTTCCCACTTCCGCCGGCGGTGACTTCAATGTCAGTTTTAACGGCCAGCGCGTCAGCCACAATCTGTGGTTGGTGGATGGTGGCGAGGCGGCGGATCGCGGCGGCGGCGGCGGCGCTGACGTTCTGCCCTCGGAGGACGCCATTGCCGAATTCCGCACCTTAACCTCAAACTACAGCGCGGAATACGGCCTGTCTTCGGCGGGCACGATCAGTATGGTTATCAAGTCGGGCACGAAACAGCTTCACGCCACCGCCTTCTATTTTGGGCGCAACGATGCCCTCGATGCCCGGAACTATTTCAACCCGGCCCCCAATCCGGTGGCTGAGTTGCGCTTCCACGACTTCGGTTTCAATGTCGGCGGGCCGGTGAGCTTTCATCCGTCCAAATCGACTCCAAAGACGTTCTTCTTCTATAACATGGAGTGGCGCCGCTTCATTCAGGGCGGCATTTTCAATGTGACAACACCTCTGGCCAGTATGTATCCGGACGCGAACGGCACCGGAACGGGTGTTGTGCTGCCCAGTACCCTCTCGAACGGCAACCCGCTGAACGTGGTGGTCCCGGCCAATATCGCAAATCTGGATACTGGTTGCTCCGGCGCAGTCCAAGCTTCTCTTGTACCCGGAAGCTCATTCCCCAACAACACCATTCCAGATTGCGCAGTCAACCCGAACGCTACCGCTCTGCTGTCGGCAGGAATCTTCCCAGCGCCGACCAATACTTCCACCTGGACGTTTATCGGAGGTAACAAGCAACCGACCACGGGCAAGGAAGAGCTTGCCCGCGTCGACCATCAGTTTAATGACAAGTTCTCCATCTTTGGCCACTGGATTTCCGACCAGGCCATACAAACCTACGGCACGACTCAGTGGAGTGGTGACAACGTGCCGACGGTTTTCAACACGTTCGGCAATCCATCGTACAGCGCGGTGATTCATGCCACGCATGCGATTCGCGCGAATCTACTCAACGAAATCGCCTTCAGTTACGACGGCAACCGCATCCACATTCTGCCGCAAGGTGTCTACCAGCAGCCGTCGGGGTTCACCGAGGGTGCGAACAAAATCTTCTCCGGGGAGAATGTTGACAACCGCATCCCGGACATCAATTTGTCCGGCAGCACGAATACTCACTACACCGTAAATTGGCTGCCTTGGAACAACACTGCCAATGATTACCAGGTCCGCGACGATCTGTCTTGGGTGCGGGGAGCGCATCAGCTCAAGTTCGGATTTAGCTGGGCGATCTACAAGAAGGCGCAGGATTATTTTGCCGAAACCCAGGGCGGCTTCACCTTTAACGGGTCAGCTACCAGTCCGGCGGGATGCACGAACGGGTCCGGAGTAACCTGCGGGCTGGATTATGCCGACTTTATCCTGGGCGACGCACAGGCTTATAACGAGAACGCCTACAAGGGTACAGGCCATTGGACCGCTATCTCCCCGGCCGCCTACATTCAGGACAACTGGCGCGCGACTCACCGGCTCACTCTGAATCTCGGCCTGCGGTGGGATGGAATTCCCCACACCTACGAAGCCAACTACAACCAGTCAAACTTCTATCCCAGCCAATACAACTCGGCCGACGCTCCGACCTGGGTACCGGGCACGAGCGATGGCCAGATTTGCGGGGGCACGCCGCTTCCCGCGGGCTGCGCAGCGGCTAGCCCGGGTTTGGGCACGAGCCCCATACCAGTGCTCTCAGCCTATCAGTTCTATCTGAATGGGATGGGCATCGGAGGCAAAAACGGAAACCCGAGAGGGCTTGCGGACAATGCATGGTGGAACTTCGGA
The DNA here is from genome assembly GCA_963750245.1 of uncultured Acidobacteriaceae bacterium. Taxonomy (GTDB): domain Bacteria; phylum Acidobacteriota; class Terriglobia; order Terriglobales; family Acidobacteriaceae; genus Sulfotelmatobacter. The sequence goes on from CAVVQB010000005.1 coordinate 329,626, forward strand.
CCACGCATCGGTTTTGCATACGACGTAACCGGCAGTGGCAAGACCGTGATTCGCGGCGGCTTCGGCCTGATGTACGAGCGTATTCAGGGTAACGACATGTACAACGGCGCAACGAATCCGCCGTTTGGATACTCGTTGGGTACCAACAACGTTCTGTTCTCTGACCCTCACTTTACCTGGAGCGGGGGACAGATTACTGTTCCAATCGTGCCAGCCGGCGTCGTGGGGATTAACCAGAGCTATCCTGCGCCGCGGACCTCGTCATACAGCGCTGGGGTTCAACAAGCGGTTGGAAGCAAGGCTGTGTTCTCGGTGTCTTACGTCGGGACCCGGGACAGACACGAGAGCTACTGGCAGGAGCTCAATCTGCCACCTGTGGGGGATTTGGCCTGTCTGCAGGCTAAGGCTAATTGCACAGGCGCTCAGCCAGCCTTCAACGGGGATGTACCCTACCAAGGCTACAACTCCATCAAGCAGGCCTACGACGGTGCCAACTCACACTACAACTCACTGCAAACTGAACTGCGGGGGCGGATCACTCGCGATCTAACCCTGCAGGCGGCTTACACGTTGTCTCGTGCCATCGATCCCACAACGGGACAAAACAGTGGCAATAACGGTTGGGACCTGTCTTGGGTAACCAACCCCTACGTCGGTTGGAGGTACGATGTCGGGCCGTCGGTTCTCGACCGCACGAGCATCGCGTTCTTCAACTTCGTCTATGACATCCCGTTGCTCAGGAACAGTCCAAACCGCTTCTTGAAGACTGCAGTTGGTGGATGGCAACTTTCCGGCATCGTCACTGCTCAGTCCGGGGCGCCAGAAAATCTCAGTATTAACGGGCAGAATGTTTCCAGTATCTTCCCGGGTGGAGATGTGAACAACCGTCCCGATCTAACCGGGGCGCTTTCCTATCCCAAGACGCGAGTGGTCAGCAGCTCAGGAGCTGTGACCGGAATACAGTGGGTCAATCCTGCGGCGTTTTCGGCACCGGTGCCGGGGACCTGGGGGAACTTCGGATTCGACGGTGTACGGGGGCCCGGACGCGATAACTGGAACCTGTCGCTATTTAAGAACTTCGTTATCAACGAGGCTCGTGGCTCTTCATTTCAGTTCCGAGCCGAAAGCTTCAATACCTGGAACCACACCCAGTTTGGAGGATCCGGCCAGAACGGCGGGTTCAGCAACAACTTCGGCGCAGGCAACTTCGGCCAAGTGACGAGTGCCTTCGATCCGCGTGTGTTTCAGCTTGGCGCAAAACTGATTTTCTAACGCCGTTCAAAAGGCCAAGTTCATGCCCCGCCCTGCAACCATGGGCGGGGTGTGACGCTGTATTAGCATCATCCGCTTGTATCATTTTGCATCACCGGGATGCGCTTGTCTTTTCCCCTTCGGGCACTTCCGATACAGTGTCGGGAGATAGCGAATCAGAAGTTCGCTTGGCAGGTTTGCGTGCGTCGTAGAATCTTCGGCATCCTTTTCTGTCCTATCTGGACAGCGCTCTTATGCGTCCATGCGAATGGGCAGACTGCGACCCCAGACGCTGCAATCGCATTCGAAAAGCAAGGACAATTAGCCGAAGCGGCAGAGGTGTGGCGTGCGGTCACAAGGAAGAATCCCAACGACGCCCCGGCCCTAGCCAGCCTGGGAGTAGTGCTTTCTCAAGAACAAAAATACGAGGAGGCGGCGTCCGCATACAAAAAGGCGTTGGCGCTGAATCCGAACCTTCCCGGCATTCGCCTGAATCTGGGTCTGGCAGAGTTCAAACAGGGACACTTCGATGCGGCGATTCCGCTCTTCCGCGCAGTTCTAACGGCCGATCCGAAGAATCAGCAGGCCTCGTCGCTGCTAGGCCTTAGCTATTATGGGGCCAGGCGGTTTGCCGAAGCCGTGAAATGCCTTGAACCCGTGGCGAAATCCGACCCAGCAAACGCCGAACTGCACGAAGTGCTGGCCCAGAGCTGCTTGCGGGCGAAAAAGTACTCGTGTGCTCTGGACGAGTTCCGTCAGATACTGCAGCTGAGACCAGATTCGGCGCCGGCACACATGTTGACCGGAGAGGCGCTGGACGGTCTGCAGAGAGATCCCGAAGCCATCGCCGAGTTCCAGGAGGCGGTGAAAGTCTCACCCGAGGAGACCAACGTGCACTTCGGGCTCGGCTATCTCTATTGGAAATCGCACCAATACGATGAAGCCGCGAGCGAGTTCCGCCGCCAATTAACGATCGATCCCCACCATGCACAGGCTCTGGCATACCTGGGAGACATCGAAATGAAAAGATCAAATCTTGATGACGCCGTTTCTCTGCTCCGCAAAGCCATATCGACACAGGATAATGTTCGCCTGGCCTATGTGGACTTGGGGGCTATCCTCATGGAGCAGAAACACTACGCCGAAGCCATCACCATGCTGCAGCGAGCTGTGAAACTCGACGGCACGCAGCCTGACGCTCACTATCGATTGGCGCGCGTTTATCAGGCGATGGGTAATGCTGCGGACGCGCAGAAAGAGTTCGCCGCAGTACGCGAGTTGCACCGAAAGGCTGACGAGCCGCTGGCTTCAAAACTCCCCGAGGCGCTTCCGCAACTGCATCAGTAAGGACTTGTGGTATTGCCCATGAAAACGTCAATTCTTCGAGCGCTCTCAAGCCTGACGCTTGGGTGCAAACCGAAAGCAATAAATAAGACCGATCGCCAACAGCAGTGCTCCCCACCACACACTCGCGTGCAGATCGAAAAGCACGACTAGGGGATGGATCGGAGGCCTCAATAATTGATAGACCCCGGCCGCCAAGATCAGCGCGCCATCCACCGCCAGTGAAATTCCAATGAAAAACCAGATGGAGATCGACACTCTGTCAGTCACAAGCGCTCCCCGATGCTTCTATGTTGCTGTCCTGTCGCGAGAATCATGTTTACCAGAAAATAATGTTGAGCACGACGAAAACCACTGCTACGAGCGCTGCCCAGAAAAGCGGCTTTTGATATAGAGGCACGTCTCCTATGGCCGGAACTTCCGTCAGGCCGTAAACCAGGCCATTCAACTCTGCTTCCGGCACTGGCTTAGTCGCCAGGCTCACCACGACCGTCACGACAACGCAGGTAATAAATGACCAGAGGGCCTGATACATATCTTGGGCCAGCCCCTTAGCGTGCGGTGAAAGCGCCACATAACGCAATGCCGCCGGGTCAAGCTTTACCCATGTCCACATGCTGATCGAGCACAGCGTTCCACTCAGCAATCCCCAAAATCCGCCGGCAGAGCTGGCCCGCTTCCAAAGCATTCCGAGCACCACCGTCCCAAAAAGCGGAGCGATGAAGAAACTGAACAGCGCCTGCACGTAATCCATGATGCTGGCAAACTGCATCACCAGATAGGCAGTGCCCACGCTGATCAATACGCCGATTACCGTCGTCCAGCGGCCCATGTTGACATAGTGATGGTCAGTGCCCCGTTTATTTATAAGCGGGCGATAGATGTCATAAGTCCAGACGGTAGTGAAGGCGCTGACATTGCCCGCCATCCCGGACATGAATCCGGCGATCAACGCGGTAACTCCCAAGCCAAGCAGGCCCGGACCGAAATAGCGCGCCATCATGAGGGGCAATACGTCGTTATAGCTGTGGGCCCCATTAACCGCAGCGACCGACTCCGGGACCAATTTTTCGGGCAACACGGCTAGACCGAGCAATCCGGGCAAAATCACAATGATTGGAACGAACATCTTGAAACCAGCGCCTATGATCGGCGCCATCTCGGCGCTGCGAATGTCTTTCGCCGCCAAGATGCGCTGCACAACTAGAAAGTCAGTTGTCCAATATCCCATGGAGATGATTGCAGCCAGCCCGAAAACGATTCCCGCCCAATTGATCCCCATGGGATTGTTGTTGAAGGATCCGAGGCCCGCCCAGAGATGCACATACTGCTCGGAAGCGCGCTGCGCGATCTGCAATTTCAAATTGGACCAGCCGCCGGCTTCGTACAAACCGAGAATCGGGATCAGCAGCGCGCCCGCCCAGATCAAGAAGAATTGCAGCACTTCGTTGAAGATCGCTGAACGCAACCCGCCCAGCGTGACATAGATTGCCACCGTCAAAGACGAAGCCCAGATGCTGAAATTGATATCCCAGCCGAGAACAATCTGCATGACCTTGGCCATGGCAAACATGTTCACGCCGCTCATCAGCACGGTCATGAAAGCAAACGAAATTGCCGAAAGAGCCCGGCTGGATTCGCCAAAGCGAAGCTTCAGATAGCCCGGCACCGAGTGGGTCTTGGAAATGTAGTAGAACGGCATCATGACCAAGGCGAGAAACAGCATCGCCGGTATGGCGCCGATCCAATACCAGTGCGTGGCCAGAATGCCGTACTGGTAGGCCGATCCCGCCCACCCCATCAGTTCGAGTGCGCCCAGATTGGCGGAAAGAAAACTCAAGCCGGCGACCCACGCGGTCATCTCGCGGCCCGCCATAAAAAAATCTTCACCGGTGTTGGCGCGTCCTTTTAGGTACCACCCAATCGAGAGAACGAGAGCAAAGTAGAAAGCAATAATCACTACATCGACGGTTGAGAGATGAACTAGTTGGGTGGGAACGGCGATCATCGCCGTTAGAGGTGTCATTGCGGGCTAATCCCCATTCGCCCCTCCTGAAAGGCTTGTGCTCTATCTCACTCCCAGCAGCAAATCCACAGTCAGTTGATCCAGACGCTCGTAGGGCAAACGCTTTTGCATAATTCCGTCTTTATCGAAAACATGATTCAATAACTGCGAAGCGCCCTCGCGCGAGTAATTGCCAATTTTCGGTGCGTTGCCGTTGCTCGAAAGTTCAGCGAGGATGCCCTGGATCTCGCCGTCATGATTCCAGCGGCACGCTTTCTCCTTGAGGATCAGATACGTCCGCATGCAGCCACGGGCGAAATCCTTAACACCTTCGTAATCTTCGGTTCTATAAGCGTGCGCGTCGAAGTGACGCGGTCCCGGGTAGCCCACATCTTCAAGAAATTTCACCAGCCAAAATGCCGATTTAAGATTCGCCGAACCGAAACGAAGATCCTGGTCGTACCGTCCTGACATTTGATCGTTCAGATCGATGTGGAACAGCTTGCCTGCTTCCCATGCCTGCGCTACGGCGTGCATGAAATTGAGGCCCGCCATGTGTTCATGCGCCATCTCCGGATTTACACCAACCATCTCCGGATGATCGAGCGTGGGAATGAAACCCGAGATAACTGCCGGTTGTGGACATGTAGATATCGGACCTGGGCTCGTTGGGCTTGGCCTCGAGCGCAAATTTCATTCCGTATCCGCGATCGATATTGTATTGGCAAAGGTAGTTGACGGCTTCGCGCAGTCGCTTGACCGCTTCATCCGCCGGGCGGCAAGCGTCGGTTTCAACGCCTTCGCGTCCGCCCCACAAAACGAAAATCTTCGCGCCTAACTCAGCGCCAATATCCATGGCGCGCATGGTTTTCTGAACCGCATAGGCTCGGACCTCCGGATCGTTTGCGGTGAATGCGCCATCGCGAAAAACGGGATGAAAGAACAGCGAGACGGTGGCCATGGGCACGACCAGACTATTTTCCTCGCATGCCTTCTTGAATGACCGCACGATGGAGTCGCGCTCGGATGGAGTTGCGTCAATCGGCACCAGGTCATTGTCGTGCAGATTGACGCCCCACGCACCCACTTCCGCAAGCAGAGAAACAATATCGTTGGGCAACATCACCGGGCGCACGAAATCTCCAAACGGATCGCGTCCACGATTGCCGACGGTCCAAAGACCGAAGGAAAATTTATGCTCCGGTTTCGGTTGATAGTCGCTGAGCCTTGTCATTCGTTCAATCTCCCACAATTTCCAACTGCTGTTATCAATTCAAGATCGCTTTCATGCCTGGATAGATGCGCCGGTATTTTGAATAAGCGCGGTTCATCACCAACGAATCCTGAACATTCGGAGCTGTAGTTGCGGCAACGCGCACCACCGCCGCGCAGGCAGCATCAACGGTTGGCCATGCTTTGGCGCCGACTCCCGCCAGAATAGCAGCTCCGTAGGCCGCACCTTCTTCCACCGCAACCGTCTCGACCGCTCGGCCGTAGACGTCAGCCTGAATTTGACGCCACAGTGCAGATCTCGCCCCGCCGCCGCCGAGGCGAATCGTTTTCACAGGAACGTCGATTTGCTCGAAAATCGTGAAGGTATCGCGCAAGCTGAAGGCGACACCTTCCAAAATGGCGCGCACCAGGTGTGCGCGCGTGTGCGACGCAGTCAGGCCTACCAGCATCCCTCGGGCTGTGGCGTCCAGATACGGCGTTCGTTCGCCCATCAGGTAAGGCGCCCACAGGAGGCCATCGGAGCCGGCGGGAACCTTTGCGGCCAGAGCCGTGAGATCTTCGTAAGAATCGCTGTGGCCATTGATGACGCCAAACTGATCGCGGAACCAGCGCAGAGACAGGCCCGCAGCTTGCGTGACGCCCATGACCAACCAGCGATTCGCCAAGCCATGGCAAAAGGTGTGCACCCGCCCTTCGGGGTCGAGCGCGGGGAGATTCGTTGCGGCAAGAACCACTCCCGAGGTTCCGATGGTTGCACTGACCGCTCCTGGCGAGACAACGCCAATGCCGATTGCTCCGGCCGCCTGATCTCCGGCCCCCGCGACGACCGGCGTTCCGCTTCGCAATCCCGTCGCCGTCGCGCCAACTTCCGAGACTCTTCCGCAAATCTCGGGCGACTCGTACAAAGAGGGAAGGAGAGCGGAGTCCATCTGAACGAAATCCAAGATCTCATGCGACCAACGGCGATGCGCCACATCGAGCAAAAGGGTTCCCGAGGCGTCGGCCAAATCAGTGGCGCGCTCGCCCGTCAGCCGATAACGAACATAATCCTTGGGCAGCATGAGCGACCGAACACGACTCCAGTTCTCAGGTTCGTTCTCGCGAACCCACAGGCACTTGGTCAGGGTGAAATTGGTGAGGGCAGGATTGCACGTGAGCTGACGCAAACGCTCGGCGCCGATTTTGGAAGTCAGTTCGTCCGCCTGCTTCTGAGTCCTCACGTCGCACCAGATCAGTGCGGGCCTCACGACCTGACCGTGTCCGTCCAAAAGAACGGCACCATGCATTTGTCCCGAAAAACCGACGCAGGCGACCTGTTCCGCGCGAATGCTACCCTGGGTCAAGGCCTTTCTAGTTGCCAGTCCGCAGGCTCGCCACCAGTCGGTTGGATCCTGTTCCGCCCAGCCGATTTGCGGGGAGGCAAAGGGCCGATGCTCCTCCGCCGCAGAGGAAATTACCGCTCCGCTCTGGTCAATCACCAGCGCGCGCGTGCCTCCGGTACCTACGTCGATCCCAAGAAAGTACATCGCAACAGTCACTTACCGGCCAGAGCAGGGGCGGATTTCGGTTTTGGGGCCGCTGTTCCGTGTACGTTAACGACAAGGTATATTATCACGGTGATCGCACCCGAGGTAACAAAATATATACCCGTCACTCCGGCGGGAAAGGAAAAGGCATGAGAAGCCAATTTGCAAAGATGTGCGCATTCTTCATCTTCACCGCAAATGCGGTCTGCGCGGTCGGAGCCGAACAAGCAGCCGTCATTCTCGATCGCGGCAGCACCATCGCGCTCGAACCTTACGCCCAGAATATGATTCGCGTGACCCTCAGCACGATTCACGACTCGGCGGTCGCGGCTCCCGGCTACGGCTTCGTCGCGACTCCTTCGGCGCAAGGTTGGGTCCATGAATGGAACGACGAAGATGACATCTACCGATCCCCACGGTTGGTTGTCTCCGTGGCCGCAAACAAGCCGCGGCCTCGGTCGTCTACGCAGGCGGATATCTCTAAATATTTCCAGGGCGCAAATCCGCCGGCTCACATCACCATAAGCACTCCAAACGGCCAGACCCTTCTGCAAATGACGAATTGGTGGATGTCCGTTCCAAACTATAAAGATGACAACGCCGGCATTTTGCATAACAGGCGCCCATCCGATGCGCCCTTCTATCGTGTCGGTGCGACCTTCCGATCGCCCAACGACGAACACTACTACGGCCTGGGCCAGAATCAGGAAGGGTTTCTCGATCATCGCGGTCACACCGTGGAGTGCTGGCACAATTACCTGGCCACCGGCGGGCCCAGCATTTGTGTTCCGTTTGTCGTCACGAACCATGGATATGGAATGATCTGGGACAATCCCTCCAAAACGACAATTAAACCAGGATTCAACGAGCGAGTGGAATGGGAGTCCGAAGTTGGAGACCGCGTTTCGTTTTTCGTGATTGCCGGTCAAAACACGGACGAGATCTATTCCGGCTATCGCTTGCTTACGGGCGCGACCCCAATGCTCCCCAAGGCTGCCTATGGATACATTCAATGCAAGCAGCGCTATTCCAGCCAGGCTGAAGTGCTCGCGGTGGCGAAAGGATATCGCGATCGCCATCTTCCCGCCGACATGATCGTGGTGGATTGGTTTTATTTCTCAAAGATGGGGCAGATGGATTTTATTCCCGAATCGTGGCCGGATCCAGCGGAGATGAACCGGAAATTGCATGAAATGGGTTTTCAATCCATGATCAGCGTGTGGCCGCGGTTCATCAAAGGCTCCCGCTACTACGATTTCCTGAGAGATAAGGGTTGGTTTGAGCACCTGGCCGACGGCACTCCAACCGATGGCGTGCCTTACGACTTGGCCGGCTCCGACATCGACACGACGAATCCGGACGCGGCCCGTTGGTATTGGGAGACGATTCGCGACAACATCATCAGCCAGGGCTTCGATGCGATTTGGGCAGATGAAACCGAGCCCGATCTCCCGCCGGATGGCAGCTACTTCTATGCAGGACCCGGCACGCGTTACTTCAACATTTATCCCCTGTTGCATACAGCCGCCATTTACGACGGCTTCCGGCGGGATGTTAAACAGCGCGCGCTGATTCTCTCTCGCGACGCTTATCTCGGTTCCCAGCGGAACGGAACGATGGTGTGGTCTTCGGATATCTACCCCACTTGGGACACTTTAAAACGGCAGATTCCAACCGGGCTCGACTTCACGGCCTCGGGGATGGCCTACTGGACCAACGACATCGGCGGATGGCAATACCTTCCCTCCGAACACAAGCCCGACCGCCCGGCATTGCTCGACCCTTCCGACGCTCGCGACAATGTAGGCGGCTACGACGATTATCCCGAGCTCTACACCCGGTGGTTTGAGTACGCGACATTTCTTCCGATCTTCCGTACACACGGCAGCCGCAACTTCAACGAAGTCTGGTCGTATGGAAAGGCCGCCGAACCGATTCTGGAGAAGTACTTAAAGCTGCGTTATCAATTGATGCCTTATATTTACTCGCTCGGCTACAAAACTTACGAAAGCGGCGCGCCATTCATGCGCGCATTGTTCATGGACTTTCCGGATGATCCCAAGGTCGCCGATCTTGGCGATGAATACATGTTTGGCTCCTCATTTCTGGTCGCGCCAGTCACCGACCAAGGAGCTACGAGTCGGATGGTTTATCTTCCCGCGGGAGCGGAGTGGTACAACTACTGGACGAACGAACGGTTTCATGGTGGGCAGGAGATTCGGGTTGAAGCGCCAATTGAAACTTTGCCGCTTTTTGTCCGGGCGGGCTCGATTCTGCCGTTAGGCGAGCCGATTGAGAGCACGAAAGAGACTCAGAAAATTGCGAAAATCCGGATTTATACCGGCGCCGACGGCGATAACACGCTCTATCAAGACGACGGGGTGACGTATGCGTACGAAAAAGGCGAAACGAGCGTCACGCATCTGCATTGGGATGACTCAATGCAACGCCTCAAGCACACCGGAGCGCAGGCGTGGACACGGCCTGATTCCGTCATCATCGAATTGGTGAAGCCTTAAACGCGCTCCCTCGCGTCTTGATGGTGCCAAAAGAAAGTAGCCGCGATCAGGCGGCACGGTGTGGAGCTTCCTCAGCTTCGTGAGACTCAACCGACATGCTGCGGGCAGGGAGTGCCTTCATGAACACGGGTCGATAAAAGCGCGAGCAGCAATCATGGCATCGCACCGGGCGAAGCAATAGCGCAATCGCCGCGACCTCCCAAAGGCTCTTGAATCTGGAAGCATGGATATGTGCCGAACAACGGCAGTAAGGACAAGCGTTGCGCCCGATTCGAGGCACGGCGTCACCCCCTTTGTACTTCCCAAAATCTAAACCCCGCTCAAAATTTGCCCTGCAGTCCGTGACAGACTGGCTGGAAATTCAGAAGTGAGCGCTCAACGAACTTTGCGCCGTACGGCATATTATCAAGTTTCTTTCGGCTCGACGAGCGCGACAGTGCAGCCGTTCGTTGACGTGCCTGCGCCCTGTCCGTAATATAAGTCGACCTGAAAACCATTCACTTCCGAATGATCGGCCAAACCATATCGCACTACCGCATCGTTGAGAAGTTGGGCGGCGGAGGCATGGGAGTGGTTTACAAGGCCGAAGACCTGAGTCTGCACCGGTTTGTCGCACTGAAGTTTCTGCCCGACGAGGTAGCCAAAGATTCCCAGGCATTGATCCGGTTTCAGCGAGAGGCGCAGGCATCCTCCGCGTTGAACCATCCCAACATCTGCACCATCTACGAAATCGGCCAGCACGAAACTCAATCCTTCATAGTCATGGAGTTTCTGGATGGGAGCACGCTAAAGCACAGGATTACCCATCGTCCGCTGGAAGTGGGACCGTTGCTGACGCTGGCCATCGAGATTGCCGACGCTCTTGAAACGGCTCACGCCAGGGGGATCATCCATCGCGACATTAAGCCTGCAAATATCTTCGTGACCGAGCGCAATCATGCGAAGATTCTCGATTTTGGACTGGCAAAAGTGATTGCGGAACGCGGCAAGTACGCGGGTGTGGGAGACCCTACGGCTGGGCCCACGGTCGGGGTCACCCCCGAGCAACTGACTTCGCCAGGCTCTGCACTCGGCACGGTAGCGTACATGAGCCCGGAACAGTCGCTCGGCGAAGAGGTGGATGCCCGCACGGATGTATTCTCGTTCGGCGTGGTGCTATATGAGATGAGCACCGGCCAGCTTCCCTTCGAAGGCAATACCTCGGCAGCAATTTTCAACGCGATTCTTAACAAAACGCCAACCGCACCCCTCGTCTTAAACCCGAAGCTCCCCCCGGAACTGGAACGCATTGTCAACAAGGCGCTAGAAAAGGACCGCGATTTGCGCTACCAGAGCGCAGCCGAAGTGCGGTCCGATCTCAAGCGTCTGCAGCGCGACTGGCATCCGTCCTCACGGCAAATGGCCGTTGTCACGGAATCCGGCTCATCCGTAGCCGCCGCGAAGCCGCAGGACAGCTCCCAAGAAGTTGCTGCCGCTCCCGCCAGGCGAGCGCATATACCTCTGCTGCTCGGCGGGGTCTTAGTAGCGTTGGTCGCAGTTGCAATCGCCAGTTTCGTGGCGGGTCAGCGCAGTTCCACGGCGCCCGTGCCGACGTTTCGCGAACTGAGCTTCCGTCGCGGCTCCCTGCGGGTAGCCAGATTTGCACCAGACCCGCGATCAGCGGTTTACAGTGCCAGTTGGGAGGGTAATCCCGAATCCGTTTTTATCAGTTCTGCCAATTCGACCGAATCTCGCGATCTAGGCTTGCCGGAGACGGAGGTACTGGCGGTATCGCCAGCGGGACAGATGGCGGTGTTGCGCCAGTTTAGCGTCAGTCCCAATCATTTCACCCATCGCGGTACGCTCGCTCAGGTTTCCATCGGCGCAGATGCGCCCCGCGACCTGCTGGACAACGTGGAAGACGCGGATTGGGCTCCCGGGGGAGAGGCATTGGCTGCAGTTCACGTGGTGAATGCCCAAAGCCGCATCGAGTATCCGATTGGAAAGGTGTTGTATGAAACCGCCGGCTGGATCAGCCACCTGCATTTCTCCCCCAAAGGGGACCGTCTCGCATTTATCGACCATAACCTGCTGGGCGACGACGGCGGGACGATCAGCGTGGTTGACCTTAAAGGCAAGAAAACAGACTTGACCGAACGTTGGGCCAGCGCCTTTGGAGCCGCGTGGTCGCCTTCAGGGGACGAGATCTGGTTTACTGCCACCGCTACGGGCTTCAGTCGTTCCCTGCGCGGCGTCACCTTGTCCGGCAGGGTTCGGGAACTGCTTAGCGCTCCCGGGACGCTTACTCTGCATGACGTCGGTGCTGGCGGGCGAGCTTTGATTTCACGCGACGCCTTGCGCGCCGGGGCAATTGGGCTGGCGCCGGGGGAAAACAAGGAACGTGATCTAAGCTGGCAGGACTGGACCGTTCCCATCGACATCTCCGAAGACGGGAAGCTCATACTGTTCATTGAGGCCGGTGAAGCCGGCGGTGGCGAGTACGCCGTGTTTAGCCGCGATACAAATGGTACGTCTGCAGTACGTCTGGGGCAGGGCTCCGGAGAAGCGTTATCACCCGACGGTAAGTGGGCTCTCGTCCTGCGGCAGAATATGTCTCCGCCCGACTTCATACTTCTTCCGACTGGAGTGGGACAGCTGCAGCCGTTTCCAACCGGCAACGTGGTGCCCTCCGGGGGCCAGTTCTTCGGTGACTCCAAGCGGCTCCTGTTTGATGGTCACGAACCGGGACATCCCCAGCGGGTGTACCTTGCCAGCATGGGCGGTGGTGCGCCACGCGCCATCACTCCCGAAGGATTTGCCTTAGGCACCCACGCCCACTCTGTTTCACCCGATGGGAAACAAGTCGCAACCCTTACCGGCAACGGCGTCGCGCTGGTTTCGGTCGATGGCGGCAATCCGCAACTTGTACCTGGCTCAGTACCCAACGACACGCCCCTGCGCTGGAGTAAGGATGGGGGCGCATTGCTGGTTGGACAGCGCGGCGAAACATCTTGTCCCGTTTGGCGTCTGGATCTCCGCACCGGCACGCGAACTCCATGGAAAACCGTCCGGCCGTTTGACTTGGCGGGAGTAGTTGGCGTTGCTTGTCCCCGAATCGCGGCGGATGAAGAGCATTACGTTTTTGGATATGTGCGCAACCTCTCCGATTTATTTCTTGTCGAGCACCTGAAATAGACGACGATCTGATCCGTTTCCAGGCGCTGAGCTATAGTCACCCGCCCCCGCCGAACGGTGATGCTCGCGCCGTGCGATGAAGAAAGTGGTCGGTCATGATCGCTAAGCCAATGCCAGATGCGGAGGCGAAGTTTGTGAGGCCGGAGTGACGATAGGTTGATCTAATGCTTCGAGGTGTGGCATGCAATTGAAACCCTTCCTACTGGACATGTGGCTCGCCGCTTACGAGCACGACATCGAATTCAACCTGGCCTCAAGCGAAGGACCACGCTGGACCCTGAATGAGATCCTGAGCCTCGCCAGCGAGGAGGAGCGGCAGCGCTTCCTGAATCACAAGCTGGCCTACAGCCGCCCAGAAGGAGCCGAGGGCTTACGCGCAGCCATTGCCGAGATGCAGGAGGTTAATGTCGACACTGTCCAGGTCGTAACCGGTGCCTCAGAGGCGCTGCTTATTCTGTTTTGGCTGGCCGCGGAAGCTGGAGCCAACGTTGTCCTGCCCCAACCAGGCTATCCGCCGTTTTCCGCCTTGCCCGAATCGCTTGGGATCGAGACTCGCTACTACGCTGTCCGGAAGGAGAACGGCTTCCGTATCGATCTCGAGGAGATCAAGCAACTGGTGGATCGAAATACCAAATTGATTCTGATCAACAGTCCGCACAATCCTACTGGTGCAACGATCAGCGATGCGGAACTGGATAGCCTGCACGAGTTTGCAGCATCTCGTGAAATTCAACTTGTGAGCGATGAGGTGTACCACCCCATCTATCATCCTATCAACGGCGGACAGGCGACAAGATCAGCTTCGCGTCTGCCGCATGCCACCGTCATCCATGATTTCTCGAAAGCTTTCCCTCTATCTGGAGTGCGGATCGGTTGGATGATCGAGCACGATGCCAAGCGCCGAGCACTCTACTGGAATGCGCGCACCATTTTTTCAATTTCAAACAATACAGCCGGGGAAATGCTGGCGGAGATTGCAATGCGCCATCGCAACATCGTCCTCGGGAAAACGCAGGAAACCGCAACTCGGAATCTTCGGCAGCTCGCCGCCTTCATGTCGGAGCATGCTGAGACGATTGGCTGGATTCCTCCCCGTGGCGGAGTGACCGCTTTCCCCTGGCTAGTCAGTGGAGAGAACAGCCGCGCCTTTTGCCAAGCGGCTGCGGAACAGGGAATCCTGCTCGCCCCCGGGGATTGTTGGGATGAGCCTTCGCATTTTCGCCTTGGGTTCGCGGCGATGACCGACAAATTTCCCGACGCCCTGGACCGGCTGGGAGAATTTGTTAAAGGTTGGTCAGCCGTGGCGCTGAAAGATCCTCCGACGATATCCGTCCGTGGCTGATGTAATCGTCTGTCAGACCCGTCATCAGCAACATCGCAAATGTCGGTGAGGCCGGAGGCAACATCCACGGCTCGGTTTTTTCAATCACACACGATCCTTCAGGCGAGGCTCACCATGCGGATCTCATATCGCTGGATGTGCCTCCGGCGGCGGGAACGTAGCATTTCAAGGTGTAGTCCATCACCATGCGATCGGCGTTGAAGCGCCAGCCCAGAGTGCGGATGGTGCGTTTCATGCGTTTGATCCAGCCACGGGGCAGACCGTCGCGATCCCGCTGGTAATAGAGTGGAATCACTTCATCCCGAAGGGTTCGGTACAAATCCTCGCCGTCGCGCGTGTCATGGACGTTCATGTCGGAGTGAGTTCGGCCGGTTCCGATGGCGAATCCGTTCATGCCGTCATAGGCCTCGGCCCACCAGCCATCGAGAACGGAAAGGTTGAGGCCTCCATTCAAGACTACTTTTTGGCCACTTGTACCCGAGGCTTCGAGCGGACGCCGCGGGTTGTTCAGCCATACATCGACGCCCTGGACCAGGTAGCGCCCGACGTTAATGTCATAGTCTTCGACAAAGACGAATTTATCGCCGAAGCGCGTATTGCGCATCAGTTCAGCGATCTGCTGCAGAAGGCGTTTGCCGGGCTCGTCGAGAGGATGCGCCTTGCCGGCAAAGACAAACTGTACCGGGCGTTTGGGATCATTCACCATGGAGGCCAGGTTCTCGATGTCCCGCAGGATCAGGTTGGCGCGCTTGTAGGTGGCAAAGCGGCGGGCAAATCCGATGGTCAGCGCATCGGGAGTGAGGATTCTGCCGAGTCTCTGTAAAGTTTCCCGGGATTCGAGCCGGCGCTCAGCCTGTTCAACCGCGCGGCGGCGGACAAAGTCGAGAAGCTGCGATTTTAGGCTTAGGTGGGTCTCCCAGAGTTCGCCATCGTCCACATTCTCGATGCCTTCCCAGATGCGCGCCTCGCTGCTGTGCTGGTGCCAATTGGTGCCCAAATGGCGGTCGTAGAGGCGGAACATCTGCGGAGCGAGCCAGGACGGAACGTGAACTCCATTGGTGATGTGCCCGATGGGTACTTCGTCTTCCGGTTTGCCGGGACACAGGCCGGTCCACATGGCACGGGAGACTTCCCCGTGGAGCGCGGAAACAGCGTTGGCACGGCGCGAGAACCGGAGGCCAAGCACGGTCATGCAAAATGTTTCCTGTTGATTGCTCGGCTTTTCACGACCGAGGCCCATCAGACTCTCTGGCGAAAGGCCAAGCCCTTCGCGCAAGGGGCCAAGATGCTCTTCAATCAGGTCCGCTTCAAAGCGGTCGTGACCAGCGGGCACGGGCGTATGGGTGGTGAAGACCACTTCCCGCGACACTCGCGGAACGGCGCGATCAAATGCGATGCCTTCCTCCTGCATGCGGGAGTGGATGGCCTCCAGCACAGCGAATCCGCTGTGACCTTCATTCAGGTGAAGAACGCCGGGCGTGATGCCCATGGCTTTGAGCGCGCGGAAGCCTCCGACTCCCAGCAGCAATTCTTGCCGAATGCGAGTTCGCGCATCTCCACCGTAAAGGCGGGACGTCAGTTTTCGGTCGTCCGGAGTATTGCCTTCCACATCGGAATCGAGAAGAAGCAGGTCGCAGCGCCCCACTGCCACCCGCCATACTTTGGCATGAATCGAACCGTTGCGAGTCTCGATTTGAACGACGACGGGCCGGCCGTTCTTGCCGATTGCGGTCTCCAGAGGCAATTGATTGACGTCCGTCTCCAGGTATTCTTCCTGCTGCCACCCGTCGCGATCGAGGCGCTGGCGAAAGTATCCCTGACCGTAGAACAGTCCGATGCCGACGAGCGGGATGGCAAGATCGGAAGCGCTCTTAATGTGGTCTCCGGCAAGCACGCCGAGGCCGCCGGAATAAACCGGGAGCGACTCGTGAATTCCGAACTCTGCCGAGAAATAGGCTACGGGACGAGGCCGCAAAACTCCGGCGTGCCTGGTTCCCCAAGTGCGGTCGGCATGCAGATATTCCTGCAGCCGCCGATAAGCGTAGTTGATGCGGCTATGCAGCACGAGCTCGGCCGCACGACTCTCGAGCTTTGCCAGCGGAAGCTCCGCCAGCAGGGAGATGGGATTCTGATTGAGTTGCCGCCAGCGGACCGGGTCGAGATCGCGAAACAGGCTCACGGCATCGTGATCCCAACTCCACCACAGGTTGCGAGCGACTGACCAAAGCCGCTCCTGCGCGGGGGCAATGAATCGATCGAGCGTGCGCGCCTCGCTCACGACCGGGGCAACCTGGGCTGCCGCCTCAGTCAGCATTTGGATCTCGTCTTCACTGAAAAGCCGAGGCTCCATGGTTTGCACGACCAGAACCCCTTGCAGAACTCCCCGGTCGATGAGTGGAATGCCGAGGAAGGACTGGTACTCGTCTTCGCCAGCTTCTGGGAAGTACTTGAAACGTGGGTGAGTTTGCGCTTGCTCTACGGCTACCGGACGCACTTGTTCCGCTACCAATCCGGCGAGTCCTTCGTGGATTGCCATGCGCAACTGGCCGATACACTCTCGCCGGAGGCCGACCGTCGCGGCCAATACCAGGTTGGCTCGGTCAGGCTCCAGTAGATAAGCCGAACAAACGTCAGTATCAAATCTCTTGGCAATCAATGCCACGACGTTCATCAGGGTCTCGGCGGGCTGGCCCTCTTCCGCAGCAAGGTTGGAAATCTCCTCAAGAGTGAGGACGTCTGGCACCTCGTGCGCACGAACAGTCAGGTCCAATCCTTGAACTTCCTGGCGATTTTCTTCCAAATTCAGGCTCTCTGGTTCCATACGTGGATTTGCACTCTGCGCGCAGGGCAATCTTTCACATTCTGTTGGAACAAGCGGTTAAGTTTTTCCCCAGCCCAGCGTTGGACCGTTCCCTAGCGTCTTCATTATCTCAGATCGCATACTCACAGTTATTCGTGAAGGGTAACAACGGTAACCTCAGCCTGGGCCTGGATGTGACGTCATCCTCCGAGCTTACTTTATGGGTGAGCGCAGATCGCGTCCAATCGAAATTACTGATGGGGGATATTATCGCCGGCGGGCGGCAGATCCACACCGGCCTCTCTTCCTAACGGAATTGATACCCTGGCTTAAGCTCACAGCGATAATTTTTGGACAGATCTCGATCGACTAACATTTGACAGTTCGCCCAGCGGAGGAAAAGGTCAGGGCCCAGTGGGAAAACGATGGGATCGCCGGCGACTTCGGCTTCAATGCTCGGGCCTTCCGCGGAGGCGGGCAAGCTGAAGTTCAACGTGCGGCCGAAAATTACCGGATAAGTCTCCCGCACCATGTCGCTGGTCATGGGATGAACTACTTCAGCTTCAATCAGGAACGTAACCGTATCTGACCAGTTGAGAGCCGAAACATTGAAGCGACGCCGATCTTCTGAAAAGTTTTGCTGCACAATTTTGGTGAACGGGCACGGCCCGGCGATGCAGGAAACTCTGGCATTGCGAAACTCGTTTCCCTCGCCGGC
Source organism: uncultured Acidobacteriaceae bacterium (assembly GCA_963750245.1). GTDB lineage: Bacteria > Acidobacteriota > Terriglobia > Terriglobales > Acidobacteriaceae > Sulfotelmatobacter. The sequence goes on from CAVVQB010000005.1 coordinate 347,538, forward strand.
GTCTAGAGACAAAGAGCCGACCGTGCCTTTCCACTTGCCACCGGGGCCGCACGGAGGACGCTTGTTACAGGGCGTGTTGCCGGCGTTGACGACCTGAAAGGTTTTCACGGCGCTGCCGATATTGGCCTCGGTCGTCGCTTTGACGGAATATCGTATTCGCGTATTCGAGATTGGGGATCCGGAGCGAGGCTCGGGGCTCTGTTCTTCACGCGTGGGAACCATGCGGACGACATAAATCTTGTCGCCAATGAAATCGTTCACATTCAACGGTTGATAATCAGGGTGGCGAAACTTGAGGAGGACCTGTTGGCGCCGCCTCAGGCCTTTAGGCAGAGTCAAAGTGAAAAAGCCCATTGAATCGGACTTGGAATTGCCGCTTCCCAAAGCATTGATGGCGGTGATCTGGACATCGGCGAGTGGCAATTGCCGGTTCGGATCGCGATCCTCGCGTAAGACTGCACCTCGCAGCGTCACGGGTTGACGGCGCTTCAGGTAAGCAAATGCCGATATGGCGGCCAACAGGGCAATGCTCACTAAGGTCCAGGTTGCGATCTTGCCTCTAGTCATTGCGACCCCTTATGTTTAACATTCTAGGACGCATTTTGGGGATGGCAAGTTTGCCGGTTTTTTCCCCAGAGATCATCGGCAGTCTGTGCGGCATGTGAGGCATCTAAGTCTAGTTGATGCGCATGAAAGATAAGAGCTCTTTCAAAAGCCGGCTCACGCGGAGAGATCTGCTTTTTCAAATGGGCGGACTAGGCCTGTGCGGGGTGGTGGGTCACGGATTTCCACTGATGGTCCGAGCGCAGCAACCGGCAACTCAGCAGCCGACTGCCGGTCTGAGCGTTATCTCGGCCGACGATGACGCCTTCCTGGATGACTTGGAGAAGCGCAATTTTCAATACTTCTGGGATCAGGCGGGCTCGCAGACTGGGCTGGTGAGAGATCGATGCAATGTTTCGAAAGACGACAATTCCGGGGTGGCCAGCATTGCAGCAACAGGCTTCGGGTTGACTGCTCTGTGCATCGGCCAGCGGCGCGGATTCATTTCTCTTTCCGAGGCTCGGGACCGGGTTGAGACCACCCTGCGCTTTCTGTGGAAGAAGATGCCCACACACCGCGGTTTTTTCTACCACTTTGCTGACATTAATACCGGCGAGCGAGTGTGGGATTCTGAAGTGTCGTCCGTTGATACTTCGATCCTTCTTTGCGGGCTGCTCACCTGCCGGGGGCACTTCGAGGAACATTCGGAAATCAGTCTGCTGGCTTACCAGATTTTCAACCGAGTGGATTGGAGTTGGCTTTCCGAAGACACCTCTCTATTGCCGCATGGCTGGACTCCGGAATTTGGATTTCTCCCCTATCGCTGGGACTACTACAGCGAGATGATGATGATTTATCTGCTGGGACTGGGATCGCTTCCACATCCGTTACCGGAGGAGGCGTGGAATGCATGGAAGAGGACAAAGTTTGAGTACGACGGCGTTCGCTACATCGGTTCGTTTGCGCCTTTGTTTGTGCATCAATACTCGCAAGCCTGGTTTGATTTCCGCGGCAAGCGCGACCAGTACGCCGATTATTTCGAAAACTCGATTTTCGCGACTGACGCTCACCGGCGTTTCTGCCTGGAACTCGGCAAACAATTTCCCGATTACAGCGATGACCTGTGGGGCATTTCGGCGTCGGATTCGCAGAAAGGCTATGTGATTTGGGGCGGTCCACCGATGATGGGTCCGATTGATGGAACGGTCGTGCCCAGCGCGTCCGCAGGATCCTTGCCATTTATGACGCAGCCGGTGATGCGTGTGCTGAGAAATATAAAAACTCGCTACCCGCAAGCGTGGAGCAGGTATGGGTTTGTCAATGCGTTCAATCCGCTGAAGAATTGGTACGATACCGACACGATCGGCATTGATGCAGGAATTACGATGTTGATGGCGGAGAATGTCCGGACTGGTTTTGTTTGGAAGACCTTCATGAAGAATCAAGAAGCGCAGCGCGGCATGGATCGCGCCGGCTTCAAGAAATGCCAGCCTTAGGATGGAAACGGATGCCGCTACGGCGAGCCAGGCGCCGTAGCTAGCTTACTTGAGTTCAATTACGGCCAGCCCGTGACTGGGTAGGGTCAATGTAAGCTGGCCATTCTCTACGCGACCCGCTTCCGGCGCAGGAAGCTCCGCCGCCTGTTGCAGCTCGTGAATCTGTTTCTGGGTGGGATAAGTGGGGCTGCCCATTTTCTCGTAGGCAGAATGAACATCTCCGTGGTTGATGTCGACTCTTGAGATTAAGATGTGCTTCGCCTTCGTATCCTTGAGCTTCAAGGTGATTTGCTTCGAAGAACCGGACTCTCCCGGCGGAGCGTAATTCCATACAGCCAATACCAACGTTCCGTCTTTTCTACGAGTGAGGAGAGCGGAATCAGAATCGAGTTGTATCCGTTCCTCGCCCAGCTTGTGCAGGATCTTGAAGACGTTGAAGGCAGGCTTGGGTATATCGTCTTCGGCCATAAGCCCGTAACCACCATAGAACGGCGTTTTCACCACACCTTGTTCTTCGAAAACATCGGAGAAGCTCCAGTAAGACATTGAGTCGACCAAACCATCGCACTGGCGGATGGTATCGGCGAGCCATGGGCCCATATAGGTCGCGTCGGTGACATCAGGTTCGTTCTTGTAACTGGCATTGAACTCGCTCCAGATGAGGGGCAAGTTGGGCATGGGCGATGACTTTATCTGCCCATGCACTTTATCCACCGCGCGGCACACCATCCGATCCCGAGGAATGTTTTCTTGCGTGCCGAAAACATCTTGCGCCAGGTCGTTAGCGTAGACGTGGCTTGAAACATAATCGACCGAGATTTGTTTGTCAGCGCAGTGCCGGATGAAGGCGTCAGCCCATGCGGCCTGCGCAGTAGCCGGTCCGCCGACGCGCAGTCTTGGGCTTACCTTCTTGAGTGCGAGAGCGGTGTGGTCGTAAAGTTCCCAGTAGGTTTCCTGCCTGGGCTGTCCTGCCCAAAAATCAAGGTTGGGCTCATTCCACACTTCGAAATACCATTGCGCTACCTCATCCGCACCATAGCGCTCGATTAGATGTTGAGCGAACGCGGCGACGAGGCCATCCCAACGGGCCCAATCCTTCGGAGGGGAAACATTCGGGTGGTACCAAAAGGGATGAAGAGTATGGCTGGCAGCCAATTGATTGGGCATGAAACTGATTTCCACGAACGGACGCACTCCGGCGGCGAGCAATCCGTCGTAGATTTGATCGATATAAGAGAAGTTATAAACCGGATGCCCTTGGCCGTCTTCCGCATAGATGCCGACTTCGTCATCAAAAATGGCATGAAAGCGTATGTAGTGGAAGTCCGTGATCTGCTTAACCGCGCGCAGGTCGTTGCGATAGTTTTCACGCAGGCTCAGGATGGCGCGTCCTGAGCCAAACATCTGCTCCCAGAAGTGAGGAAGGGGATGCGAAGCCGCCTTCGCATCGACGACGATTATTTCTGGTTTGGTATCTGACTGAGCATGGAGCGAGGCGGCACTCGCCGAAAATGCCAAGAGCAGGGCGAACCCAAGGTTGTGCAAACGTCGCATTACAGTGATTCCTTCGCGCAGAGGAGTTTCATGCCACTTTGGCGTGTGATCCGTTCGAACTCATGCGTGCAGCCGGTTTCTCCTGAAGCAACAGTTCCGTTGCCTGTACTCGTGGGTTGCTGTGAAACCAGCGCTGAACGATTTCATCGTCAAGAAAATTCGCGATGGCGAGCAGGCTCATACCCTGGTGATGAGCCATCCAACAACGGACTACTTCCGGAGCACGCGACTTGGCGCGACTAAAATCCAGAGCTTCGTAAAATCCGTAGGCGCCGAGCCAGCCTTTGCGTTGCATCTTCCGCAGGTTGCGAGTAGCCGTGACAGGATCGATATCAAGCGCGAGGAAAGTGGAATACGGAGAGATCACGGGAGTGTCCTGCTCGGGCTTGAAAATCGCCAACTCCGGGACGCCATAAGCGAAGTAGTGGTAGTTGCCGGCATCATCCAATCTGCCGGACGCCGATTCGGAGATGCCCCAGCACAGAGCGCCTTTGGAAGCTGCGTAGGTTTGTTGGACACGAACCGCCGTTTCCGCCGCGTGCTGCAGCAGAGTATTGGGATATAAATGCATCCAGAGCGTCGGCATCAGGTATTCGAACATCGTCCCGGTCCAGGAGAGCAAACCCGTCATTCCCTGTTCCTGCATGAGCGGACGGCTCAGTTCGAACCAGCTTTCCTGCGGGATATCGTCCTTGGCGATGGCGATGAAGTAGGCGATGCGAGCTTCACTGGCCAGCAGGTCATAACAAGCGGGATGGTTCTGCTGTTTATCCATTTCAAAGGCGACGGAGAACAGGCCGCGGCCACGGTTGAGGAGAAATCCGAAATCCATTTCGTCCGCCAGGGCGAACGACTGGTCGGCAACCTTGTAGAGATCTTCGATCAGACGTATGGCTCGAGCCCGTGCATCGGGCAGCAGTTCGAGCAGTTCGCGACAGAGCCTCGCCCTGTCATCCGAGGGCTTGGCGTCCAGCTTCTCGCGCAGTCGAACGAAAAGATCCTCGATAAAGTGCGGGAGATGCTCCAGCGGTGGACCTGATCTGAAGGCGTTGGGATGAACCGTCAAATCATTTCTTAGGTTGGCATATTCCGGCAGCAGCCAGGGTGAGTAAAGCTGCACGGTGCGACAGATCTGGCGAATCCGATCTTCGGTTTGTTGCCGAAACCATCGGCTATCGGCTTCATTTGAAATGGGAGACGGCTGGTGGATGTCTTTAAGAACCGAGTCAGGAATGTCGAGAACGTACTGCAACCAATCTCGTTGGCGCAGGGATTTTTCGATCGCATCACAATTCCGGGAGGGAATCGGGCCCAGGTCGGAAAGCAGGGAAAAATGATCGAAGAGGCCATCGGCTAATCCACGAGGGAACAGAGGCCGGTTTAGGAGATCTAAAGTTCCCTGTTGCAGAGTCCAAAGGGAGGCCGCGAGATTGCCGCTGTCGACACTGGAAACGATGGCGGGAGTAAACGCCGTCAAAGTTTGTGTGTCATACCAATTGAGGAGATGGCCTCGGTGTTTTTTCAACCGCGAGACGGTTTCCAGAGTGCGCAAAGTCTGCTGAGAGAATTCCGGCACCGTGAGATAGCCGAAATGGCACGCTACCTGGCGTGCGTTGAGAAGCAGGCCAAGATTCGTAGGCGAAACACGAGGTGCAACTTTCGTGTTCTCTTCCTGAACATTATCGGGAATCAGCCAGTGATGCTCTTCCGTGCTGAACTCGGCAAAATACCGCCAGGTGCGGAGCCCCGATACACGAAGCAAGCGTTGGTCGCGCTCTGACGCTTGTTGGCGTGGAGCGCCCGGAGGACGGTTCAGCCACACCGAGACCGGTTGGCTGCAGGCCCACAGCAGAAGAATCGGCAGCGAGGACAGCAGGGCGCTAGGACGCACCAGCGAAATCAAGAGAAAAAAACCCAACGCAAGAACAGGAGTCCAGTTGAGGTAGGTGTCGAGCGTGGTCCGTTTATCGCCCGCGAGTTCAGCCTGGGCGGCGGTTTCCCACTGCAACAACCTCTGTCGCGTGATCAATCGGCGGACCATGGTTCTCACCACGGCATCCATGGACAAAAGCGCCTGGTGCGCGAGGAATGTAATTGTCAACACGTTGGCAATGCTTGCGTTGAGAAACGCGTCCAATGCATCGCGGGCGATGGACCGTTTCCCCGATATCGTGGCATGCCCTAAATCGACCGCCAGCTGGCAGAGCGCGGGAAGGAAAAGAATGGCAACGGTCGCGAGAGTCCAAGCGGCAGGGCCCCCGGGCAGGGCCAACCATCCCAGCAAGAACAGAACAAAGATGGCAGGTTCCACCAGACTACGCCGCAGGTTATCGAGAATCTTCCATCTCGATACTACAGAAAGAGGATTGGGAACACGCTGACCGGACTCCTCCGGAACCAACGGAAGGAGCCATCCTGCGATTTGCCAGTCGCCCCGCATCCAGCGATGCTTGCGCCGGTTGTGAGCGCTGTAGTGAGAAGGATAATCCTCGATTACTTCGATATCGCTGACCAGGCCGGCGCGAGCATAGGCACCTTCGACCAGGTCATGACTTAGCAAAGCATTGCGTGGGAAACGGCGATCGAGGACGCGGTGCAGCGTCTCGACTTCGTAGATTCCTTTTCCAACAAAAATGCCTTCGCCGTAAAGGTCCTGATAAATATCGGAGGTCGCGTGAGTGTAGATGTCGAACCCGGTCTGCCCTGAATAAATGCTGGCCAGCCGGGACCGCGCCGAACTCTGAACACTTACGCCAACTCGGGGCTGCAGAATGCCGTAACCGGCGACGACGATTCCTTTCTCCGGATCGATAATTGCCTGATTTAAAGGATGCGCCAAGGTTCCCGCCATGCGACTGGCCGCCCCTCGCGGCAACTCAGTATCGGAATCAAGGGTGATGACGAAACGAACGCTTGAGAGTAGTGAGAGATCACCAACCTTAACCGGGAAGCTGTCAAACTTACCGCGCAGAAGATTATTCAGGTCCATCAGCTTCCCGCGCTTGCGTTCCCATCCCATCCAGAGGCGTTCGCGCGGATTGTAGACAAGGTGGCGATGGAACAAGAAGAACGAACCCATCCCCAGGGGAGCATATTTGTCGTTGAGTCTGCGGATGAGACTCGAAGCTAAGTTAACCAGAACGTTATCTTGCCTCGGTTCTGCCGGAGAATCGGGAAGGTCCGAGAGCAACGCAAAATGAATGTTGGGATCCTGATTGCCCAGATAGCGAACTTCAAGATCGTCCACCAGTTTGCGGACCTGCTTCTCACTCATAAGCACGGTCGGAATCGCCACCATGGTTATGCAGTCGCTCGGAACACCGTCCGAAAAATCGAGCTTGGGCAGAGTCTGAGCTGGCAGCAGCAGAGTGGCCAAATAGTTCATGATCTGGACCGCACTCTGTGAGGCGGGTATGAGCACAGCTAGAATCGCGAGCAAAACCAAACCCAGAGAAGTGCTGGGCGGAGTTAGTTGAAGTACGACCGCCGTCACGATTGCGAACGTGAGAGCAGCTATGCCGGGTAGATAAAACTCATCGGGATGGTGAAGCAGAAAAGTACGCAAGCGCTGGGTAATCGAAGGATGGAAGCCGACTCTCTGTTTTAGAACAGCCGCGCCTTCCGCCAGCAGGTACGATCCAATGTGCGAATCGCGCAAGGTTACACGCGGATTCTCACGCCGATGCGTCTGCGCTTCTCGAGCCAGGCGCGAGTGCTTCGCTGGCAATCCTCGTCTCGTCGGAATAGTCGCAGCGGTCGGCAATCTTGACCAATTGCTTTCGGTAGAGCTCACGGGTTTCATAGTCCATCCGTGGATAAGCTCCTGCCGGGTCTTGCCGAAGAATTTGATCGAAAAGGATCAAGGGCTCAATGACTAGCTTCCATGAAGTCTGCTTGATTTCCTGGAGGCTACGGACCAAGGTCCTGGATGCCGTACGATCGCGAGGGGTCTTCAAGTAGCCGGCGTCCACGCTCCGCAATGTGCTCCAGCAGCACCACCTTCATGACGGGAATCAGCATCCACAGTTCTGCAAGCTTAAGAACTGTTACCTGCTGAAAGGCCTGGATATAAGAAGTGAAGCTGCTTTCGCTGAACTGGAAAGCGCTGGCGGCGAGAAGACCCTCCGCCAACGCGGCTACTCTTGGCAGGATGGTGCCATCGGGAGTGCGGACCTGAGGAAGCTTATAGGTGGCGCTGAAGGTTGTGCAAGTTTCCTGCAGTTCGCCGCTGACCAGGTACATATTCTCCTGCAGGCGTCGAAAATCATCCGAAACAGCAGCCTTGGCGCGAGCTTCCAGGGAGATGAACAGCGGCTTGTACGCGCGATTGAGTGCCTCGCAGCGATCGCGGAAATGTTGCGATTCTTGTTGTCCCGGTATCCATGCCAGTGATCGAGCGAGCTCAGCGGCGCTCGAAGATAACGTATCGAGGTCAGGTCCCATATCCAGAAGTGTGCGCAGGCCTTTCGGTTCCGACTTCACGAGTTCCAGATGACCGCTTTGTGGTGTCATTCTGTACGTCTCCTAGCGATAGCTCGAGGCCTGCATCTCGAACATTTCCGCATAACGACCACCCATGCTGGCCAGTTGGTCGTGGGTTCCTTCCTCGGCAATCTTGCCGTTTTCCAGAACTAGGATGCGGTCCGCAGAACGCACGGTTGAGAAGCGGTGCGAAATAAAAAGCGCCATCTTTCCAGCCGTGAGTTCGGCAAAGCGGTGAAAGACTTCAAACTCGCTGCGCGCATCGAGTGCGGCAGTGGGTTCATCCAGAATGAGGAGTTGAGCGTCGCGCAGATAAGCACGTGCCAGCGCCACTTTCTGCCACTCGCCACCCGAAAGATCTACTCCTTGCTCGAATCGACGCCCCAGCATCTGGTTGTAACCCCCGGGCAATCGTCCGATCGTCTGATCCGCCATGCTTTTCTCGGCAGCGCTCTTCACCAGCGCGAGATTATCGATTTCCTCGATTCGGCCGATGGCTATGTTGTCCCGAGCGGTCATCTCATAGCGCATGAAATCCTGAAAAATGACGCCGATCTCGCGATGAAGATCATCGAGATCATACTCGCGAAGGTCCACGCCATCCAGCAGGATTTGGCCTTCTGTCGGGTCATAAAGGCGGGTGATTAATTTGACGATGGTCGTTTTGCCCTGGCCATTTTCGCCAATCAGAGCCAGCCGTTCGTTGGTATGCAACTGAAAATTAATTCGATCAAGCACTTGGCGGGAATTTCCCGGATAAGAGAAGGAAACATTTCTGAATTCGACCCCGCGCACAATCGGCCGGGGCACGGGCAGGGCATTGGGCTTGGATTGGATCGTCGGCTTCATTTCAAAGAAAGCCAGCAGATCGGTGAGGAACAACGCCTGGTCGCCGATGCCGGCGAAGGTAGAGAAAATCTGCTCGATATTGCTGCTGGCCTGCTGAATGGCTCCGGCCAGAAAGGTTAACGAGCCGATGGTAAGCTCCCCGGCGAGGGTACGCCAGATCACGAAAACGTATGCGGAATAGTAGCCAGCCGTGCCGACCATCGAGAGCATCGCGCCGGCAATCAGCTTCCGTCGCGAGAGTGTTACGTTCTCATCGTAGATCTCATCCGATATGCGGGTAAATCGCTCGCGCAGGAAATCCTTTAATCCAAAGAGCTTCAGCTCTTTCGCAGCTTCTTTGCTGCCACCAAGAATTCGCAGATAATCCAGTTGCCGCCGCCTCGGTGTCTGCCGGAAATTCTTGGCGTATCCCAGGAAGGCGAAATGGCTCTCGCCAAGGAACGCGGGAACCACGCCGGCGATCAGCAGAAGCATCAGCCACGGAGAGAACAGCATGATCGAGATCGAGAGAGTTATCGTGGTGATAGCCTGTTGCACCAGCCGTCCGATCTGCTGGATCATCACCAGACGATCGGTTGCCTGCACGCGGGCCCGCTCGAGACGGTCATAGAAGACCGGATCTTCATAGGCGATCAGATCCAGGCTGGCCGCATGACTCATGACCCGAATGCTGACGTAGCGCGTGTATTTATCGCCCAGCAGAGAATCTGAATAGTCGATCGTGCGGAGAAGAATACTGTTCAGGACGGCCAGAGAAAACTCGGCGACGACCAACCACCAAAACCCGGATCTTATCGGCTGGTGAGCGTGGACGGCATTATTGATGTTGTCAATAATGAGCTTCGTAATCCACAGAAGCCCGACCGGCATGAGGGATGCGCATACCCGCGAGAGCAGTCCAAACACCACGACGCCGTGGCCGGAGTCCCAAACGATCTTCAGGACCGCTGGAACATTGCGGAGCGCGGTGATGCGTTCCTGCCAGCCGCCCCAAAAGTTTTGCCGTTCCGTCATGCTGGTTTCTACCGTCTCTCAGCGGTTTCTGTTGCCGGACGGACGAAGCCCCGAAAAGAGTGTCTAGAAGTATGACAGTCCAGCCCTTACGAATGCAACGGCCCCACAGAAGATGCCGAAAGCGGGTTCGGGGTTTGTCCCGGTCAATTCGGGCTGCTACGATTAGCGGATGAACCGTCATCGTGAGGCCGCTGCTCTCCGCCAACCTCTCGGAAACCACTATCAACCAAATGGAATGCAGACTGCGCGGGACGCAACCCATCATCCAACCGCCACCCTGGCTCTGCTGCTCCTTCTCTTAGGACTGACCAATCTAAGTCTGGCGCAAGCCGTGCCGCCAGCCGGCAAAGCTGGAGGTCAGAAGGATAGCTCCGTCGCTCGCGGAGAATACATCGTCGATAACATCGCGGTCTGCAGCCAGTGTCACACGCCCCGCGACAGTAATGGCCGCCCCGATCGGTCGCATTGGCTGGAAGGCGCGGCAGTGTGGCTGAAATCGGCGGAGCCGGTGGAGAATTGGCCGCTTCAGGCGCCGCGCATCGCCGGAGCCCTGCCCGGAACCGACGCGGAGATGGTCAAGCTCCTGACCACAGGAATCTGGAAAACGGGAACGTACTTACGGCCTCCGATGCCTCAATTTCGTATGAAGTCCGAGGATGCTGAGGCGGTTGTTGCCTACCTGAAGTCGGTGACGCCGGGGCCAAAGTAAGAGTTACGGGGCTCACCGTAACTGACAAGAACCCAGGTGCCTCAGGGTGCTTTTCGTTCGCGTGGAAGATTTTCTTCTTGCTCGGCATGTATCTGAATGGACGCGGCCTGGGCGAAAGTGAAGTCACGATTCAGCTGAAGCCGATACGTCGCGCGCGGGATGGAAGAGCTTGGCTTCATGATTGCAAGAACCAGACCACAGACCAAGGCGGCAATGTGGGTCGTTGCAAACTACTCTCACGAACTTCTTCGCTGGCATAGATGATCTGCGAATCCGGCTGAGCGACTCCAGTGAGTGGATCGGCGTGCAGATTAGCGAGCAGCGTTAGTTCTGCGTGGTCCGCAAATATCCACTTGGCTGTCAGACCTCGATCTCCATGAGCTTCGTAACTTGCGCTTATGTGGCATGCATCTAAGAGATGGGGGACAATGTGGCGAGACCGCAACGACAGCAGTTTGCGGTATAGGTCCAACCATTCCTGATGCTCCGATTGAGCGATAACATCCCAGTCGAGGCGGGAAGCCTCAAACGTTCTGACGTCGTTGGGATCAGGGATGCCCGCAAGCGAGGCCGGGTCGCTAAACCTGGCGAAACGAGCGAACTCGTTTCGTCGGCCAGCCGTGACCGCGGCCGCCAGATCTTTCTCGAAGTCGCAGAAAAACAGAAAGGGCGTTCGTGCTCCAAATTCTTCCCCCATAAAGAGGAGTGGCGGCTGCGGGCTCAGAAGAAGGATCGCAGTTGCCGCACGAACGGCGAGCGGATCAGCGATGGTGAGAATTCTCTCCCCGAGCGCTCGGTTCCCAACCTGATCGTGATTTTGAAGGAATGAGACGAACGCGGTCGGCGGCAAGCCTTCTGTAGATTCACCACGCTTCTCCCCGTTCCGGTAAAAAGATGCTTCACCCTGATAATCGAATCCCTCGGCCAGGCAACGGCCCAAATGATCGATAGGGCAATCTGAATAATCAGAATAGTAGCCGTCCTTTTCGCCAGTGATGACCACATGCAGGGCGTGGTGGATATCGTCGTTCCACTGCGCAGTGTATGTCCGCGGCCGGCGCTGCTTCTTCCGTTGAAGATAGTGGGATTGGTTTCGGTCGTTCTCGAGTATCAGGTGAACGCATCGACCAGGTTCGGCCACGCTGCGAACTGCATCGGCCAATTCTGTGAGAATGTCAGGAGTGGAATCATCCAGGATGGCATTGACCGCGTCCAAACGCAGGCCGTCGAAATTGAATTCATTTAGCCAGTACAAGGCATTATGGATGAAAAAGTCTCGGACGGCCCGGCTGGCGGCACCATCGAAGTTGATGGCGTTGCCCCACGGAGTATGGTGACGATCGGTGAAGAATTGTGGGGCGTAAAGGCCGAGATAATTTCCTTCCGGCCCAAAGTGGTTGTAGACGACGTCCAGCAAAACCATCATTCGGCGGACATGGGCGGATTGTACCAATTGTTTGAGATCTTCCGGACGGCCGTAAACACTATCGGGTGCGAACTGGTATACGCCGTCGTATCCCCAATTTCGACGGCCAGAAAAATCGGCCACCGGCATCAGCTCCAAAGCTGTCACTCCGAGATCCGCCAGGTAGTCCAGGCGTTGGCAAGCCGAAGAAAAAGTTCCGGCTGGCATGAACGCGCCCACGTGAAGTTCGTAGATCACAGCCTCTCCCCATCGGCGGCCATGCCAGGCATCGTCCTGCCAATCGAAAGCGTGAGGGTCGATTACTTCACTGGGACCGTGAACATCCCGCGGTTGAAAACGGGAAGCGGGGTCCGGCACTTCCTGTCCGCCATCAATCTGGAACCGGTAGAGCGTTCCTGGCTTTGCCGCATCGGTCACCACTTCGTACCAACCTTGATCCATGCGCCGAAGAGGCAAAGGTGTAACTTTTTCGACATCCTGTAGCCGAAGGTCGACACGATGCGCCGCTGGAGCCCACAAACGAAAGCGGACGCTTCCGTCCCGCCGATATTCGGCGCCAAAAGGCATGCTATGACGGCGCTTCATTCGACTCTTCTTCTTTCAATTCTTTCTTGCCATTTCCGCGACGCTCCATCAATACGACCATGGAACGTGCCTGTAGAGGATACGAAGCGCCGGAGTCATAAGTATCGCCGGGATGCAGGCCCTCTTCGTGGGAAGTGTCCATCCACGCCATCCAACGAGAGGCTGGGCGAAACGCGGGTAAAGTGAATGCCACGTCTTCGTGGTTCGGGTTCAGAAGCAGCAGAAAATCGGTGTCGCTAAGTTTTCGTCCCCGTTCATCGGTTTCATCAAGTCCCTGACCAGACAAAAACATTCCAAGACTTTGAACTGAGGGACTGCGCCAATCCTCTTCGGTCATCTCATTTCCGCCGCGGTTGAGCCACAAAACATCCTTTACATCTGCGCCTTTGATCGGACGGCCCTGGAAGAAATGCCGGCGCCGGAACACGGGATGCTTCTTGCGAAGATTGATCATGCGCTGGGCGAATGCCAGAAAATCACGATCCTGAGGTCGCAGGTTCCAGTTCAGCCAACTTGACTCGTTGTCCTGGCAATAGGCGTTGTTGTTCCCCATCTGCGTGTGTCCGATCGCATCGCCGGCGTACATCATGGGCACACCCTGAGACAGAAGCAAGGTGGACAGCAGGTTTCGCTTTTGCTTGGCCCGCAGAGCCTGAATATCGGGATCGTCCGTTGGGCCCTCGACCCCGCAATTCCAGCTGCGGTTGTTATTGTTGCCGTCGCGATTGTCTTCGCCGTTCGCCTCGTTATGTTTCTCGTTGTAGCTGACCAGATCCTGCAGCGTGAAGCCGTCATGCGCGGTAACAAAATTCACACTGGCATAAGGACGGCGGCCACTGTGGGCATAGAGATCACTGGACCCGGTGACGCGGTACGCGAGGTCACCCAGGACTCCTCCATCACCTTTCCAAAAAGATCGCACCGTATCACGATAGCGATCATTCCACTCGGCCCAACCCACCGGGAAGTTCCCGACCTGATAGCCGCCTTCTCCCAGGTCCCAAGGCTCGGCAATCAGTTTCACCTGGGAGAGAATCGGATCCTGGTGGATGATGTCCAGAAATGCGCCCAGTCGATTGACTTCATGCAACTCGCGGGCAAGCGTAGCGGCAAGATCGAAGCGGAAGCCGTCCACATGCATTTCCAGAACCCAATAGCGCAGGCTGTCCATGATGAGCTGCAGCACGCGGGGATGCTGCATGTTCAGCGTATTTCCGGTTCCGGTGTAATCCATGTAATAGCGCGGATTATTTGCTACGAGACGGTAGTAAGAACTGTTGTCGATGCCTTTCAGCGAGAGGGTAGGTCCCATGTGATTGCCCTCCGCGGTGTGGTTGTAGACAACATCCAGAATCACTTCAAATCCCGCAGAGTGCAGAGTCTTGACCATGGTCTTGAATTCGCGGATGGAGTCCGTTGCCAGGTAACGAGGCTCGAGAGCAAAGAAACCGATGGAGTTATAACCCCAATAGTTGCGCAGGCCGCGCTCTACAAGCTGACGATCATCCACGAAACTGTGCACGGGCATGAGTTCGATGGAGGTCACCCCCAACCGGGTCAGATATTCGATCACCGGCGCAGTGGATAGACCCGCGTATGTCCCGCGTAAGTGAGCCGGAACATCCGGATGACACTTGGTGAACCCTTTCACATGCAATTCGTAGATCAGAGTTTTGTGCCAGGGAATATTCGGAGGCGCATCCGCTCCCCAGGTAAAAGCGGAATCGATGACCCGGTTCTTCGGCATTACTGCAGCATTGTCGCGGCGGTCAAAGGACAAGTCTTCCTGTTTATGTCCGACCCGATATCCAAAGTGTGAATCATTCCATTGAATATTTCCTTCGATTTGCTTGCCGTAAGGGTCAAGAAGAAGTTTGTGGGGATTGAAGCGCTGCCCTCTTTCCGGAGCATAGGGACCATACGCGCGATAGGCATAAAGCTGTCCGGGGCGCACTTCCGGCAGATAACCATGCCACACCATGTCCGTTTGCTCAGGCAGCAGGACACGAACCGTTTCGCGCCTTCCCAGTACGTCGAAGAGGCAAAGCTCGACTTTCTCTGCGTGTTCCGAATAAAGCGCGAAGTTGACCCCCTCGCCGTCCCAGGTTGCGCCTAGTGGATAGGGACGACCGGGCCAGACGATGGGCTGGGTTGGACTAGCCATTCAACTCCTGCGTGCATTACCGGAGAGTCTCGAAGCGGCGAATGCACTCGTGTCCAAAGCAAGCTGCATGGGTAATAGTTCCTTATAGTGGATGGATAAGAATTTGTCGAAAACTTGAAGTGCGCTTTCTAGCTTGGCCAGTCTCCGGCAACATTCTGGGTCTCTCCTGGCGCAGAGCTGCTCGAAAACCGAGGAGTTAAGTTTTGCCCTACGCGCCGGGCTAGGTACGCAGGCAAGAAAAAATTCTATATTTAGTTGTTTGGAGTTTGATTTCACCTTGCCGAAGTTCGTTTTCTCACTGGTAGATCAAGGTCGATTGGTCGAGGTATTTGGCGAGTGATTTCCAGAGTAGCGGCGAGACGTTATAATGGCTTCAACAGCGAGCCCGCTAACGCTGATTCCCGGTTAGACAGCCAAGACCAAAAGGACGCGCCTACGCTATGAGTGAAAAGCCGAGCACCACCCTGCCCGCAACTGTCGAGAAGATCATCAAACCTCCATTTCCTTCCGAACCCGAGAAGGCCCAGATTGCTGTCCATGGCGCTGATCATCTGTATCGAGAGTTACGTATTGAAAATACTCTGACCGATCAGAATGGCGATACGGTGCGACTGAAGCCAGGGGCAGAGGTGGAAGTCACCATTGCAGCGGAGCCCGATGCGATCGCAAAAGGCGACGAGAAAAAAAACACTCAAGGGGCATGACCTCCGCGATGGGTGTGATAGCCCAGGTAGTGCCAAATCGAACTGGTTCTTAGTTTTTAGCGGAATCGGTCGCTTCGATAGCAGATCCTTCTCGACATGCCTCGAGCCACGCGGCCAATAATGCGAGGAGTTCTTCCGGCGGTCTAAGCCAAACCTGCGCACCCGTGGGCCTGAGCTCCGGGCGCGCCAGAATGCTAAGCCCTCGGCCGTTAATCGCCTCGAATGCATCCTCGTCCGTGTTGTCGTCTCCCAAATAAGCGGCAGGGGCTTCCGGATCCATCTCGTCGAGAATCGTACGGACGGCTGTCCCTTTGTTGATCTTCGGGCTGCGAATCTCGACTCCACCATCAAAGTCCATCACGCCCAAATCGAAGCGCTTGGCAATGTCCGCCCAGCCCTGGATCACTCGGTCCCGCATAGTTTCTGCTTCCGACTCGGCCAGATCACGCCAGTGCACCGCAATGCTTCCCGACTTGAATTCCGTAGCCTCTAGCAGGTTCTCCGAGCGCAACCAAAGTTCCGCCGCCGCCAGCCCTTGTATTGTGGACTGATCCAAGTCCCGGAGCTCCACGCTCCCATCGGCCTTCAGACGCTGCAGTCCATGGAGTCCCCAAACCTCAGGATGAGGCTTGATCGATAAAAGTGGGACGGTCTCTGTAACGTCCCGCCCTGAAATGATGACTACTCGCGTTCTTCCAGTGGCAAGAATATTCTGCAAGGCTGACGTAACCCCGGGATACGGAACGACCTTGTTGCGCTCCTTCCTGAAGGGCGCGAGTGTTCCATCGAAATCCAACATCAGCAAAGACCGAGGCGCGTCGGTCACCAATCCCAGAAAGGCTTCAAGTTGAGGTTTTGCTCCGGAATCGAACTCTAGATTGATTCTGTCCCTGAGGTGCGTCACGCGGCCGTCACGCCTCCCCGAGGTTTCTTCTGTGATCGATCGTTTCCGTCCAGCCTAAGTTCGCACAATTCGGTTACCAGATTTCCGGCCCAGCGATAGATGTTGTGTTCACGTATGATTTTGCGCATGTGATGCACTCGCATCTGCCGCTCCTCGGGTTCCATCTCCAACGCGGCTCTGATGGCTTCAGCAGTCTTGTCGATGTCGTAAGGGTTCACTAACAACGCGTCTCTCAATTCGCGAGCGGCGCCGGTAAACTGGCTCAAAATCAGCACGCCGCGTTCGTCGCGGCGCGCGGCAAGAAACTCCTTCGCTACCAGGTTCATGCCGTCATGCAACGACGTCACCAGGCAGAGATCGGCGGCGCGGTAGTAGCCTTCAATTTCCTTGTGGCTGTGATGGCGCTTAAGAAAGAGAATCGGCTTCCACTTTCCCGACTGAAATCGCCAGTTAATTCTTTCCGCCTCGGCTTCCAACTCCGCCATCAAGTCGTGATAGCGCTTGATGTGAGTACGGCTGGGCGCGCCGATCTGTATGAACGTGAATTTGCCCTGGTATTTCGGATACTTCTCGAGGAACCGCTCGATCGCCCGGAAACGCTCATGAATTCCTTTGGTGTAATCCACCCTGTCCACACCCACTCCCACGAAGGTGGCTTCCACCCCCAGGCTGTGCATCAACGCGGAGCGTTCGAGATAGTTGATTCCATATTGGTCGGCCTCGGTGGATTCATCGTCCGTCAGGTCTACGCTAATGGGGAAGGGGCGCACGATCGTTCTGTGGTTCTGGCGCAACACCGCAAAGTGCTCCCAGTCCACGCGAGATTCCAGCACGCGGTCGACCGTTTGCAGGAAATTATTGCAGTGGGACTGAATGTGGAATCCGATGAGGTCCGCTCCGAGCAAGCCATCCACGAGTTGCCGCTGCCAGGGGCAAATGCCAAAAGCTTCCGGGTTGGGCCAGGGAATGTGCCAGAAAATGGCTACGCGGGCGTCCGGTCGCTTCTCCTTGATGAATCGCGGCAACAAAGCGAAGTGATAATCCTGAACCAGCACAACCGGGTGAGGTGTATCGGCGATCTCTTCCAGGACGGCCGTGGCAAACTTGCGATTCACTTCCTGGTAAAGTTGCCAGTCCTGTGCGCGAAAGATGGGGCGCGTGTGAGCGATGTGGCACAGCGGCCACAGCCCTTCGTTGGAGAATCCGTAGTAGTATCCTTCTTCTTCCTCCTTGCTCAGCCACACCCTGCGCAGGGTGTACCGCGGTTCGTCCGCTGGCACGCGCAGCCGATCATTCGCATCTACGACTTCCGCATCCGCGTCTCCGCTGCCATGGGCAACCCAGGTGCCATCGCAGGCCTTGAGCACGGGCTCGAGCGCTGTAACCAAACCGCTGGGTGGAACTACCGCTTCAATCTCTTTGCCATTTCTTTGATGGATATAGGGCTCGCGATTCGACACTACAAACAGCCGGCCACCTTCCAGACGACTCTGAATCTGAACGGCCAACCGGTCCGCCGTCCACATGGATTCGCCGGCCTCCCGCAATCGGGCCTCATTTTCCGCGGCAGTTCGAGCCTGGCTAAGACTTTCTGCCAAGGTCACCACTTCCCAAGCCAGCGGTTTGAATAGATCCAGATCCGGCATTTCCTGGCGGGAAGAAATTCTGCCCATGCGAAGAGCGCGCATCCATTGCGCCGCTCGCGCGATGGGTCCGGCGATGCTCCACCGCACAATCAGCACGGTGATGAAAACGATGAGAAAGACCTGAACGAGTACGGTAAGGAACGCTTCACGCCAGGTACGGAGGTTTTGTGCACGAATGTAGTCCACATCATGCACCACCGCCAGGCCGCCGAGCACTGCATCGTCTCGATGCAGCGGCAAGGCAAAGATGTGTACTCGATACTTGTCCAGCCGGCCAAACGAGCTCTGTGGGTGATTCTCCGAGATGGCATGGCTCACGTCACTCGGAACTGTTGCGAGTATGGGCTGCAAGTCCGGAGTGATCGCCACCAATTTGCCCTGCGCGTCGTAGACCGCGACTCCGAGCAGGTGCTCGCGAGTTCCGAAATGCTGCACCGTTCGCTGCAATGCTTTTGTCGAGTCCCAGGATTTTTCGACACTGAGCGCAAAACTCTCACCGAGCTCTTCCGAGCTTCGTTCCAGTTGAGTCCGGAGCACGCGCTTTTCTCGCAAAACTTCGTAGTACGAAAAAGCCAGAGAGACCAGGGTAATGCCGACAATCAGGGAGAGAATGAGGCGCACGCTCAGCAGCCGCATGTTTGGTCCTCCTGTCGCGAATCCGAAAGGTCCCTGCTGCGGAGGCGCGGAAAAAAGATGATCGTCAAATTATCCACTTCAAATCGCGTCTCACGTACCGTGCGTTTTCCCATCCCCAGCAATCCTAATGATCAGAAGGTCGTCCTGACATACCGAAATCGCCTTAGGTCCATGGGAAAAAAGCGGAATTCAGAAGTCTCAAATTCTGTGGAATCATAGAGGTCCGGGAATATTGCACTCGGATGCCGGTGCGCTTGAGCACACTTCCGCCTACGGTGAAAACCCGGCTACAGTAAAAACCCTAGAGCCACACTACAGTTTGTCGTGATACGAATCAAGTTTGATTGGTACATCCCCCTAAGCCGTATCCAAGAGAAATGTTCCTGGCTGCCTTTATTTCGCTGGCATCTTCGCCTGCTGCCACCCTTCCGAAACCCGTGGAGAGCATAACTGTATGAAGAGAAGTAACCGAGACGCGGCCACCGCCGTGGCCACTGGCGCGTTAGAGGCAGGCGGGAACAACGGTAGTTCCTTGGTTGAGCCTACGTTGGGGGACCTGAGCGTAATTCTCTCGGGCTTGCAAACCATGCGGGACGGAGATTTTTCTGTGCGCCTTCCGGGTTCATGGACAGGCTTGCCCGGCAAGATTGCAGATACGTTCAATTCCATCGTTGCGGCCAATCAACAGATGGCACAGGAACTGAAGCGCGTGGGACAAGTGGTGGGTAAGGAAGGAAGGACGCGTGAGCGCACCCGCTTTCATGAATCCCGGGGCGCGTGGGGCGATATGGAGGTGTCGGTCAACACGTTAGTCGAGGACCTTCTTCGTCCCACCGCAGAAGTAACGCGCGCCATCGCAGCTGTTGCCCAAGGAAATCTGACCCAAACTGTGCGCCTCGACGTGGATGGACGCCCCCTGGAGGGCGAGTTCCTGCGCTCTGCCAGCATCGTGAACACGATGATTCAACAGCTGGGCGTTTTCACCGCCGAAGTGACGCGCGTGGCTCGAGAGGTGGGCACGGATGGCAAACTCGGCGGTCAGGCGCAAGTGCCAGGCGTGGCCGGAACCTGGAAAGATCTCACCGACTCCGTCAATTCCATGGCCAGCAATCTCACTGGCCAAGTTCGAAACATCGCGGAAGTCGCGACGGCTGTGGCCAGTGGCGATTTATCCCGAAAAATCACGGTCGACGTCCGTGGAGAAATTCTTCAGCTTAAAGAAGCGATCAACACGATGGTCGATCAACTCCGCTCGTTCGCTTCCGAAGTCACACGGGTGGCCCGTGAAGTGGGTACCGATGGCAAGCTGGGCGGCCAGGCGGTCGTCGTGGGCGTGGCCGGAACGTGGAAGGATCTTACGGATTCCGTGAACGCCATGGCCGGCAACTTGACGGCTCAAGTAAGAAACATCGCTGAAGTTACTACCGCCGTGGCCCGCGGCGATTTGTCCCGCAAAATCACGGTCGATGTGAAAGGCGAAATTCTTGAACTCAAAGACACCATCAACACGATGGTCGATCAGCTCAACGCGTTTGCCGGTGAAGTGACCCGCGTCGCGCGAGAAGTAGGTACCGAAGGCAAACTTGGTGGACAGGCGCAAGTGCCGGGCGTTGGCGGAACGTGGAAAGATCTTACGGACAACGTCAACTTCATGGCCAGCAACCTTACCGGCCAGGTACGAAACATCGCTGAGGTGGCGACGGCCATTGCAAATGGCGACCTGTCCCGCAAAATCACGGTCGACGTGCGCGGCGAGATTTTGCAGCTCAAGGAGACGCTGAACACGATGGTCGACCAGCTCAACCGTTTCGCCGGCGAAGTGACCCGTGTGGCCCGCGAGGTGGGAACAGAAGGGCGTTTGGGCGGACAAGCCAACGTGCCGGGCGTTGCCGGCACGTGGAAAGATCTCACCGACTCCGTGAACTCGATGGGCGGAAACTTAACCGGGCAGGTGCGCAACATCGCTGAAGTCACCACGGCTGTAGCCCGCGGCGATTTGTCGCGCAAGATCACGGTCGACGTGAAGGGCGAAATTCTCGAACTGAAGAACACCATCAATACGATGGTCGACCAGCTCAACGCATTCGCCGGCGAAGTGACGCGCGTGGCCCGCGAGGTGGGGACCGAAGGCAAGCTCGGCGGACAGGCGCAGGTGCCGGGCGTGGCTGGCACCTGGAAAGATCTCACGGACAACGTCAACTTCATGGCCAGCAACCTTACCGGCCAGGTCCGAAACATAGCCGAAGTGGCAACCGCCGTCGCCCGTGGCGATTTGTCGCGCAAGATTACGGTCGACGTCAAAGGTGAAATTCTCGAACTCAAAGACACGCTGAACACGATGGTCGATCAGTTGCGCTCGTTCGCATCCGAAGTGACCCGTGTAGCGCGCGAGGTCGGCACCGACGGAAAACTGGGCGGCCAGGCGCAAGTGCCCGGTGTGGGCGGTACATGGAAGGACCTTACCGATTCCGTCAACTCAATGGCCAGCAACTTGACGGGGCAAGTGCGCAACATCGCTGAAGTGTCTACGGCGATCGCCAGCGGCGACCTTTCGAAAAAAATTACCGTGAACGTGAGCGGCGAGATTCTTTTGCTCAAGGAAACCATCAACACGACCGTAGACCAGCTGAATGCGTTCGCCGGTGAAGTAACGCGCGTGGCACGTGAAGTCGGTACGGAAGGCCGCCTTGGCGGACAAGCCAATGTGCCAGGCGTGGCTGGCACGTGGAAGGATCTTACAGATTCGGTCAACTCGATGGCCGGCAACCTAACCGGCCAAGTCCGAAACATTGCCGAAGTTACTACTGCGGTTGCCCGCGGCGATTTGTCGCGCAAGATTACCGTCGACGTGAAGGGCGAAATTCTCGAACTCAAGAACACCATCAACACCATGGTGGATCAGCTGAATGCGTTCGCTGGTGAAGTGACGCGCGTGGCGCGCGAAGTTGGTACTGACGGAAAACTGGGCGGACAGGCGCAAGTGCCTGGCGTCGCTGGCACCTGGAAAGATCTCACGGACAACGTCAACTTTATGGCCAGCAACCTCACCGGCCAGGTTCGCAACATCGCAGAAGTCGCAACGGCGATCGCCAACGGCGATCTCTCCAAGAAAATCACGGTCGATGTGCGCGGCGAAATTCTGCAGTTGAAGGAAACACTGAACACGATGGTCGAGCAGTTGCGTTCGTTCGCCGCCGAAGTGACGCGTGTGGCGCGTGAAGTAGGCAGCGAGGGTCGTCTCGGAGGACAGGCGAACGTATCCGGCGTGGCCGGAACCTGGAAGGATCTAACCGACTCGGTGAATGCCATGGCCGGAAACTTGACCGGTCAGGTTCGTAACATCGCCGAAGTGACCACGGCCGTTGCTCGTGGCGACCTATCTCGCAAGATCACCGTCGATGTGAAAGGTGAAATTCTTGAACTTAAGAACACCATCAACACAATGGTTGATCAGCTGAACGCCTTCGCCGCAGAAGTAACCCGCGTCGCGCGCGAAGTGGGTACGGAAGGCAAGCTCGGTGGTCAGGCGCAAGTGCCGGGCGTCGCCGGAACCTGGAAAGATCTTACGGACAACGTGAACGTGATGGCCGCCAATCTAACGGAGCAGGTGCGCGGCATCGTCAAAGTGGTGACCGCAGTCGCCAACGGCGAACTTACTCAGAAGCTGACGGTAAACGCGAAAGGCGAAGTCGCCGCGCTCGCGGAAACCATCAACAACATGACGGACACGCTGGCCACCTTCGCCGATCAGGTGACGACGGTTGCGCGCGAAGTCGGCGTCGAAGGCCGGCTCGGTGGCCAGGCCAACGTGCCCGGCGCTGCTGGTACGTGGAAGGATCTTACGGGCAACGTTAACTTGCTCGCCGACAATTTGACCAACCAGGTGCGTGCTATTGCTGAAGTTGCAACGGCCGTGACCAAAGGCGACCTTACTCGTTCCATTCAAGTGGAAGCCAGCGGAGAAGTGGCGGAGCTGAAGGACAACATCAACACGATGATTGATAACCTCCGCCTCACCACCGACCGCAACACAGAGCAGGATTGGCTCAAGACCAATCTGGCCCGCTTCACCGGCATGTTGCAAGGGCAACGCGACCTGACAACAGTGGGACGCATGCTGCTCTCTGAACTTGCGCCCTTGGTGAGCGCCCAGCAAGGCGTGATCTACCAGATGGGTGGCGAGGAATCGGCGGAAATGGTTCTCCTCTCCGCGTTTGCAGGAGATGGTGACGACGGGCATCTGCGCCGTTTGAAGATCGGCGAAGGATTGGTGGGGCAGTGTGCCGCGGAAAAACGCCGCATGCTTATCTCCGAACTGCCGCCCAATACGATTTCGATTCGCTCGGGATTGTTCGAAGCGGTTCCGCGAAACGTTATCGTCCTTCCTGTGCTGTTTGAAGATCGCGTCAAGGCAGTGATCGAACTGGCGTCGTTAAGCACGTTTACAACTTCGCATCTGGCATTTCTCGAGCAACTGACGGCCAGCATCGGCATTGTGCTGAACAGTATCGAAGCCACGATGCAGACGGAAGGATTGCTGAAGCAGTCGCAGCAGCTTGCGACTGAGCTCCAAATGCAGCAAAAGGAGTTGCAGCAAACCAACGAGCAGCTGGCACAAAAGGCGCAGCAACTCGCCGAACAGAATGTCGAAGTCGAACGCAAGAATCAGGAAATCGAGCAGGCTCGGCGCGCTCTGGAAGACAAGGCGAAAGAGTTGGCTCTAACTTCCAAATACAAATCAGAATTCTTGGCCAACATGTCGCACGAATTGCGCACGCCGCTCAATAGCATTCTGGTTCTCGGTCAGCAACTCAGCGACAATCCCGATGCGAATCTCACTCCCAAGCAGGTTGAATTCGCTCGCACGATTCATGGCGCTGGAACAGACTTGCTAAACCTGATCACCGACATTCTCGATCTGTCGAAGATCGAATCCGGAACGGTGTCGGTAGAGGCGGAAGAAGTATTCTTCGCGAGCATGTTGGACGCTGTGGGCCGCCCATTCCGCCACGAAGCGGAGAACCGGCGTCTCAGCTTCGAGGTGCAAACGGATCCGCACCTCGCGCGCAGTGTTGTCACCGATTCCAAACGGCTGCAGCAGGTGTTGAAGAACCTGTTGTCAAACGCCTTCAAGTTCACCGAGGTCGGAGGCGTCCGCCTGACCGTATCGCCGGCCAGGAGCGGGTGGAGCGAAGATCATCCCATTCTTGGCAAAGCCGCTTCGGTCGTGGCTTTCGAGGTGGCAGATACTGGCATCGGAATTCCGTTCGAGAAGCAGCGCATTATCTTCGAAGCCTTCCAGCAGGCAGATGCCGGTACCAGCCGCAAGTACGGTGGGACCGGTTTGGGTTTGGCAATCAGCCGTGAGCTGGCAAGTCTGCTAGGAGGAGAAATTCAGCTGCGCAGCGCACCCGGTCGCGGCAGCACTTTCACTTTGTACTTGCCACAGACCTATGTCGGACCTTCGACGTCAAACGCGGCTTCGGTGGAAGCGCGGGTTTCATCCGCGATCTCTCCTGTGCAAATGGCGGTGGCCGGCATCACGGAGCACGCGGTCGAAAAGATCGAGGATGACCGTGACAATCTTAAGCCCGATGATGCCAGTCTTACTCATCGTCGAGGACGACACGCATTACGCGCGGGTTCTGTGCGATCTCTCTCGGGACAAAGGCTTCAAAGTCCTGGTGGCGACGCGCGGTGCGGAAGCCCTTGCACTCGCTAATGAGTATCATCCCACCGCGGTGTCCCTGGACGTTTTCCTGCCGGATATGCTGGGGTGGACCGTGCTGAATCACCTGAAGCAGGATCCGGCCACTCGGCACATTCCGGTCCAGATGCTGACCCTGGATGAAGATCGGCATCACGGCCTGGCGCGAGGGGCGTTCGCATTCGTGACCAAGCCCACAACGCCGGAAGGTTTGGAATCAGCGCTGTCCCGGATCAAAGAATACGCCACGCCGCGCCGGAAGCGGTTGCTCGTCGTCGAAGATAATCCCGGCGAACAACTGAGCATCAAAGCGCTTCTGGATTATGACGATATCGACGTGTCGATTGTTTCCACCGGCGCCGACGCGATTGATGCGGTCCATCAAAGAGCTTTCGATTGCGTAGTTCTCGATCTTCGCCTTCCCGATATCTCGGGCTTCGAAGTGTTGGAGCAGCTTCGGCGCGTCTCCGTCGCTGGCTGATCTGCCAGTCGTTGTTTTCACGGGCAAGGAACTTTCACCGGAAGAGGATGCTCGTTTGCACTCGCTGGCGCGGAGCGTCGTGGTGAAAGGTGTGGAGTCGCCGGAGCGGTTGCTCGACGAGACCGCACTGTTCCTGCATCGCGTCGTATCCGATCTTCCCGACGAAAAACAGAGATTGCTCGACCGCTTGCATCATTCGGACGACGCGCTAGTCGGAAAGAAGGTGCTGGTGGTGGACGATGATGTGCGCAACATCTTCGCGCTCAGCAGCGTGATCGAGCGTCGGGGCATGACTGTCATCACGGCCGGCACCGGCAGAGAAGCGATCGCCAAACTCGAATCGACTCCCGACATCGCCATTGTCTTGATGGACATCATGATGCCGGAGATGGATGGGTACGAAACCATGCAAGTCATCCGGCAAAACGCTTCATTCCGGCGGCTGCCCATCATTGCTCTGACTGCAAAAGCAATGAAGGGCGACCGCGAGAAATGCCTCGAGGCGGGCGCTTCCGAGTATTTGGCCAAGCCGGTGAATACCGAGCAACTGCTCTCATCATTGCGCATGTGGCTGCATAGATAGGTTACAGAGTCAGAACCTGGCCGGAGACAACGAATGGGTGGAGACGAGAAAGTCAATATTCTCATGGTGGATGACCAGCCGGCCAAGCTGCTCAGCTATGAGGTGATGCTTGGAGGCCTCGGGGAAAACCTGATCAAGGCCAACTCTGCCAAAGAGGCGCTCGAAGTTCTTCTGAAGAGGGAAGTCGCGGTGGTGCTGATGGACGTCAGCATGCCAGAGCTCGACGGTTTTCAATTGGCGGCCATGATTCGCCAGCATCCACGTTTCCAGCGGACCGCGATCATCTTCGTGTCGGCAGTACATCTCACCGATCTCGATCAACTCAAGGGATACGAGCACGGCGCCGTCGACTACATTTCGGTCCCGGTGGTTCCCGAACTTCTCCGCGCGAAAGTACGAGTGTTTGCCGATCTCCATCGCAAGACACAGCAGTTGGAAGCGCTGAATCGCGAACTTGAGCAGAGGGTCCTGGAGCGCACTGAAGAATTAGCCGGCAAGGCGGAGTTGCTGCTGCAGCTCAACATGGAGTTGGTGGGCAAGAATCAAGAGCTTGACGCGATCATGAGTACGGCTCCGGATGTGATTTTTAGCAGCCAGGAGGACGGCCGTTACGAGTACGTCAGCGAACGATTTCACGAATACACTGGCGCTTCCGCGGCTGCCGGTAACGGCGTCAACTGGTTAGACTACGTACACGCTGAAGACGTCGATCGAATCAAGGCCGATTGGTCGGAGTCCATCCAGTCCGGAAGCAGTTTTGAATCTGAATACCGACTGCGTTCCAAGGATGGTGCTTACCGGTGGTTTCGCTCTCGCGCTGTCCCCATTCGAGATCATCAAGGGCGCATTGTGAAGTGGTATGGTACCTGCTCCGACATCCACGACAGCAAGTTGCTGGAACAATCGATTCGTGACAGTGCCACCGAACTGGAAAAGATGGTAGATCGCCGGACAAACGAACTACAGCGCCTTTCCGTTCGCCTTATGACTTTGCAGGATCAGGAACGGAGGCGAATTGCTCGCGACCTGCACGACGGCTTAGGACAAGAACTGGCCGTCGCGAAAATGGTATTGGACAAAATACTTTTGCAAAAGTCGGTGAAAGCCGATGATGAATCTTGGGCGCAGGCCAGCAACATCATTGACCGCGCCATTCAGCAGGTCCGTACCATGTCGCACCTTTTGCACCCGCCGTTGCTGGACGAGGTTGGCTTACTCTCGGCCTTGTCGTGGTATGTAGACGGGCTGGCGAAACGCAGCGGAATCGAGACTTCTCTGGAGGTTCAGCCGCGCGAATTCCCAAGGCTGGCCACGGAAGTGGAAACAGCTGTCTTTCGAATCGTGCAAGAGGCTTTGACCAACGTCTTCCGTCATTCCGATGCACACAAAGTTTCTATCTCTCTGAGCCAAAGCAACGGCATGATAGCAGTCATGGTAAAGGACGATGGCCGAGGCATTGGACAAAACATTGCCGAGTTGCGACCGGATAGCGTGGGCGTTGGAATCGGGGGAATGAAACAGCGAGCTCGAGAGCTTGGTGGCGAATTGCGATTGATCAATGCTCAGCCGGGCACCGTTGTTGAGCTCACTATTCCTTGCAATGCCGGTTTGCGAGACACACAGACCGTCCTGGATGCATGCGCATCCGACTGACTCTGTCACGCCGGTATTGAACTTCTCCTACCCCTCAGTATTTCTCCACCTAGAGAATCTCCCCGACTGGCCAGCAGTCGTCGCAGGACCTCGGGAAGGCCTCGTTGTTTGCAATCGCTCATCAGTCAATACCGAAAAGGCTGTAGCTGCGAGACGAAGGCGCATCACTCCATCCGCAGAAGGTTGGAGCGATCGGACGCTCTTGGGCTCCAATCGACTTCACTTTACAGCTTGCACCGGATGGAAGGACAGTTCTTGGACAGGTACGTTTATGTCCGTACGAAAATTCAATCACAGTTGCTCGCTTCGAGCAGGGAAGAGGTCGGCTTATGGCAAGGATCAGTTCCAGGTTACCGAGGTTTGTCCTGGTGCTCGGTGCCAGCTTTTTACTACTTATTGGAATGGGTTGGTCGCAGGACGAAGACAAGAAGGACGAGACGAGCATTCAAAAACGAATCGACGCCGCAGCCAGCGTGCTTAACGAAATCATGAGTACACCCGACAAGGCGATTCCCGACAAAGTCATGAAGGATGCGAAGTGCATCGCGGTGATTCCTTCGATGGTGAAAATAGCAGTCGGCTTCGGGGGAAATCATGGCAAAGGCGTTGCCGTTTGCCGGCTGGAAAGCGGCCGTTGGAGTCCTCCTGCGCCGATCACAATTACGGGCGGAAGCTGGGGATTGCAGCTCGGCGGCCAGGCTATTGACTTGGTGTTGGTTGTGATGAATGAGCAAGGAATGGAGCATCTGCTTTCCAGCAAGTTCAAGATTGGTGCTGATGCCTCGGCTGCTGCGGGCCCGGTTGGACGCGACACAGAGGCTGACACCGACTGGAAGATGAAAGCAGAAATGTTGACCTATTCGCGAGCTCGCGGACTCTTCGCGGGTGTCGACCTGAATGGCTCGGCGATCACCCAAGACAAAGACGAAACCCATCTTCTTTACGGAAAGTTTGTACCCTTCGACGCAATTTTGACGGGTAAAGTCGCTCGTCCAACTGGGAGCGGAGCTCTGGAGACAGCCGTAAGGAAATATGCGAACCAGGCCGCGGACCACGGCGAGATGAAGACGTCCAGGGAGAACGAGTCCGCGAGCCGTTAATCATCGGAGTGGATGGGTCCCTCTGCTGTGGTCATTTGCCAAGCCGATTTGCTTCAAGATCGGCTTGGCTCTCAACAACGAAGGTAAGCAACTTGATCGGAGGATGAATGTCAACAATTCTTCTAGTTGTGCTGGTGCTGTTACTGATCGGAGCGTTGCCCGCTTGGCCCTATAGCAGAGGCTGGGGGTATTACCCCAGCGGCGGACTCGGCCTCGTGGTCGTGGTCTTGCTGGTACTGCTTCTTGCCGGCCGGCTGTGAGGGCTGCGGGGCTTGGAGATTCCGGATTCTTATCCCCAGCCGACGGAGAAGAGCAGGCGTCGCTGCTCTTCTCCTTATTCTTTTTCTTTCCTTTTCAAGCCGCGAAAATCGAGCACCGTCTTCTGTGGGAATTGGGCAATCTCTGTCTCCACCATGACCTTCACAAATATGTGCGTTAAGGCACATACAAAAGCCGCCAAAGGGCGTAGGCTTCGATTGTCTCTTCTAGCACCCTCCGCCAGGCCCGTTTGGCTTAACGGTTCCTGCGAAATCAGGCGGCGTTTTTCGCTGTGTGATGAAAGGAACTCACAATGGCCAACCCGGCGGTTCGAGGTGCTCCAACCCGATCCAGTAAACGAGACAACGACCGGCGCGAAGTCGCCAATCTCATCCTGCTCGCTCTTCCAACAACGGAATGGAATCATGTTGCGGCCTCACTCGAGTTCGTACGCCTGAAGCTTCATCAGGTGCTGCACGAGACAGGCGAGGCAATCAAGTCAGGATATTTTCTGAACGAAGGAATGAGTTCTGTCCTGACGGTTCAACCTGACGGAGAGAGCGTTGAAGTTGGGCTCATCGGCAGGGAGGGTTTCGTCGGCCTGCCGGTAATTTTTGGTTTTAGGACGAGCGCTTTGCGAATCATTACCCAGGGAGATGGGTCGGCCTATCGCGTGGATGTCGCGATCTTGCGAAGCCTTCTGCCGCACTGTCCCGCACTCGAGCACCAGCTGCAGCGTTATTCGATGATCCTCGGGATTCAGTCAACCCAGCTCGCCGCTTGCAACCGGCTGCATGACGTGGAGGAGAGGCTGGCCAGATGGTTGCTGATGAGTCATGATCGGATCGGCAGCAAGACCCTTCCGTTGACGCAAGAATTCCTGTCGCAAATGCTTGGCACCCGCCGCTCGACCGTCAGCGTCGCGGCCAGTGTCTTACAAAGAGCAGGAATGATTTCTTACACGCGCGGAAACGTAACCATCGTCAACAAACCGAAGTTGGAAGAAGCCGCTTGCGACTGCTACGAAATTATTCAGCAGCAGAAGAACCGGTGGATGGCTGAAACCGGCTAGCGCCACCACGACTTTGGCTGGGTGAAGTTCGGCGCGGAGCGGTGAGCTTCCACAAGAGAGGCAGCGCGGCAATCGGTCACGAATCAAAACTTCGCGCACACCTTTTCGCGAAGGACAAGGATCGACGTGGAAGTTGGATTCCGTCTTTATTAGTCTGAATTCAACGTTTCTTGAGTCGTGCACTTGCGGCAAGCTTGCATTAAGCAAAAAGCTTGCCGCATTTTCTTTGGCCGGAACGCAGCTCGCAACCCTCAGTGGAGTAGAAAGTTTCGCTAAATAGCACAAACTATTACTTTTCCAGTACAGCAAATCTCGCGTTCAATTACAGCAGCGCCCTGATGGGACATCGAGTGGGGGTCCGGTACGCTTTTTTCGACGCTGAAATATTCCCCAGATTACAGGGGATGCAGCGCGTTGAAATCGTAAGGAGACTCCAGTGGCCACTTGCGTTATTTCCGCGACAGCAACAAACCTGATCCCAACCAGAACTGAAACTCAGCGAGACGATTCCGAACGCAGCCTGGTTCAGCGCGCCCAGCGCGGCGATCAGGATGCTTTTGCAACGCTCTTCCAACTTCATAAAAAGCGCGTGTATTCCGTCTGCCTGCAAATGACGAAGGACATAGCCGACGCAGAAGACCTGACTCAGGAAGCCTTTCTGCAAGTGTTTCGTAATATCAATTCGTTTCGAGGCGATTCCGCCTTCTCCACCTGGCTTTACAGGATTGCAGTGAACACCGTGCTGATGAAGCTACGGCGCCGCAAGGCTCCTCCTCTGCTTTCGCTGGATGAACCGGTATCCGCGGAGTCGCCATCGCTTAAGCGCGATATTGGGACAGCCGATCTGAATCTCTCCGGAGCGATTGACCGGCTTGCCTTGCGCCGCGCCATCGAGGAACTCCCCGAGGGCTGCCGCCAGATCTTTGACCTGCACGAAGTTCAGGGATTCCAGCATCACGAAATCGCGCGCCAACTGCAATGCTCGATCGGAAACTCGAAGTCACAACTGCACAAGGCGAAAATGAAAATGCGGTATCTGCTTTTCCCGAAGACGGGACACACGCGGCAGACGAGACCCTCCCCGAACCTGGGCAAGTCCGGGGCCAAGAGCTCGTTGTGATTTCACCTCGTGACTAAGTATTTCCCGGTCGCCAGCTAAGCGTTCGTTACCCTTCAGATTTCGCGGCGGCGATAATACAGGATTCCCTGTATTCGGCTCCGTCTCGATGCATGCTAGCTTCAAAGAGTTCCACGTATACGGAAGCGCCTTCCCCTGATATGAGTAGACTCTGCGGTGGGAACAGGGCAAACTAGGACCCAAGCCTACTGTGGAATCGCCAAAGGGGGAATGCGCGTGTCGCATCAGAGAGCTGAAAATCTTATGGCTGTTCGCATCCTGCTGGTGGATGACCATCCGATCGTGCGGCAAGGGCTGAGAACTCTTCTGCAGGGGCGGGGCGATTGGGAAGTTGTGGGTGAGGCATCGGATGGGGTCGAAGCGGTGGAGAAGGTCGATAGCCTGCAACCGGACGTCGTGGTACTCGACGTCACCATGCCCCGAATGAATGGGCTTGAAGCCTGCCGCTTGATCCAGCAGAAGCATAAGAACGCCGGACCCGAAGTCTTGTTCGTCACCCAACATGATTCTCCGCAGATGATGCGTGAGGCGCTGGACGCGGGAGCCCGTGGATATGTCGTAAAATCCAACGCCGCCCGCGATCTGTTGGAAGCCGTTGAATCCGTGAGTCAGCATCGCGTGTTCACAGCGTTGGCGCGTAGCCCACAGGCTTCGTGCTGATGGGACTTAAATCCGCCGTTTTGTCAGAACGATCGTAGGAGGAAAGTCTGCCATGAAGCTTCGAATCCTGTTAGCCGATGATCATGAAATTGTTCGTCGAGGTTTGTGTTCGCTTCTTCAAAAACGTGAAGGCTGGGAAGTGTGCGGAGAAGCCTCGGACGGCCGTGAAGCGGTCGAGATGGCCAAGAAGTTGAAGCCCGATGTCATCATTGTGGACATTGGCATGCCGAGCCTCAACGGTTTGGACACCACCCGCCAGCTCATGCAGTATGACCCGCAGTTCAAAGTGATCGTGCTGACAATAACGGATTCCGATCAGGTCATCCGCGAGGCCCTGGACGCGGGAGCCCGCGGTTTCGTCCTCAAGTCTGACGCGGCTCGCGATCTGGTCTCCGCGGTGGAAGCTTTGCAGAGCAGACGCATGTTCTTCACTCCCCGCGTTAACGACCTGGTCCTGGCGGGGTTCCTTGATAAAGGTCACGTCGTTGCCCGAAATGAGGCCCCGAATTTACCCACGCTGACAGTGCGAGAGCGGGAGATCACTCAGCTTCTCGCAGAGGGCAAGAGTTCCAAGGAAGTGGCCACGCTGCTGAACCTGAGCACCAAGACCGTGGAAACTCATCGCAGCAACATCATGCGCAAGCTCAGCCTGCATTCCATTCGCGATCTGGTGGTCTATGCCATTAAGAACAACATCATCCAGATTCAGATGCCGGCTCAGATTCACCGCGCTCCGGAAACCACGGTCGCCTGAGATTGCCTCTTATTGTCCTGACTACGGTGCGCAACATCCTGTCCTGCGCCGTGGGCTGTTGATCGGATGACTGTTGATCAGGGGCGGGCTGCTGCGCGCTGCTCGTTGCGGGACTTGAGGCCGGCGGTATGACCGCAGGTCGTGAGTTTTGCGCCGAAGCCCCCGAAACAAGGGCCAAGAAAATTGTGACAATCGAACCGAAGCTCTAGGGAGCGGCTTAGCGCATACAAATCCTCCGTCGCCCTTAGATGCCATCTCGCAATCTCTTCTTCTATCGCCGGCAACCGGCGATGTTCCAGACAACCAGCCACGGTCTAACCGCAACTATCTCAACACAGCGTAGTTCCGCCCAAAATCCGGCGTTACGCGTTGTTGGCTGGAAGTCCTAGGAGAGCGCGTGCTACGGATTCTGATAGCAGACGACCATGAAGTTGCGAGGAAAGGCATTCGCTCCATTCTGGAAAGCCACTCCGGCTGGGAAGTCTGCTGCGAAGCCCGCGATGGCCGCGAAGCTGTAGAGCTCGCCAGCCAGTCGAAGCCTGATGTGCTGTTGCTCGACATCGGAATGCCAAACCTGAACGGCTTGGACGCGGCTCGCCAAATTCTCGCTGTATCGCCCGAGGCCCGCATCCTGATCCTCACCATTCATGATTCAGAGCAAGTGGTGCGCGAAGTCCTGTCGGCTGGGGCTCGCGGGTTCTTGCTCAAGTCAGATGCCGGCCGCGACTTGCTGGCCGCCGTGGAAGCTCTGCAAAGCCGTCGAACGTTCTTCACTTCGAAAGTGGCTCAGATGATGCTCGAGGGCTATCTGCGTCCGCAGGAGGAGCGTGCCAACTCCGAACAGCACGTGCTGACGCCGCGAGAGCGCGAAGTCATCCAGCTCGTTGCCGAAGGCAAAACCACGAAAGAGATTGCCACGGCCCTCAGCCTGAGCGTTAAGACGGCGGAAACGCATCGCACCAACTTGATGCGGAAACTCGACCTGCATTCCATCGCCGATCTCACCCTCTACGCTGTGCGGAACGGCATTGTCCATATTTATTGAATCCCTGAATTGCCTTACCTACCGCGCCGGGATACTGCCAACGCACGATCAAATCATGCTCTTTCCATAATTAGTGTGCCTTCGTTGCGGTTCGTAAGGCCACTCTTCCCGTTCGCTACACATTTGACCCTATATTCGCCGCGGCCCGCAGTCACTACCCTGAACCAGTCAATGAGTTCAAGAATAGTTCGTCCCGAAAGGGGTTTACGATGCTCTGGACCATCGCGGTGATACTTCTGGTTTTGTGGTTGCTCGGGATCGTCAGTTCCTACACGATGGGCGGATTCATCCATATCTTGCTGGTGCTGGCAATCATCGCTGTCTTAGTGCGCCTCATTCAGGGTCGCAGCCCGGTTTAGCGGCGGTGTTTCACGTACCGGCCCGCGATGCCGGAACTGCATCTTGGGCGATTTGACAAACAAACCAATAGTCCCTCGGGACTACAGTAAATCGGAGAGGAGCAATGATCATGGATAAAGATCGTGTGGAAGGAAAGGTCAAAGATGTTGCCGGTCGTGTGGAGCGGCAAGTGGGCGAATGGACTGGCGACAGCGAGAAGCAGGCGCACGGTGCAGCCAAGCAAGCCGAAGGCAAAGTGCAGAATACCTGGGGCAAATTGAAAGACGCCGCCAGGTCTGCAACGAAAGAAAATAGCGCCCCGAGTGATGCCGAAGAAACAAACGCCGAAGAAGCCGAAGACCAGAAACTGAGATCCGAGCGAAAGGCTGGCTAGTCACAGCAGAACGTAATTCATTCTCCTGAGAACTCGATATGCCGCCGGGCGGCTGTTTTTCCGGCGGCCTTTTTAATGCGAGCTAAAGCACAGTCAATGGGTATCGCCTAACGAACCTACTGAGTCCCGGAGCCCTCACGGGACCGGTCTCCGGTCGGCGTTTGCAACTGAATAATGTCGTTCTTCACGGCATACAGCACGAGATCTCTGATTGAATGAAAGCCTAGCTTTCGCATGATGTTGCTGCGATGTGTTTCGGCGGTCTTTGTGCTCAAGTTGAGCACGGTGGCTACCTCTTTGGAACTCTTTCCTTCGGCGAGAAGTTGAATCACCTCGCGTTCCCGAGGCGTCAACGTCGGAAACCGGGGCGGTGTTCCACGCGGCGTGACTGTGCCTTTTTCAAGGAAGCCGGACAACACCATTTCATTCACTCGTGGGGTAAAGAACATCTGCCCGCGTTGCAGGGCTTCAATGGCCGAGACCAGGTCCCGCACCGCGTCAGATTTCAACACGAACCCTCGTGCGCCAGCGTCCAAAGCTTCCCGTATCACGTGATCGGAATCTGTGATGGTCAGAACGATGATTTTGAGGTTGGGGTCGTGCTGTGTCAGTTGCCGAGCGGCTGCCAGTCCGTTGAGATTCGGCATGCCGATGTCCAGAATCACAAAATCCGGTTTTAGCTGCTTCGCCCTCTCGACCGCCTCCCGCCCGTCCGACGCCTCAGCGATGACCTCCCAGCCCTCTTGCGCCTGCAACAGCGACGAGAGACCGCGACGAACCACCTCGTGATCGTCGGCTATCAGGATGCGAAGCTTCAATACGGTCCTCCTGGGATTTCCCGGGCAGTTGTGCTCAACAACATCGGGCTTCCCTTGAGAAAGGTTTCTTTTAGCTCGGAGTTGGCAGGATCGGATCTGGCACCGTTGCGGTCGCAATGTTCGTTGCGAGGATGCATAGGAGTTGCCATTGGACTCGCCTTAGAGTTCAACGCGAGTACACCTCATCGTATCGATCGCGTGTATTGAATATAAGGAGCGGCCATGACCGAGCAATAAGGTCTTTCCTGTATTACCATCGCAGTTAGCAAGGCCCATATGCTGTGGCATGAACTCCGGGCGCAGGGTAGGATTGAAGTGTAAGAGAATCGTTAACAACCCGTCTGCAATGCTGGGGATACTCGGACGGTGAGCTTAACAGTCTACTAGTGGGACTGAAAAGCCGAACGTCGCATCTCTCATCTATGTCGCCGCGCAAGAATGCACAAGTGGCATTTGCCTCCGCTGTATGCGTGTTGCTGCTTAGCGCGATCGCCGCCTATGTCACCATAGTCCGCCTGCGCGAGAGTGCGGGCTGGGTGGTTCATTCGTTCGAGGTCGAGACCACGCTCGGGGAGATCGATTCCTCCATTTCAAAACTGGCTCGCGCCCGCAGCGGTTACGTCATCACGGGCGACGAGAACCTCCTCAAAGCCTTCGCTGCGGGTGTTCCTGACGTGCGCCAGAAAATTCAGGAAGTCAGCAAGCTTACAGCCGATAATGCCGGCCAGCAGGAAATGTGTTCGCGACTCCAGGAGCTAACCGACAGCAGAATCAGTTTCTTCCGGGATTCGATCGCGCTCAAGCGTTCCGCTCCCCACGATGATGCCGGGCAAAGTGCTCTCGCTGCCCAGATCCTGAGCCTTGCTTTCGAAAACGCTTCCATCATGCAGCAGATGCGACAGGAAGAACAGCAGCTGTTGCAGCTTCGGATGGCGGCTTCCAATCGCCTTTACAGGCTCACGGTTGTCATCCTGTCACTCTCCTTCGCGCTGGCGCTGATACTGTTGTTTATTCACTATCGCCTTCTTACCAGCGAGCTCAAAGCCCGCGCCCTGGCGGAGAGCGCCGCTCGTGAAGGCGAAGCATCGCTTCGTCAGCTTACCTCCCGTTTACTGCAGATGCAGGACGAGGAACGGCGAAAGTTTTCCCGAGAGCTCCATGACAGTCTGGGTCAATACCTTGCTGGCGTGAAGATGAGCCTCGACATGTTTGCCCAGACCAGGCCGACCGATGAGCTTCTCTCCAACGCGATCCAACTTCTCGATCAATCGATTGCGGAGACCCGTACGATTTCTCACTTGTTGCATCCTCCGCTGCTGGATGAAATCGGATTCGCATCGGCTGCCACGTGGTATCTCCAGGGCTTTTCGGAGCGCAGCGGGGTTGAAGTGAAGGTGGAAATGCCCGATCATCTGGGCCGGCTTCCCCGGCATTTGGAGCTCGGGCTTTTCCGTGTTCTGCAAGAGAGCTTGACCAATATCCATCGCCATTCGAAAAGCGCGAAGGCGGAGGTTTCGCTCGAGCGCTTTGAGGACCGGATCGTTCTGCAGGTGAAGGACTACGGCAAAGGGATTCCCCCGGAATTATTGAGCACCTTTCGAACCAAAGGAACAACCTTCGGAGTAGGTCTCACGGGAATGCGGGAAAGGGTCAGGGAACTCGGCGGCCAGCTGGATATTCAATCCAACCCCTCCGGTACCCGAATTTCCGTCACGTTACCGCTTGCGTCAGTAGCGAGAGAAGCTTCAACTTCCGCAGCCGACTGACTTCACCTCGCGCCGTGAATCCCGGTGAATCCCAGGAACTCGATAGCTTCTTCTCGCCCGTAAACTCACGCCGCCGTTACTAATGGCCCAACCACCAGCTTTTGCCCTGAACCGATCTATGGGGTTGTGCCTTTAGCTAGCGGGTAGGGCGTACCCTAGGTCAATCTGCCGAGCCGATTGCGGAGGAAGGAAAACTTAGCTCGAGAGGATCGCAGTCACTGCTTGGCTGCGGAATCGAAATTCTTCTCTCGTGCTTCTCTTCGGTAGGGGCCTCTTCCTTGTGGTGAAAATCAAGACCAAAGTGCGGCTCCGATTCTGTTCCGGTGATCTTGATTGGAATCTCCGTGCCCGCGCCGTCCTTGCTGAAGAATGGATCGACCGGTTTTAGAAGGATGGACTTCCATCCCGTCGTCATCTGTGACAATTTCGCATCCAACCGAGCCGTGCCGTGGAAATCGAAGGTCCGTCCGTCCAAGGTATATTCGCCGGTCATGTCGACATGCGTGCCCGGGATCAGGAAATGAAGCAGCGAGAAAGACAGAGTGCCGTTGTCTAAGGCAAACACTCCCTGCAGGTCGACAGGAACATCCTCTTCCGGGTGGTCTCGCGCCTCTTTGGGCCTACCCTGGGTGCGAAGGCTGAGCAAATCCAGCCGGGATTGAACCTTTTCATTGTTGAAATGCGCGCCCGATACGTGAAAATTACCCGCCAACTTCAATCGATTGGCAACATCCGCTTCGCCGGGGGGCAGGCTGAGCTTCGTCTTCATTGTCACCGGACCGGTCATCACCGGCGGGTTCGTGCGCACGCCGAGCTCAAGCAGATCTTCGATCCGCGCGTGGTCCATGACCACGTCGAGTTCTACATCGTGCCCGTGCAGATTGCTCACCCGGGTTACCGATCCGTTTGCCGTAAATGACGAATGAAGCAGCACGGCGTTCACCGGCTTCAGGTAAGTGTCCCCGTTGGTGCCGTCGACAATGGCATGAAACTCCGTGTGCAGCGGCACCGGGTGCCCGCTTGTCGCTATCCGGAAATCGGGCGTGTCGGTTTTTCCGTCCACCACAATATCGTCGAGGGTCCCGGAATATCGCCCGGTGGACGAGAGTATTCCTCCGATGCCCTTGATGGTGCTCAGGTCGGCCTTGCTGAAGGAATAGTCCCCCTGCACCGGCGTGTCCCGCGGGCTGTTTTCATCCCACGGTCCAAAGAGCCCGGTGGAGTGAATGTCTCCCACTGGCTTCGGGTTGACCAGGGTTGCATCGAAGCGCATCGGCTGGCCGGGACCAATGTCCTTCATCCTCAAATCGCCAATCGCAAACTCCAGTGGCGGCTTGCCGGGTTTCGAGGTGTTGATCAACAGCTTCGTGTCCTCGCAAACGAATTTGTCGACAAAAATCGACATCTTTCTCGCTCGCGAACTCACGTTCGCAAGTTCCTGTCGTTGTCCCTTCGGAGGGATGTTTAGCTCCATCCCTCTCACGTACACGGTGTCCACATGTACGGCGGACCGAAACAGGTTTCGAATTCCGGCGTGAAAGTGAAATTCCTGCAGACTGATCAGGGGCTGCATACCTTCGGCGTAAGGATTCGGATCGGTCGGCCCGTAAATCTTCAGCCCGCTACCAGAAACCTCCAGCCCTTTGAGCACGGAAACGTCCAGCGCAGCCAGTTCGACCTTGCCCTTGAAACGATTCGATAGAGTTTCGATAACCCTGGCCCGCAAAATAGGTTGCGCTCGATCAACGACCAGACGAGCAAGTACGGCCGCACTAACCAGAGCGATGCAGACGATTACTCCGATCAGTTTCCATCGGCGAGAGCTCTTTCCCGGTCGTATAGAAGAGTCTGTCATTCCAATCCATTAAGCTCGGGTGTCCCGCCTGGCATCAATACTGTCTTTCCTTTATCTGACGTCGGAACACGTGATATTTCGTCTTCTCAGACGGCTGCCTTCCAACCTCCAATGTCTTTCTGGTAATGTTTGGAGTCCGAGCCGTTAAGCTCCAGTGTGACGCCTGTCACAACTATTAAGTATCGCTCACCTGTAGGATGTGCAGTTGTGTACTGCGGATGATGATTCTTTCTCTGGAAAGGAAGGCCGCGTGATCGTTGGAGTTCCTAAGGAAAGCTATCCTGGAGAGCGCCGGGTCGCGCTGGTTCCCGCGGTGATTCCAGCTCTCGGCAAGGCCGGCCTCGAAGTCGTGGTCGAATCGGCTGCCGGTGCACAAGCTGGCTATCCCGATTCCGCCTACCTCGAGAAGGGTGGAAAGATTCTTCCCGATCGCGCTGCCGTATTTGCCGCCGCTGACATTATCGTGCAAGTGCTTTGCTACGGCTCGAATGACGTCACGGGCCAGGCCGATCTTCCTCTCTTGCGTCGCGATCAACTGCTCATCGGTTTTCTGCGTCCTTTTGGTTCCGCCGAAGTGATCCAGCAGATCGCCTCTGCCGGTGTCACCTCATTCTCCGTCGAACTTGTGCCCCGCACCACCCGCGCCCAAAGCATGGACGCGCTTTCGTCAATGGGCACCATCTGCGGATACAAAGCAGTGCTGTTGGCCGCCGAAACCTCCATCCGCATCTTTCCCATGATGACGACCGCCGCTGGCACCATCACGCCGGCCCGCGTCTTCGTCATCGGCGCCGGAGTAGCCGGCCTGCAAGCCATTTCGACGGCTCGCAGGCTGGGAGCCGTAGCTTCCGCGTATGACATGCGTGCCGCCTCCAAAGAGCAGGTGCAAAGCCTCGGCGGCCGTTTCGTCGAATTGCCGATCGAAGCCAAAGATGCGCAAGACGCCCGCGGCTACGGCACTGCACAGGACGAAACGTTTTACGCCCGCCAACGTGAACTCCTCACGCGGATAGTAGCAGAGAGTGATGTCGTCATCACCGCTGCCGTGATTCCTGGCAAGAAATCGCCGGTGCTCATCACAGAGGACATGGTGAAAGGCATGGCTCCCGGATCGGTAATTGTCGACCTCGCCTCCGAGCGCGGCGGCAACTGCGAACTCACGCGCACCGGAGAAACCGTGAAAGCGCACGGCGTGACCATTATCGGTGCCATCAATCTGGCGAGCAGCGTCCCCTACCATGCCAGCCAGATGTACGCCCGCAATGTCGCTACGTTTCTCGCCTATATCGTGAAGGACGGCAAGCTGCAACTGAATCTGCAGGACGAGATCATCCGCGAAACCATGGTCACCCGTGGCGGCGAAATCGTAAACGCCAGAGTGCGGGATTTCTTCAAACTGCCAGCATTAGTGGTGCAGTGATAGTCAGAGCAGTAGAGTCTTTGTCATCCTGAGCGGAGCAAGAGGACGCGAAGCGGCCTCTCGCGCAGTCGAAGGATCCCTATAGCCATGCGCTGGTGCCGGCTGTAGAGATCCTTCGGCTTCGCAACAGCCCGCTATCGCGAGCTGTTGCTGCGCTCAGGATGACAGTGAGACTGGGAATAAGGAAATGCCTATGAGCTCTAATCTGATCGACGCACTATTCATCTTCATGCTGGCCTGCTTCATCGGCTTTGAAGTCATCCGGCACGTTTCGCCTCTACTGCATACGCCGCTGATGTCGCTCACCAATGCCCTCGATGCGATCGCGGTCGTCGGCGCCATCGTGCTGGTCGGCGAGCGCAAGAGCGAGTTCGCCACCGTGCTGGGCGTGATCGCCATCATCGCTGCCACCAGCAACGTGGTCGGCGGATTCCTTATTACCGACCGCATGCTCAAAATGTTCAAGTCCAGCCGCCCGGTGAAAAAATAAATGAACCCCGATTTCGCCGGAAGCCAATACGTCATCGAATTCACCTACCTCATCGCCAGCGCTCTGTTTATTTTCTCGCTGAAGTGGATGAGTTCGCCCGCCACCGCCCGCCACGGCATTTGGGCCGGCGAAGTCGGCATGGTGCTGGCCATTGCCGGAACTCTGCTTCGCCACGGCATCGTCGACTGGAAGTGGATCATCATCGCGCTGGTACTCGGCAGCGGCATCGGCGTTCCCCTCGGCATGGTGCAGATGACCGCCGTCCCTCAGCGAACCGCACTCAGCCACGCCTTTGGAGCGCTCTGCGTCACCTTGGTCGGCACGGCTGAGTTCTATCTGGGAACGCAGAACCACTCGAAGTTCGGATTGTCGGTGCTCTCCATGGAAGTAATTCTTGGAGGCCTCACCGTCACCGGCAGCCTTATGGCGGCAGGCAAGCTCCAGGAGATCCTGCCCCAGCGGCCGATCACTTATAAGGGACAGAACCTCGTCAACTTTCTGCTGCTAGCCGTCGCGATCGCCAGCGCTGTTTATCTCGTCCTGCATCCCGAAGCCAAGCAATTGTTCCCGCTGATTGTCGGTATCTCGCTAATCTTCGGAGTCCTCCTGATCATCCCCATTGGCGGTGCGGACATGCCCACCGTCATCTCTTTATTAAATGGCTATGCCGGCCTCTCTGCCGCCGCCATGGGATTCGTTCTTCAGAACAAGCTCCTCATCATCGCCGGCGCCCTCGACGGTTCTTCCGGACTCATCCTCTCGGTGATCATGTCGAAGGCCATGAACCGATCGTTCACCAACGTCCTGTTCGGCGCCTTCGGGCAAGTGCAGGCCGCAGCCGCTGGTAGCGCGGAAGCCAAGCCAGTTCACAGCGCCACTCCCGAGGAAGCCGCTGCAATTCTGGCCGCAGCCAACAAAGTGGTCATCGTCCCCGGCTATGGAATGGCGGTAGCCCAGGCGCAGCACAAAGTTCGCGAACTCTACGACATCCTCACCAAAAAAGGAGTCGACGTTCGCTTCGCCATCCATCCTGTTGCCGGACGCATGCCCGGCCACATGAACGTCCTGCTCGCCGAAGCCGACATCCCCTACGACCGCCTCATCGAAATGGACGATATCAACGGCGACTTCCCCCAAACCGACGTGGCCCTGGTCATCGGCGCCAACGACGTCACCAATCCCGCCGCGCGCAACGACCAATCCAGCCCCATCTTCGGCATGCCCATCCTCGATGTCGACAAAGCCCACACCGTCATGGTCATCAAACGCAGCATGAGCCCCGGCTTCGCCGGCATCGACAACCCCCTCTATTACCTCGACAACACCCTGATGCTCTTCGGCGACGCCAAACAGTTTGTGGGCGCGATCGTGCGCGAATTGGGCGGACACTAGCTCTGTCATCCTGAGCGCGGTCGAAGGATCCCTTTCAACTCGACGACTGATGAAGCTTCCTCCAGCGTGATATTCTATTAACTCCGGCTGCGGACCGTTTAGCGGAAATTCCCTCGCAGTTTCAGAAGCAGCTTCCAGAAGAAGCTTCCCTGTAGAAGCCCAGAAGAAGAGAACTTATAAATCATGCTTTCAGTCAGTAATGTTTCCATGCGCTACGGCGCCAAAATCTTGTTCGACGAAGTCTCCACGGCGTTCACGCCGGGAAAGCGCTATGGCCTCACCGGCCCCAACGGTTCAGGAAAGTCCACGTTCATGAAGCTGCTCAGCGGCGAACTGGAGCCGCAAAAAGGCACGGTCGTGCGTCCTCGAAAGCTCGGTGTCTTGAGCCAGGACCAGTTCGCCTTCGACGCCTTTACGGCAGTGGACACCGTCATCATGGGCAACAAGCGCCTGTGGGCGGCGATGCAGGAGCGCGATGCGATCTATGAAAAGAACGATATGACCGACGAAGACGGCATGAAGCTTGGCGAGCTCGAAGGCATTGTCGGCGAAGAGGACGGCTACACCGCGGAGAGCGATGCCGCCATTCTGCTCGACGGCCTGGATATTCCCGAAGATCTCCACGGCCGCAAGATGTCCGAACTGCAGGGCGGCCAAAAAGTTCGCGTGCTTTTGGCGCAGGCGCTATTCGGTCACCCGCAAGCATTACTGCTCGACGAACCCACCAACAACCTCGACTTGGATTCGATCCACTGGCTGCAGGGATTTCTGAATGCCTACGACGGTGTCGTCATCGCCATCTCGCACGACCGCCATTTCCTGAACAGCATCTGCACTCATATCGCCGACATCGACTACGAGACCATCATCACCTACACCGGATCGTATGACGAGATGGTGCTGGCCAAAACGCAAGTCCGCTCGCAGATCGAATCCCAAAATGCTCAGCGCGAAAAGAAAATTTCCCAGTTGAACGAATTCATCGCGCGCTTCGCCGCCGGCACGCGTTCCAGCCAGGTTCAATCGCGGCGCAAGGAAGTGGAGCGCTTGCAGGTCACGGAACTGGCTAAATCGAACATCCAGCGCCCGTACATCAAGTTTGAGCAGAAGCGGCCCTCCGGCAAACATATTCTCGAAGTCGAGCACCTCAGCAAGGCTTATGGCGACACTCCCGTTATTCGCGACTTCACTGCCAGCATCACCCGCGGCGAACGAATTGCGCTCATGGGCCGCAACGGCGCAGGGAAGACCACGCTGGTGAATGCGCTCCTTGCCAATTCGCCAACCACCCCCGAAGCCGAGTTGCGCAAGACCAGTGGCTACGACGGCCCGTTCGTCGACTCTGGCAAGGTGATCTGGGGACACGAGGCTTCAATCGGATACTTCGCCCAGGACCATCGCAGCCTAATCGAAGGCGGCACAACGGTTCTGGAATGGCTGCATCAATGGAATCCGGCTGCGGTCGGCGAAGAAATCCGCGGCCTTCTCGGGCAGATGCTTTTCCAGCGCGAGGAAGCGACGAAATCCACCAGCGTACTTTCCGGTGGCGAAGCCGCGCGGCTGCTCTTTTGCAAGCTGATGTTGCAGAAGCCGAACGTTCTTGTGCTCGACGAGCCCACGAACCACCTAGACCTGGAAGCCATCAACGCGCTAAACATTTCTCTGCAGCGCTACCAGGGAACGGTGTTTCTGGTAACCCACGATCACGATTTAATCGACGAGGTTGCGACCCGCATCTGGCACTTCGAGAGCGACCACAAGATCACCGACTTCAAGGGAACGTACGAGGAATATCAGGCCGCGGTCGCAGTGTAACCCATGCTCAATTGTCATGTTGAGCGAAGACGAGAAGGACCGTTAAGTCCTTCCCGTCGTAGTCGAAACATCCCTATTTCCTAATTGCTCTGTGGATGCAGTGGAGAAGACGTAGGGATGCTTCGACTCCGAGATGAGAATTGCCGCGCAATTCTCATCTCTCCGCTCAGCATGACAATTCGCTGCTAAAATTAGTCCGTTGCACCATTTTCGCGGCATGTAAATCATCCAGGTTCTCCACAGATTTCCACAAGGCTTTGCTGTTGCGTTTCAGCAGCCCCTTGCGGATAATGACGGCGATGTATCCTTGCGCCGATTTTGAGCGCGAGAGGTTGTGAGCGTCTTGTACAGTCGAGCTGATTTACTCAGGATTCTTCATCTCAATCCGCGCCAGTTGGCGAACTGGGAGCGCGCGGGTCTGATCGCGGCTTGCCCATCGTATTCTTTTGCCGACCTGCTGAAGATCAAGAAAGTCCGCGACTTGTGCGCCATGAA
The DNA here is from genome assembly GCA_963750245.1 of uncultured Acidobacteriaceae bacterium. GTDB lineage: Bacteria > Acidobacteriota > Terriglobia > Terriglobales > Acidobacteriaceae > Sulfotelmatobacter. The sequence goes on from CAVVQB010000005.1 coordinate 391,485, forward strand.
AGTGCGTCCGGCGGTGATTCGCCAGTCGCTTGAGGCTATGCAGAGGCAGGCGGCGGGTATGGGAAATCCCCTGGTCGAAGCGGGCGCTTCGTCCACCAGCAGGCACCGCGTTGCCTTTCGTCACGAAGGCAAATTGCTCGAACCCATAGCCGGACAGTTTGTAATGGATTTCGCCGCGCGGGAAAAAGTTGTCACTACCACTACGATTCCCGACGCCGAGCCCACACCGCGTGAAGATGAAGCCGCGGCCTGGTTCGCCCGTGGTATTGCACTCGAGGAAGATCCGGCCACACAGACCGAAGCGCTCGCCGCCTACCAGAAGGTTCTCGAGTTCCAGCCCAACCATGCGGCCGCCCATATCAACCTGGGTACGCTTTACTACAACCGCCAGGATTTCGCGTCGGCGGAGAAGCACTACCGTGCAGCATTGCAAGCCGACCCGCGCTACGCCTTAGCGTACTTCGACCTCGGCAACGTTCTCGACGAAACTGGCCGCGTGCAGGAGGGCATTCAGACCTACAAGCAGGCCGTCCAACTCGCTCCCACCTATGCCGACGCGCATTACAATCTTGCCCTCGCCTACGAGAAAGTTCGCGAGCCTCGCAAGGCCCTGAAACACTGGCAAGCCTATATCAAGCTCGATACCGCAGGCCCGTGGTCCGTGCACGCCCGCAATCAAATCCAGCGCATCCTGCAAGCTGACGCATTGAAGCTGGTTCATTCGCGTCGCGGCTAGCAGTCACCATGTAGGGACAGCCGCCCCGGCTGTCCGTCGGGCGAAGCTCGACTGTTTTCCCATCAGGTCTGTCCAGCCGCGTGCTGTCGCCAGAGATGCTAAAATCCTAAGTTCGCCATTCCTCCGCCTGAAGGTTTTTATGCCCGAGACCCTCCAATCCCCCGTTCCCACGCCCCTAACCACCCTCACCGAGGACGAGATCCTCTTCCGCGACAACATCCGCCAGTTCGCCGACGACAAAATCCGTCCCCTGGTCAGAGAGATGGATGAGAAGGGCATCTTCGAAAAAGATCTCATCCATGAATTCTTCCAGCTCGGGCTGATGGGCATCGAAATCCCGGAGCAGTACGGCGGCGGCGGAGCCAAATTTTTCGAAGCCATTCTCGCAGTGGAGGAATTGTCGCGCGTGGATGCGTCGGCCGGCGTCGTCGTAGACGTCCAGAATACGCTGGTCAACAATGCTCTCTTGCGCTATGGCAGCGCCGACCAAAAGAAGCGCTATCTGCCCAAAATGGCTGCCGAAACAGTCGGCGCCTATGCTCTCAGCGAGGCAGGCTCCGGCTCCGATGCCTTCGCCCTGCAAACCCGCGCCGAACTCAAGGGCTCGGATTACGTGCTCAACGGCCGCAAGCTCTGGATCACTAACGGCAAAGAGGCTGGACTCTTCATCCTGTTCGCCACCCTCGATCCCTCGGCCGGATACAAAGGCATCACCGCGTTCCTCATCGAGAAAGATTTCCCCGGCTTCAGTGTCGGGAAGAAAGAAGACAAGCTCGGCATTCGCGCCTCTTCCACCTGCGAACTCATTCTCGAAGACTGCCGCGTCCCCAAGGAAAACGTCCTCGGCGAGCCCGGCAAAGGCTACAAGATCGCCATCGAGACCTTGAACGAAGGCCGCATCGGCATCGGCGCCCAGATGATCGGCGTTGCCCGCGGTGCCTGGGAGTTCGCCGCCAAGTACGCGCAGGAGCGCAAGCAGTTCGGCAAGCCCCTCGCGGATTTTCAGGGCATCCAGTTCCAGATTGCGCAAATGGCCACCGAGATCGAAGCCGCCCGCCTTATGGTTTACAACGCCGCTCGCATGAAAGATGCCGGCGTGAACTTCGTGAAAGAAGCCGCAATGACCAAGCTCTTCGCCTCGCAAGTCGCCGAGCGCGTCACCTCGCTGGCCATCGAAATTTACGGTGGCTACGGCTTTACCAAGGATTATCCCGTGGAGAAATATTGGCGCGACGCCAAAATCGGCAAGATCTACGAAGGCACGTCCAACATGCAGTTGGCCACTATCGCCAAACTTGTGCTCGGTGCGAAGTAAGCTTGCCCGAGGTGGATGAAAATGAAACGATTGCTGGAAGTCGTGCTCACGTGTGCAGTACTGTTGCTATCTCAGGCCGGCGCGCAAGAAACTGGCGCCAACCCCGCCCCATTCCAGGCCGTTCCCGAACTCCCCTACCGGGTCGTACCGAACTTCTTTAAATTCCCAAAGGAAATGATTCCGGGTGAAGCCTCCGCGGTCGCTGTGAATTCGAAAGGCCACATATTCCTATTCCAACGCACCAAGCCCATGCTCGCCGAGTATGACGCGAAGGGCAACTTCATTCAGAGTCTCGGCGAAGGTCTCTTCTTGCATCCACATGGCTTGCGCATCGACGCCGACGACAATCTTTGGACGACCGATGACGGCAGCCATCTTGTGCTCAAACTGGATCCGTCCGGCGACGTCCTGCTGGTCCTGGGAAGAATCAACACCGGTGCAGAAGCAAATTGGCTGTTCAACAAGCCGGCCGACGTGGCTTTCGGCAAGAACGGCGACATTTACGTCGCCGATGGCTATGGCAATTCCCGCGTCGTGAAGTTTGATCGTGACGGTAATTACTTAAAGACCTGGGGAAAATACGGAACCGGCGTCGGTGAATTCAACTCGCCTCACTCGGTTGCGGTCGACAACCAAGGCCGCGTCTATGTTGGCGACCGCGAGAATCAGCGCATACAGATCTTTGATTCGGACGGCAAATTCATCCAGGAATGGACTGGCATCGGCTACCCCTACGGTCTGTTGATTACCCCGGATCAGCACATTTGGATGGTGGATGGTGGATATGATCGTATTGTCGAATTCGATCAGAACGGCAAGATCGTGGGGGCCTTCGGTGAGCCTGGCCATAAACCCGGCCAAATGGCCTGGGCTCACTTCATGGCCATAGGGCTGGATAAGACGATCTACGTCGCCGATGTGTTGAATTGGCGCTTCGATGTATTCGCCCCCACCGCGCCGACCGGCAACATGTCCAGGTACATCCCTTCGGTAAGAATGTTTTGGGGCTCCGTGCCGAGTGTCGGATGGACTTCGCAGCAGACCTCCATTCCCTTCAAGTAGATTTCTAGCGAGATGATCGTTGATTTCGCTGGGCTCCGGCCTCGCGAAAGGCGCGTCCAGCGCCTGTTTTGACCGCGTCGGTGCACTGCCTTCATCAAATCCCGTTGCTCATTATGTGCATTCCGTTGCACTTAGACTCCGAAAGGTGAGCCACGGAAATCTACTTAACTTGCATGAATCCAACGCCTTCCAGCCAGCTCTGCTATTGGAGTACAAGCTGCAACCTCCATTGTGCCTGCCGTTGCAGGCCAGACCGGAGTTGCACTTGACCACTTTGTTCGCTAACACGCCCGTAGCACCGGTTGCAGCTCCAAAGAAGCCCCGGACCCTTCTGCCATTACTCGTCCTGGTCTTCGTTGCTTCCTACGGTCTTATGACCCTGCTCATCGTCGAGCAAGGCGAAACCATTCAAGCGCAGCGCAATCTCATTAAGGTTTTGCTCGTCGACAGCAAGGAACTTTGGACCTCGAAGGGCAAAGCCCAGGCGGACAAGTTAGCCCAGGCGCAAACCCAGGCCCAGAAGCCTTCTGACCGAGGCGCGTCGACCCGCGGGCAAGTTCCATCGGTTCGCACTCCGTCAACCCAGACTCCGTCGACCCAGGCCCCGTCAACCCAGGTACCACAGCACCATTCCCAAAACCATGCAGGCAAGAGTATGAAGCCCGACATCCAGCTTCCACCTGTGCCTGCTTCGGATTTGGGAGATCAACGTCGAGTTGTAATTACGCTTTAGAGCCACGGTTCCCCCGGTAGAACGCGCCATCAACGTTGTTGAAAGTTTGCAAGCAGTGAAGGCCCTGACCCTAGCCTTGTTGTTCAGTATGACGGTTGCGAAACCCGCGCAGCCAGACCGGCGCCCGTCCGGCCACGTCGAGCAGCACTCTAAGGGCGGACGATGGTACTTCGCTGCCAGCGGCCATGCCGTTTACTGCTACGGACCCGTGATGACCCTGCCGCAAGCCAACGGCGATCTCCAGAAGGTAGCCACATTTTGCCGCGACGGCAGAGCCGTGGTTCCGCTGAAGGACTAACAGCGTCGAGCCCCTCCTAGTGCTGGCATCCCGAGCGAAGCGAGGGAGCTCCCTGCATCGCATCCCGCCCATTTGCATCTCTATCTTTAATGCCCGAACTCCCCGAGGTTGAAACTATCGCCCGCGGCCTTGCCAAGCGCGTCTGTGGTGATGTTATCGAATCCGTCTGGTTGGGTCAGAAGCCTGAAGTGCTCAAATCTCCCGCGCGGGAGATCGTTGCTACCCTGGAAAATCGCCGCATTCTTGCCGTCCGCCGCGTGGGCAAACACATTGTCTTCGATCTGGCGCGTGTGCCTCGGACACCCCTTCGGCAAGCTCAGGGCCGGGCCTTGTCCGAGAAAAGCCGTAACCCCAAATCGCGGCCTCCAGTTCCGGATACTTCCACAAGAATCGCCGCGCAATTGATCGTTCACCTCGGTATGACCGGCCGCTTGCAGGTCTGCGAGCCGCAATCAGAAATTCTCAAGCACACACACGCCATCCTGAAGCTGGCCTCGGGCAGGGAACTCCGCTTCATCGATCCCCGCCGTTTCGGACGGTTGAGCGTCGCTATGGACGGTGACTTTGACGCTGGCGGCATTGAGCCTCTCGAAGCCGATCGCGACCACTTCCTCGCACTCTTTCGCGGCCGCAAAACCCCGATCAAGAGCGCTCTGCTGAATCAGAAACTCCTGCGAGGAGTAGGAAACATCTATGCCGATGAATCCTTGTTCCGCGCCGGAATTCGCCCCCGCCGCCGTGCCTCCACCATCACTCGCGACCAACTGGCCAAGCTGCTCACTTCCATAAAAGAAGTTCTTCGCGAGGCGATTGCCCTGGGCGGCTCGTCGATCTCGGACTATGTTGACGCGGACGGCGAAGAAGGCTTCTTCCAGTTGCAGCACCGCGTGTATGGCCGCGAAGGCGAGCCCTGTCTCGTCTGCAAAACGCCCATCAAACGCATCGTGATCGCCGGCCGCAGCAGCCACTACTGCCCCGGCTGTCAGGAATAACAGCGCAATCAAGTGCGCCGAATCATGTGGCGACAGCCGCCCTCGGCTGTCCGGTCGAGCGAAGCTCGACGGTTTGTTCTTCAAGACCGCTCTGTCGCGATTCTGATAATCTCCCCGCATGCCTGATTTCTCCATCGGAGTCGATCTCGGTGGTACCAACTTGCGCATCGCCGCCGTCAGCGCTAAAGGACAGCTCCTCGAGAAAGTTACTCTCGCCACCAAGGTCGCCCTCGGCCCCAACTACGTCATTACTGAAATGTGCGATGCCATTCAGCGCCTCGGCGCCAAGCATAAAACGGAAGGCAAACTCCTGGGCGCGGGCATCGGCGTCCCCGGCCTCGTCGACGTTCAAACCGGAGTAATGCGGAAGGCCGCTAACCTCCCCGGCTTTGAAGACTATCCTGCGGGGGCCGAAATCGAGCGCCGCTTGGGCACTCGCGTGGTGGTTCAAAACGACGCGAAAGTTGCCGCGCTCGGCGAGCAGTGGCTTGGCGCGGCCCGCAGCATCGCAAATGTTGCGTTACTAACACTGGGAACCGGCATCGGCGGCGGAATCATTCTGGAAGGAAAAATCTGGTACGGTATGAATGGCCTGGCAGGCGAGTTCGGCCACATTACCGTGGAGCCCGAAGGCCTTCCCTGCGGCTGCGGCAACCGCGGATGCGCCGAGCGCTACGCTTCCGCTAGCGCGATTGCGCGCATGGTGCGCGAGGCGATCGCCACCGGAGCAGCGCCATCCCTCGCGCAAGCCGTCTCCTCTGACGCCGAGTTCGGAGCCAAGTCGATTTACGACCTTGCAACCCAGGGCGACGAACCCGCACGCCGCATCTTCCGCACCTTCGGACGTTACCTCGGCATCCTGCTCGCCAACCTGGTCAATACCTTGAACCTCGAGATGTACGTCCTCGGGGGCGGGGTTGCCAGCGCCTGGGATGCTTACGCCCCCGCCATGTTCGAAGAGCTCCGGACACGCTCGCTCGTCTACGCCGCCACTGCTCCGGAGGTTCCCGTGAAGCCGGTGTGCGGACAGCCTCCCTCGGCTGTCCAGGCCGAGCGCAGCTCGGCAGCTACCGGCCACTCCGCTAATCCTTCGCTACAAACCGATCGCGACAACCGAAAAACCATCATCACCCTCGCCTTGCTCGGGAGCGATGCCGGACTCTATGGAGCGGCGAGGGCGGCGGTGCTGGCAGGAGATAAGTTTTCCTTCCAGATCTGCATGAAGAGGTTGACCCTATTAGCCAGTAACATGCTTATTTGTAATGAGATGGATATATCAAGATTTATCTTGATTTATCACAATAAAGACATAAGATATAAGTCAAACAAGGAGGTGGGGACCATGGCAGCCGTGACGACGAAGAAGTTCACTCCGGAGATCGACGCTCAGCTCTATGACGAATTTGTTGCGGTTGCCGAGCAGAATGGGCAGACCAAGCGCCATGTTCTTGAGCAGGCATTGAAGTTCTACCTGCACAACGTGGTTCCATCCCAGCATCTGGTCCGTCCCGAGGTGATGGACGCCTTCGAGCAGTCGGTCGCTCGTAACCGTGACCTGCTGCAGCGCCTCGCCAAGTAAATGTCAGAATACATCACGGTAGCGGAAGTCTACCGGATGCAGCATCGATTAATCGAGATGTTCGGCGGTCTCCATGGCGTCCGCGATAAAGGCGCTATCGAGGCCGCGGTTTTTCGTCCGCAGATCGGCTACTACAATTCCATCGAGGAAGAAGCGGCCGCGCTGATGGAATCGTTCGGCAATAACCACGGGTTCCTTGACGGCAATAAACGGATTGCCTTCACTGCCGCCGACGTCTTCCTTCGCCGCAATGGCTTTTACATCGATGTCGGAGGCCCGGACGGTTACGAGTTCATCGCCGGCTCGATGGACCGGCAGGAATTCCGCTTCCCCCAAATCCTCGACTGGATCCGTCAGCACAGAAAGCCGCTTGTGTGACACTCTTCTCTACGGTCTAATCCTGCCCCTAATCCACATGAATTTGTCTTCGTCCACGTAATGTTCCCGCAGCCCCTAAGAAAAACCGGTTCTGCTCCTCTCTCCCAATTGTCACGCGAATGCAGTGCGCCGCTCCCCAAGGCCCCATCGGCCGCACGGCAACGCCTTCCTCCTGCAATCGATTGGCGAAGGCCGCCGCGTCTTCTCCCAGGTCGCAAAACAGAAAATTCGCGGAAGTCGGAACCACGCGATATCCAAGTGCCGCTAATCCGTCAGCAAGAATTCGAGCCTGCGCGGCATTGTTCTCGACCGTTTCTTGAATGTGGTTCTCATCCTCCAGCGCAGCCAACGCTGCTGCTTGTCCCACCGACGACACAGAGAATGTGTTTCTCATGCGCGCGCAATAACCCAGCAATTCGGCTGGGCCGAGGCCATATCCCACCCGCAGGCCGGCCAGTCCATGCGCCTTCGAAAATGTTCGTAGCACTACCAGACTCGCGCCCTTTCGCACATACTCGAGCGAGTTCGGATAGGTAGTCTTCCGCAATGCCGCGAAGTGTAATGCAAATTCGTAATAAGCCTCATCGATCACCACGACTACATGCTCGGGAATGCGCGCCAGAAATTGCTCTACCGCCGCTGCATCTACCGCCGTCCCTGTAGGATTGTTAGGGTTTGCCAGAAAAACGATGCGCGTATTCCCGTTGATCGCCGTGAGAATTGCGTCCAGATCGAAGCAGTCGTCGCGCATGGCTGCTTCAATCAACTGCCCGCCCGCAGCCTTCACCGCCATCGAGTAGATAATGAATGAGCGCTTGCTGGTTACCGCATTCAGTCCCGGCCCGAGCAGCGTCTGGCAAAGCAAGCTGATCAACTCGGTCGAGCCCGCGCCCACCAGCACTTGCTCTGGAGGCAACCCCGTGAAGCTTGGCCAGATTCCAGCGCAACTTGCTGCAACCGTCGTCAGGATAAAAGTTCGCGGTAGCTATGTCGCGCCGCATCGCATGAAGGGCGCCCGGCGAAGGTCCAAAAGGATTTTCGTTGGAATCAAGCTTGATCAGCTGCGCGCGGCGCTCAATCTCCGCCGGAGCCGGGGCACGGTTAGCAGTACCCATCTCACGAGCGGGCTTGGAGACCAGATCAAAAAAGCGGCTCATCTTTGCCGCTCATCATGCCACGGAGCTCTTCGTTCGCGCTATCGGTTTTCCGCAGGCAGTGCGCAGGCGATCCACTTCCTGCGTGGTCAACGCGCGGAACTGTCCGGGTGGAACATCGAGGGTCAGCGGCCCGTACCGGACCCGCTTGATTTTCTCCACATGGTGTCCAACTTTTTCAAACATGCGCCGAATCTCGCGATTGCGTCCCTCAATCAACGTGACCTCATACCACGGATTGTTCGCTTCCTTGATCAGGCGAATCCCCGCCGGCGCCGTCCGCACCCGGCGTCCATCCTCGGTCGCAATCGAAACTCCCCCGCGCAACTTCTCCAGCGATTCGGCGCTCGGCACTCCTGCAACTTTCACCACATAGGTCTTCGGCACCTGGGACGCCGCTTTCATCAACTTGTTCGCCAGCGCGCCGTCGTTGGTTAAAAGGAGCAGGCCCTCGCTGGCATAGTCCAGTCGCCCCACCGGATACACACGCTTCTTGACGCCGCGGATCAGTTGCATCACCGTCGGCCGATTTTCCGGATCTTTTACCGTGGTCACGTAGCCTTTGGGTTTATTCAGCAGCAGGTAGACATGCATCTGCGCCCCCTGCAGCAGCTTTCCGTCGACACGAATGTGATCGACTTCCGGGTCCGCTTTGGTTCCCAGTTCCGTTACCACGGCCCCGTTCACCTTTACATGCCCGGCGCTGATCAGTTCCTCGGCCTTGCGTCGGGAAGCAATTCCGGCGGCGGCAATAATTTTTTGCAGGCGTTCAGCAGGCATTTGTGAGAACTTCCAAATAAGAAATTCACGGCTGCGTACAATCCCGTGGAAGAGGGGCCCTTTAAGGGCCGCGTAAAGCGTGCACAATTACTCGGGGCTTCAGTCCCTGTGGTCGCACTTTGTTCCGCCCGCGGCGGTTTACTCTTTCTGCGCAGCCGACTCCGCGATCTCATCTGTGTGGGCAGGGTCGGTTGCTTGAGCCGCCTCATCCGCCGGAATCAACTCGTTCTGAAACGAAGCTGCCACCAACTTCTCGAACTCTTCCATGCTGGGCAGCTCGCTAATGTCCTTCAACCCAAAGCGCATCAGGAATTCTTTCGTCGTCTTGTAAAGAATCGGGCGCCCGATCACCTGCTTGCGCCCAGCCGTAGTGATCAGCTTGCGATCCAGCAATGTAGCAATCACCCCGCCAGAATCCACGCCGCGAATCTCGTTGATCTCCGGAACCGTGGCGGGCTGCTTATAGGCGATCACCGCTAGTGTTTCCAGAGCGGGCAGTGACAGTCGAATCGGCGGCTTCAGGCTCTTCGCAAAACTGCGTACCACCTCATGCTGTTCCGGCTTCGTCGACATGCGATACCCGCCCGCGACCTGCCGCACCTCTATTCCATGATCAGGTGCACCGTAATCCGCAACCAGTTCTTCCAGCGCCGCGCGCACGCGCGATTTGACCTCAGCTTCATCCGCCGCGCCGTCGGCCATCACAGACTCTTTGACGAGCTGGATCATCTGCTCGGTCGTGATCGGCGTCTCTGCCGCATAAATAATCGCTTCGATTTGAGCTTTCAGACTCATAGAAGAAAGTGGCTAGGGTTCAGTGGCTAGTGGTCAGAAAAATCGGTGGCTCTGAACTGGCCCCTGATCACTGCCCACTGACCACTGCTTTTTCATCTCCAATCATCTCTTACAGCTGCCCGCTCCGCCATGATTTCTTCGAAATGCGTATGCTTGCGCACCGCTATCTCGCCAAACAGTTGATCCTGCCGCACCTGGATCGCCTGCAGCCGCACCATCTCCAGCAACGCCAGAAACATGCACACCAGCGCCTGCCGCGACGGGACCCGCAACAAAAGTTGCTTGAGCCGGATCGGCCTCGATTCCAACTCCAGCCGCCGCCGCAGATAATCAATCATCTGCCCGACGGTAACGGTGTCCTCGTTGACGTTGATGACCGGCCTCGTTCGCACTCGCTCAAGAATCTGCTGGAACGTCTTCACCAGATCGATCACGTCGGCCGCCATCTCCGGCTCTGTGCCGTCGGCATCCATGAATTCCTTCAATGCCGGATTCGTCAGCACAGCATCTTCAATCTGCTGCTTCTGCAAAAGCATCTGCGCCGCAGACTTGAACTTCTCATGCTCCAGAAGGCGGTTCACCAGCTCCGTACGCGGATCCTCCAACTCCTCCGCCCTCGCCGATGGATCCCGGGGCAGCAGCATTTTCGACTTGATGTGAATGAGCACCGCGGCCATATAAATGAAGTCAGCCGCCACGTTAACATCCAGCTCGCGAATCTTCTCCACGTAAGCCAGATACTGCGCTGTAATCCGCGCGATGGGAATGTCGTAGATGTCGATGTCCTGCTTGCGAATCAGATCAAGCAGCAAGTCGAGCGGACCTTCGTACACATCGGTTACCGAAATCGCAAACGGAGAATCGCTCTCCTCTTTCTTTGTCGCCTCCTTCGACGATTTCGCGCCTGCAACAATCGCAGATACGGCGACCGGCTTATCGATGCTGGTAGTGAGCTTGATCTCTTCATTCATCGAGAATCTTGTTGTCATCCTGAGCGAAGCGAAGGACCTATGCACTCTGCCCCCGCCACGCTACGCAGTGTTCAATTTAGGTGGTTCGTACTCGAGCGACATCCCCATGGCGGCACGCACGTCACTCATGGTCTCGGCCGCCGCTTTACGCGCCCGTTCCGTGCCTGCCTCAAGAATATCCCAAGCCAGCCGCGGATTCTCTTCGAATTTCTTGCGCCTCTCCTGCATCGGATTCAGCAGCTGCACCAGAGCATCCGCCGCCCAGCCTTTGCACTCGATGCACCCAATACTCGCGGAGCGGCAGCCCTCATACACCTTCGCCATCGTCTCTTTGCTGCTGAAAATCTTATGCAGATCGCCCACCGGACAAACATCCGGATTCCCCGGATCCGATCGCCGCACCCGCGCTGGATCAGTCACCATTGTCTTCAACTTCTGCCGCACCACCGGCTCCGGATCCGTCAACAAGATCGTATTTCCGTATGATTTCGACATTTTCCGACCATCGGTCCCCGGCAGCTTGGGCGCAGGCGTGAGCAAAGATTTCGGCTCAGGAAAAACTTCGTCGTAGAACCCGTTGAACCTCCGCGCAATTTCCCGCGTCAGTTCCACGTGCGCGACCTGATCTTCGCCCACCGGCACCACGTCCGCCTTGTAAACCAAAATGTCCGCCGCCTGCAGCACCGGATAGCCCAGAAAGCCGTACGTTCCCAAGTCTTTGTCCGTGATGTTTTCGCGTTGTTCTTTGTAGGTCGGAACCCGCTCCAGCCAGCCCAGCGGCGTGATCATCGAGAACAGCAGGTGCAGTTCGGCATGCGCCGCCACGTGCGATTGAATAAAGATGACGGACTTCTCGGGATCGAGCCCCGCGGCCAGCCAATCCAGCGCTACTTCCAGCGAATTCTCCTTGACCCGCGAGGTGTCGGCGTAGTCGGTCGTGAGTGCGTGCCAGTCGGCGACCATGAAGAAACACTGATACTCATCCTGCATGCGCACCCAGTTATCGAGCGCGCCCACATAATTTCCCAGGTGAAGCTTTCCGGTCGAGCGCATGCCGCTGAGAACGCGTTTACGTAGGCTGGTCGAAATTGTCATCGAGTCTTCAAGAAGCCGTCACGGGCGCACTGGCACCACAGCGCCCACATTCAAAGGTTGCGGCAACATGCAGAGTATTGTCGATACTACCATGCAGGGCGCGGATTTCGGGTTCGAAGTAGCGCCCAGGCGGTTCCGGTTGATTGTCATCCTGAGCAAGCGTTTTTTGCGCAGCGAAGGATCTGGGCGGGCCGCGGCGAAGCGTCGCGTTTTTGGCGATGCAATAATCGCGCGTCTGGCTCGCTTCCTTATCAGACCGGGCCGCTACGCTCACCGCGGAGGTTTCCGAATGCCTTATAATTCGCCCTCCACAGAGTCCGCATGTCACATCTTGCCCGCAAACTACGCCTCACCGATTACTTCACTTTAGCCTGGGGCACCATGGTTGGCGTCGGATGGCTGGTGGTCATGGACGACTGGCTGCTGCGCGGCGGGGCATTGGGGGCCCTGCTCGGCTTCGCTGTCGGAGGCGCGGTGCTGTTCCCCATCGGCTGGGTCTATGGCAGGCTCGTCGCCGCGATGCCCGACGCCGCCGGCGAAATCGCTTACACCGCCGCAGCTTTTTCCCGCCCCGTCAGTTTTTCCACCGGATGGATGATGGTGCTCGCCTATTTCATCGTGTGTCCCTGGGAGGCCGTAGCGGTTGGCCGCATCGCGGGCTACATCTTTCCGTCGCTCGATTCCTTCGAAATTTACCGCGTCGCCGCGAGCCCAATTTACCTTCCCCACCTGATCATCGGCCTCGGTCTCACCGCGCTGCTCACCACGCTGAACTATCGCGGCATCCGTCTCAGCGCGACTTTCCAAAATTGGACCGTCCTCGGAACGCTGGCTTTATTCATCGTCTTCGTCGCTGTCGGCGCCAGCAAAGGATCGACGCGAAACTTTCCGCCGCTCTTTACTCACGCGCCTCTGGTTTCGTTCCTGCTCGTGGTTCAGATCGTCCCTTATTTCATGACCGGCTTCGAATCCGTGAGCAAGGCCGCCGAAGAATCCACTCCCGAGTTTCGCAGCCAAAGCTTTCTCAAAGCCATCTGGATGGCCATTCTAATCGGCATTCTCTTTTACACAACCGTCATTGCCGCCGTTGCATTCGTAGCTCCGTGGCGCGATCTGACCGGAGAAAAGTTCATGACCGCAGTTGCCTTCCAGCGTGCAGTCGGCTCGCGCTGGATCATCAACGTTATCCTTGCCGCCGCACTCCTATCGTTGTTCAAATGCTTCAACGGAAATTTTGTGGCCGCCAGCCGCCTTGTCTTCGCTCTCGGGCGCAGGGGCCTTATCGATGCCCGAGCCGGCCGCATCCATCCCCAGCACCAAACGCCATCCGTCGCAGTGCTTTGCGTCGGACTGGCCACCTCCGCGTGCATGCTCCTAGGCGATGCCATCCTTGTGCCCATCACCGAAGTAGGCTCGGTCGCATGTGCGATAGGATGGGCAGCGACCTGTGCCGCGTATCTTTCCATGGGACGTGCGGGAGCGCTATCCGGTCGGCTCACTCTTTCGGCAATCGAATGGATCGTCGGCGGCTTTGGGTTGTTCGTGGCCATCGCAATGATGCTGATGAAAATAATCCCCGCCATCCCGGGCCATTTCACAATTTACGAATGGCTGGCTCTGGCAATCTGGATCGTGCTAGGTGCTATCGCACACCGTCGCACGAGAAGCCCATAACAGGGGCAGTAGAGCGGAGCTGCAAATTTGCCCAAAAGATAATGGCCCGTCGCTTCAGCGCTGGGAAAAGGCAGGAAAGAGAACAAGTCGCGTAGGGACGACACGAATACATCATGGAACTCTACAAATCTAAATTTATTCTCGCGATCACATTTTTGATCGCTGCTGCACTACCGTTACCCGCGCAGACCCAAGCCCCTTTCGACCTCGTCATCACCAACGGCCACATCATGGACGGCACCGGTTCTCCCTGGTATTCCGGCGATCTCGGCATTCGCGACGGAAAAGTCGCCGCCATCGGCAATCTCGCGGACGCGCCCCGCAAGCGCACGATTGACGCCGCCGGGTAAAGTGGTCGCTCCCGGCTTCATCGATATGCTCGGCCAATCCGAACTCTCCATCCTCGTCGATCCCCGCCTGCCCTCAAAAATCTATCAAGGCATTACCACAGAAATTACCGGCGAAGGCGGTTCCATCGCCCCGCTTAACGACGCCATCATTCAGGCCGATCACGATACCTACGAGCACTATCACATCACTCCCGACTGGCGAACCTTCCGCCAGTATTTCGTGCGCCTCGAAAAGCAGGGCATGGGCATCAATCTCGCCAGCTACGTTGGCGCCACCCAAGTCCGTCGCATGGTCCTCGGCGACGACAACAAGCAGCCCACCCCTGAGCAACTAGAGCAGATGAAAACTCTCGTCCGCGAAGCTATGAAAGATGGAACCGTCGGTGTTTCGACTGCACTCGAATACGCTCCCGCGCCCTACGCCAAAACGGATGAGCTGATCGCACTCGCTGCGGAAGGCGGCAAGTTCGGCGGCATCTATTCCACCCACATGCGCAACGAAAGCGACTCCGTCTTGGAAGCCATCGACGAAGCTCTACGCATCGGCCGCGAAGCCCACGTCCCAGTGGAAATCTGGCACATCAAGGTTGCCGGCAAGAATAACTGGGGACGCATGCCCGAAGTCGTCGCCAAAATCAATGCCGCCCGTGCCGCCGGCGCCGACGTCACCGCTGATACCTACGCCTACACCGCGTGGTTCAACGATTTCTCCGCATTCATTCCGCAATGGGCGCACGATGGCGGAACGGCGAAGCTCGTCGAGCGCCTCAAAGATCCCACAACTCGCGGGCGCATTCGCAAAGACATGCTCACGCCCTCCAAAGACTGGGACAACGAATGGCAGGAAATTCCCGGCCCTGATGCGATCATGATCGGCGTCGTGCAGAATCCAAAGATGCTTCCGTTCCAGGGCAAGCGCCTCTCCGAAATCGCGAAGCTCTGGAACAAGGATCCCATGGACGCTCTCTTCGATTTCCTCATCGAAGATCCTAGCACCGGTGTCGCCGTTTTCGGCATGTCGCAACCCGATGTCACCCTCGCGCTGCAGCAGCCCTGGGTCGCCATCGACAACGATTCCTCCGGAACATCGCCCGAAGGCATTCTCGGCCAGGAGCATCCTCATCCCCGCGCTTATGGAACCTTCCCGCGCATTCTGCGCAAATATGTCCGCGAAGAAAAGGATCTGACACTCGAAGACGCGATTCGCAAATTTTCAGCACTTCCGGCGCAGCGCCTGCGCCTCACTGATCGCGGTGTTCTCAAGGCGGGAATGTGGGCCGACCTTGTCATCTTCGATCCCGCAACCGTGCGCGATCTTGCCACCTTCGACAATCCCAATCAGCTTTCCGAAGGCATGGAGTATGTGCTGGTGAACGGAGTCCCGGTTATCGATCAGTCGAAGATGACAGGAGCCTTGCCAGGAAGAGTTCTACGTGGACAGGGATATATAAAATAGGGTCCCTTAGGGCTTCAATTGCGCCTGAGTTTCTGGCATCGGAGTCACCGCGATGCGCGGCTCGGCCAGCGTGCCCGTGATGCTATATACCAGCGAGCCCGCGGCTGAGTTTTTCGCTTGCGCTATCTTGAAGTCCAGCGCTTGCCCGAACGACGCCGTTCCGCTGACCTCATACGTTCCCGCGGGAGAAACGAGCGCAGCCTTCTCGATTTCAATCTTCCCGTCTTGCAGGTGCGCCCGACCTTGCCATCGGGAGATTCGCAGCGGCCCTTCCCCATTCGCCAGCGAGATGTGCGCCAGCACTCCCTCCTGAACGTCGAAATGAAGCCCGCCCTCCGCCGATTGCCAGAATTCTACCGAATCCGTTCCCATCGCTCTGACCTGATAAGTACCTTCAGCAGTCCCGGAAACCCAGGCATCATTCATCGCACTCGCCATCTGCTCCAGCGAGATTCCCGTCAGAGTTCCGGACCCAGTGTAGATCGGCGACGGAACTGTGAAGTCAGCCTGCCAATCGCCCCGATGCTTTCCGCCCAGCAAATCGGCGCGAAGATCGGAAACCCTCACCTTTCCATGTTCCATTTCGAGCGATGCGGAAACCCGCTGCGCAACCACATTGAGAATCCGCACGCGTCCCGCACTCACGGTTCCCGCTGCGCGCAAGTTTCGCAGAAATGTCGGTACCCCGGACTCGGTCGAACTCAGAACCTGATACCAGCGGCGCTGCTTGACGTGGGGACCCAGCCACGCATGTAGACCGCTTACTGCGACCTGGTCGGTATTCAAATTGAAGTGGACAAGGCACGCGCCGGGCACTCCGCATCCGCGCGGTAACGCCAAAGATCCTGTCCAGTGCGCATCGGCGGCCCGGGCACTCAGATTTTCCACTCGCGCTTCATCCGGCAGCAGCTTCAGTTCCGCCGAAGATATTTCAATTGGCCCGTTCATCCCCCGCGCCGTCGCACGGACGTTATGCATTTGCACCGTGCCGGTGATCCTCGGCAAAAGAAAACTGGAAGGGCTCCCCGAGCTATTTCCCGCCCACGATCCCGCAATCTGCAAGTCCATCTGAGCGGCGCCTTGCGCGTTTGCCTTTACCGCCTGCAGTCCAAGCAGGCTCGCCATCCGCAACATGTGCGACACTTCTCCATCGCCATGTACCGCCATCACGTAGCCCGAGCGCCCCACCCAACCTTGCGCCAGCGCGGGCACAGGCCTCCCCAGCGCCACCGCGAAAGGTCCATACTCAATGTGGAGTTCATCGCTTGCCGGCAAAATTGCGGCATGCAACCCCCGGAAAGTTTTGCCGCCTGATGAACTCATGAAGGTGCTGCCGTCCGAGTTCAGTCCAAAAGGTACGCTCTCTGAGATCAACTCCGCATTTGTACTCGTAGACTGCAATCGAAGGTTGCTGATCTCACCCCGCCCGTGAAATTCCGGTCCTGGCGCGGATGCCCAATCTTCTTTCACGCCGAAGTTTCCTTGGACAGTGCCTGTCGCCAGAAGATCCGCAGGCAGATCTTTCTTGGCGCGTCTAGCTAGTTGTGCCACAGCATTCACCGGAACGTTCTCCACGTTCAGCGACAAATCCAGTTTGCGCACTCCCGGTCCACCCGCATCGCCGTGTAGTGTCACCATGCCATTGCCCACGGGCTCGCTGCAGAAAATCTCGCGCATCATTTCGTCCGCCGAACTGTATTTGCCATCGCAGTGCACCGCCAGCGCAACCCCCTCGATCGAAGAAATATCGTAGCGGTGGAAGTCCCGGATCGATGCGTCCGCCGAAACCTGCATGGCCGCCGGAGTCCCGCTCAGCGTCGCCTCCAGCTGAAGGTCGCCTCGCCAGCCCTTGTCGTTGCCCGATACCAGCTTGCTCAATTGGCCCAGTTGCGCGTGCTGCCACTCCAGGCTGAACTGCAAAGGCGTTTCCCGCAGGCTTCCTGCCCGCTGCCACGTACCATTCATTCGCAACAGGCCAGTGTCACTCAGCCCCATATCAGTGCGCAGCGGCTCTGCTTTCAACCGCATGCCCCAGGCGTTTTCAGATTCCTGCCACAATGCGAAATCCGCATTCAGCAACGCATAAGGTTTTTTTTCCGTGCCCGCCTTGAAATTGATGCGCCCTGAGCTCGCCTCAATATAGGGAAACCCCGGCCGCGCTTCCCGCTTCGATTTTGCCGTGGGCGCCAATGGTGAGTGCTCTGTACGCTCCAGGAGAGCCTCCCAGTTCCAGCGGCCGTCTTCTCTTCGCACCAAATTCAAACTGGGTTCGGTCAGCTCCAAACGCGAAATGTCCAGCCTTCCCCGCACCAACGACGTCAGTCGCACCAGCGCTGTAACCTCCGGCGCGCGCAGCATCGGCTCCGTGCCGAAGGCTGGGTCTTCGTGGATGACCAGATTTTCAAGGTCGAATCCCGGCCGCGGCAAGAGCCGCAGCTGGACAGCCCCGATCTCCACGGGACGCTCCAACGCTCGGCTAATGGAATTCGCAATACGCGTCTTCAGCCGGGAAACGCCCGGCCGCGCCAGGAACAGGACCAGCAGAATGACTACAGAAACGGCTACAACTCGCCGCTTGGAAAGGAAGGACTTCACCGCACCACTCGCAAGGTTCGCCGCCATCGTGTCTCATCAAAGAAGTGCAACACTACGTGCGCCAGGAAGCCGATGCGATCTCCCATGTCCGTCTTGCGGTACTGGTCCCCTGGCGTCTCAAACGACCAGTAAATGAACATCGGCCGCCCAATGACATTTTCCTGCGGAATGAACCCCCAATAGCGGCTGTCCAGGCTCACGTCGCGATTGTCGCCCATGCCGAAGTAACGGCCCGGTGGCACCACCAGATCGTCGCCCTGAATGTGCTGCGGCAATTCGGGCTCCCAGCACGGATAGACATTGGCGCTGTCCGATGGCGACACTGCCGGGAAATTATCGCGGTAAGGGTTTGGATACATTGTCGGATCCTGCGAGTGAATCACGTAAGGTTCGTTCAACGCTTCGCCGTTCCGGTACACCACGCCATTCCGCAGGTGAATTCGGTCGCCGGGTACGCCGATGATCCGCTTGACCACGTACAATCCCGGTTCGCAGGGAGCCAGGAACACTACGATGTCGCCGCGCCGAACCTGCCGGTAGGGAATCAGCGGTCCCGCCCACGAAGTCTTGGGCGCGAACTGAATGCGGTTCACGAACACGTGATCCCCGATCAGTAGCGTGTTCTCCATCGAACTGGAAGGGATCTCAAAGGCCTGCACCACGAATGTGATGATGAACAGGCCGGTCACCAGCACAGCAGCCAGGGAAGAAAGAAACTCAACTGTAGTTTCGCGCGGTTTTTCCTCAACTTCGCTCTTTACCGGACTTTCTTTTTTCGCCACCGTCATCCATCCCTCTGATTGTCATCCCCAGCAAGCCGCTCGTTGCGCAGCGAGGATCTGTGCGTGCCTCGAAGCCACAGAGCCTGCTGAGAGAGCGCCAGCGACCGAATCGCGCGTTCGGCTCGGTTCCCGGAGCCTGCACGGCTTATCTTAGCCGCCGAAAGTTTAATTCACCAGACGCAGCGTCCGGTTCCAGCGCGTGATCTGGAAGATGTGCGTCACTGCATAAGCAAAGTGTGCCATTTTGGCAACCACCGAACTCGGTGCCGTAACGTCGCCGTCTCCCTCTTGCACTGACCAGTAAATCAGCAGTGGCCGGCCAATGATGTTCGCTTGCGGCACGAAACCCCAGTAGCGGCTGTCGTAGCTGTCATCCCGATTATCTCCCATTACGAAGTAATGTCCCTGCGGAACGATCAGCTGTCCATCCTCCACCAGTTTGCGCAACTGTATCCACCACTCCGGCGTCTCACCCGGCGCCACATCCAGCCGCGGAAAACTGTCGCGGAACAGGTCGTTCGCGGGTCGCGTAAAGTTTGCGTAAGGTTCTTTCAGCGCCACTCCATTCACAAACACCAGCTTGTTGATCAGCCGCACTCGGTCGCCCGGGACTCCAATCACCCGCTTCACGAAATGCTGCGCCGGATTCACGGGATAGTGAAACACCACAACATCTCCCCTCCGGATTCTCCGGTAGGGCATTACATAGTCTCCCAGACCGCCCGCGCCGTAGCACAGCTTGTTGACCAGCAGGTAATCGCCTACCAACAAGGTGTTCTCCATCGACGGCGAAGGAATCTGAAAAGCCTGCACAATAAAAGTGATCACGAATACTGCGATCACCACCGTTCCCAGCAGTGACTGCACCGCCCCTGTCGCGCCCCCGCCCATCGTCCCCGAAGTTCTGCGAGCCTCGGTGAAATGCTGCTCTGGGATGCGCTCATCCGGAACCTGATCGTCTACAGCCCGATCATTCACAAAATGTTGGTCTGAAGAATTCATTTACTCCACTGATCCCAGTCTACTTATCCGGGGAACGCGATGTTCGCTCCAGCCTGCTTCCCGCAGCCTGCGGCCGCGATGCCAGGTAAGACAGCAACTGCCGCGCTGCGTCCTGCTCGGCTGCTTTTTTCGTGGAACCCTGCGCGCGTCCCACAAATTCCGCTCGGCCTTCACTCTTCTTCCCGTCCAGACGGACTTCCACGGTAAACGTCTTTCTGTGTTCCGGTCCCGCCTCTTCCACTAGAATATAAGAAGGCTGCGCCATTCCCAATCCTTGCAGTGTTTCCTGCAAAGCCGACTTAAAATCGGTCATGGGCAGGGCACCGCCTTCACGTTCCATCCGCTTCAGTTCCGGCGATAGAATCTCGCGCTGAATAAATTCGCGGACCGGCTCCATTCCGCCATCCAGATAGATAGCTGCCAGAATGGCCTCCAGCGCGTCGACCAGCAGAGCCGTCTTGCTCCGCCCACCGCTCTTCTCTTCGCCTTTCCCCAGCCGGAGATAATGTCCCAGCTCGAGTTGCTGCGCCACTCGGATCAGGTGCCGCTCACTTACCAGGTGGGCGCGCAGCTTGGAGAGTTCTCCTTCGCGAAATTGCGGAAAGCGATGAAACAGGGCTTCGCTAGTGACCAGCGCCAGAATCGCGTCGCCCAGAAACTCCAGCTGCTCGTTATCATTGACGCTGTATTTATGATCGCCTGCCTGCTGCGACTCCTGCTCCCGTGCCTGCGAGCTATGAGTAATCGCCTGCTCGATCACGCCACGGCGACGGAAATGGTAGCCTAACGCCGTTTCCAGCGCGGTAATCTCCCGTTCTTTCATGATGAAATTACTTCAAGGTCTCTTGCCCAAACCGTCCTGGCAAGAGCTCGCCTTCAGCGTGCTCTGAGCGAACTTGAAGGCGGTCAGAGCCAGTTACAAATGTGGGTTAGCCCCTGAGGGATTACTTTTTCCACCAGAGTCCGCAAGTCGCGAAGCGACCGCGCTCTTTCACGCCTTCCGCATCATTTCGCAGGCGGTTCGCTAATGCCTCCAATCAGCTGCACCAGGCGATCCTTCTCCTTGCGGGCCGCATCGCCGGCGCCTGTCCCGGCCTTGGTCAAATCGACCGCTTGATCCGCATACTTCAATGCGTCTGGATACTTGTTCTGCATATCCAGCGCCACCGACAAACGGAACACCGCGATCGGATCCGGCTCCTGCGGGTCTGCATCGATTGACTTCTTCAGATTTTCCTCCGCGCTAGCCCAGGCCTTGGCATTGAAATCCAGCGTCCCCAAAATCGCATAAGCCTCGGAACGGATGAAACCCTTATACTTCACCAGTGTCTCCGGAGCGACCCCCCCCGTCGGCACATCCGTATCCACTGTCACCAAAGCGCGCTCCGCATCTTTTCTGGCTTCGGCCAGCCGCTGATCCTTATCCAGGTCGGTGTCGCGCGTGCGCTCCGCCAGCACTTGCGCCACGCCTAACAAGGCTTCCGGCTCGTCAGCATCAAGGGTCAACACTTTCCGTGACATGGCGAGCATCTTGTCCGCGTTATTGGCCTGCTGGTAGAAGGCCATTGCCTTTTTGTAGAGTAGAACCCGTAACTCGCTATCCGGAAACTTCGCAGCAAAGTCATCCGCGGCCTTCTCCAATGCCGCCGGATCGGTGATCGCCGCCGCCGTATTGTAAGCCGCAAACTCCGGTTGCGTCTTGGCTTGCGGTGGCCGTTTTCCCGCCGGCGCCGCCGTTTGTCCTGCCGCTTGCCCCGTGGCGCTCGAGCTAGCCGGCTTGCCTTGACCAAAACTCCAGGTCGAGATTCCCAGCACTGCGATAACCGTGATGATTGCTGTTCGTTTCATGCGTTCTCCTTGGAACCTTCATGCCTTCTTTCCAACTCAACAGCAGCAGTCTGTTCTGTTCCTGATTCTAGCAACCCTGCATTGTAACCTCCGGGTCCACTTTATCGCTGTCATCCTGAGCAAGCGCCTTTTGCGCAGCGAAGGATCTGGCCGAGCCGCGCGAAGCGTCGCGCTGTTCGCGACGCATTACGCGCGCGTTTGGCTCGCTTCCTTGATTACTGCGGCTTGGCGGGAGGCTCATATGGCTGCGCCAGCCCTCGTTCCGCCGCCGCCTTGATCTCGGGCAACTGACCAGCCGAGCTCAGCGCCGCCTGATAGTGCTGCATTGCGGCTTCACGATCCTCTTTCATATCCAAAATCCGACCCAAATATACATGGGACCACCCCACCACCTTGGGATCCTTGGTCGCTTCAATCGCCTTCTGAAAATTATCCTGTGCTCCGTCCCGGTTCTTGTTGGCCACGGCAACTTCCGCCAGAATGAACAGGGCTCGTCCCTGGTCTCCAATCTTCTTGTCCAGCGCCTGCTGCGCCAACTCCTGCGCGCCCTTGGGATCGCCCGCCGCCAGCCGCTTTTCCGCTGACACCAGCATCCGCCGCTCCTCCGGACGCGACAATTGCACCAGTTCCGGCGACGTCTTGGCGGCAAACTGTACCTCAGCGGCCGCTTTTTCTTCCTTCTTTACGTCGACGCTTGCCAGGAGATCGCCGTAGGCGTTGCGAATGCTCGCTGGATCCTTCTCAAAGGCCACCACCGCGTCGTAGAACGTCCGCGTCAGAATGTAGCCCTGCTTCACCGCGTCATCCACCGCTTGAGCGCGCAACGCCTCGTCCGCCGCCTGCTTGTTTCCTGTGGTTCGGATCTCGATGGCGCGCACCAGGCATTCCGTTACCAGCAGCGAAATATCAGTCTTAAAGGGTTCTTCGAGCGGCGCCCGCTTCACCGATTGCAGCAACGGTTCCAGCCGCACGATCGCCGTGAAATGCTTGTCCGCCAGCGGATCCAGTTCATAGTGCAGAAACGTATGCCGAATCTGGTCCATCTTCAGCGCCGCCTTCGGCGTCGCTCCCGAAGGCGTGTTCGGAGCCGGGAACACAATTACGTAATAATCCGCTCCATAGTTCCGGGCATCCGTCTCACTCGGCGAACCCATGAAATCCAGATAAATCGTGAACCTGCGCCCCAAATACTGCGCCGACGGCTGCTTCAGATAAATCTCGGTATCAAACACCATCTTGGCCAGCGGCTCGTGATAACGATTCATGATTGCTGCATAGTCTCTCCGGTGCCGCTCCCAAATGGAATGCAACCCCACTTTTTGGTAGAACGGTTCGAGCACCGTGCCGAACGCCGCAAGCGCCGCCGCATCCGGCGGCAAGTCTTCTTCTTTCATCCTTGGCAGAAAATGCGGAGGCCCGTCCATGTACAGAGCCAGCGAAATATACGGCGACAAACTGCGATTCGTGTTTCGATCCTCCGTGTGAGTCAGGTAGAACTCGCACACCGCCGTCCGCGCCGCCTCGGCTTCCTCCGATTCCGCCAAAACCCGCTGCACTTCGGCCCGGACGTTGCTCCGGGTCGCATCAGAAGTGGTCAGATCCTGGTCATACCCGCAGGCATTCAGTGCAGTCAGCACCGCAAACAGCGTCTCGCTCGAGTCCAGCGCGATCGGAGAACGCTCCTGCGGATACGGGTTCTGCGGAGCCGGCTTCGGTGGAGTAGGCTTCTGGTTTTTGCGGAGATTGATCCTGCTGACTCTGGTCCTTCGAAGATGACTGGCTCGGTGGAGCTGGTTCCTGTGGAGCCTGATTCTGTGGAGGCTGATCCTGTTGAGCCTGATTCTGTGAAGGCTGGTTCTGCGAAGGCTGGCTCTGCGAAGGCTGGCTCTGCGAAGGCTGGCTCTGCGGAGCTGCGTCCTGTCCCGCGCATAACGATCCCAGCAGCCCCAGCATGGCCGCAAACATCGCAATTCGTACACGCAAACTCAGGAAACCCTCCACAGGAAATACGCGCTGTGCATTAGGCGGAGAACACTTCAAGTGTAAGGACTTCGCTCTAGAGGGTCAAACGGGAATGAGGGGCGGGGACGGCAAACTGGGCAGTTCTCTAAGGACAAATAAAAAGCGGTCGTGAGGGTCCGAACGTCCGCTCTTCCGGACACCAACCCATGACCGCCCTTGGGGCTCGAGCTGCCCCTCAAACTTCACTTACGAGGTTAGCGCCAGCCCTTGCCGCCGACAATACAGTGGAACATGTACGACGGGGAACCGAGGAATGTACGATGCGGAACCAAGAGAAGCGGTTCGACCGATGAAGGTACCGTCCCCCCTCCCACCGATCTTTGGAATCATGGTGGTAGGGAGAAAAAGCTGAATAATCCCTGGGCTGCAATCACTTACGGGCAAAATCCTGGGAACAAAGGAGTTAGCTCGATTCCGTTCCTAAGAAAGCGGCGTCGCATGCCCTTCTGTGGTGATGATCAGCGAGTAGCGCTGTGGATGACAAGGATGGATGTCACATGTTGGTCTACGCCCCTTCGGCCTTTCTGGACTGTGTGAACTTCGTGGCAAGCTCTTCGGAAAGCTTGAGAGCGTTCCGGGAATGCTCGAGCGCCTGTTTGCTGAGTTCATGGGCGGTCAGATGATCCCCCTTGCCGTGGGCGACGGCGGCGTCGGCGTGGGCATGGGCCGCAAGGTTATGGAGCTCTGCGACTCGAGTGTGCGGACTTGGTGACATGATGTTCTCCTTACTCCCTTCGATGCAGCGGATGAGGAAGACGGCTTTTGAGTCTCTGTCCGACGCGACCGGACGGGTGGGCCCACTCAAGCCCGGTTTTGGCTTAAGCGGGTTTGGCAACGAAGTGGGGGTGATTCCTCCTGTCTCGCTTCGCTCGCGCGTCGGAATGACAAGGAGTTCGGGAGGCCTCTGCTCTGTCATCCTGAGCGAAGTATGCGGCTTCGCGTTGCGAATCCGCATGCGTAGTCGAAGGATCCCTGCGCCATGCTGAGGTTCGAGTTCGGCAGGGATTCCTCCTGTCTCGCTTCGCTCGCGTGTCGGAATGACAAGAGCTGTTTCAGTCGTACGTATGACAGGTAGGTCTCTGCAAAAAGAAGCAAGGCGGCTCGCGCCGCCCCGCCAAACAGCTGACCACTGACCCCTGGCCACTAGCCCCTGCTCTACGTTCCCTCGCTCCAGCCCGCCAGATACTCTTCCTGCTCCGGCGTAAGCCGATCGATCTTGATGCCCATCGATTCCAGCTTCAGTTTGGCTACGCGCTTGTCGAGTTCGTCGGGAACTTTATAGACCCGCTTCTCGAGCGACTTGTAATTCTTCACCATGTATTCGACCGAGAGCGCCTGGTCGGCAAAGCTCATATCCATCACCGACGCGGGGTGGCCCTCCGCCGCGGCCAGATTGATCAGCCGTCCTTCGCCCAGCAGATTGATCTTGCGGCCGTCTCTCAACGAGTATTCGTCGACGAAGGTACGGGTCGTGCGCTTCGACGATGACATCTTCTCGAGCGCTGGAATATCGATTTCCACATTGAAGTGTCCGGAATTCGAAATGATCGCGCCGTCTTTCATGACGTCGAAGTGCTCTTTGGTCAGCACGCTCTTGTTGCCGGTCACGGTGCAGAACACGTCGCCGAGCTTCGCCGCATCCGTCATTGCCATCACCCGGAAGCCGTCCATTACAGCTTCGAGGGCCTTCGTCGGATCGACTTCGGTAACGATCACTTCGGCGCCGGCGCCGCGGGCCCGGCTCGCCAGCCCGCGTCCGCACCAGCCGTAGCCGGCCACTACAAACTTCGATCCGGCCAGCAGGTAGTTCGTGGCGCGGATGATTCCGTCGATCGTCGACTGGCCCGTGCCGTAGCGGTTGTCGAACAGATGCTTGGTGTCGGCGTCATTGACTGCGACGATGGGGAACTTCAGCACGCCTTCCTTCGCCATTGCGCGTAGCCGGATCACGCCGGTTGTGGTCTCTTCGGTGCCGCCGATCACGCCTTCGAGATTGTCGGTGCGCTTGGTGTGGAGAATCGTCACCAGGTCGGCGCCATCGTCCATGGTGATGTGCGGCTTGTGATCGATCGCAGCCAGGATGTGGTTGTAATAGGTGTCGTTGTCCTCGCCCTTGATGGCGTAGACGGGAATGCCCTGATCGCGCACCAGGCTGGCGGAAACATCGTCCTGCGTGGAGAGCGGATTCGAAGCGCACAGGACCACGTCCGCTCCGCCATCGCGCAGGCAGATGGCCAGGTTCGCCGTCTCTGCCGTCACATGCAGGCAGGCCGAGATGCGAATGCCTTTCAGCGGCTGGTTCTTGATGAATTCCTTGCGGATGATCTGCAGCACCTTCATGGACTGGTTCGCCCACTCGATGCGCTTCTTGCCCAGCTCCGCCAGTTCCAAACTTTTCACGTCGTAATTAATCTGTGCCGCTGTTGACATACGCCTCCTGTGGCGCCTTCGTACTGAGAAATTGGTGTGGCCTCTGTATTAGTTGGGAGAGTAACTTTGATTGCCCCGGTAGCCTGTCAGAATACACGACCGGGAACCAAGTTCAGCATGCCCAAATACCCTTAAGTGAGTAAGCCTTTCGGCCCATCACCGAAATTGCACTTTGGTGAGCCCATCGATTCCTAGTGAGCTCTAACGATTGTGAGTGGCGCGGCGCTTTCAGCGCTGCGATAAATGCTCGCCCTGATTGCGGGCTTCGGCCCCTGAGGACACCTACTTCCGCGCCCCAGCGTGCTCCCGCACGCCCGCCTCACTGGCCAACTTCGCCGCCTTGTCCGTCTTTTCCCAAGTGAAGTCCGGATCGTTGCGCCCGAAGTGTCCGTACGCCGCCGTCTTCTTGTAAATCGGCCGCCGCAAATCCAGTGACTCGATAATTCCCCGCGGCGTCAGCTTGAAGTTCGATCGAATTAGATCCGGAATAATTTCGGGATCCACTTTCTCCGTCCCAAACGTATCCACGCGTACGCTCACCGGATTGGCGACGCCGATGGCGTAAGCGAGCTGGACTTCGCACCGGTCCGCCAGCTTGGCCGCAACAATATTTTTGGCAATGTGGCGCGCCATGTAAGCCGCCGAGCGATCCACCTTCGTCGGATCTTTTCCGCTGAATGCGCCGCCGCCGTGCCGGCCCATGCCGCCGTAAGTGTCAACGATAATCTTCCGGCCCGTCAGTCCGGTGTCTCCCATAGGGCCGCCAATTACAAACCGTCCCGTGGGATTGATATGGTACTTCGTGTCCTCATCGAGCAAGTGCGCCGGAATTACCGCCTGGATGACATGCTTTAAAATCCCCGCGCGCAATTCGTCATTCGCAACGGTCTCAGAATGCTGCGTGGAGATTACTACCGCATCGACGCGCCGCACTTTCCCTTTGGCATCGTACTCAACCGTAACTTGCGATTTTCCGTCCGGACGAAGAAACGGCAGCGTCCCGTTCTTCCGCACCTGGGACAAGCGCATGGTCAACTTGTGCGCCAGCGAAATGGGCGTCGGCATTAAATCCTCATTCTCATTGCAGGCGTAGCCAAACATCATCCCCTGGTCGCCGGCGCCGCCGGTATCGACGCCCATGGCGATATCGCCGGATTGTTTGTTGATGCTGGAGATGACGGCGCAGGTGTTGCAGTCGAAGCCGTGGAGGGCGTTGTCGTAGCCAATGCTTTGCACGGTGCCGCGAACGACCTGTTGAAAGTCGACGTAAGCTTTGGTGGTGATTTCTCCGGCGATGACGACGAGGCCGGTCGCGGTGAGAGTTTCGCAAGCGACGCGGCTGACGGGATCCTCGGTGAGGCAGGCGTCGAGTATGGCATCGGAAATCTGGTCGGCGATTTTATCGGGATGGCCTTCAGTTACGGATTCGGACGTGAATAGAATAGGGTTTTTGGTTGCGGCCAAGATTTGTTCTCCTTAGATAGCTGCTTCGGACTTTACTTCCGGCGAGAGCCGCGGCCCCTTCGCTCATAGGCAGGTTCTTCGGCGAGCCTTTCGCTCGCTCAGGGCAGGCTAGGGCCAACGGTCGCGACACAATGCGAAAGAATAATCAAAATAAATCCTTAAAAAGGCTACCAGACGGTCTGCTAGCGCGCAATTAATTTTACGTTAATTGCCTTGTGATGAATTCAATAGAGGAATATGAGCGCTGGATGGAACGATATGGGCGTCCAGTGGCGACGAATTCTTCTGATCCTTTAATGCTTTCCCCAGGCGGCAGCAGGATTCACCTGAAAGTAAGTCTCGCCATTGATCAGCGCCTGGACAGCAGCGAAAATTGCGGGCAGATCAGCTTTGCCTACGAGGCCCCTGACGCCGGCTTTTTTGGCCTCTTGCTCAAGTTGCTTCGAGGGGTCAATGGTGACCATCAGAATGGGAGTGCCGGGATGCAGTTCGGACAACTTGCGCGAGGCTTCGAGGCCGTCCATTTCGGGCATAACAAAATCCATGACGGTCACGTGAGGCGCGTTTTCGTTCCACTTTTCCAGGGCGCGGCGTCCATCTTCGGCCTCTCCTACGACCACCCATTCGTGCTGTTTTTCGAGCAGGGTGCGCAGGTGAGAGCGCATCAAGGCGTTATCGTCGACCAAGAAAATACGAACCACGACTCTCCTTCACACACGAAAATTCAGCGCAGCGGGCACTAATGGCCTGAAGCTACGCTGCCGGTCGAAAGTAAGCCATACAGGGGGAACCCGATGCAGGGAGAGCTTTTCGGAGCGCGGCCTCGTGTCTGAGTGGGAGAAACTCAGGTCTTCGAGGCAACCTTATCCGTGGACGCTGATTCTCGAAAACGAGAGCACTGCGCGCGATGAGATGGGATGGCCCATCGACATCGCGGGACGGAACGTGGTGAAGATGAGCATCCGTTTCACTTGCGGAAGAAGTTCCTGGGAGGCGCCAGGGTCAGAGAGAATCCGGTAATCCTCAACCCGTCCGCGTGAGTCGACGTAAGCTTCGATGACGAGTGACTCGGCATTGATGGAACTCATCGTTCCGAAGGAACTTTGCTGCAGTTCGGGGCCCGTGTTCAAGACCAGCGGAACATCTTCGTTGTTGGCTTGCAGCTGTCCCGGGGTCGCGAGGATGGCGGCGACCAAGCCGAAGATGAGGATGGCACAGGCCAGGCCCGCAGTGGCCGGGACCATAAAAGCTTCCAAAGTGTTTTCGAGGCGCACGCGCAATCCTTCAAAGCGAGCGCGGCGAGCCTGAGCGCCTTCCCGCGAAATGGCGAGGCGCAATTTCAGGCCAAGATCGGCGGGCACCTCGGGACGACCGGAGTTGGTGAGCAACTGCTGCGTCTTGCGGAGCAAGGAGTATTCGCGCGCGCAGGCAGGGCAGGCGTCGAGATGTTCACGCAGGGCGCGCATCTCGGTGCCGGTAACGGCACCATCGAGATACGGCGAGAACAATTCCGCCGCCTTGTCGCAACTCAACATCGAGGTTGTTGATCCGGACTTCGCAGCCATGTACTTCATGGCGTCACCTCAACCCTTCTACCCCCTCCAGCAACCGGCCGCCGCAGATCGGCGTGATCTTCTTCTTCAGGCAGGGTGAGCCCCAGTTCATCCCCCACCTCGCGAACGTACGGCGCCAGCCGCTTTTTCAGGGCCTGCCGCCCGCGCGTCAATCTCGATTTCACGGTTCCCAGAGAGATCTGCAATACCTCCGCGATCTCTTCATAGGACATTTCTTCCAGGTCGCGCAGAATCAGAGTGCTGCGATAAGGCTCCGGGACCCGGCGTAATTCCGCATCCACACGCTGTTGCAATTCATGCTGCGCCACACTGTCGAAAGGCGATTCGTGCTGGTCGGTGAGAGCGGTCAACATCGCCTCATCCGTGCTGGCCGCGCCTTCCGACTCCGCCGGCTCGATGGAAGTCTCGTGCGCCTTGTGGCGGAACCACCAACGCTTCCGGTTCGCGGCCTCGTGCAAGGCGATGCGGTAAATCCAGGTCTTCAGGCTGGATTCACCGTGAAAGTGCTTCATGCCACGAAACACCTTCAGGAACACATCCTGCGTAGTGTCGGCGGCATCGGCGGGATCGCTTACCATGCGATAAACGAGCCCGTAAACCGGACGCTGAAATTCGCCAATCAGCCAGGCATAAGCCGTTTCCGAACCGGCTTTGAGGTCGGCAACAATGGCCGCCTCTTCATCGCGAATGCCGATCGCGCTTGCCAAATCTCCCAAGGTGGTTGCTCCCGCCATAGTGAAGGCGTCCTCTGATTATAGGGATTTTCCACCTAATCCTGAACCGAAAAATGTTCGCCGGCGGATTGGTAAGCGTTCGATCTGCTCAATAAGGATAGACTCCGGGTGCCCGTTTCAGGTTCCCGCTCTTAAGTGTTTTGTTGACAAAGGTAACCGTGGGAGTTACGGAAGTGGGAGCGAGGGGGCGTGAAGTCCTTGCCCAATGGGAAAGGACGGTGGCGAGACCATTCGTGCGACGATCCAGGATTCCGGCTTAGCCTCATGGCGCTTAGGCGGTGTGTGGTTAGACGTTTTTCCGCAGGGAAGTTTCTTAAGGATCTCCTGCAGGGCGGCGAGGAGCTTGGCCGAACCTTTATCCAACTCGAGGTCAGATTTTTCGAGGAAACCGACGGCGCCGTCATGCGCCAGGCGGGCGGCATTCTTTTGTGACATCCCCGACATCACGACAACCGGGATGGACTTGGTTGCGGAGTCCTGCTTGAGGGCTTTGAGAACGTCGAGGCCGCTGGTTTTGGGCAGCAACAGGTCGAGCAAAATCAGATCGGGAATTCGCTCGCGGGCGAGGCGCAAAGCTTCGTCCCCGTCCCCGGCACTGGACAGTTCATAGCCGGCATGAACCAGGGCGCGTTCCGTTGCGAGCCTCAGGAACTTACTATCTTCGACGAGAAGAATCTTAATCATCTTTGCCTTCCACAACTCCAAATCACGGCAGCTCAGGAATGGAGCATAAGGAGTCAGCGCTGTCAGAAAGGTCATCGGCAGAATTCGGAGGCACCGTTGGTACATCAGAGTTTTCTAAGAATACGAACGGAGCAGACCAAAAGTTAGCGGCTAACGGGAAGCGTTCGGGGATGGCGACGAGTCGGAATCTCGCAAGCCGGAGGAATCGAAGGTATAGGTGCGGACTTCGCCGGGGGTTCCGTTGACCGGAATCTCTTTATCGTTGAGCAGGAAACTGAGGCCGGCTGAGTTGCCGGCTTGAACGACGATCTCATGGCTGGCGCGAACCGAGGTATGGGCGGGCGCAATGAGAGTTTCTTTGGCGAACACTTCGCCGTCGGCGCTGATCGAAACCCATGAGGTTTGTGTGGCGCGAATGAGCAACGTGAACCTTGGCGGGGCCTGAGCTGTTACGGAGTGAGCACGAGGCTTCGCGATGGGTGGATTCTCGTCGTTGTCGCTGGATGCGGGGGCGGCAATAGCTGGGGCTGAAGCGGTTGCGCTCGAGTCTGCAACTGGCGAGGGTTTGGCCGACATGGCAGGTTCGGCGGCACTCGCTGGTGCGGTCGCGGCTGAGACACTTGAGAGGATGCTGTGCGGCTGCGATGCGGACTGGCTGCGGCGGTGAGTCCAGAAGGCCAGGACCAGAGCAATCACGATTAAAGGGACTGCCAGCTTTTCCCACGGAATGCGCTGAGGGGGGAAATCCGCAAGCACGGGTGGCGGGACTTGCAGTTGCTCTTGCGGCGGAAGCGGCGGCGGAGACGATGGCTCGGAATCCAGGTTCAGGAAAGGAAGAGGTGACGAGGAAGGCTCGTGGTCGAGGACTTCATCGTCGCGGTCGTTACTGGGTCGTGGTTCCGAGGGACGAGCTTCTTCGAGGTGGATCTCATGAGGACGAACTTCGCGGTCATCCCTGCGACGAGTTTCTTTGCGGCGTTTCTTGAAGCGCCGGTCTGCAGCGGGCGGAGCTGCATCCAGGTCGTTTTCATCAAGGGCGTTCTTGGGGAGCGTGCTGACGGGCTGGGGACCGTGGAGATCGTTTGCACGAGAAACGTTGTCACGCTCGGGATTGCGAGGATCGGGTTCGTTCGCCGATTTGCCATTGCGAAAGTTGGGAAGCAGAGTCTGCGACTGAATCTGGCTCTCGCGGAGAGCGGTCAGATAGTCAGTCACGGCGTCGTCTTCGTCGAGGCCGACCTGACGGGCGTAGGCGCGGACAAAACCTTTGTTGAAGACG
The DNA here is from genome assembly GCA_963750245.1 of uncultured Acidobacteriaceae bacterium. Classification (GTDB taxonomy): domain Bacteria; phylum Acidobacteriota; class Terriglobia; order Terriglobales; family Acidobacteriaceae; genus Sulfotelmatobacter. The sequence continues at coordinate 423,267 of CAVVQB010000005.1, forward strand.
CCGCCAGGGAGTTGGTCGAAATGCTCGTCCTCAATGGCGCGGAGCATGCGGGTGCCGATCTTTGTGGTGGTCGAGATCGCTTCAAGCGAAAGGCCACGCAGCTCGCGCTGTCGGCGAAGTTTTTCTCCGAATAAACCCACGGCGGACTCCGGCGGGCGGAGCGACGGTGAAAGCCCGCATCCAGACGGCCATTATCATAGGCGAAGGCGGGCGCAGATGCCAGAGTTAAGGTGGCAGGAGGGGTCTAAAGTCCCATATTCTGACCGGATCTTGCAAGGCCGGAGCGGGTACTCATTCCTGAGGTTTTTTCCGGAGGACAACGGTGAATTGAGCTTTGCAGGTCTTGGATGGGTTATCGAAGGCAGAGCCTTCGCGGTCAGATTCGGAAGCGTGGAAGAAGAGTCCTTGCTTGGAATTTTCGGGGAGCCCGATGAAGCGTGCCTTGCCATCGGCATTGGTTCCGACCTGGAGGTCGAACTTGTGGAGGCTCATGAACCCGTAGGTGATGTGGACACGGATGTTGGCGGCATAGACGGGCTTGCCGTCTTCCTCGGTGATAACGAAATCCGCAGTGCAAGGACCAAGGCCGGCGTCGACTTCGGCGACGGTTTTGGAGTCGACTTTGGGGTCTGCGGTTGCGGTCTGGGCGAAGGAACTTGCTGGCGAGAAAAACAGCAGAATGCAGGCAACAGGGAGCGCGAGGGAATATCGGAGGGCGGCTGACATACATTTATTAGAGTACGCCAACGAAGGGCCGAGGGGTCAACCGGATCGAATTGCGGGCCCCCGCCAGCGTCCGTTGGCATTAAGGGTTCAGGTTACCAACGTTCATTGCCGCGTTGCGTATGGGAATCTATAATTTTTGGAACTGTCACTCGTCCATGCCACGAATTGTCGATTCGAAACTTGGGTAACGCAGATCACGATTCTGAAGACCACGGATTCTGAAGATCAGGGATTCGAGGTCCAAGGGTCCGGTAGAAGGCTCGCGGGCCCAGGAGCCCGCGCTGCACGGGAGATGAAGGAAGCCCGCATGTCCGAGGCCGTCGGCACACAGCTAACCCGCCAGAGCCAGGAGCTCAATATTTTCCACGATGTGGCCAAGGCGCTGACATCGTCGCTGGACCTTGATTCTATTCTGCAAACCATCATGGAGAAAATGGCGGAATACTTCCGTCCGGATACGTGGTCGTTGCTGATGGTGGACGAGCAAAAGGACGAGCTGTATTTCGCCATTGCGGTGGGCGATAAGGCGGAAGCGCTGAAGAATGTACGGCTGAAGGTGGGTGAGGGAATTGCGGGATGGGTCGCAAAGCACGGCGAGCAGGTGATTTTGAATGATGTGGACGGAGACCCGCGGTTCGCTCGGCGAGTTGACGAAGCCACGCAGTGGGAGACCCGGTCAATTATTGCCGTGCCGCTGAAGTCTAGGTTGCGGGTACTGGGCGTGATTCAGTTGGTGAATGTGGATCGGGCGCAGTTCAACGAGCAGGAAATTTTCTTTCTGCAGGCCTTGTGCGATTACGCGGCGATCGCAATTGAGAATGCGCGCTGGGTGGAGAAGATTCAGGAACTGACAATCACCGACGACTGCACCGGGCTCTATAACGCGCGGCATCTGTATAAGACGTTGGAGACGGAAGTTTACCGGTCGTCGCGGTTTGGATACGAGTTTAGCGTGTTGTTCATCGATCTGGACCACTTCAAGTCAGTCAATGACACGCACGGACATTTGATTGGCAGCAAGCTGCTGGCGGAAATTGGGTATCTGGTGAAGGCGCAGTTGAGGCTGATTGATTTTGCGTTTCGTTACGGTGGTGATGAATTCGTGGTGCTGCTGCCGCAGACGGGCAAGGACCAGGCGCTGGTGGTGGCCAAGCGGTTGCGCGACGGTCTGCGCGCCAGCAGCTTTTGCCGTGACGAGGGGCTGAATTTGAATGTTCGAGCTTCGATCGGACTTGCTACTTATCCGCACGATGCGCGCGATGCGCATGACATCATCCGGCAGGCCGACGAGATGATGTATCTGGTGAAGAACACTACCCGCGACAATATTGGGATTGCGCAGCGGGGAGTGATGAAATGAAAAAATTGGGCAATTTTGTAATCGGGTAATTTTGTAATTTAAAAGCTGCCAGTAACGGCCCTGCGTGTCAGATCGGGGTTCGCAACGGGGGTCAATGTGTGTTGCCTCCTGTTTTCAACACTTATTCCTCGGAAATAGAGGACGAAATCACTGCAAATGAGGCGCTGGTACTTTTATTTGGTCATCGTAGTTGCAATCCTGGTGGTTGCATTCGGCGCCCGGCACGTCTTCCAAGAACGAGCGCGGCAAAGGCGAGAAGTCGAGTACCAGAACGCCCTGCGCTCGTACTCAGAGGTCTTGAGAACTGGGATGAGCCGCAAACAGGTGGAGCAATATCTTTCTGCGAGAAAGCTCCCCTTCCGCCAGTTGTGCTGCGTTAGTGTTAAGGAGTTCTCCAGAGGTGTCTACGACAATGCGTACGACGATCTTGTGAAGATCGGTCAAGAAGATGTTCCTTGGGTCTGTAGCGAGAACAATGTCTACATCGCCTTCCAGTTTCTCGGTTCGCAGAAGGATACACCTCCGGTGGCAGACCCTTCCGACAGGCTAAAAGACGTGACTATCTATCACAAGCTGGACGGCTGTCTGTGATGATCTCTTTCGTCGTTGTTGGCGAAAAATCTCGGTTACACGCAATTGAGCATTCCCCGGTCTGAAGGGACCGGCGGAGCGCGCCCATTGCACGCCATCCGGCTCGTCTTCTGCCGCCGCAATTAGGCACTGGAATCGACATCATTTGATGCTATAATCAGTGCCTTGAGTTTTTATGAGAACAACTCTTGCGCTGGATGACGATCTTGTGCGTACGGCCCAGGAGTTCACCGGGGTCGTAGAGAAGACGGCATTGGTTCGAGAAGCCCTCAAAGCCCTCATCGAGCGGGAGAGCGCTCGCAGATTGGCGTCCCTGGGAGGCACAATGCCCAAGTTGAAAGCTGTTCCCCGCCGCAGGGAGCGGTCGAATTGATTCTCGCGGATACGACGATCTGGATTGATCACTTTCGGTCGGAAAATGAGGAAATGCGCAGGCATCTTCATCAAGGGGACATTGTGATCCATCCGTTTATCATTGCGGAACTTGCCCTTGGATCTTTGCGGCAGCGCGCGAAAACGCTGGCGCTGCTGGACTCCTTGCCGCAGGTGCGAATGTCGCAGCTGGCGGAAGTGCGGCTCATGATTGAAGCTCGCCGTTTGTACAGCCTGGGCCTCGGCTTGATCGACGCCCATTTAATAGCGTCGATCTTTGTCAATCCTCCTACACTCCTGTGGACGAGAGACAAACCACTCCGCAAGGTTGGCGAAGCCCTCGGCATTCACGCCAGCCTGGCTTGAAATGCATCGGGTGAATGGGTGATCGGGTCATTTTTCGATGGGAAGAGAGACTTTCACTCGCTCAATGGCCAAATTGCTCGATCGCTCAATTTCGAAATCACTTCGGCTTTTCCGGTTCCGCACTCTTACCCTTCACTTCCGGCGTCCACGGATTCGCGTTGGCGGGGGCGTTGGGGTTCACGCTGAACGGCCAGAGATAGAGATTCACGGCTTCCGATCCCCGCGTTTCGACGACGGCGTATTCCCCGGGGGCGAGGTCTTCGGTGGGAGTTAGCTTGAGCCAGCCGCCGGAGATGCGGTCGATGGTGGTCTTGACCGAGGTTTGATCGTGAGAAGTTTGATCCTGGGTGGTCTTGCTGGTGGTGGTGCGCTTGAGATCGCCGACGATGCGTTTGCCGCTTTTCACTTTCAGATGCACGATGCGGAAGCGGTCAAGAGGAACGGTGGCTTGCTCGGGCTGCTCGGGACCCTGGGGCTGGGCGCGCGGAGCGTCGAGGCTGGGCTTGGAGGGTTGGGCGGAGTCGGTTTCGCCCGGCGGCGGTCCGGCGGGCGGTTCTTCGTCGCTCTTCAGGTAGATCGAAGGCACAGCGACGTGGGCGTAGACTGCGGCATGCTCGCCCGCAAGCTCGATGGTTGCCTTCGCGCCGTCGGGGTTCAGCGCACCCCGCAAAATACTACCTTTGTTGCGATCGACCTCGCCTTCGCTCTGCTGCACCTCGACGAGTTGCGGCTGGCCTTTGAAATTGTCGAGCAGAAACATACCGGAGAATTCCGGCAGGTGCAGGCCGAGAGCCACTTGGGGTTGGTTAAGCTTGTCAGCGGCGGATTCCTTATCAATGAGGGCGGCCTCTGGAAGTGCGGGAGCTGCGGCTCGGTCCTTCTCGAACTGTTCCGTGGCCGGCCAATCGACGAGTGAGGAAGGGAGTTCCTCCCATTCTTCGCGCTCGGCGCTGTAGTAGCGGACCCGGTCGCCTTTGATTTCATACTGAGTAATGGATTGATAGGAGCCGTCTTTGAGGATGAGACGGCGGGCGGTCTTCTGGGCGGGCGAGCGAAGAGGGAAGGCCAGGGTCAAGACCATCAGGACGACTGCGGTGATTATGGCGAGGCGTGGAGTGATTCGGGGCGTCATACGTATTCTTGATTATCGTCTTTTTGTTCAAGTTCTGTCTGGGAGCCTGGCTCCCGATGTGGCTTTCGCCTGATCGGGCGGTGAGATAGAGTGAGAGCGATGAAACGCACCTTACAAGAGATGGCTGCGGCTCTCGGAGCTCGTTTGGAAGGCGATGGAAGGGTGGAAGTGAGCGGGGTGGCGAGTCTTTCGTCGGCTTCGGCGGACGACCTCGTTTTCGTGGAGGATCAAAAATATCTTCCGCGGGCTCTGCAGTCGCGGGCGGGTGCGGTGATTGCTGGAGAGTTTGCGGGGGGAGCGACGGGGAAGCCATTGCTGATTTGCCACAATCCGAAGCTGGCGTTTTCGCGGGCGGCGAAGTTGTTGCAGGGCGGAAGACGAGATGATGAAACTGGTGTGCACGCCAGTGCGGTGGTGCATTCTTCGGTTCGGCTCGGGGCCCGCGCGGTTGTGGAGGAACGCGCAGTAATCGACGAGGATGCGGAGATCGGGGAAGGCACGCGAATCGGCGCCGGCTGCGTGATTGGGAGCGGAGTGAAGATTGGGAGCGAGTGCGAGATTTATCCGAATGTGACGATTTATCCCGGCACGACATTGGGCGATCGCGTGATGGTGCATGCGGGTGCGGTGCTGGGAAGCGATGGCTTTGGGTATGTGCGCGATGCGAAAAGCGGACGGTATGAAAAATTTCCGCAGGTCGGCCGGCTAGTGATTGAAGAGGACGTGGAGATTGGGGCCAATACGACGATTGACCGCGGCGCGCTGGACGAGACCCGCATCGGACGGGGCACGAAGATCGATAACCTGGTGCACATTGGCCACAATTGCCGCTTGGGAGAAAATGTGGTGATAGCGGCGCAGACCGGGCTCTCCGGAAGCATTGTGATTGAGAACGATGTAGTGCTCGGGGGACAGGTGGGCATTGGCGAACATGCGCGCATTGAAGAAGGAGTGATGCTGGGTGGGCAGGGCGGCGTGTTGCCGAATAAAGTTTTGCGCGGCAAGGGCGTGGCGTTCTGGGGAACTCCGGCGCAACCAGTCCGACAATATCTGAAGCAACTGGGGGCGCTGGCGCGGTTGTCTAGAAGAGAGAAAAAATAGAAGCGGCTTCCGGCTTACGGCCTTCGACTATTAAGTTGCCACCGGAAAGTGGAAGCCGGAAGCCGGTATTTATGGCGATCGTCGTGATTGGCGGGCATTCGCGGAGTGTGGGGAAGACCAGCGTGGTGGCGGGTCTGATCGCCGCCCTGCGCGAGTACGAGTGGACGGCGGTGAAGATTACGCAGTACGGACATGGAGTTTGCTCCGCGAATGGCGAGGCATGCGACTGCGCGACGGCGGATCATACGTGGGCGATTTCGGAGGAGAAAGATCGCGAAGGGGAATCGGACACGTCGCGGTTTCTGCTTGCGGGTGCGGCGCGGGCTTTGTGGGTCCGGACGGAGCAAGGTCGCCTGGCCGAGGCGATGCCTGCGCTGCGGCGGCGGATTGAATCGTCGGGCAATGTGATCATGGAATCGAACGGCGTGCTGAAGTTTGTGCGTCCGGATCTGTATATGACGGTGCTTGACCCGGGCACAGAAGACTTCAAGAAGTCAGCGCAGGAGTTTCTGGACCGGGTGGGCGCGGTGATTCTGCATGATGGCGCGAATGGCGGGGCCGCGTGGAATGGAATTTCCTTAAAGCCGGTGGCGGGGCGGCCGGTGTTTCGGATTGCGCCTCCGGCCTATGTGACGAAGGAAATTGCCGAGTTTGTGCGAGGGGTCGTGGCTGCGGCTGGGAAAGCAGGTTCCTCGCGGGCTGAAGCCCGCTCGGAATGACAAAGCTTTCGTATGGTCTCAAAACTCTTTTGTTATTCTTGCCGGTGCGGCACATTCACTACAGCGCCTGGCTGTTGGTTGCTCTGTCGTCGTTGTTGCAAGTTCTCATTTTTCCGCTGCCCGGGCTTTATTTTCTATCGTGGGTAGCATTTGCTCCGCTGATTGTGGCTTTGCTGCGCGCGAGGCCGGCGGGGGCGTTGGAGATTGACGGCTCGGTTCACCTTCAGTCAGCGACTCCCTGGCAGGCGTTTCTGCTCGGTTACGCTTCAGGAATTCTGTGGTACGCGGGCACGTGTTATTGGATTTATGACACGATGCACGAGCATGGCGGGTTGAGCGTGGCGGCGGCTGCGCTGGCGCTGTTTCTCTTCTGTCTTTATCTCGGGCTTTATCACGGGCTGTTTGGGCTGCTGGTGGGATTGGCAGCGGGGCCGGGGCGCGACAATCGTCGGGCGCTGCTCGCGGTGCCGTTTCTGTGGGTCGCGGTGGAGTTGGCGCGGACGCGAGTGACGGGATTCCCCTGGGATCTGCTGGGGACGGCGCAGGTGGATAACATTTCGCTGAGCCGGATCACGATGTGGACGGGCGTGTACGGGATCTCGTTCGAGATCATTCTGGTGAATGTCGCGGTGGCGGCGGCATTTCTGGTTCCGAGAAAGAAACGCAACACGCTGTTGCTGGCTGCGTTGGCGGCTGCGGCAGTGTTGCAGGCCGGAAGGCTGGTGGATGCTCCGGTTCTCGCAGGGGATCGGGCGGCGCTGCTGGTGCAACAGAATATTCCGGTCGATGAGAATTGGACGCGGGAGACGTTCGAGCGTACGTTGCGCGAATTGGCGGATCTTAGCGGGAAGGCGGAGGCTTCGACTTCGTCGTCGTCAAACGCGACTGAATTCGCGCATGGCAAGGTGGATTTGATTGTATGGCCAGAATCGCCGGCGCCATTTTTTACCAGCGATACGCTGTTTCGCGAACCGGTCAGCGAGATGGCGCGTACAACCCGCAGTTGGGTAGTGACGGGCGCGATTGGGAGCACGCCTGCGGCGCAGAATGGCGGGTCGGCCTCAGAAGCGTTCAACTCAGCGGCGCTGGTGACTCCGACGGGCGAGTGGACGGCGCGGTATGACAAAGTCCATCTGGTGCCGTTCGGAGAATATTTGCCATTCCCCTGGTTATTCTCTTTTGCTGGCGGTCTGACGAGAGAAGTAGGAGAGTTCAAGGCGGGGACGTCGCGAACACCGCTGCACGCGGGGAGCATGCCGCTGGGAATCTTCATTTGCTACGAGTCGGTTTTTCCGGATGAGGTGCGGCAGTTCGCGAACAACGGTGCGGAGGTTTTCGTAAATATTTCGAATGACGGTTGGTACGGCGATAGCGGGGCGTATGCGCAGCATTTGAACCAGACGCGGATGCGGGCGATCGAGAACGACCGATGGATTTTGAGCGCAACGGATACGGGCGTTACCGCGTCGATCGATCCTTATGGACGCACGGTGGCCCGCGTTCCGCGGAAGGCGCGTGCCGTGCTGGTTGCGCCGTATACACTCACTTCGGTAACCACGTTCTACACGCGGCACGGGGATTGGTTCGCGTGGCTGTGTGCGATAATTTCAGCAGGAGCGCTGCTCACGCGCTTCGGGCTTCCCGGGAAAGCGGGCAAGAAAGTAGAAGTATCCTCATGAATCAAGAGTTAGAGCAGGAATATGGCGCGCTGAACAAGAAGGTGCGCGAACTTCGGGAGTATCTTTGACGCGGACAAACTCCGTCCGCAACTAAGCGAAATTGAAAAGCAGTCCGCCGACCCGAATTTGTGGTCGAATCCGCAACGCTCGCAGCAAGTGATGCGGGAGAAAAAGCGGCTGGAACATTTGCTGGCCACGGATGCCGATCTGGCGCGCCGTGGCGATGACATTGCCGCTTACTTCGATTTGGCGAAGGAAGGCGAGAATGTGGAGGCTGAGTTGCGCCGCGAGATTGATGCGCTGCGCGAGTTGGTCGACAAGCTGGAGACGGAGACGCTGCTTTCCGGCGAGAACGACGCGCTAAATGCGATTGTGACCATTCATCCGGGCGCGGGCGGGACCGAGTCGCAGGATTGGGCCGACATGCTGCTGCGCATGTATCTGCGATGGGCGGAGCGGCGGGGATTCGAGACGGTTCTCTATGACTATCAGCCGGGTGAAGAGGCGGGGCTGAAGTCTGCAACGTTCGCGGTGAATGGCGAGTATGCGTTTGGATTGCTGACCAGCGAGATCGGAGTGCACCGGCTGGTGAGGATTTCGCCGTTCGATCAGGCAAAGCGGCGGCATACTTCGTTTGCCAGCGTGTTTGTCTCACCGGAAATCGATGACAGCATCGACATCGTGATTAAGCCGGAAGATATTCGCACCGATACTTACCGGTCGAGCGGCAAGGGTGGGCAGCACGTCAACACGACGGATTCGGCAGTGCGGATAACGCACATTGCGACGGGGCTGGTCGCGAATTGCCAGAACGAGCGGTCACAGCATAAGAATCGCGAGCGGGCGATGAGCATGTTACGGTCAAAGCTGTATGAATTTGAAATGGAGAAGAAGCGCGCCGCGACGAAGAAGATTGAGGATTCGAAGCTGGATAACGATTTCGGATCGCAGATTCGTTCGTACGTGTTGCAGCCTTACCGCATGATCAAGGATCATCGGACGAAGACCGAAGTGGGCGATGTGGATCGCGTCCTGGATGGGGATTTGCAGCCGTTCATCCGCGCTTATCTGCTGGCACGGCGCGGGGAAAAACAGGAGAAATAGTGGGCGGGAAGAAGGGAAACGCGGTTCGGCTCGGTCCGCGGTTTCTGAGAGCTTTTCTTTTTGCGGCGGAGAAGCATGCGGGACAGATACGCAAGGCTTCGACAACGCCATATATTGCACACCTGATGGGAGTGGCTTCGTTGGCGCTGGAGTTTGGCGGGGACGAGGATATCGCAATTGCCGCGTTGCTACATGATGTGGTGGAGGACTGCGGCGGGGCGCCGATGTTGCGAGAAGTGAAGCGAAGATTTGGCTCGCGCGTGGCGAAAATTGTGGATGGATGCACGGACTCGGATGCTTTTCCGAAACCGCCGTGGCGCGAGCGAAAAGAAAATTACCTGCGGCACTTGAAGAGCGCGAACGCGGACACCAGGCTGGTTTCTGCCGCAGATAAACTGAACAACGTGCGCTCCATTCTTTCCGATTACCGGGAAGTTGGGGAATCCATTTGGGAACGCTTCAACGGCGGGCGCGATGGCACGCTTTGGTACTATCGGGCATTGCTGAAGGAATTTCAGCGGGGCCAGGCGAACCGACTGATACGCGAACTGGAACTCGCGGTTTGCGAGCTTGAGGCGAAGACAAGGGAACGTACTCATCGAGCGAGAGGTAAATGATGGGACGCATGATCGATCAAATTCGGGCGTCGAAGTTGCCGTCGAACATGATGCAGTTTGCGGCACGGGGAGCGCTGTCGGTGCCGCCCGATGAAAATCTGGAAATCCTGGTTTATTTAGCCAAGCATAACAAGGTGTTTGGCGACCTGGCGCGGATGACGCTGGCGGGGTGGGACGAGAAGGCTTCGGTGGCCGCTGCGGCCGATCCGAAGACGGCGCGGGAGGTGCTGGACTATCTGGTCTCGCCTGACAATCTGCGACCGGTGTTGTTGCCGGCGCTGCTCGAAAATTCTTCAGTCCCGGAGAATGTATTAGCCAAGCTTGCCATCTCCGCGTCCGCCGAGAATATTTCGGCGATGTTGGAGAGTGCACGAGTGCAGGCGACGGTGGGAATTCTAGAAGCGCTGCGATCGAATCCGTACTTGAAGGCGAATGAAGCCGCGACGGTTGCGGCGCTTTTGAGCGGGGGCAAAGCTGCTGAGCCGCCGGCTGTGGAGGAGACGGTTCCGGAAGCGATTACCTCGACCGCCGACGCACCGAGCGAAGTGGCAGCGGCGTCGACCGAGGAAGACGGAGAAGTTCCGGAGGAGCATGTTTCTGCTTATCTGGCTGAGCACGCGACGGAAATTGTTGCGGAAGAGGGAAAGCCTTTTCAGCCGATTGGCGGGATTATGGATTTGCTGGGAGCGGATTACTTTCCAGTGTCGGCGGTACAGGATATCGCCAAGCCAGTGGAGAAAGTCGCGGCACCCGCGCCAGCGGCCTCTGCTGCGGTGGCAGCCAAGCCGGCGGGGCGCGCGGTGCCTCATACTCCGGCGGCGCCCAAGCGCGAGAACACGATGCAGAAGATCAACGCGCTCGATGTGAAAGGCCGCATCCAACTGGCGCTGAAGGGCAACAAGGAAGAACGCTCGATCCTGATTCGCGACGGAACCAAGGTGGTGGCGCTGGCGGTGCTCGAGGCACCCAAGCTTGCCGATGGAGAAGTGGAAAAGTTTGCCCTGCAGAAGAATGTGCTGGAGGCAGTGCTGCGGCAGATTCCACTGAAGCGGCGCTTCATGAAGAATTACATCGTGGTGCGGAATCTGGTTTCGAATCCGCGAACGCCGCTCGATCTGGGCCTGGGTCTGATGAAACATCTGCTGGCGGTGGATTTGAAGAATATCTCGGCGAACAAAGAGGTTTCCGAAACGGTGCGCAAGCTGGCGCTGAAGATGTACAAGCAGAAACTGGAAGCGGCGAACAAGAAGTAGAAGTAAATGACTCCCCTCCCCCAGACGGATCCCATCGCTGAATTATTGAAGCGCGCGAAGACGATCGCGGTAGTCGGGCTTTCCAACAATCCGATGCGTCCCAGCCATGGAGTCTCGGCCTACATGCAGAGCCAGGGATATCGCATCATTCCGGTGAATCCGAAGATTGAGTCTTGTCTGGGCGAGAAGGCGTATGCCTCATTGCTCGACGTGCCGGAACAGATCGATATCGTAGATATTTTTCGGCGGCCGGAGTTTGTCGAGGAAGTTGTGGATCAGGCGATTCGGTTGAAAGTGCCGGCAATCTGGATGCAGGAAGGCGTGGTTCACGAGAAGGCCGCTGAAAAGGCGCGCAAGGCCGGAATCTTTGTGCTGATGGACCGGTGCATCCTGAAAGAGCATCGGGCGCGATTCCGATAAGTGAGCGCAAGCTTCTAAGAACTCACCTGCACGAATACCACGCTGGCGTCATCGCGAAATGGCACGCCGGCCGCGAATGCGCGGACGTCATCCAAAACGGTGATGGCGGAAGCTCTGGAACTGGAAACGTGCTGAACGAGGCGGTCCAATCCGTATTCTTCGTCTTCTTGGTTGGAAGCTTCGCTGATCCCATCGCTATAAAAAACCAGCCGCGAACCCGGCGATAGAGCGACCGTGCTTTCGGAATAGTCTCCGCAACTCAAGCCCAGCGGGAGTCCGCGCTCGGTATCCAGGAAGCGGGGCCCGTTGTCATCCACCAACAGAGGTTGCAGATGTCCCGCGCTGGCGAAGGTAATGCTGCGGGTTGCGGGATCTAAAACGGCATAGACGAGAGTGACGAATTTTCCCGCGGGAAAGTCTTCGACCAGCAAATTGTTCAGTTTGTCGAGCACCTCCGCCGGAGTGGAACAGGCTTCGGCCAAAGATCGGAGCATGCCGCGTGTAGCCGACATAAGGAGAGCGGCCGCAGTGCCTTTTCCAGAGACATCGGCGAGAACCAGTCCCCAGCGGCCATCGGGAAAGGGAATGAAGTCGTACCAATCTCCGCCGACGGCGCGGGCGGGGATGCTGAGGCCCGAGATAGCGAAGCCGGGCACGTAAGGAGAAGCCTTGGGCAGAAGAGCCTGCTGCATGGCGCGAGCCTCTTCAGCGTCCCGGCTCATCGCTTGGCGCTCGGCACGCTCCGACTGGAAGCGGTGCGCGTTCTGGATAGCGACGGCCATGTGATCGCACAGGGCCTGAAGCAGCCTGAGTTGCTGGCGGGGAAAAGCGTCGAGATCGGGGTGGGACGCGGTGAATACTCCTACGAGGCGCTCGCCGACGCGAAGGGGAATCGCCACCTCAGACTGGGTCGACTCCTCGCAACCGACGTAATATTCGTCCTTGCTAACGTCCGGGGCGTAGCGCATCTGGCCGGTGGAAGCGACATAGCCGACCATGCCTTCTTTGCCGATCTTCATGCGGAAACCCTTTTGGCGCAGGGAACAGCCGTGAACGCCGCCCATCACCAGCTCTCCGCGAGCTTCGTCGTGCAAATAAACGCTGGTCTCAAGAAGGCCAAAGGAGTGGGCTACGTCATTGACGATGTTGTCGATGAGCTGATCGAGGTCAAGAATCGAGCTGATCTTTTGCGCAGCTTTCTGCAGGTTTTGCAGGCTTTCCACCTGGGTATCGACCGGAGGGCGAGCCGAGGGGAATTCGTCGAAGATGTTGGCAGGACTGGTGGCCATTGCGCGAACCCCCAAAGAATTACGCTGAAAATTGGATGCTCGAGGGTGGCGCTAAGACTCTGGGTTTTGCCGAGGCCGAATCGGCGGCGGACCTTGCTGGCGCAGGCGCTTGATCTCTTCCATGCGGTCGCGGATGCGCTTCTCGATGCCTTCGCTGGTGGGGTGGTAGTACGTGCGATCGCGCAGATTTTCCGGCAGGCATTGCATGTCGGCGACTTTGCCTTCGACGTCGTGCGCGTATTGATAATTCTTGCCGTAGCCGAGGCCCTTCATGAGTTTGGTAGGAGCGTTGCGTAAGTGCAGCGGGACGGGTTCGGCGGCGGTCTGTTCGATATCGTGCTGCACGTCGCCGTAGGCGGTGTAGAGAGCATTGGATTTGGGAGCGACGGAGAGATAGACGACAGCTTGCGCGAGGGCGAGATTGCCTTCGGGCATGCCGATGAAATCGACGGCATCGCGCGCGGCCATGCATAGGGAGAGAGCATTGGGATCGGCGAGGCCAATGTCCTCGACCGACATGCGAACGACGCGGCGGGCGATGTAGAGCGGATCTTCGCCGGCTTCGATCATGCGGCCGAGCCAGTAGAGCGCGGCGTCGGGATCGCTGTTGCGCACGGATTTGTGCAGGGCGGAGATCAGGTTGTAATGTTCTTCGCCGGCTTTGTCGTAGAGGAGGGTGCGCTTCTGCAAGGCGTCGCGAATGATGTCGTCGGTGATTTCCGCGGGCTTCGTTCCGGATTGTTGCGCCAGGCCAGCGGCAACTTCGAGAACGTTGTAGGCGCTGCGCGCGTCGCCGCTGGTGTAGCTGGCGATTTTCTTGAGGACGTCGTCGGAGGCGCGCAACTTCATGGTGCCGAGGCCGCGTTCTTCGTCGGTGAGAGCGCGTCTTCAGCAGTTGGACGATTTGATCTTCGGTGAGCGGTTGCAATACGTAGACGCGGGTGCGGGAGAGCAACGCCCCATTGATTTCGAACGAGGGATTCTCGGTGGTGGCGCCAATGAGGCGAATGTTACCTTTTTCCACGTGAGGCAGGAAGGCGTCTTGCTGGGCTTTGTTGAAGCGGTGAATCTCGTCGATGAAGACGATGGTGCGCGTGCCGTATTGGCGGGCGCGTTCGGCATCGGCCATCACCTGCTTGATTTCTTTGATTCCGGCGAGGACCGCGGAGAACTCGATGAACTCCGCCTTGGTCATGCTCGCGATAATTTTTGCGAGCGTCGTTTTCCCCGTGCCGGGCGGACCCCAAAAGATGAGTGAACCGGCATCATCGCGCTCGATCTGGGCGCGAAGCGGTTTGCCGGGGCCGATCAGATGTTCCTGGCCGGCGTACTCTTCGAGCGTGCGGGGGCGCATGCGATCGGCCAAGCGGACGGGTGCGGTCGCTGGAACTGGCGGTGTTCGGGATGGCTTCGAAAAGTCCCATGGAAAATCATTTCACCACAGAGACACAGAGACGCAGAGAAAACCAAGGGAATTAGTAAATTCCTTTTTCCGGCGGAATATCCCCGCCGTCTTAGAGATTTTTATCTTGTTTCGTTTTTCTCCGTGTCTCTGTGTCTCCGTGGTGAACACGCTTCTATCTTCTTTGCCTTGCGGCTTCGTAGAGTACGATGCTGGCGGCGATGGCGGCGTTGAGAGATTCTACTTGCGTCGCGTGGGGGATGGCGATGGATTCGTCCATTCTGGCCATCAGGCCGCGGGGTAGGCCGAAGCCCTCGTTGCCGAAAAAAATTGCCGCCGGGCTTTTCAGATCTGCTTGATCGAGCTGGGTGCCTTTATGCGAGGACGTTGCGATCAGGCGTACGCCTTGGGCGCGTAGTTTCTCGGAGGCTTCTTCCAGCCTTAGCGATCCTGATTCTCCATGGCGATGAGATTGCCCGTGAATGACCGGAAGACGGAAGACAGATCCAGCGGAAGCGCGAATGACTTTCGAATTGAAGGGGCTGACCGTGCCTTCTCCGAGGACGATGCCGGCACAGCCGAAGGCTTCCGCCGAGCGCAGAATCGTACCGAGGTTGCCGGGATCCTGCAATCCGGCGAGAACGACAACCGGACCCAGTTGTAGGCGTTCGGTGAGATCGTCGAGAGAGAAATTTTTCAGCCGGACAAGAGCGGCCACTCCTTGTGGTGACTCGCTGGGGACGAGGCTGTCGAATAATTTGTCAGGCAGAAGAAGGGTTTCTACTTGAGCGCCAATTTGCGGCAACAGGCGCTGGGCGCGGTCCTGGGCGGATTCGCGGAAGAAGACGGCGCTGAAACGAAGGCCGCTGCGAATGGCTTCTTCGAGAATGTGGACGCCCTCGATGGCGCAGTCTCCGGCTTCGGTGAGTTCGGAGTGCGAAAAGGCCGCCCGCAGCTGCTTGACCAGGGGGTTATGGCGGCCTTCAATGCGGCGGAGGCGTTGCTGCGCGCTGGGAGCGGGTTCTGAAGCGGTCTTCATGAGTGAGAGGGTGAGTGCATGATACGCCAGTCAGCGCATCTCGCGGCGCTTTGCCGTATTATGATAAGTTTCACTGGCAAATACTCCAACAAGAAGCAGGGCAGGAAGGGAAAGCCGTGCGCGCCGAAATCGTAAAAATCAATAGTGAGACACCCGAGAGTTCCCTGGTAAAGTACGCCGCCGACCAGATTCGCGCCGGCGAGGTTCTGGGCATGCCGACGGATACGTTTTACGGGCTGGCTGCCGATCCGTTCAACCTGCGCGCGGTGGATCGCGTGTATGACATCAAGACGCGCTCGCGGCATAAACCGCTGTCGCTGCTGATTGAGAGCGTGGATCAGGCGGAAGAGCTGGCGAAGGCACTACCCGAAGAGTTCTATGCCTTAGCGCGGAAATATTGGCCGGGACCGCTGACCATCATCGTGAAAGCGGGATCGCGGCTGCCGCTGAAGGTGACGGCGAACACTGGCAACGTGGCATTGCGCGTCCCGAATGCGAAGATTCCGCTGGCGGTAGTGACGGCGGCGGCCATTCCGATCACGGCCACGTCGGCGAATCTGAGCGGCGCGGCGGAGTGTACCAGCGCCGAGCAGGTGCACGAACAACTGCATGGCAGGATCAGCATCATTGTGGATGGAGGAACTTCGCCGCGGGATATTCCATCCACCATCGTCGATCTCACCGACGACGGAGCGCGCTGGCGGATTATGCGCGAAGGTGCGATTCCGGCGGACGAAATTTCCACGTTTTTTGCCAAAGGATGAGCGACGAACCTGCCACCCGGCGCGCGACTGGCCGCTGGTTGCTGCGGCTGGAAGCGTTGGTCGTGCTCGCGTTGGTGGCGTTTCTGGCGCTGACCGCGATTCGCGTTGTGCACGAAGGATCGCTGCAGGAGATGCATCCGGCAGACGCGATTGTGGTGTTTGGCGCGGCCGAGTACTCCGGGCATCCCTCGCCGGTGCTGCGAGCGCGGCTCGATCATGCCTTCGATCTTTTCCAGCAGGGAATCGCGCCGGTGGTGATTACGACTGGCGGCGCGGCGGCTGACCCAAGCTTCAGTGAAGGCGGCGTGGGACGCGACTATCTGGAGCGCCGCGGAATTCCGGAACGAGATCTGATTGCGGAAACGCAGGGTTCGGACACGGCTCAATCGGCGCTGCGCGTGGCCGTGATCATGCACGCCAATGGACTGCACAGTTGCGTGGCCGTGAGCGACGCTTATCACGTGTTTCGGATCAAGAAGCTCCTGGAGCATGAGGGAATTGGGCCGGTGTATGTGGCGCCGAGACCTGATTCGCGTCCGCATGGGGCGTGGCAGCGGGCCTATGCAGTGTTGCGCGAGGTCAGTAGCTATTTGCTGTGGAAGCTGGGGGTGATGTAAGACGCAGTTTCCAGTTCCCGGTTTCTAGTTTCCGGTTCTAGGGAAACACGCAGCAGCGACAGGCAACCGGCCCCAGAAACCAGAAGCCGATTTCTACCAGCCGCTGCGCTCTCGCAAAGCGGTGATGTGGGCAACGTGATGGCGCCCATGCCAGGCGTAGAGGGCCAGATTCTTCTCCAGCGGCATCAGGCCTAGTTCGGGATGACGAAAGGTTCGCTTCCACTCTTCCGGTTTCAACGAGCGCAGAAGCTTCATCCAGCGCGTGTGCAGGGAATCCAGCATTGCCAGGGAAACTTCGACCGGCGTGCTTTGCGTGTCGGCGAGTTGCGCCCAGCGGTCTTCGGCGTAAGGCTTGATCGTGGGCTCCTCCTCAGTGAGGGCGAGTTTGAAGCGGATGTAAGCGTTCAGATGGCTGTCGGGGACGTGGTGCGCGAGCTGGCGGACGGTCCAGCCTTCGGGGCGGTAAGGCGTGTTGAGTTGGTCGTCCGAGAGGCCATTGACGGCGGCGCGGAGCTTCGCCGGAGTCTGTTCGATATCGTCTAAGTATTTCTTCTTCTGGTCTTCGGTGGGTGGGCCTTCGTAGTGGAACTTGCCGATGGGATAGCGCAGGTCGGTCATTGTGATCTCCTGGAATCATTGTCCTACAGACGGCTGAGATCCGCTCTTGGCTTGACCTTGTCTCACAAGAATTTCCGGGGAGACAGGGCAAGACCGAACGCGCCGGGACCAGGACGCCCGAACCTCATATGCAACCACAACGGATAGTGCGGATTCCCGCTAGTACCCATTCCCTCGGGCTTCGCATTTCGGTTCCTTGTGCACAAAGATTTGTGCATCCAAGAATTGTTTCTAGGCTAAACTCCGAATTCTTGGTAGTTTAGGCGGATTGCGGTCCAAATCGGGAATGAATTCTTCCCCGTTGAGCGAGAGGAACTATGGCAGCTTCGGTCTGGTCTGGACACCTAACCTTTGGACTCATCTCGATGCCGGTGCGCTTGTTTTCGGGAGCGCGCAGCAGCGGGATCTCTTTCAACATGCTGCACCGGCCGGACAAAGTGCGGGTGAAGCAGCAGTACATCTGCCCGGCGGAAAACGTGGTGGTCGACCGCAACGATATCGTGAAGGGCTACGAGTTTCGTAAGGACGAGTACATCGTGATCGAGCCGGAAGAGATCAAGAAGATCGAGCCACAGACGGCGAAGACCATGGAGATCCTGGAATTCGTGAAAGCCGGCGATGTGGATCCGGTTTACTTTGAGTCGTCGTATTACATGATGCCGGAAGAGGCGGGACGGCGGCCCTACGCGTTGTTGACCAAGGCTCTGGAAGAGAGCGAGTACGTGGCCATCGCCAAGATCACGATGCACAACCGCGAGTACACGGTGTTCCTGCGCCCGCATGAAGGCGGATTGATGCTGCACACGATGTATTACGCGGAAGAAGTGCGCAAGGTGGAAGGATTTGGCGCGCCGGATGTGGAGTTGAAAGAAGCGGAAGTGAAGGTGGCGCACCAATTGATTGAGGCGCTGGCGGATGAGTGGGATCCGGAGAAGTATAAAGATACCTTCCAGGAAAATCTGAAGAAGTTGATCGAGACCAAACTTGAGGGCGGGGAAGTGGCGGCTGTGGAAAAGCCGAAGAAGCTGGCCCCGGTGGTGGACTTGATGGCCGCACTCAAACAAAGCCTGGCGCAGATGGAAGGCAAGAAGAAGCCTGCAGCGACGGCCAACAGCGAAGCGCCGGCGGCTGCGGCAGGAGGCAAGTCGCGACGCGGGCGGTGAAGAATCGGCTTCCGGCTCCCCGCAGTCAACAAGTCCGCTACCGTTGGTGGTTTGTGTTGGTCCTATCCAACTTGACCCTTCTGGGATGCATCCCAGATACGGGATTGTAAATTCCAAACCTTAAACACAGAGTGCGCAGAGGGTCACAGAGTCGATCCTGGTGTGCGGGACTGGCGCGGATGGGGCTCAGCCGTTAGAATGTTGAATTCTTCTCACCTTATGTTCAGAGTCTTCCGGGAATGGCGCGGGGTGGAGTGCGGATGAGTGTTCGACGTGCGGGCTGCCTGGCGGCCGCGATATTTCTAATTCTGGTTTGGATGGCGTGCGGTCAGGTTTATCGACCTGTCGTGATTCCCTGCTCAACGGGTGGGGTTCCGGGATGCCCGGTGGAATCGAATCCACAACCAAGCAATTTTCACAACGTTTTTGCCATCAGCACCAACACACCCAGTTACCCGGGGACGGCGATGGAGCTTGATGTCCCGGGAGATACCCTCATCGGAGAGACGCCCTCGAATGATCCTTCCAAGCCTAACCTGGGCGGCAATCCCACACACATGGCTATCTTGCCGAACGATGCGCGGGTATTTGTCGCGAGCGCGGGCAGCATCGTGCCGGGAGGCATCGACGTCGTTTCGTGGTTCACTCCGCAGTTTCAATCCACGCAAGCAAGCGGCTTGAGTTCGGTAAACACGATCAATATGCCGGTCGGATCACAACCGGTGTTCTTGAACACCACTCAATCCAGCGCGCTTTATGTGGCGAATTTTGGCACGAATTCGGTAAGTGAGATCAATACGAACTCGAATGTGATCACGAACAGCGCGGTGGTGGGAGCAAACCCGGTCAGTCTGGCCGAGACTCCGAATGCCTACAAGCTTTACGTTGCTAATCAGGGAGACAGCACGGTCAGTACCTTGAGTCCCACCGATCTGTCGAACAACACCGCGAGTGGATTGGTTACTGGTTTTGCAGGCGTGACGCCGGTTTGGGTGGTGGCACGTGGAGACAGCCAGAAGGTCTATGTGCTGACGCAGGGCGACGGGCAGCTCTGGACGATCGATGTGGCTACGGACATGGTCACCAGCAATCTTCCGGTCGGGGCCGGAGCGAATTTTGTTTTCTATGATCCGAACCTGAACCGGCTTTATGTGACGAATCCGGTGAACTCGACGGTCTATGTGTTTTCCGCCTCCGGCGGAGCGAACGACACGCCAAGCCTGCTGGCGCAGTTGGCAGTTCCGGCGGCGTGCGCGGGATGCGGCGCGGTGTTTCCGGTTTCCGTAAGCGCATTGCCAGACGGCACCCGTTTTTACGTGGCCAGTTACCAGACGGCTACAACGTGTCCCGCGGGCACGGGTGCGGTCGGAGCCTGTGTCGTGGCTGGCCTTACGGTTTTTGACGCGAACAGTTTGACGGTAAAGTATCCCAGCACGCCGACACTGAGTCTGCTGAGTTCATATGGAACTTCATTTACGACCGGTCAAACTGCGGTGCCCTTCGTCTCTGCATGTGGTCCTGTCCCTGCGGTGCCTTCCGCTGTTTACTCGCCGGGCATCACCCGCTTCCGGGTGTTCACCGTGGCGTCGGAGGACAGCAGCCGGGTCTATGTAAGCATGTGCGACGCCGGAGCAATTGCCGTGATCAACACCACCGGCTCCAATACAAACAATCCCGGGAACCCGGTGCCGCCTGATACCGTCGTCACGGACTTGCCTGCAGCTCCGGGAGCTTGTAACCAAGCTACCTGCAGCAATACGGCATTGATTACGGGCTTCTCGATTACGTCCAACGTAATCACGTTTCAGTCGGCCAACGTATTTGCCCCGGGCCAGACAGTTACAATCAACGGATTTACCAGCGACACGTACCTCAACGGGCTCATCCTGACAGTGCTCCCGACCGGACTGTCGAGCTCACAATTCGAGTGCAATTTCACCTACCCGAATGTGGCCATGACCACGGAGTCCGGGAACGCTGTGCCCCTACCGGCGCCGCAGGCGCCGATCTTCCTGATCACGGGGCAGTAGCAAAATTGAGTCGGGACTAAGTGCGAGCGGCGACTTCTTCCTTCGCCGCTTCCCTCGCGGCGTAGTGCGAGTCGACATATTCGTCGAGGATGCCGATGAATTCCGCGACGATTCGGTCGCCTTTGAGAGTGGTGAAAAGGCGTCCATCTACGTAAACCGGGGCTTTGGGCTCCTCGAAGGTGCCGGGCAGAGAGATGCCGATGTTGGCGTGCTTCGATTCCCCGGGCCCATTGACCACGCAGCCCATGACGGCCAGCTTCATTTCTTCGACTCCGATGTAGCGGCCCTTCCAGGTTGGCATCTGCTCGCGGAGATAGGTCTGGATTTGTTCGGCCATTTCCTGGAAGAAGGTGCTGGTGGTGCGTCCGCAGCCGGGACAGGCGGTGACTTGCGGGGTGAAGCTGCGGATGCCGATGGATTGCAGGATTTGCTGCGCCACGCGCACTTCTTCCGTTCGGTCGCCTCCGGGGGCGGGCGTGAGCGAAACGCGAATGGTATCGCCGATGCCTTCCTGCAGCAGGACTCCCATAGCCGCGCTGGAAGCGACTACGCCTTTCGCGCCCATGCCGGCTTCGGTGAGGCCAAGATGCAGCGGATAGTTGCAGCGGGCAGCGAGGGCGCGGTAGACGTCGATCAAATCCTGCACGCCGCTGACTTTTGCACTGAGAATAATTTGATCGGGGCGAAGGCCGAATTTTTCGGCCAGCTCGGCGGAGTTCAGCGCGCTCACGACCATGGCTTCCATGGTGACTTCGCGGGCGTCTTTGGGCTCGGCGAGGCGGGAATTCTCGTCCATCATCTTCGTGAGCAGCGCCTGATCGAGCGAGCCCCAGTTCACGCCGATGCGGACGGGCTTCTGATACTTCACCGCGACTTCGATCATGGTGCGGAAGTTCGAGTCGCCGGTCTTTCCGATGCTGGCGTTGCCAGGGTTGATACGGTACTTGGCGAGATCGCGGGCGCATTCGGGATACTTGGTGAGCAGGACGTGGCCGTTGTAGTGGAAGTCGCCGATGATGGGGACGCGAATGCCTTGCATATCGAGTTGCTCGACGATGCGGGGAACGGCGGCGGCCGCTTCTTCGTTGTTGACGGTGACGCGCACCAGTTCGGAGCCGGCGCGGGCCAGGGCGGCGCACTGCTGGACGGTCGAAGGGATGTCGGCGGTGTCGGTATTGGTCATGGATTGCACCACAATGGGTGCATCCGAGCCCACCCGCACGCCTCCGACGACGGCGGTCACGGTTTTCCTGCGTTGGATGGTGGCCATGAGAGAGCTCTATTTTAACATGGAGGAATGAGCAAAGATTCGGAGAATAGGGCGGGTAGTGGGCGTTTGGAAGAATCGGTGAGATTATTGAAAGGCGAAGGCAGTTAAGGCGTTGGCATGAACCCAAGACAAATTGTCATCCTCGTCGTCGGAGTGCTGTTCATTGTTGGTTCTGTACTACCCGCACCAATCATTGAGAGAGCCACCAAGAAACCCTTTGAGAATCAGCTAGCCGTGCGGTTATCTCTTGCGGCCCTCGGCGCTATTATGATTTTGGCTCTGCGCACCGTGGCTTAAGTACAGAAATTCAGACTGCTAGTCGGCGAAGCGCCGTTACTGCAGCCGCTCCGCCAGCCCCGGAATCGTCTTCACCAGATCGTTGTAGATGACCATGACGGCGAACAGCACCAGGAAGACGAATGCAGCTTGATAGACGCGCTCCTTGATGCGCAGACTGATGTCATGGCCGATCAGGCTCTCGATCAGGAGGAAGAAAATTACGCCTCCGTCGAGGATGGGGATGGGCAACAAGTTAAAGACGCCGAGATTCAGGCTGATGCCTGAGGTGAGCGCTAGGAGCGGAGTCCAACCTTTTTGCTGGGCGGCGTAGCCGGCTTCCTGGGCGATTCCGATGGGGCCGGAAACCATGCGAGGTGAGACTTTTCCTTCGACCAGCTTCTTGGCCAGTTCCAGAAGCAACAGAGAGTACTTCTTGTTCTCTTCGAGAGAGAGCGAGAGCGCCTGGGTAAAGCCCAAGCGGGTGACCGTGGTTTCTTCCTTGTTCAGGAATCCCAGGCGATAGCGCTGCTGCTTGGGGTCTTCCGTCTTGGAGAGCACGGGCGTCACATGAAAGCTCAGAGATTCTTTGCCGCGCAGCACAGTCAAGTCGACGGGCTTGTCTTTGGTCTGCTGCAGTTGCTCGATCATGGTTTCGATGGAACCGAGCGGCTTGCCGTCCATGGCTACGACGCGATCATCCTCGCGGATTCCTGCCTTCATGGCGGGCATGTCATCGTCCAGCTTGCCAACGATGACGGGCTCGGCGGGATACCAGCCCGCGGAGCCGACTTCGGAGGATGTGACCGGCTTGGGCGTGATCGTCTTCTCGATCACTTTGTCTCCGCGCTGGATGGTGACGGCAAGAGGCTGGTTGGGGCTGATCATGACCCGGGGCTGCACCTGCTCCCAGGTGGGATTGGTGATGCCGTCGATCTTGACGATGCGGTCACCCGGCTCAAGACCAGCCTGAGCCGCAGCGGAGTTGGCTTTTACTCCGTCGATGACAGCCGGCTTATCCATAAACACTGGGTACTCGTAGTGCACCATGTAGACGCTGGTGAGCAGGAAGATGGCCAGCAGGATATTCATGGCGGGGCCGGCGATCGCGATCAGGAAACGGTGCCAGCGCGAGTGATTAAGAAACTCGCCGGGATCGTCCGTGCGATCGTCCATGGGATTCTCGCCGCTCATCTTGACGTAACCGCCGAGCGGAATCGCGCTGATGCGGTAATCGGTGTCGCCCTTGCGGAAGCCGAGAAGGCGTTTCCCGAAACCGATGGAGAACACCTCGACCCGAACGCCCAGCCACTTGGCCACGGCGTAATGGCCGAACTCGTGGATCAGGATCATGAACCCGAGGATAACGACGACGGCAATCAGCGAAATCAGAAAATCAGGCATAAAGGCGATACGTACTCCCCACTCTGTTAGATTCCAGAAGCTGGTTCCTTGATGAAGAAGTTGCCCAGAGCATTTTAATCTCCGCACTTTTACTCGGACTTGTACCCGCGAAAGTTCACGCTCGAACCCTTACCCGCGCACCCCGGCTCCGCTCAACTTACCGACAGCCTCTTGGGCATATCGGCGGGCTTCGGAGTCGGCTTGAAGCACCTCTTTTATAGAACCCAACTTCCCAGAATTAGATGCTGAAACGGCGCCTTCGATGATCCTGGGAATTTCATCGAACGCGATGCTGCCTTCCAGAAAGGCGGCTACCCCGACTTCATCGGCGGCGTTAAGTGCGACCGTCTTTGCCCCACCAGCCTCGGCCGCCTCGTAGGCTAAACGGAGACAGGGAAATTTACTCATGTCTGGAGGGCTGAAGTCGAGATGACGCAAGTCTCTGACCGGGAAGCGCATATCCGACTGAATCCGCTCGGGATAGGTAAGAGCGTACAGAATCGGCAGGCGCATGTCGGTCACCGAGAACTGAGCAAGTATACTGCCATCCACAAACTCCACCATAGAATGAATTGTCGACTGGGGATGGACAATTACTTCCACTTTCGCGGGCGGCAGGTGAAATAACCTGCACGCCTCGATGACCTCGAACCCTTTGTTCATCAAAGTGGCGGAATCGATGGTGATGCGCTTGCCCATCTTCCAGGTGGGATGATTGAGCGCCTGCTCCACGGTGATCGAATTGAACTCCGAACGCGGCGTGTTGAGAAACGGTCCACCGGAGGCGGTGAGCCAGATACGCTCCACTTCCTCCATGCGGCCGCCCCGCAGGCACTGGTGCACCGCGTTGTGCTCGCTGTCGATGGGCAGCAGCGGCTTGCCTTGTTTGCGGGCTTCGGCAGTGATCAGTTCGCCGGCCGCGACCAGGCATTCCTTGTTGGCCACGCCGACGATTTTCCCGGCTTTTACGGCTTCATAAGTGGCTTCGAGGCCGGCCACTCCGACGATGGCGCTGACCACAAAGTCGACCTCGGGATGAGTCGCGACTTCCACAACGCCCGCCGGTCCGTGGACTACTTCGATTTCGTTGAGGCCGGATTGCATGAGACGAGCGTGCAAGCGATCAGCATCCGATTCGGATGCGATGGAGATTACTCTTGGCCGCCACTGTCGGGCTTGTTCGAATGCAGCATCCAGATTGGAACCGGCAGCCAGACCAACGATCTGGAATCGTTCGGGATAGGATTCAGCCACACTCAGGGTGCTGCGGCCGATCGATCCGGTCGATCCCAGGATGGAGATGCGTTTCATGCGGAATAAATTCTGCGAATAAACCTACAAACTGACCCTTATCGAGCCGAACTCCTATTTTACGCGCTTTCGTTGCGCCCGCTGGGGAAGCGGAAGGCGAGCATTTATTGCATGACGCGCCAAGCCGCATAGTACCACAGCACGGGAGCGGCAAAGAGCAGGGCATCGATGCGATCGAGCATGCCGCCATGGCCCGGGAGAATCGTGCCGGAATCTTTCACGCCGGCTCCACGCTTGATGAGGGACTCGACCAGATCGCCAAGCTGCGCGGCAATATTTAAGGCGATGGTTAGTAAAATGATCGGTCCTATCTCTGGCTTTTCCAGGCCGAAAAGTCCGTCGCGGCGCTCGATCAATCCCACGCGCAGCAGGAACGAACTGATCTGCAGGGCATGGTTAAAAAGCAGGATTCCAACCACCAAGCTTGCCGCGAGAGAGGCAGCCGCGCCTTCCCAGGTTTTCTTGGGGCTGATGCGGGGCGACATCAGGTGCCGTCCCAGGGATCGGCCGACGAAATACGCCAGGATGTCGCCGGCCCACACGACGAGAAGAAGATAGAGGATCCAAAACGCTCCGGCCCACTGCTGGCGGAGCTGCACCAGCATTCCCATGGGCAAGGCAATATAGGCAAAGGCGAAGGTGGAGGCCGCCGCTGCCGGATACCCGCCGCTCATCGGTGAGCGCCGCATCGTGATGGTCAGGAAAATGAAAGGAGAAATGGCACAGGCGAAGGCCCCAGCAAAGACGAACTTTACGGCCGAGAGTTGGGGAGCTTCACCCGCGGCGCTGGCGGCGAGCAGGAGAAAAAATAATCCAACAAAAATGTAGGTAGGCAGGCGCAGGGGGTGAACGCCATAGGACTCGGTAAGCTTTAGAAATTCCTGCACCGTCACCAGCGCCACCGCGGCGGCTACGACGGCCACTACCGGCACCGGAGCGCGTAGCACAATGAACATCACAATCGGAATCAGGACCAGCGCGGTCGCGATGCGTTTCAACATGCTGGGAGGTTATTTGGTAACTTTTGCCGGCTGGATGTGGGTATGCGAATCGCCGTGATTCAATCCGCCATAGCGGCGTTCGCGCTTCTGATATTCAGCGATGCCTTCCAGCAGATGCACGCCGCGAAAATCGGGCCACAAGGTTGAGGTCACGTAGATCTCGGCATAGGCCAGTTGCCAGAGCAAGAAGTTGCTGAGCCGCATTTCACCGGAGGTGCGAATCACTAGATCGGGGTCTGGCAAGTGCCGGGTGTAAAGATGATTGCCGATGGTGTCTTCGTCAATGCGGAGGTGCTGGAGGCCGCCGTTCTGCGTAGCTGCGCTGACAATCGAGCGGAACGCATCCACCAGTTCACTGCGCGCGCTGTAGTTCAGCGCCAGCGTGAGCAATGTGCCGGTATTGTGAGCAGTGCTCTTTCGCGCCCAAGCCATGCGCTCCTGCACATCTTCGGGAAGTTCGTGCTGCCGGCCGATGTATTCCAGGCGGATGTTGTTCTTGTTGAGCGTTGGGACTTCGGCCTTCAGATAGCGGCTGAGCAGGCGCATCAGAAAGTCGACTTCACTTTTGGGCCGCTTCTTCCAGTTTTCTTCCGAGAAGGCGTAGAGCGTGAGCGCGGGGATGCCGATGCGGGCAGCGGTCTCGACCGTGTTACGCACGGCCTGAACTCCGGCGCGGTGTCCGGCGACGCGCGGCATATGGCGCCGTTTAGCCCAGCGCCCGTTGCCGTCCATGATGATTGCGATGTGTCGTGGGAGCCGCGCTGGATCGAGCTGCCGGTAAATCTCGGTTTCCTTGCGATCCAGACCGGCGGGAACTCTTGCCTGCAAGGCTTTCCCCTTCCGAATCACGAAGCTAACATAGCCGGGAAGGGGCTTGCAATGTGGGGCTTCGTCGCGACCGCGTTAAGTCAGTTATCTAGCTTCTTCCGGCACAATCTTCAACTCCAACTTCTCCGTATGCCGCAGAATGGTCAGCGAGCAGCTTACGCCTACGCGAACGTCGGTCAGCACGCGGTGCAGGTCGTCCACGCCGGCTACCGGATGGCCTTCCAGCGCAATGATCACATCACCTTCGCGCAGGCCAGCGAGTCGCGCCGGACTCTTCTCTTCCACCGACAACGCGACCACTCCCGTTTCCTTGGGCAGATCATAGAAGCGCACCACGCGGCGATGGATCGGCACGGTCTGCGCCGAAACGCCGATGTAGCTGCGACGGATGCGGCCGTCGCGCAGCAGGCGGCTGGCTACGAACTTTGCCGTGTTGATGCCGATGGCGAAACAGATTCCCTGCGCCGGCAGAATCGTTGCGGTGTTCACGCCAATCACTCGTCCGGCGGAATCGACCAGCGGGCCGCCGGAATTGCCGGGGTTGAGCGCGGCATCGGTCTGGATGACATCGTCGATCAAGCGTCCAGAATACGACCGCAGCGAACGGCCCAATGCGCTTACTACGCCTGCAGTCACCGTGGACTGAAATCCGTACGGGTTGCCGATGGCGATGGCGAGTTGCCCCACCCGAAGCTGCTGGGAATCGCCGAGGGAAGCGGCAGTGAGGGCGGGCTCGTCGGCTGGTGCGTTGTTGACGCGAACCACAGCGAGGTCGCTGGCGGGATCGTCGCCGATGGAAGTTGCTGGCATGCGGCGGCCGTCGGACAGCGTGACTTCGATGCGGCTGGCATCATGCACGACGTGGCTGTTGGTGAGAATCAGGCCATCGGGAGTGAAGACGAATCCCGAGCCTCCGCCGCGGCGTTCGCGCGGCTCGCCCGCGCGCGTGCGGCCGCTCGATTGATGGACTTCGATGTTTACCACCGACGGGCTGACGCGGTCGACCGCGCCTGTCACAGCGCGGGAGTAGGCATCGAGCAGCAAAGCATCGGCGTGCGGGATGGCCGCGGCTGGCGTCGATCCGTGCAATTCAGAAAAGGCATTTCTAGTTTCTTCCAGGTACATGGAGGATAGATGTTCATGAATTCCTGCGGGATTCAGCGTCGCGCCTGCAGTCGGATTGAAGGCAGGGACCCTTCGACTGCGTTGCCGCGCGCTCCCGCGCCCGGTAACTTCGCTCAGGGTGACAGAGAAAAAAGCCGGGACCAAGGGATCGGTCCCGGCATTGAGTTGGCTGGTTGCCCGGATAAATTGAGGCGCTTTGCGGGCGTGACCCTGAGCGCAGTCGAAGGGGGGAGCCGCGTGCCGAAATCCTGAGCCGCGCTTTTTGCGGCGAAGGACCCCTACGCCGTTCTTCTCGGCCGCACGGTTAAATCCCGCACTTGCGTTAAGATGCTCGACATCTGCATTCCGTTGAGTTGTGAAACGAAGGGCAGAATCTCCGCGATGAACTGATCTTTCATCAGTTCGCTGATTTCATCCTGACGGTTCTTTTCACCGCCGCTGAGCAGTTCCGGCACGGTCACCTCCAAGGCTCGCGCCAGCCGCTCCAGTGACGACAGCGTGGGCGTGGCTTTCTCGTTTTCAATTTTGGAAACGTAAGTCCGCGGCACGGACATGCGTCCTGCGAGCTGGCGCTGGCTCAAGCCGCTGCGCAAGCGCAGCGACCGGATGGACGTGGCCAGGTTGAGGTGTCCGCGGCCCATTCCGGGCACGGGCATCAGCACCGGCGGCGTCATTACCACCGGCTCGGGTTCGGGCTCCTCGTCCAGGGACGAGTGGCAGCGTCGGCAGTTGTTATTGACCGTACGGAATTGAACCAACAGGCAGTGATCGCAACGGACGACTTCCCTAGAGTCTACTGGGGCAAGAGTCGTGGCCATCGGGTTGTGGGAGTGCCAGAGCCGGCTACTCCTTAACTTGTAGCAGCGGAACCTAAACATGGGGGAAGAGGTTCCGACTGCAGTGACTAATCTGCGGTACAGGGCCTGTGGAAGTCAAGGTTAAAATGCAGGAAGCCATTGTGTTTGCCGGTGAAAACCGGAATGATGCGGCGAAATCCCGCAGAAAACAGGGGAAAGCAATGATTGATCGCGAGTCCGCGTGGGGGTTACTAACTGAGTTCACCCAGTCAGAAAGTTTGCGCAAGCATGCGCTCGCCGTGGAGGCCTGCATGCGTGCCTGCGCGCGGAAATTCGGCGAGCGTGATCATGTGGGGACCGCCGCCCCTTCGGCAAGCTCAGGGCAGGCTCTCGGCTGCCCGGCGGAGCAAAGCTCCGCAGATGCTTTACCCTCCGAAGGCATGAGCGAAGAAGACCTCTGGGGGATCGTTGGCCTCATTCACGATTTCGACTACGAGCGCTGGCCTAGCCTGGAAGATCATCCTTACAAAGGCAACGAGATTCTGAAGGAGCGAGGATGGCCGGAAGTTGTCTGTCGCGCCGTTATGTCGCACGCGGAATATACCGGGGTCACGCGAGATTCGCCGATGGAAAAAGCTCTGTTTGCTTGCGACGAACTCGCTGGATTTATCACCGCCGTGGCTTTGATCAAACCAGGGAAATCGCTGGCCGAGGTGGACGCGAAGTCGGTGCGAAAAAGAATGAAAGACAAAGCCTTCGCGCGGAAAGTGAATCGCGACGACATTGTGAATGGCGCCGCCGCGTTGGGCGTGGATTTGGATGAGCATATTGCGTTTTGTATCGTGGCGCTGCAAGGGATTGCCGGGGAGTTGGGTTTGGATGGAAGCGCGGCGAAGACCGCGTAGGAAAAGCTTATGTGGGGACAGCCGCCCCCGGCTGTCCGCCGCTTACTTTCCTCTTACAAGCACGATCAGGAGCCAAGAGATGGCGCCGAGGGTTAGCAATCCATAGCTCACTAGGTTCGCATTCCGGACTGCGGTTCGAATTCTGGAACTCGTCAGGTTGGAGGGATCTCCTTCAGGCTTTCTTAGCATGTGATCGACGACGAAGGCCTCGATCCATACTGAGAGAAAGAAAGTTGGAACGAGCAAAACGATCGCGGCCAACGGAACCATCCAGTAAAGATTCTTTTCGGACGGGCCAAGCCACGCAGGGGCCAGGATCGTGAGGACGACGTCTGCGAGCGGGCTATTCCATTTGTCTGCCGCTCGGCTGATTGCAGGAATTCGCAGGATCGTTCCAAGCGCAAAGAACTGAAATAGCAGCGTTACACCCCATGCAACCGGTACTCCGATGAGAGTCGAAACGACATTCGCAGCAGCGTTTGACTTTAGCGCTGCCCACACAGTCAGACCCAGCCACTTGCGGCAAAGCCAAGCCTCAATTAGGACGATCGGTGTGAGCAAGGCGAGCATCGCGGGGAAGGTCAGAAAAATCATGGGAACGCCGGCGTCCACCAGCAACAGGGGCGAGAATGGAGATACTTGCACTAAAAGACCCTCCGCAATGGCTACGCGACGGCGGAGGCTACCGCAGCGCCTCCGCCACTTTCCCACTAGCGATCAACTCCGCAATACGCGCGAAATCTTTATACATGACGCGATCTTTCTCGACCGTCGGGCTCACTGACCGGATCGCCGCGTGCGCAGCCTGTCCGCGCTTCGAAGTTTTGAGCGGGGCCAGGAAGTCGATGGCCTGGGCCACGGCCATGGCTTCGATGGCCAGCACGTTGCGCGTGTTCTGGACCACGCGCTTCAGCTTGTTCGCCGCCGTCATGCCCATGGAAACGTAGTCTTCCTTGTTGCCCGAGGTGGTGATCGAATCCACCGAAGCGGGATGGGACAGCACTTTGTTCTCGCTGACCAGCGCCGCCGCGGTCACCTGCGGCATCATGAAACCGGAATTCAATCCTGCCCCGTGCGCCAGAAAGGGCGGCAATCCTTCGCTGAGCGCGGGATTCACCAGGCGTTCGATTCGTCGCTCGCTGATGCCGGCAAGAGCGCTTAGGGCGATGGCTAGGAAATCCAAAGCAAAAGCCAGCGGCTCGCCGTGAAAGTTTCCGCCGGAGATAACGTCACCTTCGGGCGCGGCTTCCTCGCCTCGTTCGGCTGGACGGACGAAGGCGTCCGCCGCTCCACGAGTTGTGACGAATACGAGCGGATTGTCTACAGCGGAGTTCGCCTCGATCTCGAACACGCGGCGGCAATGCGCCAGCGTGTCGCGCACCGCGCCGTGCACCTGCGGAATGCAGCGCAGGGAATATGCGTCCTGCACGCGGCCGCACTCGCGGTGGGATTCGCGAATCTGGCTGCCTTCGAGCATCTTGCGAAGATTGGCCGCCGTCTTGATCTGGCCGCTGTGCGGACGAGCCTGGTGAATGCGTTCGTCGAAAGCAGCGTCGGTGCCTTTCAGCGCGTCGCAGGACAATCCGCCAAGCACGTCGGCGGAGTCTACCAGAGTTTCCGCCGCCAGCAAGGCGAGCGTGCCCACCGCGAGCATGCCCTGCGTGCCGTTGATGAGAGAGATGGTTTCTTTGGCTTCGAGGACGAGCGGCTTGATCTGCGCACGCTTGAGCGCGTCGGCGCTGGGAATGCGCGCACCGGCGGCATCGACGCATTCGCCTTCGCCAATCAGCGCCAATGCCAGATGCGCCAGCGGCGCCAGATCGCCGCTTGCGCCCACGCTGCCTTGCGAGGGCACGTACGGAGTGACGCCGCGATTGAGCATTTCGCAGAGCGTATCGATGACGATGGCGCGGACGCCGGAGTAGCCCTTCGCCAGAGAGTTGGCGCGCAGAAGCATCATGGCGCGCGTCTCAGGAATGGAAAGCGGGTCGCCGACTCCGACAGCATGCGAACGTACAAGATTGACCTGCAGTTCGCGAATCTGATCGCCGACGATGCGTACATCGCTCAGCTTGCCGACTCCGGTGGTGATCGCATAGGCGAGTTTGTCGCCGGCGACGATATCGTCGACCACGGCACGCGCCCGATTCACGGCTTCACGGGCCTCGGCGAACAGGAGAACCGGGCGATTCTGCTCCGCGACTTCGCGCACCGCTTCGAGAGTGAGATCGTTACCGCTGATGTGAAGTGCGTTCAAAATGAGTTTCCAGTTTCCTGTTTCTAGTTTCTAGTTTCTAGTGAGCAGATGCGAGTTTTTTCACCGCCGTGCGGAAAACCTTCTGATACTTTTCCGGCAGGACGGCGGTTTTCATCTCTGCATCGGTCACGATATGCGTGGTCTCGCCTTCGGCCAGCAGTGTGCCGTCGTCCGCACGACGCAGTTCATAGCCGAAGCGGACCACCGAATCGCGCACATGCAATAACTCGGTACGCACCAGAACTTCCTCGTCATAGCGAACCGGGGCGCGATAACGGCACTTGGCTTCGGCCACGGCGATGAAGCAATGGTCCTTGATCTCCATGTCGCGATAGGTAAAACCCAACTGCCGCAGCAACTCGACCCGTCCAATTTCGAACCAGATGAAATGGTTGGAATGATAGACCACGCCCATCTGATCGGTTTCCGCATAACGCACGCGCAGACGAGTTTCATTGACCGCCGGAGGGTGAGCTGAATTCATTTGCCGCTCCACACCGGCTTGCGTTTTTCGAGAAATGAGGCGATGCCTTCGCGGAAGTCGGCGGTGGTGCGGATGGCGGCATTCTCCCGTACGGCCGTGTCAATCTGCGCATCCAGTTCGGCGCGGCCATGATCGGTGAGCAATTTCTTCGTGGCGCGCAGCGACGATGGGCTGTTCTCCAACAGCAATGCGGCGAGCTCGCGAGCCCGTGTCATCAGATTTTCCGGAGCGACGATCTCTTTGACCAATCCCATGCTGGCCGCTTCTTCCGCGCCGAAAATTCTTCCGGTCAGCAGAAGATCGCGCGCCTGCTTTTCCCCCACCTGGCGCAGCAGGAATGTGGAAACAATCGCCGGCACAAAGCCGATGCGAACCTCGGTGTAGCCAAACTTGGCTTCGGGCACGGCCAGCGTGAAGTCGCAGAGCAAGGCCAGGCCGGTGCCGCCGGCGATGGCGGCTCCGTTCACGGCGGCAATAGTGGGCTTGGGGAATTCATAGAGCGAACGGAACAATTGGACCATCGTCTGGGAATCTTTGAGGTTCTGCTCGGGCGACCGCCCAATCAGCGCTTTCAAGTTTTCCAGGTCCAAGCCCGAACAAAAAGCCTTGCCTGCTCCAGTCAGGATAAGAACTAGCGCTTCGGACGCTTCCACTTCTTGCAGCGCGCGCAGGAGATCGTCAATCAGTTCGAAGCTGATGGCATTGCGTTTCTCGGGACGATTCAGCGTGATCGTTGCGATGCCTGAATCGTAAGTAATTTGGATGGTCTTATAGTCCATATGGAAAGAGACTAATCGTCGCTCGCGGAATTTGTGTACCGCGCTCCTATCTCGGCGGTCGCGCGGAGCAGCGCGTCCAACGGCTTCAGAGGAGGCAACTCCGCGCCACGCTGCTTCAGCGTCTCAATCACTTTCTCGGTCGCGATGTTGCCGACCAGCGCATCCTGCGCGAAGGGACAACCGCCCAGCCCATTGATAGCCGAATCAAAGCGGCGGCAGCCGGCGTCGTAGGCGGCGAGAATCTTTTCCGTGGCCTGCTCCGGACGGCTGTGCAGGTGCACTCCGATCTCAAGATAATCGTACTTCGCCATCACCGCGCCTACCAGTTCATGGATCTGTTCTGGAGTGGCCATGCCGACGGTATCGGCGAGAGAAATCATACGGAGGTTGTCGACCTCCATCAGCGAGATCGCTTCGATAACTTCGTCGACGTTCCAGAAATCGCCGTAAGGATTGCCGAACGCCATTGATATGTAGACGACCACGTCGAGCGAGCCATCGTCAGCTTTTTTCTGAATCCTCTCCAGCTCTTCGAGCGCGTCTTCGGCAGACTGATTCTGATTCTTGCGCAGGAAAGTTTCCGAGATCGAGTAGGGGAAACCGAGAGTGCTTACTGCGTGGGTGTCGATGGCGCGCTGCGCGCCTCGTTCATTGACCACGATGCCGATGATCTCCACATCGTCGGGAGGATCGAGCTCTTTTAAGACTTCTTCCGAATCCGCCATCTGCGGGACGGTTTTGGGCGAGACGAAAGAGACCGCATCGATGTGCTTAAATCCTGCGCTGATCAAGGCCTGCAGGTAGGCACGCTTAATGTCAGGCGGAATCTGGCCCTTCAGGCCTTGCCAGGCATCGCGCGGACATTCGATTAATTTGACGAGCTTCGACAAATTCATTCACCACGGAGACACGGAGGCACGGAGATCAAGAATTAAAGAACCTTTCGAACCATACCGCCTCGGGTTAGAACCGCAACATTGAAATTCAGGATCGGGCCGACCCGCTTGCCAGTCAGTTTCAGGTATGTCAAGAGTTGTGCTTCGTGGACTGGCAAGATATGTTCAACGCACTTCAGTTCCAGAATCAGCGAATCCTCAACGACTAGATCGATTCTGTACCCACAATCCAGGCCTACGCCCTTGTATCGCACCGGCAGCGGGACTTGGCGCTCAAACTTCAACCCTCGGAGATGCAGTTCGTGGCAGAGGCACTCTTCGTAAGCAGATTCCATGAGGCCGGGGCCAAGTTCGCGGTGCACTTCAATCGCAGCACCAATTACTTGTTCAGTGAGCTGCTCATGAAGAAGTTTGCTCCGTGCCTCCGTGTCTCCGTGGTGAATCACGTTTGCAGCACTCCCACTTTGAACTCCGCTACGTCGGGATTGAGCGCCGCAGCTTCGAGAGCTTGCGTGATCGCGTCGCGGGTTTCGATGGGGTCGATAATTTTGTCGATCCACAAACGGGCTGCGCCGTAGCGCGGATCGGTCTGCTCGTCATAGGTACGCTTTACCGATTCGTAGAGTTCTTTCCTTTCTTCCTCAGCTTAACTTCTTGCCGCCACGTTCCAGTTGCTTCACTTTGATCTCGACCAGCGTTCCTGCCGCCGAATCGCCGCTCATCACGGCATAGCGAGCCGTCGGCCACGCGAACACGAAGCGCGGATCGAACGCTTTGCCGCACATCGCATAGTGGCCCGCGCCGAACGATCCGCCCACGATCACGGCGATTTTCGGCACCACGGAATTCGATACAGCGTTTACCATCTTCGCGCCCGCTTTGATGATGCCGCTCCACTCCGCGTCCCGGCCCACCATGAAGCCGTTTACGTCATGGAAGAAAACCAGCGGAATGAGATTCTGATTGCAGTCCATGATGAAGCGCGCAGCTTTTTCGGCGGATTCGGTGTAGATCACGCCGCCGAATTCGACCCGCTTGTGACCTTCGTGATCGACTTGTTGAGCATGCAACTTCTGGTTGGCGACGATGCCCACGGCGAATCCGCCGATGCGTCCATAGCCGCAGATGAGCGTCTTGCCGTACTCCGGCTTGTACTCATCAAAGAGGCTGCCATCGAGCACGCGGGCCAGAATTTCCTTCATGTCGTAAGGTCGCGCGGGCGAGGAATCGTAAATACCGTAAATCTCCTCCGCGGCGAGCGCGGGTTCGACCGGCTTCTTGCGATCCCAGGGGGACTGGCGGCGATATCCCCATTTCTCGACGATCGAGCGGATGCGGGCCAGGCAGGCGGGATCATCCGGCTCGCGGAAATCGACAGTGCCGCTGATGCCAGCGTGCATGGCCGCGCCGCCCAGATCTTCGGCGGAAACCTTTTGCCCGATTGCCGCCTGCACCAGCGCAGGGCCGGCTAGAAATAATCCACTGCCATCGGTCATTAGAACGTGGTCGCACATGACCGGCAGGTATCCGCCGCCGGCCACGCACATGCCCATGATGGCGGCGATCTGCGGAATCCCCAGGGCGGACATCACGGCGTTGTTGCGGAAGACGCGGCCGAAGTCGTCGGTATCGGGAAAAACATCTTCCTGCAGCGGAAGGAAAACGCCCGCGGAGTCGACCAGATAAATCGTTGGGATGCGATTGTCGATGGCAATGTTTTGGGCGCGAATCACTTTCTTCGAGGTCATGGGGAAAAACGCGCCGGCTTTCACCGTGGCGTCATTCGCGATGATCATGACCAGACGGGTATGAACGCGCGCGATCCCTGTAATCACGCCGGCGGCAGCGGCTCCGCCCCACTCTTCGTACATGCCATGGGCGGCGTAAATTCCTAACTCGAAAAAAGTTCCGGGGTCGATCAGCAAATCGATGCGCTCGCGCGCGGTGAGACGCCCTTTGGCATGCTGACTCTCGATGGCCTTGGGGCCGCCGCCCTCGCAGATTTCTTCGCCTTCGTTGCGGACCTGCGACATCAGATCGGCCAGAAAGCGCATATTGGCCTCGAAGCGCGCTGAGGTCGGGTCGACTTTCGTGGTCAGGACATGCGAAGCCTGAGAGGTGGGGATGGCGGGCATTTCGCTGCGATCGGCCATGAGTGAACAGAGCGGACTGCTTACGGTATAACACTCTCGCCGCGGCACGCAATGCGGCGCAGGGCTTCGGCGACCGGATCATCCGCCAGCGCATCCACCAGTCCGATGGCCAGAGCTCGTTGGGCGCTGATTTTTTCGGCGGCTACAAATATTTCGAGAGCAATGCTTTTGCCCACGAGCCGTGGCAGTCTTTGCGTTCCACCCCAGCCCGTTATCAAGCCAAAAGCTGCGCCGCGATGGCCGAACAGAGCGTGCGAGGATGCGACTCGAGTGCGGCAAGCCAGCGCCAGATCTAGGCCACCACCCATGCAGTATCCAGAAATGGCGGCGTATACCGGAGCGGGAAACTGCTCAATAGATTGCATGAGAACCTGCCCGACTTTGGAAAACTCACGGGCTGCAGGCGCAGTGAGTGCTGCAATCTCCTTGAGGTCGGCGCCCACCGAGAAAAACTTCGCGTTTCCGCTGATGATGAGCGGCTCAGTTTTGCGAGCGAGTTTAGAGATCGCAGCCGTTAAAGAGAGAACGCAGGCCCGGGTGAGTTGGTTGGTTTCATCATGGGACTGAAGACGCAATAGCGTGCAATGCTCTTCAGTTTGTAAAGAAAAGAATGAGGAGGCGGTCAAAGCTTCGACACCCGGTACCTGCGTAACTCGATGCTCTCAGCCTGTCCTGCCGAAAGTCAATACGGGGAGTGCTTTCGAATCTGCTTTGGCAGTCGAGGAGAGAGTCTGTGCCAGGAAAGAGAATCGGAACGTTCGTCCAGTGCGCGCTGCTGGTGCTCGCCGTTCCTGCAGCTGGTAGGGCACAGACTGCCAGCTGTAACGACCGGGAAACCATGACAGAGCTGGTCGAGCAGATCAAACAGTTGCAGCAACAAGACCATGACCTGCTGGAGCGGATTAA
Organism: uncultured Acidobacteriaceae bacterium; assembly: GCA_963750245.1. Taxonomy (GTDB): domain Bacteria; phylum Acidobacteriota; class Terriglobia; order Terriglobales; family Acidobacteriaceae; genus Sulfotelmatobacter. Next base: position 460,021 of record CAVVQB010000005.1, read on the forward strand.
GATTCTGGAAGCCAAGCAACCGTCAGCCGGGTCCGGCACGGAGGCCGCATCTGCTCTGTCGACGACCGCGCCGCAGCCGGCGGAACAAATTCCGTCACAAGCTGCGCCCCCGCCATCCGCGGCGCTGCGCGACTGGCACGATGTGCATGGCCTCCAGTGGCGCGGTTTCGGCGAAGTCGACTATCAGGTGCTCAACCAGCGCAAGCCAGAGTTGGGCAGCGGTGGCTTTGTTCCTGGGTCGGCGGGAAACTTCTACACGGGCGACTTTGGTCTGTTCCTCACTTCAAGACTTACTCCCAAAGCCAGGGTGCTTTCCGAGATTATTTTCGAGGAGGGTGACGCACAGAGCTACAGCGTAGATCTGCGCCGCATGCTGCTCAAGTACGACTACAACGACCACCTGAAATTCTCTTTCGGCCGTTACCAGACCAATATCGGTTATTACAACTGGGCATTTCGCAGCGCGGCCTGGCTGCAGACCACGGCCGATCGGCCGCTGGTGATGCAATACGCCAGCGAAGGTGGCCTGTTGCCTACGCAGGCGATCGGCGTTTCAGTGGCGGGTGCGATTCCTGCAAGGCGCCTGGGCCTGCACTACATCGCCGAATATGGATCCTCGGACACCATTCGACCCGATATCAACGGCGACGGTTTGGTGAACGATGAGAACAACAGCAACCAGGTGAATATTGGGCTGTTCGTTCGCCCGGACTCCGTTCCTGGGCTGCAGATCGGAACCTCCTACTACCATGACAAGATCAGCAACTTCATCCAGGGGCCGTCACTTCGCTATGGCCAGACGATCGTGAACAGCTATGTCGTCTATGTGCAGCACGGTATCGAGTTCCTTAACGAAGGGTTTCTCATCCGCGATTCAGCTTTGCATTTCAGCGCTGTCGTATTCAATACTCCGGCCTTCTATTCGCAGTTTTCCAAGCAGATCGGCCACATTCGTCCCTTTTTCCGTTATCAGTACGTAAATGCGAGCTCGAACAACTCGATCTACAACGATGTTGGCCTGCGCCTTGGGCCTTCTTTCGGTGCTCGCTACGATCTTAACGACTACATCGCCTTCACCGCCCAGTTAGACCACACCGTCCGCCGCGGCGAGCCGGACCTGAATGGACTGCAATTGCAATGGGCGTTTACTTTCTGAGGCGCGGAGAGAGCATGGGCGCCAAATCGATGGCAACTCTGCTCCTGCTGGGGCTGACGATGCTCTGCTTCGCTCCGCGAGCTTCAGGTCAGAACAACGATCTCGCCGTAGTAGTTAACTCTGGCAATCCGGTCACGAATGTTAGCCTGGTAGACCTGCGAAGAATCTTTGCTGGGACGAAACACTCATGGCCGGGGGGAAAGGCCATCAAGCTTGTCACACGCGGTCCGGGATGCACGGAACGGATAGCTCTGCTCAAACTCCTCGCCATGTCGGAAATCGAGTACAAAGAATATTGGACCGCCCAGATATTTCGTGGTGAGGCTGATGCCGAGCCTTTCACCGTTCCTTCGGTCGGCATGCAGAAAGAGGCACTGAACCTCTTCCCTGGAGCCATCAGCCTGGTGAAGACAATGGACGTAAAGCCAGGGATGAAAGTGCTGAAGGTCGACGGACTGCTGCCAGGTGATGCCGGATATCCGTTACGCTGAGGGATCACAGAATCAGGGCTTCTTCGCGATCCACTCCGCCAGCCCGCATCCATCTTCTTCCAAAAGAAAAGTTCCCGCGCCGAAACATTCGCCGAAGATGCGATGCGAGGCCTGATCCCGCCCAGCTCGCGAAATCCATTGCTTCCCCACCTGATAGTGCGCTGCAGTGAACCATTTCTGGGGAAGGACTTCCACCAATCCGGCGTGCAAGTAAAACACAAAGATGGCGAAGGCCGCGTCGTCATCGGACATTGGTTTGTAACTCGTCGGAACAATCAGCTCATTGACATCAGCTAGTTCCGGTGGGACCTCGAGTTTGTGGATCCCCGGTGAGAGAGTGAGAGGCACTTCGAAATCCGCGATCGGCGGCGTTTTGGAGTACATGCGGTCGGAGGATTGCTTGAACCATCCTGCAATCTCGGCGATGTCAAAAGCTGTGAGTTCGTCAGGATCGAAGGCGGCAAAGCGAATGCTACGGCCTTCCGGGCACCAGATTCCGAGACAACCAGGCGAAACGACAAAAGGGCGGCAATATGTGTTCAAGGCCAACCGAGGCTTATCCGGCTCCTGCTCCAAGGCCAGGGAAACTGCGTATCCCACCGGTCCCTGGTCGCCGTGATGGGTCCAGACAAACCGCTGTCCGGATTTCGAACGGAATGGTGGGAAGGTTTTCCAATACCAGGGCGCAGGACCGACGGTTCGCTCGAGTTGTTGCCGGATGCTGGTTAGGTCAGGTGGCATTCAAGAGGGGAGGCGGTCCAGCGGAGGTGACCATATTTTTGCGGCTTCAAAGGGTAACGCCGGCGCCCTTCACATTCGCACGGATAAACTTCACGATGTCATCCATCGCCGTGCCCGGCTGGAAGATGCCGGCCACACCTAGCTTCTTGAGCGTATCGATATCCTGATCGGGAATGATCCCGCCCACGACCACCAGCACGTCATCCATCTTGTTCTGCTTAAGCAGGTCCATGACGCGGGGCACGATGGCGTTGTGGGCGCCGGAAAGAATCGACAGCCCGATAACCTGGACGTCTTCCTGCAACGCCGCACTGATGATCATCTCCGGCGTTTGCCGCAGACCGGTGTAAATCACTTCCATTCCGGCATCGCGCAAGGCGCGGGCAATCACCTTGGCGCCGCGGTCGTGACCGTCGAGTCCGGGCTTTGCCACAAGCACGCGAATCTTAAGATCGGCCATCGCATTCATTTAACCACAGACGCTAGGGCGGAGCACAGGGCAAGTTCACTAAGAGCTCTTGGTTACAGCGTTTTTGTATCCATGCTTTGCCACAAATACCAGCAAGCCACGCTGCGGTATGGCTCCCAGCGCTTCGCAATTTTTTCCATCTGCTGCGGAGTGGGAAGTTTGATCTTGCGCTTAGGGCTTTTTCTAGCCACCGAAGACTTTTTCCCGCTGAAGGACTTCTTGATGGCCTTCGCGCGTTGCACATCGAGATAGTGCTTGTACATCGCCATTCGTACGCCGAAGTCTCCTGTGGGCAGTACATTTTCGCGCTTTAGAGTGAACATCAGGAACATCTGGGCCGTCCACACTCCGATGCCTTTCACTTGCGTCAAATGCTCGATCACTTGGGTGTCCGGCAAGTCCGGCATGCGTCCGAAGTCGACCAACCCCGAGGCCGTTCTTGCTGCCAGGTCTTTCAGATAGGCTGACTTCTGTTTCGACAATCCCGCGGTGCGCATTTGTTCGTCATTTAGCTTGAGGATGCCTTCAGGGGTCAGGGGCTCGCCGGACAGCGCCACGAACCGTTTGAAGATGGTTGCGGCGGCCTTGCCATTTAATTGCTGATAGACGATGGCCTCGGCCAAGCTATGAAATTCCGGTGGGCCGAATCGCATGCGGCACGGGCCAACGCGCTCGATGATTGCGCGCATGACCGGATCCGATTTCTTGAGATGGATGACAGCTCTTCGCATGGTTCTATAGGTTTATCATAGAACTGGCCGGAGGCGAACAGAAAACGAATATCCGCGGGAGCACGGCACTGGCTGGGTTGGCGAGCCACAAAAATCGAATCTCGATCCTCGAATCGAGTCTGTGGCCGGAGGTGCTATTGCGCTCTAACTTTGCCTGCCGGAAGCTGGAATCCGATGCGCTTGCGCGGAGGATCTGGAGGGTTCATAAGCTCCCTGATCGCTTCGATGAGATCCTGGATTGCAGAATCGTGCGTATCCAAACGATTCTCCAGATCGTTGATCTTTCCCGCAAGCTTGCGGTTGGTGGCCAGCATCTCGCGCAAGCGTACAAAGGCGCGCACCACAAAGACGCTCATCTGCACCGCTCGCTCGGAGTTGAGCACGGTTGCAGCCATGATCGCGCCGTGTTCGGTAAAGGCATAAGGCAGGTACCGCCGGCCACCACGGCCGTTGTTTGAGGTCGCAAATTGCGACCTCAAAGCGTCGTGCTCTTTACGAGTCAGCTGAAACATGAAATCGGAAGGGAAGCGCTCAAGATTGCGTTTTACCTGCTCGTTTAGCCGTTTGGCAGGTACGCCATAGAGTTCGGCAAGGTCCGCATCGAGGATAACCCTTTGACGGCGAAGAAACAGCACGCGCGATTCCAGCGCGAAGGCGAGGGCACGGCGTTTCGGCATCTTAAGCAGCGTAGCGCGTTTTGTTTTTGTCATTTGAGGTCGCAGATTGCGACCTCAATCATATCCCGAGAGCAGTGCTCTACTCACGTCGATTACGACGCGAACGGTCGCCACTTTCCCATTGCGGTCCAATTCGTTGGGACAATGCGATCAGCTACGTGATGCTGACTTCGGTGTAGGTTCCGTAAACTTCGCGCAACGCCTCGCAAATCTCGCCGACAGTAGCGTAGGCGCGTACGGTGTCGACGATATAGGGCATCGTGTTCGCGGGAGAAAGACCGCCATTTAGGCCCACTATTGACTCTTGACCTGCGGCTTTCTTCAAGGCTTCCAGACAGCGCCGCACGTCGTCGTTGGAACGGCGCGCCCGCAGCTCCTTGAGTTTGCCCGATTGCTGGCGGGCAACACTCTCGTCGATGTAGAGAATGTTGGGCGGCTGTTCTTCGACCACGAATTCGTTTACACCCACAATGATCTTCTCTCTCGCTTCGGCGGCGCGCTGGTATTGGTAAGAGGCCTCGGCAATTTCTTTTTGCGGATAGCCACGCTCAATGGCTCTGACCATTCCGCCCATGGTGTCCAACTTACCGAAGTAGTTGAACGCTCCCTTTTCCATTTCCAGAGTCAACGCCTCCAAGAAATAGGATCCGCCCAGCGGATCGACCGTCTGCGTCACGCCCGATTCGTAAGCGATGATCTGCTGCGTGCGCAGCGCGATGCGCGCCGCTTCCTCGGTGGGCAAGGCGAGCGCTTCGTCATAGGAGTCACAGTGCAGCGATTGAGTTCCACCGAGCACGGCCGCCAATGCCTGTAGCGCCACGCGGGCGATGTTGTTCATTGGCTGCTGTGCAGGAAGTGATACTCCTGCCGTCTGGGTATGGAACCGCATCAGTCCAGTGCGCGGATTCTTGGCGCCGAAGCGATCCTTCATCACCTGAGCCCAAATCTTGCGGGCAGCACGATACTTTGCGATTTCCTCGAAGAAGTCGTTGTGCGCGTTGAAGAAAAAGCTGAGCCGGGGACCGAATTCGTCTACGTCGAGTCCGCGACGGAGTGCCCACTCAACGTATTCCACGCCGTCGTAGAGGGTGAAGGCCAGTTCCTGCAACGCGGTCGAGCCGGCTTCGCGAATGTGATAACCGCTGATCGAGATCGTATTGAAGCGCGGCGTGAACTTCGATCCGAACTCAAAGGTGTCGATGACCAACCGCATGGAGGGAGCAGGTGGATAGATATATTCTTTCTGCGCGATGTATTCCTTCAGAATATCGTTCTGAATCGTGCCCGAAATCTTTTTCCAGTCCGCACCCTGCTTTTCGGCGACGACCAGATACATAGCCCACAACGCTGACGCAGGTGAATTGATCGTCATCGATACAGTCGTGTTTTCCAGATCGATGCCGCCAAACAGAATTTCCATGTCTTCGAGGGAGTCGATGGCGACACCGCACTTCCCGACTTCACCCTCGCTTGCAGGATGGTCGGAGTCGTAGCCCATCAGCGTGGGTAGGTCGAAAGCTACGGAAAGTCCGCCGCCGCCGTGCTCGAGAAGGTACTTGTAGCGCTGGTTGGTCTCTTCGGGCGACGCGAATCCGGAGAACTGCCGCATAGTGAAAAGTTTGCCGCGGTACCCTGTGGCATGAATGCCGCGCGCGTAAGGCGGTTGGCCGGGATAGCCAAGATATTTTTCTTCACTCCAGTCTTCCGGGAGATCCGCCTGCGTGTAGAGGCGGCGGATGGGGACGCCGGAAATGGTGGTAAAGCGAGCGTGGCCATGCTCATCAACATTCACCCCGGTAGGTGAGCCGATCGGGCGCTCGGGTGCTTTTTCAATGGTGGGTGCAAGGGTCTTCTCAGCCCAATCCTTTTCGGCGGCGGAGGGACGACGATTTTCAAAAACGTCGGCAATGGTCCTTTCCGCGACTCGCGGCGGGCTCAACTGAGAAGACGGCTTTTTTTCCATACGAACCCCAGTGTTCTGTTGTGATCATAGGGAAGCCTGCGCTTACGGGCAAGGTGACGAGAGGGGGATCAAACGACCGGTCGGTCAGGATGGCATCGTGGAGGGCAACTGCTTGCGACTTAGCTCCCACGCCTTGGCATATTTCCAGGAGACGTAGACCGAGTGGTAGAGGTGCAACAACAGGCCTTCGCGTCCATCGAGAAAGCCGAGGCGGAAAAAATAGTTATAGATGAACGTCGTCAGCGGGCGTATGACGATATTGAGAACGCTGAAGCGGACCTTGCCATTTGCTTTCGCGACGACCATCTCAGCACCCAGCGACGAATAGCGGTTCATGTGGTCGATGTAGTCGGAGAGCGTGGGGTAGGAATGGTGGATGAGGGCACCGTCAAGCGTGGCCCTCGGCCCGTCTAACTGAACGTCTTCGTGGACGGCGCGAGATTGGAACTGGCCAGCACCGCGGCGAAACAGCCGCAGCTTGGGATCTGGCCAGAATCCGCCGTGCTTAATCCACCGTCCGAGGAAGAAATTTTTTCGAGATAACAAGAAGCCACTCGGCTTGCCCTTCAATACGTCTGACCTGGCAGCTGAGTCCATGGTCAGACACCATTCGTTGGTCTTAGCTTTTCGAAAAACGCTGCCATCTGAGTTAAATCCAGCTAGTTCTTCCGCCAGTTCTGCGCTGACTTCTTCATCCGCATCCAAACTCAGAATCCAATCCCCTTCGGCTTTATCGATCGCCGAATTCTTCTGCGCTGCGTAACCCCTCCATTCCTCGACAAAAACTTTCGCGCCGAATGATTTCGCAATCTCGACCGTGCGATCGGTCGAGCCCGAGTCGACGACGATGATTTCTCCTTTCCCGTCGCTAACCAGAGGTTTCACGCTTTCCAGCGTGCGGCCGAGGTTCGCTTCTTCGTTATACGTAATGATGACGACAGATAAGGTCACGCGAGGAAGAATACATCGTTGAGACTCCGATAGAGAATTGACGACGAGGTATCCCTTTTTGCCGACTATGACGACGGCGTTTGAGGTTGTGCCATTGGCAGATTGTTTCCGGTAGGGGCAACGTTCGGCCGCGGAGCGACATAAGGCACCTTAGGGAGATGGGTCACTTGGCCGCGCGTGGCCTCAGTGACGTCAATGCCGGAGTGGTCAAGCAGCAACCCTGTGGCGCGATCCAGTTCGATGCACGACTTCTCATATGCTGCTTTGGCGGACACCAGATTCGACTCGGAAGTAGTCAGGACGGAGGCGTCCTGCAGGATTGCGGTGGTGGTGGTGAGTCCGACTTTGAGTTTCTGTTGATCGGCATCGAGCGTCTGGCGGGCGAAGTCGACGGCATACTGGGCCGCCTCCACGGAGGCGCGATTTTGCTTTACGTCAAATTGGGCGTTGCGTACCTCGATGCGAACCTGGTTCTCCAGCTGGTGCAGGCGCACCTGCGCCTGCCGATACTCCAACTGCGCGCGCACTTGGTTGGCCTGCGCTTCGCGATTGCGCAGCGGAATATTCAGGGTGAGTCCCACACCTTTATCGGGCGCGGTGGAATTGACGAGCTGGTTGAGTGTCCCGCCATAGCCGACCGAAGTTGCGTTCTGGAATGGCGGCGGATTTTCGCTCTGCGTGTAGCAGTATTTGGCCGAAGATGGGCATGCGGGTACGAGCGGATTGATGTTGCCGCCTACTCCCGATCCGCCGTAATAGGCGAAGGCGTCGAGCGTGGGCAGCAGCGCGTTCCGGACAGCTTTGCTGCTGAGGTCGCGGGAGTTAAGGTCGATGCGCGATTCGACCAATTCCGCGCGATGATCGAGAGCCTGATTGATTAGATCTTGCGTTGGCGTGACCGGTTCTTGCTCTGGAAGCTGCATGGTCGAGATAGGAATGACGTCGGCTTCGGCCAGGGTGGGGTCTTCGATGCTGCGGCTGAGGGCGTTCTTCATCAGCAACTGCTGCAACTGCAGGTTGTTCTCAGCCAGGATTAAATTCTGCTGATCGGTGGAAACCGTGCTTTGTGCGCTCACGACCTGAATAGGAGGCGCGGTGCCAACCTTCGCCTGCTGCCTGGAATCGTCGAGTGCCTTTTGGCCATAAGCCAGGGCCTCGCGTTGCACGCGCACATTTTCATAGGCGTACACGAGGTCCCAATACATATTTTCGATCTGGTCCACCGTGGTGATCACTTGCAGGCGAAAGGCGACGTCGGAAATCTCGCGATTGTTTTTGGCGATGCGGACAAAACGCAGGTTGGGAAGGGAACCGAAGCCCTGCAGAAGGTTTTGCGTGATCTTGAATTGGAAATTCGAACTCAGTTCCGGCGTAAGCAGGCTGGTAGGGTTATTGGTGGTGACATGGGTGTTGTTGAATCCCGCAGTCACACTGGTGCCCCACTGAAAGCCTTGGGTATAGGCGAAGTTGGCCGTATAGGTGTTTTGCGCGACGACCGGCACGGGACTGAAAACGCTGACCGAGTCAGCCTGGTCTTTGTCGAGTTGCAGCGTGCTGGTAATGGTGGGATCGAAGCTGGTGATGGTCGAGCCAATCCCGAGGGTGGAACTGACCAGGCCGTTGGTGCCGGTGCCGATGCCGCTGGCGGCGACGGTAGTTCCACCAGTACCGGAGCCGACCGTGCCACCGAGGCCACCAACGCCTCCGCCGGGCGTGTTCTGCACGATGCCGGCGTTGACGCCAAGAATGTTCGCGCCAGATTTGGCACGCAGGTAATCGGTGTCCGCGATGTTGAGGTTATAACGGGCGATGTCGAGGTCGAGATTGTTCTCGAGCGTGAGGGCGACCGCATCGTCAATCGAAAGATAAATCTTGCCATCATGCATGAGTGAATCGATGCGAGGCGAGTTGGCCGAGCTGGGCTGCGCCACCTCCTGCGACTGGTAGGGCTGCAGGATGTGGGGGAAGGCCGATCGCGGTTTCGTATAGTCCTGCAAATGCACTGCCTGCGGCAGGGCGGGAGCTGGCGCGGCCTGCGGAGCTGGGGCAGAAGGAACACTCTGCGCGGGCAACGTTGATGGGGAATACGCGAAAATCGCAAGAACCGTCAGGAGCAGGGCGGGACGCAAAAACGCCACCCTCAGTCGGGGCAAAGACATAGCTCATCTCCTCAATAAAATACCTACCGAATAATTACCGGGCAGAAAATAGCGGTGCATTGGCTGAATGCAGAAAATAGAATTCGGCAGCTGAATGTGTAAGCGATCCCGAGCGATCTTCCATCTTAAGCGGAATGGAGCTTTGGAAAAGGCGTGAGGATTGTAAAGAATTGTGCGATGAAAAAAGGCGCAGCCTTGCGGCTGCGCCTTTTTCTGTTTCGATGTTCTCACTGTGGTGGCTGCGCAGCGGCCGCCTGCGGTGGAGGCTGCGCGACGGAAGGCAGATCCTTGCGCGGCGTGGTGTAAGGCACATTGGGCAGGCGCGTGACCTGGCCGCGGGCCGCATCGTCCATGCTGATGCCATTGTGATCGAGCAGACTGCCGGTTGCGCGGTCGAGCTCGATGCGCGATTTTTCATAGGCGACCGTGGCGTTCACGACAGTGGATTCGGCGGTTGCAAGCTGGCTCTGGTACTGCAGAACCAGCGTTGTGGTGGAAGTGCCGAACTGATACTTCTTCTGCTCCGCGTCCAGCGACTCGCGCGCCAGAGCCAGAGCCGCCTTAGCCGAATCCACACTGGCGCGGTTCTGCTGCACAGCATATTGCGCGTTGCGGACTTCGATCCCGACCTGGTTCTCAATCTGCTGCTGCCTCATCTGCGCCTGCCGGTACTCGAGTTCGGAGCGAATCTGGAGGGCCTGTGCGGCGCGGTTGCGAATCGGAATGTTAAGTTGCAAGCCAAGTCCCTTGTCAGGGGCAGTAGAGTTCACGAGCTGGTTCCAAGTTCCGTTAATGCTGACGGGGGAAACAGGAGGAATCGCGGTAGCGCCAGTATTGGGGTTGGGGCCGGCGCAGAAGCCCAGCAGCAGCTGGTCTGGGGTCTGGTTGGCGCACAGGTTAGCGGGGTTTTGGGAGCCGCCAAGGCCTGATCCGGCGTAGTAGGCAAACAGATCGAGGGTGGGAAGGAGAGCGCTCCTTACCGCCTTATTACTATAATCGCGGCTGTTCAAATCGATTCGGGTCTCAACCAGTTCGGCGCGATGGCGCAAAGCCTCATTAATGAGATCCTCCGTTGGCGTAATCTGCTCCTCTGCCGGAATTTCCGTCGTAGAAGTAGGAATGACTTCGGCGGTGGCCAACGTCGGATCCTTCAGAGTACGGGTCAGAGCGTTCTTCATCAGCAGCTGTTCCAGTTGCAAATTGGTTTGCGCCGTGGTCACGAGTTGCTGATCCTGCGCGACAGTGCTTTGCGCGCGAACGACCTCAATAGGAGCCAGGCTTCCGATCTCGACCTGCTTCCTGGTATCCGACAAGGTCTTTTGCGCAAAGGACAGTGATTCGTTCTGCACGCGCGCGTTTTCGTAGGCATAGACCAAGTCCCAGTAAATGTTTTCGATCTGATCCACGGAGTCGATAATCTGCAAGCGAAAGGCGACATCGGTAAGTTCGCGATTGTTCTTGGCGATGTGGATGAACCGGGTGTTGGCGGGGAAACCGAAACCCTGAAGAAGATGCTGGGTAAGCTGAAGCCGGAGCGACGAGTTGATGAGCGGGCTGTATGTATTGAACGGGACATTGGACGTAGTGCGGACGTTGTTGAACCCAACCGACAGGTTGGTGCCCCATTCAAAACCCTGGTTGTAGGCAAAATTTACCGTGCCGGTGTTCTGAGCGAGAATCGGCACGCCGTTGAATAAGCTCGACGATACGCTTTCCGCGTGATCCTCCTGAAGCGTTCCAGTGATAACCGGATCAAAGCTGGTGATCGCAGGTCCAAGGCCGAGGGTTGAACTTACCAGGCCGTTCGTACCGGCGCCGATGCCGCCGGCTCCGAGGCTGGTGCCGCCAGTGGAAGCACCAGCACTGGCGCCGATGCCGCCAACGCCGCCGCCTGGCGTGTTCTGTACGACTCCGGCATTAACGCCCAAGATGTTGCCGCCAGCTTTGGCACGCAATACGTCGGTATCGGCGATATTCAGGTTGTAGCGGGCGATGGCAACGTCGAGATTGTTTTCCAGCGCGAGCGCGATCGCGTCATTCAACGAGAGATAGAGCTTGCCATCGCGCATCAGCGAATCAATGCGCGACGTGTTCGCCAGGTTCGGCGCGGCCACGTGTCGCGGCGTGTAGGGCCCAACCGGATTCGGAAAATGCGATACCGGCTGGGAGTAATTCAGCACAGGAAGAGGACCCGCCTCCGGAGTATTCTGCGGCGTGGGCGCGGCCGGAGGCTCCTGGCCCCAACCGGTCACGGTCAGAGTTGCGAATAAAACTGCGGCGGCGGCCCAACGTATATTTGAGGCTTCACGTGCGAATAGCATCTACTCATCTCCGTTCGTTATGGCCTTGCAACGAAAAAATTGTTGTAGTGCGAAGTGCCGGGTCGTTAAGAATGAAACTTCTACTTAGACGCTGGTACGCAACCGGAGGCACCGAGGTTCCTGGAAAACGAAGTTCTTGGGAAATGCATGCCGGATCACCGGCTCCGCTGACGCCGCGGCGCAGATTTCTGGGCGCCATTACATCCCGGAAACTCTTTCCCCACGACGAAGTTGGATGGAACGCAACAGTATATCCGATGAGTTGGATTCTCCTTCACCTGCAATTGCAACTGATATAAGGTGCTCGTCATGCTCGATGCCGCTGGGGAAACGGAAAGCTCCAGGGCGCACAAGAAATCCAATCCGTGAAATGCGTTGGATGATCGGGCGCGGCTGTAGGACTCGAAAGATCGCATGCGCAATCTCAAACTGATTCTCTCCTACGAGGGATCGGAATTTGCTGGATGGCAGGTGCAGCCTGATGCAGTCACGATACAGGGCACGCTCGCCTCAGCCATTGGACGAATCACCGGCGAAAAGGTATTGCCGCAAGGCTCGGGCCGAACCGACGCCGGAGTGCATGCCCTCGCGCAGGTGGTGACATTTGTCACGGAGTCTTCCGTCCCCACCGCGAACTTTGTGAAGGCGTTGAATGATATTTTGCCGGCGTCGGTGAGAGTTCTCGAGGCAACGGAAGCTCCGGCGGACTTTCATGCGCGGCACTCGGCCCGAGCCAAGACTTATCGATACCGGATTTATCGCGCGGCAATTTGTCCGCCGTTTCTGGCAAGGTATGTATGGCACTATCCGTTTCCCTTGGACGAGCACGCAATGGTACGGGCCGCTGGAGTTGCGGAAGGCGAGCACGACTTTACTTCGTTTGCCGCGGTGGACCCGGAGCGAGGACGGGAGGACGTGCCCGTATCCAATGTGCGGAGCATCTTTTCTTCGTGCTGGGAGCGGCAGGGCGATGAGTTTGTCTACACGGTGAAAGGTTCGGGTTTCTTGCACCACATGGTCCGCAACCTGGTGGGGACGTTTATTCTGGTGGGCAAAGGAACGCTGCAGATCGAGGACGTCATGCGCATACTGGAGGCACGCAACCGCTCCGCCGCGGGAGCGACTGCGCCTGCCGGCGGCTTGTATCTGGTGAATGTGGAGTATTAACCCGGGGATGTGACGTCCGGGTCAGCACACAATATGGCGACTGATTTACAGATGGGTGCGCGGAAGATTTCGTCAGTCAATCCGGCGACGGGTGAAGTTCTGCGCGAATTGGAGTGCGCCGGCGAAGGCGAGGTTCAGTCGGCGGTGGCACGGGCGCGATCGGCGCAGGACCAGTGGGCTGAGATTGGGGTCCGAAAGCGGGTCGCGGTGTTGCGCGAGTTTCAGCGCAGATTGCACGATAAGAAATCGGACATTGCCGAGGCTATCACCCGCGAGGCTGGCAAGCCTGTGGCCGAAGCTTTAACCACCGAAGTATTGGTCGTGCTCGATGCTGCGCGGTTCCTCATCGAAAATGCCTATCGCCTCCTGCGCGACGAGCCTCTGCCGCACGGAAATCTTGCCACCAAACTGAAGAAGGGGCGGTTGCTGCGGGAGCCGTACGGGGTTATCGGGATTATTTCTCCGTGGAATTATCCGTTCTCGATTCCGGCGACAGAAACACTCGCCGCTCTGGTCGCGGGAAATGCGGTGGTGCTGAAGCCTTCCGAATTTACTTCGCTCGTGGCACTGGAACTCAAGTCGCTGCTGGACGCGGCGGGTGTGCCGCCGGATATTTTTCAGGTGGTTGTGGGTGATGGCGCAACTGGCGCCGCCCTGATTCATTCGCAGATCGACAAGCTCGTCTTCACCGGCAGTGTGGCGACCGGCAAGCGCATCGCGGCCACTGCCGCGGAACGGCTGCTGCCGGTTGTGCTCGAACTCGGGGGTAAAGATCCCATGCTGGTTCTTGACGACGCCGATGTCGATGTCGCTTCCAGCGCGGCAGTATGGGGAGCGTTCGTAAATGCGGGCCAGACTTGCCTGTCGGTAGAGCGATGCTACGTGCATCGCAGTCTGTATGAAAAGTTTCTGAGAGCGTGCACCGAAAAGGCCCAGAAACTTCGCGTGGGCAACGGCCTGGATCCTGAAACGGACGTAGGGCCGATGATCCACCAGCGCCAGTTGCAGATTGTGGAAGCGCATTTGGAAGATGCCGTGGCGCGCGGGGCGCGGGTTTTGGCTGGAGGGTCGCGATTGCCGAAACTGGGAGCAAATTTTTATCATCCAACAGTTCTGGCGGATGTGACCCACGAGATGCGCATCATGCGCGAGGAAACCTTCGGCCCGGTGCTTCCCGTCATGGCGTTCGATAGTGAAGACGAAGCGGTGCGGCTGGCGAACGATTCGGAGTTTGGTCTGGCGGCCAGCGTGTGGACACGCGACAATGCCCGCGGGGAGCGGCTGGCGCGGCATATTCAAGCGGGCACCGTCATGGTGAACGATGTGGTTTCGTGCTTCGGCATCAGCGAGGCGCCACATGGCGGCGTGAAATCGAGCGGTATGGGCCGCACCCACGGACGATTCGGGCTGGAAGAGATGGTACGTGTGAAGTATGTGGATTCCGACCTTATGCCGGAAATGAAAAAAGTCTGGTGGTACGGCTACGGCGCAGGTTTTGCGCGTCATATGGAAGGGTTTTTGGATATGCAATTTGCGCGCAGAATAGGTGCGCGCCTGCGCGGGACGTTGCGTGCGGCTGGAGTGATACGGCGGAAGCGGTTGTGAGAGGAGCAACAGAGGCTTGAGAAAGAAAGCGCTTGTATCCTGGAGCAGCGGCAAAGACAGCGCCTGGACGCTTCATGTTTTGCACCAGTCGAACGAATATGAAATTGTCGGCTTGCTCACTACCATCAACATCGCTTTTGATCGGGTCGCAATGCACGGAGTTCGACGGGAATTAGCAGAAGCCCAAGCGGCTGCGGCTGGACTTCCCTTGTGGAAAGTGCCTTTGCCGTGGCCTTGTTCCAATGAGGAATATGAAGCGGCAATGAGTGCCGTTTGCGCGAAGGCCATCGACGCTGGGGTACAAGTCATCGCTTTTGGCGATCTGTTCCTCGAGGACGTTCGACGATACCGCATCGCATGCGCGGACTCAGCCTTGCTCCGGTATTTCCTTTATGGAAGCTCGAAACGCGGCAGCTGATCCGTGATATGTGGGAGGGTGGAATGCGGGGCCGGATCGTTTGTCTCGATCCCAGGAAATTGCCGGCCTCGTTTGCGGGACGCGATCTGGATCAAACAGTGGTTGATGAATTTCCCGCGGGAATCGATCCTTGCGGAGAAAATGGTGAGTTTCATACTTATGTGTACGACGGTCCTATGTTCGCTCACGCGATCCCGGTGCGAAATGGAGAGACAGTAGTGCGCGACGGATTTGTTTTCACGGATCTGGTCATGCACCGGCCAGCGTTCGTAGCAGAAGGGACAATAAAGGTGAACGGGTAGAAGGGAGTGCGGATTTCACATTCCGGCAATCAATCCGTGAAGCGATCGCCGTGGCTGGGCGGTTGTGAAATCACGAGAAGACGCACGGTGCTCGACGACGGATTGCTGATCTGATGACGAGTTCCCGGCATGACTCGGATTCCCGTGCCGGCTCGCAGCAGTGTGGTTCGTCCCTCAACTTCCATCATCGCTTCGCCCGAGAGAATGTAGAAAAACTGCTGGGCCTTCTGGTGATAATGGCGAACCTCGGCCGCGCCTGAGGGGATGAGTTCTTCAATCACGGCCAGGTCGTCCGATTTGACGAGATGCCAGCCGTCGCAATCGTCGCCCCAGCGGTAGTGCTCGGCGTTCTCGCGGCTTACAGAGCCTGGCTGTGCGGCATCTCTCGGCATGCTTTTCATCTCCTTTTCGTTACCTTGGGTTCAAGTGTATCTTGTGTCCATGAACGCACATTCCAAATCTGATTCGAAGCTGGAATTATTTCGTCACACGCTGGCCACGCTCGCCTATCGCGCCGGCAAAGCCGTACGCAACGCACCTGCGTCGTTCGCCGACTTTCATGGCGGCGAGGGATTGCGCACGCCGGCGCAGATTCTGGCGCATATGGGAGATCTGTTCGACTGGGCGCTCTCAATCGCGAAGGGCAAACAGGCATGGCACGGCTCGAAGCCCTTGCCCTGGGAAAAAGAAGTGGAAAGATTTTTCAAGACTCTACAAAACTTCGATGAGTTCCTCGCTTCGGGTGCGGTGGTGGAGGCTCCGCTGGAAGAGTTGTTCCAGGGGCCCGTGGCCGATGCGCTCACGCACGTTGGCCAGATCGCGATCTTGCGGCGGATGGCCGGAGCCGCGGTGAAGGGCGAGAACTTCTACGAGGCTGAGATTACGATCGGACGCGCGGGCGCCGATCAAGCAGCGCCCAGGCTGGAATTCTAAATGTGTCACTTACGCGGTTGGGCTCATCTTTCGGCTTCGAGTACAATGACGCTCGTAGGGCCGAATCCGGCGGCGCGAGCGCCGCGTGATCGAAGGTGAGTCCTTTGGCGACTGGCGAAATCACAGCTTCCACTCCGCAAACTCCTGCACAACTTCCGCATCATAAAGTCAAAGTCAAGAAGGCCGGGCAACGCGCCTGCAACGAAAAAAATGAGAAGGGCAAGTTCTGCGGCGGACATTTGAAGCGCTGGTTTTACATTACCGATGTGGTCGAGCAGGCTTGTGGGGATGCCGAAAAAGCCTGGGGACCCGATGCCGAAGTCTACCGCTGCGAACATTGCCAGACACTCTATTTGCCGAATCCTGACGAAGCGAAAGTGAACGTCGCCGGACAGGGGATGATTTCAGTGTTTGGGCTGACACTTCCGCCAAAGGAAAAATAGTTGCGAGTACCGAGTACCTAGTATCGAACGAGAAGAAGCCGGGTTGCTCGGTACTGGGTACTCGGTACGCCCATGAACGCCTCGGAACTCATCTACGATTGGAACAAGAATCATCCGCCGGGACTGAAGCCGCCGGGGCCGGTGCTGTTGAACGATGAAAGTCTGCGCGATGGCTTGCAATCGCCGTCGGTGCGCGACCCCTCGATCTCCGAGAAAATTGAAATTCTTCATCTGATGGAGGCGCTGGGGATTAACTCTCTCGACCTGGGCCTGCCCGGCGCGGGGCCGCGCGCGGTGGAGCATGTGACGGCGCTGGCGCGGGAGATTGTGGCGCACAAGATGAAGATTCGCGCCAACTGCGCGGCGCGCACGCTCGAGAACGATATTCGTCCGATTGCAGAGATTGTGCAGAAAACGGGTCTGCGAATCGAAGCGGCGACGTTTATCGGATCCAGCCCGATTCGCCGTTTCACCGAAGGTTGGTCCGACGATTTTCTTTTGCAGACCACCGAGAAGGCCGTGAAATATGCGGTTTCGCTCGGTCTCGACTCGATGTACGTGACCGAGGACACGAGCCGTTGTGATCCCGAGACGGTGAAGCGCCTCTATTCGACGGCCATCAATTGCGGCGCGCGGGCCATCGTGATCTGCGATACCGCGGGTCATGCCACCCCCATGGGCGCGCTGGCGCTCGTGCGATTTGTGATCCAGGAAGTGGTGAAACCTTCAGGCGAAAAGATTCGCGTCGACTGGCACGGTCACAGCGATCGCGGCCTCGCGATTGCCAACTCGATGGCAGCGGTGATCGCGGGCGCGGATTGCGTGCATGCGTGCGCGATTGGGCTGGGCGAGCGCGTGGGCAACACGCAGATCGACCAGATGCTGGTGAATCTGAAACTGATGGGAATTGCGCCCTGGGACCAGCAGGACCTCACCAAGCTGAAGCAGTATTGTCAGGCGGTTTCGCGGGCGACGGGAGTGCCGATTCCGGCGAACTATCCGGTGGTGGGCGACGATGCGTTCCGCACGGCCACGGGCGTGCACGCTGCGGCGATTATCAAGGCGTATCACAAGAATGATGTCGTCCTTGCCAACACGGTTTACTCCGGCGTACCGTCGCACGTGTTTGGGCTGGAGCAGATCATCGACATCGGTCCGATGAGCGGGAAATCGAATGTGCTGTTCTGGCTGGAGCGGCGCGGGATTCCGGCGAACGAGGAGTTGGTGGAGCGCATCTACCAGCGCGCCAAGGCCAGTGATCACACGCTGAGCGACGCCGAGGTGGTGGAGTGTCTGCCCCCGGCGGCGGTAACCAAGCAGAACTGAGTCCAAATGTCCGAAACAATTACAAAGCCGATGCGCCACGCGATTCTGGGAGCGGGCGGCGTTGGAGGCATGATCGGGGCCTGTCTGGCGCATGCCGGCGACTCCGTCACGCTCGTGTTAAGGCACGAGGCTCTGGCGAATTATCCCAAGCAACTTCGTCTCGACAGTCCATTCGGGAAATTTTTTGTCGATGTCGCCGTTGCTGACGAAGTTCCTGTTGCGGATGTGCTCTGGCTCACCGTGAAGGCCACCCAGCTGGAGCAGGCGCTCACGTCGTTCAAGAATCCGAATGCGGTGAAAGCCATTGTTCCGCTGCTCAATGGCATTGACCATGTGGCGTTGTTGCGCGCCAGGTACGGCGCCGGGCGCGTGATTCCAGCGACGATTGCCGGTGAGATGGAGCGCGTGAGCCCGGGGCACATCGTCCACCGATCTCCTTTTGCGGTGTTGAATGTTTCTTCCGCGGGGCAGGCTTTGCTGGGGAGCGCGATCGAGCAGCTACAGCACATTGGTTTTACTTGCCGCTTCATCGACGATGAGCCGACGCTGATGTGGGGCAAGCTGGTTTTTCTCGCGCCCTTTGCTCTGACCACGACAGCTGCGGATAAGACGGTGGGAGAAATCTTTGCCGATCCAGAGTGGCGGAGTTTGGGCCAGGCGTGTGTTCGAGAGGCATGCGCGGTTGCCATCGCCGAGGGCGCCAAAGTTGATCCGGAAAAGGTGCTCGCCGGGGCAGCGGGCATGCCGGGAAGCATGCGCAGCTCGATGCAAAAGGATGTGGAGCGTCGCAACCCTCCGGAGTTAGACGCCATCGCTGGGCCGATCTTGCGCGGCGCCCAACGGCATGGGATTGAGGTTCCGGCAACGAAGAAGCTGGTTGCTGCCGTGGAACAGAGAGTGGGATGCGCGAGAAATTCGTTAGCGCAGACCGGTCTGTCATCCTGAGCGCTGCGTCATCCTCGCGCGGAAACGATATCGGATCAGACCGTTTCCGCCCTAGCTAATCCACATTCCTTTCCGTGCGTTGTAAATGACGCAATAACTCCCATGAGCCCCACTCCTCCGCGTGCGGATCTGCCGGACGTTGCGCCAACGGTGCAGCAGGAAGTGGCGCGGCTGGCGGCATCGCCGGAGGTAAGGTCGGCGTTCAACTGGCTGCGCACGCAGGAGCCGCAACTGGCGCAGTGGCAGATGGAGATGGCGCGGATTCCGGCGCCTCCCTTTGGCGAGTCGGCGCGCGCGGCGTGGCTGGCGGAGCGCTTTCGCGAGGTCGGCCTCGACGATGTTCGCATCGACGATGTGGGCAACGTGTTTGGGGTACATCCCGGGATTTGGGCCGCGCTACGTGGCGCTGAGCGCGCACATCGATACCGTGTTTCCCGCGAACACGCCGCTGAATATCCGGCAGCAAGGGAAGCCGCATGTACGGGCCGGGAGTTTCCGATAACGGCGCCGGAGTGACGGCGATGCTCGCGATTGCGGCGCTGTTGCGGTCAGTGCGCCTGCGGCACGCGCTGCCGTTTGTTTTTATTGGCAACGTGGGCGAAGAGGGCGAAGGCGACTTGCGCGGCATGCGTCACATTTTTTCCACGCCGCGCTGGAAGGATTCGATCGCCTACAGCGTGGTGCTCGATGGCGCGGGATGCGGACACGATTGTGGCCGAAGCCTTGGGCAGCCGTCGGTTTGAAGTGATCGTGCGCGGTCCGGGAGGGCATTCGTGGAGCGACTTTGGGGCACCCAATCCGATCGTGATTCTGGCGAAAGCGATCGAAACCTTTACCGCGACGTCCGGTGCCAACGACGCCGAAGACGACTTTTAACATTGGCGTGATTCGCGGAGGCACTTCGGTGAATTCGATTCCCGAGTCGGCAAGCATGAAAGTGGATATCCGCTCGACGTCGATGAACGAGATGGAGCGGCTGGAGCAGACGCTGCGCCTGGCGCTGAATCGCGCGGTGGAAGATGAAACGATGGCGGCGGAGATGCGGTCGCCGCAGCAGAAGCGGCCTTCGGGAGTGAGTTGCGAAGTCGTGGCGATCGGGAACCGTCCGGCGGGAGAGTTGGCGACGGGGGCGCGGATCTTGCAGGTGGTTCGGGCGGTCGATGCGCAACTGAATAATGCGGCGCAGGTGCAGCGCGCATCGACCGACGCGAATATTCCCTTGTCGCTGGGGCTGGAAGCGATTGCCATTGGTGGCGGCGGGTCCGGCGGCGGCGCACACACTTTGCAGGAGTGGTTCGACACCAACGGACGCGAGCTCGGGCTGAAGCGGATTCTGCTGGCAATGCTCGCGCTGGCGGGAGCGGGAGAATGATGGGAACGTTTGCGGCCTCGGGGGCTAAAGCCCGTCGGAGAGAGAAACGTTTTTTCGCAGCGCTGAAGCGCTGCGCCACCCAAAAGCTGCACGCGACAGTGGAATCCAACCCTTCGGCAAGCTCAGGGCAGGCTCTTTCGCAAAGGACGCGAAGGGTGGGGCACCCGGCGCTGGTGGTGGTTCTCTGTTTTTGTTCACTGTTCCTGAACGCGCAGAATCCAGCGGGCGGGCAAACGCCGGCTGCTTCCGGGCCCAAGGCGGATGCTATTTACGTCCACGCAAATATTTACACCGGGGTGCCGTCGAACACGCAATTCAGTTCGATCCTGCGCGAGGAAGCCATTGCGGTGCGCGGCGATCGCATTCAGGCCGTCGGGAAGACTGTGGATATCCAGAAGCTGAAAGGTCCGGAAACGCAAGTGATCGATCTGGGCGGGCACTTCGTCATGCCGGGATTCAACGACGCGCACCTGCACCTGGCCGACGCGGGGCTACAGAAGTTGAACGTGGATTTGATCGGAGTGAAGACGCTGGATGAATTCCGCCAGCGCGTTCTGGCCAAGGTGGAAACGGCCAAGCCGGGCGAATGGATTCTGGGCGGGGGTTGGGATGAAACGCTGTGGCTGGTGAAGGCGCTGCCCAGCCGCTGGGATCTGGACGAGGTTTCGGGAGGTCACCCGATCTTTCTCGATCGCGTGGATGGGCACATGGCCGTAGCCAACACGCGGGCTTTGCAGTTGGCCGGCATTACGATTGCCAGCCGCGATCCGCAAGGCGGACAGATTGATCGCAATGTCAACGGGCAGCCCACCGGGATTCTGCGCGACACCGCGCAGGGGGCTGTGAGAGCGTGATTCCTCAACCAACGCACGAAGCGCGGCGGCATGGAATTGAAGTCGCACTGGCGGATCTTGCGGAGCATGGCGTCACCTCGGCTCAGGATTATTCGTCGGATTGGGAGAATTTTCAGATTTACGAGGAGCTGGAAAAAGAAGGCAAGCTGACGGCGCGCATCTCTGAGTGGCTGCCGTTCGACGAGTCGATCGATGAACTGAAGACGCAAGCGCGATTCGCATCCGCAATCGGACTTGATGCTGCACACCGGGATGCTGAAGGGATTCATGGATGGCTCGCTGGGCGGCCACACGGCGGCGCTGCTGGAGCCTTATGCGGATGAGCCCAGCAACTCCGGTTTGCCTCGTTATGAGACCACGAAGCTGAATGACATGGCCAAGGAGCGAGTGCTGGCGGGCTTCCAGCTGGGATTTCACGCCATCGGCGACAAGGGGATTCAGATGGCGCTCGATGCGTTTGCCGAAGCCGAGAAAGCCGCACGCGAGCAGAAGGTGAAGGCGGCAAACGGAGGCGACGATTTTCGCCTGCGCATCGAACATGCGCAGGTCACCACGCCCGCACAGATTGCCCGCTTCAAGGAATTGAAAGTGATTGCGTCGATGCAGCCCAGTCATGTGCTTACTGACATGCGCTGGGCGCAGGACCGGCTGGGGCCGAAGCGGGCCGCTACTTCCTATGCCTGGGCGGCGTTCCTGAATAAAGGGGTGACCCTTGGCTTTCGGCACGGATTATCCGGTCGAGCCGGTGACGCCGTTTCGCGGGCTTTATGCCGCCGTCACGCGCAAGAGCGAGGATGGCAAGCAGGAATATTTTCCCGAGCAGCGACTCACAATGGATCAGGCGATCGCGGCTTACACCACGGGTTCGGCCTTTGCCGAGTTCGAGGAGAAGGAAAAAGGCAAACTGCAGCCTGGGATGCTCGCGGACTTCGTCGTGCTCGACCGCGACATGACCTCCTCCTCCGCCGGAAAGAGTTCTGGCCACGAAAGTGTTGCGTACCGTGGTGGGGGGCAAGACGGTGTACGAGGCGAAGTAACTTCTCAAACGCAAGCGCGGTTTCGTGCGTCTAACCGATTCAGGGATCCCGCATCAGGAAGCCATCGAGCTTATCCGGTTGATCCTGCAGACGCTTGGCGATTGCGGGCTGCCTGTTTGCAAACGGGTATAATAAAAGCGCTTATAGTCTTGGAGGAAGTAGACATATGGATTCGCGGGCAATTTGGCTGCGCATGAAGACTCACCGTTGGGTCTACACGTTGAGCATTCTGGCAACGCTGGCGCTCGGCATTTTGATCGGGACGGTAATTTCCTACGGCGTGAAGGGCAAGGAAGGGCAGAAGTCCACCGATGCGACTCCGCTGACAATTCCTTCGCCGCAACAGCTGTCCAATACGTTCTCGCAGATCGCGAAGCAGTTGGGGCCGAGCGTAGTCAATATCAATACGGAATCGACCATCAAGAATCCGCACCGGCGCCGGGGCGGGCAGGTCCTGACGATGACGACAGCGGCGGCGGCAATGGCGGTATGGACGACTTCTTCAACCACTTCTTCGGCGGCCAAGGCGGGCCCGGAGACGGCGATGCCGCGATTCGCGAGCGTTCGCTGGGTTCGGGCGTGATTGTCGATCCCAAGGGATACATCGTTACCAACCGGCACGTGGTCGAGAAGGCGGACCGCATTCGCGTGCGTCTGCAGGACGACCCGCCAGGCGTGCAGCACGACGCCAAGGTGATTGGCCACGGATCAGGAGACCGATCTGGCCGTGATCAAGATCGATGTGGATCGTTCGGTGCCGACCGCGAAGATGGGCAACTCCGACAGCATGCAGGTGGGCGACTGGGTTCTGGCCATCGGCAGCCCGTTCGGGCAGGTAGGAACGGTGACGGCCGGCATCGTTTCGGCCAAGGGACGAGACATCGTTCCTGGCCGCCAGTTCCAGACTTTCATTCAAACCGATGCGGCGATCAATCCCGGAAATTCTGGCGGGCCGCTGGTCAACATGGACGGCGAAGTGATCGGCATCAATACGGCGATTTTGAGCGAGACCAATGCCTATGCCGGCGTGGGTTTCGCGCTTCCTTCGAATACCGTGGTGGAGGTTTACAACCAGCTGATCGGGCCGGATCACCGGGTGGTTCGCGGTTCGATTGGCATCATGTTCGACGCGGTCGAGAATCCCGCCATTGCTCGGGTCTACGGCGCCGGTACGGGCGTGACCGTGTCCAGCGTGGTGGCTGGCAGTCCGGCAGACCAGGCGGGATTGAAAGTGGGCGACACCATCACCACCGTCGATGGGAAGAAAGTCACCAAGGGATCGGAGCTGGTGGCGGATATCGCTTCGCGGAAGCCGGGAGCGAAAGTGCAACTGGAGTTCCTGCGCAACGGCAAGAAACAGGATACGACCGTGACCATCGCGGATCGCTCCAAGTTGTTTGCGGCGCGCCTCGACGACGACGAGGGCGGCAACGATGACAGCACTCCCAAGCAGGACAAGTTCGGCATTACGGTCCGCAAACTTACGCCCGAGATGGCCGACCGGCTGGACATGCCGTCAGGCAAAGGCGTGATCGTGCAGGACGTGAAGCCGGGCTCGTTTGCCGAAGACATCAATCTGGGCCGCGGCGACGTGATTCTTGAGGTCAACAAGCAGCCGGTAAACAGCGAAGATGATTTTGCCAAGGTGGAGTCGAACCTGAAGAGCGGGCAGGACGTGGTCTTTCTGGTGCGCCCGCGCGGCGCGACGCGGCAGGATGGAACCATCTTCCTGGCCGGAACACTTCCGTAACCGGGGCATAGCCAACGGGGACTGGCATTGCGTCATCCGATAAGGGATGATGACAATGCCAGCTTGCGTTGGACTTTAGTTTTTGTGCTGGTCCCATTTGATGTGTTAATCTGCCGGGCGCGGTCGTTTGGCGAAAACTGAGGGTTTGCCTTTGGAACTAAGCCGTTACCGGAAGACCATGGCGCTAAGGTTGGGCGTAGCCTGCATTCTGGCAGTGTTTTGCGCCGGTCTAGCTTCGCTAATGGCACGCGCTCAGAGCGACGCTACTACCAGCGGTTCCTCTTCTGCGAAGAAGACTAGCAGCACCAAAGCGGCGAACGCCAAAACTCACGCGAACGCGCCTGCAACAACCTCCAAAGCGAGTTCGACAGCCAAGACGCACTCCGCATCGCATACCACGACCACGAACCATCCGAAATCGACCACTGCCAGCAGCGCTCGCAGCAGCAAATCGACACATGCGAGCTCGAAACGCAGTTCCAAGAGGAGAACTGCTCGCGGCCAGCAGAAGATTGAACCGGAACGCGCGGAGGCAATTCAGGAAGCTCTTATCCGCGAGCATTATCTAAGCGGCGAGCCACGCGGGAACTTGGAATCAACACAGCGAAGAAGCCATGCGCCGCTACCAGGCGGATCACGGCTGGCAGATCAAAACCGTGCCCGATTCCCGGGCTCTCATCAAGCCTGGGGCTCGGACCCAGCAACGATCATTTGCTGAATCCGGAAAGCGCGATGACGACCGGCCCGGACGTTTCGCGCTCGGATTCCGTGACGCGCTACGCCTCAGACGTCCGGTGTCGCACGGCGCTGGGCCCGGAGCACCGATAAGTACAACCCCTATGCCAGCTGCCGATCCGGCGCCAGCCACTTCCTCCGACCACGTTGGGTCAGGGCCGCAGTGAAGGCTAGCTACGTCCCCGGCGTCTTCCGATAGCTTCGCCGTCACGGGCCGCGGAAAATAAGGCAACGGCTGCGATTGGATGATGGCCTGAGGATTGGCCTCGACCAGAGCATCGGCCACATCTTCGCCGCAGATCTCGGCCGCTGCTTCGCGAGCCGTGGAGAGCACGGGAACGCGCTTTTCCGTGTCGTGCGCGTCGGTAGCCAGCACGTGGACGGCATCGTGTTCGAGCAGCCACAGCGCGGCGCGCCGCACGCGTTCTCCCCAGAATCCGGTGAGCGCCGATCCCGTCATCTGGATCACGCAGCCTTGCTCGGCCCACTCCACTACGCGCTGCGGAGTCTCGCGCAGAATCGGATTGCGTTCGGGATGCGTAATCACGGCGGTGATGCCGCAGTCGCCCAGCTTCATAAAACAGTCGGTAATCTGCTGCGGAACGCTGTAGTTGCTCAGCTCGACCAGCATGTAGTGCGTGCCTTCAATGGCGTAGCGCGCCGGATTGGCGAGCACGTCCTGCAGGTTGTCGTAGGACAGATGGAAGTCGCATCCCAGGCTGAGCGTGAGCGCGTTGCCCACCAGTTGCTGCAAGTGCTCGACCAGTCCCTGAAGATAAGGGCGGTCGTAGTGATAGCGGTCGTTGGCATGAGGCGTGGCGACTTGATGCGTGATGCCGTCGGCCGCGGCCATGCGGCACATGGCGACGGAAATCTCCCAGGATTTCGATCCATCGTCTACTTCCGGAAGAATGTGCGAATGAATATCGACCACGGTTGTAGGAACACCAGCACGCCCAACGGGGTTGCGCTTGATTTGATTTAAGCAGATTCGTGGGGAAAGAGAAAGCAGGCAAACGGCTGGTTCGCTACCAGATCGTTGGGAAGGCGCGCGAGTCGCGGATGCCGCGATCGGCCGTGACCAAGGTGAGGCCTTCCACCAAAGCAGTCGCTCCGATGATCCGGTCCGCGGGATCCTTCGGATAACCGGCTGGCAGATCAAAAGCCCGTACGCAGATCCGTGCATTCATCGGGAGTACGACAAAACGTCGTTCTACTTCCGATAGAAAAACCTCCAGGCTGGAATTGAAGTGAACCTGCCCCGTGCTGGAGAGCCGGGCCAACTCCAGCAACGTCATGTCGGAAATGGCGATTCCGGCGTTTTCCCGCCGTGCCTGATCCATCGCAACTTTTGCGTTCTTCGAAATCTTCGCCGGAAGCATAGCGATCCAGATGACCACGTGTGTATCCAGCAGAATCAATATAGGTCGCCCCACTCTTCCGGAGAAAATGCAGGAGCGACGACGTCGCCTACAATCTTGCCCTTACCGGCAAGAAAACCGTAGAAGTCGTCGGTATCTTTGTCCGCAGGCACGAGCTTCGCCACCGGCTTCCCGCGCTTCGTGATCAACACCGCTTCCCGTTTGGACTGGACTTCATCCATGACCGCCAAACAATGAACCTTGAACTTGCCCGCCGCCATCTTTTTCATCGCAGGACATCCTTTCGATCATGGTCATTATACTATAGTCATAAGGAACATGCCCGTGGCTGCACACCATGACAGACTGCGGCTAACGAGGGTGAATCATCCCGCGGTACAAAGGTACCCTGGATTACTCACAGACAAAACGTATAATTTCCACGCCGATATTGTGGAGGCGCGAAGACATCTCCGTGTGCCGATATGAGTGACCTCAGTTCAAACCTAAAGAAAATAAGTCTGATTCGCTGGGCGCTAATAGCTGTGATACCGATATTTGGGTGGTTAGCCGAAATAGATCGCCGTCCAGGCAGCGGCGATTGGAATTGGCGGCACTGGCTGGTCACGGGGCTTGCTTTCTGGTCAGTCTCAGCTGGATTTCGCTTACGCCGTCGCCTGGCACATCGTTTCGAGGTGTCGCCATCGAAGGACGGTTTGCACCTGAGAAATCTCAGACGATGGGAGGTAGCACAGATCGCCGGGCTCGCAACTGCTGTATCCGTTGCATGGTGGGGACTACTAATACGCATGGTTCTCGATGGCGCGTTCTGGCAAGCCTTCTTATTCTATGCGGCAGCTTTTGTTCTGCTGCTCCTCTCAAGGCCCGTGATGCCGAAAGTGAATGCTTCGGCTTAAGCGTCGGCCCACGTCTTCAGCGACCTCTTACCTGCAAGTTCGGCCGGTATACACCCGAAACTGCCTCCCGATCCCTTGCCGCACCTTCCATTCCTTCTGTAGCATCAATATTCAGACATAGATCAAGGAGCAATTATGGCAACCGATACGCTGGCTTCTCCCGCCACCCTGGGCTACACTCCGACCAAAGTATTCAAGAATTTCATCGACGGCGAATGGGTGGAATCCTCCAACGGCGAAACGTTTGAAGATCGCAATCCTGCCGACACTCGCGATGTGGTCGGCATCTTTCAAAAATCTGCCAAGGCCGACGTTGATGCCGCTGTCGACGCTGCCAAGCGTGCCTTCGCCAAATGGCGGCTGGTTCCCGCCCCGCGTCGCGCCGAGATGGTTTTTAAGGCGGCGGAAATTCTCATCGGACGCAAAGAAGATCACGCCCGCGACATGACCCGCGAAATGGGCAAGGTGCTCAATGAGACTCGCGGCGACGTGCAGGAGGCCATCGACGCCGCCTACTACAACGCCGGCGAAGGCCGCCGCCTCTTTGGTCCTACGGTTCCTTCGGAGCTGCCCAACAAGTTCGCGATGGCCGTTCGCCAGCCTATCGGCGTCTGCGGCATGATCACGCCGTGGAATTTTCCCATGGCGATTTCTTCCTGGAAGCTGTTGCCTGCGGTAGTTTGTGGCAACACCTGCGTCATCAAGCCGGCGCAGGATACTCCGCTCTCCACGTTCAACTTGGTCCGCGCCTTTACCGATGCCGGCATTCCCAAGGGCGTCGTCAACATCGTCACCGGATTTGGCGCCGACGTGGGCACGCCGCTGGCCGAGCATCCCGACGTGCGCGCCATCTCGCTCACGGGATCGTCCGCGGTGGGCCGCATCATTGGCGGGATCGCGGCCAAGAGTTTCAAGCACTGCTCGCTCGAACTCGGCGGCAAGAATCCCATGATCGTCCTCGATGATGCCAACCTCGAACTCGCCATCGAAGGTGGGCTCTGGGGCGGCTTCGGCACCACCGGCCAGCGCTGCACCGCGACCAGTCGCATCATCGTGCAGAAGGGCGTCTATCGGCGAGTTCGTTGAGCGCTACGTCGCACGCGCCAAGAAACTCAAAGTCGGCAACGGACTTGATGAAACGGTCGAGATGGGTCCGGCCATCAACGAAAAGCAACTCCAAACTGATCTCAGCTATGTCGAGATCGGCCAGAACGAAGGCGCCAAGCTGATGTGCGGCGGCAACCGGCTCGATCAGGGCGAGTATCAATACGGCTGGTTCATGGAGCCGACGGTGTTTAGCGAGGTGGATCCGAAGATGCGCATCGCGCAGGAGGAAATCTTCGGCCCAGTAGTCTCGATCATCCCTTGCGACGACCTGGAAGATGCGATTGAGATCGCGAACGGGATCGAGTACGGGCTTTCGTCCGCGCTCTATACCAAAGATGTGAACAGGGCGTTCGCCGCGATTCGCGACCTCGAAACGGGCATCACTTATATCAATGCTCCGACGATCGGCGCCGAAGTGCATTTGCCTTTCGGCGGCACGAAGGCGACTGGAAACGGTCACCGCGAAGGTGGCATCGGCGCCATCGACTTCTACACCGAGTGGAAGTCCGTCTACATTGACTATTCAGACAAGCTGCAGAAGGCGCAGATCGACCGGGACGAATAGACCGGACATGATCTTTTGCGTTTCCCGTCCGCGGATGCGAGAGATTCAAAGGTACGTTGGTAATCTTGCCGATGTGCCGCGCGTGACCTAGCGTTGTCCTACTTGGGGTCCAATCCGTCCGCAGATGTTGCAAGGGTCTGTCTTGCTCAACCGTCTTGTTTCTTGCGCCACCGGAAGCTTCAAGAGGAATATCGTATCGGCGGCCCTCACGCTCTGCTTCGTGGGTGGGCTCGCGCCTTTTTCGCTGACACAGAAGGCTCCCAAATCGGATCGCAAAGTGCTGGTCTCGGTTAAACCGGAATACTCCGAACTGCTGAAGCATGCTCAAATCGGGGGCCTGGTTCGTTTGAAGGTCACCGTCAGTGCTGAGGGGAAGGTCAGCAATGTCGACATTGTTGGCGGCAATCCGATCCTGGCCGAGAGCGCTTCGACAGCGGTGATGAAGTGGAAGTTTATCCCCGCCCCGGCGCAAACGGTCGAGGACATTTCGATCAGCTTCAGCCCGCACTAAATCGCACCCTATCGGTTTTCTCTGCACGTTTTCTGTGCACGCTCTGCTCCTCAACGGTTAGAATTCTTTCTGCGTGCTTAATCACGGGCCGCGGTCGGCGCGCCCGCTGCGCCGAGGCTTTCATGACTCCAGCTACAAGCGTCCACGAGATTACCGCTGCCAAGCGGCTTGAAAATGTCCGCTATGCCATCCGCGATCTGGCTTGCGTGGCGGACGAAGTCATTCAGCAGGGACATAAAGTTCTCCCGCTGAACGTTGGCGATCCGCTGAACTTCGACTTCCAGACCCCGGCACACATCATCGAAGCAGTCTACAAGGCGATGCGCGACGGGAAGAATGGTTATGCGCCTTCCCCGGGGATTCCGGAGGCGATGGAGGCGATTCGTGGCGAGGCGGCGCGTAAGGGCATCACGACGGTGCGTGACGTCTTCGTGACTTCCGGCGTGAGTGAGACCGTTGACCTCTGTATTAGCGCATTGGTGGATCCAGGCGAGGACATTCTTACGCCAAAGCCTGATTATCCGCTTTACTCTGCCGTGCTCTGCAAGCTGGGCATCGCGTTGAACGCTTACGATCTCAATGAGGAAGACGCGTGGCAGCCGGAGCTGGCTGATATCGAACGCAAGCTCACGCCGCGAACGCGCGGGATTGTGCTGATCAATCCGAATAATCCTACGGGATCGTTGTGCGCGCGCGAGATGCTGGAGCGCGTTGCGGAGATTGCGCGGCGGCACAACCTGGTCGTCTTCTCGGACGAGATTTACGACAAGCTCATACTGGAAGACTACTCCGCACATCGCGTTCGCCGCGGTTGCGCCCGACGTGCCTTGCATCACGTTCGGGGGAATGTCGAAGAACTATCTGGTTCCGGGATGGCGCATTGGTTGGGGCATGGTCTCTGGCGACGCTGCGGCCGTGAAACCTTATACGGATGGCATTCACCGATTGCTGCGAGCACGGTTATGCGCGAATCATCCGGAGCAATATGCGATCAAGGCCGCGCTGGAAGGGCCGCAGGATCATCTGGTGGAAATGCGGCGCAAGTTGCGGGCGCGCCGCGACCTTACGCAGAAATGGTGTGAGGCGACGCCGCGCGTGAGTTGTGTTGCGCCTCGCGGCGCTTTCTACGCTTTTCCGCGCATCGATATTCCGGAGAGTGATGAAGTTTTCGTCAAGGAACTCATTCGCCAGAAGCATGTGATGGTTGTGCATGGTTCGGGATTTGGCCAGAAACCCGGCACGCAGCATTTTCGAATTGTGTTTCTGCCGGATGAGAAGACTCTGACGAAGGCTTACGCTTCGATTGGCGAGTTCATTCAAGAGAGATACTCGGCTTCTGACTTCTAGCTTCTGGTACCGTCTCCGATCGGAATTTGAGTTCATTCCTGAGACCCACGCTTTGAAATCCACACACCCGGTGTGACATCCAACCTTGTCCTCCATTCGCAATCAGCCCATCATGGTCGAGGCGGAGGCGGTCAATCGAGCCGGAGCGAGACAAGGCGTAAGTCTCTTGTTCTCTGGATTTTGACCACTAAGTTTCTTGCAATCTAGATTTTGCAAAGTACCCCGCGTGAGCGCCGCGCCCAGCGCGGCTTTTCGAGGACGGGATGGGAGGGGGGATACCCCGCTTTACCAAATAAGGAGGGCACAACGACCTGATAATCCATCCTCCAGCGCGCTGCGCAGCAAAAATATTCGTGGGCGAAATCCACAGTACGCCGTATCGATGAAGGCGCCAAAGGTAAGTTCCTCATCGGGCCTGCCGCTCGATTCGGAATGACAAGTTTTTGGAGGCGAAGAAGGCGAAAACGAAACCAGATTCGAATTGTGTCTGACTGTGCTTTAACGCTGCGCTAAGAGCGTCACTCTGCGTGCGTAGAAAAAATTCACTACAATTTTTTTCGCATCCATACAACTTCCCCTTGAGCCGAGGGTTTGAGTCAAACGAAGCTAGATGGCTTCCCGGTTGAGATCTCAGCAGTGAAATCTTGAACCGCTCCGAGCGCAGTTCTTCTACGCGGACGGGCAGTTCATCCTATCAAGAATCAGCACCGAACCTCAAAAACTCAAAAGGAGACTTTATGAAACTGCGCACACGTGTCTGTCTGCAACTTGCATCTCTATGCTTTGTCCTGGCCGCATACAGCTTTGCCGCCGACAACGCTTACCTCTACATTGTGCATGGCATTCCTGGACGGGATATCGCCGATAACGTTAACCCGGGTTTTCCCGTCGATGTCCTGATCGGCGGCAAGGACTGCCTGGCGCGGGGACTGACGTTCGCCAACACCAGTGGGCCTCTCAGTTTTGCCGCCGGGACCTATGACGTGCAGATCAGCGAAGACAACACGCTGGCCCCCTGCACCAATCCAGTGATCATCGACTCGGAGGTGACTTTAAAAGGTGGAGAGAGTGTGTCGGCGGTAGCCGCAATCAGCGGTGGCGAACCCACGTTGCTGTTGTTCACCGATAACCTTGGATCGGTGCCGCCCGGCGCTGCGCGATTTGTCTTCGCTGAAGCGGCGGATGCACCTGCCTTGCAAGCCACGCTGACACAGTTGTACGTGGCGTCTCCCAAGACGTTCACGGTCTCGGTGACTCCCGGCACCCAGCAAAAGATCGGCGTGCCCTACGGCACGTATCTGGTGCAGGTGACCGCCAGTGGCAGCACGACGGTGTTGGCCTCGGAGCAGATCGATTTGCTCGATCAGTCCGTGACCTTCACCTATGCATCTGGCGAGGCGGCCAACAGCTCCGTGGGCCTGGTCAACCGCACTGTCCGAGATGTGTTCTAAGAAGGGCAGTTCTCAACAGCGGGCCGTCGTAGGGGCGGCCCGCTTTTTCTTTCCGGCAGCGACAATCGTTCGCTGTTCGCGATTCTTCGACATTGCTCCACGAAACGTGTAGGATGCTCGCGTTCCATCCACCTGCACTCGGGGCCTCACTAAACAATCAAGAACTTGAGCTCGCAAGCCAAGCGACCGTGGGGCGCTTGTGCGGTTTGAAGTGCGGGAAAACTGATAACGGAAGAGAGGACACAATGAAGCGCAATCAGCTGCTGTCAGCTGTTGGGATCATATTGTTCGTAGTGGGCTCGCTAGCCGCCCAGGAAAAGGGTAATCTGGCGAGCATCGAGTTTCAGAAAGTGAAGGGTGCAAACGTGCCGCAGTACGAAGCGGGACGCAAGCAAAAGGCGGCGTGGCACAAGCAGCAAAACGATCCGCTCCCGTTGCTGGTGTGGGAGACGATGAGCGGGGACAATACGGGAACGTTCCTGGTAGGCCACTTCGGCCAGCATTGGGCGGACTACGACAAACCAGTGGTTAGCGACGAGGCGGACCTGGCGGAGTTCCAGAAGGTTGTGGGGAACTACGTGGAATCGGTCACGACTCGCTACTACGAATTCATGCCCAAGGTGAGTAATGCCAGCGGGGACGACACGCCGTCCAAGTTCTCGGAGATCTTCATCTATGAGGTGCACTCCGGGAAAGACTCGGATTTTCGCTCGGGCATTGAACGGGTTCACGACGCCTCGGTCAAGACCAAGTGGCCGGTCACGTATGGATTTTACGAGCTGGTGAACGGGGGAACGACAGGGACGTTTGTGCTGTCCATTCCACACAAGAGCTGGGCGGATTTTGAGGACAAGCCGGATGTGAAGCCCTTCCGGGACATGCTCAAGGAAGCGTTTCGGACAGGCTGAGGCGGATTCCATTGTGGAGCGCTTCGACCATTCGATCGAGAAAGAGTCGAGCGAGATCATCCGGTATCGTCCTGACCTGAGCTACCTCCCGGGCAAATAGGGGTGAACTGAAGGCGAACGGTTGCAGGAATAGTTTCGGGCCCACCTTTCATTGTTGGAGGTGGGCCCGAAGTCGTTTTGCTAGATGCCGTAGTTGGCGGTGCGCAAAGCGTCTTTGTAGGCTTCGCGAGCTTCGGTGGCTTTGGCGTGAGCGTCTTCTTCGCGGAAGTGGGCGTCGTCCCATTTCTCCCATGCGATCATGGAGTGGTCGGGAGTGGCTAAGGCTTCCTCGGCGCGAATGGCGTCGACCCATTCGTCGGTGGCCCGCTTGTAGGCGAGACGCAGTTGATCGAGGTCGGGTGCAGGCATAGTTGTGGAGAGTAACGCCGCGGGATATCGCGGTCAATCGGGTGGGCGCGAATTTAACCGAAAATTAACATGGAACGATTCCAACATTTGCCGCTCTCATCATTCTGTCATTCCGACCGCAGCCGGAGCGCCAGCGATGGCAGAGTGGAGGGCCTGCCCCTGACTGAAGCCGAAGGGAACTTGCTGTTCTTTCCCTCTCCACACTTCCCGTCCTGTCATCCTGAGCGGAGTTGTCGTTTGCGAAGCGAACGACAACGTAGTCGAAGGATCCCTAGCAGTCCAGCCGCGGGTTGATGCGAGTCTTCTGGCTTATTTCCCCGCTGATTTCGTGCCGGCTGCGCTGCCGTCGAATTCTTCGGCCATCCAGTGTTGGAGTGCGGTGATGTTTTGCGGACGGCCGAGGAAGTTCTTGACCAAGTCATTGGCGGACATCGAGCCGCCGGGTTCGAGGACTACGCGGCGGTAGCGCATGGGAGCGTCTCCGGCGAGCAGGTTTTGATGATCGAATTGCAGAAAGAAATCTTCGGCGATGACCTTGTCCCACAGGTAAGTGTAATAAGCGGAGGAGTAGCCGCCGAGGTGGCCAAAGGAAGCCCAAATGTGGCTGTCAGGGAGCGGCTTAAACAGAGTGTAGTGGCTGGAGTCGTCGAGGGTGACCTTGTCGAGATCGACGTTCTCCGGCTTGGTTTTGTAGATGTCATAGGAGATGGCGCTAAAGGAATTCTGGCGTTCGACCCAACCACCGCGTCCGAAGGCGGAGGCGCGGTTCATGCGGGCGACGAGTTCGGCGGGGATGGGCTCGCCTGTTTTGTAATGGCGGGCGAATTTGGCCAGGACCTGCGGGCTGGCAATCCACTCTTCGAGCATTTGGGAGGGAGCTTCGACGAAATCGGATTCCATGGTGATGCCGCTAATTCCAGCCCACTGTTGCTGGCCGCCGAGAATGTGGTGCATGAGGTGGCCGAATTCGTGGAAGAAAGTCTGGACGTCGCCGTAGTCCATTAGCCCGGGATCGGTTGCGGTAGGTGCCGGAAAATTGCAAACAAGGATGGCTTCGGGGAGTTGCTTGCCACGGATCCCATCGAGCACGGGAGCCATTTCGGCGTGGCTGTACTTGCCGGGCCGCGGATGCATGTCGAGATAGAAGCGGCCGATGGGCTTGCCGCTATCGATGACGATCCAGGTTTCGACCGCGGGATCCCAGGCGGGGACGTTATCCTCCTGCTGGAAGGTGACGTGGAAGAGGTCGGCGGCGGTGTCGAGGATGCCTTGCTTCACTTCCGATGAAGGGGAAATAGGGGCGCACGGATTGCGAGTCGAAATCGTACTTGGTGCGGCGAACTAATTCGGAGAGATAACCGCGTTCGTAGTTCCCAGATTTCTTTGGCGCCGGGATCGGTCTTCTGCTTTTCGGCGAGCAACATTTCAAATTCACGTTGCGAAAGGTCGCTGGAAGCGTCGTTGACCTGCTGAATGAAATCTGCGATGTTGTGGCCCTTGGCGATCATCTTGTCGGCGGCGTTGTAGTCGGCCCACGAGGGATAGCCGAGCAGAGAGGCGATCTCATAGCGCGTCTTCATCAGGCTGGTGAGAACCTCCTGATTCTTGGGGTAGGCGCGGGTGTTGAAGGCGAGTGACATGCGGCGGCGCAGGGAATCGCTTTTGGCGAAGGTGAAAACGGGAAGCGCATCGGGATAATCGGTGGTGAGGTGGACTTTTCCGTTGGCGTCGGGTTTGTGGCGATCGATGTAATCCTGCGGCAGGCCGTCGAGTTCGGCGGGATCGGCCTCGACCACTTTCTGGCCGTCGGAAATATTGCGATCGAACATGGACTGCTGCTCGGTGGCCTGGTCGTTTAATTTCTTGAGGCGTGCGCGGGTGGCATCGTCTTTATCGACTCCTGCAAGGCGAAATTCGAGAAGCTGGCGAGTTACATAATAACGAGTGACGGAATCGGCCTGGGAAAGATCGAGCGCGGCGAGTGCGTTGTAAACGTCGTGATTGAGAGCGATGGCGTTCTGCGCCGCGCTCGCTTTGGTGAGCATCGCGGTGGCGTGATCGCGGAAAGTGGAATCGGGATGGACCTGCTCCATCAGCCCGGCGAAATAGGCGGCGGAATTGATCTGATGGAAGGCTTCGTCAAGCGGCACGAGAGTGTTCTCGATGGTGCGTGGGCCCTTGGCGGCGAGCAGCGTGTCGATGGAACGCTGGCCGGCGGCAAGGCGGTCGGTCTCGATTTTCTCGAAGGCGGCTACGTCCGGCTTGGAGGCCCAGATTGTGGGCTGAGAAACAGAAACTTTCTGCGCCGAGACGACGGCGGCAAGAACCAACGGAAGGCAAAGAAAGATGGCCACGCGGGCTGCGAACAACATGAAATAACCTCGTTGAGGAAGCTCTCTGAACGGGTGGAGCGATTTGGTCCGGCTTCTTACAACCGGTTTGAGGTGCGGATAAATTGTTGACGACGGCATGTTGCGATGTCAAGTGAAGCGGGATGAGTTTGGTCGGAATCATTACGCGCGGACTTATGCCCGCTCAATTCAAAGACCGAGGCCGGTATTCGCCATGAAGAAAAATGTATGGAGAGCGGTGATTGAGATCGGGTTCATCATCTTTCTGTTTTATTCGAATCTCTTGATGGGTGAATTCGAGCGCTCAGGCCTGGGTGCGAGGAAGGGCCTCGCCTGGGCAATGGGAGATGTTTTTACCACGGCCAATTTTGGCATCGCCGCGATCGCCGCGCTCATCGGCTATGGCCTTTTTGAATTTCTTCGAAACCGATTCTAGGTGAGAGCGCATCTCAGGATCTGTCGCGGAGACACTTCCCGTCTTCGAATGAACTCTCTATCGCCAGCGTTTTAGTTGCGGCCAAAGTTGGGCGAGCGTGCCGAACTTTGCGCCGTGGCAGATGAAGACGGGGATTTCTTTTTCGAGTGCGTAGGGATTGTCGGCGGACGCGCCGACGTATTCGACTTGATTCCAGAGTTGTTCGAGCCGCCGGCGGCTGTCGTCGAGGACGATCATGCAGTTGCCGGAATAGCCACGCGGTCCCCAGAGAAACCAGGATTGATGGCCGCTGAGGGAGCGGGGCAGGCCGTAGCGGCGGCCAAGGAAATCGATGGCGCCCGCTTGGCCGTAGTCCTGGGCGAAGATGCCGCAGGCTTCATCTTTGCGCTCGTCTGGGGACAATCGATTCCAGGCTACGGCAGTTTCCGCGACGATTTCCTCCCAGCCAAATTGATCGGCATACCACTGCGGCAAGCGCGGCACGGGCGTGGCTGTGCTCCATGACGGGGAGCTTGAAGGGGAGATGTTGCGCGTAAGCGAGAGAACTGTCCGGAGAAAGTATAGGGATGGTGACGGGTAAGAGGTAGATTCCATTCGCGAGCAACACGACTGCAATGGCGGCTTTCAGCCAAGGGCGGCGCGGGCGTGTGTTCTTCGGTGCCTTGCTTTTATTTCTGTCGATGGCGGACTCGATGACCACTGCGCCCGCCGCCAGCAACATGGGATAGATGGGCGCGAGATAATAATTTTTCCCGTGGAGAATGAAGAAGACCGTGAAGCAAACCAGATAGCACCAGCCGAGCGCACGGTAGGGCCTGAGCCGGGAAGAGAAAAGGAGAGCGAATAATCCTGCGAGCCAGATGGGAGCGGTGAGGGGATTCAACAAAACGGCCTGCTGGAAGAAATATTGCGGGAAGGGGAGGACGACGTCACGGCCTTCGGCACGGATGTTGTGCATCAGTTCAAGGAAGGGCCAGTGATAGTGGATGTTCCACAGCAGATTGGGAAGGAAGATCAGGAAGGCTGCGAGGCCGCCGATCCAGATCCAGGGATCGAGGAAGGCGCGGCGCTGCGTGGTAAGCAAGGAGTCCGACGACCATACCGAAGCCGAAGAGGGCGATGGAATATTTCTCCTGCAGGCCGATGCCGGCGATGATGCCGAACCAGAGCCAGTAGCGAGGCTGGTTGCGCTTGATGGCGAGGATGGCGAAGTAGGCGCAGCCCATCCAGAGATTCGGTTCCAGGCAGTTGGTAGTGAGCAGG
Organism: uncultured Acidobacteriaceae bacterium; assembly: GCA_963750245.1. Classification (GTDB taxonomy): domain Bacteria; phylum Acidobacteriota; class Terriglobia; order Terriglobales; family Acidobacteriaceae; genus Sulfotelmatobacter. Next base: position 497,192 of record CAVVQB010000005.1, read on the forward strand.
CTTCCGTTAGAAAGATATTGTGGCGCGATCAGGATGGTGATGGCGCTGAGCAGCAAGGGCGAAGCGGCGTCCGCCGAATTCGCGGGCGATGACAGGGCGGTTTGGACTACCAGAAGAGAGGATGCGAGCGCGGGGATGAAGCGAATGCTGCGGAGTGAATCGCCGAGCACGGCGCGGCAGAGGTGAATCAGGAATGGGATGAGCGGGGGTTGGTCGACATATCCCCAGGCGAGGTGATCGCCGCACGCGATGTAATCGAACTCGTCGCGAAAGTATCCGTAACGGTTGTTGAAGTAGATGTGGAAGAGAAGTTTGGCGAGGGCGATGGCCCAGATGATCGCCATGCCACCAGCAAGGAGCGAATGGTAGCCGTGCTCGGGAGAAGAACGCGCTGACACACTGCTGGACATGACGGAAAAGGATAGCGGAAGAGTGAGGGACTGTCATGCGCGGGCTGGGACATGGTCGCACGGAGGAAGATTAGGAGCACATCAGGATAACCACCACATGCACGAAGGTAATGTTCCCGGTTGATTACCTATTCTTGCCGTTAATCGGCTTGTGGTAACGTTTGAATTACCGCATATTCAAAAGGCTTGAATAGGGTTTTTGTCCCACGTGTCTTCGTCGACTCGCAAACCGGGCATCCATATCGCATGGACAACGGTCACATACCGCAGTGTGGCCTTAATGATCATGGGTGGGGCGATGCTGTGCTTGCTCGGGATGCGGCTGGCGTTTCCGCAATTTACCGAGAGCAGCATCAAGGTGGCCGACGGGGTAGCGAACAAGGTTCTGGAGCGGGTGGCGGGGATGGCTCCGCCTGCGGGTGCTGGCGGAACGACCGCGCAGCAGGCTCATTTTACGGCGCTGGATGGCACCGTTCGAGTAAAGAAGGGCAGCAGCAGTAGCTGGCTGGCGGCGGATTACAACGTGCCGCTGGACAAAGGTGACGTTGTGCAGACCGGGTCGGAAGGCATGGCCAAGGTGGTATTTAATGACGGCACCAGCTACACCGTGAAACAGGATTCGTTGATCGTGATTGAAGAAAACTCGGCCAACGATCAGCAGCAGACCAATGTGGCTGTGGCGGTGAGCACGGGAACGGTGGATCTTTCGACGGCAACTTATTCTCAAGGATCGAAGTCGCAGGTGATTGTGGATGGGGCCCGGGCATCGCTGGCTCCAGAATCGATGGCGCGAGTGCACAACGATCCCACGCTGGATCAGCACGAGATCCTGATGAAGAAGGGCGCCGGCGAAGTGACGCGCAACGGGGAGACCGTCGAGTTGGCGAACTGGGAGAAAGTAAGTTTCAAGCGGGAAGAAGCGCACATGGAGAAGGCGAAGGACGCAGGGCCTCCGACGCCGATTTCTCCGGCCAACATGGCGCCGATTTTTACTTCCGGGGAACCGACCAAGGATGTGGAGTTTTCCTGGACGCCGATGGCGAATGCGTCTGGTTACCGGCTTCGTATATCGAGAAATCCTTACTTTTCTTCTACACTGGTAGATAAGAGGGTCAACACAGCGGACGTATCGGTTACAAGCCTGGGCGAAGGTGCGTACTACTGGATGGTGCAGTCGTACGACGGGTCGGGAAAAGAATCGGTGGAGAGCGAGAAAAATCGCTTCACCATCATTCCCAAGGGAAAGCAGAACGAAGCCATCGACCTGGAACTGGACCCGTTTATTCAACACGGACACGTGATTGAAGTGACCGGCAAGACGCAAATCGGGGCGCGGGTGATGGTGAATGGGCGGGAGGTTCCGATGGTCTCCACCGACGGTAGTTTTCACTACTTCACGCCGCCGCTGGCCACCGGAGAAGCTGTGATTACGGTAACGGCGCAGACATCGCAGGGCGGAGTCAACACGCAGCAGAAGAAAATTATTATTCAGTAAGGTTACGTGCAGTTCGCATAAGTTCGTGCAAGCCGGGTTTGCCCCGGAAGCAGAGCGGTTCGAATCGGCTAAGAAGCGAGAGAAGAGTTCGTCATGTCAAGCAACGGCTTTCATTCATCGCGTTCCCACAACCTCAGGTCTTTATTCAGCCTGTTCTCGAGCGATCTGGCGATCGATCTGGGGACGGCCAACACGTTGGTGTACGCGCGCGGGAAGGGCATCGTAGTGAACGAGCCCTCCATCGTTGCCATCAACAAAAACACCGGCGAAGTGGAGGCCGTGGGCAAAGAGGCGAAAGAGATGCTGGGGCGGACCCCGGGCAACATCGTCGCCATCAAGCCCATGAAGGACGGCGTGATTGCCGACTTCAAGGTCACCGAGAAGATGCTCAACTACTTCATCCAGAAGGCGCACAACCGGAAGATGCTGGTGCATCCGCGCATTGTGATTGGCGTGCCTTCGGAGATTACGCAGGTAGAAAAACGCGCGGTTATGGATTCGGCGTACCGCGCCAAGGCAAGCGAAGTGCATCTGGTCGAACAGGCCATGGTAGCGGCGATTGGCGCCGGATTGCCCATCACCGAGCCGAGCGGCAATATGGTGGTCGATATTGGCGGTGGTACAACGGACATCGCAGTGATTTCGTTGAGCGGCATCGTTTATTCGCGCTCAGTGCGGATGGCGGGCAATCAGATGGACGAAGCCATCATGAATTATCTGAAGCGGAAATATAATTTGCTGATCGGTGAGCGCACCGGCGAACAGATCAAGATGGAGATTGGGTCGGCTCATCAGCTGGACAAGCCGATGACCATGGAAATTAAAGGGCGCAACCTGATCGAGGGTGTGCCGAAGACGATTACGGTGGATGACGGCGAGATCCGCGAGGCGCTGAGCGAGTGCGTATCGACCATCATGAATGCGATTCGCGTGGCGCTGGAGCGGACGCCGCCGGAACTCTCGGCCGACATCAGCGACCGCGGCATCGTGCTGACCGGTGGCGGGGCGCTGCTGAAGAATCTGGACAAGCGCATTCGGGAAGAAACCGGGCTGCCGGTTTCGATCGCCGACGATCCGCTGTGCAGCGTGGTGCTGGGCACGGGCAAGATGCTCTCGGACTTCAAGCTGCTGCGGAAGATTTCGATTGAGTAGAAAAGCAGTGGTCAGTGGGCCAGTGATCAGTGGTCAGGAAATTCTTCTTGCTCTTACTGACCACTGATCCCTAACCACTGACCACTTACTTATGGAATCCGTACTCGGCCGTTACCGCAACCTAACCATTCTGGTGGGAGTCCTGTTTCTGCAGGTGCTGGGACTCGCGGTCCAGGTCAAGCGTAGCGGCGATTCGGAGAACACCCGGCTCATCCGGGTATGGGCGGTGGATGCGATCACTCCTCTGGAGCGAGTCCTGGTTTGGTTCCAGAACGATAGCCGCAATATCTGGCGCAACTATTTTTTCCTGCGCGGGGTGCGCGCAGAAAACCGCGAACTCAAGCAGCAGATCGAGCAGATGCGGCTGGAGCAGGTGCGCCTGACGGAAGATGCCGAGCAGGCTCACCGGCTGCAACTGTTGCTGGCGTTCAAAGAGCAGATCATCGCCAAGACCGTGGCGGCGCAGGTGATTGGATCCAGTGGCAGCGATCTTTCGCGGTCGATCTATATCGATAAAGGATCGAATGAAGGAATCGCGACCGACATGGCGGTGATCACGGTGGGCGGGATCGTGGGCAAGGTTTTGCGGGTCTATCCCTCGACTTCACTCGTGCTTATGATCAACGACCAGACCAGTGGCGTGGGCGCCATGCTGGAAAAGTCGCGGTTGCAAGGCGTACTCAAGGGCACTGCCGACGGAACCGTGGTTCTGGAACGGGTGATGAGCGACGAGAAGGTCGACCCCGGAGATAAAGTTCTTAGCAGCGGAGGCGACCAGATATTTCCCAAGGGACTGCCGGTGGGCACGGTCGCGAAGGTGAGCCCGGGGCGGGAGATGTTCCTGAAGATCGAAGTGAAGCCTTCCGCGGATCTGAGCCGTCTGGAAGAAGTGCTGGTAGTTACCGAGAAGCAGGAAGAGAATGCGGTGGCGGACGGCGTTCGAGTGCGGGCCGCCGATATTCTGGCGCAGCGGTTGCCGTCGGTTCCGGACAAACCGGCGGTGGATCCGGCAGCCACGGCACGGCACCAGCGAGTGGAAACCGATCGAGCCTGCGGGCAGGAACTCAGGCGCTGGCACGCGGCCCGGAACTCCGGTTGAGAGCTCGGTGAAACCTGAGGTTGCTCCGCACGTGGCGACGGGATCTACCTTCAAAGTTGCAGGCAATGGTTCGACGGCTGCGGCGCCAGGTAAGGCGACCGCTGTCAGCGGCGGAGGTTCGCAGGGGGTGACGCCTGCTGGGCAGAACGCGAATGGCTCGGCTGCAAAGAAAACGGTGTTAAACCGGTATCAAGCGATCCCCGTGTTGAATGGCAGTTCTCCGACTGCTGGTACGTCAAGTGCCGGTGTGGTCCGTCCGCCAAAGTCGTCAACGGAGCAGCAGAATCTCCCGGTCTCACCTAATCCGCAACCACCCGCAACTGAAGACGATCCCCATTAGCGTGCCCATCACTTACACATCAGGAGAGCAGATTGAGGTCTACCGGTTCAGCATTCCGGTGACGGTGGGTGTGCCGTTGCTGGCGCTGTTTCTGCAGGCGTTCGTGCCCAGGCGCCTTCCGTTCTTCTCTATCTTCGACTTGCCGCTGCTGGTGACGATTTTTTTCGCCATGGCGCGGCGGAATCCGATTTCAGGTCTGTTCACGGGCGCGGCTATTGGGTTGGCTCAGGATATGTTGGGCGCCTACCCGATCGGAATCTACGGAATCGCCAAGACGGTCGTGGGCTATTTTGCGTCCTCACTGGGAGCGAAACTGGACGTGGAAAATGCTGGTGCCCGGTTCCTGGTCACGTTGGGTTTCTACCTCGCGCACCAAGCGATTTATTTTACGGTTGCCCGCGGCATGGTTAGCCTGACGCTGAATTGGAGCTGGGGCCGGGAAATCCTGGCCGGGCTGGCGAATGCGGTTCTCGGCGTGGGCTTGTACTTCCTGCTGGATAAATTTAAGCAGAGAACGTAAAGCAGTGCTCAGTTGCCAGGGGTCAGTGGCCAGCGAATCTGTGCAGACCATGACTTCCGTTACTCGCTTCGTCAGTCTTTCGGCTTCCGCTCCGCAGTACAATGAACCAGAAAGCTCCATACCTTCAGCTTTATTGTGACTGGTTGCGGATCGGGCAAAACCTCCGACGAGCGTTTAACCGGCCACTGCTCACTGGCCGCTGATTTATGTTTGGTCGCGATGAAAAAGTATCGGCGGTCCGCCTGACGGCGGCACAGTACCTAATCCTGGGTATCTTCCTAGTGCTGGCTTACGGATTGTGGCGGCTGCAGGTCATGCAGACCGATTTATACGCGACGCTAGCCGAAAAGAACCGCATCCGCAATGTGCCCATCCTGGCGCCCCGGGGCAAGATTCTGGATCGTGAAGGGCGCGTCATCGTGGACAACTACCCCTCGTTCTCAGCTCTGCTGCTGCGCGATTCTTCGCGCGATCTGAATGGAGATGCGGACCTGATTGCGCAAGGTCTGCATCTGGACGCGACCGAAGTGCGGACTCGCATTCACCACTTCTCCTCCATGCCACAGTACCAGCCGATCTTTCTAAAAGAAGACATCACTCCCGATGAGCTGGCGTTTATCGACGCGCATCGCAACGAACTGCCCGAACTGGACACGATCGTGGCGCACCGCCGCCTGTATCCACGCAACGGATTCATGGCACACCTGATCGGCTACGTGGGCGAAGTGACGGAAGACATGTTGAACCAGCCGCAATTCGAGCTTTATAACCCGGGCGACGTGGTGGGCGTTTCGGGAGTGGAGCGGCAGTACAACAATGTGCTTATGGGCCAGAATGGCGCGCGACGGGCCGTGGTGAACAGCCATGGGCGTGAGGTGGGATTGCTGGGGGAAACGGACGCGATCCCAGGAAAACAATTGAAGCTCACGCTCGATATTGATTTGCAGATCGCAGCCGAAGAAGCGCTGGAGGGCAAAAACGGAGCGATTGTGGCGATGGATCCGCGGACCGGGGAAATTCTGGCGATGGTTAGCCGGCCGACATTTGATCCTAATGACTTTGCGGTGCGAGTCTCTCGGGATGAATGGAACAAGCTGGTTAACGATCCGGACAAGCCGCTGCTGAACAAGGCGATTCAAGCGCAACTGGCGCCCGGCTCGACATTCAAAATCATCATGTCGGTGGCAGGTTGGCAGGAGGGAATCGCGCAGGATCTCCATGTGAACTGTACTGGCGGGGCGGAATTCTACGGACGGCGGTTCGGCTGCTGGGTGAAGACCGGGCATGGTTCCGTCACTTTGGAGAAAGCGATCTACCAGTCTTGCGACGTCTTCTTCTATACGCTGGCGGAGAAATTAGGCATCGACCGGATTGCGAAATACGCGACCATATTGGGGTTAGGGGAGAAAACCGGCATCGACCTGCCCAATGAGGTCAGCGGTGTCATGCCGTCCGAAGAGTGGAAGATTAAGAATTTCAAGCAGAAATGGTTTGCCGGAGAAACCATTTCAGTGGGAATCGGGCAGGGCGCGGTCGCCCTGACGCCGGTTCAGTTGATGCGCGCGATCGCGGCCATTTCCATGGGAGGGAAGATGGTGGTGCCCCATGTGGTCGATCCGCAAGGGCTGCCGAGCGGGTACGTCGAGACCAGCCACGTTACGGAAACGAAAAATGTCCAGATCGATCCGAACGGGTGGACTTTTATTACCGATGCAATGTCGCGGGTGCTGCTGCCGGAGGGCACGGCTCCTTCGGCGCATATTCCGGGGATTGATATCGCGGGAAAGACGGGATCAGCGCAGATTGTGTCGCTGGCCACGCGGGCTAGGTTTAAGAACAGTGACGATCTGGCGCAGAACGGGTGGTTTGTCGGATTCACGCCGCGGCGCAATCCCGACATTATTGTTTGCGTACTGTTTGAAGGCGGCGAGCATGGCAGGTTGGCGGCGCGGCTGGCGACGCAGGTGCTCAAGGCTTATGTCGACAAGCAGCGGCGCTTGCCGAACAAGATGGTGGAGAAGACAGGGAGCGATGGCAAAGTGGACATAGGGGCTTTGTGGACGGCGCCGGAGAGCGACAAATTGGAGGGCGGGCGACTGTCTGTGAGTTTGTCGAAGAGGCGGCCGTTTCTGGCGGCCGCCGCGCCCGGGATCGTCAGTACCGAGTACCTGGTACCTAGCGGGAAAATGCAGTGAAGATGCAAATTCGGACTTTGGGCAGGGAGGCAGTTGCTCGGTACTTGATACTGGGTACTCAGAACTCATGAGTCGTTACGTTTCATATCGCGATTTTGACTGGCTGCTGCTGGTCTTTGTGCTCATGATCTGTGGCCTGGGGGTGATGGAGATCCACAGCGCCACGATCCACACCAAGTTCGTGGGTTCCCACGTCAAGCAGATGTACTGGGTTGCAGCCGGAGTGGGGATGATGTTCCTGATCAGCCTGGTCAATTACCAGGCGCTGCTCGACCGAATTCATTGGTTCTACATCGCGGCGGTGGCTTCGCTGGTGGCTGTGTTGCTCTTCGGACAAAAGTACTTGGGGGCGAAGCGCTGGATCAAAATGCCGGGTGGGAATCACTTCCAGCCTTCGGAATGGGTGAAGCTCATCCTCATCCTTGCCATGGCAAAATTTTTCGCAGACTTGCGGCACCGGGAGCTTTCCTGGCCGGACTTTATGAAAGCTGGAGCCATTGTAGCGATTCCCATGCTGCTGGTGCTGAAGCAACCTGACCTGGGGACCGCCCTTACGTATATTCCCATCGCGGCCATGGGAGTCTTCCTGGGCGGAATGCAATGGAGGCAAGGGCTGGCTGTGGCTCTGGCTGCGGGCATAGGAATCGGAGCGGTATTCTTTATTCCCCAGGTTCATGTGCTCAAGGGGTATCAGAAGCAGCGGCTCACCAGCTTCCAGCACCCGGAAGACGACCCGCAGGGGACGGGGTACCAAGTTGAGCAATCCAAGATTGCGGTGGGTTCGGGTGGGTTGTGGGGCGGCAAAGGCTCGCAAACACATGGGGCTTTCCTGCCAGTTCCCCAAACGGACTTTATTTTCGCGGCATTCTCCGAGGAGCACGGATTCGTGGGCGCGCTGGGGGTTCTGCTGTTATACTTCATAGTGCTGATGCGTTTGACGCAGAACGCGCAAACGGCGCCCGACCGCGCTGGCACGTTCGTAGTCATGGGCGTGGTGGCTGTGCTTAGCTTCCATATCCTGGTCAATGTCGGCATGGTGGTCGGTTTTATGCCGGTCACCGGAATACCTCTGCCGCTAATGAGTTACGGTGGGTCTTCCGTTCTGTTCATGTTCCTGGCGTTGGGGATGGTAATGAATGTACGAATGCGCCGGTTTGTGAATTAGCTGGGCGAGCCAGGGTTGGCTGAGCCGGCTAAGGGTACGTGAAGCTGGAAGCGGGAAAACGGCAGGGAGCAGTTGCTGCGTTTAGGCGCAGCCCCAAAAATATCGATCGCCCTCGCGTAAAGGGGGCATTTTCACCGGCCAGTCGAGCAGTAGGAGGCCGGGCAGGATTGAAGCAATAACGCTGCTGGCAGGGAAACGGCCCCCCGACCGGAAACGGTCAGAGAGTGCGGTCACAAACCCGGCAGACGAAAAGCGAACAGTGCAGAAGATACCCAAGCTTGTGCAGCGGACTCGGTCAGGGAGAAACCTCCCGGGCCCCAGCCGTCCCCCCTCCGGGGCCAGCCTCGCGACGCTCGATCCTCCCGTGTCCTTCCTCGCTTCGCCCCGGTGAAACCCGTCCGACTCTCTTGAATGAGTCGGAGCGGGACCGGAGTGTCCATGAATAAAGAGTTGTTTGTTTCTTCCACGCCTCACGAAACCAAGGTGGGGCTGGTGGAAGACGATCTGCTCGCGGAAATCTACCTCGAGCGCGAAAATGAATACACCTTAGCGGGATCCATTTACAAAGGCCGGGTCACCCGCGTGCTGCCCGGCATGCAATCGGCCTTTGTTGACATTGGCCTGGAGCGGGATGCCTTCCTCTACGTTTCCGACTTTATGGAGTTGGAAGAGCACGACGAGGATGTAACCGACGTTGTGCCCGCCGGCCGTGGAGTGCAGGATATGCGTTCGCAGCCTCCGGGCGATGAAGGCGAAGCGACTTCCGGCGTGCCGGCGGAAGGCGGCGCGGAGGGCGGTGAATCCCCTGCGAAGTTCGAGGGCGAATCAAGCGGGCATTTCGCGGGAGAAGAAGAGCCGGGGGAGAGCCAACCATCGCATACCTGCGGTTTCAGCGGAGGCCTCCGGCGGAAGAGACTCCCAAGATCGCGAACGCGGAGGCTGGAGGGGTCGGCGGCGCCGACGCGGCGGACGCCGCGATGGACGCGACCGAGACCGGACTGCGGAACCGCGCTCGGCGACGCCAACGGTAGAGAGCGTGCCTGCTGCGGCAATTCCTCGCCAGCAAGAATCAGCCCGGGGACATCAGTTTGGCCCCCCAGCCGGATATCAGCCGATCCTTCTTCCGGGAGAATCGATCTCCAAATATCGCGGATTGGCGCAGCCAGCCGCGACACAGCCCCTCCGTGGACAAGAGGATCGAGGCTTTGAGCGAAGCGGCGAAGTGCGCGTCGAACTTGAGGCGCCCATTGCTGCCACTTTTCCAGACGACGAACCCATCTTTGCCAGTCCGGCTGCCCCTGCGCGACCGCAGGTTGAGGAACATCAGGTTGAGGAGCATGAAGATGCGCAGCCGGTTGAGGAAAGAACGGTAGAGTCGGCCGCAACGTCGCTGAACTGGAATCGCGAATTTTACCGGCGGGATTCGGAGATCACAGGAGCGGCAGCTGCGCCTGCGAAGGGAACCGGGACGGTTCGAGAGGTGGTCGAGGAAGGCGATGAAACGCCGGACACCCCCCAGGTATCTGATCGCATTGCGGCTGCCTCGCCGGAACAGGTTGCGGCGTTCGCTGCTCCTGGGACCCTCGAAGAGGAGACCATCGACGAGGAAGAAGCAGACACGGTTCGCTACGAGCAAACTTCCGATGAGGGCTACGACGAATTTGAAGAGGAGACGCGAGCGGCAGTGCAGCAAGGTTCGGAGACGAGCTCGCTTTCTGAAGTCCGCGAGACCGTCGATGAGATTCATATGACCTCATTGGCGGAGTCCGGGGCTGCGCCAGCGGAAGGTGCTGCGGCGGAAACGGAAGAAGACTCGGAGGAGATGGAACTCGAAGAAGCCCAGGCGCAAGCGGAAGCTTTGCTGGATGCCGAAGCTGGCGGAGCCGGGGCGGTGGATGCCCGGGCGGAGGTTCGTGCTCCGGCGAGTACGGCAGGTTATACGCAACGAGCGCCACGTCCGCGCCCGGGTTATGAGCGCCGGGGTGGAGGACGCCGCGGTGGTGGACGCCGTTTTCCACGCCGCGAGTCGCACGAGGTTCCGAAGATCAGCGATTTGCTCAAAGAAGGCCAGGAAATCCTGATACAGATTGCCAAGGAGCCCATCGGCAAGAAAGGTGCGCGCATCACCAGCCACATCGCGTTGCCGGGGCGGTTTCTGGTCTACATGCCAACGGTGAACCATACCGGGGTTTCGCGCAAGATCGCATCCGATGAGGAGCGGCAGCGATTGAAGCGCATTGTGATGAGCGAGCGCGATAATGGCCAAGGTGGCTTCATCGTGCGCACCGCCGCGCAGAGCGCGAGCGAAGACGAACTGCGGGCGGACATCCGCTTCCTGAAAGGTCTGTGGAACGACATCAAGACGCGCGCCGAGGCTTCGAAGCCGCCGGCATTGATCTATCACGATCTCAACGTGGTAGAGCGTGTTCTGCGCGATCAGGTCACTTCGGATTTCTCGGTCATCTGGGTGGATACCGAACCGGAGTACGAGCGCATCCTGCGTTTCTTCAATCGCTTTCAGCCGGGGCTGGTGAAGCGCGTAAAGCTCTATACGAAAGAAACGCCGCTGTTCGAACAGTTCGGCCTGGCCGAGGAGATGAACAAGGCGCTCAAGTCGAAGGTGTGGCTGAAGAGCGGCGGCTACATCGTGATCAACCAGACCGAGGCGCTGGTGGCCATCGACATCAACACCGGGAAGTATGTAGGCAAGACTTCACGGCTGGAAGATACGATCGTCAAAACCAACGTGGACGCCATCAAGGAGATCGTGCGGCAGATTCGGCTGCGCGATCTGGGTGGCATCATCATCATCGATTTCATCGATATGGACGAGCGCCGCAACCGGCAACGGGTGATGCAGGCGCTGGAAGAAGAATTGCGGCACGACCGGGCGCCATCCAAGGTGCTGCAGTTTAACGATTTCGGGCTGGTTGCGATCACCCGCAAGCGCGTAAAGCAATCGCTGGAGCGTACGATTGGCGCGCCTTGTCCTTATTGCCAATCCACCGGCTACGTGAAGTCGCTGACCACCGTGGTCAACGAGATTTACGTGGAGATGCGGAAGATCGCGAAGCATCTGGAGCACGAGGACGTGATGCTGCGGGTGAATCCAGATGTGGCGAAGGAGTTGAAGGGCAACAATGGACGTCTGCTGAACGAGATGGAAGAATTGACCAAACGGACCATCATTGTGAAGAGCGATCCGGCGCTGCACCAGGAGCAGTTCGACATCAATTAACCGTTGAATTTGGTCCAAGACACAAATTGGTTCGGGTGGCACCCTGAGCAAACGAAGCGCGCCGAACGGTGCCGCTCGAACCAATAAATAAAGGGCTGATGTCCCTTCTTGCAAACTCTCCTTGAAACCAGGAGTGACCAGCATGTCAGCATCGACTGAACATCAAGCAGGTTCTCTCTCTCGCCGGCGCTTCTTCCGCTGGGCCAGTTCGCTTGCCGCCGCTTTGGGCGCAGCCCCTTTGTTTTCCTCTGCCAAGGCCCTTTCCTCGGCCGAGGGATCGTCAGACGGCGAGGACTACTACGCGAAGCTCGGGGTTCCCACGATTATCAACGCCGCCGGTACCTATACCACGCTGACGGCGGCATGCATGCCGCCGGAAGTTCTTGCCGCCGTGCAGAAGGCCGCCCTCCATCCTGTACGCCTGCACGAACTGCAGCAGAAGGCAGGGGAGTACATTGCACGTCGCCTCAAGTGTGAAGGGGCGGTTGTGACTTCGGGAGCCTCGGGAGCCATCAGCCTGGCGACCGCTGCCTGCCTGCAGTATGCCAACAAGATCAATATCGTGGACATGCCGCAGGCCATCGACGGGATGAAGAATCAGGTCATCGTGCAACGGGCGCATCGTTATGAGTATGACCGCGCCATTTATCTCTGCGGAGCCCGGGTGACAGAAGTGGTCACGCTCGACGACTACAAGCGCGCCTGCGGCGCTGGCAACGGGGTGATGACGAATTTCTTCAATGCCGCGGAAGACGAGGATGGGGTTGCAGGCAGCGCGCAGATTGGTCGGCAAGAGTGGCTGCGGGTGGCGCACGAGTGCAAGATTCCGTGCCTGCTCGACGCCGCTGCCGACATGCCTCCGATCTCGAATCTATGGATGTACACGGGCATGGGTTTCGACTTGGTGACATTTTCCGGGGGCAAAGGAATGCGCGGTCCACAAAACGCAGGCCTGCTTCTCGGTAGAAAGGTCCTGACGGACCTGGCACATGAGAACAACAATCCGGGGGACGGAATCGGCCGCGGCATGAAGGTGGCCAAGGAGCAGATTGTCGGCATGGTTGCGGCGGTCGACTGGGTTCTCTCGCACACGGAAGAGTCGATGCAAGGCGACTACCAGAAGCGGGCCGATCTAATCGCCGATGCTGTGAAAGGCATCCCTTCGGTCAGGACGGAGACGGTGGTTCCGAGGATCGCCAACCATGTTCCGCATCTCCTGATACGCTTCGACCCGGCGGTCACTGGAGTCACCACTGAACAGATCGTTGATGCTTTGCGCAGAGAGACGCCTTCGATTGAACTGAACCCGAACACCGGCCAAAAGCCCAACCAGGGCATCCCGGCGGATGCAAACACGCTCGTGGTCGGGGTATGGATGTTGCAGCCCGGGGAGGATGCGATCGTAGGCCGACGGATTCGCGCCGCCCTTACCAAGAGGGCCTAAGTTTGCTAGGAAAGGAAACTTCGCTTGGAAACTAGAAACTGAGAACTGCTGCTAGCTTCCCGGATGCGCGAGAGCCTTGACAGCCAGATCAGAGCGGGTGCGCAGCTTCTGGACGGTTTCGTGGATGGCTTTCGCCGACGGCCCTGCGCCGCTGCTTTCAGCCGTCTTAGCAACGCTACCGGCCTCCTCCGTGATGCTGCTGGCGATGTCGAGCAGGACTACGAGCGCATCCGCATGAAGCTTCCAAACCGAAGACATGCTCTGGCTACGTTTGAGTTCTTCGAGTTCGGTGTTGATTCTGGCCACGCAGGAAACCAGGCGAATAAGAGTCCGAGCCACATCGGCGCGAGGGCTTTTTTCTTCAAGGAAGCCAGAGCTGTAAGCGTCGGCCTCGGGCACAGTCAGGGTCAGGTTGAAGAAGCGCATGGGCACGACCTGGCGGTATTTGGGATCGGCGACGCGAACGAATACGCGGATCGATTCCTCGACGCGGCGCATCTTGCCTTCTTCCGCTGAAACCTGTTGCGCGGTGATGGCTGGCGGCTGAAATGCCTGGGCGGGAGCGGGGGCCTTCGCTGCAGCGACCCGTGCGGGCTTGGCGGCGGCAGCTGCCCCTCCTGATGCCGGGATGTTGCGGCCGGCAACGGGCGCCAACAAAGATTTGCGAATGGGCGGGCGCCGGTCGAGTTCTTTTTTTAGCCTCGAAACACGCCGGAATTTTTCCAGAGCGTTGCCATAGTCAGCCTTCAGCATTTCTTTCTGCTCGATTGCGGCCACGTGTTCGACGGTCACTTCCACTCCGTCGACTGTGCTGAGAATACTGCCGCCCATCTCATCAAGAGCCTGGGCGAACTGTTTAATTTCGCCGAGGGCCTTGACGAAGAGTTCGTCAAACCGGACGCCGAAAGCGGCGTTGTGGGCCGCGACCGTGGCCAGCACGCCGGGATGGTAGAAGGATGAATCCAGCCAGCGCTTCAATTCGCGCACGCGGGAAACGATTCCGGAATCCATGAGCGAATTGAAATCGCGATAGCGGGCAATCTCTTCGCGCAAAGGGTCGAAATTTCTAAGCAGTTGAACATGCTCTTCCGGCAGCGAAGGAACGTCCGTATCGGCCAGGATTTCGATAAGGGCGATTTCAAACGGAGAAAGAGGCAGCGCGCCGTCAAGCCCATAGCCCTGCTGCTGCCATTGGCCCTGAACCCGCGGATGACGGTAAAGGAAAGTTGCAATCAGGTCAGTCTTGTCGCGATTGATATCACTGGGCTCGCGCCGCCGGACAAAGTAGCGAAGCAGTGCCTCGGCGACCTCTGAATCCGTTTCGGGAGTCAAAGCTTGCCGCAACATGGCGGGAGTAATGGCCATGTCGAGCACATGAAGCCAGCGATACATGCGGGAAAGGGTCTCCGGCAAGTCGCGGTCGGTATGGCGGAGGGCAACCTCGTCGAGTCCGCTCGGCAAGGGAACCTCGCTGCCGAGCAAGTCGCGCAGGAGCTTCTGGTAGAAACCCTGGACGGTCGCCAGGATGGCTAACTCAAATTTAAGATCCTCGGCCAAGAACGCTCCCGCGAGCGAGACTCTCCCTGTTGGGTAAGAAAATTCTTTGCTGCTGTTCAAGTAGAGACGAAAGTCACCCCTGCTGCAAGTTACTACCGGAGGGACACTGTTACGCGCACGCCGTGGCTGATGCGGAAGTACATGGACTTCCGCGCCGGCGGGACAAGCGTCAGGAGGCCGGTTCTGAAGACGTGTTCAGAAGAGGTGTCAGAACACGACGGTCTTGTTGCCGTAAAGAAGGACGCGGTTTTCCACGTGCCAGCGGACGGCGCGGGACAGGACGACTTTCTCCAGGTCGCGGCCTTTGCGAATGAGATCCTCCACGGTATCGCGATGCGAGACGCGGACTACGTCCTGCTCAATGATGGGGCCATCGTCGAGAACTTCGGTGACATAGTGGCTGGTTGCGCCGATCAGCTTGACGCCGCGCTCAAAGGCCTGGTGGTAGGGCTTGGCACCGATGAAGGCCGGGAGAAACGAATGATGGATGTTGATGATGCGTTGCGGATAGCGGTTGACGAAATCGTTGGAGAGAATCTGCATGTAGCGCGCGAGCACCATGAAATCTGCATTGTGGCACTCGATCAGAGAGTGGATTTGTTCCTCGGCCTGGCGTTTGTTGTCTTTCGTGGTCGCAACGACCGTGTAGGGAATTTTGTAGAAGTCGGCGATCGGCTGGTTGTCCGAGTGATTGGAGATGATCAGTGGAATGTCGCAGGCGAGTTCGCGGCTTTGGTGACGGTAGAGCAGATCGACGAGGCAGTGGTCGTACTTCGACACGAGGATGATCATGCGCTGGCGATGTGAGGACTGCGCCAGGCGCCAGGTCATGTGAAACTTTTCGGCGATAGGAGAAAAATGCTTGGTGAAGTCGGTGAGATCCTTATCTGAAAGATCAATGTCGAAGTCTTTGGAATCGAACTCGACGCGCATCAGGAATAGGCCGGATTCCTCGTCGGCATGTTCGTCGGCGTGCAGGATGTTGCCGTTGTGGCGATAGACAAAGTCGGCGATGGTGGCGACTTCGCCTTTGGCGTCGGGACAGCTGACGAGGAGGATGGCTGAGTTCTTCATGGTCTGGAAGAAAGCGCGGTGCGGTCATTGGCCTTTCTTATGTTCATTCTCTGCGATGCGCGCCTTCACCAACTTTTTCAGAAGAGTGGTGGGTACGGGCTTGTCCGGTGCAAAGCGGATCGTGCCTTTCGACGTTTCGAAATTCGTCAGTTCGTTCTTGAACTTGATGGTGGGCCCCGCGCCAGGAAAGAGACTGCAATGGTCGGAGAAAGCGGCGAAACTCGCGAGCATTCCCTTGTACTTAAACATCGGCATGCCGTAGCTAATGCCCTCGGTCGCCTCAGGTGGCGCAACCAACCGAATGACCGCGCGAATTCTCTTCAAGGTGGTGCGAGCGGGTTCGGAGATTCCGGCAAGGTAATCGTCCACGAATTGGGCGCCGGTCTTGCGTTTTCTGGCCGGACCGCGTTTGCTTGGTTTCGGTTTCTTCATACAAATCGTACCCAGAGGTTGTTTATTTCAAGTGTATGCCTAAGACTCGCTACCTCTTGAGCGCCTTTAAGATCTCTCTCGCGGCATTCGCTCCCGAGCCCCCGGTCAATCCCGCGCCGGGATGCGTGCCGCTGCCGCAAAGATAAAGACCCGCAACCGGCGTGCGGTAGCGCGCCCAGTCGAGCAGCGGACGCATGGTGAAGAACTGGTCGGGAGCGAGATCACCGTGGAAGATCTGTCCGCCAGTTAATCCGTATGTGTCTTCCAAGTCCTGTGGTGTGATGATCTGGTGCGTCAGGATCAGTTCAGGCAGATTGGGCGCATACTGGGCGAGCGTCCCCACGACCGTTTGACCGAGGGCCTTCCGCTGGCTTTCCCAGTCGCCCTTCAGCTTGTAAGGAGCGTACTGCATGTAAATCGACATCACATGCTTGCCCTCGGGCGCAAGCGTGGGATCGGTCAGCGACGGAATCGTAGCTTCTAGGTAAGGCTGGCGCGAGAAGTTGCCGTACTTGGATTCGTCGAAGGCGCGCTCGAGGTAATCGATCTCGGGGCCGATGTGAATGCGGCCCTTGAGTGCAGCGCCGTCACCATTTTTCAAGGCGGTGAAATTCGGAAGGCCAGAGAGCGCGAGGTTGACCTTCGCGACTGTGCCGTTGCCGCGGTAGTGCTGCAGCTTCTGCACGAAGTCGGGGGAAAGATGCGTGGGATCGGTCAGCTTGAGCAGAGTGCGTTTGGGATCGGCGTTGGAGATGACGGCGCTGGCGCTGATTTCTTCGCCGGTCCCAAGCAGCACGCCGGTAGCTTTGCCGTCTTTGACGCGAATCTCGATGACCTCGGCAGAAGTGCGAATCTCGACGCCAGCAGCCTTGCCAGCGGAGGCCATGGCTTGCGTGAGAGAGCCCATTCCGCCTGCGGCGAAGAACGCTGAGCCGGCAGGATGTGAGTCGCCGGCGGCACGAATCAGCAGTTGCAGGCTGCTTCCCGCAGACCATGGCCCGAGAAAAGTTCCGAAGATTCCGCGAGCGGCTATCAGGGCCCGCAATAATTCCGTCTCAAAATATTCCGCCACCAGATCGGCAACAGCCATGGGCCCCCAGCGCAGCACGCGGTAAATGTCCCGCTTGCCCAGATTGCGTAAGGCACGACCGGTCTTCAGCATGCTCCACAGATCGCCGCTGCTGGGGTGGTCAATGTCGGGCGGTGTGGTGGCCAGGGCATCCGCAATTACTTTGCTGATCTTCCCCAGCGATCTTTCGAACTCGGGATATTTCGCAGCATCTTTTTGCGAGAAAGCGGCGATCGCCTGTGCGGATTTGTTTTCGTCCTGATAGAGCGAAAGCACGCGACCATCAGGAGACAGCGCCGTAACGCAGGTCTCTGGCGTGATGAACCGCAATCCGTGCTTCTCGAGTTGCATATCGCGAACGATGCCGGGACGAACCGGACCTGCGGCATGCGACAGCGTGGAGCATCGGAAGCCGGGATGAAACTCGTCGGTGATGGCGGAGCCTCCGACCTGCGAGCGACGTTCGAGGACCAGAGGTTTGAATCCTGCCTTGGCCAGATAGAAGGCAGTGACCAGGCCGTTGTGGCCGCCGCCGATGATGACGATGTCGCGCTTTGCCTCGGGCATGGTTAGGCGGCTCCCTTGTCTTTAAGAATTTCGAGAGCGGCGAGACGGCCGGGCGCGCCCATGATTCCTCCTCCGGGATGCGTGGCCGAACCGCACATATAGAGATTCTGGATGGGGGTGCGGAAGCGCGCGTAGCCGGGCGCGGGACGAAGAAAGAAAAGTTGTTCGAGCGAAAGTTCGCCTTGAAAGATATTGCCTTCACTCAGTCCCCACTCGCGTTCGAGATCGAGCGGGGTGACGACTTGACGATGAAGAATGATGTCTTTGATGTTAGGCGCGTACTCGGCAATAGTGTTGACGACGGTGTCGCCGAAAGCTTCTTTCTGGTCATCCCAATTCAAGCCGGGGCGCAGCTTGTAGGGCGCGTACTGCACGAAGCAGGACAGCACATGCTTGCCTGGGGGTGCCACTGACGGATCTGTGAGCGACGGGATAACCATGTCGATGTAAGGCTTGCGCGAGAAGTTGCCGTACTTGGCGTCGTCGTAGGCGCGCTCCATGTATTCGACAGAAGGCGAGATCGAAATCGCGCCGCGGAGGTGCGCGCCGGGTCCAGGCATGCACTTGAAATTCGGCAGGGCATCGAGCGCCATGTTTACCTTGCCGGAAGATCCGCGGTATTTGAAGCGGTTGATGTCTTCGAGAAAATCCGCCGGAAGTTGTTCGGCTTCGATGAATTTGTTGAAGGTGAGCCGGGGATCTACGCTGGAGGAAATTGTGTCAGCGTAGATTTCATCGCCGTTGGCCAAGACTACACCTTTCGCTTTGCCATCTTTCACGATGATCTTGGCGATGGCCGCTTGGGTGCGAATTTCGACGCCAGCTTCTCGGGCCGCGTCGCCGATGGCATTTGAGATAGCTCCCGTTCCTCCGCGCGCAAATCCCCAGGCGCGGAATGCGCCGTCGATTTCGCCCATATAGTGGTGAAGCAGAACGTAGGCGGTGCCGGGCGAGCGCACACCCAGAAATGTGCCGATGATGCCGGAGGCGGACATCGTGGCTTTGAGCACGTCGGTTTCGAACCACTGGTCGAGAAAATCAATGGCGCTCATGGTCATGAGCTGGACTTGATTGTATTTGTCGTAGCTCGACATGCCCTGGAAGCGGCGTCCGATGAAGAGCAGCTTCATCAGTTCGCGCGGATTGAGCGTGTTCGGGTCGGGCGGGACCATGCTGAGAATCGGCTTCACGAAACGGCACATGGCTTGCATGGCTTTGCCGAATTCGTCGTAGGCTTCGGCGTCAACGCGGGAGTGGCGGGCGATCTCACGATGGGTTTTGCCGTGGTCGTTCACGCGCCACAGGTAATCGCCGCTGGGCATGGGCGTGAAGGTTCCGTCGAGTGGGAGAATTTCCAGGCCATGGCGCGGGAGGTCGAGATCGCGGATGATTTCCGGGCGCAGCAGAGAGACGACGTAGGAGCAGACGGAAAACTTGAAGCCGGGAAAGACTTCTTCGGTGCAGGCCGCGCCGCCGAGAATGTGGCGGCGTTCCAGCACCAGAACTTTCTTTCCGCCGCGCGCCAGGTAGGCGGCGTTGACCAGGCCATTGTGGCCGCCGCCGATCACGATGACGTCGTATGAATTGGAACAGCCATAAGCTCTTAGCCTTTAGCTGTTCGCTTCAGGCTTAGGTTGAGAATGTGGAAAACGAGGATATTAGCGCAGAAATGGTCTGGACGGGTGTATCAGAGGCCGCTGGGCAGGACGCTCCAACTGCGGAGGACGTTCGACGAAGTTGGCTTGGTTGAGTGCATGGGTGGAGTCGAATGGTCATTCTATCGGGAACTGGTCGTTTTGTCTGCACATTTTCGCGCGGCGCGTGACTGGATGTCATCAGCGCGAGATTGCCGCGCCGCATTGTCGTGCGTATAATCTGGCTTCGAGTTAATTTTTTTCGAGGCCACTCTCATTGCCCATCGGAACTGCGTTTCACGAACGAACTTTTCCGCTTTGCCAGAGCTTGAATTACCGCGAGTGGTCGGGATACTACACGGTCAGCGTGTATGAGGTGCATCACGAGCACGAGTACAACGCCATCCGCAATGCGGCGGCGCTGATCGATATTTCGCCGCTCTACAAGTATTTGGTCACCGGCAAAGACGCGACGCGGCTGGTGAACCGCGTGATCACGCGCGACATCAATAAAGTGAAAGTGGGGCAGGTGATTTATTGCTGCTGGTGCGATGAAGAGGGCAAGGTCATCGACGACGGAACGATTTCGCGGCTGGAGGAGAATGTTTATCGCTGGACGGCTGCCGACCCGAGCCTGCGCTGGTTCCGGCAGAATGGCCTGAACATGGATGTGCAGGTCGAAGATATTTCCGAGAAAGTTGCGGCGCTGGCGCTGCAGGGGCCCACTTCAGCGAAACTCTTGAAGAGTGCTGCCGAGGCTGACATTGCGAATCTTAAATATTTCCGCGTAACGCATGGCAAGATTGCGGGCGTGCCCGTGGACATTTCGCGCACGGGCTATACCGGTGATCTCGGTTATGAGATTTGGGTTCCATTAAGAGAAGCCAATGACGCTGTCAAGGTTTGGGATGCGCTGGCGGAGACAGGCAAGCAGTTTGATCTACATGCCGCTGGCATGCTAGCGCTGGATGTGGCGCGGGTGGAGGCAGGGCTTCTCTTAATCGAAGTGGATTACAGCAGCTCGAAGAAGGCGTTGATTCCGTCGCAGAAATATTCACCGTACGAGTTGGGTTTCGCCAAGATGGTGCATCTCGACAAAGAGAATTTTATTGGCAAGCGGGCGCTGGAGCAGGACTCGAAAAATGGCGTGCCGCGGCAGCTGGTCGGAGTGGAAGTCGATTGGACCGATGTGGAAGCGCTCTATGAACGCTACGGCCTCACACCAGCCGCGCCCAGCCAGGCTTCGCGCGTGGCTGTGCCCTTGTACTCGGGGGAGAAACAGGTTGGTAAGGCGACGACTACGAGTTGGTCTCCGATTTTGAAGAAGATGATCGCGCTGGCTAGCGTGGAGACTGAGCATTCGAAGCAGGGGACGCAGTTGCAGATGGAAGTTACGATTGAGGCGATCCGGCTGAAAACGAATGTGAAGGTGACGGCGCTACCATTCTTTAATCCGGCGAGGAAGACGGCGACGCCGGTATAGGAGTTTTGATCCTGGTTGTTTTCTGACCGATTGGCGAAAACAAGCGTTCGTTATACGTGTGCCTCCGCCTTGCTTCGCGCACTGCGGTCTTTCAGGTCGAGCACAAGCCGGTAAACGGAATCCACATCGTCGATGTCGGAGAAAGTCGGGATGTCGCCAACGTTAAATCGGCTCCAGCCACGGGCCTTCTGTCCACGCCCCGCGATCATGGGATACTTTGGCCCAAACCACAAGGTTCCGGTTTCTCCACCATCGCGTTCGATGGTCGGAATAGCATCAAGGTAAGCGGAGCTTGTCTTTCTCTTGGTGCCATCTTGCAAAACCAGTACGCGGCGATCTGTGACGGCGTAATATGTTCGTCGCTTGATCCAGGCGTCGTATAGAAAACGGCCCCAAATCATGTACTGCCCGATCACCACGAACGGAATACCCCAGAGGGCGAAGAACACCGGAGCAGTATGTTTCGAATGGCCCCAGATGCCGAGCACACCTGATTCCCAGAAGATGGCAAAGCCGCCCCAGAGCAGGCTGAAGGGAATCATCGTCCAATCTTCGGAGTGGAAAATCACGCTGCGATTCGGCTGGCCTGCCCACAGCAGACTTTCGCCCGACATCAACTCGGGTTGAAGCTTCATCGCCGCTTCTGGGTTGATCGGTCCCATGTTTCTTAGTGCAGTTTTCGAATACTAGCCGAGAACAGCACATTTTATGAGATTACTAACGTTTTGCGGTTCAGCTCGGTCTGCTCAAATTACGGCCTTTTTCGCCTGTGCTGCTCTCTGTTTTCCAGCAATGTAGAGCCATACTCCTACCACGACCAGCACTCCGGTTCCTCCTACAATCTTGAATAGAGCCAGCGGTTTGTTGGGCTCATCGGGCTGCGGAATGAGCGACAGGAAAATCGTCAGCGCAGTCGTGAGGAATCCGAGGGTGGCCACGAGCTTGGCCATCGTTTTTCCACCCGGGACGCGGATCACCTCTGGGCCGGCGGGCTCACGCTGCAGCTTGATCATGGCGGCGAAGAGATAAAGATAAGGAATGAAGTACGCAATCACGCCCATGCTGACCAGCACGTCGTAGGCGCCTTTGACGCTGGTTCCGGCCTGGCCGAGAAAAATAAAGACCACGCCCAGGACGAATTGAGTCAGCAACGCTACCCACGGAGTCTTCCAGCGCGGGTGCAGCGCACCAAATGCCGGCGGCAGGAAGCGGTCCAGTCCGGCGACGAAAGGCAGGCGCGCTACGGCGGCAAGGTAAGCGCCGGCAGCGCCGATGTTGCTGAGAGCGATCAGGAAGGCGGCGACGGGCAACACACCGGGAAAGCCCACGCGCCCAGCGGTTTTCGAGATGGCCTGCACCAGTCCCTGCAAGCTGTTGACTTCGCTCGAGGGCAGTGCGAGTAATACGTACGCCGTTCCCAGGATGTAACAGAGGGTGACGGTGATCCCGCCAAAGAGCAATGCGAACGGGATCGAGCGGCGGGGATTCTTGATTTCCTCTCCCATGAAGGATGCAGTCTCGCATCCGCCAAAGGCGAAGGTCAGCACCGACCAGAAAATGATGTCGTTGAAATGCAGGCTGGGCGTCATCGAATGTAGGGTGAACGACGTGGCCGAGCCATAGCGATGCCATGCGATCAATCCCATGACGATGACGATGCCAACGGGAATCCACATAGCAAGCGCGCCCACGTTGTGCAGCCACTTGCCCACGTCAAGCCCGACGATGTTCATCAGCGTGGCGACGCTCAGCGTTAGCAGAGAGAAGACGATGTAGAAGGTGGCATTGTTTGACAGGTGCGCCCAGGCGTTCTGGCGGATGAACAGGATGTTGCTGGCGGCAAAGTAGAGGACCGCCGGGAAGTAGGGAAGATTGCTGGTCCAGTAAGTCCAGGCGGACATGAAGCCGGAGAAATCTCCGAAAGCGCGCTTGCTCCAGACGTAGAGGCCGCCTTCGCTGGGATAGCGTGAAGAGAGTTCCAGCACAGAAAGCGCGAGCGGAGTGTAGAAGCAGAACCAGGCGCCAATCCAGATGACGATGGAACTGGGACCGGCCGCTGCGGCGGTGGCGATCCAGCGCAGGCTGATGCCGGTGACCACATAAAATAAGACCAGATCGCGGAAGCCGAGCACGCGCTTGGGCCGGTTGGGATCTTCGGCTTCGGCGATCGATACGCCCGGGGAGACAAAGGGAATTCTGCTCAGCGGGTCATGATCCGCGTTCGAGTCAGGCAATGCGAGGCCCCAGGTGACATTCCGTCTTCTCAGTCCGAGCTTATGGGTCGAAACAAGGCGAGTCAGGAATAACACTGATAGAGATTGCGAGCAAGCGAAAGTTTTCCCGGCCAGAATCTTGCCTCCCTGTGTAGGATCTATGTCACCATCGTAGGCAGGCCCTGACTAAGACAAAGGAAATACAGGAAACGCTGTAGGCCATTTCCGTACCGTTAAGAGTAGCCTTCCGACGTGGCAGCCCGTCGGCATTCCAATCGTGGGGAAATCTCGAGCAAGGAGAGACAGCTATGAAAGCCAAGTGGGTGGTTGTCGTAATTATTCTGTTAACGCTCACAACCCTGAGCATTGCCCAGGACCGTGGCCAGCCCTCAGCCAGATCCGAAGAACGGATCACCAGGGAAGTTCGGCACGAGCTTCTCATGCTTCCGTATTTCGACGTGTTCGATTTCATCGCTTTCAAAGTGGACGGCAGCACGGTCACGCTGCTCGGACAGGTCGTGCGACCTTCGCTGAAGTCTGACGCTGAGAATGCGATCAAGCACATCGAAGGTGTGGAGAAAGTGGATAACCAGATCGAAATTTTGCCGCCGTCCCCCATGGATGACGGCCTGCGGATTCGCTTGTACCGTTCGATCTACGGCTATTCTTCGCTGGAGAAATATGCCCTAGGCGTGCAGAAGCCGATTCGCATCGTCGTGAAAAGCGGACGAGTCACGCTGGAGGGCGTGGTGGATAACGATACGGACAAGAATCTGGCGGGCCTTCGCGCCAACAGCGTCCCGGGCATCTTCGCGGTGACGAACAATCTGCAAGTGGTCCCGCCGAAATAGAAAGGCAGTAGCTAGTGGCTAGTGACCAGTTAAACTGCCCTGTCTGACCACTGATCACTGACCACTGGCCACTGATGTTCCAAACGGATCCTCCAGCGACGGGCTTTGCGGCGTGAACAATTCCGCGCCGCTTTCTGTAATGTGCATGTCGTCTTCGAGGCGGATGCCAAATTCTCCGCGGATGTAGATGCCGGGCTCATTGCTGGTGGTGATGCCGGCCGCGAGTTTGGCGTGGTTCCCGCGGACGAGATACGGCCACTCGTGGCCATCCATGCCCAGGCCGTGACCCAGGCGGTGGACAAAGTATTTGTAGTCCGGACCGTAGCTGGAGTCGACAATTACTTTGCGTGCGGCTGCGTCGACCGCGCCGCATTCCACTTCTGGACGCGCGGTTGAGAGCGCGGCCGATTGCGCGCGGTGAACGATGTCGAATACTTTTTTCATTTTGTCGCCGGTCTTTTCCGGGAGCTTGCCCAGCACGAATGTGCGCGTGATGTCGGATTGGTAACCCTCGACGGTGCAGCCGTCATCGATCATCACAATCGATCCTTCGTGGATGACCTGCGGCGTGCTCGATCCGTGTGGGAACGAGGTGTATTCATCCACCTCCACGCTGGCTTCGCCGGGAAAGCCGAGCTGTTCGTAGGCTGCGGCAATCAAGGTTTCTACCTGCTGCTGCGTCATCCCCTCGCGCAATGCTCGATAGACGGCCTCGTAGGCAGACAAAGTAACCTGTGCCGCGAGACGCATGAGCGCGATCTCGTGCGCGCTCTTGATCATGCGGCACCCAGCGGTTATCGGCGTGGCACTCGTCAGGGTCAGCTGCGGTGCGGCATGGGCAATTCCATCGGCGAAAAAGAAGCGGACCGTTTCTTCAATTCCCAACTTGCCATTTGCCATCCCGCTGTCTTTCAAACCTTGCGCTACCAGGCGATAAGGGTTTTCATCTTCCTGCCAGGTGCGCACGTCGGGACGGTCTCCATCTGGTGCATGGGCAATCTCTTCGCGAGCTCGGCCTTCTTCGAACGCTGGACATACGTAGAATGCGGCGCCTTTCGCCGGCAGCAGGAAGGCGAACATGCGCTCACCACCCCACCAGCGTATTCCGGTGAAATAATCCAGAGAGGTGCCAGACATCAGCAAGATGGCGTCGATTGCGTTCTCGCTCATGCGTTGACGGGCGCGATCCTGGCGCGCGCTGCGCTCTTCCCGCGAAATGGGAGTAGCCTCACTTTTTCGCGATTGCAAACGCGCAAGAGATGGCGGCAGAGGGGAGGCGTTGGCTGTTTTGTCTCTGACTTGGGCCGATACAAGGAAAGGGTGAAAGACGGTAGCGAGGCCTGCCGCCACGCCGCCCGCTTCAAGAAACTGTCGCCGGGAAAACATCAAGCCTCCAGACATAAAAATGACAGCCCGGTCATTATAGGGCTAAGTTGTCGGAGGGAATTTCAGCATGGAAGCAGGGTTTCAGTGTGCCGGCTGCGGCGAATGGAATGTTACCGCCGTGGATGAGTCTGGGGGCCGGCGGCAGAATTACATTGAAGACTGCCAGGTCTGCTGCAAACCGAATGTTCTGCACGTGGAATATGATACGTCGTCGCGGGAGTTTTTCATCACGGCGACACTGGAGTAATACAAAACGGTGTGCGATTTCCAGCCCGGTAGAAACGGAAATTGGCAATTCGTTCCCGGCGACAGATTCGCGCTATAGTTAGCTGCCCGCAGTTCCGGCGCAAGCGGTCCGATGAAAGGAATGATGGCGATGCCCACAACCTATACCGGCAGTGGACGGATGGTGGCGCACAATATGGTAACCACGCAGTTCGAGCTGGACGGTTTTCGCGTGACGCGAACGCTAGGAGTAGTCAGGGGAATCGTGGTGCGCTCACGTTCGATCTTCGGCACCATCGGCGCTGGACTGCAGACGCTGGTCGGAGGCAACATCACGTTGCTTACCAATTTATGCGAGAAGACACGCGCCGAAGCCTTCGATCTGATGCTGGAGCATGCGGCGGAACTGGGCGGGAACGCCGTGGTCGGTGCCCGCTATGACGCCACGGAAGTGATGCAGGGCGTCACCGAAGTCCTGGCCTACGGCACGGCGGTGTTCGTGGAACCGGTGAAGTGAAGCAAAAACAAATGAAAACCGCTGAGAACGCGGAGCACGCTGAGAACATCATAGAAAATTAGAACCTAATCACTGCGGTTACTCTTCTTTTTCTGCATCTTCCGCGATTTTCATTTGTTTCCGCTAGTCTTTATAGAGCCAGCCTGCGACCAGAGCGGCCAGGATGGCGCCGAGCCACATCTCAATCATCCAGCCGAAAGGAAGCACGCGATCGCCAGCGAACCAGGTGGCCTGCGCGAAATTTCCTGGGAAGCCCGCGAAGAAGCCAGCCAGAAAGCCGACCTTTAGCGCAGCGCCCGGACCAGGACCGAGACCACGGCGCGCCCAGGCATACAGATGCGCGACCGCGATCGACAGAATAAACAGCAGCACGATCCACTGGGCCACGAAGAAGGGATAGCGTGGCGTTTTCAGGAACAGCCCGGCATTCTGCGCCGCCACGTAGCGCGCATCGGTGATGACGAAGTGTCCCACCAGGAAACTCCATAGCAGCCAGACCACGCCTCCCGCCAAACCACCTAGCCAGATCCTGCCCCGATTGAAGTTCATTGGCGCCTCCACAAAGTGTCGCTGAGTAAATGGACGCAGTGTACACCATGGGTTAAGGGAGTGTGAGTTCAATCTGATCGACCGGAGCGCGGAGTCTCTTCGAAATGGAATTTTCCTACGACGATCTGGCTGAGGTATATTCGTCGGGTCATGAAAGTCGTGAGCGTCGTACTTCTTAGTTTGATCTGCTGTAGCAGTGCCTTCGCCATCGGCCACTCGCAGTCCTATAAATACAAGCGCCTGGGCAGCGACCTGGATGCGCAGACTCGGCCCGAACCCGGAACTGCCATGATGGGCGGTGGCGCGGATCTGGATGAAGCCTTCCGCTGGCTCTGCGGGAAAGGACACAACGGCGACTTTCTGATTCTGCGCGCGATGGGAAAGGACGACTACAACAAGTACGTGAACAAGGTATGCCAGATGAATTCGGTGGCGACGCTGATCATTCCCAATCGCAAAGCGGCGGATGATCCGAAGGTGGCGAAGATCATCCGGCTGGCCACGGTCATCTTTATTGCCGGTGGCGACCAGTCGCGCTACGTCAATTTCTGGAAGGGAACTGCGGTGGAAGAGGCCATCAATAACCACGTGATTGCGGGCAAGCCCATCGGAGGAACGAGCGCAGGTCTGGCGATTCTGGGGCAATTCGTCTATGGCTCCATGGACGACAAGTCAGGCGATGCCGATCTTACGTCGCAGGAGGTTTTAGCGAATCCTTATGTGCAGCGAGTCACGCTGGTACGAGATTTCCTGAAAGTTCCAGGACTGGAAAACATTCTTACCGACAGTCACTTCGTCAAACGCGACCGCATGGGACGAAGCCTGGGATTTCTGGCGAGGATTGTCGCCGATGGCTGGTCAACGGCGCCGCGCGAAATTGCTGTGGATGAAAAATCAGCGCTGCTGGTGGAAGTGGATGGTCGCGCGAAAGTGGTGGGCAGCGGAGGAGGCGCTTACTTTCTGCAGGTCACGGGCCCGCCGGAGGTTTGCAAGTCTGGTCAGCCCTTGACCTTACGCAACGTGCCTGCCTATCACGCGCCCACCGGGGCGACGTTCGACATTCGCGGATGGAATGGCGAGGGCGGCGAGGCCTACTCAATCTCGGTGGAAGCCGGACAGATTCACAGCAGCCGTGGGGGGAATGCAGTGTACTGAGCTGGCAGGGGGAAGATTTTTGGGCGAAGGAGCCCTCTTCTGGAGCCGGATGCTGCATTGAAAAACCGCTAATTTCCACAGTGAAGGGCCTGACTGGCGCGGATTGCAAGAAAAATCGAAGCGAATGAATAGCGAAGGAATCCAGAACGTAAACCCAACATCTTGTGGTCGTATAACTGGTTAACCACTAGTCCTCGTATTTTCCCGAATCCGCACTTTGGTCACGACCCAACCTTCAAGTTTTGTATTGACAATCAAGGACTTACGGATAAGATGTGGTACAAAGTGGTAGGAAGTGGCCAGACAGTTTAGAGCTGTGGGAACGGGAAGCTGAAAACGAGGAGCCGGTGGAAATCCGACCCAGAAGGACGACAAACAGCCCGAACCAGCCGAGTTTGACCAAGTTTTGTGCCGTCTTTACCTCCCTCGTGGCAGCAGCAGTGGTTAAGAGATCCTTCGGCGACAAGAACCGCCGCCTCAGGATGACAAATTATGTTTCGCGGCAATCACCCAACTCGCGTCGACGAAAAAGGACGGTTAAAGGTCCCGGCGGAGTTCAAGCGGGTGATCGACGAGAAGTACGGACAGCAATACTACATCACAAGTCTGGATGGGAAGGTTGCTCAAGTGTATCCCTTCGAGGAATGGGAGCGGATCGAGCAGAAGCTGGCCGGGCTCTCCACCTTCAATCCTACGAAGAAGAAGTTTCTGGACCGCGTGAACTATTACGGGCAGGTGGTGGAAATGGACGGGCAGGGGCGGTTGCTGATACCGCAACTGTTGCGCGAAGCGGCGCAAATCAAGGGCGAGGTTGCGGTTACCGGCAACCTGACGCACCTGATCGTGCGCAACCTGGATGCGTACCGCAAGCAGGTCGAGGAAGAAAAGTTCACGCCTGACGATGAGAAGACGCTCGACGAATTGGGCATCTAGTGGGCGAGGGTTCAATAGACACCCCTCAGGGGGTTGGGCATGGTGGTGGAAGGGGAGCGAGCCTTCTTCCAGCCAACCATGTTCCGGTTCTTTTAAAAGAAGCGATCGACTTTTTAAACGTGCGGCGTGGCGGGACTTATATCGACGCCACGGTGGGCCTGGGCGGGCACAGTTACGAAATCGCAAAACGCCTCGGCGCACCGGGACATTTGATTGGGCTCGATAAGGATCCAGCGGCGCTGGAAAAGGCAAGGGCGGTCTTAGGTGTTGGGTCTTCGGCCCCGAGTGACGCCGACGATCCGCAGCCTAAGACCTATGACCTAAGACCCGACTGGCCGACGGTCACGCTGTTGCAATGCTCGTTCGCCGAAGCCGGAGAGCGGTTCGTCAAGGGTTTTGCGGACGGCATTCTGGCCGACATCGGAGTGAGCAGTTTGCAGCTCGAGGATGCCGCGCGCGGATTTAGTTTTCAGGCGGAAGGACCGCTCGACATGCGGATGGACCCGCGGTCGGAGCGAACCGCCGAACAAGTGGTAAACCACCTCGACGAGCGTGAGCTTGCCGATGTGATTTACGAATTCGGAGAGGAAAGGAGGTCGCGGAGAATCGCCAGAGCCATTGTCCGGTCGCGGCCGATACGATCTACCGCACATCTTGCGGATGTCATATCAGCCGCGGCCCGGCCAATGAATTCTGAGCAAAGGCGAATTCATCCCGCGACACGAACTTTCCAGGCTCTTCGAATCTTCGTAAACCGCGAACTGGACGATCTGAAGGCGCTGCTGGAAGCAGCGCCCCGGATTCTGAAACCAGGAGGACGCGTGGTGGTGATTAGTTTTCACTCGTTGGAAGATCGCATCGTAAAAGATGCTTTCCGCGACGGTGAAAAAAAGTACAAGTACTTCCGGGTGCTGACCAAGAAACCGGTGACGGCATCTGAAGAAGAGCAGGAGCGCAATCCGCGGGCGCGCAGTGCGAAATTGCGGGCGGCGGAAAGAATATAGCAGCGGCTCCCGGCTTCCGGACCGAGGGTTTGCCGAAAGGCGGCTTTTAAAAGTTTAGGCTCCGGAAAACCTGCTGGAGTCCCCGGCATAGCTGTCATGGCGTGCCGGGTCATTCAGGTTCTGTAAAAAGGTGGACAAAGATCCACCGATATAAAAGGGCTTCCGGTTCGGAAGCCAGGTTCTGGGTGGTGGGAATTCGAGTTGGAAGGTGCGAGATGTACACGGGAACATTGATCCAGGATTTGATGGCGACGGTGGAGCGCGCGGAACGAAGAGCGCAGCAAAGGCGCATCACTGAGGAAACGGAACTGGAACGGCTTTTCGAAATGCAGACTCCCCAGCACGCAGAGCGGGTTTTCGCAGGAGCGGCATAATGGCGACGGCAGCGGCGGTAATACGCGGTGCGGTTCCAACAGCGCGGCGAAACAGCTTCTTCACGGGAACGCCGGAAATTTATTTCGCCAAGGCGATCGACAACTCGCGTCTGGTGAAGGTGGAGGATCCCCGGCACAATCGCGAGATGAAGCAATTTGGCACGGCGCTGGCTGTTCTGTTCATGCTGGTGTTTACCTATGCCTGGCAGCATTTCCGTGCGATCGAATATGGCTATCAGATCGAGTCGGCGAAGCGCGAACTCAGCAATTTGACCGAGATGAACCGCGCCCTGCGCCTGGAAGATGCCAGCCTGCGCGATCCGGAACGGATTGACGTGATGGCGCGTCGCATGGGATTGGTTCCGCTGGAGCCGGGACAAGTGATCCGTATGGATAGCGTGGCGGCGGATTCCAATGCGCCGGTGATGGCGAGCGTCGCTCCCCTTTATAGGTTGAGCGGACAGTAGCTCCGGGCACTGGAGAACGAGCCGAGCTTTGCTCGGCGGACAGCCGAGGGTGGCTGTCCCTACATGAGCTTATTTGGCGGTCCGCCGGAAAGGTGGGGCCGCCATGTTTGTCTAACCACCCAAAATGCAGCAGCAGCTTCATGGCGACTAATTCCAGCCTCGGCAAGAACTCGCGGCTCTACCTGCTTGGGGCAATGCTTTTGTTTTGGTGTGTGGCGATCTGCGGGCGGCTGGTCTACTTGCAGATTTTTCGGTATGGGAGTTTTGTGAAGCAGGCGGAGCACCAGCAGCAGCGGGAGATTCCACTTTCTGCCAAGCGTGGTGTGATTTATGACCGTGCTGGGCATGAGCTGGCGATGTCCGTGCTTGTCGATTCCGCATTCGCCGTGCCGTCAGAAGTGAAGGACCTTCCCACCGCGGTTTCCCTGATTACGCGGATCACCGGCGAAGATCACAATGTGGTGCTGGCCGATTGCCGCAACCATAAAACTTTCTGCTGGGTGGCTCGCAAGGCCGATGACGAGACCATCGAGCGCATCAAGTCGCTTAACCTGCAGGGCATCCATTTTCAGAAAGAGCCGAAGAGGTTTTATCCGGCGCGCGACCTGGCGGCGCAGGTAGTGGGAACCGTCGGCATGGAAGACGCCGGCCAAAGCGGCATCGAGCACGAATTTGACGGCGACCTACGCGGACGAGCCGGGAAAATGTTCATCTCGGTCGACGCGAGGCGGCAGTGGTTTTCCGATGTGGAGAAACAGCCGGAAGCGGGCGAAAACCTTGTCCTGACCATCGACAAGAACATTCAGTACATCGCGGAGAAGGAACTGGATCAGGCGATTCACGATACGCAAGCGATCGCCGGCACCGTGATCGTGGAAAATCCGCACACGGGGGAAATTCTGGCGCTGGCCAACCGGCCCACCTTCAATCCAAATCTTCGCAAGCAAGTAACTCCGGCTGCGTTGACGAACCGCGCGGTGAGCTACGTGTATGAGCCGGGGTCGACGTTCAAGCTGGTCACAATTTCGGCGGCGCTCGAAGAAAAGCTGACGAATCCCAACGAAGTGTTTGACTGCCAGATGGGATCGATCGTCTACAACGGCATGCGCATTCGTGACTCGAAGCCGCACGGATTGTTGCCGGTGTGGGGTGTACTGGCGGAATCGAGTGACGTGGGCGCAATCAAGATTGCGCTGCGGCTGGGCGAAGACAGGTTTTACAAATACATTCGAGCTTATGGATTTGGACAACAGACTGGAATTGAATTGCCGGGCGAGACGCGCGGCCTGACGAAACCGGTGAGCCGCTGGTCGAAGGTTTCGATTGCCGCGATTTCCATGGGCCAGGAGATTGGGATCTCGCCGATGCAACTGGCGGGACTGATTTCCACATTTGCCAATGATGGAGTTTGGGTAGAGCCGCGCATCATCGTGGGTCCTGTGGAGGCGCAAGGCTCGCCGCAGGCTGTGGCGTTTCATCCGGGAAGTTCGCGACGGGTGATTTCCAGTTTCACCGCGGCTGAGATGCGCTCGATGATGCAGAAGGTGGTGCTCGAGGGTACGGGGCGCAAAGCGATTCTGGAAGGCTATAGCTCCGCAGGCAAGACGGGGACGGCGCAGAAAGTGGATCCGGCGACCGGAGCGTATTCGAAGACAAAGTATATTGGGTCGTTTGCCGGATTCGCGCCGCTGAATAATCCACAGATTGTGGTGGCTGTGATTCTGGATTCTGCTGTGGGCCTGCACCAGGGCGGGCAGATATCAGCGCCAGTATTTCGTCGCGTCGCGCAGCAGGTGCTGGAGTATCTGCACACGCCGCATGATCTGCCGCTTGCGCCGAACCGCCAGGTGCTGATGGCGCAGGCGATGAAGGATAAAGATCTGGAAGAGGGAACGCCGGATCATCCGGGCGAGCCGCTCGAGACCGCCGAGGTGAATGGGGATTCATCGGATCAGACAGCTGGCAAGGCAAATGTGCCCGCCCTTCGAGCGGCTCAGGATGGGCTGTCGCCGGCGACCGCCGATACTGACGGCAAACTCGTGCAAGCGGCGATCCGCCACAGTGAACCGGGAGCAGCCGCAACAAGCCAGCCGCAGCCGGCCAACAGCCCGACCGCGGTCGATGCTATCGCAGGTCAAGCGACGCCTCCCGCGACGGGAACCGTAGTGCTGGACGTCGAGCAGGGTGGAATCGAGGTGCCGTCTTTCGTAGGAAAGACGGTGCGAGGAGCCGTGGAAACCGCGCAGGATACCGGTCTTGAATTGGAAGCCGTGGGCAGCGGAGTGGCGCGACAACAGTCTCCTCCAGCGGGGACGCACGTGGCTGCGGGGGCACACGTGACGGTGCAGTTCGGGCGCTAGAAAAATCTTGAAACACAGGGGACACAGGATTCCACAGCGGAACGCAAATCCTTTGGTTTCCCCTGTGACCTCTGTGGTGAACGCCTTACCGGTTTGACCCGCCGAAAAACCGCGTGATACGGTAAGCAGTCACTCCATCTTGGCAGACCAGCACTGTTCGCTGAGGCTTGATTTTGTCTTCGGTTGAGACCACTCCCGCTGTTCGCAAAACCGCACTGAACGCTGTCCATCGCCAGATGGGCGCGAAGATGGTCGACTTCAATGGCTGGGATATGCCGGTGGAGTATCCTGCGTCGATCGGCTGCGGCATTGTCAACGAGCACATGGCGGTGCGTACTGGCGTGGGCATTTTCGATGTTAGCCACATGGGCGACATCCGTTTAGCCGGTCCGCAGGCGCTGGCCGCTGTGCAACATATTTCCATGAATGACGCTTCGCGGCTGGCGGTGGGCCAGGCGCAGTATTCGGCGCTGCTGTATCCGCAGGGGACATTTGTGGACGATGTGATCGTCCACCGCCTTGGCGAGGACGAGTATCTGCTGGTGATCAACGCGGGCACACGGGAGAAAGACTTCAACTGGGTGCGGGACAACACGCGGCAATTTGACTGCGCGGTCGAGAATGTTTCGGACGACTTTACGCAGATTGCGATCCAGGGGCCGAAGGGCGTGGACGTCCTTCAGAAGCTGACCGACGCGGATTTGAGCGCGGTAAAGTTTTATTGGGTGACGCGCGGGACGGTCTGCGGGCTCAAGAATATTCTGATTGCGCGAACGGGATACACGGCGGAAGATGGTTTCGAAATTTATGTTCCCGCGGACGAGGCTATCAGCGCTCGAGTTTGGAATGAGATTTTGAACGCCGGGAAGGAATTCGGTATTCTCCCCTGCGGCCTGGGCGCGCGCAACACGCTGCGCC
The DNA here is from genome assembly GCA_963750245.1 of uncultured Acidobacteriaceae bacterium. Lineage (GTDB taxonomy): Bacteria > Acidobacteriota > Terriglobia > Terriglobales > Acidobacteriaceae > Sulfotelmatobacter. Next base: position 531,018 of record CAVVQB010000005.1, read on the forward strand.
TCGAAGGGCAAACTGCCGCTCTACGGGCATGAGATTTCCGATACGATTAATGTTTGGGAAGCGGGGCTTGATCGCTTCTGCAAAATGGAGAAGCCGGAGTTTATTGGACGCGCCGCGCTGGAAAGAACCAAGGCCGGAGGTGTGAAGCGCACGCTGGTGGGGTTGGAGATGGTTGGCCGCGGGATCGCGCGCGATGGATACAGAGTTCTGAATGACGGTGTGCGCGAAATTGGGTACGTCACCAGCGGATCTCCGGCTCCATTCTTGAAAAAGAATATTGCGTTGGCTTACGTGCCACCGGAATTTGCGGCCGTGGGTGCGGCGGTTAACGTAGAGATTCGCGGGCAAGGTGTTGCCGCGCAGGTCGTGCCGACCCCGTTTTATAAAAGGCCGAAGAAAGCTTAAACACAGAGGACGCTGAGGTGCGTAGAGGATTTTCAAAGAGCTAGGAGCCAGGAGCTAGAAGCCATCATGAGTTATCCAACAGATCGCAAATATACGAAGCAGCACGAATGGATTCAGGCCAGTGGGAACACGGCTGCGGTTGGGATCACCGACCACGCGCAGGAAGAGCTAGGGGACATCGTATTCGTCGAGCTGCCGAAGGTCGGCGGAGAGGTTACGGCCGGCAAGACATTTGGTTCCGTCGAGTCGGTGAAGGCGGTGTCGGATCTTTACGCCCCGGTTTCTGGGAAGGTTACCGAGATCAACGAGGATCTGGCCACGTCACCCGAGAAGATAAATAAAGATGCGCACGGTTCCTGGATGATGAAAATCGCTTTGCAGAATCCGGGCGAGCTGGATGGACTTCTGTCCGCCGCGGATTACGAAAAATTTGTGGCGGAAGAAGGCGGGCACTAACGAATTGGCGGCTGCCGGAAGTTGGTAATCGAAAATCCATGTGATTCTGAGCACAGCTTGAGCCCTTCAACGGCTGCCACAATCGAACTGTCCTTGAGTTACATCTAATTAATTTCCTATGCGCTACTTACCGAAGTCTCCTGCCGACCGCGAAGCCATGCTGAAGGCCATTGGCTTGCGTTCGGTCGACGAATTATTCGCGCCGATCCCGGCGGAATACCGGCTGAATCGCGACTTGAAAATTCCGCGGCAGATGGCGGAATCGGAGATCGTCGATTACTTTCGCCAGCGCTCGCGGGAAAACGGCGAAGGGTACACCAGCTTCCTGGGTGCGGGGGCGTACTCGCATTACCGCCCGGTCATTATTGATTCCCTGATTTCGCGCGGAGAATTTCTTACCGCCTATACGCCGTATCAGGCGGAAATTTCCCAGGGCACACTGCAATCGATCTTTGAATTTCAGACCATGATTTGCGAGCTCACCGGCATGGAAGTGGCCAACGCTTCCATGTACGACGGCTCAACCGCGGCGGCTGAGGCGGTGATGATGGCGGTGCGCCTTACCGGTCGACGGTCCGTGGTGGTGGCGCGCAGCTTGCATCCGGAATATCGCGAAGTGCTGGCGACCTACGCGACGCACCAGGGAATGCCGCTTTCCGTAGCGGGTTTTGGGGACGATGGCCGGGTGAATCTCGCGGAACTGGAGAGTTTGATTACGCCGGCCACCGCTTGTGTGCTGATTCAATCGCCGAACTTCTTTGGGACCATCGAGGACGTGACGGCGATTGCCGAGATTACGCACAAGCACGGCGCGATGCTTGTCGTATCGATTGCTGAAGCGGTGTCGCTGGGAATCGTGGAGCCACCCCGCGAGGCGGATGTGATCGCGATGGAGGCGCAATCGTTCGGTGTGCCACTGGGATTTGGCGGACCTTATTGCGGAGTAATCGCCACGCGGGAAAAATATGTGCGGCAAATGCCCGGAAGACTTGTGGGGCAAACCGTCGACAGGCAAGGCCGTCGCGGATTCGTACTCACGCTCGCCACGCGCGAGCAGCATATCAGGCGCGAGAAGGCGACGTCGAACATCTGCACGAATCAGGCGCTCGTGGCGCTGATGGTCAACATCTTTATGACGGTGTACGGCAAAGTTGGATTGAAAGAATTGGCCAAACAAAATCTGGCCAAAACGGCTTATGCCGCAGGACAGTTTTCAAAGCACGGCAAAGTGCTGTTTGCCGGCGCTCCTCGCTTCAACGAGTTTGTGTTCGAGACCAGCGAGGATCCCTGTGCCATCAACAGCCGGCTCCTGGGACACAAAGTGATCGGCGGATTCCATTTGAAGAAATTTTATCCGGAGCTGGGAAATGCCGCCCTGTGGTGCTGTACGGAACTGACTACGCGGAGCGCCATCGATACGGCAGTGGGACTGATTGCCGAGAGCGAACGCTCGGTGCGGTCTGGCAAAGAAGAAGCCGATGTGGCGGAGGTGGCGGGATGAAGCACGAGACACCGAAAGCGACGTGCCACGTCAACCAGAACGAAGGGCTCATCTTCGAGAAGTCATCGGCCGGAAAAGCCGCCTGGAAGTTGCCGCCGCTCGATGTGCCGGAAGTGGATGCTTCCGCACTGCTCGGTCCCACTGAAAGAAAAGATCTGGGAAATATGCCGGAGGTGAGTGAGATCGAAATCATTCGCCACTTCACGCGGCTTTCCACGTGGAACTACGCGATCGATCTCGGAATGTATCCTCTGGGCTCGTGCACGATGAAGTACAACCCGCGGGTGAATGAAGCGGTGGCCCGGGTGGAAGGAATCGCGAACGGACATCCTTACCAGCCGGAGAAGATTTCGCAGGGCGCGCTGCAGATTCTGAAGACGCTGAGCGAATGCCTGATCGAGATCACGGGCATGGACGCGATCACGATGCAGCCTGCGGCGGGCGCGCATGGCGAGATGACCGGACTGCTGATGGTGCGGGCGTATCACCAGGCTCAGGGGCGTCCACGGAAGAAAGTTCTGATTCCGGATTCGGCGCACGGAACGAATCCAGCGACGGCGGCGATGGTGGACTATGCAGTAGAGAATTTGAAATCGGATTCGCGTGGGATGGTGGATATCGCTGCGCTGGAAGCGCAGATGAGTGAAGATGTGGCTGCACTGATGCTTACCAATCCCAACACGCTGGGAGTTTTCGAGCAGGAGATCTACAAGATCGCCGACATTCTTCACGCCAAGGGTGGGCTGCTCTATATGGATGGCGCGAACATGAACGCGCTGGTGGGCAAAGTGCGCCCGGGGGATTTCGGCGTGGATGTGATGCACCTGAATTTGCACAAAACTTTTTCCACGCCGCATGGCGGCGGCGGGCCAGGATCGGGGCCGGTGGCAGTCAAGAAAAAGATTGAGCCGTTCTTGCCGACGCCGGTGTTGGTGACCAAGTCTGACGGGACGCTTGGTTTTGAATATAACCGGCCGCAATCGGTGGGACGGGTGCGCGCATTTTACGGAAACTTTGGCATGTTCGTGCGAGCGCTGGCTTACATTCAGGCGAATGGACCGGACGGTCTTCGACAGACGACCGAAGACGCCGTTCTAAACGCCAACTACATTCGCAAAGGCCTGGAGGGGACGTACGATTTGCCGTATTCCACGTCGACCATGCACGAAGTTGTTTTCAGTGACAAACTGCAGGTGAAAAAAGGCGTGCGTACCATGGACATTGCCAAGCGTTTGATCGACTACGGCTTCCATCCTTATACGACGGCTTTTCCGCTGATTGTGCCGGGTGCCCTGATGATCGAGCCAACCGAGAGCGAATCGAAGGAAGAGATGGATTTATTCGTTGAGGCGATGAAATCGATTGCGGAAGAAGTGGAGGAGGATCCGCAGTTCGTTCTGGATGCGCCGCACTCCACGCGGGTGTCGCGGCTCGATGAGACAGCGGCGGCCAGAAAACCAGTCTTGCGGTGGAAGCCGGCAGTGTAGTGGTTCAATCAACAGGCAAGACTTAGCGCCCGGGCGCAGCTTCTTTCCGTGAACCGCCCCAGGCAAAGCTGCGGTCCAACCATCCCTATAAGGAACGAGCAACTCCTGCGGCTAACTTTTCTTTGAAGTCACCGCAAAGAATGCGGCGGCTTCCTGCTCAACATTCTTGCTGCCGCAATGCGGGCACTTCGGAGCTTCTCTATCGTGCTCGTTCAGGGTCAAAACTGTTTCGAAGGGCTTATGACAATCGAGGCAAACATAATCGTAGAGGGGCATGGAAACCTCCCATGAATATACCGCTGGGAGAATTGTAACGCCGCGGGGAGTTGTTGGTTGCCGATTTTTGATTGTTGATTGAAAACCAGAAGACTTACGATTTTCAATCAACAATCAGCGATCGAAATTTATTATTTCGCCGAGATGTCTACCGAGGCGCGTGTGCTTTCCCAATCTACACGCAAGGTGCAGCCGTTTGCCGACTTGTCGTAGGCGATCGTGAAATTTTCAACCGGCGAAGGCAGCTTCGAAACTTTCATGTCTACGCGGGCCAGTTCATCGCTCTCATATTTGTAAGGGATGCCCCACTCGCCGGTTTTCTTGTTGATGATTAGCGTCCACTTGTCGGCATTTGGCACAGTAAAAATCGTGTAGCTGCCCGTCGGCACGGTCTTGCCGCCGACTACTATATCGGCGCTGGTGACGAACGTAGTGGCCTCGTTTGCGCCGGTACGCCAGACCTCGCCGAACGGAACCAGATCGCCATAAATCTTTCGGCCTTTCATGCGTGGGCTGGAATAATCAGTCTTGACGGTTTTGCCGCCACCGAGATCGCACGAGGCGGAAGCGGCAGGGCTGGGACGGTTTTTACCCATCTGGGCGAAAACCGAAGTGGCGAACAGGATGGTCAGTAGCGCGGAAAATACAATTTGTTTTCGCATGAATTCTCCTCTTGAGTGGTTCGTTGGCCAAGTGTCTTAGACGCGTGGGAAAGGTTTATGTCAGCAGACCAACGATTATGCCCCATTCGCGGCAACGGTTACAATCATCCGATGCCAGTTTTCGATGAAAAGCAGGAAGAATTGGAACACTACGAGACCATGATGGGAATTCCTCGCGGGCGGCTGGCCGTGACCATGGACGCGATTACGGACGCGATGGCGCTGGTCGGGCAGCACGGCGTCTATTGCCAGAGCCAGCGCTGGCCGGGCAAGCCGGTGATGGATATTCAGATCATCATGAAGACCCTGACCGACGCGAAGGAATTGATCCAGAGCGTGATGGAAGAGCTGAAAAAGAAGCCGTAAGCCAGGCCCGGTTTGATTTTCAAGGTTTTACCGTCACCATCACGATGGTGTGTGCAGCCACCCGGGCAGAAAATTTTCCAGTAAAGTTTCCCACATCTTTGTGCTGCCACAAATCGCGCACCGATGCGCTTAGGTGGCTGGGGTAGCCGAGGTCTTCCCAGTTCACTGAAATTTCATGTTCGGCGCTTCCGCGATTCAGCAGAATCACGGCCCGGCTGCCGTCTTTCAGTTGCTTCGCCCAGACTTCTAGGTCGCCATTTTTCCAGACGCGCTCGCCTTCGCGGCCCAGCGGATCTTGATCTACCGCGATGACTTCTTTGTTAGTGAGAATGTCGTGGATCTCGGGGCGCATATCGCGCAGGTCGTTGCCGGCGATCAGTGGCGCGGCCAGAATCGCCCATAGGCTGAAGTGGGCGCGGTACTCGGCGTCGGTCATGCCGCCGTTGCCTACTTCGAGCATGTCAGGATCGTTCCAATGTCCGGGGCCAGCGTAAGATTGCAGGCCTACTTGTTGATCGACGATGGCCAGCATTCCGTTCGAGCAACAACTGCCGTCCGGCCATTTCTGGGAGCCTTCCCACCGATCCTGGATGTCGCCGGTCGTGCGCCATAAGTTTCCACCAACTTCAGTTCCCCAGAGCCATGGTTTGGCCGTGCCCCACTCGCAAATGCTCAGCACGATGGCGCGGCCCGAGGCGTCGAGAGCCGCGCGGATGTTCGCGTAAGAAGCCTTCGAATCTTGCGTAGTGGTGTTGCACCAATCGTATTTGAGATAGTCGACGCCCCAGGCCGCATATCGAATTGCATCCTGATATTCGTGGCCGAGACCGCCGGGCCGCCCGGCGCAGGTTTTCGAGCCGGCGTCCGAATAGACACCGAATTTCAGCCCGAGCCAATGAATGTAGTCTCCAACCGCCTTCATGCCGTGAGGAAAGCGCTGCGGATCGGCGACAATGTTACCGTTCGCGTCGCGAGTGACCTGCCAGCAATCGTCGATATTGACGTACTCGTAGCCCGCGTCTTTCATCCCGGACTTCACCATGGCATCGGCCATGCTCTTGATCATGTCTTCGCTGACGTTGCAGGCAAACTTGTTCCAGGAATTCCAGCCCATCGGAGGAGTGAGGGCAAGACCACTCGAGATGGTCGAGCCGGTTTGGCTGGACTGCGAAAGTGCGGGCGTAATCCCGACAAGAACCACGAAGAGGACAAGCGCTCTGATTCTCATCGCGATATTTGTATCAGAGAAGGGAAGCGAGTATGAAACTACAACCATGACAGGAAACACGGAGAGTGCGAATCTCCGTGCTCCCTGCGGTTAAAAGTTATGCCAGCGTGTATTTTCCGCGCTCGATTACTTTCTGAGCGATCTGCTGACGGAGTTCGATGGTGTTGAACGGCTCGTACTTGGCCAGCCGACGCAAGATCGCAAGCTGAGTGCGCAGCATGTCACCATCGGCAACGGCAGCGATTACTTTCTTCGCCGCGGACTCGACTTTCTCCATCGCCTGTGAAAGATAGACGCGCGTCATTGCGATGGGAAGTGCGGCGGCGGCTTCACCTTTCGTCTCCGCGATTTTCTGCGCACGCAAGACCGCCGATTCCATGGCGTAGCTTTCAATCGTCATGTCGGCGATGGCGCCCATGATTTCCTGCTGGTCCTGAATGGCCTGCATGTATTTCTGGGTGGCGGCGCCGGCGGCAAAGAGGCCGAGTTTCTTGGCCTGTGCAACGAGTTTGCGTTCTTCGGTGAGCACCCCTTCCAGATCGTCGCTGGTGGAGGGACCGGAGAGGACTTCGTCCATCAGCTTCTTGATTGCTGGCATCAGCGGCAACTGGCCGCTCATGGCGCGCTTCAGCAGGAAGCCCGTGATGATGAGGCGGTTGATCTCATTGGTACCTTCGAAGATGCGGTTGATGCGAGCGTCGCGATAGGCGCGCTCCGCCGGATATTCCTCGACGAAGCCGTAGCCCGCATGGATCTGCATATTCTCATCGACGATGTAGTCGACCATCTCCGAGCCCCAGACCTTGATGATCGAGCATTCGACCGCATATTCCTCAATCGCTTTGCGGGTTTCTTTGATTGCGTCGGCACCCGATTTGTCGACCTCACCGAGCGCGACATCCATCATTCCCACAGTGCGGTAAACCATGGATTCGCCGACGTAGAGCAGAGTCGCCATGTTGGCGATTTTTTCGCGAACGAGGCCGAAATCGGCGATGACTTTGCCGAAAGCCTTGCGCTGCTTGGCATAGCTGACCGCGTTCTCGAGCGAGACGCGGCCTCCGCCCACGCACATTGCGCCCAACTTGAAGCGGCCAATGTTCAGGATGTTGAAGGCAATTACGTGGCCTCGGCCAATTTCGCCAAGTAGATTCTCGACCGGAACCTTGCAGTCGTTGAGAATGATGGGGCAGGTCGAGGAGCCGCGGATGCCCATCTTGTGCTCCTCGGCTCCGATGGAGAAGCCGGGGAACGTCCGTTCGATCAGGAATGCGGAGAACTTCTCGCCGTCGATTTTGGCGAAGACGGTGAAGAGATCCGCAAAACCGGCGTTGGTGATCCACATTTTTTCGCCGTTCAGAATGTAATGCTTGCCGTCGGAAGAGAGTTCGGCGCGGGTGCGGCAGTTCATGGCATCAGAACCGGAAGTGGATTCCGACAATGCGTAGGCGCCCACGATTTCGCCCGAAGCCAGGCGGGGCAGATATTTTTTCTTCTGTTCTTCGGTTCCGAAATAGACGATAGGCAGCAAGCCGATGCCGCTGTGAGCGCCCCAGGTGGTGGCGAAGCCGGCGTATTTCGCGATGTGGTCGGCGATGACGGCCGCGGTGACCTTGTCCATCTCGAGGCCGCCATAGGCTTCCGGAATTTCGACACCGCTCAAGCCGAGCTCGCCCGCCTTCTTCAATAGCTCGCGCGAAATAGAAAAATCCTTGTGCTCGATTTTCTCCGCGTTGGGAAGAATTTCATTGACGGCAAATTCTTCCGCAGTCTGGCCGATCAATTGATGCTGCTCGGTGAAATCTTCTGGAGTGAAAACTTCTTCGGGGCGGCGGGATTCCAGCAGGAAGCTGCCGCCAGAGATTCTGGTATTAGGAACTGCTGTAGTTGTAGCCATTGGTCGTCCTCGATACGAAAATGCAGAACAAATTAGCAATGACGGGAAACATGCATATTCTAATGCGGTGGGCTAGAGAATGATAGGAGGGAACATTGCTTGTCCGTTTCCAAATCGTCGTTACGGCTGTGCCGGCGGGATTACTCCCTGAATGGTGTGGGTCCGAAAGCGTGCTGCCGGTTGGCAGGTGGAATAGCCGATGGGATGCGTGGAATCCGATTGAGAGTTGTCGCGAGCAACCTTGTAGCTCCGCATCGAGTAGCAGAGAGTATCTGTTTGGAGTTGCCCGTCGGAATCAAACGCAGAGGTGGGCGAGAGGTTGAACTGATTCGGCCGTGCCGCCGTGCGAACGTTTAGTCGCCCCGAATTAGTAGATTGAGGCGCGTCCGGACTGTTCTGCGGCGTGGATTGCGCTGCCAACGCTGCGGCAACGATCAGTACCGAAAGGGGCAAAAGGCGGAAGATTCGCATAGGACTTCCTCCTGGGACAGATTATAGTCCGGGCCTTTTGTTGCAGCTAGTTCAGATTTTCGAAGATTCCAGCCGCCCCCATGCCGCCACCCACACACATGGTGACCATGCCGTAGCGGGCTTTGCGGCGTTTGAGTTCGCGGATGATCGTCGCCGTGAGCTTGGCGCCGGTGCAACCCAAAGGATGTCCCAAGGCGATGGCCCCTCCGTTCGGATTGACCTTCCCAGGATCGAGCCCCGCTTCCTTGATTACCGCCAGAGACTGCGCGGCGAAGGCCTCGTTCAATTCGATCACGTCGATGTCAGAGAGCTTCAGTCCTGCCATTTTCAGCGCTTTTGGAATGGCGTAGACTGGCCCCAGCCCCATTTCTTCGGGCTTGTATCCGGCAGTGGCGAACGAAACAAAACGCGCGAGTGGTTTGATGCCCAGCGCTTTCGCGCGTTCGGTAGACATAACGACCGCGGCCGCGGCGCCGTCGGACATTTGCGAAGAATTTCCGGCGGTCACCGTGCCTTTCAGGTGAAATGCCGGCTTCAGTGATAGCAGTGCTTCCAGCGACGTGTCGGCGCGTGGGCCCTCATCCATTTTGAAAATAATCTCCTGCCGCTTGGGCTTCGATCCATTGGGAGTGGTGAAGCTTACCGGTACCGGCACCACTTCGTCATCGAACTTGCCAGCCTGAATTGCGGCTAGCGCCTTCTGGTGACTGCGGAATGAAAATTCGTCTGCTGCTTCGCGGGAGATTCCGAAGCGTTGGCCCACTCGTTCGGCAGTGAGCCCCATGTTTAGATAGGCGTCAGGATAGTGGTTCACGAGCCAGGGATTTGGCGAAACTTTATGGCCACCCATCGGGATCATCGACATCGATTCAGTGCCGCCGGCAACGATCGCTTCCGCGCCGCCGCTCATGATGCGGTCTGCAGCCATGGCAATCGACTGCAAGCCTGACGAGCAGAAGCGGTTGATGGTGAGCGCCGAGACTTCCACCGGCAGGCCTGCGCGCAGCGAGGCGATGCGGGCTACGTTCATCCCTTGTTCGGCCTCGGGCATGGCGCAGCCGAGGATGACGTCTTCAATCTCTTTGGCATCGAGTTGCGGCACACGCTCCAGCGCGGCTTTGATGGCGATGGCGGCCAGTTCATCGGGACGGGTAGCACGAAGCGTACCCTTAAAGGCACGTCCTACGGGCGTGCGGACGGAAGATGCAATAATGACTTCACGCATAAGGCCTCTCACTTAGTCCCTCTATTCGATGCCTAACACGGCGCATGAGCTTCATTTGGCCGGAGCGTAGAAGTAATAGTCGGCCGTGTAGCTGCTCTTGGTTTCTGCATTGACGTGCGCCGCATCGCAACCCTCGGACGGGGGCTGCCCGCCGTGGGTGCGGATCCGCTGGATCGTGGTCACGTTACCGAGCAGACCGTTTCCCGCGTGGCTCACAACGTTGAGCAGCAGCCATGGAACTGAGTCCGGGTCCAGAGAATCGACATGGGCTACCGCTTTGCCGGTGACTTCGCTACCGTCCGTCAACTTCCATGTGGGACCCGTGGAATGATGTCCGATCACTTTGTCTTTGCGGTCGTGTAGATCCGCATCGGGGCCCTTGAGTGTCCAATTATATTTTCCGTCTGCCGAAGACTGGCAGGTATAGATCTGGGAACCAGTTGCGTGCGCGTAGACGACAACTTCTAATCCCGCTGGCGCCTGAATCGCGTCCGGGACATCGGGGGCGGGTTCGTTCTGTGGAGCATCCTTCGTTTGAGCGTTCGCGAAGGGGCTTGCTGGAACCGGCATCAGAATGCCCAGCCCGATCACCATAGCAGCGACAAACAGCTTTCGCATGGAGGCGATTGTAGCAGGACGATCACACCTCTGGTCACGGCTTCTCCCAATGCGTGGTGCTGAATTGTTTGGGATCGTAGGTGCCGGGGGCAAGCTTGGCGTTCCGCTCAATGTTGGAATACTCTTCGCTGAAGACTTCCTTGTCGTCCACGTAAACTTCGACGCGCTCGGCCAGCCAGGCATTGGACAGCGGCTTGTAGTCTTCGAAGCGGATGTCCTGGAACTTGGCCGCATCGGTCCGGGTTGGCTCGAAGAGCCGAACAAACAACATACGATTCTCCTCCACCCAGAACTGCTTGGACTTGAGATCGCCCTTTGCCGCGCCGACAACATAAACCGGTTGGCCCTCCCAGGTTTCCTCGTGAATCTTCGTCAAATCGTAGCCTTCGCCTTTCACGACGGCTGCGGTCGTCTCGGGCGCCTGACAATAGACATCAAAGCCCAAGACCAGCAGCATGTTTACCAGAGGGCGAGATCCTGTCTCTTTTCCTGCGCTGAATCTAGTGGCGGTGCCGTCGACCAGGAGAACTCCGTCGTTGTCAGATGGGTTGCCGATATCTATGCGAAGCTTGCCGGGGAGGTTCGGCTGCTTCGTGCCAGGTTTCAACCTTGGTGGTGCCATCGGTGTTGTAGGTGGTGCTTTTCTGGTCGAAGGTTAAGGTTGCATACCAGGATTTCACATAGCGATCGTGCATGGCGCGAAGCAGGTCTTCCCCGCTGCGGATGTCTTGGGCTTGGGCGAAAGTCAGGCTTGAAAGGACCAATAATGGCAGCAGGGTTTTCCTTCGGTTCATTTGCACCTTTCGATGGATGGGCATTGTGGAGAATGCCAACGTAAGTTTAGACGAGGACGAGCGGCGAAAGTCCCCGGTCTACCGCTTGGTGAACCTTTACTTATTGTCAACTTCTTAGTGTCAACCCTGACTCGCAACCAAAGCGGGCGTCCAGGGCAAAAAGAAAAGGCGCCCTCGCGAGCGCCTCGGAAAACAGCCTTCGTTGAGAAAACTAGGGAAGAAGCACGCTATCCACCACGTGGATGACTCCGTTCGACTGCATCACGTTGGGAATGGTGACCGTAGCAATGCCGCCCTTCTCATCCTTTAGGACAATCTCCTTACCCTGCATCATGGCTTCCAGTTTGCCGCCCTCAACCGTGGTCAGCTCCGCGGTGCCCTGGCCCTCCTTGATCATCCTTCTCAGATCATTGGATGTGAGCTTCCCGGCTACCACGTGGTAGGTAAGAACCTTCGTCAGCTGATCTTTGTTCTCGGGCTTCAGCAGATTGTCCACGGTGCCCTGCGGCAGTTTGGCAAAAGCTTCGTTGGTGGGCGCGAAGACGGTGAACGGGCCGGGGCCTTGGAGCGTATCCACCAGACCAGCGGCTTTGACCGCCGCGACCAGGGTTGTGTGGTCATCAGAGTTCACCGCATTCTGCACGATGTTTTTCATAGGCGACATATCGTGTCCGCCAACCATGGGATTCTGAGCAAAACCAAAGCTCGCAAACGCCGTCGCGAACAAGGCAAGCAAAATTGCAACTTTGCGATTCTTCATGTGAGTATTCCTTTCCATTTTTACTGCGTCACAGGAAGTACGGCAGGGGTGGGAGTTTGGATTGAGTGGAACTAGACTGCGTTTCGGCGGAAGGCTAAGACTTACGGCTTTGCCCAGTCCTGCCAAAGAAGTCCCTTCACCCTTGAAAACTCGGAGACATTGGCAGTCACAAGGATAAGCTGACGCGCAAGCGCCTGACCTGCGATCAGGTAGTCGTATGCGCCGATAGGCCTGCCGAGTGCCTCCAGGCGGGCTCGGATCGAGCCCGCCGCGCGGGAATCCTGGTTGTCGAACGGGATTGAGATGGCCGCGCTGGAGAGGAGCGCTTCCAGGCGGCGAGTGTTGATTTCGATGCGTGCGCTCTTTGCAATTCCATACCAAAGTTCGAAGGAGACGACGGAAGAGATATAGATTTGAGAGTTCTCGCGGATCGCCTCCTCGAAACGAATGCGAACAGCGACCGGCGCCCCGTTCATCAGCGCGATGCAAGCGTTCGTATCAAGCAGGTAGTTCACTTAAGAATCGGACGTTCGGTTGCTGGGGGCTGTTTGGCGCGGGCCGGGAACGGCTCGGAATTCAATTCGTCAAGCTTGCGGAATAATTCCGCCGGATCCTGAATGACCGGCTCAAGAAGGACGCCTTTGCCCACGCGCCGTATGCGCACCCGGTCGCCCTCAAAGCGAAACTCCCGCGGCAGCCGCACGGCCTGGCTGCGGCCATTCTGAAAAAGCTTGGCGATGTCGGTCTTGGGCATATTAGGCCTTCACTCCGCTTGAGTATATATCAATAGTATATACCCAGAAAATAGCTCGGCTGTTAGTTTCTCAGTGTCTTCCCCGTCTTCAGCGTGTACTGAATCCGCTCCTGGGTTTTCTTCTCGCCGCACAGCGATTTAAATCCCTCGCGCTCGAGATCGAGGATGTACTGCTCGCTTACCGGCATGCCTGGCGTGACGTTCCCGCCACAAAGGACTTCGGCGATCTTGCCCCCGAGTTTCACTTCGTAGTCGGTGACGTAGTCGGCCTGGCGCATCATGTGAACGCCCATCTTCAGCGTGGCCAAAAGATTTTCGCCTGGGGCGGGAATATCGGTGCGGGGAACTGGCGGCTCATATCCAGCGCGCAGGAGTTCCAGGGCGCGGGCTTTGGCGTCGGAGAGCACGCGCTCGCGATTCATGCTGATGCGGTCGCTGTCGTTGAGAAAGCCCAAGGCGCGCGCTTCGTGAGCGGAAGTGGCGACTTTGGCGGTCGCGATGGTCTCGAATGCCCGCTTCATGGCTTCCAGCATTTCTATGGATCCGGCGAGCGCTTCGCCGGAGACTCTTCCGCCGCGGGCAGCGGTTGCGCCGTCGACTGCGCGCAGAAGCATTTCCTTGCAGCCTCCGCCGCCGGGAAGCAGGCCGACGCCGACTTCGACCAGTCCGGTATAGAGCTCGGCATGAGGTTGACGAGCCGCGGCATGCAGCGAGATTTCCGTTCCGCCGCCTAAGCACAATCCGAACGGGGCAGAGACCACTGGTTTGGCTGAGAACTTGATGGCCTGCGTCATGCCCTGGAACTGGCGAATGGCGAGGTCGACGTCGTCCCACTCTTCTTCCTGCACGCTCATCAGCAGGAGCATGAGATTGGCGCCGACGGAGAAATTGGTCGCGTCATTGGTGATGACAAAAGCGTCGAAGGCATCGCCAGGGCCTCCGGGTTTGAGGGTCTTGCAGGATCAGGCTGATAATGTCGGCGCCCAGCGAGTTCATTTTGCTGTGGAACTCGATGCAAGCCACGCCGTCGCCAAGATCGACCAGCGACGCTCCGGAATTTTTCTTCACGACTCCGTTGGATTTCTTTGCGACCGTGACTGACCACACGCCTGCCGGAACCTGCACCGGCTCCCAGTTTTCGGTTCCCAGTTCCCAATACTTGCGTCCGGAGGGTGAGGTTGTGTCGTCCGTGTACCAGGTTTTTCGGCCAGCCGCCAGGAGCCGTTCAACATTTGCGGCCACCGGCTTGCCTTCCTTCTTCATGCGAGCGACGGTGGCTTCGACGCCTGCGGCATCCCATAGTTCGAAGGGACCGAGTTCCCAGTTGAAGCCAAGACGCATGGCGCGATCGATTTCGACGATCGAGTCGGAAATTTCCGGAACACGGTTGGCGGAGTAAGTCCATAGATCAGATAGAGCCGACCAGAGGAACGTTCCTGCCTTGTCAACTTTCTGCGCGCCACCGCCTTCGAGACCCAGGAGCGTGCGCAGCCGCGCGCCGGTGTCTTCAATGTTCTTGGCCATGTCGAGCGCAGCGAACTTCGGCTTCTTGCGGGGATGGTATTCGAGGGTCTTCCAATTCGAGGGCAAGGCGCTCGTCTTCCTTGCCATCGTGGCTTTTCGCTTTCTTGTAGAAGCCGCCCTTGGTTTTGTCGCCCAGCCACTTCCGTTGCAGCATTTGCGTGAAGAAGTCAGGCAAGCGCAGGTCGCTGCGTTCGTCGTGAACATTGGTCGTCATGTTGCCGACCACGTGGCCGAGGATGTCGAGCCCAACCAAGTCAATCGTGCGGAACGTCGCCGATTTCGGCCAGCCGACGGCTTGTCCGGTCAGCGCGTCGACTTCCTCGATACTGAGGTCCAATTCCTGCATCAGGCGCATGACGTTCAACACTGAGAATGTGCCGATACGGTTGCCGATGAAGTTGGGCGTATCTTTGGCGAGCACGACGCCTTTGCCGAGGCGTACGTCGCAGAAATGGGCCACGGCATCGATTGCTGCGCGGTCGGCTTCCGGCGTGGGAATAAGTTCGAGCAGGCGCATATAGCGCGGCGGATTGAAGAAGTGGGTTCCGAACCACGCCCAGCGGAAATCGTCGGAGAATCCCTCCGCGATTTTCCCTACGGGCAGGCCGCTCGTGTTGGTCGTAACGATGGTGCCGGGCTTGCGAATGGCTTCGACTTTGCGCAGCAGCGCTCTCTTGATCTCGAGATTTTCGACGACCGCTTCGATGATCCAGTCAACCTCGGCCAGCTTTTTCAGATCGTCATCAAAATTCCCGACGGTGACGAAGCGGGCGAGCGAAGGATCCATGAATGCGGCGGGCTTGGACTTTCGGGCGGCATCGAGGCCGGCGGCGGCGATTTTGTTACGGGCGGGGGCATCGGCGTCAGGCGGAACGATATCGAGCAGGTAGCTGGGGACGCCTGCATTGGCGAAGTGTGCGGCGATGCGAGCGCCCATTGTTCCTGCGCCGAGAACTGCAACTTTATTAATGCGTTTCATGATCTTGCCTCGGAAAAAATCTTAAACACATAGGGCACGGGGAACACAGCGTATCCCAACTGCGTGCCTAGGGCAGTTTATCTACTGCCCAGTCGTTGTGGCCAGTGTTCACAATCACAATGGTTGAGAATCGGCGCCGGGGGCGGTTGTTTTTCGAAGCACTGACCAGCACTACCGGAAATTCGTAACCACCATGCTTCAGCGGTTTCCCCCGGCCGATTTCATAGGCGGAGGGTTCGGAATTGGAAAAGAATTTACCGATTCCATCAGTAGTCGCAGCTTCCTTGGCGCGACCGGTGAGCAGCGCGACGCCGTTTTCGGTGTCACCGGATTGCCACGCCTGCAGAAAGCGATCGGCGGCGGCGAGGGCTGGGATGTATCCGGAATCCAAATCGTGAGTCGCTGGAGTTTTGGCAGCCAGCGGGGAGAGCAGAATTGAGATGGACAATGACACAAGCGGAAGCGCGAGAGACGCGCGACGCAGGGCTTCGTGAGGTGGCATGGAGGAATTATCAGGGATGGAGCCCCGCTCAAGGAAATCGCCAGTCGCCTCGTGCCTAGAGTTCAGGATGTGCGGCCACATACTCCAGCGCGCGCTTGGCCATCTGTTTTTCGCCTTTATAAGCCAGCTGCTTCGTTGCATCTTCCAGCGGAACCCACCGGGCTCGAGCGACTTCGATCCGCATTTCCGGCTTGATCTGATCGATGCGTCCGGATCGATATCCCATCAGGTAGAAACTGACGATCTTGAACACCCGCTCTCCGTCGCCCCAACTACGCGAATAGATGTACTTGATATCGCCGAGCTTCGTGATCAGGTCAGCGATCACGCCGGTCTCCTCGTGCACTTCTCTAAGCGCGGTCTCGAGCGGCTTTTCGCCGGGATCGACCAAACCCTTAGGCAGCGCCAAGACTGGCTTAGGCTTCTTTTTGGGCGATTCGAGCCGGTTCACGAGGGATGAGGACTGTTCGCCGGCGGGCTCGATACCTGCCATCACCCAGCCCGCATCGCGCTTCCGGATGACCACGCCACCTGCAGAAATCTCCCGTACCATTTCTGTAAGTTAGCAGAGCTACAAGAGTTAGTCACGGACCCCCAGAATCAGCCGAAAACCCGGGGAAGTTACCTATACAGTACTTTCCGCTCGGGAGTAATCGAACGATGGCACCATCGGGCCCTGCAGCCGAAGCCCCATTTATGGCATCTTACGGGATAGTTGAAGTAGAGCTTGAATGTGGGTGCCTGGGGAAACCGGGCATGTGGGGTAGCGGTGAAAAGCATTGGCAGGATCGTCCGGTCGGTGCAGGCCTTTGGGCGGGAGCTCTCGCGCAAGGCCGGTGCGGCTGAACCGCGAGTTCCCGCGATCGGTGTGGCGCTGGGCGGTGGTTTTGCCCGAGGAATGGCGCACATCGGCGTACTGAAAGTTCTCGAAGAAGAATCTATTCCGGTCCGCTTCGTCGCCGGGACCAGCGTGGGCGCGCTGATCGGTGCATCCTATTGCAGCGGACTTTCTCTGGAAGACCTTGAAAAAGTGGCGCACTCCTGCCGCTTCACCACCTTCGCCCGCTGGACGGTGTCCCGCTACGGCTTCGCTTCCAACGACCGCATGGTGTCATTCCTCAATCACACTTTGAAAGTGAAGACTTTCGAGGAGTTGCGGATTCCGCTGGGCGTGACCGCGACCGACTTCAACACCGGCGAAGGCGTAGTCTTTCACTCCGGTTCGATTATCGATCCGGTACGCGCCAGCTGCGCTTATCCCGGGATGTTCTTGCCGGTAAATATTCGCGGACGCTGGCTGGTGGATGGCATGCTCTCGCATCCCGTACCCACAGGGCCGCTGCACGAGATGGGCGCGGACCGGGTGATAGCGGTGCATTTGAAAGGACAGTGGTCGAAGAACGGCGCGCCGCGGCATCTTTTTGATGTCATCGGACAATCTTTCGCCATCGCCCAGGACCAGATGAGCCATCTGTGGCGAGGCGCAGCCGACGTGATCGTCGAGCCCGATGTAGCCGGATTCGCCTACGACGACTTCAAGCGCGCGGGCGAATTGATTCGCTGCGGGGAAGTGGCCATGCGGCGAGCCCTGCCGGAAGTTCGTAGGTGGCTGGAGAACTCAGCGGAAACGCCGGTCGCTGCGAAAGCGCGTCCGACCATGGCGCGGCCTGCGCCTATGCCTGCAGACTGAAGCAGTTAAGAAACTTCTACGACTCGTCAGCCTGGAGCAATCACCTCGTAAGGACGCATCATTTCGTTATCCTCGTGTTCGAGGATGTGGCAGTGCCAGACGTAACGTCCGGTGAATCCCTCGAAGGGAACAATAATCCGCGTCAGCATTTTAGAGTGAGCTTGTACCGTATCCTTCCATCCGGCCTCGTTGGGATCGGGAGGTTCGGGCGGGCCGATGAAGTGAAGCTCCTGCTTGGTTTGGAACAGCCAGGGCACATACGGCTGGCGGTCGAGGATTTGGAAGCGTACAAGGTGCAAATGAATCGGGTGGGAGTCATTCGTGGGGTTGATCAGAGACCAGACTTCAGTGGATCCCAGCACCGGCTTTTCTGTTATCGGCATCTTCCAGTGGGAGGCATTCAGCAGCAACAAGACCGGATTGCCGGCCTTGTTGACATATTCATTCAGGGTCAGTAATCGCGTCTGCACGGCTTGCGATTCTGGGATCTTCGGCACAGGTCGCAGGGCTGCCGGCAGAGAGCTTGTGTCCGTCACTTTTTTCGGCGAGACGCGGAATTGCATGACCACGACAGCGTCATTCTTGAGAACTAGTTGCGCGCCACGATGATCGCTGAAGTCGATGACGAGGTCAGCGCGCTCACCGGGAGCGATTTCAAGGTTCTTAAGCGGCACTGGCGCCGGCAGGAAGCCTTGGTCCGTTCCGATTTGATGAAACGCTACTGTCGTTAGTCGACGTACTGGTCGACGAACGACAGATTGTAGAAGCGGGCGTTGGAACCGTTCAGCACTCGCAACCGATATTTTCTGGGCTCGACCTCGAGATAAGGGAACAGTTTCCCGTTCACCAGAATCGCGTTGCCGAAAATCTCGGGAACCCATGGAGATTGGTGATCGGGAGAAACGGGATATAGAAGCTGGCCCTCATGCGTTAACAGACGGTCGTAGAGGATGAGCGGCAATTCATATTTCCCTCCGGCAAATTGAGCGCGTCCTCCACGCTGTCCCGGATGAGGAATGCCCCCAGCAATCCGGCATAAACATTCAGGCGATTAATTCCGAGCGCATGGTCGTGATACCAGAGCATGGCTGCGTCTTGCTGATTTGGGTAGTAGTAAAGCGAAGATTTGCCGGGGACGATCCAGTCTTCGGGATAGCCGTCGCTCTCTGGTCTGGTTTTGGCACCGTGCAAGTGCACCACGGTTCGGACGGCAGGTTTGTCGGCCTCGGCCCCGTGGAGAGTGTGGTCGACGGGCAGGAAATGTTCTCCGGGGAGTGCATTCACCCATTCCACCAGCAGGGGTTCGCCGGAGCGTGTTTCGAAGGTGGGGCCGGGAGTGGAGGCTCCAAAGCTCCAGAACTTTGTCGGTGGCAGATCGCGATGAACTTTGCAGGCGATGGGCTGGGCCTGGATCCGGTAAAACTGGACGTTCAGCTTTGGATCGGCTGGACTGGGTCGGTATCCCTGATGCTGCGCGATTTCAGGAATTGGAAGAGGATCGACAAATTGTTTCAGCGCGTTGACATCCAGCGCTGGGGCCATGGTGGGCACGGAGTGTGCCATCGCATTCAGTAGGCCACTTTTGCGCGCGGCCAGCGTTGTAGCCAGCAGGCTGGATCGCTGCAGAAAATTTCGGCGTGTAATCACCACGAACCTTTCGGGCAAGCATACAACAACGGCAAGGCGGTGGGCTGGCGTGCCCAAGCCTTGCCGTTGCCGGTGTTCGTTATCTCTGACGCATCCGCAAGATGCGGGTTAGTTGGACGAGCCAGTATTGACGGGCTCGCCAGTATTTTCATTGAGGATGAACAGGTCGTTGGTGACAGTCTGCCGGAAGTCGAACATAGAGCTGATCGAGTCTGCAATCGCATCGAACGATCCTTGCCCGATGCGCTGACCGCCCAGCCAGTTGTCTTCGATGAAACGAATCACCGAAGTTTGATCGGTGACCGAATGATCGACGAAATTGTGCTTCGCCCACGGCGAGATGACGAGAAGCGGTTGCCGTGGACCGTATCCGCAACGGCCCTGAGCGTGAGCCGTGGACGGATTCACCCCCGGCAGCGCCAGAGCGCCGCTGCCGCAGCTTCCCGGACCGGTAAGAGCATCGGCGGGACTCTTCGAGCCATTTACGATCTGGCCGAGCTGATGATCGTACCAGCCATCGGAATCGTCATAGAGCACGATTAGAGCCGTGTTCGTCCACTCCGGTTGGCCTTGCAGGAAGTTCGCGACCTGAACTACGAATTCCTGCTCGTCCAGTGGATCGGAATTTCCGGGATGCGCGTCGTGAATCGAGATTGCCTTTGAGGAAGCTCACCGCCGGGAAATTACCGGCCTGAACCGCGGCAAAGAAATCGTTGACGTCGTAGTCATGATTCGCTGGGTCGCCGGAGAAGCCGATCGTCTTTACCGAGGTGGGGCGTGCATGGGTGGGATTCGCCGTTGAGGCATAGTACTGGAACGGGGTGTGGTGAGGAACGTAATCCCCTTGGGTACCGACGATTGGCGACGTTGACTGGCGGTTGCAGCCCGTGCTTCCGTCCGGATTTACGGCGTTGAGGTTGAATCCCCCACCGAACCAACCCCAGGTGATGCCGGCTGCATTGAGCAGGTCGCCGATATTCTTTCCGCCCATCTGCACTTGCCCGCTGCCGGAGCACACGTCGCCGAATGGATCGGGGTCTCCGATCACGGTGAAGCCACCGTTTCCGTCGCCCACGAGTCCACCGGTGCCGCCAGAGTGCTTGGCCACGCCGTTGGTTTGGCCTGAAATCAGATTGATCGCGCCAACCGTGGACGGACCAAAGTTGGTGCTATAGGAGTTGTCGCTCATCGCGTAGTGCTGCGCATAGTTCCACAGGGCCGTCACGGAATTGCCATCAAAGTAGCCCATGACTTGGCCGTTGGTGAGTACGGTGTCCGGTGGAGCGTTAGGAGGCGGACCTGCGCTGCCGGTGTTGGCAGGGGAACAAATCCATTGCGCCACCGTCGAAGGCCAACTGTTCGGGCGTGTAGTCATGATCCATGTCTTGCGTGTTGGCCTGCGAGCGATCGAAGCGGAACGGGTTGGCCGCACCGCTGCCATTGGCCGGGTTGAGATTGGGATTGTTGTTCAAGAGCGCATTGCTCAATCCATTTACCGTAGGTGTACCCGGAAGTGCGTGGAATTGCGGTTCGCCTTTGGGGTTGAGGGCGTTCGGATAGGTACCGAAGTAGTGGTCAAACGACCGGTTCTCTCCGAAAATGATCACAATGTGTTTAATAGGCGTAGCAGTTTTGACGTTGGCGGCGTTTGCTACCGGTGTCACTACTGGTCCGGTAACCATGGCCGCGACGAGGCATACTGACAGAAATTGACGCATAGGCCTTTTTTCCTTTCCCATAATTTGGAGGGTGAGGGATACGGTCAGCTTTTGGCCGATGCTAGAGCACGAATATTACGGGCGGATTAAAGAATCGTAAAAAGCTTGTCAGCGAAGGCGTCGGAATTTCAAGATCGCATTTTGCCTATTCGTCTATTCGTCGTCAGCGGTGCTGACGCCATCGTTGGCCGCCGCCCCGGCTGCCGGCGAGCCGGATGTTCTTCCAACACGTGCGCATGTGCGTCCCGCCCTTGCGCCCAGCCACGTTCGGCGCTACGATTCGCCTGCTGATGGAAGTTGCGATCCCCACTCTCAACGAGGGCGGAGGTGATCTATGAAGCGCCGCATCGGGTCGTTGCTGCTGGCTGGTGTTTTCCTCTCTCTTGTTCTCGTTATACAGGCCGCCGCTCAGACCGACAGGATACTGATTCCCGCGGGCACCCCTGAAGACCACGAGCTGCAAGCCATTTCGAACGAGCCGGACGCAGCAAAGAAGCTTGCCATGTACCAGGATTTTGTGCAGAAATATTCGTCGAACCAGGCGGCCGTAACTTATGCCGACTGGCAAATCTCGCAGGCCTACCAGAGTGCCGGCGATTTGAAACAAGCGCTGGATTTTGGAGACAAGGCGCTGGCCGGGTCTCCGCACAATCTCGATATTCTGGTTTCGCAGGGTAACATCGCGCAGCAAGCCAAAGACAATGCCCGGCTGATGAGCTATGTCGCGAAGGGCGGAGCTGTATGCAACTCCATCGAAAAACAACCCAAACCGGAAGGCATGAGCGATTCCGATTTCAAACGCCAGATCGAAGAAGACAAGAATGACGCCAAGAACGACTGCGACTTTCTTCAATCGGCGGGGTTCAATGTGATTGCCGGCGAAGAGAGTGCCAAGAACCGGATGGCCTACATCGAGCAATATTCCGTGGCCTTTCCTGATTCGAAGTTCCAGGACCAAGTTTCCAACTATGCCATGTACACGCTCGGTCCGGGCCAATTGAACGATCAGGCGCGGCTCTTCACCTATGGAGAGAAGATGCTGGTGGCGAATCCCAACTCTCTGCCCGCCTTATTGCTGCTGGCTGGCGCTTACGTTGATGATGCCAGGCCCGGCAGCAGCGCCAAGGCAACGACCTACGCGCAGAGAGCGATCACAGTGGCCAAAGCGGATGAGCCGGATGCCGACAGGCCGCGCAAGATCTCTGCTGGAGTCGCCCACTCGATCGTGGGCTATGCTGACATCAAAGAAGACAAGACGGCGACGGCAATTCCTGAATTGAAGTCTGCCGTGGAATTGCTGAAGGGGCAAGACGCTCAGCAATATTCAATTGCCCTCTACCGATTGGGTTTTGCCTACGCCAAGCTCAACAAAGTGAGCGAAGCGCGCGACGTGCTGACGGAGGCAGCGAAAATTCAGGGTCCGGTTCAAGCCATGTCCCAGGATCTGCTGACCAAGGTCAATGCGGCTCGGGCCAAAGGGAAGTAGCGACAGTTCAAGGTTTGACTAACTCGTCAGAAAGCAATTGGGCTTTCAGTGCGAGATTATGCCCGCGTTCCGGGTCGCCGTCGGCAATGGCTTTCTTTGATTGTTCCATGAATTCCTTGATCTGGCTGACCATCTGCTGCCGATTGGCGTCGAGCTGGCGTCCTTCGATCTTTTTCAGGTTTTCTTCGGTCGCGGCGGTAAGTTGTTCGGTCGTGTAACGTTGCTGCGATGCCTGTTCCGCCGTGGTCTTCCCTTTAAGCTCCACTGTAGGCTCATTGGACCCACCATTCTTTATGACCACTTTTGGAGGTGGGCAGGGTTTTGACGCAGGCGAGGCCGCAGTCGTGGGGCCAGATTGGCTGGAAGTGGCATGGGAAGACGCGTCGTCGCCGGGCGTCTTCAGGGGAGTTGCCGAATTTGAGCAATCGGGTACTGGGGTTTTCTTACGATGTCTGCGGTGTTGGGCAGATGGTTTGGCGGCATTCGGGGGATTTTGTTGTTGATCCGAAGAAGTAGGCGGCCTAGGATTGGTACTCTGCGCCGACGGAGTTGCGACTGGGGGTACCGAAGCGCTGCCAGACCCTTGAGCAGCCGATTCATGTAACTCGAAAGCGTATCCCGGACTTGGAGCAGCCAAACTTACAACATAAAGGGCGAGCACAGCGGCCAGAGTCATCATTCCAATCCCAAGCGACCAGACTTTGTAAAATTTTACGCCTCAGTGGCCTGCGAAGGAAATGAAGTTTGCCGCTCCGTGATCTCGGTGTCGTAGCGGATCGGCGTATCATCCTCAGATTCGAATCGCGAGTCGGACAAAGGAATCCGGAATCGGAAGGTTGTGCCTTCACCTTCCCGCGATTCAAAATCTACCGACCCGTGATGCCAGTCCAGGATTTGATAGGTCTGCGCGAGTCCGATGCCGTTGCCGTCCTTCTTGGTGGTGAAGTAGAGCTCAAATACCTTGTCGTGCATCTGCTGCGCGATGCCGACGCCGCGGTCGCAAACCTCGGCAATCAGTCCGTTGCCGTCACGGCGTGCCGAGATGGTGAGCGGACCTCCGTCAGGCATCGCCTGCACTCCGTTGAGCACCACATTCAGCAACGCCTGCTTCATCAAATCTAGATCCGCCATGATGGGCAGCGGCTCGCTGGAAATTTCGCGTCTGATCCTGACTCCGTGTTGCTCAGCGTCCGGAGCCGCCAGTAGCGCGACCTCATCGAGTAAACGGCGAAAGTCCACCTCCACCAGGTGCAACTCCCGGGTGCGCATGAAGTCGACAAGGGTTTGGACTACGCGATCGAGCCTCTGGATCTCGTTGCCGATGATGTCCATGTGGCGGCGGGTGTCGGGATCCAATTGTGAGAGCTTGTTCTGCAAGAGCTGTAAATGAAGCACAATGGCGTTGATGGGGTTCTTGACTTCATGGGCAACGCCGCCGGTGACCCGTCCACTGGCGGAGAGCCGCCGGGACATCTCAATCTCGTCGCCGATGCGGCGCACGGATTCGGCATCGCGCATGGTCAGCAGGGCGCCAATTGGCATACCCTTTTCCTGAACAAAATCCATCGATACCTGGACGCGCCGTCCTCCGGCCGCTATGAATTCCCGCTGCGAGAGTGGACGCTTGCGATCGAAGGCGTCGAGCACCATCGATCCCAGAGGCAAATCACGGGAAAAAATCTCCCCGGCCGTTCTGCCGAGCAATTCTACGCGTGGCCTGCCTAGGAATCGCTCCACGGGAGCACTCACGAGCACGACGCGAGAGTCGCGAGTGAACAGCATCAGCCCATCCTGCAACTTGGACATGAGTTGATCGACGTTGTCTTTTAGGGCGGAGAAAATCTCCTTGGTGTCACGCATCTGCCGCCCGAGATTGGCAATTTTCAGCGTGACCAGGCCGAATTCGTCGTGTTCCGAAGCCTCGCCGGAAAAACCCTCGCTCGCCGCCAAGCTAATGCTGTCGGTAACGCTGTCGAGGTTGCGGTTGATTTCTTTCAAGGGGCCGAGAGCCACATTCGAAATCACGGCCGCGAGCAATAGCGAGGCAAAGATGGCCGCAATCGAAATATAAAGTGCGCGCAACAGGCGGGGCTCGATTTCGTCCTTTAGCAATCCCGTCGAAACGCCGATACGGATCGTGCCAAACGGTTCTCCATTCAATTGCAGGGGGTAACTCACGTCGTAAACAGCCGTGGGCTGGTACACCAGATGAAGCTGTTCGCGGAAGCGAGCATTTATCAGACTGCGAAAGTCTGGACGCTGGGGAATCTCCTTGCCCACCAATTTGGGATTTGAATGGAGCAGGGCTTTCCCGTTTGTGTCTAGCACCGAAGCGTCATAAATATAAGGCCAACCCGACGTGTCCGATTCAAGATTGTTGAGGAGATTCGTATCCATCGGCAGATATTGGGCGAGCGCGCGCCGCACTGCCACCGGATCGTCGGTGTCGATGCGCGTGCTGCTCAGATCCGGCAGGTCATTTTCGGCGAAATACGCCAGTTGCCCCGTGAGACGGTAGACGGTCTCGTAAGTGTCTTTGATGTTCTGACGAAGAAACTGCGAGACGTAAAGATAGGAAGAGATCGTCACGATCACGGTGACCATGAAAGTGATAGCGAAGACGATGATGGCTTTCCGTCGCATGCGAAAACAATGGCCAGAGGTTAGCGATCAGTGGCGAGACAATTCCTTCAAGCAGCGGCGCAGAGCTGAAATTCTAATCTCTTGCTGAACACTGACCAGTGATCACGGGCCAGCGCGCTCAGCTTCCTCTTTCGCCGGATCAGCATCCCCGGCGCCGCTGCCGTATTCCTTCAGCTTATTATGAAGGGTTTTCAAGCTAATGCCGAGAATTTCCGCAGCCTTGGTCTTGTTATTGCTCGTGGACTCCAGGGTCTTCAGGATCAACATCTTTTCTGCCTCACCCACCGTAGTGCCCACACCAAGCCGGATCGCATCCGGATCATGGGCGCTGGTGCGCAGGATGGCATGGCCGAAGCCGGGGGGCAGATGCTTGGTCTCGATCATGCCACTGTCGCACACGATCACCGCCCGCTCGATGGTATTGCGCAACTCGCGGACGTTGCCCGGCCAGGTGTAATTGTTGAAGAGATTCATCACTGCTTCGCTGACTGCAGCTACTTTGCGCCCGTGCTTGGCGCTCATTTCCGAAACCAGAAGCTGCACCAAATCACCGATGTCTTCTTTGTGTTCCCGCAAAGGGGGCATATGTAGGTTGAATACATTGAGCCGGTAGTAGAGGTCGCTCCGCAGTTCTCCAGCGGCTACGGCGTCATCAGGAACCTTGTTCGTGGCCGCAAGCACGCGCACATCCACGGAGGTTTCCACCTTACTGCCGAGACGCCGTAACTTATGGTCCTCGAGCACGCGCAGCAGCTTGGCTTGCGTGGCCACCGGCATCTCGCCGATCTCGTCAAGCAATATGGTGCCGCCCTCCGCCAGTTCGAAACATCCCGTACGGCGCTCCAGGGCTCCAGTGAAAGCGCCCTTCTCGTGGCCGAAGATTTCACTTTCGATCAGTGTTTCCGGGATGGCGGCACAATTGATCGCTACGAAGGGCCGCTCCCGGCGCGGACTCAGTTCATGGATGGTGCGAGCCACCAGTTCTTTTCCTGTTCCGCTGGCACCGGTGATCAGAACCGATGCGGTGCTCGGAGCCACGAGTTCGATCAGTCGGAAGATTTCCTGCATCTTGCGCGAGGTTCCGCGCAGTTGGCCCAGAGAGCCGGCATCCCGCAGCTTGCGGCGCGTACTTTCAAGTTCGGTGCGGATGCCCAGGAGCGCGGAAGCGTTTTGCAGCATGGTCCGCAGGCGCTGCGTGTCGATCGGCTTGGTGATGTAGTCATAGGCCCCCATTCGCATCGCTTGCACCGCGCTGTCGATCGTGCCCTGGGCGGTCACGAGAATGACGGCCATGTCCTGGGTCTGCTCCGCCAGCCGCTCCAGAAGTTCAAGGCCGCCCATACGCGGCATCTTGAGGTCTGTAATCACGATGGCCGGAGTCCATTGTGTCGCCTTTTGCAGGCCTTCCTGTCCATCGCTGGCGGTTTCTGTCCGGTATCCCCAGGACGTAACTAACTCCGCCAAGCCGGTGCGCTC
Source organism: uncultured Acidobacteriaceae bacterium (assembly GCA_963750245.1). Lineage (GTDB taxonomy): Bacteria > Acidobacteriota > Terriglobia > Terriglobales > Acidobacteriaceae > Sulfotelmatobacter. Next base: position 557,583 of record CAVVQB010000005.1, read on the forward strand.
GTTTTCTTCGTCCTCGACGATTAGTACTCTTTCGTGGCTCATTCCGATGGGGTTCGTGCCAACTATTCCTGTAGCTATCCGCAAACCCGAGATTACAACCATACTCGGCTAGCTTCCTGGGGGGCAAGGCCGGTCTCCGCCAGTTGGGCCTCGGTTGATCCCGAGGGTTTGCTGTATTCCATGTCAAATTGAGACGGAGTCCTTAGCAGAAAGAGCGAAAAACCCAACGAAAACCCAGCATTTTGTTAAAACACTCTTTCGCTTTGAGATTGCCGTGGGTTAGAATTGCGGGTCCCTAAAACAGAGGTCCAATTTTGCACTGCCGATTCCTGCACTGTTGTTCTTGAGACTGCCGTCGGACCCCCAGTGCAGGCGAACTGCGTATCCATAGATGGAGGAAAGTAATGTCACTGTGTTCTAAGTTAAGAAACGGCCATTTAGCGCTTGGCCTGTTAGTGGTTCTCGCAATTACGTTGATCTCGAGTTCAGCTTTTGCGCAGAGCGATTCGAATCCGAAGTGGGACTTGTTTGTAGGATATCAATGGCTGCATCCAGGCGCCACGGTACCCTCGCCCTTCACTGATTTCAACAATCCGACGGGAATGAACGTTCCCGATATGTCTGCCGGATTCGGAAGCGCCCTTACTTACAACTTCGACCCACATTGGGGCGCTGAGTTTGACTTCGGTCATAACTGGGGCAGCGCCAATTACGAAACGACCGGATCAGTGGGTCCTCGTTTCATTTGGCGCACCGACGGTGCGAATTACTTCCTGCACACTCTGATCAGCTTGAATCGCGTGTCAATCAACGGTCTTAACGCAGGGAACGGCATAGGGGCCATTCTTGGTGGTGGCATGGACTTGCCGATCAAGAAATGGCTGGCATTCCGGCTATTTGAAGCGGACTACGTTTGGGCTCGACACAATTATGCAGACTTCGTCTCCTCCGATTTTCCTGATCTGCGGCGTCCGTCGTTTGAAGGGGTTCGCTTGCGCACCGGTCTGGTCTTCAGCTGGGGTGGCGCACCTGCGGTCACGCCAGGCGCGAGTTGCTCAGTGCAGCCCACCGAAGTAATGGTTGGTGAACCCATCACGGCTACCGTCACCAGCAGCAACTTCAACCCCAAGCACACGGTCACCTACGCCTGGACGGGCAATGGAGGCCAAGTTACTGGAAAGGACACGACCGCGCAGATCGATACGAAAGACGCGGCACCCGGCACCTACACCGTTACGGCTCGCGTGACCGACCCGAAAATGAAAGCCAATAACGAGGCGAGCTGCTCGGCAACCTACACGATCAAGCCGTTGCCGCCGAAGAACCCCCCGACCATGAGTTGCACGGCGAGTCCATCGAGCGTGCAGGCCGGCGCGAGCGTGACGATAACGTGCAACTGTACGAGCCAGGACAACGTTCCCGTTAGCGTGTCCAACTGGACCGCTAGTAGCGGAACAGTCTCGGGTAGTGGCAATACGGCGACTCTCTCCACCAACGGAGTTGCTCCTGGAACCATCACTGTCAGTGCGACCTGCACCGACTCGCGCGGGTTGAGCACTCAAGCATCGACGCAAGCGACGGTGGAAAATCCGCCACCGCCTCCGCCGAAGGCTGCCAAGCTGAGCCAATGTGACTTCCCGAACGAGAAGAAGCCCTGGCGCGTGGATAACACCTGCAAGGCGATCCTGGATGACGTTGCGAAAAACCTGCAGCAGAATCCCGACAGCAAGCTGGTGATCGTGGGCAATGCTGAACCGGCGGAGAAGCGGAAGAATCTGGCGGCCGAACGTGCCGTCGATTCCAAGTTCTATCTGGTGGAAGGCGAAGCCCAGCAGCACATCGATGCAAGCCGCATCGAAGTGCGCACCGGCAGCGGTGGCACCAAGACGGCCGAATACTGGATTGTGCCCTCGGGCGCAACCTTCGACTCGACCGGCACGGAAGCCGTGGATGAATCCAAAGTGAAGGCTGTTCCGGATCATCCCAAGCCGGCCGCCAAAAAAGCTGCTAAGAAGGCGCAGTAATTTCGGTAACGGAGTCAACGGGCCGGTCGTTGAAGTTAAAAACGACCGGCCTTTATTTCGCGTGGCCTTCAGTAACTTGCCCGGGGGGCTTCTGCCTGTCAGGCTAGCTCTCGCATCCAACTCTTTCGAACGTGGGGCTGAGAAATCGTTATGAAATCTGCATCGCTTAAGTTGCTGACAATCTTGATGTTAGCGTCGATGTGCGCGTTTGCCGCGGGTACCCGGCAGTGGGCCGTTCTGGGCCCGGACGGCGGAGACGTCCGCAGCCTGGCCTATGATCCGCAGAACCCGGGCCGCGTTTTTCTCGGCACCAGCACGGGTGTGATTTTCGTCTCCGAGGACGGCGGCCATAGTTGGGCCCGATTCGCCAAGCTTGGTGTCGGCGACGACTATGTGCTCGATCACATCGCCTTCGACCCACAAAACTCTAAGACAATTTTCGTCTCCGCCTGGAGCGTGCAGGATCAGAACGCGGGAGACATTTTCCGCACCCACAACGGCGGCAAGGACTGGGAAGTACTGACCGCCATGCGCGGTAAATCAGTACGCGCCATGGCCATTTCAGCTTCCGACCATAAAGTAGTAGTCGCCGGGGCTCTGGACGGCGTCTACCGCAGCACCGACGGAGGCAACAACTGGCAGAAAATTTCGCCCAATGACGGCGTCGTCAAGAACATCGAATCCATCGCCGTGGATCCGAAAGATCCCAACGTTGTCTACGCCGGCACCTGGCACCTGGCGTGGAAGACCAGCGACGGTGGCGCCAACTGGCAACATATCAACAAAGGCATGATCGATGATTCCGATGTTTTCTCGATCATCGTTAGTTCCGCCAATCCTTCTGAAGTCTTCGCCAGCGCCTGCTCCGGTATTTATAAGAGCGTGAGCGGCGGCGACCAGTTCGAGAAGATCAAAGGCATTCCCTTCACCGCGCGCCGCACCCGCGTGTTGAAACAAGATCCCAGCAATCCGGCTATCGTATATGCCGGTACCACCGAAGGTTTGTGGAAGAGCGTTGACGAGGGTAAGAACTGGAAGCGGGTGAGCGGACCCGAGGTTGTGGTGAATGATGTGCTTGTCGATCCACGCAACTCGCAGCGTGTGTTACTGGCTACGGATCGCAGCGGCGTCCTGGCCAGCGATGACGCGGCGACGACATTTACTTCCTCCAATCACGGATATGCCCATCGTTACGTAAGCGCTATTCTGGCGGATAGTAAAGAACCCAATACGCTGTATATCGGCCTGGTGAATGACCGTGAATTCGGCGGTGTGTTTTTGACACACGATGGCGGACAAAGCTGGCAGCAGAAGAGCTTGGGCTTGGACGGCCGCGATGTCTTCACTTTGAAGCAAGCCAGCAACGGAACTTTGGTCGCCGGAACCAATAAAGGCGTCTTTGAACTGGCCGAAGGTAGTTCGATCTGGCACCCAATCAACGAAGTGGTGATTTCGAAGAGCGTCTTGCGCACATTCACATTGAAGAGCGGTAAGAAGAAGACTGTGAGCTCCACCGTCAGCACACATTCCATTCTTGACGGGCGGGTCAACGATGCCGATCTGGGGCCAACCCATTGGTTCGCTGCGACTTCGTCCGGACTCTTCAGCAGCAAGGATCATGGCAAAGTATGGGTAGGCGGCCCGGTTGCCGGGGAGAAGGATTTCGTTTCCGTGCAGTCGCAGGACGGTCTTGTAGTGGCCGCAACCCGCTCGACGGTGCTGGTTTCCGCGGATTCGGGAGCTGCGTGGCAGTCCGCGCGGCTGGCTTCTTATCCGATTAACGTTCGAAGCGTCACCGTGGCGCCGGATGGGCAGATCGTCGTCGCCACCCGCGAAGGCGCCTTCCACAGCACGGATTCCGGCAAGAGCTGGAACCACGTAGTGGCAGGGTTGCCCGACAAGGACATCACCTCGGTGGCTTACGACGGCAGCCATAACCGTCTGCTCGCCACCTGCGGCCAGACCGGCGTGGTATTCGAGAGCACTGACGGCGGCAGCACTTGGCAGCGCGGACCGGATTCCGGATATCCGCTCCGCCGCATCAGCGTGGTGCACGGCCGCTATGTTGCCGCAACTCCGTTTGATGGCGTAATCGCTCAACCGGAAAACGAATCGCAAAGCGCCAACGCCGGTGGCGGTACCAACTAATCCACATTTACAAAATGGAATGACGGTTTCGCGGAGTGGCGCAAGCCCTCCGCGATTTTTTTTGCACGGCGGAAAGCAACTTCTACACATTTACCCCTTCGCAACCCTCATATCTGCCTGATTCTTCTAATTCCGATCTGGTATTTCACTTGCCACTAGCATGGGGAAGGGGTTCGAGCAAACATATCTGCATGGAGAGCTATCGAAGGCGCGGTCGCTCCAAGTCTGGATACGTTTGGCTTCTGCTCTGCCTCGGCGCTGGCATCCACCAGGGATGCGCTCGACCGGACGCTTTCCGTCGGACCGGGGGCAGCACATCTTCTCCACCGGCTGAACAAAATCTCCCGTTCCATCAGAATGCAGAGCGCATGGCGGATGACAGCGTTCACCCAGCGGTACCCGCAGATCGCAAAACCGCTGTTGGCGCTCCGTTTCGAACCGCGTCTCATTCAAGCGCTCATAGCTTGCCGGCTGGGACGCTCATCACAGTTCGCCTGGAGAGCGCACTGTCCATTTCTAGCGTCCAGGCAGGCGAGGCATTTTCGGCTTCGGTAGCTGGCCCCATTAACGTCGACGGGGATACGATGGTCGAAGGCGGTACCCCGGTAGGTGGATCCGTAGAGTCCGCGCAGCCGCCTGTTGACCGCCCCGGTCTCAGTCCCGATCCTGGATTTGTCCGGTTGATCTTGAAGACGATTACGGTCGATGGCAGCGCGCTTCCCCTCCAAACCTCCAGTCTGTTCACCAAAGGAACATGGCGACCGATCGGTGGTCCGGCAGGCCCGGGAACCTTCTGGGTGGAGCAAGGACGCCGTCTCACCTTCCGGTTGACCGCTCCGGTCACGCTCAACGGTCCGAGTTCCATTGCCAATCGTCAATCTCCCGGCGCTTCGATCGAATAGTCACCTGGGGCTCCGATCCGGCCACGCCAAGAGTTAATTACTCCCTCTTTAAACCGCACAAACTAAATCTATTTGCCTCTTTTTCCACAGCCTTCGTAGGCCTCCGGGTGACGTGTGCCCTTCGCAGTGTCAGATTGGGCCTCCTATAGTGGGATCGAAAGAGAGCGACGGGGTGTCCCGTTATGGGAACACCGAGGTATTAGGGAACCGTATTGGAGTCCCTTCTCGCACTTCTTCCACGGCAAATTATCAGTATGAGTACGGTGACGCCATTTCCGTGGTCAGACCTTCCCGCAACAGAAAATACAGAAGCGGGTTTTCGTTCCATCTTCGAACTCGCTCCGATCGCCGCCGCCCACTGTAATCAACAGGGAGTGATTGTCGAAGTGAATCGCGCCTTCGACCAGGCTCTGGACCCGCACCTGGCCAAGCAGAGTGTTTTGCGGCTCATCGACTTGGTTCCGGCCGAAGACCGCGAAACAACCGAGGCACTTCTGCGCGCATTGCTGAACTCCACTTGCGACAGCATCCGTGTGGAGGGAAGAGAAAGAGCTAGCGCCACAGACGGATTGGCAGTTACCCATTGGACGGCGTGGCGTTTGCCGGCTTCGGGAGAAGAGCTTCCTCATGCCTTGCTGATCGCCGAGCGCAACCATGAGATCGCCCCCGCTAACGAGAACCTGCTGCAAACCCAGCGATGGGAAGCAGTAGGACGGCTGGCGGGAGGCGTTGTGCATGACTTTAACAACCTCCTCACCGGCGTCATGCTGTATTGCGATCTCCTGTTGTCGAGCTTGGATACGCGCGACTGCCGGCGCCGGTATGCCGCCGAAATTCGTGCGGCCGTCCTGCAAGCCGCCGGACTGGTGCGGCAGTTGCTGGTTTTCGCCCGCCCGCAAGCTACTCAAGTCCGGTCATTGTGCCTCAATGAAATTGCGGAGGGGATGCGGAATTTGCTAACCCGCCTGATCGGCGAAAACATTGAGTTGGAATTCCGGCTCGATCCCGATCTGGGTCTGGTCAAAATCGATGAGGCGCAGGCCCAGCAAGTAATCCTGAACCTGGTTCTCAATGCCCGCGATGCTCTGACGGGCGGCGGGCGCATTGTGGTTGAGACCAGTAACTGCAGGTTTCAAACTGTAGCCGGGTCGACCCCGGGCCGATACGGCCAAGGTGCCGTCTTCTTCCCGTGCGTGCTGCTGGTCGTTGCGGACAATGGCCACGGCATGGACGCGAAAACCCGCCAGCGGCTCTTTGAGCCCTTTTTCACCACCAAGAGCGCGGGCCGAGGTACTGGTTTGGGGCTTACCACGGTCCGCAGCATTGTCACTACAAACCGGGGGTTGGTTCACATCGAAAGCGAACCCGGCCAGGGGACTCGGGCTATGATCCTGCTGCCTCGGGCATCGGAGTCGACCGAGGGAGAATTTCGCCAAACCGCTGCGCCCCCCCATGCAGTTGCATCACCAACGCCACCTCAAGAAGCAAAAAAGGAATCACTCATATGATGTCAGCAGCCGTCAGTCCTTTGATCGCACAGCCACAAATTGCTGGCGCGAATTTTCTTAATCTCCTTATTGTCGACGACGAACGGTCGATCCGCGAAGCATGCCGCGAAGTCGCTATCTCCTTGGGATTCATCGCTCATGTTGCCGATTCCGCGGAGCACGCCTTTCGCTTGCTGCAAACCCAAACCATCGATGCGATTCTGCTCGATTTGCGGCTTCCCGGCGCCAGCGGCCTGGAAGCTCTCCGCCACATCAAAGCGCAACGGCCGGAAGCTCTGGTCATCGTAGTGACGGGCTATGGCACGGTGCAGTCGGCGGTGCAGGCCATGAAGCAAGGCGCTTACGAATACGTTACCAAGCCTTTTAGTATTGACGAACTCAAGCTTTTGCTCGAGCGCGTCTCCAACCATCTCAAGCTCAAAACGGAAAACCGGATGTTGCGCGAGAAGCTGAAGTCCAAGCAGGGTTACGGCGGCCTGGTTGGCCGCGCGCCGGAGATGGAGAAGCTTTACCGCATCATCGCCAAAGCCGCGAACAGCACCCATCCAGTGCTGATTCTTGGCGAGAGCGGCACTGGAAAGGAAATGGTAGCGCGCTCGATTCATTATTCCGGGCCCTTTCGCGACAAGCCCTTCATTCCCGTCGATTGCGGCTCGCTCGTTCCGACGTTGATCGAGAGCGAACTGTTCGGTTATGTACGTGGAGCATTTACGGGCGCGAATCAGGCCAAGGATGGATTGCTGGCCATTGCCGACGGCGGGACGATATTCCTCGACGAAGTCGGCGAACTCCCGGTCGATCTCCAGTCCAAACTGCTGCGTGCCATTCAGGAAAAGGAGATTCGTCCCGTCGGCAGCACGCGCCGAATTCCGATCAACGTCCGTATCCTGGCCGCAACCAACCGCGACCTGGAGCAGGCCGTGACGGAGGGCGCATTTCGGCGTGATTTGTATTTCCGCCTGAATGTTCTCAGCCTTCGCATCCCCCCACTGCGCGAGCGGCGAGAGGATATTGCTCTGCTCATCGCGCATTTCATGGAACGCGCCTCGCGCGCCTCCGCGCAGGAAAAAGTTCTCAGCGACGACGCTCTCAAGGTCATGCTGGCCTACGATTGGCCGGGGAATGTCCGGGAACTCGAGAACTGTCTGGAGCGGACTTGCGCCTTCACCAGCGGACCGCTCATCCATGTTCCTGACCTGCCTCCGGCAATCGCCAGCACTGCAATTGTCCCGGCGGGAAATGGGAACGGAAATGGAAATGGCCAGAGCAAGATCGTCCCTATGGCGGAGTTGGAGAAGCAAACTATCCTCAGCGCCATTGCGGAACTGAACGGCGATAAATTGCAAGCGGCTCGGCTGCTCGGCATCGGCAAAACCACTTTATACCGCAAGCTGAAAGATTACGCAGTACATGCTTAAGACCTCTTGAGAGCGATTTCAACAATGAAATGAAATGGGAAAGTCGTGCGGTCCGGAACGGGAAGAGCGCGGGCAGGTGCAGTTGTAAGTGCCTTCTTTTCATTAAAAAGTATGTGGAGAGCTGCGTGCTAGTGAACATGCATGATCTTACTCATCACACCTTCAGCACGCGGTCCAGAGTGCGCCGCGATTCTGAAAGATTCCACTGGCAATGAAACTCATTGGGCCGAAGATCTGCACCAAGCCCTGGCCCGGCTGCGAGAACAATCTTATTCCGCAGTAGTGATCGATCAATTCCTTCTGGAAAATGAGCCGGCCGAAAGCGACCAGGTGCTGGAGCACCTGGGCACAGCCTTCCCGGTCTACCTGAATTTCGCAATCAGCGGCATGGAGCGACTGCTTCGGGAGGTTCGTTCCGCTTTGCAGCGCCGCCAGCGCGAGGAATCCCAAGCGCGCCGCTCCGTCGAACTGCAATTTCGCAGCGAAATGTGTGAGAGTCTTACCGCCATGCTACTCTCCTGCGAACTTGCGATGGCCGTGCCCAACGTTCCCTCGACAGCCGCCGAAAAGATTCTCGCGGTGGATAACCTCGCGCGCGAAATGCGGTTGCGGTTAGGCACGAATTGAATCCCGAATTTATTCACCGACCGATGGCTGCGCGTCTCTTCCGGTGTGTGTGCAAAGAGGATGGCGAGCAATGCGCAGGTAACGGGAGGCACGAATGCATATCCCACGATGCCAAACCAGACATTTGTGTAAATTCTTAGCCTGGAACGGTCACTACAAAAATCCTTCGACGCCTCAACCCCATTGGCACTAGAATAAACTAGCGCACCACGCCGGAGCCCGTGTCCACTGCGGTTTCCGGCGCCCCAGGAGGCACTGTGCACGTTCTGGTCACTGCCGATACCATGTCCGGCTCCTGGACCTACACCCGCGAGCTAGTTACGGGCCTGGTCACCCGCGGCGTGCGAGTCACGCTGGTCACCTTTGGCGAGATCCCCCTGCCCGATCAGACTGCCTGGATGGATCGTCTTCACGGACTCGAATACCGGCCCACCGCCTTCCGCCTGGAGTGGATGGACGAAGCTCCGCAGGACCTTGCCGAATCCTCGGGATTCCTTGCCAAGCTGGTAGGCGAGGTTCGTCCCGATGTTCTTCACCTGCACCAGTTCTGCCATGGCAATCTTCGCGTGGACGTCCCGCGGGTGATCCTGGCCCATGGCGATCTCATCAGTTGGGCGCAAGCGGTGCAAGGTTGCACACCCCGCCCGACACGCTGGCTCCAGTGGTATCGCGAAACTGTGGTTCGCGGCATCGCCGCCGCTGATATTGTGGTCACGCCTTCAGCCTGGATGGCCGACACGATTCGCTCGACCTACACGCGCCCGCGCCGCGAGGCCGTGATCTACCCCGGACGGAATCCCATCTTCTTCAACCCGTACATCAGCAAAGACGACTCGGTTCTTTCTGTCGGCCGTATGGTGGATGCGGGCAAGCAGGTCTTCCTCCTCACCCAGCACGCTCAACCATTCTCGGTATGCATTGTAGGTGCGGAACAAACCGTCTCGATTCCGCGGATTCCCATTCGCGCCGACGTAATGGTCACGACCGATCAACATTGCGTGGCCATACGAGGTCCTCAAACGGAAGCTCAACTACGGGCGCTTTACAGCCGCGCCGCGATTTACGCCGCCACTCCTCGCTACGAACCGCTTGGTATAGCGGCCCTCGACGCAGCTTTCTCCCGTTGCGCCATCGTGGCCAACGACATTCCCAGCTTTCGCGAGGTCTGGGGTGACGCCGCGTTGTACTTCCGCACCAACGACGCCAGCAGCCTGGCGGCAATCCTGCACCAGCTTGATTCCGACCGGCCCTTACGCCAGGCATACGCCGATCGTGCCTTCGCCCGGGCCCGCGAGCGCTTCACGGCTCACCGCATGATCGACAGCTACCTCGATCTTTACGGCAGCCTTGCCGTTGCTGACTCTCGGGCTGCTTGAACAGGTGCTTCTATTTTGCTGTCAACCGACACCTCCGTAGCCGCATCCAAGACCACCTAAACACCAGCGTTTCAGTAGACTCAGAGGTGAATCCGTGCCGCAAACCTCCATCGGAACCATCCCACTCCGAAAATTCGGCCGCTCTGATGCCAGGATTTCCGCCCTCGGCTTTGGTGGCCATCATCTTGGCGACGCACCGGACGCAAAGACTGCGGTCGAAATCATTCATCAGGCGGTCGATGGCGGAATCACGTTCTATGACAACTGCTGGGAGTATCGCCGAGGAAAGACAGAAGTCTGGATGGGTGCGGGTCTAAAGGGTCGCCGCGACAAGGTTTTTCTGATGACGAAAACCTGTCCCCACGGCCGGGATGGCAGCCTCGCCCTGCAGATGCTTGAGGAATCCCTGCACCGATTCCAGACCGACCACCTCGACCTCTGGCAAGTCCACGGCATGGGCTTTGACAACGACCCCGAACTCTTCATTCGCAAGAATGGCGCAGCTGAAGCCTTGGAGAAAGCCAAGAAAGATGGCAAAGTCCGCTTCGTCGGATTCACCGGCCATAAAGATCCAAAAGTTCATCTCGCCATGCTGAATACCGGTTTTCCCTTCGATGCTGTGCAGATGCCTCTGAACGCCTTCGACGCTACCTTCATCAGAAGTTTCGAGAGGGACGTGCTGCCCGAACTCACCAAACGGGGTATCGCCGTCCTCGGCATGAAGCCCTTGAGTGGCCATGGCGACGCCATCAAACACGGCGTCATCACCGCGGAAGAATCTTTGCGTTATGCCATGAGCCTTCCCGGCGTCACCACCACCATTACCGGCATCGATAGTCTCGACGTGCTCCACCAGAATCTGCAAATCGCGCAGAACTTTACGCCGATGACGGAATCGGAAATGAGTGCACTCCGCGACCGTTGCAAGCCGGACGCCGCCGATGGGCGCTACGAGGTCTATAAGTTGTCGCTGAGGTTCGATAATCCCGAAGCCCGCCTCGCCCACGGTTTTCCGCTCGACACGCAACAATCCGAAGTCAGAGACATGCTGGGAGCCGAGATGAACACGGGCCACCCATTTCCAGAGAAACAATTTTAGGAGGCCCTGGTGGCTTCGACGTTCGAATGGAATCGCCGTAGGTTCATTAAAGGAGCAGCCGTGCTAGGCGCGGCACCGCTCATCCGCGGAGGCAGCATGGCGCAGCAGCAATCGGATCAATCGCAACCGGTGCCCGAGGGACAAGTTCCGAAGAGGCCGCTGGGAAAGACCGGCGTGCAAGTTTCCGCCATGGGACTGGGCGGCTATCATCTGGGCTCCGTCGAAACCGACCAGGCTGCGAATGAAATTGTCGCCAAAGCCATCGACCACGGCGTCACGTTTTTCGACAATGCCTGGGAGTATCACGACGGCCTGAGCGAGGAGCGCCTGGGCAAAGCTCTGAAAGGGAAGCGCGATCAGGTCTTCGTGATGACGAAGGTCTGCACCCATGGCCGCGACAAAAAAGTCGCCATGCGGATGCTAGAAGAATCTCTGCGCCGTCTGCAAACTGATCATCTCGATCTGTGGCAGATCCACGAGGTCGTTTACGACAACGATCCTGATTTAATCTTTGCGTCCAACGGCGCCGCCGAAGCGCTTGCCGCCGCGAAGCAGCAGGGAAAAGTTCGTTTCGTTGGCTTCACCGGACATAAAGATCCCGAAATTCACCTCAAAATGTTGTCCCACGACTTTCCCTTCGATACGGTGCAGATGCCGCTCAACTGCTGCGATGCTACGTTTCGGAGCTTTGAAAGCCACGTCCTGCCAGAAGCGGCCCGTCGGGGCGTGGCGGCACTCGGCATGAAAAGCCTGGGGGGCAGCGGAGAACTTGTTCGGCACGGAGCGGTGACCCCCGAACAAGGCCTCCGTTACGCGATGAGCCTTCCCGTCGCAACTACGATCAGTGGCGTCGACACGATGCAGATCCTCGATCAGAACTTGAAGGTTGCGGTCAACTTTGAACCACTCGCCTCCGCCGAGATGCAGGCTCTGCGCGACGAGTGCCGTTTTCTCGCTTCCGATGGGCGCCTCGAACTCTTTAAGATGACAACCAAGTATGACGGCAAGGTAGGCCGCGAACAGCACCACTTCCCCACGACGCAAGAGCTGCCGCTCTAGCGTGATCGATGCGGATCAAGTAATATCTCGGCTACCCAACGCAGCAAAGATGTCGTAACGTACCACTTTCATTCGGCGTTTTTGCATTCCGCGACGATCGTGATCGTCTGCAACGAGGAGGCGAGCCGTGTGCTTTTCAGCGACAGCGAACTTTGTTGGCAGCGGCGTTCTGGGCGCCGTCGGCGTAGTGACCCTGACCAAGGTAAAACACAGGCGTGAACTGCTTTTCGCGTCCCTGCCTTTGCTCTTCGCGATTCATCAGTTCATCGAGGGATTCGTCTGGCTGGGACTGGATGGCATTCTTTCGCCGGTGGTGGCGCACGACATGGGTGCGGCCTTCATGCTCTATGCTCAGGGACTGCTCCCCTTCTTGCTGCCGCTAAGTGTATTCCTGTTTGAACCTGACGCGAAGAGCCGCGGGCGCATGCTGCCGTTCCTCGTGCTCGGCGGAGCGACGACCTTGTATATTTTGTGGGCCCTGACAGCTTATCCATTGCAGCTCTATGTGAAGGGAAACAGCATCGTATACATCAACCAGGCGACAAACAATACCGCGGTCGCGTTCCTTTATGTAATCGCAACCTGTGGTTCGCTGTTTTGCTCGAAAATCAGGATGATGGTGGTCTTCGGCCTGGCCAACCTGATCATTCTCCTGATCGTCATGGAGATCAAACGGTACGCGTTCACCTCGCTGTGGTGTGCCTACGCGGCAGTCGCAAGCCTGATCATCCTGGCCTACTTCTGGACGAGCCGCGAAGAACGGCCATTCGTCTATGCGCATCGCATTTGAGGCGCTGTAGTTTGCGGCGCGGTCCCGCAGAGCTGATCTCAAGCGCGACATGTGCCCTTCCTTAGTGGTATCTTTTTAGCCTTACTAGAAATCAGTAAGGTTGGAGGAAACACACTCATGGCTCAAGTAAAAATCACAGTCCGCCCCAACGGCCCCTACCGTGTGGAGGCAGCCGAAGGTTCAGTCGAACTCGTCGACGTCAACGGCACCCCCTATGACCTTACCGGCAAGCCTGCCTTTTCCCTCTGCCGCTGCGGGGGTTCGGTCAACAAACCCTTTTGCGATGGCACCCATAGCCGCATTGGATTCCAGGGTGCGGAACTGGCCGTCAAGAAGGCCGACGGATAGAGCTGTCCTGATGTTCCAGCCGAGAGATCGAAGAATGCAGGGGACATGATGGGCGACCACAACGACCGCGAACTGGGAATGAACCGCAATATTACGCGCCGTGACTTTCTCAACGGCGTGGCCGTAACCGCCGGTGCTGCCATGATGCCGTGGCATCTGTTCGCCGATGGCGCCCCAGAAAAATTGCCGGCCTACTATCCGCCGGCCGTTACCGGACTGCGAGGCAGTCATCCGGGCTCGTTCGATGCGGCGCACGCGTTGCGTGACGGAACCTTCTGGGATAATGCCGGAACTCCGCAAGACACCGGTGAAACTTTCGATCTCATCATCGTTGGGGGCGGCATCAGCGGCCTTGCGGCCGCGCATTTTTATCGGAAAATGGCGAGCGCGAGCGAGCGCGTCCTCATCCTCGACAACCACGATGATTTTGGCGGACACGCCAAGCGCAATGAGTTTCGCGTGGATAACGCCTTTCGCTTGGGTTTTGGCGGGACCTATTCCATCGAAAGCCCCGCGCCCTATAGCAAGGAAGCGCGCAGCGTGATCGAAGAATTGGGCATCGATGTGGCGTCCTATCCGAAGTATCACGACGCCAAGCTCTATCGCTCCCTCGGCTTGCGCCCGAAAATCTTCTTCGACAAGGAAACCTTCGGCGTGGATCGGCTGATCACGAGTCCCGCATCGTTCGGGGGCGGCGAAAAAGATTACGCCAACGCCGGCGAGATTGAGGCGTGGAAGCAGATGCTCGCGCAGGCGCCCATTGCACAGCAAGCCAAAAGCGATTTCGAGCGCCTGCTTCGCGATGAGACCGATTACTTTCCAGGCCTCACCTCCACGGAGAAGAAAGCGAAGCTGGCGCGGATTAGCTATGCCAGTTTCCTTAGCGAGTTCGTCAAGGTTCATCCCGATGTGGTGAAGGTGTTCCAGGCTGTGCCCCAGCCTTTATTTGGACTGGGCATCGATGCGGTTTCGGCGCAGGATGCGTGGGGATTTGACCTGCCCGGCTTCGACGGGATGAAACTCGATCCCGCGCCGGGCAAAGGAATGAACCGCGACGCGATCCCGAATGAAGAGGCCGAGAAATATTTCTTCCACTTCCCGGACGGCAACGCGACCATCGCGCGGCTTCTGGTTCGGAAACTGATTCCGGATGCGATCCCGGGAAACTCCGCCACGGATGTGGTCATGGCGAAGGCGAATTACTCGAAGCTGGATTCCCCATCCTCTCCGGTGAAGATTCGTCTGAACAGCACCGCGGTGCGGGTGAAGCACGCGGGCGATGCGGCGACGGCGAAGGAAGTGGAAGTGGTCTACTCGCGTGGCGGCAAAGTTTATTCGGTGAGGGCAAAGAATTGCGTTCTGGCGTGCTGGCATGTTGTGATCCCGTACATCTGCGACGAGCTGCCAGCAAAGCAGCGTGAGGCGTTGGCCTCCGCGCAAAAAGTTCCGCTCCTCTACACCAACGTAGCGCTGCACAACTGGACGTCCTTTCAGAAATTGAATACGAATGCGGTGTATGCGCCCGGCTGTTATCACACGCGATTCGCTCTCGATTTGGCGGTCAGCATCGGTGGTTACGAATGCGCCCGCAAGCCCGAGCAGCCGATCGTGGTTCACATGATGAAGACGCCGTGCCAGCCCGGCCGGCCGGCGCGCGAGCAACACACGTTGGGCCGCATCGAGTTATTTGAAACGTCGTTTGAAACCATGGAGCGCGAGATCCGCGGACAGTTGGCGCGGACTCTGGGAGCAGGAGGCTTCGATCCGGCACGTGACATCGCAGCGATCACGGTGAACCGCTGGCCGCATGGTTACGCCTACGAATATAACTCGCTGTGGGATTCGTTCTGGCTGGAAGGTGGCGAGACTCCCTGCGAAGTGGCGCGGAAACCTTTCGGGCGGATCGCCATCGCGAACGCCGACGCGGGCGCCTACGCCTACACCGATGAAGCGATTAACCAGGCTTGGCGAGCAGTGGGGGAGTTGAAGAGCTAGAGTTGCGGAGGATGTGGCCTGCGCGGAGTGCGTAGGACGGAACTGGTCTCTGCGAAATGGATTCTTCTCAACTGCAAGGGAAGTCCATAGTAACGTGCAAGCCCGATAGCACCGCCCGCCAGGGCGAGTGTTACAGCGAGTAGAATCGCGGCACGCCGTGGAATTTGCTGTTGCTGCGGGGCGATGAGGGCGATCAGCGCGCCGGCGATCAATCCCGTGATCAGTCCGCCAATGTGCGCGGCATTGTCGATTCCGGGCATGGCAAATCCGAAAACGAGGTTGTAGACGACGAATGCGCCGAGACTGCGAAGAGTGCCTTGGAGGGCGGAGCGCGGAACCGAGAATTCTCCCAATTTAAAGGCTGCGATGAGCGCGCCAGCCAGTCCGAAGATGGCGCCGGAGGCTCCGACGCTCGGCCGGTAGGGACTCCAGGCCGCACTTACCAGGCTCGATCCAATGCCGCAGAGCAGATAGATGGAAGCATAAGTCCAGGTTCCATACAGCGATTCGCAGAGCGCCCCTAAGTTCCACAGGCACCACATATTAAAACCAATGTGAAGCAAGCTCCCATGAACAAAGACGCAAGTTAAGAGACGCCACCATTCTCCTGACATCGTGAGCAAGCCTATGTTGGCGCCCCAGTGCATAATCTCGTAGCCAGAGAACTCGTGCATTGGGTTGAGAAATGCGATCGGCTCGCCGGATGCAAGTGCCATCCCGAGGAATACTGCCGCACAAATCCCAAAGATGACCTGCGTGAGGCTGATGGTGGATTCGCCGCGACGAACCCAAGGCGTACGCATGACAGGTTGGCGCGCGTCTTCGGCGACCTCTCCTCGCTGGTAGGCCTCATGTTGCCGGCACCATTGGCAGATCTTTTTGCCAAAGGACAATCCGGGAAGCTGTCGTCCACATCGAATGCAGTTCGCCATGGGTATCAAGAAAGCGTGGTATCAAGAAAGCGTATCAGGATTTGGCCATGGGGTGCGAGCAGCAGAGGGCAAGGGCGAGCCTTGCTCATTGTTACAGGATCGAGACAAGCACGCTCCCGGCTAGAAGCGGCTAGAGATTTCGCGTGAGCGAATCCAGTTCATCGGGCGGCAGTTGCACAAAAGCCGCGGCGGCTGCGACTTTCAGTGCACTGTAAGTTTGAAGGCCGTCGATCTCGCCTGCGGTTCGCAGATGCGCGAGAACCGGCGCTGCGTTCAAGATATCGGCGCGCAGCAGCAACCAGAAGCGGAGTTTGATTCCAGTCACCAGCGAGTAAAGCCGGACCTCAATTGCTTTCTCCTGCAGAGCGGAAGCGAGCGCGGCCCGGCGAGGATCATGACGGTTTTGTTCCGAAGCGGCGTACTTCACCAGAACCTTGGAATTATGAGCCATGCGCCGCGTCAACTCGAGGAACAGCCGCATACGCTTGCGCTGCGTTTCGCGAAATTGGGGGCCCAGCTTCCAGCGACATTCGAATTCCGTTGCCGGGTCGAGCAGCGACTCGGCTAACGAAATATCCACCGGGTAAAGGAATGGAATGACATCATCGACCTCCACGTCGCGCTTGGGAAAGCGAGACCACGCGCAACGCAGCATGTAGATGCAGGACACTGCCCCCCAAGCCACAATTATCCAGGTGAGAATGATCGAGAACATGCCCTAGCGCATCCTCCGTAACGCATCCTTATATTGCTTCAGATCACCAGGAGTAGAGGCCGATAGGTCGGGACTCGGAGTCTCTGCGGTTTGCGGCACACTGAAGAACCAAATCCAAATCAACACGGCAAGCGAGTATGCCACAATGGAAGTCCATCCCCACAACAATTTGAATCTTGTTCCAAAATCCGAAAACTTGGTTGTAGTCAGCAGCATAATCGTCGCGTAAATGCCAAACCCTGTGGCTACGCCAAAAGAGTATTGCCGCCAGCGGAGGCCGAGAAGAGGAACGAGGGTAACTAATCCCGCGAAGACGAGCACCTGCATCACGCGGACTGCAATTTCGCCAGTGAGCATGTAGTGCTCAAGGCCGCTAAGGGGCGACGGGACGACGCTCGCCCGCCCTATACTCATGCTTATGCCGGTAACCAGGATGATCGGAAAGATGAGGCGGCCCCACCAAGCACGGGTCAGATTCCCAAGAACCGTGCGAAGTACTTCGTACATCACGAGCATCCCAAGAAGAACGTAGCCGGCATCTGTGATCCAATAAATTAGCCGGTAAGTTTGTCGATGGTCATGAACCACGAACCGTGCCAGTCCTGCGGCTACCGCAAAGATCGTGTAGGCAAAGAAGCAGGGGGCTTCCGTGTATGATCGCTTGCGAACCAGTGTCCACAACAGCAGCGCCAGCAGCAATAGCGGGATGTACCTTAGGAGCAGGATCATAAGGCCGGAAGCAGATTATCGCATCTGCCCCCGGCTTTCGAGTGGAATCCCGCTTAGGCAGCAAGACCTTCCGCGGGTGGCTTCGTTGGTTTCATTACTGGCGGAAGGTCTGGCCCCTCAGCCAATAGCACTGTTCCTGCGACTGGCGGCTTCGTTGGTTTCATTACCGGCGGAAGGTCTGGTCCCTCAGCCAATAGCATTGTTCCCGCGATTGGCGGCTTCGTCGGTTTCATTACCGGCGGAAGGTCTGGTCCCTCGGCCAATAGCACTGTTCCTGCGACTGGTGGTTTCGTGGGCTTCATAACTGGCGGAAGGTCTGGTCCCTCGGCCAGTAGCACTGTTCCCGCGACTGGTGGTTTCGTGGGCTTCATAACTGGCGGAAGGTCTGGTCCCTCAGCCAATAGCACTGTTCCCGCGATTGGTGGTTTCGTGGGCTTCATAACTGGCGGAAGGTCTGGTCCCTCAGCCAATAGCACTGTTCCCGCGATTGGCGGCTTCGTCGGTTTCGTTACTGGCGGAAGGTCTGGTCCCTCAGCCAATACTACTGTTCCCGCGATTGGCGGCTTCGTCGGTTTCGTTACTGGCGGAAGGTCTGGTCCCTCGGCCAAAGCTACTGAGGCGAACGAGACGAGGAACAACGGGACTACGAGAATCCGTTTCATGGTGATCTCCTATGGTGGGGAATGCCCCGGAAACAGTTTAGTCAGAGGGGCAAGTGGCGGGATTTTTCAGGCGGAGAGCCGCGAAAAAACGAACTAACGCTGGGAAGAAGCTTCGTAGCTGACGCCCGCGGCCTTAGTGGATGGTCTTGGTTTTTCTCGACATGTAATCCATCAGCAGGTATTGGCCGAGCGTGTAAGGGGTGGTGAAGTAGGCTTTGCCGCGGCACATCTCCGTGACTTTCTGCACGAATTGCACCAGTCCATAATCAGACGCCAGCATGAAGGTGTTGATGAGGACGCCGGCGCGCTTGCACTTCGAAACTTCTTCGAGCGTCTGGCTGACCACCAGGGGATCGAGGCCGAAGGCGTTTTTGTAAATGCGTCCGTCTTCGAGAGTCAGAGCTGACGGTTTGCCGTCGGTGATCATGACGATCTGCTTCATGTCTTTTCTTTGGCGCTGCAGAATGCGCTGCGCCAGGCGCAGGCCTTCACGCGTGTTGGTGTAGTAGGGGCCAACCTTGACGCGGGCGAGCTGCGAGAGCGGAACTTCTTCGGCGGAGTCGTGGAAGAGAACCAGCGAGAGCGAGTCGCCGGGATACTGCGTGCGGATCAAATGCGAGAGCGCCATGGCAACTTTTTTCGCCGGCGTGAAGCGGTCTTCGCCGTAGAGAATCATCGAGTGCGAGCAGTCGAGCATGAGAACGGTGGCACAGGAAGATTGGTACTCGCACTGATGAACCTGCAGATCGGAGTATTCGATGTTGAGCGGTAGCGTCAGGCCTTCGCGCTGGATGGCGCTGGAGAGCGTTGCTGTGATGTCGAGGTTGAGCGTGTCGCCGAACTCATAGGTCTTCGAAGAGCCGCTGGCTTCGATGCCGGTGGCGAGGTCGCGGGTGTCGTGGCGTCCAAAGCTGGATTTGCCGAGCGAGCCCAGCAGGTTGCGCAGCGATTTGAAGCCGAGGAAGTCGAGGCTCTTGTCGGTGATTTCGAATTTAGCCTGCTGCTGATTCTCGCCGATTTGTCCGCCGACGCCCGACGGGCGCGAAGGGTCGGGCGGTTGATCGATGGAGATGTAGTCTTCCTGCTGCATGCGCTCGATCAGTTTTTCGATCAGTTCGTCGAGTTCGCCATCCGCTGCCATTTGCTGCAGGCGTTCGCGCATGTCTTCGTCGAATTGATCGCCCTCCATCAGAGCTTGCTCGATCGCGCGTTTGAGGTCGTCGAGAGTTTGCTCGCCCTCCGGCATCTCGTACCACATGTCGCTCTGGAAGCCGCTCTGCAGCAGGTAATCGGAGAGCGCGCCGAGCAGATCCTCCAGGCTCATTTCGCCGGCGGCGTCGGGGACGTATTTGGAGTAGCGAATGCGTTTCATAAGCAGTGGCCAGTGTTCAGTGATCAGTGGCTAGTAAACCCGGACGAGCGGCCTTTTCTGATCACTGGCCACTGACCACTAGTTAAACTGTCTTCTCTGCCGGTACGGCGGTTCTTCTTTCTCGAAACTCTTTTCACGCTCGCGCGGCTCGGGTTTTTTCTCTCCGGCTTTGAATACCCGTTCTTCGTTGCGGCCGATGCGTTTGTGGGCGTGCAAGCCTTCGAGGATGAATTCCGCGGCGGAGACTTGCTGCTCAGGACTTTCTTTCTGCGACACGCCAAGCGGGCCCAGTTTGTCGATCAGGCCTTGAATCTCTTTCAGATTCTCCAGCGCTTCGAGGGCGGAGACGGAATCCGAAAGCTGGATCTCACCGCCGAGATCGAACCACTGCACGATCTGCTGCACGTTCGCGCCGGTGAAATATTCGTCGTAAGTCTTGGCGATAGCGGCGCGGATAAGTTCGCGGCCCACGAAGTCCGCGCCCTTCATTTCGCCTTCGTATTCGAGTTCAAGCTTGCCCGTGATGGCTGGCAGCGCGGCGTAAATGTCGCTGACGCGCGGCACGACCAGCTTCTCATCATTGCGGATAGCGCGCCGTTCGGCATTGGAGATGACGTTTTCCATCGCGGAGATGGGCAGGCGCTGACTCACGCCGGAACGCTTGTCGATTTTCTTATCTTCGCGGGCAACGAAAGCGATGCGCTCGATCACTTCCTGAATGTAGTTGGGCAGGTGCATGGCGTGACCGTTGCGGCCGGTCCAGGCTTCCTGCGCGGTTATGGCGATGCCTTCATCGACGGTCGCGGGGTAGTGCGTGCGAATCTCGGAGCCGATGCGGTCTTTGAGCGGCGTGATGATTTTTCCGCGGGCCGTGTAGTCTTCGGGATTTGCGCTGAACACGATGGCGAGATCGAGCGGCAGGCGAATGGGATATCCCTTAATCTGCACGTCGCCTTCCTGCATGATGTTGAAGAGGCCGACCTGGATTTTTCCCGCGAGGTCAGGAAGTTCGTTGATCGCGAAGATGCCGCGATTGGCGCGGGGCAGCAGGCCGTAGTGAACCGTGAACTCGCTGGAGAGTTCGTGGCCGCCGCGGGCGGCTTTGATGGGATCGATATCGCCGATCAGGTCGGCAATGGTAACATCCGGCGTGGCCAGCTTCTCCACGTAGCGATCGTCGGGAGTGAGATAGGCGATGGGCGCTTCGTCGCCGAGGCGCGCGACTTCTTCGCGGCAGCGGCGGCAGATGGGTGCGTACGGATTGTCGCGGATCTCGCAGCCGGCCAGGTAAGGCATGCTCGGATCGAGCAGCGTTGTCAAAGCGCGCAGGATGCGGCTTTTGGCCTGCCCGCGCAGCCCGAGCAAAATGAAATTGTGTCGCGAGAGGACGGCGTTCACGATTTGCGGCACAACGGTGTCCTCGTAGCCGACGATGCCTGGAAAGATGCTGGCGTCGTCGCCCTGTCGCAAGCGGGCGATGAGGTTCTCGCGGAGTTCGTCTTTCACGCGGCGAGTGCGCAAGCGTTTTTCTGAAAAGTCACTGTGGCGCAATTCGCCAAGCGTGCGAGGAAGACTCATTGAGGAACCCCCGAGGAAATACTTTCCTGGATTATACGCGGAAGAGCGACCAGGCACCGGCTTCCAGCCTCCGGCCTCCGGTTCGAGAACGGCAACACCGGACGTAGAGGCTGAAGCCGGCAAGCGGAAGCCGATGTTCAGTGAACGTGGCCGTTGCCGCCGGCTTTTTCCCGGGCACGCGCTGCGCGATGAAGGTTGGGAATGAGCGTTTCCAGATAAGTGATTAACGACGAGAGCCGTTGTGATTCGGCGCGCAGAGCAAGCAGCTTCTGTTTGAAATCCAGATCGAGGGGCAGAGACGCGGCGAGATAGAAGGAGAGCAACGCGAAGGATCGGCGGCGCGAGATCCTGTCGGGCGCCTGCGATGGCCAGCAGTTCGGAATGCAACTGAATGGCGCGCGCGGTGTCTTCCTGCGGCGGCAGTTCCGGGCTCATCGTCGATCATAAGAACTTCGGCCTGCAGGAACGAACGCTCCTGATTTACGGCGCAGGAGTTCGAAACGCTTGCGGCCTTCGGTGACCAGATCGAGCCGTCCGTCAGGATATTCCTTCACGACGGTGACGATTTCGGCGGTGCATCCTACCTCGGCGAGACCCTGCTCCATGGCGCGCACAACGCCGAACTCCCGGTTCTGAGCCAGGCACTCCGCCGATCATTTCTTTGTAGCGCGGTTCGAAAATGTGCAGCGGCAAAGGAGTGCCCGGGAATAGGACGACGTCGAGCGGGAACAGGGGAATCAGGGAAGCCAAGCAATCTCCGCGAGCGCTGGGATCCGCACGAAACTTGAGCAACTGGTCCTGATTGTATCGCAGCGCTTGACTTCACAAGTCGCAGAGGAATAAAAGCGCGCTATGGAACTTGCAGGGAAAATTGTGGTGGTGACGGGCGCTTCCATGGGAATTGGGGAAGCGATTGCGAAGATTTTCGCCGATCATGGAGCGAGCGTCGTGATGCTGTCGCGCGATGCGGGCCGCGTGGAGGCGGCGCGGGGCCGAGTGGGTCATGAGCGAGCGAACGCTGGCGATGGCTTGCGATGTGCGTCACCGCGAGGAGATTGACCGCGCGATTGGGCTGACCTGCATCATTTTCAGAGAATCGATGTTTGGGTGAACAACGCCGGGCATGGACTGCTGGATTCGGTCGCGCAGATGGAGATGGCGGCGT
Source organism: uncultured Acidobacteriaceae bacterium (assembly GCA_963750245.1). Taxonomy (GTDB): domain Bacteria; phylum Acidobacteriota; class Terriglobia; order Terriglobales; family Acidobacteriaceae; genus Sulfotelmatobacter. The sequence continues at coordinate 580,030 of CAVVQB010000005.1, forward strand.
GCCGGGAAATGTTCGAGACGAATTTCTTTGGTGCGGTGATGGGCGATGCAGGCGGTGATTCCGGTGATGCGGCAGCAGGGCGGCGGGACGATCATCAATATTTCGAGCGTGGCGGGGCATATTCCGCTGCCGTTTCATGCGGCTTACAGCGCGACCAAGTTTGCCATGAATGCGATCGGCAAGGCGGCAGGCGTGGAATTGAAAAAGGATGGCATTCATGTTCTGACGGTTTGTCCCGGCTACGTGCGGACGGCGTTCGGTCAGAATGTGGTTCTGGGCAATGAACAAAAGACAGTGCGGCCCCGTTCGGTGCGCGGGATTACGGCCGAGCGCGTGGCGCGCGCGACGCTGCGCGGGTATTTGAAGCAGAAGAGGGAAGTGATCGTGCCCTGGACGATGTATGTGCCGCAGAAGATTTATCAGCTGTTTCCGGCGACTGGTGGAGCGGGCGATGGGCCGGATGGCGAAATGATCCGCGGTCAGTCTGGTTTCATCGCGAAGTTATCCCAGTTCTGCCAGCATGGCTTCCATTTCAGATTGCGCGTGAAGGTTCCCGGTGCGTCGGGCGGAGGCGATTCCGTCGGCCAGCATGGTCTTCGCCTCGGCGATTGCGATCGGCGCGAACCAGCGTTTGCGCGGCCATGAAATATCCGGGAGTGTAATCAGGATTGGTTTTCAGCAGGATAGAGAATTCCGCAATGGCGCGATCAAGATCGCCTTGGTTGGAGTATTCCATCGCCAGGCCGTAGCGGGCGAACGTGTCATTCGGATTCTGCGTCAGGATTTCGTTCAGGGCGGCGATGCGGTCCATAAGATCAGCTTCTAGCTCTTGGCTCCTGGCTTTTGGCTTTAGATCTCAGAGGAGAGGGTACTACAAGTCTTGGATCGGTGTTCGCCACGCGCTTTCATTGGTTTGTTGGGGTGAGTAGAATGGGCTGTCCCTAAAATTTCTGTCGGTCACAAAGGCGGGCTGGTGGCGTGTCCTTATTTTATGCCGGTGGAGAAGTTGGAGGGCGGGACTTGGCCGCACGCGGCTCGGCTTCCACTGGGTTGCGGATGGAGTGGACAATGTACGGCTCCGGGACATGAGCGCGATGTTCCATCGCAGGAACAGCTGCAGGAATTTTGCAACCTCGGCTACGCCGAACGGTGCGGTCGTTTGCCAAAGGATCGGAAGTGGGATTCGATCCGGTTTGGGGCCAGAACTTTGGGCGGCGACGCGAAGGATCGGGACGGGCTGGCTTATTCAAATTCGCTATGTCTGCGAGAGGGATCATCGTCCCTCCGAGCATGGGACGCTGGAGTTTGATGCCGTGGAGAAAAAGTGGAACTCGAGTCATCCCGACAATCGGCTGCAGAGGATGGCGGAATGCTTTGCCTTGACGTATGTAGAAAAAAAGAAGAGGCAGGGTGAGACTGCGCCAGTGGCGAGTTGACGGGAAGTCCAATCCGGATCTCTTGTTGACCGCCCACAACCAAGAGAGACCAAGAAGGAAGAACGGCTATGAATGAAGCGACGTTGATGCCCCGGCCGGTGAGGGATTCGCAGTCGGAAATGGCGGAACTTGTTCTGCCCAATGACGCCAATCCGCTGGGCGCTCTGCTGGGCGGGCGGTTAATGCACTGGATCGATCTGGCGGGTGCGATGGCGGTTCACCGGCATTCACGGAGTTACGCAGTGACGGCCTCAGTGGATCACATCGATTTCCTGGTGCCTGTCAAAGTGGGAGATCTGGTGATTCTGAAGTCGTCCGTCAACCGTGTGTTTCAGACCTCCATGGAAGTGGGCGTAAAAGTTTTTGTGGAAAACTATATCGCCGATACCGCGCAACACGTGGCTTCCGCGCACCTGACCTTCGTAGCAGTGGACACGATGGGGAACCGCCTGAAGGTGGCACCCGTGATTCCCGAGACCGACGAGCAGCGGCGCCGCTACGATGATGCCGGACGTCGACGCGAGAATCGGCGGGCTGAAATGGAACGGCGGCGTAAGGCGAGGCGATAATCTGCAACCGATGTGATCGTCGTCACATCTCGCGCTTGACGGAACGGATAACCTTTCGCGTTTAGAAGGAATTCTATGGATAGCGCCCTTCTGGTTCATCGCATTCACTTCGCCTTTACCATTACTTTCCACTATCTTTTCCCGCAACTGACCATGGGCCTGGCGCCGCTGATTGTGGTGCTGAAGACGTTGGGCCTTCGCCACAATGATGAGGCGTACCACCAGGCGGCGCGTTTCTGGGCAAAAATATTCGGCATCAATTTTCTGCTCGGCGTGGTGACCGGAATTCCGATGGAATTTCAGTTTGGCACCAACTGGTCGCACTTCTCGCGCTACGCCGGTGGAATCATCGGGCAGACCCTGGCGATGGAAGGCATGTTCGCCTTTTTTCTGGAGTCTGCGTTTCTCGGGCTGTTTCTGTACGGAGAGAAACGGCTTGGCCCACGCGGGCACTGGTGGTCGGCGGTCGCGGTGTTTTTAGGATCATGGTTGTCCGGGTTACTTCATCATTGCTACGGATGCGTGGATGCAGCATCCCGTGGGCTACGCCAAGGCGGCAGATGGATCGCTGCAGTTGACCAGCTTCTGGGAACTCGTGTTCAATCCCTGGGCCTGGTGGCAGTATGCCCATAACATGAGCGGCGCCGTGATTACCGGCTCTATTGTGATGGCTTCGGTGGGCGCGTTTTATTTGCTTTGGGGGAAGTTCGAGGCGCACGGCCGAATCTTCGTGCGGGTCGGCGTGATCGCCGGATTGATCTTCAGCGTCTTGCAGCTATTTCCCACCGGCGACGGTCAGGGACGCATGATCGCTCTCAATCAGCCCGTCACCCTCGCCGCCATGGAAGCGCTTTTCGTCGGCCAATCCGGAGCGCCGCTGATCATCCTGGGGCAACCAAACGTGGACGACCGCAAAATTGATAATCCACTGGAGGTTCCCAACGCGCTCAGCTTTTTGACTTACCGCGAATGGGCCGCCAATGTGAAGGGTCTGGACTCGTTCCCGCAAGATCTCTGGCCGCAGAACATCGCGTTGCTTTACTACAGCTACCACATCATGGTCGGGCTGGGGACGATCTTCATCGCCATCATGGTGGTGGCAGCCTTTCTGTTATGGCGAGGCAAGCTGTTCTCCACGCCATTGGATGCTGTGGATTTTGCTGCTCGCCTTGCCGTTCCCCTATATCGCGAATACCGCAGGATGGATGACGGCAGAACTGGGCCGGCAGCCCTGGCTGGTCTATGGCTTGATGCGTACGGCGGACGGTTATTCAAAGATGGTCTCGGCGGGAAATGGAATGTTCACACTGCTGGGTTTTTTCGGTATGTATACCGTCCTGGGCATTCTGTTCTTGTTTCTGGTTCGGCGTGAAATCGAGCACGGGCCGGATTCGGAACCATTTTCTCAGCCCTTGCCGGCTGGTAAGTCGTAAAAAGTGCTTTCCCGATCGCAAGCGCCTGTGAGGAGTATTCATGGAAACGTTATGGTTCATGATCGTGGCCGTGATGGTGGCGGCTTATGTGGTGCTCGACGGATTCGATCTGGGTGCGGGCGCGATCTACCTGGGTGCGGGCAAGACCAGCGATGAGCGGCGAAGGATCCTGCGGGCCATCGGTCCGGTGTGGGACGGCAACGAAGTCTGGCTGCTGTCGGCGGGTGGCACGCTCTATTTTGCGTTTCCATTGCTCTATGCTTCCAGTTTCAGCGGCTTCTATTTGCCGCTTATGATGGTGCTCTGGCTGCTGATGCTGCGTGGAATTGGAATCGAATTGCGCGCCCACCTGGAGAATCCCGTCTGGCTGGGATTCTTCGATCTGATCTTCTGCGTCTCCAGCATTCTGCTTGCGATCTTCTTCGGCGCGGCCCTGGGCAACGTGGTGCGCGGCGTCCCCTTGGGCGCGGATGGATACTTCTTCGAGCCCCTCTGGACCAACTTCCGGGCCGGCGCCAACACTGGAATCTTGGACTGGTATACCGTCCTCACCGGCGTGATCGCCCTGGTCACGCTGACGGCGCACGGTTCTTTGTATATCGCGGTGAAAACCGAGAACGAACTGAACCAGCGCGTCCGTAACGTGGCGCAGTGGGCTTGGCCTGTGCAGTTGGTTTTGACCATCATCGGACTGGTTGCGACTATCTACATTCGCCCTGCGGTTCTGGATAACTACAAACAGCACGCCATCGGATATCTGATTCCCGTGGTTGTGTTCGGCAGTCTCGGCGCGATGATCTATGCCATCCGTAAGGGTCAGGACAAGCTCGCCTTCGTCAGTTCGGCCATCTACATCATCGGGATGCTGGTCGGCGCGGCGTTTGCCCTCTATCCCGTGGTGCTGCCATCGAGCAGTAATCCTGCCTACAACCTGACCATCTACAACACCGCTGCCGGACACCATGGCCTGACTGTTGGCATTACCTGGTGGATCATTTCGCTGGTTCTGGCGCTCGGTTACTTCACTTTCCTGTTCCGCATGTTCCGCGGGAAAGTGCGGCTGGAAGGCGAGGGCTATTGAGGCACGGCACCGCTCCCGCTTTCTGACGCTCTAAGCTTGTTGCGGCGGTTCGAGCCGCAGGTATTTTGGTTCGACCCAGATGGTCTCGAGATAAGAGGCGACCCCAAGCACTCGTCCTACATCGAGCCGCACAAGTTTGTGCGGTAACCCCTCTACAGTCTCCAATCCACCGATGGTGAAAGTCCTCCCGAGGCATTTTTCGAACAACGTACGAGTCTGCAGTTCCCCGTCGTCATGGACGTCCGGTGGAATACCGATAAGTCTAACAGTGTCTCCAATTTTCACGGCACCATGTCCCTTGCTTCCTTACCCAATCATCGTACTATTCTGCAAACTCTTACTTGGGGGTGCACCTGAGAAATTCAAGAGGGCCCGCCCTCGGTCCCAAGCCTTGCCCCCGTCTTCCTTGTATAATCAGAGCTTCGCCCATCCTGATTTTATTTTCCGGAGTGTGATTCCTTGAGCTCGCACATGCCTGTGAATCCCGGCCAACCTCAACAGGGGCCGCAACCGCTGCCTGGAGTCGACGCCATCATCGCCGTTGGTTCGGGCAAGGGCGGCGTGGGAAAGACCACGCTGTCGGTGAATCTGGCCGTCGCCCTGGCCAAAATGGGCCACAAAGTGGGCCTGCTCGATGCCGATGTCTATGGTCCGAACGTTCCACTGATGCTGGGAGTGAGCGGCCAGCCCAAGATGGTGGGAGAAAATCGCATCGAGCCGCTCGAGGCGTTTGGCCTGAAAGTCATCTCGGTAGGATTTCTCAATCCCGGGGACAAGCCGATCATCTGGCGCGGTCCCATGCTCCACCAGATCGTGAAACAGTTTCTGGGCATGGTGGAGTGGGGGCATCTCGACTACATGATTGTCGACCTGCCGCCCGGGACCGGCGACATCGCATTGTCTCTAGTGCAGAATGTTCCCCTGACCGGAGCGGTCGTGGTTTCGACGCCGTCTGACGTGTCTTTGCAGGACGCGCGCAAAGCGATCGAAATGTTCAAGCAGATGAAAGTGGACCTGGTCGGCGTGGTCGAGAACATGAGCTATTTCGTTTGCCCGCACTGCAGCCATGAGATTGATATTTTTTCCCGCGGCGGCGCTGAAAACATGGCGAAGCAGTTTGGCGTCTCTTTTCTCGGGAACATCGAGCTTGATCCCGAGGTGCGCAAGTCTGGCGACGGCGGCAAACCCGTTGTGCTCGAAGGCGAGAACTCGCCGCATGCCAAGTCGATCTTCGAGTTTGCGCGAAGAGTGGTTGCCCGGGTGGAAGAGATCAAAGCGAGCGAGCCGGCCAGCGTGATTCAGATTCAGTAGGGGAAAAATCTTCACCACAGAGAGCACAGGGGAACAGAGAGTAATACCCAGTGTTCCCCTGTGTCCTCTGTGTTTCAGGTTTTCATGTCCGAAGGAACCGCGACAGCCTCCAAACGTCCTCCGCTTCGCCATCGTTCAGAATCAACTCCGCCATCTTCTCCCCGAGCGCTGGCCCGTGTTTGAATCCGTGCCCAGATCCCCCGCCCAGGAGCCAGACGTTATCCATTCTCGGATGACGATCCAGAATGAAGTTGCTGTCGGGAGTCTGCTCGTACTGGCAGATGCGCGTCTCGATCAGTGGAGCGTCTTTCATCGCAGGAAAGCGGAAGGCAATATATTCGCGAACGCGTTTCAGCGTTGCCGGGCTGACCACGCGCTCGCCACATGTTGGGTCGAAGGCCGCGCCACGCGTGTCGTCGGCGATCTTGAATCCGCGGCTGTCGCTGCCGGGAATGCCGTAGAAGAAGCGATCGCCGTGATCGCCCCACACGGGAAGATGCGCGTCAGTGAAGCGCGAATCCCCGGCTGGCGGACCGAAGAAAAAAATGTCCTGCTTGGTGGGGCGAATGCGCTCGCCGATCGTCTTCGGAAATAACTTCCCCAGCCAAGGTCCGCAGGCGAAAACATAATAGTCCGCTTTGAGCCGCGAGCCGTCGGAGAGAGTCAGGCTGCGAAGAGGAGCATCTTCCAGACCTTCGGCCCGAGACAGCGACCTGCCGGTAGCACGCCGCCCTGATCGACGAAGGCATCAACCACGGCCTGGCAACTGGCGCGGGCATCGAGATATCCGCACTCCGGTTCGTAGATTCCCCAGCGGACATCGGAGAAGTTGATCTGCGGCCAGCGTTTCTTCATCTCCTTCGTCGAAAGTTGCTGAAATTTGATTCGGGCTTCGCGCAGCGATCGCGAGCGAGCCCCGCTCGTAGGCGTCGTCGCGGCTGCTGGCCATCCAGAGAACTCCGGTGCGGTGCAGGAAATGTCGCTTCCAGCGCCGCTGGTATTTCGATCCCAAAGCTTGAGAGCGCGTGCGGCAAGCTTGCTGTAGGGTTGATCGGGCCCATAGGTCCCGCGCATGATGCGAGTTTCGCCGCCAGACGACGCTCGCGAATTTCCCGGACCCCAGGCATCGAGCAACGTGACGCGGGCTCCGCGCTCAAGAAGATGAAGGGCAGTCCAGCCTCCGAAGGCGCCGGCTCCGATGACTGCGACATGAGGTTTCGATTTCATAAGGAGCGATTTCGGATTCATAGCAATCAGGAGGATACCCGGAGAGAGCGCAGCAGGGAAGATTGCGAGCAAGTACGCGAGTTGAGAAGATAATGGGATGGCCAAAGCGGTACTGGGGAAGATTGAAAATTGAGTGGTGCTAGTCATTTGAAGTCATCCCGAAGTCCCGCGTTTTCACCAGCGCGACGAGAGATCTCCCGAACCGCACAGCCGTTTGAGGTTAAACTGAGCCACTACCGCACAATCGGTCCTTGACAGGAAGTGGGAGCGTTCCTAGAATCCAAGCAGGGAGCGGTGTTTGCGTCCTTAGGCTAAGTTTCTGCATCTAAAATAGTTAGCTGGAGATAGTGAAGCCGGCTGCGAGCTTGACTGAATTCTTTAACACGAAATGCCCACTGATCCCAATATCGGCAAGCGGGAACGCGAAGTTCTAACCGCGATCGTGGAGACGTTTATTTCCACCGGCGAGCCTGTCGGTTCGCGCACGCTGTCGCGGTCGAACCGCGAAGGATTAAGTCCGGCCATCGATTCGCAACGTGATGGCGGATCTGTCGGACGCCGGGTTTCTGGAGCAGACCTCATGCCTCCGTCGGGACGCATTCCGACCACCGATGCGTACCGCTATTACGTCGAGCAGATTTCCGGAACCGCCGGCTCGCGCCGCAGGAAGAGAACATGATTTCTGATTCGCTGGCGGGATTACCGACGTGCAGGAGTTCATGGAGCGCACCTCGCACGTGCTGTCGCTGATTTCGCGCAACGTGGGCGTGACCGTGGCCTCCAGCGGCACCAAGAACGCGCTGGAGCATGTTTACTTCTCGCGCCTGGGCGATCAGAAGGTTTTGGCGGTGTCTGGTGACGCGTTCCGGGATTGGTGCGCGACCGGGTGTTGCGGCTCGATCTGCCGCAGGCTGAGTTGGATCTCGCCGCGCGTTACATCAATGAGAATTTCCGCGGCTGGACGATGGAGTCGATGCGCTCCGAACTGGAACGGAGAATCGAGCAGGAACGCAGCGAATACGATCGGCTGATGAATTCCATCGAGCAGCTCTACAAGCAGGGAGCGCTCGCCGCCGAAGCCGGCATCTCAGGTGGTCTTCGTGGAAGGTGCGGCCAATCTTGTCACCGGCCAGGAAGACCGCAAGCGCCTGCAGGAGATGCTGCAAACCCTCGAAGAGAAAGAAAAAGTTGCGCAACTCCTCGCTGCTTATCTTGACGTCAAGCAGGAGGCGGTGAGAGTCGTGATCGGGCTGGATGATGCTCTGCCCTCGATGCAGAACTTTGTTCTGATTGGAGCTCCCGCACGGTCGGGAACCGATATGTTCGGATCGCTGGCCGTGATTGGACCCACGCGAATGGACTATCAGCACACCATGACGGCGGTTTCCTACATCGCTCGTCTCTTTGACAAAATTTTGAACGATTCGGAGTGACACAGTTGTTATGGCGAAAACGAATGGTAGGTCGGAAGTACAGAATACGAATCTGGATGTGGAGCACGAGCTGCCCGCTGGAGACGGATCGGAAAACAGCGCGCAAGCTTCGGCGAGCGAATCGCCAATCTCGGATTCGGAGATACAAAGAATAAAGGCGGAGCGCGACTCGCTGCTCGACCGGCTGGCTCGCATGCAGGCGGAGTTTGAAAATGCGCGCCGCCGGACCGGCAAGGAACAGCAGGACTTTCGCGACTATGCCGCCGCGGATGCGATCAAGTCATTGCTGCCCGTCCTCGACAGCTTTGAGCGCGCCTTGCAGACGAAATCCGATGCCGCCGAGTTTCGCAACGGAATCGATCTGATTTACAAGCAGCTTCAGACGGCATTAGCGAAACTGTCATTGCAGCCGATCGCGGCCAAGGGCGATGCCTTCGATCCACACTATCACGAGGCCATCGAGATGGTGGACACAGCCGACGCTCCCGATCATCAGGTGATCGAGGAGTTGCAGCGTGGCTACAAGTTGAAGGATCGGTTGCTGCGGCCTGCAATGGTGAAGGTTGCCAGAAATCCCGGGAAGTAAATTTCCAATCCCCGTTGTATCTCTCATGAAGGAAAGGCGCCGATTCTGACGACGAACGCAAAACGCGACTATTACGAAGTTCTGGGCGTGAGCCGCACGGTAACCGAAGTTGAATTGAAGAGCGCTTATCGCAAGCTGGCCATGCAATGGCATCCCGATCGCAATCCGAACAATCCGGATGCGGAGGAACGATTCAAGGAAGTAACGGAGGCCTATGCAATCCTTGCCGACTCCGAGAAGCGATCTCTCTACGATCGCTACGGCCATGCCGGAGTTGGTGGTGGGGCCGCGGCTGGCGGCGGGTTTGACGCCACCGTGTTCCAGGATTTCGGTGAGATTTTTGGCGAGTTTTTCGGTTTCGGAGACGTGTTCGGTGGCGGGGCGGCGTCGCAGCCGCGTGCAACGTGGGGCTGACCTGCGCGAGGACATCACCATCGAATTCGAAGAGGCCGTCTTCGGTACTGAGACTCGCGTCATGGTTCGCCGCCACGAGGCTTGCGACGATTGCCGCGGATCCGGCGCTGCTCCGGGCAAAGGTCCCACCACTTGCTCTTCGTGCTCGGGCCGGGGGCAGGTGCGCTATCAGCAAGGGTTCTTCAGCATTGCCCGTACCTGCCCCACGTGCCAGGGGACAGGCAGTGTGATTACCGATCCGTGCCCAAAGTGCAAAGGCGAAGGACGAGTCTTGCGGCAGCGCTCGGTCGACGCGAAGATTCCTGCCGGCGTGGAAGATGGAACGCGGATCCGCTTTTCCGGCGGAGGCGAAGCCGGGCCCTTTGGCGGACCCGCGGGTGATCTTTACGTTGTCCTGCACGTGAAGGAGCATCCGTTCTTTATTCGCGAAGGAAACGATCTGCACTGCGTCGTTCCGCTTTCCGTGACGCAAGCGGCCATGGGGGCGGAAATTCGTGTCCCAACACTCGAAGGCGAGCACGTCCTCAAGATTCCCGACGGCACGCAGCCGGCGACGACTTTTCGCATTCGTAATCGTGGCGTGCCGGTGCTGAACGGCCACGGCAAGGGCGATCTTTACGTGGAAGTGCGCGTACAAATTCCCACCAAGCTGAGCAAGCGTCAGAAAGAACTGCTGCAAGAACTAGAGACTACCGCCAAAGTCGATAACCAGCCGCTGATGCGGTCCCTGCTGGGCAAAGTCAAAGATATGTTCGGCTAGCGGAGATGACACGCCGCCGCTGGATTGCCGACCAGGTTTCAGGAGACCACGCCGCTCTCGTGGAGAACATGCCGATCATCTCTTCCGCGTTTTGAGAGCTCGCGTCGGAGAAGAATTCGACATCTCCATCGGCCAGGCCGTGCGGCGCGGGAAAATCATTTCCGCAAATGCCGACCGTGTGGAATTTGAGTTGGGCCAGGAAATTGAGAGAGCTGCTCCAGCCCAGATAACCTTGCTTCTTGCCATTTTCAAGTTCGATCGCATGGAGTGGGCCATTGAGAAGTGCACCGAGCTTGACGTCTCAAGGATTGTGCCGGTCATCTCGCGACGCACGGATGCTCACCTGGTCGCGGCTTCCGCAAAGCGCGTCGAGCGTTGGCAACGGATCGCTCGCCAAGCCTCAGAGCAGTCCCGACGCGCCATTCCGCCCGAGATTGCAGCGCCCGTCAGACTCGCCGAGGCACTGCATCCCTCCGAAGGTCTGCGAGTCGTCCTGGCAGAATCGGAGGAAAAGACCTTGCTCCGCGATGTCTTGTCCAACGAGGTGGAAGGCGGGATGATTCTCGCCGTTGGTCCCGAGGGTGGCTGGACCGATGAGGAACTGCAATCGTTTCGGCAAGCTGGATGGATTTCCGCCTCGTTGGGAAACACAATCCTTCGCGCCGAGACCGCTGCCATCGCTGCTACTGCAGTTGTGGCCTCTACGCTATTTTCGTTCTGAAGCTGCGCCGACGGATTGACAGGACGCGGTGGTATTCTGAGCCCCAATGGCTGTGTCTAAATTAAAGTCTCATCCCTTTCTCCCCGATGATCGCCAGCGCGAAGCTATCGAGCATGTTCACGGGCCGATGCTGGTCGTCGCTGGCGCTGGTACCGGCAAGACCTCGGTCCTCATCCATCGCATTGCGCGCCTGGTGCAGGAGGGACATGCCAAGCCCGGCGAAATTATCGCGCTCACCTATACCGTGGCCGCCGCTGGCGAGATGCGTGATCGCGTCGGCGCACTCCTCGGCCAGGAAATTCATTCCGCCACATTCCACGATTATTGCAACAGCCTGCTGAAACGCGCGGGTAAGGACTTCGGCGTCCTCGACGAGAAAGATCTCTGGATATATCTGCGCAAGAGAGTTCGTGAGCTTCGCCTGGAGCATTATGTCCGGGCGGCCAATGTGGGAAAGTTTTTAAACGATCTGCTCGACTTCATCAGCCGCTGCCACGACGAAATGGTAACGCCTGAAAAATATGCAGAGTACGTCGCGCGGCTGGAGCGCGGCGAACTAGCGATACCACGGGTGGCGAAATCGAGTGAAGAGCTGAGCGATGGCGAGGTGATCGGGCGCTGCCAGGAGATCGCCCGCGTGTTTGCCACCACCGAACGCTGGTTGCGGGAAGAGAACTACGGCACGTTTAGCCACATGATCACCCGCGCGCACGAGTTGCTGGTGAACGATGAGGCTATTTTAGCCAGGGAACGGGCCCGTGCGCGCTTCATTCTGGTAGACGAATTTCAGGATGCCAACTTCGCGCAGATCGAAGTTCTGGCGGCGCTCGCGGGCAATGCAGCAAACGTGTTCGCGGTCGGCGACCCCGACCAGGGCATCTACCGCTTTCGGGGCGCATCCAGTGCGGCATTTCAGGTTTTCCGCCAGCATTTTCCGGAAGCGAAACTCGTGGTCCTCGGTAAGAACCGCCGCTCGACCACACCCATTCTGCAATGTGCCTTTGCCATGATCGACAAAAATCCTCCAGTATTTGGAGGCCCAGTATTCGGAGGCAAAGAGCCTGGCGCACTGGCATACTCTCGAACTCCTCTGCAATCGGCGCGTGAAGAGGAAGCGAAAAAAGCGGGGCAGCCTCTGCCCACTTTCCCGGTCGAGGCCATCGCCTTCAGTGGCAAGGATGCGGAGGCGCCCGATGTGGTCAGCATCATCGAAGACATAAAGCGGCGGTCGCGGTGCAAATGGAAAGACTTCGGCATCCTTTACCGTTCGCACATTCACCGGGATGACGTGGTACAGCAACTGGCCGAGCGCGAGATTCCTTTCTCCATCGAAAACATGGATGTGAGCGACACGCCTGAAGTCCGGGATTTATTTGCCTGTGTTGCTGCCGTCGTGGACTCGACCGCCGATGCCAGTCTCTTTCGCGTGGCCGCGTTGCCACAGTTCAACGTCGATCCGGAACAACTTCGCGCTGCCCTGCGGACGATTGCGAATGATTCGAAAGAGGGAGTGCCCGTTCCGCTGGCCTCTGTGCTGGATGACGTTGCCGGAGGCGCGGAAGTTTTGCAGCGCGTTTACCAGGCTCGTGATGAAGTCAGCCATAAGAAGGCGAAAGCGCGCGCCGCACTACAGTTAATCGGGAAACGGTTTGAGCTTCACCTGGATTCTCCCGTCCTCCAGGCCGTTCTGAAATTCGCTGCGGATTGGGAGACAAAGTGCACCACCAAGACAGGAGAGCTTGGGGAATGGATCGAATACCTGGATTATTTCCGCGAGGCCTGCGGAGTGATTCCGATGACTTCAACGGGAGACGAGGACGCAGTGCGCCTGATGACGGCGCACGGAGTCAAAGGTCTCGAGTTCCAGCATGTTTTTGTTCTGCGTGCCACCAAAGGCTCGTTCCCCGCGAGCTTCCGGGAGACGCTGGTGGAGTTTCCCGTGGGGTTGCGCGATCCAGATTCCGCTGCCGCGGGCGACGACAAAATCCTCCACGACCAGGAAGAGCGCCGGCTTTTCTACGTGGCGATGACCCGGGCGAAAGATTCGATGCACATTTATGGCAAGCAGGGAATCGGGCGTGACAAAACTCCAGCCGGCTTGATGCGCGAACTCATCGGCAACGCTAGCTTGCGGCCTTATCTCCGATCCCGACAGGCGCTGCCTTCGCAACCGGAGTTGATCGAGATCGCGGCAGCGGCTGATTTGGACCACCCCAACGGTTCCCAATTGGCATCATGGCTTGCCCTCCCGGCAATCGACGGGTTGGACGCGCGCCTCAGCGCCACCGCGGTGGAGACCTACGAAACCTGTCCCCTGCAATTCAAGTTTGAACGCGAGTGGAAGTTATCCCGGCAAATTCACGCGGCTATGCAATATGGCGCCGCCGTGCACCGCGTGTTGCGCACATACTACGATTCTGTGCGCCTGGGTAGGGCTAAGACAGATGAGGAGCTGCTGCAGTTGTTTCGTGACGATCTGGCCGCTTCTGGAATCCAGGACGACTATCAGCGAGATTTATACCTGAAAGCAGGGAGTCGAGCAGTTGTCCGATTTTCTGGCTGGAACCCGTACCGCTCCCGGACTCGAGGTTTTGCATACGGAAGAATGGTTCGACATTCAGATCGCCGGAATCAAAGTTGCCGGAAGAATCGATCGCATAGACCGCAGGACTGACGGAAGTGTTGTCGTTGTCGACTACAAGACCGGCAAGGCTCGCTCCCAGGAGGATGCAGACGAGAGCCTGCAACTCTCCATCTACGCGATGGCCGCTCGCGAGAAGTGGGGATACCGCGTGGGAGAGTTGGCGTTTCACAATCTGGAAGGAAACTTCGCAGTCCTTTCGAAGCGAGCCGAGTTTCAATTGGAAGAAGCACGCGAACGGGTGCAGGCTGTGGCGCGAGGCATTGCGGAAGGCAACTTCAAACCGAACCCTGATTTCCACTGCACCTTTTGCGCTTTTCGCGCGCTGTGTCCCGCCCGCGAAAAACGGGCTCCCAATGTTGGCTTCAAGTTTGCGAAGAAAGCTGGAGCCTCGCTCGATTGATTTCGCCGCCGCAACTTCCGGGCAAAAACTTAGGGGGACGCTTTTGGCGTCCCCCTTTGACTTCGTACTGACCTCTTAGTGCTTCTTTTTCTTCTTTGCCTTTTTCTTGGTTGCCATTGTTTCTATTCTCCCTTCCATTTTTCATGGAAAAATCTGCAACGCTGTTTTGTTGCAACTATTTGATTGTATAGAGTTAATGAAAAATGAAGTCAAGAAAAAAATGCATGCACCATAGCGAGCGATGCTGTACCAAAGTCACAGCGTGATGCACCCGAACAGGAAAATCGAAACGTCGCCGCACTGAAATGCATCGCAAGCGTGTTGTTCCGGCCACGAAGATGAAAAAGAAAACACGTGTGTGAACACCTGGCGCGCCCCGATTCTTTGCGAGCGAATGAGCAGACAGCGCGCCAACTATATTGCGGAAGTTGCTCTTTTCTGCGACGCCGCGCATCTATAATGAGGTTGCGAAATCTTCGCGGGAGCATGATCAATGGCGGCTTTCGACGATGTTGTCATCATATCCGGCTGTCGTACAGCGGTAGGAAAATTTCAAGGAAGTTTAAGCGAGCTCAGCGCCACACAGTTGGGTGCCGTGGTTGTGCGCGAGGCGGTGAAGCGCGCCGGCGTCAATTCCGATCAGGTTGACGAATGCATTATGGGCAACGTCCTCCCCGCCGGACTCGGACAAAATCCAGCACGGCAAGCGGCAATCTTCGGAGGATTGTCTCCGGCCACAGGTGCCATGACAATCAACAAGGTTTGCGGCTCCGGATTGAAAGCGGTGGCTCTTGCAGCGCAAGCGGTGCTGACGGGAAACAGTTCGATCGTGGTTGCTGGCGGCATGGAATCGATGACAAACGCTCCTTACCTTTTGCCGCAGGCGCGCAAAGGCTACCGGCTCGGAAACGGCAAGGTAATCGATTCCATGGTGCACGATGGTCTCTGGGATATCTACAACGACTATCACATGGGAGTTACGGGCGAGAACGTCGCGGAGAAGTACGGCATCACGCGCGAAGAGCAGGACGAATTCGCGGTGAATTCTCACCGTAAAGCAGTCGCCGCGATGAAGGAGTGCCGTTTCAAATCGCAGATCGTGCCGGTGGAACTTCCGGCGAAGAAAAAAGGTGAAGCTCCAGTACTCTTCGAAAAGGATGAATCGCCACGCGAGGACACCAGTATAGAAGTCCTGCGTACGTTGAAGGCAGCCTTCAAGAAAGATGGAACCGTGACTGCCGGTAACGCGCCGGGGGTGAATGACGGAGCGGCGGCCGTTGTCGTCACCAGCGCGCAACGCGCGAAAGACCTTGGCGCTCAACCCATGGTCAGAATCGTCGCGCAGGCTACCAGTGGGGTCGAACCCAAATGGGTGATGATGGCGCCCGTGGATGCGGTTCGAAAGATCTGGGAAAAAACAGGATGGAAGAATGAGGACGTCGACATCTACGAACTGAACGAAGCTTTCTCGGTGCAGGCGCTGGGCGTGATGCGGGAACTTGGACTCGATCCCAGCAAGGTCAACGTCAATGGCGGCGCTGTGGCCATCGGTCACCCGATCGGAGCCAGCGGGGCTCGCGTGCTGGTCACTTTGATCTATGAGATGGCCCGGCGCGACGTGAAGCGGGGAATTGCGGCTCTCTGTCTTGGCGGCGGCAACGCGGTCGCGATGGCCGTTGAGAGGAACTAAAAAAGCGAGGTAACTAAGTCGAAGCCACAACCGCAGGCACTGTAACAGTGAAGACGGCTCCGCCTCCCGGAGCGTTCGCGGCATCGATCGTTCCGTTGTGTTCCTTCATTACGGATTTGCAAATGCTGAGCCCAAGGCCCGTACCCCGGCCCGGGCGCTTCGTCGTGTAGAACGGATCGAAGATGCTGGCCAGGACTTGTGGCGGGATTCCCGGACCATCGTCCAGAAAACTTGCCCAAACCGAATCGCCGTTGCTTCCCAGGCGAATACGTAACGTTCCACGGTCGCGCGACTCGCGAATTGCCTGCTCCGCGTTCATCACTAGGTTCAGAAAAACCTGCATCAGTTGGTGCGGGTCGGCCTGAACAGAAGGCAACCCGGGCTGGCGAACAAAGTCGACCGTAATATTGTTTTTCCGAAGCGAGTAGGCGTGCAGATTAAGCGTGCGCTCCACCACGTCCTCGAGGTTGACGCGGGTCTTGCCGGGTGTGGGAGGGGTCGCAAAATAAGTCAGATTATGAACAATCTCCGCGGCTCGCCGCGCTTGCTGCTGCAATATGCCAATCTGCTTCCGCGCTGAGTCCGTGGTCTGACTGTCCTGCAGAAGTTCACTCACGCCCAGGATGCTGGTCAACGGATTGTTCAATTCGTGGGCAACGCCGCCAATCATCGCTCCCATGGCGGCCAAACGTTCGCTCTGCACCACCTGCTGCTCGAATTTCTTTTCCGTTGTGATATCGCGTATAGAAATGATGACGCCCGCGAGCTTGGAGTCTGCGTCAGAGAACTGGCTGGCGGACGCCCGCATCGTGCGTCCGCTTCCATCGCTGCGCCGGACGCCATACTCTGCGGATCCAAATGCTCGATTCCCCGCAACCACATCGTGATATAGCGCGAGCAGTTCCGGCGATTGTGCCGGCGACTCGGATATCTTTTTACTCATCAAGTCTTCGGATTGGCACCCGAGCACGTCCCGCACGCGCGAACTGACAAAGGTGTATCGCTCCTCCAGATCTACTACCAGGATAAGATCGGGAAAGCTTTCCAGCAGCCGGCGCCGGAATTCTTCCTGCTGCAGCAGTTGCCGTTCAAGCTTGCGCCTCTCCGTAACGTCAATCAACGTGCCCTGGTAGCGGATCAATTTTCCCGCCGCATCCCAGACTGCACGAGACGATTCGAGGAACACGGCGGGACTTCCATCTTTCTTCCGAAGCATAATTTCTCTTGCGCGCACGCCGCCGCGATCGTCGGGTGCCCGGCCGAGAACCGGCGGTTGCTTCGGATCGAGGTTCAGCTGGCTGGAATCGAGAGAAAGCAACTCATCCTTGTTCGCATATCCCAGAATGCTGACCAGCGCCGGATTCGCATCCAGAAGTCTGCCCTCCGGCGTGCTGAAATAAGCGCCTTCCTGCAGCGTTTCGAAGAGTTCCGTGAAGCGAAGTTCCTTTTCGTGTTGACCGGTAACGTCGCGCCCCAGCACACTCAACCCAACCACTTCTCCGCTCTTCACAATCGCGTTCAGGACACAGTCAAAATAGAATGGCCGGCTATTATTTTTGAAACGTATGCGTACTGTGCCGGCCCAATGCCGTTTCTCCAGAAAACGCATCAGTCCGGCTTCCACGCTCGCACGCGTAGGTTCTTCCAGAAACTCGAAGTACTTCTGGCCTACGATGGCGGTGTAGGGAAGTCCCGCCAGCTCGCTGACCCGTTTATTGACTGTGCGTAGAGTGCCGTCCAGGGATACGGCGCAGGCGGCGTCGTCAAAGGAATCGATCAGTTCCTTGAAACTGCGCTGGGAGCGCGCAATCATCTCGTTCAGTTGATCGAGTTGCTCTTCCGAGGGAGCGGCGCCCACGTGCTCCTGCAAATCCTGAAGCAAGAGCTTGAGTTCAACAACCTCGCGCCGTCGGCCATAGGCATAAACAGCCAGCAGGACTGACAAAACCAGTACGCCAACAGCCAACGGGCCAAGGTGGTAGGGCAGTGTTTCCAGCCGTTCCCATGCCAGCGCGGCAAAGCCCGCCGCCAGCAAAACCATGAAAAGAAGAATCCATCGCCAAAGCTGGGACTCTTCGCGCTCTAGATTTTGCGGGGGGCGAGATGATCGGGGAGTATCGGACGAGGCGGGCATCATGGGGGAGCTACCTATTTTCCCTGGCGGAACGAACGGGAAAACGGTTCATCATTCAGATCATCGTACTGCCCCGGCCCGGAACGGACAACCGTTGCTGTTAGAGAAGTAGGTACGTCTGGGCCGATTTAGGCCAACTGCTCCGATCCTGCTTCCACAGCGACTTCTCACTCTGCCAGCAGCGTGTGACTTTTCTATCCACAGGCACAGAGTGTGACATCCATCACAGCGCGGCCTCGGGCGCGGCGCATACCCTAGATATTCCCCGGATCAGGCCTTCTTGTGTGCCGAGTCTGGCGCCAGAAGTTCCACGCGCACAACCGATGCTCTACAAGACCCTCAGCGCCGCGGTGTATGGCATCGACGCCAACATTATTCAGGTGGAAGTTGACTGCTCAGGCATCAAGACAGACCAGGATCACTTCCACACCGTCGGCCTGCCGGATGCCGCCGTGCGCGAGAGCCGCGACCGCGTTCGCGCCGCGCTCAAGAATTGCGGCTACGACATTCCCCCTACTCACATCACCATCAACCTTGCCCCCGCCGACATAAAGAAGGAAGGCTCCGGCTTCGACCTCCCCATGGCCCTCGGGATCGTCGGAGCTTACGGTGGCCTTACGAAGAAAGAAATTCCGGATTGCCTCTTTGTAGGGGAGTTGTCCCTCGACGGCGGTGTTCGCGGCATCCGAGGCACGCTGCCGATCGCCCTTGAGGCTCGCACCCGCAAGATTTCCCGCCTGGTCGTTCCCGAAGCGAATGCCCGCGAAGCCGCCATGGTTGGCGGCGTCGATGTCTACCCGGTGCGCTCCCTGCTGGATGTAATCCACTTTGTGAACTCCGGGAATGGAATCGTGCCGCTGAAGGCTGATGGCGACGCGCTGCTCCGTGAATCTCAGGAATTCCTCGTCGACTTCAAAGACGTTCGCGGGCAGCAAACCGCCAAGCGCGCCATCGAAATCTCATGCGCCGGAGGGCACAACATCTTAATGATTGGCCCTCCGGGTTCGGGCAAAACCATGCTCGCCAAGCGCATGCCCACCATCTTGCCCCCGCTCACCTTTGAAGAAGCGCTCGAAACCACCAAGATCCACAGCGTGGCTGGAGTGCTCGATCCCGGCAGCGGCCTGGTCGGCAAGCGCCCCTATCGCTCACCACACCACACTATCTCCGACGCCGGCTTGATCGGCGGCGGCGCCATTCCGCGGCCCGGCGAGGTCTCTCTATCTCACAACGGACTGCTCTTTCTCGACGAGTTGCCCGAGTTTCCCCGCAACGTCCTCGAAGTCTTGCGTCAGCCCCTGGAAGATGGCACGGTAACCATCTCCCGGGCCGCCATGTCGCTGATGTTTCCCGCGCGCTTCATGCTGGCCGCCGCCATGAATCCCTGCCCCTGCGGTTTTCGCAACGACCGCACTCGCGAGTGCAATTGCACCACTCCCATGATCCAGCGCTACATTTCGAAAATCTCCGGCCCGCTCATGGATCGCATCGACATTCACATCGACGTCCCCGCGGTGAATTACAAAGAGATGCGCTCGACCAACGAGCCCGAGGGTTCCGCGAAGATTCGAGAGCGCGTCATTCGCACCCGCCAGAAACAGTTGGAACGCTTCTCGTCCTCCCGCGACAAAATCTACTGCAACGCCCAAATGTCCTCCCGCCACATCCGCACTTTCTGCGAGCTTTCCGCCGACTGCGAACGCCTGCTCGAGCGCGCCATGACTCAGCAAGGCCTCAGCGCCCGTGCCCACGACCGCATCCTGAAAGTCGCTCGCACCATCGCCGACATCGAAGACACTCCGCAGATCGAGCCTAAACATATCGCCGAAGCGATCCAGTACAGGTCACTCGACCGAACCTACTGGACATGAGATAGGTCATGTGGGGACAGCGCCCCGGCTGTCCGTCGAGCGCAGCTCGACCGCCTTTTCTTTGTACGGTTAATGTCCAGGATTCAAAAATCACTAGGCCCACAAAATCCACGAAGGCCTGGCCTGACCGGGTTCTGAGCGTAATCGCGATTTAGCGGCAGTTGACGCTAGGGAGTACCCTTGAAACAGCACGCTACAACCGCCACGTGGATCACAATGCTCGCTATGCGAGTTGCCTTTTCATCGTCGCTTCGACGCGTCTTGCAGGGCTTGCGCTCTGATAGACGCCAGCGGGTAGAACTTGCCACCGAGCACGACTGCGTGAATTTTGCGGGTGTGGCTGATGTCTTCTAGCGGATTCATGTCGAGCAATACCAGATCCGCCACGCGGCCAACTTGAATCGTCCCATACGTATCAGTTTTGCCCAGGAACTTTGCAGGATTCAGCGTGGCAGCCTGCAACGCCTCCAGTGGACTGAAACCAGCTTCCACCAGCAGCGCTAACTCATTGTGCAGATCGATCCCTGGCACCGTCCCCCAATCCGAAAAATCCGAGCCAGCCATGACCAGTACACCAGCCTTGTGCATCATCCGGACAAGTTCGATTTGCTTTTCGTGAACATCCAGCCGCGGTTTCAGCGATTCGGGATCATTACTCCATAGTACGAATCCTCGTTCATAGGCAACGAGAGTTGGCACATACCAGGTTCCGTTTTTCACGAAGCGTTGGAAAAGTTCCTGCCCAGCCGGACCTAGATTCTCATCTACCGCCTGTTCGACGGTCTTGGCGGTTGCTCCTTTGCGCCAAAGGGCACTCTCATTGATCGTTTCGGTGTGTTCCAGGCTGGCCACACCGGCATCGGACGCCTCAGCGGAACTCACGCCCTGGGGCAGGTGCACGGCCACCGGTATGTGTTCTTTGCGAGCCTCATCCATCAGCGCAAAGAACGCATCGGGCGGGAGCGCATTGTGAACCTTGATGAAATCCACGCCCTTGGCCTTAAGATCGTGCACAGCCCGCCGAGCTTCTTCCGGGGTGCGCACGGTCAGTCGATTCGATACTCCCTCTTTCGGCCCATCCACAAACGGACCGGCGCGAATGATGTGCGGGCCAACGCGCATCCCACGGTCAATCTCTGATCGCCACAGGTCGATTTGAGCGAGATCTCCGCCCATATCGCGTACGCCCGTCACTCCGTTCATGATGAGCAGAGGGAAAGCGTCTTCCGTTGCATCGGTCAGGTGGCCGTGCATGTCCCAAAGCCCAGGGATCATGAACTTGCCATTCGCGTCAACCACGCGAGCACCGGTGGGAATTGTGACGATTTCACTCGGGCCGACTGCGCTGATGCGACCACTGGTCACCACAACCCTCGACATTTCTGACCTAGCCGCTTGCCGGGAAGACATGACGGTTACGTGAATTATCGCAATCGCATTGTTTGTCTGAGTGGATGCCAAAAAGAGCTGAGGGGGAAAAAGGCGAGAAAGGCCTGCAGTACCGTGGAAGAGCGGCGCTTTAGCGCAGCATATGCATTCACGATTGATGCGGGCTTTAGCCCCCGTCCCCGGGAGAGAACTGCTGCTCCCGCATCGAGCAATTCCACTCTCGGAACAGCCCGAGCAGCGTGCTGGTGGACTCGAGCCGGTCCACCTTGCCGTCGCTTCTTACCAAGAGACCTGACAAATGGCCGCAATTGACGTAGCGCAGTCGCCGCGTCTCCCCGTCGTACTCGGCAAACAAAAGCGAGGCATAGGCACTGTCGCCGGTGTTGTCATAGAAGAGGCGGTTCACCGACCGGAGCAACGCCTCGGGCTGATCGAAGGCCAGCGCCGACTGGCTCCGCAGGCTGGCCTGCAAATTCGCCATCAGCAGCGCTGCGGCGATCCCCTTGCCGGAAACATCGCCGATGATCAACCCCAGCCGCTGCGGCCCCAGATTCAGGAAATCGAAATAATCCCCTCCCACCTGGCGCGCCTGCAGGCAGATACCCGCGTACTCCACCGTTTCCAACTCCGGCTGAATCTGCGGAAACAAGCGCGCCTGCACCTGTCGCGCTATTTCCAGTTCCTGGGCGGTGCGGCGTTCGGATTCTAGTTTCTCGGCGTGCGCCTGCCGGCGCAACTCCAGGCTTTGCCTGACCTCATCGAACCCTTCCAGGCCAAACGCATTCCCGTCCGGATCCTCGAAACGCGCATAGGTGCCGCCCCACCCCGGCGTCTCCGGAGCAGTTGTGAAACGGACACCGCGTTCGCTCCATTCTTTGGCCTTGTCAGCCAGCGCCACGAGCTTCCAAGGCTCTCGCCCATTTTCGGCAAGGAATACTTCGCCTCTCCGCCCTGAGCTTCGCTTCTCGATTGACCCTTTGCTTGCAACATGTTATAAATGCCCGTTTTGCGCTACTCCGTCCGGAGTTAAGTGCTACTCTCCGGCGGCAGGCGCAAACTCCGACGCGGCCAAGCTCCAACACTCCTTATGGTCTTGCGGTGGAAGCGTGTTCGGAATTCCGGCGATGGTCCCCATGCGGCACGGGCGTGCTCGGACGCGAGGGCTCTGCTGGAAGGCGGTCTCTAAACACGTTTATAAATTCCTGATAACCGATTCATTTTCGGAGGACTCATTATGCGCACCTGGCTCGCCACTGCTGCGTTCCAAGGACGCCGCGTGGTAACTGGTTTCCTGAAAACGACTCTTGTCCTGGCCACGTTGCTTACCGTTGGCGCCGCCTCGGCTCTGGCTCAACCTTCCGGAGAAAGCGCCGGCGGCGAAGCGTCACTCAAACTTCCTGACCTGTCTTCGGTCAGCTTTCTAAATGGGGCCATCGACGGCCACCGGCTATTAATGATCGGCATTCTCTTCTGCCTGTTCGGACTCGGCTTTGGCATGGTTATCTTCATGCGCCTCAAGAATCTGCCCGTCCATCGTGCCATGCGGGAGATCTCCGAACTCATCTACGAGACCTGCAAGACTTATCTCGTCACCCAGGGCAAATTTATTCTCCTGCTGTGGGCCTTTATTGCCGTCATCATCCTGCTCTACTTCGGTGTGCTCCAGCACATGGAAGCCATGCGCGTCGCCATCATTCTAGGCTTCAGCTTGGTCGGCATTGGAGGCAGTTACGGTGTGGCGTGGTTCGGCATTCGCGTGAATACCTTCGCTAACTCGCGCACCGCCTTTGCCTCCCTGCCAGGCAAGCCGTTCCCCGTCTACCAGATTCCTCTCGAAGCCGGCATGAGCATCGGCATGATGCTGATCAGCGTCGAGCTCCTCATCATGCTGATCATTCTGCTCTTCGTCCCCGGCGACTACGCCGGTCCGTGCTTCATCGGCTTCGCCATCGGCGAGTCTCTGGGCGCGGCCGCTCTCCGCATCGCTGGCGGCATTTTCACCAAAATCGCTGACATCGGCTCCGACTTAATGAAGATCGTCTTCAAGATTAAAGAGGACGATGCCCGCAACCCCGGCGTCATCGCCGATTGCACCGGTGACAATGCTGGCGACTCCGTTGGTCCCTCCGCCGACGGCTTCGAAACCTACGGCGTGACCGGCGTCGCTCTGATCACCTTCATTCTTCTCGGCGTAAAAGATCCCACCGTGCAGGTACAACTGCTGGTCTGGATCTTCGTCATGCGCGTCATGATGCTGGTCGCCAGCTCCGTTTCCTACTTCCTCAACGCCGCCATCGCCAAAGCAAGATACGGCAACGCCGACGAGATGAACTTCGAAACGCCGCTCACATCGCTGGTTTGGATTACTTCGATCGTCTCGATCGGGCTCACCTATCTCGTTTCCTACTACATCATTCCCGCCCTCGGCGGCGACGCCACGCAGTGGTGGAAGCTGGCCACTATCATCTCCTGCGGCACTTTGGCGGGGGCCATCATTCCCGAACTGGTGAAGGTTTTCACATCGGTCAATTCCCGGCATGTAAAGGAAGTAGTGATCTCCGCTGAGGAAGGCGGAGCGTCGCTCGGAATTTTGTCCGGCTTCGTGGCGGGCAATTTCTCCGCCTACTATCTTGGCCTTTCCATGATGTTCTTGATGGCGATTGCCTACTCCATGAGCACGCTAGGTTTGGCGACAGCCGCTACTATGCTCGCTCCGGCGGTTTTTGCTTTCGGACTGGTGGCTTTTGGATTCCTCGGCATGGGGCCTGTGACCATCGCCGTTGATTCCTACGGCCCCGTCACCGACAATGCTCAATCCGTCTACGAACTTTCGCTGATCGAGCAAGTTCCCAATGTTGAAGCTGAAATCAAGAAGGACTTCAACATGACCGTCAACTTCGATCGCTCCAAGCACCTGCTTGAGGCCAACGACGGTGCGGGAAACACTTTCAAGGCCACCGCTAAACCCGTGCTCATCGGCACAGCCGTAGTTGGCGCCACTACCATGATCTTCTCCATCATCATGGCATTGACCAATGGCCTTACGGAAAACGTCGACAAGCTGTCTCTGCTGCACGCTCCGTTCTTCCTCGGGCTGATCACCGGCGGCGCCATGATCTACTGGTTCACGGGCGCTTCCACTCAGGCGGTCACTACTGGAGCGTATCGCGCCGTAGAGTTCATCAAAGCCAATATCAAACTCGAAGGCGTGGAAAAAGCCTCGGTCGAAGACAGCAAGAAGGTGGTTGAAATTTGCACAAAGTATGCGCAGAAAGGCATGCTGAACATCTTCATCGCCGTATTCTTCGGCACCCTGGCCTTCGCCTTCGTCGAACCGTTCTTCTTCGTCGGCTATCTAATCTCGATCGCCATCTTCGGCCTCTACCAGGCAATCTTTATGGCCGATGCGGGCGCTGCCTGGGACAACGCCAAGAAGATCGTTGAAGTTGAGATGAAGCAGAAGGGAACTCCGCTGCACGACGCCACCGTCATCGGTGACACCGTTGGCGATCCATTCAAAGACACGTCCTCTGTGGCCCTGAATCCGGTCATCAAATTCACAACATTGTTCGGCCTGCTCGCCGTCGAGCTAGCCGTTACTCTGACTCACGACCAGGGCCCGACCATCACGAACGTATTGGCCTCGGCATTTTTCTTGGTGTCCTTCTTCTTCGTGTACCGGTCGTTCTACGGCATGCGCATTCGAAGCAAATAGATAGGTTTCGGAAACAACAAACGCCATCCGGCAATACCGGATGGCGTTTTCATCTGCGGCATCGGCGTCCGGGCTTTAAATCGCCGGATCACCCGATCGCCAAATCAGTCGATTGCCTTACCGCCGGTCCCAATACAAGTCTCTGCGATCCCGACTCACATCCCGGTACTCTCGCCGCAACTCCCTGCGTTCATGCCTGGCTGCCAGCATATCGTCCGCACTCCAAATCCCTCCGCAGCTCCCACCGGTCGTGAGCAATGCGCGTCTCTTCATGGCGAATATCCTGCCGGTCGCGCCATGCATCGTCGGCAAACATTGTTCCCGCGCCTAATCCCATCAGCAAAAGCACTCCTGCGATCATCCGTTTCATATTCAGCCCTCCTCCACACCCAGCGGATTCTACTGAATGAAAACACGACGGCAGGTGTGGAGTTGCGGGAGAAAAATTGCTAAAGCTGCTCTCCTGCGAGGCAACCTTTTCGGTGGCGCTGTCTCAGGGATTGTCAAATCTGACCCAATGACCCGATCGCCAAATTGCTCGATCGTCTAGTTTGGCCCCTTCATCTTGTCCTTCACGCTGTGCGCCAGTTTTTCGATTTCTTCCGCTTTCTTAAGCACATCGACCGAAAGGACGTTCTCATTCGACTTGTCTACGTACTGTTTCAGCTCTCCGGCCAACTTCACCAATTTGTCGGTATCGGCCTTGAGCGCGGCCTGGCGTTCCATGTTGGCTTTCTTGGCCATATCGCGGAGGAGGCGATCCCTGCCCTCGTCAGTTCCGGGTGTTGCGACAGTGCCATCGACCCTTAGCGGAGGGCCCTGTTGGTTCTGGGCCGCGCCGGGTATCGCGAGCCACAAGGAAAGAAGCAGACTCCAAGCCAACGGTTTCGCTCGCACGGTGCCCTCGAAACGGACGCGATCATTCTGCCCGTGCCTAAAGTATGGCCACTTTTCTTGGAGACGGCAACGAAAAATCTGCTGGGACTCAGAAATGCAGGAGGCGAATACTGGGGTTTACAGTGCCACGAAAGCCGCAAGCCTCCATTGGCTGGAGGCTTGCAATCCCGCAACGCTCAAGGTGTACCTCTTAGAGCGAACTCATATTCGACAGGAACTCGCCATTCGACTTCGTCTTGCTCAATTTGTCGATCAGCAACTCCATCGCTTCCACCGGAGACAACGGGTTCAGCACTTTGCGCAGGACCCAGATGCGCGATAAATCTTCCCGAGGAATCAGCAACTCTTCCTTACGCGTGCCTGAACGTTGAATGTCGATCGCCGGAAATACACGCTTATCCACCAGCTTGCGCTCCAGGATGATTTCCGAATTGCCCGTGCCCTTGAATTCTTCAAAGATCACGTCGTCCATGCGCGACCCGGTATCGATCAAAGCCGTTGCGATAATGGTTAGCGATCCGCCTTCTTCAATATTTCGCGCCGAGCCAAAGAACCGCTTAGGCCTCTGCAACGCATTCGAGTCCACACCGCCAGACAGCACTTTGCCCGAAGGCGGAACAATCGTGTTATAAGCTCGCGCCAGACGAGTAATGGAATCCAGCAGGATCACCACGTCGCGCTTGTGCTCGACCAGGCGCTTCGCCTTCTCGATCACCATCTCCGCGACCTGTACGTGCCGCGCCGCGGGCTCGTCGAAGGTCGACGAAATTACCTCACCCTTCACCGACCGCTGCATGTCGGTCACTTCCTCCGGGCGCTCGTCGATCAGCAGCACCATCAAAACAACTTCGGGATGGTTCGTCGTAATCGAGTTCGCCACATTTTGCAGCAACATGGTCTTGCCGGCGCGAGGCGGAGAAACAATCAATCCGCGTTGTCCCTTCCCGAGCGGCGTCAGCAAATCCATTACACGCGCGCTGGAATTTTCCCGCGTCGTCTCGAGCTTCAGCCGCTCCTGCGGATACAGCGGAGTCAGGTTGTCGAACAGAATCTTGTTGCGGGCTTCGTCCGGTGACTCAAAATTCACTGCCTCAATCTTCACCAGCGCGAAATATTTCTCGCCCTCGTGCGGAGGCCGCACTTGTCCGCTGATGGTGTCGCCGGTTTTCAGATCAAATTTGCGGATTTGCGATGGCGAAACATAAATGTCGTCCGGCCCGGGCAGGTAGTTGTAGTCCGGCGACCGCAGAAAACCGTAGCCGTCGGGCAATATTTCCAGCACGCCTTCGGCAAAAATGTGTCCTTCTTTTTCGCTCTGCGCCTGCAGGATTTTAAAGATGAGGTCCTGCTTGCGCAGTCCGCTGGCACCGGGCAGCTCCAGGGTCCTTGCGATCTTGGTCAGCTCGGTGATGTTCTTTTCTTTTAGTTCAGCAATGGTCATGATTCACCTAAACCCGATTCACTCAAACGTGTAAGTTTCAGCGTTGTCGGGAGATTTTCAAAGGAGGGTATTCAGGGAAGACAAAACACCACGAGGCAGGCGGGCAGGGCTGTTTTAGGCAGCCCGCCGTTGTGCCTCGGCAAAATTCTCCGGCTCTGACAGGATATCCTGCCGCTCCGCGCCCGCGATCCGGTCCAATACACCATTCATCGTTTCCTGGATTCTGGTGCTGGGCCGGTGGAACTTCCGCGTGGCCTTGGAGGCGAGCTGGCAAAGCATATAACGATTCCGTAATGTTTGTAAAGCGTCAAACACACGATCGGATCGCATGTGTGTGTTTCCCCTTCCTTATAAGTATGGGCATGCCGCGTCGGCCCTTTGGTCCTCGCAGAATCGGCACAAAATAACACGTAGTTCTAAGTTGCTGATTCTGCTGAGATTGTCTAGGAGTTAGCGCAATTCCTACCCAGAATAGATGCGCGACCGGACCCCAAAGATGCTCACATTTCCTGATTTGGGCTCACAGGTCGAAGGTACACTCTGAAACTGACCTAGAGGCTCCGGTTGTCCGTGGAACAACCCAATCTACCCGGAAAACCTGATCGGGTCAATACTTTTTACGTATCTTTATGGGTTCCTGGGAATAAACGTTTCCTGTTTCCGCCCGCCAAATTCGTGTCCGGTTCCCAGCCGATCGAGTCTCTACCAGTCTCCCCAGTGGGCAGCTGTGGCTTGATGGAATTTCAGCTTCCACTGATCGCCCTGCTTCACCCAAACGGAGCTGAAATGCTGATAGCGCGGTGGCGGTCCCTGATCCTCCTCCGGTGCTTCGCGGATGATGGCGTCATAAGTGACGATTGCGGCGTCATCGCCGACTGCCACCACTTTCATGTCGTAGGGAGTCAGTTCCACCAGGCCCGAGTCCCCCAGATTGTCCGCTGCCTCCTGGCCTTCAAGAAGCTTGCCATCGACCCCAACCAACGAGAAGTCCAGGCTGAGCGTCCGCTTGAAGTAAACGGTGTCATCTTTCCTTTTGGCCTCGATCAGGCTCTTCTCATTGGAGATTGCGGTTTGTTCCAGAGGAGTTTGAGGTTTGGTGGCGGCCGAAGTTTGTGCCATCACTGGAGTCGCAGCGACACTGCAGGCTAAAAAAGTGTACAAAAGCCAGAAAGATTTCATACAACCCCCTTCGATCGAGTTCTAGACTGACATTGCTCGAAGCCCATCCATTATTCTTGGATTTTCTGCAGTAATTCCGCTCGCGGTACGGCAACCTGTTCGCCGGTCGCCAGGTTCTTCAAGGCGAAAGTGTCCGCCTTCACTTCATTCTCGCCGACGATCAAAATGTATTTTGCCCTCGCCCTGGTTGCGGTCTCAAAGGATTTCTTGAGGCGGAAAGTTTCGTCTCCCAAATCGAGGACGATATCGTGACGGCGGAACTCTCGCGCCAGCCGCGCAGCTTCGGCGTTCATGCCCGCGCCGAGCGGAGCGATATACACATCCGGCTTCTTTAAGAAGCTCTCGGTCGGGGCTGACTCCTGCAACGACATGACAAGGCGATCTTCGCCTATAGCGAATCCGATTCCGGGCGCCGCAGGGCCACCGAGCGCCTCAGAAAGCCCGTCATATCGGCCGCCGCCGAGAATCGCATTCTGCGCTCCCAGCGCCCCGTGCGTGAACTCAAACGCGGTGCGCGTGTAGTAATCGAGTCCGCGGACAAGCCGGTCGTTTAATGTAAAGGGAACACCGACCCTGGTCAGGATTTCCTTCACTGCGTCAAAATGTTTTTGGCATCCCTCATCCAGAAACTGGCTGATGCGCGGCAGCGTTTCGATGATGGGTTGATCCTCCGGAACCTTGCAATCGAACACGCGCAGGGGATTGGTCACGGCGCGGCGCTGGCAGTCAACACACATCCTTCCGACGACTGGCTCTAAAGCTTTACGCAGCGCCTCGTTGAAGGCAGCGCGATCGTTGGCACAGCCGACGGAATTCAGTTCGAGATTCCATCCCTTGATGCCAAGGCGGTCAAGCAGCGTGGCCAGCATCTCCAGCACTTCTGCGTCGCGCGCGGGAGACTCGCTGCCTGCCGAAGCGGGCCCGATCACTTCCGCGCCAATCTGGTAGAACTGGCGGTAGCGGCCCTTCTGCGGGCGTTCGCGTCGAAACTGTGGACCGATGTAGTAGAGCTTGTTCAGCCCGCGATCCCAGAGCTTGTGCTCAATGTAGGCGCGGACGACGCCGGCAGTATTTTCAGGGCGCAGGGTGAGCGAGTTTCCCTTGTCGCTTTCGGCCCGTCCTCGATCTTCCCAGGTGAACATTTCCTTCGAAACGATGTCGGTCTCTTCGCCTACGCCGCGGGCGAAGAGTTCCGTCGACTCGAAAATCGGAGTACGAATTTCCTGGAAGTTGTAGACGCGAAACACATCCCTCGCCGCCGACTCCACGAAATTCCACAGCGCCGTGTCCGGCGGCAGGAGGTCTCGCGTTCCTCGAACAGCTTTGATCATTTTCTTCTCAATCTCCAATTGTCATCCCGAGCGAAGACTTATCTTTTCGCTTGGCGAGAAGATAAGTCGCAGTCGAAAGCTTGCCCTGAGCGAAGCCGAAGGGGATCCCTGGTACCTCAAGCTCTCCGCCAGCTTCGCAGGTCCTGATATCTGAACCATCAATGGAGCGCCTTAGCGATTATGGAGCGCCGACGCGATAGGGATCCTTCGACTCCGCAAGGCAGTCCGCTTCGCGGACCGCCTCGCTCCACTCAGGATGACAGATCGTCACTAACCTTCCCGCAAATACTCCTCCGTGTATCCCAAGTAATTCCGCGCGTAGCGCATGATCATCTCGTCTTCGCCGCTCTCCAGTTTCCGGCGGAACTTTCCGGGAGAGCCCATCCACAACGACCCGGGCTCGACCACAGTCTCCTCGGGAATCAGCGTGCCTGCGGCAATGATCGATCCCGCGCCAATCTTCGCCCCATTCAAAATAATGGAACCCATCCCGATCAGGCAGCGGTCCTCAACCACGCACCCGTGCAAGGTCACGGAATGGCCGACCGTGACATATTCACCCACGGTCACGCCGTAGAGGTTTTTCATTCCGTGCAGGACGCTGCAATCCTGAATGTTCGAATGCGCCCCGATCCGGATCGCATAAACGTCGCCGCGCAGCACTGCGTTCATCCACACCGATGCATGTTCGCCGAGCACGACATCGCCGATAATCTGCGCCGATTCGTCCACATAGCAGCTCGCAGGAATCGTCGGCTTCATGCCTTTAAAAGACCGGATCATTCATTCGCTCTGACAGAGTGTCTGGAATCTCAAGAGACAAGAATAAATACTACCAGCAGAGTTGCTCTATCCTTCGGTGCGGCTGCGTTTTTGCCTTCCGCTGTGCCATCTGCGAAACTTGAGGCGACTTGCGGGCGTGAGCGAAGCGGGAGCCCGCAGCCGAAATCCCGAGTGAAGCGAGGGATCTCAACTCTATGGGTCGTATTCACGTACTTTCCGAGCAGGTTGCCAACAAGATCGCCGCCGGCGAGGTTGAGGCGACTTGCGGGCGTGAGCGGAGCGGGAGCCCGCAGCCGAAATCCCGAGTGAAGCGAGGGATCTCAGCTCATGGGTAGGATTCACGTACTTTCCGAGCAAGTTGCCAACAAGATCGCCGCCGGCGAGGTGGTGGAGCGGCCCGCCTCGGTGGTGAAGGAGTTGCTGGAGAATGCGCTGGATGCGGGTGCAACCCGGATCAAAATCAGTGTGGAGGCGGGCGGGAAGAAGCTCATTCAGATCACGGATAACGGGTGCGGCATGGTGCGCGACGATGCCATGCTGGCGTTCGAGCGCCACGCGACTTCGAAAATCAAAGACGCCGAGGATTTGCTGAGCGTGGCCACGCTGGGATTTCGCGGGGAGGCACTGCCTGCGATCGCCTCGGTGTCGCGCCTGCGACTGGAAACGTGCGCGACGGAAT
Source organism: uncultured Acidobacteriaceae bacterium (assembly GCA_963750245.1). Taxonomy (GTDB): domain Bacteria; phylum Acidobacteriota; class Terriglobia; order Terriglobales; family Acidobacteriaceae; genus Sulfotelmatobacter. Next base: position 611,154 of record CAVVQB010000005.1, read on the forward strand.
CGGAAAGCCCGGCGGCGGGAACGATTATCGAAATCAATGGCGGCAAGATGGCGCGGGTCGAGGAGGCGGGACTACCGCAGGGAACTTCGATTACGGTGCGGGATCTGTTTTTTAATACTCCCGCACGGAAGAAATTCTTAAAGGCAGAATCGACCGAGTTGTCGCACATTGCTTCGCTGGTAACGCATTATGCGTTGGCTCATCCGGAAAAGCATTTTGAATTGCATTCAGCCACCAACGCGATGCTGGTTGCGCCGCCCGTGGCGGGATACAGCGAGCGCGTGTATCAGGTGTTTGGCAAGGAAACGCTGGATCAGTTGATTGCAATTGCGGCGGTTCAACCGCTGCAACATGTGGGATTGCCGCAGCCTCCGCCGTGGCGAAGACAGGAGGAAGAGGATGCCTACGGGGACCGGAGCGCCCACCCCACGCCGGGCGAAATGCGGCTCCACGGATTCGTGTCGAAGCCGGAGATTCAGAAGCTGAATCGGAATTCGATTTATGTGTTCGTGAACGGGCGGCTGATTCGCGATCGCCTGGTGCAGCACGGCCTGACGGAAGCTTATCGAAACATCATTCCACCGACGGTGTATCCGGTGGTGTTGCTCTTTCTGGAATTGCCCGCAGGCGAAGTGGATGTGAATGTTCATCCCTCGAAGACCGAGGTCCGGTTTCGGCAATCGACGCTGTTGCACGATTTTGTGCGGGATACGGTGCGTGCGGCCTTGATGAAGGCTCGTCCGGTGCCGCAGTTCACCACCGAGATTCATGCCCACGCCACGGCGAGTTCCGGTCTCACCCCGGGAGCCCGCGAGTGGGAGCCGCCATCAGACCTGGCCTTGCCGTCGGGCGTTCCAATGCGACCCTCTTATGAGCCCGTCGGAGGCGGATTTGTCCTGCAAGCGCCGCAGCCTCCGCCGGTTTCGGCCCGACTTCAGTTCGAAGGCGGAATTGCCGTCGAGGCGAATGCCGCAATCCCGGTGGCACGCGGACTTGAGAGCAGACACCTCGATCAGGTTCCGGACAACGGTTGTGCTCCGGAGCTGGAGGTGCGGGAAGAAGAGCCGACGCTGGCCGCGCTTTCCACGCTGCGTCCGCTGGGACAGATTCGCAATTCGTTTATCCTCGCCGTGAATGAAGATGGTTTGTGGATTGTCGATCAGCACGTAGCTCACGAGCGAGTTCTGTTTGAACGAGTGCTAAAGCAGCGCGCGGCTCAAAAAGTGGAAAGCCAGCGGCTGCTGATGCCGATTGTTCTGGAACTGTCTCCGGCGCAGCAGGTGGTCTTTGCCGAAATTGCAGATGAGTTGCAGCACAATGGCTTTGAGGCGGAGCCATTTGGAGCGCGCAGCGTTGCGGTGAAAGTCGCTCCGGCCGGAATAGATGCCGCGGCAGTAGAGAAAATGCTGCATGAATTGCTCGATCAGATTTCGCGAGAAGAGCAGTCGCTGAATCTGGAAAAGATTCGCGGGCGCATCGCGGCCTCGATTGCCTGCCACGCCGCGATCAAGGTAAACATGCCGCTGGAGCAAAACAAAATGGAGTGGCTGCTTGCCGAACTGGCGAAGACGGATCATCCCATGTCTTGCCCGCATGGCAGGCCGGTTGTACTGCGGTATTCTGTAAAGGATATTCAGAAGGCGTTCAAGAGGATCTAGCTATCGGCTGTCAGCTTTTCGGCTTTCAGTAAAACCTGAAGTTGCTGAGAGCTGAAGGCTGAAAGCTGACAGCTGTTTTATGACCGAACAGGACCTGCAACAAATGCGGCGCGAGAAGTGGCGGCTGGATGGGAAGGCCATCCGGACCATCGAGCAGGCGCGCGCATTTGTGGAGGGCGTGGGGTTCTGCCTAATGTATCCGGTGCGCCCGGCGATGCCGGTACCTACCTTCATTGGAGCATTTGTGGGCTCGGACAATCGTCTGCCGACCTGGCAGCACGCCTACTCGGATCCGCGTGCCGCGGAGGCCACGGAGCTCATGGTGCGGCTGCTGCGCGAGCGGTCGGCGTATGAAGCGAATCTGTTGGAGGAGAACAACGCGTTTCTGGTGGCGGCTTCGGCGTTTCCGTATTTCTATGCTCTCGTCGGCGAGCGTAATCCCAAGCTGGCGCCGAAGGCGGGTCCACGCTCTGTTTATTCGCAGCTTGCCTCCGACGCTTTCGACTTGATCCGGCGCGATGGTCCCATTTCGAAGCAGAAGCTGCAGGAGGCGCTTGGGGGCAGTGTTTCGCTGGCGGCGCTCGATAAGGCGCTAGGCGAGTTGTTGGCCAAGCTGCGCATCACGCGCGTGGACTACAAGGCGAGCGAAGGCTCGTTCTGGGATGTGCTCTATCGCTGGGCGCCAGACGCGGTGCGCGAGGGTGTCGGACTGTCAGTGCAGCAGGCGCTTTCGGCGCTCCTTTCGAAATATCTCGACTGCGTGGTTGCCGCCGAGCAAACCGAGTTGGAATCCTTCTTCGGAAAATTTGTGGCGCGGTCGCGGGTGAAAGAAGCAGTGAACGCGCTGCTGGCGGCGCGCGAATTAAGCTTCGTGCATGTGAGCGGAAGATCAATGTTGCAGATCACGCCGGAGAAGGAGGCGGCGGTTGCGAATCCGCACCCTGGCGCGAGAGCGAAGGCGAGGACGGGAGATGCGCGTTGATTGTGGGGTGGAGACGGAGCTTGGTGGCGACATGAATCAGCAAAAGCGCGGTATTGGCTACTACTCCTATAGTCAGATTAAGAATACGACAACAGCTGGTCGCCTCGGCGCCATAGTAATCGGCGCTTCATGGGTCTTCGGCGGCCTCTTCGTTATTGCGCGCATGATTAGTGTCAGAAAGGCGGAAGTCCATGTATGGGGATCGCCTGATTCCCACGCCATCGGCTTCGTTCTCGGTATCAGCCTCATCGGCATTGGAGCGTTTGTCGCGCATGTCGGCGTGATCTACTATTCGCGAAAACTATATAACCGGGTCTCAAGGCATAGCCAGTCCAAGAGACACAGGATGTCGCCGGATCCAGCTCCTAAAGGCTGACCTACAATGCAGCGGCGATGGTATGCCTGCAGGCATACCCTGATACGAATCCTTTCTTCCGATTACAGCGAGCTCAGGAATTCCAGCAATTGCCGAAGAAGGCGAAAAACCTGGGAGTTCAGCGTGTACAATCTACTCGCGAAATGACCGATAACAATGACCACAATCACTCTCAACGCAAACTCATCATTGCCATTGACGGGCCGGCTGGCGCCGGCAAAAGTACCATTGCTTCGCGGCTGGCGCGTAAGCTGGGCTACGTCAACCTGGAGAGCGGAGCGATGTACCGGGCGCTGGCCTTGCAGGCTATCGAAAAGGATGCATCGTTTGACGACGAAGCCGCGCTGGTCAAGCTGGCGGAGGAGTCGCGCATTCAACTCGAGCCCACGCGAGACGGAAACCGCACATTGTTGAACGGGCACGACGTCTCTGCGCGCATTCGGGAGCGCGATGTGACTGAGGCGGCGTCGCGGGTGTCGGTGCATCCGGGAGTGCGGGCATGGATGGTGGCGCATCAGCGTGAGATGGGCCTCGGCGGTGGCGTGGTGATGGAAGGGCGCGACATTGGAACGAAGGTTTTTCCCGACGCCGATCTGAAGATTTTTCTCGATGCTGATCCTGTTGTACGCGAGCAGCGGCGCATGGAGCAGCAGAAGATCAAAGGCGAAGTGGCCGCGAACGTGGCTGCCGAGCTGCGCGAGCGTGATCACCGCGACCGCACGCGGGCCGTGTCTCCGCTGATGGCAGCAGAAGATGCGGTGGTGATCGATTCTACGAGATTGAGTGAAGATGAAGTGCTGGCGCAGGTCGAGGAATTGGCCAGGAAGAAATTGGGAGATTGACTAAATCGGGCGTCAACCCGCGCTGCGTGCCGACAGCCAAGACCCTGCCCTGAGCTTCCCTAAAGCCCTGCTTGGCCCCACACAAACAATCTGACTCTCCTCGTTTCAGTTGTCCGTCGGTTCTACCTTCCCTTTGGGTGCGGGCAGTGTTTTTGCAGGCTTCGCCGGGGTTGCCGGAGAGGCGGGCGGTGCCGGCGCAGCCGCAGCTGCCGCCGACACTTTGCGAATCTCAATGCCATCGTGCTCGTTATTGATCACGATGTGAGACACTCCATTTCCCACGCTGCCAGTCGCTGTCGCCTCGTGGTCGCCATTCTCGATTTTCAACTCGGAGAAGTCCGATTGGATTTCGCCGTCACGAGTGCGCGCATCCACCCGGAAGCCGGCTTTGTCCGGAACGCTCAACTGCACGTCGCCATTGCGGCTGTCGATTTGCACGTTGCCGAGGGAACGCATGGAGACTTCCACTCCGCCGTTATCGTTCTGCAGCCGCACATCTCCGGAAACATCCTCCAGGCGGATCTGCTTCGAACGCGTAGTCAAGTGGAGCGGGCCGACAATCTTGTCCGCGTGCAAGTCATCGGAATCAAGATCGAGTTCGCCATCGATCCGCGAAAACTCGAGATCGGTGCGGGAGGACTTGAAGCTGACGTTCTTAGCGATATGGCCAAGCTTGACGCTCTCCTGAAACTCCCCATCCAGTTGCACCGAGCCCTTCACGTCCATGACGGAAATTTCGTTCAACCGGCCATCGATGTGCACGTCGCCAGTAATCTGCTCAATTTTGGCGGAGCCTTTCTCGACATTCAATTTCACGTTTCCGTTGACGTCTTCAACGGAAACGTCGCCATGCTGGCTAACGATTTCGACGTCCCCGTCGCGGCCGGTGACGGAAACTTCTCCCTTACGGCCAGTGATGTGCAAAGCCATTTTGCGCGGGATCGAGATATCCAGTTCGCTCTGCACGGGATGATTGCCGGCGCCGTGGGTCTTGGCGTCGAGAACCATCACATTGCCGGCGAGCGTGATCGCGGGCCGGGTTTGCTGGTTATATTTATCGGCGTCGGTCTGGTTCTCGGCGCCCACCCGCTTGCGCACGACCACGGTAATTTTATCGTCGTTCGAGGGGCTCACCCGCACCGCGCCTTCATCGTCGCTAACCCGCAGGCTGGTAACGCCCGGGGGGATATCCTGCTCCAGGTGATCGTCGAAGCTGAACTTGTCGCCAAAAATGTCGCTGATATCGTCGTCGTCGATGCCGATATTGTCGCGAAGTTCGTCCCAGTGGACGCGGGAGACATGGGTAGCGATCAGCCCGAAGAAGACGATCGCGATCACCAGGAAAACGCCGCCTGCGCCAATACCGCGCGAGGGCAACCCATCGCGCTGAGCTTGCTGGTGCTCGATCAGCTTGATCACTCCCCACAGAATCAAAAGCAGCGGCCAGTAATGCGCGAACCATACTCCCAGCCGCTCCCACGACAGCAAGTGCATGTTGCCCAGCAGGAAAACGATTCCCAGCACGATCAACACGAACGGCCCGGCAAACGAACGGCGGTAGCGTCGCGGCGGAAGCGGCACTTGGATTGGAGGCTGCACAGGGCTAGACATTGCGCACCTCGCCGGAAGCAGGTGTTGCGGGATCGGGAGGCGGAGGTGGAGACGGCGGCAGCGGGGCCGTCGCCTGTGCCACCCGTTCCAGGTGTCCCGCTGCGGAAGCATTGCTCTGCAGCAACTTCACGAGGCCGACTACCAGCAGGATCGCTGGCCAGGTGCGTTCAAAGCTCGGACCGTGCAGGTTGCCCAACAAGGCCAATATTCCGATCGTAACCAACACGGCCGGACCCATTATTTTCCGCATGCGGCATCGATCGCACTGACAGTTATAACCAACGGCTTTGCGCATACGGCAGCTTGCACAAGTGCAGCCCGCGGGATGAACTCCGATCATTCCCCATTGCCTCGCGAACATCCATCCTCCGAGGAAGATCAGGATCAGCGGCCAGAACCGATCGAGGCCAAACTCGAAAACGTTCATGGTGTGGAGCAGAAAGAGCACGCCCAGTCCAATCAAAATGATCGCAACGGCGGGAATGTTCCTGGATTCTGTTTTGTCTCCCATGCTGAAGGCTTGCGCCAAACCAAAAGGATCCGGTGGAGGATGGCCTTCCTGGAGAGCGCGTGCAGTGCGCACGGAGTCAATGATCTGGTAGACGTAGAAAAACGCGATGCCGATGCCAAAGACAAAATCCAGACTGCCGGCATGATCGGAGCCGAAGACAAGCAATCCAAAAATGAGCAGATGCGCCAGTCCCTTGGCGTATTGCGAACAGTAGACGGCTCCCACTCCGAAGGGAAAAAATCCTGCGAGGATGCCCGCTACTGTGGGATTGGGCCCGCTGCTTGACGAAAGCCTCGGGGCGGGCGTGGGCGCTCCCGCCGGCGGATACACCGCTTGCGGCGGCACGAACCCCGTCGCCGGAGCGGTGCTCTCCAAACGGGCTGCGAGACAGGGCTCACAGTAGACGACTCCGCGAACGTCGCGGGTGCAATTGGCGCAGAGCGGTTTGCCGCAGGTACGGCAAAACGCCACTGCCGCCGTATCGTTGTGCGTGGCGCAGTTCATACGAACCTCCTGTACGTGGTCACCGACACTACAGGCAGATCCGAATTTGACGGATCCGGATTTAACCGGTCAAAGACAGATGGACCCCGTGGAGCGCGAGCCAGAATCAGATGGTTCTCGTTCTGGCTGTAGTCGCGATCCTGCTTCTGTTCGGGCTGTTGCGTTGTGTCGTTCTTGTGATCTTTCTTTTCCGGCGCGGGCTCGGCGGGTGCAACGCTGCGCTTGAATTCGCGCACGCGCGATTCCACCTCATACACGAACCGGATATTTTCGTAATAGCGGACTACGCGGGCTTGCGTATTGTAGTACGTGTGCCGAATCGCTGCGGGACGCAAACTCACCTGCCGCAGGTCGGCGGGTTTGACGCCGAGTACGCTCAACGCTACCGACAGCGCGAAGAATGCCATGCCGAACGACATGGCAAACCGCGGCTGCCGCACCGTTTCCCAACTCTGGGCAAACACGGGTTGCATCAGCCCCGAGGCCCACGCCTGCGCCTTCTCCACCCAAGTAACGCGTGGTTGAGGCGCAGGAACGTTCACCCGCAGGCGTTGGGTGTCAACGCCCGTTGTGGATGCCAGGATATTCGTGATCAGACTGACTGGAGGCTCCACCTCCGTGAGATCCTTCAGCCAGTTGCGGCCCGCCTCGACTTCGGCGAACAGCGGCCCGCAAGCGGAACAAGTCCGCGCGTGGGCCTGGAAGCGGTCGAGTTGAGCTCCGCTCAGGACGCCGTCTAGGGCATCCGTGAGCAGGCTGTCGAACTCGACGCACTGCATTCCGTTACTGGTGTGGTCTGGCATCACATCACCTGCCTATAGGTACGTTGCAGCAGGCGCGCAAGTTCCGCCCGCCCACGATTTATTCGACTTTTCACAGTTCCCTCCGGAACCCTCAAAACGGTAGCGATTTCGCGATAATCCATATCTTGTAAGTCCCTTAGAATCACAGCCTCACGGAGCTCAGGCGAAAGTTTCCCGAGGGCGGCGTGGACGGTTTCTCCGACCTCACGGCTGCGGACGTGCTGGTCGGGAGGCGCAGATTGGTCCTGAATTTGCTCACTGAGCGGCTGCGCATCCTCGTGCGCCGACGACGTAGCGTCAAGCGAGTCGGTGATGCGGTCCTGCTTGCTTTTGCGGAAATGATCGACCAGCAGGTTGCGGGTGATGGTGGTCACCCAGGTGACGAATGCTCCCTTCGAGCTGTCGTAGCTCGAAAGCGTGCGGTACATCTTGATGAAGACTTCCTGGGCGAGGTCTTCAGCGTCATCGGCTGACCCCGCGAAACGATAGCAAATGTTGTAGATGCGCCGGTTGTAGGTCTGAACGATTTCTTCCCAGGCAGCGGCGTCGCCGGCAACACAGCGACGGACCAGCATCGCGACTACCTGGACATCTTCCAAACGGAACTCCCCGAAAAGCAGCTGTCGGCTGTTAGCTCCCAGCAAAATCTTTGTCATTCCGAACGGCGCCGCAGGCGCGGTGAGGAACCTGCTGTCCTCGGTCAACAACTAACCCGCACAAGACAGTACGCGGATGTGCTGGCGCAAGTTCGCCAGTCCAACGGCACAGCCGCAAGTTATTTGAAACAGGGCATTGTAGCAGTGAGAGGAAATGAGTGATTGCGAAGGGCGGCGACCCCTACTCGCTGGTGAAGTAGTCCACCGTCACCGGATTCTCGAACAATGAGTAATCGCGCGTGACTACCGTGATGCCGCTATCGGTGACGAAATAGCGGGAGCGGTCGGCTTCGGTGTCATAGCCGATGGTCGTGCCTTCCGGAAGATGGACGTTGCGGTCGATGATGCAGCGGCGAATCCGGCAATGGCGTCCCACGGCAACGTGCGAGAACAAGATGGAGGAGTCGACTTCGGAGTAGGAATTCACACGCACGTCCGGCGAGAGCACTGAGCTCTTGACCATGCCGCCGGAAACGATGCAGCCGTTCGACACGATTGAGTCGAGCGCCGTTCCCATGCGGTCCTTCTCGGCGAAGACAAATTTCGCCGGTGGATATTGGCGCTGGTGAGTGCGAATGGGCCAGTCCTGATCGTACAGATTGAAAATCGGGGAGACCGAAACGATGTCCATGTTGGCTTCGTAGTAGGCCTCGAGTGTGCCCACGTCGCGCCAGTAGAGAGCTTCTTTCTTGTTCTCGTCGATGAAGTCGTAGGCGAAGACGCGATAGTCGTCAACCATCTTGGGAAGAATGTCTTTGCCGAAGTCGTGGCTGGAATTGGGATCCTCGGAATCCTTCAGCAAAACTGGGATGAGGACATCAGCGTTGAAAAGATAAACCCCCATCGAGCCGGCAACCCTCTCGGGATTCAGGTGCGAACGCAGTTCGGTCTTGGCGGGCTTCTCTTCGAAGCCATTGATGCGGCCATCTTTGTCGACGTCGACGACGCCGAAGCGAGTGGTCTCCTCCAGGTTAATTTGGATCGTGGCCAGCGTCACATCGGCAGACGACTCCTCATGCTGCGTCATCATCTTGCCGTAATCCATTTTGTAGATGTGGTCACCAGAAAGGATCAGCACGTATTTGGGCTGCTCCGATCCGATGGAGTAAATGTTTTGATAGACCGCGTCCGCGGTGCCCTGATACCACTGATCGCTGACGCGCTTCATCGGCGGCAGCACTTCCACGAACTCTCCTACCTCGCGGCCCAGAATGTTCCAGCCTTCGCGGATATGGCGATTCAGCGAGAGCGCTTTGTATTGCGTGAGGATGTACACCCGGCGAAGATCAGAGTTGAGGCAGTTGGAAAGAGTGATGTCGATGATGCGATACATCCCGCCGAAAGTGACTGCAGGCTTGGCCCGGTCGCGAGTAAGAGGATAAAGGCGCTCTCCAGCGCCGCCTGCGAGAAGGACCCCGAGTGTGTCTTTCATCGGACTGTCTCTGGCTTTCGAAGCGACTGCGTTCGGTTTTCCGCCGCCACAAAAACACTAGATGGTAGCACACGCAAGAAAGTTGCCGCGGAGATTGACGCACACCAGTTAAGCGACGGGCAGGAGGGTTTTCTTGTAGATCGAGGTTACTTTTCTTCCTCGATCTTAATGCGGAGTGATTTGAGGAACTTCAGATCCTGGTCGTTGACTTTGAATTCGGGGTTGGTGGAGAGGGTCGTAACCAGGGAAGTCTTGTCGGACGTTTTCTCTCCCTGCTTGCTTACCCCGATGGTGGCTTCGAGGACCAGGAAGATGTCGTAGCCGCCCTCTTTGATGCGCGAGACGACTTCCGCGATCTGTTCCGAATCAGAGAGGGATTCGTTGATGGCTTCGCCGAGTTCCTTCATCAGGTCTTTGAGTTGCTGGTCCACGTTCCCCCCGATCCCAGTTCGCTGAAAAACTTGCAACTAATCTTAGATGCCTGGAGCCGCTGAACGGTTCGATGGCGGCCAAAGGTTTGCGTCATTGTAGCGCTCCCGGCTGTTAAAATCGAGGCCAATGAGCAAGGTTTCTACCGCACGAAAGCTCGGGGTCGTGGCGCGAGTTGCGACTCAGCAGGCAGGTCGCAGCCGGACTCTGCGGGCTGCCAAGGGTGCGATCGCCTCCACCGGGCGGGCCTTCGGACGAGTGCTGCACCAGTTATGGCTCGAGGTTAGCGGCGTCGTGTTCCTGCTGATGGCGTTGAGCTTGGGCGCTGGTTCGGTGCGGGAGTACGGGAAATATCATGCGGGACAAGCGGGGCTGGGGCGCATGGCGCTGGCAATTTGTTGCACAGTCGCCTTCACCTGGTTCGGAGTGAGTTCGTTCTGGAGGGTAAAGAAGAAGGGAAAATAATGCGCGAAGGCGAGCGTTCAATGGCGCGCAGGACAGTAGGTTACTTCGCGGCTAAGGCCGGTCCGGGATGGCATTTGATACGGAATGACGAAGATTTTCTGGGGCGACAGGTGGGGTTAGAAGGAGTTGTTTCATGGCCGACAGAATTCGAGTCGCCGAGAAGAAGCCTGTGGCAGACATAGAAACGTCCTCGCACATTGTCGTGAACCCGCTATATACGCCGGCGGATCTGAAGGGCTCGGATTACGAGAGCGAGATTGGATATCCAGGGGAGTATCCATTCACGCGCGGCGTGCAGGCCACCATGTACCGCGGGCGGTTGTGGACCATGCGGCAGTATGCCGGCATGGGCGACGCGGAGGAGTCGAACAAGCGCTACAAGTATTTGCTGGCAAACGGGACTACCGGTCTGTCCGTGGCGTTTGATTTGCCGACGCAGATCGGCATGGATTCGGATCACCCTCTGGCCGCGGGCGAAGTGGGCAAAGTAGGCGTGGCCATCGACTCGATCGAGGACATGGAACGGCTGTTTGCCGGCATCGAACTGACCAAGATTTCAACATCGATGACGATCAATGCAACGGCATCGATTCTGCTGGCGTTGTACGTTGCGGTGGCTCGGCGGCAAGGTGCCGACATCCGAAAACTTTCGGGCACCGTGCAAAACGATGTGCTCAAGGAGTACATCGCGCGTGGAACCTATATCTATCCGCCACAGCAAGCGATGCGCGTCATTACCGACATGTTTGCCTGGGCAAACGACAACGTGCCGGAATGGAATACGATTTCGATTTCTGGCTATCACATGCGGGAAGCGGGATCGACCGCAGTCCAGGAAGTGGCTTTCACCCTGGCCAACGGGATGACGTACGTGGAGGCGGCAATCAAGGCCGGGCTGAATGTAGATAGATTCGCGCCCCGTCTTTCCTTCTTCTTTAACGCACACAGCAATTTCCTGGAAGAAGTGGCGAAGTTTCGTGCCGCGCGGAGAATGTGGGCTCGCATTATGCGGGAACATTTCAAGGCGAAGAGTCCGAAGTCGTGGATGCTGCGCTTTCACTCGCAGACTGCGGGATCCACGCTGACAGCGCAACAACCGGAAAATAATATTGTGCGCACGGCAATCCAGGGTTTGGCGGCGGTGATGGGCGGCACGCAGTCCCTGCACACAAATTCCTACGACGAGGCGCTGGCACTGCCCACCGAGCAGGCAGCGAGAATCGCGCTGCGGACGCAGCAGGTGATTGCTTATGAATCCGGAGTGGCGCAGACCATCGATCCGCTGGCAGGGTCGTACTATATCGAGGCGCTGACCAATGAAATCGAAAAGCGAGCGGCGGAATATCTGGGAAAAATTGAAGTGATGGGTGGCATGTTGAAAGCGATTGAGCGTGGATTTGTGCAGCAGGAGATCCAGAACGCGGCCTATGAATTTCAGCAAGCTGTGGATAGCGAGGGCGCGATTGTTGTCGGAGTAAACCGCTTCGAAGTGGAAGAAGAGAAGCCGATTCCGATTCAGCGGATTGATCCTGCGCTCGAGCCGAAACAGGTGGAACGAGTCCGGGCGTTGCGCTCACGGCGGGATTCCGGTCCGTGGAAGGCTGCGCTGCAAGGCGTCGAAGATGCGGCTCGCGCCAGGGAAAATGTTATGCCAAAGATTTTGACCGCGGTTGAAGCTTATGCAACCGTGGGCGAGATTTCCGACGCGATGCGCCGGGTGTTTGGAGAGTACAGAGAAACTGTCGTCATCTGAATTTGTCTGAACCTGGACACGACCTGGCGTTATAGTGCCGTTGCCTGGTCGGAGGTTTTGTAATCGCAAGCGCTGCGGCAGGGCTCGCAATACATGAGGCCGTCCGCGCAGATGCGGACATCAAGTTGCGACTGGCACAGGCAGCAGAACTTATCGCACTCGCACTGATCTTCCGGCATCTCACACTGGCCGCAACGATATTTGCCGTGGGTGGCTCCGGCGCTCATATCCGTAATGTAACGCTGTTGCCAAGCGGTGCAAACGTTCCGTTAGTAACCCGCCAGACTCATGGACGTACTGCGGCAGGCTCGCATCCATTTTCCCGTGCCCTATAATTCTGAGCAATGACCTTCCAACAGCTGCTGGATGGAGCGGAAGTCCTCGCGCAAAACGGGGATCCGGGCGTGAGCGGTGTGGAATACGACTCGCGGCGGGTGAAACCCGGGTCCGTGTTCGTGGCCATGCGAGGCGAGTCCAGCGACGGTAACCGCTTTATCGATCAGGCAATCAAGGCAGGGGCAGTTGCCGTGGTGACCGACTCGCCAACAGAGAAGCCTCGCGCAGCAGTGGCTTGGGCGCTGGTTCCACACGGGCGCCGGGCGCTGGCGCGGATTAGCGCAAACTTTTACAAGAAGCCGGCGGAGAGGATTGCGGTCATCGGAATCACTGGGACGAACGGGAAAAGCACAACGGCGTTTCTGGTGGAATCAATTCTGACTGCGGCGGACCGGAAGAGCGCGCTGATCGGCACGATTGAATATCACGTGGCGGGGAAAGTGTTGCCCGCACCCCATACGACGCCCGAGGCCCTGGAGCTGAATCGCCTTTTCAATGAAGCGTTGGGGAACGGCGCCACCGAAGCGGTGATGGAGGGTTCCTCGCACGCGCTGGCGCAGGAACGGGTATTTGGCGTGCCATTTGATGTAGCCGTCTTTACGAATCTGACGCGCGATCATCTTGATTATCACAAGACGATGGAAGAGTACTTCGTGGCCAAGCGCGTCTTGTTCGAGGGCTGCGGCACGGACGCGCCACGAGTGGCCGTAACAAATGTGGACGACGAGTACGGCGCGAAGCTCGCCGAATTCAGCCGAAAACGTAGTTCCGTGGTGCTGAAGTATGGATGGGAGCGCGGCGACCTTCACGCCGAGAACGTTGATATCACCACCCGCGGGACCCGATTCGAACTAGTGACACCCGACACGAAGATTCCGGTGTTCTCCGCCCTGATCGGGCGCGTCAACGTGTACAACATCCTGGCCGCGGCGGGAGCCTGTTACGCCCGCGGGTGCAAGGAGGACGCGATCGCCGCCGGCATCGACAGGCTGGCATGCGTCCCCGGGAGATTTGAGCGAGTCGATTGTGGCCAGCCTTTCGCGGTGGTCGTGGACTACGCGCACACGGACGACGCTTTGCGAAATCTGACGGCGTTGGGGCGGGAGTTGGTTTCCGTCGCGAAAGGCCGAGTATTGACGGTCTTTGGATGCGGAGGAGATCGCGATCGAAAAAAGCGTCCGTTGATGGGCGAAGTGGCGGGGCGGGGAAGCGATTTCGTGGTGCTCACCTCGGACAATCCGCGCAGCGAAGATCCGCTGGCAATCATCAATGATGCGGTGGTGGGATTGCAGAAAACTGGCGTGAAGTACAACGTCGAGGCGGACCGGCGTAAGGCCATCGCGCTGGCGATTCGTGAGGCCCACCCAGGGGACATCGTGTTGCTGGCGGGGAAGGGGCACGAAAAGTTACAGGTCACGGGGGAGGGTGCCGCTCCATTTGATGATCTGGAAGTGGCGCGGGAAGCGCTGCGAGCGGTAGGGTTTGAGTGCAAGTCAGCTCAGGCGGGGGCGCGAGGATGAAGCTGACGTTGGCTAAAATCGCGGAGTTTATTTCCGCGGAGGGAGAGTTCGCGCCGGAAGAAGTAGCGCACGGCTACTCGATCGATTCCCGGACCGTAGGACCGGGCCAGCTTTTCTTCGCGGTGAAGGGGGAGCGGCTTGACGGACACGACTTCGTGCGGCAGGCGCTGGAAAAAGGCGCCGCCGCCGCGGTCGTGCGCAAAGATCAGTTGGGCCGCTTTGCGAGCAAGTCCGGCTTACTGGTGGTGGAAGATACGCTGGCTGCATTGCAGACTTTGGCCACGGCGGTGCGGAAGTTGTGGGGCAAGCCATTGATTGCGGTGACCGGATCGGCGGGGAAGACGACCACCAAAGAAGCAATCGCGCATGTGCTGAGCCAGCGCTTCCGTGTCCTGAAGTCCGAAGGCAATTTCAACAATCATTTTGGCTTGCCGCTGATGCTGCTGAAACTGGAACCGGAGTATCACGTCGCGGTGATCGAGATGGGCATGTCGCACACCGGTGAGATCCGGGCGCTGGCGAAGATCGCGCAGCCGGAAATTGGTGTGGTCACGAACGTGGCAGCGGTGCACCTGGAGTTTTTCGATTCGTTGGCCGGAATTGCCCGGGCAAAATATGAGTTGGTTGAATCGCTGCCGGCGAACGGCACTGCAGTGTTGAACGCCGACGATGAGTATGTATCGCAGTTTGGTCGTGGCTTCAAGGGCAAGGTGGTGATGTTTGGCACACGGGCCACTGCCGACGTTCGCGGCGAGAATATCCAAGCGAAGGGCGTGCAGGGGATGGAGTTCGATGTGGTTGTGGGCGACGTCCGCGAACACGCGACACTGCCACTGGTGGGAGAGCACAATGTGCTGAATGCGCTGGCCGCAACAGCCGCGGGCTTGGAACGTGGCTTGAAGCTTTCAGAGGTGATCGCCGCGCTCTCGACGCTGGAGGCGGCAGACAAACGTGGGCAGGTTCTTCAAGTGGGTAACATCACGGTGATCAACGATTGTTACAATTCGAATCCAAAGGCATTGGAAGCGATGGTCGATGCCTTGGCGGCGATGACCGCCGGGCGGCGCATCGTGGTTGCGGGCGAGATGCTGGAGTTGGGTCCGGCGGGCGAGGAAATGCATAGGCTTGCGGGGCAGCATGCCGCCGACAAGGGAATTGACGTACTTCTCGGAGTGCGAGGACTAGCGCAAGCCGCGGTTGATGCGGCGAAGCGGGCGGGAATTGGCGCCGAGTTTCTGGAGTTGCCCGAGCAAGCAGGGGAATGGCTGGCGCGCGAGGCGCGCGATGGCGACGTGGTTCTGCTGAAGGCTTCGCGGGGCGTCAAGCTGGAGAAAGCGCTGGAGACCTGGAAAGCACGGCGCGACGGCAAGAATTGAGATTATCGCGGGACGGAGGCTGATTGTTCTACTGGCTGTTGTTCGTCAAGCTGCAACATTATTTCCCGCCGTTTCGAATTTTTCGCTATCTCACGTTCCGTACCGCTTTCGCCAGTCTTACCGCACTGTTTACCGCCCTCATCGTGGGTCCGCTGGTCATCAATCGGCTGCGAGAGTTTCAGATTGGACAATACATCCGGGAAGAAGGTCCCAAGGCGCACCAGAAAAAAGCGGGCACGCCGACCATGGGCGGGCTGCTCATTGCGATTGCCATCGTGGTGCCTACCCTGCTGTGGGCGGACTTGAGCAACCGCTTCGTATGGATTGCCGTGTTTGCCACGTGTGCGTTTGCCGCGATTGGATTTACTGACGATTACACAAAAGTTGCGCATCGCCGCAATTTAGGTTTGACCGGGCGTGCGAAGCTAGGGCTGCAGATTGCCACCAGCGTTGTGATCGCAGTGATGCTGATTGCGATGCAGACCTATGGAATGTATTCGACCAAGATGATCGTCCCGTTCCTCAAGCAATTTCATCCCGACCTTGTCGTCGAGAATCTGGAACGGTTTCCGCACCTTTGGCCGCTCGCATTTTTGCCGTTCATCGCTTTCGTTGCGCTGGTGATCGTAGGCTCGAGCAATGCGGTCAATCTCACCGATGGCCTGGATGGTCTGGCCATCGGCTGCACCGTGATCGCCGCGGGCGCACTGACCGTACTCACCTACGTGAGCGGGCACGCAACGTTTGCGACCTATCTGGAGATTCCGAAGATGCCGCAGGTGGGCGAGTTGACGATTTTCTGCGGCGCGATGGTGGGATCGTCGATCGGATTCCTATGGTACAACGCGCATCCGGCGGAAGTGTTCATGGGCGACGTGGGATCGCTGTCCCTCGGCGGCGCGATTGGCACAGTCGCGGTCATCATCAAGCAGGAACTGTTGCTTCCATTTATCGGCGGCGTGTTTGTAATCGAAGCGCTGTCGGTGATCCTGCAGGTAGGATCGTATAAGTTGCGCAAGAAGCGGATCTTCAAGATGGCTCCGATCCATCATCACTTTGAGCTGATGGGCTGGTCCGAGTCAAAAATTATTGTTCGCTTCTGGATCGCGTCGCTGGTGTTTGCGTTGTTCGCGCTGACAACGCTAAAGCTGAGATAAAAAACGATTTCACCACAGAGACACAGAGGCGCAGAGAAGGAAAACAATAGGTTAGCTTTCTCTGTGACTCTGTGACTCTGTGACTCTGTGGTGAAATGGGACTTGCGGTTTTACTGGGCACTGGCCACTGATCACTTTACTTAACTTGGTTGACGATGGAACTCAAAGACAAACGCGTGCTCGTGGTTGGCCTCGGCAAGTCGGGGGTCGCGTCGGCCCTGTTTTTGAAGGCCCAGGGGGCGCGAGTTAGCGTCTCCGATACCAAGAGCGGTGACGAACTGCGCAACGAGATCCCGGTACTCCTTGATCACGGCATCACCGTCGAGACCGGTGGCCACGGGGAACGCACTTTTCGCGGGCAGGATCTGATTGTGGTGAGTCCCGGCGTTCCGGTGGATGCGCCGCTGCTGGTGCAGGCGCGTTCCTTGGGCGAGGCGGTAATCGGCGAGATTGAACTTGCCTCCCGGTTCTTGCCGGGACCGATTGTGGCCATCACGGGCTCAAATGGAAAAACCACCACGACCACGCTGACTGGGGAAATTCTTACGGCGGCCGGAATGCCGACTTTGGTCGGTGGCAACATTGGTACTCCGGCGATTTCGCTGGCAGAGAGGGCCAATCGGGAAACGGTGATCGTGCTGGAGGTCTCGAGCTTTCAGCTGGAGACGATTCAGACCTTCCATCCAAAGGTTGCTGTCGTCTTGAATGTGACACCGGATCATCTGGATCGGCATCGGACGCTGGAAGTTTACGTAGACGCGAAGGCGCGCATCTTTGAAAATCAGCGGGGAGAAGATTTCGCCGTGCTGAATGCCGACGATCCTATTTGCGTCACCATGGCGGCTCGGACTCAGGCGCAGGTGTTCTGGTTCAGCCGGCAAAAGGAAGTGCAGCAGGGCGCGTGGGTTCGCGAGGGGAACGTTCTGTTTCGCAATGGATCGCGGCAGCGGGAGATCATGCTGGTTTCCGAGATTCCTCTTAAGGGTGCTCACAATCTGGAGAACGTGCTGGCGGCGGCATGCGCTAGCGCGCTGATGGGATGCGCGCCGGAGATCATCCGCCAAGCAGTGATGGGTTTCAAGGCGGTGGAGCATCGGCTGGAGTTTGTAGCGACGATCCGAGGCGTCGATTATTACAACGACTCGAAGGCCACCAACGTGGATGCGACCATCAAGGCGCTCGAGTCATTTCCCGCGAACATCCACCTCATTCTCGGCGGCAAGGACAAAGGCAGCGACTACACAGTTCTCAACGATCTCCTGCGGCAGCGTGTGAAACGGGTGTACACGATCGGCGCGGCGGCGGGGAAGATCGAATCACAGATTAAAGGCGCAGAAGTGGTACACGCCGAGACTCTAGAGAATGCTCTGCGCAAGGTGAATGCTGCGGCGCAGCCGGGTGACGTTGTGCTGCTGGCTCCGGCCTGCGCGAGTTTCGATCAGTTCAAAAGTTACGAGCACCGGGGCAAAATGTTTAAGGAGATCGTGCGGGGACTAGCGTGAAGCCCTTGTCACCACAGAGATACGGCGATCTTCCGGTGCCGTTTTTCACGTTCGGCGGAATCCGCGCCGGTCCTGGACAACTCGAAAGGTCTTGAATGCAAGCCGTCCCTTCACGATCCTCACCCTTGTCTCGTAACCGTCGAGGGCAGCTAGAATCCTAGCCTTCGTTACCTTACAGAGCGGACCTACGATGATCTCGCGCAACCGGATTTGTTCGTTGAGGTTATAGAAATACAAGCCCGAAGCGAGGTCCCGGTCCTTTAGCTCGAGCCAGCTTCTCAGCTCGTGTTCGTATCTCCAGTCCCGGTACTTCGTATATAGCAGTTCGTCAGCCTCGTCCCGAGTCGGCGGACGTCTAAGTTGTGAACGCCGGAACTTGTACTTGACCGGTTTGACCGTGTTGCCTGGAACGTCAAATCCGAGGCAAATGCCTGCGTGTTTATCGGCATAGTGACTCCAAAGTACGGGATTGTGCCATTCGGGGCAGAAACACAGCATTCCGAACTGCTGAGACATCTGCGTCTTATACATCCTCAGCGCTGCGCGGAGTCGCCGATCGCCCTGCGCCACGCACCAGAGCTCGAAAGGATCGTTTAACTTGTCAATCTCCGAGATCTTTAAGCGCCGATGTTCGAGGTCATCCAGGGCGTTGCGGGCTGACAAAAAGTGATAAACACGAACGGTCTTCGACTTCATATTCTTGGTTCGGTCCAAACCACCCGGAGCGGGTCACGTCTCTGATCGTAGCAGAGCATCGGTAGCGGTTCCGGAACCAAAACAATCAACAATCAAGGATCAACAATTGACAATTCCTTGTCCGTGTCTCCGTGCCTCCGTGGTGAAATGAACTTCCCATGGCAAAGCGGGTAAGTGTCGATCGCTGGCTGTTCACCGTCACCATGCTGCTGGTATTTGTCGGGCTCGTAATGGTGTTTTCGGCGTCGGCGGTGATGGCTCGGGAGCGTTTTGGGTCTCCTTATGCGTTCCTGCTGAAGCAGTTGATCTGGGCGGCAGCGGGCCTGTTGACGATGGTGATCACGATGCGAGTGGATTACCGCCGCTACAAGCATCCGGCGCTGGTTTTTTCACTGATGGGGCTGACCACGCTGCTGCTGATCTCCGTATTTTTTCTGGACCGATCGCACAATACCCACCGCTGGATTCACGCCGGCGGTTTTTCATTTCAGCCTTCGGAACTGGCCAAGCCGGTTTTGATTCTTTTTCTCGCCTATTTTCTGGAAGGCCGCGCGAAAGCCATGGACGACTGGCGCAACACGCTTGCGCCCGCGGCCGCGCCCGTATTGGTGCTACTCGGGCTGATCGTACTGCAACCGGATTTGGGAACCGGTATTGCGTGCGCCGGGATCGCTGCTTGCATTCTCTACGTGGCAGGCATGCGGCTGCGATATTTTGCCTACGCTTTCGGAGCATCGCTCTTGCCGCTTTATTTTCTGATCTTTCATGTCAGCTTTCGACGCGACCGCATCCTGGCGTTTATGAATCCGTATGCTGAACGGCAGAAGGCCGGGTTCCACTTGATTCAATCGTTGATCGCGGTCGGTACAGGAGGCGTGACTGGTACAGGGCTGATGGAAGGCAAGCAGAAATTGTTTTACTTGCCCGAGCCGCACACGGATTTCATTTTCGCAGTCACCGCCGAGGAACTGGGACTGGTGGGAGCGCTATTTGTGGTGACACTGTTTGCCATCTTCTTGTGGCGCGGCATGCGGACGTCCTGGCGCACCGAAGATGTCTTCGGGCGCTACCTGGCCGTGGGAATTACCAGCATGGTAGTGCTGCAGGCGTTCATCAACATCAGCGTCGTGCTGGGCATGATGCCGACCAAGGGAATTCCGCTGCCACTGGTGTCTTATGGCGGGTCGTCCTTATTTGTGACACTCGCCTGTGTCGGCGTACTGCTGAACATTACGAAACAGGCCGAATGAGAGTCGGCCACGGATTTTCACAGATCTGCGCGAACTAAGACTAAACAGGAGGGTTCGTGGGACGTGGGCTTTCATCGCTGTTGCTTTGCATTGCTCTTGAATTGCCGACGACGGCAGCCGCGCAAAAAGCAGAGCAACCACAAGCCGTTGAGCTGCCGCCGCAGGTGCCGATGTTCACCCCAGCAGACCTCGCGGCGAAGGTTCCGGCTGCAAAACCGGAAGACGTGCAATCGATGGATGCAATTCTGTCAGCAATCTATGACGTCATTTCCGGGCCCGCGGGTGGGCGCGACTGGAATCGCTTCCGTTCCTTGTTTCTGCCGCGGGCGCGTTTTACGGAAGTCAGCACTGGGCCAAACGGCTCGAAGGCCGTTCTGACATGGAGCGTCGACGAGTTCGTTCGTGATGCCGGTGTGGTCTTTTCCAAGGAGCCGTTTTACGAAAAAGCCATCGTGAACCGGCCCGAGAGCTTTGGAAGCATCACGCAAGTTTTCAGCAGCTACGCTTCGCGTCGCAGTGTAACGGACAAGTCCTTCGAGCGCGGCATCAACAGCATTCAGTTGCTGAATGATGGCAAGCGGTGGTGGGTGCTGTCGATCCTGTGGGACTCGGAGCGACCGGGAAATCCCCTGCCGGCGAAATTCCGGAAATAAAAATGGCCACGGATTTGCACGGATCTTCATGGGTTTTTCATTTCGCTTCGCTTTACCTGCGCGAATCCGTGCGGATCGGTGGCACTGGTTTATAGTCACCTCATGCGGGCCATTCTGGCGGGCGGTGGGACGGGCGGGCACGTAATTCCGGCGCTGGCCATCGCCAACGAACTCAAGAAAAGGTATGGGGCTGAGGTGCTGTTCATCGGAACGGCGCGCGGGATCGAGAACCGCCTGGTGCCCGCGGCGGGGTACGCGCTCCAACTGGTCCGGGTAGGAGCGCTGAAGAATGTAAGCCTCATGACGCGGGCGAAGACGGCGTTCGATTTGCCGCGCGCGGTCTGGAGCGCAGGGCGCATGCTGAACGAGTTTGCCCCGGATGTGGTGATTGGCGTCGGCGGATACGCGTCGGGTCCGGCGATGCTGGCGGCCGTAGTGAAACATATTCCGACGCTGGCATTCGAGCCGAACGTCGTGCCCGGATTCGCGAATCGAGTGGTGGCGAGGTTTGTATCTGGTGCGGCAGTACACTTCGAGGAGACGGCGAAATATTTTCGGCATGCAGAAGTGACGGGAGTGCCGGTGCGGCAGGCGTTTTTCGACATTCCGCCCAAGCGCGGCGGGACGCCGACTTTGCTCGTGTTTGGTGGCAGCCAGGGAGCGCACGCCATCAATGAGGCAATGGTGCGATGCTTGCCGGAGTTGCAACGGCAGGCGCCCGGTATCCACATCATTCACCAGACGGGCGAGCGTGACTATAATGACGCGCTGGCGGCGTATAGATCTCTTGGCGAGTCGGCGATGGTCTTCAAGTTCATCGAAGATATGCCGGCAGCGTTTGCCCGCGCGAATCTGCTTGTGTGCCGCTCGGGCGCGAGTACCGTAGCAGAAATCACGTCCGCCGGGAAGCCTGCGATCTTCGTGCCATTTCCCCGAGCCGCCGATGATCATCAGCGGGTGAATGCGGAGGCGCTGGCAAAGTCGGGGGCCGCGGTCGTGGTGGAAGAATCAAAGCTCGAGGGAGTCTGGCTGGCGGAAACGATTGCGGCGCTGCTGGGTGATTCGCGGCGCTTGGAGCAGATGAGTGAAGCGGCGCGGAGTCTGGCGC
This sequence comes from uncultured Acidobacteriaceae bacterium, assembly GCA_963750245.1. Classification (GTDB taxonomy): domain Bacteria; phylum Acidobacteriota; class Terriglobia; order Terriglobales; family Acidobacteriaceae; genus Sulfotelmatobacter. Next base: position 632,774 of record CAVVQB010000005.1, read on the forward strand.
ATCCCAATGCGGCGCGGGATATTGCGGCGATGGCGGCGCGAGTGGCCGGAATTGAAACCTAGGGCGGGTTCGCCATGCATGAGGTATTCCAGTGAAAGCTGACTGGGGACGACGATTGAAGAACGTTGCGATCATTGCGCTCGTTCTGTTCGTCGTTCTTTACGTCGGCGACTGGCTGGTTCTGCGATCGCGCGTGGCGCGAGGCACGGCGTTCGGCTCGGTGGAAGTCCACCAGTTTCTGGCCACATCGCTGAAGGGCAGCAAAACTGAATATGATCTGGTGGGAACTTTTCCGCAAGCGTGCAGCCGGTCGATTTTTCCACAGCAAGGAAAACCAGCTTGCTGGTGGCTGGAGCGCCACAACTCACAATGGGAATGAAAATAAATTAGCACGGATTCGCACGGATTTTCACAGATACTTCTCTGTACTAGTTCTTGTTTTTACTCGCGGTTGAGTTTCGATTCGCGGGTATCCGTGTAGATCCGTGGCCAGGAACTTGATTTTATGTTCGCCAAAATTCAGCAGATTCATTTCGTGGGCATCGGTGGGATCGGCATGAGCGGGATTGCCGAGGTGTTGCTGAATCTCGGCTACAAGGTTACGGGTTCGGATCTGAGGCATTCGGCGGTGACGCAGCGGCTGTCCGGATTGGGGGCAATCGTTTTTGAAGGCCATCGCGCGGAGAACATCGCCGGAGCGGAAGTGGTGGTGACGAGTTCAGCGATTGCGGCGGAGAACTCTGAAGTCGTGGAAGCGCACAAATTGCATCTGCCAGTCATCCAGCGCGCGGAGATGCTGGCGGAGTTGATGCGCTTAAAGTACGGAATCGCCATCGCCGGCATGCACGGCAAAACGACTACAACTTCGATGGTGGCCGCGGTTCTGGCCGGGGGCGGCCTTGATCCCACGGTGGTTGTGGGGGGGCGCGTGGACGCCATGGGATCGAATGCGCGCCTCGGAAAGTCGCACTATCTGGTGGCCGAGGCGGATGAGAGCGACCGGTCTTTCCTGAAGCTCTCCCCGATTCTATCGGTCGTGACCAACATTGACCGCGAGCACATGGATTGCTACCGCAACATGCGGGACGTGAAAAAAACGTTCCTGGAATTCATGGACCGGGTTCCGTTTTATGGAATGGTCGTGGCTTGCAATGACGATCCTTTGTTGCGGCGGTTGCTGCCGGAGGTGCAGCGGCGCACGGTGACCTATGGCACGAAGCGTGGATCGGATTTCTGGATCAAGTTGGGCGAGACCGCGGCAAACGCGGATGCCGGAACAGGCGACCCTCGTCCTCTGAATCGCTTCCGCGTGCATTATTGCAAGAAAGATCTGGGCGAGTTCACGCTGCATGTGCCCGGAGTACACAACGTTCTGAATGCGACTGCAGCGATTGCGGTAGGGATTGGTCTGGATGTGGGAGTGGAAGCAATTCGCGCCGCACTCGACCAGTTCCGCGGCGTTGACCGCCGCTTCCAGTTGCGCGGGCGCGTGGCGGGCGTGAGCGTGATTGACGATTACGGGCATCACCCTACCGAAATCAAGGCAACTCTCGCCGCAGCACGGCAGTGTGGGTTCCGCAAGATTCATGTCGTGTTCCAGCCGCACCGTTACACGCGCACCCGCGATCTGATCGAGGAGTTCACCACGACGTTTGGCGATGCCGACTCGCTGTTTGTGCTGGATATTTATGCGGCGAGCGAGAAGCCGATCGAGGGCATCAGCGGGGAAGGGCTAGCCCGGACAATTCGCGAGAAGGGCGGACCGGAGGCGCGGTACGTGAGTTCATTCGCGGATGCGGTGAGTTCTGTCGCGGCCATGGCGGAAGACGGAGACATGATCCTCACGCTCGGGGCCGGCAGCGTCTCGCAGTTGGGGCCGATGATTCTAGAGCGGTTGAAGGAGGTTCAATCCGTTGGGAACTAATTCCCGTCACACTGCGTACACTCCATTGCTAACCGATTGTGGCGCGGTCCGTCCAATCTGCCATAAGGGACTTAGAAGCATGAAAAATACACAAGCGTGGGGCTGGCTGATGGCTGGGGTACTGGCTCTAGGATTGAATGGCATTTACCAGGACGGTGGGGCGGCTTGGGCGCACCGAGCTGTGAGTCAGGTGATAGCGAAGATCAGCGAGCCCACAGAAGGGGTGCTCGCACTGGCTTCAGGCCACGCTGACTGGTTCATGGCGAAAAGCAGGGTGGTGACCGCGCGAGACAATACTTCTTTCTGCCGATTGGCTGCGGCGATGGCACGAATCCAGGCAAAGGTGGCGCGCACGCAGACAGGATTCGCGGGTTTACAAGCGATGTCAGCCCGGAAAGAGGCGCAGATGGCGAGGTTCGAAGGCAATCGGGCGCGGATCGAAGCTGAAGTTGCCCGCAAATCCTTTGCGCGGGCCGATTTCGATCCGGTTTGTCCGCGGGTGAGAGTGAACATCCCGCGAGTGCGGATTTCAGTACCTGGCATGCACATCGAGACGGTGAGTCTGCTGAACGAATAGGTTTGTTCCTCCTGAGACGGGCGGACGCGGCTCGCAAGCGCGTCCGCTTTCGTTTTGTAAGGGGCTCAGGAGAACCCCTTCGAAGAGAAGTTCCCGGTGATGCCCAATCCGATTCCTGCCTGTGCAAAACCGCAACATTTTGTCTGTCTCAATTCGCGAAATAAAGTTATAGTTTGAAGGCTCAGCGATTCCACAGCGACAACTGACCTGAACTGATGGCGCGGAAATCGGGACCGACCATCTTGCAGGAGGAGTTGTACCCGCCCAGCGCTGACAGCCCGCGCCAGGAGATGGATGACGCGCGTCTGCTTGATCTGGATGTGGATGAGGAATCGCCGTTTCTGCGCGCGCAAAAGCGCGTCTCCGCCCGCCGAAGTTCTCTTCCCCAAAAAACCGCGAACCGTCTGTTGTGGGCTGTTGTCGCTGCTGCTGTGCTATGCCTGGCGGGGCTGGCCGCGGCTTCGCTATACCACTACGGCGAAAAGTCGTGGCGCTTCCGCGTGGAGTCTAGCGACGATATCGAAGTCACAGGCATGGAGAATGTGACCAAGGCGCAGATCATGGAAGTATTGGGCGCCGACATCGGACGCAACATCTTTTTCATTCCGCTGGCCCAGCAAAAGGCGCAACTGGAACAGATTCCGTGGGTGGAATCGGCCAGCGTAATGCGCTTCGTTCCCAACCTTCTGAGAGTGGAAATTCACGAGCGCACGCCCGTTGCTTTCGCGCGGGTTGGGCCGCGCATGTCGTTGATCGATGGCGGCGGCACGCTGATGGAGTTGTCGCCGAAACACAAATATTCTTTCCCGGTCATTCTCGGCATGAATCCTGGCGAGCCGCTCTCGACGCGGGCGCCGCGCATGAAAGCCTACGGCGAGATGGTGCACGAACTGGATTCTGGTGGCGCGCACTATTCGCAGGATCTGAGCGAGGTTGATCTCTCCGACCTGGAAGACGTGAAGGTGCGGGTCAACGATCCGGCGGGTGACGTGCTGGTGCACTTGGGATCGTCCGATTATCTGCGGCGCTACAAGATCTACATCAGCCACGCTCAAGGCTGGCGGCAGCAGTTTCAGAAGCTGGAGTCGGTGGATCTTCGCTATGACAACCAGATCATCGTGAATCCGGACATCGAGCGAAACGCGAAGCTGACACCGTTGAATCCGAAGATGGCGAAAGCGGCAGCCGCGGCCGGAGTGAAGCCGGCGTCCTTGCTCACGCGGATGGGTCCGAACGATCGTCCGGTGCCGAAACCCGCGTTCGAGCTTACGCCGAAGAAACTTGATCCCAAATCGGCCGGTGGATTGAAGAAGCCGGCTAATAAGCCAAAGCTGAACAAAGTCGCTGTTAAACGTGCCAATCCGACAGCCGGGCAGAAAGCACGACCAATAGAGAAAACCGGGACCTCAGAAGCTGCCAGGAAGCGGCCTGCCACGGTTGCGGCCAAGCGGCGGGCGGCCGAGCACAAGAAGCCTCAGCCGAGGAATGGGGACGCGACGGCAAAGTATCCGAGTCATACCGGCGGTCAGAAGCCGAGTCCGGCGATTGCCAAGACTCAGGGCAGCCAGGAGCCGAGCGATTGAAATTTAATTTCATACCGGTAAGGCGAATTTCATTGGGGACTAACTAGGAAATGGCGAAGCAGCAAGGGAATGCTTTGACGGCGATTGATGTGGGAAGCGCGAAAACCTGTGCCCTGATGGTGGAGGTCACCGACAGCGGCCTGCGCTATCGCGGACACGGCGTGGCGGAATCGCGCGGCTCGCGCAAGGGCGTGATCGTGGAACTCGACAAGGCGGTCGCGGCCATTCAAAAAGCGGTGGAGGCGGCCGAAGACGTGGCTGGGGCTGCGGTGGAGCATGCGATTGTCGGCATCGGCGGCGCTCACGTGCGTGGCGTGAACAGCCACGGCGGCATCAGCCTCGGCAGCCGACCGCGAGAGATTGGCCGTGACGAGATCAAGCAGGCAGTCGAGCGCGCGCGGGCGATTCCTCTGCCGGCGGACCGTGAGGTGCTGCACCTGCTGCCCCAGGAATTTATTCTCGACGATCAGTCGGGAGTGCACGATCCCTTGGGCATGATGGCGGCGCGGCTCGAAGTGCGGGTGCATCTGGTAACCGCGGCAGCGAGCGCGGCGCAGAACGTGATCACGGCGGTGAATCGCGCCGGCGTTCACGTGGACGACACCGTGTTCGAGCCTCTGGCCGCTGCCGATTCCGTGCTGCGCGCCGACGAGCGGGAGTTGGGCGTGTGCCTGGCCGATATCGGAGCAGGATCGACGGAGCTCGTTGTTTTTCTGCAAGGCGCGGTGGCTTATACGGGAGTGATCCCGCTAGGCGGTGACCACTTTACGAGCGACCTCTCCATGGGCATGTGCACTCCGCTGGCGGAGGCAGAAAAAATCAAGAAAGTGTACGGCAACGCGATCGTCACGCTGATTCCGGAAGGCAACGAGGTGGAAGTGCCTTCGGTCGGAGACCGTCCTTCACGTCTATTGCCGCAACGGCTGGTGGCGGAAATTCTCGAGCCCCGGGCTCGCGAACTCTTTGAAATGATGCGAGACGCGTTGCGGCAGTGCGGCATGTTCGATGCGTGTCTGGCGGGCATGGTGTTGAGCGGTGGAGGATCGCGGCTGCCCGGAATTTTTGACGTGGCGGAATCCGTCTTGCGCCGACCCGTGCGACTTTCCTGGCCTACGCCTCTGGCGAAGATGCCGGTCACGCTGGCGGAGCCGGAGTACGCCACATTGCTTGGGATGGTGAACTACGGGCAACGGGCACGAGTGGCGCGCGGGTTTCAGGGCGACCGATGGGGATCGAGATTGAAGGCGATGTTAGTCGGGTGAGGAAACGGTGGTCAGTGATCAGTGGCTAGTGGTCAGTCAAGCAGGAGCAGAGGGCAAGGTTTTGCGGGCCACTGATCACTGATCACTAGTCACTGCCGAAGACTAAATTCAAATTATAGGTGGAAAATAATGACAAACGATTCCAGCATTCGCATCAGCTTCAACGAAGAACCTCTTAACGATGCCAAGATCAAGGTGATTGGCGTGGGCGGCGGCGGCGGTAACGCCGTGAACCGCATGATCGATGCCGGAGTCGAGGGCATCGAGTTCATCGCAGCCAACACCGACCTGCAGGCGCTGCGCATGTCGCGTGCGCCGGTGAAGCTGCAGCTCGGCGTGAAGCTGACGAATGGGCTGGGGGCGGGCGCTAATCCGGAGGTCGGTCGCAAGGCGGCGCTGGAAGATTCGGACAAGATCATCGAGGCGCTCGAAGGCGCCGACATGGTATTTGTAACGACTGGCCTTGGCGGGGGCACGGGCACGGGCGCTGCTCCGATCATCGCGTCGCTGGCGAGCGAAATGGGCGCGCTTACCGTTGCCGTGGTCACCAAACCGTTTTCCTTTGAAGGCCGGCGGCGTATGACGCAGGCCGAGAAAGGCATTGCCGAACTCATGGAATCTGTCGACACCACGATCGTGATTCCCAATGAAAAACTGCTGGCGGTGGCGGAGGATGCGGGCTTTTTCGAATCGTTCCGGGTCGCCGATGACATTCTCCGGCAGGGCGTGCAGGGAATCTCCGACATCATCACGATTCCCGGCATCATCAATCGCGACTTCGCCGATGTGAAGACGATCATGGCGCGCATGGGTTACGCGGTGATGGGCACGGCCACGGCGAGCGGCCAGATGCGTACCATCGAGGCGGCGCAGCGCGCGATCGCGTCACCATTGCTCGAGGCCGGAGCGATCGATGGAGCACGCGGCATTCTGATCAACATCACGGGATCGGCTTCGCTCAAGCTGGCCGAAGTGCAGCAAGCTTGCACCATCATCCAGAGCGCTGCGCATGAGGACGCCAACATTATTTTCGGAGCAGTGCTCGACGAGAAGATGAAGGATGCAGTGAAGATCACGGTGATTGCGACCGGATTCCGCGAGGTTCCGCGTTCCCAGCGGCGGCCGCCCGAACTGCATCACTCGTTTGCGTCTTCCCACGACGATGCCATGGATTTCCCCGACCTCGTGGCTCCGTCGCCCTCCACCCCCCCGAGTTTTTCCGAGCCCCTCCCCGACCGCACGATGGAGGAGCACAGGATGGCGGAGCCAGTTCCAGGGCATCATGCCACCGCAGAAGTGATCTCCCTCGAAAACATGCGCAACGCGATGGTGGCGAACTTCGAGCAGGAAGATCTGGATGTTCCAGCATTTCTGCGCAAGCGTGGCGACGTGATGTAGCCAAAATATCGACTCGAGTCAAAAAGTTGGATTTTCTTGCCGGGCAGTTAGGCAAGAAGACGGAAAAGTTTTGCCCATATGGTAGTGCCTTTTCAGTAATGAGGTAACTCATTACCTAGGACTGACGTCCTCAAGTAATTCCGGTTTAACTACTTGTTTCATAATGGGTTAGATCGAAACTATTGCTCTGATCCAGAAAAACTTTGTTATTGCTGAAATACACTAACTCTCGTACTATCGCGGAGTTGGGGTAGTTTCAGCGCTAGGCCGCGTGCTGGCAGCGTTCGTGCATAAGAGTTAGGTAGAATTCGGGAAACAGAGGATCGAGAAGAAGATGTCCAAGTTGGGGGAGCGCTGTCTTTGTCTGTTGGTGGTCATGGGTGGCTTGGTTCTGCCGTCGCTCATGTGGGCGGCACACGTGAATCCTCATACCTCGAACAAGCCCAAGTCAACTCAGAAAGTGAGTGAGAGTCAGCACACCAGGCGTCGCATGCGGCATTTGGCGCGCAGTCGAAGTGTGAGCAGCCATACGGCGAGCGTGACCCGGACCTCGGCCAGCACCGCCAGGCGACGGCATAGTTATCACGAGCGCTTCTTCACCAGTTCTTTCGCCGAGGGAATCACCGGCGGGGACATCACAGAGGGCGAAGATCCGGTCGTACGCCAGGCTGCCGTCGATGCTTTGGGCAATATGAATGGCACCGTAGTCGCGATTGAGCCCACGAGCGGTCGCGTGCTGGCGATGGTGAATCAGAAACTGGCCCTGTCGAGCGGTGCGCAACCTTGCTCGACCATCAAACTTTCCGTGGCTCTGGCGGCGCTGAGCGAGGGATTAATCTCGAAAGACACAGAGGTTTCTCTCGGTGGCCGCTATCGGATGAATCTCACTGACGCGCTGGCGCATTCCAATAACGCATATTTCGAGGCAGTCGGCCGCAAGCTGGGATTCGAAAAGGTCGCTTATTATGCCCACCAGTATGGTTTGGGCGAGTTGGCCGGCTACGACATTCCGGATGAGCAGTTAGGTGCCTATCCTGACGAGGTAATACCAGAGAAACTCGGCGGCGTGGGCAAAATGTGTTCGTTCGGCGAGGGCATCTCCATGACGCCGCTCCAGCTGGGAGCCATGGTCTCGGCCATTGCGAACGGGGGCGCGCTTTATTATCTGCAGCATCCCACAACGCCCGAAGAGATTACCAACTTCCAGCCGCGCATCAAGCGTCAACTGGATATCGCGCCCGTGATCCCGGAAATCTCGGTGGGCATGGCCGGTGCGGTGCAATACGGCACAGCCCGCCGACTAGGGCTCAACTTTAGCGAAGAGGAGATTTTAGGCAAGACCGGTACGTGTTCGCACGCGGGTACACGCTTTGGCTGGTTCGCCTCCTATGCCAACACCAGCAGCGGACGCATCGTAGTCGTGGTTTTCCTGCAAGGCGGCCGGCCCACCTTTGGTCCCAAGGCAGCGGAGATTGCCGGTCACATGTATCGCAATCTTTACGATCACAACTTCTTTATGGCGGGTCCCTCCCGGCCAGCAGATACCGCGGCAGCGCGGTAGAGACTATTTCCATTTCACCTAGTCAACCCGATTCCTGCGACGATCACAAGGGCCTCTTAACAGAGGCCCTTTGGTTTTGCTCGCGAAATGTGATTTTCCCGAAAGAAAAGAATTAGCGGTTTATAACACTGCAATGGCGACAACCGCCGATGTAAAGGGTAGAGCCTCCGTGGCCTGCTGAGCCGGGAGAATCCAGTCTGCACCCCTATGATCCCTCGATCTTAGTCGACCGAAGATTGAAGCGTGCTAAGGAAGAAATGAATTCCGTCATTGCAGTGGGCGGCAGGTACGATCTTCGGCTAGTGGCCATTTCTGTCGTGTTGGCGATGGTCGCATCCTATGCAGCGCTGGATCTTGCAGGGCGCATAACCTCGACGCGGGGCCGAGCGCGAATGATTTGGCTTAGCTGCGGCGCAACCGCGATGGGTTTGGGGATCTGGGCGATGCATTACGTCGGAATGCTCGCCTTGATCATGCCCGTCCCGGTTCTTTATCACCTTCCCACCGTGATCCTTTCGCTATTAACGGCGATCGGAGCCTCCGCGGTCGCTTTGTATGTTGTAAGCCAGCCGAAGATGAGTGTAGGTCAGGGGATTGCAGGCAGCATTGTGATGGGCGGCGGAATCGCGGCTATGCACTACATCGGTATGGCCGCTATGCGCTGTTCGGCGGTAACTGTTTACGATGTCCGAATTGTGTCTCTATCGATTGTGTTGGCCGTGCTGATTTCCTACGTCGCTTTGAATTTTTCGTTTCGGTTGCGGGATGAGAAGCGGACGAGCCGGCTGAAAATTACCGGCACGCTGGTGATGGGCAGCGCCATTCCGCTGATGCACTACACCGGAATGCGGGCGGCAAGCTTTCACCCTTCTGGCGTCGCGCCTGATTTGAGCGGGGCGATCAGCATTTCCACAATAGGCATCTTGTGTATCAGCGCCAGCACTCTGCTTGTGCTGTCCGGGGCGATCACCTTAGCGTTCTTCGACAGGTTCATCGCCGTGCACAAAGGCGATCTCAGTACCGCCCGGGAACGTGAGTTGTATTTCCAGATGATGGCGGAGGCAATTCCGGAAATTATCTGGACCGCCGATTCCAACGGTAAGGATGATTTCTTCAACCGGCGCTGCTTTGATTACACCGGGCTCACACTCGAGCAGATGCGGGGGGCGCGCTGGATGGACGTGGTTCACCCGGATGACGTCGACGAATGCTTTTCAAAATGGCAGAACGCATTGCGCGTCGGCGAACCCTATGACGTGGAGTATCGCTTGCGCGGGAAAGATGGAACGTACCGATGGTTCCTGGGAAGAGCCAACCCCATCCGCAATTCCGCTGGAGAGATCATCAAATGGTTCGGAACCTGCACCGACATCGAGAATCAGAAACATGACCAGCAGATACTGGAAGAGCAGATTCTGGAACGCACCACGCAATTGGCCGATACCAACACCCGTTTGCAAGAGGAAATGCTGGAGAGAGATTTCGCCCGCCATGCGCTCGATCAGCGGAACGCCGAAGTGATGAAAGAGCTGGAAAAACGTTCCGAGCGTGCAACCATGCTGGCGAAGATGGGGGAACTCTTGCAAAGCTGTGTCAGCCGCGACGAGGTCTTTGCCGCGGCCCTGGGCTTCGCCCCTAGAATATTCCCCAGCATTCGGGGAGCCGTAGCTCTTTTGAACGGCGAGCGCAGCCTGGCGGAAGTGATCGGAACATGGACCGACTGCCAACTTCCCATGATGGAGTTTGAACCATCAGCGTGCTGGGCCCTGCGCACCGGCCACCCCCATCTGGTGGTGGCTGGTGACGCCACGGCGCGATGCGCTCATGCGGCAGGCGTAACGAACACGTACTTGTGTATTCCGATTCTGGCGCAGGGTGAAACCCTGGGCATCGTCCACTTCCAGTCCAGCAACGAGGCGCCGAAACTGGATCCCTCGGAGCAATCATTCAAGACAACGTTTGCCGGGCAAGTTGGACTTTCCATCGCCAATATAAAACTCCGGGACGCGCTGCGCATCCAGTCGGTCCGAGATGCCCTGACGGGGCTCTACAACCGGCGGTATTTGGAGGAAACACTTGATCGTGAGATACGCCGGGCAGGCCGCGCGGTGCAATCGCTCGGCATTCTGATCCTCGACCTGGACCATTTCAAACGCTTCAACGATACCTATGGCCACGATGCCGGCGATACCGTATTGCGCGAGACGGCTTCCTTCTTGCTCAAGAACGTCCGGGCCGAAGACTTTGTGTGCCGGTTCGGCGGAGAAGAATTTGTGATCATCCTGCCCACCGCTGGCCTCGAAGGGTCGCGTGCCCGGGGCGAGCGACTGCGCTCCAAAATGAGGGAGCTGAACATCATGCATCAAGGCAAAGCACTGGGAACGGTGACATTTTCTGTTGGCGTGGCCGCATTCCCCGAGCATGGGGTATCACCCAAAGAGTTGATGCTTGCGGCCGATGCTGCCCTGTACGAAGCCAAGCGAGGTGGGCGCGATCAGGTGGCCGTGGCCTCTTCGATAACCACTGGGGAAGCGGCGACAGAAAGCTCACCAGTCTCCGCCTCCATCTAACCTCACAGGATCATCGCTGTTCCGCTCGGGACCAAGAAGCTGTCTGAGATTTATCTCTTTCGTTCGTCGCGCTCAACCACGCCGTCTTTGATATTGACCACTCGATGAGCGTACTCGGCGATGTCATGCTCGTGGGTAACCAGCACGATCGTATTTCCTTCACTATGCAGGCGGTCAAACAACGCCATGATTTCGTTACCGGTCTGCGAATCCAGATTGCCCGTAGGCTCATCCGCCAGGATGATGGAAGGCCTATTTACCAGAGCTCGAGCGACGGCCACGCGCTGGCGCTGGCCGCCTGAAAGTTCATTCGGCTTGTGAGTCATGCGCGAACCCATGCCCACGGCCGTTAATGCGGCCTTGGCGCGTTCGATCCGTTCATCGGTCGGTACGCCCGCATAGATCAAGGGTAGCTCGACGTTGTGCAGAGCAGTGGCCCGAGCCAGCAAGTTGAAGGTCTGAAAAACGAATCCGATCTCTTTGTTGCGGATGCGCGCTAGTTCGTCGTCGTCGAGTTCGCTTACCAGTTGGCTGTTCAGCCAGTACTCGCCTTTGGTCGGCGTGTCCAGGCAGCCGATCAGGTTCATCAACGTGGACTTGCCGGAGCCTGAGGGACCCATGATAGCCACGTATTCCCCCCGCTCGATGCGCAAGTTGACGCCGCGCAGAGCGTGGACCTGCTGTTCCGATCCCATATCGTAAGTCTTCCAAAGGTCCAGGGCCGCGATCATGCAGCTCTGCGGCAGCGCGCTGGCGACGTTGGGCGGCATGCTGATTACTTCGGCGGTAGCCATATTTTTCTCCTGCTCCGGTGCCACTGGTTTCTCCGCGTTTAAATTCGATTCCTAGGGCTCCGTCTTTCGTTTGGGACTGTCAGACTTTCTGCTTAACCTGAGATTCGAGACCTCTTCTTCGGTACGGGCTTCCCGGTTGGACGCGGGAAGCGCCAGAACGTTATGTCTATTCTTCTTCCTTCTTCGGAGTCGAGTTATCGATCTTCACACTACTTCCAGAACGCAGCGTGCGCAAAACTTTGTAACTGCCCGTAATTACTTCGTCACCCTCGCTCAAACCATTCACCACTTCGATGTCGCTGGTGCCGGTTATGCCGGTCGTGACGGGCACGAACTCGCCCTTCTTATTGTGAACGACGAAGACACCCTGCACGTCCGGCTGCGGTCCTCTGTTCTTGGATGCTGCGTCCTTGGGGGTAGGTGGTGCCGCATGCACCGAGCTCGGGGTTGATTTCTCCTGTTCCAACTGTGCCTTGCTGCGAACCGAGAGCGCTTGAATTGGAATGGACAGCACGCCGCTTCGGGCCGCCGTTGTGATCTTGGCCGTGGTCGAAAGTCCGGGGCGCAGATCGAGCGGGGGATCGGTCACGGTTACAACTACTTTGAAGTCCTTCGCTTCTTCGCTGGCGGTAGCCTGCTGAGAAGTGGCGACGCCGGTGGAGCGGACGATGGCGTTGTCTCCAATCTGGCTAACTGTGCCATGGAAGATCTTCTTCGGAATGGCATCGATAGTCACTTCCGCGGGTTGGCCCAGTCGGACGTTCACGATGTCCGTTTCATCCACCTTCACCTCAGCCGTGATCACCGACATATCGGCGAGCGTCATCAGCGTACTGCCCGGTGAATTCTGAATGCCGATGACCACGGTCTCGCCCTCGCGAACCGGCAGGTTGGTGATGACACCGTCGAAGGGCGCCGAATAACTTGCTTTCTGCAGTACGTCGGCAAAGCGCGTGAGCGTAGCCCGGTTTTGGGCAACGTGCTTGTCGGCCGAATCCTTTTGCGCCTTGGCCTGCGACACTCGGGCCTGGGCTTGTATCAAGCCGGAGTCGGCTGTCGCCCAGGCGTTTTTTCGGCTGTCAAAGTCAGACTTGGAAATCAAGCCGTCTTTGAACAGATTCTGCGCTCGCTCCCAATCCAGTTTGTTGCGCTCGTAATCCGCCTTGGCGCGCAGCAGATCGGCGTCAGATGTTTTCAGCGCGGCGTCGGCAGCCAGTGCGTCCGTCTCGGCGGCCTGCAGCGAAGCCTGATTGGCGTTGACGTCCGCCGACGATTGCACATTCTCCAGTTGCGCCAGCAATTGACCCTTCCTGACGTGATCCCCTTCTTTCACAAACAAGTGCGTGATCTTGCCGAAGGCATTGGCGCCGATGTTGACGTACGTCTTCGGCTTGATTTCGCCCGAACCGCTCACGACCGACGACAAGTCCTGGCGCTGTACCTTGGCGGTTTGTACCGTAACTGTATTCTTGCCGCTCTCGTAGACAGCGACGCCAACAATGACGGCCAACAGCAGCACCACGCCGACGCCGATCGCGATTTTTTTCCAGGGCTTCATTGTCTCCGTCGCAGTCCCCGGTCTTGACCCCTTCTTGCCAGTTCAGCCTTGGACTCGATTCCGGCCAACCCTGCTTCTACCGCGGTCTGACGGACACATCCTCTAGTACGTTCCTGGCTGCCGGAAAGTTCCAGAGAGACACCTTAGTGAATAGCAGAGGAATACGAAGGCCGAAGGTACTGACCTGGAACCTCAAATTATAGCTTGCTCAACAGTTTTCGGGGTGTTGATCTGGTTGTTCGCACACCCGATTACTTTTCCCATCCGTCGTACAACTCGGCACTGGCAAACCTGCTTCCAATAAAAGGGCTAGTCAGGCAGTCAATCCTTTCCGTTACTGTGACTTAGCCTTGCATTCGCCCGTTTGGGAGCCTAGAATAGGGCCGACAGCTTTGCCGTTGTAGGAGTCCCTCTCATGGTTCGGGTTGGTCCACGTTACCTATCATCGCTGGCGGTGTTTGCCGTCGCTGTTAGTTTTGCCGGTGCGGCCTCCGCGCAAAACGACAAGCCAGATCCGTCCAGTCAGCCTCCGTCAAGCGCGGCCTCTGGCACCCCGGCAGCCGGTTCTCAGGCGCAACCCGCGGACGATACCGATCCCCTGAAGCGCAAGCCCAATGAGAAACAGAAGAAAGCGCAGAAAAGGGCTCTGAATATAGAGCTTAGCAAGACCTATAAGAAGTGGCTGAACGAGGACGTGGTCTGGATCATTACCGACCAGGAACGGGCCGCCTTCAAACAACTTTCCAATGATGAAGAGCGCGATAATTTTATCGAAGCTTTCTGGCAGCGCCGCGACCCCACCCCGGACACGGAAGAGAACGAATACAAGGAAGAACACTACCGGCGTATCGCCTATTCGAATGAGCATTTCGCCGCCGGCATCCCTGGCTGGAAGACCGATCGCGGCCGCATGTACATCATGTACGGTCCGGCCGACGAGATCGATTCGCACCCCTCGGGTGGAACTTTCGAGCGCCCAATGGAAGAGGGCGGCGGGGAAACTTCCACCTTCCCCTTCGAAGACTGGCGCTATCGTTACCTTGAAGGTATCGGTCAGGAAGTAATCATCGAGTTCGTCGACACTTGTATGTGCGGCGACTATCACATGACGATCGACCGGTCGGAGAAAGATGCCCTGAAGTACACGCCGAATGCCGGCCTCACTCTCTACGAGCAGATGGGCATGTCGAGTAAAGCGGCCCGCTTCAGCGGCGGGATGGAGCAACTCGGACAAGGGCCGATGAGCTCGAACTTGCAGACCAAAGAATTCGACCGCCTGGAACAGTTCGCCAAGTTGCAAGCTCCTCCGCCGGTGAAGTTCAAGGATCTGGAAGAAATCGTCAACACCAAGTTGATTACGAACCTGATGCCGTTCGATGTGCGCACTGACTTTGTGAAGGTCACGGGCGATACCGTGCTGGTGCCGGTTACCATCCAGATGAAGTATCGCGACATCACGTTCGCCAATAAAGATGGCGTGCAACGCGGTACGGTAAATATTTTCGGCCGGGTCAGCACGTTAACCGGACGGGTGGTGCAGACCTTCGAAGATACAGCCCAAGTGGATGTTCCGGCGGAGTTGCTGCCGCGCACGGCAGAGAACTCCTCGGTCTATTGGAAATCACTTCCGCTGCGTCCCGGGCGCTATAAAATCGAGATTGCGGTCAAGGATGTGAACGGCGACCGCAAGGGTCTGTGGAGTCGTGGTATCGTAGTGCCCGAGTACTCAGACGACAAACTCGCGACTTCTTCGCTGATTGTGGCGGATCAGATGGAAGCCGTGCCCACGAAGGATGTGAGCACTGGCAATTTTGTAATCGGCGTCACCAAGGTTCGGCCGCGCGTCGCCCCGGCCGATGGCAAGCCTGCTCTGTTCAAGCGGAATAAGGACCAGAAAGTAAACTTCTGGATGCAGGTGTATAACCTGGGCGTGGATGACAAGACGCACAAGCCGTCAGCCACCTTTGAGTTTGATATTGTTAACATTGCGACCAATAAGCCCGTGGTTCAGAAGACTGAATCGACCGACACGATGGGTAATGTCGGCGAGCAGGTGACCCTGCAGAAGTCGATTGCATCGGCAAATTTGCAGCCGGGCGTGTATCGTATCGAAATCAAAGTGAACGACAACATCTCCAAACAGACGATCGATCCTTCAGCGACGTTTGCCGTTGAGTAACGTCTGTTTGATTCCCCGGAGGTGGTTTTGAGACTTCGCCAGCTCGGAACTTGGGCGGTGATCGTTGGTTTGTCGCTTTCTGCGTGGGCCGCAGAGAGGCCAGGGGAAATCTCTGGATACGTGCGCGACGCTGCGGGCATTCCCCAGATGGGCGCAGTTGTAGAGATCGTCGGGACCGCGGCGAGAACCCTAACGGTATTTACTGACGGCACCGGATTTTATTCCGCAACAGATTTGCTCCCCGGCCTGTATACCGTTAAGGTTTCGGTTGCTTCCTTTTTGCCTGCTTGGCGCGACAAAGTGGGATTGCATCCGGGTACGAACACCCATCTCAACGTCACCCTGAATACTCTGCTGAATGGTATGCGCGTCGGTCCGCTGCGCGGCAACTCCGATGACGACGACTGGAAGTGGACTCTGCGCTCGGTGGCAAACCGCCCCGTTCTGCGGGTGTTCGACGATCCATCCTCTGGGGACAAACAGGGACCGGAACTCAAGGGCAGCCTTTCTTTTCTGGCCGGTTCAGCAGCTGAAGGCTACGGTAGCGGTTCGGAAATGAGTACCGGATTCTCCATCGAACGCTCCATTTTTTCCGTGGATCGCGTTGGACTGAAGGGGAATCTCGGATATGGAGACGGAGTTCCCGCGGCTGTTCTGCGTGCGAATTATTCGCATTTATTGCCGGATGGTTCGGGTCCCTCAATGGGCATCGCCATCCGTCGTTTCGCGCCTTCTGACCCAAATTTGCATAACGCTTCGTTGCAGGCCATGGCGCTTACCGCGGGTGAAGATTTCTCGGTTGGCGACGTGCTGGAGCTGAAGTTCGGCAGCGAGTTGCAGACCATCCAATTTCTGGGACGTGTAAATGCGTTCCGGCCCCATGGATCTGCGGATTTCCACCTCTCCCCGAACACCATTCTGAGCTATAGCTACGCCACCTCGCTGCCCAACAGTCTGGAAGTCAATCGCCTGGATTCGACATCAGGGGATTTGAATGAGACGGATCCTCGGATCAGCGTATCCAACTTCACCACAAAGCTGGAGAGCGCTCACCATCAGGAACTGAATGTTTCCCGCCACGTGGGAAAGAACAACATACAAGTAACGGTGTTCCGTGACCGCGTGGACAACACGGCGCTGCTTGGGACGGGCGATGTAACCGCCGCCAGCGGTGAGTTGCTCCCTGATGCTTATTCCGGAACCTTCACCTACACCGGCGAAAAACTGGAAGCGCACGGCATGCGTGTGGTTCTTGCGCGCAAACTCTCTTCGGATCTCACCGCCACGCTGGATTACGCCTGCGGCGACGTTCTTGACCTCGCGAAGCCCGATGTCGAGATCCAGAATGCGCGGCAGTGGCTTAGCACCGAGCGCCGACAGGCCGTTGCCGCCAAGTTCAGCGGTACTGTTCCTCGCACCCATACGCAATGGATCGCGTCTTACCGATGGATCAATGGTTCTGCTTTGACTCCCGTGGATATGTTCAACGCCTCGCCAGGACAAAGCGATCCATTTTTGAACCTCTTCGTTCGTCAGCCCATACCAACCATGGGCTTCCTCCCAGCCCACATGGAAGCTTTATTGGACCTGCGGAACTTGCTCGCGCAAGGCTATGTGCCGGTGGTTGGCCAGGACGGCCAAACCGTCTATTTCGTTCAGTCCGCCCGCTCTATCCGCGGCGGCGTGACCATCAGCTTCTGAATTTAAGTTCCTGCCGGATTTCTTCGCCGCGACTCCCAGCGATACTTCGTTTCTAATCGAGGCCAATCGAATCGGTCCACGTGCAACCGAGTATCTCATTCGTTAAATCTATCCTTCGGATCGCAACTCAATGGTTGACTGTTGGGATAGCCTTTCGATAATGTTTCGTGTGCGGTCGGGGCGTCGCATCTTGTTCGTATATAAGGAATTGGTAAGCCTCTCTTTCACACTTTGAGAAATTGGTCCACACCGAAGATTGCCCCAAAACAGCTTCAAGGAGACTCTATGAGAGCGCGTATCATCCTGGTGTTTGTGCTGCTGGCCGCAGTGAGCCTTACGGCGCAGACCTTCCGGGGCACGATTCTCGGCACCGCAACCGACGCGACCGGCGCAGTCGTCGCTGGAGCCAAAGTAACCGCGACGAACGTGGCCACAGGCTTGGAGCGCACCACCGAGACCAGCGCGGACGGCAGCTATGCTTTGCCCGAGTTGCCGATCGGGACTTACACGGTGACGGTCACGCTGACCGGTTTTCAGACCTTCGTAACCAAGGGAGTGACGGTGGATGTTTCCACGGAGCGCCGAGTAAACGCGGCCCTCAAACCGGGCGAGGTCGCGACAAGAGTGGAAGTTGAAGGAGATCTGCTGCCTCAGGTGGAAACTACGACCAATGACCTCGGCGGTGTATTGACTCAAAACGAGGTCAAGGATCTGCCTATCAACGGCCGCGACTACACCAAGCTGATTTTCCTGAATCCCGGCGTGGCTGGATCCCCCGACCAGATTTCTGACTCTCCCGGCTCATATGGAGAATTCAGCATGAACGGCGCGCGCGGCCGCTCCAATAACTACCTGCTCGATGGTACCGACATGAACGACGGTTACCGCAACGATCCGGCCATCAATCAGGCCGGAGTCTTCGGAACGCCTTCGGCCATCCTGCCCATCGACGCAATTTCTGACATGAACGTGCTCTCCAACTTCGAGCCCGAATATGGAAGGAATGGCGGCGCCATCGTCAACATCGTCACCAAGAGCGGAACCAACAACTATCACGGCGACCTTTTCGAATATTTTCGCAATGACGCGATAGATGCTCGCAATTATTTTGATCCGTCGTCTTCCCCTAAGGCACCGTTTCACAATAATCAGTTTGGCGGGTCGCTCGGCGGACCGATCGTGAAGGACAAGACTTTTTTCTATTTAGACTATGAAGGGCAGCGCGAGAATGTGGGAGTTGTTTCTTTAGCCTGCGTTCCAACCCAGGCTTTCATTCAGCAAGCTACTGCTAACGTGACCACCGCCGGCGGCGTCGTGAGTCCGGTGGGATCGGCGCTTCTGAACTTCTGGCCGCACAATCCCGCAAACTATATTTCCGGGGTCACGTCCAACGATTCGGGTTGCTTCAACGCCAGCGGCAACTTCGCTCCCGACTATACGGCAATTGCGCCGTCTTTCAATAATCTGAGCAGCGTCATCGGCAAGATTGATCACTCCTTCAACACCAACAACAACATTAGCGGTCGCTATTTCTTCGGTGACAGCACTCAGCAATTTCCGCTGGCGCTGAACGCCACCGGCGGCCAGCTTCCTGGATACGACACCGTAACCCCTACGCGGGTTCAGTTGGTTTCGCTTTCCTACGTCAGAATACTCTCGGGCACGAAGCTGAATGAGCTGCGCTACGGCTGGAACCGTTTTGCCGAAGGTTTCTTTCCCCAGGACAGCAATTTCAATCCTAGCTCGATCGGACTATGCAACGTTCCCGTGACCTTTGCTTCTTGCGACTCTTCGGGCTTGCCCATTCTCTTGGTCGCACCCACGCCAACCGGCAGCAGCGCATTCTTCTCACAGGTGGGGGCGACATCGGGCGATCCTCGTCATCGTTTCGATACCAATAACCAGGTCATCGACAGCTTCTCGTGGAAGATCAACAAGCATGATGTGAAGTTCGGCGGCGAGTTCCGCAGAACCAGCATCCAGCAGTACATCAATAAGTACTCCCGAGGACGCCTCCGCTTCGGTGCGTTTGGAAATCCCGGTGATCTCAGCGATATCGGCGCCCTCGAAAATTTGCTCCAGATGATCCCTTCGCAGAGCGACTTTGGGACCTTCGACTATACCGGAAACACTCTGCGCCATACGTATGAGAATGGCTTTGGCTTTTATGGCCAGGACGCTTACCACGTCACGCCTCATGTGGTTGTGAACTATGGCCTGCGCTGGGATTATTACGGAGTTGTCACTGAGAGGAATCATCTCTTCTCAGATTTCCTCCCTTCAACCGGAGCTCTCGAGCAGGTTGGCGCAGGTGGACTCCCGAATCTCTACAATCCCGACAAGAAAGACTTCTCGCCTCGCGCCAGTGTGGTCTGGGATGTAACCGGGAAAGGCAAGACTGTGCTTCGGGCAGGCTACGGCTTGTTCTTTGACGCTTTCTCGCAGGACATGACTTTAGGCCACCTGCCCTACCCGACGTTCTTTGCCCCGGGACCTGCGTATAACAACATAGGGCCAGACCCGGTCCAGATGGCTAACCTGAATCCCGGGGCGGTCAACGCAAATGGCGTCTACATTCCCGGCAGCCCGCTCTATGGAACTCCGGGCTGTACTGTGGAATGCGACATCTTCTCCTTCGACCGCAACATCAAGACGCCCTACATGGAGAATTACAACTTAAATTTTCAGCAGCAACTCTCGAGCAAAGTCGCCTTGCAGATTGGCTACGTCGGTTCGCAGGGACACAGGCTGTTCCGCTTCTTCGACCTCAACCAGCCGAGCCAGGCGACAATCACTGCTGCAGACTTGGCGTGCACGCCGGCGCCTTGCGTCGATGATTTCACTGTGCCGCGAATTTTTGGTTCTCCTTCCGGGGCCGTATATATTTTCCAGGAGAATTCCACCGGTAAATCCAATTACAACTCGCTGCAAACCAGCTTGCGAGTGACCAACTACCACGGTTTTATGTCGATCGTGAACTATGTGTGGTCGAGATCCTTGGACAATTCGAGCGACGGCGAAGATTTCATTCCCAACGCAGCTCAGCCTCAGAACAGCACCGCTCCTCAACTCGAGTACGGACCATCCAGTTTCAATGTTCCGCAGCGGTTCGTCTGGGTTGCTGGATATGAGCTTCCGAAACAAGGCGGCAACCTGGCTCGATTGAAGGATGGCTGGGGTTTCAACAGCTCTCTGAACCTGCAGAGCGGTCAGCCTTTCACCTTGAACTACAACGCGGAGGATGACTACAGCGGAGGCGGCGACGGATACGACCGTCCGGACGTCGTCGGGCCGATTACCTATGACAAGAGTAATCCGGCAAACTTCCTGCAACTCAGTTCATTTGCGATGCCGTGCACGAACAACGGGTCTTACTCTGGCTTTGCTTCCGACTGCGTTCCCGGCACACGACACTATGGCAACTTGGGCCGGAACGCTCTGAGCGGTCCAACGTACAAGCAATGGGACTTCGCAATCTACAAGAACACTGCCCTGACCGAGCGAATGAACCTGCAAATTCGCGCCGATTTCTTTAACATTCTGAATCATCCCAACTTTGCCAATCCGGTGCTGCCGGCTTTTATTGCCGACCCAGCCTCCAACATCAGCACGGCTTGCGGATGCGGTTTTGCCCCGCCAAGCAATGGCCGCGAAGTCGGTAACGGCGCCTACCAGATAACGGCCACCGGCGACGTTGGAATCGGCAACCCCTTCCTCGGAGGCGGCGGCCCGCGCGGCATTCAGCTTGCCGCCAAATTCAGCTTCTAGGGTCCTTTGATTCAAAGCCCCTGCCGTTCACGGCAGGGGTTTGTTGCTTCGTAGGGAACGGTTCGTTTACCACACATCCAACCTTGGCGAGCCAAGGCGCGCAGATCGATCACACACCCCACCCGTCGTACGCCTTCCGTCACTACATCCCGTGGTTACCGCGATGTTACGCTGCTCTCATATTCTTCCCTCAAAGCGTTTGTTGCGGAGACTTTCGATGCGTCGCTCCATTTGCTTCCTTACCTTGGTCCTTGGGGTGTGTTTTGCCGCGCCGGTCTATGCCCACCATTTGAAGCAAGGCGCCACCGCTTCAATGCCGGTGACTACCTCTTCCCCGCAAGCTCGGGCGCTTTATCAGAAGGGTATGGAAGACTATGAGAACCTCTACCTCGAGCGCTGCAACGACGATTGGCGCGCGGCCGTAAAGGAGGATCCCAATCTTGCCGTGGCCTGGGCATGGATTGCCTTCAACAGCAGCAATCCCGAGGAAATCAGCGCGGCCCGCGAAAAAGCCAAGGCCCTCGCGCCCAAGCTGACTCCTGCTGAGCAACTGATGATTGCTTGGATCGTCAAGGTGCAGGAAGGTGATTTTATCGGTGGCATTTCCGCCATGAATGACATGCTGGAGATGTACCCCAAGGACAAGCACCTGCTCTACCTCGCCGGCAACTGGCTTCTGCTGGAAGACAGTGACGAGCAGGGGTTGAGAATCATGCAAAAAGCGCTGGCGCTCGATAAGAATTTTCCTGCCGCGCTCAACGATCTGGCCTACATGTACGCCCGCAATCGGCAATTTGACAAGGCTTTTGCAGCCATGGACCGCTACGTCGCGCTGCTGCCCAAGGAACCGAATCCCCAGGATTCTTATGGCGAACTCCTGCGCATGGCGGGAAATTTTGAGGGATCATTGCAGCACTACCGTGCTGCCCTGAAGATCGATCCGGATTTTGTGACCTCCCAAGTTGGTTTGGGAGATACCTATGCCCTGATGGGGAATCAGGACCAGGCGCGGATCGAATACGACAAAGCCATCCGCTTCGCCCACAATGAGGCGGACCGCCTTACCTATGGCATGCAGAAGGGTATGACTTGGGTACGCGAAGGCAAGTTTGCCGAGGCCGACAAGCTTTTCCTGGAGGTCGCCGAAACCGCTCGGGCCAAAGGGCAGGACCTGCAGGAAGCCCAGGCCTACCGGCACTTGGCTGAGTATCAGGCGGATGATAAGACCGCATTGAAATATCTGCAGAGTGCCGAAGACTCTTTGAGCCACAGCAGTGCAATCTCTGCATCCGACAAAGGCGAAGAACTTTCCCGCATTCTGCGCAACCGCACCGTAAGCGCTTCTCATTCCGGTGATGCCGCCTTGGCCGATAAATCTCTCAAACAACTTGAGACCATGGCTAGCGGCAGCCGCAACCGCGTCATCCAAAGTTCCTACAACGGCGCCGCCGGAACTCTATTGATGGATCAGAAAAAGTACGACCAGGCCATCACCAATCTCGAAGAGGACCAGGACAATCCCTTCACTCTGGAACTTCTGGTACAGGCCTACTATCAGACGAGCCAGACCGATAAACTGGCTGAAGCCGAGGCCAAGCTGCGAAGCACAAACGTTCCCACCATGGAACAGGCCCTGGTGGTTCCCGCCGCACGCTTGCGCCGTCCGGAAATGTAAATCATCAATTATCGCGTCGGCACAGAACTGCTCTATACTGGCAACCGCCCGCGCGGAGGCCAGAACCTTGCCGCTGGTGTTGGTCTTTGATTGCTTCCGAGGATAAATGAACCCTAATCTTGATCGGCGTTCCCGCCAGAGAGTTAGTGCTCGTGTTCCTGTTCGAGTCAAGGGTGCCATAGCGGGAAAGGAATTGGCGGCGGAGACCCGCGATGTCAGCACCAATGGCGTCTTCCTCTATAGCAAGTCGCGGATGGCCGAGGGTTCCGATCTTGAACTAGTCCTGATTCTTCCACCCGAACTGACCTCCGGCGAAAAGTGCTGGGTATGCTGCCATGCGCGCGTACTACGCGTGGAGCAGGGATCTGGTACCGGCTTTGGTGTCGCAGCCGAGATTCTGCGGATGGACATGCTGCCAGAAATTCCGATCTGAGGTAGCTCTTAATCTCGCCAACTTAGGCGTTTCGTCTGCGAAACTGCCCTCAATAGACTCCTGCAAGCGAACCCGCCACATTCCCGAAGACTCGACCGCAGGCCCCAAGCTCCTCATATATGGCATTTTTTGGGAAAATATTAGAGAAACCCCTTCCCCTAGCCCCGACCTTGGTGCAATAATAGCGGCCCTAGAATTGCTCCGGCCAAACTCAGTAGTTAGGTGGGCCCATAGTATGTGGATTGATAAATTGGCGGACGGTGTGGTGCAGGTGCAAACTCCCATCGGGCCGCGGTACTTGATGCCGTCCTTTCTCCAACGTGCTTATTTTCTCTGGATGTTCCGGCACTTTCCCATTCTTCCTCACGCCGTCCTCAGTTCCTGGCAGCAGCGCTTGATCGACCGCTTATGTTCCGAGCAGAGATTTGTGTCGATGGCTTACGCCGATGGAATGGAGGACGCTCCCGTGATTGGCACCGTCGAGAAGCGCCAGCCAGTGGGTTCAGGATCTTTGCCGCACCGCCGTCCCGTGGTCAGTGAAGGCTCACGCGGTTTAGCCGCCGAAGTACGGCAGCGCTCCTAAGGCGCATCTCTTGGCCGTCACAGGTCAGCGAAGAGTCGCACCAGCGACTGCCGCTGGGAAGATCGATTACTTCATCGCCAGTTTGATTGAGAGCACACCACTCTGCTTTTCTCCCGCGCTGCGTGCCGATGTGCGCTCCTCCGCGATGACCACGCCCTCAGAGAAATGCTACAATCACGAATTGTCCTGATCAAGATTGTTCACGTAGGGCGCGTAGCTCAATTGGCAGAGCAACTGACTCTTAATCAGTAGGTTGAAGGTTCGATTCCTTCCGCGCTCACCATCTTTTTCGAAGAGTTGCACTGCCATCCATCCTCTTCGCTTTCCTCACTTGTGACTGTGGCTGTTCCTGTGGCCGTTGCTACGTCACCTACTTGCTGATCTGATCCACTTGGCCATGTTTAGCGCACCTCGGCACCATTCAGCGGCCGGACCGCTGGTCTTCGACGAGCGTCTCGCATTCCCTGCGATTCTATGTTTGGGCGTGAGAGTATCTGCACGGTGATCGCGACGGCGGGAATCACGTATGCAAACGTTACCCACACCCACATCAGCGCACCCGCACATTCCTGGTCCTGAAGAGGCGCCATACCGAACACTTGAGATGTAGATAGGTAAGAAGGGTAGACAAGCCGGTTACAAAACACGAGAAATGCGGAAAGAATGTCACAAGGCAGCGTGGCAAGGAAGAGGTAGAGGGCCATGGACCACTGAGGCGGCTTCGTCGCACTCGCCGGAGACTGCATGATCGGCCACCAGAAGAAAAAGCCAGCCACCAGAAAAGACAGATCCTGCAAAATGTGTATCCCGAGGGAACGCATGCCCGACTGAAACAAAACTGGAAGATGCCATCCGATTACCGCCCCTGTGCCTGCTAGCCAACACCACACGGGATGCCTGAGACAGCGTTTGAACCATCGCGCCGGCACACTGGTCCGGGGACGATGACTCTTAATGAAGACCCTGGGTAACCCGCACACTAAGGGAAATGCGGGCGCGCCCGCCAAAATCAGCGGTGCAGCAACCGTCATCAAGAGAAGATGCTTCATCATGTGAATCGTAAGTGAGTGGTGATCGAGCGTAGCGAGTGGAGATCCGACCGCGGTCCACACCAAAACGAGGCCACTCATAAACGCTACGAGACGCCAAATGGAAATGAGCTTTGGGAAAGCGCTTCGCAGGCAAAGCCATCCGCGCAGGTAGACGAACGCGGTGGCACCAAGAGCGCAAGCGATGCCGCCGAGCACGAGCGACAATGGCAGCATGTGAGAATGGGACATGACTAGACTTACCGTGGCGAGATCTCTGTCGCGCCAAGCGCAAGCGCCTGCGAAGCATTGCGTGCTGGTTTCTGATTTGCCGGGTGCAGTGTTTCCAGAAAAGCCACCAGCGCGGTTGTCTCCGCCGGGCTGAGATTCTTTCCATAGGCCGGCATATTTCCTCCACCTTGGATCACTTGACGGATAAGTTGATCTTCGGTCAGATGCAGGGCAACACTGTCTAATGCAGGTCCTCGCTGACCTCCCTTGCCATCCAGCGAATGACAGTTGTGACATTGCTTGACCTGAAACACAAGTGCACCGTGGCGCCCCAATGCCGTCCGCCCTTGCAAGAATTCTGCCGGAATCGGCTGACTGCTCCAGGCATCCATTACCGGGCTCCATGGAGTGTGCTTAGCCAGATGAGTCAGCGTACCGAGCCCCACGGCGACCAGCAGAATCGTGAGCACAGCAATTGGCCTGCGCTTCCAACTCTTTTCACCTTCGCCTGCCACAAATGGAAGCGCCAGCAGGACAACGATTCCGATCGCAGGGCCAATCAACAGGATGGGGGTTTCAGCTGAAGGCGGCAGAAAAGAGAGCAGGGCATACAGCCACAAAAAGAAAAAGTCGGGACGCGGTGCGGTCTGAATAATTCTCGGATCCGGCTGCCCACTTGGACCGAAGGGACCAAAGTGAATCGCGCAAACCGCAATCGCAGCAAGAACGAAACCGGAAAAAAGAATGTCCTTCCAGACCGCATTCGGCACGAACGGCACACCTTCTTTGTGGGTGAGTTCGCGATATTCCTGCATATACGTCGCGCGGCGGACGATGCGCCCCGGCATGGGCCATTCGTTGATTCCCAGCTTCAGCACCATGAGCAGATGCACGCCGACGAAAGCAATCAGTAGTCCGGGGATGACAAAAACATGCAACGCGAAGAATCGTGAAAGCGTGGCGCCGGCAATGATCGGGCCGCCGAGCATCAGGTTCACCGCCCAAGGTCCGATCACTGGAACGCGGCTCGCGATCGAGGCTCCGATTCCTAGTCCCCAGTAGGCATCCTGGTCAAAACGCAAAACCTGGCCGGTAAATGCCATACCGAGCGTCACGAGTAAGAGAAAAACGCCAACGATCCACGTCAGTTCTCTGGGAAACTTGTAGGCTCCGAAGAGGAAGACCTGCACCATGTGGATCAGGACGATCGCGACCATGAAGTTCGAGCCCCAGCCGTGCAGAGCGCGGATGAACCAACCAAGAGACACGCCATGATTGAGCGTTTGCAGACTGTTCCAAGCTTCTCCCGCCGAGGGCACATAGATGAGCGCAAGCAGTATGCCGGTGACGATCTGGAGCATGAAGCATGTGAGTGCGGCGCTGCCGAAAACGTAAAACCAGCTGGCAGTTTCGCGCGGAACGGAATGCTCGGCGGTTTCGCGAATCGGCGTGCCAAGCTGCAGCCGCAAATCGAACCACTCACCGATTTTTGGGATCAGGCGCATGTGGCTTTGTCTCCCGCCTTATTTGCTACGGGCTGACCAGGGGTTGGCATCTCGCCAGCCTTAATGAGAAGTTTTCCATTTTCGACTTTGTAGTGGTACTGAAACAATCCGCGCTCTGGCGGCCCGGAGGCACGCGAACCATCCTGATAGTAAGCGCCACCATGGCAAGGGCACATGAAGAGGTTCGATTGAGCAAACCAGCGAACGGGACATCCGAGGTGCGCACAGTTGATGGCAAAGACTTGAAACTTTTGGCCGTCGACATTTCTGACCCAACACGCGATGTCGCCGGTTTCGCCGTCCCACACATTGACCACGGGATTCTTGTATGTGGCGAGACGAGTCTGGCCGGCAGGAAACTGTTCCAAGCCGCCGAGCGAAAGCCACGACTCATAACCAGTTTGTTTTTCGCGAATCACAGGCGAAAGCAGATAGCGCACGATGGGAACGGCTAGGAAAACGCCGACGATGCCGTTAAGAAACAAGCCGAGTTTCACAAGGGCTGCGCGTCGGGAAATTCCGCCCTCCGTACTCATCGAAGTCCTCCATTGGCCGGGTTCGTCGGAGCAGTCGGATACGGCTGGCCTGGGAACTTTGGCCGTTGACTTGACAGCCACGCCACCACATCAGAAATATCCTGCGGCGACATGGGCCGGCCCTCAACGTCGCTACGCCAGTCCGGCGCGCCCAGCTCCGGGCGGCCTGCAATCACAATGGTGCGAAGTTGTTGATCGCTTGTCAGAGCAAGGTAAGAACCATCGACAATCGAACTCGCCCTGCTTCCTCCACGGCCGTCCGCTCCATGACAAGACGAGCAATAGGTTCGATAGGCATCGGCGCCGCGCTGCGAATCGCCGTGAGATTGCGCTGCGTAAGGCGGCAGAGTTTGATTGGGGAAATCACCGGGCTTCGCCCACGATCGGATTCCACTCACGATCGCGTCGATCTGTCTGTCGGTGAGCATTCCACCGGCACTCTGCGCAAAGGCAGACATCGGGGTGCCTGGAACTCCGTTTGAGGCAATGCGGCGAATTACAGTGTCGTCCGCGATTGCGAGAAACACTGGATTGGCCAGAGCAATGGCCGCTCCCCCTCTGCCGTCTAGCCCGTGGCAGCCTGCACAGTTCTGGCTGTAGAGCACACTAAAGTCCACAATTTGATCAGGCGGAACCACCGCTGAGTTTTGCGCTGGGCGGCCGGATGAACCGCTACACCCGACACACACCGCAAGGGCGAGCATTGCGACCATGGAGACGATGATTGGGTAGGTCGTCACCGGAGCTCTCCTCCACCCTCGTCATCCTCATCGATGCGTGACAGGACTTCAAACCCCGCGCGGACAGCAAATGGAAGATGCTGTTGGGTCGGTACTCGCTCTTGTCGGGAGACTACGATGCCGGCGACAACTCCAAATCCAACCTGGGAAAAAGCGAACCACAGCCAGTCGATCTGCTGGTCAAGTTGTGGATCGATGAGTTGGACAAGGCTGTGAACCAAGCCCGACCAAAGAATGGGCGCTAGTAAGCCACCCAAAAGAATCGGGTGCCGCGGAAGCATCGGCAACGCTGCGCCGTAGAGAAGCCCAACGCTTAAGGAAACGAGCAAGTGGAGGGCACTTGCGATGAGCAGGGAATCCCATTGAAACGTTCCGATCTCCGCCAGCGGGTGCCTGCCGGGAAAAAATCCCGCAGCCAGAACATTGATCGCATACCACATGCCGCGCCCGCTGATCATTCCGTACATAACCGCCAGAACCGCCATGGCGACGGCTCCCGCCATGCCACCCTTTACTCCCGCCCTGACTGGGTAGACCTCCAGCGGTACTCGCGCTCGGTGCAGTTCCTCTGTCATCCACTCGACCGCCGCTACTCGTGGACGATTGGTGCTGACTGGCAAACCTGCCTCGATCGCGCAGACAGATTCATGCTTCTCATGGGGCAACACATCGCGGAACCAGCCGATGCCTCCGCTCATTGCCAGGATCGCTCCCAGGAGACTCACCGATGGACTGGTGACGAATCCGGCAAAAACCAAAGTCAAGCCAAAGGCCAGAATGATCGGCCATGCTGTGGGAGCAGGCATTTCGATTATTTTCGTTGGGCTGTCGGTCCGCGCGAATGTGCCCGTGTTCACTTTGTTTTCCATGTCAGCGTCCAATCACGTAAACGACGGTGAAGACTACGATCCAAACTGCGTCCACGAAGTGCCAATAAAGAGACAAAACGTCGATGCGCTCGGCATGCTCCGTCCTGAGTGCTCCAAAGATTGTGAAAGCCATTACAGTGCTCAGCGCCAAGAGTCCAACAATCACGTGAAAGCCGTGCAGCCCGACTAGGGAGTAATAGGTGGTTCCGAACAAATTGGTCGTGATCGTCAATCCGTCCTTATAAATGAGGCGGTGCCATTCCGAGGCCGTTCCATAAAGGAAGGTCGCGCCGAGGATGATCGTCAAAAACCACCACACACCAAAACTTCGTACCTTGTCTCCACGAAGACTTCTGGCTGCGAAGTGAATCGTCAGGCTGCTCGAAAGTAGACAAACGGTATAAAGAATCGGCGGCGAGAGAACCTCCGAGGGCATGGGTCCGGAGAGACTCTTGCCGATATAAAAGAGATACGCGACGACAAAGATAGTAAAGATCGCAGACTCGGCCCCAATCAAAGCGTACATTCCAACTTGTCCGCGAGCTGGAAGCTTCCACTCGAGTTCCGGTGGCAGGGTCGTGGATGTCGCATTCATCTCTCTTGCTCCTTTAGTCGTACTTCCAGTCCGGATCGTCTGGATGCTTGAGATCCCAAAGCGGACGGCGGCTTAGGACGCTCGGGATGGCGTAGAAGTTGTATGCGGGCGGCGGCGAACTGGTGGACCATTCAAGTGTCCACGCATCCCACGGATCGTTTCCGGCGGGTTTGCCGCGGAAGTAAGACCAGATAAGATTTCCCAGGAAAACCAGGATTCCTGCTGCCTGGAAGAAAACTCCAATGGTCACGATGAGGTTCCACGTGTCCCAACCCCGTCCCGGTTCGTAGGTGTAGATCCTTCGCGGCATGCCGAGCAATCCGGGGATGTGCATAAAGTCGAAGGTAAAGTGAAAGCCGATAATGAAAAGCCAGAAATGCACTTTGCCAAGTGTCTCGCTGTACATCCTCCCCGACATCTTCGGGAACCAGTAGTAGAAAGCTCCAAAAAGACAGAACAAGATGCCGCCTACGATTACGTAGTGAAAATGCGCAACCACGAAATACGAGCTCCCCAACTGCCAGTCGAAGGGGGCCGCAGCCTGCATCACGCCTGTGAGACCGGCGATCAAGAACTGGAAAAGAAAAGCGATGCAGAACAGCATGGGAGTCTTGAATTCAATCTTTCCGCCCCACATGGTGGCCAGCCAGTTGAAGATCTTGATGCCGGTCGGAACCGCGATGGCCATGGTTGAGATTACGAAAAAAGTATTGGCAGCTGAACTCATGCCCACGGTAAACATGTGATGCGCCCATACACTCATGCTGATGAAACCGATTGCGACTGTCGCTCCCACCATCACCGGGTAACCGAAGATCGGCTTGCGGGAGAATACAGGGATGATTTCTGAGGCGAAGGCGAAGGCCGGAAGAACGAGGACATAGACTTCGGGATGTCCGAAGACCCAGAAGAAATGCATCCAGATGACTGCCGATCCTCCCGCCTGAGTGTCGAAGAAATGTCCGCCAAGATAGCGATCGACCAGAAGCATGATCTGTGCCGCCGTTAGCGGACTGACCGCAAGGATCACCAGCCCGGCCATTACGAGGTTGAGCCAGGCGAACAATGGCATTTTGGCGAGCGTCATGCCGGGGCACCGCATGCAGAGCACGGTAGCGACGATGTTGATCGCCGTTCCGATGCTGCCAAAGCCTGAAACCAGCAGCGCCAGCGTCCAGAAGTCTGTGCTATGCCCCACTGAAAACGTCTGCGAAGTCAGCGGTGCGTAGGCGAACCACCCAACGTCGGGAGCGTTACCCGCTCCATACAGCCCGTTGGCTCCCAACAAACTGAAATAGAGGAGCAGGCCACCGAAAGCAGTCATCCAGAAGCTGAAAGCGTTCAGACGCGGAAAGGCCATGTCCCGCGCACCAATCATCAGTGGGATGAGGTAGTTGGCAAATCCGAACAAGACGGGCATGACCACAAAGAAGATCATGGTCGTTCCGTGCATGGTGAACATACGATTGAAGACTTGAGGCGAAACAAAATCGTTGTGTGGGCGGATAAGCTGGATGCGGATAATCGTCGCCTCGACTCCGCCGATCAAGGCCAATCAGTGTGATTGGAGTGGCAATTCCCGCAAGCGCGCACCAAGACTCTCGCATCCGTCCGGTGCCGATTGCGTTGGCCCTTGCGATAGCGCAGGGATTGCTCCGTTTCCTTGCCCATTACTTCCGTGACAAGAACCGCAGTTTGTTGCGTAGAGCCTTGAGCCCGCGGCGATCGCCGTTTGCTGTCCAGCATACGGATTTTTCAACTGAACGCTGGACGGAGGCGCGTTGTGAAACTGCGCATCCTGCGCCATCAGCATCAAGACCGGGAAGATACAGAGAATGAAACATAACTCTGTCGATAAGAAAGATGGGCACATACCTGCTTTCAAGGCTTACCTCCACTGAGTTCGGTACCTTTGCGGTTCCAAACGCAACGCCAGCATAAAAACGAGATTCAAGTACTCATTAGAAGAAGCAAGTTCCTTGCCACCGCGAGTACGTTTCCTTACAACGGAACGCTGGGCGGCGCCCGACGGCGGTGACCGCGTTTCAACACTTGCGTCAAAATGGGGACACCGTGCGTGACATCCTGGGGCTGACGGGAACAAAGTTCGGTTGCGAGATCCCGACGATCGAGGACCTTGCGGCTAACAGACTCCATCCGCCGCAGTGGCTTGGTTAGGAGATGCGATCTTAGAGGTGCCGAAGGATCCGGCTATTGCGGGAGCCAATCCGAACCTTGCGCCGTTGGTTCCATCACATCCCGGCCCGATGGGAAGCTTGGCCTGGAAATCCCCAACTTCTGCATCTTGTGGATCAGGGTAGTGCGCTTCAAGCCCAGTTTGGTGGCTGCACCCTTCGGTCCGCCGATCACCCACCGGACTTCCTCCAGCGTTCGCAGAATCAGAAAGCGCTCCGAGTCCTTTAGAGTAGTCGCGGCTGCCGGCACGATAGCAGGGTCGAGCCCCGGTCGATGGCAAGGGATTAGGGAAGCACACCGTCGTCAGAAAGGATGACGGCGCGTTCGATGAGGTTTTGCAGCTCGCGGATGTTGCCTGGCCACTGATACGACGTAAGCGCAGACATCGTTGTTGGAGCAATGTGCTCGATCCGGCGATTCATCCGGCGGCCATAAATCTCGACAAAGTGGGCCACGAGGTCCGGAATGTCTTCGCGGCGTTCGCGCAAAGGCGGCAAGAAGACCGGAAATACGTTCAGACGGTAGTAGAGATCGCTGCGAAAGTCACCCCGGTTCGCCATCTCCATCAGATTACGATTTGTCGCAGCCACCAGCCGAACGTCTACCTGGTGAGTGCGAGTGCTGCCCAGACGCTCGAACTCCTGTTCCTGCAGAACGCGCAGCAACTTCGGCTGCAATGCCGGAGGAATGTCCCCTACTTCATCTAGGAAAAGCGTGCCTTTGTCGGCTAGTTCGAAACGGCCAACCTTTTGCGCGATGGCTCCGGTGAACGCACCCTTCTCATGGCCAAAAAGCTCACTCTCCAGCAGATCGAGCGGAATAGCGGCGCAATTCAGCCTTACGAAGGGTCGTCCGCACCGCGAGCTGAGGTTATGAATCGCGTGCGCGATCAGCTCTTTGCCAGTGCCGGTTTCTCCCTGGATAAGAACAGTCGAATCCGTGGGCGCAACCCGTTCAACTTGTTCGAGCACCGATTCCAGAGCAGCGACTACTGCCGATGACCTGCTCAAATCTGCGCTCATAAGATGCTTGACCAACACTTACAACTCTTTGGATAGCCCCCACAGAGAACCTCCCAAATCGCCCGCCCACTCTTCATCGGCCTCAATTCTCCAGAGCCGCTCGAACGCTCTCGAGCAGCACGTCATCATCAAACGGCTTGGCCAGGAACTCCACCGCACCTGCTCTCAGTGCCTGCATCCGCATTTTTGTGTCGCCATGTGCCGTGATGAAGATAGTCGGAATTCTGCAGTGCTCAGCGTTCAGTCTCGCCTGCAGTTCCAGACCGGACATTCCCGGCATGCGGATGTCCGCGATCAGGCAGGCAGTCTCGTGCTGCTGGCCGGACTTCAGGAACTCTTCCGCTGAGGCAAACGCTTTTGACGGCAGTCCAACGGATTTCAGCATGCCTTGCAGAGCACTGCGCATCAATTCATCGTCATCGACAATTGCGACCATCTTTTTCTTCCTCTGGCATACCATAGCTTGCAAGTTATCCTTCGGCCTCCAACAGCGCAATCAGACATTGGGAACGCGCAATCATACTTTGGTATGAGTTCTGTGATACCGGCCTGGCTCATTTTCCGGTCTGAGTTCACTCGTGGACGTCAATTTGGTTGGGAAGAGTGAGGTGAAAGGTTGCGCCGCGCGGATGAGTTGTCGGCAGCCCAAAGGCGGCCGCCATGCGATTCCACGATCGACCGGCTGATCCGAAGTCCCATGCCAGTGCCATGAGGCTTGGTGGTAAAGAACGCGTTGAAGATTTGGTCCGCCTGAGCGGCGGGATCCCCACTCCTGTATCGCTGACCGAGACCACAAGTTCGTCGTTCTCCCCCGGCTGCGAGTTGATGGTGAGCTCGCGGCGGCCCATTCCACATCTCTCATCGCATCAATGCTGTTCACCATGAGATTCATCAGCACCTGCTGCAACTGCACTCGATCGCCCATGACATGGGGTAGATCTGCCGCCAGACGGTCCGGACCGATATGGAGTACCGGCTAGCTTCACTACGCAACAGGGCGACTATCTCCCGAATGACTTCGTTTACATCAACCAACTCTCGCTGCGGCGTGCCTTTCTTGAAGAGCTGGCGGACACGGCTGATGATCTCCGCTGCGCGGGTCGTGTCTTTAATAGTTCTCGAAGCGGCTTCGCGCGCCTCTTCCAGATCGGTGGATCGCGCATAAGCCATCGCAAGCAGGTGTTGGCGTCGGTGACGGCGGCGGCAATCGGCTGATTTACTTCGTGCGCAAGGGAAGCAGTTAACTCTCCCATGGTGGTCACCCGGCTGACGCGTGCGAGATCCGAGTTCGCCTGACGAAAAGCTTCTTCGGCGCGATTGCGGGAATCCTCAACGCGCCGTTTTATTTCCATTAACGCCGCGATGAGTAAAGTCGCCACCAGGAAGACTGCAAATCGGAGAAAGAGCCGCCGGCTCGACGGCTGGAGGAGGTGTCCTCCCAGAAATAAGTGATTCAAAGGCTATAGCCGAAAGAGCACCGATCGACAAGAGTCCCGGCCCCAAGCCTCCGAAGAGACTGCTCACTGCGACAGCGAGAAGGAAGCACGAGGCAGGCGCATCGATAGGCCATGCCACCGCCAGCGCGACGCCGCAGGAAATTACCGCCAGCCCATAACGTTGAAGTTTGGAAAGCACTTTCATTCACGACGGCCAGGCGGAAGCTCAAGCTTCGCCGCCATTCTCACCAAATCCGCCAGTGATTGCAGCCTGCATCTTCCGCATCACTTGGCCGCGTTGGATCTTTACGGTGACTTCACTGGTCCCAGCTCAAAAGCCACTTGCTTATTGAGCATGCCTGAAACCACCAGGCTCATGACCTCGCGCTCGCGTGCGGTCAGAGACTCGTAGCGCGTTCGCAACTCGGCAAGCTCACTCTGTTGTTGGCGCGTTATCCGGTCGCGGTCCAAAGCCTGGTGGATCGCATCCAGCAGATCCTGGTCGCGGAAAGGCTTGGTGAGGAACTCCACCGCGCCGGATTTCATGGCCCTGCACCGACATCGGAATATCCCCATGGCCGGTGATGAAGATGACGGGAATCCGGATGCCCGCATCTGCCAACTCTCGCTGAAATTCCAGTCCGTTGGCACCAGGAAGTCTCACGTCCAGAATAAGGCAACTTGGTCCGTCCGGCCGCTTGCTGCGGAGGAACTCTTGCGGCGTCCCGAAGGTCTCGGAACGCAAGCCAACCGACTTCAGCATGCCTTGGATGGCGGCACGCACCAAGATCATCGTCATCGACGACAAACACCGTGGGAGCGTCACAGCCCGTCATTCACTCCTCTCGAACCCCGGCCGGTTCCGGGAAATTGGCCCAATGGTAGAGCAGCCGGCAAATCTGAGAAATGATAGCGCAGTAGCTTCAGTCGTAGGATGGCTAGCGAGGCGTTAGGGTGGCTTTTTCGTGACTTCCTGAACGCGAATACTCGAGCCTCCGTTTTAACCCTACTTTCGGAATCGGAATTGCACGTTCTTTTCCACTATCGACTCGATCGGCCGGGGCAGGGGTGGATCCAAAGCCGAATTGAAGAGGCGATCGCGATGGTCGTGTGTCGAAATGTTGACAGCGGTATCGCCCTGTCGACGCCCCCGGGATCGAATTGCGATTGAGGCTTGCTAATGACAGCTCAAAGAAAAAACATGCGGATCCTGTTCGTCAGTGTCCAGATCTTGCTCGCAGCTAACAGCTTAGCCCAGCCGGAGCCGCCTCAGGTCAGGGCAAAGCATCATGTCGTATCCCTTACTCTGAATGCAGTGAACGAAAACGGCCGGGATGCCTTCGCTTTCAATCGCAAGACTGTCGCTCCAGTTATCCGCGCTTCCCCGGGCGACGTTCTCAAAATCACCTACATCAACAAGCTTCCTTCCAAGTCTTCGGAGTCATGTGCGATCAATCCGTGCATGGATATGACGAACCTGCATTTTCACGGGCTTAGCGTCTCGCCGGATGCCCCGCAAGATGATGTGTTCACCATGCTGGCCAAGCCCGGCCAGGTGTTGCACTACTCGGTTCGAATTCCACGCGATCATCCGCCCGGGCTGTTCTGGTACCACACCCATCCTCATGGCGAGAGCCACCGGCAAGTCTGGACGGAATGTCAGGAGCCATCGTCATTGAGGGAATGGAGCGATATGTCCCTGAAGTAGAACGGCTGCGTGAGCGGGTGCATCGTTGTGCGTGGCCGCTCCATCGAGCATGATCCAAATGCCGCCACACTCATGCGCGACGTTGAAGTCCCGGCCAAAGGATGCGGGGGAGAAAACGAGGCAGTCGAGGAAATCTTTACCGTGAACGGCATGCTTCGGCCGCGAATCGAGATCGCGCCCGGGGAGCGGCAATTTTGGCGCATGGTGAACGCTTCTGCGGATCGCTATCTGGACCTGCAACTGGATGGCGGGAGCCTCGAAATCGTGGCGCTCGACGGGATGCCGCTTGCTTACCGCGATCCCAAACATCCGACGGAAGTCATCCGGTCACTTATTGGTTGCGCCGGCGGGCCGGCTGGAAGCAATCGTCACCGGGCCGCCTCGGCACGCATAGGATGCTGCGCACTCTTTGTGTGAATACCGGTCCGGTTGGCGACCCGAATCCGGGCATGGTGCTGGCGGATCTGGTGCACCCAGTAGATCAATCGGAGCGGAGCTCGATTCTAGGCAGAGCACATGCCGTCGACAACCGTCCGCCCGTGTACAAGCCAATTGACGTGGAGCCATTGCAGCAGACTCCGCCGGATTTCGTTGTTACCTTTACCGAAGACCAGAACGGCTTCTATATCAACGGACGCAAATTTGCGGCGGATGCGCCGCCGATGACAACTGCCCTTGTCGGTACATATCAGCATTGGCGTGTCTCAACCAAACCGCCGAACTCCATCCTTTCCACATTCACCAGGTTCACTTCCTGGCTTATGCGCAAAATGGCGCGCCACTTCCCAATCCTGCTTGGCTGGATACTGTGAATGTTCCCTTTGCCGGTTCCGTGGACGTCATCCTGGACTTTACCGATCCCGTCATCAAGGGCATGTCGGTATTTCATTGTCATCTACTGAATCACGAGGACAAGGGGATGATGGCCAAGATCCTGTTCAAGTAATGTAAGTGCAACCGGCAGGCTCGATTGCAGATCATGCTTCATGGCAATGGACAAACATGAACCCGACATAACCCGTGATCGCTTATAACCCGTGCAGCGATGGCATTAACAGCACTCGGCTTGTTCAGCGGCGACTCCCACTCAGCCGAGGCCCAGCTTGTATGGAGAACTTCAGAGTGGAAACTCGCTGAGTTCCAGAAGCTCGTGCATGATCCAGTCCCGGATCAAGCAACTGTACGACATCGTGCAGATCGGCGATGGGAAATTCCTGAACAACATCAAGAATCTTTCAATGGCCTGCGGTTCGGTTTCGGCATCCCGGAACGGCAAATCAAGATCGCAGCCGCTCTGCACGGCCCCGCCAACTTGCTCAATTACGACGACTACATCTGGGAGAAATACCGGATCGGCGAGTGGCTAAAGGTGACCGACCCGGCAACCGGAAAGCCGGCAGTGAAGAACCTCTTCTACAACAGCAAAAGTGGTCTGAAACGAGAGTCTCCCGCAAGAATCCAGACGATCCAGGATTCCCTCTATCAGGACACGAGCATGCAAGCCCTGCAATCGAGGGGCGCACAGTTTCTCAGTTGCCATACCGCCCTGGAAGAACAGGTGCGGGTCCTCATCTCTCGCAGCAAGCTATCGCAATCGCCGGAAGACGTCGTGAAGGACATGCTGGCACACACCGTGCCCAAGTCTTGGTTGTAGCGTCGATGGTCGCGCGCCATTGCACTTCTTCAGGCCGAAGGTCATTACACGTACATCACGCTTTAGTCAGGACAGAGAACGCGACCCCTGCGAAAGCTTCCCGGCGGGCGCTCTCCGAGAGATCTTTTGCGACGAGCTAAACGAGATACCTCTTCTCCGCCGGGATCTTCGTGGCCATCTGCTTATCGATGTTCAGGTGCGCCTTTAGCATTTCGCTGGGGACGCGCCTGAGCCACTCGTTCAAGGAAACATCCATGAACTCGTGAGCTGCGAACAGCTCCAGGACCACCAGGTCGGTGTCGCCCGTGTTTTCGAAGTAGTGAGGTGCGTTGGAGGGAACATATCCGACATCATTGGCGCTGAAGTCCATTGTGCGGGCATTGTCGACAGGAAAGAACACTGTCATGCGACCCTTGCCCGAGATCCAGTACTGCCACTCGGCGGCCTTCGGGTGCCAGTGCATTTCACGCATGTGCCCAGGCTTGATGATGAGCAAGCCGGCGGCAATATGCTTTGAGACCGGAAAGTTGCGTGAGTCGACGATGCGAGCCTCGCCTGCGTCACTTGATTTCGCCGGCTCCATCGACCTCATGCGGAAGGTGTATTGATACTTCGACGCAACTTGCTCACCGCCGATTTCCGCTTTGTCCTGTTCGAGCGAGTTGGGTAAGTTGCCGGGGAAAATGTAGAGCGGCGCCCCGGGCGTTTTATCGAAAACGCTCTTATCCAGTCCTGTATTCTTTGCCAATACCTCAGGAGGCGTGTGCGCCACCCACTCCGAGAGCAGCATGGTGCCATCCTCAGAAAAGTCCCCTTGATTGAAGACCAGAAGAAACTCGGTTCCGTCGGGACCAAGTCCCTGGATGGAATGTGGGAAGCCGGCCGGGAAAATCCACAGATCGCCCTCGCTGACGTCGCCGATAAACATGGTGCCGTCGGGGTTCATCACTGTGACACGGGCGTTGCCATAGAGCACATACGCCCATTCATCAGCGGTATGCCAGTGCAATTCGCGATAGCTGCCTGCAGTGAGGCGCATTTGGACGCCGGCAATCTCCTTGGAAGATGGAAGGACACGTTGAGTCACTTCGTGGGTCCATCCGCCCTCTTCAACCCGCTTCTTCACCAGATCGAAGGAGTACCAGATGGGCACCAGGTCGCCATGATCGGTGGGAGGCGGAGTGTTGGAGTTCGGGTTCAAATCCAGAAGAGGCTTGTTCTCCGGTCCGGGGTCGCTTGAGGAATGGTCGTGCTCCGCCTTTTGTGTGCTCGTCTTCTCCTGAGCATTGGCGGCGAGGCCCGTAAAAGCTGCGGTTGCCAAGGCTACCGAACTCAAGCCGAGGAAGCTTCTCCGCGAGGGGTGCTCCATCATGGATCTTTCTCTTGCATTATCAGTCATCTTTTTCACCTTTCGTTATTCAGGGTGGACCGGGCGTTGGGCGAGACGATCAGGTCCCGGACTCAAGAACCTAGACGGAGCTGCCCAGCGCCATCCGGATCGCCGACGAGACGGTGTTTGTAGAAGCGAGCCTCACGACGGCTGAAACGACAACACACTCCAGGAGGTAACGAGAAAACACCCTAGTCTCCGCAATACTGAACCTTTTTCTTTTCGCGGCTCCGCCCATTTGGGCCTCTGCGTAGCTCTATTACTCTCCGTGGCCGTGGTTTCAGTTGTTGGCGACTCAGCGACAGCCACTATCGCTTCGTCGCGCGTAGCGAACCCGAATGCCACAATGGAGGATGCTGCGAAGGCTTCGCGCAATGTTTTCTCGTTCGGGTAAGCGATAACGATGTTTTCATGACCGGTTTCTCTATGAACCACTTCGATCACCGCGTATCGCGCATCTGGAAAATCAACCACCGCGTTCACGATCGCATCCTCCACTCGCTCACGTCCGTCTTGCTACGAGCGGTAGCAACTGGCTTGCCAAAAAGAGACCCGGCGAAGCAGGGATGGCTGGAGGGCGACGCGATGCAGAGGGATTGGATCAATCCTGCTGAGGTGTGGACTTGCTTTCCGAATGCGGATGCAAACTGCTAGCGCCTGTTCGAGAGACGAATGAACGCAGGAAGGGATGTCGAGCCATCGACGCATGAGTGACGTTGGTCTTTCAAGGTCGCGGCTCTTAGTCGATTAACTCAGTCTGAAGGTCCTCTGTGATCGTCTGTCAAAGCCAGGTGACAGGTCCCGCTCCCATACTGCACGCCAGTCGGTTCCGCACTCGCCCTGGCACTTGAACTCTTTGCCTGCTCCGCCCATTCTTCCGCCGCATTCTGGGCACACGCAATTCAAAATGCCCGACACCACATCTGCGTTCAGCTTGGCTTTGTATCTTACAAACTGCATAAACACTCCCGATAATCGGGACCATCAACCGTCCCCGTACTCGATAGCTAAATCGACTCCGCGACTCGTTCGATCGTCAGAGAACCGAATTGCAAAACTTTTCAGTGCACCTCCAGTTCCACAGTGCAAGAAGAATGTGCAAAGTAGATTTCAAGAGGAACCAGAAGTGATTTGGCGTGAAGAACGCAACAAAGTTCTCACCCATCGCATCAGAGGGGAATGGCAAATCGCCAAGAGCAACGCTCGCCTTCGCAGTCCCGCCTCTTAGGAATCGTCAACACCACTGCGAAGGCGGCTTGCTTCCTGTGCCTCGAGTAGCTGGAGCAAGGCTCGGAGGTTGCGTCGCCATCCACGGTGCGGGAGAGCTGGGCCCAATCTCCCACTCAGGAATCCAGTGTGCTTCGTCAACCTGTCGAAATGAGGACATACTGTCCGCCGCGGGACGCGTTCCTGTCCCTTACGGAGCGATCCGGAACTGTCAAGTGAGCCATGTTACAGAAAATAAACAGCTCAATCATCGGGCGCTTGATTGGAACGGGACGTGCCTCATCCTGCCTCATCAGGAGGAAAGAACGTGCAAGAGGCCCAGGCATACCCCGGAACTGAGCCGCAGCTCAACGTCTGCGGCCGCCATAACGTAGACGAAGAGATCAAGAATGCTTTCCTGCGTTCCCGAGCGTCGTTCTTGAGAAGTGCTTATCGCTTTCTGGAAAATGCAGCCGATGCGGAGGATGCGGTTCAGGATGCACTCCTGCTGGCTTATAAGCATATCGACCAGTTCCGGGGACAGGCGCAGATGTCCACGTGGCTGACTGCTATTGTGTCCAATTCTGCGCGCATGCAGTTGCGCAGGCGGCCACGCCGGCTCCATGTGTCACTGGACCAACCTGTCGGCGAGGATCAGGTATCCACCATGGCAGAACGGTTGCCGGACTCTCGGCCGAGTCCTGAGGACGATTGCCGAGGTTCTGAACTGCACGCGCGCCTGGTAGAACTCGCAGCGCAGCTCTCGCCGTCTTTGCGCAAGGCATTCCAGTTGCGCGACTTGGATGGTCTGACCACGAGCGAAGCAGCGAATATTCTAGGCGTGGCGGAAGGGACCGTGAAAGCCCAATTGGCACGCGCACGCGCGAAGCTCAGACGATTGATGCGGCGGCCGCGCAGCCCGCAACCTCGCGCACGTCGAATTTATACGACGCTGCCAAGCGTCTCCGAAAAATAGGGACTCAACCGGGAAAAAGATTCTATGTGGATTGTTCGACTCGCGTTACGGCGCCCTTATACCTTTGTCGTGGTGTCGATACTTATCGTAATCATGGGTGGACTCGCGATTGTGCGTACCCCAACCGATATCTTTCCGAACATAGACATTCCCGTCGTCAGCATCATCTGGAACTATAACGGTCTCATCCCGGAAGACATGAGCGACCGCATCGTTAGCGTCACGGAGCGAGCCCTCACGACCACGGTTGACAACATCGAACATATCGAATCGCAGTCCTTGTATGGGATCGCCGTGGTTAAGGTATTTCTGCAGCCGACTGCGAATATTCAACAGGGAATTG
Organism: uncultured Acidobacteriaceae bacterium; assembly: GCA_963750245.1. Taxonomy (GTDB): domain Bacteria; phylum Acidobacteriota; class Terriglobia; order Terriglobales; family Acidobacteriaceae; genus Sulfotelmatobacter. Next base: position 673,775 of record CAVVQB010000005.1, read on the forward strand.
CGCAGATTACGGCTATCTCCCAGACCCAACTTAGGCAGTTACCTGCGGGAACCACACCTCCTCTCATTCTTGCCTACAGCGCATCGAGTGTACCGGTGCTCCAGTTGGCCCTTTCCGGGCAGAATCTATCGGAGCAGCAACTCAACGACTACGGTCTGAATTTCATCCGGACGCAACTCATCACGGTGCCCGGAGCTTCGGTGCCCTATCCCTATGGCGGTAAGCAACGTCAGGTACAAGTGGATCTCAACACAACCGCCTTACAGTCGAAGGGTCTGTCTGCACTGGATGTAGTCAATGCGATCAGCTTGCAAAACTTGATCCTGCCCACAGGAACCTCAAAGATCGGTTCCAAGGAATACGACGTTTCCATACCCAATGCAGCGCCGCAGACGATCGCGGACTTGAACCGCATTCCAATCAAGACGATTGGTAGCACGACCATCTACATGAAGGATGTCGCCTGGGTGCGCGATGGCTTTCCCCCGCAGACTAACATCGTGAAGGTCAATGGCCAGCGCTCCGTGTTGTTGACCATCCAGAAGGCGGGGAACGCATCAACCCTGAACGTGATCGCGGGTATTAAGGCGTCTTTTACCTCAGATTGCGACGACGGTTCCACCCCAGTTGCAGATGACCCCGCTGGCGGATCAATCGATTTTTGTTCGCGGCGCGATCAGCGGAGTGGTCAGGGAAACCCTGATCGCCGCCTGCCTTACCGCTTTCATGATTCTCGTATTCCTCGGCAGTTGGCGAAGCACTGTGATCATCGCTACCTCGATCCCTCTGGCGATCCTGACCTCGATCATCGCCTTCAGTGCGATCGGTCAAACGATCAACATCATGACCCTCGGGGGACTCGCTCTGGCGGTCGGCATACTGGTCGACGACGCCACGGTCGAAGTTGAGAACATCAATCGCAATCGCGAGGCTGAACCCGAGAAGGACATGGACGAAGTTGTTCTCGACAGCGCCTCGCAAATCGCGACCCCCGCCTTCGTTTCTACTCTCTCGATCTGCATCGTCTTTGCTCCGATGTTCTTGCTTTCCGGTGTCGCGCGATATTTGTTTGTGCCGCTCGCCGAAGCCGTGGTGTTCGCCATGTTGGCCTCGTATTTCCTCTCCCGGACCATCGTCCCGACTATGGCCAAGTACTTGTTGCGGGATGAGAAACACGAGGCCGGAGATGCCCCCAGTCGAAATCCGCTGGTGCGGTTCCAGAAGCGCTTTGAGGAAGCCTTTGAGAAATTTCGCAGAAGTTATCGCGGCGTGTTGGAATCTTGTCTCCATCACCGGCGCGCTTTTCTGATTACCTTCTTCGTCGCTAGTCTCGGCTCTCTGGCAATTCTGATTCCCTGGTTGGGCAGGGATTTCTTTCCCAGTGTTGATAGCGGCACTTTCAAACTTCACATGCGCGCGCCCACTGGAATGCGCATCGAGGAAACCGCTAACCTTTGCGATCTGGTCGAGCGGTCAATTCGAGGGCAGATCCCAGCCGCGGAGGTCCAAAGCGTAATCGACAACATCGGCCTGCCCTATAGCGGCATCAATCTGTCTTACAGCAATTCCGCCCCGGTTGGTACATCCGACGCCGACATTCTTGTGACGCTCTCCGCCAACCACCATCCTACCGACAATTACATTCACCAGCTTCGTCATGACACTGCCGAAACAGTTTCCTGGTGTTACCTTCGCTTTCTTGCCCGCCGACATGGTCGGGCAGATTCTGAATTTTGGATTGCCCGCTCCGATCGATGTTCAGGTTGTCGGCAACAACCTGGACGGAAACCGGATCTATGCGGACGCGCTGCTTGCCAAGATGAGATATGTCTCCGGAGCGACAGATCTGCGGATTCAGCAACCCTTCGACGAACCGTATCTCCGGATGCAGAGTTGAAAGGACGAAAGCAGAACAGCTGGGTTTCACGGCTCACGACATCGCGCAGAATCTTCTGGTGTCGCTAAGTGGCAGCTTCCAGACTTCGCCGACATTTTGGGTCGACCCAAAGAATCACGTGAGCTATCAAATTGCGACCCAGACGCCGCAATATCGCACGGACACTTTGCAGGATCTCGAGAATGTCCCGATCACGGGTACTGACCCAAACGCCCCTCCGTCGATCATGGCCAGCCTCGTGTCCACGCAGCGTGGAGCAGGAATGGCTGTCGTTTCTGATTACAACGTGGCGCCCGTAATTGATATCTTCGGTTCTATCGCTGGCCGCGACCTTGGTGGTGTAGCCGGCGATATCAACAAGATTATCGAGGCAACGCGCCAACAATTGCCGCGCGGCTCTCGAGTCGTTGTCCGCGGGCAGGTTCAGACGATGCGCGCCTCCTACATCGGCCTGTTGAGCGGCCTGGCGTTCTCAATCGTTCTTGTGTACTTGCTGATCGTAGTCAACTTTCAGTCCTGGCTGGATCCTTTCATCATGATTTCTGCGCTGCCCGCGGCGCTCGCCGGGATTGCCTGGTTCTTGTTCATAACCTACACCACTCTGAGCGTGCCGGCGCTCATGGGAGCCATCATGTGCATGGGTGTCGCAACCTCAAACAGCATCCTGGTGGTGAGTTTTGCGACGGAGAAGATGACCGAAGGGATGGACTCCGTTGCCGCGGCGCTGGAGGCGGGGTTTACGCGTTTTCGGCCGGTGCTGATGACCGCTTTGGCCATGATCATCGGCATGGTGCCCATGGCTCTCGGGCTGGGCGACGGCGGTGAGCAAAACGCTCCCTTGGGCCGGGCAGTCATCGGCGGGCTGCTTTTCGCAACGGTTTCCACGCTGCTCTTTGTCCCGGCATTTTTCAGCGTTCTGCAAGGTTCGCGCCCGCACCCAGCACTGGAAAAAGGACAGGCGTGATGAATCCTGTGGAGTTAGTTATGCTGCCTCAAACAGAAGATAAAAGACAAATCGACGGTCAAACATCTCCCGGGCATGTGGAAGCGGCGCAGCGTTCCCACAAAAGTTGGCTGGCGCGGAGTGATTGCTCTTATCGTGGTCGCCGCACTCTTGGCCTCGGGCATCTGGTCGCGAGTCAGGGCGCGCACTGCACTGAAAAAGGAGACAGCGCAAGCGGCTCTGACGGCGGTATCAGTGGTGTCGCCAAGACGAACTGCGCCCGATGATGAAATCATTCTTCCGGGTAACGTGCAACCGTACATCAGCTCCCCCATCTATGCTCGCACCAACGGCTACCTGAGGAAGTGGTATTTCGATATTGGCGCGCGGGTTAAGCAGGGCGAGCTGCTTGCTGTGATTGAAACCCCGGAAGTCGATCAACAACTCGAGCAAGCTCGCAGCAACCTGTTGACTGCGCAGGCAAATCTCGCACTTGCTGCCATTACGAAGACCCGGTATCAGGGACTCTTGAAGAGCAATGCCGTATCCCAACAGGACGTGGACAACGCGGTCGGCACCTACAATGCGAATGCAGCGATCGTTGAAGCCGACAAGGCGGCTGTGCAGCAGTATTCGGCGCTGGTCTCCTTCGAAAAGGTCTACGCGCCGTTCGATGGCGTGCTTACCGCGCGCAACACCGATATCGGCGACCTGATCAATTCCGGCAGCACCAGCAATGTAAAAACCGACCTGTTCCACATCGCTCAACCTGGAAAATTGCGCGTTTACGTGAACGTCCCTGAGGAATACTCGCGAGGGATCACCGTCGGCATGGCAGCGGATCTGAGCCTTGCTGAATTTCCGGACCGCAGGTTTCAAGGAAAAGTCGTACGCACTGCCGATGACATCAATCTCACAACTCGTACCTTGCTGATTGAAGTTGATGTAGACAATCCTACCGGCACGCTGCTCACCGGCTCTTACGCCGAAGTTCACCTGGCGATCCCGACACAGGCGTCCTCCTTATTAATTCCCGTCAATACCCTGCTGTTCCGCACCGAAGGGTTACGCGTAGGAGTTGTGAAAGACGGGAAGGTCGTGCTGACATCCGTCACTCCCGGGCACGATTTCGGCAACGTGATCGAAATAGTGGCTGGCCTCAAAGCAAACGATCAGGTCATTCTCAATCCCCCGGACTCCATTGTTTCCGGCCAGGAAGTCCAACTTGTTCAGGCAACATTGCCCGGAGATACCCAGTGACGCTGATCTCGAAAACTGAGCCTCAGGACGCCCCGGAACGCCTCCGGACGTGTCTTGATAATGATCGCAGCGCTGCAGTTGACAGGTTGCGTGGTTGGCCCGAAATACCACCAGCCGCCGGTACAGGCTCCTCCTGCCTATAAAGAACTGGGGGACTGGAAGCCCGCGCAGCCGAATGACCAGAATCTTGGCGGCGAATGGTGGAGGATTTTTCAGGACCCTCAGCTGGATGCGCTGGAGCTGCAGGTCAATGTATCGAATCAGAATTTGAAGGCCGCGGCAGCGCAGTTCCAGCAAGCACGCGCAGTCCTGCGCTACTATCGGGCTGACTACTATCCAACGGTGACGGTTGACCCTTCAGCTACTCGAACGCGCGTCTCCTCCAACGCTCCTACCAATTCAATCCTTCGCGGCGCCACCTATAACGACTTCGTGCTCCCATTTGACGTTTCCTATCAGGCCGACGTCTGGGGACGAGTTCGAAAAACCGTGGAATCTTACCGGGAGCAAGCACAGGCGAGTGCGGCTGATCTGGCAACAGTGAATCTGAGCATGCACGCAGATCTGGCCGCCGATTACTTTCTGGCCCGTAGCCTGGATGCCGAGGAACAACTCCTGAGCACTACGGTGAAGGAGTACGAGCAGGCCTTGGAGCTGAACGAAAGCCGCTTCAACGGAGGAATTGCTTCGGAAGTGGACGTCGAGCAGGCGAAGACCATCCTGCAAACTACGCGGGCACAAGCGGTAGATGTGGGCGTGGCGCGGGCGCAATATGAACATGCGGTCGCCATTCTTATCGGCAAGCCGCCCGCGGAGTTCAGCCTTCCCCCCTTGCCTCTCACGGCGCCGCCTCCCCATGTTCCGATCTCCGTGCCTTCGGAATTGCTCGAAAGACGCCCAGACATCGCGGCTGCTGAGAGGCTTGTGGCATCGGCGAACGCCCAGATAGGGGTCGCTAAAACGGCTTACTATCCGATGATTAATTTGGGGGCCTCGGGAGGATTTGAAAGCTCCGCTATCACGACGCTTATTAACGGGCCGAGCGGCTTATGGTCGATCGGACTGTCAGCCGTGGGCACAATCTTCGATGTCGGAAGGCGACGTTCGCTCACCGACCAGGCGCGTGCCGCTTATGACTACCAAGTTGCTGCTTATCGGCAGAATGTGCTGACTGGGTTCCAACAGGTAGAAGATAATCTCGCGGCCGTCCGAATTCTGGAACACGAAGCGCAGGTCCAGGATGAAGCAGTGGCGGCAGCTCAACGTTCGCTGGACCTTTCAGTCATACGCTACAAAGGCGGGGTCACCAACTATCTCGAGGTCATCACTGCAGAAAACGCCGCACTTGCAGATGAGGTCACGGCGGTCAACATTTTGGGACGCCGCATGGTGAGCACGGTGTTGCTGATTCAAGCTCTGGGCGGCGGATGGGACCGATCGGGTCTTCCCGAGCGACCCGAGTGCTGCGGCAAACTGGTGAGCGACAATGCCCATCCTTAATGGGATTTCTAGTTCTTTGCGTTCATGTTTTTCCACGTGCCAACGAACTCACAGCCCTCGGCGCCGCTGTAGCTTTGCCGCCCGTCATTCCTAGAGGCCCAATTCAGTCAGTCCTCGGTGCTCGTCAGGGCGACGTCCCAACGGTCCAGTGAAACAAACGCTCATGTTCTTTAATTGGGAGATCGTTGATGCTGGCGTGACGGAATTTCATCAAGCCACTGGGCTCAAACTCCCAATTTTCATTCCCATACGAGCGGTACCACTGGCCGGAGTCGTCGTGCGATTCATAGGCGAAGCGAACAGCGATCCTGTTCTCGTCGAAACACCACAGCTCCTTGATAAGGCGGTACTCCAACTCTCTGGACCACTTCCGAGTGAGGAAGGCGAGGACCTCACTTCGACCTTTTAGAAACTCCGAGCGGTTGCGCCAGTAACAGTCCTCTGTATAACCGCCCACAACTTGCTTTGGATCACGAGTATTCCATTTATCCTCGACAGCGCGGACCTTCAAGACGGCCGTCTCTCCGGTAAACGGCGGTGTGAGGCTTACGATTGTTTTTGGGTTTGCGTTCATAACGCCTCCTGTCGGCTATGCGCCTGGATAAACGAGTTTGGTCCTCAACCCTCAGGATTCGAATTGGGCTAGCAGGGACCATCGCTTTGCCTCGTTCGGAATTGTAGTAGTTGTTGGGGTGGTGGCCAAGGGCCTGCGCCTGACGCTTATAAGCGTCCGCGTTCCTTCTCCCTACAGAGAAGAGCAATGTTAAAGCTGTAGCATTTTGGGGGTGGGCACAAATCGACGAAGAGAGCCTAAGCCGTCGGCTGGACTTCGGCCTTCTTGAAGCTGACCGTTGCGTTGGCAATCAGGGGCTTGGCCCAGAAGCCAACACTCAGCACGCAGGCGAACGTGACATATAGAAACGCCACTCCCGCTCGCAGGCCGAAGTGATCGCCAATACGTCCAATGATCACGGGCACGACTGCTCCGCCCATAATTCCTGTACTCAAAATTCCGGCGAAGGAACCGTGGTGCTCCGACACTGAGTTAAGTCCGAGCGAGACCAGAATGGGCCACATCACGGATGCAAAAAGGCCAATCGCGGGAAAAGCGATCAGAGAGATATTCGCCGGGCCGAACAGAGCCGCCGTCAGGCACAATAGAGCCCCCAGGCAAGTGCCGATCAAGACGTAGCGGCTGTCGAATATCTTGAGCAGCAGCATGCCGATAAAGCAGCCGGCCGTGAGCAAACCCCAGAACCATGAGACCGCGGTTGCGCCCGTAGTATGCGGGTCATAGCTGTGGTATTTCGACAAGAACTCCGAGATCCAGTTCGCCGTGCCTTGTTCCGATCCGACGTAAGCGAAAACACAGAGAAAGAACGCCCAAACCATCGGTTTGCGGAAGAGATCGCCATAGGTCTGCAATGATCCAGCTTGCTCATCAGCGGTCAGCTCCACGCGAGGAAAACGGCTCCAGACAAGTAGCGCAACCATGGCCAGAGTAAACACAGCGAAAATCCAGTACATGGAAGCCCACGGCAGAGCCGGAGGGGTAATCCTGGCCAGAATTTCGAGCAGCTTATTTCTGCCGGCGTGCTCGTTGCCCAGGTTCAGCACTAAATACGAATACATATATGGACTTAGGAAAGAGGCGCTGCCAAACACGAGCTGGGCAAAAGCGGAATTGAAGGCAAAATGTTCTTCTCCTCCGGCGACCCGCAGTAGCGGATTGATCGCGGTTTGGAGCGTCGCCATTCCCGATCCCATCACAAACAGCGAGACCACGGCGACTTGATAACTTGGATGGAAGGCGAAACTTAGAGATCCCGCCGTGCCCACCAGGAATGCCGCGATCATAACCGGCTTCTCGCCAAAGCGTTCGACCAGAAAACCGGCCGGAATCGACATCACTCCGTAGGCGATAAAGAAGGAGAAAGGAAGGAAAGCCGCGGCCGCCAGGCTGACTTTGAAACTGTTGATGATGTCGGGCACGATGGGGCCGAGAATGTTGGTCAGCAGCGACATCACGAAAAACGTCAGGAAGACGATGGCAACCATGTATCGGTTTCTCGGCATGGAGCTTGAGGTCATCGTCTATTCCTTAGTTGTGACTTTTGAGGCGAGTTCAAAACGGCCAGGTTCACGTCCTTCCTGTGCAGCCAGGGCCAGAGTGACCATCTGTACAGGCAGGATCTCGACTATCGGATGAATGGACCGCGGCACAGAAGGCAGTAGACAGGACGCTGATGCTGCGCCTTTGCCGACCAACTCCGCCCGCCCCCCTTTTTCACGAACGTCGGCGAAGAGGCTATGGTTGAGATCTCGCGTTTTGTCTTCGCCGGCAAAGACAAAGACAAAAGTTTCATCGCTGAGCATTTCAAACGGTCCGTGGCGGAATGCCGCACTGCTCATGCCTTCGGCGTGGAAATGGTCGGACTCTTTAATGATTAAGGCTCCGGTGCCGACCGCGGCGAGCGAGGGCCCCCGGCCAACCAGGAACAGATGTCGAGCGCCTTCCAAAATTTGCGCTAGGTCTTGTACGTATTCTTTCCAATGAACCAGATAATCTCGAACCGCCGGAGCGGTAGCTTCCAGTTCCACCCGGGTATGTTGCAAATCACGCTTGCAGAAGACGTCGCCCAAGCCATTGCAGCGCCATCAGAGCCGCGAGGTAGGTCTTACACGAAACCGAAAACTCTTCGCCCGCCTGGCTGAAGATAGTAGCGTCGGCCTCGTCGGCTAACGGGCTGCTCGGCGTATTGGTAACTGCAATCACGGATGACTTGCCACGGTTGAGCTCCAGCAGCCGGACAACCTCGGCACTCTGCCCCGATTGAGAGACCGCGATGATCAAAGTTCTAGGATCGAAAAGCCGTTGCCGATAGTGCAGAAGCTCCGAAGTCTCTACCATCATGGCCGTGAAACCATGATCGATCAGTTCGAGGTTAAGCGGATGCAGCGCGTGGAAAGAAGAACCCATGCCGGTGAGGACAATGGTTTTGAACTCGCCTTCCTGCAGCCTGCCCGCGAGTTGCTGCAAAGGCTCCGTGACTTCGAGGCCGGCCAGCGTGTCTTCGAGCGCGCGGGGTTGATCGAGAATGTCGCGAAGATATGCGCCTTCGATGACGGAGAGATCAGATTGCACGGGCGCCGTCCTCCGAACCGAAGCGGTAGTACCAGACTCTGGCGGCTCCAATCAGATTTGAATCTTCGCCCAGCGACGCCAGCGCCAGTTCTGTTCTCTCGCACGGGACCAGGCGGCAGCTGGCCACAATGGTCCTTCGAATGCCCTCCAGAAAGAGGACGGAGCTTTTCATGACGCTGCCGCCGAGGACGATGATCTCCGGCACAAACATCGTCACCAGATTCGCCATGCCAAGACCGAGGTAGCGGGTTTCATTCTCAACCGCACGCATCGCCCAGTCGTCGTCCTGCTGAGCCAGTTCGCAAATTTTCTTCGCGGTGAGGCCGGAGCGATGGGGATAATCGGGCGGCGCATTCTTCTCAATCCATGCAACCATGGCCGGCCCAGCCGCAAGAGATTCCCAACATCCTCGAAAGCCACATACACAAACCGGCCCGGAGGGATCAACCAGATGATGGCCGATCTCCGGATGAGACTGATCGACGCCCCGATAAAGTTGGCCGTCGAAAAGAAGCCCCGTTCCGATTCCAGTGCCGATCGTTACATAAATTAGTTTCTTCCTGTTCCGGCCTGCACCCCACCCCGCTTCGCCGAGAGCCGCGGCGTCGCCATCATTCTCGATCGCCACCTTTACTTGAAATATGCGGCTAAGGTCCTTGACTGGATTCTCCCCTTTCCACTTCGGAAAAAAGTTGACGTCGCCAAACTCTCCCGTCAGAGGATAAACAGGTCCGGTAGATCCGATTCCAATCCCTGAGATTTGCGTGTGCGCGGTTTGAGCCGTGGCTCGCAGCAACTCCGTGATGTTCCGCAGTGCATTCGCATAGCCCGCATCAGGGTTGGTGGGGCATTCCATGCGAGCTAATACTTTGCCCTCGCCATCAATCATTCCCACCGCTATCTTCGTGCCACCGATATCCACTGCTGCTATCAATGTGTCTCCTGTTCGCTCTCTCAACTATTTCCACTCAAGAACCGCACCCTCATAGGCTCCCACATCGACCTTGAATGAGGAGCCGGTGACTTGGATTTGTGTCGCTGCTAGCGTGGTAATTCTCGCAACGGAATGCAAAGCTCCAGCCGCCGTAATGGTCACGGTTTCGGAAGCGGATCCATGATTTGTCAGAACCACATATCCGTGGGTTCCTCCGCTCAAAACGCAGACTTCCACCGAAGGCCGGTCGCTGCGGAAGAGCGGTTTCACCCCGGACCATTCGCGGAAGGCTTCATAGATTCGGTGGGTGTTTTCTGGCTTATCAAAAGCCGATGGCAGGTTCGCGAGATAATTTTCCAAGGGATAGGCGCTCAACAAAGTCTTGCCTGAACCCATAGTATTGGCCACGAGCGCAGGTCGATCGTCTTGGTCAACCGCGATGACCGTACCGCCCTTGATCTCAAGAATCGAACCCCACGAACGCGGTGTTGCGGAAGGGACGGAGTAATGAAAAGTGTCTCCGACTTTCAAGTCTCCGAATGGGATGATGATCTTCAAAGTGACTTCATCCTTCGGATTCGCATCGACCATTCTCGCCCCAAACAGCGATTCCATCTCGGGTATGGCGGCGTCGGCTGCAACCGAGGCGTAGAGCGCGCCTCCGTTGCTCACGTATTGCTTGGCTTTCTCCCAGAAGTCTGAGTGCACGTGAACCAGAAAATTATCCGTGCTGGTCAACGGTGATGGCATCAGCACCATTGGACGTTTTTGCCAGTCGTCATACTCCCGCGGAAAATCTGCCTTCATTCCGGCGCGCCGCGCCAGCACGAAAGACGACAACCACGAGCCGGTAACCCACAGATTCTCTTCGTTGAAAGCAGGCTGCGATTGTCCCGCTACATTTGCTCCCTCATCCGTCGAGGTGTAAGGAACAACTTCCGGTCCGGTCAAACCGAAGTGAGAAAAATCACCGTGCGGCTTCGACCACTCGTACGGAACGATGATGCCGGCGTCGGCCGGCGCCGGCTCAATTCCGGTGAGGTCCATGCGGGCCACAATGTCCTCAAATTCCTTAAACATTTTTGCGGACGGCCGGTCTTTAGCATCCCAGGTGGTCAAGCCGAATTGTGTCTCGTGCGGAGAACGCAGGTACGGAACTTTGTGAAATTGTCCGGGCGCGGCATCGGTATAGCACCAGATGAGGAATCCGTTCGCTCCTGCTCCGAGTCCTGAGTAAAGGCTCGCGCGCAGAAATTTCGCGATCTCTTCAGGATCATACTGAGCCGACGAAGCCCCGATCTCTTGCACCATAACCGGCTTGCCAGCGCCGCCGGACAAGGCTGTTTCGAAAGCCGAGCCGTAGGTGCCGCGCTCGGAAAGCATGGCGTCGAGAAAAAGCTTTGGCGCGTAAATCGAGTAAGGATGAACGCTGAAGAAATCCACTTCTTCGCGCAGATTATCCGGACGGAACGGACCGCGGCCCACGTCCTCCATGCTCGTCCCGACTACGATGGGATGCAACGAATCATAGCGCCGCATCGACCAGGAAAGCAGCCTTGCCCAGTTGATCGCCATTGCATCCGTGGTTTCAGGAGCAATCCAGAATGGAGGCTCGTCGGTTAAGTCCCAGCCCAGAATGGCGGTCTCCTTGCCATATCGGCGCGCCAGTTCGCCAACGTGGTCAGTCTCGATGCGCAGCATATCCGGGTCAGAGTGGGGATGCTTGCCTTGCCGGTAGGGCACATCCCAATACGCCTCGCCCACTTCTCCGCCGATCAAGAGACTGGGGTGCAAATAGATGTGATAACGATTCGCGAGAGAAATCAGGAAATCGAGTTTGCGAAACGCCTCTGGATCGTAATCGCCGGGTCGGGGCTCGAGCCAGGCCCAAACAAAATCGAGGCGAATAGTGTTGAAGCCGAGTTCGTGCATGTGCGCAAAATCAGCTTCGATCGCTTTCGGATCCCATTGCGTCGGCCATTGCATGGCCGCCTTTGCCGGCACCCAATTTGCTCCCACCGGGATGAAGCGATGACCGTCGCGGGAAAAATAATTACCCTCAAGTCGCACCGCCGGAAGATGTGTCATCGACTGCCCGGTTGCCGATGGAGTGCTCTGGTCAGGCGAATGCTCTTGCGCGAAGGCCGAAGGGAAAATGAAAGAGAAGAGGACTGCGACGGCAACAATCGTAAACTGTCGAACTCTCATGAACCGCATTCGTCTCGTTCCTTCCTGAGGTTCGCTGGCAGCAAAGTCTAGCCGGCTGCCCGCAAATCAGGATCTGCTCAAGCCAGCTCTGGCCGAATACTAAAAGGAAAAATTTGCCGAAACCTGAATCTGTCGCGATTCGTGCAGCGTACTCGTGATCTGCCCCGCAGTCGGAGTGTCAACCAGGTTATTGGGCAGGGCAAACTGTGGAGTATTAAATAGATTAAAAATCTCGCCCCGCAATTGAAGTTGTCCCCGCTCCCCTAATTTGAAATCCTTGAACACGGAGAAGTCCGTATTGTAAAACGCCGGTCCGCGCAGGCTGCCGCGGGTCGCATTTCCGAACATCGTGGCGTATGAGGTTCCACCAGGCGGAGTGGGCTGGCCGGGAGCAATCGCTGGAAACGCGAAGGCGGCCGGGTTGTACCAGCAATTGAGGTTTTGATGGTTCGACACGGCGCAGCCTGGTGTGGCGCCTCCGTTGTTGCCGCCATCGAATCCGAGTGCGGCGTTCGAAAAGCTATAAGGATCGCCGATCAGATCCGGACGCGGACCTCCTGAACCAGTGTTCGTCGGATCAAACGATAAATAGGGCGTGAATGCCTGGCCGGAGTACAGCGATATGATCGCGTTCAACTGCCAGCCTCCAGTAAGTAGCCCTAACCGCCCCGAGTCTTGAAGGTACCGTCGCCCGGGTCCAAATGGGAGTTCATAGGACCATGCCGAAGTGAACTGGTGACGGAAGTCGGGTGTCACATTGCCGCGCTCGGCATTCATATTGTAGGTATCTTGCGGCTCACCATCAGCGTTGGGCGTCTCGCTCTCGGTAGCTTGTCCGATCGTGTGCTGGTAAGTGTAACTGTTGAGCATGCTCCATCCGTTGGAAGAACGCTTTTCGAACCGGACCTGCAAGCCGTGGTTGATCAGGCTGATGTCGTGGCCTTCGGTGCGTATGGCGGCGATGTTGGGAACGGTCGAATCATAAGGTCGTCCCTCATTTCCCGTGGGACCGGAGAAGTTTTGCCATGTCGGCGTCGTAGCCTGGTTCAGGTTCCGCAAGTAAGTCAAATGGACGCCGCGGGTCCCTTCGTATCCCACTTGCAGCACCATGTCTTTCGCCAGTTGGCGCTCAACGTTCAGGTTCCACTCTTCTATATAGGTAGTGGGATTGTGGAAGTAGGCGGCGCTGGCTCTTCCTGTGGGATCCGAGATGGTCGAAAAAATAATGGGAGTCGGCCCCTGAGAGAGGATCATGACCGGAGTCGGTCCCAGAGGCGCTGTGAAGGACTCGCTTCCATACACGCCGGGCAAATTATTGTAGGCCAGTTCGGTATCGTTCTGATCTGCTTGTTCGTCGTAGAAGATTCCGTAGCCGCCGCGCATCGCCGTCTTATTGTCATTGCCTAAGGAGTACGCAAAACCAAGGCGCGGCGAGAAGTTCTTCCAGTTCGTAGCTACGTCCCCGGAGCGGCTCGTGCCCGGCGTGACTCCCGGAGCGACAAAATACCCTGTTTGGAAATCAAAGTTAGCCAGCCGATTGTGTTCTTCAACCATGGGCGTGTACACGTCGTAACGAACGCCAAGATTGAGTGTGAGCTTGTTTGACACCCGATAGTCATCCATCACATACGTGCCAAACTCCCACCAGCGCATGCCATAGGCTCCGGTTTGTGCGTCGCGGAAGAGACTCTGTGTGTAACCAATCAGAAAGTCGGCCAGCGGATCATTGGTGAATTGCCCGGTGTAGAAAAAGTCTCCGTGAGGATTCTGAACCTGATAGAAACCGTGCTCGCGGCGCCGCAGGTCGCCTCCCATCTTGAAGGAGTGGTGCCCGCGAATGTAGGTGAAGGCGTCCAGCAACTGATAATTATCCTCATTCAGCGTTTCAGGAAAATAGTCGCCGTTTCCTAACGGGTTCAAGCCACTGATCTGAATGTTAGGAAGACCACCCGTGATGGGGCTGTTCGGGTCGTTGATTCCCGGAATTCCCAACTGAGTAGCAAGCTGCTGTCCTTGAAAAAAAGGAACGGCATCGACCACGTAACGCGTGTAGCCGATCTTCACCTCGTTGACCTTAGTAGGGGAGAACGCATGCACATCGCTCAGACCCGCCAGCAGTGCTTTGTTGCTGATGTCGCCGGTAAAGGAACCACCTCCAGCGATTCCCGGAAACGGGTCAGGATTGTGATCCTGGACATTGCCGTAGCTAACGATGCCAAAGAAATTATTTTTCGAATTGATCTGGTGATCGACACGAACATCAAACGCATCCTGGTTGTTGCGGTTGACGGGATTGTATAGAAAGAGATCTCCCAGCGCAGGGGCAACGTTCGGCTGCGGAAAAAGCGCGACGGTTTTAAGCGCGGCCGGATCAAGGCAAGCCTGACCGATGGGGCTAAGGCCGCTGCTCGTGCAGGGCGAGATTACGTTCGGCTGCGAGCCGTTTCCCATGAAGGGAGAGTTCGTCACCGGGTCAACGATGGTGGTGGGGGAGGGACCAATCAACAGATCTGAGAAGTTCCCGCCAACCTCGGAAGGGCTGGGCACGGGTGAAAGATAGGTTTCGGAGGTGCGGATCCGCCGTCCCTGGTAATCCACAAAAAAGAAAGTTCGATTTCGAATAATCGGTCCCCCGAAAGAGCCTCCGAACTCGTTACGTTTGAAACCGGGGATGGGTGCAGTGGGATTGTCGAAATAATTCTTCGCGTCCATAAACGAGTTCCGCAGAAACTCGAAGGCGCTGCCGTGAAAACGGTTGGTGCCGGCCTTAGTCACAACGTTGACGACCGCCCCACCTTTTCCAATGTCGGCGCCGAAGTTATTGGTTTGAACTTTGAATTCCTGAATCGCGTCGACCGGCGGCTCGATCAGCTCGAAACCAATTTGCTGCTCGTTATTGTCAAAGCCATTGAGCAGATAATTGTTGTTGGTCGCCCAAAGGCCATTCACCTGGATGGAGCCGTTTCCACGCTCGTCCTCAGGAATATCACCCTGCTGCACGTTGCCCGTGCTGCCGGTACTGGCCGGGCCCATGTTTACCCCGGGGCTCAAGTAAGCAAGCTGGATGAAATCGCGTCCGTTGAGGGGGAGCTGGTGGACCCGGCTTTCGTCGATCACCTGCCCGATCGAAGAAGTTTCCGATTCCACCAAAGGCTCGGCAGCTGTGACCACCACCTGTTCCTGCACGGATCCGACGACCAGAGAAAAATCGACGCGGACAACTTGGTTGATATCGAGCTTGAACGGGGCCTCAACCGCCGTCTTGAAACCTGCTCGCTCCGCCTTCACCGTATAAATTCCAGGCCTCAATTCCGTAGCGACATATTCACCCGCGCTGTTGGTAGCAATCTTTTCCTCGGCGTTAGTCTGAGTTTCGGTTACGGTCACCGTGGCCGCCGAAATGATTGCCCCCGAAGCGTCCTTGACCGTGCCCACAATCTTTCCTGAATCCACCTGGGCTTCAGCGCTGAAAGAGGCCCATAGCAAGAAAACGATCGCCATGGCTAAGCGAGCAACATTCGGAGAATTTTGATGCGTGAATCTTGCGTTCTTGTCGATGCCTGTCCCAGTGGCCATAAACGATCTCCCGTTGAAAACGTATATGAACCTCATATGTATCTATGGTGTCAAGATGATTCTCGTCTCGTTGAAGTAGAAGGCTCGATTGGCCACCCTAGGCCTGTCGTCAAGCTACTAATAATTAAGTCTTTAATGGATGTTGTTTCTGCACAGAAGAATTTCGAGATTGGATGAGTACAAACATCATAGATACGTTGTATACTACGTGTCGGATGATCACCTTTGGAGGCCGCTTGGCACACTCCGCACAACCTTCCGGTTCCGTTACGGTGGAGAAACTTGGGCTTACGATCGACAGCCACAGCTTCGTGCCTTATTACGTGCAGATTGTGGATCATGTGCGGGAATTGATCAAAAAGAACAAGTTGAGCCAGGGACAGACGTTCTGCTCCGAAGGCGAAATTGCCCAGGCTCTCAAGATTAGCAAGATGCCCGTGCGCCAGGCCTTCCAGAAACTGCGTTCCGAAGGATTGCTGGTGATCGCGAAGGGCAAGCGGCCCGTCGTCGGCTCCGGCCGGGTACCTTGGAATTTTCAGCAGCTTCGCGGTTTCAGCGAGGAGATGCGAAGACGTGGGCTCAATCCCTCGGCGCGCCTTCTCAATATGGGCCTCGAAGATCCCGATCTCGAAGTGGCTCAAGCTCTCAAACTAAGTCCGGGTGAGCGCGTATACAGGATAAGGCGACTTCGCTCCGTCGATGGTGATCCGGTAGCTGTGGTCACCAGCTACCTGCCTGCGCGAATTTTTACGGGAATCGATAAGCAGGACCTGGAGAAACAATCGCTCTATTCCATTTTCGAACAAGTTTACAAGCGCCGACTGCAATGGGCCGAGGAGGTAATCGGGGCGGTCATCGCAGGAGAAGAAGAAGCGGGAATACTCGAGGCTTCCGTCGGGAGCGGCCTTCTCATGATTCGAGAGACA
This sequence comes from uncultured Acidobacteriaceae bacterium, assembly GCA_963750245.1. Lineage (GTDB taxonomy): Bacteria > Acidobacteriota > Terriglobia > Terriglobales > Acidobacteriaceae > Sulfotelmatobacter. The sequence goes on from CAVVQB010000005.1 coordinate 690,164, forward strand.
ACTTACGACTCTCAAAGTGTCGCCATCGAATATAGCGTCTCGCTGTTACGAGGTGATCGCTACACAGCAACAGTGATCTCGGTCCGAAAGATTAGCTCCGGAGAAGAACGCAGCTAAGAAAATACGCTGGGATCCGTCCGAATGCACGGGAAGCGCGGGGGAGAGGGGGAGTCGCCCAAAGGATCTCATGACAACGCCCGCTTATCGTTTCGACTTTCGTTAGTTCGCCAACGGGCCCAGTGCTTGGCAGGCTGCGTATCCAGCCACCGCGGTGATAGTACCAGCTGCCTGAGTCCGAACCACGCCATCATCGGTCGCGCAATACGCTTTGGAACCGCTGGTGGCGCCGAGCGGAGTACCCGTGCTCCAGAACTCCGGCGGAGTGGTTGCCGTAGCGGCGATCGGAGTGGCGGCAAACTTATAGCCGCTCTTGCCGCTGTTGGCCGGGTTGCCGTCGTTGGCCAGGGTGCTATCGATCAAGCACGCCGTGGTCGTGCTGGGAACGCACTGCACACCGATCGCGCCCCCCAAAGCTACCAAATTCGTGTAGCCGATCGTGGGATAGGCGGCGAAATAGCCGACTTCGGCAGTGACCGTAGTACGCTCGGAAGCGGCCGCGGACGAATCGTTGGCTGCCATCTTGGCGCGCATCAGGTTTGGAATCGCGATAGCTGCAATGATCAGGATGATTGCCACCACGATCAGCAGCTCAATCAATGAGAAACCCTTCTGTTTCCGCATTCTGGACCGCCCTCTCAGTTTATAAAAAAGTCAGCAAGATATCGTGAAGATGACCGTAATGATTGCATATTTGGGTCCAAATTTCTTAGTTACTTCGGTTATCCCTGCGTTTCGGGCAACTCCCTTGTTTTCATACCAGGCTAAAACTCTCCTCCACTACCGCATGGTTTAGCTGCCCCTCGCAGGGTACTGGGACCGACAATCTTTGTCGGAGGGGTGACGAATCTCGCTGAAAGTAGCGTCCGTCTTTCGAGCCCCAACCGATGCGGTTTGAGACTTATTCGGGCGGCCGCGCTCCAACGCAGCGTGCCATCGACGCCGTCTGTAACCGAAGAAATGAACGCTGAGGTACTATGGCTTGCGGAGTGTCTACGTGGACAGGTCTGCAATACAGGGCCATCGCGTAAAGTGGACCTCATCGGCCGCACACGGCCGCCGGCTCGGCCCTTCGCGGCAGGAGGCTTTAACGCATGAGATGCAGTCGGACGGTATGGTTTTCGGTAGTCGCATTCGTCACAGCTTTGCTTGTCTCGCCGCATGCTCTCACGGCGCAAAGCGCACCACCGTTGGTTTCCAGCGAGATCCTTATTCAACACGACGTACCCATGAAGACGCGCGACGGCATTACCCTCTACGCCGACATTTATCGCCCCAAGTCTCCCGATGCATTTCCTGTCATCCTCATGCGCACTCCATATGACAAAAGCGTGGACTGGGCCGTAGCACCCGTCTTCAAGATGGTCCCGCGCGGTTACGTTGTCATCATTCAGGATGTTCGCGGCCGCTACACTTCGCAGGGAGAATGGTATCCCTTCAAACACGAGCAAGCCGACGGCTACGATGCGGTCGAATGGGCTGCGGCGCTTCCTTATTCGAATGGCAAGGTGGGCATGATGGGCGCCTCTTATGTGGGCGCGACGCAGATGCTCGCAGCTATCGCCCAGCCACCGCATCTCACTGCCATCGCTCCCAATATGACGGCCAGCAACTATCACGATGGTTGGACGTACCAGAGCGGCGCGTTCGAGCAATGGTTTGATCAGAACTGGACATCCCAGATCGCGACAGACACGCTACACCGCTTGATCGCCCAAAATACCAACGCCCTCGTCGGTGGTCCTACGCTTCCTCTCGCCAACTATCCCGTCTTCAATTTTGGCCAATTGCCTGCGGATGCCCAGCTCACAGCTGCTCTCGCGCCCTATTACTTTGACTGGCTGGCACATCCCGATTACGACGATTACTGGAAGCAGTGGTCCATCGAAGAGAATTTTTCAAAGATTGCTGTTCCCATGCTTCAGGTCGGCGGATGGTATGACATCTTTAACGTCGGGACTCTGCGCAATTACATGGGAGCCAAGGCTCATGGATCCACGGAAGCGGCACGCACGCAGCAGCATCTGCTCATTGAGATCGGCGGCCACGCCGGCTTCGGTCGGCGCATCGGCGACGTCGACTTCGGTCCCCATGCCATGGAGAACGGATACACGGACGTCATCCTCGACTGGTACGATTTTCTTTTCAAAGGCATTAAGAACCAGTTTGCCACTGACAAGCCGGTCAAGCTCTTTGTGATGGGAGCGAATGAATATCGTCAGGAAGACGACTGGCCGCCGCCGCAAGCGCGGAGCACAAAATATTTTCTGCACTCGTCCGGCAAAGCGAATTCACTCCGTGGCGACGGCTCGCTCTCCACATCCGCACCCAAATCCGAGCCTACGGACGGCTATGTGTACAATCCGGCTAATCCTGCGCCAACCGTTGGCGGTCCCCTCTGCTGCGACGCGGAGCACATGGAACCCGGCCCGCGCGACCAGCGTGCGGTCGAAAATCGCGACGATGTGCTGGTTTATTCGATCGGCCCGCTACAGAGCGACTTGGAAGTTACCGGCCCGGTCACTGCCGATCTCTTTGTCAAATCCTCGGTGGTGGATACCGACTTCACTGCGAAACTCGTCGACGTAGCGCCAGACGGCTTCGCGCAAGATCTTACCGAAGGCATCCTGCGCATGCGTTATCGTGCCTCCCCGGAGCATGCCACCTTGATGAACCCCGGCCAGATGTATGAAATCTCCGTCGATCTCTGGGCCACCAGCAACGTCTTTCTCCGCGGCCACTCCCTGCGCCTGGAGATCTCCAGCAGCAATTTCCCGCGCTTCGATCGCAATTTGAATACGGGGGAGGAAATCAGATTCGCGCGTATACTGGTTCCTGCGAACAACACAATCCTGCACGACGCGCAGCATCCTTCTTCGCTCGTGCTTCCGGTCATGCCGTCAAAATGAATTCGTTGCAAGGCCGTGAGCCGCCAAAGCGAGATGTCTCTCTTGTCGCATCAATCCTTGTGATCCGCTACTTTTCCTCGCAAGACGGTGATCGAAGCTTTCGGTAGAGTGAAGCTCGTGTCCGCACCTGCCGCCAGAGTGATTGCGATCGGTGGGTGATCCGGATCCGCATGGCTGTTTGGGCCATCGTCAATCCAGACATACTGCTCGCTGCCGAAGGTTACTAAGTCGACCGGCCCGGAAAATGTCCCGGTCTGTTTTTTCTTGGAGTCCTCGAATTGCACGCGCACGGTATGCGAGTTGCTCTGGTCACGATTTACCAGCATCAGAGACCAGTTTCCGTCAGGCCGGTGCAGCACATACGACGTAACCAGTACGTTGCCATCAGCATCCCTAACATCAGTAGAAGAAGGAAACATCTGGTGCACCCCGGAACGGTGCTGCACCCACTCCAGGTTAATCATGTGAGCCGCGAAGTAGGGTGATGTATATCCCTTGATGTCGTAGTTTTCATCGGAGACAAAGTTCGACCATGACGACCAGCCGAGGCAGGTGTTCTGAATACCCTGCGGCTGAATCGGCGAGTGATAGAAAGCAGCGCCTCCCCCTTCGAAGAACGACCCAACGTTATCGGCAAGCCACAGCGCTGCGAAGATCGTGGTCATCGGTCCCGTCAATTCGTTAGCCAGATGGTTTTCGGTCACCATCAGCGGCACGTCTTTGGGCACCCCGTCGACTCTCCACACCTGAAGAATGTGCTTCATCAACTGCGGCTCAGTGTACAAAGTCTTCCACGTGATGGTGCAAGGCTCGAATGGATAGTGCTCGAACGAGACGAATGCCAGATCGGAGATGCGGCCATGCGTCTTCAAGTAATCTACGAAGCGGCCCATCCATGAGGTTCGTCCCTGCGCGTCCGGCCAAACTCGAATATCCTCATTGACTCCTTCGAACACCGGTCCACCCAGCTTGAGTTGCGGGTCAATCTTGTGAATAGCCGTGGCCCACTGAATGTAGAGGGCCGCATAATCCTCTGGCATGGCATGCTTGCCATCGGGTTCCTCGCCCATCTCGATGTATCCGATACGGTAGCCGCGCTTTTCAATGTAGGCGATCTGTGCGGCAGCATCCTCCGGCGTTCCGTAAAGCAGCGTAACCGGAATCATCGCCGGAAGATTGTTCGTAAGCCCGCTGGTGAAAAACAGATCGAAGCCGCTGTGCTGGTAGCCGGTGGCATCCGCGTCAGCGGCGGAATGCCACGGATCGATCGATGACGTGCAATAAGTGGTCGGCTTATCGCTAAAATTCTTTTGGACCTCGGCAAAGGCCCCGCTGGAATCCAGCGTGCCGACACGAATTTCCTGAATAGCGTATCCCACGCAGTTGCGGACGTCGTCCGATCCATGCAGATCACAAGTATTCGAAGATTCCGTCATCAATACGCGTACGTATCGAGTGTTGATTGGCGCATCGGCGAGTTTCAGATTCACCGTTCCACCCTGAGCGTTCTTGATCGCTCCCGACGTGAAAGTCTTCCATTCACCAACGGGACCTTCATCAAAATCGAGTGCGCGTGTTCCCGCCCAATACTCCACCTCGTAGCTGGTGGCATATGGGCTGGCCCATGCGATGCGGATTGCGTTCACCGGCTTTTCGGCTTGCAGATCCACAACCACCCATTGCGGATGCAGTGCGTCGCTTTCTCCGGTGAACTTGCGCGTGAGATAAGGGTTGCTCTTCCAATAGCTGAGATTAGGGCCTTGCAGCGGTCGATCGCCGCTGGTTGAGAAACCACGGTGCGGCAAAGCGTAGGAAAGAATATAGCGAATCGGTTCCTTGAGATCAGTGCTGCCGGTAAAGTACCCGCTCTTGTGCGCCGGATCGCTCCACGTTCCGTTCTCATTCCAGTGCCACGCGGCCATGCGCAGTTCGGAATTGTTGCGATAAGTAATCGGTCCCCACCCCGCCGAAAGCGACTCTTGAATGATGTGCGGCGTATAAACCTTGTCGATGTCGGCCCGAGACAAGACATCGATCGAGCTGCCAAGAGCACTGTCCGGATCGAACGAATTGATAGCGTGCCCAGGTGTAACATCAACGTGAACGGTCGCAGTTTGCGGGTCTATGTCGGATGCCGACTGAGCAGTCGCGGTTGAGCTGTGCACGAGAAGCGCTAGAACAGCAATTGTAACGGCAGACCCGTTTCGCACTTTGCCAGCATCCGCGGACCGAACCGTGAGTTGCCGCGACGGATCTACAAACAGCCAACTCACCGCACCCACCATGCACAACCCAGCCGCTATTAGAAATGACATGGTCCAACCGAATCGAGCAGCGATCCAGGGAGTGAGAGTAGCCGTGAGCGCCGCCCCGATCTGATTCCCCATATTCATGAAACCCGACACCGATCCCGAGGACGCGCCCGCAATATCCGCCGTCACCGACCAGAAAGAGCTTTGGGACAAGTACAGCGCCCCTGCTCCACCAGCGAGCACGATGCTGGCCACCCGAGCACTTTGAACCTGCGAGCCGAAAGCGATAAATACTCCGGCCGCGGCGATCGCGAATGCAGCAAGGCCGCAGCGTCCGACTCGCAGACCCTGCCATTTTGTGAGCCGGTCGTTGATCGCTCCTCCCAGGAGGCAGCACACCAGCATGGCCAGAAACGGCAGCATGGTGTAGAAGGCGCTCGCCTTCAAATCAAGTCCGCGCACTTTGGCCAGATAACGGTAGAACCAGCTGAAGAAAATCCAGGCTACATAGCCATAGCAGAAGTAGCTGAGAGTGACCGCCCAGACTTCTTTGCTTCGCATGACGCACGCCCACGACACGAGCGCTTTCGGATCACGATTCGATTGCGATTGCGCCAACCCCGAGCGAATCAATTCCAACTCGGAAGCAGAGACTCCGACATGTTCGGCGGGCGTGTCGCGAGCGTTAAGGAACCACACGGCTCCCGCAGCGAATCCAATGATCGAGCACACCCAGAACGACGACCTCCATCCGTAGTGGAGCATGATGTAAGTGATGATCAATGGCGTCAGCCCTGCGCCCGCTCCCACCCCGGCAAAGATCCAACCGTTAGCAATGCCGCGCTCCGTCGGCGGAATCCAGCGCGCGATGAATTGATTCGCCGATGGGTAGATGACAGCTTCTCCTGCGCCCAAAAGAAACCGGACCGCAACAAAGATGATCAGCGCACCTGCAATGTTCGCCGGCACCATCGCGGTCAAGGCAGTGAAAATTCCCCACCAAACCACCCCTCCAGTCAGCACGCGACGCGGCCCGTAACGATCCGCAAGCCTGCCGCCCACAGTTTGGAACAATGCATAGCCGACCAGCATGGCGCTGAACACTTTGCCCAGCTGCACGTCGCTGAGATGGTAGGCCTCGGCAATCGATCCCCCGGCGATCGAAATGTTCACCCGATCGAGATAGGACACCGCGCTGAGAATGAATAGCCAGAAGACCAGGAACCAACGCACGCGACTCTTTCGCCCCGTCATCGTTGCCCCATCTGTCGGCCGCCGGGAAGACACTCCGGCACAGAACAGCCCTTGGATAAGCGATTGCCGCAGCAGCTGCCATGTGATATTTTCGCGGTCGCAAGCAAGCTCTTTTTCGACTCGAAAACTCTTTTCGGAGTTCTATGAATAAGTTTACTTTGGCAGAACTGATCATCTGTCTGGCGCTGTCGCAGGCCGCGCCGGCCCATGCGCAACTCGACCTCTTCTCGAAGGAACAACGCGTTGAATTCACGCCGGAATGGCGCGGCGATCGTTTCTCCGATGGCCGGCCGAACGTGCCGGATTCCACGCTGGCGCGCTTGAAAGGAGTTACGGCTGACGAAGCCTGGGACGTTCTTCAGGATGCCGGCTACAAGAATCAGTTCGAGGGCGGTTGGAAAGTGATCAATCCGGGAAAGCGGCTCGTAGGCCGCGTTGTGACCGCGGTGTTCATGCCGCAACGGCCCGATGTAGATTCGGTGATTCGCGCCAACGGCAAGAAAGAGAATCGCATTGGAGACGAAAACTCCTGGATCATTGACGTTCTGCAACCAGGCGACGTGCTGGTCGTCGATCTGTTCGGCAAGATTCGCTACGGGACGATCATCGGAGACAATCTCGCGACCGCCATCTATGCCAAGAGCCGCAACGGATTGATTGTCAACGGAGCCATTCGCGATGTCACCGGGATTCAAGAGATTCCTGGATTTCAGGTGTATACGCGCGGTGTGGATCCCTCTGCGCTCGAGAACGTCATGCTGACCGGAATCAACGTTCCCATTCGTATCGGAGACGTAACCGTAATGCCGGGCGACATCGCGATTGGCGATCCCGAGGGCATAACCTTTGTTCCTCCGCAATTGGCCGCGAAGTTGGCCGACGATACGGAAATGGACCATCTGATTGACGAATGGGGCCACATGATGCTCCGCGAAGGCAAGTACACGCCAGGTCAAATTGACGCCAAGTGGACGAAGCCAATGATCGAGCAATTCAACGCCTGGCTGGAGAAAAAAGGGTCCAAGCTCCGTTTGCCTGCGCAATGAACAGTCCAATTTGATTTGTCTTGCATCACGTTTCGTGAAATCCGAGAATCTCCCGGGTCTTTCAACCTGCGTGCTCGCGAAAAAGCTGCGACAGTTGCGCGGCCACAATTTTGTCTTCGCCGGGCTGCAGCATGAACGAGTTCATCGCCAGCCCCGGCCGTCCTTCGCCTGCTCCCATCACAATGCTTGGCTTGGTAGCGCGCAACAGTTTTGAAGCCTGTTCAGGCGTCAAGGAAATGCGGGTCGCGTCCCATGTGATGCTCATGTGCGGCACGTGATTGGCTATGTCCGGCACAAAGAACGATGTGCTCACGCTCGGAACCTTTGTGACCGCGTTCGAAATCAACTCCAACCGAGCCTGCCATTCTCTTGCCAGCGCGTCGTGATCTTCCGCGAGAAAAAGTTCGAGCGCCTTAACCATGCCAAGGATCTCTTCCTTACCCACCTTCTGGCTGCGGCCCAGCGTATCCTCGTGCGGACTGTTGTTGAGCAGCGCATTTGCCACCAGTTCCGTACGGCCGAGCAACAACCCCGCACACTGCGGCCCGCGAATCGCCTTACCGCCGCTGAACGTCACCAGGTCGTAGCCCATCCTGGTGTAGTCCCAAAGATGAGACACGGGGGGAGTATCGGCTGCCGCGTCGTTCATGCAGGGAATGTTGTATTGCTTCCCCAATCGGATCCATTCGTCCACTTTGATCTGTCCCGCAGCGTTAGCGAAGTTGCTGAAATGCATCATCGCCGTGCGGTCATTGATTGCCGCTCGCAGTTGATCGACTGTTTCGATCTCGATCAGCTTGATTCCCGTGGATCGCAGTTGATGATCAAAGGGATTGCGATGCGATTTCTGAATGATCACCTCTGACTTCATCCCAGTCAGATCGGGCAATTGCCGGATGAGAGCTTCTTTGCCGCCAGTCAGAATCCCAGCGAGTCCCGATTGAATCGCCGCCGCCGCACCCGAGGTCACCAGAGCGGTGTAACCGTCAGGCAACTTCAACATCTCCGCGATGCGTTTTCCGGCAGCTACTTCCAATTCCGGGATGCTGACAAAGTGGCGTCCGGCCATCGTCATGACGGCTTCAAGCTCCGGATGGGGAAGGGAACCGCCCAGCATCGTCATGGTTCCCTCGCAGTTAATCACCGTTGTGACTCCAAGTTCTTCGTACGGATTGCCGGTCTGTCCAAAGCCGCTCACCCGTGCGCCTGCTCCCGCGGCTGGCCGATTCCATGAGAACAACTTGCGCGGCGCTAGAATTGAACCTGCAATCATTCCCAGGCTGCCAAGAAAACCGCGCCGATTCCATTTCGAATTGAGACGCATCAACGAAGCTCCTTTGCCGCTCACTTACGAGCGACAGCTGCGATGCAATTGATTTCCACCAGCGAATCTCCCGGCAGGGCAGCCACCGCTACGGTCGTGCGTGACGGCCCACCATGGGGAAAGTACGTCGCGAAAACCTTATGCATTCCGTCCCAGTGTTCAATCTTCACAAGAAATACATTGGCTTGAAGAATCGTGTCCATGTCCCCGCCGCCAATTTCCACGTGCTTTTTGATTTTGTCCATGACCATAGTGGTGTGGGATTCGATCGTCCACTCCTTTGGGTCGCGCGTATCATGAGCGCCCTGGCCCGCGACATAAATCAATCCGTTGTGGACAATCACCGGCATGATGACGTCTTTTTCATTACCCGGTTTTCCTTCGCTATTCAGCTTGCGGATTCCGCCCGCATCTTGCGCGCCGGAACTCTGAGCCAAGGCTCGGTTGGGCAGCACAGCTGCACTAAATCCCAACGCAGAAAACACGGACGCGCACCACATGGCAAAGGTTCTGCGCGTGTAAGTTGAATCCATATATCTCCTCCTTCAAATTAGCTTTCTACATCCGAGAGCGAGGCTCAAGGCAAAGCGAAGCTGAAAACGTCACTGCCGGCGGCGATTGCCACATACTGTTTGCCGGCGATGGCGTAGCTCATTGGCGATGCGCTGATTTCCTGCCCAGTATTGAAGTGCCAGAGCGGTTTGCCGCTGAGCGCGTCCACGGCCTCCAAAGAGCCGGCATCGTCCCCGAAAAATAACAAGCCGCCAGCCGTCGCCATCGTTCCTCCCGAAGAACGACCTGCTCCTGCTTGTGGGTACTTCCACGCGATCGAATTCGCATCCAGATTGAAGGCAACCAGAACCTTCTGCGAAGCCTCCGTCGGAATGCGTTTCACCCCGGTCGAGTAATAGCCTTGGCCTTCCTTAAAGGCCTGCGGTTTGAAGTAATACGTTTCGCATTCTTCCAGCGCAATGAAATAAACCGAATGAGTGATCTCGCTGTAAGAGGGCGCAAACCAGTTGGTTGCTCCCGTGTATCCGGGACAAACTCGTGTGCCCTCCGCGGTTGGCTCGACGCCAGTACGAATCGGCCTTCCCTGGGCGTCAATTCCTTTCGCCCAGTTCAGCTTTTCCACGAACGGCTTTGCCGATAGAAACTTTCCATCGGTGCGGTCGAGCACGTAGACGTACCCATTGCGGTCTGCTTGTACCAGCAGTTTTCGCGCCGCGCCGCCCTGATACACCGCGTCGATCAGGATCGGAGTTTCAACCGCGTCGTAGTCAAAGAGATCGTGCGGCGTGAACTGAAAGTACCATTTCAATTTTCCGTTATCCGGATCGAGGGCCAGCACGCAGTCAGTGTAAAGATCGTCTCCCGGACGCACGCCGCCTTCGAAGTCCGGAGCGGGATTGCTGGTGCCCCAGTAAATCAGGTTGAGTTGTGGATCGTAGGTTCCCGGCATCCACGTAGTTCCGCCGCCGTGCATGTACAGTTTTCCGGGCCAGCTTGCAGAACCAAATTCGCCCGGACCCGGTATCGTCCAGAACCGCCAGTCCAGCTTGCCAGTCAATGCATCGTAAGCCGCTATAAAGCCCCGCACGCCGTCATCGCCGCCTGATGTCCCCACCAAAACCTTGTCCTTGACCACGAGCGGTGCGCTGGTCGCGCCGTAGTTCTTGTTCCAATCCGCGTAAGCCACGTCCCAGATCAGGTTGCCCGAGCGCACGTCCAGGCACAGGAGATGCGCATTATCCGTTTCCATGTAAACGCGGTCATGCCAGACTCCGACGCCGCGATTGATGTGTCCTGACGCATCGTCGATCAACCCTTCCGAAATCGGCCACGCGTGGCGCCATACCACTCGCCCCGTATGCGCGTCGAGCGCAGCGGCGTCATTTGCCGCGGTTACGATCATCAATCCGTTTATCACAAGCGGAGTGACCTCGAGCCGGCTGGTATTGTGCGCGTGAAAAACCCATTCTGTTTGCAGTTTCGCAACATTGCCGCCGTTGATTTCAGAAAGACTGCTGAAGCGCCGTCCCGAATAGTCTCCGTTGTAGGAGATCCAGTTCGCCGTGGGCGGCTGAACCAGAAGATCCTCGGACCTCACATCGATTGCCGCCGATACAACCGCAGAGTTATTATCGCCAGCCACAGCTGCCAGGCAGATAAAAACGACGACGATAAGCATTGCCGCCCGCACGCTACGAGTCCCTTTCACCCTCTGAAGTTCGACTTTCCCCCACGCTTCCGCGATCGGCGCCCTGTTCATCGTTCAAGTGGATCGAATCTCAACTCCCCAGCCACTCAGGTTTCGCTCAGAGAGATTTTGCGAGCGTTGGCTCCCCGACATTTTTTCGAAGCGGCCCGCGGTTACCAGCCATCTGGTATCCGAGTTCCCGTGAAATTTGCAAGCCTGCTGTCTGAATTAACGGCGCCAGTTGCCGCAAACGGGTGACCGTCATGCGCACCATCGGCGCGGTAATGCTGAGACTGGCGTTCACGATCCCGCTATGATCCCAGATGGGTGCCGCGACGCACCGAATGTGGAGTTCGTGTTCCTCCAGATCGCAGGCGTAACCATTCTTTCGGACGCGGTACAGTTCCGCCCTCAACTCCTGAAGACTTCCCGCCGTATTTGGCGTCAGACGCTTAAGCGCCAACTGGGGCAGAACCCTTTCTCGCTCCTCATCCGGCATGTAAGCTAACATGACTTTGCCCACCGCCGTGCAGTACAACGGGACCGCAGCCCCGATGCGCGAGTAAATGCGCAACTGCTCGGGTGAATCCAGCTTCTCTACGTAAACGGCGGACAACCCGTGCCGCACCGTCAGATGGATGGTTTCTCGCGTCTGCCGGTTGAGCTCCTGAAGGTACGGTAGGCTCACTTGGCGAATATCAAGCTGGCCCAAAGCGGCCTGACCGATCGCGAAACACGCAATTCCCAGGCGGTAAACTCCATCCCCTCCACAGTTCAAAAAGCCCGTACCCTCCAGATTCACCAGGAAACGGTGGACCGTACTCACCGGAAGTCGGGACCGTCCCGCCACTTGTTTTGCCGTGAGGCCAAGCGGTGATTCGCTGAACAGCTGGAGAAGACGCAATCCGCGCTGCAGCGCGGTGATGTTGTAGCTTCGGTCGGAAGTGACAGCCATGACTTCAGATCTCTCAATCGAGAATTCGCAGGATGAAAGTGCGGATTATCTGATGAAAGTAGATTTTATGCAAGCAGATATATCACGGGGCGTCCTAAAGCCTTCCGAACTTTTTGACCGCTTCTACGATCGATTTCATCTGTTCGATCACGGCATACATCGAATGTTCTTTGAAGTCCATTTGTTGCGCGAGAACTAAGACTTGCTGAGCCTTGGCCCGGGGAACAACGACGACCCCGTCGCTGTCTGCCGCGACAATGTCACCCGCATTCACGTTCACGCCGTCGCAGGTCACTGGAATCTGGCCCCCTCCGAACCGATAGTGATGCACCGATGTCGAAGGCACGATGCCGGTCGCGTACACAGGGAACCCGATCTTACGCAGATAGGCCACGTCGCGTACCCCACCATCGATCACAGCTCCGGCGTAGCCGCGCGCCAGCATAGCCGTGCCCATCAGTCCGCCCATGCCGGCGATATCCTCGCCATTCTCGACCACCATCACGTAAACGGAATCGGTGGATCCCTGATCAATGGCTTCCAGCATTCCGTTCAGCGCAGCAGGGTCAGTATTGCCTTCGTCCTTCTTGAGCAGAACTGTCCGCGCAAATCCGGCAAACTTCGTAGTGAAAATCGGATGCATGCGGTGACTCATGTACATGCGCTTACCGGTCAACTGCTCCAGTGCGTCGGACACTGAGGCCACTTCCACCCGTCGAAAGTCCGCAATTAAAGCATCGTCCGGTCGCGATTCCTTTGCCTCGGTGGCCCCCTGCGCGCGCAGCCGTATCGCTCCGCATAAGATCACGGCCAAAAAGGCGGTGGATACGACGAATGTCGCGATGGTGTGGGATTTTGCCAGGCGCAGAAACTTGTTCATTTCGCACTCCTCAATGTATATATGTGCGCGGACTCTAACACTCTTTTTCGCCGCGTGGAAGAGCCAATCTTTATCACGAAGGGGAACGGAAAAATGAAAATTGCAACCCAGACCATGACTTCTCGCCTATTCCTGTATGCTTTCGCCATTGCATTGACCGTTGGGGTTACCGGGGAGAGCGCCAATAGCCAGGAAAGCAAAGCGGTCAATCTTTCCACTGCCAGGGGACTTCCTTTCAGCGACGGGATCATCGCGGGAAATACTCTGTATGTCGCTGGCCAGGAGGGTACCGATGATTCGGGCAAATTGGCCTCCGGCGGGATTGGTCCCGAGACAACCGCGGCACTCGAGAACATTCAGAAAGTCGTCAAGGCCGCTGGATTCGAAATGAAAGACATCGTCAACGTAACCGTCTATCTCGCCGATATTCATGAATTCCCGGACATGAACAAGGTCTACAAGAGTGTGATGCCTGACCCCAAGCCAGCCCGTGCCACGATTCAGGCGGCGGCCCTCGTTAACAATGCGCGAATCGAGATCTCCGCCATTGCAGTAAAGCAAAAATAGGCTGTCTTCAAATTGCGAACGGTCGCGGGTGTTTGCTGTGGGAAACTGCGCCTAAGGGGGAACGAGTCGCCGTTTTTCCTCTATCCAAAATGCAAAAAAAACATACTGAAAAGGTTGACACACCTACCATGTTTGAGATAAACCCTGATTCCAACGTGGGCATGGACTTTCAGAATCCAGCAGCCGCTTTCACCAGGTGAAAGTCCGAAACGAGGACGTACTAGATCATGGGGACGTACTAAATCAAACAGAGGCCTCTTCCGGCAGGAGATTAACTTATGCGCAACCGTCCGTGCGGTGCTGTCGCAGTTCTTGCGTTCGTGCTCTTTGCGCTGGCGCTTGCGTCGGCAAGCATTACCGGAAGCATCTCCGGCGTTGTTATGGATAAATCCGGCGCTGTTATTTCCGGTGCAACAGTGGTTGCTACTGACACCCAGACTGGGATCCAGACCACGCAAAAGACCGATGCCAAGGGGTTTTACAACCTTCCAACACTGGCGGTCGGCACCTATAACCTGGAAATCACGCATGTAGGGTTCAAAACTTTTCGGCAGACCGGCTTGGTGATCGATGCCAACTCGGCGCTTCGAGCCGACGCGAGTCTCGACGTCGGTTCGATCAACGAGAAGATTGAGGTGAGTACGGAAGCGGCAATGGTGGACACGCAGACCACGCAAATGGGCGAGGTGATCGAGGGCAGCAAGATGACCTCCGTACCGCTGAATGGCCGCTCGTTTATCGATCTGCTCTCCTTGCAGCCTGGCGTCTCGCCCTATAAGAACACCGACACTATGACGTCGGGAATAGGTATGGATCCAACCACGATATCCGGCGATCAAACCAACGGAACCCAATCAGTAAACGGTGGCCGGACCGGTTCGAACGGTTTCATGGTGAATGGAGCAGACGCCCAGGAGGGCGTCCACAACGGAGCGGCCATCATTCCGAATCTGGACTCCATCTACGAATTTCGCATCATCACCAATAATTTTGACGCCGAATATGGAAACTTCAGCGGCGGGCAAATCAATGTCGTCACCAAAGCTGGAACCAACGGATTTCACGGAAACCTGTTCAACTTTCTCCGCAATACTGATTTCGATGCCGCCAACTTCTTCGCCGGCGGAGCACGGGGAGATTTCAAGCAAAATCAGTTCGGGGGAACTATTGGTGGGCCGATAAAAAAGGACAGAGTTTTCTTTTTTGGCGACTATCAGGGAAACCGACAGATCCTGGGCCAGACACAGTCCTTTGCTGTCCCTACTGCAGCAGATCGCACGGGAAATCTGACGGATGAGGCCGGCGCGCTTACCGGCTCTGTGAGTTCACAGTTCACTGGAATCCCAGGTGAAATTCCTTGGGCTACTACGCTCTCGCAGGAACTGGGATACCCCGTAAACAGCGGAGAGCCCTACTATTTTCCGGGCTGCACCAGCAACGACCCGACCACGGGTTGCGTCTTCCCGAACGCGGTTATTCCAACATCTGCGTGGTCCCCGGTCGCCCAGGCTACTCTGAAATACATCCAGGCACCCAATGCGAATCTACCTTCTGGCGCTAATTACGAAGCATCGTCCTTTAACCAGCATCTGCGGGACGACAAGTTCGGAATCCGCCTCGACACAACTACGCCTTACGGCACGTTGTTCGGATACTACTTTTTCGATCAATTCTCAGTGACCACTCCCTACGCTCAGGGCATCACCTTCCCGGGCTTTGACAGCGGCGTTGATGGTCGCGCGCAGATGATCAACCTCGGCCTCACGACAACCATCAACAACTCCACCATCAATGATGTTCGTCTGGTATATCTGCGAAACCGCTACTTCGGAGGAATTCCCATTGGGGGCACGGGCGTTCCGCTGACGTCTTTAGGCTTCGCGGCTCCTGCAGGTTCAGGCGCGAGTTTCAACGGAGGCATTGCTCCCATCAACCCGGCACTGGAAGGAGTTCCATCTTTCGTCTTCAACAACTATTCCTTCGGCCTTCCCCAGGACGCCCTGCGTCAATTCAATAACACGTACCAGATTATCGACAATTTCACAAAAATTGTTGGAACTCACACCCTCCAGTTCGGGGCGGATTTTCATTACGATCAGATTAATGAACGAAATTACGATGACGCGAACGGGGCCTATACCTTCGATGGTTCAGAGACTGGCCTGGATTTTGCCGACTACCTGATCGGCGCGCCGGTGAATTTTACCCAGGCCAGCCAGCAGCTTCTCGATTCACGGGACAAATACTTTGGCGCTTATGCCCAGGATAGCTGGCGCGCAACGCCTAACCTGACCATTAATTATGGCCTTCGCTATGAGATCATGACGCCTTGGTATGACACGCAGAACAAGCTGGAGACTGTCATCCCCGGCGAACAGTCCCAGACTTTCCCGACGGCACCGGTAGGGTTGGTGGTTCCGGGAGATCCCGGTGTGCCGCGAACCTTAGCGCCCATTCAGTACCACAACTTCGCCCCCAGAATTGGTTTTGCCTACTCGCCGGATAACACAGAAGGCCTCCTCGGTAAACTTGTCGGGGGCCCCGGTAAAACTAGTATTCGTGTGGGTTACGGCCTCTTCTATAGCGCCATCGAGGACGCCACGGGTTTCGTTGAAGTCGGCGACGCGCCATACGGCTTGTATTACTCTTCTCCGGAACCCACCCTCTTGGCGAACCCATTTATCGATCGCGCCACGGGAAAGAACGAGGGACAGAAATTCCCCTTCACGTTTCCTCCGGCCAGCGCATCGCCCAAAAATCCGGACACGTCCTTCAATTGGACACAAGCCACCCCCATTTCCGGCTCTGACTACTTGTATCCTCACGACAAAATACCGCGGGTGCAGGAATTTGAGTTGTCCCTCCAGCGCCAGCTCGGATCATCCACGGTAGCGAGCGTCAGCTACGTGGGATCAGTGGGCCGGCATCTCCTGACGTTTGAAGATTCTAATCCTGCGAGCGCAGCGCTGTGCCTTTCATTGAACGCGCTGCTGCCATCGGGTACGACCTGCGGTCCCTTCGGGGAAGACAATACGTACACCCTGACGGACGGAACGACGGTCAACGGCACCCGTCCGACATTCGGGATTAACTTCGGCAGCAATCCGTACATGATCACGGCTGTCAGCTCGAGCTTTAATTCCCTGCAGGTAAGCCTGAAACACAACGAGAAGTATGCCAATTTCCTGGTCGCCTACACCTGGGAAAAATCGATCGACAACGGTTCCACTTCGTTCGATGCCACCAATCCCTTCAGTCCCAGTCAAAGCCGCGCCTTGTCCATTTTCGACGTGCCGCAAGACCTAACGGTGAGCTATACCGTCCAGTTGCCGTTTGAGAAGCTCACGGGTGGCGCCGCTAGAAGACTCACCGCGGGTTGGGCGTTATCCGGCATTACGACCTTCGCCAAGGGAGAGCCCGTCCAGCTAAACGAAACCGATGACAACTCACTCAGCGGAACATTCGCTGACACCATCGATGTGCCCAGCTATTCCAACAACGGCAGCCATCTGTTCGCGAACCGTAATCCGCGCAATTCGGCCGGCCAACCTTATTTCAACCCAAACTTCTTCACTTTCGAACCAGTTGGGCAGGTGGGAGACGCCATGCGCCGGTTCTTTAGTGGCCCGGGCATCAACAACTTTGACTTGGCCCTGCTGAAAGATACGCAGCTAACGGAAAGGACGCAGGTACAGTTCCGCGCAGAAACCTTTAATATCTTCAATCATGCCCAGTTTATGAACCCGTCGGGCGATATCAACAACACGGGCCAGGGCGGTTTCGGGTTTGTGACTGCCGCCCGCGATCCGCGCATCATGCAGCTCGCTCTAAAGTTTTCGTTCTAAGCCGTGCCGCGGCCAATGCCCTCGAACCTCAAATCGCGGTCAGTGTTGGCACCGGTGCTGGCGGTTTTGTGGGCAGCCAATGGACTCGCGGTCTGGTCCCAAGCCACCCAACAAAATCTCCCGCAGAAAAACGTCAAGTCAGTCTTGACGCGCGGCAAGCAGACTTTCGCGTCGACATGCGCCGGATGCCACGGCCTGGACGGACGAGGCGGAGAGCGCGCCCCGAACATCGCAGAGGGCCCAAAAGTACAGCGGCTCTCCAATGTGCAGATCGCGCGCATCATCGAAAATGGCGTTCCTGGAACTGGAATGCCCGCCTTCCACTCCCTTGAACGTTCCGATATCGAAGCGGTCGTAACCTACCTGCGTGCCCTTCAAGGAACAACGAAAACCCTCAAGCTGCCCGGCGATCCGGAGCGCGGGGAGGTAGTTTTCTTCGGCAAGGCGGGCTGTTCCACCTGCCACATGGTTGCGGGTAAAGGCGGTTTTGTCGCCTCTGATCTGTCCGCGTACGCTCGCAGTCATGCGGTGGAACAGATTCGGAGCGTGATCACCAATCCTGTTCCGGGCAACGACCGGCAGATGCGACTGGTAACCGCGACCACTCGCGCTGGCGAAAAATACGTTGGACGAATTCGCAACGAAGACAATTTCTCTCTGCAGTTGCAGACTCTCAACGGGACATTCCACTTCATGGACAAATCCGATCTCGTGGGACTGGAATACAGTTCGCAAACTCTGATGCCCTCCGACTACGGTTCCACGCTCAGTTCCGCTGAATTGAATGACCTCGTTAGCTATCTGATGCGTGTAGCCGGCGCGAGCAACTCTGTATCTCCCAAGAAACAGAGTGAGTGGGAGGAATAGGCGACAGGATTTCCTCCGTCGCTAGACTTAGTTCAGGAATCTATTCCAAGACGAAAGACATTCTTATGAATCGCAGAACGAGAATCCTGCGCACCTGTATGGTCATTGCATTGTTCGTTGCCGTGCAAGCGTCAAATGTCCTGTCTGCGCCTTTCCCGCCTCGAGAGTTTCATTTGCAGGACAATTCACCGCTGTTCTGGAATCTTGTGAATCACGACGCCGAGTTGAGCACGGTAGCCACCGGCTTCGGATTTACGGAAGGTCCAGTGTGGGATGAGGCGGGGTTCCTGTATGTGAGCGATGAAACTATAAACAAGATTTATCGCCTTTACCCCGATGGCAAAAAGGAGGAAGTGATTGCGCTCGGCGACCCGGACGGCAACACCTTCGACCGTCAACATCGACTGATCGATTGTGCCAGCGTGTTGCGCGCCATCATTGCGGTATCTCCCGACGGAAAATACAAAATCTTAGCCGACCATTTTGATGGCAAGAAATTTAACAGTCCCAACGACGTGATCGTTGGGCCGGATGGGGCGTTATATTTCACCGATCCGACTCTCGATCTGGTGGCTGGCGAAAAGCAGGAGATCCCATTCCAGGGTGTCTACCGTTTGGACGACAAAGGTGACGTGCAGTTGCTCACTAAGGATCTAACTCAGCCGAACGGTCTCGCCTTTTCGCCCGACGGCAAACACCTCTACGTCGACGATAGCGAATTGAGGAACATCCGCGTGTACGACGTTGCCTCAGACGGAACGCTGAAGAACGGACGCATCTTCGGCGAGGAACCGGGCGCAAAGAACGATGGCGTGCCCGATGGCATTAAAATCGACAAGAACGGAAACCTCTTTGTCACCGGACCAAAGGGCATCTGGGTCTGGGATGCGAAAGGGAATCATCTTGGAACGATCGTCATGCCGGAGCAGCCGGCAAATCTGACCTGGGGCGGCAAGGACTATAGAACGCTCTACATCACGGCGACCACCTCGGTGTACCGCCTCGAAATGAAGACGCAGGGATTCGTGCCCTACCTTCCATGAAAGATTCTGGCTTGCCTTAGCGGAAGCGCCGCACGAAGAGGGTGTGCCCCTCAGGCAGCCTCGAACACTTCGCACTTCTCCGAGTCCGCCCGAGGCTAAATCCGCACTGTATAATCGGTTTCCTGCCTATGCGAGCCTTGCTTCTCTTGTGGACGGCATTGTTCCTAGTACCGTCGCTGTTTCCGCAAGCCGCTCATTCGGTGCCTCCGCCGGGCCCACCACTGCTTCAAGCCCAAGAGCCGAAGCCGAAAACTCCGCAGTTTGAAGACGTCGCGCAGAAAGCCGGCCTTGTCGTCTCGCACATTTCTACTCCCGATAAGAAATACATCGTCGAATCCATGAGCGGCGGTGTCGGCCTGATCGATTGCGACAACGATGGCAAACTCGACATCATCACTGTGAACGGATCCACGGTGCAGCGCTATCGTGAGGGCGGGGATTTGATGATCACGCTCTACCATCAGGATACCGATTCTAAAGGTGACGATCTCAAGTTCACCGACATCACCAAGTCTGCGGGCCTCACACGAAAGGGCTGGGGCATGGGCGTGGCCGTAGCCGACTACGACAACGACGGTCTGCAGGACATTTACGTTACCGGCTATGGTGGCAATGCGCTTTATCACAACTTGGGTAATTGCAAATTCGAAGATGTCACCGACAAGGCGGGTGTGGGCGCAGGTGGATTCAGCACCGGCGCCGCCTGGGCCGACTACGATCGTGACGGCAAGGTCGATCTTTTTGTCTCGCGTTACGTTCACGTCGATATGAACGACCTGCCCCAGTTCGGCAACGATCCGCGCTTCTGCCGCTTCAAGGGAGTGCTGGTGCAGTGCGGACCGTGGGGAATGCCCGGCGAGTCGGATTTACTTTTTCACAACAAGGGTGACGGCACCTTCGAAGAAGTTTCGAAGAAGGCTGGCGTCGACGATCCCCATCATTATTATGGGTTGGGCGCGACCTGGGGCGATTACGACAATGACGGCTGGCCCGATCTTTACGTGGCGAATGATGCCGGCCCGAACTTCCTCTATCGCAACAAGCATGACGGGACGTTTGAGGATGTTGGCCTCCTTGCCGGAGTCGCGCTCAGTGGCGATGGCATGGAACAAGGTTCCATGGGCGTCGACTGGGGCGACTATCTGCACGAAGGCCGTCTGTCGATGATCGTCACTAATTTTGTCGAGCAGGGCACGACCTTGTATCACAATCTCGACAAAGAAAATTTTGCCGACGTGAGTGTTCGCGCTAGGTTGATCAGGCCCACCTATCCTTTCGTCTGTTGGGGAACCGCCTTCTTCGATATGGACAACGACGGCTGGCTGGATCTATTCGTCGCCAGTGGCCACGTCTACCCCCAGGTCGATACAATTCCCGGCGGAACGCCCTATCGGCAACCGATGCTGCTTTTCCGCAATCATCGCGATGGAACTTTTGATGATGTCTCCCAGGTGCTCGCAGCCATGCCTCCGCAATCCCGGCGGGGCGCGGCATTTGGAGACATCAACAACGATGGCAATGTCGACATCGTCGTGCTCAACGTCGGTGAGCCGCCAACACTGCTGCTGAACCATAACGACACCGCCAATCACCGCGTGCTGTTCAAGTTAGTGGGCACGAAGAGCAACAGAGCCGCAATCGGAGCGCGGGTCACGGTCAAAGCTGGCACGCTCGTGCAGTTCAGCGAAGTCCGCGGCGGCTCCAGTTATCTTTCTCAGAACGATTTACGCTTGCATTTTGGCTTGGGTGCCAGCCAGAAGATGAGTGAGGTCACTATTCGCTGGCCGAATGGAGAGAGCGAAACTTTGCGGGACATACCTGCGGACTTTATCTATACGCTGGTTGAAGGCGAAGGTATCAAGGACAAAATCCCGCTGCCTGCGTTGCCGCAGCGGTGAAGCGCTTCGCTGCCTGACTAGCGCCTGCCTGCGGCGCGACGAGAGAGGCCCCACCTCTCGCGGGTTTTCCAGAGGTGGTAACCATCCAATTCCCAATGGCTAGGCAGCGTCGCCGGCGATCGTATTCTTGTAGATAGCTTCTGTGATCCCCAGCTGTGCACGGCCCCGTTCGTCCAAATCCGCGACTGTGCCGCGCCCTACAAAATTGACCTCGAAATTATCGGCAGGAAAGTCCGGCGGCGTCTTTCCCGTTAGGAACGAGAGCGCCTGTTTTTCCAGGTAAGCGCTGTTCTTCGCGCAGCCGGGGGCTGAGGGGATATACATGACGTTGCTGTAGCCGCTTCCCCGGTGTTCGTTTTCGACGGCATGAATCACGTCGCAATGCCAGAAGATTGTGTCCCCGGGCTCCATCTGCGGGATCGACGATAGCGCCTTGATCAGAGGGCTGTGGTACTGCTCGTTCACCGAAAGAGCCCTTCCTGGTTCAGCCCCGCAAAGGCTATCGTCGGGCACATCGTCCTGAATGGCCCGCAACAGAAGGTAGACCATCGCTTCGGCAATGGGAATCAGTTGCAGGGTTCCGTCTCCCGGGCCTTGGCGCGTGAGAGCGGTCCAGCCCTGGAACGTTCGAAACATCGAGCACACCGCGGGCGAATCCACTTCGCGCACCTGCGGACGAAACGCCGCGTCGAAGGCGCTGTAATTCCGCCAGTTGCCCGCGAAGACGCTCCGATACACTTTGCGGAAATTCTCATCGAGCCAACGCTCGACGGAGCCGCCATCCACGTGTGGCGAAAGCCCGAGAGATGCCGAACCCGGCGGCCGGCGGCGGATCCGGTCGGCATAAGCCGGGGTCTGATTCGGATTGATGTAGCGCACTCCTTCGCTCTCCGCCTGCCACAGATTGTTCAAGAACACGCGGACGTTCGTCAGCGACTCAGATTGCCGGGCCTCGACCTGCGGACGTGACCAATAGATTCCATAGATCTGAGGCTTGGCCGAGGCCAGCGTGCCAAAGTACTTGTCCTCGGCGCGATTCGCAAGCTTTGCGTCCAGATCGTTTCTTTCGACATACGCCCCAATCTCATCATTCCAGCCGACGGCGACTTCCTTGCTGAAAGTGCCGCGCACCGCGCACGCTCCGCGGGACCGGACCTTCGCAGTCAGTTCCGCCGGGACCTTTCCCGAAGCGATATGCGCGTATTGGACAACGGGAATCACGTCGTGTCCGGATTCACGCTCGGCAACGATTTCTTCCACCCGCCCCTGCATCTCGGCCTCCACGTCGCGGAAGACCTCTTTATATTCGGGCAACGCGGCTCGAAGCTGTTGTTTCGTGTCCCGGATTGCTTCTGGAAGATTTTCGATTACCAAGCCCGGCATGGGGTTGCTCCTTTGCACGAACGCGACGAACTTGGGCGCTCTCGCGACGCCGCAATTCTAGCGCACAGTGTGCAAATTAGCCCGTGGAACCCCCGAACCAACTTACTCCTATTCGATCCCCAATTGTCTCTGGATTTGCTCCAGCGACGCGCCTTTCGTCTCCGGAACCATCGTCATCACCCAGAGAAGTTGGAGCACCATCATGCCCGCGAAAAACGAGAAAACGTAGCCGATCGGGAAGGCGGAGACCATCTTCGGAAAGAAAGTGGTGAGCAAGGCAGCAAAGATCCAATGCGTGCCACAGCCGAGACTCTGGCCCTCTGCGCGATGGCGATTCGGAAATATCTCCGAGATAAAGACCCAGATCACGGCTCCCTGGCCGATCGCGTGCGCGGCAATGAAGGCGAAGATGCACACCGGCACGATCAGGTAGTGCCCGGTAAAGAAAGCCCACGCCACCAGGCCAAGCGAAGAGATGTAGCCCACCGAGCCGATATAAAGAAGAGTGCGCCTGCCGAGCCGGTCGATCAGCCAGAGGCCAACAAATGTGAAAACCAAATTGGTGATGCCGATCCCGATCGACTGCAGCAGCGCGGCTTTTGCGCCCAGGCCGGTAAGTTCAAAGATGCGCGGCGCGAAGTAGAGAATCGCGTTGATGCCAGACATCTGGTTGAAGAAGGCAATCAGGATGGCGAGCAGGATTGGTTTACGAAGACGCTTTGTCCAGAAATGTCCGGACGAGGATTTTTGTTCCAATGCGGTTGCTTCCGTAATCTCATCAGCCTCGGCTGCGATCTGCGCCTTCGAAGCCTCGGGCTCGATGCGTTGTAGCACCTGCAGTGCACTCTCGCGGTCCCCCTTTCGGCTGAGCAGCCAGCGAGGGCTTTCCGGAAGGCCAAAGCAGAATATCGCGTAGAGCAACGATGGAAACGCAGCCACCCCCAGCATCCAGCGCCAGGCATTCTCGCCGATGCCTGCCAGCAGCGCGTTCGAAACGTACGCGATCAGGATGCCAAAAACAATATTGAATTGGAACATTCCGGCAAGCAGGCCGCGATGCTTGGGTGGAGCAATCTCCGAAATGTACATCGGGGCGACCACGGTAGAGATGCCGATGCCCAACCCGCCGATAACGCGCGCGATGATGAATATAGTTACATTGGGAGCTAAACCAGAGCCCACGGCCCCCACGAGATAAAGAATGCCGATCCAAAGTAGCGTGGCTTTGCGTCCGAACCGGTCGGCGGGCCATGCGCCGATCAGTGCGCCCACCACGGTGCCGTACAGGGCCGAAGCCATGGCAATGCCGTGCAGTCCGGGGCTCAGCCCCCAAAGCGTTTGAATTGTTTTTTCCGCGCCGGAAATCACTACTGTATCGAACCCGAAGAGAAATCCGGCGAGTGCCGAGGTGAGCGACCAGAAGAAGATGCGACCATTCATAAGTGGGCAGAACGATGTCTAACTCGTGTCGCGATTCGCAGCGTCCGCCGCAATACTAGACTAGAAACCGGAAACAAGAAACTGTTAACTAGCTCCCCTTGGTCAGCGGATATCCTTTTTCCCGCCAGTCACGAATCCCGCCATCCATCGAGATAACGTTCGTGTAGCCCATCTTCTGCAGATTATCGGCCGCCAGCGCCGAGCGGAATCCGCCGCCGCAATAAAGCACAATCTCCGCGTTGAGATCAGGCACCCGCGCCTCGATGTCACGCTCGATGATGCCCTTTCCAAGATGAATCGCGCCCGGCAGATGATCCTTGGCAAATTCGCTCTCTTCGCGCACGTCTACCAGCAGAAATTTGTCGCCTCTATCGATTCTCTTTTTTACGTCTGCCACGTTGGTTTCGCGCACGCGGGTCTTCGCGTCGTCCACTATCTTCAGAAAGCGCGGGGGATGCTGCACGGCCATGCGATCTCCTTAATTTCTGTCGGCGGTAAACATCCTACCAAGTGCCGCGGCATCGTGCATCGTGATTGCTCGAATTCTCGTTTAGCATGACCAAGTGAGATCGCGACGGACCCAGTCGCCGTGTCGGCTTGGCGCGAACCTTGTCAAAGCTCGGCTACTGCTCGCGTTCGCGCGCGACAGAATTGATTTGTGCCGGACGCGTGAGCCTCAACGGAAAGGTCTGTCGCAATCCGGAGACACCTGTCCTTCGTGAGGGCTCACAGATTGCCATCGACGGTAAAGTCATCGAGCCCCAAAGCAAGATTTACCTCATGCTGAACAAACCCAGCGGCATCGTGACCACGGCGTCTGACGAAAAAGGTCGCGACACAGTCTACGCGATCTTGAACGCAAGTTCGGCAAGCAAAGCTCCAAGACAAAGAGAAAGCTTGCCTTGGGTCGCCCCGGTCGGCCGCCTGGACAAAGCCAGTGAAGGCCTCTTGCTCTTGACCAACGATTCCGAGTGGGCCGCGCGCATCACCGCTCCGGAAACTCATCTACCGAAGACTTACCACGTGCAAGTAGGCGCCATTGCGGAAGAGGAGTCAATCCAAGCCTTGATTCGAGGAGTGCGGGCAAAAGACGGTGAGGTGCTGCGGGCCAAGCAAGCGCGTCGCTTGCGCGCGGGCGCTAAAAACTGCTGGCTCGAGATTATTCTGGATGAGGGCAGGAACCGCCAGATTCGGCGCATGCTCGAAGCTCTAGGCTTCGATGTCCTGCGGTTGGTACGCGTGGCTATCGGCCCGCTGCTGCTGGGCGATCTCGGGAAGGGCAGCCACCGCGCCTTAACCGCGCAGGAAAAGAAAATGCTGGACCGTGCCATGCGAAACAAAAATTCATGAACGATTTGATCTTTCTTTCTGCCGCATCGATGGCCGAGCAGATTCGAGACAGGAAGATATCTCCTGTCGAACTCCTCGACGCACACCTGGTGCAGATCGACAACCTGGATCCAAAGCTAAACGCCTTTGTGCAAGTCGACGCGGAACGAGCCCGGCAATCGGCTCGGGAGGTGGAATCCCGCGTGATGACCAACTCACCGCTCGGCCCGCTGCACGGAGTTCCTCTCAGCATCAAGAGTTCCATCAACGTAGCCGGTCTATGCTGCGAAGCCGGAACCCGCCTGCGCACCGGATTCGTCGCGCCTCGGGATGCGCCGCTCGTCGTACGCCTCAAGCAAGCTGGTGCCATTATCCTGGGCACAACCAACTCGCCCGAACTCTTGATGGCGTGGGAGACGGACAATCTGCTTTACGGCCGCACCAACAATCCATGGGACGTGGAGCGCACGCCCGGTGGCTCGAGCGGCGGCGAGGCTGCGGCGATTGCCTCCGGGATGTCCGCCGGCGGCGTGGGCAGCGACGGCGGCGGCTCGATCCGCGTCCCCGCTCACTTCAGCGGCATCTGTGGCCTGAAGCCGACGCCAGGCCGAATTCCGTCGACGGGACATTTTCCTGTATCCGCGGGTCCCTTTGCATCGATTGGCGTCGTCGGACCTATGGCTCGCACCGTTGCCGACTTGAAAATTCTTTTCGAGGCGATGCAAGGTCCGGACCTTGGGGATACGAATGCCGCGCCGGTGCCCGTGCGCTGGCCAAGCGAAGTCGACACCAGGAAACTGAGAGTTGGTTATTTCGAAGACGATGGCCGCACTCCTGTCACCGCTGAAACCCGCGTTGCCGTCCGTGCGGCGGCAGAAGCCTTGCGCAGCAACGGTTTTCGGGTAGAACCTTTCCAGCCGCAAGGGCTCGAAGAAGCGCGCCAACTGTGGTGGACATATTTTGTTGTTGCCGGTGGCATGCTTATTAATCCCATGTTCAAAGACCGTGTGTCCGATCTCAGTCCCATCCTCAGGCAATTTCTGGAATGGTCCGCAGCCGAGCCAGCTCCAACCGCCGATGACCTGCTCGATGCCTGGCTTCGCCGCGACACGCTTCGCGCCCAGTTTTTCGCCCAGATGGAGCAGTATCCAATTCTGCTGTGCCCAGTCGCCGCCATTCCGGCTTTCCGCCATGGCGAGCGCAGTTGGCTGATCGATGGCAAAACCGTCCCCTATCTCGATGCCTGGAGTTACACAGAGTTCTTCAATCTGCTTAGCAACCCAGCTGCGGTCGTTCCAGTCGGTCGCTCCCCCGAAGGGTTACCTATCGGCGTGCAAATCGTCGGACGCCCGTGGGAAGAAGAGCAAGTGTTGGCGGTCGCCGCCGCGCTGGAGAAAGAATGTGGAGCGTGGAGGGTTCCGCCTCTGGCGCGGAATCGTCCTGATCTCTGAAGTAGTATTTTTGCACTATTCCCCGCATGCCTTTTGATGAGTAAGTTGATTCGCACGCGGTTTCACGCGCTGTGGGCCTGAGTCCGCGCTGTGGCGTCTTTATTTCTTTCCCAATGCACCAAACCTCACCATCCCAGGGATTCGTTCGTCGGGCCCTTTCTTGGCTCCTGCCATTTCTTGTGATCTCGGCCTTTTACCTCTACGCCTTCCCCCAACCGAATATTTTCTACGCTGTTGTCGTTTTGCTGCACACGCTCGCCGGGATAATCGCGACAATCCTGTTGATCCCCGCACTTGTTCGACTGCTCCGAAACGGAGCTTTCATCGTGCGAGCTGGCTGGTTGCTCATCGCGGTGGGAGCGGTTCTCGGAACAATTCTCATCAAGACTGGCACCCCGCGCGAAGAATGGAAATGGCTTTATCTGCATATCGTGATTGCTCTAGCGGGAGTTGGTCTTCTAGTCGCCGACAAGCTCGGTAGGCTTGGTTGGCTTTCTGCCAACCCAGGCGCAACGGCCGTGCGTGCCGCCGTTTGTTTATTGCTGCTCTCAGGAATCGGCTACGGCGCGCATTACATCCGCGAAGGCTGGCAGACGCGTACCCGCATTCAAAATCCCTCGATGCCGCCCGACAATATGAATGGTGAAGGCGATGGACCTGAGGGCGCATTCTTTCCCAGTTCGGCGCAGGTTTACGGCAACCAGAAAATTCCCAGCAAGTTTTTCATGGAGTCCGATTCCTGCAAGCGCTGCCACGAAGATATCTACAACCAGTGGTTCAGCTCGGCGCACCATTTTTCTTCGTTCAACAATCAGTGGTACCGCAAGTCAATCGAGTACATGCAGGATACGGTCGGCACCAAGCCTTCAAAATGGTGCGGCGGCTGCCACGATCCCGCCGTGCTTTACGCCGGACTGATGGATACTCCAATCAAGCAAATCGTGCACCGACCGGAATCGCAGGCTGGCCTGGGCTGTATGATGTGCCACTCCATCGCCAACGTAAAAAGCACCATGGGCCAGGCGGATTTCTATCTGGAGTATCCGAAGCTGCACGAACTCGCCGCCACGCAAAATCCCGTGGCGCGCGCCCTTCACGATTTTCTGATCCGTCTGAATCCCGAGCCGCACCGGCGCGTCTTCCTGAAACCGTTCATGAAAACGCAAACCGCCGAATTCTGCTCCAGCTGTCACAAAGTCCATCTCGACGTTCCGGTGAATCATTACCGCTGGTTCCGCGGCTTCAATGAATACGACAATTGGCAAGCCAGCGGAGTTTCCGGTCAGGGCGCGCGATCCTTTTACTATCCGCCTAAACCGCAGCAGTGCGCCGATTGCCACATGCCCGCCGAAGCTTCAAAAGATGCCGGCAACGTGAACGGCTTCGTGCACTCGCATCGTTTCCCCGGTGCGAATACCGCCGTCCCCACGGCAAATGAAGATACCGCGCAGCTGAAACTTACTGAAGGATTTCTGAAGAGCGGCGCTCTCACGGTAGATATTTTTGCGCTTTCGCCCGCGCAGGCGCCCGTCAAAACGGGTGCAGCGAGCCAATCAGAGTTGGACACAACATTCGCGGTCGGAGAGGAAGCGGAAACCAAAATTACTCCCGGTACGGCAGGCGAAGTTGCTCCAGTTACTGCTCCGCTGAACCGAGTGCAGCCGACCCTGCGGCGCGGCGACACCGTTCGCGTGGACGTCGTCGTTCGCACCAGGAAAGTCGGTCACTTCTTTCCCGGCGGCACCGTCGATGCCTACGACACGTGGCTCGAACTGAAAGGCACTGACGACAAAGGCCAAACCATCTTCTGGAGTGGCATGGTCGAAGACGATGGCAAAGGTCCTGTGGAGAAAGGCGCGCACTTCTATCGCTCACTGCAGATCGATGCGCACGGAAATCCCATCAACAAGCGCAACGCCTGGGCCACTCGCGCTGTTGTATATGTGCGGCTGATTCCCCCGGGCGCCGCCGACACAGTGCACTACCGCATGTATATTCCAGAAAATGCCAGCAACAAGATCACATTGCATGCGCGCCTGTGCTACCGGAAGTTTTCGTGGTACGGCACGCATGAAGCGTTCGCCGGTCAGCCGGATCCAGCGTCACCGAAATCAGTCGCCCCTGACTACGACGATCGTCCGACGGTGTTCACGGCATCTCTAAACGGGGTTTCGGCCAAGGAGGAAAAAATTCCCGACCTTCCCATCGTGACCGTGGCGGAAAATGAAGTGACGCTCCCAGTCGTGGCTCATAATGCTCCTGCTCAGGAACCGAAGACAATCGCTCTCAAGGACGAATGGCAGCGCTGGAATGACTACGGCATCGGCCTGTTTCTTCAGGGTGATTTGAAAGCCGCAGCACAGGCATTCCAGAAAGTCACCGAGGCTGATCCAAGTAATCCTGATGGCTGGGTGAACCTGGGCCGGTGCGCTGTCCAGGAAGGCGACATGGAACGCGCCCGCGTCGTTCTTGAGAAAGCGCTGGTCTTGGCGCCGAATCTGGCGCGTACGAACTATTTCTATGCCCGCGTGCTCCGCAGTGACGGCAACTATGATGGCGCCGCCGCCCGCTTGCGTATTGTCCTCGCGCAGTACCCGCGCGATCGCGTCGCGCTCAATGACCTCGGACGCGTCCTTTTTCTGCAGCGCAAATACGAAGAGGCAGTGAAGACTCTGCAGTCGGTGTTGGCGATTGATCCCGAAGACCTGCAGGCGCACTATAACTTAATGCTATGCTACGGCGGCTTGGGAAATGACAAGCTTGCCAAGGAACACCAGGCGCGCTATTTGCGTTTCAAGGCGGATGAGTCTTCCCAGGCGATCACCGGGCCTTACCGCGAGTCGCATCCCGAAGACAACAACGAACGGCAGGCAGTGCACGAACATGTTTCCGTCCCGCTCGCGGCGGTGAATGGGAAATCTGTGGCCTCTGCCGGGGGTTCCAGGTAGTGGACGCAACTAAAAGGCAGTTCACCACAGAGACACAGAGACGCAGAGAAAACCAGCGAAATTATCTCTTGGATTTTCTCTGGGCCTCTGTGTCTCTGTGGTGGATTGTGTTTCTTCTACCATCAAAAAGCTTCGCGCAGCAAATTCATTTTCGCGACATCACCGCGCAGGCAGGCATCCACTTCACTCACAACAACGGCGCATTCGGAAAGAAGTGGCTGCCGGAAACCATGGGTCCGGGTTGCGCTTTCATCGACTATGACAATGACGGCTATCCCGACATTCTCCTGGTGAATGGCGAAGATTTCCCCGGGCATCCGCGCGCCGGAGCGACAACCCCAAAGCTATACCACAACAATCACGACGGAACCTTCACCGACGTAACCCGTCAAGCCGGCCTGGCCGTGCCCATGTTCGGGTTCGGCGTGGCCGTCGGCGACTATGACAACGACGGCTTCGACGATCTTTTCATCACCGCCTTAGGACAGAGCCATCTCTTCCACAACAATGGCAATGGCACGTTCACAGACGTAACCAAGCCCGCCGGAATGCTCGGCCCAGACGAGTTCTCCACCAGCGCCGCATGGCTGGATTACGACCGCGACGGCAAACTCGATCTCGTTGTCGCGAACTATGTGCGCTGGACCGAGCAAACCGATCTCTACTGCACCCTCGATGGCGCGCACAAGTCTTACTGCACACCCGAATCGTATAAAGGTGCATCCGTCCGCCTGTGGCATAACCTCGGCGGCGGAAAATTCGAAGACGCTACGCAGAAGGCCGGCCTCGGCGATCCCACTTCGAAAAGTCTTGGCATCACCATCCTCGATTACAACGCAGATGGTTGGCCCGACATTTTGATCGCCAACGACACCCAGCCCAACAAACTCTATCTCAATAAGAAAGACGGAACCTTTGAAGAGCGTGGTGTGGCTGCCGGGATTGGGTTCAGTGAAGACGGCGTAGCCCGCGCCGGCATGGGCGTTGACGCAGCCGACTATGATCGCAGCGGCCGTCCCAGCGTCCTGATCACTAATTTTTCCAATCAAATGGCTTCGCTCTATCACAACGAAGGCAACGGCCTCTTCGTCGACGAGGCTCCGCAATCCGAAGTCGGGCGCGCCACGCTGGTTACGCTCGGTTTCGGCTGCTTCTTCTTCGATTATGACAACGACGGCTGGCCGGATATTTTCGTCGCAGACGGCCACATCGAAGACGCGATCGAACGAGTGCAGAAGCGCGTGAGCTATGCCGAGCCATCGCATCTCTTCCGCAACCTTGGGGGAGGCAAGTTTCAGGAAGTGACGGCACAAATGGGGCCAGCCTTTGCCGCTCCGCGAGTGGCGCGGGGCGCGGCCTACGCCGATATCGACAACGATGGCTTTCTCGATATTCTGATCATGACCAACGGTGGCCCAGCATATTTATTTCACAACGAAGGTGGATCGAATCACAGTCTTCGCGTGAAGCTCGTGGGTACAAAATCCAACCGCGACGGCATCGGCGCGGTCGTGCGCGTCGCATCCGACAACAATAACGACAAGCAATCGAAGATGCTGCGCTCCGGTTCGAGTTATCTTTCGCAGAGCGAACTCGTGCTCACCTTCGGCCTCGGTGCGCAAACCAAAGCCGACAGCATTGAAATTCAATGGCCCAGCGGACAGGTAGACAAGCTCTCGAATGTGAATGCCGGACAAACTGTCACTATTCAGGAAGGGAAGGGCATCATCGTAAACCGCCCGTACGCCAAAACGGATCTCGACTCGCTGCACAAATAGCGCTTGTCATCCTAAGCGGAGTCAATGGGTTCGCGATAGCGGACCCATTTACGTAGTCGAAGGATCCCTTGAATCTGAAGCGGCCTTCGCGTTTGCAAGGAATTTGTTTGCCCGGCGCTCGGTGTTTCCCTGCACTCTGAGGCGTCCTCTGTGTTTAAATCTTGAATCAAATGCCTTCCCGACTCTCGAGCTGGTGCGACGAGGAATCTGATCTCCTCGCTGCAGTCGTACAAAAGAGAAGATCGATTTCCCCTGTGTGCCCCCGTGTCCTCTGTGTTTAAATCTTGAATCAGATGACTTCCCGACTCTCAGTTGCTCTAGGCGGCATTCTCGCAGCTGCCTTTGGCCTGTTCGCAACCCTCCCGCAAACTCAGCCGAAGCTAAATCCTGTCGAGGCCGCGCGTCTGAATAATCTGGGCGCGGCTTACATGAACCAGCAACTCTTCGAGAAGGCGCTGAAGTCTTTCCAGCAGGCGGCCGAACTTGATCCCAAGCTGACCATGGCGCGGCTGAATGAAGGCATCGCCTTGCTGAATATGCAAAAGATCGAGGAAGCGAAGGCCACGCTCGAAGATGCGCTCAAGCTGGATCCGAAAAATCCGAACGCGTGGTATAACCTCGGCCTTTTGGCAAAGAATACTGGAGACGCTCCGGCCGCCATTGAGGCCTTTCGTCACGTAGCTGAGATCGACCCAAACGACCCCGATACCTGGTATTTCCTGGGCACAGCCTACGTACAGGCGAAACAGTTTCCGCAAGCCATAGATGCTTTTCAACACGCGCTACAACTCAACCCGCTGCACGCCTCCGCCGAGTTCGGATTGTCGCGCGCCTACCAGCAATCCACCGACATCGACCACGCCCGCGAGCACCTGAAAAAATTCCAGTACATCACGCAAAACAAAATCGGCGCGCCCATGAGCCTGGCTTACGGTGAGCAGGGCCAGTACTCGCGCGCAGTCGAATCGCCCTCGGTAGTGCTGAAAGCGCCAGCGCAGATCAAGGTGCAGTTTGTGGATGTGACGGCAGAAGCCGGGATTATGAGCAGAGCTAGTCCGGCTCGCGGAGAAGACTTGCTGAGTTTTCTCGGTCCGGGGGCCTGCTTCCTAGATTACGACGGCGAGGGGCGCCCTGACCTGTTTGTGGCTGATGGCGGACCGCAGGGCGGACTCGCGCTATACCGCAACATGGGGGCCGGCAGGTTTGAGGATGTGACGCAAAAGGCGGGCCTCGACCCGACACTACACGGAGAGGGTTGCACTGCGGGAGACTACGACAATGACGGCGCAGTAGACCTCGCGGTAACGGCAGGAGAGCGAGTTCTCTTGCTGCACAACGAGAAAAATGGAACGTTTAAGGATGCCGCCGGGTCACTGGGTATCAAGAGTGGGCCTTTTTCTTTAGGCGCAACCTTCATTGACTACGACCATGACGGCGACATCGATCTGTACGTGACTCATCACGTGAACGCCGTGATTAACAAGGGGCAAGCACACTTGCAGATTCTCACGGACGGCCCTTCGTCATGGAGCGAGATGTACCGCAACAATGGAAATGGAAGTTTCACGGAGGTTGCAGCTTCGGTTGGGCTGGAGGAGAGCGAGCACTACAACGGTGCCGTTGCTGCGATCGGCACCGACTACAACAACGACCGCGCCGTAGATCTTGTCGTTACTGACGAAGGTCCGTCTGTGTTCGAGAATCCTCGTGAAGGAAAGTTTATTCGCCGCAAACCATGGTCCACGCTGATGCCAGCGCCAACCGTTGGCGTCGCTGTTCTCGATTTCGACCACGATGGCTGGATGGACCTGGCCTTCACGCACATGGGATCACCCGGTCTCACGCTATGGCGCAATAATCGTGGCAAGAGTTTCGACCCAGTCCAACTTCCGGAAACGAATTGGGTTCGTGCCTACGGCATAGCCGCCATCGACTACGACAACGACGGTTGGGTCGATCTGGTTGCCGTCGGCGAGACGAAAGATGGTAAAGGCGAGATAAAGCTGTTCCGCAATCTCGGCGCCGATGGTTTCAAAGACGTCACCGCCGACGTCGGTCTCGACAAGATTCAACTCAAAGAGCCGCGCGCTATCATCACCGGCGACTACGACGGCGATGGCGCAACTGATCTGCTGATCACCCAGAATCATGGTCCAGCCGTTCTGCTACGAAACGAAGGTGGCAATCAGAATCATTGGCTGCGCCTATCTCTCAAAGGGCTGTCCGACAATAAGTCCGCCATCGGCACCAAGGTGGAAGTGTTCGCGGGTGGCAATCGGCAGAAATTTGAGATTGCCGGCTCCAACGGATACCTGGGACAGAACTCGACCGACTTCGTGGTCGGCCTCGGCGACGCAAAAGAGGCCGACATCGTGCGCATGACGTGGCCCACCGGCGTGCTGCAAGACGAAATCAATGTCGCCGGCGACAGGCAGCAAAATTATCTCGAGATGGACCGCCGCGGCAGTTCCTGTCCCACGCTGTTTGCCTGGAACGGCGAACGCTATGAGCTCGTCGGCGACATGCTGGGCGCAGGCGTGGTTGGACACTGGGTTGGCCCCGGCCAGCGCGACGTTCCTCGGCCTGTCGAATACGTCAAGATTAATCGCGATGCGATTCGCGAGAAAAATGGCAAGTTGAGCTTCCGCTTCATGGAGCCGCTGGAGGAAGCCGTCTATCTCGATCAAGCGCGATTGCTGGCGGTCGATCATCCGGCGGACGTCGATGTTTACCCGAACGAGTATTTCGCATCGAACCCTCCGTATCCGGAATTTAAAGTTGTGGTCAGCCGCGACGCGCGTCCACCCGCCGGAGCGTGGGATGAACAAGGCCACGAAGTGTTGCCCGCTCTTCTCGCGCATCGTTACATCGGCGATTTTGCCTTGACACAGTTTCAAGGCTTTGCCAAGCCTCATGCCCTCACTTTGGAGTTAGGGGAGCCTTACCGCGGTGGCGCGCTGTGGCTGCTGCTGCACGGCGAAGTCGAATACTTTTCGGCGAACAGCATGTATGCCGCATCGCAAGCCGGCGTGCAAGCGATTTCTCCTTATGTCGAAGCGCTGGTTGGAAATGAAAAGGGCGCAACAGGCAAGTGGGTGCGCGTAGTTGAGGACATGGGATTCCCCGCGGGCGGTCCGCGCACTATGACCGCCGATCTCACGGGCAAGCTGCCGCTCGGCACAAAGAAGATTCGCATCACAACCAATCTGCAGATTTATTTGGACAGCATTCTGGTGAGCCGGACGCCTCAGGATTCTCTCAACAGGAATCAGAGCGTACATCTGACGCCGGTTCCGCTCGTACACGCCGACCTCGGCTTCCACGGATTCCCCCTGAAGATCGAAGGCGTGCCGCCGGGCAACGTGCAGTACATCTACGAAAAGGTGAGTGCGACCGGGCCGTACACGCGTCCCGCGGGAACCTACACCCGCTACGGCGATGTGTTGCCACTGTTGACGGCCCTGGACGATCAGTTAGTGGTCTTTGGATCGGGCGATGAAGTACGCCTCGACTTCGATCCCTCGAACCTGCCGGCTCTGCCCCGGGGTTGGGTGCGCGACTACTTCTTCGCCGCAAACGGTTACGAAAAAGATATGGATTTCTACGCCGCCGAAGGCAACTTCGTGGCACCGCTGCCGTTCCTCAGAATGGGCGACTATCCCTATCAGCAGGGCCAATCATTCCCGCTGGACGACGCGCACGTAAACTATCTTCTCGAATACAACACGCGGCACATGTCGGGAAACGAACAGCACGGATACTGGTTCGACTACGGCCCTTCCAAGTAGAGAGCGAGCAATAACATCGTATAGAAACGTTTTAATATTGACATTTTTACCCTCCGCATAATCCAATAGGCGGACCCATGGAAACCACTTCGGCTCCTGCTGTGTCGTCCCCTCCTCGCCTTCGCCGCACCCTCACGCTTTGGGATCTGATCCTTTACGGCGTCATCGTGATTCAGCCGGTTGCGCCCATGTCAGTGTTCGGAGTGCTCAGTAATCGCGGCCACGGTCACGTTGTCACCACCATTCTGATCGCCATGGTCGCGATGCTCTTCACAGCCATCAGCTATGGGCGAATGGCTCGGGCGTATCCCAGCGCTGGCTCGGCCTTTACCTATGTAGGGCAAGAGATCAACCCCGCGCTGGGTTATGTGACCGGCTGGAGCATGGTCATGGATTACCTTCTCAATCCGATGATCTGCATTATCTGGATCAGCCAGCAGGCGCATGTCTTCGCACCCGGTGTCTCGTATGCCGCATGGGCGGTTTTCTTTGCGTTGGTGTTTACCATGTTGAATGTGCAAGGCGTGAAAACTTCGGCCCGAGTGAACACAGCTCTGGCTGCGGGAATGGGAGTGGTGATTGCGATCTTCTTCGTGGCGGCCGCGCGCTACATCTTTGGCCATCCTCACGATGGTGCGGCGTTCTTTACCCGGCCTTTTTACGATCCGGCGAGCTGGAATACAAAAGCCGTGTTGGGTGGCACCTCTGTCGCCGTGCTCACCTACATCGGCTTCGATGGCATCTCCACACTCTCGGAAGAGGCCGAGAATCCACGGCGAAACATTTTATTGGCCACGGTGCTGGTCTGTGTCGTGATCGGGATCCTGTCGGCGTTTGAGGTATATGCCGCGCAGCTTATTTGGCCGGCCTCTGAACCGTATCCGAACATGGACACAGCTTTTACGTTCGTGGCCGGACGCGCTTGGGCGCCGTTGTTTGCCATTGTCGGCTTCACATTAGTAGTGGCCAACTTTGGCTCCGGCATGGGTGCGCAACTGGGTGCGGCTCGTCTGCTTTATGGCATGGGACGCAGTAACGCTTTACCGAAGTCCTTCTTTGGAGCAGTCGATGCCAAACGGCGAGTTCCACGCAACAACGTTCTGTTTGTCGGCGCACTCGCCTTAGCGGGCGCTTTTCTGCTGCCAGCGCTGGCCGGGGCAACCACCGGTTATGATCTGGGCGCGAACCTGCTCAATTTCGGCGCGCTCATAGCCTTTATGGGTGTCAACGCGGCGGCATTCGTCCGCTACTATTTGCATGAGCCGCAAAAAAAGCTTGGTAATCTGCTCCCGCCAGTCCTCGGCTTCGTAATTTGTTTTTTTCTCTGGATTAACTTGAGCCCGAAGGCGTTGGTCTTTGGGGCGATCTGGATGGCGATGGGAATCGCCGTGGGTGCGTGGAAGACCAAAGGTTTCCGCGGCAATCTGGTCGACTTCGAACTGCCGCCGGAAGAATGAGGAAACTGGAGGAGGATGCTCGGTTCGACCAACATCGTTGCTTTTGTTCCCACCAAAGACCCGACGAAAGCGAGAGCTTTCTACGAAGGAGTGCTGGGACTTCGTTTTGTGAAGGATGACGGTTTTGCCACGGTTCTCGATGCGAACGGAATCATGGTTCGAGTGGCGAAAGTGCCGCAGTTTACGCCAGCACAATTCACTATTCTGGGATGGGAAGTTGCGGACATCGTGAAGACCGTCCGGAGCCTGCAGGAGAAGGGTGTCCACTGCGAAAAATTCGGATTCTTCGAGCAAGACGAACTCGGTATCTGGACCGCGCCAACCGGTGACAAGGTGGCGTGGTTCAAGGATCCCGATGGAAACATACTTTCCGTCTCCCAACACCGCGCTGACTCGAATGTAACTACGCGATGAACGGCGGATCCCAGTTCCTGCACTTCCTTAATGTACGTTCCAGCCGCTGACCTCTACGACTGGCTTCTCCCCACCCAGCTCGCTGGTGCGATAGGTTGCGGTTAGCTCGCGCTTTTCTCCGGGAAGAAGGGAGATGTAATTGTCTTCCCAGATGACTGGCAGGATCTCTTCCCCGTTCACACCCTTGTCCACTTTCAGCCTCACAAAAAAAGCCAGACTCTTGCTCGGGTTTTCGACGGTGACGCGCGTGACCGACTCTTCGCCTTTGCGCTCTGTGCGGTCCATAACTTTAAGCTTCACTTTGGCGAGTTGAGAGAGCGCGGTGAAATCGGCGTAGGACTCGGTTGGAGTCATCCACCAGTTGGACTTGGCCCAGTCAAGCGTTTCGGGTTTCGTGGAGAGCCAGTAGAAGTTCGAGCCCACGAGTTTGCCCTCGGAGTTGGTGAGTCGTAACACGAGGAAGTAGACAGGACTGAGTCCCGGCACTTCGGGCAAGGGGAATATTTTGGTGGTGCTGTCGGCGGGCGCGTCAAGAGAGTTCTCGCGAGAAAACTTCTCGGTCATGTCCAGATCAAAAATCTTCGTCGTAAGCTTTAGACCTTTCACGTCCTCGTACTGGCTGCTCACGACCCAGATGGAATGATCGTCGTAGCCATAGATCGGGTGCAGGGCTTCCATGGCGATCTTGGCGCCGAAATAGCCGCCGGCGGGGCGAAGGTAATAGTCGTACAGATGCCAGATCATCGAAGGCCACGCATTGTTCAGCATCCACTGGATCACGCCCGTCGATTGATATTTGTTACGGCTATAGGCCTCGTACATGGCGCGCACGCCCTCGTAAGTCTGCAGCTGCGACTTGAACGCGAAGTCTTCAACACTATCCGATTTGCCGTACCGGTTCGCAAGCGCGGTGCTGAACACCTTGATGGTTTTGAACTCCCCGCCGCCGGCATGATAGTTCCACACGTCGTCGATGGGCCACAAATGATCGTTGCCCACCATCGCACGGATGCTTTCGATGGGTGGGACCGCCGGTCCCATGCTTGTCTCGGTGTTGAAGCCATAAGCTCCCCCACAGCCGCCCGGATTGCACAGTTTGCGGTTGGGCTGGCCTGCGGGAGTGTCCTGCTCCCAATAGCTTGGAGCTATGTATTCATAGGGACCCGACATCTTAACGCCGCTCTCTCCGGTGACCGTCGTAGCTTTTCCTGTAGCCGAAGAAACCACCGGATTCGGCCAAAGCAGTTCCTTCTCGATCTTCAGATACATCTGCTCCACGTCGGGCGGCGGAGGGTTGTCACTTCCGTTGAGCCACATCACCAGGCTGGGATGGCTGCGCAGCCGGTAGATCTGATCGCGCAAGGACTGCTGCGCGATTTGAAAATCCTGCGGCTTCCAGCGCGGCCAGCGCTCCCAGAAGTCGCAGCAACACCATCCTGCCATCACCAGAATGCCCTTCTGGTCGGCAAGATCAAAAAACTCCTGCGTTTCGAGTTTGCCTTCGAGGCGAACGGTATTGAGTCCCATGTCTTCGACGTAGCGAAATTCGTCGCGCAGCCGCTCGGAGTCTTCGCGAAGCATCATGTCAGGAGTCCATCCGCCGCCACGGATCAGAATATTCTTCCCATTGATGTGGAAAGCGCGCCCGCCTGTTGCATTTACTTCGGAAGTCACCTCGCGAACGCCGAACTGCGTTTGCGAACGGTCGCTGACGCCGCCATCGACGTCGAACTCCATCGCCAGTGGATAAAGATTCGGCTTGCCCATCTGGGCAGGCCACCACAACCGCGGATTCGCCAAAACGAGTTGAGGAAACTGCTCGGGAGTGAAGGTGACGTCCTTATTCTCGTTCGCCGCGAGTTCGACATCCTGCTCGAAAGTTACGTTTTCAATCCGTCCTTTCAACTTGCCTTTGACGGGATGGCTAGTACCGTTCTTTAGTTGCGCAGTCACGGTCAGGCGAGCGGAGTCGTTCGCGGGCAGGTCAAGCTTCGAAACCACTGTTGGATAGCGCAAGGCAACCGGCCCGCTGGTTGTGAAGTAGACCTGACGCCACAGGCCCATGTTTTTGTCCGGCGGCGCCGGGTTCCAGTCGACGAAAGTGATCGCCAGATCATTCTCCGTCGGGGCAAACACTTGGACCGCCAGAACGTTTTCAGCCCCCGGTTTCAGCGCGTCGGTGACATTGAGTTCGTAGGTGCGCCAGGCGCCAGCGATTTCGTCGGAGTTCGCAATCTGCTTTCCGTTCAGCCACACATTAGCGCGGTAGTTGATGCCTCTGAAATTCAGCCACACGGTCTTTCCCGAATAAGACGCGGGAGCAGAAAACTGTTTTCGATACCACCAGGAGACAGCGTACGGGCTATCCGGCTGCATCGCAATGTTCGAAAAATTTCCGCCGATCGGATACGTCACTCCGGAAAATTGTCGAAGGTTCATCGCAAAGAACGGATCAGGAAGAGTTTTGTCTTTTACCAGCGCTGCGACCACGGTAGTCGGCACGGTAACGTTGTGCCAGCCGTCGGGAGCAAAGTTCATGCTCGAAATAGCTTCGCCCTTAGCCTCAACCTTGACCGAGGATTGGAGCCTCCAGTCATCTCGAAGAACGAGTCTCTCGGTCTTGTGCCCCGAAGCATTTTGCTCCAGCGACTGGCAAGCAGAGCGGTCTAGGCTCAACAGGAAGCACGACGCGACGAACATCATCACAACGAATTGTGCCGATAACAATCTCGAGAAAAATCTGAGGAACTGATTTGTGGAATTCATGTCGCTCCCTCGGTGCGCCATCACCGCTCGCAAGATGCCGATCCGTGGACCTCAGTCCGGGAACAAGATGGATAACACGTCTATTGATACGTTTCAATAGCTGATTTTTGAGGCGGAAAAGAACCGAGCCGTGAAGCCCGGAAAAGCGTGCGAACAACCGCACCCAATCGCGTGGTTTATAATTATTAATTCCGCTTTCCACTCCGGAGTGACAAGAAGATGATTCGATTTCTGCAAACTGAAGGACCGTTCAAGAAAATTGTGCTCAGCGGCCTGCTGCTGCTGATTTGCGCCGCCATGGTGATCGCGTTTGTCCCAGGCATCGGCACCGATGCATCTGGCACGCCGGGCGCCGGCATCGTGGCGAAAGTGGATGGCGAGGATATTACCGCCCAGGAAGTGCGCGAGACCGCGCAAAGCATGCTTCAACAGCAGGGCGCCCAGTTGGGCGCGAATGCTGCTCTCCTGCTGCCATTTTTTGCGCAACGAGCGGCTGACCAGCTCGTAGATCGCCAGGCATTGGTGGCGGAGGCGCAACATCTCGGACTGAAGGCCACGCCACAGGAAATAAAAGACGAATTGCAGCACGGACGCTATTCAGAGGTTTTCTTTCCTGGCGGAAATTTCATCGGCCAGGCGGAATACGAGGGTTTGCTGCAGCAGCACAACTTAACCACCGCGACATTCGAAAATAATGTAGGCAAAGAAATTCTGATCAGCAAGCTGCAGGCCCTGATCACGGGCAGCGCCTCGGTAAGCGAAGCCTCCATCCGGCAGGAGTTCGACAAGCAAAACACCAAGGTCAAGTTTGAGTACGCCGTTCTCCGGCAGGACGACATCAAGAAAGGCCTTCATCCCACGAACGAAGAGTTGAAGGCTTTTTACGATAGCCACCAGAAAACCTACGCGAATTCTGTTCCGGAAAAGCGCAAGGTGAAATACGCCATGATCGATACCGGAAAAATCGAGAGTGGCGTTCAAATAACACACGACGAGCTGCTGTCGTATTACAACCAGCACCGTGATCAGTACCGCGTACCGGAGCAAGCCAAGGTTAGCCACATTCTGATCAAGACGCCGCTTCCGGGCCCAGACGGAAAGGTAGACGAAAAGGGCGCAGCAGAAGCGCAACGACGCGCCCAGGATATTCTCAAACAGCTCAGGGCCGGAGCAAAATTCGAAGACCTGGCGAAAAAGTATTCCGAAGATCCAGGCAGCGCCAAGGAAGGCGGATCACTGGGATGGATTGGCAAGGGCCGTACCGTTCCCGAATTCGAGAAAGCCGCTTTCTCCCAGCCCATAGGTCAGATCGGCGACTTGGTAAAGAGCAGCTACGGTTTTCACATCATTCGTGTGGATGAGCGGCAGGACGCCCACATGAAAACGCTCGAGGAAGTGAAAGATCAGATCGAGCCGGTTCTCAAGCAGCAGAAGGCTCAGCAGCTCACCCAGCAGCAAGCCGAAGATCTGCTCCAGCAGGCTAAGAAGCAGGGACTTGACGCTGCGGCGGCCGCCAAGGGTGTGCCGGTTGCGACCCCTGATTTTTTCAGTCGCAAGGATATCGTGCCCGGATTAGGGCCATCGCCTCAATTTATGGACGCGGTTTTCACCACCGCCGAAAAGTCCGGTCCGGAATCAGCTTCGACCTCGCAGGGCTTCGCGGTCTTTGATCTGCTTGCGGTAAAACCGGTATCAACGCCGACTTTCGAAGAGATCCATAGCCGTGTAGAAGAAGAATTCAAGAACGAGCGCTCGAGCGTTCTGTTGTCGCAGAAGACGCAGGAACTCTCCGACCGGGCCAAGTCAGAGCACGACCTGAAGAAAGCGGCGAAGGAGTTGGGTGCCTCAGTGAAAACGAGTGAACTCGTCGCGCCCGATGGTCAGGTTCCGGATATCGGGTCGATGACCGGACAGGCTGCAATTGCGTTCAGCATGAAGCCAGGCGATATCAGCGGCCCGATTAACAGCGGAGGCAACGGCGTAGTCTTGGCTGTAACCGACGTGCAAGCTCCGTCCGAGGCCGACTTCGCCGCCAAGCGCGATCAGATTCGCGATACCCTCCTGCAGAGCAAGGAACAGGAGCTGTTCGGAGTATTCGTGACGAATCTGCGTGACCAGATGCAAAAGTCCGGCAAAATCAAGATCAACCAGGAAGAGATGAAAGCGCTGACCCGTTCCGGAGGCGAACCGGGAATCTGAGATTTCCTAGATAGTGATCGATTCGCATGTCGTTTCCCCGAGCCGCCGGCATCTTGCTGCATCCCACGTCACTGCCTTCGCGCGGCGGCATCGGTGACTTTGGTCCAGCCGCTTATCAGTTCGCCGATTCTCTTGCCGCGGCCCGTCAGGGGCTTTGGCAGGTGTTGCCCCTCGGTCCGCTAGGCTACGGCAACTCGCCCTATTCTTCCATCTCAGCCTTCGCCGGTAATCCTCTGCTCATAAGCCTGGAACGGCTGGCCAGCCGCGGTTGGATCGATCAGGATAAAATTTCCCCTCCTGCTTCGGACTCTGGTCCCGTGGCCTACGACCGGGTTTTCGCCAGAAAAATGCCGCTCCTTTTCGAAGCCGGCCGCGGCTTTGTCGCTTCCGCTTCGGCCGGTGTGCGCGAACGCTTTGAACGGTTTTGTTCAGAGAATGCCTGGTGGCTGGATGATTTCGTCCTTTTCGATGCCCTACGGGCGCGACACAAACTCGCCAGCTGGAACAAATGGCCGGCCGAGCTTGCTCGTCGCGAATCCACTGCCATGGAACGCGCCCGCAGAGAACTGGCCGACGACTTGAAAATCCGCAGCGCTTTGCAGTTTGCCTTCTACGAACAGTGGCAGGCGCTTCGCCGTTATTGCGCGGAGCGGAAAATCCGCATCGTTGGCGACGTGGCCATCTTCGTAAACTACGATAGCGCCGATGTCTGGATGCATCGCGATCTTTTTCGCTTGAATGAGAATCTCGAATCCGAAGTTGTCTCTGGTGTGCCGCCTGACTTCTTCAGCAAGACCGGCCAACGCTGGGGCAATCCGCTCTACCGCTGGGATGTGATGAAAGCGCAGGGATATGAATGGTGGATTCAGCGCCTGCGCTGGGCAACGCGAAACTGCGATTACATCCGGCTCGATCATTTCCGCGGTTTCGATCAGTTCTGGGAGATTCCGGCGGCCGATCCCACAGCGATCAACGGTCGGTGGGTGGATGGTCCGCGAGACGACCTGTTTCATAGGCTGCGTGAGGCTCTCGGAGGGCTACCCTTCTTCGCGGAAGACTTGGGCTACATTACGCCCGAAGTTCATGCTTTTCGCGAACGCCTGCAGATTCCAGGGATGGCCGTGCTGCAGTTCGGCTTCGGCGATGAGGGCGCACACATATATTTGCCACATCGTGCTGCGGGTAAAGTGATCTACACCGGAACTCACGACAATGATACGACGGCTGGCTGGTATAAGTCTGCCGCGGCCGATCATGAACGGCGCAATGCGGAATGCTATCTCGGCCTCGTCGACGATGGCATTCATTGGGCTTTCATCCGAGCGGCGCAAGCTTCGGTCGCTGACCTTGCTCTTATCCCGATGCAAGACGTCCTCGGCCTTAGTAGCGAAGCCCGCATGAATACTCCCAGTCGGCACGGCGGGAATTGGAAGTGGCGTCTTGCGCCGGAACAGTTCACGCCGGAATTGACGGCGAAACTTGCTCATCTTGCCGAAATGACAGACCG
Source organism: uncultured Acidobacteriaceae bacterium (assembly GCA_963750245.1). Classification (GTDB taxonomy): domain Bacteria; phylum Acidobacteriota; class Terriglobia; order Terriglobales; family Acidobacteriaceae; genus Sulfotelmatobacter. Next base: position 733,781 of record CAVVQB010000005.1, read on the forward strand.
GTTGCCGCAGCCATTTGCCATCTCTCCAGACAGCAATTTCGCGGCCTGAGTCGGTCACCTGCCATCCCACTTTTTTTGAGGAAACGACTTCTAAAGAGACGATTGCGAAAGGAACGATTGTTGAAGGAGTGTTACACCGGTTGCGAGGCTTTGCGCCTTCCTCTGGATCGTGTATAGAGGTTACGGAGAGTTTTATTGGCGAACGAACCCATTATCGAAGCCAGGGCAATTGAAAAGTCTTATCCGCAGCCGGATGGAACCCGCATCCAGGTGGTCGGACTCACGGACTTCACCATCGAGCCTGGGAAGATAATCGCTCTGCTGGGTGCGTCCGGCTGCGGCAAGTCGACACTGCTGCGCATTCTGAGCGGACTTTCACAACCTACTTCCGGCGCGCTGTTCTGGCACGGCAAGCCCCTGAACGGTCAAGCGCCCAACGTCGCCATCGTATTCCAGAGCTTTGCTCTTTTTCCCTGGTTAACAGTCCTCGAGAATGTGGAGGCTCCTCTGGAAGCGCGGGCCGTGCCCGCCGTGGAGCGACGCAAACGCGCCCTCCGTACTTTGGACACAGTCGGCCTCGATGGCTTCGAAACGGCCTATCCCAAAGAATTGTCCGGTGGCATGAAGCAGCGCGTAGGCTTCGCGCGCGCTCTCGTGGTTGAGCCGGAAGTGCTCTTCATGGACGAGCCCTTCTCCGCTCTCGACGTCCTCACGGCGGAAAATCTGCGCGGCGAATTACTGGAACTCTGGCTCACCAAGAAGATGCCCACCAGCGCCATCTTCATCGTCACCCACAACATCGAGGAAGCCGTAATGCTGGCCGACCGGATAGTCGTGCTGGGACGAAATCCGGCTCGTATCCGCTCGGATTTCAACGTGAAGCTCTCGCATCCTCGTGATCGCAAGTCCAGCCGCTTTGTCGAACTGGTGGATTACATCTACAAAATCATGACCGAACCGGACGTCGAGCATGCCGTGCCGGATCCGGAGAGCACTGGGGAGATTGTTGTTCCGGCGGGCGGATTGAAGAGGGGCCAACCGCCGGTTCGGACCAGTAAATATCAAATGCTCCCGCACGCCCGCGTCGGCGGAATCGCCGGCCTGCTCGAACTTCTGCACGATCGCGGAGGTCGCGAAGACCTGTTTCGCCTGAGCGAAGAGTTGGTAATGGACGTGGAAGATCTGTTGCCGATTCTTGAAGCTTGCGTGCTGCTGGGTTTTGCCCGGCTGAAAGAGGGCGATGTCGAACTCTCGCGGCAGGGAGTGCAGTTTGCCGACGCTGACATTCAACGACGCAAGGTCTTGTTCCGCGAGGCTGCTCTGGAGCATGTCACCATCCTGAAGCAGATCGACAGCATCTTGAAGCGGAAGTCAGATCACTCCATCGCCGACGAATTTTTCCACGACATTCTTGACGAGCATTTCGCGGAAGACGAAGTACAGCGGCAACTGGATACGGCCATGAACTGGGGCCGCTACGCCGAGATTTTCGATTACGACCGGGAGAGCGGCCGGTTGACGCAAACCGAACCTGCCCCGACCGAGATCTCAGATCACACCATTGAAAAACAAGAGCCAACTTCCACGCCAAAGGCCTGATCGAGATTGAGGCTGAAAGAAAAAGCCGTCGCATGAAAAAGAGCATTACCTTCCGGGGATTCTCGGCGTATCGCTTGTGGTCCCAGCTGCCGAGTCTCGAAACCTCGCACCTGCCCGATGTCATCATGTTCGCGGCAGGCATCGCGCTGTTTTACGGCGTGGTAACGGTCGGTCGCGGGTGGTTCGGCCCGTTCACGCCTTCGGTAGAGATTTCGCGCAGCCCGCGGTCGCTGCCGGCTTATGCCGGTTATTCGCTCTTGCGCATCACCATCGCGTACTTCTTGAGCTTGGTCTTCACCCTGGTCTACGGCTATGTGGCAGCCTATAACCAGCGCGCCGAGCGCTTCATGATTCCACTGCTCGACGTTCTGCAGTCGATTCCCGTGCTCAGCTTCCTTCCCGGAGTCATGCTGGCCATGGTCGCGCTTTTCCCAGGCCGCCAACTGGGCGTGGAGTTGGGCGCAATCCTGCTCATTTTCACTGGCCAGGTGTGGAACATGGCCTTCAGCTTCTATGCTTCTCTGAAAAGCATTCCGAAAGAGATGCGAGAAGCCGCAACCATCTACCGCTTCAGCTGGTGGCAGCGCTTCACGCAGATGGAATTGCCATTTTCGGCCATCGGATTGGTTTGGAACTCGATGATGTCAGTGGCCGGCGGATGGTTCGCCCTCATGGTTTGCGAAATGTTCGTACTGGGCCCGCGCGACTTTCGTCTGCCCGGCTTAGGCTCATACCTGCAAACCGCCGCCAGCGCCGGAGACATGAGCTCCATCCTGTGGGGAGTCGCCACGATGGTTGCCGTGATCGTGTTGCTCGATCAATTCATCTGGCGGCCGGTGATTGCGTGGGCAGAGAAATTCAAAGTGGAGCAGGTGGAAAGCACCGACAGTCCGCGATCGTGGGTTCTCAACCTGGTGGAGCACTCCACCGGCCTCGCGAAAATTCGACAAAAAACTTTGCAGCCGCTGGAAGAGCGTTTGCTCCTGCATTTTGCGCGGAAGCATTCAGAAGAAGCGCCCGAGGAGCCTGCAGCTCCGTGGCGGGAGTGGCTTGCGCGCGCGCTGGCCCTGCTGGCGCTGATCGGCATTGGCTACGGCGTGGTCCGCGTCGCAATCATTCTCTCCGGACTGCAGAAGGTGGAATTGCACGAGGCCGCCCTGGGCCTGGGCGCAACTTTCTTGCGGGTCAATCTTGCCTTGCTCATCGGCACCCTTTGGACTGTCCCCGCCGGAGTCGCGATCGGCTTCAATCCTCGGCTCGCCCGTATCGCGCAACCGCTGGCCCAGATTGCAGCGTCAGTTCCGGCCACCGCCCTGCTCCCTGTGATTCTGCTCGTGCTGATTAGGCTCGGTGGCGGACTTGGGCTGGCATCGATCGTCGTCCTGCTGCTCGGCACCCAGTGGTATGTGTCTGTTCAACGTCATCGCCGGTGCGATGGCCATCCCGACTGATCTAAAAGAATGCTGTTCCGTATTCCGGATGCAAGGCATTGAGCGCTGGAAGAAGCTGATCCTGCCGGGAATTTTTCCTTATCTGGTCACCGGCTTGGTAACGGCTTCCGGAGGCGCTTGGAATGCCAGCATCGTCGCTGAGTACTTCCATTTCAAGGGGCAAATCTACACCACAACCGGCTTGGGCGCGACCATCAGCCAAGCCACCGACAGCGGCAACTTCGATCTGCTCTTGGCCGCAACCATGATGATGGCGGCCACCGTGGTCACGATCAATCGTCTGGTCTGGCGCAAACTTTATGCTCTGGCCGAAACACGCTTCCGTCTCGAAACCTAGAAGCAGTGATCAGTGGCCAGTGACCAGTGATCAGTGGTCAGTTGTTCCCGAGTGCGCAAGGTTTGTAGTCTGACCACTGACCACTGAACACTGGCCACTGCCTGGTTACTTTCGAGTTTCCCACCCAGCCATATTTCATCAGCTTTTAACCTCATCTTCATCCTGCTGCAAAGCGGCCGCGCTATTCCTTTAATATGCCCTTAAACCATCTCGCACGGAGACGAGACGCAGCCCGAAGTGTTGGCGCACGTTGCGGGCTTTCCGCGCATTCCGGCCTTGGCAGAGAAGTTTATTCCTGTAGAGAAGGTACGGGAACTTTACCGCCGTGTGCAGCGATCTCCCGAGGGCTTCGGGCTCGAGAACTTGCTGGCGGAAATGCGAGTGGAATTGCGTGTGGACGCTGCGGACGCGGCGCGAATCCCCGCTCAGGGCGCGGTCGTCGTCGTAGCCAATCATCCGTTTGGAATGCTCGATGGTGCGATGCTGGCAGTTCTGCTGACTCGTGTTCGTCCTGACGTAAAAGTGATGACCAACTATCTGCTGCGCGATGTGCCTGAATTGGCGCGGCATTGCATCTTCGTGGATCCCTTTGGGGATGACGACGCCCTCCGAGCTAACAGAATCGAAACCAATCGCCGCGCCCTCCGCGAAGCTCTGACCTGGTTGCGAAACGGTGGAATGCTGGCCGTCTTTCCCGCAGGAGAAGTTTCGCAGTGGCAATTTCCTCAAGGTCAAATTGCCGACCCAGACTGGAGCGACACAGCAGCGCGTTTGATTCGGCGCACCGGAGCCGCAGCTCTACCCGTCTATTTCTGCGGGCGGAACAGTGTGAGTTTCCACCTGTTCGGGATGATTCATCCGCGCCTGCGAACCGCCTTCCTGCTGCAAGAATTTCTTCAGCAAGCCGGACGAACCGTGGAAATCCGTGTGGGCAGCGAAATTCCGTGTGACTCCCTCGCAAGCATCGCAGATGATCGAGAGGCGATTGAATATTTACGCTGGCGCACCTACCTGCTGGCGCGCCGGACCCGGGCAGAGAAATCCTGGTCAGATGCAGTGCGCTCCAAGATATCTGAGAAGGTGCAAGAACCCGTCGCGCCCGCGGAACCGGCCCAACTCTTGGCGGAGGAATTGAACCGTCTCCCTAGTGATCGCTGCCTGGTGGAGAACGCCGAGTTGGCAGTTTATCTGACGAAGGCCGATGAGACTCCACGAATGTTGCAAGAACTTGGACGGCTACGGGAAGTAACGTTTCGAGGTGCCGGCGAAGGCGTTGGCAAACAACGCGATCTCGACCGTTTCGACAACTATTACTGGCATGTCTTGCTGTGGAACAAGACCAGTCGAGAGCTCGTCGGCGCTTATCGTGCGGGTAACACGGCCGAAATTCTTGCTGAACACGGGCTGAACGGACTCTACACCAGCACGCTCTTCCGCTACGATGCGCAGGTCTTCGAAAAGATTGGTCCAGCGCTCGAGCTGGGTCGTTCCTTCATCAGACCGGAGTATCAGCGCCAATACGCTCCATTGCTATTGTTGTGGAAGGGAATTGCGCGTTTGCTGGCCACGCACGCGAAAGTGCCGGTACTTTTCGGTGCAGTGAGCATCAGCAACGACTACAGCAAGGCTTCTCGCGAAATGATCTACCGCTTTTTCGAAGCGCGCATGCGCGAAGACGAATTCGCTGGCATGATCGAACCACGGCGGCCCTTCCGTCCGGCGGGCCTGCGGCCCTGGGATTGTCACGCTATGTTCGCCGCCTTGCGAGAACTGGAGGACCTGTCGCAGCCCATCGCGGATGTGGAAACCGATGGTAAAGGGTTGCCCATCCTGCTGCGCCAATATGCGAAGATCGGCGGCAAGATGCTCGCCTTTAATGTCGACCGGAAGTTTTCCAATGTGCTCGATGGCCTGGTAATGGTTGACCTGCGCAAAACTGACCCAGCTGTGTTGGAGCGTTACATGGGAAGGGAAGGCGCAACCGATTTCAGGCGCCATCACGGCTGCCAATCGTAATCCCGCAAGAACTATCTTTTCGCTCTCAACCTCGTTGCATCCTTCGGCAAGATGCAGGCCTGCGCCGCAGCTTGGAGAGCAACTCCCAACCTTAATCCGAGAGCCACTAATTGTTCCGGATCCATCAGTCGCTGCACGCTCTCGAAAAGCTGGCGCTCTTCTTTGCGGATGTGAGCAGAAAGCTGTTGTGCAAATGCCCGCAATCCTTCTGCTGACATCCGCCGAGCCTGCGCATCCTTAAACATTTCACGCAGCGAGCCGTGCTCGGCGATTAACTCTTCCACCAGTGGAACCAATGGCGGGAACGCCCGCGCAGCCCGGAAAAGAATCTCCTCCTCGGCAGCGAAATGACCTCTGATTTCCTGCTCGAAGTGCTGTTCGATCTCCGCCTGCCATTCCTCCAAGGCAGCGTTAGGGATCGGCTGCGCGCGATCGATCCGCACGCACAGCGCCAATGCCCGCTGGTGCTGATGAGACAGGGGAATCAGATTTTTATTGCGAAGCATCGCAATCCCGCCAGGTCGCCCAAGCCTAAGAGCAAGGCGTCATGCCACAGTCACAGGTTCCGAATCGTCTTCGGCCGCAGGGCGCACCGTCAGCCAATCGGTGCGAACCCGCTCCCACTCCTGGATCAGCATGCCGTTGCCCTCGAAGAAAGTTCGAATCCGCGCACGTTCCCAGCCCAGGACTTCCTCGAGAATGGGCGCCAGCACCGCCAACGCGCTGCTGCTGAGCACGGTGCGCTTGGCGATCTGCGAAACATGGGGAGACTCTGAAACCGCGATCGTCAATCCGTCGCGTGCATTCAGTTGCAGCATGACGTGAATATCGGAACTGCCATCCCCCGAATAAATCACGTGATCCGGACCGGTCACATGTTCGGCCAGCAACTGGTTCAGCACCGCTACTTTTCCGTATCCGGCTGTGGCTCGAACAATGCTGTCGATCTCGCCGGAAGGCTTGTAGAGAAACTCGGTTCCGAAAATATGATCCCTGGGGACGATGCCTTCCAGAGCGGAGTGAATCACTTCCACCGGCGCGGCCGAAAGAACATAAAAATCAAAAAAGTGCCCGTCCACGCCATTTGCCAGAATTTGGTAAAGCAGCTGGATGTCGCCCTTCAGCCGGATTCGCTTTCCAACTTCGTGAAGATGTTCTTTTCGAACTTTGGCTTTGAACTCCGGGTCGTGGAGCAGAAGGTACGCTAGTTCAGCCCCCTGCTGTACCAGGTTGATCTTCGCCATGCCTTTGGCTTTGCGTTCGAACTCCGCCGTAGGAATGCCGACCAACTCGGCCAGCACGTAGCCCGAGTCGTTGAAGGTAAGTGTCTGATCAAAGTCACTCGCAAAAATATAACGTTTCAAGAGCTTATCTGCCATAAGATCCTTAGATTCGCAGGGAGAGCGGAAGGCCCATTCAAAGAATCGATAAGAATTATAAGCCTCGCCCGCTAACCCACTATTAACAAACGAAGAAAACGAATCACAAATCGCGTGAAGCATCACTGCAGAATGAAAAAACCGGCGCTCGCCTCGCCTTTACTAAATTCGCCGACGCGTCCAGAATAGAACTTCGGCTGAGCTACCTCAGAATGGAGCGGCCGATACTCGCGAAATTTACAGGAGCCCTAATGCTTGCCTCTGGTGAACTTATCCGTTCGATGAATTATGTGGACGACATCACGACCACCCTGCGTCGCATTTGCATAGCGATTCCCGCCATGAACGCCGAGGAGCGCAAGCGCTTGGCGGAAAGTCTGCGCACCGCCGGCATCGCGCTCAACGACGCCATTAAAGATTTGGAAAAAGAAAAGGTGGCGCAGTAGTGCAAGTCAAAACCATCGCCGTTATCGGCGCCGGCATTATGGGCCGGGGCATCGCTCACGCCTCTGCCCTTGGCGGCTACCGCACCATTCTCGAAGACCTGTTGCCAACCGCCCTGCGTCGCGCCGAAAGTGAAATTCGCGCCAATCTCGATAAAGCCGTTGAGTTAGGAAAAGTCTCGTCGCCCGATGCCGACGCGGCTTTTCAGCGTTTGGAATACGCCGACTCGGCGGACGAGGCAGCACGCGAAGCCGAGATGGTGATTGAAGCGGTTCCGGAGGAGATGGAGTCGAAGATTGAGATCTTCACTCTGCTCGACAAGATATGCCGTCCCGCCACGATTCTCGCTTCGAACACCTCTTCTTTCAGCGTCACTGAAATTTCCAGCGTGACCTACCGCGCCAGGAAGTGCGTTGGCATGCACTTCTTCAATCCGGTGCACAAGATGAAGCTGCTCGAAGTCGTGCGGGCTCTGGAAACAGATGACGATACGCTTGCGACGGCAGTCGAAGTCGGCAAGCGCATGGGGAAGGAAGTTGTAGTCATTAAGGAATCGCCCGGCTTCATCACCAGCCGCATCAACGCCATGATCGGCAATGAGGCGTTCTACATGCTGCAAGAAGGAATTGCCACCGCAGCTGACATCGACAAGGCGCTCAAGCTCGGACTGAATCACCCGATGGGACCGTTCGAGTTGGTCGATTTCGTGGGCCTCGATACTCGGCTGAATATTCTCGAGTACCTGCATAAATCGCTGGGAGAAAAATACCGTCCCGCGCCGCTGTTGGTGCAATATGTAAAAGCAGGACGCCTCGGACGCAAGTCGGGTCGTGGTGTGTTCGAGTATCCAGACGTCGCAGCCGCCGAGACAATGCCGTCTGCGTCCGTACCGGAAAAAGAAAAAACGCTCGCGGGGGCCAAGCGCTAGAACCGCCGATCAGCGAGCGATCGATTTGCTGCCGAAGCTTAATCCCGCTAAAGACTCCATACTCTCAAGCTCGACTCCCTTACTGGCGATCAGCACATGAAAGCTCTCGCCCATGCCCGCCGGAGTCACCAGATGCTTGAGCTGGAGAGCGACTTTCGCCCGCTCCTGCGGCACGCGGCATCCTTCAAACGCGTCACCAAACTGATTCGCCTCGCCAATGCCCATCAAAAATTGCGATTGGGTGATGACTCTGTGCGTCCGCATGTCGTGCCTCTCGAGGGCAGCGGCGAGCGCGGTGAAGTTCACGTCAGCGGTGATGTCCTGTTCGCCGGGAGCTTCATACGGATTGGCGCTCACTGAATGCCGGCGAATAGCCTTTAGCGTTCCACGATGGCGTCCAGCCAGCTGTTCGTCGCGAGTGTAGCCGTAGTCGACAACGACCACGAATCTGCGACCGATGCCGTCGGCGATGCGATCGATGAATTGCTGTGAAGCGAGCGGCACTTCTATCCGCTCCCCAGGCTCAGGATGAACCGAATAGCGGTCGAGAAATTCCAATTCTTCTGAAGAAGACGGGGACCAGCTTTCAATAAAGTGGCCGTCACGCGCATCGATGCGAAGAGAACCCTTCGTACTCAAGACTTCGACCGGCAAGGCATCGAAGAATTCGTTGGCGAAAACGATGGTTGGAATCTCGGTGCCTGCTTCTTCTAAAGGATAGCGTGCAGTCAACACGGCTCTTCCAGAATCGAGGTGAGACTTCAAAGTCTCCTTGATTCGTCCCCGCAATGCCGACGAGTTCTCAACAAGGACGTAGCGCAACGCGCGAAAGAAATCTGGGAATTTGATTTGCGCCCAACCAAGTACGTCTTGCGCAAACAATCCGCGCCCTGGCCCAAGCTCCACCAAGTCGATGCTTTCCGGTGAGTCCAGAGCTCGCCACATTTCTTCGAACTGCCGGGCCAGCAATCGCCCGAAAACCGCGTGCACATCGCTCGATGTGTAAAAATCGCCAGCCTTCCCGAAATGCTCCGCGCTTCGCGAATAGTAACCCAGCTCCGGATCGTAAAGGCAAAGCTCCATGTAGCGCGAAAAATGAATCGGACCTCGCTCGCGTATTTCCTGCTCGATTTTCTGCCGGAGTAAATTCACAATTCGTTCTGCCGACGCTCGACGCGGTCTTGCGGCGTGCGAATAAACATTTCCACGAAATAATCATGCAGCGCGTCATACAGTTGACGCTGGAAATTCCATTCAAACTGTGGATGGTCGAGATCCCGGGGATGCAGGTCAAAATAATAAGTGTGCACCGGCACAGATTTGTCTTTGAACTGAATGGTAACTTCTACGCCTTCGCCCTTGGCGCGCCCGGAAAAGTCTAAAAGCGGATGCTCATACAGCCGCAGTTGGTCCAGAACCCGATCGAGCCGGGCATTGGCGGTTTCGGGCATGGGAACGATTGTACCGCCTAGGAACAGTCGAGCTGGTTCACTCGTACCTCAGAGCCTCAATCGGATCGAGCCGCGCAGCCTTGATCGCGGGCAACATGCCACTGATGATTCCAACGAAGCTCAGAATCGCCGTCGACCAAATCAGGGTGGCCGTATCAATGTAGAGATGAATATCTCCCTCGCTCGCGTCTTCAATGAATGCGCTCCACAGCGTGAGCGAACCGACGGACCAGGAAACGAGATAAGCTAGTACCACGCCCAGCAGCCCGCCCAGTGCGGTGATCACTAAAGCTTCAGCCAGGAACTGAAACAGGATGTGCCACCGATGCGCACCCAGTGCCTTCTCAACGCCGATCTCGCGAGTGCGCTGCGTCACCGAAACCAGCATGATGTTCATCAGGCCCACGCCACCAATGCCCAGCGTCAGCAGCCCGATAAAGCCCAATAGAAGCTTGATTCCGACAGTGATGATGGTGAGGTCAGCGAGATCCTTTACGGCGTCGAACACGAAGATGGCACGATCGTCCTTGGGATTAAAGTTGTGATGAAAAGCCATCGAGTTGCGCACAGCTGTGACCATCTTGGCGTGGTCGCCTTCGTAATCCATCATGATCCCGTCAAGATAGTAGCTGTTCTTGAGGTCGCTCATGGCGCTGTACGGCACATAAACCAACGAGTTCATGTCTTCGTCGCCATTCGAAATCGTATGCCGAAGGACGGCGACCACCTTGTAGGAGATGCCGTCGATCCGAATATTCTCCCCCAAAGCATTCTCACCAGAGAAAAGCTTCTTCTTCACCGTTGACCCGATGACGGCAACGCGGGTGTGAGTGAAATCTTCCCGCTCGCCAAAGAATGTACCTTCGCCCACATCCAGAGCACGAATCTTTTCGTACGTGGAGTACACGCCGTGCACGCCATAACTCGCACTGCGCGTGCCAAAAGCGATGAGGCTTTGCTTGTCAACCTCAGGAGAAATCCGCGTGAGCATGGGGCACTCGGCGCGAATGAATTCGATATCTTCGCGAGTCAGTCGAACCTGCACGCCCGCCTTGGTGCCCCCCGCCTGGATCGAAGTGCGTCCCGGAAAAATCGCCACCAGGTTGCCGCCAAAAGTGCGGAAAGCGATCATCAACGCGTTCTGGAATCCGGAACCGTAGGCCAGCAACAGCACAACCGTGGCGATGCCCCAGGCCATGCCCAGCATGGTCAGCACGGACCGTCTCCGGTTGTGCTTGAGTGCGTTGAACGCCTGCTTGCCCAGTTCACCAAACATAAATATTCCGAAGTCGAAAGTCAGAAATCAGAGGTCAGAATGTGGAAGTAAGAAGTCAAGAAGAGCCTGCTCTTACTTCTGCCTTCTGCCTTCTAACTTCTGCCTTTGCCCTACTCCTGCCGGAGCGCCTCCACGGGAGGAAGCAGCGCTGCCTTGCGCGCCGGATAAAGTCCCGCCACGATTCCTGCCACTGATAGCGAAATTATGGCGACGACGGCCGACGCTGGCACGATACGCGGCGTGTCGAATCCTTCCGGCGATGGTAACTGCGCCAACAGAGCCACGAACGCTCCCGAAATTGCCAGCCCGATGCCTCCGCTAAAGACAGTAAGAAACGCGCCCTCCACAAAAAACTGCGTCATGATGTTGCGATGCGTCGCTCCCAGAGCCTTGCGCAAACCAATCTCTCGCGTTCTCTCGGTGACGGAAACCAGCATGATGTTGATGATCCCGATCGCTCCCAACCCAAGCGTCACCAGTCCCACGACCCCGAGAAAATAATCCATGGCATCAAAAATCTTTCCCACGCGAATCGCCCCGTCGATGGTGTCCCAGTCCATGAATGCGTCGTCGAGGCTGGGATCAAAACCATGGCGTCGCGCCACGATGGCATGTACCTCATTCTTGGCTTCAATGTGCAACTCTTTTTTTGTAGGCCGATAGTTGAGAAACGAGATCGCGTTTTCCGTGTTCTGCGCCTTCAACGGAAAAAGCATGCGCATGGTGTCGAAGGGCACAAAGATGCGATGGTTCGTGCCGTTCTCGCCCTCTTTGCCGATCTTCGGAATCACGCCGATCACCTTGAAATCCATGTCGTTCAGCAGAATCGTGCTGCCCACGGCTGGTTCGCCGGGGAACATATTCTTCAAGAGCTCCCAGCCCACCACGGCCACACGACGATGCTGGCTGTTGTCTTCGTTATTGAACCACCGCCCCGGTTCGATCGGCATGTTGCGAATCTCGCTGTACTCGGGAACCACGCCGAAGACCTGGCCGTTCGTGGATCCATAATCGCTGACCGCGCGGATGTCGTCTCGCTCTAGCACCGGAGAAACGGCGCGCAGGAATTTAGCTTGATCGCGAATGGCAAAGTAGTCGCCGTAGGTCAGGTAGTAGGGTTGTCCCGACTGAAAGCTCCCGGCGATCGCCGGAATGCGGCCGGGGAAAACAAACATAATGTCCTGGCCAAGTTCCGCCAGATTCTTGTCCTGGCCGCTACGGAAGCCCTCGCCTAATCCCACCAACAGCAACAAAGAACCCACGCCCCACGCAATTCCGAACATAGTGAGAAAGGAGCGCAGCTTGTGCGCCCACAGCGTGGATAGTGACTGCCGCACAATGTCGACAAGCATTCGCATAGCAAAATGATTAGAAATTCGCCCCCACGCCTCCGGGGAGGCGACGTGAGGGCCCTGGCTAACCGGTAACAGGTAACGTTCAGGCGAGGGGTCTCAATCCCGCCTGACCATTCTGACTGGTAATACGCAGCCGGGACGCACGAAGTTCCCCGCTGTCGCCAGCAGTTAGACACTGCGGAAGAGGAAAACGTTAGCTTCGGTTGGAAAAGCCGGCGCCTGATTTGTCCAGGGCATCGATCAGAACTCGAAGTACCCGCCGGATGTTGCTGATAGACGAGGACCATTCGTGCCCGTCGGCGGTAGTGCACCCAGAACCGCGGTCAGGTTCTCCCAGGCTGCCTGATTCAAGGCGGGGTCGGAAGCGACGAGTTCGCGAATCATATCCCAGGCGGCTACATTGAGCGCGCCTTCCGGCGGCGGTCCCATCGCCAGGGACACCGAGCATTGCGGGCAAAAGCATATCCGCTGCGCCGCCGATTTTTGCCTCGGCTTGATTCCTACCGTCTGCGCGAACAGATAGACGGCAACGGACTTTTGTCCGCTTTCAATCGGACGATTGCAGCGCAGACAATACATATTTTCCACAAATTCTCCTGATGCCATCTACAACCGTGCATGTACGACCGTGAAGAATCAATACTGTCTGTTCTGTGAATCGGTATGCAAGTATGCAGAAAGATTCCAGCGCGCCGCGCCCGAACCGGTGCTCGCATCCCGAACCAAGCTGTGCTCTAGGCAGAAGTGGATACGATCGTGCACTCTGTTGCGATGAAAGCTGCCGTAAGAAATCCGCGCGACGCGCGCGCAAACGCCAGGCCAACGACTGTCGGAGCGCTTGGCTCATCAGGAAAGTCGTTGCGGGTGTCGCAACTTTTCAGGCTCTGTGAGTGCGACCAGGTTGCCGCGGTTTGTTACCGGCTCCGCAACGGCGCAATCGAATTTCTCCTGGTTCAAACTCGCGGCAGCGGGCGCTGGACATTCCCCAAGGGCAGCGCCGAACCCGGGCTAAGCCATGCCCAGGCCGCCGCCATCGAGGCTTTCGAGGAAGCCGGAGTTCACGGACGCATCGAAGAAGCTTCCTTCGCGCGCTACGTCTGCCGGAAGCGCCGCGCTTCGCGCAATTCTTCAGGTCCTTCCGCGAAAGGCCTCATGGTCAGTGCTCACCTCTGCCAGGTGCTGCGGCTCTCCAAACCGAAAGAGTCCAACCGTAACCGCACCTGGTTTTCCATTGAAGAAGCAAAGCAGCATTTGTGCGAGGGCCGGAGCAACGGAGATGCGGAGGAGTTCGCCCGCGTGATCCATAAGGCCGTAGCTCGTATCACGCAATCGAGCACCGCTAGGGAACCGGCTGTTGATCGGCTGCGAGCGGAACCGTTAACGGAACCCGCCCTGCAGAAGGTACGCTTCGAAGCGTTTACGCCGCCTTACGACCAGACTCCACACATGCGTCACCGGCTCGCCGGGATGCGCCCCTTTACCACGCCCACGGGCGATTCTGATCGTCGCGAAACCCAGCCGCGCGATGTCCTGCCCTTCGTCCCCTCGCGTCAGTTTGGTCAAAGTCCCAGGTTGCTCTCGGGCCCAAGAAAGATGAAGGCCTTGGGTACCGGCGCAAAGAGTGATTGAAGCTTCCCTCTGATTACCCGTTGTTCTTCGGCCGCTCAAAAGCCTTTTGCATATATCTGCGCGCTTCTTCCAGAGCGCCAAAAGTATCGTCGTTGGTCTGGATGGCTTGCCGGTATTCGTTAATCGCGCGCTCGCGCTGGCCGGTAATATCAAAAATCTTGCCCAGCTGGATATGACTCCACACTTCCGTCCACCGCGGCTCCCCATTGCCGTTAATGGAGGATCGATAGGAGTTCGCCGACGATTGATAGTTTTTCTGCAGGAAGAAAATCTCAGCCACGCGATAATGGGCGAGGGAACTGTTCTTGTTCAGATCGAGCGCTTTGTTGAATTCCGCCAACGCACCGGCAAGATCGCCTTGTTGCTGCAAAGCCTGTCCCCGCAGAATGGATGCGCGCAGTTTTACATCGGAAGAATTGGTAAGAACGTGATGGTCCGGATCGATTGCAATTCGCCGCGGCCGCCCAAAGGTTTCAACCGTGAAAGCCGAGTCTGTGCCCACCACTTCGAGCTTCTTATTTTCCGTTTTGCCGTCGGTGTCAATTCGCAGGTCGACCGGCATGCGAAACAAATCGAGATCTTGCGAAATCGCGCCCGTCACCCGGAACCCCTTGTTGTTGCCTAAACGGTAGACGGTGTACTTCAACTTGAACTCGGGCGCGCCGGTCGAGTCGAGCCATTGCGAGAAGAACCAGGTTAGCTGTTCTCCATAATACTTTTCCGCGATCGCCCGGAAATCGTCCATGGTGGCCGATTTCCCCGAATAAGTTTCCGCGAATTCGCGCATTGTCTTGAGATATTTGTCTTCCCCCAGCACCCAGCGCAGCATGTGCAGGATCATTGCGCCCTTATCCGTCACCAGCGACTGAAACTCGGTGGAGAACGGATCCAGCTTACTGGCGCTGGAAAGCGGAATGTTATCGTAGGCCAGCGCTCCCACTGACATATCCTTGATAGCTTCTTCCAGGCCCGCGGCGCCCGCCGCGCTCTCTACATACATGGCTTCCGAATAACGCGAAAATCCGTCCACCAGCCACCAGTCATCCTTCGTTGCCGGACTCACCGATACGCCCCACCACTGGTGGGCGATAGCATTCGCCAGCAAACGATAGTTCGTTTTTTCCGTGATCGAAGGGCCACCCAGACCGGCAATTTCCGGCGCCCAGGCGTATGGAACCGTGTCCCCCGGCAATTCCACAACATTGAGCCGCTGCGACAGGGGAGTGCCGTAGAGTGTGATGAAGTAGGTAAATTCCTGAACTGCCGTGGTCGTGTATTCCGGTGCCAGCTTCTGGTGGTTGGGTTTAAAGAAGACCTGCAGGTTCATGCCCGCTTCGTCGCTCTTGTATTCCTGGAAGATCCCCGCAACGATCGTCCCTGGGAAACTCGGCTTGTCGTCCACGAAAGTGAAAGTTTTCGTGGGCAGCCCGCTGCTGTTCGGTTTTTTCGAGGGCGGATTGTCAGTGATCGTGGCTTTTCCGCTGCCAATCACCAGCATATGCGCAGGCACGGTAACACTGATCGTCGAAGTAAACCGGTTCAGCCCGTAGCCGCTTACCGGAAACCACCGTCCGGCGTAAAGCAGGTAGCTGGTGTCGTCGCCAATGTAGGCCAGCTTCAGCCCCGGCACTGGGCTGTCATCGGCGTTTTCGATTTCGCCTTCATATTCAAAAGTCAGAGTTGTGGAACTGTCCTTCGTCAGACCGTTGGGCAGCGGAACGCGCACCGTCGAGTCCTGCGTGACCCGCTCGGCCGATAGCGGTTGGTTCTGGTCATCCAGCACCCTGGTGACACGCAAACCGTTATGCAGCTCGAAGATAGCTGTATTCAGCTCTTGAAGCGCGGTGAATTTGACCTTGGCACGCGCCGACATCTGATGGAGGTGCGGGGTAAGCTCGACTTCAATCTGGTAATCGTCCACTCGCAGGCGGGTTTTCTCGGCAGCCCAAGAAGGGATGGAAGGGATCGATACAAACCCCAACAACAGCAGGGCAGAGAAGCCCACCAGGACGCTCTGCTCGCGCCGAAGCTGTTTCTGCATTAAGGAGATTCTCCAGGAAATGGGCCTAACCATCCCTATGATGAAGATTTTCATCTAAAAGATGCTGTGAGCACAAGGGTTAGCGAAAATGCCGGATGGTTCCCTCCTGATTTCTGCGGCGTCATCCTGGGCGGAGCCGCTGTGCAGGCGAAGCGAAGACTGGTTGCCGTCTGGAGCCGTCGTGCGAGAGAACATTACGGTTTGGCTAGGTCTTGAGGCGGAAGGTGGGGAGTGAACCTGCGAACAATAAATTCCTGAATGATATTGCTGGCGGCACTCCCACCGATGCCTATGAGCGCATTTTCAAACGTTAAGCTCGCCCCGTTGCGATTCTCAGCCGGATAATACAAATTGGAGATTCCCGCTGCGGCGAGTCCGCCGATGATCCCCGAGTAACCCGGCTGCCAGCGCCCGTTGTCCCCCTTGCAAACCACAGACATTGCAATCGCGTAGAGAAACCTCGATTTTCGGCTGCCAGTCCCCTTGTAGAAATATCGAGGATCCTGCTTGAGCAACGATGGCAGTATTGCGCCGCCAATGAATGTTCCCGACACAAAGTCGCCATATGCCGCCCCATAACGTCTCGCGTAGCCCGCTGCACCCTGCCCGTATCCGCTAAAGTAATTATCCGCCTGTTCAACTCCCGCGACCCCGCCCGTGATTAAGAATGAGAACGGATCGATCGTCGATTTCCATGCCAGTTGAAACTTTAATTTGGTCGTCATCGGAGCCGCATTCGGCACGTAACTGACATAAAAATTCGGGATAAAGCCGAGCACGCGTTGCTTTTCCTCCAGCTTAACCTCCTCCACCGCGACTTGCTCTGAGCGTAGGCTCACTTCCACATCCACATTAGCGCTGGGGATCGTGAGTGTGACCTGGGGAGCAATGTAATTTTCCCCGGGTTGCAGTACTCCAGAGGTCTGCACCGGCGCGAAGCCGGACGCCGTATAGCTGATCTGAAACGGCCCCGGAGTTACGTCGAGAAAAAGAAAGTATCCATTGCTGTCTGAAAGCGTTTCTCGTTTCGAGGCAGGACCTTGCTGTGCCAGGGCTATCTTCACATTCGCGACCACCGCCCCACTTTGATCAACCACGGTACCGCTGATGCTTCCGGATTTTGGCCCGGGAGGATCATCCTGCTGTGCCGGCGTTGAGGTTTCTGGCATGCCTGCCGCCAGCGTTTGTGCGAGCGCCGAAACCGCACTCAATATCGCAGCAGCCGTTATCCACAATGCGAGCCACCTCGCGCCGCCGACCAAATACCGCGGATGATTGCTTAAGCCGTGGATACGCGAACTCTCTTCCCAACCCGTGAAATTTAATATTTACCCAAATTGCTCATCTTCTGTGCGAAGTTTTGTCAAGATCACGGCGCCCTTGAGAGCCTAGCCAAAAACTATCCTCTCCACCAAGTTACTACCTTTTATCTCTGTATGTCTGATGCACGAATTTGACGATGGGCTAGCTGTGGGATGGTATTGAATTTTCAATCGACCAAATAATCGCCGCGGCGCGGTCCGCCGGGCGCTGTGCCTGACCTTTAAAGGCTCCCTCGGGCGCGCGGAGTTTTCCCTTTACCCGTGTTAGGCCTTCCAACATGCGGTTGCGGGGAACCCCGTCGGGAAGGATCTCCTGCAGTTGGGTGGCGACGTTTGCGGCCGTGAAGTTATGCTGCACCAGCTCCGGAACCACCTCCTCTCCAGCAATCAAATTCACCATGGCGAAATACGGAACCTTCACTCGCGGCCTACCCAACAGATAGGTGAGGGACGATACACGGTAGACCATCACAAATGGAGTTCGCATCATTGCAGCCTCCACAGTCGCCGTCCCGCTCGCAATAATCCCCGCGCGAGAGTGCCAGAGTGCAGGTAGGGATTCAGGCACAAGCGTGACGCGCTGGCGGCCCATTAAGCTAGTGACAAATGAGCGATCGAGTGTGGGTGCGACCGGCAAGATAAATTCGTATTCCGTACCAAGTCGCGCCGCCAGCTTCCAGCATCGTCGGCAGATTCATGCGTACTTCTTTGACCCGGCTTCCGGGCATGATCGTGATCCAAGGCTTGCCCGGGTCAAGATGAAACTGCGCCGCATACTCATTCCGCCCGATTGCCGGCTCCGGCAAGTCCGCCAGCGGATGCCCAACAAACGTCGCATCCACTCCCCGCTCCCGATAAAATTTCTCTTCAAACGGAAAAATGACCAGCGCTTTGTCGATGTAGTCGCGCAGCAGCCGCACCCGTCCTTGCCTCCAGGCCCAAAACTGCGGCGCCACGTAATACACCACGGGAATCCCCCGCCGCTTCATCTGCCGCGCCACTCGCCAGTTGAACGCCGGCGAGTCGATCACGACCGCGAGGTCGGGTTTTCGTTTGTCGGCTTCGGAGATCAGCCTCTGGTACAAGCCGTAGATTTTCGGCAGATGGCTCAGAATTTCAGTGATCCCGACCACCGAGAGATCCTTGGCATCGACAACCGTATCGCATCCCGCCGCCCGCATGCGCTCCCCGCCGACCCCAAAAAACTCAAGCTGGCTTTTTGTAGGGACAGCCGCCCCCGGCTGCCTGTCCTGAGCGAGGTCGAAGGGTCCAGCGGAGCGAAGCTCCGCAGTCTCTCCTGCGGCGCACCGCCGCAGCGCCTCAATGAGCTGCGCCCCATACATCTCCCCCGAAGCCTCGCCCGCTGAGATCAGTATTCGCAAGAGAGCATTGTAAGGCCGGGGCTTAACAGAAACGATGTGCCAGAAATCTTCAGATACTATCTTTTGGGATGCGCCCGCGTGCCCGCTTCTCGAGGTAGTGGACAATGGCGAGAGATTCGATATCGATTCTGATTGAACCAACGATAGCCCCGCCAAAGCAACCAATTGAAGCCCGGCAAACGGAAGATTACATAGAAAGGCCACGCCCACCAGATGCGGCGCGAAACATATAGATAAGCATCGGCACCAGATTCCAATTTTCCGGATCGGGTTAATACCAGTATGTCGTCCAGCAGATTCCCCTGGGGAATTGGCAAACTGCCGTCGGCAAAAGCGGATTGCAAGTCCTTAACTACAAAGCCCCTCCGTTCAACTACTCGCTCCCAGAAGTGAACCCAACGAAAACAGAACCCACAGCCGCCGTCGTAGAGTATCCAGCCCTCGCGGGGAAGATCAGACTCCGGTTGGCGGTCTTGTGGTCTCATTGGATTCGATTGCCCCTGAAGACGACGACGGAGGAGCCATCCGCCACGAACGCACAGTCGGGTTGCCGCTGAAGAACTGTTCCGAGCTCGCGACCATAAAGAGTGCTAGCGTCCCCGTCCCCTTCAAATCCAGCCGCAGTGGTCGCCCACACTTGCCATGGCACATGCGAGACGTGGTATTCGACGCAACCACCAGATCGCTGAGCCGAATAGCCCCAGTAGTGTTCGGCGATGAACTGTTCCAAACTCCCGTCCTCAGGAAGTTTGGGAAGGCCTACGGTTCGGGCAGAGAGCTTGCACCACCGGTCGCCAACCTGCCATTGATACTCGGCCCTATTCCCAAGCGCTTCTGCCTTAAGATGGTGCTTCATCGGGAGACGCACATAGTTCTCGCCGTACACGAGTCGGGCGGTCACCGCGATCGCGTATCTCGGCACAACTTCGGCGATGAAAACGACTCCTCTTCGATCATTTCCGTCTTCCTTGCGACGAACATAGAAGCGCAGATTTACCTCATCGAAATCGGCATGAAACGGAACGCGGAGACGCCCAAATAGCTTTCGCCCGGCAGAATCGAAAGCCCACAAGACTGACGTATGTTCTCCCATCGAATGAATCCAGCGAAGTGCCGCGCGGGACGTACCGATCCAGGAGACTCGGTTCGACTTCGTAATTCAACATTACTAGGTCCCGCCACTCGGCAGAAAGGAAAACTCGTCTTGACTGAAAGGTGAGTTCGTCGACGCTTCGCTCGATCTGGCTGCTAGTCATCTGCTTTGGCGGCGACCTCGGAATCCACGGACGAGGGAGTCTGCGCGCCAAGCTCCTGATCTTTGTACTGCAACTGATAAAGCTTGAAATAAATCCCGCGTTTAGCCAGAAGTTGCTGGTGCGTCCCCATCTCGCGGACTTGTCCCTTGTGCATCACGATGATCTTGTCCGCCCTCTGCACGGTCGAGAGCCGGTGCGCGATAATCACTGACGTGCGCCCTTCTACCATCCGCGCAAGCGCGTCCCGCACGCGAAATTCAGTTTCGGTGTCTACGCTGGACGTAGCTTCGTCCAGAATCAGAATCTTCGGTTCGTGAGCCAATGCCCGCGCAAATGAGATGAGCTGCTTCTGCCCCGTGGAAAGCGTCGACCCGCGCTCGCGAACTTCTTCTTCAAAACCCTTCGGCAAAGCGCGAATGAAATCGGCAAGGTTCACATCCTCCGCAGCCTTCTCGACATGAGCATCCTGTATGCGCTGCGTCCCTAGCCGTATATTCCCGCCGATCGTCCCGCTGAACAGAAACGGATCTTGCAGCACCACCCCGAACCGGCCGCGCAGATCTGCAAGGTCCATGTCTTTCACGTCAACCCCATCGATCCGCACCGCACCTTTCTGAACATCGTAAAAACGCAGCAATAGCGAGATCAACGTCGTCTTTCCCGCTCCCGTGTGTCCGACAATGGCCACGGTTTCGCCTGGTTCGATCGAGAAGCTCACATCGCGCAGCACCCAGTCTGTCCCCGCACCGTCGCCCTGCTCAGGCGTGTCGCGATAGGCGAACCACACGTGATCGAATTCGATCCGTCCCGCCCCCTCCGGACGCTTCGTCACGGCAGGCGACACCACCTGCACCGGGTTGTCCAGCAATTTGAAGATGCGTTCGCTTGCCGCCATCGCGGATTGCAGGATGTTGTATTTCTCGCTGAAGTCCATGATCGGCCGGAAGAATCGCAACGCATACTGAATGAACGCCACCAAAACTCCCAGCGTCGTGACGGTCGGCACCAGGCGGAATGTGATCAGCGTCTTCCAGTTGAAGCTAACGGCCACGCTGCTCACGCGCACGTTGCGCATCACATCCCCGCCCCCGAACCAGATGACGCATGCAATCGCAATCGCCGAGAGAATCTCGACCACCGGGTAGTAAACGCTGAATAGGCCATGATCGCGTCTTTGTACGCGTCCATGTGATCGCGATTGATTTCCGAGAATCGTTTGTAGGCCTTGCGCTCCCGATTGAACAGCTGCAGCACCACCATCCCGCTCACGTGTTCCTGCAGGTAGGAGTTAATGCGCGCAATAGCCACCCGAATGCGCCGGTAGGAATCACGCACGCGATCGCGAAAAATCTTGGTGGAATAAACGATGAACGGCAGCACGGCAAAGGTAATCAACGCCAGCTTCCAGTTCATGCACAGCATCACGCCCAGGATGCCGAACAGCACGAACAGATCTTCAAAAATCGACACCACTCCCGACGTGAACATCTCATTCAACGCATCCACGTCGGTAGTAACCCGTGTCACCAGCCGCCCCACCGGATTCCTGTCGAAGAAAGCAACGTGCAGCCGTTGCAGATGACGGAAAATCTGGCGGCGCAGGTCGAACATCACTTTCTGCCCCGTCCACTGCATGAAGTAGGTTTGCAGAAACTCAAGCAGGAAGCTGAACACGAGCAATCCAACGTAAATCGATGCGATCTGCGCGATGCCGGTGATCGCCCGCGGGCTGAGCCAACTCCAGAAGCCCGAAGGCGATCCCTGGGCCGGAGATAAGTACCGATCAATCGCCACTTTGGTGAGATACGGCCCCAGCACGTCGGCAAAAGACTTCAGCAAAATCGAAACCAGCGCAATCGCCACCTGCCAGCGGTAGGGACGCAGATACTTCAACAGCCGCGCCATCAGCCGGCTGTCATACGCTTTGCCTAATACTTCTTCTTCCTGCGACATCTTTTTTTGGATCTTTTATCGTCGAACCTGACTGAACAGCGCCAACGGCGCTGGTAACAGAGTAACCCAAATAGATGGCGAGGAATCTCGCGAGGATGGAAAAGGTTTGTCCCGGCAGATGGGATAATGATTTGGCATGCCTCTGGGCATTTACATTTCGGTGCCGTTCTGCCGCACCAAATGCAGCTACTGCAACTTCGCCTCCGACGTGTTTTCACGGGCAGTATTCGAGCGCTATGTGGATCGTGTCTGTGACGACATCGCGAGCGCCCCTCAAGTCGCAGCCGAGATGGGCGGAAGAATTGAGCGCTCCGTGGATTCCATTTATCTGGGCGGCGGAACTCCCACCGTGCTCGACGCCGCGCAATTGGAACAAATCTTCATCACGCTGCGCCGCCACTTCGACGTGAGTCCCCAAGCAGAGATCACGGTCGAATGTGCTCCCGGCACCTTAACGCCAGGAGCACTCGATTCGTTCCTTCGCTGCGGTGTGAACCGCGTCAGTCTCGGCGTGCAATCGTTCGTGGATCGGGAAGCCGCCGCAGTCGGCCGCCTCCACCAACGCGACACCGTGCTGGAAGACATTTCTCGACTGCGAGCCGTCGGAATTACGAACATTAATATCGATTTGATCGCGGGCTTGCCCCACCAGACCGTCGATAGCTGGGAATTCTCTCTGGCAGAAACCATCGCAACCGGCGCTCCGCACGTGAGCGTCTACATGCTCGAAGTAGACGAAGACTCCCGTCTTGGCCGCGAACTGATAGCTGGCGGAACACGCTATCACGCCCACTTTGTTCCGGACGAAGCAGCAATTGCCGATTTCTACATCACTGCGTGCGCACGGCTCGAATCAGCCGGAATTGCGCAGTACGAAATCTCCAACTTTGCGCGCGAGGGCTTCGAGTCACAACACAATCTGAAGTATTGGACCCGTCAGCCTTACCTCGGCTTCGGTGTGGACGCCCATTCCATGCTGGAATTTAATCGGGAAGGATCCAATGAGCAAGGATCCGACCGGGAAGG
Source organism: uncultured Acidobacteriaceae bacterium (assembly GCA_963750245.1). Lineage (GTDB taxonomy): Bacteria > Acidobacteriota > Terriglobia > Terriglobales > Acidobacteriaceae > Sulfotelmatobacter. The sequence goes on from CAVVQB010000005.1 coordinate 756,626, forward strand.
GCATGACTTTAGTCGTGCCGATGCAAACTATGAAAAAGAGCCGGGCTTTAGCCCCAGCGAAATCGAGGCGGTGCGATTCGCGCGCGCCGATTCCCTGGAAAAATATCTCAATGGCGCAGCTTTGCAGCGAACCGCAATCGCACGACGGGAAGCGTTCGAAGAGAGTCTTTTCCTCGGCCTGCGCCTCACTCAAGGTGTAAACCGGCTCCAACTAGAACAGCATTTCGGCAAGGATGCGGTCCAGAAGACGCGCCCCACTTTTGCAGAATTGGTGGAAAACGGATTGATGGAAGAGAGAGGGAATTCCATCCGCTTAACGCCCCGCGGACGATTGCTTTCCAATGAAGTATTCCAAAGATTCATCCTGACCGAAGAACCGGTCCGCTGATCGCCTGCCTGCAACATCTCGCAAATGACATTCCCTCCAGACCATCCGGTCGGTAGGCGCGAACACCTCGACCATCGTAATCTCCAGTGTTGGCGGGGTTCGGGCACACTCTTGCACACCACTCCCGGCGGTAACTTCTCTCTATTCTGGTGGCTATGATGTAATGCAAATACGAAACGCGAAAGGTCGAACTTTGGATTTTCAACTCAGCGACGAGCAGCAGCACTTAAAGAAGAGTGTCCGCGAGTTTGCCGAGCGCGAGATCGCGCCCAACGTCATGAAATGGGACGAGGCCTCCGAGTTTCCTCTCGCCACCATCAAAGAACTGGGTAAGCTTGGTTTGTTGGGAATGGTCTTTCCCGCCGAGTATGGCGGCGCGGGCATGGGCTACGTGGAATACGCCACCGCGATCGAAGAATTATCCCGCGTGGATGGCTCCGTCGGCATCATCGTCGCCGCCCACACTTCGCTCTGCTCCAATCACATTTTTCTCGCCGGCGACGAAGCGCAAAAACAGAAGTACGTCGCCAGACTAGCTACCGGCGAATTTCTCGGCGCCTGGGGATTGACCGAGCCTTCCTCCGGATCAGACGCCGGCAGCGCCCGTATGACGGCGAGGCGCAAGGGCAGCAACTGGGTTCTCAACGGCACCAAAACCTTCTGCACCAACGGCCATTATGCCGACGTGATCGTCGTGCTCGCGGTGACCGACCGCACCGCGCACACCCACGGCCTTTCCGCCTTCATCGTCGAGAAAGATACAAAGGGATTCCGTCCCGGCAAGAAAGAAAACAAGCTGGGATTGCGCGCCAGCGACACTGCGGAAATGATTTTCGAAGACTGCGCAATCCCCGCCGAGAATCTGCTGGGTAAGGAAGGCGACGGCTTCATCGATGCCATGCGCGTGCTCGATGGCGGCCGCATCTCGATCGCGGCCCTGTCGCTAGGCATGGCGCAAGGCGCATACGAAGCCGCCCTCAACTACTCCAAGGAGCGCAAGCAATTCGGCAAGGCCATCGGCGAGTTCCAGGCGATCCAGTGGAAGCTGGCCGATATGGCCACGGAGATCGACGCCGCCCGCCTGCTAACTCTGCGCGCCGCATCGATGAAAGACGCCGGCATGAAGACAACTCTGGAATCCTCCATGGCCAAGCTCTACGCCAGTGAAGTTGCCGTGAAATGTGCCAATGAAGGCGTGCAGATCCACGGCGGCTACGGCTTCATCAAAGACTATCCCGCAGAAAAGTTCTACCGCGACGTAAAACTCTGCACCATCGGCGAAGGTACCAGCGAAATTCAGCGACTGGTCATTGCAAGACAACTCCTGAAAGACTGAACTCGCCAGCACTCGCCCTCTGCTTTACACTGATCGTTTGAACCAGCGTATCCAGACATTAACTGACCAACTCCGCTCCGGCGACGTCCGCGCCCTAGCCCGCGCCATTTCCACCGTGGAGAATCGCGCCCCCGGATGGTCCGAACTGCTGAAGGCGGTATTTCCTTACAGCGGCAAGGCGCGCGTCCTCGGCCTCACCGGCCCGCCCGGGGCGGGGAAGAGCACGCTGGTCGATCATCTTGCCCGCTTCTATCGCAAAAACAAACACAGCGTAGGCATCATCGCCGTCGATCCCACCAGCCCCTACACCGGCGGAGCCATTCTCGGCGACCGCATCCGCATGCAGGATCATTTCTCCGATCCCGGCATTTATATTCGCAGCATGGCAACGCGCGGCTCCCTGGGCGGCCTCGCGCGCACCACTGCCGATGTCGCCACCGTGCTCGATGCTTCCGGCCGTGACCTCATCATGATTGAGACCGTCGGTGTTGGCCAGGACGAAGTGGATATCGTGCGCCTTGCTGACGTCACGGTCGTGATTCTGGTCCCAGGCATGGGCGATGATGTGCAAACCATCAAAGCCGGAATCATGGAGATTGCCGATATTTTCGTCATCAACAAAAGCGACCGCGACGGCGCCGAACACGTGGAACGCGAAATTCGCACTCTGCAATCGCTCGCCATGCGCAACGACGGCTGGACGCCGCCAATCATCAAGACCGTCGCCAGCGAGGGAGGCGGAATCGAGGAATTGGCAGACGCAATTTCGAACTACGAAGCGTATTTGCAAAAAGAAAATCTCGAGTTTCACAAGAGCGTCGAGAACTGGCAGGAGCGCCTGATCGAAATGCTGCGTGACGCCATGCTCGAAAGAGCGCGAACCCAATTCTCCGACGGAAGCCTGGCGCGCATGGCGTCCGAAGTAGCAGAACACAAACGCGATCCCTATACCCTGGTCGAGGAGATCGCCGCCAACGCAGGGAACCGCTCATGACGCAAATCGATCATCTCGGCATCGCCGTTAAGTCGCTGGCAGCGGCGAAATCGATCTACGAGAAGTTGGGCCTCAGCGTTTCTCCCGAAGAAACCGTTGAGCAGGAGCAAGTGCGCCTGGTGATGGTTTCAGTAGGCGAAAGCCGGTTGGAACTACTGGAGGCAACTTCAGAGAATTCCACGATCGCAAAGTTCATAGCCAAGCGCGGCGAGGGCCTCCACCACGTATGCCTGCGTGTCCCCGATTTGCAGGCGGCCGTCGAGCGCCTGAAGAATGACGGAGTGCGTCTCGTGTCCGAAGAGATCAAGACCGGCGCGGGTGGCCACCGGTATGTCTTCGTGCATCCTGCGAGCACGGGCGGCGTTTTGTTGGAGCTGGTGCAGGAATAGATGAACATGATTGGCCACAGATCTCCACGGATTTTTCACGGATAGACCAATTACTTCTCATGCTTCTCCTCGCCATCGACACCTCCGGCAAGAACGGCAGCATCGCCCTGGCGCGCGCTGGGGAACCAACCGCCGAGGGCGGCGACTTCGAGATGATCGAGATCGCTCCGCTGGCAGGCGGGACTTTTTCCGCACAACTCATTCCGCAAATCGCGGAATTGCTCTCCAGGAACGGATTCGACAAGAGTGCCATCGGTGCTTTCGCCGTCGCTTCCGGACCGGGATCCTTTACCGGCCTTCGCATAGGCTTGGCCGCCGTCAAGGCTCTAGCCGAAGTATTAGACAAGCCGATTGCGGCGATATCGTTGCTCGAAGTGTGCGCCTTCACCGGTGGCGCTCAGGGCAAGTTGATGGCTGCGCTCGATGCCGGACGCAGCGACCTATACATCGGAGAGTATGAACTCCCAGTCGAAGCCGGCAGCACGCCAAAAGAACGTATCCTGACCCGCGCTGAATTCCTCGCACAAGCGCAAGGTTGGACCGTCGTGACTCCGGATTCCGCGCTCGCCGAAGCGGCCAGCGCAGCTGGCCTATCGGTGCTAACCTTGCCGCCGCTTTCAGCCGCTGAAGTCGCCCGCCAGGGCTGGCGCAAACTCAAGTCCGGAGCGACCGTAACCCCCGAACAGTTAGAAGCCAACTATATTCGCCGCACCGACGCCGAAATGCTCGAGAGAATCGGTTCCTAGATGCGCGTCCGACAGGCAAACTACACCGACATCCCTGCGATGATGGAACTCGAGAACGAAAATCCAAACTCTGCGAATTGGTCGCACGAGCACTACAAGAGTCTTTTTAGAACTATCACCCCCGAACTGTCGAAGTATTTCGTCCTCGTGGTCGAAGATCCATCCGAGCCAACCCCTCCCATCGTTGCGTACCTCGCCGCGCAATGCGTCGATCGCGAATGGGAGCTGCACTATATTGTTGTTGCGAAAAAATCCCGCCGCCGTGGTCTGGCGACCCTACTGCTGAGCCGACTAGTCGAGAACGCGAGATCCGGCAACGCCGGTGCCGTTTTCTTGGAAGTCCGCGAATCCAACCAAGCTGCGCGTGACCTATATCGGAAGATGGGTTTCAAAGAAACGGGTGTACGGAAGGGTTACTACCCCGATACCGGGGAAGATGCAATCAACTGCTATCTAAGGCTCTCTTAAGCTTTTCTCACAAAGAGACTGCACCAGATTTCGGCATTGAACCGTTTTTGGGGCTGTGATAATTTGGCCTTATAAATTCCCGGTTGGAGGTCTGCCTGGATGCTGACTCCGAATGACACTCTCCTGAGCACGCATGATGAATTCCGCAAGCTGGCTCAGGAGCACATGCAATATTCCACCCGCCTTGATTCACTCACCCAAAAACGGTACCTCAGCGAAGATGAAAAGCTGGAGGAAGTGCGGCTGAAGAAGCTGAAGCTGCGGCTCAAAGACCAGATGCAATCGATTGAGCGGCAGTATCGCCAGCAGTTCGGAACACACGTAGCCTAAAATCTCCGGCCATCGAAGCCGCGGCCGTAGCCGCAAGGGAATTTTGTATCTGCTCAAAGGCGCTGATCAGAGCCTTTCTTTATTTGCACTTAGCCGAAACCTGAGCCATCGTCATCCCTACCTGCTCTATAATTGACTAATTCCCATGGTTCGTGACGGCTACTATTACGCGTTAGGTTTGATGATCGCTGCGATTCTGGTCGGCTGGTTCACTCGGCCGGTCTGGGCCGTCGTCCCCATCTTGCTTGCTCTATTTTTCCTCTGGTTCTTTCGCGATCCTGAGCGCTCCATTCCCGGTGCCACCGATGCTGTGGTTTCCCCCGCCGACGGCAATGTAACGAATGTCTCCTGGATAACAGTTGACGGCGAGAAGCAACTCCGCATCAGCATTTTCCTGAGTGTATTTGACGTGCACGTAAATCGGTCCCCCATCGCGGGCTTCGTCCGCGATGTACGCTATCAGCGCGGAAAGTTCCTGAACGCGATGAACCCCGCCTCAGCCGAAGAGAACGAGCAGAATATCGTCCGCGTGGAAGGCGACGGTCAAACGGTCGTCTTCAAACAGATCGCGGGACTGCTCGCGCGCCGCATCGTCTTCCATCCGAAAGTCGGCGATCGTCTTGAGCGCGGCCAGCGCGTCGGATTGATCAAGTTTGGCTCGCGCACTGACGTAATATTGAACTCGAATGTCCATGTACAAGTGAAGGTGGGTGATCGGGTTCGGGGTGGGGCAAGCGTGTTGGCCTTTATGCAGCCTAAGGGCGAGCTTACAACCGCCGGACCAGGTGCTTCCGCTGCGGAAGGGAAACGCTGATGGACCCTCTACCCGCAGCCCCGCACCGCCCCCAGCGTCGCATGAGCAAGGGAATGTACATTCTTCCTTCGCTGTTTACGACGGGCAATATGGCTGCGGGATTTTACGCCATTGTGCAGGTGCTGTATTACGCGATCACCAACGAGTACTGGCATCTCGATCATGCCGCCATCGCCATAGGTTTCGCTGTTCTGTTTGATGGTCTCGATGGCCGCATTGCGCGCGTGACTGGCACCAGTAGCGATTTTGGCAGGGAACTCGATTCTCTGGCGGATGTCATAACATTCGGAGTTGCGCCCTCCATGTTGGCTTGGGCTTGGGGCTTTCACGGTGTCCCGCAGGTACTGCTCACGCCATGGCATATCAAACTCACGCAACTCGGCGGTATTGCCTGTTTTCTATTTCTCGTGGCCGGAGCCAGCCGCCTTGCACGTTTCAACATCAGCGCTAACCCGCAACCGTCGAATCCCGGCCGGCCCGGTAAGAAATATTTTGTTGGCATGCCAATTCCTGCGGGAGCAGGCGTCATCGCCGCAGTGGTGCATTTCATGGAAGGAGATCCGATCCGCTCCTGGTATACAGCTTTAACCTGGGTCGCCATGGTGGCCGCCGTTGGCTATCTCATGGTCAGCACTTGGCGTTTCTATAGCTTCAAAGACATTGATTTCCGTTCGCGCCATCCCTTCCGACTGATACTGTTACTGGCGGCGCTGATTGCCGCTGTTGCAGCCTTCTCGGGACCAGTCCTGTTCGGAGTCGCGCTGCTCTATATGTTCTCGGGCGTGTTCTGGCGCTTGCAGTGGATCTTCCGCCGCCGCAGCCAGCCACCGCCGCCCACCTACAAGGAGGCCTCGCAGACTTCATGAGTAGCCCCTCCAAAATCACGGCTCCGTCCCCCTCCGCCCGCGGGCAGCTTTACCGCGCGGCCATCGTGGGCGCAGCCACGCTCAAGGGCAAGGAAGTTGCCGAGATGCTCAACGAGCGCAACTTCCCCGCGGTCGATGTTCGCCTTCTCGACGATGACGAGTCCATCGGCCAGCTCGAAGCCACCGGCGACGAGATCAATTTCATCCAGAGCGTTCGCGCCGAGCAGTTCCACAAAATGGATTTCACCTTCTTTGCCGCCGACGCGGAATGCACGCGCCAGAACTGGAAGCGTGCCCGCGACGCCGGCAGCGCCATCGTCGATCTTTCTGGTGCATTAGAAGACGAACCCGGCGCGACAGTCCGCTCTCTCTGGGTCGAGCGCGAGCGTGGACAGACCTGGCAGCCCGACCTGCAGCCCGCTCCGTGCATCGTCGCCCATCCCGCAGCCGTGGCTCTCGCCCTGCTCCTGCTGCGCGCCAGCAAGGCCGCCGCAATTCGTAGTGCCGTAGCCACTATTTTCGAGCCAGCCTCCGAACAGGGCCAGAAAGGCATGGACGAGTTGCACCAGCAAACCGTCAATTTGTTGTCGTTTCAGACCCTGCCCAAAGACATCTTCGATACCCAGGTGGCGTTCAACATGGTTGCGCGCTACGGCCCGAGCTCCAAACTTTCGCTGGATTCCTTGGAAGCCCGCGTGCGGCGCCATTATCAAAAACTTGCCGGAATGGCCGCCCCTCAGCCCGCTCTGCTCGCCGTACAGCCACCAGTTTTTCATGGCAGCGGACTCGCTATCTTTTTGGAAATGGCCCAAGCCGTAGATCAGGAAAAACTTTCGCAAGCTCTTTCTGGCGATCACGTAACCGTCGCCGGACCCGAAGAGGATTCCCAGCCGAACAATGTAAACACCGCGGGGCAGGCGAACATCCTGGTTTCGTTGAAGCTCGAAGCCTCGCGGCCCAATGGAATCTGGCTCTGGGCCGCTGCCGACAATCTGCGTGTGGCTGCCATCACCGCCGTGGAATGCGCGGAGAGCATGATTGCTACGCGCCCGGTGGGAAAAATCCAATGAGGTGGCGGCGCGCCGCATTGCTGGGGTTGCTCGCGGGAACTACCGGTTGCGGATACCACACAGCTGGTCATGCCACTCAACTTCCGGAAAACGTTAAGACGATTGCCGTCCCCGCATTCGTTAACGTGACCACTACGTATCGCATCGAACAGATGCTCACAGCTTCCGTGGTCCGCGAATTTACCACTCGCACTCACTACCACATCCTCAACGATCCCGGCGAAACCGCCGATGCCACGCTGCGTGCCACCGTGCTCTCCACCTCCTCGACGCCGCTCACGTACAATTCCGCAACCGGCCAGGCGGCCAGCGTTCTGGTGGTGGTAAGCATGAAGGTTTCGCTTATCGATCGGGAGGGCAAAGTGCTCTATCAGAATCCGTCTTATATATTTCGCGAGCAGTACGAGGTTTCCCAGGATTTGGCCACCTTCTTCGAGGAAGATTCGCCCGCTTTCCGCCGTCTCTCCCAGGACTTCGCCCGAACCCTCGTCTCCAACATCCTGGAGGGCTTCTAGATGCTAGAGTTTGATTGTCATCCCGAGCAAGCGTTCTTTGCGCGGCGAGGGATCTGGGCGATCCGCGCGAAGCAGCCTGCCCTGAGCAAGCGAAGCGCGCCGAAGGGGCGCGTTCTTGGCGACGCAATAATCGCGCGTTTGGCTCGCTTCCCTATAACGCACCGCTTGGATTGTAACGAGCGTTTTTCCAGAAGGGAGAACTCTTAATGCGGGCTTTCGCCCAGGCCGAGCGTTTCGTCAACGAGCTTGAGTCCCACAAGCTGCGTCCGGCCTACGTTTTCGTTGGCGACGAAGCCTTCTTCCGCAAGCGCTTCCGCGACGCCATCATCGAGCATCTGGTTCCCGCTGATCTGCGTGACTTCAGCCTGTTCGAATTCGATCTCGCCGAAAACGATCTCGCCGAAATTCTCGACCGCGCCCGCACGCCGTCCCTGATGGCGCCGTTCCAGGTGTTTTTCGTGCGCGGAGTAAAAACTCTTTTCGGTCGCGGCTCGAACGAGGAAAAGCTCGCCGCCATCGAAGACTATTGCAAGAACCCGAATCCCGATGCGCTCCTGGTGTTCGTCGCGGACCACATCAGCATCCCCGCCGACGTTCGCCGCATGGAAATGCAGGACAAAGAGCGCTACCAGCGCATCCGCGAGACCATGGGCCCTTACTGTGGCATCGTCGAACTAGCCCGGGTTGAAGAAGGCGAAGCGGTCCGCTGGATCTCCGACTATTGCACCGGCCGCGCCGTGAAAATCGACCCCGATGGCGCCCGCGAATTGGTCGACGCCCTCGGCGGCGACATGATGATGATCTCCAACGAACTGGAAAAGCTCATGCTCTACGTCGGCGCCCGCAATCGCATCACCCTCGGCGATGTCGAGACCATGGTGCTCGCCGCCAAACAGCGTTCGCTTTATGAGCTAACCGATGCCATCTCTTCCAAAGACCGCGTGCGCGCCCTGGAAGTGCTCGACGCCATGCTGTCTTCAGGTGACGGCGAAGAAGCCGCCATCGGCCACATCTACATGCTGGCCAAGACCTTCCGCCAGATGCTGGTGATTCTGGAACGTAACGTGCGCGACCAGCGCATGCTCTGGGCCGCGCTGTGGCAGGGCTTCCGTGTGCCTCCATTCGCTGCCGACGACATCATCAAGCAAGCCCGCCGTTACAAATCCCGCCGCGAACTTACCCGCGCGATTCGTCTCGTGGCTAAGGCCGATCTCGCTCTCCGGTCCAACCCGGTAAGCAAACGCATGGTGCTCGAACGCCTCATCATGGAACTAACCACCGAGCCCAAGCCGGAAGCGCCCGGCTGGATGCAGGATCAGCTGCCCGTGCAATAATTTGAGTTTTCAGGGATCTCAGCCATGGTGCGAAGCGAAATGACTTGGCGCTATCTAATCGAAATCCCGTGGATGGTCTTCGTCGCCTACTGGGTGATCAGCGCGCTTAATACCAAGCGGACCGAAAAGAGGGAAGCCTTCGCAGCGCGCTACGGTGTCATGTTTCTTGAAGTCGTCGGTTTCGTTTTGCTCTTCCGGCATTCTGCCGACATCGGCTTCCTTGGCCAAAGAGTAATCCCCCGCAGCTTTGCGATCGGCGTTACCGCCGTCGCTCTTACTTGGGCGGGCATCGCGCTGGCGATTTGGGCGCGTTGGCATCTGGGCCAGTACTGGAGCGGACGAATCACCATAAAAGAAGATCACAAGCTCATCCGCACCGGTCCGTACTCCCGCCTGCGTCACCCAATCTATTCCGGGCTGGACCTGGCCGCAATCGGCTCCGCACTGGCGATCGGTCGCTGGCGCTGCGTGGTGGGAGTCTGCGTGATTATTCTGGGTTTTGGGATCAAGGCTAAGAGGGAAGAAGCACTACTAAGCGCGCAATTCGGAACAGAGTTTCAGGAGCACCGCCTCAGCACCGGGTTCTTGTTCCCCCGCCTGGGCTGAAGATTCAACTATGTGAGCCAAAAATCCCCGCCAAAGGTTCGGTCTCATCTCATGTTTTCGGCTTCAACCGGAGAGCGTAAGCATGGCGTCAACTGGCCTACATATCGTTTCGCGCCGCGTCGTCCTTTTTCTTATCCTCTCGCTTTTCAACTTCTTCTGCGGGGCCGTCAAGCGTGAAAGTCAGCGCAGGAATGTCATTCGGAACTCCCAGAGCGTACACAAGCTCCACGGAAGATACGCCGTTTGTCCATCTCCACGTGCTCCTGTCAAATGTCGATCCGCCGTCATTTTGCAGCGACCTCACCTCGTGTGCAGTGGGCATGCCGAACTTGTCTCTTAACGCCCTCATGATCCGCGGCACGTACATGTCATTCCACAAGTTCATTTCAACCTTGTACAGGATGAGCTTGCCGTCCTTTGCCACAAAGAACACAGATCCTGACGACAGCAGCGCTTCGGCGTAAGTGCCCTTGTCGATTGCCCAGCCCAAGGTGGTGCACTCCGTCGTCTTGCCTTCCGGCAGGTGCAACACATCACCGCAGGTCCAGGCCTTGTGTACTGGATCGCTGGCTAGCCATTCCGCGGCAGTTTCTCCGAGCCTGTCACCCTTCACGCTGTAAGGCTCCAGGTTGTTTTCCTGCTGAGCATTGGCCCCAAAGGCGACGGCGAGAATTGCAACCACAATGAGAATGAGGATCGCGATTTCGCGTTTCATCGTTCCGAGTCCTCCTATGAAAATGTCAGGCTATGTAGAGAGGATGGCAATCTCAGAGCAAAGCAGTCAACGGAATTGTCGACTTTCGGAAGGAAGGAGTTCTGTTCCGGGAAAAGGACGCACACCCGCCGGTCATAAGACAAGCATCCCCGGGAAAACAGCGACCGAGCCGGTCGCCGTTGAGTAGCTAAAAGCCAAAAGCTACTTCATCGCATTGACGCGAGCGCCCAGCCGAGACTTATACCGTGCAGCGGTATTGCCGTGCAGCGTGCCCTTCTGGATCGCCTTGTCGAGTGCGGAAACGGTCTGCCGATAGGTCTGCTCAGCGACCTGCTTGTCGCCCTTTTCAATCGTCTCGCGCAAGGTGCGCAGAGCTGTGCGCAGGCGTGACGCGTTCGCCCGGTTGGTGGCAGTGCGCTTCGTGGTCTGACGGGCGCGCTTCAGCGCCGAGAAATGATTAGCCATGTCTGATTCGTTACCTTCGTGTGTCCAGCGGGATATTCGGTGAGTCCCGAATTGCCTATTATAGGGGAGCAACTCTCGACCGGTCAAACACATGGCATGGCCTCTCATTCCTGATCCGCTGGCGCGTCTGAAAGTTCTGCTTGATTCCTCCACCCCAATCGTAGCCATCGAAACCGTCGAGGAGGTCCGCGCGGTTCGCCTGGTGCGTGCGGCCTGTGCAGCCTTGAACTTAGCCGCATTTGAGTGGACCATCGCCAGCGGCCTGGCCCGCTGTGGAAGTGATGTCGGCGAACTTGTCCCGGACGGTCTGGACTCAACATCCCCTTATAGCGCGGCGGCCCAGCAAACGCTCGCCAACTCCAAAGCCATCTACAACAGTCAGGACCCCGCCCAGATGCTCGGCAACCTCGAAGGCATTTCCATCGGCGCGGCCTTTATTTTGAAGGATCTGCACCGCCATATGGATCAGCCCGTCGTGGTTCGGCGCCTCCGGGATGTAGGCCAGAAGTTTTCCGAGAATCGCCGCACCATCGTTCTCACTTCGCCCAAGATTGAAATTCCCTCCGAGTTGAGCGGGCTCGTGGAATTTCTCGAACTGCCCTTGCCCGATCGGCGACGCTTGCGCCAAATCATCGACGAAGTCGTCGTGAGAATCTCCAAGCACCATACCTTGCAGCGGAAGTTGGACCCGCAGGGGTTCGATGCTGTGGTGGAGAGCCTGCGTGGCCTCACCGAGGAGGCTTCCGAGCGTGCTATTTCTCAGGCCCTGGTGGCGCGCTATGCCCTTTGCCCTGAGATTGCCAGCGATATTCTTGAAACCAAGAAATCCTTACTCCGTCGCTCCGAAATGTTGGAGTTCACCGAAGCAGACGAAGCGTTTTCCAACGTTGGCGGCATGGACAACCTGAAGCGCTGGCTAGCTCTCCGGCGCGGCGCCTGGGAAGATTCCGCGCGCGCATTTGGACTGGAACCGCCGCACGGCGTAATTATCCTGGGAGTGCAAGGATGCGGTAAGTCGCTCTGCGCGCGCGCTGTGGCCGGAGAATGGAACCTGCCCCTGGTGAAGTTCGATACCGCGGCGGTCTACGACAAATACATAGGCGAGACCGAGAAACGAATCCGCAAGGTATTCGAAGTCGCGGAAGGCCTGGCCCCCTGCGTCCTCTGGATCGACGAGCTTGAGAAGGTATTTGCTGGCAGCGGTCCAGATTCAGCTTCGGCCGACGCCGGAGTTTCTTCACGCCTGCTCGCTTCGTTTCTGTCCTGGATGCAGGACCGCAAAGCCCCGGTATTTGTGGCCGCTACCTGCAACAACGTGACCGCGCTGCCTCCGGAACTGATCCGCAAGGGGCGATTCGACGAGCTGTTCTTCGTCGATCTTCCCAATCAGGCCGAGCGCCAGCAGGTTTTATCGATTCAGTTGACCCGGCGGAAGCGCAACCCCTCGGATTTCGACCTGAAAAAGATTGCCGCTGCTGCCAAAGGATACTCGGGCGCGGAAATCGACGCCGCCGTTCAAACGGCACTTTATGCCGCCTTCTCGGAGAAGCAGCAACTGACAACTCAACTGCTCCTGGACGCCTTGGCACAGACCGTGCCGCTCTCCACCACGCGCTCCGAGGAGATCGCCGCACTACGCGACTGGGCTGGAACTCGCGCTGTACCGGCGTCAGTGCCAGACAAAAGCCCGTAAGCTTTGGTAGTGGGTCAATTTAACCTTCATTCCGGAGGCCTCATCCCGAAGCCCCGCGTCTTCACCAGGGGGCGAGAGCCTGCCCTGAGCTTGTCGAAGGGGATCTCGTCGAGCACTACTTCAAACTGACGCACTACCGTAAGCTTTCAAGCCATTGACTCCCATCCCCGCCCGGGGTACGCTTTAAGCAATGGTAGTGACTTGCCCCCTGGGCATGAGCATCCCGGTCTGTCCCGTCTCTGAGCGTAATCCCGTTTTGTCTGCAAAGGGTGCAAGCATTTCAACTCGCACGTCAATCCTAGCGGTCCCCCCCTCGTTGTTCATCCTGCCGTCACACGGATCCAAAAAAGAGACTGAATGAAGAAAAGTATCGGGATCACTCCCAACATCGAAACCCTCTTCGGCACCCGAGACGAGAACGTGCGTGTGCTCGAAGATGGCCTGAACGTTGCCATAGACCTACGCTCGAACGCCATTGAACTCGAAGGGGCGGCTCGCGACGTCGCTCGCGCCGAGCAGGTTTTCGCCGACTACGAAACCCTCCAGCGCTCCGGATTTGCCTTCAACAATGGCGATCTCAACAGCATGCTGCGCGTCCTGGTCGCGGATCCAACCGCCACCTTGCGCGGACTCGCCGACGCCGGCCGCCAGCGCTCCCTCGGCCGCCGCATGGTGCAACCCAAGAGCGTCAATCAGCGCCGCTATGTCGAGGCCATCGAAAAACACGACATGGTCTTCGGCATCGGTCCCGCTGGTACCGGTAAGACTTATCTGGCCGTAGCCATGGCCATCTCTGCGCTGCTCGCCAAGCGGGTCAACCGCATCATTCTGGCGCGCCCCGCGGTCGAAGCCGGTGAACGCCTGGGATTTCTGCCCGGCACGCTCCAGGACAAAATCGATCCCTATCTCCGTCCTCTCTACGACGCCCTCTATGACATGCTCGAACCGGAGAAGGTGGATCGATATCTCGAGAAAAATGTCATCGAGATCGCGCCCATCGCTTTCATGCGCGGCCGCACCCTGAACGATTCCTTCGTGATTCTCGACGAGGCGCAAAACACCACCTCCGAGCAGATGAAGATGTTCGTCACCCGTCTCGGATTTAACTCCAAAGCCGTCATCACCGGAGACGTTACGCAGATTGACTTGCCCAACGCCCGCCGCAGCGGCCTCCTCGAAGCGATCGACATTCTGAATCGAGTCGAAGGCCTGACCTTCGTTCACTTCGACGAATCCGACGTGGTGCGGCATCACCTGGTGCAGCGCATTATCCGGGCCTACGACGAGCACCGAGCGCACGTCGCCGAGCAGCAGATGCTGTTGTTGTCCGGCGGAAGAAGCACCGAGGCTAAGAATGCCGAGACCAAGCCTTCGGAGGCCAAGGATCTGAATAGCAGACCCCGTGAAGCCGCGGGAGAATAGGATCCGTGCAGGGAAACTTGGTCATCCTTCGAAAAAAAATCACGGGGCTAAGCCCGTCAACCCTCGATCGTTTTGTTCTGCGTGCGAGGCGGGCCGTCCACTTACGCGACACCGTGAATGTATTAGTGACAAACAACCGGGAATTGCGCTCTCTTAACCGCCAATTTCGTGGCAAAGACAAAGCTACGGACGTCTTGTCGTTTCCCTCCCCGCAACTCGTGGTGCCTCAATCCAAACAGCTTGCCGGTGAGCTAGCCATTTCCGCTGACATCGCCTGGGAGAATGCCCGCCGCCTGGGCCACTCGGTAGCGGAAGAAATAAAAATTCTAGTGCTGCACGGTATTCTTCATTTGTCTGGATTCGACCACGAGCAGGATAATGGCAAAATGGCTCGCGAAGAGACCAGATTGCGCCAGCGCCTGAACTTGAGCGTGGGGTTGATTGAGAGGACCGAAACGCGTCCGGCCCAGCATCTAGAACGCAAGCCGCTTCGTGAGCATCCGTCCGCGCGGCGTAGAACCTTATGAATTGGGCCGTTGCACTTGCGCTCGTCCCGCTGCTCGGGCTGTTGGCGCTAGCCTCCTACGTGGACCGCGTCTACCAGGAAATCGGCAAATTTCTCTCGCGCGAATTTCAGGACAACATCGACGTCTTCGAGCAAAAAGTAGAGCCTTCTCTCGGCGTCAGCCGATCGCGAGCTTCGCTCTCCATGGCCGTACTCAAGCAGCTGACTACCGCCACCATTTCCTTGCTGGTGGGCTTCGCTCTTTTTGGGGATCCCCGCTGGAACGTATACGAAATCCTGCAAGCCGCGATCAGCCTCGTCGTCATCATCATCGTCTTCAACCAGTTCCTGCCATTCCTCTTCTTCTCGCGGACCAACGGTGCCTGGCTCATCCGATGGATATGGCTCCTGCGGATCCTCATCTATCTGGTACTGCCCGTGACCATCGTTTTGGGCTTCTTGCAATCCGTGGTCTCCCTCACCCGCGAAAACACGCGCGAGCAACCGGAAAGCGCCTCCGAAGCCGTCGATGCATTAATCGAAGCCGGCCAGGAAGAAGGCATCATTCAGGAAGGCGACCGAGACTTGATCCAGTCGGTAGTCGAATTCAGCGGCAAGACCGTGCGCGAAGCCATGAAGCCGCGTCCGGAAATGTTTGCCGTGCCCATGGAAACCACGGTCGAACGCTTCATCGAAATGCTGCGCACCAAGCACTATTCCCGCGTTCCCGTCTACGACGGAAGCATTCACAACATCAAAGGCATCGTCTACGCCCAGGATGTGCTGCAAGTCCCCGACAGCGAGGCTTCCAAAACTCTCGCAACCCTGATGCGCCGCGATGTCTACTTCGTCCCCGAGAGCAAACTTGGCAGCGACCTTCTCCGTGAAATGCAGAAAAACAATATTCGTATGGCAATTGTGGTCGATGAATACGGTGGCGTAGCCGGCCTGGTCACCATCGAGGACCTCGTCGAAGAAATCGTCGGCGAAATCCGCGACGAGCACGAAAAGCCGGAAGTCGTCAGAGAGAATCCCGACTCCTACATCGTTTCCGGCGGCATGGACGTGGACCGCCTGGCCGACCTTTTCGGCACGAAACCGGAAGGCAAGGAATCGGCAACCGTCGCCGGCCTGGTCAGCGAATTAGCGGGCCACATTCCGCAGAAAGGTGAAACCGTCGATGACGACGGTCTACGCTTCGAAGTCTTGGAATCCACCGACCGCAAAGTAGAGCGCGTCCGGATCACCACAGTTCAGCCTCGTCAACTGAAACTGATATAACAGGTGTCAGGTCTTAGGCGTTAGGTGCAAGGCGAAAGCCAGAATCCCAAGACCCAAGACCTAGGACCTAGGACCCGACCTCCCATCATGCCCTTCCGCTCCGGTTTCGTCTGCATTCTCGGCCGCCCTAACGCCGGCAAATCGACGCTGCTCAACGCCCTCGTCGGCGAAAAACTCGCCATCATCTC
Organism: uncultured Acidobacteriaceae bacterium; assembly: GCA_963750245.1. Taxonomy (GTDB): domain Bacteria; phylum Acidobacteriota; class Terriglobia; order Terriglobales; family Acidobacteriaceae; genus Sulfotelmatobacter. Next base: position 772,751 of record CAVVQB010000005.1, read on the forward strand.
CCCCAAGCCGCAAACCACGCGCAATCGAATTCAAGGCATCGTCAATGTGCCCAAAAGCAAAGGCCAAAGCGGCGCGCAAATTGTTCTCATCGACACTCCCGGCGTGCATAAGCCCGACAGTTCCTTGGGCCGCAAGATGATGGTCGAAGTGCGAGAAGCCCTTGAGGGTTGTGATCTCGCCCTCCTGATCATGGACGCAACTCGCAAGCTCGATCAGCGTGACGAGTTCGCTCTACAAATGTTGAAGCATTCGCCAGCGAAGGTCAGCTTGATCCTGAACAAAGTCGACCTGCTGAAGGGAGGCAAAGCTAGGCTGCTGCCATTGATCGAAGAATACAAAAAACTCCATCCCTTCCACGACATCATTCCAATTTCCGCGCTGAAGCGTGACGGCCTCGAAATATTGTTAAAGCAGGTGACGGCATCCTTGCCCGCCGGCCCGCCTTTATTCCCGGAGGACCAGGTTACCGATCAGCCCGCGCGATTCATGGCTGGGGAGATCATTCGCGAGCGCGTCTTACTCGAGACCGAGAAAGAACTTCCCTACGCCACCACCGTAATTGTGGACAACTTCGAAGAAGGCACGAAGCTCACGCGCATTGCCGCCACCATCTATTGCGAACGCGAAGGCCAGAAAGGCATCCTGATCGGCAAGAAGGGCCAGATGTTGAAACGAATTGGTACCTCCGCGCGTCTGCAAATTGAGCGCATGCTGGGTACTAAGGTTTTTCTCGAACTCTACGTCAAGGTGCAACCCAACTGGCGCGAATCGCGTGGCTTCGTCGAAGAACTCGACTGGAGGCGGCAATTGGAACATCTGACCGGCGGGCGCGTCGACCCGCCGAAGACATCCAGGAAGACCTATGCGTGATATCCTGCTGAACGGGATTTGCAGGAGTCGTGAGGGCGCTCCGGCAGCCATCTTGCATCTAAAACGCGAACCAGCTTACAGCGGGCCGAAAAAATAATGTCATCGCCGGATTCTCCCGAACAACCTCTTCCCGAGAAGGATTTCGATCCCGATCAATTGACTTCGCTTTTGCGCGTAACCCTTTCTGCCGATCGCAATACAGTCGATCCTGTCGTACAGGAAGTGATGGCGGTGGTCCGCCAGATGAACGGCATCGACGGCAAGGAAGACGCCATCGAGTTGGCTCTGCAGGAAGCGCTCGCCAACGCCGTGATTCACGGCGCAAAAGAAGATCCCACAAAAGTCGTCGAATGCCTGGTGAGCGGCGACCCGGAGCGCGGCATTCTGATCGTGGTCCGTGACCCCGGTACCGGATTCGCTCCTGAGTCCGTCCCCGGCTGCACCGTCGGAGAAAATGTTTATTCCAACCATGGCCGCGGGATTTTTCTCATCAATCAGCTCATGGACAAAGTGGAGTTCCGGAAGAACGGCACCGAAATCCGCATGGTGAAGAAGTAACGCGAAGAAATAACGAGAAGAAGTAAGGCCAAGAAGTAACGTGAAGAAGTAACGTGAAGCGGTAGCAAGTCCGCGGCGGCCAATCTTACTCGTTCACCACAATCCCCAAAGTTTTCATCTTGCGATACAGATGGCTCCGCTCCAGCCCCAGCACTTCTGCCGCGCGCGTGACGTTGCCGTGGTTCTCGTCGAGCTTTTTCAGAATAAAGTCCCGCTCATAAGCGTCCCGCGCCTGGTGCAGCGTTGAGAACTCGCTTCGCGCCGCGCGCCGATGTCCATCGCGGTAAACCAGCGGAGGCAGGTGTTTGCGATCCAATCGCGTGATCATGGGATTCATGATCACGATCCTTTCAATCACATTGCGCAGTTCGCGCACATTCCCCGGCCATGAGTACCGCATCAGCCCTTCGATAGCATCGTCCGTAATCTCGCGCGGACGCCGCCCGTAAGTCGCAGCCAGCTCTTTCAAAAAATGCCGCGCCAGCAGCGGAATATCTTCCTTCCTGTCCCGCAGCGGAGGCACAAAGAACGGAATCACATTCAGCCGGTAAAACAGATCTTCACGAAAATTTCCAATCGAGATTTCCTCTTCCAGATCTTTATTCGTCGAAGCAATAATGCGTGCATCCACGGTAATGGTTTCGTCGCCGCCCAGTGGTGTAACCCGCTGTTCATCCAGCGTGCGCAACACCTTGGATTGCGTTTTCAAACTCATGTCGCCCACTTCATCCAGAAACAGCGTTCCCCCGTTCGCCTTCTGAAACTTTCCGTCCTTGTCAACCGTCGCACCCGGAAACGATCCTTTGTAATGGCCGAAGAGTTCGCTTTCGATCAAGTCCTCAGGAATCGCCGCGCAATTTACCTCTACGAAAGTTTCGTCCTTGCGCAGGCTCTGGGCATGGATCGCATGCGCCACCAGCTCTTTTCCCGTTCCAGATTCGCCGTAGATCAGAACTCGGCCGTTGGTGGGCGCCATCAAACCGATTTGCTGCCGCAACGCTTTCATCGGAATGCTGTCGCCGGCAATCAGGCTCTTGGCATGCAGCTGTTTCTTCAGATCGACGTTTTCATGACGCAGCTTTTTCGATTCGATCGCGTTCTTGACCAGAATCAGCGTCTTGTCGATGGAGAGCGGTTTTTCCAGGAAGTCATACGCGCCCAGCTTGGTCGCGCGCACAGCCGTTTCAATGGTGCCATGTCCCGAAATCATGATGACTTCCGGCGCGTTATCGAGCTCACGAATTTTTTCCAGCGTCTCGAGCCCATCAATGCCTGGCAGCCAGATATCGAGCAACACCACTTCGTAGTTGTGCTCGCGGCGCAACAGTCTCAGGCATTCTTCGCCACTCGCCACGCAAACAGTTTCGTAGCCCTCGTCTGCCAGCACTCCCTGCAGCGATTCGCGAATGCCGGATTCGTCATCAACCACGAGAATTCTACGCATGGTGGGTTGCGGGAGTGGCGAGCGCAGCTTCGGGAACCACTGGCAACTCCACGATGAAGCGCGCCCCTACTGGCTGGTTCTCCTCCACGCGAATGGACCCGTGATGCTCTTCGATCACCCGGCTCACGATTGCCAGTCCAAGTCCGGTTCCTCTCTTCCTAGTGGAGAAGTAAGGAAGAAAAAGTTTCTCTTTCAACTCGCGGGTCACCCCGTGTCCGGTATCGGCTACTGTGATCTCGACCGCATCGCGGCTGGCCACTAGCGCTGTTGAAATCTGGATCTCGCGCACAAATGAATCTTGCATAGCTTCGGCGGCATTGTCTACAAGGTTGGCGACCGCCCGCTTGATAGCTTCCGCGTCCGCCATAACCTTCGGCAGATCGGAAGCGAGCGACTTCCGCACATCAATGCCGTCCAGTCTTCCATTAAACATGGACAGAGCATTCTCGATCACCTCGTTGATGTCCGCTGGATGCGGATTGGACGCCGGAAAGCGAGCCAGAGACGAGAACTCGTCCACCAGCCGCCGCACTGTTTCCACCGCGCCCGCAATCGTTTCGGCGCACGTTCGCACGATCTCCAACGATGCCTTGTCGGGGGCAGTGGCCCGCTCCAGATGGCGCTGAATTCGCTCCGCCGACAACGCAATCGGCGTCAGCGGATTCTTGATCTCGTGCGCCACCCGCCGCGCTACTTCCCGCCATGCCGCCTGCTTCTGCGCTTTCAGAAGGTCGGACAGGTCTTCGAATACGATCACGTACCCCGATTGCTCATGCTGGTGACGCAGCGTCGCCACGGTCACCGCTACATTCAGCGACGTGCGCTGCAGCGACATTTCCATTTGGCTCGTCGTCATTCCCATGCGGTCGGCCCGCCGAAGCAGCGGCTCCAGATCCTGCAACACTTCCGCCGGAAATACGTCCGTCAGCTGCGCTCCGCGCAGCATCCGCTTTGCTTCTCCATATCCTTCGGGATGAAAAATACGCTGCAAAGCCTGGTTCGCATGCGTCACCGTGCGGCCGGCATCAAGCGATAGAACTCCCGTCGGAATGCTTTCAAGAATCGTCTCCATCTGGCGCCGGCGCTGATCAAGTTCGGCATTGGCCGCGCTCACATCGCGGCTGGAAGCCTCGATCTGCCGCCGGCTGATTTCCAGTTCCTCGGCCATCCGGTTGAAGGATCGGACCAGGTCGCCAATCTCATCTGCAGCGCTGACGTCAATACGGTAGTCGAGACGCCCGCGAGAAATCTCCTGGGTCGCCTCCGCCAATGCAGCCAGCGGACGAGTCACCAGCTTCGACAGAAACAAAGCCAGCCATGTAGTCACAAACAACACCATCATGGTCAGCAGCAGCAGCAGGCCCATGTAAGTCTGCCGCACATGCCTTCGCTCGCGGCTCAGCTGAAGGTAGCGCAGTTGGCTAGCCTCGATCTGCTTCACCGTCCTGGAGAACTCCGCCGGCAGTGGGATCGCAACCAAAATCAATCCGTCTTCTCCAACCGGCGAGCTGCCCAGCGTGTATTCGGTTTGCCCCCAGGTGAAACGGGCCGGCTGTCCGGCAGCGGCCTGTTCCATTGGCAGTTTCTCCTTCAAAACTCCCCACGGCGCCGGAGCTCCGAGGCTCGCCTCCGGCACTCCGTTTTGAATAGCGAGCACAAATCCGCCCTGCAGCGTGGGTTCGTGAGTGCGAAATTCCTCCACGGCCGCAGCGAATCCATGACCTTCGAAAGCTCTCTGGGTCTCCGGTTCAGCGGCGATGGTAATTGCCTCCGAGTGCGCATTCTGCTCTGCATACCCCGCCAGAAGCGAAGCCATGGCGTCCGTATCCGCCCGAACCTCTTCCACGGGAGTGGAAAACCACTTGTCGATGGACCGGTTCATCAGCCCATACGCGAACCAGTACATGACCATGACGGGCACGAATGAAAGCAGCAGCGCCCCCACCACCATCCGCGTGCGGAACTTTGATCCCAACACTCCCAGACGCCGCTCGGCAAAAAGCTTGAGCAGATTTCGCGCCAGCACGAACGTGAGCGCCACGAACAGAAGAGAAATCAACAGCGAGAGGGCGTAAAACACCACGACCTGCTGGTTCGTACTGGGCCGCAGTATGGTTTCGTTGAATGCGGTCTGCGAAGCCAGGATGGCGAATAAAAGAAATACCGCGATCGCCAGCACGACAATCAGCCGCTTCCGGTTGGAATTTTTCACAGCCCGGGTTGGTAGGTTTTGTGCCACGCGTCAGCAGCCCAGATCACACTGGTCTTTCGGCCTCCGCGTGTCTGGATACCAAAATTCATTATAGATGCTGGTCAACGCAGGAAGAATGCCGAAGCCGCTTCCGGCCTGCAAGAACGCAATCGCCGCCAGCTGACCGGCCAGCCAGTTCAATGCTTGCGGCTGCGCCCTGCCGACATCTCCTCCCACACCGCGTGGTACGCCGCTTTCGGCTGATACGCTCGATCGAACGGCAGCGCCTGTCCGCGAGTACCGTGCGAGTGAGAACCAATCCATGAATACTTGTCCGTGAATCCCCAGGTCTGGATCGCCGTGCATCCGGCATTGTCCAGGCATGCTCGGACAATCCCGCGATAGATCTCCGCTTGTCGGGCAAGATCCTCAGCTCGAACCTCCTCCGCCGGAATCCAACGGCAGAGAAACGTCAAGCTCGGTAATGTGTACTTGCAGTCCAAGCGCCGTCAGCCGCGCAATGTTAACCGCAATCGCTGCAATGTCGGCATCCAGCAGCGGCACATGCATCTGCAATCCCACACCATCGATGGGCACCCCCCGCCTCCGGAAATCCTTCATCATCGCGTAAATCGCATCCGACTTTCGGTTCATTCCTTCGCCCCCCGCCTCGTTGTAGAAGAGGAGCGCCTTCGGGTCCGCCTCATGCGTCCAGCCGAATACCTGCTCGATGTATTTCGTTCCCTCCCGCGAGAATCCGATGCCAGGCTGGTTGTACCAAAGAGAGTCGCGCGGATCCCCCTTCTCGTCCAGGGCCTCGTTAATCACATCCCACGCAAAAACCTGCCCCGCGTAGTGCGTCATGACGCGGCGGATATGCTCTTCAAGAAGCCGTGAAAGCTGCTCGGTTGTAAAGTGACCTTGCGTAACCCAATCTGGGTTGTAACGCCCCCACACCAGACAATGCCCTCGCACTTTCATCTGATGCGCTTGTGCAAACCGCACCACTTCATCACCCTGCCGAAAATCGTAGGTGGTCGCGTCCGGCCGCAGCACCCACCACTTCATCGCATCTTCTGCTTCCACCATGTTGAATTCCCGGGTCAGTGTCGAGGCGTAGGCCGGCTCCGAAAGCTGGGTCGAGCGAACCGCCGTTCCGATGAGCATTCCATCATTATCCGCAGCCTGGCGCAGCGTTTGACCCAGCGCGAAACTCCCGGCCATCAAGACACTCAGCACAATCCGGTAAATTCTCATGAATCTTCGCCCGATGTCGTTGAGAAGCTGCCGATTCACTTCAGACGAGGCAGGAACGGTTGTAAAGGACATCCGTCACAAAGCGGCTGTGATTTTCTGCAGTAATTCTTCCCCACGCCCACAATGAGCCCGTGCATTTCGTTGTAAACCTGCGTCAAAGCCGTACGCTTCGCCATGCTCATCGGCGACGGAGGATGCGCGGCTCCAGAAAACCCGGCCGCCAGATTATCAATTGAAGCTTCGCAAGATCCCCCAACCGGCTTTGCCAGAGGTGCGAGAGCCTGCTCAAACAATTCCCGCACATCCTCATAATCGGCTTCTTCCGGCAGAAGCGCATGCCTCGCCAGAATCCGTCGCGTATAAGCGTCGACCACGAATACTGGATGATTCCCAGCGTAAAGCAGAATGGAATCGGCCGTCTCCGGGCCCACCCCGTTCAACTGCAGAAGCTCTTCCCGAAGCTCCGCCGTAGGCCGCGAAAACATTCGCCGCAACGAACCTCCGTACCGCTGATCCAGAAAGCGAATGAAGGTTTTCAGCCGCGCCGCCTTCTGACGAAAGTATCCCGACGGACGAATCAGCTTCTCCAGTTCACCCAGAGGCACTCGCCGAAGCCCCTTAACGCTGAGCAATTTAGCCGACCGAAGATTACCCAGCGCCTTTTCCACATTTGTCCACGCCGTGTTCTGCGTCAGATAAGCGCCCACGATTACTTCGAAACGCGACCGCGCCGGCCACCAGTTCTGCGGTCCCCAAGCCTGAAATAAAGTGTGGTAGTAGTTCCGGATCTGGTTTTTTCTTCCGCCGTCGAGCAAGATTACGTCTCCCCGCAGTCGAGTGTACCCCCGACTCTCACTGAGCCTGGGCCAACTTCCGACGCGACTTCTCTTCCTTACCGAAGTCCATGTACTCCAGCCGCAGCTTCCGCGTTTTTCGAGAAAAAGGTTCATCTGGCGCGGGTTTCAGGACCTTGTTCGCGCCACGCTGAAATCATCGACGAGTCCAAGTACTACGGTAACTGGTACGGTAATCGACTTCCGTTGACAATTTGTGTCAACACCAAGACGCTGCTCTCCTCCCATTGGTAAAAGCGGCGCTTTGTGCAAATGCCGGTCACATCGCTAGGCATCGTTCCACTCAGTGGATAGGAGATCGACGTATGTCTCAACGGCTGGGTGACCTTCTCGTCAAAGAGAAGATCATTACCCCAGAGCAGTTGGAACAAGCGACTAAGGCCCAGAAGGAGCAGAATTGCCGCCTGGGCTCCGCTTTGGTGAAGCTCGGCTTCCTCACTGATGAGGACGTCACCAATTTTCTCTCCCGGCAGTATGGCGTTCCCGCCATCAACCTCTCGTACTTTGAAATCGATCCCGCCGTCGTCAAGCTGATTCCGTTTGAAACCGCGAAGCGATACCAGATCCTTCCTCTGAGCCGCGTCGGCGCCTCCTTGACCATCGCCATGGTTGATCCGACCAACGTCTTTGCGATGGACGACATCAAGTTCATGACTGGCTTCAACATCGAGCCAGTGGTCGCTTCGGAAAGCTCCATTCTCGCGGGCATCGAAAAATCCTACGGCGGTCCCAAAGAGAAAGAAGAAGACCTCGAAACCGTAATGCAGTCGATGCAGGAGATGAACGATAGCGACGTCGAACTGCAGACGGAAGAACAGCAGATGGAGCTGTCGCAGCTGGAGAAAGCTGCCGACGAAGCTCCCGTGGTCAAGCTGGTCAACATCGTCCTCGGGGACGCTGTGAAGCGGGGCGCTAGCGACATTCATATCGAGCCTTACGAAAAGGAGTTTCGCGTCCGCTTCCGCATTGACGGTGTGCTGCAGTCCATCATGTCGCCGCCCATGAAGCTGAAGGACGCCATCACCTCTCGCCTCAAGATCATGGCCAAGCTGGATATCAGCGAGAAGCGCCTGCCGCAGGACGGCCGCATCATGCTGAAGATGAATATCGGCGGCCGCAAGAAGCAACTCGACTTCCGCGTCAGCACCCTGCCCACACTCTGGGGCGAAAAAATCGTTCTCCGTTTGCTCGACAAAGAAAACCTGCGTCTCGACATGACCAAGCTGGGTTTCGAACCCGAGTCTCTGGTCAAGTTCGAGAAGGCCATTCTCAAACCTTACGGCATGGTGCTGGTGACCGGCCCCACGGGTTCAGGAAAAACCAACACGCTTTACTCATCCATCTCCCGCCTCAACCAGCCCGATACCAACATCATGACCGCCGAAGATCCTGTCGAATTCCAGCTGGGCGGCGTCAACCAGGTGCAAATGAAAGAGCAGATCGGCTTGAATTTTGCCGCCGCTCTGCGTTCTTTCCTGCGCCAGGATCCCAACATCATTCTGGTCGGCGAAATCCGCGACTTCGAAACCGCCGAAATCGCGATCAAGGCCGCCCTCACCGGCCACCTCGTGCTCTCCACGCTCCACACCAACGGTGCGCCCGAAACCATCACCCGATTGATGAACATGGGCATCGAGCCCTTCCTCGTGGCCACCTCGGTTCACCTGATTTGTGCCCAGCGCCTCGTTCGCCGAATTTGCAAGGAATGCACGGAAGTGGTCGAGGTTCCGGTCCAGACTCTGATCGAGGAGGGATTCACTCCGGAAGAGGCCAAGACCATCAAGATCCAGAAAGGCAAGGGTTGTGGCATTTGCAATAACACCGGCTACAAAGGCCGTTGCGGTTTGTATGAAGTCATGGAAGTGGATGACGAAATCAGGGAACTGGTCCTGGTAGGCGCATCCGCGGTTGAACTGAAGAAGAAAGCGATCGAACGCGGCATGATCACGCTGCGCCGAAGTGGTTTGATCAAGGTAGCGGCGGGCATGACCACTCTCGAGGAAGTTGCTCGCGAAACCATTCACTGATTTGAGATCGGCAGTACTTGCGGTCTGAAGGAAGGAAACGATTATGGGTTTGTCGTTAAGCGATCTGCTCAAAAGAATGCTGGAGATGAGTGGCAGTGATCTTCATATCACCACCAACTCGCCTCCTCAGATCCGCGTGCACGGACATCTGGTGCCGCTCGATTTGCCGCAGATGACGCCGGCCGAGACCAAACAGCTCGCCTACAGCGTCATGACCGACTCGCAGAAGCACCGCTTCGAGGAAAGCCTCGAACTCGACTTCTCCTTCGGATTGAAAGGCCTGGCCCGCTTCCGCGCCAACGTCTTCAACCAGCGCGGCGCCACCGCTGCCGTTTTTCGTCTCATTCCGTTTGAGATCAAGTCCTTCAACCAGCTGGGCTTGCCTCCGGTGGTCAGCAAACTTTGCGACAAGCCGCGCGGCCTCGTGCTGGTGACGGGTCCAACCGGCTCCGGTAAATCCACAACCCTCGCTGCCATGATCGACAAAATCAACAGCGAGCGCCACGATCACATCCTCACCATCGAGGATCCGATCGAGTTCGTGCACATGAACAAGAACTGCGTGGTCAACCAGCGCGAACTGCACGCCGATACTAAAAGCTTTACCGACGCCTTGCGCGCCGCCCTCCGTGAAGATCCCGATGTCGTGCTGATCGGTGAAATGCGCGACCTCGAGACCATCGAATCGGCCCTGCGTATCGCGGAAACCGGCCACTTGACCTTCGGTACCTTGCATACTAATTCGGCTACCTCCACCATCAACCGCATCATCGACGTCTTTCCCGCACACCAGCAGCCCCAGATTCGTGCTCAGCTCTCGCTGGTTCTGGAAGGCGTCATGTGCCAAACCCTTCTGCCGACCGTCAACGGCAAGGGTCGCGTCATGATTATGGAGATCCTGATCCCAAACCCTGCGGTCCGCAATCTGATTCGCGAGGACAAGATTCACCAGGTCTATTCGGCGATGCAATCCGGGCAAGACAAGTTCGGCATGCAAACGTTTAATCAGGCCCTGGCCACGGCCTATCTACAAAAGCAGGTTTCGCTGGAAGTGGCTCTGCAGCGCTCCAGCAACCCGGATGAGTTGCAGGAAATGATTAACCGGGGCGCAAGCTTGACCAGCCGAGGCGGAGCCGCCGGAGCAACCATGGCGCGAGGGGCGTCAAAGGGCTAGAGAGATTAGAAGCGACGAGAACACGCACGATCGGCCAGTTGGGCCGCTAAGCAATTCAGCAATCAGCGACCACGAGTTCAGGAGAGGTTAACCACATGCCAGTTTTCACATTTTCCGGCAAGGATGCCTCCGGACAGAAGGTTTCCGGAGAACGGAATGCGCCCAACAAAGAGGCGCTGGGACAGCAACTGCGACGCGAACGAATTGTTCCCGGAGCCATCCGCGAAAAGGGCAAGGAATTCGTCATGCCCACATTCGGTTCCAGCAAGGTCAAGATCAAGGACATCGCGATCTTCTTTCGCCAGTTCTCCGTCATGATCGACGCCGGCTTGCCCCTGGTGCAGTGTCTGGAAATTCTGGCGGCGAACCAGGAAAGCCAGTCTTTTCAAAAGACGCTGAATGGCGTCCGCACCACGGTGGAAGGCGGCGCCACGCTGGCCAACGCCATGCGCCAGTATCCCCTCGTCTTTGATGACCTCACCACCAACATGATCGAGGCTGGTGAAACCGGCGGTATTCTCGACATCATTCTGCAGCGCCTGGCGACCTACGTCGAAAAAGCCGTGCGCTTGAAATCCGCCGTCAAGTCAGCCCTGATCTATCCCATTGCGGTGGTGGGCATTGCCACCCTGATCGTCGGCGCTCTGCTCAAGTGGGTCGTTCCCATCTTTGCCAATCTGTTCGCTGGCCTGGGAGTCGCCCTCCCACTCCCCACACGTATCGTCATGGGATTGAGCTATTTCGTGCAGAACTTCTGGTGGGTTGTCATCGGTACCTTGGTTGGCTTGGTCTTCGGCATCAAGCAAATCCGCAAGCATCCGCAAGGCCGCTATTACTTCGATAAGATGTTGCTCAAGCTGCCGATCATCGGGCCCCTGTTGCGCAAGATTGCCGTAGGACGCTTCACACGCACGCTCGGCACTTTGATCACTTCAGGTGTGCCGATCCTGGAAGGCTTGGCCATCACCGCAAAGACTTCTGGCAACGCCGTCCTCGAAGAAGCGTTGATGAAGGTCCGCAAAGCCATCGAAGAAGGCCGCACCATTGTTGATCCTCTCCGCGAATGCGGCGTGTTTCCCAATATGGTGACCCAGATGATCGGGGTCGGCGAAGCCACCGGCGCTATGGACAACATGCTGCAGAAAATCGCCGACTTCTACGAAGAAGAAGTGGACGCGGCTACCAAGGACATGTTGGCCCTGTTGGAGCCCGCGATCATCAGCGTTCTCGGCCTCGCCATCGGCGGCATCGTGATCTCGCTCTACATGCCGTTGTTCGCCATGATCGCCAAGCTGGCAGGCTAGGAAAATAACCTGGTGGGTGGCCGGAATTCGCTCCAAGCAGCAACGGCCTCCTGCTGAAAAACGGAGTTGGGGTGTTAGGTATCAGGTCTTAGGCCTAAAACCCAAGACCTAAGACCTAAGGCCCGGGGCCGGGACCTGAATGCAATCGACGTTCGACGAGCGGAGTTGGCTAGCCTGGCTGGTCAAAGCAAGGATCCTGATCCTCACCTTCCTGCTCGTCATTCAGTTGGCCGTCGCCCATCTTGCTCCCGCTTCGCTGCCTCTGCGTCTTTTCCTGAGCACCATCGCCCTGTGGTTCGGTCTATCGCTCTTCTATGCCCTGTTGCTTTCCTTCTGGCCCGAGCACCGATTACAGGCGTTGCTGCAGGTCCTTACCGACCTGGTCTTCGTCAGCCTGGTCGTGCATCAGACCGGAGGCTGGGACAGCTCCCTGAATTTTCTCTACCCCCTGGTCATCATCGTGGCCAGCATTCTTCTACCCAGAGTGTGGGCCCACCTGGTCGCCGCGCTCGCATTCATCCTTTACGGAACTGTAATCGAGCTCAACTACTACGGTCTCGTAAGGTCCTATTGCATCACCCATCCCGGTCTGAAAGCGCTACAGGCCATCATTTTTGTGAACCTGTTTGCCTACCTCGCGGTCGCTTACCTGGCCGGTCTTCTGACCACCAAGCTGCGTCAGGCACGGGTGCAATTGAAACACGCCAGCGGCGCTCTGGAGAATCTTCAGATCCTCCATGAAAATATTATTCAATCCATCAGCAGTGGACTGATTACTACCGGTCTCGATGGCCACATCACCCTGGCGAACAGCGCCGCCCTGAAGCTTCTTGAGCGTACACCGGCCCAGTTGTTGGCAACTCCGGTCAGCAAATTATTCCTGGACGCTTTGCCCAATGCCGAATCCCAGGGACACGCCGAAGTTCGATTCGACGCCACCAATGGATTTCGCAAGACGCTGCGCGTCCGGGTCGCCACCTTGAACGTTCCCGAACGCGGCGCCATTGGATACGTCTACGCCTTCGACGACCTCACCGAGATCCGCCGCCTGGAGCGTGAAGTCCGCATGCAGGATCGCCTCGCCGCCGTCGGCCGGCTCGCCGCCGCCATCGCCCACGAGATTCGCAATCCGCTCACTTCCATAGCGGGATCAGTCAGCATGCTCTCCGGTCTTCCGGATATGAGCCTGGAACACCGCCAGCTCCTCGACATCGTCACTCGCGAATCACAACGGCTCAACGGCATCATCACGGACTTTCTCGCCTATTCCCGTGGTAAACAATATCGTTTCGAAAAAACCGACCTCATCCCGCTGTTGGAGGACACTCTTACCCTCGTGCGCCACCGCATGGCCGCCGAAAGTACCGGCATCAAAATTGAAACCAGGTTTTCCGTCCGTCAGGCTTGGTGCCTCGCCGACGGCGACAAGATCAAACAGGTTTTTTGGAACTTCAGCGAGAACGCGGTGCGTGCCATGCGCGACGGTGGCACTCTGCAGGTCACCATTGAAACTCTGGGCGACGACTGGCAGGTGAGCTTCGCTGATACCGGAACTGGAATGACTCCGCAACAAACCGAAAAGATTTTCGAGCCCTTTCAATCAAACTTTGAAGGTGGCACCGGTCTGGGCCTCGCAGTCGTCTACCAGATCGTGCAGGCCCATGAAGGCAAAGTCTGGGCCCGCTCGAAGCCCGGGCAGGGAACCACTTTCGTATTAAGGCTGCGGCGTCTCGATGCAGAACGTGCCCCGGCCAACTCGCTCAAAGCTGAAAGCTTCGCAACGTCCCCCATGCCATTAGCTGATCCTGCTCAACTGGCGGCAGCTGCGGCGGAAGGGAGGCATCATGGCTAACATTCTCGTCTGCGACGATGAGCGTTCCATCTGCGAGATGCTCGACATCGCCCTGCGCCGTGAAGGCCACCGTGTCGAGACGGTTCAATCTGGCCAGGCCGCAAAAAGCAAAATTGATGGCGCTCTTTATGACGTCATCATCACCGACATCAAGATGCCCAACATCGATGGCATCGAGGTCCTCCGCCACGCCCATCGCGTTTCGCCCGACTCTCCGGTAATCCTCATCACCGCTGTCGACGACTACGAAGCCGCCGTGGAAGCCGTGAAAGCCGGTGGAGCGTCCGACTACATTCGCAAGAGCCCCGGCCTGGTCGACGAAATCAAGCTCGCCATCAGCCGTGTTCTCGAGAAACTCACTCTCAGCAAGCAGAATTTTGCCCTGCGCCGCGACGCCGCCTCGCACAATTCGCTCGACAACATCATCGGCCACAGTCCCGCGATGGAAAAACTCAAGCAGACCGTTCGCACCGTCGCTTCCACCGCCAGCACCGTACTGATCCATGGCGAAAGCGGCACTGGTAAAGAGCTGGTGGCGCGCGCCGTCCACATCTGTTCGCCTCGGGCCACCGAACCTTTTGTCTCAGTGAACTGCGGCGCCTTTCCGGAAACCTTGCTGGAAAGTGAACTCTTTGGCTATCTGAAGGGAGCCTTTACCGGCGCCACGCAGAACAAACGCGGCCTGTTCGAAGTAGCCGGCGGCGGCACCATCTTCCTCGACGAAATCAGCGAGATGACGCTTGCCATGCAAGTGAAATTGCTTCGCGTCCTCCAGGAGCGCTCTGTGCGCCCGGTCGGCGGCACCAGCGAGATTTCTATCGATGTGCGCGTTATCGCCGCCACAAACCGCGACCTCGATAAGGCCGTTGCCGAAAATCTCTTCCGCGAGGATCTCTACTACCGCCTCAGTGTGATTCCCATCCGCGTCCCGGACTTGCGTGAGCGTCGCGAAGATATCCCATTGCTGGCCAATCATTTCCTGAAAAAATACGCGGCCGCCGCCAGCCGAAGCATCCTGCGCATTAACAAAGATTCTCTCGCCGCCCTCTGCGATTACGAATGGCCCGGCAACGTCCGCCAGCTCGAGAACACCATCGAACGCGCCGTCGCCCTCGAAATGACCAACGAGTTGCACGTCGAACTGCCCGCCGAACGCCCGAAAGCTCGCGCTGCCGCCGCGGGAGTTGGCGGAGGAACCTCCGAGATCCCGGCCGGTGCAGTCCTTCCCGAAGGTGTGGGCATGGAGGGCTACGTCGCCAACATTGAGCGCTCGCTTCTGCAAACCGCTCTCGACCGCTCAAACGGCGTGCAAACCAAGGCCGCCGACCTCCTTAGCATCTCCTACCGCTCCTTCCGCCATTTGATGAAGAAGTACGAGCTGTAGCTCTCAGCTTTCAGCCATCAGCTCCCAGCTTGATACGTAAGGTGGACGCAGCGTGGGCGGACGTGAATGATGTTGCTGAGAGCTGAGAGCTGACAGCTGACGGCTAGCCTTTCTTCAACTGCTGCTTCCACCCCAACACCCGCGCCTTCGCTCCCTCAGCCTCAGCCTCCGGAATCATCCCCTTTTTCTGATAAAGCACCGACAAACTGGTATGGGCGAGCACATCATCAGCGTCCAGTTCCGTAATCTTCTGTGCCACCGCAATCGCCTCGTCGTAGCGTTGCAAATCCTGCAGCGCGCGCGCCAGCCCATGCATTGCCTCAGTAAAACTGGGATCCACAGCAATCGATTCCCGATAAGCCGCAACCGCCTCTTCCAACTTCCCATCCCCCATCAGATCGAGCGCAGCATAGTAGTGGTCTTCGGCCTTCTGGCGGGCGTTTGCATCGGACATGGCAGGAATTCCCTGGCGGAGTCAGGATTCTAACATGGAGGGAGTCAGAAAAACTTTGTCATCCCGAGCGAAGCATGCGATTGAGTTCAACAATCGCAATGCGCAGTCGAGGGACCTGTTTTCCTCGCGTCGCCTGCGATTACACAGGTATTATCTACCCATGCGCTACCAACTCCGCTTCCTCTGGAACGCCACCAAAGGCCATCGCCTCGCTCCCTGGCGCAGTCCATATCTCCTATGGCGCATCGAGACCTACTGCGGCGTCAAGATGACCCAGATCG
Organism: uncultured Acidobacteriaceae bacterium; assembly: GCA_963750245.1. GTDB lineage: Bacteria > Acidobacteriota > Terriglobia > Terriglobales > Acidobacteriaceae > Sulfotelmatobacter. The sequence continues at coordinate 788,402 of CAVVQB010000005.1, forward strand.
GTTTCCTGGAATTTTGGGAATTTCTCTGGCGGGAGCGCACAAATCTTTGGCGCTTTCTCAAGTGGACGGCCGAGATGGAGCGCTACGCCCACCCCAAACCAAAAAGTTAAGCAGTGCCCAGTGCCCACTGATCAGTGGACAGATTTAAGATCAGTAGCCGGTCGCAGATTTCATCCGCGCTGGTTTTCGCCGATCACTAACCACTGGTCACCGACCCCTGACCCCTGACCCCTGACCCCTGACCCCTGACCCCTGACCCCTGACCCCTGACCTACGCCCCCTTGCCGGCAGCCGCAGCATCCCCCAGAACGATGCTCACGTCGCTTCCTTTACCAGCACCGGTCAACTGAGCCGCCGCTCCGCGATTGGCTGCGATCTCAAGAAAACCCATGCTCCCCAGAACCCCGAAAACTTCGCCCGGCGCTCCCTCGGCATAAGCGTTATGAATCTCGCTGATTTCCTTGTTTCCCACCACAATCTTGAACTCGCCGGCTGCAGCTCCGAAAAGCATGGGAGCATCCTGCGGCGTGATGTTGGTGATGAGGTTTCCAAACCGGTCAACCTTCAGCACCACTCCGCGCAAACGATTCTCATCCACAGCCTTCGGCTTGGGCGCCGAAAAGCGCACGTACTCCTCCACTTCTTCGCCAAACTTCATCGTGTCCACTTCTTTGGCCAGGTATGCGGCCACCGGCGCGAAAATATCTCGCGCATGAAACGTGTTGCTCACCGGCTGCAGAAAATAATGCTCCGACGTGATGTGCCGCACGTGCATGCGCTCCTCGCGCGCGTAGACCAGCGACAGCACGCCATTGTCCGGCGCAACAAAATGATATTTATCGCTCGACGCCAGGATCGGCCTTCGCGCTGTCCCCACGCCGGGATCCACCACCACCACATGTATGGTCCGGGTAGGGAAGTAGGAATACGCCTGCGAAATCGTCAGCGCCCCATCGAGCACGTCGAAAGCCTGCACCGCGTGGCAGATATCGACGATCTGCGCCTCCGGCACAATGTCCAGGATCACGCCCTTCATGACGCCTACAAAATGATCGTTCGTGCCGAAGTCGGTGGTGAGAGTGATAATCGGACGGTACGCCAAAATTCCCTCGCGGACGGAAGACAGAATCTTCCCAGTGATTCGAAACTACCCGCTGGACGCCGCGTGCGTCAAGGAACGTAGGTAATAAGAAGCAGGGGTCAGGGATCAGTGGCCAGTCCTCAGTGGCCAGTAATCAAGCCCGCTCCGATTTTCACTGACCCCTGATCACTGGTCACTGACCCCTGCTACTCAATATGAATATCTCCCGATCCCGTGCGCACCGTCAGCAGCAGTCCGCCACCGTGCACTTTGCCGACGATCTGCTTGCGTGATTCCTGCACTCGCCCCTGCACCGTCATCGTGATCGCGGGACCAACATCCACATTGCCGGAACTGGTCGAAAGGTTGGCATCGAAAGCCGCATTCGCGGGCAACCGCACACGAACATTCCCCGAACCCGTGCGGATTTCCCACGCACCCGTTTGCGCGCCCTCGCCCGTAATATCGCCGCTTCCCGCCTCCGCCCGAAATGCCCCTTGAATGCCGCGAGCCGTAATGTTGCCCGAGCCGGTACGCAGCTCCACATCCCCCGCTCCCATTTCTTCCACCTCGATGTCACCGCTGCCCGCGCCGCCTCGCACCGCTCCCGTGATCTCCCGCGCCCGCACGTTGCCCGAGCCCGTTTGCAAGCGAATCTCCCCGGTAATTCGCGACAGCTTCATGTCTCCCGATCCGCTCTGCAAATCGGCGTTCCCGCGCGTCCCTTCAATCATCTGGTCTCCCGATCCGCTGCGCGTGCGAATCGTCGTATCCTCGGGCACGACAATTTCATAATCCACCGAAATGTCGTGCGCATTTACATAATCGACGTGAATACTATTCCCCTCCTGCCGCACTGGAGGATGCTGTTCAATGTCGCTAACGTCGGTGTGCCGGTTTCCAAACAGCCAATGATCCCCGACAAAAATCTTGCCATGAATGGAAACCGATCCCGCGGGTCCGCTTCGCACAATAATGTCGCCGGACCGAGTTGCCACCTCGAGATCAACCGGTCCGCTCACCTGAAACGTCCGATCAAATGTCCCCTGCGGAGTAGAAGCGACCGCCGCGCTCGAAGCCAGCGACATCACCACTATTACGAGAAGTGGAAATCGCTGCCCAACCAATCTACTGATTCTCGAGGACCGCTTGTAGTCCATACCTAATCGCTCTTCTAAGTTCACGCGCAATCCGGAAGCCGAGACCCGGAAGCCGGCTTCCCTACTGCAGCACCACCTCATCCCCCTCTTTCAACCCGCTCAACACTTCCGTCTTCGCCCCATTCGAAATTCCAATATTCACCGCAATCTTGTCTTTCCCGTCCTTCCCCTTGGGATCAGGAATCTCCACCGAAGCCTTCTTGTCCTTGTCATAAAGAATCGCGCCCTCGGGAATCTGCAGCACATTCTTATGCTCTTCCAACAGGATCTCCGCATTGGCGGTCATCTCGGCCTTCAGTTCGCCGCCCGGATTCTGAATCGAAACCCGCACTTCAAATGTAGTAACGTTATCCTTCTCCACGCCCATCGGAGAAATCTTCGTTACCTTGCCGGTAAAAGTCTTGTCCTTGAACGATTCCACCTTGATCCGCGCCGGCTGCCCCAGGTACACCTTGCCAATATCGCTCTCATCCACCTTGCCCTTCACATAAACCTCGCTGGTATCGCCCAGCGTCATCACCAGCGTGGCCGACGATCCCAGCACCAGAATCGAACTCACCGCATCGCCCATCTCCACATCGCGCGAGAGCACAATGCCATCGATCGGCGAAACAATGTCGGTATAGCTGAGCTGCTCCTCCAACTGCGTCAGATTGGCCTGATCCTGCGCCACCTGCGCCTTCGATTGCGCAATCTTCGCCTTCAGCACCGTCACCTGCGCTTTGGCCACATTCTGTTTATTCAATGACATCTCGTAGTTCTTCTCGGCATCGTCCAGCGCCGAGGCCGACACCACCCCATCCTTCGCCATGCCTTCCGCGCGATCATAAGCGCGCTTCAACAGCGGCACATCCGGCCCTTCCGCATCCACCTTGGCTCGCTCGATAGTCGGCCTGAGAACTCGCCAGGTTCGCCTGGGCCGCATCCAAAGCCGCCCGCGACTGCGCCACCTGCGCCTCAATCTCCACCTTGTCCAGCTGCGCCAGCAGCTGTCCCTTCTTCACCCGGTCGCCATAATCCACCAGCAGCTTCTTCACAATCCCGCTGGCCTTCGACTTCACCTCAACCTTCGTGATCGGCGTCACCTTCCCCGTCGCCACCACGCTCTTCGCCAGATCGCCCTTTTCCACCTTCGCCAGCTTCGTGGGATCAATCTTGGTCCCGCCGCGCGTCGCCGCAAACACTCCGATCGCGATCACCAGCACGATCGCCAGCCCAATGCCGCCGTAAATAAACAGTCTGCGACGCTTCTTCTTACTATTTCCGTTTCCGTTCACAACCGCCTCCTGAGATACTGCCAAGCTGGAGAAGGAGCCGTCCCGCGCTCTCCAGTAGTTTGTACGAAGCCTGGGTTGCCTTTGTTCCAGAGATTTCGAAGCGAGCCGAATGGTCTGAGCGGCGCGAACAACCTTGCCACCTTTCATTTAGACCACGCTGATACAAAAAAGGTTAGCCCAGACGGACGCCAAAAGATTTACCCAGTGTCCCCCTGCCTGCCCTGAGCGCAGTCGAAGGGTAACCTCTGTGTTACAAGAACTTAGGTGGCTCACCTCAAACCAGCCGCAAGCCATCCCGGCCCCGAATGCTAGAATTACCCATCAGAACTGCTCCTAAATGATCGCCTTCGTGCTGCTCCGCGTGCTCCTGATCCTTCTTCTGGTGGCGGCAAATGCGTTTTTCGCCGCCGCCGAATTCTCCCTGGTCAGCATCCGCGACACCCGCATCCAGCAGCTCATCTCCTCCGGCCGCATCGGCGCCCGCATCGTCCAGCGCCTGCATCAGCATCTCGACGAAGTCGTCAACGGCGTTCAACTCGGCATCACCATGGTCAGCCTCACCCTCGGCTGGATCGGCGAACCCATGGTCGCCCGACTCGTGGAGCTCCCTTCACTTCGTCCAAAGGATCCCGCACGCCGCCGTCTACGCCCACGGCATCGCCATCGTCATCGCCTTCAGCCTGATCACCTACCTGCACGTCCTCCTCGGCGAACTCGTCCCGAAGACTCTCGCCCTCCAGCGCGCCGAGCAGATCGCCCTCGCCGTAGCCGCTCCCATGGAAGCCTTCCTCACCCTCACCCGCCCCTTACTTTTTTTCATGCGCCGCTCCGGCGGCCTGGTCCTGCGCCTCTTCGGCGCGCGCGACACCCGCCGCGGCGGCGCCGTTCACTCCCCCGACGAACTCAAGCTCATCGTCACCGCCAGCCGCCAGTTCGGCCAGATTCCCGACTTCGCAAGAGGAAATGATCCACAACGCCATCGAACTCGACAGCATCACCGTCCGCGAAGTCATGGTCGCCCGTCCCGACATTTTTTCCCTGCCCTCCGACCTCATGCTCGACGAAGCTCTCAACCGCGTAGTCGAAGGCCAGCACTCGCGCATCCCCGTCTACGATCCGCAGCGCGGTCCCGAGCACATCGTCGGCGTCCTTTATTACAAGGAACTCGTGCGCTGGGTGCGCCTGCGCTCAGTCAATCTCGGCCAGCCCGTAGCCATCGCGCATTGCTCGCATGCAGATCGGCCAGATCATGCACGACGTCCTGGTCGTTCCCGAAACCAAAGTCCTGTCGGAACTGCTGGACGAATTCAAACAGCGCCGCCGCCATCTTGCCGTCGTAGTCGACGAGTTCGGCTCAACCGCCGGCGTAATCACCGTCGAGGACATCCTCGAGCAACTCGTCGGCGACATCGAAGACGAATTCGACGTCTCCCCGCCCGAGCCCGCTCTTGAAGACGAGTCCGTCCTGCGTGCTCGAAGGCTCGGTAAATATTCGCGACCTCGAAACCCAGCACGGCCTGCTCCTGCCCCGCGACGCCGGCTTCGAAACCCTGGCCGGATTCGTCCTCGCCCGCCTGCAACGCATCCCCTATCTCGGCGAGTCTTTCGAATACGAAGGCCACCGCTACACGGTCGAGGAAATGGAAGGTCACCGCATCGCCAAAGTGAAAATCGAAAAAGCTGAAAAGGCCGAAGCCAAAGCCGAACCCGCCAAGCAGGCCGGAGACTAAGAGATGCCTTGTCATCCTGAGCGCAGCAGATGGCGTGCGAGGCAAGCCATCTGCGAAGTCGAAGGACTCCTTGCACTGCCCGCGCTCGCCATCGGCTCGTGCAAGGAATTTCCACTAACCGCTGCATGTGCCCGACCACTGAGCCAATGAACCCTGGACCACTGGCCACTGCCCACTAGCCACTGACATCATGCCCGAACTCCTACTCCAACGCGTCCTCTACACCCTCCCAGTAATCTGGCTGGTAGTCAGCCTCGTCTTCCTGCTAATCCACCTGGTCCCCGGAGATCCCATCCAGCAAATGCTAGGCGAAGGCGCGCCGCCCGCCGACATCCAAGCCACCCGCCACGCCTACGGCCTCGACGCCCCGCTCGGCGAGCAATACCTCCACTACTGGAAAGGCGTCCTCCACGGCGACCTCGGCCCCTCCTTCCGCTACAACCAAAGCGTCACGCGCCTGCTGGCCCAGCGCTATCCCTACACGCTGCAACTAACTCTGGCCTCGCTGTTCGTCGCCATCATCCTCTCCATCCCCGCCGGCGTTCGCTCCGCCCAGCGCCGCAACCGCTGGGACGACCGCCTGCTCTCCGTCGTCAGCCTCTTCGGCCTCTCGTTCCCCAACTTCGCGCTCGGCCCCATCCTGATCCTTCTCTTCGCCATCAAGCTGGGATGGCTCCCCGTCTCCGGCGCCGGCTCCTTCGCCAACCTTATTCTGCCCGCCATCACCATGGGCGGAGCGCTAGCCGCCATCCTCACCCGCATGGTCCGCACCTCCATGCTCGAAGAACTCAGCCAGGACTACATCCGCACCGCCCGCGCCAAAGGCCTGCCCGAGCGCACCGTCGTCTACCGCCATGCCCTGCGCAACGCCATGATCCCCATCATCACCGTGCTGGGCCTGCAGTTCGGCGCGTTACTCGCCGGCGCCATCGTCACGGAAACCATCTTCTCCTGGCCCGGCATCGGCCGCCTCACCATCCAAGCCATCTCCAACCGCGATTACTATCTGGTGCAAGGCTGCATCCTCGCGATCGGATTAACCTACGTCGCAGTAAACTTCCTGACCGACGTCCTCTATTCGGTAGCGAACCCAAGAATCCGGCAGTAGAAACAGAAAGGCCGGTTTTGCACCGCCGCAAAGTTCATTCATCACAGACATGCGCCACCAGATTTGTCATCCTGAGCGCCGGCAGCTCTAGTGAGGTCGGGAGCTACCACGCGAAGGGCCTGCCCTGAGCGAAGTCGAAGGGACCCATGTACTTTGTCTACATCATGACAAACCGTTCGAAGACCTTGTACACAGGTGTCACCAACAATCTCGTACGCCGTGTACGAGAACAGAAAACAGGAATTGGCTCAGGGTTTACCGCAAAATACAAACTCGACCGCCTCGTATACTTCGAACGCTTCCAAGACATCCACAACGCAATCGAACGCGAAAAGCGCATCAAGGGCTGGCTGCGAATCAAGAAAATGGCCCTAGTCATTTTCGACGAATCCATGCTGGTAGGATTTGAGCGAGGAGTGGTACAAGCGTCACCAGTACCAGCCTCAGATCTCCCAACGGGACACTGTCTAATTTGTCATCCTGAGCCCCGCGTGCTCCAGCGGCGCCAGTGGCCACCACGCGAAGGACCTATGTACTCGACCGCCTCGCGTACCTCATCGAGCCTGCCCAAATTCGTCGCTCTTTGGAATCCAAAGAACTATTGGTCTGGTTTATCGATTCCCCGCAGGCGCAGATCGAAGCACAAACGGAACCCCTCGCGGAGCATTCTGGTTCACAGTACTTTGCAGGTCGAGAGCCTCCAGCGGAACATGGCTTCGCGCACCGTCTGGGCTGATGTATTCGAGATAGCCGTCGGCCACCCAGTAATCCGTTACTGCAAGGCTGTTGCCGTTGTTCAGCACCAGCAGAAACACTCCCTTACCCAATGCCTGCTGCTCGCCCGCAGCCCCGAGCATGACTCCCGGCCGCGCCGGCAAATTTCCCGCCGCCGTATCGTCATCCAATGAATTAGCCGGCGGGACCACAGACATTTCCGCTTGCATGAGCTCCTGGGAATTCAGTTCGTCGCCAAGATCGTGCGAGTCGCCACCGAAACCGAAATCAAGAAAATAAGATTCACCGGAGAAGCAAAGCAGCGAAAAAAACGGTTCGAAGAAGCACACCTGGCTCACACCATTGAAGAAGCATCCGGACGAGGAAAACCGCTGAAACCGATTGCGGAAAGAACCGCGGTGAGGCCGCATCGCGGATGAAACGAAAGGACCATGACCGCCAAGTCCGCGCGGGACTACCGGCGGAGACCAGAAAAGAGTGGAAGGTATCCGCGAGATGGATGATCCTCGAGCCGCTGTGGGGACGCTCCACAAGCTCGATGATCCACGGCGAGAAGTCTCCGCGCCAGAAGATGCCGCGGAACCCCCATGCCGGGCCGAGTGTCTTCCAAAACCGTGCAGCCAGCCGAAGTGCCCGCTCGAGTGCTCTCCGCCAGAATGACCGGAAGAATGCCCGCCTCCAAAATGGCCGCCACCAAAGTGACCCCCTCCCACGCCATGTTGCGCCGGCGCGGTGCCGAGAAGGCAGATCACATATAGCAATATCGAAAGGCTGCTCCGCGACCGCATCAGGAAGGGAATTCGAGTGCTCATCACCCTTCACTCCAGGTGAATGTTGACTCCAGTTTACTCCTGTGCGGCGGGAAGCAATCGAAAATGCCGGAGGCGGGGCAAGCTGCCCCGCCTCTAGTCCGAACGAATCTACGCCGCCTGCATCATCTTCTTCATCCGTTCTTTCATCTCTCCAGGAGACACATCTTCTACGTGAGTAGCAATGCCCCACAGGTGCCCGAAGGGATCTTGGATGAAGCCGTTGCGGTCTCCATAGAACTGGTCTTGCACCGGCTTCAGGATTTTCGCTCCCTCCGCCGTCGCTTTTTCCACCACGCGATCGACGTCGGGTAGATATACGTACAGACTCACCGGGCTCGAGCCAATAGTGGCCGCGCTGGTGTGTCCCTGTCCCATGCTGGGGTTTTCGTCCGCCAGCATGATGTGTGAGTCGCCGATCTTCAGCTCGGCGTGACCAATCTTGCCGTCAGGCCCAGCCATGCGAACGGTTTCAGTCGCGTCAAAAACCTTCTTGTAGTACTCAATGGCTTGCGCAGCACCCCGGATGACCAGGTACGGCGTGACGGTGCTGTAGCCTTTCGGAATGTACGAGACTTTACTCATGATTTTTTTCTCCTCAGAATGCAGCTAAGTGTGGAGGCTTGCGGCGCGCACGCGGACCCGTAACGCAGTCCCGGCATCTCGTATGAAAACATAATTAGTGAGTGATCTCAAGAGCAGCTTTCACCGTCCGCCGACGGTCGGTTCATCTGCCAAAGACGACCCACCCCAAGACTTGTCATCCTGAGCCCAGCGTACTCCAGCGGCGCCAGGGGCCACCACGCGAAGGACCTATGTATTCTGTCGCCATAAACTTCTTTCCACAGCCCCCACCGTGACATCTAACCTTGCCATCCCTTCACAGTTAGCCCATCATGGTCAGGGCGGAGGGAGTACAGCCCTCCGCCAGCAGAACGGGACATAAGTCCCATGTTCTCAGGATTTTGACATCTAAGCTCTTTGCTATCTGGATTTTGCAGTCACTCTTTCGCGAACTCCGCGCCCAGCAGGACTTTTCAGGAGGGTGGGGGAGGGGGGTACCCAAGCTTAGCCGAAGATCGCACTACTTCCAGTGGTTCCGAAAAAGCCGCGAGTCGAAATTATTACAGGCCGATATTCACAATCCAACTTGTCCACCTCAGCCATCTCGTTCCGTCGTCAGGTTGCCGAAAACGCCCGCCACAATCCTCTGGCGGCAATCGGCGTCGTCCTGGTCATCACCTTCCTGATCTTCGCTCTGTTTGCTCCCTGGATCGCCCCGCAAGATCCCGCCTCCATCAATCTTCCCATCCGACTCGACCCTCCCTCTCCCGCCCACTGCTTCGGCACCGATGAACTCGGCCGCGACATCTTCTCCCGCATCATCTACGGCGCGCGCATCTCCATGCTCGTAGGCAGCTGCGTCGTCGCGACCTCACTCGCCCTCGGCCTTATCATCGGCTCCATCGCCGGCTATTACGGTGGAGGCATCGACCGCTTCGTCAACGTCGTCCTCATGAATGCCTTCCTCTCGTTCCCCGGAATCCTTCTCGCCATCGCGTTCGTCGCCTTCCGTGGTCCGGGGATCTTCAACCTCGTCCTCGCACTCTCCCTCGGCGGATGGGTTGGCTACGCCCGCCTGGTTCGCGGACAAGTCCTCGCCGCCCGCGAGCGCGAATTCGTCGAAGCCGCTCGTGCCCTCGGCGCAAGCGATCTGCGCATCATCGTCCGCCACATTCTGCCCAACATCATTCAGCCCGTCATCGTGCAAGCCGCCATCGGCATGGCCGGCGCCATCCTCGCCGAAGCCACCATGAGTTTTCTCGGACTCGGTGTGCCCCCACCCACAGCTAGCTGGGGCGCCATGCTCAACGACGGCCGCGCCCATCTGTTCGACGCTCCCCATCTGGTGCTGTTTCCCGCGATCGCCGTGATGCTCGCCGTGCTCTCCTTTAACTTCATCGGCGACGCCCTGCGCGATTACCTCGATCCGCGCTCGCGCATCGAAGTCGGCCTCTAGTCCCACCCGCAAGCCCTTCAAAGCACGCCTTTTACATTTCTTGACAAATATCACAGATTGCAATATAAATATCGCGATCTGATATATGAAGTTGGGAGAGAAAATTCGTTACCTGCGCGAGGTGGAAGGTTCCCTGCGCGGTCTGGGCCGTCCCATGACCCAGCAGGAAATCGTCAAGGCGGTTCGCCAGGAGCTGCGCAAGAGCATTAGCCAGTCCTACTTGTCGCAGATCGAAAGCGGCAGGCGCCGCCACATGACGCAGTCCTCGCGCGCATTGTTGGCGAAGTTCTTCAAGGTGCATCCCGGTTTTCTCGTGGATGACCCCGAGGGTTATCACACGGAGCTGACTTCGGATCTGCGCACGACAGAAGGTCAGCTCGATGTCTGGCTGCTCCAAGGCTCGGAGCGCTTTGTCAGCGATCCAGAAGTGAGCGAGGTTCTGATCAAGGCCGCGCGCGAGAAAGATACGCGCCGCTGTCTGTTGCTGTTGGGCGCGATATCTGGACACGCCCGGCCTGGCCGATCGGCTCTTGGAAGCACTGCGTCCGGAATTGATGGCTATGGCGGACAGTCGCAACAACCGTCGTCGGCGTACCACAAGCCCCACTCACGCAAGTGCGCCGGAAGGGAGGCGAATTCGGTGAACCACACCATGACATGGGCGGATTTCTACCTCGTCTGTTTTGCAGTTGGTTTTTGCCTCAGCTTCTTTTCGTTTGTCCTGGGAGGCGCGCGCACCGGCCGTCTGCACCTGCCGCACTTCCACGCGCATGTCGGGGGGACGCATCTTCCGCACGCGACTGGTCCGGCGGGTCACGCGCCAGTAGCCGCGAGTCACGCTCCAACTGGGACGAATGACTCAGGCACGCACGCCCCCGCGCACAGTGCCGGCGTTTCGCCGTTCAACTTCGTCACGCTCACGGCGTTCCTGGCTTGGTTTGGCGGCACCGGATATTTGCTGACGCGTTATTCGGGCGTTTGGGTTGGCTTCGGGTTGTTAGCCTCCATCACCAGCGGTCTGATTGGCGGAGGCGTCGTGTTCCTGTTCCTGAGCAGGGTATTGATTTCGGAGGACGAGAACATGGATCCCGCCGACTACGAAATGGTCGGCGTGCTCGGCCGGATCTCCAGCGCGATCCGCGCCGGAGGCACGGGAGAACTAATCTACACGCAAATGGGAACGCGTCGCGTGTGTGGTGCTCGCAGCGAGGATAGCAGCGCCATCGCTAAAGGAACGGAAGTCGTGGTCACGCGCTACGACAAGGGAATTGCCTACGTTCGCTTGTGGAGCGAGATGTCGGGAGATGAGTAGCGGTCGCGGTTATCAGGGTCACCTGGAGACTCTATGAATCGGGATTGGTATAAAACGGCGATTTGGCTGGCCTGGCTGGCGCTGCCGACCACGGTACTGAAGTACTGGCGAGCCTGGGATCGCTTGCCCCTGCGCATGGCCGTTCACTTCAACGCGAACGGACAGCCGAACGGCTGGACCACAAGAGAAGGCTCGCTCTACTTTGCTCTTGGCATCATCACTTTCATGCTGATCCTTTGCACGGTCGTGGCCTATGTCGTGCGGGCGCTGAAGCCGCGCTCCTCATGGCCGGTGCTGATCGCGTTCTATGTGGGCTTGGGATTCTGCTGGTACGGGAGCAACTCGATCATCGCGTACAACCTGCAGCGCGCCCAGCAGGTGCGGCATTCATCATGCATTCGCTGGCAACTTCCTCGCGGATAACGTTCCGCGAAGGATCAACCGTTCTTCAACTGCATTCGTAACAGGAGGCGTTATGTTCGAGATGTCGAGGATGGTGGAGATTTGGATTTTCGCCGGGCTGGGAGTGATGGTTCTTCTGTTCCTCATGAGCGGAATGGCCAGGCTATATCGCAAAGCGGGGCCGCACGAGGCACTCATCGTGTATGGCTTGGGCGGCACGCGCGTTGTGCAAGGGCACGGAACGCTGGTGCTTCCCATGGTGCAAGTCTGCCGCGACCTGTCTCTCGAACTGATGTCGTTCGACGTGGCGCCGCAGCAGGATCTCTATACCAAACAAGGCGTCGCTGTAACCGTCGAAGCGGTCGCGCAAATCAAAGTGAAGTCGGATCGCGAGTCCGTGCTGACCGCGGCCGAGCAGTTTCTCACCAAGAGCGACCAGGAGCGCGAAGGCCTGATCCGGCTGGTGATGGAAGGCCATCTGCGCGGCATCATCGGCCAGCTCACGGTGGAAGAAATCGTCAAGCAGCCGGAAATGGTTTCCGACCGCATGCGATCCACTTGCGCTGAGGACATGAACAAGATGGGGCTCGAAGTCATTTCGTTCACCATCAAGGAAGTTCGCGACAAGAACGAATACATCACCAACATGGGCAAGCCGGACGTGGCGCGGATCAAGCGCGATGCCGACGTCGCCACCGCCGAAGCCGATCGCGATACCGCCATCAAGCGTGCGTTAGCACAGCGGGAAGCCGCTGTGGCCAAGGCGCAAGCCGATCAGGAGCGCGTGTTGGCCGAAACCTTGTCCCTGGCCAAGCAAGCAGAGTCGCAGCGCGACCTGGAAGTGAAGAAAGCGCAATTTCTCGAGGTCACCAAGCGCCAGCAGGCGCAGGCTGACAAGGCGTATGACATCCAGACCAACATCATGCAGCAGCAAGTCGTCGCCGAACAGGTGAAGGTGCAGCAGATCGAGAAAGAGCAGCAGGTGAAGGTGCAGGAAGCGGAAATCAATCGTCGCGAGAAAGAACTCATCGCAACCGTCTTGAAGGGAGCGGAGATCGAGCGTCAGCGGATCGAAACGCTGGCGGCGGCCGAAAAGCAGCGCCTGATCGCGGAAGCCGAAGGTCATGCTTCATCCATCCGCGCCCAGGGTGAGGCCGAAGCGGAAATCATCTTCAAGAAAGGTGAATCCGAAGCCAAAGCCATGAACGTCAAAGCCGAGGCCTATCAGGAATACAACCAGGCTGCGGTGATCGATCGTCTGTTCACCTGCATGCCGGAGGTGGTGAAGGCGCTGGCCAGTCCGCTGGCGAACGTCGACAAGATCACCATCGTCTCTACCGGCAACGGCGATGCCTCGGGGATGAACAAAATCACCGGCGACATTGCCAAAATGGCCGCGCAGGTGCCGGCCTTGTTCGAAACGCTCTCCGGCATGCCACTCTCGGAGTTGCTCGGCAAGGTACGCCAGCTCGGGGACCACGCGCCTGAAACCGCCGGTGGTGGAAGCAAAAAACTAGGGGTATCAACCGCTCATGGAGGGACGGACGCCCTCGCGAGCCTGCCCTGAGCGAAGTCGAAGGGTCCCGCGAGCAAAGCGAGCGAAATGGCGCCAGAGCAAAATCGGAGCAGAGGTTATGAACCAGAAATCGAAAGGAATGGGTTTAGGAATTGCATTAGGCGCAGCGCTAGGCATAGCCCTCGGAGTGCTCGCAGGCCACATCGCGATATGGCTGGGTCTGGGCGTAGCGATTGGCATGGCCATCGGTAGCACTCTGCGGCGAACAACCTGCGCCCACTGCGAAGCCGCAAAACGAAATCAAGAGATGGGAGCCAGAAGCTAGAAGCTAGAAGCTAAAAGCTAAAAAAGGAGTCCATCATGGCATTACTAGAGCGAGTTTCCACATTGGTCCGAGCCAACCTCAACGACCTGATCGATAAGGCCGAGGAGCCGGAGAAGATGATCAAGCAAGTGATTCTCGACATGCAGAACCAACTGCTGCAGGTGAAGACGCAGGTGGCCATCGCCATCGCCGACGAGCATCTGCTGGAGAAAAAAAAGAAAGAGAACGAAGAAAAGGTGGCCGAGTGGATGCGCAAGGCCGAGCTGTCGGTGGACAAGAAACAGGATGACCTGGCGCGCGCGTCGCTACAACGGGTGGAAAGTTATCGCGAGATGAGCGAGAGCTTCGCCCAGCAGGTCAGCGATCAGAAGGCGCAGGTGGAGAATCTGAAGTCCGCACTGCGCCAGCTGGAGCAGAAGTTGACCGAAGCGCAGGCCAAAGCCGATCTGCTGATCGCGCAGCATCGCCGCGCCCGCGCCGTGGGCAAAGCCAGTGACGCGCGCCTAGCCATAGGCGACGGATCGAAAGCCGCAGCTTTCGATCGCATGAAGCGCAAAGTAGCGCACTCCGAGGCGCTGAGCGAAGCGAAGTCGGAAATTGCCGGAGACAACATGGAAGACCGTCTGGCCGCGCTGGAGAAAGAAGACCGCATCGAACAATTGCTGGCGGAACTGAAGGGGAAGCGAGGAGCGTAGACTAATCGTGAGGGACGATTAGTTTGTCTTCGCCGGCAAGCCCGAATCTCTAAGAGGGGCGTTTGAAAAACATGTTCAGCGACCTATATGACTACATCTCGCTGTTGCTTTACTGGCTGTGGCCAAGCGTAGAGGGGCAAATTACTGCCGTCCGCATCTTGGGTGGCAGCGGGCGATTCCTTGTTGAGTACAAGTTTTCGCTTGAGATGGATCTTACATCGGTGAAGCCGGTTGCCCTTCTTGGTCTGTCGGCACGGCAGCTATCAACATTCAACGAGACGTTTCCTATCGGTCAATCGATGACGGTCCGTTATCGGCCCGATAATCCGAGCGTAAACAAGCTGGATCGCAGCGTGTGGCAAAATATCGAGGGTCTCTAGTTGCCCGCAGGAGATCTGATTTGACATTTACCACTAAGTATGACAAAGTAACAACCATGAGAGAGAGCACGACGTTCACCGTTTCCCTCCCACCGGCGATGGCGAAGGAGATCGAGCGAGCCATGAAGGCCGAGCATAGGACGCGCTCGGAGCTGGTGCGCGAGGCGCTGCGGGTGTATTTATCGGCGCGACTGATACCTGCCGAGTTGCCGACCCCCGCCGAAGTGCGCGCGTACAGGAGCGGAATGGCAGCTTACAGGCGCGGCGATGCTATGACGCTGCAGGGGTATCTCGATGGAATGGACCGTCGTCCTCGCAGGTCCCGCAAGAAAGTCTCTTAAGCGGATTCCGGCTGGCGACAAGACCCGCATCCTGTCCGCGTTGGCGGAGATGCAACAAGACCCATTTCGAGGCGATATCCGCAAGCTGCAAGGCCTTTCTGGTTTCCGCCGTCGTGTTGGCGATTGGCGTATTCTCTTCGAAGTCTTATTGGAACGCAGGCATGTCGTAATTGCAGCGATCGAACGGCGCACTTCGACAACGTATTGAAGAACGGACACGCGAAAGTCAGGTCCCTTGCATCCATTGACCGCCCAGGGCGCATCTCTGTAGTCTTGCGGTAGAATTCTTCATACAAATCCAAAATTCAAGGGAGATTCATGAAGGAAGTTGCAATCCTGCTGCTGCTCGCCATCATGCTGAACGGCTGCGGCAGTTCGGGTGCCGTGCAAAGCCCATCCGCCAGCGTGTGGCAGGCGCAGATGTCGGGAGGGGTAGGTGGGACGGCGCCAAGTGACCCGGGATCGGCCGGATTTAGCTTCAACACCCAGTTCACCGTCTCTAGCGGTGGCACACTCAGTATTTCCAGCTTTCAATTGCTGAACAGCGACACTTGTTATGGAAATGTTGGGCCCAACACCGTCAGGAACGCTGACCGTGACCTACAATTCGGCCGACCAGATCACCGCCGGCACGTTTTCCTTTAGCATACCCTCGTCCGCCGGCGACGCAATCACGCTTACCAGCACCTCGGTGACAGGAACGGTAAATGTCAACAGCAGCAACACGCTCGGCGGCGTCATCATTATTGGCAATTGGGCGCTGGTCCCGGGGAGTAGCGGCAGCAGCTGCTTAGCCACGAGCGGCACCTTCAAAATGACGCAGACCGGCACCTAAAGTGTCCTCGCGTCAGAACCAATCACTGCGGTAAGCGACCCACCAGGCGATGATGGCGATGGGAACGGTTGCGGCCAAGCCCCACCAGATCGGCAGCAGAAAATCCGCAAGCAGGCCGAGCAGCACGAAGACGATCCAGAAGATTTTGCGCTCCATAACCAGGAATTGTAGGTGTCGCCGCTCCTGCGAGGAAGTTCAATCGAGTGTACGGCTTGTAGTATGCTCGGCTTATCGATATCCTGATCGACGTATTGCGCCGCTCACTCGACAATCCATGAACGCTAAACTTTTCTCCCTTTCCTTCGGACCATGTTTGCTGCTGTGCGGTGCGGCAACTTTCTGTCAAACTACCCTCGCATCACCGGCGGTCACGGCTCAAGCCAACCCTCAATATTCCGTGCAGGGAAACCCTCCCCAATCCACGCAGGGTGGCCCGGTTTCTTACGCCTCGGTGACGCAGTTGAACGGCTTGCTATCGGAGTTGGAAGCGGCCTCGAAAGCGACTCAGGCCGACCTGGTAAGACTGCGGATTGAGCGCTGGAAGACGGACAATTCCTCGAAGAAGCAGACGCTGGGCGATGTGGATTCCATTCAGCGGAATTTGCAGAGCGCATTGCCGGAAATGATCGCGCAGTTGCGGAACTCGCCCGAAGACATGCCGGCGACTTTCAAGCTCTATCAGGAATCTGGATGCGCTCTACGACGTGATGAGTGGCGTGGTGGAGTCGACTGGAGCCTTCGGGTCGAAGGATGATTTTCAGGCACTGTCCAACGATCTGAACGGATTTGAGGGCTCGCGCAAGCAGTTGGCGGACCGCATGAATAATCTGGCTGCTTCCAAGGAGCAGGAGATTGTCCGTTTGCGCGCAGACCTCAAGACAGCGCAGGCTGCGGTTCCCGCCGCTCCTCCGAAGAAGGTTGTGGTCGACGATACCGAGCCGCCAAAGAAGCCCGTCGTCAAGAAAAAGCCAGTGCCCAAAAAGCCGGCGCCCACAGCCCCTGGAGCAGCCACTACGCCAGCGCAGGCTCCGCCGGCCCAGCCCAAACCTCAGTAAGAGAGACGGCTGCCGGCTGCCGGAAAATCCTAAGTTTGCAACCGGGCGCCGGAAGCAGGACGCTGGAATCTGTTACCCTTCCCTGCGCATCAAGATTTAACCTCGATTATCCTTGGTATCAGGCATGACTTCTCACGGCCATATCTCCGCCATCATCTTCGGTGTTGTGATCCTGTGGGTGGTGTTCCTGGATGCCTTCGAGACTGTGGTTCTGCCCCGGCGCGTCACCCGCCACTTCAAGTTAACCGCGTGGTTTTATCGCCGCACCTGGATTCCGTGGAAGAGGGTTGCTGAACACATCCGGACACCTTCGCGTCAACAAAGTTTTCTGGGATACTTCGGGCCGCTGTCGCTGATTTTGTTGCTCGCATTCTGGGCCACGACTCTGATTCTTGGTTTTGCGCTTGGTGCAATACGGCCTGGGCGGACACGAACAGTTAGGCAACGAGCCGATGACCTTTGGCAGGATCGTCTACCAAAGCGGACAGACCTTTTTCACTTTGGGCTATGGCGACATTTTGCCCACAACGGAGGCTGCCCGCGCTGTCTCCGTGCTGGAAGCGGGCATGGGATTCGCGTTTCTCGGATTGGTCATCGGATACATCCCAGTGGTATACGCGTCATTTTCCCGGCGCGAGATTCAGATCTCGATGCTCGACGCACGCGCCGGATCGCCTCCCACCGCGACCGAATTGTTGGTGCGCCTGGCGGGAAGTACAGACGATCCGGCGATTGAACAGACTGTTCTGGATGCCGTCCTGCGCGACTGGGAGCGCTGGTCCGCAGAATTGCTGGAGAGTCAGATTTCTTATCCCGTGCTCAGTTTCTTTCGGTCGCAGCACAGCAACCAGTCGTGGCTGGGGGCTTTGACGACCATGCTGGATGTGACATCTCTTGTGCTGGTCGGAATTGAGCGAGTGCATCCTGGCCAGGCGAAACTGACCTTTGCCATGGCGCGCCACGCGGCCGTCGATCTCGCGCAAGTGGTGAATGCGCACTATGACCCGCAGGCGCCGGAACGCCTGACCGATGAGACCTTCAATTCCTTGCGCGAAGCCCTATTGGCCGCGGGGCTGAAATTAAGAACCAGCGATGAGGCTCGGCAAAAACTGGATCGACTGCGCTCTATGTATGAACCTTATGTTCACGCCACGGCACAGAACCTGATGCTCTCGATCCCACCCTGGAAACATCCCGAAAAGGTTCGGGACAACTGGCAGGCGGGGCCATGGGACCGCGCCATTCAAGCGAAAGGGCTGGCTGTACTGGGGCAGAAAGGGAAGACAATAGGGCTGGGCGGGGATCTGGATCACTTCTGAGAGCTTCAGGTTCCCAAGTAAAACGGATCCGACTGTGGTTCTTCATTCCAAATCTCTCTACAACCACGATTCATGGATCGGTTGCCAGGCGGCGAGGCGGGAGCGGAGCTCGTCGTAGTTCTCGACGGAGCGTGGAATGTAAAGATCGAGGTAGCGTCCGTTGGAGTTTCGTCCATAGACGATGAGGCCCTCTTTCCTGACTTCCCGGATGTGGGCGATGTCTTCTCGGCAGAAAGAAATCCGCTGCTGTGAACGTGTCAAAGGATGACTTTGAATTCTGGTGATTCGCCGATCGTCCAGTTCGATCCGCAATGAACGGAGGGTAAGGGCGCGCGACCACAGGGCTGCGCAGGGGAGTGTGAGAGCTACTGTGAAGACGACGAGGTCGTGACGCGTAAGAGTACTGACATCCAATCGAAAATAGAGAACCATCAGACCGAAACTGATCGATGTTCCCAACAAGAAACCCAATCCGGCGCCCACGGCTCGTTGCTCTTCATTTCGCTGTTGCGGGAGCGGTATTGTGTATGTCCGCGACAAAATTCCGTCACGCCTCGACAGCCACGACCTGTTCGATCAACGCATCTTTCGCGAGCGCATCTCTGGCGCCACTCCGATCCACACGGTAGACGCCGCTGCCGTTGGTGTAAAGCAACGAGCCGTCGGAATAAACGTCGAAGCTGAGCACCCCCTTGGCGACAACTTCTTCGCTCGCGCCGGGCGGCCGCCGAACCAGTTCCCAGGTCTTGGGGACAAGGGACTGTGCGCCGGAAGAGTCGTGATCCGCCGCTTTCTGAGCGTCGATCAAGTTGCCCCAGACCATCATCTGGCGAATGTCGGCGTGCTTCTGGCGGGCATTTCCAGCGGTCGTCAGAGTGTTGCCGGTGTAGCGGACCGTGAAGAAATTCAGGAACTGAAACACCGCAAACAGAAGCCGAAGCGGCAGCAGAATCAGATCGAGGGCCGCTCTCCAGAAAGAGGGTGGCTGGCTGGGATCGCGGTAGGGGCGGCGAATGTAATAGAGAGTGCCGTCGCTGCTCAAGTGCGGCATGAGCAAGTCGAATTTCGGATCCTCGGCCAGGGTGCTGACTTCTCCTGCCTCGAGATTGAGTTTGTGGATAGCAAACGGGGCTTGGGTGACGGCGAAGCCCGCCTTGTTGCGGCCGATGGCGGCGGATTGAAAAATAATTTCATGCGCGGAAGCGGGTGCCCAGCGCGGCGCGTCATCGATCGTGTCCCCTTGTGTGACCTCGCGAAGGTCGGTGCCATCGCCGTGCATGATGGCGATGCTGGAGCTTCCTCCCTTATGCTGGAGTACGCATGCGACGCGGTCCTGTCCCGGGCTGGCGGCCAGGCGGCGCACGCGAAAGTCGGCGGTATGGAGCAATCGCTGCTCCTCGCTAGCCTGGTTGCGCAACAGGAACACGCCGCCAATGTCATCGGTAGCTAGGCTGTAGAGCAACTCTCCGTTCTGGCAGCCCGAGGAGATTCCTGTGATGGCGATGCGCATTTCGGCCGGATCGCTGTCCTGCCTGCCCCAAAGCGCGCCACCGGACATGAAGCGCGCTCCGGTGCCTTGCGTCTTCCAGGAGTTGCGGTTCTGGATCTGCATGGCGCGGTCGCGCAAAGACTGGCCGAAGCGGCTTTCGACTGGCCGGACTGGCCCCTCGCCCAGCTTCACGTGAAGTTCGCCTTGCGACAGATATGCGAAAGAATGATCCATGGCGCTGGCAGCAGGGTAGCGAAGGATCGAGGGACGAGGTAGGTTACTTTCGTGGAAGGAACGGTTGGCGCTGGATGGTGGCACGTTGCAGGCAGCTCCCCGCGACTTAGCGCGGATGCGGCAAGCGCCTGCGTGCTAACATCCTTAGTTTCAATCCTGATCCAGTCTGAATCCATGAAAAATATTGGTGAAAACGTGGTGCGCATTGAGGCGGAGGCGTTGCGTTCTCTGGCCGACCGGATTGGCGGCCCGATGGCGCCGGCCTTTCAGAAAGCGGTGGAGTTAATGTTTTGCTGCGCCGGACGCGTGGTCGTGACCGGGATGGGCAAGAGCGGATTGATCGCGCGCAAGATCGCCGCCACCCTCAGCTCCACAGGCACTCCAGCGTTATACCTCCATCCGGTGGAAGCGCTGCACGGTGATTTGGGAATGGTGGTGCGCGGAGACGTCGTGCTGGCGCTTTCCGCCTCCGGCGAGACGGAGGAGATATTAGCGCTCCTGGCGACAATCAAACGGCTGCGGGTGCCGCTGATTGCGATGACAGGCGACGCGATCTCGACCTTGGCCGCTGCTGCGGATGTGGCTCTCGATTGCTCAATAGCGGAAGAGGCGTGCTCGCTCGGGCTCGCTCCTACCGCCTCCACAACCACGATGCTGGCCCTGGGCGATGCCCTCGCAGTTACGCTCAGCGAGAAACGCGGGTTCAAGGAGGAAGATTTCGCCAACCTGCATCCGGGCGGGAAGCTCGGCAAGCGGTTGGCAAGGGTGGAATCGCTGATGCACTCGGGAGACGCGCTGCCCTGCGTCACACCGCAGACCAAAATGCCGGATGTAATCTATGAAATGTCCCGCAAGAAGCTGGGCGTGACAGCGGTGGTGGAGGGCGAAAAATTGGTGGGCGTGATCAGCGACGGAGATTTGCGGCGGCTTCTCGAGCGGCGCGGAAAAGATGTGCTCGATCTGACAGCGTCCGAAGCCATGACGAAAAATCCGCGAACAATTGCACCCGGGGAATTTGCCGCAACGGCCTTGGCTCTGATGGAAGACAAGAAGATTACTTCACTGATGGTAGTAGACGGCGACATGCGGCTTGAGGGCATTGTCCACCTGCATGACCTGTGGAGCACCGAATTAGTGTGATCGCCGATCGGGTGATTGCGACATTCTGAGTCAATCGCCCGATAACCCGATCCTTCGATGAGGAGATGATATGTATCACTACGATCCCACGACCGCGCTGGAAGAATTGACCGAAGACGCGACCCTGCCGAATCCGGTGCACGTGCGCGACATGATTCTGCGCAAGCACCCATCGGCTGACAAAGCTTTGGAGCTGAACCGCCAGTTTGTGGAGTACCAGAAATTTTTCGGCGAAGCACAAAAGCTGGGGAAAGAAATTCTGCGGCAGTTGGCGGGATAGCCGTGCCGCTCATGTGGGGACAGCCGCCCTCGGCTGTCCGGCGGGCGAAGCCCGACCACGTGCTGATGTCAGATTTGAAAAGCTCCGACAATCCCACTGTTACAATAACCAATTCCCTCGAAGATCAGCGAGTACCCTTCACTCGGCACTCGCAACTCGGTACACGGTACTCAAACTATATGCATAGATGGTCAGCGTCGTTTATTCCCACACTGCGCGAGGCGCCAGCGGACGCCGAAGTCGCCAGCCACAAGTTTCTGGTGCGGGCTGGCTACATTCGGCAATTGGCGGCGGGCATTTACTCGTATCTTTTTCTGGGCAACCGCTCGTTCAACAAGATCATGGCCATCGTGCGGCAGGAGATGGACAAGATCGGGCAGGAATTTTTTCTGCCGGCGCTGCATCCCCGCGAGATCTGGGAAGCCAGCGGTCGCTGGGATTTGATGGGCGACAACCTGTTTCGGCTGAAAGACCGCAAGGGCGCGGACCTGGCGCTCGGCATGACCGAAGAAGAAGTGATGACCGATATCGCGCGTAAGGAACTGCGCAGCTACAAGCAGTTGCCGCAAATCTGGTACCAGATCGCGCCGAAGTTCCGCGACGAGCCTCGCCCGAAATCCGGTCTGCTGAGGGTCCGGCAGTTCATGATGAAGGATGCGTATTCGTTCGATATCGATGCGGCCGCCCTGGATGTTTCCTACAAGAAACATTACGAGACGTACTGCCGCATCTTTGACCGCTGCGGATTGAAATACATGGTAGTCGAGGCGGATTCCGGGGCGATGGGCGGCAAGGAATCGCACGAGTTCATGGTTCGCACACCGGCGGGAGAAGATCAGATCGTGAGCTGCGATGGCTGCGACTACGCTGCGAACATGGAGAAGGCCACGTCGAAACTCGACGCAGTTCCCGATCTCGCGCCCGAGGGCGACGGCAAGCCGCTCGAGGTGCACACGCCGGGACAGAAGACGATCGAAGATGTGGCGCGGTTTCTGGGTGTCTCGCCGAAAAACAAGATCAAGACCCTGGCGTTGATGGCGGAAGAAAAAGATAAGAAGACGGGCAAGACCAAGGCGCGGGCCATCGTAGTACTGATGCGGGGCGATCATCAGTTGAACGAAGCCAAGATCAACGCAACCGTGGCGGTCGCTACTCGGCCCATGGAAGAGAGCGAGATCAAGGCCTTATTCCGATCTCCTGCGGGATACTTGGGGCCATTGGGCATTGAGTGGGCCAGGGATTTGAAGACCGAAGCAGACCGGCCGGTGCTTCTCGTCGACAAAGCCCTTGAAGGGCGCACGAATCTCATTGGAGGCGCGAACAAAGAAAACTACCACGTCAAGAACCTTACGCCGGGGAAGGACTTCCTCCCCACCGCGTACGTGGACTTGCGCGCAGTCACGGCGGGCGAAGCCTGTCCAAATTGCGGCAAGCCCTTGCGCATTGATACCGCGGTCGAGATCGGCCACATCTTCAAACTGGGTTACCGCTACACAGACCTGATGGGCGCGCGCGTGCTCGACAAGAATGGCAAGGAAGTTATGCCAATCATGGGTAGCTACGGTATCGGCATCGAGCGCATTCTCACCGCGGCAGTGGAGCAAGGGAATGACGAAAATGGATTCTGGTTGCCGCCCTCGATCGCGCCCTTTGAAATCGTGGTCACACCCGTCAATGTGAAGGACGGGAATGTCCTCGACGGGGCAGTGGACATCGCAACCACGCTGGAAGCCGCCGGCTTTGATGTGATCCTGGACGACCGTGATGAGCGCCCGGGAGTCAAGTTCAAAGACGCGGACTTAGTCGGCATCCCCTTTAGAATTACGGTCGGGAAGAAGGTTACCGAAGGTACTGTCGAAGTCGTTCTACGCTCGACTCATGAGGTACGCGATGTTACGATTTCGGCGTTAGTGCAATATTTTCAAGGGGTGTTGCGAGGCTCGGCCTGATGTTTGCCGCCGTGGCTTTGCGGCGCAAACGCAGATTATGGGAATCGTAAAAGCCTGTCTTGGGTTTCTGGTTATCGCGGCGGTAGTTGTAGGTCTGTTCCAGATAGCTCCGCCCATGCTGGCAAACTATAGTTTCGCCGACGACTTGAAGACCATCGCCTTGATGGACGGCGCCAATCTGCAGAAGACGGACGAGGATATCCGCAACGACGTGGTGCGCAAGGCCAAGGAGCATGACCTGACCATCGAACCGAAGCAAATCACGGTCCAGCGCATTAGTACCCCCGGACTTTCCGCCGTCTATGTAGCAGCAAACTATTCAGTTACCATCAACCTGCCGGGCTATCCCTTCGATATGCACTTCAATCCCGATAGCGGAACTAAAGGCTTCTAGAAACCCGCCGCTCCTGCTGTCAAACACAGACAATTTCTTCTGACGGACTTCCGGCGTGTATACGAGCCACCCGTGTCTAATCCTTATTGCCCGGGGTCTCCTGATTGATTTGCGGAGCTTTGAACATTGCCAGCTATCCATCGCACGTCTTCGCAAGCAGCGCAAGATAGAGTCCAGTGTGTAGGTTGGTGGGAACCTCTTCGATGTGCGGTTAAGTTGACTCGCTAGGTCGAGCAGCAAGGGGAAGTGTTATGAGGCAGTGGTTCAAAGCCGACGGACCAAGAGGTGCCGAACTCCTACTTAGGACGTATCACCAGAGGATCTGTCGATTCTAAGTAGCTTGAAGTAACCGTTACACAGGACAGGATGGAAAAGAGATTCCTCGCTTCCGTGAATTATCTGGTGCGAGTGCGCATCCTCGGCTCGGCGTGGTCTGCAGGGGGAGCAGACGCCCACCGGACTTAGGACGACGACGATGGGCCGCACTGACCTTTGGGATTGGTACTGCTGGCAGCCGATGCCACAGCGACAAAGACTGGCTGAGAGTTCATACCGCGGTAGGTCGCGATAACTTGGTAGGATCCCGAGAGAGCCCAGCTCGGCGTACTGGAGCTTGGAGTTAGGTCCGTCCAAGTGCAAGCTGTGGGGTCCACAGCCGTCATCATGCCGGTGGTGTTGATAGTAGCTGTTTTGGGAGGAGCCTGCAGTGCGTTCCCAACGTCATCAGTGCCGTCCGGCGTAACCGCGTACGTGACATCGTTGCTAACGGGGATGGTTTTTCCACTATGGTAGACCGCGTTCACCTGAAGCTGAAGCGTCCCGCCCCAGCCCTCGAGGTTGTACACACCTCCTCCCACCGACGAGGTTGTAGCCGTGAGCTCGATCGACTGCACGTAATCCGAAGTGCCACATCCCGTGGACATGAGCGACACGGCGACGAGCAATGCGGCCAGAATAGTTGTTCGTTTCACTGGAAGAATCCTCCCTGAACTTTCCACCACTTTCCAATTCGAATGTTGTCAGCTTCTAATAATGGAGGCAAGAGAAATGTGTGGTTACTATGCAATCGATTGGTCACGTCCGATGGTCACACGAGAATAATTGAGCAGCTTATTGCTCGATTAATCGCGCGATGGAGCAACCATAGCCCAACGGTATCGGGGAAAGTGTTCGGCGCCAGCCGAGCTCTCACATTCATTCAACTGCTAAATGGTGAGATTAGCCAGTTCCGAAATGTCTACCTTATATTGCTCAAGGGCCAGTGACATTCGTAACGTTGCCACCACGTTACCTTCCACCTACTATCTCGATTGGAAATAAGAGTTTTGTCCCGCCCTCGAGGTGAATCAAACTCTTGTTAGGCAACGCCGCGCGCGAACGTGCTCGGAGCATCGGTTCACGTTCGCGAGTCATTTCCGGAAATGTTCGCAAACAGTGGAGGCCACTGTGGACACACTCATCAAGATAACAACGCGAGCGCTACTCGGTCTGTTGGTGGTGCTGGCAATGATGTCTCTGGTCAATTGCAATGGGTACTCGTGCGGTGGCTTCAGTGCTTCGCCCTGCTCGGGCGGGAGCGGCGGAAACGGCTCAGGCGGTTTCGGTGGCGGTGGCGGCGGCGGAGGTGGGGGCGGAGGCAGCTCGCCTACGGCTTTCGCCTACAACATCGTGCAGACCGGCACAGTCAATGGCATCGCCTTCACCAGCACCAATTCGACGCTGGCCAACATTAGCGGTTTCACGGCACCCACCGTGCCCACTAGCGATCCCAGTTCGGAGTTGGTCATCGCGCAAAACCGTTATCTCTATGGCATATTCCCAGAAAGCCAATTTCTCTACGCCTGGTCAATCGATGCCACTACCGGCGCTCTCACCGGCGTGACGGGCAGCCCTTACACTTTCGCCTCGCTCGGCGGAATGGTCGTAAATGGTAACGGAACCAACCTGACTGGCGTCCTGGTCAATCCGGCTGCAACCTTTCTGTTCGTTGCCGACGCCGGCAACGGGGAGGTCCTGACCTATCTGATTGGCACGGGAGGCGCTCTTACCGCCGGCCCCACGGTCTCCACCATAGGCGCGGTTCAGCCTTGGAACCTTGCCATCGATGGTCTGGGAAAATACCTCTACGTCACTTCAGGAATCGAAGGCGACGGGGGGCACGTTGCCGCCTACTCGATCAATCAGACCACTGGCGCGCTCACGCTGGTGGCGCCACAGCTTCCGTACAACATGTGGGAGCTGCAAGGCGAACCCACGGGTCAGTACATGATCGGCATCAGTGGCAACTCGCTGGCCATCACGGGCGTCGCCGACCCGAATATCTATGTCTTCAGCATTCAGCAAAGCGGGACGAATGCGGGAACGCTATCGCAAGTTTCTGGTTCACCCTTCCCCACCAGTTCGGGGAACTCGCCCGCCAACATTGCCGTTCAGCCCAACAAAAACAACGGAAGTTTTGTCTACTCGTTCAGCCTGGGTTCGGGCGTGTATAACCCGATCGAGGGCTACGCGCTAAACACTACCACCGGTGTCTTATCGGTTGCCACAGGCTCGCCCTTCTCAGGGGTCACGAACGCACCCTGGGGGCAGTTCGATCAAAGTGGCGACTACTTGTTCGTTTACAGCAATCTGGGTGCTGTTGCTCCTGAGTTGGGCGTCCTCAACGTTGCTTCGGGCACTGGAGCATTGACTGAATCGGCCTCTACCTTGCCGCTCGCGACCGGTGGGTATTTCGCGGTGACCGATCCGCAATGAGTTGAGGTTGAACCGCAACACCGAAGCGGCAACTCTTTAGGGAGGGAAAGATTCGAGCCGGTTGACGAATTGGAGACTCGCATGAACTGCGGGTCTCTTTTTGTTTCCCTTCGCGGCGGTACAATGGAACTAATCATCGTCAGGCTGAGTGTCGAAAGGGACTGCGGACAGGGAACCACAAGGGGAACAGTCCGCTGTTAAACCTTTTCTTGCGGACCATCGTCTGACTAGCAGGGTTTTCTCGGCGGGCGTTTGAGTCAAAAAGTGGCTATCAAGATAAAGATCCCGAAAAGCGAAAACCAAAGCCGGCAAGCCCGCGGTGGTTTGCCCCGCGATCCCGTGCTCCGAGCCGCGCTCATTATATTTCTGGTAGCAGCCGTGTGCCTGAGTGCGTCCTTCTGCTATTTCTACATCAAGTACGATCGCATCATCACGCAGCGCTTTCGAACTCCGGTCTTCAGTAATTCCGCCAAGATCTACGCCATCCCCAGAACCATCCACGATGGCGACAAGGCCAACGCCAGGGAGATCGCCACTGCACTCGAGCGCGCTGGATACTCTGACAAAGAAGGCCAGTCTCAGCTTGGCACCTTCCGGCTGGTGAGTGGCGGCATCGAGATCACTCCCGGTCCGGAGTCCTATCACAGTCCGGAAGAAGCGCACATCGCGATTCAGGATGGACAAGTCGAGCGCATCACCAGCAAAGGCAACGAGCTTTCCGCCTATGAACTGGAACCGCAGCTGGTCACTGCGTTATTCGATTCCGGGCAGCGCTCCAAACGCCAGATCGTGAAATATAACGACATCCCCAAAGTGATGGTCGATGCTGTCCTGGCCATCGAAGACCGGCGTTTCTTCGAACATGGCGGCGTGAACTTTATCCGCATGTTCGAAGCAGGCTGGATCGATCTGTTGCGCCAACGGCACGAACAGGGCGGCTCAACCATCACCATGCAGCTTTCGCGCGGCTTCTTTCTGACGCCGGAGAAAACGGTCCGCCGAAAGCTCACGGAAATGCTGATCGCCGAACAGCTGGAACAAAAGTTCAGCAAGCAGCAGATTTTTGAGTTTTACAGCAACTGGGTGAATCTGGGGCAGCGCGGCTCATTCGCCATCAGCGGATTCGCCGAGGCGTCGCGCGCCTATTTCAACAAGGATTTGAAAGACATCACTCTTCCGGAAGCCGCGCTGCTGGCGGGAATCATCCAGGGGCCCAGCCGGTTGTCGCCTTACCGCCATCCCGACCGCGCTCTCGAGCGCCGCAACCTGGTGCTGGATGCGATGGTCGACACTCACGCCATCACTCGTGAACAGGCAGAGAAGGCCAAGGCCGCGCCCCTGAAACTGGCCCCACCCAATGTGGAGGCCAGTGACGCGCCGTATTTCGTCGACATGGTGCGGGACAATTTGATCAATAAAATCAGCGAGCATGATTTGAACGATCAGTCTTACCGCATCTACACCACGCTCGATCCCGACTTGCAGAAGGCGGCCGCACAAGCGGTTGAGTCCGGAATCAAGCTGGTGGACGAGCAAGTCACCAAGATGCGCACCAAGCGGGTGAAGGTGGGCAAGAAGATGGAGACGCACGTCACGCCCGGCCCGCAGGCACAAGTCGCACTAGTCGTGCTTGATCCGCACACGGGAGAGGTGCTCGCCTTAGTCGGCGGGCGCGATTACGGTTTCAGTCAGTTGAATCACGCCATATCGAAACGGCCCACCGGCTCCATTTTCAAACCTTTCGTTTATGCCGCTGCGATGAATACGGCCCTCGATGGCTCGCAGACGGTGATCACCCCGGCCTCGACCGTCACGGACGCGCCTTCCAGCTTCACCTATGGCGATCAAATCTACGAACCGCGCAATTACAAAGAGGAGTATCACGGCGACGTGACGCTGCGTTACGCGCTGGCCATGTCGCTGAATAATGCCACGGTCAAAGTCGCCGAAGAAGTTGGCTACGACAAGGTGGCGGACCTGGCGAAGTCGGCGGGAATCGCATCGGTGAAGCCGACTCCGGCCATGGCCCTCGGTTCCTACGACGCGACGCCCATGGATATGGCCGGGGCTTACACATCATTTTCCAACAACGGCGAGCGGCTCTCGCCGTTGCTGGTCAACTCGGTGCGCAATGCCAAAGGCGACGTGATCGCGAACTTCAAAACCGACGAGCGCCAGGTGCTCGATCCCCGCATCGCCTACATCATGACCAACATGATGGAAGGTGTGATCAACAATGGACTCGGCTACACGGCGGTCCGCCTGCGCGGCTTCACTCTTCCGGCCGCCGGGAAAACCGGCAGCTCGCACGACGGCTGGTTCGCCGGATACACCTCCAATCTCCTATGCATCGTTTGGGTGGGTTATGACGATTACAGCGATCTGCGCTTGAGCGGCGCCCAGACCGCCGCCCCCATCTGGACGGAGTTCATGAAAAAGGCCTCCTTGCTGCCGCAATACAGCGACATGAAGGAATTCTCCCAGCCTACCGGCGTGGTCGACGTGCAACTGGATAAGGCTACAAACCGCCTTGCGACACCCACCTGTCCCGACGATTACGTGGCTGCCTTTGTGGCCGGAACCGAGCCCCGGGAAACCTGCGACCAGCAGACCGGAGTAGCGGGACTGTTCTCCCGCATCTTTGGCGGAGGAGGAGAGAAGGCCCTGCCGCCCCCGCCTCCTGCCCAGGCTGCCAATGGACAGGAAGACCAGGATTCCAAGAAAAAGAAGGGCTTTTTCGGAAAATTAGCCGGTATTTTCAAGGATGACAAATCCTCTGCGCAGCCGTCTAAACCTCCGGATAGTGCCCAAACCCCGCCGCACTGACGCCGGCATCCATCAACAAATTCTTCGCCGGTAGCCGAAAACTGTGGCAGAATGGGCCCGTTAGGATCGGTCGCTTTTGGGGGGGTGTGTATGTCCTGCCGGAAGACGTGCCTGCTTATTCTTCTGATTTCCTCCACTGCTGCACTCGCACAAATTTCACATTCAGAACAAGTGCAGATTTCGCCGCCGCTGATGCGTGCGACTGACCCTCCGGCGGCCGACGCTGCCCCGGCCGATCTTGAACAGCAGGCGGACCGCTTGCGTTCGGAAAAGCTCTATCTGGATGCGCTTGACTATTACCACGCAGCATTGAGCAAGAAGCCGAATGATGCGCGATTGTTCAACAAGATCGGCATCACCGAACTTTTGATGCAGCGCTTCAAGGAGGCGCGGAAGTCTTTCGAGCAAGCCGTACGGGCGGATCGCCACTTCGCCGATGCCTACAATAATCTGGGCGTGATTTACTACGAGACGAAAAAATACGGAGCGGCGGTCAAACAATATCAGAAGGCTATCGCCGTCGACGACAGCTCGGCTTCGTTCTTTAATAATCTCGGCGCGGCCTACTTCTCCAAGCGTTCGTTCGATGCCGCTGTGAGCGCTTACCAGCATGCCTTGGAACTGGATCCTGATGTCTTTGATCGCACCTCGCGTATGGGCGTCCAGGCGCAATTGCCCAGTCCCGAGGATCGCGCGCGCTATGACTACACGGTGGCAAAGTTGTACGCCAAGATGGGCTTATCGGATCAATCTCTCGAGTATCTGAGGAAGGCCATGGAGGCCGGCTACAAAGATTTAAAAAATGTGTACAAGGATGTAGAGTTCGCGCAACTGCGGAAAAATCCTCGCTTTGTAGAACTCATGGCGTCCAACACGCCCGTGATTTCGAACTAGCTCGGTGCTCTGCTCGACTTTTCTTCGCTCAAAAGAGTCGAATTCGATCCGGTCTACGCGAATCCCCGATGAGCCTCTACGGTATTTCCCGGATTGACTTCGTGTCTGTGACCCGAAAGTTACAAAGCTTTACAAAATTAGACGTTACTTCTTGGACTTCTGGAGTTTAATCAACCCACATACTCCTGAAAACAACAGGGTGAGTAAGGAGAAACGGTAGCCCATCGGATGCTGACCCGAGCACGCCCCAAGCAAGCATCCGGTGGGTTTTTTTCTGCCTATACGGCACTACATCCCAGAGCTCCACTCGTAAGATCATAAAGCGAACAATTTACGAAACTTCATCTTCCGGCTACAATATCCAGATGCAGTCCCTTCCCGCCTCGCTTGCCTGGGCCCATCCACTCGTGGCGGAGTGGTTTGTCCAGCGCTTCGCGACCCCGACCGAGCCTCAGGAGCAAGGCTGGCCGCACATTCTTGCCGGGCGCACCACGCTAATTTCCGCGCCCACCGGCTCGGGCAAAACCCTGGCTGCGTTTCTTGCCTGCATTGACCGCCTGGTCCGCAAGGCTCTCGCGGGCGATCTGGCGGATCGTACCGAAGTTCTCTACGTCTCTCCGCTGAAGGCTCTCGGCAACGATATCCAGAAAAATCTCGAAGTACCGCTCGGCGAAATTCTGGCCATGGCCGGCGAGCGTGGCCTGCTCATGCCGGAGATTCGTACCGCAGTCCGCACCGGCGACACTCTCATGCCCGAGCGCCGCGCCATGCTGAAGCGCCCGCCGCACATCCTGGTGACTACGCCCGAGTCCCTCTACATCCTGCTCACTGCGGACAAGAGCCGTGCGATTCTACGCGATGTCGAGACCGTCATCGTCGACGAAATCCACGCCGTCGCCGACGACAAACGCGGCGCGCACTTGACCCTGTCCTTGGAAAGGCTTGAAGCACTGACAT
Source organism: uncultured Acidobacteriaceae bacterium (assembly GCA_963750245.1). Classification (GTDB taxonomy): domain Bacteria; phylum Acidobacteriota; class Terriglobia; order Terriglobales; family Acidobacteriaceae; genus Sulfotelmatobacter. The sequence goes on from CAVVQB010000005.1 coordinate 819,419, forward strand.
ACAAACCGCCGGTGCGCATCGGGCTCTCTGCCACGCAGAAGCCGATCGAGCAGGTCGCCCACTTTTTGACAGGTGCTCGTCCGGATCCGGTGATCGTCAACATAGGGCACCGACGCAACCTCGACATGGCCGTGGAAGTTCCGCTCATGCCACTAGGGCCGGTGGCTTCGAACGAAATGTGGGACGAGGTTTACAACCGTCTGGTGGCGCTGGTCGAGCAGCACCGTTCCACCCTCGTGTTTGTAAACACCCGCCGCATGGCGGAGCGCGTAGCGCATCATCTCGGCGAGCGCCTCGGCGATGAAAATGTGGCGGCGCACCACGGCAGCCTCTCACGTAAGCTGCGCCTGGCGGCGGAGAAGAAACTGAAAGAAGGTCAAATCAGGGTACTGGTGGCCACCGCATCCCTTGAGTTGGGAATCGACGTGGGCACGGTGGATCTGGTGGTGCAGATCAATTCGCCGCGCGCGATTGCCGTGACCTTGCAGCGCGTGGGCCGTTCCGGACACTGGCGCGGTGCCGTTCCCAAGGGACGTCTTTTTGCCACCACTCGCGACGATCTGCTGGAGTGTGCCGCTTTGGTGCGCGCGATTCGACAAGGCGATCTGGATCGTCTGGAGATTCCGGATTCGCCGCTAGACGTGCTCGCACAACAAATCGTAGCGGCCTGTTCCGCCGAAGAGTGGAGCGAAGACGAAATGTTCGTGCTGGTACGGCGAGCCTATCCGTATCGCAATCTGTCGCGTGCGACTTTCGATTCGATTCTGGAAATGCTGGCCGAAGGAATTGCGGCGCGCCGCGGCAGGTATGGTGCCTATCTGCATCGGGATCGAGTGAATGGAAAACTTCGAGCCCGTCGCGGTGCGCGGCTGGCGGCCATCACCAGCGGCGGAGCCATCCCAGACAATTCGCTTTACGCAGTCGTGGCCGAGCCCGATGGTTTGGTCGTGGGCACGGTGGACGAAGATTTCGCCGTGGAAAGTAATCGCGGCGACATCATGCTGCTGGGCAACACGTCGTGGATGATTCGCCGCATCGAAACCAACGCCGGTCGCGTTTTGGTGCAGGATGCGCACGGCGCGCCGCCCAGCGTGCCTTTCTGGCGAGGCGAAGCTCCCGCCCGAACCGAAGAACTTTCCGAGCACGTCGGAACACTGCGCCAGAAGATCAGCGAGATGCTGCCCCGTACTTCGCCGGTAGGTCTTTCAGCGACTCAGCCCGATGTAGCTGCGGCGGTGAGTTGGCTGAAAGACGAATGTGGCCTCGACGATTCCGGCGCCGAACAGGCGATTGAATATGTTTTGCAAGGCCGCGCCGTCCTCGGTGCTGTCCCGACGCAAAACACGGTGATTGCTGAGCGCTTCTTCGACGAAGGCGGTGGCATGCAGTTGGTCATCCACGCACCGTTCGGTGGACGCATCAACAAGGCTTGGGGACTGGCTCTGCGCAAGCGCTTCTGCGTCGGGTTCAATTTTGAATTGCAGGCTGCCGCCACCGATAACGGATTGAACATCGCCTTGGCCGAGCAGCACAGCTTCCCGCTCGCCGACGTTTTCAATTTCCTGCAAGCCGCAACGGTCCAACCGATTCTCGAACAAGCCGCGCTCGATTCTCCCATCTTCGCCACACGCTGGCGCTGGGATGCGAACCGCGCGCTTGCTCTATTGCGCTTTCAAAACGGAAAGAAGGTTCCACCTCAGATTCAGCGCATGCGCTCCGATGATCTGCTGGCATCGGTTTTTCCCGATGCGGCCGCGTGCTTCGAGAACATCGAAGGTGAGCGCAAGATCCCGGATCATCCGCTGGTGGGCGAAGTGATGAAAGACGTGCTCACCGAAGCGATGGACATCGAAGGGCTGAAAGCTTTATTGACCGGTCTCGCCGATGGACGAATTCGCAGTATCGCCGTCGACAGTCCAGTTCCATCGCAGTTCTCCCACGAGATTCTGAATGCGAATCCCTATGCCTATCTGGACGACGCTCCGCTGGAAGAGCGACGGGCTCGCGCCGTGCAGATGCGGCGGATGCTCCCGGAGTCGGTTCTGGAAGAAGTCGGTGGACTTGATCCGGCGGCGATTCAGCAGGTGCGCGAAGAAGCATGGCCGGATGTGCGCGATGCCGATGAATTGCACGATGTTCTGCACACCCTGGTGGCGCTGCCAGATCAGGCTATATGGGGACAGCCACCCTCGGCTGTCCGTTCGAGCGAAGCTCGACTCGCCGACTGGCTCGCTTATTTCGAGAAACTAGTGAATGAAGGGCGCGCAGGGGCTGCGTTGCTCGACGGCCGACGTTATTGGGTGGCCGCAGAGCGCGGCAAGACTTTTTCAGTTTTGTTCCCCGAAGTCCGCTTTGAGACGCAGCTAGCCGACGTCGAACCAACCGCGCCCACCCGCGACGATGCTTTGTTAACGCTGGTTACAGGCTGGATGTCACATCTAGGCCCGACCACTGCCACGCAACTCGGCGATACTTTGGGCATCGCCGCCTCCGACGTCTCCGGTGCTCTACTTCGGATGGAAGCCAGCGGTACTGTCCTGCGTGGAAACTTCAGTGGCAAGGCCGTTTCCACACAAGACCCCGAGATCGAATGGTGCGAGCGCCGGTTGCTCGCCCGCATCCACCGCTTGACCGTCGCAACCTTGCGCAAGCAGATCGAGCCCGTGACTGCGGCGCAATTCATGCAGTGGCTGTTGCAGTGGCAGCACCTGGCTCCAGGCACTCAGGTGTCCGGCGAGCGCGGCACCCTCGAAGTCCTGCGGCAACTGCAGGGATTCGAAATTCCGGCGAATGCCTGGGAGCGGCAAGTCTTGGCTCGCCGCATTGTCGATTACGATCCGAAATGGCTCGACCAGCTCTGTCTCACTGGCGCCGTGGGCTGGGGAAGATTGTCGCCCCACCCGGCTACGCTCGATTATTCCAACGCGAGCCGCGCCACCGGCTCCGAATCAGCCCCCGCTCCTCGCCAGCGCCGGGTGATTCCCACCAGTGTTGCGCCCATCACATTTTTCATACGCGAAGATGCTGACTGGATGACGCCTCGCCATCCGGGCGCGGAGCGTCAAGCAGAAGACCAGTCCGGCAACAACGGCCTGAGCCATGGCGCCCAGTTGGTTCTCAATTTTCTGCGCCAGCGCGGCGCTTCATTCTTCGCCGATATCGTCCGCGGCACTGAGAAACTGAAAGCCGAGATCGAGACCGCACTTTGGGAGCTGGTAGCTGCCGGTCTCGTGACCGCCGATGGTTTCGATAACCTGCGATCGCTGATTGATCCCAAGCGGCGAGCTGGGCAGGGAACTGGTCGCATGACGCGCCCCCGCCACAATGCCGGACGCTGGGCTCTCCTCCACACCGATGAAGTGGTCGAAAGGCCTCGAGCCGTCGAAGCCGCCTGCTGGATGCTCTTGCGGCGTTACGGCATCGTGATTCGCGATGTGCTCGCACGCGAGGCCAACCTCCCTCCGTGGCGCGAACTATTGATGGCCTTCCGCCGCCTCGAGGACCGCGGCGAGATTCGCGGAGGCCGCTTTGTGGATGGATTCCTGGGTGAGCAGTTCGCCTTGCCGGTCGCGGTGGAGTCGGTGCGCGCGATGCGCAAGCTCGACTCCGTCCAGGGAACAATCACATTGTCCGCAGCCGATCCGCTGAACCTGGTGGGAATTCTTGTGCCGGGAGATCGTGTGCCCGCCATCTCAGGCAACAGCGTAACTTATCGCGATGGGGCAACCGTTTTGTCCGCGACAATCTCCGCTGGCAGCGAAGCCGTCGCCAGTTAGCTCTTCGGGCTCTAGTTAGCCGATACTCCAAAAAAATCAGGGATCCGATGAGGGGGCCCTTCGGAATCCCTGATTGCGCAACTCAGCAGAACAGATCTCAAAAGCGCTTCCCCCGTCGCTTTTTGCCGAGCAGTGGCGCACTTGGCATAGTGCATGCCAGGTGCCAGTCACCGCCGGCATCCTTCCATACTTGGAGCGACCTTCAACTGTCTTACAGTCAATGACTTAGACTACGGCAAGCTAATGCAAAACGAACGCCACCCGGTTTTCCACAATCGCGCCTACTATCCAATCGGATAGCGACCCTATCTGTTCGGATATTGGAATAGTTTCCGTCGAGGAGCAAATCTGCGACTGAAGTGTGATAAGAAGGGCACCGGGGTACCCAGCCTTGCGCCCAAGACTCGTAGTGCTTTCCGGCCCGCTGAAGGACTCGACCATCCCTCTGCCCGACGCTGAAATTACCATAGGGCGCGAGGCGTCTAACACGGTTGCGGTCATCGATCCGTCCGTCTCGCGCAAACACTGTATGCTGCGTGTGCAAGAGGGAAAGTTCCTGGTGCGCGATCTGGGTAGCCGCAACGGGACTCAGGTAAACGGCAACGCGGTCCAGGAATACTGCCTGAAACACGGTGACGAGATCACCACCGGAGATTCTTCATTCCTGTTCCTGCTCGAAGATGAAGATCTGACCCCGGGGCCAGGCCGGGTCGAATTCGAAGAGTCCCAGCGCACCGCCGAAACCACGATCATCCACCCCAAAGACGTCCTCTACCTCCAACCAGACCGGCTTCTACACGAGTTGCCGGCCACTTCCAAAGTCGCCCGCGACCTGAATGTCTTGCTGAAGATCAGTCGCATCGTACACGCCATTCGCGATCTGGACGAACTGCAGGGACAATTGCTGGATTTGATCTTTGAAGTGGTGCCTGCCGGGCGCGGCGCGATCCTGTTGGCCGATCGGGAGAGTCAGCAATTCAACTCCATGTTCGCCCGCATGCGCCAGTCCGGGCCTGCCCCTCTGGTGAAGGTAAGCCGCACCGTTGCGCGCCAGGTGCTGGAACAGGGAATCGCGATTCTCGGAACCGATGTTCCCAGTTGCGGCGAACTGCGAGAAGTTGAGAGCCTCGTGGCCTCCCAGGTGCGTTCCCTGTTGTGCGTGCCTCTAACCGTCTTTCAGCGCGTGATCGGCTGCATTTATCTCGACAGCAATAGTTTGGACAACCGGCTTCACGAAGAACATTTACAACTGGTCACGGCGATTGCAGGCATCTCGGCGGTCGCGCTGGAGAATGCTCGCCGCCTGCAGTGGCTGGAAAAAGAAAATGAGCGGCTCACGGTCGAGATCAGTCAGGAGCGCAGCCTGGTCGGCGAAGGCCTCCGCATGAAGGAGATTTACCAGTTTGTTAAACGTGTTGCTCCGACCGATTCCACCGTGTTGATCGAGGGGGAGAGCGGAACCGGCAAAGAACTCGCGGCACGGGCGTTGCACCGCAACAGTCCTCGCGCCAATAAGCCCTTCATCGCTATCAATTGCGCCGCCATTCCCGAGACTTTGTTGGAGAGCGATTTGTTCGGCCACGAGCGCGGAGCGTTCACCGGAGCCGCGGGCTTGAAAAAAGGCAGACTGGAACTTGCCGATTCGGGCGTGGTTTTCCTCGACGAAATTGGAGAACTTGCCCCCGTTCTGCAGGTCAAGTTGCTGCGTGTACTGCAAGAGCGTGAGTTCGAGCGCGTCGGAGGAACTCAGCCCATTAAGGTGGATGTCCGGATCATTGCCGCTACCAACTGCAATCTTGATCAGGCCGTGCGCGAGAAGACCTTCCGCCAAGATCTCTACTACCGACTCGCTGTGTTAAAGGTCACCATGCCCGCCTTGCGGGAGCGCCGCGAGGACATCCCTCTGCTCGCCCGCCACTTCGTGCAGAAACATGCCAAGCACTGCAAAGTAAAGCCGCGTCCCATCTCCCGCGAAGCTTTGTCGTGCATGATCAACTATGATTGGCCGGGCAATGTTCGCGAACTGGAAAATGCCATTGAGCGGGCGCTGGTGCTGGGATCCTCCGACATGATTCTGCCCGAAGATTTGCCCGAATCACTGCTGGAGCGCAATCCTCCTCCGGAAATGACCGAGGCAAAATATCATGCGGCGGTGAAAGAGCTGAAAAAGCAACTCATTCGCGACGCCGTGGAGCAGACACAAGGCAGCTATGCCGATGCCGCCCGGCTTCTAGGAGTGCATCCCAATTACCTGCACCGCCTGATTCGCAACCTGGAGTTGAAAGACGTTCTGAAGGAAACCTTGCGCGATATTTCTCCGCGGGGATTGACCGGACTCTCAGGCGGAAACGCGTAAGAGAAAGCAATTTAGCAATTAAGCTTTAGCTCGAGCGAGTGAGGGTTGAAACACCAATTGCCAACTGCTAGTTGCTAACTGCTGGTGACGGCAGCCGCAATCGCATCAGCAACGCGGGATCGAGATACGTCCCCTGCCACCGTACGGCCACGTGAAGGTGCGGACCCGTTGCCCGGCCCGTGCCGCCGCTTAGGCCAACGATCTGGCTACGTTTTACCTGATCTCCTTCTTTCACTTTGAACTCGGACAGATGCAGATAAAGCGTCAGCAGTCCTTGCCCGTGGTCTAAAACCACAAAGTTGCCTTCGAAATACAGGGGGCGCGCCAGCAATACCGTACCGTCATTCATGGCTTCCACCGGTGTGCCGCTGGGCACGCGGAAATCCAGGCCCAGGTGGGGACTGGATGTCTTCCCGTTGAAAATGCGTTGCGAGCCAAAGACATCAGAAATCGCGGCATCGGCAGGTGCGGCGAAAGGCCCCGACCACTCCCGCTCTGGCGTGACGCGGTTCAGGTAATCCTTCTTGACTTCTTGTGCTTCCTGAATTTCTTTCTGTTGTTCCGGACTCGGTTCCGTGAACTTGCCTTCCACGCTGAGGCTGACCTTAATCTTGGGATACTTGGCGCGAAAGACAGTCAGCTTCCGCGTGAAAGAGATCCGCGTGCTGGCAGATTTACCGCTCTTCGTTTCACCCGTCAGCTCCAGGCTGTAGTTTCCGGGATCGGTTTCCAGGCTCACTCCCGCCAGCGCGAACCAGGTTTTGCTGGCGGCGTCGAAACTGAAAGGAACCTGATGTCCGAGCCAGCTCCCGTTCAGCGCCTCAAGCGGAACCGGAGATTTCACCTGAAACAACACAGGGCCCCCGTTGACCAGCCGGGCGGGCTGCGCATGCACAGTCCAGTTCGCCGCTGACGCTGGAAGCACCGGAAGGAAAAATACCCAAGCCAGAAAGGCAAGCGCGATTTCGCGCACACGGATCATCCGCCAGTTCACCTTACCAGCCTAGCATTGCTGCCCTGGGTTCGGCGCTAACAAGACTGTCCCGTAGCTTGGTATACAACCCTGAGGGTTAGAATGGCCCCTGCGAAGCCTCTGCCAATTCCACAGGCGGTGCGGCTACGTCTACGAGGTCATGATGGCGTCCGGTTCTGCGTTGTCAGAAACAACATCCTCCCGCTTTATATTCGGCTCAGCTGGTTTTGAAAGAATCTGTCAGCTGAAGATTCTGCTGATCGGGGCCTACTGCGCCTTGATTGGCCGCAATCTGCCCATTGGACCCGATGGCCTTGCATATCTTGACGTTGCCCGAGCCTACCTTCATCAGAACTGGCACATAGCGATAAATGGATATTGGGGTCCCTTGTACTCCTGGCTTCTGGCGATCGCGATGGGCATTTTCCATCCCGGCGTAAATACAGAATTTGCTATGGCCCGGGCGGTTAATTTCTTGGTGTTCTCTGCCGCCTTGTACACGTTCAGCGTGTTCTGGCGAGCGCTTGCAGATTGGAGCAGGCGGACAAACGCCGATGAAACCTCAATTCCCGAAGCTGCTCCCCACACTTGGATAGCGCTCGGATATCTCCTGTTCATCGTAAATTTTGCCTGGTTTGTGGATGTCGTCAGCCCTGACGTTCTCGTGGCTGCCATTGTTTTTGCCATCGCCGCATTCCTGTTTAAGCTCAATGATCACCTTCCACACAGCGCGATCGCTTACGCCTCACTCGGCGCATTGCTGGCGGTTGGTTATTATGCGAAGGCCATTCTGTTTTATTTTGCGTTATTCGTCCTGGCGGCCACGCTGATCCATGGGTTTCGCTCCAGAAGTCTTCGCAGGGCCTGTTACTGCGATTCTGGTGTTCTCCTCCTTGGTGTCTCCCTTGATGGTCGTGTTATCACACTCGCTCGGTCACTTCACTCCAGGGGACAGCGGCAAATTGAACTATGCCTGGTTCGTGAACGGACCTGAAACCAAAACGTGGATAAACACTGGCGGCGCACCGCTTCCGTTTTATCCCGGCGCCGCCTTGCCCGGCCCAGTTCGTGTTTTCCGTCTTCCTTCTCTCGAAGGCGTCACTTACGCCCCTTGGTACGACGCCGCGCGGTTCGATCAACGCGCTCATCCGGTCTTTGACTTCCGCGCTCAGCTCCGGCGGCTTGCGATTAATATTCAGTCCCTCAAGGAAGAGTTTCTCGGCGCAGACGCAGTGCTGTTGGTCCCTCTACTGATTCTCGCGTGTTACACGCCGAAGGCATCACTCCGCAACTTTGCCTCAACCTGGTTCTGCATCTTGCCCGTGATTGCCGTAATTGGAATGTATCTACTCGTCCACTTCGTTACGCGATTCGTGCTGGGTTTCTCGCTGGTTCTGTGGGGCGCCGCCTTCGCATCGGTTCGCGTCCCCTCAGGATTGGAAAGCTTGGCACGGCGCGCCATGATGGTTGGAGCGCTGGTCTTTGCCGCAAGCACGATTCCAGGTGTGCTTCATTACCTGATCTCAGCCCGCCAGGAATCCGTCGCTCGCGACGTAGCGATCGCCGAGGCCATACCTCACTATGGCCTCACTCCGGGCGCAGCGGTCGCAAGCATCGGCGACGGACAAATCGCCTACTGGGCGCAACTGGCAAGGGTTTCAGTGGTCGCAGAGGTTTGGTCGATCGATTCCGGTCAATTCTGGTCAGCGCCGCCCGCCACGCAGCAAGCCGTTCTGCGCTCGATGGCCGATGCAGGCGCGCAAGCCGTGATCTGGCGCGCGGATTCCGATCAAGCCTGCCCTCCCCAGTGGATCTCGCTGCCCGAGCACTCCGGCTGCATGATTTCGTTGCATTGATTGATCACTCATCAGCGGTTGGCGCTGCACTAGCTGGCGTCATCAACAGGCCATGTGGACCCTGGCAACCGGACACATGAAAAATGAACGTACGTAACTCAAAGTGGCACCGAAGGGCCATACCGGGGTTTTGCTCGCGTGCATACCATCGATGCATGACTTGGCAAAATATCCACGACGGGCTGCTGGCCACTCTCGCCCTCAGTTATGAGGAAGATCCACACCAATTCGTCACCTTGTCCCGCCAAACTCTTGATTCCTCTTCTTCTCGTTTGGCAGTATCGGAGTTGAGGAATGAAGGTCTGGTCGAGGAACAGCTTCGGGGAGTAATTCGACTCACCGAACGCGGTTACAAGAAATACAAAACCATGGTTTACGCCTGCGCGGGCTGAACCGGCGCCGTCCTCCAAAGGGCATGCAGAGCGGGCTTTCGCCGCGCCGAACATTAAAATCCGTACAGGTTCCTTCGTAATCTCGCCGAGTCACATCCCCAGTAACATACTGCGATGCATGACCTCCTCCCCCCGACCGCAACCGAAGCGGCGTGCCCTCCGTGTACGACTGCCAGGCATGCCTCAAGCATTCATTCGATTTGAAGACGGACAGCGCCCCTCGGCTAGAATTCAAACCATCTCCGTAACCGGGGGCCTGCTGCGAGTTCTCAAGCCGCTTAGTCCCGGAGCCGTCGTAGAAGTGATGTTCTCCACCAACGCCGGACCCGTGCTCGGCATGGCTGAACTACTCAGCCCATGTTCAGTCGCCCGAATGGGATTACAGCCATTCCGCTTCATCACGCTGGACGATGCCGATTTGCGAAACTTGCGCATTGCCATCGCGTCCTCGCAAAAATCTACCAGGGGATTTCGTGCGGACTTAGCCGAAAGTCCAGGTGTGGCCTGATTCATGAGAGATAACTAAGACTCACGTCTTGGGCCGCGCGCGCCAAACTTTTCATTCGTCGGGTTACCAAAGACGCTATTGCAGTTGCACTTTCGCTCATCAAGCAAACGAGACCACGGATTAACCATCCTTAATGAACTTGGCGGTAACGTAGTGGATACAAGACGCTCTCCTGTTAACGGAACGAGCGGTACTTTACTCCTCGCAACGAGGCACAGGCTATGCATAATTCAAATGTCCCCGCCGTACGTCGCAGCTCGAGAGTTCCGATCACTGTTCCAATACTGGTTACTAGCTTGGATCCGAAGGCCAACTTCTCTGAGGTCTGCGAAACCCTGGTCGTGAGCGCCCATGGTTGCGCCATGCGGGCTCCCATGAAGCTGGAAGCTGGAATGACCGTGCACTTCCATAGCCAGGAGGGTCGCGAGACCACGGCGCAGGTCGTCTACTGCCAGCCCATCAAATCCGACCGGCAGAGTTGGCGGCTGGGCGCGCAGTTTGACCGGCCCGACAATTTCTGGGGCTTGCAGACCTGCCCGAAGGATTGGATGAGATTGCCGTCGACCGTCGAGGGAAGCGCCTCTCCCGTGCTTTCGTCTACGAGCATTCTTCCACCGAACCCGGCCACAGCCTCTGCCAAAATCGTGCTCGATCGAATCAAGAAGCAACTATCGGACGAGCATCTCAAGGCGATCCTTGCCGAACTGGTTCGCCCGCTCGAGTCCGAGGTAGCGGACCTTAGAGAAAAGCTCGCGCAAGGCGCAAAGCGAAGCCGATTTGAAGTGTCTCTGTCGCAAATTCCTCCCGAGCTCGAACAGCAGTTGGAGCTTCGCCTGAAGAAGGAGCTGACGCCTCAAGTCCTGAAGCAATCCCGCGAGCAGTCCGAACAAGTGCTCGAAGCGGCAAAAGCTGCCATCGACCAGAAGACAACCGCAACCCATGACGAATTTCTCCGCCGCGTCACGCAAGATCTGCAAATCGTGGAGCAAAAGGCTCTGGGCCTCTCGACCGATGTCGCGCAAAGTATGCGAGAGCACCTGAATCGTGGCATGGGAGAACTTCACCAGCAGGTCATCGACGCCGGCAACCGTGTTAAAAAGCTGAGCGCCGAGCTGCTCCAGGGAATGGAGTATAGCTTGGGTGAGCTACACGATACCCGCCGCCGCGAATTGGAAAAGGTGCAAGCCACGGTGGCAGCGGAATCGTCGCGCCTGCAGGAGCAGATTGCTGATCTTGATCATCGAATGTCGAAGCTCGATGAATCGGCTCGCCGCCTCGAGTCCGGCCTGGATAAACGCCTGTCGCAGCTTTCTAGCGACACTGTCCGCAGCGCCCGCGCCCAACTGGAAAGCGCGCTGGAAGTTGTTCTGGGCGAGTTGAGCACCCGCAATGTCCAGGAACTGCAAAAGCAACTCGATACGGCGGGCGAAAACTTGCAGACGATCCAGAAAGACATCGAAGCCGCCGTTTCCGAATCACTGAAAATTCAAGTCGCCGAGACTCTGGAATCGTTTGAGCAGAGAATGGAAGGACTGGCGCAGCAATCCGCGGAACGCTGGCGTCTCACTCTCGCAGGAGCGCTAAATTCCCTCGCCAGAACTCTGGGCGAGCAATTCCTCCTGCAGGCCACGACTGGCAGTAGCACAACCAAACATTTTTCGCTCGATCGACCGTCCGAATGAAAGCCAAGCGATAGCCCGAGTAATTCAGGCATCTGCCCGGCGCGGACCTTCGAACAGGCGCGCCGTGACTGCCCCGAAGATGAAGCCGCCGATGTGCGCCAAGTAAGCCACTCCTCCGGTTTGCACTTGTGCCACCGCCCCTGCGTTGAAAAGTTGCGTGAGAAACCAAAAGCCGATCAAGAGTGCGGCCGGGATGAACGTGATCTTTACAAACACAAAGATCAGCAGAATGGATCGAATTTCGTCGCGAGGATAGGTGACTAGAAACGCGCCCATAACCGCGGCAATCGCTCCGCTCGCCCCCAGGTTAGGTACAGTGGAATGCGGACTGGCTGAAACTTGCGCCAGCATGGCCACGAGCCCGCCAACCAAATAGAAAACAAGATACCGCCATCGCCCCATCGAGTCTTCGATCTCTGGCCCAAATGCCCATAAGAAGATCATGTTGCCGATGATGTGCGACCAGCTGGCGTGCATGAACATCGCGGTCAGAATCGTGATCCAGTGATGGCCGGAAAAAATTTGCGCCGGAATCGCCGACCACTGCGTTACGAATGCCTCGCCGCCCATCAGCTCGCGCACAAAAACCACGATATTCACGAGGATGATGAGGATGGTGACGACGGGGACGCGTACGGGGCGCCTCGTCGCATCCCCCAGTGGAATCAGTCCTCCCATATCGCCTTGCTCAATCCTTTCCGGCACACGCGGACTCTGGCGAGGACACTTTTTCTGGATGCGTCAAACCTCTCCAAGCCTCGCTGACGATTTCCCGCTAGGTGCTTGAATCAACTAAGCCGCTAACGACGATGACGATGGTGATATCGTCCCCGTTGCCTTGCGCACGGCCAACGACATCATTACTCGCGCGACCCCGCTGAAGATCATGCTGATGCCAACCAGCGTGCCGATCGCCCAGGCGGAACTCGACGGCCATTGCATGTAGATCATCAGCCCGAGCAACAGGGTAATGATCCCGTCAAACAGCACCCAACTCGAACCATGCATGGGGCGCATCTTGAAGAACAGAATGATGTCCAGGATGCCTTCAACCAGGAACAGCGATGCCAGGACCAGAGTGAGCGACGCCACGCCCACGATCGGATGCACGATTATGTATCCGCCGAAGCACACGTACGCGAGGCCTACTAGGAATTTCCATAGCACGCTTCCGGCTCCATGCGCGCGAAAGGCGAGTACCAGGTGGACTACGCCTGCCAAAATAAGCAGCCAGGCGACGACCACGTTTACCGCCACCGCGGCAAGAAACGGCGAAGCGATCGCCACCATGCCGAAGACAATCAGCAAGACACCCCACAAAATAGAAACCGTCGAAGCCTGCCGCACCATTGCGACTGGAGAGTTCTGTGCCATAGAGGCCTCCTTGGAACGGGCCTAAGACTACCTCAAAAAGCTAATAAATTGAAGACTAAGAGCTAAATTTTCTAGTTCTCATTCGACCCAACTTACGACTGCCGACTACTCGGAATTGTGCGCTCGTTTCTAGACGTAAACACGGCTTCAGCTGCGACGTAGTGTCTTCAATTCATGCTCTAGCGCGATCGCGAGTCCCCGAACTCCGCGCCGTATTTCCTGCGATTCTACCGCGGCAAACCCCAGCTGCAACCCCTCGCGCCCCGCCCCGCCTTGACGGTACCAGCAGAGCGGAATTACTTCCACACCACGCTTAGCTGCCCCGGCCGCCACCGATTCAGCGTTCAGGCCTCCGTGTAGCCAACCCGCCGTCTGCAAACCGGCCTCCACACCTGAAATCTCCAGCGCTCCAAGCAGATTCTGCTGTGCGCCCACCAATAAGACCGCCAATCGCTGCGCATACACTTCACGCATGCGTCTCAGGTGGCGCCCGAAGTGTCCTTCGGTGATGAAGTCGCAAAGCACTGCTTGTTCCAGCAGCGGCGCGTGCCGGTTTGTGACGGAGAGAGTCGCGGAGAAATAGTCCACCAAATCAGGCGGCACAACCAGATATCCCACCCTCAGCGATGGAAATAGGACCTTGCTGAAGCTTCCGGTGAATAGCACCAGTCCTCGGTGATCGAGTCCCTGCAGCGCCGGCACCGGACGTCCAGTATATCGATATTCGCTGTCGTAATCGTCTTCGAGGATCAGCACCCCTGATTTCCCCGCCCAATCCAGCAGTTGCAGCCGCCGGGCGACACTCATTGTGACCCCGAGTGGAAACTGGTGCCCCGGGGTCACGTAAACCAGCCGCGCCCCGCGCATGCTTGCCTCGTGCACCCGCATCCCCTCGCCGTCCACGGGGAGGGCAGAGACCTTCGCACCCACAGCTTTGAATGCAATCGCCGCCCCGGGATAGCCCGGATTTTCCATGCACACCCGATCTCCGGGATTCACCAGGAGTCGCGCCGTCAAGTCGATCGCCTCCTGCACTCCGGAGACGATCACCACCTGTTCGGCAACGCACTTTACTCCGCGTGAAGTGCTCAGGTAGGTGGCCACGGCATCTCGCAGCGGCGGGTATCCCAGCGGACCGCACCCAAGAAGGAGATTGGCCGAGGCGCGCCGCAAACGTCGTGCCGCCACCTGCGCCCATAATGTCGTCGGGAACAAGTCCAGGGCGGGCATGTTGGCCCGGAAAGCATGACTGGGCCGGATCTCGAAATTCGGAAACAGCTGCACACGCCTTGCGTAGTCCGACATACGTCGGCGTGGTTTATGTGGCGCCGATGGCGACGGGTTCTCCCTCCGCGAAACCTGTAGCAGTTCGTCGGGCAGCACCTTGTTCACATAGGTTCCCGATCCCACGCTTCCTTCAACGTAGCCCTCGGACCTCAACTGCTCGAAAGCATTGACGATCGTTCCCCGCGCAAGCCCGTATTGTCGGGCCAGATCGCGAGTGGCGGGAAGCCTGGTTCCGGGACGCAACCGGCCTTCCAGAATCTCCCCCCGCAAAGCCTCATACAGCCAGCGGCTCACGGACTTGCCTGAATCCCGCAGCGGAAGGACCAACTCGAAAATGGCCGCTCGTTTCATGGGAATAATGGTACACCATAAATATGCAAAATGGATCTTGTGGCTGATCCACTATGCGAATAGGGTAAGGGCTGAAGGAGCTAATGATGACTGCTTCCAAAATGCCCGTTCTTGCGATGACTCTGTTGATGGCTGGGCTCGGAACTCCGATGGCATGGACTCAGTTGTACGTCGGCACAGTGCACGTCGAAGCCAAGGAACGAGCCCGCGTTGCGCTCTCGCATGCTTTGCCGAAACTGGATGGTACTCACTTGAAAGCAAGCGTGGTTGAGGTGCACTACGGACCTGGCGAATCGTCACCCCAACATAGTCATCCTTGCTCGGTCGTCGGTTATGTAGTGGACGGCGCAATTCGCACGCAGGTGAAGGGCGAACCCGAAGCCACCTACCAGGCAGGAGAGGCGTTTTATGAGTCGCCGAACAGCCTTCACCAGGTCTCCGCCAATGCCAGCCAGACTCAATCGGCCACGTTCATCGCTTACTTCGTTTGCGATCACGATACGCCGCTCAGCATTAATGTCCCTCAAAACATTCGCGCGAAGGAGCCATCAAGATGAACCAGACTCACGCCATCTCGGAGGACACAATGGCAGTCATCCGCGGGCGGTTGCGGGCGATCAACTGGGAGCGAGCAGCAATTCTCTACGCGCGCGTTGCGTTGGGCACAGCGTTTCTTTCCGCGGTGGCTTCGCGTTTCGGATTATGGGACTGGACGTTTGACCAGAAACACTTTGCAAATTTCATGCAATATGCGGCAGAAGTAAATTCCTTTCTGCCACAAGCGGCGATCCCGTACGTCGCATGGGCGGCTACCGTTGCCGAAACGTCATGCGGAATCCTGCTGATATTGGGGTTGTGGCCTCGATGGGTGTCGCTGGCCAGCGCAGTCCTGCTCGCGATGTTCGGAACGGCGATGGCGATTTCTTTCGGCATCAAGTCTCCCATGGACTATTCCGTCTTTTCTGCCTCAGCGGCGGCCGCCTTGCTGACGGTTCGCGCCTTCCGGAACGAGGGCGAGTAATTTTTGAATAACTAAATAAGGAGATCAATCATGATGAAGCGAGAGTGCAACAGCGTTGTAGCCGTCGCGATTCTTGTCGTTACGATCTTGAGCTCGGCGAGTCTGGCTGCTCAAAGACAAAGTGATGAACAGCTGCTCAGCACGCGCGAAGCCGTATGGCGCGCTTGGTTCGCCGGTGACACCGAAGCGATCGAGAAATTGGTGCCGCCGGAAACCATTGTCATCAGTGGCGGCGAGAAAGAATGGAAGGACCAAGCCTACGTCATTCGCAGCGCCGCTGAATTCCATGCCAGTGGCGGAAAACTCGTCCGGCTCGAATTTCCTCACACTCAAGTTCAGCACTTCGGCCATGTCGCCATCGTCTGGAGCACCTTCGTTTTGGAAACGGACGTTGATGGCAAACGGGAGTCGAGCTCCGGACGGGCAACCGAGATCTTTGTTTGGAAGCACGGCCACTGGACCAATCCAGGCTGGCATACCAGTTCGACAAAGTGAGCGCCGCATATACCCGTTCCGGCGTAACGACATGCGTTTAGCCCTTGTCAAATGAGAGGATCAGCGATGCTGGCGCGAGTGGGCAGAAGGTCGGCGGGCGCGGGCGTACTCCCAGCACCAGAGTGGTCTCTTTTATCATCCTTGATTTTCTGCCTAAGATTCAAGGATGAAACAATGGAGGAACCGATGAAGGTTCTGGTGGTCGAAGCGGAAGACGCGGTACTGAAAGCTACTGGCGTTATGCTCAACAGGCTCGGTTATGAGGTTGGCTTGGCGCCAAACTGCAATGAAGCGTTCCGCATTTACTGCGACAACGGACCCCATGACCTGGTTATCATCGCTTTGAAGTTCCTCCGCAGTTCACGCGCCGGAGGTGGCAAATTTATGGATGCCCTGCGTCAGAAGAATCCCAAACAGAAGTTCGCCTTTATCACCGCATCGCCGGTTCTGAAAAAGCCGTTCACTCTCTTGGAATTGGACGATTTCATGGGCGCGTTTCGGCGCCCCGCGAGTAGCCGCTTTGAATAGCCTCCAAGGGCTCTTCTGGGCAACTGAGCCCGCTTGAGAGACTTGGTGGACCTGGTCGGGATCGAACCGACGAACCGCGCTACCGGGATCAGCGACCTGGCTCTACCCAAGACGGCATTGTCGAGGTTTACGCTTTGACAGACGTATAGCCAAGCCGATTGGTGCCAACGAAATCGCAAGATAGCCCAAGAAGGCGCCGCCTTCTGGAATCGCTGTCACGCTGGTCTGCGCGGTCCCGTCAACGAACAGTCCCGTGCGAGGGCCCACGATGCCCCACGAGGGCGGGACGAACTCGGCAGTGCAGGTAGCAGTGGCGCAGCCGTAGAGGGTGGACGTAGTGCTAAACGACGGGGCAAAGGGCGTGAGCGCCTGGGCCCCGCAGGCGTGCAGGTCGATCTCGTCCCCTGCCGGGTCCAGGAACTCCATGTTGTTGGCGTCCCCGCCGCTGCAGCCCGGGTTGGGGCCCAGTTGCGGGTTGCCGAAGGTCCCGGTGGTGGCGAACAGCGACCCCAGGTCACCGAACGCGGACACCTGGATCGTGCCCGGCAGCGCGTAGCCTTGGTACAACCCGTTGCCCTCGTATTGGTAGCCGTATTGGAACGAAAAGTTGATGGTTTCGGAGCAGGTGCCAGCGCAGGGGGCGACAGTGTTCCCCATCAGGCCGATAGTTCCGGTTACGTCGTAGACGGAGTCGGCTCGGAGCGGCGCATTGCCAACGCAGACCGTTCCAAGCACGGCCAAAGTAAAGAAGAACACGTGAGTGACTGGAGTCGGCAAGCGGCCACGACGAAGGAGATCCACTTTCGCGATTGCATTTTATGAATGAAGGTTTTCACGGCACTACTCCTGTTGTGTTTGTTCGGGGTCATTTTGTCGCGCGGGCACTTCCGTGGCGACGTGCAACGTGGGGGGAAAAACGTTCGACTAGACAACCTTACACCCGTCGTAAGCACTGTCAAGAGTGAATATCTTTGCGACTGATGGCAGCATCTTGCGACCGTTGATGCGTTAACGAAGATTTGTGTTGATCCGTTGCGCGAAGTAGGGGACGGCATTGCTTGAGCGGAAACAGTTTGCCGATTTGTCCGACCTTCTTGCGATAGTAATGGTAATTTTTGTCGCAGCTGCGGATTTATGAAACCGGTGAACTTGGCATTTTTGTGACTTGGGTGTTCGCGATGTATGGGATTCAACACACGATTAGCGACCTCGCGTTTTAGTCTAGATTGGCAGCACTTCCGATTCAACGATCATGGCGATTGCCGGACTCGTCAGCCGTCGCATGTTGGAGCGGTACAGTCATGTCCGAATGGAAGCCAAGCGCAATGCGATGGAAACTCTCGCGGTGAGCACCAAGACGGCGGGTGATGACACAAAAACCGTGACACAAACACGGTCGCGGTAACCACTCGTCCAGTCTAAGTTGTGGAGAGATTTGGTGGACCTGGTCGGGATCGAACCGACGACCTCTTCCATGCCATGGAAGCGCGCTCCCAGCTGCGCCACAGGCCCACGATTAAAGCAGAAAGGCCGAAGCCCGGCGAATCAGAGAATCGAGGGAAGTGCTCCATCATTTTCGCCCACATCCCCAGGATAGTCAACGCGACGCCTCAGTCCGGCAGTGCGCGCGTCGTAGTACGATTGCTCGGAGGCCGGAATGTCAGCCAAAAATTGCGTCCTCGGACTCCCACTGTTAGTCCTGCTCAGCCTTGCGGCCTGTTCTCAGGGTCATCGCCAAAAGAATGTCTGTCCAATCGAAGGGCAACTGCCGCAATGGTCGGGGGCTAGAAAAGGCAACTCCTGTGAATACTTCCATTACAGCGTCGTTGAGAAAAGGACTCACTCGTGGTGGGCTACCTGCGAACCCGAGGCTCGCAGGTGATTGCTACCTTCATTGGCGGCTGCCGCAGGCCGGCGGCTGGAATCTGATTTCAAATAAATTCCGGCGTTTCTTTCCACAGACTTTTCTGCCATAATTGATCGTGCACCCCACCTGCACCATTTTTCAAACACAATTTAAAGCGAGGAAGAGATGCCAGCGAAGTACATCTTTGTAACGGGCGGAGTTGTGTCTTCTCTAGGCAAGGGATTGGCCGCGGCCTCCATTGGCTGCCTGCTGGAGAGCCGCGGGCTCAAAGTCAACCTGATGAAGTTCGATCCTTATCTCAACGTCGATCCCGGCACGATGTCGCCCTTTCAGCACGGCGAAGTTTTCGTGACCGACGACGGCGCCGAAACCGATCTCGACCTCGGCCACTACGAGCGCTTTACCCACGCCAAACTTTCTCGCGACAATAACTGGACCACCGGTCGCCTCTACGAACAAATCATCGCCAAAGAGCGTCGCGGCGATTATCTCGGCAAGACGGTGCAGGTCATTCCGCACGTCACCAACGAAATCAAAGCCGCCATGAAGAAGGTCGCTCAGGATGTCGACGTCGCGATCGTGGAAATCGGCGGCACGGTGGGCGATATCGAATCGCTGCCTTTCATGGAAGCGATCCGCCAGATGCGCCAGGAACTCGGTCGCGATGACACTTTGTTCGTGCACGTGACACTCGTCCCCTTCATCGCCGCCGCGCAAGAATTGAAGACCAAGCCCACACAGCACTCCGTAAAGGAACTGCTCAGCATCGGAATTCAGCCGGACATTCTGCTCTGCCGTACCGACCGCTTTCTCGCCAAGGAGCTCAAGTCAAAGATTGCGCTCTTCTGCAATGTGAAGGAAGAAGCCGTGATCACGGCCAAGGACGTGGCTTCGGTCTACGAAGTGCCGCTCGTGTTCGCCAATGAAGGTGTGGATACGCTGGTCCTTAAATATTTGCGCATGGAAGCCCGAGATCGCGACCTCTCCAAGTGGGAAGACATCGTGCACCGCGTTTACAACCCGAAAGACACGGTCACGATCGGGATCGTCGGCAAATATGTCGAGTATGAAGATTCCTACAAGTCGCTGAAGGAAGCGCTGGTGCATGGCGCTCTGGCGCACAATCTCAAACTGCAACTGAACTGGATCGAGGCCGAGGGACTGGAAGCCGGCGACCCGAGCAGCAACAACGACGCGCAGCTCGAAGGTTACGACGGGATTCTGGTTCCCGGCGGTTTCGGCAAACGCGGCATCGAGGGCATGCTGATCGCGATACGTTACGCCCGCGAAAACAAAGTTCCCTACTTCGGGATCTGCCTCGGCATGCAAACCGCCTGCGTGGAGTTCGCCCGCAACGTGGTCGGCTTGGCGGAGGCAAATTCGAGCGAGTTCGATCCCGCAACTCCGCATCGCGTAATCTACAAACTTCGCGAGTTGCGCGGCGTGGAAGAACTCGGTGGCACCATGCGTTTGGGCGCGTGGACCTGCAAGATAGAACCCAACACGCTGGCCCACAAAATCTACGGCAAGCTCGAGATCAGTGAACGCCATCGCCATCGCTACGAATTCAATCGCGAATACGAAGAACCCATGGTGGCCGCAGGCTTGCGAATTTCTGGCTCAACGCCCGACGGCACTTATGTCGAGATGGTGGAGTTGCCGGATCATCCGCATTTCATCGGATGCCAATTCCATCCCGAGTTCAAGTCCAAGCCCCTCGAGCCGCATCCGTTGTTCAGCACCTTCATTGCAGCCGCCTACGAGCACGGTTCCAAACGGCGGGCGGAAAAAGAGGTTGCCGCAGTTGAATTGTTTCACCGTCCGGAAAAAGTAGCTCGCGGTTAGGGTCACAGGCTTGAATTCACCACAGAGTCTCGAGACACACAGGAAGCGAAACGAATGATCCGCGTTTCTCTGTGCCTCTGTGACTCTGTGCGTGTGAATGATTCTTGGTGAGATTGTTGCCCTCCTCCTTCCAGGTCGGAGATGTCCACATCGGCTCGGGAAATCTCTTTCTCATCGCCGGCCCCTGCGTGATCGAGAGTGAAGAGCACGCCATTCGCATGGCTGAGATCATCAAGGGCGTCACCCGTGCGCTCGGGTTTCCCTTCATCTTCAAAGCCAGCTACGACAAAGCCAATCGCACCTCGATTCGCAGTTTTCGCGGCCTCGGCATAAAAGAAGGCCTGCGCATCCTGAAGAAAATCAAAGATGAATTACAGGTTCCCGTGCTCACCGACGTTCACGAAGCCGCGGACGTCGCTAAAGTCGCGGAAGTCGTCGATGTTTTGCAAATCCCTGCATTTCTCTGCCGCCAAACCGACCTCGTAGTAGCGGCCGCTCTCAGCGGACGCGCGGTCAACATCAAGAAAGGACAATTCGTTTCCCCCTGGGATATGCGGCACGCGGTGGAAAAATGCCGCGAGGCCGGCAACACGCAAGTCTTTCTCACCGAGCGCGGCAGCAGTTTCGGCTATAACAATCTCGTCGTCGACATGCGCTCGCTCTCCATCATGCGCAAGTTCGCGCCGGTTGTTTTCGACGCTACCCATTCCGTTCAACTTCCATCCGCGCAGAACGACGATCACGGTCCCGCGGTCAGCGGTGGCCAACCCGAGTTCATCCCGGTTCTTGCGCGTGCGGCGGTCGCCGCTGGCGTGGACGGCGTTTTCATGGAAGTGCACGACAATCCAAAAGTGGCGAAGTCCGACGGAGCCAATGCGCTGGAGTCCACCAAGCTGCGCGAAGTATTGAAGGAGTTGCTGGCGGTAAGAAACGCGCTGGATGTGGCGCGAGCCACCCCGTAATACCGGACACGATACATTCTTGTCTTCTCCGTGTCTCTGCGTCTCCGTGGTAAATTTAGAGTTCTGCATGAAGCAAGTCGCCAACTGGGCTTTAAACATCGCCACCATGCGCGGCGCCACCTATGCCGATGCGCGCATCGTGAACCAGAGAAGCCGCGCGCTCACCACGAAAAATGGCAAAGTCGGCAGCGCCTCCGACTCCGAGTCGACCGGCATGAGCGTGCGCGTGATCGCCGATGGCGCCTGGGGATTTGCTGCCTCCGAAGATCTCTCTCGCTCCGGCGTCGAAGTCACGGCGGCTCGTGCGGTTGAAATCGCCCGCGCCTCGGCGCAAGTGAAGCAACAGGACGTCCGCCTCGCTCCAGAGAAACCAGTGACTGCCGAGTGGACCACTCCGCACGTAATCGATCCGTTCTCAATCTCGGTCGAGCAAAATATCGCGCTGCTGCTGAACATCGATTCCGAACTGCGCTCCGTTGCCGGAATCACCCTGGCCGAAACCAACCTCAACTTCAATCGCGAGGAGCAGTGGTTCGTGTCGTCGGAAGGCAGCGACATTCATCAAACAAAGTATTCCGCCGGCGCGGGCTACACCGCATACGCATTCGCCGGCAACGAGATTCAGAAACGCTCTTATCCGAATTCGTATGGCGGTCAGTGGCAGAACAAAGGTTATGAACTGATCGACGAATTGAAGCTGGTGCAGAATGCCCGCCGCATCGCCGAAGAGGCGGTTGCCCTGCATCATGCCGACCAATGCCCCGAAGGCACATTCGACATCATTCTCGACAGCTCTCAACTCGGACTGCAGATTCACGAATCCATCGGGCATCCCATCGAACTCGATCGCGTGCTGGGCATGGAAGCCAACTTCGCCGGCACTTCATTCCTCACGCTCGACAAACTTCGCAAGCTGCGCTATGGCAGCGAGTTGGTAAACGTTGTCGCCGACGCGCGCCAGGAGCACGGTCCCGGCCTGGGAACTTTTGCCTTCGACGATGAAGGCGTTCCCGCGCAATGCACCCCAATCATCACCAACGGATTATTTACCGGCTATCTCAGTTCGCGCGAAACCGCGCACACCATCGGCGAGAATCGATCCGGTGGAACCTTGCGCGCCGAAGGCTGGAACCGTTTACCCATGATTCGCATGACCAACATCAGCCTGCTCCCCGGCGAGAAGCCATTGACGCTCGAGCAACTGATCGCCTCCACCGATCACGGCATCCTGATGCAGACCAATCGCTCCTGGTCCATCGACGACAAGCGCTACAACTTTCAATTCGGCTGCGAGATTGGCTGGGAGATCAAAAACGGCAAACGCGCGCGCATGATCAAAAATCCTTCTTACTCCGGCATCACCACCGAATTCTGGAATTCCCTGGATGCCATTTGCTCGCGCGATGAGTGGACGCTCTGGGGCACGCCAAACTGCGGCAAAGGCCAGCCGCAACAAGTAATGGGCACCGGCCACGGCGCAGCCCCGTCGCGCTTTCGGAACATCAAAGTAGGAAGCGCTTACAAGGGAAGTTAATTCACCACAGAGGCACAGAGAAGAGCAAAATCCGACTTGCTTGACACAGGAACAAGCCGCCGACATCTTCGATCGCATCCGAAAACTCTCGACCGCCGATGAGGTCGAGGTGCTCATTTCTGGCGGCCGATTCGCTCTCACGCGTTTTGCCAACAACATCATCCACCAAAATGTTGAGGACGAAAACCATGTAGTCTCCGTCCGTACGGTCTTCGGCGGACGCACGGCTCGGGCCGCCACCAACAAGTTTGACGACGAGAGTCTGCGTCGCGTAGTCGAATCCTCGGAAGCCCTCGCAAAAGTGCAGCATCCGGATCCCGACCTCTTACCCATGCCGGATCCAGGAAGCCGAAGGCAATGCCGACCGCAAATACCGCGTCACAATCTCCCTCCCGCTACTTCGCCGAAACCGCGTCGATCACTCCCCAGCTTCGCGCCGAAGGCGTAAAGAAAATCGTCAACGTTGCCAAGAAACACAAACTCACCACCGCCGGAATTTTTTCCAGTTCAGAATCCGTGGAGGGCATCTTCAACTCGCGCGGACTGAGCAAATGGCACACGCAAACACTGGCGGAGGTTTCCATCACTATGCTGGCCCCCGATTCCTCAGGATGGCAAAAGGCCAACTCGCCCAACATAGCCAACCTCGATCCCAGTGCTCTTGCCGAAATTGCCGCCACCAAAGCCATCGATTCCGCAAACTCGAAGGAAATCCCGGCAGGGAAGTACACCGTCATTCTCGAACCAGCGGCCGTCCTCGATATCGTCGGTTTCATGTTCTGGGATTATTCCGGCATGGCCATTCTTGACCAGCGTTCTTTCCTCACCGGCCGCATCGGCAGCAAACTGTTCGGCGAGAACATCACCATCTGGGACGACGTCACCCATCCTCTGCAAACCGGCTGTCCCTTTGATGGCGAAGGCATGCGCCGTCAGACGTTGCCGCTGGTTGAAAACGGAGTTGTTCGTCGCGTGGTTTACGCGCGCGCTACCGCCGAGCGCATGAAGCGTTCCGAACAAAAAGATAAAGTCGGCCCCATCGCGCCCACCGGCCACGGTTTTCCGCTGCCCAACGAAATGGGCGAGATGCCGGTCAACATCGTTTTCGCCACGCCCCAGAATCCTCGAACCCTGGCGCAGATGATTGCATCCACCGAGCGCGGCGTGCTGGTTACCCGTCTCTGGTACATTCGCGAAGTCGATCCCTACGAAAAAATTGTCACCGGCATGACTCGTGACGGTACGTTTCTGATCGAAGACGGGCGAATCCAACAAGGAGTGCGCAACTTCCGTTTCAACCAGAGCCTGATCCACATGCTCTCCAACGTGGAAGCCATGAGCGTACCCGTTCGCTCCTCCGGCGAGGAATCCTTTGACATGGTTGTCCCTGCTATGAAGATCCGCGATTTTAACTTCACGGAAGTCACCAAGTTCTAAGCCTCAATTCTGCCCGGTTCTGCGGCCCATAAGATCAGCCCCAAACCCCTTCTTCGATTCGTTGTAATCCTCTCATCCTCAAGCAGTTAAAGCCCCACCGTTCCATGACTTCCGTAACTTTGCCAGCCTGATTCTCGGGTGTACGCTGCCCTTACGTTCGTCAAAAGCAAGTTCTAGAGAATTTCGGGGTGCGCTCAGCGCCCTCGGAAGGAAGGTCCGTCAGCAACGGTGCAGAGCGAACCATCAGAGCAGGAGTTCACTTCCGATCCGCAGCAGCAGACTGCGCTGAAGCACTATGCCGATATGCAAAGTGCTCCGCGTTTTCCCCTGCACTTGCCGGTGGAACTGAAATCGCAGAGCGGAGACTATCCGGCGGAAACTCAAAACATCTCCGCCAACGGCGTGCTTTTCGCCATGGATCGCGATGTTCCGGTTGGTTCCATCGTCGATTTCACCATCCTGCTTCCGGGGCACATCGTAGGTTCTCGTGGCGATGTTCAGATTGACTGCCACGGTCGCGTGGTTCGCAGTTTTGAGGATAACGGCCGTCGAGGCGTGGGCGTAGTGATTGACGAGTACCACTTCGAGCGAGCTTAGAGCGCAGAGAAAAATAATGGCCAGCACCGTCAGCGTCGGTGAAAATCACGGGGTTCACCAGGACGGCGGATCCACTCCGTTGATCCGCGTTATCCTTGCCGATACCCAGGCCATCTTCCGCGCCGGCCTGCGCAAAATATTTGCTCTCGAAGACGATATCCGCGTTGTCGGTCAGGCTGAAACCCTGCCTCAGACTCAATCCGCCGTAACCAAGTTTTCCGCCGATGTGCTCATCTTTGAATCAGCCTTAGTTCCCAATCCAATCGAAGCCGTGACGGAACTCCTGCGCCAGGCGCCGCAGCTGAAAATTATTGTGGTCACGCCCGTGTCAGACGAGCAACTTACCCTCGACCTTTTCCGCCGCGGAGCCCACGGCATTCTGTCGCGAGAGGTCGAACCGGAAGTCTTCGTCGAATGCCTTCGCAAAGTTGCCGCCGGCGAACCTTGGCTGGAGAACCAGGCCGTGCAGTGGGTGATGGAAGCCTTCCGCGGCCACAATCTGCGTCCGTCCGGAGCGCGCCCCAAGGTCCAGCTCACACCAAAAGAAACTCTGATCGTTTCCTGCGTCACCCAGGGCATGAAGAACAAAGAGATTGCGGTTAGGGTAGGCACCACCGAACAGGTCGTAAAAAACTACCTCCGCAAGGTCTATGACAAACTCGGTGTCGCCGATCGCCTGGAACTCGCGCTCTATTGCCTGAGCCATCACATCGTCGATGGCGTCAAGCCGCCGCCGATTCCGCAGGGCGCTCCCGCCACGGAACCTTCAACTCCGGTCAACGGAACGAGCGACTCGGCGGCCAGCAGTGCCGCAGCCGGCGCCTCCGTGGGCGCAGGCACATCAAGTATCTCCGCCACCGTGAGTTCAATCAAGCTCCCTCCCGCCGAATAGATACCCTCCTGCAGTGATTCGTCGCACCTCTCGCGAGGGCTTACCGCAGCTGACCAGTCGAGCGTTGCTCTTGTCGGGAGATTAGACTAGAGTGCTGCGTTACAGCCGTGAAGACGTGGTCCGCAGAATCTCGTCAGCTAACCATGCACGGATCAAACTCCAGTCTAAAGAGGAACCATGCTGCAAGTTAAGCTCATCCTTTGTCCCATTGATTTCTCAGAGTTCTCGATAAAGGCATATCGCCACGCGCTATCGCTGGCCGAGCACTATAGGGCCAAGTTGGTGGCGCAGCATGTCGTAGAGCTATGGCGATACCCTTCTGCCTGCTTTGCTGCCTCAGTAGCCCTCTATGACGAGTTCTGCCGCGGGATTTGCGACCGCGGCAAGGAACGGCTTCAGGAATTCGTGAAGAACCACGGCCGGAATGAAATCCAGCTGGAGCTCGTGGTGCAACAGGGAATGGCTCCAGACTCAATTCTGTCCTTTGCGCAAGAGCGGAAAGCTGACCTGGTTGTCATGGGAACGCACGGCCAACGAGGCTATGACCGCCTGATGGTCGGATCGGTCACCGACCGGGTGATGCGCCGGTCCCCATGCCCGGTGTTGGTAGTCTCGAATCAGCCGCAGAACTCTATGGCTGCAGGTGAAGAGCCGGGTCACGCCCATCGCTTAAATCGAATTCTTTACTGTACGGATTTCTCCGAGAATTCCAGCCCGGCCTTGAACTACGCGATCTCGGCGACACAGGAGTACGAGGCCGAGCTGACCATGTTGCACGTATTGGAGGATGTGTCCAGGAGAGGCAACACTCAAGACGCGATCGCAGCGGCGACGGCGCAACTCGATAAGCTAATTCCGCCTGACGGCGGCAAGACTCTCAAGACTAAGACCGTCGTGCGCGTTGGAAAACCCTATCAGCAGATCATTCAGCTCGCCCAGGAAGCGCAGATCGATCTGACAGCTATGGGAGTGCGTGGCCGCGGCGCCCTGGATCTGGCGGTCTTTGGTTCGACAACCTATCGAGTGATGCAGTTGGGTCCCTGCCCCGTGCTTGCGGTCCACCACTGACCCGGCTCTTCTCCGTGCCCTGATCGCGCTGGCGCAAAGTTCTCAAGTCGAGCCCACAGGGCGCGGAATCGTCCTCACGTCGTACCCTAGGTCTCCTGCTCTAGATGACAAGAATGTAATCTCCGCGTCATGCTGGCGACATCCTCGCGCCGCTACATTAACGGCGATGGTAGCGGAAGCCATTAAAGCGATTGCCGCCAGCCCCTTTCGGTCACGAAGCCCAATCATCATCAACTGGGACGATTCGGAAAGAGACTACGACCACCTGACTCCGCCCCTCCGAAACTATGCGCCCAATAGGTCATTGGTGCGTTCAACCTGCGCCCGCACAAACCAAATCGTATAGGCCCGGCCGATGACCGCCTTGCTTGCAACCGTCAACCAAAACGATCGTGGAGGATCACTGTATGAAGATAAAGATAAACAGCTTCCTTCGCGGAGCAGGCCTCGCGGCGCTTCTGGCCGTGACGAGTTCCGCGTTCGCTCAAATTTTGCCAACGGGCGCAACCATTACCCCGACCGCAGCCTCGGGGTCCGTGTTTGTACCCTTGACCACTTCTTTGCTGGACGTTCCGACCTTTAATCCAGATGGTGCCGAGACCACCGCGATTAGCCCGGACGGCAAGACGTTGCTGATCCTGACCAGCGGCTACAACCTGAACGAAGACTCGAGTGGCGGCTTTCCAGGGGCGGACTCTGGCGAGTTCGTTTTCGTCTATGACATCTCCACGCCCGGTACGCCGGTGCAAAAGCAAGTCGTCCAGCTTTTGGATTTTGATCGAACCTTCGACGGCATCGTGTGGGCGCCGAGTGGAACCTCATTCTATGTTGGAGGCGGAGCTGACGATGATGTACGCACGTTCACGCTACAGAACGGTGCGTGGGCCGAGTTTGGCACGCCCATTAACCTGGGCCACAACTGCGATCTGATGTGCGAGGAGACAGAGACAGGCCCTACGGCCGCTATCCTTGGCATCACTGCCGACGGCAATACTCTGTTCGTGGCGAACCACGAAACCGACTCAATCACTTCAGTGGATTTGGTTCACGGCGTGGTTCTGCAGGAGTTCGATCTTCGTCCCGGCATCATCAATCCCGTGACGCAAACGGGCGTCCCGGGTGGAGAGTTCCCCTATGGAATTGCCGTCGCCGGTAGCGGCACCGTTTATGTCTCAAGTGTTCGCGACCGCGAAATCGATGTGCTGAATTTTGCCAACGGTGCGCTAACCCTCACCAAGCGGATTCCAGTCTCCGGCAACCCGGAACGGATGGTTCTCAATGCCGCCCAGACCAAGCTGTTCGTGGTGGCGGCCAACTCCGACGAGTTGATCATCATTAACACCGCGACCAACACGGTGCAAAGCCAGGTCAACGCCACCGCTCCTGCGGATGTTCTGGGCTACGGCAAAACCGTACCCAAGGGTAGCAATCCCAACAGCGTTACGCTTTCGCCCGATGAGAAGACTGCCTACGTTACCGACGGCGGCACCAACGCCGTCGCGGTCATCAGCCTCCTGGGAAAGAACCCCGTGGTTTTCGGACTCATCCCCACTGGCTGGTACCCCAATTCAGTAAGCGTCAGTCCCGACGGCTCCACTCTCTACGTGGTGAACGGCAAAAGCGTGGAAGCGCCGAACCCAGCGAACTGCCGCTACATCAGTAACAATCCTGGCGGCGGCTTCGGCTCGGCCTGCCAAACCCTGTTTTCGCAGGATGGTGCGGCCAACCAGTATGCCTGGCAGAACGAGTCCTCAGGTTTCCTGACGCTACCCGTTCCTAGCGCCACTCAACTGGCTACCCTTACCGGCCAGGTCGCGCAAAACAACGGCTTCAACTTCCAGTTCAGCGCCAATGACATTGCAACCATGACGTTCCTGCGCGAGCACATTCAACACGTCATTTACATCGTCAAAGAGAATCGCACCTTTGATCAGATTCTCGGCGACCTGACCAACGGAGCCAACGCGGATCCGGCCTACACCCAATTCCCGGCCAGCGTTACTCCCAACTTCCACAACTTTGCCAACAACTTTGTCACCTTCGACAACTTCGACGATTCCTCGATGGTGAGCATGGACGGCTGGCAGTGGTCGACCGCTGCCCGCGCGCTTGATCTCAACGAGAAGTGCGTGAAGGTCAACTACGGCAAGGGCGGCTGCCAGTACGATAGCGAAGGCACCTCACGCAACATTAACGTTGCCATCACCGGTGTCGCAGCTCGCCAGGTGGAACAACCGCTCTATCCGCCCGATCCGAACCTGCTGCCCGGAAACGCCAATGAAGTCGAAGCCGACGGTCCCACTGGGGAAGAAGGCGCGGGCTATGTTTGGGATGCCGCACTCGCGGCTCACCTCACGGTTCGCAACTACGGGTTTTACACCGATCTGGGCGCTTTGGATGTGCGCGAAGCCCTTGGCAAAATCAGTCCCACTCTCGCCTTTCCTTGCTCCACGAAGCCCCCGACGCAGGTCGAGTGGCCGGCAAAGAAGGAACTGCTCAACCGCACCGATCTCTGCTTCTGGCCCTTCGATCAGAGCTATCCCGACTTCTTCCGCTACATGGAATGGAACCGGGAGTTCGATAAGCAAGTGAAGGACAAGAACATGCCGAATCTGACCCTGCTGCGATACGATCATGACCACTTCGGCAGCTTCGGCAGCGCAAGTTTCGGCGTGAACACTCCGGAACTTCAAATGGCCGACGACGACTACGCGGTAGGACTGACGGCCGATAAGATCGCCCACAGTCCTTATGCCAACAACACGCTCATCTTCGTGATTGAAGACGATCCTCAGGACGGCGCCGACCACGTCAGCGGCGACCGTAGTCTTGCGTTCATCATCGGGCCCTATGTGAAGCAGGGTGCGGTTGTCTCCGATCCTTACTCCACTGTCTCCATGCTCCGGACCATCGAACAGGTCCTGGGCCTGCCTCCACTGGGCGTGCACGACGCGGGTGTTCCACCCATGACGGATGCCTTCAACATTTCACAAGCCAGTTGGACTTACTCCGCGGTCCCGTCCGATTACCTCTTCAATACCACGCTTCCGCTTCTGAACAAAGGCAACGTCATTCGCGCGAACATTCCAAAACCAACGCACGACGCGGCCTGGTGGGAAGCGCAAACCAAGGGCATGGACTTCAGCGATGCGGACCGAAATGATCCGGAGACGTTCAACCGGATCATTTGGAAAGGGATGATGGGGAACAAGCCATATCCGACAAAGCGCACCGGCGGAACTCCGCAACCTGAAACCAAAGGGGCACACAAGAACGCGTCGTCACATAGGGACGACGACTAGGTCAAAGTCAGCCAAACGTCCGATCAAGAAACCAAAGAGGCCCGAACCTGAAAAGTTCGGGCCTCTTCTCATGGCCCCGCAACATAAGAGCCGCGCCCGCACTTATTGACCCGCCGCGGGATGGCTTTCAATCGAAGCGTGCTGGACAATGCGCCACTTCCCGGATACCTCTCGAAGAGCAACCAGATAATTACCTGCCCGCTGTTTGCCTCCCGCGCCTTGAATCGTTTCCACGAATGTCCCGCTATCGAATCCGATTTTGCCTGCGCAATCCGTCGCAATGGATTGCACCGACTCTTCGATATTTCCGGAGTCCATATAGCGTTTCAGAAAAGCGCGAATGCTCTCGCGCCCGACAATGCGCTGCCCGTCACTGGGAAGCATCGTAGCGTCCGGGGCATAAAGCTCGATCACCTTGTCGAGTTTCTTTTCATTCAAGTTCTTGATCCAAGAGTCACGCAGTTCGTTTATCTTCGCGCCGCATTCCGCCGACGCGCAGCCGCTTACCGCAAGCACGAGCGCCGTTAGTATCCAGATTCGCTTCATCGAGGTCGCCCTCCGTCAGCGTTTATATATACGCTTGGCAATTGTTGGACACAAGATCAGCCCGGCCGCGTGGAGCAGTCCTGATTGAGCGGAGTTTGTCGGTGGGCCCTATATAAGTTTTTATATACAGCAGGCCCTTAACCTGTTAGATTGTTCTTGTGCCGGAAAGCTCCTCCCCGCCTGATGTGGTTTTCGAGGGCAACTCACGAGCAAGCATTAAGAAGTTTCCAAGAGAAGTCCGCGAAAACTTTGGTGGCGAGTTGCAGAGGGTGCAGAACGGTCAGCTTCCCCTTGACTCAGCTCCAATGGCTCCGACCCTGCGGGGTGTTTTTGAGCTGCGTGATGAGGACAAAGACTTTTGGTATCGAGTTTTCTATTACACCCAAGACGGCATGGTCTACGTTCTGCACTGCTTCAAAAAGAAAACCAACACGACAACTCAAGGCGACATCGAAATTGGGCGCAAGCGGTTGAGCGACCTGAAAGAACGATTAAGAAAGACGAAAAAGCGATGACAATTCAGCGTCCGGAAGGACCTGCACAGGAGATTCGATAGCACAATGACCCGAAACGTGTTCGAGGACTTGGGATTCTCACCCGAGGAAGCCGCCGCTTTGAAACTCAAGACCGATCTATACACCAAGATAGTGAAGTATGCGGCCCGCCATTCACAACAGGAATTGCAAACACTCTTGGACACTACACAACCACGGATAAGCGATCTAATGCGCGGCAAGATGTCAAAATTCAGTTTGGAAATGCTGGTGATCTATGCAGAAAGGCTAGGCCTGCACACCGAGATCAGGACCACTGCACCGAAGAAGCACGTCCGAGCACGAGGAACCGCCGCTGGCCTCGCGCATTTTGTGCGGTAACATATGCGGTAAGACCTTATGGTTTCAATAGTGGCCCCGTAGCTCAGTTGGATAGAGCAGCGGTTTCCTAAACCGTTGGTCGGCGGTTCGACTCCGCCCGGGGCCCCCAGATTCAAGCTCCGATAATGTCCCAGTCGAGGCGCAGCGGATTCCTTCTAGCGAAGGAACATAAGGAAGTTTTCCGTGCCTCAGTCAGGCGGCCTTTTGCTGACTGTCTTTCAGCAGCCCGAGCCGCACCAGACTCTCTGCCGTGGCGACAATAGCCTCCTCGTTCGAACGTGGCGCCCAGCCCAGCATTCGCCTGGCTTTTTCGTTGGTACCATTCTTCTTTTTGCCAAGCTCTGGCAGGATCAGCTTCACCGCCGGATCGCGGAGTGCCGCGATGTGCACCAGCCAGTTCGGCAACTCCCTGGTCCGCACTCTTTTAGCCGCCGCGCCCATGCGGCGCTTAAGCACCTCGGTGATGTCGAGCATCGACATGAAGTCGCCAGCGACCGCCAGGAAGCGTTCGCCCTTGGCCGCGGGATGAGTCATGGCGCGAATGTGCAAGTCAGCGACGTCGCGCACATCCACAGCGCCGAAATAAAGCCTTGGGACTCCCGGCATCGCTCCGTCCATCATGCGCTGCACTAAAAGAATCGAAGTCGAATAGTCAGGTCCCAGCACAGGGCCGAATACGCCCACTGGATTGACCACGGAAAGCTCAAGGCCGCCACCTTCTTCAGCAACGAAATCCCAAGCCGCGCGCTCCGCCAATGTTTTCGATTTCGCATAGGCCGTCACGCCTTCGCCGTTAGCATCCGTCCAGTTCGTCTCGTTGAACGGCGCGTTCTGCTCCTTCTGGCCATAACCGATCGCCGCGAATGAGGAGGTCAGCACCACCCGTTTCACACCGGCATCCCGCGCCGCGCGCAATACGCGAAGCGCGCCTTCGCGCGCCGGCACAATCAGTTCGTCTTCATTCTTGGGCACGCCGGGCGGAAATGGCGACGCCACGTGCAGCACGTATTCGCAACCGGCCACGGCTTCCGGCCAGCCCGCATCTTTTTCCAGATCGGCGGCGACGAAGCGCAAGCGATCGCCCACCTCAGCCCCGCCTTCCTTCAGCATCGCGCGCACGTCGCCCTCGCGCTTCAAGTTCCTTACTGTAGTCCGCACCTGATGTCCCGCTGCCAGCAACTGCAAGATGGTATGGCTCCCGATGAAGCCCGACCCGCCCGTAACTAGAATGTTGCTCATTGCTGAATCTTTGCCCTCCCCGAACTCGATTGTCCTACGGTGCGCTATGGCCGCTACACTTCAGCACGCCCAGATAAGCGCTCCACGGACCGACCAGGTCACGATACTGATACGCCATCACGCGGGATAGTTGATGCAGATGAGTAAGGTCGTGTACGGCCCACGTCGCCAGAAGCTCCGATAAGGTCACCACCCCCAACGCTGGATGTCTTCCTCGCCGCTTCAAGTCTTCCTCATGTAAATTCATTGCCTGCAGCGCCGCCAGATTTTCGCGTCGCAAGCGGGCGAATTCGTCCAAGAGCTGCTCCAGTGATTTGCCCTGACTCTCCTTCGCCTGCGCGAAGCGGTCAAAGGGATCAAATGTCCTCGCTTCGCCGTTCTCAAGGATAATCCGCACCCGCGGCATCCAGTCAGTGCGCTCACCGACGATCAGATGGCCAACGATATCGAAGGCGCTCCATGTGTCTTTTCCTTCGTCGGAACGCACCCACCCACTAGGAAGGCCGCGTAACAATGCATCGAGTGAAGCAGGAGTGCGGCTGAGAACCGCTACGGTGTCGCCCAGGCTGAATTCCGTCAACTTTGCCATGCCTGCGTAGATGCGTGCCTGGCACCATTGGACTCACGCGCGGAAGCGTGATGTTTCACCAATTACCCGCCACTCGATCAGGCGGTATCAGTCGATCGATAGTCAAGTTCGGTCGAACGGCACTCGTGCAGATGCTTACCCGGAGCCGTCCGTACGGGGGCAATCCTCTGAAGCGTTGAGCCCACAACCTCAAAGGTCTTGACGTAAGGCGTCCCGTCCAGGAGCCTTCCCAGAATCTCCATCACTTCTGGATAACCCTCTGTCTGATAAGCGTCCGCGTTCGCTTGGCGATCCCAGAAGCTGATCGTAGCGACTTCGTCGCTATCCGGGACGGCCAGCGTGATCAGATCCAGGAAACCGTCTTGCCTTCTCAGCCAGGGAAGAATTTTATTCTCGATCAGATTCGTGAATTCCAAGAGCGAATTCGGCTTAAGCAGAGCAGCAACCTTACGCGCAAACATGTAGACCTCCGCACGGTGGCTGGCGTCCTTGCGACGGCGCCAGCTGGCACCACACTTCTGTTTGGTAGTGCGCTTCAAGACCAAAACGTTACAAACAAGCTGGCGCGTCACTTGTTCGGAACCTTACTTGTATCTCGCTCTCCCTGCCTTCGCGCCGCATAATCGTGGTCAGTTGAAGTAAAGGAGTTCCGATGAAGATCCCGCGCCGGTTCGTTTTGGTTGCCTGTACATGCGTTCTCTCGTCACTCGCTGCCCATTCCGGAGAGGCGCCGGAAACCGAACTAAAACCGACGGCCGTCGCCGTCTTCAAGAATGGGTTGGCATTTGTGGTAAAGCAGGGCGACGCACATCTCGAGGCCGGCGTCGGAAATCTTTCCCCGGTCCCGGAAGCAACTCTCGGTTCTTTGTGGATTACCCCCAATGATCCGGGAATATCGCTCGATGAGGTCGTCGCTCACCGCTACAAAATCTCAGCGCAACAGAACCTTGCCATCTTGGCCGAGGTATTGCTGGCCAATGCCGGGAAGACGGTCACCGTCATCGATAACAATCAAAAAGAATACGTCGGCGAGATCGTTGGTTTTCGCCAAGTGGAGAAGCCGGCCGGCTCCCCGCCACCAGCCAACCCGGAGAACAATTTCTATCCGAACTCGCCTCCGCCACCACGCGTCATGCCGGAATATCTCCTGCTCAAGTCAGAAGCGAAGCTCTTAGCTCTCTATTTCCACAATGTCGCCCGCGTAATTCTGCCGGCGGACCCCGTGCTCCAGCAACCCCAGGAAGAAGAACGCAAGGCGCTGCGCTTCAAAATCAAAGGCGCTTCCGTGCATGCCAACCTGACCATGGGATATCTCGAACACGGATTGGGGTGGACCCCCTCCTATCTGATCTCCCTGAAAGATGACCAGACCGCGCAGATCACCATGCAATCCGTACTCGTCGATGATGCCGAGGACCTGAAGGATACCGACTTGTTCTTCGTCGTAGGCGTTCCGAACTTTGCCTATGCAAACATCCCGTCACCCATGGCGCTGGAACAAAGTCTGCTCGATTTCATGCAGGCCGCCTCCCGCAAGAAAGATGACATGAACGCGCGCTATTCCAACGCGCTGACAGGGCAAATGACGGTTGGCGGCGGAATCGGCGGCGTTATCGCGATGGATGCCGAGGCGCCGAGTTTCGAGTCCACCATTCAAGAGTTAAAGGGAGCGCAGGAAGAAGATCTTTTTCTTTACAGCCGGAAGAACGTCACGTTGGCTCGCGGCGAGCGCGCTACTTACAACGTCTTTTCCGACGCCGTGAGCTATGAGCACATCTACGAGTGGAACGTGGAAGATCAGCCTCGCGTGGATGGATTCGGAATTCCGCAGAACAACTTCATTCCGGGATCGGACCACTCCCCTAAAGATGATGTCTGGCATGCCCTTCGTCTGAAGAATACAACGAAGTTTCCCTGGACCAGCGCTCCCACTA
This sequence comes from uncultured Acidobacteriaceae bacterium, assembly GCA_963750245.1. Taxonomy (GTDB): domain Bacteria; phylum Acidobacteriota; class Terriglobia; order Terriglobales; family Acidobacteriaceae; genus Sulfotelmatobacter. The sequence continues at coordinate 854,705 of CAVVQB010000005.1, forward strand.
TGGTGATCTCTGGCACCAAGCCCGTTTCCCAGGACACCTTGCCCTACACACCCAAAGCTGCAACCTCAAGTCTGAAGCTTACCGTCGCAACCGACATTCGCGCGAGCCATGAAGAAAATGAAGTAGAGCGCCAGAAGGATGTTCAGCGCCGCCGCAACTACAACTACGACCAAGTGACCATCGAAGGCACGCTCACCATCAAGAACTACAAAAGCAAAAACGTGCGTCTGAGCATCTCCGATAAAGTGCGGGGCAGTGTCGAATCTCAGACCGACGACGGCAAAGCCACCAAACTGGCAGAAGGCATCGCTGTCGATAACCCGCTCTCTCGACTCACCTGGGAAGTCGCATTAAAGGCGGGAGAAGAAAAGATCATCAAGTACCGCTACAAAGTCTGGTTGCGTGTTTAAGCAGGGATTGCCATTGCCCGCTTAGCACCTGGCATCCCTCTGCTTTTGTTCGCACGGTGCATCGGCGTTTCCGATGCACTCTATCGCTCTTTTGCGGCGTGACTTTACGATTCCCTTATTATCCGCCCCACACTTTCTTTATTTCCGGCGTGCTAGCTTGCCTTCACTGGGCGTGAACTGCAAAGGAGATTTCCGGGTACTCGTCTCAGTGGAGGGTAGTGCAGTGATCAAGGCAGTCTTTCAGTCAGGCATCGCGGCCTCGCTTCTTGTTCTGTGTATTCTCGGGGCCATCAGTTCCGCCAACGCACAGTCAACCTTCGGCAGCATTGTCGGCGTTGTGCACGATTCTACCCAGGCAGTTGTGCCCGACGCGTCGGTCAAAATCAAGAGTTTGGACGACAACAGTACCCGTTCCACGACGTCGGACCAAAACGGATCCTTTGAATTCGTGAACCTCAAGCCCGGCAGCTATGCCTTGTCTGCCGAAGCCCCGGGCTTCGCGGAGTTCAAGGTCCCGTCTGCGGAACTATCTGCCCGGCAGACGCTAAGGATCGATGTCACGCTCGGGATCAAGAGTCAGTCGCAGACTGTGGAAGTTTCCGACACCGTAGCTGTCATTAACACCGAGAACGCGGTGATCAGCGATTCCATCAACAACACGCAGATCACAGAACTCCCGCTGAACAATCGTGCCACCACAACCAGCCCGCTGGCAGCGCTGTCCCTTTCGCCGAATGTGCAACAAGACACCTCCGGAAATATCGCACTCGGCGGTGCAAGTTCGTCAATGGTGAACTTCTCGGTCGATGGCATCTCAACCGCCAACGTGCGCCAGAATGGCGCTCTGCAGGATGCGTATCCGTCGCAGGAGGGAATCTCCGCGGTAAGAGTAACGTCGTTCAACAACAGCGCAGAGTTTTCCCAGGTGGGCGACGTTACCTTCACGACGAAAAGCGGAACCAGTCAGTATCACGGCAGCCTGTTTGAGTATCTCCAAAACGACGCGCTCGATGCCGACCCCTACGGCTTCAATCGGAAGGCACCAAAACATTTCAATACCTTTGGTGGATCGCTTGGCGGCCCACTCAGCATTCCCCATCTCTACAGCGGCAAGGACAGGACATTCTTCTTTTTCGATTACGAAGGAAATCGCCGCTCCACCGCACTCGCCGAGCAGTTCCTGGTTCCCACGCAAGCAGAGCGTAACGGCGATCTTACCGCACTGGGCGGCCCGGTAATTTCACCCGGTAGCATCAATCCCACAGCCACTGCGCTGCTGAGTTACTATCCGCTCCCCAACGTCACCAGCCAGGCAAACTATAATTACGAGAACTTCCAGTCCACGCCCGCGCGTACTGACGGGGTCGATCTCCGCATCGACCAAACCATCAACGCTAAGCAGTCAGCCTACGCCCGTTTCAGCCGCAAAAACCTCACCGAAGATTATGCCAACCCGTTTCTACCTGACGACTCCGATAGCATCCACAACCGAAGCCTTCTCGTCTCCCACACTTGGGTCATCACGCAACGTCTCCTCAACGAGTTTCGCTTTGGCTTTACCAATGTAGCGACCAGTGTAGGTTTTCCCATCGAAGGCGCGAACGCCCTGTCGCAACTCGATCTGACCGGCGTAAACATCAGTCAGCATCCTACGACGCACGCCTTCCCCACTTTCAATTTCAGCGCCGGGACCGGATTCACTCCCATTGGTCGCGACAAAACCGGAATCACTCAGTCGAAGACCACGCAGTTCACCGACAATCTCGCCTGGACGCGCGGCAAGCACACTCTAAAGGGAGGGATTGATGCGCGCAGGGTCCGCTATGCCGATATCGAGACCTTCCTGCCTTCCGATGATTTCGGGCAATTCACCTTTCAGACCACATTTACCGGCAACGCCTTCGGCGACTTCCTGTATGGCGAGCCCACCACTATTTTCTTCGCAGTCTCCAGCCCTGACGTCGCCGGAACCGCTTGGCAGTACAGCGTTTTCGGCCAGGATGAATACCAAATCAACAGTCGGGTCACGCTGAACTACGGCCTACGCTGGCAGATCCTTCCAGGCTTTAGTGAAGATGGCGGAAACCTGGCGAACTTCGATCAGCGAAGTAACTCAATCGTCGTGCCCAACAATCTCGCTGCCTATCTAGCCCAGCAGAACATCCAGGCGTCGAACGTCGCCTTCGAGCAGTCGTTCAATGCCTGCAACCTCGCCAATACCGCGCTGCCCTGTAGCAACTATGTCACCGCCAGCCAGGATCACTTGCCGCAGTCACTGCGCAACATCTATATGCGGAACTTCCAGCCGCGTTTCTCCATCGCCTACCGCCCCTTCAACGATACAAAGACTGTCATCCGTGCGGGTTTCGGCGTTTTTACCGTGACCAATCTCGGCCCTCTATCCTTCAACAACAGTGGTAACCCGACCTCCGCGCTGCACACCTACACCAACAGCGGTACAGTAACAGCACCTCTCATCCGATTCCCCAACACCGCGCCACCCACGGTGGGCGTGCAATATGGCGGAGGCGGACTCGATCAGGGAGTCGATCCTAACTACCGCGATCCTCAAGCCAATCAGTGGAATTTCACCGTGGAGCGTCAACTCACTGGTAACGACAGCCTGCGCGTCAGCTACGTTGGCATGCACACTTACCGCCTGAGCATTACCGAAGACCTCAATCAGATTCCTGCCAGCACGATTCCTTATCAGATAACGGCTGCCAGTCCATACGTCGATCCGCGTGCCCCTTACCACAACTGGTTTACGCTCTACAGCACATCCAACGCTGGCGAGGCCAACTACAATGCACTTGAAGTCGAGGAGACCCACAAGACGTCACATGGCCTCTACTTCACCGCCAATTACACGCTGGCGAAAAATCTCGCCAATAATCAGGGCGATACGCCAACCGCATTTGCCGGCGAGGTCAACTACGGCATCCCCATTGCCGATAGGTTCAACATCCGCAGCGATTACGGCAATGCAGAGGGCACTCGCCATCAGCGTTTTCTTCTTACCGGTCGCTACCAGCTACCCTTCGGTCAGGGTCGCACTTTCCTGAACACCGGCGGCTGGAAGAATGGCCTGCTCGGCGGTTGGGAGCTGACCACCGTGACTCTGCTTGAAACCGGCCCGTGGCTCACTCCGAGCATCAGCGATTCCTACGATCAGTCCAACACCAACGTCGTTAACCGTGGCGCTTTCCTGCGTCCCGATCAGGTCTCGACAAATTTCTACCAGGGCCAATCTCGTGCGCAATACTTCAACCTCGCGGCCTTTGCCCCCACCCCTGCCGGCGCGGGACGCTTTGGCAATGCCGGCGTCGGCATCCTGCAGGGCCCCGGCACCACCGCCGCCAGCCTGGGCCTCGCCAAATCATTTCACGTTACAGAGAGAATGAAGGTGCGCTTCGAGTCCACATTTACCAACGTGCTCAATCACACCAACTTCGCTCCTCCCGCAACGCAAATCGACAACCCAACTTTCGGCGTTCTCAGCGCTCCGCAAACTGCCGAGAACGCAGGGAACCGCACTGGGCAGCTGGCGCTCAGGGTCGAGTTCTAAAGAATGAACGATGAGGGGAAATATGGAGATTGTTTGGGATCTGATTTGACTTGTGGCCGACCGCCATTGCGATCTGAATGTGCCGCGAAGGAGTAACAGGGCAATCGCCCAGCAGAAAAACCGCTGCGAACCAGAGGATTTCCTGCGTGCTCCTTTGCAGCTTCCTTATGTGGTGCCCGATAAGCTTCCTCTCGCTGATGCTTTCGAACCCGTTCGCGAGTGGGAGCCATTTGATCTCTGCCAGGACATCGTTTTCTCTCGCAATTCTGTGCTTGATTCAGATGACGTTCTTTTTCAGCCTACCCGCAGCTTATAGCTAGACGACGTCTGACAAATCTTCCGCCGGTCCCTTCCTCCGCGGGTCCAAATCCACAAACCGAAATTGCGGCTCAGAATGCTGCCGGACCACAGGCTGGAACGAATCGACCACAGGGCCCTCCGGCCAGCCCAACTCCCGACGGCTCAGAACGGCACGAAAAAGAGTCAACTCACCGCCGCCGACGATATCATTTTTTTCTTCTGAGAAACGAAATGAAAAGACACATTGGATCATAGGAGTCGAATATGTCGAAGCGAACAAACGTCGCATTGGTCGTGGCCGTCGCAGCGCTGGTCGCGACGTTGGTCATGGGAGGGACGGGAATCGCACAAACCAAGGCAGCTGTTCCCAAGCCGCAGGACAAATTGGCGCTCGGAGAAGATGAAGTCAAACAACTGCTGCTCCTCATGGATAAAGACAAGAACGGCCGGATCTCCAAGGAAGAGTACATGAAATTCATGGAAGCCGAGTTCGACCGGCTGGATAAAGACAAGAGCGGCGATCTGGACGTGAACGAAATAACCCAATCAAAATTGCGTGTGAGTCAGACCAGTGTAGGCCGGTAACGCGCATACCGCCGGGTGTTTCAGGTTACTGCGGCGCACGAGATTTTGCCGCTGAGAACTGAGAACTGCCGTCCCTACCCGCCAGCCTTCAGCTCCGTGAGCACCTGCTTGGCGATCTCTTTCAAGGTCTCGAACACCCCCGTGCCCTGAAAAGCAACCGCCTCGATCATGGCCTCATTTTTCTTGCGGAGCTCTTTCCCCAGGTCTTCGGTGGAGAGAATATTGGGCAGGTCGCGCTTGTTCAGTTGCAGCACGTAGGGAATCTTATTGAAGTCGTAGCCGTGCTCTTTCAGGTTCGACATCAAATTGTCCAGCGCTTCCACGTTGGCATCCATGCGCTGTTCCTGCGAATCGGCTACGAACACGATGCCATCCACTCCGCGCAAAATCAGCTTGCGGCTGGCATCGTAGAATACCTGCCCCGGCACCGTGTAAAGGTGGATTCGGGTCTTGAATCCGCGCACCGTTCCCAGATCGAGAGGCAGGAAATCGAAGAACAGGGTTCGCTCGGTTTCGGTGGCGAGCGAGATCATCTTGCCTTTCTGCTGCTCGGCAGTCTTCTGGTAGATCACCTGCAGGTTGGTGGTTTTGCCGCCCAGCCCGGCGCCGTAGTACACGATTTTGCAATTGATCTCGCGGGCTGCGAAGTTGATGAAACTCAAGGCTTTCCTCAAAAAGCGCGGATCACACACCCTTCCGCGCGCAAAAATATCCCTTTGGGGGCTCGGGCCTTTTATATCACACGCACCCGTTGCCCCGCAGGTTACTCAGGTGACCCCTCCTGCAAGAGGGGTCCCGAAGGCCGCAAATCACATACTGGATTCGGAATTCGAGTCCGAAACGCCGGTCCCGATAGGCTGCAAAGACTGACCTGGTCGAACGTCACCGCTGATCTACCGCGTAGCCAAAGCCGGATAATATCCCGCCTTCGTATAAATCTTTAGTCCGGGCCGGTTAACCAGAACCTCGATATCATGGTAGGCCTTGGCGGTCGGCGTCTTTGGCGCGATGGGCGTATAGCCCAGCGTGTACTGGCTGCGTGCCTCACCCATCGCTTGGGCATAGCTATCTTCTATCGAGCTCTGCGTAAGCTCCTTGTAAACCGGCAATCCACCCGTGGCCGAAGCGTATTTTGGAAGGATTTCGTCATACCCTTGTTTCGGCAGATGCAGCCGCTCCAGCTTGTCGTAGACCGGCAGCGCCCCGCTGTCGAGCGCCACCGCCTTCACCTGGATTTCGTTCGATAACAGTACCTTCAGCACATCGCGGAAGCTGGCCTCGCTGCCGTATTCCCGTCCGTCGCTTATCACAAAAATAATCTTGCGCCGTGTGCGATCGCGTTTACGCAGGTCGAGTGCCGCCCGAAGAATAGCGTCGTTCAAAACATGCGCCTCTTTCGGCGGTGTATAGACTGGTTGCGTAGGACTGCCCACCGGGATTCCATTGACGATGGGCCCGTTTGGCGCAAGTGGACCGCTCATCACCGGGACGCCGTTGTTACGCCCGCGCTCCACTTTCATCTGATTCAGCAAGGCGGTCAATTTTTGCCCGGCTGCTGTAAAATCGCTGACCTCGCTTACCGTGCTGCTGTAGGTATAAAGTGCGATTTCGTCATAAGGCGCAAACGCTCCTATGAGCGCCGGAAATGTCTGGTTTACCTTTTGCAACGCCGCATCCTGCATCCCCAGATCCAGCACAATCGCCACCGAAAGCGCGAAGGGATCGCTGCTGAAAAAGGTTAACTTCTGTGGCGTACCGTTTTCCTTGACGCTGAAGTCAGTGGGCAAAAGCCCATCTACTCTCCGGCCATCACGATCCTGCACCGTAACCGGTACCTGTACAAAATTGGTGTGCACCACATAGGTGTAAAGCTCCTCCTGGGCGCGTGGCGCTTTCACCGAGCCCGGTGGCACCGTCTTCACCGGCGGCATGGGTGGTGGCGGCCCCGCATTGTCGTCGCTTGGAGCTGTGGCCGGCTGGGCTGGTGGGGTATTCGGTTGGTTCGTCCACGGATTTCTATCTACCGTCGTCGGCTTTTTTTCCTCTGGTTTGGGAATCGGCGGTGGCTCGGCTGGCGTCGCCGACGGCTGAACGGTCGGCGCGTCAGGAATTTCATCAGCCTGTGCCGCCTGATTTTGCGAGGGTTGGGTTTGCGCAGGCTGTGCCTGGCTCCCGGAAGCCTGCGCCGCCATCTTTAGAACTCCAGCAACAAGGTATGCGCCGAAACATCCGGCAACGAGAACGGCGGCCACCCATCCGGCTACGACCGTCCGTGGTCTCTTTTGAGCCCCGGTTTGGTTCCTCACTGTCACCTTCCGTCCCATGCCTCAGAGCTAGCGCTCGGAATTTGTTTATCTTTGCTCCCAGCCAACTAATCCCACAGAAATGCCTTCACACCGTTGGGATGCCTGAACCATACCATTTGGTGCATCCAAGTTTAAAGGACTAGACTAACAAAAACCTCGCGAGGGAATCTTTCGTGCCCAAACTATCCGCTAATCCGAGATTTTTGCCCGCCGTCGCTACCTTGGTCCTTTCTTACCTGGTCGCCCTGTACGCTGCCGCTCCGGCCGCTATGGCTCAGTCCGCCAATGCAGGCCAGGACTCAAGTCAATCCGCCCCCGAGAAATCAGACGAAACCCTCAAGGTCAACGTCAACGTTGTGGGCGTCTTCTTCAACGTCAAGGACAAGCATGGCGCTCTGATTCCCAATCAAACCAAGGACGACTTCCAGGTCTTTGAAGACAGCAAGCCGCAAACCATCAAATACTTTACCGCCGAATCGAATCTCCCGCTCACCCTCGGCATCCTCATCGATACATCCGGCAGCCAGATCCGAGTCCTCGACATGGAAAAGGAAGTCGGCGGCGCATTCCTTCGCCAGATTCTCACTGACAAAGACGAAGCCTACGTGATGGACTTCGACGTCCAATCCGAACTGATTCAGGATTACACCCGTGACGTTCACCGCCTGCAAGCGGCCCTGAACAAAGTGAAAATCAATAGTGGAGTCAGCAGCGGCGCCAGCGGAATTCCCGGACTTGGCCAGGGTCCCGTTCCCGTTCACAACGCTCCCGGCACAGTCCTTTACGACGCGGTTTATCTTTCGGCCCACGACATGCTTGCCAAAGAAGTCGGTCGCAAGTCCATGATCCTTCTCACCGACGGCGAAGACGAAGGCAGCAAACTCAAAATCAGAGACGCCATCGAAGCTGCCCAGAGAGCCGACGCCATCGTCTACGTCCTGCTCTGTGCCGATCGCGGCGGTTATTACAGCATGGGCATGGGCTACAGCGGCGAAAGCGAAATGAAAAAACTCACTGAAGCCACGGGTGGTAGGGTCATCAACGTAGGCAACAAATTCGACAAGCTGAAGGAAGCCTTCGACCAGATCGCCGCCGAATTGCGCAGCCAATATACCCTCGGCTACACCTCGACCAACACCGTGCTCGACGGCGGCTACCGCAAACTCGAAATCAAATCAAAACAAGGCTACAAAATCCAGACCCGCGCCGGATACTACGCAACCAAGCGCGACCAACAGCAATAGCGTTGACTATTCGACCGCATTCTGCGCAACCACTTCGCGGTACCATTCCGCACTGAGCTTCGGAGTCCGCGTCTGCGTCTTGAAGTCAACGTAGTGCAGTCCGAATCGCTTGCTGTAACCGTCCGCCCACTCGTAATTGTCCATCAGGCTCCACAGGAAGTACCCCTTGATCGGATAGCCCTCCGAAGCGGCGCGATGCAGGTGCGTCAGGTGATTGCGCAAATACATCACGCGGTCCGTGTCCTCGATGCGTCCATCGGCGGTGATCACATCGTCTGCCGAGCAACCGTTCTCTGTGATGTAGAGAGCCTTCGGCTTCCAGATATCGCTGACGTTGCGCACCGCCCAGTAGATCACTTCCGGTCCAATGTATAGCCAGTCCGAGGCCATCCGCGGATACGAAGTCTGCCGCTTCTCCACCACGTAGCCCGCCGTTGACGAGTCCGCGCGAACGTACTCTGGCGTGTACACATTGAGCCCGACAAAATCCAGCGGGCTGCCGATGATCTTCATATCGCCAGCCTCCACCTTGGGCGCATTCGCGCCCTCCCGTTGCAGATAGCCGTCGGTGTACTTGCCTTCCATCAGCGCCGTGAGAAACGGCGCGTTCCCTTCGCGCGTTGCTCGCCGCGCCGCCTCGATTTGCGTCTGGTCCTCGATCACCGGCACATAAACCGTCGCATTTTCCGCCAGACCAACCTGCGTTCCGCTCTTGGCATTGGCTCGAATCGCTTGCACCGCCATCCCGTGCGCCAGCACCGCGTTGTGGCGTATCTGATTCACCTCTCCATCCGGCAACTTCAACCCTGGCGCGAATCGCCCCTCTTTGTAGCCTATGTCGGTGAAGCAGGTGAACTCGTTGATCGTGAAGAAGTGGCCGACGCGATCCGAAAGATGCTTGGCCATATACCCGGCATAATCGGCGAATGCCTTCGAAGTGTCGCGCGACTGCCAGCCCCCCGGCAAAGCCTGCGGCAGGTCCCAGTGAAACAGCGTGACGTAGGGTGCAATGTTGTTCTTCAGCAGTTCGTCAACCACACGCTGGTAATAATCCAGTCCTTTTTGGTTTGGCTGCCCGGTCCCGTCGGGGAAAACTCGCGACCACGAAATCGAGAAGCGGTATCCACTCACGCCCAGGTTCTTGAGCAGCTTTACGTCGTCTTTATAGCGATGATAAGAATCATCGGCGATATCGCCTGTCTCTCCCTGAAACGTCTTGCCCGGCGTATGCGAGAACGTATCCCACACCGATGGCTTCCGTCCGTCCTCATTTACCGCGCCCTCAACCTGATAGGAAGCGGTAGAGCAGCCCCAGACAAAGTTGGCCGGAAATCGCAGCAACCCCGCCTTGGCTAATTGAGCGAATGCAATCCGGGGCAAAGAGGCGCTGGCAGCCGCAACTGCAGCGGCGCCGGCTAAAGTCTTGCCGAATACTCGACGCGTAAGATTTTTCATGGGCGCAAGCAGATTACCACCAGCGCGAGCCAAAAAGAAGTGACCATGCTCATGTGGGGACAGCCGCCCTCGGCTGTCCGGTCGAGCAAAGCTCGACCATTCTTTGTTCAAGCCACAAACTGGGTTCAGCCTGGCAACCTCACTCCGCCGCTTCTCCCCACTCGACCGTTCTCCGCTCCCGGCTGCTCTTGCGCGCCAGCACAATCGCCCGCATCGTGCGCAGTGCCTGCTCCGGAGTAACCTCCAGCGGGACCTTCTTTTCAATCGCGTCCCGCACGTTCTCATAGAACCCGCGATAGTCTCCGCGATCCGTCTTCACTTTCACGCTGGGCTCGCCCACCGTACTCAACGTCCCCCACAACTCTTCCGCTTCTTCGCCCCAATCCGCGCCCCAATCCAATCCCTGCGGAACATTCTCTCCTCGCAGCCGCGCCTCCTGCGGATCCATGCCATACTTCACAAACGATCCCTTCGTCCCGTGGATCAAAAAGTGCGGCCCCGGCGCATATGCAACAATCCGCGCCCGCCCCATGGCTCGCAGTCTGGGATATTCCAGGCAAACATCGAACGCATCATCCACCTGCGACGTCTCCCGCTGACAGAACGCCGTCGCCGTAATCGCCTTCGGCTCGCCAAATAGGACCAGCGCCTGATCGATCACATGCGGCCCCAAATCAAACAAAACTCCCGCTCCCGGCTGATCCGCTTTTTCCCGCCAGGCATTTTGCTTTGGTTCCAAACGAAACCGGTCATACCGGCACTCATACTCCACAATCTCGCCCAACTTGCCAGACTGCACGATCTTCTTCACCGTCCCGAAATCGCCATCCCACCGCCGGTCCTGATACACCGTAATCAATCGACCGTGCTCCTTCGCCAGCCGTACCAGTTCTTCGGATTCCGCCAGCGTCGGTGCGAACGGTTTATCCACGACTACATCGCGCCCCGCCAGCAAGCAAGCCCGCGCCAGTTCGAAATGCGAATCATTCGGAGTCGCAATCACACACAGCTGAATTCCTTTATCGGCCAGTAATTCGTCCAGCGTCCGCGCCACTCGCACGTCAGGATATTTTTCCCGCGCTCGCGATCCCTTGCGCTCCAGGATGCAAGCCAATTCCATCCCCTCGACGCCACGAATCACCGGCGCATGAAACGCCTGACCCGCCAACCCAAATCCAATTAACCCCACTCGAACCATCGCTAACTCCTCGATCTGCGCAGTCTTTCCTACGGCTGCACCCTCGCCACTTTACAGTCTTCTGCCGATATTTTCCCGCCCTCGTGCGCCGTATAAACAGAATTGTTCTCGTGCGCGTTCGGCGAACTAGAACGCGAACGTCAGGAGGCGTAGATGCGATTCGGACCGTTTCTCGTGATTGCTCTGTTGCTGCTCATTCTGTGGGCTGGTGGTTTTCTGATGTTCCACATAGCCAGCGGATTGATCCATCTTCTGTTGCTGTTCGCCGTCATTTCCTTTGTAGCCCACTTCGTCATGGGCTCGCGCACGGCGTAGATTTGCTCCAGCCAGGCCGGGTCGGCGGGAGCTAACCGGCTCCATCGCCGGCTAGACCGAGGCCTAATCCATCCTTCAATCTTTTATCCGCGGTCTTTCACCCGCCGTACAAACTTCAGCCCCGACCAAATTTCCGTCACCGCGCAAACTTTCACGTCCACCAGTCCCGCGTCCAGGCCAATCTTGCGGACCACGTTATCATTCAAGTCTGTTGCGACTCCCGAACTCTTCTTCGGCCAGCTCACCCACAACATCCCCGCCGGACTCAGCCGCTTTGCCATCCGCGAAAATTCCTTGGTCAATTCCGCCCGCGCCTTGGTAAAGAGCATCGCAAAATCAAGCCCGTCCCCCTGCTGGAGAACTTTGCACTCCGCCAATGCGCCCGCCAACTCCGCAAGCACTTCCCCCGGTGCGTTCGCAAATCGTACGCGAAACCCGGCCTTGATCCCCAATTTTTTTGGAAGTGGTGTCCCAGAATATCCCGGCATCGGTTGCTTGAAGAAGGAAGTGCTGTCCAAATCGAAAAGCCGGAAGCGGAAGCTGGGAGCCGCTTTTCCCTACTGCACCACCGGCGCGTAATATCCCCGCCGCGCCCTCACCTTGAAATTCTTCCGGTCGTTGGCCACGATCTCAATCGTGCGAAAGTGCCCGTCCGCCTTGAAGTCCGCCGGCTTGTACGATACGTCGTACTGACTTCGCAACTCTTCCTGAATCTCGCCAAACGCGTTGGTCACATCGCGAATCTGGAACGGAAAAAACGCGCGGCCTCCCGTGGCGTCCGCCATGCGCTCCAGCACTTTATCACCGGCTCCCTTCGTCCCGCTCACGTTCGTGCTGATCGTGTAGATGATCGCATTCGCCCGCTGCGCCATTTCAATCGCTTCCTCGCGCGACACGTGGCTTTGGTTGTCTTCTCCATCGCTCAGCAGGATAATCGCCCGCCGCGTCGGCCCAATCTGCGGCGCTTTCAGCAGTTTGTCGCGGCAAGCGTAGTAAAGCGCATCGTACAGCGCCGTCCCGCCACCCGGCCGGAGCTCGCGAACTCCGTGGCCCAGCTTTTCCGTGTCATCGGTGAAATCCTGCATCACCTCGGGCGTCGCATCAAATCCCACCACAAACGCCTGATCGTAACGTTTGCGGACCGTCTGGTTCAAAAATTCGATCGCCGATTCCTGCTCGAACTTGAACCGGTCGCGCACCGAACTGCTGGCATCGATCAACAATCCCACCTGCAGCGGCAAATTCGTTTCCGCGTGGAAGCTTCGCACCTCAACCGCCGGCTTGCTGTCATCCACAATGCGAAAATCGTTCTGCTTCAAATCGGTCACGCGCTTGCCGTGCTTGTCCGTCACCGTAAACACAACATTCACTTCGTTGATGCCCACCCGGATCTTGAGGACATCTGCATTGTCGGCCCCCGGGCCCCCGGAATTCTGCTCCCCGGGCGCAGCCTGTGGCGCGGTTGTCGCGGCCGGTGCTGCCTGCTCAGATGATGTTTGCGAGGAAGGCGCTGCCGACGCCGGAGATGATGCCGGCGAGGAAGATGGCGCCGCACCCGCTTGCGCCATGCCAACCTGCCACGCACCCGCCACCAGCAGGAAAAACGCCACCCGAGCGAATGAGCTTCTCAGTAAAGTATTTCGCGTAGCCATGCCCCTTATCTAACCATCTATTATATCTACCCCTGCAACCGCCTCAGACCTGGCTCCGGACACACCTCGATTTTGCCCCCAACACTTCGGGTTCGATACACATACGCCGACTTTGGGTGGCGCAGCGCTTCCAGCGCTGCGATTGGAGACCGCTATGGCTGAGGGCTTTAGCCCCTTGAAGTGCCTTGTTTTGCCAACTCAACCCCACTGTAAGCAGCACCGTGGAAGAGTGGCGCTTCAGCAGCCTGCCCTGTGCGGAGTCGAACGGGCCGCGTGAAGAGTCGAGATTAGATGCGGGCTTTAGCCCCTGAGGCACGTTCCCGGGAAGTGACCCGTAAAACACCTACTCCTCGACTGCCTTCAAAAACTCTCGTAACTCCTCCGGCAACTCGCTCTTCAACGCAACCATCTCTCCGCTCCGAGGATGCCGAAACTCCAACTCTGCCGCATGCAGAAAATTCCGCCCCAGCCCAATCACCGCATTTTTCCCCCGCGCCTGCTTCGGCGCTCCATACATCGTATCCCCCACCACCGGATGCCCCATCGCCGCCACATGCACTCGAATCTGGTGCGTCCTCCCCGTATCGATCTTCACGTCCAGCAACGTAAACTTCCCAAACTTCGTCTCGAGGCGCCGCGCCACGCGATAATGCGTCACTGCCGTCCGCCCGCCCTCCAACCGCGTAGTCATCCGCGTGCGCCTCACCCGGTCGCGGCTAATGCTCTGCGCCAGGGTCCCCGAATCCTTTTTCACCCACCCATGCACCAGCGCCACATATTTCTTCTTCACCTCCCGCGCCGCAAATTGCGCGCTCAGCTTGCGATGCGCCGCATCGTTTTTCGCCACCACAATCAGCCCGCTCGTCTCCTTATCCAGACGATGCACAATCCCCGGCCGCAACTCCCCGCCCACCCCCGACAAACTCGCCAGATGATGCAGCAGGGCATTCACCAGCGTCCCGCGATTGCGCGCATCGTCGGAAGCTCCAGCCCCCGCATGCACCATCATCCCCGCCGGCTTGTTGATCACGGCAAGATCGTCGTCCTCATACACAATGTCGAGCGGGATTTCTTCTGCGATGGCCTTGAGCGGCGCCCGCTGCGCCTCGCCCAGTACGGATATTTGTTCCCCGCCGCGCAGCTTCAGCGAAGCCTTCCCCGGAGCTGCGTTCACCTGCACTTTGCCATCGGCGATAAGTTCCTGCACCCGCGCCCGGCTGACGCTATCAAGCCGCGCCACAAGAAATTGATCCAGTCGCTTCCCCGCATCATCAGCTGTAACGAAAATAAGAATAGGAAAGGCTTCCGGCATTCGCTGGAGGATACCAGACGTTATGGTTAGAGAGGCGTTGTAGGGCGACTATCGCCGTGCGAAATCCGCGTCCGCAGGACGCATCAAAATAGCCCCCGCGTTGTTAACGCCGGGTGCAATGGGAGTGCGTGCGCGCATCCCGTAGGGATGCCTGAATCCGCCTCCAAGAATAGTTGAGGGAAGAGCATCATCGGAGTCGCAATCTGAATAAGGGTCGAAAGAGAGGACGGAGGATCAACCGTCCCTTCGGGACGGGGTTGACCGACACTGCTACCACCCGGCTGTCAGGCGTCCTACGGACGCGCGCTTCCCCACGTTCGCTTTTCCTGACTGCACGCGGAGTATTCTCCGCCAGATTGATCCGGCTTTGAAAGGGCGCAGCTTTCAAGCCGCGCCGTAGACTGACGTTAAATTGAGGTACACTTCCGAGGTGGAGATGACAATGACCGGGAGCGCCGACGACCCCTTAACCTGGTATCTGCGCGAGATCAGCTCGGTTAAGCCCTTGGCCGAGGCAGAAGAAGCCGATTTATTGCAACATGTACGAACGCGCGACGATCAAGCGTCGTCTGCTGAGAGGCGACTCATCGAGGCGAAACTCGCCCTGGTCGTAACCATCGCAGAGCGCTATTCTTCCGCCCGCAATAGTGTGCTGGATCTCGTGGAAAGTGGTAACCAAGGTCTTCTCGCCGCCTTGCGCACATTCCGGGAAGGCTCTGGTGAGAGTTTTACGACTCACGTCACCACCTGTATAGAAGAGGCCATCTCAAAGGCCGTATCCGAAGCGAACTCACGGAGCGAATAAGACGCGCGCGCGAGCGCTACCGGGTGGCTCCCACCGCCTGCGCCGCCACGCCCTTCGCTCCCGGCCGCAACCACCAGATCAGTCCGCCCCCAATCACCAGCCCAATCGCAATCAGCTGCGTCCCCGTCATCGCTCCGCCAAACACCGATCCGCGCCCCGGATCGTCCCGCAGAAATTCCAGAAAGAACCGCGCCACGCCATAGATAAACAGGAACGCCCCAAAAATCTGACCGTCAAATTTTCGCCGCTTCAGTAGCCACATCAGAAAAACGAAATTCGCAAACTCCACCGCCGCCTCAAAAAGCTGGGTCGGCTCCAGCGGCACGTTCAGCGGCGTCCCCGTAATCTGATTCGCCAGCGGATTGCGAAACACCACGCCCCAGAAATGATGCGTTTCTTTCCCGTAGCAGCATCCCGCCGCAAAACATCCCAGCCGCCCGATCGCGTGCCCCAACGCCAGCCCCGGAGCAAACGCGTCGCAGGTTCCCAGCGGAGGCATGTGATGCCGGTGCACGTACCACGCCGCCGCCGCAAAAGCCGCAATCAACCCTCCGGAAAAAACTCCGCCCGCCTGCAACGTAGTGACGCTGAAAATCTCTCCCAGATGTTTCGAATAATAGCCCCACTCGTTAATGACGTAGAGAACCTTCGCGCCCAGAATTCCGCACAGCACCACCAGAATTCCCAGGTTCCATGCCTTATCACCGTCGATCCCCAGCCGCTCGGAATTGCGCACGCTGATCCATAACCCGATCAGCACTCCCGTCGAAACCAGGAAGCCATACGTCGGCAGAAAAAATCGCCCGAAATGCACTAGTTGTGGATACACAGTTTAATTAGATGCAGGAAACAAGCATTTGCTACGCGATCCAGTGTAGCAGGGAAGTTACCGCTTTTTGTGAGGGTGAGCGACCAGGCAGTTACTGATTTGTCTGTCATGCTGAGCGGAACTGGCATTACTGATTGGTCTGTCATGCTGAGCGGAGCAGGAGCAGCGCGAAGCGATGTTCCCGCGCACTCGAACCATCCCTACCCGCACAGAGAACGTTTCTACACTCAGCAGAGCCGGAAGAAACCTGTGAAAGCCCGCGATGGCGGAAACAATTCAAGCCGACCCACTGTGCCGTGTGACGGGCCGAGAATGAACCGTCAGGTAGACGTTGGGAACCCGCCGAGACCCTTTAGGCATCTCCGCGTGGCGGAGCGTTGCACACCGGATCCTAGTTCGAGTCGAGTCCCCGTTCATTCAGCATTGGTTCAAAAATCGGTTACCGCCATCACCAACCCCGCAGGCCGGCTTTCACCTCTGATGCTAGGAGAACCTTCGCCGGTTTAGCAATAGTGAAACCGCAAATAGTTGGCAGGCCACTTGCAACTAAAGTAATCTCGCCTTCACAATCGGCGATTGCAATCTACGCGGGTGCGTACGTGAAAAATGTCGACCTGAAGCAGGAATGGACTCTATCTAGAGGCGGAGTTGAAGAATGCCTCGCCCATAGGGATGCGACGTTCCAGTTCTCTATTTAGGTCTCTTGGTCGGGATTGGGGCAATGTAGCAACAGATGCGGATTCATAACTGGCCGCGGGATGGCCGCCCCAGACTATCCCGCCCTGCGGTCGTCTTCCAAAAGTTCATCCAGCGCGCTAGCCAGCACGTGCGCCCGCTTCTGATAATCGGTCGACCCGTTCTCCTGCTTCCGCCGCAAAAGATGATACTCGTCGGCAATGTTCAGCGCCGCCAGCACCGCTAACCTGACCGTGTCAATCGTATTCGTCGCCTCGGCCACGGCTCGCATCTTCGAGTCCACATATTCCGCCAGCTTCAGAATGTATTCCGGATCCGACCCGCGCAGGTTATAGGCCTGATCAAAAATCTCCACCCGCACGCTGCCGTTCTGCGCATCCTTCAAAGTAGAATCCTTAGCTGCCGTTGCCATGATGAGTAGCCTTTGTCACGCGGTAATACAAGCGCTTGTCATTCGATCCCACGAAGTAACGGAAGTGTCGGTGTCACACAGTAACGTTAATCTTGTCATTCCGAGCGAAGCGAGGAACCTGCTTTCTGCGTCCATCGCTTCAGCTCTAACATCCGGAACCGCGCTAGAAGCTAGTAGCCAGAAGCCGTCTAGCTTGCCTCCGCGATCGTCTCGATCTGCTCCAGCATCTTCTCCACACGCGTCCGAATCTCTTCCCGCTCTTTCCGCAACTGCACCGCTTCACGCCTCAGCGTAGTCAATTGCTCTTCACGCTCTTCCAATTGCTGTCGCGCCCGTTGCGCATCCCGCTCCGCCGTAGCCTGCGCCTGCCGCGCCGCTTTGTACATTTCGATAGTGCGATAGATTTTCTCTTCCAGCGCCTGAAAATCGTCTGCCGGAACCTGTTCCGTTACCTGCTCCACCGCATTCAACGCCATGAGTGCACTCTTCCCTGGAAAGATTTCAAACTTTCCCGAAGTATACTCCACCGCACTGTGGATCAAGCATAGCTCCCTTGTGCCAATCTGGCCTCGGCAGTGCCACTTTGGCTATAATTCCCCGCATGAAACGCGAAACCCTCCCCACGTTAGCGGTGGCTGTTGCTCTGCTCGTTTTCGCACTTCCCAGCAGCGCGGCCAAAACCAAGAAGGTCGAACTCACAGACTCCCAAGGCAAAGCCGTCGGCACGATCACTCTCTCGCAAAAGGGATCCGGTGTTGCCCTCAAGCTTCATCTTCACGATCTGCCTCCCGGCGAGCACGCCATCCACTTCCATCAGAATCCCAAGTGCGATCCGCCAGACTTCAAATCCGCCGGCCCGCATTTCAATCCCGACGGCAAGAAGCACGGTTTCGACAACCCCGAAGGCCATCACGCCGGCGACATGCCGAACTTCACGGTTGACGTGAAAGGCAAAGCCGATGCCACCGTGGAAGACAAAGACGTGACCCTCGGCGACGGCCCTCATTCGCTTTTCAGCAACGGCGGCACCGCGATCGTTGTCCACGCGAAAGCCGACGACATGAAGACCGATCCCGCCGGCAACTCCGGCGATCGCATCGCCTGCGGCGTAGTAACGAAGTAACGTTTGCGTGGCTCGCCGCATCTGTCATCCTGAGCGCAGTAGGGGGCTTCGCATAGCGAAGCCCCCTACGGAGTCGAAGGATCTCTACCCTCTGCACTGACTCCGCCGCAGAGGAAGTTTCACCCCAACCTGAACTACCTCGCCCGCAGCTTCCCCAACCTCTCTGCCGCCGCATCCAGCGTCTCCAGCTTCTTGCAGAACGCAAACCGCACCTGCCGCGCCCCGTCCCTCGCATCGCGATAAAAACTCGACCCCGGCACCGCCGCCACTCCAACCTCTTTCACCAGATACTTGGTGAACTCCACATCATCCTCAAATCCAAACGCCGAAATATCCGTCATCACGTAATATGCGCCCCGCGGACGAAAACACTTGAACCCCGCCGTCTCCAGCGCCGGCATCAAATGATCCCGCCGCACTCGATATCCCTCCGCCAGCTTCGCATAATATTCCGCCGGCAAACTCAACGCCGCCGCGCCCGCCTCCTGCAGCGGTGCCGGCGCGCCCACCGTCAAAAAGTCATGCACCTTGCGGATGGCATTCGTAATCTTCTCCGGCGCAACTGCCCATCCCACTCGCCATCCCGTCACGCTGTACGTCTTCGACATCCCATTGATCGTCACCGTCCGCTCCCGCATCCCTTCCAGTGACGCCATCGAAATGTGTTCGGTCCCGTCATACAAAATGTGTTCATAAATCTCATCGGTAATCGCCAGCACATCAAACTCGACGCACAGATCGCGAATCAGTTCGAGTTCCGCTCGCGCAAAAACCTTTCCCGTAGGGTTGTTGGGCGTATTGAGTATGATCGCCTTGGTGTGCTTGTCGAACGCCGCCCGCAATTCCTTCTCATCGAACGTCCACTCGCCATTTTCACTCGCCGGCGGACGCAACTTCACAAACCGCGGCCGCGCCCCGCTCAGGACCGAATCCGGCCCGTAATTCTCATAAAACGGCTCGAAAATGACGACCTCATCTCCCGCGTTGCACACCGCGAGCAAAGTCGAAATCATCGCCTCCGTCGATCCGCAACACACCGTGATTTCCTTTTCCGGATCGACCGCAATCCCTTGCCACACCCCCATCTGGCGCGCAATCGCGTTGCGCAGATTCTTCGCGCCCCACGTGATTGCATACTGATTCACATCGCCATCAATCGCCGCCCGCGCCGCCTGCTTGATCTCCGCCGGTGCGGCAAAATCCGGAAACCCCTGCGCCAGATTCACCGCTCCATAAAGCATCGCCTGCCGGGTCATCTCCCGGATCACCGACTCGGTGAATTGCGACACCTTAGCGCTAAGAAAATGTTTTTTGTCTGTGGATAAAGAAGAAATAACGTCCGCCATAGCAGGCAGATTAGCACAAGAAATCACTCAAGATTTGTCATCCTGAGCGAAGCAATTGCTATCGCGAAGCGAAGGCGATTGCGCAGTCGAAGGATCCCTACGTGTCACCCCAAATCGCGCGCCCGGTTCCTGGTTTTAGCGAAGAAGCATCGGAAAATTAGTACCGCCGCCGGCAGCACCGTGGAAGAGCGGCGCTTCAGCGCCGCGTCAAGAGTACAAATATGGAACCGGGGCTTTAGCCCCGAGGTAAGCCCTACCCCCGCTGCACTCCCCCCAACCCCCGCAGCGCCTCGACAATCCGCCCCGACCACTGTGCAATCTGCTCATCTCGCAGCGTCCCTTCATCCGACTGTAACCGTGCCCGCAGCAGGATCGAATACTTACCCGCGCCAATCGACCCCCCGCGAAAAATCTCGACCGGCTTGAATTCGCGCAGCTCGGGAATGTGCAGACCCATCACCGCCCGGCGCATCGCTTCAAACTCCACTTCATCGCGAAACACAAACGAGAAATCCCGCTCCACCGCCGGATACTTCGCCAACGGCGCAAACTTCACCGCCCGTAGTCCGCGCGCTCGCAACTGTTCCAGATCAATCTCCGCCAGAAAAACATCCTGCCGCAACTTCCGCTGCGACTTCACCTCTTCCGCGATCTGCCCGAACCGCGCCACCACGGCTCCATCCATCAGTGCTCGCGCCGACCGTCCCCGATGAAAGTAATCCGGCGTCTCGCGATCAAAGCTCAACTCGTCATAAGCAAACAGTGCCAGCAGATTCTCCACGTCGCCCTTGAACGAACGAAACGCATCTGCAGCGGCAGCATGCTCGTCTTTGCTTACATCCAGCACTCCACCGGTGCGCAACGAACTCCTTACCGCCGCCATCGTCGCTCCCAGGCACGCCCGCGCCGGCTCCATCCGCTCTCCGCCCCGCATTTCGTAAACTCGCCCCATCTCAAACAGCCGCACATTTTCCGAATCCCGATTCAAGTTCCACGCCAGCATATCGAGCATTCCCGGAGCCATCGATGTCCGCATCAGCGACGCTTCTTCGCTCAACGGATTTTCCAACTCCAGCACTTCGGCGGAAGAAAACGTCTCCGCATCCGCGTGCGAAATAAATGTCAGCGACACCGCCTCGTCGTATCCCAACGCCAAAGCACGCTCGCGAAATGCGGCGTCCACAGCCGCATGCGGCGCTTCCACTACCGCGCCGCTGTATGTCGGCAGGGTATTTTCGAACTTGTCGTACCCATGCAGCCGCGCGATTTCTTCGATCACATCGATCTCGCGCTCCACATCCAGCCGCCAGCTCGGAATCTGTACTCGAAACTGCGCGTCCTGCTGGCCCTCCGGAATCAAACCAAATCCAAGTTTCTTCAGAATGCGGAAAATCTCGCCGGCATCCAGATTTCCACCCAGAATTCGCTGCACCTCCGAAACCCGCAGCACCACCGGTGCCTGGTCCAATGTTCTCGACACCACATCGACAACATCGCCTGCCAATTCGCCGCCGCCCGATTCCAGAATCAACTTCGCCACCAGATCGCACGACAAAATCGTCGACTCGAAATCCGCCCCGCGTTCAAATCGGTGCGAAGCGTCGGTGTGCAATCCATGCCGCCGGGAACTCTTCCGCACGGTCAACGGATCCCACCACGCCGACTCGATCAAAATATTCCGCGTCTTGTCAGTAATCATGGTGTCAAACCCGCCCATCACTCCCGCAAGCCCAACCGGCCTTTTCGCGTCGGCCACCACCAAATCGTCCGAAGTCAGCGTCCGCTCCACTCCGTCGAGTGTCTTCAGCTTTTCTCCGTCTTTTGCCTTTCGAATAATGAGCCGCCCGCCCTCAAGCAAATCCATATCAAACACGTGAGTCGGCTTGCCCATCTCCCACAAAACGTAGTTGGTCGCATCCACGGCATTGCTGATCGGCCGTTGCTCCAGCAACTGCAACCGGTGTGCAATGTTTTCGGGGGAAGCCTTGATCTTCGTTCCGCGTATCACCCGCGCAGAAAACCGCGGACAAAGCTGCGACTCCTCCACCGTGATCGGGAACGGAATGTCGCTAGAAGGCTTGGCTGAAAGCTGAGAGCTGAGGGCTGACAGCGCCTTTAAAGGCAAGTCATAAATCGCCGCCGCCTCCCGCGCCACTCCATAATGATTCATCGCGTCCGGACGATTCGTCCCAATCTCCATCTCGAACACAGTGTCCGGCCCGAAACCGCTGATGCCCTCGACGGCAATCCCGACGCCAGTCAAATCCTCCGCCAGTCGCCGGTCATCAACGGTGAGATCAACGAATTCGCGAATCCATTGGGAAGAAAGTTTCATGACGCTCTAGAAAGCTCTGTCATCCTGAGGTGCGTTCTTTGCGCCGAAGGACCCCTGCAACTCGCAGCCAAAGACGGCGCGTCGAGGAACCCTCACGATGAACTCGCAGTCCTTGGCTAACGACCAACGACCCCTACGCCCACTGCTCCAAAAACCGCACATCCCCCTGAAAGAACAACTGCAAATCATCCACGCCATATTTCAACAACGCAATCCGATCCGCGCCCATCCCAAACGCAAATCCCGAAACTTTCTTCGGGTCATATCCGTTGTCCTCGACGAACTCAAACACATTCGGATCAACCATGCCGCATCCCAGAATCTCAATCCATCCCGTCTGCTTGCAAGGACGGCACGGATCGGCCCCTCGCCTCCCGCTCCCGCCACAAATGAAGCACGAAACAAACATCTCCGCGCTTGGCTCCGTGAACGGAAAAAACGACGGACGAAAACTCGTTTTCACGCTCGATCCGAAAAATTCTTTCATCGCGTGATCGAGCGTGCCCTTCAAGTCTCCGAACGTGATGTTGGTATCGACCGCCAGCCCTTCGATCTGATGAAACATCGGCGAGTGGCTCGCGTCCGGAGGATCGTTGCGATGCACCGTCCCAGGAATCACAATCCGTATCGGCGGCCGCATTTTTTCCATCGTACGAATCTGCACCGGAGAAGTATGCGTCCGCAGCAGCAACCGCTCCCGCTGCGCCTTCCCCCGTTGCCCCGCAATGAACAACGTATCCTGCGTATCCCGCGCCGGATGATTCGGCGGAAAATTCAGCGCCTCAAAGTTGTAGTAGTCCGTCTCCACCACTGGCCCGTCCGCCACCGAGTAACCAAGCTTCTGAAAAACACGAACCATCTCGTTCGTGGTCTTGATAACCGGATGCTCCGCCCCAACGGGACGCCGGATGCCGGGAAGGGAGATGTCGACTTTCTCGATGCGTGACGCGCTATCGCCCGAAACATCAGCAGCTTCGACCAATTCAGTAATCTGCGTCTTCAGCGCATTGACTTGGAAGCCGACGAGACGCTTAGCGTCTTTGGGAGCGCTCTTCAACCACAGGTCGTTAATCTGCGTCAGTATTCCATTCTTACGTCCAATCCAGCGGTCGCGAAATGCTTTAAGTTCAGTCTCATCACGGACAGACTGGCGGTCCACCAGACACGCAGACGCGCACTCGGTGCGCGCCTTCTCGAGGCCTGCCTCCGAATAATCCGTCAATTTGGGAACTTTGTATGGCACGATGGCTAGCAGTACCGTTGTCATCCTGAGCGCGCCTTTTGCGCGAAGGACCCATGCAACTACCGGCGGGCTGCACAGGTTCCTCGCTTCGCTCAAAATGACAAAGCAGGAAATGACGAAATGAAAGAAAAGCCGCCGACGCCCTGGTGCAACCGGAAGCCGAGCGCCAAAAGTCGCCTACGCTGTTCCGCCGATGGCGCCCTTCGCCTGCTGCGCCAGATTGGCAAACGCCGCCGCGTCCTTCACCGCCAGGTCCGCGAGAATCTTGCGGTCCAATTCAACTCCGGCTACCTTCAGCCCGTGAATGAACTGGTTGTAGCTCAACCCGTTCAGCTTCGCCGCCGCTCCTATCCGCACAATCCACAGCGAGCGATATTGCCGCTTCCGCTGCTTCCGTCCGGAAAAAGCAAACTTCAGTCCGCGGTCGACCGCTTCTTTCGCCGAGCGATACAGTTTCGATTTGGTGAGGAAGTATCCGCTTGCGCGGTCTAATATCTTTTTTCGTTTGGCGCGGCGTTTGGTTCCGCGTTTTACACGTGGCATTGCTGTTCTCCTTTTTGCTTTCTATGTACTGGCGGCTGGAGGCAAGGACGATTCGCCATTGCGGCGATCTCGCAGCCTCTTCACGCGCCTGAAGCAGCGGTCAGTGGTTAGTGGCCAGAAGAGCCCTTTAGATTCTCTGACCACTAATCACTGACCACCGGCCACTGCCTCACTGATACGGAATCATCCGCTTCACTTTGCGGAGATCGCCATCGCTGACCAGCGTGGCCGTACCCAACTTGCGTTTGCGCTTGTGCGCCTTCGACGTCAGCATGTGACGCAGCCCCGAATGCCCGCGCTTCACCTTGCCAGTCGCGGTTTTCTTAAAACGCTTGGCCGCGCCCTTGTGTGTTTTCAATTTCGGCATAATTCCTCGGAATCAGCTGCCAGCCGCCCATGGCAAGCCGTCAGCTTTGAGTTTCAATTTTACGATTCAATTGCTTTGGATTCGTTGGCGCGACCCGCGCCCGTTAGTCCAATCGCGGAACTTGCTCGGCGAAGTCTCAGCCTGCTAACGAAACCTAAGTACCAGTATTCGGGACTTCCGCCCCGGCTGCTGCTGCCGCAGGATGCTCGTCTTTCTTCTCCGGCGCCGCCTTCGCCTGCGCCATTTTTTCCTGCAACATCTTTTCTTGTCTCTCAGCCTTCGCTTTCGCTTTGGCTTCTTTTTCTCTTTCCTTCTCCCGCTCCGCCGCCGATTTCTTCGGCGCCAGTATCGCGTGCAGCGTGTTGCCCTCCTGCCGCGGCCGGAATTCCACAATGCTCTGTGGTTCCACGTCCTTGATCAACCGCTCCAGGATGGTTCGCCCCAGCCCGGTGCGCGTCATTTCACGGCCCCGGAAGAAGATGGTCGCCTTTACCTTGTCTCCTCCATCCAGAAACCGCAGCACATGATTTTTCTTCGTTTCGTAATCGTGGTCATCCACATTGATGCGGAACTTGACCTCTTTTACGGTGATCGTTTTCTGGTGCTTCTTGGCCTCGCGCTCTTTCTTTTCCTGCTGGTACAAATATTTCCCGTAGTCCATGATGCGGCAGACGGGAGGTTGAGCGGTGGGTGAAATCTCGACCAGATCCAGATTCTTGCTGCGGGCCAGTTTGAGCGCTTCGAACGGGGGCATCACGCCAATCTGCTCCCCTTCATCGCCGATCACGCGAATTTCGCGCGCCCGAATGCGGTCATTGGTTCGGATAAAACGTTTGTCGATACGGTCCTCCGTGCTCTAAGCAACTGAGAATAAAAGATTATAACACGCGGATTCGCGTCGAAATACTATCCCGCTCAGGTTCTAATAGCTCTTTTGCCGCCGATCCGCTGACACTGTTCGTCTCCGTCGAGTCCAAAGTCCGTGACGGTCCAGAATCAAACCTTAGATGCGATTTCCGGAACGCACGTTGATTTGAAAATTGGAGCCTCCGCTCAGACGGCCGAACCGAGTCGTAAGTCACAGCCCACGAGAACGCGCCGCCTTAAGGTGCAAAGAGCGCTCGGGACATGGATGCTCGCGGTGACGTGGAAGAGCTGCGTTTTAGCAGCCTGCCCTGAGCGTAGTCGAACGGGCCGCGTAAAGCTCACAATTTGACGTGGGCTTTAGCCCCCGAACACGTATTTCTTACGGGTATGATTTTCGCAGCCGTTCTCGCCGCCTTTCGCATCTGAATCTCATGATGACCACTGCAGAATGCGAAACACTACGGGCGAGCGCTTTTTATCTCCGCAAGCCCGCCGAGCCGATGCCCCCGCCAATCAAGGAACCGCCGGACCCAATGGAAAATCCCGATGCTCCCGTCCGCGAGCCCGATCCGGAAGAACCTGAACAGATCTGAGTGGATGTTGTCATCCTGAGCGAAGCAGAGCGATTCGTTTTTCGAATCGCTCTGCTTAGACGAAGGATCCCTATGAGCGCCACTTACGCTTGCCAAGAGGTAGGCTTGCTCGACACTGTAATAACAGCAGGCACTTGCTCAACAGGAGCTCCAACCCTTCCCACAAAAGCCCCATCTTCCATTTCCTCAATCTCCGCACGAATCCAGCGGTTCGCACCCTGCCGCCCTCTCAAATAGAGCTTCTGATAGTTGTCGGTCAAAGCTTCCGTGAACTCTCCATCGCCCCGCTTGTGCATCGCGCTTAGCGTGATCGCATCGAGCGCCTTGCCTACGAACGACTGCATGAAGGCACGCTTCTTCATCGCGGCAAGATCGCGCAGCACTTTATTGCGCGCGCGCGCCACGTGGACCGGAATCTGCTTCTGCATAGCCGCCGCTGGTGTGCCCGGCCGCGCCGAAAAAGTGAAGACGTGCAAGTAAGTGAACGGCAACTCTTCAATAAGGCTCCGCGTGCTTTCGAACTCCGCGTCAGTCTCTCCTGGAAAGCCCACCATAACGTCGGCGCCGATTGCGGCATCAGGCATGGCAGCGCGAATCTTTCGAATCTTCTCGCGGTAATGCCAGGGACGATACTTCCGGTGCATCCGCCGCAGCACCGCATCACTCCCCGATTGCAGCGGCACATGCGCGTGCTTGGCGATGCGCGCCGATGAAGCGACAAGATCGATCAGTTCGTTCGACCAATCCATCGGCTCCACGGAGGAGATCCGCAGTTTTTCCAGCTGCGTCTCGGCGAGGATCATGCGTACGAGCTCTTCGAACCGCAGCTGTATGGACTCCGAAAGCCGGTAGCCGGTCATGAAGCCGGAAGCCGGAAGCCGGAAGCCGTTGTTCAGATCGCGCCCCCATCGCCCCAGATTAATGCCGCTGATCACCACTTCTCGATAGCCCGCAGCCACCAGCGCATTCACCTCGCCAATCACCTCTGAAGCCGGCAGCGAACGGCTTTGACCGCGCACGCTTGGAATCACGCAGAACGAGCAGCGATTGTCGCATCCATCCTGCACCTTCAGGTTCGGACGCGTGCGATCCGTCTCGCGAGAACCAGCCCCGTTTCCAGACTCGAACACGGGTGCGGCGAGCAGTTCCGTGTTAGCAAAAATGTCCGAGACGAAGACATCAGAAACAAAAGGTCGGGGCTGAGGCGTGAGCGCTCCCAGGGGAACAAACCCCGTCATGCTGGCCGCTCGCGGCGTGCCAATCTTTCCGAGCACGAGTTTCGCGAGTTGATGCTTGTGCGAGTTCCCGATGACCGCCGCAACCCCGGGAAGCGCTGCTACTTCTTCCGGCGCTCGCTGCGCGTAGCACCCGGTGACGATGATTCTCGCCAGCGGATTCTGCCGCCGCACCCGGCGAACTGCGGCCCGTGCATCCTGATCCGCCGAAGCGGTCACCGTGCAAGTGTTCAGCAGAACCAGGTCGGCATTCGCGGCCGAAGCCCGAGCCATGCCGCACGCTTCGAACTGGCGCTCGAGCGCGGCACCGTCGGCTTGCGTAGCCCGGCACCCAAAGTTTTCTACGTGGAAAGTCGCCACGCAATTATCGTAGCGCAAGTCGCGGCCTTCCGTGGGCACACTTCAATTCTGCTTTGAGCGCTGCAGGTTGTGTGGCCACATCGGCCGGCATGCCCGCTTAGGCAGTGGCTACATTTTTCCTTTGCGTGAAGCATTCTCGGCACAGGATTGGCCGCCCCTGGGTTGGCCGGAACGGGACGGTGGTATCTTTGCCGCACTGGGAACAGGTGGCCCGGGTTTCCACACGCGTGAAGTGGTGTGAATTACCCTTGGTCAGCGGGGCGGTGAGGACGGCCACGCGCTTCGACTTGCAGGCCTTGCAGCGCTTGGGTTCGTTTCTGAATTGTTTATCGTGAAAAAACAGTTGCTCCCCGGCGGTGAAGACGAAGTCGACACCGCAGTCGACGCACGTCAGTACCTTATCCTGAAATTCCATTGAGGATGGCTCCCTTGTGCCCGTGCTGCCTCGGCCACACGCGGGGAAGGGCGATGGCGCGCTGCCAACACAGGTTTTGTACATCCCCCCTCAAACTGCCCCTGGACTCGGCCCGCCACGCTCCTGGAACGGGGCGTGGATACAGATTTTCCTACTTAAACGCCGAATGAATGATGAGTGTGAATAATCCCTGCTGCAACTCCATCTGGTGGGGACCAGAGGGAGCAGGGTCGCCCCGGGAAGGGGACGACCCTTTACTGCCCAGTCTCTACTCCTTCAATCCTGTTCTTTGCGAACTTTCTTACGTGCGCGCTTGCGCGCCAGCGCAGCCTTCACACGTTTTTTTTCACCGGGTTTCAGGTAAAAAGAGTGGCGCTTAACCTCTTTGATAATGTCTTCCTGCTGCACCTTGCGCTTGAAACGGCGCAGTGCGTTTTCGAGGGATTCACCCTCTTGCAGTCGAATTTCCGCCAAACCAACACACCCCCAAACCCGTCCGGTAGGACCGAATAGTTATTACAAGGATTTTAATGGAAGTCAAGGTAGAAGGTGAAAAATGTTGCGCTTCGATGGCGTAGTCCGCGGGACTAAAGAGGTCCTCACGACCAACCTTCTCGAAGATCAGATTGGAAGGTGTCGCTAGTAGTGGTCAGTGGCCAGTGCCTAGTGATCAGAAAGTCGCTTCATGTTTCCTGACCACTGACCCCTGACCCCCGGCCACTGACCCCTGACCCCTGATCACTTTCTTCTACGCTCCCAAATACATCACGTGCACATACGTTCCCAGCCTGACGTTGTAAGCCAAGTACCAGCCTGGGTGGTCGGAATCGTCGTAAATAACGATGTCGTCGCTGTCCCACAACCAGTCGTTGCAGAAGCCGATGTCATAGGCCGCGACGCTGAAATAAAAGCCGCCAAACCAGAATCGGTTGGGCCCTCCACCCCCGAGATGCCACACATGCCCCCTCCCGAATCCGCCGGTAAAGTGTCCGTGCTCCCACGGATGGTCAAGGTGATAGTGCGGATCATTAGGACCGGTATTGTGCCCGATCCATTTGCCGTTGGCGTGCACGTGCGGCGCGTCAGGATGCCCTGCCTTGTCGTTGAAGTGCGGAGCCTCGGGCGCTGGGTGCGAAGTATGCACCGGAGCGGGCCCGTGAGCCGGAATGTGTGCCGGTCCTCCGCCCACTTCGCCTCCGTGGTGCTGCGCCAAGGCCATGTAGGAAAACAGAAAGCAGACTGCGAGAAGTCCGATGAGTTTTCTCATGTTCGTCCTTTCTTCGAGCGCCCCGGGAGATTGTAGCCGAGATTGTACCCATGGCTGAAGCACCGGCGCAATTCTGCGAAGAGCCAATGTGGGGACAGCCGCCCTCGGCTGTCTAGGACCGATGGTCCTCCGCTTTCGCCTTTAGAAAATAAACTTGAGCCCGAACTGAATTTGCCGGGGCGCGAAAGCCGCATTCGGCTTCATAAAATTCTGCGGCTGCTGGTAGTACGCGGGGTAGGGAACGCCGTTCACGTAGGTGCTGTACTGCGTAAAGGTAGTGGCTTCGGCCGTGAGCCCGTTAGACGTGATGGTCACTCGCTTGTTGTCTCGATTGAACAGGTTGAAAGAGTCAGCCGTGAATTCCAGTCGGTCGCCGTGTCCGATATGAATCTTGCGGACCACTCGAAGGTCCGTGGATGAATAATCCGGTCCCGTAAACGCATTGCGGCTGTAGCCCGGCAAACGATCGTTGAGATCGTTCCCATCTTGGTTGGGATCTCCGTTGACGGTGGCATTCACCGGGCGCCCGCTGCCCGCCGTCACGATGCTGGAAATTTTCCAGTCGTTGAAGATATGTCCGAGAAGTTCTTGTCCGCGATGGAACGGACGGGGCTCAACGGAAAAAGCGGCCACGAAGCGGTTGCGCTGGTCGGTAACGCTGGGTCCGCGCTCCGCATTCGGCTGGTAGGAATTCTGCACAGTCGCAGGCTCGCTGGCAACCAGCGCATCCTGCCCGTCGTCGATCGCTCGGGCATACGTGTACGCCAGCCGCAAATAGCTTCCACGGGCCACGCGTCGGTTAATCGAAATTGTCGCTCCGTTGTACACGCTGGACGCAGCGCTTTGGAATTCATCAATGGCCCCCAGTTGCGCGATCGGACGTCCCAGAGGATTGATGCACGGCGGAAACGGGCACGTCAGCGTTCGCGTGAACTGCCACGTGGCGAACGAATCGACGGTGTAGTAGCCGTTCTGGAAGATCGAGCCCGTGGAATCGAAAATGGGATAGGTCAGCGCCACCGGCTCCGGAAGGTTGACGTCGAGCGCGCGAATGAGGTGCTCTCCGTGAACATAGAGATAAGAGACCGCGACGGTGGTGTGGTCGGCCACTTCGCGCTCCAGGGTAAGGCTGGTTTGCTGCACGCGCGGCGTAACAAAGTTAGGAGCGAAGGCGGAAACGTTGTTGGTCACCCCCTCCGAGAATCCCGCCGGCAGATTGCAGGAAGCCGCCGTGAGGGCACATGCCACCAGAGGGTTCGGGAACGTTGGGAAGACCTGGTGGTCGTAGTAATTCGAGTTGTTGAGAAACACTTGAGCATCGGTAATCCCATTTTCAGTCGCGATGGCGGAGTTGTAGATCTGCGGAATGCGAACGTAGAACATTCCATATCCGGCCCGGATGACGAGAGGCCGATACTTCCCGATCGAATAAGCCAGTCCAGCCCGAGGGCCGAAGTTGTAGGGCTTGAACGGAACTTTGCCCGAAGGCGGGAATAATGGATTCGATTGCAGTCCGGCGGTAGCAAAGGTCTGAAGATCCCACCGCACTCCCAGGTTGATGGCGAGATGGTCGGTAACACGAATCGTGTCCTGGGCAAATGCCGCATAGTCGTCACTGTTGGGATTGGACGCTGCTGGGCCGAAGTTCTGCAGATAATATTTCGGGACTTCGTGAGCGTACGCGCGCAGCGGTGTCAATGGAAGTCCGGCTTCCATGGGCTCGAAAGTGAAAGGGTTGACCTTGATTTCATAAAAAAGGTATTCGCCGCTCTGCTGGCTGGGGAAGAAATCATAGATCCACGTGAGGAGTGAGTCGCCTCCGAATTTAAAAGAATGGCGGCTGGTATCGAAGCTGAGCGTCTCGGCAAGCTGGCCGCGATGTTCCCGCGTGAGGCGAGGTAGCAGGTCGGAGCGTCCGATGCCGTCGATGATGTCGGGAATCTTGACCAGCGTATCGCTGGTGTTGGTGTAAGACTGACGAAGGTCTCGCGAGAACTGTGCGCGGAGATGGCTGATCAAGCGTGCGGTCAACCCCGAAGTCAGCGAAAGCGAACCAGTTTCCGTCGACACGGTCTCTTCACCGTTATCGGAAATAGAATCGTAAGTGACGGGGCTCGCTGGATCGAGGAACACGTTATTCGATCCCCAGTAGCGCGAAGAGTTGAAGCGCAACGCCAGCTGATTGCGCGGCGTGAGATTGATGTCCATTTTGGCGTACGATGCATTCCCGATCTGCGCAGCCGGATAAGATCCAGCCAGCGATGTGAGACGGTCAGCCGCGGCAAATACCAAAGCCTGATCGCTGGCTTCATAATCGCCCGGAGTGTAAGGCCCGGTACCGGCCTGCGGTACCACCTGCATCGTGCCATCGAGGAATTCAACCACATCAGGGACGTGGAAGTAATGCTGATCGAATCCACCAAAAAAGAAAATCCTGTTCTTCCTGATCGGGCCGCCGATCGTCGCTCCGCCCTGCTGCTGGCGGCTATGCGGCTTGAAATTCATCATCGGATCGCCCGCGCCGAATCCGCTGTCGCGAATGTAATAAAGCCCGGAACCATGCCAATGGTTCGACCCGGACTTGGTCACGACATTCACCACGGCTCCGCCTGCCCGTCCTTGTTCCGCGCCGTAAGAATTCGAGGACACGCGAAACTCCTGCACCACCTCGTTCGAAAACTGGTAGGGAGCGCGATAAAGCCCGCGTGCCTGCGCGAAAAACGCATTATTGAAGTCCCCACCGTCCACCAGAAAGCTGTTCTGAAATCCGCGGAGCCCGCCAAAGGAAAGATCGCCATTGGTCGCGGAGGTAAGACTGCGCGGATCCTGCGTCACCCCGGGCGAAAGCAGCATGAGGTCGGAAAAGCGTCGGCCGTTGAGCGGAAGATCGGCGATAGCGCGTTCGTCAATGAGAGCGGAGACCGCGCTGGTCTTCGTATCGACCAGCTGCGGCCCGCTGGAAACGGTGATGTTCTCCTGCGCGCCGGCGATCGTAAGATGGAACTCGAGTTCCGCCGCAGCGCCAACATCCACGTGCAGCGCCGGAGTCACCTGCGGAGACATGCCATCGGCCACAACTCGAGCCGTGTAGTCGCCTGGAGGCAGTAGTTCAATCGCAAATCTGCCCTCCGCGTCTGCCGTCGTGGAATACCGTGTGCCCGTCGCGGGGTGAACCACCACAACAGAGGCCTGTGCTATCCGGCTTCCGCTGGGATCGACCACGATCCCACGAATGGCGCCGGTGGCGGCGTCCTGCGCGAACGCAACACAAGCGAGTGAACAGAGAATGAGAATGCGAATAACGAAGATCGAAGCGCGCGCCATGGAATCCCACCTTGTAATCGCGATGAGGCTCGGAGGCGTTACTCCCGCGCGGGCTACCGGAGGCGAGCGGGCTGGGAAACTCGATTCTTTTTAGCATGTGCTGCAGAGATCTGGCAGTGACGCTGCTGGGTTCTTTTGCGGAGGAGTACCGGAACGGGAACGCGGAAAAGAAAATCGGACAAGGACGCACCCAAGTGCGCCCTTGTCCAGCTCGTTTTAGTTGACGTGGACCGTCACCGCCGCGGTATGGCTAAGAGAACCAGATGTTCCCGTCACCATCAGCGTTGCTTGCGATCCGGTTGCTGTCGTGGAAGGAGTCGTAGACTTGCTCCCGCCGCATCCCAGGGCGAACAGCGAAACGAAAAGCAGCAAGCCCAACAGGCTCATCCACCGAATACCCTTGCGGGTAAGCGGCTTCCTCTTGCGCGTCGTCAGAACCGTCCCGAACAATCCCAGGCCGGGCAACAGTGCAACCATCGCCGGCATGCTGTAGCCCGTGGGCGGTGGCGTCGATACCGCCGAAACGGTCAAAGTCGCTGCCGGCGCTCCGGGAGAGATGGTTGTCGGACTGAAGCTGCAGCTCAAGCCCGCTGGTGCCGAGCAGCTCAGCGAAATCTGACCGCTGAATCCTCCCACCGCCGCCGCACTTACCATCAGGTTCGCCGAACCACCGGGGTTGAGAGTAGTGCTTTGGGCAGAAAGATTCAGAGAGAAATCCGCGTTGCCCGCCGCAGCTGCCGGCACGAGGCTCGCAAACACACTCGTTGTGCTGCCTCCCGCCGCGAAGTTGGGCTGGCTGCTGCCTCCGGCCGTGAGATAAAGAGTGCCCGCAGTTCCCACGTTCGAGCTTCCGCCAAATACCATATCCCACAAGCCCGGATTGACCAGCACGGTATTGGACGAGTCCGTAAGTTGACCCATGTAATTACCATGCGTGTCGAAGGCGTCGATCGTTCCATCGCCAAAATTTCCCACCAGAATATCGTTCGCAAATGTCCCGAAGCTCGCCGGGGCCTGTACCACGCCCCACGGAGCGTTGAGATGGTTTGGAGTTTGCGCATTATAGGCGACAAAGGTGCTCACGAAGTTGCCGGAGCCGTCAAAAATATCCACCTGTCCCAGGCCCGCTCCAGGCTGGGCGTCATGCTTCGGCCCATCCTGCATGGCATAAGCGACATAGACCTGGCCATTAATGACATGGATCCCATGAGGAGCGAATCCCGCCGGAAGGTTCGGGTCAGTGAAAGATCCAGCCAGCGGCGTCGGTTGAAAACTCTGGTTGTAGACATCCACCTTGCCGCTGTTGAAGTTCGCCGCCAGAAGGGAAGTGCTATTGAGCAATGCCAGTCCCTTATAAACAGCGCCGCTTGCCGAATTATCGAACGCGATCGTCGCTTGCGTGTTGTCGCTCGACTGCCAGCTCACGATCAATCCATCTTCCGTATCAAAAATGAACGCTCCCCCGGTGAAGTAATTGCTGGTGCCGTTGGACACGGTTCCGGTAGGACATCCCGGGGTGCAGTTCCCGTTGGGATTGTGTCCCGCCCCAGGGATGGTCACCACTAGAGAGTTCGGATTGCCACTGCCGTCGTAGAGCGTGGAAGTTCCATCGTTATTGTTGGCAATCCAGAAATCCTGGCCGGGAAGCGCCGAGATTCCCCAGGGATTCACCAGATGCGAATCGGTTGTAGTGGCGACTCCGGCGACGTTCGAGACCAGATTCGCCTGCGAATAGCCGCTCTGGGCCAGCAGCGGCGAAGGAATCGCAAACGACACAAGCAGCCCGAATAACAAAATTGTCTTTTTCATGTTGTGCTCCTTTATTTAGCTTGTTGCGAATTACTCGGGACCGGCTCCGAACGCTTCCGTTCGTGTGACGTTGCAGTCCGCTTTTGCATTGCAACCCGCTTTACACTTCGGAGATTAGTCAAGGCCGCAAAGGTGGGTGTCACGACAATGTCGGCGGCATGTAAAAAGATGTGCTGAGCCGCGAAGACGTAAGAAAAAGCCGTTAAAAGCGATAAAAAGATAGAATTTGCAGAATTGTGATCCAGAGATCCACCGTGGGAAGCGCAGAGCTTCTGCCTTTGGCCGCGCAGCGCTTCCCGCGCTGCGATTGAACGCTATCCGTTGACTCCCAGATAAGGCGTCCGTAAGATGGAGCGGCCTCGAACCGACGCAACTCTCTGTGATCGACCAAACCATCTCGCACTATCGCATCATCGAGAAACTCGGTGGCGGAGGTATGGGCGTGGTTTACAAGGCAGAGGATACGCGCCTGCATCGTTTCGTCGCCCTGAAGTTCCTGCCTGACGAAGTAGCGCGAGATCCGCAATCGCTGAGTCGCTTCCGGCGCGAAGCGCAGGCCGCCTCCGCCCTCAATCATCCCAACATCTGCACCATCTACGACGTCGGCGAGCAAGATGCGCAAGCATTTATCGCGATGGAGTTTCTCGAAGGTCAGACGCTTAAGCACAAGGTCGAGAATCGCGCGCTCAAGAATGAGGAGTTGCTGGAGCTCAGCATGCAGATTGCTGACGCACTCGAGGCGGCCCACAGCCGTGGCATTGTGCATCGCGACATCAAGCCGGCCAACATCTTCATCACCAGCCGGGGACAAGCGAAGATCCTCGACTTCGGACTCGCCAAGCTAAGCGCAAACCCCAAACTCGCGGCTTCGATGAACGGCTCGACGATTGCGAATGTTGAAGAACAGCTCACCAGTCCGGGCAGCACCGTGGGCACGGTTGCCTACATGTCCCCGGAACAGGCTCGCGGAGAAGAACTCGATGTCCGCACGGACCTGTTCTCGTTCGGCGCGGTGATGTACGAGATGTCCACTGGCACCGTGGCCTTCGGCGGCAGCACTTCTGCCGTCATCTTCGAGGCCATACTGAATCGCGTTCCGACACCCCCGCCCCAGCTCAATTCCAGCTTGCCCCCCGATCTCAATCGGATCATTGGCCGGGCACTGGAAAAGGACCGCGAGCTGCGCTATCAGACAGCTTCTGAAATACGCGCCGAACTGAAGCGCCTGAAACGCGACTTGGACTCAAGCCGGAGTGCTGCGGCGCAGAGTTCCGCATCAGCAGCGCAGGCTCCCGCAGCCACAGCCGCGGCCACGGCCACAAAGAAACATTCGATCCGATCGGCGGCGTTGATCGCCTTCGCTCTCCTCATTCTGGGCTTGGTTGCAGGCTGGTTTCTTCGCGCCGGTTGGATGCCGGCCTCACAGCCCTTGTACCATCAGCTCACATTTCGCCGAGGTACGATTCGGTCCGCGCATTTCACCCCCAACGGCCAGTCTGTGGTTTACGGCGCTTCCTGGGAGGGATCGCCGATCGATCTATTTATTACCAGCCCTGAAAGTCCGCAATCGCGGTCGCTTAATCTGGAGGGCACTGCGCTTCTCGCCATCTCCTCGTCCGGAGAAATTGCCGTATCAATGAACAGTCGGCCCTCCGGCGTTTATGCCCAAATGGGCACCCTGGCCAGAGTGCCACTGAACGGCGGATCTCCACGGCCAGTGCTGGAAGACGTGCAGTGGGCCGATTGGTCGTCGGACGGGAATAACCTGGCGATCGTCCGGGATGTGAATGGGCGAAATCGCCTCGAGTTCCCCATCGGTAAGGTGCTGTACGAAACCTCAGGTTGGATCAGCCACCCGCGAGTTTCGAGAAAAGGCGACCTGGTTGCGTTTCTGGATCATCCTCTACCCGGCGACGACGGAGGCTCTCTTCGTATCGTGGACCTGAGCGGAAAAGTCAAAACTTTGGCGGCCGACCTCCAGACCATACAAGGACTGGCGTGGTCCGCTGACAATCGCGAAGTATGGTTCACCGCTGACCAGCTCGGCCTCAAACGCGCCGTCTACGGTGCAACACTGAGCGGGCATGACCGGCTCATCGCACGGGTTCCCGATACTCTGTCGCTACAGGACATTTGGCAGGATGGCCGCGTACTGCTGTCCCGGGACACCTGGCGGCGGGAATTAATTGGCCTCACCTCGGGTGACAACAAAGAGCGTGATCTTTCATGGTTCGATTACTCGTATCCCTCCGATATCTCGGCCGATGGCAAAGAGCTACTCTTCACCGAGGCGGGTGAAGGAGGAGGTCCGAACTACTCGGTTTATCAGCGAAAGATTGGTGAGACTTCGGCGGTCCGCTTGGGAGATGGTCTTGCCATCAGCGTCTCACCGGACGGCAAATGGGTGATCGCCAGTCCGCCTTCCCCGCCCGCCCAGCTTGTCCTTCTTCCGACGGGCCCCGGAGAAGCCAAGCCCCTTACTCACGACTCCATCAATCACAGCCGGGCCAGATGGCTTCCCGATGGCCGGCGCTTCCTTTTCTCCGGCAAAGAACCGGGTCATGCGGCGCGCATTTATCTCCAGGATTCGTCCGAGGGAAAGCCGGTGCCTATCTCACCGGAAGGAATTGACCCTCTCGTTCTGGTGCTCTCTCCGGACGGCCAGCAGGTGGTCGGCGTCGGCCCCGATGAGAAGCCGTATTTCTATCCGGTCGCAGGCGGAGAACCAAAGGCTGTTCCCGGCATTGAAGTTGGGGAGCAACCGATTCAATGGAGCGAAGACGGAAAGGAAATCTATTTCTACAAACCTGGTGATCTGCCAGCCAAAGTCTATCGCCTGGACTTGGCGACCGGCCACAAGACTCTGTGGAAGGAACTCATGCCTTCTGATTCCGCGGGCGTCAGCCGGATTGGTCCCATCCTTATCACGCCCGACGGCAAGTCATGCCTGTATGGCTATCACCGTATTCTGTCGGACCTTTATCTCGTGGAAGGATTGAAATAACGGTCCTCTATGTATTGGCCTCACCTTCCCACGATTCTTGCGGCTAGCGGCTTCCTGACCGCATCTGCCATAATTAAGGTCAGCTCTTCGTTCTGATCGCAATCCCCAACTCTCTTAACTGCCCCTCGCTCACAGGCGTTGGCGCATCCACCATCAGATCCACCGCCCGCGCCGTCTTCGGGAAGGGAATCACCTCCCGCAAACTTTCCGCCCCCGCAATGATCATCACAATCCGGTCCAACCCCAGCGCAATTCCACCATGCGGCGGTGTTCCGTATTCGAGAGCTTCCAGGAAGAATCCAAAACGCGCGCGCGCTTCTTCTTCGCTCATGCCCAGAGCGCGGAAGATTCTGCTCTGCACATCCTGCCGGTGAATACGAATCGATCCCGAACCCAGCTCCGTGCCATTCAACACAACGTCATAAGCCAGGGCCCGCACCGCGCTTAGCGGCGACTGCGGATCGTTCAGCGACTCGACCCCGGCTTCGAGCAACTTCATATCTTCTTCATGCGGCGACGTGAAGGGATGGTGCGCCGCATTCCAGCGCTTTTCCCCTTCATCCCATTCGAACATCGGAAAATTCGTAACCCACAGGAACCGGTAATCCTTTGCGGCATTGCCAGTCTTTGCAAAAATACTGTGCCGATCGGCATACTTCTGCGCCAGCGCCAGCCGCAACAAGCCAGCCGAGGCATAAATCGCTAGCTCCTGCGGAGTAACCTTCCGGTGCGCCGGCATCGCCGTCTGCGGTCCCGACTGCGCCGACCCGGCCACCAGTACGATCAGATCGCCCTCTTCTGCGCCAGCTTTCTTCGTGATCGCTGCCGCCGCTTCCGGATGCTTGTTGCCTATACGTTTGAAATCTTCGAAAATCTTCGCCCCACCCTTGGAGTGGAACATGGTCTTGATGTCGTCGCGCTCTTTGCGCGATAGCTCGCCCACCTTGGGCGTACGAATCGCAATCACCGGCAGATTCGGGCTGATCGCCAGTTCCTGCAAGTTCTGTGCCGTGAAGCATTCGCGCACGTCGGCGAACGCCGGCAGGCGCAGATCCGGCTTGTCGATTCCATACAGCCGGATCGCTTCGTCGTAGTCCATCCGCGGAAACGGAGTTTTAATTTCCGACCCGGCAGCGCGAAACGCCGCCGTCAGAAATCCCTCCACCACTTCCCACACCCGCTCCGGCTGCGGATAGGACATTTCCAAATCGATCTGCGTAAATTCCGGCTGCCGGTCGGCCCGCAAGTCTTCATCCCGGAAGCAGCGCACGATCTGGAAATATTTGTCAAAGCCCGAAATCATCAATATCTGCTTGAACATCTGCGGCGATTGCGGCAGCGCGTAAAACGTCCCCGGCTGCACCCGGCTCGGC
Organism: uncultured Acidobacteriaceae bacterium; assembly: GCA_963750245.1. Lineage (GTDB taxonomy): Bacteria > Acidobacteriota > Terriglobia > Terriglobales > Acidobacteriaceae > Sulfotelmatobacter. The sequence continues at coordinate 892,996 of CAVVQB010000005.1, forward strand.
ACTAGATAATCCCGCGCGCCCTCGGGCGTGGACCGCGTCATGAACGGCGTCTCAATCTCGAAGAATCCTTGCCCCGAAAGATAGTCACGAATCGCCTTCGCCACTTTGTGCCGAGTCTCGATGTTGAACTGCATCACGTCGCGCCGCAGGTCGATGTAGCGATACTTCAGCCGCGTCTCTTCATTAGTGAGCGCGGTGTCGCCGGGCAGAAATGGCGGCAACTTCGATTCGTTCAAAATCCGCAATTCCTCCGCCACCAGCTCCACTTCCCCCGTAGGCATGTTCCGGTTGACGGTATTCGGATCGCGCAGCTTCACCGTGCCGATCACGGCAATCACATACTCGTTGCGCAGAGTCTCCGCTTTTTCATGGAGCGCGCCATCACGCTCCGCATTCACCACCACCTGGGTCAAGCCGGTACGGTCGCGCAGATCAATAAAAAGCAAGTTGCCATGGTCCCGCCGCCGGTTCACCCAGCCCATCAGTACTGCCTTCTTGCCTGCGTTCGAGGCGCGCAGCGCCCCGCACATGTGTGTTCGTCGGAGATCACCTAGAAAGTCGAGCAAAGTGTGTCCTTACAGTGAGTAATAGAGATGAATGCTGAACCACCGATTATAACCGTTAGAACATTCAGCACGGGATGAGTTCGAGCATAAGTGGTGGCGCAATTTTAAATTGAGCGCAGTGATTCGTTTGGCATCATCCCGAAGTCCCGCGTTTTTACCAGCGGGACGAGAGCATGCCCTGAGCTTGTCGAAGGGGGATCTCCCGAACAAACATCCGTTTTGGGTGTCAAAGTGAGCCACTACCCGAGCATCGGAGATTCGCGTGGAGAACATGCAAAAACAGCCTTCGTTCATTCTCAAATTCGCTTGACAAACCGTCGCCAAGGTAAGTATAAGATCGCAATCGAAAGAAATCGTAAGCGAGCCGTAACCAGCCGTAAATCGGACGTACACAACCAGCATATGCGGAGGGCGCCATGCGACCGGCCACCCCAGTTCTTTCCCGGCTTCTGACAGCATCCTTATTACTGACCTGTTCTCTGTTCGCCGCTGCGCAGGGTAGCTATCGCGCGCAACTCCGGGGCGTGGTTTCCGACGCTGCCAGCGCGGTAATGCCGAATGCCACCGTAACCATCACCGAAACGGCCACCGGCATCGCTACCCGCACCCGCACCGACGAAAAGGGCGAATACTTCTTCACTGGCCTGCGCCCCTCCACCTATTCGGTGAAGGCCGAAGCCCCCGGATTCCGTACCAGCGAGCGTACCAACGTGGTGTTAGCGGTTGACCAGGAATCGTCGCTGAACTTCAAAATGCAACTCGCAGGCGTATCGACTTCCGTCGAAGTCACCAGCACCGCGCCCCTGCTCGATACCGGCAACGCAACCTTAGGTACCGACGTCACCAGTGAGTACGTGAAGGAACTGCCTCTCGTGAACCGCGACTTCTTTGGCCTGACCTTCCTCTCCGGAGGCGTGACCGAGGTAGCCGGATCGGGAACCCAGGACAACTATCCCTCAGGAACGAATTTCGTTTCCAACGGACAGCGCAATGCCACCGCCGAGGTGCGAATCGACGGTGCCCTGATCAGCGCGCCCGAGCAAGGCGAGGGCGGAAACTCAAATGTTTATTACGAGCCGCTAGTCGAAGGCGTACAGGAATTCAAGGTTCAGAACAACAGCTTTTCCGCGGAATTTGGCAACAACGGTGGCACCGTCGTCAACATGGTTCTGAAAAGCGGAACCAACTCATTCCATGGCAGCGGATGGTACTTCCTCCAGCGCTCCCAAATGGACGCCCGTGATTTCTTCAACCCCGCACCGAATCCCAAACCCGATAGCAAGCGCGACCAGGGAGGATTCACCATCGGCGGCCCCATCCGGAAGAATCGCACCTTCTTCTTCGCCGATTTCGAAAAAGTCCGCAGCAACAGCGCCTTCAGCAATCTCGCAACCGTACCCACTGCTGCAGAACGAATGGGGGATTTCTCGGCAGTCCTCGACCAATATTTACGACCCCAACCAGCAGAATTGCCCTACGCCAACGAGCTGCATTCGGCAGCAGGTTGGGTTAAACAGCAGCGGCCAGCAGGTTGGACCCTTAAACGTAATTCCCTCAAACGAAATCGATCCCATCGGCCAGGCCATCCTCAATCTTTATCCGCAACCCAATTTCCACAGCCGGGCGCCAGGTTAATAACTACATTTTCAGCGGCGTCGCGCATCAACCGGATTATCAGTTCGATATCAAAATTGATCATCAGATCAACGACCGCAACCACATCAGCGGACGCTACAGCCGCGAGTCCTCCAATTACTACACTCCTATGATCCTTGGAGATAGCTTCGACAACAACGGAACCGGAGACGGCATCGCAGGCAGCCCCACGCTGGCGCAAAATGCTTCGATCGAATACTCCCGCACGGTAAATCCCCACATCGTCTGGACCAGCCACTTCGCAATCGACCGCGTGCACGAAAAGGAAACGCCAGGGATTCCCACCATTTCCAGCTTCAATGCTTCCTTACCCTCCGGCGTTCAACTGTCGCCGATTTTGCAGCGGGCCAACGGGATCGATCGCATGCCGGCGATCTACATGTCCTCGGGCGGCCAGACTGCCCCCTGGACCGATCTCTACGATCAATGCTGCGCCAACACCACCTTTGCTCACACCCTGTACAGTTACTCCTCCCAGTTTGTGATCTCGAAAGGCTCGCACCTGTTGAAGTTCGGTGGCGAGCAAAGACTTTTCTACAACAACTTCTTCCAGCCTTCGGATCCGACCGGCGTCTTCAACTTCACCGACTACGTCACCTCACCGACTCCGAACAATGACACGGATGCCGACGGCAATCCCACCGGCAATCCCCTGGCCAGCACGCTCTTCGGATACGCCGACAATATCAATCCATTTCCGTCTGAGCCGACTGCTCTCCAGGTCTTGCCTTCCGTTGCGAATCGATCGGCGGAGACTGGTTTCTACTTCCAGGACGACTGGAAAGTTACTCCCAAACTCACCCTCAACCTTGGCATTCGTTATGAATGGAGCACGCCCTACGACGAACGCTACAACCGCATCCAGTTCAGCAATTTCACCGCGCCCACCGGCGTCACTCTCGATTTAACCCCTGCCCAGGCGGCTCTGGCCTCCGTGGGACTCAACTATCCTTCCTCTGAGCAGTTGATCGGTACCACAGAATTTCCCACCTCGAGCACGAGACACGTTCCGGTATACCGCAACGATGTCGGTCCGCGATTGGGATTTGCCTACTCCTTCGATTCGAAAACGGTCGTGCGCGGCGGCGCCGGCATCTACTTCGGAATGAGCCCGGCCACGAATTTTCAATATCCCGGAACCGCTTTCAGCAAGACGGCCACAATGTTCTTCACCAACGATAATTTTGCGACCCAGTCCGCCACGCTGGAGAATCCGTTTCCCGGCGGCTTCACCGCGCCACAGGGCAAACAGTACGGCCAGTTCGCCGAGTGGGGATACGGAAACAACAATGATCTTGGCACCACTGCCGCCCGCGATGCCGATCTCTATCAGTGGAATGTGGGAATCCAACGGGAATTGCCCAGCCAGATCGTCCTCGGCGTCGACTATTCCGCCAACCGCAGCACCCACCTGCCATGGGCTGGCACCAATAATCGGGACTTCATGTCTTCGACTTTGCTGGCCCAGATCTCGCAGGCCGTTCGCTACAACTACGACGTCACTCAAGCCAATGGCATCGGGGCCTGCGACGGGATCAGTTGCGTGACTACTTTTCTGGCAAACCCGGTAACGAACCCGTTCCAGCCCATGTTCACCCAACCGTGCACACCCACTCCCACTTCTCCCTGCTTCAATGAGCCGGATTCGCTTTACAGTACGCCGCAACTCCCGTTGGGAAATCTGCTCAATCCCTACCCTCAGTTCACGGGAGACTTCGAAGGCCTGATGTTGGAAGAGGCTTCCTCCTGGTATAACTCAATGCAGGTACGTTTCCAGAAGCGAACCACACACCACATCAGTTTCGAAGGTAGCTACACCATCTCCAAGTTGACCGATAACTCCTCGGCAGGCCGGAATAATTGGGTCGGATCGCTGAGCAGCGGAATGCCGCAACAACTCGATCGCCTGAATCTCGAACACAGCATCAGCGCCAATGACGCGCCGCAGCGCCTCGCGGCCGCCGTTGTTGTTACCTTGCCCGTCGGCCGCAATGATTGGATTGGCGGAAGTATGAATCGTGGCCTCGACGCTGTCGTGGGAGGCTGGTCCATCGCTACTCTGGTCACGGAGCAATCAGGCCAGCCAATCGCGGTCGGCATGAGCAATCCCCGGCTCGCCAATGGCAGCCAGCGCCCGGATGTCGTCTGCTCTCAGCTCAAAACCGGTCTTAGTATGAAAGATGTCGCCACCAATTGGGAGGCAAACTCCGCAGCCGAAGGAAACGGGAATCCGCCGGTCGCCTCATTTATTAATCCCAACTGCTTCGCCGATCCTGGCGATCAGAACCCGGGTAACGCTCCGCGCTATTTTCCCGGCTTGCGCGTGAACGGCATCCACAATTTCGACATGAATCTCTACAAGTCGTTCATACCGAAAGAAGGGATGACCATCGATCTCCGAGCCGAAGTCTTCAATCTGCTGAATCATCCGCGTTTTGCCCAGCCGGATTCCGCATTCGGAGATGCTGCTTTCGGGACGATTACTTCCGACGCGAACGGCTATTTGCCCCGCTACTTCCAGTTCGGTTTGCGTTTCGAGTTCTAGCCGGCTGCGAAAAAGCTCCACCAGCCCCGCTTTGAGTCGCCGTAAGTCACGCAATACGGTTCACGAAGGTTATTCCTTCCAGGGAATCGCTCCCCGTCCCATCGAACTCCACTGCTGACGCATGAAAGCAGACAATCCGCCGCGATCGCGAAACGCTTCCGTACCGCCAGCCTTGGTTACGGAGTATGCGGCCGCGATGTTGGCGAAGGCCAGGCAATCTTCAGGTCTGCCGCCCCGCAAATAAAGATGCATGAAGCCCGCGGCGAAAGTGTCGCCCGCTCCCACATCATCCACGAAATTCACCCGCGGCGGGGCCACGCTCCACTGCTCATTTCCAGCGCGGCAAACAGCCGGTCCCGAGCCGCACTTCACGACGACCACGTTCGCCAGCCCCGCCAGCCCATCAAGCGCCTTCGCAAAATCCGTTGTCCCCGCAATCTTCTTCGCCTCGCGTTCGTTCGGAAGAAACACGTCGACAAGTTTCAGAAGATCGCGCAGGTCCGATCCTCCCTTTTCGATCCGCCACTCATCTTCCGGATCGTCGTTCGTGTCCAGCGATGTGGAAAGGCCGGCCTCCTTCGCCTGCCGGAACATATCCAGAATTCTTGGCCGCAACGCCCGGTGCAGAAAAAACGACGAGACATGTAGATGCCGCGCTCCAAGAACGTAGTCCATGTCGACGTCGGAATACCGCATCTCAAACATCGTTCCCGGATACGTCAACATATGTCGATTGCCGTTGTTGGGCAGCACCACCGTGAGCCCAGTAAGAGACTTGGCTTCCTGCTTCACCCGCGCAGTATCGACCCCCGCAGCGGAAAGCCGCTCCAGCGCCACTTTTCCCATGGGGTCGCCGCCAATCTTCGACACAAATCCAACCGGCGTTCCCAGCACACACAAATTGTGCGCGAAAATCCCCGACGAGCTTCCCAGCGTGAATGCCATGTCGCTGGCCAGTAGCTCTCTGTCTGGCGACAGTTGCCCAGGCAGGCCGTAAAGAATCAGATCTAGATTCAGCTCGCCAACCACGCACACCTCGATCACGGACCCTTCCTTTCGTGTCGAAAAACCGCAGAACCTCTTCGCTCAGGGATGAATGCTGACATTCTGTACCACGCGGCTGATCGCGCCATTTGGACTTGGACAATCCGGCCGCAGGTTCGACTGCAGTGAAAAGAACAAACCGAGCAGTTGCCCGAAGATCACATCCACCGCCGGGCGGTAGTCGTCGGCGAGTGCGCTTGGCATGGCGGGCATGAAATGGTGTTCGTTGAAAGAGTCCATGCGCGAGATTTCCCCGCCCGCTACTACAATTCTGGACCTTACCAGTTGCTTTTGCCCGATCTCTTCTAGCAAATCCCGCTCGTACTGCTGAACCCGCCGGTTCCCCGAAAGAAGGCAAACGAACAGTGTCGCTTGATCGAGCGCTGCCATCGGACCATGCCGCAGCCCCAGCACCGATTCCGACATGGTCAGTGTTTTCCCGGCAGTCAGCTCCAGCAATTTCAGTGCGCATTCCTTGGTCGCAGCCCGTAGCGGTCCCGAGCCCACAAAACAAGCTTTCGTATACCCTTCCTTCGCCAACGCGGCCGCGCAATCTGCGGCGCGCGGCAGCAGATTCTTCCCCGCCTGCACCAGCTCCCACAACACTTTCTCGTAGCGGGAAAGATCGTCGACATGCGCCAGGCATTGACCGCAGACCACCATATTCGAGAACGAACTGGTCATCGCCAGTCCGCGATCATTCACCGCGTCATCCAGACAAATGCTCAGCACTCGTGGATCGCCCGCGCTCTCGCGGATCATCCGGCCATTCGCGTTGCACGAGACTACAACATGATTGATATTCGCCGACAGTTTTTGAGCACGCTCCAATACCGCGACGCCTTCCGGACTGTCCCCTGAACGCGAGAACGATACCCAAAGGTACTTGCGTTCAGGAATCAGCATCTCGTCCATGTGCGTCAGCAAATCCGTGCTGGGCACCGCCATCACTTCGCAATGCCAACACTTGCGCAGAAGATAAGTGAGCGACTGCCCAATGTAGTCGGAGGTCCCTGCGCCGATCAGAAAAACCGTAGGCTTGGAATCCGGACCTGCACTGGATTCCGGCTCGTGACAGAAATTCCGCGATCTCCGCCTGTTTTCTCCGGAAAATTTCAAACGTCGTGATCCATGCTGTCGGGCTGCTGCGCAATCTCGGCAGGCGTATGCGCCAGTCCGCGAGCCTCTCTCTCGCCGTCTGGCAACTTCAGCAATTCAGAAAGGGCGTCCACAACCAACTCTCTCCTCGATTCTGTTTCCCGTCGTCACAATGCACATTTCCGCGTAGGTCACGGCTCATACCAAAACACCGCGCCCTTCTCAATAGCCGGCAGCTTGAAAGTGATACCCGCGTTCCCCACATTGCCGGTCACTGGTTGAACATCTCCAAGAAACGGCAGAAAGAACCCGTGCCCGTGCGTCGCGCCGCCTATCGTCACCTGCACGTCGGTTTGAGGCGTCTGCACTGGATTCACTCCCCCTTGCAGTCCGGCAAAATTTGCAAAGAAAACATGAGGCTTGCCACCCACTTGCGCGATTGAGCTAGCCACCATGGGCGAGGCCGTTACACGAACCGGCGTCTCGGCTTTCAGCCTCTCCAGAAACTTTTCCTCCCCCTCACCCGCGGCTTGATCAATCTGCTTTTGCAGCCCGGCGTAATAATCCCCTCCCGAGAATTTATCAAACTGGATGAGATTTTGAGCGATGCCAAGCTCATTGGCATGATCCCCGGTGGCCACGAGCTTTTTACCACTTTGCGCATACTTGGAGAATAACGCCTTCTCCTCGTCGCTGATCACTCGCACATCAGGCAGAACCAGCGTCGGCCCCTGGAATTCTGCGAGCGTCCGCGGCGTGACGATCTCAAACTCCAGATGCTTCCGCATCAGAAGAATAAGGACTCCCCGGTAAGAAGATATAAATTCCTTGGCGTAGTAGTTTCGCGTCTCAGGGGAAAAATAAACGCCGATCGGGCTGATGGCAGTCCGGGGACGATAAAAAGTGTCTTCATGCGCCTTAATCCAGGCAAATATTTTTCTTCGGGTCGCAGTATCGTTCGATCCTGCCATCGAATGTCCCGGCGCATCCCAGAAGTTCGATCCCGTCGCGATCTCCGAGGCCGCCAGATTCATCATCGCCTGCCGCCGGTCGACTTTCTGATCGCCATCCCACGAGTAATTCAATATCCAGGTCGCCTTGCCCTGCGCGAACGCACGAAACGAATGCATTCCCACCTGATAATTGAACCAATCCAGCGGGCTCCGTGACGATGCCATGTGATCCCCGCTGCCAAATTCATATTCGTGCGCGACCGCATCGACCACCCCGTACAAGCTGTAAACATCCGCACCCACGCGAACCGCCTCTTCCTCAATCCCCGGATAGATTTCCGGAATCGTCTTGATCGCAGGATTCACGCTCTTGGCATTGCGATCGATTTCCTGCATGAAATCGGTGATGGTCTTGATCCTGAATGCGACCCACTTTCGAAAATTCGCATCCGAAAAATCTCCCAGCTTGACATCTTTCTTGGCGTCGAGCCCAGTCTCTTTTTGGAATGCCGCCACCGTGTAATCGTCGAAGCTGGCCCACGTATCTTCCCAGCCGTCGAAATGCGTCATCCAGTAGGGGATGTCCACATAAATCCCATCGATGCCCGTGCCCGCAATCTGTTTCACCCGCTCCATGTAGGTCTTGCGCCACACCGGAGCGTAAGGGCTCACCCACACGTCCTCATCGCCTTTGGCAATCCAGAAAGCCGTCCCGCCGCCAAAGATCGCCGGTTCACCGCTGATTTTCCTCTGCAGCCAGTCCGGGTGATCTTTGGCCAGCGTATGCGGAACTTTGTCACCATTGGCCGTAATGCACTCGGTCCCGGCGATATATACGAATGCCTTGTTGCCAGCAGCATGTGCCTGCTCAGCCACGGCGCGAATCGCTCTCAGCTTTTCTTCGGGATTAACAAAGCTTTCATAGCGACCGGGTATGTCGTTGTCCACTTCGATCCCGAAGACGCCGTCCTCCTGTGCCTTGCGAACAATCTCGACCGCATTGCCGGTCTTCAGTCCGTAGGCGCCAATGCGCACGTAGTTGGTCCAATTCTGGTTGGGCCAAGTCCGCTCTTCCGAACCGGAACCGGCCCCCAGAATGGCCCCAAGCGACAGTAGAAAGACGGCCAAAGCGGCGGCTGTTGCAAGCACGGGCCGTCCCCCCCGAGTGAGGAGGCCGAAACCCAGAAGCTTAAAAGAAGACTGCATGCACTTTCGTATCATTGCGAATAATAACTTTTACTTTCGTAACAGTAGCTCTGTCAAGTGTAAAATGGTTTCGGCCAGCGTGAGCGGTGGCCCCAACAAAGTGACTGGCAGGCTGATGAAACAAGAGTTCCCCCGGTAGCCGCCTCACTGCCAGCCATAGACAAACGAAAGCGGTCGCGGTAAAAAGGAAATGCCCGACCCAACGAGTCACTGAGGGCCACGATTGCCGAATAGACCTGTGCTGAACGAAGAGCGCCGCCGGCAGATTCTCGACATTCTCAATCGCGACGGACGCGTTCTGGTCGTCGACCTGGCCAAACAGTTCCGCACCTCCCAGGTCACCATCCGCAAAGATCTCGACATCCTTCAGGCCCACGGACGCATTCAGCGCAGCCACGGCGGCGCTTTGCCCGTTCGCGAAGGCGCTCTCGAAGATCCGAGCCTGCGCGAAAAAGAGAAGCTCTTTCGTAAGGAAAAACTTCAGATCGCCGCCACGGCTGCCCGCATGGTGCAGGAAGGCCAGGTCGTAATCCTCGATTCCGGCACTACGACCACTGCCATCGCCCGCGCCCTGCGCGAGTTTGAGAACCTCACCATCATCACCAACGCCGTGAACATCGCCGCCGAACTCTCCGGCTCCTCCCTCGAGGTCATTCTGACCGGTGGAACTTTGCGAAAAAATTCATTCTCCCTGGTCGGCCCGGTCGCCGATGACACCTTGCGCCGTCTGAATGCCGATATTCTCTTTCTCGGCGTCGATGGCTTCGACGTGCAGCACGGATTAACCACGCCCAATCTGCTGGAAGCCAAGGTCAACCGCACCATGATGGATGTGGCTCGGGTTGTGGTGGTCGTGTGCGACTCCAGCAAGTTCGGCCGCCGCTCCTTATCCTCGATCGCCCCGCCCTCGGCCATCCACCACCTGATCACTGATCGTGGCATCCGCAAGTCGGACCTGGCAGCGTTGAAAAAATCTGGGATCGAAGTAACCGTAGTCTGAATCCCCGCTGGGTCTAGCCTTCCTCGCTAGCCTATTTGCCGCCAGCCAGAGCCACCCCGCGAAACTGTCCGAAGATTCGCTCCGCGTTCTTGTGGTAGATCTTTTCCAGCACCGGATCCGGCAAGTCCATTCCATAAATCTTCCACCGCCCTTGCCCCGGATACCCCCAGTAGTCGAAATATTCATCCGCCGTTTCCAGCCACCGGAAATGATTGCGGTACATCGCTTCGTCCACTCCATTGTCGGTGCCGAACATGATCCGATCCTGATACTTGGTGAAAAATTCCCGCGCCCGGCGTGGCTGCCGCCCCAGTTCCGCTTCCCGCGCCCCAAACTCCACCATCACGTTGGGCAGCGTGTCTAGCAGATGGGAAACGTAATCCAGGTTCTCCGGCCAGTTCGCCACATGAAGGGCCACAAACGTCGTATGCGGATGCTTCGCGAACATACGGTCTCGAGCTGCAAGAACCGAATCCTTCGTAGGAAACTGCGGCCCATAAAAACTCCAGTCCGGATGCTCCGTCAGCTCTTCATACCGCTCATTCTTATTGTCCACGGGATGGAAGAACGCCTCCGGATCGGTCGAGTGAATCGAAACCGGAATGCCCAGCCTTCCGCATTCCTCCCAAATGGGATCCATCCGGGGATCGTCAATCGCAATCAGCTTTCCCGACTTGTCACGCACGGTGAGGCCAAGATCCTTCAACTGTTTGAGCCCCCGCGCTCCCCGCCGGACCGCGTCATCGAGTTGCGCCACCATCTCCTGCCCAAAGTTCGCATCGTCGATTTTGCTCCAGTCAATCTGGCTGAACACGATGAAGCGCCCCGGATACGGCTTCACCATCGTGTCGATCACTTTCTGCAGTCGCTCGCCCCACATCCCGGTCAGGATCACCACCGTCCTGACGTTGGTGTTGTCCATGATCTCCACCACCCGCTGCGGCGGCATGGGATCGTCAATCCCCATGGCGTCGTTCACATGATTATGAACGTCGATGACGTAATACTTCGCCTTGTCCACGTTATGTACCGGGGCATGCAGCATGGAAACCGGCTGAAAATCTTTCAGCAGCAGGGTTTTCTTCTCATCAGCGCCAGCCGCGGATTTGTATCCGATCTGCCCCGAAGACTGATCTTGCGGAGTCGCCGCATTCTGCGCCGCTGCCGGCATGAACATCGCCAGAAGAAAGAAAAAAGAAATCAGGTTTTTCGCGGACATTCGATTCCGTCCTTCTCGAAGCTGCAAGCTCGACTGAAGATCGACTGGGAAATTCTCAACCAAACGACAGCAAAAGTAATCATTCGCAATATACCGGGCTTTCCCGGTTTCGACAACCGGTCCCTGAACCGGCATGTCCTAATTGTTTAGTCGAAGCTCGAGGGTGAGATCATCACGGCGTTAAGTCTTCGCCGATGGTGGTTCAGCTGAAGTTTGATCCCATTTGCTATGTGAAGCTTGCCGTCGAATCGTCGGCAAAACGGGAACCGCGCACTAATGACCCTTGACTGGCGCATAGAAATCCACAAGATTTCCATCCGGGTCGCGGAAATAAATGGACCGAGTTCCCCAGGGTTGGGTGGTGGGTGGCTTAACCCAGGTCTTCACAAGGCCCTGGAGTCTCCGGTATTCTTCATCGACATCGGCGACGCGGAATTGCAGCACCACGCTCTTGTTCTTCGCCGCTTCGGCCGAGCCAGGGATGTATTTTTCTTGAGCGTCCTCGGAGAAAATTGCCAGTACTCCCACACCCGTCGCAAACTCGGCGTAATCTCCACCAGTCTTCTTCGCCTCAAGCGCCAAAATAGGCTCGTAAAACTCCACAAGTCGCGTTCACGTCCTTAGTTATCAAACAAGTATTCACCAGTCTTGGGCCGCCGGGTTCAGGCCGCTTTTCCTCCACCTGCGGCCAGTGCGCGGTCCAGCCAATTGCGAACACCACAAACATGACTGCCAAAGACCACAAGCGAGGCATCAACATCATGACTTTGCTCCTACCCGATTCTAGCGAAACTGCGGATGACCTCCCGCTATGGACACTTCTCTTTGGACGAACTCCCTGGAGTGAAGGAAAGCATCAGTGGAATGGAAATTCAGCCGGATCTCCGGTCAGCAGGGCGCGGGCGCGGGGTCAATATTAAGGGTCATCAGTCAGATAGTGTCCTGATTTGGGTTCTCTAAAAATCAGGACACTATCCGAGAAGCGCAACTCGAAGTCCGGCTCGGACCTCTTTCTTACCTTTGCACGTACCGGAGATTAGAAGTCGTAGTCTTCATGAGTGCAGGTGCAAACGCCGAAGCCGCTGCCCAGCTGCATCGCGTAATAGCAAAGCTCGCCCAACAACGATCGCTCAGCAGTGCTGAGGTTCGCGTCGATTGCTTCAGCCTCGCTGGTTGAGAAAGGTCCCGTCACTGAAGGCAAGCTCCGTGTTGCTTGGATGTGCGTTGCGAATTCGCGCAGTCCGGGAGTCGGTACAGGAGCGGTCGGATCGCTGCTCGACGATGAAATGACCTTGATGACGCCGCGTCTGTTCAACTTCGGGGTCAGAACCAGATCAAAATTTACGAGTTGCTGATTTACGGACTCCGCAAGCAGGCCGTCAGGAGTTACAGCGCAGCTGCAGCAATCCTGCAACTCTTCGCTGTCATCGAATACGTAGAAGTCGGCCCAGAGAGTTCCGCTGGTTCCGGCACCTTTTTCGCCGTCGTTGATGATACGCACGGTAGCGTCGGGCGCGCCGGCCGTATTTGCATTGGAATAGTAGGTGACGAAGTAAACGCTGTTGTCACCAACATTCTGCGCTAGGGCGGTTCCCCCCAGCATCAGGGCGAGTGTTCCTAAGAAAAGCGAGAATCCGAGCCTTTTCATTTCCCTATCCTCCCGGTCATAGTGGCGCCTTGCACCTGGGGGATAGCGACAGCGCTGGTTGCAAGTTTACCCAGTTCGGCATTTCAAACAAGTACCATCGCGGCCTAGCCGGAAAGTGTCTAATACTTTTGGGGTAATTTCGTCTACTAAGCTGTTTGAGCAGTTGACACCGGGCTCCCTTGCGCTATAAATGGGCGCAACATGAGGAGCTCGCGTCATGAAAAACCTAAGGGGCTTGGGCTTTTTGTTGGGGCTATTGCTGGCTGTCGCCTTCGGCATCCGTCATGTAGCCTATTCGCAGAGCGCTGGTTATGTCTCGACATGGGCGCAAGAGGCCTGGTCTAACGCTCTGCAATCACCGGTTTTGCCTGCCACTCTCAGCGGGCAAACCCCAATCAGCATTCCGGAATCGGAGGAGCTTTCCGATCCGACCGGCCAGATCGGCAGTTATCAGGTAAACGGCCCGACGATTACCTCTCAGAATGCTTTTTTTTCGTCATCGCTGGGCACTAACCAACGCAACTGCTTCACCTGCCATCAGCCGCAAGACGGCTGGGCACTCACTAGCCGCACCGTCCAGTCGGTATATCAGAGCACCAAAGGCAAGGGCGCCCTGTTCCAACCGGTCGATGGCTCCAATTGCCCCAACCTCGGAGCTGCGGCCACCAGCCCTGGCGCAGCCTTCATAAGTGCGCGAAGCCAACTGTTTACCAAGGCGAACATCCGAATCTTCTTGCCCCTACCTCCGAACCCCGAGTGGGCATCGCTTACGCTCGTAAATGATCCTTATGGTTGCGAGAACAGTGCGACATACGGCGTGCCGGCAGGATTTCTGTCGATGTATCGGCGTCCATTGCCTACCGCGAATGTCGTCTTCCTCGATCCCGCCGGCACCACGGTCCCGGCCCCGCCAACCCCACCACTTCCGCAGATTCCAGGGCTATCCGGCGTCGCGCCAGAAGGAACGGGTTTCGCCATCATGTGGGACTCGCGCGAGCCGGACCTGCCAACCCAATTCCAGGATGCGGTCAGGATTCACGCGCAGGCAACTTCTGCCCAGCTGGCGGCGCTAACGGCGGATGAAATTCAGCAGGGCGTCACTTTCCAACAAGGAAACTTCACTGCTCAATCTTTCGACAATAGCGCTTCGGATCTGACCGGACGCTCCGATCGCAGTGGGGCGACTGGTGGTGCCGCGTTCCTTGCCTCGCAGACTTGCGGCAGCGATATTAGCTTCTGTCTGCCCTTGGCTCCTACCTTCCTTGGCGTCCAACAGTTCACCCTCTACCCGGCCACTTTCAGTGCACCCACGGGCGCAGAGGAAACCAGGCGCGCGTCTATTCTTCGCGGCCAGGCCATCTTCAACGGTGGAGTGCACTTCCTGGTGAATGGGGTTTCGGGTTTTAATAACGTCCTTGGGCCCAATTTCAGATCGGCTTGCAACACTTGCCACAATGTACAGAATATCGGGAACAATTTTGTGCTTGGTCCTCTGCACACCGGCATCGCCGACAACAGCTACGTAAGTCCGATTCAGACCCCAGCCGGCGGAGTTCCAACTTTGCCACCGACGCCGGACTTGCCACTATTCGCGTTCTATTGTCCGACAGGCTCCATTCCGTTCTTTAGCAATCCGGTCGCGGTGAGCGGCACGACTTATGATCTGTTTGAAACCACCGATCCAGGGCTGGGTTTGATCACTGGGAAATGCGCCGATCTAGGGAAAATGAAAACCCCTATTCTGCGCGGACTGGCTTCGCGAGCGCCCTATTTTCATGGCGGCAACGCAAGTTCGCTGCAGGACCTCGTCAATTTCTACAACAAGCGATTCAACATCGGCCTGACGTCACAGCAACAAACTGACTTGGTGAACTTCCTCAACACGCTTTAGCGTGGCGAGATTGCCCGTCTCCGTGGCTGCCATGAGCAGCACGGGCAAACTACGGCGTGTGGTAAGCGGCTACCTCATCGTCCGGTGTGCGGCCACTCAACTCGCCGCCACTTCAATCCGCTACAGCCTCTTCTATCTCTGCTCTGCACTTCTCGCGGGGAGCGGTGCAGAGCATCAGTAGAACGGATATTCAACCAGAGTCCCCGGTATCCGAATCATTTTGTATTAAGGGGGCGCTAACTGACGGGAAAGAAATGGCTCCTCAGGTAGGATTCGAACCTACAACCCTTCGGTTAACAGCCGAATGCTCTGCCATTGAGCTACTGAGGAGTGTAGCGAAGCGCACTTGAGCGCGCGCTTCTTGAGCCCATCAATCATAACATTTCAAGTGACGGCTGAAAACAGTCAGCGCGCGATTTTGGTACGCTATCGGGTTGCGAGGTACAGAGCTCCGAGGCGACGATTAGCCTGGTGACGATCAGCGGGGTGATGAGTTGCGAGGTGATGATTTGAGAGGTGACGAGTTGAGAGGTGATCAATGAGTGCGGTTGGTTTGATAGTTGCTTCGGTTTTTCTTCTGGCGGGAGCTACGCTCGCTGGCAATGACGTGAAGCCTTCCGCGCAGGTGCCCAAGGCAGACAAGCGTCCGCTCGAAGAAACGATCCACGGCGTGAACATTGTCGATAACTACCGCTGGCTCGAGGATGGCGCCAGCGCCGATACTCAGAAGTGGGTGGCCGAAGAGATGGCTTATACCAACGCTCTCCTCGATCCCCTCCCCGGCCGCGACGCGATTCAGAAGCGCCTTACCGAACTCCTCGGCATCGGCAGCATCAGCCAGCCCGAGATTGGCGGCAAATATTATTTCTACACCCGCCGTGAAGGCATGCAGAACCAGCCCGTGCTCTATGTCCGTGAATCCGGCGCCGAAGCAGCAAAGAACGGTGCCAAAGACCGCGTCCTGCTCGACGTCAACCAGCTCGCCGCCGACGGCACCATCGCCCTCGACTGGTACCAGCCTTCCGAGAACGGAAAGTATCTCGCCTACGGCACCTCGCCCAGCGGCTCGGAGATGAGCACCCTCCACATCATCGAAACCAAAACCGGCAACCAGCTTCCCGACACCATCGAGCGCACCCGCGCCTGCAGCATCGCCTGGCTTCCCGACAACTCCGGCTTCTACTACACCCGTTATCCCAAGAAAGGCGACGTTCCCGACGGTCAGGAGATGTACAACCGTCACATCTTCTATCACGACCTCGGCACCGATCCTGACACCGACCTGAAGATTTTCGGCGAGGGCCGCGATCCCGAAGACTGGCCCAGCGTCAGCCTCGATAACGACGGCCGCCTCCTCCTGATCACCGTCGAGCAAGGCTGGACCAAGACCGAGCTCTTCCTGATGGACTTGAAAAAAGGCACGCCCCCCATCCGCATCACCACCGGCAAGAATTTTCTCTACACCGGTTCCGTCTATAACGGTCGCGTCTACATCGTCACCAACGAGGATGCCCCGCGCTACCGCGTTTTCGTCACCGAAGCCGGCGACTACGAGCGCGACAACTGGAAAGAAATCATTCCGCAAACCGACGCAGTCCTCGAAGGCGCAGCCGTCTGGGGCGGAAAAATTTTCGCCCAGTACGAACAGAACGCAACTTCCCAGCTAAAGATTTTCGATATCGCGGGCGACAAAATCAGCGACCTCCCGCTTCCCGCGCTGGGCACCGTCTTCGGCTCCGACGGCAAATGGAATCGCGACGAAATTTTCTACGGCTTCCTCTCCTTCACCGTTCCTCCCACCGTTTATCGTTACGACCTCAAGACCAAAGCCACCACGCTCTGGGCCAAGGTCGACGCCCCTTCCATCGATCCCGCCGCCTACGAAGTCAATCAGGAGTGGTTCCACTCCAAAGACGGCACCCGCGTCCCCATGTTCATCGTCAACAAAAAAGGACTGAAAAAGGACGGCCACAATCCCACGCTCCTCACCGCCTATGGCGGATTCAACGTAAGCCTCACTCCCAATTTCAGTCGCACCGCCTATCTTTGGATGGAGCACGGCGGAGTCTATGCTGTCGCCAATCTGCGCGGCGGCGCCGAGTTCGGCGAAGACTGGCATCGCGCCGGAATGCTCGACAAAAAGCAGAATGTGTTCGACGATATGATCGCCGCCTCCGAACATCTCATCGCCGAAAAATATACCGACACCAATCATCTCGCCATTCAGGGCGGCTCCAACGGCGGCCTGCTCATGGGCGCCATGATCACCCAGCGTCCCGATCTGTTTCGCGCCGTGGTCTGCCAGGTCCCGCTGCTCGACATGCTGCGCTACCAGAATTTCCAGATCGCCAAGCTCTGGATTCCCGAGTACGGCAGCGCCGACAATCCTGACCAGTTCAAGTGGCTCTACGCCTATTCCCCCTATCACCACGTGAAAGAGGGAATGGAATATCCCGCCATCCTATTCATGACCGCCGACACCGACACCCGCGTAGATCCGATGCACGCCAAAAAAATGGCCGCCGAGATGCAAGCCGAAGCCAAAAACGGCGCCAGCAAAACCCGTCCCATCCTGTTAAGGATCGAATCGAAAGCCGGCCACGGAGCAGGGAAGCCAGTCACCAAGCAAATCGAAGAGTTCACGGACGTGTATTCGTTTCTGTTTTGGCAGTTGGGGGTGAAGGAGTAGGAGGTCGTCCGCGGCGCCAAGCGCCAACATCCAGCGCCGAGCAAAAAATCAAGCCTTAAGAAACGATTCGGGCTTAGCCCTGTTTTGGCTGCCGTGTGCCCGCTTCATCGAGCGACGTGCGCACCGCAGCGCCCCACTCCAGCCCCGCAGGGGCGGTAGAGGATAGCCCCGGACGTAAGTCCGGGGTAAGCAGCAAAAAGAGGAACGAGTCCCGTCAGGGACGGCAGAAACATCACTACTCCCTTGTCATTCCGAGCCGTTCGTAGCCGCGATCAGCGGCGAGAACGTCTCGGAATCTGCTGTCCCTTAAACCACCCGTGCGGACGTTGAATCGCCACTGTGACATCCAACCTTGCCTTCCACAGCCCAACCCCGCCGGGTGCCCCACGTCTCGCCGGGGTTGCGAGACGTGGGAGCCTTCTAAATCGTCGCCTGCGCCTCCATATAGGCGCGCAAGATGGCATTGATGCGCGTCTGATATCCCCGCTGTTGCCGAAACCAGCGGAGCAGGTCGGTATCGAGCCTCATGGTCACGATGGTTTTCGGCGAGGGCATAACGACCTTGGCATTTTTCCAGAACGGAGCGTCGGTGGGGTGAGCCGGGTGCCCCATTTCTCGCGTCCTTTGCGAGAAGTGGGCCTGTCTAACGTCGCGCAATTGGCTTGCGCCGACCGTGACGGATATGAAGGATGTCGACTGTGCCTTCCTGAATGGTGAACAGAATTCGGTACACGTGCGGCTTATGGCCGTAGAGGAGTTGACGCACCTCAAACGGGATTGTGTGCTCTCGGGAGCCAGAGGGCAGCGCTCGGGAAACGTTGCCAGGGACGTGATCGCGTCTTCCATCGCCGAAAACCAACGCAGGCCGGTTTCGCCCGCGTGCCGTGCTAACAGCCATTCCAGGATTTCTTCCGCGTCATTCTCGGCCCGCGCCGAGATTTCAACGCGATAGGTCATGCTTGCGGCGCATCTCAGAGAGGAATTCTGCGGCGGGACGAGTGCGTCCGGCCTTTACGTCTTCGTGGCCGCGGCGAATGGCTTGGGTAGCTTGCTCAAAATCCTGGCGCTCCCATTCGAGATAGGCTGCCAGAGCGTTGTCGAGCGCGGTGGCGGGGTCCTGTCCGTGGCGTTGGGTATACTCCTCCAGTTGTGCCTGGCGCTCGGGTTTGAGGGGAATCGCGTTCATGGCTAAGTCTCTGCTTAGACTAGGAGCGCACGTGGCTCGTGTCAAGCAGAGTGGTTGGCTTCCATGTAAGCGCGAAGGATCGCGTTGATGCCGGGTGCCCCATGTCTCGCCGGGTTTGCGAGACATGGGAGCTTTCTAGGTCGTCGCTCGCGCCTCCATATAAGCCCTCAGGATGGCGTTGATGCGAGTCTGGTAGCCGCGCTGTCGCCGGAACCAGCGCAGCAGGTCGGTGTCGAGTCGCATGGTCACGATGGTTTTCAGCGTGGGCATGACGACCTTGGCATTTTTCCAGAAGGCGGCGTCGGTGGGGTGGGCGTCCGGGTCCGCGAGGATACCTTGGCGAATCGTAGCAGGGCTCATGCGATCTAGCCTGCGCCAGTCAGTCCCGGCTTCGCGGCCTCGCCGCGACGTGGAGCTATTGTCCTTCGAGGTTTTGCCAGTAGTGGCGCCCTTCGTGCGGCTCCGAGCGCCACGCCGAGATGATTCGCCTCTCTTCATCTTCTTCGTCGACATCGACGACCGTTCTCTTCGTTCAAATGTACCCCACTCCTTGTCATTCCGAAGCCGTTCGTAGCCGCGATCAGCGGCGAGAATGGCGAGGAACCTGCTGTTTTGTCAGGGCCGCCTGTGCTGCCGCGGAACTCCACTGTGACATCTAACCTTGCCTTCCACAGCCCAACCCCGCAATCATGGTTGAGCCCGGCACGCTATACAATTAAAGGTAGACCGTCCCCAAGGCACAATCAGCTCCGAAGTAACAGAAAACAAAGATTTTACCTGTAAGTCCTTTAGAAGATGGATTTTGCAAGCATCGAATTTCGTAACCCGCTGATCCTAAAGATTTTGCGAGAAACAGAGGGGGAGGGGGTACCACGACTCAGACTTCAAGGCCAGCAGCGAAACGCATCGCCTATCGAATAGGCATCGCGTACATGAGTCCGCCGCCCTGCGTCCAGAGATTGTTGGCGCCACGCGGCAGCTTCATCACCGACCCGGAGCCGAGGTCGCGCTCAAAGATCTCGCCGTAGTTGCCCACGGCTTCGATCACGTTAACGGCCCAGGCGTCGTCGAGTCCGATCAGTGGTCCATAGCCGCGCTGGATTCCAAGCAGACGACGCACGACGACATCGTCGCTTTTCTTCATTTTCATCTCGGCGACATTCGCCTGCGTGATCCCACTCTCCTCGGCCTGGATCAAAGCCTCCACCGTCCAGTTGACGATGGTGGCCCACTGCGGATCGTCAAGAGTGTAGGTCGGCGCCAACGGATCTTTGGCAATCACGTCCGGCAGGATTTCACAATTCTTTGCGAAGTTCTTGAAGCCCAGCCGTTCGAAGGCCAGTTGCGAGACGTCGGCGGAAATGGCGGCGCAGTTGCGCGTGACGAAGGCCGCTTCCATCTCTCCTTCTTCCTGGAAAGGAAACGGAAGCCACTTGATATTCTCGCGCTGCATGTAACTCGATAACTGGTCTTCGATCTCGGTCCCGCCGAGGTAACAAACTTTCTTGCCGGCGAGATCTTTCGGCGAAGTGATTCCCATGCTCTTATTCACCAGGAAGCCCTGGTAGTCATAGAAAATCGGGCGCGCAAAACCGAAGCCCTTGTTCGCCGAATTGATGAAGTTCGGAGATCCGGCGGCGAGAAGCGCGATCTCGCCGGACTTGAGCGCTTTGAGCGCGTCCTGCTCGTCGCGGAAGGGCATGATCGTGTACTTGGCGTTTTGGCCGAGCACGGCAACGGCCACGGCTTTGCAAATATCCGCATCGAAAACGGAATGATTCCCATGTGCGTCCTGGGTGGAATATTCAGGCTCTTCAGTATTGACTCCGCAGGGCAGTGAGCCAGCGGTCTTGATGCGATCGAGAGTCGTACCGGCGTGGGCGGCGACGTTCGTTCCGACGACCAGCCAGAGAAATGTGATTGAAAAAAACAAAAGTGCGGAAATTCTGGGCATGCGGGTCTATTCCTTTACCGGTATCCGGACGAAAGAATTGCAAAAGTCCGGCGACCGGAGAGAAAAATCCGGTCGCCAGAGAGAGAAGGTAAGAAAAGCGCTAGTTTGTGGGCCAGCCGGGCGTCTGCGTCGGAATGCCCGGGTTGGTGCCTGGACGCGGGTTGAAGTCAGCTGGTGCAGGGTCGCTCACTCCGCCCTTGATCGTGTCGGTCGGGGTGAGTTGCAGGATGCGGCAGCCTTGTCCGCCGTAGTGCGGCAGACTCAGAACCGTTGCCTGCGGAATGGTCGCATAACCCGCCGGCAACGGTGGCGTTGCGCCTGACAAGCGGCCATTGTCAAACGCGGAGAACATATCTCCCACGCCGGGTGTGGCGGCGTCGGAGGGTCCGAGGTAGCCCTGGCCGTAGGTTTTCTTGCCCAGCTTGCGAGCCGCAACTTCATCGGGAAGATCGCCCAGCGGAGTCAGGTTGAAGAGTTCATCGATGAACTTGATGATGGAGCCATGCTCGGTGGCTTCGTGAGAGATTCCGTGCACCACGCTGAAGGGCGAGATGACGATCGTGGGAATTCGTGGTCCCTGATCGAGAGCGTTTCCGTTGGGATCCCAGGAACGAATCTTCGGCTGCGTGTGATCGTACAGACCATCGGTTTCATCATAGGTGATGATGATGGCGCTCTGCGACCAATACGGACTGTTGGCGATGGCATTGATCGAGTCGGCCAGAAGGGCTTCGCTGATCTGTGCATCGGAATAACCTGGGTGATCGTCGTTGCCAGGGAAAGCGGCCTTAACCGCCGGACTGGGGGAGCGAGGAACCAGGCCATCGAGGTTGTCGTAACCGCCGCGGACGTAGAACACTCCACCTGCCGCAGGCAGTGATTGGTTGCTGATGGCGGTGTAGAAATCGCCGAGGCCCTTCAGGTGCGAAGCGGTCTCGCCCGGGTTGTTGGACTCATAGCCAAAGTATTGCGGGCCGTTGTGATGCGCGATGTAGCTGGCATGCGTCGCGGTGCCGCCAGTATCGGTCGATTCCAGATCATACCCTTCCTGGAACCATCCCCAGTTCACGGGACCGTTGGGGCTGCCCGCGATCTTCTGGATGTCCTTTTGAACGTCGAGAAGGTCAAAAGCAGGATTCAGGTCGTTGGCTGTGATGCTCTCGATCTGGTTTCCCATGAAGGAGAGCGGCAAGCTGGCGAACGTTAGGTTGGAGGCGGGATTAGTGGTCCCAGGAGCGCCCGATTCCGTGGGCTGTTCTTCGTTGGCTGGAGTTTGGTCGAGAGCGGAACCCCAGAAGGGCTGGGGATCGCCGACCACGGGTAATGCCGCATTCGTGGTGTTGATATTCAGGCCCAACAGCGGATGCTCGACCCACTGCGTCATGCCCGACTGACCGGCGATCATGGCGATGGCGTTGGGCGTCGAAGGTCCGATCACGGTGTCAAAGAAGTTATCGAAAAGGGTAAAACGATCCGCGTATTGCCAGAGAAACGGAGCGGTTGCGCAGTCCACGTGGCTGACGACCAGTTCGCCCATTTGAACCTGCGCCTCGGTCGGTGCCGGGCCAGCGTAAGTGCACGACGTTTCAGAAGTGCAGGTCAACGTTCCCGAAAGTCCTTCTTCGGTGAAGGCATAGCGATCATTCTGGGCAACGTTGCTGGAATTAAGATCCAGCTTGGCGTCGATGGCCGTGTGACCGTGATTCACCGAGGCAGTGTCCTCCGGATAGAGGTTCACTGTGGTTGGGGCCATGCTGGTGTTGACGCCGGTGACGGACTGAGGAATTAGAAATGGAGAGATGGTGCCGACCGTGCCGTTGGTCAAAACAATCGGCTGGACGAAACCGGGCGTCTGGCTGGCGGGCTGTGAGAACAATCCACGAGCTCCCGGATAGGTGCCGAAGTAGAAGTCGAAGGAGCGATTCTCCTGGAAGAGAACGAAGACGTACTTGATGTTTTCCTGTAACAGAGCAAGTTCTTGAGCGTGGGTGAGAGCGGGTGCAGCGGCGAGACTCCGCGTGTAGCGAGCAACTTCGGCGCTTGATCTCGGCGCGATCTCGACTACTTTTTTCTGATCGGCAAGCTCATCATCCGCGGAACTTTGGGCCATGGTGGCGATTGGCTGCATGGCCAATGCAGCGACTAACAGCGATGCGCAACTAGACTTCAACAATTCTTTAGCTTGCATACTTTATTCTTCCTCTCTAATGATCGAATGCTCTCGGGCTCTTAAGTTGTCGCCGGTCGATGCCTTTTCCCGGCGCAGAAAACTTTCCGCATCATTGAAATAGCCGGATGTAAATGGACCGTTGAGATGGCGTAAATAGTTAATGAAAGTCTCGTGACAGGATTAAAACTGTTGAGGTCTACAACAGCTTGAGTTGCGTGCGAGAGATTGGAGAACTGCTCGTGGCTTCGATTCCGAAAATGCAGCGGCCAGCGGTTCAGGCTTCAACAGTTACGTTGGGTTTCGTCGCGATCGTACTGGCAATGCTTGCCAGGCGCTGATAGGACCGCAATCGGTCCTCATGTTCATAAGTATCCGTCACCACGATCACCTCATCGGCGCCGGTGTCACTTACTAGTTTCTCCAGCCCTGCCTTCACCGTCTTGTCGGATCCGACGATCGCCGCTCCCAGCCTGTTTTCCACAGCCGCGCGTTCCCAGTCCTGCCAGAGAGGCTCCATGGAATCGACGGGTGGCAATAATTCGACGGGCTGATTGCGGATCAGCCGCAGAAATCGCTGCTGGGGAGTGGTGAACAATCGGCGGGCGGTCGCATCCGTCTCCGCCGCGATCACCTGTACCCCTACCATGAAATAAGGTTGTCGGAGAACTTCGCTGGGCCGGAAGCGCTCGCGATAGAGTTGTGCCGCTGCATACAGGTATTCAGGAGCAAAGTGCGCGGCGAATGCAAAGGGCAAGCCCAGAGTTCCCGCCAGTTGCGCGCTGAAGCCGCTCGAACCCAGCAGCGTGATGGGCACATTGCTGCCTTGCCCGGGAATAGCCTTCACTGCTTGCCCGGGTTTTTCGGGACCGAGGTAGGTACGTAGTTCGTCGAGCAGCGCCGGGAAATCGTCTCCGCTTTGCTGCAAGTCTCGGCGTAGCGCCCGCATGGTCTGAAAGTCGCCGCCGGGAGCGCGTCCCAACCCGAGATCGATTCGCCCCGGATAGATTGCCTCCAGTGTGCCAAATTGTTCCGCCACGACGAGCGGCGCATGATTGGGCAGCATCACTCCGCCGCTGCCCACGCGAATTTTCTTCGTTCTGGACGCCACGTGCCCAATTAAAACACTGGTAGCCGAGCACGCCAGTCCGGAAATCGAGTGGTGCTCCGCCAGCCAGTACCGCTTGTATCCCAGCTTTTCCACATGCTGCGCCAAATCGACCGAGCGGGCAATCGCGCTTCCGGCGCCCTCGCCCGGCCGCATTCCGACCAGATCCAACACGGAAACAGTGAGCCCTCTTCCCATGCACGTTAGATGAACCAGCAGGGTAAGCGATGCGAAGCTGATTTTCCAGAATTGGCGTTCGCCGCATAGCCCGCTCGAATTGATCTGTTGATGCCGTGATGCTTGGGCAACCGGTTGAGCCCTCGGCTGTTAGGACCCAAATGAAGAGTTGACCTCTACCTGCGAGCGGATTAAGATTCGCAATCGCCCGAGGTCAACGGGCGATCTCCCCTTAAACGCGAGTACAGTGCCTCGCGAAGAATCCGCAACCTGAGGAGCGCCGTTGATGGCGACTCGTAGATCCGAGTTCATCGTTCCCGTAGCCGAATTCGCGGCAGCCCTGCTGGCACGGCCAGAGGTGGGTCCGCGCTGCCAGGTGATCGCGGAACAAGTTGCGCAACTGCTGCCGGGGGACGCGGTGGTGGTGTACGTCATCGAGGACCAGCAAAACCCATCCTGGGCGCCGAAAGCCACCTCCGGCGAGATCACCGTCGCCGGCGGCATGGAATTCGACACGGGGACGCTCGGCACAGTAGCGGACAGCAAGGAGTTTGCTGAATTTGGCGCAAGCGATCTCACGCGCGAAGAATACGCGCACCTCGATATCCGGCGCACCGTAACTGCGCTCGTCTATATGCCGCTGATGATGGGGGAAACTCTTCTCGGCGCAATCGAGGTGATCAGCTACGAAGAGTCGTTTCCAGAGGAGACCCAGGAAGCGCTCGACGAAATTGCGCAATTCGCAGCTCCGGCGCTGGCTGCAGCTTTGTCTTATGAGAGCGAGCGCAACACCAGCCTTCATTCCATCAGCCGCGTCGCCCAGATGTACGACCTGGAGAAGGTCTTCAACTCCACCCTGGAGATGAACGAGCTACTTCCTACAATTGCCAAGAAGTTTCAGGAAGTGATGAATGTTCAGGCGATCAATTTGTGGATGGTGAACAACGACGCGCTTGAACTCGTGAACTCGGAAGGATTCGACCCCACTGTTGCCGTGGGTCAGGTGCAGGGGCCCGGCCAGGGCGTTGCCGGAGACATCTCGGATAATGGTGAGCCCGTGCTCATCGTGGATCCCGCCGACGAGCGCCTGAAGAAGCGCAATGTTGAGCATCAGGATAGCCCAATATTTTCGCTGGTCGCCGCCGCTCTCATGGAGCACGAGAACCTGGTAGGCGTGGTCGAGGCGGTAAATCGCCTCGACGGCGAGCCCTTCGACGATGACGACCAGTTCCTTCTCGCCAATATTTGCGAAACCGCGAGCAATGCTCTGCACAATGCCAGCCTGCTCCAGACCGAGCGCAAGGTCGAGATCCTGCAGACCCTGGTGCAGGTGAGCGGCGAAATTACCTCCACGCTCAACTTGGACCGCGTGCTGCAATCGGTGGTGAACCATACTCAAGCCATCGTTCCCTTTGAACGTGCCGCGATTGCCCTGGAACAACGCGGCGCGCTACATCTGAAAGCCATTTCCGGCTTGACGCAGATCAATCTCGCCGACCCCGCCGTTTCTGGCCTGAAAGAGATGCTGGAGTGGGCGTCGATTTCCACCAACGAAATCAATGTCACGCAGCACGGCGACAAGATTGATGACCCGCGCCCGGAAACCCAGGCCAAGTTTGCCGCCTACTTCGCAGCCAGTGGAATGAAGGGATTCTATGCGCTCCCGCTCATCGACGATCAGGGCCGGGTCGGCATTCTGTCGTTTGAGAGCAGCGATCCCGATTTCCTCACGGTGGCGCATATCGAGATCATTAAGGTGCTGGCCGGCCAAGCTACGGTCGCCCTGCGCAATGCTTCGCTCTATCGGGAAGTACCCTTCATCAATCTTCTGGAGCCGTTGCTGCAAAAGAAGAAGCGCTTTCTGGCGATGGAAAAACGCCGGCGCGGGTTCATGATGGCCATCGCTGCGGCGGTGGGGCTATTCCTTATATTTTGTCCGTTACCCATGCGGGTGGACGGCGTTGCAACTGTGGCGTCCGCACGCTCGGCGCAAGTGCAGGCCGAAGTCGACGGCGTGGTCAGGAATGTGCACGTCCGTGAAGGTGATTCTGTCAAGCAGGGCGCGGTGCTGGCTGAACTGGAAGACTGGAACTATCGCGCAGACGTGGCCGATGCCGAGGCCAAGTACGCGGAAGCCGTGGCCACAATGAATCGTGCCCTGTCGCAGAATGACGGAACCCTGGCCGGGAACGAGCGGGTGAAGGTCGACTACTTCCGGGCGGAGCTGGCACGCGCTCGCGAACGATTGGCGCGGACTATTCTGAGAGCGCCTTTTGATGGGGTCGTGACCACGGCGCAGGTCCAGAACTCCGTGGGCCGTCGTCTGATGCACGGCGATACTTTCGCGGAGATTATTGAGACTTCCCCCGTCACCGCCGACGTTGCCATTTCCGAAGAAGACGCGACCTTGCTGCGAAGCGGGGAGGCCGCGTCCGTCAAACTCGAGAGTTTTCCGTTGGAGACTTTCCGGGGCAACGTCACCGTCGTCAGTCCCGAGAGCCAGGTCGAGTCCGATCACCGGTCGTTTATCGCTCGCGTGAGCGTCGCTAATCCTGACGGTGCGATACGGCCGGGGATGCAGGGTCGTGGCAAGGTTTTTGTGGGCTGGCATCCTGCCGGCTACGTGTTGTTGCGGGGCACGGCGATGTGGTTCTGGGGCAAGTTGTGGTCGTGGTTCGGGTGGTAAAGATCGCCTGGTAAGTTCAGCTGGTAGGAAATCGCGTTTCTGGGGAGTCGGTTATGTGGAAGTCTTCACCTTATGGTTGGGCGCTATTGGCAGCTTTTAGTCTCACCGGTTTCTTGTGCGGGTGCAGTTCCACTCCTACGGTGGCAGGGGCCGCTGCAGCCGTTCCCGGCAAACCTGCTGAGACAACTGCTCCGACTCAGGCCGTGCCAGCGGACTACATCGCTTCGGGGCCAATCGTGGTGGAGAACCAAGTCGATCTGGAGGCCCAGCGCGATGGAGTCGTGTCGCAGGTTTTCGTCGAGACTGGCACAGCCGTAAAGAAAGGCCAGATTCTCGCTCAGCTCGACGACCGGCAACTCGCCGCCAACAAAGATGCAGCAGCCGCAAAGGTGCGAAGTACCGACGCGGACCTTAAGAACTGGGAGGCCAGCGCACAGGTCGCTCAAGTGCAGCGCGACCGGGCCGAGAAACTGTGGGCCGCGAATATCGTCGCCAAGTCCGAGGAGGAGAAGGCGAAGTACCAATATGATGCGACGGAGTTCGAGGTAGAGCGCCAGCGGGAGGACTTGAAAGTCGCGCAAGACACGCTGCGCTCCCTGGAGCTTGAACTGGAAAAAACCCGAATCACCGCTCCCTTCGATGGCGTCGTGGCTCGCCGCTACATTCGCGCCGGGCAGGAAGTTGCGAAGAACGATCGTTTGTTCTGGGTTTCGGCAGTCTCGCCCTTGCGCGTAAGGTTTGCTCTTCCGGAAGCGTATATGGGCCGCGTGCGGAAGGGCACGGAACTGATCGTGGTGACGTCGGCGACCCCCGCCGAGCTTCACAAGGCGCGCGTGGTTCTCGTAGGCCCGGTGGTCGATCCCTCCAGCGATACGATCGACATCACGGCAGAATTGCAAGGATCAGTGGCCGACCTGCGCCCGGGAATGACCGCCAACATCCTCTTGAAGAACCCGCAATGAATCTTGCCGAAGTCCTCAACGTCGCGCTTCCCGAGTTGCCGGCAAAGAGAATCGGCAAGGCTTATCGCCGCCTGCATCCCCGGCTGATCGCGCGCGAGCAGATTGAAGGCGGAGTTCCCACCGTTGTCGCAATGGTATCCGGCGGCAGTTTTATCATGCGGTTCACTCCCGACCAATGGAAGCTGGTGCAGCTGTTTAATGGAGAACGTTCCTACGTCGAAGTTGCGGAGCTTTTCGAGCAAGAGATCGGCGTATCTTTCACCGAGCAGGAGGTACGGGAGTTTGCCGACTCGCTGGAGGAGGCTGAGATCTGGTACAGGAGCCCGCTGGAGCTCAGCACCACGGCCAACGAGAAACTCGCCGACGAGCGCAGGCGCCGGGCCAAGAAAACCATCGATCTGTCGATGATGACGTTCTCGACCTGGGATCCCGACAGACTACCTCACTCGACTCCACGCGCGCCTGAGTTTCATGTACACAAAGTGGTTCACCTTCCTGACCCTGGGAATGTTCTCGGTCATGGCACTCATCTTCATCAGCGGATGGAGTGAGATCTGGCGCGACACGGTGCGGTACTACACCTTCAGCGACAAGAGTGCGGGGGATCTGGCTGAGTTCTGGTTGTTGTTTTGTGGACTGGGGTACTTTCACGAATGCGCTCACGGGCTGACCTGCAAGCATTTCGGCGGGGCCGTCCACAGCATGGGATTCATGCTGGTCTATCTGTCTCCCGCCTTCTTTTGCGATGTTGGCGAGGTCTATGTGTACGGAGGGAAGTGGCCGCGAGTGGCGGCCATCGTCGCCGGGATATGGGTTGAACTGATGTTTTGTTCCGTGGCCAGCATCATCTGGTGGGGAACTCCGGCGGGCATCCCGATTCACGACTTCGCTTACAAAATCATGCTGATCACGGGCGTGGCTGTGGTTCTGATGAACCTGAACCCGCTGATCAAGCTCGATGGCTACTATCTTTTTGGCGAGCTGATCGGGATGCCGACGCTCAAGGAGGACTCGACTGCATTTGTTTCGAGCTGGGTGAAGCGCAATGTGTTCCGTTTGCCGGTGGAGGTTCCCTACCTGCGTCCCCGGCGCCGTCTGTTCTTCGTGATTTATGCGATCCTTTCCGGCTTCTATAGCTACTTCATCCTGTTTGCGGTGGTGCGCTTCGCCTATAACATTTTCTTCCGGCTCAACCCGCAGTGGGCATTCCTGCCGGCGTCGTTGCTGGCTTTTTTGATCTTTCGATCGCGACTGCGCTCCTCGGTGAGGTTTGTGAAAGACTTCCTTGTGGATAAGAGTCAGAATTTCCGTAACTGGTGGCGCGAACCCTACAAGGTTGCGGCTGCCGCGCTGTTGGCGCTCGCACTCTTCGCGCCGGTGTGGCGCGAAACTGTAGGTGGGCGGTTTGTTCTGGAACCTGGACAACGCGCGACGATTCGCGCCGCCGTGCCGGGACAGATCACGGAGGTTCTGGCGGAGGAAGGGACGCCGGTAGCGGCCGGAACTCCGCTGTTCCTGCTGCGCAATCTGCGGCTCGAAACGGCGGCTGATGAAGCCAAGGAGAAACTCCATACTGCGGAAGCCCAGACCCGCGAGGCGGAACTCACTTACGCGAATCTTGGAACCGCGCGAGCCGAGAATGAATCTCAGGTTGGGCGCTCCCGCTCGGTTCTTGAACAGGTTGCGGCCTTGAAAGTGACGAGTCCGATTGCGGGTGTGGTGGCCTCGCCAAGGCTTCGGGACCGGTTGGGCTCCTTCGTTCAGGAAGGAGATGTGTTGGGCGATGTGGAGGACGCCCGGACGCTCAGGGCGCGGATTTTCATCCCTGAATTTCAGGTCCACCGCATCGGGACTGGCGCACCGGCCTCGCTGAAGCCCGAGGCTTTGTTTTTCCCGGTTCGAGGCCAGGTGGTATCCGTGGCGCCCGCTTCGTCAGAGCTCGCTCCCGGCCTGATACAAGAAGAAAAATACAAAGGCGGCGCCGCGCCCACCTATTACGTGGCGACCGTTCTGATTTCCAATCCTGATGGGAGGCTGCGCCCGGGGATGTCGGGGGACGCGAAGATACAGGTCCGAAGGCGAAGCATTGCGGAGTCGGTCGGGAATACTCTCCGCCAGCTCGTCCAGCGAAAAGTGTGGTGAGGCTGGTGCGGCGGAGGCGGTTGCCACAACACAAAAGAGGGCCAAGCGCCTTGAGTCCCCCAACTCGCAGCGCCTGATCCCTCTTCTTGGTTCAGCAACGTTACAAAACTTGCTTAGGCCTTCTTGGCCAGCTTGGCTACTTTCGCGACCTTCGCTACTTTGGCAACCTTGGCTACTTTTGCTACCTTCGCGACCTTGGCTACTTTCGCCACTTTTGCTACCTTCGCCATGTTGGCGGTGTAAACGGAGCCGAAAGGCTTGGCGGTGGTCGTCGGATTGGTGGCAATGATGGCCTTCTTGGCCGCCGTCAGATTACCGATCAAAGATTTCTTTTGGATCGACATTTCGTTTCTCCTTTTTAGTTTCTTCCATCCTGTCGGTTTTGTAGTAAGCAACTCCTGTGCCAAAGTGCGGCAGGCTCGGGCGAGCTATGTCAAATCCATGTAAATAAGTGAGTTAATCGAAATCCCAGAAGGAAGAATGGGAACTGCGGTCCGGAACCATGATCGGGATGAGTTAAATATTGATCCTCGAGGGATGAGATTTTAATCCTCGCCGTGCGACGAGTGAATTTTTCAATCTCGACCGACCTGATATTTGCGGCAAAGATAGTGCATCTTCTGCTTGTCGACCTGCAGCAGCCGCGCTGCGCCGATCTTGCTGCCGCCGGAACGCCGGAGCGCCGCGGTCAGGTAGGCCACCTCGATCTTCGCGATCTCCTCATCGAAGTTGACGCCGCCTTCGGGAATCAGCATGGATTCCTGGCTGGCGGCACTGTTGTAAAGCAGCCGCTGCGGCAGATGTTGGACCTTGATCACCGGTCCATCCACCATGAGCACCAGCCGTTGCACCAGATTTTGCAGCTCGCGCACGTTCCCAGGCCAGGCGTCCTCCTCCAGAATCTGTATCACTTCCGGCTCCAAGCCCTTCAATGGAACGTTGTTAGCAGTGCAGTAGGAGCGCAGGAAATGGTTCAGCAGCAGGGGAACGTCCCCCGGGCGGTCGCGCAACGCGTGGCAGCACGATGGGTACGACGTTAATCCGGTAGTACAGGTCTTCGCGAAAGCGGCCGGCCCGCACCATCTGCTCCAGGTCTTCGTTGGTCGCGGCGATAAGACGGAAGTCGATCTTCCTCGCGCTCTGGCCGCCGATGCGGGTCACGGCCCGGTCTTCCAGCACGCGGAGGAACTTGGACTGGAGGGCCAGACCTAGCGTGGCAATTTCGTCCAGCAGCAGCGTGCCGGTGTGCGCCAGTTCGATGTGACCGGCCCGTGCCGTCCGCGCATCGGTAAAGGCGCCCTTTTCGTGGCCGAACAACTCGGTCTCGATAAGGTTCTCCGGCAGCGCCGCGCAATTCAGACTGACGAAAGGCTTTTTCGCGCGGGGCCCCAATTCGACAATCGCCTTGGCCACCAGCTCCTTGCCGGTTCCGCTTTCCCCCCGGATCAGCACCGTGCTCGCGCTATCTGCGACTCTCCGGATGGCCTCGTAGACGCGCCTCATCGCCTCGCTGCTGCCGATCAGATCGCAAAATGACTCCGGCTCGCTTGGCTCACCCTGTCGTTGCCGGCACTCGATCCTGAGCGCACGCTTTTCCAGCGCGCGGTTGAGCACATCCCGCACTTCCTCGAAATCGATGGGTGCGACGAAATATTCATCGACGGTGGCCGCTACCGCTTTCAAACGCAGGTTGTGACTGTTGGAACGAGTTAAGCCCACCAGCACCAGGTCCGGCCCGAGTGCGCGCAGTTCACCTAAAGCGGTGATGCCGTCCTCGCTGCGGTCTCCGATGGTGTCCAGGTCAAGCAGGACGGCGTCCGGTGGCTGCTTGCTGATCAACGCGATCATTTCGTCCCAGGTCTGGAGCATGCTCAGGTCGTGCTCGGGCGCCAGGTAGGCCTCGGCTTCGGGACGCACTCTTTCGTCGGTGGTGATGATGATGACCGCGTGACGGTCGGCTTCAGTCCGGGTGCCGGGCAGGGGCATGGGCGTTCTCTTGGCGCACCGATTATGTCAAATTTTTCGACCCGTGAGGATGAAATATTTATCTCGCTTCGATCCATCCTGCGCTGCCGTGAATTTCAGGACACTTGCAAAACCCCGCTGCTTACCGTAATTTGGAACCCGCTCTGAATCGGCGGAGGAGGATAGTTTGGACATCAACGTGCGGAAGCGCTCCCAGGTGCAAGTGATCCAGCTGCGCGGAGCTCTCCGCATGGGCCCTGCCGTGGACGGCTTACGCCAGACCATGGACGAAGCGCTCAGCAACGGAGACACGCGGATGGTGATGAACCTCGCGGAGGTTCCCATGGTGGATTCCAGCGGAATTGGTCTGCTGGTGCGCTATCTGGCGGTGATCAAGCAGAAGGGCGGGAACCTGAAACTGGCGCAACCCTCGAAATTCGCGGTGCAGACGTTGAAGCTGGTCGGTGTTCTCAATCTGTTTGAGATTTTTGATAACGACGACGCGGCTGTCGAGTCTTTTGCCAAGATCGCCTGAGTCGATGGCGGATTCCAGAACCAGCGGATTCCAGAACCAAATGAGCCTCTATGCCGGCTGAGTTCAGCGGTGTCCCGGAAAGCGAATTGTCGGAGCGGTTCGACCTCAGCGTGCCTGCGGATGCCGAGGCGATCGCGGGCGTAGTGGACGCCCTCGCGGAAACCCTGGAGCATCTCGAAGTTCCGGAGCAGAAGCGGTTTGAGATTGCCTTGGCGGTGCAAGAGGCATTGGCCAATGCCGTTGTCCACGGCTGTGGCAATGACCCGTCCAAACAGATTCGATGCCGGTTGCAGTCGAATCCGGAAGGCCGGATCCTGATTTCTGTTACCGATCCTGGCCCCGGCTTCAACCCCGAGCGCCTGCCCGATCCGAAGCAGGACGGGAATGTGTACGCCGATCATGGACGCGGCGTTTACCTGATTCGGCAGCTCATGGACGAAGTTCAAATCGCACGTCCAGGAAATGAAATCAGGATGTGGAAGTATTAGTTGAGGATTTTCTCTAGAGTCACTGCAGACCTTCACCAACGATAGCCAGGGCGCGACTCCCTGTCCAAGCCTATTTCAGGTCGTTCACCAAGTACAGATCGGAGAGCGTGCGACCGTATTCGTAGACATAGTTTTTGCCGTCGGGGGTGATGAGGACGGAGCTGATGTCGGTGACGCCGGAGACATCCGGAGGGACAAGTTGTTTCCAAAGTTGCTTGCGGCCGGTGGCCAAGTCCAGCCGGTTCACCGTCGCCGGGACTTCGCCGAGCCGGTACACGAAGAGGGAGCGTCCGTCACTAGTCCAAGCGATAGGAGCTTCTCCAGCACTCATGCCAGGAATCGGCCGAATCTCACCGTTGTCGAGTTTGAGTAAGGCAGGGTTTTGATCGGGGGTGACCAGCGCCACTTGTTTGCCGTCAGGAGAGATGGTGAAAAGGCTACCGTTCACGCCTTCCTCGGTGATGGCCTTCGCCGGACCGCCATCCAGGTCCTGCAAGTAAAGCCGTACGCCCTTGCCGGGCTCGTCGGCGGAAAATAAAAGTCGCTTGCCGTCCGGGAACCAACGGGCATCGAGGCGATTGATCTGGTCATGAGTCAACTGTCTCGATTCTCCAGCACCTGTAGGCAGCAGGTTGAACTGAACGGGTGGCTTGGGCAGGCCCGCCAACGCCCACTTCTGATCAGGAGACAGCGCAAAGCTCGATCCGTCGCCGAGCCGGATCGCCGGCGACCCATCGGTCCCTCGCAGATAGCTGGAATAGTTCTCCCCGCCCGCTTCCCCGGATTCCGTGAACAGAAGTTTCTTGCCATCCGGGGATAAATCCTTGGGTGCCGACCAGTCAAGCCAGGAAAGGTCCCGCTCCTTGGTGGTGCCGGCGGTTAACCCAACCATTCCTACGCGGGGCACATCCCGGGTAATCAGCACGCGGCCGTCCTTCGCTACATCCTGCAGAGTCAGCGTGCCGGGCTCGCGTGCCAGAAGTCGTTCTTTGCCTGACAGCGTCACGGCAGAGAGATAACGTCCATAGCCCAGCCGGGTGCTGGAAAACCAGATTTCGTCTCCGCTCGGGGACCAGCCCAGCCCCCAGGCCGTTTCCCAGCCGGTGGATAAAGTCTTCTTCTTCCCTGAAAGATCGACGACCGCGATCGATCCAGCATCGTCTCGGCGAACGGGATGCTCGATGAAAGCTACCTCGTCACCTTTAGGATTCACCCGCGGGTGACTGAGCCATCCGCCGGTCTGGTACAGTACTTTTCCGATGGGATACTCCAGCCGGCTCAATCCGCCGAACTCACGCACGACGGCGAAATTGGTGCCATCGGGCGACCAGTCCGCCCACTGCACATTTTCCAGCACTTCGCGTGGCGCGCCCCCGCCGAGCGGTACCCGTCCCAGCGTGCCGGCGTTGATGTAAGGATCGATGTTGTGGCTGTTCAGCAGGACCGCCATCTCGCCTTCCGTCGAGATCGACAAAACTTCGGCCTTCGATAACCCGAAAGGACGGGACTCAGGACTGTCTGGCCGGGTCACCAATATCTCGGTGGGGTTTCCTTCCCAGGCGGCGCTGTAGACGATGTTTTTCCCATCCGGAGCAAAACGCCCCATGCGGATGGTGCCGCCGCGGAAGGTCAGCTGGTGATAGGTCGGCGGCGTGATGCTATGAGACAGGCCCTCGCGCTTTCCCAGGAAATAGGCTGCTGCAATCAGCCCAAGAACCACGATCCCCAAGACTCCGGCGATGACTGGTCGACCTGAACCGCGCTTGCTGGATGGTCGAATGGCCACGGGTTCCGGTGCATCGGGTTGGGTCGCGATCTTCGTGCTGGTGTGCGAGTCAGTCTGCCGCCGCAAACGCTGCAGGTCCACGCGAAAATCGGAGGCGGTCTGGTAACGGAGTTTGAGATCCTTCTCCAAAGCCTTCTCTAGAATCTCGGCCATCTTTGGCGGAAGTTGAGGATTGAGTTGCAACGGTGATGTGGGGGCGCGGTTGAGAATGGCATCGAATACCACTGCGCTCGTAGGACCGGAAAACGCCGGCCGCCCCGTCGACATTTCGTAGAGAACGATGCCCAGCGAGAACAGGTCCGTGCGCCGATCCAGATCTTCGCCCATGGCCTGTTCCGGCGACATGTACGCAATCGTTCCCACCGCCATGCCAGGACTGGTCAAAGCATCAACGTTGACCGCGGTAGGCATGGAGCTGGTGACGCCGGCATGTGCCGAGTGCGCTTCGGCGGTGTATTTCGCCAAGCCAAAATCCAGCACTTTCGCCTGGCCGCTGCGCGTGATGAAGATGTTCGCCGGCTTGATATCGCGATGAACAATGCCCTGGGCGTGCGCCGCATCAAGAGCGTCGGCAACTTGTACGGCGATCTCCAACACCTCGCTGAGCCGCATCGGCTTGCCTTCGATGCGGTGCTTCAGCGTCTGCCCGTCGATATACTCCATGACGATGTAGGCAGCGCCGCCTTCTTCTCCGATGTCATAGATGGTGCAGATATTGGGGTGATTCAGTCCCGATGCGGCCTGCGCCTCGCGCCGGAAGCGTTCGAGTGCGGCGGGATCTTTGGCGGAGTCCTCGGCCAGGAATTTCAACGCGACAGTGCGATGCAGACGGGCGTCTTCGGCCTTATACACGACTCCCATGCCGCCGCCGCCGAGCTTACCTGTGATCTTGTAGTGGGAAATCGTCTGGCCGATCATTGTCTGGTGATCATTGGCCACGCAATCTTAACGGGGCTGGCATGCAGCGTCAATCGGCAATGCGGAGAACTCGCGGGACAGCAACGCAGAGCGCACTTTTCTGGCAGCCATTGAATTGCAAGATGCCAGGCGCGACTTTTCCCGGAAGTGGCTGGAACTCAGGAGGCTGGCGTGGCACTCGATCGCAGGCCATGCGGAACAGCCAGCGGCAATAACCGATCAGTACGGCGCATCTCTCTCCAGTCATACTCATAAGCCGTTCCGCAGAGCAGACAGATCTGATAGTGGCCACCGTTGGAGTCAATGCGTGGCCAGGCGAACCGGTGCTGGCAGGCTCGTCCGAGAACCAGCTTCAACAAGTTCATTGCCTTACTCCTTCATTCCGGCTCTTCCAGCTATCGAGCCATCGGCTAAAGAACGGTTTGGGTTGACGGTTGAGCAAATCCTGAAGCGTGGATAAAAGAATCTGAGGCGGTTGGGATTTTGAGAGGAATGTGTCCACCGCCTCCATCTTTTTTTGCGGCAGCGGTCCGTAGCCGGATAACAGCATAATAGGAACATGGGACTTGGTCGCGCTTCATCTTCTTGGCCACCACGTCCCCCTTCATTCCGGGCATCTGGTAGTCGAGCACGACGGCGTCCACGGCGTGCGATTGGAACAATTTCAGGCCTTCGTCCCCGCCGCTGGCTTGCAGGACTTCATAGCCGTTGTTTTCGAGAAACATTTTGCGGCCGATGAGACCATTCCAGTGGTCATCGATGCAGAGAATTGTTTTCAGCCGAGCCATGACTGCTCAAAACCCCAGTTCGGCCAGAATTGAGTCTTGCCGAGGTGCACTTCGGTCCCAGGAAGGGGAAAAGTTCACCTAAATGAAGTGGCGGGCAAAATGATTTGACTACCGCAGTAACGGCCGTTCAAATTACGAACGTTCACTTGGGTGAAAGTTACTCGGGGCGGGGTCGTGGAAAGGTTGCGATGCGGATGCGACATCCATCGCCAGAAGAACTACCAGGCCCGGTGTCGTTCCATCTGCCCAACATCCTGGCGATTCTGGTCCAGGGACGACTGGATCGCCGCCTGCAGCTTTTGCTGATCGTCGTTGTAGAGTCCCAGGAACTTGAAGGGCTGAAGGCTCCAGGAGATGGGACACAGCATTTCCGCCGAGCCCAGCACGGATCCGTTTCCAGTGAGAAACATCAACTTCACCTGAGCGCCCTGAACCAACGGACTTGGCAAACTGAGCAAGCCGCCAGTGAGGGAGATCACCTTCAATTTCCCCGATACGCGACGGCCATTTTGAAAGCGAAGGACAGCAGGCGTCGTTTCCGCGAATGAAGTTCGCGGGGCGCGCCGTCGGGCGTCCGGTGAGGGAAAGTACGGCATGTGACTAAAGTTAAGTATGGGGCCTTTCCACAAGAAAGGGAGATTACGGAAGGTCCGGTCTGGCCTGCCTACAGGTCGCGACTGCCCTCTGAAACCGCAGAATCCCGGACCCTTACCCGCGAAACTTATTTCGCCGGGATCAAGGTCTTGGCCGCTCCCATGTTGTCGTAACGGTCATAAACCCGTACGACTACTACGTGCTCGGAAGACGATGAATCATCCTTCGCCGCTTCGGGCCTGGCTTTGAAATCGTAATTCTCGGTCTTAGCATCGGAAAGCTGACCTACGGGCTCTACGTATTTCCAGTCACCCGCGTCCACCGAGTATTCGGCGCGCTTGATGGGAGAAAAACCATCTACGGCGCGGAACGCAACGTGAATTCCGCCGCTTTCGAGCGAAGCCGTCAAATTCTCGATGCGCGGAGGAGTGGTGTCGACCTCGAACCGGCGGCTTTCCTTCGACGCGTTCAAGGCCTCGCCGGGCGAGTGTGAGGGCGCGTCGGAAGCGACCACTTTCACGGTATAGCCTCCGTCAGGCAGCAGGCTGGCGTCGAAAGAGTAGGCCTTGTCGGCGATGTCATCTTTGAGCAGCAGCCATCGCTTCTGGCCGTCGCCTCGGTAGTAGATGGAATAGACCAGTTGGTCGTCGTTCTCATCGTGCGCGGTCCATTTCACGCCAATGGAATCGCGATCGTGCGAACTGGGTGGCGGAGCTTCGAAATGCGGAGCTGAAGAAAGACCCGACGAATCCGATCCCAGACCGGCGCCCGTACTCTTGGGCTGCGGTTGGTACTTCACGCCGACCTGTACGGTAACGTCGTCGATTTCGGGCGCGACGTTCTTGGGCAGGTAATTCAAGGCCACGCTATCCACGCGAGGGGCGGTGCTTCCCGCGTGCAGCAGGGCCTTCCACTGCGCGTAACGCGCTGCGGGGACTCCGGTTTCGTCGTCTTTGCCGAGATTGATCTTCTTCCACGGACTCCAGTTGCGATCCGGATTATCGACGTTGCCGCTGCGAGCAGAAAGATCCACATTGCCGACGCCGCGGAATTCGACGCGCCCCCAGCGCGAGAAAATTTTGGCGTCGAACACATCGCTCTCATACGTGCCTTCGGCTTCAGGGCCCGGCCCCAGCACAAAGACTTTTCCCAGATTGCTCGTAGCTGCGTAGACGCCACCGCCGGGGGCCCTGGAGAAGGCCGTTACCTGCGTGGCTGCCGCTTTCAGCAGATCGGAGAAATCGTCGAGGCCGGTGATGGCAAAGATGTGACCTCGATTTCCCGTGCCGGCGAGCAGGCGCCGCTGCGAATCATGCGAATCAAAGGAGAGAGCGTAGACGATATCCTCGTGAGACGTCCACAGCCGGGTGGGGGAGCCGTCGGGCGCAATCCGATAAACATCAGAACCATTACTCACCCCGCCGCCAGGAAAGGGAAATGCCCCTGTCATGGCAGGGCCGGGAGCAGGAGAGATGGTCATGCCGGGAACCTGCGGTGCGCCGACTCCAGGCGCAGCCGGAGAGCCCATGGTCAAAAGCGCGGCGGATAGTCCTGACGAGCTAGCCCCGCTCCCAGGCTTTTTTTCGCCGACGCCTGCTGCATAGATGTTGCCTGCGCCATCCAGCGCCAGTGCGGTAATCTCTTTCTTCGGCGCGCTGTAGAGAACGAAACCGTCGCCGGCGGGAGAAATCCGGTAGATCAATCCGCTGCCGTCGGACCCGGCAATCAGGTTGCCTTGTGCATCGAAAGCCAGAACGCGAATGTGGGTTTCGTCGCTCTTGAAGAATACCGAGTGTTCACCCTTGGGCGTGACGCGAAAAATTTCGCCATGGTCACCGGTGGCAACGTACAAGTTACCGGACTTGTCCAGAGCGAGATCCCATATATATTTCGTGCCCGGTTCGAAATAGACGGACGAACTCCACGACGGATCGGCGGCAGGTTTCGCAGCGTCTTTCTCGGAAGCGGTACCCGCTGGCTGAGCGTTGGCTTCCCGGGTTGTGCTCGAGCTTGTACACCTTGCCGTCGGGCGCGGTGGCGGCATAGATTGCTCCTCCAGGGGCAATCTGCAGAGCTTGTACCTGAAGTTCCTTCGGCTCAAAAATAATGCTGGCTTTACCATCTGGAGTGATGCGGTAGACGCGGGCAGGCGCGCCAGCCGCTACATACACATTTCCCGCGTCGTCGGCCGCGATCGCCCAAATGTAGGTGGAAGGCGTCGCATATAAGCTCTTGAATGTCGGAGCCAGTTCCAATCCCCCCGCGCTGCGAATCGCGACGCCGGTGGCTGTGCCTTTGGTGAGTTCATCAAATTTCGACTGTTCCCAAGAACGAGTTCCCTCGGCGGACGCCGTGGAGATCAGGCTAGAACCGCAAACGTATGTGAGAAGAAGGACAATAATAAAGAAGAAAAGCTTTCGCGCACTCGACAATTTCATACCTCTGGGCATCGTTGTGGGGAACTGTAAGGGTAACACGCCGGAAAGATCGAAAGCTGCGCGCACAAACGATGGGTTAGGCTCACAGAGCGGAATCTCCCATGTTATCGTTACATCAGATGAACTCCGCGCGCCAGGAATTGCTTCAACTGCTAGCCTACAAATCTTTCAGGCTGGGCGAGTTCAAACTATCATCCGGCGGGACCAGCGACTACTACATCGATTGCCGGACCACAACGCTCGATGCCAAAGGCGCCCGGCTGACGGGGCAGGTTTTCCTCGACGAAATTCGCGAGCGAGGCTGGAAGCCGCAGGCCATTGGCGGCCTGACCATGGGAGCCGATCCGATTGTCGTGGCAGTGTCAGTGGTGAGTGGGGAGCTGCCAGGTTTTCTGGTGCGTAAAGCGGAAAAGCAGCATGGCACGGGACAGCGCATTGAAGGCTTTCGCGAGAAGGGCGCGCGAGTGGTGATCGTGGACGATGTTTGCACCACCGGCGCTTCCACCGTGCAGGCGATTGAGACGGCGCAAGAATTCGGATTCACCGTGGTGGGCGCGATGTGCCTGGTGGAGCGCGAGGAAGCGAAGGGAAGGCCGAATGTGGAGAAGGCCGCGGCTCCAGCCCCGTTTGTTTCGATCTTTACATCGAGCGACGTGCGCGCCGAACATGTTCTGCAAACGGACGACACCAAACCGGTGATCTTTGCCGTTGCGGCACTCTGTGAAATCTGCGGCGGGCCGGCAGCCACGAACAACCCAAGGAATCTGTGCGACGCACACAGAAATTGATCTTTATTCCTACTACGACTTCATGATTCAAACACTGGAATGGACTGAACAGGGCGTCCGCTTCATCGATCAGACGAAGCTGCCCACGGAAGAAACCTATGTGACCTGCAACAGCTACGAGCAGGTCGCCGACGCCATCCGGACGATGGTAGTGCGCGGAGCGCCGGCGATCGGCGTGGCTGCGGCCATGGGGATTGCGCTTGGCGCGCAGAACTCCAAGGCCGAAACGGTTGCTGACCTCAAGCGGGATCTGGATCAGATCTGCGACGTGATCGGGAAGACGCGTCCGACCGCAGTGAATCTTTTCTGGGCGATCCGCCGCATGCAGGAGAAGTTTGAGCGCATTCGGATTCGTCCTATCGCGCAGATCAAGCGCGAATTGATTGAAGAATCCAAGCGCATGCATGCCGAAGATATTGCGGCCAACCAGGCCATGGGGCGCCACGGCGCCACCCTCATGCCCAGCGAGGGCGGAGTGTTGACGCACTGCAATGCCGGTGCGCTGGCTACCGCAGGCTACGGCACCGCGTTGGGCGTGATTCGCGCGGCCGTTGAGCAAGGAAAGAAGATCCACGTCTACGCCGACGAAACCCGGCCGTTTCTGCAAGGCTCGCGGCTCACCGCTTGGGAACTAATGAAAGATGGCATTCCCACCACGGTAATCTCCGACAACATGGCTGGCGCCATGATGAAGCAGCGCAAGATTGGAGCGATTGTGGTTGGCGCCGACCGGATCGCGGCCAACGGTGACGTAGCCAACAAGATTGGAACCTATACGGTCGCGGTTCTAGCTAAAGAAAACGGCATCCCGTTCTACGTCGCAGCGCCGATCTCGACTGTCGATCTAGCGTGTCCAGACGGTGAACACATTCCCATCGAACAGCGTAACAGCCGCGAAGTCACGCATATTGCCGGGAAACAGATGACGCCCGATGGCGTCTCGATCGAAAATCCGGCGTTCGATGTAACTCCAGCCAAATACGTAACCGCCATCGTAACCGAGCGCGGCATTGCCCGCGAGCCCTACGTGGAGTCTCTGCAGAAGCTCGCGGGCGCAGAGGCCCAGGTCGAAGCCTAGAACTCAAAGCCGTCCCCATCGGGAAACACTGATCACTAGCCACTGACCACTGCCTCTGGCACCGCTTTGACCCAGGCATGCACGCGCGTGACGCGCGTCACATCAGTGCCACGGCGCGTTGAGTACAGTTTTCAGTAGATGGCATTCGACAATCGAGGGCTTGGCAACCCGCTCGCATCTAATTGTTTTTATGGTTCGAAAGTGCCATGTGGAGCGGGAGCTGTTGTGAGAAGATGGCGCATTCTACTGTCTCCGCCCCGGCTTGGCTAGGGGTGGGACAGGATGGACCCAAGCGGGGGCCGAGTGCATCTAACGAACCAAGTAGTAGAGCAACAATCTCTGCTGCGAGTGGAAGGGTTGAAAAAAGTTTTCCGGTCCGGCGAATCGGACCTGGTGCTCTTTGAGAATTTATCGTTCGAGGTGAAGCGGGGCGAGATGCTCGCAATCGTCGGCGAGTCGGGAGCGGGGAAGAGTACCTTGTTGCACATCCTCAGCGCTCTTGATCACGCTTCTGCCGGTGACGTATACTGCGCGGAATTGAAGCTGAATGCGTTGTCGCCGGACGAGGCAGCGGAGTTTCGCAATCGCGAGACGGGCTTTGTCTGGCAGTTCCACTATCTGCTACCGGAATTCACTGCAGCGGAGAATGTGGCGATGCCTCTTCTAGTGCGTGGTCGAAGTTGGGAAGAGGCGGCCCCGGAGGCTTCGCGCTGGCTGCGTGAGGTCGGGCTCGAGCAACGCGGGCATCACCGTTCGGGCGAGCTTTCGGGCGGAGAGCAGCAGCGGGTGGCTCTGGCGAGGGCGCTTATTACCGGTCCCAAGTTGTTGCTGGCGGATGAGCCCACCGGGGACCTGGACGGACACACGGCCGAAGCAGTTTTCGAATTGATCGCGCGATTGCATCGCGAGCACCAGCTCACCTCCCTCATTGCAACACACAACTTCTCGTTCGCGCGGCGTTGCCATCGAGTGTTGCGGCTGCAAGGAGGTCGCGTCGAGGAAATCCGGCCGGAGTCGCTGCCGATTTAGTGAAAGATTAGTAAGACAAAGTGCAAGAAATTGGACATGCAAAAAGTTCGAGGAGATTTCAACAGGTTCCTT
Organism: uncultured Acidobacteriaceae bacterium; assembly: GCA_963750245.1. GTDB lineage: Bacteria > Acidobacteriota > Terriglobia > Terriglobales > Acidobacteriaceae > Sulfotelmatobacter. Next base: position 935,372 of record CAVVQB010000005.1, read on the forward strand.
CGGTAACATTATAGTAACGATTCAGTACTTGGGTTCGGTGGCCGTTTGATTGCATAATGAGGTGGGATACGAATCAGAATGCAACAGACTTACGACATCGGGCGAGGATTTAGGTAGGTCGAGCCGGAGCTAGCGCCTTCTCGGCCGGAAGAGTTCAGGGGGAAGCGCATTATGTTTGAACGTTATACGGAGAAAGCCAGGCGCGTCATCTTTTTCGCGCGCTACGAAGCAAGCCAGTTCGGGTCTCCTTATATAGAGACCGAGCACCTGCTGCTGGGGCTCCTGCGCGAAGACAAAGCTCTGACCAATCGATTCCTGCGCTCACACGCCTCGGTTGAGTCCATCCGGAAGCAGATTGAGGGTCACACCACGATTCGGGAAAAAGTCTCGACCTCGGTGGACCTGCCCCTGAGCAACGAGTGCAAGCGCGTGCTGGCCTATGCTGCGGAAGAGGCGGAGCGGCTGTCGCACCGGCACATCGGAACCGAGCATTTGTTGTTGGGTTTATTGAGGGAAGAGAAGTGCTTTGCCGCGGAGATTCTGCATGAGCGCGGTTTGCGGCTCTCGACCATTCGCGAAGAGTTAGCCCGTACCAGCCAGGAGAAAGCGCAGCCACAGCGCCAGCGCGAATCTTCGCTGCTGAGCGAGTTTTCCCGCGATCTGACCCAGGCGGCAATGGACAGCCAACTCGATCCTCTGGTCGGACGCGACGGAGAACTTGAGCGTGTGGTTCAGATTCTGTGCCGCCGCACCAAGAATAATCCCGTGCTGATCGGCGAGCCGGGCGTGGGCAAGACTGCCATCGTTGAGGGCTTGGCGCAACGGATTGCCGACGGTGAGGTTCCTTCGTTCCTCGCGGACAAGCGAATTCTCGCCCTCGATCTTTCTCTCATCGTCGCCGGAACGAAATATCGTGGACAGTTCGAGGAGCGGCTGAAGACCATCATGAAGGAGCTGATGGAGTCCCAGAATTCCATCATCTTTATTGATGAGCTGCACACGCTGGTGGGTGCAGGATCGGCGGAAGGATCGCTCGATGCCGCGAACATACTGAAGCCGGCATTGTCGCGCGGCGAGATTCAGTGCATCGGGGCAACCACCCCGGGCGAATATCGCAAATCGATCGAGAAAGACCGCTCGCTCGAGCGTCGCTTCCAGGCCGTGAAAGTTCCGCCGCCGAACGAGGCAGACGCGGTGAAGGTGCTGTTCGGTATCAAGGACCGGTACGAGAAATTCCACGCGGTTACCTATACCGACGACGCCATCAACTTCGCGGTCTCGCACTCGAACCGCTATATTCCGGACCGCTTCCTTCCAGATAAGGCCATCGACCTGGTCGATGAAGCCGGTGCGCGGGTGAAGCTGCGCCAGACTTCGCAGCCGGAAGAGATCACGGAAGTACAGAAGCGTATCAAGTTCATCGTGCACCGCATGGAGAACGCGATCGCGAACCATGAGTTCGAGAAGGCGCGCTTCTATTCGGACGAAGAACGCAAAGAGCGCGAGAACCTGCGCGCGCTGCGCGAGAAATATCATCTGGACGAGTCTTCGACCGGCGTAGTTGGCCGCGAGGATATCGAAGATGTGGTTTCGCGCTGGACCGGCGTTCCCATCACCTCGATCAAGGAAGAAGAGACGCAGAAGCTGCTGCGCATCGAAGAAGAGCTGCACAAGCGCATCATTTCGCAGGATAAATCGATCAGCGCGCTGGCCCGGGCGATCCGCCGTTCGCGCGCGGGATTGAAGAGTCCGAACCGGCCGATTGGCTCGTTCCTTTTCCTGGGACCGACCGGCGTCGGCAAAACCGAAGTGGCGCGTACCCTGGCGCAATTCATGTTCGGCACGGAAAAAGCCCTGGTCCGCTTCGACATGTCGGAGTTCATGGAGAAGCATTCGGTCTCGAAGTTAATCGGCTCGCCTCCGGGATACGTGGGTTACGAAGAGGGAGGGCAGTTGACTGAACGCGTCAAACGGGCGCCATATTCTGTCGTGCTGCTCGACGAAATCGAGAAGGCGCATCCGGATGTGTTCAACATCCTGCTGCAGGTTTTTGAAGACGGCCAGTTGACCGACGGTTTAGGCAACACGGTCGACTTCAAGAACACGATCCTGATCATGACCTCGAACATCGGAGCTCGTCACCTGCAGAAGCGCGAAGGCTTTGGTTTCCAGTCGACGGCGGATGACATGGTTTCGAGCAAAGTCGAGGAACTGGTCAAGGGCGAGGTGAAGCGCACCTTCAATCCGGAATTCCTGAACCGGCTGGATGAAATCATTCTGTTCCAGGCGCTGAGCGAGGCCGACCTGATCCAGATTCTGGAACTCATGGTTACGCAACTCAACGCAAACCTGGCGCAGAAGGCGATCACGGTCACCGTCGCCGACGAGGCCAAGAAGTGGATCCTCAACCAGACGCTGACCGACCGCTCCTATGGCGCGCGGCCGCTGCGCAGGGCCTTGCAGAAATACATTGAAGACCCGTTGTCGGAGGCGCTGATTCAGGGAACCATTACAACGCGTCCGGCATTCATCGAGGTCTTCCTCGAGGACAACAAGCTGTTCTACCGTCCGGTGGACGCGGAGAAAACCGAAGGCGTGCTGCTCTACGAAAACAGCTAGCTTTCAATTATGGGTCTGAAGCCGTCAGCGCGAGCTGGCGGCTTTTGTTTTGCCGGCCATGCGGTTCAGCGCGCGGCTGTAATCGCGAATTGTATCGGGGCGCGATTTGAGATAAATGAATTGCCCCTCCCGGCGGGTCTCGATCAGATTTGCGTCCGCTAGGATTTTCAGATGGTGGGAGATCGTCCCCGGGGTCAGCCCATATTTCTCAACCACCTGCCCGCAAAACATTTCCTTGCAGGCCGATATCCCTTCATAGATCTGCAAACGAGTGGGATCGCTCAAGGCCTTGGAAATTCTGGATAGTTCTCTTCTCTCCATGCGTCAAATCTCAATGTAGCACGCCCTCGGGAAATTGAATCCATATACTTTGATGTTCATCAAACTGTACAAGTATCGGCCAGGGCAAAATTCCCGGCCAGGTTGCAAATTTTCATAGGAGGGATTTTCATGGCGAAGAGATTTTCAGGGAAAACAGTAGTGATTACGGGCGGAAACAGCGGCATTGGGCTGGCTACCGCCAAGCTGTTCCATGACGAAGGAGCGAAGGTCGCTATATCGGGGCGCGACCAGAAGACGCTGGATGACGCCGTCCAAACCATTGGCGGAGATGTACTGGCTGTCAAAGCCGATGTTTCTAAGCTGGCCGATATTGACCAGCTCTATAAACAAGTGGCCGCAAAATTCGGCAAGATTGACGCGATTTTTGCCAATGCCGGCATCGCAAAGTTCGCTCCGGCCAGCGAAAGCACCGAGCAACTGTTCGACGAAACCTTCGACATCAATGTAAAGGGGCTGTATTTTACGGTGCAGAAGGCGCTACCGCTTCTCAATAACAATGCCGGAATAGTTCTGAACTCCTCCGTGGTAAATGCAAAGGGCAGTCCCACAACCAGCGTTTATGCGGCCAGCAAAGCGGCGGTGCGCTCGCTAGCTCGCACGTTCGCAGGAGAGTTGGTGGACCGCGGAATTCGAGTGAATGTGGTGAGTCCGGGGCCGATCGAAACTCCGATCTTCGGAAGAACCGGATTACCGCAAGCGGCGGTCGACGAATTCGCGAACTATATCAAGACAGCCAACCCGATGAAGCGCTTTGGCACTCCCGAGGAAGTAGGATATGCAGTTCTCTTCCTGGCCAGCAGCGAGGCATCCTACATTACCGGGGTTGACCTGGGTGTGGACGGCGGGGCGGGCCAGATTTGAAGCGGCAAATTCGGGGGCCGTATTTCCAGTCGCGAATTTGAACCCTTGGTCGAAACAACGGGCTTCTCGCTGGCGCTGAAACTTAAAGGCCAAGTGAGAAGCTGGTGAAGTTCGTTCCTTAACGATTGAGGACTCCTATCTTGATCTGAGTATTGTCGGTCCCCTGCAGAACGAGAAAATCTCCGTTCAGCGTAACTTGGTTGTTACCGACTTGACCGTTCGCAACATAGAAAACGATTGACTTCCAAAGGTAGTCGTCCTGACTTAGAAATAGGTACGAGATGTCGTCGCCGGAATCGCCCTGTTGCAAATCGATCCTCGATAGGCCGTTATCCCAGGTGATGGTCTCGCCGTTAAAGTGCGAGACCTGATTTGGCAGGCCGAATTCCGTGAATAGATGCGCCTTCAACCGATCGAAGTCTTTACGTTTTAGCTCGAAGGACAGGGAAACAAGACCGTCCTCATCCAGAAAGGTAGTGTCCACAGTCTTCAGCGGTATGTCTTCATAGAAGGAGTTCGGCTCTAGCTTATTTAGTGCGGCCGGATCGTCAAATGGAACACACAGAACGGTTCTCTCCCTCTGCCTGGGCTGGATTCGTGAGGGTTCCGGGTCGGACACAAATGCACAGCCTGGATTGTTATTTACGTATTGATCAACCGATTCTCCGATGATGTCTTGTTTGATGTGATTGGGTTGCGCCTGTTGACCAAACGCCGCCGCTACACAAAAGAGGGGGATGGCAAGCCACTTCATAGAAACTCCAAAACTGCGCCTAATGCTTAATGAAGGCGCAAAGCACGGGTCTCCTTGACTTCCGTTCCTACTATCGGTGGCACGTATATGCCCAAACGCGAGTACAAGCTGCAAGCGCAAGCTTGCGCAAATTCAGCGCTGGCCGGTACCATTCCGACGGCTTGGTGGTGCCAGCCAGTTGACTTTCGACAAAATGTTTTGGCGACTGCTAAGCCGTCTTTTTTGCGTCCAATTCACTGCCTAACGAATCTGCATTTGCGTGTATTTCACTTGAGGAGCGCACCGTGAATAAGGTCAACATCGCCGACAAGTTCGCGAAGATTTCCGAATACTGGAAGCCCTACATTGCAGCCGAGCTCAACGGCCAGCATGTGAAGCTCGACAAACTGAAGGGTGAATTCGTTTTTCATCATCACGACAACGAAGACGAACTGTTTCTGGTGGTAAAGGGGCGGTTCCGCATGGAATTTCGCGACCGCCAGGAGTGGATCGAAGAAGGTGAATTTCTCGTCGTGCCACGGCGAGTGGAGCATCGTCCGGTGGCGGACGAGGAATGTTGGATCTTATTATTCGAGCCAGCTTCCACGTTAAACACCGGCAACCTGGTCAACGAGCGCACGGTGCGGCATCTGGAACGCGTGTAGGATTGATATCGAGCACGGCAGCAGGAGTGCTTATGAACTCACGAGGTTTATGGAACTTACCGTTTACTCGTCCGCTTGGTGTCCCGATTGCCGCGAGGCCAAGCGCTTTCTCGCCAAGCACAATATCCCCTATAAAGAGGTTGATGTTGAGAGCACGCCCGGCGCTCTAGACGAGATCATCAAGCGCACTGGCAAGCGCGCGATTCCCCAATTCGTGATCGACGGCGAGTGGGTGCAGCCCTATGTGGCCGGCAAAGGCTTTCTTTACGACCAGATGGCGAAGAGGCTGGGCATCGCAAAGCCTTAGCCTGCTTGCATTTGGCGGTAACCCGTCGCTGCGGTCTGCACTTTCGGTATCCCCTGTACATCATCTTCCGTACCGTGGCAAAGCCGTGCCCGGCAGGGCAAGATAAACACTCCCCGTTTTTCAGTGCTGGTGCGCTTTCCCCTGGCGCAAAGGCTGGAGCGGGCCGTGTCAAAAACTCATGTCCGAACCGGAACTTCCGCAGGGGTCGAACGAAGTTACTGAGAGCTGGCAGCAGACGGTGCAGGCCGTGCTCGGCCTCGCGTTGCTGATCGGCGCGGTCGCGATGTTCCATTACTATTCGCCCGGCACGGCTCAAAGTCCCCAGCCCGAGGATCTGCAGAAGCAGGTGCATGCGCTGACGCAAGAAGTCGCGCAGCTGGAAAAAGAGCAGGCGATGCCGGCGCTCGTACTCAACCGCTACCGCAATTCTATTGGCTACATTTACGGCGTATATCAGGTGGGATTCGCGAACCAGCCGGCCGCAATTCGCGCCCGCGTTTCGGGCACGGGATTTCTCGTGGGCGATGGACTGCTGGCCACCAACCGGCACGTCGCCGAACCCTGGTTTGGCGATAGCGAAGCCGAGGGATTGATGCATCGTGGTGCCAGCGCCATGCTGGAAAGTTTGGTTGTGTTCTTTCCCGGGTCGGCGACACCTGTCAGCCTGATTCCGGGTGCAGTTTCTCCCACCGGCGATTTGGCCGTGCTGAAGATTCAGGATAAGAATGCGGTGCACGGTCTTGCCGTCCTTCCGCTGGCAAAAGGAAACGCCCAGCCCGGAGAATTGGTGACCGTGATTGGCTATCCCATGGGGATTGCGGGAATGGTAGCCAAGTCTCCCACCGGGATTTATCAACGCCTGGCATACCGTCACAACGACATCACGGCGGCGAGCGAACTGGCGGCGCTGTCGCTGATCCGCCCTTCGACCACCTGCGGGCATCTCGGCGATGTGGTCGGCGACAAGCTGATCTACGATGCGCCCACAGCCCACGGTGGCAGCGGCGGTCCGGTGTTCAACGCCAACGCCGAAGTCATCGGAGTGAACTCAGCCTATATCGACGGATTTTCCGGAGGCACTCTGGGATTCTCCGTGGATGCCTTGCGCCCGCTGATCGAGGAAGCCCAGAAGCGACCGTAGATTCACTCCAACAGATTTAGCGCTGAATCAAAAAAGGGGCCGGGAAGCTATGCTTCCCGGCTTTCGGTTTTGGCCACCGATCAAAATGCCCAACGCAGGGAGAACTGGATCAAACGCGGAGTTCCGGTCGTGCTGACGATCTCGCCGAATGGGTCAGGGCTGGTCCTGGGGCCGGCTGACCATGCAAGGTATTGCTCATAGTCGGTCACCAGCGGAGTCCCGAAATTCGGATGATTCCACAGGTTGAAGAAATCCGCTGCGAAGCGGAGATCCTGCCGCTCGGTAAGCTTGAAGTGCTTGATGAGCGAGAAATCCCAGTTCTGCTGGAACGGTCCGCGATAGATGTTGCGTCCGAGATTGCCGAAGCCGGTGGTGCAGAAGTTCGTATCCGACGCGCATTGCGTTGGATAGAGCAGCGGGGCGGTCGTAAAGGCCACGGGATTCAGCCATCCGCTTAGGCGCTGCGAAACGCTGCCGGAGCTCATGCCGCTACCAATTGTTGCGCCGGAAGCCAGACTCGCGGCCACCGGCGACGTGCCGGCTCCCAGGAAAGCGTTACCGCCGTTGGAATCCAGAACTGAAAACGGCAGGGAATTCTGGAAGCTGGTGACACCGCTCACCGCCCACTCCCCGAGTGCCGCGTGTTTAAAGCCGGTGGTGTGGGCGAACAATGGCAGATCGTAGACGTAGCTGACTTTCAACACGTTCGGACGATTGAAGTCGGAGATTCCACGCGAAGCATTGATGGTGCTCTCGTCGTTGAAGGCGGTATTGTTCGCCGTGTTGCCCGTCGAGGTTGCGTCGATGTTCTTGGAAAACGTGTAGGCAGCCTGAATGTATCCGCGCTCCCAGCGCCGCGAGACGGTCGCCTGAAACGAGTGATAAATCGAATAGGCGTCGTTGGCGAAAATCTGATAGCCGGAATACCCGTTCAATCCGGGCGTTGGCGTGCGCGCAATAGCGTTGGCAAAAGTATTCGAGGTGATCTGATAAGTGTTGCCGCTGGTGTCCGTCACGCTGAACGGGTTGGCGGGAGTCGCGTTTACCGACTGGATCGCATCTCGCGTCTCGCGCAGGTGCGTGCCTTTGGTTCCCACATAGCCAAGCTCGAGCACCCACTTGCGGCCAAGATCGCGTTGGACGGTGAGATTCCATTGTTGTGTATTGGGGACGACGAAGTGCCGTGGGACCTCCAGTACAAACAGGTTCTGCGTGGGGTTGACTCCCGGCCCGGTGCAGGCAGGCGCGCCCGAGGGCAGGTTATAGTTACCCGCTAGCGTCGGATCGTTATTCGCAAATCCCGTAAACTGGGAAAGGCAGGGCAGCCAGGCGCCCGACAACTGTCCGGCGGCCGGCACCGCGTTGGAATTGGTTGCGGGAGTTCCGGTGAAGAAATCAGACATGGTAAAGCCCGGCGTCTGCCCGAAAAACACGATGGGGATAAACGGAGACTGGAAGCTGAGCTGGTCGACCGCGCCCACGTCTTCGCGGACGTAGAAAATGCCGTAGCCGCCGCGAAGAGTCGTATTGTGCTGGCCGAGAACATCATAAGCAAAGCCTATTCTGGGGCCGATGCCGGTGGACACACTGTTGTTGAAAGTCGATCCGGCGGCATTCCCGGTGAGGCCGGGAACTCCCAGCTTGTTGACGCACTTCGGATAGACGAAAGGATACTGGCCGGACTTGGTCAGATCCGATTCCATGTTGCCGATGTGGCAGGCATTGTCGCTCCAGGCGCCGAAGAACTCTGTGCGCAAGCCAAGATTCAAAGTCAGATTCTGCGTGGCCTTCCAGTCGTCCTGGACAAAGATGGCAGAATTTTTCTGCCGGTAGTTGTGGTTGTAAACTCCTCCGCCGCCGAAGCTGAATTCGGGAGCGCCTTGCAGAAAATTCGCAAAGTCGGTCACCGTGGAGTCGCCAAAATAAAGTTGTCCGTTGAAGACCTGCGGGAACTGTTTATTGAGGGCAACGGGCGTGAATTCGCCGCCAAACCGCCAGTTGTGTTTCCCGCGGACCCAGCCCAGTGTGTCAATGAAATTGAAGTTGTTCTGCGCCTGATACTGGTTGGCCTGCGGCGTAGGACCGAACTGAAAGCCGGAGCTTACGAAAGTGAATTTATAAATATTGTCGGTGAGATTGTTGGTGGGACGGTCGATGCCCGCCTGGCTGGCAGTTACGGGTGGGACGTTAATGTCGCTGTAGTTGAGGCGAACGAAGCCAAGACGGAAGTCATTGACCAGGGTGGGGGAGAAAGACATGAGTCTCTGTAAGCGAGAAGACCCGATCTTTGACTGGAACTTGGTAGGGAAAGTTGAGATCTCCGCTGCTGATGTTGCCGCCAAGGGAAGCTGTCAGGCCTCCTGCCCCAAAAGGCACGTCCGACTCGAAGTTTTGGAAAAAGAAATTAACAGAGAGCTTGTCCTTCGAGTTTCGGAACTCGCGATCCCACGTGGCGGTGAATTGGTTGTCCGTATAACTACCCGGAATGCTGGTGGTGAACGGCACGACCGCGCCAGCAGAGGTCCCGGCAGGAACATTAGGCAGAGGGAACAGATACCCATTGGCAGCGGCTCCAAACTGGTTGCTCTGAAAGGCGACCAGCGACGCCGCGACCGGATCGATACTGGCGATGCCGAACGCAGACGCCAAAGCGGCCTGCCCGGCGGGCCCACGATCCGCCGCCGGAATATACGGGATCAGCGTGCTGATAATGGTTCCCGGAGAATCGCCGCTACGCTGGCGGGTGCCTGAGTAGTTGACAAAGAAGAATCCGAGTTTTCCGCCGCTCCCGATCGGGCCGCCTAGATCTCCGCCGAAAATATTCTGCTGAATCACAGGCCGCGATTCGCCCGCTCCAGCCAGGAAGTAGTCGTTGGCGTCGAGCACGGTGTTGCGGAAGAATTCGTAAGCTTCGCCGTGGAACGTATTCGTGCCCGTCTTCAGAATGGCGTTGATGTTGCCGCCTCCGTTGCGGCCCTGCGTAGCATCGTAGAGCGACGTCTGTACCTTAAATTCCTGGATCACTGCCGGATTCGGCAACGGCGTCGTCGTCAGCTCGGCCACGTTGTAATCGGTCGCGCTGATGCCTTCAATCTGATAGTTGTTGTTGTCCTCGCGCTGGCCGTTTACTTCGATACGCACGTTGCCGCGTCCCAGCTGCGAGGCGGCATTCAATTCGCCTTGCGCACCGCTGGAGAGCGTCAGCAATTGCTGGAAATTTTGCGTGGCCAGCGGCAGGTTCTTGATGGTGCTCGATTCAATGGCTTGACCCGTCGTGGCGTCAGTGGTGTTGACTTCCTGCACTTCGGCTTGCACTTCCACCTGCTGCTGAACCGCCTGAGTCTTGAGTTTTGCGATCAGCCGCGTGGTCTCGGTCACGCGCACCACGATGTCGCGAAACGTCGATTCGGCGAAACCGGGTGCATGCACGCTCACCGTGTACCGGCCTACCGGCAGAAGCGGCGCTGTGAAAGTACCGTCGGAGCCAGAATTGACGCTGCGCTCCAGCACCCCCGTTTCCTGGTCCGTGATGCGCACTTCGGCATTGGCTACCACGGCTCCGCTGGGGTCCTGAATCGTGCCCGTAATCGCTCCCGTTGCGCCACCTTGGGCGGCGGCCCGGGTGATGAAAGCGATGGTGAGAAAACTGATCCAGATCAACTTACCTAGTAGCTTTGGCATTGCCTCTCCCTGAGTTCGGAATGGAATTTTATTTATTGCTGAAACAGAGGTGTGGCGAGTGGACAAGCGGATCGACAGCAGAGGAAGAATGGGCGCAGCCAGTCGTGTGCCGGTGCACGCAGAAGTGGGCTGCGCGGATATAAAGGTGATCGCTTGAGTTTAGCCATCGCCATCGGATACACGTTTTCCCCAAAGAATGCCCGGGGCTCTGGGATTGCGGAAGGATACTTAAAGTCACAGGCGGTTGGCAATATAAATCATGGGGGTACTTTTTTCAGTTGGAAATGAGTGCCAAACGTGGGTTGATCGGATCTCGCGGATCACGAGCTGAAAAGGGCTTCGACTGTAGGAATGGGCCTTTCAGGTTCTAGGAAACCATCCTGGTTCGCGCAAGTGTTCATCGTGGAAGCCGCGGAGCCGGGCGGCCATCACCCCACTTCGGTTGAGATATCCGACGGTCTTGCTCTGGTCGGCTCGATCGACCACGGGCAGACGGCCGATGTCGTACCGCAGCATCTTCGAGGCGGCTTCGGAGACAAGTTCGTCGGGATAGGTAACGATCAGGCGGCTGCTGCCAACTTCCAGAACGCTCATCGCCCCCGAGGGGTTTTGGGCGAGGGCGCGAAACAAGTCGCCCCGCGTGATGATGCCGGAAAGCTTACCAGCTTCATCGACGATCAGAAGAGCCTCGTGCCGCGCGACAACCGGATCGTGTCGCGCAATGCGCTCCGCTAACGCGCCAACCTTGGTGTCAGCCGGTATCGCAGGTAAATCGTGGTCCATGGTTTGTTCAACCCTGGTCTGGGCGAGAACGTCGGCTTCGTAATCCTGATGCACGTGTAACCCCCGGCGCGCCAGTTTTTCCGTCATGATCGAACTGTTAGGCATTAGGAGCATGGCGATGCCGTCGGCGATGACGCTGACCAACATGAGCGGCAAGACTGAGTTGTAGTCGCGCGTGATTTCAAAAGCAAAGATAATGAAGGTAAACGTGGCACGCGATGCCGCTCCGAAAACCGCGCCCATGGCTACCAGCGCGAAGGCGCCGGGAGAAAGGTGCGCGCCGGGAAAGAAGTGATTCGCGAGCATGGCGAAGAGCCCGCCCATCGCCGCGCTCCACATAAAGCAGGGCGCCAGCAGCCCACCCGAGGTGCCGGAGCCGAGCGAGACGGCCAGGGCAACAGCCTTGGCCAGCATGACGATCAGCAGAAGTTTCCAGGCGAGCGAGCCATTGAGAATGTCGCCGATAGTATCGTAGCCGACGCCGAGCACGCGGGGCACGAAGAACCCGATGATGCCCAGTCCGAGAGCGCCCATCGCCGGCCACCACATTTCGTCGAACGGAAGTTTATCGAACTGATCCTCCACCCAGTACAGCAGCTTGCTGAAGCCCACGGCGGCCAGGCCGCAGATCAGGCCTAACACAAGGTACGACGTCAGAGCCCGGGGGATAGCGAAGTCCATCGGGTTGACCTGAAACATCGGCCCCGGACCGAGAAGCTGCATGTGGACCGCGGTCGCCAGTGTGCTCGCGATGACAAGCGGGATGAACGAGCGCGACTTGAACTCGAAGAGCAACAACTCGATGGCAAGAATCACGCCTGCGATAGGAGTGTTGAACGTGGCAGACATGCCGGCGGCCGCTCCGCAGGCGAGTAGCACTTTGCGCTCGACCGCGGTCGTATGAAAGGTCTGACCGACGAGCGAGCCGATCGCTCCGCCGGTTTGAATGATTGGGCCTTCCGCACCGAAGGGACCGCCGGTACCAATTGCGATTGCCGCCGAGATGGGCTTCAGGATGGCCACACGCGGGGCGATACGGCTGCGGTTGAACAAGACCGCTTCCATGGCTTCAGGAATTCCGTGGCCTTTAATTTTCGACGTTCCGTACTTGGCCATGATACCCACGATCAGTCCGCCAATGACCGGCGTCACGATTACCATCCAGCCGAGATGGTTGTGTTGCGCGCTCGCGAAGGTGCTCGACCACCGATGGTAGAAAAAAAGATTGGTGAACAAGCCGATTAACTTGTAGAGAGCGAAGGCGACTATGCCGGCCACAATGCCGATGGCGGCGGAAAGGAGTGAGATCAGCAGCATGCGGAATGGCGCGGGAGGGGGGACGACCGCTATCGCGCCGGCTAAACCTGCGGTCGGCACCGACGTTGAATTCGCTGGGACAGATGTTGGTTGTACAGTACGCGTGTCGGGATTGCTCATGGATGCTTGCTGGTCTTTCCTTTATCGTACGAAGCCTTTTCGTGCAGGACGGCGGAGCGTTCGGGAGAGCTGTCGTCGCCCTCCCGCATGATGCGGCGAAGCGCGGCTACCAGTTCAGGTCCATTGCTGCGAAGTTCCTCGTGATGATGGAGCGCCAGTTCGCCGAGCACCTTTTCTCCCTTGGGAGTAAGGGCGAGAAGTACTTCGCGACGATCATCCTGTGCCCGGGTGCGGTGGACAAACCCTCCCGCTTCCAGGCGATTGACCAGTTCCACGGCGCTGTTGTGGCGAACCTTCATGCGATCGGCCAAATCACGGATTCGGGGGCGCATTCCGGCCGGCATGCCTTTGATCGCCAGCATCAGTTGATACTGGCCCCGCTCTAGGCCTGCCTTCGTAACCGCCTCCTCACTGAAGTGGAGAAACCGCCGGATCTGATAGCGGAATTCGGCCAGCGCCTGGTAATCCGACAAAGTGAGCCTTTTCATGCCGCTGATTGTATCGTGCCGCGATCTACTTCTCATAGTATATCGTAATGCGATATATAATACGAAACGCGACTTCGGACGTCCCACCCCGCTGGCCTCTTTTCCACACACCATTTAGAATCCTCTGTCCCGCTGGCATCGGCATCGACAGGAGGCGAATTCGCCTTGATCCCCCGTTACACTCGCCCGGAAATGGGCCGAATCTGGAGTGACGAAAACCGCTTCCGCACCTGGCTGGCCGTGGAAGTGGCTGCCACCGAGACTCTGGCCGAAGCGGGAATGGTGCCCAAAGCTGCGGCGAAGTCCATTCGCGACCGCGCCGATTTCAGCGTGGAGCGCATCCACGAAATCGAAGCCGAAGTTCGCCATGATGTGATTGCCTTCACCACGGCGGTGGCCGAGATCGTCGGGCCCGACGCGCGCTGGTTTCACTACGGCCTCACTTCCAACGACGTCGTCGATACTGCGCAGGCTTTGCTGATCAAGCAGGCCTCAGCCCTCATTGCGCAGGATCTAGCGCGCCTGGCAGAAGTGCTCGAACGGCGCGCCTGGGAATTCAAAGACACTCCCATGGTGGGTCGCACGCACGGCATTCACGCCGAGCCCATTACCTTCGGATTCAAGCTGGCAAACTGGTATTCGGAGACGCAGCGAAACATCGTTCGCTTTCAGGCGGCAGCGGAAGATCTGCGAGTCGGGAAATTTTCTGGGGCGGTCGGCATCTTCGCCCATCTCACGCCCGAAATTGAAGAGAAGATTTGCGCTCGCCTGGGATTGAAGGCCGCGGCCGTTTCGTCGCAGGTGATCCAGCGCGACCGTCATGCCCATTATCTCGCCACGCTGGCCGTGATCGCCTCCACGCTAGACAAGATTGCCACCGAGATCAGGCACCTGCAGCGCACCGAGGTGCGAGAGGCCGAGGAATTCTTCAGCGAAAAGCAAAAAGGATCTTCGGCGATGCCGCACAAGCGAAATCCCGTAACCAGCGAGCAGATCAGTGGTCTGGCGCGCGTGGTGCGCGGCAACGCCCAGGCTGGATTTGAAAATGTTGCGTTATGGCATGAGCGCGACATTTCGCACTCGTCGACTGAGCGCGTGATTCTTCCCGATTCCACCACGCTCATCGATTACCTGTTGAGCAAGACGGCCACGCTTGATGGAAACCATGTTCGTGTATCCCAAACGAATGCTGGCCAATCTCGAGAGCACGCATGGATTGATCTTCAGCGGCCAGCTTCTGCTTGATCTGGTAGAGCATGGAGTGTCCCGCGAGGATGCCTATCGTCTAGTGCAAGGGCACGCGATGCGCGCGTGGAAAGAAGGTTTGGACTTTCACGAGTTGGTGCTCGCCGACAAGGAAATCACAAGAAAAGTTCCGCCCAGGCAGATCGAATACGCCTTCGATCTGCAGCGGCAACTGAAGAACGTGGATAAGATTTTCGCGCGCGTCTTCCCGATTCCTAATGCACGCAAAGCGGCTGCAACCCGCGGGAAATCGATGGCTCACGCCCGATCCGCAAGCAGAAAGAAGCGCCGCTAATCGCGGTTTCTACTTCTACTAAACCCACCTCGCCCTACAAAGTTGCGGTCGCGCACTTCCTCGCTACGCTGCCTGCTGTTTATGCATCTCCTACTTACCTCACCGCATCGAAGGAATTAACCAAGCGGTTAGTTCGTAAAGTTTCGTAAAAACTGGGTCGGAGGTGACCTATGACAGAGGTGATGAAGAAGAGGCCAGGCTTGCTCAGAACTGTGAGCGCGCTGCTGGCGGTGGCATTGTTGAGCGCAACATTATTCGCTCAAACCGCGGATGCAACTCGCTACGACAATGAAATTCAAACCAAGCTGGCACAGAAGCTCGCGGCCAAAAATCAATTTCGCGACGTACAATCCAGCGTCCAGGATGGGGTCGTGACCCTCACGGGCACGGTCGATCTCTACCAGCGCAAACTTGACGCAGCCAAGCTCGCTCGAAAAACTGCGAGCGTGCGGGACGTGCATAACCTGATCACAGTGGCCGGGCCGAACGTGCCCGACGCGCAGCTGGAGGAGCAACTGGCGAAGAAGCTCCGCTATGTCCGCGTTGGCTATGACATCACGTTCGATTATTTCGCGCTGAACGTGAAGGATGGCGTGGTCACGGTGGAAGGGCAGGATCGCACTGGCGTCGGCCGCGATGAAGCTCTGGCCGACATCCAGAATACTCCGGGGGTGAAAGATGTGATCTCGAACATCTCATTGGAGCCGGTCTCACTGTTCGATGATGGTCTGCGCTTGCGCGCGGCTCGGGTGATCTACCGCGACTCCGTGCTGAGCAAATACGCGATCGATCCGGCGCGGCCGATTCGCATCATTGTCGACAATGGACACATCACGCTCTACGGTTCCGTGGACAGCACCATGGACAAGAATGTTGCCGGAATTCGAGCCAACCAGCTCTTCGGCGCCTTCAGCGTGGAGAACAAACTGGTGGTGGAAAACGATTCAAGACAACCTGGATTGTAATGTGTGTTGAAGGGGGTAAGGCTGGGCGCGGAGCAATCCGCGCCCGTTTTTGTTAACTCAGAGCCGGTTGATCAGCGACGCGACATATCCCGCGCCAAATCCGTTGTCGATATTCACCACGCTCACGTTCGACGCGCACGAATTCAGCATGCCAAGTAGTGCGGTCAGCCCCTGGAATGACGCGCCATAGCCAACGCTGGTCGGCACGGCAATCACCGGTACGCCCACGAGACCTCCGACCACGCTGGGCAGCGCGCCCTCCATTCCGGCGCAGACGATCACAACCCGCGCCTTCGTGAGCGCTTCCCGGTTGGCCAGCAGACGATGGATCCCCGCGACTCCCACGTCGTAAAAGTGCTGCACCGTATTGCCCATCAGTTCAGCGGTCACGACGGCTTCTTCGGCGACGGAGATGTCACTGGTTCCCGCGGATACCACTGCAATCGTACCTTTGCCATAGATCCGCGGATCTTTCTTGAGCACAATTGCCCGCGCCAGTTCACGATATTCCGCCTTGCGCACTTTTTTCTTCACTGCGGCAAATTGCTTCTTGTCGGTGCGTGTGGCCAGCACGTTGCCGCCGTGCTTCGCCAGCCGCGCAAAGATTTCTCCTACCTGCGCCGCGGTCTTGCGCTCCCCAAAGATCACTTCCGGCATACCCGCGCGCAGACGCCGATGATGATCCACCTTGGCAAACCCAAGATCTTCAAATGGCAAATGACGCAGCCGGTCGACCGCATCATCGGGTGCGAGTTTCCCTTGGCGTACTTGCTCAAATAATGTGCGGATGGATTCGGCGTTCACAGTAGGACGCGCCAGCCATTCAGCATGGAGCGGCGATCTTTAGATTAGCACTGGTTAGCGGAGCTTTGAGTTTTTGGCGAGTGCGGTCTGCGAGAAACGCTCCGAACCCGGGCAATCACCGCGCGGCAAACTTTACGCGCAACGCCGGGTTGGTCGAGATGAGTAAGAAACAAACGGCGCAAGCCGCCCGGAGTTACCCGCCCCCCCAGGTAAGCATCGTAGAGCATACTTCCCAGGTGGTACCCCCAATCCTTCGCGACCGCTTCCGCCTTCTCGTCATCGCTGCGGATAGCGGCTACGGCGGCCTTTTCGCAGGCGGCGCACGACAACGAGAACGAATTATCCATCTCGGGCGCCGGCCTTGCGGGATAAAGCACTCGCGACCCGAAGTAAGCCACGGCATGTTCAATCACACGCACGTAAAACGCGTCCATGCGTGTGAGCGCGCTGGAATTTTGATGAAGTTCATTTTCGTCCCCGCCATGCCCATTCCGGCGCTGCGGCAAGCCACGGCAGGCGTGATGCAGGAAGCGGGCAGCATCCTCGGCTGCATGCATCAACTGAAATTCGCGTATGTAGAATGCATTTACTTCCGGGAAGTAGGCGCTCCCACGTTGTTCTACGCTGGTAAGCATGCTCGCCATTCGCTGCTCCTGTATGGCCTTTCGCGAGATCAGGCGGTGCAATACGGCCTCTGATTCACCGCCATGAACTTCCGGCAGCATGTCGACCAGGAACCTCGGTTGCGTGCTGTTGTGCGGCGAGTAGCGGTTTATTTCCAGAAAACTGGCCAGACTGTCGATCAGGTTGTAGATGGTGGGCGCGAAGTCAGGGCCGGTGTCGCAGCGGCTCCACTGATCAAGAAACAGCCGGTAGCTCTCGTACTTTTCAAGAGGACTGGCATTGAAGACACAGAGAACGTCATCGCTGACGCGCACTGCCTCCACTTTCTCGACGGGTTCGCCGGCCGCTCGCCAGTAGAGGGCATCCACGTTTTGCAACACCGTCAGGATCTTGGCGTCGGGAAGTTCCTTGTGCAACACCCGAGGCAGATGTCCTGGCGCAAGATGCGATTCGCCGAAAAGTACAAAGATGACTGCGTCGGGATGGCGCTGCCGAATCTCGGCAAGCTTAGCCGCGGCATGTCGATCGCGCGCACCGATTTTCCTCAAATTTTCGCGGGGCATGCAATCCAGGCCATAAAGGCCCTCGCCATGGTCGCGGGCCGCCACCAGCAATTCGTGAAATGGAGCCCAGTCGTAGCCCCAGTCGAGATCGAAGCGGATGCGCTGCCGCAGTTCATTCTCGTCGATTTCGCGGCGCCACCATTCGTCGAGAATGTGCTGGTCGCGGGCGAAGATGGTTTCGACGCCCAGCACCACCGTACGGTCCCCAGTCAGCGCGCGTTGTTCAATCAGCGAAGCGGCATAGCGCTGCGCCGAAGGCAGGGCATGATAATCGCCGATCAGGATCACGTCCGCTGCCTGCAAAGCGTTCTGAATCTGTTGACGGTCCAGAAGTGAGTCGTACTTGCCGAAGGCTTGGGAGAACTCGCGAAGATATTTGCGGCGTCCGTTCGAATCCTGCGCGCGGATTTCGCGCTCCACTCCCTCCAGCGCGTGAAGTTCCGCGGCGCTGCGCCGGGATCGCAAATTGGCTGTCGATGCCATAAAGTCCGCTTCTAGCTTCTAGCTCTAGCTCTCGTTCTTCGCCTTGACTTCCCCTTCGGCTACTCCCTATGCTCCAAGGTCGGGCTGCGATGTTCTTGCCCGCCGGAGAATCCTTGCCGAACCACCCTCCACAAAATCTGACCATTGCAACTACCGGCGCCAGTGGGTCCGCATTTCTTCGGCAATTACTGATCGCCATCCAGCGCGACGCGCGCATCCACACTGTCAACTTCATCGCCTCGGACTCCGCACTGCGCGTGCTGGCGGAAGAACTGGGCATCCAGGGCCGGGCGAATCTTCTCCGTCAGATCCTTGCCGGCGAAAAAAGCTCGTCCAAAATCAAAGAACAAAAGAGCAAAGGGCAAAAAATCAAAGAGCAATCCAATGCTGATATCGGAGCGAACGTAGCCAGCGGTTCCTACCCCGCCGATGCCATGATCGTCCTCCCCTGCAGCATGGGCACATTGGCCCGCATTGCAAACGGCGTCGCGTCCCACCTGATCGAGCGCGCGGCTGACGTCTGCCTGAAAGAGAAGCGTCCGCTGGTGCTTTGCGTGCGCGAAACGCCGCTCAACAAAATTCACATCCGCAACCTGTACCGGGCTGCCGATGCTGGGGCGACCATATTTCCGCTCATCCCGGCGTTCTATTACCGGCCTGCCTCTTTAGATGACTTGGCCCGCGAGTTCGCCTATCGCGTCCTCGCCCATCTGGGCCTTCCCCAGCCTGACGCATTCCGCTGGAAGGGCTGACTTATCAGTGCTTTACCGGCCTACAGACAAAGACTCTTCTTCCTAAGGGAAGATCGGCTTCGGGGTCGGGAATCTTAATTGTAGAGAGCCCTCGGTTCAGCTCCCAGATGCCCGGTGGCCATGTACGAGAGGGAGTCGGCGACGGTCGCGATCCATTAGGCCGGTGGCACAGGTACGTCAACTACGTCTTCAAGCACAAAGGCACTACCATTCCAACGGAAGATGAACCTACGCTGTCCGCCCGAGGAGCATGCCTCACATTCTTTTTCGTTGGCATACACGGGATAGACTTCCGCGAGCTTTCCATTCTCAACAGACAGGCTCATATGGCCGCGCAACCCGTCATAAACATCGCGGCCTTTGAACGACCCTTCGTGGGCCTTGATTGGCATATCGACGAGTTTGCCGTCTGGCGTCAGCTTCACCACCCCGAAAAAGTCCATGCCGGCTGAGCCCGACATGCATGTAAAGCCTTCGTAGATCGCTTCTTCCTGACCATCTCCGTCAAGGTCGGCGTAGTCCAGGTTTTCAACGTCGAGCGGATCGCGTCCGTTACCGGCGCATTCCTCTTTGAGTTCTTCAATCTCGGTGTCGGACACGAAACCGAACGCGTTTTCATCCAGCAACTTCTTCACATCGACGGCGCGAATGGCGCGGGAGGGCCCGGCTGGCGGCGACGGCGGTGGAGTGGTCATGTCAACAATCTCTTCGAGAACGAGTTTGTCGATCTTCCATCGGTAAAGGAATTCTCGAGTGCCACCCGAAGCGCAGCAGCCGGGGTCGGTTTCCTTGAAGATGGGGAACTTCTCGATAAGCCGGCCGTTTTCGATGGCCACTGTCATTTGTCCGCGCAGACCAAGACTAGGATCCCGCCCCTTGAGAGGCTCATTCCATTTTCGTTTCTCGATGGGCAGCTCCCACACCTTACCGTTTGGACTCAAGCTGAACACAGCGATCAGATCCGGTCCGCCGCCTCTCGAGAAGCAAGAGAATGCAGTGACCGCGGCTTCTTCGCGGCCATCACCGTCTAGGTCGCCGAAGGCTTTGGTCGACATTTCGATTCCAGTCCCCAGCGCTTGCTGGCAGGCGTCACGGAGGGTAGTGGCGTGAACGCTTCTGAGAAAGGAGACGGTCATCTCATCCTCGAGGTCTTCCCGACGAATCGCGGAATCGGTGCTGGTGCTGGCCGGAGTGAAAGCGGGTGGGGTAGAGGCCTGAACGGCGCGTGCGGGACTGGTGGCTGAAGGTGCCGACTTTTCCTGCGAAGCAGCAGGCTTGGCGGAGCCAAGGCACGAGGCCAAAATCGCGAGATGCGCAAACAATTGTTTGGCAGCCAGGCGCATTGTCACAAGCTCCAGGGGAAAAAATATGTCTTCAGATTACTTCGAGCCGGGCACGGTGCCGGCGTTACCGAGGTACCTTAACTTCGTGCGCGTTTTCGACGCGGACGGCTACCGCGAACCTCGTATCCTCATTCCTGCAGACAAAAGTCCACAGCGAGCTTTAGTGATAACATCCGTTATCCTCAACCGGATTTCCGAGACAGGTTCGACGGCCCGGTTCAATCATGCTTCTGACTGAACAGAAACTGCGTCCGGCAGCGCTGCGGTTTGAGTGGCGGGTCCTAACGCCTTACGCTTGGTTCGTTTGCCTTTTCATGCTGTTGCCAGCAACGGCGAGCCATGCCGACGATCACAATCCTTTTGCCGGTGATCCCAAGGCCGCGAAGGCGGGCGAATACGAATTCCGCATCAACTGCGCGCTCTGCCATGGACTGGGGGCGCACGGCGGCGGGCGCGGCCCCGACTTGACTCGGGCGCAGAAAAAGCATGCCCACTCCGACGCCGAGATGTTTCAGGTGATCAGCAACGGCATTCCCGGCACCGTCATGCCGGCGAATGGAACCAACGGCCAAGGCGTTGGCATGACCGACGAGGAGATCTGGCAGATCATCACTTATATCCGCAGCGTGGAGGTGAAGGCCCCGGCCGTCTCCGCGGGTAGCGCGGCACATGGCAAGGAACTCTTTTATGGCGACGCGAACTGCTCGCTTTGCCACATGGTCGAGGGCCGCGGCGGACGGCTGGGTCCGGAGCTTACTGCCGTTGGAGGATCGCGCACCCGGGCCGCCATCATCGATTCCGTGCGCGATCCCAGCCGTCGATTGGCCTGGGGATTAACCGAGGCCACGAAAGAATTTCCGCAGGAATACGAGACCATCACCGTGGTGACTGCCGATGGAAAGGAAATCAAGGGCGTGGCCTTGAACGAAGACAACTTCAGCGTGCAAATGATGGATGGGGGCGAGCAGATTTATCTGCTGGACAAAGACAAACTGCGGTCGTTCAGCAAAAGCCGGGAGTCGATGATGCCGACCTACAACGCAGACTTCTTGAGCGACAAAGATCTTGACGACATCGTGGCCTATCTGGTCAGCGTGGCTGCGAAATGAGGGGACAAGTCTGCATTCAGGCTTTTGAAATGTCCGGGCGACCGTGGAAGAGCGGCCCTTTGAGGGCCGCGTTATTGTCCAAGGCAAAAGCGGCCTTTAGGCCCTGTGGTTCGCTGGGGCTCAAGCCTGGCTCCTTAGATATGTCGTCACGCGGCGCTGAAGCGCCGCTCTTCCCCGATCTTTCGGGAGGTCCGGTCAAGATGCTTGGCACTGGCTGTCCCGGGGTTCCGATGAAGATTCTGATGACCTTGCTGCTCGTCAGCGTTTTTGCAATCCAGGGTCTGGCGCAGGTCACATTCGAACGCCTGCTGAACTCGGGAAAAGAACCACAAAACTGGATGACGTATTCTGGCGACTACTCGGGACGGCGCTTCAGTTCGCTCGATCAGATCAACACCACGAATGCGCACGCGCTAACGGCAAAATGGGTATTCCAGACCGGGGCAACCGGCAAGCTGGAGACCAGCCCGCTCGTAGTCGACGGCATTCTCTACGCCACTGCGCAGGATGACCGCGCCTTTGCCCTTGACGCCCGCACCGGAAGGCCCATCTGGCTCTACCAGCATCAACTGCCTGGAGATATTCGTCCCTGCTGTGGACGCGTGAACCGTGGCCTTGCGATTCTTGGCGACAAGGTTTTCCTGGGAACGCTTGATGCCCACGTGATCGCGCTCGACATCAAAACCGGCAATGTGATCTGGGATGTTGTGGCCGCGGATTATCAAAAAGGATACAGCTTCACCGTTGCCCCGCTCGCCGTGAAGAATCTTGTCGTGATCGGCGTTTCCGGCGGTGAATATGGAGTCCGCGGATTTATCGATGCCTACGATGCCGCGACTGGCGAGCGCAAGTGGCGCTTCTACACGGTCCCCGGGCCCGGTGAGACCGGACATGAATCCTGGGAGGGTAATTCCTGGAAGATCGGCGGGGCCCCGGCGTGGAACACCGGAACCTACGATGCCGCAACGAACCAGATTTTCTGGCCGACGGGAAATCCTTCGCCCTCAAACCGCGGTGAAGGGCGCGCCGGAGACAACCTCTACAGCAACACCTTACTTGCCCTCAATGCCGATACCGGCAAGTTGAACTGGTATTTCCAGTTCACCAAGCACGACGAACACGACTGGGACGCCACGCAAGTCCCGGTGATACTCGATGCCGGCGGCAAGCATCTGATCGCGCAAGCTAATCGCAACGGGTTCTTCTACGTCATCGATCGCACCACTGGCAAACTGATTTCAGCCAACGCCTACGGCAAAACCACATGGAGTGACAGCAAGGACGCAGATGGCCGTCCCGTAGCAAAGAAAGAAGCTTCGCCAACGCTCGAAGGCCACACTGTTTGTCCGGGAGCGCTGGGAACGACCAACTTCATGGCGCCAGCTTTCAATCCGCAAACCTCATTGTTCTACGTGACCGCTCGCGATCAGTGCGATATTTTCTCGACCGCTCCCCAGCCCTATGAAGCTGGTCACGCGTATTACGGCAGTGCGTATTTTCCCTCGGAAGAAGCCGAACCGTATCGCGGATTTCTGAAGGCGATCGATCCCGCGACCGGAGAGATCAAGTGGAAGTTCGAGCACACTTCGCCAACCTGGTCAGGAGTGCTATCCACTGCTGGCGGCTTGGTATTTACCGGCGACGCGGAAGGAAACTTCATCGCTTTGGATGCGGCGGCAGGCAAAGCGCTTTGGCATTTCCAGATGGGCGGCGCCGTTTATGCCGCACCGATTGCCTTCGCCGTGGATGGAAAAGAATATATAGCCATTGCGGCGGGCAGTGCTGTCTACGCCTTCGCGCTGCCGTAGAAAATAAATATCAGAAGCGCACCACGATTCCCGTGGAAACCCGAAAGTTGTTTTGATGCTGGGCGATGTTGTAGAACTGACTGCCGGGGAACGCGCTGTCATAGAACTTATTAAAGTTGTGATAAGTACGAAAGTCGTCCGCCTGCACCAGCCGAAGAGACAAACGCCGGAACAATCTGTAGTCGAGTCCGCCGCCCAGCGCGACCGCAGCATCGGTGTAGGTTGTCGCCGTCGAAGTCAACGGAGTTGACAATCCCGTGATCGTGCTCGCATTCAGGCTGATTCGGTCAAAACCGAACATCGCATGGATGAATGGCGTGATCTTTGATTTGCCCCTGAAAGTAAAAACGGGTCCAACCAGCAATGAATACGCATTCTCGTCGGGCACTCCGGAGAGCTTGCTGAGGCTCGTATTCGTAAATGGCTTGCCGTACCGGCCGCTCCCGTCCGCTGCGATTGCAAACCAGTGATTCGCGTTGTATTGCCCTTCCACATTCCAGCCCATGAAATTGGAACTTATTGCGAACGGCGCATTGATCTCATGCAGAGCGTTGTCGACGTCAATGCCGCTAAGTCCGCCACTATCCGCGTATGTGAAGGAATATCCGCCAAACGCCTGCACCTTCGCCGTCGAAGCTTGAGCAAAGGCGCACGAACTCAGTAAGGAGATCACAACGATCGTTGCTACAGCCAGGCGAATCATTCGATGTTTTTTCCTTTCAAGCAGCGCACACCCAGACCTGCACATCCCCAGACATTAGAGAGTCCTGCAGATGGCTTGATATCGTGTTGTTCCCGAAACCAGGTAAGAACACAGACGCATGCGAGAGGGTTGCAAGTGGACACGTAAATGTAGGTAAAGGTATTTAAGTTCTCAATTATAACGTGGATCACTGAGCAGGCCTTCTGCCCCCGAGCTGCGGGCGAGAGTGCGGTCCGCGCCATCCGACCATCCCTCGCGGACCAATTCTCCTCAACAAGCCGTAAGGCAGCGGACTCTACAAGATTTTCCCGAGACAAGTTCTCCAAAAAGATACAAACCTTTGACTGCCATATGACAAGGGGTCGAATTGCGGCGCGCTACTCTCCGTTTACACCGTGATCGAATTCAACTAGAGGATGCGGTGAAAAGGAAGGAAACCATGAAGCAACTCACAGAAGTTCTGGAACGCGCCGCGAGCCGGCGCTCGTTCCTGAAGAACAGCGTGGTCGCCGGAGCTGTGGCGACCGTAGGAGCCGGCATCCTGGGCAGCGGGTTACCTGCCTTCGCCCAGCAAACCAGCAGTGCAGCCCTTAGCAAAGGAGATATCGCGATCCTGCGATTCCTCGCGGCCGCCGAACTGATCGAGTCCGACCTTTGGATTCAGTATGCGGAACTGGGTGGCATCGGCAATAATTCGCCGATAGAAGTAGACCCGAACCAGCCCCTGAACCCTTATCAAGTGGCCTTGTCGAATCTCGATTCCGATGGCCCGCAATATATCGCCAGCAACACGCTGGACGAAGTCAGCCACGCTACTTTCCTCAATGCCTATCTCGAGTCCAGAGGGGCCGAACCGGTCAACCTCGAGGAGTTTGTAACTTTGCCGGGAAGCACGGCTACCGGGTCCACGGGTGCATCGCGCCTCACCAACCTCACGCAGCTTAACGTCGACACCAGCTGGTTCGTCCGGTATCGCAGCACAACCAGTCCAGACTTCGGCGCCACCTTTCCACAGGCAGTCACTCTCAATGGAGTTACCGCCATTCCCAGAAGTGATGCCGATTACGAAGGCAAATCCAACCCTAACTTTCCTGGAAACGATCATATTCAGGCCATCGCGAACGTGGCGGCCTTTCACTTTGGACAGATCGAGCAAGGTGGCACCAGTCTCTACGCAGCCCTGAGTCAAAAAGTCACGGATCCGGAGGTGCTCCAGATTACTCTCGGCATTGGTGGGGACGAGATCGCCCACTTTCTGGAATGGGTGGATTTTGCAGGCAATGGAGTCCAGGCCCCGGTGGCGCCATTTACCGATCATCTCTCCGGCCTGAAATTTCCCAATTTTTTCAACCCGGACAATCCGACGACTCAACCCAGCCTGATTTTCCCAGTCCCTTTCGAATTCAGGCCCAACCTTCCGCGAGTCTCAATGATTCGCCCAATAACCGATAAATTCGCCGGGGCCATGGCTGCAGTCAAGGGCCTTACCGCCAGCGGGCTCTTCATTGGCCAATCGCCCACGTTTTTCTCGGCACTGAAAGCTTTGGCCGCTGCGGCCGACGCGGCTCAACGCGGAGTTTAGGGGTTGGCGCAATCGCGTCGAAGCCTTCGGGGGAGGGCCTCGCACGTGGCTTGATCGCCGCGGGCGCTGTTGACGAATCAATCGGTCGCAGCGCCCATTCTTCTCTCATATTTCCATAACTCGATTCACTTTGACTGGAGGAATACCAATGCTTGAAGGCTTATTTCAACCCATGCACTTGTTGGTAATAGCGGGACTTGCTCTGTTGATCCTGGGTCCCAAGAAGCTGCCCGAGCTCGGAAAAGGCCTGGGCGAAACCATCCGCGGCTTCAAATCCGCAATGCAGGGAACGGCAGAAGAGGCGGCGCCTCTGAAAGCAACGCTGTCAAAAACGCCGGAGGAGAAGGCATGAGCCTTTCGGAAATGTTATTCCTGGGCGTGCTGGGCCTGGTTATTTTTGGCCCCAAGAAGCTGGCTGAGTTTTCTCAACAAGCCGGAAAGAACCTGGCTCGACTGAAGAAAGTGAGCAGCGAATTCCAATCGCAGCTGGCAACGGAAGTCTCCGCGACCGCGGGTAACAGCGCAGTCGAGCAAGCGCCGAACAAATCCGCTCCGCTTGAAATGGTCTAGCCCCGACAAGCGCCGACGAACCATCTACGGAGGTTCCATGTACAATTCCGCGCGCTCATTGCGTCGGTGTTTAGTTACGCGTTCGTGCCACCGTCGACAGTAAGATTCGCGCCAGTGATGTAGGCCGCTTCCGGGCCAGCCACGAAAGCGACCAGTGCGGCGACTTCGTCAACCGATCCGTAGCGGTCGAGTGCGGTATTGGCCTTTTGCGGCGCAGCCCAATCACCGGAAGCGGGATTCAAATCCGTGTCGATCGGACCCGGCTGGACGTTATTGACGGTGATACCGCGGCTCCCGACCTCTCTGGACAAGCTCTGAGCGAACATTTTTACGGCTCCCTTTGTGGCCGAGTAGGCCGCGAGGCCGGGCGTCATGTTACGTTCACCCACGCAGGAACCGATCGTGATGATGCGGCCACCGTTCTTCATTTGCTTCAGAGCCGCTTGCGTCGCGACGAAGACGCCGCGGACATTGAGGTCGAGCATGTGGTCGAGTTCCTTAAGCGTGGTGTCCTCGAACCTCTTGGGGATGGCCGTGCCCGCATTGTTTACGAGGATGTCAATCTGGCCTAACTCCGCGGCGGCCTTTTCGACCGCAGCTTCAACGGCATCGGCATCGGTGGCGTCCGCCTGAATTGCGATCGCCTTTCGGCCGGCGCGTTCAATCTCCTTGACGACCGACGCGGCAGCTTCAGCGCCTTTCGTGTATGTGATGGCCACGTTCGCTCCATCCGCGGCCAGACGTTTAGCGATCGCAGCACCAATGCCCCGCGAGCCGCCCGTAATGAGCGCGATCTTACCTTCCAGTTTGGTGGACATGTTTTTTCTCCTCTTTTCGCTTGGTCATCTGTTTGCGTTGGTGCCGGTTTGGGCTCAGCGGCGGGTCGTACGAGTAAGTGCTTGGATGTTGCCCGGAAGCCGGTTCAATTTTTGTTCACATGAAGGCAAGCCAGCACAGAAGAGCAATGCTGAGTAAGTCTGTGTGTCACCGCTTCGAACCCCGAAAATTACGCGCAATCTATTGACACCACGGAAATGCTTCCTCTAATCTGCAATTACACCGGAAAGGAGGTGGTCGAATGACAAGTTCTGATTGTAGTGGCACGTGTGGGAGTCTAAGACCAGGTGAGGTGGCTGAGACTTAGAGCTGGTTGCTCTAAGCGGGGCTCCGAGCGCTGTACGCGCCGGTAGCTACAGCCCGCACACTAGCCGGTGAGTATGGAGGAATGCATCGCGTTGGTCGCGCGAAGGCTTTCTCCTTGGGGCTTCGGCCTCGACCCGGGAGTTGCCGTGAGAGGCCACGTAGAGTGACCACCTCTTGGTCAATCCCAAACAGTCCACCGGACGGCCCGCAAACTCTTATGAGCTTGCGGGCCGTTTGCTGTTCACTGGCCGATAAAAGCTGATCGGGAAGGCCAAAACCCTCAAGCCTAAGTTGACCACTGAAGGGAATCACCAAGCTGGCTCGAAAAAACATCTGCTGATAGTTCCTAACCAGAGAGATTACGAGAAAGGTACGTCCCGAGAACACAGAGCCTGTCCAAAGATTGCAAGGAGTTGTAAACTCAGCCCCGCGCAGTCCAGCAGATTGCGAATGAAATGCGGATGTAGGGTGGCGCTTCGTCCGCTTGCAGGTTGCGCAAAGTGCCAGGGATTCTGTTTCCGGGAGGCTTTTCGCTGTGAAAATTAGAAGAAGCACTGCGCTTGCTTGCTTTGTCCTCTGCTGCATCAGCACTCTGGTCTCAGCTGATAATGTAAAAAACATTCCTATCGCTGGTTCTGCTACGCAGGGATTCGGAGAAACCGCAGGCGACTTCGATATTAGCGGTCCGGGCCTTTCTCTCTTCCAGGGACTGCCTGACGGTCCTAGTTTTATTGGTTTCTGTAATTCGGGAAGCATGTGTAACTTTTCTTTTCAGATTGACACTTCCGGTGCCGCTTTCTGCTCGTATTGTTTGTTCTATGATTCGGGTTCGCTGGGAAGCAAGGTAGCAGAACTTCTGGTGCCATCTCTAACCTTCACCGGGTCCGCGTTGTATTCCGGTGGCACAAGCATGAGCGTGCCCATGACGGTTAGCGGAACCATCATCGGTTACGAGCTCATTAATTGCCAGAGTGGTGGAGTCGGCTGCAGTCTTGGACCGGAGGTGTTCAAACTCCAAATTGCCGGTACAGGAACCGGGCAATTCACCATGCAACCAATTGGCGGGTCGATGGCCAGCATTGTGGGCGTATCCAGCAGCTTTACCGGAACTGCCGCCGCGGCGGCGCCCGAGCCAGTATCGCTGGTGTTGACTGGCACAGGCCTGGTGGGAATTTTGATCCGAAAAAAGATGGCTCGCTCAAAACAAGCATAGCTGCGTGGGAATCCGCTCAACGCTTCGGGCTCATCAACGCATCTAAGCTGGTGACTCATCCTCAGCGAGGCCCGAAGTGCAGATACTCCGATACAAACTTGGCATCTCTTCTCTGGTCCTGGCCCACACCCTGGTTTTCGCCCAGACATCTACGTCCAATGCGACGTTAACTGGCAAACCCACCTTCCAGAAAAACTGCGCGAAGTGTCATGGGAAAACTGCCGAAGGGCGCCACTTCGGTGGACCATCCCTCATCTCCGCAAAGGTCAGTTCCGCATCCGCCGATGATTTGCGCAACATGATCGCCAACGGCAAAGGCCGCATGCCGAAGTTTGCCGGCAAACTGACGTCCGAAGAAATCGACGCGCTCGTTCAGCAGATCGAAGCCCTAAACAAAAAATGAAGGCCGGCGGCTGATTCATACCGAGAGGCTGGTTCCCGCTGTGGAGAAGGGAGTTGGCGGATTGACCATGCTCGACGTATGCTTGGCGAGTGTCACACTTGGACGAGTCCTTTCTCGAGGCTCAACGCGAGCGACGTCGCCTGGCCGCGAACTATGCCGCCATGACCGAAGGCGAGTTGCAGCGACTGGCGCGGAATGCCGAGTCGCTCACCGAGTTGGCCTGGGATGCGCTCGAAGATGAGCTGGACCGCCGGCACCTGGAATTTTCCGACGACTCTGATTCGGAGCCTCGTCAGGAAATGGAAGTGCGCGAACTGGTGACCATCCGCCAGTTCCGCGATTTGCCGGAGGCGCTTCTGGCTAAGGGAAGTCTGGAATCTTCCGGCATCGAATGTTTTCTGGCCGACGAAAATCTAGTCCGTCTGGACTGGTTCATTTCAAATTTCATCGGCGGCATCAAACTCAAAGTGCGAGCTCCGGACGCAGTCAACGCGCAAAAGATTCTCGACGAGCCGATTCTCGAAGGTCTCTACGTGCACGGCGTCGGACTCTACGAGCAGCCGCGCTGTCCCCAGTGCCAGTCGCTCGATGTGAACTTCCAGGAGTTGGACCGTCCCATCGCCTACATGAGCGCATTCCTCCGCGTGCCGATGCCCCTGCAGCGCCCGGCCTGGCATTGCCACGAGTGCGATGCCGAGTGGGAAGATGATGGAGCGGACGCCGGCAAAGAAGGAGCGCATCCATAAGAGCGCCAGGCAATCAGCCTGCCTGATATCTCTTTGAGGTTCTCACGCCTGGTTGACCCGGCTGACGATCATCGTGATCGTCCTCTGGGCGGAGAGAACAGCTCCCTCCTGCCAGCCGATGATGTGGCTGCAGTGGTCTCCCGCAAAATAAATTCGATCGTCGGGAACGATCAGCTCGCGGTAGGGCCCGTTATAGTAAGCGCTCTCGTCCGCCGGGGGATAGTCGGGCCCGCGGCTGACCCACGATCCCAGGCTGTAAGGAATTTTGCCCCAGCAGATATACATCGGCTTCTCCAGTTCCTTGCTCTTGCCGGGATGCAATTTCTCCACCGCCGTCCGGGAAGCCGCGAGCTTGGCTTCGTTTGAAGGCAGCTTGCCGAAATCGCCCCAGTTTTCCATGGCATAGCCGGAGATGAGCACTCCGCGCTTCGACATCAGCTTCGCGCTTGGATACCACACCTGCGGGATCGGTCCGCTGGTGAGAAACGAGATGCCGCCGTAGATCTCATCGCCGTCCTGCTCCCAGAAGCGCCGCGACTCCCAGGCCACTTTGTAGGCCGAATCGTAGGTGACTTGCTCGATCGCCAATTTCACTCCAGGAGAGAAATCATTCGGGATCGTCCTGAGAATCGTCAGCGGTAGTGTGCAAATGCAATACGGCGCCTCGATCGAACGAACTGGCCCGGACTCACCGTCGCGATACAACACTCGGACGACATTGCCAGTCTTTCTGATTTCAGCGATTGGGGAGTTATAGCGGACCAGCTTGCCCAGCGAGCGTGCGAATGCGAACGGAATGCGGTCCATGCCGCCGACGGGCTGCAGCATGGTAGCTTGCATGTCGAGCACTTCTTCAAATAGCGTCGGCCTGTAAAGCTTCGACTTGAGCAAATCGGAGAAGGGAAGAGGATCGCGAGGGATTTCGATCTGATCGCCCGCGCCGGGCGACTGCCGGTCGCCGGAGCGCGAGGAGCCCTTATATTCGTAATTTTTTCCCAGTGCGCCATACGATTTGAGAAATTCCATCATTGCGGCCTGATCGTCCGGCGTCAATGGCTGATCGAGCGCGCCCTTTTGCACACATTTCGCCAGCAGTTCGGCGACGTAACCGCGAGTGTCATTGATCACTTGCCCTTGCCGGATCGGGTTTTCCGCCGAAGAAGTTGTCGTTCTGCAAGAGCGCACTGCGCGAGGAATTCACCTCAACTTCGAGCTCCACTCCCAGTTGATTGCAATAGCCGAGAATATTTTTGTGGATTGACGGTAGCCGCGCGGGACCGCAGTTGAAATAATTTCCTTCGTCGAAGGTACACTCCTGCGAAGTCCCATCGTTGAAGACGAGCTTGGATCCTCCGCGGAGCGTCCAGTTGCGTCCGCCGGGACGCCCTCGCGCTTCCAGCACGGTGCAGTCGAAGCCCGCCCGCCGCATCTCGTAAGCGGAAACCAGCCCGGCAATTCCTGCGCCGAGAATGATCACTTTTGTCCCGCGGCCGGCCGATGGCGGCAACGGAAAATCCTTCTGCTGTTCGGTTTCGACCATGCCCAGCAGGCCCAGCGAATGCATGGTCATGAAGGCAGCACCGTAACCTCCGGCCTGCGCGATTCTGCCAATGAACTGCCGTCGGGTGATCGTCATCGAGGCTTTAATCGTTGCTTCAATTCAATTCAATTCAATTCTTTCCCTACTCCCTAATACCTGTCATCCTGAGCGAAGCGAAGGATCCCCTACCATCGTCAGCGACACGAGGCAGTTTTCAGATGGGTGTAAGTTACCACGCCCGCCGGATCGCAGCCCTGCAATTTTCCGCAGCGTACGATTCACGTTCGCGAAAAACAGCGCTCCAGTTGCTGTTTGCCTTTATCATGACCACCATGTCCACCAAAATCCGCTGGGGAGTTCTCAGCACCGCCGCAATCGGTCTCAAGAAAGTCATTCCCGCTATGCAACAGGGCGAGCACACCACCGTCACCGCCATTGCATCCCGCAATCTCGCGACGGCTCAGGAGGCAGCGAAGGCGCTTAACATTCCGAAAGCCTTCGGCTCCTACGAGGAACTTCTCGCCGACCCTAATATCGACGCGATCTACAATCCGCTGCCCAATCAGCTTCACATCCCGTGGACTGCCAAGGCCGCGGAAGCCGGCAAGCATGTGCTTTGCGAGAAGCCTCTCAGCCTCACGGTCGCGGAAGCTAAGTCTCTGCTCGCCGTCCGCAACCGTACCGGAGTCAAGATCGGCGAAGCCTTTATGATCCGGAGTTTTCCGCAATGGCTGCGCCTGCTCGAACTGCTCGACCAGGGCCGCATCGGCGAACTCCGCTCCGTCGCGGGATTCTTCAGCTATTTCAACGTTGATCCCGCCAACATCCGCAACCAGATCGACAGCGGCGGCGGCGCTCTCATGGACATCGGCTGCTACCTTATCCATGCATCGCGCTACGCTTTCGCCCAGGAACCCAAGCGCGTGGTGGCTTCGATCGACCGTGATCCCCAGATGAAGACCGACCGCCTCGCTTCAGCGATTCTCGAGTTCCCCGGCGGGCATTCGATCTTTACTTGCAGCACGCAGCTGGTTCCCTACCAGCGGGTTCACTTCCTCGGTACCCGCGGACGCATCGAGATCGAAATCCCTTTCAACGCGCCCATCGACCGTCCCACGCGCATCTTCATCGACGACGGCGGCGATCTGTCTGGCAAGAACATCACCACCGAAACTTTTCCAACTGCGAATCAGTACACGATGCAGGGCGATGCTTTTTCCAAGGCTATTCTGGAAAACAAGGAAGTTCCCGTGCCGCTCGAAGATGCCATCAAGAACATGGCGGTAATCGAAGCCATCTTTCACTCCGCCGATTCTGGCGCGTGGGAAACTCCGTAGGATGCCGCTGGACTGGCGGTCGGTCTGCGCTATGGATTGGCCGCCAGTTTGGAGAAGCCTTTAAGGATTACTTCCAGCGTGTCCTTCGCCAGCTTCAGCCCCGGCAGCTCATCTCGCGTAAACCACCGCACCTCGGCCGCATCGCTCGCCGCGGCGAGATCCCCCGCAATCCGGCGGCATAGGAAATCAATCAAAACGTAGTGATATTGCACGCGCTGCTCGGGATCGCGCAGAACTCGATCGAAGACGCCCAGCAGTTCGCCGGGTTCGACGGTGAGTCCGGTTTCCTCGCGAGCCTCGCGAACAGCGGCGTCGCGCACCAGTTCGCCGACTTCCAGCACGCCTCCGGGAATGGACCACTCGGCCTGCAGCGGCGGATGAGCGCGCTTCACCAGAACCACGCGAGCGTTCTCAATGATGATGGCGCCCACGCCGACCAGGGGAACATCAGGAAATTCGCGTCGCATGTTGCAGGGATTCTAAAGCATGACGCGGTCTCCAATAGCTATATCCTAAAGATCCCAGGATCTAGCCTTTGTTCCCTGTGCCCTCTGTGTTTAAGACTTTGACTTCCTCTGCGACTCTGCGTCTCTGTGGTTAAATGGTGTCCTCGCATGTCACTGGAAGAATACAAACGCAAGCGCAAGTTTGAGCAGACGCCCGAACCTCCGCCGAAACTCGCCTCCAAAGCTGGGCACCGGTTCGTAGTGCAAAAGCATGACGCCACGCGTCTCCACTACGACTTTCGCCTGGAGATGGAGGGCGTCCTGAAGTCGTGGGCCGTGCCCAAGGGCCCGTCGCTCGACCCCGCCGATAAGCGCCTGGCCATGCAGGTCGAGGATCATCCCGTTTCCTATTTCGATTTCGAAGGCATCATCCCGGAAGACAACTACGGCGCCGGCACGGTGATGGTGTGGGACGTCGGCACATGGCAGCCGCTATCTCCGGTCGCAGTGGATGGAAAATATGTCCCCGGCACCGAGGCCGAAGCCGTCGCTATGCTGGCGAAGGGCGATTTGAAATTTCGCCTCGACGGGAAAAAACTGAAGGGCGATTTCGCGCTGGTCAAGATCAAAGGCCGTCGTCCCGGAAGTAAAGGCAACGAATGGCTGCTGATCAAGAAGCATGACGCCTACGTGGTCGAGGGATACGACATCGACGCCGACGACGAATCCGTCCTGAGCAAGCGCAGTCTGGCCGAGATCGCCGGAGATTCAGGATCGGCCGAGTGGACAAGCCGTCCCGCAGGCCGAGGCAAGTTGAAGGCAGCATGGCTGGCAGATGCCGTCGCAAAACTCGATCAAAAGAAAGCTGCGGCCACTAAAAAAAAACGAAAGAAGTGAACACCGCCGAGGACGCCAAGGGCGCCGAGAAGGATAAGAGAAAAACCGCAGCGTCTCCCGGCAACAACAGCCTGCCGATTCCCACATCCCGGCAGAGCACTGCGAACAGACCAAAAGCCTCGGCGCTCTCTGCGTCCTTTGCGGTTGCAGGTGTTGCAGCTCCTCAACCTTCCGCACCCGTCAAGCGCCCCATGCCCACGGAAATTCATCCCATGCTCGCCACCTCGATCGACGAGCCATTCGACGGACCAGAGTGGCTGTTCGAAATCAAATGGGACGGCTATCGCGCCGTGGCCTTTGTCGAGAACGGAAAAGTCCGGCTAGTCTCGCGAAATCAGAACGAACTCACCCAGCGCTATCCCGAAATCAAAGATCTGCCGCAGTTCGTCAAAGCCAAGAACGCGATTCTCGACGGCGAGGTAGTCGCGCTTGACGAGGAAGGACGCGCGTCGTTCAGCCTGATGCAGCAGCGAACCGGATTTCGTCCCGGAGGCCGCCGCGCCGCCACCAATGCGGATGTCCCCGTGCTCTACTACGCCTTCGATCTGCTCTATCTCGACGGCTACGATTGGCGCCGGATGCCGCTGGAAGAGCGCAAGAACAAATTAGCGTCTCTGCTGATCACTGGCGATGCGCTCCGCTATTCCGATCATTACGAGCAGCAGGGAAAGGCTTTATTCGAAATCGCCCGCAAGAAAGGACTGGAAGGAATCCTCGCCAAGAAGCGCGACAGCATTTACCAGGAGCGCCGCAGCAGCGAGTGGCTGAAGATCAAAATCACGCACCGGCTGGAATGCGTGATCGGGGGATACACCGAGCCCGAGGGCAGCCGCGCCCATTTCGGCTCGATCGTGCTCGGACTCTATGACAAGCAAGGACGGCTGATTCACGTAGGGCAGGCGGGCAGCGGCTTCGATCAGAAATCCCTGGAAGAGGTTTGGAAACTGCTCAAGAAACGCGAGACCTCGAAGAATCCGTTTTACGGCGAGGTCGAAGCCCTGCGGAAAGTGTACTGGGTAAAGCCGGAATTGGTGGCCGAGATCGAATACGCAGAATGGACCGAGGGTGCCAACACCGGCAGCGGACCGAAGCTGAGAGCCCCCGTATTCCTCGGCCTGCGCGACGACAAAGATCCCAAAGAATGCACGCTCGACCAGGAGGGAAAGCAGAACTGACCCCTGACCCCTGACCCCTGACCCCTGACCCCTGACCCCTGACCCCTGACCCCTGACCCCTGACCCCTGACCCCTGACCCCTGACCCCTGACCCCTGACCCCTGACCCCCTGACCCCTGACCCCTGACCCCTGACCCCTGACCCCTGACCCCTGACCCCTGACCCCTGACCCCTGACCCCTGACCCCTGACCCCTGACCCCTGACCCCTGACCCCTGACAACTGCCTTCCCTACTTGATCTCCTTCATCGCCAGCAGTGTGCCATAATCGTGGCCGCTGGGATCAACCGCGCGCGCCACGATTGCCGCAAACCCGTCCCGCAACTCCGGATATTTCGCCAGCAAAGCCTTCATCACCGCAATGTTGTCGTGGTAAGCCAGATTCGTATTGGAAGCGTCTGCCACCTGATACTTCACGATCAAATCCAGATCACTGCCCACGAGCTCGGGGAAAAGGTCGACGAGCTTATAGGTCTCGGTCCCTGCCGGAAGATCGATGGTCTTGCCGTCCGCGGGCAGATCCGCCGGCTGCGCTTTCTGCGACTCGTCATAAAGTTTGTCTGTGGCCGCCGTGCTCATAAACGGCAACGGCGAGATCAGCGAGCGGGCCTCGAGATAGTAGAGCCAGGCATTATGAGCCTGCCCTTTGGCCTTGAATTCGCGGGCATGGTTGAGGAACCAATCGCTGTTGTGGCCGGCGATCTCCGCCGCTTTAACGTATAGACCTCCCAGCTTCCAGTCCGGGCCGATTTGCTGCATGATGAAAGAGACCGTGTAAGCGCCCTTGGACGTCGGCGCATCGAAAATGACCACGGCATACTTTCCCGGTGGAAGGTTGTTGAGATAAAAAGCCGCGCTGTTGCTGGTCTGGCCATTCTTACCAAAAACCCCACAGTAAAATTCCGCGCGCGGAATTGGCGCGGTGCCATCGGCTTCCAGCAAGAAGGGCGGACGAGCCGTCCCCTTCGCGCTGGCCAGTGCCGATTGATTGTCCTTGACCGTCGCCTCGATTGCGGAAAACTCGGCAGCCGTCCTGGGGATGGCATTTTGCCGGAGCGATGCTGAATCGCCTTTGGCGATAAAATCGAAATAGCGCTGACCGGCAGACTCCAGCGCTGTGCGCGTGGCCTGGTCCATGTCGCCGGCCGTGGCGCAATTTTCCGCGAACAGGCTCATTGTGCAGAACGCCGCCATGGCTAATGCGGCGCATGCGACCAGCAAATGCCTCAGTCGCAACTTGGACATTCGAACCATTGCCGGGCGGCGTCTCTGAAACCAGCTCGCACGAAAAGCTTTCATTCCGCCCCCTTACGAAGAAATTGTACGCCGCGGCGGATACTGGCAAGCGCAAGAACTTGCAGATTCAGGACTTGCCGCACCATCAACGTTCGGCGTGCAAGGGCTTAGAGTCAATACGTTCTATAGGGTAAAGAAACTTGCGTTCTGCTGGTACCATGGACAAAGGCCGCGCTGGAAGCGGTGTTAGAATTGCACTCTGTAAGGCTGCCGTCTGGGCGAAATCGAGGAGATTCAGCAGAGGAGCTGTGATGACCAATGGGCTGAGGCTTACCGGCTTGCTGATGGCGGGCGTTCTATGCGTGCCCGTCGTGGGCCAGGCCGACAACCAGACCACGCAACGTGTCCACAGCAAGAAAAAGGCCGTGCCGCCGCCACTGCCCTCTGGTGCGCGAGGACCGGTGCCTCAAATTCCTCTGGATTCCATCCCAGCCGTGGCTCCTGAAGTCACCTATGAGAACGGCCTGCTGAAGATTGTTGCGCCGAATTCCACTCTCGGCGACATTCTGCGTAGCGTGCGGAAGCAGACCGCCGCCGAGATCGACATCCCTTCCGGCGCCACCGAACGGGTTGCAACCCGCTTGGGCCCCGCGCCGGCGCGAGAAGTGATGGCCGACCTGCTGAACGGATCACGCTTCAACTACATATTGCTGGGATCGCCCGCCGACGCCAATGCTCTGGTACGGGTTGTGTTGGTCGCCAAAACCCCGGATACACCGGAGCCCGGAGCTGCTGCGGCCGCCAACGATGCCGCCGCGAAAGCGCAACCGGCAGATGCGGAAGCGGAAGCCACCGACGAAACTCCTCCCGATGATACCCCGGACCAGAGCG
Source organism: uncultured Acidobacteriaceae bacterium (assembly GCA_963750245.1). Lineage (GTDB taxonomy): Bacteria > Acidobacteriota > Terriglobia > Terriglobales > Acidobacteriaceae > Sulfotelmatobacter. Next base: position 972,301 of record CAVVQB010000005.1, read on the forward strand.
CGGCCGAGGCCGAACCGGCGGCTTCTCCGGACCAGCCCGGCATAAAGACTCCCCAGCAGTTATTGCAGGAGATGCAACAGCGCCAGCTGGTGCAGCAGCAGCAACAACAGGCGAATCAGCCCGGAGGGGGCTCTCAACCGCCCGCCGTGCCGACTCCGCACCAACCGCAGCCTCCTGAGGAGCAGCCACAGCAATAGCGCAGGTAAACGCTTCGGTGGTCGATGCCAAAGTTGTGTCTCTGGGACGGATAACACTGAACAGGGAAAGGTCTAGGGCCGATTGCCGCGGCGTATCCAGCGCTGAGAGGCCGCCTGCAGCGGTCTCGCGTCCTCGGCAGCCACTTGATTGTCGGCGGTATCCATCGCCTTTTGCAATAGCGTCCAGTCCTTCTCCACATCGTCCTCGGAGACCTTGGGCGGGTTTCCGTGCCTCAACTCTTCTTGGAGCCTGGCTTCAAGAAGCTGCTGGGCGAACTGGCCCGACGACCCCGCTCCGAAGAGGTTACTCTGCGCGACGCCCAGATCCAGTTCTTCATTGCCAACTCGCGTCCGCAGAACCGGCCGGCCGTCGGAATCGAAGCCCGGAGCGGCGTTGTTCATCATGCGGGCCAACGTTTTCTCCACGTGCGTGGGTCTCATTTGCAGCATCTCTGCTGCCACGAGATGGTTCAGCTCGAGTTCGTAGGATCGGCGGTCCTCCGCCCCTATGGGCGGTTGCAGGCCGCGCTCGGCGTTATAAACCAGCGCATTCCGCGAAGGATCGAAGTGCCTCGCCTCGGTGCCCACGTACACCGCCGCTACGCAGCCCGCAAACACCGGGCTGGCTACGGCGCTGGGAACAATATATTTCTTAGACGTGAAGAAGGATTCCACCACGCCGTGAACCGCCGTGCTGCGCGCCGCGCTGCCGGGGACCTGCGGAATCACATAGCGCGAGAATGCCAGTTCAGGATGCCGTGAGCTGTACTTCACCATCGTCTTCGCCATCTGCTTGGGAGTGGCGATTCCCACGTCCGCCACTACGCTCCGATGCAGCGCTCTCGGGTAATAAAAGTCGATCACATCCTTGGCAAAGTCGGCGCAGTTGCGGTAGACCGTCCTGAAGTGCGAATGATTCGACTTCGCGTTGTAGACCTGGATGAAGGCCTGGTCCTGATCCGTGGAGGTCGCTATTTCAAAAGCATAAGACGCACGGTCGTAGGCCGAACCCACGAGCTCGTACCAGTTTCCGCCCGGAATTCCTCCCGTGGCGAGATCCGGCGCCACCTGTTCCAAATATTTGCGCCGGTACTGGTCGCGCAGGAACGCGACCATCTTCGGATCCACAAACAGAGGAATGTCTTCGGGTTTTTCCACGGCGTAGAGATAGGGGATCAGGGGAATCGCTACCCAGTCATACCCGCTGACTCCGTCATAACGGCTGATGACCGCACCGAGTTCTCCCGGTGCGCACGCGCGCAGTACCAGCGGAGTCTCGGCGCAGACCCCGGACAAATAAACCGCCGCATGTCCGGTCGCCGTGAAGAATCCCAGCTTGCCGTACGGCTCCTCCAGCAGCAGCGTGGCGGAGGCATGCGCCAGATACGTAGACGCCAATACCACCACGCACAGCGTGACAAGCGAGCGCCGGATTTGAATCAGCCGGGACATAATTTTCCCTGCAACCTAGACCCGAATATGAACCCCGTGGCACTACATTAGTTGCCGGTAACCGGAGAGGCGAGTTACGGAAGTCAGCATATAAACCGGGAATTGGACGGTCGGCTCTTATGTTGCAGAAAAATAAGCAGATACGAGATCGTGAAAGCCCGATGAAAAATTTGAATCAGCCGGATTTTGCCGGCTGGCGGAGCCGTTTTTTCGCCCAAATAGCACTTTCGGCAACCACTTGATCCTCATCTTCTGCCAGCTTTTCGAGCAAGGGAAGAAATTTCTGGTCTCCACTGTTGCCCATGGAGATCACCGCATTCCGCCGCAATCCGGAGCGTTTGGCCCGACGCAATGGCGAATCGCGAAATGCAGAACGGAATTCTTCCGCGTTCATCTCCGCGAGCCAGTCCAACGCCGGGCTCACCAGCTCTGGACGCGGCTGAAACTCCTCAGCATCGGTCGCCGGAGCCCTCCGGTTCCACGGACAAACATCCTGGCAAATATCGCAGCCAAAGATATGCCGCCCCATTCCGTGGCGAAGCTCCTCCGCAATCGTGCCCCGCTTTTCAATGGTGAGATACGCGATGCACTTGTTGGAATCGAGTTGATAGGGCGCGATCAATGCATCCGTGGGACAGGCATCGATGCACCGTGTGCAGCTCCCACAGCGATCCGGAGCTGTCAGGCTCGCTTCGAGTTCCAGAGAAGTAAGAATGATGCCAAGGAAGAACCACGATCCCAGCCTCTGGTTGATGATGCATGTGTTCTTGCCGATCCATCCGATGCCCGCATACTTCGCAGCCACGCGTTCCACGATCGGACCCGTATCCACATAACAGCGGGTTATAAGATCGCTCGCGCTTGATCCGTTCCGCACCGCAAGTTCGACCCGCCGCAGCCGCTTCATTACCGAGTCGTGGTAGTCCCGCCCGCTCCAGGCGTAGCGGGAAATCCAGCCCCGGCCTTGCCCATCCGCAGAATGATTTGGAACTTGCGTGGAGTAAGGCTGCGCGGTGTTGTAGTTGATGGCGCATACCACGACGCTGCGCGCCCAGGGTGCGACGTGCGCCAGCGAAGCACGCTTCAACCGGCCCTGCTCGTCGCGTCCTTCGAGATATTTCATCTCCCCCGCGTGGCCTTCGGCGATCCACCGCGGAAAATATTCCAGCTCCGGCGAGTCTTCCACCGGCGCGATTCCCGCAAGATCAAACCCAGCCTCCCGCGCGGCTTGCGTTACGGTTGCCGTGATTTCAGCGAATTGCAGCACGTTGATCTCTGAACGACCAAGAATGAATTTCACACTCGCGCGGATCTTCGAACTCCAAATCGGCACTCAGCTGCACTCTTAAATTTCGAAACCAGCTGCCCGCACAGCTTTAGCGTATAAGCTTCTGCTCACAGAGTCACGCAAGCTTTAAGCTGTGCGATCTCCCAATTCGTTTTCCAGGAGATAAGCTGCATCCCCCAAACCACCCGCATCCAAACCTCGACCATTCAAGTCTCATCCACGGCTCCGCGCGAAATACGTAGGGCCTTTCTCATGGGCGTGAGCGGCAAAGAAGCATCATTCGTTGACTAGAAGATGCCACGTTCGTAATATGAAGCGACTCAAAAGCCAGGCATCTTCTGGATGATCGGCCAAACCATCTCGCACTACCGCATCGTCGAGAAACTCGGTGGCGGCGGTATGGGTGTCGTCTATAAGGCGGAAGACGTCAAGCTCCATCGCTTCGTCGCCCTGAAGTTCCTTCCCGACCAAATTTCCAAGGACACGCAAGCCCTCGCCCGCTTCGAACGGGAGGCCCAGGCCGCCTCCGCGCTCAATCACCCGAACATCTGCACGATCCACGAAATTGACGACCAGCATGGCGAAGCATTCATCGTCATGGAGTTCTTGGGCGGGCAGACGCTGAAGCATCTGATCGGAGTTCGTCCGCTGCCGTTGGATACGCTGCTTTCGCTGGCCATCGAGATCGCCGATGCGCTCGATGCCGCTCACACCAAGGGCATCGTGCACCGCGACATCAAGCCCGCGAACATCTTCGTCACCGAACGAGGCCACGCCAAGGTGCTCGATTTCGGGCTGGCCAAGGTTACGACCTCAGGCGCCAGTGATCAGAACGAGGCCACACGAACCGAAGCGCTCGGCGCCCACCTGACCAGCCCCGGTTCTACGATCGGCACGGTCGCTTATATGTCGCCCGAGCAGGCCCGAGCGAAGGAACTGGATGCGCGCAGCGATCTGTTCTCCTTTGGAGCCGTCCTGTATGAGATGGCGACCGGCCAATTGCCCTTCCGCGGCGAAAGTTCAGCGGTTATTTTTACGGAAATTCTGGAACGCGATCCCGTCCCCGCCGCGCGGCTGAATCCGGATCTCCCGCCCAAGCTGGAAGAAATCATCAACAAGGCGCTCGAGAAGGACCGCGATATGCGCTACCAGGGCGCTGCCGACATGCGGACCGACCTCAAGCGGCTGAAGCGCGAAACGGAATCACGCCGCGGCGTGTCCGCCACTTCGGGCTCCGTCTCGATCGCACCGGAAAGCGGCTCCTTTCCCGCGCAATCTGTGTCCGTGCAACCCAGGCCGTCCCAACCAGGTGCCGCCGAGCCGCCGTCATCAGGATCGGGCTCGTCGCCTGCGCTTGCCTCATCGCCATCGTCGAGCGCCGTGAAGGCAGCAGAAGTGCCAACCCCAGCCAACCGGAATCTCTGGAAGATTCTGGCTCCGGCCGTGGTGATCGTCGTGGCGTTGGTCGCGGGTTTTCTATACTGGCGCTCCCGGTCGGCAAGCCCGGCCGCAACCTCAACCAGCACCGCGCCGCTCACTGAAAAAGACACCATTGTATTGGCCGACTTCGAAAATAAAACCGGCGACCCTGTCTTCGACGATGCCCTGAAGCAGGCGCTCGGCGTCCAGCTCGGGCAATCGCCGTTCCTCAATATTCTCTCCGATCGAAAAGTCGAGGATACGCTGCATCTCATGGGCCGCCCTTCGAATGAGCGGATTACACGCGATGTGGCGCGTGAGCTCTGCATTCGCACCGGCAGCAAAGCGTTTTTGGCAGGTTCGATCGAAAAGCTGGGAGGTCAATACGTTCTCGGTGTCGATGCTGTCGGTTGCAGCAACGGCGATACGCTCGCCAAAGAGCAGGAAGAGGCTGCGACCAAGGAAGATGTGCTGAAGGCGTTGGGCAAAGCAGCGTCCAGTCTGCGGGGGAAACTGGGCGAATCGCTGGCTACCATCCAGAAGTTTGATGTCCCGGTGGAGGCAACGACTGCCTCACTGGAAGCCCTGAAAGCATTCAGCATGGGTATCACGACCTTCCGCGCCAAGGGGAACGCTGAGGCCATTCCGTTCTATAAGCGGGCTCTGGAGATCGATCCCAATTTCGCCGTCGCCTACGCCAGCCTGGGCCTTGTGTATGGCAATCTCGGACAGGCCAGTCTGGCCGCGGAGAACATCAGGAAAGCGTATGCACTGCGTGATCGGGTGAGCGAGCGCGAAAAATATCGCATTTCCGCTCTGTACTACGAAAACGTTACTGGAGAGATGGAGCAGGCGGTTCAAGTTTACGAACTGTGGGCCAAGAGCTATCCGCAGGATTCCGTTCCTGTGGGCAACCTGGGCGTGATCTATGCCAACCTCGGACAGTACGAAAAGTCCTTGGTTGCGACCGTAGAGGGCCAGCGCTTGGGAGCGGACGCAATCGGTTATTCCAATCTCGCTGGAGTCTACCTCGCCCTCAACCGGCTGGACGACGCGCAGAAAGCGATAGAAGACGCCCAGCAACACCACTTGGAGAGCGATATTTTGCACCTGGTGATCTATCAATTAGCTTTCCTGAAGGGCGACACGGCGGAGATGGAACGGCAGGTGGCTTGGGCCGCAGGTAAGCCCGGAACCGAAGATCTGCTGCTCTCATTCCAATCGGACACCGAGGCCTATTACGGACACCTGGTCAAAGCGCGAGACTTTTCCCGCCGTGCAGTGGATGCGGCGATTCGCGCCGACTCCAAGGAAAGCGCCGCGATTTGGCAGGTAAATTCGGCCCTGCGCGAGGCGGAGTTCGGCAACGCGGCAGCGGCGAAACAGGGCGTCGCTGCTGCTCTGGCGGTGTCTCCCGGCCGTGATGTGAAGATGTTCGCCGCTCTTACCTTGGCACAGGTTGGCGAAATTGCGCGGGCCAAAGCACTCGCGGACGAGTTGGAAAAGAATTACCCGTCACAGACGGTTCTGAAGGTCTATTGGATGCCAGCCATCAAGGCCGCCATCGAGCTGAATGCCGGGAAATCCACTGAGGCTCAGATGTTGCTGGAGGCTGCCGCTCCCTACGAACTAGGAGGTCCGCCACAGTTGCAAATAGGGACCCTGTATCCCGCCTACGTCCGTGGCCAGGCTTATCTCATGGAGCACAACGGCACCGCCGCCGCCGCCGAGTTCCAAAAGTTTCTCGATCACCGCGGCATTGTCGTCAACTACCCGTTGGGCTCGCTCGCCCATCTCGGCCTGGCCCGCTCCTACGTTCTCTCCGCCGATACCGCCAAGGCAAAAACCGCGTATCAGGATTTCCTAACCCTCTGGAAAGACGCCGATCCCGATATCCCCATCCTGAAAGAAGCCAAGGCGGAGTACGCGAAGTTGCACTAGATGCCGGAGGGATCAAGGACGCGACCTACATCCCCAGCTTTTTCACTTCCTCGTTGTAATACTTACGGTAGAGAATGTCCCACTCCTGCGAGCCTTCTAGGATCGTCCGCTTCTGGCTCTCGATCTTCAGCCGGGCGGCTTGATCGATTCTCGCTTCCTGCGCCAGAAGGTCTTCCAGAATCTTGCGGGTTTCCTGCCGGATGGTGTTCGGGTCTTCGATGAAATCCACTTCGTCCATCGTCTTCAGGGCGTCGGCGACGGCCCGCGCCAGAACGTTCACTTTATCGCGGCTCAGTCTCACAGCACCGCCTTATACTTGCGCACCAGTTCGCTCTTCACCTTGCGAAACATCTCCTGGTAGTTCGCGCCGGTCTTGTTCATCTCTTCCGAATAGGCTTCGAGGATGACCCGCACCTCGTCGTTGATGCGATCTTCCAGCGTGAGTTCTTCGAGCAGAGCGGCGTGCACGCGTTCCGTCACTTTGGGCACGGAGGTGGTTTCGATGGCCTTGCCGGCAATCAGTTTCTTGGTCACTTCGCGGGCGAGGTAGCCCACATATTCTTTGGAAAGAAGCATGTGCGGATAGAATGTCCTGTGTCAGCGGGTTCTTTGGGGAACGGAAAAGTGTAACACAGTAACAAACGCGCCTATCGACTGCTTTCGCATGGGAGGCTGACTTATTCATGATCCGCTTTATGATCCGCCGCTGCGACGATCGCGACTTTGAGTCGATCTGGACCATCATCAACGACGGTGCGCAAGCCTATAAGGGAATTATCCCTGTGGATCGCTGGACGGAACCCTACATGTCTCGCGACAAGCTCCAGCATGAAATTGCCGACGGCGTTGTGTTCTGGGGCTATGAGGAGTCGGGAACTCTGGCAGGCGTGATGGGAATTCAAGATGTCCTTGACGTCACCCTGATCCGCCACGCCTATGTTCGAACCGCCAATCAGAAGCAAGGAATTGGAAAACACTTGCTGTCTCATTTGCGGGAACTGACAGGCCGTCCTGTGTTGATCGGAACTTGGGCGGACGCGACTTGGGCGATCCGCTTTTACGAAAAGCACGGATTTCGAATGGTGAATCCGCAGGAAAAAGATCGGCTGCTCAAGAAGTACTGGTCCATCCCCGACCGCCAGATTGAAACTTCTGTGGTCCTGGCAGATCAGAAGTGGCGCGACCGTGGCGACTGCGCGTAGGGCTATCTGCCCGCCCCTGCGCCCCGCCGCTGGCACCTTCCCCCGCAAACAGCTTACAATGCAGTTGTAAGACGAATTACCATGTCACCCACCCCAGACGACCTAACCATCATTAAAGACGACATGATTGCCTTCATCGAAGGCCACGGCATGAGCCGCTTCCACGGCTACGTCGACTACGAAGAAGTCCAGTGCGTTATGTGGGAGACGGGCGACAATCCTGATGCTTGGAAGGATTTCGTCGAACTCGCCAAGAAAGCCGGCGCTCCCTTCCTCACCATGCACTCCTGGAAGCTGGAGCGCGAGGAACTCGGCGAGCTGGTGCAACGGCTCTCGCACTCCGAATTGTCCGATGGCGACGACATCGAGGATGCGCGCTGGCTGCGCGCCCACACCGGCAAAGTCGGATTCCTGCAGCTCGGCTGGGCCTATCAGGGATCGATGTTCCTCTGCGAAGTCAGCACCGAGTGGTACGAGCGCTACCAGCACCTGCTGGAAATGTCGGAAGACTTCGGCGGCATCCCCATCGACGAACCGGATCAGGACGACGAGAACTGATCGTGCGAGAACCCGCTCGTTGGGAACTGGCTGCGCCAGATCCGGCGCAGGTGCAGGCTTTGGCGGCGGCCCTCTGCGATCTCCCGCAACTCCCATTTAACCGCGGCAAGCTGAACGGCTCGCAACGCGACGCCGCCTCCCGAACGATGGCCCGCCTGCTCATTCGGCGGGGACTGACCGATGCCGAATCCGCTGCGCGTTTTCTAACGCCATCGGTTAATCATCTTCACTCACCCGAACAAATGACCGGTCTCCGCCGCGCCGTCGATCGCCTCGACGCCGCCATCGAACGCAAAGATCCCATCCTGATCTACGGTGACTACGACGTTGACGGCACCATGGCCGTCATCATTCTGAAGACGGCGATCGAACTCTGCGGAGGCACCGCCGACTTCCACGTCCCGCACCGCATTCGCGAAGGCTACGATATGCGCGACGATGTCATCGAGCGCGCTTCCGCCGCCGGCATCCGCCTCATCATCAGCGTTGACATGGGCATTCGCGCCTTCGCTCCCGCCGAGACTGCGCACCGCCTCGGCGTCGATCTCATCGTCACCGACCACCATCTGCCAGGTCCGGACGGCGTGCCCAAAGCGCATGCAGTCGTCAATCCCAATCAGGCGGGATGCGAATATCCGTACAAACAGCTTTGCGGCGCAGGCGTCGCTTTCAAGGTCGCGCAAGGACTAATGCAGCGCCGCCTGCCCGAAAAAGATAAGACGCGCTTGTTGCTTTCATTCATGAAAGTAGTCGCCATCGCCACCATCGCCGACGCCGTTCCGTTGACCGGCGAGAATCGCGTCTTCGCCAGCCTCGGCCTCGATGCCCTGCGTCGCGCCGTGAATCCCGGCCTCAAAGCCTTGCTCGATGTCGCGCAGATTTCCACGAAACGTCCGCCGAACTCCACCGAAGTTGCCTTCCGCATCGCCCCTCGCATCAACGCCGCCGGACGCATGGACGTTGCCCGCGACGTGATCGAATTATTTAGCGTGAAAGATCCCGATCGCGCTCGTCTTCTGGCTGGCAAACTCGATCGCCTGAATGCTGAGCGCCAGGAAGAAGAGCGCCGCATTCTGCTATCGATTGAAGAACGCATCGCGAACGATCCCGCGCTCTGCCAAGCCTACTGCATCGTGGTCGATGGCGAAGGCTGGCATCGCGGCGTCATCGGCATCGCCGCCACACGCATCGTCGAGCGCTATCACCGTCCTGCGATCGTCATCTCGAGCACTGGCGAAGAAGCCTTCGGCTCCGGCCGATCGATTCGCCCTTTTCATCTGCTCGAAGCCGTCGAATCCAGCAGCCGTCTTTTTACCCGCTACGGCGGACACTCCCACGCCTGCGGCTTCGCCATGCCCTCGGCCAATGTTGCGCAATTACGAGCCGAACTCGATGCCTTTGCCCGCACGCGCTTGACCGCATCCGATTTCTATCCCGTCCTTGATGTCGAAGCCGAGGTCGATCTCAGCGAAATCACACCCGCGCTCTTTCAGACGCTGAGTCTCCTGGAACCGTATGGAACCGGAAATCACGAGCCCGCGTTCACCGCCCGCAACGTGCAGTTACTCGCCCCGCCAAAAATCCTTAAAGGCAAACACATCAAGCTGAAGTTGAAAGCCGGAGAACGAGAATCCACGCAGCAAGAACTTTCCGCGACCGCGATATTAACCACTCCGCGCTGCCATCCCGATGGCGCCGTGATTCGCCGCAGCGAGAAAGCCGAAGCTTTAAAGGAACAGAGAACTGAGAGCCGCCAACTGAAGGTTGTTTTCGATGCTCTCGGCTGGAACATGGCCGACCGCCTCCAGCAATCGCCGCTGCTCGCCGGAGACGCGATCGATATCGCTTTCACCATCGGCCACAACAACCACCCCGATTTTGGCGGCCTCGAACTCACCCTGCGTGACTTCAAAACTCGAAGCAGAAGCGCCGAAGACTCAGTTAAGACCCTGGCTTATTCCAATCCGGCATAGCGGCTAGGAAAGTCCAAACCTCACCACATCTGGTAGTAGCCGTCGCGGCGGGCTATCTCGACCGGAACTCCAAACACCGCAGCCAGCCGCTCGCTCTGCAGAATTTCATCCTTGCGCCCATCCGCTACGATACGTCCCCGGCTCATAAGCACCACGCGCTCAATCTCCGGAATAATGTCGCCCAGTTCGTGCGTGACAAGCACGATTCCGATTCCCGAGTTTGCCAGCGCTCGCATGGTTTGCCGCACACTTTGCTGAGCTGCAAGATCCAGAGAGTTGCATGGTTCATCGAACAACAGCGCCCGCGGATTGTGCACCAGCGCCCGCGCAATCAGCACCCGCCGCGCTTCTCCCGAAGACATCTCACAAACCGCCCGCTCTGCCAGATGCGACACGTCCAACTGCGCCAGAGCTGCATCCGCCAGCTCCCGGTGTCGCGGATCGACCGTGTGGTGCGGGAATACCCGCACGCTGCTGAAAAATCCTGACAGCACAACATCGCGCCCGCTTGCCTCTCCCGTACAGGACAGCATCAGGTCATTCGAGACAATGCCCAACAGCGTGCGCAGATCAAACACGTCCCAGCGTTCCTGCCCCAGGATGGCCATCGACGAGTTCTCCTGCACCAGCGGATAACACTCGCGCGTAATGGTCTTGATCAGGGTTGACTTGCCGCAGCCGTTGGGTCCGAGGATCGCAATGTGTTCATCGGCGCGGATGCGCAAGCTGAAGTCATCGAGCGCGACTTTCTGCCCGCGCATTACCCGTATGTGCCGCAAATCTAGAAGTGGTGGCGTTTCCAAAGTCATCCTCACCAAGTGTAGATGAGAGAGCGCGGGCCAAGAAAACCTCCCGCATCCCTCGCCGGCAAACGCGGGGCGCGCACTTCGCTCGTACAACCTAATGCTAAACTTCCGGTTCTACTCAATCGGAGGTCCGGCATGCGTCACTCGTCTGGGGTAATCCCCGTCCTCATGTTCCTGATCGCCCATTCTTTTTCACAAACCAAACCATCCAAGCCTCAGCCGCTCCCTACTCAGGCTGCGTCGTCGGCTACTGACTCCTCCGCCCGCCTGCCCGTTAAACGTGTGGTGCTGTACAAAAATGGCGTGGGCTATTTCGAACACACAGCCCATGTACGTGGCACGCAGGATCTCAGTATCGACTTCACCACCTCGCAGCTGAATGACGTATTGAAGTCGCTCACGGCCGTCGATCTCGGAGACGGCCGCGTCTCGTCAGTGCGCTACAACTCGATTGCCCCACTCGAGGAGCGCTTGAAATCCCTGCGCCTGCCTTTCGGTGAGCAGGTGACGCAGGCCGAATATCTGTCTGCCTTGCGCGGCGCGCGCATCGAAGTGCGCAGCGGGTCCGCAACCGCCGCGGGACGTTTGCTCAGCGTCGAGAAAATTCGCAAGCAACGTACCAAAGACGATTTTGAAGACGTTATCTCCTTCTCCATCGTTACCGAAGCCGGCGAGATGAGGAATTTTGAACTAGGCTCGGGCACATCCGTGCGCATTGCCGAACGCGAACTCACTGATGAGGTCGGCCGCTATCTCAGCCTTATCGGTTCGTCCCGGGCGCGTGATGTTCGCCGCATGACCTTCACCGCGGCCGGCTCCGGCGACCGCGACGTCTTCGTAAGCTACATCAGCGAAGTTCCGATCTGGAAAAGCACTTACCGCATTCTTTTCACCGAGAAACCTGGCGACAGGCCCCTGTTGCAGGGTTGGGCCATTGTCGACAACACCATCGGCGAAGACTGGAAAGATGTCCAGCTTTCGCTGGTCGCGGGCGCGCCGCAGTCTTTCGTTCAAGACATCTCTCAGCCTTTCTACGCGCGGCGTCCAGTCGTTCCCCTTCCGGAGTCGGTGATGCTGACGCCGCAGTCTCACGAAGCGACGGTGAACGAGGGCTTGAACGGGCGCAATTTTACTCAACTGGCGGCGTTGGCCCCAGGCGCTTCCAACGCCACAACTAGCCTCGAGGGATTAGTCAAAGATCCGTCCGGAGCGGCGGTCTCCGGAGCCCGCGTCACCATTCGCAACGAGGAAACCGGCGTGGCCCAAGTTGCCACGAGCGATTCTCGAGGGCACTATCGCTTCAACGATCTGCAAGCCGGGAATGCGGCCCTGTTTGTGAATGCACCGGGATTTCAGCGCTTCAACTTGACAAACATTTATCTTGGCGTCGGCCGTACCAACCAGATTGATGCAACACTGAATCTGGGAACGGCTAGCGAGACCGTCGAAGTTCAAGCGGCGGCAACGCAGGTCGAGACATCGTCATCCCTCATCGGGACGGCTGAGAAACAAAGCTCCGAAGCGGAAGGAAAATCCGCCGGGGATTTCTTTGAATACAAAATCAATCAAAAGATCACAATTGGCAAGAATCAGTCCGCCCTCGTGCCCATTTTGCAGGCACACATCGAAGCCGAAAAAGTCACGCTCTGGAATGAAAACTCCGCCCCTCTGCGAGCGCTGTGGATCAAGAACACCAGCGGACAGGTCCTCGACTCGGGCTCGTTCAATATTCTTGAGGCTGACACCTTTGCGGGAGAGGGAGTCCTCGAGACCATACACCCCGACGAGCGGCGCCTTCTTTCCTACGCTGGCGACGCCGCCGTGCACGTCAAGTACTCCGAAGATTCCACGGAGAAACCATTCAGCCGTGTGCGCATTTCGAAGGGCGTTATGGAACTCACAAAGGAGCAGCGGAACGTAAAGAAATACGCGATTCACAATGCGGACAAAGATCCGCGCACCGTTGTCGTGGAATATCCCGCGCAGGAGGGTTGGGCCCTCTCTCCTTCCGCCCCAAAACCGGAGGAATCTTCCGAGTCGTTTCATCGTTTCCGCGTTCCCGTAGACGCGGGCAAGACAGCGGAACTGACCGTAGAAGCCATTCACCCCGAAGAAATGACTTACGAGTTAACCAACCTCGATGACGACGAAGTCGCGCTTCTTGTGCAACAGAAGCGAATGACCCCACCTATGCAGCAGGCCTTCGATCAAATCTTGAAGCAAAAAGCAAAAATCGACGACTTCTCCAACCAGATTGCCGAACGCAAGCGCGAGAACGATCAGATCGCCGCGGACCAAAATCGCATCCGCGAAAACATGAAGGCGCTCAAAGGAACTTCCGAGGAAAAAGCTCTGCTGCAGCGCTATGTTGGCCAACTCGACGCTCAGGAAAGCCGGTTGGCAGTTCTGCGCAAAGAGTCCAGCGACCTGACAGCGCAAGAAAATCAGGCAAAATCCGAACTCGACCGCATGATCACGGAGGTGAGTGTGGACGAGAGTTTTTGAGAAAATCCGACACGCTAGGCCGAAGACGCCGGGTTCGTTTGCATTACACTGAACTCAATGCCGCTCCCGGTCTACCGCCTGCGTCGCTGGCTGGCCGTTATCGCCGTGCTGTTCAGCGCGGTGGTCGCGGGCATGTATCTCTACGCTCGCCTGCGCCAGCACAGCGTCCTTAAGTCATTTCCTGGGAAGATCTCCTACGACATCAAGCAAACTGCCAGCGGCTTTCAGTTTTCAAAGTCCGAAGCCGGCCGCACCGTTTTTACCATCCAGGCCAAGAACGTTAAGGAATTCAAGCTCAACGGCCGTGCCGAACTGCACGACGTCAGCATCATTCTCTATGGCCGTGACACCTCGCGGTTTGATCAGATTTATGGTGATGACTTCACCTTCGATCCGAAATCTGGCGACGTTGTCGCGCGAGGCGAAGTGCAGATCGATCTGGAAGCGAATCCTAGCGGCGTGACTGCACCTGACCAGACCACCCCGAAGGAACTCAAGAATCCCATCCATCTCAAGACCAGCGACCTGGTCTTCAACCGCGACAGTGGGGACGCTTTCACCAACGCCCGCGTTGACTTTCGCACTCCTCAAGCCACCGGCTGGGCTGTGGGCGTGCGGTATTCGGCCAAGAGCGCAACCCTCACGCTGGCCTCACAGATTCACATCACGTTAAGTGGACAGGACGCAGCCAGTATCTTTGCCGCCCATGGCACCATCACCCGCGAGCCCCGCGAAATCGTCCTGGATCACGCGCTCATGAAGCGTGAAACCGGAACTCTGGAATCCGATCAAGCTACCTTTTTTCTAGGACCGGAGAACCAGGTGCAGCGCGTTCTAGCCGCCGGCAACGTGAACGCCGAGTCCACAGTCAAAGACGCTGACCCAACCCATGCACGCGCCGATCAGGCCGAACTTTTTCTCACCGGCAAACAAAACCTGCTGCGCACCTCAACCCTTACCGGCAATGTTCACGTCGAGCGCCTCGGATCGCAACCCATGCAAGGCGACGCCGGACGCGTGATCCTGGATTTTCGCGGCGAAATGTTCCACGGCCAGAATGAACTCCAGAAAGTGCATGCCGCCGACGGCGTTCATCTGGCGCAGCATTCCGTCAGCAGGAGCAGCCCGTCAGCAGATGCCTCCGCGCCGCAGGATTTCGATCTCACCGCGCCTGCCATCGATTTCTTCGTTGCCGATGGTCGACGCCTCGATCACGCTCAAACTTCCAGCGCCGCCGAAATCACAATTTCGTCGGCTCAACCCGAAAGCACAACCGGCCCGCGACCCCAGCGCACGGTCATCACCGCCGGCCGCTTCGACGCGAAGTTTTCCGCGACTCCCGAAGGCGCCAGCCGCTTAACCTCGATGCATGGAGCGCCCGATGCCAAGATCGTAAGCATCGCTCCCGGCCAGCCCGATCGCGTCAGCACCAGTCAAACGCTCGACGCCACATTTCTTCCCCAAGGAGGGATTGAGTCGATAATCCAACAGGGAAGTGTCGTCTACAGCGATGGTCAGCCGCTGGAAAAACGGACGCAGGCTTGGGCGAACAAAGCTGTCTACACTCCCGCTGACCGCATTCTGTTGCTCACCGGCAACCCCCGCGTTACCGACGGCGGCATGATGACCACCGCCAATACCATCCGCATCAATCGTTTGACCGACGACGCCATCGCCGACGGAAATGTCAAAAGCACCTACAGCGATCTCAAGGAGCAACCCAACGGCGCTCTCTTGGCCTCTTCTTCTCCGATCCACGTCACGGCGTCCAGCATGACCGCGCACAACTCTCCCGCGGTCGCGTTGTACGAAGGCAACGCCCGCCTCTGGCAGGATGCCAACATTGTCGAGGCCCCGTCGATTCAGTTTGACCGGGAACACCGTTCCCTGGTTGCCCAGGGCACCACTTCTCACCCCGTCTCGACCGTGCTGGTTCAGGAAAAGGTGGCGCAGCCGGACGCTTCACGACCCCGGAGGACCACAGCCAAAGGCGAACGAACAACGAATACGTCTAAGCAGAACCTTGGCCAGGCGAGCCCGGTTACCATCACTTCGGCCCGGCTCACGTACGCCGACTCCGACCGCCGCGCCCACTACAGCGGAGGCGTGACTGCCCAGGGCAACGGCTTTCAGGCCACGGCTGATGACATGGATGTTTACTTTGTGGCTGAAGGCCAAAATTATGATAATAAATCGGTTAGCCATCAGAGCCGGCTCGATCGAATGGTGGCCAAGGGGCGCGTTGTCATTCAGCAACCTGGTCGCCACGCCCTGGGCCAGACCCTTGTCTACACCGCCTCCGACGACAAATTTGTCCTGACCGGCGGACCGCCCTGCATTTTTGATGCCGAACGGGGCAAGATTACCGGGGTTTCGTTGACTTTCTTTAGGGCCGATGATAGGGTGCTCGTAGAAGGCGAAGCAAGTACTCCTGTGGTAACACAAACGCGAGTGGCCAAGTAAATGGCAAGCTAAATGCGTACCCTAGCCACGGATGAAATTGGCAAATCGTACCGCGGCCGTCGCGTGGTAAATGGTGTCAGCCTGCGGGTTGAGCAGGGTGAGGTAGTTGGCTTACTCGGACCCAACGGAGCAGGGAAGACAACCACTTTTTACGCCATCGTTGGCCTGACCCCCCCTGATACTGGCCGCGTGCTGTATGACGGTCAGGACATTACTGACGTTCCCATGTACCTGCGGGCGCGGCAGTATGGCATCAGCTATCTCCCGCAAGAAGCTTCGGTATTTCGCAAACTCACGGTTGAGGAAAATATCCTCGCGGTGTTAGAGGCGCAGCCCATGTCCTGGCATGAGCGCCGCGAGAAGATGGAGAAGTTCATCGATGAACTTGGCTTGGAGCACATTCGGCAGAACCGGGGCTACGCTCTCTCCGGCGGCGAGCGTCGCCGGGTGGAAATCGCCCGCTGCCTGTGTATTAACCCAACCTTCATCCTGCTCGACGAACCTTTTTCCGGCATCGATCCCATCGCCGTTCTCGACCTGCAAAAAATTATCAGCAGCCTGCGGGCCAGCGGCATCGGAGTATTGATCACCGATCACAACGTGCGCGAGACGCTAACCGTAACCGATCGCGCCTACATCATTGACGACGGCAGAATCTTCCGTCACGGCCAGCCCGAACAACTGGCCAGCGATCCGGAAGTAAGAAGAGTCTACTTAGGCGAAAGTTTTTCGCTGGTGTGAGGAAAGAGTGTTCAGTGTCCAGTTATCGAAGGAGACCACTCGATCAATGGCTAGCCACTGGCCACTAGTCACTAATCACCGACTTTTATGGTTTTGTTACAGCACAAATTGAGCGTCAAGCTATCTCAGCGCCAGATCCTCACCCCGGGCCTGGTGCAGATGGTCTCCGTCCTCGCGCTCAACAAGCTTGAGCTCAAGGACATGATCAACGCCGAGATGGTCGAGAACCCAGTCCTCGAAGAGCTCGAAGAATCTGTCCCGTTGATCGACGAGGTCGGCCGCAAGGAGGAAGATCTCGACCGCGCCACCACCAAGACTTCTACCGATGAAAACCCCATCACCGCCGTCGAAAAGAAAGATCCGTTCGAAGAAATCGACTTCGGCTCCTTCTTCCAGGATTATCTAGACCCCGGATACCGTACTCGCGGCGAGATGGAAGAAATCGAACGCCCGTCGTTCGAAAATTTCCTCTCCAAGCCCACAACTCTCACGGACCATCTGGCCTGGCAACTGGGCGCACTCAGCCTGCGTCGCGAGGTTCGTGAAGCGGCCGAGCAGATCATCGGCAATCTCAATGAAGACGGCTACCTCATCGCCAGCGACGACGAAATGTTAGGGGTGGCGCCGCCGGCTACTCCAGAAGCCGACGCCGAAGCCGCCAGAAATATCGTCAGCGAGGCACAGGCTCTGGGTTTGGATGAAGCTGCATCTGAGGAACCGGCGTCCTCCGGCGAGCCTGTCGACGCCGCGGCTGCTTTCGACAATCTGGACGAATCGGTTTTCTCCGCTTCCAGTCTCATCGATGTTGCTCCCGCTGTCGCCAAACAGGAGCCTGCGACCGATCCGTACGATCTCTCTGCTGCAACTGCTCGACCGGAAATCTCCGCCGTCTCACCGGATGGAAATGGAGCCGCAGCTTCTGCGCCGGCCCTCGTCGCGCCACGTGTCCAAACTGCCCGTTTCACGGTGGAAGATCTTCACGAAGCCCTGGAAGTGGTTCGTCAACTCGATCCTCCCGGTGTAGGTTGTCGCGTTCTGCGCGAATGCCTGCTCCGCCAGTTACGCCACCATCAGCAACAACTCGCGCTCCACAGAAACGGAGAGAAAAACGGCAACGGCACCGCGCAGGTTTTGCAGGATGCCGTCGCCATCGCCGACCAGCATCTCCGCTTGGTGCAAAACAAGCAGCACAAAGAAATCGCCAAGGCCATTGGACGCCCCGCCGAGGCCGTGCAGCACGCTGTCGACTACATTCGCACCCTCGATCCCCGCCCCGGCTTGCAGTACAACAAAGTTACAGCGCGCCTGATCGAGCCCGATGTCGCCTTCGTCAAGCACGGGGACGAATGGCTGGTCCTCATGAATGACGATGACCTGCCCCAGCTTCGCCTCAACCCCGCCTACAAGAAACTGGTCACCCGCGATACCAACGACAAAAACACTCGCGACTACGTCAAGGAGCGCTACAAGAGCGCCATCCAACTAATCAAGAACATCGAGCAGCGCAAACAAACCATCACCAAGGTTTGCTATTGCATCGTCGCCCGGCAGCAGGATTTCCTGGAAAGAGGCATCGATCAGCTCAAGCCGATGATGATCAAGGAAGTTGCGGAAGAAATCGGTGTGCATCCTTCCACGGTGAGCCGCGCCGTCGCCAGCAAATACGCGCACACGCCCCAGGGCGTATTCGAACTGCGCTATTTCTTCAGCGAAAGTGTGCAGGGCCCCGAAGGCGGCAACACCTCACTGCTCATCCTGAAACGCCGCGTGAAAAAATTGATCGACGAAGAAGATCCCGCGCGCCCGCTGACCGATGAGCAGCTCACCCGAATTCTTCAGTCGCAAGGCATTCAGGTCACCCGCCGTACCGTGGCCAAGTATCGCGAAGACATGCGCATTCCCAGCACTCACCAGCGCCGGGTGCGAGAAGGGAGATGATGAATAGAAGCATTTCAAAAATAGAAACTCAAAAATCAGATTGTCATCCTGAAGCCGCGGCTTTTGCGGCTGAAGGATCTGGGCGAGCCACCGCGCGCCGTCGCGCGAATGCGGGACGGCATTAGGCGCGAGGCGAGCTTCCATATTGCAGTGCCGATTTTCCTCGATTAAGAATCCAAGGAGGGGCGCTCATGAACGTGGAATACACCGGAAGACACTACGAAGTAACTCCTGCCATCCGCAACGAAGTTGAAACCGGCCTTGGAAAAATTCGCAAAATCTTAGGCGACCGCTTCGAAGCCAAAGCCATCCTGGCCGTTGAAAAACACCGTCATAAAGCCGAAATCACTATCAATCCCCGCAATGGCCCGCTGGTCGGCCTGGCTCAAGCCAAAGATATGATGATCGCCGTCAGCGGTGCTCTCGATCACCTCGAAAAGCAAGCCGTAAAGTACAAGACGAAGTGGCAGGCTAAGAAGCGCTCTGCCCGCAAGAGCGAGGAAGTGAAGAAGTGGAACGGTCACTCTACTCCCGCCAATGGAAGCGACGCCCAAACCAAAGTCGGCTTAACTGAAAAGACGGCCGTCCCGGTCGCCGTGCACCGCTATCCTCCGGTGGCCAGAACCACCGAGGTTCACCTCGTTCGCTCCGACGAAGCCGTTTCCATGCGCCCCATGACTCTCGAGGAAGCCATCAAGGAAGCCCACTTCCGTGATCGCGACGTCTTTGTGTTCCGCGATCCCAAAGGCAAGGTGATGATTCTGCATCGCACGCGCGACGGCAAAATGGAGTTGATCGAAGCCCCGTAGCAAGCAAGAACAATGTAGGGACAGCCGCCTCGGCTGTCCAGCGGCCCGGCAGTATCGGGCCGCTATCTCGCGGACTTCAGAACTGTCCCGTCTGGGCCTCCGCCACCTCTCCGCCATCCGGAACGATAAACGCGTCTACACGCAGGCCATCCGGCAGCTGCGAATCAGGGTCAAGTTCGACCAGCGTCTCCAGAATTTTCGTATCCACCTTTTCCGTCGGCTCGTCGGTCCGGACGTTCTTCGGTCCCAGTTGCTGGCCCACGCGCACCACGCGTCCCCAGAATTTCTGCTTTCCGTAAGCGTCGGCAGTCACATAGGCCTTCTGTCCGGCGTGCACTTTGCTGACATCGGTTTCATCCACATCGACCCGCACACGCAGCGTCTTCCGGTCGCCAATGGTCAGAACAGGATCGGGCACAGTGGAAGAATTCGAGACGCTCTCTCCGCTGCGATGATGCTTCCGCAGCACTGTGCCGTCGATCGGCGAGCGGATGAAAGTCTTCTCATAGCGCGCTTGCGCTTCTTCGAGTTGCGCTTTCGCCAGCCGCAACTCGGCCTCGGCCAAGGACCTGTCTTCCTCGCGGGCGTGATCGTCGACCAGCGAGTGTTGTTGCACCGCCGCTTCATATTTCGCCTTGGCGACGTCGGCCTCACTGGCATAGCGATCCAATTCTTCTCGTGAAATCACTCCGGCAGCGAAGAGCTCCTGCCGGCGGTGCGCCTCCGACTGCGCGTTCTCCATCACCGCCTTGGCTTCGTCCACCGATGACCACGCTTCGTCGCGTTCCTGGCGGCGTGCGCCATTGACCACCTTGCGCAATGCCGCTTCTTTGGCGACCACGCTGGCCTTGGCCGATTCGACCTCCGCGAGATAGTCTGCGTTCTCCAGTTCGGCAAGAACCTGTCCGCGGTGGATCGCATCCCCCTCTTCCACGAAAACACTTTTCAATCGGCCGCTCAGCTCCGAGCCGATCTTGATGTCCTCCGAATACGGCTCCACGCGGCCCGGCCCGGCGATTAGCATGGGGCTTTGCGGGGAGCCAGCAGCTCTGGCTGCGACGGGAGCTTCGTGCGCACGACGGAAAGAGATTGCCAGCGACGTAGTCAGCAGGAATGCAGCCAGCCCTATCGACCAGGTGATGCGGTTCTTCGTGAAACTCTGGATAGACAAATTGTTGCTCATAACACTTCTCCGTCGAACTTGTTCCAATGTAGTGAAACTGAGACTTCTCGCTTAGCCTCGGAACATTAGGCTGCGCCTCGCGTCAATGTGATCTCCGCCGCGCCCTTACGAAAATCCGCAGTGGCGAGCCGCTGGAGGGCCCGTATTCGCGCCTCGACCACTTTCTCGACAGTGCAGTCCAGAAGAATCGAACACTCGCGATCGGCGTAATGTTCCAGTACCGACAAAACATAAACAAAACGGTCAAAAGGCTGCAGACTCGTGATCGCTCCCGCTACGCCATCCGCCTCCGAGGCCGGCTCCGCAATCCCCGGCGCTGTCTCCGGTTCGTTTCGCAAAGGCGAGATCATCCGAATCGCGTTCTTGATGACCACGCGCTTTGCCCAGGATTGCGCCCACTCTCGAAACACAGCGTTTCCTTGCAGACAATCTTGCAAACCTGAAACAAAGCATTGCTCGGCCTTTTGGTGATCCGCCGTTAGCAAAAATGAGAGCGTGTACAAATCGTCAATGTGATCGTCGAATACTTTGCAAAAATCGGATCGCGTCGCGTAGTCCACTGTTCTAGTCATTTCTTTCTTCTTCGATTTACCTTCGTTGGGTCGATCCAAAACTCGTCCCGTTTAAAAACTCGCCACAATGCTTTGGAAGTGTGTTGCTAGATAACAATTCATACAGTTGCCTCTAAACCCGCACCTATCATGCCGTGTACCGGAAGGCCATGTAGCGCAAGGCTGGCGGGTGAGTTCGCCGTTGCTGAGTCGGGATTTCCGGCAATGGCCCCATCCTCGATCTTCACGATCCGATCGGCGAAACCGAGCACTCGTGAATCGTGCGTGACAATTACCACCGCCCGCCCGCGTTTATGAGCCAGCTCGCTCATCATTTCCATTACGTTCTTGCCGGTATGAGAATCGAGAGCCGCGGTGGGCTCATCGGCCAGAATAATTTCGGGATCTCCCGCCAGCGCGCGCGCAATCGCGATGCGCTGCTTCTGTCCTCCGCTCAAGTCCGAGGGAAAGCTCCCGTACTTGCCGCCCAGGCCGACCTGGTCCAGCAATTCCGCCGCGCGCTTCTTTGCAGATTTCGCGGCCACTCCCTTCAGGTCGAGCATTAACTCCACGTTCTCTCCCGCGCTCAGCGTGGGGAACAGGTTGAATCCCTGAAACACGAATCCGATATGCTCCAGGCGGATTGCAGGCAACTGCTTTTCTCCCATCTGAGTAATTTCCTTCCCCGCAATCCGCACGCTTCCCGAACTAGCCGTGAGGATGCATCCCATGATCGAGAGCAGCGTGGTCTTGCCGCTTCCCGACGGCCCCATCAGCATGAGAAGTTCTCCAGGGTGAACGTCGAGGTCAACTCCACGCAGGGCCAACGTCCCCGTGTTGCCCTCCGCGTAGGTCTTGGTAAGCTGGCGAACTTCGATTGCAGGTTGCACTGCCATCCGACACACTCCTTAGCAAAACTTTTGGTGCTCCTAACTCACTGGTGGCGAGCGCAATAGTCCAACACCCAGGGTGACCACCCCAACCGCGAGCACGACCGCACCCGCGTAAATCAGAGAGACCGCGCCGTTGACTTGAATCGCGCCCGGTTCCAGAACCGAGAAAAAGAATCCAGCCGAAATCAGAATCGCGGCAAGCGGCACCCCGATTCGAACCAACCAGATCAGCGGCGTCGGAAGCACCGCTCCGTCGGCCAGCACCTGGCAAATCAGCGAAAGGAGTACGATCACCCCGGCGTGTGCATGCCCGGCGCGAAAGAAGTTCTGGCGTAACGGGTTGTCCATGTAGCCGCTGCCTTTGTTCATCAACGACGTCAGGAGAAAATATCCACCGTACTGGATTGTGGGCACCGTAATGAGGATGATGCCCGACATCATCCTGGCTTCGCGAGTCATAGTCCCTCCTTCGCCACAACGGTTGAATTTCTGACGATCAGCCCTTGAACACCATCGCCGGATCGATCCGCGTTACCTTATTGATTGAAACCAGCGCCGCTCCGATGCACATCGCCAGCGTCAAAAAGAACATTCCCACCGCCATCGGCATCGGCATCAGAATCGCGGCGCCACCTTCCTGACTGGCGCGCACCACGAATACGCTGACGATCATCCCCAGCACGTACCCGATCACCGCACTTATCGCTGCCTGCTTCATGATCACTTTGTAAACGTAACTGTTCGGCGCACCCATCGCCTTCAGCGTTCCAAACTCGCGGATGTGGTCCATGGTGGTTGCGTAAATGGTCTGGGCCACGACCACGAAGCCGACCACCAGCCCCAGCGCCGCCGCAATCAGCACGGCTACGCCCGCGCCCGTGGTGAACATCCAGTAGAAGCGCGTCATGCGGCTGAATTCGGCGGTTGTAAACACCTCGACATCTTTCACGCGATCCAGAAGCTCGTGCCTCACCTGTGCGAGATTCGCTCCCGGCGCCACTTTCACCAGCACGAAATAAGTTTGGTTCTCACTCAATCCCGTGTAGGTTTGAGCGTTCTTGAAAGTTGTAAAAACATAAGGAGAAGTCGTGAACGAGCGAATGCCACGCGTGAACCCCACCACTCGCGCACGATGGCCGTTGATTTCAAAAACCTCGCCCACCCGGGTGACCCCGAGTTTCTTCTTGTAGAGTTCGTCGAGGATGATCGCATCCGGGGACTTCAGATCTTCCACTCGTCCCTCGACCAGGTTCCACGGCCGTTCCAGCGGGTCGTCCACATTGAACCCCACGATCTGTACCGATTCTTCGCCGCCGTCATGCAGCTTCCACTGTGTCCAGTGAGCAATGATTTTTTGCGCGTCGGCGACGCCGGGCACGGCTCGAACCTGGTTCAGTTTGCGCTCGCTGAACGCCACCCCCTGCTCCACGTAGGGCACGTTCTTCGACGTAATCCACAAATCGGCGCCGGAGTGATCGATCAGCCCTGATGTGGTCACCGTGAACCCAACGAACAATCCCAGCTCTACCACAATCAAGACCACGGCGAAGACGATCCCGGTTAGCGTGACCGCGAGCCGGACCTTGTCGTGAAGCAGGTTCCGTTGTGCCAGGGGAGGCATGGTTATTTCACCTCAAATTCAGGTCCCGGTGCTCCATTTCTCGCGTTCTTTGCGAGAAGTGGGGGCTTTACCAACCCACGCAGCGTAACGTCCAGCATCATCTCGGCCCTTTGCCGCAACGGGCGCCAGTCCACCCAGGGATCGGGGCACTTGGCAATGTGCAGCGAAATCACTCCGTGTACCGAAGCCCACAGCGTCTGCGAAATCAGCTCTGCATCCTGAAGCTCCTCTCGAAAACATCCCGCGTCGATCGCCTGCTGCACCGCCCACTTCAAAAAGGCGTAGGCGTCTACCTCCGGATTTCCCATGATCGCGCGCTCTTCTTCATCCGGCTCCTGCTGCGGATGCCGCGTCATGAACATGAATTGGTAGTGGTTGGGATAGTGCATGCCAAACTCGGTGTACGTTCTTCCGATCTGCCTGAGCCGCTCAATCGGATCCGACGACATCTCGGAACTCTGAAAGACTTCAGCCAGCCTGGCGTAGTCCTGTAGACACAGCTCGCGGAAGAGCTGCTGTTTGTCGGCGAAGTAAACATAGATCGCGGTAGGCGAGTACTCGATTTTTTCCGCCACCCGCCGCATCGAAACACCTTCGTAGCCCTCGGTCACAAATAGTTCTCGGGCCGCGTCCAGGATCTTGTCCCGTGTCTCCGACTTCTCTCTTTCGCGTCTTTCCTTGACCGTCATAATTTAGGGTAACGTTGTTTCTTTACTTAACAACGTTCAGTTAACAGTGTTAAGTTACTGCACGCCGTTCCAGTTGTCAAGAGAAAAAGTGCGAAGAGAATTCGGCTGGATTTCAGCGAAGTGAGCGGACGAGGGCAAAGCCTTTGGCTGCAATAAGTTGGCTTGCTCGATCGCTCTTGTGAGTTGGTGGCTCAGCTCGCTGTGCGAAACGCTTTTTGTATCAGCGTCCAACGCGCCGCCCCGATCATGCCGCAGTCATCATTGGCAACGATCTTAACCGGCATGTCTTTCAGGATCGTCTCCATGCGGCCTTTGTCCAGAAAAGCTTCCATGAATACAGGGTCCTTCATCTTGGGCACGATCTTAGCCGCTATACTTCCCCCGATAAAAATCCCTCCTGTGGACATGAAATTCAGCGCGCAGTTGCCGGTCTGAGCGCCGAAGACGCTGACGAAAATCGACAGCGTCTGATCGCAGATCGCGGCCTTGCCCTCGAGCGCCGTTCGCGAGATCAGCGCCGGAGGATCGGGCGCGCTGCTCAACTCCGTTCGCAGCCACTCCGGTTCCTCGGCCTTGTGCGCATCGCGTAAGAAGTCGTAAATGTTCCTGATCCCGGGTCCGGAAAGAACGCGCTCGCAGCTAATCCGTCCGTATTTTTTCTGCAGGTGCGCCAACAATTCCATCTGCAGATCGTTGCGGGGGGCGAAGTCGGCGTGTCCGCCTTCGCAAGCAAAAGGATGATGCCGGAATCCATCCCAGTAAAGCCCCGCCATTCCCAGTCCGGTTTTCGCCGAGATGACGGCTCGGTTGCCTTCCGCCTCTTCCGATCCCTCGCTCAACGGAATGAAGTCCTTCGAATCCAGGCCGTCGATGCCATAGGCGTAAGCTTCCAGATCGTTCAGCAGTCCCACTGAATTCAGCCGGAGTTGTTTGGCCACATCGCGCGCATCGATCACCCAGGGCAGGTTGGAGATTTTGCTTCTCCCCGCTCGCACCGGTCCTGCCACGCCGAGGCATGCGCTGTGTACGGGAATGCCTTCGGTCTTAATGAAGTCGGCCAGAATGCCCGATAATCCGTCGTGTTGGTGGCTGGCGTAGTCTTTCTCCACCACGAGTTGCAGCCGGCTGCCTTCGGTTTCGAAAGCGGCCAGCCGGGTGCGGGTTGCGCCAATCTCGCCGGCAAGAATCATTGTTCAAAAGGAATCATGGTTCGATCCTCCTCCACTCGCGGCCGTCCTGCTGCAGCAGTTGATCGGACTCCGCTGGACCCCAGCTGCCCGATGCATAATTCGGAAACTTGCGCGGCGGCAGCGCCTTCCACACATCCAATACCGGATCCACCACGCTCCAGCCGGCCTCGACCATGTCGGCCCGCTGGAACAGCGTCGCATCTCCGATCATGCAGTCATACAGCAAAACCTCGTAGCCGGTGTAGGCGTCCGCTCCAAAATACTTGGAGTATTCAAAACTCATGTTGACCGATCCCACCCGAAGCAGAGGCCCCGGAATCTTCGCTCCAAAGCTCAGCGAAATTCCTTCCGCGGGCTGGATCTGAATGATCAACGTGTTGGTGTGCAGCTTGTGAAGCGGTGCGTTGCGAAACAGAGCGAACGGCATGCGTTTGAACTGTATGGCGATTTCCGTGTGGCGCAGCGCCATGCGCTTGCCCGTCCGGAGATAGAAGGGAACTCCCGCCCAGCGCCAATTGTCGATGTTCAGTTTCAGAGCCACGAACGTCTCGGTGCGCGATTCCGGAGCGACGCCCGGCTCCGCTCGGTAGGCAGCCACTTTTTCCTCACCCAGCACTCCCGCGCCATATTGCCCGCGCACACTGCGGTGCAACACTTCGTCCGAACTCAGTGGTTGGATCGAGTGCAGAACTTTCGCTTGTTCATTCCGCACCGCGTCTGCCTGAAAAGACACAGGAGATTCCATCGCGGTCAGGCTGAGCAGTTGCATGACGTGATTGGGAACCATGTCGCGCAATGTTCCCGCCGTGTCAAAATACCCGCCGCGCCGCTCCACGCCCACGGTCTCGGAATTCGTGATTTGCACATGGTCGATATACCGCCGGTTCCAGATGGGCTCGAAAATCGCGTTGTCGAAGCGGAAGACCATGATGTTCTGCACCGTCTCTTTGCCCAAATAATGATCGATGCGATAAATCTGATTTTCCTGCAGCACTTTCTTGACAGCACGGTTCAGCGCGCGCGCTGAGTCCAGATCCTGCCCAAAAGGCTTTTCAATGACCACCCGCCGCCAGCGTCCATTCTCCTGAGTGGAAAGCGCGGCCGATCCCAACTGCTCTACAATCTGCGAAAAAAACTTCGGCGCAGTCGCCAGGTAGAAAAGATAGTTGCCTTCGGTATGCTGCTCCGCATCGATTACCGCGAGCCGTTCCCGCAGTCTGACAAAAGTGTTCTGATCGGCAAAGTCACCGCGCTCGTAGAACAGTCTCTTCCGGAACCACTCCCGGGCTTCCGCCGAATCAACTCCGGCCGGCAAGAAACTCGTAACCTGCGTTCGAAAATCTTCCAGGCTCAGGTCATCGACGGAAACGCCGATCATCGCAAAGTTGTCTGGCAACAGCTTTGCCTTCCCCAAATTGAAGAGCGCCGGCGCCAGCTTGCGCTTGGTCAAATCCCCAGCCGCGCCAAACAGCACGAAGACGCAAGGCCCGGCCGCCCGCTCGGCGAACCCGAGTTCATTCTCCGGATTTCCTAGTGTGGTTGCGCCCATCTCTGTAACTTCCGGACTGGTGGCCCATAGTAAATGACGGACCGCCAGCTTTCTAGCGCTACCTGTACACGATCGAACCAGCCTCATCGAATGCTTACCGCATTCGTTGACTAGCCTGCGCCTCGTCCGTAATATGAAGCGACGCCAAAGCCCGGCATCTCTCCGTGATCGACCAGACCATTTCGCACTACCGCATCCTTGAACGATTGGGCGGTGGAGGCATGGGCGTCGTCTTCAAAGCGGAAGACACCGAACTGGGCCGCTTCGTCGCCCTCAAATTCCTTCCCGATGAACTGTCGCGGGACCCGCAAGCCCTCGAGCGTTTTCGTCGCGAGGCCCGTGCCGCGTCCGCTCTCAATCATCCCAATATCTGCACCATCTACGAAATCGGTAGACATGGCGAGCAGTCGTTCATCGCCATGGAGTTTCTGGACGGGTTGACGTTGAAGCATCGCATTGCCGGCCGGCCCATGGAAGTCGAGTTGATTCTGGCGCTGGCCATCGAGATCGCCGACGCGCTCGACGCGGCCCACGCCGAGGGCATCGTCCACCGCGACATCAAACCCGCCAACATCTTCATCACCAAGCGCGGCCACGCCAAGATTCTTGATTTCGGCCTGGCCAAGGTCAGCCTTGCCGGCAGTTCGTCGAGCAATATTGCGTCTCTGAACACGCAGACGGGTTCGGTCGATCACCTCACCAGCCCGGGCACCATGGTGGGAACCGTGGCTTACATGTCGCCAGAGCAGGTGCGGGCGAAAGAGCTGGATTCGCGCACCGACCTCTTCTCCTTTGGCGCAGTCCTCTACGAGATGGCGACCGGTGATCTGCCCTTTAACGGAGAAAGCTCCGCCGTCATTTGCGAAGCCATCATGAACCGCGCCCCGGTGCCGGTGGTGCGGTTGAATCACAGCGTGCCGCCCAAGCTCGAAGACATCATCAACAAGGCGCTCGAGAAAGATCGCAATCTGCGTTACCAGCATGCCGCGGACTTGCGCGCCGACCTCCAGCGCTTGAAGCGCGATACCGAATCGGGCCGAAGCCCGGCAACCACCCCAGAGTCGCATTTTGCCTCCCAGGGCCAGCCCCCAGCGCAGGAAATCTTCGCAGCGCATGTTCCACCCACATCAGGTGTGAGCGGCTCTTCCTCTGCTGCCGCTCCGGCGCAAATCTCTTCCGCAGCCCAAGTCTCTCCGGCTGCGTCAGCGTCCCCGCTTCTCTCAAAGCGCGTGGGATTGATCTTCGCCGCGGTGGCAATCCTGCTCGTAGTAGGGGCAGGTTTCTGGTTCCTGCGCGGTCGAAGTGCTCACACCGCCGGCAATCTGCAGCACAAGGCCGTCGCCGTTCTTTACTTCAATAATCTCTCGCAGGACCAGTCTCTCAACTGGCTCGACAACGGTCTCACCGACATGCTGACCACCAATCTGGCCCAGGTGAAGGGTCTCGACGTGCTCTCCACCGAGCGCGTGATGGGCGCCGTGCAGCGTGCCAGTAAAGACGGCAAGTCGCTCGATCCCACCCAGGCGCAGCAGGTTGCCCGCGATGCCGGCGCCGACGCCTACATTACCGGCGCCCTGTTGAAGATCGGACCCACACAACTGCGTCTCGACGTTCGGGCCCAGGACACTGCCACCGGCCAGATTCTGTTCTCCCAGAAGCTCGAAGGGCAGGACGTGCAGAGCATCTTCGGCATGGTTGACCGCTTGACCGAGAGCCTCGCCAGCAGCTTTCTTCCCGCCTCGGAGCTGCCACAAAAGGCGCCCGAGATCGAGCAGGCTTCCACCTCCAATGTCGAGGCCTACCGCCATTATCAGTTGGGCGTGGACTTCGCGCGTCGCTATCTGTCGAGCGATGCAATCCGCGAATTCGAAGAGGCAGTCCGTTTGGACCCGCAGTTTGCCTTGGCCTACTTGCGCCTCAGCGACGAGTATCGCCAGCAGGGCGATTTTCGCCTCAGCGACGAGTTATGGGCCAAAGTGGATCAAATGCAGTCGCGGCTGCCCCGCTATGAGCAATTATCGTTGCAGGTGCTCAAAGCCGCGCGCTCCCGCGACGCGGAGGCCGACGTCGCCGCGCGTCAGCAACTGGTCTCCGAATTCCCCCGCGCCACCATCGACCGCGGCATCCAGGCTGCCATCCTGTCCTTCCTTGGCAAGGAAGAGCAATCGCTTCAACTGCTGCAACAGGGACTGGCCCTGGATCCGAAAAACGAAGATCTCCTCAACTTTCAAAGCTACACGCTGGCGCTCGGGGGTGATTTCAATGGCGCATTGGCGGCCAATGACGCCTACATGGCGGTTCGTCCCGGCGATCCCAATCCTCTCGACACTCGTGGCGACGTTCTCTTCATCGCAGGCCGCGATGACGAAGCCGTCGCCGCCTACCGCAAAGTACTCGAACTGAAACCGGATTTTAGCGGCTACGGCGATTACCTCAAACTGGCAATCGTTTACACCGACCAGAGGAAGCCCGACATGGCCAACGCGGCCTTCCAGCAATATGCGCAGCGCGGGTCTCCGCTCACGCGCCTTTACGTTCCGGGCTTTGAGGCCCAGTTCAAGCAGAGCAAAGGCGACCTCGAAGGCGCACTCGGCAGTTATCGCGAGGTCGTGTCGCAACTGGGGCGCGCAAAACAAAACCAGGCTGCCGAGACCTTCCTCCTTCAGTTCGCCGCCCTCTCTGTCATGTTAGGCGAGGCTTCCTCCGCACTCTCTTTTGCTCAACAACAGAAGCTCGATGACGAACAACTGCAAACCGTCGCGTTCCTGCAAACCTTGGCGGGAAACTCTTCCGCTGCGCAGCAAAGTTTGCAGCGCCTCGCCGCCAGCCATCCCTGGATCGCGCCTCGGGCACTTGAGATCGACCAGGCCTACGCTGACGTTACCGCCGCAGTGCAGCGGGGTGACGGGCAAGCAGCCTTGACTCGTGCCGCTACCATCCCCGATTTTCAGGATCCCTACCTGGTCTTCCTCAAGGCCCGCAGCCATCTCCTGATCAATGACTATTCACCGGCCGAGGCCGAGTTTCGCGCCGTAGTGCGGGTCGAGCATGACATGGCGAATTTCGGTGCCTTGACCCAGCGATTCCCCCTGACTGAAATGCTGTCGCACTACTATCTCGGACAGCTCTACGAGCGTACCGGCAAGCACGACCAGGCCATTAACGAGTACCAGGAATTTCTCTCTTACTTCCCCAGTTCGCAAGCGCGCCTCTCGCAACTCGGCGAAGCTCACACCGCCCTCAAGCGGCTGATGCAGTAAGCCGCCCCAAACCCTCTCACCCAGTATTTCCAAGCACCGGACCAACAAAGCCTTTATTTTGTTTGCAATAGGGAGAAATGGAAACAGGTAAAGAAAAAGCTTGACATATAGTGTTATAGTTAACTATAACACTATTGAACTTGGTTCTGATTATCTCAGAACTGAGCACGACCGGCGAAAAATGCTGGCCCGAGGGCAAAAAAATGAGCTCTCCAAGGAGAATGGAAATGAAATCCCTTCGTTCTGTGTTGCCCATTGTTCTGCTGTCGATCTCTACCCTGGCTTTAGGCCAAACCGCTGCGCAAAAGTCGGACGTCCAGAAGTCGGACGCACAAAAATCCTTTGACCAACTGAAAACTCTTTCGGGCACCTGGCAAGGCCCGGTGACGACCAACCCGCCGCTATCCGACATGGGAAACGGGGCGGTCACTCAGGTCTCGCTGCGCGTGACCTCCAGGGGGAACGCGATCGTACATGAGATGAAAGAAGCTGGAACGGCGGATGATCCCGCTCGCTACGACCATCCAGTCACCATGTTCTACCTCGACAGCGATCGCCTTCTCCTGACGCACTATTGCGACGCCGGCAATCGGCCCCGCATGACGGCTCGGACCTCGCCGGACGGGAAAACGGTGGAATTCGATTTTCTCGACGTTTCTGGTAGCACCGAGTACGGACACATGCAACATGCAGTGTTCACTATCATCGACTCCAACCATCACACCGAGGAATGGACGTACCTGATGCCTGGCGACAAGCCGATCCACGCGCGCATGGACTTACAGCGCACGAAGTAACAGGGGGAATATCGTTCGAGGACATCTGGAACCCATCATGGACCGTGAGTGGAACGACAGTCAGCCGATTTACCGCCAGCTTCGCGACCGCGTCGTCGCCATGATCCTCGACGGCGTGCTCAAAGAAGGCGACCCGCTTCCGTCGGTGCGCACGGTCGCGGCCGAATATCGGGTCAATCCGCTCACGGTTCTGAAGGGCTACCAACAGTTGGTCGACGAGCAGCTGGTGGAGAGTAGGCGAGGTCTCGGCATGTTTATTAATGCGGGGGCGCGCAATTTGCTGCTGCAGGGCGAACGCCAGAAGTTTCTCGCGGAAGAATGGCCTAGAATCTCCGCCACCATACAGCGGCTTAGCCTCACACCGGAAGAATTGTTGAAAAATGGCGCAGCCCCAACTCACTCGCCTTCGAATACTGCAAAAGAGGACAAGAAGCCATGACAGTCATAGAAGCGCGCGGTCTCCGCAAGGCTTTCGGTGCAACCGTCGCGTTGGACAACGTGAATCTGCGCGTAGAAGAGGGCCGCATCCTCGGACTCATCGGTCCCAACGGAGCAGGGAAGACCACCGCGCTCAACACCATTCTCGGCCTGACGCCCTATCAGGGAGAGCTGCGAGTACTTGGACGCGATCCATGGATCGAGCGTGATCAACTCATGCGCGACGTCTGCTTCATCGCAGATGTGGCCGTCCTGCCGCGCTGGATGCGGGTTTCGCAAGCGCTCGACTACGTCGCCGGCGTGCATCCTCGCTTCGATCGTGCCAAGGCGGAAGGTTTTCTGGCCAAGACCGACATTCGGCACGCCAGCAAGATCAGAGAGCTATCCAAGGGAATGGTCACCCAACTACACCTTGCCCTGGTCATGGCCATCGACGCGAAATTGCTCGTGCTCGATGAGCCCACGCTCGGCCTCGACATCCTCTATCGCAAGCAGTTCTACGATTCGCTGCTGAACGACTACTTCGATCGTAGCCGCACCATCGTCGTCACCACGCATCAAGTCGAAGATGTTCAGCACATCCTCACCGACCTCATGTTCATCAACCGCGGTCGCATCGTGCTCGATTGCACGATGGAGGAATTCGAGTCGCGGTTTGCGGAAGTGACCGTGCGTCCAGAGCAACTGGCCGCGGCACGCGAGCTCATGCCGATTCACGAGCGCCAAGTGCTTGGCCGTAGCATCCTGCTGTTTGATCTGAAGACCATTCGCCCTGATCGCCGGCAACTGGCCGCGCTCGGCGACACTCGCACGCCCAGCATCGCCGATCTATTCGTTGCCCTGTTGGGAGACAAACGGGGAGATAAGCCAGGAAACAGGCCGGGCAATCCTGCCGGCGCGGCACAAGGAGTGGCTCTATGAACACTCAATCGAACGCACAGTCCTTTGACGGGCAGGGAAGCGCATCAATGGCCTTATCGACCACTCGCCCCTTTTACTGGTCAGTACGCCGCGAGTTGTGGGAGAACCGTTCCATCTATATCGCCCCTCTCATCGCAACGGCCGTTTACCTGCTGGGCTACTTGATCAGCCTGATTTGGGTGCCGCACAGCATGCGGGCGCTGGCGGCGGCCCATGACTCGACACCACAGATCGTCATTCTGGCCATGCCTTACGCCCACGCCGGTATGCTCATCACCGTGATCGCGTTCATCGTCGGGATCTTCTATTCCCTCGACTCGCTCTACGGTGAACGTCGCGACCGCACCATCCTTTTGTGGAAGTCGCTTCCGGTTTCCGATCGTACAACCGTGCTCTCCAAAGCCGTCGTCCCCTTTGTAGTTCTGCCGATCATCGTCTTCGTCCTCACGGTCGCGCTGCAAATCGTCATGCGCTTGCTGAGCATGGCCGGCGCGCTGCTCAGCGGCGGAAGCGCCGCAGCCATCTGGACACAGTTACCCCTGTTCGAGATGCAGTTGGTTCTTCTGTATAGCCTGGTCGTCCTGGCGCTCTGGCACGCTCCCATCTATGCGTGGCTGATTCTCGTCTCCGGCTACGCACGCCGTGCGCCCTTTCTATGGGCCGTCTTGCCTCCGATCGCCATTGGCGTTTTCGAAAAGATTGCCCTCGACACTTCGCATTTTGGCCGGCTCATGCACGATCGGGTTTTTGGATTCACTGAGGCCGCTTTCGATCTGAAAGACAAGAATGGCGTCCCGATCGACCCGCATTTCATTCCGCTCATCCAACTCGCTCCCGGAAGATTCTTCAGCAACCCGGGTCTGTGGCTGGGGCTGATCGTCGCCGCGGCGCTGCTCGCGGCAGCGATGCGAATGCGGCGTTATCAGGGACCGATTTAATTCGCATGATTCAACCATCCCTAAGGAGGAAAGGTCATGAGCGCAACAGTAACCATGAAACGGATCTCAGAAGCGTCCCCGCGCTTCAGGGCCAGAATCACCGCTGCCTTTTATTTACTCACCATCCTGATGGGAGGACTCGTCCTCTTCGTCCACGGCAGGTCGGCGTTGCTCGTCGACCTCATCGCGACTGCG
Organism: uncultured Acidobacteriaceae bacterium; assembly: GCA_963750245.1. Lineage (GTDB taxonomy): Bacteria > Acidobacteriota > Terriglobia > Terriglobales > Acidobacteriaceae > Sulfotelmatobacter. The sequence continues at coordinate 1,005,818 of CAVVQB010000005.1, forward strand.
TGCTATATCGCCGTGACGGCTCTCTTCTATGACTTGTCCAAGCCCGTGAACCGGAGCCTCCCGTTTCTCGCGGCGTTCTTCAGTCTTTGGCGCTCGACCACAACCGGAGCCGGCCACCGTCGTCCGCGAGCGGTTAGTTAAAGGAGTCGAAGAATGCGATCGCCGCTATTACTACTCCACATTATCGCGGGCACCTTGGGAATGCTGTCGGGATTCGTCGCGGTGTTTCTCCGCAAAGGTTCCCGCCGGCATGGCGTGGCTGGAAGCGTATTTGTCATCGCGATGCTCTGCCTGTCGGCCAGTGGGGTTTACCTGGCGATCATGAAATCGCAGCCGGGCAATATTCTGGGAGGCACGCTCACCTTCTATCTGGTGGCAACGGCATGGATGACCGCCAGGCGCAGGGACGGGGCGCCGGGCATCTTCGATTGCGGAGCGCTTCTGGTTGTCCTGGGCCTGACCGCTGTCGAGTTGACATTAGGATCGGAAGCGGCAATCAGCCCGACAGGGTTGAAGTATGACTATCCCCCAGGGCCTTACTTCTTCCTCGGTTCCGTCGCCCTGCTTGCTACCGTCGGTGACGTTCGCATGCTCGTGCGCCGCGGCATTTCCGGCACACAACGTCTCGCGCGCCATCTTTGGCGCATGTGCTTCGCGCTGTTCATCGCGGCTGCGTCCATCTTTCTGGCACGGCAACAAATATTCCCCGCCTTTCTACGCAAGACAGGCGCACTTTTTCTGCTGAGTTTTCTGCCCCTGTTACTGATGATTTTCTGGCTGCTCCGAGTGCGCTTCGCAAATGCATACAAGAAAACGGATCCGGTGGTACGTGCCCCAGAACGTGCCCCAGAACCCGCACTGGCCGCGCGTTGAAAGCAATCAGATGAGGAGAAGCGAGTATGAGCACAGCCGTAATGACCAACCGCCTGGAAATGAACTCCGTCGCCGAGACCGCCTTGAAAGCCGCGGCCCGGTTCTGGTTTGGAGTAGCTGTCATCGGCCAACTGGTCTTTGCCTTTGCAGTAGCCGTTTTCTATACTCTGACGGCGTTGCGCGGCGATTACCACGCCTGGAAGTTTACGAATGGTTTTGTGCCCGGTGTGACCAGTGGCAACTGGGCAGTCGTCATGCACTTGGTCTCGGCAGTCGTCATCATGCTTGCCGGAGCGCTGCAGTTGATCCCACAGGTCCGCAGCCGCTTTCCCGTCTTTCATCGCTGGAATGGGCGCATCTACATGCTGGCCGCTGTCGCCCTCAGCGCCGCTGGTCTTTACATGACCTGGATACGCGGGAGCGTCGGCGATCTTTCTGTGCACCTCGCTTCTACCCTGAACGCGGTGCTGATCTGGGGCTTCGCCGCCATGGCGCTGCGTTACGCCCTGGGGCGTAATTTCAAGACTCATCGCTGCTGGGCGTTGCGTTTGTTCATTGTCGTAAGCGCATCGTGGTTTTACCGCATCGGACTATTCCTGTCCTTTCTCATCTTTAAGGGCCCCTTCGGTTTCGATCCCCAAACCTTTGAGGGTCCGTTCCTCACGTTCATGGGTTTCGCGCAATACCTGTTCCCGCTCGCGGTTCTTGAACTTTACCTCCGTGCGCAGAACCGCCCGGGCGCGCTTCGCCGTCTGGCTGCGGCCGGCATGCTTTTTGTACTCACCCTCGCTATGGGCGCAGGACTTTTTGCCGTCACCATGGCCGTGTGGGTGCCCGACGTCAAAGCTGGCTTCGACCCTCGCAGATCCATCTCCCAGACTCTGTCCGCTACCATAGCCTCCGGCGGCATCGATGCGGCCACCAGGCAATACCATGATCTGAAAGCCTCAGCCCCTGCCACCTACAACTTCGACGAAGGCGAACTCAACGCTCTGGGATATCAACTCATTCGCGCCAACCAGTTCAAGGAAGCAATCCGCGTTCTCCAACTCAACGTCGAAGCGTACCCGCAATCCAGCAACGTCTACGACAGTCTGGGAGAGGCTTACGCGGACGATGGCAACAAACCGCTGGCCATCGCCAACTATCAAAAGTCTCTCCAGCTAAATCCGAGGAATGGCGGCGCCGTGAAGATGCTTCAGAAACTCAACGCCCCCTGATTTGCGTGAATTGTCATCCTGAGCGAAGAGGCCGGTTCTCGGAGAGAATCGGCCGCGCAGTCGAAAGCCTGCCCTGAGCGAAGTCGAAGGGGATCCCTTTTCAGCTACGGGAGCCTTGTGGAGCAAAGAGGATTCCACAGTCTCTGTGGAAGCGTGCGAGAGTGGCTGTCCAGCCCGGCCGTATCGGGCCGCTACCCACCACGGACATTTCTATTCATCCGGCTCAGGCGCCGGCCCCGATTCCACCGCAGCGCTCTTCGGCTGCCCCGCAACAATCGCCTGCCAGTTTAGAATCGCATTCCACAACAGCCGCTGGTCCCCACGGTTCAAATCCCGATGCATCGGATTGAAGTTGAACGACACAACATGTCCCTTCCCCACAGGCATGTCCAAAATCGCTGGCCGCCCGACCAGATTCTCTTCTCCCCAGGCCTGCCCGCTCACCACGAACGGCTTCCCATCGCTGTCGCCCCACTCCATCACCACGCCGCTGCGATCTTCGGGGCCGTCCAAACAGGTAGTGCAATAAGCCATCCGCATCCAGCGTCGCGGTACGTCATATAAAGGAAAATTTTGCCGGAACACATACGTATGCGCGGAATATCCATACGCGATCGGATGATCCGCCCGGTCAAACGTAACCGTCACATGCGCCCCCGGCGTTCGTGTCGCCGCATGTTGCGACGCAGCCGACGACGCCCCACCGCCGCCCGCCGTGCTCCGCGGCACGCCTCCCGAAGACCTCCGCACAAAGCGCACCAGCCCGCCCTCCAGCGCCAGCATGCTCCCGCTGCCCAGCGTCACCATCAGCCCGCCATCTTCGATGAAATGTTGAATCTGCCCAAGCCCCTCGTAGCCGATCCCTCCCGTAATGTCGTCCGACTCCGCCGGAGTTCCAAAACTCGGTGTCTGTGCCGTCTTCTTGAAAGGCATCGGCGACCACCTCTTCGGCAACCCCTCAATCTGCTCCGCCAATTCCAGATCGACGTGCCCATACAGCAGCACGTCGATGCGCGCCCGCAAATTCCCGGCGCGAATGTCTTCATCACGCAAATACGTATAAGGAATTTTGCGCTGGTCGAGCGAGTAGCGAATCCAGCCGATCGAATCGGTGTCGGCCCACGGCACCCACACGCCAACGCGAGGCGCTTTCGCTCTGTGACGCGGCACGTCCAGCGGCGCGGAAACCTTGGTGAAGTCGAGCCCCAACTCCTGAGCGACGGACACAACCTCGTCGTGTAGTCCACGCTGATCCGCCAGAATCCACGACCCCGCAGGAAACTTCGTGCCACCTGCCTCGAACTCACGCTCCGCAATTTCAATTTCAAAGTTCGCCAGGCGATAGCGCGCCGCCAGAAAAGATTCCTGTCCCGTGTCCTTCAGCAAGTAAAACGGCCCCGTACCGCTTACATGCCCGGCCACATGCGGGCCTTCGGTCAGCCGCGCCACAGCTGCATCGCGAATCGACGCATCCGCAGTCGGGATCGCCTGCAAATGGTAGTGCGCCGGTAACTCCCACGACACGTCATCGTAGGGCGCCTCTCCATCCTTCGGATAATGCTGCGGCGTCAGCAAATCCACCGCATAGTTGCGGTAAGGCTGATCCAGGCGCACCACGTAGGTCCCCGCCGGAAAATTTCCATCCTTTAACTGAATCGAATTCATGCGCCCGCGCGACCTCGATGTGCTGGCCCATCAACCGCCCGACCATTTGCGCCACTCGCTCGGGATCTCCCTGATCTTGTGGAATCAAAAACGCATAAGGCGGCTGTGTCTGCCCTTTCTGCCACGAGTCCCATCCCTTCTTATAAAAATTGCGCAGCATCTCCTTGGACCGGCTCGCCGTGTCATCGAGCGCCGCCAGCGCGCCGGTCTCCTGATAGTTGAGATTGTCCCGCGCCGACCAGGTCACCTCCCGCGGCGCCGGCATCGGACGGTACCACTCCATCTTTGCCGCAGACGCTGAAACCGCCCGTTTCTCCGTCTCCGCGCTGCCATTCCCGAACGTCTCGTAGCCGCGCCCAATGCTGTTGTGATTCATGGCCACGGAATCGAGATACAGATGCGCGAACGCCTCGCCAAAATTCCACGTCGAAACCCCCGGCATGCCCATCGCCGTCATGGCCTCGACTTCATGAAAGCTGAGCTCCAAAAACTCCGCTATAAGTAATCGGGTCGATATTCGGGTTATAGGGCCCAGTTCCGTTCCACGTCATCATCAGCGGCGACGCCCTCATGCAGATCGTGCACCACCGTCGGATGCCACTCATGAAACATGCGGTGCACCGCCTTCGTAGTCTCATGCGTCTGCTGGTGCGTGTCGCGGTTGATGTCGACAAACGTGTACTTCGACCAATACGGCGGCGATTGCCGCGGCAACGTATTGCGGTCTGTCTTGCCCTTGAGGTAGCGATAGAACCAGTCCACCATTTTGTCGCGGCCATCCGGATTCGAAATCGGACTAATCAGCACCACCACGCGCTCCCGAATCCGCTGGATCATCGGCTGCTCCGAAACTGCCAGCCGGTACGCTAGTTCGAGCATCGCCTCGGTCGACCCAGTCTCATCCGAATGCAGCGCCGCGTTGAAGTAATAAATCGGACGCGCAGTTGCGATCAATTTGTCCGCCGTCGCTGGGTCCGTGCGCCGCGGATCCGCCAATGCCGCAGTCGCCTCTTTCAGCCGATCAAGATCACGGATGCCGGCCTCGTCCGCGACGGCCAGCATGAGGATCTCGCGCCCTTCTTCGCTATGCCCAATCGTGAAGACCCGAACCCGCGGGCTGGCAGCAGCCAATGCGCGCGCATACGCGTATGCCTTCTCCGTTCCCACCAGCTCTCCAGGCGCGCCCATAATCCGCCCCAGAAATTTTTCCGGCGACGGAACGGTGTCGGATTGCGGAATATACGCGACCCACGGCGAAACAAAATGCGGATCGGTCGTAGCCGCCGCAATCGCATCAACCGAACCGGGCTCTGGAGCATCTGGCTGGGGGATGTCAGGACTCTGTGCAACCGCACTCGCAGACAGCCCAAGCAAACACATCCACTTCAGCATGAATCGAAACATGGGTCCCCCTGGGTCGATTGAGACGGTCGATTAAAACGACCGATCGAGGCGAAAGTTTAGCACGCACTCAAAGCGGAGGATCAATCGCAAACAGATAGAGATGACTCAGAATTCTTGGCGGGAACTTCACTGTACTTCGACAATTTTCAACCGGGTGACTTGCCGCACCCAGCGGGCCATTCGCTTCTCGTCTGGAATTACAATCTGATATGGCCCTTCTTTATCGTCCAGCGGTTTTCCGTCTTTCAGCAATGCCAGGACAATCTGCTTATCCGTGAACGCCGGGTCGAGTTCAGGCAGGGCAATCACCACACGATACCCATCCGCCGCTTCGACTAACAGACACGAAGCCATCCGCCTTCCCTTCATGCTTTGCCCAAACTCCACTCCACCTTTTTCCAGCACGGCCCGGAGCGCTACGCTCTCAAACGCAGTCGTGCCGCCGGAACCGCCCGAAACTTTGATATGCGGCAAGGCCTCAATGTCTGCACGCGTCAATACGGTTTGCTTCCCACTCTCATTTTGAACCGTCAGCTGCTGGGAGCACGCCCATCCCGCATGCAGAACCACCGCCAAGAGCAGCACGGAAAGCACGAAATGTTTTCTCGCGTCACACACGCAGGATCATCACCTCGGTAGCCTTGATCAGGGCAGCCGCCGTCTGCCCCGGCTTCAGCTGCATTTCTCGCGCGGAACGCGCCGTAATGATTGACGTAATCTGCTGACCGCCAATCGAAATCCTCACTTCCGCCATCAGGCCGCTGATCCGAACCGTATCAATGCGTCCGACCAGTTGATTCCGTCCACTGACCCTGCGGATGACTCCCTGGCGCTCCTTCTCGGTTCTGCCCCGCGTTCTGAAAAGCAGCCGGTCCAGTTCACCCTGCGGGATGCGATGGTGCCCTCCCGCCGTCTTAAGGCTGCGGATTTTCTTCTTGTAAATCCACTGCTTGATGGTGGGGAAGCTGATTCCAAGTTGCAGAGCCGCATCCCGGAGCTTCAGCAACTCCTCAATATTCACTTCGGATTTGCCGGTCTTCTGCATCGGGAAGCAATCGTAACGACAACGAAATTCCCGGTCAACTCCTTCGCATCCGCATAACTTATGCCTGTGGCCGCTTTGAAAAATAGACTATATCGTACACTTTTTGACAGTGGAATCGTATTTCATATACACTTTCGCCTTCTGTCTCAAACCACTGATTTTTCGAGGTCGAAATGCGCAACGCTTACCTGTTTATGACCGCGGTTGGTTTTTGGCTTTCGTCATTCTCGGCGTGGGCCCAAACGGGAGCCAACCTTTCCGGCATGGTGACGGACCAAACCGGCGCAGCCCTTCGCGATGTCGCGGTGACCATCAGGAACGCCGACACAGGTGCATCGCGCACGAGCGCAACCGACGGCGGGGGGCACTATCGGGAGTCTGGCCTGCCTCCGGGGCGCTTCGAGATTCGAGCGGCAAAATCAGGGTTCGCCAATGAAACGCGCACAGGAATCAGCTTGGCGGGTGGCCAGGACGCCACGATCGACATTACGATGCAGCGGACCACCCCCGACGCCTGCGCGAGCGGCCACGAGTTCGCCACCACCGATTGCACGCTGACCTGGCACGGCATCACGGTGTACGGTGCGTATGACATCGGCGTCGGCTGGGTCAGCCACGGCTTACCGGAAAACGGCTACAACTATGAAGGCGAATCTCTGGTGAACCGAAACGGCTATCAACATCGATTCCTCGTCGCGCCGAACAACCTGCAGCAGACGGGTCTGGGCATCAGGGGCAAGGAAGAGTTTGCGCATGGCTGGTCGGTTGTGTTCAACGCTTCCACTGGCATCAATCCGCAGTCCGGCCTGCTCGCCAACGCATCAAAGACTGACATCATCAACAACGGCCTTCCCAGGAGCAGCTATTCGTACGCCATCGACGGCGCGCGCGCGGGCCAACCCTTCAATGACGAATTCTATGGCGGCATATCGTCCGCGCATTTCGGCACGCTGACCTTCGGTCGTCAGCGCTCTCTCGGCACCGATGCGATGCTGCTTTACGATCCGGCCGGCGGCAGCTATGCCTTTTCCTACATCGGGTACAACGGCACGATGGCCGGCGGCGGCGACACCGAAAACAGCCGTTGGGACGACGCCCTGAAGTATCGCCTCGCCTATGGCCCGGTCCATTTCGGCGCGATGTATAAATTCGCCGATGGTTCTGCCGGCTGCTACTCGGCCTCCGCAACCTGGACTGCCACCACCTGTACGCCGGAATCGGCGCATAACAACGCCTATGGATTCGACCTCGGCGCAAACTACGGCAAGTTCTCCGCTGACATCGTTCCCCAACATTACAACCAGGCGATCAGCGTGTTGAACCCCTTACTGGGGCCCCAGAGTCTGTCGGCGCCATATCAGTCGACCACGGACAGTATCAATACCAACCCCATCACCGGCGGGGTCAATCTGATCGACCCGAACGACACCGTCTATGGCATCGTGACCGACAACTACGCAATTATGGTCGCTGCCAAGTATGCGTGGGACCCCTTCAAGTTTTTTGCCGGGTATGAATACATCTGGCAGAACAACCCGAAGAACCCATTGGGCGTCGGCGCCTCGGACCAGGGCGGTTACTTCATGAGCGGGGTCGAAGACAACAATCTTGATTCTGAGAAGTTGGTCAATATCTGGTGGACCGGCGCGAAGTACACCTACCGTAGCAAAACCGACTTTACTTTCTCCTGGTACCAACAGCGGCAGAATGACTTCCGTAGTCCGCCGGCCTGCTCGCCTTCAGCCGGTTTCCGCAGCTCCTGCGCGGGCACCCTCAACGAGGGGTCGCTCTATGTCGATTATCACTTCACCAAGCGTTTCGACGGTTTTGCCGGAATTGCATATTCCTGGGTGAGCGGCGGTCTGGCCATCGCCATTCCTCATAAACCCGGCGTCCCCTATAACTACAACAACAACTGTGCTCCGGTACTCGGTGGTCGTTTCACCTTCTGATCTCTCCGAGAAACGAGCTCAGTCCTGTCATCCTGAGCGAAGCAGCTGATTCTCGAAGAGAATCAGTTGCGTAGTCGAAGGATCCCTACATTATGTGGATCTGAAAGGGATCCCCATTTGCTCCGGCAGCGCCCGAGGCTCGAATGACAAGTCCGGAGTCGCCAATTGCCCTTCCCTAGTCCTCCCCTGTACTACCGGCCATCCCCTGAACAGGCCGCCAGAAGCCGGTTTATCGCCCGTAAGAAAAGTGAGGGTAGTACCTCCGGCTCTTGACGAAGTCCCAGACGCAATCTAAGTTCTCCCTAAGAGTTTTCCGACTCTCCCGGACTGCGGATAGAAAAAGCGGCATCGGCTCCGGACTTGCTCCGATGAGCACCGGCCGCGCAGAAAGACACTCTTCGTCTGGGTCTCAGGATTGACCGAGCAAGCTGAGATCGAAGACCTGCGCAAGCTGAGATCAAAGACCTGCGCCCGCGTAACAACAGCACCTCCTCCAACGCCTGACGTGTGCCTCGGGTGGCGCGGCACAGAAGCCAGGCAAAGCGGAACGAGCGACACTCGTCAAATCCGATCGAAGGAGTCAGGCCATGCCACGGTGGAGCACATTTGCCCTAGCGTTACCGTTGATTACAGTTAGTTTTGCCAGCCAGGGACCAAAAGATCCAGGCGTCAGATCAGGTTCGCCTGCAGCCGGTGGAACCACTGGCTTTTATCCAACTCTGAATGCAACGGAACAAGCCGCATTCGCCAACGGCATTTCTCAGTTCGTCGAAGATGAGCCAGTGTCTGATATTCCGCAAGGCAACGGAGGCCTGGGGCCGGGATTCAATAGCACCAGTTGCGGCTCATGCCATTCCCAGCCAGCCACTCTAGGCACCAGTCCCAGTCCCGCAAGTCCTCAGGTTCCTCAGCTAAATCCGCAAATCGCGGCTGCGTCGGAAATGGGAGCCACGAATGCGATTCCATCGTTCATTACACCCAATGGTCCGGTACGGGAAGCCAGATTCATCCTGCATCGCGATGGAACGCCCGATGGTGGAGTCCACAATCTGTTTACCATCGCAGGGCGGACCGATGCTCCGGGCTGTAACCTGCAGCAGCCAGACTTCGCGGCTGAGTTGGCTGCCAATAATGTGATCTTCCGGATTCCGACACCGCTGTTTGGCTTGGGGCTGGTAGAAAACACTCCCGATGTTGCGTTGAAGTCAAACCTAGCCAGCACTGCTGACAACAGGCGACAGTTAGGAATCGGAGGAAGGTTTAACCTCAGCGGCAACGACGGAACCATCATGAAGTTCGGCTGGAAGGCCCAGAACAAATCTCTGACCATCTTTGCCGGCGAAGCCTACAACGTCGAGATGGGCATCAGTAACGACGTCATGCCTAACGAGAGGAATGCAGTTAAGGGATGCGTCTTCAATCCCACTCCCGAAGATTCGCATTCCCAGGCCGGCGGATCGGATGTGGATGCATTTGTAGATGCCATTCGCCTCTCTGCCCCAGCCACTCCAGCCGCATCAACTGCTGAGATTGCGGCAGGACATAAATCATTTGACCGGATCGGCTGCGTCTTGTGTCATTCTCAGACCTTGACTACCTCCCAATCGTCCTTCACAGGTATGAGTTATGTCCAATATCATCCGTTCTCCGATTTTGCCTTGCATCACATGGGCAGCAACCTGGCGGACGGGATCAATCAGGGAATGGCCATGGGAGACGAATTCAGAACTGCTCCGTTATGGGGCATCGGTCAGAGGTTGTTTTTCCTGCATGACGGAAGAACCTCCGACTTGCTGGATGCCATTAACCAACATGCCTCGGAAGGATCGGAAGCGAATCAAGTAATGCGGAACTTTCACCGTCTATCGAGTACGGAGCAGCAAAGCATCTTGGACTTCTTGAGATCGTTATGACGGATAGACTGAAAACCGCATGCCCGATCCATGACCTTTCCTCCTGTCATCCTGAGCGAAGCCGAAGGGGATCCCTACCCTCGGCTTGGTGCGCGGCAGCGGGGGCCTTGACGAACGCAGTCGACCAACGCGGATTCTTTTGGTGGCTGAATAAGCCGAACTGTCAAACAGGTTCCAAACTGTCAAACAAGTTCCAAGGAGACCCCGTCCCTGCAACTGAGTAGCTAAGGCTCGACTCGAACGTTTTCCACGGTCCCCTGTGACATCCAACCTTGCCAGCGCCTCCAAATAGCGCGATCATGGCCGAAGCACCCGGAGTACGAAGAGCTCGCTTAGGTCAGGCCTAAGTCCTTTGTTCTCCGGATTTTGACCGTTAAGCTCTTTGCACTCTAGATTTTGCAGAACACTTTTTGCAGACCCCGCGCCCAGCAGGACTTTCAAGGGCACGGGGGGGTGGGGGGATACCCGGCATCGGCGCATTTTCCCAATCGGGAATAGCCATCGCGCAGTTTTATTTCAGCAGGAATTCCACAGTGATCTGTCCCACGTGACGTAGCTCACAGACGGCCCAAAGTGCCCCCCCGTAAAGTTGAGAGCGTAATTCAGTCATTTTCCGTCGAAGGGCTTAGCGCATGGCTACTGTTGTCTCTCCCACGACTACGCGAGTACTGAATTCCGCTCTGGCGCAGAAGATCATGAGCGCCGCGGATGCGGCCGCTCTCATCAAGTCCGAAGACCAGATCGGCATGAGCGGCTTCACCGGATCGGGCTATCCTAAGGTCGTTCCCATCGAACTCGCGCATCGCATCGCTGATGCCCACTTTCACGGCCAGAAGTTCCAGGTCAGCGTCTTCACCGGAGCTTCCACCGGTCCTGAGCTCGATGGCGCGCTTGCCATGGCCGGAGGCATTCATCTCCGTCTCCCCTATCAATCCGATCCGGAAACTCGCAAGCGCATCAACGCCGGCGAAATGGATTACATGGATATCCACCTCAGCCACGTCGCGCAGTTCGTCGAATATGGGTTCCTCGGCAAACTCAACGTCGCGCTGATTGAAGTCACGGCCGTCCTCGAGGACGGTCGCCTGGTTCCGAGTTCGTCGATCGGCAACAACAAAACCTGGATCGATCAAGCCGAGCGCGTAATCCTCGAAGTGAATTCCTGGCAGCCGGCCGCGCTCGAGGGCATGCACGACATTTACTACGGCCTCCAGCCGCCGCCCAATCGTGGACCGATTCCCCTGGTGCGTCCCGGCCAGCGCATCGGAACTCCGTACCTCGAGGTTCCCGCGGAGAAAGTTGTCGCCATCGTGCTCACCGATTCTCCCGACCGCAACAGCGCCTTCAAAGCACCGGATGAAGCTTCCAAGCGTATCGCCGGACACATTCTCGAATTCCTTAGCTGGGAAGTGCAGAAGGGCCGCATGCCTGCGAATCTTCTTCCCCTGCAATCCGGCGTCGGCAATATCGCCAACGCAGTTCTCTTCGGACTTGAAGAAGGCCCGTTTGAAGGACTCACTTCATATACCGAAGTGATTCAAGACGGCATGATTCGTCTACTGAAGTCGGGTAAGGTAACCTCGGCCTCGGCCACGGCGTTTTCCCTCAGCCCTGAGATGCTGACCGAAGTGAACGCCGATATGGCCAGCTACCGCGAGCGCATTGTTCTGCGTCCGCAGGAAATTTCCAATCATCCAGAAATCATTCGCCGCCTCGGCGTGATCGCCATGAACGGCATGATCGAAGCTGATATCTACGGCAACGTGAATTCCACGCATGTGATGGGATCACGCATCCAGAACGGCATTGGCGGCTCCGGCGACTTCGCGCGAAACGGATATCTCTCGATCTTCATGGCTCCTTCGACGGCGCAGCGGGGAACGATTTCAACCATCGTTCCCATGGTGTCGCATGTCGATCACACCGAACACGACGTGCAGGTCATCGTCACCGAACACGGACTCGCCGACCTGCGCGGGCTCTCGCCCCGCCAGCGCGCGCAGCTCATCATCGAAAAGTGCTCCAGCGCAGACTACAAACCCTTCCTCCTCGACTACTTCAATCGAGCCGAGCGGCTGTCTTACGGAAAACATACGCCGCACCTGCTCGGCGAAGCGCTGGGCTGGCACAACCGCTATCTGCGCTGTGGAAAGATGAGGCCGCAGGAAGAGAACTAAGAATCCGATACAGAATCGATCTCCTGAATACCGCGAACGAATCTTGATCAGGCGCTTTCTGATTTTCTTCACTGAGCGTATGATCCTTCCGCCGTTAATTCCGATACAGGAGATGCTATGAAGAAGCTCTGCGGGCTCGTGGTACTTGTCTTTCTGTTGGTCCCTGCGTTGTTCGCGCAGGAGCATTACACCGAGGGTCCCGTCTGGCGGACTACCCTGATCCGCGTGAAACCCACGCACATGGATGACTATCTCACCACTCTGCGAAAAACCACCAAGCCGGTCTACGAGGAGAGCAAGAAGCAGGGAACCATCGTCGACTACAAAATATTTCTCAAGGAGACCAAGAACAGTCCGGATGATTGGGACATCTGCATTGCCGTCGAATATAAGAATCATGCCGCTATGGATGATCTGACGGCGAAGGGAGAGATGGTTCGCGATAAGATTCTGGGCGGGAAAGCTCCGGCGCAGGAGTTGGCCACAAAGCGTGAGGAGATTCGGGAAATCGTCAGCTCGCAACTGCTAGAGGAAATTTTCCTCAAGTAACGGTGGAATTGTTTCGTGCGGGCTGGGCAATTGCCTGGCCCGTTCACTTATGCCTATTGATACGTTTTAATAGAGGCATTCCGCGTGCTAGAATTCGCGGCTGAGGAAATATGCCCGCGTCTCGAACGCTCTCCACGATCTTTCTCCTTCCGTTCATTATTCTCATCATTCTTATCGCTTCGCTATTCACTCAAGCACAAACCCCCGCACCGACAGCCAAGCTCTCCGTCCACTGGGAAGAACTTACCGCCGCCGATTTCCGCGAGGGCATTCATCGTTCGCAAGGAACATGTCTGCTTCCGTTCGGCATCCTGGAGAAGCACGGAGCACATCTGCCGCTCGGCACCGATCTCCTGGACGTGCGCTATGCCGCACTGCACGCGGCGGAGAAAGAATATGCTGTCGTTTTTCCGGAATACTATTTCGGACAGATCGCCGAGGCCCGCCACGAGCCCGGAACCATGGCCTACAGCCGCGAGCTGCAACTAGCCCTCTTACAGGAAACCACCGACGAGATGGCGCGCAACGGCTGCAAGAAACTAATCATCGTCAACGGACACGGCGGCAACGAGCATCTGCTTCCGTACTTCGCGCAAACCCAACTCGACAAGCCGCACGACTTCGTGGTTTACGCTTTTGACGAGCGCACGCCATCGTCAGGTGGCCCGCCGAAGAAGACGACCATCGACATGCATGCCGGCGAAAGCGAAACGTCGAAGATGATGATTTCGCGGCCCGATACGGTACACATCGATCGAGCAAACACTGAATCAGGCGCCGATCAGCACCGGCAGAATCTTCCCGAAGATGTCTACACTGGCATCTGGTGGTACGCGCGCTTTCCCAACCACTATTCCGGCGACGGCTCCGCCGCAACGCAAGAGCTAGGCAAGTTTCAGATGGACTGGTGGATCGACACTTTGGCAAAGACAATCCGCGCCGTGAAGGCCGACGACGCGAGCCTCAAACTACAGAATGAGTTCTACGAAAAGAGCCAGCATCCACTCGATACGCAGCCGTGATCTCAGGTCACAGGTCTTATAGGCCCAAGACCTATAACCTACGACCCAAGAACCTTCTACGAAGACCCTTCTACGAATTTCCGATCAGCGCACCGGTGATGAACACCAGGACTCCGCCCAGGCCGACCTGGAGCGCCGCTGAAATCCACGGGCTATCCATGTAACGGTGGCGGATCCATGTGATCGTTGCCAGTTCAGCGAGCACAACAGCGCCCGCCGCCCACAGCGCGACGCGAAAATCCTTCAGCAGAAATGGCAGAGTATGTCCAATGCCGCCCAATGCCGTCATGGCGCCGCAGATCAAACCGCGCACCCACGGATGCCCACGTCCGGTAAGGCTTCCATCGTCGGAAAGCGCCTCCGCAAAACCCATGCTGATGCCCGCGCCCGCGGATGCGGCGAGGCCCACGAGAAATGCGTCATTCGAGTTGTGCGTGGCGAACGCGGCCGCGAACACCGGGGCAAGCGTGGAGACCGAACCATCCATGAGCCCCGCGAGCCCGGGTTGCACGATTTGCAATACGAACAAGCGACGTTGCGCCCTCTCCTCGTCGGCCTTCACATTCGTGGGAAGTTTTTCCGCGTCGAGCTCCTGCGCCCGATGTTCGTGGGTGCGTTCTTCGTTCGCAAGATCATCGAGCAGTTGCCGAATGCTGGCGTCCTGCGTGATAGCCGACGCCTTTTCATAAAAGTGACGCGTCTCCACTTCCATGGTGCTGGCTTCCTTGCGGACCGCGTCGATGCGCATCGGCCGGATCAGCCACAGCGCCGGACGCTCCACGAATCCCCGCACATCTTGCCGGCGGATCAACGGAATATGCTCGCCAAACTTTTGCCGGTAGAGTTCAATCAATCTTCTGCGATGTCCCGATTCTTCTTCGCGCATGCCTTCGAACATGGCCGCGGATGCGGGATAATCCTGCCGCAGCCCTTCGGCAAAATCGGAGTACACCCGCTCATCTTCTTCTTCTAAGGAAATGGCCAGGGCCAGCACTTCGCGTTCGGTAAGTTCCTGAAACTTCTTCATGGCGACCTAGTAGCTTACATTTCCGTATCGGCTTAGACAAATGGGAAATCTGAGTCTCTCCCATGAACGCTGGCTTGGATGCTACTATCCAGTGCATGACGCCCCGGAAATCATCTGCCCCAGCGAAACGCAAAAGCCCGGTGCACGCAGACAAGAAATCAACGAAGGCCATCGGGCGCGATGCCCCGCATGCGCCGGAGCTCGTGATCATCACGGGGATGAGCGGTTCCGGCAAAGCCTCCGTGCTGAAGGCCTTTGAAGATTTGGGTTACTACTGCGTCGATAATCTTCCCGTGGAGCTGATTCCGCGCTTCGCGGAAATGGCGCTGCAGTCGGCTGAAATCCGACGCACCGCGCTGGTGGTGGATGTTCGCGAGGGATCCAAGCTGGAGCAACTGCCCGGCATTTTGAAGGCGGTTCGGCGCTTGATTCCGACCAAGGTCGCCTTTCTGGAAGCTTCCGATGCGGTGTTGCTGCGGCGTTTTAGCGAGACGCGGCGTCCTCATCCGTTGGGCACGGACACGCCGGTCAATACCTCCATCAAGGCCGAACGGGGCCACCTCGCGGCGATTCGTGCCCTGGCGGATATCGTCATCGATACTTCAAAGTTCAACGTTCACGAGCTGCGCGCGCACATCACCGAACGCTTTCGCGAGCAGGCGACGGAAAAAAACATCCTGGTATCCTGCGTGAGCTTTGGATTTCGCCACGGCGTGCCGGAAGAAGCCGATCTGGTGTTCGATGTTCGCTTTCTTCCCAACCCGCATTTCGTTCCCGAATTCCGGCAGCTTACGGGACGTCATCCGAGGGTTGCCAAGTACATCCGCTCATTTCCGCAAACCCAGGAATTTATCCACCGCATCTCCGATCTGTTGGTTTATCTTTTGCCGCACTACATTCGAGAAGGCAAGAGCTACTTGACGATCAGTTTTGGCTGCACGGGCGGCCAGCACCGGTCCGTGATGATATCCGAGGAAGTGGGGAAGCGCCTGCACAAAGCGGGATACCGTGTGAAAGTTGTGCATCGCGATATGCCGAAGTAGGTTAGGCAGGGCTTAAGCCGCCACTTGGGGATTCGGGACCCGCGCAGTAAAATAGCACCTTGCATCCCATGCTCATTCCAGCGCCAGTGAGCCCCCGCGGCGTGCTCGGAGCCCTATGCGGCAACTGATGCGCCTCGTTCGTTACGCGCTTCCGTATTGGTTGCACATTCTTTGTTCCGTCGTGCTCATGGCGTTGGTGGGGGCGCTGGACGCATTCAAGTTTTTGCTCATTCGCCCGATCTTTGACCGAGTGTTGAATCCTTCTACTGGTTCAAAAGATATTCAACTGTTCTTAGTTCCGATTACGCACCACCCAGTTTATCTGCAGCAGTTGGTGCCTTCGCGTTTCACGAACGCGTGGACGATGGTTGCGGTTGCGCTGGTTGGCTCCACGGTCCTCAAGGGAATCTGCGACTACGCCGGCACGTACCTGGTGAACCATGCCGGATTCGGCATGATCACCGACCTGCGCGATGACCTCTACAACGCGATCATGCGCCGATCGGCGGCATTTTTTTCCAAACACACCACTGGGACACTGCTCTCTGCCATCATTAACGATATCGAGCGGGTGCAGTATGCCATGTCCACGGTGCTGGCGGAATTCCTGCAACAGTTTTTCACCTTCCTGGCGGTAGGGTCCGTAGTCGTAGTCCTGGGTGGAAAGCTCGCCTGGGTGCTATTGCTGTTCGTTCCCGTGATTGTTTATTCTTCGCGCAAGATCGGTTCCCGAGTGCGCTCGACCACACGCCAAGGCCAAGACAAGCTGGCCGAGATCCAAAATATTCTGCACGAAACCATTACCGGCAACCGGATTGTAAAGGCGTTCAACACTGAAAAATGGGAGATCTCCCGTTTTCGCGGAGCGGCGCGCCGGCTATTTCGCGCCAACTTGCGTTCCGTGGCGGCCACCGCGATCAGTTCACCGCTGATGGATATTTTTGGCGTGATCGGAATTGCACTGTTGCTGAACCTGGGCCGCGAGCAGGTGAAGCATGGCGAAATGACGCCCGGGATTTTCGTAGCTTTCATTACAGCCGTGTTCAGTCTCTATAACCCGGTCCGCAAGTTTGCCCAGTTTAATAATAATTTTCAGCAAGCGCTTGGCGCTTCGAGTGAAATTTTCAAATTCATGGACATCGAAGATGATGTCCGCGAAAAGCCGCGTGCCGTACGCCTGCCCGCTTTCTCGAAGACTGTGCAATTTGATCACGTCAGCTTCGCCTATGGCGGCGACGGGGCAGACGCCGGTGTACTGCACGATATCAATCTCGAAGTGCGCCATGGCGAAATTGTGGCGATCGTCGGCTCCAGTGGCTCGGGGAAGAGCACGCTGGTTCACCTGATTCCACGATTCTTCGACGTCACCCAAGGCCGTTTGCTGATCGATGGCATTGATGTGCGCGACGCAACTCTGGCCTCTCTCCGGGAGCAAGTCGGAATCGTTACGCAAGAAACGGTTTTGTTCAACGACACGGTTCGCAACAACATTGCTTATGGACAACCGCATGCGCCGCTGAAAGAAGTTGAGGCGGCGGCCCGGGCTGCTTTGGCGCACGACTTCATTCTGGCGCTGCCGGCAGGATACGATGAGGTGATTGGGGAGCGGGGTGTGAGGCTTAGCGGAGGCGAGCGGCAGCGAATTGCGATTGCCCGCGCCATCTTGAAAAACGCGCCCATTCTGATTTTGGACGAAGCCACGTCGGCGCTCGACAGCGAATCGGAGGCGTTGGTGCAGTCGGCGCTGCATAATCTCATGAGCGGCCGCACCGTCTTCGTGATCGCTCACCGGCTATCGACGGTGCGTCGCGCCGATCGGATTGTCGTGATCGAAAATGGTGCCATTGCAGACATTGGCACGCATGAAGACTTGATGACGAAGCTGGGTACGTATCGGCGTTTGTACGAATTGCAATTTGCCGATCTCGAACAGAAGCTGGAGCCGGCGCGACCGAGCTGACGTCTGTCATCAGAATTGGAAAATCATTATGCCGCTCCGTTCCATGACGGGTTTTGCGCAGGTGAAGGGCGAACTCGCGACCCAGGCCGAAGGCAATGGCCGTGTCGCCTTTGCCCTTTCGTTAAAGTCTGTCAATCACCGCTTTCTCGACCTGCATTTTCGCTTGCCTTCTGGATCCGATTCGATCGAAATGCAACTTCGGCGCCTGCTGAAGGAGAAGATTGCTCGTGGTCACGTAGAAGTGACGCTCAGCGTGGACCGCGGCGGTGGCGAAACCTTGGCGCTCAACCGTTCGTTGGTAAGTGCTTACATCGGAGCGTTTCGGGCTGCAGCCAGCGAATTTTCCGTGCCCGCCGAACCCGACCTCAATGTCATCCTGCGCATACCTGGCGCGCTCGACTCCGCAGTCAACGCCGTTGATGGAGC
Organism: uncultured Acidobacteriaceae bacterium; assembly: GCA_963750245.1. GTDB lineage: Bacteria > Acidobacteriota > Terriglobia > Terriglobales > Acidobacteriaceae > Sulfotelmatobacter. The sequence goes on from CAVVQB010000005.1 coordinate 1,024,094, forward strand.
GCTGGAGCCGGCCGTGATGGCAACGATCGGGGAAGTGCTGGATCGATTGAATCAGATGCGTGAGCAAGAGGGGCAGAGCATCGAGCGGGAACTCCGCGAGCGCATGGAGCATCTGCGCCAGGCGGTCAAAGTAGTGCAGGAACACCGGCGAACCATGCTGCAGAGCTACCTGGAGCGATTGCAATTCCGGCTGCAGGAGTTGCTGGGTGCCAACCCTGAACGCGAACGGGTGTTGCAGGAAGCGGCGCTCCTGGTTGATCGGAGCGATGTGCAAGAAGAAATTGTCCGGCTGGAAAACCACATCCAGCACTTCCTGGGATTTCTGGACGAGCATGGAGAAGTGGGAAAGAAGCTCGACTTCCTGCTGCAGGAAATGAACCGCGAGGCCAACACTCTGCTTTCGAAAACCTCTGGTCTTGCCGGAGAAGCGCTGAAGATTACGGAGGCCGGACTTAGCATGAAAGCGGAGATCGAAAAATCGCGTGAGCAGGTGCAGAACCTGGAATGAGTTCTTCGCACAAGCCACTGGTCTATATCATCTCGGCCCCATCCGGCTCGGGGAAATCGACGCTGGTCAATGAACTGCTGAAGAAAGTCAGCGATCTGGAGTTTTCTATTTCCTACACGACGCGGGCTCCGCGAGGCAGCGAAGTAAATGGGCGGCAGTATTACTTCGTTTCACGGGACGAATTCGAGAAGATGATTCACGAGGGCGCGTTTCTCGAACATGCCGAGGTGTTCGGCAACTACTACGGCACAGCCCGCCGCTTCCTGCGGCAAGCCGAAGAACATGGGCGCGACCTTCTGCTCGATATCGACGTGCAGGGCGCCAAACAAATCCAGGACAAACTGCCGCAAGCCACGAGCATCTTTATTCTGCCTCCGAACCGCAAGGTTCTGGAGGAGCGGCTGCGCAAGCGGAGTGAGGATACCAACGAGGTGATCCAGCAGCGCCTGGATAAAGCCACCAGCGAAATCGAGAATTACCCGCGATACAGCTACATTCTCATTAATGATCAACTCGAGGATTCAATCCGGTTATTGCGCGCGATCGTACGGGGCGAACGCTTGCTACGCTCGGGCCGGCCACTTTCCGAGGAAGAAGCGAAAATCGTAGCCTTGGCGGATTGCTGCCGGCTGGAGAATGTCCGCGACCGCCTGAAGCAGATTCTGGATTCCTTTAAGCCATCCGACGAATTCGGGGAGGATTAATCCTCGGTAACCGTCTCGGAGGACCCATGGCCCCCGCAATATTGAATTTCGTGGGAAAATAGGAGCGTAGTTCTTGGCTTCGCTGGCGAAGAACACAGCGTGCAAACTTTCGGCAATCAAAATCTTGTGTCCCGGTAGAAAAGGGAGAGAGTCCATGAAATTGATCGAAGGCTTCGACAGCAACTATCGCTACATTCTGGTAGCCGCGCGGCGAGCCCGCCAACTGCAATCCGGAGCGCCGCCGGTGGTGCAAACCAATTCCCGCAAACCGTGCCGCATCGCGCAAGACGAAATTCGCGCCGGCAAGGTGAAGTGGGAGATTCCTGAAACCCGCAGTGCCGCGGAGCAGGCGGCTGAAGTCCTGGATCAGGCCTTCGGGCACGATGCTTAAGGCGTTGCCCGGGAGAGCGATGTTTCCGGCATTATGAAAATTGCTCTCGGAGTGACGGGTGGAATCGCGGCTTACAAGGCGGCCGAAATTGTCCGCCTGCTGCAAGACCGCGTCATTCGCGTGCAAGTCATCATGACGCGCGCGGCGCAGGAATTTGTTCGTCCTCTAACCTTCGCTGCGCTCTCCGGTGAAAAAGTGATTACCGGAATGTTCTCGCCCGGCGAAGAGCATGCTCCCGAACATCGACTCCGCCATCGAGCACATTGCCGTCGCACAGTCGATTGATGCTCTGCTAGTTGCGCCCGCCACCGCTGACGTTTTGGCGCATTTTGCCCAGGGTATCGCTACCGACTTCCTCACCACGCTTTATCTCGCTACGACTGCTCCAGTTGTGGTTGCTCCGGCGATGAACGTGAACATGTGGAATCATGCCGCGACTCAGGCGAATCTTGAAATTCTGCGCCGGCGTGGCGTAAAGATCGTTGAACCGGGATCGGGCTATTTGGCCTGCGGCATGACGGGCGCAGGCCGGCTTGCTGAGAATGAAACCATTGTCGCTGCGTTGCTCGAAGCGCTGGGCGCATCGCAAGATCTCGCCGGTGAGACGATGCTGATCACTGCCGGGCCCACGCGGGAGAAGATTGATCCTGCCCGCTACCTGACCAACCGCTCCAGCGGGCGCATGGGTTATGCCATGGCCGAAGCCGCCTTGCGCCGTGGCGCGCGCGTGCTGCTGGTCAGCGGACCAACCGCATTAACGCCGCCGGGAGCGGCCGAGATCACGCGCGTTGAATCGGCCGAGCAGATGCGCGATGCAGTGTTGAATCTTATTGCCGCAGGCTACCATCGTTATCAAGACCGCCGCGGTTTCGGACTATCGTGCCAAGTCAGCCTCTCCGCAAAAAATAAAACGCAAAGGGCCGATCACGCTGGAGCTTGAACCGACTCCCGATATCCTCAAGGAGATTTCTCTCCGCAAGCAGTCGCAGATCGTCGTCGGCTTTGCCGCGGAAACCGAGAATGTCCTCGAAAATGCGCGCCAGAAGCTGGCTGCCAAACAACTCGACGCCATCGTAGTCAACGACGTGTCCCGCGAGGGCATCGGCTTCGACTCCGATCGCAACGCGGTGACCATCATTACTCACGACGAGGTCGTCGATGTTCCCGAGACTACCAAGTGGGAAGTTGCGCAGCGCGTTCTCGATCAGGTTGTGCGCATACGTGAGCGCCGCAAGTCTCCGGTGCGAGCCTGACGCGTCCCTCTGAAACTGGCGTACAATTCCGTCAAACAACGTTAAGGAGTTCATGATGACGCAGAAAGTGATCGAAGTGATTGGAACGTCTAAGGAGAGCTTTGCCAAGGCTGCTGAGGCAGCGGTGGCCGAGGCCGCGAAGACGTTGCGCGGTATCAAGTGGGCGCATGTCGAGTCGCTCGACATGCAACTCGACGGAGCTAAGGTACAGCTATATCGGGCGACGACGAAAATCTATTTTGATGTGGAGCACTGAGTCGGGCATCTTTCGCTTGACTGCTAAGAAGCAATAATGGCTCGTACACTGGACCCCCAATTGCGGCGCGCTCTTGCCGAGCGCGTCCGCTTCTGCCATGAGATGGGGATCTATGATTTTTACCAGCGCGATTTCGACCGGCCTGAGCCGGGGCGTTCCGAACTGACAGAAACTGAATCCACAGTGGTTGTCATATCCGAGTCTTTGTCCCAATCAGGACTGCGAGAGGAAATGTCCGCAAGAAAATCCGCCGTCGCGCCAATCATCGAGGAAAGAAGTTTTGAGATAGTTTCCTCCGAAGCCGGAGTCAGGAGTGGCCGATCCTGTCGCCGCGCTCAAACTGATTCGCGAAGACCTCGGCGACTGCACCCGCTGCAAACTTCACCAGCAGGGCCGCAAGCAGATCGTTTTCGGCGTAGGCAATCCGCGCGCGGAATTGATGTTTGTGGGAGAGGGTCCGGGCGCCGACGAAGATGCGCAGGGCGAACCGTTTGTCGGCCGCGCCGGCCAGTTGTTGAACAACATGATCAAGGCCATGGGCCTGCGGCGCGAGGATGTCTACATTGCAAACATCGTCAAATGCCGCCCGCCAGGCAACCGCCAGCCGGAGCGCGACGAGTGTGACACGTGTTCCCCGTTTCTCATGCGGCAGATTGCGACTGTCAAGCCGAAAGCGATTGTTGCGCTGGGGGCGACGGCGGCCAAGAATCTATTGGCCATCAATGCGCCCATGTCCGAGCTGCGCGGCCGCTGGTACGACTTCAAACCTGCAGGAAGTGATCCTTCATGGCCGGGCGCGCGCCTTGCTGTAACTTACCATCCGGCATTCCTGCTCCGCGATCCGCGCCAGAAGGGCGAGGCCTGGAAGGATTTGCAGATGGTGATGAAGTATTTGGGCATCGAGCCTCCGAAGAAAGCGGCCGAGTAGGATCTGCCGCCGACGAAAACTGTCATCCCGAGCAAAGCGAGGGATCATTGCCCGCTCCACCAGCCTCCGCCACGATAGGAGGTCGCTAGTTTATTCTTCCAATCAATGCCCGAGTTCTGCGACGTCGCCCTGCCCGTGCCGCTCGACATGGTGTTCACCTACCGTGTCCCCGCCGACGTCACTCCGATTGTCGGAGGCCGCGTGCTCGTGCCCTTCCGCCAGCAGCGCATGACCGGCATCGTCGTTGAATTGCATGACCGCAAGCCCTCGGTCGCAATCAAGAATCTTCTCAGCGTGCTCGACGACGCGCCTGTGCTGGACGATCAACTGCTGCGTCTCGGTCGCTGGATTGCCGATTACTATCTCGCGCCGCTCGGCGAAGTCTTCCGCACCATGCTGCCGCTGAATGCTGAGTTCAAGCGCGGCGTAGCTTACCGCATCAGCCGAGAAGGTCAGACGGCGCTGCATCTGGCTGGCATGTCGGGATCGTCCGCCCGTTCGCGACGCACTCCGGAAGAACAGGCCGCCGAGTTCCGCGTGCTGGATTATCTGGCCGCGCAAGAATCCGCGGCCGGAGAGACCGTTCAGATTCGCGAAGAAACTCTGCGTTCGGCCACGCGCGTCTCGAAAGTCATCTTGAGCGGGATGGTGCGAAAGAAGTGGCTGGCGCGCGAAGATGTTTCCGGTGTCCGCGATGCAACCCGCATGGTCAAGATCGCAATCCTCAAATCCGCCGATGGCAAACTAAATGACAATCAGCGGAAACTGGTCGAAACCCTTGCCGCATCGGGTGGCCGAGGTTCCAGTCGATACACTGCAAGCGCTTGACGTCCCACGGACTACTTTGAGCACGCTGGTCAAACGTGGTCTCATTGAAATTATCGAAAGCCTGCGGCATTCGCCGTCTCGCGTACCAGGCCGCGTCCCGCGCGCCTGGAATTCGATTTCAATCCAGCGCAGCAAGCCGCTCTGAATCGCCTGCGCGAAGCGGTGGACACAGGAAGGTTTTCCGGCATCCTGCTGCATGGCGTCACCGGTTCGGGCAAAACTGCCGTTTATCTTGCGGGCATGCGTGCGGTTCTCGATGCTGGGCGCTCCGCCATCCTGCTGGTTCCGGAAATTGGCCTTACGCCGGCGGCCGCTGCCGATCTGCATCAAATTTTCGGCGATGAAGTGGCCATCCTGCACTCTGCTCTGTCGGACAAAGAACGCGCCCAGCAGTGGCATCGCATCAAGAGCGGCGAGGCTCGCATGGTCGTGGGCACACGCTCCGCGGTCTTCGCGCCGGTCGCCGATCTCGCACTCATCATCGTCGATGAAGAGCACGACTCCTCCTACAAGCAAGAGGAGACGCCGCGCTACCATGCCCGCGATGTTGCCGTGATGCGTGCCAAGATGGCGGATGCGGTTGTGGTTCTTGGTTCGGCCACGCCGTCGCTCGAATCTTATTTCAACGCAAAGAAAAATAAATACGCGCTGGTCGAGTTGCCTGATCGCGTGGAGCAGCGTCCGCTTGCCGGAAGTCGAGATCATCGACATGCGCCAGGAGTTTCAGGAAACCGGCCACGAGCAAGTCATCTCGCGCAAGCTGGCGGCGGAGATCAAGGAGCGCTTCGACCGCAACGAACAAGTCCTGGTCCTGCTCAATCGCCGCGGATATTCTCCCGTGGTGCTCTGCCGCACCTGCGGCAAAACGCTCGAGTGCCAGAACTGTGCGATCGCCCTCACGCATCACAAGCGCGAGCACAAGATGGTGTGTCACTACTGTGGCTACACGGCGCCGGTGCCCAAAGTCTGCGTCCATTGCGGAAGCGAGTACGTATATTTTCTTGGTGCGGGTTCGGAGAAGCTGGAAGAACTGCTGCACGGCATGTTTCCGCAGGCGCGCATCGCCCGCCTCGATCGCGACACAGTGCGGGGGCATGAAGATTTCGAGCGCACTCTGAACGCGCTGAGCGAGGGCGAACTCGATCTAGTCGTCGGAACGCAGATGATCGCCAAGGGCCACGACATTCATGGCGTCACGCTGGTTGGAGTGGTCGGAGCCGACAGCGCCCTGGGAATGCCGGATTTTCGCGCCGCCGAGCGTACTTTCCAGTTGCTTACCCAAGTTGCCGGCCGAGCCGGCCGCGGCCAATCGCCGGGCAAGGTGATTCTCCAGACTTATTTTCAGGATCATTATGCGGTGCAGTATGCCGCGCACCATGACTTCGCCGGGTTCTACGAAAAAGAGCTGCGCTTCCGCAGCTGGATGCACTATCCGCCATACTCCGCGCTGGCCAACGTGCTTGTGCGCAGCGACAAACTTGACGAAGCGCTTCAGTGGTCGGGGGTGCTGGGAAAATGGTTTGAGCAGACCCGGCATGAAGGTGTGCGCGTGCTCGGTCCGGCCTCCGCGCCCATCATACGGCTGAAGCGCGATTACCGTTACCACTTCGTCCTGAAATCGCCCAGCCGCGAAAAACTCAACGCTACGCTGCGCGCCATGCTGGCCTACGCTGCTAAACAGAAAATTCCGCGGACGCAGGTGATTGTGGATGTAGACGCGCTTTGGCTGATGTGAATAATTCTTCTGAGATATCCGTATGCCGTCGAAACCCCATTTCTTCCCAACTCCCGCTGCCTGGCGAGCGTGGCTTGAGGAGCATCACGCCGAAGCCGAAGAACTCTGGGTTGGTCTCTACAAACGCGATTCCGGCCAGCCTAGCATCACTTGGCCGGAGGCGGTCGATGGCGCGCTTTGCTTCGGTTGGATCGATGGCGTCCGCAAGAGTATAGACACCATCAGCTACAAGGTTCGGTTTACACCGCGAAAGCCGCGCAGCATCTGGAGTGCGATTAATGTAAAGCGCGTTTCGGAGCTTTCCACCTCGGGATTGATGCATCCCGCCGGCCTGGCCGCTTTTCAGAAGCGTGACGGAAAGCGATCCGAGATCTACTCTTACGAACAAAGAAAGGCGGCCAAACTTCCGGCGGCCTTTGAGAAAAAGTTTCGCGCGAATAAAGCGGCGTGGAAGTTCTTCCAGGTACAGGCCCCGTGGTATCGGAGAACTTCTAGCTTCTGGGTCATCAGCGCGAAGAAGGAAGAGACCAGATTGAAGCGCCTGGCCTCGCTCATCGAAGATTCCGCGCAGCAGCGAACTATACCGGCTCTTACGCGCCCACCGAAAGCAAAGTGACAGGCAGATTTCGCGGCGACCACCACGCTCACTGTCCTTCGATTTTTCCTCGAATCACAACCACGGACGCTGCCGGCAGATCGTACAACGCGTCTTTGGTTGCGTCTTGCGTTGTGTGCACGATCGGCCCGTCGGGATCTGCAAAACCTTTGGTCGTGGGCACGATGGTACGTTCGCCGGATTTCTCCGCGTGCGCCATGAACCGGGTCTGCGCGGGATGCCACTGATATTGCGCGCTGCCGAAGGTGGAAACTTCTACCGGCCCGGAGAACGTACTAGTTTTCTCCGACGGTCCTTCAAATGCAATTCGTACGCGATGCGCATTTTGCTGGTCCCGGTTCACCGCCATCACCGCCCATTTTCCATCGGGACGCTTCACCGCATAGGCCGTCACTAATGCATGACCAGCGCCATCCTCTATGTCGCTCTTCGCGGAAAACGCTTGATGCTCCGGCCCGCCGGGCTGAACCCACTCCAGGTTGATCAACTGCGCCACAAAAAACTGTGCTAGCGGCTGCTGCATCTGGTAATTGGCGTCGATGGTAAACATCCCAAAAGTTCCGGGGGAACTGTTGCAACCCGGCTCCATCTGCAGCGGCAGATAATGGAAGAAGTAGACGCCGTTGCCGCCTGAGTTCAGGAATGATCCGATGTAGTCGGCGAGCCATATTCCAGCAAAAATATCCTGATAGGTCTCACTCGCGCCCGACGAAAGATTTCCTTCTGTGATGAACATCGGCATGTCCGCGGGAATTCCGTCCTCATGCCAGACCTGCATGATGTGGCTTACCAACTCGGGTTCGTCATAGAGCACGCCCCATGGGGTTTTGCAGGGGTCATACGGATAGTGTTCGAAGGAAAAAAATGCCAGGTCATTCATGCGGCTATGCTGCTTCAAGTAATCGACAAATCGTGCGGTCCATGAGACTTTTCCGTTCGCGTCCGGCCACACCTCGATGTCCTTATTCACTCCCTGAAACGACGGGCCGCCCAGCTTCAGCTTGGGGTCCACCCGATGGATGGCCGTCGCCCACTGCAAGTACAACGCGGCGTTATCTTCCGGCAACATATACTGCCCATCGGCTTCCTCGCCCATCTCGACGTAGGAAATCGGATAGCCGCGTTTCTCCAGATAGGCAATCTCCGCCGCTGCGTTGTCGGGAGTGTCATACAACATCGCAACCGGCATCATGGCGGGAAGTCCGCGAGTGACGCCGCTGGTGTAGAAGAGATCGAATCCAACCTGCGCTTGCTTGGTTGATCCCAAGTCCGACGGTTGATGCCAGGGATCGACCGACGAACAATACGTTGCCGTCTGCTCCTGATCGGCCGTGTGGCGGAGAACGTCGTGGAACGCGCCGTCTTCCGTGGTTGTGCCGAGGTAGAGTTCGCGAATTGCATAGCCGACGCAATTCCGCGGATCGCCCGGCCCATCGGCGTCGCAAGTGTTCGATGACTCCGTCATCCATATCCGCACGAAGCGCACTGGCATAGGAGTGCTGCTCAAGCGCACAGTTGCGGTTCCACCCTTTCCATCCGTAACCGCACCTTGCGGAAATGTCTGCCACACTCCGCGTGTTACGGCTTTGATGGGATCGTCGCCCGTCCAGTACTGCACCACGTAAGCGCCGCGCGTAAGGCTCGCCCCATGCGATGCGAATGCTGTCGATTTGCTGGACCTGGGCCATATCCAGCACGACCCACTGTGGATGCAGCGCATCGCTCTCGCCCGTGAAATGCTGCGTGAGGTACGGGTTGCTCTTCCAAAAGCTGTTCAAGTCTCCGTCGGTGAGCCGGGAGAAGCCCACGTTATCGGTGCCGTCGTTGCGGGTGAATCCGCGGCGCGGCAGCGCATAGCCATAGGAGTAGCGAATGGGTTCCGTCGGAGTTGCCGAACCGGTGAAATATCCTTTGCCGCTGGCATCGCTCCACCTTCCGTTCGGATTCCAGTGCCAGGCCTCGACTGCGAGTTCGGTGTTTTGGCGATACGTGACCGGTTGCCAGCCGGAGGCCATTGTCTTCTCGAGCGTGGGTTGCAGGAAGTCTTTGTCGATCGCTTCTACTGCGATGCGATCGACGCCCGCACCCAGCGTTTGGTTCGGGACGAAATGATTGGTGGGATGTGAGACGTCAACCGTGATGGTTTGAGCTTGCGCAGAAAGTGCAAGAGCGAAACACAGAACGAGGCAGGCAGAAACAACGCGCGGCTTTTTCAAGAGGAATCACCTCTGTCGAGATATTAAAACGATTGAATAAAGGAGTATACGGCAGAAATCGCCTGGCGGCGAGCCGCTTGGGCGACACTTGGTTAGCGTGATCACAAAGTAATTATGCGAGGAATCAATAACTAAACCTCCTAACGTCCCCGGAATTGCCGGACGACTTCCGGCAGAGATGAGTGCGCCAGCGGCGCCGGCGTTAGCGTGAGCGCCAGCATTAGCAGTGCGAACAGGGCCAGCCACATTCGTCCGCCGGAAACTCTGGGCCACTCCGCCACCTGCGGATGTCGTAAGCTGCTCAGCTGCAGAAGAATGGCCCACACGAACCATCCCGTCCACAGGTAGTACGCCATAAATAGAAGAATCAGAATCGTCAGACGCGAAATAATCTTGTGCGCCCGAGGAGCAATCGAAAAAATAATATGTCCGCCATCGAGCTGGCCGCCGGGCAGCAAGTTGAGCGAGGTGGCCAGCATGCCTACCCAGGCTGCAATCGCGGTGGGATGCAGCAATACACGATCGAGCGGAAGCGCAGCCGCTCCGCGGATCAGGCCCGTTGTCGCCAGCAATCGGTGCACAGCATGAAAAATTAGCGGATAACCAAGTTCATACTCTGCTCCGCCAGGAACGGCGTGCATGGGCCTTGACCAAGCGAGTGAAACGATGAGTACCGCAAAAGCGACCACGAACCCCGCGATCGGTCCGGCAATTCCAATATCGAACAACGCCGTGCGCGATCGGATCCGCGACCGGATCAGAATGACAGCCCCCATGGTTCCGATCGGAGTTGGCACAGGAATGAAGAAGGGCAGCGTTGCATAAACGCCGTAGCGGCGGCAGTAGAGGTAGTGGCCCATTTCGTGAGCCAGGAAAAACAACATCAACGTGGCCATGAAGGGCACGCCGCCCAGCAGGCGGTCGGGATGGGAGAACATCCAACTTGCTGGGAAGAAGGGGAGTGAATCATCGTTAACCGAGAGCGCCGGTTGGCCGTGCTGGAAGTTGTATTCCATGCGCGCGCCCATCACCAGCGTGGTGAAGCACGTGGCCAGCAGCAGCAGAATATGAAGCCAGTAGCGCGGCTTGGGAGGAGACGGCAACCACCGCGGCGCCGGCCGGAAGTATTCGAGGGTAGGAGCAGACGTGGGAGGAGTAGGTTCCGACATGCGATTCTTCGGCCTTGGAATTTGTCGAGGCTATTCTTTAGATGCTACTACGATTAGCGGGAAGGCAGGTTGAGTCGGTTCGATGATTTAGGCGTAACTGTGGGAGGCGCCTTTCGCCGAAGCCCTGCTAACGGCCCGCAGGTAGAAGCCACCAGCCTAATCGATCGACTGCAGCTCTTTGCCCGGCTTGAAGCGCACGGCCTTGCCTGGTGGAATGGAAACCTCGGCGCCGGTACGCGGGTTGCGTCCGATACCGGTTTTGCGCGGGCGCACGTTGAAGACGCCGAAGCCTCGCAACTCAATGCGATTGCCCTGGGCCAACGACTTCTTCATGCTCTCAAAGACGGTTTCCACCGCCAACTCGGCCTTGGTCTTGGTGATGCCAGTTCTGGCCACCACTTCGTTGATGATGTCGAGCTTGATCACGAACGGCTCCCCGATGCGGTGTGAGGATTATTCTTCAAGTGATTGATGCTATGGGAGATAAGGGAGATTGTCAACGGGAGCATCTGTACCGTAAACTGGCCCCACGGAATTGAGCGAATTTTTCAAGATCAATTGATGGAAGTCCCGAAAGTTCTTACCTCACCCAAACACGAAATTGCCTCATCATTCAACCTCCCAAGGAGCTCCATGCTGAAGAGCGACCGCTGGATTCGCAAGACCGCGCGCGAACATGACATGATCAACCCGTTCTCTGAAAAGCAGGTGCGCGAAGGAGTGATCTCTTACGGATTGTCATCTTATGGATACGATTTACGCGTGGCCGATGAGTTCAAGATTTTTACCAATGTGAACAGCACCATCGTCGACCCGAAGAATTTCGACGAGAAGTCTTTTGTCACGGTGCGCACTGATATCTGCATCGTCCCGCCGAACTCGTTCGCGCTGGCGCGCTCCGTGGAATACTTCAAAATCCCTCGCGACATTCTGACTATCTGCGTGGGCAAAAGCACTTACGCACGCTGCGGAATCATCGTCAACGTCACTCCATTCGAGCCCGAGTGGGAAGGCTTCGTCACGCTCGAGATTTCAAACACGACGCCGCTGCCGGCGCGCATTTACGCCAACGAAGGCCTGTGCCAGATTCTGTTTTTCCAGTCCGACGAAGTTTGCGAGACCAGCTATGCTGACCGTAAAGGGAAGTACCAGTCGCAGCAGGGAATTGTGTTGCCGAAGTTGTGAGGAGTGTCGCCGACCGGCGCATTCTGCGCGAGCGATTTCGATTACCCGATTACAAAATCGCCAATTGACTCAATGAACTACCGCCCGTTCTCTTCTTCCTTGAACATGTACTTGATGGCGGGTTTGTAAATCATCAGGTTCGGGTTACCGTCTTCGCGGACTACCTTGATGCAGGTTTTGTCATACCACTCGATGATGCCGTGCACTTCCTCGCCGTCACGGAGCACGATGACCATGGGCGTTCGCGACTGCATCTGTTTCTGATAGTAGAAATTCTCGGCGTTGGTCTGCTCCGGAGGAGCTGTCTTCCGGCCGCCCCCTCCGCCCATGGAACGATCGCCGCGGTCGCCACGGTCATACACGCGCTCTGGTCCCCGCTCCGGACGTTCGTGCCGGTCCCGGCGCTCGGCCATCTGGATGTGGTTGGAGTTGTGATTGCCGTGGTTGTGATCCACTCGCGGCAGCGCCGGACGGATCAGCTTGCGGTTGGCAAAATTATCCTGTTCGTCCGACGTCTTGGCCGGAGCCGGATCCATGGTTTCTTTCATAGTGGCGCTACTCCTGCACACGCACTCACGCAAACTGCAACGCCAAAGAGCCCTTGAAAGTATTTACGAAGGCGTGAAATTTAACCTACCGTACCACAGGAGCCACAACATGACAATGATACTGTCGTGCCACTCAGCGGGTTAGTGACCGGCCGTGCCGCCTCTGGCACCCTGAGGCGACGAGTGGGTATCTCGACAGATCCGCGCCTCTGCGTTCCCGTCCGCTCCCAGTAACCAGCGCGACAAGGGTTGCGATGATCACGACAGTCCAGGCCAACACCGGGGCGAACAGGCCACCGAAACTTCGTTCGGCCAACTTGGCTTGCACTACTACATTTCGCGAGGAGAGCAGGTTTCCCAGTTGATAGGCGAAGCCGGGAAACGTTCCGCGAACAGCGGGTGGCGAGAGTTCGTTCAAATGGGCCGGAATCACGCCCCAGGCACCTTGCACCATGAATTGCATGAGAAATCCGCCCAAGGCCAGCATAGGCACCGTGTGCGAGTATGCCCACAGAGGAATGATCGGAATTGCCAGCAAGGCGGCGATAACAATCGCCCGCCGCCGTCCGATTTTTTCTGACCATGTTCCAAACAGAATTCCACCTAGCAAAGCGCCGACGTTTGCGATGATGGCAATCATTCCAACCGTCTGCGGTGTAAACCGATGGTCCTTCTGCAGGAATGTCGGATAGAGATCCTGTGTCCCGTGGCTGAAGGAATTGAAGCTGAACATCAGTACCACCAGGAAAATAAATGTGCCAGCGTAAGTCAGGATGTCCTTGCCCAGGCGGCGCTCGGCAGTTCTCGATACCTGGCCTTGCAGCCATGCCGGAGACTCATCCACTTTCGTGCGAATGTAAATCACCAGGAATGCAGGCAGCGCGCCGATGACAAACATCCCGCGCCATCCCGTAAAGCGGAATACCGTTCCGTAAACCAGGGCCGCCATCAAATAGCCTACGGCGTAGCCTTCCTGTAATAATCCGGAGAAAAACCCGCGTCCCTCCGCTGGCAGAGTCTCGAATGCCAACGCGGCGCCCACGCCCCATTCGCCGCCCATGGCGATTCCGAATAATGCCCGCATGACCAGAAATACTTTCAAGGATGGAGCGAATGCGGATGCCAGCTCGAATACCGAGTAGGCGATGATATCCACCATGAGCGTGACGCGGCGTCCGTAGCGGTCGGCCATCAGTCCAAAAAGAAATGCGCCGACCGGACGAAATGCCAAGGTAATGAAAATTGCCTCGGTGACCGCCGAAATCTTGGCTTGAAATTGCGTGGCGATGGCACTGACGCAGAAAGTAAGAATGAAGAAGTCAAAGGCATCGAGCGACCAACCCAGAAAGCACGCGATGAAGGTGTTTCGCTGCACTGGCGTCAGGCGGCGAAAGTGGCCCAGAAACTCCATGGAGATTCTCTCCGTAAGTCAGCGTGCGCCGAAAAGTCCTGCGAATGCTAGCATATTGGGTTCCAGCGACGATCAGGAAATCGCTATCAACAATCTTCCCATACCCGAACCCGACTCTCCCCAGCGCCAGGCGCCCGATTCGCTGATGCTTACCGGCTTCTGGTATCGCGCGCTGCCAGCGGACCGAGTGCACCGTAATCAACTTCACAAAGCGACGCTGCTGGAGATTCCACTGGTTGTTGGGCGCGATCGAGTCGGCCATCCTTTCGTGTTGCGCGACTCCTGTCCGCACCGCGGTATGCCGCTCAACGGAGGTCACTTCGATGGAGAAAATATTGAGTGCCCCTACCATGGCTGGACGTTCGACGCGCATGACGGCCAGTGCGAGCTCATCCCCTCACTTACCGCCGACCAGAATTTGAAAGTGGAGCGTATTTATGCAGGCAGCTATGCCTGCGAAGAGCAGGATGGATTCATCTGGGCGTATGTGCCGGACCCAAGTCCGCAAGGTGCGGGATTCAGCAAGCGAGAGGAAGCACCCGAGCCTGCGCCGGTGATTGAGAAGTTCAGCGAAAAATACAAACTCGCCTATCTTACTGCCGACATGCCGGTGCAGCATTGACCATGGAATCATTGGTCTGATGGATCCAGCGCACGGGCCATTCGTTCACCAGGCTTGGTGGTGGCGCAGCCGCCACAGCATTCACGAAAAGAAGAAAAACTTTGAGCCAATTCCCAACGGCTTCCGCATGAGCGCGCATACGCCCAGTTCAAACTCAGCGCCCTACAAGCTGTTGCGCCTCTACGCCGCCGCCGATTCCATTACGACCACGATCGACTTCACACTGCCGAACTTGCGCAGCGAAACCATCCGGGCAGGGAAGTACTGGTTTTCGTCGCTTACCACCGTAACGCCGATCACCCGCAATCAGTGCCGCATCGATGTGGTTGCCGCGTGGAACCTGTTCCGCTGGTTGCCGTTTGGTCCTGAGTTGCTGAAGTACGTCTTTGCCAAATTTGTCGAGCAGGATCGCCGGACCATGGAACTGCAGGCCGAAGGATTGAAGCATAATCCGCATCTGATGCTGATTGATGACGCCGACCGTCCCGCAAAATGGTATTTCCAATTGAAGGCCGCGCACCTTGAAGCCAAGCGCACGGGCGGCGAGATGAAGCATCCTATGTCTGGGCCGGTTACGCTGAAGTGGAGAAGTTGAGGCGACATATCTCTTCCGACGAGCCACGGCCAAGCGACTACTTGCGTGGTGGTGGATTCCGCCGCTTAGGCAGGTCCCCCAGAACGTGATCCGCTACCCGCAACTCTTCGCCGCTCACCAGCCAGTCCATCGCTTTCTCGCGGTTTTCAAACGCGGGCAGGTCGCGCTGCGAGAAGTTCTTGATGTGTTCGTAAAACACTTTTGGCAGTCGCTCGATTCCTACCCATGCCGAACGCTTCAGGTGTGGCCGGTCGAAGACCGCACTCTCTTTCAGTCGCTCGATCGCAATGCGGTCAAACTCAGCTTCCGTGAAGTCGGCAAGCAATAGCACAGAACCCTTGGGCTCGGTGGTCACATAAGAGGGGACCAACAGGGCAACCTTGGCGACTTCTGCTGGAGTGCAGTGAGAAAGGTCGGCAAGCAGGATTTGCTTGCCCTTGTATTCGATGAAACGGATACGGTCTTCCATGGGCACCTGCCTGTGGCTGAAATGCTAAGGCCCCAAAAGCGAGTCCACGATGGTATACGCCTCGGCCAGCGCGGAGTCCAGCGCGGCGGAATCTTTGCCTCCAGCCTCGGCCAGATCCGGGCGGCCTCCACCCTTGCCGCCGACTTTCTGCGCCACTGGACCAATTACTTTTCCCGCTTGCACCCGGCCGGTGAGGTCCTTGGTTACGCCCACGATGAGCGAGACGTTTCCGTTCGACGCCGAACCCAGCACAACTACGCCTGAACCGATGTTATCGCGGAGTTGGTCGACGAGCGTGCGCATCTGTGCACGCTCCAGGTTATCCACGCGATGTGCGAGGACTTTGACGCCTTTCACATCTTTAACTTTGTCGCCAATGTTCGCCGTGCCGATCGAAGCCGAGGCGGATTTCATGCGCGCCTGATCGAGCTCTCGCGCCAGGCGCTTGATCTCGGCGTCTTTCTTCTCCATTTCCAGCCGCAGCGCTTCGGCCGGAGACTCAGCGTCGGAATGCGCGGCAACGCTGGCTACAAAATTCTCCAGCTGATGGTCCTTGCGGAAGTGCGCCAGAGATCCCTCGCCCGTCACCGCCTCCACGCGCCGCACGCCTGACGACACGCTGCCTTCCTTCAGAATCTTGATCAGGCCAATTTCGCCGGTGGCGCCGGTGTGCGTGCCGCCACAAAGTTCGGTCGAAAAATCGCCGATCCGCACCACCCGCACCTTGTCTCCATACTTTTCCCCAAACAGCGCCATGGCGTGATACTGGTTGATCGCGTCTTCGATGGGCACATCAGTGATGGTCTCAACAATTTGGTTGCGTAGCACTTCCTTGTTGATGATGTCCTCAATATCCTGAAGTTCTTCGTCTTCCACCGCGGTGAAATGTGAGAAATCAAAGCGCAGATGATTCGGCGCCACCAGCGATCCTGCCTGCTTCACATGCTTGCCGAGGACTTCGCGCAGACCAGCATGCAGCAGATGCGTGGCCGTGTGATTACGCATGGTGGATTGACGAATGTCGGCATTCACCACCGCATCGACTTTGTCGCCGACTCGTAGTGCTTGCTTTGCAACGACTTGATGCGCCCGCACGCCCTGAATCGGCGAATAGCAGCCCGTCACGTCTGCGACGACAGTGTTGTGATCGTCCGAATAAAACCATCCTTTGTCGCCGACCTGGCCGCCGGAATCGGCATAGAAGGGCGTGTGATCGAGGATCACTTCTCCTGAGTCGCCAGCTTTGAGCTCCCGCGTCCCCTGGCCGTTATGAATGATGGCGAGAACTTCGCAGCCGTCGGAGCGAGTCTGGCGATAGCCTTCGAAGATTGATTTCGGAAGCTGCTGGTACGCGGGATTGGCCGTCTGCTTGGCCGCGCCTTTCCAGGAGGCGCGGGCGCGAGTCGCGCTGCTCCGCCATGGCGCGGTCGAAACCCGCCTGATCAAAAGCGATGCCTTGATCGCGGGCCGCGTCCTGCATGAAGTCGAGCGGGATGCCGAACGTGTCGTAGAGCTTAAAGGTCTCTTCGCCCGGAAGTCGCTTGTCCATTCCGGCGAGATCGTCGACGGATTTCGGGGACGGAACTCCACCGGTTTCTCAATGAATGCGGCGACAGCATCGTCCGTTGATCCCGAAAATCTCCACCCACGTGCGGCGCGCGTGATCAGTGCCTCAAGTTTCTCCAGGCCGACGTCAAGTGTATGCGCAAATCGCGTTTCTTCTTGATCAGCACATCTCTGCGCGCTCTGACACGCTCGGAAGTTCGCTTCAGACTCCGGGTAAGCGATCCTCCATCAGATCGCGGACCGCGAAGAACCATTTGATGAAGAAAAGGCTTTGTTTGCCGAGCAACCGCCCATGCGTAATCGCCCGCCGGATAATCTTCCGTAGCACATACCCTCGTCCTTCGTTCGATGGCACACCCCATCCGAAATCAGGAACGTCGCGGCGCGAGAGTGATCGGCAATCACCCTAGGGAAGCAGCGGATTTCTGGAGAGCCTGCCGAGCCTTGCTCGGCAGGACGACGGGGCGTCCGTCCCTCCATGGCTCGTGGAGCGGCGGACGCCCTCGTCCGCCGGCACCGTACCGGTCAATTCTGCGGCTCGCTTAATCAGCGGCGTAAACAAATCCGTATCGTAATTCGAAATCACACCCTGCAGCACCGCCGTGACCCGCTCCAGACCCCATGCCCGTATCAATCGATGGTTTAGGCAGCGGATTCAGCGTTCCCGCTGCACCATCGCGGTCGAACTGCATGAAGACCAGATTCCAGATCTCGACATAGCGTCCGCAATCGCAGGCGAACTGCGCAGTCCATGTGGCCCTGATCGGACGCGCTCGCGCCCATGTCGTAATGAATCTCGCTGCACGGGCCGCATGGGCCGGTGTCGCCCATCTGCCAGAAATTGTCCTTCAGGCCCATCTCGAAGATGCGGTCTTTCGCCACGCCCTGCCGCAACCCACAAGTCGTAGGCTTCGATCATCGCGCGGAATGCCACGCCATGGCTCGCCTTCGAAAATCGTCACGTACAGCTTGTCCTTGTCGATCCCGAACCACTCCTTCGAAGTGATCAGCTCCCATGCGTAGGCGATGGCATCTTTCTTGAAGTAGTCGCCAAACGAAAAATTCCCCAGCATCTCGAAAAAAGTGTGATGGCGATTGGTGAAGCCCACATTTTCCAGATCGTTATGCTTGCCCCCAGCGCGCACGCATTTCTGCGACGTGGTGGCGCGGGAGTATTCGCGCTTCTCCAGTCCCAGGAAAACGTCTTTGAACTGGTTCATGCCCGCGTTGGTGAACAGCAGGGTGGGATCGTTCGCAGGCACAAGCGACGACGAATGCACCTCCCTGTGCCCCTTCTGCACAAAGAAATCGAGAAACTTGCGGCGAATTTGGGAGCCGGTCAGCATTTGCGTGGGCGCGATAGCCAATTCTAAATGAAAAACTGAACAAGACACAGGCACGCGGCAGCCACGCGCCATCGTCGAGCCGCCGAAAAAAAGCCACGCAGGGCTTGCTGCGTGGCTTGAAATGAAAATTGTGCGCGCCTTACTTCATATCGTCGCCGACCTTCTTCATCTCATGGCCGGTATCCTCGGCGCCTTTCTTCACTACGCTGCCAGTCTTCTTGGCGGCCTTGTCAGTATCCTTCGCGGCGTCCTTGGCTACGACCTTCGTCTCGTGACCGGTCTTGTCGGCCGCTTTTTCTGTGTCCTTGCCGGCGGTTTTGGCTATTTTCTTGGTTTCGTGTCCAGTGGCCTTTGCGCCCTTGTCGGTGTCCTTTGCTGCATCCTTGGCCACCACTTTCGTGTCGTGGCCCGTCTTGTCGGCCACCTTTTTCGTGTCGGTGGCGGCATCCTGAGCCAGGACCATTGGCACCGCGCTGAGCAACATTGCTGCCAGAATTGCTTTCAAACTAACTTTCATAGCTCCTCCTGAAAAACGGTATCTGGGATGGCATAGGAGTATGCATCATTGGGGTGGCCGTTGCCAAGTCGGTTCTGCGATCAGGAAGCTTCGCTTTCCAGAGCGCTCAAGGTCTCATCGTCTACATCCCAGTTCTTGAGAATGCTGAAAATCGTTTTCGTACCGAAACCGGCGCGAGCCAGTTGGCGGAAAATCCGCGCCGCCGTCTTTTGATCTTTCGGTTTCAACATGCGCTTGCGTCGAAGATATTCTCGCGCCTGCTGTTCCTCGCTGACGCCTTCGAAGGCCGCAGCGACGGCCTTCTCGATCACATCCCCGTGCACACCCTTCACTTTCAGGTCGGTGATCACGCGCAGGCGTCCGAATTTCTGGTTGTCTCGACGCAGGGAAGAGAAGTATGCCGCATATTGCGAATCATTCAGATACCCGCGGTCCTTAAGGCGACGGATGACCAGCTCGATCAGGGTCTGTCCATATTCTGACTCGGCAATCCTCTACCCGCGCACGGAAGAGGCGCTTCAATTCGGCGACGGTTCGCATACGCCGAGCCAGTGCACCTACGGCGTATTCGTACAGTTCATCTTCGGAGTACGACCGCTTTTTGGGTCGCGAGAAAGCCATGGCTAACGATAGCGCAAGGAAGATGGGAGGGGAAGAAAAGGAAGAGCGGCTTCAGAAAGAGCGGCCCCCGGCGTCCGGTTTCCGGAAATCCGAATACCGAACGGCGGAAAGCGGAAGCCGATTTCTACCGTCCGCCGAAGCCGGCCGACTGCATGGATTGCCTGGAGATGTCGGCCGTGGAGGCGATACCTTGCATGCGCAGTTTGAAGTCGTCGGCGTTGGAGGCGTTCTCCAGAGCGGTCTCGTAGTTCACCAAGCCCGCCTGGAACAAGTCCCACAACGACTGATCAAAAGTTTGCATGCCGTATTGCGATGTGCCGGCCGCGATAGCGTCGCGAACGGAGCGAGTCTTCTCGGGCACGAGAACGCACTCCCGAATGAATGCGGTATTGATCATAACCTCGACCGCAGGGACGCGGCCTTCGGCGTCGCAACGGCGCACCAGGCGCTGGCTCACAATGGCGCGCAGCACAGCCGCCAACTGCAGCCGAATCTGTTTCTGCTCGGGCGGCGGGAAAATCGAGATGACGCGGTTGATGGTTTCCACCGCGTCCAGTGTGTGCAGAGTGGAGAAGACCATGTGACCGGTTTCAGCCGCATGCAGCGCGGTTTGAATCGTTTCCAGGTCGCGCATTTCGCCGACCAGAATCACGTCCGGATCCTGACGGAGAGATGCGCGTAATGCCGCGCTGAACGAGGGAGTGTCCACGCCAATCTCGCGCTGGTTCACATAGCCCTTTTTGTCGCGATGGAGAAATTCAATGGGATCTTCAATGGTGATGATGTGTTCGGCGCGGCTGGAGTTCACGCGGTCGACCATTGCGGCCAGCGTTGTTGACTTACCGGATCCGGTCACGCCCGTGACCAGAACCAGGCCGCGAGGCATTTCACAGATTTGTTCCACGACCTTGGGTAGAAACAGTTCGTCGAGCGCCCGGATCTTGGTAGGAATGACGCGCAGGACCAATCCCACGTTGCCACGCTGCTGGAAGATGTTCACACGGAAACGTCCCAGACCGGCCACGCCGTAGGCCATGTCGATTTCGGTGGTCTCTTTGAACTTTTGTTTCTGGCGAGCCGACATCATGCTGAACGCCATGGTCAGCATGTCTTCGGCGCTGACGCGCGGTTGGTCCGTCAGTGGGACCAGTTCGCCGTCGATCCGCAGATGGGGATAGTTGCCTACTTTCAAATGCAAGTCGGAGGCTTTGCGTTCCGTCGCGATCCGCAGCAGATCATCAATATTCATTGAAGGATTTCCCGGGAGGCGGACTGCCTCACGACCTTTGGCTATGATGAACCGAATCGTCACCTTCCCCAAGATGACCTAGGTAATGGGCTGCTCCCTGCACCGGGACAGCGCCTTCGGTGCGTGAGCACCCGGACTAGATGTGCGGGGTAAGCTCGGCCAGTTTGACGCTGGTTACGGGGCCTGTGGGCAAGGTTGCGCTTTCACGCTGCCATTTTCGCGACAGCTCTTCGAGTTGGTGCAGCACCTTCTCAATATCTTTCATGCGCTCGGTGATGCCATAGGTTACGGCGGGAGGAATGGTCGGTTCGTAATGGCGGAAGATAAAGCGCGCGTCCTCGAGAGTGCGCAGCCGTTCCGTCAGCACGCGGGAGGATATTCCTTCGATCTGCCGCCGCAAAACGCCAAACCGCATGGGGCCCTTGTTACTAAGAGCCCAAAGAATGTGCAGGGTCCAGGGCCGCGTGAGCAGCTCCAGCAAGCCGCCGATGGCGCAAGGAGAAGGAGGTTGGGGCGAGCGGCGCGGCGTCATGTTCGATACTAAGTTACTTTAAAGTTCCTACTTTGTAAAGAGCCAATAGTTATTTATTGTAACCGTAACCAGCGACTCCTTATCTAAATCCAAGTCACGCAAGGAGGACCAAATGTCAGCCAGCAACCCTACCTATCCCAACCGATCACTAACAGCGTCTGTTCCATCAGTCGGAGCAGGTCCAATTGTTTTTTTGGGCCGACTGCTCTTCGCATTGATCTTCATCATGTCAGGACCGCGGCATTTCCTGAGTCAGACGATTGCCTATGCCGCATCGCAAGGAGTGCCCATGGCGTCCGTCGCCGTGCCATTTTCGGGCGTGCTCGCATTTGTTGGAGGTCTTTCCATAGTTCTTGGTTACCGGGCCAAGCTTGGGGCTTGGTTGATTGTGCTGTTTCTTGTCGGAGTGACTCCGATGATCCACAAGTTCTGGGTGGTGACCGATCCCATGATGTACCAAATGCAGTTCGTCATGTTCATGAAGAATGTTTCCATGCTCGGCGGTGCGCTTCTGATCACGCAGTTTGGCTCCGGCCCGTGGAGTCTGGATGCGCGAGGGAAGTAATCGCAGGCTCAAACTACTGTCGCATTACCATATCTCAAAATCACGAGGGAGAAGATAATGTCGGATCCGACCGTTAAGGTTTTACCCAAAGGACCATACCTGGTTGAAGGGAAGATCACTCTGCTCGACGCGAGCGGAAAAAGGATTGATGCCGGAGAAAAAATCGCACTCTGCCGCTGCGGAGCTTCCACCAACAAGCCATTCTGCGATGGAACCCACAGCAAGATCGGCTTCGACGCAGCGGCTGCCGTAGTTCCGGGCAGCGCCGAATAGGACTTTCAGGAGTTTGACTCAAGAAGAAAAGCCGCCTGGTTAGCAGGCGGCTTTGTGAATTCTGCGGAGTTGTTATGCTGCGCTGGCCGTTGGTTCCGGCATGCGGAGGGGTTCATCGAAGCTGCCGCCGTAAATAGCAGGGACTTTCGATCCCATGGGCCGAAGGTAAGTCGCCAACTCGCCGCGATGGTGGATGGTGTGATTGTTTACAAATCCCAGATAGAAGACTGCGGGGAAATTGAACACTCCCATGAAGTTGACCGGAGTGAGCAATTGATCCGCAGTGAGGGCGGCAATTCGGTCCGCTTCGTTTTTGAAATTTGTCTGATACCAGTCGACAAGCTCGGCCACGGTTTTGGGCTTGTCTTCGGGCTTCGGGTTTTGCATGGTGAAGTTCAGGTCGGCGATTCCATTCATGAACTGAACGTCCGTATTAGCCAGGTGCCAGGCGAGCTCCCAGGCCGTGCGCGCATTAGGGTCGGGACGATAGTCCGACTTGGAGTCGGGAATTGCAGTGATGACTTTCTTGGTGATTTCCAATTCGCGGCCGAGGCCGTCGAGCATGAGTTGCCGGTAGCCGAGGGCGAACTCCGGTGTGGGAGCTTGTGGATCGGGCATGGAGCCTCCTTCTAAGGCAACCGGATTATACGCCTACGGTCTGCTTGCTGCGCACGGGAACCGAGGTCAGCCAGCCGTGGCGATCGTTCTTTTCGCCATGCACGATTGCGTAGAATTCTTTCTGGATCGCCTTGGTGACTGGACCCATCACACCTTTACCCACCTTGATCTTGTCGACGGAGCGAATGGGCGTGACCTCCGCGGCCGTTCCAGTGAAGAAGGCTTCATCAGCGATGTAGAGCATTTCGCGCGGAATCATCTGCTCGACGATCGGAATGTTGAGGTCGCGCGCGATCTGCAGAACCGAATCGCGAGTAATGCCGGGGAGCACTGAATTGCCGAGCGGCGCGGTGATTAGCTTTTCGCGATGCACCAGGAATACGTTTTCGCCCGAGCCCTCGCTGACGTAGCCGTTGACATCAAGCGCGATGCCTTCCGAGTACCCATTGACGATGGCTTCCATCTTGATGAGCTGCGAGTTCATGTAATTGGCGCCCGCCTTGGCCATCGCCGGCAGTGTATTCGGAGCCAGACGCGTCCACGAAGAAACGCAGACGTCGCAACCGTCGCTCTCGCCGCCCAGATATTTGCCCCACGGATAATTAATGATGTAAACCTCGGTCGGGGAGTTGAACGGATTCACTCCCGCTTCGCCATAGCCGCGAAGAACGATGGGGCGCACGTAACATGGCCACGCGCCGTTGCGGGCAACGGTTTCGAGCATGCCCTTTACTAGCTGGTCGCGGGTGTAATCCACGTCGATGCGATAGACCTTGGCGGAATCGAGCAGGCGCTGAATGTGTTCATTGGCGCGAAAAATGGCAGGCCCGGACGGAGGGGCGTAACAGCGGATTCCCTCGAAAACCGAGGAACCGTAGTGGATGACGTGCGACATCACGTGAATCGTCGCGTCATCCCACGGGATGAGCTTGCCATTGTGCCAGATATTTTCCGTCTTCTCGATTGCCATGCGCACTCCTTGGGCTGAGTTCTATAACGGGGGCTGAATCCTTCCTCTGGCAATGCAGGGGAGCGAGGCGGGAAAAGCAACCAGCGTTAACCAACATTATAGCTGAGGCGGATTGTTGGCCGGCGGCTTTCCGGCGAGTCGATATATCTACTCGAACTCGAGCATTACGATCTCGGGATTCGACCCCAGCCGCAACGGCGGTCCCCATGTACCTGCTCCGCTCGACGTGAAAACCTGCATCTTTCCGATTCGGCTTAAGCCATATACAAACTGCCGGTAAATCCGCCGTGCCATCCAGCTCCAGGGGATGAACTGCCCAAGGTGGGTGTGCCCGGAGAGTTGCAGGGAAACACCCGCAGCCTCGGCGATTTCCGGATGATCGGGCGCATGCGTCAACAGGATGCTGGCGCGGTCGCGATCCAGGCGCATGTCGCGCAGCACCGAAGCAAAAGTTCCATTCTGAGCGTTGCGGAAGGGCACGCCAATGATCTGCAAGCCGTCCACTTCCACCTTTTCATTGGTCAGCACCCGAACGCCGGCTGCCGTAATGGCATGCAGATATTTGCTGTCGTCGCCGAACTGCTCGTGATTTCCCGCGACAAAATAGACGCCATGCGGTGCCGTGAGCTTGCTCAAGGGCTCGGCTGCCCGGCCTGCGTCGATAGCCGTGCCGTCATACAAATCGCCGGCAATGAAAATGGCGTCCGGCTCTTCGCTCAAAATCTTGGCGACCATGCGCCGTAGAAAGCTCCCGTTTCGTACGTGCCCGAGGTGTACATCGCTGATGAGCGCTGCTTTTCTTCCACGCCAGGCCGCCGGCAGATTAGCGAGCCGTACCGTGGTTCGCGTGATTCTTGTCCAACCGGCGTTGAAAACCCCGTATAGTCCGGCAACCAGGGCCGCAAAGAACAAACATTCGACGGTTCGATGGAAGTTCACGTCCAGGTGCGCCAGCCGTGCAACTCCGAAAATGATCCAGGAGAATACCGCGCCAAGAAACAGGAACGTCAGCAGACCCAGCCAAACCGCAGCCGCTCGATAGAACGCGCGCACGGCAGGATTTGTGTAACGAAAAGCAAGCAGAGAGGCGGCGACAAAGCTCAGCGAGAGAAACCCGAGAGCGAGTCTGATCCATGGCGTGCCAGGAGCATCGGCCCCCGAAGGAGAGAATGTCCAGGTCTCGTACAGAAAAAAGTGCGTCAAGAAGAGAACAAACTGAATAACTA
Source organism: uncultured Acidobacteriaceae bacterium (assembly GCA_963750245.1). Classification (GTDB taxonomy): domain Bacteria; phylum Acidobacteriota; class Terriglobia; order Terriglobales; family Acidobacteriaceae; genus Sulfotelmatobacter. Next base: position 1,049,011 of record CAVVQB010000005.1, read on the forward strand.
CGATGAAACCGACGAAGCGTCTTCGCATGGTGAATTAGATTCCCCAACCCACCATTCGGATTGTTCTTCCTTTCGTTATCCAGCTGCAGCCTGCCCCAGTTCAGGGAAGGCCGCAGCCGGTGCAAGAGTTCTACCCAGTCGCGAAAATCTTAGTCGAATCGCCGGCTATTGCTGAGGCGGTGGTCCCTGCTGGCCCGAATTGGCGTCAGGAGGCCCCGCATGGCGGTTGTGCATCCATTGCTCCCGCTTGGCTTGCATCTCGTCCCACTTCTTCTGCTGGTTGGAGTCGAGGAGTTCGCGGATCTGGGAATCTGTGGTCTTGTGAATGTCCATCATCTTAGCGTGCCGATCTTGTTCCGACAGCGAAGTGTCCTGATGCAGGCTCTCCATCTGCGAATGCTCGGATTGAAGAGTGGCCAGGACTTTCGATTGCTGATCGGACGAGAGGTTCAGTTTCTTGGTCAGTTCCGCGGTGCGTTCGGCGGGATCAGGAGGTCCATGATGGTGGCCACCCATTTCGTGTGAAGGCGGCGCCGATTGATCATTGGATTGGCTACCCTGAGCCGCGGCGAAAGACGCAGCGACGGAGACGGCGGTGGCTGCGACCAGAACGAGCAGACATTTCTTGAGCATGGAAATCTCCTTTGCAGAGCTATTGGTCTGAGTCTATGAACGAAATTATGCGCCAATAGTTGCGCAAAAACATGGAATCTGGGCAATCTTTGCATAACTTTACGAAGTGCTACGGACGAAAGAAACGGCACAAAATTTTACAGTCTGGCGCCGAAGTGAGCGATATGATCCAACAAGACCGCGCCGAAATCCAGCGCCATGCCAATCAGGATTTACAGTTTCCAATTTCCCGGGATCAACGCCAGGCTCGGGGCTGAGGTCGTTCTTCAGCTTGCCTTCCTGTTTCATGTTGTGGTGTGTCGTCCATGTGTTTTGTGGGGACAAGCCGCCGGACAGATTGCGACTGCAATGACGGGCGCACGAACCATTCATGGAGTGGTGAAGTCCGGGAATATGCCAATTCCCGGCGCCACAGTCTCCGCCGTAAACGCAACCACGAAGGAAGAGATCAATACGTGGACCGATGTGGATGGCAGTTACCGGCTGCAGCTTCCAGCCGACGGGAGATATATCGTGCGAGTACAGATGGCAGCATTTGCCGAGGGCACGCAGGAAGCGCTGCTGGATGCAGCTCACGCAGACGCGCAGCTGAACTTTGAGCTGGTTCTTCAATCACGGGCGCGCGAGGCCGTGAGCGAGCAGCGGCAGGCGAATGCGGGTCGACGTCAGTTTCAGAATCTTTCGGTGGCGCAGAGTGGCGGGCAGGAAACCACCGTAGGTTCCATGAGCGACATTGTTCCCTCCGGGATGCCTGTCCCTGGAATTGCGCCGGATAGTGCGACAGAATCATTGGCGGTCTCAGGGAACACCGCTAATTCGTTCAATGCAATGAGTGCCGACGAAATGCAGCAGCGCTTCAACGACGCCCGCCAGCAGGGAGGCGGGTTCGGAGGAGGCGGATTTGGGGGGCCTGGAGGTGCAGGTTTCGGCGGCGGCCGGGGTGGTGGAGCGATGATTTTCGGCCGACGCGGCTTTGACAGCAGTCGGCCGCATGGATCGTTATATTACGGCGTGGGCGATGCGGCTCTGAACGCGTCGCCATATTCGCTCACCGGACAGCCCACCGAAAAACCGGCATATCTGCAGAATAGCTTCGGCGGGTCTGTGGGCGGACCGCTGAATATCCCGCACATCTACCATGGCGGAAGCAAGACGTTCTATTTCATCAACTACAACGGCAAGCGCGGAGAAAATCCTTTCGATCAGTTTTCGACCGTGCCAACCCCGCTGGAGCGGCAGGGGAATTTTTCTCAGACCACATATACTTCCGGGCCTGAAGCGGGACAGCCAGTAAGGATTTTTATTCCCGGGACGAACGCCGAATACGCTAACAACACGATTCCGCAAATCAACGCTGCTGCGCAAGGATTGCTGCAATACATTCCACTGCCAAATCTGCCGGGCAGTTATCAGAATTTCCATTACGTCACCTCCGCCAACAGCAACAGCGACGATTTGAACATACGTTTGAATCACACGTTCGGAGCCGCTCCCGCGCGCGGGCGCCGCGGTGGAGGCCGGAATGCTCCACGCAACAATCTGACGCTCGGCTTCCACTACCATGGTTCGGGCAGCACTCTGACGAACGCGTTTCCCAGCGTGGGCGGCAGCACTTCGGTCCGCAGCTTCGACGTTCCGGTTTCGTACACGCGCAGCATCGGAAAGCTGACCAACATTGTCCGCGCGGATTTCAACCGTGCTCGCACGCGCACGCAGAATCTATACGCCTTCAATCAAGACATCACGGGCGCTCTGGGAATTACCGGGGTCTCGCAGAACCCGTTCGACTGGGGCTTGCCGAATCTTGCCTTTACAAATTTCGCCAGCCTTCAGGACACCACTCCATTACTCAGCCGGCCTCAGACTTATACCTTCTCCGACAATGTAATCTGGAATCATGGCAAACACACGGCGCGCTGGGGCGGGGACTATCGTCGCGTACAAATGAATACGCAGACCGACGGCAATCCGCGGGGCTCTTTCGTATTTACGGGACTCAGCACCTCCGCGGTCGTTGGCGGCCAAACCGCGACTGGCAAGGGATATGACTTTGCCGATTTCCTGCTTGGCTTGCCCCAGCAGACTTCCGAGCAGTTTGGACAGAGCGAACACTTCCACGGCAACTACTGGGATCTGTATGCGCAGGATGAGTGGAAGATGCGTGCCAACCTGACGCTCAATCTTGGCGTTCGCTACGAATATGTTTCGCCACTCACGGAAGAAAACAATCGTATTGCGAACCTCGATTTATCGCCTGGTGTATTGAATCCCGCCCTGCCTTTGGGCTCGACGCCGGTGACGGTGATTCAACCGGGCAGCGGCGGCCTCCCGGCCAGCCTGGTGCGGCCGGATCGCAACAACTTTGCGCCGCGAATCGGCTTTGCGTGGAAGCCGTTTTCCAAAACCGTTGTGCGCGGCGGATATGGCATTAACTACAACACGGGCGCATATCAGGGCATCGCGCAGCAACTCGCCTTGCAGCCGCCCTTCGCGACCACGGCGACCAACATTCAGCAGGCGATCGGAGCGTTGACCCTGCAAAACGGATTCCCGCCAGCTTCCGGCATTACCAATAGTTATGGCGTGAATCCGAAATACAGGTTGGGCTACGTGCAGATTCGCAACCTCGACATTCAACAGCAGATTCGGCCCACCATCTTGTTGAATATTGACTACACCGGGACCAAGGGAACGGATCTCGACATTCTCGAAGCGCCGAATCGAACCCCGACTGGGATTCGTATCTCCGGGGTTGACGCTTTCACTTACGAGAATTCCGTGGCAGATTCGGAGGCGAACGCGGGCTCGGTGCGGCTGCGCAAGAGGCTGGCGAAAGGATTTGCCGTCGGCGGCACTTATATCTTTTCCAAGGCTATAGATGATGCATCGTCCATCGGCGCGGGGGCAACTTCGGGATCGAACACTCCCGGACTGGGTGCCGGTGGCACGGGCGCGATCGGCGGAGGCGGGAGTTCTTCTGGTAGCAGTGGTTCGTCGGCCGGTACGTCTAACGTCGCGCAGAATCCTTTTAATCTGTCGGCAGAGCGCGGGCTCTCCACTTTCAACCAGACTCACAAATTTACCGCCGACTACTTGCTCGAGCTGCCCTTCGGTCACGACAAGCGCTGGCTCAACGGGAATACTCCTTGGCGGGCCATTTTGGGCGATTGGCAATGGAGTGGTGACTTGACGATCGCCTCAGGGCTGCCCTTTACACCGCGGCTGCTTGGCGATTTCAATGATGTGAACGCGGGAACGAACGGCACGCTGCGTCCAGACGTAGTCCCCGGTCAATCGGTGAGCCTGGCGAATCCTTCGATTCGAGAATGGTTCAATACCGCTGCCTTCGTTGCCCCTCCCTCGGGGCAGTACGGCAATGCGCGGCGCAACAGCATCATCGGTCCCGGCACAAAAGTATTCGATATGGCGTTTACAAAAATCGTTCCGCTAAAGGAATCGAGGACGCTGGAATTCCGGGCGCAAGCCACGAACATTTTCAACATACCGAACTACTCCTCGATCGATACCAGCGTGACTTCGCCCACTTTTGGCCGCGTTACAGCGGTTGGTGCAATGCGGCAATTTACGATGACGGCGCGGTTTCGCTTCTGAGGCAACAGCTGGCCGAAAACTATTACAAAGAGAATCATCATGATTTTCACACCGAACCGATTCACCGATAAGGCCTCCGCCTTGTTGTTGACGCTGGCGCTTCTATGTGCGACATCGCCTTCGCAGCAGCAATCCGACTATCTGATCCACGTGCAGTCCGAACTTGTGCTGGTGAATGTAACGGTCAGGGACAAAAGCGGAAAGTTTGTCCCGGGGTTGAAACCGGAAAATTTCACCATTCTCGAAGACAACAGGCCGCAGAAGGTCGTTTCTTTCGATGTGGAGAACGTAGATGCGGTTCCGCCGTTGGATGTCACTCAGGCTACGCCATTGACCACTCCGCCTGGCGTTCCTCCGGCAGCGGCTCCGGTGGCCCAGTCTGCGGCAACACAATTTAAGGACCGCCGCCTGATTGTTTTGTTCTTTGATCTCTCCGCGATGGAACCCGACGAGATCGACCACGCGGTTACGTCAGCGGAGCACTACGTGGATGCCCAAATGGCGCCGGCGGATCTGGTCGCGATCGTCTCTTTGGGCAGTTCGCTCCAGGTGAATCAGGACTTCACTGCCGATCGCGCACTGCTGAAAAAGCAGTTGAAGCAATTCAGTACCGGCGAAGGGCAAGGCTTTGAGGAAGGCGCCACGGGCACAACCGAGGGGACACCCGACACCGGGCAGCCGTTCACCGCCGACGATACCGAATACAACATATTCAATACCGATCGACGGCTGGAAGCATTGCGCTCGGTAGCGGAGAAGCTTTCCTACGTGCAACAGAAGAAGTCATTGATTTATTTTTCCAGCGGCATGGACCGCACAGGGATCGAGAACGAATCGGAGCTGCGGGCAGCCGTGAATGCCGCAGTGCGCTCCAACATGGCGATCTACACCATGGATATGCGCGGCCTGCAGGCGCTGGTCGCGGGCGGAGAAGCGCAGAACGCCAGCCTGCGCGGCGTTTCGGCGTATTCCGGACAGTCTACGCTCAATGCCTTGAACTCGAATTTCACGACCCAGGAAACTCTGGTGACGCTCGCCAGCGACACCGGCGGACGGGCTTTTCTCGATTCCAACGACTTCACCAAGATTTTCAAGGGCGTGCAACAGGATACGTCGACTTATTACCTGCTCGGCTATCACAGTACGAACCCTGCGCGCGACGGGCATTATCGTCGCATTGTGGTGAAGTGCAACTTGCCCGGAGCGAAGATCGAGTACCGCCGTGGCTATTACGCTCCGACGGACTTCAAACATTCCACGCAGGATGACAAGGAGCGGCAACTGGAAGAAGAACTCGCTTCCGAACTCCCGGCGACGGACTTGCCCTTGTATTTAGGTGTTGCCTACTTCCGTCTGGAGAGTAACAAGTTCTTCGTTCCCATTTCGCTGGTGGTGCCGGGATCGCAGATTCCGTTCGTCCGAAGCAGCGATCGCGACGAGGCAACACTGGACGTGATTGGGATGGTGCTCGATAGCGAACACCATCCCTTGAACAGAATTCGCGATACCGTGAAACTCGCCGTGAACACAGCGACCGAGGTGCAGAAAAAGAATGTGCAGTATGACACGGGCATGAGTCTGCTCAGCGGCAAGTATCACTTGAAATTTGTAGTGCGCGAGAATCAGACCGGGCGCATGGGATCGTTCGAGGCCGATATCGATGTGCCGGACCTGAAGGCGCAACCGCTGAAGATGAGTTCAATCGTGCTTGCCAGCCAGACTCAAGCGGCCAAGAAGGGAGCGAATCTGAACCCTCTGATCCACGATGGTTCCGAGATCATTCCCAACATCACCCATGTTTTCTCAGCCTCGCAACATCTCCTTCTTTATTATGAGGTCTACGATCCGGCTCGGGCCTCCGCTTCAGATTCTGCAGGAAGCACAGAGAAGAAACCCGGTATCCGTCTCCTGAGCAGCGTTGCGTTTTTTCAAGGTAAAGCCAAAGCCTACGAGAGTTCTCTGGTGGAGATGACGGAACTGAATGCACGGGAGCGGAAGGCTGCCGCCTTCCAGTTGGATGTGCCGCTCGCTTCCCTCAAACCCGGCTTCTATACTTGTCAAGTCAATGTGGTCGATGATGGCGGTGGCCATTTTTTGTTTCCCCGTCTGGCCCTGCTCATCCGCGCGGAACGAAAGAGCTAGGCGCAAGCTCGCGTCGCACGCAGCACGGTGACCTAAATCACTGCGAATCGGGATCATTCGCTTCATGTTGAATATGGATGATTCCGCACTGGGCAGAGCCGCGCGCTTTCACCGACGTACCGGCCAGCGTGTTTTCCGTCGCCGGAACCCCAGCAAACAGCCTTGATCTCCTCATCGTGCGCTACGCCTTTCCCGTCATATTTGTTGCTCTCGTAGTCATGGTCATTGTATGGCGGCTGCAGCGGCTGGAATGGGAACGAGCTTGCGAGGCTCTAAAGCAAGCAACCGAAATGAGACAGCGGTTGGAGGTCGAGCGCAATCAAGCGCAGGAAGAGGTTTATCGCCGCCTCTATGAAGACAGCGAACTGGATAAGGAGAAGTTCCAGTTCCAGGCACAGCTTGCTGAGTACGAAAAGTATTCGACACTGGCGCAACTGGCTCTGGGCGCGGCGCATGGGATCAACAATCCGCTGCTCGGCATCCTGTCGCATCTGGAATTGGAACTGAAGAGCACGAGCGATCCCGAGCAGCGCTGGGAAATCGAACAGTGCATTGCCGGTACCAAGCGCATTTCCGCCACCTTGCGCGGATTGGTAAATTACGCGCGCCCCGGCCCTTTGGTGTTGAGCAATCTCAGCCTGCATCGCCTGGTTACGGATACGCTGGGCTTTCTCGAGGGCCAGCCCGCCCTGCGCGGCAAAATAGCGGAAAATCAGGTCCCGGAAGATCTGCCGCACATTCTGGTGGACTCCAATCAGCTTTCGCAGGTGCTGATGAATCTGCTGATCAATGCGGCCGAGGCAACGCCGGACGGCGGGCGTATTACCGTGTCCGCCAAGAAATTAACGTTCGTCGACAGCATCGAAATTCGCGTATCCGATACCGGCTGCGGGATTCCTCCCGAGGTATTAGCGCACGTCTTTGAACCCTTTTTCACCACCAAACCCGGCAAAGGCACCGGTCTGGGCCTCAGTATCGCGGTTACGTATGTCCGGAGAAACAAGGGCGAAATTCGAATCGATAGCGTACCGAAACGCGGGACCACCGTAACAATTACGTTGCCCATCCAACAGGAGGAGACACATCAGGTTCGGGAGCAATCGGAGATCGTGGTTTGAGCCTTTTGAATGCTGCCGAAGCTGCGTGAGGAGATCGAAGTTCTGGTTCGTGAGTTGATATGCCATATTGCGCTTTGATCATCGATGACGAAGAGCTCACGCTCCGCACCATCTCTCGTGGCCTGCGGCAAGATGGATTCGAGGTCTTCACCGCGCTCTCCGGCGAGGCGGGCTTGAAGATCTTTCAGGACGAGAATCCCGATCTCATCCTGCTGGACATCGTTCTTCCCGGCATCGACGGAGTCGAAGTTCTGCGCCAGATCAAGCTAGCAAATCCGACTGCGATCGTGATCATGATGAGCGCATACCACCTGGTAGAGCGCGCCGTCGAGGCCATGAAGCTGGGCGCTTTCGACTATCTGGTGAAACCTTTCCATCTCGAGGACATGACCAACATTTTGCATCGCGCCGCCGAGGTGCTGGCTTTGCGCGTCCGGGTGCGTGATTCGGTGGAATCGGAAAAGGGCCGCTACGATTTTGGGCACATCGTCACGCACAATCCTGCCACCATCAAGATGTTGGAAGTGGCCCGCAAAGCTGCCGAAGCCGATCACACGACGATATTAATTCTCGGCGAGAGCGGTACCGGCAAGGGAGTGCTCGCCAAGGCCATTCACTATGCCAGTCCCCGTACTTCGATGCCATTGCTGGAACTCAATTGTGCCGCGCTGCCCGATGCTCTGTTGGAGAGCGAGCTTTTCGGCTACGAACCCGGGGCCTTCACCGACGCTCGCCGCCGCAAGGAAGGCCTGCTGGAGCGGGCCAGCGGGGGCACGGTTTTTCTCGACGAGATCGGCAACATGTCGGCCAGCGTGCAAGCCAAGATCCTGCGGGTACTGGAGGAAGGGACCTTCATGCGGCTGGGCGGGACGAACACCATCAAAGTGAATATCCGCATGATCGCGGCCACCAACGATCAGTTAAAGAATGCCGTAAGCCAAGGGCGGTTTCGCGAGGACCTTTATTACCGCATTAATGTGGTTCAGCTGGAGATTCCTCCGCTGCGAGAGCGCAAAGAGGATATTTTGCCGCTAGCGCTGGAAATTCTGCTGCAGTTCAATCGTGAGCTGAGAAAAAACTTTACTGGATTCAGTTTGGCTGCGGCCGATCTGCTGGCGCAATATCCCTGGCCCGGCAATATTCGCGAACTGCGAAACGTGATCGAACGGACCATGATTCTCAACGCGGAAGGCGAGATCGACGCTTGCCATCTTCCCGAAGAGATTCGCGATCAGCGAGCGGAGAAAAAAAGCAACGAAGCGTTCTCTTCGGTCGACATTTCTCCCACCGGGGATCAGTTTCTCAGCTTGCGCGCCCTGGAAGATAACTACATTGAGCAGGTGCTGGCTGCAACCGGCAACAATAAAACGCAGGCTGCCAGGATTCTCGGCATTCATCCAACGTCGTTGCAGCGGCGGCTGAAAGTGAAGACGCTGGATTAGGCGCCATCGATCAAATCCACCATACGTTAAACCAGTCTATTTCACGAAAAGTAAGCCATGTGGGACGGCGGATCGGAAAACGTAAGCGTAGAGCAACACAATGATTCCGACGATGGAGCAAAGTGCAACTGAGTGCCACGCCACAAAGCGAAAAATAATTCCTTCGTTGCCGACCTGCTCGGTGGCGGCGGTGGCGATTGTGATCGATTGCGCATCCACCATCTTTCCCATCACGCCGCCCGCGCTGTTAGCCGCGCACATGAGAACCGGGTCGATACCCAGTTGCTGAGAAGTAATTCTTTGCAAACTGCCAAAGAGCGCATTGGCGGAGGTGTCACTGCCGGTCAGCGCAACTCCCAGCCATCCCAGGAAAGTACCAAAGAATGGATACAACCATCCCGTGCGCGTGAAAGCGAGGCCAAGCACGGCATCGAGGCCCGAATAACGCGTTACATATCCCAGCCCCAGCATGAATGAGATCGCGATCATAGCCAATCGCATTCGCACCAGGGTTCTCCAAAAGATTTTCATCAATTGCACCGGACTCTGCCCGAGCAACAATCCGGATACAATCGCCGCAAAGAAGCAGCCGGTACCGGTGGCGGAGAGCCAGTTGAAGTCATAACGTGCGGCTTCGGGGATTGGCTTGGTCACCACGGGCGCGGCACGGAAGACGGCATTGTGAAGGTAAGGCACATCCCATCCTGGCGGGCCGGGCCGAACCTTGCCATTCGGAAGCACCACGCGGAATGCCGGTGTGGTGGCTTGGTTCATGGCCAGTTTGATCGATGGCAATCCCCAGAGGAGCACAAACAGTGACAGGATCGCGAACGGCATCCAGGCCTTCAACACTTGTCCTGCGGTGTAGCTGCGCACTTGAACGAGTCCATCGAATTTCTCTGCTTCCCAATCAGCGCCCATGTCGTCCATGATCGCAGCGGTTGCCTTGTGAGGAGCCGGAGGGTGGTCATCGTAGTCGAATCGCCATATTGTTTTTGGCTTCCAGAATCGCAGGAAGATCAGGGTGGCGATAATCGAAACCACGCCTCCCATAATGTCTACCAGATTGCTGTCCACGTAGTTCGACCAGACGAACTGGGTGAGGGCGAATGAAACCCCGACCACGGCGATCGCGGGTAGCACTTCAAAGGTCTCTCTCCAACTGACCATGGTTCGCACCAGCCAGAAGGGAACGATGACCGCGGTGAAGGGCAGGATGCGGCCAAGCATTGCGTTGAGATCGGACTCCGGCAACGACGTCACCGCCGCGAGTGTATGAACGGGTGTGCCGATGGCGCCCCAAGCCACCGGCGCGGTGTTGGCAATCAGGTTCAGTGCTGCCGCATGGAATGGTTTGAAGCCAAGACCGATCATGAAAGCTCCAGCGATCGCCACCGGCGCCCCAAATCCCGCCGCTCCTTCGATGAATGCGCCAAAACAAAAAGCGACGAGCAGAACCTGCAGGCGGCGATCGGAGGTGATTCCCGCGACCGACTCTTTCATGATTTCGAATTGCCCGGTCTCGACAGAGATGTCGTAGAGGTAGACCGCAGCCAAAACGATCCAGGCGATTTTTAACACTCCGAAGGCAACCCCGTAGCCAAAGCTAAGTGCGGCCAGAGCGGGAGGCATTTTGAAGAAGAGGATCGCAACTGCCACGGCCGTCGACGCACCCGCGATGGCGCACCAATGAGGCTTGACCTTCAGACCGGCCAACATTCCGAACAGAACAATGATAGGCAGGGCCGCAACCAGCGTGGAGAGCCACCAATGGCCGAATGGATCGTAGATCTGGGTCCACTGCATCACAAGCTCCTCGCGAAACGGAGTCCACTTCGCAACAGAGATGACACGCTAAGGAATGCCGGGGTTCTTATTCTTCATGATTCCCAACTCTTCGGAACATTCACGTAAGAACCATCCAATGCTGTGACCGATGGGCATCCTAGCAGCCGAAGGGTGCGGTCCAAGTCCGTCCGCAGAATTTCGATCGCACGCTCGACGCCAGCCTCACCGGCAGCGGCCAAACCGTATGCATATGCGCGGCCGCATAGCACTGCGCGCGCTCCCATGCAGAGAGCCTTGGCAATATCAGTGCCGCGGCGAATGCCCCCATCCATCAACACTTCGATGCGGCCGTTCACGGCTTTCGCCACTTCGGGCAACGCCCGCAAGGAAGGCGGAACTCCGTCGAGCTGCCGGCCGCCATGATTCGAAACTGAAATCGCCGCCGCACCCTCATCGATCGATCGGAGTGCATCATCCGCGGTGAGGACTCCTTTAACCACGATCGGTCCCTTCCATATTTCTCTAATCCATTTCAGATCGGCCCAGGTTACGGTGGATTCTGCCAGAGCTGCAGCGACATCGATCAGCGGCATCGGTCCTTTGCCCGGGACAACGACATTCGGAAGCGCCGGCACCCCGCCGTCCATCAGGAAACTCATCAGCCATCCCGGACGCGAGAGTATTTGCGGAAGGTAGGGGATTTTTTCCAGCAGTCCGCCGCTGATCAGTTCCCTCATACCGTTGCGATAGTCGCGCTCGCGGATACCCGACACCGGAGTATCAATGGTGACGACCAGAGCCGAGAATCCCGCCACGCGAGCTCTTTCGATCGCCCCCTCAGCAGCCCCACGGCCACCCATCAAGTAAAGCTGGTAGAAAACCGGACCGGTCGAAGCTGCCTTCACATCCTCCAGCCTGTGTCCGGAAATCGTCGAGAGAATATAGGCAGTGCCCGCTCCGCCAGCGGCGCGGGCGGCCACCACTTCGCCTCCCGGATGCATCAGGCGGCTGTATCCGACCGGTGCAAGTAAGAATGGGAGGGCAAGGTCGAAACCTAGCACTCGTGTGCACAGCTTGCATTTTCCGACATCGACTGCATGCCGGGGCCGAAAGGTGACGTCATTAAATATGCGGCAATTCTCGCGCAGCGTAACTTCGCCTTCAGCTCCCCCGTCAAGGTAATCGAATACGGGTTTCGGTATTCTTTCACGCGCAATGGGGCGGAAGTCCTCGATGCAGACAACCTTCGGTGATGCTACGGTTCGGGAGGATCTCGTCATATCCAACGTATTCAAGAACTAAAAGAGGCCGCTATCGTACCACTAGGCCAAAGAATTGAGGAAACGGTCGTCCAGGCTACAGGTGATGCATCCCCGCGGACTTGATAACCTGGGATCTCGCGCTGTAAATTTCTCGCAGTTCGCACAACCTACGTTCATATCCTCGGTATCTAAAGTAATTACCCGAGTGACTCCTCGGTTGGCTTGCGGTGAGTGATTTTTGTATGGTAGAAACAACGAGAGTTACAAACCGCTCCTGAGATGTCACGGCGAATACATTCCGAAAGGCGGCGACGAGCCAGTTGGTCTGCCCTGGTCGTACTGGTCGCTGTCTGCTCGCTAACTATCAGCGTCGCGACACGTTATAACTCTCCTTGCAATATTTCCCCGCACAACGTAAAGACCGTCCAGACTCATGTGTCGCCCGATGCGACCAGGCAGCGCCTTGCTAAGAATGCCGCCAACTGGATTCCTCCTGCCTCTAGGTTTGCGGTGCTTCAGGCTCCGTCTTTCTATCCGCCAGTTGCATCGGAAGGCCCCTCAGCGGCAAGTCTCTTTCTTGAAGAAAACCTCTACTCTCGTCCCCCTCCCGGCATCTAAAGTCCCGTTGAAAACTGCTGGCGTAGGGTGTTTCTGCGACGCTGCGCGGTTCGAGTTCGAACCCCCGCGGTTTTGCGAGCCTTTTGCAAGCAGTAGACGGCACGGAAGAGAGCAGCGTCAACGGTGGTCTGCGGGCAACTCCTTAATCAGAAAAATTGCCAGGCTGCATGCGTTTTGAGGCGCATCTTGCGCCGCGCCGTCTGGCCGTGGCTTTCCGAGCGCGCAGGCATCCGTTGTCGAGATGACAAGAGTTGGACCAGTCTTAGTGAGTGGATCCTTCGCAGGGCACAACCAGGTGAACGTCTATTAGCTTTTCAAATTCAAAGGGCCCGAACTCATGGGAGTAAGCAATTGCGTCCATGAGTTCGATGAAAGGAAACGAATGTGGCCACTGAATCATTGCTAACGGAGGAGGAACTCGACGCTCTTCGCCGTTTTGACAGTTGCATGATCTCCAATGCAATCGAGACCTTTGACGCCCGCCTCCGCAATACAGGATTTGCCGATGCCAGCATCCGCTGCATCTTTACGGATGCTCCACCCATGGTGGGATACGCGGCAACGGCTCGCCTTCGCAGCGGGGAACCTCCCATCGTGGGCGGCAGCTTCCATGACCGGGCCGAGTTCTGGAACAGCATTCTGCAGATTCCCGCTCCGCGCATTTTGGTGCTGGAAGATATGGATCGATTGCCCGGTCGCGGCGCCTTCGTCGGCGACATGCACGCCGCAATCCTTAAGGCTCTGGGGTGCGTTGGCTACATAACCAACGGCGCCGTCCGGGAATTGCCGGCGGTGCGCGCCATGGGGTTTCAACTGTTCGCAGGAGGCGTAGCGGTTTCCCATGCTTACGCCCACATCTTTGAAATCGGAGCAGTGGTCAGAGTCGGCGGAATGGAAGTGCGCCCTGGTGAATTACTGCATGGGGACAGGCACGGCGTTCTCACCGTTCCAACAAAAATCGCGCCCAAGTTGCCCAGCGTTGCAGAGAGATTGCAGCAAGCAGAAAGAAAGGTAATTGATTTTTGCCTATCGCGGGATTTCTCAGTAACGAAGCTGCGCGACCTAATGAACGCGCTCGGGTAGAAAGCGTCAAGGTAAATTCGATGACTCAAGATTGCGATCGGTTCCGTAAGACATGTTCTCGCGTTTCACAGAGGCTGCTTTGCTGTGCCTTCGCGGCGATTTTGGCGCCAACCGCTATTTGTTTGTCTTCTTGTTCGGGGAAGGGGGACAGGCAGGTTCAAGCGAGTGGACCGGCCGCCATCGTCGGTGTAACCAGAGTGGTGAAGAAATCGCTTGGCCGGCAAATCACTTTGTCATCGGAGCTCGTGCCGTTCCAGGAAATCGACGTCTATGCGAAAGAAGCGGGCTATGTGAAGAAGCTGGATGTCGATTACGGAACCCACGTCAAGGCAGGCCAGGTGATGGCCGTCCTGGAGATTCCTGAACTTGAGGCACAACTTCAGGAAGACGAAGCAGAAATCAAGAATGCGATGAATCAAGTGGTCCGGGCGCAGCATGAACTCGCCCGCTACCAGGCTCAGTACAAGGCGCTGCACCTTGAATATACCCGTTTGAATGGTGTCTTCGAGAGTCAGCCCGGTATTGTCGCGCAGCAGGAAGTAGACGACGCGCAAGGAAAAGACCTGGCGGCATCGTCGCAGGTAGATGCGGGGCAGGCAGCTCTCGATGCGGCCCAGAGTCAGCTGTCCGCAGCGAAAGCGAAGCTGGCTCACGATCAAAGCTTGTTCGATTATTCGAGGATTACTGCTCCATTTGCCGGGGTGATTACCGACCGCTACGCGAATCTCGGAACCTTAGTGCAGGCGGGAACGAATTCGAGCACGCAGGCAATGCCCATCGTCCGGCTATCCGAGGACGATCTCTTCCGTCTCGTAATTCCAGTTCCGGAGTCCTATGTCCGATACATTCGCATCGGCGATCACGTGGACGTTCGCGTGCCTTCTCTGAACCACACTTTCCCCGGAAAGGTAGCGCGCTTTTCCGTGGACGTGCGGGAGGATACGCGCACTATGCACACCGAAGTGGATATCCCGAACCCCCAGCGGTCTTTACTCCCGGGCCTGTATGCAGAGGCCGAGCTGAATCTTGAACAAGAACAAAATGTTCCCACCGTACCCATCCAGGCTTTAAATCGTGCAGGCGAGAAGACGTCGGTGTTGGTCGTGGATGGCAACGGTATGCTGCAGGACCGAAGAGTGAAACTCGGGTTGGAGACTGCGAACGATGCCGAAATCTTATCGGGAGTAAATGAGGGAGAGCAGGTGGTGGTGAGCGATCGCAGCGGTTTGAGAGCGGGAGAAAAAGTTCATCCGCAAACAGTTGCCCTGACGCAGTACGACGGGGAGAGCACCCAGTAATAGCCGGAAGACTTTATGCCAGGATTTTCAATTCGTAATCCCTACTTCATCATCGTGATCTGCCTCACGCTGTTGGTCATCGGAGTGACCAGTTTGGCGCGAATGCCGGTGGATTTATTCCCGCCGATTAATCTGCCAGAAGTTGTAGTAGCCACTTTTTACACGGGTATGCCGCCGGAGGATATCGAAACCGATATCACCGATCCCCTGGAACGCTTCTTTACCCTTGCTGCCGGTGTGGACCACATGGAATCGCGGTCCATGTTGGGCGTGAGCATCATTCGCGTCTACTTCCAGCCCGGAACCAGCGCGGACGCCGATGTGAGCGAATTGTCCAACCTCGCTTTAGCCGACCTGAAGCGCTTGCCGCCGGGCACGTTGCCTCCCGTCGTTCTCAAGTTCGACGCATCCAGTTTGCCCGTCGCCCTGGTAACCGTAAAAGGCGAGGGTCTCAACGAAACCCAACTTCACGATTACGCCCAGTTTCAGATTCGCAACCAGATCGCGGTCGTGCCGGGTGCCGAAATCCCGGGCGTCTTCGGCGGGATCTACCGCCAGATCATGGTTTACGTCGATCCTTACAAGCTCGCATCCCGGCAGTTGAGTGTGATGGACGTCGTCGGCGCAGTCAACAGTTCGAACCTGATTCTTCCGGCCGGCGACGTGAAGATGGGCCCCTACGATTACTTCGTCTACTCCAACAGCCTGGTTGACAACATGGATCAACTGGGCAAGGTGCCTCTCAAGGTCAAGGGCAACTCCTGGGTAACTGTGAACGACGTGGGCAAGGCGGAGGATGCTCACGGGATTCAAACCAACATCGTCCGCATTGATGGCCAAAGATCGGCCTACATTCCCATCATGAAGCAAGGCGGCGATACCAACACCATCGCAGTGGTGGATGGTGTCCGGCAGCTCATCAAGCACCTCTACGACATTCCTCAGCAGATGAAGACCAGCATCGTTTTCGACCAGTCTGTGTTCGTCAAGGAGGCGATTCAAACGGTGCTCCACGAAGGAGCGCTAGGCCTGATTCTCACCAGCCTGATGATCCTGATTTTCCTCGGAAGCTTCCGCGCCACTTCTGCAGTGTTGCTTTCCATTCCTCTATCCGCGCTGGCCGCGTTCGTTGTGCTGTCTCTGATGGGTGGGACGATCAATACCATGATCCTGGGCGGGATGGCGCTGGCTTTCTCGCGCGTGATCGACAATTCGGTCATTTCGCTGGAGAACATCTACCGCCATTTGGAAATGGGAGCCGCGCCCATGGTCGCCGCCGAGGTTGGCGGAGCGGAAGTCAATCTGGCGGTGCTGGCTGCAACCCTGGTGGATGTGGTTGATTTCTTTCCCGTTGTTTTTCTATATGGAGTTGCCAAGTTTCTTTTCTCAGCCTTGGCGCTGGCTTTTTGCCTGTCTCTGATGGCGTCGTTCGTGGTTGCCATGACGGTGATTCCATTGTTCTGTTCGCGCTTCCTGAAGGCCGTGCAGCACATCCCCGAGCGTAAGAAGGAAAATGAATATGAGGTGGAACCCAGGTCAGAGGCTGATCACTCCTGGATGGACCGGTTTAATGCCCGCTTCAACAGAATCTTTAACAAAGTCCTCGATTATTACGAATACTGGGTACGGCGGGCACTGGTTCGTCCCGGGCTTACCGTGGCGATTCTGGGTGGCGTGTTCCTGGCGAGCCTGGCAATTTATCCCCTGCTCGGTTTAGCGTTCTTTCCCAAGACCGATGCTGGCCAATTCACGATCAACGTCAAGGTGCCGACTGGTACGCGCATCGAGCTAGCGAACCAATACGTGGCAAAGCTGGAGGATTTGATTCGGCACGAGGTGGAACCAAGAGATTTCAAGCGAATTGTTTCCAACATTGGAATGGTGCCTGATTTTTCCGCGCTCTATACCACCAACTCGGGTCCTTATACGGCAACCATCCAGGTGGCACTGAACGAACCGCACCGGCTGAGCAGTTTTGAATATATGGACCGCGTGCAGAAGGCGATGGCTAGCCAGTTCCCGGACGTCCGCACATTCTTCTCCAGCGGCTCGATGGTCGACGCCATCTTGAATTCCGGGGCTCCCGCTCCAATCGACGTGCAGGTGAGTAGCCCTGATCTGGACCAGATCTATGGCATCGCGCAGCGCTTGGCCGACCGCATTCGCAAGGTGCGTGGTGTGGGCCAAATCTACATCCCGCAGGACATGAACTACCCTGCATTGCGGCTGGATGTGGACCGTGTGCACGCGGGTGAATTGGGGCTCACACAAAAGGATGTCGTCGATAACGTCATCACCGCGCTTAATTCCAACTACATGATCGCCCCCAACTACTGGGTCGATCGCAAGAGCGGCAACGACTATTACCTCACTGTCCAGTACTTTGAACATGGAAGCGGCGCCATACAAAACTTGGCCGACCTGGGCCAAATTCCCTTGCGCGACCCGGGCAGCGGAGCCGAGATGAGCTGCGGGCCCGCAGGTCCGCCCCCGCCGCAGCCCGGACGCGCCCGCTCTTCGTGGGCCTGTGCCGGAGCGGGGCGGCCAACCACAGTCCTCAACAACGTTGTCGACGTGAAGCAGGTGCTGACTCCGACCGAGGTCGACCACTATCAGATTCAGCGAGCCGTGGATATTTTCGTTACCCCGAATGGCGAAGATCTGGGACGGGTGAGGAACGCAATTCAGGACATTCTCGCCAAGGAAAAAGACATTCCCTCCAATGTGCGTGTAAATCTGCGCGGAATGGTGCAAGGCATGGAGGCGTCATTTAAGAGTTTTGCTTTCGGGTTCCTGATTTCTTTTCTCTTGTTATTTCTGATCCTGACCGCGCAGTTCAAGTCTTTCGTCGATCCTTTCCTGATCATGCTGGCAATTCCCATGGGATTTGTCGGTGTGCTGATCATA
Organism: uncultured Acidobacteriaceae bacterium; assembly: GCA_963750245.1. Lineage (GTDB taxonomy): Bacteria > Acidobacteriota > Terriglobia > Terriglobales > Acidobacteriaceae > Sulfotelmatobacter. The sequence goes on from CAVVQB010000005.1 coordinate 1,066,914, forward strand.
TTGCCGCTCACTCACAGCACGCTGAATGTTATGTCGCTGATGGGAGTTCTGATGCTGGTGGGTATCGCAGACTCGAACAGCATTCTGATCGTCGACTTTGCTCACAATCTGGAGAAGCAGGGCCTGTCGCCCGCGGATGCGGTGATCAACGCCTGCCGGGTGCGCCTGCGGCCCATCTTGATGACCTCTCTGGCCACGATTATCGGGATGATCCCATTGGCGTTGAAGTTGGGTACTGGAGCCGAACAATATGCACCGATGGCGAAGGCCATCATCGGCGGCTTGACCTCTTCGGTGGCTCTAACCATCTTCATTGTGCCAGCCGCATACCTGCTGGTCTATGGCAAGCGCGGGGCGAAGGACGCGGCGAACCCCAAGCCGGAGACAGCGCAATGAAGCAGAAACATCCCGCTCCCTGGAATGGCTCAGAGAAGCACACGGCACCCGTTGCAGAAGATCGAGAGGCAACTCGATGACGAAGGTCAAAACTTTTCTATTCTGGATGCTGATCGGTTTATGGGCGGCTCTGCCCCAGTCTGGCTTGGCGCAAGCCGCGAACAATTTGGGATCAGCCTGCAGCCTTGCCTTCCGCGCCCCAGCCCCAACTTGCGCAAAATCCGGCGCCTGCCCAAATACCTGGGGCTCCACTGACATTGAGCGCCAGTTTTCCGCGCATGGCCGAATCGCAGAACGCTTCGTCTCCTGACCCAATAACGCCGCAGGCGGTGCAACCACCAAACGGCCGCGTGCGCTTGACCCGTGTGCAGGCAGAGCAGTTGGCCCTCAAGAATAATCCCCGGATCAGCGTTGGCCGTTTGCTCGGGCTGGCACAACATCAGATCTATCGCGAGGCGAGGTCGGCGGAACTACCCAATTTTAATGGCGCAATCACTGCGGTCGACGCCAACGAAGGCAGCCGTATTGGAGCGGGTTCACTCACCGCATCGCGCCTGCTCGAACATGCGGGCGCGGGAGTAACGCTCAGTCAACTCATCACCGACTTCGGACGCACCACCAATCTGGTCGCCTCTGCCAAGCTCCAGGATAAGGCTCAAAATGCGAATGCATTGGCCACCGCCGAAGATATAGTGCTGGCTACGGACCAGGCCTTCTACAACGCCCTGCAAGCGCAGGCGCTCCTCAAGGTTGCGCAACAAACTGTGACCACTCGAGGGTCGGCCGCGCATCAAGTCGATGAACTGGCGAAGAGTAAACTGAAATCCACGCTGGATCTTGCCTTTGCCCAGGTGAATTTATCGCAAGCTAGGCTGCTCCAACTCGATGCTCAGAATAATGTCGATTCGACCATTGCAGCGCTCATGGCTGTCCTGGGCTTTGACAGACAAGTCAGCTACGAGTTGAGCGATGAGGATACGCAGTTTCCCCCGCCGCCTGATGTGGACGTGCTTATCAACACGGCGATGCAACAACGCCCCGACCTGCAGGCGCTCACCTATGATCAACAGGCAGCGGAAAAATTCCATCGTGCCCAGCGTGACCAGCTCTTGCCTACCATCAGCGCTCTCGGGATCGCTGGAGTGATCCCCAGTGCGTCCGGATTGTTTCGGCGGTTGCTTCCCGAATTACTTCGTCTCCAGCTGGTATGGCGCTATCGGCGTGAACATGAACGTCCCGCTTTTCAATGGGTTTCTTTTCAGTGCGGAGGCTTCGGAGGCGAATTACCGGGCAAAGGCTGCAACGGAGAACACTCGGGATCTGCGCGACCGCGTCGTGCGCGATGTTCGCACGGCGTGGCTGGCCGCGAATACGGCCTTTCAGCGCGTCGGGGTGGAAGCGGAACTCGCCAAGGAAGCCGATCTCGGTCTGACTCTCGCCCAGGGCCGTTATCAGCTCGGCTTGGGCTCGATCGTCGAGCTCAGTCAAGCGCAGCTGCAGCAAACCGATGCCGCCATTGGCTATGTCAACGCCCAATACCAATATCGGCTATCTCTTTCAACCTTGAACTTTGAGATCGGAGTTCAGCCTTGACCGTGGACGCCGCTCGCAGTTTTGTGCCCACAAAGTGGTTTCTGAAAAGAGCCGGCCCACTTTTGAAAGGGGAATTGAAGTTGCTACAGGCCGCCTTCGGTCGAAACCGTCATGCGACCGGAGCAGAATCATGAAGTGATGGCGGCGTTCATGAAGAGAAGGAAAAAGAAACAGTCATCGTTTACAACTCTTCACGGAATTATTCTTTCGCTTGCCATTGCTGCCTTGGTTGGCACCATCGTTGTCTTAATAGCCCTCTTCTGGCGCCCGCCCGGGTAGGGGCCAGTGCCGATGAGACCTTCGAATCGGACTTGAGCGAAGGGGTAATGAGACTAGGCATTGTCCATACGCCTGCGCGGAATGAACCAGAAACATGGGCGAGAGAGCGAATTATTGGGTTACGCTGGGATCACCTTAATCCATTCAGGGGAGCAGAGCAGCATGACTCCACCATTCTTGACCCGACTCCTGCAGATGCTTTGCCGTCACGAATTTTCCTGGCCTCACACTGGCGCCCAAGGTCAGGACTACCAGGTCTGTCTACTCTGTGGGGCAACCTACGGATTTGATTGCGTGACGATGTGTCGTACAGGCAGGCTCCCGGGTACGGCCGGGGCGCAGTCGCCGCACGTTTGAGGTGCGCATTATGCGCCAGCTGATACCACGGATTCCTTCCGCGACCCCTGACGCCCGAAAGGCGGCAGATGATATGGACCGATGGCTGGCCCGCCGCGTCGCCGAGCATGAGGCCGACGGCATGAGCAAGGTCGACGCGGTTGAAATGGCGACGAAGGAAATCCTTTTCGATGACCAGATCGAAGAGGTTCAGAACTGGCACCAGTCACAAATGTAGGTCAAACAAGAAAACCGGATCGCGAGATGATTCCTTAACACGGGGCAATTACCAAGGAAAGAGCGACCCTATGTGCGAGCTGCTGCAACTCAAGAGTTAAGTTGGTCACACCTTTTGCAGGGGAGCTACGGTCACAATATCTCGGCCTCGCGCTTTCGATTCATAGAGGCATTCGTCTGCCATCTTGAGCAGTTCGTCGGATGTTGAACCGTGCTCCGGATAAGCGGCTACGCCTACGGAGATCGAAAGGGGCCCGACCGTCTCCTTCCTATATCGCAAACGCAACTGCTTTACCTCGGCGCGCAATGCGTCCGCGCGGATCGCCGCATCCTGTGAGGTGGATTCGGGCAGGATAATAGCGAACTCCTCACCGCCATAGCGGCAACAAATATCGGTGGCGCGAAAGAAACTGCGAAACAGATCAGCAAGGGACTGAAGCACCATATCTCCTGCGTCATGGCCGAACGTATCGTTGAATCTCTTAAAGTGATCGAGGTCGAGGAAGAGAACCGCGATCGATTGATTCTTGCGGCTGGCCAGCTGTATTTCTCTCTCCATCGATTCCTGCAGAAATCGCCGGTTGAACAGGCGGGTGAGCGGGTCACGAATCGATAGTTCTCGCAGGCTGTCACGAAGTTGCAAGCCGGAGAGCGACAGGGCGATCTGTGAGGCGAGGCTGATGGCCAGTTGCTGATGAGATTGCCGAGAATTTTCCACCCCCGAACCGTACGGAAGCCGCGTGGCACTGTCGAATTCGAGATGCAGAACTCCCACCGTGTCTCCCTGCGCCACCATCGGCACACACAGACACTCCGTGGTCGAACTCCTGGTCAAGTGTTGGCAAGCGATGCTGCTGCCTGGAGTCTCACTCCAGTGCGGCTGCCCACGGCGCAAAGACCAGCATGCGTCGGGAGGGAATGTCGGCGTTAATGCGTCCTTCTTACCCCACCGCGCTCCGGCCTCCACCAGATCTCGCGATGATCTGAACAAATAGAGAGCTCCATCAGGTGCTTCAGGAAAGAGCCTCTGCACGAAATTGCTCACGACTGCGCAAGCTTCCTGAATGCTCCCGCTGGACTGCAACAGAGAGCCCATTTCATTCATCAAGGTAATCTGCCTGGTGTGGCGTTCCAACTTCTGCACCAGACGGTCCAGTGACTCGGTGTGTTGCCGCTGTGCTTCAGTCGCCCTTACCTGCTCCGAAACATCCTCATAGATCAGATACGCCCCCCGTATGTCGCCATCGACTTGCAGCGGGACTCCATGGAGTGCAAGATCAATCATCGTGCCGTCTCTTCGCCGATGCCGGACTGTACGGCGTATCCCTTTTCCCGCGAATATCTGTGCGATCATTTGCTTTGCATCCCATGCTTCATCATCAGGCGCCTCGACTTTCTTGACATCGATCGAGGCGAGGTTGTTGCGGTCACATTGGAAGAGCTTCTCGAAGGCGGAATTCACCAATTCGACTGAGCCTTGCCGGTCAAGTACGAGCATGGCGAGCGGACTATTCTGGATCAGCGAGTCCAAATAGGTGGTCTGCTCGTGCAGATGAATTCCCATCCGGTGTCGCTCGCTGACTTCCGATCCCACAATCAGGCCCACCGCAGATACGACCAGCATGAAGACGGCTACTTTGGTGAACACGTCTGCGGTGGGAGGAAACAAATGCAACGCGACCACAATTCCAAAATTGAGCGCCAGCAGGCCGGTAACCGCGCGCCGCACTCCTTGCCGCATGGCTATCCAGATGACGGGAACGAAGCACGAATAAAAATGACCATAGCGGCCATCGTGGATTCCGAACATCCCCCAGCAAACGATGGCGATTGCCAACGCTTGGCCACAGGCTTCCGCAACTGCTCCTAAGCCGAAATGCTCTCTTCGAGAACGCACTCTGGTGGGCTGTAGTTCTGAGGGAGTCGGCGAGAGCCACGCACGAATATGTGGAAATACATGTACAAGAAGAAATGGCGCGATAGCCACCAGGCCGATCGCGTCACCCAGGAACCATCCCAGCGCGGACAACTTACACTCGCGCCAGGTAATGCTGTGATCCGCAAGCAAGGTTCCGGCACCGAAGACAGCCGCCGCTGTCGCTGCAATGGCGCTCACGAAAAGGTAGCGGACCACATCGCGGCGGCGTCGTAGTTCAAGATCAATTCGCAGAGGCCCGCGCAGCAGGTATGCCGCCGTACCATAACTGGCGGCGATTCCCGCTGCGCCGATCGTGTTGCTGAACGACAGGATGGGCTGTGCGTAAAGAACAACGTTGGTCAAGGCGTTCGTGAAGAAGGCTAGCAGCGCATACCACGGACTGATGCCCAGCATGAGAGCGACGACAAGCCCGATGGCCGGGTACCAGGCGACAAATCCAATATGTGAAAAAAGAACGATCTCGGGCCGGTTCAGTAGCAGGTACAGCAACACAAAGAAGAGAGACACGAGAGAATGGCGAGTGATCGTGCGACGCGAATACATAAACAGAATCCTCGGCCCGAGTCGCTCTTTCTGGTGATGCAGGCGGGTCATGCGGACAATGAACTGCATCCGCTTCCGGTGTGCTAAGCGCTTACACCTTAGTTATAGGTGAACATACACAAAGTGATTTTGCAGTACTTTCGAACCCTGTTGCGGTTACTTAGGTAATTCTCATTCTGAAAAGTATTTCAACCCTTCCTAACGGCACACTGCAGGTCGATGGGGCCATCAGCCCCAGCGCAAATCGGACTCGCCCGGTTCTTCTGCATTTGCTGAGAGTGCCTTTGCTGCATTCCTACGTCTGTTGAATGTCCAATCCCTTCGATACAGTAGCGCCTGCAGGGAAAAATTCGTAGCCGTTCGATGAAGGCAATGAAAAAAGCGTCCCAGACCTTACCTTCAGTCATGGGACGCGAGTTTTGGAGTTACATTGAACAGCCCGAACTGCCCTCATTGTTAACGGTACTGTTCGAACGACAGCCTAGACTGAGCGGAATGACCGGTAAATGGCTCCTATGTGCGGCGGGTGATCACGTCTGTGCCATCATCATGGAACGATTGTTCACAAGTCTATTTACAGGCTCTCGCAGGGATGCTAGGCTGCCCGCTACGAGAAATCCATGAAACTCCGCGATAGATTCCAGCCTGAGCGTTACGAGCGAAAACTGCAAGAACTTCGCAGGGAGCGAAAAGCCGAAAATATTCAGGTAGAGCGACTATCTGCAATCCTCGCCAAGAAGTCGGCCGCCAAAGCCGCAGCGCCTCCCGACAGAGCCGCTTAGGTCTTCAAATCCATTACGTTCCACGTTTCGTGGGCGCTGATTTCTTTCGTGATTACTGCGGCCTGTGCACTCTTTGCTGTTTCACGCATTCCGACGCCGACTCCAATTTTCTTGAGAAAGTCGTAAGGCGGTGTACCTCCCGCGAAGATCCAGACAAAATCGTTAGGAAGCGTCTGCGAGGCTTCTCCAATTCTGAGGGTGACAAAATCAGCTGTGAACTCCACTGGCATTGAGTTAAAGATGACCTTGATGATGCCGGCTGCGACGAACTCCCCTACACGCTGTGCGTTTCGTTCCTTGATACGCATGAACTCCGGTTTCCGATAAGACAGTGTTACTTGGTTGCCGGGCCGTTGCGCAAGCGCCGTGGCCGCCTCAACCGCACTATCGCCGCCACCAACAACCAGGATGCGCTTATTTTGATAGTGGTCGGCTTCGATCAGACGGTACATCACTTTGGGGAGGTGCTCTCCATTTACGCCAAGCTTCCTCGGATTGCCCGCTCTTCCGATAGCCAAAACCACGGTGCGCGCGAGATATCCCTGGCTTGGGGTCCTGACCGCGAAGCTGCCATCCGCCAGTTTTCGGATGTCGGTCACCATCGAGTCGGCGCAAACATTGAACTCAACTCGATTCAGAACCATGTCCCAAAAGGCGAGAAGGTGCTCCTTGGACAGCTCCGTTTTCTTCAGACTCAGGTTCATGGGAAATTCTAATGGAGTTGTGGTCACGACTTTCTGGCGGGGAAATTTCGCTACCGTCCCTCCCACCTCGTCTCGTTCGATCGTTATATAGCAAAGCTTGTTTTCGATGGCGCGCAAAGAGGCACTGATGCCGGCGGGACCCGCGCCAACAATCAAGACATCGTAGACGCCAGGGGCGGATTCCGGCACCCGCTGGTCCCTGATCCTCTTTGTGATGATATCGATGCACCGCCGTCCTTCGTTTACTGCATTCTTGATCAGGGCCAATCCACCGAGTTCCCCAATTATGAATAAATTCTCTATCGTGGTTTCGTACTCGGCTGTGAGGCAAGGCGTGTCCGAACCGACACTCGGCTTGGGCATTACCATGCTGATCGCGCCGACCGGGCATGCTTCTGCGCAGCGTGCATGACCGATGCACTTTTGTCCCTTGGCAATGACCGCTTTCCCTCCCAACATGGCGAGTACGTCCCCCTCCGGGCAGACGGTTGTACAAGTTGCGCAACCGATGCAGAGAGCCGCGTCAATGTGGGGATGCAGGCCCTGAGGGAATTCGGAATATAAACTCGCTTTTTCAACGATTCGGCGTGCCTCTTCCTCCTTCTGATTCAACTTCTTCAAATAACCGCGCACGAAAAACGCCACAATCGCGACCGCAGCCAGAAGCGAAAAAAGAGTGTCCATATTGGCAGCTCCGGCTCAGATAAAGCCAAGCAGCATCGCCACTCCGATGTGGACGAGAGCCAGGACAGCAAAGGCATGGCTAAACGGCTTGTGGACAATGTGCCACAACCTGAACACACGCTGGGCGTGAGAAAGGAAGACTACACGACGGGAAATCAAGGCGTGTTTGCGAGCGAGAGCAATCACTTCTTCAAACTGGACATTCGTCGGAGGCAGGAACCCACCCAGAGAACGAACTGTGGATCTGATTCCAAGAACCTTCACGCGAAGATGGGCGACACGAAACGGCCGGGCCAAGTCGGACGCCACGATGTAGCTCAGGGCTGTAAAAGCCGACCAATGCGACACCAGGTTGGGTGCGGGCACGTGGAACAACAGCCGTCGCAAATCGGCCTGCGGAACGATCGTCTGATGTTTGAGCAGCCTCCGAAACTCGACCAAGGACGCCTCGGCGGCCGCGACCTGGAGCTGAATTTGAGCGTACAGATAGCGTCCAATCAGGCCGCTCAGGGATACTGCTACCATGACCCAGAAGGCCATGCCGGCCAGTCCGCGAAACTTGAATGATGCATGAAAAGCGATGCAGACTGGCGCTGCCACGCCCAGAACAACGTGGTGATCAAGCCAGTGTTTCGAGTTACCCTGTTTTTGCAGCCATCCCCAGCGCTTGCGCAGCGGATACAAAAAGATTCCGCACAACATCAAGACACCTAACAAGCCCAAGTTGATCCCCACAATGCCGCTGGGTCTCAACAGATGATGCTTTGGGGAAAATGCCCGGTCCGCCTGGCCGAGTTGGTAGTAGTCCGCGCCATAAAACAGAAGCCCAACAATCGCACCGATCGCAATGGTTGAGACGAGCATAACGAGTCGCTGATGTTTTTTCCCCGCCGTGCTCGCAGCTGTTGTTGCCGTTGGCACAAAGGCGATGGTGGGTGCATTCATTTCATTGAACCTTTCATGTCGAGGCGATATCCCAGACTCAGGTGCCACTGCTCGTAGTTCAATTGCGCGCCACGTTCAATGGTGTATCCACTTTGGAGAAACGTGCGACCGCCCAGGTTGGTGTCGAAAGAGGTGTCTACAAATGCCGAGTGCTGGTTCACGGTGAATGCAGAGTCGAGCGTCTGACTCCCAGCCTGAGCATTCCAGGTCATTCGTTTGCTCAAAGGGCGCGATAACGAAAGAACCCGGTAATCCCCGCGCGCAAAGGAACTGTCGAACTTGGAGTAGTGGACGTCTGCGCGAACGCCTGTGTGCCCGATCTCGTTCCATGTAACCCCGTACATCTGGTTCAGGCTTCGATTTACGTCTCCAGTCTTGTCACTCTGTCCAATGGTGCAGTAGACAGCGAAGTTCCTCACTGGCTGTACTCGCACCGATCCATTCACACCCTGATAGAGAAGTTTGTCCACCATGCCCGTGCCGATTATCGCGGTCGCAGCAGTAGGAACATCCCGAAGGTAATTGTGAAAAACTTCGAACGAAATCCATTTTTCTGGCTGAACCAGCACGGTGAGATAACTGCGGCTGATCCCTGGTCCCGGGGTGATTCCGTCCGTGCTCACGCCCTGCGGCGAGTCCACAATGAAGGAGTGATAAACGGAAACATATTTGTTGTAAGACAGCGCATTTTCCAGAAAGAGATAGGGACGATCGAGCTGCCACTTCAGGAAACTAAGCGCAATACCAGTCGTACTTGTGTAATGAAAGTCATCGAAATTACCGCCTTCAAAGTTGACGAAGGACCCTCCAATTTGCTGGTCCGGGCGATAGTGCCAGGATGTCTGATCTGGTGTTGAACCAAAGAAGACTCCACCGGTCACGCCATGGCCGACCTTGCGTCCAACGTATCCGCCATCGATCGTGTCCAGACTCACCGCCCACGGCAGATAGAGACGTCCCACCCCCGCAACCCAGCTGGAGTTCGGATTCTCGTACGACAACTGGATGGTGTAGGTCCTGTCCAGATAGTCCTGCATGGTTTCTTCACTGGGCTGGGAATTCATTGTCAGTCTTCCGCGCCAGTCGCCTTGCAAGTTCCAGTGAGTGCCCGCAATCTGAGTTGTGTCCGTGCGAAACGCCAATCCCACAGAGGTGCTGCGCCCGGGTGTCGAGCCGCTGCTGCTGATTCCGCTGTAGTCGAAGGCGATTCGGGCGCGAATCCGCCTCTCCTCTCGGAAGGCTTCCTCAACTTGCGCCGTTTTCGGTGCGGTGGCTGGAGTCACCGGTGGCGATGACGGATTCTTGAATGCTGCATTCGCGGCCGGTTCTTCTCCCAGCTTTGCGTAATCGGCTTCGGAAAGTTCAGCCCAGTCGCCGGGCTTCACCTCCCGCTTGAGGTTCCGAATCTCAGTCACCGCCGATGTTTCCGCGACCGAAACAATTTGCAACTCGGCAACAACCGCGCCTTGAGGATTTGGGGAATCTGCCGAAGACGGGTCAGCATCATGCACCAGGAGCTTCATGCCTGCGGCCAAGCCGGAGCTGCGCCCACCAATCAAATAAGCTGCTCCTTCTGCGACGTACTTCACCTTGAAGCTGACATGAAGACTTGCGTCGGAGGACTGCTCTGTCGCCTGCGGTAATGACAGCTTCGCCGTTGCATTAAGCGCGCCCTGCCGCGGCCGAAGCCTTTCCCACAAGGTGCGATTGGCCGCCGGCAGAGCACCTGCGCCATGCGGAGTGAGGCCAGACTCCGCGCCTGCGGGCAGCACAATTAAGACGACAGTATCGCCTGCACTGGCGAGTTTGTACTGGTGAGCGCCGTCCAGATCTACGACGGCTCGCGTAACCGGTGGATTAGCGCCGTTCAGTCCTATGCGAATTTGTCTTACGCCATTTCGGTTCACGGCAATACGTCGCTGTCTGGAATAGCCCGAGGTGGAAGGGAGATCCAGGACCAGACGATCGGGATTAGTTGCAATCGTGACTTTCGGATTTACGGAGCGGGTGAGAATGATCTCGATCTTTATCTTGGAGCTGAAGCGGACGATCTTCACCTTCCGGATTTCCGCTGTACCGGCCTCTGACCCCTGCGCCACACAGGCAGACGCCAACAGCAACAAGAGGCAGAGGTCTGCGATCATTCTCACTTGGCGTCGCTCCTGCGATCAACGACTCTCATCAGGTCCATTGCGTCGATCTTGATTACTCCGATCTTTACTGCTTTGATCTTTACCGCCTCGATCTTTGTTGCCGGCATCTTCACCGCTTCACCTTCGCGCTTTCGCGTGCGGGATAAGCGCGGTTGTCCAACTGTCCATGCTGTTGTGGCATTGCAGGCAGTCCGTCGAATATCCGAGTGCTTGATGATTGGGCGCAGTCGTCTTCTGAAATGCTCTCAGGTGACAGCTGCCGCACTCGGTTGAGAGTCCCTGACGGTTAAATTGCCCCACGGCTCCAGCCCGGTGGCAGGAATAGCAGTCCACCGCGGCGTGTGCGCCGATCAGCGGAAAACGATCCTGATGCTCGTTGATGGACTGGACCAGAACCTGCCAGCCGCCGACGCGGTGGCAGAGGTCGCATTGTGCTCCATTTTTCCGCCGATGAATATCGGCATGACAATCCTGACAATTGCTGCCCACATTGGCGAATACCGGATTGACGTGGCATTCCTCGCATGTCACGTCCAGGTGCAGGCCGCGCAATGGATAACCGGTCTTGTTGTGGTCGAAATCAGGCTTCGCGCGAATTGGTTTCCATGCAGAGGAGGTATGACATTTCTCACAAGCAACCTGCATAGGCCCATGTGGACTGCCGCTTGACGCAGAGGTTGCGGCCTGCCCGGCGGGAACACCGGCTGCCACCTGGAACAGCAAGAACGCTTGCACGAGCAACACGCTCCCCGTCAATGCCTTCCTCCTTTTTTCCGTTCTCTGACCCTCAGTTCACGGTCCCGCTTTTTCCCAAGACGCCGGGTGCGTGGCACGCTACACACGCTTGCGGCGTCGGCTTATAAAAGAGCACGGCTTTGCGTTCGACCATCCGCGTTGATTTGTGGCAACTCTCGCAACTCACATTGCGATGTGCGCCTTGCAATGCGAACGCAGTCCGTTCGTCATGATCAAACAGCGACGGTTTCCATCTCGTGGCCTCATGACAGCCGGCGCAGGCGGTGACTCCGGACTTCGCAAATTGCAGGCCGTGGACATCCGCATGACAGGCCTCGCATTTCGCAGGTGCCGCTTTGAAATCCACGTGCATAAGGCCGCCTGTTGGGTTTGAAGGCTTATGGCAACCGGCGCACTTCGTGGATTTATGGGCCCCAATCAGGGGAAAGGCGGTTTTTGAATGATCGTAGCGGGAGAGTTCTCCCCAGGTCTCGGTGGAATGGCAAACGTCGCATTGCAGCGCCGTTCCGCTTGGCGCCGGCTGTTGCATGAATCCGTTGAATTGCCCTTCATGTGGATCTGCGTGACAACTTTGGCAAGCCAGGCCGTGCCAGTGGTACTGCGCAGTTGGTTTCGGTTTGAAGCTCGCGGACTCCTTGTGACAGTCGCCGCATGGAACCGCCACGTGGCTTCCGCTCAGACGAAATGGAGTGTCGTTGTGCCGGCGCAGGCCGAATGTGGATGGCAGGAACCTTTGGATGTTGTGGCAATCTTCGCAACGGTTGAAATGTGGCGCGGCGGCAAACTGTCCGGCGTGTGGGTCGGCGTGACAATCGGTGCAATACCGAAACTTTATCGCGTAGACCGTAGACTTGCCCTTCGGTACATGGCACTGTGCGCACTGCAGCGTGGCATGCTTGCCTTGCAGCGGGTAGGCGGTCGTGGTTGCATGCTCTTTCACTCCGAAGGTAGAGGGCTTAAAGCCGTCAACGGAGTGACAGTTAGAACATTCGCTTCCACCCACGCGCTTGGCGAACTGTCCTCCATGTGGGTCTGGCTGGTGGCAGTCTGTGCACTTCTGAAACGCCAGAGCTTTCATGAAGTCTCCCTTCGTGTGACACCGTACGCACTCCACCTCGGCATGTTTCCCAAGCAAAGGAAACTTCGCCTTGGAGTGATCAAACGTGCGATTCATCTCGGGCGCTGCAATCCTGTTCCAGCCCGCCGTGCCATGACAGGCCTGACAAGTCTGCGAGAAGCCGCCACGATGAGGATCGGCATGGCAGTCGTTGCAGTTGCGAAATGGGATTCCGGTGTAGCGCGGCTTGTTGTCGGGCCCCGAAGTGTGACATTGCAGGCAGGGAACCTTGACGTGCAGACCGGTAAGGGGATAACGCGCGAGCGAATGGTCGAAGTTTCGAATATTGACTTCTTTCCATTGGGAGAAGTTGTGACATTGCAGGCAGTCGGCGCCCAGCCGGCCCTTATGCTGGTCCTGATGGCAATTGGTGCAGTCGGGGGAAACTCCCAGAAATGTTTTACTCAGATCCTTGGCTTTGATGGTTAAGCGTTCTTTCTCGGGGATGTGCTCCGGAGCGTGGCAGCGGCTACAGATTAGCCCTGAATGCTTGCCCTCGAGTTTGTAGCCAGTTTTCTCATGGGCGAAGTTCTTAACGTCCCACTTGGTCAGGATGAAATCTTCGCCATTGTGCTCGGGATGGCAGCTTGCGCATTCGAGACTTGAACCCGGTTTAATGTCGAACGATGCATGCAGCCCTTTTCGCGCGACGATGCGCCAAGCAATTTCTCCGTGGCAGGACAGGCACTTGAAGGTGGGCTTTCCGGTCGAGAGTTTATGACAATTCGAGCAGTCGGTTACCCCATTGATCGACTGGTGGGCCCGGGAAAGAGGACCGGGAGAGATTTGCCCCGCAGCCGGAATCGAGATCCACAAGATACTGAGCACAAGGCACCCGAGAATTCCTGGCTTCGCAAAGTTACGAATAGCATTCACCAGGAGAGTGTTCACAACCGTAGCTTTCGTTTCGACAACACGGAACATCGCAGTCGTTTGCAGCCGCTCGACTCTTGGTATGAAAGTTCGGACAACATGCTCAGAGGATTCTTTGTCCCCTGAGCATGTCACGCGTCACCGCCAACACGCTGGCGATTGAAGAGCACTAATCCGACGCTTCTTCAGCGGCTCTGTCGGCTTCCTCGGCTGCGTCATCCTGAGCTCTATAACGATCGAGTTTCTTCTTGCATTTCTCATAGTTCGGCAAGTCGATCGTGGCGCTGATAGCAACGCCGTTGGCATCCTGCGTGAAAGATACTGGGTCAGGTATATCAACCAAGGTGGCGCAACCCAGGATGTTGTAACTGGCCACAAAGCGTTGCGCCATGAAGGTAAACAGGGAATTGGCTGCATCGGTGACCGGGGACGGGCCGGCGAGCAGGAAGGTTTGGTCCCGCAAAAGTCTGTCGGGTGCGATCCTCAACATTCGCCGGCAATATCGTGCTGTGTCCGCCCGATCGAGGGACTCCGCCTCGTGCTGGTCCGCGCCTCGCCGGTAGGCATTTACCTTGGCAAGGCTGGTTGATCCATCGCCGTTCAAAACCATAGGATCGCCGGCAGGAATCCGTGCGATCGGAGTTCTCTGATGTTTCCGCGCTTGTAATTCGTTGAGCGCCAAACCAGCAGCCTGCTGACCAGGATCGGCCAGGTCCGCTACCTTCCAGGGCGTGCAGCCGAGAGCGGGATCCAGGAACCTGTCGAGCAGGCCGTTATCACTGGGGTTGCCGAGCACGGTCGCGCCGGGGAGTGCCTGAGTGTTGGCCACTGTATTTTGAGCAAGCAGCCCGCCTGTGCTGATCAGATAGGTGACGGGCAAGTTGTCGCTTTGGTCTTGATCGACAACAGAGAAGTCCCGGACTGACGGACAGACGCGTCCGTCGCTGCCAAACCCGAGATGCGGAACGCGCATTTGACCTCTGCGGATGGCCCGGTTGGCAGCTCTGAAGAAAGCCGGGGCATTGCAGTAAGAGAATTGTCCGAACACGTTATTCGGCAGGCCGTTCACGCAGTTATGGGCCTCCAGGACTCCCGGAGTTGCGCCCTGTTGCACGAGGTTGTTTCCGTTGAATCCGAACCAAAGAGCAACGATCGCGTTGTCCGGAAGCGTCGGGATAATCGGCGCCGCGCCAGGGGCTGGCAGGGAACCCGCGTCAATCACGAGCGGGTTGTAAATCGAAATTTGGCCGGTGGCCGGGTCGAGTATGGCAGCTTGAACAAAAGCCGACGAAGCCGTGTTTGTCTCGTGACACTCTCCCTGAGCAGGATTTGTTGCGATCAGTTGGTAAGGCGTCGCGAGTCCCGCCGCGGAAAACGGAGCTGTGGGGATGATGATCGTACAGTTGGGATTTTGGGCGAAGAGCACTCCAGGCACGAGCAGGAGAAAGCTCAAAGACAAGGCTCGAACTAGATTGCGAGTTTTCATTGACACACACTCCTCCTACACAGATTCAGACACACTTCGGGCGCCAGGCAGATTCTCCTTAATGGGAGATGGGGGAGGTTCGTGATCCCAAAATTTGAGTCGGCCTTAAATGTGGGCTGATTCAGAAGTCGACGCGAAGGAAGACAGCCCGTTCTCGCCGTGATGGCCTGGGATCTATCTGAAAATTACTCACCACGACGCCAAAAGTTAAATGCAATCTAGAGTCGTGATAATTTTCCGGCAAGGTCTCGAAGAGCCATCCCGGGAAGTACAGGGTGCAAATGGGAAAGTGTTCAGTACGTGCGTGTGTATTAGAACATTCAAGGACAGAGAAAACGGTGGTTACCCGACCGCAAAGCGCTCGTTTTTTCCACGCACATCCGACGAACTGGCTTTGGCGGCGGCACAGTCTGTGAGTCCAGAGGCAGAAGCGCGGTGAGCTTGTTGATTCAATGGGTGAGAGTCAAACGCCAGCTCGGAAGCCACTCTGATTTTTGACCATCACTACTCCCATTTGTTCTCAATTCTCGGCGGAACGAGCAAGGTTTGCATCACCACGCAATACTGTTCCGTTTTCGCTCGCAACGCGTTTAACTGTTCCTCAGTTGCGCCCGGCGCGCTAACGTCGAAGATGACCCGGATGCTTTGAAATCCAACGGGGACGTCTTTCGATAATCCCAGTGTTCCTTGCAGATCAAGATCGCCCTCCACTGTGACACCGATGCCCTCTGTAGGGATTCCCATCGCAGCGGCCACCATCTGGCAAGTGATCTGCGCGCAGGCAGCTAACGCACCCAATAACAGGTCTCCGGAACAGGCTCCGGTACCCGCGCCCCCAACGCCTTTGTGCGCTTGCGCCTGGTAGATCGCCCGCCCCAAGTCCACCGAGCAGGCGATCGGCGCGTCTGTCTGAGTGCCGTGCGCCGTCAGCGTGATAATGGAACTGGCAGGGTCTAGCCGGTACTGGTCTTTCAGCGGCCGCTGTATCGATCGAATATCCATGAATCCCTCTGAAATCTGGGTTATTATAAACGCACCCAGGGGTGCTGCCCGACAGGTCCTGTGGTGGCAGCGACTTAACATCAAATTCTAATTGCGCAGCGCGGGGACTCAGCTTTTTACATGCCGAGAGCTGCGGTAGTGATCTCGATGAACCCACCTCACACGTCAGTTTCGGTGCCCTCCACTCTATTGCCGGGAACGCGATTCGGGAATTACGAGATTCTTCAACGGCTCGGCGCCGGTGGCATGGGTGAGGTTTATCGTGCGAAGGACAGTCGCCTCGACCGTGAGGTTGCAATCAAGACTGTTTCGCTGAACCACTGTTCTCTACCAGAAGCCTTATCGCGCTTTGAGCGGGAAGCCCGTTCCGCGTGCTCGCTGAATCACCCGAACATCGTGACAATTTATGAACTAGGGCACGTCGACGGCACGCACTACATCGCCATGGAACTGGTCGATGGGGAGACGCTGCGTGGGCTGCTTGCCGCTGGCCCTATTCCTTTGCGCCAGGCTGTAACGATCGCGTCACAGATTGCCGACGCTCTCGCCAAAGCACACGAGATGGGCGTCGTTCATCGCGATTTGAAGCCGGAAAATCTGATGGTATCTCGCGAGGGCACGGCCAAAGTGCTGGATTTCGGTCTGGCTAAACTTCTGAAGCCCGATCGCGCGCCGAGTTCGGATGTGAGTACCGCCATCACGGAGCATGGAACGGTGATGGGCACCGTCGGCTACATGTCGCCGGAGCAAGCCATTGGCGGCGAAGTTGATTTTCATTCTGACCAGTTTTCCTTTGGATCCGTGATCTACGAAATGGTTACCGGGTTTCCCGCGTTCCAGAAAAAAAATCATGCAGAGACCACGGCAGCAATCCTTCGGGATGAGCCCGAACGCCTCGGTACCAGAATGCTTCAGGCGCCGGCTCCTTTCATTTGGATAGTAGAGCGCTGCCTCGCCAAGGACCCCAATCAGCGTTACGCCTCCACCCGCGACATGGCTCGCGACCTCGCCTCCGTGCGCGATCGCCTGGGAAATGAGCCAGCTCGCGATTCGGAGCCTCGCCCCAACCAGCTGCCTCCGCAGCGCACCGCATTCATTGGACGCGAACAGGAAGCGGCTGCTCTGCGTCAGATCTTGAGCCGCGTTGACATGCGGCTCGTCACGCTCACCGGTCCGGGAGGCATCGGGAAGACGCGGCTTGCCTTGCAGGTCGCGGGTGAGATTGCCGATCAGTTTCCAGCAGGGGTGTGCTTTGTCCCTCTGTCAGCAGTTGGCGAACGTGGCTTGATCGCTTCCGCCATCGCGCAAGCAGTGGGCGTGCGCGAAACCGGAAATACTTCGCCGCAGGAAATCTTGATGGAGTACGTGCGTGGCCTGAGCCAGCCGATGCTTCTCTTGCTCGACAACTTCGAGCACCTCGTCTCCGCCGCGCCGGTTATTGCGCAGTTGCTCACCGCTGGTTCCAAACTCAAAGTAGTTGTCACCAGCCAGGCGCCGCTTCATGTCTATGGCGAACATGAATTTCCCGTGCCACCGCTCGCGCTGCCCGATCTCAAGTCCATCCCGCCTGTGGACGTGCTCTCCAGTTTTCCAGCCGTTGCTCTCTTCGTGGCGCGTGCGCAGGCCGTGAAGCACGAATTCGCGCTGACCAAGGAAAATGCAGCCGCGGTGACGGCCATCTGCTTTCGGCTTGACGGCCTGCCTCTCGCCATCGAACTTGCTGCGGCACGCATCAAGCTGCTTTCGCCGTCCGCCATGCTGACGCGCCTCGAAAGCCGTTTGAACCTGTTGACCGGTGGCGCCCTCGATCTGCCAACCCGGCAACAAACTCTTCGCAACACCGTGGACTGGAGTTACGGCCTCCTCAATGGCGCCGAACAAACTATCTTTCGGAGGCTTTCCGTGTTTGCCGGCGGCTGCACGCTGGAAGGCGTGGAAGCCGTATGCGACACCAAAGGCGATCTGGGTCTCGACGTGCTCGACGCCATGTCTTCCATGGTGGACAAGTGCCTGGTCCAGCAGGTGGAGCAGGTCGATAAAGAAACGCGCTTCTTTATGCTATCTACCATCCGGGAGTACGCTCTCGAACGACTCGCTGAGAGCGACGACGAATCTGCGACTCGCCGAGCCCATGCCGCTTATTACCTCGTGCTGGCTGAAGAAGGTGCGGAGGACACGGCCGCTCACCCCGAGTGGCTCGACCGTTTTGAGGTCGAGCACGACAACTTTCGCTTTGCGCTGGATTATCTGACCAAAACTGGGGATGCGGACTGGGGCCTTCGCATGGGCACCGCTCTGTTTCGCTTCTGGGAAACACGGGAACATCTTACGGAGGGTCGTGACGCCATCGCCAGGATCCTGGCGTTGGAAGGCACCGCGGCTCGACCGAAGCTTCGGGCGCGCCTGCTGTTTGCTGGTGCCGTGCTGGCCGGCGAGCAGGGCGATTACGGCTCTGCACAACGGATGTTCGAAGATAGTCTCGAGACCTGTCTCGAGCTAAACGACAACCGCGGCGTCGCTGTGGCACTGAACGCATTGGCCGTCATCAATCGCGATCGTGGGGATATCGCCGCTGCATCCTTGCTCTTCGACCGATGTGTCGCAATCTGGAAGGACTTTGGCGATCCCGCCGACATCGCCCGCGCCCTCAGCAATCTCGCCAGCGTGATGAAGTTGCAGGGCGAATATGGGCGCGCATCCTCCCTTTACGACGAGTGTCTAACGATGTTCCGCAAGGTCGGAGATGCTGCCGGTGTCGGCTGGACGCTAAGCTACCAGGGCGACGTTGCTCGGGAAAATGGTGACTTCGTTGCCGCGCGCTCATTTTACGAACAGAGTTTGTCAGAGTTTCGCCAAATGCATGATAACTGGGGAATTGCGAGTACCCTATCCGACTTGGCAAGTCTGGGCTGCGATCAGGGTGACAAAGCCGAGGCGCGTCGTCTTTACGGCGAAAGCATCAAGATGTTCCAGGAATTGGGTCACAAACGTGGCATCGCGCGGGCGCTTGAGTGTCTTGCTGTAAGTTGCGCAGCGCAATCGAACGCCGAGCAAGCGCTGCACTTGGCAGGGGCCGCCGCGGCGCTTCGCCAAAGACTGGGCGCTCCGCTCACTCCCGCCGAGCAATCCCGGCTTGAGAGGGCCCTGGAATTTGCGCGTCGAACGCTCGGAAATGCTGCCGGCACGGCGTGGATGGAGGGTTGGGCGATGCCGCTCGAGCAAGCCGTCCATGAGGCGCTTAACTGCGACGCAGAATCAGAAGTTCGGCCTCGAAACTCTACTTAAGTCAATTTGCTGTGTTGGGATCGATCAGTCGCCGCACTGCCGAGATGCGATTCGCAGGAAGACCTCCGCGGCGTGCGTGTTCGCGAATGGTTTCCTCGTCTGGCGCCAGGTACACACAATAAACTTTATCGCCGGTGACGTAGGAGTGCAGCCATTTGATTTCCGGCCCCATATCCTTCAACACGCCTACCGATTTTCTGGCGACCGCCTGCAGTTCCGCATCCGATAAATTGCCCGCGCCTGGTATTTCCCGCTCGATTACATATTGGGGCATGGCTTCCTCACCGAATTCGTCATGGTAGCAGATTTTACGACCGAAAGTGCCGTGTGCGCGATGCCCTAGGATCATGAGTGACTATGAATCAACTGCGATATGTAGTTTCCGATCTGCGCTCTGTTCGCCGAATTAGCATTGCTTCTGGTGGCATTGCGTATCGCGCTTGTTTGCCCACGTAGCGGTAACACGGCTGTCTAGCCGGTCCTTGCCAGGATAAAAGGGTGCACGTTTCCGCGCACCCTTCGCCCCCTCGGGGTTATTCAACGAAACTCAGCTAGGCAGCATTACGGGGAGGGCACGTCCTTGCAGAGTCGCAAACCCTTAGGTTGGCAGTTCTCATGATAATCCTCCTCCAGCGTGGTGCACCATTGCTTGACAGCCCTTTACAATAGCGCTTACAGTCGCGCTCGAACGATTTCCGCATATGAAGGTCATCGGTCCTCGGGGGGGGGAGGAGGGTTGATGGCCTTCATTTTTCCTCAACCCTAAACTGCTGCAAAACATTCGCCGCACAGAAAAAATGCCCTTAGCTTTTGGGTGCCAAGGGCTACTATTTCCGGCCGTGTTCGGCGATATCATCCGTGGGGCGCGGTTGATTGTTACTCTCGGATGAAGCTTCTGCAAATCCTCTGCTACAGTGCCTTGGCAGCGCCGCGAGCGGAAATTCTCGCTCAAGTGAAGAATGCCCTCGGCCTCTTCTACGACTTTTGCTTACGACTTTTGCCCTTCACTCCACAGGACGACAGAACTGGCAATAGCCATCAGGAAGAACAGCACGGCCCCATCGAGGAAGCTCCTATAGGAGAGCGGGATTCTCCCGGTAGAACCAGCCGCCCCAGCCAGAGTAGATGTCCAAATACCCAGCATTGCTAGTCCACGGGTGAGTAGCGCAAGGACTGTGCAAAGGATGCCGATCCAATAGGCTACCTTACCTAGATGTTTTTCCATGTTCATTCTCGCTTTCAACCTGCGGCTGAAATCTTAGGACTAGAGGTGGGGCAAGTCAATTACTAGACTTTGTCTGCAAGGCGCCTCATTGACGTTGCCGGGCATTCTTCCAGGTACCCGTAACGAGCGAGTCTAGCCGACCCTGCCGCCCCTTAACCCACTTCGCATGATGGCGCTCCGCGGCCTTGATGGATTCGTGCTCGAGTAGCTTGGACACCTCCTCAAGCGGGACGCCTTTCTCCAGAAGATCAACCGCGAAGGTACCGCGCAATCTGTGGCTCATCATGTGCCCGGCGTTTGGAATCTTGGCGGCCTTGAAGAGCGGCGCAAGCGCAAATGTTTCCCGCAGTGGCAGCAGTTCCCAAATTCGTCCCCGGCGCACTTGCAGCCTGGAGAATGACGGACAAAGATTGTGATGAGCGGAAGGCCGGGCTTGACCTTCCATTTTCGTTTGTTACGGCCGGAGGGTGTCTTTCTGTTCGTCCGTGAGTTGGATACGGGTTGACTTCGCCCATAACCCGACCCAACATAACGCAAAATTAGCACAAAATCTACCTATCTTTAGGTAGTATCCAACGTTCATGCGGGCAAAAAGCTGGCCACAGAAAAAACGGTGATTGACCATGATTGGCCTGATTATGGTATGGACGGTATGGATGCGATTCCTTCGTGGAGGCAATCTTCTTTTACCGCGACATCAACGTGTTGTTGCCTGCCCGGTGCAACACCTCCGGCGCTTATTTCCGACCCACAATTGATGATGTCTTGGCGGATTCTCGCCAGCGGTTGAAGCGTAACTACCGACTCGCCGACTCCCCGGTACTGATCCATCTGGTGCCATCTTGTGCACCGACGAGCTAGAACTCGTGGCCCAAATCGAAGAACCAGATGGCATGTCCAGTATCTCCGACACTTCAGCCAATGAACAGGCGCCCAAGAGGCGTCCGTGCAATCAGCCCAGCCGCGCCGTCATCGGGAAGTTTGCTCACGCCCGGATCGTTGTACATTTTTCCGACCTCATACAATGCGACTTCGTAGATGCCCCCTTCGAGGAACGACGGGAGGGTGAATAAATTGTGGAGGTATCCCCCTCGAAAGAGGAAAAACTGATTCCCGCGCACCTCTTCTTGAAGATGCTTTTCCCGAATTACGTGAAGACGACCGAATGCCTAGGTCGCGCCATGCTGAACGGAAGCTTGTGTTCCACAAAAATTCGGATTTTACGGGGTGGTCCTGTACAGACTGCGGGTGGGTCAAGCCCATTCCACGCTTTATCGTGCCCAAGGCTATTGAGACCGACTTCGCGAATCACGATTGCTCCCAAAAATCTCGCGATAGGGAAAATACAGCGAACGGTTAAGTTTTGACGGCTACCGCTTCGCCGCTGAGGTGAACCGCGGACTGTCGTACATTCGAAAGGAACAACAGCCCAACCGCTCGACGCGACATGTTACGGAAATGGACAAACTAAGCCTCCAACGGCTTTACTTACATTCCCAGAACAGAACTGAATTGGTTTCGGATCAGGGGCGCTCACAGGGAGTCGGTACTGTCCTGATCGAATTTAGGGCACTACCCGGAAGTCAACTCGCTAGGGCCCGGTAACAAACCCTCCACTCCCCTTGACCATCACTGCAGCTTCGCGTACTCGGCTTTGGCTTGCTTCAGGATAGGTATGTCTGGGTCGGCATCTCTCCAGAGAGTGAGGAAATCCTCGTAGGCTTGGCGAGAGTTCTGTAAGTCTCTTGAGGAATCGTAGGCGCGAGCGAGTCCTAGATGAGCCAGCGCTCCGAGCGGGAAATTCAATAGAAGGCCGGGGTGGTCAGTAAACTTCCTAAATTCCGTAGCCGCCCTAGGACCGTCGCCCATCGCCAAGTAGGCCTGCCCACGCACATAGGCCGGATAAAGGGTTGAGACCGCGGTTGATCCAGGGTTCGCAAGCTCAAGAGGCGTCGCGACACCCAGATCATCGATAGCTTTCGAAAATCGCGCTTGTCGCAGGTCGATCTCTGCTCGAATGGCGGGCAGCCAATATTTCTGAACATAGGTGCCCTCGGGCCAGTTTTTGTCTAGTTCGTGCGAGAGGGCCTCGGCCTGATTGACTCTTCCGATCTGAACTAGAACGGCCGCGGCAAGCGTTGTGACATCACGCCCGTGCGACATCTTCTGCGCCTGAGAAATATATTCTTGAGCCTGTGCGAATTCTCCGACTTCGGTCTCGCGAAGTGCCGCCTGGACCAGGTATATGGCAGCCGATTCTTTGTCACCGTCGCGTTCCATCAGGCTTTCGGCCGCGTGCGAAAGCTCACGGGCCTTCTCGAAATGGCCGTGATAGGCCGCAGTATTGGACTGCTCGGATAGAAGAACCGCCTGAGCTCCCGGCACGTCAGCTGACCGTTGAGCCAATTGCTCCATTCCCTTTTCGTCGTCATGCAGAAAGGCTATCCAGTAGTGCGCTTGCAACAGCAAATCGGTCCGTAAGCCTCGTTCGTCGGCTTCCCCTAAAACCGCGGAGGCTTCTTCCACCCGGTTCAGAGCGAGCAGGCCTACTACCAAGTTTGTGTATGTCGAGGCTCTCGAAGGGTCAAGCAGCAGGGCCTTGCGAAAGCTTTGGACAGAATGTTCGTAGTGGCCGAGCTCGCCCTGTTCGTTGGCCAAGTGGTTGTAGGCGCCCGCAGACTCGGGGTAATTCTGAACTGCAACAGCATAGACTTCCTCCGCCTTCTCCAAATTGCCCGTTACATAGGAATAGTAGCGCCCCTCAATGGCCTCCCGTTCAGCTTCAGTTACGTGATCCCTGAGTTCGTAGGCTTTGGTGGCATTCTCACGGGCAAGTTCAGATTCTCCGAGATTGTGGTTGATTGTGGCCAGTGCGCCATAGGCCATGGCGAAGTTCGGATCCAGTTCGATGGCTTTCTTGAAAATCGGCAGCGAGTCGCGGTCGCCCTTCTTATCCCATGTGGATAGAGCTAGTCCATAAGCATTGAGAGCCCCCAGCGAAGACGTGGTGGCCTGTTCAAGCGGAACATCAAATTTCCGCACAGTAGCCAGCGATTCGCCCAGTTCGCCGCGCAGTTTGGATGCCGCCTCCCCGAGACTATCTAGCACCTTCTCCTTGGACGCGGACGTAACCTGCTCCTCCGCCAGTAAGTCTCCACTCTGACAATTCATCGCTTTCAATCCCAGCACATATTCGCTGCCCAGGCTGCCGATCGCTCCAGCAATGTAAGCTTTGCTGCCGGATCGCTGGCAGAGCTCGCGGGCAACCTCGGGCGTGAGTTTGGTATCGACCGGGCGAGTCATCTGGCGGAGGGTCTTCGCGACATTGCTGTCGGAGAGCACATTCAAGAAAGGCGATTGCCGCAGAGAAACGCTGAGCGCCGTTTTGAGAGTATCGTCAAAGACTGAATCGCCTGTGCTGTTAGCGAAGTCACCGAGGACGATAGTGTCTCTCGTAGTCAGCAGTTTGTTTCGACGCGAACGGTCGTAAACCCCGCCCGCGATCAGCAGGGCAACCAGCAGAACGGGGCCCGCAATCTTCCAAAGCGTCGCAAGCCGAATTGCAGGAGCTTCGGCCACGGCCACCGTGCCAGAGGTTGTGGCAGAAAGGCGTCCGCTCTCGGAGTCCCGCTTGAGACGCTGAAGATCGGTGCCAATGTCGGAAGCGTGCTGGTAACGGAGGTTCCGGTCTTTCTCCAAGCACTTATTGATGATCCGTTCTAAATCGACAGGTACATCGGGATTCAAACGCACCGGGGGAACGGGCGTCCGGTTCAAGATGGACTCGAGGACCAGCCCCGTGCTTTCACCGCGGAAGGGCATCGTGCCTGTAGCCATCTCATACAACACTGCGCCGAAGGAGAACAAATCCGTCCGCGCGTCCAGTTCCTTTGCCCGAACTTGCTCCGGCGACATGTAGGCAATCGTTCCCAAGGCCGTTCCCGGACTGGTCAGGTGCTCTTCCAGAGTCACCGTCGATTGCGCCGTTGCTCCAACCGACTCAGGGTTGCTGACGGGGGTCAGTTTGGCCAAGCCAAAGTCGAGAACCTTGGCATGTCCGCGCTTGGTGAGGAAAATATTTCCCGGCTTGATGTCACGGTGGACAATGCCAGCGCAGTGCGCAGCATCGAGCGCGTCGGCAATCTCAATCCCCAGCGAAAGCACTATCTCAATCTCCAGCGGTCGCCCTGCAATACGGTGCTTCAGAGTGAGGCCGTCCAAAAATTCCATGGCGATGAAAGACTGGCCGTTTTCCTCGCCGATTTCGTAAATCGTGCAGATGTTTGAATGATTCAGTGCTGAGGCAGACTTCGCTTCGCGCTGAAAGCGGCTGAGGGCGTGCGGGTCTTTGGCTACGTCGTCGGGCAGGAACTTCAGGGCAACAAACCGTCCGAGCTTTACATCCTCTGCTTTGTAGACCACACCCATCCCGCCACCGCCGAGCTTCTCAACGATGCGGTAGTGCGAGATGGTTTGGCCGATCATTTGAGCTCAGTTTCCGCCCGGATGGTGAGCATGGTATGGCGGCTTCAGGCCAACTATTCGGAAGCGGCGAGTGATGATTACGGTCAGAAATCCTCGGTGTCGACCCGGGGTCAGAGTCGCCCTAGTATCTCGCATGGAAACCTCCGCCATCGGAAACGTGCGAGAGTGGAGTTCGCAGATCGGACAGGGGTTTATTGGGGAGCTGTTCACGGGCCGCACGAAACCGATAATTCGCCGAATCCTACACCCAAGTCTTAAGCCGCGCAAATAGCAGCCACCTGCTGGTAGCGATGTATCCCTCGCTTTCTGCCAGCCATCGGCGCCACCGCATACTTGTGTAGTGCGTTTCGTCACGCAATCGTTACATATAAGAGAGCAATAGCAGTTGCGGGTCACTTGGAGGGAACCGCTGGATCATGCGGCGCATGCTTTGCAGTCTAGGCCCGTCTTCTTACGTCGGATTTCAAATTCAAATTCCGGATCAGCCGGTGCAAATACTTTGGGTGAATTCCCAGTAAGCGCGCGGCTTCAACGTGATTGCCGTTGGCTTCGTCCAGTGCCGTGAGAACAAGCTGTTTTTTCGTCTGGCTCAAAGTGTTGTTGTATCGCGCCGCAGCCAATCCCGCCGATTGTTCCTCCAACAGAATACTGGGCAGGTCTTCGGCGAGAATCTCATCGGTCAGTCCGAGCACGATCGCATGTTCGATGGCGTTCTCTAATTCGCGGACGTTGCCGGGCCAGCTGTATTGCATCAGCAAAGCACGAGCGTCCGCCGCGATCCCTCTGAAGCCGCGATGGCACTTGGTCGCATATTTATTGGCGAAATACAACGCTAATAACGGTATGTCTTCGCGATGCTCGCGCAGTGAAGGCATCGCTACTGAAACCACATTTAAGCGGTAATACAAGTCCTGCCGGAACTCGCCTCTCTTAATCGCCTCTTCCAGGTTCTTGTTCGTTGCAGCCAGGACTCGCGCGTTAAACGGCAATAAACGGTTTCCCCCGACTCTTTCGAATTCACGCTGCTGTAAGACCCGCAAGAGCTTGGCCTGCAATGGAGGAGCCAGTTCGCCGATTTCGTCGAGAAACAGGGTCCCCTCCCCAGCTACGTCGAGCTTGCCCTTCTTGGTCCCGACTGCGCCAGTGAAGGCTCCCTTTTCGTGCCCGAATAGTTCGCTCTCCAGCAAGGCTTCCGGTATAGCAGCGCAGTTAACAGCGACAAACGGCTCATCAAGTCGCAAGCTGTTGGCGTGAATGGCGCGGGCCACAAGTTCCTTACCTGTTCCACTTTCGCCGCGAATCAGAACCGTCGAATCGCTCCTGGCCACACGCTCAATGAACTCACTGACGCGTTGCATCGGCTTGCTATCGCCGATAAGGATGCGGTCGGCTTTAGCTTCTGCCTGGAGGCGCTGGTTTTCTACCTTTAGGGAGTCCAGCTTCGACAGGTTCTCCAGTGTGACTGCGACGATGCGGGAAACCGCGCTGAGGAAGTAGGCGTGGTCCTCCCCAAAGGCAGGCGAAGAAGCGGGTGAGGTCAGATAGATCACCCCGAGGATTCTCTCAACAGCCACCAAGGGCACACACAACACATGCTCTCCGGATTCGGTTTCACTGGCAGCCGCCGCGATGACGGCACAGTGTTCCCAGGTCGCCTGCTGCACTAAGTCGTCCCGGATTAGCATGTCCGGCGGAGCGACGACGTCTCTATTCCACATACACGGCGGACCGGATTCCTCACTCGCGTTCGGCCGAAGCGCGATCGCAGCCTGTGAGGCTGGGATCACTTCGCAAATAAGCTCCAGCAACTCGCGCTGCAAGGCTTGTACGTCGCGGGTGGAATTGATCATATTCGCAATCCTGAAAAATGCAGTTAGGTCGCGCGCCATTCTACCCACCCCTGAGTCATCAGTGGGTAGGCCTGAGCGATCGAGAGACATCGTCTTTATTTCTGAGCTCGTCGCATGGTTGCCGGGGCGCGATGATAGTGGGCCTGACGGCTCATCGGGGCGAGTGAGGAATACAAACTCGCTGTTCCCGACAAGAATCCGGTCTCCGTGCTGGATGGTCTGGCGGCTCACTCGCGCTCCGTTGACGAAAGTCCCATTGTGACTATCGAGATCGGCGATCTCAAAAACACCGCTAGATACCTCGCTCACCGAGCAATGCTTTCGCGAAACCGCAGGATCGCCAACCTCCAACTGGTTGGAGGGATCCCTACCCAGAATCAGCGGGCCATCCTTCACGATCCGGACAGTTTCCTTGGGGCATCCGGAAATCGACAGCAGTCTCGGGTTGATCAACTCATTCTCCGGTTGTTCAGTTTAGCCGAAACTGGAGAAGAAACATCGGCCGAATCGAATTGCTTGGAACCAAAAAGCTACCCGCCGGTAGCCATTCAACTACTACTTAGCCTGCCTGCCGAGAATTTCGAGGAGGCAGACCGAACTTATGTGATTGCAAAACCAGCAGAAGGGAGCGGCGGGAAGTTTAGTTGTGCTTGGCACGACGTTTGCAATATCTCGTGGTGTCACAGCGAGCTTCCAGCGATAGCGCAGACGAGCTTCAGTGACAAATTCAGTTTGGTTCCACTGCAAGGAACCCAAGGAGGATGTCATGAAACGCAACCTGATCGGGATCCTGTCGCTGGTAGTGATGTCGGTGATGCTCAACACCACGGCTCACTCTCAGTCTTCTGTCAAAGCTAATGTGCCGTTTGCCTTCAAGGTTGGGGCGGCGGAGCTTCCGGCCGGCACCTACGCCGTCAACGCCCTGGGATCGAGCATAATCGAGATCCGGAACCCTCAGACCAACGCGGGCGCTTTGTCGACAGTCACGCCCGAGTATCAACGCGACTCGGGCGCCAAGCTGGTATTCCACCATTTGGGTGGCCAGTATTTCCTATCAGAAATCTGGAGAGGTGCTGGCACCAACGGGATGGTGATCGCGTCTTCCGAAAAGGAGAAGAGCCTGAAGAAGGAACTGCAGCTCGCCAAAGCTCCCACACGTGACCGCGAAAAAGTCGTGATCGCGCTTAAGTGAAAGCTGTCCACTTAAACCATGCAGCCGGAGCCGAGCGCTCCGGCTTTCGCCTGTTCGGTGCAAGATCGATCACGGCCGGCGGACCTTGAGTTCGCAGATCTCGTGAGGTTGCGGACGCTGGCGGCTAGAACTGTGGGGATTGCGCGATCTCTGAACGGAATGTCCACCCGAAAGTCCTCGATCTCGCGCATTGTGTTAGGGGGTCTGAAATTCCACTGTCGGCGCACAATTTCTCGAAAGGAGCGTCCGCCATCTGGAGACCATCGCAAGGCGAACTCTTGGGTAGCGCTGTCTCGGTTTCTTCGAAGACGAGCGAGATGCGTGTGAATCTTTGCGGCTCATCGAAGATTAAGGCGCTAACGGGTCCCGGCGGGAAGGTTTCCTTGCTGGCTAACTAATCTGTCACTTTGTCTTCCGTAAAGTGCGGCTTTACCTCGCGTACAGCCTTAGCAACTTGACTGAGACTTATCTGTTTCTTTTGACCGAGCGATTCCTGATCGACGTATACTTTGATCCTGGAGTTGTTCAGCTATGTCAAGACCTTTCCTGCCGCACTTCCTCCGAGTGGTTTTGACGAGTTTGTTGGGTGTTGTTGCATGCGTCTGTCAGTCGGTCGCGCAAGCCGACCATCAGAACAAGATTTTCGGAGGCTACTTCGAGGAATGGGGTATCAACTACGCCGGTTACAACATTGCGGATTTACAAAATAATGGCGTGGCCGATGAATTGACACACTTGATCTACGCCTTCGGCAATGTGACCCCGACTTCTCCGCCGGCCTGCGCCATCGCTGATCCTGTAGCCGCATACCAGAATTCGAACCTCCCCACTGTGAGCGGCAAGCCCTACACCGCGCCACTCTATGGAAATTTTGGCGCGATCCAACAACTCAAGGAGCTTCATCCCAACCTAAAAGTGTTGATCTCCCTGGGTGGACAAGCGGGCAACGTTGCCGGCTTCGTGACCGCCGCAGCCACCCCGGGTGGCCGGGCTGCGCTCGCCTCTTCGTGCATCGATGTGTTTGTCAAGGGGAACATCGCTGCAGCGGTTACAAGTCCGGGCTTGTTTGACGGCTTCAATATCGATTGGGAGTTTCCCGGCGCGTCGGACAAGCAGAACTTCACCGCTCTGCTCAAGGAGTTCCGCACGCAACTCAGCGCTCTGTCGAAAGCGACGGGCAAGAAATATGTCTTGACCTTCGATTCGCCAGCGAACCCGAAGAAGTACATCAACATCGATCTCAAGGCTGCCGCTGCTCAGGTGGATTTCCTCACCATCGACGGTTACGACTATGCCGGAGCAGAGGAAAAGCAAACGAACGAGTCGTCTTCCCTGTACGACACGGCCGCGGATCCTGTGTATGCCGATGGCCGCTACATCGATGCGACGGTAAAAGCCTATCTCAAGGCTGGTGTGCCGGCGCCCAAGTACACCATGGGTTTGCCGTTGTATGCCGTCGGGTGGACGGGCGTCCCCAATGTGAACCATGGCTTGTATCAGAGCGCGACGGCGGCCGCTCCAGTTCTCTTGGCCGACGGATCAGGTCTGTGCCCGAAACCGGACAAGGCCGCACCTTCGCCCGGCTGTGACACGGTATTGACTGCCGGATTTGCTACCTACTCGACCATTGAGAACATCACGAACAAATTTGGGTACACGTCCTGGTACGATTCGGCAAGAATCGGAGCGACGCTCTACAATCCTGCCACTGGAACCTTCTATACCTACGACAATCCTGCTGCGGTAGCCGCGAAGACGGCCTACATCAAGAAGAAGAAGCTTGGCGGCGCCTACGTGTGGGCGCTAAATGATGACGATGCCAGCGCCTCTCTGACGAAAGCGATTGCGGCGAGCCTGAAGTAGTCGAGACCGGCAAATATCCCTAAGTGTCTCTTTTGGAAAAAGCGTCGTTCCCCGGGCAAGCGGCAAACCTTCATCGGCTCAAGTTCGGTTTTCGTAACAAGATCGTTCCGGTCGCCTTTTTTCCACATTCTAAAAGAAACCTGCTCCGCCGCTTACACGCCCCACGCCTTCTAGCAGATAGCGGCTAGCGAATTGAGATGTAGTTCGGATTGCGAAACAGGGGAAAACTTCTTGGGGCTGGGCTGCTTAAGCGGAGTAGGCTCCGTCGCATTAGGTGCTATAGAGCAGTTTGGCACATGTGAATCGTCCATACAGTGCTGAATAGAGCTCACTCTCACGACGCGGAGTCCGATGCAATCGCAGCCGGACTCTTCCCCCACTCACCCAACCGCGGGCGGATCGCTCTGGTACGTCCCCCGAAAAAGGAGCCACAATGAAGCGTACGTTACTTTTCTCCTTCCTGCTCTGCGTCTTTGTCTCGGTTTCGCTGTTGGCGCAAGCGTCCGTCACCCTGAGTCCGTCGAGCTACAACTTTGGCAGCACCCCAGTCGGCACAGGCACCGCGTGGGTCACCTTCACTCTGTCCAACAGCGGCAGCTCAGCCGTGAGCATCAGTAATGTCACCGTCAGCGGCCCTTTCGTGGTATCCAGCAATTGTGGATCGTCGGTGGCGGCCAACGGTTCGTGTCCAATCTATGTGTACTTCTATCCAACCTCGTCAGGCCCGGCTACGGGCACGCTAACGGTGACCGATAGCGCCACCAATAGTCCGCAGACAGCTGCTCTCAGTGGAACGGGCGGAAGTGGCGGAAGCTGTTCGACGACCCCGAGCGCGCCCACTGGTTTGGCGGCGTCCGGCACAACTAGCACCAGCACTAACCTGAGCTGGACAGCGGTTACTCCTCCCGCCAACTGCACGATCAGCAGCTACACGATATTGAAAAACGGAACCTCAATCGGAACCGCGAGCGGCACAACATTTGCGGTGACCGGGCTGTCCCCTTCGACCGCTTACAGCTTCACCGTGGAAGCGACCGACGCTAACGGAACATCAGGCCCAAGTTCGGCGGTGAATGTGACCACGCTGGCGAACTCCTGCACGACCAAGCCGAGTGCACCAGCCGGATTGGCAGCGTCTGGCACAACCAGCTCGGGCACGAACTTGAGTTGGACAGCGGACACTCCTCCTGCGAATTGCACGATCAGTAGCTACACCGTATTGCAGAACGGAACCTCGATTGGCACCGCAACCGGCACGTCATTTGCCGTGAGCGGACTAGCGGCTTCCACCTCTTATAGCTTCACAGTAGAAGCAACCGACGCGGCCGGTACTTCGCCAGCAAGCACAGCCGTGAACGTGACCACCTTGGCAGGCGGCGGCACGTGCGCCACGGCATGGAGCGCTACTGCCGTCTACACCCAGGGCATGACAGCAAGCGTTGGCGGAGAAAACTACGTCGCCAATTTCTGGACGCAGAATCAGAATCCGACAACCAACAACGGCGGAGCAGGCAGCGGCGAGCCTTGGACTGCAACCGGTGCTTGTTCCACCTGCTCATCTGCGCCGGCTGTTCCAACTGGATTGGCGGCATCCGGCACGACGCAATCCAGCACAAACCTGAGCTGGACGGCGGTGAACCCACCTGCGGGATGCAGCGTGAGCTACAAAGTGCTGCAGAACGGATCATCCATCGCAACTACAACCGCAACGTCCGACGCCGTAACCGGCCTTACGCCGTCGACTGCCTATAGCTTCACGGTAGAGGCGACGGATGCGGCCGGCACATCAGCCGCGAGTTCGGCGGTGAATGTGACGACTCTTGCGAGCTCGTGCACAACCAAACCGAGTGCTCCCACGGGATTGGCGGCTTCTGGCACGACCGATTCCAGCACCAACCTGAGCTGGTCGGCGGTCACTCCTCCGAGCGGTTGCACGATCACCAACTACACCGTCCTGCAGAACGGGACTGCGGTTGGAACTACAACAACCACGTCCTACACGCCGGCCAATCTCTCGCCTTCAACCGCGTACAGCTTTACGGTGGAAGCGACGGACTATGCCGGCGCATCGGCCGCCAGTTCGGCCGTTAACGTGACAACAACCGCGCTCACCAATCTTTTCGTAGGCGGATGGTACGAGGAATGGGGCACTTACTACGCCAATGCCAACGTTGCGGACCTGCAAAACAATGGCGTGGCCAGCGTCCTCACGCACGTCATTTATGCCTTTGCCAAACCGGTCGCGAACGGCAGCAACGTGAATTGCGCGCTCGCCGACACCTATGCCGATTATCAGAAGGTTGTCCCGCAGGTGCCTGGCGCGACTCCGGCCACGGCCCCACTGCAGGGCAACTTTGGTGCGCTCGTGCAACTCAAGCAACTCCATCCCAACCTGAAAGTGTTGATCTCCATTGGTGGATGGAATCCCCCCACTTACAACCAACTCTTCGATCTCGCGGCCAGCACGCAGGCTCAACGCCAGGCGTTTGTCGGTTCGTGCGTCAACATGTTCATCCAGGGCAATATCGCCTCGGGTGTCTCCACCGGCACTCTCTTCGACGGCTTCGACATCGACTGGGAGTTCCCGAACGCAAACGATACGGCTAACTTCACAGCGTTGATGACCGAGTTCCGCACTGAGCTGACCACGTTGTCGGGAACGACCGGCAGGACGTATCAAGTATTGGCCGATCTGGCTGCCGGTCCGTCAACCCCGGGCGCGGCACCGGACTCGGGCAACGACGGTGGTTATGACACGATCAACATCGCGGGTCTGAATTCGGTGTTGGATTATATGAATGTCGACGGCTATAACTACGCCGGAGACTGGTCGAATGCCACCAATGACGCATCCCCGCTGTACGACGAAGCTGCCAGTCCGTTGTACGGAAAAGGTGACACGATTGACGCAACCGTACAGTACTATCTGTCGCACGGCGCAACCCCAGCCAAATACACCATGGGCTTCCCGCTCTATGGTGCGGGTTGGGCCGGAGGTCTGACCGCAACGAACGGCGGCATGTATCAGAACGCAACCGGAGTTTTGGACGGGTCGGGAACTCAAACCCCGAACGGAACTTCCCCAGTACCCAATGCAAACGGAGTGGGACTTTGCCCGACGGGTCAAAACCAGGGCAGCCCGGCGGCAGGATGCGACTTCCTGCTGGTCGACGGACTGGCGACTTACCGGACGATCGTTAATCTGCTGAACAACGGGTTCACCCCCAGCTATGACTCCACCCGTTGCGCGGCCCGTATGTTCAACGCAACCACCAACACGGCATTTAGCTACGACAATGCGCAGTCGGTGCAATGCAAGGTGAACTACATCAAAGAGTATGGCTTGGGCGGCGGCTACGTTTGGGCGGTCAAAGATGACGACCCGAATGGAGACCTGACCAAAGACCTGGCTGCAGATCTCAATCCTTAGAGATCTGGCGCCAGCAATTAACCATCAAAGGCAGGCCGGCCAAAAAGCCAGTCTGCCTTTGATTTTGCTCACAGGTTACACAAAAATTCGGTTTGCAAAAATAGGGTGTTGCAAGTTCCGCTATATAGCTCTATACTCCGCCGGTTCGTACTTTACGAGTTCTGGAGGAGTTTGCCATGTCGACTCATTCCCTCACGCGCATGCTTCGAGCAGGTTTGTTGATTCTATCGACCCTCGTTGCATGCATCTCCCCTTCATTCGCACAAAACCATAATCAAGGAAAAATTCTCGGAGGATACTTCGAAGAGTGGAGTATCTATTATGCCGGCTACAACATTGCGAACCTGCAGCAGAATGGTGTCGCCGATAAGCTGACGCACCTCCTCTACGCCTTCGGCAACGTGACGACGACTCCGGCGCCGGCATGCGCCATTGCCGATACGTGGGCCGACTATCAATCTCCATATCTGCCGAGCGTGAACGGCACTGCCTATCCTGGGCCGCTCTATGGAAATTTTGCGGCCATTCAACAACTCAAGGCACTGCATCCCAAGCTAAAAGTGCTGATGTCTTTGGGTGGTGCGTCCGCTACCAATACCGCGGCCTTCGTCACCGCCGCCAGCACTGCTGCCGGACGCCAAGCCCTTGCCACTTCCTGCATCGACCTGTTTATCAACGGCAATATCGCCGAAGGAATCACCGCCCCGGGCTTGTTTGACGGCTTCAATATCGACTGGGAATTCCCGACAGCGACCGACACGCAGAACTTTACGGCGTTGCTAGCAGAGTTCCGCAGCCAGCTGAATGCCTTGAGCAAAACGACGGGGAAGCAATACACCCTGTCTTTCGATGGTCCCGCGGGATCGCAGAACTATGTTAACATCGATCTTCGCAAGGCTGCCGAGCAAGTGGATTTCATCACCATCGATGGTTACAACTATTCCGGTTCGTGGGTTACACAAACCAATGACGCATCGCCGCTGTTCGATTCCCGCCAGGATCCATTGTTTGGGCAGGATCTCGACATCGACGACACTGTAAACGCCTATCTCAAGGCCGGCGTGCCGCCATATAAATACACGATGGGTTTGCCTTTGTACGGCGCGGGGTGGACCGGCGCGCCAAACGTGAACCACGGCTTGTACCAGAACTCCACTGGTCCTTCTCCAGTTCTCTGGGCAAACGGAACAGGTTTGTGTCCGGACCTGAGTGGTAATACAGCGGGTTGCGACACCCTACTGACTCCTGGACTTCTGACTTATTCGACGCTTGCCACACTCACGTCGAATGGGTACAAGAATTACTTCGATCCGCGCCGGGTTGCAGTATCTCTCTACGATTCGACTGGCGGGACCTTCTACACCTACGACGATCCCGAGACCGCGTTCCTGAAGATGATTTACATCAACCTGAAGGTTCCGGGAGGTCTTGGCGGCGCCTACGTTTGGGCTGTGAAGGACGACGACACAAACGGAACCATGGTGAAAACCATGGCTGCAGGCTTGGGTCGCTAACGATCAAGAGCTGGCGATTGGAACGAATCCGCGGCAGGCTGACTTGAGTAAAGTCAGCCTGCCTAATTTTGCGCTGACCGTGCTTACTTGTTAGCTGCCTCGGGAACTGCGTTTACCAGATCGCGCAAGGGCTTGATAGCCGTGAACCGAACCAGCGCTTGCGGTTTCTCGGCGTCATCCAGGACAGCGAGTTGTTGAGCCTTCCAACCTGAGGCTGCTGGTAGTCCGGATGACAGATAAGAAATCGCTGACATTCCGACCGTTCCCAGTGCAGCAAGTTGTTGAGTGCGTGATTCCGCCGGGATGAGTGTGGGCGACCCAGCCATCAAGTGCAGGATTCCAGGTTGTGCCGCGATCCAAGCTTTGAAGTTGGTGGCAAGTTCGGTTTCTTCCTGAAATCGAGTGGCAGGACCCTGCAGATAAGCCTTCACGAGCAGTTCAAAATTGTGCCGCGATGGTGGATCGGCTGGAAGAGCATCTACGAGCTGATTGAGTGGCGTAAGTTGATTCGGATGCTGCATGTGCGCACGGTCATGAAAAGAGACCGGCTCGAGAACTGAGGCCAGGATCCGCAGGGGATCGATCTCTTGCGTATTGGCCAGCTGCCGCAGGCTCGCAGCTTCCTGCGAGATGTGCCTGAGACCTACCGCTTCGAGTCGCAGCGACTCGGTCTCTAGTCGACGGTACATGTCGTCTACGTTGTTCACATCACGCGGCGACCAGAGCCGCTCGGCGATGGCTGCGGCGCGCGGCCAGATGCGCGAATCGATGTCTTGCGGAGTGGTCTGCTCAGTCCACATGCAGGCCTCTCCGCCGAGGATCCGCCCCTGCTGCTCGGGGCTGAGGTCGTTCGCCTGGGGCAACGGATCAACCAGGTAGTGGGTTTCGGCGCTGCTCATAAGATTCAAGTAATAGCCAGCGGAGAGAATGCTGTTATATCCATTCTTCGCTCCGGCGGCGAGCGAGTCGAAGCCTCGCCAGCTTTGAACGACAATGTCCTTGGGCAGATCGGGAGTGAGAATTTCGTCCCAGCCGACCATGTGCTTGCCGTGCTTCTCGAGAATTTTCAGCAGACGCTGGTTGAAATAATTCTGTAGCGCGGTGGTGTCTTTGAGATTGTGTTCGCGCATGAAAGTCTGGATGCGCGGATTTGCCTTCCACTCAACGCCGTTATTCTCATCGCCTCCGATGTGTATGAAGTGGTCGGGGAAGATGGCCGCCATCTCTGCGATGAAAGCATCGAGGAATTTGTACGTGCTTTCTCGCGTAGGATCCATCACCGGATCGAAGACGCCGAACTCCCGCTCGATGTGAAAGGGGCCAGACGCGCTGGCGAGATCGGGATATCCGACGAACCATGCACTGGTGTGCCCCGGCATGTCGAACTCCGGCACGACGCGAATGCCGCGGTCGCGCGCATAGGCAACAATCTCGCGGGCTTGCTCCTGCGTGTAGAAGAGTCCGTCAGAGCCCATCCCAGTGAGTTTTGAGAAAGCTCGGCTCTCCATGCGGAAGCCCTGGTCTTCGCTCAAATGCCAGTGAAAGACGTTGAGCTTAACCGCGGCCATCCCGTCGAGAGAGCGTTTGATGACGTCGAACGGCATGAAGTGGCGTCCGCAGTCAATCATGAGGCCGCGCCAGCGAAAACGTGGAGTGTCGCGAATCGACACCGCGGGAACAAAATAACTCGTTGCATCAGACTGCACCAGCTGTTCCAGAGTTTCGAGACCGCGCATGGCTCCGACCACCGTAGCGGCGTGGAGGCGTGCGCCCGAGGGCGTGACTTCAAGAGAGTAGGACTCGTCTTCGTCGACCGACTGATTGCTTTCTCCTGGTCCATCAACACTAATCGACCAGCGCAGCGGACGAGCTCGGGGCTGGCGAGGATGTTGGAATTGCGAGGCCAGTCTGAGTTCTGAGGCGATCAAGAGTGCGTTCTATCGCGGCGTCGAGACGCGCGTCCCGGTAGTGCTCCGTGATGGCAGCAAAGGAGGATGTGAGCGTAAGCTGTCCTTCCTGTGTGGAAAGCTGCGCCGGTTGCGGCATCAGGGTGTTGACGAATCTGGGAGCCGGACTTTGCGGCGGCGTTGCCTGGCTCGGTGTGCCGGACAATGCTGCAACAAGACTTGTGAGAATCATGGCGACCATTCGATGCATCATGGCCTCTCTTTAATTTTGGACCCGCTGGCTACAGGTTTTAGCGGAAGCGCCGGATAAACAGGGTATGCCGTTCCGAGCGGTAGAAACCGACTACGTAAATCGTAGCCTTGCCCTTGGTTGAATAGATGATCTGGCGAATGCGAAGCACCGAGGCGCCGCGAGGGACGCCAATCAACTCCGCGATGTTGGCATCGGCTGACGTGGCGTCCACTTCTTCGTCGGCGTATGCCAATTTCGTCGCATAGTCATGCTCGAGAATCGCAAACAACGAACTTCTTCCTAGAGGCGCCGAGGCCAGATCGGGAAAATCGGCCGCCGACAAGTAACAGGTTTCCAGAGCGAACGGCTCTTCTCCCGTAAGCCGGAGACGCTGGATTTTTAGCAATCGGCTGGCTGCTGATAGCCCGAGCCTGGCCGCAACTTCCGGATCGCCCTCAATCACTTTTGCCACCAACACTCTGGAGCGCGGAGCCAAACCCCGGCTCGACATCTGCTCGGTGTAGCTCATCAACTTGTTAAAGTGGATCTTGGGCACGGCGACGAAGGTGCCTGCCCCGAGCCGGCGTTCGACGATTCCTTCGTGTTCCAGGCCGGCCAACGCGTGGCGAGCTGTCATGAGGCTCACCTTATGGGTCTTGGCCAGTTCGCGCTCCGACGCAACCGCATCTCCAGGTTTCAGACTAGCGGACGCGATGCGGTCGCGGATCTCGCTCTGGATTCTTTTGTAGGCGGGCGTCCTGTTGCGGTGATTTCCAGACATATGTATTGTTTCCAGACTTTCCTGGACGGCAAACCAAGCTAGAAAGGGGCACCGGGCACATCAAGTCATCGATGCGGCCATTTGCAGCGCCATATGCTATATAGCTTATTGAGAGTTTGATGTAAAGCTCAATTCGCGAAAGGGATGGCGTTAACGGTCCTCCACCGGCATCGGCATAAAATCTCCGGGCATAAAGAGGCGCGTCCTGCGCGGATTGAGGGTGTTAGGGGCGCAGGATGAGGCCGTCACCGCATAATTTACGGAGACCTGACGCAATCGTTTCCCGATTTGGGACTGCTGCTAGCTTACGTTCTTTCTCGGCGTCGGACCGTTATATATAACGGGGATGGACCACCTCCGCCTACATCGAACAATTTTCTCCAGCCGATTGTTTTTTTCTTCTTGACTACGCACTATCGCGTGCTATATAGCATAGTGCGTTTAGATTATTGGCCCGTTTGTAACCTCTAGTTGTGGAGGTCGGTTTGAGGAGGCGTGCAATGACGAAATTGACGTGCGGAAGGCGGTAAAGACTCAACCGAGGATCGCGGAGTTAGACGGAAGAATTCTTCTTTTCTAGCGGTCTGCCTCGTAATCTTAAGCTTGTCTGCAGCAGGTCTGGGACAGGAGCTAGCGGCGACACTGACGGGCACGGTGACGGATTCCAGCGGGGCCGTTGTGGCGGGCGCGACTGTCGTGGTTCACAACAATGATACCGGCTCGGACATTCGCTCAGCCACCACCAGCGCTACCGGCAGTTTCAACATTACGAACCTTCCCGCGGGCCGGTACACAGTCACGGTCAAGAATCACCGGCTTTCAAAGTTTCGTGGCAAATGATGTCATTCTCAACGTCGCGGAGAAACACACTCTCGATGTGCAGTTGAAGACAGGTAAGATCAGCGAAACAGTCGAGGTGACGGCGGAGAACGTACAGATTCAAACCACCACGGCGGAAGAATCCGGGACCGTCACCGGCGAGCAGGTGCGGGAGTTGGCGCTGAACAACCGCAACTTCGAGCAGCTCATCCTGTTGCAACCCGGCGTCGCCAATCAGTTGCCCGATAAGGTCGGCTTTGGGCTAGCGAACAATACCTCAATTTCGGTGAACGGCGCGCGCACGGGAGCGAACAACTATACCGTGGACGGGGCTGACATCAACGATAGCGGTTCGAACGGAACGTTGCTGAATACTCCCAGCATCGATGCCATCCAGGAGTTCACGCTGGAGCGCAGCAACTATGACGCGGCGTTCGGGCGCAGCGGCGGCGGGCAAATCGTAGTTGCGACCAAGTCGGGAACGAATACATTCCATGGCAGCGCCTACGAATTCAATCGCAACAATTACTATAATGCGAATACGTTTGCCGGTCGCGCCGCGATTGCGGCCGGGCAGCCGCTCTCTTCGGCAGATACGGTGCCGATCGAGCGCTACAACGACTTTGGGTTCACCCTCGGCGGCCCACTGTTCATTCCGAAGCTTTACCACCCGCAGAAGGACAAGACCTTCTTTTTCTGGTCGGAGGAATGGCGCAAAGCGAGCACGCCAGGCTTGAATATTATCAATGTGCCGACCCCCGCGGAACTTGCCGGCTCGTTCGCGGGCCCTGTTCCGGTCGCTCCCGCAGGATGTGTGACCACTGCTGGAGGCATCTCTACCATCAGCTCTTCCTGCTACAGCAAGAATGCCACCGCGTATCTAAACGCTTTTATGGTGAACAACCCGCCGAATAGTTCGACCGGACAACTGATTACGAACTACAGCCAGTTGAACAACTTTCGTCAGGATATTATTCGCCTCGATCAGAACATCGGCGACAGGGTCCGCGTCTTCGGTCGTTACATGGAAGATGTAGTCCCGCAGAACGAGCCCTTTTCCCTCTGGGGCGGCGGAAACTATCCTGGCGTGGAGACCACATCTGTGAATGCGCCCGGCCGCAACCTGGTCGTGAACGCGAGCGCCACGATCTCACCCAAGGTG
This sequence comes from uncultured Acidobacteriaceae bacterium, assembly GCA_963750245.1. Lineage (GTDB taxonomy): Bacteria > Acidobacteriota > Terriglobia > Terriglobales > Acidobacteriaceae > Sulfotelmatobacter. The sequence goes on from CAVVQB010000005.1 coordinate 1,106,484, forward strand.
GTCAACGAAGTTGAGTACGTGGATGCCTGGGGAGCGATCAATTCCACGCTCAGCGGAATTGCAAACTCTCCGGCTTTCCTCGGCCAGCTCACCAACAACACAAAGTACACCGACCCGAACGGTCGCGCGCCCAACGTCAGCTTTACTTGGCGGAACACAAGCGGTACCGGCTCTTACCGGTCTTGGCAACGGAAGCGCGCCCTACTTCGAGCGCAACATCGACAAGAACATATTCGACAATCTCTCTATCCAGCATGGGAATCACACCATCCGCACCGGGTTTACCGCGATGTGGATGCAGAAGACGGAAAACGCCTCGGCCGGCTTCGCAACCTTCACTTTCAGCCCGACGAACGGCAACCCGGCATTCGCCAACTTCCTGTTGGGGCAGGCGGATAGCTATACGCAACCGAGCAAGGACACGATCCCGCATCTCAGGTATGTGAACTTCGAGCTGTACGTGCAGGATGACTGGAAGGTCACTCCGCGGTTGACGATAAACGCAGGGGTGCGCTGGAGCTACTTCCCATCGCCAACCGACAGCAACAACACGCTGAATAACTTCGATCCCCTTGTGTTCAACCCGGCCAATGCCGCAGTCATCGATCCCCTCTCTGGAAACATGACCGGAGTGACAGCCAGCGGGGCCCCCACCAGCGCAGCAACTTACACCAACGGGCTCATTTTTCCCACCGGCACCGCGTGCTCCGCAGCTCAGGCGATCGCGCCGCAGGTATCTTGCTCACCCTTCGGCAGCCGCGTAAATCCCAACTCCAACAACAACTGGGGACCGCGGCTGGGTTTGGCCTGGGATCCTCGCGGAGACGGCAGGATGGCTGTCCGCGCAGGTTTCGGCATCTTCTATGACCGCACCTTGAACGGTATCTGGGAGCAGAATGCCTTTACCGACCCGCCATTGGTTCAGACTGTGACGGTGAACAACAACAGCAGCAGCACACTTAATCTTTTCGACAACCCGCTGGGCGGGCAGCTTGCGGGTCCGCCGCTCGGTCCAAACGGCTTGATCGCAACCGGAACGCCAACCTTCAAGGTTCCGAGCTACATGGATTACAACCTTTCCGTGCAGCGTGAAATTTTGCCTAGCACTGTGCTGGAAGTCGGGTATGTGGGTACCAAGGGCACGCATCTGCTGGGCGATGTGGATTTCAATCAACCCACGCTCGCTTCACGCTTGGCGAGTCCAGGCGTCGACGCGAACGCGATCCGCCCATACGCCGGTTACGGTGCAATCACCAATCGCATCCCCGTCTTCACCAGCAACTACAACTCCCTGCAAGCTTCATTGAACCGGCGCTTCAGTAAAGGCCTAACCGTGCAACTTGGTTACACCTGGTCGAGGCTTCTCACGACGAGTCCCCAGGACCGGGCCTTAGCCACTTACAACACCTACAATCTAGGCCAGAGCTACGGGCCATCTACGCTGAACACGCCGCAGATGTTCATCGCCAGTTATGTATACGACCTGCCGTTCTACAGAAACCAGAACGGCTTTGCCGGTAAACTCCTCGGTGGGTGGGAAATCTCTGGCATCACCACCATCCAGACAGGTCAGTCACTTTCCATTACTCAAGGTTCCGACCCGTTCGCCGCCGTGTCGGTTCCCAACTCGGTGGGTGCTTGCACAATCTCGGCCAGCGTTACTTCTTGTCCGCTCTATCCCGGCGGTCTGGGCATGACCCGCTCCGGCAGCACAGTGCAGGTCCGCGCCGATCAGATCTCGGCAATGTCAGCGGCCCGAAAACGGCGGCGAAATTCTTCAACACGGCGGCCTTCACCGACGCCGTGGGCCACTTCGGCACGTCTCCAGTGGGCGCAATCTATGGGCCTGGATTACAGGTCTGGGACATGTCTTTGATCAAGAACACACGGATCGCAGAGCGGGTCAGTATGCAACTCCGTCTCGAAACCTTCAACACGTTCAACCATGGCAATCCCATGACGGTCGATACCAACGTGGACGACGGGGCGAGCTTCGGTACCGTCAACGGATGGCACGATCCGCGTAACGTTCAGATCGGCGCTAAGGTCAACTTCTAGCTGCTGTCGGACCAGTACCGCAAAGCGCACGCCCTCGGCGTGCGCTTTTGCTTTGTTCTATTGATGCGCGAGGAACAAACACCCTGCCAACGGGATTTACTGGCTCTCGTTCCTTTTTATAGCCGCCGCCCTGCGTTTCTCCTGGATATCGAGCGCAATTTTCTGTTCGCTCGCTGCCTCGGGGATCTGTCCCAACTGTCGCAACACGCTGCCCAGAACAAAATGCGCCTCGAAGTAGTTAGGATCGATCTGGATGGCTTTGCGAAGCGGCTCAACCGCCGCTTGGGGATGTTGCAATGCCAACTCCGTTTTTCCCAGACCAAACAAAGCTTCCGCATAACGAGGATTCACCGCCAGAGCCGCGCGAAAATGAGGCTCAGCCTCCGCGGGCTGGGACTTATCCAAAAGGATCTGGCCCAGAATACAGTTCGAGACTGGATCGCTGGGAAAACGCTGCAGTTCCGCTCGAAACTCCTTCTCGGCGAGGTCGTTCTCGCCTTCTCGCCAATACTCAAAACCCAGGCCGGAATGCACACCCATGAAGTTAGGGTCCGCTTCCATCGCAGCTTGATATTCTTTGATGGCCTCCGGTCGATTCGACATCTGGTCATAGGCGGTACCCATCATGATGTGAGCCGATGCCGAGTTTGGACTTACCTGCATGATGCGAGCGAAAACACCGGTCAGCGCCTTGTAATCCTTCATCCGGAGGTAGGTCTTGCCGAGCATGTCCAGGGTCTCCAGATCGGACGGATCGACCTGGTTTGCGCGCTCCAAATACGTGGCGGCCTCGGGATAACGATCGAGAGCAAAGAGCGAGAGGCCGGCCAAATCGAGAATCTGAAAATCCTTTGGGTATGTCGCCGCCATCGGCCGAAGCAACCGCCACGCCGGCGTGTAGCGTTGGGCTTTGAAGTAAGCGATAGCCAGATTGCGTTTTGTCAAAGGGTCGCCAGGGTGGAATTTCAGCGCATCTTGGTACAGCGGAATTGCTTCGGTGGGCTTCCCCATTCGGGCTAGCACAATTCCCAGATTGTTTAGCGCAGCGATGGAATGCGGATCGATTTTCAATGCGCGCCGCAGAGATTCCGCCGCCGCTGCATTATCGCCCTTGTGCATCGCTTCCGCGGCATGTTCCAGATACGAGTGTAGCTGTATTTCTTCGGCATTCGGGGGCGGTGCGTTGGGCGGTACTTGCGTCTGAGCCACCACGCTAGGAGCGATTAGCATCCACATCGCATAGATTCTTACGAGCCGCCGGGCGCTCATTCGAACTGGCATACGCCAAATTCTAACCCACCGATCGATTCCGTCCGTGAATACCAAAACCCTGAACGGTGCGGGTTTGACCTGCCCTCGAAAAACTCCACCAGCTAGAATTGGGGGCCTCACGTCGCGGCGGTAGCGACGAGGAGGACCTTAGCCATGAAGAGAGCGCGCGATTTAGCGAAGAGCTGATCGTCGGGATTCTGAAGGAGCACGAGGCGGGACGGAAGATGGCAGAGTTGGTGCGCGATGCATCGGTTGCCGTCGACGTTCGCATCGTTCCGCGCACGGAAAAACCCTCAGGATGCGGCGAACCACCGGTTCCGGTCACTTCCGGCGCCGTGGTGAATGCTTTGTTTCGCTTGACTGGCAAGCGGTACCGCACCCTGCCGTTGCTGAGTCCCTAACCTGGGCACGCAGGTTTGGTATCGTGACCGAGTTGGTTGTGGGCGGATGACGCTAGTGCTGACGGGCAATTCGGAAACTATCAGGGTTGGAGATCGGTGCCGATCAACGCTGTTGTGGCTATCGAACAGCCGCCGTTCCTGATTGGCCAGAAACGGGCTTGTAGGAAGTGATCGCGATTGCTCTCGGTTGACGGGCAAACGGGAAGTAATCGCATAACGGGTAAGCCTTGCCGGAAGAGGCGTCTGGATGGTTTACATAACCAGGCGATTACACTCATAATCCCCCCTGACCATCCCCCTGTCCTTTAGTCCGAACTCAGAGAACACTTTCGATTAGACCCGCCGCTCTGATCTGGTGCTATTTTCGATTCGAAAAGGGGATTGCTGTTGGGGACAACCCGCTAATGCTTAGCCTTCTATTCATCGCGGTGGTGACTACCCTTGCCGTGTTCACGATTTTGGCCAAAACGTGCGCGGGCAAAACCAAAAAGGCAGAAAAGTGGGAGAAGGGAGAAATCATCAAGCAGCTCTTGGCACGATCTGAGCGCGAAAACAGCAGTTCGGTAGTCGCAGCTCCTCCGGCCAAAGGTCCACGCTCTGCGTCCAACTCAGCCGTATGCGGTGACACATCGAGAAAAGGGAAATCTCGGGGGCGCAACTCGAAGAGAGGATACGCGAACGTGAGCTCTCAGCCCCCGATCTTACCCAGACCCAACCAAGCCGACGCCCAAATTGAAGAAACGATCCGCCAACGCGCGTATGAGTTGTATCAAAAACGTGGCCGAGTGAATGGAAGCTCGACAGACGACTGGCTGCAAGCAAAGCAGGAAGTGTTGAGCCGCAAAGCCCGAGCGGGCAACGGATCGTCTTAATCATTTCTCGTCTGTACTTCGCGGCGAAAAGGAACAAACCCAGAGTTGACGAAAGCAGAAAATCATACTCATCGAGATTTAGTCGATCTGGGCAATGAGTGAAATGAGGATATTACGCAACTACAGGGAAAGTCATGGTAAAGTCTCGACGGAGGGTGCTGCTATGTATCTGCGGCTTGCTTTTTGGACTGGGGCAATGGCCTACATTTCCTTCCTCTTTGCCCGCTTTGATATAGGCACTGGTCCTTCCTCGCCCGGCGTCATGCAACATTCTTCGGAGCCATAACAGGCTTGGCGCTCGCGGGCATGTTCGCCAACCGGGATAAGCGTAAAGCACTGCTGCGATGAGCCCCTCGCATTGGCCCCGCCGGGCACAACGCCGAACGGAGCGTAGATAGGAACTCGTTCCTCCATGAGTGTAATGGGGATGTTACGCCAACCAGCAAAAAGCCCACAGATTGGGCTGTGGGCACGGCGTCAACCTAATTAGTTACGTCGAGAAAAAGACTTGCGAGTTTCCTGAGCAGGCGGCACCAATCGCAGATTTTCCTAGCACATTCGGGGACGATTTAGGGGAGTTCGGTTTCATTTTCGAAAGTTTCACGAGCAGTTCTTCAACCTTGCGCTGCTCATGTGGCTGGGGGAGCTGGTCTGTGTCATCTTGAAATTCTCTCACGTCGTGGGGTGGAAGAGAAGCACTTCAGACTGCATCCCCCGCAAGGCATCCTTGGGGTCATTGAGTGTAATGGCGATGTTTCGCCAGTTGAGGTGAAATTGTGGCCGATCAGGAGGAGAAGCGGCGCACGATCATCCATACGTAAGCGACAATGGAAAGATAAACGACAACCACACCGAAGACGGCTCCCATCACAAGCGATCGCCGCTTGATTTGTTGGTCTGCTGGCAAACGGCGCTGGAAATACCGGACCATTAAATAGAACACGATTGCGCAGAGAGAAAGGCTCAGCAACAAGGCACGGTCGTCAGCCCAGAGGGTGATCTTCATCTTACGGCCCTCGTGCTGCCATTCCCAATAAGCGATTAATACCCAATCAAAGACCTTAAAGGACGGCACGAACGCCACTAAGGCGACCACGACACCTGCACAAGCCGCTTTGACTCGCGTCCGCATGGGGCAAAGATTCAAAGATTTAACGCAGTGTCGGTTGTTGAAAACCAGAAGAGTTGACTCATACGCTGTTTAGACACCGACAATTGGTTCCGAGTCAACCCTTTGCCTTCAAGGCCCAAAGATGATTGACGAAACCAGGCGTTTACACTTATTGAGAATCAGCCTACCGGGTAAATGAGTGAAATGGGGATATTACGCCAACAACCTCATAGTTTCTGGTTGGCCCGACTCGCTGGTACGAATCCAGTTGACTTCCCCCAAGCCCGTTTCAGGGGCAACCCCTGACACCGACTCATGAATCCTAAAATCATTTCAGATGGACAATCATGGGCACCCTCGATTCCCTGTTGGAACGTAACAAAGACTTTGCCGCTCGTCAGTCTGCTACGGGCACACGTATGCCTTCGCTTCCTCAGGCGCTGCCGAATGTAAGAGCAATCATCATCGGGTGCGCCGATATGCGCGTGGATCCGGTTCACGTACTTGGAAATAAGCCCGGCGAAGCCGTCGTGATGCGCAACATCGGTGGTCGAATCACCCCAGGGTTGCTGGAGCAATTACGTCTACTCGGGCGAATTGGTGAAGTTGCCGGAGAGGTTCCTGGGGGCGGCGGAGAGTTTCACATCATCGTGCTGCAACACACCGATTGCGGCATCACTCGCCTCGCCGGCGATCCCGCCATGCTGGCGCGCTATTTTCAACTACAGGAAGCGGAGTTCAAGAGGAAAGCCGTAACCGATCCCCGCGCGGCGGTTGCCGCCGACGTTGCTTTGCTTCGGGCGATTCCCGCATTGCCGCCAGAGTGGCTCATTTCAGGCCTCGTCTATGACGTGACGACAGGACTCGTTGAGGTCGTGGTACCGCCAGCGTGGATTCGTGCCGCGTAGGACGCGCAACTCAGAAAGTGAACGGCGGGAGGGCTGTGCGCCATAAGTCGGCTTCGAGGACATTGCTGCTGATCTCCGCGAAGCCCGTTTACTGCCGACGTAAGAACACTGCACGACGTCTTGAAGTACCCGATCACCCCGATGCCGCGATCCTTCGACATGTGCTAGTATCCGCAGAAATCGGCAAGAACTGGTGGTCGGCATCGCATGGGGGTTCCTCCTCGTGGGGAAGGCGTGCTGATTCGCCGGCGAGACCACTGGGCGCCACAAACTTTCTGGACCACGTGGAGCGACCCTATGGAATCGACAGCTATGCTCGGCTCAAGCGCAGTCACGTCGCGCTGGCGACAATTGCGTTGTTGCTGATACTCGACGTTGGGCGTTCCATCAATGCGAGCGTCGGCTATGCCGCCCCTGTATCGAAGTGGCAGCCTAATCCGTCCAACTATGCGGATCTAACGTGGCCTCCCGGAGCGGACCTGGGGCCTAACATGCCTCAGGGTGCACGTGTCTTTGCGCGCAGATGTGCCGTTTGCCACGGACCTGACGGGCGCGGAAACGGACCCGCGGCGCCGTCCCTTATCCCCCGGCCGCGCGACTTCACGCTTGGGCTGTTCAAGTTTAAGTCAACACCACACGGGCAGCCGCCGACCGACGACGACCTGAAGCAGATCGTCGCGAAGGGACTTCCAGCGAGCGCAATGCCGTACTTCCGCGACCTGTTGAGTGACACCGAGGTCGATGCGGTCGTCGCACAAGTCAAGCAATTCTCCAGCGCATTCAGCGGGCCATCGCCCCAGGGGATCATCGTTCCGCCGCGCCCCGCGACGACAGCAGCGAGTGTCGAGCGTGGCCGTGCGCTCTACATCGCCCAGGACTGCGCCGGCTGCCACGGTCCTGACGGCCGGAAGGGCGGTTTCCTGGTGGATTCAAGTACAAATCACCCGACGCCGATTCGCGATCTTTCTGCGCCGTGGACCTTCCGGGGAGGCAGCGATGCGAATCAGATATGGCTCCGTCTGACCACCGGTATTGGCAATTCCATGCCCTCCTACGAACAAGGGCTCACGCCCAGCCAGCGCTGGGATCTCGTCAGCTATGTGCAATCCCTTGCGCGTGTAGCGCCGTGGCAACCAGGAGGTCGACTCGACGGGCCTGGGCAGCGGGCCGATCTGCTTCACAGCGGCGAGTATCTTGTGCACGCGGAGATGTGCGGGCTGTGCCACACGCAGATCGACCGCACCGGCATCTATCGTGGCGACGATTTCTATCTCGCCGGCGGAATGCGAGTCGGAGCTTTTCCTCATGGCGTGTACGTCTCGCGCAATTTGACCTCGGATGAGGAAACCGGCGTAGGCAAGTGGACAGAATCGCAAGTCGTCAACGCCCTCCGCAATGGGAGGGCGCCCGACCGTCTGCTGAGTATTTGGTGCATGCCGTGGTTCTATCTCCATTACCTTACCGATGACGACGCCACGGCGATCGCGCGATATCTCAAGGATCTGCGGCCGGTCCACAATCGGATTCCTCCTCCGTTACACTACGGCGTTATCGAAACGATCGCGGTGAAGCTGACCCTGCCGCTTCCAGCCGCCGTTGTGAAGTTCCTGACATACGCGGACGGTAACTTCGGCCGAGCCGATTCCCTGACTCCACAGCACCGGAGGCAGACCACGCTGATCGACTCGCAGTGGATCGTGCTCATCTGCGGAGCACTCCTGTTCACCCTGGCAGGACCGCGAGAACGTCGATTTCCTCGAAGCGGGCGCGGATGGCTGACTCTCGTTATCAGTGTGGTGGTACTGCTTCTGCTGGGACTGGTTGGCTGGGTGATGTATGCCCTGCCGACACTTAGTTTCATTCCACCGGAGCAGATCGTCAAAGCGGCAACTGCGGGTATTCCTGAACCCGACCCGGCTGCCTTCAAGACGCCGGAACAGAAAGCTCTGGTTCTCCGGGGGCGTTACCTCTTCACTGTGGCCTCCTGCGCCTTTTGTCACAACACGAACGGAGCTGGCGGACAGAAGATCAGTTGGCGGTCCTTTGGCACTTTATGGAGTCGCAATATTACCAGTAACGTGCCGACAGGAATCGGCTCGTGGACCGACGAACAAATCGCCCGAGCCATTCGCAGCGGCATCACTCCCGACGGTCGCACGCTCCATTGGCAGGGCATGATTTGGGACCACGCTTCCAACTGGGACGAAGAAGATATCCGCGCGCTCGTGGCGTACCTGCGGATGCTCCCTCCCGTCGTCCGGCAGATCCCACCGGCGCGGCTACCGGCGCCGGACGACTGCGCGGTGTATACCTTCTGGGTTGCGAACAGTACCGTGCCGGGGTGTCGCTGAGGCCAAGCTACCCTGGAAAAGAATATGGGAGACGGGACAGAAGTCGGCTTCGGGGAAGTCTGCCGCCGACAGGCGCTCGATTCCTCCCGAGCAACGGACCAACCGGAGGTTATTCCGGGACTGAAGTCGGCTTCTGGGAAGTTTGCGGAGTCCCCGAGTCCGGGCGATCACATCCCGTGTAGGCTGCGTCGGCGAAGCGGCCCAAAATCTCCGTTTCGCTAGCCTTGCAAGTACCTGAAACTATGAAGTCGCAGGTTGGGCGTGTCGGCTGCCCGAAAACAGGTGATTCTAGAAGGCCGCAAACGTTAAGTATCCGAGACACGGCGGATTATGAGTCCCTCCGCCCGATTCTCGATCTTTTGTAACGGGAAGCCTATGAACCGGCTCAGGATGAAGAATTACTCGGTCGCGGGAAGGAATCGCCATAGTATTGGCAACTCAGCCAGACATGAATTTGGTTGCGCAAGCATCCAATGGGCACGAAGCTGTCGTGGAGTTCCGTACTCACCGCCCGGACATTACGCTGATGGACTTGCCGATGCCCAAAATGGATGGTGTGGATGCGATCCGCGGCGCGGGAACGATAAACCCTCGTTGGTCCGATCTGGTGAAACTTCCTATAAGCCGACTTCTGGCCCGCGTCACCAATTTGGGTGGCCCAACCTCGGGTTGCCCGTTATCCCTGAGCCAACCATCGGTCCGTCTTGGCCGTCAGCGATGTGTTCGCGCAACTTGGCGAAACACACGACGTCATTCTCGTACCTGAGAAAATGGGGAGCGCGCCCTCGGTATTTAGTGGCCTACCACGCGAGGCCATCCGGTTCCTGCCCGGCTTCGATGCGGCCCACAACTTCGAGCGAGTGCAAATCGATTACGGCGACGTATCCGTCAGACGAGCAAGCCACATAGGCGCGTGACCCGTCGGGTTGCATAAGAATTCCGGCAGCGCCATCTCCCACTTTTATACGCTTTACTTCTTTTCGACTGACTTTGTCGAGAACAGCGACATCAGGCTTCCTAAGACTCGAAATAAACGCAAGCTTACCGTCTGGGGTAAACTTCAGCCGGTTCGCTTCCTTGACGTTGGCGGCCAGAGTGTCGATGGCCTTTTTGTTCGCCATATCAATGATAGAGACTGTTCCGTCGTCGGCGTTGGCGACCCAGATTTCCTTGCCATCGGGGGATACATCAAATCCCTCCGACTCGCGACCGACGGGAACGATGGTTTCGTTCCAGTCTCCACTCGACGGCCCGGTTCCCGCACCACCGCCCATCTTTTCAATGAGGCTGACGCTGGCGGAACTGACGTTCGTGGTGACAATCTGGTTGAGGTCGGGGAAAACGTAGATCATGTGGGTGCGATTTTGCTCGGTACCCATGATCCAGTCGACCCTCTTTGTTGCGGGATCGTAGCTGCCGATCGCCTTGGCAGCCTCAGCCGTAAACCACGCTCTGCCGCCTACGAACGCCAGTCCGTGCGGGCCGCGCAGAGCGCCGAGATCGATGGCCGGCAAAACTTTTTTCGCAGCGAGATCAACCACGGTAAGCGTATTATATAGGCCGCCGCCGTAGTTAGAGATATATGCAGTCGTTCCGTCGGTCGAGGCAATCACTTCGTGCGGGTCAGGGCCGACGGGCAATTTGGCGGTTACTTTCAGGCTGGCAGGGTTGACGATAAGAAGTGTGTTGTCCTCTTTGGCAAGGATTAGCAGAGCATTGTCAGGAGCAGTTTGTGCATCAAGGCCGATTGATCCCAGCAACAAGGCGACGAGAATGAATAGCAAAGTTTTAATCTTCATGACTATTACTCTTGGAGCACCTTTCTGGCCCGGATCGTACTAGGAACGGACCTGCTAACAATGTGGCCTGCGAAGTGAACGCCGGTCCGACCAAGCTGCAGGCAAATCGGGAATAATGCAGTCTGCACCGATCTCCAGCCCATAACATCCTCTAATATCCGTCGCTTTAGGGATTCGCTCGCGAATATTCCCGGCGGAACACAACGTTCCAATTGGCCCCGTTGTCGGTGGATTTTTCCCAAGCCTGCTCGACCTTGTTCGGATCCAGCCGTATCACTTTCACTCGGTTCAATACGCTTTCTCCCTTGGGTCCCCGGCTTGTGCCTTCAAATTCCGCAGTGCCGGATGCCACCTTGCCGGAGGTGAACACATGAACTCGGCCCTCGTTGTCGGCGAACATCCCATACCAGCTATTGTCGTCGGCACTACAGCCAAAGACGTTCTGGCCGTAATGGCCCCTTCCCCCGTCCCAATTCTCGACTACGAGGCACTTGTCCAGCGATAAAGAGACCGTGCTGTGAGCATTCCCCGAAGAGCCCTCGGCGCCAATCTTCCAATTGCCGAGCCAATAGTCAAGTTGCGGATTTTCCGGATTCGTAGCGCAGGAATCGGGATCCGCAGCAGCAAAGCCGTTTGTCGCGAACGCGAGTCCGAATACAACGGCGAGAAAGATGGATTTCAAAACGCTATGTTTGAGAAGCAGGATTGATTTGTTCATATAACTCCTCCACAGATCGAATCATCACAGCTGATTTGGTTTACCCGATTCGTGTTTTGACCGCTGACGCGGTTGGTCGTCGAGCACGGAATCGGAAAGCTTGCGAGTTCTTCTGCGCCTCCAACACTTCAAAGCCCGCACTCTCCAAGCGCGCGCCAAAAGTATCGGGAGTTACGGGAACAAGCGTGTCGCCGATATGAATGATCCTCAGAAACCAGTTCTGAAGACTGTCGCTGCCGACGAAAAAGCCGCCGGGCTGCAAGACGCGGAGCACTTCCACGAGAACCTTGTTTTGCAGTGCCTGAGAGGGAACGTGATGCAGCATGGTGAAAGAAACTGCGCCGGAGAACTCCGACTCTCCAAAAGGCATCCTCGTCGCATCCCCTTCGATGACCTTGACGTTGCTTCCTTTTAGGCGCGAACTCAGCGAACCGGCCAGTGTCGGATCAATCTCCAGTGCTGTGAGACAAGACACTGAGGTTCGCAGAAGGTCCGTCGTTAGGCCGGGGCCAGGGCCAATTTCCAAGACATTCGGTCCCAGATCGGTATTGCCGATTGCCCACGGAAGCCTCTGTGCGACGCTGCTGCGCCAGCGGTCAGAACGACATAGCCATTGATGGAAGCGGTTCATGTTCCCCACGAAACGGTGAAAATTGACCATAGCGTACCGATTGTCAGTGGCGCGCGCTTTCGATAAGGTGTCATTGGATGTCGCAAAAGCGCCAAAATGGGATTTTCGATCGCTCGGTCGATTCTAAGTCGGCAATCAGAACGCTCACCCGCGACTATCCAGCCGGCCACGTCATACCTTTGCACTTCCATGATCGAGATCAACTCGTCTATGCCTCGCGCGGGGTGATGACGGTCCGTACCCGAGATGGCACTTGGGTTGTTCCTCCACATCGTGCCGTGTGGATTCCGGCCGAATTTCCGCACAAAATTACGATGTCAGGTTTGGTGGCGATGCGAACGCTATATCTGAAACCAAGGCTGGCTAAAGGGCTGCCACGAGATTGTTGTGTGATTAATGTTTCAACTCTGCTCAAGGAACTCATTCTTTACGCCTGTACTGTGCATGCGTTGAAGAAAACCGTGAAATGGCAAGCGCACCTGGCCGCCGTTATTTTTCATCAGCTGGAAGCGGCGCCGACGATTCCATTGCAACTTCCGAATCTGTCCGATTCCAGGCTGGTTCGGATCGCAGAAATGCTCATGAGGGACCCTTGCGATTGTCGAACAGCTCGCTGAGCTGTGCCGTGTGACTGGAGCCGGGAAGCGGTCTGTCGAAAGGCTTTTTCAACAGGAGATCGGAATGACCTTTGGGAAATGGCGGCAGCAAGTTCGGCTTATGCAGGGGATGCGGCTTTTGGCCGAAGGCGCAAAAGTAACACATGCGGCTCTGGAGTCTGGTTACAGTACGCCGAGCGCGTTCATTTCCATGTTCAGGAAGGCTTTAGGAATTACGCCGAGCTCATATTTTAGGAAGGGCGCGGAACTTAATCCCCCTGGTTCACGCGAATGGGAATCGAGGGTGCCATCGCCTTGGTCTCTCGACGGTGATGATCGCAAAGACAAAAAAGCGAGCGGCAAGGCCCATGCTGCCGCCGCTAGGCTGCCTTCTCGGACGTGGAATCTCTGCGTCGGTTCACGCCATGAGCAATCAGATTTCAAGGGGCAGTCGAATGTGCTTAAAAAAAGCAGCGTGGCATGGACCGGAACCCACACTTTTCAGGAGACGGGAGTCGGTGTGCCGAACCCTCCGCAGCAAGATTGGAATTAAAAAGGGCAGACCCATTACCATATGTCTGCCCTTCTGCCGCCGCCCTAACCGAGTTAGAAATAAAACTTAAGAGCAAACATGAGATTCCTGGGATCCTGACTGCCGGTGATATTTCCGAACGTAGTAGCTGTCGAGCTGTAGTACATATTCGGCGCGGCCAGATTGGGATGGTTGAATGCATTCAGGAAGTCGGCGCGAAACTGTAAGCGTTTTGACTCGCCGAACAGAAAGTTCTTTTGCAGACTCAGATCCAAGTCCACATAGTGAGGTCCAATGACCGGGCCCTGTGCGGGGCACGTGCCAAAGGTCCCGGGCGCCTCCGGTGTGAATGTGTTATTTGCATTCGAAAACCACTGGAATTGATAACCCGCGCCAGTGTTTACGATCTGGTGTGTGTACTGGACCGGACCATTGCAGTTCGGACGAGCAGAACCCGATCCGGCACCGTCGTTGCCGGTGAAGGTGCCAGAACTATCGGGTCCGTAGACGGCCAGTGGGAATCCGGCATGATAAGAAAATATTGGACCCAGCGACCAGTTTCCAACTACCGCATTGACTGCCGCAGGAAGATCATGGCCGAAAGATTTTCCTCGCCCCACGGGCAGTTCGTAGAGAACGTAGCCGCTCAAGACTTGGTTGGAATCATAGTAGCAACGCGCCCAGTTCGATTTCGGATCGTAGAGGTTCTGCCAATAGGGATACGAACTCGTGGTTTCAGCATTCGTGCTGTAGGTTCCATAGTAGCCACTGTTGTTGGTCATGCACTTACCAAAGGTGTAGGCGAGTTGGCCTTCCAGTCCTTGGCTGACGCGCTTTTGTAACACTGCTTGCAAAGCGTCGTAGCGCATGGTCCCGACCGATGCCGTATCGTAAACATCAGCGAAGCTGTTCGGGCCATACCCTAGACTGTTCCCGCCGGCATCGACTCCGTTGAAGCCTCCGATGAACGGGGTATTGTCAGTTCCCAGCTGCAGTTGCCCGAGATCCAGCGGCACCACCAGGTGCGTAACCTTCTGACCGACATAACCAACCTGCGCCGTGAGCGTTGGTGTAACTTGATGCTGGATCGAAAGATTCCATTGTTCCCCGACCGCGGGCTGCACGACCGGATCCCAGGCGAACATAGTCGCTCCGGAAACCGATTGCGGTTGGGGTGTGGCCCCGCCCGTAGCTCCCGCCTCGGTGATATAAGGTGTGGCGCCGGGGTTGTAGTTGTTCGTTCCCCCGATCTGGGTTGGCGTGTATGGCGGATTACGGGGCAGGCGCAGATTAGTCCCCGTGCCCTCCAGATAGGACGAGACGCTAAACGCTGCGCGGACCACGGTTTTCCTCTCAAGGAATGCGGGAGCCCAGGATAATCCAATGCGCGGCTCAAACTCTCCGAGTCCGTCATATTTGCTGCTGTAGACTCCTCTACTGAATCCGTTCTTGCCGACAATGCCGGTGCCGATGGCGCTGTTTCCGGGAAACTCCACGACACCGGTCGTCTTGTCTACGTTCACCTGGCGATTGTTGGTTTCGATCCATGGAGTACGCGCCTCATAACGCAATCCCAGATTCAAAGTTAGGCCGTCGGCTATATGCCAATCGTCCTGCACAAAACCAGCCAACAGCCAGTCCCTTTGATGGAAGCCGCCACCCACTTCGCCTCGAGCCACGGAATCGGGCAAGCCCAGGGCGAAGCTTGCTCCCCCATCGCCGCCCACTAGTCCATCGCCCGCTTCGGAAGTGTAGTTGTTGGTGAAGCCGATGTCGCCCAGCACCCCGGCATTACCTGGATAAGTAATGTTTAAGCGGTACCGATTCATCTGGAATCCGAATCTTGTATTGTGGTGGCCGTGACTCCATAGAAGATTGTCGGATACCTGCCAGACGGTGGACGCGAACTTTTGGATGATCGCGCCGTTTCCTATGCTGGAGTAGTTGCCGATGCCGTTTCCGTTGCTGGCGGCGCTTGTGAATGTGATACTTGGCAATCCGTTGATGCCGCCTTCACTCGTACCCGCGATACCAGAGTTAGCGGCGAGCGTGCCGACGGACGAGGCGAAAGTCGTATTCGGACCATAAGGCAAGACGTAGTTCACGCCAATGCGAAAATCGTTGAGCAGCGACGAAGTGAACGTATGCGTCTCATCAAAAGCAGTGTTGTCGATGTGTGCTTCCGAACTCGAGTTACCGCCAAGCAGGAAGGAAGTCGTTAGAGGGTCGATTTCCTTGCCCCGTGAATAGCGGGCGAAAAGGCGGTCCTTGTCAGAGACGTTGTAGTCGACTTTGAAATCTTCCTGATCGTCGTTGTTCTGGCTTCCATTAAGAACTACAGCGCTATTGGGCGCACCGGGAGTGGGTTGTGGATAGAGCGACGAGGCCATGAGCACCTTGAAGGCATTATCCAGTCGGTTGGGAGGAATGATGTTGCCTTGGAAAGGAACGGGGCTCCCGGATAAAACGCACGGTGTACCGCTGATGCCCGTGCCTGGCACGCAGGGGTCGTAGATTTGCACGCCATTGGGATTTGCCGTCGTGGAAGTCAGCAGGGCGCTAAAATCGCCTGCGCGTTCGGCAGTTGATAACACGGTCAAGCCGCTTGCCGCTGGCGGATGATCGAAGCGGGAGCCTTCATAATCAGCGAAGAAAAACAATTTGCTCTTGATGATAGGACCGCCGATTGTGCCCCCGAACAGATTCCATCGCATCTGTGCCTTCGGCAGACCGATCGTCCCTTGCGGATTGGGTAAGAAGCCGTTTTGCCACGAGTTCGCATTGAATTTATCGTTGCGGATAAATTCAAACACATCTCCGTGGAAGGTATTCGTGCCCGATTTTATCGAGGCGCTGACCACTCCGCCCTGGAAATTGCCGAACTCCGCCGAAGCGTTCTGGGTGATGACATTGAATTCCTGAATGGCGTCGGGCGATGGGGTGAAACCCACCGCGTTTTCCGAAGCCTGATTGTTATCCACCCCGTCGAGAATAAAGTTATTCGACTCTTCGCGATTGCCGTTGATATATGGGCGCCCACCTCCGTTACCCGCAATCTGCTGTGAGGTTTGGGATCCGGTATTCATGGTCTGGGGATCGATCGTGAGTGCGCCCGGGCTGAGCAAAGTCAATTGCACGAAATTGCGCGAGGCGAGGGGGAGATTGTCGTTCGTCCTTGCATCGATCACCGTGCCTACCTGCGCGGTATCGGTCTGCAATACCGGAGCCTGATCGATCACTTCCATGACCTCAGTTACGCTTTTCACCTGGAGTCGGAAAGTGAAGCGGGCGATTTGATCCAGCACGAGCGTGACAGCAGACTGCTGAGCTGTTCGAAATCCAGCCGCGGTCACCTTTATTTCGTAGGTGCCAACCGGCAAGCGCTGAAGGTTGAACACGCCATCACCATTCGTTTGCGTCGCGTAAGTGGTGCCGCGATCAACATCGCGCGCCACCACGGAAGCGCCAACCAGCGGGGCTCCCGTGGGATCAGTCACGCTTCCGGTGATAGTGGCTGTGACTTCCTGTCCCCAAGCCGGGCCCACTGCGAAAAATGTGGCGAACATGGTCGCGAACAGCGTTAGAGCGATTATCGAGGACGCCTTCGACTGTGTCATTTCCGTCTCCTTTTCAAGCCTTCGCCTTGTGACTCTCAAGTAAATTTTCCAACGATCAGCCAAACCACGATCCATTCCTGCCAAACGCCGCGCCGCCTTGCGCGGAAAAATACGGACGCGCGAATCGTTCGCGCCCTATTCCTTCATGACTCCGTACTGGAAACGAGGAAGTAATTTCGCGCCAAACTTTTCGGCCATGGCAAGCGTCAGCACTTGCGGCACGATAACGGAAGTAATTCCTTCCCACGGCTCCGGGACTGCACCGATGGTGATCGGCAAGAATCTCTTTGACTTCTGCTGCTCTTCGTTCCGCCCGTCTTCGGTTTCAACCAAAATTACCTTTCCGCCGCGCGCGTGGCAGTCATGGGCGAGTTCGACTCCCAAGCCGGCCGCGCGTCCGAGGGCTAGAATGATCGCGACGTGCGAGCCGTCGACATCGAGGATTGGCCCATGCCGAAACCCGCCGCCGGAGTGGGCGGCAGCACGATGGCCGGTCATCTCGCGAATACACAACGAGCCCATGATGGCGCCTCCGTACGCCGGCCCCCGACCTATAAGCTCGATATTCGCGGCTCCGCTGCAAAAGCTTTCCAGTTCTTCGCGCAGTCTGAATACCTTATCGAGCGCTGCAGCGTAAGCTGCGCTGGCCCGCTCTGCATCTTCGCGCCACGGCCGGCCAAGAATATGGGAAGCAAATACGATGCTTGCCGCCGTAGCGTTGGTAAATGTCTTGGTGGCATTCCCATATTCTGGCCCGGCCAGGATCGGCAGTTTCACTTCGACGGACGACCAACATGTGCTTTTTTCGTTATTGCAAAGCAAGGCGAGCGGCAGCTTCGTACTGTTTCGGCAGAGCTGCACAAGCTCCGCGCTCTCTCCCGAAGTGGTCAACAAGATGGAAACAGCGGCCTGATCCCATACCGGACGCGAGTAGTGCAGCCACTCACTGGCGTCTGCTGCAAAAGCCAACTTGCCGCACAACTGTAAGAAAGAAGAAGCGACAATCGAGGAGCAATAGGAAGCTCCCATTCCGACCAACATTACTGGCGCTGCGGAAAGCGCCATCCGTCGCAGGTGTTCTAGCGCTTCCAGGATCGGTTTTTCTTCCCGATAAGCCCGCAGCAGGTGGGCAAGGCGCTCCGGCTGTTCCCGACACTCCATTTCGTAAATGGACGTCATGCTCCGGGTCAGCATTTCCTTCGGCGGTTCTACTCCGGCGATCCAGCGCGACTCTTGGCCTGCCCGGTTTTCCATGGATTCCCTCGGTGAACAGCGGACACCCTATGGTCAATGTTTTTAATGAATCATTATAAACTCTAGAGACTATACAGTATGATGCCGTTGAGGTAAATACGTGTCTGATTCCGGACGCCCCGCTCCGCCTCGCGTAAATCGCGGATTCATCCTTCACATTTCGTCGATTGCAGCCTTGGGCGGCGTCTTGTACGGCTACGACATGGGCATCATTGCCGCCGCGGCCATCTTCGTCAAGCGCACATTCGCACTTTCAACGCTGATGGAGGAGTTGGTCGTGAGCATCGTCCTGATTGGCGCCATGATCGGAGCCATTGTGGGCGGGACCATCGCCGATCGTATCGGCCGGCGCGCTACGCTGGTATGGGCAGGAGGCATCTTTATCACCGGCTCTTTGCTGGCGCCGCTGTCTGCCACCGTCTTCGTTCTGATCGTGGCCCGGGCGATCATCGGAATCGGGATCGGTTTCACCTCGGTAACCGCGCCGGTCTATGTTTCTGAACTAGCCCCACCTCAATCGCGCGGTATGCTCATCGGGCTTTATCAGTTTGCGCTGACGGTGGGAATCGCACTCGCGAACCTCGTCGGTTACTGGCTGGCTGCACACCAGGCTTGGAGGTTGATGTTTGGCATCGCCGTCGTGCCGACAGTCTTCTTCTTGGGAGTAATCCTTACGGTTCCTGAAAGTCCACGCTGGCTGTTCGCCCACGGCCGCCCTGCAGAGGCTGCCGCCGTGCTGCGGATCTATACGGACGAGATGGGGGCACAACACTTTCTCGATGACATTGAGCAGGGACTTAAGACGCCAATGGAACAACGCTGGAGAGCCCTCTGGAGTCCCGCAGTGCGCGGCGCACTTTTCATTGCAGTTGGGCTCACCGTTTTACAACAGGTCACCGGCATCAACACCATCATCTACTATGGCCCGCAAATTTTTGAGCTCGCGGGAAGCTCCTCACACACCAATGCCATCCTGGCAACTCTGATCGTAGCCACGGTGAATGTAGTTGCGACAGTCGTGGGCATCGCTCTCGTTGATCGCATTGGGCGCAAGCCGCTGCTCTACGTGGGCGTAACTGGCATGACAATCACGCTCTTCGCTCTTTCTTTCGCGTTCGGGCATCAGGGAATGCTCGGTTCGTCGCTAGGATCGATAGCAATCACTTGTCTTGTAGTGTATATCGCATGTTTCGCATTTAGCCTGGGAGCGATCGCCTGGATCTTGGTGGCTGAAGTCTTTCCGCTGCGCGTTCGCGGGCGCGGCGTCGCAGCTGGAACACTCTTCTCAGGCATGGCTAACTTCGCGGTTTCGTTAACATTCTTAACCCTGATCAATATCTTGGGAAGCGCTGGCACATTCGCAATCTACGGAACATTTTGCATCATCACGCTGGTATTTGTGCGGTTTGTCGTACCGGAAACTCGTGGAAGAGACTTGGAGAGAATCAGCCTACCCAAGGAAGGCTAGGACACCTTCTTGAACCGAATTCGATTCGGCCAAATTCGAAGAAGGAATCCTGGCCGACAGGGGCTTAACCGCCCCCTTCCATACCGATTTGAGATTCCGCTTTATTCATCGCCAATCGAATTGCTCCGATCAACTGCGCATCTTTCCCCAGACTGCTAACAGTGAGCTTTGGCCGCACAGGCTCGTTGAACTGATCGAGGAAGTGGCGGGTGCAATCTCGTAACGGCTCGCTCATCCCTACTCCACCGCCCAATACGAACAGCTTGCAGTTTAGGACTAAAGATACGTTGTACACCGCATAAGCCAATATTCTCGCCGAGCGATGCAGAATCCCCGCGGCAAGTTCATCCCCCGCGCGGGCTCGTTCAAAAATGTCCGTTGCGCTCAGACCGTCGCTTACTGCAACGCCGGTTTCGGTACAACAACGTAACCACTGTTGCCGGACGCCCTCGCCGCTGATCACGCTCTCAAGCGATCCTGGAGCGCCATCCTGCGCGGCTTCTTCCGGAGTACCAGGAACATGCATATAACCGATCTCGCCTGCTGCGAAATCCGCCCCGTGGATCAACCTGCCATTGGCGAACATGCCGGCAGCAATCCCGGTTCCAATAGCAAGAAATACAAAATCGGCGACGCCTTGGCCGGCCCCTCTCCAGTTCTCTCCAATCGCCGCCATTCGTACATCGTTCTCCACCGCAGCCGGGACTCCCAGGGCGGCTCGCAGCAAACTTTGAAGGGGCACATCTTTCCATCCCCTTAGATAGGAGGTCGCCACCACGATGCCCGCGTCTGTATCCGTAATCCCGGGTGCCCCTGCAGCTACGGCCAATAGCGAGCGACGCGGCACGCAAGCTTGCTCCAGCAGAGACTCCACTCCCGTGCGGATCTGTTCGATCACCATTGCCGGAGAAGATGTTTCCTTAGTCGAGGCCGACCATTTCCCCAACATCTTCCCGTTCATGTCAGCCAACGCAACTCGCAAATTGCTTGCGCCAATGTCTACGCCGACCACGTGCCCGGATCCCGCCTGAATGGGAAGGGTGCCATTGCCAGACTCTCTCTGCATCATCACACGCTTTCGTTCCGCTCTTCCGGAAGAAGCGACAGCGCGCGACTTGGGTATGCCCACCGACGAACGGCTCACAATACTAAGTTATCGTTATTAAGTAAGTCGGTCAACCCAGATTCCGATCGTGGCTAGACTAGGCCAAAGAATCGGAGGGCTGCAACAGTCTCAGAAGAGCTGGGTCGAGCGCCGTGTGAATTGCGCCCCACAACACCGCCGAAGAACCGAGCGCGCTCAACCCTACCCGTACGATTGGGTATTCACTGCCCTTCAGCAATTCCTCCACCTCCTGCAACAGGCGCGGATGATTGCCCACTTCGCCTCCAAGAAGAATAACGCTGGGATTGAGGACGAGGGCCAGATCTAGCACAATGTCAGCCAGCAGCTTGGCTCGTTGCCGGAGGAGACGTTTGGCCTCCGCATTTCCTGCAGCCGCGAGGTCGAAAACGTCAGCTGCACACTTTACTGTGGGATGCGTGCGGGATCGTTGCCGATCAGATTGCCAGCTCCTCAGAATTCCCGGAGCACCCAAAAGCTTTTCGATTTTGCCGTATTTGTGGATGGCGGGGTGCTCCCTTGAGACGCTGGGCACTCGGAGGTATCCGATCTCACCCGCCGTCCATTGAGATCCACGATAGATGCTCCCATTCACAAAAATGCCGGCGCCAACCCCCTCGCCGATGGTAATGAATACGAAATCCTTCTCTCCCTTTGCCGCACCCCGAAAATATTCGCCCTGGGCCGCGAGATTCGTATCATTCTCGACGGTTACAGGGCATTTGAACTCTTTCGCAAGCATCTCTCCCAAAGGTACATTGTTCCATCCCTTGAGCGCACTCAGCGCCCTCACGACACCTTCTCGAACGTTGACGATCGCGGGTACCCCCATGACGAGTCCCAATAGTTGCTCCTCGGTGTGGTGTTGGTGGCGCAGGAGGTCGCGCACAGTCACGCTAATCTGGTCGCAGACTTCCCGTGGCGCCGAAGACGACCGCTCCAGCGGAATCGTCGCTTTTCCGACTTCCCGCCCATCCAAATCGGCCAGAAGAAAGCGCAGGAAGTCCGGCCCAATCTCAACCGCCCCTACACAACCGCGTTCCGCCCGGAAACGCACTATGTCAGGTGGCCGTCCACCCGTCGAATCCCCTTCGCCGATAGGTTCAACCAGCCCCGCTAGCGCGAGATGAGCCACAACATTCGTCACCGACGGAGCGCTCAAGCCAGAAGCGCGCACCAGATCGGCTCTTGAGCATGGCCCAGTCTCGCGAAGAAGTCTCAAAAGAATTTGAGCGTTGGTCTGGCGGAGAAGTGGAGGTCTTCCGACTAGTACCCGTTCTTTCGTCATTGTGCGGTCAACGACGACCCCTTCAGCCCCGGTTTCGATGCGACTAGTCATGGTAAGGCATTTTCCGATTCTTATAAAAGTATCCGCGTCAGACCGTTCCCGCTTATGGCTTGGCGCACGGCGTGATCGGCCGGCGACATCTCTTCGAACTCTGCCAACATTGTAATGCTTACTAACTAAGTTTGGCGTACAATGTGCTTGCGCGCTGGCCAGAATCGCCCGCCCGCTGTGGTGAGTGAATTCAGTTCACGCTGCGAGGAACTCGCTGATTTGGTTTCGCCTGATTTTTGGATCGGGCGTTTTGGGACAGAAAATGGAGCCCGAATGTTATTTTCAAGGCAGGTTTCATATTTTTTCTTCCACCGTGGTCTGTGGGTGATCATAGCTGTGGTTCTCAGTTCTGCCAGCATTAGCATCGCGCAGGACACCAGGCCCAGATTTAAGGTTGTTGCTCTGGCCGAGGCCGGCGGCATCCATCGGCCTTTCGTTGACAAGGCTAAAGTGTGGTTGCAAAAGCAGGCAGAGGAAAATGCTTTTTCGGTCGATTACATCGAGAACACCGACAAGATCAACGACGAATTCCTGTCGCACTATCAGCTATTTATTCAGCTGAACTATCCTCCCTACGGATGGACTCCAACCGCTGTTGCCGCATTCACAAAATACATCGAAGAAGGCCGAGGCGGGTGGATAGGATTTCATCACGCTACCCTGCTTGGAGAATTTGACGGATACGGGATATGGCCATGGTTTTCACAGTTTATGGGCGGGATCAGATTTACCGATTACATTCCGAAGTTCGCCACCGCGACCGTAGTTGTGGAAGATCCTTCGCACCCTGTTATGAAAAATGTGGGCGGATCCTTTGTGGTCGGTAAGGAGGAATGGTACACATACGACAAGTCCCCGCGACCGAATGTTCAGGTTTTGGCGCATGTCAATGAGGCTACGTATTCGCCAGACACCAAAACGAAGATGGGAGATCATCCCGTCGTCTGGACGAATGAGCATTACAAGGCGCGCAACGTCTACATTTTCATGGGACACCACCCCGAGTTGTTCGAGAATCCTGCATTTACGACAATCTTCCGCAATGCGATCTTCTAGGCGGCCAGCCGATGAAGATTCGCTCGATTCCTGTCTTGATGGTGCTGGCCGTTCTCTGCACTGCCGTGAGCGGTGTTGCCCAAGAAGCTCGCTTCAAGGTGCTTGCCTTTTATTCTACGAACGTTGAAGCCGATCACGTGCAGTTCGCCGAGACGGCAGTGAAATTCTTTGGCGCCCGGGCCATCAGCGACAACTTCACATTTGACTCGACGACCGACTGGAAGAGCTTGAACGATGCGTATTTGAAACCCTACCAAGTGGTCCTGTGGTTGAACGAGACGCCCACCAATACGGCGCAGAGACAAGCGTTCCAGCGCTACATGGAAAATGGTGGCGCATGGCTGGGTTTTCACTTCGCCGGATACAACGACAAAGATACAAACTGGCCCTGGTTCGTCGATTTCTTAGGAGGAGCGGTCTTTTACAGCAACAACTGGCCGCCATTGCCGGCAAAGCTCGCTATCGATGACGTCAATGATCCTGTCGCAAAGGATATTCCGGAATCCTACGAATCACCCGCGAACGAATGGTACATCTGGAAGCCCAGCCCTCGACTCAGTAAGGATGTGCGAGTCCTGGTGACATTCGATCCTTCAAATTATCCCCTTGGGCTGAAGGACGTTCTCACCGGCGGTGATCTCCCCGTGGTTTGGACGAATACGAAATACAAAATGATTTACATGAATATGGGGCACGGAGACAAGATCTTTACCAGTCCCATTCAGAACAAGCTCATTGAAAATGCGGTGAATTGGATCGGTACGAAATCTACTCAGTCAGCTTTTCCGTCGCCGAGCGGAACGCTAGTTAGTGCCCAGGGAATTGCGTTAAATCCGACTACGCACAGAGGGTACGCCGTGAACACGGCAGCCGGCACTGTAACGGTTCTGGATAAAGCTGGCCACTTTCGCAGCACGATAAAGGTGGGAGCTGAGCCCGAATCCATCGCGATCAATCCGGTCACCAACAGGGTCTACGTGGCGAACTCGGGTAGCGGTGAGGTGAGCGTGATCGATGGAGCAGCCGATCGCGTTGTTGCCGCGGTTAAGGTCGGAGATTTGCCCTACGCTATCGCGGCAAATCCCGTCACTAACAAGGTGTACATCTCAAAAACCTTCAGCGATACGATGACGGTTATTGACGGAGCCACCAACGCGGCAAGCACTTTGAAGGCCGGCGTGCAGGCTGACGCTATTGCCGTGGATCCGGCAACCAACCGGCTCTATCTCACAAGCTATGAGAGCAACGACGTGACCGTGATCGATGGCGCGACCGACGGTATAACCACGGTGGCTGCGGGCACGCATCTTTGGGGAATCGCGGTGAATTTTGCGGCGAGCAAAGTTTATTTGGCCAACCCAGGCAGCTCGAATGTCACCGTGCTTGATGGGAAAACAAATCTCACTACGCCGATTCCTACTGGAGATATTACTTGCGCCCTCGCCGTGGATTCCTCTACTGGCCGAGTCTATGCGGCGAACTTCGCAAGTAACAGCTTGACGGTGATCGATGGAGCCAGCAACTCCGTAGTTGCAACCGTGAGTGTGGGAAGCCGGCCTCAAGCCATAGCGGTTGACTCAGCGATTCACAGAGTATACGTCGCGAATACTCACGACAATACTGTCACCGCGATTGACGGAATCACTAATTCGGTAGTGGCGACGATAAAAGTTGGGAATGAACCTTATGCAATTGCCGTGGATAGCGCAATGGGCATGGTTTTCGTAGCAAACATGACCGGCCCTAGTAGTGGACCAGGCCCAACTGTGATCGATGGGCGAACACTAACCGTAATTCCTCCCGTGGGCTCGGCACCGTAGAGGATGGTTGTCCATGAAAATCGCACTTTGGGGTGTTTGTGTTTTCGTGGTCGCTTGCGGTGTGTGTGTGAGCAAAGCGCAGACCCCGGTACAGGCAGCCAAGAAACACCTGCTCATCATCGGTGAGGAAAAGGGATATCGCCACGAGTCCGTTTCCCACGCCATGGCCACGATTGAGCACCTGGGTGAGAAGGCCGGACTCTGGGACACCACCATCCGCACTGACACGGAAGCCCTCACTAAAAAGAAGTTGGAGTTCAATGCCAGAAACCTTAATAACTTCGATGCCGTCCTTTTCTTCACTGGCGGTGAACTTGAGATGGATGCACAACAGAAGGCCGATCTTCTATCCTTCGTTCATGACGATGGAAAAGGTTTCATCGGCGTTCATAGTGCGACTATTACGTTCACAGACTGGCCGGAATATGGCGAGATGATTGGCGGTTACTTCGACGAGCATCCGTGGAACACGTTCGATGCACCGATCCGCGTGGAGGATCCCACTTTCCCGGGCATGGAGCAGTGGCCGCAATCTTTTGTTCTGAGAGACGAAATTTATCAAATTCGAAACTATTCGCGCGACAAAGTGCGCGTGCTGATGCGTCTTGATACCAGTAAGCTTGACTTGTCGAACTCCAAAGTCCACAGGACCGATCGCGACTTCGCCGTAACGTGGGCCAAGATGTACGGCAAGGGCCGCGTCTACTACTCCACTCTTGGCCACCCGAGGGAAAACTGGGATGACCCAAGACTGCAAGAGATGTACGCAGAAGCGATCAAATGGGCTATAGGCTTGGTGAATGCAGATGTTACTGCACGGCCTTTGCCCGCTGAGTAGGAAAAAACGTATGCGAAGCAGGCCGAGCCGCCAACTGCCGCGTTTGGAGAGAGATGACATGTGGAAAGTCTTCGTGTTTGTTCTGCTCGCGCTGACCGCGTGGGCACAGGACGCGCATCCGATTCTTGCAATCGGTTCTCCTGCGCCGAACTTTGAACTTCCGGGCGTTGACGGAGCGGTTCATAAGCTCTCCGACTATTCCGCCAGTCAAGTCCTGGTGGTGGTGTTTACCTGCAATCACTGTCCTATCGCGCAGATGTATGAGCGGCGTCTCGCGCAACTGGCGTCGGACTATAAAGACCGCAGCGTCGCAGTGGTTGCGATTCAACCCAACGATCCCAGGGCCATCACCATCGACGAACTGGATTCCTCGGACGTCAGCGACAGCCTTGAAGAAATGGAAATTCGCGCCCATTATAAGCATTTGACTTATCCATATCTTTACGATGGCGAAACGCAGTCGGTGGCGGAAGCCTACGGCCCACAGGCCACTCCGCACGCCTTCGTTTTCGATCATGACCGCCACCTTCGCTATGAAGGCCGTATGGACAATAGCTACCGCGTCGAACTGGTGAAGACCCACGAGGTGCGCGACGCCATCGATGCGCTCCTCGCCCATCGTGAAGTCGAAGTGAAGCATACGGGTGTTTTTGGCTGTTCGACCAAGTGGAAAGAAAAACAGGCCGCGCGCCTGAAGACTCTGCAAAAAATCGAGTCTCAGCCGATCCAACTGGAAATCGCGACGGCCGCGGACTTAAAGGCATTGCGAACCAACCCAACTAAGAAAACTTTGTTGGTCAGTTTCTGGGCTACGTGGTGCGGCTCGTGCATTCACGAATTTCCGGACTTCGAAGACACGTTCCGAATGTATGGCGTTCGCGACGTCGAGTTAGTCACGGTTGCGGCAAATATGCCGGATGAAAAGAGCAGCGTATTGCGTGTGCTGGAGAAGATGCATGCTACCAGCCGCAACTTGTTGTTTGCCTCCGACGATACCGCCGGCCTGCAGGCCGCGTTCGATCCCAAGTGGGAGTCAGCCGTCCCCTATACCGTCTTGATTAGTCCCGATGGAAACGTGCTCTATCAGAAACAGGGTTCTGTCGACATTTTGGAATTGAGAAGAACGATCCTGGCGAGCTTGCCATCGGACTATGAAGGCTTTAATAAATACTGGCTCGACAAGTAATTTACAGCGTACCCGGTCACTACAGGGCCCCATTCTCGGAGATTCATATAAATGATCTTTCGCTTGTATTTACGAGTCCTCATATTTATCGCGTTTGCAACGACAGCAGTTTGGGCTGGAGACGCGATACCGAAAGCTGCCTGGCGCCGTCCCCTCGGCCTTCCACTCGAGAAGCCTGGGATGACTCGGGTCACCGGCAATATCGATGATGGGTTTTGGCAAGGCGCACCAGTAGGTGGCTTTGGCTCGGGAACATTTTCACGTACATATCGGGGAGACTTCGCCCGCTGGCACATAAAAGCGGGAGTTCACAAATATGCGCCTGTGTACGCGAATCAGTTTGCAATGTTTCAGCAGGCGGAGGGCGAAACTCAGGGCACGGCCCGCGTCCTGATGACGGATCACCCGGCGGATGGCTCGCTCGCAAGCTGGCAATGGGACTATCCGGTCGGCGCGGGGGAATACGCGGCGCTCTACCCGAAGTCCTGGTACGACTACAAATGGGAGAACTTTCCAGCGCATGTAGTACTGGAACAATTTTCCCCCGTGTTGCCCGATAATTATCGCGAGTCAAGCTATCCCGTCGCGGTCTATCGCTGGCATGCCGAAAATCCTACCAAGCACGCCGTGACTGTATCTGTTCTTCTCTCGTGGACGAACATGGTGGGATGGTTTCGTACCTTCACTCGAGATTTTCAAGGCGCTCCCAGTCAGGGAAATCATAATCAATTCGTTATCGAGAAGATCGACGCTGGAACGATGAAGGGAGTGGTTTTCGACCGCAACCGTGCCAGCAGCGCCCCGCGCGAGGCTGACGGACAATTCGCAATTGCTGCTTTGGAGTCGCTGGGCGTCGAAGTGACTTACCAAGCTACGTTCCCGTCTGAAGGAGATGGAAAAGCGATTTGGGCGCACTTTGCCAACGATGGCCGGCTGGCGAACAGCGAGCTTTCCTGGGTAAGTGATGGTGAGAAGCTGGCAGGAGCCGTCGCCGTGCGCTTCACACTTCAGCCGGGAGAAAAAAAAATCATTCCCGTGGTTATTGCATGGGATTTCCCCGTTGTAGAATTTGGCGAAGGCCGTCAGTGGAACCGCCGCTATACAGATTCTTATGGAACCAGCGGCAACAACGCTTGGGCAATTGCCCGCGACGGATTGCGCAATGCCTCCGCCTGGAGTGATGCGATCGACGCATGGCAGGCTCCCTTCGTGAATGATGAGAGCAAGCCGTTGTGGTATCGAGGCATGCTCTTCAACGAACTTTACACACTGACAGATGGCGGATCGTTTTGGGGGCGTCCGGTCGGGAGCGATGGCAAAACTGCTCCTTCCTTTGCATTGCTGGAATGCTTCGATTATGCGTATTACGGAACTTTGGATGTTCGGTTCTATGCTTCGATGCCATTGTTGAAGTTCTGGCCCGACATCGACAAGCAGGTGCTTCGCGAATTCGCCGATACCGTTCCGAAGGAATGGCCGGAAAAGGGGCAGTGGGTCTGGAAGTCGCAATTGACGGGCGAACCCAGCTTACACTTGCGCAAGAAGAGGGGCGCGGTGCCGCACGATCTAGGTGTCCCCGAGGGAGATCCTTTCGTCGCCGTGAATGAGCCCGGCTGGCAGGATACCAACGATTGGAAAGATCTGAATTCAAAATTCATCTTGATGGTGTATCGCGATTACGTCCTGACCGGCAGCAAAGACACAGCCTTCCTTCGCCAGATGTGGCCGGCGGTGCGGGACGCCATCACCTATCTGCGGCAATTCGATCATGGCGGCGGCATTCCTGAAAATGGCGGTTACCCCGATCAAACTTACGATTCGTGGGTGGTACGAGGTGTAAGCGCCTATTGCGGGGGCTTGTGGCTCGCGGCTTTGCGCGCCACCGAGGAGATGGCACGCTCGCTTGGCAAGAATGACGCAGCCACGGAGTATCACGAACTATTTCTCAAAGCCCAGAAGACATACGTTGGTCGGCTTTGGAACGGAGAGTATTTCCGCTACGACACAGATAGCGAATATCGCGATAGCGTACAAGCCGATCAGTTGGCCGGGCAGTGGTATGCCATCATGACGGGCCTCGGCGATTTGGTGCCACACGAAATGCAGTTGGCGGCGTCGAGAAAAATATTTGACTTCAACGTGATGAAGTTTGGCGGTGGCGAAATGGGCGCGGCCAATGGCATGGCTGCTGATGGATCGATCATTCGCGATAACGAACAAGCGCCGGAAGTGTGGGTAGGCACCACCTTTGGATTTGCTGCTCTTCTGCTGAGCGAAGGGATGCGCGACGAGGCTTACCACACGGCTTGGGGGCTGTACCACGTAATCTACGAAAACAAAGGATATTGGTTCCGCACTCCGGAAGCGTGGGACGTGAATGGGAATTTCCGGGCGTCGATGTACATGCGTCCGGCCGCGGTTTGGGCGATGGAAATGGTCCCGCAGCCGCGGGTTGAAACGCTGCCAGTCGCGCTGGCTGGGGAGCACAAGTAACGATGGTGAGGACTAGGTAGAACTCTGCAAGCGCAATCATCCCTTAATCGTTGAAGCTCTCTTTTCGGAAGGGCAGGGAGCTTGTAGGAACTTTGAAGTGCTACGCAAGTGTAAGAGTTCCTTGCGCGAAGCAAAATCGATAGCCGTACAATTAAGCCAATGCCAACTGTCTTCGACTGGAAGCGACGGAGATTTAATCTTTCGCATTCGACGGCAAAGCTATTGCGGTGCCGCGTGGCGGCACTGGCCACTAGGGCAGCTTTGTGGGTTCGATAAGGGTCGATAAGCGTCTCCGAGAGTCTCTTAGGGGGCTCAGGGAGCGATCCGCGCCCTTTGCTTTCGCTTAGTTACGGCCCCTGAGTTCTCGGAGCATAACTTCCGGGCAGCCCGTCACTCGGGAAGAACTCAACGAAACGCAATACTATCAAGCGCGAAGAGTATGGATGCCAAACATAGTATGACGCCGAACGCCCGATACCACTGTAGGAACGAGTATTTGCGCGGGGGAGGCAATTTCTCAAGACGCTGTGATCCCCAGATTGTGGCTGCCCTGCAGGGCGAAACCATAATAAAGACTCCCAGCGCTATACCGATGGCCCTGACTAACACGTTCATTCCACCACTGGTCTCAATCCACATGCTCGCCCACGTCAAACCCTTCTTCGGACGCGGGAAGCACATCTCTTTCGCATGCAATCCACACATATAGCGTGGGCAAGAGAAAGATGCTCATCACCAAGTCGGCAATCAATCCTCCCACGATGACTATTGCAAAGGGGCGCTGTGAATCGGAACCAATCGCG
This sequence comes from uncultured Acidobacteriaceae bacterium, assembly GCA_963750245.1. Classification (GTDB taxonomy): domain Bacteria; phylum Acidobacteriota; class Terriglobia; order Terriglobales; family Acidobacteriaceae; genus Sulfotelmatobacter. Next base: position 1,136,730 of record CAVVQB010000005.1, read on the forward strand.
TGCGAGAGAGCAGCGGGTAGCAGCCCGAGAGTCGCCACTAGCATGGTCATCATGATGGGCCGCAACCGCAACACCGCCCCCTCAACTGCGGCATCCTCTATGGAATATCGTCGCGCTCGAAGCTGATTGATGTACTCCAGCATGATGACTCCGGTCTGTACGGAGACGCCGAACAGCGCCAGGAAGCCTACGCCTGACGAAACACTGAAATTGGTGCCGGTAATCACGAGGGCCAGCAGACCGCCGATGCGTGCCATAGCAACGTTCGCTAGGATCAGCAGCGCCCATTTGAAGGACTTGAACATCGTGTAGAGGATGATGAAGATCAAAAGGATTGTGATGGGGAGCACGATCAGCAACCGCTCATCCGCCCGCTTCTGGCTTTCGTATTCTCCCTCCCAATCGATGTGATATCCGGGCGGCAGTTTGACTTGGTCGTTGACCTTCTTCATCGACTCTTCTACTGCGCCGCCGAGGTCGCGGCCGCGAACGCTGTACTTGATGGCAACATAGCGCTGATTGCCTTCGCGATAAATTTCAGACCCCCCGTCCCTTTCTTCGATCTTGCAGAGCTGTGCCAGCGACACACGTTCCCCGGAAGGCGATAGCAGACGAATATTCTCGATCGCCTCTTTCGTGTCGCGGTATTTTTGGAGATAGCGCAACACGAGGTCGTATCGCGCCTCGCCCTGGAGGACTTGGGTGAGTGCGTTTCCGCCGACCGCTGTCTGAATCGCATCCTGCACATCCGCGACGTTGATCTGGTAACGAGCGGCCGCGGCTCGGTCCACGGTTACATTGAGGTTGGGCTGGCCGAGCACATGAAAAACTCCGAGGTCCTCGATTCCTTTGACACCCCGCATGAGGTTGACGATCTGGTCGCTTTTTTCTTCCAGAACTTTCAAGTCATCGCCGTAGACTTTAGTGGCGAGCTCGCCCTTTACGCCGCTGACAGCCTCTTCCATGTTGTCTTCGATGGGCTGGGAAAAACCCCACACTACGCCGGGGATCTTGTCGAGTTCGCGATTCATGGCGGCAATCAATTCGTCTTTGTTTTCGTGGAAGACGGGTCGCCACTGTTCTTTCGGCTTGAGATCGACGAAGTATTCGGTATTGAAAAAGCTGGTCGTATCCGTGCCGTCATCCGGCCGCCCGGTTTGACTAGTGCATTGCGGGACCTCGGGGAAAGAGCAGAGTATGATCCGCGCTTGATTGGACACTCGGATACCCTCATCCGGCCCGACGCTGGGCGCAAGTGTGCCGCGTACCCAGAGAGCGCCTTCATCCAGGTGGGGTAGAAATTCGGAACCGATGACGCCACTGAAGGCAAGGTAAATGGTTATGAAGAGACCGAGCACCCCTACCCCAACCGTGAGCACACGTCGGCGAATAGCCCACCGAACTGCGGTGCGGTAGTGCTCCGATCAGGAAGTGCATGACCGGGTTGTGCCATTCCTTCGCTCCCTTCTGAAAAGCGAAACTCGCCAGCACAGGTGCGATCAGGATCGAGAAGATTAATGCTCCGAGCAGCGCAAAGGCTACCGTCCAAGCCATCGGATGGAAAAGGCGACCCTCGACGCGTTGGAGCGTGAATATGGGCAAATACGCGGTAATGATGATGGCGATGGCGTAGAACACAGGACGCTGGACTTCGTGTGCGGCCTCGCCGATTCGTTCGTTTGGTGTCTTGACCCCATTCTTTTGGTCCAGGTGCCGCACGATGTTTTCGACCATCACGACTGCGCCATCAACCACCATGCCAAAATCCAGCGCTCCGAGCGAAAGAAGATTGGCTGGGATATGACGTAAATCCAGGCAGATGGAGGCAAACAATAATGAAAATGGAATCGTTAAGGCCACGATGATCGCGCCCCGAACGTTGCCGAGAAATAGAAGAAGGATGAGCGAGACCAGGATCATACCTTCCAAGAGGTTGTGAAGCACGGTGTGACGTGGTGAAGTGAACCAGATCGCTGCGATCGATGAAGGGGACAACCTTCACGCCCGGAGGCAAAATGTGATCGTTCAGTTCCCTTACTTTCTTGTTGATGCCTTGCAGGGCAGCGTCTGCCGCTGCGCCCTTGCGCAATAGCACGATGCCCGACACTACATCGTCGTTATCGACGATCTTCCCGTCTTCACGGTGAATGGCTCTTGCAAACTGGCCGAGTCGAATCTTTGGGCCTTGCGAAACGATCGCAATGTTCTTCACGCGGAGCGGCGTGCCGTTCTTGGTCATGATGACCGTCTGTTCAATGTCCTGAGCACGGTCGACCAATCCAATGGAGCGGACGTTAATCTGCTGCGAACCTTCTTGGATGAAGCTTCCGCCTGCATTCACGTTGTTGTTCGTGAGTTGCTGCTCAACTTGAGCCAGGCTCAGTCCGTAAGAGACGAGTTTGTCCGGATCAAGGCGAACCTGGTATTCACGTGTGGGGCCGCCGAAGCTGGCCACGTCGACGATGTCTGGCACCGATTTGAAATTCTTTTCGATAACCCAGTCTTCGATCGATTTCATCTCCATCGGGTCATATGCTGGATTAGTGCTGTGCAGGGTGAAGAAATAGATTTGACCGACGGGGCTCCAGTCTGTTTGCATTTGTGGCGACACGTTGGGCGGAAGTGTGACTTGGCTGAGCCGCTCCAGAACCCGCTCCCGGTTCCAGTCGTTGTCCGATTCGTCGTCGAAGACCAGCTTCAGATCAGAGAGTCCGAAGAGCGAAAATGAACGCAGGTGCACGACATGCGGGATTCCGTTCATCACGATTTCGAGCGGGATCGTGACCTGCTGTTCGATTTGTTCCGCTGAAATTCCTGGCCATTGCGTGACGATCTCAACGTAGTTGTCGGCTACGTCGGGATACGCCTCAATCGGCAGGTCACGGAAAGCGACGATTCCGCCCGCGAAGAGCAGCAGTGCGAAGGCTAGGACGAGAACACGGTTATTGAGAGCAAAATCAACGACTCGGCGAATCATTCCTTGCTCCCATGGGGCACTCCGAGTGGCGCTCCGAGTACGTGGCTAGGAATCCTGACCCCTTCGCAATTCCGGACACCCCTATTCGGCTCCTCTCGCACGTGCTGAACCTTGTGTATCCTCAATTTGCGATTCTCGGGAGATACTCAAACGGGTAAGCTGCGAGTATTTCGATTGCGAAAAAGTGCCCACTTTCCCAATCGCTTGATTGGGCGTAATGAACGGTGGGAATCATGCGCACTTTCGCGCGGAAGCACGAATCCCTCGATTGGCGAATCCCTAATCTTTCTGGTAATCATTTGATTGGCTTGGGACCACTGCCAAGTTGATGGATAATCACCGATCAATCGAGACCTATGTTGAACTTGGAATGGATCTGGGAACAACGGAACCGAACCGTAGTTCTGATCACCAGCACGGCCATCGTCTTGGCGATCGCGGTCGTGGACTGGTGGACGAAACCCTACGTCTCGCTGGGTTTTCTCTATTTGTTTCCCATCATGCTCGCGGCCGGGTTCTTGCCAAGGTGGGCGATCGTTGTTATGGGTATCGCGTGCGCGCTGCTTAGCGAGCGCTTCAGCAACTTGGACCCAGCAGACGCTCCCATCCGTACCAGCTTCGAGGCGTTGGCCCTGGTTGGTTCCGGACTGTTCATCTCCGAAGTGCTGCGCAACCGTCGGTTGAGATTGGCGTCCCAGGAACGATTGCGGATCCTGGTGGAAACGAGTCCCGCGGCAATTGTCACGGTTGACGATCACGGCTTCATCGAGCTTGCCAACCAGGCGGCAACTGAACTGATGGTCCCACGGGACGGACATCTAATCGGGCAGCCAATCGCAGCATATTTGCCCGAGTTGCATCATGCATTGCGCTGGGAAGAGGGGCCACAATTCAGAACTTCAATGCAATGCCGCGGCCATCGTGGTAACGGAGAGTCGTTTCTGGCGGACGTCTGGTTCTCCAGTTATAAAGAGGGAGCAGCCCCCAAGCTGGCTGCGATCATCGCCGATGTCACCGAGGAGCGCAACGCCGCCGAGGATTTGACCCCGACAGGGTCCGATCGCCTGGAAAGGGCGCCCTTGAACAACCGTGAATGCGAAGTGCTCCGGTTGCTTGTTCAAGGTTTAGCCAACAAGGAAATAGCATCGCGTCTAAATGTTTCCGAAAGCGTAGTCAAGAACACGATCCAGCAATTGTTCGCAAAGACCGAGGTACGCACTCGGAGTCAGCTGGTTCGGGTCGCGTTGGAATGTTATCGGGATCTTCTGTAAAAGCGTCCTTATCGCGGCATGCTAACGCTTTTTGGTTGCCACTTTCCGGGTAGTCGGCCAACCGGAAGCCATCCAGAAACGGGCTTCGAGGAGATCGATCGTGATCTCCCCAAAAGGCGACTTCTGGCCCGGAATAACTTCCGGGTTGCCCGTTAAGCAGGGCTTGTGCGCACTCCAGATAGGTCGCGGTAAGTCACCGAGAAGATATAATTCCCGCGTGCAACTACCTATTCGGCATGTATTGGCGCTTCGCGTTTCCAAAGCGGTTCTCGTTTTTGCAATCGCACTTTTCTACACGATTCTGGTCCTAAACAACATCGCGGATTACGGCTCCAACTATCAGTTTGTCCGCCACGTCCTGATGATGGACTCAACCCTTCCGGGGAACCACCTCATGTGGCGCGCCGTCAATTCGCCGCTAGTACATACGGTCTTCTACATCGGCATCATCGCCTGGGAATCAGTCACTATGCTTCTATGCTGGTGGGCTGGTGTTCGGTTGCTGAAATCGTATCGTGCGGACAGGGCGCAATTCGCCGCTGCGCTGAACGTCGCCGTGATCGCGCTGACGACGAGCCTGCTGATGTGGTTGGTGGCATTCCTCGATGTCGGGGGCGAATGGTTTCTGATGTGGCAGTCACATTCATGGAATGGGCAGGAAGAGGCATTCCGAATGTTTACCATTGTCGGTGTGGTGTTTTTGGTTGTGGCGCAATGCGAGCCAACTCCCGATTAGTCGGCAAACCTTCTTTTTGGGGGGTACTTCCCGCCTGCCCGTCACTCGCCCAGAATCACCAGAATCATTGGAAGCATTTCGTGGATGCCCGGGTACAAGTACACTTGCGAAATAATGAAAAAGCTTGGAAATCGTTCTCGCGAGTGTGAAGAGACACGAGGAATCGCCCAATTTTTACGGTACGCCTTCTGCAGTTCGTCATCGAGCCACAACGTCGTTCGCAAGATGCCCCTGTCTGGCCGGAGCTTCCGCTGCTTGCCATCAGCGGCTGGGTTAATCCCCTGCTGCTCTTTTATCTCCTCAGCTGTGTCGTGAGGAAGCTCCTCAGGTGTCGCCGATTTCTCACTGGCTTGATCGTTCTAGCCCTCATCGCGACGCAGATTTTTCTGGCAAGAGAGCATTTCACGCTTCTACTCGGGCACTATCTCTGGGTTATGGGGATTGTGCTCACGCTTGCAGCGCCGTTAGCTATCAATTGAGTCAAGTTAAAGAACGCGCTGAGTTGCAGGCAAGAAAGCCTGCAAAGCCGCGGCAACAAGCGAGCACGTTATGACATTTTCTTTTTTTGTTGTTATATCCCGCCCAGCATATTAGGCCCGAGCTTCGCTCTCTGACGGCTCGACGAGATCCATGGCAACTCCGGTCACGCGACCGACGATCGTAGCTTCAGCGGGATAGCGGACGTGCTGCGCCCGGTGTTTTGACTCGTGTGAAGGAATCAGAATCAGGCGGCCATCGTGCATCTCGCACCAACTGCAAACGTAGCGCTCGCGAAGTTCCACGAAGAAGATGGGTCGGTCATGATCGCTACGCCAAGCGATGGCAGGAATTTGTTTCTGGCGGGGATCAATCCGGACAAAAGCTCCCGGCCGAATAAAAGGGTGCAGCGTGTTGTCGTCCATGCCGATGTATCCATACAAAGGACTCGAGCCATCCATCAGCTGAAGCGGGAGCGGCACCTCATCCCAACTTTCAAGAATTTTCGGCAGCAGGTTTGTCCGCTCTGTCCGCAATTTTTCGCGCAGCTCGACTGCGGATGACACGGTCGACTTGTGTGCCTCAGGCACCGGCCCAATCAGATAGGTGCGGGGCAGAGCAAGTTTTCTATGATCCTTAAGAACCTCGCCGACGGGAACTCCGCACATGCTCGCGAGTCGATCATAGTCGCGCCCATAGATAACACTCAGGGTGTAAAGTCTGTGAAGAGTGGGCGGCCACTTTCCGTTTTCGATGTCAGCGAGAGAGGTGTGGGCGATGTTGTAATCGAAATTTTGCCATCTCTCGGCGATGCTGTGGCTCAGAGCTTCCACGTCGCGCAGAGATTAGCCGAGACGTTCGCGCTCAGCTCTGAGGCGCTTACCCGATTCCAGGTTCCAAGACGAGGCCCACATCAGACGGCCCACCGCGGGAATTCTCAGATGGTACAGCAAACACGCGACGTTTCCACAAGTTTCTGAATCTATTTCTGAAAACCGGACGAAATGCTCTTTGTCTGACCGCTATTCCGACCACGCAGCCAGCGGCCTTTCCCGTCTGGTGCCACTGTAGGTTGTTTATTTGCCTAGCGAACCCGAAGCTCTGGCCGCGGATTGGGACAACGCGCTGATATTTGTGGCGGCCGCTTCCGCTCGGCACTTATACAAGGTGCAAATCTGCGAGCAGTTATTCTTGAGCGCATCCGGGAGAGGGGGACTCTACGCGACCTACTGAGCCGTAGGTGCGCTTAACGAGTAATCGGCGCGGGCTGGAAATCTCGCAGGAACGAACCAGCGAGAGGGACCGTGCCGCCGCATGCAAGGAAGGGCTCGTCAACAAGCACTGGAGTCGCCGAAAAAGTTCGATCCATCCTTGCGAGCAAGCGACTCACGCTATATCGAGCATCCCAGCAATCGGTCGCCCTGTACGGACTGTCTTCCCCATACTTCCTTCCCCACCACCTCTATTACGATCTGGGCACGGGATCCTTCCGGCCAAGCATTCATCAGATCTTCGCTTTGAGTCGCATTTCCGGCTACCGTGTGGCGGACTGGCTACGGGTCTTTGGTTTTGATCTTGAAGACATTACACGATTGCAGATCCTGCTGCCTTCGAAACGGACCATTTTCTCGATACCTCGCTCACCGACCCAAACGAATGGATACCCTGGCTTCGCGATCGACCGCTCGGCGAACCTATTCCATCGATCGCACCACTCGCACGGCTTCTGGAGTTGGGGCCCCGAAAGCAAATCGCCGCAGTGTCACAACTCGACCGGCATTTCATTTATGCCAAGGTCGGAGTTGAAGATGCTTTTGCGTTTCCAGACCTCGCCCCCGGGAGCATCGTGCGCGTGAATCCAGACGTCACCGCCGATCTGGTAGCTAGACAGAACTCCGGCATTTCCGATCGACTGTTTCTCATTGAGCACAGCAAGGGCTTCTGTTGTTGCCGCATCCGCATCCTAGGCGGCGGTGTCATTGTCCCTTTCGACAATGGGCTCTCTTATGCGCAGGTCGAGCTGCGTTGCCCTCAGGAGGCTCGACTCTGGGGCGCGCTCGATCTCGAGTTTCGACCGTTGCTCCGTGGCGAGGAACCGAAAGTCGCAAAGGATCTGGCCCGGTACTGGAAACCTCAGACGCTTCAAGCACACGAAGGCTTTGGGCAACTGCTCAAGAGAACACGTACACGAATGAATCTGTCTATTCGCGAGGCCGCTGCGATGAGCCGTATCATCGCTGAAGTCCTGAAGGATGAGCGATACACAACTTCGCCGAGTTCGCTCAGCGATTACGAACTGCGCAACATCCCTCCGCGCGACTTCCGCAAGGTCATTACCCTTTGCTCCATCTATAGCGTGCAGTTTGAATCGGTCATGAAACGAATGGGAATTGATGTCGCGGAGGTGGGTACAGAATCGATGCCGGACCGCTATTTATTCCGTGCCGAACCGACCGTGGCGGCCAAACGCGGAGACGTAGAGACTATTGGTACAGGATTTGTTGAAAAGATGCTCAGAGAGTCCCAGGGGATCCCGTTGTTCTTGCGTGACTCGTTGGGATACTTCGCTGGTTCGGCACGCGTCTCCCTGGATGATTTCTTCTGGGTCGGAGGCGACGATGATCCCCTTCATCCCTACCTGGCAAACGGGTTCGTTGTTATGGTCAACCGCCGGCCGAAAACTCCGTTTCATTTCGGGTGGAAGCCGTGGTGGCAACAGCCGCTGTACGTCCTTCTTATGAGAGATGGGAGCTATCTAGCCTGTTGTTGCGCGGTCGAAAACGGCCTGCTTGTAATTCACCCCTATAGTCCGGACTTTCATCGCTCCGCAGAGTACCGACTTCACCAGGATGCGGAAGTCGTCGGACAAATTGTCGCGATCATGCGGCGATTTCCTTAAACAAGCGAGTTCCGCACAGAGAAAGTCTCGTGGAAAATCGTTCATCTCGATGCGGGAAGAAACGGCTTGTTCTAAAGGGCAAACTGGAAGCTTTCTGAGAGGCCTTATATTTTCCACAACGAATTTTTCAGCTGTCATGTTGTTTCTTCGGACATTCTGGTCGGATCCACTACGAGGGAATTCGATGTGTTTCGCAAGGACTTCGAACAGATTGATCAAAAAGCGGACAGAACGCTGATTTTCTCGACAACCTAAATAAGGCACTCTAAGCTTTCGGCAGTGTCTGATCTGTTCGGTATTTGGGTATCAGGAGTTGTCCTCCGTCACACAGCGTCGAGGGTCGAAGTGGTTTCGGCCGCCAACTGAACTCGCCTGGCTGATCAAAGAGATTTGGCCGCTGCTCCACTGGCACCTTGCCAGCTTCCTCTCGATCACTGTTGGCAGCCTTCTCGCGCTCATTTCGCCACTTCTGATTAAGTGGCTCATCGATGAGATCCTTCCTCAAAAACGAATTGGGCTACTCCTCGTAGCCGTAATGCTGATTTTCCTCGGTCACGAGGGGAGGGTTGCACTCACCAGCTTGGGCAGTTACTTGATGCTCAGCGCGTCGCAGAAAATGGCGCTGACGCTGAGAGTAACTCTGCTCAAACACCTTGACACACTTTCTACCGACTACTATGACGGCACACCCGTGGGCGCGGCCATGTACGCACTCAAGGAGCCGATCGAGGAGATCGCATACTTCGGATCAGATCTTCTCCCGGCAATTCTGCGGATGGTGCTCACGACTGCTTTCACATTGGCGGCCATGTGCACGCTCAGCCCGATGCTCAGTTTAACCATCTTGCCCCTCATTCCGGTTTTCTTGGCGACGAGGCAGCACTTCCGCGGAAAGCTTGCGGCGCATGCCGATGTTGCGCAGGACGATCGGCTTGCCTGGAGTAATTTCCTCGAAGAACATCTGTCGCTGCCGGAGGAGTCCGGTCGATTCTTGCTCGGCCAACCGGATTACCTCCAGCACGTGCGGGTTTGGTGTGTTGGTAGCAGTGGTGCCTGTCCCTGCCATCGTGTTCATCGCGTCCTCTCCGTTTGTTGCTGTTCTCCTCAAAGAAAAGCGACAGCCGCCGGCTACGGTGCTGTGGCTCGTCCAAAAGATGGATGTGTGCCCATCACCTTAGCGTCCGTTAGTTGCTTGATTTTTCCTGCGGCGTCCATGGCGAACATCTGATATTCCCCGCTCCACTGCTCGCATCGCGGCTTCTCCTCGCCCGCAACAATACCCTGCGATCCCAGGCGGTTCAGCGATGAGAACACGATGGTCCCGCCATCCGGCGACCATGATGGGAAACAAAAATCCGCGTGCTTGGAGTGCGCCAGCCCGTGCGGCTCCTCGCCATTGGGACCCATCAGGAACAGGCCGCGCCGATCGTCGCCCGTGGCGGAAATGTAAACGATGGAGCCGCCATCCGGAGCCCACGCTGGACTCGAGTCCTCGGCGTTGTTCTTGGTCAAGCGCCGCACATTCGATCCATCGGAATTCATCGCATATATCTGGAAAATGCCGTCGCGATGAGAAGCGAAAACAATCTGCCTCCCGTCCGGCGACCAAGACGGATCCATACCATGTTCCGTCAGTTTCTTGGCGTTCGCGCCATCGGCATCCATCACCCAAATTTCGGGATTGCGCCTGGGCTGGCTCAGGGCGAAGGCGTAGTAGGCGATCTTCTTGCCATCGCGGGACCAAGCCGGGCCGCAGGCGTCTCCACCCTTCGCGTCGGTGAGCTTCTTTGGATTGCTGCCGTCGGAATTCATCACGTAGATCTGCGAGTAGATAGACTCGCGTTGCGAGCAATAGACGATCTTTGTGCCGTCAGGAGAGAGCATGGGATCGGCGCCGAACACCTTCAGGCGTGTCACCCCCGAGCCATCCGGGTTCATCAGCACGATTTCGCTGGTCTTGGGATTGGCCACCGCCCTGCCTTGCATGTCCGGGGCATCATGCGTCTCCAGAACTATCTGGCCCGGGCTTTGCGAACCGGTCGCTATATTGGCCGCGTCGCCGATAGCGCCAGGCTGATCCGTAGCCACGGTGATGGTTCGCATCGAAGACACTCCTATGGAGGGATCGGCGCGTACGAACACGATCTTGTCCTTGAGCGTGGGGGAGGCACTCGCGCCCGCTTGCCCCCAAACTGCCGGCACGAGCGTGGCCGAAACGAAAAGAGCGGAGAGAGATGTAGGGAGTGGAATCCTCCACAGCGAACAAGGCCACCCGTCCCGAGGACGGGTGGCCCGGTTTCCGAGCTCAGTTGCGGTTTAGAAGGTCAAGCGCAAGCCGAATTCGAGTTGCCGTGGCGAACCGAGCGAGTAGACGCCCGTGCCGTTGCCGACCCGGAGCGACCCTTGATTAAGCGAAGTGGTTCCGTTAATCGACTGCGCATTGCCGTTCAACAGGCCGCTCATGAGTGACGGCGGCAGGTTGAAGTTGGCGAAGTTGAACAGGTTAAAGATGCCCATGCTAGGTTCGATGGTGTATCGATCCATGAACGTGTGCCTCCAAGCCAGCCTTAAGTCGGTGGCTCGGAGCCATCCGAAATTTACCTGCCCGCTGGGTGGCAGGCTAAGGGCTGGAGATACGCCACCCAAGGCCTGCAGCTGCGCAAGCGTCATGACACCGTTGGCGATCAAGACCTTACCCGCAGGGGTCGCTTGATTTGCCTGGGTAGAGTTGTAGTTGTTGATCAGGTTAGTGAGACCGCCAGCGTTGACACTGCGGTCAAACGCCCCGAGCTTTGTTCCCGGCACAGGATCCTGAACGCTTCCGTCCCCGGTAAAGTCCGTGCGGAAGATTTCGCCGCCCGAGCCTGTGTTGGGAACATCAAGCGCGCTGGTCAAGGGGCTGTCGAAGTGAGAGATCAGCCCAATGCGGAATCCCGCTGGTACATCCACATACCCGCCAAAAGACAACTGGTGGGTACGATCCAGCAGCGTAGGCCCGAAGTACCGGCCAGGGTTGTTGTTGTCGGCGGCAATTATGACAAAGTCCTGATCGTTGTCAGACGCCACTCCGTTAGCCTGCTGGCCGCCGGTACTGGAGAAATTCGACAGGCTGTAAGACACCTGGAAGTTCGCCGCTTTGATGCCGCGCATCGGGTTGGTCACGTTTTGCTTCAACGTCATCTGCAAAGCGTTATAAACCGAGCGGCCTATGGGTTTGAGGAAGTACATCTGCGGCTGGCTTTGGTTCACTCCGCCAAAAGCGCACGGACGCCCGATTGCATTGACGGGGTTCGTGCAACCTGCGCCGAAGTCGGCCGAGCTGCCGAGACCGTTGCCGGCGTAATCGGCCATACTAGCGGCTCGCGGCGTCCAGGTTCCGTTATCTGTGGTTCCGGTTGCAGGATCGGTTATACAGCCTCCTGGCGCCAACGATCCGTTAATCGAAGCAACTCCGCAGTTGGCCAGAGTAGCCGCAACGGCTGCATTTGCACCTGCCAAGTTAAAGAGGCTGGCGTCGCCTGCACGGTTGACGTCAATAGCCGCTAATGAGCGCGTTTCCACGTTGCGCAGGTAATCGGCGCTGAATACCATGCCATGGCGGATTTCACGCTGAACGCCAATGTTCAACTGCAAGGCGCGCGGCGTCTTGTAATTGGGGTCCAATATATTGGCTGCACCGTTCGTGCCTATGCCCTGAGCCAGCAAGCTGCCGATGTAACTGGGGTTGGGAGCCTGCAGATTAAACGGATTCCCAGCCTTCACCAGGTTGAAGAACGAGAGGATCGCCGGAATCTGGTCGCCAATGCGATTGTCATTGCTGCAGAAATCAACCGTGCCTGGGTCGCCCGGCGTTAGCGAGGCGCCGGCTACCGGGACGGGCTTTGCCAGACCGTTTCTACAAGCGTTGGTCGCCTGATTGAAGGCCCCGGTTGGCAAGCGCAACGGCCGATCAAACAGAACGTTGTTGTAAATTATGTTCTCGTAGTAAAGCCCGGCGCCGCCGCGAATCACGGTTTTGCCATTTTTCATCGGGTCCCAGGCGAAGCCAAATTGGGGTGCGAAATTGAGGTTGGCCTGCTTAACCCGGTTTCCTTCGCCGGGGAAAAGGGCGTTGATTGCGGGAATGGCTGGTAGATCGCTGTCGGTACGGCCGGTATCGCGGTCATAGCGCAAGCCGAGGGCGAGAGTGAAGTTGGGCTTGACTTTCCAGCTGTCGCCTACGTACAGACCGATACGGTTATCCGGTCCCAGTCCGCCAGCCGGGAAGCCCAAAGCTGGGTTTTCGGTGCTGAAGCCTTGCCCATTGCCGACGACAAGCCGGTTGACAGGGTAGTTCAAAGGATTGGCGGAGCCGCCCGGGTTGGGTCCGGCAGCGGCGAAAGCCAAGCACGATTCGGTTCCGGAGGGGCCGCAATTCGACGACGTCGTATCAAAGGTAACCCGCGGCGCGGTGCCGAAGAAATCGGCAAAGCCACCGCCCTGAATGTGGTTATACGACACCCCATAACGAATGGTATGGGAGTGCAACATCTTGCTGCCGTCGTACTTCAGTTCGCTGTTCTGCTGGGGAGTGCTTTGCGGGGCCAAAAGGTTTGGTCCAAACAAGGACTCCGTCGTGTCGCCAATCTCCAACCCAGTGCTACTAAATGGAAGAGCACTGTTGCCTGAAGTTACGTCCACGATCCGGTTCTGGAACTTCAGGTACGAGTAGCGAAGGCTGTGAGAGAAGCTGCCCGTGGTGAAGTCCGCGCCCACCACGTGCGTCCGCGTGTAATCCTTGTTGTCATATACCTGGAAACCGAAATTAAAGGTCGCAAACAGCGAGTTCGCGAAGTAGGAGTAACGGTAGAACGCCTTTCCGCCGTTGCCGAAGTTGTAATCGATCTTGCCCAGGAGGTCGCTTTCGCGGAAGGGCTGACTGAAGCCGCCGGTGGAACTTGCGAACGGAGTGCCTGTCAAATCGACCGCCGCAAAAGAATCCTGCTTGGTGCGTTCGCCGTCCAGGAAGAAAAACAACTTGTTCTTGATGATGGCTCCGCCCACGCTGCCGCCGAACTGCGCACGCTGATCCGGATAGTCGTGGCCGCCGGGTGCGTTGGCTGCAAAGCTGTGATCACGAATGAAGCCGAACGCCTCGCCGTGGAGCGCGTTCGTCCCTGTCTTGGTGGTCACGTTGACCGCGCCCGATGAAGTCAAATCCTGCGAAAGGTCGAGCGAGGATTGGCCCAGCTGGAATTCGTCAATGGCGCTGGCCGGAATGTTGGCGGTGGTGGTGCCGACCGTCTCGTCACTTATGTCAACGCCGTCCACGTTAATACGGGCGGTACGGCCGAAGCGTCCGCCGAATGAGATCGAAGAGTAACCGGCCTTGGTCGGGTCGAAGTTCTGGCCGTCCTGAATTTGCACGCCGGGTTCAAGCTGCGCCAGGTCCAGGAAGTTGCGGCCGTTCACCGGCAGGTTCGCAATCTGATCTGAATTCAGGATGCCTTGCACCTCGGCCTGCTCGGTGTTGACCGCGACCCCGCTGGCCTGCACCTCAATGACCTGGCTCTCTTGGCCAATTTGCAGCTTGATATTGGCTGTGGAGGTGTTGCCCACTTCCACAGCGATCGTTTCGTTGACGCTGCTGAAGCCCTTGGCTGAAACTTGCACCTTGTAAGTGCCGGGATCGAGAGAGCCCGACGCGTACGCGCCCCCAGCGTTTGCGGCCAGAGTGAGAGCCTGACCTGTTCCGGTGTTGGTGATGACTATTTTGGCGCCGCTCACAACCGCGCCCGTGGGATCGGTGACCGTTCCGGTAATGCTGCCTGTGCCCACCGTTGACTGGGCCCATCCGGATACGGCGAAAGCCACCATGAGCAACGCAAGCGCAATCAGAAGAAACGATCTATGCGTCTCGCATCTGTTCCACGTTGGTCTTGGCTTATTCGTACAATCCATTTTGTTTCTCCTTAGAAGTTCTCTGGATCAGTCCTCGGAAATCGAGACATTCTCCGCGCCGCACATACGACATCTGCAATAGCACTCGGATGACCACAAGTTTCACTGGTTTGGGAACCGACCAACGGGCGTAGTGAATTCGGGAACGAGCGTACAAGCGTCGTCAACAGACAGACGTGATTCGCGACTTCGTGCGAAGCGTTGGAGTGGCTGAGTTGACGAGAGAATCTACCAAACCGCGTAGTTCAGCGGTAACTGCCTACAAGAAATCGGAGCGCATAATAGGTTTCGCTTGACGCTCCGAGGGTTACCATCCATACTGGTTGGTATGTTGGCAGCACGCAAGAATCCGAAGCGTACAGCGACCAGGCTGCGCGATCCTGAGCGCACGCGGGAGCGCTTGCTGCAGGCGGCATTCCGCGAGGTCTACAGATCGGGTTTCCAGAGTGCCAGCCTAGACACAATTCTGGTCGCAGCTGGTGTCACCAAGGGAGCGCTGTACTACCACTTCGACAGCAAGGAAGCCTTGGGATACGCCGTCGTCGAAGAGGTCATTGCCCCCGACCTCCGCGGCAAGTGGTTGCGTCCTCTGCAGAGGGGCAAGGACCCTATCGACACTTTGATCGGCATTGTTCGAGGTGAATCAGTTCGGCCAGAGGACGTGCGGGGAGGCTGTCCCCTGAACAATCTAGCTCTGGAAATGTCTCCCATCGACGAGGGATTCCGCAAGCGGCTGGCGAGAGTGTTCCATGCCTGGCAGGAGGGCGTTGCGGCCGCTTTGCGAGAAGGACAGACCCGCGGAAGGGTTCGCCGCGACGCGGAACCCGCTGACGCCGCCGGCTTACTGATCGCGATGCTCGAAGGCTATGTCTCCCTGGCAAAGAATTCTCAGGATGCGAAAGTGATGAAAGCGGGGATCAGAAACATCGTGGACTGGCTGAAGTCTCTTCGCGCGCCGGGCAACCGCAAGAGGGGCTGATCGCATCGTTGTCTAAGGGTAGTTCGACGTTCTGCATACCAACCGGTTCGTATGCGCGTGAAAACTGTCAAATGCGACTACGCGTCGGTAATGTAAGACACCACGATGAACACTCAAGAGGATTCAGCCGGACATGCTGTCTCGAATCCAGAAGGCGCTAGCGATTTTCTCCTTGACCGCTCAGCGCAGCATTCGTGTGCAGCCTTGTCCCTAGCACGCGACGCGAGAGAACGAACGGCGAGATCGATGGAGACATTTCCAGGATTGCGGGCGCTTGCGAAGCCACAGTCTCTCCGGGTGGCCATCAAAGTCAGGGGAAAGATTCTCTTTATCAATCTGGGCGAGGTGGTCGCCGTTCAAGCTGAGGGCAAATACGTGTTGCTCCGGCAGAAGGCGAGGTCCTATTTACTACGTGAGTCTATTTCGGTGGTGGCAGAAAGGCTCGAAACCTATGGATTCATCCGCATTCACCGATCTATGCTCGTGAATACCTCGTTTGTGGAAGAAATCAGGCCGCTCTCGACGGGAGAATACTGCCTTCGAGTCGAGGGCGGAAACGAATACACAGTCACCCGCACTTACAAGAAAAATCTCCAATCGCTCGCGGAATTCTGGATCGGCACGGGCGCGTTCTTCCCCGGTTAAACCCGGTAGCCGCGATCGTACATAGTGCAGGCGAGAAGATATTGAGTGCGGCTGCTCGCTGAATAACCTGTCGCAAGAGGTGCTTTACCTTGATCAAGGGGTTCCGAAAAAGAACAGCGAAACTTTTTAAGGACTGCCACGATGCCATTGCGGCCTTGCAGGCAGGGCAAGAATGCGGCGTAGTGCGGAACGACGTGGAGCCCCACGGAACCGCAACCTTCCTCATCGCAGCGTATGAGGGCCACGTCTCTCTGGCGACAAATCCTCAAGATGCACAGGTGCTGCAAGCAGGACAAAAACGGCTGATTCATCACCTGGAGTCACTACGTGCGGCACACGGACGAATGCTGCCGGTCGGGGGAAGCTAAGCGCCCGTTTACCGGGGGTCTATGACATGCAGACTGGTATGTATAGTCGTTGGGCTTTAAAAGCCTTGGTGGTTTTTGCAGTGGCTGTATGCGCCGTTTTCTATTACCAATCATCGCCCCGGCAGATGGCCGATCCAGCGCTGGCGGCACTTGGAAGTGGATTTGTCTCAGATACTGTCCAAGTGAATGGGACTAAGCTTTATTACGTTCGTGGCGGGACTGGCCCAGCCGTCATTCTACTGCACGGTTTTCCCGAAGACTGGTACGCGTATCACCGTGTCATGCCGCTGTTGGCGAAACACTTTACGGTCGTTGCAGTTGACCTGCGCGGCATAGGCGGCTCTGCCGTGACGGCAGATGGGTACGATGCTGCAAATATGGCAGAAGACGTTCATCAACTGGCGGAAAGCTTGCATCTGGAGCATATTTATGTTGTCGGTCACGACATCGGTGGCATGGTAGCGTATGCCTTCGCCCGCCGTTATCCGGAAACCAGCCGCGGGGTCATGATGCTCGACATACCGCTGCCCGGCCTTGGTCCGTGGGATGCAATTAAAGCTGATCCCATTACTTGGCACATCAATTTTCAGCAGACGCCAAACCTGCCTGAACAACTGATTGCCGGGCGCGAGGCTATTTACTTCCGCCATTTTCTCGATCGCGAGACCTTCAACGACGCGGATGTCGCCCGCTATGCCCGGGCTTATGCCGATCCTGAACATCTGCGCGCGGCGTTGGATATCTATCGCGCTTTTCCTGCGAATGAGAAATTTAATGCCGCACAGCACACTGCGATCAGCCTGCCTCTGGTGTTAGTTCCAGGGGAAAACTCGCCTTTCGAGAAGCTCATGCCCAGTTTCGCCGATGCTTTGCGAGCGCATGACTGCGCAAACGTCAAGATCGAAGTCATCAAGAACAGCGTGCATTACGTTGTAGATGAGCAACCCGACGCCGTGGCTGAACTCATCGGACGGTATGCCTCCTTATGATTACGATTGCCAGAGCATTATGCGAAGGCACGCGAAGAATTTACGGCGATTTACAAGAAGAAATGTCGGCCGGCCGGTCAACGGTGCTCGCCGATCATAGGTTTGACGCAATACTTTAAATCTACATCAAAAGGATTTAAGGAGAAAATCAAATGAAACGAAAGACAGTCAAGATGATCGCATTGGCGTTTCTTGCGCTGGCCCTTGCGCTAGCGGCGCGGCAAGTGCGAGCACAGGACGCCAAAAATCCTTACCCCAGCATGCCGCCCCTCGAGCAGTACCTGATGGACCGCGACGCCGAGATTGCTCTGGCGCGAAGCGCGGCCCCGGCCTCCATTTCCAACGATGCCACGGTTATGGTCCTGGGAAAACAAGGCTACGAAACGGCGGTCGAAGGCAAGAACGGCTTCATCTGCATAGTTGAGCGCGGTTGGATGAATTCATTCGGGAGCCCGGAGTTTTGGAGCCCTAAGACTCGGGGTGCGGAGTGCTTCAATCCGCCGGCCGCGCGAACTGTGGTGCCATACACTTACTTCAGGACAAAATTAATCTTGGCGGGAAAATCCAAAGCTGAAATCAAGGAGAGTATCAAGACCGCGATGGAAAAAAAGGAATTACCCGCTCTCGATGCAGGCGCGATCTGCTACATGATGTCGAAAGGCGCATATCTTAATGATGGTGGTGGGCACAACATGGCCCATATTATGTTTTACA
This sequence comes from uncultured Acidobacteriaceae bacterium, assembly GCA_963750245.1. Lineage (GTDB taxonomy): Bacteria > Acidobacteriota > Terriglobia > Terriglobales > Acidobacteriaceae > Sulfotelmatobacter. Next base: position 1,154,725 of record CAVVQB010000005.1, read on the forward strand.
CGCCGCTCATGGATGGCGCGGTATGGGGTGCAAATCCGATTGACGACTCAAACCATGTCTCGTTTAAATTCCCGAACTCTCCGATATTTCTGACTCCACAGTTCCTAGGTAACCCGGAACCGATGGATCTGTTCGTCATTCCCACCGGCGTGTGGTCAGATGGAACGCCGAACCAGATGTAGGACACCGCATGGAGAGACAGGCGGGGGGCGTTTGATCAAGGACTGGAGTGTGTGAGTGTGATGAAAACTGGATTTGAGAGAACGGAAAAGACAGTCGCGCAGAGCGGGAGGCGTTTTCTTGCCGCCCTGTTGTTGCTCCCCTCGATTGCTCTGGGACAAGCGCAATCACCAGCCAAAACGGACGCCACAGCGGCAGCGATTCGCCCGTTTAAGATGCATGTTCCCGACCAGGTTCTCGTCGATCTTCGGCACCGTCTGGCGGAAACCAAATGGCCCGATCAAATTCCGGGTACGACTTGGGAGTACGGCGCCGACATCAAAAAGGTCCGGGAACTCGCGGAGTATTGGCAGAACGGTTATGACTGGCGTGCGCAAGAAGCCAAGGTCAATGAGTTTGACCAGTTCACCACGGAAATTGATGGACAGCAGATTTATTTTATTCATCAGCGCTCGCCCCGTCCCGACGCCATACCCTTGCTGATGATTCACGGCTGGCCCGGTTCGATTGTTGAGTTTCTCGCACTGATCGGGCCGCTCACCGATCCCAAAGACAAGAACAGTCCGGCATTTGACGTGCTCATTCCTTCGCTTCCTGGCTTCGGATTTTCCGGACCCACCACCAGTCGAGGCTGGGGCCCACAGCGCATGGCGAAGGCTCTGGTCGTTCTGATGGATCGTTTGGGCTATTCCAAGTACGGTGTCCAAGGCGGCGACTGGGGTTCGTTGGTAGCCCGTGACATGGCTTCCCTGGCGCCCGCGCACGTGATCGGGCTTCATCTGAACCTTATTACGGCGCCCCCCCCGAACCCCGAGGCAGTCAAGCAAATGAGCGATGCGGAGCGGAAACGGTATTCGTACTTTGATCGACCAGAGAGCAGTTTTTTTTATCTCCAGGCTGCTGAACCGCAGACTCTTGCCTATGCCCTGTCGGATTCTCCGGCCGGGTGGTTGGCTTGGATGGTAGGTAAATTTCAACTGCTAACGGATAACCACGGCGATTTTATTACGGCAGTGGACCGCGACACATTTCTGACCGATGTCACGCTCTATTGGGCGACCGGTACGGTGGGCTCCGCCATGCGAATCTATCGCGAGAACCGGCTCACAGGAGAAGAGGGGGCGCCGACGCCACGCCTGGAGACTCCTGTGGGGTATGCGGATTTTCCGAAGGAGGTAGCAGTCCCTCCGTTTCGCTGGGTTACTCAAACATATAACGTAATACAAAGGACTGAAATGCCAAAGGGCGGGCACTTCGCGGCTCTGGAGCAGCCCCAGCTATTAGTGCAGGACATTCGGGCGTTCTTTGCAAAACTAAATGTCTGTTCATTTTAGTCAAGGAGCCGAAATGAAAACACGAATTCTCCTCTTCCACGTCGCGCACTGTTCACCGATTTTGGCGAAAACAGGTAGTTCCATTCCATGAACGCTTGCCAACGATTCTGGGCGAGGGACGGGCAAACCGGACGTTAACTGTTGATAACAGGCGATTACACTCGTTGACTGCCCTCGGATCCATGTACTCACGCCTGTTTACTCCTTCGCCGTCATGGAGGACGGACTTTTTTTCTCCTACCTCCTATCCTCCCAAGCGTTTGATGGGATAGTGTGTGGGTGATGTCACGATGTACACACCCCCGCTTTTCCAGTTACAAAATCCCCTGTATCTATGCACCTCCGAGCGATAGGGCATGCGTTTCACCCGCGTCATTCCTGCGTTTCCGCGATACTCAATACTAGCCCGACCCGGCGTGGACGACTCACGTCTCACCCGCGTCAAATACGGGGATGAGCGAGGTGTGGCGTGCGAGCGAAAATGGGGAGCGATGGTGGGTGTTGGTGGGGGCCGAGTCAATGAGTGTAATCGCCTGACTTCGACAGTTACCGCTAGGCAGCAAAAGTCATGGCCAGGAATCTTGCCGCTATTGCAGCTTTGCGTAGTCCGCCTTGGCTTCTTTCAAGACGGGGATGTCGGAGTCGGCGTCTTTCCAGAGCGTGAGGAAGTCTTTGTAACTGGCGAGTGCCCGGACGCGGGCGGCATCAGCATCTGCTCCCGGCGCAGTTTTCGCCTGCAAAGCGTTCGCACGAGCAACTCCCAGATGCGCCAACGCTGCCGTCCAGCAGTTCCAGACGATGCCGCTGTGTTCGAGGATTTTCTGAAACTCGGCGGTCGCTGCACTTCCTTGTCCGGCGGCCAAGTAGGCCTCTCCGCGGACATACACATGATAGAGGCAGGAAATATTGTTGACGAACGAAATTTCTCCCAACTCGATGGGTAAAGCAGCTTGCAGGTTGGTCAGAGCGGAAGAGGGATCCCGTCGGTCCAGCGCCAATTGCGCTCGAATCGCGGGTAGCCAAAGCGACTGCACTTGGGTGTCCAGCGGGAAGCGTCTCCCTAAGTCCTGTGCCAAGGACCCGGCTCGTGTCGTATCGCCCGCCATGGCAAAGGCCAGCGCGGCTTCAACCTCGACGCCCTGACTCGCGGGAGCAAGCTTCAATGCCTCCGCCGCTGTCCGTCGAGATTCTGTGATGTTGCCGTAAGCGGCTTGTTCGACGGCAGCATTCGCCTGCCATATTGCCCCAGCTTCCCTATTGTCAGCTCGGACTGCGGAGTCCACGGCCTGCTTGGTCAGTTCCCGTGCCTTGTCCAAATGGCCACCATATGCCTCAGTGTCGGATGCGAAAGCCAATCCAAAGTGCTCATATTCGGGCTTACCTGCAAACCACTGCTGCTGCTCCTTCATGGCGGCAGTGTCCGAGCCAACGAAGGCAAGAGCATAAATGATACCGTGCAATACAAGATCATCCTGTTTTCGCGCCCGCGCCTCGTCGATGACCCGGCTCGCTTCGTCGAAACGCTGCCGGGCGAGGGCAAAGTTGGCGAGATTGTCGTAATGAGATACCTGATCCGGCACAAGGTGCAGGGCTTGCCGCGTCATTTCCATGGCTTTCTCATACTGTCCTTGATCACCGTACACAATGCCCAAATTGTTGTAAGCTCCGCCTCGCCGGGGATAGTTCTCAATCTCCCTCTGATACGTTTTTGCTGCCTTGTCCAGTTCGCCCGTTACATTCCGGTAGTATTCGGCCACGATCCTCAGCTTCTCTCCTTCGCTGGCATGCTCCTGCAGCTGGAAAGCTCTGCTGAAGTACTCCTTGGCCCGCTCTAACTCACCGAGGTTGGTGTAGTCAGTAGCCACTTGCAAGTAGGCAATGGCAAAATTCGGATCAAGCTCGAGTGCATGTTGACTGAACGGCAGGTCTGCAGCGGTACCTTTCTCGCGACAGGCCTTGATGCCGAGGCTAAACATCTTCAGAGCCTCGAGCGATGGCGTTGTGGCGTGTTCGAGGGGGACATCAAACTTCTGCACCGTGCCCAGCGATTCGCCCAGTTCGCGCCGGAGTCTGGATGCTTCCTCGCCCAGCACGTTCAGCACATTCTCCTTTGACGACGCCGTCATCTGCTGCTCGGCCAGCGTGTCTCCACTCAGGCAATTTACCGCCTTCAACCCCAGCACATACTGGCTGCCCAAACTGCCAATCGCTCCCGCAACATAGGCCTTGCTGCCTGCGCGCTGGCAAAGCTCGCGGGCTATCTCCGGCGTGAGCTTCGTCCCGCCTGGACGCGTCATCTGTCGCAGGGTCTTCGCTACCTCACTGTCCGAGACCACGTTGAGGAAAGGCGATTGCCGCAAGGAGATGCCGAGCGCCGTCTGCAGCGTGTCGTCGAACACCGGATCGCCCGTGCCGTTGGCAAAGTCGGCGAGAACGATGGTATCTTCGGGCACGATTCGGGAGGCTGGACGGCGAAGATGCCACAATCCCCCGAGGGCTGCGCTTGCCGCGAGCAGCGCCGCGGTGAGCCAAAGATAAGGGTGTCGAGCGATCAGGGACCGGATTGAGGCTAGGGCTTGCAGCTCTGGCGTCCAAGTCACCGGAGCTACAAAACGGTAGCCGCGACGGGGAACCGTTTCCACAAACCTGGGATTGTCGGCCGAATCGTTCAAGGCCTCGCGCAGCTTCCGCACCGCAGTGTTCAACGAGTCGTCAAACTCCACAAACGTATTGTGGGGCCACAGTTTCTGACGGATTTCTTCCCTCGTGAAGATTTGACCGGGACGCTCCAGTAATAGGGCAAGGATCTGAAATGGCTGTTGTTGCAAATGAATCCGGCTGCCCGCCTTAGTGAGTTCGCCTTCCTGGAGATCCGCCTCGAAGGATCCAAAACGAACAAATCGGCCTGCTGGTCCGTGCTGCTGCATGTAGACCTCGCCGCAACCTGCGCCGCGAATTTTAGCATGGCAAGTTAGAAGGCTGGTTAACTCTCTTTTTCTACAGTGTGTTAGCTGGTTAGCACAGATTCAGAAACAGTTTTGTTGCAAATTCGATGAATTTGGGCCCTTTATCGATTTATGCGTGGTTCGCCAGGAGACGCTTTTCGCTACGGCTTCCAGTTCCTTGCGTCAAACGCCGTCAACGAAGTCATTCGGTCCACTTGTCGCGACCTTGCTGTTGAACAATCCTTGTTCGGCAGGCTTTGAAACACAGTCCTCATAACGGAAAGACTGGCAGCCAGTGGTGTCATGTTGTTCATCCGAACCCGAAGATCTCTTCGCACGAGAAGGAGAATCTGCTGAAGTCCGTAACGGCGGAACGGGACGCTAGCAAGCAGAGCGTATAGACGGCTGCGTTCGCGAAATGTGTGGCCGCTGAGGGGGAATAAGCAAGGACCATTGCAGTGAGCAAATTGAAGTCACAAATGAGGAGGTTAGCCGCTGTCCGGCTATTAGCAGTGGACGACAATCCCGAGGACTTGAAACTGATCGTCGCCGCGCTCAGCCAAGAAGGCCTGGAAATACTGACTGCGGAAGACGCCGAGCCGGGGTTTGAAGTCTTCTTGCAAAGCCATCCAGGAATTGTGCTTCTCAGCCCGGCCATGAGTGGAGCGGGTGGAATGGACCTGCTCGAACGAATGCTCCGTGCCGATCCGGGAGCAAACGTGATCCTCATTTCGGGACACTACTCTGCCGACTCTGCCGTAGAAGCGCTCAAGAGAGGCGCCTGCGACTATCTGACGAAGCCGATTGATATTCAGCGACTCCAGGATCGAATCGCCGATCTCCTGGCCGAAGCCAATATCCGGAAGAAAACATTGCGCTTGGCCCAGAAAATGCTTGAAGCGTGTCAGTTCGAGGGCATCGTCAGCCATAGCCCACTTATGCATGACGTTTTCGCAATGATTCGCCGCGCAGCTCCGCATTTCAGAACTGTGCTAATCACCGGTGCCACCGGAACAGGCAAAGAACTGGTCGCAAGGGCACTGCACACTCTCAGTCCCGCCTTGGCGGACCGATTTGTGGTTTGTAATTGCTCCGCCTTGGTCGAAAGTCTTGTGGAAAGTGAACTATTTGGGTATGTGAAGGGTGCTTTCACCGGTGCCAGTCAGGACAAGACTGGCTTAATTGAGAGCGCAGATGGTGGCGTTATCTTCCTCGATGAGATCGGAGAGCTGTCACCGGGCGCTCAGGCAAAATTGCTTCGCGTCTTGCAAGACCATCGAGTTCAAAGAGTAGGCTCGACCGTCTCGCATAAAGTAGATTTGCGGATCATCGCAGCCACAAACCGCGACCTGCGAACCATGGTACGTGAAGGGAAGTTTCGCGAGGACCTTTACTACCGGCTGGCTGTGGTCGAGATCGGCTTGCCTGCGCTCACAGATCGACGCGAGGACATGCCACTTCTCGAGAGATACTTCGTCGAGAAGTTCGCAAAGGAATATGAGAAGCCCATTGCCGGCCTGACCAGGCGAGCGCAGAGCCGAATGGCCATCTATCCGTGGCCGGGAAACATTCGGGAGCTTGAGAGTGTCATCGGGAACGCCTGCATGATGGCGGATGGTAAGTTCCTTGACGTTGGCGACCTACCCGAAAGAATCCAAGCTCAGGCCAGCGACAAATCGCCTACGGACGAGGCTTTCTGTTCTCTCGAAGAAATGCAGAGTCGTCATGTCATGCGTGTGCTGGAACGGGTACTCTGTTAGCTCCAGCACGCATCCGCGTGAGAGGCGCCATAATGATTCGATTCGGAAGATGGAGTGCCCCGAGCTGCAGAGGACTGAGGAGCGATTCTATGGGCATTGTGAGCTCTCACCTTAGCTGTCTTCGCGGATTGGCTAGAGAAGCGTGATCTCGCCCATGTCGATTGCAACGAGCAAAGGCTCTTTGACAAGCTGGTAATCGCCTTCATACGCGTATACTCTCCGTTTGGTCGGGACAATGATTCCGTCGACATTCCGGTAGTCCGACGCGTAGTTGAGACCTGTGGAGCCGCCGAGAATGTCCACTGTGTAGTCGTGCCGGCGAAGTAGTCCGTCTGGTCCAAAGCAGGAGATCTGTTCTTTGGAATGGCTCTTCACGTTATCAGGGAAGGTTATCTTCAATCGTCGCCAGGTTTCGCCCTCGACCTGTGTCGACGAAATCTCCTCAGTGACGAATCCGTCACTCGATAGTGTTGTGCGTAGGCCATGACGTAGTACTCAGCTTCAATCCGTGCTGGTGTCTTAGCTGATTGCGCCCAGGAAATCGAGATGGCGCAAAGCATTTGCGCAAAGATGAGTGCCGACTTCATGCCGCACCCCCTCGCAGCGCCTCGGCGCTGTACTGTTGCGCGTCATAGATCAGGCTGGCAAAGCCATCGCGCAGTAGCAGCTTTCGCCGGTCGGCCTCAGTCTTGGCCAGCAAGGGCAGGAGAATGTCCCTCATCTCTGCCGTAATTTGTTCCGACCCGAGAACCTTGAGCGCCTGTGCCAGATCCAGAATTTCCGAGACGGATGGCGGTTTTTCCAGGCTCCAGCCGCGCAAGGCCTTCGCGAACCCAGCCATGCCTGCATGAAATGCGCGACTGGATTCTGGTGTTCTCAGGGCCACAATCGCTGCTTCGCGTTGGGCCGTTGGGTGTTCAACGCGAAGATAAAAGCCGCGTCGACGCAGAGGATCCCCGATGCGGCGCTCTTCGTTGGACATGAGCACAACGAACGGAATGCTCTTGGCTTTGACGGTTCCGAGCTTCGGAATGCTCAACTGCCACACGCTAAGCAATTCCAGCAACAAGGCCTCAAATGCGTGGTCCACTTTATCCCGTTCGTCGATGAGCAGGACGCAAGATTTGTCGTACTGTAAGGCGCGCAACAGAGGACCTGCGCTGAAGAACCGGTGTCCATGCAATTCAGTCTGCAGAGACTCCCAGTCGATGTTGTTGGATCTCGCCTTCAACTCGACGCAAAGCTTCTGCAGTGGCTCGTCGAATTTCCCAATGGCCTTTTCTTCGTTGAGGCCCTCGTAACACTGCAAGCGTTCAACGACAGTGTCCGCGGCATCCGCGACTGCGTATGCCAACTGAGTCTTTCCGCTGCCGGCGGGGCCTTCGAGCAGCAAGGGTTTCTGCAGTCTCGCCGCCAGATACACGGTTGTAGCGGCAATCGAATCGGCGATGTAGCCCGTGGCCCTCAGCCGTTCCCCGAGTTCTTCAAGAGATGAAAACACGGGCGGTTCCTTGCCCGAGGCCAATTGATCGGTCGCGAGCGTCTGAAACGTAGACCGGAATGAGATTTCGGTCAAATCCCGAATGATCAGGGCGCATTGACTGAATCAGGAACCTCTACTACAACGCCAATGACAGGGCCGCGGTTGGAAGGGACAAGTGCAGGCGGCGGGTTTTGCCCGATCATGATTAGCCTAGCCCAGGAAACACCATGAATACCAGATCGTCCTTAGCAGTCGAGCTTGAGAAGATGCCGCACGCGCTGCGAGCGTCGGAGCTCGCAAAGATCCTTTCGACCAGCAAGATGACCATCTACCGCCTTGTGGAACGAGGTGCGATTCCTCATTTTAGGGTTGGTGGCCTCATCCGTTTTGACCCGCAAGCGGTAGCCGATTGGCTTCGTCGGAAAATGCCGTTGAACCAAACGGCCGCCTAGGCATGTGCCTCGTCCGACTCGGATGTTGGTTTCGGGAAAGGAAACGTAGCATTGACTTTCCGCAGTGCTTCCTTGTCCCGGGCGGGTTTGAGATAGCGCATCGTCGATGCCAAGTCCTTGTGTCCCATCCACGTTTGAACTGTTGTCAAATCAACTCCAGCGCGAAGATGCATCGTGGCGAATGTCGCCCGGAATTTATGCAGAAACCAGTTTTGGCAATATGGTCCTTTGGCGCAATGCCCTTGCCCTGTATCGCACAGGCCGCAATTTAGCCCGGCGCGCCACGCCACACTTTTACATTGCCGTAGGAAGTTGTGAACAAGTCCGCCGTTGCCGGTCGAGAAAACCAGCGCGTGATTCGCGTTGGCTGAGGCTTTGTGATGGCGCAAGCTGTTCAGTAGGCGATCGGGAATCGGAACCTCGCGTTCTTCCCAATCCTTCGGAATGAATCCCAGCTTTGGCTTTGCCTTTACTCGAACCACGTGATTCGCGAAGTCAATGTCAGGCCATGTTGCATGCATGACCTCGCCTTCGCGAAAACCAGTCATCCAGAAGAACTCAAACAGTACTCGTTTCCAAGAGTTGCATTGCGCAAGAAACGTTTCGATCTCCTCACTGGAGTAAACCTCGGGTTCCGTTTCCGTGTAGCGCGGCCAGTCGCGCTTGCGGATTAGTTTCGTAACTCCGTTCGCCTTGAGCATCGAGACGACAACCTGCACCTTGGTCCAGATGGTGCGGCGGGCAAGACCCCTGTCGGACAAAAAGCCCATGAAACTCATGACGTCAGATCGTTCGACACGGGAAAGCGGCTTTTCCCGACAGGATTGGCGGAAGTATTCGAGAGCGGTCTTGTACTGGCTGTACGTCTTCGGCCTGTGGTGTTGGCGGGTTTCCTCGAGGAACTCGCGGCAAGCCTCTGACAGGGTTATTCCGATTCGTCTCTGTTCGCCGACGATCTCGATCCCGAGCGCCTGGTTCCTGAGAACTTGAGCTTTGCGCTCTGCAGCAGCAAACGCTTCGCTTGGACTCTTGCCCACTGATTCTCGATATCGTTTGCCATCGCGATACCACTCGATGTAGTAAGCACCTTCTTTGTGGAGTTCGGGCCGGCCATCGATCAAGATGTAGTCTGGCCGAATACGGCCGTTACTTGTGTGAACGACTGGACAGAAGCGCCACGTCACAGACGCCGCGCCGCGCACTTTCACGTACTTCGTGAGATTGACGCGCCCCGCATGAGACTTGCCGGTTCGCATCATAGGACCTCCAAATCAAGCTTGGAGAAAGTATGTGCAAACGGAATTTCGGTCAAATTCTTCGGAGACGGACTCGGACGCGCGATGTGTCTAGGAAAAATCGTGCGCGGGGAGAACACAACGAAATGTGGTTGGTCGCATTGGACGCGAGATTTGGCTCCAATGCGATTGCGACGGGCGAGCGCTTTCTCGCTGTCGCGAGAGTTCGACGTCAGGACAAAGGGATGACAAAATCGCATCGCATACCGCTCCTCGAAATGGGTTTTACGGTATGGATGACGGTATGGATGGCACTTAACTCATTGAAAACAAAAGACTGGCGGAGAGAGTGGGATTCGAACCCACGTTACCCTTTCGAGTAAACACGCTTTCCAAGCGTGCGCCTTCAGCCACTCGGCCATCTCTCCGGCGAACAATCTGCGATCGGAGCATCTTCAGCGACGCTTTTTCCTAAATCGGCAATCGTCGAGCCGTCTCGGCTTCATCATTCTATGGGGCGTCGCCACAACAGCGCAAATGAGGCGACGGCCAAATGGCAGAACGTAATGGTCGCGGTCAGTAAATTCTTTTGGAGGGGGAGAAGATCGTCCCGGCCAGCTGGCGGCTCGGAAGTAATCCTACCTAGAACTCACGCGGAACAATCTCGCCGCGAACGTGAACCGCCCGAAACCGCATTCGCAAACCAATCTAGCCCGGCAGGATCTCCTTCAGCGCCAACTCGATCCTGTCGACTTCTTCGCGGATCACGCGGATCGATTGTTGGTTTTTCGCGGGGTGCGCCAAAGGCGTGATTCCTTCCACAGCGCCCCGTATGTGGTGATTCCGAGCCCAAATGAAGTTGAGCCGCGCACTCCTCTGTTTACGATTTCGGTAAACGCCGCCGACGAACTTGGTGGCGAGCCACGCAAATACCAGGCCAAACAAAAGTTCCACCGGAATACGGTCGGTGATGCCGTCAAACTCCGAAAACAAGAGTCGGTACACGGCTTCTCCCATTCCAAATGAAGCAAACAGCACCGTAGCTCCGAATAAATAGACTTTGAGCCGCTCGACCGGTTGAAATTGTATCGAGTCGTCTCTTCCCTCACGCGCGCGCACAAAATCGATCGCCATGCTTCCCCCAAATGTCGCTGCTTTCCACTTCTCAATCCGCAACGGCACTCTGGCTAAAATGATAACTTGAAAATTGCCCGGGAAGCTCAAATTTCTCCGCCAGAATTCGGGCGCACGGTGCGGTACAATTACGCCCATTCGCTTCGTCACTGGGGTTCGACCCGCGCCTGCGGGACTTTAACAATGCATTAAGGACAGGTGCTCATGAACGTCCTGTTGCTATCTATGCCGGATTCGTTCGAACACATGCCTCCGGCTGGGATTCGCATGCCGAATGGTGCTCTTGCGTCCCTGGCTGGCAACGTTGATTCTCACCATCGAGTGGCCGTCGCTGATTTAATCCTGGTTCACCGTCGGGTTCGTGAAACTGTAACCAGACTGGTGGGCGAGCTCGATCCTGAAGTTGTCGGTCTCTCCATCATGACATTTCAGCGCCGCACCGCGGCTCGCATTATCGAACTGGTCCGCTCTCTCCGGCCGGGCGTGAAGATCGTTGTGGGTGGATACGACCCCAGCCTTGCTCCCGAGGCTTACGAGGATCTGGGCGTGGATTATCTGGTGCGCAGCGAAGGAGAAGTGACTTTCCGCGAATTGTTGCGCGCGATCGAGCAGGGCTCCGGATTTGAACGGATCTGCGGTCTTTCCTATCGAAACGGCGAAAGCTGGGCGCATAACCCGGGCCGTCCCCCGCACCGTCTTGAGGACAAGGAAATCCGCCTGCCGAAGCGCGATGCGCGCGTGCTCAAGGGATACACATTGCTCGGTCGCCAGGTGGATGTGATCGAGACCTCGCGAGGCTGCACCTACGATTGCAGTTTTTGCTCCATCATCGAAATGCGCGGGCGCAACTTCCACACTTATTCGTTCGACCGGGTGCTGGCCGACATTCGCGACGCGCGCGATCACGGCGCTCGAACCATCTTTCTCGTCGACGACAACATTACCCTGAACGTCAAGCGTTTCGAGGCGTTATGCGAGGCCATCATTGCGGCCGGGCTGCACAAGCTTGATTACTTTGTTCAAGCCATGACCTCGGCGATTGCAAACCATGGTGAAACTCTTGCTCCGCTGATGCGGCGAGCCGGCTTCCGCTACGTTTTTCTGGGCATCGAGAACATCCTGGAAGGCGACCTGGAATTTCTGCGAGCCTCCGCCAAAAACACAGAGCGATCGAACGGTCACAAAACCGGCAACGCCACTCTTAAGGCCATCGAATACCTGCACCGTAATCAGATGTATGTGGTCGGCGGATTAATCGTGGGCAGTCCGGGCGACACGCGCGAGTCGATCGAAGCCAATCTCGAATTTGCCCGCCGCTACGTGGATTGGCCCTACATACAGCATCCCACACCCTACCCGCGAACGCCGATGACGAAAGACTTCCGCGATCAAGGGTTGATCATGAACGAGCGGCTCGAAGAATACGACGGCACTACGGCTGTTGTCCGTACCGAGCATCTTCCGGCTGAAGAGGTGGAATTCATGCGCTGGAAAGCTGAGCGCTGGATGAAGGTTCACCACATCCCCGCGGCACTGAAGCACGATCCCGGGTTCGTCCTCTTTAAGGGATGGAAGATGTTGGCTCATACTTTCCGTGGGAGCTCAATCCGCTCGGCACTGGGACTGGAAAGCGATAAGGAAGTGTTTAAGAGGTACCGAGCGATTCGGCGGGCCGAGCGTGAGTACGTGTAGATCTACGGAAACCGGGCGCTTTCTCTGCGGAACTAATAACGGAAGTCCGGGTTTAGAACAAATAGCAGTTCTTCGTCGGGCCGGGTGTGAGCGCAATCTCCGGCCGTTTTGATCGGAACGTTAGCCCCGAAGCGCGCCGCGTGGGCTACTGAGAGGGAAGATGACAACCCTAACGCACACGCCGGCATCGCGCATTCCTATTTATTCTCTGTTTGCGTTGACGCTGGTGTTCGTCTTGTTCCCAGTGGGGCAAGAAAAGCTCTTCGCGCAGCAGGCGCCAGACAACGGACAATACGCTCCAGACAATGGGCAGTATGCTCCGGACAACGGACAGTACGCTCCGCAACAGCAACCGCCAGATCAGCAACCGGGCTATGGTCAGCCGGGATATCAGCAACCGCAACCTTACGGGCAACAGTCGTATCCGCAACAGCCTTACTCAGCGCCCGGCCAGACGAATCCGCAGCAGGGTTATGGGCAGGTGCAGCCCCTTAGCGCGCAGCAACTGGACCAACTGGTGGCGCCGATTGCGCTTTATCCCGATACGCTGGTAGCACAGATACTCACCGCGTCCACGTATCCCGCGCAAGTGGCGGACGCCGACCGCTGGCGGAGAGCGCTAGGTTACGCGTCCTCCGAACAGATTGCTGCAGGAGCCGATGCACAGCCCTGGGACCCAAGCGTGAAGGCATTGACCGCATTTCCCCAAGTGCTGGCGCAGATGGATTACAACCTGCAATGGGCCACCGAGCTTGGCAATGCCTACTACAATCAGCCGCAAGATGTACTTGACGCGGTGCAGGTCATGCGCCAGCGTGCTCAGGCCGCTGGAAGCCTGAGAAGCACTCCGCAGGAAACCGTGAACTACGATCAGGGAAACATCGTCCTCGCTCCGGTGAATCCGGAGCTTGTGTATGTGCCCGTCTACAACCCGTGGGCTGTCTACGGCCAGCCGATCTCGCCGTATCCAGGATTTTCGCTGCTCGGCGCGCTGGGATCGTTTATCGGTTCCTCCTTCGGGCCGCTGGCCATGCGATTTGGCTTGGGCATCGCGACCACAGCCTTCATGCATACGCCTTTCGGATTGCTGGCCTGGGGATTGGACTGGCTGGCTCACGCGGTGCTCTTCCACGGTTCGAGCTACTATTCGCATAGCACTACGGTCGCCGATTGGGGCTTCCCGCATGGCGGTCCGCGCGCGTTCTCGCGCGGCGGATGGAGTACAGCGCGGTCGAACGGTTTTTATCGGACTCCGGGCGGCTACGGCCGTCCGGGTGGTGGTGCATACAGCGGGCGCGAGCGGGGATTTGCTCGAACCCCAGACAGAGATATGTACGCGCGGAGCCGGTCGGAAGGATACAGCCGCGGTTACCAAGCACCCAGAAGCGGCTACGGGTCGTCACGGCAACCCTCCAACAGTTACCGCCCGGCCGTCGGCAGGTCGCAGCAGTATGCGCGTTCGAGTTATGGGTCCAGTTTTTATAACCGATCGGCGGAAAGCTTCAGCAGAGACGGCGCTGGCTATGGTAGGTCAATGCCCTCCTATCGTGCTCCGAGCGGAAGCTTTCAAAACCGCAATTTCGGTAAGCCGTCTTCCAACAGTTACATGGGCAAGGGATTTGCCAAGTCCTCCGAGAAGCAAGCGCGCTCGGGTGGATCCCATTTTGGTGGTGGACACGCTCCAAAGAATTTCGGCGGCGGCAAGAGTTTCGGCCACGGCCATTCCGGTGGAGGCGGGCATTTCGGCGGACACTCGAGTGGAGGTAGCCACTTTGGCGGACACTCCGGAGGGCACTCCGGCGGCAAACACCACCACTGAGGCTGGTTTGAGGAGCTGCCTGCTGAGCAGAAGCGACCTTGAACCTTTAACGCAAGCGCGTGGATGACGCTTCGTCGATCGGTTTGCCTCTCCAGAAGCGATTCCAGTTTTCCGCGGACGTGAAAGTGCGGCTCTGCATGCGATCGATGTAAAGAGCTCCATTCAGATGATCGATCTCGTGTTGCAGAATCCGCGCGTACCATCCCGTTGCGTCAACGGATCGTTGCTCTCCCTGCTCGTCTAAGTAGTCGACGTGGACAACCCGGGCCCGCGGAACTACTGCCGAGAACCCCGCGACGCTGAGACACCCTTCGTAGAAACTGATTTTGTCATTTTCCGAGAAGGCTATCTTTGGATTGATGATCACGTGGAAAGGAACGGGGTGACGATCCTTCTCCACAAGTTCCTCTGGCGGAAGATCCTGAAGTATTTCCTCGCGATCCTCGATCACAGCGATTTGCAGCGAAAGTCCAACCTGGGGCGCGGCCAGTCCAACTCCGGGAGCGTCCCGCATGGTTTCTTGCATGTCGAGTATCAATCTTTGGATCTCGTCTCCCAATATCTCCTGCCGGGTTAAGGGACGTCCGGTCTCCCGCAGAACCGGCTCTCCCGCCTGCACGATCTTTAATCGCATAGTCTACGCAGCTGAAAAGGTTCCGTGGGTTTCAAACGGTGAGATTGGCGACGGCAATTTTCTCGGTTATTCACCCTCACTAGCGACCTGTCCCACCGGTTTATCTTGCTTCCTCACGATCTCGCCCAGAAGAAACAAGTCCGTGAGCAGCGCCCGGAGATGGATGGAAGCATTCAGATTGTCCACCAGTTGGGAACTAATCGTGGGTTGAGCCAGAACCAGTTCAATCGCGGCAAGAGAGTCGCGGGCGTCGCGATCCAGCACTCCAAAGAACGCTGAGTACTTGTCGGCCGGTTCGAGTTCTTCTTCCTTGATTGCCAGTGCGCAGGTCTCGGAAAGTCCGGTCAACGCCTTCACAGCGCTAGCCAGCAGCTCCCGCATTTGCCCGCCGGACTTGCTCCCTTGGTCGGTGGGCAGTCCTTGTGCAGCATAGGCTAGCAGGAACTCGTAGCATTCTTCCACCGCCTCACAACGGCGTGCGATTTCAGCCAGCATCCGTGAGCCCTCGTCCTTCCGCTCTTCCACGCGCCGATGACGGCGATGTCTCGACGGCCCAGCGCTCGGGATCATGCTCCTTCAAAACAAAGTCCCGGTCCATCCAGCCGAAGATCATCGATTTTGTGATCGGAAGTTTTTCCGGTCGGAGTCCCATGTAAACATGCATCATGACCAGCGCGATCAGTCCCACGCCCGCCAGTCCGTGCAGCACGTACAGCAGGCCCCAGGTCATGTCACCAAACAGATACGGATTCCGCGGAAAAAAGATCGTGCGCACGCGAAACATCATGAACACGCCAGTTAGGATCACCGACAAACCACATAAGATGATCACGCCGTGGAAGAGCTTGTTTTCCAGCGGATACTTGGCGAACTTTCGCGGCGGCGGTGCGGACATTCCGAAAAACCGGCGGACCCGCTTCGACGCATCTTCTACGTCCGTTTTGTCAGGCCAGATGGACCAGAAATCGAGCCAGAACGAGGCATGGAAGATGTGAAAAACAATGGAAACCGTCAACACCGCACCAGCGATCCAATGATAAGTGACCCAGGGAAATTGCACTCCCAACTTCGGAAGGAAGGCGGTAAAGAGAAGTGTGAACATCGACGCGGCCATGATCCAGTGAAACATCCGCGCGACCAGCGAATGCCGTGGAACGTGCGCCGGGATTCGGGCAACAACTTCCGGGGAACCAGCGCCATCAAATTCTTTTTTCTTGGCGAAGAATCGCAACCAGGTCGCGTGGACAATCAGAAACAGCAATCCCGCTATTGCCGCAACCCACATCAGAAACCATGCAATGTGGATTGGAACTTTCTGTCCCCACGGACTGATCGCCCACTCTAGGAAGTCCACGTTGCCTCCTCCACTCCGCTGATGGAGCGTTTCACAAGATTTCTCATCAGCGGGA
The DNA here is from genome assembly GCA_963750245.1 of uncultured Acidobacteriaceae bacterium. Classification (GTDB taxonomy): domain Bacteria; phylum Acidobacteriota; class Terriglobia; order Terriglobales; family Acidobacteriaceae; genus Sulfotelmatobacter. The sequence goes on from CAVVQB010000005.1 coordinate 1,170,802, forward strand.
TCTTGTAGGCATTGAACTGGAGTGGGATCGCTCCCCGCACCGCCAGCTTTCCCGCCATCTCGCCGGTCGCCGCGTTTCTCGGTTTGCCACGCACTACGTCTTCGACTGCCTTCAACCGCAGCGGGCGAGCGGCGGCGCCGTTCACCGCGATTCGAATGCGCTGAATCGTGTCTCCCGAAACAACCATGGCCGAGGCCACATTCATGAGAGGAAAGTCCCAAACATTCCGGTCGCGAATTTTTTCAAAATAAAATTGTGCGCCTGCCCAGGTCGAGGGAATGCGAATCGCAGTAAGCAGGTCGCCGGGCTGCAAGATATGCAGGCGCGTGATGTCGATGTCGGGACCAACGAAGTAATCCTCCGCATCCACCGCTCGCTCACCCTTGGATGTGCGCAGGACAAACTTGGCATCGAGCGCAATTAGCGCCGGAGCAGAGTCAGAAGGATTCACAGCCACACAGCGGTCCGCCTGCAGAATGGCGTGTTCGCGATTGCGCCCTACCGGCGTATCGGCATAGCAGATGTTGCCGCCGGCACGATAGCACGGCCAGCCACCGCGGTAATACCAACAACGCGTGTCCTGCGAAACATTGCCGCCAATGGTTCCCTGGTTCCGGATTTGCGGCGAAGCCACCACTTCCGCGGCCTGCGCCAGCAGTCCATACTTCTGTTGAATGACGGGATGATTCACCACTTCCGTCAGGGTGGTCATCGCTCCAATCTCGATCCCGTCCCCAATCGTGCGCACTCCTCGCAGCTCCTCGATTCCGCTCAGATCGACTACGACTTTCGGCTTTCGGAGTCGATCCTTGAGCCAGTCGAAGCTGTCGAGTCCTCCCGCCAATATCCAGGCGTCGCTGCCATGCTGGGCGAGAAGCTTCTGCGCATCAGCAACCGAACTCGGCTGCAGCAGGTCGAACGCGGGCATTACGTCTCGTATCACGGCCATAACCAACCTCAAATCTCTTCAACGTGAGCCATCATCAAATGTGAGCCATCAAGGGATGCTGCATTGGGCGGCCCGCTTCGAGCGATGTCAGAATCGTATCGGCGTTCACCGGGGCGCGCTGGAAGATCTCGTCTCCAAGCGCGTCCGAGAGCGCATTCAAGACGGAAGCACACCCACCCGCAACCGGTGGTTCGCCCACTCCGCGAGCGCCCACCGGTGTCTCTGGGTCCGGAATATCCAGCGCCGTCCATTGCATCTCGACCGGCACGTCCAAAATCGTCGGCGGTTTGCTCTGGTAGAAGCGCTTGGAAACCATCTGCCCGTAGTGCGGATCGAACACCCATTTCTGGCCGATCGCATGACCGATACCCAAGGTGGAGCGCCCCAGCATTTGGCCGCCTAGCGCGCGGGGATGAATCACCGTCCCGACATCACCGGAGGCGAGAAAATCCACGACGTAGTACTTGCCAGTCTCGACGTCGACTTCGATCTCGGCGAAACTGGCAACATAGGAAAATGTATTCCCGTCGCGCGGATAGTTATCTTTTGCCGACGCTACCAAGCCCTGGCCCGCGACCGCCGCGACCGATGCCTTCGTCAATTTGTGGACGTCGGCCGGCGCTTCGTGGCCATCGTAGATGCCGCCGAGTTCAATCGCATATTTCGCGGCCTGTGCCAAACTCATGCCCGCGCCGCCCCCCTTGCGAAAAACCCGTTCGTTGGCGACCTCATATTGCTCTGGTCTTCCGCCGAGCTTTTTGGCAGCGATCTCCTGAAGCTTCTTCTTGGCGTCCATCGCAGTAGCATACGCGGCCCGCGTCATCGCGTGCGTGGTCTGGCTGCCGCCGGAAACACAAGTAAATGGAAGGTTCTTTGTCGTGTTGCCCCAAATGACTTCGCATTTTTCCCAAGGCACGCCAAGAACTTCTGCGCCCGCGCGGTGAACGTCGATCACCGACTCGGTTCCCAGGTTGCCGATGCCCGACTGGAAACTGACACGGCCATCTGGCCTGATGATGAGCAGCCCGTCGAACCCAATCGTGCCGCCAACGTAACAGCTCAGAGAGACACCAACGCCGCGAACCTTTGTGCCGATTCTTTTCGGAGTGCGCGCAACCCTCTCGCTCCATCGAAATTGCTCCGCGCCGCGGTCGAGCGCTTCTTTGAGAAATGCGCTGGTGGCATACTGCCGCTTGCCTTGTATCGCCGGTCCGAATGGCGCTTTGCCCTCGGGGCAGTTGATGCGGCGAATGGCTACCTGGTCGACTCCCAGCTTGCGCGCGGCCTTCGCGATGATCGGCTCCATGATCACGATCCCCTGCAATCCACCCGGGGAACTCTGCGCGCTGCGCGGCGGCGTGTTCGTCAGAACCGTCACGCCCCGCCAGCGCATGGCTTGAGGTTGATACAACAGAGAGACGATGCGGCCAGAGGAAGGAGCGTCGCCCACCGCCTCGTATGGGCCGTTGTCGCAAATGACGAACATGTCGAGGGCTTCGATGCGCCCTTCTTTCGAAAAGCCGACTTTCATGCGTCCCTGAAAACTCGGGCGCGCCCGTCCAATGAAAGTTTCCTCCTCGCGGCTGATCCGCATCATCACCGGAGTGTTCGTCTTTTTCGAGAGAAGCGCGGCGATGATCATCGATACGCCACCAGTGATCTTGCTGCCGAATCCCCCCCCGGTGTATTCGCTGATGAAAACAACATTGTCTGGACTGATGTTCAGCCAGCGCGCGATGGCCGGCAACGTTTGCGCGGTGCTCTGCGTCCCCGTGTGGATATATACCTTGCCGTTCTGCCAATAGGCCATCGCACTGCGGGTCTCAAGAGTCTGGTGACTGGTGTCCGGAGTTACGAACGTCTCGTCAAGAACCAGTGCAGCGTTCTTGAAGCCGGATTCGACATCGCCGTACGTCCATTCGTCGGGCGTCTTTCCCATCGGAAGACGTCCTTTCTCCAGCTCCGCGAAGTCTTGCTTCGTCCACTTCAGCTCCGTTACCACAGGTGCGCTCGGCGTCGAACCGGTTGCTGGCGGCCGGACCCAGACATTGCCATCCGTTCGCGGATTCGGGCCACCCGGCCGCAGCGTGTCGAGCGGATCGGTCACAAAGGGAAGAGGTTCAAAATCGATCTCAATTTTCTCGATAGCTTCGGCTGCGGTGAGTTCATCGACCGCAGCCACCGCGAGAATCGGTTCTCCCTCATAAACCGGCTCGTTGGTGAGGCCCCGTTCGCCCCATTTGCTGGCCTTGATCACGGTTCCGTTGTCCGTCAAGGTATCGGCCGGTGCAGGAAGTTCGCTTGCTGTCAGCATGGCTTTCACGCCCGGCATCGCCAGCGCTTCCTCGGCGTGGATGTGCTTCACCCTCGCATGCGGCATGGGACTCAGCAGCAGCTTGCAGAACAACATGCCGTCCGCGCGAAAGTCCTCCGCATACTTCGCTTGCCCGGTAACTTTCGCGTAGAGATCCGGCGTCGCATAATTCTTGCCGATCAGCTTGTAGCCGGCTCCATACTGTCGCTCAGTAGTCTTAGCGGTCTCGACACCCTTTTTGTTATCCAACCTTCGACCTCCGCGAATTCTCGGCGCCACGCATCAGCGCGGTCAGAATCTTGTCGTAGTCCTGGCAGCGGCACAAGCAGCCCGAGACGCCGTTGGCCAACTCCAGGCGCGTGGGATTGGGATTTGTCTTGAGGTATCCCACGGTCGTCATAATGAAACCAGACATACAGAAAGCGCACTGGAATCCCTGCTCGTCGATTACGCCTTGCTGAACTGGATGCAAGGTCCCATCCGGACTCGCCAGGCCTTCGATCGTCAGAACCTTCCGGCCACGCACGGTGTGCGTGAGCACCGAACATGAGTAGTGCGGAATGTCATCGATAAGAACGGTACAGGATCCGCATTCAGCCCGGTCGCAGCCCAGCTTGGTGCCCGTGAGCCCGAGCTTGTAACGCAGCGTTGACGCAAGTGTCTCTTGCTTCATGACGTCGACGCGCCTCTGCTGACCATTGACATTGAGAGTGATCAAGCGCTCGGCCACGCCGTTGCCAGACTGCTGGCCATGCACCAATGGTGAAGCGCGAAAAAGATACCCTACGGAAGAAACTGCTACGCCACTGGTAATGACCCCCTTAATAAAGCTGCGCCTGGAGACGGCCTTGGACACGTCTTCGATTGCCTTGGTATTCGTCTTCTCGGTCATGCGGGATCCCCTGTTATCTCGTGCAGACGAGGTAGAGTCGCGCGGGAAGATATCATATGAAGTTCATTTTAGAACTTCGATTATCGGAAATAATACTCGGATTCGCGAAAATTCGGTTTTTCGCGCCGTGAAAACGGTGTCAAGGTTTCAAGATTATCCTTGTCATGCGGAAGGCGAGCCGGCGGTTTTGGATCGCAAGGCGACCGATTCGGCGCGATTGGTTGCCAGCAATTTCAGAATCGTATTGTGGTCGACGGGCTTGGAGAACAAGTAACCCTGGGCACGTTCACAGCCGAGCTTCTTCAGCAGATCAAATTGCGCCTGCGTTTCTACTCCCTCGGCAACCACCTTTAATCCCAGACTATGTGCGAGGTTAATGATAACGCGGACAATTTCGTGAGTCTCTGGGTCGCTGTCCATTCGAGAAACGAAGATGCGGTCAATCTTTAGCGTGTCCACGCGAAAGCTCTGCAACCGGCTCAACGACGAGTAGCCGGTGCCGAAGTCGTCAATGTCCAAACCAACGCCGAGCGCTTTCAATTCCGAGAGCATGCCGGTAGACTTTTCGGCGTCCGCCATGGCGATGGTTTCCGTAATCTCCAGGTCCACAAAGCGAGGATCCATGCCGTTTTGCCGGAGGAGTTGGCTAATCTGGGCAGCCAGATCCGGTTGGGCGAATTGTTTGGGACTGACGTTAACGCTGAGCGAGAGAGGCGGATCCGAGGGAAACAATTTGTGCCATGAAAGCAGCTGCCGACAGGCCTCATGCATCAATTGCCGGTTAATCGCCAGGATGATGCCGGTCTCATCCGCAACCGGGATGAAATCGTTCGGCATCACTAAGCCCTTCGGGCTTTGCCAGCGAGTAAGAGCCTCAAAGCCAACAATCCGTTTGTCTGACAAGGACACGATCGGCTGGTAGTACACAACGAATTCACGTTGGTCAACGGCTCGGCGCAGATCCGTCTCCAGCTGGAGACGTTTGAGAGCGCCGGCATGCATGGCATTGTCGAATACCTCGCAGTGCGCTTTGCCGGTTTGCTTGGCTCGATACATCGCGATCTCAGCGTCGCGAAGCAGGTCCTGAGCCTCCGAGTTCGCACTGCTGTTGAATACGATACCGATACTCGCCGTGATAACGATTTCGTGGCCATCACGTAAAAGGGAAGAGCGAGTTTTTCCTGAATCCGTTCGGCCACGCGAATCGCGTCACTGGGTTGCCGCAGTTCTTCCGCTAGCACCACAAATTCGTCTCCGCCTGGCCGCGCCAATGTGTCGTCACCAAAGATGGGATCGTCGTTCTCGCCCGGTTGCGATCGCGAAATTGTATCCACTCGCCGCAGGCTGGCAGTGAGGCGCTGGCCAATCTGAATCAGCAGGGCATCACCCGCGGCATGGCCCAGGCTGTCATTGAAAACCTTGAATCCATCGATGTCGATGAACAGCACCGCGAATTTGAAATCTGCGTGGCGCCTCGACGTGACCAGGGCCCGCCCCAGACGATCGAGAAACAGAGTACGATTCGCAAGATTCGTCAGCCCGTCGTGGAATGCATTGTGCGCCAGCATCTCCTCCGCCCGCTTGCGCTCCGTGATATCGCGGTTGACGACTACCAGCCCTCCGGTCTCGCCTTTCGCTCCACGAATAGCGCTCGCGGTGGACTCAAGCACTCGCCACGAGCCATCTTTGTGAAGGATGCGATACTCCAGGCGTTCACCGCGACCCGTGATGCGGGCCTTCTCAGCCGCCTCGTGCACGCGAGCGCGGTCCTCCGGGTGAATCTGTTCCAGAGACGAGCCGGCCAAATCGCCCGGAGTATAGCCGAGAATCTTCTCGTAGGCGGGACTGTTATACAGACGGTTTCCGTTCTCGTCGACCACTGCAATCATATCCGCGGCGTTTTCGCTGATGAGTTGAAAGAGCTGGTCGCGTTCTGCCAATTGGCGGCGTATGCGCTGGAGCTGGAGGTTTTGATAGACGGTGTAGACATCGAACAGCAATACAAGGGCGGCAAGGCCGCGAACCCACTCCCTCAGGTTCAGCGCATAAACTCTGTCGTTGGCCAGATGGAACCCAGGGAAAGTCAGCGAAAGGATGCCGAAGGTCAAGACCAGGGTCACCGCAACGGCAAATCCCCACAGCCACCACTCCCGAGTCTCGACTTGACGCCGGCGGACCAGGGCGCTCTCTGTATTGGCGAATTGACGTGGAGTATGCATTAGTCTGTTAAGTACTGTCGCGTCCGCCGGGCCTGCTCCCAAATATGTGCAGCAGTACCGGCGGCCCCAACGACGAGGAGGACACTCTTCCCCTGAAGTCTGAATGCATTCTCATGGCCAACGATTCGTGCGGCAAAACGCAGCGAAACCCAACTAAGATGGCGGGCTCGCAGAAATGAGTGTCCAGAATCCGGAATGTGGTCCAGATTTCGAACCGCGCGAGTATTCATCGTAACGGAGATGTAGTAATGGCATGTTTGGAAGGGAATCGCTAACTAAACGGGCTACGCGCTTTCGCCCCGTTTCTCAAGCTTCATTCTGGAGAGCAGTTGATAGATGGTCGCGCGACCGACCCCGAGAATTTCAGCCGCTCGAGCCTTATTCCCGCCTACGCGCTCGAGCACACGCATGACATGACGCCTCGAAATTTCTTCGAGAGAAAAAAAACCTTCATCTGCAGGTGATTCTCTGCTGGACTGTGCTTGGATTCTCTCAGGCAGATCGCCTATGTCCAGGAACTTACCATCCGCCATCATGCAAGCATTTCCGATCACGCTTTCTAGTTCCCTGATGTTTCCCGGCCACGGATAGGTGGCCATTCGGCTCTGAGCCCTCCTGGTGAGGCCCGCAATAGGTTTCTCATATTCCCTTGCAAACCTCTCAAGAAAGTACCTCTGAAGAAGGGGCAGATCCTCACGCCGGTCGGCAAGCGGAGGTAAATCGATTTCCACAACGGCCAGTCGGTAATAAAGATCCTCGCGGAATTTTCCTTCTCTTACCATGGCTTGCAGGTCGCGATTTGTGGCTGCGATCACTCGCAGATCCACTTCGCGGGCGCTGGATGCGCCCACTCTTCGAACTCGATGGTCCTGCAGAACCCGGAGCAATTTCGCTTGCGCTCCCGGCGAAAGCTCTCCAATTTCGTCCAGAAAAATTACGCCACCATCCGCACTCTCAAACAAGCCAGCCTTGTCTTGGTTCGCACCGGTGAACGCGCCCTTCACGTACCCGAATAGCTCACTCTCCAAAAGGCTTTCAACCAGGGCGGAACAATTACAAGCTACAAAACGATCCGGCAACGCAGGGCTAAGTTCGTGGAGGGCCTTCGCAACCAGTTCCTTGCCAGTTCCGGTCGCACCCGTGATGAGCGCGGTTCTGAAATGAGGAGCAACCCGCCGCATTTTGGCAAAAATTTCGAGCATGAGGGGGCTGCGGCTTACGATCCCCTTAAATTGACAGGCTTCGATCAGTTCGTGATCCAGACCCAGGGTTCTCTGGCGTATCTCTGCTTCTGCCAGGAAGCTAGCTATCCGGATGCGGAGTCTCTGAAAATCAATCGGTCTCGTCAGGTAATCGCAGGCGCCCTTCTGAATGGCCTCGACCGCAGAATCTGCGGAGTAATGATCAGCTACCAGGATCACGTTCACCAATGGATCCGTCCGGACCATGCGTTCCAGCAAGTCCATCGCATTGGCTTCCGGCATGTTTAGGTCAAGCACAACATTTCTTGGTCGCGCTTGCAGAAAAAGTTCGAAGCCGGAGTCACCGTCGCCGGCGGTCAGTATCTCCATTCCTTCCGGCGAAAATGTGTCGATGATCAACGCCCGGCTCCGCGGATCATCTTCAATCGCTAACAGCTTGAACGCGCTCAGCTTACTCATCAGGCCGTGCCCGACCCCGGGCTTCTTCCCGTTTGGTGTCGACTTACTTATGCCTGCGTTGCCCGCACTCAAATCCATTAGATGCGCCGGAACGCAAAAAGTCCAGCACTCTCTGCCGGTAAACCCGGTCCGTAGAGTGTGTTACGCAACTCGCGCAACTCCACGTCATTCGACAAAAATATGAACCGGAAAGGTGCAAAGTATAAGCCGATCGTAATCCGTAATCGCGCGATTCGCTTTTTTGTTACGAAATCCGAACAGCCCGAGAACAGACGGGCGATAAACGCATTCTGCACCATCCCGACAACAGTGACCGCGAACCTAGCTGCCAGGACCCGGACTGTCTACTGTCCAGACACTATTCCAGAACCCATACCGTACCTCGCTTTCGAGGTGATAGGTTCAGCGAGGTAAGTGAAAGAACGCAATAGATCTTACGCAAGTTTCTCCTTTTGGCGGCTAACGTGCCAGAGTTTCGGGTAATCCTTATGAAAGAACATGTTCAACTCGATGGCCTTCTCTTCACCAACGACACCAAGGTTCTGTCTGTAATGAATCAAATTCTCGAAAGCTTTGCGATTGCTACCGAGGTGTGCGGCGAACTGGACTCAGCTCTGGACGCAGTCACTCACCGTAGGCTTGACGCCGTGATTGTGGACTGGGACGGCACCTTCGATCCGACGCGGATCGTAAGAGCGGCGCGCAAGTCGTCTCCGAATAGCAATTCAACGATCGTCGCCATGGTCAACGGGCAGTCAGAAACGCTCGCTCTTCTGGTTGGGGCGAACTTTATGATCCACAAGCCTACCGACATCGACCATGCTCGGCGGTGCATGCGGGCTGCTTACGGGACCATGCTGCAAAATCGAAGACGCGCGGCTCGTGTTCCTGTGGACATACCGGTAGTGGCGAGAGTCGGCGAGATCGGAGAAATCAACACCAGAATCAGCGATCTCAGCGTTGGCGGCTTGGCTCTACATTGCAGCCAGCCTCTGCAAATTAATCGTGAGGTGCTTACCCAGTTCTCTCTTCCCGGCACCACCGGTGTGATTCACGCTACCGGTAAAGTTGTGAATGCCAACGCTACAGGACGCGCAGGCGTACGGTTTTCGTTTATTCCGGAGGAAGATCGAAGCCTGCTTGAGAATTGGTTGGCAATCGAGCTGGCCAAATTGGAAAAAGCGGAGATGCCTATCGACGACGTCAAGGAATAAGCGCTACGAAGAGCAAGCAGCTTCGCTCAGGGCAATGAGCGGGCTCAACCCAACGAACCGGGTACCGGGCATCTGTCGGTCCCAATTGCAGTCACCTCAAGGTACTTACAAACATCGTCATCATTCGGGTCAATCGACTCAATAGCAATTGCTTGTAAGAATCGTACGACCGCATCACATATCCCTTGGCGAAATGAAGCGTAGTGTCCGAGTGGCATACATTATTCCGAGAACAATACGTACTCCTCAGAGTAGTTATCAAACGTTCTCCTGCTAAATTACTGCGATAACTCCTGTAACTCTTCCCTCTTCCAGCACTTCTAAGTAAAACGCAACTTTGGCGTTGATCGTGCAACAGTGCACTTGCCGGGGTATCTCAATGTTGGGTTTCACGGGGTTGACCTACTCTCCGGCAAAGAGTGTCTTCGGCCCGGCTAACGTAGTGATCAGAAAATGGACAGAGTTGTCCGTCTGGGAGAGCCATCTGAATCGAGGTTAACAAGAAATGCAGGCTAAAAGTCTCGTGCGGATCGTTCTCTCCTTAACCTCGGCCGTATTGTCGATGCAAGCATCACGGGCCCAGCAGTCCTCACCGCCAGTAGCCGTGAACACTGCCTTAACGCAGACTCCCCGACCTTACCAGAACTATGCCACTCCGCTGACCTTTGAGGCGAATCAAGGTCAGAGTGACCCACAGGTTAAGTTTCTATCGCGGGGGAAGGGATATAAGGCGTTTCTCACCGCCGGGGGCATGGTGCTTTCCTTGCGTCCGAGCCAGCGGGTACTGAGTAGCCGTGGCGCTGCTTCCAGCAAACCACACCAGGGCGTGAATGCGACCTTGCAATTCAGGTTAGTCGGAGCAGCTCAGAATCCGGCGATTGTGGGAGAAAGCCGGTTGCCCGGTCACGTGAACTACTTTATCGGCCGGGATCCTGCGAAGTGGCATACGAACATTCCGACCTATGCCAGGGTCCGGTACAAGAATGTGTATCCGGGGATTGATCTGGTCTATTACGGAAGCCATCAGCAACTGGAGTACGACTTTGCGGTTGCGCCGGGAGCCGATCCCGGCCAGATCCAATTCGAAGTCACAGGAGCCAGCCAGACTGAGCTGGATGGGGAAGGGAACTTAGTGCTCCAGACCGGCAGTGGAGAACTTCATTTCCAAAGTCCCGTGGTCTATCAGCAATCCAGTGGAGTGCGAGTGCCGGTAGCTGGTTCTTATGTGATGAATGATTCGACGCACATTGCTTTTCAGGTTGCGCACTACGATGCCAGCAAGCCGCTGGTCATCGATCCGGTGCTGGTCTATTCCACCTATCTGGGGGGCAGCGGCGATGATGAGCCGTCCGGCATCGCCGTCGATAGCACGGGCACTGTTTATCTTGCGGGCTATACCGACTCCACCGACTTTCCCCTGGACACGCTGGGATCACCTTCCTCCGGCTCTACCCACGTGTTCGTCGCCAAGCTCGATCCCACCGGTTCCAACCTCGTCTATGCCGACTACATCGGTGGTAACAACGACGACTATGGATACGCACTGGTGCTCGATAGTGCCAAAGAGGTGTATGTCACGGGCAGCACGGCTTCCAGCGATTTCCCCATGGTGAATCCGTATCAGGACACCTATCCAGGATCATTCAACGGCTTCCTCGCGAAAGTGTCCGCTGACGGTTCTTCCCTGTTGTACTCCACCTACCTCGGAGGGAATGGTTCGGACCAGCCTGCCAGCATCGCGATCGACAGCCTTGGAAGCGTGTTGGTCGCCGGAAACACTTCATCCACAAACTTTCCCCTGGCTAACGCTTATCAGACGACAGCAAGCGCGAATCAAGGTGGGGTATATGGCAATTACGGCTTCTTAACCAAGTTCAGTCCTGATGGATCCTATCTCGTCTATTCCACTTATCTCGCCGGTAACACCAACCAGGCTTACAACTGCGGCGGCACTCCATGTTGGTCGTCCCCTTACAGCGCGATCAACGGAATCGCGGTGGACAGCAATGGCAATGCCTATGCCGCAGGCATTACCAATACCTATAATTTTCCTACTACGTCGTCCGCATATCTCACGGCGGACTCTACGCCACAAAACAGCATCGTGGGATTCACCAGCAAGTTCAGCATCTCGGGAGCCTTGGATTACTCCACATACTTTTATGAATCCAGCGGTATTCTGACCAACATCAGCGCGATTGCCGTGGACGCTTCCGGCTCGGCTTATATCACGGGCTCGGCTTTCAGTGACGGGACGTTTCCCGTAACCTCGACCAGCATCTGCGATCCTGGCAGTTCCGGATATGCTTGTGACTATGCTTTCGTCACCAAGTTTGATCCGGCGGGTTCGACCTTACTGTACTCGACCTTTCTCGGGCCGAATAATAACGCCAGCCCGCAGGCGATTGCTCTCGACGCCAACCATGACGCTTATGTCTTAGCCTCGACTTCGAGCTCCACTTTCAGCACCGTGAACGGCATCGAAGCCTACAGCAACGGAAGCGACCTGCTGCTGGTGGAAATTGATCCGGCGGCCGGTAGCGAGTTGTTTGCCACCTTTTTGGGCGGGAGCGCAGATGAATATCCCGCTGGAATCGCGATCGACTCTACCGGTTCGCTCTACCTTGCCGGGTCCACCGATTCCAGCGACCTCCCGGTCACCCAGGGAGCTTTTCAGAATGTGCTGGGCGGCGGGACCGATGCTCTTGTTATGAAGATCGGGCCGAGTTCGGCTCCATCCGTAACCCTTAATCCATATTCTCTGCAGTACTCCTCGCAAGCCGTGAGTTCGACCAGCACGGCGCAAACCGTGCTGCTTCGTAACATGGGAAGTTCAGCGCTGGCGATTTCATCCATCACGAGCGGAGACTTTGCGGAGTCGGATAACTGCGGCACCAGCCTGCCGGCGGCCGGCAGCTGTACCTTATCCGTGACTTTTACTCCCACCGCGGCGGGAACTCGCTCGGGCTCGGTCGCAATCCAGGATAATGCGGCAGGATCCCCTCACGTCATCAATCTAAGCGGCATCGGCAACGGGCCGGTGGCGGCCCTGAGCCCCAGTAGCCTGATATTTTCCCCGCAGGTGGTGGGAACTTCCAGCGCGGCACAGCCCGTGACCGTCACCAACACCGGCAACACGACTATGAACCTTGGCGCCATTCAAGTTACAGGAGATTTCAGCCAGGTGAATAACTGCTCCACCACCTTGACCGCGAACTCCAGCTGCACCATCAATATCACCTTCACCCCCACCGCCTCTGGCACGCGCATCGGGACACTCACGGTTACCGACAACGCTCAGGGCAGCCCGCAAACCGTGAATCTTAGTGGAAATGGTTCATCCGCCGCAGTCCCGATCGCTGTCGTGTCACCAGCCAGTCTGCATTTTTCCAGCCAGCCTTTGACAACTTCCAGTGTGTCGCAAGCCGTGACCCTCACCAACACGGGCAGCGCCATTCTGAACCTGGGCGCGATCCAGATCACGGGAGACTTTGCTCAGACCAATAATTGTTGGGCCACTTTGGCCGCGAACTCCACTTGTACAATCAATGTCACTTTCACACCGACCGCGTCCGGCACTCGCACCGGCACTCTCGGCGTCACAGACAATGCGTCGGGAAGCCCGCAGGTTGTGAACCTCACGGGAGCCGGTGCGGATTTCAACCTGGCCAACTCTACCGGCGCCGACACCATCCAGCCGGGTTCGGCAGCGACCTATACTCTGACGGTCTCTGCGATTGGCGGATCCTTTGGCAATGCCGTCAAACTGACCTGCAGCGGGCTGCCGGCGGCAACCTCCTGCAGCCTATCGCCCAGCGCCGTAACCCCTGGCACCAGCTCCGCCTCCTCCACGTTGACCATTACGACCGCCGCCACCGTTTCGCGGCTGGCGCCGCAGCTTTCGCCGAGCGCGCCGATCTATGCCGTCTGGATCCAGTTGCAAGCGATTGGTTTGTTTGGCGTGGTAGTGGTTGCTTCGAGAAGATCAGGCAGGAAACTACGCGGCGGCATCCTCTCGATTCTCTTAACTGCGGCGTTGCTCTTTATGACCGCCTGCGCCGGAGGCACCGGTATCGGCCCGGCCCGTCAAACCGGTACTTCCGCTGGAACCTACACCCTTACCGTCACCGGCTCTTCCGGCAATCTCCAACATTCCATGCCTGTCACTCTCGTCGTGCAGTGAGTATCGTGCAGTGTAAAGTCCAGTGAGCATCTGAAAGCAGAGATCTACTAGTTGCACTCGATCATGTTCTGAGTGACGCCTTCCAAGCTCACAAGAGAGTTCGCAACTAAGGGGAAACTCCAGAATCGGCTGTGATGTTTACGCAGATAGTAAGCCGCAAAGATGGACCCTGCACTCTTCGCCGACGCCACAGCGTACGCGCGCCCCACCGTGGGATGAGTTCCATAGAGATACGCTGACTGAACCTCCATATTGCAGACACCTTTCTTGCCAGCCAGCCAGTTCTCACGAGCAAACAACGTGGTGTAAGAATCGGCAAAAGTACTGGCCGAGGACACAAAAGCCAGCCCTAAGAATGTCTTGTTAATGGTATGACCTTCAGCAATCCTCGACGAAGCCGATACCGTGGGCGTAATCATCGGTGCGCTCGTCCGCACAACCGCGCTGGGAGCTTCGGGAAGTTCCGCGGCTGGAGAGATAGTAGCCAGCGCCGTAACGACCAATGCGCCGAGTACGATCGACTTCAGGAGTGTCCTTCCGGTGAGCGCCACCGTTGCGATTCGTGTGCGACTTGTTGGGTTCTTATGATTACGTGAGTTCATGTCCTGAAGACTACGCCCGCACTCTAAAGCGCACAATCGTAACATGGTAATGGGAAGTAATAGCCGCTGGTAACCTATGGTAATTGCCCGTCTTGGCTATCGGCGCCTTCGGTTAACTCTTTAGAAGGCAACTGCTTATAATCAGCACCTTCTTCCGAGAATTGTGTAAAGAGTTCTGACGAGAGAATGGAGCAAATGTGGTCGTCCTGTTGATGGGAGTGTCGGGGACGGGGAAGACAACTGTCGGACATCTCCTGGCGTCTGAGCTGGGCTGGGACTTTGCCGACGGAGACGATTACCATCCGGCTGTGAACGTCGAGAAAATGCGGAACGGGATACCCCTCACCGATGCCGACCGCGAGCCCTGGCTGAAGGCTTTGCGCGAGCTGATCGCCGTGTGGATTGACGCGGGAAGAAACGCGGTGTTGGCTTGTTCGGCATTGAAACGCGTGTATCGAGACAGGTTGCGGATCTCGCCGGAAGTGCGGCTGGTCTATCTGCGGGGCACGGCGGAATTGTTGCGGCAGCGCTTACACGCGCGACACGGACATTTCATGACAGAAAGAATGCTCGACAGCCAACTGGAGACGCTTGAAGAGCCCGAAGAGTCGGAGGGCGCAGTAGTGGTCGATGTCGACCGGTCACCTGCGCAGATTGTGGAGGAAATCCGCGCTAAGTTGTGGCAGACGAAAACCCCGAGTCAAAATTAGCGCACGCGAAAATTCATCACACTCACCGTTTTACAGCACTCTCCACAAGCGATTCCTCAGGCACTGACTTCAACCTGCTCAGAGCCGCAACTGGCCGAGCGAACGGTATCGGACTGTCCTTGCTATAAGCGCGCAGCAGGTGATACGTGATGAGCAATTGCGTAAGGGCTAAAGGATCGCTATGCCGCACCTCGCTCCCGTCGTTGTAGTCGCCGAACTGATCGGCGCGCAGCGGCCGCAGATCGGGCAGATGTTTCCAGATGGCTTGTTCGAGTTGAGCAGTCTGTTCCCGGCTCACGCTGCCGTCCACCTCAAGAAATTCCACCGGACGCCCGCAATCCCGGCCGAGCGCTAGGCGAATCCCGGCAGCCTGGCCGTTCTTATGGTTCACCAGATAAGTAAGGTCGGGATGTGGAATGGTTGGGCGCAGGACCAGATGAACATTCAAGTGGCCGTCCGCCTGATCGGATCCAACTCCGCTCTCCGGATAAAAGCGCACCACGATGTCGGCGAATTCGCGCTGTGGACGGATGAAGTCCCGCGAATCCGGCTCGCGCCTCTCCATTTCCGCCAAAACTTGCTCAGGTACATATCCTCGTTTGGCCGTGTCCCGCTTGATCTTCCACAACCGCCTCATGTCCTCGGGAGGATCGAGAAATACCTTTACATCGTAAAATTGCCGCATCGCGGCGGTGTGAAATCCCAGCAACCCTTCAACGATAACGAACTCGCGCGGTTCGACGTATTCGGGCCGCACCAGCGATCCCGTGCTGTGGTCGTAAACTGGCTTCAGCATGGGCTGCCCGTAGTGCGCCCGCTCGAGATGCAATTCCAGAATGTCAAGAAAGTTGCAGTCGGGATGAAGCGGCGTGATGTTCAGACGCGCCCGCTCCGTGCGGTCGTACTTGTGATAGTCATCGGCACATACATGGGTCACGCGGTCCGCGCCAAGAAGACGAGTCAGTCCACGCGTGATCGTGGTTTTGCCGGCGGCGCTGTCGCCCACGATGCCGAGCAGAATGGGGCGTCTCTTCATGGCATCTCCTTGCTCCGCGCCGGCTGTATGCCGCCTGCAGGTCCGGCTTCGGCGTCTCCTTCAAGTCCGCCCTGAAATACGCGACTGAGGCGGACGTCGCTCGCGGCAATGCGCGCCAGTTCCTCTTTGCCGATCAGCCCGCCTTCACGAACCAGGCGGCTGGCTTGACGGAGCTTGATTCGATCGATCGCATTGCGCACACTGCGCGCATTGGCAAATTGCGGCTGCTTCATGCGCAGTTCCAGATATTCTCGAAACGCAGCTCGCGCTTCGTCGTCAAAACTATAGTTCTGCTGGCGCAGCATGGCCTCCGCGATTGCCGCGAGCTCCTGCAGAGCATAATCGGGAAACTCGATGTGGTGTGCCACGCGCGAACGGAATCCGGGATTGTATTGGAAGAAAGTTGCCATTCGATCCTGATATCCGGCTAAGATGACGACCAAATCTTCACGCTGATTCTCCATCGCTTGTAGAAGCATCTCGACCGCTTCCTGACCGTAGTCGCGTTCGTTTTCCGGCCGGTACAGGTAATAAGCCTCGTCAATAAACAGCACGCCTCCCATCGCCTTCTTCAGAATCTCTTTCGTCTTGGGAGCCGTGTGGCCCACGTATTGGCCCACGAGATCATCACGGGTTGCGACCACCAGATGGCCGCGGCGAAGATACCCCAGATGATGCAGAATCTTCGCCATGCGCATCGCGACAGTAGTTTTGCCCGTACCCGGATGTCCGGTAAACGACATATGCAACGTAGGCCGTTCGTTGGAGAGTCCGACTGTTTCGCGCAGGCGAGTGACGAGCAGCAGCGCTGCGATGCGCCGGATGTAGCTCTTGACCGGCGTGAGCCCAACCAGTTCGCGATCGAGCTCATCCAGAAGTTCGTCGAGATTCGAATCGCGATGCGCCGCGCCAACGTCCACGAAGCCCTCCGTCGGCTCCGGCAGCGGGGTCGCATCGACAACGGAATCTGTATTCAGTTTGTGCATGGTATTTCCGCGTTCTAGTTCGCCGACCGGTTCCTCGATCGGATCGTGTACTGAATGCGGCGATCCTGTGCTTCCGTGCGTTCCAAAACAAAGCCGGGTTCCTCTGCCGGCCGCTGCACAATAAAGCTCAACATCGTGCTCTGCCGCCCCTTGGTTCGGTCGTACCCATTCAGTTTGATGTAGTGGTCGGGAAATGCTTTCCGGCATTCATCAAGTTGTTCCATGGCAACGTTCAGATCGTGGAGATCGAACATGGGAAGCCCAAACATTTCCCAGTACGAATTCCGCGGATGAGGATCGTCCGTATGCTCGATCGAGAACGCCCAGCCATTATCGAAGCAGTAACGCACCTGCGCTTTGATCTGGTCTTCCGTAAAGTCGGGCAGGTAAGAAAATGTTCCTTGTGTAATCCGCATGTATCCCTCCTACGCAAGCGCCAACCCTCAACCGGTGGCGCGGCGCCTTATGCAACAGTGACCGTGGCGGCTGCATCCGGCACGTCGGTTGATTCGAAGTCGAAAGTGACGTCCTTCCAAATATCCAGCGCCTTCCGCAGTTCCGGCGACCAGCGCGCTGCCTTGTTCAGAATCTCCGGCCCCTCGTTGAGGAAGTCGCGGCCTTCGTTGCGGGCCTGGATCATCACCTCCGTGGCCACGCGATTCGCTGTTGCGCCTTGGGCAATCCCATCCGGATGCCCAATCGTTCCGCCGCCGAACTGCAGCACGACATCCTCTCCGAGAAGGTGCAGCAACTGATGCATTTGTCCCGCGTGGATGCCGCCGGATGCGACCGGCATGACCGCCGGCAACGACGCCCAGTCCTGTTCGAAATACAATCCTTGAGATAGATCGGCATCGATTTTGTTCGAACGCAGCGTGTTGTAGTAGCCGCGAATCGCGTTGGGGTCGCCCTCCAGCTTGCCTACGACCGTGCCCGCGTGAAGGTGATCCACTCCCGCCAGCCGCATCCATTTCGCGATCACGCGGAAATTTACGCCGTGCGTCTTCTGCCGCGTGTAAGTCCCGTGGCCGGCGCGGTGCAGATGCAGAATGACTCCATTGCGGCGGGCCCACTTCGCCATCGATTGGATCGCGGTATAGCCAATCGTAAGATCGATCATCACGATTACCGTTCCCAGATCCTTGGCGAAAGTCCGCGCGCTCATACATTTCTTCCATGGTTCCGGCCGTTACGTTCAAGTAATGTCCCTTGATCTCGCCAGTCGCTGCGGTGGCACGGTTCACCGCCTCCATGCAGAACAGGAATCGATCGCGCCAGCGCATGAAAGGCTGGCTGTTGATGTTCTCATCGTCTTTGGTGAAGTCGAGTCCGCCGCGCAGCGCTTCATACACCACGCGGCCATAGTTGCGCGCGGAAAGACCGAGCTTCGGTTTCACGGTCGCGCCCAGCAGCGGACGCCCGAATTTATTCAGATACTCCCGCTCCATCACGATTCCGTGGGCTGGACCCTGGAAGGTTTTCGCGTAGTGCGGAGGTATCCGCATATCTTCCAGGCGCAGCGACTTGAGCGCCTTGAAGCCGAACACATTCCCGATAATCGAAGAAGTCAGGTTGGCAATCGATCCCTCTTCGAACAGATCGATATCGTAGGCGATGTAGGCAATGTACTGATCCGTGCCCGGCACCGGATCGACTCGGTAGCACTTCGCCTGGTAGCTTTCGTAAGGAGTCAGCCGGTCCGTCCAAACCACGGTCCACGTCGCCGTCGAAGACTCTCCAGCCACCGCCGCTGCAGC
This sequence comes from uncultured Acidobacteriaceae bacterium, assembly GCA_963750245.1. Classification (GTDB taxonomy): domain Bacteria; phylum Acidobacteriota; class Terriglobia; order Terriglobales; family Acidobacteriaceae; genus Sulfotelmatobacter. Next base: position 1,189,325 of record CAVVQB010000005.1, read on the forward strand.
TTCAATCGGATCGACGCCCGCTTGCGGCACCAGACGGAACGCGCACAAAATGTCGGTGGCCTTCGTTTCATAATCGGCGTCGTAATAGCCCATTTCCGCATAGGGCGTGATGCCTGCCGCCCAGCGGCTCTTTTTCTTGCCGGAGTTGTTGTTCCCAGCCATTTCCGTCTCCCTATAAAATCAGTTACTCTGCCACCATTTTGCTGGTGCAAATCGTGAGTTTTTGAATTCACCGAACCGGGGCGTGTAGATTCAGAGTCAAGCCGGGCTGGTTGGCCCGGCTGCATCTTCGCTCAGACTTTTTGGCGATGGCTGGCTTTCGAAATCGTTCCGGACGGTTCCCCGATTATCGTCGCCTGCACAATGAGCAAGGCAATTCTCGTTCCAATGTGTTTCGATTCCCTCATTAGCGGATATTGATTTCTTAAGTGTCGGTGTTTCTTTGAGTTGGAACCTGCTTATCAGAAGAGGGAAGAAGAAGTAGTAATTATTACGATCCGGCGATGTGAGACAATGGTATCTCGCACGCCCAAACTAGCAATTACTCTTAACTTATTTAAAATGATAATGTTACATGCATGGTTGTGCATGGTGACATGTGTGTCCCATATATGGGCCACATATGTCTCATCGCTGGTACCGCACCGTGCGGTGCGCCAGCTTGTACTTGGCCAGCAGGCGGTGAAAGGTTCGCCGCGGAATTTTCGCCAAAGCCGCCGCCCGGGAAACATTCCCCTCGGCTTTCAGAAGATAGCTGGCTAAAGCTTCCCGCTCAAACTGCTCAATTGCGCGCGCCTTACTCGGCATGAACCCCATCTGCGGTTTGAACGACACCAGATCTTGAACATGAAGTGGGAGATGTTCGGCCTCCACCGTTGCCGAAGGGGATAAGACAACGGCCCGCTCAATAATGTTTTCCAGTTCGCGAAGATTGCCCGGCCACGAGTAGTTCTTCAAGAGAGCCAGCGCCTGGGGTGAGATGCTTTCGACTTTCTTGTTGACCTTGGCTCGAGCGCGCAACAGAAAATATTCTGCGAGGAAAGGAATGTCCTCAATGCGCTCGCGCAGCGGTGGCAGCGTGATGGAGAAGGTGTTGATTCGGTAGAACAGGTCTTCGCGAAACGTACCTTCCCGGATCGCGGCTTCCAGATTCCGGTTCGTGGCAGCGACGATTCTCACGGAAACTTTTCTGGTCCGCATGTCGCCTACCGCGCGAATCTCTCCCGTCTGCAACGTACGCAGAAATTTCGCCTGAATCTCCAGAGACATGTCGCCAATTTCATCTAGGAACATGGTGCCGCCGTCCGCCTTCTCGAACAATCCTTTGCTGTCGTTGTAAGCGCCTGTAAATGCGCCGCGGCGGTAGCCGAAGAGTTCGCTCTCCAGCAAAGCGGGAGACAAAGCCGTACAGTTCAAAGTGACCAGCGGATGATTGCTGCGAGAACTATTGCGATGTATCGCGCGAGCGACCAGCTCTTTCCCAGTGCCACTCTCCCCCCGGATCAACACCGTAGTTGGCGTCGGTGCAACTTTAGAAATCAGCGACGAGATTTCCCTCATCTTCAGGTTGTTGCCAATGATGAACTCGCCTTCCTCCCGGGCTTCAAGTTCGCGCAAAGCCAGCTGATATTGATCCTGAAGAGAATCGGCCTGCTTGTTCTTGCCAGCGAAGGAAGAAATGAAGCGGGCGCTCTTGCCCCCAAGAACCTCCGTTCCGTGAGGCCGTAAACGGTAAACTTCGCGAGCTACGTCAGGATCGCCCGTGACATCGAGAATCAGATCGGGTGCATCCGCCTTCAGAAATTTTCTGTAGTTGGCCGCAACCGGCAACCCGAGTTCACGGGCTAGCACAATGCCGGGCGCACCTTCATCTTTGTCCGCAACTCCAACAATCTCTATGCCTGGATCCTTGTGAAATAGCTCCACCAAAGCCCTTCCCCCGCGTCCAGCGCCAATGAGAACGATTCGCGTCATGGATCTTTTCGAGTAGGAAATCCTCAGGGACGAGATTTCAGAATTTGCGGAGGCATCCGCGCTCGGCGCGTATTCTACCGCATCTTTACAACTGTCGAAGTGACCACTTAAACCTCACCTTCGTCTTCCCCAGCATGCTCGGCCTTTGCGTCCAGAGGCACGTTCAACTTCAAAAGAGCAGCCCGTCCCTGATGCACCCGTATCTCGCTCAACGCTCCGTTATCAATCGAAGGAAAGACGGTGCGATATTTCGATAGAGGCACTCCGAGCAATTCGCAGAGTGCCAGGCGGATCAAGGTGTTGTGGGTGACCACCAGCACGCGTCTGTGCGAGTGCAATCTTTCGATCTCATTGAAACATTCGATTGCTCGCCGTACAACCACTCGCGGATCTTCACCGCCTGGCAGGGGATGCGAGACAGGATCAGCCTGATACCCCGCGAAGGCTTCGGGCAGAGATCGTCGGATTTCCATATTGGTCAATCCTTCGCCTCGGCCGAAGTCGATTTCCCTGAGCCTGGGGTCAACCCGTGCCGTGATGCCGGTCGCAGCTTCGCACGGGGCAGCCGTTTCGCGGGCGCGACGCAAAGGCGATACCCAGATCGCCGCCAGACTGCCACTAGCCGACCATTTTGCTAGCTGCTGTGCCTGATTCAAACCGCGTTCACTGAGAGGAATATCGGTGCTGCCGGCGTAACGGCATTCAGCATGCCAGGTCGTTTCGCCGTGGCGCACGAGCACGAGACGAGTCAAGTTCGAGCCCTCTTCCGCGCAGGTTCAAACAGTGGATCTGGGCTCATTTTCATAACACAATGCCCCATGATTTCTTCGCTGGCCGTTTTTCTGTTTCCCGGCGGCAGTTTTCTATGGTTGGCTGCTCTATTAGGTCGGCGCTGTAGCAAAAGCGGCATAGGAACTGGTTTAGCCCGTTGTCAGAAAGCGAATCCCGCGAGGTTATCACTTTTGTAACTTCTATCGAAGTCGTTAAGCTGTGTTACAATAACTTCAACGCTACTGCCACGGTTTGCTCGTGACGCGGTGATCCTGTTGGATCAAGATTCATCTCCGCTTTTCCTGCCCGCCGTTTATTCAGCGTCAAGTCAAAACTTAAGAGCGGCCCAGGAACTCACGACAAGTGTACTCACAAGCCCTCCAGAAAGAAAAATTACGAATGACAAGCTTTAAGGAACTACCGCTATCTTCTGCATTACAGCAGAGGCTGGCGACAGCTCAATTTATTACTCCTACGCCAATTCAAGAGCAGGCAATTCCTCACGCCCTTGAAGGCAAAGACGTGCTGGCCACGGCACAGACCGGTACCGGCAAAACGCTGGCTTTCCTGATTCCGGTAATCGAAATGTTGCAACGTGAACCCTCGCAAAAAGTGCGCGTGCTGGTTTTGCTGCCCACGCGGGAGCTGGCGATTCAGGTCAACGAAGAATACGACAAACTGCGTGGCCGGGAACTTTCCAAAGCCGCGCTGGTCATCGGCGGTGTCTCCGAGAAATCGCAGATTCAATCCGTGCGCAGCGGATCCGCGCTGGTGATTGCCACTCCGGGACGTTTGCAGGACTTCATTAGCCGCAGGCTGATCGACCTGCGCGACATCAAGATTCTTGTGCTCGATGAAGCAGATCGCATGCTCGACATGGGATTTCTGCCCGCCATCCGCCGCATCCTCGCCGTGTTGCCCCAGCGCCGTCAGACTTTGTGCTTCTCCGCCACAATGGAGCAATCCGTTGCTGGCTTGGTGCACGATGCCATGCGCGACCCTGTACGTGTTGCGATCGGCTCGGTGCTGAAGCCGGTCGAGAGTGTTCGACTGCAAGCTTACGAGGTGCGTCCGGCCGAAAAGCCCGATGTGCTGCGGCAATTGCTTTACGCCGAAAAGGGCCAGACGCTAATCTTTGCCCGCACCAAGCGAGGGACGGAGCGGCTGGCCAAGGAATTGGCCCGCGAAGGCTTTTCGGCGGCGATGATTCATGGCGACCGTTCACAGTCGCAGCGTAACGGGGCTCTCAGCGGATTCCAGCAAGGCCGCTATCAGGTGCTGGTTGCAACTGATGTGGCTGCTCGTGGCTTGCATATCGACGATGTCGCTCACGTGATCAATTACGATTTGCCAAAAATGGCCGAGGACTTCATCCATCGGGTAGGACGGACGGGGCGTGCCGGATCGGAAGGTTTGGCCTCCAGCCTGGTGGCCGGCGCCGAAGTGATCGAACTCCGGCACATCGAGCGAGCGCTGAAGCTGCGCATCGAACGAAAGCAGGTGGATTGGTCAAACGCGGATCGACGGCAAAGCGCCGTTCAGAATACGCTTGCTAGCCGAACGCTGACCAAAATGCCTGGCGAAGTCTTTGCCTGAGATCTCAAAGAAGGCAATTAGCTGAGAAAGAAAGAGGGCGCGCCAGAAGGCGCGCCCTCAATATTTTATTTTGCGGCAACAGATTTACGGTTCCGTTTTTTCCGGACCGCGTTCGCGCGGCATGCTGGTGATATCGCCGTCGTCGGCTCCCATTTGGAAAAGTGCGGCCTGCTCTGCAGCGTGTCTTTGCAATTCGCTCAAATCCAACTCGCTTGAATCGCCTGACGTCCCTGAGGGGTCTTCGGTTTTGCGTTGAATCCTGCGCTCAGCCTTGTCGCGTTGTTTTTGCTGCCTCGTATGCTCTTTTTGGCGTTTAGTAAAGCTTGATCGACCTCGTCCTGGCATCGCTCTCTCCCGTTGTTAATTTTGCAATCGCAGCTGCCGCTGGTTGCATTTGCTTCAAATGCAAGCCCAAGGCGGGGCAACCAGCTGCTCAACAACCAGCCAGGCGCACATCCTGAGCCCTGCATGTATTGAATTGCCCGTCGCTACCAGCGCGGTTCGCGGGGTTGGCGTGCGTGACCCTGATAGTCGTCGCGACTGCCACCGCCTCCGCCACCGAATCTTTTTCCGCCGCCTCCTCCGCCGCGCGGAGCATCGGTCTTAGGCTTGGCTTCGTTTATCTTCAAGGCACGCCCGCCAAGTTCCTTTCCGTTTAGGGCAGCGACCGCCTTATCCGCTTCAGTGGGATTCGTCATTTCAACAAAAGCGAATCCTCGCGCGCGTCCGGTTTCCCGATCGGTAACAATGCTCACCTTTTCGACTGCGCCGTGCGCCTCAAACACTCCGCGAAGCTCCGCTTCGGTTGTGCTGTGTGGCAAATTGCCTACGTACAGATTCTTCATAGAAGTCCTTCTCTTTCTCTTTCCGCTGCGATCGCAGTCGCAAATGTGGGTTGAGGGTGAATGTTGCCGGCTGCGGAGTGTTGTTCAACAGCGTCCGCCCAACGCGAGGGCCGGGGAGTTTCCCGTATGGCGCGTGAACGAGCCTCGCTGATGGAGCGCACCGAGGAAATCCGCTTGCAGGCCTCCAATATTCCCCAGCGCTGCGAGGTATGTTGGGAAGTCTGGGCAATGAGCGCAGCGATCATCTCCTTCTGAAGAGCGTCGGCGTCTCCCGCCGGTGCAGCGTCAGACTGTGGCGCAATGGAAAGGTACTCCGGGCCGCCCACGAAGAAGGCGATTCTCTGCGGTGGATTCGCACTTCGAATATCGGTGCAAAACTTGTCCCGCTCTTCTGCTTCCCCATTGCCGTTAATCAAAACTAGATTGTATAAATCGGCTCGCCACCAGCAGCGTGCCTCAAGCACATCGGCTGCGCAATCCACCTCAATGCCAAGCTTTCTCATTACGTCAGCCCTTAAATCGCGCTTGGTTTGCGAGGAGTCCAGCAGCAGCACTCGTTTCTTTTTCGCCAACCCGCTGTCCATGGACGAAAGCGGCAAGGCTACGATCGGTGTGCTCATGCCACTCTCCCCTTGAGGTTGGCGGGTGCTGCCGGCGGCGTCAAGTGCTTCTCTGCTAATGCCTTCAGCATTTTCTGATTGCTGACCCGGCGGCTGATCTTTTGTCTTCGGCGCCGGTTGAATCGAGCCTTGTCGCCGTTAATTCCCGACATTCGTGTTCTCCAGTTCCAGTTGGGCTAAGACCTGCTCCATGCCTGCGCGCACTTGCAGTACCATGCGCGCGCTGGTGATCAGCCTGTTGTTTTACGAGCGCATCCCCAATACTGCCCGCATTTGGAGCCTTTGCATGCGGTCGCAGTCTCGAGACCGGGAGAAATGACTGCCGGAAATATTGAGCCTTAACACGTCGCTCGCCTTTCAAGGAGTCTTCTCAATCGCGAAGGCGCAACGTGCTGTTTAGGGTGTCTTCGAGGTTAAGATCTCTAGTATACCCTGGATTGTCGGATATTGCTGAAGATTCGCGGAGTGCGTTGCAGAAGCGAAGAGGATATCTCAATCAAAAGGAACAGCTTCAAGGTTCCGACGGGCTGACGTTGCTGGTTTTCGTACCCTTGCATAGCAATATGCAGAGAATAACGGCTCCTCCCCCGGCCCCTCCGCCAATCTCAAGCCACTTTGTATTCAGGCCAGTGCTGGGGCTCCGGGGCGGCGATGCGGCTCCGCACATTGTCGTTTCGTCGCGCGTGGCTTCCTGTCCTTCATGTACGGTCGCGGATTGCGAGGCGCTCTGCGAAGACGTCTTGCGCAGCGTCCCACTCTGTGTGATGTTTACGTCTTTCTTGTGCGCCGCCACCTCAACCTTGCCCGTCAAGTCAGTCACATCAAATTGAGTTCGGCCGTCGGAAACGGGTTTCACTTCAATGCAATTGACATGCACGCTCATTAAGGTAGAAGTTCCCACCGACACGCTTCCATGTTCTAGTGTCAAGGAATCACCTTGAAATTTTACGATCGATTCTCCTCGGATCAGGACTGACGACCCTTCCGCGTCAAGATTCGCGACGAATCCAGGTTTGGTCTCTATTGAGTCGCCCGCAAACACAGCCGTCGAACCCGCTATCTCCGTGCCGTTAAGCCACACCCCGCCCTCACTGTGCAATATGGCCGAGCCCGTGTCCGCCGCCGTCAGCGACAGCGGGAACAACAGGATCATGGCCCACGAAATAAGATTGCGTGAACTGGACACACTCATACCTGCAGGATTTCCGCACTATCCTCAGAAGATCGTAGCCAGAGGGACCCTCATCGTCTATTAGCTCGCGAGATGCGCCGGCAGCGGAACTGAGTGTGACCCGAGCCGCGATGCTGCGCCGGGCGTTCCGACTCCGGTATTCTTCCCACTACACTCGCACATGGAACCGAGTCCAACCAATCCGCCGGTGATTGAATTTCGCAGCGTTGCCTACGCGCTTCCCAATGGGCAGCCGCTACTTCACGACCTCAATTTGCAGGTGCACCGCGGCGAAACTCTTATTCTTCTGGGACGCAGCGGCTCCGGCAAAACCACGACCTTGAAGCTGATCAATCGGCTACTGACCCCCAGCGCCGGCGAAGTTCGTGTGAACGGCGCTCCCACCCCCGAGACTGACGTGATTCGCCTGCGGCGCAGCATCGGCTACGTCATCCAGGATGTCGGCTTGTTTCCGCATTTCACGGTAGAGCGCAACATCGGATTGGTCCCTCGTATTGACGGCTGGCCGCCTGACCGCATTCATGCTCGCATCCAAGAGCTGTTGCAGCTGGTCGAACTCGATTCGACGATCGCATCGCGATATCCGCATCAGCTTTCCGGAGGACAGCGGCAGCGAGTGGGAGTGGCCCGTGCTCTCGCCGCCGATCCTGCGATTCTTTTGATGGATGAGCCCTTCGGCGCGGTCGACGTGATTACCCGTGATCAACTGCAACGCGAGTTTCTTGCGCTCCAGCAACGATTAAACAAAACGGTAGTCTTCGTTACCCACGATCTGCGCGAAGCCTTGCGCCTGGGCTCGCGTGTCGCGCTCATGGAAGCTGGACGGTTGGTCACGGTTCTTCCTCCGCATGATTTCTTGCATTCGACTGATTCGTTAGCCGCAGCCTACGTGCGGGCTTTTGGAGAAGGATTGGACTCGGCAGCAAATCGAGGCACATCATGAATGTCTTGCACTTCTTCCTCCAGCACCATGAAGAAATTCTGGAACTCACCCTCGGACACCTCTGGCTGGTCGGGATTTCAACACTACTCGCCGTTCTTGTCGGCATACCGCTGGGGATCGTCAGCGCGCGCTGGCCAGTCTGGAACAAGCCAGTGCTGGGAACCGCGAACGTGATCCAGACGGTCCCGAGCCTCGCCTTATTCGGTTTTCTGTTGCCTGTGCCATGGATCGGCGCCCGCGCTGATCGCCTCGCCATTCTGGCCCTCACTCTTTACGCGCTCTTGCCCGTGATTCGCAATACCTACACGGGAATCCGAGGCGTCGATCCCTCTGTCGTCGAAGCCGGCCGCGGGATGGGTCTTACCGACGGCCAGCTGTTGCTTCAGGTGCAGCTGCCACTGGCGGTGAGCGTGATTCTTTCCGGCGTCCGGGTCGCCGTGGTCGTGTCCGTGGGCCTTGCCACCATTGCCGCTGCTATCGGGGCCGGGGGTTTGGGCGAGTTCATCTTTCGCGGCCTCGCGATGGTAAACAACGAACTCATTCTGGCGGGTGCGATTCCTGCGGCAATCCTGGCCCTCTCGGCCGATTTCGGTCTGGGATGGCTGGAGAGGCGCCTTCAACCGCGATGAAACTAGACAGGCAAGAACTGTTTCGTGGGCCGCAGCGTGGAATCGCGGTTTGCATAATGTTCTTAACCTTACTGCTCCCCTCTTGCGCCCCGTCGCATTCCAACCGGATCGTGATCGGATCCAAAAACTTCACCGAGTCTCTCATGCTGGGCGAGATCATGGCCCAGTTGATTGAATCGCGCACGCACATCACGGTCGAACGCCGCTTCTATCTGGCAGGATCCTATATCTGTCAGCAGGCCATACTGGCAGGTCGCATCGATATCTATCCCGAGTACACCGGCACCGCTCTTACCGCCATCCTCAAGCAGAAAGTTGGTGGCGACCGGGCGGGAGTCTATCAGCGGGTCAAAACTGAATATGAAACTCGGTTCGGCCTAACCTTGGGACCACCCTTCGGATTCAACAACACCTTCGCCATGGAGATACGCGGTGACGATGCACGCCGCCTGAAGCTGAAAACCTTATCGGAGGCGGCCGCGTTCACCCCCCAATGGCAAGCCGGATTTGGCTACGAGTTCATGGAGCGTCCCGATGGATACGCCGGATTGGCCGCCGCCTATGCCCTCCATTTTGCCGCGCCCCCACGCATCATGGATCTGGGTTTGCTCGCCCCCGCTTTGAAAAACCATCAGATTGACATGGCGGCTGGCAACGCAACCGACGGCCTCATTCCCGCCCTGGATTTGTTCGTGCTAGAGGATGACCGCCATTATTTTCCTCCTTACGAAGCAGTCGCGGTCGTTCGGCAACAGACCTTGCAGCAGCATCCGGAACTGGCTGAGATTCTTTCTGAGTTGGGCGGAAAAATTTCCGATCAGGAAATGCAGAAATTGAATTACGCCCTCGACGGTCAGCACCGCGATGCTCAGGATGTTGCTCGAGAATTCTTGCGCAGCAAAGGATTAGTTCAGTAAATCTGGCTTCATCACAACTGCCCGCCGACTTTTGCGCTCAGATGAGCAGTTCACCCTGCAGCGTGAGCACCGCATTCCCTTTGAGAATCACGCGATTTGCTTTGATTTCGCACCACAGTTCACCGCCGCGTTCTGAAACCTGGCGGGCATGCAACAGTGTCTTACCCAGTCGTTCCGCCCAATACGGCGCCAGTGAGCAATGCGTCGATCCGGTCACCGGATCTTCAGGGACGCCGTAACTCGGCGCGAAGTAGCGGGAGACGAAATCACATTCAGTGCCTCGAGCCGTGATCGCGACCCCGGCGGGATGAAGTTTCTCCAGCTGCCCTAAATCTGGCTTGACCTGCTTGACCTCTTCCTCACTCTCGTACACGGCGAAGTAATTGTCTTCAATTTGCAGCACTTCCGCAGGCTCTCGCCCCAAGCCCTCCGTTAAGGCCGCAGGCACGTCGATGCAGGTCCATGGAACGAGGGCAGGGAAGTCCATCGCCAGCAAATCGCCATCACGACGCACGGAAAGCCGCCCACTGAAACGAGTTTCGAAATGCACCCGATCCCGTCCCGGATCAAGAACTTGCATCAGCACGAGTGCCGAAGCCAGTGTTGCATGGCCGCAGAGTTTGACCTCGCAACGTGGCGTAAACCAGCGCAGCTCATGGATCTCCCCCCGAGGCAGAAAATAAGCCGTCTCAGAAAGATTATTTTCGGCAGCGACCCGGCGCAACATCTCGTCATCTAACCAATCCGTCAAGGGACAGACCGCGGCTGGATTGCCCGAGAAACGGACTTTTGTGAAGGCATCGACGTGGAAGACCGAAGGAGACATTCCCCTATGGTACCCGGACTGGTACTCGAACGATGACCCGCGTAGAATCCTCAGACCCGAGTTTGCCTGTTGTTCCGGTCTGAAATCCGCCACCAGCTTTCCAGGAGGTTCGCATGCCAGCCACTCAGAGTGACCCGGCCGTTCATCACGAACTCATCGAGCAAATATCCAGCGCCCGCCAGAAAACGGATGATCTCTTCGCCATTGTCCGTCCCGGTTCGCTTTACGAGCGTCCTATCGCTGAACGCCACCGCATCATTTTTTACATCGGGCATCTTGAAGCGTTCGATTGGAACTTACTGCATGATCTGGTCCTGGGATTGAAAAGTTTTCATCCCGAGTTCGATCGGCTCTTCGCCTTTGGCATCGACCCCGTCGGCGGTGGATTGCCCACCGATCAACCTTCGCAATGGCCACCAATTGAGGCAGTGCGGGAATATGTCAGAAAAATCCGCTTCCTCTTGGACGAGAAGTTACAGGACGCGCTCTCAAATTCCAATTCGTTTGGGCGGGACGGATTTCCGCTCGACACGCTGCTCAATGTTGCGATCGAACACCGCCTCATGCACGCCGAGACGCTGGCCTATATGCTGCATCAATTACCCCTCGATCGAAAAATCCCTCAGATAGAATCCCCGAATCCCGTTACCGCCCCACTCGATCATCGCAACATTGGAATTCCTGCAGGCCCAGTCACGCTTGGCCTTCCGCGCGGCACAGCGGCTTTCGGATGGGACAACGAATATGAGTCTCACACCGCAGATGTCCCCGCGTTTGCCATTGACCGCTACAAGGTAACCAATCAGCAGTATCTCGACTTCGTCACCGCCGGCGGATATGAAAACCGCAGCCTGTGGAGCGATGACGACTGGTCCTGGAAATCACAACAGGGAATTTCGCATCCGGCTTTTTGGAGGCGCGACGGCGGTCAATGGCTGTATCGCACGATGTTCAACGATGTCCCCCTACCGCTCGATTGGCCCGTCTATGTGAGCCAGGCAGAAGCAAAAGCCTATGCCCAGTGGGTAGGGAAGTCGCTTCCCACCGAAGCCGAATGGCAGCGAGCCGCATATTCGACTCCGAACGGCGGCGAACGATCGTATCCCTGGGGAAACGAAGCGCCGTCTTCCAAGTTTGGAAATTTTGATTTTGCTCGCTGGAATCCAGTTCCGCTTAATGCTCATCCCGAAGGAGAAAGCGCCTTCGGTGTGCAAGGCATGTTAGGCAACGGCTGGGAGTGGACGTCCACCGAGTTCGTCCCGTTCCCCGGATTCGAACCCTTTTCCTTCTACCGCGGATACTCCGCCGACTTTTTCGATGGCAGGCACTTCGTGATGAAGGGCGGATCGGCGCGCACTGCCGCGAGCATGTTGCGCCGTACTTTTCGCAACTGGTTCCAGGCGCACTACCAATTTATCTATACCGGTTTTCGCTGCGTAAGTCACTGAGTAAACGAGGGAGCTGACCATGGTTGTTCACGCTATCACCGCCAATCAGACCTATGAATTCGCAGCGGACGTCCGTGCCGGCCTTACCAAGCCAAACCAGAAGGAGTTGCTGTCGAAATATTTGTACGACGATGTCGGCTCCGCGCTGTTCGAAGTGATCAGCCACCTTCCCGAGTACGGCCTCACCCGTGCCGATGAGCGTCTGCTTCGCCGCTACGCCGCGGACATCGTAGAACGCCTTCCCGGTACAGTTGCCGTCGCCGAACTGGGGAGTGGCAGCGGGAAAAAGACTCGGCAGATTCTTGAATCTCTTTGCCGTAGGCAAAAGACGCGCTACTATCCCATCGAAATCTCCCCCACTGCTCTCGCCATGTGCCAGCGCGAGCTTAGTGATATTGACTGCATCAGCATCGTCGGCTTCGAGCGCGAATACCTCGACGGACTCCTCGAAGTAGCCGCGCAGCGCCGTTCCGGCCAGCACCTCCTTGTTCTCTTTCTAGGCAGCACGATTGGAAATTTCGATCAGATGGCGGGCCTCAAATTCTTGAATCAAGTCCGGCGCATCCTTCAGCCGGGAGATTCCCTGCTGCTGGGAACCGATCTGGTCAAGTCGAATTCGCAACTGCTCGCGGCCTATGATGACGAGCTGGGAGTTACCGCTGCCTTCAACCTGAACCTGCTGGCCCGCATCAATCGCGAACTGGAAGGCAATTTCGACCTCTCTCATTTCGAACATGTCGCAAAGATTAATTACGAATCGCGTAGTGTCGAAATGCACTTGCGCTCGACGCGGCGCCAGATCGTAGACATTCCCGTTGCAAATGTTACTGTCGAATTCCTGCAGGGCGAAACCATTTGGACCGAGAGCAGCCATAAGTATTCCCCGGACGAAGTCGTTCAAATGGCCCGCACCGCTGGGTTCCGTTGCGACGTCCAGTGGATTGATGACGAATGGCCCTTCGCGGAGAATCTGCTGGTCGCCGAATAATTGCACCTTCTGTTTCAGGCCGCATTCATAACGAAATGTGTCACGAGTGTAAAAGCCTCCCACCTTGAAGTAAAACTTTGTAAATCCCCGGTCCCGCAGGGTGTGCCGATGTAAATTAATGGAAGGTATGAAGTCAGCCGCACACTGCTTCCGGGTGATCACTTTCTGTGCTGCAAGCGCAGCCAGCGGCCTTGTGGTTCCCCTTTGTCATGCGGTTTCCTCCGGCCAGACGCAGGCCTCTGCCCCCGGCGCGGCTACACGCCGGATTGGTGCAGTCAAAGCGATCACTGGCACAGCGATCACGCTAACTCCCGACACCGGTCCTGAAGTCTCCATCTCCGTGCTTCCTGCAACTCGTATTCTCCGCGTCGCTCCAGGTGAGAAAGATCTGAAGAATGCCACGCCGATCCAGTTACAGGATATTCAGGTTGGCGACCGCATTCTGGTCGGGGGCAAACCTTCTGACGACAACCAGTCGCTTGCCGCATCCACCATAGTCGTGATGAAGAGTTCCGACCTCGCAGCCCGCCATGAGGAAGAACGCCAGGACTGGCAGAAGCGTGGGGTCGACGGCCTCGTCAAATCTGTCGATTCCGCTGCCGGAACCGTCACCATCACGGTTCGAAACAAGCCGCTTGTGATTCAGAGTTCCAGCAGCACGGTGATCCGCCGTTATTCCCTGGACTCCGTAAAGTTCGACGACGCTAGGCCTAGCAAACTTGCGGAGATTCATCCCGGCGACCAGGTGCGGGCGCGCGGCGACCGCAGTGCTGATGGGACCCAACTGACGGCCGACGAAATTGTCTCGGGGTCGTTTCACAATATCGCCGGCACCGTCGATTCCGTTGATGCAAGTTCTTCAGCCTTGAGCGTTCACGACTTGTTGTCGAACAAGAACGTAATGGTCAAAATTACTCCGGACTCGCAGCTTCGTCAGTTGCCTCCTGAGATGGCACAGAGAATTGCGATGCGTCTGAAAGGCGCAGCGGCCGGCGGCGCGCCAGTTGCCTCGAGCTCTACGTCCGCGACGAATGACCAAACCGCCCGCCCTGCCGCGGCTCCCAGCGCAACGGCATATGGAGGAAATAGCGCCAGCGGGCGTCCAGGCGGTGCTCCGGATTTACAGCAGATGCTCAGCCGCGTTCCCGCAGTTACGCTTCCCGATCTCCACAAAGGCGATGCGGTAGTCATTGTTTCGACCGAGGGCACTGCCGGGACGGGGACGGTGATCACGCTGCTGAGCGGAGTAGAGCCCATCTTACGGGCTGCACCCGGCGCCAGCAGCTCCTCGATACTGACACCTTGGAGCCTTGGCGCACCCGCTGCCGATACTGGAGGGCCGTAGCCTTAAAGACCACGCAACGTCATTCCTTAACGAAGACTCTTAGTAAGAAATGGATTCCTGGATGAAGTTACGGAAGTGTTTCTGTTTCATGTCCGCTCTGTTGTTGTTGCAGTTCTGCGCGACGATTGCCGTGTCCCAGACTCCCGAGGCGCCCGCCGCCTCAGGAAATTTGCATGGACAAATCAATGATCCCTCTGGGGCTGCGATTCCAAATGCCAATGTCGTCCTAACGCCGACCGCTACCGGTTCGACCCCCATCAAGGCGCAAGCCAACGGACAGGGCCAGTATGAATTCAAAGTGCTCCCTGCGGGCACGTACACGATGAACGTGATTGCCCCCGGATTTGCGGTTTACGAAAACGACAATGTGGTGATCACCGCAGGCCCGGCGATGCTACTGAATGTGGCAATGGCGATTGAAGTTGAACAGGAGAAAATTCAGGTTTCCGATACTGCCCCAACTGTGGATGTAAATCCAGCCAACAACGCCGGAGCCATTACCATCTCGGGCAAGGAACTGGAGGCTCTCCCCGATGACCCCGACGAACTGCTCACGGATTTGCAAGCGCTCGCCGGCCCGTCCGCCGGGCCCAACGGCGGCCAGCTTTACATCGATGGTTTTACCGCTGGACAGCTTCCTCCCAAGGAATCGATTCGCGAAATCCGCATCAATCAGAATCCGTTTTCTTCGGAATATGACAAGCTGGGCTACGGCCGCATTGAAGTTTTCACCAAGCCAGGCAGCGACAAATTTCATGGACAGTTTTTGATCAATGGAAACGATTCGGCTTTCAACTCTCCCAACCCTTTTGCCGGTCCAGAGCCCGGTTACTACTCCACCCAGTTCAGCGGGAATGTCAGCGGCCCGATCAACAAGAAATCATCGTTTTTTTTCGACGCCCAGCGCAGGAATATCAACGATCTTCAGGCCGTCAACGCCATCACTCTCGATCCCGCCACTTTCACCGAGACGCCATTCGTCGAGGCGGTCCCTTTTCCCCGTCATCGAACCAACATCACGCCTCGTGTGGACTACGCTCTGACCAAGAACAACACTCTGACCGTCCGCTACCAGTATTATCACGATACCGAAGAGAACGAGGGCATCGGCCAGTTCAACTTGCCCTCTCAAGGCTATAACTCCAATTCCACGGAACACACCCTGCAAATCAGCGATACGCAAGTCATCGGTGCAAAGGTTGTGAACGAAACCCGATTCCAGTATTTGCGCGAGCTCGACAACCAATTCGCTCTGAGCACGCAGCCCACCCTCACCGTCCTGGGATCCTTCGATGGCGGCGGCAATAATCAGGGCAACATCCTCGACCACCAGGACCATTACGAGCTCCAGAACTACACTTCCATCATCCACGGCAATCACACCGTGAAGTTCGGGGCGCGGCTGCGCGGCATTCGTGACGCCAACAGCCAGACCTCCGGATTCAACGGAGAATTTACCTTCTCTTCATTGCTCACCCCGGCCGGCGGCAGCACCTGCGTGCCTGCTCCCGGACAAGCGCCGTGCCCGATTTCTTACGCCTCTGCCATCCAGAACGCCGGAAGCCTTACTACGCCGATCGCGACCCAACTTACTTACACATCCGGCACGCCAGCGCTGGTCGTGGGAAATTTCGATGGCGGCTTTTATTACCAGGATGATTGGAAAGTGCGCCCCAATATCACTCTGAGCTACGGCCTGCGTTTCGAAACTCAGACCGGAATTCAGGATCATGCAGACTGGGCGCCGCGCCTGGGATTTGCCTGGGGGGTAGGTGGCAAAAGCGCTCCGCCCAAAGTCGTTTTGCGCGGAGGTTTCGGTATCTTCTATGACCGGTTTCAGGAAGCCCAAATCCTGCAAGCCGAGCGCTTGAACGGTATCAACCAAAAACAATTCGTCATCGATAATCCCATATGCCCGTCCCTTACAGTTACGGATTTCACCACGTGCACTGGAGCGGCTGTCCCCGTTACGCCCACGATTTACCAGATCAGCCCGCGCCTGCACGCGCCCTATACGTTGCAAACCGCAATCAGCGTGGAACGGCAACTTAGCAAGGCCGCGACCTTAAACGTGACTTACCTGAACTCGCGCGGCTTCGACCAACTGCTCACCATCAATGCCGAGGCTCCATTTCCCGGCACGCCATGCAGTCCCACTTGTCCCACCCCTACAGAAAATCTCTACCGTTACATTTCTGAAGCTGTCTTCCGGCAGAATCAGTTGATCACCAACACCAACGTGCGGGTCGGATCGAAGGTTCAGCTTTTCGGCTATTACGTCCTCAACTACGCCAACAGCGACACCTCCGGAGTTTCCAGCTTTCCCTCGAACTCCTACAACATCAGCGCCGACTATGGCCGCGCCTCCTTTGACGTCCGTAATCGGCTCTTCTTCGGCGGATCCTTCGCTATTCCTTACAACTTTCGTCTGAGCCCGTTCATGATTGCAAGCTCCGGTTCACCTTTCAACATCACGACAACCAACGATCTCAATGACGATTCCATCTTCAACGATCGTCCGGGACTTATTTCCACCGCGACGTGCCCGACAACGGTAAACACTCCGCCTTCCACCACCTATTGCACGCCGCTCGGCACTTTCGATGCAAAGCCCGTCGCCGGCGAGAAAATTACTCCTATCAATTACGGCACTGGTCCATCGCAGTTCACCCTGAATCTTCGTCTCACTAAAACTTTCGGATTCGGTCCCAAGACGGTTCGCGCGGCCGGCAATCAAGGCCCCGGTGGTGGCCCAGGAGGAGGCGGTGGTGGCGGACGTGGCGGCGGTGGCGGCCCGCGTGGTCCTCTCTTCGGCGGCGGGCCCGGCGGGATACCTAGTGGTTCGGATCGCCGCTACAATCTCACGTTTGGCGTGATTGCGCGCAACGCTCTCAATAAAGTGAATTATGCAAATCCCAGCGGTATTCTGGGCTCGCGATTCTTTGATACATCAAATGGCGTCCCCTCCAGCGGACCTTTCGCTAATTCTGCTGCGATTCGCCGTATCGATTTGCAGATGAGCTTCAGCTTCTGATCTCGCGGAGCATGCTTTGCAGCTTTCACTCACTGCCTTCTGGCCAACTCTCGCCGGCAGGGAGAGATCTCGACCCCTAACGACTCATCGATTTCGGTTATCCTGAATACATGCATCCATACGTCGAAACTCCCCTCAGAGTAAGTTTCTTTTGCCATTGATTCCCACCACAAGACGCCAATTTCTTTACCGATCGGCAGCAGTAGGCGCGGTCGCGATTGCGGGTGATTCGGTCCTGCTGGAACCGAACCGGCCTCGCATTGTGCGCCAGGACTTCTGGCTTCAACGCTGGCCTGAGCGTTTGAATGGCTTCACCATCGCCCTGCTCAGCGATTTTCATTACGATCCGTATTTTTCTATTCACCCTTTGCGCGCTGCTATTCCGCTCGTGAATGGCCTTCGCCCCGACCTGATCGCTCTCACCGGGGACTTCGTGTCCGTGCCCTTGAGTGGGCGTCGTCATGCCATTGCGGCGGCGTTCGATGCTGAACCATGTGCCCGCCTACTGCGCGAAATGACCGCGCCCCATGGCCTCTGGGCGGTCTTGGGAAATCACGATGCAGAGACCGATCCCAGACATGTGACGCGCGCGCTCGAAGCCGAAAATATTCATGTGCTGGCGAATCAGTCCGTCGCCATCGAGCGCGATGGCGCGCGTTTCTGGCTTGCGGGCATCAACGATGCGATCAGTGGAGACCCCGACCTCGGTCGCAGCCTTCGCGGTGTTTCCCTCAACGAAGCTGTTATCTTGCTTGCCCACGAACCCGACTTCGCCGATGCGGCCTGCAGATTTCCTGTCGACCTCCAACTCTCCGGACATTCTCACGGAGGTCAGGTTCGACTCCCGCTGCTTCCTCCACTGTATTTGCCCGAATTGGCCAGGAAGTACGTTTGGGGAACCTATCAGGTGGGGCGTCTCGCGCTCTATACCAACGCGGGCCTGGGAACTGTAGGTATTCCCGTCCGCTTGAATTGCCCGCCGGAGATTACGCTGCTCACGCTCCGGTCTTTGTCGAGCCGAAATTCCGGCTGACATGTGCAATCGCGTTCACATTACTCGACCGTCAGCCTCACTGGTTGCCGCAAGAGGCTGACAACAGGCTTATTAGGAAAGCGCCTGCTGGCCCAAGACCTGCCGGTAGATGGGTATATAAACGGGAGCGAATCTGCCCCCTTTGAGGGTTGCAAGATGTCTCGCCGACTCTGGCCTTGCTTTTTCTTGATCTTAGCGATTCCTGCTGCCGCATCCGTGCAGGTTACACCGCGTTTCCGTCAAGTGGTATTGGACGAGCATCAACACCTGCTCTGGAAGACTCCCGCCCGAGTTTCAGAGTTTAGCCAGGTGCCGCACGTGAGTGCGCGGGCGCGCTGCGAAGACAACCAGCCTCCCCAGGCTCTTGCCACTCCCGATCCGCTGGTGGTTCCGGCGATCAAGGTCAAAGTCAGCTTCATCATTGGCGCGGACGGACGTGTGCACAGCCCTCTCATTCTGCAGAGCTCTGGGCCAGTGGGAGACCGCAACGTACTTCAGACGGTTCGCTCCTGGCGATACCGTCCCGCGACCTGCAATGGAGTACCTACCGAAGCAGAGGGGAAGATTGAGTTTTCCCGGCATTAAGTCGCTCTCGCTTGGGCTAGAATGAACCGTAACCTCACCCCATTGCAGCGTGGTTTAAATCGTGGATAAAGAAAAGAAACTCGGCAAGCCATCGGGAGCGATTCCAACAGCGGATTCCAACGGCGCAGCGGCTGGCATTGATTCCGCTAATCCCCCGGCAGATGACGCCAATCGGCGCTTGTTTCCGGAGATGCGTCGTCCCAAGCCAAATCAGGAGGCGATTGCTGCGGCTCTGCAAGCCATGCAGCGGCTCACCATGAAAATGGACTCCGAGACCGCAGTGGAGGAGACCGCGCCGCAAACAATTCTCGCTTCTTCCGCCGCGTGCCCTTCTTGCGGACATCAGAATCGCCAAGGTAACAAATTCTGCGGCATGTGCGGACTTCCCACAGATTCTGCCGGAGAACGCCCGCCTGCTGAATCACGAATTTCCGAAATTCCCGCGCTCGACTCGCCAGACGCGACGATAGCCAGTTTGGTGAGAGAGTTGACGCAAGCTCCATTAGCCCCCACGCAAGCGCAGGAGATTCACCCGCCCGACGGCGCCTCTTCCGGAACCCATCACTATCACCATCATTACCATCACCATTATTTTCAGGGTGGAGTGGAAGGCGCGGTTGCAGCGCCAACACGCAGCATTGCCCCGGAGAGTGCGCGCGAGGCCGACCGTCTTCGCATCGCGGCGGCTGCGAAAGGGGAACCGATGAGCCGCCACGAGGCTGCGGTTCGGCGTCTTACGCAGGAGTGGGTTTTGGCTTGCAATACGCGGCAGCTCGACGAACTGATTGATCTCTACTCGCCCGATGCGCTGGTACTCCGCTCGAACTTTCCGCTGTTGCGCGGCGCAGCCGCGGTGCGCGAGTTCTTCCACTCTGCGCTTGAATCGGGTCTTGGAGAAGTAGAAGTGGAACCGATCCGCGTGGAAGTGGTCGGCGATCTCGCTCATGAAGTGGGACGCTACAGCGCGCTGGTTCCCGGTACCACCGGCAAACGCCGCGAAGAACGTGGCAAGTATCTGTGGGTTTTCGCCAGGCAAAGTGGCGGCGATTGGAAACTGATCTCCGAATGCTGGTCGAGCGATCTCACTCTGACCAATGCAGAATCGGATATCCCGAAAGCCGTCATCCCATCGGTGGCGTCAAAGGCGCAGCCAAGAAGAAGCTAGCCAGTGGCCAGTGGCCAGTGGCCAGTGGTCAGTGGTCAGTGAACAGTCTTAGGTATGACTGATCACTGGCCACTAGCCACTGATCACTAGCCCCTGACCCCTTTCTTCACGCCGTTACTCCAAGCTTCCCCAAATCTCCCCGCAACTGATTGAGAGTTTGCATCTGGATCGTGCGCATGCCCAGCTTCACCGCGCACTCAAGGTTCAGAGCGCGGTCGTCGATGAAGCAACACTCCTCCGGATTGATCTGCGTGATCTCCAGGGCCAGGCGATAAATGCCGCTCTCGGGTTTTCGCAGGCCGACGAAGCAGGAACTGACAAACAGGCGGAAGATTTCCCTTAGGCCAAACTTCTCGATCCGACTCAAATTCAATTCGCGCGACTCGTTGTTGATCGTGCCCATGAAGTATTTTCCGGAATCGGCGAGCGCGCGCGCGAAGGCAAGAACCTCCGGCATGGACTGGGACAACGAGAACATGTACTCGCGAAACTGCTCGCGAGTGAAGGGACGATTCCGGTAGAAAACCGTCCGATCCAGATATTCGTCCAGCGAGATCTTGCCGCGTTCAAACGATGACACGACCATCTCGTGCCGCCCGCGAAACTCTTCTTCATCAAGATGAAAGTGTTCGAGTGCCGCCGCGCGTTCGGTGTGATCCCAGGCGTTCGTAAGGAGAACTCCTCCAACATCCCAAAAAATGGCGCGAATGGCGGACACTTGGAAATCCTCCTCTTCTCGCTTTGATTTTAAGCAATTTTCCTAATGTTTGTAGACCGTCGTCCCGGCGTGGTAGTTGCGCCAGTTGAACCAATAGTCTTTCAGAGCGGGGACGCGGTCGAGGCACTTTCCCAGCGCGGAGCCGGACGTGGCGCACCCTTGAAAGTTCCACTGGCTGGCGGTGAGTGTGTCGAGCAGCGCCCATTCTTGTGTGTCAGCCTGGAGAAAGAATTCGGCGTCGTGCCCATCGATGCGCGCCACGAAGACCCGAAAAGATTTGCCGTCTGGTCCGAGGACGAGGAGCAGCGGGGTGCCGTTGACACGATCCAGAACCGGGGTTTGCTTCGCAAAAGTTTCCCAGGGATAGGCGCGGTCGGTCCCGTTGATACTGACTCCGATGACCACGTCGCGCGATTTCAATTCGGTGCCCGGAAAACTGATAACGACTGGAAGCTTGGCGATGTCTGGCTCCCAGTTGGGATCGTACTCTTTTGTGTACTTTGCAACAGGCGCGAGAACCCGGCCGGACGGCGACTCAGACCTCCACTGCCCGAAGGTGAGCTCATCGCTGAGCACGAGGTCGAGCGCCGCGCCTTGCAGCGGGCCGTATATGGCCTTGCCCGTGATCTGCTGCCACCAAGTCCCAGTTTCGCGGTCCCTCATCAGGAAGTTCTGGTTGTTGATACCCGCGAGATAGAAATGCAGCGCCCGTCCCTTGACTGTTCGCGTCCACACCAGACCGGTGTGACAAAGCGTTCAATAAGTGACGACGATCGGCTCCCCCCCGACGGCATCGTTCAAAACGTGATGGTAGGCCATCTGGCTGATGGGATAAGCGCGCGCGTCCTCCGCCGATGGAAACGGACATGATCATTTCTTTGGGGTCGAGCTTGCTCTCCGATTGCGCGAGGAACTCAACCCCCGGGACAGGATGAAACATCCACTCGAAGTAGTTGAGGCGAGCCATAACCGCCGAGAAAGTGACGATCAGCAGGATGACCGTCAGAACAGCCTTCCCCCATCGACTCGAGATTCTCCACAGTGCGTAGGCGAGAACAAAGCAGACGACAGCTGCGATCAGCGTGCCGATCGGAGCCCGCTGACGCAAAGACATGGCCACCTGGAGTGCGCGGGGCGCTTGATAACGGAAGGGACGGATAATAAATGCCGGAACGAAGAACAGGGCAATGCCAGTCACTGCGCATAGAGAGAAAGCCATCCAGGTCCAGCGCGAAGCCGGGCGTTGGCTCCGGAGTGGTGAAGATGAGGAAACAGATGGGCTCATAAATTAGGCCGGGCGCACGAGCAATTTTAGATCGTCACTGTAAGAGAAACAGTGGTATCAAGGGAATAGTACAAAAAAATGAAACCCCGATCCGCGGAGCCGGACCGGGGTCTCGTTCAAACGTCGTCGCGTTAGTTGGTACGCGCGATCTGGTTCTGACGGTAGCTCAGGTTGTCCACGTTTCGGAACATGGGAGTTCCGGGTGGCAGGTTCTGAGGTTGCGAGAACAACGGGTCGAACACGTATTGACGGTCCGGCGGGTTGTAGACCAGGTTGCAGCACTTGAAGGTGCCGGTGGCATATTGATTCCAGTACAGGCTGACCAGGGACCCCTTGTAGTACAAGGACGCCTGAGCCGTGATGCCGCCCCAGTCCTCGACAAAGCGCAGGAAGTTGTGGACGCCACCATCCATGCCGAAAGCAAATTCCGGAGTTTGGGTGGTGTTGTTGAAAGCGATGGTCTTACCGCCGGCGATGGCCGCACGGTAGTAGGTTGTGATCGCAATCCGGTTGGGTTGGGCGGCGGGGCTACCCTGTCCGCCTGGATTGAAGGGATTTACCATGCTGCCGCTGGTTCTGCTGATTGCCTGGGTGCAGGTAGCAGTGGGGTAGGTGACACAGCCGACATCCAGCCAGTTGTTCGAAAGCATCGTGACGGCGTCAGCCATAACCGAAGCCGCCGAGTGATTTGGTTCAGGGTTGGCTGGTGTGGCAGGGGTCCAGGTAGCGTCGTAGGTCGGGTTGTTGGGAGTGCAGCCCACAGCACCGGCCTTCGGGCAATTAGTGTTGTAATTTCCCAGAATGTAAACGGGATTCTCCGATGCAACCGAGAAGCCGCCGCATCCGGTGGGGTTCGGATTGCCGTTGGCGTAGGTGTAGGAGCATCCGCCAGCGAGCGGCATGGTCGGCAAGTAGCCTAACGATCCGTCCACCAGCTTCAGCACATGGCGCGCGCCGGTCACCCTGTTGGCCACACCCACTGTCGTGAGGGGAATTCGTTCTGCCGTTCCCCCCGTCTGAGCATAGGGCGTGGCTGGGCTAGTCACGTCGGTGTCCTTGGTCAGCGCTGGTCCGTAAGCGTCGCCTACGCCCAGGACGCCATAGGTGTCGAGCACGGTATTGCTGTTGATATCTTCCGGCGAGACGTTGTTGTAGTTCTTGGGGTCAAGTTTTCCATCGGGTTTGAAAGAGCTGCCGGAGTTGGCGTAGTTCACGGTGTCTTCATAGCCGTATTCTCCCCATTGCGCCTGCGACTGACTCGCGGCCGTGGGATTCGTAAACTGCATGCCCCGACGGTCCGAGAAATACAGGATGTATCCGTTGGCGGTCTTAAAGTCCACGCTTTTTCCGGTTGTGCCCGTATTTCCGAGCAGCCAATTCTGCAGGTTGCCCACGTCTAGCTCCACGGCGTTCATAATGCCGTTAGGCGTTCCAGTGCTCGCAGGGTAGACCTGATTATCGTTGTTTTCTCCCTCGCGGGCGTCGTAGAAGTTGATGGGGTACCAGTTGTACTGCGACTTGCATGAAGCCAGTGGACTGGTCCCGCAGTTGGCGGAATCCCAGTAGATGCCAGCGCCGGTCAGAGGGTAATCCGCTGCGGTCGAAGGCGCACCGGTCAGATTGCTATCCTTGGTGTACTGGAAATACAAGATGGCGTTCTTGTGATCGCCAAGGGAATTGCATCCATTGCCCGTCGCCAGGGAGTTGGTCGCGGCGTCGTATCCGTTGGCATTGTACTGCGCGGCTGCGCAGGTAAAGCCGGGCTGAGTGGGCACATTCACGCCGCGGGCAAAGCCCAGCGATAACCATTCCGACGTTACACCGTGCCACTTTTCGTCGGCGGACCATTTCGCTTCCACCAGTAGCCAGCCGCCCACAAGCGGCCATTCCAATCCGTTGGTGCCGCCGTTGGGTGTGGTGAAGTTCGCAACGCCTGCGCTCGGATTCATCGGCGGAAAGGCTTGCGGCGGCCATTGCGGATACGCTGTCGGAGGCCAGACCTGAGAGGGAGATCCGTAATAGGGCGGAATCACGAAATTGTTGTCCGTGACCAGACCAGCAGCCGCGGCATAAGTGCCATGGCCGGTGAGGGTAGGGCAAAGATAGCTCGTGGCGCTGTAGTTGGTCGCAATATAGTTGCCCGAGGCGACGGTGCCAGCGAGAACAGCGGCATTGCCGGTTGGCGTCACAGTGTAGTTGGTGCCGACCGTTCCGTTCGCCACTGGAGCCGTAGTCGTAGGAGCAGGGTAGACAGTTCCCGTGCAAAAGCTCTCACCGAAAGAGTAGTAATGACCGGCAACCAGTGGGATTGAGCCAGTCTGAATATTGCCGGGGCTGCCAGCATCAGCTGCTTGAAGCAGATTCGACAGCTGCGTCGGGAGCGCGCTCACCAGTTGGAAGTCCTGGGCCGGCGTCCCGTTCCAGTCGGAAAGATGCAATCCATCCTCGGTGTCGCTGAGCAGGATACGAATCTGGGCTTCATTGGCCAGCCGTGATCCGCCCAACAGCGAAGTGGTGGCTTCTCCGGGAGGCGGGCGACGAATGATCTGAATGGCAGAGGTGGTGCCCTGTACAAATGGCAGGGTCAAATCGGTGGCGCCGGTGGCGTTGGGGCCATCGGTTGTGGCGGGCAGCGTGCCGTTGCCGTCAATGATGTAGCCGGCGTAAGTGCCGAGAGAAACATTCTGCCAGGCTGGGTTTTGCGTTGACGCGTGACCGCCCTCAACGCTGCCGTACGTCGATCCAAGGCCTGGAGAAGTGAGCCAGCCGGCAGAGATGTCGACGCAAGTGGAGCTTGGTGTGGCCGCGGCAACGTTGGCCAGCTGTGTGGCGCAACCGCCGTTCTGGGTCGGAATCATGACCGTACCGCCGTTATCGTTGCCCGCCGACGTTACGCCGTTATCCATTTGTTGTCGGATGACGTTGCCGAAGGCGCTGATCTTGTCGCCGAACACCAGGTTCGCGCCATCCGCCACTCCCAGGTAAAGGTCGCCGTTCGTATGTACGCGGCCGGCAAACCCCAGGTTCGGACTACGGCCAAAGAAGCAATCGCCGTCACAAAACACACCGAACTGGAATACGGGAATCAGAGCGACTTCCGCCGTGCGCGACATGCTCACCATTTCATTGCCATCCGCGCGCTGGGCTGTGACGTTCATATTCACCGGGATGATCTGCGCGTACAAACCCGCGTTTGGTCCGGTTTGAATGGGGCCCCAGACCAGACTATTGCTCAACGGTGCAGAGCAGCCCGAGATGGGCGCCACATTGTAGGCACAGCTCGCACAGGAGTAAGAGACGGTCGTGTCCCAGGTGGGCGGATTGTTGCTCAAGCTGCAAATATCAGAAGCCTGTGGCGACTGAATATTCTTGAAGGTGTTGGCCAGGTCGGATGTCATCTTCTCCATCGCGCCTTCGGTGGTGCGATAGGTGTAGGCATTATTGAGGTCGTTGCCCCCCGCCCGCTGCTCTGTATTGACCATCATGAGCAGAGTGAGCGCGAATCCCGACAACAGCAACAACAACAGCAGGGACGCGATCAACGTGAATCCTCGTGAGACGGCTTTGGCGCTAGGCATCATAGTTCTCCTGGTTACACTTGCGACTCGTTTTTCCATGATCAGATCCATATCAAAAGGTCGATCCCGAAATCGGGTATTCCTGTTGCGAACTCAGGTTGCGAGCCGAGATCGAGGTCTGGAGATCCAGCCCTTGATAGCCGGAGGTTCCCGACAACTGGCTGCGCATGGCCATGTGAGCAACGTTGACCTGAGTGATCAGGGAAGGCGTGGTGCCGGCAGGGAGGGTAGCTTGATTCGCATAAACCGTTCCGTTGTTATTGACGTCATACGTGAACTTGAGGTAAACGACATTTTCCGCCACTGGAGAGGGGGTCTTGCCATTCTGTATCCGCATCAAGCGTGGAGTATTTGTACCGTCCGTGGAAATGTCGAGATAGTAAGTGACAACCAGCAAACGCACCGCTGATAGCGTCGTGGAGCCTACGTAGGCATCCAGAACCCCCACCTTCGGAGCGGTGGCCGTGGGCTGGTTGATATGGCCGGGATCGGGAGCTGCGCCGGCTTCGTTCGCGAATGTGACGGTGTAACAATTCCCGGCGGGAATCGTATATGTGATAACGCCTGCCGGAGGCGGAGCCGTGCACGAGGCTGGGTTTGTGCCTCCAACCACGTTGGTGACCACGCCGACTGCGGCGTTGGCAAACAGAATCATATCCCCCTGATTCAGGCCGGCGGCGTTGGTGGTCGAGGGAACCAACGATGGAGGCGTGAGGACCCCGGTGGGTAGAATGCAAGTCGCGGGCACATTGCCGTCGGAACCGATCGGCAGTCCGAAGTTTGCCGTCGTGCTGGAAGCGACTTCTACTGTGTAGCAATTCAGTTCCAGGCTAACGTCGGCTGCGGACAACGTAATGATGTCGGTGACGCCACTGGCCGCGTTGACCGTGATTCCCAAGTTGGGGCCAGGAATGATGGAGTACAGAAGCGGCGTGCCGGTGCTATTGGGATAAGCCACAGCCGCGCCATTGATGTAGTTGCAGGTTGTCGTGCTGCATGGGTACACGGGTTTGGTGGCGCTGACCGGCAAGCCAACCGAGTTGGCGCCCAATCCTTGGGAACCCATAGCGCCTGCACCCGCCATGCTGATGTCGTTCTGCATCAGATTGCTGGCAGCGCGAAAATCCTGCTGCAGTTCGGACCTCTCCGAAGTGACCCAGGTTGCCTTCAGGGCCTGACTGTACAAAGAGACGGCACCCGCTATCACGAGAAGTCCCACTGTGGCAGCGACCATCAGTTCAAGCAGGGTGAAGCCGGAGCTCGGATTGGGTGCTTGCCGCATGCGTTCCTCTCTAGTGGTACGACGAAATGTATTCTTCAAGAACATAGGTTTTGAGAGCAGGGTTATTGGGGACAGAATAAGTAATGGTGACCGTGACCTGAACCAGCGTCGGAATCGTGGTCGGGGGTGTACCAGTCGTTAAGGGCGTAATCAAGATCGTGCGCTTGTAGTTCGCCAGCGACAGGATCACATCGTCAGCGGTTCCCACGATGCCGTCGGGGCCGGGCTCGGTGAGGCACTCCACGCCACCGTTGGGGCAAGTAGCTCCCGAGGCAGTCAGGCAAGCGGCGTCGTCGGCCGTGCCGAGGATGCCGTCTGGTCCGGCGCACATGATCGACTGGGCATTGTTGACAAAAATGCCGCCGTTGGAAACATTTTGGATCTGAGAAAAGTTGATCTGTGAAGTATTGCGCGCGGTGAAGACGCTCTCCATGGTCTCGCTCGCCAGTTGGCGCGCAATCATGTCCTGCTGCGCGGCTTGGTTCTGCGCGATTGCCAGGCCGAAAACACCGAGCACGCCAACCAGGCCAATCACGAGAATCAGGACCGAGATCATGACTTCAATAAGAGAGAAGCCAGACTGATCCATTTGACGCGAGCGCGAATAAAGTTTGTTTTTCACATTTGGCTCCAGGACCACACGCCGGCATTCTTGTTAAGACGCCATCCTCGGATGCGGCTGGTAGATCCCCACAGGGTGACGGCGCGGCAGCTCATGAGGCTGCCCGGACGGCCCATATAGACCACGCCATTGTTAATGTTTCCGTTGGCGTCCCTCGCCGAACCGTCGGGATAGAAATAAACGGTGGAGGCGCCACCCGCCGGATCATTCTGGTCGAAATCGAAAGTGAAAGCAGCATTGCCGAAGGAGTCCGGGGTGGTCGGAATGGTGGTATTCGAAGTGGGCACGCCCGGCTCCACGTGGAACGTAACATCGGCAGGCAAGGACACGCTGAATAACTGCGAGCCGGCGGGCGTGGTTTCGTTAACTGTGATTGTGCCGCCGTTCGGAGTCGGCCCGGCCGTCACGGCAGGTCCGAAGCTTACAACATAGATGCGCATATCGGCCGCCGCCGCTTCGCGAGCCCGACGCAACGATGTCAAAGTGGTGTTGTAGGCATCGTTAACGTGTTGCGACTGGATTGTCGGTTGAAAAGATATCACCGCTATCGCCGTCAGAATCATGGAAATGGAAACCGTGACCATCAGCTCCAGCAGAGAGAAACCGTTTGTCTTTGTCGATGCCATAAGTTCTTATCTGGGGGAATCAGTGTTTCCAGAACTGCCTTGATTCCTGATCCCCACTAACTAATCCGCTAAGCACAAATTCCGTGCTGCAAGCGGGCAACAGGTTTGTCATGCACCTGGGGAGGTGCGGGCATTCTTCATCGTAGGGAGGGTGCGGGGTAGCGTCAAAGCACCACGGTGCAACGCGGGAGCATTGGTCTTTTGTAATCCGGAGGGTGACTGGAGTCACCTGACTGACCGCAGTGGAGTTAAGCCCAGACCCAACCAAAGGCGGGGTCCGTGGCAATGACTCCGGTAACTTGTCGGATGAACCGCGGTGATCCTAGGATGCTTGCAGGTATGACTCTCTCATCACTCCTGGTTTGCGTGGACGAGGCTTCAGTCGTCGTGTTGAAGCGCGTCCTGGAAGAGCTTGGCATTCAGGTGGAGTTGTGCAAAGACGCGGTGCGTGCGTCTGTGAGGCTCGCGCAACAGCATTTTGACCTGATCATCCTTGATTGTGAAACCCAGGCGGACGTTACCTCCTTGCTGAACGAGAGCCGCTCCTCGCGCATGAACGATTCCACACTGGCGGTGGCCGTTGTCGCAGGGCAGGAAAACATCCGCGAGATGTTTTCGCTGGGGGTGAACTTCGTCCTGTACAAGCCGGTGTCGTATGACAGAGCTCTGAGCAGCTTGCGCGCGGCACAGAGCGTGTTGTACCGCGATAAGCGCCGCAAGGCGCGCGCCGCGGTGCATACGCATGCCACCATCGATTACGCCGGCGTGGAGCAGGCAAGAGCCACCCTGGTGGATCTGGCCGAAGATGGGATGGCGGTGAATTTTGGCAAAAAGGTGCCGCCGACCTGCAAAGTTTATTTTCAGTTTCAACTGCCGGGACAGACCGCGAGCGTCCGCCTGTCCGGTCAAGTGGTGTGGCAGGACTGGAACGGACGCGCCGGCATTCAGTTTGTGGACGTGCCCCAAGCCTCGCGGCGGGTTCTGCGCGAATGGCTGAAGATGAATTTGGCGGACGCCCCAAGCCAGCAATTGGCGTCCGAGGAAGTGCAGGTCGAACACTCGACCCGGCCCACCGAAGAGTTGGTGCCCGCGGACAAGCACCATGCGCCGGGCCAATACACGGAGAAGCAAGAGCCGAAAGAGCCACGATGGAGATGCTGCGGCGCGTCTACGCAATGAACCGGGCAACCGCCGCGGACAAACACGCTACGCCTGCCGTCTGGGGGCAGAGGTTTATCAGAAGGGAAGCTCGGTACGAAACTATTGCCACCTCAGCGATCTGAGTCCGGGCGGATGTTATCTCGAGATGCCGCTCGCCTTCGCGGCAGGCTCGGCCGTGGAAATCGTCGTACGCACGCACGAGATGAAGTTGTGGGTCAGAGGCGAAGTGAAATCTTCCCATCCGGGCTACGGCATGGGAGTATCGTTCCATCTGAACACTAAGGATGAACGCCACGGCGTGCAGCAGCTGATCGATTACGTGGCGGCCGCGGCCGAGAGTTCCTAGAGCAGTGTCTAGTGGCCAGTGGCCAGTGTTCAGTTCCGGTTAATACGATCCTGCCGGCTGTGGATTCCTCCCGACATAATTTCTTCCAGACTGCGGGGGTTGGCCCATCGTTGCGATATCAGGATGAATGGGGCTGCCCCAACTTTGCAACAGAAGCAAAGCTGGGGCAGCCATCTTGTCGCAGCGCAATCCAAAAGCGGGCCAGCCCCCACAACTGGTTATCGATGAGTAAAGATCAAAAACCCCGCCCAAGCCGAGCTTGAGCGGGGCACCCGAAACCTCGATCAGAACGAGTGCAGGACGCGTCATCCCATCACGGAAAACTTACTACAGTGACGGGCGTATCCGGGTTCGCAATGGTCGAAGAGCCTCCTGTGTTGTCGATCACGTTCAATATGCCGCCGGACCCGGCAGTGCTGAGGAAGATCGTCAGCAGATCGTTCATGCTCGATGGCGCAAGGGTGGTGGGCACCTCGAACGCGTTCGCCGCGTAGATGTTCACACCCTGGTTGAAGAAGCTATAGCTGCCCATACCGTATCCCTTGAAGCTGGTTACGTGATTGGCGACCTTGAATGCTGCCCAGCCGTCGACGCCGGGAGCCTCCATCCATGCGGCTTGGCTGGGAGGATCGTAGGGCATCTCGTTTTGAAAGAAGATGTCCGTGCCTCCATTGCCGAGCCAGATGACCTCGTATTTCTGGTAGTGCTCGACGAACAGGCCATACGCGGTCACATTCTTGCCGGTAACGACCAGGCCAGTGTCGGCCGTGTTGGCCGTCCAACCCACGCCGTTCCCGTGGTCGGCCCGCCAGGCCCAGATGTCATCGAGAATTGTGTTGTCGCCTCCGACCGACAGGCTAACTGTCGCCTGCCCTGGTTCCGCGCCGCCAATGCGGAAAAAGACGTCCTGCAGCGCCGACGGGTCAGAGCTGGAACTCCAGCCGAACGGCGTTCCAAACTGAAGCAGCAGCGGAGATTTCGGAATTCCGGCGTCAAAAATCATCCCCGAGACCATCACTCCTTTTGAAGGAAGGACGATCATCGACACAATTCCGTTCTCCGGGATCAGAGTAGGGAAGCCGATACCGAGCACGACTGTATCGGGACGCGTGACCAGCAATGGCAAATCCAGGTTGTAAATGCCCGGAGTGAGTATGAGGTTCTTGCCAGCGAGTAATTGCGCGTCGATCTGCGCCGCGGAGTTCGTCGGCTGCGCAATGAAGAATTTCGAGATTGGGATAGATGAGCCGGGAGTCGGCCCGCTCCCCCACGTCGTGCCCACGGAGTTATGTTGCACGGCGGGAACGAAAACGTTGTAGTGCCCGTTGGAGTCCATGTAAAGGTAAGGCTCCTCGCGGGTGACCGGGCTGGTTGCGAGCGTGGTGTAAGGGCCACCGCATGACGTCTGAACCGGAAAACATTGCGCGGGCGCGCCGACGACGCCGGAGAAGACTTGATTCCAGACTCCGTTGCTCCAGCCATCGATCTGGCTGTTCCGAGTGATCCATTGCTGTTGCGAACCACTGACAATGCCTCCTCCCTCGAATTGTGAGTCGGCAATGAATCCGCCGCTGGCGAAAGAGGGGCCAGTGCAGTAATCCATAAGAGTGGCGTTTCCATTGACCAGGACACGGCGCATCGGCGAGGCCTGCGACACTGCCCAGAATTCGCCGGCGTAGCAACCGAAGGTTGGATTGGTTACGTTGATGGTCAGGTTCGACAACGATCGCCAGAAGTTATTGGAGGCGACGCAGCTGCCGTCGGTGCACTGGTTGTACACGTCAATGGAGCCGTTGATAACTACATCAGCCGGAGACTGGCCGAGGCCTGCAACCGTGGTGTAATAGCCGAGCTGAAAGTTAAGTGGAGTGGTAGGGGAGCCGTAAGTGCCCGGTTCGAACAGCAACGCATAACGTTGGGTTCCGAATTGGTTCGAGACTTGTTGGGTTGCGATGGAATCGACCGTCGCCTGGATGTCGCTTAGCGGCATGCTGGGATTGAAGATGTAAACGTTTGGGCCGAAGTTAACTGGGCTGGAGAAGGCTGGCAATGGTGAGTATAGAAACGACGCAGCCAGAATAGCGCCAATCATCGCGAAACTATTTACGGAGCGTAGAGACACTCGACTGGGAGTGACTATCTGCATAACCGAACTCCTTTGAAGCAGACTTGGGAGTTATATCTCCCTGTTGACCCCAGAGTTTACTCTGATTTATTAGTTCCGGCGGCTGGAAATGAACGTTGGCTAAGTGGCGATTACTTCGCGACGGTAGGTTCTTCCGCCACGGCTTTGCGGAAGTAATCCAGTGATAGGCGCAGGCCTTCTTCGAGTTGAATCTTCGGTTCCCATCCGAGCAACGTGCGGGCTTTGGCGATGTCCGGACGGCGTTGTTTGGGATCGTCCTGCGGCAAAGGTTCGTAAGCGATCTTGCTTTTCGATCCCGTCACTTTAATGACGTGCTGCGCGCACTCGAGAATGGTGAACTCATTCGGGTTGCCGATATTTACCGGCAGATGTTCCGAAGATTTCGCGAGCCGAATGAAGCCGTCGATCTCGTCGCTGACGTAGCAAAAGCTGCGCGTCTGGCTGCCATCTCCATAGACGGTGAGGTCTTCGCCGCGCAGAGCCTGCTTCATGAAATTCGGGCACGACGCGGCCATCATTCAATTGCATGCGTGGGCCGTAAGTGTTGAAGATGCGCACGATGCGCGTGTCCACCTTGTGATAGCGGTGAAAAGCCATGGTGACCGCTTCCGTGAAGCGCTTGGCTTCGTCGTAGACCGAGCGTGGGCCAATGGAATTCACGTTGCCCCAGTACGTTTCTTTCTGCGGATGCTCCAGCGGATCGCCGTAGCACTCAGACGTGGAAGAGACGAGATACTTCGCACCGTACTTGAGCGCGACCTCGAGGGCATGGAAAGTTCCCAGCGAACCGACTTTCAGCGTGGGAATGCCGTGAATCGTGTAATCCACCGGGCTGGCGGGACTGGCGAAGTGGAAGACGAAATCGACAGGGCCGACGTCGAAGGGCTCGCAGATATCTTTATTTATAAAATCAAATCGGGAGTCATTTCGGAGATGGTCAAGGTTCGCACGCCGCCCGGTGAGCAGGTTGTCGACGACAACCACACTCCAGCCCTCGCCGAGCAAAGCGTCGCACAAATGAGATCCCAGAAAACCGGCGCCACCCGTGACCAGAGCGCGTTTTTGGCTCATGCTTTCTTCGCCGTGTTCTTCATCGCGGCGTTGACACCTTCTGGAACGGCCGCCGCCCGTCCAACGCTGTAATAGGTGAACCCATTGGCGGCCATTACCCCCGGATCATACAGGTTGCGGCCATCGATCACGATGGGGTATTTCAGTTCTTGATTGAGGCGCTGCAGATCGAGGTTGGCAAACTCTTCCCACTCGGTAAGGATGAGCAGGGCATCGGCGCCAGTCGCCGCTTCGTATGCGGAATCGGCGAACCTGACCCCTGAGGTCATCATTTCCTGCGTGCGCCCCATGGCGGCAGGATCGAAGGCGGTGATCTTGCAGCCTTCCTGCAAAAGAGCCTGCACAATAAGGATAGCCGGAGATTCGCGAATGTCGTCGGTGCCGCCCTTGAAGGCAAGGCCGAGAACGCCCAGGTGCTTGCCGCGAAGCGTCCACAGGGCGCTGCGGACTTTGCGCACGAAGCGCTCGCGCTGGTCCTCGTTGATGCGCATGACTTCGTCCAGCAAACGGAAATCGTAGCCGCACTCGCGGGCCACGGCCCGGAAAGCCATCACGTCTTTGGGGAAGCAAGAGCCGCCGTAGCCGATTCCAGGATTCAGGAAGCGCGGGCCAATCCGGGAGTCGGTACCGATCCCGTGGCAAACTTGATTCACATTGGCGCCGACGCTCTCGCACAGCGACGCAACCGCGTTGATGAACGAAATCTTCATCGCCAGAAATGCGTTGGAGGCGTGCTTGATCAGTTCCGCGCTCTTCGTGCTGGTCACGATGATGGGCGGGGGAATGGTCGCGCGATCCGGTTGAGGGATAGCGTCAGGCCGTTCGTAATAGCTGCCGCTGGTGAGGGGAGCGTAAACTTCCCGCAAAACGCCGGCGGAGCGCTCGTTGTCACATCCCACGACGATGCGATCGGGAAACAGGAAGTCAGTGACGGCGGTACCCTCGCGCAGGAATTCAGGATTCGAGGCTACGTCGAAAAGCGCGGGTTCAGCGCCGTTGCGCAGGATGATCCTGCGGATCCACTCGCTGGTATATACCGGGACGGTGCTCTTCTCGACGATGACTTTGTAATCGTCCACGGCGCCGGTAATTTCGCGAGCGACCGATTCCACGTACGAGAGATCGGCTTCTCCCCGTTCTGTCGGAGGCGTGCCCACGGCGATAAAAATAACCTCGCTGGCGCCAACGGCTTTGCGCAGATCGTCGGAGAACGTAAGACGCTGGCCACGATGGCGGCTGAGCAATTCCGGAAGAAAATTCTCATGGATGGGAATTTGTCCGTTATTGAGTGCGGTCAGTTTGCGGCTATCATTGTCCACCAAAATAACGTCGTGACCGAGGTCGGCGAAGCAGGCGCCCGCAACCAGGCCGACATATCCAGAACCGACCACAGCAATGCGCATATTCAGACTCCCAGGAAGTGACCCTCGGGCGTTATGAAATGTCTCATCCAGAAAACCTGGGGAAAGAATGCGACCGCAGCAATGCAAATCGGCCCCAAGTATGGGTCGATTCTAACATTCCGCACACTGTGGGGAAGGACAAGCGAGGGTTGCTGCACCAAGGATCTATATTTCTTTTCACCATTTTGGGACGCGTGGACCCCACAGGCGCGCCCGGTACGGAGTTTCCAGGAAAACTAAGACCCCCAGGGGGCCAAATGCGGTTCTGACCTTCCATATTGACAAGGTAGCGCTTTAGGGAGAAACTCCGCTTGATAAGCTTATTCTGGGTAAAGTGTCACCTTTGTATGGCTCATCAACCCACCTGGCGGCCCGATTCCACAAAGCCGGATCCCTCCGAACTTGTGCCGCCGCAGACGACCACTCAGGAAGCGGGGCAGTCAGCCACGGATCCTGTCGCCGACAATCTGGCAACCGCCAGACAGGAGTTGGCCGATTTGGCCGCGCAGTTCGCGGCCCACGGAGGCGGCAATCCGCTGCCAGAGGCCCCAGGGGAATTTGTGGAAGACGTTGCACTCAAGGAGGTTGCAGAGCAGGCATGTCTGGCCACCGGTGCGACCGGGGCGGCGATTGCCTTAGCGCGTGGCGGAGAGATGATTTGCCGCGCTCGCAGCGGAAGCGGCGTTGCAGAGTTAGGCTCGCTGCTGGATATGAATTCCTGGCTGCTCGTAGCCTGCGCCCGCACCCGGCAAGTACAGTGTTGTGACGACGTTCTCAGCGATCCCGACGCCGCTGAGATTCCCCGAGAGTTGGGCATCGGTTCGCTGGTCGTGATCCCCCTCGTGCGCGAGGAGGAACTCATCGGCATCTTCGAAGCGGTTTCCTCCCGCGTCCACGCCTTTGGCGATCGTGACCTGCAAACGCTGGAAGTGTTGGCCGAGCGCATTCTCAAGAACTCGCAAGCGCATCAGTCTTCGTCGGTCTCCGCAGGGCTAATCGGCGCGTCCGACGAGATCTCGGAGCCGCTGAAGACGGAGTTGGCATCCTTCCTGCCAATTAGTTACGGCCTTCCTCAGGCAACCGAAGTCCGCCCCCTGCCGGGGATCGATTGGGTTACGGGAGCCATGGGCGTGGCACTCCTTTCCGTTGCAATCCTGATGGGGGCAGTTTTAGGGATGCGCCTGGGAGGGATGAGCGCAAGATCACGCCCCGCTGCTGCTCGCGCCGCGACGGCCCAAGTTCCAAGTTCACCCGCGTCTACCCCCGGGAATGAGCCGAACGCCATGCCTCCGAGAGAGACGACAAGTGCGGAAACAAAACCGCCAAAGTTGCAGTCTGAGACAAGTGCAAAGCGCGCCTCTTACCCCGAAGGCGAATTGCGGGTCTACGAGAATGGCAAAGAAATTTTCCATGCTCCACCAACGGAGGTAGACACCAGCGGGAGTTCGATAGAGTACGCGGGCACCTCCGAAGGGCGACTGCAGCCAGCGGCTCTCATCGAATTGTCGCCCAATAAGGCGGAAGGCATCCTCCTGCACCGCGTGGAACCTGAATATCCGGAGCAGGCGCTGATGCAGCATGTCCAGGGACCGGTCGTGCTTGATGTGCATGCGGGTCGCGATGGCATCGTGCAGGACGTCACGCTGGTGAGCGGCGATCTACTCCTCGGAGAAGCTGCCACCGCAGCGGTTCGTCAATGGCGCTTCAAGCCGCAGAGAATGAATGGCGAACCGGTGGAGATGGAAACCAAGGTCACGCTGAGATTCACTCTCCCGCCCAGCTGAGTTGCGTCATCGTTCCAACCTTGACGGCCAATTCTCAACAGTTAAGATAAACAATCGCGCTAGCGAGCAGGCCGGCGTCGCTGCCTGACGCGATAGACCATCACCGGTGCGATGGATGTAAAATATCGCGGTGCCTTGAAATCAAGAGGGAGCGCGTGGTTTGAGCGATTTGTTGATATGCCCAAGGTCGGAATTCGCGAGCTAACTGCGAGCAGGTTGCGAAATTATTGTCACCACGCTTTGCTTCGTCTCCAGAGAGCGTCTTATGACAAATCCGATGAGGGCGGCGGGTTCTTCGATGTCTATCCGCGCTTTTATGAGACGAGCACCATCGCGCCGAAGAATCGGCTTAACAAAAGATATAGGGCGCTGATCGAGCCGAACGAAGAGATCATACGCGGCAAATCCGTGCTGGACATTGCCTCCCACGATGGCCGTTGGAGCTTCGCAGCTCACAAATCCGGGGCGCGCCATGTGCTGGGTATCGAGGCCAGAGAATACCTTGTTAAAAATGCTCAGGACAATATAAGGGCCTACCACGTTCCGCAAGGCCAGGTGGAATTCGTTTCGGGAGATATCTTCGAGAAGCTCGATGAGCTCGAGCGTAATCGCTTCGATACGATTTTCTGTCTAGGCTTTTTTTACCACACCATGCATCACATGCTATTGCTGAACAAAATTGCCCGCTTGCGACCCACCCACATCGTTCTGGACACTGGCATCACTGCGGATCCGGGCAACTTCGTGATGGTGCAATCGGAACGGGTGACGCACGAAAGTGCCGGGGCGGTTCCAGATTCGGGGGAACACATCCTGGTCGGCTATCCTACCAGATCTGCTCTGGAGTTGATGTTGTCGAGCGCCGGGTTCCGCTCGATCAAATATTACGATTGGCACCTTGCCGGCATAAGACGGTGGGATAACCTGATCGATTATCAAGAGGGCCTGCGCGTCACTTTGGTTGCAAGTCTCAAGCCCGCCTGATCTGCAATCTTCTTGTTCGAAAGCCAACGACGACCGCCGCGCCAAACGGCAGCCTCAAATTGTGCAACAGTACTCGGGTAATACTCTGGCGTAGCTCGCCTGGGCTAAGATACAGTCTTGTCCAAGGGAAAAATGCTATGAGTGTAGAAAAAATGCCGGATGAAAAAAGTACCCGATCTACCGGTCCGCTGACCGAGAAAAAGCCCGCCGCTCGAGTGGGTGGAGTGCAGTGCCTCCGCTGTCATCACGAACTGGACAGTTACGTCTTCACGCGGCTCACGTTTCTTCCCTACGGCAGCACTGGGGGCAACGTCGTTTTGGAGTGCGCAAAGTGTGGACATATCGAGTTCATGTCGCAAAACAGTCCCTTGCTGCGCCGGTTGAATGCCAAGCCGGTGGCTGTGGGCGACGGCGATTAGCAACTTCTCCCAAGGACCTTCCAATCGATTCTTCCAGCCCAGCGAACCGGCGCAGTATCGATGTCTCTGCCCGGTCAATCCGTTTTTGGGACGATCCCGCAGCTATCGCCAGATTCTTGCGTCCCGCGATTGCGAATCGTGTGAAGGAAGCCGCAGAATGGTAACAAGTGCGTAATTAAAGAGGAAATATCTTGGCGATTCTGGTAGTGGGCGGAGCGGGATATATCGGAAGCCACGCGGCGCGCGCTCTGCGGCGCCACGGCTATGACGTCCTCATCTACGACGATCTGTCTCGTGGTCACGCCTTCCTGGTGGAGGGCTTCGAGTTGATCGTGGCCGATATGGCGGATCAAGCCCGGCTGGCTCAGGTCATGAAGCGCGTGGATGCGGTTATGCATTTCGCAGCGCATTCGCAAGTCGGAGAATCGGTTCAAAACCCACGGATCTATTTTCAAAACAACGCGGTGGGGGGCCTCACGCTGCTGAATACCGCTCTGGATGCGGGAGTACGCAGGTTCATTTTTTCCTCGACCTGTGCGGTCTACGGCCTGCCCGAAAAGCTGCCCATCACGGAAGACACGCCGCGTCGCCCCGTCAACCCCTACGGGACTTCCAAGCTTTTTTTCGAGAATGCGCTGGAAGCCTATGACCGCGCATACGGATTGCGTTACATGAGCCTGCGTTACTTCAACGCCGCCGGAGCCGACGAGAGCGGAGAGATTGGAGAACTACACTTTCCCGAATCGCACTTGATTCCCGCCGCGCTCAAGGCCGTGACCGGAGAGCAAGAGGAACTGGAATTGTTCGGCTCAGACTATCCCACTCCTGACGGAACCTGCATTCGCGACTACATTCACGTAAACGATCTCGCCGATGCACACATTCTCGCCCTTAAGAAACTCGAGGCTGGAAGCGGTTCTGCCTCGCTAAACCTGGGGACGGGCCAGGGCTGCTCCGTGAAAGAAGTGATCACCATGATCGAAGAGGTAACCGGTTCGAAGGTTCCGCGTCGCGTGGGACCGCGCCGGTCGGGGGATCCTCCAGAACTCGTTGCCGATCCGTCACGTGCCCAAGAAGCACTGCAATGGAAAGCAACCCGCTCTCTCCGCGAAATCGTTCAAACTGCCTGGCAATGGGAACGCGGCGGCCGCCAGAAAGTGCGGAAGACTTAGCCCTCTTCATCTTCGCGGGTTGCGCGATAGGTTGCGTGCGAAAACCCGTTACAATCACACCTTACAGAAATCGTTGCCGGGCGCGGCTCCATCGGCCCCGGACGGAGGCGTCACGAATGGCGAGCAATCTCTCAGGCAAGAAAGTGGCAGTTCTGGGCGCGGGAAAAATGGGCGGCATTCTGCTGCAGGTGTTATTGAAGAACGGTCTCCTGACGCCTGAACTCACAACTGCAACCGTCGCCCACGAGGAACGCGCACGGGCGATCAGCGCAAAGCTGGGTATTCCCGTAGGTACCAGCAATCTGCAGGCCGCCAAAGACGCCGACGTGATTCTGATTGCGGTGAAGCCACAAGTGGTGGAGGAAGTTGCGGCCGAACTTCGCGGCCACATCTCGCCCCGGCAACTGGTCATCTCGGTGGCCGCCTCGGTTCCCAACAGTCTGATCGAAAAAACGCTCGATGCCGCGGTCCCCGTAATTCGCGCCATGCCCAACACGCCTTGCCTTCTTTCGTGCGGCATGACGGCCCTGGCCAAGGGAAAATATGCCAATGCCGGCCACGTGGAAACAGCTACAGCCATGTTTGACGTCGTAGGCCGCACCGTGGTCGTCGATGAAAAGCACATGGACGCAGTCACCGGACTCTCCGCCAGCGGCCCTGCCTACATCTACATCATTATCGAGTCGCTCGCGGAAGCCGGTGTCAAGGTCGGATTGCCACGCGACATTGCGACTTTGCTCGCCGCCCAAACCACCATGGGAGCGGCTCGCGTCGTCCTTGAGACCGGAGACCATCCGGCGCTCCTGAAAGATGCTGTCACCACTCCCGCCGGCTGTACCGTGGATGGCATCATGGAGCTAGAGGAGGGTAAGCTGCGAGTAACGCTGATTAAAGCCGTCGTGAAAGCCGCGCAGCGGGCAAAAGAACTGGCATTTTCGACACACTGAACAGGGACGCTTGGCGCGGGCGGCTTTGTCACTAAAGTACTGTTTACCGTCACCAGATCCGAGAATAATTTACAAAGGGCCCGAAGGACCGCGCGGTGACCGACAACTCTATCGAACCCAGGGAAGATAAAGCTCTCATCCGAGTGTTGGTTGCCGACAACACGCGCGTGAACAGCCAGATGTTGTCTGATGTGCTGGCTCGAAACAAACGCTTTCGGGTGCTCGAAACCCAGCTCTCGGCGGCCGCCATCCTCGCGACTGCAGAACGCGAGAAGCCGGATGTAGTGCTGATCGGCCTACTCCTCGAAAATGATCCGAACCTTGGGTTCGATGTAACCCGCCAGTTGCGTGCATCTCATCCCGCAAGCCGCATCGTCATGTTGCTGGATCGTTCCGAGCGCGGCTCCGCTGTAGAAGCGTTCCGCGCCGGCGCCACCGGAATCTTTTGCCGCAACGAATCGGCAAAGATGCTGGCCAATGCATTTCTTGCGTTCATGCCGGCCAGGTGTGGGCGAACAGCCGCGAAACGAAATATCTGCTCGATGCTCTTTCTGAAGCGATGCCGGCGCGCCGCGCCACCATGCAGCTAATCTTTCTACTCTTTCCAGGCGTGAGCAGGATGTGGTCAGCGGCGTGGCCGATGGATTATCCAATCGCGAGATCGCACATCGTCTGAAGTTGACCGAGCATACGGTAAAGAATTATCTCTTCCGCATCTTCGATAAGTTAGGAGTCTCCAGTCGCGTGGAAGTAGTGCTGCACGCCTACGGCGTGGTTAGCAGGGCTCCACAATGCTCAGTTGCGAAGCCCGGACGGGCTAGGCGCAGCGGCGACCAGCGCCAAGAGACACTCGCCAATCTCTGCGCAGGAGAGAACCGGCGCGAGACCGGATCAGCCGGACTCGCAGAAAGTCCTGCCCGGTTAGGAAGCCGAAGGTCGACCGGCTAGCAGCTAAGAACGTTCTGGCCTTGCTCGTATCCCAGAATCTTGTCATGCTGAGCGAGGATTGGGCTTCGCGAATGCGAAGTCCAACCGCAGTCGAAACATCCCTGCTTCGCAACGTACTGTGACTACCGCAACCCCAGACTCTCCGCAGCCGTGTTCACAATCGTACGACCGATCATGAGCGAAGCTGTCGCTGCCGGGGAGGGCACATTGAGCACATGGAGCATCCTGCCCGAAGGTACAAACTGAAAATCATCCACCAAAGCACCTTCGCGCGTAAGCGCTTGAGCGCGCACTCCGGAGCCGCCCGGCGCCAAATCCTCGTCACGTACTTCTGGCACCAACCGCTGCAATGCGCGAACGAATGCCGGCTTGGAAAACGAGCGGTGGAATTCGTCTAGCCCGCTACGCCAATTTTTCGCCGCCATCCGCCAGAATCCGGGAAAAGCGAGCGACGAGCCCAGATCGCGCAGGTTGAAGTCCGTGCGCCGGTATCCCTCGCGGCGAAACGCAAGCACGGCGTTCGGTCCCGCATCTACGGTGCCGCTGATGCGGCGCGTGAAATGAACCCCAAGAA
Organism: uncultured Acidobacteriaceae bacterium; assembly: GCA_963750245.1. GTDB lineage: Bacteria > Acidobacteriota > Terriglobia > Terriglobales > Acidobacteriaceae > Sulfotelmatobacter. Next base: position 1,230,302 of record CAVVQB010000005.1, read on the forward strand.
AAGGAAACCGCGGATCGGGCACGGGATAGATGAGAGACCGCACCAGCGACGAGCGCTCCGGAATCAGATCGTAGTACTCGCCCGCGAAAGGGAACAATCATTACCTGCGGATCGTCCCCCGCCATGCGAGCAACGCGGTCGCTGAACAGTCCCGCGCAGTTGATGAGATGAGTTCGCGGAGAAAGCGCCTCTGCTGGTTTCGACGGTGATCTCATCGCCGCGCCGCTTGATTCCCGTAACTTCAGCCGACGTGAGTATGGTTTCACCGCGGTCGGCAATGATCTCTGCATATTTATTGCAGACTGCCGCGTAGTCCGTGATTCCAGTCGATGGAACCACCAGCGCCCGCAGTCCGCTCACGTGGGGCTCGATCTCACGCAGCTCTTCGGGTCCGATCGATCGCAACCCAGTCAGTCCGTTGGCCTCGCCGCGCCGGCGCAACTCTTCGAGGCGAGGGAACTCCTCCTCGTGAGTGGCGACAATCACTTTGCCGCAGATCTGATGAGGGATGCCGTGTTCGCGGCAGAATTCCACCATGGCGCGCCGCGCCCGCGACGCACAACTTTGCCTTCAGCGATCCCGGCTTGTAGTAGACCCCAGAATGAATGACGCCGCTGTTATGGCCGCTCTGATGCCGCCCCACGCCGTCTTCCTTTTCCAGCAACAAGAGGCGGAGCCGCGGAAATCGTTGCGTGATTTCGAGCCCCACGGCGAGCCCAACAATCCCTCCACCGACGATGATGACGTTGTAGCGTGATTCAGTCATGCTCCATGATCGTACCCGACGTACTCGGTTCGCGGCGGATTTCACTAATTGACGATCAAGGTTACCGCGGAAGCTTGGTGACTTAATGTGCCCGAGTGCCGGTCACGGTGATGGTATAGGTGCCAGGTTGCGTGCCTTGCTGCTGGCCGCCACCACCACCCCCGCCCCTCCACCGCCGTTGCTGCCGCCCCCGCCGCACGAAGAAAGCAGCAATGCGAGCACGAATAATCCTGACAAGCATGCTGGGAGCGCCGACCTTCTTGCCTTTTCTCCGACCTCGAATTCCCAACAAACCCAGTCCCGGCAGCGCCAGCCACATGGCATAAAAGATACGACCTCGGTGCAAACGTGGCCGAACTGGCGGTAGTGGTCATGCTCATCACAACGGCAGCTGAAGTGGTGCCGGGAGTCACGGGGTTGGGCGTGAAGCTGCACAGCGAAGTCGCAGGCCCGCCAGAACACGACAGATTCACGGCCCCGGTAAACGAAGCGCCCACCGGCAAAATGCTGAAATTGTAGCTCGCCGACTGGCCCGGGCTGATGGTTTGCGTGGCCGGAGTCAGCGACCCGATCGTAAAATCCTGGTTCACGGTGAGCGCGATCGTGAACGCATGTGAGGGGGCCCCGTTCACGTCTTGAGTATTGATGTTGATGTTGTAAGTGCCAGGAATGGCGTTATTCGGAAGATTGATGCTGGCTGTTACAGGAACAGCAGCGTTTCCAAGCGTGATGGGACTCTGCGGCGATAGCGCGCATTGCGTGCCGGAAAGCGCCGTGGCATCGCAAGTAGCATTGATTTGACCGCTGTAGAAATCCAAAGAAGCGATGATCAGATTCGCAGTGAACTGCGCGCCCGGAGCCCCGGACAGCGCTTGCGTGCCGGTAATCGAGTAGTCGCCCACGTTGAACTGCACCGGATAGGAATTGTTGATCGATCCCGAGCTCCCTTGCACCGCAATCTGATAGGCGCCTGCTGAGAAGCTAGCTCCGTTGATCACCAACGTGGCTGTGGCCGGGTACGAACTGATCGTCGTCGGAGTGATACTGCAACTGCCGGCTCCAAACGTAGGGAGGCAACTCAAGCTAACCACGCCATTGAATCCATCCTGCGAAGAAATCGTAATCGGTCCGCTTGTCCCCGTACTGCCCACCTTGACGTTAGGGAAGGCGCTCGGCTCGTTGAAAATAAAAATGGGATTTGTAGTGACCGTCATCGCAAATGATTCGTTCAGCGGCGCAGTTCCCGAAGCCGTAGGCTTGCACCGTGACTGTATAGTTTCCAGTTGTCGTTCCCGGCGGGACAGTCACTGTCGCGGTAACGCTCACCGGCGAAGAAGAAGTTGGATACACCATCGCGGCGGGAGAAAATCCGCAGGTCGCTCCGGAGATGGCCGGCGCGAAGCCGCAGCTCAAAGTCACGCTTTGAGCGAAGGTGCCCTGAGCTGTTACCTGAAAACTTACCGGCGGAGAGGTGGCGCCGCGCGGCTCGGTTACCGTGGCCGGCGAAATCGGGGTCAAGCTGAAGTTCACCACGTGCAGAGCGACCGCTGCCAGATGAGTCGTGTTGTTCGTATCAGTACCGGCCCCTTGCGCGTTGAAGTAGTAATCGGCGACGCTGCTCGTCCCAGCCGTCAGCGTGAAAGCCGTTCCGGCGAGGGTAGGCGTGACGCTGACCGGACTCGCCACGCATGGGACGGGAGGACTCGAAGTCCCTGCCACGCAAGTCAATTCCACCGCACTGCCGTATCCGTTCAGGGCGATGAGCGTGCCATTGAAAACTGCATTCCCGCCGGGAAAGACCGACTGCGGAGTATTCAAGATCGAAATCTCGAAATCCGGCGTGGCCAGAAGATTGAACTGCCAAACGCCGCGGCCGTAGGTGGAAGCGCGGAGTAGCTTCTTGCCGCCGGAGTTGAAAATCGCGAGAGCCGTCACCGCTACATTCGGCAGAAAGCCGGTTGACGTGGGGCCGGGAATCGGGCCAACCTCGCTCCATGCCGCAGCCGACGTCGAGCTCTGGAAGACTCCAACGTCAGTACCTACATAAACAAGGTGAGCCACTGGATCAACCACGACTGCGTTCGCAGGCGAATCCGGAATCGCATTTGCTCCAGTTCCGCTGAAATCGACCCAGTTCGCCCCTGCGTTTGTAGTTTGCCAAACGTGTCCCGGCCCTCCAGTAAAACCCATCACCGTAACGTATGCTGTGTTGCCGGTAGCATCAGAGCTGTCAATCGCAACGCTCGAAATAGGGAACTCACTGCCATTGATGCTGTTCCCGCCGGGTCCATTCAAGGTGACATTGGCGAAGCTGGAAGCTAAGCCTGAGACCGGCATAGCGTTTGTCGTCACCCAAACATTTCCGCCAATGGGTGAAGCAAGGTTATTGGGGCCGGGTCCATCGGTGGTGGCGTAAATTACCTTCGAGCCTCCGGTGTTGGTTGCACCGCCGGCAGCCAGGGCGCGAATCACATTTACCTCAGTACCCGCGCACGTTCCGTTTCCCAGTGTGTCGAAGTTGAGACTCAATGTCGTGAACGCCCCGCCGGATCGCGGCCCACTCCAAACCCGGCAGGTGCCCACTAGCATCGAAGTCGTCGACTGCGGATCGAGGATGTAGGGGAAGTAAAAAGATCCATCATCGCCGCCCACGTCGCCGCTACCTACCACAACGCTGAAAAGAGAATCGGTGCAACTCACCCCGGATGAACACTCCTGAATATTCAGCGTGCCAGCTCCTGTATCCGGGTTCGAAGCGAACCAGTTGCCAGTATTGGGATCGATCGCGTTATAACCGCCGTCGCCGCTCAGAACATTCACCCAACTCGTGCTCGTCGTGGCGCTACCCGTTGCCGGAGATCCATTGTCTTGTGTACCGCCGAGCAGCAAATTGACATTGGTGGGATGCTCGGAAAATCCGACGAACTGGGTCATCGACCCCAGGTTTTGATTTAGGTCGTCAAACTGATTCGCGCCGGAACACGATCCCGAGGTAAGCCCGGCAAAGCCGTTCAGCGCCCGGTAAATGCCGCCGTCGTTGGCGAAATACATAAGGTCAACGGCGGAACTGGATCCCGCATTCGGAATGGAAAATGCCACAGCGTGCTGGTCAGGATGCACGTGCGCCAGCGCGCTCAGCGGATTGCAGCCATAAACATGCGTGAGATTCAGGAAAGTCGGATTGGAGCAGGTTGGGTTAGCGGAGTCGATCGAGCACTTGTAAAGATTAATCGCGCCTGCGTAAAGATCCGTGGGATTGCCCGCACAAGTCTCGAGGCCGTTGGCGCAATTCGGAACCGCCAGCAGTTCCAGATTGTAGAATCCCTGCTCCACGCCGCAGCCATTCGTATCTCCGCAATTGAGAATGCCGCCATCATTGATCTGTGTCCATGTAGCTCCACTATTCAGGCTTTGCCAAATGCCTTGATCCACTGGATTGCCGCCCGAGTCCGCCGAAACGAACCATACATACATTTCATTTCGTCCGGGCACCACAGTAATCTCGCCGCGATAGATCGGACAGGTAGTGACGTAGCTCTGCGGACAAGCCGCAGCACTCAACAATCCCGTGACGCCGGGCTGATTCGGCAAAGCCGTCCAGGTCAATCCGTCAGGAGAAGAGTAGAAGCCGTGGTAGCGCAAGGCCGCGAAAAACAATCCTGCCGCGGCGTTATATACCACCGACGTGGCCGATGTTGCTTCGCCGGGCCCTCTGGAGAAAAGAGCATCGTAGGTCCAGGTTTGCCCCGCGTCGATGGAAGTGTAGAGGCCGTGGTACGTGTTGCCGGTAAGCGCACCCGCCACTGATCCTTCTGAAGTTGCCGCCATGGCCGCAACCACCGTGCTGGTCTGTCCAGTCGCCGAGCTGAAAGCTATGCGCGTCGCGCCCAGGCCGCTTAGAGAGAGTGTGCCCAGAGTTCCGCCATTCGCGGTAGAGATCAGTGGCCCCCACGTAGCTCCGCCATTCCTGGAACGCAGGAACCCAAGGCCGAAGTAGGAGTCGGAGGAATTGTCCGCTTCCCCCGTGCCCACTAGCACCAGACTTTGGGCGGGATTGGAATTTCCCGGCTGAATCGCGATCGCACCGATCGAAAGTGTAGCCTGGTCGTCGGTGAGCGGCGTCCACGTCACGTTGTCCGCGATGCTGGTGGCCGCGTTGGTTGACTTCCACGCCCCACCCTGGGCGCCACCGATGTAAACCGTATTGCCCGTTGCATCCGCCGGATCAATCGCAACTGCGGTTGCCCGCCCCGAGACCTGGCGATAGTCCTGAAAACCTGTGCCAGTTGCGTCGGAAGCCAGCGGAACTGGACCCAGAGGCGTCCACCCACCGGAAACCGGAGCCAAAGTCGTGATTGGCGGCGCGGCGCTCACGCGAGCCATTCGCGCGGTCCGCGCCTCCATCTTGATTTGATAGGCGCGGTGACGCAGTTCCGCGGAAGATTTGCCAGGGACCACACGACCGTGCAGGAACCACTCTGACCGCTGCGCTTCGTGGTCCCCATCGGCATCTCTGATTGGCGCTTCGGGCAGCGGCTTCCTGGCGCCCTGAGCCTGTGCGATCGGCGCTAATAAAATTGTTAACAACGCCAGCAGAGAAGTGCAAACAACGCGATAAAATCTGGGACAAATCATAGTCGTCCAACAATGAGGCCAGTATCAAAGTGCCCGTGAGCGCCAATCAACCTCAAAAGCGAAAAAAGTCCGTTCAGAGCCATTTTGGGAAGCTATTTTGGGAATTAGAAAACGGGTGCTCGCGCATCCCAAGGCCGGTTGTGAACCATTGGCAGCGTTGCCTGTACAATTTCCACGAATCTCGTATCGCGGGAAAAATTTCCTCGAGGTGTAAAACGTGTCGATGCGGCGTCTGATCTCATTCGGTCTTATTGCTGTCGTATTGGCGTGCGCGGTTTCAATCCCGCCTCTCGAGGCTGCGGATCGCGAAATCAGCGTTGCCGCGGCAGCCGATTTGAGCTCCGCACTGCAGGAGGTCGCAACCAATTACGAAAAGCGTGCGGGGGTTGCCGTGAAGCTCTCCTTCGGCGCCTCCGGCGCATTGACCCAGCAGATTCAGAACGGCGCGCCGTTTGACGTTTTTTTCTCCGCCGATATGGACTATCCGCGGCAGTTAATTGCCGGCGGCCTGGCCGATGGCGCAACCTTGTATCGTTATGCCGTGGGGCGATTAGTGCTGTGGGTTCCCAAGGATTCTCCGCTCGACGTCGAGCACAAAGGCATGGATGTTCTGCTGGATCCGTTCGTGAAAAAAATCTCCATCGGCAATCCGCAACATGCTCCCTATGGCCGTGCCGCCGCTGCCGCCTTGAAGCATTACGGTCTGTATGACAAAGTCAGCGACCGCCTGGTGCTGGGAGAAAATATTTCGCAGGCCGCGCAGTTTGTGGAATCGGGAAATGCGCAGGTCGGCTTCGTCGCGCTGGCTCATGCCACGGCGCCCGCGATGCAGGGCAAGGGGAAATACTGGATCGTTCCTTCGGATGCGTATCCCCAGCTGGATCAAGGCGCAGTCGTAATCTCGCACTCGCCCCACAAACCGGATGTCGGAGCATTTCTGGATTACGTGAAGACCCCGGAAGCAACAGCGGTGCTGCAGCGCTACGGCTTCACCCTGCCGGAACAGAAGCCGGACATGCCGAAATAAAGAGGATGGGGTAAAAAATGTCCATCGACTGGCAAGCATTTCGGCTCACCATAGCGCTCGCCCTAATTGTCTCGGCCGTTCTCTTCGTCGCGGGACTGCCTCTCGCCTACTGGATCACCTTCTCGCGCTGGCGCTGGAAATTTCTGGTGGAAGCTTTGGTTGCGTTGCCCATCGTGCTCCCGCCGACGGTGCTCGGATTTTATCTGCTGGTCGCTCTCGGTTCCCGCAGCCCCGTAGGCCTCTGGTGGCAGTCTCTTACCGGACACACTCTAGCGTTCACTTTCACGGGGCTGGTGATTGGCTCCATCCTCTACAGCCTGCCGTTTGCAGTGCAGCCCTTCGCTGCATCTTTTTCATCGGTCGATCGCAAATTGCTGGCAGCCTCGTCAACGCTCGGCGCTTCTCCCTTAAGCACCTTCTTTCGCGTGGTGGTGCCGCTTTCCGTCCCTGGCCTCGTCACCGGCGTGGCCTTGGCTTTTGCCCACACCATGGGTGAATTCGGCGTGGTGCTGATGGTTGGAGGCAACATCCCGGGCGTGACCCGCACTGTCTCCATCAGCATCTACGACCAGGTTGAGGCTTCAAACTACGCCGGAGCCAATGCCATGGCCTTGTTGCTTCTGGTCTTCTGCTTCGTGGTTCTCGCCGTGGTTTACGGCCTGCACCGCCGGTCGCCAAAGCAGAAATCGTGGCCCTTAGGCCTGGCCGACTAATGCTCACAGCCGCGGAACCAAAGTCCGCAAATGCAGCGCTTCGCGCGGCTATTCGCAAGCGCTTTGCAACCGCCGAGCGCGAGTTCAAGCTCGACGTGGAGTTCGATGCCGCTGCCGGGTTCACCATACTGTTCGGCCCGTCCGGGGCAGGGAAGACAACGGTGCTCGATTGCGTCGCCGGACTAGCCACGCCGGACGCGGGGCGGATTTCCGTAGGTGACCGCGTGCTGTTCGACAGCACCATTCCCATTCACGTGCCCGTCGCGAAACGCGGTGTGGGTTACGTCTTCCAGGAACTCGCTCTCTTCCCCCACCTGACGGTTGAACAGAACGTCGAATATGGCCTGGCGCATGTGCCGCGCGCCGACAGAATGCAGCGAGTCGCAGCCATGCTGCAGGAGTTCCGCATCGATCACCTGCGCCAGCAACCGCCGGCGAAAATCTCCGGTGGAGAACGCCAGCGCGTCGCCCTCGCCCGAACTCTCGTGACGGATCCCTGCATCCTTCTGCTCGACGAACCGCTCGCCGCGTTGGACGCAGCCACCAAGGCCAGAATCATCGACGATCTCCGGGCGTGGAATCAGGTTCACCAAATCCCGATCCTCTACGTCACCCACAGCCGCGAAGAAGTAATGGCGTTGGGCGAGCGCGTTCTCGTGCTCGATCAGGGCCGGATCATCGCGCAAGGCACGCCGCATGAAGTGTTGCGCGCGCCACTCCAGGAAACCGTGGCGCAGTTGGTCGGCTTCGAAAATATCTTCGACGCTACGGTCGAGTCCGTGCACGAAGACCGCGGAACCATGATGTGCAAGCTGGAGGCAGACATGCCCGAGAATCAGCCCAGAAATCAGGTGGAGATCGAGACTCCCCTGGTGCGCGCAGAGGTAGGATCGCACCTGCTAGTCGGGATCCGAGCAGGCGACATTCTGCTGGCGATCACTCCACCGTTCGGCCTGAGTGCGCGCAATGTGATCCCAGGACGTCTCGTCTCCTTGCAACAGCGCGATGTCATAGTTTCCGCGCGGGTGAACTGTGGCGTTGAGATGGAAGTCCACTTGACCCTGGCCGCCCGAGATGCGCTTGATCTCATGCCGGGCAAAGAAGTATGGCTGGTAATCAAGACTCATTCCTGCCATCTGATGCAGCGCTGACTGCGGACTCTTCACTCCGAGATGACATTCCTTTTACATTTTCTTAACACCATATTCTTATTTCGCTTATACCGTCAGGGGGTCCGTTCTCGCGTGCTATCCCAGAGGAAAACCTATGACCCACCTCTCGAATTTGGTACGGTCTCGCGTGTTTGTCCTGGTGCTGTCGGTCAGCGTAACCTGCGTTCTGTTTTCCCGCAATGCGGCCTCGCAAGTCGGCGCTTGGGCCTCTCACTCTCATGACGCGCAGCACACGGCGGTTTCCTCCGTGGCATCGCAACCGCTGGATACGATTCATTGGCATGTACCCGTGGACCTCGCTCCGCCAACCGGCGAGATATTCATTCACTATGGTTCGCCGTTAGTCACGGCCGCCAACACCGTGATCGTGCCGGTGAAAACGCGTACGAACACCTTCCGCGTGGAGGCTCACGAGGGGGCGACCGGCCAACGTCTCTGGTCTCAAAACATCCGCTATCAGTCCCCTTTTGCGATATTCGTGCCGGGTCTTGGTCCCACCTTCCATGCGGATCGGCTCTTCATTCCTGACATCGCAGGCGGCGTTCTGGTGCGAAAAGATCCAAATCTCGCCAAAGGTGCTATCACCCATCTTTACTTCTACGGTGAGAAAAACTACGAGGCAGATCCGGAAGTCTACGAGCAGAACGTCCAGATCAACACTCCTTTGACCACCGATGCGCACGGCAATCTCTTCTTTGGATTCCTGGTTCTCGGCCCCACACCACTCGGACTGCAGAGCGGTCTGGCCCGTATCGCACCAGATGGCACCGGCACCTGGGTCACGGCGACCTTCATGAGTGGCGATCCAGCGGTCACAAAAGTCGCGATGAGTTGCGCCCCCGCGCTCTCGAACGACGGCAGCACGGTATACGTCGCGGTCGATACCCAGGATTTTGGATACGGATACCTGGTGGCCCTGAACAGCGTCAGCCTCGATGTCATCAATAGCGTTCGTCTATTGGATCCCTGGTCCGGACTGGACGCCACCTTCACCGATGAAAGCAGCGCTACTCCTACCGTGGGGCCCGATGGCGACGTCTACTTCGGCGTTCTTGAGAATCCTTTTCCCAGCCACAACGATCGCGGCTGGTTGCTGCACTTCAACAGTGACCTTACTGAGCTGAAGATCCCCGGCAGCTTTGGCTGGGACGATACGCCGTCGATCGTCGATGCCTCGCTCGTCGCCACCTATCACGGGAAGTCCACGTATCTGTTGATGACGAAATACAACAACTATGCCGGAGTCAATACCGGGGATGGTCACAATCGAATCGCGATCCTCGATCCCAATGGAACCGAGAAGGATCCAGTCATTCCCTCCACGACGGTGATGAGGGAAGTCATCACGAAACTGGGTGTGACGCCCGATCCCGAGTTCCCAAATTTTCCCGGGGCCGTTCGGGAATGGTGCATCAATACGGCGGCGGTGGATCCGTTCACAAAGTCGGTAATGGCAAATAGTGAAGACGGTAAGCTCTACCGCTGGGATCTGACGACCAACACATTGTCCGAGCGGATCACGCTTTCCGGAGGCATTGGTGAGGCCTACACTCCCACCGTGATCGGCGCCGATGGCACGGTCTACGGCATCAACGACGCAGTCTTGAGTGCGATCGGGAAGTAGACGGAAGGAAAAGAGCCCGCGGCTGGGACCGAGAGGGCGTCCACGCTTTCTTCGCCTCGCTCCATTTCAATCACGGCAATCCACTGACCCTTGCGCCGCTCTGATAAGACAATGCGACCGCCCAAAATCTGCGCCGCAGCAGCAGGCGGCACGTCGCGATGAAAACCGAAAAAGCGCGTCTTCCATTCTGTCCACCTTCGCCAGCGGTCCCAGCGCGCGGGGCCCGGTTCGTATTTCGTCGAAAAAACCAGGGCAACTTCATAATTGGAACGAAACTCGGCCGCGGAAAGCATTTGGTCCAGAGAAAAATCCTCGATGCGCACCACACGCATCGGGCGCGTGGTGTAGCCGAGCCACGGCCGGATCAGTTCATCCGACGCGGGCCAGGCCGTAAGCACGCGAGCCATCGGGTAGCGCGCTTCCAGGAATCGCTCGGCATCTTCATGCAGCACGATGTCGTCCCGGTAGGCGAGGTTATCTTCCGGCGAAAATCCGTAGGGAGGATTCCAGAACCATGCCATCACGAAGGCCAGCGCAATACAAGCGATGGCCGCGTGCCAGAAGCGCAATCTGCGCCATAGCGTCGAGACCGAAACGATGATCACCAGAGGGACCGCGGGCAGCATGTAGCGCGCCAGCACCGCGCCGCCGATCAAAGCCATCGCCGCCACATAAGCAAGTACCACCACGTACACAACCATCTGCGCCCGAAGGCTGATTCGCGGGCGCTCGAAACCCGAATCCTGTTGCGGCGGCAACATCCACATCGCAAACAACATCGCCAGGGTCAATACCCACAAATGAAGATAGCCGCTGATTTGCCACAGCCTCATGGCCAGCGCCAGCAGAAACCGCGTCGGGCTCAGGGTTGAAGCCACGTTGTACCGAAAGAATTCCGGATTGCCGAATACGTACCCAGTCTGCGAGTAGTGATAGAGATACCAGAGCGCCAGAGGCAATACCGGAAACAGTAACGACGCGATCCGCCGCAGCAGCGCCGGTGTTCGATGAAGAATCATCCCGCTCAGCTTCATAATCCAGCCACAGGCGATGCAGCGAAGTTTCCCGCGCGAATAGTCCAATCAACTCCCACCCTGCGATCGCAACTGGAGCCAGAATCGCGGTCTCTTTCGTCAGGGCCGCAAGCGAGAACCACAATGCTGTAGCGAGCGGTTGTCCTTCCACATAAGCGGAGAGTCCCCAGAAGATAAGTCCCGCCGCTGCCAAGTCCACATGAGCCAAAGAACTTTGAGCGAAGAATACTGGATACAACGCCGTGCACAGTGCAGCCGCAATTGCAACCCGCGTGTTCGATACGCGCTCAGCCAGGCGAAACAAACCCAGCAGCGAGAAACGCGGCCAGCACCAGCATGGCGGTTCGCGTCACCAGAGGAGCGTAGCCCACCACTTTCCACCACAGGGCCAGCCACGCCATCGCCAGCGGCGGATGCGCATTCGAGACCGTGGAATGCGGAATGAATCTTGCCGTCAGCAGGATGTCGCGCGCCGCCGGGATGTAGTAGCCCGCTTCGTCCCAGAAGTAAGGAAGTTGCAATAGAGGCAAATGCAGCAGAAAAATAAATATGAAGATGACTGCGAACACCAGGGCCGGGTAATTCTCAGACCACTGCACTCGATCGCGACGCCGCGACTGGTATTCCTTCAGAGCGCCCTCCTGTCAGTTTCTGGAAAGCCATCTCGGAGAAGACACGAATCAGCATTCAAGAAGCAATCGCGCATCTCCGCGAGCCCGCCCCGACTTCGCCGGCGACTTGTGAATCCAGAATTAGAAATGCCTTAGTGCACTTGCCCGCTGGGGCTCATTCGCGGGTCGAGTTTGATTTCGCCGAAGGCAGTTTCGTAGCCGGAGACATTCTGCTGCAGCAGTCCAAGCAAAGCCTTGGCCTGTTGAGGACTTAAGTAAATGCCCTGGAAGTTGCGAATCTCGACTTGAGTTTCGCTCTGCTGTTGCACCGTGCCAAAGACGAGGAAAAAATCCCACACATTCACTCGCATCTGTACGCTGTTGGCATAGGTTTCCCGATACTCGGGGGCGTTCGTCAGCTTTACATTGGGTTGTGGCGGAACACTCATAGGAAAGCAGTGTAATGACTTTAGGGGCGGAAAGGAAAGAAGTGAGAGGGTCGAACGCAGAGAGGGACTTGAAGGTCGCTGTTAAAGCAAGTCTCCTGACAAAAACTGTCACTCTGCCTGCAAGTTTCTGGCGAACTGGCCTGCCGCGAAAGGTCATGGTCCGAAGCTACTTTGCTGAATCCAAAGGGCTTGTAGGATGTCATTACAGCTGTTATCTGGCGGTCAAAGTGCGAGACTTGGTAAGGTTTTGGAAATTGAATTTTGCGAGTGCTCTATGACCCATAAGCCTGAAGACGCGGCCATCGAAGAAGAGATCATTCTCCCGGAGAACCTTGTCCCACTCGGAACTGTCTTGGGCGAAGGCGTGACGCCTCTGGACGTCAGCATGGTGCTGGCGAAGGTGTTTCGCGTCCAGTACGCTGAAGTCGCCCTGCTGCGACTCGAAGGCGGTCTGCTCAAGTTCCTTTTCCCGGAGCATCTCCGCACCACGGGCGCAATTCCAATTTCCAGCAAGGCCGTTGCCGCCCATACCGCGTTAAGCAAAAAGGCGGAGATCTTCAATAATTTCGCCCGCGTAAAACACGCCAGTATCTTCGAGACCATTAAACCAGTCGGCTCCGAAGAAGATACTCCAGCTCCGCCCGCGCCCATTCAGAAGCTGATGTCCGTACCCATCCTCGATCAGAATTCCAGCGTGCTCGGCGTGCTCCAGATCTCGCGCAAGGGGCTGGACCCGCGTTTCACTCAGGACTTTAGCCGCGAAGATTTACACGACCTCGAACTCGCTGCGGGACTGCTGGCCGGTTCACCGGTGATGCGGGCTAATTGAATCTCGGAATAATTCGCGCAACCTGACCGGGCAGCTTCGCCGAACACGCCCAACTTCAATGGAAACTCGTAAGCTCCTCGTCGGAACCACCGCGCGGACAGGCATCCCCGGGCATGAGATGCTCTTCCAGATTGTCGGAATCTGAGACGGCTGTCTCAGTGTGAGACTTGGCTTTCACCAAGAGTTTTTCCTGGCATCGCAGTGGCTGCTAAGTAATTGATAAATATACGTCCTGGGTATTAATCCTTCCGTTCCAAGTGATGGTCCCGCTCGTGCTTCTCTTTCTCGCATAACCGCGGATTTGGCTCCCCAAAGCTCTTCCTAACCGGGAAGAGGGGGGAGCCTAACCGCACTTGTTTGGTTCGGCAAGCATCGGTTCAGCAGGCATTCGTTCGGCAGGCGAAAGCCGGGTCGGGATGACAAGGTGTTTTACCTGAAGCAAAGGGGCATCACTGCTTGGGGCAAATCGGAATAGCGAAGGCGCGGACGGCTCAGCCCAGCACGGTTGCTGATCTGGCGCGCTTTTTTCCGGAAGCTACGCCCGTGCGAATTCCGGTGGTGTTGACCCGCAGCAACGGAGAGGGGACCCCAGCCCGGCTGACGGGTTGGGACTTCCGAAGCCTGCATTGCCTGAGAACACCGTAATTGAATTTGGAACGGCGCGCGAAGTCTTATTTGCATGCACCACCCCGCTGGAGTTTGCCGACGCCATCCGGCTGCGCAATTCGGATGGCTCGCTGGATACGGAGGCCTCGGTAGTGGCCGTGCAATACCATCCCGGCACAACAATTGTGGCGGCACGCTTTACTCACGCGGTTCCCAACTGGATCGTGAAATCATGACAGCATCCTCTTCACCCTCGCAGGGGGCATCGCCTGCTCCAGATCTTGCGGCGCTGTGGTCGAGTGCGCGCCGCCTGCATCCTGTCTACGTTGAACTGGCGCGCGAGTTTGTAATCGAGGCCCCGGCGTTCGCCGCCCTGGATGAGCCCGTGGACGCCCCCGATCGCGAAACCGTAGAGCACGCCCAGCAATGGTTGCAGGAGATGGATGATCGCATCCAGGTACATCAGTTGCGGCAATTTCTCCAGACCAGTTCGCTGGTGGATGGAGATGGCTTGGTCGCGCTTCTGCAGCACTTTCTGACCCAGCCCACGCGAACCGATTCTTCCCGCGACAAGATCGATTTCCTGCTGGTGCAGTATTTCAGCCAGAAAGCTCCCACGGAACTGGAAGACAGTGAGGCAGACATTGCCTACGTAGCGCAAGGCCTGGAGCCGGTGCTGGGTCAGGTCGAATTAAAGACCCCGGTCTGGCTGAACGCGCTCGATCGGGTCCTCGAGGCCGCGCGTCACTGCCGGTCGCTGGACGAGTTGCTGCACGGTGGTGTGCTGGAGCAAGGTCGCAAGGCCAAAGTTCAGGCCGGCGATCTGTTCTATCTGCCCATCGCGCTCGTGGCATTCACCCGCTTTGGATACTTGATGAGACGCGTCTTCTTCCGCCTCATGCTGGCCGATCTCAACAACATTCTCGATGGGCTGACCGAACTGGAAGAACAAGGAGTGGAGACGATTGACTGCCGGCGGGCACAGTTCTCCGCGCAGGAACCGATCGTTCGGCTGCGCATGATCTGCCAGTCCTGGAAGGTAATGTTCCAGGCGGAATATTCCTCCGGGCAGCCCTTGCGCATGCTGGTGGACCTGCGGGCCTCGGTGGATGCGGCGCTGGGGCGAGGCGCGGATGAGCAGGGCGGCGAAAAGGCCGCCGAAGCAACGGCCGCTGCCAAAGGCGCGCCAGCCCGAGTTTCGCCAGACAAGAAGCCGGCGAAAGCGATGGCGGCAGCTGCCGGTGCCTCAGCAACCACGAAAGCTGCACCGTCAGCGGCTGCGAAACCGAAGGCCAAGTTTGTGGTGGCGAACGACGAGACTCCGGAATTTGAAGTTTCCGCGGCCCCCGAGTGGAATCCCGATGAGGACTCCCAACCACCGAAGAAAAAGTAGCCTGCAATCGATCGACGGCTGAGATCGACAACATTTCAACCACACCCGCGCGTTTGCGGGATTGTAAGCAAGAAGGAAACGAGCGAGTGGATCATCCGACCGTATTAGTTATCTCCGACGATGTGGATTTCTCGCGGAGCATCACCGCGCGCTGGCAGGCGGAGCGCAACGTGCCCACATTCACCATGTTGAGCGGAGATCTGTGGCCGCGCAGCGTGGACAATTTCGAAGTCGCCATTGTCGGGCCTTTGCGGCGTGAGTTGCTTTCTCTGATTCTGGAACCTTTGCACTCCACCTTGCAGCCGCTGTTCTGCGTCTGTGAGGATGCGGCTACGGCCCGCCTGGTCCACGAGCGCTGGCCACGTACGTCCGTATTGCGTCACGATGAAAACTGGCTCGACGGTTTGATTCTCGCCGCCGGCGAAGCCGTGCAACGCGCTATCGCTGAAGCTCGCGCCCGCGCAGCCGAACAGGCCTGCGCGGCTCTGGAACAGCAGGCGATGCTCGGCCGCTACATGCTGGAAATGCGGCACGGCCTGAATAACGCTCTGACCTCACTGCTGGGCAATTCCGATCTGCTGTTGATCGAGCCCGGCACCCTGTCGGCCCAGGCGCGCGGCCAGATCGAAACCATTCGCAACATGACCCTGCGCATCCATGAGGTGATGCAGCGTTTTTCGTCCCTGGAAAAAGAGATGAACGTGGTGGCACGGCAGGCAGAACGCGATTCCGGCAAGGTCCGAGTGGCAGGAGCAGCCGCCGGAAGCTGAAAACCGATTCTCCCCCAGAAATGCCGATCTGAGTGGGAAGGGCTCTATGCATAGGCTAATTACGACGAGCACAATTTTGGAGCACGAAATCTCGGAGCTGCGCCTGCTGATCGAGCGCCAGACCGGCGTTGTGCTCGATTGCCCCAATAGCGCGCTGGCCGCGCGCGTCGCCGATTTTATTGAAGCCCAGGACTTGGATTCATCGACTGCCTTGCTCGAGCGCCTGCGCTCTTCCGAGCAGGATCCCTCCAGCCTGCCGTCTTTGCTGGATGGGCTGGTCAATACGAACACTGGATTCTTCCGCCATTCCAGTGCTCTAAATGCATTTACCCGGCAGGTTCTGCCGCAACTGTGCGCCCGCCGCTCGCCCGACGGCCCCGGCCCTATCCGCATCTGGAGTGCAGGCTGCGGCACGGGAGAGGAAACCTATTCTATTGCGATGGCCGTCTGCGATGCGGTGAGCCCGGCCAACCTAAGCGCGTTCAACAACGGCAACGGCTCCGGCAAGGGAAGCGCACGAAACGGAAGCAATTCCGAAGTGCCGTCAGCTACGCCCACTCAGGCGGTCAAGTTGAACGCAGGCTGTTCGATTCATATCGTGGGCAGCGACTTGCTTCCCTGGAGCATCGAGACCGCGGATCGCGGTGTCTATCCCATGTCCGCCTTGGAGGGTCTGCCCCCGGCCACCATTCGAAACTACTTCTCAAAGATCGGCTGTTCTACCGCCACGCCGTCGAACGGCGGACAAATTGACGGCATCAATGAGCTCACTCCGATCCCAGAGCCACCAGCGCAGTTCACCTGCTGGTGAAGCCGCGCTTGCGCAGCCTGGTCACCTTCAACTGCATGAACCTGGCTCGCCCCAGCTATATCGGGCGCTTCGACTGCATCTTCTGCATGGACGTGCTGCCGCACTTCTCTCGCGTCCAGCGCCTGGCCGTGCTCGAACGTCTGCACCTCTATCTCGAGCCCGGCGGCTATCTCTTCCTCAGCCAGACCGAAAAACTCTCCGCCCCAAACCTGAACTTCCGCTCCGAAACCTTCGACGGCTACACCTTCCATCGCAAGCCCATGGCCGCGTCTGCGGCATACGGACGGTAAGCAGCATCTGAGTCCATGTGGGGACAGCCGCCCTCGGCTGTCCAGCCGGGCAAAGCCCGGCAGCTGCGCCACCTGCAATCGCAACGCCGCCATACCGGCTGCCATCGCAGCCTTGGCGCGGCGATATTGTCGGCGGCGGAATACCTGAAGAGATGAGCAAGAAACAGTCCGGAGGATGCAACGAAAAAATAATGCGTAATCCCGAAGCACGGCGTTGTCCAGCTGGGCGGGGATCTGCTGAATGGAGACGACAGGATTACCCCTACGCGAACAAGAACTCCTTAGTCCGCAACTCCTTGATCGTATCCCTCAGCTTCGCCGCCTTCTCAAACTCAAACTGCTTCGCCGCCTCGCGCATGTCGCTCTCAAGCTTGACGATGTATGCATCCAGTTCTTCCTGCGATTTGAACTCCGGCATGCCCTTCGGCCTCGGCCGCCGGTCAGATCGGCATAGTCGGCGGCAACGATTCCCGCCAGCGTCATATCCAGCGGCCGCACAATCGACTCCGGCGTGATCCCGTTTTCCGTCGTTGTAAGCCGTCTGGATCTCGCGCCGTCGCAACGTCTCATCGATCGCCCGCTTCATCGAATCCGTCATGCGATCGGCATATAGAATCGCGCGCCCGTTCAGATGCCGCGCGCAGCGTCCAATCGTCTGGATCAGCGATCCCCAGCGACCGCAGGAAGCCTTCTTTATCCGCATCGAGAATCGCTACCAGCGAAACTTCCGGCAGATCCAGCCCCTCGCGCAGCAGATTGATGCCGATCAATACATCGAACTCGCCCTTGCGCAGGTCGCGCAGAATCTTCACCCGCTCCAGAGTTTCAATCTCCGAATGCATATACCGGCACTTCACGCCCACTTCGGCGTAATACTCGGCCAGATCCTCGGCCATGCGCTTGGTCAAAGTGGTCACCAGCACGCGTTCGCCGCGTTCCACGCGCGCGCGAATCTCATGCAGCAGATCGTCAATCTGTCCCTTCACCGGACGCACCTCGACCTCCGGATCGATCAGTCCAGTCGGCCGAATAATCTGCTCCACCACCACGCCCGCCGATTTCGTCAGCTCATAAGGCCCCGGCGTCGCCGAAACATACACCAACTGGTTGGTGCGATGCTCGAACTCCTCAAACGTCAGCGGACGATTATCCAGCGCCGAAGGCATGCGAAAGCCATACTCCACCAGCGTTTCCTTGCGCGAACGGTCGCCGGCATACATGCCGCGCAACTGCGGAACCGTCTGGTGCGATTCGTCGATAAACATCAGATAGTCGCGCGGAAAATAATCCAGCAGCGTCGGCGGAGGCTCGCCCGGCAGCCGTCCCGTAAAATGCCGCGAATAATTTTCGATGCCGTGGCAGTAGCCCATCGCCTTGATCATTTCCAGATCAAACATCACCCGCTGATGAATGCGCTGCGACTCGACCAGCGCGCCCCTGCTTCTCCAGTTCCACTTCCCACCACGCCAGCTCCTTCTTGATCGACTCCACCGCCGAGGCGCGAGTCTCGTCCTTCATCACATAATGCGTCTTGGGATAAATCGGCAGCCGCATGTACTTCTGCTTCACCGTGCCAAACAGCGGATCGATCTGCGCCAGCGACTCCACCTGATCTCCCCACAACTCGATGCGGTAAGCCATGTCGTCATAAGTAGGGAAGACCTCGATCACATCGCCGCGCACGCGAAACGTTCCGCGCCGGAACTCGCCGTTCGTGCGCTCATAAAGAATGTCGACCAGTTTGCGCGTAATGTCCTCGCGCGTGATCTTCTGGCCCTTCTCCAGAAACAACATCATCCCGTAGTAGGCTTCCGGCGAGCCCAGCCCATAGATGCAGCTCACCGACGCCACAATCAGCGCGTCGCGCCGCTCGAATAAAGACCGGGTCGCCGAAAGCCGCAGCTTGTCGAGTTCATCATTGATGGTCGCTTCTTTTTCGATGTACAGATCCGCGGCGGGAACATAAGCCTCAGGCTGGTAATAGTCGTAGTAAGAAACAAAATATTCCACCGCGTTGTGCGGAAAGAAATTCTTGAACTCGTGATAGAGCTGCGCCGCCAGCGTCTTGTTATGCGCCATCACCAGCGCCGGACGGTTCACCGCCTCGATCACCTTCGCCATGGTATAAGTCTTGCCCGACCCGGTGACGCCCAGCAGCACCTGGTGCTGCTCGCGGTCGTAGACGCCGCGCAGCAGCGCTTCAATCGCGCGCCCTTGATCCCCCTGCGGTTTGTAGTTGGAAACGAGTTTGAAATCCATGGAAGCTCTTAGCCACCGCTTAGATCTGGCAATCCCCATGTGGGGTACAGCCGCCCTCGGCTGTCCATGCCGAGCACAGCTCGGCTTCTCAGCCAACGAGATCCACCCTCACAGACGGCAATTCCGTCGAATGAGAATCTTTTTATTATAAACGTTAGAAAACCGGCAGGAATCGCAGGTGGAATCCTAGACGCGCCGCCCCCTATTTCTTCTCTACTTCCTCGACGGCCAGAATCTTCGTGGTAGCCCGGAATTTCTTGTAATCGCGAAAGGTCTGTTCCAGTTCCACGTTGTACTCCTTGACGAGGGCCAATCGCACGTCGATCTTAGCGCCCAAGTGCTGCGGCAGCCACACTTCGTCGTTCACGCGGGTCTGCTCAATCTCGATGCGCGAGCCTTTGTGGATGCGCGCCAAGAACAGCCCCACCGACACCGTATCAATGCAATCGATATTCAGCTTCGCCCACTGCGCATCGCTTTTGTCGATCCAGGCGCGGAAGCGGAATTTCGGCAGGAACTTCGCATCTTTTATGTGCGGTTCATATCCCGGGCGCGGCGTCGCATCGATCACCCAGGCCTCCCGCCCGCCGAGCGTTTCCGTCCCGAATAAGTGAAAGTTGTAAGCGTCGGCCACCTCGCGCACGAACTGGCGGCCTTCCTCGCGGTCTTTCTCTTCTTTCTGTTCGTGCTTCCTTCGCGCCTCTTCGGACTCGTTCTTGCGCTTGTCGATCAGCTTTTGAATCTTCTCTTCTTCTTTCGCCGCATCTTTCGAGTCGAGTGGCTTATCGTCTTTCGCCGTGAGCCGCTGCACTTGCTCCCCGTAAAGTTCCATTACTTCGTACGTTTTCGCTTCGGTGGATTTCACCTGATCCTTGCCATCGAGTTTGTGTTCTTCGTCGCGCTCCATGTAGGTGTAGTCGCGCAGCCTCTTGTCATTTTCCATGTCCTTGTCGGCCACCACGCGAAACAGCTGCTGCATCTGTTCCTGTGAAAGGTTGCCTTTCGCGTCGGGCTTCAAATCGGGCAGGGAAGCAATGGCCGCAGGCGGGTCCTGCTGCCCGTAAGCCAACACGGCAGCGAGAAGCCAGAAGAGGAGGAGAATGCGGGAACCCACCAGCACATTTTATCGCAGGAAAAGCGAGTGTATCTGTTCCAGGCTATCGAGGTTCGCGGGCGACTTCTAATCTGTCTGCTTGAACGCCTTCCCCAGACATTCCCCTTGAAACAACCGCTCATCCACCCGGTGGAGCCGCTTGGCCATGGCTGGCGTGATCAGCGGATAATGTTTGATCTCGAACAAGTGATACACGATGAACCACACCGGCTGGTCCGTAGTCATCCAGTTCTGCCGGTCGAACCGCTTCAGATTGACCGGGACCGAAAAGCGCCGCAACGTACGCTCGCGGCGCAGATTGAAGTAGCCGTTGAAATAAGTCAGGGCCAGTTCCCGCAGCGAGCGATGAATCGGCTCGCGCCAGCGGCAGCCGGTGTAATTCGATTTGGCGACGGCGCCCCAGCATCCGTTCTCACGGAAGATGGCGATCACATGATCGGTGTCATGTTCGGCCTCAAAGTCGAGCAGCAGCGGAGGATATCCATTGGCCCGCAGCGCCGCCGCACCGAAGATCGCGCCTTCGAGACAATGCGCGGTCTGCTCAGCCAGCACCCGCCGCGGAGACCAGGCCGTATCGGCCAGATGATAGGGAGCATCATCAAGAAATTTCTGAATACCATACGGATTTTTCATGCTGCGCAGCTTGCGCAGTTCTGACGCAGTAAAACCGGTGGAATCGTTCATCGTCGCCCGAGTTTACATGAGCGCATGCCCGCAGAGCATGCCGATTTTGGGTGGCGCAGCGCTTCCAGCCCTGCAATCAGCGACCTGCTCCCCGACTCGCTTTAGCGTCTGCATGAATTTTGTCAGCCAGCTCTATGCGAATACCTGAGCTAGTTCCTGTGGCGCGTCCACCCTCACATCCGGCGGGCTCTCATCCAAAGTATGCGGGGCGAAACCGTAACTCACGCCCACCGTCCACATTCCTGCGTTCCGTCCGGTTTCCACGTCGACGTGCGAGTCGCCGACAATGGCCGCCTCTTCCGGACGCACTCCGTGCTCTTCCAGCAGCTTGCGCGCGCCCTCCGGATCGGGCTTCTTGGTGGCAAAGCTATTTCCGCCATAGACCTGGGTAAAGAACGGCCCCAACCCGAGTGCTTCCACAATCGCTCGCGACGGGACGACCGGCTTGTTGGTCAATACCGCCATCTGCCGCGGCACGCCGTTCGATCTTCTGCCCCCATCATCATTAGGAGTCGCCCGAAATGAATTTTGGATGGCGCTGAGCGCCTCGTGAATGCCCGCATACACAGTGGTATGGTCCAGTTTGTGCGCGCGGTAGTAGGAAAGAAAAAACTCCAGCCCTTTACGCGCCAGCGCCTCATTGCCGGCTTCGTCCCCCAGCGCGCGCTGAATCAACGCCGGCGCGCCGTCGCCGACGTAGCTGGCAATCACATCATCCGGCAATTCAGGCCGCTCGATATGGCGAAGCGCCGCGTTCACGGAATGCACCAGATCGAGGCGCGAATCGATCAACGTGCCGTCAAGATCAAAGATGACCAGCTTGATCGACCGCGAATCGAAGGCCCGGTGAGTGTGGATCATTTCCTTTCAGGATAAACGATCGCAGCATTCAGCTGGGACCGGCGGGGAACTCCTTGACATTTAATCAATATTTCTAGTAATGTCGAAATATGCAAACGTCTTCCGCTATCAAAAACAGCGAGCGCGTCGTCAAATACGCCGACATGTTTTCCGCGATGGGCACCGAGCCGCGCCTGCGCATCATGCAACTGCTGCTCTCAGCGCATCCCGAGGGACTGGTGGTCGGCGACATCCAGGGTGAGCTGGAAATTCCAAATTCCACCCTCTCGCATCATCTCGAGAAACTGAAGACCGAAGGCCTCGTCGAAGTCCGGCGCGAGGGCACTTTCCTGCGCTACACGGCGAATACCGAGGCCCTGCAAGAGCTGCTGCAATTTCTTTATGCCGAGTGCTGCACCCGCAACAAGGCACTCAAGCCCGAACAGATCGTCCGAATTTGCAAATAGGAGAAACGACCCATGAGCACCGCCGATGTAACCGACATCAAGGAAGTCGTCAAAGAGAAATATGGCCAAGCCGCTCTGCGGGTGAAATCCGGAGGCAGTTCCTGCTGCGGCGCAACCGCCAGCACCGGCTGCTGCGACCCCATCACGGCCAATCTCTACGACCGAACCCAGGCCGGCCAGATCCCCGAAGAGGCACTGCTGGCGTCGCTCGGCTGCGGCAATCCCACTGCGCTCGCCAAACTGAACGCCGGCGACGTTGTCCTCGATCTCGGCTCCGGCGGCGGCATTGATGTGTTGCTCTCCGCCCGGCGCGTCGGACCGACCGGCAAAGCCTACGGCCTCGATATGACCGACGAGATGCTCGCCCTGGCCAACGAGAACAAACGCAAAGCGGGCATCACGAACGTCGAGTTCCTGAAGGGCGAAATCGAAAACATTCCCCTGCCGGATAACTCGGTGGATGTGATCATCTCCAATTGCGTCATCAATCTTTCCGCCGACAAAGATCGCGTGCTGCGCGAGGCATTCCGCGTGCTCAAGCCGGGCGGACGCTTCGCGGTTTCGGATGTAGTGACCCGCGGCGAAATTCTCCCTGAGATTCGGCAAAGCGTGATGGCGTGGGTCGGCTGCATCGCCGGAGCGCTCGAAGAAAATGATTACCGCCGCAAATTGTCCGCCGCAGGATTCGAGCAGATTGAAATCGAGCCCACCCGCATCTACCGCGCCGAAGATGCCAGCGAGTTTCTAGCCGGGCAGGGAATCGACGTCGAGGCCCTCGCTCCCCAGGTGGATGGCAAATTCCTGAGCGCATTTATTCGCGCAGTCAAGCCGGCCGCTCCCAAGGAGGCTTGCTGTGGTCCGACGTGTTGCGACTGAGGCCCTGGGCACGGCTTTTCTCTTGATGGCCGTTGTGGGGTCGGGAATCATGGGGGAGCGTCTCGCCGGAGGCAACGTCGCTATCGCTCTGCTCGCCAACTCGATCGCGACTGGCACGGCGCTCGGGGCGCTGATTCTGGTGTTTGGGCCGATCTCGGGTGCGCACTTCAACCCCGTGGTCACTCTTGGCGACGCCTGGCAACTTGGAATCGCATGGCGCGATGTGCCGGGCTATATCGCGGCGCAGTTGATCGGTGCTTTCGCGGGCGTGGCCGCTGCCCATGCGATGTTCGGGCTACCGCTGTTCTTCGCGTCGCACCATGTGCGGAGCGGTCGCGCGCTAGTCTGGAGTGAATTCATCGCCACGTTCGGGTTGCTCTCTGTAATTTGGGGATGCTCCCGGGCACGTTCCTCAGCCCTACCATTTGCCGTCGGCGCCTACATTACAGCGGCCTACTGGTTCACCTCTTCGACGTCGTTTGCCAATCCTGCGGTTACATTGGCCCGTGCCGCGAGTGATACGTTCGCCGGCATCCGTCCCACCGACGCCCCGCCATTCGTCATCGCACAGTTGGCGGGGGCCGGCGCTGCTGTAATGTTTTTTCGCTGGTTGGGTCCGGCCCCACTGAAACCTGAGCGTCCAAATTTATGAAGAAGAAGCGAGTCCTGATTCTGTGCACCGGAAACTCGGCCCGCAGCCAGATGGCGGAAGCCCTGCTGCGCCACGACGCGGGCGAACGCTTTGAGGTCTTCAGCGCGGGCGTGAAGCCGAGCCGCGTGCGCCCAGAAGCCATCGCCGTGATGCAGGAGTTAGGCATCGATCTCAGCGGACATCACTCCAAGCACGTGGACGAATTCGCCGTACAAAAATTTGATTACGTCCTGACGGTTTGTGACAACGCGCGGGAAAGCTGCCCAATTTTTCCTGCCGCAACGGCCGTGATCCACCAAAATTTTCTCGATCCTGCGGCGGCCAGTGGCTCGGAAGCAGAACGGATGACGCTTTTCCGCCAGGTGCGAGACGAGATCCGCGCGTATCTGCGCACCTTCCCGCAAAGGTGAGCGTTGACCGGTGACCACGGAGCGCAACAGCGCCCGTATAATTCCGCCATGAAGAGCTGGAAGACGCGCTTGATTCACTCCGACGTGAAAATCCCTGAAGGATACCGCTCGCTGGCGAGCCCCGTATTTCGCGGCTCGACCACGTTATTTCCCGACGCTGCTTCGGTCGAAGACAGTTGGGACCAATACGAAGTCGGCTACTCTTATGGGCTCTACGGCACACCCACCACCCTCGAGCTCGCGGGAAAAATCTGCGAGCTGGAAAAAGGCTACCGCACCATCATTACGCCCGGAGGCCAGGGCGCAATTTCGCTGATCAATTTCGCCTTCCTGAAAAGCGGAGATCACATCCTGATCCCCGAGAGCGTCTACACTCCCCATCGAAAGTTGGCTTATCACCTCCTGCGGCGCTTCGGCGTGGAGGCCGGTTTCTATCCTCCGGATCTCGGCGCCGGAATCAAAGATCTGCTGCGCGAGAATACCCGCCTCGTCTGGTGCGAGAGTCCGGGATCGATCACCATGGAAGTGCAGGATGTCCCGGCCATCGCCGAGGCCGCGCACGCTCGCGGAGCTCTCGTCGCGCTCGACAACACCTGGTCCGCGGGAGTCTATTTCGATGCCTTCGCCCACGGCGTTGACATCACGACGCAGGCCCTCACGAAATACGTCGGTGGCCACAGCGACCTGCTGATGGGCTCCGTGACGGTAAAAGAGCCGAAGCTGTACCAGCAACTGGGAGCGGCGCACCAGCTTCTGGGCAATGCGGCCTCGCCCGACGATTGCAGCCTCGCCCTGCGCGGCATGCGCTCCATGGCAGTCCGCCTGAAGCACATCGAAGCTTCGGCCTCGCAAATCGCACGCTGGCTCGCGGCGCGCCCAGAGATTGAGCGCGTACTGCATCCCGCATTGGAAGGCTCGCCCGGACACGAAATCTGGAAGCGCGATTTCACGGGATCGGCGGGGGTCTTTTCGATCGTCTTCAACCCCGAAGCCACCAAAGCCCAAGTGCTCAAATTTGTCGATGGGCTGGAATTGTTCGAGATCGGTTACAGCTGGGGCGGCGTGACAAGTCTGGCCGTTGCCTACGACTTCCAGCGCTCCAAAGGCCGCCCTGAGTACGGGCACCGCATTGTGCGCCTCAACATCGGTCTGGAGGATACCGGGGATCTGATCGAAGATCTGGAACAAAGCCTGCGAAGCTCGAAAGAGCGGCACTGACGACGACCACACGATATTCGACAGCCTGGCTGCATCCTCCCCATCGTTGTCTATCCGATTCAAGCTCAATCCGTGGAACTGCTTCGCATCTACCTCCCTGACCCCAAGATCGGCACTGACTGTTGTGCGTCCGAAGGACGCCTGATCATAGCCCGGCGTTTCAACGCCAGGGAGCGTCGGCAATCCAGAGCGCATCCCGTAGGGATGCTTGAACCATTCGCGACGAAATGCGCTCGCAGCGTGGAACTGTGTAAGAGAAATAGTGGCAGGATTTCATCCGTACATCATGGTCCGGGTTCACCACACACGTCCCAGCCTCCCGATTACTAAGGTGTCCATCTCCATAGATAACAACTTGCATGTTTTCCAATTCCCTATTCCCATTTACAATGCAACCTGCCCGGTAACACTCCGCACCTTAATTGAGCTGGCGCATCTAATAAGCGGAACGTTAATCAGCACTCATCAGGGAACCGGATGGCGACCACAAAAACCGACCCCAAGCTGGCCCTTGCGGGCACAAAGAAGTCCCGTACTTATGAGGGACTTACGCGCGAACAGCTCATCGAAGCCTACCGCATCATGTACACCTCCCGGCGCATCGACGACCGGGAGATTCTGCTCAAGCGCCAGCAGAAGATTTTCTTCCAGATGTCCGGCGCCGGGCACGAGGCCATCGGCGTGGCAGCTGGCCTGGCGCTGAAAGCCGGCTACGACTGGTTCTATCCTTATTACCGCGACCGCGCGCTCTGCCTGGCCTTGGGCGCAAAGCCTCTCGAGATGTTTCTGCAGGCCGTAGGCGCAGCCGACGATCCCAGTTCCGGCGGGCGCCAGATGCCTTCGCACTGGGGCTACCGCCGGCTCAATATGGTGACGCAATCGTCGCCCACAGGATCGCAGATTCTGCAGGCCGTCGGATGCGCGGAGAGCGGACGATATTTCGCCCAGCACCCGAAAGCCGCCGAACTCCCGGCGCCGCACAACGGCGACAAGCCCGACTATCGCCAGTTCAAGAATGTAACTTTCCAGGGCGACGAAATCACCTACGTTTCTCTCGGCGACGGCACCACCAGCGAAGGCGAATTCTGGGAGGCGATGAACGCCGCCGCCCTCAACAAGCTGCCCGTAATTTTTTGCGTGCAGGATAACGGCTACGCGATCTCCGTGCCGGTCGAAGTGCAAACCGCCGGAGGCAGCATTTCGCGGCTGGTCTCCGGATTTCCCAACTTTCCATTTCGAAGAAGTCGACGGCACCGACCCGGTCGCGAGCTACGCCGCATTCCTGCGCGCCGCGCAATATTGCCGCGAGGGCCACGGCCCGGCGTTCGTCCACGCGCACGTGATTCGTCCGTATTCGCATTCACTTTCCGACGACGAACGCCTGTACCGTCCCGACACCGAGCGCGAACGCGATGCCGCCCGCGATCCGGTCTCGCGCACGCAGATGTTTCTGCTGCGCGAGGGCATCCTCGACGAGAAGGGCATCAACGAACTGGAAAAGAAAGTTGAAGAAGAACTGCAGGCTGGCGGTGGATCAGGCGCTCGAAGCTCTCCCGCCCGCTCCCGAGAGCGTGATGAAGTACGTGTATTCGCCCGATCTCGATCCCACGTCGAGTCGTGTTCGATACGCAGCCTGTGATCGGTCCCGATTCTCGCCGACGGCAAAAAGCCAGCCGCCAAGACCATGGCCGATTTGATCAACCTGACCCTGCGCGACGAGATGAAGCGCGACGAGCGCATCGTCATCTTCGGCGAAGATGTCGCCGACTGCAGCCGCGAAGAATACTTAAAGCGCAAGCTGGTGAAGGGCAAGGGCGGAGTCTTCAAGCTGA
Source organism: uncultured Acidobacteriaceae bacterium (assembly GCA_963750245.1). GTDB lineage: Bacteria > Acidobacteriota > Terriglobia > Terriglobales > Acidobacteriaceae > Sulfotelmatobacter. The sequence continues at coordinate 1,257,384 of CAVVQB010000005.1, forward strand.
CCTTCGGCCTGCAGAACGAATTCGGCAACGATCGCGTGTTCAATTCGCCGCTGGCCGAAGCCGCCATCGTGGGCCGCGCCACCGGCATGGCCACGCGCGGGCTGAAGCCGGTGGTCGAGATTCAGTTCTTCGACTACATCTGGCCGGCGATGATGCAGATTCGCGACGAACTCTCGGTCATTCGCTGGCGCTCGAACAACGTCTTCTCCTGCCCGGTGGTAATTCGAGTAGCTATCGGCGGATATCTTACCGGCGGCGCCATTTATCACTCGCAGTGCGGCGAGAGCATCTTCACGCACATTCCCGGCCTGCGCGTAGTGTTCCCGTCGAATGCGCTGGATGCCGCGGGACTGCTGCGCACCGCGATCCGCTGCGACGATCCCGTGTTGTTTCTCGAGCACAAGCGCCTCTATCGCGAAACCTACGGCCGAGCGCCTTATCCCGGTGCCGGACTACATGATTCCGTTCGGCAAGGCGAAGATCGTAAATCCCGGCACCGACTTGACTGTAATCACCTACGGCGCAGTCGTTCCGCGGGCCTTGCAGGCGGCGCAAAAACTGGAGCGCGAGCACGGCGTAAAGGTGGAGTTGATCGATTTGCGCTGCCTGAATCCGTTTGACTGGGAGACCATTGCCGCCTCCGTCGCAAAAACCAATCGCGCCCTCGTGGCCTATGAAGACACGTTGAGCTGGGGGTACGGCGCCGAAATCGCCGCGCGCATCGCCGACCAACTCTTCGATCACCTGGATGCGCCAGTGCGCCGCGTGGCCGCAGCCGATACGTTCGTGGCCTACCAGCCGATCCTCGAAGACGCGATTTTGCCGCAACCAAACGATCTGTTCCGCGCCATGAAAGAACTGGCGGAGTATTAACGACCACGAGTGCGGCTGCCCCATCCGTCGCGCTTTTCGACGGATGGGCACCACGGAAGCCAACACTGACGGGTTGGCTCGAATTACTCCGCGAACAGCACCCGGTAAATTCCTCCTCCCAACGCGCCGCCAAGCAGCGGAGCCACCCAGAACATCCACAACTGCTGCAGTGCCCAGCCGCCGGCGAAAATCGCGGGTCCGGTGCTGCGGGCCGGGTTCACCGAAGTGTTCGTCACCGGAATGCATATCAGGTGAATCAGCGTGAGGCAGAGCCCGATAGCGAGCGCCGCAAAGCCTTTCGGTGCGCGGCTGTCGGTCGACCCCATGACCACGATCAGGAAGAACGCGGTCAGCACAACTTCTGCAACGAAAGCAGCGAGAGCAGAGTAGCCGCCTGGAGAATGCAGCCCATACCCATTCGAAGCGAACCCGGTATGTACGTCGAAACCGTCCTTTCCGCTGGCGATGATGAAGAGCACGCCCGCTGCCGCGATTCCGCCCGCGACCTGAGCGATCACGTACGGGAATCAAGTCGGAAGCCGGGAAGCGTTTGCCCACGACCAGCCCAAAGCTGATGGCTGGATTGAAGTGCCCGCCCGAGATGAATCCCAAGGCATAAACCATGGTGACAACGGTGAGCCCGAATGCCAGAGCCACTCCGGTGAACCCAATCCCCAGCGCGGGGAAGGCGGCGGCGAATAGCGCCGCGCCGCATCCGCCGAAGACCAGCCAGAAGGTTCCAAAAAACTCTGCAATGGCGCGTTTGCTGATGGGCATGAGATCTCCTTCGTCAAAGAATGAAAACTCATTTCTACTGCGGGGCCCGTTTTCGGTAAGGCGAGCAGGTTAGCACGAAGCGGTGAGAATCAGAAATCGATTCTTGCCAGGATGTAGGTCAATTTAATCTCTGCGCTAGAGGGCCGTCATCCCGAAGCCCCGCGTTTTCGCCAGCGGGGCGAGGGATCTCCCGTTGCCTCTGCCCTCCGCGAAGTCCAATACTCTTTCCCGGATTTTTGTCAGGCGATGAAGTGCCAGGTTACGACCGCGTTCTCCGCAAGCCTCTTATCGTTGATCGTTCTTCCTGGCGATGCTAGGCTGCGAATAGTGGGTTCGACAACCTTAAATTCTGTGGACGCTGGCGAAGCCGAAGGCCACGGCGTGCGTGCGTGGCTGCACTCGGCAACGGCAGAGGTGTGGGCGAAGTTTCTCCTGGCGCTGGTCGGGCTGGGGCTGGCCTTCGGCGCAGCGCTGTTTTCCACCGCAACCGGCGAAGCCGGTCATCTCTGGGTCTCGGTGATCCTCGCCTCCGTGGCCCTTTTGATGGCGGTATTCGTCGGCCTGGTTACGGTGCCCTATCTGGCTCGGCGGGTGGCGCTGGAGCGTTTGCGCCAGACCTTTCACTATGAAGTGACCAAGACCGGCGTCGTTTATGTGCTGGTCACGCTGGTGATCGGCATTGCCGCGCTGAACACCGGAAACAATCTGCTCTATATCGTGGTTGCGGCGATGCTGGCAGCGATTCTGGTTTCGGGCGTGGTTTCGGCGTTGTTGCTGTGCGGCCTGGCACTGGACGTTCGTTTGCCCGAACACGTGTTTGCCGGCCGTCCCGTGGTCGGCAAGATCGTGCTGCACAACTGCAGACGATTGCTGCCCTCGTTTTCCATTCGCGTGGTTCCGGCGCGGCGGGAAAAAAAAGCCCGCAAGCAATGGCGCTGGGAGCCCACCACGTTTGTTTTTCCGCTGAATCGTCCTCCGCAGGACCAATGGGTGCGCCTGCGCGACTATCGCGTGCGCCGCGTGGAAGTGGCGCCCAACCCGCCGGGGATTTTCGAGGGCATGGTTTACTTTCCCTATCTTCCCCCAAGATCTGAATTGGCCGCCGATTTGGAGTTGGCCTTCGAGCATCGCGGTCGTTACTGCGAGTCCAGCTTCGGCGTCGCCACGCGTTTTCCCTTTGCCTTCCTCAGCAAGACGCGGCACGTCGCCCTGCAACGCGAGATTCTCGTCTACCCACCCATTGAGCCCCCTGACGAGCTGTTTGAGATCCTGCCGCTGGTGCGCGGCGAGTGGGAGAGCTTCGTGCGTGGACGTGGCTCCGATCTCTACCGCATCCGCGAATACATGCCGGAAGATTCTGCGCGTCACGTCGACTGGAAGGCCACCGCGAAGTCCGGCTCCCTGAAAGTCCGCGAGTTCAGCCGTGAGGATGAGCGGAAGCTTTGTATCGTCTTCGACAACCCGCCGGCGGGCTTGATTTCCGATGCCGCCTACGAGCGCGGCGTCAATCTGGCCGCATCGCTAGCCTGGCACTTCGCCAATCAGGATGCCGAGGTTTCATTCGTCGTCCCCGGGCAAGGCCGCGCGACTGATCTTCACGAATTTCTGGCCCGGCTGGCGGTAATCGAGCCGCTCGGAGCCAAGCCCCGCGAGCAAGCTCCCTGGGCAAGTGTCCAGCGGGAAGGCACGATCCCGGAACTTGGTCTGGGCAACGGCGAATATAACATTGTGCTCACTGCTAGGCCGCACGGCAGTTTGCCTACTTCGTGGTGGAACTGTTCCTACTTCGTCTTCCTGGGAACCGATACCCCCGGCCGCGATTTACGTTTCCCGAAATGATCTAAGATTTGAATTTTTATTTGCCCCAACTGTTTTACCCTTCCCCTGCATCTCAATCCGGCATATACTCGCCACCCGTTACAGCTTTTTGGGGTGCTCGGAACGCCAAACCCGGGAGGATCCAATGCGTATCTGCGAGCTGATCAAAAATCAGGAAACGTACCAGGCAGAAATGGGGCAAACCGTGCTCGAAACCGTGCGTGCCATGGTCGATCGCAATATCGGCGCTGTTCCGGTTCTGCATAACGGCAAACTGGTTGGAATTTTTTCCGAGCGCGATTTGATGAAGCGCGTGGTCGCCGAAGGCTTCGACCCCCGCAGCACTTGTCTGGCGGAGGTGATGACCGACGATCCGCTTTCCGTCACGACCAATGAGGAGATCGAAAACTGCATGGCCCTGATGCGAAGACACGGCTTTCGCCATCTCCCCGTCTGCCACGGCGGGCAGTTGGTGGGCATCGTCTCGCTGCGCGACATCTTGTTGCACGACCTGAACGAGAAGGATGACGAAGTCCGCATGATGCGGGCCTATATCCACTCCACTCCCGACGCCTAGGGCGTTGCCGAAAGCGCCCTCCGCACGCAGGCGCTGGACGTGTATCAACCAGCAATGAACTTTTCTGTGCCCATTCGACGAATGGCACAAAGGTAACGTTACTTTGGGTTACCTCAGTTCATTGAACATCCGCGTCAGAAGGTTTAACTTCTTCTAATTAGCTGGTTCGCTGCCGATTGAAAACTGCCACTTTTCTTGACGGCCACTCGTCCTTGTAGTCTGGAGAATTGTTGCGATGAGCGACAAAATCAGGCTGTTTTACTACGTTCTCTGGATTGCTCAACCCGTCCTGGGCGCGGGTATCGCTGTGGCCATGTTTCGCCGCGGGCAGCGCCGGCACTTCAAGTATTTCTTCCTCTACATCCTCGCGCAGATTCTCACCTTTGCGGTCGTGTTTCCCCTTCGACGCAACTACTCTGCCTTCTTCTACGCCAGCTGGATCAGTACCGCGATCATGGCCGCTTTAGGCTTCAAGGTAATCCATGAGGCCTTCCTCGATGCTTTCCGGCCCTTCCATACCTTGCGAGACTTGGGCACCGTCCTGTTTAAATGGGCCGGTCTGGTGATGCTGCTGGTGGCGGGCGTGGTCTCGGTTTCCACCAATTCGGTGGACACCGCTCCTTGGGTGCAGGCCATCCTCACCGCACAGCGCTGCGTGCGCATCATTCAAGTCGGCATGGTGCTTTTCCTGCTTTTCTTTGCCCGCTACCTGGGAGTGAAGTGGCGCCAGTACAGCTTCGGCGTTGCCTTGGGGTTCGGTTGTTTTGCCATGGTTGAGCTTTCTCTGGTTGCATCCTGGGTCGGCGATCACCTGAATAATCTCTCGGTGGTCTTGATCAACATGGTTGCCTACAACTGCACGCTGATCATCTGGCTGGTCTACAGCTGGGCCAAGAGTCCCGTCCGGGAAGCTCCAGCCAACATGTTGAGGCCGCAACGCTGGGAGCAGAGCTTGACCGACATCCATCATCCACTCCCCGCCGACTCCTTGATCCCGATGTTCGAAGGCATGGTCGATCGAGCTCTCTCGCGAACTCAGACTCCGGCATCCATGCAGCAGGAAAACGTGGCCTCACCTGAAGTGGTCTCCGCTCGCGCTGCGGGCGCCTCCGCCGGCAGCCCCCTTGACGTTTACGGACTCTCCAGCCGAATCGCGTCCAAAAAGTAAATCACCTTACCGCGGTCGCCCTACTGCACTCCTGATCCTTTCCGCCAAGTCCTCGCTCGCTCGTGAGAGGAATTCCGCTTTTTGTAAATTCTCCATTCGAACCGTCGCCGACGATCGGTGGCCCCAGATTCATGCTCGTTCCTGAGTTTAAGGAATCAGCATATGCCCAACGTTATAAAGCCATTAGCAGCAGCGTGGTTGGATTTGACGAAGCCGTCGAAGGCAATTTCTTTCAGCGAGGGGAGCAAACCGGGCAGAGGCTGGGTGCAGATGTACTTGACGCGTGTCTTATAATTCGTCACCGCGTCTGGTATGTGATTTTTTGTCGTCTGGACGCGGTAGGAGAAAACCCATGAAGCAAGCAGTCAGGATCTCGATCCTGATGTGTGGACTAGTGGGCACATACGTCGCAGCCGCCGTTCCGCAGGTTCCCGCCCCGGATGGAGGCCCGATACTTCTGTGCCCACCTCAACAACAACTGCAAGGCAAATGCGTTGCGCTGCCGCCGATGATGAAGTAGTAGTTAATCGGAGGACAGTTGGCACCGCAAGATCACCAAAGTAACCTGTAGTAACCTGGGCCGAACCAAGGGCTCGCTATTTTTGGGCTGACGGACTCATTCATAAAACCGTCAGCCCCGTTTTTTTGGGGAAAGCGTTCCTAGCTCTGCTTCAAGATGGCGGATTCCACCGCCCGTCTCAATTCGGCGGCATCAAGGATCGGCGGCTGGCAGGAGAAACCCGAACAAACCACCGCAAACGCCTTGCCGGATTTCAATTCCGGCAGATTCGGGATGGTCGCCGCCAGTGCCGGAGGAAGATTCGCCGCTACTGCTTGATTGGCTGTCAGTCGCAGCGCTGTCTTATTGAATGCAAACATCTCGTGGGCGGCCGCCGCCAGAGCCGTGCCAGCATCATCCGCTTCATTCTCCGAAATCACGACAACCTGTATCGGATTCTCCAGCCAGTGCACGACCGCGATTCCATAGGTCGCCACAAAAATCCCAAATTGCCCCGCGACGCCGGCGAAGGTTTCCAGCGTCTGTTCCGCTTTGTCTCGATACCCATCCTCGCCCGTATAGTGATGCACTCGCATTAACGCAATCGCTGCCATCGGATTACCCGCCGGCGTAGGCGAATCCTGTAATGGCTTGCGGCGCGTTGCCAGTACGCCCAGGCTCTTGCCATCCGCCGCCGGCTCGGCGTCGAAAAATCCTCCCGCAACCGGGTCGAAGAACTTCGCAATCATCGCGTCGGTAATCGCCTGCGCGAACTTGAAGTAGCTCAAGTCAGCCGTGGCCTCGTAGCCGTCAAGGCAAGCCAGCGCAGTTGCCGCATAGTCCTCAAGCAATCCCGAAACTTCGCGGTGCTCAGCCTTGGGATCCGAATAAGAGACAACATGTAGCAGCAACGCCCGTGGAACCGCGGACGCCTCGTCCGCGTGCTTTTCGCGATGCCCCTTCCACGCCTCCGCCAGGATCCGGTCCAGTGACCGCAGCGCAAACCGCCTCGCTCCAGCTAGATCAAGCACCTTCGCCGCTTCCAGGTAAGCCGAAACGCACATGCTGTTCCACCCCACATAGACCGTCTTGTCGACGTAAGGGGTCGGCCTCTGCAACCGCGCCGCATACATTTTCTTCTTCGCCGAATCCAGCAGTTCTTGCACTCGCTCACTGCTGAGGCCCATCCGCCGCGCAATCTCATCGATCGGCGCACGCACATAGAGCACGTTCTTCGCCGGATTGTGGTGCATCTCGCCCACTTCGTTGATGTCATAGCGCAGCGCCGCGACCTGCGCCTCTTCTTCGGTCAGCACAGCTCGCGCTTCGTCGAGCGTCCAGGTAAAGTAATCGCCATCGTCGTCCATCGAAATATCTGCATCCTGCGAAGCGTAGAAACCTCCGCGCTCGCGGTCGCTCAGGCACTCATCCACCCAGCGAATGATGTCTCGCGCCACGCCGGCGAAGAACTCCGATCCCGTTGCCTGGTAAGCATGCACATAATTTTTAAGCAGTTCGGAATTGTCGTAGCACATCTTCTCGAAGTGCGGCACCACCCACCGCTCATCGACCGAGTAACGATGAAACCCTCCCGCCAGCTGGTCGTAAACCCCGCCGTTCGCCATATGCTCAAGCGTGGTAGTAATCAAATTGCGAAGCCGTTCGCCGTCGCCACCAAGATCCATGGAGGGACGGCCGCCCTCGGCCGTCCGGCGGAGCGAAGCTCCGCCTGCAGCCCGCGCATACTGTTCAATCAACAAATCCAACATCGAAGGATGCGGAAACTTAGGCGCCGACCCAAATCCCCCGTTCTGCGCATCGAACATCTTGAACGCCGATTCCTCAATCGCCGCGATCAGGCCTGGCGACACGCTCCCACCCCGCCCGGCAAACGACTCCGCCTGCGCAATGGCGCTCTCCACCATCTTCGCCTGCTCCACCACATCGCCATTTTTCTCTTTGTAAGCGTTGGCAATGCTCAGCAGCACCCGTCGAAAGCTAGGACGCCCGTATCCATCGCTCGGCGGAAAATATGTCCCTCCGTAAAACGGCTTGCCATCTGGAGTAAGAAACGCCGTCAACGGCCACCCGCCCTGCCCGCTCACCGCGCTCACCGCAGCCTGATACCGGCTGTCGATATCCGGACGCTCATCCCGGTCCACCTTTACCGCAATGAAATGCTCATTCACAATCGCCGCCACGTCCGGATCGTCGTAGGACTCGCGATCCATCACATGACACCAGTGGCACCACACCGCCCCAATATCAAGCAGCATCGGCTTGTTCTCCCGCTGCGCCAAAGCAAACGCCTCCTCGCCCCACTCATGCCACCGGATCGGCTGATTCATGGCAGAACGCAGATAAGCGGAAGAAGCACGTGAGAGGGAGTTGAGCGTGCTGGTGGTCATCATTCAAGTTTATACGACGAAAGGAGGACCAGATTTACCCTGTGCTACCCTGTGTCCTCTGTGTTGAAGGTTCGTTTGCGCTCTATTTTCTGCGGTTCGGGAAGGGCACGACTTTTGGTCGTGCCGAAAAGTTATCCGGAATTGAGGGTGGTGGTCGTCCTGTAAGGTCTTGCGATTCGTCCCATGTCAAAGCCGACGTCGGACGCTCAGCCCCTTCAAAAATCCACAAGGGCCTTGTGACATCTAACCTTGCCCGCCAATCAAAACCAGCCCATCATGGTCGTGGCGAAGCAGTCCACGGACTCTGCGCCATTCGGCCAAAAATCTAGCCTAACTGCTTTGTTCTCAAGATTTTGAAATGTAAGTTCTTTGCCCTCTGAAGTTTGCATCGAGTTCGTGCATTCGAAATCGCGCCGACCCGCATGTTTACAGGCGATCTGAGAATAGAGGGTGGGAGGGGGTACGTCCCTGGTCAGGGTCAGTAATCGGGAGTTTCGTTCCCCAAGGAGCCTTTCCAAAAAACCAGCAGCAGAATTATTACCAGCAGATATCCACAAGCTGAATTTCGTCGAAGCCGAAAGCTGATAGCTGAAAGCTGACAGCCAACTTCTTCCTTCTAACTTGCAACCAGCCGTTTCGCAATCGCGCAGTACAAATCAATCGCCTCCGCAAGTTGCCGCTTCTCGATGAACTCACCATCCGTATGCGCAACGTGAATCGATCCCGGACCGATCAGCAGCGGCTCTCCCCAGTTCGTCAGCCGAGGAATATCCGTGGTGAACGCCGCAATCATCGTCGGCAAGCCATCGACCGTGCGCAATCGCAGAAAAGGAAGTTCCAGCGGAAAATCAACCTTCACTTGCTCGCCCGCAGTTTCGAGAATCTCGCGCCGCAAATCCTGCGACAGACCGACCAGACGATAGAGCAAATCCGCATGAGCATAATCGGGAATCACATTCGGCGCGCGACCGCCTTCGATCAATCCGATATTCAAAGTGCAAGGACCAACTTCTGGATCCGCCGGCAATGGCATCTCACGCAAGCGCGCCAAAGCCGCAATCAGCTTGTCGATCGCCGATTCGCCGAGCTCGGGATAAGCCGAATGCGCCATCCTTCCAGAAGCGGTAACCTCCACCCGCAAAGTTCCCTTCGACGCCAGCGCGATGCGGTTCTCCGTCGGTTCGCCATTCACCAGATATTTGCACCTATGCGAAGGATTACTTGCGGCATATTCGTTGGCAGCTTTCGCGCCCAGACTGTCGCGTTCTTCTCCCACCACAAACAGCAGCCCGACATAAATACCTTCCCCGCGCAATCGCTCCGCAGCCGCGACCATCGCCGCAATGATGCCCTTCGCATCGCACGATCCGCGTCCATAAATTCTCGCCTCATCTTCAGAAGAACGAATAAATGGCGGAACCGTATCCATATGCGTGGAGAAAACCAACTGTGGATTCGGCTGTTCGGGCAACGTGCTGTAGACATTAAAGCGATCGCCCTCGACCGGAATTCTGAGCGTCTGGTAGCCGATGCGGCAAAGCTCTCCATAAAGATAATTTCCAACCGCAGCTTCGTTGCCAGAGATGGATTCGATGTCGACGAGTTGGCGAGTGAGCGTGATTGCGTCCATGAGGGAAGAGAATAGCAGACGAAACTGGACGAGAAGTTAGAAGTCAGAATGCAAAATGCGGAAGTCAAACCGTACCCTCGGGATGCAGCGGGGCGATCGTAGCTTCTGCACTGTGACCTTCTGCACTTTGACTTCTGACTTCTGACTTCTGACTTAATGTAATCTGAATGTCGTGCCAGAGCCGAGCTCATCCATCCGGTCATTCTTCCTGGAAGGTTCCGCAGGAAGGCTGGAAGCATTGCTGAATGCGGGCGCGGAGAACACGACGCACGCGGCAGTGGTCTGTCATCCGCATCCGCTGTTTGGCGGAACCCTGCATAACAAGGTCGTCTTCCACACCATGAAAGCACTGAACGGTTTCGGTTTTCCCGTGCTGCGCTTCAACTTTCGCGGCACCGGCCTCAGCCACGGCGAACACGATCACGGCAACGGAGAAGTGGAAGATGTACGCACCGCCCTCGACTGGCTCGACGCAGAGTTTCACCTGCCATTGATCTTCGCGGGATTCTCCTTTGGCGCAGCAGTAGGACTGCGTGCGGCTTCTTCGGATGCGCGAGTGAAAGCGCTGATCGGCATAGGAACGCCTGTGGCTCCAGTTGCAGCCGACACCGAGGCAGCACGCGAATACAAGTTTGATTTCCTGCGCGACTGCGCGAAGCCAAAACTATTTGTGAGCGGGGCGCGCGATCAGTTTGGCCCGCGGGCGCAGCTCCAAGAATTAATCGCTTCTATCCCAGAGCCAAAGAGGTTGGTTGTAATCGAAGGCGCAGATCATTTTTTTGAAGGACGCTTGCGCGAGCTGCGAGAAGCGATCGAAAGTTGGGTGCGGCAGGAAATCGTAGGGGTCGTATCTTTGTAAGTGTTCCTCATGTTTGACGCTAGTCGCGAATCGCTGTTCTGCCAAATGCGCGATACGGCGCGCGAGATCTTTCTTCACGCGCTGGCCGAAGCGTCCATTGCCAGGGGTTTCGCGCGCCATGTCCATTGTGAACGGGGAGTGTTGCGCGTCTGCGACGATCTTTACGATCTGCAAGCCTATTCCCGCGTTCTGGTGATCTCCATCGGCAAGGCCGGACATACGATGGTCGAGGCCCTCGCGCATCAAGTCGGGGAATCTTCTCTTGAAGGAATCGTAGCCAGTTCGGTCGAGACGTCCGCACAGGTTCGAGGCTTCCGCTATTTTCGCGGCGGGCATCCGATGCCCAACGCCGAATCCATTCACGCGGCGAACGCCATTCTAAGAATGCTTGACGCGCAAACCGCGGCGTCGCTGGTGATCTTTCTTCTCAGCGGTGGAGGCTCGGCAGTTGTGGAGAAGCCCATCGACGACGAAATCTCCCCAGACGATCTGATCTCGACTTATCGGGCGCTGGTGCATTCCGGGGGAACGATCGCCGAAATCAACGCCATCCGCAAACATCTTTCGGCGGTCAAAGGTGGAAGATTGGCGCGAGCGGCGTTTCCGGCGCAGCAGGTGTCGCTTCTCGTCTCCGATGTTCCGGACGCTTCGCTTGACGCCCTGGCGTCCGGCCCGACAATGCCGGACTCAACCAGCGTGGAGGATTGCTATCGCATCGCGGAGAAGCACGGAATGTTGCCGCAGTTTCCACATTCCACGCGCGAACTCTTCGAGCGCCGTGCCCTGGAAGAGACTCCGAAATCGGACGATCAAGCGTTCTACCGTTCGCGATGGTGGCCGGTGCTTTCCAATCAGACTGCCGTGGAACAGGCGAGCGCAGCCGCCGAGCGAGCCGGATTCGTGGTCCATGTGGACAATTCCTGTGATGACTGGGATTACGAATCCGCTTCCGATCATTTGCTGAATCGCCTTCGCGAGCTTAAGAAAAGCTCTGGGCGTGTGTGCCTGATTTCCGGCGGAGAGGTGACCGTGAAAGTCACGAACGGCGGTGTGGGTGGACGCAATCAGCAGTTCGCGCTGGCCTGTACTGCAAGGATTGTGGGCGAGAATATTACCGTGCTCAGTGCGGGGACGGATGGAATAGACGGGAACAGTCCGGCCGCAGGCGCAGTAGTGGATGGAACCACAATGACGCGGGGACAGTCGAAGGGTCTCGATGCTCGCACCGCGCTCGATAAATTCGATGCGTATCCATTCTTCCGCGCGCTCGGGGATGCAATTGAGACCGGGCCAACGGGGAATAATTTGCGCGACTTGCGAATCCTTCTCGCCTATTGAGGCGATCGAGCCTCGTTCAGGCGGCTTCGCTTTTCACCTGCACACCCGCCCACTTTTCCAACAGAGTAAGGGTTGCGGCGTAATCGAGATCGCTGTGCCCGTCTTCCGTGGCCATTGCATAAACCTCTTCCACGGTTTCGAGGCCAGGCAGCTTCACGCGTGCTTCTTTCGCGGCTTCGAGGGTGAGAAGAATGTCCTTATGCATAAGGCGGAGAGGGAAGTTAGGAGTGAAATCGCGATGCAGAATGAACGGACCTTTGTAATCGACGACGCCGGAGCGCACCATGGTGGCTTCGATCAGCGAGAGTAGTTGCTTGGGGTCCACTCCAAGTTTAGTGGCGAGGGTGAGCGCCTCGGCGAAACCTTCGAAGATCATAGCAATCTGAAGGTTCATGGCGAGCTTGGTGGCCTGGCCTTTGCCGGTGTCACCCATGCGGAAAATTTTCTTGCCCATGGCCGCGAATAATGGGTTAAGGCGGTCGATGATCGCTTCGTCGCCACCGACCATGAAAATCAAACTGCCATTGGCGGCCCCGATTTTCGATCCGGTCATCGGAGCATCGACGTAGGCGACCCCCTTGGTGCGAACCCGTTCTGCAAACTTCACCGTGGCGGAAGGAGAGATGGTGCTGGAATCGGCGATGATCATGCCTTCGACAAGCGACTGATCGATGCCATCCGCGCCAAACAATATTTGTTCCACGGCGGCGGTGTCGGAAACGCAGAGCCAGATGACTTCAGCTCCCTGCGCGGCTGCGGCTGCAGTAGGCGCAACGCCGGCGCCCTCCACGAGTTTGCCTGGTGTGCGATTCCAAACTGTAACCTCATGTCCGGCCTTGGCCAGATTCGTGGCCATGGCTTGTCCCATAATTCCCAAACCTAAGAAGGCAACGCGCATCGCTAAGATTCTCCTGTCGAACAAAGAGCCGCTCTGAAATTAGATATGAGGCGTAGGATGGAGGTCAAGCAAAGGGCGCTGATCTTTGTGAGGTTTTCCCGGTTCGGCCGCAAAGCTCTTTTTAGGGGGAACCGCCGGAATTACGCGCCTTTCTTCCGGGAGTGAACTAAAATAAAGCAAGCCGCTTCCAGCTTTCGTCCAATTAAGCAGGGCAGTCTAGGATGATCAAGGCAACGCTTCGCAACCCGGCGCTTCGCAAACGAGCTTCGCAATTTGGCCGCCTGGTGCGGCACTCCGCGGTGACTCCACTTTGCGGGGAGACCCACATTCCGCGGCTAGCCTCGAATGGGGAGCTCGGGGTCACTTTCATCGGTCATTCGAGCTTTCTGGTCCAAATCGGCGGCCAAAGCGTGATGATCGATCCCAACTTCGCGCGCTGGCTCTTTGTGCTGAAGCGGTTGCGACGACCCGGAGTTCGCGTCTGCGACTTGCCCGCCATCGATCTCGTGCTGGTCACGCATGCACATTTTGATCATCTCCACCGGCCTTCGCTGCGTAGGATCGTACAAAACAATCTGCGAACTCGCGGTACTGCTCCCGCCATTATTATTCCGAGCCATGTGACGGATCTCGTATCCGATCTCGGCTTCTCCGAAATCATCGAGCTCGATTGGTGGAACAGCTCTCGGCACGGCAGCGTTTCGGTGACCCATGTTCCTTCTAGGCATTGGGGTGCACGGATTCTCAAAGACTCGCATCGCGGCTATGGGGGATACGTTTTGAAGGCGGGAAAACACTCCGTTTACCACGCCGGCGACACCGCTTATTTTGCCGGCTTCCGCGAGATCGGCCGGCGCTTGTCGCCGGAACTGGCTCTGCTTCCGATTGGCGCCTATAACCCCCCAACGTTCCGGAACGTGCACACCAACCCAGCCGATGCAACCCACGCCTTCCTCGACCTGAACTCGCGCTGGATGGTTCCCATGCACTATGGAACCTTCCGTCTGTCTCACGAGCCGGTCGAGGAGCCGCTGCAGTTGCTGGAACAGGAAGCGCGGGCGGCTGGCATCGAGGACCGCGTCGTGGTTCTGGAAGAGGGCGTTACGAAGTTCTTCGGATCCTGAGCGACGAACACCCACCTTCCACGCATCCTTAGGCTGTAACAATCCTTTGACAATCGTCCCCCATATTCTGGTGTAAGCTCTGGTGCACGAATTTTCGCTGCAGGAGGCGAATATGGCTGTTAAAGCAATCCCGGAGGGTTATCACACCCTTACACCATCGATCACCGTTCGCGACGCTGCCCGCGCGATCGAGTTCTACGAGAAGGCTTTTGGTGCAGTAGAAAAGGGCGTAATGAAAGGGCCTGATGGCAAGGTGATGCACGCCGAGCTGCGCATCGGCGACTCTCTGTTCATGCTGGCCGACGAATTCCCGGAGTTCGGATCCTTGTCGCCGCAAAGCGTCGGCGGTTCAGGAAGTGGTTTGCACATTTATGTGGAGGATGTGGATTCGGCGTTTGATCGTGCGATCCGTGCTGGTGGGGCCGTCGAGATGCCCGTAGCCGATATGTTCTGGGGCGACCGCTTCGGCAAGCTGGTAGATCCCTTCGGCCACAAGTGGTCGATTGCAACGCATACGCGCGATATGTCGATGGAAGAAATCGAGGATGCGCAGGAAGAATTCATGAGCCAATTCCCGAAGAGCGCCTGAAAGGCGTGAAGTCAAAGCGGTTAAAGAGGGCGCGGCTGGCCGACCCGCGCCCTCGTTTTTCCGTGAGTTACTTTTTCTGCGGTACTTCTGTAATCCCCGCAAAGCCCGCTATTACACAAGTATTACAGTGATTTTCCCAGAGCCTTGGTAGGTTAGATATGTACGTTATCGAACTTAGCCAAACAAACGGGGATGCTCCTTGGACATGGAACTGGAAAGCCTGGAAAAACGGCAAGCCGCGCGAAATGAAATCAATTGGGTGACGGCGATTTTTATGATGGCATTTCACCTTGGCGCCATCGCTGCACTCTTCTTCTTCACCTGGAAGGCGTTGTTCGTCGCCATGTTCCTGTGGTGGGTTTCGGGCAGCCTGGGTATTGGCATGAGCTATCACCGGCTGCTCACGCACCGCGGCTACAAGACTCCGAAGTGGGTTGAGTATTTCCTGACTGTTTGCGCCACGCTGGCGCTTGAAGGCGGCCCGATTTTCTGGGTGGCGACGCACCGCATTCATCATCAATATTCCGACCAGGATGGCGATCCGCATTCGCCGATCGACGGCAAATGGTGGGCGCATATGGGCTGGATTCTGATGGGCAAGTCAATGCACCATGACACGACGACTTTAGCCCGCTACGTTCCTGACTTGGCCAAAGATAAGTTTCACGTCTGGATCACGAAATATCACTACGTTCCGCAGATTGTGTTGGGCGTGATCCTGTTTGCCGTCGGCGGGCTGCCATTTCTGCTCTGGGGTACTTTCATGCGGACGGTGGTTGGGCTGCACGCCACTTGGCTGGTAAATTCGGCGACGCACTCCTGGGGCACGCGGCGTTTTACTACGCGCGATCTTTCCACCAACAGTTGGTGGGTGGCTCTGCTGACGTTTGGCGAAGGCTGGCACAACAATCACCATGCGCATCCGACCGCCGCACAGCATGGCTTCACCTGGTATGAGATCGATATGAACTGGTACGGCATCTGGGCTCTCAAGCAGCTGGGACTGGCTTGGGACATCAAGCGGGTGAAGTTGGTTGACCTGGAAAAAGGGTTAGTGCCGACGCCCAACGGCAAGCTGGTTACGGTATCTCTTCCGGAAGTTGCAGTCTCGGGCGACTAAGCCGGCAAGTGTTTCTTGAAGCCCGGGCCACTTCTGGTCCGGGCTTTTTGCTGTCTTCAAAAGAAATCAAACACAAAAGCTTGGACACAGGGGACACGGGGGAACTCAGATGTGGTTCTTTCGGGGGTTACCCCGTGATGGCCATTCGGCTCCGGAGTGAAGATTCGGTTGTAGAATCAGCCTGAAGCCATGCGCATCACGAGCCGCCGCGGAACCATCATCTTCTTCCTCTGCCTGGGCATTGGCCTGGTGGCGCTGGCGGTTGCGCTGAATGTTGGATGGATCATCCTCAACTGGCGCCTGCGAGTGCTGCTGTTTTTCGGCGTGGTCTTTTTTGCGCTGATCATTGCGGGCATGATCGTGAATACGACGTTCTTGCTGCGCGAAATTCGCCGGAGCGAACAGCACGACAGCTTTATCAACGCGGTTACTCACGAATTGAAAACGCCGGTGGCTTCCATCCGCTTGCATCTGGAAACCCTGCTGCGCCGGGAGATGCCGGATGTACAGAAGCAGGAATTCTACCGGCTCATGCTGAGCGACACCGACCGTCTGACGGAGACGGTGGAACAGGTGCTGCGCGCCGGGCGCGCCGGAGACAGAAGAGCCGGCCGGGAAAAATCCACCGTCGACTTCCGACAACTGGTGCGCGAGTGCATGGATGCGGCCCGCGTCCGGCATCACTTGCCGCCCGAAGCTTTGCAGTACGAGGAAGCATCGAGCAACGGCGCCGGGATGCCGGTCATGGGAAGTTCCGACGACCTCCGGACCGCAGTTTTCAACGTCCTCGACAATGCGATCAAGTACTCCGGCGACAACGTGGATGTACGGGTTCGTCTGGATACTCCCGATGAAAACCGAATTGTTCTCAGTGTGCAGGACCATGGCGTCGGCATTCCTGCCGACGATTTGAAAAGCATCTTCAAACGCTTTTACCGCGTGAGCCATCGCTCGCTGGCGCATGTGAAAGGAACGGGACTGGGCCTGTTTATCGTGAAGGCGATTGCGCAGAAGCACGGCGGCAAAGTGTTCGCGGCAAGTGAAGGCGAAGGCGCAGGAACCACCATCACGATGGAGCTGCCGAGGGCAAACACATGAGCCGCGTTCTGGTGGTGGAAGACGAAGCGCATCTGGCGCAGGGGCTCTGTTTCAACCTGCAGGCGGAGGGATATTCGGCTGAAGTGGTAGGAGACGGCGAGACCGCGACTGATCGCCTCCTCGGCAAAAAAGAGAACTTTGATGCCATCGTGCTCGACATCATGCTGCCGGGCAAGGATGGTTTCAGCGTGGTTTCCGAACTGCGTGCCGCCCGGAATTATGTGCCGGTACTGATGCTGACCGCGCGCAGCCGGCCCGAAGATGTGTTGAAAGGCTTTGCGGCTGGAGCGGATGACTATCTTCCCAAGCCTTTTGACCTTTCGATACTGCTGGCGCGCCTGCAGGGTTTGCTGCGGCGCAGCCAATGGATGCGGTCCGGACATGAGGCAGCGAATTCGCAATCTGCCTCCGATGAGTCTCAGCCGGCATCCGATCCGCGCAATGTCAGCGACTTTGGAACATTCTCCTTCAGCGGGAAGACGATTGACTTCGGCGTCCTCGAACTGCGCACGGCCGACAACGTGATCCACTTGACGCTGATGGAATCAGAATTATTGCGGCACTTGGTACGCAATGACGGGCGCGTGGTTTCGCGCAAGCAGATTCTCGAAGAAGTGTGGGGATTACACGAAGACACCGACACCCGCGCCATCGATAATTTTATGGTGCGTTTGCGGCGCTACATCGAAGATGACCCGGTACAACCTCGGCACTTGCTGACGGTGCGCGGCGTAGGGTACAGGTTTCTGGCGAATCCGGAGAAAAAATGAGGCTGGTGTCCGCTACGCCCGGCATAACTCGGCCACCAGCATTTCCCTTCGCTCCATCGCCAGGCGATCGATGCGATCCAGAACGACTCCGTAGACCGATAGCGACGCACCCGCCAAAGCCAGCAAGATCAGGGTCGCGACCCAGGAACTTCCAAAGGAACGAGCAATCAGGAACGCGATGACGCCCACTCCTACGACCACGAATTGCAAAGCCAGGCTGACCAGTACGGTCATTTGCGAGGCGCGTTGGCGCCCGAATTTGGAATAGTCCAGCTTCTTCGGCGAGTAGATGGACAGCAAATTGCCCAAGGCAAAATTCAGCGGCGCAGCAAAGAGCAAGCCTGCGACCGTTGCTACGGTGATGTCGAACGCGGGGCGCCCATAGAAGGATGCGACCGCGATCCAGGCCACAACCGTTTCCAGGGCGAGTATTCCCGCATGTGTCAGATTCTTCGCCAGCACAATGTGGCGAAAACTAACCGGAGCCGCGTAGAAGAACTGGATGCCGCCAGCGTCTCCACCAAAGCTGTTGTAAACCAGATTGGTCAACATCAGCAGCGTGTATCCGGCAGCCACCGGAAATGCCAGGTTGGGCGTCCGCGTGAGAAAACCGCTCGTGTGCCGAGCCGAGTTCATGGCTCCAAAACGGAAGACGGCCAGCATGAAAATCGGCATGATGAAGGTGAGCAGCATTGGTCCGCTGCGGAGAAGATAGCGAATTTCTTTCTCGAAGACGGCGGTGACCGGTGTCGCGAACCCGGGAAGACGCCAGCCCAGCCGGAGCGATTGATTCGCTGGTTGAGCAACCGCGGCCAGGGATTCGCTCCAGCTCTCGCCCCGATACTGCGCCAGCAATCTCACGTGCAGGCCGTAGGCGATCACCAATGCGAAGGCGGTCAGCAGCGCCCACGAACTGAGAGCAGTCGGCCATTGCGGATAAATACCTTGCACGATGGCGTCGGCCGCCAGCCCGGGAGGAAGTAGTCCCTGCACGGGAGCAAGAACTTCTAGGAATCTCTGCACTTGCGGTTGCGGATGCCTGCCGAACTGTCTCGTCAACGGCCCGATCAATTGAAAACTCAACGTCAGCAGGACGAATAGAACGCCCATGATTTCGCGCGTTCGGCGCTGAGCCAGCCAGCGCTCGATCCAGGCGAAGATCATTTGCATGAGCATGAGGTTGAAGAGTGCGAAAGTAAGCAACACCAGAAGAGCCCAAGGCAGCAATGCAGGTTTCGCGAAACTTACTCCCACCAGAAATCCCAACGACCACAAGCTGCCGATGACGCTGGCCGGATCGAACATGCCATACGCGACGCGCACTAGAAAGTACGAGCTATAGTTCAGTGGAAAGCGGAGCAGGTCGGAGGAGTCCGGATTGCTGGTGAAGGCTGCAGCCATGATGGGGAAGGCTTGCCAGAACAGGCAGATGATCCACAGAAATATGGCTAGCATCTGCGGCTTCCCTCGAGAGAGAACGATATATGCGGATAGGCCAAGCCCGAAAGCTCCACCGAGTCCGAAAGTCGTGAAAGCGACCGAGACCAAAATATGTGACAGCAACTCCAACTGGCCGCGAGTGCTGCGAAGAGCGTTCACGAACAGACGCCACCGTAGCTGTGCGATGGCGGCAAGCTGGGTGCGTCGGGGAACGGTGAGGTTAGCTTCATTCATGCTTACGACCCCAGCCACGAAAGCTCCTGATCGGTGCGGCGCGAGCCGCCGACGGTGCGCAGAAAGATTTGCTCCAGAGTCATCTTCTCGCCGGATGCAGCCGAGCCGTCGCCGGAACCTGCCGGCGTCTGCGCCTCCACTCCAGCGCGAAGCTCTTCTAACGAACCCTGCGCCACGAGCCGTCCCTGATGAATGATGGCGACGTGACTGCACAGCCGCTCCACGATTTCCAGCACGTGCGAGGTCAGAAAAATCGTGGCGCCGCGCGCGATCATGCCTTGCAGCATGGACTTCAGCGTTCCCGCGGCGATGGCGTCCACGCCTTCGAAGGGCTCGTCGAGGAAAAGCACCTTTGGCCCGTGAATCACGGCGGCGGCCATCGCCAGTTTCTTCTGCATGCCGTGGGAGTAGTCGGTGACCAGCTTTCTCGGCTGATCGGCGAGTTGCATAAAATCCAGCAGTTCCACGGTGCGCCGGGCGGCGGTTTCACGATCCAGGCCGTACATTCGTCCGGCGAAGTTGAGAAACTCTGCCCCGGTAAGCCGCCCGAACAGCGCCATGCCTTCGGGAACAACCCCGATTTGCCGCTTCACTTCCACGGGATGAGTTGTGAGATCGAGGCCGAGGATCTCGATTCGTCCTGAACTCGGGGCAAGCAGGCCGGTGAGCATCTTGATTGTGGTCGATTTTCCAGCGCCATTGGGACCGAGGAAGCCGAAGAATTGTCCGGGAGAGACACGCAGGTCGATGTTGTCCACGGCGACGAAATCTCCGAACCGGCGGGACAGACGCTGCGTTGCAATGGTGGGAGCCACTTCCATGAAACTTCTGAATCTAGCACAGGTGCCGACTCGGCGCGGCCAAACCAGCCGACGCTGGAGTGAATGGGGAGAGCCAAAACGCCCTGACTCTGTGGCCAGGGCGCTTCGTTGGCAGTACTGCAGTGGTTTAGAACAAATTCCAGAGGAATTGATTGTAGACGTCGTGATGATATTGGACCTCGGGTGCCTTCACAAAGGTCCCCAGCAGACGAGGGCAGCGGTCGGCCGCGGCCTGTTTCAGGTCGGCGTAGCGTCCCTTCACATCTTCGCCGAGAAGTTCGGTCGTCCACTCTGCTTTGCGGAAGTCTTCCAGAGCTCTGTAAATGTTGTCCGGAAGATAGCGCTCGGCCTGGCGGAGATTCTTGATCTTCGAGGTTTCGCCGTCGATGCCGCTCTTGAAGATCGAGAGCATCACAAGATACGGATTCGCGTCGGGCGCTACCGAACGAACTTCCACGCGCATGCTCTTCTCGTTGCCGATCGGAATCCGGATCATGGATCCACGATCGACGGCCGAGGCTTTGATTTGATTCGGCGCCTCGAAGTGCGGATCCAGACGGCGATAGGCATTCACGCTGGGGTTGAGCAACAGGCAAATATCGTTACCGTGAGTGAGAATGCGATCGAGGAACGCCCAGCCCATCTTGCTCAGCTTCTCTTCGCCCTTTGCGTCCCAAAACAGGTTCTTGCCGTTCTCGCTGATCGAAACATTGGTGTGCATGCCGCTACCGTTCACGCCGACAACCGGCTTAGGGAGGAACGACGCAGTCAGGCCCATGTTGGTCGCAACTTGGCGGCAGATCAGCTTGTAGAGCTGAATCTGATCGGCGGCCGCAACCACTTCGCCATATCCGTAGTTGATCTCAAATTGTGAAGGGGCAACTTCCGGGTGGTCTTTCTCATTCTGGAAGCCCATTGAGCGTTGCACTTCCGCAGTGGTATCGATGAAAGTGCGCAGCGCATCACCCGGCAGGGAGTGATAGTAACCGCCGGTGTTTACGTATTCAAACTTGCCAGTTTCATGATAGCGGCGCTCGGCATCCGGGCCTTTGAAGAGGAACCCTTCAATTTCGTTGGCCGCGTTGAGGGTGTAACCCTTTTTCTTGTGCAGCGATTCGGCGTAGCCTTTCAGGACGCCACGAATGTCGGCGGTGTAGGACGTTCCGCCCTTGTCGATGACTTCTCCAAAGACCAGCACTTTGCCGGAACCGAACACGTCCGAAGGCGCCCAGTAGAAGGCGGCCCAGTCGATGCCCAGGCGCAGATCGCTCTCGCGCTGTGCCGTGAAGCCGCGAATCGAGGAGCCGTCGAAGGTGAGATTGTCCCAGCTCTTGATCAGAAATTTCTTGTCGTAATCGAGCATGTGCAACCGGCCCTCGAGATCGCTAAAGAGCACGGTCACCGCCTTGATCCGCTTTTCGTCGGTGAGATACTTCAGCCGCTCTTCCTGGATCTTATGGATCGGGACACGCTTGCTGCGCTGCTCCTTTGCTTTGAGATTCAGCTCTTCCAGTTCGTCATAGGTAAGTGCCAGAAAATTGCGCAGTTCATTCGGCATGGATATTCTTCAGTCTCCTATTCGTAATCGGCAATGATGTCAGCAAACAACGCCATCGAAACATGGAGTTGGAACGGCTGGGGAGTACCGGAAAGAATAACGCGAAGCTTCGGGCTCGACAATCGAAAAAGCTGATGCAGAGGATGGAAGACATTTCTTAAACCGCCGGTTCCGCGAAGAATGTCTATCCGACACCCAATCCCGTTCCCGGCATCAGCCGAATGATTACACCGAGCGCTGTTAGAACGGCTATGTAGTAGGCGGTCGTAGTGCGGCTCGAATGCGCTGGCGCGTTGGCGGCGACAAAGACCTGATATCCCGCGCCCAGGGCCACCAGAAAGAACATATTTTCGCCGAGGACCAGCCAAAGAGCGAGACATGCGGTGAGCAGGATGATGCGATCCATCTTGCTCAACGCCAGCACGGCTTGGCCGCCGTCCAGCACCCAGATGGGAATCAGATTCAGCAGATTCAGCACCGCCCCGGCGCGGGCCAGCGCGGCCCACAGCGGATTTCCTGTTTGCCACCAGAGCAGAGCGCACGCCACCGCTGTCAAGAACCCAGCCAGCGGACCAGCCAGGCTGATTGCCGCCCTCGTCTCCAAAGGCACGCCCATCGCCTGCCAGCGCACGTAAGCTCCCAGTCCGGGCAAGAATACAGGCATATCGGCCGGCAAACCACGGCGCTTGATATCGATGAAGTGGCCCATCTCATGAAGCAGAATCAGCATCGCGAAGCCGATGCCGAATTTCATTCCCCACGCGGCCCAATAGAGTCCGACGAAAGCGGCGAAGCTGAGCAGGAATTTCAGCTTGAACAGCGCCAACAGGATGGTCTTGCCCTTGGCCAATAGGACGGCGACTGGGCCCACCGGCCCCAGGCGCTTCGTCCACTTGTTTTCGGAGGACTCCGGCATCTGAGCTTGATGCGCCGCGACCTCAAGCCCACGCGCGTGGTCTTTGATCCATTTGTATTGTTTCGAAGCTCGCGGTAAAAGAGGAAGTCCAGAAAGCCATCGCTCGCGCGCTTGCTGCATGTCCCCCTTCGCCTCAAGCGCTTTCGCTTCCGCGGCGAGACGATCAAGCGCATCGGAATGTACGAGCGCGTGGCACTCATCGCAGACCAGTGCCCCTGCGGGCAATTCCCGAGAGCAGCGCTTGCAGTTACGAATCACTTCAGGAGTTAGCGAGGACACCATTCCTGATCTTACTATTGTCGGCTCGCGCTAATTCAGGCTGGCGGCCGAGGAGAATACTGAAACGGCCCGTCCAGCCTCGGCGCTGTCGTGCGAGTACTTTGCCAGGCGATGCGAATTCCAATGAAGAGGATGAACAGGCCGATCAGGCCATGAAGGGGATCGGCCAGTTCCAGGAATGGTGAAGCGAGACCTAAGAACGCCAACTGCAACGCCACCTTGCCGATATCTACGGCAGGTTTGGCGGGCGCCGGGGTTTGAGACCTTCCATTTTCTCCGTCCAGTTCGCGCTGCTCATCGGCAAGTTGCTGATGCTGAGACGCATGCTGCTTATGCTCGCCGGCATAATGAATCCAGATCGGAATCGCTGCCATGGACACTGCCGCATAGGTAAGCAAGGCTGCGGCGATCTGGTAGCGGCGCCCGCCGTGGCCGTTCGATCCTTTCATCATGGCTTTGCCCACCATCCAGCCGACGGCCAAAGATACATAGCCGATGATGAGGCCAGTCATGATTTCAAAGGCCGCATAGAGAATCAGGCCGGCAATGGCAGCGCCAACTCCGAAGAGAAGACCACGAACATAATCAGCATGGCTGTCCGTGGAGAGGTCGTGCGCCTGCTCGGCGCAGCTTCGACAGGCCATCGCTCCTTGCAAGCGGTAATAGCTACCGGCGATCGGCTGGTGACAGAACTGGCAGTGATCGGCACCGGGCGACCCAACATACTCTGCAGTGCTGAACTGTATCGGCGAAGAGCCGGGCTTGGGCTGGCCGAAGTTGGGATCACTCATGGCCGGGAACGATAGCACAGGGTGTGGAGGTGAGGAAGAAGGAATTCAGGGTAGTTCTTGGATTAGCGGCCTGCATTGGGCAGCGGTCGTAGGTCTTAGGCCTCAGGTCTTAGGGAAGACCGAAGGCCCAAGACCTAAGACCTAACAACTGAAACCTAACAACTGAAACCTAACAACTGAAACCTAACAACTGAAACCTAACAACTGAAACCTGAGACCTAACAACTGAAACCTGCTACTGGCGGTGGGTCGAAGCTCCTGCGGCAATTTCGCGCAACGCGCTGACAAATTCTGCTGCGGTATTGGGATCAGCGAGAGATTCCAGATGAACCGTAGCGGAGAATTGCGGCGATTCGGGGCGGAAGTGCACCTGCAGAATATCCTGCCGCCGGGCTGACATGAGCGCGTTCAATTCCGCTGATGGATCTTCTTTCCAGTGCGTCCGGGTAGTGAGAATTACCGGGCCGGGCTCGTAGAGATCCCACTCGCGGTCATCGCGCTTAGGGGAGGAGATACCGCGATTATGGGCGCACCAGCGATGCCGTATCACTTCCAGGCGGAAGCTGGGCGAGCTGTCAAGGTCGGCTTCGAAAGTAAGAGTCTCCTTCTCCCTTCGCCAGCAACTCATCAACCACCGGACTGGGACAGCGCGAGGACGGAAGTTTACAGTCACCAGGACGTTGTCAAACCAGCGGGAGGTGAAATGGAGCCGAGCTTCTAGGCGAGAAGTTCCCATCCAGTGCGATTCGAGGATCCGCCCTCTGCCGGCGCATGCGGTCTGCACCCAGCGCAATGCCGCCGCACCTTTTTTCCGGTTGTAATGAGAGAACACGAAGTACCACGTCCCCAGAACGGCGACCGAAGCGACCACGTCAATCAGGAGAAGGCGCCCCACACGCTTTCCTCTGATGCTCATGGTACGTCCGAGGTTGCGGGAGAAGCAAGCGACAATCGGCTCAATTTGAAAGTCTTCGGGGAAAGCGGCTAACCCGAACTGTGGAAAACCGGGCTGGAAACGGTCGCTACAATGGCGGCGTGCCCTTCACAATTCGCGACTTCCAGCCGTCCGACTTCGACACGCTGTGGCGCATCGACCAAACTTGCTTCCCTCCCGGGATTTCCTATTCCCGGGCGGAGCTGAGGCTTTACATGCGTCGCCGGGCGGCCTTCACGCTGGTGAGCTTAGGCGCGGCCCGCCAAATGGATGGGTCCGACTCCGGTGACAAGCTTCCGCCGCCGACACAGCCGGACGGCTCGGCCGTTGCAGGTTTCATTGTGGCCGAGGCAGGAAGCCGGGCTCGCGGCCATATCATCACGATCGACGTGGTCGCTGCGTATCGCCGCTTTGGAGTCGGATCACTGCTGCTGCGCGCGGCAGAAGATCGCCTGATCGTGGCCGGATGCCGAACGGTTGAACTGGAAACTGCCGTCGATAACCTATCTGCCCTAATGTTCTACAAACGCCACCGCTACAGCGTGACTAGAACCTTCCCGCGATATTATTCCAATGGAGTCGACGCGCTGGTACTGGAAAAAGTGCTCGTCTAGCCCTAGGGTGCGACTAGAAGATTTGCGTTCCAGGCTATCTCCGGCTACCTTGCCTTGTGATGAAACCTCCTGCCATTAAAGTTGCAATCCAGGGCGAACGCGGCTCCTTCAGCCACGAAGCCGCTGAGCGGATGGTGCATGGTTGCGCCGTCGTCCCCTGCGCTCGGTCTGCCGAAGTATTCGATCGCGTGGAGAAGGGTTCGGTGGCTGCGGCCGTTATTCCGATCGAAAACTCGTTAGCCGGTACGGTGGCTGAGCATGCGGATTTGCTGGTCGCGCGCAACGTCTCGATTGAAGCTGAATTCCTGCTGCCGATTGTGCACAACGTCATCGCCGCACCGGGGGTGAAGCTTAGTGCGGTGCGCCGCGTATTCTCTCATCCAGTAGCGCTCGATCAGTGTCGCGATTTTTTTCGCCACCATCCTAAGATTGAGGCGGTTCCGTTCTACGACACAGCAGGTAGCGTAAAGCACGTCGTCTCGGAGAACCTTCCTGATGCCGCCGGAATTGCCGGTCGCCATGCTGCCCGCGAATACTCGGGTAAAATTCTGCAGGCCGGCGTGGAAGATGACAAACGCAATTTCACACGCTTCTTCCTGATTCGCAAGGTGGCTGCGCCGGGACGAAACCAGAAGAGAAGCGACGCCTCCGCCAAGCGGCGGAAGGCTCCGGCCGGCGCCAATAAGACTTCCATCGCTTACAAGCTGAAGAATGAGCCGGGAGTCTTGTTCAAGTCGCTCAGCGTTTTCGCCCTGCGCGATATCAGCTTGAGCAAGATCGAATCTCGTCCTCTGCGCGGACGGCCGTGGGAGTATGTCTTCTACGTGGACTTCCTTCGCGGCGACGATGAGCCTGCCCGCAATGCTCTTCGGCACCTCGGAGAGGTCGCGGAGTTCGTCAAGGTACTGGGCATTTACCGGGCCGCGTGAGGAACCAAACGCAGTTCGCCAGTCTCACGCCGTTGCCGCCGGCCGGACGGTCGGATGTTCCACTCGCCCGACAAGGAAATAACTCTCATCTACAGTCACAGAATTCTGTGATCCGGCACATATACGTCCGCACACACTCCCCCTAGAATGTTCTTGGCGTCCGTCAGGGATGCCGAATTTTGGAACGGAGAGTCTATGCGTTTCTTGAAGGTGTTTGGGATCACATTATTGTGCTTGGTCGTCATGAGTATGCTGGCTTCCGCCTCAGCCAATAGCTTGGGCATTTCCGAAGTTGCTCACATCACTTTTGACGACCCAATCCGCGTCGGGACCACCCTGCTTCGTGCTGGCGATTATGAAGTTCGCCATGTCATGGAGGGCCAGGACCACATTATGGTTTTCAAACGAGTTCACAGCAAGGACACTGAGGTCAAGGTAAGCTGCAAGCTGGTTCCGCTGGCCCAGAGGGCTGACCGGACCGCAACGGTTTACGAATTCAACGCGGCTAATGAGAAAGTCTTGCGGGAACTGGTTTTCCGAGGCGACACTGCTAAGCATGTTTTCTGAAGGTTAGGATCTCATTCCCGGCGAGGCAGACTTTGGACACAGGCAGTGTCGTCACGGAATTGAGACTTAGCGCCCATCCCGGGATTAATTAATATATCGATCGTAAGATCGCTCGCCTGATCGTTTACTGAGCTCTCTGCGGCCATGGGGGGTGCCACGCCTTCCGCATTAGCCCCGGTACCTTGGGCATCATGTCGAGAAGCGGGGAATGTCGATAGAATTCGAAAGCCGAGCAGAAGAGGAAGGGATGAAACCTTTCCGCAGGAGTATCATCTAAGCTTGAGTGAGTTACACTCAAGGAGAGCCAATGAGCCAACAGCCGCTTTCCGAGCCGATTGCTAAGCATCGCGAAATAAATGACGTACGGGCTTTGCCCGTGCTTCCGGTGCGGGATACCGTTCTGTTTCCGCACGCCGTTCTGCCCCTGACCGTGGGGCGGGAAAGTTCCGTCCAGCTTATTAATTCGCTCGGAGAGGATAAAACCATTGTAGTTGTCGCGCAGCGCGAGGCGCGTGTCGACAACCCTCAACCCAGCGATCTATACACCGTCGGCACTTCGGCGGTGGTCCATAAAGTTGTAAAGATGCCCAACCAGAGCCTGTTTGTGTTCGCCGAGGGTCTGGAGCGGGTGCGTTTAGGCGAGTTCACGCAGCTGGCGCCGTTTATGCGCGCCCACGTGTCGCCGATTCCTGAGTCGGCCCCGCCGGACAGCTCGGAAATCGAAGCGCTACAGCGCAATGTGCTGACCTTGTTTCAGCAGATCGTCGCCGGCTCGCCCACGCTTTCGGATGAGCTTTCCACGGTGGCCCTGAATATTGACGAGGCAGGACGCCTGGTGGACTTCATCGCTTCGTCTCTGCCGTCGCTTTCGACTCCCGATAAGCAGGACACGCTGGAGACTCTCGATATTCGTGTGCGCCTGGAAAAGATCAACCAGCATCTCGCCAAGGAACTTGAGGTGCAGCAACTGCGCAACAAGATCCAAAGTGAAGTGCAGGATCGCGTGCAGCAAACCCAGCGCGAGTATTACCTGCGCGAGCAGATGAAGGCCATCCAGAAAGAACTGGGCGAACAGGACGAAGGCCAGCGCGACGTTGAAGACCTGAAAAAGAAGATCGATGAAGCAGGCATGCCGGAGGAAGTGAAGAAAGAAGCGCTCAAGGAATTGGGGCGCCTTTCACGCATGTCTCCCATGGCCGCCGACTATTCGCTCACGCGAAATTATGTCGAGTGGCTTGCGGTTTTGCCTTGGGCGAAAACTTCCGGGCAGGAAATCGAGATTCCGAAGGCTAAGGAAATCCTGGATACCGACCACTACGATTTGGAGAAAGTGAAGGATCGCATCCTCGACTATCTTTCTGTCCGGCGTTTGAAACCGAACATGAAGGGGCCGATCCTTTGTTTCGTCGGACCTCCTGGCGTGGGCAAGACCTCGCTTGGTAAGTCGATCGCTCGTGCGTTAGGGCGAAAGTTTGTCCGGCTGTCGCTTGGCGGCGTACATGATGAAGCGGAAATCCGAGGACATCGCCGCACCTACATCGGCGCATTGCCGGGACAAATCATCCAGGGCATTCGCCGGGCGGAGACCAAAGATCCGGTTTTCATGCTCGACGAAATCGATAAGGTCGGGCGCGATTTTCGCGGCGACCCGGCTTCGGCGTTGCTGGAAGCGCTGGATCCCGAGCAGAACTCGACGTTCCGCGACAATTATCTCGACGTAACGTTCGACCTGTCGAAGGTCCTTTTCATCACGACCGCGAACATGCTCGACCCCATCGCCGAGCCGCTGCGCGACCGCATGGAAATCATCGAACTGCAGGGCTATAGCGAGGAAGAAAAGCTGCACATCGCGTTCCGTTATCTGGTTCCGCGGCAAGTGGAAGAAAACGGAATCACGGCGGAGCAGATCGAATTTCCCGAGGCGGCCATCCGCTACATTATTCGCCACTACACCCGCGAAGCGGGCGTACGCAGCCTGGAGCGAACCATCGGAACCATCTGCCGCAAGCAAGCGCGGCGACTGGCCGAAGGCAAGACCGAGAAACTAGTGGTGACGCAGGAAATCATTCAGGAATTTCTCGGCGGCATCAAGATTCGCACCGAAGGTGAAATCGAAGAACGCACCGAGCGTCCGGGCGTGGCTGTGGGCTTGGCCTGGACTCCGTCGGGCGGCGACGTGCTCTTTGTCGAGGCCAATGCAATGAAGGGCAAAGGTGGATTCACCATGACCGGCCAGATTGGCCAGGTAATGCAGGAATCCATGCAGGCGGCTCTCACGTGGGTGCGTTCGAATGCTGCGCAGTTAGGCATCGCGGAGAACTTCTTCGCCGACCACGACATTCACATGCACGTGCCGGCGGGAGCGATTCCAAAGGACGGTCCTTCGGCGGGCGTGACCATGGCAACCACGCTGGTGTCTTTGCTGACGGGACATCGCATTCGTCCCCTGCTGGCCATGACGGGAGAGATCACTCTCAGTGGCAACGTGCTGCCGGTAGGCGGCATTAAAGAAAAAGTGCTCGCCGCCAAACGCGCCGGAGTAACGGACGTGATTCTGCCGGCGGAAAACAAAATGAATGTTGACGAGGATCTCACCAAGGAGCAACTCGAGAATCTCAACGTTCATTATGTGAAGACGATCGACGAAGCGCTGCGCGTCTCGTTGCCGGAAGTGGTGGAGTCAGCCGCTGCAAAGTTACTGACAACGCAAACCGACGCAGTTCATGACAAAGCCTTCGCGCGAGCATAATCAAGAACACTTCACGGATGCAGATGCCAGCCCTCGCGGGCTGGCAATTTTTTTGGCACTTTTGCCGGGTCATATTTCCAGCACTGCCCCAAGAACCTGAAATCTTCGCCTCTCGGCGATCCCTCAGGATAGACTTGGAGTCCTAGCTAATCGTTCCTATGCATGTACGCGTTCTTTTTTTCGGTATGTTGAAAGACCTCGCGGGCAAATCAAGCGACGTGCTGGACTTGGATGAGGGTGCGACGGTGGGCGACGCGCTACGGCATTGCGCGGAACAGATTCCCAAGCTGAAGAACTCCCTGGCCTCCTTAGCGGTGGCAGTGAATCAGCAGTATGTGGGAGTGGAGACTCCGCTGAACTCGAATGACGAGGTCGCATTGCTACCACCTGTGAGTGGAGGAACTGGAGAAGGGCAGCGTCGAGCCCATGCGAGAATCGTCAGACAACCAATCGATACGCCTGCCATCTTGGCCAACATTAAGTGCGGCGAGGATGGCGCTGCCGTGGTGTTTGAAGGAGTGGTCCGCAACCAAACGCGCGGCCGTCTGACGCTCTATCTTGACTATGAGGCCTACGAGGAGATGGCGCAGCGGCAGATGGAGGGGATTGCCGAGCAGGCGCTGAAACGATTTCAGGTCCGGGATGTGACGTTGGTGCACCGGCTTGGGCGGCTTAATATTGGCGAGACCAGCGTGCTGATCGTGGTGGCCTCCCCTCACAGGGCTGCCGCGTTCGACGCCTGTCGCTGGCTGATTGATACACTCAAGCGCACTGTCCCTATCTGGAAAAAAGAATACTTTGAAGACGGCGCGGTTTGGGCGGATGGAGAGCCGTTTCCTGCGGACATTCCTCGCGCGAATTCATCCGACCCGGGCAGCCTGGCAGCGGACAACGCATCTAAGTGATTGCCAGGCGATCTGCGATGGGACAGCGTTTGGAAATGCGGTCCATCGGAGGCAAGAGTAAGATTCCCTCATCGAATGAAAAACTGCGAATGAAAAAATCGGCAACGCTGATTCTCATGTGGCTGGCCTGCGTTGCATCCCAAGCTCAACAGCCACGGGCTGGCAACCGATCACAGGAAGTTCCGCCGACTCTGAAAGTCGACGTGAAGCTGGTAAACGTCTACGTCACGGTCACGGACGCACACGGCGGTCCGGTAGCGGGACTTAAGAAGGAGAACTTCACGCTGCAGGAAGATGGTCGCGACCAGACCATTTCGGTGTTCGATAAAGAATCCGCAGTGCCGCTTTCGATTGCGCTCGCCATCGACACCAGCCTGAGCACGCGGCACGATCTGCCGCTGGAACAGGCCTCTGCCAAGCGCTTTGCCCGCACCATTATGCGGCCGGTGGATGCGTTGTCCGTATTTGCATTCAGTGAAACAGTGCTGCAATCGACTTCTTACACGGCGGACTTGAAGCGGATCGACGACGGCATTGACCATCTGCGGCTGGGCGCGGCGACGGCTTTGTTCGACGCCGTCTATCTCGCTTCCCGATCCCTCGATCGCCGCCAGGGAAGAAAAGTTCTCGTCCTCATCACCGACGGTGGCGACACCATCAGCAAAGTAGATTACAAGGAAGCGTTGCGCGCCGCCGAAGAGGCCGAAGGGATTGTCTACAGCATCATCGTGGTGCCGATCGAGAACAGTGCTGGACGCGAGACCGGAGGGGAGCATGCCCTGATTCAGCTTTCCGAAGATACCGGCGGCAAGTATTACTATGCCACCTCGATGTCGCAACTGGACGATGCTTTCCGCCAGATCAGCGACGAACTACGCACGCAGTATCTGCTGGCTTATTATCCCTCGCAGAGCACGTCGTCCTCGCAGTTCCGGCGCATCCAGGTGAGCGTTTCCGGTCCTCCCGATTCTTCCGACTATCACGTGCGCCATCGAGCGGGTTACTACACGTTTAAGTCGGATTTCTAATTTTTCTTCCTCTTCGTTCTTCCAAAGTCTCTTGCAGATGACCCCGCCGGAATGGTTCTCAACATAACAATGTTCCGATTGCTGTTTGCATAACAGTGAACATAACAATAATTTTCTTTTACAGATTGAATATACAGTTTTCGGGATTTTTGGGAGCCCAGTTGGGGTGCGGCCCCGACCTCAATAAAGCCCTATGGCTGTGTAAACGTCTGATAACTTTAGAGATAAGTGAACCCCACATCATCGACCTGACGCTGGCTGGAAAATTGCTTTAAGCCCTCCCGAGATGTTTTGTACTTACTAGGGGACTTGTCTATACGTGCCGATTTCGAGCGGGGAGTTAGGTAGCTACATTCCCGCTGAATCCCGAACGAAGGCAATTAAGAGATTTGCAGTTCGACTTCCGGAAGAACGATTCCGGGAGAGTTGTTAGCGAGAACAATTTCAGGTGAGAACAATTCCGAAAGGAAGGTCCACGATGTTGAAGCCTATTTCCTCCCACCCAACCGCGAAATTCTATGATTTTGGCTTTGGTTGCGCTGTCTGCAGTATTGCTTTCACGTTCCGGTTTTCGCCCAGACGACGGTCCAGACCGGCAGTATCGCGGAACGATAACAGACGCGACCGGGGCCGTTCTGGCGGGCGCGAAGATCACGGTCACCAATGCAGGAACAAATGAGTTCACAGTCACCTCCAATAGCGCTGGGGATTATAACTCCGGCGCCCTCGCTCCAGGGAGTTACAGATGCAGGTCAGCCCAGAAGGTTTCAGCACGGTGAGCGAGTACTGTTGCGGTCCAAGTCGAATACGTCGAACGGTCAATGTGAAGCTGTCCGAATCGGCCAGGAAAGCACCGTGATCGAGGTGCAAGGCTCGGTGGTCGCTGTGAATACCGAGCAGGCGGAGGTTCAAGGCGTGCTGACTTCCTCGCAAATCGAGAACCTGCCGGTGAATGGTCGCAACTTTTTGGATCTCGCCCAACTCGAACCCGGAGTCCAGATTCAGGACGGTCAGAATTTCGATCCCACCAAGGCCGGCTACTCTTCCATTTCGTTCGGCGGTCGCTTCGGCCGCACCGCTCGCATCGATGTGGATGGTGTCGACATCTCCGATGAGACGGTAGGAACAACCACGGAGGATATCCCAGCCAGTGCCATCCAGCAATTTCAGATCGAGCCAGTCATCTCTGGACTTGTCGAACGAACTTACCTCGTCGGGCGCTATTAATGTCACCACCAAGTCGGGGACGAACCAGTACCATGGGGAAGCATTCGGTTTGTTCCGTGATCGTTCCGTGGGCGGGGCGCACACTCCGTCGCCCGCGGGAGCCCATTCCGTACTCTCCAGCGCTCTCAATACGGGGGAAACTTCGGGGGAGCGGTCATCAAGGACAAATGTTCTTCTTGTCGACGCCGAGCGCACCGATCAGAACACGCAGGCGACGGTTCAGTTTCCAGCTCCGTTTCATATCTACGACGGCAATTTCACCGATACCTTTCCGCGAAAACAAAGTTACTTGGGCGAATGGACTACAATTTACCAAGAGCGCTCGACTTTTTGGCCGCTACTCCTATTTCAGAACTCGCTGGGCTGCAACCTTCGGGTTCGGCTATTCCCTCTACGACAACAAGAAGATACTCGCAACCCATGTGGTTGGAGTTGACTTCAATACCGGCCCCTTCACCCATTCCGTCCGTTTCTCGTTCTTAAAGTTCCAAAATCAAATTGTCGATGCGACAACGGGAAACACTCTTGCCTTTTGCAATTGGGCGCGGAGACCTTGAGCGCGGCAACTGACTCTGTGGCCGGCCCGAATCTAATTGGCCCCGCAGAGCACTCCGCAGAGCACACAAGTCAAGTATGACGGCAGCCGGTCCTCGGCTCACACATTATTCGCTACGGGTCTACGTTTAATCATATTCAGGGCGGCGGCTTCGCCTCGTTCTTCCAAAATGGACCACAGGTTGTTTCCCAGTCACCACGGCGGACATTGCAGCTGCAGCGTCTGGACCATTTCCGGGCGGATCGGCTAATCCACTGAACTACCCAGCCGACGGCGGCTACACCTTGGGCAATGGCTTGGGCTACTCCACCTCCAAGGCCGCTCTTGGATTCCCCGCCGGCGGGTTGGGGCCTGACAATCGCGTCCTGCTTTATCTCGGAGATTCTTGGAAGGTCAGATCGAACTTCACCCTGACGTACGGATTGCGGTATGAACGCGACACAGGCCGAACGGACAGCCAATATGCCGCGATTCCTCACTCAACGCCTGATTCCGGGTTTGGGTAATGCAGTGAACCAGCCAAATAAGAACTTTGGTCCAGACCTGGGTTTTGCCTGGGATCCGATGAAAAATGGCAAGACGTCAATTCGTGGCGGAATCGGCATATTCTGGGAGAATGCCATCTGGAACAACGTGCTCTTTGATGGACCATACCGGGAGCCCACGGGTGCCTTCGCGCAGTTCCCCGGGCCGTGTGCCGCTGCGGGAGAACCGTCGCCGTTACAGACACCGTCTGGCCCCATCACGCCGAGTGCAGCGGTTTGCGGTACCGCCTCTGGCGGCTTCCCGTTGATTGGGAACGCTGTGCCGGCAGTCGTTGCTCTCTCAAAGGAATATCAGGCGGCTTCGCCCCTGAACGTGCAGGAGCCTAACCCAGGCTTTGCCGGTCAGTACTTGACGGGATGCAGCGACGGTTCCAACTGCTTCTTCCAGTCGGGCACCAACCTGTTCAACCCCAACTACAGATCGCCGCGCTCAGTCGTCATGAACATCGGTGTCCAACGGGAGTTGCGTCCGGGGCATGGTATTGAGCGTGGACTTCATCCGCAACGTTCAGACCCACTTCCTGCTGGGAGTGGATCAGAATCACGCCGGCGACATACGCTACTTTAACGCGGGTGCGGCTGCTTCGGCGATTGCAACCACCATTGGAAATTGCGGAAACGGAACCGCAATGGCGTAGCTGGAACTTATACCGGTAACTGTCCAACGATCGGCGACGAACCCGGATAGCGGCAACTGAACCTCGCCCCGCCACTATTGCTGACTACGCAGGGAACGGCTTAGGTTCCACTTCTGACTTTGGCGGTACGAGTTGTCTCGCGGCGATTGGTCAGCCTTGCGCATTCGGCGGGATCAACCCAGCCGCGCCACCCCTGAATTTCCTTTCACCGGTCGGTCGTTCCGAGTACGACGGTTTGCAGATGAAGTGGATCGACAATGTAAAGAGTCCTATGCGCGGCGTCAAAGACTTGAACTTCCAAGTCTCCTACGCCCTGTCCCGTTTCAATAACTCTGGCGGCGGCGTTAATCCCGGCGCCACGGTAACGGCTGCGGCGGCTGATCAGGACTTCATCGTTCCGGCGCTGGATAACCAGAATGTGAATCGCTATTTCGGACCTTCCACGCTGGACCGCACCCACCAGATCTCCTTTGGTGGATTCGTAGATGTCCCATTCGGCTTCCAGTTCGGGATCATGTCTCACTTCTACAGCCCGTTTGCGATCACTCCCACGGTTCCCAATACTGGGGCCGGCGCGGGAGAAATCTTCCGCACCGACTTTACTGGAAGTGGCGTGACGCAGGATCCGCTTCCGGGAACCCACGTCGGCAGCTTTGATCGAGGCCTCAACGCCAACAGCCTCAACGGTGCCATCTCCAACTTCAACGCTCAAGTTGCTGCCGGAACTCTTACGCCGGCGGGCAACGTGCTGGTTCAGAACGGTCTAATGGCACAGGCCGACCTGGTGGCGTTGGGTGGTGTGTATAACGGCGGCGTCCCGTTGGCATTAGCGCCTCCCGACCAAGTCAACTACCCTTGGCTGAAGGCCTTTGACGCAACCATCGCATGGACTCACAGCTTCTTCGATGGGCGCTTCACGGTTAAGCCTGGAGTTGGGTTCTTCAACCTTCCCAACTTCGCCAACTTCGATAATCCGTCGAGCATGATGTCAGGATTGCTGACCGGTTCCACCGGCAGCATCAATGGCACCAACTATGCCGGACAGCTTGTGAACCGGGTCGGCGTAGGCACCGGCGTCTACACGCTGGGCTCGCCTCGTGAAACGGAGTTCAGCTTGAAGATAATCTTCTAACCATCTTTCAGTCAGAAACCATTGAGACACCAGCGCCACCACGGGCTGGTGTCTTTTTCTCGCTGATCGGTCTCCTGGTTGCAGGGCCTCAGTGGCTTTCCTGGCTGTTCCCGCTGTTTATTGACCGATCTGTCCGCGCAGACGCCTGGAGAGTTTCTCGATCTGCTTAAGCTTTTCGACCATATCCTTGGGCAACATGCCCTTCTGAACACTGGCGACATCTTCCGGTATGGTCTGGGCAATCCTAGCAAGGTCGTCCGCATCCTGCCTCAGCTTTGTGAAATCAATGTGCGTTCGCTGAGCTGTCGGAGGCGGAATGCTCTTGTCAGCCTGCTGCTCGGCTTGTGCGGCCTGTTCCAATCCAGGTGGCCTCGGCCTCGTCTGGGATCGGGCCGACAACACGGCAACCAACACAAGAAAAAGAATGCAACTGAAATGCTTCACGGAGAGCCTCCTGGCCGAGAAGACGAGTTCCCGCCCATTGTAGCTCCGACCGTGATTGTTTCTTGCTTGTATTGCCGCTGCGACCAGGGCCGGTGCAGCGTGCGTTTTGTGTACAATGCTCCCATGCCCTTTCGCTCCCCAGGGAAATCCGAATGCCGGCAAGCGCGGCCGTACGCCGCCTCCGGAAGAGACCTTCGAAGAAGCCAGCTTCCTCAAGGCGCTGGGGGAGAAGCAGAAGACGGTCACGCTCAAGCTGATGGATGGTCAGACCGTCAGTGGATGGATTGAGTATTACGACAAGCACATGGTGCGGCTGACCCGCGAAGGCGTGCCCAACCTTTTCATCTTCAAGCACGAGATCATGTACATTGCCGAAGACGGCGGCACGCGGAAGTGAAATAACTGGGTCTTAGGTGTTAGGTCTTGGGTCTTAGGTTCGTTCGTTTACGCTGCCGCTTGAACCAGAGACACCACACACCAAGACCTAAGACCTAACAAACCAAACTTAGACCTGTGCCCGACAGTCCCAACGACAGCTTCGTTCCAGCCATGTCAGAGATCGCGCGCGAAGCGGGCGCGCTGCTGATGGACTATTTTCATCAGCACCTGAAGATTGAGTACAAGGGCGACGCCGACCTGGTGACGGCGGCCGATCGCGCCGCCGAAGCGCTGATTCGTGACCGCATCCGCGCCCAGTGGCCCACCCACGACATTCTCGGCGAAGAGCAGGGGCTGAACGATCAGGGCAGCGACTATCGCTGGTACATCGATCCGCTCGATGGCACCACGAATTTTGCTCACGGGTATCCGGTCTTCTGCGTTTCCATCGCGCTGGAACATCGGGGATTGGAACAGCGGTCGTCCGGGAAGCCGGGCACGCGCATTGCAGCAGTGATTTACGATCCCACGCGCGACGAGTTATTCACCGCCGAGCAGGGAAGAGGCGCATGGCTGAATGGAGAAGCCATCCACGTATCCAAGACTGCAGCGCTCAAGGAGAGCCTGCTGGGCACGGGCTTCCCCAGCCACAAGCGGCACAAGAATCCGAATATTTATTTCTATCACCAGATCACGCTGCTCACGCACGGAGTGCGCCGTGCGGGATCGGCTGCGCTTGATCTGTGCAACGTCGCTTGCGGGCGCTACGACGGTTTCTGGGAGTTTAATCTCAATCCCTGGGATACCGCGGCAGGCGTGTTGATCGTGGAGGAGGCGGGCGGCAAAGTGACGCGCTTTGATGGGTCTCCATTTGAATTGAACAGCCTTGAGACCGTCGCCTCGAATGGCCTGCTGCATGAGGCTTTGCTGCACGAGTTTCAAGAAATCTTCGCGGGCCGAGGCATGGAACCGCTCCCGGATCCTCGGCAATACAAGAGATAGGGCTGTCGAACGAACAGGTTTCTGATCCGGCGTTACAATTGTTGAGGACTGGGTAGCCGCTTCTGCCTGTTCTAATCTCTTAACTTCGACAGGCTCAACGTGATCAACTCTCTTCTGGAACGCAAGATCGAAAAGCGACCCGAAAAAGTACGGCTGCAGGGACGCATCCTCTTCCTCACCGAAGATCCCGAACTGATCAAGCGGCAGCTCGCGGGCGAGGATCTGCCGTGGGATACGAAAAATCCGGCGAATAATCCCAAGCTGCGCGATGACATCTCCACCGACGAGATCACTCCGGCGCACTACTGCTTTTATTTTGACGAAACGCTCGGCGAGATTCCTTATCTCGGGCTGAAGTGCGGCAGCGTGACGCCGATAGGGCGCGGTGACGTCAAGCGCGGCGGATTTGTATGTGCGGTGAGCGGGAAGCGGCGCGGCAAAGGATCGAGCCGCGAGCAATCGCCTTATGCGGAGATGTGTGCCGGCATTCGCGTCGTGATCGCGGAAAACATCGAGCGGATCTACAAACAGAATTGCCAAAACTTGGGAGTGCTGACTTCCACCAACTTTTCACTGATCGATCAGATTCGCGGCGGGGAAGATATTCCGTTGAGCGAGTTCACCGCTGGCGAGGATGAGATTACTCGACAAGTGATTGAGTACGGCGGACTGTTTCCCTTCAATGTAGCGCGCATGCAGAAGAAGGTCTTTCTGCCGCCGATCACAACCGGAAAGCGTCCGATGACTTTGGCCGAGAAAATCTTCGCGCGGCACATGCTGAACGAGAATGGAGGAGCCCGGCGTCGCCGAGCGTAAAGCCCGGCGACACAGGATTCGCTCAGGCCGACTTGCGCTTCAGCCATGAATATGTCACGCCGATGGCTGCCATCTTTTTCGAACGCTATGTCGGCAAGGATGCGAAGGTCAACGATGCCTCAAGCATCATCTTTTTCCGCGACCACCTGACCTTTCTCGATGAGGTGATTTCAGAGGAGAAGAAAAAGCTTGGCCTGCTTGATCTGGCGACCCAACTGAAACTGAAACAGCAGGATTTCGCCGCCAAGCAGGGAATCAAGTTGCATGGCGAATTGAAGGATCGCAAAGGGTCGGAGGGCATCTGCCACTCGATTGTGCTGGAGAGCTACGCTCTGCCCGGACAGCTCAATATCGGCTCGGACTCGCACACTCCGCACGTAGGCGCGATCGGCTGCGTTGCTTTTGGAATTGGCACCACGGATGTATTCAATGGCTGGATCACCAAGGATGTTCGCGTCAAGGTGCCGGAATCGGTGAAGATCATGATCCGTGGCAAGCGCCACGCGAACGTGACGGCGAAGGATTTCATCCTGAAGATTCTGAGTCTCGATTACGTGCGCAGCGGCAAAGCCCTCGCCAAAGTGATGGAGTACGGCGGTGAAGCAGTCGAAGAGCTCAGCGTCGATGAGCGTGCCACCATGACCAATATGGCGGCCGAGATCGGAGGATTTACTGGCATCGTTGCACCGGATAGGAAAGCAGCCGACTTCCTGGTAGAGAGGCGCGGCATGGATCGCAAGAATGCTGAAGCCATGATCGAAGGCTTGTACAGCGATAGAGACGCGCAATACGCGCAAGTCATCGAACTCGATGCCTCCGAGATTGCGCCGATGGTGGCGACGCCGGGGGATCCTGGCAACGGAAAGTTTGTGCGGGAACTGAACACGCCTGTGCCGGTCGAGATCGCCTATGGTGGCACCTGCACCGCCGGCAAGAACGAAGATATGGATATGTACGCTGCGGTGCTGGCCGACGCGTTGAAGCGTGGCAAGCGCGTGGCCGATTCGGTGCAGTTCTACATACAGTTTGGCTCACAAGAAACGCGTGAGTATTGTTTGCGCAAGGGCTATCTCGATGTCTTTCAGAAAGCTGGCGCGCACGTGATCGAGCCCAGTTGCGGAGCCTGCATCAATGCGGGGCCGGGAGTCTCTACCCGTCCTGATCAGGTGGTGATCAGCGCGCAAAACCGCAACTTTCCCGGGCGCAGCGGTCCGGGGCAGATGTATCTGGCTTCGCCTTTGACAGTGGCGGCGAGTGCAGTCGCAGGACACATTATCGAGTACGAGCTGAGCGAAGAGCTGGTGGGAGTGGAAGGCGTGGGGCCGTAAGTGGTTGAATTCATGCGGAGTGGCCGAAATCAGCCACTGCCCAATCTGCAACTTTTTTTTGCCTTCCGAGTTCAAATACATAGGTGATTCGGATAGAAACCAGATCCTGAAGAGCCTGCAGATCCGGTGGGTTTGTGGAGGGAATGGCGGATCTGGGATAAGGGGGATTCACTATGAGGTACATCAAATATTTGGCTTTGGTTGCGGTTCTGGCGCTGCCGCTGGTGTACGCGCAGCCTTCGCAAGCGCAAGTAGCGGTTGGAATCGGTTACGGACCGCCCGTGGGTTGCTCTTACGGCTACTACGGATACTATCCTTATGCTTGCGCCCCTTACGGCTACTACGGTCCTGACTGGTTCGCTGGAGGGTTGTTCATCGGCGCCGGCCCCTGGTACGGCTGGCACGGTGGATGGGGAGGCGGTTGGCGCGGCGGTTGGGGTTACGGCTACGGCCGAGGCTGGGGTGGTGGATGGGGCGGCAGAGGCTACTACGGACGCGCTGGCTACGGACGTGGCTACGCAGGCGGATTCCACGGAGCTAGCGGTTTCCATGGTTCAGCCGGTGCCGGCTTTCACGGTGCGGCTGGCGGTGGGTTCCACGGCGGTGGCGGATTCCATGGCGGAGGAGGCGGCGGCTTCCACGGTGGCGGCGGTGGTCATGGTGGTGGCGGCGGACACCGATAATCCAGAAGAGTGAATCGAATGAGTGCGAACGGCTGGCAAGTGGGTGCTGCCAGCCGTTTCGCTTTGCGCCGCATCACCATTTCTTGCTAGAATCTCCGTTTTCGCAGGGGTCGCCGTAGTAAAATACCCACATTCAGCCTAGGAGATCGACATCTCATGACCTATGTAATTGCAGAGCCTTGCATCAACACCAAAGACACAGCATGCGTGGATGCGTGTCCGGTGGATTGCATTCATCCTAAGAAAGATGATCCCAAATACGCCACGGAGCAGTTACTGTATATCGATCCGGTGGAGTGCATCGACTGCGGGGCTTGCGTGCCCGTCTGCCCGGTCTCGGCCATTTTCGCGCTCGATGATCTTCCCGAGAAGTGGAACTCGTTTACCGAGTTGAACGCAAAGTATTTCGGGCGCTAACCGGCTCTGTCCGTTGGTTTCCAGGCATCGATTCGAGGCGCGTGTCCTTCACTGGACGCGCGCCTTTTGCTTTCTTCAAGTGCCCTGTTTTTCACAGTGAGTCCAAGCGCTCCTCACCCGAAGTGATTCACGTCACAACGAGGCTAACGACCGCCATCAGTCTGAGCCCACGGATTGCTCTCCCGATCGCGTCATCAGTCTGCGACAGTGGCGTGCAATCTGCTGTTCTTCCTGGGTGGCGACAACCTGAATTTTATCTGCCGTGAGCCCCAAGGGTTCAATCCCGTCCGTGGCCGCCGACCGGATGTAGCTGCTGTGCTCTCCGATGCCGCCGGTGAACACCACAACATCTGTACCACCCAGCAAAGCCATGTAAGCTCCGATTACCTTGCGCACCGAGCGGGCAAAGACCTCGAGCGCCAGTCTGGCTTCCGGGTCTCCGGATAAAGCGCGTTCCTGCAGGGTTTTTACGTCGCTCTCCCCGGACGAGAGACCAAAAAGACCGCTCTGATGATTCAGCAGAGTTTCGAGTTTATCGGCGTCGAGCTTCTCGTTTCGCAGAAGATAGATGATCACGCCCGGGTCGAGATCGCCCGAACGAGTACCCATAGGAATGCCGCCTGTCGGGGTGAGACCCATCGTAGTGTCGATCGACACTCCGTCCCGCAGTGCGCAGAGACTGGATCCGTTCCCCAAATGCGCAAAAATAGCCCGCTGCGGAATGTTTGCGCCGAAGTGATGGACCAGCGATTCGTAGGAAATACCGTGAAAGCCGTAGCGCCGGATTCCGGCGTCGAAGTAGCGGCGTGGAAGGGCGAATCGCGAAGCGACTTCTGGAATCGTCTGGTGAAAAGCGTCGTCAAAGCATGCGTAGTGCGCGGCGTCGGGGAAGATCGCCTGGGCGGAAGCGATCAACTTCAGCGCTTGCGGAATGTGCAGGGGCGCGAAGTGAGTGGCCGCGCGCATTTCATCCAGCACCTGTAGCGTAATGAGCTGGTGCTTTACCAGTTTAGGTCCTCCATGGACCACCCGGTGTCCGACCGCCACTGGGCTTATATGAACATGTTCGCGGATCGCCGTTGCGAGAACATCGAGCGCATGGCTTTGCGATTCATGAATACACTCGCGCTGGACTAGCGAAGTTCCGTCGGCGGCACGAATGTGCAGCGAGCCATTATCGCGTCCAATGCCTTCCGCACTTCCGGTCAGCAACGGCTCCTCATCGCTCGTTCCATGGTAATAAACGCCGAACTTGAGCGACGAGGAGCCGCTGTTTAAGACGAGAATCAGATCATTTCGCGGTAGCTCCGTCACGCCTACGCTGCCCATTTCCAATTGCGGATTTCCTCTTTATCAATTCCTTCCGTGTGCGCGTAGTTGATGCTCTCGATAATCTGATCTTTCAACCACTCTTTGACGTGTGCTCCACTGGGATGCAGGCGCGGGACACGGTCGATCACATCGATCGCCAGGTTGAAGCGATCAACCTGATTGAGAATCGCCAGCTCGAGCGGAGTGTTGATGTTGCCTTTTTCCTTATAGCCGCGCACGTGAATGTTCTCGTGATTGGTGCGGCGATAGCTGAGCTTGTGGATGAGCGAAGCGTAGGAATGGAAGTTGAAGATCACGGGCTTGTTGGTGGTAAAGAGGGAATCGAAGTCACGCTCGGAAAGTCCGTGGGGGTGCTCGGTTTCCGGCATGAGTCGAAAAAGGTCAACCACGTTGACAAAGCGAATTTTCAAGTCTGGGAAGTGTTGTTTCAGAATCTGGATCGCTGCCAGCGACTCCATGGTCGCGATGTCGCCGGCACAGGCCATGACCACATCGGGTTCCACGCCATCGTCGGTGGAAGCCCAGTCCCAGATGCCGATGCCCTTGGTGCAATGAGTCACGGCCTCGTCCATGTTGAGATACTGAAGATGTTCCTGCTTGTCGGCGACAATTACGTTGACATAATCGCGCGAGCGCAGACAATGGTCCGCCACGCTGAGCAGGCAGTTGGCGTCGGGCGGCAAATAAATACGGACAATATCCGGACTCTTATTCGTAACCACATCGAGAAATCCGGGATCCTGATGGGTAAAGCCGTTGTGGTCCTGCCGCCACACCAGAGACGTAATCAGGATGTTGATCGACGGCACCGGCGCACGCCAATTGAGTTCCATCTTCGATTTCTCCAGCCACTTGGCGTGCTGGTTGAACATGGAATCGATGACGTGAACGAAGGCTTCGTAAGTCGAAAAGAAGCCGTGACGGCCGGTGAGAACGTAGCCTTCGAACCATCCCTCGAGCGTATGCTCGCTCAGCATTTCCATGACGCGCCCGGCGACATCGAGTTCGCCTCCGTCGGCGTCATCCGGCAGGTATTCGGCAAGCCATGTTTTCTTCGAAGCTGCGTAAATTGCCGTGAGCCGGTTGGAGGCAGTCTCGTCCGGTCCGAACACGCGGAATGAGTTCATGTTGCGGCGCATCACCTCGGCCAGAAAGTGCGCCAGCACGTCGGTCGGCGGCGCGTACATCCCTCCGGGGGCTTTCACGTCGACGGCATAATTCCGGAAGTCTGGCATCTCAAGCTCTTTGCGCAACCGCCCGCCGTTAGCATGAGGGTTGGCGGAGATCCGGCGTTCTCCGGAAGGCGCGAGCTCCTGCAGCTCTGGCATCAGCCTTCCGTTGGCATCGAATAGTTCCTCCGGCTTGTAGCTGCGCATCCAGTCTTCGACGATTTTCAAATTCGTCTTATTAGTGGTCGGGTCGGACACCGGCACCTGATGAGCCCGCCAGGTGCCTTCCACCTTGTGTCCATCGACTTCCTTCGGACCAGTCCATCCTTTCGGTGAACGTAGAACGATCATGGGCCAACGCGGACGTGTTGGATCGTTCTTGGCGCGGGCGTTCTGTTGTATCGAGCGAATCTCGAGGATGCACTCCTCCAGCGCGGAAGCCATTTTCTGATGCATCTCGGCTGGATCGTCGCCTTCGACGAAGTAGGGTTTGTGGCCGTAGCCGACCAAAAGCGATTCCAGTTCGCGCTGCGGGATGCGCGCGAGCACAGTGGGATTGGCAATCTTGTAGCCGTTGAGATGCAGCACTGGCAATACCGCGCCATCGCGAATCGGATTCAGAAACTTGTTCGAATGCCAGGAGGTTGCCAAGGGACCGGTCTCGGCTTCGCCGTCACCCACCACAACGGCGACGATGAGATCAGGATTGTCGAACGCCGCCCCATACCCGTGCGAAATCGAATACCCGAGTTCGCCGCCTTCATGGATCGAGCCGGGGGTTTCCGGCGTGCAGTGCGAGCCAATTCCTCCGGGAAAGGAAAACTGCCGGAAGAATTTCAGCATGCCCGCTTCGTCGCGGCTCTTATCAGGATAGATCTCCGAATAATGGCCCTCAAGATAGCAATTGGCCAGCGTGGCCGGCGCTCCGTGGCCCGGGCCGGAGATGTACATCACGTTCAGATCGTATTTCTTAATGAGGCGATTCAGATGAACCCACACGAACGACTGCCCGGGATCCGACCCCCAATGGCCAAGAAGACGGCGCTTGATATGCTCTGGCTTCAATGGTTCACGAAGCAAAGGATTCGCGCGAAGGTAGATCATCCCTGCCGACAAATAATTGCAAGCTCGCCAGTAGGCATCGATCCTGTTTAATTCCTCGGCCGAAAGAGAGGTGAGGGCTTCAGTAGCGGTGGCCATGGATATTTCTCCTTAGGATGGATTGTAATTAGGATGCCACGGCCGGGGAGGGTAATTCTTCTTCATCATTAACGGTGCATGAATAGTCCCGGCATCTGAATGGACCGTTCGTCCGAACACAAACCCGCCGTTCTAATGCTTCGGAACCAGCCGGATCTCGAAGATCTTCGGCCACAACTTGCCCGTCACGAACAGCCGCTTCCGCTCGGAATCGTAGGCGATTCCATTCAGCACTGCGCCGGATTCCAG
Organism: uncultured Acidobacteriaceae bacterium; assembly: GCA_963750245.1. GTDB lineage: Bacteria > Acidobacteriota > Terriglobia > Terriglobales > Acidobacteriaceae > Sulfotelmatobacter. The sequence goes on from CAVVQB010000005.1 coordinate 1,301,811, forward strand.
TTGATAGACCGGACTCAGCAAACCTGGGAGGTCGATCCAGCCGACTACTTCGCCGTTTTGCGGAGATATTCGGGCGATTCGGTCCGTCTGCCAGATGTTAGCTAAGAGTTCTCCCTCGATAAACTCCAGTTCATTTAATTGGGACACTCGACGGCTTCCATCGTGAACCGTAAAGCGCCTTTTCTCGGTGAGCGTGGCTGGATCCAGACACGGATTTCCGGCGTTCCGTCACTCATGAAGATGACATGGCCGTCGGAGGCCAAGCCCCAACCTTCCCCAGAGTATGAGAATTGCCGCGATAAATGGAAGTCGCTCAAGTTGTAGACGAATCCCGTGCGGGACTGCCAGGTCAGCTGTAGGATTTGGTTATTGAGAATCGTGATTCCCTCGCCGAAGAATTCAGGCGCCAGATCCACCTCTCGAACAACCTCTCCGGTTTCAAGACGAACCTTGCGCAAAGATGATCGCCCTTTGAGACCGGCGCTCTCGTATAGAAATCCGTTGTGGAATACCAAACCCTGGGTAAAGGCGTGCGGGTCGTGCGGGAACACTCGCACTACTCTGAATGTATATTCGGGGACTCGACCAGGGGCGCTCACGATAAGCAATCCGGCCGGGAAGTGGCTGGCCGAGGGCAATCAGAAGAAAGATAATTGTCAGCCGTCGGCCAGCTTCGGCCGCGAGGAACCAGTCACTCTCGTGTTCGACCGAGCAAGCCATCGAGGAAAATCAGCCAACCTTGCTGATTCAGTGAACTTCGCGAGGCCCTCCTACGAGGGTCTCGATGCTCACCTTGATATCGAGATTGTGGCGTCGTTTGGTCCTTGAATATACCAGTGAACCAGCGCAACGAACCTGATCTGTGACTTCGGTAACCACAGGCGGTTACGTTGAATCGTTGTTCCTTTCGTCTCATCTCCTGCTGCATCCCTTTGTAATTAGGCTCGCAAAAGCTCCACAACTAAACTCTAACGCGAGGGTTTGCTTCCAACATGAACAATAAAATCACGAAGTCGCTCTTAGTCCTGGCAGCGGGTGGTCTGATGTTTGTCGGAGCCGCCTCTGCTCAAACCCAAGACAGCAACACATCCGGCGCGGGGCCGGGGCAGGTTGATCCAGGCCATCCTCGTGTCAACGAGGTCAATGCCCGTGAGACGAACCAGCAAGATCGTATCGCGAATGGCGTCAAGGACGGCACGTTGACCCCGGGCCAAACTTCGCGTCTCGAGAATCGCGAACAGCATATTGAGAACCAGCAGAAGGCCGATATGGCCGCTCACAACGGACACTTGACCAAGGGCGAGCAGCGACAGCTCAACCGGGAACAGAACCGTACGAGCCGGCAGATCTATAAAGACAAACACGACGGGAAATAGCTCAAATCTCTGACTCCCGAGTTCAGGACCTAAGCCGCGGCGAGCCGCGGCTTTTTTGATTTCGTAATGGGGTGCAATCGCTTGCGTTTTTCCGCCGGCACTTGTCTATAATGACCGGGGCCGATTGGGGATCGCCGGGATGTATCGGTCTACTGCATGAATGTGAGACCTGGAATGGAAGTTGCGGGCCTGAGCGACGTGGGCTGCCAGCGCGATAACAACGAGGATTCCTACCTCTATTGGGAGCCGGCTGGCGACGGGGAATTCCAACGCAAGGGCAGACTGGCTGTGATTGCTGATGGCATGGGGGGATATGAAGGCGGCCAGGAAGCGAGCCGCTTGGCAGTAGAGACCATCCGCGACGCATACGTCAAGGATGTTCGGGACGACCCACGTGCCGCTTTACTGGATGCGTTTGCCAGGGCTCATGAAAGGATTCAAGCGCATGCTGTGCTGCATCCCGAGCTTCATGGGATGGGGACGACCTGCACGGCAGTGGTCGTGCGGGACCGCCAGCTCTATTTCGCTCATGTCGGAGACAGCCGGCTATATCTGGTGCGGGGCGCGCGCATCTCGCGCTTGACTCGCGACCACTCCTACGTCGGACGCCTGGTGGAAAGCGGCATCGTGCGCGCGGAGGATGCGGAGAGGCATCCGCAGCGCCATATTCTGACTTCTGCTCTAGGAGCCGGAACCGAACTTTCGGTGGACGGCGCCGAACATAGCACGGCGTTAGAGGATGGAGACGATCTGGTGTTGTGCACCGATGGCCTTTGGGGCGTGGTTACAGATGAAGAATTGGAGACGGAAGCCAGCAGAAACGCTCCGGCGGAGTGTTGTGCCGCTTTGGTCAAGTTAGCTTTGCAACGCGGTGGTCCGGATAATATCACCGTGCAGGTGCTCCGCGTTTTGCCGCAAAGCTGAGCTGCAATTGGTTAGCCTCGCAGGTATGGCGATTTCTGCACTTGGAAACTGCAATCCATTGCACACGCTGCTTCTCCTGTCACTCCTGACATATCCGGCAAGCTGCTGAAAGCAAACCCTTATGTTTTCCGTCAGGCAATCCAAAATGATGGTGCTCGAGTTGCAAGCAAGGCATTTAGCAAAGTCTACTAATACAATGGACTTTGTGGCATAATGTGGGCCTTATGAAAATTTCACAAAAGGGACTCTACGCTCTGCAAGCCATGATGATGCTGGCACGCCGCTACCATCAGGGCGCCATTAAGATCCGCGAAGTCGCGTATGAAGAGAATCTTCCCGAGAAATTTCTGGAACTGATCCTCCTCGAACTTAAGAATGCGCGCATCGTCGAGAGCGTGCGGGGAGCGAAGGGCGGATACCAGTTACGCCGAGATCCTGCCGAGATCCGGCTGAGCGAGATCATTCGATTGATCGACGGCCCTCTTGCGCCGTTTGGCGACGCCGAGCAATTGCGGGCACTGATCGTACGAGATTTGCCGCACCGGGCGCTTTACCAACTATTTCTCGACGTTCGCGACGCAGCCGCCCACATTCTGGAAAATAGAACCTTGGCTGACCTCATCGCTGATCCGGGCCCGCGCGCCACGAAGAGCAAGCGTGCGACCAAGAAGAAGGAAAAAGCCAGCGTCCTGCCCATGGTCGTAGGGGGACAGAAGGGTGTCTAGACAGCTTGTCATCGGAATCGTTTTTGCATTCACAGCGGCGATTTCGACATGGGCGCAAACCGTCATTCGCGTGGGCGCGTTTCCCAACATCACCCACGCACAGGCGATGGTGGCCAAAGCGAACGGATGGTTCGACAAGGCAATGGGCCCACAGGTCAAAGTGCAGTGGACGAGTTTCAACGCGGGTCCATCCGCCATTGAGGCACTGTTTGGCGGCGCGATCGACATGACTTACGTAGGTCCGAACCCGGCGATCAACGGCTACGTGCGGTCCAATGGTGAGGCTCTTCGTGTGGTCGCTGGAGCGGCGAGTGGCGGCGCCTCGCTGGTCGTCCGCAATGACAGCGGGATTCAGAAGCCGGAGGATTTCCACGGCAAGCGCGTGGCTTCGCCGCAGTTCGGCAACACCCAGGACGTGGCGCTCCGCAACTGGCTGAAGAGTCATGGGCTGAAAACCACCGACAAGGGTGGCGATGTGCAAATCATTCCCATGGCAAACCCCGATCAGCTCACGCTGTTCCTAAAGAAGGATCTGGATGCGGCCTGGGCCCCCGAGCCCTGGGCCACTCGCCTGATCCACGAAGGGAATGGCCGGCTCTTTTTAGATGAGCGAACGCTTTGGCCGAACGGCCAGTTTGTGATTGGCTTACTCGTGGTTAATACGAAGTTTCTTAACGAGCATTCCGATCTGGTCAAGACCTGGATTCGAGCCGATGTCGATCTTACCGACTGGATTAATAGCCATCCGGCGGAAGCCAAGAAACTGTTGAATCAGCAGATCCAAGCCGAGACCGGCAAAGCTCTTCCCTCGATTGTCCTCGACGAGGCCTTCGCTCGCATGCAAGTTAGTTATGATCCCTTGCACAACGCTCTCACTACGGCGGCGCAACAAGCCTTTGACGACGGATTTCTCGGCCGGCAGATGCCAGATCTCTCTCGCCTTTACGACCTGACGCTGCTCAATCAGGTTTTAGCGGAGAAGGGAAGGAAGACTCTCCAATGAGCGCGAACACACACAATTTCCCGGCACAGCTTCCGCTTCCTATCGATCCTCGCACTCCTTCGCGGTTCGGCGGTTCCCGAAAGGCAGCATCGACCTTGGCAGCGCTCCCGCTTAGAGGAGTGTTGTCCGACGTGCCCAAGGTCGGCCTCACCGACGTCTGCTTAAGTTACCGGACCCAAACGGGCGAAAGAATGCTCGCTCTTGATCACATCAACCTGCAGGTGAAGGCCGGTGAATTTCTCTGCATCGTCGGACCTTCAGGTTGCGGCAAATCCACGCTGCTTCACCTCATCGCCGGACTGCATCAACCCAGTTCAGGAGAGATCCTGGTGGACGGCAAACCAGTTGAGGGTCCAGGTACCGACCGCATTCTGATTTTCCAGGAACTGGGCCTTTTTCCATGGCTCACGGTAGGAAATAACGTTCAGTTTGGAATGAAAATGAAGGGCGTCGGTAAGGCGGAAAGGGAAGAGAAGACTCGCTACTATTTGCGCCTTGTGCATCTGTTGCAGTTCAAGGACAGCTACACCCACCAGCTTTCCGGGGGCATGCGGCAACGCGTGGCACTAGCCCGTGCTCTCGCGACCGAGCCCGATGTGCTGCTGATGGACGAACCTTTCGCCGCGCTCGATGCCCAAACCCGTGACCTTCTTCATGACGAACTCGAACGCATCTGGACGGAGACCGGCCGCACTATTATCTTTGTCACCCATAACGTGCGGGAGGCCATAAGGCTTGGGGACCGCGTCGCTCTTTTGACCTTTCGGCCCGGGCGGGTCAAGCGAGAGTTCCCCGTCGACCTACCGCGGCCTCGTACATTGGAAGATCCAACCGTGGCACACGCCGCCGGCGAGGTTCTCAGTGAGTTGCGCGAAGAGATCGACCGCTCGCTCGAGGCGGAATATAGCACAGGCTTGAAACCCCGCATCGAGGCAGGAGTGCAATCATGAAGCGCGCGCTGCGCCTCACTGTGTTCTATGCCGGCCTGTTCGGCGTGTGGACGTTGCTGGCGGAACTGAAGATCTGGCCGCCCTATTTGTTTCCCACTCCCCGTGGTGTCGGCGAAGCTTTGTACGCCGGATTCCAAGATCATAGCTTCCTGATCGCGATCGCGGTCAGCATGCGGCGGGTGCTGATCGGCTATGGGATTTCGGTCGTCCTAGGCATGATTCTCGGCCTGGGTCTGGGTACGAGCAAATTTCTCGAAGAAACGATGGGTGGATTGCTGGTGAGTCTACAGAGCCTTCCCAGCATCTGCTGGTGGCCTCTCGCACTGCTGTGGTTCGGCCTCAGCCAAAACGCCATTCTGTTCGTGGTGGTCATGGGCTCGCTGCTCTCAGTGACCTTGGCCATGGAAGACGGCCGCAAGCAGATGCCGAAGATCTACAGCATGGCCGGCCGCAACCTGGGCGCGAGCGGGTTTCAACTGTTCTGGTACGTGCTCTTGCCCGCAAGCCTGCCTTTTATTGTTTCCGGTCTGAAGCAGGGATGGGCTTTCGCATGGCGCTCGTTAATTACCGCCGAGATGCTCTATTTGAGCCTGGGACTAGGACAAATTTTGATGATGGGACGCGACTTGAACGACATGAGTGCCGTCATTGCTGTCATGATTCTTATTATTGCCATCGGATACGTGGTCGATGGGTTGGTGTTCAAGTCCATGGAGAGCCGGCTGCAGCGCAGGTGGGGATTGACGTCCTCAACCTAGGCCTCTCCCAGCAGGACTTCTTTCTCCCCCCTGATTTAACACTCTATTAACAAACTGCGGGTACAGTGTTTGGTCGAATGTCTAGTAAATAGATTGTAATAATGGAGTCTATGGGCATTATTGCAGTGCAAGAAACAAAAGCCAAGTTTCTAAACGCCACCAACTGCTTAATCGTGGAGAGCCTCAGTTGCTCCGCGGCAAGAGCGGTTCGAGGAAAACTCAAAAAAGGAGAGGATTGAAATGAAACCAGTAATGAGGTTATTCGTCACCGCTCTTGCGCTTGCGGCTCTGACCGCGTTCGCTTGGGCAGAAACCCCGGCAGCCGCCACGCCCGCCAACAAGGACGCTGCCGCTGCGGCCGCGCCAGCACCATCGGCAGTCACGGCTGCGGACGTTCAGGCTCTGAAGGATGCCCTGGCCGCGCAGCAACTCCAAATCGACCGGCTCACCCAGAAACTGGAGAAGCAGCAGGCCCAGCAAGCTGCGGCGGAAGCTGCCAGCAAGGCCGATTCGAAACCGGTTCCGCAGCCACAAGTGGCCGAACTCGCCACGGGTCTGGCGGTTCAGCAAGAGGGCGCAACCCCCAGCATTAACCCGGACGAACCATCGCCCACCAAGAGCCCAATGGAGGGCCCTCTCACCATCCACTTCAGAGGCATCAACATCACACCGGGCGGATATGCGGAAGGTGCATTTGTGCGGCGTTCGCGAGCCCTTTCAGCGGATTTGCCTACCCCCTTTAACAATCTGACTATGCCCGGCGCATCGCAGAGCCAGGTGTCGGAGTTTTTCGGCTCTGGGCGCCAGTCTAAGATCACCACCTTCGTCAACGGTCGTCTGAAAGGCGTTGATCTTTCCAGCTACGTGTCGGCCGACTTCCTTTCTTCTGGCGTCACGTCCACTTCTACTTCAACCAACAGCTACACTCTTCGTCTCCGCCAGGCGTGGGCGCAAGCCAAGTTCGCGAATGGCTGGAGCTTCCTCGGCGGCCAAGCCTGGAGTCTGGCAACGGAAAACGGGAAGGGAATCTCTCCGGATGACGACTTGGGCAGAACCAATGACGTCCGGCCCAAGACCATCGACCCGTCGTATAACGTTGGCTTCGTGTTCACACGCCAATATGGAATCCGTCTAACCAAGACCTTTAGCGACAAGGTGGCGGTCGCCTTCGCCATGGAAAACGCGCAAGGCACTCTCACCACGCATGGCAACGGAGACAACTTCCTCCTCGGCCAAGCTGGCGCAAGCAACAGCTACAACACCACCTCCACTTATACTTTCAACCCTTCACCTGACCTTATCGCGAAAGCTGCTTTTGATCCTGGCTTTGGTCACTACGAGGTTTTCGGTTTGTACGATCGTTTCGCCGACCGGGTATTTCCTTGCGGCGAAGTTGCCTCCGCCACCACTCTCTGCGGGGGTAGCACGACGGCCGGCCCCAATGCTCTCGGCGCCCATAACACTTCCAAGAATGGAGGCGGCCTAGGCGCGAGCGCACGTTGGAACTTCGCACATCGGCTGACCTTTGGCGTGAAAGGTTTCGGCGGCAGCGGAATCGGACGCTATGCTCCAGGCGGGCTTTCGGATGTCTCAATCAACGCAGACGGTACAGTTCATTTGATCAAGAACCTTGAAGGGCTCACGACGCTCGAATTCCATACCAAGAGGCTCGACATCTACGGCTACGGTGGCGTCGAGTACGCGCAACGGACTGCCAGCTTTGATCCTATTACCGGGAAGGAAGTTGGTTATGGAGCGCCGCTGTTTAATAACACCGGCTGCTACACCGAATTGCCTCCCGCAGTGAACACCGGCTTCACTCCCACGACCCTCGGCAACTGCACGGCCGATACCCGCGCCGTGATCGAGGGAACTGCCGGCTTCTGGTACCGCTTTTACAACGGCCCCAGGGGAAGGTTCCAGTTCGGCACGCAGTATTCCTACGTGACCCGTCAGACTTGGTCTGGCGTTGGCCCCTCCGGAGCTGGACATCCAGGAGTCACTCCAGAAGGAATCGACAATATGGTCTTCACTTCGTTCCGCTACGTCCTGCCGTAAACCGAAAAAGTCCCGCGTCAGCAGTTGATGCGGGACCTCCCGGTTCAGCGGTTTTTCCACTTTTCGAGGGGCGCCTTCCCTTCGGAAACGCCGCCCGTCCGGTTTTGGCTTACTCTCCTTTTCCGGGCCGGTGGTGTTAACGTGATTGCGACACAGAACGCTTCTAAGGTGTCACTAAACAGCGATGAAATCCAGACGCGAATTCCTCAAGCAGGTGTCGAAGGCGGCGCTCGTGGCCCGAGTCGCGCCTGGCATGTTGAGTTGGGCTCTCCCGCAGGGGCAGTCAATCCCATTTCCAGGGGAAGACGGCATGATTCTTCGGTCATTCCGCTTTGTCGACCTGGAAACCCCGGTCGAGTATTTCAATACCTGGCTTACACCTGTTCCTCACTTCTTTGTGCGAAACCACATGCACGAGCCAATCGAACTCGACGCTGGGAACTGGCGCCTTTCCATTGGCGGAGAAGTAGAGAAGCCGCTTACGCTGAATCTGTCTGAGTTATCGCGGTTCGAATCGCACTCCATTGTCAACACGCTCGAGTGCGCCGGCAATGGACGAAGCCTGCAGCGCCCGCAGGTTCCAGGCATTCAGTGGGGCAAAGGCGCGGTGGGCACGGCGCCTTTTTCGGGGCTGCGCCTGCGTGACGTTTTACAGCGCGCCGGAGTAAAGCCCACTGGCAAGCACGTCATGTTCCGTGGACTCGACGAAGTTCCGGGGAAAGTCCCTCCTTTTATTCGCAGTATCCCCATCGAGAAGGCGCTCGATGCCGATACGCTCATCGCCACGCAGATGAATGGATCTCCTTTGACCAAACATCACGGATTTCCGGCGCGCGCACTGGTTCCCGGCTGGATCGGCGCGGCTTCCTGCAAGTGGCTCACCGAAATCAAAGTGCTCGATGCGGAATTCGTAGGGAACTTTATGAGCCCCGGCTACCGCTTTCCAAACCAACCTGTGAAGCCCGGCGATGCCGTAAGGCCCGAAGACACGCATCCACTGACCGCTTTGAACGTGAAGTCAGTAATCTCGGGACCAGTGGACGGCAGCAGCCTCAAAGCCGGCAAAGTGGTCGTGCGTGGCGCAGCCTGGGCGGGAGAAGCCGACATTGTCAAAGTCGAGATATCCGCTGATGACGGCGCAACTTGGGACACGGCAAAACTCGGCCACGACCGGGCGCACTACGCGTGGCGCCTGTGGAGTTACGACTGGAAACCTGCGAAAGCCGGCAACTACACCCTCCAGTCGCGTGCCACTGACAGCCAGGGGCGCACGCAGCCGGCGGCGCCCGTGTGGAATCCCAGCGGCTATCTCAACAACGCCGTCGATCAGGTGAATGTTCATGTTTCGTAGTATGTTTCGTAAAGCCTCACCGAGTTTTGAAAGGGCGCGGTTTCAAGCCGCGCCGCGGAGCTCGTGCATCAAGCGAGCGCTACCAGCCGTTGCGCTGCTGGCCTCAGCGGCCGCTTTGCCGTTCGTGGCCCCTGCACAGCAGCCCACTCTTGCGAATGTGACAGCGGATCTTCCCGCCGGCGCGATGCAGGCGAAGGCTACAGCGACGTGCCTGGAATGTCATGAAGCCCGGATTATTCTGCAGCAGCGTTTGAGCAAAGCCGCCTGGGCGAAGGAAGTCGACAAGATGACGAAATGGGGAGCGGTAGTCGATCCCGCCGATCGCGACGCGCTGATCGATTACCTGAGTACCAACTTCAACCCCGACAAGCCTGCTTATGAGCCGCAGAGAACCACGGACAAGAACGGCGCAGGAAGAGCGTCAAAGTAGAAACAATTTATCGCGGGAAAAGCAAAGCGCTATCGACCCAATGTCCAGCGGCTGAAGGGCATTACGATAGCGCTGCCGTTTCTGAAATCAAACTGATGAAGAAAGTATAGAAAGATCGTTGCCCTGTTTCTAGTGCATTTTAGGGTACTGGGAGTTAATACTCGGAATCTCAATGGCGCCCAGCTATGTCTTTTGCTCAGCATCCTCAGCGCCATCTGCGGTTGAGCTCTTCTCCGGACGCAGCAACGGAAACAGAATCACGTCGCGGATGGTGTGGGAATCGGTCAGCAGCATGCACAGGCGATCCACGCCCACGCCGCAGCCACCTGTTGGCGGCATCCCATACGACAGCGCACGGATGTAATCTTCATCCATCTGATGCGCCTCATCGTCGCCCCGCTCGCGCTCTTTCAACTGTCCCTCAAATCGCCGCCGTTGATCTTCCGGATCATTCAGTTCGCTGAACCCGTTGGAAATCTCCATCTGCCCGGCAAAGATTTCGAAACGCTCGGTCCATTCGGGCTCGTCCGGTTTCTGCTTGGAAAGCGGCGAGACTGCGGTAGGGAACTCGTAGATGATCGTTGGCTGGGTGAGATGCTCTTCGGCCGTCCCTTCAAACAAATTCGCGATTGTCTTCCCCAGAGGTTCATTCGGGTCGTAAGCCACATGCGCGTGCGCATGATTGAAGCGCTCAACGAGTTTTTTCACGCCGTCATGCGAAGCGAAATCACTCATCTCCGGCTTCGCACCCGCAGCCTCCGGCCAATAATGAATGATGGCCTCGCGCATCGTCATCCTCATCCAGTTGGCCCAATCAATTTCCTGATCGCCCCACTTCACCTTCGTTCCACCAGTGACGTCTTTCGCTGCCTGCGTAATCAACTCTTGCGTCAGATCCATGATGCCCTGGTAGTCGGTGTAGGCCTGATAGAACTCAAGCATGGTGAACTCGGGATTCCATCGCCACCCCAACCCCTCGTTACGGAAGTTGCGATTGATCTCGCATACACGATCGAATCCGCCCACCACCAGCCGCTTCAAATAAAGTTCCGGCGCAATGCGCAGATACAAATCCATATCGAGCGTATTGTGATGCGTCACAAACGGCCGCGCCACCGCCCCTCCGGCAATGGGCTGCATCATCGGCGTTTCGACTTCAACAAATCCATGCGCCTCCATGGTGCGCCGGAGCGACTGCACCAGCTTGCTGCGCTTCAGAAAAACGTCCCGCACTTCCGGATTCACCACGAGATCGACATAGCGCTGCCGGTAGCGCAGTTCAACGTCCGTGAGTTCGTTCCATTTTTTGGGGCTATCGGTGCCCGAGGCGTCTTCCATGGCCTTGCCCACCGGCAGCGGCAGCAAATCTTTACTGAGAAAGGTGATCTCCTCCACATGGATCGTCAGTTCGCCGGTCCGCGTGCGGAATAAATAACCGCTGACGCCGACGTAATCGCCGATATCAAGGAGTTTGAATAACTCGAATCCTGTCTCCCCAACTGCGTCTTTCTTCACATAAATCTGCAGCCGCTTTCCCTCCTGCTGCAAATGGCTGAATCCGGCTTTGCCCATCAACCGGATCGCCATGATGCGTCCGGCGACGCGCACATTCACCCGCGGAGTTTCCAGTTGCTCCGCGGTCTTGTCCGAGTACTCCTCCAGGATCCGCGGAATGGTATGGGTGAATTCGTACTTGCTTCGGTAGGCGGTTTGGCCGAGCGCCTCGATCTGTTTCAGCTTCTGCCGCCGCAATTCGTAAACATTTTCGTCGAAAGGCAAGAGAGTCCTTTGAGCAGGGGATACGCCTTATTGGCGCGAGAAAAATGATGAGATGTTGAAACGCGATTATAGCAACCTGCCAGGACACATGTGATTCTGACATGTAGTGGGCATCGGTGATTGCTGGTACCAGAATATAATGGTACATTGGTACGCATGGCCGAAGATTCCCAGCTGCTGGTGGAGCGGGTTCAAACCGGGGTCCGGATGGAGAAACGCCTGCTCAAAATCCTGAAGGCGTTTGCCGAGTATCACGACATGACTCTCGGCGACCTGCTGGAAGGCATCGTCCTCCACGCCTTCGACGGCAAGACGCCCTTCAGCCCAACCTCTCTCGAGCGCATTCAGGAGTTGAAGCGCTTTTACGAGTTCGATCTTGATTCCAGCGCCAGCCACCGCCTGAAAGAAATCAAGGCGCGGCCGGTTCGCAAACGCAGCGCCGACAAATAGAGGAGCGATTGAATGTCCGCACAACGCACCCAAATCGCCTTGACCGGACTCCAGTGGACGCTGGGTCTGGTAATTCTGATCGAGGCGATTCTATTTGTTCTGCCGGGCGCCGCTCATGCTTTCGCCGCAACTCACATGCCGAGCGTCGTGCGCCTAGTCCTCGGGTTTGGCGAAATTGCCGGCTGCATTCTGATACTCAACCCGCGCACTACCATTCGTGGCGCATGGATTCTGGTGGCCGTTTTTGTTCTGGCCATCGTCATTCATCTTTTACATGGCCTGTACGAAGTCGGGAATCTGGCCATCTATACCGCTGCGGCTTGGGCTGTGGCCGTGGGCAAGAGTAGCTAGCGAGCCGTGGCTTGTCGGCTCAGGGTCCATTCTCTGATTCATGGAGGGCAATCTTTATGATCGCTTTCAAAATAGCTTTGGCGAGTTGGTTTTTCACCTTGGCAAACGCCGCCTTTGCGCGGGAATCTGCAGAGCAAGTCAGCCGTACCGGAAGCTTCCAGTTGTCCTGCCCTGCCGACCGCGCCTTCCCGCTTTTCAGCCCCGAGGGCGAACGCAATTGGGTGAAGGGCTGGGATCCCCAGCCGGTGTTTCCCGAGAGAATCGAATTTGCCCGCGACACAGTTTTTCGAACGGCTGATGCCGGCGAGGAAGCGATTTGGACAATCGTCGCGGCAGACTGGCAAACGCACCAGGCAGAATATGTTCGCCTTGCACCTGACTCTCACACTGCCCACATTGTGGTGAAGATCGAATCCCTGGCGGCAGCACGCTGCAAGGTTGTCGTGAGGTACACGGTCACCGCGTTCGGAGGACATGGGAAAAGCCTCTTGGCAGCGTTTTCGGAGGAGGCATATGTCGAGAAAATGCGCGACTGGCAGCAACTGACAAGTTCGTATCTTAAGCACCGCAACTTGCAAGAGTCGAAAACTTCTGCGTGAGCTGTAACCTCTCTGCTTGAAGTCGCTCGTGATCGGCGGTAAGATTGAACGCTCGGCAATTGCGCGAGCGAATCGGCTGCGCGAGGCACACGATGCCGCAAAATTACGTTCCTATCTTCATCTTCATGGCGGTGGTTGGGATACTTCTTCCGTTCACGTTGCTCTTGGCCAAGTTGGTCCGCCCCAACAATCCGAATAAGACGAAGTTGATGCCTTACGAGTGCGGCATCGATCCCATCGACAATGCCCGCGGCCGCTACACCGTTCGCTATTACATCATCGCGATCCTGTTCGTTGTATTCGACGTGGAAACCATTTTTCTATTTCCGTGGGCCGTCAAGTTCAAGGCCCTCGGAGTTTTTGGGCTCGTAGAAATTCTCATCTTCCTCGTGATCCTGATCGTCGGTTACATTTGGGTCTGGCAAAAAGGTGCGCTGGAATGGGTGTAACTCCGCCCACGCCCGCCGCTGAACCTGCGGCGCAAACCTTTGCCGCCAGCCGTTGGACGCAAGGCAATTTCCTGTTTCCGACTCGCCTGGTGGTTAGTCCTCTGCGCGTCAGTCGCGTGAAGTCGCGCCTGTTCGGCAGCAACGATGAAAGCATTGCGATATCGAAGATTGCTTCCGTACACATTTCCACCGGTGTTTTGTGGGCGGAGATCCGGATTGAATCCACCGGCGGCACCGATCCCATCACCAGTCACGGGCATCGTAAAGCGGATGCGCAACGCATTCGCGACTTGATCGAGTCCTACCAGGCGCAATCGCGCGCCTAGCAAGCGAGGTCGGCGTTTAAATGCGCCCATTTTTGTGACGCACGTCGTTGACACCGTCTGCTCAAGCTGATAAAAATTAACGTTCCTTGCGAGACCCTGTGCGCCTGAGGTCTGTCCTCTCCGCTAATGCCGGACGAAATCAACTCGCCCTCTACACCGCCGCCGGAAAGTAACAAGCCGACGGCGGATCAGCCAGCCGTTCCTGGCGGCGTGAAAGCTTCTTCTTCCGGTTCCGTTCAATCCGATCCCAAATCCTCAACAGAAAAGTCCTCAGCATCCCAGCCATCGCCAACTTCTCCCAAGCCCTCCGGGGCGCCTGCTACGCCTCCAGCCGCGAAACCGGCGGCAGCAGCCAAGCCAGCCGCACCCGCTCCTGTGCCGTGGGATTCGCCCATGGTTGCGAAGCTCAAAGGGATGTACGGTTCCGGCATCGAGCCGCTGACCTACGCCGGCCAGAACTATATGGTGGTCGATCGCTCGCTGATTCCCGAGATTCTTCACATCCTGCGCAACCAGGAACAGTTCGATTACTGCGTCGACATCACAGCCGTGCATTATCCCAAGCGCGAGAAGCAATTCGACGTCGTCTGGGTGCTGTATTCTTTTGCTCGCAACGAGCGCATCCGCGTGACCGCGCAAATTTTGGATGGCGAGAGCCTACCGAGTTCGGTGCCGATCTGGCCAACCGCCAACTGGCTTGAGTGCGAAGTCTTCGACATGTTCGGCATCAAGTTTGACGGGCATCCTGACCTGAAGCGAATTCTCTTGCCCGATGGCTGGAAGGGATATCCTCTGCGCAAGGATTACGGCATTCTGCAGCAGGACAACGAGTGGGTGCAGATCAACCTGGGAATTGAAAGCGGCCAGTGAGGATGGCCTTCGAAATGGTCGTTCATGCAAGCGGACTTTCCAAGAGAAGGAATGGGAAGGGCACGACTTACAGTCGTGCCGTCAAAGCTCCTCTTGGGATGTGGGCTTCAGCCCCTGAGGGCTCGCGCCGCCGGCCGGCGTGGGCCGTTGTCGTGCTTCTGACCATATGCGCAGGGAGCCCGATGATCGTTCATTCGCAGAATACCGAGAGCATCACGTCTCGGACTCATCGCGCGCCGCGTGGCTGTGCTTACATGAGGGCGTCGATCCCCATGAACTCTGCGAATGTTGTGGCTCCTCGAGAGTTCGCTCGCTCGCCCGCGATTGTTGGCTCACCCGTCAGTCTCTTATTTGAGGCGGTTGATTACTTTCCCCCTACTTTTCTTGAGGGAGAGGTTGCAAAGCCTAAACCGAACTGGCTGATATCAGCGCCTCTGAGGGGTGACACAAATCAGGCCGCGTCAGGGCGAAGTTTTGCTCTGCGGGTTCCATGGTGTCAACGACTCCGAATAGCGAAATGACCGACCCGAACAGCTCGCTCTCGCATCTCGACCTCGACACTCCCGAGAAGCCGTTTCTTGATGCCAATGAGCTTGTTATCAATATGGGCCCGCAGCATCCCGCCACCCACGGCGTGCTGCGCGTCATTCTTCGCCTCGACGGAGAAAAAGTTCTCGGCTTGGAGTGCGTGATCGGCTACCTGCACCGCGGCGTCGAGAAAATCGGCGAGAACCGCACGTACACGATGTTCAATCCATACGTGGACCGTATGGATTACGTTGCTGCGGTCTCGAACGGCCTCGGCTATTGCGAAACCGTAGAGAAACTTCTAAACGTGGAAGCGCCCCCGCGCGCTCAGTATGTCCGGGTCATCCTCACCGAGCTGAACCGCCTCGCCAGCCACCAACTCTGGCTGGGCACGCACGCCCTCGATATCGGCGCCATCACGCCGCTGTTCTACACGTTCCGCGACCGCGAAGAGATTCTCAAGATTTTTGAAAAATATTGCGGTGCTCGCCTCACCACTCACGCCTTCCGCATTGGCGGCCTGCAGTATGAAACCTATGCCGGCTTTGAAAGGGACGTGAAGAATTTCCTCGATTTCTTCCGCCCCAAGATCGATGAATACGAGGAACTCCTCACCACGAACCGTATCTGGCTGGAGCGCACCAAGAATGTTGGAAAAATCTCCGGACAAGATTGCATCGCGCTCGGTGTCACCGGGCCTGTTCTGCGCGCCAGTGGGGTGAAATGGGACCTACGTAAAGCCCAGCCCTATGCCAACTACAAGGATTTCGATTTCGATATTCCCACCGGGCAGAATGGCGATACTTACGACCGATACCTGGTCCGCATGGCCGAGATGCGGCAATCGGTCCGCATCATCGAGCAGGCGATTGGCGGAATTCCCGAAGGTCCCATCATTGCCAAAGTCCCTAAGGTCATGAAGCCAGCGGTGGGTGAGGTCTATCACTCCATCGAAGCGCCCAAAGGCGAGCTGGGATACTTCATCGTCAGCGACGGATCCACGCAGCCCTACCGTGTCCGCGTGCGTCCGCCGTCGTTTGTGAATCTGCAAGCTCTCGACCTGATGTGCCGTGGCCAGCTCGTCGCCGACGTGATCGCCGTCATCGGTACCCTCGACATCGTTCTCGGCGAGGTTGATCGCTGATGGGGCAGATCGTCCAGTACATCGAGTCCTATCTGAGCAGCAATCAGACCCCCGGGGCTGCGGGGAACATGTTCTGGGTGCTGGTCTACATCTTGCTGGTCTTCGTGGGACTGTCAGTCGCTGTTATTGCGATGAACTGGCTGGAGCGAAAAATTCTGGCTCACATGCAGGTGCGACTCGGTCCCATGAGAGTCGGTCCGCACGGCTTGATGCAGCCCATCGCGGACGCACTCAAACTGCTGCTTAAAGAAGACATCATGCCCGCCGAGGCCGATGGCCTTATTTTCTGGGTGGCCCCGTTTGTCGTTGTGCTGGCGGCGTTCACGGTGTTCGTCGTGGTCCCGTTTGGTCCCACGCATGCCATTACGGACATGAACATCGGCATCCTCTTCATGCTCGGCGTCTCGTCGTTGAGCGTGCTGGGCATCGTGATGGCGGGCTGGGCCTCGAACTCGCACTATCCGCTGATCGGCGCTCTGCGCTCCAGCGCTCAGATGGTTTCCTACGAAGTCGCTATGGGACTGGCCGTTGTCTCGGCCATCCTGATGACGAGTCTGAACCCCGACGGAACTGGAACGCTTAGCATGATTGGCATCGTGCAGGCGCAACAAGCGCAGCACGAGTGGTTCGTCTTCAAGTTTTTTCCGCTGGGGCTGATCGCATTCTTCATTTTTGCCGTCGCCATGGTTGCCGAGACCAACCGCGCTCCTTTCGATCTGGCCGAAGCCGAATCCGAACTGACCGCCGGCTTCCACACCGAATACAGCGGATTCCGCTGGTCGTTGTTTTTCCTGGCCGAATACTCTGCCATGATCGCGGTCTCTTCCATCGCCGTTACGCTCTGGCTCGGAGGATGGCTGCGGCCGTTTCCGAATCTGCGTAGCGGCCACACTTGGGATCAGGTCTTTGCGCTCTTTCCTGGCGTCACGTTTCTATTTTTTGCTGCGATGTGTTTTTACAACACGGTTCGCATGCCGAAGCATCCCCTCTTTCGAGTGCAAACAATCGGCCTCGCGGGATTCGGTGTCGTCCTCGCCCTGATCGGCTTGTTTCTGTTCATTCCAGCCGTGAGCACGCGGATTCAAGATATTTTCTGGTTCTCGGCGAAAGTTGCCGGGTTCATGTACCTCTATATCTGGTATCGTGGCACGTTCCCGCGATATCGCTTTGATCAACTCATGAAAATGGGATGGAAAGTGCTTCTGCCTCTGGGCCTGGGCGTCCTTATTCTGACGGCCACTGTAGCGCTGCTCCAGGAAAAGTTATGGAACCCGTAGCCACACCATTTTTCTTTTACTTGCTCTCCGGGATGATGCTCGTCGGGGGCATCCTGGTGATCACGCGCAAGAATCCCGTGCATTCAGCTGTGGCGTTGATTATCACGTTACTCGCGCAGGCATCGCTTTATCTGATGCTCTATGCACCGTTCGTCGCTGGCGTGCAAATCATTCTTTACGCCGGCGGCATCATGGTTTTATTCCTGTTCGTCATCATGCTGGTTAGCGTGGATCGCGCGCAGAGGGAGCGTCAGTTCAACCATCAATGGGTGGCAGGAATCATTGCGGCAACAGCCCTGGGCGGATTATTCATTGCCGTCTACACGAAAGGGAAGGACATTTTCCCGGAACACGCACTACCCATGGTTGAAAACGACAACACGCAGAAAATCGCCACAATGTTGTATGGGCAATACATGTTCGCCTTCGAGATCGCCTCACTGCTGTTGCTGGTGGCGATCATCGGAGCGGTAGTAATGGCGAAGAAGAGAATCTAGTTGCGAGTACCCCGTTCCGAGTACCTAGTACCTAGCTAAGAGCTAAAGGCTAAAAGCCAAGAGCCGTTTATGGAATCCATGCTCCACATCACGACGCTTCATTATCTGGTCCTTGGCGCAGCGCTGTTTCTGCTGGGAGTAATCGGCGTGCTAACCCGCCGCAACGTGGTCATCGTCCTGATGTCGATCGAACTCATTTTGAACTCCGTGAACCTGAATCTGGTTGCCTTCTCCCGCATGTGGGGAGGATTGCACGGGCAAGTATTTGCCATTTTTGTGATCACCGACGCGGCGGCGGAAGCCGCAGTCGGCCTCGGCATTTTAATCGCCTTCTTCCGCAACAAGGAGACGGTGAACGTCGACGAAGTGAACTTGCTGAAGTGGTGAGCGAAGCTGTCAGCTATCAGCCGTCAGCTTTCAGCAGGGGTAGTTTTGCTGAAAGCTGATAGCTGAGAGCTGAATGCTATTTTTAAAATACATCTGGCTGATCCCGCTGCTGCCCGCCTTCGGCGCCACCGTCATGTTCTTCTTCGGCCGCAAGCTGCAGAAGGCCACGGTCAGCGCCGTCTGCGTCGGGACCATCCTGCTCGCATTCATCATGGCCTGCGGCGCGGTCCGGCAATATTCAGCATGGTCGTCCACGCCCGAGAATTACCACCAGCCCTATCAGACGATTCTCTACACCTGGCTCGGCACCGACACCGGCCATCTGAACTACAACACGCATGACGGCTCTCCCGCTCCGTTCCAGGCGGACGCCGGTTTTCTGCTCGATCCGCTATCCAGCATCTGGCTGCTGTTCGTCACCGGTGTCGGTCTGCTGATTCACATCTACTCCACCGGATACATGGCGCATGAGGGTGGCTACTACCGTTTCTTCGGATACCTCAACCTCTTCATGTTCTCCATGCTGACGTTAATTCTCGCCAACAACTATGTATTGCTGTTCGTTGGCTGGGAAGGCGTAGGACTGTGCTCGTATCTTCTGATCGGTTTCTATTTCCACCGCAAGTCCGCCAGCGATGCCGCCGCGAAGGCATTCATCGTTAACCGCATCGGCGATGCGGGATTCCTTCTCGGAATGTTTTTCATCGCCTGGTACTTCGGATCGTTGCGCTTCACGGAAGTCACGAATCTCGCGCATAGCGGACGATTCATAATCGGTGATCCCATCATCACCGCGGCCACGTTGCTTCTGTTCGTCGGCGCCTGCGGGAAGTCGGCCCAGCTTCCGCTCTACGTCTGGCTGCCCGACGCCATGGAAGGGCCCACGCCGGTTTCCGCGCTCATTCATGCCGCGACCATGGTCACGGCGGGCGTCTATATGGTCGCGCGCTCGAATGCGCTCTTCGTCCTCGCTCCAACGTCGATGAAGACTGTCGCCATCGTCGGCGCGCTGACCGCGATCTTTGCCGCGTCCATCGGCCTCGTCCAAAACGATATCAAGCGCGTCCTCGCCTACTCCACCATCTCGCAGCTGGGATACATGTTTCTCGCGCTCGGCGTCGGAGCCTTTGCCGCCGGCGTCTTCCACGTATTCACGCACGCGTTCTTCAAAGCTCTCCTCTTCCTTGGTGCAGGCTCGGTCATTCACTCCATGAGCGGCGAGCAGGACATGCGCAACATGGGTGACCTCGGCCACCGTATTCCAATCACGCATCGCACTATGTTCATCGCCACGCTGGCAATCGCGGGCATCTTTCCCTTCGCCGGATTTTTCTCGAAAGACGCGATTCTGTGGGAAACCTGGTCGCGCGAAGGCGGTGCCTACCGCATTCTTTGGGCTGTGGGCTATGTCACCGCATTCATGACGGCGTTCTACATGTTCCGGCTGATGTATCTCACTTTCCACGGCCACCCGCGCATGACCCACGAAGTCGAGCACCACATTCACGAATCGCCCATGTCGATGACCGCTCCGCTAGTCGCGCTCGCGCTCTGCGCCGTCTTCGCCGGATTCCTGGGTTGGCCGCACAGCCTCGGCGGATCTGACCGGTTCACGGCGTTCCTTGAGCCCGTCTTTGCTCCCGAGGCGCGCGTCCTTCAGGTAGAAGGCAGAACTCGCCAACTCGTGGCTGGAGTGGAGGAAGAGCACAACACCGGCACGGAATGGCTGCTGATGGCGCTGTCTCTCGGAGCCGCGGGCTTTGGATGGGGCATGGCCTGGCGAAGCTATCGCCACGCCGACAAAGGTTACACCGAGCCCATCGCGGCCGCCTCTCCGCGCGCCTACAATATTCTGCTCCACAAATATTATGTGGACGAAGGCTACGACTATGTCTTCACCGGCCGTCGCAAACTAGGAAACGTCCGTCTCGGCGTGATGGGACTCGGCGAAGCGTCCTCGTGGTTCGACACTCACATCATCGACGGAGCAGTCAACGCCGCAGGCTGGATCACTCGTCTCAGCGCCACAGTTTCCAGTTGGTGGGACAAATGGATCATCGATGGCATTGGTGTCAACGGTCCCGCTATTCTGGCGCGCATGCTTTCTTATCCCACCCGCTTGTTGGAATGGGGTCTGGTCCAGTGGTACGCCCTGGTCATGACCGCGGGACTGGTAGGTTTCGTTTTCTATTACGTGTATCACTGAAGAAAGCTGCTGCTACTGGCTCTTAGCTCTTTAGATTAAAACCAAAGGCGAAGAGATTTGAGCTAAAGGCTAAGAGCTAAAGGCTAAGAGCTTTTCATGCAAAACCACATACTGTCCATCATCCTCTTCACGCCGCTTCTGGGCGCCTTCGTGCTCCTGTTTGTTCGCAAGGAGAACAAAGAAGCCATCCGCTGGATCGCAAACTTTTTCGCGCTCGGCGGCTTCCTGATCTCGTTGCCGCTCGTGCCCATGTTTTGGGCGCAGCGATTCGAGCCCGGCTTCAAGTTCATCGAGGGCACGCCCAACAACTGGATCCCCTCCATCGGTGCGGGCTACGTGATCGGCATCGACGGCATCTCGTTCCTGCTCATCATGCTTACCACGTTGCTGGGCTGGATCTCGATCCTCTCTTCTTGGACCGCCATCGAAAACCGCGTCAAAGAATATTACGTCTGGTTCCTGATCCTCCAGACCGGCATGCTCGGCGTCTTTATGGCGCTCGATTTCTTCCTCTTTTTCGTTTTCTGGGAAGCCATGCTAGTCCCCATGTACCTGCTGATCGGCATCTGGGGCGGCCCGCGCAAACTTTACGCCGCCATCAAGTTCTTCCTCTACACCTTGGCTGGCTCGGTGCTGATGTTGCTCGGAATTCTGTTCCTGTATTTCCACCATCACGCACTGACCGGAATCTACACCTTCAGTCTCACGGCTCTCTACGAAACAGCGCCGAAAATTTATTCCGATCCGGCCTACGGACCAACGATTGCCACGCTTCTATTTTTCGCGTTCTTCTTCGCCTTCGCCATCAAAGTCCCAATGTTCCCGTTCCACACCTGGCTGCCTGACGCGCACGTGGAAGCGCCAACCGCGGGTTCCGTCATCCTTGCGGGTGTTCTGCTGAAGATGGGAACGTACGGCTTCATCCGCTTCTCGCTGCCGTTTTTCCCCGACGTGCTGATGCACACCAAGGTTCGCGGCTGGATGATCACTCTTTCCATCATCGCGATCATCTACGGCGCCCTCGTTTCGCTCATGCAGAAGGACATGAAGAAGTTGGTGGCTTATTCTTCCGTGAGCCATCTCGGCTTCTGCACCCTCGGAATTTTTGCACTCAATTCCGCCGGTCTGAGTGGCTCGGTCTTGCAGCAAATTAATCACGGCATCTCAACCGGCGCACTGTTCTTGATCGTCGGCATTCTCTATGAACGCCGCCACACCCGCGAGATCGCCGAATACGGTGGCATCTCGAACGTGATGCCCGTCTATGCCACCATCACCATGATCATGTTCCTCTCTTCGATGGGTCTGCCGCTGCTCAATGGTTTCGTCGGCGAGTTCACCATCCTGCAAGGCACGTTCATGGAGAACTGGCGCTGGGGCGCGTGGGCCGTGCCGGGAGTCGTTTTAGCGGCTGCCTATTTGTTATGGCTCTACCAGCGCGTCTTCTTCGGCACGGTGACGAATCCGAAGAACGAAAAGTTGCACGACCTTACGCCGCGCGAGGTGCTGACATTCGTTCCGTTGCTCATCATGGCCTTCTGGATCGGTCTCTATCCCAAGCCGTTTTTCCAGATTCTTGAGCAGCCGGTGAATCAGATTGTGCTGAACGTGCGCACTCCCCAACCTGACCGCGCAGTGAACGCCGAGGTTCGGCGTGAAAATACGCCGCGTGCAATTGCCACCACAGGCGTGACTAGCCCGCTCGCAGAAGTGCAATCGGCTAAGTTGCCATCGACGAAAGGGAAAAACTAGTGGGCGTCCTTTCCCAATTCACCCCGAGCGATTACCTGCTAGCCCTCCCCATCACCCTGCTCACGGTGTTCGCTCTGGGCATCCTGCTGATCGACCTGATGCTCCCCGCAGAAGAGAAATGGGTGAATGCGCTGCTGGCTTTCGTCGGAGTGTTGTTCGCCGCCCGGGGTGTGTGGACGATCCAGCAGTGGATGCAGGCCAATCGCACGGTGTCCATGGGTTCGCTGGGGATGATGGACGCGATCCTGGTTGATCGTTGCGCTCTTTATTTCTTCTACCTTTTTCTCGCGGCCACAGCAATTTCGATCCTCATCTCGGTGCGCTACATGAAGACCGAGCACGAGAATCATGGGGAATACTACGCTCTGATGTTGCTCTCGGTCGTAGGCATGATGTGCATGGCCGCGGGCTTTAACATCGTGCTCATCTTCATTGGCCTGGAGCTGATGGCGATTTCCACTTACGTTCTCGTAGGTTTCCTGCGCCGCGACCGCCGCTCCAACGAGGCCGCCCTCAAGTATCTGTTGCTCGGAGCGTTTTCCTCCGGAATTTTTGCTTACGGTCTGTCGCTGCTCTACGGGCTCACCGACAGCACAAACCTGGGCGACATTGGCAAACGGCTTGGGATGATTCTCGCCAAAGATCCTCACAATCCGATCGCAATCGTGGCCTTGCTGACCACAGTGACGGGACTATTGTTCAAGATCGCCGCCGTCCCATTCCATCAGTGGGCGCCGGATGCCTACGAAGGCGCGCCAACGAGCATCACCGGTTTTATGTCCGTTGCGGTCAAAGCCGCGGGATGGGCCATGCTTTTGCGGGTCATGGGTGCGACCTATCCAACCTATCCCAACGTCGTGCTGGGTCTGGCTGCGATGCGGCCAATCTACGTTCCCCTGTTCGTATTCGTTTCCATCGCTACCATGACGGGCGCGAATTTTGCCGCCCTCACGCAGACCAACACCAAACGCCTGCTGGCCTACTCCTCCATCGCCCACGTCGGTTACATGCTGCTTGGCCTGATCGCCGGCACCTCGACTCAACTCAGCCCGGACGGCATCAAGGGCATCCTGATTTATCTTCTGGTCTACACTTTCATGAATCTCGGCGCCTTCGGCGTGATTACCTCACTGCGCCACCGCAACGTCATTGGCGACGAACTCGATGACCTCAACGGGCTCTACTCCCGCGCCCCCGTCGAAGCCGTGCTCATGCTAATCTTCCTGTTATCACTTGCCGGTATCCCGCCGCTGGCCGGCTTCTGGGGCAAATATTTTATCTTCCTGAGTCTGATCGAAACCGGGCACTACGCGCTCGCGTCTCTGGGCGTGCTCTATTCCGTCTTCGGACTCTATTATTACTTGAAGATGGCCAACGCAATGTTCATGGGCAAATCCGAGGAGCCGGGCCGTTTGCCCGTCAGTTGGACCATGCGCACCGCGCTCGGCGTGACCGCATTTGCCACGGTCTTTGTCGGAATCATGCCGGACCGCTTCATCAATCTGGTGAACTGGTCGCTGTTGATCGCGCAGAACCCGGTAGCCAGGCTAGTCCACTAATTCGCGAATTGCGGACGAACTCCCATGCCCGTGTCTCCATCCGACCCTACGCCTCGCCCGGAAGACTCCGGCCGCAAAGAAAACTTCTGGGTCCAGGCCAGCCGCTATAGCCAACTGGCGTTTATCCTGCCGGCAGCCCTCGTCGTGGGATGGTTAATCGGCGCGGCTCTCGACCGCTGGCTACACACCACGTGGCTCTATCTTGCTGGCATCCTCTTGGGCATAGCCGCCGGCTTTGTAGAATTGATCCGCACCGTTATGCGCGACACGAAGTAATCGGGCGATTGGTTTGAAATACCCCTCCGAACCCATGATCGCTTACCATGATTCTCGGAGAATGATTGCGGGGAGTGTTTCCTGGCGCGTTCATGCCCGAGTCGGCACAACCCGAAGTGAACGCCGCAAGCACCGAAGCGGCCGAACACTTTTATTCCGGCGCGCTCCATCGCATCCGCAACTTCATGGCCGTGCTGGCTCCATTTCTGATCGCTGCCGCTTGGTGGAAGTTCGGCCTGCGTCCCGCGATCGGTTTTGCCTGCGGATGTGCCATCGCCTACATTAATTTCCACTGGCTGAAGCGCGTGATCACTGGTTTCGTCGATCGCGCCACTGGAGCGGCCACGTCGCAATCCGGAAGCGGAATCGTATTTCGATTTCTGGTCCGTTATCTTTTGATGGCCGTCGGCGCCTATGTTATATTGACTGTTTCACCCGCGAGCCTGAATGGGCTTCTTGCGGGCTTATTTTTGCCCGTCGCCGCCATCGGCTGCGAAGCAGTTTACGAACTCTACGCAGCACTGGCTCGTGGAGTCTAGCTGGAAAGTCAGTATAGCCACGGCCAAAAGCTTTTCTTATGCCTGAACAACTCTGGTTCACCGCGCTACTGAATCGTCTGTTCGCCGGCCCCGTTACGTCTCTGCTGCAAGCCGTGCACCTCCCGCCCAAACATCCAACGGCTCCTATTTCGAACTCGTTCGCGATGGAAATTCTCGTCTTTGCGTTCCTTCTCATTGTGTTCCTGCTGGTCCGTTCGCGGCTCTCCGTGGATCGTCCCGGAGGTCTGCAGCACGCTTTCGAAGGCGTTGAGGGATTTATCCAGGGCCAGAGCGACGAGATCATCGGCCACCACAGCGAGGGCTACACGCCATTCCTGGCGGCCTTGGGTCTGTTTATTCTGTTCTGCAATCTGATCGGCGTGATTCCTGGCTTTGAATCGCCAACCGCCGTACCCATTGTTCCGCTCGGCTGCGCTCTATGCGCTTTCATCTATTACCAGACGCAAGGATTCAGGCATGCCGGACCGAAGTATCTCCTACATTTTTTCGGACCCCCGATGGAGGGCATGCCACTCTTTGCCCGGATTCTGTTGGCGATACTAATGTTCTTGATTGAAATCGTCAGCCACTTGGCGCGGGTGCTTTCGCTCACCATCCGTCTGTTTGCCAACATGTTTGCCGGTGACATGGTCACGCTGGTTTTCTTTTCGCTCATTCCCATCATCGTCCCCATCGCGTTCTTGGGACTGCACATTCTCGTGTCGCTGTTGCAGACGTATATTTTCATTCTGCTGACCACCGTGTACCTGCAGGGCGCGGTCTCGGAAGAGCACTAGAGGTTAAATTTTGAATTTGTGTTGGAAGATGTGGCCGTTCAGCGTGAGGGCGTCTGCAAGGTATGGCGTCAACCACCCACTGGCGGTATTTGATACGAGGAGAAACACAATGAGTAAGCTAAGCAAACTGTTTATGGCACTTTCCATATTGTCATTCGCCGTCCCCGCCTTCGCACAGGGCGGAGCCGAGAGCGGAGTCAATTGGGTTGCAATCGCCGCCGGATTCTCCATGGCCTTCGCCTCTGGCATCTGCGCCCTGGCGCAGGGTAAGGCTACCGCATCCGCCGCCGAGAGTCTGGCCCGCAATCCAGCCGCTCGTCCTGGCATTCAGCTCGCGTTGATTCTCGGCTTGGCTCTGATCGAGTCACTTGCTCTCTACACCCTGGTCATCATCTTCGCCAAGGTGAAGTAGATATTTCGATCAATCTGCGTGGAAGTAAAAAGCCTCCGCTGCTAGCGGAGGCTTTTTGTTTCAACCAAGTAATTGGAGAATGGCCCGCTAGACCTTTCGGTCCCCGGTCCACTCCTGATCTTTCTTCTGCGGAACGTGGCTTAGCGCGTCCACCAGCAGCCGGCGCAGGCGGTAGCGGCTTTCCAGGTCAGTGTTTACAATCTCGAATCCCACTTCATTGACACGCGCACGCCGCAGCAGCACGTGGGCTTTGATCTTCGCCCGCATTCCGAGGGAAATCTCCAGATCCGCTTCGCTGCCGATTCGCAGATTATCTTCTTTCGTGCCCATGCCACCGCCCAGGCTCAGTTCGCGGATCAGGATTCTTGATTTTCCCCAGGAGCTGCCGATGGTGGCGCCGAGCGCGCGCGCCAGCACCATCCGCTCGTAGCGCCGTTGCCGGACCCAGGGACATGCCGGAGCAGTGTCGAGCGGCGCAATCGCCAGCTCCGCCGGCTCGATGCCGCTGTCGGAGAGGATCTGAGCGCTGTAGCGAGGATCCGTTTTGGACAAGGACTGTGCCGCGGCAATTCTGAGTTCGCGATGATGAACCCAGCCAAATCTTTTCTTGGTCTCGAGGAGCTCGCGTAGCAGCGGTACCGCCTCGGGATCGCGCAAGCGCCCCAGCGATTCGATGGCCTTCAGTTGGACAAAGGGCGAGCGCGAGGCTGCTTCGCCAGGCTTCGCCATCGCTACCAGCGGTGGCGCCGCACTGATGTCGCTACTCATTCCGATTTCATCGATCGCCTCGGGCAGGACAACGGCATCCAAAACTTCGGCCAGCTCCAGCAGGGTTCGTCCACGGTCCGGAGCAGCGCCGTAAGCCACCTGGCGAACCACAATGTCATGATAGAAGCGATTCCACTCCGGCAACCGTGCGGGCAACAGCTCCAGCAACGTGCCCACATCCAGCCGGCTTAACAAACCTACTACGGCCGAAGCCTGCCGCGACTGTCCGGTACGCAAAATTTCCCGCAACTGCGCGAGAGCCGGAGATCCCATCTCCTTGACCAGTTCGACCATGCGATCGCACTCGTCCCGCCTCATGCAGCGGAAGAACCGGTCGGCCAGATGTTCCGCACCCGATTGGCAGGTTCGCCGCAAAACCACCAGCAACTCCGGGGGAATCGGCTCACAATTCAACGCTTCCTCAATAAACTCCGGAATCCGGTTTTCCACCCCCACCCGTGGCCGCAAGTCATTCACCATCACCGGGCGCTGTTGCAGAAGCATCTCCATTCCGGAACACACTTCGTTCAACGCCTGGTAATTCTTGGCTTCGCTGGCTTCCTGACTCAGGCGTACGAAAGCCGCGCTCAGCAGGCTCTGCAGCTCGGGATCCTTCTCCACACAAAGTTGCTCGGTAACTTTGCGGATCGCCCCGCCCATCGCCTCGCCGCCCAGTCTCGAGTACAGATCGGCGAGTTGGCTCAAACCGATCGCGGTCTTGCGGCGGGAGTCCGCTTCCTTGGCGTTCAGGCAACCGGAATAATTATTCAGAATCTCGGCCGATGGTTCCTTCTCGTCACGATCGAGAAGCAGCTCCACGAACTGGCGCACATTGCGCGGAGGAACACAGGGAGCCTCGTGCGAAAGCAGTACCGTCTTCTTCCCCGACTCAGGCACTTCTGCCCAGAACATCCGGTCCAGGATGTCGGCATGCGACTCCACCAGGATCCCGGCCTTGTTCATCTTTTCTTCTTGCAACTTCAGAATCTGCCGCAGCGAGTCCATCTGCCGGCTCATGTGCTCCATCATCTGGTGCACAGCGTTAACTTTCACTTCGCCCTTCGAGTAGCGGTCCAACGCGAAGCGGATCGCCATGTGCTCGGCCGCCTTCATCAACAAAGGCGTGTCCTCTTCCTGTTCGGTCGTCACCTTGGCTGCGAGCGTTCCCAACAACTGCTGCAGGTTCAATCGTGTGTTAGGGTCCGTTTCGGTCAGTTCCTTCTGCAGAACTTCTGGACTGGCGTTCGGATCGCCTTGTACTTGGCCGAATCGCGTCAGCAACCGTATGGCCTGAACTACTTCGGCTTCTTGCAGCGGAACTACTCCGCCCTCCCAGGCTGGAGCCGTTCCCGTACCTGTCCCCGTTCCTGAGCCGGCGCCTGGTTCCGGCCCGGCAACCCAGTGCCCAGGGATGCTGGGAACACTTCCGAAAGGAACCGCCGTTCCACTACCTTGACCACCACCGCCTCCGGCGTTAGCCCCCTCCGCTGCGGCAATCAGTTGCAGTAGCTTCTGGGGATCGTTGAGCCATTGCTTGAATTCCGGTCCCAGCGTCTGTGCAGCAATCTGCGCCGCCACGCTGATGTCGCCGGTAAGCGGATCAGCCGCTACGAATTTCACCTCATTAATCTTGATGGTGCTTTGCTTGCTTCCGCTATTGAGCGCTTCCTTGATCTGTTTCGATACGTCTTGAGCCTTCGACCCAGCCACGGTGAAGGCGCGCACCAGACGCGTGAAGTCTTCGATGGTAACGTCTTTGGAGAAGTGCAGGCTGGCCAACCCTGCAGTCGTTAAAAGCTGGCCAAAGCTGCGTTCGGTCTGACCGGTTTCGAGTGGCACGCCATCCAGCAACAACTTGTTATCCGAAACTCCCAGCAGAAATCCGCCTTCTCCGGCAGCCGGTAGGCCCTGCTGCAATTCATTCCATGTGACTTCGAATTGCGCTTCCGTGCGCTTGTGTTCGTAGCCATACATCCGCGCATATTTGATCAGGATGTTCAGACTGTGGACAAAAGCCCGCGCCGATGCCGCCCGGTTGGCATGAAATGTACTTGCGTTCGTGATAGAGCGCTCCTCGAACTACACTCTGCAAGTAGAAGGTTAAATCCAGGAGGTAAGTCACCGCACATTACGGAGGTAACGGGACCTCGCCGGGAAGATGGCCCAAGTTGCATGGTCCTTTGGCTGCTTTCGCTTGTCCTTTGCAGTGAAGGACTTGGCACACTCCCTGGCACTGGCATTCGAGCCCATCTCCGGCGAAAATGGTGATATCGATGTCGGTTTTCCGGAAGTCCTGTGCCTACTCTAGACACTCATACAACGCGACCCAAGAAGGTTACTGGCCTGCGCTACTGGATGCTACGCGTTCTGGAGGAGTGCGAGCACGTATCCGCTGAGTTTGCTCCCGACCCGGTTCACGATCTTCGGGTCTCGCTGCGCCGCTGCCGGTCGCTGGCGGATGGCCTAATGGCCCTAGATCCCGATCCTGACTGGAAGGCAATGAAGAAGGCCGGCAAGCGCCTGTTTCAGCGCCTCGGCGCACTCCGCGACGTCCACGTGATGATGGAGTGGGTCGAAAACCTGAATCCGGCGAAGACGCGCGTTCAAGCTGATGGCAGACTCTCCCTCCTGTCGACGCCATCGCAGGAGAATCCGGAACCTGCATCGGAGTCCACTGTTGCTACAGCCGATACACACGATCGCGTCGCCCAGGCTCTTCTTGAAATCCTTCGCGGCCGCGAGCACGAGCAACAGCACGAAGCTCAAGCCGCTCTCGAAGAGTTCGACCGCAAACAGTGGCGCCAATGGAGCAAATCTCTTCCTGCCCGTGCAACACGCATTCGTCCAGGTAGCGCGCTTTTCAAGCATCTCGCTCTCGAGCGCTGGATGGCAGCCCGCGACCTCCATAGCCGGGCCCTGCGCAATCGTTCTCAGGTGGCTTTCCACTGTCTTCGCATTGGCATCAAGCGCTTCCGCTACATCGTGGAAAATTTTCTCCCCGTCGAGCACAAGGCTTGGAGCAACGACCTCAAGGAAATCCAGGATCTACTCGGCGAAGTGCATGACCTCGACGTACTCTGGTCGACAGCGGCCACCTCTCATGTTTTTCCCGATGCGGACTCGCGCAATCACTGGCACCAGCGAATCCTCTCTGAGCGCACCAGGCGCATCGATCGATACCGCTCCAAAATGGTCGGCCCCAATTCTCTCTGGCCTGTCTGGCGCGCTGCGCTGCCCCAAGGCCAGCAGATCCAACTGCTCGCCACGCGGCGCATGAAGATGTGGGCAAACGGGCTCGATCCTGACTTCCCGCATTCCGAGCGCGTGGCGAGTCTCGCCCTTCAGCTCTACGACGGCCTGCTTCAGTGGGGATGGCAACCTGCCGTCGACGCGACCTCCGCCCGCTCCAGCCTGCTCGCTGCCGCGCTTCTGCACGATGTCGGCAAGTCCGAAGGCCAAAAGGGTCATCACAAGGCTTCCTTCGACTTGATTCGCGCTCATGGCAACCCCCTGGGCTGGAAGCCTGCCGATCTGCAGCGTGCCGCCATCGTCGCCCGTTTCCACCGGGGAGCCTTGCCCACCAAAAAGCACAAGACTCTGCGCGATCTACTCCCCAACGAGCAGAAAGCCGCCGTCCAGTTGGCCGCAGTCCTGCGCCTGGCTAATGCGCTGGACGCCGCGCACGATGGCCGGATTCAGCGCATTCAAATTGAAAATGGTCACATAAAAGCGAGAGGCAGCGACTCTTTGATGATCGCTGCTGAGGGGTATTCAGCCCTCGGACAAGCCGCCCGGACCATAGCCGCCGAGCGTCATTTGCTGGAGACCGTTTTGCATCGGCCTGTAGTGCTTAAGGCCATGAAGAATTCTACGATTCGCGAAAAACGTTCAATGACCGCACTTGGGTAAAGCATGGCTCTCGCTTGTCATGATGGACAGCTTGGAGAAGACGACCCTCGATGGCAACGGTAGCTTCCCAGCTACTTTCCAGCATCCGGCTTCAGCAGTACAAAGAAAAGCAAGAGCCCATGACCCACGCCCAACTGGTCGAAAAAGCTGTCCACTGGCTGCGCCGCTACCGCTGCGGCGTCGTACTCTCCGAGCAAGCCTGCGTAAGCGGCGAAATGCCCGATGCCATAGGCTGGAAGCGCGCCTGCCATTCGGTGCTGGTCGAGTGCAAAGTTACGCGCTCTGACTTTCTCGCCGACCAGGCCAAGCCCTTCCGCATCAAACCCGAACTGGGAGTCGGCTGCGAACGCTTCTATCTGATCCCAGCCGGCCTCGTGCACCGTGAGGAACTCCCCGCGGGCTGGGGATTGCTCGAATTTCGTCGCGGCAGAATCGAAACCACGCATCCCTCGGCGACGAATCTTCGCACCGCCACGGGATTCCGCTGCGAAATGAATCTTTTGTTGGCCAGCCTGCGCCGCGTCGAGGTCCGCGTCGAACCGCAAAGCATCACCGACTTCCTCAAGTGGAAGAACCGCATGGCCGGGTATAACCGCGGTACCCTTCCTGAGAGACTCGCTTCTGCGGAGGAAGAGGGCAACATTTTCCTGGAGCCCGATCTGACGTTAGTGCGAGGAGCGGGCTAGAACGCTAGGAGCAATCTTCATAACTCCCGCCGCCCTTCCATAGCCTTCAGCATCGTGATCTCGTCCGTGTACTCGATGTCACTGCCCACCGGGATGCCCATAGCGATCCGCGTCACCTTCACCCCAGCCCGTTTGAGTTGCTGCGACAGGTAAGCGGAAGTAGCTTCGCCTTCCACCGTAGGATTCGTGGCCACGATCACTTCATCCACATTCCCGGCATCCACCCGCGCAATCAGGTTCGAAATGCGCAACTGCTCCGGCCCCACGCCGTGCAGCGGCGAAAGCGATCCATGCAGCACATGGTAAACGCCGTTGAAATGCTTCGTCTTTTCGATCGCGGCAATATTGGTCGGCTCTTCAACCACACAAACCAGTCGCTGATTTCGGGTCGCGCTGGTGCAATACACGCACGGATCCACATCGGTGATGTTGTTGCAGACGGAGCACAGCCGCAGGCTGGCCTTCACATCGCGCACCGCCGCGGCCAGGGCCTCGGCGTCTTCATCGCTCGCGCGCAGAATATAGAATGCCAGCCGCTGTGCACTCTTCGTGCCCACGCCCGGCAGCTTCTTCAATTCATCAATCAGCCGCGACATCGGCTCGGCAAATTTAGACATAAGAATTGAGTGATCTCGAGATCGGGCCATCGGGCGATCTGAAAATCAAAATACAACTTGGACGAAATGACCCGATGACCCGATCTTTTACAGCCCGCCGAGGCCCAATCCACCCAGCATTCCGCCCACAGTCGATTGCATTGCCCCATCTACTTTGCGCGCGGCCTCGTTTACCGCAGCCAAAATCAAATCCTGCAGCATCTCTACATCGCCGGATTTCACCGCTTCAGGGTCGATGCGAATACTCAGCAGTTGCTTTCGCCCATCCATTTTGGCGGTAACCGTGCCTCCGCCCGACGAGGCCTCCACCACCGTCTCCTGCATCTCTTTCTGCAGGCTCTCGTACTGCGACTTCGCCTTGGACATCAGTTCTTGCAGATTGAATCCACCCATAGAACCTCAGCTCCCGGCTCCCGGCATTCGGCCCGCGGAGCGAACCTCCGGAGGGCGGAAGCCGGATGCCCGCTTACCTACCGCTTCTCCTTGTAATCAATTACGGTGCGAATCTGCGCGCCAAACTTCTCTTGCAACCGCCGAACGATGGGATCCTGCTCCGCGCGGCCCCGGCCGCCAACTCCGGAAGTTACCCCATTGGATTTTGATGTTCCGTTGCTCTTTTCTAACGTCACCACAGCCGCGCCGGGGATGATCTTCAACTTGACGGCCCGTCCCAGAACACCGCTGGCCGAAGCGATTGCCAACCGCCTGGCCTCGGCTCCCAAGGACATATCAACCACAGCCTGCGACTCCGCCACTTTAATCACGAGATCGTTGCCTTCGACCGCCCATTGACCCGGTTCCAGCATCGAGACCAGAATGCGCTGATTGCCATCGGAGAGTGCCTGCAGTACTGCGCTCCGCAGTCTCTCGATGGGTGTGACCCCCTCGGATTGTGCTGCCTTCGTTTCTGGCGGCAAACTTGTCTGCTCCGGCTCGGCCCCCGAACGCAAACTGATCTGCGGTTCGGCCGCATTCTCCCCAAGACTCGCAGGCGCGGCAGCCCCCATGATTACAGGCGCAGGCGACGTTGCGCCTCCGAACACCCACGGAGCGCCGACAGAAGCCGCCTCGATTGGAGTCTCCTGCCGTGGGGTGCCCTTGCGCGCGGAGTCAGCCGCGAACGGCGAAACGTGACCAGGACGGGCCGTTGTAACCGCTTCTGTGCGCCGCTCGGCAGTCGAAGCCACAATCGAAGGCCGAGCGAGAGTTCTGGCCGCACTCGCTGCAGAACCTGAAATATTTGAAGAAGCGGCGACCTCGCTGAGCAGTTGCTCAATTGGCAATAGCCGCTGCGCATGCGCCATCTTGAGCAGACCCAACTCCAAGTGAAAACGCTGCTCCTGCTTGTATCCCAGCTCGCCGTGAGTGCGAAGCATGATCTGCAGATGGCGCGTCAGATCTTCTTCCCCAAACAAGGCCGCAACGCGGTCCACGCGCTCGCGCTCTTCACTAGAAATCTGCAGCAGGGAAGAGTCTCTTCCGGCAATCTTCGCGACCGTAGCATTGCGCAGAAAACGCACCATCTGCCGGGCGAAGTGCGTAGGGCTGTGGCCTTCGCTGATGAGGTGGTCGACCTGTCGCAACACATCATCACTGGCGCTGCGAGCGATTGCCTGCATCACCTCTTCGAGGATGTGGGCCGGCGCCGCGCCGACCAGATTGCGCACCGAATCCGCCGTGATTCGTCCGCTGGAAGATGCAATCGCCTGATCGAGAATCGACAACGCGTCGCGCATAGAGCCATCGCCAGCTTCCGCCAGCAATGCTAGCGCGTCGTCATCCGCTTCGATCTTTTCGCGCCCCACGAGATCCCGCAGTTGGCCGACGATGGCGTCAAACTTCACCGCTCGGAAACTAAAATGCTGGCAGCGCGAGCGAATCGTCTGTGGAATGTCCTCCGGCTGCGTGGTGGCCAGCATAAAAACAATATGATCCGGCGGCTCTTCCAAAGTCTTCAGCAGCGCGTTAAAGGCAGCGTCGGTAATCTGGTGAGCTTCATCGAGGATGTATATCTTGAAGCGATCTCGCGCGGGCCGGTAGCGCGCCGCCTCGCGCAGCTCGCGAATCTCGTCGATCCCGCGGTTGGTGGCCGCGTCGATCTCAATGACGTCGACCGCGTTCCCAGCACGAATCTCAGTGCAGGATTCGCACACGCCGCAAGGCTCCGCCACCGCCTTGTCCGACGACCGGCAGTTCAACGCCGCCGCCAGAATCCGTGCCACCGTGGTCTTTCCGATGCCTCGGTGCCCGCTGAAAATGTAGCCGTGCGCCGTGCGCCCCTGCTCTAGCGCGTTCTGCAGAGTACGAGTAACGTGCTCCTGTCCGATAACATCGGAGAATTTTTGCGGACGATATTTTCGCGCCAGGACGGTGTAGCTCATGAGCCGGAAGACACGATTATACGTGATGCCGGCAGGATCGGCGCGCCGTTCGCTTGTTCTGCAAGCTTGCTAAAACGGAACGGCAAGCGATAGTCTGGTGCGTCCACTCGGTGCGGCGGAGCGGCCGGTTCCCGAGGAACGACAAGGAGAGAGTTACCATGCAATTAAAGCTGTCAACGAAAACGAAAGATGGAATCTTGATCGTGGATTGTATCGGCCGGATTGTGTTTGGCGAAGAGTCTTCGCTGTTGCGTGAGACTGTCAAGAAAGCCGTAACAGAGAATAATCGCATCGTCCTCAATCTGGGCGAGATCAATTACATCGATTCCGGCGGACTCGGAACGCTGGTGGCGCTGCGGACAACCGCGCAAAACGCCGGCGGCACCATCAAGTTAACCAACCTGACCCAGCGCGTAGGCGATTTGCTCCAAGTCACCAAGTTGCTCACCGTTTTCGATGTATACGACTCCGAGGCGGAAGCCATCGCATCCTTCCGTCAGGCAGCCTAGTCCGATCCGCGAGTTGGGCCTCAGGAATCGCGTCTTGTGATTCCCTTCGAATGATCCCCATCTGCGCCGGACTCCTCGTATGCTTCCTCGCATCATTTTCATTCTGTGTCTGCTGGTCAGTGCTAGCGGCTTCGTATCGCCGCCGGTTGCTCTGGCGCTCGGACTGGTTTTTGGTCTGACCCTGCCACATCCTTATTGCGCGGAGGCGAAGACGGTCTCCAAATACCTGTTACAAGGCTCCGTGGTAGGACTCGGGTTCGGAATGAACCTGCATCAGGTCGTTCAGGCCGGGCGTAGCGGTTTCGTTTACACCATGCTGGGCATCACCTTCGCAATGCTTGCCGGCATGGGTTTGGGTGCGCTGTTCAGTGTGCAACGCGTTCCGGCGTTTCTGATTTCCACCGGTACGGCAATCTGCGGCGGCAGCGCTATTGCCGCCGTCGGGCCCATCACGCAAGCCAGCGACGAAGAGATGGCCATCGCTCTAGGGACCGTCTTTGTACTAAATTCCGTGGCGCTGCTGATCTTTCCTGCCATCGGCACCGCGCTGAAGTTGACGCAGCCGCAGTTTGGGCTGTGGGCGGCCTTAGCCATTCACGACACCAGTTCGGTTGTCGGAGCAGCGGCCAAATATGGGGCCGTAGCGTTGGCCATCGCGACCACGGTGAAACTCGCACGCGCCCTGTGGATTGTTCCCCTTTCGCTTGCAACGGCAGTAGTCCGCGGTGCCAGGGCAAAGATCCAGTGGCCCTGGTTTATCGGACTCTTCTGCCTGGCAGCCGTATGCAACACATATCTCCCGTCCGGAGTGCATGCCTACTCCCTTTTCGTGAAGATTGCAAAGATAGGATTGACTGCCACTTTGTTCTTGATCGGCAGCGGCATCTCCCTTAAAACGATCAGGCGGGTCGGACACCGCCCATTATTGCAAGGAATTCTCCTGTGGCTATTGGTTTCGGTGGGATCCTTGTGGCTGATTCGCATCGGGTGGATTACGCTGTGAAGAAGGCAAGCAAGATCACGCGGAAGCGTAAAGGGATGAAGCGCTCGATCGAAGCTTCTCCCGATCAGTCATCGAAGATGC
Source organism: uncultured Acidobacteriaceae bacterium (assembly GCA_963750245.1). Classification (GTDB taxonomy): domain Bacteria; phylum Acidobacteriota; class Terriglobia; order Terriglobales; family Acidobacteriaceae; genus Sulfotelmatobacter. The sequence goes on from CAVVQB010000005.1 coordinate 1,337,538, forward strand.
GAATGCGCATCGAAGCCGCCATTCGATGCGTTCCAAAGGGGAAAGTGTCTACCTACGGGGCGGTGGCGCGAGCGGCGGGATTTCCTGGAGCGGCGCGTCAAGTCGCGAAGGTACTGCATCGTGGATTCGAATTGCCCTGGCAGCGCGTACTAGGCGCAGGCGGAGAAATAAAGCTGCGCGGCGATTCTGCCATCGAACAACGGCTGCGCCTGGAAGCCGAGAGCGTTCACTTCCGCGGACGGCGGGTGGATATGAAGGCGCACGAATTCAAGTTCGCCCGCAGGATGGCTGCGAACAGACATTGACTTAAAGCTGACTCCTTCGACCAGCCACTACTTCTTAAACTGCGCGTCGATCTCCACCTGGTATCCCGTCACCATCTTGTTGGTTTCGTTGGCCATGCCAACTACAGCCATCAACTCTTTAAACATGGCATCGGTCATGCCTTTCTTCTGCGCGGACGCTGTGTGCGAAGCGATGCAGTAGTGGCACTGATTGGTCACGCTGACGGCGACATAGATCATTTCTTTGGTCAACGGATCGAGCGCACCAGGCGCCATGATCTGTTTGATATCTTCCCAAGTGCGCTTCAGCGTAGCGGGATCGTGCGCAATGGCCTTCCAGAAGTTATTGATCCAGTCGGTCTTGCGCGTGGCCATAATGTCGTCATAAACTTCGCGCACTTCGGGGCTGGCGTCTTTATATTCGATGAGGCCGAGGGTGGACATGAGTGCTCCAGTTCCTAGAATCAATTCACCACAGAGTCACAGAGGCACAGAGAAAACGACCCAAAAGGTTTTCTCTGTGTCTCTGTGGTGATTCGGTTTTGTTCGCAGCGAAGCTACTTCGGCAGTTCTCCGCTCAGCAGTTGTTCCAATCCAGCCGCCGGGCACCGTACTCCAACATAAAACTGACCGAACAAGGCATAGACAGCGCTGACTTGATCGAAGCGCATTTCGTAGATCAACTTCTTGAAGACGAGCGGATCATCCGCAAATAAATCGACGCCCCACTCCCAATCGTCGAAGCCGATTGAGCCGGTGATGATCTGCTTCACTTCGCCCGCGTAGCGGCGCCCTACCAGTCCATGCTCGTTCATCTGGCGGGCACGCTCTTCAATCGGAAGCGTATACCAGTTCTTGTCTTCGCCACGCCGCCGGTCCATCGGATAAAAACAGATGTACCGGTTCGCCGGAATCTGCGGAAACAGCCGCGGATGCATTGCTTCTCGATGCCGCTCAAGTTTGCATTCGATCTCAGCTTTCCATTGGTCGGAATGAGGCTGAATGCCTTGTGCCGCGAGCTCCTTATAAATCTTGAGTGTCGAATCGTAGAGCCCCAGTTCGATGATCGAGAGATAGGAAGAAGTGGGTTCAAGATAATCGCTGAGACGAAGCCCGGCGAGCTTCAGTTCAGCCTGATTGAGTTCCGCGAACGAGTTGCGGAAGTGCACCAGCATCAAATCGCCCTTGTGCCCGATTAGGGAGAAAAGTGCGGATTGCCCCTCTGGCCCCTGTTCCATTTCGCCCAGCACCGCCGCCGCTTCCTCAGCGATCTTAGCCCGCGTGTCTTCCGGCAGCGCCCGCCAGGCGGTCCAGCGGAAACGCATCATCTGGTGCAACACGCTATAGCCCTCGGTCGTCAGCGGAACTTCCGGAGTCTCCGCCGGTGCTGTCTGCGGGGAAACATTCTGCGGCCGTACATGGGGAGTTGTTGTGGTTGTCATTGGATTCTCGGGACGTGTGCTCATGATTTCAGCATCTATTGTACGCAAGAGCTGCGAAGCCAGCGAGTCCACGGTTACAATCAACCTGCACTCCTCACTCTACGGACTCTTTCATGCGAAGTTTCGGCCTCATAGCTTGCGTGCTTTCCCTCTCGACTTTGCTTGGGTCGCAGAATAAGCGTCTTTGGGTGCTCCGCGCACCCGGGACAGCGGTCGAGTACGACTCAGCTACGTTTGTGGAAAAGCAGAAGACGGAAATTCCCCCTGCTGCGCTAGCCTCACCATCGAAATTCCTGGTCAATTCTTTGGGGCAAATGTTGTTTGCTGAATCCGTGGCCTTGCCACTTGTGGAAGGCGATCTCTCGGCCGAACGAAAAGTTTGGTTCTGGAATGGTCGCCAGGCAAGTCTGCTTTCCAGCGCTGTTGCTCGCACCACCGCGACAGCCGGGTCGAACCTGGTTATTACGGAGTCGGCTTCCTCTCCATTTCTCTCGGCGGATGGCACACATCTCTATTGGTTCTCGAACCAGGCACGCCGCCTGCAACGCGATGGCGTAGATCTCTCTACCAAGACGACCTGGTTAGGCTGGCGGACGGACCTCTTGGGCGCCGGTCGTCAAGACCTGGCGTCGATTGCCGTGCCTGATTGTTCGTGCACCACCGGAGGGTGCGAAGAAACCTGCCCTTACGGAGATACGTGGGTTCCCGACGAAGGCGCTGGCAATTTTTTCCTGCTGACACTATTGATCCAGGGACAAACACAACCGATCTACAAGTCGACCGCCGCTTATGAGGAGAATGGAGACAAGTGGACACCAACACCACTCGATCCATCATTACAAAATGTTCTGGATGCCGCCGATCCCGGCACAATTCTGGAAGCGATTCCCGATAAAGGGTGCTGCGGTTGGTCGAATGAAAGTGATGACCAGACTGTGCTGCATCTTCGCGGCAAGAAGCTGACCGTATTCGACGAACTCGCCGCCTACAAGAATCCCGACTACGATGTGAGCTTTTACACTCAGAACGGCAAGCTAGCGCCCAATTCAAGATCCGTAGCGATCACGATCAGTGCTACGGCGAAGCCAAATACGCCGATCCAACTCGCCGAGCAAGGACAGGCCGATCCGGAGGAGTCGCAGCGTATTCGCAAAGCTCTGATGGACCTCCCGACAGTCGAAGTCAAAAGTATCGAGGATCCTCCGCGGCGCCTCGCTTTTTTGCCGCACGCGACCCTGGTGGGCTGGATCAACGATAAAGAGATCCTGATCGTTGAAGATCACTTGCTCGTTGCCTATAACGTCGCCAGCGGAGCGCGTCGAAAATCGAACATACGAGTCGAGGATGCAGCGCACGCCTTTCTGCGCTGAACCTTTCCCAATCGTCTGTCGAATTACCAGGATTTGTCCGCCAGCCCCGGAAAAGACCGCAATTTCACCGCTTTCATTGACTTGCCGCAGTCAGGCACGTAGGATTTTTCAGCGTGATCGGAAGAACCATTTCACACTACCGCGTTATCGAGAAACTCGGCGGAGGCGGAATGGGTGTGGTCTACAAGGCAGAAGACCCGCGCCTGCATCGTTTTGTCGCCCTCAAGTTCTTGCCCGACGCGGTCGCCCATGACCCGCGGGCCCTCGCTCGTTTTCAACGCGAAGCCCAAGCCGCGTCCGCTCTGAACCACCCCAACATTTGCACGATCTACGACATCGGCGAGGAGGACGGCGAGGCTTTCATCGCCATGGAGTTTCTGGATGGCCTGCCCCTGAAGCTCCGTATTGGTGGGCGACCTCTGGATCTCAAAACCCTGCTTTGGCTGGCAGTCGAAATTGCCGATGCCCTCGATGCCGCCCACACCCACGGCATCATTCATCGCGATATCAATCCGGTTAATATTTTTGTCACCAAGCGCGGTCACGCCAAGATTCTCGACTTCGGTCTTGCCAAACTCACGGAGGGTGACGAAGCTGTTCTGAGCGGCAATACTTTTGGAGAGATAACCCAATCTCCCGCAGATCCGGCTCGGCCTGGTTTTGCGTTGGGAACCATTCCTTACATGTCGCCGGAGCAGGCTTTAGGCCGGCCTCTGGATTCCCGCACCGACCTTTTCTCTTTCGGCGTCGTCCTATATGAGATGGCGACTGGAATTCTCCCTTTCACAGGCCAAACCACCGCCGCATTTTTTGACTCTCTGATTCACGCCGCGCCGGAATGGCCCTTGCGATTCAGTTCCGCTACTCCCGCCGAGCTTGAACGCATCGTGCGGAAGGCGCTTGAGAAGGATCCAGGGGATCGTTATCAAAGTGCCGCTGAAATGCGTGCTGATCTGCAACGCCTCCGCCGCGAAGTCGATTCGGGACAAGCCGTGACGGCTGCGCCAGTCGGACGGCCCGTGCCGGATTCGAAGGAGCGGATCCGCGCCATGTTCGCCACGGCTCTCACCACCGCGGCGCACCAGCCAAAGTCCAATAAGGCGCCGTGGATCGTGGGGGGACTGATCGCACTCGCGGTCTTCGTAGCCGTCCTCTTGTTTCTGAGATCGCCTGAGCCCCCGCCTGCCGTGATCTCGTCGCTGCAGATTACCAACGATGGAACGTCGAAACGCTCTCTCGTTACCGATGGCACCCGGCTGTACTTTTCCGAATACGTGAGCGGCCACTCGGTATTGATGCAGGTTTCCGCGTCGGGTGGAGAGACGGCGTCGGTACCCATTTCTCTGGCGAGTGCCGATGTTTACGATTTCTTTCCGGGCCGCGCCGAATTACTGGTGAAAGGAGTGGCGGAGGGTTCGGATACAGAATGGCCGGTCTGGATATTGCCGCTGCCCGCAGGGTCGCTGCGGCCAGTGGGAAATATCCTGGCCCACGCCGCCGCGTGGGCTCCGGATGGCCAACACATCGTCTATGCCAGGAACGCAAGCCTGTACGTATGCAATGAAGATGGAAGTGACTCGCATGAACTCATCGCCGTCTCAGGAGTTCCGTTTGCCCCTCGCTTTTCTCCCGGCGGTCGCAGCTTGCTCTTCACTATTCGCAACACCGAGCTGCGTACTTCCTCGTTGTGGGAAATTTCACCGGACGGCAGGAACCTGCATCCGGTGCTGCCGGACTGGAACAAGCCGGCTCAGGAGTTCGGTGGGACATGGACGCCCGATGGAGAATATTTTCTGTTTGAATCCACGCGCGACCAGAGCCAGAACATCTGGGCTCTTCGTGAGCATGATTCGTTATTTGTTAACGCGCATGCCCAACCCACGCAGCTCACCGTGGGCCCGCTGATGTTCAGTAACCCGACTCTCAGTCCGGACGGAAGAAAGCTGTTTGTGATCGGTCAGCAGCGCCGGTTCGATTTGATTCGCATGAGTGGCAATCAGCAGTTCTCCATCTATCTGCCGGGCGTCTCGGCGGGTGAAGCCGACATCACGCACAACGGTGAGTGGATCGCCTATGTGTCTCATCCCGATCTCACGTTGTGGCGCAGCAGATTAGATGGAAGTTCTCGCACACAACTCACATACGCGCCGCTGTTGGCTCACATGCCGCGCTGGTCGCCTGATGGGACCCAGATTGCCTTCATGGCCTCGCACCCAGGAAAACCGTGGAAGATCGTTGTCATACCGGCCGAGGGTGGCACGGTGCATGAGGTGAGTGCCAGCAACGAAAATCAGGGGGATCCGACATGGACGCCCAAAGGCGACGCAATCGTCTTCGGCGGAATGCCATGGCTGGAATACGTCCCGGCCGCCGGCCCCAACATTCACATCGTCGATTTGAAAACTTCACAAGTTTCCGATGTTCCACGCTCGGAAAACCTATTCAGTCCTCGTTGTTCCCCGGACGGCCGCTACATCGCGGCCCTCTCCGCAGACTCGACCAAGCTGATGCTCTACGATAGGGAAAAGAAGAGTTGGTCTCAGCTCGCTTCATCCCGTTTCGGTTTCGAAAACTGGTCTCACGACGGGAAATATCTTTATGCTGAAGATTATTCCGGCAAGACCGATGACCTTGTTCGCGCAAGTGTGGCCAACGGCCAAATGGAACGATTACTCAGCCTCAGGGAAATTCAGCGCGGCTTCGATCCATGGGAGTTCTGGGTGGGCCTCGCACCAGACGACTCCCCGCTCCTGATGCGGGATAGAAGTACGCAGGAAATTTACAGCTTGGATGTGCGATTCCCGTAGTAGAAAAGTAACCAACCAGCTTCCCACTTTGTAAGAAGTTCATCGGACACTCTAATGAACATTCTTGATCTCGTCGTCGGCAAGCCCATCAAAACCAGCGACGAACGCGCCGAGCAAATCGGTCCCGCACAAGGAGTCCCAATCTTTGGCCTCGACGGGCTGAGTTCTGCCGCCTATGGGCCGGAAGCCGCACTCAGCCTTTTGATCCCGCTGGGTCTGTTGGGGGTGCGCTATATCGTCCCGGTCAGCGCCGCTATCATCACCTTGCTGGTGATCGTCTACTTCTCCTATCGCCAGACGATCGCTGCCTATCCTTCTGGCGGTGGTTCCTATACGGTGGCACGTTTCAACCTCGGTGCACCTGCTGGGCTGCTTGCGGCCGCCGCCTTGCTCGCCGACTACATTCTCACGGCCGCTGTCGGTATCTCTGCTGGAGTGGGCGCGTTGATCTCGGCGGTTCCGTCTTTGCTGCCCCATACAGTTTCCCTTTGCGTGGGGATTCTGATCGTGATCACCATACTCAATCTCCGCGGCGTGCGAGAGGCGGGTACTGTTTTTGCGGCGCCTACCTATTTGTTCGTTGGTACGCTTCTCATCACCATCTTCGCAGGCCTTTTCCGGGTTCTCCTCAGTGGTGGACATCCCACTCCCGCGGTACCGCTCCCGCCTCCTCCCCCGGCCGCGCAAGTCGTAACGTATTGGCTGCTGCTGAAAGTCTTCGCCAGCGGCTGCACAGCGTTGACCGGGGTGGAAGCCGTCAGCAACGGCGTGAAGGCGTTTCGCGAGCCCACGGTGAAAAACGCGCAACGCACTCTAACCGTGATTATCTTTCTTCTGGCGGTGTTGCTGGCGGGGATTTCCTATCTCGTGAAGGCTTATGGAATCGCTGCAACCGACCCGGGAGCGCCCGGCTACCAGAGCGTTCTCTCCATGCTGACTTCTGCCGTGTTCGGAAAAGGTATCTTTTACTACCTCACCATCGGCTCGATTCTGGTTGTCCTCTCTTTATCTGCCAACACCGCCTTCGCCGATTTCCCGCGCCTCTGTCGCGCTATCGCCCAGAATAACTATCTGCCGCACGTCTTTGGCTATCGCGGGCGGAGGCTGGTTTACACCTACGGCATCATGGTTCTGGCGGTGCTGTGCGGCGGTGTTCTGATTCTTTTTGGTGGGATCACCGACCGGCTCATCCCCCTGTATGCGGTCGGCGCATTCCTGGCTTTTACGCTGTCGCAGGCCGGTATGGTTATGCACTGGATCAGAAATCGCGGTCCGAACTGGTTAAAGAGCGCATTCGTGAATGGGCTCGGGGCGCTCGTCACCGGTACAACAACCATCGTAGTACTGGTTGCCAAGTTCGTGGATGGGGCCTGGATTACCCTGTTTTTTATTCCCGTCACGATTTTCTTCTTCGCCATGGTTCGCCGCCACTATCACTACGTGAAAACGCTTACCAGCTGCAAGGCTCCGATTGATGTAGACGGTCTGAGCCAGCATCCCATTGCGGTCATCGCTATCGACCGCTGGAGCATCATCACTCGGCAGGGAATTGAATTTGCCGCCCGTCTTTCGCCCGAGGTGATCGCAGTCCATGTCGAACCTAGCGAACATTCTGAGTTGCTTCAGGACGACTGGGAACATTATGTTGAGAAGCCTTTCCAGGCCGCTGGCAAGGAGCCGCCGCAGCTTCACCTTTTGCCGTCTCCGTATCGTTTCATCATCATTCCTTTCGTTCAGTTCATCCTCGATCTTTCCAAGAGAAACCCCGAGCGCAGCATTGTCGTTGTCATACCGGAGCTCGTCGAGGATCGATGGTACGAATATTTTCTTCACAACCAGCGTGGGCGGCTTCTGGAGTGGGTGTTGCTTGCCCGCGGCAATGAACGAATTTTCACCGTCAGCGCGCCCTGGTACGTAGGAAGACGAAGCTGATTTTCTTGGGAGACTGAATTTCGAAAGTTCCCCATTTCCATGGGGACCAATCAGGCCTTTCTCTGCCTTCGAGCGCCCGCGCGATAGAGGGCCCAGCCTAGAAGATTTGCTCCCAGAACCACCGCGGCAATCTTCAATGAATAGTTCCACGAATTCTCCACCCCGATGATGGGAAAGATCGAGAGTGCGATGTAAAGCAGCGTCATCAAGAAGCCCGATACGGCCGCGGCGCGCAGCCATAATCGCGGTCGCAGTCGTCGTTCTTTCGGCGATAGAAAAGGAATGGCGAACAGCGCCAGATAGGCAACTGCGTAGAATGTGAAGCTCCAGGTCAGCAAGATCTCGTAGGCTTCCTGTGGCCCGACCCCGATCAGCGCAACTATGCTTCCCGCTAGAGTGACGCCTCCGAGGAAAAGAATCGAGTTGATGGGAGTCTTGTATCTGGGGTGCAAGTGAGTGAACCATTCCGGCAGCAGATGATCCCAACCTGCGACCATCGGAAGCCGGGCGCTGGCGCTGAAATATACGCTGAAAGACGTCGGGTAGTTTACGAATAACAGCACAATTGCTAGCGGGACGATGAAACCGGACAATCCAAAGGCTCGCGAACCTAGACGCAGGGCCTGAGGGATGGGCCCGACGACGTCCATGGCCTGGGGTGAAACAAACGCCAGAATCGAACTGGTGGCGAAGATATAAATAAGTGCAATGAAAGGCGCGGTGATCAGCACGGACCGCGTGAGATTCCGCGCCGGGCTGCGGCACTCGCCCGCAAAGATCGCGACGTACTCAAAGCCGCTAAGCGCGCCGAACATCATCTTGGTGAACACGCTAAGACTGAAAACGGTCAGCGGTGGCATGACCAGATGGAGCGGATGATATTCGGCAAGGGTGCCTCGCCAGCGGTTAAGCAGCGGTGTGGCAATGAGCACCGCGAGAGTGATCAAGGTAGCGATGCTGCCTGCATTGCCCAACCACTTGCCGACGCGCAACCCAAGAGCGGTCAAGAACATCATTCCGGCAATCAGGACAAATGAAACGGCCAGGATCAGCCACCTGCTGGATGCCATCCACGCCGCGGCAGGCCCGAGCGCATAAGCCACAAACGTGGTCGTGACCAGCCCTATCACCGCGACATAGAGCATCACGAAGAGCCATAGATTCCACGCCACCAGAAAGCCGATCTGGTCGCCGAAGGCCACGCGCGCCCACTCATAGAGCCCGCCCTCCAGCGGCATCAGCCGATTCAGATGAGCGACGACGATTGCGAGTGGAATAAAAAACAACACAAAGGCAATCAGCCAGAACGCAACGTGGGCTGATCCAGCTTTTGCAGCCGTGCCGAAGAAATCCAGCACAATAACCAGCAGAACTTGCGCCATCACCAGGTCGAACAGACCAAGTTCCTTGCGCAGGGCGGCGCTGTGGGTTTTTGCTTCCGCCTCCGCCGTTCGCAGCGCGATCGAGTTCTCATCCGTCAATGTGCTGGCCCATCGCTTATTCGATTTTCTTGGCGCGACACCTTTGGGACATGGTTTCCCTCATCCCGCAAGAATCCAGCATTAGATCACACGAGGAAGATAGTTTGAATATCCAGATCCGCAACCCGGCGGTCACGGCCACAGAAATTAGCAGGCGAGCTTTGTGGTCGCCCGCCTGCTTCATTAAAACACTGCAATCTATTTAGTGATGATCGTGATCCCCGTGGCTGTGTCGCCAGGTCCAATATTCTTTTTGTCGTTCAGGAGGCAATTTCCGGAAGTCTCGGTTTTCGTCAAAATGGTTCTCGCGTGCCCACGTGTGGTAGTAGGTTACTTCTTCATCATTCCAAACATGGTAATCGCTGTAATAGGGGTCATACACGCGGTAGTAATGATGGTGAGCGCAGGCCATGCCGGCTACGGAAAGCGTCAAGGCGACGGTCAGAAAGCATGAACTGAGAAATCGCGATTTCCAATGCATCGGTAAATGCTCCTCCTATATTATCAGTCTCTCGACAAGTTAATAATTCCAACTTCGACGTCGACTCTCCGCCCATATTTGTTGCGAGACGACGGGCTCGGGGTTGCTTCTGGGCCTGTGTGCAGGAAGTCCCGAACCTTACGATTTTTCCCCGTGGAGAAAGAGTGTACAACCGCTTCTGAACTAAGGTTTCAGGCGGAGAGAATCGATTCCTCTCAGGTAGAATCAAAACACTGTCTAATAGATTCGAACAAGCACAAGGAGCACTCACCAATGTATCCAGAGATCATGGTCGTCCCGATGCGCGAGGAGTTAACCCGCTTGGGTATCGAGGAGCTGCGCACAGCCCAAGCCGTCGATCAGGCCCTGAAGGCGCGTCCCGGCACCACCATGGTTATCGTCAATTCCATCTGCGGCTGCGCTGCCGGCCGCATGCGCCCCGCTGTCCGCATGGCGCTGGAGAAGGCCGCTCATCCCGACAAAGCGTTCACGGTATTCGCGGGACAAGACACCGGAGCCACCGAGCGCGCGCGCAGCTACTTCACAGGACAACCGCCGTCCTCGCCTTCAATTGCTATTCTGCGCGACGGTCAACTCGTCTACATGATGCCGCGCCGCGACATCGAATCGCGCGAAGCGCCAGCGATCGCTGCTGAACTCGTGGCTGCTCTCAATAAAGTTTGTGCCCGGCCCGCGCGAGTCTAAAGCTCTGCTCTAAGGGGACCGCTTTCCTCGCTCGGTCGCGAACCCTACTTCGTCGTCGCCGCGCTCACTCGAAACGCCTTCACCACGATCCCGTTCGGCTGCACGCCCACCGGAATCATGGTCAGCAGCGAATACTCGGTTGGCTCCAGCTTTCGGGGATCGCGCTTCTGAATCACCGTAACGTCTCCCGACTGCGTGTCCAGCACCAGCAGATATCTTTGATCCTGCGACAGGGCCAGCCCGTCAGGGCGGCCTCCCACAGGCATTGTCGCGATCCGTTTACCCATCTCAATGTCATAAACCGAAACACTATCCGATCCAAAATCGCTCACATACAGCCGAGAGTTATCAAGAGTTACAACGCCCCGCGTCGGATGTTGCCCGATTACCACGCTGCTGCCCACTTCGTTGTTTCCGGTCTCAATGATCGAAATGCTGTCAGAATCAAAATCGCAGACCATCAACTCGCCGCCATCCGGCTTCAGCGTCAGGCTCACTGGCGTTCGTCCCACATCCAGGAGCGCCAGGACGTGGTCGTTGGTCGCGTCGTGACTTTTTTCCGAGCTTGATGTCAGCGCTATGGATGCCACTTGAGATGATCCCGAGCACGTCACAAACGCCTTGCTCGAATCGGGCAATATCGCAATATCCTCTGGTTGCTGACACACCGGCAGAGTCGCGCGCAGCCGCAGTCGCTTCGCGTCGATTAGCGAAACGGTGTTGTCCCCGCGATTCGATACCACCAGCGTGTCTCCATCCGGCGAAACCCGCGCCAGTCCTGGCGCCGAGCCCACCCGTACGTTGCCCAACACGATGCGCCTGTCCAGGTCAATTACAGAAACATTGGCCGACCCTGAGTTCGCCACATAAGCCCGCCTGCCATCTTCCGAGACATCGATAAAATATGGCCTTCCGTGAACTCCAATGGTGGCCACCAGCGCATTTTTCTCGGCGTCGATCACGCTGACATTATTCGATCCTGAGTTCACCACGTAGATCTCGTTCTTCTTGCTGTTGGCAGCGATTCCGGTCGGGTCCGTTCCCACCGCGATCGTCTTCGCCAGTTCAAATGTTCGCAAATCGATCACACTCACAGTGTTGCTCTTGCCGTTGGTGACATAGGCATATTCGCGGTAGGCCGGTCCGTAATCCGGCAAAGCACTCTCGCGGAAATACCACCACCCAGCCGCGCCGAGCAGAGGAATCAAAACAAGGATGAACAGGATTTTTCGCAAGATGAGAGCTGCTTCCCTAGCAGAAATCTGAAAGCAACAAGATTAACAGAGAGCGCTGTTTCCGCTAGTGTTCTAGCGTGAGGTAAGTTCGGGCCGCGCCAATGTTCGATTCATTTCGCTTGTCAGCGCGGTCAGGTTTTCATCCGAAACCCTGATTTGTCCATCCCATACCACCAGCAGTTTTCCTGATCCCGTGCCTTGAAATTGCACGCGGTTCAGCGTCGCATAACTGCGGGCGGGCGCCGGGAGCGCCGCTTTGAAGTCGGCGCCCTGGCGCACAACAGAAAGGAGCGACTGCGCGACCTTATCGCGCACCAGGTCGCCCAGCGAGCCCGTGCGGAGCAACTCGCCAACAAGCCCTTGCGCGTCGATGCGCCCAATCTGCGCCACCAATCGCAATGTGCCGTCCTCTGCCGTCGCTGCGGTTACCTTCACTTCAATGGTGCCATTGCCCTCGACCATCTCGTTCACGTCTTTGCCAAGGCATGCCCAGCGCTCGTAGTGCAGTTGTACCTCTACCAGGCTCGCGGGCGGCTCGGGAGTAAGAGCAGCCGTTTGGACGGCGATCCGCTCGCCACAGCGCTCCGCTTTATCGACTTGTGCGCGAAGGACGTCCGCAATGGCCAGTTGCAAGTCCGATATATCAGTCGTCAGCTGAACTGGAAATGTGTTCTGGCCGCCGTCGGCTACGCTTTTCGACACCACTCCAGACGTGGTGATTGCCATGGGCTGGTTGGCAAAGCTAATCGAGACCTTCACCGGCGAGAGGTTATAAGCAATGTTCTGGTCGTTAGGATTCTCGATGCTCATTTCCTCGCCCAGATCGACCTGTGCGCGCTGAAAGCTGGCGAACTCGCGGTCGAGGCTCTGCGCCGAGTTCGACATCTGCACGGCCGCCACGTTCGCTTCCACTTCCAGATCCACCGTTTTCGCCTGTTGCGCTACCTCGGAATCCGCTTTGGTCAGCCTCTTGGTGATCTCCTTCAGACCCGATTTCTGCGGTTCGGAGAATCCTTCCAGAAACTTCTTGTTCAACGTTCGCGCCGTTTCGATTGCATCCTCGAGGGTCTTATCGTGACTCGCAACTTTCGGCGCGTTGTTTTCTTTCCCGATCTGCTCGATAAAGGCTTTCAGTTCCGTAGTGGCAATTGCTGTGCTCTTCAGCATTGCGGCATAGGCAATTTTCTGTTCATTGGTGGCCTGCACTGCCATGATCTCGTGAAAGCTGCGCAAGTCGTCCTTGTTCTCAATACCGGTCGCTCGGTTGCCGCCGCTCAACCCGCCTCCGCCCGCCGCAGGACCGCCTATACGCCCGCCACCAGCCCCATGCTGGGCGAACATGGTGGCTGGACATGCCAGCAGCGCGGCTCCCAAGATGGTGGTCTTCACTGCCGAATGCTCACCTCTGCGGAACATATAAGTCATCTCCAGCCAAAATGCACTCTGGCGGCCGTGGCCGCTGAAGAGCCGTCCATATTTGCGATAGGAGCAAACCAACAAGACCTTAGCTTGTCTCAGCTGAGGGAAAAACGCCACAGACTTTACAGTTCTTTGCACACGGAGAATCAGCTTCGCGCGGCCTCGACGTTTGTTCACGGAAGTCATGAAATTAGCATTAGAACCGGAAACAAGCGACGCCGAGGCTTCACAGATGAAAGCTCACTTCTACGTCAATGTCGCTGCTGACCGGAGTTCCGTCCTTTGTGCCCGGCTTGAATTTCCACGTGCGAACCGCTGCGACGGCATTTTCGTCAAGCCCACTTCCAAGACTTTTCGTGACCCGTACATCGGCGACATCGCCATTTTCGTTCACCGTCACCTTCAACTGTACGACCCCCTCCACATGAGCCTTCCGGGCCTTCTCGCTATACTCCGGGTCGGGTCCAGAGATAAGACGAGGCCGAGTGACCCCATTTCCGCGAATGGTACCTTCAGCGGCAGTGTGCACATTGCCCGCGGTACCGGTCCATTCGCCGCCCAATTCGGCGCGGCTAAGAGACCGAATCCGCCGGCCAGGATTGAGGTAGAAGTGACATCGCAATTTGAGGAAGTCGCCGTCGAATTCGGCAGGGACAGCCATAAACGGAGCCGATTTTGCAATCGCATCCAAGCCCGTGCGGTCGAGTTCCGCGTCTCCAGAACTCTCCGCTACTTTTCTGCTATCGAGAGTGCCGTCTTTAAGGATGGTGAAATCGATGGTGAATGCCTTCTGTTCGCTGGTGGGGACCAACCCTTTCTCGCTAAGCGCCCGCTGCCAATTCTGTCGGACGTTGGCCAGCAGGCCGAAACCAAGATAGTTTCTGGTGTGAAAGCTGACGGGGCCATTCAGGACCTCCATCTCTCCCACCTGCGCCATCTGGTTAGAATTCGGGCTGTGTAGGCGGGGAGAATTCTGATTCGTGTCACCATCCGGAAGCGTCTGCCACGTTCCTTGTGCAAATGCGGCAACAGCGCAGAAAACCGCAATCAAACCCATGTGGGCCGCATTGAGGATCAGAATCCGGACGTTTTTCATTCGGACCTCCGAAATTAGGATTCCAACCTACTTCACGCCGACGGTCTCCCGAACTCCAATCCCCGGTATAGTCCTCCCCACCACGGCCGCAATCTGCCGCACTTGCGTCATCAGTTCATCGAACTGATCTGGAAACAAAGACTGCGGACCATCCGACATCGCCTGATCCGGCTGGTTATGCACTTCCACCATCAATCCATCCGCACCCACGGCCACTGCCGCCCGCGACAAAGGCGTAACTTTATTCCGCTTGCCCGTCCCGTGACTCGGATCCACAAAAATCGGCAGATGGCTCAGTCGCTGCACTGCCGGAATCAAGCTCAAATCCAGCGTGTTCCGGGTGTGGTCGGCAAACGTCCGCACGCCGCGCTCGCACAGCGCCACGTTGTAATTGCCTTCACTCAAAATATATTCCGCTGCCATCAGAAATTCTTCCAACGTTGCCGACATTCCCCGCTTCAGCAGCACTGGTTTCTTGGCCCGTCCAGCGCGCTTCAGGAGCGAAAAATTCTGCATGTTCCGTGCCCCAATCTGGATCACATCCGCGTATTCTTCGACCAGATCAAGTGATTCATTATCAATTGCTTCCGTGATAATCTTCATCCCATACTGCTCGCGGATCTCGCTCATGATCCGCAGCCCTTCCTCGCCCAGTCCCTGAAACGAGTAGGGGGATGTTCGCGGCTTGTAGGCTCCGCCTCGAAAGAACTGCGCTCCCGCACGATGCACGCGCTCGGCCACGGCGAAAGCCTGCTCGCGGCTCTCGATGGCACATGGCCCCGCCACAATTGCCAGGCCCGTCCCTCCGATCGTCGCGGTCGTTCCCGCAAAACGGATCACTGTATTGTCTTCTTTGATGTCCCGGCTGACGAGCTTGTAGGGCTTCGAAACCTTAATCACTTCCTGCACGCCCGGCATTTCTTCCAGCGTGCCTTGTTCGACTTCGCCCTTGTTTCCAGTGATGCCGATCGCGGTGCGCTGCGCCCCCGGCATGGCATGCGCGCGATACCCCAGTTTCTCGATCTTTTCGCAAACGCCCCGCACCTGTTCATCGGTAGCGTGCGCCTTCATGACGACTAACATATTTTTCCTCTTAGGCAAACCATGTGGGACAGCCGCCCCCGCCTGCCCTGAGCGGAGTCGAAGGGGCTGTCCAAGTCGAGCGGAGCCTAGCCAACTCTACGAAGCCGGCCCATTAAGTCTACCGTTGCGGCCCCTGCACCGCAAACGCAGCACTTCCGGTTCCGGCATGCCCTGAACGCGCCCTTCTATACTGCTCTCATGCCCCGCACCATGGCCCGCGAACAGGACATTCTCGCCCGTCCCGCGCCCAAACGGCCGCCCCGGCTTACTTCCCGCCGCATTGGCATCCACACCTCAACCGCTGGTGGTATTCACAACGCTGCCGAGCGTGCCTATCGCCTCGGCTGCAACACGCTGCAGGTGTTCTCTTCCAGCCCGCGCCAGTGGGCCCCGTATCAATTGAGTGAACCGCAATGTGAAGAGATGACCCGACTGCGCGCCAAGTACGATCTCAAACCGCTGGTCATCCATACCAATTATCTGGTGAATCTAGCCAGCTCCAACCAACTCTTCCTGAAGAAATCCATCGAAGCCTTCCGGGGAGAAATCGAACGTGCCATGGTGGTTTGCGCTGATTACCTCGTTCTCCATCCCGGCTCGTTTCGAGACTCCGATCGCGAAGCCGGTTTGTTGCAGACGGCTGCCGCCATCGCCGCGTCCACTCAAGGCCTGGACCTTGCAAAAGCCGGACTCGCTATCCTTATTGAAAATACCGCTGGCGCCGAATTCTCGCTCGGAGGCAGCTTCGAGCAAGTCGCCGAAGTTATCGACCGTCTCCGCGGCATTGTCCCCATCGCCGCCTGCATCGACACCTGTCACACCCACGTCGCTGGATACGACATCGTCACCGATGAAGGCATTTACCAAACGCTCCGGCATCTCGACGCAACCGTTGGCTTGAACAACGTGAGCGTCATCCACTGTAACGACGCCAAGGCCGCTCGGGGATCCAAGCTCGACCGCCATCAACACATAGGCAAAGGAACCATCGGCAAAGAGGCATTCCGGATTCTGCTCAATGATCTGCGCCTCGCGCATGCCGCCTTCATCGCCGAAACCCCCATTAACCAGCCGGGAGACGACCGTAGGAACGTCGATATGCTCAAGAAGCTTGTGGCCTGAATAGGGAGACTGCTTCCGCAGGGCTGTTCGTCAATCTTCGTACACGATTTTGCCGCCTCATTGTAGAATCTAAGGTTTACGCGCAAGGTCCGCTACCCTCCATGCCGCAGGAAGACGAATTGCAGGAAGTGACCATAACCGCAGGCAATGCCCTTGGCGACGGCGATCGTGCGAAACAAGATCGTCCCAACGACGAACGATACAACCCCCAGCGCGTCGAAGCGAAGTGGTTTGAACGCTGGCAAAGCGACCCTCAGCTCTACGCCGCCGACCCCGCCGATTCCAGCAAGAAAAAATTCTACGTCCTCGAGATGTTGCCCTATCCTTCCGGCGCCCTCCACATGGGTCATGTGCGCAACTATTCCATCGGCGACGCTCTTGCACGCTATATGTGGATGAACGGCCACAACGTTCTACATCCCATGGGATGGGACTCTTTCGGCCTTCCCGCGGAAAATGCTGCCATCCAAAACAACACTCCGCCGCGGGAGTGGACGCTGGGGAACATTGCCAAAATGAAGGCGCAGATGAATCGGATCGGGTTCGCCTACGACTGGTCCCGCGAAGTTACCACCTGCTTGCCCGATTACTACCGCTGGAATCAGTGGTTCTTTCTCAAGTTCTACGAGAAGGGCTTGGCCTATCGCAAGAAAAGCAAAGTGAACTGGTGTCCGAACTGCGCTACCGTTCTGGCCAACGAACAAGTCCTGCCAAACGGATGCTGCTGGCGGCACGAGGATACAGTTGTCGAGCAGCGCGAACTCGAGCAATGGTTTTTGCGCATCACGAAATACGCCGACGAGCTATTGCGCGACCTTGATAAGCTCGACGGCTGGCCCGAAAAAGTTCGCACCATGCAGCGCAACTGGATCGGCCGCAGCGAGGGTGCGCTCGTCGATTTCAAGATCGACTACCCGGAAGACCGCAGCGGCTTCGGCCCCGCCGGGGGGACAATTAGCGTCTTCACGACACGCATCGATACCATTTTCGGCGCGACCTCGGTGCAGCTTGCCCCCGAGCATCCCATTGTTGCTGATTTCGCCGCGCACCATCCCGATCTTCGCGCCAAGGTCGATCAACTCATCGCCGAACAGCGCAAAGCCAAAGAAACGGGAGACATCGGCGAAATTGAAAAGCATGGCGTGTTCACTGGCCGCTATGCCATCAACCCTTTCAACAGCGAAAAAATTCCCATCTGGGTGGCCAATTATATCCTAATGGATTACGGCACCGGCGCCATCATGAGCGTGCCCGCCCACGACGACCGCGACTACGAATTCGCGAAGAAATACAAAATAGAGATCCGCCTCGTCATTCTTCCAATTTCCAACGACCCCGAGGAAACCGTCACCGAGCCGCGACTTCCTTTCGTCGCGCACGAGGGCATGTTGATCAACTCGGGCCGGTTCAGCGGCCTTGAGTGTGCCGATGCCATCAAGAAAATGTCTGCCTATGCGGACGAACAAGGCTTCGGCAAACCCACCATTACCTATCGCCTGAAAGATTGGGGGATTTCCCGCCAGCGCTATTGGGGGACGCCGATCCCCATGCTCTATTGCGAAAAAGATGGCATTGTTCCCGTGCAGGAAAAAGATTTGCCAGTGATCTTGCCGGAGAACGTCGATATCGCGCAAGCCGGCGGATCACCCCTCGGAAGAGTGCCGGAGTTCGTCAATGCCACTTGCCCCAAGTGCGGTGGCCCGGCGCGCCGCGAAACCGATACGATGGATACCTTCGTCGATTCGTCCTGGTATTTCTACCGCTATACCGACGCGCACAACGACCGCGCTCCCTTCGATCCGAGGATCGCGCAATATTGGTTTCCCATCGATCAGTACATCGGCGGCGTCGAACATGCCATCTTGCACCTTATTTATTCGCGCTTCTGGACCAAGTTCATGCGCGATCTCGGCCTAATCACCAACGACGAGCCCGTCGAGCGCCTTTTTACCCAAGGCATGGTTATTAAAGGCGGCGCGAAAATGTCCAAGAGTTTGGGCAACGTCGTTAGTCCCGACGAAATGGTCGCGCGCTACGGCGCCGATGCGGCGCGCCTTTACAGTCTGTTTGCCGCTCCCCCAGATCGCGATCTCGATTGGCAGGATTCCGGCATCGAGGGCATCCAGAGATTCTTGGGCCGCGTCTACCGCTTCGTGGTGCGCAATGCCGCGCCTAATAATCCCTCTAAGACGTTGCCTGTAACGTCTCTTTCGCTCGCAGAACGCGGCATCCAGCGCAAGCTCCACCAGACCATCAAGCGCGTTAGCGACGATTTTCAGGGACGCTGGCACTTCAACACCTGCATCTCCGCCATTATGGAGTTGCTGAATACCCTCTACGCTTACGAGGAAAGCATCGACTCTGATGCTCAGGCGAGAGCCAGCACTTCTGCGGCTCTCCTGGCAGAAGTTCAGCACGACCTCGTTCTCTTGCTCGCGCCCTTCGCGCCTTATCTCGCCCACGAACTCTGGGAGATGCTCGGCGAAAAGGGAAGTCTTCTTAAAGCCGCATGGCCGAAATACGATGCCGCGCTTGCCAAAGAAGAAGAGCTGGAAATCCCGGTGCAGGTCAACGGTAAATTGCGCAGCCACATTACTGTCCCTGCGGATACTCCGGAGACGGTTGTGCTTGAGCGAGCGCTTGCAGATGAAAAAATCCAGGCCTTCATCGCCGGGAAACAGATCGTGAACAAAATCTACGTCGTCGGCAAGCTTGTAAATATTGTCGTGAAGTAAGGTCCTAGTCAGTCTCGCGGATGAAAAAGCAAGCGGGAGCGCTGAGCGCGCTCCCGCTCGAGCTCAACAAACTCCTAAGATTATTCTCCGCCCAGCACCAAAGCCTGGCTGCGGTTGTTAAAGTCGATTTCGTCAACCGCTTTTGTGCTGTTTGGGAGCGTCTTGACGGCTACCGCGTCATACGGCGACGGCTGTTGCAAGTTTTTGATTTTGCCTTCGGTCGTGGCGACGGTTTTGCCATTGTGAGTGATCTCGATCTTCACATCGCCGGCTGGACCATTCCACTCCGCCTTGTAATTGCCGGGGCCAAGTAGTGTAGACCCAACCTGCAGCGTATCCGAGAGAGTGAAATTCCCCGAGTTACTATCCTTGGCGAAAGCACCCTCTGAGAGTGCGACCGCAACGATGGCAAATGAAGCAAAATATTGTACAAATTTCATTTCTATTTTCTCCTAAGGATGGATGTATCCCTCAGTCAAGAGATGCTCGTCGAGAATGGTCGGTCGCAGATATCGTGGCACGATCTATATATAGATTTGTAAACTAAGTTGATCTCCGCTTGCAGGCGGCGACGCGTAATTGTCCGCACTTTGACAACGTGCGCTATTCTGATGAACGAGAGCTGAACGAATGTCCGTGCCGTCACCCACCATCGAAGGCTTTCGGGCGGCATTCCGCCGCCCGTCGCTCACCCTTGCGGAAGTGGCGTGGCGCTGGTCGGTGGGCTCGACCACTCTGGCCTCAGCGTTTTTTTATTTCATCGAATATCTCAGCACACTGCCGGTAACCGGTGCCGATTCATTTCTCCTGTCGAGCCGGCAACCTGCTTTCATCGCACGCGCCCTCGCGCATATCCTTCACGGCAGTCTGAATCGCGCTGTGCTGGCGGCCTTGCTCCTGGTTCTGGCCCTTTGTGTTCTCTGGATCATCGCTGCTTCCATCGGACGGCTGTCCACGCTCCGTGCTTTGTTCGAGCGCTTTCGGAGCGAGGCTGAAAGTAACTCATTGATTAAAACACGAGGATCGGGGAGGGCGCGTCCGCTGCGGGCTTTAATCGACCTGAATTTCTTGCGGGTGGCCATGGTCTTGGCTGTGTTTCTCGCCGTTGGAGGCGCGGCGATTCTTTGCACTTTCGTTTCATCCGATGCCCACCCCAGACCGGCATTGGCTTTTGCTTTGTTTATTCCGCTGGCTGGAGTGATTTGCACAGCGGGTTGGGCGCTGAACTGGTGGCTGTCGTTCGCCGGAATATTTGCGGTCCGTAACGAAGAGGATGCACTGGGCGCTCTTTCCGCAGCGGTCTCGTTTTTTCGGGAGCGCACTGGCGCCGTTTGTGCGGTCAGTACCTGGACCGGGTTTGCGCATCTGATTGCTTTCAGCATTGCCACCACCGTCGCGTCGGTGCCATTCGCTTTCATCCCAATTGTTCCGTTTCGACTCGTAATCGCGGCCGTCATGCTTGTGACTCTGGCCTATTTCGCGGTGGTGGACTGGCTCTATGTCGCGCGCCTGGCCGGCTATATCTGCATCGCCGAGATGCCGGGCGCGTTGCTTGCCGCGCCTCCGATCGAGCCGATATCGCCCTCAGGAATTGTCCCTCGCATCGACGACGCGATAGATCGCGATGAGCGGATACTGAGCGACATTCCGAACCTGGCCTTAGAGACGTAACTTGCGCGTCTCGAAAAACCCGATACTTTACACCGGACCTCCGATTTGAGAAACTCATCCGTGGAAAGCCCATCCAGACTGAACCAGTCCATCGTAATCCTCGACTTTGGTGCGCAGTATAGCCAGCTCATCGCGCGCCGCATCCGTGAACAGAATGTTTTTTCGGTGGTGCTCCCCTGCACGGCCTCACTCGATGAGGTGAAGAGCTACGCTCCGGTGGGAATTGTGCTGTCGGGCGCGCCGTGGTCGGTGTATGACAAAGATGCACCGCCGGCGGATGCGCGGTTGTTCGAGCTGGGGCTGCCCGTGCTTGGCATCTGTTACGGGTTGCAGTTCATGGTGCACACGCTGGGCGGGAAAGTGCGGCCGGCGGACAAGCGCGAGTATGGGCACGCAGAGGTCGATATCGTCGCGGAGTCTATGCTGTTCGCCGGGTTGGCGAAGCGGCAGGCGGTTTGGATGTCGCATGGAGACGAGGCGCTGGAACTGCCTCCAGGATTTGAGTTGACGGCGAAGACGGCGCACGCGGTTGCTGGAATTCAGAATGTGGCGAAGAAGTGGTTTGCGGTGCAGTTCCATCCCGAGGTTCACCACACGAAGAATGGGACGGAAATTCTGCGCAACTTCGTGTTCCAGATCTGTGGGGCGAAGCCTTTGTGGACCCCGCAGCACTTCATCGATTCGACCATCGAACAAGTCCGGCAGCAGGTGGGAAATGGACGGGCGATCTGCGCGCTTTCGGGTGGAGTGGATTCGTCGGTGGCGGCGGTGCTGGTGGATCGGGCGTTGCGCGATGCGAAAGGGAAGTCGCGATTGACCTGCATCTTTGTAAACAACGGCGTGCTGCGGAAGAATGAGTTCGAAAAAGTGCAGCAGACGCTGCACGACAAGCTTGGGTTGCGCCTCGATGCGGTCGATGCTACGGATCGCTTCCTCGGCAAGCTTAAAGACGTGAGCGACCCGGAGAAGAAACGCAAGATTATCGGCAACGAGTTCATCAAGGTGTTCGAGCGGGAAGCGCGGCGCATCGAGAAGGAAGAAGGCAAGGTCAAGTGGCTGGTGCAGGGAACACTTTATCCGGACGTGATTGAATCGCGATCGGTGCGGGGGCCGTCGCAGGTGATCAAGTCGCATCACAACGTGGGCGGGCTTCCGGAAAAAATGAAGTTGAGGCTGATCGAGCCGCTGAAAGATTTGTTCAAAGATGAAGTGCGGAAGATTGGCCGGGACTTGGGGATGCCGGAGGAGATTTTGCAGAGGCAGCCCTTCCCGGGGCCGGGGCTCGCAGTGCGGGTGCTGGGAGAAGTTACGCCGCAGCGGTTGGAACTGCTTCGCGAGTGCGATGACATTGTGGTAAGCGAGATCAAGAGCGCGGGGCTGTACACGAAAATATGGCAGTCGTTTGCCGTGCTGTTGCCGGTGATGTCGGTGGGAGTGATGGGGGATATGCGGACGTACGCGTATACGTGCGCGGTGCGAGCGGTAAGCTCGGAGGATGGGATGACGGCGGATTGGGTTGCGCTGCCGCATGAAGTACTGAAGAAAGTTTCCTCGCGGATTGTGAACGAGGTGAAGGGCGTGAATCGCGTGGTGTATGACATCACGTCGAAGCCTCCGGGGACGATTGAGTGGGAGTAGGAAGCTTTTTGCACTATTGGCTCCTGGCTTTTGGCTTGAACCTTTTTGCTGCTCGCGCCCGCCGACCCCATTCTCCTTCTTCATTGGGCCGGAAAGGAGTTGGGGCAACGCGTTCCATTGCGATCACACACAGAGTTGTCCCCAACGGGGAGACTGAAAGTGGGAGCAATCCGCAAACTTTCTCAGCGGTTATTAGGCCGTGATTTCCAGGAGATTGCCGTCGGGGTCGGCGATTACGGCTTCGTAGTAGCCGTCTCCAGTGAGGCGGGGCTGGCTTACGATGCGGACTCCTGAGGCCGCCATTTCTTTCACTATGCGATCGACGGCTTCGCGCGAGCCTACGGAGATGGCGACGTGAGCGGGGCGGGGAGATTCACCGGGCGACACCATCAGTTCGAGCCGCGCGCCGGAGCCGAGGGATAGGAAACGAGATTTGAAGTCGCGGGTTGCGCTGGAGTACTGCGCTCCCGAACTGGCTTGGAACCAGCGTTCGTAGAAGAAGCGGGAGCGATCGAGATCGGAGACCCAGGCTGCGACGTGGTCGATTTTTGCGACTGAATTTTGTTTCACCAAATCCTGCTTTACATCGAGCAGGCCCAACTTCTGGAGTTCCTTGCGCAGCGCGGGAGGGTCAGTGAACAGGATGCCGTGCATTCCCAAGGCGGTCGCGGCGTCGACGTTTGGTTTCAGATCGTCGATGTAAACGGTGTGGGCAGGATCGACGTTGTGGGTTTCGAAGAAAAGTTCGAAGATGCGCGGATCGGGTTTGAGCAGGCGGACTTCGCCGGAGAGCAGGATGCCTTGAAACCAATGCAGGAATTCGAAGCGGTTGAGCGAGATAGGAAAGGTTTCCGCCGACCAGTTGCTGAGAGCGTAAAGAGGAACCTGGCGAGCACGCAGTTCTGCAAGGATATCGACGGTGCCGTGGATGGGGCCGGTTACCATTTCCGGCTGGCGCTGGATCCAGGCGTCGATGAGATCGGCGTGGTGGGGATGCTGCAGCTTGAGTGAGGCGCAGGCTTCGGAGAAAGGGCGTCCGGCGTCTTGCTGCGAATTCCAGGATGAAGTGCAGACGGTGGCGAGGAAATGTTCCATGCCGGCCTCGTCTCCGTTGAAAAGTTTGCGGTAGAGGTAGCGCGGATTCCAGTCAATGAGTACGCCGCCGAGATCGAAGACGGCTACGGAGCGATTGGGCATGCTGTAATTCTATCGAATCGAATTGCTTGGAATCACCCACCCTGCGCGGAAGCGAAGGGTGGGCGTACGGCGATGCGGTTTTCTATTCCATCCACATTTCTTCCACGTTATTTCTTCTGCGTTGTTTATTCGACATTCACGGTGACGGCGGTCGATGAGATGCCGTTACAGACGACCTGCAAATCGCTAAGGCCGGTTTCCATCTTCCTTGGCATATCGAAGTGAGTTGAGGCTTGCGTGGTATAGGCGACGGCCATAGTGCTGTGGTCATGGGTTCGGGCGTACGATACGGCACCGGTGACGCGGTTGGTAATGCGGACCAGCGGATAGTTGGTGGCGGCTTGGGTATCGTCGCCGTAAGCGGCACCCTGAGAGAATCCATTGAAGTTGAATCCGGATACGACGTAAGAATGCCCGCGAGCGAGGTCGGAGGGCACGGCGGTGATTTGAGGAGCCCAATCGGGGTTTGGGATTCCTCCGTGCTCAAAGACCCAAGCGTCGGCGAAGTCGGTCCAGAGAACTTCACCGGTGGGCAGGAGCAGCATGTTGCCGACGTAAGAAGGGATGTTGGGAGCGTCGGTGTTGCTTCCGGTGACGTTGTAGAAACTGGTGCCATTCCAGATGAAGAACTTTGAACCGGAGTTAAAGATACCGGGGCTGGTTTGAATCAGTACCTTGCCATCGGGGAGTAGAGCGGCTGGGCCATCGGCGACATCGAGGGCGTCTGGGAAATCGGGGCCGGCTGTCCAGGTTTTCGTTTTAGTGTCGTAAGTGGCAGTGTGCCCAGGCATTCCGGGAGCGCCATAGGCTCCAGTGTAGAAGACGGTGCCGTCAGGCCGCAGGATGCCCGGCCCGACCTCGTCGGAGGCTTGCTGGGCGTTGGGATAGGAATCCCAGAGTTGGACGATGGTGCCGCTGGCGGGGCCGCTTTTCCAGGTGCCGGTTTTGGGATTATAGATTTCGTAATTCTTGCCGTCGGCCACGTACTTGAAAACGTAAGCGTCGACGGTCAAGACAGTGCCGTCGGGCAGCAGAGTCCATCCTTCCTCGTCGTTCACGTCGTACTTGCCTTTGCCGGTCGGGGTCCAGGTGAGAGTCTTGGCATCGAGAAGGGCGGACTGCCTGGTGCAGCAGTTGGCCTGCATGTAGGTGCCATCGTCGAGGATGACACTTTGGGCATCGCCGATGGTGGTCCAGCCGGAGGGCGCTTTCACGGATGTCCATTTATTCGTGGTGGGGTCATAAATGGCGCCGAGATTGGTCCAGACGGCCTGGCAATTTCCTGGCGTCGCGGAGTTATATTCGCCGCCCATCATCATGACGCGGCCATCGGGGAGGACGGCGGAGCCGAAATAGAGGGGAGCGTATCCCGCGGGCAAGGAGGCGATGCGACTCCAGGTGCCGTTGAGGTAACTGCCGTAGAAATCGGGGGTGAGGCGCCACCAGGAGGATCCGCAAGCTTCGTGAGCGATGACTGTTCCGTCGGTGAGCAGGAGTGGGTTGCCGAGGCCGAGGTTGGGGTTGGGCTGATTATTGAGTGGACGCCATTGCTGCGAACTGGCGGGATAGGTGAGAGCGAGACACAAAAGGAGATAAGCAGGGAGGGTCCAGAAATTTTTCATGGTTTTTCCTCGAAGATCGGTCTTTTTTTGATGCCGAGTGCGGGAAATAACAATTTGTACTGCCGGAGCACTTACGTTCGAACTGGCCGTCCGTCGCGGCTTTTCAGCGCGACTTTGCATCGTTTTTTTTGACTTCAAAAGGCGCCGGGAATTATACCCCGAATCGTCCCCCTGGGGTAAACCCGGGACGTCGGGATGGCGCCAGGCGGATAAGATCGCTAGACCAGAGGTCGTTCGGGGAACGAGCGGGAGTTGAATAAAAGGGGCGCTAGGATTGGTCGCGATGTACGGTATCTATGGAGAAGGCGGGGAGACAGACGGCGATGTATTCGGCTCCGCCTTCGTAGGGAGTGGAATAGCGTACCCATTCGCCGGCGTAGGCGATGACGGCTTGTCCGGCGGAGACATCGAGGGATCCATTTTTGTGTTCAACGTGCAGAGAGCCTTTGAGGACGATCGTGAATTCCTCGAAGGCGGGAGTCTGGCCGGGCTCGAGCCATCCGGCGGGGCTGCGCATGTGGGCGACGCTGGCGGAGGTCGTGCTGGAGTTGACGCGTCCGATGTATTCGTCGATGAGCTTGGGTTTGTTGCCGGCGGATTGAATGCGGGTGGGGTTCGGGATCAGGGTGGGCATGGGTTGAGTTAGTGGTCAGTGATCAGTGGCTAGTGATCAGATTTTCTGACGGTACGAGTGTAGCGCGGCGGGGAGTGGAAGAAAACTCTCCGCCGAAGCTTGGCGATCTCTTCATCGGAACACTGCGGACCCCGCGCGCACGCATTTCCAAATCGCACTGTTTGCATCTGCGGGAAGTCAGCGTTTCTCGCGGCGGCATCGTTTACAATCCTTGCTTATGTTCTATCGATCGGATCATCGTGCTGTGGATCAGCTGCGGCCAGTCATCATTACTCCGGAATTTATTACTACGGCGGAGGGGTCGGTGCTGATTGAGGTGGGGAACACGCGGGTGATTTGTACCGCGTCGATTGAGGAGACGGTACCGCAGTTTATGCGGAATACGGGGAAGGGATGGATTTCGAGCGAATATGCAATGATTCCGCGGGCCACACTGACGCGGACGTCGCGGGAAGTGTCGAAGGGGCGGCAGAGTGGACGGACGCATGAGATTCAGCGGCTGATTGGGAGATCACTGCGGGCCGTGACGGATCTGACGCGGCTGGGCGAGCGCACAATCTGGATTGATTGCGACGTGATCCAGGCCGACGGTGGGACGCGGACAGCTTCGATTACGGGGGCATTTGTGGCGCTTGGGCTGGCGCTGGAAAAATTGGTGGAGGCGGGGACGTTGACTTCGGTTCCGTTGAAAGATTTTGTGGCGGCGGTGAGTGTGGGGATTGTGGATGGAGAAGTTCTGCTCGATCTTTGTTATGAAGAAGACTCTCGGGCCGATGTGGATATGAATTTTGTGATGACGGCTGGTTACAAGATGGTGGAAGTGCAGGCCACGGCCGAGAAGCAAGCGTTTGATGAAGCGCAATTTGGCAAGATGATGGCCTATGCGCGGCAGGGTGTGCAGACGCTGATTGCCCGGCAGCAGGCGGTGTTGAGCGGGCTGACATTGAGGCAGTAAAGGTTAGAGTTGCCGGCTTCGCCCGGCGAACAGCCGGGGGCGGCTGTTCCCCACATAGTTCGTTGTTCGTTCCCCTGGTTTCCTACGCGATCCAGACAGTTTTGATGTTCATGAATTCCCGGATGCCGTTGGCGGCTAACTCGCGGCCGTGGCCGGAACTTTTTACCCCGCCGAAGGGGATGCGGGGATCGGAGGCGACCATTTTGTTGATGAAGACCATGCCGGATTCGAGTTCGTTGATGAAGCGTTCGCGCTCGCGGTCGTCGCTGGTCCAGGCGCTGGCGCCCAGGCCGAAGCGGCTGTCGTTGGCGAGGCGAATGGCTTCATCGATATCTTTGACGCGGAAGAGCGAGGCGACGGGCCCGAAGAATTCTTCGCGATAGGCGGGAGATTCTTTTGGGATTTCTGTGAGAACTGTGGGCGCGTAGTAGTTGCCGGGGAGATCGAGTTTGTGGCCGCCGGTTAAAAGTTTGGCGCCGGCTTTGACGGTTTTCTGGACGTCGGCGTCGAGGTCTTTGACGGCGCTGGCCGTGGCGAGCGGGCCGAGTTCGGTTTTCTCGTCGAAGGGATCCCCGATGCGGAGATTCTTCATGCGCTCGACGAACTTTCTCTCGAAGTCTGCGGCGATGGATTCGTGAACGATGAAGCGCTTGGCAGCGATGCAGGATTGGCCGTTGTTGAGAGTGCGGGCATCGACCCCGGTGGCGACGGCGGCCTCGAGGTCCGCGCTGGGCATGACGATGAAGGGATCACTGCCGCCTAGTTCTAGAACAACCTTCTTGATGCGCTTGGCGGCGGCGACACCGACTTCGACGCCGGCCTGCTCGCTTCCGGTAAGCGTGGCGGCCACGACGCGCGGGTCGTTGAGGATGGCGTCGACTTGCTGCGAGCCGATGAGCAAGGTTTGGAAGGCGCCGGCGGGGAATCCCGCCTCGAGAAAGAGCTTTTCAATCGCTACGGCGCACTGAGGAACGTTGGAGGCGTGTTTGAGCAAGCCGACGTTGCCAGCCATGAGAGCGGGAGCGGCGAAGCGGATTACTTGCCAGAAAGGATAGTTCCAGGGCATCACCGCGAGGATGGGGCCGATGGGACGGTAGCGGACGAAGCTCTTCTTTGCGCCGGTTTCGATGACTTCGTCGGCGAGTATTTTTTCGGCGTTCTCGGCGTAATAGCGGCAGGCGGTGGTGCACTTTACGGCCTCGGCGACGGCGGTTTTGTAAGGTTTGCCCATTTCGAGGGTCATGAGATGAGCAAATTTATCTTTGTCGCGTTCGAGGATCTCGGCGGCTTTCAGCATGCGGCGGGCGCGCTCGGAGAAGGGAGTCTTGCGCTCGGCGTGGAAGGTGGTGACGGCGAGTTGGAGTTTTCGTTCGATCTCGGCGCTGGAAAGAGGCTGGAAGGTCTGCAGCGTTTCGCCGGTCGCTGGATTAATGGTGGCAATGGCCATGGTAAGTCGTCCTTGAAAATGGATGTAAGAAGTCTATAGAAGTTGGGGCTTGCCTTTGTCCTGTGGATACATGCGAAAAAGCGTCATTGGTCATACCACTATACCATTGTCCGGGGCGGTCCATTCTGGGATTGCAGACGAAAAAAATCCTAAACACAGGGAACACAGAGTACGCCTCGTTATTTGACAACTACTGAGTTGACTGGAGTTGGGACGAGAGTTGGCTGATGGCGGAGACGTCGAAGAAGTTGGATAGGACGGCGTGGCCGGCCAGAGTGTCGCGCTGCTTGCCTTCGACCAGAATTCTTACTTTCAGAATGCCAGGGATGTTGGCAGAGAGTGTCTGGATGAGCGACGCGATGGTGAGTTCTTCGGCGAGGACGCCGGAGCGGTGACCGTCGGCAAAAGCGGCATTGACGTCGATGACGGCGAGGCCGGGATCGACGAGGTAGACGCTGCGAATTTCGGAGCCGGGCGGGAGCGGGTGGGGGGAAGATTTATCGAGATAGAGGGCGAGGAGAGCGCGGAGGACCTCTTCGGCGCGCTGCTGCCGGACCGAAGGCATGGGGATCTGAGCTGATTGAGCGCGAAGGATACCGATGTCATCGTAGGCCACGTATAAGGTGACACGCTCGGTGGCACCAGCGACGGGAGGGACGACGGGACGGACGTCGGCGGAGGGGATGGGATTGGCGGCGGCGCGTCCGCGCATGTGCCAGGCGTAGAGGCTCATAGCAAGCACGGCGGCCAGGAGGATGGAGAGCGCGATGAAGAAGTGGCGTGGAATCATGGCGACATCGGGTGATTTGGAGATCGGGAGATCGGGCGATCGGGCGATTGAAAACCTAAAAGCCCTGAAGATCCGTGCGCTTTGAATTTATCAAATTATGCGATTCGACATCATGCGATCACGCAATGACCCGATCACCAGATCCTTGATTCAGGGGGCTGCTGCTAGTTGGGAGCGGATCGCGGCGATTCCGTTGGCTACTGCGCCGGCTATGAGTTGCTGGTAATCGGGAGAGTTTAGGGTGGAGATGTCGGAGGCGGGCGGGGCTACTTCGACGGCGATGGCGGCGGTGACGATGTTGTTCAGAGGACGGAGAGGCGCAGTCAGGGTGCGGACCGGAATCTGAATCCTTTTTAGCATTGCGGCTACGCTGGTGGCTGCGGCCTGGCTAAGTGGGAGGAGGGAAGACTGGGCGGTGGGCCAAGCACGGAAGGGGCCGTCGTCCTCTGTCGCGGCGTAGGGAAGCATTGCGGTGTACAGGCGAACGCCATGGCCGCTGGACGCAGCATGGAGGGCGATGTAGACGGCGGCGTGGGTAGTGTTGGCGAAGAAGGCGCGATCGTCGAGGGAGAGGTTGGCGTCGGAGTCGCGCAGGACGAGGGTGGAGATGCCGCGACTTTCAAGTTCCTGGCGAAGCTGGCGGGCGAAAGCTAGCGTGACGTCTTTTTCGGCGATGGTGGCGCTGAGAGCTTCGCCGCGATCGGCGCCTCCGTGGCTGGCGTCAACGATGGCGAAGTACCGGCGGGGAGGGGACGACGGAGTTGGAGCCGGAGCGGGAGACTGCGGGGCCGGAGAAATTTGCGGCGGAGAAACGGGTGCGTTTGCGGTTTGGGTTGGTGCGGGCTGCGACTTCGCGGGAGTGGGAGGAGCCAGGGTGACGGTGCGGCCGTCGTTGCTGAAGCTGGCCATGACCGGGGTGGTGGTGATGATCGTGATTTCGGCTGCGCCGTTGCTTTCGGAATACGCGGCGGACGGAATGAGTTTGCTGGAAAAAGTTAGCGTGGGAGAAGCAGGTGCGGTAACCGGTTCGTGATTGAAGGTGAGGCGGACCTTGCCGGGTTCGGTGGCGACAGAAGGATTGACGGGAGCGCTGAATTGAAAAACAAGGTGCGAAGGGTCGCTTGCGGCAACGGAGGCGGTGAAGTGGGTAGCGACGCTGCCGATGAAGAGACGGCTGGACTGCTCGTGGAGAGTCGCGGGGCCTCCCAGGAAACGAGGGAGAAGGGAATTGAGCGAGGCGACGGGGACTAGGCCACGTCCATTTTCGAGAATGAATTTGGCAGGGAGATCGGCGTCGCGTCCCTGAATGCGAGCGCGGGTTTTGTCGACGGTAAATTCTCCGAGGATATTGTTGTAGTGCAGACGCCAGCGGGCGCCGTCCTGTTTGGCGCTGACCGTGCCCAGGGGTTCGAGGAGTTCGAGGAGGCCAACGTAGGCGCTGCCCTGATGCTGCAAGATGGGTAGCGAGTAGTTGGCGGCAGTGGAGTAGACGGAGAGATGTTTCTCGGGAGGGGCAGCGGGGAGCGGGAGGGAGAGGGATACGGTGATCGCGAGGGAGAGCAGTAGGTGGCCTGTCCCATTTAGTCGCGGGCTGAACCGCCGTGGGCGAGAGTTTCCTGACTTTTCCCGGCTGGACGGCCAGGGGCGGCTGTCCCCACATGACCTTCGGCCAAGATCTGCGCCGCTAATCCAAGGCATAGACCGTCAGTCCACTGAGGAGCTTGGGGTAGAAATCGGTGGATTTCTGGGGCATGACTTCGTTGGCGAAGGCGATGTCGCGGACTTGCTGGATGCGGCAGGGGTTCATCAAGAAAACAATGCTGGCCCGAGGGCTGTTTTCCAGCTGCGCGAGGGCCTCTGCAGCATCGCGGACGTAAGAGATGTTTTGCTGGTTACGGATGGATTCTTCGGTAAGACCCAGGACATTTTCCAGCAAGATTTTATGCAATTGGACGACGTCAAGGGACTGCTGGCGCATGGACAGTCCGGTAAAGAGGTGATCGGCGCTCGGGTCGGGGTGATGCAGGAGGAAGGCCCGGTTGGGAGTGACGGCGAGCAGGGCGGCGCCGGCGCGTCCGCACTGGTGCAGCATGGCGGTGGCGTGGGGTGCGTCAAGGGAGGAGTCGACTTCTTCGACGTCGAAAAATTTACGGGCGGACTCGCGGAAGGCCTCGTCGTTAAACGAGGGCAGGCTGTGAACGACGCGGTGGGTGGGAAGGATGACGAGAGCGGGACTGTTCAGGTTGACGAAGGTCATCATCACGAATTCGGAGGGAGATGTGGTGGGCGTGGCGGCGGGGAGTGCCTTCTCCCGACCGTCGTTTTCTCGGCGCTCGCCTTCTCTCCGTTCATTGCGATAGTTGAGGGCGGTTTCGTAACGGTGGTGGCCGTCGGCGATGATGAGTTTCTTGTCAACCATGGCGGCGCGGACTGCATCGATCAAGCGAAGGTCGGAGATCTGCCAGACGCGATGGAGGACTCCGTATTCGTCGGTGATGGCGATGTCGGGTTCGGCGGGAGTGGCGAGCAAAGACTCGACTTGGCCGGAGTCTTCGTAGAGCATAAAAATCTGGCCGAAATGCGCGCGGGTGGCGCGGAGCAGATCAAGGCGGTCGGCCTTGGGTTTGGCGAGGGTTTGCTCGTGGCGGAAGACGACGCCGGCGGAATAGTCCTCGATGCGTCCTAGGGCGATGAAGCCGCGGCGTTCGAGTTCCTGGTTAGAACCGGGGAGCGTGAAGCGCTGCGAATAGGCGTAGATGGAAGGACGGGAATCCTGGCGCAGGATTCCCTGGCGGCGCCAGTCGCGAAAACTGGCGGCGGCGCGGCGATATACATTATTTTCCGGATTGTCATTCGGTTCATGCCGACCGAGGATGATGCGGACAAGGTTATACGGGCTGGCCGCATAGTAGCGTTCCTGCATCGCGGGAGTGATCTTGTCGTAAGGTTGGGTCGCCACCAGAGCGGGAGAGATCTGTTGGGGATCGTAACGGAAAGCGCGAAAGGGATGGATGTCAGCCATGGAAACCATTGATTGTAACAAGGTAGCGGCGGATTTCCGGATGGCGATTCACGGGAGTGGAGAAATCGGCTGAAACCGGCGTCCATTCTGGGATTGTCACGAGGATTTGACAAAAATACCGTCGTTGGCCGGGGAAAGCTGTGATACTATCGCGGCCAAATGAGGTGCTTATGTCCTTCGAGGATGAGCGCCGGGTATCTCGCCCTGGGATCCGTGCTGGGAACTGCGGTCTGATGCGACCCTGGAATCTGACTGGCGTTAGATCGCGAACAAACCTACTCTATCGTTCTGTTTTTCCTCTTGTCTTTAAGGCATTGCTGGGGATTGCGGTGTGTGCGGGGTTCGGCGGATTCATGCCAGCTTGGGGGCAGACCGATGTGAACGACGTCCACGTGGAGCCGCGAGCGTTGGAAAGCGCAAAGGCAGAAGAGATGGCAAGGGGAACGGTTGTCTCTTCGTCTTTGAATACGCGCATAAAGCCCTTGAAGGTGAATGCGGACCTGGTGCTGGTGCCGGTGACGATAACGGATCCGATGAACCGTCTGGTGACGGGGCTGGAGAAGGAAAATTTCCAGCTTTTTGAAGGCGGGTCGGGACAGGAGATCAAGTCGTTCTCCAGTGAGGATGCTCCGGTTTCGTTGGGAGTGATCTTCGATTCCAGCGGAAGCATGAGCAGCAAGATGGATCGGGCGAAGGATGCGGTGGTGGAGTTTTTCAAGACCGCTAATCCGCAGGATGAGTTTTTCATGATCACATTTTCGGACGAACCGGAGGTGGTCAGCGATTTCACCAGTTCTGTGGACGAGATTCAGAGCAAGCTGGTGTTTGCGGTGCCACGAAGGCGGACTGCTCTGCTGGACGCGATCTATATGGGCGTCACCAAGATGAGGCAGGCGAAGTATGCGAAGAAGGCCCTGCTGATCATTTCCGATGGCGGGGACAACCATAGCCGGTATACCGAAAACGAAATCAAAGCGACGGTGAAAGAAGCGGACGTGATGGTGTATGCGATTGGCATTTACGACCGGTATTTCCCCACGGAAGAAGAGCGATTGGGGCCAGCGCTTTTAGGTGAGGTTGCGGAATTGTCGGGGGGCCGGGCATTTACGGTGGAAAACCCGAATGATTTGGCGGATGTGGCCACGAAGATTGGAATCGAATTGCGCAATCAATATGTGCTGGGTTACCGGCCGCATAACGATTCGCGCGACGGCAAATGGCGTAAGATCAAGGTGAAGTTACTGCCGCCGAAAGGATTGCCGCCGCTGCGAGTTTATGCCAGGACCGGATATTACGCGCCCGAAGAATAAGGGTGCGGGTCACTTTGTTTTATTGAAATGCGCCTTCGCGGTTGTGGTCGCGGTGCTGGCGCAGCCGGTTGCCGGGCATGCGGGGCAGGAGACTTCCCACGAGCAGTCTTCTGCAGGTCAGGTTTCGCCGGCTCCGTCTTCTCCGATTAAATCCCAGGCGGCGCAGAGCCAATCCCAAAAGTCTCAACCGGAATCGAACGCCGCCCCTTCGAACCAGCCCGAGGGATCCCAGGACAACGGAACTTTTGTCATCCGCAAAGACGTGGATGAAGTTCTTCTGCACGCCACGGTGGTGGATGACAAGCAGCGCATCGTTACCGATCTGGGGCAGAACGCGTTTTCGGTGTTCGAAGATGGCAAGCCGCAAACTATCATTTCCTTCCATCACGAAGACATTCCGGTGGCGATGGGAATTGTGATTGATAATTCCGGGTCGATGCGGGAGAAGCGGGCAAAAGTAAACGCGGCAGCGCTGAACCTCGTGCGGTCGAGCAATCCACAGGATGAAGTGTTCGTGGTGAATTTTAACGACGAATATTATCTAGATCAGGATTTCACCAACGATCTACTGAAACTGAAGGAGGCGCTGGAGAAGATTGACGCCAGGGGTGGGACGGCGCTTTACGAGGCGGTAGTGGCATCCGCCGATCACTTGAAGAGAGATGCCAGGCTGGAGCGGAAAGTGCTGCTCGTGGTGACCGATGGAGAAGACAATGCCAGCCGGGAGAGTCTGGAGCAGGCGGTGAAGCAGTTGCAGGACGAAAATGGGCCGTCGGTGTATGCGATCGGAATATTGGGAGATGAAGAGCATCCCAAGCGGGCCAGGCGGGCGCTTGAGACCATTGCGCAGCGGACGGGTGGGATAGCATTTTTTCCGAAGACACTGGACGAAGTGGACGAGATCAGCCGGCAGGTGGCGCACGACATCCGGAACCAATACACGATTGGGTATAAGCCGACGAATCCGAAAGGCACGGGGGGATTCCGCGCGATCCGTGTGGACGCTAAGGCGAAGGGGCATGGCAAGATGTCGGTGAGGACGAAGAGCGGGTATTACGCGGGGACGCAGCCGGCACAAGGAACGAAATAGGCTTCGGCGTGGTTCTCGAAGTTGAAATCTAGGCCGAACTTTGGAACTCAGCGGTTGGGATCGAAAGGGATACTCACTTCTTCAGTGCTGCGGGAATGCGTTGTGGAGTAAACCCATTGCTTGACGGCTGCCGTGGCAGACTCGGCCAGGATTGGATTACCTCCGAGCACCTGGATGTTCTCGACGTTGCCCTTGGCGGCGATGGTAACCTGCAAGCGTACAGTTCCTCCAATGCTGAGCCGCTTGAGGGTTAGAGGATAATCGGGCTCGACGCGGGTGATGAGTCTGCGTTCGGCGGTGCTTCCGGATCGAAGGACGGTTAAGGTCTTGACTCCGTCGGTAGCGGCTTCGGCGCTGACATAGCCGATGGCGCCCCTGGTTTTGGTTACATAGGCGACCACTTCGGCCTCGGAGCCTAATTGTTTTGGCGAGAAACCTCGGCCGGTGAAAACCAGGGCGCGATAGAACGTTTGTAAATCGTCGTCGGTTTTACCGAGGTACTGTTGCAGGAAGGCCTGGTGGATGGGGCCACCTTTTTGCAGCACGGGTTCGGCGTGGGAGCCGTCGCTAAGAGAATTTTTTTCCTGCAAGAAAATGTTTTTGAGTTCGCCTGGGGAAATGGTGTCCGTCTTGATGCTGGAGTTGGCGACGATCTTGATGTCGCTGGCTAGAGTGTTCAGCGCAACTGACACAATAAGTGCGGAAGCCGCGGCGAAAAAACGAAGATATCTCATCAGGTTCTCTTTCATGCCTGAATCTTCATTCAGAAGTTCACTCCTGACCTGAGCACGACCAAGTTGGTGTAAGGTTTCAAGCCACCGGGATTGGACCGTGTGTAGAATCCGTGCGCGGAATACACGTCCCCATAGCCATCGATGAAATGGCTTTCGATTTTGAAATTCCACCAGCGCGTGAGATCGAAGCGGGCGGTCACGGTCTGGTCATAGATGTGGTTGGAATAGGGATCGCTGGGGACGTCAGGGTGTTCGACTAGAAAACGGTCATAATAGGCGCCGACTTCCAGACGCTTGGAGACCCGGTAGGCCGCGGCGAGGAACCAGTTTTTGTTGGTGTCCCCGTTGTAGGTGTACAAACCGGACAGGATGGGGCTGATAACCTCCAGGGGAGAATATTCGCGGCGGAATTCGCCATTGAAGTGCCAGGGCCCGCGACGGTAATCGCCATAGGCGGAGATGATGTAATCGGGATCCGGGAACAGTTTGTACGTCGTGCTCGTGAGGCCCGGAATCTCGTAATGCCCTTGGCGATTCTCGGTTAGATTTATACCTGAGGCTCCGACCATGAAGCCGCTGAGAGGAGTGGTCCAGCGCACATCGCCGCCCTCGACGTGGCCGGAGTCTTTGTCAATGGGAATACCTTGATCGGCGGAGAAGTAATAGATGCCTCCATGCTTATCGAACGAGCGAATTCCGAAATACGCCGTATAGTTCAGTTCGCCGGCGCGGCGAAGGGGAATTCGGCCATATAGGTCAACGCCGGTGTGCGCGATGGTGGCGCTGCGAAGATCCAACGGGTAGGTGGATTGCGGAAGGATTGCCCAGGTGTGAAGGAATTCGGCGTCCTGAGTGCCGCCATAGACGCCGAGAGCAGTCTTGACCTTGCCGACACGCGCGCCGAACCAGCCGATGAAGCGGTAGTCGCCATATCCCCAGTCGAGACTAGGATGACCTTCACCGAGTTGGCCGATGTTGCGGACGTATCCCTGGGCGCCGATACGAAAGCGGTCGGTGATTGCGGTGGAGAGGTTCAGGCCGGCATCGGTGAATGCGCCGCTGCCGGAACTGGTGTTCATGGTGAGATAGTTGTTGTCATTCGAGTAGGCGAAGCCCTGAGAGAACCAACCGTGAACCTGAACGGACCGATCAAATAACTTGAACTGCTGAGCGCAGAGAGTGACGGGACCCGCACATAGACCGGCATAGACAAGAGCGGGTACAAACATTCGACGAAGCATGAGACCTCCGGAATGAATCACTCAACGGAACTAGATCGGCAATGCTGTAGAGGAGCTTGAGTGCAAGAACGGCAAGGCAGGTCGAAATGAGGAAGCACAGAGGGTGGATGACAATGGTAATGGTTTAAGGACCAATTGATGGGCGAGAACGATTGACGATCTCGGACCGTCCCCCGTAACCTGTAGCGTGCATCAGAAAACAGTTGAAGTTTCCCATCTCGGCGTGGCCGACGATATTACGGACCTGGTCGGCGGGACCCCCATCTTGCGGTTGAAACGGCTGGTTCCTGCCGGATCAGCCGATATCTTCGCGAAACTTGAATACTTGAATCCCGGCGGAAGCGTGAAGGATCGCGCGGCCATCGGGATTATCCGGCGGGCGGAGCAGGAGGGGAAGCTTGTGCCCGGGGGGACGATTGTCGAAGCCACGGCGGGGAATACGGGGATTGGGCTGGCGCTGATCGGGGTAAATCGCGGATATAAGGTGAAGTTGTTTGTTCCGGAAAACTTCTCGCAGGAAAAGGTGATCATCATGCGGGCGCTGGGAGCGGAGGTGGAACGCACGCCGGATGAAGAGGGGATGAAGGGTGCGATCCGGCGGGCCAAGGAGTTGGTGGCCGGGGATAAGAGCGCGTTTATGGCCGGGCAGTTTGAGAATATGGCGAATCCCGACTACCACTACGAGACGACCGCGGTGGAAATGTTTGAGCAGATGGACGGGAAAGTGGATGCGGTGGTTCTGGGGTGCGGCACTTGCGGAACATTTACTGGCATTGCGCGCTACATGAAAGAACATGTGCCGGGAGTTCGGACCGTGGCGGTGGAGACGCAGGGGTCGATTCTGGCCGGCGGAGAACCCGGGCCGCATAAGGTGGAAGGGATTGGGGTGAGCTTTATTCCTGCGACGTTTGATCGATCGGTGTGCGATGAAGTGATCGCGGTGAGCGATGAGAATGCGTTTGCGACGGTGAAGGAACTTGCGGCGAAAGAAGGCGTGCTGTCGGGATCCAGCGGAGGAGCGGCGGTGTTCGCTTCTCTGGACGTGGCCCGAAGGCTGGGGGCGGGGAAACGGGTGGCGACGATTATTCCAGATTCGGCGGAACGGTACTTGTCGAAGAAGATTTTTGAGGGTGGGATTTAAGCTTTCTAGTAGCAGGGTAAATGCAGAAGACTTTGTGTGGCGAGTGTTGTGCGCAAGGTAGGGATTCTTCGCTTCGCTCAGAATGACAAATCCATTCGCTCAGAATGACAAATCTAAGGTGTTCATGAAGAAAAACACGCAGGCTGGGTTTGCTACGCGCGCTATTCACGATGGACAGGAGCCGGACCCCTTAACGGGCGCGGTCAATGTGCCTATTTATTTGAGTTCTACTTATGTGCAGCAGGGGATTGGGGAGAACAAGGGGTATGAATATTCGCGGGTGTCGAATCCTACGCGGGATCGGCTGGAAGATAATATGGCGTCGCTGGAAGGCGGGGTGGCGGCACGCGTGTTTGGCAGCGGAATGGCTGCCATCAACGCAATTGCGAGCATGCTGAAGGCGGGCGACCACGTGGTGTGCGGCGACGATTTGTATGGCGGGACGCCGCGCCTTTTTAACCAGGTGCTGACGGGGTTCGGGCTGGAGTTTTCTTATGTGGATACGTCGGTTGCGGAGAACGTGGAGCGCGCGATTCGAAAGAATACGCGTATGGTGCACGTGGAGACGCCGACGAATCCTCTGATGCGGTTGAGCAATCTGCCTGCGATCAGCAAGATCTGCCGGCGCAAGAAAGTGGAACTGGTGGTGGATAACACGTTCATGTCGCCCTACTTTCAGCAACCCCTGGCGCTGGGCGCGGACATGGTGGTGCACTCGACTACAAAATTCTTGAATGGGCACAGTGACGGGCTGGGCGGGGTGGTGGTGTGCAGCAGGCCGGAGCAGGCGGAGAAGCTGGCGTTTTTGCAGAAGTGCGCGGGGGCGATACTGTCTCCGTTTGAATGCTTTCTGCTGCTGCGCGGGGTGAAGACGCTGGCGGCGCGGATGGAGATTCACGACCGCAATGGGCGCGCAGTGGCGGAATTTCTGGCGAAACACAAGAAGGTGGGGAAAGTTCTTTATCCGGGACTGAAAAACCATCCGCAGCACGAGTTGGCGAAGCGGCAGATGAGCGGGTTTGGGGCGATGATCACGTTTGAGACTGGGTCGCTGAAAAATGCCAACAAGATGCTGAAGAGATTGCGCGTGTGTTCGTTGGGGGAATCGCTGGGAGGAGTCGAGACGCTGATCTCGCATCCGGCGACGATGACCCATGCGGCGCTGGGTGAAAAGGGGAGGAAGGCCATAGGGATCACGGATGGCATGGTGCGGATTTCTGTGGGGATTGAGGATGTGCAGGACATTGTTAGTGATCTGGAAGCGGGGCTGGCAGCCATATAGGGGAAGTTACCTCGGGGCTCAAGCCCCAGTTATATTTAGGGCTTGATCGCAGCGCCAGCCAAAATCAGAATCTCTGCTTCACCCAAAATCAAAATCTCTGCGGCCACCCAAAGCAGATGTTGTCCGGGCTCTATTCATCTGATTTTCTGGGCGAGACGGAGTCCCCGACCCATTGCAGATAGCCGGGTGATCCGTCTTCGATGGTCAGGCAGATACATTCGGGCAGGTCGTAGGAGTGGAGTTCGAGAATTGCCGTTCGCACGCGCTCAAACGCTGCAGCCGTGGTTTTGATGATCAAGAGCCATTCGCGAGATTCTTCCACTTGGTTTTGCCAGGAATAAATCGATACAACCTGCGGGACGATGTTGACGCAGGCGGCCAGACGTTCCTCGACAATGTGGCGCGCAATCTTACGCGCCTCTTCTTCCGAGCCTGCGGTGGTCAGGACGATTCGTTTTTCGGTCACATAAAATCAGCCGGTGGCAATTGGCAGTTGGTGAGCCAACTCACGTCGAGAGAGTAGCACCTTAAGCAGGGGAGCAGAAAGATGGCGACGCGAACCAAGTTTGGCTGGGCGAGCAAATGAAAGAGCTATGTAACCAAGTTGGTTCCTTCGTTTCGCCGCGGGAGAACTTCCACTTGACGCCCGAGGTGAAGGACAAGTTCACTGGAAAGTTGAGGTCTGATCCGAGGGAATTGTGTGGGCATCGCGTGAGCGAAGTGGTGCGCACGGACGGATTGAGGCTGGTTTTCGAAGATGGTTCGTGGGTGAGTTACCGGCTTTCTGGAACTGAGCCGGAGGTGCGGGTTTATTCCGAGGGGCGGAGCAAGCGGGGTTTGGAGAAGTTGAGCGGGGCGGCCAAGCAATGGATTTTCGAGTAAAGACGTTGGGTGACGTGCGGCGATTTCCGAGTCCGCAGGATGGGCTGCGCGTGATTGCGGAGAGGGCGCCGCAGGCCGAGGCGATCGCGGCGTCTTGGGCGCGGCAGGTGCGACCGGTCTTCCGGCAGGTGTATGCGCTGCGGCGGCGGTTGGCGACCATTGCGGTTGCGGTGTTGGCGGCCTCGCTGTTTGTGCATGTGATGTTTGGCGCGAATGGAATGATCGTGTACAAGCAGAAGCGGGCCGAATACGAATCGCTGCAGAAGCGTATCGTCCTCGAGCAGAAGGAAAACGAGATGTACACGCAGCAGATTCAGGGGCTGCAGACGGACGAGAAGGCGATTGAGAAAGAAGCGCGCGAGCAATTGCATTATGCGCGTCCGGGCGAAGTGGTGTATGTTCCGCAGACGCCGGCAGTGGGTGCGCCTCCGGTGAGTCATTCGGCGAGAAAGTAAGGGGACGCGGTGCATACCTCCGATGCGCGGGTGTGTGACAACCGGAAACATCCCCTGTGGTATAGTTCCTGCGATCGACGAATCGGCGGGCGGGTTGAGTTGCCTCTCGGATGCGCGATTGGAATTCCCTCCCATGCGGCGTGGGGCCGCGAGTGAAGGATCTAATAAGGAGAAAACGGCCATGAGAAAAGTGCTGGTGGTGCTTAGTCTTGCGGTGTGTTTTGTGTTCGCCCTGACAGCGATGGCGTTTGACGATATGGGGAAGAGCACCACCGTCAACGGATGGGTGAGCGATGACAAATGCGGCGCGAAGGGCGCCAACGACAAAGCTGAGGC
Source organism: uncultured Acidobacteriaceae bacterium (assembly GCA_963750245.1). Lineage (GTDB taxonomy): Bacteria > Acidobacteriota > Terriglobia > Terriglobales > Acidobacteriaceae > Sulfotelmatobacter. Next base: position 1,378,177 of record CAVVQB010000005.1, read on the forward strand.
GTGCACCAAGAAGTGCCTGGCCGCGGGCGCGAAGATGGTGATCGTGACCGATAAGGATCAGAAGGTTCTGATGGTGGAGAATCCGGATGCGCTGAAGGATCACGTGGGACATCACATTGCTGTGACTGGACATGTCATGGGCGATTCCATTCACGTGGAAAGCGCGAAGATGCTCTGAGTTTTGAGTGAAGTGTGAAAGAGGGCGGCAGCTGCCGCCCTTTTATTTCTTGGTTAGGGATTCTTGTGAATTGGAGTCCGGTGAAATAGCCAAGTACTTCGGGGCTAAAGCCCGGTTCCTTCCAATGTCTTTATCGGAGCGCTGCAGCGCGGCGCCACCTAAAAGCCAAGAAATTCGCCGAGCTACGCTCGGCCACCGGGTCGGAGGACCCGGTCCTCCACAATCTATTACAAGCTACCGGACTACGCCTTCCAGCGGGGAACTGGCCGTGGCGTACAACTTCTTTGGCATGCGGCCCGCCAGGTAGGCTTGACGTCCGGCAAGGACGCCGTGGTGCATGGCTTCGGCCATGAGCACGGGATCCTGCGCGTTGGCGATGCCGGTGTTCATGAGGACGGCGTCGGCGCCGAGCTCCATGGCGATGGCGGCGTCGGATGCGGTGCCCACGCCAGCATCGACGATGAGGGGAACGGCTGTGATCATTTCGCGCAGGATGCGGATGTGAGCCTGGTTCTGAATGCCCATGCCGCTGCCGATGGGCGCGCCCAACGGCATGACTGCGGCGGCACCGGCGTCGATCAGGCGCTTGGCGAAGACGATGTCGTCGGAGGTGTAGGGCAGAACGGTGAAGCCTTCGTTGACCAAAGTGCGCGTGGCTTCGAGCGTGGCTTGCACGTCGGGATAAAGAGTGGCCTGGTCGCCGATGACTTCGAGCTTCACCCATTCGGAGAGGCCGACTTCGCGGCCCAGGCGGGCGGCGCGGACAGCCTCGTCGGCGGTGTAGCAACCGGCGGTGTTCGGGAGCAGGAAATATTTCTTGGGATCGATGTAGTCGAGCAGGGATTCCTTGCTGCGGTCGAGATTCACGCGGCGCACGGCGACGGTGACCATGTCGGCTCCGCTGGCCTCGAGGGCGCGGGCAGTTTCCTGGAAGGATTTGTATTTTCCTGTACCGACGATGAGGCGGGAGCGGAAGGAGCGGCCAGCGATATGGAGTGCGTCTGTCATGAGGATATTGTATTGAATCCGAACGCGCTTCGCATAGTCTTCACGAATCAATCGGGCGCTCCTCGAAGGCATCGATTGGGCAAAGTGACGTCTCGAAAACGTCGCGTCCCGCAGTCGCGGGTCTTCGGACGCTATCACCATGCTCGTCATGGTACCGCCGCATGGATTGAGCTGTTCGTGGATAATCTGTCCGCTCCCGCCTCGGTACACCCGATGATTCCTTTCAGTAGAACGGCCGCTCTTGGTCATGTCTTGTTCCATGAAGTAGGTCATCACGTAGAAGCGACCATCAGGCCTGAATTCCGCGAAAAAGAAGATGTCGCTGATAGCTGGAGCAAAAGATTGGGAAGAAATTACTTTCGCGAAAGATATCGGTTTCCAAGACCGGTTGCGAAACCGATCGGCTGGATGCTGAGGGCCATCGCTCAAGAGTTCAAGTGAAATCTATTTCGTCGCCGCTTCGGCTCGGGCGTAGAGGTCGTCGATTTGGCGACGGTAGCGGTCTTCTACTACGCGGCGGCGGAGTTTCAGGGTGGGGGTTAGAGCGCCGTTATCGGCAGTGAACTCGTCGGGGACGAGGAGAACGCGTTTCAATTTCTCGAAGCGGGCCAGGTTCTTGTTGATTTCCTCGACAATTCCGTCGTAGAGCGTTTGAACTTTCGGGTTGGCGACTAGTTCGGCGCGCGAGGAGAAACTAACGTCGTTCGACTGGGCCCAATTTTCCAGGAGGGCGAAGTTGGGGGAGACGATGACGAAGGCGAACTTTCGCCTATCGCCGATGATGGCGGCGGTTCCGACCAGGGGATTGAGCTTGAGGGAATTTTCTATGGGTTGCGGAGCGATGAACTTTCCACCGGAAGTCTTGATGAGTTCTTTCTTGCGGTCGGTGACGGAGAGATATCCATCGGCATCGATGTGCCCGATGTCGCCGGTTTTGAACCAACCGTCTTGAAATGCGTTTTGAGTTTCTTCGGGGCGGTTCCAGTACCCCTTGAAGACGGAGGGGCCACGAACCAGAATCTCGCCATCTTCGGCGATGCGGACTTCGAGGTTGGGCAGGATTTTACCGACGGTGCCGATGCGGTGGCTGACCGGAGTGTTGACGGCGATGACGGGAGAAGTTTCGGTGAGGCCATACCCTTCGTGAATGCGGATGCCGACGGAGGCGAACCATTCGGCGAGCTCTCGGCCCAGCGGCGCGCCGCCGGAGATGAAGGTCTCGACGCGGCCGCCCATGCCGTCGCGAATTCTCGAGAAGACTAATTTGTTGGCGAGCTTCCATGCGGCAGAAGCGGGAGTTTCTCCAGCGAGAATTTCGGGCTTGTGAGCGCGCCCAACCGAGAGCGCCCAGCGGTAGATGGCACGCTTGGGAAAACCGCGAGCCGACATCTCGGTTTTTGCGTAGACCTTTTCATAGACCCTGGGCACCGAAACGCAAAGCGTAGGGCGGACTTCCAAAAGAGCTTGGGGGAGATTCTCGATGAAGGGACAGTACGCGAGCGTGACCCCGTGATAGAGCAGGGCCAGATCGACGTGGCGCGCGGTGACGTGGGAAAGGGGAAGGAATGAAACGCTGACCAAGCCAGGGCGCATGTCGAAGCCGAGCAAGGAGCATGCGATGTTGGAGGCCATGTTGCCATGGGTGAGCATTGCACCCTTCGAGGTTCCGGTGGTTCCGGAGGTGTAGATGATGGTGGCGAGGTCATCGGGCTGAATGGAGTGGGCGAGGGACTCGGTCTGAGAATCGAGGGTGAGCGGTCCCTGCGTCATGAACTGATTCATGAGGACGCAAGAGGTGGCGACGTCGCCAGAAAGGTGGAGATGATCCATGACCACGATTTTCTTGATTTGAGTTCGAGCGAGAACGGACTGGACCTTGCGCAGTTGGTGTTCGGTGGAAACGAAGATCGTGGTAGCGCCGGAATCGCTGAGGGTGTAGGCGGTCTGCTCGGGAGTCAGGGTGGCGTAGACGGGAACCGTCACGGCACCTAGCAGCAAGATGGCGAAGTCGGCGGTGGACCACTCGGGGCGATTCTCGCTGAGGATAGCGACACGGTCGCCTTTCTTGATGCCCCATTCCTGCAGAGCCTGGACTGTGGCGGCGACGTTGCGGCGAAAACTCGAGGAGGAGATGGGCGACCACTTCCCGGCGTCGCGGTAAAGCATGGCCTGGTCGAGATTGCGCTCGGCGGCGGTGAAGAAGATGTCGTTCAGGGTGACGAGACTCATGGCGCGTAGGTTTGTCTGAAACTGAATTTACTGGTTTCGGGCCGCATTCGGCAATGCGAAAGGGTGTGAGGGCAGGTACTGATTGGCGTCTCGATCAAGTATTGCCGAGCGAAATTACAATGTCCGCGCGAGTGGTGGGCTATCATTCGGCTTGGAGGATCGTTATGCAGAAGAGACTACCGAACGCGTTGGCGGCGGCGTTGCTTGCGGGTACGTTGGCGATGAGCAGCGTGGGATCGATTGCGGCGCAGGTAAAGGCGGCAAGCGACACGCCGGCTCTACCCAAGGTTGGGGACATGGCGCCGGATTTCACCATGAACTATTTTGACGGGAACGATCTGAAGTCCGTTTCCCTGAGCCAGTACCGCGGGAAGAAGAACGTGGTGGTGGCATTCTTTATTTTTGCGTTCACGGGTGGTTGAACGAAGCAAATGCAAGCTCTCCAGCATGATCAGAAACGGCTGGAAGCTACCGATACCCAGGTTCTGGGTGTGAGCATGGACAGTGCTTTCTCGAATAAAGCTTTCGCCGATCAAATTGGAGTTACGTTTCCTCTGCTGAGTGACTGGGGTGGGGATGTGACGCGCAAGTATGGGATCTATGTGGATAAGTACAAGGCAGCTCGGCGGGTGAACTTCTTGATTGGGAAAGACGGGAAGATTCTGGAAGAGCAGGTGGATAAGGACGCGATTGATCCGACGAAGATTGTGGATACATGCGAGAGGCCGAAGTTGAAGAACTGAAGGACTAAAGCCCGCTTCTTTTTTCTACGAGCTTACGCGGCCCGTTCGGCTTCGCTCAGGGCAGGCCGCTGAAGCGCCGCTCTTCCACGGTCGCGCAGGCGAAAAGCGGGTGTTTCCCTTCCGTTGGGACGACAAATGCAATGGGAATGACGACGACTTGTTGAGAATACAGCGATTACAGATCAGGCTGTGGGGAGTTCGAAGGAGAAGACTGAGCCGCAGCCAAGTTGGCTGGTCACGCTGACTGTGCCGCTGTGGGCTTCAACGATGGCCTTGGCGATGGCTAAGCCCATGCCGGTGCCTTGCACGCTGTAACGCTGATCTCGACCGCGGTAGAACTTGTCGAACACCAACGACTGTTCGAAATCGTCGATGCCGGGGCCATGGTCGGTGACGCTGGTGACGACGCGATCTCCCTTTGGCTCCGCGGTGATGGTGATGGGGGCGGTGGGCGGAGAATATTTGGCGGCATTTTCCAGTAACTGCTTGAGAACTTCCGCGATGCGGTCGGCATCCACCTTCACTTTGGGCAGCGACGGTGGAACCCGCACTTCCAGAGGATGCTGGCCGAGAACTGTTCTGGATTCTTCCACGGCTGATTCGATCACAGTAGCGATATCCACGGGTGCCATGTGTAACTCGACTTTGTGGGCGTCAAGCTGCGCCATTTCCGTTGCTTCGCCGACCAGGCGGTCAAGGCGATCGGTTTCTTCATTGATGACGGTGAGCAACTCTCGGCGCTGCGCTTCGTCGAGGTTCCAATCGGAGAGCAGTCCGGTGACGGCGGCTTTGATACCCGTGAGTGGAGTGCGGAGTTCGTGAGTGACGGAATCGAGCAGAACGGCGCGGAGATTCTCACTCTGATGAGCGGCTTCGGTCTGAGAGAGTTTTTCCATGGCGTTGGCGCGCTCGATGGCGATGCCGATCATGCTGCCCAGGGCCTCAAGAGTGGCGCGAGAGAGCGAGGCTCCAGCGATGCCGACGGCCCCGGTGGTGCGCGTGCCCAGATGCAAAGGTGTGAGCGAAACTCCGCGCTTGGAATCGATGACCGGCTCGCCGCGCGAACTGACCATTTGAAGATCCTGGAGGGGAAACCAGGTGACCTTGGGATCGGTGCGGTAAACCTGCTGGGAGCTCAACAAATAAATGGCGGCAGCCTTGGCTCCGAATCCATCACAGACGTAGGCGGGGATCGAATTCATCAGTTCTGCCACATTGTCCGTAGCGAGAAGGCGCTGGCTGAAGGCGTAAAGCCTTTCCACGTCGCGGCGACGCTGAACGGCGTCAGCGGTTTGGCGGCGGGCACGATCCGCGAGTTCGCTGGCGATTCCGGCGGTTACGAGAAAGGCGAAAAGGGCCACCCAGTTTTGTGGATCGGCAACGGTGAAGGTTCCGATGGGAGGCAGAAAATAATAATTGAAGGCGAGCGTGGCCAGTATGGCGAGAAAGACGGAGAAGCGAAATCCCCAGTAGGCAGCGACCCACAGGACCATCAAGAGGTAGGTTAAAGCCACGGTGGTGGGGTTAACGTGGACGAGATGCCGGTAGACTTGCGCCACCAATTCGGCGGCTACGAGGCAGGCAATGTAGCGGAACAAGTGCTGCGGCCAGTGCGGCTTCACGGGCACGATTGTAACTGCAAGAAACCGTTTTCACCACAGAGACACCCTTCGACTTCGCTCAGGGCAAGCTCCGGCACAGAGAAAACAACGGTACAGAAGAGGGGGAGAATAATTGGAGCTCTTCTCCGTGCCTCCGTGCCTCCGTGGTGAGGAGCAGTCGCGATCAAATTCGACAATTCTCCTTCGGGCGTGGAGAATAGCGGCGATGGCTAAGAGTCCGGAAGAGTGGCTGAAGGAAGTGGACACGGAGCGGCGGCCGGCGGTGTTCAAGCTGTTTCTCGGCTATGCGCCGGGCGTGGGAAAAACCTACGCCATGCTGAGCGAAGGAGTGCGGAGGGCGAGCCGTGGAGAAGAAGTGGTGATTGGCGTGGTGGAATCGCATGGGCGAAAACCGATCATTGAACTTTCGTCGCGGCTGGAGACGGTACCGCGCAAGAAGTTGGAATACAAAGCGACCACCTTTGAAGAGATGGATGTAGACGCGATTCTGGCGCGCAAGCCGCATGTGGTGCTGGTGGATGAACTGGCGCACACGAATATTGAAGGCAGCAAACACGCGAAGCGCTACGAGGATGTTTTCGAGTTGCTGGATGCGGGGATCGACGTCCTTTCGACGCTGAACGTGCAACACATCGAAAGCCTGGCGCCGACGATTCGAGAGCTTACGGGTGTGCAGGTGCGGGAGACGGTGCCGGATTGGGTGATCCGGCGGGCGGGTGAAATTGTGATGGCGGACTTGACGCCGCAAGCTCTGCAGACTCGCATGCGGCGTGGAGACATCTATCCGCTGGAGCGGGTAGAACGGGCGCTGGCGAATTTTTTCCGGAATACAAATCTGGTAGCGTTGCGTGAACTGGCGTTGCGGCAGGTGACGCAGGCGGTCGACCGCACGCTTTCGGAGTTGAAAACCGAGGACGGCCAGTTGCTTCAGGTGCGCGAGCGGATTGCAGTATGCATCAGTTCGAATCCGGCGGCGCAGTATTTGATTGCACGCGGAGCACGCATGGCGCAGGCGCTGGACGGGGATTTGTATGTGTTTTATGTGGACACGGGCTCGGACGAAAGCGATGAAAACCAGCGAACTCTGGCGGAGAATATACGCTTTGCAGAGAGCGTGGGAGCGAAGGTAGTGAAGGCCGAGGGAAAAGTGGTGGCGGAAAAAGTCGCCGAATTCGTGCGCGAGAATCACATTACGCAGGTGGTTTTCGGACGCTCGGCTACGAAGGGCTGGAAAAGATATTTCTATCTTTCGGCGATTCACAAGTTCTTGCGGGATACGCCCGCGGTGGATGTTCACATTGTGACGCAGGAAATGCGGTGACAGAAAGATGACGAACGAGCACCGGCGAATCCTGGTGGTGGATGACGAGCCGCAAATTACGCGGGTGCTGCGGACGACACTCTCGTCGCAAGGCTATGACATCCGAGTGGCCAATGACGGCGAGATGGCACTGGAGTTGATGAAGAATTGGACACCGCATGTTTTGATTACTGATCTGGCCATGCCGAATCTGGATGGAGTGGAGCTGTGCCGGCAGGTGCGGCAGACGTCGCAGGTGCCGATTATCGTGCTCTCGGTGCGTGGACACGACCGGTCGAAGGTGGAAGCGCTGGATGCCGGGGCCGACGATTATGTTACGAAGCCATTCAGCATGAACGAACTGCTGGCGCGAATCCGCGCGCAGTTGAGGCGGACTCCGGCGGCCGAAGAAGAGCCGACTGCAATCACGGCGGGAGATTTTTCGATCGACCTGGATGCGCGATCGGTGAAAGTCGTGGGGAACGAAGTTCATCTGACGCCGAAGGAATTTGATCTGCTGGTGTATCTGGCGCGGCGTCCGGGCAAAGTGGTGACGCATCGAACGCTGCTGGCTGCGATCTGGGGTCCGAATAGCACGGAGCAGCCGGAATATTTGCGCGTCTTTATTGGGCAGCTGCGCAAGAAGATTGAGAGTGATCCTTCCTCGCCGAAGTATTTGCTCACCGAACCCTGGGTGGGATACCGCTTTGAACCGGGCTCGTAGCGCGATTCCTCGGTCGGTTCTCCGATTCCTTGTCTTTACAAACATTTTATAGAGCCCTTATTCGAACTTTGTGCGATTCCGTGTCCAATGGTTGTGGGATTGAAGAAGTCCCAGATCAGAGATGCAGAGTCAAGGGAGATCGAGAGCAATGTGGATTAACGAAGTCGCACCGGAACGGTTGGCAGAGCTTTTTCATCACTATCAGCAGGCGCTGATGCCGGAAGTAGCGGGCAAAGGCAGTGAAGGTCGTGGTTCGTGGAGGGAAGTTTCGCAACCGGAGAAGAGCCGACTGGTGGCAGCGGCGCGGCTGGCGCTGCTGGAACTGGAGTCGATGACCAGCGAGCCGGCGAAGTCGCGGGAGTATTTCGCTCAGCCGGGCGAAGCGGAATGGGGCTGCTGAAGGCAGCCCGCGCCAATCGATTGGGTCAAAGATCTTGCTGAAACGCGGCGATGTTTCTGCCTTTATGAATTTCTTACGAATTCCTTAAACCACTCTTACAAGTGAAATGCTCCACTGGTACGTTTCCGCGAAGGACTGCGCCATGGCGCGGGAGGCTGGGCTACGTACACAGCATGGATAATCGCGGCCATCGCTCTGGCGAGCGCGGGTTTCATGCTGTGGTTTCTCATTGCCTTGCTGCGGGAGAGTCCACCCTCGGTTCGTTACCGGGTGCTGCCAGTCCGGCGGAAGCCTGAAAAAGAGAAGGACTCCGGGGTACTGAGGCGCATCTACGGGGATGAGAATTGCCGAGCGACGGAAGCCAACCGGGGCGAGTATTATCGGCAATTATTGGAGAACGAAAATCATGATACGGAAAAGTGCAAATCGGGTCTTATTGCTGTCGACGTGCGCGCTATTTCTGAACGGTTGGGCTGGCGCGCAATCCACGCCAAACGTAACTACTCCTTCCGCGAGCTCCGACACTAATAATTCAGTTCAACAAACAGAACAGCAGGAAATGCGGGAAGAACTGAGAGCGCTGCGGGCGGAAGTGGAGCGCTTGCGGGCAGAAGTGGAGGACAAAGGCGCCTTGCCCGCCGAGGAGCGGGTTGAGACGGTTCCGGCGATCAGGGGCGGGCCGAGTGTGCCGCCCCTGACGGCGGAGAACTTGGCGCGTCCGGGAACGTCCGTTGCTTCTGCGCAACCTGCCGCGACCACGGCGAGCGCCGTTGCCCCTGCGAGTTCCGCACTGACGGGATGGCTGCCGCAGCCTGTGGCTTCGTCACAGGCTTCGTCTCCGGATGCATCGTCAGGGAAGAAGCCGAAGATCGATCCGTTTTCTGATTGGGATTGGACCTGGCTGAACGGCACCCCACGAAACAAGGATACGGCTTTCGATTCGAAGTTCTTTACCCCGGAAATCCGAGCCGATATTAATTACGTCTACGACTTCAACAAGCCGAAAGACAGCTCGATGGGCGGGTCAAGCGAACTGTTTCGTTCCAACGAAATCCAGCTAGAGCAACTCGGCATAGGCGGCGATTTCCATTACGACAACGTGCGCGCCCGGTTTATGACCCAGTTCGGAATGTATTCCACCACGACCGTGCGAAACGATCCGAGTCCAGCCAAAGGACAGTGGGATCTGGGAAATGCCTATCGGTACCTATCGGAAGCGTACGGCGGCTACCACATTAATGCGTTGAATGGAATCAACGTAGACGCGGGCATTTTTCTTTCGTACATCGGCCTGTTCAGCTATTACAACTTCGATAACTGGGCCTATCAACCGTCGTACGTTTCCTCGAACACGCCCTGGTTTTTCGAGGGATTACGGGTACAGATTTTTCCCACCGCCCACTTGAAGATTGAACCGTGGTTCATCAATGGATGGCAATCCTATGGTTCGGCGAATTCGCGGAAGGGGATAGGCGGACAGATTAAATGGACTCCCTACCCCTGGATGAACATCATCTCCAACAATTACGGACTGGGCCACGATGATCTATATATACCGAATCGTGGACGGATACACACCGACGACAGCATCGAGATCAAGTATTACGACAAACCGGAAAAATATCTCGACAAGATGGCATTTTCGTTCACTGGCGATCTGGGATGTGAATTTGGCGGAGGGGTAAGCTGCCATGGGAATACGGCTGGCGGACCGAAGCAGAGCTTCGTCGGATACATGCTCTACAATCGCACGTGGTTCAAGAAAGACCGGTATGGATTTACGATCGGCGGTGGCCAGATCAATAATCCGGGACGATATCTGGTGCTGATCCCTCCGATCAACGGGGAAACGGCGCCTTCGGCAGCGATTAATTCGCCGTACTTCACGGGAAATCCTGGAGATCCGTTTAAGGCGTGGGACACGTCGGCCACATTCGACTACATGCCCAGACAGTTCCTGACGTTCCGGTGGGAATACGACTATCGCCACGCCAGCGTGCCGTACTGGTCGGGTTCGGAAGGAATAACGCCGCCTCCGGGCAGCAACAACGGATTCCCGCAATACTATGCCTGCAGCAGCGGGGCTTCGTCTGGGCAAACGAGTTTGAGCGCAGCAGAGACGGCTTGCGGTGGAGGGTCCAGCAGTGTCTGGTTTCCTGATCTGCGGCGGGACGAGCAGTTCATCGATATGGCTATCCTCGTCAAATTTTAGGGCCGGGAGGGAATTTGTTATGCAGGACCTGATTTTTCTTGCGGTGACGATTTTATTTTTTGTGATTTCGCTGGCGTATGTGCAGTTCTGTGAGAGAGTGCGCTGAGGGATTTATGGGATCAATCATCATGCTGATCATTTGCGCGGGATTGCTGGTGTATCTCGTGTATGCCATGTTGCGACCGGAGAAATTCTGATGACGGCGAACGGATGGCTGCAAATCTTTGTTTTCTTGCTCGTGGTGTTTCTGGTGACCAAACCACTGGGCGCTTACATGGCGCGAGTGTTTGGTAGCGAGAGAACCTGGCTGGATCCGGTGATGCGGCCGGTGGAAAAAATTCTCTACAAACTAACGGGCGTAGATGAAAGCCACGAGATGGCCTGGAAGGAATACGCTCTGGCGCTGATTTTATTCAGCGGCGTTTCCATGATCGTGCTTTATGTGCTGCAGCGGGTGCAGCAGTGGGCATGGCTACCGTGGAACCCACAGAAGCTGCCGGGAGTGGCGCCGGCGGTGGCGTTCAATACCGCGGCTTCGTTCACCACGAACACGAACTGGCAGAACTATGTGCCCGAGACCACCATGAGCTATCTGACGCAGATGGTGGGGCTGGCTTATCACAACTGGGTTTCGGCGGCGGCGGGCATGGCGCTGGCGATTGCATTCATTCGCGGCATCTCGCGACGCGAGCAGAAAACGATTGGAAATTTCTGGGTGGACCTGGTGCGCGGGACTCTGTGGATTCTGGCTCCGCTGTGTTTGATCGGGGCGTTGGTGCTGGTTTCACAGGGAGTCGTGCAAAACCTGAAGCCTTATGACACGGTTCAGCTGGTTGATCCGTATCAGACGCCGCAGTTGGGTGCGGATGGCAAGCCGGTGAATGGTCCTGATGGCAAACCGGTGATGCAGACGGTAAGCCAACAGGTGGTTGCGCAGGGGCCGACGGCTTCGCAGGAGATCATTAAAGAGCTGGGGACGAATGGTGGCGGGTTCTTCAATGCGAACAGCTCGCATCCGTTTGAGAATCCCACGCCGTTCACAAATTTTCTGGAGATGTTCTGCATTTTTGCGATTCCTTCCGCGTTTACGTTCACGCTGGGGAAAATGACTGGCTCGCCGAGGCATGGGTGGGCCGTGTGGGCGGCGATGGCGTTGATGTTCCTGGCCGGAGTGACGACGGCGTATTGGGCGGAGGCGCGGGGGAATCCTTTGTTGACGGCGGCGGCGCAGCATGGCTCGCAACACCGGGCATCGGCTGTGCAACCTGTAGGGAATCTTGAAGGGAAGGAAGTCCGGTTTGGGGTGGCGAACTCGGCGCTGTTTGCCACTGTGACCACCGACACGAGCTGCGGCGCGGTGAACTCTCAACACGACTCGTTTACACCGCTGGGCGGAATGGTTCCGATGATCAATCTCATGCTAAGTGAAGTCATCTTCGGCGGCGTGGGGGCGGGGATGTACGGGATGCTCGTGTTCGTGATCCTGTCTGTGTTTATTGCGGGATTGATGGTGGGGCGTACGCCGGAGTATTTGGGAAAGAAGATTGAAGCTTACGACGTGAAGATGGCGATGCTGGTGATCCTGATTTTCCCGCTGGTGATTCTGGTGTTCACGGCGATTTCGGTTTTGTATAGCTTCGGTACATCGGCGATGGCCAATGCCGGTCCGCACGGCTTCAGTGAAGTGCTTTACGCGTTCACGTCGGCCGTGGCCAATAACGGCTCGGCTTTCGGGGGATTGAGTGGGAACACGCCCTGGTACAACACTTCGCTGGGGATCGCGATGCTGCTGGGACGTTTCATGATGATTCTCCCGATGCTGGCGATCGCGGGGAATCTGGCGGGGAAGAAACAGGCTCCCGCAACACTTGGGACGTTTCCGGTGACGGGACCACTGTTTACGGTGTTGCTGATCGGGGTGGTAGTGATTGTGGGAGCGTTGACATTTTTTCCGGCGCTAAGTCTGGGGCCGATTCTGGAGCATTTGTTGATGGTTGCCGGGAAGACGTTTTAGGCGGACTCGGTATGACGGTCGGGGTAATAAACAAAAGACGCCGCAGTTGCAGAAGTGCCTTGCAGGGCCGAAGGCGCCGCAAGCGGGTATGGGGTCCTTCGACTGCGGTTGTGCTTCGCTTTGCGAAGCGCAACCTCCGCTCAGGATGACAACTACTCTCAAGATGAGAACGCCGGGGCGGCAACAGGAGAATATGGCGAGTAAGAAATCAAAGCGCAGCTTGTGGGACATGAAGATCGTGCGTCGTGCGGTGTGGGATTCACTGGTGAAGCTGCATCCCGTGACCATGATGCGCAACCCGGTAATGTTCGTGGTGGAAGTGGGCAGCGTGGTGACTACTGTGCTGCTCTTTGTGGAACGAGGGCAGGGCGGATTCGGATTCAATTTGCAGATCACGCTGTGGCTGTGGTTCACGGTGTTGTTCGCGAACTTTGCCGAGGCGATGGCGGAGGGCCGAGGGAAGGCGCAGGCCGATGCGTTGCGGCGCGCGAAGGCCGAGACGATGGCAAACCGTCTGCTCGCCGACGGGAAGACTGAGACGGTGCCAGGTTCCAAATTGCGTTCGGGAGACATGTGTCTAGTGGAAGCGGGCGAGTTTGTCCCGGGCGATGGCGAGATCGTGGAAGGCGTGGCGTCGGTGGACGAATCGGCGATTACTGGAGAATCGGCGCCGGTGATTCGTGAGGCAGGCGGCGACCGGTCGGCGGTGACGGGCGGGACGCGGGTGCTTTCGGATTGGGTAAAAATAAAGATCACTTCGAATCCTGGTGAGACGTTTCTGGATCGCATGATTGCGCTCGTGGAAGGCGCGGAGCGGCAGAAGACGCCGAATGAAATTGCGCTGAATATTTTGCTGGCGGGACTGACGATTGTGTTTCTGCTGGCCGTGGTTACGCTGCAACCTTTTGCCATTTATGCGCGCGCGCCACAGACAGTGTTCGTGCTGGTGTCGTTGCTGGTGTGCCTGATCCCCACGACGATTGGGGGATTACTTTCGGCGATTGGCATTGCGGGCATGGATCGGCTGGTGCAGCACAATGTGCTGGCGATGTCGGGACGAGCGGTGGAAGCTGCGGGCGATGTGAACACGTTGCTGCTCGATAAGACTGGAACCATCACTTTGGGCAACCGTGAAGCAACGGAATTTTTGACGGCGCCGGGGGTGACGGAAGCGACGCTGGCGGATGCCGCGCAACTTTCGTCGCTGGCGGATGAGACACCGGAGGGACGGTCGATTGTGGTGCTGGCGAAAGAGAAGTACGGGTTGCGCGGGCGTGAGATGAGCACGCATGACGCGGAATTTATTCCGTTCAGCGCGATGACTCGGATGTCGGGTGTGAACCTGGATGGGCGCGCGGTGCGGAAAGGCGCGACCGATGCGATTGCGAAATATGTAGAGGAAAAGGGTGGCACGCTGCCGAAGGAAGTGCGCGAGTCGGTGGAAGCGATTTCGCGCTCCGGTGGAACTCCGCTGGTGGTGGCGGAGAATGGGCGGGCATTAGGAGTCATCCACCTGAAGGATATTGTAAAGGGCGGGATGCGGCAGCGCTTCGATCAGTTGCGGGCGATGGGCATCAAGACGGTGATGATTACGGGAGATAATCCGTTGACGGCAGCGGCGATTGCGACCGAAGCTGGCGTGGATGATTTTCTGGCGCAGGCGACGCCGAAGGATAAGTTGGATTTGATCCGGCGCGAGCAGGGGCAGGGAAAACTGGTTGCCATGACCGGCGATGGCACGAACGATGCGCCGGCGCTGGCGCAGGCCGATGTGGGTGTAGCCATGAATACGGGCACGCAGGCGGCGAAAGAAGCCGGCAACATGGTGGACCTGGATTCGAATCCGACCAAGCTGATCGAGATCGTGGAAATTGGCAAGCAGTTGCTGATGACGCGGGGGGCGCTGACTACATTTTCGATTGCGAATGACGTGGCCAAATATTTCGCCATTATTCCTGCGATGTTTGCCGGGAACATTTCCGGTTTTGCAGGCGCTCAATGTGATGCACCTGGCGACGCCACAGTCGGCGATTTTGTCGGCTGTCATTTTTAATGCGCTGATTATTGTGGCGTTGATTCCGCTGGCGCTGCGCGGGGTGAAATATGTTCCGCAAGGAGCGGCGGTGTTGTTGCGCCGAAATCTGCTGGTCTATGGATTGGGCGGAGTGATTGTGCCATTTATTGGAATCAAGTTGATCGACCTGGTGATTGTGCGGGCGGGGTTGGCGTAGGCGACTATGAAGAAGAATCTGATCATTGCTGTACTCATGACTGTGGTGACGACCGTGTTATTTGGCTTGCTGTTTCCGCTGGTAATTACGGGGCTGGCGCAGGTTTTGTTTCCGAAGCAGGCCAATGGAGAATTGCTGACGCGGAACGGCAAGCTTGTGGGATCGCGGTTGATCGGGCAATCGTTTTCCTCGCCGGGATATTTTCACTCGCGCCCGTCGAGCGCGGGAACGGGCTATGATGCGGGGAACTCGAGCGGATCGAATCTTGGCCCCACGAATCAAACTTTGATCGCGCGAGTGCAGGGAGATGCGGACCGGCTGCAGGCGGAGAATCCGGGAGCGGCGATTCCGATGGATTTGCTGACGACGTCGGGTTCGGGACTTGATCCTCACATTACGCCGGAGGCGGCGGAGTTTCAGGTGCCGCGGATCGCGAAAGAGCGCGGGTTGAGCGAGGATGTGGTTCGCGAAGCGGTGCGGCAGCATACGGAGCCTCGGCAGTTTGGATTTCTGGGCGAGCCGCGGGTGAATGTCTTGGAGTTGAATCTCACGTTGGATGAAATTTCTGCGAAGCCGGGGAACCGGTAGCGTCGGAGTTGGTTGGCCGACTACAGGGGTTAAAGCCCGGCTCCAACCTTGATATTTACGCGGCGCTGAAGCGCCGCTCTTCCACGGTACTGGCCGCGTTCGCGAAGCGCGAATCTTCGATTTCTTCCGCGATTGATTTCCCTTACAGATGTCTCTCGACTGCTTACTATCGGCCAGGTCTGGCTGAAAACCACCACCCACGGGCACGAAACTAAAGTGCTCTATTGTGTTTATACAGATAGAGATAGGATCGTCGACGAAAGGCGTTTCCTGACCTCAAAGATCGCGGTTTGTAAGGGAGAGAGAAAGCTATGAAAACACAAAAGCAGTGGTGGAGCTGGGCAGTGTTAGTGGCAGGCTTGGCCTTCATACTGCAGGCGCCGCACGGGGTGAGGGCGCAGGATGCGCAGGGCGCGCTGGATTCACAGGCCGCGCAGGGGCCACAGGATTCAACGAGATGCGAATGCGCAGGATCCGTCCGGGGCGCGTGGCGCGGCTGAATTATTCGGAGGGGTCGGTTTCGTTTCAGCCGGGAGGAGAAAACGATTGGGTGGATGCGGAGCTGAATCGTCCGCTGGTAACGGGAGACAATCTTTGGGCGGATGAAAATTCGCGGGCGGAGGTGCATATTGGATCGACTGCGCTGCGCCTGGGGGCGAAGACTGGGATTACGTTGCTCGGAGGTGAGTGACCGGGCAGCGCAGATTCGTTTGGCGCAGGGATCACTGATCGTGAAGGTCCGGCACGTGGACGATGAAGACTCTTATGAGATCGACACACCGAGCGTGGCATTTCGTTGTGATGCAGCCGGGAGACTATCGCATCGATGTGGATGCGGACGGCAATCGAACGGAAGTGACGGTGTGGCGCGGACGGGGCGAGGTCACGGGCGGCGGCTCTTCTTATACGGTAGTGGCGAATCAGCACGCGACATTCACCGGCAGCGATCAGTTGAATTACGAACTTGGCCAGATTCAGCCGCATGATGGATTCGACAGCTGGGCGTCGGATCGAGATCGGGCGGAGGATCAGTCGGATTCGGCGAATTATGTTTCGCGCGAGATGACGGGATATGAAGATCTCGACGAATACGGCGACTGGAGCTATGTGGCGGGCTACGGGATGAGCTGGCGCCCGCGGGCGGTGGTGGCGGGATGGGCGCCGTATCGGTTCGGGCATTGGGCGTGGGTGGGGCCGTGGGGCTGGACGTGGGTGGAAGAGGAGCCGTGGGGATTTGCACCATTTCACTATGGCCGGTGGGCATTTGCAGGCGGCGGATGGTTGTGGGTTCCGGGACCGAGCGTGGTACGGCCGATCTACGCGCCGGCGCTGGTAGCCTGGGTGGGCGGCGGGCCGGGAGTTAATTTCTCATTTTCGTTTGGAGCGGGAGTGGGATGGTTCCCGCTGGCTCCGGGAGAAGTGTTTATTCCCGGGTACCGCGTGAGCCGGGTTTATGTGAACAGCGTGAATTTGACCAATACACGTGTGGACGTTTCGAGAGTGACAAACGTTTACAACACCGTTGTGATCAACCGGAACGTAACCGTGAACAACGTCGTGTATGCGAACCGGGGTGTGAATGGCGGAGTGACGGTGGTGTCGCGGGACACTTTTGTGAATGCGCGTCCGGTGGGGCGGAATGTTGTGTCGGTTCCGGTGAGGGAAATCGCGGTGGCTCCAGTAGCACGCACGGTTGCGTTTGAACCCGTCCGGAGCAGCGTGTTGGGAGCGGGAAGGCCGATGGTGAACCGGCCGCCAGCGGCGGTGATGACCCGTCCGGTGGTGGCGCTGAGGATACCGGCTCCGGCGCCGAGCTCATTCGATCAGAGGCAGATGCAGGCGGGCGGACATTTGAATCAGCAATCGTCGGGGTTGGTGCGGCAGCAAGCGCCGGGCCGGCCAGTACCGGTGGCTCCAGTGGTGCGGCAGACGCAGCGGACGCAGGGAGACGACGGATTCCGTTCGTTTGGCCAGCCTAGTGGCGATAGCACGCCCGCGAAGGCGCAGCCGCGGGTTTGGGAAGCTCAGGGGAGTCCGGAGCCAGAGAGGAGCGCGCCGGTTCAACCCGCGAACAGGAGTGCGCAGCCCGTGCAACAGAGATCCAATGCGCTGGTCGGGCCGGTGGCTCCCGTGCAGCAGGGCAACGCTCAACAACAGAAAGATGAGGAGCAGAAATACAGTGCCTGGCACCAGGGACAGAAGCCGGCGACAGCTTCAGGGCATTCGCAGCCAAGTTCGCATACGACGGCGCAGACTCACGAGAGTTCGCCGAAGAAAGGACATTGACGCGAAGCGGTGGGCTGCGGTGTGATGGAACTTGCATGCCTGGTGGGTGGCAAGCAGACCGAATTGATAGCAGAGAAGTAAAATAGCGCCGGGAGACGGGTGAGGAGCCCGATTCCGGCGCGGATTTTTTTGTATTCCGATTATGAACGAAGAGAAGCGTCCGGCGATTAACTGGATGGATGTTCTCTGGCTGCTGTTCCTGGCCGGACTGGCAGCGCTGCCTCCGGTGTTTGAAATTCACAAGCAACTGGTCCTGTTGGCGTTCGGGCTTTTGCAATTAAGCGAAGGCTGGGTGCTGAGCAAGGCGCCGCAACGCGGCGCAGCGTATATCGTTCTTCTGAAAATCGCTCTGGCCACGTTATTGATCGATCATACGGGCGAGGTCGGGATCAACAGCAGTTACTGGCCCATATTTTTTCTGCCGGCGGTAACGGCGGCGGAATATTTTAGCCCGTGGGCTACCCTGCTGTGGACAGCGCTAGCCGCGACAGCTTATTGCTCTTATCTTTATCCAGCGCTGGAAGAATATGAAATCACCAGAGAGGGCTATGGGATTCTCGCCATCCGCATTCTCTTCTTTTTTCTGGCAGGGATGATAGTGAACCGATTCATGGTGGAGAACCGGCGTCAGACCAAGTTGTACCAAACATTGGCGGAGACATTGACGGAAACCAATCGCAGGCTGGAACAGGCGCAGGAGGAGGCGCGGCGGTCGGAGAGGCTGGCGGCGTTGGGGCAGATGTCGGCGGGGCTGGCGCACGAGATTCGCAATCCGCTGGGGGTGATCAAAGGATCGGCAGAGATGCTGCATCAGAAGCTGGGAGAGTCGAATCCGCTGGCTACGGAATTGGCGGGGTACATCTCGAGTGAGACGAATCGTTTGAGCGCCCTGGTGACACGATTTCTGGATTTTGCCCGGCCGCTGCATGCGGAGTTGATGCCACAGGATATTCGAGCCGTACTGAATCGATCGTTGGACGCGGTGTCACGAACGCAGAAGACTGATAATGGATTGGTGCGGGTTGAGCGGGAGTATCAGGCCGACTTACCGCTCGTGCCGTTGGACGAAGGTCTCAGCGAGCAGGCATTCGTGAATTTGATTCAGAATGCATACGATGCCATGGGGAGCGCGGGAGGGACGTTACGGGTGGGTGCGGCTCGGAGCATCGACGCGAATCGAGATGGCGTGGAAGTGCGATTGGAGGATACGGGAGCGGGAGTTCCGGCCGAACTGCGGGAGCAGATATTCAATCCGTTTGTGACGACGAAGAAAACAGGAGTGGGGTTGGGATTGTCGATCGTGTCACGAATTGTCGATGGGCATCATGGGACGATTAGGGTGGAGAATGCGAGTGGGGAGGGAAGTTCGGGTGGGGCTCGATTCGTTATCTTTTTTCCTGCGGGTGAGGCTGAGAAGGGCGAAGGTAAGGGATGAGAGCGGTGACGGCGGCAGGGATTCTTCGCTTCGCTCAGAATGACAAGGATCGGATATGCCAACGATTTTGATTGTCGAAGATGAAGCCAAGATGCGGCGGCTGCTCGAATTGAATCTGGAAGAGGATGGCTTCCACACGGTTTCTGCTAGCGACGCTGAGAGTGGGCTGAGGCTTCTGCACGAGAGCGACGTCGATCTGGTGGTGACGGATCTCAAGCTGCCGGGGATGAGTGGGCTGGAGTTTCTGCATGCGATCAAGCGCGAGAATGCAGCCCTGCCGGTGGTGGTGATGACGGCGTTCGGGTCGGTGGAGACTGCTGTGGAAGCGATGAAAGCGGGGGCCAGCGATTATGTGCTGAAACCGTTTTCACTGAGCGAGATGAGGATGGTGATCCACAAAGAGCTGGACGTGCACAAGCTGCGGGAGGAGAACCGGTCGCTGCGAGAGGCGCTGGGGAAGCGGTATGAGCATCCGAACGTGGTGGCGCGGAGCGCGAAGATGCAGGAAGTGCTGGCGACGGTGGAGCGGGTGGCGCCGACGAATTCCACGGTGCTGCTCGGCGGGGAAAGTGGCGTGGGCAAGGACTTGATTGCGCGCGCGGTGCATGAGAAGTCGCGGCGGGGTTCAGGGCCATTCATCAAGATAAACAGCTCTGCGATTCCGGAGAATCTTTTGGAGAGCGAATTGTTTGGATATGAAAAAGGCGCCTTCACGGGCGCGGGCGCCAGCAAGCCGGGGAAGTTTGAACTGGCGGATAAAGGGACACTGTTCCTGGATGAGATTGGCGATGTGCCACTGGCGATCCAGGTGAAGCTGCTGCGCGTGCTGCAGGAGCGGGAGTTCGAACGACTGGGCGGAACGCGGACGGTAAAGGTGGACGTGCGGCTGATTGCCGCCACGAACCGCGATCTGAGGGAAGCGCTGGAGCAAGGAACGTTCCGCGAGGATCTTTATTATCGGTTGAACGTTGTGCCTATCGACATTGCGCCGCTGCGGCAGCGCAAGGAAGATATCCCGGACCTGGGGAATCTTTTTATCTCACGCTTTGCGGGGGATTCGGGAAAACCAGTGGAGGGAATTACGCCGGAGGCGATGCAGATTCTGGTGAACTATCACTGGCCGGGGAATGTGCGCGAGTTGCAAAACATTATCGAGCGGGCTTGCGCGCTGGCGAAAGGCACAGTGCTCAAGGTGGAGGACATTCATCTGGATACGCGTCCTGCGCGGGCGGTGAATGGGGGTGGGAACTTTCTTCCGGAGGGGATGACGCTGGAGCAATGGGAAGACGAGATGATTCGGGAATCGCTGCGGCGAGCAAACGGGAATAAGAGCCGGGCGGCGCGGTTGCTGGGGTTGTCGAGAAATGCGTTGCGGTATCGGCTGTCGAAGATTGGGATTGCGGATGAGGGGGAAAAGGAGGTGTGAGTGCGTCCGTTCTCCGCAATGACTCGATCACATAAAAGGATTTGACCAGGCTGCTGTCGGAGTTACGCTTGATTTATTGAAGGACAGCGTTTGGGTACCAATTTCTGACTTGAGCCCCGACTGACTATCGGGGCTTTGGTATTTCTTGGCTTGGCTGGTCTGTTTCTTCCCTCGCTGCCATCGGCTGAAAACCACCAGCTTGGCTGAAGGCGGCCACCGGCTTTTGATTCGGACGCTTTACTCCTCTTCCAAGATCGACTCTACTTCCTGAAAACACGCGAGTTATTCCGCTTGCCGCTTGGGAGATTTTGGCATGGCAGTTGCATTGTACAGAATCGGATTGATCATTCATGTTGTAGGTTTGAGTTAGGAAGCAGGGCCGGTTTGATCCACATATACGTCATGAAAAAGAAGATCATAGGATGTTTTGCAGTGTTTACGCTGGCGCTGGTTGGAGTGTTTACCATCAGCGTGCTGGCGCAGACCACGGAGGAAGGTAAGGGGCCATCGGAGCAGCCGAGCGCGCCGATGGAGATTGGGCAGCCACAGTCGGCACCCGCGCCTGCCCCGGGACAGCCGGGGCCGCCGCAGGGTGGGCCACCGCAGCCGGGACAGCCGCCGCAGATGGGAGAAGAAGGTCAGCCGGTCGGGCCTTCGGGTGAAGGTCCGGCTAAAGTTGACCAGGGCGTGGGCCGGATCAGCATGATTCATGGCGACGTGTCGGCGCAGCGCGGAGATTCGGGGACATGGTCGGCGGCGGTGTTGAATCAGCCGGTGGTGAATGGAGACAAAGTCTCTACGGCCGCTGGCGGGCGTGCCGAGGTGCAGCTCGACTATGCGAACATTCTTCGGCTGGGATCGAACGCGCAGGCGAACATTGCGAACTTCACGCACAAATATATTCAGATCCAGATTGCACAAGGGTTGGCCAATTATTCGGTGTTCGGGGAGAGCGAGGCTGAACCGGAGATCGATACACCGAACGTCGCGGTACATCCGGCGCACACCGATGGCGTGTTCCGCATTGAAGTGCGGCCCGACGGGGACAGCATCATTATTGTGCGCAAGGGGCAGGCGCAAATTGCTACGCCGCAAGGCATCGCCGATATCAAGCAGGGTGACATGGCGACGGTGCGCGGGTCGGGTGCGGATGCGCGTTACAAGATTAGCCCGGCTCCAGAGCGGGATGATTGGGACCGGTGGAACAGCGACCGCGACCGCATGATTCACAATGCGAATGCGTGGCAACACACCAATAAGTATTACGTTGGATCGGAGGATCTGGACGCGTATGGCCGGTGGGAGGACGCGCCGGACTACGGCCAGGTGTGGGTTCCGAACGAGCCGGATGACTGGGCTCCTTATCGCGATGGCAACTGGGCTTGGGAGCCCTATTACGGTTGGACGTGGGTGGGCTACGAGCCTTGGGGGTGGGCGCCTTATCACTACGGGCGGTGGATGTGGTACGGCGGGGCGTGGGCATGGTGGCCGGGACCGGTGTGGGGAGTGGGATTTTATCGTCCGTTCTGGGCGCCGGCGTATGTTTCGTTCTTTGGATTCGGAGGCGGATGGGGATTCGGTTTCGGATGGGGAGGATGGGGCGGCTTTGGATGGCTGCCGATTGGGCCTTGCGACCGCTTCCATCCGTGGTGGGGCGGATATGGCGGACGGTTTGGAGTGGCGGGGGCCGGTAGACTTGGCGCTTACGGCCGCTTCGGCGGGATTGCGCCGCTGCACGGTGGAACTCAATTTTCGAATGTGGCGCATATCAATGATGCGCACATCAGCCGCGGCGTATCGACGGTGGGGGCGGGGAAATTTGGGGTAGGGGGAACGACTGCAATTGCTGCGACTCATGAGCAGCTGAGCAGCGCGCGCATGATGACGGGGAATCTGCCGGTTGTGCCGACGCGGGCCAGTTTGTCGGCAAGCGGCAGGGCAGCGGCTCCTTCCACGATTCACGGTGGTGCGTCGCAACATTTTTATGGCACGCAGAGTACATCGCGGCCGGAATCGTTCCAGCAGCAGACGGCGCATCTGCAGCAATCGATGCAGCAGAGTCATTTCAGCCCGGTGACGGCTGGGCGTAGCAGCGGCACGATGGAGTCTCGATCGGCATCGTCCATGGCTGCCGCGGGAGGGAAGCCGAGCGCGGGGACGGCTGCATCCAGTCGAGACTTGAGCAATTCTGCGGGCAGGAGTGCGTCGGACTCGGCATCGTCGGCGCGAGGCGAGCCGAACCGGAGTGAGTGGAAAACTTTCACGCCGCCATCGCACGGGAATGAATCGGTGGGGCGCAGCGCAGCCGGAGCAGAGACGGCGAGTCGAGGCGAGAGTGGCAGCTACTGGAATCGTACGGCTCAGAGTTCCAGCTATTCGCGGGGCGGTTCCAGCAGCTATGGGGGCGGGGCTGGGTATTCGCGTCCGCAGCTGAATATGAGGCAGCCGATCGTGCAGCCCCGATCGTCCGGAGGTTACGGCTCGGGAGGATATGGGGGCTCTCATGGTTCACCGAGCTATGGCGGATCGCATGGTGCGCCGAGCGGCGGAGGTGGTGGGGGCGGGCATTCCGGGGGCGGAGGTCACCGGTAGACTGAGCGACGATTCGCGCAAGATGATTTTTGAGTGAGGTGAGGCGCTGTAAACAAAGTGAAGAGAGCAGAGGCAAGGAGGGCGTGCTAACCGGCACGCCCTCCTTTATTATTTCAGAACCCTTTGAAAGGTTTCGGCACGGTTGAGCCGCAAGGATCGAGCCGCAGTTGCGAGTGGTTTGGTGACGGCTACCGTAGAATAGAAAGCTTGCCCGTTCCTGCAGAGTTCGATCGGTTGCGCGTGGTGCTGGTGGATGTGCGGAATCCACTTAACATTGGCGCTGCTGCACGGGCCATGAGCAATTTTGGATTTCCCCTTCTGCGGTTGGTGAATCCTTATGAGGTAGCGTTTCGGGACGCGCGTTCGGCGGTGGGCGCGGCGGCTACGCTGGCTACGGCAGAGGTTTATAAGACTGTGGAGGAAGCGGTGGCCGACTGTTCGCTGGTGGTGGGAACCACGGCGATTGGCCATCGCGATCTGCAACATCCTCTGGTTCCGTTGGAGAAAGGCGCGAAGTCGATTCGAACGCATCTCCCCGCCGGTCCTTGCGCGCTTCTGTTTGGATCGGAAAAATTCGGGCTCTCAAATCTGGATATGAGCCATTGTCATTGGCTGATGCATATTCCCACCCGCGCTGAACATGCTTCGATGAATCTGGGGCAAGCGGTCGCGGTGTGTCTGTATGAACTTAAGCGCGCGCGGAGGACCGTGGCGAAGCCTGCGAAGGGCAGGGCAGCTTCGTCCGCCGAAGTGGAGCGGATTACCGATACGCTGCTCGACGCGTTGCGGGCCAGCGAATATCCGAAGCTGAATACGTCGAAAACGTTTCATGGCGCGGTGCGGCGGTTGGTACGGCGACTGTATATGCAGCAAGGGGATGCGGAATTCCTGCTGGGCATGTTGCGGCAGATGGTTTGGAAGATGAACAAGGATGAAGACAGCGGGGGATGAATCGCTCACCGCTTCAGTTGCGCGGGGAAGACCTGGGTTGAGGTTCTGCCGAACTGGAATCGGAGAAGCCACTCGCTGGCGGTTGCTTGGGCGTCTTTTTGGGGTGGTTTGAACCTCCACCGGCGTGCCGCAGTGAGAGCCTGGTTCGCGAAGTACTTGCTCGGGCCCGCGGAAATCAGCTTGGCTTGAGAGACGTTTCCGGACCCATCTACCGAAAGCTGGACGCTTACTCTTACGTGGCCCTGGATCGTGTTCTGGGCGCTGCGCGAGACCTGGGGAAGAACTTGCTGAAGAACACTTCCGGGAGTATTTGCCGCTGGGGTGGGCTCCACTCTGTCTGGAAATGGAGCCGGGGCTGGAGCGGCGCGAGGTTTGACTATCGGTCCTGGAGATTCCGGCGCGTGAGTTTCCGCAGCTGGAAGCTGCGGCGGTTGAGCCATGAATTTTCGGCCAAGCCATACTGCCAGCAATAGCAAGACAACGGCGATGGGCAAGATGAGCCACCGATTCGTGCGCTGCTCGGATCGCGGCTGCTCTAGTGATTTCGGCGGTGTGGGTTCTTGCGATTTGAGCTTGGTCAAGATTTCGCCGAGAGTACTGCGCCGTTCCGGCTGGACTTGCAGGCATCGTTTTGCGATCTCGCGAAAAGGTTCGGGAACGGTTTCGGCTACAGCGGCCTCGCCCTGTTGTCTGCTCTTAACTGGTTCGTGTTGAGTGAGGATGGAAACCAACGTCGCGCCAAGAGACCAAACATCAGCAGCGGGGGAGAATCCCATGGACGGTAGTTCGGGAGCGTCGTAGACAGTGGATTCTCTGTTCTCACGCTCGCCGGTTTTGCGAAGGTGGTCCGCGGAGATTTTCAGCTGGTTATTCACCGCCATGATGTTCGAGGGCTTCATATGGCCGTGGACGAATCCGGCGTGGTGGAGGAAAACCAAGGCATCGACGGTGGGTGGAAGCATCTCGCGAACTTCCTCGGGCGAGAGCGAACGCAGCGGAAGAATCTGTGCCAGATCCTCTTCGGCATATTCCATGACAACATAAAGAAGGTTCGTGCCGTCAATCTGACAGCCGCCAGATTCAAGCAGCCGAATCAAGTGAGGATGAGAAAGCTTGGCGATGTCGGCCCATCGAAAAAGTTGAACATCTTCTTTAAGGTTGTCGGTGGCAGAGACTTCGGCCGGAATCAGTTTGATGGCGGCTTTTTGAAATCCATTTGCATTGCGCTCAGTGAGAAATACTGCGCTGTGCGCGGATCCGCCGAGCCACTTTTGCAGCGGGAATTTGCCATCAACGACGCGGCCTTCCCATGCTTTCGAGATATCGATCAAACTGCTCATAGGACAGGACTTGCCGAACGTTTATTCTATGCCAGCAGGAGCTGATTCTTGCCGAAATTGTGCTGTTTTTGTAGTTCTACGGTAATTTCCCGACCTCGTTAGTGCTGGGTCGCAGGACCAGTGTTCGCTTACCGGCTCACGGGGGATTCGGTTGTATCATCTGGAGACTGCTATGCGGCGGAAGACTCCGGTGATTGACGATCATTCGCTCATCCAGATTGTGGACTCTGCGTTGGCCGACGTGACGCGACGCAGCGGGGCGTGGCTGGTCTGCCGGCAGGGATGTACGCAATGCTGCATTGGAGTGTTCGCTATCAATCAACTCGATGCCCATCGACTGCGGCGAGGGTTGGAGGAGCTGGAAAGGAGTTCGCCGGCGCGAGCCGAACACGTGCGTGCTCGGGCTCGGGATGCGGTGGCTCGGCTGACACCGGAATTTCCCGGCGATCCGGCGACCGGATTACTTGATGAAGGCACTGCGAGCTTTGCGGATTTTGCGAATGATGAGGCTTGTCCCGCGCTGGATCCGGTAACCGGCAGTTGCGAGCTCTACGAGTCTCGGCCCATGACATGCCGCGTCTTTGGGCCGCCGGTGAGGTCCGAAGATGGGCTGGGAGTTTGTGAGCTCTGCTTTCATGGGGCAACGGACGAGGAAATTGTAGCTTGCGAGATGAAACCAGATCCTGACGATGTCGAGTCCGGATTGATCGAGGAGCTCGAAACCAGCACGGGAATTCGGGGAAATACGATTATTGCTTTTTGTCTGTCGTGAGGCGGACTGCCCGATGCAAGAGTTTTGTAGCAGGCTTTTAGAGTTCAAGTCGCTTTAGCTTTTCTTTTTTTCCAGTTCCGCCCAGCGGGCGTAGAGGGCATCGACCTTGGCCTGGGCTTCTTCCATTTCGGCGTGAGCAGTGATCAGACGCTGACTGTCGCTGACAATTTCAGGGTCCTCGAGTTGAGTTCGCTTGCTCTGCAGAACCTCCTCGGCATCGGCCACGCGCTGCTCGATGGTTTCGTATTCGCGCGCTTCCAGATAGGAGAGCTTCTTTTTTCGTGGGGCTTTCGGCTCGTCGTCATTGTCGTTTTTGCGCGCCGCTGAATCTGCACTGGCCTTGGTTAATGCAGTCTTCGCTATTTTTTGGCGTTGCTCCAGCCACGACTCCCATTGCGAATAATCAGCGAAGAGTCCGATGCCGCCCTGGCCATCGAGGCCTAGAACCACGGTGCAAACTCGGTCCAGCATGTAGCGATCGTGCGTGACGAGAACAAGCGAGCCGCGAAACTCCAGCAGGCTCTCCTCGAGAATGTCCAGGGTGGGGATGTCGAGGTCGTTGGTGGGTTCATCGAGGAGAAGGACGTCGGCGGGCTGCAACATGAGTTGAGCGATGAGAACACGAGCGCGCTCGCCGCCGGAAAGGTTACCGACGGGCTGATTGAGTTGCTCGCCGGCGAAGAGGAATTTTGCCGCCCATGACGCCACGTGAACTTGCCGGTCCTGATAAATAACCGAGTCACCTTCGGGAGCGAGAGCGCGGCGCAGAGTTGTGTCGGGATCGAGCTGGCGGGTCTGGTCAAAATAGACGATGCGCAGGCGATCGGCGCGGTGAATCTCTCCACTTGTGGGGGCGGACTCGCCGCGCAACAGGCGCAGGAGGCTGGTTTTGCCGCTGCCGTTAGGACCGACTAGACCGACTCTGATTCCGGCGGTGATAACGAAGTTTAGACCGGAAAATAGTGTGCGGCCGCCAACCTCGCAGGAGACGTCTTCCAGTTCGATCAGGCGCTTGGTTTTGCGGTCGGTGGCGGAGAAATCGATTAGGGCTGTGCCGGAGCGGGTTCTGGAGTTGAGATCGGCGAGCTCGTCCATCAGCTCGCCGGCCTTGTCGATCCGCGCCTTGGACTTGCGGGTCCGCGCCTTGGCGCCGCGGCGAAGCCATTCAATCTCGCGATGGACGAGATTCTCGAGGGCTTCCTGCCGCTTCGACTGCGCGTGCAGGAACTCTTCTTTCTTTTCCAGAAAACGGCTGTAACTACCGGAAACGCGCAGCATACCTTCGGGATAGGTACGGTTGAGTTCGGCCATCTCGGTGGCAACGTTCTCCAGGAAGTAGCGGTCATGACTGACCACTATGCAAGCGAAGGTCGCGGCGGCGAGTAATGCTTCAAGCCACTCGATTCCGGCGAGATCCAGGTGGTTGGTCGGTTCGTCGAGCAAGAGGATGTCGGGTGCCTGAACGAGGGCTTCGACAATCGCAAGGCGCTTCTGCCAGCCGCCGGAGAGTGCGGAGGCCTTTACGTCAAGATCCTCGAAGCCGGCGCGGCCAAGGGTTTCGGCGAAGCGAGTGCCGCGTTCGGACTCCGGCGCTGCGGCGCGCTCTATAGCGTTCTGAACCACGGAGCGTACAGTGTCGCCGGATTTGAATTTTGAATCCTGCTCGACATAAGTGAGACGAATGCGTTTGCGTACGGCGATGTCACCGGTGTCGGGGCGGACGTCGCCGGCGAGAATCCGAAGGAGGGTGGATTTGCCTGAGCCATTGGGGCCGATGAGGCCAATGCGGTCGCCCTCAGAGACCGTAAAGGAAACTTTCTGAAAGAGGGGATTCGCTCCGAAAGACTTTGAAATTCCCTGCGCATTAATGATTGGCGGCAAAACGATGAAGGTCTCCTGAATATGCCATCTGAGATTACCAGCAAAATACGGATGAGAGGGCGCATGTGAGGGCGTGGGCATGGCTGGTGTCGCCGGTGTTAAAGCTGGCGCAGTTTTTGCCGATGTACCAATGACGGGAGTAGTGAGGAATGGATGGTCATGATGGCTATTTTGGGAGGCGGGTGTGAATACTAAGAATCTTATTCCGGGTGCCGAGGATACACAGAGGGAATGGCTTCCGGTGCTCGAGTTGGCCACCAGGGAAGTGTTCGAGACCATGCTCGCCTGTCCGTTGACTACGATAGCGGCCTCAACGGATGCGTTAAACGTTACTGCCATGGTGGGCTTGGCCGGGAAGTTATGCGGAGTGATGAGCGTCCGTTGTGAACAAAAGGCAGCGGCGCTCATGGCGTCCAAGATGCTCGGAGTGGATCTGGACAAAGTCGGTCCGGAGATCGCGGATGCGTTGGGGGAGATCTGCAACATGGTAGCGGGGAACTTCAAGAACAAGATTTCCGGGCTTGGGGATGGGTGCATGCTCTCGCCACCATCGGTGATCACCGGCGATGACTATACAGTGCACTCGCAGCCTGAGACGCCCACGATGGAGGTCAGCATGCTGTTCGAGACCATGCCCCTGATCATTACTTTGCACGTTCATAACTAAGGAACTGTTGGTCGCTCCTTTGCTTTGACCTTCGAAGGCGAGGCAAAGTCGCTTTCCACTCATCAAAGCTGTTCGGCGAACTCGAACTGCTGCCACATCCCGCCCAGAAATCCGCCAGAGCAACTTGAGTAACCTCGCAAATCCAATTGGAATGATAAATAGTTTTGATTTCCTTAGAATAATGGCAAGCGATAGAGTGAGCGTACGCTGAATTGTGTTTGGTCGACGTAGCCCTGTGCGCGGTGATTCCGTGCAAGCTTGCGAGTTTCAACACAGGGGATCGAAAGATTCGACGGCGGGGGCGCGGGTTGGAGGATAATAGGGGCGTCGGCCTGGCGGGAGATGGCAACCATCAGGGCTGATCAGAGTTCGAGAAAAACAATCATGACGAAAGTGGAAGCAGTCATCCAGAACTCCAAGCTGGAAGCGGTTAAGAGTGCGCTGCAGGAGATTGGCGTCGAGGGCATGACGGTGATCGAGGTGCGCGGGCATGGCCGACAAAAGGGCCATACGGAGGTGTACCGTGGGCGCGAATACAGCGTAGATCTGATCCCCAAGACCAAGCTCGAAATGGTGCTGGCCGATGCCATGGTGGAGAAAGCGGTGCAAGCCATTGTGGCGGCAGCACGTACGGGCAAGATTGGTGACGGGAAAATTTTCTTGACGCGAGTGGACGAGGCGATTCGCATCCGCAACGATGAGCGGGGCGAGGGGGCATTGTAGGATCGCGATTGTGGCGTGGATCGCAAAGCGGGAAGATACTGGGCAGAAATGCTGGGCCACCCCAGGGGAACACTCTACCGGGGCGCGACCAGACGGCATCGTAAGAGCTGCGTTTCGTCAGAGCCTGTTAGGACATGCGTATGAGAGCGGCAAACCTTTGTCATGACGGCATCGTCCTTACTGATGAGTGAACTGCGGAGTTCTCTCGCCGAAGAGTCGGCGAGAATCGCACGTGACTTCGCGGCCACTGGAGATGGCCGTGTCGCGGTCGCTCAACGCACTCAACTCATCGAAGACATTCTCCAGCGGCTCTGGCGCGAGTACATCTCAACGGCCCAGCGCGGCCCGCAGGGTTTTGCGCTGGTGGCCACCGGAGGATTTGGCCGCGGCTGGCTTTTTCCTTATTCCGACATCGATCTACTCTTTCTCTTTGCCGATCGCGCCAATGAGACGGCGCACAAAGAAGCGGTGCAGCGCTTCTCGCAGGAGTTGTGGGACCTCAAGCTCAGGTTGAGTCCGGCGTCGCGAACGCTGGCGGAATGCGACCGCTTTGATCCCAATAATACCGAGTTCACCATATCGCTGCTGGACTGCCGCTTTCTCACAGGGGATGAGGAGCTGTTTGCCCGACTTCACGAAAGGGTGATTCCCAAGCTCGTGGTGCGGGAAGCGAGGCCGCTGCTGCAAGGACTGGCCGAGGTAACCCGGGAGCGGCATGAAAAATTCGGCAACACCGTATTCCATCTCGAGCCGAATCTGAAAGAGACGCCCGGTGGGCTTCGCGATTGCAATGTGGCTGCGTGGCTGGCACTGATTTCGGCGGTGGGAAAGCTGGGGGATTGGCCCGGCACCAGTTCGCTGCGCGTCCCTGTGAGGAAACAACTGGATGCGGCGCTTGAGTTTCTGATGGCGGCACGATGTTTTCTGCACTTTCGATACGGGCGCGACGACAACGCGCTGAGCTGGGAAGCGCAGGACGAAGCAGCGTCGCGGAGGATTGGAGCTCCGGATCCGGCGGATCTTACGGCTGCGGACTGGATGCGGATTTACTTCGGACATGCGCGCGCGGTGCAACGCGCGGCGCTGCAGCTGATGGAAGAGATTCCGGAATCGTGGTCGGCGCTGCGGCGGCAATTTCAGGGCTGGCGGTCGAAACCGTCGCATCCGGACTTTTCGGTGGTGGATGGGCTGATTTTCCTGCAGCAATCCTCGTCGCTGAAGGATCCCGAAATGCTTCTGCGCTTGTTTCACTTTATGGCGCATCACGGGCTGAAATTGAGTGCGACCACGGAACACCGCATTGAGCAGGCACTTCCATCGTTGGCGGTGACTCCTCCGCGCGGGGCGGAGCTATGGCTTTACCTGCAGGAAACCCTGTTGCAGCCGCACGCCGCGGAGGCGCTGCGGGCCATGCATTCTTTGCGACTGCTCACTTTGTTGCTGCCGGAACTGAAGCCCATTGACTCGCTGGTGGTGCGGGATTTCTACCATCGTTTCACTGTGGACGAGCATTCGATTCTGGCGATTGAAAGTTTGCATCGCTTGAACCAGTCGAAATCGGAGTGGGACAAGCGCTATGCGGAGTTACTGGGAGAACTGGAGGATCCGGAATTGCTCTATTTGGCTCTCCTGCTGCACGACACAGGGAAGGGAGTGCCGGGCGTGAATCATGTGGAAGCGAGCCTGGAGATTGCCGGGCACTGCTTGGATCGTTTGGATGTTGATCCGGGAGAAAGAGCGGTCGTGCTGTTTCTGATTGGAAACCATCTCGAAATGTCGGCGCAGTTGCGGCGGGACATTTTTAATCCAGAGACGGTGGCGGCTTTTGCGGAGAAAATGGGCACGCCGGAGCGGCTGAAGATGCTGTGCTTGCTGACGTACGCGGACATCAAGGCGGTGAATCCGGAGGCGCTGACACCGTGGAAGGCGGAGAGCGTGTGGCAGCTCTACATTGGCGCTGCGAACTACTTGAACCGCAGCGCCGACCAGCGTGTGCATAGCAATGTGGGAGACGAGAAACTTGCGCGGCTGCGCAGCTTGGCTCCGGTGACGGGCGCGAACTTCAGGGATTTTGTGGAGGGATTTCCTCAGAGATATTTGCAGGTTCATTCCGCCGAAGAAGTGATGCGTCACTTGGAAATGGCGGAGCAGTTGGGCCGCGATGCGGTGCAGGTGGATCTAAAGCGCGGCCGGCATTGGTATGAACTTACGCTGGTGACTAGGGACCGGCCATCGCTGTTCGCGACATTGACTGGGGTGCTGGCCGCGTGGGGAATGAACATTGTGAAAGCGAATGCGTTTTCGAATCAGGCGGGAACGGTAGTGGACTCGCTTCATTTCACGGACCGCTTCCGTACTTTGGAGTTGAACTTATCGGAGTGGGATCGGTTCAAGAAGAACATCGTTGCGGTGTTGGCGGGCGAAGCCGACCTGGACAAAATGCTGCGCGATCGCCAACGCGGCGAGAAAAGCAGCAAGATCAAGGTGATGGTGGAGACGCGTATCGATTTTGATGACGAATGTTCCTCGACCAGCACGTTGCTACAGGTGATTGCGCAGGACCGGCCACGGTTGCTGCATAAGATCAGCTCATGCCTTTCGAAGCAGCATTGCAATATTGAAATCGCGCTGATCGATACCGAGGGACAGATGGCGATTGATACTTTTTATTTGACCTCGTCGGGCAAGAAACTTTCAGTCGATCTGCAGAAGGAGGTCGAGAAGGCGTTGCTTCACGAGTTGAAGGGGCTGGAGCTCGCCTGAGCAACGTCTCGCAGCAAAAAACGTCTCATCGGTAGTGGCTACTGTTGGAGGCGTGTCTCCGCGCTGGGTGGTTTTTGCGCGACTTGTCCCGGGCTGGGCAATTGCGAGGCATCCCAGCCGCCGCCGAGTGCTTGCACCAGCGCCACCGCGTAAGTCATTCGCTGGACCTGTAGCGCATTCAGAATTTGCTGATCGGACAACACCGTGGTCTGAGCAATCAGTACATCGGCGTAGGGATCGATACCCGTCTCGTAGCGGGCTTGTTCCAGCTTGAGGTACGTTTGCGCTGAATCCACTGCTTGCTGATCCTGCTCGATTTCCTTGGACAGGATGCGGACCTCAGCGAGTCCGTCTTCGACTTGCTGGAATGCGGTCAATACTGTTTGGCGGTAACTGGCGAGATCTGCATTGTAGGTGGAGACGTATTGTTGCACGGTAGCGCGACGCAGTCCGGCATCGAAGATGGTTTCCGAAAGTGACGTGCCGACGGAGAAGAAGCGGCTCGGCCAGGAGAGCCAATTGCTGACGGCGGAACTCTCGAAACCGGCTTCTCCGGTCAGGCTCAAGGTCGGAAAGTAGGCGGCCCGAGCAATGCCGATCTGCGCATTGGCCTCGGCCATGGTCCGCTCGGCGGCTGCAATATCTGGACGCCGCTCGAGGAGTTCGGAGGGAACGCCAACTGGGATTGGGGGCGGGGCCACGGTCATAGGCTTGACCGGGATGGAGAAGTTGGAGGCCGCCCGGCCGAGGAGCACGGCGATCGCGTGCTCATACTGTGCACGAGCGACTCCGGCGTTGGTGGCTCCGGCTTGCGCGCTCTGCAAAGTGGTTTGGGCTTCGACTACCGAGATGTAGTCGTCGATGCCGGTTTCATAGAGGCCGCGGGTCAAGTCTAGGGCTTTCTGGTCCGCGATGACCGTATCGTCGAAGATTTTCTGTAGCTCATCCTGGCCGCGGATCTCGAAAAAATATTCGGCCAGGGCGGCTTGCTCGGTCAGGCGTTCGTTTTCGAGATCGGCGGCGCTGACCTGCGCAGCGTATTGGGCTTCGCGTACGGTGTTGCGGACTTTGCCCCAGAGGTCGGGTGCCCAGGATGCCTCGAGAGGCAGAGTGTAAAGCGTGCTCTGCGTACTGAATGAGCTTCCGGTGCCGTTGGCAGTGACGGTGGTACTACCCTTCAGGTTTTGCGAAATTCGGGAGTGGCTTACCGAGGGTGCAGCGGAGAGAGTGGGGAAGTATTGCGCGTGGGCCTCGCGCACGATGGCGCGAGCTTCCATGAAGTTCTCGAAGTATTGCTTGATGTTCTGGTTGTTGATGTTCAGTTGCTCTTCCAGAGCGTTCAACTCGGCATCGTTGAAGATCTCCCACCATTTGCCACGCAGCATGCCATCTGAAGGCTGGGCCACGGTCCAGCCTCCGCTTTCCTGAGGTTGCGTGGGTGTCTCCTTGTAGGCGGGAGCGGGCGGCTGCTGCGGAGCGGGCGCGTGATATTTCGGCCCGACCAAGCAGGCCGATAAGGCAATCGAAAGCGCGGCCGCACTGAACAACATCGCGAGTCGCAGCGTTTTGTGGAGGATCGTCATAACGTTTTACCTAACCACTAGTTTCATCTCATTGCACTATTCAGTGAAATCCTAGCTGGCCTCCGGCGCCGGAGATGGAAGCGCACCCTCCGGCTTCTTCTGAAACTTTAGGCGCCAACGATCAAGGAATAAATACACCACTGGGGTGGTATAGAGGGTGAGCATCTGGCTCACGATCAATCCACCTACGATGGTGATCCCCAGCGGCCTTCTGAGTTCCGAGCCCGTGCCGGTGCCAAACGCCAGCGGGATCGCGCCGAACAGAGCGGCCATGGTCGTCATCAAGATCGGGCGGAAGCGCAACATGCAGGCCTCGAAGATTGAGTCTGCGGTGCTCTTGCCTTCCTGGCGTTCGGCGACGAGCGCGAAGTCGATCATCATAATGGCGTTTTTCTTCACAATGCCGATCAGCAGAACGATGCCAATTATCGAGATCACATTGAGATCGATTTTGAAAATCATGAGCGCGAGCATTGCCCCTACGCTGGCCGAAGGCAGCGTCGAGATGATGGTCAGGGGATGGACCAGGCTCTCGTAGAGAATTCCCAGCACGATGTAGACGGCTAACAGCGCCGTCGCCACCAACATCGGCTCCGTGCTCAGGGACTGCTGATAGGCTTGTGCCGTTCCGGCGAAGAAGCCACGAACCGTCGCAGGGATGCCGAGTCTCTGCTGCATTTCGGCGACGCGCAGGGTGGCATCGCTCAAGGAAACACCAGGGGCCAGATTGAAAGATACGGTGACGGAAGGGAACAGGCCGGTGTGGTTTACGGCGAGTGGCGTGGTGTTTGATTGCGAGCTGGCGACGGCCAGGAGGGGCACGTTGCCGGAGCCTGGGCGGTTGCCGGTTGTCGAGACTTTGGTAGAGGTGCCACCGGGATTCGAACTTGTCCCTCCGGTGCTGGTGCTCCGCAGATAGATACTCTTCAGGCCCTCGGGAGTTTGCCAGTATTGCGGATCCACTTCGAGGACCACGTAGTACTGGTTGAGTTGCGTGTAGATGATGGAAACCTCGGACTGGCCGAAGGCGCTGTAGAGAGCGGAGTCGAGGGACTGAGCCGTGATCCCAAGCCTGGCGGCTGAGGTGCGGTCATAGGTCAACAGCTCTTCGAGGCCGCCATTCTGCTGATCGGAGTTGACATCCTGGAGGCCGGGAATTTTCTTCATCTGGGCAAGAAGGATGGGCCCCCAATGGGAAAGATCCTGAACATTGTCGGACTGGATGGTGTACTGGTAGAGCGCAGCACTCGATCTACCGCCGATACGCAAATCCTGGGACGCCTGCAAGAATGCCGATGCCACGGGCAAGCGATTTAGCTTGGGGCGCAGGCGGTTGATAATCTCTGCGGCGCCGATCTTGCGCTCGTTGAGAGGCTTTAGTGCGATGTAGATAAATCCTGTATTGGTAGCGCCATTGCCGCCGGTGTAGGCGTTCACATTGGCGACCGCGGGATCGCTTTTGATGACCCCGACCAGTTGCCGAATGGAATTGTCCATCGCGGGGAATGAGGAATCCTGTGGACCTTGTACGGCTCCGACGATAGCGCCCGTATCCTGCTGGGGAAAGAAACCTTTTGGGATTCTGATGATGAGCACGACGTTCAATGCGATCGTTACCAGCAGAATCACCAGCATAAGTGTTGAGTTGTCGAGTGCCCAGAGCAGGGTGCGACGGTAGGTTTCCAGCATCCAGGTGAAGAACTTCTCACTCACTCGATAGAACTTGCCGTGACCTTCTGGCTGCTCCTGCTTCAGGAGGTAAGCGCACATCGTGGGGGTGGTGGTCAACGAAATTACCATTGACACGACGATGGCGGTGGAAAGGGTGATGGCGAATTCGCGGAAAAGACGGCCGACAATTCCTCCCATCATCAGGATGGGAATGAAGACTGCGATCAGCGAAACGCTGATAGAAAAAACCGTGAAGCCGATTTCTTGCGCGCCTTTGAGAGCTGCGGCGAACGGGGCCATGCCCAGTTCGAGATGGCGAGAGATGTTTTCCATGACCACGATGGCGTCATCGACGACGAATCCGGTGGAGATGGTTAGCGCCATGAGGGACAGATTGTCGATGCTGTAGCCGAGCAGATACATCACGGCGAAGGTGCCGATTAACGAGACCGGAACCGCAACACTGGGAATCAACGTGGCACGACCATTGCGCAGGAAAAGGAAGACCACCAGAATGACCAGAACCACCGAAATGATGAGCGTGCGTTCCACGTCGGTGACGGATGCGCGAATGGTGGTGGTGCGGTCGAGAACGATGGTGGCGTCGATGCCCTGCGGTATTGAAGCTTTGAGGAATGGCAGCTGACCGCGAATATTGTCGACGGTCTGGATAATATTGGCGCCCGGCTGCCGGAAGATGATGACCGTGACGGAAGGGATACCGTTGAGATATCCGGCGGAGCGGACGTTCTGAACCGAATCGGTGATGGTGGCGACGTCTTCGAGGCGGACGGCTGTGCCGTTGTGGTAGCCGATGATGATGGGTTTATAGTCTGCGGCTTGGGAGATCTGGTCGTTGGCGATGATGTCAGCCGTGGTTGAACCGTCGGACAGTTGGCCCTTGGCGAGGTCGGCATTCTGTGTGCTTAGTACTGCTTGAATACTGGGCAGCGTCAAACCATAGCTGTTGAGTTGGGCGGGATGAACATCCACGCGGACGGAGGGCAGGGAAGCGCCGCCGACGACGACCTGTCCGACGCCCTGAATCTGAGAAAGCTTCTGCTCCATGATCGTGGAGGCTTCGTCGTATAGTTTGCCGGTGTCGTATTTCTTGGAAGTCAATCCCAGGATCATGATGGGAGCGTCGGCGGGATTTACTTTGCGATAGGTCGGATTGGCGGGAAGGTTGCTCGGCAGGTAACTGCGGGCCGCACTGATAGCGGCTTCCACGTCGCGCGCCGCGCCGTCGATGTTGCGGCTGAGGTCAAACTGGAGCGTGATCGATGTGCTTCCCAGCGCACTGGCGGAGGTCATTTCAGTAACTCCGGCGATGTGGCCGAACTGGCGCTCCAGCGGCGTGGCTACGGAGGAGGCCATGATTTGAGCGCTCGCGCCGGGAAGGGAAGCGGATACGGAGATGGTTGGAAAATCGACCTGAGGCAGAGGTGAGACCGGCAGCACGGTGAACGCGATGGCTCCGGCGATGGCGATAGCGATGGTCAACAACGTAGTTGCCACCGGTCGCCGGATAAATAGTTCGGAAGGGTTCATGGCTGCTCTGCCGGTTGTGCGGGGCCGCTTGAAGTTTCTCCTGGGCGGGTTTCGCGCGAACCCGGACGCGAGAATCTATGCCCGAGGTTGTCGAAGAAAATGTAAATCACGGGCGTGGTGTAGAGGGTGAGGGCCTGGCTTAACAAAAGTCCTCCGACCATGGCAATTCCCAAGGGGCGCCGAATTTCGGAGCCGATGCCGGTTCCCAAGGCCAGGGGAAGTCCACCGAGCAGCGCCGCCATGGTGGTCATCATGATCGGGCGGAAGCGAAGCAAGCTCGCTTCATAGATCGCCTCGGTTGCATTCTTGCCGTGCTGTCGTTCTCCCTCCAATGCGAAGTCAACCATCATGATTCCGTTCTTCTTCACGATTCCGATCAGGAGGATGATGCCGATGATGGCTACCACGCTCAAATCCTGGCCGAAGAGCATCAGGGCGAGCAGCGCACCGACGCCGGCGGAGGGAAGAGTGGAGAGAATGGTGACGGGATGGATGAAACTTTCGTAGAGAACACCGAGAACTATGTAGACGGTCACCAGGGCAGCCAGGATTAATAGCGCCTCATTTGACAGCGAGTTCTTGAAGGACGCGGCGGTTCCTTGGAAATCGGCTTGCAGGCTGTCTGGCATGTGCATGCCGTGCTGCACTTTATCGATCGCGGTGATGGCGCTGCCCAGGGCAGCGTTGGGTGCGAGATTGAAAGAGACTGTAACGGCGGGGAACTGGCCTTGATGGTTGATGGAAAGACTCTCGGTTGTGTGCTGGAAGTGAGCAAACGCGCTCAGCGGCACGGCGTTGCTGAGTGTGGACGTGGCCGAGGAGTTCGAGGCGCTCGAACTGGCAGTGGGCGACAATGCATTCGCAGGCGGGGAGAGAACGCTGGGAGAGGTGGTGGGCATATAGAGAACCGAAGTTGTGGTGGCATTCGATCCGGCGGAGGATGAGCCCGAAGATGCGAAAGAGGAAGAGGCTCCGGGTCCGGAGGTTCCGGAGGACGCGTTGGCCTGAATATAAAGGTTACGCAGCGTGTTCGGGCTTTGCTGAAAGCTGGGTTGGGCTTCCAGAATAACGTGGTACTGATTGAGCTGCGTATACATGGTGTTGATCTGGCGCTGTCCGAAGGCGTCATAGAGGGTGTTGTCGATGGTCGCGGGAGCGATGCCGAGCCGGGAAGCGGTTACGCGATCGATGATCAAAGAGGCGGCTAAACCCCCGGTTTGCTGGTCGGTGGCGACATCCTCGAGCTCCGGCAGACTTTGTAGCTTTGCGACAAAGCGATTGCTCCATTCGTTCAGTTCGTTCTGGTCGGGATCTTCGAGCGTGTATTGATACTGAGTGCGGCTCACGCGGTCATCGACGGTGATGTTTTGCACGGGCTGCATGTAGAGAGAAATTCCCTGGACCTTTTGCAGGCTGTTCTGCAGCCGGCGCACGAGATTCGGGGCGCTGATATTGCGCTCGGAAAGAGGTTTCAGGTTAATCGACATGCGGCCGCTGTTGAGCGTGGTGTTGGTGCCATCTGCTCCGATGAAGGAGGAAAGACTTTCGACGGCTGGGTCCGCGAGGATGACCTTGGCGAGTTCCTGCTGTTTCTCAGCCATGGCGGCGAACGAAATGGTCTCCGGAGCTTGCGAAATGCCCTGGATCACGCCGGTGTCCTGCACAGGGAAGAAGCCTTTGGGGATCACGACGTAGAGAAAGACGGTGAGGAGCAGGGTGCTGAGAGCGACCAGCAAGGTGATGGTTTGATAGCGGAGTACGAACTTCAAGGTGCGGCCATAGAAAGCGATCATGCGGTCGAAAACGCTTTCGGACCAGCGGTAAATTCGGCCTTGTTGCTCCTTGGGTTCGTGCCGCAAAATGCGTGCGGACATCATGGGAGTGAGTGTGAGCGATACTACGGCCGAGATGACGATGGTGACAGCCAGGGTCACGGCGAACTCGCGAAAGAGGCGACCGACAACGTCGCCCATGAATAAGAGCGGGATCAAGACGGCGATGAGGGAGACGGTCAGCGATACGATGGTGAAGCCGATCTGTTCGGCTCCTTTGAGCGCCGCATCCATCGGCCTTTCGCCTTCCTCGATGAAGCGGGAGATATTTTCGATCATCACGATGGCGTCATCGACCACGAATCCGGTGGAGATGGTGAGCGCCATCAGCGAAAGGTTATCCAGGCTGTAGCCGAGGGCGTACATGGCAGCAAAAGTTCCGACCAACGAGAGCGGAACGGCCACGCTTGGGATGATGGTGGCATAGAGGCTTCGCAGAAACAGGAAGATCACCATGACGACCAGGCCGATGGTGAGCATCAGTTCGAACTCGACGTCATCGACCGAGGACTGGATCGCGGTGGTGAGATCGGTGAGGGTTGTGACTCGAATCGAGGCAGGAAGATTGACCTCGAGCTGGGGAAGTAGCTTCTTGATACTTTTGACAACGCTGATGGTATTGGCGCCGGGCTGGCGTTGGATGTTGAGGATCACCGCAGGAGTCTGATTCATCCACGCAGCTTGATTGTTATTCTCAACGCCATCGATCACTTCCGCGACGTCGGTGAGCATGACGGGCGAGCCATTGCGGTAAGCGACGACTACGGCGCGATAGTCGGCGCTGCTGATCAATTGGTCGTTGGAATCGATCTGATAGTCCTGATGAGGACCGTCGAAGTTGCCCTTGGCGGCATTCACGCTCGTCTGGGTGAGAGCGGTGCGCACAGTCTCAAGATCAATGCCGTACGAAGAGAGCGCAGGGGGATTGACGCGAATGCGCACGGCTGGCTTCTGTCCGCCGCTGATGCTCACCAGGCCGACTCCATTCAGCTGCGAAAGTTTCGGAGCGAGGCGCGTGTCGACCAGGTCCTCCACTTGCGGCAGTGGAACCGAATCAGAAGTGATGGCGAGCGTAAGCACCGGGGCGTCGGCCGGATTCGTTTTGCTATAAACCGGCGGTACCGGCAGGTTGGAAGGCAAGTAACTTTGGGAGGCGTTGATGGCGGACTGCACTTCCTCTTCAGCGACATCGATGTTGAGACTCAGATTAAATTGCAGGACGATAACCGATGTGCCTCCAGAACTCGTGGAGGTCATCTGGCTGAGACCCTGAAGCTCCCCGAACTGGCGCTCGAGGGGCGCAGTCACGGTGGTTGCCATCACGTAGGGGCTGGCGCCGGGATAAAAGGTGAGCACCTGGATGGTCGGATAGTCAACTTCGGGCAGAGCCGAGACCGGCAACTGAGTATAGGCAACGATACCAACGAGCAGGATGGCCGCCATCAGCAGCGCGGTCGCAACGGGCCGCATGATGAATGGGCGAGACGGACTCACGGGGCTTGACTCTCGGTGGAGGCAGCGGGCAGAGGCTGCTTGGAAACTACAATCTTCGAGTTATTTTGCAGCTTGTCAAAACTGCTGTTGGCGACAACGTCTCCGGGATTGATGTCAGTCACGGCGGTGTTCCCTGCGTCGGCGACACCGGTCTTGATGTTGCGGATCTGGGCAGTGTCATTCTGAATGACATAGACGAAAGCATTCTGCCCATTGTGTTGAATGGCAGAAGTGGGGATCAGCGTGACGCCTTCGAGGGTATTCACTAAGAGCCGGGCGTTTACGAACTGGTTGGGGAAGAGGCCGTCGTTCTTATTCTCGAATAATGCCCGCATCTTCACCGTACCAGTGGTGGTGTCGATCTGGTTATCGAAGGTCAGGAGCTTGCCGGTGCCGAGCTTGGTTAGTTGTGCGCGATCGAAGGCATCCACCGAAAGCCGCTTCCCATGCCTGGTTTGGGCCTGCACTTGAGGAAGGCTGTCTTCTGCGACGGTGAAAATCACGGTAATCGGCTGCAGTTGGGTGATCACGGCCAGCGTTGTGCCGCCGCTCGATTGCACGACGTTTCCGGGATCCACCAACCTTAACCCGACCCGACCGTTGATGGGCGAGGTTATGTGGCAGAAGCCGACCTGGACTTCATCATATTGCACCGTGCCCTGATCATTTTTGACCGTGCCTTCATCTTGCAGCACGATCTTCTCCTGGTCGTCGAGAGTCTGCTTGGGAATCCCGTTCCGAGCCCAGGCTTCGCGATAACGCTGCAAGTCCATCTGTGCTTGTGCGAGCACATTGGTGTCGCGCTCGAGAGCGCCCTGGGCTTGCAGAAGTTGCGCCTCGTAGGGGCGGGGATCGATATCGATCAAGGGTTGGCCCTTGC
The DNA here is from genome assembly GCA_963750245.1 of uncultured Acidobacteriaceae bacterium. Classification (GTDB taxonomy): domain Bacteria; phylum Acidobacteriota; class Terriglobia; order Terriglobales; family Acidobacteriaceae; genus Sulfotelmatobacter. Next base: position 1,419,273 of record CAVVQB010000005.1, read on the forward strand.
GAACGAGTTGTCCTTCCTGGTAGTGCACCTGGGTCACCAACCCGTTGACTTGGCTGGTGATTGAGTCGGTGTAGACCGGAGTGACGGTGCCGATCGCTTCGAGGTACACCCCGATATTTCCCGTTTGTGCCGTAGCGATGGTAATGGTCACCGGGCCGGTGGCGCCGCGGCGGGGTGAGGCGCTTTGGCTTTCATCGTGACGGCTGAACACCACGTACAGAATAACGGCGAGGACCAGGAGTAATAGGGCCCACACGAGAATCCGCCGCCACAGGGGCTTAGGCGAACTACTTGCTGGGGGCAATTGGTGCTGCGGGTCACTGGATGAAGCAGCAGGTTTGTTTTCCATCCTAATTTTGGCGAACCAGCGGATCTAGACCGATTGCGGGCGATACCCAAATCCAAGCCATTCGTGACTCCGGTTTCGTTCTAAATTCCGCAGGCCCTGGGCTACAAAGACGACGTTTGTGAATTGCGCCGATCATTATAGCGTCCCAATCGTTCTTAGCACTCTGCGAATTTACGGCCTTCCAATACCGGCGGACGGCGCGCATTCCACAATGCGGGAGCCCCAGGATCTGTGACATTCCTATGCACAGCGCAACCGATCCACACTTGGTTGCGCCGCGCTCACAATGTGTTGCTTGTGTCCCCCGGCGAATCCCTCCTCTAATGAAAACACCTTCTGGCATTCAGAAGGCGTAAAGAATCGGTAATGGAAGGTAAATGTTCGTAAGCGGCGGGCCGGCACTTGGATGACAGGCGCAGTACACGGGAATTCGACTTCTAAAGTGTGCGTAGCTCAACCGCTCAGGCTAATGAGGGTCGCACCGGGCGTGAGTGGTTGTAACGTCACGTTCGCGTCTTTGACTTGAATCGTAGCAACCCCACCTTTTTCGCCTTGGATGTCGCGGGAGAAGAATTAATTTCGGCTTAATCACACCGTAACAATCCTTGGCTAGCTTGACCAAGTTGGCTTGACCAAGCTTAGGAGAACCAGCCCATGACCAAGAGACTATTGCCCCTATTCGTGCTCATCACCTTAGCCGCTTGCTTGCTCAGCTACAAGTTCGGATCCGCACCTTCCGTACGCGCCGCGAGCGCGCCAGGGGAGTGGTCCATATTTTTCAACTCTCACAGCAGTGCTCCAGCAGCAGTGACCCGACCGGCAGTCGCCGGCGTACAACATGTCGCCGATTGTATTATCGCCGGAGCCCTCAATACGCCTGGGTCCACTGCTTCTGGGCCGATCTCCGTGAAACTCTATGATGGATCTTCCACGACATCGCCCAGCACCGTCTTGCTAGACGTAGAACTGCCTCAGCCCGACTATACGGTTGGCGGCGGGAACGTTCAACTCTGCGGGCTCAATCTCCAGGGAACGGCAGGCCGCCCAATGGAGCTGCAAGTTGGCGGTTTCCTGACATCGTTCCCGTTTCTGTCAGCAAACCTTGTTGGTCACGACACCCCATAAGTTCTCGAAAATCAGGGTATTACCCAGAAAGTCGCATAGCCTAGAGTCTTGTTACCCAAGAACCCAAAGAGGGAGATTGAGAGATTGATCTCCCTTTTCTTAGATTGTCGCAAAATGGCTATGGGCTCATTGACCGAGTTCTGAGCCCTATTAACTGTTTCAGGTGAAGCTAAAATCAAAGGAGTCAACAGTTCGGTGGTAACCAAATGATGGTGACCGAGGTACGTTGCAGCAGCTATCCGCACAGTCTAATTTCCTCAGATCAGCATGAATCCGAAGCCCGTGGAACGCCGCTCAGAATCCCATCGTAAAGACTTAATGGTCACCGCTAGCGTTCATCGCAGTCAGATGGCGAAGCGCAGGAGCAGTAGAATTGCGCTAGACGCTCCCATTGGGCTGTCGGGCGAAGATCGCCAAAAGTGTTCCTTTGCGATGCCTGCCAAAGCTACCAACCTTAACAAGCATGGAGCTGCCATCCAGCTAAATCGTGAACTGCTGGTTGGCTCTTCTGTAGTCGTGCGCAATAAGAGGTGGCACTGAGGTTTCTGCTCGGGTCGTCGCGCAATTGGCTACTCGCCAGGGAGTCCCTACGTACGCAATCGAGTTTGTCGAACAGGGCGATAGGGTAGGGTAAAGACGTTTTGGGGAATTACGTTCCCATGCGTTGAAAGCAGAGGGCCTGCTGCGCAGGCGGAGCAATCAGGAATCGTGCGCCGCAGGCGGGGGATCGCATCTCGGCAAGACTGACCCGACCCTCGGCTCGCGTAAACTCCCGGTTCCATCCGTTCCCATTTTAAGACGTACTTTCTGGCACAAGTGTTTTCGTGGCTGTGAGACCATGTTCCGGGCAGGTCTCTGGAACGCCGCAGCCTGAGAGACGAAGCACCAATCGCAAGTCTGCTATCAGGATTCATACGTGGTCGCCCACATGGCAAAGGCTAAACTCAAGCACGCGCAGGTGAAACGTCGCCGCTCTCGGGTTGAGGAGCCAAGGCCGCTGACTACCCTTGCACCGTCCGTAGAGATTCTGCCTTTCCGGCGATGGTCAACTTCGTGCTCTTATATCTTCGTTGCTGCGCTGACACTCGCCTGCCTCTTGCCTTTTTCCGGACGCGCGTTTCACGTGGATGATACGCTGTTTGTTCTAGCTGCTCGACAGATTAGTCAGCATCCTCTCGATCCTTACGGCTTCAGCCTCATCTGGAACACGACGTCGGAACGCATGGCGGACGTCAGCAAGAATCCTCCATTGGCATGCTATTACCTGGCGGCGGTCGGTGTTACGGCAGGTTGGTCGGAGCGAGCATTGCACCTTGCGTTCCTTCTGCCTGCGTTGGCATTGGTTCTAGGGACCTACCGCTTGGCAACGCATTTCACGCGCTTTCCGCTTGTGGCTGCGTTGGCCACTCTTCTGACGCCCGGGGTTCTCGTCTCGGCATGCAGCGTCATGTGCGATACGATGATGGGGGCACTCTGGATATGGGCCGTGATTCTGTGGATCGAAGGCTTGCAGCCGCGTAAATCCTGGTATTTGGCAGTATCTGGCTTTTTAATAGCCGCAAGCGCTCTGACGAAATATTTCGGAGCGGCGCTGATTCTCCTGCTGCTTGCCTACTCCCTTGTACGGCTGCGCGGTTTGGGCAGTTGGATATTGTATTTGCTGATTCCGATCGTGGTGCTGGCAGGCTATGAAGTCTTGACACAAGTGCTTTACGGGCAAGGTCTGCTTTCGAACGCTGCCGAATTCGTCGGCAAAGAGCGAGAGTTCTTGCAAGCTTCTCTTCTCTCGATGACGTTGATTGGCCTTAGTTTCACTGGCGGCTGCGCACTGTCCGTGCTTACCTTCTGTCCTCTTGCGTGGTCAAGAAGGGCGCTTGGTTCGGTTTTCGCCGTCAGTGCCCTGGCGGCATTAGCGTTGATTTTTGGATGGGTAGACTCGGGAAAACAAGTCGCAGGAAAGCAGGCCTTCGACGCGCTCCAAACGCACTGGCTTTCGGTGGGTAGCCAGTTAGCTCTCTTTATAACCTCCGGTCTTTTCACCTTGGCCTTAGCGGTTACCGACTATTGGAAGACGCGGAGCGCGGGCTCATTGCTGCTAGGGCTCTGGGTCTTCGGCACGGTCATATTCGCTAGTCTCTTAAACTGGACCGTCAACGCCCGATCAGTGCTGCCGCTAATTCCTGCAGCTGGAATACTCACGGTGCGACGGCTGGAGACCATCCATGAATTGTGGACTCGCAGGCTCCTGCTGCAAGTGGCAACTGCACTGCTTGTGTCTGGCGTTCTATCTATCTGGCTTGCCGGAGCTGAGGCGCATCTCGCCAACTTGACTCGCGAGGCTGTGCGTACCATCCAGGCGCGGAACAAGGGCAAAGTTGGGACGCTATGGTATGAAGGGCATTGGGGGTTTCAGTACTACATGGAGCAGGCTGGAGCCCGTGCGGTGGATGACCGGGACTACCAACTTCGCAATGGAGATCTCGTGGCAGTGCCGGAAAATAACATCGAAATTGCCGATCTTCCGCCCGATCTTTACGTGCAGGTAACGACTTTGGAAGTGGCCAATCCTTCATTGGCAACTACTATAAGCTGGAGCCGGGGTGCGGGCTTCTACTCCTCTTTTTTGGGCCCGTTGCCATTCACCTTTGGCCCCGTTCCCCCCGAGCGCTACGCTCTTCTGAGGGTAGTTCCTGTCCATTAGACCCAAGTTGACAACCCGAAGACTGGGAGTTGGCTGATGGTTGCGGCTATAGCTACTTTGCCCGATCAAAGTATTGCTTCGCAATCGACGGATTTTTATCGAGCGTTAACATTCCTGCACTCTGAGCGTAACGAAGCTTCAATATAGTACTGGCTCCCTTTCCCCACGATTGAGGCCACGACTCTATGAAATTCTCTGGAATCCTGGTTGTTCTAGTTCTGGCGATTGCCTCCCGTCTGAGCACGACGGTAACCTCGACCACCACTAAGCTCTCCTCGTCGCTGAATCCATCCATTTACGGGAAAGTTGTGACCTTTAGCGCAGTTGTCACCTCACATCTGGGGGCGCCCCCGGATGGGGAAGTGGTCACCCTAGAACAAGGAGCGAAAATATTGGGGACTTCGCCTTTGAGTGGCGGCACGGCGATTTTCACGATCACCACCACGCTAACGACGGATATCAAAGCGGTCTATCCCGGCGATTCGAATTTTGCGAAGAGCACGTCGAACGTGGTGCTCCAGAGGGTAGACAGGGCTACGACATCGACCAACTTGACATCGTCCGAGAATCCGTCAAATGTTGGGCAGTCGGTGACCTTTACCGCTACCGTGGCGGCACAATACAGCGGCACGGCCACCGGAACCGTAACGTTTAAGAACGGAAATACGACGCTCGGGACTGCGACGCTTTCCGGCGGTGTCGCCAGCTTCAGGACGAGTAAGCTAGCGGTCGGTTCCGATTCGATCACAGCCGTCTATAACGGAAGCAGTTCGTTCCTCGGTAGCAACTCTGGACTGGCCCAAACAGTGGGCGCCGGGACGTTCACTTATCCCACCATTACCTGGAACGGCATCCCACGTTATTACGAAGTTTTTGTGCCGTCGGTTCTGCCTGCGAATCCCCCCATGCTCTTGATGCTGCATGGCACGAGGACGACGCCTTCCACCGGCTCGAACCCAACGCCCGTCATCACATTGAACTGGGGCTGGCAAAGTTACGCCGACCAGTTCGAATTTATCCTGGTGCAGCCCGCCTCGACGTTTGACCCAGCAACGAATCAGTGGAACTGGAATTCGTTTTGCATGGACGGAACAACATCGTGCGATCCGTATGGAGCGAACGGAGGAGCATTTCCCTACGCGGAGAATTGTGGCTCAGCAGACGGGGAATGCCCCGACGATATCGGCTTCCTGGGAAACTTGATCACTACTCTAACTGCTCAGTACAACGTGAATCCGAATACCATTTACGTTACGGGCTTCTCCTCGGGTGCGCAGATGGCCGAACGTGTCGGTGTGGAACTCTCCAGCCTGGTGGCGGCAATTGCTCCGGTTTCGGGTCCGCTCGTCAATGCGCAAGGGACCGTTGCTCCGCCATTGCCCCTGCCAACCTCCGCCCCGTCTCCGTTTCCGCCCATTTCCGTCATGGAGTGGCAAGGTACCGAAGATGAAAATTTGTGGCCCTGCGGCTATGGCACAACCAACTACTCTAGCCTGACGTTTACAGTGGGCACGGTGGATGACACGTTCAACTACTGGTCGCAACAGAATCAATGCACTACTCTCGAAACCACGCAGCCCCTGTGTTTGAGTGGTGCGCCCAACAGCGCGAACGATTACCCATCTCCGGGCATTCCGGGCGATACTGGTAACCTTGCAACCGGCTGTATAGACCCTCCCGGAGGCCAAAACATTCAAGTGCAATTTGTTTGGGAACCGGGCGTCGGCCACATCTGGAATGAGTACAACATTCCCTATATCTGGAATTTCTTGTCCGCTCAACAGAAGTAAGAAATGCGGTCGCGGCGAGAAGACGTCGAGTTCAATTGGCAGCAATGATAGATTGGAAGATCAGTCGAAATTAAACCGAACCCCCGGGGAAGATCAAACGTGGAAGTTGAGCAGGTAGCGGACAGCAGCGAATTGATGAGGGAGCTGACCAGCTATATCGCCGAAAAGGTGATCAAGAGTAAGAGTGAGATCACCGAGGACACCCCGCTGGTGTCTTCCGGTTTAATCGATTCTTTCGCGCTGATCGGCATCTTCCTGGAACTGCAAAGGATCGCCAAGCGCAAGGTACCCGCCAGCAAGGTGCAGGTAAAAGATATGGATACGGTGCGCCTTATGTTTGCTACCGCCGAGAGGTTCGGAAAACCAGTGAAGAACTAGAAGGCAGAGGCCGCCTCAACGGTAAATCTTCTGGATGCGCCAAGTCACTGCGCCTGATTCGCCAGTATTTCCGCAATTTTCCCCCGATCAATCTTGCCATTGACATTCAGAGGAATCTGCGGAAAGTGGCAAAGGCGACTGGGAACCATGTACCGCGGAAGCCTGGTTTCACAAGCAGAAATGACTTCCTTGTCGCGCGCGGGGTCTGATCCCGACAACACGCCGACGATGCCGGAAGCCGAGCCCTCCGACAATGGCCACGGAATCGCAACCGCCAATTCAGTGCCGGCCGCTTCGCGCAATACCAGGTCAATCTCCTGCAACTCAACACGATACCCATTCACCTTAACCTGAAAGTCGAGGCGGCCGAGGTAATACATGCATCCCCGTTCGTCCTGCCGCACGAGATCGCCAGTGCGATACCAGATCTGATCACTGGTGTGCTTCAGGCGAACAAAACTTTTTGCTGTCTTTTCGGGATCGTTCAAGTACCCGGGCGTGACCTGCGATCCTCCGAGGCACAACTCGCCGCTGTCGCCAGTCGGCACCGGCGCGAGATTCTCATCTACCGCGCATACCTGTTGTCCATCAAACGGCCAGCCGATTGGCACCAAGCCGCGGACACACTCCGTGGGCGAAGTTGCCGAATTCCACCGATACCATGTGATGGCAATCGTCGCTTCAGTGGGCCCATAGAGATTTTCGAGAATCGAGTTGTTTGCCGCCTGCTGCCACGCCGCTGCCAGGCTCGAAGAAAGCGCTTCGCCGCAAAACAGGCTCCACCGCAAAGTCGGGAATGCTCCGGGTTCCAGTATGCCTAGCTTCGACGCGAACATGGCCACCGAGGGCACCGAGAACCAGCACGTCAATTGCTTTTCGTCTACCAAAGTCGCCGGAGTAAGAGTCTTTTCGGGATAGGGACAAAGCGTGGCGCCCGCATCCCAACAGGTAAAGAGATCATGCACGCTGAGGTCAAAGGTGAGATCGAAGTTCTGCGAACAACGATCTTCAGCATTCATGCCGAAGCGCCTGGCTGCGTACTCCATGTACGCGACGACATTCGATTGGTTGACCGCGACCCCCTTAGGCACGCCCGTGCTGCCAGAAGTGAAGAGCAGATAAGCCGTATCGCTTTCCCCGACAATCGGATCGCAGGGATCGGCGATCTTCGACAACTGTGGCGCAGAGATGACGCGGTGCCCACAGGAAAACGCGCGATCAGGTTCCCAACCGGAATCCGGCAGGATCAGAGTTAGCGGATGGTCAACTCGTGGAAGCAATGACGCCAGCGTCGCGGCACACTCGTGGCTCACCACGACCGTATTGCATCCCGACGCGCGCAGCATGACGAGAGTCCTCTCCAGAGGGAACCTGGGATTGAGAGGAACGTAGCCTCGTCCGCTGGCCAGCACCCCCAGAATTGCTCCATACGCTCCAACACTGCGATCGGCCAGCACGGCAACTACCTTTTCGGAGTAATCCAAAGTCTCGTTGAGGCAAGAGGTGATTCTTCCCGCATAGTTCCAGAGTTCCTCGTAACTTAGCAATTGCTCGCCGAGTTCGAGGGCTGGCCTCCTTGGATTGGCGAGCAGAGAGCGAAGGAAACCGCTGATCAAGCTTCTCGGTTTTTCCGGTGGCGGAGTCATCAGTCCTTTGGGTTCCGTTGGACCGGTTTGCTGGAATCGAACCGCTCTTCAGCATGGAGGGGGGCAGTGAAATCAGAGGGCTTGTCCGTCGCGTCCGCCGGATGTTCCAGAATAGCGTAGAGCCGATCGGCCACAATGCGATCTCCCTCGACGTTCAGATGTGAGAGGCCGACATAGAGCGAACTCTTCTGGTCATCGAGGAGGTCCCCAAGATAATAGAAATCCGGGCGCTTGAGCTGGCGACCCATCTGGTAGACCGCCCGATACATCAGGTCCAGTTTCGGGACCTTACGAGTTTCCATCCGCAACACCTGTTGCTCTGAGAGTGTCAGTTGCTTGTGCCCAACCAACAGATTGGGATACCACGCGAAGATCGCGCGAAATCCATAATGCTTTGCCAGCAGTTTCACGATGTCCATGTTTTGCAGGTAGTTTTCCATCACTGCGGCGGGAAGCATCTCCGTGTCGAGAACACGTCGCTTGGCCTGCTCAGCATGGAACGGTTCTTTGACAGCAATCGCTTCCAGAAGGCGATAGGTATTGGTGTGGCTGAAGTAGGAGAAGCCTGGCTTCTCCGAGGCGCCCCAGTTGTCGAGAAAATCTTTAAAGGCGTTGTAGTTGCTGTGCACGTCGGCACGGTCGCTTTGATACGCGGCGAACGCTTCGGTTCCACCATCGTAAAAAAGCACGATATCGGGTTTGCGGGCGGCGTGCTTGAGGTTCTCGATCAGTCCAACCATTTCCTGAGTGTTTGACCAGCCCTTTTCCGCGTAGTTCACAATGCAAACCGGCTTGCCTGCCTTTTCGTAGTCTAGCGCCACGAGCGATGGGATGCTGCCTTCGTCCGGTGCGCCTGCACTCCACATCACAGAATCTCCGAACATCCAGATGGTGAAGGTCGTGCTGTCGCATTGGGTGTGAAGCGTCCGGCGAACTCCATCCTGATCGATGGCCAGCATCGTGCCCTGGTAAGGAGCATGGCGCCAAAGCACATACTGATGGTAGAGCACTTTGTTCGCTTGCTCGCGTTCTCTCACGTACTCCCGCTCGACCGCGTTACCATCTTCGGCAATGATGAAAGCCGGCTCTATGGCCTCCTGTGCCGCAGGTAGATATAGGTAGGAGAAAAGCTCGAAGGCGCCGAGCAGAATCACAGCAACCGTCACGACAACGCAAAGGCGGACGGCAAAGTACTTGAGGAGCGATTTGTAGTCTGGCGCGGGGGTTGGGCGACTCTCCACGGTCGAATCACTCTTTGCTGGCACAAGCGGCGTCAACGGCACAAACGGCTGAACTTCACGGTCGGTCTGAGTCTGGATGAATGCTAGCACAGCGTTTGCCCTCGGAATCTTGCCCACGAACACGGAGCTAGGTCTGCGGCCAACAGATCGAGCCCCGGAGCGGTGGACGGAATAGGCGTCCTTCCAATTCGCTCAGGATGACCGGCGAGGATTTGTGTCCGACACTATCAAACTGCCTAGATGTCAGGTCGCAGTCTAAAACAGCGCGTACATGACGGGTCCGGTCTCGGCGTGCCCGGGTTGGAAGATCACGCTCAGGTACAGCGCTACCACGACTACTAGAGGCGTAATCCATATCCAGCGTTCACGCGCCAGAGCTCCGAGGAGGGTCGCCAGCGCTCTCCGCAGAGCCCCGTTTGCCGTTTCGATCCAGGCACGCGTGGCTTCTGCCAGCCGATCCAGCAGCGCTCCGGCGCCGATGACCGCGAAATACCCAAGAAAAGCAAGCAGCGTCATCACATAGAAGCTGTGGTCCAAACTCAAGTGACGGTAGGTGTCGAGCGACGCCAGCGCCTTCAGCATGGCGAACGACTGCCGCGTGTTTTCTGCGCGAAAGAAAATGTAGCCCACGCATACGGCGGAAAATGTCAGCCACCACGAGATTGCCGTCGCGACCACCCCGGTCCACTCGAAGCCGAAGCGCTTGCGAAATTCCTGCCACTGCCGGTGCAGGACCAGCAAAATGCCGTGATAGGCGCCCCACAGCATGAGCAGAAGAGTCCCTTTGTGCCACAGTCCGAAGACGAACATGGCGATCACGAGCGACAGGTTGCGCCACCAGACCTCGCGGCGCACGGTCGCGAGTGGCAGAAAAAGGAAGTCGCGAATCCAGAAGGACAGTGACATGTGCCAGCGTGTCCAGAAGACGGATATTGTGGTGGAAAGATATGGCCGGTTGAAGTTCTCCTGTAGTCGGATCCCAAACAAGCGGGCGGCGCCAATCATGATGTGAGTCCAACCGCAAAAGCTGAAATAGAGCTGGAATCCGTACGCGATTATCAGAAACCACACATCGATCCCGCTCAGGCGTGCCGCGTTGCTCATGGAAAACGCGTTGTCGAAGATCGCATCCACGCCCGAGCCTGCATACAGGCCGCCGGCCATGACGTTGGCGAGAACCGACATCAGCACTCCGATCGAGACGCGGCGCACTCCGGTTTTCAGATCGTCTTCGCTCACAGCCCAGTCTTGCCTGAATTGCGGCAGCATGCTCGACATGCGGCAGATCGGTCCCTGCAGCACGGTCGGCCAAAACGCCATATACAGGCAGAACTCGACGAGCGTAGGGCCCAATTCCTCTTCGCGGTAGAGCTCCAAAAGATAACTCAGAGCCTGGAAGGTCCAGAAAGAAACGCCCAGAGGGAAGATCATTCGCCTGAGCACCCCAAACGGAGAACCGGCTGGCGCCCCGGCGCCGAGCAAGGGCAGATACTTGAACACGCTTAGGAAGGCCAGATTGAAAACGATTCCAACCCACAGCCGCGCAACGGTGATATTCCTCTTCAACCATTCGCCCAGGGCGAAGTTCATGAGGGAGCTGAAAATCAGGAAAACGATCAGCCATCCGCCCCAACTGTAGTAAAAGAGCCAGCTGGCAATGAGGTAGAGCCCCTGCCGCGCGTTGACGGAACGAAGACGCATCGCGATCAACCACAGGACCAGTACGCCAATTCCGTATAGGAGAAGTGCTGATGTCATCGGTTACCCGGTGTCATTATGGTCGGTCTTAAATCAACCGCAAAGGGAGTGTTCGCCGCAAGCAGGGGATTCACACTCTTCGGCCAGTGGTCACCGACCTGATTCGGCGGCTATAAGGAACGCATCCATGGCACTCCGCTCAGGAACGGCATAGACAGGCTCGATGTCTGCAAGGTCCACTTCAACGGCCACGCTCCGGCCGATCATTTCGAGGCTGAGCACGACGCGGAACGGGTTTTTTTGGCGGTCCAGCACGCCTACCATGTCAGCCATGGCGCCTCTTGTGATGCGCACCCTATCGCCTACCTCTAAACCGGGGTGAGGCTCAATTCGGCTGGTGAGAAGTCCATCCCGCAGCCCCGTGATGTAGTGATCCTCCACCGGCAACGGTTCACTTCCGACGGAGACGATAGAAACCACGCTGGGAACGCTCAATACTCGACGGCGTTCCTGGGGATCAATCCGCACAAAGACATAGTTGGGGAATAACGGAAGCTCCAGTGATACGGTGCAGCGGTTTTTCCATCGATGTTTTGCCTTGTAAAGTGGCAGAAACGATTCGATGTCCCTCTGCCCAAGGTGCCAGGCGATTTTCTTTTCGTGACGCGCCATGGTGAAAACCGCATACCATCTAGGGATCTTTCCTGTTGGCATCTCTCCAGCAATCGACTGTAACTCCTGAGCCCCATTCATCACTTCCATTTGCGGTGGCAACAAACAACACGGCCCGTTTGACATACTCCCCCGATTGTCCGATCGTCAAGAAATACAATTCGAATCCGCCCTTTCTGGGCTGGAGCGCTTTATAGCGTACGATCTTTGAACTGCGATGACCGCGATGTGAATCTTGTGTGAATCGAAACTCCACGATCCCCGACCCCTCTCCGAGCCCGCAGCTGGCCTCGGATGGGTCATCCGACGGGCGTTTCTTCGGCTGGGACTTCAGCCAGTTTGTCCAGTGGCGGAGCTCCCAGCATTAACATGAAATTAATAGAGCGTTCACCGCGGGTTCACGAAAGGCTGCTAGTTATACAGTCCACCGAGTAGCCGCCATGTTGCCAATATTCGGAGCTGCCTCCCGTTCTGGCCTAGCGCTAGATTTCTTGTTTCTCGTCGTAAAAGTTCTGTGAACGAGTCTGTGGAAAACGGCGGGTGCTAACTCACGATAGCGGAGCTTTGCTTTACGTTGCTTGACTAGCGGGACACGGTGGTTTGACGACGTGGGAACACGGATGCAACGGCATGGAAACTCGCCGGCGCATAAGCGGTTATGGCGTTCGCTCGTAAGACGCCATTGCGGGAAGCGAGGGGCGGATGCGAGCTTCGCAAAACCGGAACCCATCGGATTCATTTGAGCGCTGGTTTCACCCATAGTCAGCAATACAAGTTAAGGAATCACGATCATGCCCAAGCTAAAGTTATATGGCTGTGCGCTGGCTCTGATTCTTATCTCTGGTTGCGGGCCAATCGTTGCACAGACGAATCCAGCAGATTTAAGCCAAACCAAGGCTGACCAAACGCCAGAAGCCCACAGGTCAAATAGCCCGGATGTGCCGACCTTGCAAGAGCGGAACCCTCGTTATCAAGTGATGCCAAGTGACATACTGACAATTTCGTTTCCGCTCATTCCTGAAATCCCTACTGCGCCTGTGACTGTTCAGCCCGATGGCTTCATCACTCTTCCGAACGGTGCGGGGACCATATATGTCAAGGGAGACACGATTCCTCAGATTGTCGACATTCTGACCAAAGCGTATTCGAAGACGATGCACAATCCAATCGTGTCTGTAGATGTGACAAACTTTCAGCCTCCGCAATTCACGGTAAACGGGCAGGTTGGGAAGCCAGGCCAATACCCGCTGCGCTTCGACACCACGGTTTCGGAAGGGATTGCGGTGGCCGGAGGATTCTTGCCTACAGCCAAGACCCAAGTCTTCCTCCTTCGTCGCGTAAACGCCGATTGGATGGAGGTGAAGAAACTCAACCTAAAGCCACTTCTTAACGGCCGCAACATTCACGAGGACGTCCATATTCAGGCCGGTGACATGATCTTTGTTCCTGATACGTTCATCGCAAAATTCAGGAAATATGTTCCTTATGGTCTGAGTACCGGGTTGGGCTGGAGCGGGAACGGTCTCATTCAATGACGGGTTGGGAGATCAGAGAAAATGACTGAGGCAAACGCGGAAGGCGTGTTCGGACGGAAAGCAGATCCCACGTTGCGAGATCTGCTCGCCCCGCTGTTTCGCCGCAAGCGGGCATTTGCCTATACTTTTGGCGGGGTCATGCTTGGAACCGTGCTGGCCGCTTTTATTTCGAATTCCACCCATAAAGCGACCATGGAAATACTTGTAAACGACCAGCGCTCGGATCCCACGGTGACGGCGCAGTCGACGCAAGGGCAGGGGGCGCCCGCGCCGGTAGGGGATTCTATTATTGGTTCCGAGATTGAGTTGTTGAAGAGTCCGGATCTGCTGCACGGCGTCGTGATTGCCAACAAGCTGCAGGACAGGGAGCGAAAGTCATTTACGGCCTTTTTGCACCCTGGAGCAAGCGACGACTGGTACGTTGCCCGCGCTGTTCAGCATTTGGGATCCAAATTGGGCACGCAACAAGTGACTAAGACTAGTATGATCCAAGTCGATTACAGCTCTGCCAACCCACAACTTGCTTACAGCGTATTGGATACGCTGAGTAAGTTGTACCTCGCAAAACATAACGCCGTGCGACGACCGGCGGGATCGTACACATTTTTTGCCGAAGAGGCCGATAAGTACCAGAAAGCCTTAGTGGCCTCAGAAGCACGTCTCGCCGACTTTACCAAATCCACGGGCATCGCCTCTCCTGACGTGCAACGGACAGATTTGGCGCAGCATGTGGCAAATGCAGTCGCCGCCCTCGAATCAGCTCGCCAAGTTATTGCGGCGGACAAGCGCAAACTAGAAGACGTGACGACCCGTATGAAGGGTGTCCCTGAGCGTTCTCTGGCTCAACAGTCGACGGACTCTGCCCAGTCGCTCATGCAGCAACTGCAGGCTAACCTTCTGGCCGCACAACTTAAGAAAACCCAGCTTCTTATGAAGTATGAACCGGGCTATCCCTTGGTACAGGAAGCCAACCAGGAAGTTGCCGAGACGGAGGCTGCCATCGCCTCTGCGACCAAGCAGCAATACGTCAACCAGACCACGGACCGAGATCCGACTTATGAGTTGATGAGAGAAGACGTCGCCAAGACGCAGGCCGATCTGGCTTTTCAGCAGGCGACTGCGGGGGGGCTAGAAAAAAGCATTCACGGCTTGCAGATACAAATGGTCGACCTGGATCAAAAGGCGTTGGTACAGGCAGACTTGAACCGCGAGGTCAAGGCCAATGAAGCGAACTATTTGCTTTATGTTTCGAAAAGAGAACAAGAACGGACCTCAGATGCTCTGGACGAGAAGCGGATCGCGAACGTGTCAATTGCTGTTCCGCCGGTGCTTCCGATTCTTCCGTTGATTGGTCCGGCGCTGATCATATTCTGTGGCATAGTTCTGGCGTGTTTTATAGGTGCGGGGACGGCTTTTCTTGCCGAATATCTCAATCCGTCGCTGCGCACTCCAGCGGAAGTCTTCGAAGTTCTCAGAATTCCGGTACTGGCTAGCGTTCCGAAGCAGACCGCTTAAACGAGTACCAAATGGTCTTAGACTATTACAACTTGAAAGAACAGCCTTTCGGTGTGACGCCGGACCCACGCTATCTTTATCCGAGCCCAACTCACCGGGAGGCGCTGGCCTCATTGTCCTATGCGATCCGATGCGGCCGGGGCTTCATGTCGATCATGGCTAAGCCCGGAATGGGCAAGACCACGATTCTGTTTCAGCTTCTAAGCACGCTGGAAGGTTCAGCCAGGACGGTATTCCTGTTCCAGACATTGTGCCGCCCAAATGAGCTGCTGCGAGCTCTCTTACGTGGTCTAGGTGTCGTTGACGAAGGCGGAGATGCCATCCGCATGCAGGAACAACTGAACAGTTTGTTATTGGACGAGGCCCGTCAGCGGCGGAGAGTCGTGGTGGTGATCGATGAAGCCCAAAATCTCGAAGACTCCGCTCTTGAACTGGTGCGAATGTTGTCAAATTTTGAGACCACCAGTGACAAGCTCATGCAGATTGTTCTGTCCGGACAACCTCAACTTGGCGAAAAATTAGCATCACCGCAGCTACTTCAGCTCCGGCAGCGAATGTCGATCTTCGCTCGACTTCAACCGTTCAGTTTCGAAGAAACTAAGCTTTATATCCGCCATCGCCTTCGCGTGGCCGGCTATCACTCCGAGACTCCTCTTTTCACGCCGCGAGCTGAGGCGCTCATCGCAAGACATAGCGAGGGGGTTCCTCGAAACATCAACAACATTTGCTTCAATGCCCTTTCGTTGGGTTATGTATTGAAACAGAAAAGCATCCGGGAAGAAGTGATTCGCGAGAGCCTGGATGACTTGAGCCTCAACCAGGAAACAGCTTCGGACCGCAACGCCGAACCTGCAGAACGTAGGTTCTTTGCCTTCGGCGCAGGCAAGCCTGCTGCAGCAGTTCAGCAACCTTCCGTGTGGCGAAGACAACTTGCCCTTTGCGTTGTGTTGCTTCTGCCACTCTTGTTTTTCACCGGCAGCGGGCAAGGCCCGGAGGCGCTCAGGTCTCATCGTTCCTTTGCCGTAATCCCGGTTTCCCAGATGGGCGCGCCCGTGCCAATGGATCGCCCGAGTTCGGCAGGCACGGCCGTCGACGGCGAACACAACGCAACTTTTCTTCCGGTATCCTCAGCTGGCGAAACCTCCAGAAGCCCAGCGGGCATCTCGCCAACATCGACGCAAGAGTCGCGGCAGCACCCAAGACATGAATTCGAGCAGCCAAGTGACCCGGCGAAACTTTGGGAAGAGGTAAAGAACGCGAACAGCGACGCCGAAATCGAGCTTGCGCGTTTGTATATGGAGGGAACCACCGTGCCTCGAAACTGTACGCAGGCTGAACTCCTTTTGCTGGCCGCGTCTCGAAGAGGAAATGCGCGTGCATCTGAGATGTTGAATACCCACGGTGAGCGCTGCCGCTGATGCTGGAAGAACGGACAATCATCGGTGTAACACCGGGATGTGTATTTGACGGTTTTGGTTCTTGTTCTAGGAACGTTTGCTTTACGGAGCTGGAAGCCGTTTTGAACGAGGCGTGTCATCCCGATTGCCGTTTGACAGGGGAAGAACAGGCATGAGTAAGAATTTTGAGCTGATGCAAGAAGTGGCCGGAGGTGCGCTACCAGAGACTGCTTATGGTCGAGAGTCCGCTAAGGTTGTCATTTTGGAGTCGGAAGGCGACCGCAGGATAGCTCGCGACTCGGCGGATTTCGACGCCCTTGCACAGCAAGAGTGCTCCAAAGTCGTGCAACGTATTTTCTTGGGGCAGCCAGATGTTTTTCATACTGTGGTCTTCGCGGGAATCGACCGGGGGAATGGTTGTAGCCGAATTTGTCTGGAGACATCACGTATTTTGGCGGCCAGTACTTCCGGCTCGGTCTGTCTGGTAGACGCGAATCTGCGCACTCCCTCTCTGCCTGGATTTTTGGGGGTTTCCAATCACAGAGGCTTAGTTACCTCCCTGCTCGAGGATGGGGAGATGCGCAGTTTTACGCAGCAACTAGAACCATCCAACCTGTGGCTGCTCTCGGCTGGAAACCTCGATCGTCAGTCGCCCGGTCTACTGAATTCCGACCGCCTTAAGGTGCGTTTGCAGGAATTGCGCAAAGAGTTTGACTACGTTCTCATTGACTCGCCAGCGCTGAATCTCTATGCTGACGCCCTGGCGCTGGGCGGGATTGCAGAGGGATTAGTTGTAGTACTTCAGGCGGATTCCACTCGAAGGGAATCAGCGTTGAAGGGGCTACAAACATTGCGCGAGGCTCGCGTCAAAGTGTTAGGAGCAGTTCTCAACCGAAGGACATTTCCCATTCCAAATTTTGTCTATCGCAGGTTGTAGTAACGATTAAGCTTTCCGCCCGGCGGAATTCCCACCTTCTCGCTCGGATCCCCCGAATCGTGAACACAGCGAAGCGGCGCCTCTATCTCGGCATGCTCAAGGTGTTTAACCTTGGGCTCATGATTGCCGCATTCGGCATCGCCACAGTCCTGCTGGTTCCCAAGGAAGATGGAGGGATCCCCCTTACCGATTTTCTTTCGGTGCGGGTGAAGCTGATTAATTTTGTAACCTTTTGTCTGGTTCTCCTGGCATGGCACGGCATCTTCTCGTTCTGCGGACAATATCGATCCCAGCGTCTGGCGCGCTGGCGCTCGGTTGTTGAGAATGCTACCTGCGCCACTACGATCGCATCGCTTTTTCTAGGAGCGGTAGTAATGGTGTTTCGGATCAGCATGGTTACGCCCCAGTTTCTCCTGCTATTTTGGATTCTTGCTTCTGCGCTAGTGGCAGGATCGAGAGTGCTCATTCGAGTCTGTCTCGCGACCGTGCGGGTGCGCGGCCGAAACCTCCGTTACATCCTGATTTTGGGAACCAACCGACGTGCAGTTGAGTTTGCGCGCCGGTTGGATGCGACACCCGAGTGGGGCTATCGAGTGCTTGGATTCGTAGACCGGGAATGGCACGGAGGAGCGAGCCTGGAAAAACCATATCCCCTGTGCTGTAGTTTCGATGGCCTCGCCGAGTATTTGCGCCGCAATGTGGTTGACGAGGTCGCCAACTATCTTCCTTTACGATCGTTTTATGAACACTCCTCCAGCATCGCAGTCCTGTGCGAGCAGCACGGCATCTTCATGCGTTTCGATCCCGAACTTTTCGATCTGAAGATTGCCCGTGCTCGCACAGAGGAACTTGATGGAAGGGCTCACATTACAGCATATTCTTCTCCGCTGGATGGATGGCCGGTATTGGTAAAGCGCGCTCTGGATATAACCCTATCCTTCGCACTCCTGGTAGCCCTTTCACCCCTTCTCATCGCGATCGGGCTGATGGTTAAACTGACTTCGAAGGGCCCTGTTTTGTTCTGGCAGGAGCGCATAGGACGGAATAAAAGGCGATTTTTCATCTACAAGTTTCGCACCATGGTTGCGAACGCAGAGAAATTGCTGCCCGCACTTGAAGTGTTGAATGAGGCGCAAGGACCTGTTTTCAAGATTCGGAACGATCCCCGAATGACGCCGATCGGCCGGTTGCTTAGACGCGCCAGCCTCGACGAACTGCCGCAGCTATTCAACGTGCTACGGGGAGATATGAGTCTGGTCGGTCCACGGCCTTTGCCGGTGCGGGATTATGAAGGTTTCGACCAAGACTGGCAGAGACGGCGATTTAGCGTGCGCCCTGGCATTACTTGTCTGTGGCAAGTTAGAGGAAGAAGCAATATCGGGTTTGAACATTGGATGAAGCTTGATCTTCAATACCTGGATGAATGGTCGATCTGGCTCGATATGAAGATTCTCGCGCAAACAATCCCTGCCGTCTTGAGGGGTTCAGGGGCAGCTTGAAGCGCTGTAGTCGGCCTGCGAATGACTTCCTGCGATCCAACCGGTAACCGTGAACATTCTCATCATCCATAACAGTTATCAAGAAGCGGGTGGGGAGGATGTTGTAGTCGCTCAAGAAAGTAGATTGCTGGAGCGGAATGGACATAGGGTCAGTACTTATAAGCGCAGTAATGATGAGATAGATGACCTCTCTTTCCGACAACGACTCGGCCTAATCAGCCGAATTGTTTCAGCCAATGATAGCAAGGTGGCTGTCCGCGGTATCCTGCGTGATCTCAAACCAGAGATTGTTCATGTTCACAACACTTTTGCGATGGTGTCACCCTCTGTGTACGAGGTATGTCAGGAAGAAGGTGTCCCTGTTGTCCAGACCCTCCACAACTACAGGCTTTTGTGTCCTGCCGCGACTTTCTACCGCAGTGCCGGGCCATGCGAAGAGTGCGTGACCCACGGTCTTCTGCGGAGTGTCCGATACGCATGCTATCGCGAGTCGCGCGTAATGTCCGGGGCGATTGCGCTAATGCTCAAGACGCACCGCTCACGGCAGACCTGGAGTGGTCAGATTGACGCCTACATTGCGATCAGCAGTTTCGTAAAAGGAAAATTTGTACAAGCTGGATTTCCCGCGAGCAAAATATTCGTCAAACATAATTTTGTCGACCCGGATCCCGGCGAGCGGTCGGGGCCCGGAGACTACGCTCTGTTTCTCGGACGTCTTTCACCTGAAAAAGGCCTATCGACCCTCTTGCAGGCTTGGAAGCGCCTGCCGTCAGCGGTTCCGCTTGTTGTTGCTGGCGACGGACCAATGCGTGGCCGGCTGGAGGCGGAAGTTGCAAGCGAGCGACTTCAATCGGTTCATTTTGCCGGGCGATTAAAACGTGGTGAAGCACACGACGCGTTGAAGAAGGCCGCGTTCCTGGTTGTCCCAAGTGTTTGGAACGAACCGTTTGGCATGGTTGTCGCAGAGGCATTTGCATGCGGAACGCCGGTTCTGGGCGCATACGCAGGGGCAATTCAAGAGATGCTGGACGACCAAGTAACGGGTTTGCATTTCGCGACAGGCGACCCCGATGCGCTAGCGAAGAGCGTTGCGTGGGCCTGGGGACACTCGCCGGAATTGGTTGCTATGGGCAAATCGGCCCGGCGCGTTTACGAAGAGCGCTATTCCGCCAATACAAATTACGATCGTTTGATGACCATTTATGCCTCGGCAATTAACGCGCATACCAGCTCGAAACGAAATCGGCCACTCCGATCCGCCGCCTAGTTTTCGCATCCTCGGCGTTCCAGTGCATGCCGTGCAGATCTCGGGTGTTGTTGCGCAGATCCAACTCTGGATTCAAAGTGGCGCAGAGGGACGCTACGTTGCAGTCACCGGTATGCATGGCATTGCCGAGTCACGCAATGATAGCGAGTATCGGCGCGCACTCGATTCCGCTGACTTGGTAGTTCCGGACGGAATGCCTCTCGTGTGGCTGGGACGATGGCATCGGCATCCACTCAAACGCAGGGTCTATGGACCTGAGCTCATGGAGACTTTCTGCCGAGAAACGGGAGCGGCTTACCGTCATTTTTTCTACGGAGGCGGACCAGGAATCGCAGAACAGCTCGCGGGCACCCTGCACAAACGCCACGGCATCGTCGTGGTTGGAACCTACTGTCCTCCCTTTCGCCCACTTACTCCAGAAGAGCAACGGGAGGTCGTGTCGTACGTGAAGAAGGGATCGCCGGACGTGTTATGGGTGGGGCTTAGTACTCCTAAGCAGGAAAAATGGATGCACGAAAACCGCAATCAGTTTTCGGTTCCGGTCATGCTGGGTGTAGGGGCTGCATTTGATTTCAATTGCGGGGCAACGCGTCAAGCTCCAGCCTGGATGCGAGAAAACGGACTCGAGTGGCTCTTTCGGTTATCGACCGAGCCACAAAGACTTTGGCGGCGCTATCTCGTTACTATCCCAAGAGCTGCAGGGTTGGTATTCCTGGAGCTTTTAGGACTCTTACCCCACGCTCCTAAGCCATCTGTTCTTACCTAATTATCTTCATAACATCCAAAAGGAAAACATCATGGGAAAGCAGATCAGAATCCTGGTAACGGGTGCGGGGGGCTTTATCGGCCACCATCTGGTAAGGCGGCTTAAAGATGAAGGACATTGGGTGCGTGGCGTTGACCTTAAGCTGCCGGATTACGAACCCAGCCGGGCCGACGAGTTTGAGATCCTCGACCTGCGGAGATATGACAGTAGTCTGCAAGCAACGCGGGGCCAAATTGACCAAGTCTACAACCTTGCAGCGGATATGGGAGGTATCGGTTACATCAGCGCCTCGCATGCCGAAATTGCCAAGAACAACATTCTCATTAATGCTCATATGCTCGAAGCTGCACGTCTGAATTGTGCAACACGCTTTCTGTTCTCTTCGTCAGCTTGTGTTTACGCCGGGTATAAACAACAGATTACGGACATAACTCCGCTACGGGAAGAGGATGCATACCCAGCCGACCCCGAGCCTGGCTATGGATGGGAGAAGCTTTTTACTGAGGAACTCTGTCGTTACTATCAACGCGATTATCACTTCGATACCCGAATTGTTCGTTTTCACAATGTGTACGGCCCGCTGGGCACCTATAAAGGGGGAAAGGAGAAGGCGCCGGCGGCGATCTCCCGAAAGGTAGCTTTGGCTCGCGATGGCGATGAGATTGAAATCTGGGGCGATGGAAAACAGACCCGGTCCTTCATGTACGTGGATGATTGTGTTGACGGTCTAGTGCGCCTCATGGCCTCGGACTATTGCGAGCCTCTGAATCTTGGTTTGTCAACGATGATCAGCGTTGATGGACTGGTGGACCTGGTAATGGCAATTGCGGGCAAGCGTCTGGTCAAGCGCTATGATCTTACAAAACCGCAGGGCGTTCGGGGACGTAACAGTGACAACTCGCGTCTGTTCAAGATCCTAGGATGGGAACCCTCGGTCTCGCTCGGAGAGGGAATCGACGTCACATACCGCTGGATTGAGAACGAACTAATGAAGACGGACAGGCCCCAATTCGCGTCTGCCAGCCGGGCCGCGTGATTGGGACACGTCGGTCGGCTGCAAGATGAGCATATTTGCGACCATAACGGAGCGAGTTGTGCCGATGTTGGCAATGACGGTTGACGCGGGCTGTCTGATAAACGTCGTATGGGCTGCACTAACAACATGCGTTGTAAGCCACTAGAACTCATCTAATAACTGAAGACACTGTATTATCTAATATCTGGTTCCAGATGGTAATCGATGAGAATGCGCATCTATAAGGCCGCGCTAGCGGTGCTTGTGTTGCTGATGGTCGGTGACCTGGTGCACCGTGGGGTCGTGCCCGCAGTTACTGGTAGGAAATCGGTTCCCTCGTCCAGTAATGACTTTGCTGGTCCCTGGATTGGTGCATGGATGTGGCGCCACGGCCAAAATCCATATGATGTTGCGCTCACGAGTGAGGTCGGAAGGCAATCTCTAAGGTACGACCGACCGGTGGTTCTCATTTATCCAGCCACCAGCTGCATGCTCCTATCGCCTTTCACATTCTTGTCTTGGAAGACAGCGAACTTCTTATGGAGCTTGCTTTGCGTTGTAGGAGTCGCCGCCATTGCTCTCGTGCTGCTAAAGCTGGGCCGATTCAAATCTGAGGATATCAGGAGCTGGTTGCTCGTAGCGATTGTATTCTCTCTTACCCCACTTCGAGCCGGAGTGCTTGTGGAGAACCCCGCCATCGTTAGCATTGCTCTATGCCTGGCTGCGGTTTATCTGGCAAGCCTGGAAAGGGACATCGCCTCGGGGATCGTGCTCGCCATGGCGACCGCTTTGAAACCAAATCTCTGCGTATGGGTACTGCTGTTCTATCTGCTTCGACGACGTTGGCGGTTGAGTATGAGCTTTATTGTATCCGGTGCAGTCATTACGTCGGTGACGTTGGCTCGCCTACCACTGTCGCCTTCTCGTTTGCTGGCCAACTACATGCAAAATATTCAGGAAACTCTTGGCCCCGGCGGATCAAATGCCTTCGGTACCGGTAATCATCTAGGCCTGCTCGACTTGCAGGTTGTTCTTTATCCGATGGTGGGCCGCGCAGCCAGCGTGCTTGCTTATCTCGTATTTGCGATTGGGTTGAGTATTTGGTTCTGGGCGGTACAGCGAAATCCATCTTGTCCGGAGACGCTGGCATTGAGTTCCTTACTTGCACTAGGTTTCTTGCCTATTTACCATCGGGCGTATGACGTAGGTATCTTGACACTCACGCTATGCTGGGCACTGGGCCGAGCCGGAGATCGAGTTGGGTTGTTACGCCGAACAACATTGATACTGATGTTGCTGTTTCTGATCCCAGAGCGTCTATTCGGCTCTTTCTCGGTTGCGCACTTACCCGATAATGTGAGATCCACGCCGTGGTGGTACTTGCTCGTTATGCCCCATTCTGTATGGATACTGCTGCTGCTGAATATCGCTCTTCTTTGCGCACTCGTACAGTTGAGGCATGGGGGCGAGGGCAGTCGGTCTGATTACCGCAGGAAACCACTTCCTGCAGCGCTTTCACTGAAGGTTGCTGGTTTATGAAACATCCGATTCATTAGCGCCAATCACGCCGCACCTCACTTCTTTGTACGCATATAGTGCAGGACGATAGTTCATCGCGGCAATAACCTGAGTAGGATAATCACCCGTGCGACTCTTGCTTTCTGCTTACGCTTGTCGGCCGAATGCCGGTAGTGAGCCTGGGTGCGGTTGGGACTGGGCGACTCACATCGCTGCTCGCGGCATAGAAGTCCATGTTTTGGTTGCAAAACGCAATCAGGAGCCGATCGAAGCCAGTCTACGGGCCAACCCCAGAGAGAATCTTCATTTTACTTATGTCCCTGTGCCCTATGAATGGGCCAGGAAAAGTGAGTCCTTGCACTACATATACTGGCAGCTCGCGGCGTTGCAGGCAGCGAGGGAGCTTGCCAGCAAGGTCGAACTTAACGTGGCGCATCACGTAACTTACGCCAGTCTTCATGTGCCCACACAATTGTGGCGATTGGGAATCCCTGTGGTGTTTGGCCCAGTAGGCGGAGGTCAGACTGCTCCAGGAAGTATGTTGTCGTATTTCGGTGCAGAGAAACCCAAAGAGCAGCTACGCTCCTTACTTACTAAGGCGCTCAGGTTCTCGCCTCTTCACAAACAATGGTTAAGACGAATGAGTTTCGTCTTGGCAGCTAACCGCGACACACTGGATATCGTTCAAACATTGGGTTGCAAGAACGCAAGCCTGATGTGCGACACTGCGGTAGCAATGGACTACTTTGCTGAGGGATCTCGAACTTGTGAAGCTCGAGACTGTTGCGAGCCTAACTCTGGGGAGCGAGGCGGGGCGCTCAAGCTTCTTTGGGTAGGACGAATGCTTACGCGAAAAGCGCTTCCGCTCGCACTCGATGCTCTGAGAGAGGTTCATAATAGTGATGTGACGTTAACGATCGCAGGGGATGGAATGGATCCCCGAACAGTCCATCAGATGATTCAAGAACGCAATCTGCAGGGCAGGGCATTTTGGAAGGGCAGTCGCATGACCGCGTCGGAACTACGAAAGGCTTACGGGGAGCATGATGCGCTCCTCTTTACCAGCCTGCGCGATTCATTCGGGTCGCAGTTGCTTGAGTCTATGGCCATGGGAGTTCCCATCATCACTCTGGATCTGCATGGCGCTCACGATTGGCTGCCGGACGCCGCATCTATCAAAGTCCCGGTTGGCTGTCCCGGGGAAACGGTCCGGAATCTCGCAGGCGCAATTGAAGCATATGCTTCATTGTCCTCGGTGAGAAAAAATCAGATGTCGATGCAAGCCTGGAATTGTGCCAAGACGCACACTTGGTCGGCTCGCGCTGAATTGTGTGAGCGACTCTATCACAATATTCTCTCCGGAGCCCCTGCTTTGGAAAGTGCTTCCGCCTCGAAGGTAGCAATCGCTGATGTTTAAGCCATCACTCGGCAATACTCCGGGTGCTGCTACTCCATCTTCAGTTTAGTTATCACAATCTCATTCAGGTATGACCAGTACAGCTTTAACTTATCCGGTTAGAACGGTACGGAGGCTAGGACGAGCACTTCGTGGCGTTTTCGGTTTCTGCTTAATCGTAATGGTCACGATTGTGATCTTGGGCGGGGCATCCTTAGATTTATTTCAATTTCTTCTCTGGTGCGCAATCTTTTTCACCGGTCTCTTTCTGGCGCGGCCTCTATCCGGAAAGGCTCTTGTAGGAGAGAGGGAATCAATCCTATCCTCCGTTTTGGTGATTTGGGTGTTCTTGATGATCTCGGAAGCAATATTTGTTCACAATCGAACCACCGCGAGCGCCGAAAAAGGGAATGTTGACCCTAGCGCGATGTTTCAGGCTGCCTCCTGGATACTGTCATTCGGCGCTCTCACTTTCATTAGCTGCTTCCGACCCGCTTACCTTCGACGCTTGTTTGTTGGCCCATTAAAGTGGCCGTCCATTTTCGCGATCGTCGTAGTGTTGTCGTGTCCACTCTCGACGAAGCCTATGTACTCGGCGGCGCTGGCATTCAAGCTGTGTGTGATCGTTTTAGTGCTTTGCGCGATGGGGGAAGCAATAGAAGATGAGGCCGGCGTCCTTAAGCTCTTTGCGGCGCTTTTCTTAGGAATAATGATTACCGTGTCGATGCAGTCCATCGGGCCGTTTCTTCAGCCGGGACCAGCATTTGTGAACGGGCGGCTCGGAGCGATGATTGGACTCTCAGGTACTTGCGGTCTGCTTTTGCTGTTGAGCCTCCTCTTTCTCTGGATTAAAAAGAACCCGTGGTTTCTTGTTTGCGGATTGTACTCTGTGGTAGTGATGATGTTGGCGGGCACCAAGGGCGGCATAGTTGCCAGCTTCGTCTCACTGATGATGTTCTTCCTATTGCTGAAAAGGCCGGCACAGGCTATTGCCGTAAGCCTCGTATTCGGTATCATCTTTATACTCTGCCTCCTATTCACCCCGTTGGGAAGCACGCTGGAGAAATATAGCGAATCCGGCAATGCGACTACCCTGACCGGCCGAACCAATCTCTGGTCTGCGACTTTGCCGGAGGTTGAGACACACCCCATACTCGGCAAAGGATATCGCGACTCAAGATTCCTATCGGAGGACGTTCCAGGTGCATTCGCGGAAGCGGGTAATATGCACAACTCCTTCTTGGAGGTGTTATACAACAATGGTCTGGCAGGGCTCATCCCCATAGTCTTAATGAATGTCCTCATCGTGGTCAATCTCAGGCGGGTGTTACTGCGCCCGCCTACATTACAAGTGCGATACTACGCCGCGGCCGCGTTTGCTTTATACATACACTTGTTTGTATGGGGAATCATCTCAGTAACCTTTGGCGGCGCCCCGGATAATCGATTCATGACATTTTTTGCTCTTCTTGTGATCAGTATGTTTCTGAGAAGCCAATCGGACACGAAGTATCGGAACAATATCTATGGCGCACGCAGCTCCCGATAGCATCGAGTCCACAGGAACTCACCGAATCGAGAAGGACACTCGAGTAGCGTTGGTCTTTCCCTTTCTGGCGAGAACACATTACTGGCAGCCGGTTTTTCGAGAGTTCACTCGGCTCATACCACATACCAGGGTTTTCACCGGATTGTGGGGCGGATTTGCTCCGGGCTATGAAGGGACTTTCGACCTGCACATCGTTAAGGGGACCCGGAATGTCGTGCTCAAGAGCAACAATCTTGGGGAAGGATACGAATCAACGTTTTGTTGGGCTCCCCTCTCAATCTTCAGAGAATTGGCGAAATTCAAACCGCACGTTATCTTTACAACCGGTTTTGGCATTTGGACTCTGTGTGCACTGCTATACAAACTGGTAACCGGAGCGAGAGTCATAGTCCTTTGGGATGGCTGCTCGGCTTACTCGTCGTCCCGCATTTCAAGGGTGCGACACTGGTTTCGCCGATCCATGGCGCCCTTCTTTGATTTTGGCGTCAGCAACATGCGGGAGGGAGTAGCCTATATGAGCGAGATTTTGGGCATTCCCAAAAAGCGGCTGCTGTCTTATCCCTATCAAGTGGCTGATCTAGCCATACTTGATTCCAGTGCGAGCGATCATCGCGTTCCCGAAAGGATGAGGCCTTCTTTTTTGTTTGTGGGCGCCATCAATGCCCGCAAGGGCTGGCGCTATCTGTTGGAAGCTTCTGCCTTGCTGGTCAAGAAGGGGACTGACAAGTTTTCGGTCTTATTTGTCGGCGCTGGCAACCAGGAACAAGAACTGCTTGCGAGCATTGCAAGTCTTGGGCTCGGGCACATCGCTCATCACGTGGGGCCAGTCCCATATCACCAAATCGCATCGTACTATAAGGAGGCAGATGTCTTTGTATTCCCAACGACCGAAGACGTCTGGGGCCTAGTTCTAATAGAAGCGATGGCATTTGGCTTGCCGGTGATGTGCTCCAAGTATGCCGGCAGCAGGGAAATGGTGGAGCACGATGAGAATGGTTTCATTGTGGATCCGCGCGACGTTGAAGCTTTCGCGCGTTACATGGCAAGATTTATCGACGACCCCAATCTGGCATTGGAGTTTGGAGCGCGGTCCCGAGAGCGCATTGCACCGTATACGAGTACTCGTGCCGCAGAGGTGCTTGCGGGTGTGGCGTCGGAGGCTCGTCGAGCCCGTAGGAATGAACATAGTTTTGGCGACGTCGAGCGTGATCTGAAAGTTGTTTTGAGATCACCGCCGCAATGAGAGGTTCCGGTTGCCGAAATCAATAGCAGGTTTATCGCGCACCATGTTAGTACGCAACTGACACCCGGCTCGCGCCACACAACTCCGCCGCGAATGGCATCATTTTGAAGATAGCGAGTAACAACCAACTCAACGGTTCGTTGCGCTAGAAAAAGCTGCCCGCGATCTGCACAGGTCGGTTCTCGCGCCATAATGTGAGCTGTATGACGAATGCAACCCTAGATCTCGACAATAGGTTGGTAGCTACTTCTAGCCTCTCGCGACCACTATTTGTCCTAAGCGTATGGCGCTCGGGCTCTTCTCTCCTGTATGCGCTTCTCAATCAACATTCTGAAATCGCGCTGTTGTATGAGGGCAACCTTCCGCAGTTGCAGTTGTTATTGTCATGGCATTTTCGAAGTGGGAAGTGGCGGGAGAGGTGGGAATTCTGGAACCAGGGACCTTCGAGGCACGCTATTGCGATCGAATCCATGCCCGTGAGTGTGTCCGATGCATGGGAAGCCGCTCGCATTGTTTACCAGCAGGTAGCACGGCGCAAAAATGCAACCATTTGGGGTGAGAAGACGCCGCACGCGTACGACGGCATATTGCCTTTGGCTGACAAATTTCCGGATGCGCGTTTCATTTTTCTTTGGAGAGACATGAATGCCGTGATGGAAAGCATTTGGCGGGCGGCTCTTACCGAACGGTTTTTCAGGAAGGCGGGCATTGCAAATAGAGCACTGATCGGAAATGAGAAGCTGAGACGGGCTTGCGATGTTCTGAAGAGCCGGCAACGACCGATACACGAGGTGAACTATGAAGATCTCACCTCGAATACGTCCGAGTGCATGCGGCAGATCTGTCTGTTTCTCGAGTTACCCTTCGAATCGCGAATAACCTCGCTCCAAGGGGCTGAGAGGTCCGCCATATTTTCGGGTCAGCATCATGCATTGGTCCGAGGTGAGCGGGTTGTGGGTCAGAGAAAACAGGTCGGTCTTCTTTCGCCTGCTCTTAGGGCTAAGATTAACCGTTACAACTGCCGGTGGAAGCGGCGCTACGAAGGTAAATGGCCCAAATATCCTCTCCAACTGTCTGAAGGTTCTCGGCCGCCTGGCACGGTTGAACTTTGGCGCGATCGGATTATCTATTACGTCGTACAGTGTCAAGACAAGATGGTCGCCGTGATCTACGCGGTCGTGCCGATAAATCTTGCCCGTCGGTTGCGCTGCTGGCTCCGTCAGCGCAGTTGGGCAAAAGAATCACTTTCGATGTCGCCATGAGTCGTTCAGTTGGGAGTTATCCGGGGAGAGGTCGCGGATGGCTTGATAC
Source organism: uncultured Acidobacteriaceae bacterium (assembly GCA_963750245.1). Lineage (GTDB taxonomy): Bacteria > Acidobacteriota > Terriglobia > Terriglobales > Acidobacteriaceae > Sulfotelmatobacter. The sequence continues at coordinate 1,447,821 of CAVVQB010000005.1, forward strand.
CTCCGTCGATCTTGTTTTTAAGAAATGACGCTGTGATTAGCAATCGCTTGAGAGTTCATGAGCCCAATTCTCGTTCAGATCATATTTCCATCGTAGCAGTGCCGGGACAATGAATAAGACACCAGGCCGATTGTTCTTACGAAAAGTTCGTGTAGCTCTGACACCTCGTTCAGCGCTATTGCGCACCAGGCTACAAAATGGCGCCATCATAGAAGCATACAACCGGTCAGGCTATGGCGGCCGAGGAGTCTATGTCTTCGGAGAGTCGCTCGAGCCCGAGCTCAGCTGCTTGCAGCATTTTCTTGGGGCGCGACAAGTATTCGTCGATGTTGGAGCGAACGTGGGTCTCTTCACGGTAAAAGCGGCCAAGGAAGTCGGTAACGACGGTCTGGTTGTCGCCATTGAACCTTTTCTCGAAACTGCGCTCCAGCTCACCAATAACGTCCGAGCAAATGGCTTCACTAATGTTCGTGTGCGAAATTTCTGCATCGGGTCTGACACACAGCAGACGCGCTTGCACTTGAATAAGGGCAAGCCGAATTCCTTTAGTCTTGTCCGTAGAGGCAACGCTGAGTCCATTTCTGTTTTGTCCGTTTCACTCGACGATCTTTGCCACTGGGAAAACCTCGAGCGCTTAGACTACCTAAAGATTGACGCGGAAGGCGCAGAGACTGCAGTGCTCGAGGGCGCCCAGAAAGTAATTAACCGGTTCAGGCCCATCGTTCAAGTTGAGATAACGATCCGCGAAACCACACTAAGCTTGGATTATCGAAGGTTCAGTGCGCCCGGTAGCATGAATAATGTCTTCATTCCAGCGGAAAACGCGAAGGCGATCGAAACAGCCATGAAATTAGGGTGGGCCGAAATAGAGACGCAGCTAACGGCATAGGACGATCGCATCGGGCGGCAGAGAATCGACACACAATCTCGAAGAATAGATAATGCTTGAGCCGCTTGTAAGCGTCGTCATCAACAATTTCAACTACGGGCGTTTTGTCGGCGAAGCCATCGGTAGCGCCCTGCGCCAGACATATGACCGCATTGAGGTAATCGTTGTCGACGATGGTTCGACTGACGACTCCAGAACTGTCATCGAGGGTTACGGTCAAGAAATCGTAACCATATTCAAGCCAAATGAAGGGCAAGCGTCAGCTTTTAACGAGGGCTTCGCACGAAGTTCCGGTGAGATTATTTGTTTCCTCGACGCGGACGATTTGTTTCTACCGAATAAGGTGGAAAGAATTGTTGGTGCTTATGCAGATACGGAGATGGGTTGGTGCTTCCATCCAGTGCAGTCGGTCGACGCTTTAGCTCGGCCTATTCCTGGTCCCTTCAACATTCTCTACGCGAATGGGCGCTATGATTTCCGAAGCGAATACAAGCGGGGAAAGCCAATTTTTTGGGCCCCGCCAACCTCCGGCCTTACATTCAGGCGGGGGTTGCTGGAGAAGCTGCTTCCGATGCCGCGTCATATTCGAATCACCAGCGATAACTACCTCACGTTTTCTACACCGGCTTTCGCACCGGGCTTCTATATTTCGGAATGCCTTAGTTTGCAGCGCATCCACGGCGCTAATGCGTATACAGCGAAAGAGGATCCACTGTTTAAGGCCACGGTTCAGATGTCCATCGCCAGCGGTATGCACGATGCCCTACCAGAGCTCACTCGGCTCGCAAACCGATTGTTCGCGAACGCCCTGGCAGAGAAGTGGAACGCGGGCGGCGACTTCCAGGAATTGTCGGGCAAGCTCAGGCAGTACTTAAGGAATTGTGCAGTTGCAGAGAGAGCAGAAGTCTTGGCGAGGATGACGTATCGCATTCTGCTACCGCGCCGCCCGCGAGTCGGGGCACCACTCTCATTACGGAGATCGTGGAGTCAATGAACAGCATACTCAAAGATCCAGACAGAGACCATAGACGATGAGCTTGGCCACTGACGTAACTTGGCAATCGGAGGACCTGCCGATTGAGACCTCGATCACCCCTCCCAGCGGTTGGCTGGACCTCAATCTGCGCGAGCTCTGGGACTATCGGGAACTGCTATATTTCTTTGTCTGGCGTGACTTGAAAGTTCGCTACAAGCAGACCGCGATAGGTGCCCTCTGGGCTATCATCCAGCCTTTCTTGACGATGCTCGTGTTCAGCCTTTTCTTTGGTCGACTAGCTCATATCCCATCGAACGGCTTGCCACACTCTGTCTTTTACTACAGCGCCTTGCTCCCTTGGATTTATTTCTCAGGCGCGCTCCAACACGCCACCAACACGATGGTCGAAAACCAGAAAGTCATCACTAAGGTCTACTTCCCACGGCTACTCTTACCCATGGCCTCTGTCACATCTGGATTAGTCGACGTTGGATTCGGGTTTATTGTGTTTCTGGGAATGCTGGTTTACTACGGCATCGCGCCGGGCCGAGCGATTCTGCTCCTACCGTTCTTCCTGCTTTTGGCCGTCCTCACCGCGCTGGGTGTAGGGCTATGGCTCTCAGCGCTGAACGCGATTTATCGTGATGTTCGGTACGTTGTGCCATTCCTGATTCAGTTCTGGATGTTCGCCTCGCCTGTGGCCTACCCAAGCAGCCTGGTACCGGAGCGCTGGCGATGGCTCTATGGCCTGAATCCGATGGCTGGTGTGATTGAGGGTTTCCGCTGGTCCCTAACCGGCACCGGAGCGCCACCGAATGCCATGCTCGCCGTCTCGACCGCCATGGTTCTGCTGCTTTTGGCGGGGGGCGTAATTTACTTCCAGAAGATGGAAGGCACAATAGCCGACGTGGTGTAACACTTAGGCAGGCACCTGCGGGCATAAATCTAATCATGAGTGAGATCGTCATCCGAGCCGAGAATTTGGGCAAGCGCTACCGCATTGGCGAGCGCGAGCGCTATCTTGCTCTCCGCGACCTGCTGGCGCGTTCGGCTTCGGCCCCCTTGCGTATGCTTGCGCGCAAGCCCTCTTCATCCAATGGCAATCATCGTAACGGCAACGGTCTTCACGCAGGTCAGTCCCACATCTGGGCGCTCAAAGAAACGTCCCTTGAGGTCCGCCGGGGCGAAGTAGTCGGCCTCATCGGCCGCAACGGCGCCGGCAAGTCTACGCTCCTGAAGATCCTGTCGCGCATTACAAAACCGACCACTGGATGGGCCAAGATTCACGGCCGCGCAGGTAGCCTCCTCGAAGTTGGAACCGGGTTTCACTCAGAACTCACGGGGAGCGAAAACATATACCTCAGCGGCGCCATCCTCGGCATGAGCAAGAGCGAAATCGCGCGAAAATTCGACGAAATCGTGGCGTTTGCGGAAATAGACAAATTTATTGACACGCCGGTAAAGCACTATTCAAGCGGCATGTACCTAAAACTGGCGTTCTCGGTGGCGGCGCATTTGGAGCCGGAGATTTTATTGGTCGATGAGGTGCTGGCCGTCGGGGATGCGTCTTTTCAGAAAAAATGTCTCGGCAAAATGGGACAGGTTTCGCGTGAGGGTCGGACCATCTTGTTTGTGAGTCACAATATGGCAGCGATCAAGGCCCTGTGCAGCAGAGCGGTTTGGATGAAAGAAGGTACTGTCACCGCCGACGGCACAGTCGCTGACGTTGTTGACAATTATTTGTTGGGCACCGCACGCGGTGCGTGCGCTCGAGAATGGCGGGATCCAACTGCCGCGCCGGGTAACGAAAGCGTCCGTATATCTTATATACGAATAATCTCCCCGGAAGGCGGAGGGCAAATAACAATCGACACAGGTGTTCAGATTGAGATCGGATTCGAAAACTTCCGGGAGAATATCAATCTCGGTTGTACTGTCTATGTGACCAACTCCGAAGGCATCATTATCTTTGAATCCGGTCATCGTATTACTTCGAATCATGATTCCCGCTGCGGCTTCTATCAGGTGACAGGTAAAATCCCCGGGCACTTACTTAACGCCGGTCGTTATTCCGTTGACGTCGTGTTCGGCAAGGACCAGCGATGGGTTCTGCTTCGAATCGATGGCGTTGCCACATTCGAAGTGGAGAACGCCGGTCGGGGTTCGAACATGAGTGTCGCACCGGGTGTCATTCGTCCACTGCTCTCTTGGCGCCACTCCTTCAGCCAAGAGTCTTTGTTGGTCAAGCAATCGTGACCGGCAAATCGACGGGACCGCCTGGAAAAAAATAAACGCTGTGACCGGATCTTACCTTAAGATATCCTCCCCTATGATCGAGACAACTGCAATTGCGGATGCCAGCGAAACGACCTCATCAGTTCTGGCTTCTCAATTGCGCCGTCTGATTTTTGTCGGAGGCAGTCCGCGCTCGGGAACGACTTTGGTACAAAGGATACTGAACTGTCATCCAGAAATTTATGGTGGCGCCGAGTTTGATTTTGTTCCACCCATCGTCAGTTTGTTTCAAGGTATGCGCGCGTCGATCCGGTCAGGCAGGATTGAAAAGATTCTGGATGAGCGAGCCTTGGTAAATGCCTTCCGGTGTTTAATAGTTGCGCTATTAGAGCCCAAACTGCAGGCCGAAGGAGTCAGCTACCTGAGTGAAAAAACACCGGCCAATGTGCTGGCCTTTAGATGGCTGGAAGAATGCGCGCCGGAAGCAAAAAAGATCCTGGTTATCCGCGACCCGCGGGATGTAGTTAGTTCAATGCTGGAGGTAGGTCGACGGCAGCGGCAACGGACAGGACGGGCGTCAGGGTTTGTCCGCGACACCATGGCTGCCGTTGATTACATGAACGAGTGTCTGAGAGCCGGTACGGCATTTGCGGAAACCAGCCCCAACTGCCTTGTGATCTATTACGAAGATGTGGTTGCGGATCCGCTGCTCGTTGCCAACCGGATGTATCGTTTTATCGGCGTGCAGGAGAGAGACCAGCTAGACTTGGACGCCGGAAACTTCGAAGCCCCAAGAGGCCGAGAGAAGAGCGAGTGGCGAACCCCTGAAACACTAAGCGGGGAGGTGAAAAAGGATCGTGTTGGCGTTGCGGAGCATCGATTGAAGCGAAGTGATTGGGACTTCGTCACTGCGAGGACGATCCGTCATCCGTTGACCAAGCGCTACTCAATCCCGTCGTCGAGGTGGACACTCGCTGCGCGTTGGTGCGTTGCCCGTTGCTTGGCATTGCGAATCAGGGAGAGTACACCTGCGTTATGGACCGCTCTTTGTCGAAGGCTGACGCAATAGCGCTTTGTGTTGTCCGGTGCATTTGCCAACTACTCTCTTAGTGCCACTGGTTCAACAACCAAAACGTACACGCTTTCCACTGTTCGTTAGTTGTTCTATGGTTGCCCAAACTCCTGCCGGGGCGGTTAGTGAGGATGACATTCGTCTAAATTGTGGAGCGTTCCAATGCTGAGTGGTTCCCTGCGGCTTACGAAAATCCAGAAATATAAACAAACATCCATTTGGGCGTGGGGGCGTCAGACATGGTTAGCCTCGTCGACGAGGGCCCCCAGAAAGTTTGGTCATGAGATGTTGGCGTGGCTCAGCTTTGAGCAGGGATGTTCTCCGGGTGTGGCTAAGCTGGCAGAATCGATAGCGTTGTTGCAGAGTCGCGGGTGCGATGCGACTAGCGGGCAGACGGAGGGAGAACCGCCGATTTTCCTGTTCTCCGCTGGACCGAGGGCTGGCTCAACCTTGTTACAGCGGATTCTGGTGACGGATCCCCGATTGCTTCTTTGGGGCGAACCGTTCGGTGAAATGGCGCTCGTTTCGCGGATCGCTGAGATAGTAAGCCATCTGGAGCAGCCGGCGAGATTAGGAGTATGGGAAAAAACGATAAAAGAGATAGACGTTAAGTCGCCAACATTTGCAATGACCTGGATCGCCACCTTGTACCCTTCCGCTACCTATTTCCGGGCGGCGCTCCGTGGCTTCTTCGATGAGTGGCTGGGCAAACCGGCTCGCGACGGCGGTTTCGCCCGCTGGGGATTCAAAGAGGTTCGATTAGGAGCAACCGAGGCGAGCCTATTGCATTGGTTGTATCCAAATGCGAAGTTCGTAGTCATCTGCCGCCACCCGTATGATTCTTATCGATCCCTCGCAAATGCTAATTGGGTCTACTATGATCGCTACCCTGATGTGAGAGTCGACTCGGCAGCTGGATTCGCGCGTCATTGGAGCCGCCTGGCAATGAGTTGGGCTGAGCTCCCTTCGGGATTTCCTTGCTTCCGCATCAAATATGAAGATCTGATCGGCAGGAAGGTGGACTTCCGCAAGCTGGAGTCCTGGTTGGGCATCGAGATTAAGGAGGACATCGCGCTGTCAGCTTCTGTCGGCGGCACCGCCAAACGCGATTGCCTTACTTGGTACGAACGTTTGATCATCGCGCGTGAAGCCGAAACGGGAATGCGTGCCCTCGGCTATACAAAATAACTCGCAAAGGGATTTTTGGGGATTGTGAAACGTCACCTAGATGCAATTGAAGACGCGGCCAGTTCACCCCGGCCGAGGCGCGCCGATCTTTTGCGCCTGATCGAGCCGCCCGACCTGTCCCCGGTACATTTAGAAGTCCATCGGAATTACACGTTCGAGTTGATCGGGAACGTTTTGCCACCATTCTTATGGTTGGCGGGCTTGAAACCGATTATTGATTACGGCGCTTACGACGATAGCCTTAGCCTTGAGCGGGTCGATCCTGCCGCGGTCCAGGTCGTCTCGCTGGACTTCGAGCGATATGGAGAGCGGGCACTCGCGAAGGAATTCGGCGATTGGCTCGCCAGCCGGCTGGAGAATCTGCGGGGCAGAACTGAGTCGCCAATCGTTGTTTCCGATTGGCCATCCGAGAAACGCAACGCCCAGCAATTCAACCTTGAGCTGGAAAAGACCGCTGACCGCCTGCCTTCGGTTTTCGTATGGAATATATCCGAGATCTTCCGCAACATGCGTGCCGAGTTTTTCGACGTAAGGGCAGCTAGCGCAAAGGGTACACAGCTTAGCGATCGCGCCTGTATCGAACTGGCCCGCAATCTCGGACTCGTCCGGCTACCTGGCGCTCTCCGCCCACGCATTAAGGCCGTTGCCGTCGATTTGGATAACACTCTCTACGACGGTGTGCTGGGAGAAGACAACATAGAAGGAGTACGTATCACCGCCGAGCACGCGGCTATTCACAAGGAACTGCTACGCTTACGGGAGGAAGGAGTTTTTCTAGCGGTTCTCTCCAAGAATGATGAGCGCGATTTTGCTCAGCTTTGCCTGAGGCGCTCGGATTTCCTTCTTCGGCCCGAGCAGTTTTCCGCCAGCAGCATCGGCTGGCAGACCAAAGCGGAAGGTCTGACTCAGATCGCCGATCAACTGCGCATCGCCCCAGATGCGATCCTGGTCGTCGATGACAATCCGGGTGAAATTGAGCAGATCCGTGCGGCCCACACGAACACACATCTGCTTTATTCCCGTAGTCCGGCGCAAACTCTATTCTGGCTACGGCACTATCCAGCCCTCAACGGCTACCGCCCGAATTCGGCTACGGCGCTTCGCATGAACGATTTAAAGGCCTTGCGTCAACGCGAACTGTTGCGACCTTCGTTTGACACTACAGACTACTTGCGGGAAATGCAGATCGAGCTTACGTATGCGCTGAATCCGCTGAATTCCCGCGAAAGGCTTGCCGAACTGTCGCAAAAAACCAATCAGTTCAACACGGGACTGCAGCGCTTTTCCGAAGTGCAGGTAGGGCGTAGGCTGGAAGCGGAGGGGCACTGCACAATATCTGTCGGTATGCGAGACAGATTTAGCGAGAGCGGTATCATCGGTGCAATCTTTGCACAGGTGGATGGCGATCGCCTGGCGATCGACGAGGTCTGCATCAGCTGTCGCGCTCTAGGGCGAAGCGTCGAGAGTCCAATGATCGCGTTGGGTATCGCTCCAATCATCGATCGCTATGGATTGCGCGATGTCGCATTTAAGTTCCGCGAGGGTCCACGCAATCTGCCGGCGCGAACATGGCTGACGAGCTTCACGGGAGTTCAAGCTGTCGCAAACGAAAGCGTTGTCGCCGCTGCGTGGGAGACGATACCTAAACGCAACGAACACTTGACAGCGCCGATTGCTAGCAAATGGATCTCATGACGGTATGACTAGAACCAAAGTGAAAGCTGCTGTAGCCGAGTTACTAAGCATCAGCGTAGGACGTCACATTGCGCCTGCCGAATCGGTTACGCGCGACTCCGAGCCAACCTGGGACTCGCTTAAGCACGTCGAATTGATCCTCATGCTTGAGGAACATTTTGGCGTTCGATTCAACGAAGAAGAGATGGCGACGTTGCACAGCTCCGACGAAATCGTAGACGCGATTGAGGGAAAGAGTGCGACATAATTTAAGTCTTACCTGCGTGCGCTACCGCTTGCGTCCGGTCACGTTGGAAGATGCCCCCTTCATTGTGCAGTTACGGAAGGACCCGCTCCTGAGCCGTTTTATGCACGAGATCTCTGGAAGCGTAGAAGACCAAGCGACTTGGATCGAGCGTTATTTCGAAAGGTCGGGCGACTACTACTTCATAGTCGAAGACGCTCACTCCGGCGAGGCGCACGGAACGATCGGGCTGTACGAAGTGGCTGAGGATGCGAGCCAAGCCCTATTTGGCCGGTGGATCATTAGACGGGGTTCCATGGCAGCCTTGGAAAGTGCATGGCTCATATACGAGGTGGGCTTTACGCTGCTAAGAGTCGGCAGCATATATACACTCGCGCTGGCCCAGAACTTACCCGTTATTTCCTTTCACGATACCTTTGGCGCAAGCCGTATCGCCGTCATTGACGGACGATTTAGGGTGCGGGGCGAACTACATTCTGCTGTGGAACACCGTATCAAAGTTTCGGCCTGGCCGGCGATTCGCGCCCGGCACTACTCCACGATTACACGCCTCGCGCATGCCGACCTCAAGTCGGTAAACGTATGAGTCTAGACGAATGCAGGGTTATTGACCTGCCCAAAATCAGCGATCCGAGGGGGAACCTCACCTTTATTGAAGGTGAGCGGCATGTGCCCTTTGAGATCAAGCGCGTCTATTATCTTTACGATGTTCCCGGCGGAGCCGAGCGCGGCGGGCACGCGCACAAGGGTTTGCACCAACTCATCATTGCAATGTCCGGTAGTTTTGACGTAATTCTGAACGACGGTAAGCAACACAAGCGATTTCATTTGAACCGCTCCTATTGTGGAATGTATGTCTGCCCAATGATTTGGCGTGAATTGGATAATTTCTCATCGGGTTCCGTCTGTATGGTCCTAGCCTCGAATCTGTACGATCCGGCGGATTACTATCGGAACTATGATGAATTTGTCCAAGCAAAAAATTCATGAGAGTACCTTTTCTTGACCTGAAGGCCGGCTATGACGAGCTTCGCGACGAATTGGACGCTGTGTATCACCGCGTCATGGATTCGGGCTGGTATTTGTTGGGGGAGGAACTCGAGCAGTTCGAGGCTGAGTTTGCAGCATATTGCGAGGCGAGTTTCTGCGTGGGGACTAGCAACGGCCTTGAAGCCTTGCACCTGATCCTAAGAGCGTACGACATCGGCGCCGGCGATGAAGTGATCGTTCCCAGCCACACCTTCATCGCGACCTGGCTTGCAGTCTCTTACGCAGGCGCCACGCCAGTGCCGGTCGAGCCGGATCCCGAAACGTTCAACATCGCGCCCGAACGCATCGAAGCTGCCATCACTTCGAAGACCAAGGCGATCATGCCGGTCCATCTTTACGGGCAACCGGCGGACATGGATCCCATCATGAGCATTGCTCGCCAATGCGGACTGAAGGTCATCGAAGACAATGCTCAGGCGCACGGAGCCAGATACAAGGGCAGGCGAACCGGGTCTCTGGGGGATGCGGCCGCGACCAGCTTTTATCCGGCAAAGAATCTTGGCTCGTTTGGAGATGCAGGCGCGGTGACCACAAATAATGAGGAACTGGCGCACCGCATTCGCTGCCTCCGGAACTACGGGTCGAGTGAGAAATACCACCACGATTTCCAGGGCTTCAATTCACGCATGAATGAATTGCAGGCTGCTTTTCTGAGAGTGAAGTTAAGAAGATTGGACGAATGGAATTCATGTCGGCGAGCAGCAGCCGCGAGGTATCTGGACGAATTCGACGATGTGGCTGAATTGAAATTGCCTTTCGTCCCCGCGTGGGCAGAACCCGTCTGGCATCTTTTTGCATTGCGTCACCTGCGCCGGGATGAGTTCCGAGATTCTCTGGTCAAGGTTGGAATTGGCACCCTGATTCATTATCCGATACCTCCGCACCTGTCAGGAGCGTATGCAAGAGCGGGTTGGAAGCCGGGTGACTTTCCAATAGCAGAGCAAATTGCGAAAGCGGAACTAAGCTTGCCCATAGGGCCGCACCTTGATCCCATGTGTCAGAAAAGTGCTATCAAGGCGATTCGCCAGCTTTGCTGATCTCTCGGACAATATCATGATGATCTCTAATCCGTTAGTTAGCACGATTGTTTTGTCCTACAATCAGTCTCGATTCGTAGTGGAAACTCTTGAAAGCATTAGAGCCCAGACATACAAAGCAACGCAATCCATCATCGTAGACGACTGCTCTTCCGACAACTCGGTCGCAATCATCGACCGCTGGCTGCACGATAATGAAATACATTGCGCGTTTATCCGCCATCAACAAAATAAGGGGATATGTAAATCACTCAATGAAGCGCTGTCTGTCGCCAATGGCAAGTACATCTCCATGGTGGCATCAGACGATATCTGGTTACCCGACAAACTAGAGCGTCAAGTAGAGATATTGGAATCCCAGCCTGCCTCGGTGGGAGTGTTATACAGCGACGCTTTCCAAATGGACGAATACGGCCATGCTCTACCCAATATGTTCATCGAAGCCCACCGGAAACTGGCTGAAATGCCGCAAGGCCTGGTACTAGATACGCTGCTGGCAGGCAACTTTATCCCCGCGATGACTACATTGATACGGCGAAGCTGCTACGCCGAAGTGGGATTGTATGATGAAAGTCTGCCGTGGGAAGATTGGGATATGTGGTTGCGCCTTGCGCGCCAATACTCATTCGTTTATTCGCCCACGCCCTCAGCAAAATATAGGATTCACAACAACTCATTATCTCATTCGAAGCGAGCGTGCATCCTCAAAGGGGTATTTAGCATCTGCCTCAAGCAGTTCAGTCTGGGGTCTCTGGACGAACGTCAGAAACAAAGGCTAATCCGCAGCATGCTTGATTGCTCGGAGGAGCTGAAAGGGATGAACGACGCGGAGTCTTCCGACATTCTATGGCGTCTATTGCAAACGACGGGGAACAGAAGAGCTCTCGTGATGTATCGATGTAGAAGATTAGTCTCTTATAAAGAGCGAGCTAACAAATTCCGCTCTAGGCTTTTAGCCTTTCGAAACAAATTGCTTCCCGTGTTAAATCCTTGAGCAATTCGAGATCTGTTGTTCGTCGGCAGTTGGGCGCAATTACCTCCAAATGAATACTTCGGCCGTATTCTACTTAGAAACGTGCTGGGGCGTTCCACGTGTTTGTCCGTAAGAGTTCGTAGCGAAGTGCCGTACGGTCAGTACGGGCATTCTCTAAAGGTGTGGCAGAAGTGTTAGCTACTTCTCATCTTCGTGGTGTAGCGAAAAGAGTGTTGCCGCAAGCCGTGATTAAAGGCATCTATGGAATAAGGAGGCGGATAAGAAGGCGGCTGCTGAGCCGCGGGTTGCCGCGGAACAGGGTTTTCAAGCAGCCTCTCGAACATATGCTATCGAGCGCATCGATGTCGATCATTGTCCCTATCCACGATGCACCGTTGGTCACAGAGCGCTGCCTCGCGAGTCTGGAGCGTGAGGCCACGAAGTCGGAGATTATTCTTCTGGACGACGGGTCTAGAATTGCTGAGACGACCCGCGTAATCAGAGAGTTCAGCAGCCGGAACGGATGGAAGGTCATTTGGAACGCAGAGGCGAAAGGACACAGCGCAGCCTGCGTCGCAGGAGCGCGGATCGCGAGCCGTCCTTATCTTTGTCTCTTAAATTCCGATACTGTGGTGACGCCATGGTGCTGGCGAGCGATTGAGGAAGCTTTCGAAACAGATGCCGCAATCGGCGTTGCCGGTCCGTGTACGAGCACATCCGGGAATGATCAAGCGATTGCGGAGCCCTGTCGATTCTATTGGAATGACAGTCAAATATGCGCCTTTGCTGAGCGATTGACGACCACTCCTCCCCAGCCTGTGATATTGGACTTGCCGTGGGTCTCAGGGTTCGCCTTCTTCATACGCCGTCGTCTGTGGGAAGAATTGGGTGGATTCGATCGCAACCTGTCGGATTACGGGAACGAAATTGAACTTTGCAAACGCGTCACCGATTTGGGATACCGGACAGTGTGGGTCCGGAGCAGCTATATCCATCATTTGGGACGGCAGAGTTATGCGAAGGAAATCGGCGATCACGATATCGAGTCTCGAATAGTGGCAGCTTACCAGTACATCCGTCGGGGACACAGTCGGCAGCCTATCGATAGCGCCCGGTAAAGCATCAACTTCGCATTCCCGACCTTGGCAGTTTGGAACGATTCTACTCGCTGTAATTCGCCGCCCCAAAAAGTGAGTCGGAAACGGAGTTAGGCGAAAGGAACCTAGTCTGCCAACAGCTTATGCCGCGACCCAGCAACATTCGATTAGCCGTCTGCATTGCGACTTTCAGGCGGCAAAAACTCCTTCGCGAGTTGCTCGTCGGGATTGCTCAGTTGACGTTTCGTAAAGTGCGCGCCCCGGATATCGAGGTAATTGTCGTGGATAACGACGAGCTGAAAAGCGCCGAGGAAGTCTGTCGAAAAGTTTCTGTCCCCTGGCCGATCAAGTATGTAGTCGAGCCGCGGCGCGGCATTTCTCAAGCGCGAAATCGCGCACTCGCCGAAGCCGGCTCGGTGGATTTCCTCGCTTTCATTGATGACGATGAGGTTCCTTCTACTCAGTGGTTGGACGAGCTTCTCTGGGCGCAGGCAGAGTTCACCGCCGACGTCGTGTCCGGCCCAGTGTTGCCCAGATATGAATCCGATGTCGCTGACTGGGTGAAACGTGGAGGATTTTTCAACCAAAGAGTGCGTACCACCGGTACGACACGGAGAGCCTGTGCCGCCAACAATGTCATGGTTGGAGCCCATGTGTTTAAGCGCGTACAAAAATTCGATGATAGCTTTGCATTGTCCGGAGCTGAAGATACAGACTTTTTTCTCCGCGTTTGGCAGGCGGGGCACAAGATTGTGTGGTCGCAGGAAGCTATTGTCAGTGAAGCGGTTTCGGCCGAGCGCGGAACCATCGCTTGGCTGCTCCGCCGAGAGTACCAAACCGGAAATGGCTGGGTTTTCTGCGAAACCGCTGTGGATAACCGGCCGCGCGGTTGGGTGGTCCGGTTTTGTAGAGCGTGCGGCCACGTTGCGATTGGTTCGGCAAGCGCTATCTGGTGGTCAGTACAATTGGACCGAGGTGCTGTCGTTCGATCCCTTCAGCGAGTAAGCCTGGGAGGTGGCATGCTTGCAGCCCTCGCTGGCCACAGGTTTCTCGCGTACAAAAGCACGGGCAAGAATGAAGCACGACAATTTGCAAGAGTAGCCAGCAGGGTCGACGAAACGTCTGCATCCTAAACATTGGTGACTCGCGGTCTGCAATTAACGCTGGCTTCGTAAACGAAGGTGATTTATGAGAGCGCCCAAGATCCGGCGGTTGATCGAGCAGGTGTACGCACAGGTACCTCTAAAACGACCGGTTTTCGAAGTGATGCGCCGCACTGTCCGATTGCCTAGAGGTCTGACCTCGCACCTGCGTTTTCAGGGATCGTTTACCGTGAAGATTGACCGTTGCCATCATTTTCGACTCGAGCATTGGGGCTACATGGTGGAAACCGATCTCTTTTGGAACGGGTTTGGTAATGGATATGAGGGAACATCTCTCCAGATTTGGCGCAGATTGGTCGAACACGCACAGGTTATTTTCGACGTTGGCGCGAACACCGGAATTTATGCCCTGGTCGCGAGCTGCCTTAATCCGACTGCAACAATAGTTGCACTGGAGCCAGTAGAGCGGGTCTTTCATCGTCTCCAGCGAAACATAGAGTTGAATGGGCGTAATGTTATTCCAGAAAAGCTTGCGGCATCCGACACGACGGGAGTAGCCGTGATTTACGATCTTACTAGCGATCACGAGTATACCGCGTCCCTGGACCATTCAATGTCGCAGACCGGCAGCGGCGTTGTAGAGTACTCCGTCGTAACGAAGCGCCTCGACGACATTTTGTGTGATGCTGGTTTGAAGAGTATCGATCTCATAAAAATTGATGTTGAACTGTCGGAGCCACAAGTTCTTCGTGGCATGGGTGAGTTCCTGTCGCGCTGCAAGCCCACTCTCTTGATCGAGGTTCTTACCGACCGAGTCGCAAGGGAGGTAACCGAAATAACGCGCGATCTCGGTTACAATATTTTTCGGGTCGTTGAGCAACGCGGCCTTGAACGCACAAGCCAGATTCAAGCAATAGAGCAAGAGCGAAACTACCTGCTTGCCCAGGACAGAATCGTCGCGGTGGCGAATATTTGTGACTTTGTCGTGCCGTGACAACCTTCGCTCAAGCGTTGCGTGGACATAATTAAGATGGCCATGACTTCGAATCGGGTAATATGGAATAGTCTCACCATGAGAGAACTCTCCAGAAAATGATCAACGGCAAATGCATTGCGGTCGTGATGCCCGCCTACAACGCAGAGAAGACTCTTGAGGTCACGGTGAGTGAATTGCCCGACCTCGTGGATATCTGCATCCTAGTGGATGACAATAGCTCAGACTCCACGGTTGCGCTTGCCAATCGCCTGGGCTTGCGAGTGTTCCAGCATGACCGCAACTACGGCTACGGACGGAACCAGCAGACATGTTATCGCGAAGCCCTGGCGGCGGGAGCGGATGTTGTCATCATGCTGCATCCCGACTATCAATACACTCCGCTGCTGGTTACGGCGATGGCCAGCATGGTGGCACACGGAATTTATGACGTCGTGCTGGGGTCGCGCATCATCGGTGGAACCGCATTACGCGGGGGTATGCCGATCTACAAATACGTTGCTAACCGCTTGCTAACGGCGTTTGAAAACATCTTTCTTGGCGTCAAGCTTTCCGAATATCACACCGGATACCGCGCCTTCAGCCGTCAGGTTCTCACCCAGCTGCCCCTGCTCGAGAATTCCGATGACTTCGTGTTTGACAATCAGATGCTGGCTCAGTGCGTCCACTTCGAATTCCGCATTGGTGAAGTCTCTTGTCCGACGACGTACTTCAAAGAAGCATCATCCATCAATTTTCGTCGCAGCGTGGAGTACGGATTCGGCGTCCTCGAGACCACTCTTCAGTATTGGTTTCAAAGGGTCGGTATCCTGCACCTTCCCCGCTTCAGCGATAGGGGCCGCAAGCTCCACTCCGGTCGTTACACCTACTATGCACAACGTACCAAGACGTCACGCTTGGCGTGAACTGCAAACGTACGTTGTTAATAGCGTTATATTCGACGCTAAGCAGCAAATGGCCGGTGCAAGTTCCGCGAGATCCGTTTCTACTGAACCCCGTTACGTATGAATGCCGGCAAAAGTCCCACCAAACCTACCTACATTCCCTTCCTGCTGTTGTTTTTCGTGGTTAACTCAGTATCCCTACTTCTTGCGCGTACTGCAGACGCACCCTTGACCGTGAAGGTTACATCTACTCTCGAGCTGACCGTGACTCAACGCGGCGGAGCTGCGCATTCGCAAGCTTTCCTACTTAGAAATACGGGAAGGACGAAGGCAGAGTGGGCAGCGTCCTCAAATCAGGCGTGGCTTCGGTTTGAGCCTGCTTCGGGTTCACTTTCTCCCAATGCAACAGCATCGATTGACGTCATCGCAGATCCGGCGGGCTTTGCGCCGGGAATCTATGTGGCTTCGGCGCAGATCGCGAGCCCGAACGTAGCACCGGATACGTTCGACGTTACCATGACGGAGCAGTCGGCTTTTGCAGGGGATCCCATCGGGAAGGCGGAGCACATTTCCCCCCCGACTCGGGAATGGTAAATGTAAAAACGCAATATGGGGCGAAAGGAGACGGCATTAGCGATGATACCGCGGCTATCCAGCTGGCGATTTCGGCTACGGTACATCATCCGCAAATAGGGCCCAGAATCATTTATTTCCCAGCCGGGACGTACCTGGTATCTCGTCCGCTGGTCGAGAAAAATCTGAAGGGGGAGTGGGACTCTCTCCTCACGTTGCAGGGCGAAAACCGTGCTACCACAATGATCAGACTGCAAGACAATGACCCGCTGTATCAGAGCCCCAGCGCTCCCGCGGAAGTAGTGGTTTTCGCATCTCAAAACGGCAATCCGAAGGGAGGAGGAAACGCTGCGTTCGACAATAACATCTTCGATATAACGATTGACGTAGGCCGGGGCAATCCTGGAGCAGTTGCGCTCGATTTCCTGGGGAATAACTATTGCGCCCTGAGAAATGTGACTCTACAATCGAGCGATCCTAGGCATTCCGGGGCGATCGGTCTGGCACTGCTAAGGTATGCCACCGGTCCTTGTCTCATGAAGAACCTGGTGATCAATGGCTTTGATTACGGCATCAAGACAGCTAACAATGAGTACAGCATTACATGTGAAGATCTGACTCTTCTAAATCAAAAGCTGTATGGCATCTACAATGAAAGCAATGTTATCTCCATCCGTCACCTCCTTTCCACGAACTCCGTGCCAGCAATCTATAACGTCAATGCGGCGGGCTTAGTAACTCTAGCGGGTGCTATGTTGCAAGGCGGTTCGTACGAATCCTCCGCGATTCAAAACCAAGGGACTCTTTATGCGAGAGACGTTACTTCATCAGGATATGCCTCCGCGCTACCAGGCCAGGGTTCCGCGATCAAGGAGTACGATTCTGGGCCGGTGTTTAGTCAGTTCGGAGGCACAGCCTCGTCATTAAATCTCCCGGTCGAGGAGACGCCTCTATTTGAAGACTCAAATCTGGATAATTGGAAGAGTATTACCGCCTATGGAGCAGACCCGACTGGAAGGAGCGACAGTTCGGCTGCAATTCAGGCAGCGATTAACTCCGGAGCCACGACGGTTTATTTTCCGACCGGAGTATACCGGGTTACTCGAACCATTCTGGTTGGTGGCAAAGTCCGCATGCTGGAAGGTTTTAACTCCTCTTTGAATCCTTCGGGAGAGACGTTCATTAATGCTCGGACTCCGGCGCCCCTTCTAAAAATTGAGAGTGGAACGTCTGACGTTACCTTGGACCATTTCAGGTTGGGAGCTTTCTATCCTCATCCTTCTCCCGGTGTCATCTTTGTTCAGCAGGATTCAGCTCGGCCGTTGGTTTTACGTGATTCTTTGATTGGCGTGCAGCCGACAACCGTTGCTTATCAGAACACGAGCCGGGGAGGAGGGACGCTATTTGTGGAAAATGTAGCTGCGGAGCCCTGGCAGATTTTGTTTCCCCAGAATGTATTTGCCAGGCAAATCAATCCCGAGGGTAATGCCACAAAGATAATAAATAAAGGTGGCAAAATGTGGATTTTGGGTCTGAAAACGGAAGGCATCGGTACGAACATCGAGACGGAACAAGGGGGATCGACCGAAGTACTCGGTGGTCTTATCTACCCGGTCTGGAAGACTGCACCTGACTCAGTGAGCTTCGTTGTAAACGATTCGCGCGCATCCTTTGTGTACGCCGTTAGCAACTACAAGCCGGCTGCTAACGGTGGCAATTTTGCCATTCAGATCAAGGAAATCCAGCGCGGGGTAGCGAAATCTCTTCTCAGCACATCCCTTCCTGCGCGGGGACTTGGAACCATGACGCCACTCTATTCCTCAGGCGACCCCTCAGCGGATTCCGGAAAAACAAATGGATCGGCGGATTCGCACTAGCCGGCTTACGAGCTGCTACTTCATCCATCAGACCGTCGTTCCGCGACAGCTCGGAGCCAGTGCAAGGGCTTCTCTTCAGCAACCCCGTCATCATCGGCGAAAAGAAGGCAATGGCGGGAAGCGAAAGTACCGCTCCAGCCGGAAAATGTCGCTGTAGTCATCCGTCCAAAGGCGGGGAGGGATCTGCATTCGCGCAGAGAGCGCAGTTTGCTCTAGTCCTTGAATATTAAGAGCGCCGCTGGTTCGCGTGAGCAATACCCAACGGCTATTCTTGCAGGGAAATTCGGAGGCGTCGTCATCGACTATGGAAGCGGCGTGGAAATATGCGCTCGCTCCCTGCAGCACTGGAGACAGGTCAATGTGCCCGCTGGTGATGTTCACTGCGATGATTCCACCATCGGGATCCAGATGCTGCCAGTAAGTGTCAAAGGCTTCCCGAGTGAGCAGGTGGACGGGAACTGTACCCCCGGCAAACGCGTCGAGGACAAGGACATCGAACTTCTGTATTTCTCCCTTTGCCAGTTCTCGTTCCAGCAGCAGACGTGCATCACCCAGTTCCACGTCAATCCGGGCGGCTGAGTCACGAAGGTAGGTGAACACCGGCTGTGGACCCGAGGAGAGTTTCACCACATCGGGATTGATTTCGTAGTAGCGGAAGTAATCGCCGGGCTGCCCATAGGTTGCCAGCGTCCCGGCACCGAGCCCGACCAATCCTACGCGGAGACTCTCCCCTGGAATGTTCCGTTTAGGATGGTTCTGCAGCAAGATGCCGATTGCGCTGTTTTTGCCGTAGTAAGTCGTACCTATCCGGTCGTTCGGCGGGTCGAGCTGCAAACCGTGCACGGTTCGGGCGTGCACTAGCACCCTGTCGTGAGCATCGCGAAAGACGCGAACAGCTCCATAAAAGTTACGCGAACTCAGGTAGGGTTCAGGTGAAGACCTTGTGCTTCGGTAGAGTGCAGCCAAGGCCAGCACTGCCAAGCATCCAACGTAGACCTGCACGAAACGAAAGCCTCGGGTACGCGCTGGCCATGGTATCGGCGGTCTGCGTTCTTTCTGCTGCGCCTCAGGCGCTTGAAGCTGTTCTCCACGCAGGTCGTGACCAGAGCCTAGGCCTCGGCCTAGGATGTAAGTGCCGAGGATGACCACGGCGCCGATTAACAGAGCGACCGGGTAGAAGTGCAATCTTTCGAGCAACTGCGGAACACCTAGGCGAAACCGGCGGCCAGCAAGGTAGGCAGTGCAAATGGCGCTGCCTGTAATCGCCACCGGCAGCCACAAGCCACGCTCGAAGATCCACGAGTCGGGGTCGAGAAATAAGCAGACTAACAACAAGATGACAATGGAAGCCAGAGTCAATTGAAACTCAGTAAAGAATGTGAATATGTGGGGGGCGACAATGCCTACGAAAATCCCTCCCGCAGCGCCACCGGCGGAAACGGTTAGGTAGAACGATGTCAGACGCTTCACGCCGGGCCTCAGACGCACAAGTTCGCCGTGGCAAATCATGCAGGCCAGAAAGAGCAACGCGGGAAGGAGGATCGCTTGACTCAGAATGTTGTTGACGATCAGACCCGCGCAAGTCAGAAACAGGATGACTGCAAAAAGCGGGTGGAAAAACGATCGCCTATACCAACGTGGGTCATCGAAGCACAGAATGAAGCTCAGAAGATAGATAGAAAGTGGTAATACCCAAAGCAGCGAAACCGTGGTCACTTGCTGGCAAAGAAGGTTGGTAGTGGCCAACAGCAGCGATGATGGGCATGCGGCCAACAGGAACCACATCGCATAGGTGAGTACACTGGCTCGAGCTTCGGCTGCGGCGTCGTAGACGTTGTCACCGGCAGCCTGTGTTTCTTCGATCTTCGTTTCTTCAGATGCGTTTCGCGCTTTCCACGCGCAAATTGCACATCCGGCAATGAATGCGCCGAACAGCAGCGACCATACCCTGCCCTGAGTCGTGATTCGAAGGGAGGGTTCCAGAAGAAAAGGGAACGTCAGAAGTCCCAACAACGAACCCACGTTGGAAATGGAGTATAGCCTGTAGGTGCCCGAGCCTCCGCCCAGACGAGCGAACCAGCGCTGCAACAGAGGTCCGGTGGTGGAGAGAACGAAGAAAGGAAGGCCAGTTGAGACCAGGATGATGGCCATCACATCGCGCGTAGGATCTCCGCCGGTGAGCGGTTTCCAGGAGGCGCCCGGAGTGATTGCTGATGGCCACACGAAGGAGAGCGCGAGGACCATCAGGAATGCGATCAACAGCAAGGTGAGATGAATCCGCGTCTGTGCAATCGCTGAAACCTTAGCTGAAATCACATGGGAGTAAATGTATCCTCCCAGCAGCAAGATTTGGAACACCAACATACTGGTCGTCCAGACTGCAGCGGAACCGCCGAACCAGGGCAGAATGCATTTGCTGACGATCAGTTGCACCTGGAAAAGCAGAAAGGCGCTCAGGAAGGACGTAGCTGCGAAAAGCAAGGTTTTGGCCTGAGTCGGCTTTCGGCTCAAATTGGAATTTAAGCCTTGCGACAAAGTTGCTTTGCTGGGTCTCAGATTGCGTTCTTCATTGTGGGTGGAAATCGCGACTGACAGACGACCCGGCGCCATGACCTTGTCCTTTTTGCCTACAACTCTGCTCAGTGCCGAATATGGACGGCTCTAGTAAGGCAAGCGGAGGTTGAGGGCAACGACCCAGAAATGGCCAACGCGGGCTGCGCGGTGCGTGGAGAACGTAACTCCGCTCCGCCTCCGCACGAGGGGCGCTGGCTAGAACTGCGAATCAACTTACCACAGCCGTGGGATAGGTGGGTTGGTCAT
Organism: uncultured Acidobacteriaceae bacterium; assembly: GCA_963750245.1. GTDB lineage: Bacteria > Acidobacteriota > Terriglobia > Terriglobales > Acidobacteriaceae > Sulfotelmatobacter. Next base: position 1,468,528 of record CAVVQB010000005.1, read on the forward strand.
TCGCAATAATTAATGTTCTGTTCATCCCACTGTAGCTGCAATCCAACACGAAGCAGTTTGCATTCTTGTTCCGGGCGGCAGCGGGTGGTTCATATGCCAAACTCTGACGCGGCGACTGTTGTTGCAGGGCTATCATTCGATCTACTATTCGAATCTCCGAGGAGAGTATACGAAATGCTTTATGCTTAGTGATCACAATCTGGCTTTTGTTCACTAGCCCGCGACCCGCTGCTAAGCTTTTTCGCAGTCAGATCTTTCAGAAGATGATTCATTCTCGACCGCGATGTGCTACACTTTTATTCTTAGTCGTGATGTTGGCTGGCGCCGGCATTGCTATCTCTCCAGCCCGACGACCGATTCTGCGGGCGGCCGGGTGGGCACTCGTTGTCAATGACCGCGTTGGACCCGCCGATGTTATCGTCGTGATGGTCGACGCCAATGGCGCCGGCGTGCTCGAAGCCGCCGACCTTGTTCAGAGCGGTGTGGCCGCGAGAGTAGCAGTGTTCGACGAATCTCCGGACACAGTCGTGGAACGTGAGTTCGCCCGGCGCGGCATCGCTTACGAAGACGAGGCATCGCTGTCTGTTCGGCACCTCAGAGCGCTTGGCGTCCAGACGATCGACCTCATCCCGACCTATGTAGCCGGAACCGAGGACGAAGGTCCTGTGCTCGCCGACTGGTGTGACCAACACGGGTTCCGCTCAGTCGTGGTAGTGAGTACTTCGGATCACTCACGGCGTCTCCGCCGAGTGCTTCATCGTTCCATGAAGGGGCGCCCGACGCGCTTTGCGGCCCGTTCGGCGCACTATTCTGCGTTCGATCCTGACCGGTGGTGGTTTTCTCGCCGCGGTATCCGAACTGAAATTGTCGAACTCGAGAAGTTATTGCTTGATATCGTGCGTCATCCGTTTTCGTGAATGTACCGCAGCAACCATAGTGTGAATATCACCCTTTCCTACAGCACCGCCATCGGCGGGGCACTCATGCACCGACCCAAACCATTTAGTTTGTCTTTTCACCCACCGTACGATTCCGCTGGCGACACGAAATCGGCCAAACCAACTTGCCCCAGGACCGGTCTATCGACGGCTATGAGCTGCTCGATCCTAGGAAATTAACACTCTATTAATTCTGCTGTAGCCGTAATCCAACATGGCATGGTTTACATTCTTGCTTCAAATATCAACGGGTGTCGACTGACCCAGTGATTGTCAGCAGCTCAGTACAAGGAGCTTGTCGTTAGGTGTCGCCATCTGCGGCTTTCTGTGGCACACGCCAAGAATGTAAAACAGGATCGGAGGTTCATCCTCCAAAAGCCCAGCCTGCTCGGACAATTGGTGCGCCTATGTACGTGATTGAAAACGAGAAGCTCTTCAACCGGAGAGAGAGTAGCGCCAAACGCAGAACCAAATTGCCTCAGCTTTGCATTATCACGGAAGGTGAGTCGAGTGTTGGAAAGCTTGCGACCACTTTCCTGGGGCAGGAGGGTTTTGCGGTCCGTGTCCTTCCCATGGGAGAAGATCTGATTCAAAAGGTGGAGGATCTGCGGCCAACCTTAGTCATAATTCAAACTAACACGGCGAGCGGAGCTGCACTAAGACTTTGCTTAGGAATTCGCAGAGCGAGGATACCGCTGATCTTTCTCTCGGCGAATGCATCGGAGGAAGAACGGATACTTGGTCTGGAAGCGGGAGCGGACGATTTCATTACGGAGTCGTCCAGTGGGCGGGAGATTGTAGCGCGCGTGCGGGCCGTTATTCGCCGCGTCGCTCGACGACAGACCAATGATTGGACTCGTATGCTACCAGCATTCTTCGACGCTGCGGTAGGAACGCTCAATCCCATGATGAAAACCGGGGACATCGAGATGGATCCGGGTGCGATGAGGATTATGGTGCGGGGCAGCGAGATCGAAGCGACCAATCTCGAGTTCCGCCTTCTGTACTACCTTATAAACAACCAGGCACGGGTATTCAGCCGTGATCAACTGCTGGATGCGGTCTGGGGCGTTCAGAACAATGTGGAGTTGCGCAGCGTGGACGCATGCGTGCGGCGTCTTCGACGCAAGATTGAACCGGATCCGCTGCGCCCGACGTACTTGAGGACGGTGCGAGGGGCGGGATACCGTTTAAAGGCCGCGGCGGACTAGATTTCGCTCCAATTTGTCTTGTCCCATCATCATTGATCCACACATCATTGCTTTACAAAGACCACCGACAGAATCGCCGTAGATCAAAGTAAACCGAGAATCTGAATTGAGCAGACGTGCCAATGGCATTTCCCTTGGAAGCACAACTAGTCTGGCTTCATTGAGGTAAGGATCGTCAATGTAGGATGGGTCTCCGTTCTCGGTTTTGTAGAAGCGCATGTCGATCTCGTCGCCGTAGAGATCGGTGCGTCCGTCGATGGCCACTGGATAGTCCGGCAAGTACCAGGCGATAAACCCGCCCCAATTGAAGGTGTTGTACAGCGGCCCGGGTTGAGGATGGTCGCGAAGAAAGTTGATCGCGCGGACAGGATAGTGGGAAGCAACTGCCAGTCGCATGTCTTGCGTGTTCACATTCAAAAGCCGGGCGTACAGAACAATGAACACAGCCAGGACGACCGCAAGACCAGCTTTCTCAATGACGGTCTCTGGAGGATATGGGGTGCGGCTCCGGAAAGCTTCAGCCAGGCATGCTGTTGCTGGAATGCAGACGAACCAAGCATCCCGCGCACTGCGGAATCCCACTATAGTGGCCACTAACAGCAGGATCAGCAGAAAAGGGTCCAGTGGTCTCCTGCGCACCAATGTGAAGAGTGCAAATACCGTCAACGACAGCTGCACGAAGTCGGTGTACGTGCGGAAGCGAATGGCCTGAAATTCAGCAATGTAGGCATAGGGAAATTTCGACGTTGCGTAGTTAAGAATCACGGAATAAAGATGATAGGAGTATGGGCCAACGCAGGTAGCCAGCACGCAAGCTCCCAGCACGACAAGCAGTGTTCGCGAAGGTAGCGATGGTGAACAGAGAAAATTTGTCGCAAGTCCCCGATGCGCCGCCCAATCCTGCACGAGATTTGCAGTTACGAATAACCCAGCAGCGAAGAGTCCATATATGAATTGGACATGCGCGTTTGCCCAAACGAGAAATAGCGGTGGCAACCAATAAAGCAGCTGCGGGCGGGCGGTTCGCCGGGCCTCCAGAAGTAGCGTGACCAGAATCGCGAAGAACATCATGGAGAAGAATGCAGGCCGCGGGTAGATCTTGAAGAGAAATGCGGCGCAGCAGAGAGTGGCCAGCAAAGAGGGTCCCCAGAAACGGCCTGCTAGACGGCGCGTCATCCAAAAGATGCTATAGGAGACCCCGAGTGTAAGCAGGAGGCCGTAGACGGCAACCCCCATCAGATGAAATCTGGAGTGAAAGAACGAAAGCAGCACCTCGTAGATCCAGCTATAAGCCATCCATGGGCGATCAGCGGCCGTACGGGATAGAATTCCACTGCGGGGAAAGCCGGAGCGCTGAATGATCCAATCTCCGACCTTCAGATGCCACCAAATGTCGTTATCGACGACGCTGAACTTGGGCAGTAAGGACGGAGCAGCTATGATGGTCAGCAGCACTGCAAGGGAGAGGACTCGCAAGGACCGTCGGGCAAAAAATCCGCCCGGCCGATTTCGCAACCGCATCTTGCGTTGCTGGTTATCTTTGATCGGACGGGACAGCCGCTTTTCTTTAGGGCCCTTGGTTTGCGGCGCTTGGTCGTTGGCCGTTCCGGTCAAATCCCCACTCCCCCTTATCATTTGAGTCACTACCTGCTTGAAAAAGGAACGGCGATTCTATCCTGGGCTCTGGCACTCACTGTTAAGATTGCGTTAAATTGTCTCGGCCGGCTGGCAGGATCTTAGCGTAGCATTGTGGGCAACGGCAGTGTGCTCTGCAGTCGTGCACTGGAAGCTGAACGCTGAAATTGTTGTCCCTAAGGACACATCGCCGGTTCCCGAATAACAGGAACCGGCGAATCGACGCCACTGAAACAGTTAACGCTCAGTTGGGCTTCTTCACCGCGATCGCGTTTTCCGGTGCGCTTTCCGGCACGGATCGCAGCTGGTCTTTGATCCAGTCCAAGCTTTTCTCTCCGTGTTCGCCAACCCCTTTGCCGAACTCGGTTACGTTGTTATAGAACGCTACCGTTGTCCCGGCCGGAACCGCGGCTTGCATCTTCTGCTTGGACCATATTGGCGTCTGCTGGTCGTAATGTCTTTGCTGCAGACGGAATTTCTTTGCCTGGACCTTTGGCAGCCAGTTGACGGTGTCCAGCGGTGCTACTTTGCTGAGGAAGTCCGCTTTCACATACTCGGGCCGTTCAGTTGGCGGTGGAAACGCAGATTTCTGCATCCAGGTGGGCCAATCCCCCCATGGATCGAGTGTATCTAGCACTCTAATCCGGGGATCGACTGCGGAGGCGAGAATGCCGACGGTCGCTCCGGAGAATTGCCCAACCACGCCAACCCGGTCCATATCAAGATCGCCGCGCGAGGCCAGATAGTTCAGCACCATCTGCACGTCATGCGTCGACTCTCCCAGGCACTGCTGCAGTTCGCTTAAGAACCATTTCTTCCAGGGAACGTCATGATAGCGATGCCCCGTAAGCGCGGTCACAAATCCGACGGAGGCGAAGCCTCCCTGGGTCGTGAACTTCTGCCAATCGGAATCCTTAAAAATATCGGTGTCGGAGGGATACCCGTAGATGCTGAGGATCACCGGCGGCTTTTTCACACCGGTTGGCTTCACGATCCAAAGGTCGATAGGATCGCCGCGCCTCCACTGCAGTCGGACCAGCGAAACGCTGTAATTAGGGTCGTCGTTGTCGACGAAGCCGATCATGGGTTCAGCCGGCTTCAAATGACTCGTGGTCAGCGCTGGACTCGCCCAGTCCTCAGTGGAGCCTTCAAAACGAGTGTCGGTGAGGTTCTCAACGTACGACGGAACGTAGTGGGCGCCTTGGCCGGGCTGGTTAGGTTGCACAGGGTGGATGTCTTCGGGATTTTGGGCAAAGCTGAGAGCGGGTAGTAGGAGTGCGAATGCGCAGAAAAAGATCAGATTTCGTAACACCGTATCTCTCCTCGGAAGTCAAAACAAGGGCGAACCGTCATAAAACGGTCCGCCCAGGTTGAAAATGTAACGGTCAGGTTAGTTGCGTTAGTTGCGATCCTTGACGCAGGTCGCTCCCGATTCGGTTACGTTAGTTTGGATGTAGTCAATCTTGCCGGTGGCGCCCAGCCCTGTTGTAGCGACCGTGCAGCCGCCAGCCATGCCGCCCTTGTCGCCGCTGACGGGATTGCCTGCGGAGAAGCTGCCGTTGTTCGGTGCGGCTCCAATTAAGCCGTAGTTGGCATCGCGTTGCTGATAGTGAGTGAGCCAGATCTTCATTCCTGCGTCAGCAGTCCCCGCGACCGCCTTGTACGGAATGAAATCGGGCACGTCATTGACCGCGTAGATCAGCGCTTTCTTGATCAGGTCTTGGACGCTGGTTGACTGTGTGGTTATCATGTGCACCAGCGTCCAGGCGGTGTAGTGTCCGCTGCGCAACGCTGGGTATGAGTTACCCGCTCCCCACCCTGAAAAGCTGGTTTCAGGACAAGGAAGGGTGCAAGCAGGCAGCTCTTGCGCCGGGGACGTAGTTTCGGCGCCGATCCCGTCCTCGCCATCCAGGGTCAAGTACCCAAAGCCCGCCTTGCCAGCGAAGTTGCTCACGTTGCCAAAGCTGTAGAACGTGTAGGCGATGCCGTCGTTGTTGGAAGTAGCTCCGCCGTTAGCGACACCTGAACCCAGAACGCCGCCGTGGATGGTGCCGCCCGAATCTTTGTAGCCGTTGAGCACTTCACCGGTTCCAATGCCGCGGTACCGGTTGCCACCAGCAGTGCACGGAGCAGCAAGCGTAGCTGCGCCAACGCCCTTTTCCTGGCTTTCCCCCAACACCGTGTGGTTAAGGGTGTCGAGCGGGCGACGGAATACTTCCATTTCCGTGGTGGTCATGGTACCCGACAGAGGTTCGCGCAGATAAGCGTTAATCGGGGCCGAGGGTAGACCAAGTTCGTTAGCATCGCAGTTGTCTCCGGCGAAAATGGCCTGCAGTTCGGCGTCCGTTGCATCTAGCGCTCCACTGAGTCCCGTGTTGATGGTCGCGCTTCGGCTGAACACGAACACGATCGGGAAAGCTCCCACGTAGTACGCAGTGCTTGTCGTCGGGATCGTCGAGTTGGTGAAAGGGTCATGCCCGCTAATGTTAAACGCGAGCACATTCGCAGCGGAGGTATCGGTTCCGATGTCGAGGCCGCTGAGGATCTGTTGGCCGACCAGTTGACCAAGGGTAGCGCCGAACTTGGGGCAAACACCGGATGGGTTGGGCGTACCTCCCGCCGGCCCCGGGCTGTAGCCGAGTCCGTCAAGTCCATCGTTCCCACCCTTAGTGCCATCGCCGAGTTTGGAGTTCACACGGCACTGCTCGAACAGTGCATCTTCCGGCCGAAGTTCGGACGAAAGTGTGTTGACGACCGGACCAGTCGTCCCGGTAAACAAAGACTGAACGTCGGCTGGCGGCGTGGTGTCAGCGCCCCATAGAGTGGCACTGATCAACTGACCCGGGGCGGGGAAGCCCGAAGATGGGGCGGTGATGTTGCAACGAGGGACAGCGAAATAGCAGCGGTTGGCAATAATCGTGTCAGGCTTGTGGTAGAGCCACACGTTGCGGACCTGGGTTCCCGTTGGGGAATCCCACACGATCCAAAGATCGGCGGCGTCCTGATTCACGGTGCCGCCAAGCCCGTTCAGCGTCGGCCGCGTGTCGTTCAGGTTGAACTTCTTGCTGTCGGTGTAGTGGAAACACGGGGGGTGAACAGTAAAGCTGGCCCCTGGGCATAGTCCTTGGCCAGTTGTCGCGTCGTAGTTGAAAGTGCTGAGGCCCATTGCCTGCCACACGCCAGTCGAACCGGCGATCACTATTTGAGCCTTCGATGTTGTTGCGGAAGCTGAGGGGACAAAAGCTGCCGTCGCAGCCAAAAGAAGCGCCGCGAAAACTCCATTCATTCTCGACATTGATTTCTCCTTCGAGTTCTTGGGTTGGTACTGATGGTTTTGTTAGTTGCCTACTATTGGCGCTAAGGCCTTAAAAAGAGGTACTGGGAACCAGGGATTGAGCAAAGCGATCTTGGAAACAAAGAATTTCGATTCGCTTAGCCGAGTGGGAGCATAAACCATGCAGCCGCTTTCGAATGTGAAACGTTGACTATAAAAACGTTACGTGAATGTAAAAAAGTCAAAGGCAAATGCGGATGAAACCCACACCACAATCGATAGATGAGACCGAATTAATCAGAAATTAACTTAGCCGGGTAAAACCTTCCTCTACAATCGCTCGTCGTTTTCACACCAACAAAATTTCACTGCAGTGTCAGAGGCGCAGATTTTGAGCACCCCCCGTCTTCGTATTTCAGCTGCCAGCCCGCTTGCTATGGTTCTATTGATGGCGCTGGCGTGCTTCACCGCCGCCAAGGCGCAAACTCAGCAGCCTGCCGAAAATAGTGGTAAGGCTTCGATCAGCGGAACGGTCACCGATGAGAAGGGCGAGGCAATATCGGGCGCGAAAGTCTTGCTGGATGCGGGCCAGAACGTCAAGCTCGAAATCGACTGCAACACGGACGGAACCTTTGCATTCAACGATCTTTTTCCTGGCACCTACAGCATTACAGTGATGGCGCCAAATTTTTCCGACAAGCTGTTCAACAACGTTTCGCTCTCTGCGGGTCAGAATGTGCCCCTGAAGGTTTCCATGCGAGCGCCCGCGCCGCAGGGGGCGGAGACCGCTGCTGGGGGGCAGGCAGCTGTGAGTGTCGCATCCGGTCCGAGTAGCGAAAAGGGTGAAATCAAAGGAACGGTTACAGATCCTTCTGGCGCGGTGATGCCGGGAGTGAACCTCTCGCTCGCAGGGGGAGGCCTCAGGCTCGAGGTGGTGAGCAGCGCAACCGGAACGTACGCTTTCCAGCATCTGCCGGCCGGCACCTACGATCTGACGGTGTCGGCCCCTGCCTTTGCCCAGAAACTGTTCGACCACATTGCGCTCACAGCGGGGCTTGAGTTGCCCATGGATGTGTCGATGGAGCCGGCCTCGACCAGCGAAAAAGTGAACGTGCAGTCCAGCAATGAGGGACAGGTGGAGACCGAGACTGCCGCGGTATCGGGTACCATCGAACAAAAGGAAGTACAGACGCTGCAACTGAACGGACGCAACTTCTCTCAGCTCGTAGCGCTGGCGCCTGGGGTAAGCAACCAGACCGGCCAGGATGAAGGAAAAGTCGGGGTTGTGGGCAGCGTGAAGTACAGCGTGAACGGCGGTCGCGTCGAATACAACTCTTTCGAAGTCGATGGCAGCGATGTGCTCAATACAGGCCTGAACCGCTCGGCGAGTACGCTGGTCGTGTACCCGAGCATCGATGCCATTCAGGAAGTGAAGGTACTGACCTCGAACTACGGCGCTCAGTACGGCCGGACCGCCTCGGGAACGGTGCAGGTGACGACGCGATCGGGCACCAACCAGTTCCACGGGGGTGTTTATGACTTCGTTCGCAATGAGGCGTTCAATGCGCGCAACTATTTCGATCTCACCACCAGGGCGCCGCTTTACCGCCGCCAGGATTTCGGCGGCACCATCGGCGGCCCGCTGACCATTCCGGGCGTCTACAACAAGAAAAGAGATAAGACGTTCTTCTTCTTCTCGGAGGAGGTCCGGCTGGAAAAGTCGCCGATTGACTATAACCAGGCGGTGCCGGGCTTGAAAGAGCGCGGTCTTGTTATGACGGCGCAGGGAATTCAGCAGAACCTGGGCGTAAATTCCAATGCTCCGGGACAAGTGGCGCAGGTTTTTGACTTCACCGATGTGTGCCCGCCGTTGGGCACCGTAACGTTTAATCGGCAACAATATCCGGATTGTCCGGCAGTGCCCACCTCTAGCTCGACCACCCTGGCCGAGGAGCCAGCCTTTTACCTGGAAGGTGCTCCAAGCGTCAGCGAAGTTGCGCCCTTCGGCGTCGACAAGAATGCCCGCGTGATCTTGAATGCAAACCTCATTCCCTTGCCCAATTCCGCGGTAGGCTGCAGTTACGCCCTGCCAGTCACGACCGTTCTCGGGCCGGACGATCCCAATCGCTGCTATGTCGCGTCGGTTTCTCCGTCCACCTACTGGCGTGAGGAGTTGTTTCGCATCGACCACAATTTGACCCAGAAGTTGAAGGTCTCGTTTCGTTACATTCACGATGCCTGGAACACGACAGTGCTGACGCCGCAGTGGAACTATCTGAGCGTCACCGACCCCGCCGCCGAGACCTTCCCGACGATTCAGAACAGTTTCAACGGGCCCGGGATTAGTTTGGTTGCAAGCCTCACACAGACGATCTCTCCGACCGTCGTCAACAGCATCGTTCTGAGCTACGTCAATTCGACGATCACACTGAACAACAAGAATGGTCCCGGAGGTGCGCAGTTCCAGCGCAATCCCGCACTCGATCAACCGCTGGTGTCGAGCGGCAGCGGCGGGTGCAATCCGACCCTCAGTGTTGACCCGGCAACAGGAATCCCCGAATGCGGTGTGGGCTACTTATTCAACAACGGTTTCGGCGGCAAGATGCCGGGGGTGGCGATTCTGGGCACCAATGCCGCTTATGGAGGCCGAGGCTTTGTCGAAGATCCTTCGTACATGCCGTGGGAGCATTCCAACCCAACCTATTCGGCGCGCGACGACGTGGGGAGAGCCTTCGGCAAGCACACCCTTCAATTTGGTGCCCAGTATGTCTACTATCAGCGGAATCAACTGAACAACGTGATCGGCGCGGCGTCGGGAGATGTCGAGGGCTTGGTTACTTACAGTAACCTTGCCAACAGCACGGGAAATGCGTTCGCAGATTTCCTGGCCCAGTACCAGCCAAGCGCTTCAGCCCCCGAAAACGTTCAAGGATTCATCCAAAGTTTCACACAGGACTCCGCCCAGCATCGCTACTACCAGCGCTACCAGCTAGCGGAGCCTTACTTCCAGGATGACTGGAAGATAACCCGTCATCTTACGCTCAATCTCGGCTTGCGGCTCAGCCTGTTTGGGACGTACAGCGAAAAGAATCATGCGGCGTGGAATTGGGAGGCATCGCGATTTAATCCGTCGGCATTCGGCGTCGACCCTTGTTCGGGTGTGCTTTTAGACAAGACTCAGCCGTCGACGTTGACTTGCAACGGAATTCCCGTGACTGGGGGTGCCGTGACGTTCAATCCCACCACGTTCGCATTGGATCCGAACCTGGTCAGTGGTCTAGGTCTCGTGCAGTGCGGTGTTGGAGGAACCCCCGGTAGCTGCATGCAGGGGCATCTATTTAATTGGGCTCCGCGCATTGGATTTGCCTGGGACCCAAAGGGCGATGGCAAGACTTCGATCCGGGGCGGATACGGCATCTTCTACGAGCATGGCACCGGGAACGAGGCGAATACCGGATCGCTCGAAGCCAGCGCTCCTGTCGTGCTCAGCGTAACTCAACCGAATCCATACAGCCTAAACTGCATCGGCGGCGTGGGATTTGGCTCCACATACAACCAACAAATCGGCTCTGAAAACTACTGCGGCGGCTCCGATGTACCGCCGAACTCCCTGTTTCCCATCGACGTTACATCGATTCCCACCAAGGCAGTCTGGCCCTATGTGCAGCAGTGGAGCTTCGGCATACAGCGCGAACTAGCGCGCGATTTCGTGGTTAACCTGGGGTACGCAGGAAGCAAGGGCACGCACCTGACGGTGGAGCGTCAGCTCAACCAGTTGCCGCCGCTGCCAGTGAGCGAAAATCCGTTCGGTCCAAACGAACCGCTGACTATCGACGATTGCACGGTCGGTCCAGGTGGCGTATTCCCGGGGGAGAACGGAAATGCCTACCAGTTGGAGAGCGGGACCATTGTCAGCACAACCAGCCCGGCGTACCCGTATCTGCAAGCGGCATGCACGAACATTCATACTCCCAACGTAAATTCCCTGGCGCTGCGTCCTTATCCCGGTCTGGGCCGAGTCCTGTCGCTGCAAAACGTTGCGAATTCCACCTACCATGGTTTTCAGTTCACGGCGCGGCGCACCCGTGGTGCGCTCACTACCGGCGTTTCGTATTCCTACAGTCACTCGATTGACGACTCCTCCGATCGCAGCGATCCGGTTCTTGTGAACTCGTACGATCTCCGTGAGAACCGTGCCAGCTCGAATTTCGACGAAAGGCACCTACTGACGGTCAACTATATTTACGAATTTTCTCTTAGAAGTCTGATCCGGAACCTGTCTGACTGGGCCAACCAACGCGACTCTAAGAATGGACAAGATACGACTTCCGCTGCTCCCAAATGCTGCACGGGATTCAAGGGTGAGGTTCTGGACGGATGGGAGCTTTCCGGGATAACTCTATTGCACTCAGGTACTCCTTTCAGCGTCATCAACACTGCCGGTAATACCGGCATTTCCGTCACCGATAATGCCGGGGTCTCGAGTAATCTCGGCATTGCCGATTCCTTCCCAGACGTTTTGAAAGGCCTAGCCAAACCTGGCAACAATTTACAAAGCTTCGGGCCTCTGTTGGGGAACCCTTCTGAGTTTGTAGCTCCGCGCGGACTCACTTTCGGAGATGCCGGCCGGAACTTCTTGAATAACCCACGGCAGGTGAATTTCGATATGGCTCTGGCCAAACATTTTCAGATGACCGAGTCTAGCCAGCTTGTGTTTCGCGTTGAGGCGTTCAATATATTCAACCACACAGAGTTTCGCATTTACGATCCGGATAATCCTGGCAGTACGGGTAACAACATTGTTAGTTGCTATGCTGGGCCGGCTTTTTCCGCCGGTTACAAAGGCAATGGAGCCGACTGTGTTACTGGAGCTTCATTCCTGCATCCTGTCGATGCCCACCGGCCTCGAACTCTCCAGCTTGCTTTGAAGCTGTCCTTCTGAGGGATTGGAAATCATGTATTCGCTCTGGAAACAAGGAAAGGAGCAAAGATTGCGGAGGACTTGTTCTCTTGCAGCGCATGGCGTGCAGGCACCAGATCTTATTTTGATGATCATTCTCGCGCTTACTTTTTCAAGCTGCGGTGGCAACGGGGGTCCAACTTCGCAGCAGGGTGATGCACAAGTTAGCGGCAATTGGCAGTTCGCGATGAGTACGACTGGCGACTCTTTCGTCGTTAGCCCGCTGCAGGGCGGATTTCTCCTGCAAAAGAATGGAGCCATTACCGGACAGATCGTATTTTCGATCGAGCTACCACCCCCCTCCGCCGGTGCTTCGCCCGTTTTCTGCAACAGCGGAACCGCAGCCGTCACGGGGACAATCAGCAGTCAGACCGTGAGCCTTAACGCCGCAATTGCGGCGCTGGATTCAAACGGTAACCCGACTACGCAAACCCTGACGCTCAGCGGGGGCGCGCTGAGCTCGGATGGCACGGCAATCCAGAATGGCACCTATCGTCTGACCGCCGGATATGGAGTCTCACAAGGTCAAAACGTAGCCTGTGGCGGAGTGCCGCAGGATGATGCCGGAACCTGGAGTGCTACTTTGGTCCCGCCGCTTACAGGCGGATTTCAGGGCTTCTTCCATAGCACTGAGTCAGACTCAAGGTTTATCAATCAGAATTTTCCAGTCTCTGGCATTGTCACGCAGGGCCCGAATATTGGCGCGGCCAGCGCCACAGTCACCGGCACGCTTGTCTTTCAAGACCCAGTGAGCCTCCTCAACGACTATCCCTGTCTCAGTACGGCATCGGTGAACGGCACAATAAGTGGGAGCAATGTTCTCTTGCAGATCTTTTCGACGAGCGGAACGCTTGTAGGGCAAATTGGACAAGCACCGGAAACCCTAGCTGCTACCCCGACTATTTCCCCAACCGCAGTCACTCTCGATAGCGCTAAGGGCGGGTATGTCGTGCATAATAGCGCGACTTCGGGTATGTCTGGTTATGTAATAAAGACAACAAAGTCTTGCTCAAACGGTGATTCCGGCAACCTCTGCCTGGCCTTGGGGAATTCCAAAGTTTGCAACCAGCCTGTCCTTCTCACTCCGCTTTCGCTTACTTTTCCTCCGCAATTGGTTGGGTCGGCCGCTACCAGCCAGACCATCACGCTCAACAACACCTCTGCTTTGGCCTTAAGCGGGACGCTAGGGTTTACAGAAATCGACAGCGGGCAATTTTATACGTTCGGTGGTGGTGACTTTAACGGGGTGCGTAGTTTTAACGAGCAGGATAATTGTACCCAGCCAGGTTCGAATTCGATCAGTCTGGAAGCCGGGGCCAGTTGCACCGTCACCGTATTATTCTCGCCGCAGGAAAGTTGTCCCTGGTTGCCGCAAACAACCCCAACGGCTGCCGGGGTTGCCCCGGCACAGTGTCCGTCTACGTTGACCGCTTCGCTCGCAATCACGGTTCCCAGTGGTAGTGCTGACGCGGACAACGAATTCTCGGTGCCCATTACCGGCACTGGGCTAAGCGCCATCATTCCCTCGGTCCCAGAGATTGATTTTGGCGCCGAAGCGCTGGGGGAAGCGAGCCCTCCGCACATTCTTACCTTCACCAACCAAAGCTCGAAGCCGGTCACAATTCTGCCCGCGATGCCGGTGCCTTGCGTTTATAAGTTCGGCGCTGCTGATCCGCCAATCCCCCGTCCGCCAATCTCGAACGGGGAGCCTGTGATATCGGGGTTGCAACTGGCTGAGACAGCTGTCATTGGACTCAATAATAGTGCACCTATCGCAACTTCAATTCAGCTTATACAATCCCCAGTCCCCCCCACCGTAGGTTACTTTTGCGAAATTGATCCGCCCGTATCGAAACAAGGAAGCGGACTGCCAAATTTCCAACTCTCCCAGGATGAATGTTCTGGACAAACTCTTGTGCCTTTCGGGCAACCGGGCAATAGCTGCAGCCTTGAGATCACGTTTGTGCCGCAGCCGAAAACCTGGACAGTCGATATGAGCGGCAACGACATCGGGCTCGATGACTTTCTCCAACTGAATACGATGTGGTGTGGTGATTCCAACGATCCTCCAGAGCCGAACTGTGAAATCGACAGCGGGCGCTTTCCCGTGGAGATCAAGACGAATCCACCCAGCCCATTAAGAATGTCACCGAGCGCAGGCATGGACTTCGGGACCGTCACCAGAGGTACCGCCAGTCCTCCGCTCACCATCACATTATTTAATGATCCGGTGGATCCGAAGGCGGGGACGGTAACTATTGCGTCGAAGCTGGTCACGGGCGCAGATTACATCGAATCCGATACTTGCCCTGCCGCTCTGGCTTCCAACCAAAGTTGTGCGGTAACGGTTGCTTTCACCCCGACAATTGTAGGGCTTGACCCGGGCATCATTACTCTCACTTACAACACTGCAACCGAATTCGGGCTAACTCAGCTAATTTACTTGCGAGGAACGGGTCAATAGCCTTCGCTACGGAAAACTGTGGAGCTAGGGCAGTCGTAGACAATTCTCATTGTCTTGGAGGGTCATCGAGACCCCATATTCTTCAGGAGGTCAGCCGTGGCAGGTAAGCGACGGATTTTTACATTTCTTCTCGTATTAGCAATTTCTTTCTCGCTCGCATGTGGGAGCAACGGTAGTGGTGGCTCTTCCAGCCAGCAAGTTCAGGCGAGCGTTTCGATCGCTCTTAAGCCTGCACCGGCCACCACCAGCATCCCGGTCGCTAGTGCTACCGGAATCCAATTCACACCCGTAGTAAGCAACGATCCCGCGAATTCTGGGGTCGACTGGGCCCTCACTTGCCCCCTTACCACTGCAGGAGGCTGCGGGACTCTCAACATTAGCAACTTCCATTCTGCCAGCGGAACCGCAGTGAATTACATTCCACCGGCATATTTTTTTACAGGTGCCCTAAGCGTCAATGTGACTGCATTCGCCACGTCCGACCACACGAAGAATGTCACTACTCTGGTCACTGTCACGTCTTACAGCAATGTGCTTAACGGAACCTATGTGCTTCAGCTCCAAGGCACCGATCCCACCCCGAATCCTTACCAAAGCACTGGAGTTTTCGTTTTCGATGGAAATGGGAACATCACCTCCGGCCAGCAGACTCTCAATACGGTGTCCCTCTTTTCCACTACTTATACCGTCCAAGGTTCAGGCGGCGCAGCCAGCACGTATTTCGTTGGTCCTGACGGCCGCGGGAATATGACCCTGAACCTTCAGCAGACCAGTACTGCCGTTGCGAGCCAGGAGACTTTCACGTTCACAGTCATCTCGAGCGCGCAGGCACAGGTGGCAGAGATCGACGCGAATTCCGGCTCCGGAACACTGGAGTTGCAGGACACAACGGCTGCCGGAACCCTGCCCACCGGCGCTTACGCCTTTGTCGCTAGCGGCACCGACGCTGGCAACCCGAACGGTGTGTTGGGCTTTGCCGTGCCCACCGCTTTAGGTGGCGTCTTCAATATTGATAACAATCCGTCCACCGGCTCTATCTCTGGCAATGGCAGTCTGGCCGATCGGGATTATTACAACTCCGCATTCTCGAACCGGGTGCTTTTTAGCTGTGTGCCACCAACCGGAGTGACCGGAGCCGTGTCGCAGCCTATCTCACCGGGGATTGTTACGATAACTTTGACTGGCTCGACGTGCTTCGGACCACCGCAGCCTGTGTCTATCCAATTCACGGGTTACATCGTCGACGCTACTCATATAAGACTGATTGAGAGCGACGACCTCGCTGGTACTAGCGGATTTCTGACCGCGGGAATCGCCGTCGGCCAGGGAAGCGCAGCCGGCACCTTCACCAATGCATCTCTGACCGGACCGTACGTATTCGGTGTTCTCGGGTATGACATCAACGAGGGCGCCGCCGTGTCATCCTCGTTTACTGCCGGGGGCGTGGTCGACGCGGCCGGAAACGGCAGGTTTGCTGGGATCGATGACTATTTCTTCCTGGCAGATTTTGCAGCGTTCACAGCCAATCCACTTACGGGTGCATACACTACGGATGCTAACCTTGTTGGTCGTGTAGACCTTTCGCAAAGGTTCGCGGGACAATATCAAAAGATAGCCTTGCTCTTTTACCTGACAGGCAACGGAACGCCCCCTCTGGTTTTCTGGGCCGAGGGAGAAGACCTGAGCTTTCCGGCGATCGGAACCGGAATCGCCTATCCACAGGCCGCCAATGCCTCCACATTGTCGTTCGGAAATCCAGAAACTTACAGCTTCAGCCTGACTCAAAATAACGGCAGTGAAATCGACAGTACCGGTGACATCTTGACCACGGTCAACGGAGTAACGGGCTCGGTCACGGGGATGATAGAGAATATCAACAGCAACGATTTCAGTGGATCAGGTGCGATCGCCCTGAGCGACACATTCACTCTTCCAGGGGACGAATTCGGCCGCATCGCCGGTACGTTTATGAACACGAGCGGAACTCTAGGTCCTTACTTTGAATATTACCTGGTTGACGACAATCATGGCTTCATGGAGGAGACCGACCTGCTTGATTCAAGTCAAGTTAGTCTCGGCTATTTTGCTCAATCCTGCGATGTTACGAACGCCACCAGCTGTGCGGCCGCCGCGAGCCAGTCTTCAGCACGTGCTCTCAGGAAGTCCGGTTCCCGCAGCTTGAGGAAAAATTCTGAGATTGCCGTGCATTGAAAACGTCCGGCTTTTCAACTGTGAGTTGCCGTTCTTACTTCAATGTCGATTCTCGTTGGGGTCACGTTTAGATCAACCCGGGCAACTTTGTTTGTGTGCTGTCGGTTTTCAAGCTTCGCATAAGTCACATCGGATCTCGCCGAACATGCTGTCGAGCGTGCTGACTGTCCAAAATTTTGATTTTCAGGAGATAAGACATGAAACGAGCTTTAGCTTTGGGGCTATTGATGACGCTGGTCGGCAGCCTATCCGCGGGTGCCCAAACGTCTCAGGGTGCGTCTAAGCGCACCCCCAAGAAGGCTTCTGGACCTAGCGTTTCCCAGCAGCTCACTGAGCTGAAAGAAGCGATCGAGGCACAACAGCAGCAGATTGTGACTTTGAGCCAACAAGTTCAGAGCCGCGATCAACGCATTCAGCAGCTCGAACAGAGGCTGGATCAAAGCCAGGCCGTAGCCACTCAGGCGCAGTCGAAGGCGGACGCCGCCGCGTCGCAAGCTACCGAACAAGGCCAAACGGTTACCGCGCTAAAGACTGAGGTCACAGACCTCCAGTCCAATTCCGCAAGTGTCGCGCTCAGCCTGCAGGAAACCCAGAAATCCGTGCGCGAACAATTCGAAAGTCCCGCAGCGATTCACTATAAGGGCATCACCATCACGCCCGGCGGGTTCCTGGCGGCGGAATCGGTGTACCGCAATCGCGCCCTGGGAGCCGATATCAACACGCCGTTCAACAGTGTGAACATGCCGGGCGCGGGCCAGAATTCAGTTTCCGAGTTCTTTGGATCGGGCCGCCAATCACGAATATCCATGCTGGCTGAAGGCAAGTTGGAAGGCTTGAAGATGAGCGGATATTACGAGGCCGACTTCCTGTCCTCGGGCATCACTTCCAACAACAATCAGAGCAACAGCTACGGCCTGCGGCAGCGCCAGGTTTGGGGGCAAGTGGCATCCAGCGAGTGGAGCCTGACGGGCGGGCAAATGTGGAGCCTGCTCACCGAAACCAAGAAAGGAATGGATAACCGGACTGAAGCCACCCCGATGACGATCGACCCGCAGTATACCGTGGGCTTTAGTTGGGCACGGCAGTACGGTATACGTGTGGTGAGAAACTTTAACAATCGCTTCTGGGTGGGCGCCTCGCTGGAGAATCCGCAAACCACCTTCGCCGCCCGCGGCAATGCGGCGAACTTTGCCTTGGGCAGTCCCGGCAGCGGCGGCGGTCTCTACAATGGCGGAATCACTAATTGCTCGACTTCGACTGTTACGGGCACGAGTGGTACCATCACCAGCGTCTCAACCAGTTGCACGCCCGCCGCTACTTACTCGTTCAATGCCATGCCGGATTTCATCGTCAAGGCTGCGGTGGAACCGGGATTTGGGCATTACGAAGTTTTTGGCATCTTGAGCCGTTTCCGCGATCGCGTTTATCCCTGCGAAGAGCCGGGTGCTGCTTCCAACTGCAATGGCGCGATTTCGGCGCTCGGAGCCTATAACGACTCTCTAAACGCCGGTGGGTTTGGTGCGAATGGCCGCATCACCTTATTCAAGCAACTCGATATCGGGGCTCATGCCCTCGTCGGCCAGGGTATCGGCCGGTATGGGACGGGCGGTCTCCCCGATTCAACCGTCCACGCCGATGGTACGCTGGCTCCGCTGCGCAGCTATCAGGGCCTAGCTACCGTAGAGTGGCACACCAAGAGAGTCGATCTCTACATCAACGGCGGGGAGGAGTACGTGGGGCGGCGATGGCAGTTCGACCCCAATAACCCCACGAGCCCGTTTACGCCTGTAGGATATGGCTCACAATTGTTCAACGTCACGGGTTGCTACACTGAGACTGCACCACCGCTGACAGGAACAAACGGATTTACGTTCGGCTCCCTCTCGAAATGCAACGCCGATACCAAGAGTCTGGTCGAAGGCACGATCGGTTTCTGGATCAAGGCCCACAACGGACCTCACGGCAGGCTGCAGTTCGGGCCGCAATACTCCTATGTTGCACGCTATGCGTGGACGGGAACCAACGGCACATTGTTTTCGTCGCCTCACGGCCTCGACAATATGTTCTTCACCTCTTTCCGCTACTACTTGCCCTGATGCTTCCAAAAACTCGCCCCTGGCCTGAGCGCCAGGAGCCAGGCCTTTTTGGCTGGTTTGGGCAAGGAAACTGGCGCGGATTTTGTCGGAGGGTATCGTAGAAATGGTTGAAGGCCGCGGCATTCAGCCGATGCCCCGGACAACTTTGAGTTCGTGCCAGGTCGCAGCTAAATGCAACAGTGAGGACTCCGAAGGTCCACCGGAATTTCCCGCAATCTCGTTGGTCTGCAACTTAGGGGGGTGCTGCAGTAAGCCATTCCCTACGCGGATCGGAAATCGTGACCTGCAAGCCGCGGCTCCGGTCCATTATTAATCTTTCGTCGTATCCAGCGTGATAGCGACCGTTATCAGCTTTTCTCTGCCGGGACGCTCACCTACATCCAGCCCCAGTTATCGGAGAGAATGAGTGGAAGGAGCACCAATGCATGGCAAAGAGACCCAAGCGAAACAGGTTCGTCTCCAAACCTCAAGTTGGCGGCCAAAGTGGTGCTGCCGTTTACCGGCCTTTGTGGGCAAGGCATTGGGTTCTGTGTTCCGCACTCGTTTTTATTACCTTTTCACTTTATACCCAGATCGCGGGACACCCATTCATCAACTACGACGATGAGGGGTATGTCACCGCAAATCCGCACGTACGGGAAGGCCTGAGCTGGCACACATTCGTTTGGTCGATTAGCGCGATTGAGCAGGCTAACTGGCACCCCGTGACTTGGCTTTCCCACGCTCTTGACTGCCAGTTATTCGGCCTCGCCCCTGCCGGACACCATTTGAGCAGCCTGCTGATTCACGCGATCAATGTGCTGCTGCTCTTCCTGCTGCTCCGTCGGGCGACCGGAGAGCAACTGCTTAGCTTCCTCGTAGCTGCGCTGTTTGCCGTGCACCCTTTCAACGTCGAGTCGGTAGCGTGGGTTTCCGAACGAAAGAATGTGCTGAGCACGGTGTTTTTTCTGCTGACCCTTGCGGCGTATGGCTGGTACGCTCAGAAGCGCAATACGAAGAGATACTTCCTAGTGATCGCGACCTTTGTCTTGGGGCTGGCATCGAAACCGATGCTGGTCACGCTGCCTGCCGTGCTGTTGCTGATGGACTATTGGCCTTTGCAGGGGATCGAAAAACGGACACCTCTGTCCACTACTCTTTCCATTCCACAGAAGAATCTTTCCCACCTCATCTGGGAAAAGATTCCGCTACTTTTCTTTTCCATCGCCAGTTCAGTCATTACCCTTATCGCACAAAAAACCGGTGAAGCACTGGCGCCCTTTTCCATTGCAGTCAGGCTCAAAACTGCGCTCGCCGGCTATGCCTTGTACATTCTGAAAACGTTCTGGCCTTCCTCATTCGCTCTCTATTATCCCGATCCCTTTGATCCTTATTTGAATCAGCACCCTTCTCCCGGTGATTATCTTCTCGTAGCGGCCGGTGCAGGCCTCCTGATCCTGATCAGCCTTGCGGCCTGGCGATACCGTCGGGAACGTCCATACGTTCTTGTGGGTTGGTTTTGGTATGTGGGCACGCTGCTCCCGGTGATCGGCGTGGTCAAAGCTGGTCCGCAGATGATAGCGGACCGCTATGCATACATACCGCTGATCGGAATCTTCGTGGCGGTCGTATGGGGCCTTTCAGAATTCGCGCGTGCACACAGGATTCATGCGCGTTGGCGTCTGAGTGCGTCGATTTCCGTACTGACCACTCTGTTTATCATTTCTTTTCTACAAGTGCGCTACTGGCGCAGCTCCTTCGATATCTTTTTTCACACACTCAGCGTTACCAAGAACAATCTTGTCGCTAACGAGAAAGTCGCGGTTTTGCTGCTGCAGCAGGGAAATGCCGATGACGCACTTCATTATTACTTCGAAGCGGCAAGAATCGCCCCATTGGATCCGACCAGTCACGAAGCCGTTGCGGCCGAACTCGATGAGCAAGGGCGCTATCAGGAGGCGCTTCAGGCCTATGACATAGTTATCCGCAATTCTAAAGATCCTGCGGCTCTCGCACTTGCGTATTCTAATCTCGGGGTCATCCACTCCCGCATGCGCAATTTTACCCAGGCGCGAGCGGATGCGCAGAAGGCTGTCAGAATTGATCCCACGAGGGTCGACGCTCAAATTAGCGGCCTCGCACGGTTTTATTCGCAAAATCCTAGCCTCAACGGTTACATTAAGCTGAGTTTGCTCTTGGATAATACGGGACGCGTGATGGAAGCTCGCGCAGCCTGTAAGAAGGCTGCTGAGATAGATCCAACCTCAGTCGAGGTGCGAAAGATTCTTGAGCACCTCGACAGCGAGTAACGCCGGCAAAAACAGCCGAACCGGTGAGAAGGCTTCGACGGATCACAAGCGGTTCACGATCATGAGCGTCGCGAAGAGACCAGTGACGATTCGGCAAAGGACAGTTCGCCGGAAGCAAGCCCGCGCCAAAAAGGCTGCGGAAATTCAGCCAAAGAGCCAGTCTTCAACCCTCCTGCTCCTATCGGGGTTGCTTCTCTTCGGCACGCTGGCTCTGTACAGCCCAGTACGCGGGCACGACTTTGTCAACTACGATGATGATGACTACATTCTCAAGAATTCACACGTTACAGACGGACTGACATGGCAGGTCATCCGATGGTCCATTACTGCCACAGAACAATGCAACTGGCATCCCGTGACGTGGCTTTCACATGCGCTCGATTGTCAACTTTTCGGATTGGACGCCGGTTATCACCATCTGATGAGCGCGCTGATTCATTCCCTCAATGCGCTCCTCCTCTTTCTGCTTCTGCAGCGAGCCACGGGAGCCACGAGACGCAGTTTTCTAGTGGCCACGCTATTCGCTTGCCATCCCCTAAGCGTCGACTCAGTCGCATGGGCTGCCGAGCGAAAGAATCTTCTGAGCATGTTTTTCTTTCTCGTCACACTTGGCGCCTACGGCTGGTACGCTCTTCGACCCAGCTTACGGTCTGGTGCGGGGGTGGTAGCGATGTTTGCGTTGGCTTTAGCCTCCAAGCCGATGGTAGTCACTCTGCCCTTCGTACTTCTTCTTCTTGATTATTGGCCTTTGCGGCGAGTAGCTGGATGGACGCAAGCGTCCACGTCGTTTCCCGTTCCCCAACGAAGTATCCGGCTTCTCTTGCGAGAGAAGATACCACTCTTTGCCTTATCCATCGCCAGTTGCGCCCTCACAATGTGGGCACAAACGGTGGGCGACGCGGTGCGCTCATCGCAATTGTTCCCACTTCGCACCCGTTTCGCCAATGCACTGACCTCTTACGTTCTCTATATCTGGAAAATGTTCTGGTCCCTAAAGCTCTCCGTGTTCTATCCGCACCCCGGAGCTTCACTCCCGCTGTGGAAACCAGTTGCGGCGGCAGCGATCCTTTGCGCGATTAGCATTGCGGTGTGGTTGCAGCGTAAGTCGTATCCTTATCTTGTGGTAGGTTGGCTCTGGTTCCTGGGCGCGCTGGTGCCGGTTATCGGCATTGTGCAAGTAGGAGACCAGGGAATGGCAGACCGGTACACCTACCTTCCGTTGATCGGACTCTTCCTCATGGTGGTTTGGGGCGTATCCGATGTGTTCGACCAGCTCCGGGTAGCGCCCAAGCTGCGCTGGGCTGTCGCCCTAGGCGCCATTGTTGTGATGTCGCTTCTCACTCTTCGACAATTGAATTACTGGCAAGATTCCGTAACCCTTTGGACGCACGCATTCGGGGTCACCGCAGGCAACCTTACGGTCGAAAAACAGCTAGCCAATGCCATGGTGCGCGAGAATCAGTATGATGCTGTCTTTCCTCACCTGATTAACATCGCCAGTCGCGATCCGAACGATGTTTCTAACCATGTGAATCTGGGCGCCAGCTATAGCTCACACGGCCGCTTGCAGGATGCGATCCAGCAGTTTCAACTTGCGATCAAATTGACCGATCATGGAGGCTTGTCCGCCGAGGACCGGCGTTATCGGTCCGCTGCTCTGGTGAATTTAGGATCAGACTACATCGTATTGAGGGATTATCCAGATGCGCTGATGAGTTTTCAAAAACTCAATCAGTCTGAGCCCGGCATGATTGACCAGATGATTGAGAGCTACCAACGTTCCATTGCATCCAATCCGAACGTACGTATTTACGAGAATCTCGCCCTCCTTCTGCGAACACAGGGAAAAGCGGCCGAAGCGACCTCGTTATTGCAAGACGTCATCCGCGAGAGCCCTGGTCAGAACGACATTCGGGCGGTGTTGGGCTACCTGGATGCCAGCTCAAATTAACGAGGTGGGCAGCCTATTCAGTTTTCCGCTGGAAAACGTACATCTTGGATGAGCCCCCAATCCCATGCTCCGGATTGCCCAAAATCTCCACTTCACCTGTCTTCACGTACTGATTGTTAATATAGAGCAGGATTCGCCGGACAAATTCCTGTTCGCTAGCGCGCCATTCCCATGATAATTCGTCATCCACAAACACCGCGTATTCGGGACGTACGCTGATTACTTCTCGCATCATTTCCTCCTGCATTTGCTTCGCATGCTTCTGTTCTTCCATGAGTGCGTAGGTATAGATGTGGCCGGTTGCCGATTTGCGTTGCGAGTAGAAATAGATCTCTGGCTCTGAGCCAAATACTGCGATCCGTGCGGTCGACGATGTATTCATCTTGATGTATTCCGCTACCTTTTCCGCCTCGACAAAAGGATTTCCGTAATAGATCCTGCGGCTGGCTACCTGTGAATTCTTCGCAAAAAAGAAAGGACCCTCCCGGACGACGGAAAACGCGAGCGCGGCAGCGAAGACTGAGACGGGAATTACAGCCCATGCCGCGCTCGAATAACGCGTCCTAAAGAAATCAGTGGCAACGACAACGGCGATACCGCAAAGTAACGCAGCCGTCGGCAACAGCAGGACGAAATAGTGAGCGCGGAAATACAACCCGGTTGAAACGCCCAGGAATGAGAAGGTCAACAGCCCACCTAAGAAAACGCTCTGAGATCTTGTTCGACGATTCAAAGACAAAACGACGAGTCCAATTCCTGCGACAACCCAAAGGGGCCCGTCGAAACTAAAGAGTGTGCTGATGCTCGCGCGAAACTGGTTTACGGCGTCGGCAAAATGGAGGATGCTGCCGTAAGCTCGAGCGTAGTTGAAGGTCCAGAACCAGAATCTGGGGAAGACTCCGGCCCAATATAATATGAGGCACGTCAAGCCAAACGGCCAGACAACGCCGGCGAAAAGAGCACCGCCTCGGGGGAAAGCATAGCGCCAATCGCCAAACTGATCCCATTTGCGATAAGCCGGGTAAGCGAACGTAAACATCGCGAAGACTATTCCCGGCTGCTTCATCAAAAAAGCCAAACCCAGGCAGGTGCCACTCCAAAAGAAGAGCAGAGCGCGATCCGATTCCAGCGCATAATTCAACAATAGAACTCCGGCGAGCGCGGTGAACACGACGAAATGCGTCGCATGGGCCGCGAGTCCAAGAACTGCCGTACTGGCCGAGAGCACAGTGTACGTCATTCCGGAGACCGCTCCCACAGTGTTTCCAAACAGTTTCCTCCCGAGCAGGAAAACAAGCACGGTAGTCGCCGCGTTCACAATCAGAAATCCAAGGTGAATTCCCCCACTGGTTTCGCCGAACACTTCCATGATCCCTGCATAGGCCGCATAGGTTCCGGGGAGTTTCATGTTGTAGGCCAGTTGGTAGGGAGGAATGCCTTGCAGCATTAGCTGGCCGGAGTACGCGTACTCTCCTTCATCTCGTTCCAGCGGCATGTCCCGCAGTCGGAAACGGATGCCGGCGAAGGACAAAACCACACCCAATAGAATCCAAGTCGTCCAGTGAAGAGACCGGGATCTATGCACCTTGCGAGACGCGGCAGCAGTGCCCGCTTTCTTACGCTTCTGCCGCTTTGTCTGAGCCGTCATCGTCGGCGGAATCGGCGATTTCAAAAAAATTCGCAGCCTTATGCATAATTGGAATGTGACGCTAGCTCAGCGATCGCGGGCAAGGCTTTAAGGCAGCGGATTGGTCTTGGGATCGCAGGAAAAAGCGACTGTGCACGTGCCCGCTGTGTCATTACAATTCACTTCGATTGCCATCTGGGTGTTGTCCGAGTAGCCCGAGGCACTGACCGTGACTGTGCCAATGTTACGGCCGTTAACGTTGGCTGCGTTCAAGGCGGTAACCTGCATGGTTGCGGTACTATCCGCCGCGAGTGTTCCATTCCCCGGAGAAACCCCGAACCAGGGTTGAGAAGGAACCGCGATAAAATTCATTGCCTGGCTGCCCGCTGTAAGTGAGCACTCCATGGGAATTCCAAACGTCGCAGGGGCGGTGCCATTTACGAGTATCTGTGACACATCGAGCGATCCTGCGCAAGGCAAGTCGCCGCCGCACCCGATCGCGGATTTGGCAAGCGCAGGAGTCGGTGCAGGCAACTGTCCGCTGTTGCCGCAGCTGTAAAAGGAACAACAGAGAAGGAGCACAAAGATGCAAATCTTAACTTGATGGCGGAGCAGCACGATTATCCTCCTGCAAATGACTTAAGCGGCAACTAGGCGCAGCGAACGACGTTCTTCTGGGGCGGATCAACGAGCGGAACACAACAAATCTACATCGGAAGCGGCAGGAAGACAATCTGCATCGTCGATTGAGTCAGGGGAGTTTCCCGGGCCGTGGTCGACATCCCGAAAACCGCTGCTAAGGAGGCTCGCGGTCGATGCAAGTTCCGGGGAAGATACTTCGGCGTCTCTGAACTCAGATCAGCTCCCACCTCTTTCATCAGCTCCACCACTTCGGGGTGAACGCGTTCGCCGGGCCGGGTTCCGGCCGAAACAGCTCTTGCTTTGGTGGGATGGGCGAATTGGTTAAAAAATGCCGCAGACATCTGTGATCGGCCGGCATTATGAAGACAGGCAAAAAGGATTGTTTTCAACTTGCTCTCCTAATTGACTTTACACCGGGTGATGTGGCGACCCGGAAAGATGGCCGTCGATGGGAACAGTGCGTCGCTCAGGGTGATTACAAGCAAGCCGACTTGCTCGGGAGCTGTTGCTTCGTGTGATTTGACGCGATCGGCCTAGCGATCGCTCACCGTGCAAGCACCTTCCCTGATGGCCTCTTTCAGTCTTTTCAGATCCTCAGGGAACTGCTTTTCGCACCGAAAAGCCCGTTCCAAATAATCGAAAAGGAGCTTGTGATCTGGAGAATGTTTTGCGGTGAGGCGGTAGTAAACTCGATATCCAGAGCGACGGTCGAGCACTAGCCCGGATCTCTTCAGGTAGGTCAAATGTCTGGACACGTTCGACTGAGAGGCGTCCAGAACATACCGTATGTCGCAGCCGCACAACTCGCCCTGCAAGAGAAGGTTCAAAATTCTAAGCCGGCTAATATCAGCCAACCCCTTGAAGAAAACCTCTAGCGCGTATGCCTTTTCGACGTACCAAATATTTTTTGTTCGCTTCATCGTCTTCCTATTTTAATTATGATCGCGACCTGTTGGACTATGCGCTCACACGCATAAAACCATTATAATCCGTGCCCCCCGCACTTTTCGGATAGAGAATTCCGTAGGTTGCGTTCTTGGGCCCTTTCAGTCGCACTCGTGCCGAATCAACGTTAATGCTCGGGCAAACCACCATTGTTGCAGCCGGATCAGCGTTTTGTCACCCGGTCACGTCGAAATGGATGGCGGAGTACCACAAACTGCACCCGAAAATCCAGTTTAGCTACGATCCCAATGGCAGTTGGCCCGGAATGGTTCCAACAATGGCGGGGATGATTGACTTTGGCGCAACCGATGCTCCAGTCACCCGCGCGCAACTGCCCAAGGCAACGGTTCCCGTCGTTCAAGTCCCCATAAGCCTCGATATGTTTGACCGCGAAGCCTCAAGGGCGTGTTGGATGTCACAGAGGAAAAGCCTCCCATAAAAACCACAAGTGCAGAATTTGAGGCCGGCTGGTGTCGGCCAAGCTCCTTGAAGAAAACCTCCAGAGTACGCGTGTTTTCGATTATCCCAAATGCTTCTTGATCGCTTCATCGTCTCCTTATTTTACTAAGTCTTGTTGGTCTAAGCGCATATATGCATATACTGGTATAATTCCTCACCGCCCGCATTTCTTGTGTAGGAGACTTTCGTATGTGGCGTCCCTGGGTCCTATCGGCCGTACTCCTGTTCGGATCAACCTCACTGGTCGGTCAAACGACCATTTTTGGAGCCGGATCGACCTTCGTCTCACCCATTATGTCCAAGTGGGCCGAACAATATCACAAGATCCATCCCGACATTCAGATCAGCTATCTCGCCAACGGCAGCGGCGCCGGCATTGGATTGACGCTTGCCGGGATGGTAGATTTTGGCGGCACGGATGCCCCTGTAAGCGATGCTCAGCTCGCTCAAGCGGCCGTAAAAGTGACCCACTTTCCTGTAATCCTCGGAGCTGATGTTCCAGCCTACAATCTGCCAGAGGCGCAAACCCAACTCAGATTCACGGGAGCGGTACTGGCCGATATTTTCCTGGGCAAAATTAAGAACTGGAACGATCCAGCGATTGCCGCGAGCAATTCAGGAGTTCGATTTCCCGACAGGCCAATCATGGTTGTGCATCGGCAGGACGGGAGTGGCACGACGTATATTTGGGCTGATTACTTGTCAAAGGTGAGCGCTGAATGGAAAAGCAAAGTCGGCAAGGGAACATCGCTCAAGTGGCCGGTGGGTATCGCAGCAAATGGCAACGAAGGGGTCTCGGAGACTATACGTACCACACAGGGCGCGTTGGGCTACATCGAACTATCATACGCAGAAAAGAAAAAGATCGCGTTCGGGAGTGTCCAGAATGCGGATGGCGCATTCATCTCTGCCAGCATCAGCGGCATCGAGGAAGCCACCAGCTCATTGAAAGAGATTCCCTCCGATTTTCGTATCTCGATCAGCAACGCTCCCGGTCGGAACGCTTATCCGATCGCGAGTTTTTCGTGGATTCTCGTGCCGAACCATCCGAAAGACCCAACCAGGAGAACGATTGTAATGGATTTCTTGGCATGGACCCTTACTGACGGCCAACGCTTTGCTGAGGATCTCTACTATGCGCCTCTGCCGCGAGATCTCAGTTCGAAGATCAATTCGGTGATGATCGCACAGGCAAAGTGACTGCGATGAAGAGCGATTCCGGCTATGCGGGCTATTGGAGTGTGGCTGCGCATTTCAAAGCCGGATTTCGGCTTGGACTCGGATTAGCACAGATGTTCATGGCTATGTTCTCCATCGTTCTCTGGCTGGAAACTGAATTGAACCGTTGGAGTGTGGGCTCTGCCGCTATTACAACGTTGTTGACCGTCACGAGTCGGCAACTGTTTCATGGCAAGCCAGACAGGTAATTCCGTCCAAGCTCGTAACGGAGTATACGTCTATGTGCATGAGTGGTTATGCGTGTAACATTGTTGTAACAAACTACATTTAGTATCCTGCTGCAGCGCAGCCGACATTGCGCGATCACTCGAAATGAAGAAGTGTTTTGCTAGTCCGAAAGGGGGCGCCGAATGTGTCGTGAACAAAAATCTTTGATCGTCCGAATGGGAGGGAGCGCAATTCTTTGCTTCTTCCTGTTGGCTGGTTGCAACCGAAAATCATCTGAGGATTTGGCCCTCGAATCGGATGACGTCAAGGCGTCACCTTCGGCGCCGACGAGCGTTTTGGGCGCAGCCGGAAGCACCTTCATCGCTCCGCTCATGTCGAAGTGGGTCAGCGGCTACCAAAAGGACCATCCCAAAGTGCAGATAAATTATCGGGCCATCGGAAGCGGTGGTGGAATCGAAGAAATGAAAAAGGGCTACCTGAGCTTCGGAGCCAGCGACGCCCCGCTGAGCGACGATCAACTCAAGGAGCTGTCTCCGCTCATTCAGGTGCCTGTCAGCGCTGGGCCGGTTTGTGTCATTTACAACCTTCCCACTCTGACCGCGCCCCTCAGACTCAGCGCGAAAGCCCTGGCCGGAATCTTTCAAGGGACAATTGTCACTTGGCAAGACCCAGCCATCGCGAACGACAATCCGGGAGCCAAGCTGCCTCGGGCAGCCGTGATTGCCATCCATCGATCGGACGGAAGCGGTACAACCAACATCTTTACGTCGTATCTCTCGAAGGTAAGTCAGGATTGGTCGTGGAAAGCTGGTCATGGCTTGGCCGTGACCTGGCCGGTTGGGTTGGGTGCCGAGGGCAGCAAAGGCGTGCTGGATCTCGTCAAACAAACTCCCGGAACAATCGGTTATTTGGAACTCAGTTACGCCAAAGCAAACGGCGTGCCGGTCGTTTCAATTCAGAACCGCGCAGGTCAGTTCGCGCAGCCGACCCCCGCTGCCGCTGCTGCTGCAATAAGCGCGTTCAGCGATGACTTGGCGAAGGATGTCCGTACGCCGATTGTTGACCCTCCCGCCTCAGCCAAAGCGGCATATCCGATCACAGGACTGACCTTCATACTCATCTGGAGGGACCGGCCAGCAGCGGATGAGCAACAGGCTGTCAAGAACTTCATTGCCTACGCCATCACCAAAGGCCAAGACTCCGCCGAGGAGCTTTCATACGCGAAGTTGCCGGATCCCGTTCAACAACAGGGGGAAATGCTGCTAAGTCAATTAACGGCGAGCGGTCAGCCGCTGAAATGAACCGCATGGCGAATCGATCAACGCACTCACACTCTTGCTTCGTCCACGAGAAACGAGCTCGTGTATGCGTTTCCTGATTATCGGTGGTAGTGACGCTGGTATCAGCGCCGCTTTGCGGGCACGGGAATTCGACCGGGAAGCAACAATCATTGTTGTGCTTGCTGATGGATATCCTAATTTCAGTATCTGCGGGTTACCGTTTTTTCTGAGCGGGGAAACTCCAGATTGGCACCAACTCGCCCACCGAACAAAATTTGAGGGCATTGAAATACGTCAGTGGCATACTGCCAATGCGATCGATCCTGACCGGAAAATGGTGGAAGTGGTCAACCGGGAAAACCACCACAGTGTCCTCCCATATGACCGGCTCCTGATCGCCACTGGCGCTGCACCGCTGATCCCGACAATTTCGGGCGCGGATCTACCCGGCGTACACACCCTCCACACGATGGAGGACTCTTTTGCTGTTAATCGACTCCTCCGTGAAGAGAAACCACGCTCCGTCATAATCGTAGGAGCTGGATACATGGGCGTTGAGATGGCAGACGCGCTTGTCCAGCGGGGTCTGAAAGTGACCTTAGTTGGCAGGACAGAATCAGTGCTCGCAACTGTTGATGCGGAGTTGGGGCATACCATCGCTGACGAATTGCGCCGCCATAGCGTCGATGTGAAAACGAACACCGATGTCCTGCAAGTCTCGTCTTCCAATTGCTTGCGCGTAGCCGGCTCGAATGGGTTTGAACAGTCGGCGGAGATGGTTCTCGTTGCTACAGGCGTGAGGCCCTGCTCTGAACTAGCAGATTCGGCTGGGATTCTTACGGGAGCGAGAGGTGCCATCAGGGTAAACACATTCATGCAAACGAACATACCCGATATCTACGCCGCGGGGGACTGCGTGGAAACATGGCATCGCATGTTTCAACAGTACAAGTACCTGCCCTTAGGAACCACATCTCATAAGCAAGGCCGGTTCGCCGGCGAGAACGCAGTTGGCGGAAACAGACACTTCGGTGGATCTGTCGGGACTCAAGTTGTCAAAGTATTCGATCTAGTAGCAGGACGAACAGGACTTCGCAATCACGAAGCCAAGGATGCAGGGTTCAATCCGCGA
This sequence comes from uncultured Acidobacteriaceae bacterium, assembly GCA_963750245.1. Taxonomy (GTDB): domain Bacteria; phylum Acidobacteriota; class Terriglobia; order Terriglobales; family Acidobacteriaceae; genus Sulfotelmatobacter. The sequence goes on from CAVVQB010000005.1 coordinate 1,499,048, forward strand.
ACTGTAGAGACAAACGCATGGGACCATAAAGCTTACTATCCGGGGGCTCAACAAATGAAACTGCGCGTTACGGGAGACATTGATACTGGAAGACTCTTGGGAGCGCAGATTGTTGGCCATTGGCGTTCGGATGTGGCAAAGCGCATTGATATTTTTCGCTGCGGCCCTGTTTCACGAAATGTCAGTAGACGCCATGAGCGATCTCGACCTGAGTTATACGCCTCCTTTAAGCAGCCCGTGGGACCCCGTACAGTTAGCTTGCCAGAACTGGTGCGGAAAGTGCTGGGAGGAGGGCCGTTGTTGACCGAAGTGGTAGTGTATTGCTTGTTTGCCAGGTGTTCTCGGGAACAAACTTTTCAGGATGATAAATTCAAGTGAAAACGATGCAGGTGCTCTTTATAGCAGAAGTTCTCATCATCGGAGAGTGCTACGTGCTATCGCGTACTCTCGGTAAAGGTGAGCACCGGATGTCCAAGTCCAAATGGCCCCTCGGCGGTCGCATGTACAACACCGGCGGTCGAAGGAAGCGTTAGCATAACACTGGCATTGCCCGACGAGTCAGTGGTCACAATGCGGGACGAGACTGATCCGGAATCGGGAGTAAAGAAGATCGTCGCTCCCGAAGCGGAGCCGCCTGACGAGCCCGCGTTCAGCGTGAGGGATAGTGTCAACGAACTGCCGGGAGCCCCGGACTGATTGTTGGTGTTCCCAGCAATGCTCAGGGTCGCAGGCGGATTCCCTACGACGATCCAGCCCCCCTCATTCTGCCTGGCCACGCCATCGCTGCCCGTGACCGTGAAATGGTAAAAACCTGGGGTATTGCCCGCCGTGACGGTAACAGCTCCGTTCTGGGTTGTAGTCAAGACTGGTTGTGTCAGAGCCACGCCGATGCCGGAATCCGATTGCTCCGCGGTAAGCGTGACGTTTGCCGCGCCACTGATGATCTTCGGCTGAAGCGAGACTGTGCCGCCCGCCCCCACCATTACGGTGTCAGGATTCAAATCCCACTCGGAGTTCGGAAGTCGCGCCGTGCTGCCTGTGATCACCAGAAGTGTCGCAGAGTAAGGCGGAAAGCTCACCGTGGATGCCCATGCATGCGAAGAAGAAGCTGTGATGGCGGTTGGCGCTGAAGCCGCCAGAGCATATGTTGTCGCCGTGCTAGGCGTGAATCCATTGAATGCGAACTGCGTGCTCACGGTATTTTGAGGGTCCTTGTTCAGCACCAGCAGCGTTAGTGAAGTGCCCGCTGAATTTACTGCCGCGTAGCTGCTGAAGAGATCCGCGTCCGCATCATTCGTGTCGGAAACCGAGATTGTTCCGAAGCCATTATGGGCTCCGTCATAGTTCGTAAACAGCTTCAGAGCCAGATAGTTTGGATTGCCGGGCGTGGGAGCCAGCCAGCGCGAAGCGAGATAGACCCGCTCGCGCCCGATGATGCCGTAAGCGTCGGCATCACCCAAAGCTGTGGAAAAATCTGATTCCCCCGCGAACGCTGCGCTCCATTCCGTCATAGCTAGCGGTGTCCCAGGATAAATTGAATTCGCAATCGCGCGCATGCGGGGAATGCGGAAGGGAATCGTCTTGTTGGGCTGAATCTCCGTCACCCAGGGTTGGTTAATCGAGCTGGCCTCACTCATGTAAGTCGGGTCCCAGTAATCGCGATAAACGCGCACCGCTAAAGCCTTAACCTGTGCCTGAGTCCAGCCGGAAGTGTTGGCTTCGTCCGGATAGGCGTGGATATCGAATAAATCGAGCGATCGCGCGCCGGCGATCTGGTCTTGCCAATAGACCTCATTGAGCCACCAGGGAAGAAAATCCACTCCGCCATGAGCGCCTTTGTCATTGCCGTTCGCGCCGTTGAAGTAAAACCACCAGCAGCAACTTACTGGCCCCAGGCGAATCGCGAGAGGATCCCAGGTTTTGAGATTTCTCGCTTCTGTAAGATACGTGTCGCGCAGTTCGTTGTACCCCGACGGATTGGGGTGGATATCGCGATGCGTGCTTCCCCAAATGTCGATTTCGTTGTCCATGTCGTAGAAGTGCGGAGCGCTGCCAAAGGCCGTAGCCAGCGCCGCCGCCCATTGATCGCGATAGACGCAGCTCTGCCCACTTGGACAGGTTTGGCTGGAATCGTCGAGTAGAGGCACATAGGCGTCGCTGGGATCGGCCGTGAGATTCGTTGCACAGTCGGACTCCACTCCGTTGCCGGCGTCGGTGTTGTAGGGATCTACGCTGCACTGTGCGCCATACTTCGCGACTGAAAAACTCCAGTGTCCATTATGGTTTTCGGCGCTCTGTGCCACCCAAGGTAGCATCACCATGGTCATGAGAGGATTGCTTCCCGCGGCTTTTACATCATTTACATATTGGGAGGAATCGCTGTCCCCAATCTCTGAGTAGTTGAAGTCCTCGAAATACCAGTCGTTGTCGGCGTTGTTAGTGTGGAGCTGCCAGTTGTAAGTGGAGGTTGCGTTGCCGCCCCACCGGACGACGGACAATCCGCTGTCGGTGATGGTCGGAGCATCCTTGGGATAAGCACCTCCATAAACATAGGGGCTGATCGAATGCCGGTTCGCGAGTACGTCCACCGTCACGTGAACGGATACCGAAGAGGTTACGGTTACAGGCGTAGCGCTGACCTGGCTGGAGTTTGCGCTCTCTCCCACCGAATTCACCGCGCTAACTACATAGTAATAAGGAGTGTCGTTAGTCAGGCCGGTATCGGTATCGCCCGTTGTCGTGGGTGCGGCCACCCGCGTGTAAGGACCGCCGCTGGCAGTCCCTCGCTTCACGTGATAACTGGTCGCGCCGCTGCTCGCGTTCCAGGAAAGGGTCACTTGTGTATTCCCGGCGGTAGCTGTCAGCCCGGCCGGTACCGCTGGAAGCGAACCATTGCTCGGGGTTGCGGAAACCTCGCCGGAATTTGCACTCTCTCCCGCGGAGTTCACCGCGCTGACTACGTAATAATAAGGAGAGCCGTTAGTCAGGCCGGTATCGGTGTCGCTCGCCATGGTCGGAGCAGCGATTTGAGTGTAGGGACCGCCAGTTTGGGTTCCGCGCTTGACGTGATAGCTGCTTGCTCCGTTGCCGGCAGTCCAAGTGAGGCTGACCTGCTGGTTTCCAGCAGTTGCGTTCAAACTCGTGGGAGCGGAAGGAACTGTTACCGTTGGCGAGTTTCCGCCGGAAGCCGATGTCCCCCCGGAGGTCGATACCCCCCCGCAAGACAACGCAAGCAACAGGGCCAAGACCGTAAGAACGGCTGCTATAGGCCCGTTCGGAGCCGCTTCACGCTGCATTCCCATGAAGAAATGCTAACGGGAAAAGCTTCTATTTCCGACATCCGATGGTACGTGTCGCTACCTGCCCAATTGCCTAGTGAAGGAGGGGCGAAAGGACAGGCTTCGCACCGGCGTTCGACTAAGGGAGCGGACTCTTGCAGCCGTCCTTTCTTGGCCTAGGCCCGATCATAAAAGCGAAAGAACAGGGACTGCTTCGACACGGGCTGCGCCTTTTCTGTAAGTACGGCCATCTGTTGCTGATTAAGCGGGGTGAAGTCCCGCGCTAGTTGCACGTTCTGTTCCAGTTGGCTGATGGAATCGCAGCCAATGATGACGGTGCTGACGGGAAGAGAAAGTGAATAATACATGGCTTGCCGCATATCAAGCGTGCCGGAGGTAGGCGCCAGCACCATCCCTTCCCACATATGTTTTTGCTGCTCGATGGGCGGAGGCGTCCACGACGAAAGAATGCGTCCGCGGGCCGGGACTTTCATTCCGATAATTCCCATCTGCTTCTCTACCGCCAGAGGGAGTAGTTGCTCGGAGAAGCTGTAGTGATGGGGATCTGCCGCATTGACTGCCATCAGGATCGTGTCGAACGAATAGCGATGGATCGCCTCCATAAGGGCGTCGGGGCGGTAGTGTCCGGTGATGCCAAGATAGCGCACGATTTTCTGGTCACGAGCTTCCAGCAGAGCCTCCATCGCTCCGCCTTTGGCAAAGATCTCACTGATGTCGGTCATGGTTCCGATATCGTGCAGCTGCCACAGGTCGACGTGACCGGTCTGCAACAGCTTGAGGGACGTTTCGATCATGCGCATGGAGCCGTCGCGCGTTCGCTCCTTCGTCTTCGTCGCGAGAAACGCGTCGCCGCGGCGATGCTTCATTACCTTCCCGATGTATTGCTCGCTCCAGCGATCCGGTCCCCCGTAGATCGAAGACGTATCGATGTAATTCACACCCAGATCGAGCGCTTTTTCGACGATAGGAACGGCGATGGCTTCATTGTTGGGCTTCTCAAGCGCAGCTTGACCGCCCAGACTGAAGATGCCGACTTTGTATCCGGTCTTTCCGAGATTTCGAGTCGGCATGGAATCCGGGGTCGCAGTACGGGACGGCAGACTTGACTGGCCGCTCACGACGTCGGGAAGGGCAGTGGAGCCAAGCACGGCGGCGCCCATGATTCCGCCTGCCTTCAGAAAACTTCGTCGATCGTTGTTGGTTGAGTCTTCCTTTGAATGTTTACTCATGTCGCCCTCCCTGTACCGCGTCAGCACTCCACGATAACTCCAAGCTCGACCGAAAGCTACCTCATGCGAATTGCTCGTCTTCAGCGTTGGGTCGCAAAGCCCATCCCTGCCAGGACGCCTCGCAGATATGCGAAGCTGGCAATAACGCCAGGCATCGGATCGTCGGGATGGATTTCGTATTCCAGATCCACGAAGCCGGCGTACTTTATTGCGATGAGGGCTTCAAACATCTTCCGTACCGGCATGATGCCCTCGCCCACGGCGACCTGGCTCTCTTTGCTTTCGAAGTTCGTAAGATCCTTCATGTGTACGTTGAATAGCCTCGGACCTGCTTCGTGAATAGCCCGCACTACATCTGTCCCGGCGCGAACTGTATGGCCGACGTCGATGCAGCAGCCGATGCGCGGATCCATACTCTTCACCGCCTTCAACACGTCCAGCGGGGAGCGCCAAAATTTATCCTCGGGTCCATGATTGTGGATCGCGAGACGAATGTCGTACTGCTTGACGAATTTTTCAATTCTCGGCAGGGTTTCCGGCGCAGGATCGCCGGCGACGATAACTGAAATGCCCGCTCGTTTGCAGTATTCGAATTTAGACCGGATGTCCTCATCTTCATCTTTCGCGAAATAGATGGCGCCAGCAGCGTGAAGCTTGATGCTTGCGGCGGCGTAGTCTGTGAGCGCAGCGGCTTCCTCCTGAGGATTAGTTGGGAGATGATCTTTGACATCTTTCACATTCAATTCGAAAACATTGAGCTGCTTCATGAAGCCAATCAGCTGCGCGCGAGTGAAATTACGGAAGGTGTAGCTGGCCAGACCTAGGCGAATCGGGGGCGCCTCGCTAGAGGAAGGCCGTTGTTGGGCCAGCGCCCAGACATTCTTCGGAGCGACGAACACACCTGCTGCTAATGCGGAAGTGCGAACGAAGTCACGCCGGGAGAAAGTGCTCCTATACATGCGGTGCCCAACCCTTCTCGTACTCGCGTCCCCACATCTTCATTGCTTCTGGATCGCCTTTGATTCGTCCGTCTTTCGTATCAAGATTCAATTCACGGTTTACTTCCCAGGCGACGTTGGAAAGCTGCAGCATAGTAACGGCGACATTGCCGACGGAGACTGGAGCGTTGAGTTTCTCGCCTTTGCGAATGCCCGCGATAAAATTCGCGAAGTGAGCGTCGGTCATGGAATCGCGGCCGACGAGATCAGCCGATGAGGTCGTTGTGCCGGCGCGAAATACCCCGACCTTGTTTCCTTTGAGGTCATAGATCTCGTAGCCATCACGATCGATGAGCACTGTGCCCGTGGTTCCCATTATGATCGAACCGCGATCGCGATCGTAGTACTTCATTCCCTGGCAGCTCTTGCCCTCCCAAGAAATCATTGCGTCGTCATACTCGAAACTCGCTACCAGCGTGTCGTAAAACTGCCAGTCGTCTTTGAATTGGTATCGGCCTCCTGAAGCAGTGATCCGCTTTGGGTAATCGACGCCGAGCGCCCAACGGCAAACGTCGACCTCGTGCGTGCCATTGTTGAGGGTTTCACCTGTGCCATAGATTTTGAACCAGTGCCAGTTATAGGGATGGATGTTATCCTTATAGGGCTGGCGTGGCGCCGGGCCCTGCCAAAGGCCCCAATCAAGCTGCGGGGGCACCGAAACTTCCTTGCCGACGCCAATCGACTTTCGGGTGTTGACGTACCAGCACTTTGCAAAATAGGGACGGCCGATCGCGCCTTGACGAATTTTGTCGACCACCTCAATGGTGTGAGGCGAAGAGCGCTGCTGCGTGCCTATCTGGACGAGCTTTCGATATTTCTGTTGCGCCTCGACCAGCATTTCTCCCTCGGCAGGATTGTGGCTGCAAGGCTTCTCAACATAGACGTGCTTGCCCGCCTGTAAGCCGGCGATTGCCATTGGTGCGTGCCAATGATCCGGAGTAGCGATCGTGATGGCATCGACTTCTTTCTGCGCGAGAATCTTGCGGAAATCCTTCTCGGCCACCGGAGGTTCGCCCATCTCCTGCTGCACACTGTCGGCAAATTTCTTGAGAATGTTGTTGTCCACATCGCAGACGTGTGAAATCCGCGCCGCGCTCTGATTCGCCTTGAGCGACGAGAGATGGGCGTACGCTCGGCCATTCAGTCCAATGACAGCAAAGTTAAGCCGGTCGTTCGACCCCACGATCTGGCTGTAACTCTTTGCCGTCGTTCCCACAACAAGTCCCGCCGCGCCAATGGCCAGCGCGTCGAGAAACTCACGTCGTGTAACCATCATTTCTCCTTCAGGCCGGCTTTCCATCTTTCGATCAGCAAGAAATGCCAGCCTTCGTAAGGGTCTTCTTGAGTCCATCCATGCTGATGCGTGTTGAGGCGTCGGCCGTGCTTGCGCCACGCCAATGAGTTTCGAGGCTCAGGCCGTAGTGAAAGCCGTCGCGTTGCAAAGCCTGCAGTTGCCCAACCCAATCCACAATGCCGCTTCCCACCGGAGCCCAATCGTACTTATGGTCGGGCTTTCTCATCACGTCTTTGCAATGGCAATGGCCAATTCGATCTTTGGGCAGCAGTTGGTAGCCGGCAGGATAAGGTGTGCTTCCTATGGCTGCGGCATTTCCGGGATCCCAGTTGAGCATGAAGTTCTGGTTCGGAATTGCGTTGAGCACGGCAGCCGCTTCTTCGCCCGTCGCCGTGTTGCAGGACATCTCGTTTTCGAGCAAGAGCAAGATGTTGTCTTTAGCACAACGTTCCGCGGCCGCCTGTAGTTTCGCATTGATTGCCGCCCGGTACGGTTTCTGATCGTCCAGCCGCCAGTAATCGAAGCAGCGAATCCGGTCCGTGTCGAAGGATTTGCAAAGCGAGATGCAGTGCTCAAGCAGCTTCTCCTGGGCGCCGGCATCAAAGTTCGCGTGAAACTGATCGCGGGTTTCGCTCTGCGACGATCGCGGGGCCCCGGGCCAGTCCGTCTTGAACAACGGGCTTGCAATGTCGGTGACTTGCAGTTTGTGTTTGTGTAGAAGTTTTCGGGCGTCCTCAATTTCTTTTGCGTCGAGCTCGGTCACGTTCTTGTTCCACATCGATCGCAACTCAATCCAACGCAAACCGAAATCGCCGGATACGATCTGGCACGCCTTCTCAAAGTCCTGGGTGATCTCGTCATTGATCACAGCTAACCGAAACGGGCACGCGCTCGCGCCCACCGACGTCTCTGCCAGCGAAGATGCGGCGGCCTTCTTAAGCAGCCTTGGGATCGCCGCCGTGAGTCCCGCTAGCCCTAAACCTGCGAGCACTCGGCGTCGCGTGTAACTCATGAAACGGACCTCCTGTAGGTGCTAGTCATCATTGTTTCATCACTTAAGTACTCAGCGGTGGGTCACTCATTGAGTTCCACATTCCTCAATCCGGGAGCCAGCGCAGATAGAGCTGCCAGAGCCAACAGGTACGCGATGGACGCGATGGTGAAGAGGCTCACATAGCTGTGCGTGAACTGCAAAATATGGCCGGCGAAGAATGCGAAAAGCGCGCTGCCTAGGGATCCTGCCATACCTCCGATACCGACCACCGAGCCGACCGCTCTGCGCGGAAACATATCCGACGACGTGGTGAAGAGATTGGCCGACCAGCCCTGGTGTGCTCCCGCGGCCAGGCTGATCAGCGCGATGGCCGTCCACTCCGACTTGACGCTGCTGGCGGTGTAGATGGGAACGACTAGCAGGGCACAGAAGAGCATTGCCACAAGCCGCGCGTAGTTGGAGGGGAGTCCCAGACGACGGAAGGGCGCGGGCAACCAGCCGCCGCCGATGCTGCCAATGGCCGACGCGTTGTAAACGACGATGAGTGGTAGCCCGAGGTGAGAGAGATTGAGATTGAATTTCGCGCTGAAGAACGACGGTAGCCAGAAGAGATAGAAATACCAGATTGGATCGGTAAGGAATTTTGCGATGGAGAAAGCCCAGGTCTGCGGGCATTTCAACAATTCTCGCCAAGGCACGGACGGACCCAAGTCCGCAGCTGCCTCCCGGTAAATGTGGCGCAACTCTTCGCTAGTGAGCGTCGCGTGATCTGTGGGCCTCCGATAGTAGCGAAGCCACGACAGAATCCAGAGCACACTGAAGAGGCCAGTGGTGAGAAAGGCCGCGTGCCATCCAAACCGCAGCGTGACCCAAGGCACAATGGCGGGCGCCAGAATTGCTCCAACATTTGCGCCGGAGTTGAAAATGCCGGTAGCGAGTGAGCGTTCGTTCTGCGGGAACCATTCGGCTACGGTTTTGATCGCGGCAGGGAAGTTTCCGGATTCTCCAAGTCCGAGGAAGAACCGCACGAATCCAAATTGAAGAACCGAACTCGCCAACGCATGGCCCATGGCGGAAGCGCTCCATACCACCATCACCAACATGTAACCGATACGCGTTCCCAGCTTGTCCATCAACCGGCCGGCGCCCAGTAGTCCGATCGCGTAAGCGATCTGAAAAGCATCCACAATGTAGCCGTAACTTATCTCCGTCATGCCGATGCTGTGTTCGAGAGTGGGCTTAAGGATCGCGATGACCTGCCGGTCCATATAATTAATGGAGGTGGCGACGAAGAGCATGGCGCAGACAGTCCAGCGGACGCGTCCCAACCGCGGTTGTGGAGATTCGGGACGTTCCACTTGGCTATCGAGAATCGTGATGTCCTCCACTTTGGGCTCCTAGAGCCGATACGCTTTTTTCACCAGCTTGTAAGCGAGATCCTGCGCCACTTCGAGTGCCTCGTCTTCTGTCAGGCGATGTTCCGCGACTAGTTTTGCCAGAAAGGTGCAATCCATTCGCCGCGCCATATCGTGGCGTGCCGGAATCGAGAAGAAAGCTCGAGTGTCGTCGTTGAAGCCAACGGTATTGTAAAAGCCGGCGGTCTCGGTGACCTGCTCGCGAAAGCGTGTCATCCCTTCCGGACTGTCGTGAAACCACCACGCTGGCCCGAGCCTCAAGCACGGATAGTGCCCGGCCAGCGGCGCCAATTCCCGGCTATAGGCAGACTCGTCGAGCGTGAAGAGAATGATGGTCAAATCAGACTCATTTCCGAACTCATTGAGTAGAGGACGGAGCGCGTCAACGTAATTAGTGGGCATCGGGATGTCCGCACCCAGGTCGCGGCCATATTGCTGGTAGAGTTTGCGATTGTGATTGCGCGCGCTGCCCGGATGAATCTGCATGACGAGTCCGTCTTCCAGGCTCATGCGCGCCATCTCGGTCAGCATCTGCGCACGGAAAAGCTCTTGTTGATCAGCATCAGACTTGCCCGCGATTACTCGACGAAACAGTTCCGCAGCTTCTTTCGTGGAAAGATTCGCGGTTCGCGCGGTGGGATGGCCGTGGTCAGATGCGGTGCAGCCGAGCTCAAGAAAACGCAGCCGCGTCACACGAAGCGCATTCAAGTAACCGGCCCAGGTCGACGTATCCTCCCCGGTCTTCTCGCCGAGATTGGTAACGTTTTCCGCGAATCCGGCAAATTCGGGATCAACAACCGAATCAGGCCGGAACGTCGGTAGTACTCTCGCCCTCCAACTCGACTCCCGGATGGCTTGGTGGTCGGCCAGTGAATCGAGCGGAGAATCGGTCGTAGCTAGCACTTCCAAGTTGAAGCGCTCATAAAGAGCACGCGGCAAGAATTCCGGGGTTAACAGCTTTTCTGAGATCGTGTTGAAGGAGAGGTCGGCGGTTTCTTCCGACAGTTGTTGCTTGAGTCCGAATAGTTCCTGGAAGGCGAAGTCGAGCCACATGCGCGAGGGCGTCCCGCGAAATAAATAGTAATGACGGGCGAAGATGCGCCACACTTTTCTGGCATCTTTCAGTTGTGGCCGGCCGATTTCTAAATCCTCTGGTGAAATCCCCTGGGAGTAGAGCATTCGAATGATGTAGTGGTCGGGCTGGATGAGGAGTTGAGCTGGATCGGGGAAGGGTTCGTTCCTGGCAAACCACGCCGCTTGCGTGTGACCGTGCGGACTCACAATGGGCAACGCCCGCACCTGCCCATAGAGCGTCCTGGCTATCTTTCGCGTACCGGGGTCAGCCGGAAACAGGCGATCTGGATGGATCAGCATAACTCTGGCGAGCCTCGCGCGTCGCATTGGCGTATCACGATGCAAGAACGGCGCTGGCTTCCGACAAACAGCATACACGCCATTGTTTTCTTTCGTCCGCCATCCCGATAAGGCAGTCACATAAGGACTATGAATGGTACAGGCTTTTCATCTCCGACAAGAAGAGAGCCCGATGCGCAACTAGGCGCGGATTTCCCAGAACGTATAATCGATTGGAATGCGGCTACTGTTCGACATCTTCGGGCAAACCTTGCAAACGCTGTGGGGACACAAGCTGCGGTCGTTTCTGACCATGTTCGGCATTGCCTGGGGAGTGTTTTCGCTGTTGCTGCTGGTGGGGTTGGGTGAAGGATTCCGCTCGGGAAACAAAAAGCAATTCGATACCCTGGGCGAGAACGTGATGTTCATCTGGTCCGGCCGGGCTCCGGCGGTGCAGGGAAGCTTCACGGCTCTGCGGCAGTACTACCTTACGTACCGGGACTATCTGGATATTTTGCGCGAGTGCCGGAGCGTAGGCGCGGCAGCGCCGGTGATCTCACGAAGCGACATCCGGGCGGTGAGCGATTTCTATCAGGCCAGCGGCCAAATCAATGGCGTGCTCCCGATGTTCAACCAGATTCGTTATCTGCCGATTCAGGACGGGCGCTGGCTGGATGAGATGGACGATGCCCAGAAGCGGCCAGTCATTGTGCTGGGCGACGAGGCCCGGCGGACACTATTTTCAGGGCGGCCTTCGGTGGGCAGCACGATCTTACTAAACGGGCTGCGGTTTCAGGTGGTGGGAACGCTGCAGCGCATTGGACACGGGGACAACAATAACCAGAATCTTAAATGCTTTATTCCCTACAGCACGATGCATGAGTATTTTCCGCCGACCAATGTGGGCGCGGCAGAGAATGTGATCTCTCTGATTGAGTATCAGCCGAAGTCGCGCGCGCTGCACGAAACAGCGATGCAGGAAGTGCACCGGGTGATCGCGCGAAATCACGGCTTCGATCCCAACAACCCGGATTCGTTCGACGAGTGGGACACGGTCAACACGGTGGACCAGGTGGGGAAGATTTTCGATGCGATGAATGTTTTCCTGGGAAGCGTGGGGCTGGTGACTCTGGGATTGGGGGCAATTGGGATCATCAACATCATGCTCGTAGCCGTCGCGGACCGGACGCAGGAGATTGGATTACGAAAGGCGCTGGGAGCGACGAACGCGAGCATTATGTTCCAGTTTTTTGTGGAGGGCGCGTTTCTGACGTTGCTGAGCGGGATCACTGGGATTGCTGCGGCGGCAGGGGTGATGGCGGTGCTGTCGTCGGTGTCGCTGGGGGAGGGGTTCGATCCGCCAAAGTTAGTGGCGCGGACGGCGGCGTTGGCGGTGGCAGCGCTGGCCGTGGCGGGAGTGGCGGCGGGTTTGTATCCGGCGCGGCGGGCGGCTTTGTTGCAGCCGGTCGAGGCGTTGCGAAAGGAATAGCAGCGGTGGCCAGTGGCCAGAAAGGTGACGGTTCCTCACCAGGGACCGACAAGGACCAACGCGGGTAACAAAGAGCTCAACACATAGGACACGGGGGAGCACGGGTAAAGAAAATATGCATCGGGACTTATTAGCACAGGCTTTTGCGGCGATGCGGCATGATCTGCGCAAGACTACGTTGACCATGGCGGGGATGGCGTGGGGAATTGCGACCGTGGTGTTGCTCTTGGCCTACGGGAACGGGTTCGGGCGGGCGATCGAGAATATCTTTCAGAGTTTTGGAGCGACCGCGGTGGGGATATTTCCCGGACGGACGTCGGAGCAGGCAGGTGGCAATAAGGCGGGCGAGCAGGTTCGGTTCACCAACGACGATATTGAATTGCTAAGGAATAATGTGCCGCTGTGCAAGCACGTGGTGCGCATGTCGCAGAAGGATTCGTCGGTGCAGAACGGAAACAGGACATTCACGATGCCGGTGATGGGCATGGATGCCGCGATCGGGGACATCTGGAATCTCGAGATCGGCGAAGGACGCTTCCTCGACGATGAGGACAACGATCGGCACCGGTTGCTGGCGGTTATCGGTTCGGAGGCGAAGGACCGACTGTTCTCGGGAATGCAGCCGGTAGGGGAGAATATCCGGATCAACGGGGTGGAGTTTCAGGTCGTGGGAGTGGTGAAGCCGCGCATGCAGGAGGGCGATGACGACGATAACCGGACCATCTACATTCCTTATAACGCGATGAACGTTTTGAAGGACAATCACTATCTGGACGGCATCTGGATGGATTCGCAGGGGCTGGATCATGACAAGCTGGACGAGACGGTGCGGAATACGCTAGCGGCGGCGCACAACTTCAAGGCGGATGATAAGCGTGCGGTTTCTGTGTTCGACGCGCAAAAGCAGCTCTCTCAGTTCGGGATCATCTCATTGGCGCTGAAGGTGCTCCTGGGATTTATCGGGACCCTCACGCTGGGAATTGGCGGGGTGGGACTGATGAACATGATGCTGGTTTCGGTGACGCAACGGACGCGCGAAATTGGAGTGGAGAAAGCGTTGGGGGCTAGACGCCGCGATATTCTGTTTCAGTTTCTGGCCGAAGCCATGGCGATTACGGCAGTCGGTGGAGCGCTGGGGATTGCGCTGTCGTATCTGGTTTCGGTATCACTGGGACGGATCACGTTTTATAGCGCGATGGCAAAACATGCGGAAGCGGGCGACATCCGCTTGATCGTGTCGCCGATGATTCTGCTCGTGGCGGTGGGTATCTTAGCGGTGGTGGGAGTGGTGAGCGGAATGGTACCGGCCATGCGCGCGGCGCAGTTGGATCCGATTGAGGCGTTACGGTATGAGTAGCTAGTACCGAGTACTGGAGTCGAGCAGCATGACATCGTCCGATGACATCTTGAGTTTGGCTCCGCCCAAGGCTGACGCGCGAGTGGCCTATGGGAGCGATGTGAATCAGTTTATCGACTTGCGAATGCCAAAGGGAACCGGGCCGCATCCCGTCGTGATTTGCATTCACGGGGGATACTGGCGAGCAAAATATGATCTGGGGTATTTAGGGCATTTGTGCGTGGCGTTGGCGGCGAAAGGAATAGCGACCGCCAATTTGGAGTATCGGCGAGTCGGCAATGCGGGCGGAAGATGGCCGGGGACCTTTGAGGATATTCGGACCGCTTTTCAGTTCTTGTTGCAGAATGTAGGGCAGTATCGGTTCGACGCGCAACGGGCGATCGTGCTCGGACATTCCGCCGGGAGTCAACTCGCGCTGTGTTTGGCAGCGCACGAGACAGGAATGAAGGCGGCAATTTCTCTGGCCGGGGTTGTGGATTTGCAGGGTGCATACAAACTGCATTTGAGCAACGATGCAGTGGTGGAGTTTCTGAGCGGAACGCCCGCGGAGGTGCCGGAGCATTATCGGGAAGCGGACCCGATGAAGTTGGCGATTCATACTCGGCAGTGGCTGCTCCACGGGGAAGACGATGACATTGTGCCGCCGCAGATGAGCAAAGATTATGTGAATGCGAAATGGAAGAATAAGGAAGATGCCCGATTAGTGGAGATCGCCGGTGCAGGACATTTTGAGGTGGTGGATCCGCGATCACGAGCTTGGCCCGAAGTGGAGAAAGTCTTGATGGACGGCGTGAGAAAAGCTTAACCACAGAGGGCACGGGGATCACAGGGTAAGGCTGGGCCGTTAAGATTTTGGCGATCAGGCTGCGTTCGGTCTGCGCTACCGTCCAGCGGATTGCGGACGACCGGCGGAGTGCTCGGGATTGCTGCCGGGTTCGGGGAAATCTGAGTCAGCGTCTTTCAAAATAGGGTCTTGATCGCGATGACCGAGTTGGCCGGCAAGACCGGCGTTCCCGTCGTGATGATGCTCTTCCGGTTCGGTTGCACCTTTGGCGCGGTCGGGATCGTTCTCAGAAATTTTGGCCACAATATACCTCCTACGTCAAAGAGGCCTGCACCGGCAACCCTAAGCTGAGTTATTCGCCGGAATGGCCAGCGGGAGAAACTCCAAGTTTGCGGAGGCGCTCGCGGGCCTGCAGAGCCTCCGGGGAACGCGGATAGCGCTGAATTACGTGGCGGAGTTCCGCGACTCCGTCATCCTGTTTGCCGAGCTCAATCAGCGAGAAACCTTTTTTCAACTGAGCGGAAGCGGCCTTGCTTCCGGTGGGAAAATTCTGCAAGACTTGGTCATAGTTCTGCGCGGCCTGCTGATAATTGGCCTGACGAAATTGAATTTCGCCGAGATAGAAGTAGCAATTTCCGGCCAGGTCCGTGTTGGGATAGAACTTGATGTAATCGGAAAACTCCTGAATGGCGAGGTCGTTCTTGGCGCCGTTGTAATCGCGCAGGGCGTTGTTGTACAGCACATCTGGCGGAGGCGCCTGGGCTAGGGCCTGCTGCTGGGCCTGTTGTTGAGCCGCTGTGGCGGCCGCGCTTTGCTGGGACGACTGCATGTCTTCCAGTTGTTTGCTGACTTTGGCGAGCCGGGCTTTGAGTTCGTCGAGACTATCGTTCAGAGCCTGGATCTGGCCGGAGAGCTGGTCGACGTGCGAGGCCGAATCGCCCTGCTGTTTTTGCAAAGTGGACTGCAGGGTGCTGAGTGCGGCGCCAACTTTATTCACGGCGTCGGTATCGCGCTCGACAAGGTTGTTCATGACGCCCATGCGCTCGTCGAAGCTGCGCTGCATGGCGGTCATCTGCTCCTGCAGTTGCTGAACTTGCGTTTGCAGTTGAACCATTTCTTTGCTGACGCCCCACGCGGGCATGGAGGCGAGAGAAAGGGCAGCGAGAAGGGCTAGCAGAGTGCAGCTTCGTCTTAGTTTCATAAGCAGAGGTTTCCTGAAACCATTTTAGATGGATTGCGGGCGGTGTGGGTTGTGAAGTGTTGGCCGAGAACAAGGAAAGTCAGGGGCGAAGGTTCCTCCGCCCCTGGCCGCGAATGACCAACTACTTCTGATAGACGAAGTGGCCGCGGCGATTCTGCTGCCAGCAGGCTTCGTTTTCTTCCATGCAGAACGGTTTTTCCTTGCCGTAGCTGATGGTTTTAATACGGCTGGCACTGACTCCGACTGCTACCAGCGCGTTCTTCACCGAAGACGCACGCTGATCGCCCAGGGCCAGGTTGTACTCGGTTGAGCCGCGCGAATCGCAATGTCCCTCAATCGTAAAGCTGATTCCGGGATGCTGGTTGAGGAACTGAGCATCCGCCTGGATGTCAGCCTGTTGATCCGGGCGAATATCAGACTTGTCGTACTCGAAATAGATATCCTTCACGTTCTGGCCGAAGAGGTCTTCGTCCGTGGGTGATGGAGTGGCCGCCACCGGCGGTGGTGGCTGGGTGACCGTGAGGCGCGTGGTCGCGTCTTGTGTTCCGCCGGCACCTTTGGCCGTCAGGTGATACGTGGTGGAAGCGGTCGGGCTGACTGACTGCGATCCGCTGGCCTGAACCGCGCCGATGCCGTCGATGGAAACATCGGTGGCGTTAGATGTTTGCCACGTCAGAGTTGCGGATTGGCCCGTCTGGATGGTGTCGGGACTGACGGAAATGGAGGCAGTCGGTGAAGGCGGTGGCGGTGGTGGTGGCGGTGGTGGAGGAGCTGCTTTCTTCTTGCAGGCTCCGAGCATGAGTACCGCGCTCAGTGCGATGACGGTAGCGACAGACTTGAAAAGTTGACGTTTCATGTTGATCCCCTTCACGTTAATCCTCCTGCGAGCTCGAAATCGGTCTCGAGTTCAGACGAAGTGTTTTATTTCCAACTCCAGTTCGGTTGCGAATTACGTCCAGTAAAAGTGAGCTGATGAAGCTTGGTGCCATCCGCCAGCATTTCCCAGATTTCTTCTTTGCCGGAGCGGCTTGACTGAAACACGATGTGGCGTCCGTCCGGGGCCCACCAGGGAAAGTCATTGCGGCCGCCGTCGTGGGTGAGCTGCACCCATTGCTTGCTGGCGATATCCATCAGGTAGATGTCCGAAGAGCCAGGTTCTCCGGGACCATATTTGCGGATCCATGCGAGGGTGAGAAATTGGCCGTTCGGAGACCAGTTCGGCGAAACGGCGTAGCCCTGGTCCGTCATGCGCTGCTGGTTAGCGCCATCGCCCTCCATAGTGTAGACCTGAGGCAATCCGGTGACGCCGCTAACGAAGGCGATTTGAGCGCCCGTTTTGCGATTCCAACTCGGGGAAACGTCTGGCCCCCTGCCCGTTGTCATAGGATGAAGGTTAGCGCCGGAAGAGTCACAAACATAAATTTCGGAATGCCCGCTGCGTGAGGATGAGAATGCCAGTCGCGCCCCATCGGGCGACCATGACGGCGCAAGATTGGTGCCGCCAAAATGCGGAAAGCTGACCAAGCGATTGAGTTCGGTAGAGAACATCAAGATTTCCCATCCTGACTTGGTCAAAGAACTGAAGGCTAGGCGCGAACTGTCAGGAGAGACGCGGGGTGAAAGCGATATCGAGGCTTGGTGAGTGACCTGACGCTGGTTGGAACCGTCGTAATCCATCATCCAGATTTCTTTGTGCCCCGAGCGATCACTGACGAAATAGATTTTGCTTTCGGCGATGCCGGCGATTCCGCCGCCCAAACGGAAAATGATTTCGTCCGCGAAGCGATGGGCGATGATGCGGGCGGCGTCGTCTGTGGGAACGTCGGTGTATTGCTTACCGATCACCAGAGGCGATGCCGTGTTCTTTACGTCGTAAAGCCAGCCTTGCACCGTGAGTTTGCCGGCGGCGACGCCGAGATTGCCAAAGGCCAGCATGGCAGCGTTAGGAGGCGGAGAATTCCATATTCCGAAGGTTACCTCGGGCGGTTGGCCGGGCGTCTCCAAGGGATAAAAACTCTTGGAGATGAGTTCGACGACTCCGGAATTGTCGAGGTCGTTCCAGAACGTATCGTTGAAAGTCTTAAGGAGAGCGGTGTTTTGCGGGTCGCTGTTGGAAGGCTTGAAGTCGGGAACCGCGAGACGAACTTTTTCAACGCCGAGTCCAGAGCCAGTGCGGACCCAATCCTGGGCAAACGAGAATGAAGCCAGCAGCAGAACGACCGCGAAGACGGAAGTTAACCGACCGAAAAACTTAGCGTTGGCTGAGAGCGTGATTTGTCTGTGGCTATCGTCCATCCGCTTGGAGCCGTTGCGTGAGGCCGGACAAAAGGATACTGCGTACAACAATATCGTACGCCGATATGTTATCAATGGCAATCTGCTGTTCATCATACTCACGAACATGGCACCTCGAGAATAATCAATGAACTGAATAATTTATCGTTTGTAGTCAAACCAGTACTCCACCGAGATCTTGCTGCCGCTGTAGTCGGGCGGCAGGGAACCGAAAGTGTCGATGCGCTGAAGAGCCCGAACGGCCGACACGTCAAGCGAGGGCACGCCGCTGGATTGCTCAACCTGCACATTATAAGGATGACCGTCGCGAGCGACGTCGAAGGTGATGTAGACGCGCTGGGCCGTGCTGATCCGCGGATCGACTTCGTACTTCAACCAATTCTCGGATACTTTGCGCTGAATCACCTGCACGTACCATCCGTATCTGGTGCCGAAGTCGCCACCACCGCCGGTGACCCCGAAGCCGCCTTTAGCGCCGCCGGCTGCGAACGTGCCGTACGGACCGCTGACCGGACCACCTTCTCCGAAGGCTACCTGGTTGGTTTCTTCCTCGGGCTGTGGCTCTGGCTTGGCTTTGGTCGGGGCTGGAGGCTTTTTCGGCTTGATTTTGGAATTCTTGCCCTGGATCTCGATGGCGTCGGGTTCCTTCTCTTCTACTTTCGGCTGAGACTTGGTGACGCCCTTGGATTCGTTGGCTAGAACGTTCTGAGTTGGTGCGGGGGTTGAGGGTAAGGGAACCGAACTGACCAAGGTTACGCCCATGGCGTCGCCACCACCGCCGGTGCCCCAGCCTTGGCCGCGCGATCCAGTGAAGGCAATGGAATAAAGCACGATGAGGGCCGTGACGGCAAGGTGGAAGCCGGCGGACCAGCCGAGGGCGCGTGGCCAACTATCGTGCTCAAAAAATATCTCAGCGTTTTGCGCCATTTTCTTCCAAAGGCTGAGTAACGATACTTACGTTGGTGATGCCCGATTGCTTGACCGCGTCCATGACCGTCGCGAAAGCGCCGAAAGGGACGTTTTCGTCGGCACGGATAAAAATGAACTGGTTGTGAGGATCACGAATTTTCTGCCGCAGTTTGGCGGGGATCTGGTTGATATTCACGGCGTCATTGCCGAGGAAGACGCGCTGATCCTTATTAATAGTGATGACCGTGCGTTCTTCTGTGATCTCCTTGACGGTGCGGGTCTTGGGAACGGTCACTTCGATGCCCGACTGAAGAATGGGAGCGGTCACCATAAAGATGATCAGGAGTACCAGGACAACGTCAACGAGCGGAGTGATGTTGATGTCCGCGAGAGCAGTTTGGGTGCGGCCGTTGGAAGAAGTAAAGGCCATCAGCGCCTCACTTCGGGTGCAGCCTGGGGCTGGACGCTCTCGATGGCATTCAGCACTTCAAGGGAAAAATCATCGCCGCGGGCGGCGAAGACACGAATGGAGTTGCCGATCAAGTTGTAAGCGATGACTGCGGGAATGGCGGCAGCAAGTCCGGCAGCAGTGGTGATCAGAGCCTCGGAGATGCCGGGAGCTACTGCGCGAAGCGTCGCGCCGCCAGCCGTGCCGAGGCCGTGGAAAGCGTCGATGATACCCCAGACCGTGCCGAAAAGGCCGATAAACGGGGTGACGGCGGCAGTGATGGCGAGCCAGGGCACGTTGCGCTCAAGGCGAGTGATTTCTTCCGAAGCTCCGATTTGCATGCCGCGCTGTACCGCGGTAAGGCTGCGAAGCGTCGCCCCGGAATTGGAAAGTTGGCGCTTGTATTCCTGGTAGCCGCCCTCGAAAACTCCGACCAAAGGGCTGGGACGGAACTGGTCGGCAACCGTGGCGAGATCCTGCATGCGCTGGGCTTTGCGGAAGGCGCGCAGGAATCGTCCGCTCTGCACACGGGCGCGGCGAAGCAAGCTCCATTTCGTCAAAATGATGGCCCAGGAGATCAGGCTGAAGGCCAACAGCGTGAGAAGAACAAATTTGGCGACCGGACCCGTGCTGGAAACGAGATCAAGAATTTCGCCGCCGACGAAAAAGGCAGAGTATGGGAGCAATTGCATCTTGGTTTGGGGAATACCTTGCAGCGATTATAGATGATTCCATGGGCTGCCTTCGCGGGACGTATCCGAAGCATAACCTCGAATCTCCTTCTGCCGATCTCGCCCTGCGATTCAAAAAACACGGTTTCGGCCCGTGACTTTTTTATCGCCTCGAATTGCGAACGCGCATCGTCTGTGCCCGCCAATCGCCGCGTTGACTCCTCTCGGCCAATACGGTCATAATGCACACCTGCCGCCACGTCGCCAAACAGTAAAGAATGAAGAATAAGGAGCGAAGCGAATGTGGAAGAAGCAAGATGATGTTGCAGGCGGACAGACGGATTTCGTCTCGAACCAGCCACCAGAGTTGACCTTGGAGTCGGCCAGTGAAACCCTGATTGAGGCCTACCGAAGCCGCCAGGCCGAAAAAGCAAAGTTTGGAATTGGTGCGAACGACGTTCCTGCCGGTCAACCTGTGCCGCCAACCACGATGGCGACGTACACGGAAGCGGTGAACGAGTTTACCAGGAACGCGAATGCGTTCATCGAACAGCTGCCCCTTCTGAACAAGGCTCGGAATGCCTATGACCAGGCCATGAGAGCCAACGCGGAACTACGCAAGGTATTAGACACCGGCGAGGAGACCCTGCGGGCTCTCATGACCCGCCTGGAGCAGATAGTGAGTCCGGTTTCGGAGAAGAGGAAACCGGAACCAGCGAAACTCGAAGCGATTCGCGGAACGGACGAAGTCTCCGGCGGGTTGCGGGGAGCATCGTAGTAAATATGCAAAGACCGGGCCTTCCCGCTCTTTCCGAAGGGGGAGGGCGGCGAGATCCTATGTGCGCACACCTTACATCGCGTGAGTTTTAACGGAATAGGAACTAATTCGGAAGGCTTTCCGATGGATCGGAGAGGGAAATCAATTTGCCCACGGGATAATCGTCCTGAGAAATGGGGATCTCAGGTTGAGGGCTGACTATGGTGAGGACATCGCCGCTATGAACTCCTTGCACGCGGAGGCGATCACCTTCCACGCCGACGACTCTGTATTTTTCGTCGAAAATTGACATAGGGTAGTTTTGTCTAGTCGTTGGATGCTCGATGCTGCTCGGGTGATGCCGAGGAAATCCCTATAATCTCCCCAAGAATGCTAAAGCGGGAAAACCTTGATGAATAGCATAACAGGGGGATTTCTGCGCGAATGAATTTTTATGCGGGGCGGCCTGCCAATTCCCGCTCCGCGCCCCGGAATAGGGATCGCAAAGCCTTTAGGACAGCGCGCGCCAAAACCGTGATCACTGCCAGTAAAACTACGACAATTGCGGCGGCACCGTAGGGATGTTGCGTGGCGAGCCAAGTGAGGCTCACGGCCAGAACGTCTTCAGCCAAACTCAGCGTGATGTTGGAAACAGGTTCCGGAGAAGGTGTGACGGCTGCCCGGAGCGCAGTCTTGCCTCCGTGAGCGGCGAAAGCGATGGCAGCACCCAGCAAGGCAGCCAGCAGTTGCTGCGCGGGGCTGAGCTGCCGCGTTGCCCCGTAGGCGAGCAAAGCCGCGACAGGAACGCGAACGAAGGTGTGAAGAGCGCTCCATACTAAGTCGAATGCAGGAATCTTGTCGGCGAAAAACTCGATTACAAACAGGGCCGCGCTTGCGGCAATAACCGGCCAGCTCGCCAGCACGTGCAGAGCTGGAGGAAGCGGGACGTGTCCAAAGCGAGCCAGCAAGCCCAAGGCAGCCACGGTGGCGTAGACATTCAAGCCGGAGGCAAAGGCGATGGCAGCCAAAACGGCGAACAATTCGGGGAGCGGAATATGCAGCCAGTCGAGCATGCCAAAAAGGAAGGGCCGCCATCAGCGGCCCTGAGAAAGCTGTTTTTCAAGTTCCCGCTTATAACGTGGACTCGATCTCGAAGCCCCAGGCTTCCAACAGAGGCTCCGGGATGTATTTGGAGTTCTTGTTTCGCCGCGCCCACTCCCGCAAACGCGTGGAACGCAAATATTGATCGGGAGTCAGCTTGTACTCGCGCACCACTTGCTCAAACTCGGTGATGGTGGGGACGACCGGCCCTATTGGCTCGGGTTTACCCCAGTTTGGATTTCCGCGTCTCTTCGCCATGAAAGAATGCCTTTCGTACAGATGGGGGATCAACTCAAAATCAAGAAAACGTCGTATCTATATGATTCGCCGAGCACTCCGGGGGATTCAAGGAAAGGAAATCCCAGCCCGAGCCAAGGGCAAAAGCCTTAACGCCTAACTGCTAAAAGCGAATCGGAGACTCAGCATATTAGGACAAGGCTCTATCGAAGTCAATCACAATGCGCGTAACCGACTTCATGTTTTCAAGCTAACTCATTGCCTGGATTGATGTTGCTATGGATTATGGCCGGCAGTATCGATTGGGCGCAGGCTTTAGAATCTTGCCGTCGCGATGACCGGCGATGGCTATCGAGGAGACGTTACAAGAGTAATCCTGAACCGAGCGAGCATCGTTGCCTGACGTGCGAAGCCGGCATACAGTTGAAGATAATTTCTTGAGGATTCCAGGCCGAAATACCTGATGCGGGGGATTTAAGGGCGGGCTATGACATTGAAGTCGTTGTTGCTGTGCTCGGACGATAAAATCGTGCGCGTACTGCGCCGCACCTTGGGCGACCTCGACATTGGGGTCGAACATTGTGCGAATGCGGAAAAAGCCCTGCGTCATCTGACCCGGGACCGGTACGAGGCCATCATTGTGGATTGCGCCGGACCGGGCGCGGCCGATGTACTTCGAGGAGCGCGAACCGCTCCCTGCAACAAGCGCGCGGTAGCGGTCGCGATCCTCGACCCCGAGACCGGACTACGCTCAGCATTCGATATTGGGGCGCACTTCATCCTCTACAAGCCCGTTTCAGCGGAGCGCGCCAAGTCGAGTTTTCGCGCGGCGAGAGCCTTGATGAAGCGCGAGCGCCGGCGCAACTCTCGAGTGCCTGTACGCATGCCAGTAGAAATGGCGAATGTGCAATCGGGGGCGCGATTCAAGGTGAATACGAGTGATTTGGGCGAGGGTGGCCTGGCAGTCACACTTCCGCGCCGCAGCAAGCCTCAAGGGCGATGGAATTTGTCGTTCACCCTTCCGGGCTCTGCCACTCGGATGGAGGTGCCGGCGGAGTTCGCCTGGGAGGGAAGCGGGACGCAGGTCGGATTGCGTTTCCTGGATCCGACGCCGCAGGTTGCGCACCAGTTGCGCGAATGGATTGAGCGCAACGCTCCGGAAACCGAAAAGGACGATCCTCCGGTCAGTTGTCAGCTTAC
The DNA here is from genome assembly GCA_963750245.1 of uncultured Acidobacteriaceae bacterium. Taxonomy (GTDB): domain Bacteria; phylum Acidobacteriota; class Terriglobia; order Terriglobales; family Acidobacteriaceae; genus Sulfotelmatobacter. Next base: position 1,522,079 of record CAVVQB010000005.1, read on the forward strand.
GGACTTGAGCTTGGGTGGCTGTTACCTCGAGATCAGTTCGCCATTCCCAGTTTCTACGCGGGTAACACTCTCGATGCGTGCCGCGGACGTGGAGCTGCGATCCGAGGGCGTGGTCCGAGTGATGCATCCCGACAAAGGGATGGGTGTGGAATTTACCCAAACGACGGCGGAGCATCGCGCTTTGCTGGAAAAATTTCTAAGCCAATTGGCGGAAAACCCGGACACTTCCCCGGAACTGATGGTCGAACCAGAAGGTTTAGAAAACGAGACTGCGGAGAACGCGAAAGCTCTTTCCGAATCGGTCAACACGGAAGATCCGTTGCTTGACCTCTTCCGCAACCATGCGGGCATCGCGGCCGACTCGTTTGTGGATATGCTGCGGAAGCAGCGAGGGCTCGGCGCCACCGCCTCCTGAGCTGACAGGTTTGGCTCCTATTGCGATTATTGCTGCAGCGGAACCCCTTCCGCCGCTCCACCTTTTACCAGGTCTGTCTTTACAGTTGATTTCTGATTGGGCACCAAATCAATATCTGTTTCGAAGGTCTGATATCCCGGCAAACTGATGGTGATCTTGCGCTTACCCGGCGTGACCAGCAAGGCTCTCCCGATACCTCCGAACTCGGCGACATGACCAATGAAGACTCCGTCGACAAATACGGCGGCTCGATTGGGATTTACTTCCAGCTTGATCTCGGCTGTGATTCGCGGCAGTTGGAGGCGAGTGTCTTTTTCCAACTTGATGTCGATGGTTTGGGTTTCTCCCGCTCGTATGGTCACCTTCTGAACGAAGTCGACATATCCACCCTGGCGAATGGTGATTTCGTGTTCGCCGGGGAGAAGGAGAATCTTCTTCGATCCCCTCAGCTCCCGAACATAGCCTACGTATTGACCATCGATCCAGACACCGGAAGTCTCCTCCACTTTGGTGGCGCCCACGAGGTCCACCTGACCGAGCACTCCGTTTCCTGCGTGCAGGTCGGGGACGGGCATCAGAAAGCTCAGGAGCGCCAGCAGAAATACGACCACGCATCTCTTTGAAAGAGCATTCATCATCGAGGCCTCCAAGGTGTTGTTGAGATGCTGAATCATTAAAAAGGGTAGCCGGTGAGAACGCTGCGTACAAGGGCCGTGAGTACAGGACCCTTAGAGCAGGAGCGCGACCAGAAAAGCATTGGGTAGATGCGCAAGGCTGCCGGGCGAGAATGATCGCAGGCATCCTCAGAAGCGGGCCGTATGAGGATCGCCGGGCTATACCATCGCCAGCATCTTCTTCTGAGCCTGTGCCACGAGGCTTTCGAACTGCGCGTGATCCAGGCAAACTGCATGCTGTCCATAGCGGGCATCCTTGCCCGTCACGTGCCAGTAGGGCATCCAGTAGAACTGCTTGCTCTCCTGAGTTCCTTGCAGCACAACGAGGAATGGATAGTAAGTGACTTCCTCTTCTTCCTCTCCCAGCCATGACTCCAGTTTTTCGGGGAGGAAGGCGTGCACGACCTGAAAGTCGCCATCGCCGAGACCCAACTGAAAGTCGAGCGAGATATGTAATTCCCTGACATTTCCGCAGGCCGGACAGTTTTCCGGACCAGACTTGGAAAAGTTGTACAGAGTATCGAAAAGCCTTTGGGAGGTAGAAACTCTTTTACGACACTGGGTGCAGTAATGATATTGCACTGCCATCTTGGTGCCTCCTTATTCGTTCCCTTGCGGAACGTATAGGCCAAGGTTAAGCAGAACACCGAATCACACTTCTGTCGGTATGTTTGGTCACATGATTCTGTGACGCGCGTCGTCGCTTCCGTTCTCGCCGCAGGGTAGGCTTAAGCGTTTCGATGGGAGCTTCCGTGCGCCAGATCGTTCAACAGATGTGGCCCGAAATTGACTGGATAGCGAATCTCGAGCTGCGTGAGAAAGTTACTCAGGTCTGGATCAAAGCACTCGAACGCAGCGCTCTTGAACCGAAAGATCTGCACCAGATTCCGTTCACACTGCTGATCCCGAACTGCCCGATCACGTTTATGGAGCACAAGCGCTGCGTGGTCCACATCGCCCGCGCGAGCGCTTTAGCCATGGAGGAGTTCATGGGGCGCGCTTTACCCATAGATGTGGACACGGTTATTGCCGGCGCGATTCTGGCCGACGTGGGCAAGCTGCTGGAATACGAACTCGGACCCGATGGCAAGAGCCGGCAAAGCGAGCGCGGCGAAGCGTTGCGTCATCCGTTCACCGGGGTTGCACTGGCGCTCGAGTCCGGCATTCCCGACCCGGTTTGCCACATCATTGCGGCGCACGCTGGCGAAGGCGACCTTGTCAGGCGCACAACCGAGGCTTTCATCGTGCATCACGCCGACTTCATGGCGTTCTTGCCCTTCAAGAATCCGAAGAACATTAAATTGAAAGCCTAAGGAGAATTCCTTGTCTGCCAAAACGATTGCTCCACCGAACCCGACCGTGACCGCCAAAATTTCGCGTTGGGCCGCCGGGCTGCAATATAAGGACCTCTCGCAAGATGCCGTTTACCAGGCGAAACGCTTCCTGCTTGATTCCATCGGCTGCGCTCTCGGCGGCTACCAACAGCACGACGTCAAGATCGCTCTGCAAGTTCTAGCGGAATTGGCCGGACGCGGCCAGGCTACGGTGATTGGCACGGGCGAGCGGATTGATCCCGTCTCGGCTGCTCTGGCCAATTCGCTGATGATCCGCTGCATGGATTACAACGATATTTATTGGAAGCAGGACCCTTCGCATCCGTCCGACATTTTTCCTGCCGCGCTGGCATGCTGCGAGCGAGCGGGTAGCGGCGGGAAGGAATTGATTGTCGGCCTGGTGTTAGGCCATGAGTTCGAGATGCGATTTTGCGAAGCGGCATTTCCAGGCATCCGCGAGCGGGGTTGGCATCACGCAACATTAACTGCGTTTGTTTCGCCCATCGTAGCAGGCCGCACCCTGCATCTTTCGTGGGAGCAGATTCAAAACGCCATCGGCATTTCCGCCAGCCGCCACTGCACACTGGGTGCGGTTACCGCTGGCAAGCTGACCATGATGAAGAATACCGTCGACCCAATGGCGACGCAGAGCGGCGTGTTCGCGGCGCTGCTGGCGGAGAAAGGTTACTCCGGCCCCGAGCATGTCGTCGACGGTAAGGAAGGCTTGACTCACGTCTTCGGCCCGGAATGGAAATTGAATCTTATCACCGATGGCCTCGGCGAAAGCTGGCGCATCACGCAGTGTGGCATGAAGGCCTTTCCTTCGGAAGCTCTCACTCATACGCCGATTTCGGCCGTCCTTGATCTGGTCAAGACAAATAATCTGCTTCCGGAGCAGGTGGAGAAGATTCAGATTCGTTCGCTGGCGCGGGCTGCCGATATCCTCTCCGATCCCAGCAAGTACGACCCGCACACCAAGGAGACGGCGGATCATTCGTTGCCGTACGTTATCGCCGCAGCTCTGGTGGACCGGCAGGTTACTCCCGTGCAATTCACCCGGGAAAAGATCATGGACGAAAAGATCCGAGCACAACTGAGAAAGGTGGAAGTGGTTGCGGACCCGGAGATTGAGAAAGTGTTTCCTGCATTACAAAGAGTGATCGTGAATATGACAACGAACGATGGACGTACGTTCAGCAAGCAGCTGGACTTTCCCAAAGGCGATCCGCGCAATCCGCTCACGGATCAGGAAGTGGAAGAGAAATTTGCTGCGCTCGCCGAAGGCGTGCTTTCGAATGGGGCGCAAAGAAAACTGAAAGAGGCAATCTGGAATCTGGAAGACAGCGAGTCGATCCGCAAGCTGATGGCGCTGATGAAAGCCGATGTCCGCAACCAGAAGAAGAGCGCTCCGATCAGAGGCAAAGTGAGATCGCGAGTCAGCGGCAACAAACGTCGAAAAGCTGTGTTGGCGTAGACCCATTTGCGGAGCGGCATTCGCGAATCTCATTGGAGTTCACGATGGCCCAGACCATAGTTGAAAAGATCGCGCAAACTCACCTCGCCGAGGGACTGCAACGCCCCTTACGTGCTGGCGATTTCGTTTCTATCCGGCCTCTTCATGTGATGACGCATGACAACACCTCAGCCGTCATGAGTAAGTTCAAGGCCATCGGAGCGAAAAAGATTTGCCGACCTAGGCAGCTAGTCTTCGCGCTTGATCACGACATTCAGAATACCGACGACGACAACCTGAAGAAATATCGCTCCATAGAGGCATTCGCCAAAGAACACGCAGTCAATTTCTATCCTGCGGGTTCTGGCATCGGCCACCAGATCATGGTGGAGCGCGGCTACGTTGTGCCGGGATCGTTCGTCGTTGCATCCGACTCGCACTCGAATATGTATGGAGCTTTGGGTGCGATTGGGACGCCCATCGTGCGTACGGACGCAGCCGCTGTGTGGGCAACCGGCGAATTCTGGTGGCAGATTCCCCGGACGATTCAGGTTGTGTTGCAAGGAGAGCTGCGCAGAGGCGTCACCGGCAAGGACGTGATCATCACTCTGTGCGGTCTTTACAACCACGATGAAGCGCTCAACGCTGCGGTTGAGTTCGCAGGTCCCGGTGTGGCCAGTTTGTCGATGGATGCACGATTTTCCATCTCGAACATGAGCACGGAGTGGGGGCCATTGGTTGGATGGTTTCCGGTGGACTCCGTCACCCTCGAGTACCTGCGTTGCGTCCACCAGCGCTTACAGGAACTTGGCATCGAGCGCTTCACGAAACAAGATATTGACAGGTGGGCTGCCACTCCGCCAGGTCCCGATTCCGATGCTGCCTACGCGGCACGCATTACGCTTGACCTCGGAGAGGTGACGCCGCATGTTTCCGGGCCCGACACCGTGCAGGTGATGCAATCTCTTGCGGCCGTGGAGAAAAAGAGAGTAACCATCCACAAGGCCTACCTGATTTCTTGCGCGAACTCGCGCCTGGAAGACCTGGAAGCCGCAGCTTGGGTCTTGTGCGGCAAGAGAGTTGCGCCGGGAGTGAAGTTGTACCTCGCCGCAGCCAGCACATGGGTGCAACAAGAAGCCGAGAGACGCGGTATCTGGCAGGTACTGCTCGATGCCGGCGCGAATCCACTGCCGCCCGGATGCGGGCCATGCATCGGCTTGGGCGCGGGACTGCTGGAAAAGGGAGAAGTTGGAATCTCAGCCACCAACCGCAACTTCAAAGGCCGCATGGGATCGCGCGATGCCCAGTGCTATCTCGCGAGTCCGGAAGTCGTCGCTGCCTCGGCGCTTGCGGGATATATCGCCGGGCCGCACTCGTTCGCAGATTTCGAGCCGGCGAGGCAAATCATGGAGTTCGCAGGGAATGGAAAGGGCTCGCCGGAAAAAGTAGAGATTCTCCCCGGTTTCCCGGAGCGGTTGACCGGCCGTCTGGTCTTCTTGCCGCAGGACAACCTCAACACCGACGCCATCTACGGAAAGGATTACACCTACCGCGACGATATGACTCCTCAGATGATGGCGGGAGTCATCATGCAGAACTACGATCCGCAGCTCGCTCTACGCACTCATACCGGCGACGTCATTGTGAGCGGCTTGAACTTCGGAACCGGATCGAGCCGCGAGCAAGCAGTTACCTGCCTCAAAGCCAAGGGAATTCCACTGGTGATTGCGGCCAGTTTCTCGCAAACCTACCTGCGCAACGCGTACAACAACGGGTTCCTGTGTGTGGAAGTTCCTGAGTTCATCGGGAGACTGCGCGATCAGTTTGCCAAGGAGATTGCCGCGAAGGAAAAAACGATCATCCCGGGCGAAGACCTGGAACTCGATTTCAAGAGCGGCACGATCGCGTGGCGCGGCGAGAAGTTCGTTTTTCCGCCACTGGGCAATGTGCCGCAGTCGCTGGTAATTGCCGGAGGGGTTGAGAACCTGGTCGCGAAGAGGCTGGGACTGACATAAAAGGGAGACAAGTCATGGCGAAATATACCGTGGTCACGATGCCCGGAGACGGAATTGGCAACCAGGTTTTGCCGGAAGCTCTGCGGCTTCTGAAAGCTGTCGGCTTTGATGCCCAGTACATGCACGGAGACATCGGCTGGGAATGCTGGCGTAGAGAAGGCAACGCTCTACCTGCGCGCACGGTCGAGTTGCTGGCGAAACACAAGCTCGGTCTGTTTGGCGCGATCACTTCCAAGCCAAAGAAAGACGCTGAGGCTGAGCTCAAGCCCGAACTCAAGGGGAAGGGGCTCTCCTATTTCAGTCCGATCGTCACCATGCGTCAGCGCTTTCATCTCGATACCTGCATTCGCCCTTGCATTTCGTTTCCTGGGAATCCGCTGAACTTCATTCGCAAGAAGCCCGGTGGCGGATTCGAGGAGCCTCAAGTAGATGTGGTTGTCTTCCGGCAGAATACCGAGGGCCTTTACGCCGGAGTCGAGTGGACGAATCCGCCCGAACCAGTCCGCGCCGCCCTGGCCATGCATCCAAAATTCAAACCGTTTGCGGATACGCCCGGGCCTGACTTAGCCATTTCCGTGCGCATCATTACGCGCGCGGCGGCCCGCAAAATCTGCAAGGCCGCCTTCGACTGGGCGAAGAAGTATGGCTACAAGTCAGTGACCATCTGTGAGAAACCGAATGTGCTGCGCGAAACTTCCGGGATGATGGAAGAGGAGGCCAACGTTGTGGCTCAGGACTATCAGGGAATCGCCCTCCGATCGACCAATATCGATGCACAGACGATGTGGCTGACGAAGAATCCCGAGGACTATGGAGTGGTGGTCGCCTCGAACCTGTTTGGCGACGTGATCTCTGACGCCTTCGCCGGTTTGATCGGCGGCTTGGGCTTTGCAGCCTCGGGCAACATCGGAGACGAGGTGGCAGTCTTCGAGCCCACGCACGGGTCCGCGCCTAAGTATGCGGAACTGGATCCGCCGATCATCAATCCGATCGCGATGTTCCTCTCGGCCGTCTTGTTGCTTGAGCACGTCGGCGAAATCCAGAAGGCCGAGCGCATTCGCCACGCGATTGCTGCCGTGGTCGCGGAAGGCAAAGTGCGCACCTATGACATGCTGCGCATTCCCGGCGGCGCCAAGGCCATCAGCCTGGGAGCAGCCAGTACGATCGAGATGACGGATGCGATCGTGGCGAAGCTGGAACAAGGTTCGAACCCAGCGGTGGCCGAGTGGGTAGGAGCGGGTAATGGCAACTGGGCTAGCTGATGGAAGGAACGCTCATGAGCGTTGGGACTGAAACACGCACCTGGCAAATCGGCGAAGCGGGACATTGTGGCTCGGAGATTCGTTCGGATGTTCACGTGAGAATTGAACCGCGCGACGATGGCGGGATTTCAATCGACCTCGAATCGCGGGTGCTTCCCTACTATGGCGATGCTATCCGGCGACAGGCCGAAGAGGTACTCGAAGCTCTTGGTGTGAAGCACGCGCGGGTAGTGATCCACGACGAAGGGGCGCTGCCATTCGTGATTGCGGCTCGTATTGAAGCTGCCGCCCGGCGCTCAGGACTTGGGGAAGGCACGCGTGTGCTTCCGGACCTGATCTCGCTTCCGGAATCTTCTCCGCGCGACCGCATGCGCCGGTCGCGCCTCTATGTTCCCGGCAGCGAGCCAAAGTATTTCATCAATGCCGCACTGCATGGCGCGGATGCCATCATTCTGGATCTCGAAGACTCCGTCCATCCCGACGAGAAGGACGCGGCGCGACTGCTGGTGCGTAACGTGTTACGTGCTGTCGATTTTCTGCAATGTGAACGCACGGTGCGGATCAACCAGCTTCCTCTCGGGCTGGAAGATCTGGAAGAGATCATTCCGGAATCTCCCGATCTAATTCTGATTCCCAAAGTCGAAGCCTCCGACCAGATTCTGGACGTCCATCACAAGATTGCGGAGATCAAAGCCAACTACGGCATGACTCGCCCGATCTGGCTAATGCCGATACTGGAGTCGGCACTAGGAATCGAAAGGGCTTACGAGATTGCAACCGCCTGCAAAGAAATTGTCGCGCTGACCCTTGGATTGGAGGACTATACCGCGGATCTCGGTGTGGTGAAGACGTCAACTGGCGCCGAGTCCTTCTATGCGCGGCAACGCCTGGTCAACGCCGCCCATGCTGCGCGGGTACAGGCCATCGATTCCGTTTTTGGCGACGTCGGTGATCTGGAAGCCTTGCGCGTGTGGGCCTTGAATTCTCGCGCCATCGGCTTTGAAGGCATGGGATGCGTTCATCCGCTGCAGATTCCTGTGATTCATAACGCTTTTGCTCCAACCACTGTAGAGATTGAAAAAGCACAGAGAGTTGTTGCGGCCTATCACGAGGCGCAGAAGAAAGGCTTGGGCGTAGTTAGCCTCGGATCAAAGATGATTGACCCTCCGGTTGTGCAGCGCGCCCTGAAGCTGATGGCGCAGGCAGAGGCGATGGGACGACTGACATGAATCTGGAATAATCCAGCTGCGAGTTTCTTATGGCCATCCTGGAAAAAACGGAATTAATTCGCAACGCCGCGGGTCGCCTGGTCCCCGAGACTGCGAACGGTCGCCCGCAAGTTCCGTACTTGGGGGTCGGAAAGTACCGGCCGATCGGAAACATAGCGGCACCCTCCATACGAACGGCAGCCGATTATCCCGACAACGGTGACAAGCGCGTCGCGGATCTCGAAACTGCGCTGCGCAAGTGTGGCCTTCGCGATGGCATGGTCATCTCCTCTCACCATCACCTACGGGATGGCGACCACGTCGCCTTGATGGCGCTGGAGGCTGCGGCAAGAATTGGTGTGAAAGATCTCGTATGGTTTCCCAGCGCGTCGTTTCCTTCGCAGAAAGGCGCTATTGAACTGATGGACTCTGGCGTGATCGATCACATCGAAGGCAGCATGAACGGGCCGCTGGGCGACTACTGCACGCAAGGAAAAATGCGCGGCATGGGAGTTCTGCGTTCGCACGGCGGGCGCTGGCAGGCGATTCAGGACGGCGAGGTTCACATCGATATTGCTGTGATTGCCGCGCCCACCGCGGATTCCTTCGGAAACTGTGACGGCTCACATGGCAAGTCCGCCTGCGGTTCCCTCGGTTTTGCCTTGGCAGATTCCATCTATGCCGATCAGGTCATCGTCGTCACCGACAACCTGGTCCCATTCCCCTGCGTTCCCTGGCAGGTTCAAGGCAACAATGTTGACTACGTCGTGAGCGTCGATTCCATCGGCGATCCCGCCAGGATTGTCTCCGGTACAACGCAAATCACCCGCTCACCCGACCGCCTGCGTATCGCCGAGCTCGTCGCGTTGTTCTTGCGCGATGCGGGCATCATGCGCGATGGCTTCTCGTTTCAGGCGGGGGCAGGCGGAATCGCGCTGGCCTTTGTCCGCTATCTCAAAACGATGATGAAGGAGGCGGGCGTGAAGGCGCGATTCGTTCGCGGAGGATCAACCAAGTATCTGGTCGAGCTTCTGGAGGAGGGACTCACCGACTATATCCTCGACGGCCAGACGTTTGACCTGAGCGGCGTACAGTCAATTGCCAGCAATCCCCGCCACGTCGCAACTTCTCCGTTCACGTCATACAACTACCACGGGAAAGGAAACTTCGCTTCGCTGGTGGATGCCGTCGTGCTCGGCGCCACCGAAGTTGATACCAACTTCAATGCCAACGTCGTCACGCACTCGGATGGACGCCTGCTGCATGGCATCGGCGGTTGGCAGAACTGCCTGGCCGCGGGCTGCACCATTCTGGCCGTGCCGTCTTTCCGGGACCGCATTCCCGTCATCGTCAATGAGGTGACCACACTCTGCGGGCCGGGAGAATTGATCGACGCAGTCGTGACCGAGCGCGGGATCGCCATCAACCCGCGTCGCCAGGACCTACTGAACGCGGTGAAGGGTTCGAAGCTCCCCATTCGCCCGCTGCAAGAAATCAAGTCAGAAGTCGAGCGCATCTGCGGAGGAATGCCACAACGCCCCAGGCTCGGTGATCGCTCGGTTGCGATTGTCAAATGGGTGGACGGCACCGTTCTCGACAGCGTTTGGCAAGTTGTCTGAGGCACGGAGACTGATTGCTTGACCAGCGGGAACAGTTTGCAATGAGACTGCCGCACGCACTGCCATCTAGGGAAGCGGGCTTCCTGGATCTCTGATTACACTGTCCAAAGTATTGATCACCCCGGACGGCACTTTTCAAGATGTTGACGTTGCTTGCCATCCGCGAATCCCGAGCGAACGAACCAGACTTCGTAACGGCACTGACTCGAAAACCGGGAATAGCGTTCGTTCAATCTCGCGTACATTATGACGGCGCTCAGTCAGGGGCAGGGAGTTGCGCTATGTCAATTATGTAGAATGGCCTAGCAAGTCGAAGCCGGGATGGCGAAATTGGCAGACGCAGCGGACTTAAAATCCGCAGGTCCGAAAGGACTGTGGGGGTTCGATTCCCCCTCCCGGCACCACCGGAACCTCATATACTCACCCGAGTATTACGCATCTGCTTCGGTTTAGCCTCGGTGGCGGCGGCAGGCTCTTCAGGACCGTCCTAACTATGTCGCGTTCGGCTATAGCCAGCGGGGGTGAGGCATCCATGCATTGTCGGGCCCCCCGGGTCGTTGGAAAGGTTCTCTGAAGTCGAATACTTTTAACCCAACAGTCACATTCTCGTAATCGTCGCGTGGTACGGTTGCAGCTTTATTCGCGTGGATGGTTGGGGTATATATGCGAATGCGCCGCGACTTCGTCAAAATACTTACCGTCATGCCACTCTCTCTGCGTTCATACTCGCCCTTCACCAACGGCGTTTTTCAAGGCCAGCATGAATCATCCTGTCGCCCCCGACTCTGTGCAGTCCCACTGGCTACTTCTTCGGCGGAGTATTGCCCGGCGAGTTTACACCGGAGACTTCAGTGTCGAAGGGGCTCCAACATCTAGCGAACGTTTACTGCAGGAACGAATTTGAAATCCCACCATGACCGGTGGAGACTCCGGAGGCATATCACTCGGGATTGGTGAACAGTTTGGGATGAGACTCGGGCTTATGATCGCGCTTTTGATGGTTGCACTGGGCTGTTCTCATCGTCCTATGCATGTGACCGTTGCCGAACGCAAGTGCGCCAAAGGAACGGTGGAGTTAAGCACGCTGCATTGTCAAGCAATGCAGCCCGGGGACGCGGCAGTAACCAATAATCCGTGCCCAGCGCGAATGATTCCCAGGCCAATTTCTGTCTGCGTAGTGGTTGACCCGAAGAGTGGCGCGTTGACCGATGTAGTTGTGGCAAAAAGCCAAGACCCATTCGACACGGACGGAGACGAGGGCGCGGCGGACAAGCCGAGAAAACATTCCATCTGGTTCTGGAGAAACAAACGTGACAAGGATTAGCGTGATCATCCGGTTCCTTGCGAGTGCGTGGTTGCAGACTTTACCCGGCGCGCCACGCCCGGCCGCTGCCCTCATAACATTTCCGGTTGAGCAGCACTATCTTCTCCATCATGCAAACTAGGCTCATTTTTGTTCTCGCCTTGCTGTGCGCTCCAGCTTTAGGTCAGGGCACTATAGGTCAGGGCACTATTACGCACGTGATTTACGTCAACAAAGAGAATCACTCCATGGACCAATTGTTCGGGACCTTTCCCGGAGTGCAGAACTATTGCAATGGCGGGAACAGCCCCCAGCGTTGCAGCAACAACCAATCTATGTCCTGCACGACCGTTGGCACACACGATGTTTGCGGCAATGGCGGTTGGTGCGAACCGATCGTGTGCACGACCCCGACCGGCCCAGAATGCTCGGCGGGGGACACATGCCCGCAGATTACAGTGGGCAGGCAAACCGATGGCAGCGACTTCCCCCTTCTGCGCCAGAACGCGACTTCAGCATATGAGAACCCACTTCATACGCAAGCGGCATTCATCAGTGAGCTAGCGAACGGGGCCATGAAGTGGTCCCCAACGAGTGGAGGATTAGCCTACCTCGATTCCAAAGATATTCCTTACTACTATTTATTAGCTGGGACTTACGGATTGGCAGATAACCATTTCAGCATGATGGGTGGGCCTTCGGCCCCGAATCATGCTTATCTGTTCGCGGCCTCCTCCAATGAAATGTCTGACAATCCGAAAACCACACAAGCAGGCACCAGTACTAATCCCGGACTGATTGCCGGATTCGCGAGCCCATGGACGTGTGGGGCTCAGCACTCAGGAAGCGGCGTCCCGTACACTTACCTCGGTTCTTTCCCGAGCACGCAGGCGTCAGACGGAACGCGATACTTCGGTGGGGTCTGTACGAATCACCACACCACAGCCTGTACCTGCAAGTGTCCGACAGGGACAAAGTGCCCGAACTCGTTCGACCCAACCAATGGTGGAACGGCGTGCTCGACTGACGTCACATGTACGGAACTCTCCGATACCTGCTCGACCCAAATGAGCATCGGAGGTACGGCAGGCGCGCCATGTATGGTAATCACTACTATCGCAGACAGGATTGAAGCCGCGCTGGGAAGTGGTCCAAACTCATGGGCATACTATTCGCACAACTCGCAATGGAACGCGGCATCATACTTTCAAAACCTGTATTTCGACAATTCACGCTGGAAAGCTCACGTCTATGATGACGTAGACTTTGATCCAGCAGCTAACGCCTGCACGGGGATGTGCAGCAACAACCATTCGAAGGCCTGCGCGATAGATTCACAGTGTGGCGGTGGAAGCTGCATTGATTCGGACGGGACACCACCTGGTTCCCAAGCTTGCGCCTTGCCGAAGGTTGTTTATCTCAGCGCAACCGATGTGGCAAACAGCGAACATCCGCCTCAGCCGATGCAGAGCGGAGAAAATTGGACGAAGACCCGGCTCGCGAACGTCTTTGCCAGCCCCTATGTCTACTACCATTCCATCGTGCTCCTTACCTGGGACGACTGGGGCGGATATTACGACCACGTTCCGCCGCCGGTGCAAGACAGCGTTCCCACACTGGGATTTAGGGTTCCGCTTCTTTGCATCGGGCCGTATTGCCGCAATCAAGTGATACATACGCAGCTGGAATTTGCTTCAGAATTGAAGTGCATCGAGACGGTATTTGGTGTGCCGGCGATCAATTCACGTGACGCTGGAGCGACAGACGCATGCGCGGGGACCGGTACGCTGGCGAATAACAAAGACGGCATGGTGAATTTGAGCCAGAGTCCGATTCCGGCGATCGGGCAGTCGTTGAATCCGACCACCACCTCGGTGCAATCATCCCCAAACCCTTCCATCTACGACCAACCGGTCACCTTCACGGCGAACGTCGCTTCTACGTCGGGCACGCCGGCTGGAACTGTAACTTTCACCGACAGCGGAACGGAGATTGGGAGCAGCAGTCTCTCCGGAGGTAGCGCATCAATCAGTCCGTCCAACTTGTTGGGCGGAACGCATTCGACTACAGCCAGCTACGCGGGTGACGAGATTTTCGCAGCCAGCGTAAGTCCCGCCCTGTCCCAGGTCGTCAACCCCTCTGCGTCCACTACGACTTTGCAATCCAGTCAGAACCCGGCCGGAAAGGGAAAGCCCGTTACCTTTACAGCGACTGTCAGCGGAAGCGGTGTTACTCCAACCGGACAAGTGACGTTCTCCGACGGCGCAACTACTCTCGGTACCTCGACGATCAGCAATGGCCAGGCAACTCTGACCACGTCATCGCTCTCGATAGGTACTCACTCTATCAGTGCGAACTATCTGGGAAATTCGAATTACCTGGCGAGCACCTCGGCGGTCCTCGTGGAAACCATCGCGAACGGTCCCAGCACCACGACGCTGAACTCGTCGCTGAACCCGTCCGTATATGCTCAGAGCGTTACTTTCACGGCAAACGTTAGTGGTGCCGGCGGCACGCCCACTGGCTCTGTGACTTTCAACTCCGGCGCATCCGTGCTGGGCACCAGCCAGCTTGCCGGCGGAACCGCAACTCTGGCCTATTCGGCCTTCACTGCCGGTCCGCACGTTCTTACAGCCAGCTACAGTGGAGACTCCAACTTTCAACCAAGCACCTCTGCGCCACTCACACAGACAGTAAGCCAGGCGAGTAGCACGACGGCCTTGGCTTCCAGCCAGAACCCATCGTTTGCGAATCAGATGGTTACATTTACTGCAACGGTGACATCGCAGTATGGGGGAGCGGTGAGCGGCAACGTAACCTTCAAACAGGGCACAACCGTGCTCTCCACGGTGCTAGTGGTAAATGGCCAAGCCACCTACGCGACCGCCATAGCTGCGGCCGGAACGTCCTCAATCACCGCCACTTACTCCGGCGACACCAATAATCTGGGTAGTACCTCTGCGCCGCTCATGCAGACGGTAGGCCAGGCGAGTAGCTCGACCGCCTTGGCCTCAAGCCAGAACCCATCGTACGCAAGTCAATCGGTTACATTCACCGCAACGGTGACATCGCAGTATGGGGGAGCGGTGACCGGCAACGTAGTCTTCAGACAAGGCACAACCGCGTTGGGAACAGCGTCCCTGGTGAATGGCCAAGCCAGTTATACGACCGCTTTCACCGCAGCAGGAACATTCTCAATTACGGCCACCTACTCTGGCGACGCTAACAATCTCACTAGCACGTCGGTTGCTCTGAGCCAGGTAGTAAAAGCTCTGCCGGCAGCGACGACGACCGCACTGGCTACGTCAGGTACCCCGTCCTTCGTTGGGAATCCGGTGACGTTTACCGCCACGGTGACTTCGACGTACGGTCCGATTCCAAATGGTGACCTGGTGACATTTCTTGATGGAAGCAACACTCTGGCGTCTGAGCCGCTCAGTGGTGGGATCGCGACCTACACCACCTCGGCGCTGACTGTTACCAGTCATGCTATCCACGCGACCTTCGTGGGCAATGCGACATTCAAGACGAGCACAACGTCCTTAACTCAGGTGGTTAATCTGGACCCGAGCGCGACTGCCCTCAGTTCCAGCCTCAATCCCTCGAACAGTGGTGAGCTAGTGACGTTCACGGCTACGGTCACCTCTACCGATGGCCCGATCCCAGATGGTGAACTCGTTAGGTTCTACAATGGAACTGCCCAGCTGGCAGCCGTACCCCTGACCGGAGGTGTCGCCACATACGCCACATCTTCGTTGACAGTGGCCACCCACACCATTAAGGCGACCTACGCGGGGGACACGACTTTCGCCAGCAGCACGGGATCCCTCAGCCAAGTGGTGGTAAACCCTTAACCAAGTTCACCGCGTTAGATCTCGATGGGCGCTTCGGAGCCGCCTGTCCCCGCGCATACGCAGCGTTTCGGCTGCTATAACTTGCGGAGTGAGGACGTTTTCGATTTGTTCACGCAGCCAGCGATTCGCCGGATCGTTCTCGACACTCTCGTGCCAGTACAGGTGAGCTTCCAATCGCGGGGTAGGGAGTGGAAAGGGGAACACGTCGTTGATTGATCCCAAGTTCAGCAACTGTGCGTGACGCGCCGGTAGAGTCAACAGCAAATCTGTCTGGCTTACCACCATGCAGGCCGTGAAGTTGTGTTGGCCGCGCAAACATACCTGTCGGCGAAATCCCCGTCGGCTGAGCTCCACGTCGATCAAACTGGGGCCTCGGCGACGGGAGGAGACCTGAATGTGGCGCTGAGAGAGATAGGTCTCCAAGTCGAGAGCGCCCGCGATTGCAGGGTGGCTCCGACGGGCAACCACCACGAAGGGTTCATTCAAAAGCCACTTCTGCCGAATGCGGTCGCTCATCGTCATCGGAATCTCGATCGCCAGGTCGAGCGAACCGCTCGCCAACTCAGTCTCAATGTCTCTGCGCTTTACGCGGGACGTGGTGATCGACATTCCCGGGGAAACGTGGGTCAAATGGCCCAACAATGGAGGCAGGATAAGCGCTTCGAGATATTCCCACATGGAAAGATGAAAGTTCCGCCGCGAGTGTTCGGGAACAAACGCGTGACTCTGGGTGACATTCACTTCCAGGATCTGCAGCGCCTCCCTCACTTGTTCGATCATATTGCGGGTGAACGGCGTCGGCATCATGTGGGCGCCTTGACGGACGAACAGGGGATCCTGAAGCATGTCCCGCAATCTTTTCAGGGCATGGCTGATTGCCGGTTGCGTGAGGTTCAATTGCTGGCCGGCACGGGTGATGTTGCCCTCGCGATAGATGGCTTCCAGCACCACGAACAGATTCAGATCGACCTGACTTAAATGCACGCTGCGTATATTACAGGATTCATAGAATTCATTTGGAGAATTATGCGGAAATCGTTAGGCTAGGTTGCTTTCGGGGTAAGCCGAGATCATGGACTTTTCCTTGTCACCCAGGGCTCAAAGCTATATTCAGCGCCTCTCTGCGTTTGTCCGAGAGCACGTCTTGCCCGCAGAGCCTGATTACTTTGCACAATTGCAGAGCGTTCCCGACTGGCATAGCTGGAAACAACCTCCGGTCATGGAGAGTTTGAAGGCTCAGGCGCGAGCTGCAGGTTTGTGGAACCTGTTTCTTCCCGATCGGGAATTTGGCGCAGGGCTCACAAACGTGGAATATGCTCCCCTGGCGGAGATTACGGGGCGCTCGTCGATCGCCCCCGAGGTCCTCAACTGCAACGCCCCCGACACCGGGAACATGGAGGTCCTGGTGAAATACGGCTCGGCAGAGCAGAAGCAACGGTGGCTTACGCCGCTGCTGGCCGGCGAGATTCGTTCGGCATTCTGCATGACCGAGCCCGACGTAGCTTCATCGGATGCCACAAACATGAAAGCCACTGCACGCATCGATGGGGATCATGTGGTACTGGACGGCCGGAAGTGGTGGAGTTCCGGAATCGGTCATCCCCATTGTCGGCTCTTAATATTTATGGGTTTAACGGACCGATCCGCTGCCAAATACAAGCGTCACACCATGGTCCTGGTGCCGATCGATACTCCGGGGGTCAAGATCGAGCGAATGGTGCCGGTCTTTGGTTCTTACGACGCCCCGTTCGGTCACGGGCAAGTCAGCTTCACCAATGTTCAGGTTCCACTCGACCACATCATTGGTGGGCCGGGCCGGGGTTTTGAGATCGCGCAAGGCCGGCTTGGTCCCGGTCGCATCCACCACTGCATGCGCACGCTGGGAGCGGCTGAACGCGCGCTTGAACTTTTGTGTCGCCGCTCATTGCAGCGGGTAGCGTTCGGTAAACCTCTTGCTGAACTGGGTGGTAACGTCGACGTCATCGCTGACGCACGGATCATGCTGGAACAAGCGCGGCTGCTAACCCTCAAAGCCGCGTGGATGCTCGATGAAGTTGGCACTAGGGGAGCCCGCAGCGAAGTCTCTCAGATCAAAGTCGCTGTTCCCAACATCGCCCTGCGGATTATCGATCAGGCAATTCAAATGTTCGGAGCTGCCGGAGTTTCGGCAGATTTCCCCTTGGCCGAACTGTTTGCTACGATCCGCACCCTGAGAATCGCGGATGGGCCCGACGAAGTTCATCGCGCATTGATTGCCAAGCTGGAACTGAGAAAATACAAACCTGACTGCGCAGCGTCGGCGTGATTGCGCCAACGGCCGCGACACGAGCCAGTGCCTGGCTAAGGACGCAGCATCAGAACGTCAGCCGCACGCCGAGTTGGACCTGGCGCTTCGGGAAAGCAGAGGTGAAGGCCAGCGGAGTGCTCGAAGTCGCATTCCCGCCACCGGCAAGAGCCGAGCCCGGTTGAATCCCATGCACGTTGAAGGTGGTAAATCCCGGAGCGAATCCGAAGAGAGGACCCACCTCATTGTTTACGCTGGCATAGTTGGTACGGTTCGCAATGTCAAATCCTTCGGCTGTAAACAGCACGTTGGCTCTCTCGCCCAGCTTATGAGCCCAGGTTAAGCGCATGTCGAAGTCAATGTAATCGGGGCCCAAACCCGTGTCACGGGGAGCCCCGATCGGACGTTCATTGGTCGTGTGGTTATTGCCGTTCACCTCTCCTCCCGCCAGCAAGTTGAAAGGATGACCACTGTGAGCTGAGAAGATCGGAGCGAGCTGAAAACCTGACAAGATACTCTGCTTCCAGGGGCTGTCGATCACACCGGCAATCACTAATTTATGCCGCTGATCAAACTCGGAAACAGCACGATCCGCATTAAGATTTGTCGGATCTTGCGGGCCGTAGTCAGTGTTGTAGTCGGTGGACGTGTCAAAGCCTTTGCTGAAGGTGTAATTCCCGAACACGCTGAAGTGATCACCGAATCGTTTTTTCACTTCGGCGAAGCCGCCCTCATAAATAGCGAATGACTCGGAGCTGTACTGGTTGTTCTGAACAATCAGTGGATTCACAAAGCAATTCATCGTCGCGCAGGGAAGGCCCTCAGTTCCGCCCAGTGGGTCGGTGTCCGGGCTGGTATTCCAGTTGCGATAGGAAACCGTCTCGCCATTCGCCAGCGTCACGGTGCTGAAGGGCGCCGGCAGAAGGTTAGTATCGAGTGCGATCGGGAGCCTCTGCGTGTGAACGTAAACTCCGGACAGAGAAATCGACAATCCCGGCGCGAGCTCGCGCTCAATTCCAAAAGAAACCTGCTGCGCAATGGGAGGGCGATAGTTCGGCTGGTTGACGAATATTACTTGCAGAGGAGAAAGAGGCCCAGTGTTGGTCACGTCGATACCTAACGGCGCCACAGCAGCCGGCGTGACGCAGGCATTATTTCCGGGGGCGGGGGTGGTGCACTGAATCAGTCCTTGAGCAAAGAGGGTCTGGAAAATGGTTGCTGACCCGGCTATGCCTAAAGCTGGAACTCCGGCAAAGCCATCCGCATAGATTGAAATTTCACGGTTGCAGGGGCTACCTCCTGCACCGGGGATGATCGGTATACCAAACTGCGAGAACCCGCAGATCCCGGTTACGTTGGCGACTTGGCCGGCTCCTGTGCTGTTTCCGACGGCGGACTTATTCGCATTCAAAACTCCCAAGCTATAGTCGACGTCCGGGATTTGAACGTCCACGGGACCATAAAAGATTCCATAGCCGCCGCGGATTACTGTTTTGTGATTATTGCCGGGGTCCCATGCGAAAGAAACCCTGGGAGCAAAATCCTTTTTATAAGTCGTGAGAGGAGCGAACTGCGAGTCGAGCTCCCACCTGAGGCCGTAGTTCAAAGTGAAGTTGCTGGCTATGTGCCAGGAATCTTGCCCGTAAATCCCCGTTAGCGGACGGGTGTAGTAAGGATAGGTTGGAACTCCGAAGCCCTGCTGGTAAATCTCGGGCAGGCCTAACGACGCTGCTTGCAGCGGATTGATGGTCGTGCTTGCGAGCTCGGGGGAAAGCGCCGCTCCGGGCAGCGATCCGAACACGAAGCGGCCGGGGAAAAAGGTGTGCGATTCGGTGTGATTGCCACGGAGGATTTCGTCGGCACCGAATTTAAAATTGTGGCGTCCGCGGGTGATGGTCAAATTGTCCGCGAATTCGTAGCGCCGCAAAATCGTGAGGTTGGGCAGGAAAATGTTCGTTCCGAGATTGTTAATGAAACTTGGAATTTGAAGTCCCACCTGCGCTGGCGAGTTTGGGATCACGTTGAAATGCCAGTAATCCCACTGCGCACGAGCCTCGTTCTGAGTTGCTGCACTGAACTGGCGATACCAGGCGACCTGGAAATTGTTATCGTAGGTGTGCAGGGAGCTTCCCGCTGAATAAGCGGTTAGTGACTGAACGTCCGGCGATTCCTCAAGATCGTGCCCGTACCGGTACGTAAGGGAAATCTCGTTTTTTGTGTTGAAGCGATGATCGAGGCGGCCCGACGCGAGGTATTGCCGCGTGTCGTAGGGAAAGAGTCCGCCTTGGGTCTCGAATTGATTTTGCAGGAAGACATTTAGCGCTGCCTGTCCCGGAGTTATGAAAGGGTTTGTGCCGGGATTCGGATTCAATGTCAAAACACTCTGCAGAGCAAAGGCGCAAATATTCGAGGGTAGAGTCACGCCGGGCAGGCACGACACAAGGGCAGTCGATCCCGCGAGTCCGCCAATGATTGCATTCTGTGCCGCCGTCGGACGGAAAATGTCGGTATTGGTTAATATCGGAACCGCATTTTGCGCGTTCTGCCGAAGGCCTTCGAACGCCACAAACAGAAACGTTTTATCTTTCTTGATCGGGAGCCCCAGCGTTCCGCCGAATTGCTGACGAGACAAGGAATCCTTGATCGGCGTGCCTACCGTGTCTGGATTGGCAGGATTGAAAGTCTGGCCGGGTTGCAACGCCTGGGTGAACGAAAAAGGATCCCGGGCATCTAGCGCATCGTTGCGAAAGTAGCCGTAGAGCGTGCCATGCACTCTGTTGGTGCCGGACTTGGTCACGATGTTGATCGACGCACCCGTGGCCGCCCCGAGGTCCGCGCCGTAGTTGCTGCGGTTGATTTGAAATTCCTGCACAGCGTCCTGGCCCACTGTCAAGCGGACGCCACCACTGTCACCTGAAGTCTCCCCACCGTCCACCGTAATGTCATTTCCTCGGCCATTGCTGCCGTAGAAAGAGAGGCCGCTCTGCGGCGTTTGCGCCACTCTGAAATCCTGGTCTCCCGCCAGCCTCGTCGAATCAGATACACCGGGCGCGAGCAACGTGAACGTAAGATAATCGCGCCGGTCAATCGGCAGGTCGGCGATGTAGTTCTGCGATATTCTGTCCGCTTGGCTTCCGCGTTCCGTCTCCACCACCGGCGGTTGATCGGTTACTTCTATAACCGTCGCCACCCGTGAGGGACTGAGTTTGAAGTCCGAGATGGCCGTCTGCCCGATCGCAACGGTAACTTCCTTTCGTATCTGGGTGGCGAAACCCGACATCGCCGCACTGACGTCGTAAGTGGCTGGCGAAAGTCCCGTTATTCGGAACTGCCCGCTGTCGGTTGTGAGAGTCGAGCGCGTCAGGCCAGTCTGCGCATCCATAACGGTGACGGTGGATTTGAACAAGACATTTCCTGCAGAGTCGCTCACAGTTCCAGTGATCTCTCCCGACGTTCCTACGCCTTGGGCCTGAGCCGACATCGCTGTGAACACAAAGCAGGCCAAAACCCATACCATCGATTTCAACGTGGATTCCAGAGATGTCCGTTCTTGAGAATGGTTCTGCTGGCGCGAGAAGGCATGATAGAAACTTCGTCCGAAGCACATAGTCTTCCTACTCCCCCGGCTTGTCTCGCGGCCGCCTACGGGCATGCACGCGGGTTCTTCCAAACGGCTGCCTGCATCCGAGACCGAACGTCTTTCCATTGTTGGTTTTGGTTTGGATTTCTTAAATGAGGCCGAACAGGCAATTCCCGCGCTCCTACCATTTTAGGGCGTCGTCTCTTCATGACGGGCGTGAGCGTATCCGCAATCGCCAAATTCATCAAATGAATTGTTTTGATAGTGCAGTATGCGTAGCGGGAATTCCCGGCGCTCGCTTCGCCGCGAGCGATAAGTTCAGTCCGTTATTGCTTTGTGATGCGGTTCTTCGTGCGGATGTGACAGAAGGAATTCCATGATCGCCTCGTGAGTTGCCTGGGTCTGATCCGTGAGAAACAGGTGACTCGCGCGCTCAATCAGAAGGAGTTTTGCACCCGGAATCAGACTCGCAATCAATTGTCCGTTGCCGGGCGGCACCAGTGCATCGGACTTTCCGTGGACGACCAATGTCGGCGCTGTGATCTGTGCGATTCGGCTGTACCCCTCCCAGCCGAGAATTCCCTGCAGTTGCGCGGTGTAGCCTGCATCGGAAGGCAGGCAACGCCGGCGCAGAGTCATATCCTCCTCGATTTTTTCTCGCGGCGTGCTCGCATCATAAATGTAGGGAAGTATGGCATCACGCGCTTGCGCCAGAGTCATGCCGCGCGCCCTCAGAATGTCGGCCACTTTGCGCTCCGCGCGGACTGCCAAGGGTCCGCCGGGCGAGGTGCAGCCCAGAATCAGAGAGCGGGTTCTCGCCGGATACTGCAGCGCGAATTCCTGAGCAATCATGCCTCCCATCGAAACCCCGAAAATATGGGCACGGTCAACGCCGGCCGCATCGAGAACCGCCGCCGCATCCGATGCCATGGTGGCTATTGAATACGGACCGGGAAGAACATCACTCAGCCCCACGCCTCGATTGTCGAACGCGACCGTACGAAACCGTTGTGCCAGCAGCGGGCGCGCGCGATGCCACAGAGACGAGGGATAGCCGAGGCCCATGATGAGCAGCAGCGGCTCTCCCGACCCCTGTTCATCCCAATAGATTTTCGCTCCTTGATTCTCAACGAATGACATCAGGGTCTCGCCTCATACTGTGTAACGCTCGGTCGCAAGTAACCGGCGCGCAATTTGCCGCCGTAGTTCGATCGAATTCACCGGATCGTGCGCCGCGTAGGCGTGCAAGCGCGAGAGATTTTTCCGCAGTTCGTCGCCTTGTGCGCAGGCGCTCAGCACCGTTCTTGACGAAGCTTCAATCCTGGATATGGCATCCCGCAAGTAAACGGCACAGGCATCCGCGGCATTCGCTCCGCCACCGGCGGCGGCCAACTTCCGGGCGCGCAGCAGGCTCGATTCCATGGCGAACACTTCCATGATGATGTCCGACATATTCAGGATGATCTCCTGCTGCTGTTCGAGCTTCGCGCCATAGTTCTGGTATGCGAGTCCGAGCGTCAGCAGGGCAATTTGTTTTGCATTTCGAACAAGGGTCAGTTCGGGATCGCCGGCCACGTCGACGGGTTGAGCGTCGGAACTTTCCACAATGACTCGGGCGGCGTCGAGCAGAGGTAGAATTCCACGGGCTGCGCGCTTTAGCGGCATGCCCGTAATCACCAATCGGTTAATTTCGCTGGTGCCTTCGAACAGGCGATTGATCCGCGAATCGCGATAAGCGCGCTCGACCACATAGTCCTGATGGTATCCGTAGCCTCCGTGAATCTGGACGCCCTCGTCGACTACATAGTCCAGCATTTCACTGACGTACACCTTGATCATCGAGCACTCGGCGGCAAACTCCTCGATCGCCTTCAGTTCTTGCGCGCCGTCCGCGGATCCCGGGGACGCAGCATGCATCTGATTCTCAATCTGTCCCACGGCCCGCCAGGTCATTGACTCCGCGACGAAGATGCGGATCGCCATTTCTGCCAGCTTGTGCTGAATCGCACCGAACTCGGCGATCGACGAACCAAACGCCTGGCGCTGCTTGGCGTACTTC
Source organism: uncultured Acidobacteriaceae bacterium (assembly GCA_963750245.1). GTDB lineage: Bacteria > Acidobacteriota > Terriglobia > Terriglobales > Acidobacteriaceae > Sulfotelmatobacter. Next base: position 1,545,139 of record CAVVQB010000005.1, read on the forward strand.
AGACAGATTGCGAGAACGTTTTTCGCGGCGCCAACCCCCGCCGGACCCAGCTTCAAGCGTCCGATATTGAGAATGTTGAATGCGATGACGTGGCCGCGGCCGATTTCACCCAACAGGTTTTCCACGGGCACGGGCACGTTATCGAAATAGACCGCCGTGGTGGAACTGCCGGTGATACCCATCTTGTGTTCTTCGGCTCCGCTGGTTACGCCGGGAAACTTTCGCTCGACCAGAAACGCGGTAAACTTTTCGCCGCCGACTTTGGCGAAAACTGTGAAGAGATCGGCCGCGCCTCCGTTGGTGATCCACATCTTCTGGCCATTCAGAATGTAGTGCTTCCCATCGGGGGCGAGGTCAGCGCGGGTGCGTGCGGCAAGAGCATCGGAACCCGCCAGTGGCTCTGTCAGCGCATAGGCAGCCAGCATCTCGACCTTTGCGAGCTTGGGCAAATACTTCTGCTTCTGCTCCGGAGTTCCAAAGTAGACGACCGGCAGCGTGCCGATTCCAGTGTGAGCCGAGTGCCAGCCGCCGTAAGAACCATCGCGGCCCATGCGTTCAGCAGTGACCATGAGTGAGGGCAAGTCCATGGCCATGCCGCCGTATTCCTCAGGGATCGCCATTCCAGTCAAACCCAATTCGACGGATTTGCGTAGCACGGACATAGCGACGCCCGGTTTCTTTTCGCGGATCGCGGGCAAGTTCGGTTCAACTTCGTTCGCCCAGAATTCGTCCACCATATGGCCGACAGCGAGATGTTCCTCGCTCAGGTCCTCGGGTGTGAAAATGTCTTGCGGGGCTGACTCTTCGATCAAGAATGCCGTTCCCTTTGTCGTCTTGCGTGCGAGGTCTGTTAGTGTCGTCATAAAGAACTCCTATGCCACCTTTTGAGATTGAGAATCCAAGTTCCTTGAAAAAGTTCGAAGGGCGCGAATTCCCGGCGACCGACTGGCTTGTGGTCACGCGGGATCGCATTCAGAAATTTGCCGATGCAACCGACGACCGCCAGTGGATTCACGTGGATCCCGAGCGCGCCCAACGGGAATCGCCCTTCGGCGGCCCCGTCGCCCATGGTTTCCTCACGCTTTCCCTGCTGAGTTACTTCCTGAAACAGGCGATCCATGTCGGCTCTGGCGTTCGAATGACGGTGAACTACGGTCTGAATAAGGTCCGTTTTCCCTCGGCGGTTCGCGCCGGCTCGCGGGTTCGCGCTCGCGTTAGTCTTCTCTCGGCAAAAGAGTCGCCCGAGTTTGTGGATGCTGTGTATCTCATTCACGTCGAGGGTGAATCCGCCGCCAAACCGTGCTGCGTGGCCGAGTGGCTCGTGCGGTATTACCGGCAGTGAACGCTGTTTCATATCGTCCCGCTTTGCGCGCACAGGAGGGAAGCGCGCAGCAGAGTCTTGATTCTCTTCGGCATGGCCGCGAAGCGCTCGTCGCGGGTCAATCCCTGGGCATACCGGTAGTAGATCTGCTGAATGATGACAGCAACTTTGAAGCGGGCAAATGCCAGGTAGAAGCTCATGTTTCCGGGATCGAGGCCGGTGATCGAGGTATAACGCTCGACCAGTTGCGCTCGGCTTAAGGTTCCGGGCAACGTCGTGGGCGCAGGGCGAATCTCGCGGAGTTCTTCAGGATCTTGCGGATCGTCCAATACGCCAGGGCTGTTCCCAAGTCGTCAGCGGATCTCCTAGCGTGCACATTTCCCAGTCCAGTACGCCGATGATCTTCGTAGCATCCGCGGGATCGAGCACGATGTTGTCGTACTTGTAATCGTTGTGGATCAGAGCGGTTTGATCGCCGGCTGGCATTCGCTCGTTAAGCCATGCGGAAATGGCTTCAACTTCCGGCAGATCGTTCGTTTTCGAATTGTGGTAGCGCTCGATCCATCCCTTCACCTGGCGTTCGAGATAGCCTTGCGGTTTGCCCAAATCAGCTAAGCCGATTGCGCTGTAGTCCACCCGGTGTAGAGACGCAAGGGTGTCGACAAAAACTTCGCTCAACCGGCGCGCTGTATCCGGCGGGAAGGTCGTATCCGGAGGGGGATCGCGGCGAATAATCATTCCGCGAATCGGTTCCATCAGATAGAAGGGTGCACTAAGAATCGATAGATCGTCACAATAAAGGACCGCCTTCGGCGCGGCGGGAAACGAAGTATGCAGTTTTGACAGCACGCGATATTCGCGAGCCATGTCATGTGCCGATCGGACTTTGCTTCCAAAAGGAGGACGCCGCAACACGACTTCGCGGCTCCCTATCCGGACCAGATAGGTCAGATTGGAGTGACCGCTGGGGAACTGTTCGACGGAAACCGATCCGCTTCGATCAAAGTGGTCGAGCAGAAATGGCAGCAGCCGGACGAGATCGAGTTCTTCGCCTGTCCTCACGGTTCCGGCTTGATCGCAGAGTGCCACCATGATCGAATTTCCTGTCGCAACTACCAGTAGGTCAACAATGAATCCTCGTCGAGATGCGGATATGCATTGAACGCGCTCACGACGAAGCGCTCGCCCGAGGTTCGAAAGTCACTGAAGGAAGCGTTGCGCGACATCCAGCAAAGCTGTAGCGCGTCTTCCGCTGACAAATGCAGTGCCCGGCGCATGGCCGCTCCAATGGGTCCGGAAGAGGTGAAGATCACAGCGGTCGCCGCCGGCGTGGTTCCCTGCATCACTTGCACCAGTCCGCGCTCCACGCGCAAACAAAATTCTTGCCACGATTCAATGCCGTCTGCGGCGGTCTCTCCCGCTACCCATTTGCCGATCACGGTCTCGAACAACCTTTGAAAAGTTCTACGGCGCTTGTCCGGCTCCCAGGCAGTCTCATAGGTGCTGCTCATTTCCCTGATCTCGGGGTTCACTCGCATAAGTGGCGGAAGGCAGGTGCGCATGACGGCTCCAGCCTGATATTCATCAAATTCGCTCATCACCACGATCTCGGGAAAACTACGGCCAGCGTCGCGGTAGATATCGGCTACAATCCTGGCGGTATCTCGCTGCCGAATGCGAGGACCCGAATAAGCGTTGTGAAAAATCATGCCTCGTCGCAACCAATACTCCCCCAACAATCTGGCCTGGGCCTCGCCATTGGCGCACAGCTTGTCGTAATCCGCCTCCAGGAATGACGCTTGCGCATGGCGCACCAGAGTGATGTGACTCATGCTGAGTTCACTCGCTCCAGCACGCCAGCCTCGGCTTGCTCTCTGTCGAATTCGGCAAACGTCCTGCCCGATTCCGCAAGACGCTTTAGCAGAGGAGCCGGCGCCCACAGTTCGCCGTGCTGGTGGTGGAATTCGCAAATGCGTTGGTAGACCTTCGGCAATCCCAACGTGTCGGCGTGCCACATAGGTCCGCCCCGATAGGCAGGAAATCCGTAGCCATTGAGATAAATAATGTCGATGTCGACGGCACGCAGGGCGAATCCCTCTTCCAAAATCCGCGCACCTTCGTTGACCAGCGCATAGATACAACGATCCACGATCTCTTCGGCGGAGATTTGCCGCTGCGGGATTCCGGCTTCCGCGCTCCACTTCCGCACCAGCGCAGTTACTTCGGGATCTGAGTTCGCGCGCCGACTTTCGTCGTATCGATACCATCCCTTCAGGGTTTTTTGGCCGTAGCGCCCCAGTTCGCAAAGTCGATCTTCGGCGAAGGGCTGCCGGATTCCCGGTTTTTCCAGATGGCGGTACTCCTTGCGAATTCGCCAGCCAACATCGAGACCCGCCAGGTCACCGGTGGCCAGCGGGCCCATGGCATTTCCGAAGTCGACGAGCGCTCTATCTACCGCTTCGATATCGGCTCCTTCTTCCACGAGGAATTGGGCCTCGCGGCGATACGGACCAAACATGCGGTTGCCAACAAAGCCGCGGCAATTTCCAACCAGCACGCCAATTTTGCCCAGTTTTTTGGACAGTTGCATGCAGGTGGCAATCACTTCGTTGCCCGACTTTTTTCCCCGCACAATCTCGAGCAAGCGCATCACGTTGGCGGGACTGAAAAAGTGGGTTCCGATCACGGCTTCCGGCCGCGACGTGGCCGCGGCGATTTCATCAATATTCAGCGTCGACGTATTGCTGGCCAGAATCGCTCCCGGCTTGCACGCGCGGTCCAGGTCGGCAAACACGCTCTTCTTCAATGCCATGCCTTCGAAAACCGCTTCCACCACCATGTCCACATCGGAGAACGAATCGTAGCTGAGAGCCAGCGTGATCAGTTGCAGACGTTCGTCCACGAATGCCTGGGTGAAACGCCCGCGCTGCACGGAACTGGAATAGTTTTTCCTGATCTTCTCCATACCCAAGTTCAGCGCCGCTTCATCAACGTCCTTCAGCAGCACCGGGATGCCAGCGTTGGCAAACACCATCGCGATGCCTCCGCCCATGGTTCCGGAGCCGACAACCGCGACCCGTTTCACAGGAATTACGGAAGTTTCCTTTGGAACGTCGGGAATTTTCGCGACCTCGCGCTCGCCAAAGAAAATATGAATGAGCGCCTTTGACTGGTCAGAGAAAAGACATTCGGTGAAAAGTTTCTGCTCCGCCTGGCAGCCTTGTTCAAACGGCATCGTGGTCGCCGCTTCCACGGCGTCAATCGCCGCCAGCGGGGCCTTCATCCCTCGTTGCTTCTTGCGAGCGGCATCGCGGGCTGCGGCGAAAAGTTTTGTGTTCTCGGTTAGGGTCCCCAGCTTTCCCGCGCGCTCTCGCGTCTTGGGTGCGGGGTTGCCAGCGATTTCGCGAGCGAAAGCTACAGCCCCGGAAAGTAAGTCTCCGTCGATCACACGATTGATGAGTCCTACGGCGGCGGCGTCGCGGGCGGAAAGCGGCTTGCCCTCGGCACACATCTCCACTGCTTTGGCCACGCCCACCAGACGCGGCAGACGCTGCGTTCCCGCGGCCCCGGGGATAATTCCGAGCTTCACTTCTGGTTGGCCGACCTGCGCTGTCGGCGACGCGACCCGGTAGTGGCCAGCCATGGCCAGTTCCAGTCCGCCGCCAAACGCGGTGCCATGAATCGCCATCACTACTGGCTTGCGGCTATCTTCGATGCGAAGCAGAAGCGGGAGCAGAGTTCTGCGGGGCGACGCGCCGGATGTCATCTTTCCGAACTCTTTGATGTCGGCTCCGGCGACGAACGTGCGACCTGCCCCGATTACAACCGCAGTTTTGATTGCAGGGTCAGCATTTATTTCATCGATCGCCGCACCGATTGCCTCCGGGACACCCGGACTGAGAGCGTTCACCGGTGGGTTGTCGATGGTTATGATTGCGACATCATGATCTTTAGTGATTTTCACGAATTGGTTCATAAGGCGATTCCTGATATTTCTTTCGCAATTCCCTCTTCAAAACCTTGCCAGTCGCGGTCCTGGGCAGGCTTTCACAAAATTCAATGGATTGTGGACACTTGTAATGAGCGAGGCGAGCGCGGCAGAACTCGATCAATTCCGCTTCGCTCAGCTTGCACCCTGGCTTTGGCACCACCACCGCCCTGGGCACTTCACCCCATTTTTGGTCGGCAACCGGGATCACAGCAGCTTCGAAGACTCCGGGGTGCGCCGCGAGCACCTTTTCAACGTCGAGCGAAGAAATGTTTTCCCCGCCGCTGACGATGATGTCCTTTTTTCGATCGACAATTCGGATGTATCCGTTCTCGGCGATCACGGCCATGTCGCCGGTGCGAAACCATCCACCTCGCAACGCTTCAGCCGTGGCTTCCGGCTGGTGCCAGTAACCCGCCATCACTCCATCGCTGCGGGCGACGATTTCTCCCAAGGTTGCGCCGTCGCGCGGAACATCGTTGTCTTCGGCGTCCACCACGCGAAGCTCGCAGCCAGGGAAGGCCCAGCCGGTCATCGATTGGATCGAATGTCGTTCCTCCGCCGTGCATTGCATGTCCGGCTTCAACTCCGCCGAAGAGAGCGAAGGGGAGCATTCTGTCAGTCCGTATCCCGAAAAGCATTTGAATCCGAACGCCTGCTCGGCATCGCGGATCAGAGTCGGAGATGACGCGGCACCGCCAATCGTGCCCCATTCGACGCTGCTGAGGTCATATTTGGAGCGCGCCGGCGAATTGATCAAGGCTGCAGCCATGATCGGCACCAGACTGAGCTGACGGACTCGCTCCCGCTCCACTAATCGAAATACTTCTTCCGGCACAAAGCGCGGAAGCATGACATGCGTTCCGCCAACCATTGTGACCGTGTGGGCCGCTCCCCAGCCATTGGCGTGAAACAGAGGAATCGTGTGCAGCACCACGTGGTCGTAGGCGATGCGATAGTGCAGGGCGATATTCAAGGCATACAGATACACATTGCGATGGGTGAGCATTACGCCCTTGGGGCTGGCGCTGGTTCCGCTCGTATAAAACATTTCCGCTACCGAGTTCTCATCAAACGTCATCAGTTCTTCGCGGTAGGGAATGGCGGCAGCCAGCATCTGCTCGTAGTTTCTAGAGCAGACCCATGGCGCTTCCGGCTTTCCGCCGAGTTGAATGAAGGAGCGCACCGTGCGCAGGTCCCGGCGGAAGGAATCTACAAGGCTCACAAATTCTTCTTCGAGGAACAACACCTCAGCACCGGAGTCATTCAGAATGTAGGTGAGCTCAGGCGCCGCCAGGCGAATATTGAGAGGAAGCAAAATGGCCTGCACTTCGAGAACTCCGAAATAACTCTCGAGCAGGCGATGGCAGTTCAAGCTTAGAAATGCCACGCGATCGCCGGGCTTCACTCCGGCGCCGTGCAACGCGCCCGCCAAACGGCCGACACGATCGGAAAATTCCGCATACGTAAACCGGTGTTCGCGGCACACCACTGCGGTCTTGCGGGGAAACTGCTGTTCCGAGTAACGGAGGAAACGCAAAGGCGTCAAGGGAAGGTTCATAAGAACTCTCTCTCACCAGGCCGACTGGCCTCCATCGACGACCAGCACGTGCCCCGTGACGTACGCGGAAGCAGCCGATGCAAGAAAAACTGCAGCGCCTTTCAAATCGTCATCGCCACCAAAGCGGCCCAAAGGGATCTTGGGCAGGAGAGAATCTTTGCGGTGCTCGATGACCCAGTCCGACATATGAGTAGGAAACCATCCCGGGGCAATGGCATTCACCTGGATATTGTGCGGCGCCCACTTACACGCCAGATCCTTGGTGAAAGCAATCACTCCGCCTTTGCTGGCGTGGTAACCGATGGCCTGCAGTTCCGCCGACGCTCCGCCCAATCCCGCCACGGAGGCGATGTTGATGATTTTGCCGGAGCGCTGTGCGAGCATGGCCTTTCCCGCTGCCTGAGAAAAAAGGAATGTGCCCGTCAAGTTGGTGGCAAGAACTTTGTCCCATTGTTCCAGCGTCATCTCTTCGACGGGAGCGGCCCATGTGACTCCGGCGTTGTTGACTAAAATGTCGATGCGGCCGAACTTTGCCATGGTGGCGTCAACAACTTCGCGAATTGCCACCCGGTCTCTAACATCGCACGCCATCGCCAGAGTCTGCACGCCGCGGGCGCTTAATTCATCCGCCGCTTCCTGACAGCGTTCCTTCTTGCGGGCGCAGAGCACCAGGGTTGCTCCCATCTCGGCCAAACCTTCAGCCATCTGGCGTCCCAGTCCGATCGAGCCACCCGAAACAATTGCTACGCGTCCGGTCAGATCGAAAAGTTGTTTGACGTTCACCGAGGTGGCCTACCTGCAGCGGAGTACTCGAAAGTGATAGTTAATAACATATTATAGTTACTAACTTCAATAAGTTTTGGACCGATTCGTTGCCGACACACGGCGCAGAGCTAGTTCCGTAGTCGGAGCACCGCGCGGCCTGAGATCTCACCGCGGCTTAGTTGTCCCAGAACCTCACCGGCGTCCGCGAGGGGCCGCGTGGATACCTGGCAATGAACGGTCCCGGCCGCTCCCATCGCAAGGATCTCGCGCAGATCTTCGCGGGTACCGACCGCAGATGCCTTGATCTGGATCTCGCCAGCCGCCATCAGAATCGGAGGAAACGAGATTTCACGGGCGGGCAACCCAACCGCCAGCAAAGTGCCAGTGGGTCGCACGCAATAGAAAGCCATGTCGTATGCGGACTTGGCCGCGGAGGTGACGAGGGCGACGTGCACTCCGCCGGAGCCGCGTAGCTCCTTTACCACTTCGCTCTTCGATGCGTTCAAGGCGCGGACGGCACCCAGCGATCTCGCCAGCGAGAGTTTTTCTTCGGCAACGTCGATTGCGGTCACCTCCATGCCGGCCGCGCGTCCAATCTGAACGGCCAGGTGGCCGAGTCCGCCCACGCCGAATACCGCCAATCGCTGCCCGGCTCGAATCTTTGTCCGTTTGAGGGCGCGATGCACAGTAACTCCCGCACAAAGCAGCGGCGCCGCCTGCTCGGAGGGAAGCGTGTCCGGAATCTTCACTACATGGCTGGCTGGAGCCTTGGCAAATTCCGCATACCCGCCATCGACCATGACGCCCGTGATGCGCTGACGCACGCACAAATTCTCGTTGCCTTCCTGGCAAAACTCACATTCCCCGCATGTCCACTGGATCCAGGGCACTCCCACCCGTTCGCCAACGTGCACACTCTGGACTCCCGAGCCTCGCTTCACCACCCGGCCCACGATCTCGTGCCCCAGAATCAGCGGTTTCTTTACAATGCTGGCCAGTTGCGGCCAGTCGCCCTCGGCCACGTGCAGATCGGAATGACAGACACCGCAAACCTCTACCTCGATCAACACTTCGTCCACGCCGGGCTCCGGGACTGGCACCTCCTCCAGAGCTAACGGAGTCTTGAATGCGTGCAAAATGGCGGCCTTCATCGAGCATCCTTTTCCAGAAATAGGGGGCACGGGGAAGCAGCCTACGACTGTATGCCCCGCAGAAAAAACTCCACGGCGCTCCGTACCCGGTCCGTGAGCTTGTGCGGCCCAGTTAGATCCACTGCCCATTGCCGTACCACCGTGTTGTAAAGTCCTTCCATGAACTCGGCCAGGTGTACGACAGGAAATGCGCGCGTCACCTCGCCGCATTTCTGCCCTTGCGTTAGGATTTCTCGCAACAAGCTGGCAGCTGCCTCCTCATGGCCCCTCAATTCTGCGGATCGCACCGCATCCATCGCGCCCGACAACACCACGGCTTGCCAAAGTCTTCTGTCGGCTTCGACCTCTCTTGCCATGGTCACGTAGAGCCGACGCAACCGCTCCTCCGTTCCCGCTTTGCTGGAAAGCTCCAAACGCAGTCGCTCGCAGATGCAGGCATACCCCCGCTCGCCCACCTCTCGTAGAACTGCGTCCTTGGTGGGGAAATATCGGAAGAAAGTGGGTTGGCTGATTTCCAGCTCGTGCACAATATCGTCGATCCGGGTTTCTTCATATCCGCGCTTGCGAAATAGTTTGATCGAGGTTTCAATAATCTGCTGCCGCAAGCGCGCCTTCTTCCGCTGTCGCAGCCCAACCTCGGACCCCGCTCCAACACTTTCTACCTCCGACTTCCTTGTCACGAGCGCACTAGCCATGCATTCCTTCCTCATACAACACGTGCTTCGCGTCGTTTCTACATGTCATTTCAAATCTCGCAAAAGATGATAGTAACTATCACAAAATAGTTACTAACGTCAATGCATTCTTTACGCGGATTGGCGTTTGCGCTGTGGCCTATTCGGGGGGTATTTCTAGTGCGGACAGCTCGGCATCGACCCTTTTGGCCCGGCTAGCGTGATACCAGCGATTCGACCTCGCGCTCGATTTCAGAGATTGCGATGGGAGCAAGGTGGGCCTCATGCAGGCGTTGGTTGAGTTGCGCCAGGATGCGCTGCATGGCGGACGCTGCACATGCCACGCGCCAGCAAATAGAAGCTGCGGATCAGAAGAGGCCATCGCCAGATCTGAAATTCCGATCTCAGGCAACAGATCGAGAACCCGCGTCCAATGGCCTCCGCCATCGACGGTTTTATAGATGCCGCGCTGTTCGTTCGGCCCGAAAGCATGCCCCTGCGCGCCTACATAAAGGACGTTCGGATTCTGCGGGTCGATGACAAGGCGGCTGATCTGGCGCGTATCTTCCAGTCCAATATGATTCCACGTCGCGCCACCGTCAGTGGACCGGTAAACGCCGTCACCGGAAGAAAGGTCCTCGCGAATGTCAGACTCGCCGGTTCCGGCGTAAATAATCTTAGGATCGGACGGTGCTACAGCCAGTGCGCCAATCGACGCCACCGGGTGGCCGTCAAAGATGGGTGTCCAGACGACTCCGGCATCTGTCGTTTTCCAGATTCCGCCATTCATCGAGCCGAAATAAAAGGTCGTCGAATCGCCCGGCACCCCGGCCACTGCCACCGCGGGCCCCCGCGGAAAGGTCCGATCAAACGCCACTTGAGCCCATTCACCAGTTCCGGCGGAATCGTCTGTGCAGAGGCGGCGATGGTTGGCAACAGTAGAGTTAGTAACAACAGAGCCCGCGTGGAGATACGACGTGCCAAAGACGGTCCGAATTTGTGCAAGTGCCGGACCCCGTTCCTTATACCCCAGATAGTTGAGCTATTATGCCCGAGTCTTCGATTATCTGACGACCCGTGATTCACGGATTGCCCGCTGTAACCATCTATTCACAGTAAGCGGTCCTAAGGCGCGCAGGTGGACGCGCAAACCCGGAATTCTTGCAGGCCGAAAAAAACATTCCAGGAAACTGACGAAACTACTTGGATAATCCAGCGAAATGGGTTATTTTGGCCGACATTGGAATTAGGGGCTGGGAAGCACAAACTCGATAATCCACCAGTCAGTTCTGCGGACGAATGACAATCCCCCCTCCGCGACCTACTCCTGGTTGCGTCAGGTTTGACCGGCTCCGAGAGGAATCCAGCTGTGAAATTCCCTCTTTGCCTCTCCGTTCTTGCGGCCGCTTTAGTCTTCTCCTGTTGCCTATCCACCAACGCAGCCGACTCTGCCGACTCGGCTCGTTCGAGCCCGTCGGAGGCGGCTGCGACTTCGCCTCCACGGGACGTGCCGGTTTCCCAGACAGCTGTATTCATGATCCCGGGTCCGCTGCGCTCTTTTCTGCGCATGGCGGGTATCAGTCAAAAGATTGCGCCGGAGGAAGTCCTGCCGCTGCTCAGCCGAAACGTTTTTATGGAAGGGTATGACGGCTCCAAGAAACAGACTGAGTTTCTTCTCTTGCTGAGCCGCTATGTCGTCCAGGCCAGAGAGTTATCAGTTTTGGCGGACGGTGGCGTGGTTCGCGTTTCGAATTGCGAGGACGCGAAACCCCTTCTGCGCATCCTCGGTTATCGCGCCCGGCCCGAATGTGGAACGCCGGGTACATCCTTGCAGACGGCTGATCCTGAAAGGGCTTTCCTGACTATCGATTCCGGATTTCCCCTTCTCGAACTGGAACGCACGCTACAAGGAGGGGTTCCTTTCGAGTACTCCTATGTAACTTCTGCCGTGCCCGTGATGTTCGCTCCGGGTGACTGGACGATGGCCAGTAGCAAGAACTACAAAGAAGCCAGCAAGGATCTGATCGATACGATCCTGAACGATCCTGCCGTAGCACGCCTGTACTGGGCATTCTCCAAGCTTGATTCCGAAACCGATGAGTTCTTGTATCGATCGTTTGGGATCAGCAAATTGCTGCCTTATGCCGCCGTTCTTGATTTCTACGGAAGGCGCCTCTGCGTACGCGCGGACCGGGTTATCGTCCCGGGAGGAGTGGGTGCAGAATCCGCGTGGAAGGATTTGGTAGGGGCTAGCCCAGCATCGCCTGCAGCCTTCGTTCAGAAATTGCTGTCCAGGGACAAGGGCTGGCTCATGGCTTATTTTGACGTCCTTTCACGGGTGAATCGGGATCAGCAGATATATTTCACCGAACCCCATCGGTTGCGACTCTTCTACGATGCCTTGCGGAACTCGGATTCTTCCGAGAGTGCGACCAGCGGCATATTCAGGCCGGCCCCGGCGCTTCTGCTTTTGGTTACCCGGCTGCGCCTGGAGCCTGACGGTGAACCGCTCGTCCCTGGGAATCTCGAAGTGTGGAAAGACATTCTTCACCACAACAAGCTGATGCACGAGCCAGGCACGCGCGGCAACCGCCTGAACAGTCCCGATCAGCTCATCCAGGCGATGTTTGCCTTCTCACGCTCGAAGACCGACGAAGGCCCGGTGCAGATTTATCTTGCGACCAGCGAACTTGAGAGCCGTCGCGCTCCCCAACATCGGCTGACTCCTGCGACTGTGCACCTTTTGGCGCGCAAGTTCGACGAGTTTAGTGATCAGTACCGGATTTTTTCAGAGTTTCAAGAGTTGAATGACGCGTCGATAACATTATTCCTGAGCACGGCGGAAGCGCTGAACAACCTTCCCAACCCGTTGCGCGGCAACGCGATCGGTATGTTCCAGGCGAATGTCGGAATATGGCAGATCCTCGCCCGGCAAGGACAGATCTCGAATCTGCGGCTGAATGATTCGTGGCAGCAAGTGATCAAGCCCTTCGGCGGAATCCGATCGGCGGCCCAGTTGTATGACGCGGGGCGAATTTCCCTTGCAGAATCGTTTCACTTTGCTACCGGCGGAGCGCGAGTTTCTCAGGACGAAATCATCGAGGTGCTGGCGGGACCTCGGCAGACGAGTACTGAAGGCATGAAGAGTCACCGCGAGCTTGCCATCAGAATCCGGTCTGTTCTGGACGATCAACGACTGGTTTCCCTTGACACACTGCTCATGCTGGGCGATGCCCTGACAGAAAAAGCTCAAGGAAAGACGCTGAACGAATTCGAGATCCGGCGGGCGGGTGAGGTGCGGGAATTCGAGATGCCGCGGCCGATTTTTACCAGCGGCGAGAGGACGGAATGGGCTGCGGGAATCTATAACAACCACCACACCGAAGTACAGATGCGAACCGACGTGGCTAAAGTACTCAAGTCTCCCGAGCCTTCCCGCGGACAACTCGAAGATGCTCGCGGCCAACTCGCTTCCTTCTTGAGGGACACGCTTGTCGGTTTGAACTACGCCTATTACGAGCCCCCGGGTTCCCAGGCTCTGCACAATAACCCGCTTCTCGTCCGCTCCCACGACTTCGCCGCGGAGACGGTCGGTGGCGTAAAGACAGTGTGGCAAGCTCCGCAACTCTTTGGCCAGGGCTCTCCAGCCGGCGGAGGCGCTCATTTTGTTGGTTCTCTTGCCGATCTGCCCTATGTTCTGGCCGATCTCGAGGAAGACTTTATTTCGCCCGAAAACGTCCAGGCTCTCATCTGGAAGGAACTAACCCCGGGTTTGTTGACCAACGCAATCTTGCCGCGCTGGTGGGACGTCAGCCAGAGCGAGCTTCACGCGGTCACGCTGTATCAGCGAACCGGGGAGGAACTCCTTTCGGCTTCCGCAAAGGACGAGGAGCTACGGGACAAAGTAATGACGATCTTATCGGATCGTGTGACGCCTCAGCGCTCCGAGCAAATCGAACAGGGCCTGCGGGCCAGCCGTGTATCGGACGTTGTCTCTCGCATGACCCCCGCGGATACGTTCTATTTGACGGCAGAATTTCAGCGCAGATTCCCGTCGGAAACTCGTTCATGGGGTACGGCAACGCAGGAACTGCAAGATCTCTTGCGTCTGCATCCCGAGCAGGTCAACTTGAAGCGTTTGTCAGAAGATTTTGGTGTGCCGCATCCCAGCTACGCTCAGACCTACGGTCGTGAGCTGCTGAATATCGGATTTCTGCCCGCGTTCGAGGGAACCCCCAGCCGTTTTCTGGCGGAATCCTGGGATTCGTCCAATCTTTACTGGGCACGTCTGGCCGATGAAACCGGCCAATCCCCGGTCACGCTGAACCAATTGATACCGCAGTTGACCCGGCGCATGGTGGAAAAGATCTCCGCGACAGACTTCGAAGACTGGCCGGCGTTGCTTCGCGCGATGCACGAAACGGGCGAAGACTTTCAGAAGGGCAAGATCGCTTCACTTCCGAATTCCAGCACAATTGGTCCCTGAGGCACCGGCCGTCATCAGTGGCGGCAAAGCAAGCGGCCCACGTGGGCTCGCAGAGTAGGATGATACGCATCATGGCAACGAACTCTCTTCGGTTTCTTTGTCTGTGCCTCGGTCTAAGCATTGGAGTCCAAGCTCAGGAGGGCCCCGATGTTCACGTCGTCGTCAACTTGGTCCAACTCAACGTCGCCGTCACCGATAAGGATGGAAACTACGTTACGGGCTTGCACCCCAAAGATTTTGCCGTGGTCGAGGATGGGATTGCTGAAAAGGTTGCTACTTTTGCGGAGGGCAACGAACCCGCGGTTCGAGTGGTTGAGCCCGCAGAGGCCGAAGGATCTGCGAACACGCCCAGCCCCCCGAGTATCAACTCTACTCCCGTGTACTCGCCGCAGACGCTGAGTTCGTTAGTGGCCGGCGCCAATGTATTCGTCCTGTTTGATACCAGCAACTACATGTATCGCGGCTTCGTTTTTGCGCAAGATGCAATTTCCGAGTTTGTTCGTTCATTGGAAAGCGCGGACAAGATCGCATTTTATTCCTACAACCGGGACCTCTTTCGAGCTGCCGGCCTCACGTCAGACCGGAGCCGGATTCTGCATGCCGTGCGCTCGACCGTAGCCGGAGACGAAGCCGCACTCTACAACACGCTGTTGCTCACAGTGAAGGATGCGACCCAGTACCAGGGCAGGAAAGTCGTGGTCGTGTTTTCCAACGGGCCGGACAATTCCAGCGTCGTGCCTCCCGAGGATGTGGCCGAATTTGCTCAGTCCGCTGGCGTCTCGATTTACATGATCAGTACCCAGGAAGCCAGGCTCGAGCCAGTCTCGACTGTTGTGTTTGATCGCATGACTGCGGCCACGGGTGGCAAGGCCTACTTCGCCAAAAACTGGAGGGACGAGAAGCGGGCCTTTGCCGCTATCCGGGACGACTTGGCGCATCTCTATTCGCTCAGCTATTATCCGAAGCCCAATCCCAATTCTGGCTGGCGCGCGATCACGGTAAAACTGGTCGGCGAGCATCTGAAGAAATACAAGATCCGAACCCGCAATGGATATCGTCCCCAACCGGCTCGATTTTCCAGCGAAGTTATAACCGTCCAGCCGGATAGATCTCAGATCACTCCCTCCGGCCTGCCTCCGTCGAATGGCGGCACGATAGAACCACGCTGACGAAATCGTGCCGGCGTTTCACTCAGTCGGCTTTACGCCAACTAGCATCCACGCGGTATCGCGTCACGGTCTTGGCGATCGCAGTGGTTCTCGTGCCAAGATCTTTTTCGTAGACGATTCCGTGTTGATTCACCATAAACGTCATCACTCCCGAGGAACGATATTCCGCCGGATATGCGATGAAAGCGAAGCCTTGCATCATCTGTCCGCCAGTCTTTGATCCATCACTCTTCAGGATCTTGAAGTAGTAGCCGTGGAATGGCTCGAGTTTTTGATCGGTAGATTCCCGAGCCGCGTTGTCCGTAGCCGACGCGACGAGTGGGCCGATCGGGCTCGGAGTCTCTCCAGCAGAAGTCTCCCAGTAAAGCCCGTTATGCTTGCCCGGGTCGCTGATCAGCTTCTCAGCGTAGTGAGGACTCTGGTCGCCGTCGTGGGGTTGGCCATAATACTCCTTCTCAGCGTCAACCAGTTCCTGACACACCTGAATCGCAGCCAGTTCGTTCTTGCCTACTCGTCGATACAGAATCTCCTCTTTCCCGGCTGCAGTATCGAAATACCACGAGCTGCCTTTACGAATCAGCGGGATTGGTGTCGGCCAGTTCTCAGCTCCAATGTAAAGCGTGGTCGTGCCGTCAGGCTCCATGACCAGGCGATGCATCTGCTGATATTTCTCCACGAATTCACGCCGGGCACCCCTATCCTCAGCTTTGTCGCCGGAGGAGATAATGTCTTTTGCATTAGGGCCCAAAATCTTCAGCAACGAGTTCTCGTCATCCTTCTGTAGCGCACTCACCAGCGCCTCGGTGGCGTTCGCTGCCGACGGGAAGACGTCCTGCCCAGCTTGCGGCCCGGCGGACCTATGTCCTGCAGGTACTTGCGCGGAAGATGCGGATTTTTGGGTTTGTGCCGACAGGGCTGGAATAATTCCCATCACGAGAGCGGCAACCACAAGGGGATAGCTTGAACTGCGTTTTTTCGAAGTCACCTTTTACTCCTTTTCCTGAACGCTCCTAAGCGTGAGCCCACGTACGAGAGCCCTCTCTGTTAACGCTGCCTAGCGTCTGCCGCCACCGCCACCGCCATGGAACCCACCGCCACCGCCATGAAACCCTCCACCACCACCGCCGCCGCCGAAGCTTGACCTTCCTCGTGAGGAGAAGCCCCGCTCGTCTCCGCCGCGGCTGACTCCGCCAAATGCGCCCGAGCGAGTTCCGGCTCCTCCGCGTTCACCCGGCCCGCCAAATCCACGAGCCCCTCGGTCGCCTCGCGCAAAGGGTGCTGCGCCCCCGCCTCGGTAGTTGCCGTGAAAGTAAGCGTTCCGGTCATAGAACGCATGACTATGGAAGGCATAACGGCCGCCACCGTAGCGCAAGTATCCGCCATGCCAATCAAAGCCCCAGGCTGGCCAGCCCCAGCCGAATCCAAAGAAGGGACCGATGCCGAAGCCGATGCCAAAAGAAAGATACGGGCCTCCCACGCCCCACCAGGGGTAGAACCCCGGCCACAGTCCGACCGGATAACCGTAGATCAAATCGGGATCGTACTCGGGAACGTAGACGACGTCTGGACTCGCCGGCTGAATGCTAACGTCAGGCCCCTCGTTAGTCACCGTTTGCTGGGGTGTGCTCTTCAGATTCCCCGCATCCTGGGCTTTCTTGCGCATGTACTGGACCGCCTGCATTACATCCGCCTGCTGGTTGTAATTGGCATCGCCAAGTTCGGAGGTCCAGGACAAATCCTTGTCCAAATTCGCCAGTACGGTAGGGAACTGCGTGAGAGCCTTCACGCTAGGATCCCAGTCCTGCTTGTCGACGGCGTCGGCTAAATCTTTGCCCTTCAAATCCGGATTCTGCTGCAGGAATCGCTCCGCCTCCACAATCTGAGTGGGATACGCGGAAGCAGCCAAAATCTGCGCGATTAGAGCATCGGGATACAAAGCGATGGGAGCCACCAACTGCTGCAACTGCTCCGGCGTCAGAGCTGCGCTAACCGGCTGACCTTGGGGGCCTTGCGAGGGGGGAGGAGGAGCCTGCTCTGGTGGCTGATCCTGGGCCCAGATCGGAAAGGCCAACGAGGCTGAAACCAGCGCCAAAGCAAGGACGTAACCGAGCAATCGGAGAAAAAAACTCCTACATGATTTCGATTCCATTAGACTCTCCTACTTGGTACATACGCCACCGCCTAATTAGATAATTGTGGAACGCCGCTGGTTGCGTGAATCTGGAGGATATTTCGAATCTTCATGAGTGTGATCGAGTTCAGCTTGATCGTAGCGGCCGGTTCGTTGGTTGCCGGTTTTCTGGGAGCGCTGACCGGATTGGGCGGCGGTGTGGTTCTCGTCCCAATGCTCACTTTGCTTCTTGGAGTAGACGTGCGCTATGCCATTGGAGCGTCGTTAGTTTCAGTGATCGCCACCTCGTCGGGTGCAGCGGCTGCATATGTCCGGGAGGGAATCTCGAACATCCGGATTGGGATGTTCCTGGAAGTTGCTACCACGCTGGGTGCACTTGCCGGCGCAACCCTCGCGACGCACATCTCTGCCAGCGCTATCTCCATCGTTTTCGGCTTGGTATTGATAGCATCCGCGTCCCTGTCCTGGAAGCGTCCAGCAAGAAAGCAAAGTGATACGAAGCCGGATCCACTTGCCACGAAGCTACGGTTGAATGGGAGCTTTCCCGAGGAAAACGGGATTCGAAACTACAATGTGCAACGCGTGCCTTTGGGCTGGGGACTGATGTTTGGCGCTGGCACGGTATCCGGACTCCTGGGGATTGGTTCGGGCGCAATGAAAGTTGTGGCGATGGACCAAGCCATGAAGATTCCGTTCAAGGTGTCGACTACAACCAGCAACTTCATGATTGGTGTTACGGCGGCGGCCAGTGCGGGGATTTATCTATCGCGAGGATATATTGATCCCGGACTTTCCATGCCAGTGATGCTAGGCGTTCTCGGAGGGTCGCTGCTGGGTACGCGGGTTCTGGTTAAAGCGGATCCCAAGTGGTTGCGGCGAGTGTTCAGCCTCGTGATCGTGGCGCTCGGAATCGAAATGCTCTACAAAGGAATTTCTGGAAGGATTTGATATGGCCGGATCAGACACAGCCAACCACCGGGGTTGGACCGATAAGCGGATGGAAGTACTGATTGGGAACTTGCTTCGCGGAGGTGTAGTGCTCTCGGCTATCGTTGTATCTTGTGGGGCGACCGTTTACCTCGTGCGGCACGGACATTCTCCGGTGAGTTACCGCACATTCCAGAGCGAGCCTTCTAATCTTCGCACCGTCAGCGGGATCTTCCGCGAAGCGTTCGCCCTGCGCGGCCGGGGCATCATCCAACTCGGCCTGCTATTACTCATCGCGACTCCGGTCGCCCGTGTAGCATTTTCTATCTTTGGATTTGCCGAGGAGCACGATCGTCTCTATATCATTATTGCGTCGATCGTGCTCCTGATTTTGGCCTACAGCCTGATCGGCTCCGCCATGTCCGTGTAGACGTTTCGCTCTGATGAATGAAAACCAAGCGAGTGTTCGCCGAAATTGTGCCTGAGTCGAGCATTCACTCCTCAGTCCCGAATTTCTTCAAGTCTTCGGGTCCATCGGCCAGAGCCACCGCCTCTTTGCCCTGGACCATTTCCCGGACCTTTTCCACCACGTCAGGATTGGCCAAGGTCGTGATATCTCCTGTGCTCATGTTGTTGGAGAGCGCTGCCAGAACCCGGCGCATCAGTTTGCCAGATCGTGTTTTCGGCATATCTGGAACGATGAGGATCCGCCGCGGACGGGCAATTTTTCCAATCATGGTCTCGATGGCCTTGTTGACCTTATCGATAATCGCCTGACTGGCCTGTAGTCCCGGTTGCAAGGCGATATAGACCTCCGGTACGCGGCCCTTGATTTCGTCGACTACCGGTACCACCGCCGCTTCCGCCACCTCCGGAACCGTGAGGCACGCCGACTCGATTTCCTTTGTGCCCAGGCGGTGACCGGCAACGTTGATGACGTCATCCACGCGTCCCAGTATGCGGAAATAGCCGTCCACGGCCAGCACTGCTCCGTCGGCCGCAAAATACGGCCAGTCGTGCCAATCCTTGCTGTTGGGATCCTTGCAATATTTTCTGTAGTACTGATTGACGAAGCGCTCGCGATCGCCCCAGATCGTTTGCATGATACCGGGCCACGGATTACGGATGCAGATGTTGCCTGCCTTGCCGGATCCAGCGGCAATCGGCTCGTTGTTTTCGTCCATGATCACAGGATAGATGCCCGGCATTCCCGGACCCGCGCTGCCCGGCTTCATGGGATCAATCGCGGGCTTCGTGCTGCATAGGAATCCACCGTTTTCCGTTTGCCACCACGTGTCTACGATTACAGCCTCACGCTTGCCCACAACGTCGTGATACCAGCGCCAAACCTCAGGCTCGATCGGCTCTCCGACCGTGGTCATGTGCTTGAAATGGTAGTTGTACTTGGTGGGCTCATCGGGACCGGACTTGCGCAACATGCGAATGGCCGTCGGCGAGGTGTGGAAGATGTTGACATCCAGGCGCTCGGCGATTCTCCATACTCTACCGGCGTCAGGGTAAGTAGGAACGCCTTCGTAAAGCACGCTGGTGGCGGCCAACGCCAGCGGACCGTACACGATATACGAGTGACCCGTGATCCATCCGATGTCGGCCATGCACCAGTAAACATCCTCGGGATGAATGTCCTGGATGTATTTTGAAGTACCAGTTACATAAGAGAGATACCCGCCGGTGCGGTGCTGACAGCCTTTGGGCTTGCCCGTGCTGCCGCTGGTGTACATGAGAAACAGCGGAGCTTCGGCGTCCATGGGCACGGGAGGCACCAGCTGGCCGGCATAATTCGGAAGCACTTCGTCGACGAAGACATCGCGCCCTTTAACGAATGGCGAAGCCGATGCGTTCTTTCCCGGGTGACGCCTCCAGACCAGGACCTTATCCACGACCTGGCCTTCCTTCTTAGCGACCTCCAGCGCGATGTCGGCGCCCGCTTTGTGGTCGATCATCTTGCCGTTGCGATAGTAGCCATCCATCGTGATCAGGACGCGGCTCCCGGAATCGGCGGCCCGCATCCCGCACGCCTCCCCGCTAAAGCCGCCAAACACCACCGAGTGAATCACTCCCAGGCGAGCACACGCCAGCATGGTGACCGGTAACTCCGGCACCATTGGCATATGAATAGTGACGCGATCGCCGCTCTTCAGCCCGCAGAAGTCGCGCAGCAGCGCCGCGAATTCATTCACTCTCACGTAGAGTTCGCGGTAAGTAACGGAGACGGGCGATTCAGATTCAGGTTCGGGGACAAAGATCAGCGCCGCTTTGTTCTTGTACTTGGCGAGGTGTCGATCCACGCAGTTGTACGAAGCGTTGATCTTGCCGCCCACGAACCATTTCCAGAACGGCGGATCGCTGGTGTCGAGGGTTTTGTCCCAGTATTTATCCCAGGTCAGCAGCTCGGCATACTCCCGGAAGCATTCCGGGAAGTTCTCTTCGCTGAAGCGTTCTATAACACTGGGATCGGTCAGGTTTGCCTGGCCAACAAATTTCGAGGAAGGATAATAGTATTCTTCCTCGCGCCAATGAACTGCGATCTGAGCCTCGCTGGTCTCGCTCACTGTCTGCTTCTTCTGAAGAATCTGCGCCATGTCGGCCGCTCCTTTGGATTGCTGAATTTGCGATACAACTCCGGCACTGTCTACCTAATGCTTGCCCCCGGCTTGAAGGAACAACCTAAGGCGTCGATCAAAGCCTAAATCGTGGACCTCTGTACATCAACTGCATCTCTTCTGCAAACTAGGCTACCGCCGGCACCTTCCTTGCAACCGGCTCTTTTTCCGGCACGGCGGGACGTTTGGCTGCCAGTTCAGCCAGCAGGGCCACAAACGCCAGAATTCCCGCCGTGTAAAACGCCATCTGGTAGTTGTGGTACTTGTCATACATCTGTCCGCCAATCTTGGAACCAAAGAAGCCGGCCACGCCCCACGCGGTGAATAACATCCCGTAGTTGATGCCCGCATTCTTCGTACCCCAGAAATCGGAAGCCGCCGCTCCATTCACCGACAATTGCGTGCCGTAACACCAGTACACAACAAATACCGCCACGTAGAGCAGGGCCACGTTGCCACCGACCAGGTAAAGCACCGGCATGGCTATCATCGAGATTGCGATCATCAGGCGAAGGACGTTTAAGCGGCCAAGCGCATCCGACATCCAGCCCGACAAAATGCGGCCGGACGCGTTGCCGACGGCACCCACGAAGATGGTCAGGGTTTGCAGGGCCTCGCCGGGTATCTTCATGCTCTTGGCGAATGGCACTAGCTGGCTGATGACCATCAAGCCGGCCAAGGAACCAAGCGCGTAGGCTACCCACATGAAGTAGAACGCACGTGTGCGCAGCACCTCGCCCGGGGCGAAGTCGTAGGTGCTAGCCGCAGACTTGGAGGCTGGCGCGGGCGACCAACCGGCTGGCTTGTAACCCGCCGGGGGGTTCTTCAGCAGGAACGCGCCAAACACCGTCATGACCAGGAATATCACTCCCAAGATTTGAAACGTGGTGTGCACGCCATAAGCCGGGATAAGCTTCAGGTTCGCCAGCGGCCCAAAGATCGCCGACCCCGCGCCGTATCCGCCGACAGCCAAACCCACGGCCAAGCCCCGCTTGTCGGGAAACCACTTCGCCATGACCGGGATTGGCGTGGAGTAGCCGAAACCGTTGCCCAGCCCTCCAATCACGCCAAAGCAAACATAGAGCCAGTTCAGGCTATGCGTGTACGAGCACAGGAAGAAACCGAGACTGACCAAGATGCCGCCAATGAGAGAGATTCTGAAGGGCCCGAACTTGTCTTGCAAACGTCCGGCCAAAATGAACGTTAGTGCGAACACTACCACAGCGATGCCGAACACCGTTGAAGTATCTGCCCGCTTCCAACCGAACTCTTTTTCTAAGGGGGCAACGAATATGCTCCAGGCATATAGTGTGCCCAGCGCCAGGTTCATGGACATCCCGCCAACAACGCGCCACCAACGATTGATGCCAGTGTTATCCGGAGTAGATGCAACATTTGCTATGGCCACAGTTTTTCTCCTTTTCAGGCGCTACGAAATGAGAACCCGGAGCTCGGCCCTTCCTACAAGCATCACAACTCGCGCACCTGTGAACTGAGAGAACGGAATTCGATTCGATCTGGCACGCTATTTCGAACCGAGACAGGCGCTATTCTGACGGCAAGGACGGGAAGGCGTGATAAGAACTGCTTCATCGTCGACATGGACGGTGGCTCCTGTTTCCGGCTTCGACCCCCAGCCGGGCACATGGTGCGCAAAAGTACTGCGTAACGTCAAGTGCCGCTGTGATACCGATCACTAGTGTTCGTGATTTCACTCGTTCAGTGTCCCAAATTGGGAGCAAGGCTGTTACGCATTGCCCGAACTGGCTATTTTCTCGATAGCGCTCTGAAGACACAACGTGTTGTGATTTCCGTCACTGCGAGAGCTTCATACGCAGAGCAGAATCCACGCCAGTCTGCCACCGATTGCCGCTCTCTCAGGAGGTCCTCATGGGCGTTCTAAGCGTCGAAAAACCGGAAAATATCTCCAATCTCCTGGCCTTGGACAAGGAGTACGCGGCCCCGGCGATTGTCGCCCGCAACGCAATCCAGAAAAATTGGCTGGGGGAGTGTGCGCGAGCCCAGAAATATCCCGAAGTATTTTGGGCCGATTACGCTAGCCGGTTTGAGTGGTCCTGCAAGTGGAATCGTGTGCTGGAGTGGGATGGCGTCCATCATAAGTGGTTCACCGGCGCTAAAACCAATATCACCATCAACGCTCTCGACCGGCATGCGAATTCAGACCGTCGCAATCGTGCGGCCTTCATTTGGCTGGGCGAAGACGGCAGCGAGCGGATCGTCACCTATGGGCAGCTTCAGCGCATGGTCTGCCGGTTTGCCAATGGCTTAAAGTCGCTGGGGGTCGTGAAAGGGGACCGCGTGGTTATTTATATGCCTTTGACCATCGAAGGCGCGGTCGCCATGCTGGCCTGCGCTCGCATCGGTGCGATCCATTCGGTGGTCTATGCAGGCTTGGGGCACACCGCTCTGCAAGACCGGATCGTCGACGCGCAGGCAAAAGTAGTAATTGTCGGAGATGTCGGATTCCGGCGGGGGAAGATCGTGGCCCTCAAGGCCATCGTCGACGAGGCAGTCGATAAGCTGGAGTTCGTCGAGAAAGTTGTGGTGTATTCGCGCGCTGGGGCTGAACTCTCCGCTCCTCGAGAAATTGACTTCAACGAGTTACTGAAGTTTTCTCCCGACTGTCCTGCTGAGGAAATGGACGCCGAGGATCCGCTCTTCCTTCTCTATACCTCAGGTTCCACGGGCAAGCCCAAAGGCGTAGTGCATGTGCATGGAGGGTACATGGTGGGAACGACCTACCATTTGGAGAATTACTACGATGTGGGTGATCGCGATATTTTCTGGTGCACTTCCGATATCGGCTGGGTGGTGGGGCATTCCTACATTGTGTATGCGCCGCTCTGTGCCGGTGTGACCACGCTGTTCCGCGAAGGTGCGATCGATTACCCGAATCCGGGGACCGCGTGGGAAATTGTAGAGCGCTACGGCGTAACTAAGATGTTCACCGCGCCCACGGCTCTGCGAATGTTCATGCGTTATGGCGAAAGTTATCCAGCCGCGCACGACTTAACTACGCTCCGCGTAATCGCCTGCGCGGGAGAGCCGCTGAATCCCGAAGCCTGGCGGTGGGCGCAGACTTATCTGGCCGGCGACGGGAAGTGGGGATACGTCATCGACAATTGGTGGCAAACCGAATTGGGCGGCCCTACGCTGGGCACGCCGCCATCCATGGCGATGCGTCCGGGAAAAGTTGGTGTGGCCGTGCCCGGAGCCGAAGCTGATGTGTTGGATGAGAGTGGCAAGTCAGCGCCTCCGGGAGTTGGCGGCCGGTTGGTCCTCAAGCGGCCGTTTCCACACATGCTACGAACCGTGTGGCGCGATCCGGCGCGCTACGAGCGCGATTGGCAGGTGATCCCGGGTTACTACGTGACCGGCGATGTTGCCATGAAAGATAAGGATGGTTACATCGCGGTCCTGGGCCGCTACGATGACGTGCTCAACGTTGCCGGACACCGCATCGGCACGGCCGAAGTGGAAAGCGCGCTGGTCTCGCATCCCGCCGTGGCGGAGGCCGCGGCGATCGGAGTGCCCGACGTGATGAAAGGTGAGACGATCAAAGTGTTCGTGCAGGTTCGCAGCGATCATGTAGCTTCCGAGGCTCTGGCTGCGGCTTTGATCGAACATGTGCGCAGGGAACTGGGTCCGATCGCGACTCCTTCGTCGCTGGAGTTCGTGGCTTCTTTACCAAAGACCAGATCGGGGAAAATTCTGCGACGCTTCCTAAAGGCGAAAGAAGCAGGGCTTGACGCGGGCGACGTGTCCACAATGGAGGGCTGATCGTCGGGCGAATTCCTGCACACAAGTTGAAGATGCGGGGGTTTCATTTCCACGATGAAACCCCTCTCCGCTACTACCGGTTCCTTCCGAATCGTGCACCAAATCCGTCGGCAACTACCTGACGGTTCCATCGACACACCGCCCGCTTTCGGATGATATATCCGCCGGGACCCCTACACATCGCCTTTGGAGCTAGAATTGGTCGGGCCGCTGCCGCAGAGGAGAGCCATGCACTTTGAACAGTTTTATCTGGGTTGTCTGGCGCATGCGTCGTACCTGCTGGCGTCTGAGGGCGAGGCAGTAGTCGTCGACCCGCAACGTGACGTCGAGATTTATGTTCAGGCCGCGGAGGCCAATCAGCTTTCCATCCGCCACATTTTTGAGACTCACCTGCACGCCGATTTCGTTTCCGGTCACCGTGAGCTGGCGGCAAGGACCGGCGCGAAAATCTATATCGGAGCGCAGGCGCAAGCCGAGTTTCCGCACGTCGCCGTGCGGGACGGATTCCAATTGCAAGTTGGACAAATCTCCATCGGCGCGCTCGAAACTCCCGGGCATACGCCGGAGAGCATCTGCCTGGTGATTACGGATCGGGAAAAATCCGCCGAACCGTGGGCGGTTCTTACCGGCGATACGTTGTTTCTCGGAGACGTCGGTCGTCCCGACCTCTCCAAGCGGTACAGTCCACCACAGCTGGCAGGAATGCTTTATGACAGCCTGCACGACAAGATCCTCAAGCTAGAGGACAAGGTTCTGGTATATCCCGCGCACGGGGCAGGCTCATTGTGTGGACGAAACATGCGCGCCGAGCGGGTTTCCACCGTTGGCACGGAGCGGCTGACAAATTATGCCTTGCAGATCAAGAGCAGGGAAGAGTTCATCCAGCAATTGACCAGCAACCTGCCCGCTCGTCCGGAATATTTCTTGCAGGATGCGGAGATCAATCGTACGGGAGCGGCGGCGCTGTCGGAACTGCCGCCTTTGACGCCGATCGAACCTTCGGAACTCAAAACATTGCTGGCGGAGGGCGGAATTGCGCTCGACGTTCGCCCGGGGGAACAGTTCGCGGCCGGGCACGTGCCGGGGTCGGTGAACATTGCGCCGTCGGGACAATTCGCCTCTTGGGCTGGGGCGCTTCTCGGTTTGAATGCGCGTCCGGTGTTGATTGCAGATTCGGATGAGGCGGTGTCAGAAGCCCGCATGCGGTTGGCTCGCATCGGCTTGGAAGCTGTCAGAGGCTACCTGCATGGAGGTGTCGCAGAGTGGAACAAAGCGGGACTGCCATTGTCCAGGCTTCCAGAGATCAGCGTTGAATCCCTCAATGGGCAGTTACGAGCTGGAAGATTGCAGGTGCTGGACGTGCGCCGCGAACCGGAATGGGAGGCCGGCCACATCGAAGGCGCGTCCTGGTGGCCGCTGGATAACTTCAAAGTGGCGCCACCGGAAATTGATCGCACGATTCCCATTGCTGTGCACTGCAAGGGCGGATATCGCAGCATGATCGCGTGCAGCTTGCTGCAGCGGGCTGGCTTTCAGAACGTCGTAAATGTGGTGGGAGGGTTCGACGCCTGGCAGCAAGCCAATCTGCCATTCGTTACCGAAAAATCGGTCGTTGCCTGAAAGGTCGAAGCCTTTCTGGGCGCTCAGTGCCAACCTAGCCGCAGTGTAGACTTTTACTGGAGCTCTCCCGAGTAAAGCAGAATGAAAATCTCCAAACTGGCAAAATCCTACCGGGTTGACGATGGCAAACACCTCCGGCTAAAGGACTACGATCCGGCCAACACTGGCCACATCCATTCCGAAGAAGACGCCAAGGAGCAGTTAGAGAAAGACATCGTGCGCATGCAGGATTTGCAGGCCGAGCTTTATGCCCAGGACCGCTGGGCGCTGCTACTGATCTTTCAGGCGATGGATGCGGCAGGTAAAGACGGCACTATCAAACATGTCATGTCTGGGGTGAATCCCGAAGGCTGTCAGGTCACTTCGTTCAAGACGCCATCCGATACCGAACTGCAGCATGACTTTCTGTGGCGCAGCAACGAACATCTGCCGGAGCGTGGTCACATCGGGATTTTCAACCGCTCTTATTATGAGGAGGTGCTGGTGGTGCGAGTGCATCCTCCGGTTCTACAGGGCGAGAAGCTTCCTCCGTCCCTGGTGACAAAAGATATTTGGACGGAACGTTTCGAAGATATTCGCGGCTTCGAGCGCCACATGGCGCGGAACGGCACGATCATTCGCAAGTTCTTTCTTCATCTTTCCAGGAAAGAGCAGAAGAAACGATTTCTGGCGCGGCTGGAAGAGCCTGAGAAACACTGGAAGTTCTCGGAAGCAGATATTCACGAGCGAGACTATTGGGATAACTATCAGGACGCTTACGAAGACATGATCCGCCATACCGCGAGTAAGCACGCTCCTTGGTATGTGGTACCTGCGGACAATAAATGGTTTACTCATCTGGTGGTCGCGGCTGCGATCGTTGAAACTCTGGAAGGCCTTCATCTTTCCTATCCGGAGGTTGACGCGCAGAAGCGAAAGCAAATTCAGGCAGCCCGGAAATTGCTAATGAAAGAATGAGGGCTGCCGGCTTGCGCGGGAGAAGCGCTTTGCAACTGACTCTCGCGCGGCATTACCATAGCAACCATCCGTAACAGTAACAGTTCATTCTCCTGGGGAGCGATCCGAACATGGCTGGTCAAGACACGTTTTGTGGGAGTAGGTCTGCAAAGATTTCGATCCTCTGGTTGCCGGTAATTCTCGTATTCGTCGTGCTTGGGACGCGTGGCCGAGGCTTTACCCAAACCAAGCCGGAACGTCAATCGAAAGCCGCCAAAGCGACGCAGCCTCAGGTACCATCCACTTCGAACGCCTCCACCCAGTCCGGCACGGCGGCAACGGATTCCGGCAATCCGGAAGACAAGCTTTTCAAGGGAATGAAGTATCGCATGATCGGTCCTTTCCGCGGCGGGCGCTCGCTGACCGCCGCCGGAATTCCAGGCGATCCCACCACCTACTATTTCGGTGCGACGGGCGGCGGCGTTTGGAAGTCGACCGATGGAGCGATGACGTGGTCGCCCGTGTTCGATAAAGAGGGGACTGGATCGATCGGCAGCCTGGCCGTAGCTAATTCCGATCACAACACAATTTATGTAGGCACGGGCGAGGCCTGCATTCGGGGAAATATCTCTCAGGGCGATGGAGTCTACAAATCTCTGGATGGCGGCAAGACGTGGAAGAACATCGGCCTCCATGACAGCCGGGCCATCGGCAAAGTCATCATTAATCCCAATAATCCTGACGTTGTTTTCGTGGCGGCACTGGGTCACCCTTACGGACCGAATGCGGAGCGCGGTATTTTTCGCACAACCGATGGCGGAAAAACCTGGGAGAAGGTTCTCTATAAAGATGAGAACACCGGAGGAGTCGATGTGGCCTTCGATCCTCACAATCCCAACATCTTGTTTGCCGCCCTGTGGCAGGCGCGCCGCACTTCATGGAGCATGACCGACGGCGGTCCGGGTAGCGGACTCTACCGTTCGAACGATGGAGGCACAACCTGGAAACGACTGGAAGAGCATGGGCTGCCGAAAGGGCCGTATGGGCGGATCGGCATCGCAGTCGGCGCCAACTCTGACCGGGTTTATGCGCTGATCGAGGCGCACGATCCCACCGGCGGTCTTTACCGCTCCGACGATGGAGGGGAAAACTGGGACTTCGTCAATCCCAGCCACAGCCTGTGGCAGCGTCCCTGGTATTACATGCACATCATCGCCGACCCCAGAGACGAAAACGTGGTCTACATCATGGACGTGGAGGCCTACAAGTCTACGGATGGTGGCCACCTGTTCAACCGAATCAGAGTTCCGCATGGCGATAATCACGGACTGTGGATTGATCCCAGAGACACGCGGCGGATGATCGCGGCCAACGACGGCGGTGTCACCGTAACCTTGGACGGCGGCAAGACCTGGACGCTCGAAGACAACCAACCTACGGCGCAGTTCTACCACGTGATTACAGACACAGCGACGCCATATCGCGTTTACGGTTCGCAGCAGGACAGCGGAACCGTGGCCATCGCCAGCCGCAGCGATGAGGCTTCCATCGACCGCACGGACTGGTACGACGTGGGTGGAGGCGAAGCGGGCTATATTGCGCCTTATCCGCCCGATCCCAACATCGTCTACGCCGACGATTATCAGGGGACCATCACGCGCTATGACCGGCATATTGGGCAGGTGAAATCGATCACCGAGCAGCCGGAACTTTCTGACGCTCATGGCGCGGTCAATCTCGAACACAGATTCCAGTGGACCGCTCCGGTGCTGGTTTCGGTGCACGATCCCAACACGCTGTATCACGGCGGCGAGCGTTTGTTCAAAACCACGGACGGTGGCGTGCACTGGCAGGCGATCAGTCCGGATCTGACCCGCAACGACAAGAGCAAGCAAATTGTTTCCGGCGGCGATATCACTCTCGACGATTCCGGAACGGAATACTACGACACCATTTTTGCCCTGGCGGAGTCGCCGATCGCGAAAGGTGTGCTGTGGGTGGGGACCGACGACGGTCTGATCCAACTCACGCGCGATGAAGGAAAATCCTGGACGAACATAACTCCGAAGGATTTGCCAGAGTGGAGCCGCATCAGCCAGATCGAAGCCTCTCCGCACGATGCAGCCACGGCCTATGTCGCCGTGGATCGGCATCAGAATGACGATCTGAAACCGTACGTATATAAGACCAGCGACTACGGACAGACCTGGACGAGACTCACGAACGGAATCCCCGAAGGGTCGTTCGTGCGAGCCGTCCGCGAAGACACTAAGAAACGGGGACTGCTTTACGCTGGAACAGAAGGCGGAATCTATATTTCGTTCAATGATGGAGCGGTGTGGCGTCCGCTCAAGCTGAATCTTCCAACCACTCCGGTGCACGACCTCGCGGTCAAGGACAACGATCTCGTCGTTGCTACGCACGGACGCGCCTTCTGGATTCTCGATGACGTCACTCCTTTACGGCAGTTTACCGACGACCTAGCAAAGCAGGATGTCCATCTCTACACGCCAGGACCGGCTTACCGAATTCAGGCCGGAGTGTTAGGAGAAGCTGAGGAACGTCACCCCTCGAAGCGGACGGGCCAAAATCCGCCGCCAGGCGCCGTGATCTATTACTACCTGAAGGATGCCCCGAAAGCGGGAACGGAGACGAAGCTGGAGATACTCGACGCGTCGGGAAAACTGATTCGGAAATATTCGAGCGCCGAAACCGAGGAACCCGACGAGCCTCTTGGACCGGATGATAAGAAGCCAGAAAAGGAAATCAAGCCGGAAGCTGGCTTGAATCGCTTTGTGTGGGATTTGCGTTATGAGGAAGCCCATCGTGTTCCCGGATATTACCTCTGGGAATACAACGGCGGAGCAAAGGGACCCGTGGCTGTGCCAGGCCAGTATCAGGTGCGGCTGACGGTGGGCGGCGTGACTCAAGCAGCGCCGTTGGAAGTGAAGTTGGATCCGCGAGTGAAGGTAAGTGAGGCGGATCTGGCGGCTCAATACAGCCTTCTGATGCAGATTCATAGCGGTCTGAACCAGGTCTACGACGCGGTCAATCAGATTCAGGATGTGCGCTTGCAGGTGGCTGGCCTGAAACGACGCCTGCCAGAGAACGCCAGCACGAAAGCGATTGCCTCCTCGGCCGACGATCTGGAGAAAAAGTTGGTAGCCGTGCGCGACCAGCTGATTAATCTGACCATTAGCGCGAACGAAGATTCGCTCGCCTATCCGCCGCAGATCGATACCAAGTGGGCATTCCTCGCCATGGATGTGGGCACCGCCGATGCCGCACCCACCGAGGCGGAACAGCTTGAGTTCGAAAAGCTGAAGCGGCAAAACGGCGAACTGCTCAGCCGATGGGATGACCTGCAGCGCAGCGATCTGGCGGCATTTCAGAAGCTTACGGCGGAAAGCCGTCTTTCTACCGTGGTTGTTCCTCCTGCCGGCAGAGTCGTCTACACCGAAAGCGTCGACGCTCATTAGCTAAAGCGCTGTGCTTTCAGTGGTGACAGATGTATTACTTCCGTGCCACGCCGCTGGCACCGAGGTGCCTTGTACGGCTCACAGCCTACTGTTATTTTGCCGATAGTGATGCTGATCCTCCCCTGGAATGTGGCAGCAGAGTCAGGTGTGGTTTGGGGGTGTTATGAGGCTCATGCATCTGTGTTATGCGGCAGTAGGATTCGCGGTGGCACGCTGGATATTTCGTCGACGACCAATAGCTGATCCCGTCACTCGTTTGCGTTCTTCGGGCCTTCTGTAGAAGTTGAGAGGTCACACTAGGTTTGGGCGCGCGCCCCGTTGCGCCTCCATTTCGTCAGCGCGCGCCCATTGTTTCTTTAGGCCCCATACTTTCCGGTCTCCCCGGAAGGTCTAGTACCAAGGTTTGCCTCGGTTATCTCTCCTTCGCCGTGCACTGTTACTACAATCGTGGCAGGACTAGTGTGGCTCGTGGCTATTGCCCGGCCTCCATCGGTCCTTGAGATCCCCGGTGCGAACACTGTTATCAACACGTTTCAAGACGACCCTGCTGCTGGCGGGGGTGCTCGTCCTGGCATTGCCGCAACTGGTCAGCGCGCAGGACGACGCGAACGACACTCCGCTGGGAGATGTGGCGCGGAGTTTAAGAAAGAAAATCCCTTCTTCTGAAGTTGTAATTGATAACGACAATTTCTCGAAGGTCGTGGACGACGCCGAAAGCCGTCACGCGATGGGTTCTACCATGGTGTTCTCCCTCGATCCGGGTGGTAAAAATTTTCGCGTCTCCTCGCCCGACGTGAGCTGCAGCCTTAGTTTTAGCGCCAAGACCAGCTCGCTGCTCTCCGACCCCACACTGCTGGACGAACTCCCGCGGAATGAACTGGCGAAGCTGGATGGGCCGGCGACCATCGACGGGGATTCGTTGCAGGTATCGGTGCACAACGGATCGTCATGGCAGCTGCGGGAGGTGGTGATTGGCCTTACTATCATAAGGCGTCCCCAGCCGAGTGATGCGGCTTTGTATTATGGTCAGGCGCGAATTGTGCCAGCTGTGGCTGGCGCTTCGTCGCATCCGGTGCAAGACCCAGACCAGAAGCAGCCGGACGTTACACTGCTGTTGAAAGTGAAAGGCTCGGCCGCACCTTCCGCTACCGCGCTTTTTCGGACTCAACTGAACTTTGCGCTTTTCCCCGACCAGGAATGGCACTGGGCTATTGTGCGCGCAAAAGGCGTTCCACCGCCGGCCCCGCCGCTAGAAATGGTAACGCCGCAACCCGACCCGGCTTCCCAACAGCTTCCAACCCCATCGGCCGCGACGGTTCCGCAGAGCTTGCCTCCGACTCCGTCTTCGTCGAGTCCGGACGTTGCCGTTCACTGAGTGGGCTTCGAACTCGCTTAGCTGCCAGTTACACCACGCGTGTTAAACTGGCCACAAATCCTTCATCAAGGAACCGAAGATGAAATTTGGAGTCATCATCTTTCCCGGGTCGAACTGCGACCACGATGCCTACTGGACCATCCAGCACGTCGCCAAACAGCCGGCATGTTTTCTCTGGCACGAATCGCATGATCTGGAAAATTGCGATGCCATCATCGTTCCCGGCGGATTCGCCTACGGCGATTACCTGCGAACCGGGGCGATTGCGAAGTTCTCTCCGGTGATGGAATCGGTGCGTCGATTTGCCGATGGTGGAGGCTTGGTGCTGGGAATCTGCAACGGCTTTCAGATCCTCTGCGAGTCGGGGCTGCTTGCCGGGCGCCCTCATGCGGAACACCGGCCTGAAGTACGTTTGCAAACCGGTACAGGTGCGGGTCGAAAACGCTGCG
This sequence comes from uncultured Acidobacteriaceae bacterium, assembly GCA_963750245.1. Taxonomy (GTDB): domain Bacteria; phylum Acidobacteriota; class Terriglobia; order Terriglobales; family Acidobacteriaceae; genus Sulfotelmatobacter. The sequence continues at coordinate 1,577,596 of CAVVQB010000005.1, forward strand.
ACTCCATTTACCAATTTCTGTTCGCAGGGAGAAGTCTTGACCATCCCGATTGGTCACATGGAGGGAAACTATTTCTGCGATGCGCAAACGCTGGACGCACTGCGCCGCGAAAACCGCATCTTGTTTCGCTATTCCACTCCCGGCGGTGAAATCTCGGCCTCGGCGAATCCCAACGGTTCTCTCGACAACATCGCGGGCATCTGCAGCGCGGGCGGGAATGTTGTGGGCATGATGCCTCATCCCGAACGATCCGCCGAACCCGAGCTAGGTGGCACCGATGGAATGAAGATTTTCCAGTCCATGGTGGGCGCGTTGGTGATTAAGTAGAATCTTCGACGTAAATTGCGTAAATGTTAATTTCTTGCCTGCCCGAAATTAGTGTTTGAAAATCCTCCGATTTCCTGTTAGTGTCTGCGCGGAACGCTTCCCTTTTCGCCCCACTGGAACTTAGAACGTTCGAGGAACTTCAGGGAGGAGTGTGTCTTATGACGTCGAAACAAATTCTTGACGCGTTTTCCGAAACATTGATGCAGGATGAGCGCATCCTGAGCGCGCGTGAGCGGGAGCTGCTGATGTGCCTCCTGCAAAACGCAAAGGACGCATCCGGCAACCCAGAAACTCAATCTGCAGTTACCGCAGCCATAGCACGCTCTGTGGGCGAGACGGTGGCTCAACGTGCCTTCACGCTGTTAGGAAGCAGTATCGTGGAACAAATCGTGGCGCGCGGCGTTTCCTCGGCCGTCACGGAAGAGAGCATTCCCGCAACTGTATATGGTAGCCCGCAGCCTCCAGGCACCGGACCGCAACCGCCATCCGGACCGGGACCGCACGCCGTGCCACAGCCCAAGCAACCCCCGAGCGGACCACAACCGCCTAGCATCAGCCTGCGACAGGAAGACTTGACCTCGAAACAAGCATCACGTCGAGACCAGTCCGCCTCGGCTGACGCCGTTGCCGTTTTGGACGCGCCTTTGACCGTGCGGGCGCAGTGTGTCGTTCTGGATGAGTTTCTAGCCCCGCAGGAAATGGAGGACCTGATTCGCTACACTCAGCAGCATGAGGCGGAGTTCAGAAACAGCGAGGTGATTTCGCCAAGTGGTGAACCGGGAGTCACGGACTACAACCATCGGCGCTCCCGCGTGCTGATGGAATTGGGGCCGCATGAGCAGGTTATCCGGGACCGCGTTCAGGGAGTACTGCCCCGAGTTTTGGAACAACTCGGGATCGAAGAATTTCCCGTTACGCGAACGGAAGTGCAGATCACGGCGAGCAATGATGGAGATTTTTTCCACGTGCACGCCGATAATGCCCAGGAAATAATCGGATCTCGGCAGATGACGTTCGTCTACTTTTTCCATCGGGAACCGAACCGATTCGACGGTGGAGAGTTGCGGCTGTACGATTCGCAGAAGGGTAAGGGTGAAGATCAGACGATCACCGGCGGCTACCAGACCATTGTGCCGCAGCAGAACCAGATCGTATTTTTCCCCTGCTCGACTTTGCACGAGATTACTCCTGTGCAATGCGGGTCGCGGGCTTTCGAAGACAGTCGTTTCACGGTGAACGGATGGCTGCACCGGTAAAAGACACGGCATGGCTTGAGTGGATCGCAGGCCTCATGGGGGCGGCATCGCGACAGCGTCACACCGCGATGCTGCCTCCGCATCAATTCCATTGCCTGCTGGATGAACTGCCGATGCATCTTGTTCCCCAATGGTTTCTCAATCGAGAACGCTCCCAGGGTGAGGCGGGTCAGGAATTGTTCTTGAACCCTCGATGTTTGATCTCACCTGCAGGAGAAGTTCCAGAGGAACTCCAGGCCCATCGGGACTTGCTCGCAGGATTCAACTTGCAGGGCACTGTGGCGTGGGTGCATGACCCCGCGACTGGTGCGCGGTATCCCTTCTGGCTGGGACCACGTCTTGAGCGGGCGGTTCGGCGACTCCACGACGGCGAGTCGGTACTCTCACTTCCTCGCGAAGTACGGCTTTTGTTGGCGCAGGCTGGCATCTTGGCCCCAGCCGATGACGGCGAGCGCCGGCTTGCGGAGTGGTCTGAGATTGTCAGAACCCGGGCGCAGGCGTTTCGAGAACGGGGCTACGTTCCTCTTCGCAACCTGATTCATCCTTACAATCTTGCCGCTTTGCGCCGCTACTACCGGCATTCGGTAAGGCGCGGAGCGATTCGCCTGGGAGACGAGCAGAGTTCCCGGCGCTATGCAGCCCACAATGAGCCGGTCGCCCGCTACTTCCATCACCAGACTGCAAAAGCGGTGACCGCTATCGTGGGAGAGCCGGTCAAGCCTTCCTACGTTTATCTCGCGTCCTACTTGAGCGGAGCCGAACTAAAAAAGCACACGGATCGTGAGCAATGCGAGTTCAGCGTAACGTTATGTCTGGATTTCTCTCCGGAACCGGAACTCGCAACGTCGTGGCCGCTTCGTCTTGATACTTCCGACGGTGCGGGTACCGTTTATCAGGCTCTGGGTGACGGCTTAGTCTACCGGGGCACGAAGGTTCCCCATTACAGGGATGCGCTCGGCCAAGGATATACATCCACTTCGATTTTCTTCCACTACGTTCCAGTGGATTTTTCGGGGTCACTCGACTAGCCCAGTCGTCGGACTCAGTGCAACCCGGAAATCATAAACAGCACGGAGAAAACCTGGTAGTAGCTGTAGGCGAACCGCGAAGCATCGCGATTCACAACCACCGGAGCGATGTAAACGATGCCGACAGGAGCTTTGGCCCCCAAGTCCTGAATGAGAGTCTTTTCCCCTGTGAATAAGTTGACTTTATAAACCTTCATAGGAACCTGGCCCGGTCGAAATCCATAGATAGCGGAAGTATCTTCTGACCACTTGACCGGAACAAAGCCCGGCTCGAGACCGGGGATCGGTCGCGCCGAACCTTCACCGATTGAATACAGCGCGGGCGTTAGACCATCGTTGGCAACAATGGAGCGGCCGTCGGGTGAAACCAAACCGCCCGTAATCCCTTCAGGAGTAACGGGTGTTAATTTTCCGCTGTCGACATCGACAAGGTAGCAACGCACACCATGGCCCCGCTCATTGCCATTAATGGTGATTCGTTTCCCATCCGCGAGGAAGTGAGAAGAGCCGTTGTGGATCCGCTCCAGGCCAGTGATAGGAATTGTGCGCGGTTGACCGGGCCCGATGGGGTAGAGCGTGACTCGGCCTGGGCTGCCCACGATAATTGCGATTGCCCACTTGCCGTCCGGTGAGAGACCGCCTGCGCTACCGTCCCCCAGTTGTATGGGCGGTGTTCCATCGATTTTACGAATCGCCACCGAATACACGGGAGGCGCAGCCTCACTTGCGTCCTCAAACAGTACCGATTGCCCGTCACTCGAGATGTCCTTTGCGATATCCCAGTCGTGCCAGGAAATATTTTCCGTCTCGCCTTTGCCCGCTGAAATCGCCATGGCGACACGTTCGGAATCCCGGCTCACGAGTACCCGGCCATCGGGGGCTGTGTCTTGCAAGGTCAATCCCGCGGGAATTCTCAAAATGGTTCGAACCTTCGCGTAATCATCGACAGCAAGCAAGGCGCGGGTATAGCCCTTTTCGGCGGCCGTAAACCAAATTTCTTTTCCGTCGTGATTCCAGGCCAGCCCGTCTGCGGAGTCCCATTCCGGAGTGAGTGTCTTGACGCGCCCGGCAAGATCCATGAGACAAATAAGACCGCGATCATCCCACATCGACGGATGGTTGATGAAAGCAATCCTATCGGCTTGCGGAGATAGGCGGATATGACTGATCCATCCGTTCCCCTGGTACAGGATGTGACCAAGAGGGTACTCAATTCGATCACGGCCTTCGGCGTGGTGCACCACTGCCAGTTCACCGTTCGGTCCCCAATCGGCCCAGCGGACATCTTCCAGAAGTTCCCTTGGAGAACCGCCGGCCAGAGGCGCACGAGCCAACGTGCCTTGTTCAATTTGAAGATGCGCCATGTGAGCGCCGCGAAGCACCAACGCCAATTCGCCGGACTTGGAAACCGCCAGCAAGTTTGCATCTGCAAGGTTGAGTGGTTGACTTAAGAGCGAATCGCCGACGGTGGAGAAAAGTTGGAGCGGTCTACCGTTCCACGCCGCGGCGTAAACCACAGATCGAAAGTCAGGGGTGAAGCGCGCCGAGTAGAGCGTGCCTTCGTCAAAGGTCAGCCGGTGGTATATCGGAGTCAATACGGTCTGCTGCACTTGTCGAAACCCCAGCCACAGCATCGCGATCAGAAGCATCCCGGCGATCGCCCAGGGAAGCACCTTGGCTTTCAACTTCGGAGGGCCCTTCAAATTTGCCCGCCCTCCAGAGGTCTCGGTCAGAGTTTCCAACGCGAACGCTAAGTCTCGAGCTGACTGAAAACGCTTTTCCGGCTCCTTCTCCAGGCAATGGCGCACGATCTGTTCGAAGGGAAGGGGGATGCCCGATCGCTCCAGACCAATCTGGGGAGGATCCTCGCGGAGGACTGCAGTAATTGTGTCCACTTCGGTTTCGCCGCGAAAGGCTCTGCGACCGGCAAGCATCTCGTAGAGGATGGCCCCCAAGCTGAAGATGTCGCTGCGATGATCGACTGCTTTGCCTCGTAGTTGCTCCGGTGCCATGTAGGCAACGGTACCGACCACCGAACCGCTCTTGGTGATGGTAGTGAGCTCTTCGACGGTTCGTCCGCATTCGTCCGGTGTGGATTGCAACTTGGCCACTCCGAAGTCGAGAATCTTGACTCGGCCATCAGTAGTCACAAACAAATTTTCGGGCTTCAAGTCGCGATGAATAATGCGGCGATCATGAGCTGCAACGAGCCCTTGTACAATCTGCAGCGAATATTCGACCGCCTGCCGCATCGGTAATGCGCCCGCGGCCAGTTTGGTGCGCAGGGTCTTGCCTTCCAGCAATTCACAAACGATGTAAGGAGTTCCGTCGTCAAAACCGACGTCGTAAACGGCGACGATGTTGGGATGATTGAGTGCCGCCGCGGCCCGGGCTTCGAGTTCGAACCGCCGCACATGATCGGGGTTGCTGCTGGAGGCTGGGCGGATCAGCTTGAGGGCGACCTCTCGTCCCAGTCGTTCATCGCGCGCCCGAAACACCTCTCCCATGGCTCCGGCGCCAATCTTCTCGATGATCCGGTAGTGCCCTATGACCCGGCCATTCATGATCAAAACCCGCCCCGCTGGCATGTTAGGGTGCGTGTGCGTGGCAGTCAATCACGGAATTAGGGGCTAATCCTTTGCGCTCTCGCTCAAAAGCTTGCTCTGGGCGGCGATGCGCGTTTATCATAAGATCAGTCCGCGAACCACGGAGCCGAGGTCGTGCTATAATTCCGGTTCGCCTGCAGATTTTATCGAGGCAGCCTGTGATTCCCTCAACGGGCGAATCCCGCGCCAATTCAGATCAGTAGATACGAGGTCTAGCCATGTCTGGCCACTCAAAATGGGCCACAATCAAGCACAAGAAGGGCGCGCTCGACGCCAAGCGCGGCAAGATTTTTACCCGTCTCATCAAGGAAATCAGCATTGCCGCAAAGAATGGCGGCGGCGATCCGGATTCCAATCCCCGCCTCCGCGGCGCAATTCTTGCGGCTAAATCGGAGAATATGCCCGCCGATAATATCAAGCGGGCGATTCAGCGCGGGACCGGGGAACTGCCCGGCGCTACCTATGAAGAGTTTTCTCTCGAGGGTTATGGCCCAGGTGGCGTGGCGATCCTGCTCGACATCAATACCGACAACCGCAATCGCACCGTGAGTGAAATCCGCCACTGCTTTGGCAAGAACGGTGGCAACATGGCGGAGGCCGGTGCCGTCTCCTGGATGTTCCACAAGAAGGGAGACATCATTATTCCCAAGAGCGCGGCGAAAGAGGACGACTTGATGAACATCGTTCTCGAGGCGGGCGGCGAAGATTTGAATGACGATGGCGAGAATTGGGAAATCCTGACTGAGCCCTCAGCGTTTGAGGCGGTGCTCGAAGCGGTGAAGAAGGCGGGAATTGAGCCTGGATCTTCGAGCGTCGCCATGATTCCGCAGAATTACATCAAGCTGGAAGGTCAAGCGGCCAATACCATGATCCGGTTGATGGAAGCGCTGGAAGATCAGGACGACGTGCAGAACGTTCACTCCAACTTTGACATCGATCAGAAGTTGCTGGAAGAAGTGGCCGGCTGATTGTCGGCGACATGCGCAGAGCCGCCCTTGCGGGCGGCTCTTGTTTTTTCAGGACAGAGTTAAATTAAAAAGTTTTCAACACAACCGTGGAAAATACTGTGGAAAAGCGCAGACGTATCTTCGTAAGTGATTCAGCGAGCGACGGTTCAGCATTTTGCACCGGAGCGAGTGCTGGCACTTTCGGGGTAGAACTACAAGGCCATGCAACGCTAATGGTCGCTTCTAGTCGGGAGCGAACTTGAAACTGCGGCTCGACAAACTTCTCGTCGACCGCGGACTTGTCGCCTCTCGCGAGCGTGCGCAGGCTTTGATTATCGCGGGAAAGGTATTGGTCAACGAGCAGAAGCTCGATAAAGCTGGCGCACAGGTTGTAGACGATGTTGCGGTGCGTCTTCTCGGCGAAGATCTCAAGTATGTCAGCCGTGGCGGCCTTAAACTTGAGCGGGCTTTGGAATATTGGAAGGTCGACGTCAACGCGAAAATTTGTCTCGATGTTGGCGCTTCCACCGGCGGTTTTACCGATTGTTTGTTGCAGCATGGGGCCAGTCGCGTAATCGCCATCGACACCGGCTACGGCCAGATGGACTTCAAACTCCGTCAGGACCCTCGGGTTCGTCTTTTGGAAAAGACCAACGCCCGATATGTGACGAGCGAGATCATCGGGGAACTGGTAGACCTGATCGTGGTCGATGTAGCGTTTATTTCCGCGACTTTGGTCTTACCTCCCATATTGAACGCAGCCTTTCCTGGGTCCGCAAATGAACGCCGAGGCAGACAACTGATCGTTCTCGTCAAACCTCAATTCGAAGCGGGAAGGGAATTTGTTGGCAAGGGAGGCATTGTGCGGGACGAAGCTGCTCAGCTCGCATCCGTTGAAAAAGTTAAAGCAACTCTGGAAAATCTTGGCTGTTCCGGACTGGGCGTCATCGATTCGCCCATACTCGGCGCGGAAGGAAACCGCGAATTCCTCGTCCGCGGGGTGCTTTAATCCTCCGCGCCTTCCGACTGATCCGCCGAAGATTTTTTCGGGGGATTCTGTACAATCTTTCTTGCTCTCTTTGATCATGGCAATTTCGCCCTCATCGTCCCCATCGAAAGTCGCGGCCATTATTTCCCGTCCGGCTCGGCACGAAGTAGCTGAAACGGTTCCCAAGCTTCTCGAATGGCTTCACGCCCATGGCTACAGCGTTATCGTGGATCCGGAGACCGCCAAATACTGCAACGGCGAAGAAGAAGTGCCGCGCTCGGAAATGTCGTCGCGGCCGCTGAATCTCGTGGTGGTGCTCGGCGGCGATGGGACTTTGCTCTCGGCGGCCCGGGCCACGGCCCCCATCGACGTGCCATTGCTTGGCGTGAATCTCGGTTCGCTGGGCTTTCTTACCGATGTGCCGCTCTCGTCGCTGTTCCCCATGCTCGATAAGATTGCTCAGGGCCGCGCCGCTGTGGAGCACCGTTCCTTGATGCAGTGCGATTTGCTCCGCGGTGAACAGATTCTGGGAAGCTACCTGGTTTTCAACGACGCCGTGGTCAACAAGACTGCCCTGGCGCGCCTCAACAATTACGACCTTTTCATCGACACGGTCTTCGTCTCCAGCTACCGCGCCGACGGCATGATTGTGGCCACGCCCACCGGGTCGACCGCTTACTCGCTCTCTGCCGGGGGCCCTGTCTTGATGCCGACAGTCAATGCTTTCGTGATCACGCCAGTGGCCCCGCACTCGCTCACCCATCGTCCACTGGTCGTTCCGGATTCGGCAGTGGTTGAGCTCTTGCTGCGCAGCGACGAAGAGGTAGCCTACCTCAGCCTGGATGGACAACCCGGGCTTGATCTGTGCGATGGTGACCGGGTTCGATGCCGCCGCTCCGAACACAGCGTCAGCCTGTTTCGCACCGATCATGATTTTTTCCACGTGCTGCGGACGAAGCTGAAGTGGGGAGAACGATAGGCGCTTTGCGGGACGGACGTCGAAATTACAGTTCTGCGGCATACAAGTCGCGCACGCTTTCCCGTCGTCGGATGACCTTCGCAGACTTTCCGCTCACCAGTACTTCCGCTGCCCGTGGACGCGTGTTGTAGTTGGACGCAAGTGCCATTCCATAGGCTCCTGCATCCAGAATAGCGAGCAACTCATCTTCCTCGACTCGGGCCAGCTCCCGATCGCGTGCAAAGAAGTCTCCAGACTCGCACACCGGCCCAACTACATCCACCGTCTCCTTCTTGGCCGCAGATTTCTGGGATTGAACCACCGGGACAATTTCGTGGTACGCCCCATAGAGCGCGGGCCGAACCAGATCGTTCATCGCCGCATCCACCACCAGAAACTGCTTACGGTCATTTTCTTTTCTGTAAAGAACCTTAGTGACGAGCGCGCCAGCCGTGCCCACAACCGAGCGTCCCGGCTCGAGCAGCAAATGCACTTTTAACCCTCGCAAAGGCTGGGTCACGGCCTCCGCGTAGCGCGCAGCACATTCGTCAAACTTCAATTTTGGGGCTTGGTATTCGATACCTAGTCCTCCGCCAATGTCGACGAAATCAATGGTGTGCCCATCCGAGCGCAATTGCGAAACCAGACTGGCCACTCGCTCAACCGCTTCCGCGAAAGGCGCAACGTCAGTAATCTGAGAACCAATATGAACACTGACGCCGGCAACCTTCAGAGATCTCACCCCGGACGCCTTGGCGTAAAGTTCACGAGCGTCTCGGATGGGCACTCCAAACTTGTGCTTGTTCAAGCCCGTCGAAATATACGGATGCGTGTCGGCAGCCACATCTGGATTAACCCGAAGAGCCACTCGCGCGAGAGTACGACACTGCGCGGCACATTCCGCCAATGCCCAGAGCTCCGATTCACTCTCGACATTGAAAAGCAGGATGCCGGCCTTCAATGCGGCGGTCATCTCTTCGCGAGATTTTCCCACGCCTGAGAACACGACCTTCTTACCCGCTCCGCGGTCGGCCGCCAGCACCCGTTCCAGTTCTCCGCCGGAAACCACATCGAAGCCGCATCCTTCACGCGCGAGCAATCGCAGGATGCTCAAATTGGAGTTTGACTTTACGGAATAGCAGATAGTGTGAGGGAAACGGCGGAGTGCTTGCTCAAACGCGCCCAGTCGCTCGCGAATCGCCGTTGCCGAGTAAACGTACAAAGGCGTTCCGTAGCGCTGAGCGAGTTTAGTGAGAGGAACGTTCTCGCAGCACAAGGTGAACGTCCGCGCGCGGCGGAACAGCCCCGCGTGGCTCTCGCGGAACACAAATGCCGGTGGCCGCTCCCAGTCGGTCAAATCGCTGCGGCGCTTCATTTTCGTTTTGTAGAACTCGCCGCCGGATTGTCTTTAACCTTGATCGCCACTACAGTCTGGTCGTCGAATGTCTCCACGCCTGCAGAGTGCTCGGCGACGGCTTTGAATAAAATATCGACCACGCAGTCGGCCGAGCGGCCTCCGCACTCCGTGATAAGTTTTTCTACGCGCCCGCGGCCAAAGAGCTCCCCACGACGGTTGCGCGCGTCCAGAATGCCGTCGCTAAAGAAAACAAATACATCTCCGGGCTTCATTTTGAAGCGGAACTCGTCGTAGTTCGCATCGTCGAAGAGCCCGAGAGGCAAGCCAGTAGCCTCGATGACATGGTTCTTTCCAGCATGCACGTGAATCGGGCGCGGTAAACCGGAATTCGCCACGACCAGGGTTCGATGTGCATCGTCCCAGACGGCATAAATGAGCGAAACGAATTGCGCTTCAATACGGCGCTCCGCCAGAGACAAGTTGACCGCTCTGAGCATTTCCGCCGGGCCGGGCTCAATGGGAGCATGGGAGCGAAGAATCCCGCTGACCAGAGCCGCATAAATCGCGGCGGGCGCTCCTTTGCCGCTTACGTCGCCAATCGCAATTCCCAGGCGCGAAAGCGAGTACGGAATAAAGTCGTACAAATCTCCGCCAATGGCGCGGGCCGGGACAAACTTCGCGGCCAGTTCCAGGTTCGCCAGCTTGGGAAGCGTTTGCGGCAGCAACCGCATTTGCAATTCTCGAGCCAGCGCCAAATCGCGTTCCAGGCGGCGCTCCTGCCGCGCGATCTCCTCATAGAGTCGCGCGTTCTCGATTGCGATGGCAACTTGAGCCGCCAGCGTCATCATCGTGCGCCGGTGGTCATCCGTGAAGAAACCCCGGCGCGTATGCTCTAGGTCCAGCACTCCGATCACTTTGTCTTTGTAGATGAGCGGCACAGCCAGCTCAGAACGCGTTTCCGGGTTCGCCTCGACATAGCGGGGATCCTTGCACACGTCGGGCACCAGGACCGCTTGTTTCGTCTCCACGGCATAACCGACCACCCCGCGCCCCAATGGAACCTCGTGCTTCAGGTGGATGTTTTCGTGAAAGCGCAACGAGAACCGATGCTGCAGCTTCTCGCCCGAGGAATCCAGCAAAAGAATACTGAACATCTGGTAGTCGATCAATTTCCGCAATAACTCTGCCACCCGGCTCAGCAGTTCGTCCAAATTCAGAATGGACGACAACTCCCGCGCGATTTCGTTGAGCAGCAACAAAATGCGCGCCTGTCGAGTCGTTCTCGTATAGAGCTGGGCATTTTCGATTCCGCCCGCAATCCGCGACGCCACCAGAGTCAACAGCCGGCTGTGTTCTTCATTGAAATAGCCCGGGTTCTGCGCCTCCAGATCGATGACGCCGATCACTCTGTTCTTGGTGATCAACGGTACGGCCAGTTCCGATCGTACGTTCGGGATAGCGGAGATGTAGGTTGGATCCTGCGTGACGTCATCGACCAGAACAGCCTGCCGCGACTGGGCCGCGAGTCCGGTGACTCCCTCACCCACTTTGACGCGAGCCTTTTCGGCAAATTCCGGCGGATAGCCGACCTGAAAACGGAACCGCAACTCTTGCGTCTTTTCGTTCAGAAGAAGAATCGCGAAGATTTCGTAATCGATGACCTTGCGGACCACCTCCGCGACGCGGCGCAAAGTGGTATCGAGGTCCAGCGACGTTGCCAGTACATCAGCTACTTCCAGCAGCAACGGCTCAACCGGCAACTGATTTACAGGCTTGCTCAGAGCAGATCCCATGGTTTTTGTATGATAGCAGCCGCCTTTTTAGTCGCGAGTACCGAGTACCCGGTACTTAGAAGAAACGCACTCCATGCTATCGCGAGTTGACGCAAATACTAGGTACCAGGTACTGGGTACTAGGTACTGATTTACTCCCGAGGCACGACGCAAATGTCAGCCAGGTTTCGATAGCGCTCAGCGTAATCCAGGCCGTAGCCCACTACGAACTCATCGGGAATAGTGAAGCCAACGTAATCGCCATGCAGGGGCAGCTTGCGGCGCGAGGGCTTGTCCAGAAGAGCGGCAATCTTCAGTGATCTTGGCTGGTGCGCGAGCAGCAGCTTCTTCAAGACGGTAAGGGTGAGTCCGGTATCCAGAATGTCCTCCACCACGATTACGTTCTTGTCTTTCATGGACTGGTCCACATCCTTGGTCAGCTTTACCTCGCCGGTCGAGTCCCATCCGCTCTTGAGTTCTTGCGTAGGGCTCGGACGGTTCCCATAACTCGAGACGCCGACAAAATCAAAAGTTGCGTCCAGTTCTATCTTCCGTGCCAGGTCAGCGAGAAAAATTGCGGATCCTTTCAGCACCCCAACCAGAATTACCGGCTGGCCTGCGAAGTCGCGCGTGATCTCCGCGCCTAGTTCCGCAACTCTTTTTGTAATCTGTTCCCGCGAAATCAGCACCTTGAGATCGGTCATGGCGTTTCATATTAAACTAAAGTTCAGCCGCCGCCCATGCCGAGGCCGTTTGACGAGCAAACCAGAGGGGCGGTGGCCGGAGCTATCTTCCATGAACTTGAAAGGCATTCATCTTACATGGCTGGGCCACGCGACATTTCGCATTGAAACGCCCGGCGGCCAAACCATCATCATCGATCCCTGGATCATGAACAATCCCGCCTGTCCGCCATCTGACAAGAAGGTGAAAAAGCTGGACACTCTTCTCATTACGCACGGTCACGGCGACCACATCGGCGACGCGGTTGAAGTCATTAAGGAGCACAGTCCCCTGGTTGTCGCCATTCCGGAGATGTGCGGGTGGCTGGAGAAAAAAGGTGCGAAGAAAACCGCCATGATGAACAAAGGCGGTACGCAGAAGGTTGGCGATATCAAAGTTACCATGGTGCATGCCGATCATTCCTGTGGTATCCAGGATGGCGACCAGCTTATTTATGGCGGCGAAGCCTGCGGCTATGTCATCGAATTCGAGAACGGTGTCAAGATTTATCATGCTGGCGACACCAACGTTTTCGGAGACATGGCGATTATTCGCGAGCTCTACGCGCCTGAGATTGTGATGCTGCCCATCGGCGATCACTTCACCATGGGACCGCGCGAAGCCGCTTATGCTTGCAATCTGCTCAAGCCGAAGACAGTAATTCCGATGCACTTCGGCACGTTTCCCGTCCTTACGGGAAGCCCTGCGGAGTTGAAAAAGCTGGTGCCCGGTATTGAGATCATGACGATGAAGCCCGGAGTGACGGTCCGGGATTGAGGTCCGTAACCGATAGTGCAATCACGAGTCCCGAGGAAGCCCAGTGCCTGCAAAAAAGCCTGCAAAAGAACTGAAGCGAGAAAGCAAACCGAATTGGCGGCATTACAACCTCGCCACCGCCGGCCCGGTCGACGATTATCTCTACTCCCTGCTGCCGAAGCGCGACGAAGTGCTGGAGGAGATGGAAGGCTACGCCACCAAGCACGATGTGCCCATCGTTGGCCCGGCGGTGGCGCGGGTGCTGCAGCAACTGGCCTTGACGATCAATGCCAAGACAGTATTCGAGCTAGGCTCTGCCATCGGATACTCGACCATCTGGTGGGCGCGGGCGGTCGGTGAACAAGGCCGAGTTATTTACACCGATGGCGACCCGAAAAACGCCCAGCGTGCTCGTGGTTACTTCGAGCGCGCCGGCGTTGCCAACCGCATTACGCTCCATACTGGAGACGCGCTGGAGTTCCTCTCCGAGCAGAAAGCAGAGTTCGACATCATCTTCAGCGATGTCGACAAAGAGGATTATCCGCGCGTATTGCGCCTGGTCTCGCCGCGCTTGCGCCGGGGCGGCTTGTTTATTACCGACAATGTCTTGTGGAGCGGCCGAGTCGCGGAAAAGAATCCCAAGGATGCGCACACCAAAGCCATCCTCGAGTTCAACCGATCGCTTTACAACTCATCGGATTTTTTCACTACGATTCTGCCCATTCGCGACGGGTTGGCTGTGGCTCTGAAGAAGTAGCGAACACTAAATCGACTTGACTGGAATCGCCAATAAATCCTCGACTAGCCCCACTTCTTTCTGCAGAAAAGGCTCAGCGTAAGTGACGCCGCCCAGCGCGCCGTAATACCGCGCCATCGATTCCACACGCGCGCGAATCTCGGCGTGGGCAGGGAAGAGGTCTTTGCCAGCCTCCTGATCGCTGAACTGCGACTTGTAAGCCAGAATGGATGCGAATTTCTGTTCGAACTGCGCGCTGATATCAACCACAAACGTAGGCCGGACATCGTAGTAAAGTGTCGCGTAAATGATTTTGAACGGACGGTGAGGACCAAGCGATTCTCGTTTATCGGCGCCAGGCTCGGCTCCAGGGCTGCTTTGGCCGAAAGCTGACGGCTGAGAGCTCAGAGCCAACTTCCGCAGCCCGGCAAGAAAGCACGCTTCATATCCCAGCACGGAACACGTGTAGTGGTCGGGATGCCGTCCCTTCCAGTAAGGCAAAATCACCACGCGCGGCCGCGTCTCGCGGATCACAGCCGCCACTTTCAGCCGGTTCTCCCAGGTGTTTTCCACGCGCCCGTCGGGAATATCGAGCGCCCGCCGCCAACCCGCACCGAGAATCCTGGCCGCATCGGCAGCCTCGCGCGCACGGTCTTCTGCAGCTGCCGCGCGTGCCCATTTCCCCTTGCGTTAGATCGAGGATGCCCGTCCGCTGGCCGCGTTGCGCGGCCTTCAGCATCGTCCCGCCGCAGGTCTGCTCTACGTCGTCGCGATGCGCAGCGATGGCAAGAATGTCGAGGCCAGTGGCGGACATGTCAGTCCAGATTCCCTTGCTCCAGCACAACATTCTCGCGCACGATCAACCGGTGCGCCGCCATCTCTTTGAGAGTTGGCAACACTCGGTTCACATGCTCGTCCGTGTCCACGAAAATAATGATCACCGGCAACTTGCCGCCGGCCTCAATCAGATGGGAGGTTTCCACGCGGTGCCGTCCCAGGAACCCTGCCACGGCGTGGATCGTGGTTGCGGCGTAGACATTTTCTTTGCGCAGGTAGTTGAGAATTTCCAGATGCAGGGGGTGATGATGCCACTGGTCGGCTTCGTTTAAGTAGATTGTGACTTGCACTGCCATTGCGTTCGCCATTCTACAGCACCCGCGCCAGTGCCATTCCGGCCAAAGCGCCGCCGAGGCAGAGAATATTGTTGCTGACAATGTTGCCCAGCATCAGCCCCCACTGTCCCTGCTCGAAGTACGACATGGTCTCGAACGCATAGCTGGAGAAGGTGGTGAACGAGCCGCAGAAGCCAATCACAACGAGTAGCCGCCAGCGCGGATCGACCAGCACGCGCTCGGTGGTCCAGATCACAAAGAAGCCCACGATGAAGCTTCCCACAATGTTGATAAATAACGTTCCGTAAGGGAAGACGGGCCCCAGTTCGCGGGCGGCGAGCCGGCTCAACAGGTAACGAAGATTGGCGCCGACGATCGCGGCGATAGAGATGGCGAGGAAATCTTTCACGATGGAGTTTCTCCCTACAAATCGATTTGGATTTTGTAGGAGTTATCAGCCTCCAGCCCACAAGCCGCTAGAAACGGTTATGGCGAACTCCATCGCCCTCCGTCAATTTTATCAGAAGACATTTTGGCGGATCGCACCAAGGCTTCAGCCGGGATTGCCGAGCAGAGCCACCACCATTACCGCCGCCAAAGACGTTAGCTCCGCCAACCGAGACCGCGCCTCAGCGAAATTGCGAGCCTTGCGAAATGCTCGATAGAAATAAAATGGAAACAGAAGCCCTGCCAGCACGAACAAAGTGCCGGTGATGTCGTTTACTTGTTCCCAGACCCCGAAATGCCAGTGCCCCATTCCAGGATGTGGATAAAGACTATCGTATGTAGCGAGATTCAGCCCGTGCATGATCTGGAGCGTTACGAGGCCCGCACTTGCAATGGCCAGGCACCACCGCGAGAACCGACGTGCAATCGCCGACAGCGTTCTCTCTGTCACAGCCCGGTGTCGAAGCGAAAGGAGTACGACGAGCACGAAAGGAAAATATGCGAGGCTATTGGCCGCCAAGAAAATCGGAATCCATTTGTAAGACTCGCATTCCTTATCGGACACTTCCGTCTGACAGGGATACAGCCGGCTCGCTTTCTCGAATCCGTATACTTGTACCGTAATCAGAGGCGCAATCCATGGTAGTGAACGGGATTCAAGGATTTCATCATTCAGGTAAAGTCCGGTCCACGCTGAAATCGCTAGAATGCATGCTGCGACGGCGGCCGCTGTGATTGTCCGCCAGATAGATCTGTTGCCAGTTGGGCCGTTATCCTCCCCATCTAGCACACTCCCACTGTCGAGGCCGCGCCCCCGCAGCAATGCCGCAAACGCTATTGCGAACCAGAGAAGGCCGAGAAAAGCAGCGAAGGCCACAGGTCCAAACAATCGGACGTCCTGCGACCTCCCAAGCAGTCGATGTAACAGGAACCGCAGGCCCACGGAGCCCGTAGCCGCCGCAAAAACTGCAGCCCCGTTTCGAGCGGCGATAAGAGCTTTGTCACTTGACGGCTGATCTCCGGGTGGACGTTTCTCGCAGAAGGAAGCACTCATTTTTTTCTTTCCACGAGATACCTTGCCAACTCCTTCAGCGTCTTTGCCCGTTCTCCGAAGCTATCCAGCTCTCGAAACGCCGAATCTACCAGAGCGTCAGCCTTATGCAAGGATTGGTCAACCCCGAACAGAGCAGGATAGGTAGCTTTTTGCGCAGCAGTATCTTTCCCCGCAGTCTTGCCGAGTTGCTCCGAAGTTTGAGTCACGTCGAGAACATCATCCACAATCTGAAAAGCCAAGCCAATCGATTGCCCAAACGCGCGCAGCTTCCTAACCTCGTTGTCCTTTGCTCCGGCATACAATCCGCCACTCACCAGGCTGGCCGTGATCAGCGCCGCAGTCTTTGCGCGATGGATATATTCCAGCATCTCGGCCGTGGGCTGCGTATGTTCGGCCTCGAGGTCCACGACCTGTCCGCCAATCATTCCATCCAGCGTTCCCGTGCCGCGCGCGATCTCTTCGATAATGCGCACCCGCGCCTCCGCCGGACACTCCAGTCTCGCCAGAACTTCATAGGCCTGCGTCTGCAACGCATCTCCCGCAAGGATCGCAATCGCATCGCCGAAAACTTTGTGGCAGGTAGGCCGTCCGCGCCGCAGATCATCGTTGTCGAGGGCCGGGAGATCGTCATGAATCAGCGAATAGGTATGCAGCATTTCCAGGGCCGCACCCAGTTCTTCGATCCCCGCGGGTAAAGATCCCGCCACCATGCGGCCGGCCTCCATACACAACACCGGCCGCAGCCGCTTGCCACCAGCAAACAAGCTGTGACGCATGGCTTTGTGGATGGATATGGGATGTTGCGTTTCCAGCGGAACCAGTCGATCGAGCGCCGCATCCGTCCGCACTTGTCCTTGTTCGAGGGTCTCCTGCAGCATCGCGCAGTGAGTATAACAAGGCGCGCGCCTGCTCGTTGCAGCCGGAACCTTCTAGCGCCTCAGCCCGATGGCTGCCGCTTCCAGTTGGTCGTGGACTTCTTCGGCGCGGCGGATTGCAGCCTGCACGTTGTCGCAAATGTTTTCTGCTCCAACCAATCCTTTGAACTCCTCCTGATGGATAAGGCTGGCGGGTTGCTCGCGCGCGCCACATAGAATTAACGTCCGATTCGTTGCCTGCAACTCGCGGGCAACCTCCTCAATAGCGAATAGTCCGGTGGCATCGAGTGCGGTCATGTTGCGCAAACGGAGAATGACGACCGGCGGAAGACTGTGCAGGTTCTTGGTGACGACCGAGATTTTGTCGGTTGCGCCGAAGAGAAACGGGCCGTGGATGCGGAAAATCGTGGCGTAATAGGGAATGTCTTTGTCTTGTAGGATGTGCATGCGGCCATCTTCCACATATTCGTCGGTGACCTGGGAGACCGTGGTGGTAGAGGCGACGCGGCCAATGAACAGGAGGGCAGCGAGAATCATGCCAGCTTCGACTGCGACTGTGAGGTCCGCGAAGACGGTGAGGGCAAGAGTGACCAGCCAGACACTGATGTCGGTCTTGGTGAGCTTCAGCAATTGTGGGATCTCGCGCCATTCGCCCATGTTGTAGGCGACGACCATCAGAATTCCGGCGAGTACAGCCAGCGGAACGTGGCTCACCAGAGGCGCGGCAAACAGCAAGATGCACAGCAGCGTTAGTGCATGAATCATTCCGGCGACCGGTGACTTCGCGCCGGAGCGAATGTTGGTTGCGGTACGGGCGATTGCGCCCGTGGCGGGAAGTCCGCCAAACATTGGCGAGATCACATTGGCCACACCCTGGCCGATGAGTTCAACGTTGGGATTGTGGTGGTCGTTGCTCATGCGGTCAGAGACTACGGCCGACATGAGGGATTCGATTGCGCCCAGCATCGCGACCGTGAGTGCCGGACCAAGCAAACCGTGGATCAGGTCCGCGCGAAAACGAGGAATGACAAAGTGAGGTAAACCAGCGGGAATCCCGCCGAATCGTGAGCCAATGGTTTCCACCGGCAGCTTAAACAAGACCACGGCTGCTGTGCCGAGCAGGAAGGCGACGATCGCGCCGGGGATGCGATTCGAAATAGCACGGCAGAAAATCATCACTAGAACCGTGCCCGCGGCCAGGGCGGTTGCGGTGTAGGAAAGAGTGTGGAAACTGCCGGCCAGAGCCTCTACGCGCAGCCAGAAGACGCCCGGAACCTTGTCAAGTTGCAGACCGAAGAAATCCTTCACTTGCGTACTGGCGATAAGAATGGCGATCCCGTTGGTGAAGCCGATGACGACAGGACGAGGAATGAATTTAACTGCTGTTCCCAGGCCGGCGATGCCCATGATCATCAGCAGGATGCCGGCCATCACCGTACACATGAAGAGACCATCGACACCGTGAAGCGCAACAATGCCTGAGATGACGACGACGAAGGCGCCGGTCGGTCCGCCGATTTGAGTTTTTGACCCGCCTAAGGCGGAGATCAGAAAGCCGGTGACAACGGCGCAATAAATGCCGGCCTGTGGAGTTAATCCTGAGGCGATGGCGAAGGCCATGGCCAGCGGCAAGGCCACCAATCCAACCGTGATTCCGGCAACCAGATCGTGGAGAAATTTGTTGAGGTTGTAGTCACGCAAACAAAGGACAGACTTCGGTAGCCAACGTTCTTCAAAGAAAGCATGCCCCATTTTTCTATTATGCAGGAAATTCTGGGAGACAAGAAAAAATTACGAGCGCACTAGTAGACGAAGGAGCATGAACCCGGGATGAAATAGAGTACTGGGATTTGCAGGTTGCGTCGAACTCCGGCTTTCGGCACAATCTGCTCTGGATTGAACCGCATGAATAGGACTTTTGCATTTCTGGGGTGGGTAACGGTTGCAGTGCTCGGCGCCGCAGCGGTGGGTGCGATTGCAGTGCATCGCTCCGAACCGATCAACGCGCTATGGTTGGTGGTTGCGGCGACCTGCTGCTACGTGCTGGGCTATCGCTTTTACAGCAAGTTCATTGCGACAAAGATTCTTGCGCTCGATGGCCTGCGTGCGACCCCGGCCGAGCGACTGGAGAATGGCCGCGACTTCCTGGTTACGAATAAATGGGTTGTGTTTGGGCATCACTTCGCTGCGATAGCGGGACCGGGACCGCTGGTAGGGCCGGTATTGGCGGCGCAATTTGGATATCTGCCCGGAACCATATGGGTGCTCGCGGGCGCAGTACTTGCGGGCTGCGTGCAGGACTTCGTGATCTTGTTGTTTTCGGTGCGCCGCGACGGGAAGTCGCTGACCGAGATGGCCAAGAATGAAATTGGGCGTGTCGGGGGTTTTGTCGCTTACGTGGCCGTGATTGCGATTCTGATTATTCTCCTGGGCGTGGTGGCGCTGATCGTGGTGAACGCTCTCAAGGCGAGCCCCTGGGCGACCTTCACCATTGCGATGACAATGCCGATTGCTTTATTGATGGGTGTCTATCTGCGGCGAATCCGTCCGGGCAAAGTCTTGGAAGTGTCGGCACTGGGATTTGTGCTGGTGCTGGTGGCGATCTGGGGCGGGCAATATGTTTCGCAGAACGCGGAGCTGGCCAGACTGTTTACACTTAGCGCACCCACGCTGGCGATTCTGATTATGGTTTACGGGTTTGCGGCGTCGGCGTTGCCGGTGTGGTTGCTGCTCGCGCCGCGCGATTATCTTTCGACATTCGTGAAGCTGGGAACGATTGGTTTGCTGGCGGTGGGGATCGTAGCGCTGCATCCCACGCTGCACATGCCGGCGCTGACCCGGTTTGTCGATGGAACCGGCCCGGTGTTTGCGGGAAAGATATTTCCATTTGCCTTCATCACCATTGCTTGCGGCGCGATCAGTGGATTCCACGCTTTGATCTCCAGCGGCACCACTCCGAAGATGATTGCGCGCGAGACGGAGACGCGCATGGTGGGCTATGGGGCGATGATGTGCGAGTCGGCAGTCGCAATCATGGCGATCATTGCGGCTTGCGTGATGCAGCCGGGCGTGTATTTCGCCATCAATAGTCCTGCGGGAATTGTGGGGCAAACGCCGGAAGCCGCCGCTGCAACTATTTCCAGTTGGGGTTTTCCGGTCACTGCAGCGGGCATGCAGTCGCTGGCGCACGCGGTGGGCGAACTTACGCTTTTCAACCGGACGGGCGGCGCGCCGGCATTTGCGGTGGGCATGGCGCACATCTTTTCGCACAGTCTTGGAGGCGATACGTTGATGGCGCTGTGGTACCACTTCGCGATCATGTTCGAAGCGCTGTTCATACTGACCATCCTCGATGCAGGCACACGCGTAGCACGCTTCATGGTGCAGGACGCGCTCGGGCATGTGTACCAACCTTTGGGGCGCACCAGTTGGTATCCATCGATACTCGTGACCAGCGGTCTGATCGTCGCCGCCTGGGGATATTTCTTGTGGCAGGGAGTGAAAGATCCGCTCGGCGGAATCAATTCCTTATGGCCCCTGTTCGGTATTGCGAATCAACTGCTGGCGACAGTCGCCCTGTGCGTGGCTACGACGATTATCGTCAAGATGCATCGCGCGAAGTACGCTGCGGTAACCCTGGCGCCGCTAGCCTGGCTCGTGGCGGTTACCTTTACGGCATCGTGGCACAAGATGTTCGATCCCAGTCCGCGAGTGGGATTTCTGGCGCAGGCGCGAGTCTTGGCGGCGGGGCCAGTCACGGGGCCGACAGCGCGCGTGATCTTCAACAATCGGCTGGACGCGGTCGTGACTGGAGTATTGGTGATTATGGTAACGCTGGTGCTGGTGGAATCGGCGCGGCAGTGGATCGGGATTCTGACGGGTGCAAGAGAAGAGCGGGAGAAAGAATCACCGTTCATAAGGACGCGATTCGTCGCGGAGGATCAGACATGACACCGTTGGTCAATACTGTTCAGACCATTCTTGCAGCCCTGCGCGAGATTTTTGATGAGGCTGCCTATTCGCGCTTTCTGAATCGAGCTGGAATGGTTTCTTCGCGGAAAGCGTACGCGGCGTTTCACCGGGAGTTCGAAGAGGCAAAGGCGCGTCGGCCGAAGTGCTGTTAGAGAATTGTTAAGTATTGGCACCAGCAATTCCTTTCCTAGAATCCTTGCGGTTTCCGCGGTAGACTGCACTCAACATGCGAGTATTGGGCATTGATTGTGGCGGAGAGTACACCGGCTACGGAGTGGTCGAGACGGACTCCCGCGGCAGATTGGTTTGCGTAACGTGCGGGGCCATAAAGCTATCGCCACGGGAACCGCTGGCACGGCGGCTCTCGCGAATTTATGACGGGCTGGGAGCGCTCATTCTGGAACACCGTCCAGACGAGGTGGCGATCGAGGGCATTTTTTATGCGCTGAATGTGAAGTCGGCGTTGAGTCTCGGGCAGGTGCGCGGCGTCGCCATGCTGGCGGCCGCTTCGGCGGGGTTGGAGGTAGCGGAATATTCGCCGCTCTCGATCAAGTCGTCGGTAGTGGGGTACGGGCGGGCAGAGAAGCAGCAGGTGCAGCACATGGTGACGCGCTTGCTGAGCTTGGCCGAGCCTCCAAAGCCGATGGATGCATCGGACGCTCTGGCCATTGCAATCTGCCATTTGCACACCGCCGGAACGCTGGAGCGGCAGAGGGTCGCGGCGCGGTGATGTTCTCGAGGCAAGGAATGTGCGGGCGGCCGGTAGCCGCTGTGGCGCTGGTCGTGATTGGAGTCTGCACACTGGCGCTGTCACAGGCGTCGACCAGCGGTGCCGCGCCGAGCGCGATGGTGATATTTACCTTGGACTTTCCGGAGTCCGATCCTACTCATTACACGATTGCGGTCGATGCGAACGGGCACGCCACGTACGAGTGCACGGTAAAGGTCGAAGATTCCGACGAACAGACATACAGGTGGGAGTTCGAAATGACCACGGGGAATCGGGGGCGCATCTTTGAGTGGGCCAAAGAGGCGAAATATTTCTCGGGAAAGGTCGATTCGGGCAATCGCAAACTGGCTTTCACTGGCGAGAAGACCCTGAGCTATCAGGACGGGCAGCGATCGGAAACAGCGCGCTACAACTACTCGAGCCTGGAAGCGGTGCGGCAGTTGACCAGTCTGTTCCAGAGCATGGCAGCCACTTTGGATTATGGCCGCCGGCTGAGCTATTACCACCACTATCAGAAGCTGGCTCTGGACGACGAATTAAAGCGCATGGAAGCACAGGCTAAGGACAATGAAATAAGCGAGATTCAGGGAGTGGCGCCGGTACTGCGAACTATCATGGAAGATAGCTCGGTAATCAACGTGGTAAGGGCACGGGCGAAAGAGTTAATCCAGATGGGGAGCGGGGAAGCCGGCGGGCATTGATGCAGATTTGACAATCACCGGAGCAAATCCGTGCTTTAATGGGCGGGTAAACATCCGGTCGGATGGGGGCTCCCATGTACAAGCCACGATTTCACTCGATGATATTGACGGCCATGGTCTGCACGCTTTGTGCGCTACCCGCCGTGGCTGACTCGCAGGTCCGCATCGTTCGCTTAAGCGACGTGCAGGGCTCGGTGCAAATCGATAAGAATACGGGGTTGGGTTTTGAGAACGCATTTCTCAACCTTCCCATTACGCAAGGGACGCAGCTGCGCACGCGGGATAATGGCCGCGCAGAGATTGAGTTCGAGGATGGCAGCACGCTGCGGCTTACTCCCAGGACCGCGGTCGAGTTCGGCACGCTGGGGTTGACCGACGGCGGCAAGCGGATCACTGCCGTAAATCTGGTCGAGGGCCGGGCTTACGTGAACTGGCTAGGAAAGAGCGGAGACGAGTTCACACTGAATTTCTCCCGCGACAAGATAACCATTACCCAGCCAGCACACTTCCGCGTGGCATCCTCTTCGAATCGGGCCGAAGTAGCCAGCTTCAAGAATGAAATCGAGGTAGTCGGGCCGTCCGGCACGGTGAAAGTGGACAAGAAGAAGATGGTCGCCTTCGCTGAGGACGATAAGGATCAATCCACGGTGGCGAAGAATCTTAAGGAAGATCCTTACGATGACTGGGACAAGCAGTCGGTCGAGTATCACGATCAATACGCGAAGAATAATTCCACGCCGTACGGCTATGGATATAGCGACCTGAACTATTACGGCGGATATAGCAACTTCCCGGGGTACGGCATGTTGTGGCAGCCCTACTTCACAGGGGTTGGATGGAATCCGTTTATGGATGGGGCGTGGTCGTTTTATCCCGGCATGGGCTATATGTGGGCCTCGGCGTATCCCTGGGGCTGGATGCCTTACTACTACGGAAACTGGGTCTATGCGCCGGGGTTGGGATGGGGATGGCAGCCCGGCGGATTTAACGGATGGCATGGTGGCCCCCACTACGTAGGAGCTGCCGCGGACTTTCGCGCTCCGGTCGCGCCTCAGGGCACCGTGACTACGATGGTTGTAGGAAAAGGCGGGACGGCATTTACGAATGCTCTTCCGACTAACCTGGTGGTGAACCGTGGGTCGGCTGGCTTGGGAATTCAGCGCGGGTCGCTGAGCGACTTGCGACACTTGAACACGCAGGTGGCAAAAACGGGTTCGATTCACGTTGAGGCAGGGCCGCAGTTTGCGGCGTCGAGTCCGGCGCGGGCCGGAGGATATGGCTTCGGAGCCCAGAACGAGCCCGTGACCGCTGGCGGAATGGGTCATGCGAGCAGCAGTTCGGCCGGACATGCCTCAGGTGGAGCTTCAAGCACACACAAATAAACATTTGCAGACCGCAAGTCTTAACGGGCGGCCGAGAGGTCGCCCTTTTTGTTTCCGGTGGAGGCAAAAACTCGACAGATACGCATCCGCTGGACGCGGCCTTTTTTCGTCTGCGGCAATAGCACGGCCCAGCGTTCGAGTGCGCGAAGATTGCTGGCGATCTAACGCAAAGCTAGTGCACAACGATGCCTGCATAGCCGACGACTGTATCGCGATCGCCCGAAATATCACCCGAGGTCGCGTACTTCACAAGTTCGGCTGCGGTTGCGCCAAGCCTGCTTGCCGCCGTGAGCATAGCGACTGCCGGGCCGAATCCACACATGCTGATGTGCTGCTGCGTGACGGCATCGTACAAGCCGCGGGCATCGAGGCGGAGGATAGACTCAATGGCGATCTCGTCTTTGACGCGCGTAACTACGTCAGACTCGTGATGGTTCATATCGCTCGAGGCGACGATGAGTATGGGATGGTGCTGTGCAGCGACAACATCTGCCAGCGCAAGCCCAAGCTCCTCGAGAGGTTCGAACTGCGCTGTGCCGAGGGCGATGGGAACGATCTTGAGTTTGGGCTGGCGCAATTGCAGAAAGGGTAACTCGACTTCCACGGCGTGCTCCGAACGATGGGCGACCGAATCATCATGCAGAAGCATGCACCGCTGCTTGAGAGCGGTCGCGAGGTCAGTGTCGATGGGGACATCACCGAACGGTGTTTCCCAGGCGCCTTCGCCCACGATCGCGAGGGCGCTGCCCATCCCCGTGTGGTTCGGACACATCACGATACAGACCCTCGGAATTTCCACCGCCGCGAATACCGCGCCCGCCACGTGGCCGGAGTAAACGTAGCCTGCGTGGGGAACGATACAGCCGACGGCGCGCACCGCCTTCCGCGGCGAAGCCTGAAAGAGATAGGAGTCAACTTCCTCGCGCAACACCGTTGGATCACGAGGATAGAAACGGCCGGCGACAGCCGGGTGGCGAAGCACAGTCGCGGTCATAAAGTTCCTCCGCGAGCAGAATGCAGAAAAGAATCCAACTACAGACTCCATGCTACGAGCCGTCGTGGTTCTGGCGCAAGGCACGAAACAGCGCCGCAATTTCTTCCAGGCTTAGGGTTTCAGCGCGAGCGGCAGGTTTTATTTGAGCCTTCATTAGCGCAGCCCGAAGATACGGCTCGGGATAGGCAGACTTCAAGTTATTCCACAGAGTCTTGCGCTTCTGGCCGAACGAAAGTTTCAAGAAGTCGATGAATCCGTCCGCGATTTTGCCATTCCCGTCGAGGCCCAGCTCGTGCTGCCGCGGGGCCATGGTGAGCCTCAGCGCGGTGGAGTGCACTTTGGGGGGCGGGGTAAAGGCTCCGGGCGGAAGGGTAAACAGCTTTTCAACCCGGGCGTGCAGTTGCGCCGTGGCCGAGAGCAGACCGTAGTCGCGGCTGCCCGGCTCGGCGGCAATACGGTCGGCCACCTCGCGCTGCACAAGGATGACGAGGGTCTCGAAATACTTGGAGTAATCGAAGAGGCGCAGCAGAATGTCGGAGGTAATGTAATACGGAAGATTTCCAATCACTCGCGCAGGTGCGGGCTTGAACTCCATGCCGGGACGGCTAAGCCCGGGCTTGGGACCGAACAGCGAATCGAAATCGATCGAGAGAATATCGGCTTCGATAATCTCGACATTGGGAAACGTGCCGAAGCGAAGGCGAAGCTGCGCGGCAAGCACGCGGTCGAGCTCGACAGCGATGAGGCGGCGTGCGCGCTTGGCCAGTAGGGAAGTGAGAACGCCCCGCCCCGGGCCGATTTCGATCACGGTGTTTTGCGATACCTCGCCGAGGGCCTCGACCAACTGGCCGGCAAAGCTGTCGCTGGCGAGAAAATGCTGTCCCAACTTGGGCTTGAGTTGTGGCCGGCGCGTGGATACGACCTTTGGCACGTTGACCCTCTTTTCCTCGGGCATATAGACTGACCAGTCAGCCCGTCTGCATGGTGCGCGGGAGTCGGCCCGCAACATTATTCCATCATAACGTGTGCCCGCGAAAGCCGGGTTTGGCTTGGAGGTTTTTCATGCATATCGCATTCGTGGCTTCGGAAGGCGTGCCATTTTCAAAAACCGGCGGATTGGCGGACGTGGTTGGCGCATTGCCGCGCGCTCTGGCGGCATTGGGACATCAGGTAAGCGTATACCTGCCCCGCTACAAGCAGACGAAACTGGCCGACCCCGCCACGGTGGTGCGCAGCATCACGGTTCCGTTCGACGATAAGTACCGTTTCTCCTCGGTAGTAACGGCCGGAAGCCAGGCGGGAGTGCGGTTTTACTTCGTCGACTATCCTGAGTTCTTCGACCGTGATGCGCTTTATGGAACGCCCGCAGGCGACTATCCGGATAATGCCGAACGCTTTGCGCTCTTCTCGCGCACCGTGCTGGAAGCCTCGAAGATTCTGGGCGTGCCGCAGATTTTTCACTGCCACGACTGGCAGTCGGCGCTCGTGCCCGTTCTTTTGCGCACAGTCTACGCCGAGGATCCAGCTTTCCTCGAGGTTGGTACGGTATTCACCATCCACAATATCGGCTACCAGGGACTTTTCCCGCCTGAGACCTTGCCGCTGCTCATGCTGCCTTGGGATTTGTTCACCATGTCGAAGATGGAATTTTTCGGGCAGGTGAATTTTCTGAAAGGTGCGCTCACTTATGCTGACTTCGTCACGACCGTGAGCCGCAAGTATAGTCAGGAGATTCAAACCGCGGAATACGGCTTTGGGCTGGAAGGGGTGCTGCGGGACCGGGCCGCCACGGTCACAGGAATTCTGAATGGCGTGGACTACGACGAGTGGAGTCCGCAGACCGACAAGTTTATCGCCGCCAAATATTCGCCGCAGGATTTGTCAGGAAAGGCCAAGTGCAAGCAGGATCTGCTGGCGGCTTTCGGGGTGAACAATGCTGATCCGAAGCTGCCGGTGATCGGAATTGTCTCGCGGTTTGCCGCGCAGAAAGGCTTTGACCTGATCGCGCAGATCATGGACCGGCTGGCGCGCGAAGAGATGATCGTGGTCGCATTAGGCGCGGGCGACAAGCCTTACGAAGAAATGTTTGTCCGGCTGAACAAGCAGTTCCCCAACAAGATTGCGGTGAAGGTGGCTTACGATAACGCCATCGCGCATAAGATCGAGGCAGGGTCGGACATGTTCTTAATGCCTTCGAAATATGAACCTTGCGGGCTAAACCAGATCTACAGCTTGAAGTACGGGACGGTGCCGATTGTGCGCGCCACCGGCGGCCTCGAGGATACAATTGACCCGTGGGATGCGCGCACGGGCAAAGGCACGGGCTTCAAGTTCAGCGAATACAACGGCGAATCGCTGCTCCTGACCATTCGGCATGCATTGCAGGCGTATCGCGACCAGACCTCGTGGCAGGTGCTGATGCGCAACGGCATGAACAAAGACTTCTCCTGGAACGCTTCGGCGCGCGAGTATGGCAAGATTTACGAGCGCGTGCGGCAGATGCGGGGAGCGGCGCCGGTACCTCCAGAGCGCGTATTGGCTCACCAAGTCTAGCCGGACTCCAGCAAGTCGAGCCGGAGTCCAGCAAGTCGAGTCGATCTGCGGCAGACGTTGCGTCCGGAGGACGTCCGAAAATAGCCCGGCGTTTCAACGCCGGGTACATTCCAGATTCGTGGAGCCGCATCCCGTAGGATGCCTGAAATCAGACCACGTGTCCCTCCTTCCTCAATATCTAGCGATCGCTGTTCAAAGCCGCGCTCAGAATATCGACGCCTGCAGTAGAGAAATGCGGGTGTGTGACAGGAGTTGCGATTTCTCGCCAGCCACGTAGAATGCTCGCCAACGGAGGACGTATGGGCTACTTCTTGCGCGCGGGAATCGTGATCTGTCTCATTTGCTGTGTAGCGTGGAGCAGCGCTTCACTGCTTGGACAAACTCAAGAGCCTCCTGCAGACCCAAGCCCTAAGCCGCAGATCACAAGCGCCGATGCAGTTCGGCTGGTCAAGGTGTGCAGTGCGAAGAACCCGCCACCCTGTGCCACGCATCCGATCCCTGTCTTTTCACCTGAGCCCGATTACTCTAGCCAAGCCCGCCAAGCAAAACTCGAGGGAACCTGCACTCTGATGATTGTCGTGTCGGCTGACGGCCGCGCCACCAACATCCGTGTCGTGCATGCGCTGGGTATGGGACTCGACGAAAAGGCCATTGATGCGGTGAAGCGCTGGAAGTTCAAGCCGGCGATGCAAGATGGCAAGCCCGTCGCGGTACAGATGGCCGTCGAGGTAGCTTTTCGTCTTTATCAGGGCGGAATGCACTGATCCGGGGCCCGCGGTCACTGCTAAAATTCCCTCAGCATGGCCGCAGCCTCCCACACCCCGGCTTTCCCCCGCACCATCTTCCACGTCGATATGGACGCC
Source organism: uncultured Acidobacteriaceae bacterium (assembly GCA_963750245.1). GTDB lineage: Bacteria > Acidobacteriota > Terriglobia > Terriglobales > Acidobacteriaceae > Sulfotelmatobacter. The sequence goes on from CAVVQB010000005.1 coordinate 1,605,733, forward strand.
TTCTTCGTCTCGGTGGAAGAGCTCTATGACCCTTCGCTGAAAGGCAAAGCTGTCGTGGTTGGCGGCCAGCGCCATGAGCGCGGCGTGGTTTCTGCCGCTTCGTACGAGGCACGCAAATTTGGGGTGCATTCGGCGCTACCGCTGCGAACGGCGGCCAAGCTTTGTCCGCACGCCATCTTTGTCGACGGACACCCGGAACGCTATCGCGAGTGCTCGGAAAAAGTTTACAAGGTGCTGACAGCTTTCTCGCCGCAAGTAGAGATGGCTTCCATCGACGAAGCCTACCTCGACATGACCGGCACCGCACGCCTGCACGGGCCGCCGCTGCGGGCCGCGCACAAATTGCACCAGCGCATGAAGGAAGAAACACATCTCAATTGTTCCGTCGGCATTGGTTCGTCGCGATTGATCGCGAAAGTCTCGTCCGCGCAGGCGAAGCCCAACGGGGTTTTGTGGATTGTTCCCGGCCAAGAATCGAAATTCCTCGCGCCACTCGATGTGCGGGAGATCCCGGGCGTCGGCAAGGTGATGGAGAGCCATCTGCACGAGCTGGGCATCAAGAAAGTGGGGGACCTCGCAGGGCTGCAAGAATCTGAACTGGAAGAGCGATTCGGCAAGTGGGGACTGGCGCTCGCCGGCAAGGCGCGTGGCGAAGATGCGGGAGGATGGTTCGACGCCGAGGTGGGCGCACACGAGGCCGCGAAATCCATCAGCCACGAGCACACCTACAACGAAGATACGGCGGATGTGAATCAGCTCGAAGCGACCTTGATGCGGCTCTCCGAGATGGTTGGCCGGCGCTTGCGGGAAGCGAACTATTACGCGCGCACCATTCAGCTCAAGTTGCGCTACAAGGACTTCACCACCATCACGCGCGCTCACACGTTGCTGGCAGCCACTCAGCTCGATGGAGAAATCTTCGAGCAGGCGCGTGCGTTGTTTCGCAGGAACTGGAAGCAGGGCAGACAGGTTCGGCTGCTGGGCGTGCAGGCGTCGTCGTTTGAGGCTCAAACAGAGCAGATCAATTTGCTCGAGGGTGGACGCCAGCAACGGTGGAAAGACGCACTGGCTGCGGCCGACCGCTTGCGCGACCGGTATGGGGAGTCGAGCGTTTCCCTGGCTGGCGGCATGCGAGGAAGCTTCCGCGAACGCACGCATGAGAATCCGGCGGGGCTGCCGGGGAAGAAGAAGGGCAAGTAGTACCGAGTACCTAGTAAATCCGCATTTTCTAGGTACTGGGTACTCGGTACTGTCAACTGTCTCGCAAAACGAAGGCCGGGTATCCCGGAAGTTGATTCCGGATCCCGGCCCGCGTCTTATTGCAACTTGTGAAGGTTGGTTAGTTGGACGAAGCTTGTGAATTAGTAGCGGTCGCGGGCGCGGTGCTCGCCGTCGTATTGCCCCAGCGAACTAAGCGCGGGTAGAACGGCGTGACTTCGAACGGCATCTTGTCGCGCGCCGAGGTGATGGCGACCGGAGCCGTCTTCACCATTTCCGCTTTGTCATCCCAGGGATTGATCTTGACGCGTCCACCCAAGGGCAGAGCTGCGACCTGATCCAGTTTCGCGTTGTCCAGCGCCGGGCCTTGCGTAGCCAGAGCAGAGAGGCGGTTGATGCTGCCGCCCTCGCCCAGCGGATTGCCCAAGTGCGTGGTCAACAGCGCATTGAGCTGAGGAGCGCGGGCTTGCAGCGCCTTCAGGAACAGGCCAACGTTGTCGAGCTTCTGCGCGTAGGGCGAGTTCTTCAGCAGTTCAATCGCTTTCTTGTCGGCTGCGGTTTCTTCTTCCGGAATATGTTTGAAGCCCAGGTTGCTGTAGGTGGAGTCGTCGGAGAACAGCATGCGGTCGTTGAAGGCGTACTTGCTGCCCAGGTTGTGGCCGAGCACGATGTGCGCCAGTTCATGCGAGAGAACAGCCGCCAGGCTGGCCTCGTCGGGAAGCACGTCGATTAATCCACGGCTGATGACGATGGTATTGCCCACGCTGAAAGTCTCCAGCGGCGCCGTGAGCAGCACGCGCGTGCGTACCGGACGCGGCAGATCGATGTTGTTGGTGACTTCGAGATTGTTAACCACGGTCTGCAGAATGTGGTCGACGTCGCCCTCGGGCGCCAGCAATCCAGCGCGGGTGAGGCGCTCGATGACGTTATCTTCCGCCTGCTGCTGCCACTCCCGCTCGGCTTGCAGCGGAGAAGCATCCTGCGCGGTTGCGCTTTCGTCCTTCACGCTGTCCACGCGAATCTGCGTGAGTTCGTCGTCCTTGCCTTCCTTCTTCAAGTCGTAGCCCCAGATGCGGGTTTGCGCCTTGAAGGCCATCTTGTTCTTCACGCCAGCGCTGAAGTCGCCTTCTTCGCTGTAGATGTAAGAGGGCACCCAGTAGCCGGGAATCAGGTTCAGCCGCCAGCTATCCATGTGGAAGAAATAGGAATTGCGGGGCGCGGGAACATAGGTGCCGTTCAGCCGGACGATGTTGAAATCCTGATCCTCGACCCAGACGCGGCCCAGGAAGCGGCCCTTGCCGGAATTCTTCTTGGGCATGACGTCAAAGACCAGGCAGCGCACATCGCCGAGAAATTCGCGGCGGATGTAGTGAAATTCATAGTGCTCGCGGTCAAAATCGGTGCGGTCGGCATACACCATCCAGGAGAAGCCGAGAGGCTGGTACTGCACCTTGAAGAGTTTGTTGAAGCCGCCCATCAGGCGCGTCTCCATGCCCTTCTCCTGCTCCTTCAGATAGTCCTTACGGTCCACGGTCTCGCCCATATCCATGCGGCCAAGAAAATAGTGGTCTTCGCTGGGGACGGGGCCCAGTTGGGGATCGGCGCTCAGGTTCTGCAGGTAAGTCTCGACCACCGGCGTGCGGCTGGAGAGAGCCTTCATGAGTCCATGCTCGCGCTCGATGAAGCGATCCACCACCTGATCCATGGTCGTGGGCTGAGGCAGAGCCGAGGGAGTGGGCGGAGGAGCGGTGCTTTGCGCCCTTGCCCCTTGCGCGGCCGCGGACGGTTGCGCCGCCGTTGTGGCAGCAGCGTTCGGGGCGGAGTTCTGCGCGTCAGTCGGCTGCTGTCCTGCAGCGCTCACCGAGACTAGCAGCGCCGCTGTAAAAATCCATTTCGAAGTGCTCATGACTTTCTCTCCAAATTTCTTGCTACCGGTTTCAGAGCTAAGGTTTCTTTGGACCGGCATCGCCGATTACCTCCCGGCAGATTCAGGATCATGAAACCGACCTTCTGGACGAACCCTTCCGTGTATCCAAACTCTTAGTACGCCAACTGAAACAGCACGTGTACAACCGCCGTCGAATCTATGGGCTGTCCCATCCGCAGAGCGGGCTTGAACCGCATCTTGTTGGCGGCGGCGACGGCGGCTTCATCCAAGCCGTGTCCCAGGCCGCGAACCACGCGATTCACATGCAGAGTCCCGTCGGCGCTGAACATTACTTCCAGCAAAACTTCACCTTCCAGCTTCAGACTGCGAGCCTCGTCGGTGTAAACCGGTTGTGGCTTGTAGGTGATCTCCACCGGGATCGTGGCCGGCCCGGAAGCCTGGGCGATCTTCGGTCCACCATGAACCACCTGCTCGGTGCCGAATCCGCCAGTCGAGACGCCACCGCTACGGCCGTCGCCCTTGCCTCCGGTTGCGATACCGCTGCCGAAGTCGGCGCTGGCGACTGTGCCTTTAATCCCTTTCGCGCCGCCCGATCCGTTGCCTTGTCCCGGACCTGCGGGCATGTCAAACGATCCAGCCTGCGCGGCATACAGCTTGGCACCCTGTTTGCCCGTACCCTTCAAGCCATTGGGATCGCCAAAGCCTCCGGTCTGAACCTTCTCGACCGCAGCATTCACCGTGGGCGCGGCCGAGCTGCCTGAGAAATCTCCTGTATGCAAAAGTCGTGGCTGCGCTGTGGCTGCCGCCAGTTTGATCTGCGGAGTTGCGAACTGGTTGATGACCACCTTAGGTGCTTCCACCTTTTCAGGCGTGGGTGCACGATGAACCTCGCGCGGCACGACCAGCTTCGGTTGCTCGAAAACCGGCGGTGGAGGAAGCAGCTTTGTCTTCAACTTCAACGGCTTCGGCTTGACCGGTGCGGGCTCGGGTCGCAGCGCGGGCATGGGGATCAACTCCGTTACCCTGTACGCCTTCAACTGAAGCCGGTCCGGAAACAAAAGCCCAAGATTCACCAGCAGAAAAGTCACCAGAACCACGAAGCCGTAGCTGGTCGCGAGCGCGCGTCTGTCGATCTTGCGCTCCGGCAATATCCCGAGCTGAAAAGTAGGTTGAGGCGTAGCCATCCGTTCACTCCAAGGGGATCCTGGCCGAGGGAGCGGACCGGGATTGGAGTCTTCACAGTAAGGGAAAAAGGACAGTGGGGAAACGTGTCCACGGCTCTTGACCTAAGGTAACCAGCAACGGACGCTTCCGGGAATCGGGGCCAAAACGGGCGCGGGATGCCGTTCCTTTTGGCTTCGATTGTGTGGGACGGGCACTCCTGCCTGTCGCCTTTGACGTTGATCTTGACTTTCGCGGTCATCCTGAGGAGGCGGAGTCGCGCGCGAAGCGGGCGACTCCCGACGAAGGACCTATGCAACTCGCTGGCAGCGGAAGGACCAGTCCAATTCGCCTACGCGCCCGAACATCATCACCTGGGGCCGTAGGCTGCAAGAAGATTCATACTATTCTGGGAGTTCCGGGTGGGGTTTGTGATGCCCTCGCCCTTTTCGACCGGGCTGACTGGATGCCACAAACGACAGAAAAGCCCGCCTAAGAGAAGCTTGGACGGGGCACCTCAGGAGTGGAGTCTCGGGTTAGAGCAGGGCAGGTCCCGGGCCCGGGAAAGGGCACGAGTTCCACTCGTGCCCATTCGCGATCTCTAAGAACCGCAGCAAGCTTTGAAAGGGCGCGGTTTCGAGCCGCACCGTAAGAGCTCTCTCCAAAGATGGCTTTAGCCAACAGGGGTGCCTGAATTCGGCAAGATCGGGAAGGGCACAAGTTCCACTCATGCCGATCTATGGCGGTCTCCAGAAATCGCGGCTTCAGCCGCCGAATACGCCCTATTCCCCAAGTTCTGTCTGCGGTGTGCGGGGAACTTAGGACGAGCTGTTCGTTCACATAGAAACTAACTCGACCGCTGGCCCCATCGTGACATCTGACCTTGCGCACAGCCTCAACTCAGTTTCAGAATTGTCCCGTCAGAGGCAGTACATCCAGCGCCCACGAACTGGAGGGCCCGACCAGGCAATCGGCAATCAGACCCTAACCCCTTTGTTGTCTGGATTATGCCTCTAAGTCCTTTGTTTGAAGGATTTTGCGAGTGAAAGCATGCTTAACTCGATGATTCTAAAGATTAGGGGGAAGAGGGGGAGGGGGGTACCCCATAGCCAAGTAGTAAACGCCGCCTCCGAAAACACGCGAAGACCGGGACGCCGGCCAGAATGACCAGCAATCCGTAGAAAGAATTCGGCCATTCTTCCCGAAAGGTGTAATAGAGAAGGGCAGCGGCAACGGTAACGAAGAGTGCAGAAACAAATGGATAACCAAGCACGCGATAGGGGCGCACTGCCCCCGGATCGCGCCAGCGGAAGACGAAAATGGTGCTGCCCGCGATCATGTAGAAAAGCCATTCCGCAAAAATGGCCAGTGAAAAGAGCTGGCGAAAATTCCCCCCAAGTAGCAGAAGGATGATCGACAACGCTGCCTGCACCACGATCGCAGCCGACGGCGTATGAAACCGCGGATGTACCTCGGCAAGAGCGCGGAAGAAGTATCCGTCACGCGCCATAGCGAAGGGGACCCGTGCGCCGCTCATGACCGTGCCGTTAAGTGTCACCAGCATCGAGATAGCCATCCCAGCGGACACAATGGCTGCGCCCATGTGCCCCATAACCAGAGCAACCGCGTCGGAGGCGGGACGCGGCGAGGCCGCAATCACACTCGCTGGCAACACATATTGCACACCCGCATTCACTAGCACGTACAAAACGCCGACCGTGGCTACGCCGGCAATCAGCGCGATGGGGATATTGCGCTCCGGACTCTTCACCTCGCCGGCCACGATGTTGAGATCGTTCCAGCCGTCATACGCCCACAGTGCGGCAACTAGTGCGGCCATGAAGCCGGCCATACCGCCCTTGGCTCCGGCAAAAGTGCTGGCAAAATTGCTCCAGCCCCCGCCCTTCGCGTGTCCGCCGCCGAAGCACACCAATACGATGCCGAGAATGATTGCCACTTTCAGCACTGTGAATACGAGTTGGAACTCGCCCGCCTTCTTCACTCCCAGGTAGTTCAGGAGAGAAATGAGAATGGCCGCGCCGATCGCGACCAACTGCCCCCAGGTGACCGCGAAAAAGTGGGAGGAGGGGCTCGCGAAAAAAATGTCGTCAGAGAAAAACGAAAAGACCGAGAATGTGCCCAGGATGCGCACCAGTCCCGTGGCGATTGTGGCCACCGACGCAGGTTTCGCGATCACGAACCATGTCCAGCCGTAGAGAAAACCACCCAGCGGACCGTAAGCGTCGCGGACATAAACGTATTCGCCACCGGCCTGCGGCTTCATGGCGCCCAGTTCAGCGTAGGTAAGCGCACCAAAGAAAGACAGCAGGCCGCCCACGAGCCACGCCAGATAGACCAGCTTGGCGGAGCCAACAGCTTGCATCATCTCGGCGGGAACCAGAAAGATTCCGCTGCCGATGATGGTTCCCACCACCACCGCGGAGGCGTGACTCACGCCGAGATCGCGGGCGAGTTCAGGACGCTGGGTCGGATCTGGCATCAGAGAAGGCTGCAAGTATACGTCAGCAGATGGTGGCTCTCTTGGCGAGAAAGAAAACTCTTAACCGCGGAGGCACCAGAAGTCGTCGAGAACTTCTATGTCCGTTCAGCTGAGCTTGCTGCATACCCCACTGCAAACGTGACTACCGCACCAACCATAACCCACCACGTCCATGGGACGTGCGTCCAGCGCCACAGATACAGGTCGACGCTGAATCCGAAAAGCATGCCCAGCATCGCTCCGCGCTGGTTGGCCTTACGCGTCAACACGCCCAGCAGAAAGACTCCCAGCAGTGCCCCATAAGCCACCGATGCAATCTGGAGTCCGACTTCGACCACGCGCCCCGCTTTGTGAAGGGAGAACACCGCCAGGCCAAACAGCACCAGAGCAAAAAGGAATGTGGCCAGCTGCGAAAGGCGCATCCGTTGCTGCTCGCCTGTATTCGGCCGGATGCGCAGGTAAAAGTCCATGATCGCGCTTGACGACAGGGAATTCAGCGCTGCGCTCAGGTTCGACATGGCGGCGGCCAGAATCGCGGCGATCAGCAGGCCGGAGATTCCGTGAGGCATCTGCCGGACGATGAATGTGGGATAGATTCGGTCGGGCTTTCCAAACGCTGCCGACGGCACGCGGTAGTAAGCCCAGAGCATTACGCCGACCATTAGGAACAGCGCAAACTGAAACAGAATCGCGACGCCACTCGACATGAGCGCTGTTACCGATTGCTTTCGGCTGCGAGCTGCGAGCAGGCGCTGGACGATCAGCTGATCGGTGCCGTGGCTTGCCGTAATAAAGAAAGTTCCCCCGATCAAGCCTGCCCAAAATGTATAGGGAATCCACAAGCTGGGCCTGAAGTCGAACACTCGCAGCTTGCCGGCGCTTGCGGCGGCGGCATGGATCGCGCTCCATCCTCCTGGCACAAGGTGCAGGATCGTCCACAATCCCACGAGCGTTCCGCCGACGTAGATCACGGTTTGTACTACATCGGTCCAGATTACCGCCGCCAGTCCGCCCTCGAACGTATAGATAAGCGTCAATACAGTAATAATCGCAATGGAGGCGACCTCCCCGGTGCCCAGCGCGATGGCAACCACAATCGAGACGGCATACACGCGGACGCCCTCCGCGGCCGTGCGCGTCAGCAGAAAAAGGCCGGCAGTCACCGAGCGCAATTTGCGTCCGAAGCGTCGTTCAATGAGTTCATACGCCGTGTAGAGATCGCCGCGAAAGTAGTGTGGGAGCAAGATAAAGCTGATTACCACGCGCCCGACAACATAGCCCATGACCACTTGCAGGAAGGTGAGATTGGTGTCGTAGGCGAGCCCGGGAATGCTGATGATGGTGAGCGTGCTGGTTTCGGCGGCGACAATGGAAAGTGCGATCGCCCACCACGGGATATCGCGCCCCGCCAGAAAATAATCGCGCAGCGAGCGATGCCGCTTGCGAAAGCGGAGTCCAAACAACGTGATGCCGATTAAATAAAGCGCGATGATCGCCAGATCGAGTTTGTCGAGGCCCATGCGTTCGGGTGCGTTTGATTGAGCCATTATGGCCGCACTTGGGCTTTCTCGCGAGTGAGAGTCTATAGACGTGCAAGCACGACCGTTCGAAGAATGCGAAACCACGAGTGGGGAACTGCTGTGATAAAAATGACTCCGTGGCTTACTACCTGGGCATTGATGGCGGGGGCACCAAGACAACCTGCGCCGTGGGCGATGAGACCTCGCTGCTGGCGGTGGCAGTAGCTGGCCCGAGCAACATCACCCGTGTGGGAGAAGCGCGTGCGCGCCAAGCGCTGCACGAAGCGATCGGCCAGGCTTGCACCATGGCGAAGATCGATCCGCGGCAATTGAGTCGAGCCTGCGTCGGTGCTGCCGGCACCGGACGAGTGGAAATTGCCGGCGTCGTTCGCGGGATAGTCGCGGAAGTAATTTCTTGCAGCGTGGAAGTAGTGGGCGATATGCAGGTCGCGCTGCAAGCCGCTCTGGGCTTGGGACCGGGAGTGATTGTAATTGCCGGGACGGGTTCGATTGCCTACGGCCGCAATGCGCAAGGAGAAAGTGCGCGCGCCGGAGGATGGGGATTCGCCATTTCTGATGAAGGCTCGGCGCACTGGATCGGCCGCGCCGCAGTTAGCCGCGTGCTACGGGCGGTCGATGAGACCGCGGAGGATCCTACAACTCGGGCGTCGCCGTCGCTATTCCGCGAGATGAAATCCATCTGGAAGGTGGAATCCTTCGAGGAGTTGGCCCGTGCCGCCAATTCCACTTCGGACTTCGCGGTGCTCTTTCCCGGGGTGCTCGGCGCTGCCGATGGGGCTGACGAACTGGCGCGACAGGTGCTTGCGCAGGCGGCAGGTGAGCTCGCGCGACTTGCTCGCATCGTGCTGCAGCGGGTTTTCCCCGAGCAACACGAGGCTGTCCCATTGGCCATGGCAGGCGGCGTCTTTCGTCATTCGCCGACGATTCGAGAGCTTTTCTACAATGAAGTGCGCACGGCGCATCCAAACGTCGTTCTTAAGTCTGAAGTGGTCGAACCGGTTCACGGCGCATTACAGCTAGCGCGGCGAGCCGCTTCCTAAGCGCTGAAACCGATCATGGATTCGGATGGAATCCAACCTGAGTTGCCAGCCGCGGCTAGTAAGTCCGCCGCCGAGGTGCTGAACGAAGACGCGCTTTTAGCCCTACTCCAGCATCGCGACTTACCTCCGGAAACCCTGGAAGAAATCAGCCGGCATGCCTTGGCGGTGAAATCGCGAAAGATATCGGTCGCCCTCGCGTCTCATCCGCACACCCCGAGACACCTCGTTCTCCGGCTCATTCGGCAGTTTCATACCTTCGACCTGATGCGCTTCACATTGCATCCGGCGGTCGCCGCTGATTTGAAGCGGGTTGCCGATGGACAACTTATCGCGCGACTGGCTTCCGTCACGCTGGGGGAACGCCTTACCCTTGCTCGTCGTGGATCGCAGGCTGTTGCCGCCGCCCTGTTGCTCGACAAGGAATCCCGCGTCTCGAACACCGCGTTGGAAAATTCCCGGCTGACGGAGGCTGCGGTTGTCAAAACTCTCTCGCGAACGAATGGATCCACTCTTGTCGAGGCGGTGTGCCATCACCCCAAATGGTCGCTGCGGCAAGAGATACGCATGGCGTTGCTTCGTAACCCACTCACTCCCCTGGCGCGTGCTTTGGAGTTTGCCCGTGCTCTTCCTCCACCACTTCTGCGCGACGTTCTGCACACGTCGCATCTGCCGGAGAGGACCAAGGCATACCTGCTGAGCAACTTAAAAGAGAGGAAGTAGCATTTTTTGGGTGGGATGGGATTATCGCCCGCCTCCCACTTCCAAAATAGCGCCTGTCGTGTAAGAGGCGGCCGGGGAGAGCAACCAGAGCACTGCCGCGGCCACCTCGTGCGGTTGGCCCGGTCTTTGCATAGGAATCGTCCCTGCAAGCCGCTCCAGCCGGTCGGGCATGCCATTAGCGGCATGCAGCCCTGTCGCGATCAAGCCGGGAGCGACCGCGTTCACGCGGATTCCCTCGGCGACGACTTCGCGCGCGAGTCCAATCGTAAAACTATCGATCGCGCCCTTCGATGCAGCGTAGTGCACCCACTCGCCGGCGGAGCCGATGCGCGCCGCACGCGAAGATATATTCACAATTGCGCCGCCTGATCCACCGTGTTTGGTGGACATGCGCCTCACGGCCTCGCGTGCGCACAAAAATGCTCCGGTTACGTTTACGGCCATCACTTGCGCCAGCGCTTCCGCCGTGACTGACTCGACTCGCGAGAATCCGCCTGTAATCGCGGCATTGTTAACTAGAGCTTTGATCGGGCCCAGTTCGCGCTCGGCAGTTTCGAAGAGTCGGACGATGTCTTCTTCCCGGGAAATATCGGCGTGGATCGCGCGAGCGCGGCCGCCTGTGGACTCGATCTTTTCCGCGATTGCCCGTGCTTCCGCTTCCCCAGTGGCGAAATTGACGGCCACGGAATATCCGCGTGCACCAGCCAGTTCCGCGATCGCCGCGCCGATGCCCCGACTTGCGCCGGAGACAATAAGTGTGCCGTTGCTCGGCTGCACTCTCATGCCATCAAGTCCTTTCTGAGATCAATGTAGCAAAAACAGCTCTCTCGTCCGGCCAGTCCATGGCTGACGTTCGTAACCTGCTTCCAACCAGCGCCTGTCCTAGAATTTCATGAGACATGCGCCAATACCTGCAGCACATTTTGAATGACCTACGGTTCGACGAGCCTTGGAAGCCGGTCTCGCAGCCAGCGGTGGGAGCCTGGATCGTCTTCTATCTCGCGTTTCTCGCCTATGCTTTTTCCGCTCACGGAGGATTTCTTTTCATCGACAACGCCAACCTCGTTGTCCACGAAGGTGGCCACAACCTGTTTCGATGGTTTGGCCCGACGCTCTGCCTTTGGGGAGGTACGCTGCTGCAGTGGGCCGTCCCGTTTCTCCTGGCAGTTTACTTCTTCACTCAGCGCGAGGCCACCGGCTTCGTTTTCTGTGTGTTTTTCTTCTTTGAGAACTGGCTCTACACCGCAACCTACATGGCCGACGCGCGCGCCATGGAGCTACCCTTGGTCACCACCGGAGATCCCGACTTTGTCGAGCACGATTTTAACGCTATCTTCTCGAGTCTTGGCGTCCTGGCCTATGACACCAGGATCGCCGCGGTGGTTCGGCTTATCGGCTGGTGCGGAATGATTGGGGTGGTTATGTGGTTCGCAGTTATCGGGCTCAGACGCCAGCAGCGAAAGTCAGACATTCCGCAGTGGAAATCCCTCGCCTGATTCGTGGACCGGAATTCCGAACCCACCGATGCCTTTCCTGGGTTAGCGCCTTTGCGTTGTAGAATGTGCGGTGCAATTCATCGAGGCTGCCATGAAGTCATTGCTGCTGGTTCTTGCCGCCACGTTCCTGGTTGGAGTCTTCGCCGTACCCACCATTCATTCTTTCGCGTCCCCGTCGCCAAAAGCGAGCGCGGACACACTTCGCCAGCTGGAAGAGGAATTCATGAAGGCCGCAGCCGAACGCGGCTCTGCGGGGTACATGTCTTACTATGACGACGACGCAGTCGAAGTGCCCAACGGAGCGTCCATCATCGCGGGAAAAATAAACATCGCCAAAACAATGGGATTTCTCGATGATAAGAACAACCATCTCAGCTGGACTGCAGTAGGCGCCGATATTTCTGCCTCGAGCGATCTCGGGTACACCTACGGCACTTTCGAATTTCGCTCAATCGGGAAAGATGGTAAGCCGACCGTCGAACACGGGAAGTACACCAGCATCTGGAAGAAGCAGAGGGATGGAAGCTGGAAAGTTGTTCTCGACATGGGGAACTCCTAGCGCAAGTCCACTCCTTGAACGCGGAGTTCGCGAAGAAAAGGCCGTTGAGATTGAGGAGGAAACTCTGATTCCTCAGCGTGCTCCGCGGAGAATCTCTGCGACCTCTGCGATTTAGTTCTTTTCGCTTTCCCGAAAATGATTGCTAATCGCTTCCGCTTGCACTCGGGTCACGACGGCCGACAGTGCGGCCGCGTCTGCCTGTTTCACTGCCTGCAAACTACCGAAGTGTTCGAGCAGTCGGCGGGTGGTGCTCTCGCCTACGCCAGGAATTTCTCTTAATTCCGTGGAGCGGTCACGCATCTGGCGCCGTTTGCGATGGAACGTGACGGCGAAGCGGTGAGCTTCGTCACGGATTAGCTGAATGAGGTGCAACACGGGCGAGTGGTGATCGAGAACGACCGGATCTTTCTCTTGCCCGTAGACGTAGAGTATCTCTTCACGCTTGGCGATGGCAGCGAGCGGCTGATTGATGATCTCCAACGATTCTAGGGCTTCGGCGGCCGCGTGCAACTGGCCGAGCCCACCATCGATCAGCACCAGGCTCGGCATGGTCTTTTCTTCCTGCTGCAGGCGCTTGTAGCGACGCGTGACCACTTCGCGCATGGAAGCGAAGTCGTCGACGCCTTCGACCGTGCGGATAATGAACTTGCGGTAATCTGACTTTTTCATCTTTCCGTCTTCCCAAACAACCATCGAAGCTACGGTCTCCGCGCCTTGAATGTGCGAGATGTCGAAGCATTCGATGCGCTTGGGCAAATCGGGAAGGCTGAGAACATCCTGCAGTTCTTCCTGAATAGCCTTGGCGTTGGGCTTCAGCACTCGGAACCGCTGGTCGTAAGACTGTTTGGCGTTGGTTCCGGCGAGGTCGATCAGAGCACGTTTGTCGCCCCGCTGCGGAACCAGTATATGAACGCGCGCAGCGCGAGAGTCAGCTCCAGCCACTTGCTCCGAGAGCAGGTCTTCTAGAACCTCACGGTCCTCGAAATCGACCGGGACGTATAGATTTCGCGGCACGTAGGGCTGAGCGATATAGAGCTGCTTGAGCAGGGCCGAGAAAAACTCACCCGGAAGAAATGGGTCGATGGTGTCAGAAGCTGACAAGCTTTGCTCGTCCGGACCTCCGGAAGCGGCTGTCCCTGCATGGTCAGAGGCTGGTTCCGTATCTGACGGCGACGCGAACTCGGGCAGTTCCTCCCAGAAGAATTCTCTACGGTCGACAACGCGTCCGCCGCGCATGTGGAATAAATTCACGGCCAGCATGCCATTTTCATAGTGATAGCCGAAGACGTCGGCATCATCGCCTTCAGCGGCGGCGATGCGCTGGCGCTCCTGCAACTGCTCCACGGTCGAAATCAAATCGCGGTAGCGGGCAGCGCGCTCATACTCTTCCGTGGCGGCGGCTTGCTCCATGCGTTCATGCAGCGATCGAGCTAAATCCGTGGGTCGGCCTTCGAGGAAGAGCTTTACATCCCGAACGGCCTCCTGATAGCTCTCGGGTGTCGTTAGTTCTTTCACGCACGGACCGAGACAACGTTTGATGTAGTACTGCAGGCAAGGACGGGGATGAAAGCGGGTGAGATCGACCTTGCAGGATGGAATCAGAAAATTCCGGTGAATGAGATCGACGATACGATAAGCCAGATTGGCGGGGAAGTATGGGCCATAATAGGCGCTGCCGTCCTTGCGCAGTCGACGCGTGACGTAGACGCGCGGCCATCGCTCGCCCAGAGTCAGCTTGACGTAAGGGTAAGTCTTGTCATCGCGCAGCAGGATGTTGAAGCGCGGCTTGCGCTGCTTGATGAGATTGTTCTCCAGCGCCAGCGCCTCTTTGTTGTTGCGGACGACGATGTAGTCCACATCGACGGCTTCGCGCACCAGCGTTCCGGTTTTTGAATCTTCCCATCGGCCTTCGTGAAAGTAGCTGGCTACGCGGCTGCGCAGGTTCTTCGCCTTGCCCACGTAGATGACTTCGCCCTCGGCGTTCTTGTAGAGATAAACGCCAGGCTCGGTGGGGATGGTACGGATTTTCTGGAGAAGATCCATGCTAGGGTCTTTTGTATGTATTTTATTAGATGTCCAGCGCGGCCGTTGTGCTCCGAGGTGGCCCCATGGGTTACAACTGACGCGCGTTCTGTGGTGTGACGGCTGGGAACAAAGAGCCTTTCACGGCAGAGATCATAAAACACTAAACAAAGTGCACGCAGCGCGAACGGACCGATGTCTCGTTTTGCGAAGCATCCTACCGTATAAAATTTCCCTATCGTATGTGCGGATTGCGTTGCGCGAGCGCCTGAAAGGCATTCGGCGGCAAGCGATAAATCAACGCAAGCTATTGAAACAATATATACTTGTACTTGACAGGTTCAATACGGGAAACTGGCACGTCCCGTGCAAAAGTAACCAGTGGAATTGGCAGGTGCCAACACGTAGCCCAGGGATTGCAACTTAGAAGCGCGCGATGGACCCAGGCGCGCTGAGAGAAACAAGTTGAAACGATTGACAAGGAGCTCCTCCACTATGAATCGCACTTCGTTGACGATTTTACTCGCAGCTAGCATGGCAGCCACGATCGGCTGTACCACCAAGAACTATGTAAAGCAACAAACCACACCGTTGATCAATAAGACCAACGAACTTGACGACATGACGGCAAAGAACAGCCGGGACATCAAGGACGTGGATGCGCGGGCACAAGCCGGAATCCAGGCGGTGAACGCGAAGACGGCTGAAGTCGATCAGAAGGCGCAGGCCGCAGGTCAGAACGCGACCTCGGCGCAGCAAATGGCGGACGCAGCCAATGGGCGCGTCGGCGTTCTCACCAACACTGTAGCGAACCTGGACAACTATCGTCCGGTAGCCGAGACCTCGGTAAAGTTCGGTTTCAACCGGGACAACCTGACGTCCGAGGCGAAACAAGCTCTCGATCAGATGGCCGGAAACATCGCGAGCACCAAAGGTTACATCATTACGCTGGAAGGCGGGACAGACTCCGTGGGATCGGCGGAGTACAACTATGATCTCAGCCAACGGCGCGCGAACTCAGTGATCCAGTATCTGGCTTCGAAATACAACGTGCCCGCCCACAAGATTTATGTGATTGGGCTCGGCAAAGACAAGCCGGTGGAATCGAACAAGACGAAACAAGGACGAGCTGATAACCGGCGCGTGGACGTCCGCCTGATGACCAATACCGTGGGCGACACGAATCAGCCAGCGACGACACCCGTGCCAACGGGTCAGAATAATCCGTCGTCGATGTAAACAGGTTTCCTCCTCTCCGGAGGACTTATGGCAGGCCGCTCTATCCTCCCCCTGAGCGGCCTGTTTTTTTGTTTCCGCGCGAATAGATCCACGCTTGCTCGAACCTTGCTGTTGGCTGCTACCTGAGGGTTAGAATAGGCAATATGGCTTGGCGATTTTTGTTATTCGCAGTTCTAACTGCGTCCGTGAGTGCGTCGGTACAGCAAGGCAGCGCTTCTGATCCCGACGGTCCGAAATCGGCTCAGCGGGGCTCGCAAGTGTCTCCCGGTTTCGCGCCGCCCCGTTCGGACAGTGTGCAGGCGAGTGATTTGGGATCTGCGACTGGGCAAAGTTCGAGCAAGGATACCCAGCTAGATCTGGAGCCCCCGGATGATGATGCCAAAACGCATCCGCAAAGTTCCACGGCGATGGCGGAGGCGGAAGCCGAGATGCTGGGCGGCAGCAGCGGCGTTACTGAGTTTCATACATGGGATCCGCACAAGGCTGCGAAGAGCATCGAAGTGGGCGATTTTTACTTCAGACGCAAGAACTACCGAGCGGCGGAAGAGCGTTACCGGGAGGCTCTGCGCTACAAAGACAGCGACGCCGTCGCCACCTTTCGCCTGGCGGTAAGTCTGGAAAAGTTGGGGATTCTGGACGACGCGCGCCTGGAGTACGAGAGCTATCTGAAGATTCTGCCGCATGGACCAGAAGCAGAGCCGGCCCAGAAAGCGATTGACCGACTGAAGGCGCAGAGCACAGCAAAGTAGACGCTGAGCGTGGCTTGATCATCGAGGCGCACGCGTTCTAGAGGTCCGCGCAGCGCGTGTGCGTATCGCTTTCTTTTGTCCCCGCAATGCGCTTTTCGTAGCTCCCTCATCTTCACTCGGAACGATCTTACTCTCAGCTTCCTCACCGAGAACCAGACTCGCGGGCCATTTGGGACCGGAACAGGTTCGGCTTTTTCCTCGAGCACTTTCTGCCACCACAACTTCAACCGCATCCAGACAGGCGTGGAACATTTGCGTTCTCAGTTGTCCCATAGCGCCGCCCCGGATCGCGAGCATCGCGGTGCCATGCATCAACGACCAGATCGAGAGCATGAGCCGCGTGTGCTGGCGGGGAGTCCCTCCCAATCGCAGCGTCAGACGTTCGCGCAACAGATTGAACGATGGCCACGGTTCGTGCAGGGAAGGAGGCTCGGCGAATTTGTCATACAAGACCTCGTAAGCGTGGCGATGCTGGAGGGCAAATTCGAGGTAAGCTTGGCAAGCTTGCGCCATGGTGCGGGAGCGGCGAAGGGTGGCGAAAAGCTCGGAGCGGGTCTGCAGACGTAGAGCACGGAGAATGTCCTCGCGATCGCGGTAGCGCTCGTAAACCGTTGGGGTGGTGGTGCCGGCGGCTTTGGCGACGGCTCGCATGGTCAGGGCTTTCTCTCCGCCCTTGGCGCGCAGGCGACTGGCAGCTTCGAGGATGCGTTGTTCGAGTTGAGGATCGGCTTGTCTGGGCAACGGCTCGACTCCGGGGTGAAGAGGATCAATGCAGGGGCCCAAAATAATTTAGACAGCGTTCAACTAACAGTGTAGACTATATTCATACCGAGCATGTGCGTACCCGCGCAAGGCTGTGTCCTGCCGGAGCCTGAGAAAGTTTTGTACGGCCTTCCCCCAAGTGAAGTGGCTCCGGCAGGCGCGTGCCGAATCCAGCAAGCATCGAGCACCGAGGAGTGTAGATTTTGAACGACGCGCTTAAGAAACAGGCAGAAGTTGCCCGGCTGGCATCTGACCTTCGCACGGCGAAAATCGAATTGCTGAGCGCGCAATGTGCCGCTGATCGACTCCGCTTGCAGTATTCCATGGCTGACATTATTTCCTTCGGAGAACGCCAGGCACTGAAGAGTGCAATCGCCTCCGCCGGCGCACTGTGCCGTTTTTTTTCCTGCCTCGAGAACCAACTCAAACAGGCTGAAGGGCAGGAGTAAACCGCCGCCGATTTCATTGATTTTGTTTTCGCGACCATCTTCCGGAAACACAACCGCGTCTATTTCTCCACTCGGATAAACTCGCCAGTCGTGGCATTCACCGCGACCGTGAGCTTGGCGGCGTCGCGAGAAGCTCCGTAAATCACATGCCAAACGAGTTCGTTGGTGTTGTGGTTCCAGTCACAGACATAAAGCACGAGCGTGGATGGGTCCTTCTCCAGAATCTTGTCTCCACCGTGTTTTTGCGCCGCCTCGAAGGCTTGATCGGAATCGATCTTGAGGAAGGCGACATCGAAAACTTGTGTGGAGGCGTTGCCGGGATTGTATAGGTCTTCATTCCCAGGGGAAACGCCGCGGGAGGGCGCGTCTGGAGCGTTGCTGCCGGACCAGATGAAAGGCTTCACCCCGCGCTGTACGGCGGACGCAAAGCTGGCACGCCAGACTGCCGCTTTGCCGTCGTGGCCGTCCCCGTCAGTCGTAGGGGTCGACTCGATTCGGAACGGTTTTGCGTCGGCGGCGTAACTGCGGGCGGCGATGAAGACCTTCTGAAAAGCGGCGCGTCCGGTGACCAGTTCCGGACCTTTGGATTCTGGTTTGGCCTCAGGGGTGGTTGCTGGGTTGGAGTTGCAGGCGACAAGCAACGCCAGAATGGAGAACAGGAAGGCGGAAGAAATCTTTGTGGATGCAGGGTTCCGCGAGTACAAGCGTTTAGCAGCATCTGCCACTTCGAAGCTCAGCTTGACGAAATCCTGCATCTTCATTAAGTCCTTCCTGTTATAACCTGGGTTGGGTTTTATGGTCGCGCAATATTCTACCTGATGCGCCCGGAAACGCGAGTTAGCAGCATGGATTCTCTGCTAGGAAAATTGAAGATCGCTCTGGACTCAGCGGTCGAGGGAATGCCGGAGGAGCAGTTAAAGTGGCATCCCCCAGAGAAATGGTGCGCCGCCGAGATACTGGAACATCTGTACCTGACCTACACCGGAACCGTAAAGGGATTTGAACGAGTGCTCCAAGCGGGTAAGCCGGCGGTGGGTCGAGCCTCGATAAGACAGCGAGCGCGAATGTGCGTGGTCCTGGGACTTGGCCATATGCCTTCGGGGCGGAAGGCGCCCAAGAACACTGTCCCGCGTGGTCTCGCGGTTGAGAAGGTAAGAGCGGAGGTAGGGCTGAAGATTGCAGCAATGGACGAGATTATCACCGCGTGCGAGGCTCGCTTTGGAAATGGCAAAGTGCTCGATCATCCGATTCTGGGTCCGTTGACGGCGTCGCAGTGGAGAAAATTTCATTGGGTTCATGGACGGCATCACGCGAAGCAGATTGAAAGGCTGCGCCGACAGGCGGCGAGAGCGATGATGTCGAGCTGAGTCAACAATAAAACGCCGGCGATTGGCCGGCGTTTTCCTTTGACCGAAAACCGAATTTGAACTGCCGGTTCGGATATTATCTTACGGTTCGCGCATAGAGGCGGGAACGCCAGCCTTCCGGGCTTCTTCTTGCATGTCATCAAGTTTCTGTTTGGCGTCGTCGACGCTTTTCTCTTTGTCCGCGATCTTCTGCTTGTAGTCGGCGTCTTCCTTGTCCCATTGGACGGCGTTGCGCATGCGGTTGCCGGCGTCGCCGTACATGGCGGCGGCGCGAAGTTGATATTCCTTTTGCAACACGTCAAGTTCGCGCGAGACGAGATCGATCGAGTTCTTCTGAGCCGTCAGCTTTTCCTGCCAGGCCTTCCATTCGGCTTGTTTCTTGGCCTGTTCATCGTCGGCAGGTTTTGTTCCGGCAGCGTTTTTGTCGTCGCCGGAAGAGGCTGCCTTCGCCGAATCCGCGGAGGCAGCATCCGCGCTACCTGCGGGCGCGGCTTGCCCAACGACGGAAAGCTTGTCCTCCGTCGGAAGATTGTCGTTGTCAAAAACCTTTGGTTTGGCTTTGGCGTTCGGATCCTTGTGAACCTTGCGGGCGTAATCGCCCAGCGGCGACTGCTCTGGAGTCGACGTGGTCGCGGGCGCTGTGGTTTGTGCCGCGGCCAGCGAGCCAGCCAGGAACGTGAACAGAGCGAATACGAATCCGAAATGCGTCATGCGTTTCATAGCTTCCATCCTCCACCTGTGTTCGTCAGTGTCTTTTGTGCGGTTGCCATCGATCTTCATCAATATCGGTCGCATTAAATGGCTCGCCCTGCTGTACTGGCGCGGGGCTCAACCCGAACTGCATTCCGTTTCTCCACCAGAAATCCTCCAATGCGGCGGTCTAGATTCGCCGCCTCGCCGGCGATGTCCGCAGCCAATTGCGGAGCCAGATCAGGATCCCGATTGCGCGCCAGTTGTTGCGCATACCCGGCGATCGTCGTAAGGGACGTGCGCAACTCCAGCGCCATCTCCGCGGAGATTTCACCTTGCAATTGCTGTTGGTCACGGATGCGTTCAAATTCAGTGCGATCGCTGATCAGACAAGCCACGCCGAGCAAGCTGCCATCGACGGCGGGTATGGCAGAAATCGTAACCGCGATGTGCAGGGATTCTCCAGTCGGAGTGGTGTAGCTGGCTTCAAGTTGGCGGCGTTTGCTTCCCTCACGCAGGACAGCATGCACTTCCTCGACAAGCGTCACTGGCGAGTCCGCTGAACCATTGACCCCGGCGCAACTGGAATCGGCCGAAGAAACCACCGCCTTGCGGAAAACATCTTGTGGGCTCATTCCCGAAAGCGAGCGGAATCCCAGAATCTCTTTAGCGGCGGGATTAGCTTGCTTCACTAACCCGTTGTGGCCGAACACCAGCACTCCCGAAGGCAGATTGGAAAGCACGGTCTGGCTGAAATTCTCGGTCGTTCGCGCGCGGCGCTGTTCAGTGAGATTCTGTAATTGCAGCTCATGTTTTTGTTGCTTCAGTTGCTGGATGACCGTGTTGTACAGATGCACCGGCAAAGCTTCCAGACTGGGGGCGGCCACGGCATCAAGATCAGCCTCGGCAGCGAGATTGGTGCGCAAACGGCGAATCAAGAAAATGGCGAATACGAATGCGCATACCGCTATAAGCAGAACTAGCGTGGCGCGCAATACCAGCGGATTGGAGAGGAGCCTTACCACCAAAGCCTCCCGTACCAGCGCAAGAACTGGTTGCCGACGAAGAGAGCCAGCAATGCCATGCTGCCCAAGAAGACGCCGAAGGGCATTTGGTAATGGCGATAGACCATCTGTGCGGATTGCCACCCCCTGCGGCGAGCAGCTTGCAGGTTCGCAAGCCTGCGCATGAAGCGATGGGTGCGCTTGATCCAGACCATCAGCACGGTAGCGAGGCCAAACAACGATCCGGCCAGTGAAGCGGTGAAGATTGTAAAAATCGTGAGCTTGATCCCTAGAAATGCTCCCACCATGGCCATCAGCTTGACGTCGCCGAAGCCCATGCCTTCCATTCCGCGCCAGCGCAGGTAAGCGGCTCCCGCTCCGTAGATGAAGGACGCACCCAGGGCTGCACCCAGCAGGGAATCGAGCAAAGAGAGCAGATGAGACGAGAATTCGGCGCTGAAAGGCAGGGTCACCATTCCCGGTAGAAACTGAGAAGCGACGTCGTTGACTGGAACCAGCAAGCTGAAAACGATGCCGAGAGCGAGACCGGGCAAGGTCAGCTTATCTGGCAGCAGCTTGGTTTCGGCGTCGGTAAAGATGAGGCCCAGCAGCAGAAATCCAAACACGCAGTATTTCAGCGTGGCCAGGGTGAGTCCGAAATAAGCGTAGCAGCCAAGAAAAAGTGCTCCGGTAAGCAACTCGATGAACAAGTAGCGCGGGGAAATTCCGGCCTTGCAGTGACGGCACTGTCCCCTCAGAAGCAGCCAACTGATGACCGGAATATTGTCATAAAAGGCTATCGGACGCTTGCAGCGGGGGCAGGCCGAGCGTGGCGCCACCACCGACAAACCCAAGGGCAGCCGATAGATACACACATTGAGAAAGCTGCCAAAGGCCAGCCCAAAGAGAAAAATCGACGATGCAAAAAATGGGTCCACTGAGTTTGTGGCGTTCTGCGAAAAGCGCGGCGAAAACTGCTAGGCGCACGTCTTCCTGAGAACGCGGACAACGCCGTATCTTGAGTGGATTATAAGGCGATGAGGCGGGGAGGACTAAGGTACTGAAGTCACTGTCCGAAGGGACCATACTCAGCCGACGAAAAACCTCACGGAAAGCCGATCCTCAGAAGACTGCCTTCCAGCGCCGTCGACGATCGATCATTAGACGGTAGGAGTCCGTCCCAAAGACTCCAGCTGCGGGGTACCAACCTGGTTTGGTGCTCCGCCAGCTCTCGCCAATCATGGTCCACCTGTTCGCGCACCGAGAAGGAGAAGGCAGCGTCAGCGGCTATGCTGCCGGCTGGTAGGGAACCCCACTCGAACAGCGTTGTCTGGAGTCTTTCGGTAACGGACTCTGACGGATCCAGACAAAAAATCCAATCAGAGGCTGCCCGTTCGAGATAATGCTTTGCCGCGGCCAGGCCATCGGCTCCTAGGAGGCGCGCACCGTACGCGCGCGCGACACGCAGGGTTGCGTCGGTTGAGCCATGGTCCACGATGAGAAGTTCAGCGCAAGGAAGAAGTGTCTCCAGCGCCCGGCCCAGACGCAGAGCATCATTCGAAGTGTGTAGCAATGCCGTAATAGGAGGCATGAGGACAGGTTGGATTGCCTGCCTAAGTTTACGACGACCTGGATAATACCGGCGAGCTCGAATCTTTTTTCTGTAAGGCGCTGCTTGAGACGAACGACACACCTCGGTACGCCAATGATTGGGTTTTGGCGCCCAATTTGCCTTACGCGCCTAGCGTATGAACTTGTAGTCGACGATCGAAGCAGCCAAAAAACCGGTGCCTGCTTCCGCATCTTTAGCTGTGATTTCCTCATCTTTGCAGCGTATAACCCGTCCCTGGCACAATACGTTGCGGTTTTTCTGGCCGGAGATCTCCTCGGGCATTTCGAACACCATCTCGATCAGTGCATTCACCGGCAACTGCTGTGGTCCGCGGAATAGAATCCCGGTCTGGCTGAGATTGTCGATGGTCCCTTCGTACCACGTGCTGGTGTTATTGACCCGGTAGCGAAGCGCTAACTCCAGCTTCAGGCGCCGCGCCCGCGGGGTCCACGAGGGACGTTTCTCGCGGGGGTGGCTGCGCCGGATCCCGGTTTCCGGCTTCGCGTGCTCCACCCGCTCGGTACGCCGCATGGTGGTCCAGTCATACTTGTATTCGGCAGCACATAAAAGGCAAACCTGGTAGTAGTCCCCGTCAGAACCCCGCCGAGGCCAAGAGAACTCGTGAGAGCAGCGCCCTAGCATAAGAACATCCATGATTTTCTGCGGCATGATGGTTACTTTCGGACTCTTACTTCGGACCAAAACAGGGAGCGCCGAAGGCAATGTCATCATCTCCCGAAGCCGGTTTCTTGGATAGGTTACTTTCGTGTGGGCGCGGTGTGCGATTGACAGTATTGACAGGAGTGAACTTCGGAAGGAGACAGGATCTACTTAGCAGGCACCCTTTTTCAAGCCAACCCGAAGAATCTAGCTATTCTTGGCGGAATTGTCGGCGACTCGGATCGAGAAGTTAACCACGATTGTCGCTTTGGTCTCGACCGGCTGCCCGTTTTGCAGATAGGGCTTGAAGTGCCATTGCCGCACTGCCTGCTGCGCCGCTGCGGTCAGGATGGAAGGACCACTCAGCACCTTCAGGCCTTCGATGTTGCCATCGGCGCCAACCACCGCCTGCAATACCACCGATCCCTGCACCTTCATGTGCTGCGCAAGCAGAGGATAGGTCAAATCGACCGACGCCAAGCGCTCGTGCTCGGCCGCATTCGTAGTCTGATTGGCTGCGGGAGTCGCGACCGTAGAGACACGATTTGAATCGTTCGGGAGCTCCACCTTCGTGACGTTGCTTCCAGGATGGACGATCCGGTGGGTGTCCCCTGCGACCACTTCGACGTCCAGGGGCGGAAGAACAGCCCGCTTCGTCGCGACCGCCGGAGTGCTTGAGCTGGCAGCTTCTTTATGAGCCGGCGCAGGAACCGCCGCCACGACTGGAGTTTGCTGCGCAGGATGGCTCTTGGGAGCGACTACCGGAACGACCGCCTGGGCTGCCTTGGCAGGAGCGGCCGCCGGTGGTGCTTTCGGAACGCTAGACGCGTTGCCTGCGTCCGAGTTCACGGCCTCGTCCGAGCCAAACCAGAAATCATGATCCTTTACCAGCACGACAGCGAGAGCCAATACTAAAAGGGCCAGAGCAATCACCAGTCGGTTCCGCTCTTTGCCTGGCCGACCTTCCGGAGAAGCGGCATGACCACCGACCCGGGGTCCCGCAAGACCCGCCTGCGGCTTGGGAGGCGTCGCCTTGGCATTCAGGTCCAGCATGGCGTGTCGTTCGGAGCGGCCTTGGGTCGCCCTCGCGAAATAGCCTCGATCTTGAGGTCCTCTCAGCACGCAACCATATTGAGGCTGTGATGATTTTGTGACAATGGCACGATCAAGGGAACCTATGGCCCGAGAGTGCCAGAGAAGCCGGTTGGGCACCATCCCGGGCACTCCAAGCGCGCGTGATCTGGATCACAGCCTGATGTCCACCGGTTTGGGTAGAGTGAAAGCGATCTATGGGCGGGTTCTCCATCCTCACTAACCGCAAGCGCGCCATTGTTGCGCTGGTGCATTCTGTCGTATTTCTCCTGATTGCGGTCCGGCAGATGCTTGCGGCCAATCCCGCCCCTGGCATTTGGTTGCCCTCGACGGTGCACACCGGCACGTGGATCCTCTGCGCCATATTTGCCGTCGTTTCCTCCATTCTTTTGTGGCTCCTGATCATTTCCCGCGGATGGATGGAAAAATTCTATTTCGGATTCTGCACCATCAGCGCTAATTCCGGCCTGCTTCGCACGGCCGCTGGCGATCAGACGTTCCACGCCGGCCTCTATATCAGGGTTGTCATGCTGGTCAGCGCGGTTCTGGTTGGCCTGCTGATTCTTCGCAGACATTCTCGCAGCCATTCCGTTGCCCCTGGCGCGTCCCCGGAATATGCTGAAAGCAGGTCGTAGCCACTATCCTGCCTGATAGGGCCGTGTTACCCGATCCTCGCAATCACTAACGTCCCGCCAAGTCTGGCCCCAGTCGCAAAGTGTATTATCGCGGCATGGGATCTGAAGCGGTGCCGGACGTGGCCGCCTTCATCTTGGCTGGCGGCAAGAGCATGCGCATGGGCACCGATAAGGCTTTTGTTGCCTTTGAAGGACAAACCTTGATGGCGCGGGCGCTAGACCTGGCGCGGTCGGTTACCCCCGAGGTGTGCGTTGTTGGAAGTCGGGAGAAATTTGCCTCGTTCGCCCCAGTGGTCGAAGACATGTTCCGCGACTGCGGGCCTCTAGGCGGAATTCATGCCGCCCTGCGTGCTTCGCCGACTGGTCTTAGCCTGATGCTGGCAGTGGACATGCCCTTTGTCCCAGCCGCATTCTTGAAATACTTGATCGAACAGGGTCGCAATTCGCCGGAAGCGACGGCCGTCATTCCCCGCAGCCATGGCCGATGGCAGCCGCTTTGCGCCATTTACCGCCGGGATTTTGCCGATGTCGCTGAGAGGGCTTTGCTTGCGGGCCGAAACCGGATCGACGTGCTATATCCGGAGATTCGAGCTCGCGTGATCGAGGAAGAAGAGTTGCGTCGAGAAGGATTTTGGCCAGACATTTTCTGTAATCTGAACACTCCCGCGGAACTACAGGGAGCTACGAAGATCGTGAGCAGTTTCTATAAACATAACTGAGAGCCGCGAATGTCTGATACTGCAAACCGTCCTTACATCGAATTCCGCGAAGTTTCCAAGGCCTTCGGCGAGAAAGCAGTTCTGGATCGTGTCAGCTTTAATGTGATGCCGGGAGAAACCGTTTGCATCCTGGGACGCAGCGGTGTCGGGAAATCGGTTTCACTGCAGCTTCTTATGGGGTTCCTCAAAGCGGATTCCGGCCGGGTCATCGTCGCTGGCGAAGACATCACCGATTTTTCTGAAGTGCAATTGGAAGGCATCCGGAAGAAAGTGACGATGGTCTTTCAGAATGGGGCCCTTTTCGATTCGCTCACGGTGGGAGAAAATGTAGCGTTCGCCCTGCGCGAAACCCGGGAGTTGTCCGAAGATCAGATCTATCAGATCGTTGATGGCTTGCTCCAGATGGTGGGAGTCAAGGAAATGCGGGACCTTTTACCCTCAGACCTCTCCACCGGAATGAAAAGGTCTGTGGCTATCGCCCGTGCGCTGGCGGCACGACCGGAATGCATTCTCTACGATGAACCCACCACCATGGTGGATCCGCTGATGGCGCAACTGCTCGGAGACCTCATCAAGCGCCTCAAACTCCAACTTAGCCTGACCAGTATCGTCGTCACCCACGACATGCGCCTCGCCCAGAAACTGGCTGACCGCGTGGTCTTTTTGCACGAGGGGAAGGCGATCTTCTTCGGTCCCTATGCCGAGATGGAAAAATCCGCCGAGCCCATCGTCCAGGAGTTCCTGCAGTTGGACGAACTGAAGATCGAGTGTTGACCAGAAGCGAGACCCGTCGGAATTCCGGACTTTTTCCTTCTAGTCTTTCCTAGCGTGGCCACCGCAACTGAGGACCGGAAGCCGTGGGTAGTTGGCGAAGCGCGAGTCAGTGAAGGAAAGCTGGCATTGCACGAACGTCGAACCACGGTCGGATGTAATCATCCGGGCATGCACGCAATCGGCGCACAGACCTGGATTGCTGGCCGTTCGTTGGGTGATGGGCGCATCCCCGGAGTCATGGATAGTCACGAAATCAAGTCCGGCCGATCACAGCTGCAACTGTTCACTGACCACTGTCCTCAGAACCCTTGTCGCACTAACTCTTCCACGGTCAGCGAGCTCTCCATGGGGTCGCTGGTCATCATCTTCTCAACGTACTTGGCAATCAGATCGGCTTCGAGATTGACGGGATCCCCAGGCTTGAGTGAGTTGAGGTTGGTCATCTCCACTGTGTGAGGAATGATGGCGATGGTGCAGTTCTTGCCTTCCAGGTTAGCGACTGTCAGACTAATGCCCTCGATGCTGATGGAGCCCTTATACACAGTGTATTTCTCAATCTCACGCGGCAGTTCGATGCGCAGCCAGAAGTTGTCCGAGTCCGCGATGCGCTCCAGAGCGAGGAGCTTGCCGACGCCATCCACGTGGCCTTGGACGATGTGACCGCCGAAGCGACCATCGGCCTTCATCGGCAGCTCCAGGTTCACCAGCGCGCCTTCGTGCATACGGGAAAAGGATGTAAGAGTCCAGGTTTCGGGAGCCAAATCGGCGCCAAACGAACCTGACTTGATATCCAGCGCCGTCAGGCAAACGCCGCTTACGGACACGCTGTTGCCGGGCTTTAGTTCCTTCGGGGTATTTGCAGCTTCGATGGTGATGCGGCGATTTTCGCCGTGCTGTTCGATGCGGGTGACGCGTCCTACTTCTTCAACAATGCCAGTAAACATGAGGACCTCATCAGGTAACCGAATATCATAAACCCACCACCGAGGCAGGAACCGAAGTTTAAACTGGCCACGCTGGGTTCCGGAAACAATAGCGAGTATTTTGTTTCTAGGAAAAAACGCCACAGGAGCACCGCGATGCACGAAACGACCCGCCGTCAGTTCACCGGGGAAATCTGCGCTCTCACGGGTGCAGCCTTGCTGGGTAGCAGGACAATTTGGGCGACCGCCTTAGCTGAAGAGCCTCCGCTCTTGAGCGCTGAATTGCTCTCCCGCATGAGGTGGATGAACGATCCCGCTTCGGTCGATATTTCCACCGATAAACTTATCGTGCGCGCGCGTCCGAAGACAGATTTCTGGCGGAAGACATCCTATGGATACGTCACCGATAACGGGCACTTCTTCCATCTGCCGGTCACCGGCGATTTCGACTTCGAGGCTCGGATTAACGGGCAATATGCGGCGCTCTACGATCAGGCGGGACTGATGGTTCGGATCGATGCCCAGAACTGGGTCAAATGCGGCACGGAATATTTCGACGGCGCGCGCCATGCCAGCGTGGTCTTCACCCGCGAATTCTCCGACTGGTCGACGATGAACGATCTGGTGAGAAGCGGGCCGGTTTGGTGGAAAGTGGTTCGCAAGCCGGATTCTCTCGAAACGCTGTGCTCGGCTGACGGCAAGAACTTTACTTCGGTCCGCATCGGATATCTGGTTCCTTCAGCTTCCGCGAAGGTTGGCATCATGTGCGCCGCTCCGGAGGGCGAAGGATTCCAGTGCGTATTCGACAACCTCAAGCTGACGAAGCATGGGAAGTGAGCGGAGACGAAAATTTAGTCCTCGTAGGGATTGCGCAGATATCCTTCCACCGCGAAGTCTTCTCCAAAGCGGTGCAAGTGGAGATGCTTTAGCCGCAGGGCACAATCCATATCGCGGAAGATGGCGCCGGTGGCAAACGGAATACCGCCCTCAGCCGGGAAAAGTTTGGGGGCGTAGTAGAAGAAGATCTTATCGACGATTCCGGACGACAGGGCCATCCCATTCACAGTTGCGCCGCCTTCGATCATCACGCTCGTAATCTCCAGTTGCCCCAGGCGGCGCAGGATCGCATGGATGTCCGGATGTTCGTCAATGGCAGCGGGCAATTGTTCGACGCGTATTCCACGCGCTTCCAGTGCCTTCTTCTTCGCTTCATTACCGGAAGAACAGAAAACCAACACATCGCTCTTGAGTCCACCTGTATTCCGAACGCTCTGCACCAACCGCGATTCCAGAGGCAGCCGCAGTTGAGAATCCAGAACGACACGCAAGAGCGGACGTCGGCGCGGTTTGCCGCTACGGTCGGTGAGCAAGGGGTCGTCAGCGACGATAGTTCCAATTCCTACCATGATGGCGTCCCTCTGATGTCGCTGTTCGTGAACGTGGCCCCGTGCGGTTTCGCCGGTGATCCACCCACCAGCAGGGATCCCTGCCGCTTTCTTGGATCCAAAACCGCGCGGCGGGGCAATCTTGCCGTTGAGCGTCATCGCGGACTTGAGTGTTACGAGCGGAATGCCATGGCGAATATAGCGTGCGAAGGCTTCATTGAGGCGATGCGCTTCCGCTTGCAGACCTCCAACTTCCACATGCACGCCCGCCGCACGCAATTTGTCGAAACCTTGCCCGCTTACCTTGGGATTGGGATCGGGCATGGACGCAACCACGCGATCAATCCCAGCGGCGATCAGAGCGTCCGTGCACGGCGGCGTGCGGCCCTGATGCGAATGTGGTTCGAGATTGATGTAGAGCGTTCCGCCGCGAGCTTTGCCACCGGCCTGCTCGAGAGCGAGCACTTCGGCGTGCTTGACCCCACCGTAGGTGTAAACGCCGGTACCTGCGATTTTGCCTTGGGCATCAACAATGACCGCGCCGACATAAGGATTGGGTGAAGCAAGGCCGATACCCTGAAGGGCAAGATCAAGAGCGCGCTGCAGAAACTGCTCGTCACTGGAGTTTGTGGACATGAATCCATTCACCACGGAGACACGGAGTCACGGAGGGACACGAATGAATGCAGCGACGGTCTACAACTTGCGTGGTGGAAAGGCGTCAGCTGGATTGTCCTCCTCTGGTTCTTGGAGTGCTACCGCACCGGCTTTTCCCTTTGGTCCCATTCCGCGATGCGCCGGAACAAACGAAAACGGGTCCTCAGCGGGATCGGCTGGGGCTTTCGGGCGAAGAAGTCCGCGCAATAACCACCAGACCAAGCAAAGAGCCGCAAGGCCCGTCAAAACTTCGAGAAAAGCAGTCATGCCCAAAGTTTTCTCCGGGCCTCTGTGTCTCTGTGGTAAGAAATAGTCCTATTCGAATAGTGAATCCACGAACTCCCTTGGGTCAAACGGCAGCAAGTCACCCAGCTTTTCGCCGACGCCGACGAATCGCACCGGCAGCCCCAACTCTCGAGAGATCGCAACAACAACGCCGCCTTTGGCAGTACCGTCAAGTTTGGTGAGCACGATGCCCGTAACACCTGCCGACTGCGTGAACAGGCGCGCCTGCTGCAGGCCATTTTGCCCGGTAGTCGCGTCCATGACGAGCAGAGTTTCGTGCGGAGCCCCGGGGATAATTCGTTGCGCAGTACGGCGCATTTTTTCCAGTTCGGACATCAGACTCGTCTTAGTGTGCAGCCGGCCGGCCGTGTCGACTATCACGTAGTCTGTATTTCGCGCGGTTGCGGCCTGCAGTGCGTCGAAGAGCACGGCTGCGGGGTCGCCGCCGGGCTTGGTCTTGATCACTTCCGTTCCGGTTCTTGTCCCCCAGATTTCCAGTTGGTCAATCGCAGCCGCGCGGAAGGTATCTGCCGCGCAGAGCAGAACGCTTTTGCCTTCCGATCGAAATACCTGCGACAGCTTTCCAATGGTTGTCGTCTTGCCCGTGCCGTTCACGCCAACCACTAGAATCACCTCAGGCGTGCCAATCACTTTTTCGACGGGCCGCGTATTCGCCGCATTCAGGATGGCCAGCAACTCTTCCTTCAGGAGCCGTTTCAGCTCCTGCACATCCTTGATTTGCTTGCGATCGGCTTTCTCGCGGAGCTTGCCCAGCACTTCCTGCGTCGTGGTGGTACCGAGGTCGGCGCCAATCAGCGTGGCCTCGAGATCGTCGAGTGTGTTGCGGTCGATTTCCTTTCCCAACGAGACGACTTCTTCGATGCGCTCGGCCAGATTCTCACGGGTGCGCGTGACTGCCTGCTTCATGCGCTCGAAGAGGCCAGTCTTCTTCTCTTCCGTACTGCCAAACAGAGTTTGAATCATAGAAATCCCAAAGCTCGATTATAGCGGTCAGGCGAGCTCACTCGGGCGTGCGCAGGGAGGATTGAGAGAATAACTAAACGCGGGTTCTTTCTAGGTTCATAGGTTCCGCGCCGGGAGGCGCAGGATCAGGCACAGCCGCCGGCGTGCTTGAGGCGGCAGCCGCTGCGACAGGTCTCTTGATAGCAACGCGCTGGATGCGTATCTCGCCCCGCTCGTAAACCGCCAGCAGCGCCGCCACCGGAACGGGGTCGAGCCTCTTACCGGAAAGGTTCTGAATGATCTTCAGCGCCTCTTCCGGGGTGTGTGCCTGCTGATAAGGCCGGTTGGTGGTCAAGGCATCAAAAGTATCGGCGACCGCGATCACGCGCGCCAGCTCCGGGATCTGATCGCCCTTGAGTCCATACGGATAGCCGCGGCCGTCGAGCGCCTCGTGATGAAGTTCGATACCCGGGAGCATTTCGGCGAGTTGGGTTACCGGGCGCAGGATGTTGGCACCCTTGGTGGTGTGGGTCTTCATGACCTCAAATTCTTCGGCAGTAAGCGCGCCAGGCTTTCTGAGGATGCGGTCTTCAATTCCGATTTTGCCCACGTCATGAAGCTGCGCAGAAATCTGCAGTGTCTCCATAAAAGCGGCCGGCAAGTTCATTTCCTTGCCGATCATCATCGAGTACCGCGTTACACGGTCGGAGTGACCACGCGTGTAAGGATCCTTTTCGTCGACTGCGCCGGCCAGCATCTGGATTGAGCCTAGGAAGAGTGCGCGATTTTCTTCGGCCGCCCGCTTCAGATCCTCGACGAAGTGTTCGAGCTCCTGCGACATGGTGTTGAAAGTCTCGGCCAATTCGCCGATTTCAGTCCGGCTCCACAAATGCACCCGCTGGGAAAAATCTCCGCGGGCCAACGCGCGGCTGGACTGCGTAAGAATCTGCAAGGGATTCGTGATTCTGCGTGCTGCGAAAATGCTTACGGCGATGCTGAGCAGCACTGCCATCAGCGCCAGCAGGCGCGCGGTGCGCTGCATTTCGTAAACTCCGCGGTAAGCTTCGCGTTGCGGCTTCTGCACGACGACCGCCCAGTCCAGCGTCATCACCGGACTATAAGTGCCGAGCATTTCCTCACTGTTCTTGCCTTCCTTGACGGCGAACTCCTTGGTGGCAGCCAACTGAGCCTTGTTGCCCTCGTCCACAAAATTGCGGACGATCTCAAGGCTCTTCATGTCCTGGCCGGTCACATATTGTGGAATGCCGGCAGCTACGAGTCGTCCCTGGGCATCGACGACATAAGGAATCAGGCCGCCGCCACTTACTTCGTGCAGACGCCGAATCAGGAATTGCAGATCCACAACCGCGCCCACCATGCCCAGAAAACGTCCGCCGTAACTGACGGGACTGCTGACCAGCACAACCGTGCGGGAAGACTTACCGTCTTCCACCTGTAGCGCCTGGCCGTTATAAGCTCGACCATCGCGAGCTGCATCGAATGCATGTTGCAACTCCCGCTGCAGGAAGGCATCCGGTGCGATGCGCCCGGCGGAGATTCCCTTTGCGTCAGAGTTCAGCAACGTGGCGTAGGCGAGCTCATCGGAGGAAGAAACAAAGTTTTCCAGCAGCGCGCGCAGTTCCGGCGCTTCGATATTCTTGCTGCCAATGTCGCCGCCGCTTGCCACTTGAATGGCCGACGAAAGGTTCGCCAGCATCATCCGCAAAGATCGCTCGTGCTGAGAGAGGTCGTCGGCTAACGACCGCGTGACCGTGTTCTGCAAGAGCATCTCGTTGGTTTTCAGCCGATCCCGGTTAATCGCCTCCACCTGGGCGGAGTAGAAATACATGGGCACGATGCTGATCACCAGCAGTACGCCGAGGATTACATACAGAATGGGAATACGGCCCGGAGTGGGCGTTGTGGAAGACGAGTCGCTCCCCTGACTCAGTTCGGAAGCGCCGTCGATCGAAGTGGCGGCGGATTTCACAGGTATCTATAGAATTTTAATGGGATAGAAGGGAATGGAACCGGAATACCGCGGCGTTTGCCATTACCAAAGTGTCTTCCGGAAGGGCCTCTCGGCAGAGGTTTGGCAACAAACCGTAAGCTACTCATTTTCTTAGGGCTTCGCTTTTGCTGCTTCGTGTCATCAGCTCGTAAATCGCCTCCCGTGGGGCTTTGCCTTCGTGCAGGATCGCCTGCATCTGTTCCGTTATAGGCATTTCTACTCCGTGGGCACGTGCCAACCCCACCGCAGCCGTCGTGGTAAAGACTCCTTCGGCGACCATGCCGTGCATTCCGGCAAGAATGGCGGGCAGCTTGAGTCCGCGGCCGAGTTCCACCCCCACACCGCGATTCCGGGATAGCCCGCCAGTACAGGTCAGCACCAGGTCCCCCAGACCGGCAAGGCCAGCCATGGTTTCTGCTTTGCCTCCACAGGCTGCCACCAGGCGCGTCATCTCCGCCAGCCCTCGCGTGATGAGGGCGGCAATGGAATTGTGCCCCAGGCCAAGCCCGGCGCTGACGCCAGCGGCGATTGCGATCGTATTCTTCAGCGCACCGCCAAGCTCCACACCGATTGGGTCATCATTGGTGTAAACGCGAAAGCTGGCGCTGCTGAATTCCTGTTGCACGGTCTGCGCGAGTTCGGTGTCCTGCGATGCGATCGTAATGGCTGTTGGATCTCCACGCGCCGCCTCCAGCGCAAAGGAGGGTCCACTGAGTGCACCGATTCGTGGGGGGTGCTGGCCGTCGCTCTGAAGCACTTGCGCGATCACCTCGGTCATGCGCAACAACGAAATTTCTTCCAGCCCTTTAGTAGCGCTGACGATTATCGTTTCCGGGTGCAGATGCGATCGCATCTGCTCGAACAAGTGGCGGCAGTGCTGTGATGGCACTACACTCACTACGATATTGGCGTCAGCAAGGGCTTTGGCCAAATCATGGCAAGGCACTACGCAATCTGGTATGCGCAAGCCCGGAAGGAATTTCTCGTTTTCGCGATTCTCAGCAATGGCATCGCAAACGTCTTTCTCGTGGACCCACAGGCGAATCCGGTGCGAATCTTTGCGTCCCAGCACGATCGACAGCGCCGTGCCCCAAGCCCCCGCGCCGATGATCGCAATCTCGCTCATACGCGCTTTGCTCCCATGCGGTTTTCCGTACCAGCGATCAAGCGGCGGATGTTTTCATGGTGCTTGGTGATAATGAGAAGCGAAGTAACCGACATGAATGTCAAAGCCAACGGCGAGTTGCCGTACCCGTGCATTGCATAAACAAGAAGTGGAAAAGAAGCAACAGCAATGATCGATCCCAGCGACACGTACCGGGAAACTGCCACTACCACAACGAAGATACCAGCGGCTACAAGCACGGCCTTCGGAGCGATCACAATGAAGCACCCCAGTCCCGTGGCAACTCCCTTGCCCCCGCGAAACTTGAGCCACACGGGAAACATATGCCCGAGAACAGCAAGCAACGCAGCCATTGCCATCGTCTGATAAGGCAAAAGACCGCCAGCAATGCGAGGCGAGAGATGCCATGCCAGCCCGACTGCGGCGCTTCCTTTCAGAGCATCCAGCAGCAGGGTAAGGACTCCCAGTATCGGCGATTTGCGGGCAACGTTAGTCGCCCCGATGTTTCCGCTCCCGCTCTGGCGCACATCTTCCCCGCGGAAAACGCGCACCAGCAGATACCCGAAAGGAATCGAACCCAGCAGGTAGCTTAGAGCGGCGATTGTGACGATCGTTGGCAAGGTTGGTGAGAATTCGACTGACGTGCCTAGCGCAACTCAAATCTCGCAAGCTTTGTATATTTTGACCCACCGGGCGAGAGCTGGCTTTGGAAAAGAAAAAACTCTCGCGCGGTCATCGCCCCAAAGTCGGGCGCAGATTGTGTTGTCAATTTTTCCTGCAGGCGCTGAAAGCTGCGATTCGGCCCGTCTCCTTTTTGCCAGCGTGGCGATCCGGATCCACGCCCAGCTCGGGCCAGCGTCAGATGCGGGTTGAAAGCGTGCGCCTCTTTCGGGATGTTAAGGGACGATAGTCCTTCATCAATCTCTTGAGCAAGAAAAGTCAATTGTGAATCTGGCTGAATTCCAACCCAGAATACGCGCGGTGCTCGCGCTTCGGGAAAGAATCCATGCCCACGGAAGTTCATTGCGATCGGTGCAGCGTCCATGCTCTTGAGAGCCAATTTGATCTTGTCGGCCTCAGCTTCGGACTTCTCTCCGATGAACTTCAGCGTGACGTGCAAAGATTCTGGTCGCACCCAACGAGCCTCCGGAGCAAAGTCACGCAGGCCGTCGAGATAGCGCGTGATCCGGCTACGGATGTCGTCGTCAATATCAAGTGCGACGAAGAGGCGCATAAGAGGCTCCTGGCTGCTAGCTCTTAGCCGGCGGCGTGAATCGTTCTGCCGTTACGATTGCTTCCGGCAAAGCTAACTTCATGTCCATTCCGGAACAAAAGGATCGAGTTCCAAGCTAAAGCCAATAGCCAAAGCGCCCTCACATCAACTTCCTTCGCAGCATATCCAACGCCAGCGTGGTCGCGAACCAACGGATGCGTTTACGGTCACCCGGGAAGTTTCGCTCAATCACTTCCGTTCCGCTGGCACTCGCCAACGCGTGGAACACCAATCCCACAGGCTTCTGTGGCGTTCCTCCGGCAGGGCCGGCCACGCCCGTGATACCGATGCCGAGCGTCGACTCGCAGCGGTAGCGAATACCTTCCGCCAGCGCCGCAGCCACTTCGCGGCTCACGGCGCCATGACGCTCAATCATGTCGGCGGGCACTCCTGCCAGCTCAGTCTTTACGGCATTGGAGTAGACGATGGCGCCGCCAGCAAAGTAGCGTGAACTACCGGCCACCGAAGTAATTCTCTCGCCAAGTAATCCGCCGGTGCACGATTCTGCCACGGCCACGGTGGCATTGCGCATCTGCAGCCAGTAGCCGATGATCTGCTCCAGTGACTGACCATCTCGCGAGTACACGGCATCGTCGAGTTCTTCTTCAACCGCGTTGGCGACTTCGTCTACTCTGGCCTGCGCTGCTTCCAAAGTGTCCGCCCGCGACTTGAAATGCAGCTGAATTTCCCCCGCTCCCGCGAGGATGGTGGTTTGCACGTCCGCAAATCGTTTGTAAATGGGTGCCACACGCGCGTCGACAAGCGATTCCCCCAGCATGGCGACCTTCAGCACTCGCGTCGCCAGAAACGCCGTCGGTACCTTGGCGCGCAATCGTTCCCGGCACTCCGCTTCGAACAGCGCTTTCAGTTCGTGGGGAGGCCCGGGCAACAGGATGACGATTCTTTCCCGACCGTCGAACTTGCCGCTCATCCATTGTCCGGGTGCGGTTCCGTTGGCATTGGGCAGCGCAGTTGCGCCCTCAAGAACGTCCGCCTGCTTGGCATTGTTCGGAGACATTTTCCAACCGCGCGCGGCGAAACGCTGCTCAATACGTTCGAGGATTTCTTCATTGCGCCGCAGAGGGACACCCAGCGCCTGGGCGACAGCTTCGCGAGTCAAGTCATCTTCCGTGGGCCCCAGGCCGCCGCTGAAAATCACGATCTCGGAGCGAAACAGCGCATGTTGCGCGGCCGCAACCAAACGTCCAAGATCATCTCCCACCACCCCCTTGAAAATCACGTCAACGCCCATCTGATTCAGTTGCTCAGTCAGAAAAAGGGAGTTTGTATCGGTGCGGAAAGGCGTTAGTAACTCAGAGCCTACCGCGATGATCTCGGCGTTCACGGGTAGAAGTGTAAATGAAAAAAGCGATGGACGCGGATCAGACTGAGCTGCGGAACGAGAAGCTTTCGCTTACTCAGGTAAGAGCGGTAGAGCCTGAATGTTCCACGAAAGATGATGCACGGCATCCGTGGTCGCCAGAATAACGCTGCGTGCCGGAGCAAAGGCCAGGCCGACTAAACCGTGGCCGGCAACCTCCAGGCTAGCCTTGCTGCCGTCAGGCGTTATCTTCACGATCCCCCGTTTGCCAGAGAGCGAAGCTGCCACATACAGATTTCCAGCTGAGTCGAAAGCCAGGCCCTGTGGGCGTCCTAAGCCCCTGAAGAACGTGTGCACCGTCCCGTGGGGATCGATTCTGTGAACGCTATCAAAGCTCGATGTGGTTGGTCCTGTTACGAACAAGTCACCTTGAGGGCCGAAGGCCAGATGGTAGGCCGAAACACTCGGCTCCAGAGTAGCGAAGACAAAGACCTGCTGGTCGCGGCCAATTTTGAAAATTGTGCCGCTGCGGTCACCCACGTAGAGACTCTGATTACGATCAAAGGCGATGCCCGTAGCGATTCCCATCCCCTCGGCATAAGTCGTCATGGTTGCATTCGGGGCGACGCGATACACCGCGCCATCGTGACGCGAGGAGACGTACATCTGACCCTGCCGATCGAAAGCGATGCCGGTCGCATTCATCATCTCTGCTACAAACGGTTTCACGGTGTAATTGGTATCAATCTTGAAGATCGCGACCGGAACCTTTTGGCCGCGTGAACCAGAAAACGTGACGTAGATGTTGCCCTGAGCGTCGAGTGCTGGGTTGGTTACCGGATGCAGATTCTCGGCTACGGGAACGGCCACCTTGACAGTGTGCGAGTTGCTCACGTGACCGTCGGTGGCCACGACCACCGGTCCCGAAGTGGCGCCTTCGGGAACGCGCGCTACCAGAAATGAATCGGAGCTGATGACGATCCCGCCCTCGACCTCGCCAAACTTTACATGCGGTCGCTCCCACTGCTGCGGGCGCAACCCCGAGCCTGCGATGCGGACCTCGCCTCCCGCCAAAGCGAGCACTGGCGAGACGGATTCGATGTGCGGTCCGCCATTCACGTTTTTTTTGCCGAGGATGCGATCGGAAAATCCCATGAAGAAAACACTCGCACTACCTTAGAAGACCAAAGTGCAGAAAGAGATGCACAGCAACTAGAGCGTACAGACCGGCGGCGATATCGTCCAGCACGATGCCGGCGCCATCCGGAATGGCCTCCAATTGTCGCACCGGCGGCGGCTTGACAATATCAAAGGCACGAAAAAGTATAAAGCTCGCCAGAAAAGATTTCCACGCGAGCGGCACTGCGATCAAAGCCACTAGTTGACCCGCCACTTCATCGATCACTACGAATTGGGGATCTTTCTTACCCTCTCCGCGGGCAACCCGCGTAGCCACGGGAATGCCGATCAGCGTGACCAGCACGGCGAGGGAGATCACAACCGGCATTCGTAGCGAAGGCGAAAGAGCGCGGGACAGCGCCGCCCACAGCAAAACGGTTGCCAACGATCCCCAGGTTCCCGGCCCGGGTCGCAGCCGCCCGATCCCAAAAAACGTAGCGATCAGGGTGGCCCAAAGCGGAGTGGGGTCTCTCACACCCGCAACCGGCTGCGGGACGACAGCGCCACCATCGAGCTCCGTTACACGTTTCAAGAATCCTCATCCGCATCTTCGGGAGTGTTTTCGCGGATTTGCTCCTCCGCTTCCACAGCCTGTGACGGAATTACATAGGCACCGCTCGCCCACTTGCCCAAATCGATCGTGCGACAGCGTTCGCTGCAGAACGGAAACTCCGCATCGCCGTTCTTGACGGCCTTTTTACAGATCGGACAGCGGAGTTTGAGGGTTCGTTTGCGAGGCATGGTCAGAAGAAGGTTTGCCGACTCCGATGAGAGTTCAAAACGATCTACAGAATCTTAGCTACCAGATCATAGTCGTGCGCTTCGGTGATCTGACAGCGATAGAATTCGCCCGTCTGCGGAGTTGTTTCCGCCGGAAAATCGTTTACAAAAACTTTGCCGTCAATCTCGGGCGCGTGCATTGTCGTGCGGCCTTCCATCAGCAAGTCCGTCTCTTCCGACATTCCTTCGAGCAACAGATCGAACTCTTGACCCACCAGTGTTTTCTTTTTCTTCTTGCTGATCTGGCGCTGGATTCCCATTAAGTGTTTGCGCCGGCCCTCAATCTCGCGTGGTGAAAGCTTCTTGTCCAATCCGTAAGCGTCAGCCCCCTCCTGATCGGAGTAAGAGAACGCTCCCATCCAATCGAACTGGGCCTCGCGAACGAATGCGCACAGCTCTTCAAATTCCCGTTCAGTTTCTCCGGGAAAGCCTACGATGAACGAGGTCCGCAGGGTCAAGCCGGGAATCTCTTGCCGCATCTTGCAAATCGACTTCAGAAACACATCCGCTCCGCCACCACGCTTCATGCGCTTGAGCACGCTTGCCGAGGCGTGTTGCAAAGGCAGGTCCATGTAGGAGCAAATCTTTTCGTGGGTTGCAATAGTCTCCAAAAGTTTGCCCGTGATCTTATTGGGATAGGCATAGAGGAAACGAATCCAGCGCAGGTCTTCAGTCTTCGCCAGCCTCTCGAGCAAGAACGCCAATCCATCTTTCAAGCCGAAATCCTCCCCGTAGCAGGTCGTATCCTGCCCGATCAGAGTGATTTCTCGCACGCCGATCTGGGCCAGACGCTCGGCCTCAGCTATCACAGATTCGAAACGCCGTGAGCGAAACTGTCCCCGCAACTGCGGAATAATGCAGAACGTACAAGGATGGTCGCAGCCCTCGGCAATCTTGATGTAAGCTGTGGATTTCGGCGTGGCCAGGATGCGCGGAGTTTCGTCGTCATAGAGATAGGTGGGCAGCTCCGCAATTGCTCCATCCCATTCCCCGCGGGAGAATCGTCCCTGCGCGGCTCGCGCGTCGCCCTCAGCTCGCGAAGGCAGCACCACGAAGGGAGAATTCTTTTCAACTTGAGCAGCCTGAACGATTCCCGACGCCGCAAGGATATTTTGCAACTCCCCCGTTCCGACCACCGCGTCCACCTCAGGAATGCGCTTGCGGATCTCGTCACGAAAGCGCTCGACCAGGCAACCGGCTACGACGAGTTTCTTCGCGCGCCCTGAGGTCCTATGCTGCACCATCTCCAGAATCGTATTCACTGACTCTTGTTGTGCACTCTCGATAAACGAGCACGTGTTGACCACAATGACGTCAGCGTCCTCGGCCCGAGGCGAGAGTTCGGCCCCGGCGCGCGCCAGAAGTCCCATCATCACTTCGCTGTCGACCAGGTTCTTCGGGCATCCCAGGCTAACGAAGCCTACTTTTGGCGGAGGAGCAACCTGTGCGACGTTTTCCGTCCCTGAGGCGCTGGAATTCTCAATGGAAAGCGGGATAGTGAGGTTCTTCGAAGGCATGGAATCTCACTATTTTAACATTTTC
This sequence comes from uncultured Acidobacteriaceae bacterium, assembly GCA_963750245.1. GTDB lineage: Bacteria > Acidobacteriota > Terriglobia > Terriglobales > Acidobacteriaceae > Sulfotelmatobacter. The sequence continues at coordinate 1,645,075 of CAVVQB010000005.1, forward strand.
TGCCGCAAGGCTTTGAGGCGCTCTCCCGCGGTCCCGCATGTGACTTCGGGCACCATAGGAGGCAGTACCACGAGGATCAAATCGGGGCACTTCATGCTAGGCTAATTCCTACCGAAACAAGGCAGCTATCCCGCATCCTGGAGGGGAAATGTCTGGGAAACAGGCCGTAACCGCAGTCCTGATCATGGGGATGTGTATCCTGGGAGGCTCTGCCGCGGCCCAGGACGAAAAAAATGCATTGACCGGCATGATTGGTCGGACTTTCATCAGTGATCAAGGCATTATAGGCGCCACTTACCCCAACCCGTTCGTGCGCTCTGGCCACGGGCTCACCTTTGAAGTCAACTATTCTCGAAGGCTTTTCGCCACTCCCGTTTTCTCGGTTTCAGGAGAAGTGCCCGCGGTCTTCAATCTGGACGAGCACCTCGGCTCGGGCAGCGATGTCGTTCCCTCCGAGTACAAAGAGATCTTTGTCACACCCGCGGTTCGCTTGAATCTCTTCCCTTCGACCGCGGTGTCGCCATGGGCGAGCTTTGGCGGCGGTTTTGGCCACTTCAGCGAGAGTAAGAATCTGAATTATTACGGCACCAATCCCGGAGGCTCATCCAACTCGGGTGTGATTCAAGGCGGGTTAGGATTGGATGTTAGCCCCTTTATCAAGCGCTTCAATCGTTTCAGCTTTCGTGGGGAAGTCCGCGATTTCTGGTCCGGCACGCCTGATTTGCCTCTGGCCGATACCGGCAAGAGCCGCCAGCACAACTACTTTGTAAGTGGCGGCGTAATCTGGCATTTCTAGTTCTCCCGATCCAACTGGCGCACAATCTGCAGCTGAACTATCATTCTTCCGCCCGCAATTGTTGACCATGAGCTGAGGAGGAGTCGATGTTCAGCATCCCGCTCGCCTTTGTCTTGCTTTTTCCTGCGCCGCAATTGCCAGCGCCACCGGCGTCCGATCCCGTTCTGCGCCAACACGCACCGGAAGAAGCCCGACAAAACTATGAGCTCATGCGGCAGGCCGCGCTACACATAAATGACCTTGCCGGTGACATCCATTCCGAAGCAGACGCCAGGACCTTTGTCGATGTGGTTGCGGAACGATTCTTGGGAAATGAAAATTTGTCATGGACGACACGCCCGATTCGTTACCGGGTGGCGCACGCCGAAAACGAAGCCGTGTCGGATCCGGCGCGCCTCATCCCGGAGCAGCGTATCGTCGACATCTGGAACGAATACGTGAGGGAGTTGGATGCGCCCGAAGAAACCCTGGTGACGGTTGCTGAAGTTCATAACTTGCGCGATGCAACGTATACCCTCAGCCATTCCATGTGGAACAAGGGCATCATGCAACAGCTCTGGACTGTTCCAAACATCTACGCGGTGGGAGCGGATGGCAAGGTCGCCAGTGGTTGTCGCGCGGTTGAAGCACTCAAGATTTTCCACGATATGTTCTATTTCTTTGAGAATGTGCAACGCGCTCGTGAGCGTGTTCAGAAGGGAATCCTGGTCTCTGATTTAGCCACGCACGGGAAGCAACAGACGGCTGACCATCCGCGCGCGGTTAGCTCTCAACTTGTCGCCTCTGCCAGGCCGAATCCTGTGCTCTCCGCCGAGATCCGTTATGTGCAGGCTCACGGCGAGGGCGACTACCAGCGGCTTCTGGAAAGGCTCTATGCGGAGTTGTTTCCGGAGAAATGAAAAACGATGGCGCCGGCAGCGATTCACTTCTTAGTTGCTAACTCCACTTCTTCATAAAGCTCCGGTAGCCGCTGCGCGTCATCTGGGGAGTTTCCGAACCTGGCGGACTCGTAGGCATCGGTGAAACGACCTACACGCGCCCGCAACTGCTCATCGCCGATCAGGCTCACAAACTCCCGCGGTGTCTGAGCGGATGATTTCTTCACTCCTCGACGCGCCAGATAGTGAGCCATTTGCTCATACCACATGGCCGCCGCCTGATGCGGCGATCGTTCGGGGTGCGCCTGCAGCTGTTTCCTGCGGATGATTCTCGCGATCCGAGATGCATTGCCCAGCAACAGCAAAACTACGCCGACTGCCAAGCCGAACCCGAACCATTGCGCTGGAGCTTGCTCTGCTCTTCGTTGACCTCGACGTGCCCAATCCAGCAGACCCGTGTAGCGCTGCCTGGCCCACGTTCGCACTCTTTCCCACGAATCGCGTGATCCGCTTACCGTCGCCTTCGCGAGAATGTACTGATGCGAAAAGTCGTAGCTGATCACCCACTCCCGCCAGAACGATTCGGCCGCATCCAGATAGAGCATGGCTCGGCCCCAACCCTCCGGAGTTCCGACCTCGCCTCCCGGCGTGGGATCGAACGTGATCCAGCCGTAGCCGGGAAAGTAGGCTTCCACCCAGGAATGCGCATTCTTGGCTCGGACCACGTAGTTTCCGGTGACATCGTTGAACTCGTCGCTGCGGAAGCCATTCACGACGCGCGACGGAATGCTCAGTGTGCGCAGCATGACCGCCATCGAAGAGGCAAAGTATTCACAATGGCCCTGCTTGCGGTCGAAAAGAAAGTTCGCGAGCGGATCTCCGACGGGAGAACGAAGCAGTTGCAGCGTATAGCCATAATGCGTATTCAAGTATTGTTCGATCGCAACTGCTTTGTCGTAGTTATTCGAAGCCGAACCAGTAATCTGCGCTGCCAGCTCTGGAATGCGTGGATCGAGCGGGGGCAATTGCAGATAGGCCGAAGCAAATTGCGGCAGCGAACTTCCCGCTGACCGCAGCGACACCGGAGACGGCCTGGCGATATCCGAATCTGCCTCGTACACGGTAACGGAGCGCTGGTTGTCGAGATCGTAAACTGCTCCACCCGCGTCAACCTGCAGCGCGCGATACGCCCCGATCACGCGGCGTCCCCAAGGGGCAAGAAAAAACACATTTGTGCCAATCGGCTCGAGCAAAACCCGGTAATGAATGAGGTGAGGAGTTGTACCGGGCGCGGCCTGGCGGCCGGCGCCATAGACTGGCGGCACTCCCTGGATGAGCACCGGTACGGAAAATGCTCCGTCGGCCTCCCGGCCCAACTCGAACTTCTGGTGCGGATTCGTCCAGTTTTTACCGTCAAAATGGGCTAGCGCTACACCGCGCCAGTGGAGCGGATATTTTCCGCGCTTGTCTCCGTTGATCTGGATGTGCATCACCACCGCGTTCGATTGCTGAATCTGTCCGATCTGTCCCAGTTGTACCCGATCACTAAATCCGGTGGAAAGATCCGTACCGAATGAGTAGCCGCCCATGTAGCCTGCCGACATGCGGGGCAAAAGGAAAAATATCGCCCCCGCACCCACGAATATCATCAACACCAACCCGGGTGTCAGCCGCGCCAGTGAAAAAGCCAGATGCCGGTGCTCGTGAGCATCTCGAGAGTGCCGCGCTTGAAATTTTGCGGCTCGTCCCGATCGGCGCATTTCCATCAGGATGAAAGTGGCCACCGCCATCAGCAGGAATCCGGCGAAAAAGAGCAGAAAGACACTGTCCACGGTGAGCACTGCGGAAGCAAGCACCATGAGGAACGCCAGGATCGCCAGAGTCGTATAGTCGCGATCGCGCCGCAGCGAAAACGTGCGCACCACCACGGCGAACATCACCAGGTGCACTGTCGCTGCGAGAAATGAGCGGGAAAACAGGAAGTAATCCGCAGCGTAGAAAACGAAATACAAAATCGTGAGCGGTGTGGTCCATCGCTCCGAAATCACCACGCGCCGCCGTTCCGCCAGCAGATAGCCACGAACTGCCAGTGCCGCTCCTACCAGCACGATCGTTGGCAGATCCAGTCCGCCGGTGCTGGCGAGGGTTCCAAATCCCATTAGCACAAGCAAGTACATCGATAGCTCGAAGTACTTGTTGATGGCTTGAGGAAGCGGAATCACTCCGGATTGTTCAGAAGGCTGCATCATAATTGGCAAAAGCAGATGCCGAACGTCGTTCCCCCGCGGCATCAAGCTGCGCTAAATCCAACGGCACTGAACTGAACCTCCATTGTTCGACAAACTCTATCAAGAAGGGAAGGGTTTCCTCAGTTTTCCTTGCACCGAAAGTCACTTATCTTTTGCGCGTGCGCGCCCGTAGACGTTGCAGTACAAAGAATCCGAGTTTGAATTTGCTAGAATGATTCAAGTCAGGCATCGGTCTCACGCGACGTACTCTCGCCAACCCCGCCAGGTCCGGAAGGAAGCAACGGTAACGGGCTCTTGCGTGTGCAGTGGGCCCCCGGTGCCTGGCTTAATTACTTCTTCCCACCCAGACTGATTTCGGAGGAAATCGGCTCGACCTGCCAGAACCAAGATTTACACATCCTTACAAGTTTTTGCGCAAGAAGGCCCTGTCTGCAACATCTAACCTAGTGTTGAGCACCTCATATCTGCCGGGCGTCAGGGAAATAAAATGCGCAATCTTCCTTCAAAATTAGTCTCTCCCAGTGTGACCATTCGCGTGGCTGGTTCTCTCTCAGAAGGCCATCTTGCGTACCTCGATCAACTGGTTTCTTCCGCGATCGATTGCGCCCTATGGCCGCTACTCGATTTGGCTCATCTCCAGGACTTGGATCACGCGGCTCTCATCTATCTAGTCCGCGGTGAGGGTCGGCAGTTCGGCGTGTTAGCCTGTCCGAATTTTGTCCGTGAATGGATGCAGCACGAGAAGGATTACAGAGTCGCTTGATCATCATGCGGCACGACGTGCGAAGCGCCGGCAGCAAATGCCGCGATGCTTCCTCCCGTGGGAAGCAGGATCGCGTTAGATGACCTCGATCCTCGCGGGCGTCGCGGAATCAGACGCGTCAGCTCCCTTCGTTAGACATTCCGGCTTCGATCGTTCAAAATACTGATCTCGTACTCAGGAGATCTCATTGACCACACCAATCCGTGTCAGAGTGAAGATCAGCGCTCTCGGCACCTACGTACCGCCACGCGTTCTCACCAACGCAGACCTCGAACAAATGGTCAACACTACCGACGAATGGATACTTGCCCGCGTTGGCATTCGGGAACGCCACATCGTTGCAAAAGGGGTCGCCACGAGCGACCTCGCCGTTGAGGCCGCTAAGAAGGCCCTTGCCCAACGTGGCCTGACTCCATCGGACCTCGACGCCATCATCGTCGCCACGGTTACTCCCGACATGCTTTTTCCCGCCACAGCCTGCCTAGTCCAACACAAACTTGGCGCCAGTGGCGTCTGGGGCTTCGATCTCTCCGGTGCTTGTTCCGGCTTTATTTATGCCGTGCAGACCGGCGCGCAATTTATCGCTACCGGCGCGCACAAGCGGATCCTGGTGATCGGCGCCGATGTCATGTCCTCGATCATCGACTACACCGACCGCGCCACCTGCGTAATCTTTGGCGACGGCGCTGGTGCGGTGATTCTCGAGGCTGCCGAAGACGATTCCGTCGGCTTGATCGACTATATCCACGAAGTCGATGGCTCCGGCGGTTCCTTTCTTTATATGCCCGGCGGCGGCAGTCTGAATCCGCCATCCCGCGACACGATCGACAAGAAAATGCACTACGTCCACCAGGATGGCCAGCAGGTTTTCAAGTTTGCGGTGCGCAAGCAAACCGAGGCGTGCTCGAAATTGCTCGAGCGTAATGGCTTGAAAGGTTCGGATATCGATGCCTTTATCCCTCATCAGGCGAACCTGCGCATCATCAACGCCACCGCGGAGCGACTAGAGCTGCGCCCGGAGAGCGTGATCGTCAATATCGACCGCTACGGCAATACCACCGCCGGAACAATTCCATTAGCCATGAACACCGCCGTCGAGCAGGGCAAGCTGAAGAAGGGAAGTCTGGTCTTGATGGCTTCCGTGGGCGCCGGCTTCACGGTGGGCGCGGCGCTGCTGCGCTGGGCATTCTGAGCGATTCACAGGTTTTCGGCTGCTAGTATTCCTCGTCGATTGTTCTCATGAGAAATTTTCATCGGCGAAGCTGCGTCTGCCTAGCGATGCCATTGATCTAAACTTTACGAGCTCGTGCCCTTCACCACCGGCGTGGAAACTAAGATGGAAGAGATGCACCGCCCTCCCCGATGGCAAACTCTGTTGGCCTTCGCCATCATTTACCTGGTTTGGGGCTCGACATTTCTAGCGATCCGTGTGGGCGTGCGGGAGGTACCGCCATTCTTGCTAGCCGGCATGCGATTCTTCGCGGCCGGAATTCTGATTTATTTGTGGATGCGCGCGAAGGGCTCGCCTTCGCCAACACGCCGTGAGTGGGCCTCCGCTTCCTTGCTCGCGGTATTAATCTTCGTGGGCGATTACGGCTTGCTCTTTTGGGCGGAAAAGCGTGTACCCTCCGGGATCGCCGCGGTGATGATGGCGACCATTCCGGTCTTCATGGCGCTGGCGGAAATTATCATCCTGCGCACCCAAAGACTCACCCTCCGGCTGGCGGTCGCGCTCTTGGTGGGCATCGGCGGCGTCCTGATTCTCGTCAGTCGCTCGGCCGGTTTTGGGGATGCCCCGATTGACGCTGCGGGAGCCATTGCTCTCGTAGTCTCCGCAATCAGTTGGTCGCTGGCGGCAATTCTCACGCGCAAACTAACATTGCCGGAATCGAAAGTGATCAGTTCGGGATCCCAGATGCTTGCTGGAGGAATTCTTCTCACCCTGACAGCGGCATTGCTGGGTGAATTCCGCGGCTTTCGCATAGGCGCGGTGTCAACCGGCGCGTGGTTGGCGTTGGCTTACTTGATCGTCGCCGGCTCGATCGTCGCCTTCACCGCCTACGTTTGGCTTATCCACCACGAGTCGCCAACCAAAGTGGGAACTTACGCTTATGTCAATCCGGTCATCGCGGTTGTGCTCGGCTATTTTCTCGGTGGCGAGGCGCTCGGCATGCGAACGATCTTGGGAACAGTCCTGGTTCTGGTGAGTGTGGTGGTGATCACGACCACGCCGAAGAACATAGAGAAACTGAAGCCGCTGGTAAAGGACGTCGAGCTAGCAGAGCCGTAATCCGGGCCGTAGCGACATCCGTTGCCTTCGGTTTTCCTCCTACGGATGCGTCATCTTCTCCGGGCGAACTAGCTGATCGAATTCCTCGCCACTAAGGTATCCCAGCTTCAACGCCGCCTCCCGCAAACTGCTGTGTTCCACGTGGGCGGTGTGGGCGATCTGCGCGGCCTTGTCGTATCCCACTTTTGGTGCCAGCGCCGTGACCAGCATCAGAGAGTTCTTCACGTACCAATCCACTTTCGCGCGATCGACCTCGATTCCCTTGATCATGTATTCGACGTAACCGTGGCAGGCATCGGCGATCAGCGTGACCGAGTGCAGAAAGTTATAGATGATCACCGGCTTGTAAACGTTGAGCTCGAAATTCCCCTGCGATCCCGCAAATCCCACGGCCGCGGTTGCGCCATGAACCTGCACGCATACCATGGTCATGGCCTCGCACTGCGTGGGATTCACCTTGCCCGGCATGATCGAGGACCCGGGTTCGTTCTCCGGGATGGAAAGCTCGCCCAGTCCGCAGCGCGGCCCGGAAGCCAGCCAGCGAATATCGTTCGAAATCTTCATCATGGACGCGGCCAACGTTTCCATCGCACCTTGCGCGAAGACGATTTCGTCATGCGCCGAAAGCGCGGCGAATTTGTTGCCATGAGACCGGAAGGGAAGCTCCGTGAGTTCCGCGATCTTTTTCGCCGCACGCTCGGCAAATTCCGGATGCGTGTTCAGTCCCGTGCCGACGGCTGTACCGCCGATGGCCAGATCGTAGAGTCCCTCCAGCGCCTGCTCCAGGCGCTTTATGTCGCGCAGCAATAAGCTGGCCCATCCCCCGAACTCCTGGCCAAAGGTTAGGGGCACAGCATCCTGCAAGTGTGTGCGGCCGATCTTGACTACGTCATTGAATTCCTTTGCCTTGGCCTCGATCGCATCATGCACGCTGCGGATCGCCGGAATCAGAGCATTTTTCACTCGATCCGCGGCCGCAATGTGCATCGCCGCCGGGAAAGTGTCGTTCGACGACTGAGACATATTCACGTGGTCATTGGGATGGATCGGCTTCTTCGATCCCTTCTCGCCGCCCGCGATTTCAATGGCGCGGTTCGAAATGACCTCGTTCACGTTCATGTTGGTCTGCGTGCCGCTGCCGGTTTGCCATACGCGCAGGGGAAACTGGTCATTCAGCTTGCCAGCAATCACTTCGTCCGCAGCCTGCACGATGAGCTTTGCCTTATCTGCCGGCAGTTTGCCCAAATCCTGATTCACCAGCGCACAAGCTTTCTTGAGGATGCCGAACGCGCGGATCAACTCCGGCGGCATGGTGTCACGCCCAATGTTGAAATGCAGCAGCGAGCGCTGCGTCTGCGCTCCCCAGTAGACATTGGCCGGGACTTCGATCTGTCCCATGCTGTCGGATTCAATGCGCATGCGCGCCGGCGATTCTGTAAGAGTTGGCATATTGTGTCCTGACCAGTTGCGAAGAAGGCGAATGGGTAACCCGGAATTATAGCGCGGGACGCACACCCGACTGTGCGCCGGCTCACGTTATGTAGTGACGGGAAAGGAATCCGCAACGGGCGCATGCTAGAATCATCGGTCTCCGATCTGCCCTCATCCCCCAGTGACGGCGCAGCGGTTTTCAAACCATGCCTGACTTTCTAACCGCGGAAGATATCGAAACTCTCCCCAAGGCCAAAACGCGTCTGCATCCCGAGCCGCGTACCGACGTGCTCGTAATTGGTGCTGGGCCCACAGGGCTCGCGTGTGCCATTGAAGCGCAAAAAATCGGCCTCCGGGTCGTGATCCTCGACAAGGGCTGTCTGGTGAACTCGCTCTATCACTATCCTCCCGGCATGCTGTTTTTTACTACCCCCGAGTTGCTCGAAATCGGCGATATTCCTTTCACCACCGCGCGGCAAAAGCCCACTCGCGAAGAGGCTCTGGAGTATTACCGCAAAGTTTCGGAGCATTACCATCTCGATATTCGCCAGTACGAATGGGTAAAGACGGTCATGGGGGAAGATGGAAACTTCAGCATCACGGCCACCGACCGCGCCGGCCGGCCGCACGACTATCGAACCCGCAAAGTGATTGTCTCTACCGGCTACTACGATCTTGCCAACCAGCTTTGCATTCCTGGCGAAGATCTGCCCAAGGTCTCGCACTACTACGGCGACGCTCATCCTTACTACGACACCGATGTCCTCGTGATCGGCGGGAAGAACTCCGCCGCCATTGCGGCTCTGGATCTGTGGCGTCACGGGGCGCGCGTCACGCTGGTCTATCGTGGCTCACACCTGCATCATCACGTCAAATATTGGATCAAGCCCGATCTGGAAAATCGCATCAAGAACAACGACATTGACGCTTACTTCGAAAGCACGGTTCAGGAAATCGGTGTGGACCACGTCGTCATCAATACACCACGAGGGCCGATTCGCCTGAAGAATGACTTTGTCCTGGCCCTCATCGGCTACCATCCTGACTACGATTTTCTGCGCAGCATGGGCATTGAGCTTTCGGACGAGCAGCATCGTCCGGTTTGCGATCCCGTTTCCTTGGAAAGCAATGTGCCGGGAATTTATGTTGCCGGTGTGATCGTTGCGGGATCGCGAACCAATGAAATTTTCATCGAAAACGGCCGCTTCCACGGCCGGCAGATCGCCGAAGATCTGAAGATCAAGCTGCGGCCGGCATCCTCGGAAGATTAAGAGCCGCGTCAGAGAATACGGATTCCCGTCCGGCGCCACATTTCCAAACCACACATCGACCAGTTACCCTAACCATTCCCATGGAACCCCAACCAGAGCTTGCGGCTCCGTCAATCTCCCTCGCCTCGTACTTGCGCCTGGTGCGAGGCAACCGTAATTTCCGCCGGCTGTGGCTGGCGCAGATAGTTAGTGAGATCGGCGACTGGTTCTATACCCTCTCCATCTACACACTGCTTTTGCAGTTGACCGGCCATGCCAGCTCGGTGGCGCTGGCTCTGGTTCTGCAGGTTCTGCCGCAGACTTTTGTGGGTCCAACCGCGGGTGTGGTGAATGACCGCCTGCGCCGCAAGCATGTGATGATAGCCGCTGACCTGGTCCGCGTTATGGTCGTGCTGGCCATGCTTCTGGTGCGTTCGCGTTCGATGGTGTGGCTCGTGTACCCCTTGCTGCTGGCGGAGACCACGATGGCTGCGTTCTTCGAACCGGCACGCAGTTCGGTGATCCCTAACATCGCGGCTAAGGGTGAAGTGCTCATCGCCAACACTCTCTCGTCGGCGACGTGGTCGGTCAACCTGCTGATCGGAGCCTCCGTGGGGGGAGTGGTTGCGGCCTTCTTCGGACGAGACGCGGTGTTCGTTCTGAATGCGCTCTCCTTCCTGGTGTCGGCGATTCTGATCGGAGGAATGCACTTCGCGGAGCCTCATGCCGAGGCCGCCGCGCCCCTGCGTCCGCGCGATCTGGTTGATTTTTCGCCGGTGCTGGAAGGCATTCGCTACGTGCGCAATCACCCGACGCTTCTCCCTGCCGTCTTTGCGAAAGCCGGCGAACTCATGATTGGCCCGAGTTGGGTGATCTTCACCGTTATGGGTGCGCATGAATTCGCGGTGCACTGGCACAACGTCGATGCGGCCCGCGGGTCGATGCTGGGCATGAGCATCCTGCTTGGCGGCCGCGGCCTGGGAGCGCTCGTCGGGCCGCTGATCGCAGCCCGCTGGGCAAGCCGTAGCGACCGTAGACTGCAACTCGGAATTCTTTTTGGCTATCTCACCATCGCGGTTGGATATGGAATTCTCGGGACCACCCGCACCGTGTGGATGGCCAGCGCCTGCGCCATGCTCGCGCACGCCGGAGGATCAACCGTCTGGGTGTTCTCCACAACCCTGCTGCAGCTTCATACCGACGACCGTTTCCGAGGGCGCGTTTTTTCCGCTGACCTGGGCTTTTCGATGCTCACCATCGCCGCTGGAGCTTACCTGTGTGGGCGCCTTCTCGATTCCGGAGTCTCTGCTCGCATGGTCGCCACAAGTACAGGATTGGTCATGCTAATTCCCGCGGGGTTGTGGGCGCTCGCGATGCGCGCAGGAAAGGATCGGCGACAGTTAGAAAGATCGCCAGAAACGTAATGCTCTCAACCCTGCAGCCGGTCAATTTTCGCTGCCATGATGAAATCGCTCTCGGTGAGCCCGTCGACCTTGTGCGTCCACAGTGTTATCTGCACTTTTCCCCACGCCAGCAGGATGTCAGGGTGATGCCCTTGCTCTTCCGCCAGCGCGCCAACACGATTGACGAACTCGAGTGCCTTGGCGAAGTCGGGGAACTTGTATTCCCGATCGAGATGGTGTTCCTCGATGATGTTCCACTGGGGAACGACCTTGCGCAGCGCTCCTAGTTCTTTTCCTTTAAGCGGAGGAACTCCGCCGCGGCAGGGAACGCATTTTTTGTCGGCTAGCTGCTCGATCATAGAATCTCTCCGCCAGCCATGATAGTTCAATCTGCGGAGGATCGTTTTCAGATCATCCCAGACAACAGTTAGCCAACAACCCTGAAACCCGGAGGCTCGCGGGCGCATCTGAAAATGATCCATTCGACCTGAAAGCCTGGGGCAGAACGAAATGACTCCACAACCGGCAAGCGGCGGTTCCGCCCCAGGCGGTAAGAATCCGTGGCTGATCGCAATCGCCGTAATGCTGGCGACGTTTATGGAAGTGCTCGATACTTCCATTGCGGCGGTCGCGTTGCCCTACATCGCCGGCAGCTTGTCGGCCAGCAACGACGAAGCCACGTGGGTGCTTACCAGCTACCTGGTGGCCAATGCTATTATCTTGCCGGCAAGTTCCTGGTTTTCGCTGCGCTTTGGCCGCAAACGATTTCTGATTACTTGTATCGCTATCTTCACGATTTCCTCGTTCGCATGCGGGGCCGCTACCAGCCTTGCCCTGATCCTGATCGCTCGCGCCGTGCAGGGCGCTGGCGGTGGCGCCTTGCAGCCCCTGTCACAAGCAATTCTCCTGGAAACTTTTCCTCCCGAAAAACGAGGATCGGCCATGGCGGTCTTCGCTCTGGGAGTTGTGGTGGCGCCTGTTCTTGGTCCAACACTTGGCGGCTGGCTCACCGACACCTATTCGTGGCGCTGGGCGTTCTACATCAACATTCCGATCGGAATTTTCGCCATATTCATGATCTCCCGCTACGTGGAAGATCCTCCGTACATTAAGGAAGCTCGTCCCGGCAGGTTCGATGGAATCGGGTTAGGCCTGCTAGCCATCTGGCTCGGCTGCCTTCAGATCATCCTCGATAAAGGACAAGAGGACGACTGGTTTGGCGCCACCTGGATACGCTGGGCGGCAACCATCTTGGTCATTAGTTTCGTGGCGTTTCTCATTCGCGAGTTCCGCCACGACAAGCCGTTGGTCGATCTCCGAGTCTTTCGCCATCGCAACTTCGCCATCGGATGCCTGCTCATCGGCCTGTTTGGTGCCGCCATCTATGGCATGATCACACTGCTGCCACTCTTCTATCAGGAGTTGATGGGATACACCGCGCTGGCGGCAGGTTGGGCAGTAAGTCCTCGCGGCATCGGAGCGATTGTCGCCATGCCCATCATCGGATTCTTGACTGCAAAAATGGATAACCGCTGGCTCATCGCATTCGGATTCTCCTTGTTTGGAGCGGCCAGTCTGTGGTTCGGCGAGGTCGATCTTTCGATTGGGCAGTGGACTTTTCTCTGGGCCATTTTGATCAGCGGCTTCGGTTCGGGATGCATCTTTGTGCCAATGTCGACCACCGCCATGGCGTTCCTAAAAAACGAGGAGATCGGCAATGCCAGCGGCCTCTACAATCTGCTGCGAAATATCGGAGGCAGCATCGGAATTTCGGTGGTGAACACCATTGTCGCGCGTCACGAGCAATTGCATCGCAACGAACTTGCGAAGGCTCTCAGTCCGGGGCGCGTCACAGTGCACGATTCAATTCAGGGGATACAGCAATACTTGACCACCCAAGGAGCATCGCCGACCACGGCGCTGCGGCAATCGTATGGACTGATTAATGTGTCGCTTACCGAGCAGGCGCGTCTGTGGTCCTATGTGGATGACTTCCGCTACATGGCATTAATGTGTTTCGGCTGTGTGCCGATTGTGTTTGCGTTGAAGAAAGCGGTGGCAAAAAAGGGAGCTGTCGGAGCAGGCCACTAGTCGGGCTGGCGCCAAAAGAATGAGGGCACGGCTCCAAACCATGCCCATCGCGAACACGAGGTCGCTGAGCCCCTAGAACGGAATATCCTCATCCGTGATCGGTCCTGAAGCCGCACCGGCGTGCTCGGGTTCGGGCGTGCGCTGGTCGAAGTTGTTCCCGCCGCCGGCCGCCGCACCGCGGGAGCTGCCGCTGAACTCTCCGCCGCCCTCACCGCGACCGCCGAGCAAGATCAAGTCGCTCGCCACCACTTCGGTCATGTATTTTTTCTGGCCACTGGTCTTGTCATCCCAGGAGCGGGTTTGCAGGCGGCCTTCGATGTAAACCTTGCCGCCCTTCTTCAGATATTCTCCCGCAATTTCCGCGAGCCGCTGCCAGAGCACAACGTTGTGCCACTCCGTGCGGTCCTGCCATTCGCCGGCCTTGTCCTTGAAGCGCTCGTTGGTGGCGATGGTGAGCTTGGCCACGGGCGTGCCTTGCGGCGTGTATTTGATTTCGGGATCCTTTCCCAGATTGCCGATCAGCTGAACTCGGTTGAGACTTTTTCCTGCCATCGAGAGCTCCTTCGCAGGGGTTCACTATAGCAGAATTGGCCGAGTGGAAATGGTGCGAACCGTCACAATCACAATGTCGATGTGTCATTTCGGGCGTGTTTGAGCGATTCGCTGAAGGCTGATAGCTGACCGCTGAGAGCTGTCGCTGCTTGAGGTATAATCCCTGCCATGCCTGCCGCACCCGGAGCGCCGAAAGCTGTCGGTATGGTTCCCGACGAGATGAAGTGGGAACCGAAATCAAAGGGCCTGACCACCCCGCGCAAGAAGAAGCCGAAAGAGCTTGCCGTCATCACCGAGTGCTGCACCGGATGCGCCGGCTCGCCCGCCTGCGTGGAATATTGTCCGGTGGAAGATTGCATGTTCTGGGTGCCGGATGAAGACAGCACTCCGTTCGGCCGCATCGCCGTCGATCCCATTCTCTGCATCGGCTGCAAAAAGTGCCTCAGCAAGGGGCCCGACGGCTGTTTCCTCGACGGCTGCCCCTGGGATGCCATCGTGATGGTGGAAACCGCGGAAGTGGAAAAAGAAGTGGGAGCAATGGCGATGTAAGCTGCTTCTGGCTACTAGCCTGCGATTCCGCGGATCCGGCATTCGACACCGGCTTCTTCAGTTCCAGTAGATCCCAGAGATTCCCGTACAGGTCTTCGAAAACTGCCACCGTTCCATACGTTTCCTCGCGCGGCGCTCGTCTGAACCTCACTCCGCGCGCGGTCATGGCACGGTAGTCTCGCCAAAAATCATCCGTATGGAGAAACAGAAACACGCGGCCCCCGGTCTGGTTCCCGATTCGCGAACTCTCCTCCGGCGTTGAGGCTCGAGCCAACAACAGATCGGTGCCGTGCGAACCGGGCGGGCGAACCAACACCCAGCGCTTCTCCTGACCGTTCCTGTCTTTAGCGAGGCTGTCCTCGACCACCGTGAAGCCCAGCGATTGCGTGAAGAACGCGAGCGCTTCGTCGTAATCGCGAACGACGAGAGCCACGTAACCGAGTGTTTGCGCCATGCTTGTTACAGCGAAGTCGTTGCGAGCTTAATGTCTGATCCGGCAACAGAAGCCAGAGTCGCTACTTCGCTCTCTCCCGTATCGCCTTCTCCGTCTCCGTCGCCTGCCGCCGCACATCATTCGAAGTATCTGGCAGATCGCGCTCGTAGGGACGAATCGCGGGCAGATCCTCGGGTTGACCGGTAAGATAGAGAGCCCGTAATGCCTCCCACACTTGCTCCGTCGAAGGGTCAACCACCGCGATTTCCGCGCCGGCGGCGACGTTCGCGCCGGTCCCGGCAACCGAACGGATTCGTCCGGGAATTGGGGAACGGATTTCTACTGTCTCCTTCCCAGCTTGCAGCTTGATGATCAGTCCGCCCTGATGAATGGCCGTGCCCGGGCGGTCCGCATCGACGATGCGTCCGTCTTCCGGAGAAGTGACTTCGGCCGGTAGCAGAAGCGAAACAATCTGCGGACGGCCAGTGGCATCTCCGAAGCGAACCAGCGAAAGCGCCGCATTGCCGCGCACCATCGGAGAAGGGTCCGCAAGCATCTTCAGCAACGCCTCGTGAAACTCGGCGCCGGTTGTGTCCTGTCCCATAACCCAGGCATCCGTATTACGCACTTCTTCCACCGGATCCGCGGCCAGTTGCACCAGGTCCGGATACCATTGTTTCGCAGTCAGGTCGTGCCGCGTGATGCGCTCGCCCACCTGCACCAGCGCCTGCTGAATGTGCCGCGGCTTTTTCGTATCGTGCAAATAAGCATTCAGCTGCTGGTCAGAAAGTTTTCGTCCAAACCACGTGTTCCACCAGAACAGAAATGGCATCAGGCAGATGAGCCACGCGGTCAGAAAGAAAAGCAATTTCCGGATACGGGACATGCCGGGCTTTCGGATTTCGGTGGCCGAGTTCGTCGCAGATCCCATTGGGCAGACCGAAGCAGTGGTTAATACAATTGCTGCCAGCGCTCCCCCTTCTCGAATATCCGATAAATGTAAAGTGGCCTACCCGCTATTGACTGCTCATCCACCAAACCAAAATCGGGCAGCCGGCTATCGCGACTGATATCACGATTGTCGCCCAACACGAAGTATTTGTGCGCCGGAACGGTCATGGGCCCAAATGTGTCGAGCGTTGGATTAGTGCCGACTGGCCGACAATGCTGGATGAATGGTTCGGCCTGGATCACGCCGTTTAGCGAAATCTGCCTGCCTCTGCCCTCGATAGTCTCTCCAGGGGCGGCGGCTATCCGTTTGACGGTGAGCGCCCCTTCAATTCGCATCACTACAAGATCGTTGCGTCGTTCAGATTGGTGACGATAAAAGTCGGCATCGTAGATGAATTTGTCGCGCGGAAGCAGCGTTGGTTCCATGGCTGTCGAGGCGAATCTCAAGGCTCGAAAACCGGACGTGAGAAGCAATGTAGTGAAGATGAAATTGACCCCGACGTACGTCAAAGGTATGCACAGGAGGAGCCACCACTTCGATAATCTGGATTCTGCGTTCCGAGCCAAAAGTGCATCGTAGACAGCATAGAACGACAGGAGTAGGCCGCCCCAAACCAGCAAGATGAGTCCCGGAAACGAGCGGGGCAGTCGCAAGACCCAGAACCCAATCGACACGACGATTAGCAGCGCAAGGAGGATGATGGCTTTCCGCCTTCGGCCCAGAAAGAATTGCCCTGCGCCGGGCAGGACCGTCGACAAAACAGCGGCGATTAGATGCCATTTTAGGTTGGCAGGAACACCGGAATATCTGCTCTCCGGGGGCGTCTGAGTTTGATCGGGTTCTGACACAGCCGAGCAATATAACAGAAGTCGGGTACCGGGTTCGCCTATTCCACCACATCGGCGTCGAGCACGCGCTCCTGCTCCAGATAATGCGAAACAGCATACTGAGCCAAGAGTGGCGTCTGTAGCCGGATTTCAGCTCCGATCCATTCTCCCTTGCCGTGCGGTTTATCTGGTGCATGATTGCAGCGGCCGCCGCTGCCGAATTGTGGCCCGAAGTCGGCGCTCTGAATCTGATCGAACTGCTGAATCTGCCGCCAGGCTTCATCGCCGACGGTTCCGGAAACATCAATCTTCAAGCGCACGATCGACATAAGTGAGAATCAATTCACCACAGAGCCACAGAGAGAATCTCAACGCTCTTCATTCCTACTTCTTCTCTGGGACTCCGCGCCTCCGTGGTGAACTTAGCTATGCGGAAACCACTGGTACAGCATGAAGTATACGAGCACGCCGGTGACGCTGACATACATCCACAATGGCCAGGTCCAGCGAGCAATGGCGCGATGCTTGTCAAAGCGGCCGCGCAAACCGCGGCTGAGAGTGATGATCACCATAGGAACGATGACGATAGCCAGCGTGACGTGAGGGATGAGGACGATGAGATAAATAACGTGCCAAAAGTGATCGCCCAGGAAACGGATATCCCCAACGTGATAATGGAAATAGAGGTAGCAAGCCAGAAATAAAGCCGACGAGACAACAGCGGCGATCATGCAGGCGCGATGCGCGGCAGTCTTCCCACGCATAATCAAGCTGCGGCCAATGAAGAGCAAAACCGCGCTAGCTCCATTGAGACTGGCGATCAGGGCAGGGAAGTAGGCGTATTGTTCCGGGATCACGCGGCCGGCCTCGTGCTGCGGCGGTTGGCCATCAGGAATGCGAGTCCAAACATCACCAGCGAAAACAGAAGAAGGGTCGCGATCGCCGAGGACAGTGGAAATGTTGCTTCCATCCCGGGATAGAGCAAAGCCCGCAGCGCTTCCACTCCGTAAGTGAGAGGATTCATGTACATTAGCGCGCGAATCCAGGTCGACGCCCCGGTCATGGGAAACAGCGCGCCCGACAACAGCCACAACGGAATCAGAAACAGATTGATGATGCCATGAAAGGCTGCGGTGGAATCCATGGGCCAAGCGATGGCGAAGCCGAGCGCCGTGAGGGCGAAAGAAACCAGAAAGACCACCACGCCCACCAGCAAAACCTGCGGCAGGTTCAGGTGTACGCCTGCGAAAGGCGCGAACACCAGGAAGATCATTCCCTGAACTGCGGAGAGTGTGGTTCCGCCCAAAACTTTCCCCAGCACGATTGCCGATCTGGGCACGGGCGCCACCAACACCGAGAGCAGGAACCCTTCGTTCCGGTCCTCGATCACCGACATCATGGTGAAGATCGATGTGAACAGGACGATCATGATCAGCGCGCCGGGATAAAAGTAATCCATGTAGTGCTGCTGACCGGTTCCTGAGCCGGAACGAAACGAAGTGCCAAAGCCCGAACCGATCACAACCCAGAACACCAGTGGCGATGCCAGCACGCCGACTACGCGTGCCCTCTGGCGGTAGAAGCGCACGATCTCGCGCCACCACAGGGTAAAGGCGGGCAGTAACACTCCCGTAGAAGCGGGAGCCACCGGTCTCGGTATGGCGGCAACTTGAGTAGCCACGGTGTTCAACTCGCTTTCACGGAACTGGATTTTGTTGCTGGAGCGACGGCCTGCTTCTTACCTAGAAGGCCCATGTCGCGCATTTCCCAGTATGCGTTCAACATGAAAACCGCCGAGAGCGTGAGCAGTATCAGGCTCATGAACAAGCCATCCACAGTGGTGATCATGCCATTCATCAGCGTCCACGCCACTCCCAGCAGGGGGAGAATGCCCAGCACAAGAGAAAGAGCAAGCATCATGGAAAGCAAGTTACCTCCTGTGATCTTCTGAATTGGACTCCGCCTCGTCGTTCTCGCTCCAGAATTTGTGTCCGGTGCGGCGGATGAATACATCCTCGAGCGCCGGCTTGCTTACAGAAAGCGACTCGATTTCTCCGGGGAAGGCTTCGACCACTTCGGTTACAAAGCGGTGCGCGCCCTCCCGTTCGATGCGCACCTGATTGTCCAGCACAGTGGTCTCCACGTGAAAGCGCGCCTGGATGCGCTCTGCCAGCGCTCCGGCGTCTCCGGCCGCATGCAGCCAGATGACGTCGCCACCGATCTCACTTTTCAGTTCCTCAGGCGTGCCCAGCGCCACCAGGTTACCTTCATTCATGATGGCCAGCCGGTCGCAACGCTCCGCCTCTTCCATCAGATGGGTCGTCACCAGCACGGAAACGTGTTCCTCGTCGCGCAACATTTTCAGATATTGCCAAAGGTCGCGCCGCGCCCCGGGATCGAGGCCGGTCGTCGGCTCATCCAACAGCAACACGCCGGGATGATGGAGCAGCCCTTTGCCTAACTCGACGCGGCGTTGCATACCGCCGGAAAATGTCTCGACCAGCTCTTTGGCGCGATCCGCCAGGCCCACGCGGGAGAGGATTTCGTAAATGCGCCTTTTCAACGCAGCGCCTCGAAGGCCATAAAGATGTCCCTGATGCCAGAGATTTTCATACGCTGTGAGTTTCAGATCGACACTCTGGGCCTGAAAAACAACGCCGATTTGCCGTCGCAGGCGACCCGGTTCCTGCGCCGCATCGCAGCCCATAATGATCGCGCGCCCGGCGCTGGGAATCATCAGCGTGGAGAGAATGCGAAAGAGCGTGGTCTTGCCGCTGCCATTCGGCCCCAGCAGCCCGAACAACTCCGCCGGCCGCACGTCGAACGAAACTCCGTTTAATGCTGTGCGATCCTCGTACCGGTGCACGAGATTTTGTACAGAAATGGCTGGGGCCGCGGAGGCAATCGTCACTTCCGGAGCAGCGTCAGCGTATGCAGAAATTTTCGATGCCAAGAAGTGTCCTAGGATGAACCCAATACTAGTCTACGACGATATGCCGTAACGCGGTGGAAATGGATAAGGCGGCGATTGAACACATTCGCGGCGCACTCACGCAGCCGAAGCGTCCCTCTGCGCCTGGGGCACGCGCTCCGCAAATGCGACCGGGACATGCCTCCAGACTTGAATGGCGAGAACCACGGCTGTCGCGAGCAGAAGCGCTCCCACCGCGACATGCGCCACCGTCGCCGCCACCATGGGCAGCTCCGGTTGAACCGCGTCTTTTCCCCAGGCCACGCGCGTCAGGAATGCCGTAAACCCCAGGCAAAGCTGGGTGATCAAGAGCGACAGCATTACAATCGCCGGACGACGAACAGCTTCTATTTGCGAATACACGGAAAGCGCGCGTACGGCCGTCCACGCCAGCACGAATGCAACGACCAGCGCGTGCACCACGTGCGGCCACCAGCTCATCCCGTGATGCCGAAACATTCCACCCAGGACGAGCTGTACATAGAGCACGAAGATCGAGAGCAGGGTGAGCGTGAACAGGCTGGGACGGCGGGAGTCGAACTCCATACGCGGCTGTTCCTCGACCCACTTGCGCCCGGTAAAGATAGCGATGGCGACAGCGATGCAAAAAAACGTTTGTGCGACGGTGGCGTGTGCCGTGGAAACCGCGGGCGGCTGGAAGAGTAAGACTGTAAGTCCGCCGAGAATCGCTTGTGCGATGACGGTACAAAAGGCCCCAACCGCCAGCCAGCGCAGCCAGCGCCTATGTTCCACCAGCAGAGTCCAGATGGCAATGGCCAGGGTCAGCGTCACCAACGTGCCGGCGACCATGCGGTGACTCCACTCATAGCGGATGCCGCCAACGAAATGCGGTACCTTGACGAGATAACCAAACGACGTTGGCCAGTCCGGTACCGAGAGGCCGGCGTCATTACTCGTAACCAAAGCGCCAGCTGTGATCACCACGAAGGCCGCACATGCGGTAAAAACTGCGAAGGCGTGATGGGTCCGGTTGTACTTTGCTGGAATGGCGTTCAGAAGCGTTTCCTCTTGGCCGGTAAGGCGGAAAGCGCCTTGCCTTGAAGCTTGCGGGGCTGCGCCTTGCAGCCCAGCCCGCTACTCAAAGACAAATTTTATCAGACCAGGTTCCAGTGGGAGCAACAAAACGTGCGCTGATTCCAGCAGGCTCACTCGGCTGCAGCCTTGAAAGTCTCATCCACGGTCTTGGTTTCTTTGGGACCAACCGTGACTTTCTGATCTTGTTCGCCGAGCTTTTCCTGCACGAACGCAATCGTGTAATCGCCCGGCGGAAGGCCTTTGATTTCATACTTTCCGCTCTTGTCGGTGACTGCGAAGAACGGGCTCTTCACCACGCTGATGTACATCTTCATCCACGGGTGCTGATTGCACTTCACCGGCAGCATGACCTCTTCGCGAGCAAAATTCTTTTCAATTGCAGGCGACGAAGGCGGCTGCGATTCGTTCCACTCTCGATTGTCCTTGGGTGTGGGGTGGATGTTGTGCGTGGTCATGTCATCATTCTTGATCTGCACCGTCTGACCGGCCATCACTCCCAGAACGTGCGGATGGTACTTGCAGCCGCTTTGATCGAGAACGACTGCGTCCTTGGGCACATCGAAGGTTCGATTTCCCAAGCCGTCTTTAACATAAACAAACACGTTGGCGAGATCGCCGCCACTTACGACAATGGTTTCCGCTTCGTTCATGCCTTTGCAGGCGGGATCCTGGCTCATGTCGATCTTCGAAGGCTTCGGCGCCGTACCATCGAACTTCACCGTGCCATTCACAGTCGCGACGGTGGCCGGATCAATCGGCGTGGCTGCCCGCGCGGCCGCCGGTTGCTCCGCCATGCTGTTCGCTGGTTGCTCCTCTTTCTTGTTGCAGGCTGCCAGCACCAATAAGGCAAATAGAGCCAGCATGCTGACCGTCGTCATCCTTGAACCTTTTTTCTTATTCATGATGTCGCCCTTTCTTTGTAAAGTTAGATCTGCCAATCATTAGGTTGTACCGGCATGACTCAACCGGCCATTTTAGCGCGAACCGCCAGTCGCCGTATGATGCGACCCCGCCGCAGCCTGCGAATGATCAGTTGACGGTCGTGCATTTGCCGTCTTCGCCCGAGGCATGGAGGCGGCCACCTTCCGTTGCTCTTCCGGCGTTAACTGGAAGATGTAATCGGTCAACAGCTTCCGATGATCTCCTTCATACCCTTGGAATGACGACGGCGTCGGCCCGGCGAATACCCACTGATTATTCTCCTGCTTGAACAGTCCCGATGGCATGGAGGTTCCCGGGCTGACCGCTTGCGGGTCAGTGATCCAGCGTTCAACCCAATCAGGCTTCAGTCGTTCCTTTGCCAGCAGGAAGTTCGGCGCGGTAGCGATCTTGTCATGCGCGGGATCGCCCGTGGCATGACACTTTAAGCAGGGAGCCGCGGAACTGGAGAAGAGGCTCCGCGCCATGTCAGTTTCTTTCGTGGTGAGAACCGGCACCTGCTCCGGAATATAGGGCAACGGTTGCTGCGACAACGCCTGGAAGAAGCGCACCAGTTTCCGCAGTTCGTTATCAGAAAAGGAGAACGTCGGCATGCGTACCTTCAAGTAAGGCCGCACGCCGTTGCGATTCGTGTCAGCTGTGCTCAGCGACGGATTCGACAAGAACTTGCGTAGCCACTCCGGATCCACACGCGCGCCTTCGGTTAAAAGCTTCGGAGGCAATTGCTCCTGCGCGTCCTGATACTGCGGTAATCCCATGAGAATCGTTTGCTGGCCGGGGATGAACTGGTGGCAACCCATGCAGTTGTATTTCTTGACGATCCACCAGCCTTCCTGAATGTCGTGCCTCGCGTCCCCCGGTTTGTACTGATAACTCGCGGGTAGGGACGTTTCCTCGCTCCCCATCAGGAAGGTGGTGAGGTCGAGCACCTGATCCTTAGTGAGATGCACGTTGGGCATGCGCAAGGCTTCCGTTTCACTTTTCACTTTGCCTTGGTCGTAGACATTGGGCTCGGCTAGCTTGTGTTCGAAGAATCCCTTGTGGTCGTACCAAGGCTCTTTCGCGGGACCGTCAGGGAGACGCGCAAGATCCTCTTTGTCTTTGATCGGCTCGGCATCTTTGCCGCCGCGCTGTGCCACTTCGGTGAAGAGTGCGAAGTCGAGCCGCTCAATGGGCTTGCTTCCTTCGAACGTAAGTTCGGTTCCGATACGCCCTTCATCCTCAAAGCCAGAAATCTCGTGGCAACCGGAGCAACCGAAGTGCCGCACCCATTTCTTACCCTCATCCTTCAGGTTCGGATCATCCACGAACGAGGCTTCAGCATAAGACGACGTGTCCCGTTTCTTCTGCGTCATCAGGTAGGTGGCAATATCTTCCGCATCCTCGGGAGCGAGCCGCAGGCTGGGCATCACCGTCATGTTCTGGACTTGCAGTTCGTGCCCGTCGTTGGGACACTGGCTATGATCGAGATCGAATTGATAAGGAAGACCCTTCTTCGCGTAATCCTCCGGGCCAATATCCTTTTTTTCGTACGGGCAATATGGACGCGTTCGCTCGCGAGCGTTGTGAATCCAGCGCACAAGATAATCGTAATTCGCTTTTTCGCCTACACGGGACAGATTCGCGGCGAAGGTCCCGCCATGCATCTGATCACCTTCGCCAATGGAATGGCAAGCCAGACATCCTCGCGTCTCGAATAGTTCTTTTCCGTGCTCGGCGTTTCCGGGCTTGTGTTTGGGCAAAGGATCGGTGAATCCCGACTGCCAGATGTAGGCCGAAATCGCCTGGATCTGATGATCGTTCAGCCGGAAGTTCGGCATCTTCGTATTAGGCCTGAAATCTGTCGGCTTCTTCAGCCACACAGGTATCCAGTTCTTGTTCAACTTCAGCCGCGCATCTTTCAGGTTTGGCCCGACCTTTTTCATGTCCTGCATCAGGCTGTG
Organism: uncultured Acidobacteriaceae bacterium; assembly: GCA_963750245.1. Taxonomy (GTDB): domain Bacteria; phylum Acidobacteriota; class Terriglobia; order Terriglobales; family Acidobacteriaceae; genus Sulfotelmatobacter. The sequence continues at coordinate 1,668,448 of CAVVQB010000005.1, forward strand.
CGACTGGAAATCGAGTTGCTGCAAGCGCCCGTCCAGCTTGCTGTTCGCCACTCGAAGGTCAACGGCTTGGCCGTTCAGGCGGTTTGCTTCCTCGTTTGACTCGGCAGCATCAGCCTGTTTCATCAGGTAGGCCGTTTGCTTCAGATTGTCTTTCTTTTGGGTTTCAATCTGCTTGATCTGCTGGCCAATCGAGTTCAAGTCTTCCGGCTCTTTGTCATAGCCTTCGTAGCGGTGGCAGCCCATGCAGCCGCGCTGGCGGAACAGATCCTTGCCATTGTTGATGGTTTGCCACTGCACATCGCCGCTGGCCAGCACCATGTCCGCCGCATGGCAATTCTGGCAACCCGCCTCGGAATTCTCTTTTGGAAACAACGGCCAGAGCCAGTGCTCGTAGTTTCCGTGCGCTTTTTCCACGCTGGTTGTCGCGCGGCCGTTTCCCTGATGGCACGGCGAACAGCCAAATTTTTCTGGATCGTGAATCTTTAGCAACTCAGGTTCAGGATGGCTCCCGAACGCCTCGGCATACTCGTCAGGCTTCTTCTCGCCTTTCGCCGTCATGGACGCCGGAGTAATTCTCAGCGGCTCCCGCTCGTTCATGTGGCAGGACTCGCAACGATCCACGATATTCGCTTCCGCCACGTTTATTTGTACGATGGCCGGATCCCATTCCGTCGCCCTCTTCTTCAATCCGTCGATCTGTTGCGGCGTCAGGTCGACCATGTGGTCGGAGATGTATTCGTCCATCTTCGCCCGGGCCGCGGTGACCGGCTTCAACACCTCGCCGAGGTCGAGGCTTAGTTTCGTGCGCTCATCCCGAATCTCGTTGTAAGTTTCTTCCAATTGCGGAAAGGTATATTTTTTCTTGCTCCCGTCCGGAAATTCGACCGTTGCCTGTTCGTTCTTGTATTTGTCGATCTCTTTCCGCTTGCTGGCTTTCGCCGAATCGCTGGCGCTGGTTTCGTATTCGTAGGTCAGAGCATTAACGTAAGCGCGTCGATCGGTGAAAACACTTTGAACCGCAAGCAGACGAGCGCTGGCGTCATCGAGTTTCTTGCGGGCCTCCTCTGCTTGGCCCTTCGAGTCCTGATAGGCCTTCTCGTAGATTTGTTTGAGTGCGGCGTAGTCCGGATTTTGCTCAACGTCCTTCTCTGATGTAACCGATTTCGAGCGCGCCGTATTTAGAAACGCGCTATAGCGATCTTTCCAGTGCTCCTGAAACGCCTTCCACGGACGCTGTCCCCACGCCTCATCCCACAAGGCCCAGAACAAAGTCGCCATCAGAATCACCGTCGCGATCAGGTAATACGCGGCGTACGATTTGCTTGTGATCGGGTCCTGCTCGGGGTTGGGTTGTTCAGGCACCGCTTCCTCCGAAAACGTTTCTCAGAAAATGCTTGTCATTCCGAGCGAAGCGAGGAATCTCTACCTCAATCAAAGTCCATTGCTATATAGAGATCCTTCGACTCCGCCAGCAATTCACTTCGCGAATCGCTGGCTACGCTCAGGATGACAACTTAAATATTGAACCAAGGTGTAATCCACACATATTTGATGTGCCACAGCAGCCTCAGCCCCATCTTCAAGGGCAGCGCCACCATGGTCAGCAAAAGAAATTGCGTAATCGAGAACTGCAGCAGGCTCATCCGCCTGAAGTCCTTCGCCATGAATCGCCGGAACAGCGAGTAAACGATGAATCCTCCGAGCACGTAATAGCCGCCGACAACGATAGCGCCAAAGATTACTTTTCCCAGGTTCGACGTGATCCCAAAAATATCCGGAAGATCACGATTCACCTCGTAAATCAGCCGGTTGTGATCCCAGGTTTGTCCCGGCCAGAACCACTGCCAGCCCGGCCCCCGTATGAAGGTTCCGATGATGATCATCGCGACCCACAAAATGATGAAGCCGAACAGAAACGTGCCGATGGAAAACTTGCGCTGCCTCCACGTGTAATAGCCGCTGCCCAGCGGATTCGTGTCAATGTAAGGAATCACCATCAGACCGATGATGATCATCGTGGGCATGACCACGCCGGCGATCCAGGGATCGAAATAGACGAGCATTTCCTGCAATCCGAGGAAGTACCACGGAGCTTTCGCCGGATTCATCGTCAAGTTGGGATTGGCTGGCTCTTCGAGGGGTGCGTTCAGCGTGATCGACCACACCATCAGAATAATGGTCACAATAATGGCGGCGAGAAATTCGATGCGGAGAAGAAACGGCCAGACGTGGACTTCCTTCTGCCAGCCCGGTTTGAAGGGCCAAGTTTTGCGGTGGTGCGTTTTGGCAAGGGCGGCATCGCCTTCCAGTTGCTCGATCAGTTGGTCGTTGGCGTGTGCCTGCCTCCAAGCCAGATAAATGTAGAAGGCCAACAACGGAATCAAGCCTACGATCGGCACATTATCCGGAGCCGAGCAAATTTCCCAAAGTTGTCGCCAGTCCATAGTCTCCCCACGAATACCGTGGCTAACTTTTAATAATTCAGACGTAGGAACTCAGAATGCAGAATCGTTGATTGTGGTTTCACTTCTGCCTTCTGCATTCTTCCTTCTCACTTTGCCGACTCACTCGCCCGCTGCCTTCGGCCCTCTTCGCGGCTTATCGGCCTCCGCTTCCAGCATTACTGGTGCCGGACCCGAAATGCCACCATCCTTCCGAACGCGCCAGAAATGCACGATCATCAAGATCGAAGCGACAATCGGAATCCCGATGCAATGCCAGATATAGGACCGCAGCAGAGCATTTGCGTCCACGATGGACCCGCCGAGCAGTCCGAAGCGCACATCGTTATACGGCGTCATGCCGAGCATCGATCCAAACGGGCCCTCGTGCCCAAGCAGCGGCGTGGCTCTTGCCATGTTCGTACCAACGGTCACGGCCCAGAATCCGAGTTGATCGTCTGGCAAAAGATAGCCGGTGAACGAGAGCAACAAAGTAAACACCAGCAGCAGCACGCCGATGTTCCAGTTGAATTCGCGCGGCTTTTTGTACGACCCGGTCAAAAAGACCCGGAACATGTGGAGCCACACACCAATCACCATCAAGTGAGCGGCCCAGCGGTGCATGTTGCGCAGTATTTTTCCGAAAGGCACATCGTGTTCGAGATAAAGGACATCGCGAAACGCCTGCACCTTGCTCGGGTGGTAGTAGAACATCAGCAGCACGCCGGTGTAGGTAAGGATGATGAACAAGAAAAATGTGATCCCACCCATGCCCCAGGTATAGCTGTAACGCACCGCATCCCGATTGATCTTCGCTGGATGCAAATGCAGGAAAACGTTGGAAAGCACGCCCAGAGCCCGGTTGCGCGGCGTGTCATCATGCTTGTGGCGAAAGATGGAAGTGTAGACCTGAGTCTTGGTGGGATCTTTCAGTCCCTCGATCTGCTCTTTCGCCTTCGCAGGGATGTCGACCTTCATCGCCTGAATGTCTTCTTTGACGCGGTCGACTAAACTCACTTTGCCGTTCTTTCCGTTCGGACTATTCTCGTCAGCCATTTGAGTCCCGTATTGAAGCTTACTTCGGGTCTTAGATCGTAGGTGCTAGGTCTTCGGTCTTTTCCAAGACCTAGCACCTAAGACCCGATACCCACACTCGGTAAGTCGTTGAATCGTCTGTTCCGTCACACTCCGGTTAAAAATGCTCCGGGATCGTTAAATTTGCTGGGCTGCCCTTTTGGCCACTGATAGAGCCGCGAAGTATCGACGATGATCTGCCCATCCGGCGCCAGTTCTACATGCGCGCGGTCCATGGGGCGCGGCGCGGGACCTTCGAAGTTGATCCCTTCGCTGTCATAGCCGCTGCCATGGCATGGGCACTTGAACTTGTTTTCACTTGGCTTCCAGTCCGGCGTGCAGCCGAGATGCGTACAACGCGCGTAAATTACGAACACGCGGTCGGGAGTCCGATCAACCCAGATGCGATATTTTTGTTGAAACTTGGTATCGACGCCGAGAGCAAACTCCGAGGGATAGCCGATCTTGAAAACCGTATTGGGTTCGAAAAGAGTGCGTGGAAGAAAGAATCGAAAGAAGGCGAGAAACCACGCGGTCAGGAATGCTGTCACTCCAACCCAAACCAGCCGGCGGCGACGGCGGTCGATGTCCGTGTTCGATGGTCCAGGAGAGGAGAGTCCACCGGCCGCCGCAGCCTTGGAGGTCCCGACCGCTGGCGTGCCTACATATTTCGTGGCATCTACTGCGTTCCGCGGCGCAGGTTGCGCCGGATCTGGATTCGGACTCGGGTTCGGGTGTTCGCTGCCGGGAACCGTCACGGGTGCCCTCCTGCTTTTATAAGCTCGCTAGTCTCCTGCTGCCGCCAGTAACTCGGGTGTAGCCATCTGTCTTCCGGTCGCATGGAGCGCAGTGTAGGAACAAACTTCCCCCAGGGCTTCCCGTACTAATCGGGCTAGCGCCGAGATAAATTTCGGGGAATCGTTTAAGCCGGAGGTCATCTCGAATTGCGTAATCCCCAGCCGGTAAGCCTCCTCACGCCCTTCGTGATTGATTTCGCCCAAGGTTTCAACGTGGTCCGAAACAAAAGCAACGGGGACGACACAAACCTCGCGCACTTTCTCCGCCGCCAGGTCGCGCAGCGTACGGTGCAGTGAAGGTTGCAGCCACTTGCTGGCGCCCACCTTACTCTGGTAGCAGAGCCGGTGGCGATTCAACCACCCACCACGCGCCATGAGAAGGCGCACGGTCTCCTGAATATGCCGCTGATAGGGGTCGCCCTTCGCCACGATCGACATCGGGATGCTATGCGCGCTGAAAATGATTTCTGGTCGGCTCGAGACTTCGAAACGCGACAAAGCCTCGTCCACTTTTTCCACCACCGCGTCTAAGTACATCGGATGCCGATAGAAGTGCCCGACCTTGTGCACTGGAACGTCATCGTGGAAAAGCCTCCGCCATTCATTCAGGCTGCTGCCCGTCGTGGTGGAAGAGTACTGCGGATAAAGAGGCAGCAGGACCACCTCATCACATTCTGCAGCCCGCAGGTCTGCAATGGCTTCGCGGGTAAAAGGGTGCCAGTAGCGCATGGCGACAAAACAACGAGCATCGAGCCCCTGGCTGATCAACTCGGCATCGAGCGCCCGTGCCTGCTGCTCGGTAAAGCGGCGAATAGGAGACCCTCCGCCGATGGTGGCGTAGTGGTGCTGAACTTTGCGGGCACGCGTGGTTGAAATGAGCTTGGCTAGAGCTCTGCGACCGAGGCGGGCGAAAGGGAAGTCGATGATGTCGGGATCGCAGAAAAGATTAAAAAGGAAAGGTTCTATCGCAGCCAGCGTATCAGGCCCGCCAAGCTGAAACAGAACAACCCCCACACGCCGTGTTGTGCGCGTCATCCCCCAGATTCCCCAGACGGTGGGGAATGTACTCCCATCTGAGATGAGAGTCAATGGGCGATTTGCAAAATGGAAGTAAAACGAAACCGAATGCGGCAGAGTCTCGAACGCAAAAAGAAAAATGCGGACCCGGGAAGTAACTTCTCGCGTCCGCGTAATTTGTCTTAAATGCGAAATCGAAATCAGTTTCGGCTTTACGGCAGCCGTAGTTCTGCATGTTCGGGAACCACGATCTGATGTCGCTCTCCGCCGGCGAAATAGAGCACGCGCAGCACCTTGTGCACCGATGGGTCGGGGTCGCCGCCCATGCTGCGGTTATCCACCATCACGAAGAGCTGGCCGTCGTGTTTATAGCTGCGCAACTGCTCCGTCACGTTTACGAAATGACCTGCGCCACCGTAGTAGGCGCGCATGATGTGCAGTTCGCGATCGTGCCAGGCGTATCCGGCGTCGGGATCGAGCTCCAGATTGATGTGGGCGTACTCCGGGAAACGAAATTCCTCTGTGCTTCCGTCCCAATGCCGCACGCGGATGAACAAATCCTTTACATGATTGTGTGCGGGATCGACGCCAAGGTTTCGGTCATTGACGTCGAACTGCAGAATTCCGTCGTGCATGAATGCCCGCACCTGCTGAGTTACATCGACGCGGTGATCGCCCGCACCGTATTCCGCTGCCACCAGTTGGCCGCCCTGCGCTACCGCAGAACCGACGAGAAGAAACATGAACACCAGACCACTCACTACACTTCCGAGTAACCTCTGTTTCATAAGCGCCCCTTTCGCCTCGTTAACGAGGCCCCAAGCTAAAGCAAAAACACTCTTAGTGAACGCCGGCCGGTGTCGTCTTGGCGGCATTCATTTCCTCAATGACCGCATCGGCAAACTGGGAAGTCCCGGCCTGACCGCCAATATCCTTCGTCAGCTTTTCAGGATGCCGGTACACCCTCTCCAAAGCGCCGCGAATCTGCATCGACGCCTCGAACTCGCCCAGGTGCCGCAACATCAGCAGGCCTGAGCGCAACAGGGCCGTTGGATTTGCCAGGTTCTTCCCCGCAATGTCCGGAGCTGAGCCATGAACGGCTTCGAAAATCGCGCAGTGGTCGCCCAAATTCGCGCTGGGGACAAATCCCAGACCGCCAACAAATGCCGCGCACAAGTCTGAAATGATGTCTCCGTACAGGTTTTCCATCACCAGCATGTCGTATTGATAGGGATTCATCACCAGCTGCATGCAAGTGTTATCCACGATGTGCTCGCCATAAGTGATCTCGGGATACCCTTTGGCCACGCTGCGGCAGCAGCGCAGGAAAAGACCATCCGAGAGTTTCATGATATTGGCTTTGTGGATCGCGTGTATTTTCTTACGCTGATTCTTGCGGGCGTATTCGAAGGCGAACTTAGCAATCCGAGTGGAAGCTTTTTCGGTGATGATCTTCAGGCTCTCCACTACACCGGGTACGACTTCATGTTCCAGGCCGGAGTAAAGGCTCTCGGTGTTCTCCCGGACGATGATGAGATCTACATCGGGATAACGCGTCGGGATATGCGGCAAATTTCGGATCGGGCGAAAGTTCGCATACAGCTCGAATTTCTGCCGCAGCGCCACATTGATGCTGGAAAAACCGCCGCCTACCGGCGTGGTCACCGGGCCCTTCAAAGCCACGTGCGTGCGCTCGATCGATTCCAGCGCTTCCTTTGGAATGTACTCACCGTGTTTTTCAAACGCGTCGGCGCCAACTGCAAACGATTCCCACTCAAACTTTACGCCCGTCGCTTCCAGAACTCGCACCGTCGCCTGCGTGACTTCCGGGCCGATTCCGTCGCCGGGGATCAACGTTACTTTATGACTCATGATTACTGCCTTCTCAGTGGCACGTGTTCAGTGATCAGTGGTTAGTAGCGGCAATGTCTAGTACCGCTCGTGGCTAACCACTGGCCACTGGTCACTGACCACTTTTCTTAACTCGAACCTCTCCCGCTTCTTTGGCTTTAACCAAATCTCGCAACTCGTTCATGAATTCCTTCACATCTTTGAAATCCAGGTAGACGGAAGCGAAGCGCACGTAAGCCACCTTGTCGTAGCGGCGCAGACGATTCATGATGAGTTCGCCGAGTTCGCTGGTCTTGCGCTCGCGCTCCTGCGACTCGATCACAAACGATTCCGCCTCGTTCACAATCTGTTCCAGCTTGCTGATAGGAACGGGACGCTTCTCGCAAGCGCGCAACAATCCGTTTAGAACCTTTTGCCTGTCGAACTTTTCGCGGCGCCCGTCCTTCTTCACCACCATGTACGGGATCTCGTCGATGCGTTCGTAGGTGGTAAAGCGCTTGCTGCACTTCAGGCACTCGCGTCGCCGGCGGATCGACTCCGCTTCCTTGCTCTCACGTGAGTCCACCACTTTATCGTTTGCAAATCCGCAAAAGGGACATTTCATGGCGCCAACGGTGGTCGCACACAATCGAGTAATTGAAATTGAGGGTTCGTGATTAGCACAGGAAATTGTAACAGGGCAGTAAGGTCCCGCTGCGGAGGGCAATGCCTGCGCAATAAGTTGCAGGTGTAACTCAAGCTGGTGGACCGCTCAATTCCGCTTCTTCGCTGCGGTGACTTTCCTCAGATAACTTCCGCAACGATAATCTCTCGAAGTGCGCCAGCGCCAGTCCCACCGGCACGACCGCCGCGAATGTCACCAACCACAACAGAATCCCGCAACTCGCCGCCATTTCCGGGGGCACGTCAAACACGCTGGAAAGCGCCGCAATGGTTGCCATCTGTGAACCACCGCCCACCGCCGGCAACTGCAGCATGGAACCGAGCATGCTCGCTCCCATCAGGATTAAGAGTTGCGACACCGGAATCTCCAGCGCCGGAACCCCGTAGGAGTGTGTGACTTCCTGGTAGGCCAAAGCGATGATGTACCACATTCCGACCGAGACAAGAATGAGCCAAAGCATGGACAGGGGACTATGAATCGTATCCAGTCCTCTGCCGAATTCGCGTACTTTCTGGGCCATCTTGTGGCCAAAGTTGGCGGATAAGTGCCCAAATCTTTCCTCCACCCACTGGGCGACCGCATCGCCACTCCGCCGGACCACGATTGCCGCAATGGTCAGCGCGGCGACAACTCCAATCAGCAGAAAACCGCCCTCGCGGAATCTCTCGTAATACTCCGGATGGGGAATCGCGGGTAACGCACTCGGCAGGAAGATGGCCAACACCATTAGGACGGTAAACGCTCCGACATCGAAGATCCTCTCCACGGCCCAGGCCGCCAACTGTGAAGAGAAGGGAAGATCGGTCCGTCGCGCAATTAAGTAGGGACGAATAAATTCCCCGGCCCTCCCCAGCAGCGCCAGGCCAGTAAACCCGATCAGAGTAGGAGAGAGGACGTCCATTATCTTGACGTGGGGGCGGACGGGCTGCAGAAAAATCTTCCAGCGCACCGAACGGAGGAAATATGCGAAGTAGATCAACGCGATCGCATGCAAGACGTGCATCTTCTTGATGCTTCCGGTTTGAGCCCAGAATGTTCCCCAGTCAAAGCTTTGCCAATGTTGATATTGCAGATAAAAGAGGACGGCTAGGATCAGGAACACTACCGCACTGGCCACGATGCGTCTTTTGTCCATGAAGGGGAGCGAGCCTCGCGCCGCGACCTCGCAGTGGAAACGGCACTCCCAAGGTAAATGAGTGTGCCCGGAGGGTCAAACAGTGCGGGGTCGGATGTTTCAACTCTACTGCCTCTAGGTTGTCAGTGGTCGGTGCGCAGTGACCAGAGAGAGCATCACAAATCATCTGCTTGACGGACCACGGGCCACTGCTCACTAGCCACTCTTTGCCGCAAATTCAATTGCGCGGCGAACGTGCCCGGAAGACTTTCTTAAGGCAGCGACAGCCAGAGCGCGAGAAACGCCAGCAACCAGCATTACCAAGGCCACCGGAGTGCGATGGCCGGAAGCTTCAAGGGCTCCACGGACCTCGCCGGGATCAGCACCGGAAGCGCGTTCGAGGATGGCCATTGCACGCTGGGTCAGCTTTTCGTTTTTCGGCACGACATTCACCATGAGGTTGCCATACACAAGGCCCAGCCGGCTCATCGCTCCCGTGGAAATCATGTTGAGAACCATCTTGTGAGCGGTTGCCGCTTTCATGCGAGAAGATCCGGCGAGGACTTCTGGGCCCACCTGGGTGATGATCGCGAAATGTGCGGCGCGTTGGAGCGGAGAATTAGGATTGCAGGTGAGTGCAATGGTGCGAGCACCGCGGTGGCGTGCTGTTTCAATGGCGGAGAGTGTAAACGGTGTGCGGCCGCTCGAAGCGATGCCGAGCACAACATCGTGCTTCCCCGGTTTCCGGCGCGCCATTTCATCGCGGCCTTGTTTGGCGTTGTCCTCGCTGATTTCGGAGTCCGTCGCGAGAGCTTTGGCACCTCCGGCGATAATGAACTGAACGCGATCGGTGTTGAACGTAGGAGGACACTCGGCAGCATCGAGGGCAGCGATGCGACCGCTGGTTCCCGCTCCGACATAGATCAGCCGGCCGCCGTTGCGCAGGGCGGCCGCCACCCAATCGATGGCCCGTGCAATTTGTGGCAACGCGCGCGAGACCGCTCCGGCCACGGTAGCGTCTTCAGCATTGATCAAACGAGCAATCTCCAGGGAGGATCTGCAGTCGAGGTCCCGTGCTGCATCGTTGGATTGTTCGGTGCGAAGCCGGCGAAGGTTTAACTGTGATTTGCTGGTTCGTTTCAAGCGCGGAGCCTTTCAGGATTGCGACGGCATGCAGAGAGCAGTGATCATTCCGGCTTTCATTCTAACCGCATCGTGCGACGAGAATTTTCCACTCTTCCACAAGGCGCTAGCCGGATCTTTCGAGCGCTTCAATAACAGCATCGTGAAATCTGGGGCGGATTTGTTTGATTGCATGATTGGAGCAGTTGGGCCAGGTGCGGTTGGTTAGCAACGTGATCGAGAGCTGACGCTCGGGATCGATCCACAGCGAAGTCCCGGTGTAGCCGAGGTGCCCATAAGACGTCGGACCGAAATATTTTCCCGATTGCGAGGGCGTTGAAGGTGTGTCCCACCCCAACGCCCGTGAGGTACCCGCGGGCAAGGATTCGCGCCGCGCGAATAGAGCGATGGTCTCGGGGCGCAGAATCGAGCCTCCGCCGTTGAGCATGGTATGAGCGAACTTGGCAAGGTCTTCCGCAGTCGAAAATACCCCTGCGTGTCCTGCGACTCCCCCAAGAACACTGGCATTCTCGTCCTGCACTTCTCCCTGGATGATGCGATGGCGGAAGCGGCGATCGTCGGCGGTAGGAGGGATCTGAGAGCGAATTTCCTTCGGGGGATTGAAAGTTGTATTAACCATGCTCAGCGGAGCGAAAAGTTCACGCTGACAAAATCGTTCGAGCGATTCGTCGGCGAGCCGTTCCAGCGCAATGCTCAGGACGATGAATCCGATGTCGCTGTAATCGGCGCGCGATCCGGGATCAGTCGCGAGCGGCATGGTGAAAGCAGCATGCAGCAACTCGTCGCGAGTAGGTGCTTCCAGGAATAATTTTCCGTAGACTGGCAAGCCCGAGGAGTGCGCCAGCAGCATGCGAAGGGTCACATCGTGGCGGCGAGAGTCTGGGTCACCCTGAGTGAATTCGGGGACGATGGCAGTGACAGGAGCGTCGAGATCAAGCAGGCCGCGCTCGTAAAGGATCATCGCCACCGAGGTGGTCGCAACCACTTTGGTAAGGGAGGCGAGATCGAAAAGCGTCGTGGGTGTCACGGCGGGTGAGCCAGGTTCGTAGGTGAAGTGGCCAAAGGCTTTTAGACCGACAACATCTCGGTGGTGAGTAATCGCGATGGCAGCGCCGGGAAATGCATGCTGCGGAATGGCATCTTCCAAGATAGAGTAGGCGGGCGCCAGGGTCCCGGCATGACTCTCGACGGCACTCGGTCGCGGCCATGAAGGTTCGCCCTTCAAGCGGCAGCGCCTGCTGGAAAGTATTTCCGCATCGAAATTCCATGATATGGCATAAGTGGCACCCCCTTACTTGAGTTTCTTGAGTCATGCCGCTGGGCTTGTGTAGAGTCAAAGCATCCTTCTTTTTCATTCAAACTCGCTGACGCGCTGGCGTGTGGTCGCAGTGATTGCCCTCGCCTTAGCTATTACCGGTCTTCCCTCGCGGGCCGCCGTGGATGCCAAACGTCCCGCGACTGCCGTCCATTTCGGCACGGTAGATGCTGTCATCCAGCAAGCGATTCTGGAAGGGCAAATTCCGGGGGCTGTTTTGCTAGTGGGTCACGATGGGCAGGTGATTTATCGCAAAGCGTACGGAAGCCGGGCGCTTGAGCCGCGCCGCGAGCCGATGACGCTCGACACAATTTTTGATCTGGCATCGCTGACCAAGGTGGTAGCGACTACCCCGGCTGTGATGCAGTTGGTCGAACAAGGCAAGGTACGGCTGAATGATCCGCTAGCGAAATACCTGCCGGATTTTGCGCAGAGCGGAAAAGAAGACATTACCGTACGGCAGTTGCTTACGCATTATTCGGGCCTGCCGCCGGACTTGGATTTGAAGACGCCTTGGACAGGCAAGGAAACGGCTTACCGAATCGCGTTCGCGGCGACGCTCCAGGACCCGCCGGGGTCACGGTTTTCCTACAGCGATATCAACTTCATTGTGCTGGGCGCGCTGGTCGAGCGCGTTTCCGGCGAGACGCTGGATGAATACTGCACGCGCCACATCTTCGCGCCGCTGAAGATGACGCACACGCGGTTTGTGCCTCCGGCCGCGCCGCGGACTGGGTGGATACAAAAGATCGCGCCCACGCAGTACGACGAAAATGAGCACATGTTGCGAGCGGTCGTGCATGATCCGACCGCGCGCAGGATGGGAGGCGTGGCGGGGCAGGCAGGGCTATTTTCGACCGCGGATGATTTGGCGAAATTCGCTCAGGCTCTGCTCAATGGTGGCGGTGGAATCTTGTCGGCGGAGTCCGTGGAGAAGATGACACGCCCAGAACAGCCTCCGTCGGCCCCGGTGCTGCGCGGTTTTGGCTGGGATATCGATTCTCCCTTCTCCTCGAATCGTGGCGATTTGCTACCGGTAGGGGGTTATGGCCATACCGGATTCACGGGAACTTCGCTGTGGATCGATCCAACCACCAAGACCTACATCATTCTCCTGACGAACGCTGTGCATCCGAGAGGGAAAGGAAATGCAATGGCCCTGCGGTCCAAGGTGGCAACGGCCATAGCTGCAGCGCTGCCGCTCACGACCAGCGAAAAAGAGGCGTTGCATTGGGAGAGCATCACCGGCTACAACGAAGCCCAGAGCGCGGCCCGGCGCGTGAGCACGCGCAACGGCAGCGTGAGGACTGGGATCGATGTGCTGGAAGCGCACGGCTTCGATGTCTTGCAGGTTGCCGGGCGCAACCGGCGGATTGGGTTGCTCACAAACCAGACGGGAGTGGATGCGGAGGGACAGCGCACGATCGATGTGCTGGCCCATGCCCAAGGCGTTTCTCTGGAAGCCATTTTCAGTCCCGAGCACGGAGTTACCGGAACGTTGGACACGACTGACGTTAACAACTCCAAGGACGAGGCGACGGGGATTCCGGTCTACAGCGTCTACGGAGCCAAGGATGCTGATCGGCGGCCGGCGCTCGACGTGATAAAGAATCTGGATGCGGTGGTGATCGATATCCAGGACGCGGGCGTGCGCTTCTATACGTACGAAACGACCATGGGATATTTTCTGGAGGCCGCGGCAAAAACTGGCGTCGAAGTGATCGTGCTCGATCGTCCTGATCCGATTACCGGATCGTTCGTCCAGGGTCCGGTATCAGACGCCGGACGGGAGAGTTTCACCAATTACTGGACATTGCCCATCCGCCACGGCATGACCTTGGGCGAGCTGGCGAAAATGTTCAATGCGGACCGGAATATCAACGCTCGGCTGACGATCGTGCCCATGGAAGGCTGGCTGCGTGGCGACTGGTTTGATTCGACTGGGCTGGCCTGGGTGAATCCATCCCCAAATCTGCACAGCGTGACCGAGGCCACGCTCTATCCCGGGGTGGCGCTGATTGAAGGCACGAATGTTTCGGTGGGGCGCGGCACGGATGCTCCCTTTGAACTGGTGGGCGCGCCATGGATCAAGAGCCGGGAACTGGCCACGTATCTCAATGCACGCGAGATTGCCGGAGTCAGGTTCGTGCCGATGACGTTTACTCCGACGGCGAGCAATTATGCCGGACAGAAATGTGAAGGCGTGAACCTGATCCTGACCGACCGCAATGCGCTCGACGCGCCAGAGTTGGGAATCGAGTTGGCAGCGGCGTTAAAGAAACTGTATCCGAAGGACTACAAGATGGAGCGGATGATGGAGCTGTTGGCGAATCAGGCAGCCTACGACGACCTGTCGGCAGGGAAAGATCCGCGCAGGATTGCGCAGGATTGGCAGGAGGAGTTGGAAAAATTTGAGGCCACACGGAAGAAACATCTACTTTATTAGTAGCCAGCATTAGAAAGCTTCGAAAACGCGCACTAATGGTAGGCACCTCCAAAGTGAGGAACCGGCATCTTAAGCGCTATCGCGTGGTATTCTTGGCCCGAACGGGCAAGAGAACTTCGGCATCATTGGAGGTTAGCGATGCGCTCTCTTTCGACGGTTTTGCTGCTTGCTGGATTGTCCTTTGCGCAGGAAGCCGCGCCGCCGGCAACTCCGGCTCCAGAACTATCTAGGGCGAATACCGCTACTTCTGTAAATCCCGCGCCAGCCCCGGCCCCCGATCCGAAGGTGGCTACCATTCCCGCTGGAACCAGGATTCCTCTGTCGTTGAAGCAGGCAATCTCCACCAAGAACGCGCGCGAGGGCGATGCGGTCTACGCCGAAACGGTATTTCCGTACGTTGTCGACAACCAGGTGATCGTTCCTGCGGGATCGTATGTCCAGGGCAATATTGCCCACGTGGAGCGCGCCGGGCACGGGAAGGGACGGGCAGAGATCCTGATGCACTTCACTTCAATTATCTTTCCCAGTGGATACACGGTCATGTTACCGGGATCAGTCCAGAACACTCCGGGGGCGGATAACAAATCGGTGAAGGACTCCGAGGGAACGATCCAGCAAGACAGCGATACTGGGAAAAAAGTCGAGGACGCAGCCAAGAACGGTGTCTACGGAACCCTGGGCGGCGCGACGGCGGGCGGGTTGGCTACTGGAGGATTGAACGGAGCCCGCGTTGGAGCTGGAATTGGCGCCGCCGCCGGCATTGGATGGGCATTACTGAAGCGTGGCAATGATGTGAAACTGGACGTAGGCACTTCGATCGAGATGGAGATACAGCGTCCCATCACCGTCGATGCGAGCCGCATCGCGGTCGCGAAGGCTACGCCATAAGCTACCGAGCCCGAGTTCCAAAGAGTTCGATAATGCTTAGAATACCGCAAATCCTTCGCAGTGCAGCTTAGAAACGGGCTGACGTTTCGAACCGAAACGCGACTTAGGATACGGCTTTCGCGCTGGTGGCTGGTGGAAATGGAGGAAGGGTGTGGCCGTTGATCTCTCGGCGAAGGTCTTCAAAGACATTGTCCGGTACTTCCATGAAGACTTTGACCACCTCAGGGTCAAATTGTCGTCCGGACCACGCCAGGATTTCTTTGCGGGCTTCGGCGAACGATCGGGCAGGACGATAGGGCCGGTCGGAGATAATCGCGTCTAGCGTGTCAGCCACGGAGAATATCCGCGCGCCGATGGGAATTTCCTTACCCCTGAGTCCGCGAGGATAGCCGGAGCCATCGAAGTGCTCCTGGTGGGAGTAAACAATCTCGCAGGCTTCGGCGAGGAACGGGATCTTCTTGAGCATCTGGTAGCCGCGATAGCAATGCTCTCGCATGATCTCTCTTTCGCCCTCATCCAGTTTCCCAGGCTTCAGCAGAATATTATCGGGGATCGCCATCTTACCGATGTCGTGGAGGAAGGCGCCGCGGGCGATGACGTCGATTTGATCACTGGGGAGGCCCATGGCACGGGCAATCAATATAGTAAACGCCGTCACCCGCCGGGAGTGTCCTTCTGTCTCTGCGTCTTTGAGGTCTAACGCGTCGCCCAAAGCCTCCAGCGTAATGTCGTATGAGCGTTTCAGTTCCGCCACGGCCTTTTGGAGTTGCTCGGTGCGGGCTTCCACCAGTGATTCGAGATTCGTCTGATACGTGCGGTTTTCCACTTTGAGCCGGCGATTTTCCAGTGCCCGCCGTACCGCATTCAGTAACTGTTCGCGTTCAAATGGTTTCAGCAGGTAGTCATAGGCGCCATTGCGAATGGCGGCCAGGGCGACAGAGATATCGTGCACCGCAGTGACCATCACTACCGGCATATCCGGGAACTTTTCCTTGGCCCGTTCCAGCAACCCAATGCCGTCCAGGTCAGCCATCATCAGGTCGGAGAGCATCAGCTCGAATATGTCGCCTGAGTTGAGCAGGGCGAGCGCTTCCATTCCGGAACTCGCCTGTTTACAGGTGTAGCCCGCGGCGATCAGGATGGCGCAGACAATCTCACGGATTGCCTCTTCGTCGTCTACCACGAGAATGCGGTCGGGCATGGGAGTCTGAAGATACTATCGGCGATTTTACGCTATGCGTGAGATGCCGAAAGTAACCATCCAGGTCCGGAAAGACCATCGAGATCAGTCCGCGGCGTGATATTCAGAAGCCAGGCAGTGTCACGTCTGAATGGCGCTCCTGAACCCGCTTAGCTGATCGACAAAGATGATCGCTTCTCTTTGGTCCGTCTGGAACACCGTCGCACGACCAGCCATCGCCGGGCTGAAGCCGGGGGAGTGTGCTCTGCTCATTATTCTGGCGGCCTCGTTGCTTGTTCTGTCGATTTTCCGCGAGCGCTATCTGGCGGTTTGGACCGCAGCATGGACGTTGCTGGTTGGATCGCGTCTGGTGGCCATCCACGGCGCAGGGATGCGGATTCCCGCACGATATATCCCCGCAGCGGAGCAAGCGGCATTTGTAGGGGCGGTTGGCCTCTTTGCGTGCGCCGTCTTTCTATATATCCGGGAGCGAAATCTGCTGACGCCGCTGGCTGCGGTCACCGCGTGTACGGCGGGCTTTGCCGTCGCCCGCGTTCTTCTTTGGCCCGATGCGTTACCTCTGCGGGTTGCTCTGGAAGTCTCTTATCGAATCATTCTCCTGACCGCTGCGGTCGCATTAGTCCGAGCGCGCCGCGGCCGTCGCGAAATCGCACCATGGATGCTCGCCGCGTTTCTTTTGGCGCAACATCTGAATTGGCGCCCTTTCACTGACCAACTTCCGGCAGGTTTCTCCGCCGCGGTTGACATCGCTCTGGGGGTGACCGTCTTCTTGCTCGTGTTTCAGGAGGCACGCGCGCGCAACCAGCGATTAAGCGCGCTGCGGGCTTTGACGGAGAGCATTGTGCTTGCGCAACAGCAGGGCGGCATGATGGATAAGGCGCTCGAAGAACTGCAAAGGCTGACCAAGGCAAAGGCCGCATGGTTCCGGCTCATTGAGGGCGGACATCTCGTGGCTACTCACGCCGTCGGGGTTTCGTCGGATTTCCTGCGCGAGGCAGGAATGGCGGAGATGACCGCTGCAATGTCGGAGATACTGGAGCGTGGCAAGCCCGAGGCCATTCGAAGAGGCGAAACCTGCCCCGAAGATGAATACCTGCTCAGCCAGGAAAAGCTCCACCATTTACTGATCGTGCCCGTACTTGGCAAGAAAGCGCCAATTGGATTGATCGTTCTCGGCAGCGTCCGAGAAATAAAACTCACCGCCGAGGAACTCGATTTCCTCGAAACCTGCGGCCGCCAGCTAGGAATCGCAGTGGAAAACTTCCGCCTGCTGGAGCAAGTGCTGCGTTCGCAGCGGCAGTGGAGAAATACGTTCGATTCGGTTCACGACATCATCCTGGCCCACGATGCGGATTTCCGCATCATCAAAGCCAACCAGATCCTGCTTGAGCAGTTGGAACAATCGTCATCGGATGTGATCGGAAGCAGTTGCGAGTCCGTATTGCCGCACGCTTTGGGAGACTGGACTGGTTGCCCCTACTGCGCACGCGGCGGCGAAGAAATAACCGAAGGCCCCGATCCCTGCTTTGGCGGTTTCTCGCTGGTCTCCAGTTCGTCGTACAGCGAGCAGGGCAGCAACCAGAAAGGTACGATACATATCGTCCGAGATATTACCGAACGGCGTTCGGCGGAAGAAAAGTACCGCCTGCTGTTCGACCAGGTGCAGGAAGGCGTTTACGTGGCGACGTCCAGTGGGCGATTGCTCGACTGCAACGACGCTTTTGTGCACATGCTCGGTTACCCGCGACGGGAAGACTTGCTCGCGCTCAACCTGAACGAAGACGTCCGCGTGGACGCCGGTCAGCGGGAAGCTTTTCATAAGGCCATCGATCATCAGAATTATGTTCGCAACTTCGATGTCACCCTGCGGCGGCAGAATGGAACGTTGCTGCTGGCCTCGGAAAGCAGCTTTGCCACGCGCGACGCTGCGGGCAACATCGAACGCTATCAGGGTTTCGTTCTGGATGTGACCGAGAAGCGCCGCGCGGAAGACGAAATGCGGCGCCGCAACCGCGAACTCAACGCCCTGAATGCCATGGCCGTTGTGGCGACGCAGTCCTTCGATCTTGATGAAATTCTCAACCTGACGCTGCGCCAGGTGGTGTCGCTCTTTGGCGCGGAGAGCGGAGCCGTGTATCTTTCCGATTCCGACGCTCCTACCTACCGGCGTCGCGCCGCCTGGGGACCGCGCAGCCGCGACAAATCGCGCCCGGCAGAAATCAGTTTTGCCGATGGCTTCGGTGATCTTGTCATGCGGTCGCGCGCCGAAGTCATCACCGCGGAATACCTTCCTCATCTTACCGGAGCGGTGGCGGACTTCATCCGTTCCAGCAGCGACGGGGCCTGGATCTGGGTGCTGTTCTGGGGCAAGGACAGCCCGATCGGCATGATGGGGCTTCGCAGCCATGTCGAGTACGAATATTCCAGCGGGGAAGAGAACTTGTTGGTTGCGATCAGCCGGCAGTTGGCGACCACCATCGAAAAAGTTCGCTTGTACGAAGAGACTTGCAAGGCCTACGAAGATCTGCGGCGCACCCAGGAACAACTTCTGCAGAGCGAGAAGATGTCCGCGGTAGGCCAGTTGATCGCAGGCGTCGCTCACGAACTGAACAATCCGCTGACCGCGATTCTCGGGTACGCGCAACTGCTGGAAAGTGAAGGCTTGAACGACCGCGCGCAAGACTACGTTGGCAAGATGTTCAAACAGGCGCAGCGAACCCACCGCGTGGTGCAGAATCTCCTTTCCTTCGCGCGTCAACGCAAACCCGAGCGTGCCGAGGTGGATGTCCGGAAGGTGCTGGAAGAAACGCTGGCCTTGCGCGACTACGATCTCAAGGTCAATCACATTTCCGTGGAAAAAGAGCTGGGACCAGAGCCCGCCATGGTGGTCGCCGACCCCCATCAGATCGAGCAGGTCTTTCTGAACATCATCAACAACGCAGTAGACGCCGTTCTGGAAACGGGTCGCTCGGGGAAGCTGAGGATTCGCGTTTCTTGCGACAACCGCTTTGTGGCCACGCAATTTGCCGATGACGGGCCCGGAATCAAGGACCCCAAGAGAATTTTCGATCCGTTTTATACCACCAAGAATGTTGGCAAGGGCACCGGGCTTGGCCTCAGCATCTGCTACGGAATTGTGAAGGAGCACGGCGGTGATATTACGGCGCATAACGCCTCCGAAGGCGGTGCGGTGATTGAAGTGCGGTTGCCGATCGCGGTTCCGGCTGGGGCCCTGCCGGAAGCGGTCCCGGTTGCTCCACCAAAGCGTGAAGGCGCCATCCAGGGCCGCATACTGCTGGTTGAGGAAGAAGAGGCAGTGCTGGAGTTCGAGCGCGATGTGCTTACCGGCGCGGGAGCCAATGTGGTGACCGCGTCCAGGAGTGAAGACCTGAAGACGCGTCTGCTTTCCGAGCCCTTCGATGCTCTCATCATGAGTGGCAAGATGCCCGGGGATTGGCACGCGAAAGAGGCCTACGCATGGCTGAAAGAAAACTGTCCCGGCATGGAGCATCACACCTTATTCATGTTCTCCAACGTTGACCAGAGCGATGAGCGGCAATTCCTGCAGGAAAACCGCATCCCCTTCCTCGTAAAACCCTTCGAAGTGGCCGACCTGATTTCTCAAGCGCGCCGCCTGCTGCAGAAAGCACAAGCTGCCGCAGCTTCGGCAAGCTAGAGACCCGCCCAATTACAGCTGCGAGCGCAAACTCTTTACCAATCGTCGGAGAGCTTTTTCGTTACGTCGGTACCAGCGCCACTGCCCCTGCTTCACCGCGTCCACCAATCCCGCTTTGGTCAGAATTGCCATGTGATGCGAGATCGTGGGCTGCGAGAGTTGCACCCGTTCCTCAATGTCGCCAGCACATAGTCCATTGTTCTTGCCGGTAACCCCATGCTGTTTCAGGGTGGCAAGAATACGCCGCCGCGTGAGGTCGGCGATGGCGTGGAGCGCGCTGTCGAGGAAAGCCACTGGGGTCGTCATAAAGTAGACCACTATGATCTTCTGAATCGACGATTGTCAATATGCCGGGATCACGAGGAGAGAGAACGATCAGGAGCGCTCGCGGGGGGCGCGCAACCACTCTATGCGGCTGAACTCCAGATAGCGCACGTCGCTTTCCGGCAGCGAACAATTCGACTGATCCAGGCGACCAGCCAGAGTTCCACCGCGAATCCAATATCCGGTCTCGTCCTGCTTGAGAATGGTGGCATCGAGGGGATCCATGCCATGTAGCTTGAAGACCACACGGCGGTTCAACAAGCGATCACGCTTCATAGGGGGTCACTTCTTCAGGATCGGGTTATAACCATCATTGATCAGCCGGGACCGCATCGCTTCCGCCTCTTTGATATCGCCAAACGGTCCGACTTGTACCCGCAACAGCTTGTCGACCGCGGCATTGCTGGCCACAAAGGCGGGATACTGTTTTTTCTTGAGAGCATCCACCAGGGCGTCTGCGTCCTCTTGCTTGGTCACGGCGGCCACCTGCACGTAATAGCCCGTGGCTGGAATCGCGGCCATAGGGTCGGGCGGATTGGCGGCCTGTGAACCCTGAGTTTGCGCGCCCGATGGAGACGTGCCAGGCGAGGAAGGCGTGGCTTGGCCGGATGGGGTCTGACTGGCGGCCGCATCGGTATTTCCCGCGACTGCAGATGCCGGCGTCAGTTGCGGATTGGCATTCTGCTGCTCCACTGCTTTGTAAAACGTCATGGGAGCCGACGGGGGAGCTCCGGCGCTCGCGGGCTTCGCGCCGCCGGATGTGGGCAGCGAACCCAGCGTCATGGTGCCTGAAAGGCCAGGCTCTGACCTGCGCCCCAGCGTATAGCCGAGTGCGAAGAATACCGCGCATATCGCCACCAGGCTGAAGAAAACACCCAGCAACTTCCCCGTGCCCAACGTGATTTCAGTGTCCTGTGAAGAAGCCATAACCTTCCCTTAAGATCGACCCGCCCCCGTGCGCAATCGGAAATCAAGCACAATCCGCTTCTGATCAGGACTAGGCGGACTTAGGCACCGGCGCAGCCTCATCGCCAACTTTGCCCAGCATCTTCTGCAGGCCCGAAAAGAAGTCCACCGGCACTGGGAAGATGACGGTGGTATTTTTCTCAACGCCGATCTCCGTCAAAGTCTGCAAGTAGCGCAACTGAACGCTAACCGGCTCGGTCGCCAGCAGATGCGCTGCATCCACCAGCCTTTGCGCCGCTGAATACTCGCCTTCCGCGTGAATAATCTTCGACCGCTTTTCGCGCTCCGCCTCAGCCTGCTTGGCCATGGCGCGAAGCATCGACTCGGGCATGTCGACCTGCTTTACCTCGACATTCGTCACTTTCACTCCCCACGGTGAGGTGTGCTGATCAAGAATGCTCTGAAGCCGCAGATTGATTTTTTCGCGGTGAGCCAGTAGTTCGTCGAGTTCCTGTTCTCCGAGCACGGACCGGAGCGTGGTCTGCGCAAACTGCGATGTCTGATACACGTAATTGGAAACTTCCACCACGGCTTTGCTGGGATCGATCACGCGCAGAAAAATGACGGCGTTCACTTTGAGAGTAACGTTGTCCCGAGTGATGATGTCTTGCGGCGGGACCTCAAGCGCTTCCTGCCGAAGCGAGACTCGCACCATGCGATCCATTGGAGCAAGCACCAGAATGATTCCAGGGCCTTTCGCCCTCGGGTACAGATGACCGAAACGAAAAATCACACCGCGCTCATATTCGGCCAGAATCTTGATCGAACTCAACGCATATACAGCGAAAATGACTAGGACTATGCTGAGGAATCCAATACTAGCTCCAAAGATTTCCATCTGTACCTCCGCGCCCGAAGCGAGTCACGCCACTACCGCGGATTGTAACGCAGGGAATGCTGACGGGGACGCAAATCGGACCAAGGTGGTTGCCTGTGCTGGTGCGGAGGTGAGTTAGAGGGCTACTGGCGATGGCGCGTCCTGCCTCGCGGCCAGCGGTTCGACCTGGAGGACTAGTCCGTCAACCCTGCGCACAACTACGGACTGGCCTGCGGACACGTCTGGGGTCGAGACCGCATCCCAAAGCTCGCCATGGACGAAAATCTTGCCGCGCGGGGAGAGCGCAGTTTGCGCGATACCAGTTTCTCCCACAAGGCCTTCTACCCCAGTTACAACTTTGTTTCGCCTTGCCTTGACGGCCATAGTCATCAGAAACGCCGTGATCAATCCCAAGGGAATACTCACAGCAAGCGCAGTGAAAAGATGAACGCGCATCTCCGGAATCGGCGAATCGACAAGCAGCAGTCCTCCCAGGGTAAGAAGGGTGATGCCGCCAATCGTGAGAACTCCGTGGCTTGCAAACTTAGCCTCCGCGGCAAACAGCGCGAACGCTCCCAGAATCAGCACCAGAGCGGCAAAACGTGTGGGCAGCAGGTTCAGTGCAAAGGCCGCGATCAAGATGAAAACTATGCCTACCGTTCCCGGAATCACCGCGCCAGGATGATTGAATTCCGCATAGAGTGCGAGCGCCCCGATGGCCAGCAAAATGAACGAAACGTTGGGGTCCATTAAGTAGCCGAGAATGCGTTCTTTCAGCGTCATGTCGAAAAGTGCGATCGGCTGGCCGGAGAGTTTCAGTGTCACCTCTTGCCCATTGAAGCGCTTGAAACTCTTGGCTTCCATCTGCCGGAAAAGGTCTTCTTCGCTCGAAGCCACGTAGTCGATCAGGTGCTGCGAAAGCGCTTCCTGTTCGGTGAACGATTTGGATTCGCGCACGGCACTTTCAGCGGCTTCGACGTTACGCCCGCGTTTGGAGGCCACCGAGCGCATCAGAGCGGCAGTGTCGTTCTCAATCTTCCGCTTCATCTCATCGTCCAACTTGGGGGCAAAGGGTCCAATCAGGACAGGATGTGCCGCGCCCGCGTTGGATCCCGGCGCCATGGCCGCCACGTCGGCCGATTCCAGAATGAAAATTCCGGCCGAACCCGCGCGGCTCCCGCTGGGCGCGACGTAAACAATCACGGGAACCCGCGAAGAGGTAATCTTCTCGATGATCCTGCGGGTGGAATCGACCAACCCTCCCGGCGTATTGAGTTCGATCAATACCGCCTGATCACCGCGGCGCTGCGCTTCATCAATCGCCCGCGAGATGTATTCCTGCGTGATGGGCTGAATGGTGTCGTCAACAACGATCTTGAGGACTTCGGCAGTGGAGACTGGGCTGAGAACGAAAGTTGCTATGAGGCCCAAAAGAATTCGAGCAATGGGAATGCGTTTCATGAGCCGGCAGCCGCCCTCAAGGATATTCTTACTCCTATTTGCGGATTACGGCAGGAATTTCTTGCTCACTCTCGTGCGTACTCTCATTCCACCCGGGGAGATTCGTACTGCCAGTAATTAGCCGCGCGCCCCGCTCGTAAGTGAAGTAGGACCATGCCCACTGAATAAGGACCAACACACGATTCTGCAGACCGATCAGAAAGAAGATGTGGATGAACAGCCACGCTAGCCAGGCTATGAATCCGGAGATGTGAATCCTGCCAAACTGCGCCACGGCTGCGGCGCGGCCGATCGTAGCCAGACTGCCTTTGTCCCAATAGTGAAAAGGCGGGCGCGGCGCAGGATTGCCATTCGAGGTTCGGCCATGCTCAATTTCGTGGCGAATGAGCTTGGCGACATAGCGTCCTTCCAAAATGGCGACCGGCGCCACGCCCGGCAACATTTTTCCCGATGCGTCCTTAATCGCTGCCAGGTCCCCGATGACGAAAACTTCCGGATGATTGGCAATGCTGAGATCAGGTTGCACCAATACGCGCCCGGCGCGATCCACCGGGACGCCCAACTTCTTGCCCAGCGGCGAAGCAGCCACTCCCGCGGCCCATACAATCACGGTCGCCTGCATCCGGTTTTGGCCCATCCAAATCAGTCCGGGCTCAACATTCGTGACCATGGTCGAGGTATGCACTTCCACGCCCAGGCGCTGCAGTTGTTCCAGGGCACTTCGTGAAAGATCTTCGGGATAGGTCGGAAGCACACGCGGCCCGCCTTCGAGCAGATGGATATGAGTCCGTCGCGGATCGATGGTGCGGAAATCGTTGGCCAGGGCATGACGGCAAATCTCGGCGAGCGTTCCCGCGAGCTCCACTCCCGTTGGTCCTGCTCCCACCACAACAAATTGCAACGGCTCGGCTGGTTCGCCGGCGGCTGCACGGCGCTCCGCCAGTTCGAAGGCCAGCAGCACGCGCCGCCGGATTTCGATCGCATCCTCAATCGTCTTCAGTCCGGGCGCAATCGGTTCCCACTCATCGTGGCCGAAATAGGCGTGGCTGGCTCCGGCGGCAACAATCAGAGAGTCGTAGGGAATTTCCTCCTCGGACGTCTGTACCAATCGCCGCTCCAGGTCGAAGCCAGTAACTTCGGCCATCAGGACCTCGACGTTCTTGAACCGGCTCAGAATCGACCGAATTGGCTCGGCAATTTCTCCGGGCGACAAACCCGCCGTCGCCACCTGATAGAGCAACGGCTGGAAAGTGTGATGGTTCTTCTGGTCGATCACCGTGATTTTCACGTCGGCGCGCGCTAGTGACGTGGCTGCATTCAGGCCGCCGAAACCCGCTCCCACAATCACCACCCGATGTGTAGTCTTGCCGTCCATGATGTCTGTCTATAAGATTCAGCGCGATGACAATCGGTTCCACAAGTTCTGAAAAGCAGAGTCTCCAGTCCATGCCCGCAGATAAATACGCGCGATGGCTGGTTCCCTCGATCGGAGATTTACTTTTCATCGCCCTGCTCGGGTCACTCTGCTTCACTACTCTGTCCGTACGCTTGCTGGGCGATGCGGGAATCGGCTGGCACATCCGCACCGGGCAGCTGATTTTGGCGACCCTCGCGATTCCCCACGCCGATCCGTTTTCTTCGACCATGGCCGGCCAGCCCTGGTTTGCGTGGGAGTGGCTTTACGACCTGATGGTCGGCTGGCTGGATAAGGTCGCTGGCCTGAACGGCGTAGTCTTCTTCACCGCTTCGGTCATTGCTCTCACCTTTTCTTGGACTCTTCGTTTGCTTCTGCGGCGAGGCACAAATTTTCCCGTGGCTCTAGCGCTCGTGCTCTTGGCGGCATCGGCGGCTATGATTCATTTTTTCGCGCGCCCGCATGTGGTCAGCTGGCTATTCACGGTGCTCTGGTTTTCGATTCTGGATTCATACGAAAGAAACGGCGATTCGTCCTCGACTGTTCGTGATCAGTACGGGTTGTGGCTGCTGCCTCCGCTAATGGTTCTCTGGGTCAATACGCACGGCGGATTTCTACTCGGCCTCGTTCTTCTAGGGATTTACTGGCTAAGCGCGATCTGGCAATGGTTCACCTTGAAGGAAGATCGGTTCGAAGACGTTCTGCAAAAAATACGAGCAGGGAAGCGGGCGCGGAATCTCGCGCTCGTGGGCGTGATCAGCACTTTGGTAACGCTGGCGAATCCCTACGGCTGGAAGCTGCACATCCACATCTACCATTACCTTTCAAATGGCTTCCTGATGGACCACATCGATGAGTTTCAGTCTCCGAATTTCCACGGCATAGCGCAAAAGTGTTTCGCTGTGTTGTTGCTGCTTTCTTTGATCGCGTTAGCAACTAAGCGGAGAAGTGCAGGCGAAATCCGTCTAAGTGCGCCATTGGTAACCTTATTTGCGACCTATTCGGGCTTGTATGCGTCGCGCAACATCCCACTGTCTTCGCTGCTGATGATCCTGGTGATGGGTCCCTGGCTATCGGACGGAGCTCACAGTCTCTTCGAACGATTCAGTAAATGGCGGATGATGCCGCAAGGCGCGTCAGCTGCTACTTTCCTGCAAAGAATGCAGCGAATCGACTTGAGCCTCCACGGTCATCTTTGGTGTCTCGCGGCCATCGTACTGACCTGCTGGATTGCTTTCCACGGCGGCAAGCTTGGGACCGCGCCGTTGATGGACGCTCACTTTGACAGTAAGAGGTTTCCGACCGGCGCCGTCAACTACCTGGAGGCGCATCAACTCCAAGGCCCTGTCTTCGCTCCCGATTACTGGGGCGGTTATTTCATCTATCGCCTCTATCCGCAAATCAAGCTCTCCATCGACGACCGCCACGATTTGTACGGCGAGGCATTTCTCAAGTCTTACTTGAAGTTAATGCATGCCGAACCAGGTTGGCAGGATTTCCTTGAGCAGTATCCGGTTCGCTATGTGGTCGTTCCCCTAGAGTCCGCTCCCGCCAACCTTCTTGCCGAGAGTCGCGGTTGGCAACGAGTCTATGGGGACAATGTGGCAGTCATCTTCGCTAACACCCGGATCTCCATCCGCTAGAAACACATGTCAAGGGTGACCGCGCAGGCGCAAACGGCCGCGCCTGATAAACTCTCTCCGTGTCCCGCCCGACTGATCTCGAATGTACCCGCTGTGGCGAACATTATCCCGCCGACCGTCCTCAAACCGTTTGCCCAAAGGATGGCGGAATCCTTTACGCTCGATACGATCTCGCGGCTATCAAGAAAACTTTCTCGCCAGCGTCTCTTCTTCCCCTCGCTCCCACCATGTGGCGCTACGACGCCGTCCTTCCCGAAGCCACCCCGGTCACTCTCGGCGAAGGCTTTACCCCCATGCTGCGCAGCCGCGAATATCCCAACGTATTTATTAAAGACGAAGGCCTGAATCCCACCGGCTCTTTCAAAGCTCGCGGACTCTCGGCCGCCGTCACCATGGCGCGCCATTTCGGCCTGAAGAAGCTCGCCATTCCTTCCGCGGGAAACGCCGCCGGAGCCCTCGCCGCCTACGCCGCCGCCGCCAACATCGAAGCCCACATCTTCATGCCGAAAGATGTTCCCTTGGCGAACCGCGTCGAATGCAACTACTACGGCGCACACGTCACCTTGGTCGATGGCCTCATTTCCGACTGCGCCCGCAAAGTCGCCGAACTGAAGGAAACCGATTCTCGGAAAAACGACGGGCGATCGAACGAAATAACGTTCGACGTTTCCACCACCAAAGAGCCCTACCGCGTCGAGGGCAAAAAGACCATGGGATACGAAGTTGCCGAACAACTCGGTTGGAAACTTCCGCAAGGCATCATCTATCCCACCGGTGGAGGCGTCGGCCTGCTCGGCATGTGGAAGGCCTTCGACGAACTCGAGCAGTTGGGATTTATCGGTCCTGAGCGTCCAAATATGATCAGCGTACAGTCTTCAGGATGCGCCCCCATCGTTAAAGCATGGGATGAAGGCCGCGCCGCCTCGGAAATGTGGCCTCACGCGTCCACGCTAGCCTCCGGCCTGCGCGTTCCCAAACCTTACGGCGATTACCTGATCCTCGACATCCTGAAAAAAAGCGGAGGCCTCGCCCTCGCCGCCACCGACGCAGAAATTCTCGCTGCCGTGCGCCACTGGGCGCGAGTAGAAGGTATCTTCGCTGCGCCCGAAGGCGCCGCTTCCCTCGTTGCCTACCAGAAACTCTTGGCCAGCAACTTCTTCAGTGAAGACGACACCGTCGTCCTCTTCAACACCGGCTCCGGACTGAAATATCTGGATGTGTTGGACGCTACCGGTGTGGAGGAAGCGCCCGCTTCCCGCGCCATCGCCGGAATCATCGGGCCGTATTAGACAGTTCTGAAACCCGCAGGAATTACCGATCGACCCTGTAGACTTACGTAGCTCTACATTTCATGCGACCTGATAATTTGCACTGCTACCCGAGGTCCCTGCTCGTATTCGCTTGCGTCGCGTTGCTATTGTGCGTTCTCTCCCAGGCACAAGAGCCGGACAAGAATAAAGATGCCGTTCCCCCCAACGCTCCCAGCCAGACCGCGGCCGCGAAGAAAAATTTCTTCGCCCGTTGGGCTGACTTCTATCGCGAGGACTGGTCAGCTGCCCCCTCCTCCTCTGCCGCTCCAGCCCGCCGCGGCCTTCCGTCGCCGCTCGATTCCCCGCCATTTCCAAATTCCGATTGGTCCTACGGCGGATCGCCCGTAATCGGCGAGCCGGACACCAACAGCTATCCGCTCATGACCGCCATTAACCAGGCACGCAGCCGGACGAAGATCTACGGGTGGCTCGATCCCACGCTGAACTTCAGCACTTCATCAAACAGTAATGCTCCCGAGGCGAATGATGTCTACTCGAATCGCTTCGAGCTCAACCAACTTGTTCTCTATGCTGAGCGACTGCCGGATTCGGTGCAACGGGACCATATCGATTGGGGCTACCACCTCACCGCGCTCTACGGCACCGACTATCGCTTCACGACGGCGAAAGGCTACGGAGTCGGACAGTTGCTGAACGATCATCATGAATATGGTTTCGATCCGACGCTGGAGTATATCGATGTCTACGTTCCCCAGGTCGCGCAGGGTATGAATCTGAGACTAGGCCGTTTCATCTCGGTGCCAGGAATCGAGGCGCAACTGGCTCCTAACAACTACATCTTCAGCCACTCGCTGCTTTACGCGATCGACCCGTTTACCGACACCGGCCTGATCGCGACCGTCAAATTAAATGACCAGTCGCTGGTGCAACTCGGCATTACCGGCGGTCACGATGTTGCCCTGTGGACACCGGATGCGAAACCCTCCGGCACGGCGTGCGTGAGTTATACAACGAAGTCGGTGAACGACAATCTCTACGCCTGCGCCAACGGCATCAATGACGGCAAATACGCATATAACAACCTGCAGCAGTACGACGCGACTTGGTATCACAAATTCTCCAAGTCGGTGCACATGGCCACTGAAGCCTGGTATATGTATGAGCGCGACGTGCCGGCCGTAGGAGGCCCAATTCTGCCGGAAAAAGGCGCGAATGCGGCCTACTGTCTGCCAGGAGAACAGCGTTGCACCGCTCCTGAATATGCCGTGGTCAATTTTCTGCAAAAGGAACTCTCAACCCACAATTTCATGTCGTTTCGCAGCGACTATCTCGACGACAAGAAAGGCCAGCGTACGGGTTACGCAACCCGCTACTCAGAGAACACGATTATGTGGTGTCGCTGGATCGGTACCACAGTCCAGATCCGCCCGGAATTGCGTTTCGAGCGTGCCTGGGATCGGAAGGCTTACGACAACGGTCGGCAGCAAAATCAGTTCACCGCGGCCAGTGATCTGATCTTCCATTTTTGATCCGCGCTCGATCGGAAACATTTTCGCCCCGTCCGCTTCGTGCCCGCATTCCAAATGAGCCAGTCCGGGGGATTCCCTACGTTAGCCAAGCCTCAGCGGTAATTCAGACTCGGAAACCAGTCTGAGCCCCGACCTTCGGGGGTGAAATCCAGCAAGTTCCACAGTGGCCAAATCATGTCGACGTGGCGCTGGTTCTGTCCTGGATCTGGCGGGGTCAGCACAAGCTCGGAATGCCAGAAGTGGCGAATCTTTCCGCCGCGCCGAGCGAAGACATTCAGCGAAGGCTGCTGGCCCCCTTCAGCATTTTCCCCATAGTAGTCGCGGTTGTAGTTATTGCCGGCGGAGGAGAGAAGACGCAGGCGGTTCCATCCGCGCTCACGCGCAAAGCCCCTGAGTCTCTCCAGCGGAGACTTTGCCACGACTGCAAGATTCACGCGTTGAGCCGCATGCACTGCCGTGGCGTTAAGCGCATCGATGATGGAACTGCACATCGGACATGCCGCTTTCATCTTCGGCCCAAACATGAAGCTGTAGATGGCCAGAGTATCTTTGCCGGGCGCAAACAGCTCAGAGAGTGTCACCTGCCGGATGGTTTGGGCGTCGGTGAGATCGGCTGAACCCTCTTCGAAGACATAGTCTTCTGGTATCTGTCCACCTGCAGGAAGTTGGCGACGCAGAGCCGCAACTTCTTCAACGCGCCGTCTCAGGTCAATCTCCGCCTGCAGCAATTGGTTGCGGGCGCGGCGGTAGGACTCAGTTTCGCCGGGGAATCGAAAGGAGTGAGAGGCCATATATTCCTCCTGGGCGTATGCATGCCGCTCGACTTTGGGCGGCATTCGACCTCGACGATTGTGCCAGCTTTCGTGGGAGATGGGAAATGGCAGAGACTACCATCACGTTGACCTGTCTAGTTAGCGCTCCTTCATTGACTTGCCTTCGCTCCGCCCCTAATATGATCGCGCACACAGCATGCCCTTTTCATTGATCGCAAGATGATCGGCCAGACCATCTCGCATTACCGCATTGTCGAAAAGCTGGGCGGCGGCGGCATGGGTGTCGTGTACCGGGCCGAGGACTTGAAACTCGGCCGCTTCGTTGCGCTCAAGTTCTTACCCGAAGATCTGGCTAAGGATCGCCAGGCCCTGGATCGCTTTCAGCGCGAAGCCCGCGCCGCCTCCGCGCTGAATCATCCCAACATCTGCACCATCCACGCGGTTGACGAGGAAAATGGCCAGGCCTTCATTGTCATGGAGTTCCTGGAGGGCCAGACCCTCAAACACCGAATCGCCGGTCGGCCGCTGGATACTGAAACCCTGTTGAATCTGGCCATTGAGATTGCCGACGCCCTCGACGCCGCGCACTCCAAGGGAATCATTCACCGCGACATCAAGCCGGCGAACATCTTCGTTACCAAGCGCGGTCAGGCCAAGTTGCTGGATTTCGGTTTGGCGAAGCTGTCCCCGGACAACGCGGCGGCAGTTCAGAATCCGCGCTGCTAACGGCGACTGAAGGGGGAATGATGACCACCCCCGGTTCTACCATCGGTACGGTGGCCTACATGTCACCGGAGCAGGTTCGTGCCGAAGATCTCGATCCGCGCACCGATCTGTTCGCCTTTGGTTCCGTGCTCTACGAGATGGCGACTGGAGCGCTCGCCTTCCCTGGTAGCAGCAGCGGCGTCATCTCGGAAGCTATTCTGAACCGCACGCCGCCGTCTCCCTCCATCGCGAATCAAACCATCCCGGCCAAACTCGAGGAAGTGATTTTCAAAGCGCTGGAGAAGGAGCGGGAGTTCCGCTATCAAACCGCCGCTGAACTCCGCGGAGACTTGAAGCGCATCAAGCGCGCTCTCGATACCTCGCGCGTGCGGGCAGCGAGCCCCGCCCCGATCTCACAGGAGCCAACCGCCGCTCCCGTGGTTGAGTCTGGCAGCTCACGAAGCCGTAAGCTGGTTCCGATATTGGTGACCGCCGCCATCGCCCTGATCGCCGGCCTCGCCGCTGGGAGATTCTTGCTGCAGCGTGCCCCAGCGCAAACATCATTGCCGGTCTACCATCCGCTCACCTTCCGCCGAGGCATGGTCCATGCCGCACGCTTTGCTCCGGACGGCAAGACCATCATTTACAGCGCAGCCTGGGAAGGTAAATCTCTGCAACTGTTCACCACGCGGCCCGAAAGTCCCGAGTCGCATGACTTGGAGCCTGCTGGGGCCGATGTTCTCGCCGTCTCTTCCTCCGGCGAAATGGCGCTCTCCTTGCGCAGCCATCCCGTCGCGCAATTCCTCTATTCAGGAACGCTCGCTCGCGTTCCCTTGGTCGGTGGAGCCCCGCGCGAGGTTATGGAGAACGTGGAATGGGCGGATTGGGCTCCGGATGGAAACACTCTGGCCATCGTGCGCCAGGATCAGGGCCGCCACCGTCTGGAATTTCCTCCAGCCAAGCTTCTCTACGAAGCCGACGGATGGATTGGTCACATTCGCATCTCCCCCAAGGGCGATACCATTGCCTTCATCGACCATCCTCAACTGGGCGACGACGGTGGGGCCGTTGCCGTAGTTGATCTCGCCGGAAAAAAGACAACTCTCTGTACCGGCTGGGACAGCATTCAGGGAATCGCATGGTCCCCGGCCGGCGACGAGATTTGGTTCACCGCCACGCGCACCGGGGGTGATCGTTCTCTTTACGCAGTCAACCTGTCCGGGACCGTCCGATTGCTGGAGCGCGTTCCGGGAGAACTTACGCTGCTCGATGTTGACCACGAAGGGAACGTCCTGTTGACCCGTGGCAACGACCGTGCCGGAATGATCGGCCTGGCTCCCGGTGAATCGAAAGAACGAGACTTGTCGTGGCTTGACTGGTCGACGCCCGGCGACCTGTCAACCGACGGTCGAACCGCGCTCTTTTCCGAAGGCGGCGAAGGCGGCGGGCCAAAATATGCCGTCTATCTCCGCAAAACCGACGGCTCGCCAGCGATCCGTCTGAGTGATGGAATCGGCACTGCTTTGTCGCCCGATGGGAAATGGGCGCTAGCCCGGCCCAACAGCACTCCGGCACCGCTCGTTCTGTTGCCGACCGGCGTCGGCGAAGCCAAGCCTCTCACTCACGATTCCATCAACCACCTCTGGGCCCGTTGGCTTCCCGACGGAAAGAATGTGGTCTTCCTGGGCAACGAGTCGGGACACGGTTTTCGTCTCTACCTCGAGTCTCCCGAGGAAGGCAAGCCCCGCGCCATCAGTCCCGAGGGGGTGAATCCTCCGGTGGTGATGTCTCCCAAGGGCGACGTCATCGCCAGCGTTGGGCCCGACCACAAAATCTATCTCTACCCGATCGCGGGCGGCGAACCCGTCCCCGTCCCCGGCACGGAGCCCGATGAGACGCCCACGAGCTTTTCCGCAGATGGCCGATCTCTTTACCTTTTCCGCTTTGGTGCCATTCCAGCCAGAGTTTTTGAGCTGGACTTGTCGACTGGAAAGAGAAAGCTATGGAAGGAACTGGTTCCAGCCGATTCGGCCGGAATCGATACCATTCGCGGAATCACCGTCACTCCCGACGCCAGGGCTTATATCTACGGTTACATCCGTACCCTCTCCGACCTATATCTCGTCGAAGGCTTGAAGTAACTCTGAGTCGTCCTCATCGAGAAATAACATCGTCCTTTAGATCCCGAGCAGCCTGCGCCACATTCTCCGGTCGGCCAAGATCTCGCCAATAGTATTGATCGGCCCGAAATGAAATGATTTCTTCTCCTTGGCCCACAAGGCGCAGGTAAGAATCGATGATAGAGAATGCACCCTCTTCCGTGAGGATCGGAAGCAGCCGAGGCGAGATTACGTGCACGCCGCAAAACGCCAACGCCTGTACTGACTGGGCGGGGCGAACGAGGTCAGGCGATTGATCGCGACCTGCACGCCGGCCACAAAGCTGGTGTTGCTCATCGAAGAGCAGATAGCGGGACGTGTCGCGCTCTTGCACGGCCAACGTGGCGAGAGCCTGAGTTTCGAGATGATGCTGTTTCATGCGTTCAAGATCGATCGTACTGATCACATCGACGTTGTGCAGAATGAAAGGCTCTTCTTTTTCGGACTGCCCAACGGAATCTTGAAAGAAACAGGCGGCTTTTTTCAAGCCACCTCCGGTATCGAGCAAGACATCCTCGCACGAGACCTCGATGCGCATGCCGAAATTATTGTTCGCTTTGAGATAGTCGACGACCATGTCAGCAAAGTGATGCACATTGACGATGACCTGCTGAACTCCGAAGCCTCGCAGCCGCGAAAGCGTGATTTCCAGTAGAGTCCGCCCGCCGACCTCGACCAGCGCCTTTGGACGATCATTCGTAAGCGGCCGCAAACGTGTGCCCAGTCCCGCCGCCAAGATCATAGCCTTCATTACGCCGGCTTCTCCAACTCGCGATGCCGCAACACAATGTCCACTCCGTTTCGCCCGCGCAACCTCTTCGCAACTTGCTCTGCTAGAAACACGGAGCGATGCTGCCCGCCGGTGCAGCCGAAAGACACCATGAGACTCTTGAATCCTCTTCGCTGATATTCGTTCACGCTCGCATCGACCAGCGACATCACACTCGCCAGAAACTGGTGCACGCTGTCCTGCTGATTCAGATACTCAATCACCGGAGCATCTTTTCCGGTCAGCGCCTTGAATCGCTCTTCCCGCCCGGGATTCGGTAAGCTCCGCCCATCGAAAACAAATCCTCCGCCATGTCCGCTCTCATCCTTCGGCATGCCGCGATGGAAGGAAAAACTCGTAATCCGCACCGTCAGACTGTCCGCTTCGGATGCCAGTCCCTGAAGCTTTTCCGAAGCCAGCATGCTGTTGAATGCTTCCATCAATGTCGGCAGGGCAATTGGCAGCTTCACGTTGTGCAGCAGCCAGCGCACATTTTTCAGCGCGTAGGGTACGCTCTGCAGAAAATGCGCTCTGCGCTCGTAAAATCCGCGGAACCCGTAAGCCCCCAGCGCCTGCAGAATGCGAACATAAACATAGGCATAGAAGTAATGTAGAAATTCTTCACGGCCGATCCTCGCAAAATCGCCGAGCCGCTCGATGTAAAGATCAAGCAGTTGCCGGCGCAATTCCGGCGGCAGATCAGCCTTGGCATCGTAGAGCAGGGAGCCGATGTCGTATTGCAGCGCTCCCTTACGCCCGCCTTGATAGTCCAGAAAAACCGGCTGACCATTCCTCAGCATGATGTTGCGCGACTGAAAATCGCGATACACAAAATAATCGTGATCCGCGCTCAACAAGAAATTCGTCAAACTGTCGAAGTCGTCCTCCAGAGCCTGCTCGTTGAAAGCGATTCCAGCCAGCCGGAGAAAGTAATACTTGAAATAGTTCAGATCCCACGCGATGGATTGCCGGTCAAAACTCCCTCGCGGATAGCACACGCTGTAATCCAAATCGCGTCCGGCCTCAATCTGAAACCGGGGCAACACAGCCACGACCTTGCGATACGCGTCCACCGCCGCCGGCGCAATGTTCTCGCCCTCGCGATTCTTCGATAGAAACTCAAACAGCGTTGTATCGCCGAGATCTTCCTCGAGATAAGCACATTGATCCAAATCTTCCGCATAGATTTCTGGCACGGGCAACCCGTGCTTGCGAAAGTGCCTGGAAAATGTGAGGAACGCGATGTTCTCTTCTCTTACGCCATACAGAATGCCAATCGCGCTGACCTGGTCGTTCGCCAGCCGAATAATCTTCCGCCCCGATCCGCCCAGTTCTCCCTGCAACGCCTGTATCTGCGTCGCCGGAGAATGAAAGCGCTGCTCAAACAGTTTCTGAAGAACGTCCATAGATTGATCTTCACGCAACCACCCAAGATAACATTCGAGCACAGCGCCTAAGGTTTACTCTGTGCACCCCTGTGATCCCTGTGTCTTAGAACTTGACGTTATCGCCTGTAGACCTGATAACACTCGACCCCGCCTCTCAAGTAAAATTGCACACACTCATGACACAGCGCCTCTACTATCACGATCCCTTCCTTTACGACTTCGATGCGGAAGTCCACTCCGTCATCGAAATACCACGGCCCGCGCTCATTCTGGACCGGACCGCTTTCTATCCTACGAGCGGCGGCCAGATCCACGACACCGGTTGGATAACATCAGAAAATTCCGGCGCCAAGTTCCGCGTAACCGAAGTCGCCGACGCCGAGGACGGCAAGGTTGTCCATTATCTCGAAGCTCCGGTAAAAGACCTTCAGCCCGGAACCCGCATCCACGGCGAGATTGACGCCAACCGCCGCCGCGATCACATGCAGCAACACTCCGGTCAGCACGTGCTCTCGGCCGTGTTCGTCCGGCTGTTCAACATGCAAACCGTTTCTTTCCACATGGCCGACGACTATTGCTCGATCGACCTCGATACCCCGTCGCTTGCCCAGAATCAAATAGAATCTGCCGAACGCCTGGCCAACGAAATCATCTTCGAAAATCGTCCCGTCGACATCCGCTTCGTCACTCGCGACGAAGCGGCAAACCTTGGCCTGCGCAAAATTCCACCTGCTGAGCGCGACGAACTGCGCCTCATTGATATTCACGACTTCGATCTCTCGGCCTGCGGAGGCACACACGTTGCCCGCACAGGCCAGATTGGCGGCCTCCTCCTGCGCAAATACGAAAAAGTGCGCCAGGGATATCGAGCGGAATTCGTCGCCGGTCAGCGCGCCGTCTCGACAGCGCGCCACGATTTTTCCACCCTTACCGAAGCCGCCGCCGTTTTTTCGTCTCACATCTACGATGTCCCGCAGCAAGTCCGCAAATCGATCGACGAGATCAGATCTCTCCGCAAGCAACGCGAGCAATCTCTGGAGGAACTAGCCGCCGCGCAAGCCGCAAGCTTGCTGGCCGAGACTCCCGAAAGCGACGGCCGCAAGATCATCGTTCGTACTCTCTCCGATCGCGACCTCGCCTATATCAAACTGCTGGCCCAGAAAATCACGCGCCAATCCACCGCGGCCATAGCACTACTAGCCGCCGACTCTCCCCAGCCCGCGCTGGTCTTCGCCCAATCCGCCGGCCAACCATACGACATGGCCGCACTCCTGAAACAAATCATGGCTCCGCTAGGCGGCCGCGGCGGTGGCAGCAAAGACCTCGCCCAGGGTGGCCTGCCCCAACCTTCAGGATTATCCGAAGCCCTCGCCGCCGCGGCCAAAGCCCTGATATCAACGTAGCTCGCGCCAGAAGAAAATTCGAAACAAAAAAAGGGCCCCGCTCTTACGAGCAGGGCCTTTGATTCAAGCCAGCAGCTAGAAGCTAGCAGCTGTGTTTAATACATGCCTTCCATGCCGCCGCCGTGTCCACCACCACCAGCCGGAGCTTCCTTCTTTTCCGGAATCTCCGCTACCAGTGCTTCGGTGGTCAGCATCAAAGCGGCAATCGAGCCGGCGTTGGTCAGTGCGGTACGCACCACCTTCGTCGGATCGAGCACGCCCGCCTTGACCAGGTCTTCATACTCGTTGGTCAAAGCGTTGTAGCCGTAGTTGATGTCCTTCGAGTCGCTGATCTTGCCCAGAACCACCGCACCCTCTTCGCCGGCGTTCTCGGCGATCTGGCGCAGGGGCTCCTGGATGGCGCGCTTCACGATGTTGACACCGATCTGCTCATCACCCTCGAGCTTCAGCTTGTCGAGAGCCGGCACACAGCGAGCCAGTGCCACTCCGCCACCGGGGACAATGCCTTCTTCCACGGCTGCGCGAGTCGCATGCATCGCATCTTCCACGCGGGCCTTCTTCTCTTTCATTTCGGTTTCGGTCGCGGCGCCGACTTTGATCACGGCCACGCCACCCACCAGCTTCGCCAACCGCTCCTGCAACTTCTCGCGGTCGTAGTCGCTGGTCGTCTTGTCGATCTGGCTGCGAATTTCCTTCACGCGGCCTTCGATCTCCGTGTGCTTGCCCTTGCCTTCGACCAGGGTCGTGTTGTCCTTGTCGATGGTGATCTTCTTTGCCTGGCCGAGATCGCTGACCTGCACGTTCTCCAGCTTGATGCCGAGATCTTCCGTGATGGCCTTGCCGCCGGTCAGAATCGCGATATCCTGCAGCATCGCCTTGCGACGATCGCCGAAGCCGGGAGCCTTGACGGCCGCGACCTGCAGCGTTCCACGCAGCTTGTTCACCACGAGAGTTGCCAGCGCTTCGCCTTCAACATCTTCTGCGATGATGACCAGTGGCTTGCCGCTCTTCGCAATCTGCTCGAGCAGCGGAAGCAGATCCTTCATCGAGCTGATCTTCTTCTCGTTGATCAGGATGTAAGCATTCTCGAGAGCGACTTCCATCCGCTCCGGATCGGTGACGAAGTAAGGCGACAGATAGCCGCGGTCGAACTGCATGCCTTCGACCACTTCCAGCTGCGTCTCCAGCGTCTTCGACTCTTCCACCGTAATCACGCCGTCCTTGCCGACTTTCTTCATGGCTTCGGCAATGATGTGTCCAATGGTGTCATCGTTGTTGGCCGAGATAGTGCCAACCTGCGCAATCATCTCGCCAGAAACCGGCTTCGAGAACTTGTCGAGTTCGCCCTTGGCGCGCTCGCCAGTCTTTTTGTCGAATGCCCCGCAAACCAGGGAAACAGCCTTCTCGATGCCGCGCTTCATCGCCATCGGATTCGCGCCAGCAGCCACCGTCTTCACGCCTTCGCGATAAATCGCCTGCGCCAGAACGGTCGCGGTCGTGGTTCCGTCGCCGGCCACGTCCGAGGTCTTGCTGGCAACTTCGCGAACCATCTGGGCGCCCATGTTCTCGAGGCCGTCCTTCAGTTCGATCTCTTTTGCCACGGTCACGCCGTCCTTGGTGATGGTCGGCGAACCGAATTTCTTCTCAATCACAACGTTGCGGCCCTTGGGGCCGAGGGTGACTTTTACAGCGTCGGCCAGAAGATTGACGCCGCGCAGGATCGCCTGCCGGGATTCTTCGCCGTGCACGATTTGTTTTGCCATGATTCTTTTCTCCTATTCAAATTCTTATTTATAAAAGTTTGTCATCCTGAGCGCGGCGTTCTTCGCCGCGTCGAAGGATCCTGCCGATTCCACGGAATCGTCCAGTTACCG
This sequence comes from uncultured Acidobacteriaceae bacterium, assembly GCA_963750245.1. Classification (GTDB taxonomy): domain Bacteria; phylum Acidobacteriota; class Terriglobia; order Terriglobales; family Acidobacteriaceae; genus Sulfotelmatobacter. The sequence continues at coordinate 1,706,571 of CAVVQB010000005.1, forward strand.
CTTCGCGCCGGCAAGTTCCTTCTTGGCCGGTGCAGCGGCGCCGGTGAGAATGCCGAGGACTTCGTCTTCTTTCATGATGATGTAGTCTTCGCCATCAATCTTGATCTCGGTGCCGGAATACTTTCCGAACAGGATGCGGTCGTCTTCATGAACGGCCAGAGGGAAGGTCTTGCCTTCATCGTTGGTGCGGCCCTTGCCGGTGGAAACCACGATGCCCTCTTGCGGTTTGTCTTTTGCGCTGTCGGGGATGATGATGCCGCCTCGAGTGGTGGAAGCTTCCTCCACGCGCTTTACCAGAATGCGGTCATGCAGTGGGCTGAATTTCGCCATGGTTGCAACTCCTTTCAAAAGTTGTGTAGAAGGGTTGATGTTGCGTAAGCCTATGATTTATTTGGGATTGGGCGATCTGTTAGCAGTCTCGCCTATCGAGTGCTAATTGTACGGAGTTGAGGGGGACCTTGTCAAGAGGCTACGAGGCCCTGAAGAGCGGAAAACACTCGGCACGTCTTGTCATCGTGACGAAGCGAAGTCCCTGCGTCCAAGCGCAGGTCTTCGCACGATGGGCTTTATCTCCTCCATTCGGGAATCGAGCCAAAGGCACGATGAGAGCCTGGCCCGAACGAAGTCGAAGGGAACCTGCTCTCGGCCGGGGTATACCCCCTCCCCCTCCCCCCCCCCTCCCCTCCCCTCGGTATATTGGAATCATCGACTTAGCGGTAAGAATGCTTGCAAAATCCTTCGTTTGATAGACTTGCACGCAAAATATTTTAAACAAAGGAGTTACAAGCTGATTGTAGGTCGGGCTCGAAGAGCTCGATCTGCGACCTTTTCGGGGACAAGGATGAACGAATCAGAATTTTGGGGCAAGGGCGGATATCACACCGGTGCTGTGGATTTGAGCGCCGTAATCGAAGGGTCAAAATCCCAAGAGGTGAGGTTTTGTGGAATCCCACCCTTCATACAACGAAGGATGGGGCACCCTGCAGATCAGTCAGTGTGGGGCGAATGCGCACATCTTGGGCAAGAATCATTCTTGACGTAACGATAGAACCGAGCGCGGCCGCGGCTTGTCCAATATGGAGCTTCGTAGTCGTCAATTCCTGGCCCTGTACGCATGAGGCTGAAGAAGACGTGCCGCGAAGGTCTGATCACAATTCCGACGTGCCCGCGCCACACCACCAGATCGCCGGGTTGAGGTTGCGTGACTCGTTGAAACCCTTCGACGCCAACGTAGAGGTCGAAAGAACTAGCGTAGGCGTAAGCGAGGCCAGCCCGTTCGTAGATTGCATGAACCAGATGAGAACAGTCGCGCTCAGAATACAGACGCGTCTTAGAGTCAAGCGCGGCAGCTATCAGGGACAAACGATCGTCTGCACTCAGAGTGTGATCGGTCTTTCGCCCGTGATTCCAATTCGTGCCTTGATGAAGGGTGCTTGAACTTCCTGTCTGTCTTGGTTCTTCTTGCGCCCGCGAGACACACAAAGCAAGTCCACAAAGCAGGATCGCAATCTTGGGCTGCAGCCGAATCCGCATCGTCTGATTTTGATGCGGACATCGCTTGTGGTGTAGGTTACGGCCGTGCAGGGGGCGGTAGCGAATGGAGCACTGCCCTCCGTACAGCTCCGAATAACGCTATCGCCTTCGTTGCTTCCTCGGTCCAGTCGCGAAGGTCGTCCAAGGGTGCGGCGGCGAATGCCAAAAACCGGCTTGAGTCGCCCACCCAGCCGGAAAAGCTAGCCCAGATCTTCAGCCAACAGTTGCCGCATTACACCCGCGATCAGGTCGCACGTATCACCGGCGGTTTTGCCCGCGCTTTTCGTTTCTGGCGGAGAGCCGATGATAGACCAGCATCCCGCTAGCGCCGAAAGCGAGGAGTACTAGTGTCGCCACCGCGTCGTCGCTCGTTCCGCCCTGAAAGACGTGGATCAGCATTCCTGCTCCTAATAAAGAAAAGGCGATGCCGCCGAGAAGGTAAATTCGCGCCGGGATGTTGTCGACCCACATGGTTTCGTCCTTCTCCCACAACTGAAAGAACAGGCCGGCCGCGAAAAGCGTCCCGAGCACGAAGCCGACACGCGGATCCCGCCAGACGTCGAGTGAACGCAGTGCGACAAAAAGTGTTACAAACACGAATAAAAGCACGGAGCCGTACCACGAGGGCGGGGTCGATCTGTCTGTAGTCATCGCCTATGACATCGGCGAACTCCAGAGAAATCGTTAGGCCGTGTGGATCTCCACTCAAGCCAAGAACGGGCTTGAGCCGGCCACCCAGCCGGAAAAGCTAGCCGAGATCTTCGGCCAAAAGTTGCCGCATTACGCCTGCGATCAGCTCGCACATGTTCAGGAAGCGTTCCGGAGTCACGCCCAGTTCCTTCAAGCGCGGCGAGGCCTCCATGACGACCTGCCTGGAACCGACCAGCGTGCGATGGGGCGCGGCGGCAGCGCGGCAGATCTCCAGGAATTGCTCCGGGGTTACGCCAAGCTCTTCGGCCCGGAATGCGGCATTCAACAGGGCGGTGAAGAGGAATGCATGGTCTTCCTCATGCGCGGTAAGGAGTTTTGTGGGGTTTGTGGACGGTGTTAGCGCGGGGACTTGGGTGGTGCTGGCCATGACAGGTTCTCCCTTCGCGTTTCGGACCCTAGCGGAAGTGTAGGCGCGAGGCCGGTAACCATGCGGTGATGGCTATCACGGTTGAAGGTGTGGCCGAACCGGCGTAGGAAAAATGCGGCGCAGCGGGGAATCTGGGGTAAGATTGAGGGCATGCCATACATCTTGGAACACCTCTCCAGCCTTCGTCAGGAAATTACGAATTTACGGAACATGAACGCCCGCTTCACGGGCAAGGGCTCAGACCACCAGATCGACCAGTCGGCCGTGGAGATGCGCGCCAACCGCCTGGCTGAGATCAAGAAGGAATTGTCGCAGATGCTGAACCGGCCAGAGGACCCCGCCGTATGGTGGGAAAAGGGCGGTCGCCGGAAGCGGGTGGCGTAGCGAAGCGGCTGAAGGATTTTGTGAAGACTGTGAGAGCGCGGCTTGGCAGCCGCGCTCTTTGTATTTACCGTGCGAGCTGCCTACTTCCCCTTCGACAATGACCGGACGTAGTTAACCAGGTCCCAGTTCTCCTCGACTTTGATCCGATCGCCTTCCGGCGGCATGTCCTGATGGCCGTTCTTGATGATGTAGAAGATCTCGCCATCGGTGCGCTCCTTGAGCGTGGTGGGATCGGTGAAGTCGGCTAGCTTGAGCTTCATGTCGCTCGCCAAGCTGCCTTTGCCGTCGCCGTTTGTGTTATGGCACATGGCGCAATCGAGCGTCCACCATTTCTTGGCGCGAGCCAGGGATTCAGGCGAAGACTTCACGGGATTGGCCTGCTTCGCAGCTTCGACCGGTATGGCGGAGTAAGCCGGCGACGTCGCCTTCGCCGCAGGCGGCGTCTGTTGGGGCGGAGCGGGTGCTGGTTGTTGAGCGGAAAGCGTTGCCACGAGAATGAGTACGGGGAAGAGTAAGAACAAGAGTCTGAACATCGGTTTGGAGATCAGTTGCGGCATCGGAGCCTCCGATGGACCAATCACTATGGAACTCGAGTTGATCATAGAGCCGCGAGTGGGAGGCGGCTGTGACCTAGATCACAGCGCGAACCAATTGAGAAACAAGGACGGGATGGTTCCAAGCGCGATGAGCTCGCTTGCAAAATCAGCGGGAGTCGGGCACCCTCGATGGCATGGTTCGAACGAACGGAGTTCTTCTTTTATTTTTCCTGATCACGACGATGGGGCTGGGCTGGGCGCAGAATTCCCCAGAAGAAGGCGGAAACGAAGTGCAGCTTTGGGCCGGCGGGGGCCACTCGGTGCCGGGCGGAACGCAGAACACGGAAGCTTTCGATGCGGGAGCGCGCTTATGGGTGGGTGCTCACCGGTCCGCACTGGCCGGGGATTTTGCGGGGCCGATTTGAGTACGCGGTGGATTTGGTTCCGGTATATCTGATCTTTCAGCCGGCGAATACGGCGTATGGATTGGGATTCAATCCGCTGGTGCTGAAGTGGAATTTCGAGCGGCGCGGCCGCTTTTCTCCCTACTTCGAGTTGAGTGGCGGAACGCTGTTCAGCAGGAGAGATATTCCTACCTATACGAACAATGTGAACTTCACGCCCAGCGCGGCGTTGGGAACGCACATTCTGGGCGAGAAATATAACTGGAGCGTGGATGTGCGGTATTTGCATATCTCGAATGCGGGGCTGGGGAACTATAACCCGGGGCTGAATACGGTGCAGGTGCGGTTGGGCGTGGGAAGATTCTGGAAGGCACGGAAGTGACCAGTGGAGATGCTGGAGGGGAACTCTACATTCAGGAGGTACGAAGGACACGAAGATTTACGAAGGTATCTCTTGCTACCCGCTCCGGGTTTAAGGGTACGTTTGTGCGACGAGCTAATGGCAATGAGTGTGATCGTTTTGCAATAACTACACCGCCGTGCTTCCAAGTCTGGCGTTACGAACTCGTCTGCGACCGGAGGGCGTTTGCTTGATTCGCAATAAACCATTGGACGACGTGAACAATCAAGAGAACCAGAAATCCGTTCCCGGCAAGTGCGAAATGGAGTTGAAGGTTTCTGACCACAACGAAGCCAAGAGGGACGGTGCTGTTGTCAATGATGCAGTATGCGAACTGAAGTCCTGCGAAGATTCCAAAGCCAAGAAGGTAGAAGGCAGCTACTGTGGCTTTTTGCAGATTTCTGACACGCTTGCGGAGACGCACCATGTTCGCTTGAGCGGAAGCAGCGCTCCGCAGACGCACAACTGTCGCAGCCAAGAAAAACGAATAGCCGCTCAGTATGCACAAAACTAAGAAAGGCAACTTTTCTAGTATCGGGAGTTCCTTCCAGATCAACCAGATGGGGGCGGGTTAACAGGGATTGAGCATATTGGCTCCAATGGTCGGAATTTTCGCACACTTAACAAAATGTCCTGTTCGGTATTAGACACCGGGAAGGGTGACGCCGCATTGTCACGCTCGTAACTAACGCTATCAGGCGGCGATTACACTCCTCGAAAATCGGGCCACCCTCCTAAAGAATAATGTTAAGGCATCGCCGTCCGTTGCGAGCCTTGCTTCGATTCCTGCCGCCCGCTATTCTTCACAGTTATGTCGACGCTAGTGGAATGTGTACCGAATTTTTCCGAAGGGTGCGACAAGGCTAAAGTTGACGCCATTGTTGCCGCCATGAAAGTGGACGGTGTCTACCTGCTGGACCGCGAAATGGACGCGGACCACAATCGAAGCGTGATTACTCTGGTGGGCGAGCGGGAGGCGATTCAGGAGGCTGCGATTCGGGGAGTTGGCAAGGCCGCGGAGCTAATCGATCTGAATGTGCACAAGGGAGCGCATCCGCGAATGGGCGCAACCGATGTGGTGCCGTTTATTCCGATCGATGGCGTGACGATTGAAGATTGCGTGGCTATGGCACGGCATGTTGGAGAAGAGATCTGGAAGCGGTTTCAGATTCCGGTTTATTTCTACGAGGCAGCGGCGACGAAGCCGGAGCGGCAGAATCTGGAAAATATACGGCGCGGGCAGTTTGAGGGCATACGGGCGGAGATTGCAACCAACCCGGCGCGAAAGCCGGACGTCGGCGAGGCGAAGGTGCATCCCACGGCAGGGGCGACGGTGGTGGGAGCGCGGAAGTTCCTGATTGCTTACAACGTGTTCCTGAACACGCCCGACGTTGAGATTGCCAAGAAAATCGCCAAGGCCGTGCGATTTTCGAATGGTGGGATGCGGTTTGTGAAGGGCGCGGGATTCCTGGTCAGGGGTCTGGCGCAGGTCTCCATGAATCTGACGGATTTCGAGCAGACTCCCGTGCATCGCGTTTTTGAGATGGTGAAACGGGAGGCGGCGCGATATGGCGTGATGCCGGTCTCGAGCGAGATTGTGGGACTGATTCCGAAGAAAGCGCTGGAGCAGGCGGCTGAGTGGTTCCTGCAGGTGGAAAATTTTGATTCGTCCTTGATCCTGGAAAATCGTCTGGCGGCGGTGATGAGTGGCAAGATGGCCGTGGGCGGCTTGCGGGCTGGCGTGGAGCCGTTCGTCGAACAGCTCGCGGCGCCGACTGCGACCCCGGGTGGCGGGAGTGCTGCCGCGGCGGCGGGTGCAATGGCGGCTGGACTTGCGACCATGGTGGCTTCGATGTCTCGCGGGAAGAAAGCATATCTGCAATATGAAGCGCAGTTGAGCGAGGCGATTGCGAAGCTGGGTCCGTTGCGTGAAGAATTGAAGGCAGCGATCGACGCCGATGCTGAGTCTTATAGCTCAGTCATGCAGGCTTACAAGCTGGCGAAGACCTTAAGCGCGCAAGAAGGCGAAGCTTCGATTGAGGCCACCCTGAAGCAAGCTACAAGTGTTCCCCTGGGAGTGGCTGAGAGGGCGCTAAAAGTGGCACAGATTGCTGCCGGCTTGGAGGCAACCACCAGCCCGAATATGAAATCAGATTTGATAACCGCTCAGTCTCTGGCGCAGGCAGCGATTACTGGTGCGCTGGCGAATGTCGAGATCAATCTGGCGTCGCTGAAGGACGCCGGATTTGTGGCAGAAGTTCGGAAGAGGGCGGAGATCCTCAAAGGCTGACAGTGACCTGAACAGCCGCCGCGAACGCGTTCGGATTATTCAGTCAGGACCGAGTGGAAAGCCTGGGGGCAGGGTTCGTAACTGAGTCAATCAGATACGCGGCTGTGGGAGGGAGATCCTACCATGAGACGCGCCGCATTGTTCGTAGTTTTGGCCCTGCTATTTTGTCTAGCCGGAGTTCTGCTGAGCCTTAACGGGTGTGGCGGAGGCAAAACTGTTTCGTCGCTCTCGAAGTTTCAGCATGTAGTGGTTATCTTTCAGGAGAACCGGACGCCAGACAACCTGTTTCAAGATCCGGTGTTGGTCAAAAACGGCGCCGACATCCAGAACTATGGAATCAACTCGATCGGTCAGACGATTCCACTAAGCCCCATCGACCTGGGTACGGTCGGTTCCAGTCCGCAAAACTACGATCTGAGCCATACCCACGCCGCATTCGCGGCCATGTATGACAACGGAAAGATGGACGGTGCAGACCTGATTCCTTATGCCTGCGCGGTGGGGGCGACGAACTGCCCGCCGACAAATCCGCAATTCAAGTATGTCAATCCAGCCGATGTTAAGCCTTACTTCCAAATGGCCGAGCAGTACACATTCGCCGACCGGATGTTCCAGACCAACGAGGGGCCAAGCTTTCCGGCTCACCAGTTCATAATCTCTGGTACTTCCGCACCGACGGCAGCAAGCAATTTGTTTGCCGCCGAGAACATGACAAACCCGGGAACTGCGGGTTGTGCGGCCCCACGCGGCCAGCTGGTTGCGTTGATTGACCCGACAGGGAACGAGTCTAGTTCGATGTATCCGTGTTTTGAGCATCCCACTCTGACGGATCTGCTGGATGCCGCCAATATCACGTGGCGCTACTATGCGCCGTCGGCAGGTTCGATTTGGACCGCACCCAACGCGATTCAGCACATGTGTGGACCGAATGCGACCCCACCGAATGCCACCCAATGCGTGGGATCAGACTGGACCGGCACGTCGCCAAAGGTTGTGCTTAACCAGACACAGAGCAATGCCACAAATCTTGAGTGATATCGCCAATGGCCAGCTGGCGCAGGTCAGCTGGGTGATTCCCGATGGCGCGGATTCCGACCATGCCTCCATCAACGACGGTTGCGGTCCATCCTGGGTGACTTCGATCGTCAACGCGATCGGTAACAGCCAATACTGGTCGAATACCGCGATCGTGATCACCTGGGATGACTGGGGAGGGTGGTACGATCATGTCGCACCGACCGTCGTCAACAACGGTACCAGTTGGGGCTCGGGCTACGTGTATGGTTTCCGCGTACCGATGATCGTGATCTCGCCCTACGCCAAGCAGGCCTATATCTCCCACGTGCCCCACGATTTTGGCAGCATTTTGAAATTTGTTGAGTCGATCTTTAGCCTGCCGTCGCTGGGCTACGCGGACGCGCCTGCCGACAATCTGTCTGACTTTTTCAGCTTTGGCCAGCCCGCAACACAATTCCGAGCCATCTCGCCGCCGCCGAATGACGCAACATGCAAGAGCGACGCGAGTCCACCTACCGATCCGGACGATGACTGAGAGGTAAGCCGTCGAGACAGGAAGCAGCCCTTGCCATTTCTTGGCTATTGGCCCTCAGGGACTAAAGCCCTCGTCTCTATATTGGCTCTGGGCGGCACCCTTCGGCGCGCTCGCTTGCTCAGGGCAAGCTAAAGACTGAAACCGTGCCCTTCCCAAACCGATTTATGAGATAGCTTCTAGTCTCCAGCACTGGTTGCCGGCGCCGTCTCCGGCCGGAATCGAGAGTCCCACCAAGCCAGGACGCCTTGGCGAGCCAACTTGCAGATCGTGCCGCGATTTTCCGAGATAACCTTCCACCAGGCGAAACGGCCGAGCATGGGGAAGTAGATTCCGCGGAAGCAGAGGCGGGCGATCAGGATGTTGATGCGACAGCCCAGTGGCTGGTCGGCGATGGAATCGATGGCTTGGGCAATGGCCTCGGCACCGTAGGAATGGGACCATGCACGATTCACTTCGGCGTGAGCTTCGTCGATGGTCATCTTCAGCGGAGTGTGAGCCATGGCGAAAGGGATAAATTCCTGCCAGTGCTGCGGGCGGGTCAAGCGGCCGGCAACGTCGAGGCGCTTGTAGAGCGGCGTTCCGGGCAAGGGAGTGAGCAGACCAAAAATCGGAAGGCCGGGCGGCCAGGTGCGAACTTGCGCCAGCGTACGTTCTGCCGCTCCCACCGTGTCATTGTCCATGCCAAAGATGAACGAAGTGATGGCGTAGACGTTGCGCTGGGCCAAGCGTTGCAGGACCGCGGAATACTCTTCCGGCTTGTTGAAGCCCTTGTTCATGTCTTTGAGGTTGGCGGGATCGATCGATTCCATGCCGATGAAGATCCATTTGCCGCCAGAGGCGGAGATGAGGTCGACGAGTTCCTGATCGCGCAGCAGGTTGGCGCTGATTTGCGCGACCCAATTTAGTTGTGCCCCGGCAGCAATGATGTCGCGCAGCAAGGACTTCGTGCGCTTGAGGTTGATAGCAAAATTATCGTCGATGAAAAAAACAGCAATCTGGCCGCGCTCTTTCCTGGCGCGCGCTTTCAGGAGCAGGAGTTCGTTCACTACGCTTTCATTGCTGCGAAAGCGGATGGAGTCGCCGAAGAACCCAGTGACGGTGCAGAACTCGCATCCATAGGGACAACCTCGTCCCGATTCGACGGGAACGATGCGGAACGTTCCCCAGCCCTGGCCGTGCTTCTTGAGCCAGTGATTAAAGACCTTGGGCACGAGATTGAATTGCTGAAGATCGATGGTGTCCCAGGGAATGACAGGATATTGCTTGAGAGAGGGCTTGAGTTCCTTGCCAGCGGCGTCGACCGGCGCATAGATATCTTTTAATTCGCCGCGAGCGGCATCTTCCACGATTTGCGGCCAAGTGTTGTCGGCTTCCCCGAGAGCTACGGCGTCGGCGTGGCGCGGACCGCCCGCGCGGCCCAAAGCTTCATCCGCCATTTCCGTAACGTGAGGTCCTCCCATGACCACCGGCACGCCAGCGGCGCGCACCGCGTCTGCCATGCGATAGGCTTTGGCAATCATTCTGGTCATGGCGCCGATGCCAACCAGATCAATGTTCTGTTCGCGCACGTAGCGTGTGATGCCGGCTTCGTCCATGGGCTGGGCGTTGCCGTCGATCAGCACGACTTCATGGCCTGCGGGAGTGAGGGATTGCAAGAGAAACATCCATAGGTGCGGCATGAAGTTGCGCGTAACCCCGTTGTCGGGGTTGTAGAGTAGAATTTTCAATAGTTCCCTGATTTCAGCTTGCGGTGGAATTCTTGCGCCCAGAAAAGCGCCGAGTGTGGAATGGTGGCTGGGTCGAAAAGTATCTTACAACCAAAGTAACGGTGCGCGACAGATAAATGTTCGCCGTCGTACATTAACGTTCCCAATCGATCAAGGGTGTTCCAAGTTGATCATGGGTCTAGCACCTTTGGCTGGGCACGGAACGAGCCAGCAGGCTTAGAATGAGTGAGCGGATAACGGGAAACTCCGCTTTAGCATCTAAAGCGCAAGGTGCAAGCGGAACTGCGTTCAACGTTTAGTAAAACCTGGTATGAGGTCTGTAACCGTTATGAGAAGCTTCAGCGTCTGTCTGAGTTGCGCGGCAGTGGTTGGAATGCTGCTGGGCGTTGCGAACGCCATGCCGTTGAATTCGTCGGCCCGCGCCGTGATCCCCGCAGATTTGCAGCAGTTGATTTCCGTGGACTACCGGGCCTTGAAGGACTCGCCCACCGCAATGCAGTTAAAGCAGCAGGTGCTACCGGATAACCTAAAACAGTTCGAGGCAGCGCTCAAGGGAATCGGAATCGACCCCGATAAGGATGTGGACACGCTGGCATTTGCTTCGTTCCGCACTCCGAAGATGGGAATCAAAGGCGTGGGTGTGGCGGCCGGCCCCTTCGCGATGAAGGCTGTCCTCAAGAAGATGACCGTGCAGAAAATCAAACCAACGAAGTACCGCCTGGCGAGTATTTATCCCATGGACGGCGGCATGGTGATGTGTTTTCTGGACGACAGCACGCTCCTGTTTGGAGAGATTTCGGCGCTGAAGATTGCCCTGGATACGCGCGATGGCGAGGTCCTAAGCCTGGATTCGAATCAGACGATGGCCGACATGATGTCGAGCGTGGATTCCTCTCCGGTGTGGAGCATCCTGGATCAACTGGGAACCCAGAACGTGATGCGATCGGCGCTGGGAGATGCGGCCAAGATCGCCGATTATGACACCATCAAGAAGCGGCTGCTGGGCTCGCGTTACACCATGAGCTTTAACAGCGGCGTGAACTTCGATTTGACCGTGGTGTCTTCCGATTCCGTGAGCGCGGCCACTTTGTCGTCGCTGGTGAAAGCGGGGCTGCTCTACAAGAAGATGAGCGCCAGCGCTCCCGAGAAGGTCGCGATGGATAATACCAGCGTGGATTCCGACGGCTCGGATGTGAATTTTCACTTCAAATCAACGGACCAGCAGTTTCAGTCAATCATGCACTCAGAGTTGTTCGCGGCAGTTTCCCACTAGAGTTACGACGGCCACTAGGCACTGAGAAACGCAGGGAAGCGTTTCTTGGTGCCTTTGCTTTTGCCTAGAGTTTCTTCACGCGGGCTCGCCCTGTTTGCGAAAGTAGCTTACTTTGGCTTTCTTGCACGGCGCTTCTCGCGGGCCCAGCCTGCTTTCACAACCTGCTGCGCTCGGCCAATGGCCAATGCGTCTTCCGGAACATCACTCGTGATGCAGGAGGCGGCGGCAACGTAGGCACCCTTGCCCACCCGCACGGGCGCGACCAGAGTGCTGTCACTGCCGACGAAGACCCCGTCTTCGATGACGGTGGTGTGCTTGTGAACACCGTCGTAGTTGCAGGTGATGGTGCCGGCGCCGATGTTTACGTCGGCGCCGATTTCGGCGTCGCCGAGATAAGTAAGGTGGTTGGCCTTGGATCCCTTGCCGAGCTTGATCTTCTTGGTCTCCACAAAATTGCCGACGTGTGCGTCCTCTCCGATCTCGCTGCCGGGGCGCAGGTGGGAATACGGGCCGAGAACAGCGTTGCGTTCGACGCGGGCGCCATCGAGAATGCAGCCGTTGCGGATGAGGACTCCGTCGCCGATTTCGGAGTCACGAATCACAGAGTAGGAGCGAATGCGGCACCCAGCGCCGATGCGCGAGCGGCCAAGAATCTGAACAAAAGGCTCGAGCACGGTGTCGGGGGCGATCTCAACGTCACCATCGATCACGCAGGTTGAGAAGGGTAAAGGCAGGGTGACTCCCGCAGCCAGGAGTGATTGGCACTTGCGTGTCCGCATTCGAAAATCGATAAAGGCCAGTTCGGCGCGGGTGTTGGCACCGAGGACTTCAGTGGAATTATCTGTTTTCCAGGCTACAACGCGTTGTCTGGCCTTGCGGAGAACCTCGGCCATGTCGGTGAGGTAATACTCCGCGTGGGGGTTGGCCGTGGAGAGCTTCTTGATATTTTCAAACAATAATGGAGCGGCGAAAACGTAGAATCCGGCGTTGATCTCACGAATCCTTTTCTGGGCGGGGCTGGCGGCTTTTTCTTCGACGATAGCCTGGACTTCGGCGCTGCGAGCACTCTTGCGAACCACGCGGCCGTAGCCAGTCGGGTGGTCGAGTTCGGCGCTGAGTAAGGTCATTGCAGCCTGTTGATCAAGGTGAAAATTCAACAACTGGGCGATGGTTTGAGGAGTGATCTGGGGAGCGTCGCCGGAGAGAACGATTACGTGGTCGTAGGCGGATAGCTCCGGCTGCGCGACTATGAGGGCGTGGCCAGTGCCGCGCTGCTCAGCTTGCAGAACAAAGTTTACGCCGGTGTGAGCCACCGCAGTCCGCACACGGTCGGCTTCGTGGCCGATGATGGCGAAGACGTCTGTGGGCGGAACGACGGCTGTGGCCGCGGCGATGACATGCGCCAGCAGCGGCTTGCCACCGACTTCGTGCAGCACTTTGGGTAGCTGAGATTTCAGCCGCGTGCCCTTGCCCGCAGCCATGATGGCGACGGCGACGCGGGGAGCGGATAGAGAAGACTGGCTGGCGGATGGATTGCTCTTCCGGGATTTCATCACTCTCAATATATCGCTGGGAGGACTTCGCGCAGAAGATATGAAACGGGTTCCTGGCAGCTGGCTGCCCCTCGGGACGTCATAGGCCCAACCCTCCGTCGACGGCGAGAATCTGCCCAGTGATGAATTGCGGCGCGGTAGCGAAGAAAAGAACGGCCGCGGCGGTCTCGGTATCGCGTCCGTTGCGCAGCATGGGAGTTTGTTTGGCCATACGGCGCAAGAAGGGTGCGGCTCCCTTCTCGCCGAGATCGATTATGCCCGGAGCAACCGCATTGACGGCGATCTCGGGGGCCAGGGCTTTCGCCATGACTTTGGTGAGCATGTGCAGCGCGGCTTTGGATGAACAGTAATGCGCGTGCGTGGCCCAAGGACGCAAGCCTCCGAGCGATCCCATGTGAATGATCTTGGCGGCGATTGTTTCTGATGGCTTCGATCCGCTTCGTTTTCGGCGCATCCATTTCAGGGCCTCGCGCGAGACCAGAAATGGTCCGCGAGTGTTCGACGCAAATATCGCGTCCCATTGCCCCACGGTAAGGCGCTCAAAGTCGGCGGTGGCGTAGTTGGCCGCGTTGTTGACCAGGACATCGATGCGGCCCAGTTCCTGTCCAGCTTCTTTCATCATGGACTTGACGCTGGCCTCGTCGGTGATGTCGCAGTGCAGGGCGAAGGCGCGTACACCGAGACTCGAGAGATCGACGACGGTGCGCTGCGCGTCGCGGGCGGAGTTGCGAAAGGTAATGGCCACATCCGCGCCGGCCTGCGCCAGAGCGAGGGCGGAGGCGCGTCCGAGACGGCGGGCGCCACCGGTGATGAGGCAGGTTTTGCCGCGCAGGGGTTTGTGGTCGGGCGCAATCATTTTGGGATTCTACTCCAGGCTTTAGTGCGCGAGCCTACTTCGGGAGTGGTATGACCAGTCGTGCGGAGCATTCGTTTCTTTTCACTTGCCAGAGTGTCCGGCGGCAACGATACAATCGCGACGTGCCAGAGTCCCGCCAGGTCGTGATTTATTCCCGCAAGGGATGTCACCTTTGCGAAGTAGTGAAGGAAAGCCTGGTAAAGCTTTCGCGCCGCGGCGGATTTACCTGGCAGGAAGTGGATGTGGATAGCGACAACGAACTGCGGCGACAGTTCAACGACGAAGTGCCGGTCGTGTTCATCGACGGGCGCAAAGCCTTCAAATACCGCATGGACGAGAGGGAATTTCTCCGGAAGCTGGCAAGTTAGATCGGTTTTATTCGGGCTCGCCCACGGCTTGTCTCCACCATGACACACACGTGTCTCCTCTGACACGCTCACGTCAGCTACGTGATCCTAACCTGCCTGCTCTCAGCGCATGCGCGGCGGCAACCTTCTTGCAACGGAATCAAGGCGATCCATCGCTCGAGGAGGAGATCTTTTGCTGCGACAAATTCTGGCACTGGGGTTCATCTTTGTTTGCACTTCCGTTGCGTGGGTGATTCTGGGTGCGACCATTTTCTCTCGCACCTACGGCAGCAATGAGCAACTGCAAGGCCACGTGGCCTCCACTTGGGGCACGTCACAACAGCAATCGCCCCCGACGGCGGCCTATTTTGTCGATGACGTCGAGAACTCGACCACAATTGAGAACGGCAAGTTGGTGGTTCACAGCCACACCGTGCACCGCCAGACTTTTCTGCCTGTGGAAGCCAGCCGGATTCATGTGAACTTCCATCTCACTCCCCGGCAGAAGGGATTGCTGTGGTACAGCACGTACGCGGTCGATTTTGCCGGAGAGTATGCCTTCCGCAATAACACCGCGGAAGCACAGATGATCGATTTCCGGTTGAAATTTCCGGCGCAGAAAGCGATCTACGACGGCCTGCAGATGAAAGTGAACGATCAGGCAGTCGCACTCGTTACCGACGATCAGGGTGCGGCGGGGCAAGCGACGGTGGGCCCGGGGCAGACCGCGAGCCTGCACGTTGCTTATCGTTCGCAAGGTCTAGATAGTTGGCGCTATCAGCTAGGGAACGGCGTCGCTCAGGCGCGCGATTTCACGCTGACCATGCAGACCGATTTCTGGGACATCGATTTCGCGGACGATACGCTTTCGCCAACTGCCAAGCAGTCGATCCCTGGGGGCTGGCAACTGACGTGGCAGTTCTCGAATCTGGTTTCGGGCTTCCAGATCGGCATGACCATGCCTGCGAAGTTGCAGCCGGGGCCGCTGGCGGGGGAGATCAGCTATGCCGCGCCGGTGTCGTTATTCTTTTTCTTTTTTCTGATGTTCATCATTACCACGCTGCGCAAGATCGATCTCCATCCCATGAACTACTTTTTCCTGGCGACTGCGTTTTTCGCCTTCCATCTATTGCTGGCTTATCTGGTGGATCACATTTCGATTCATGCTGCCATGGTGCTGGCTTCGATTGTTTCAGTGACATTGGTGGTGACTTACTTGCAGTTGGTGGTGGGACTTCGGTTTGCAGCCTTGGAGGCGGGGATGGCACAACTGATTTATCTGGTGCTGTTCTCTTACGCGTTCTTCTGGAAGGGATTCACGGGCCTAGCCATCACGATCATCGCGATTGTTACGCTTTTTGTTGTGATGCAGATGACGGGTAGGATTCGCTGGTCCGAGCGATTTGCAGGGCGTGATGGAATACCAGCAACCAGCGGACTTTGAGCCGGTGACAATTGACCCTCAACATTAGGATATGATTCGGCGGATTCAAGGCATTGCCAGGAAAGGAGTGCCCGATGAGGAAGTCAATCATCGTCGGCCTGTTGCTTGGACTATTCGGGGCCGCATCGTTAGCGAAGGCGCAGGAACCCTTAAAGTTCGAGCTGTACGGGGGGTACTACTACGTGCGCTTTAATATAGATGCCGACCTTCCTGGTGTCGCACCCTCGGCCACTTACAACGGATACGGCGGAGGCGGCCAGTTCGAGTACAACACCAACAACTGGCTTGGCGCGGTTGTCGATCTCGCCGGCTACGGGGCGACCAGCACTGCAAACGGTGCATTGGTCGGAGGAGCGTTTACCTACCTGCTTGGACCCAGAGCGAATTTCCGACGTGGCAATTTCACGCCGTTCGCTCAGGCGCTCTTTGGAGGCATTCGCACAACCGCTGGGATTGCCGAATCGGGCCCAGAAAATAATTTCGCGATGACGGCGGGCGGTGGAATTGATTTCAAAGTGTCCAAGAACGTCTCCGTTCGCCCATTGCAAGCTGAGTACTGCATGACAAGATTGCCGAATGGTCTCAACAACCGCGAAAACAATCTGCGAATTGGCGCTGGGATTAGTTTGCGTTTTGGCAGAAGATAATTCGGCGGGTTGCGACTAGGAGCAATGAAAGAACAGGTTCGTTGCAGCTACTTTGCCCCGGCTTTCCCCACACTCATTTGCCGGTTCGAGCATCCCACACCGGGGCGCCCTTGGCATCGCGGAACATGAGAGTATCGTCGCCTTTCACCAGTTCCCGGGCAAGGATCACATCCGCTCCTTCGTGCTTTACTTTTGAGCCGGTAACGGCAATCTGGTCACCCTTGGTGAAAGTGATGCCCATCTCGTCCTCGAACGGTTTGGGGCACACATAAATATGGATCTTTTCTTCGCCCTGCTTGAGGATTATTTCTGTGAAATCTTTTCTGGTTCCCACCGATCGCAGATTGACTTCATCGATCTCCCCTTTGGTTTTCATCTCCGCGTGAAGGTCGTAGACCGGCACGCTAGCGTCTGCTGGTTGCGCCTTTTGCGAGAGCCCGGGCGATAGCAATAGAAGCAAAGACAACGCGACTTGGGAAAACATCCTGGCACTGTTATATGGCACGATAGAACGCTGAAGATCGAGCGACATGGCTCCTCCTCATTGCTCCCCGATGACCCAACGTTGAAGTGGAATGCCACTTGACGTTCGGCACTATCCTCGAAAAAATGTTCGTCGGTTCTCGGGAGGACTGACAGCTTTTCCTGACGATAAGGCCGGCACTCAGCAGCTTTCGAAGATGACAGTAGGATCTTACACCCCGAACAAAGGGCAGCTGACGAAAATCGTTGTCACATGAGTTGACGGTTGAAGCACCAGGGCTTCCCCGCCCAGGCCAATCTTGCAGCTTTCCGCTACAATCTGTCCCGGCCATGTTACGCACCCAACTCTACGCCGATCCGGACGACGATTTTTGTTCACGATGCGGTGCTCGCATCCTGCCGCAAGAATTCGCAGAAAATCGCGGTGGTGGATGTTTCGTGCGGTCGGCGGCTGACTTATGCGGAGTATGGAGAGACGGTGGAAGCGCTGGCCCGCGGGCTGGTTTCGGCCGGAGTCCGGCCGGGAGAAGTGATTGCTATTTTCTTGCCCAATTCATGGGAGTTTTGCGTGGCGTACCACGCGGCTACGCTGGCGGGGGCGATTCCAACGCTCTTGAATCCGACGTATCGCGAGCGAGAGGTGCGATATCAGCTGGAGAATTCTGGGGCAGTTTTGCTGATCACCGATGGTCCGAATATATGCGGGATCAACCTGGCGGGGCTGCGGAACTTGCGTAGAGTGGTCTGCACTCGAGAACAGGGAAGCGGAAGCGAACCGTTCGGCGGTTTGTTGAAGCCGGTGAGCGCCACCCTGCCACGGCCCGATCACGGGTCGCAAGAAACTTTGGCGGCGCTGCCTTATTCGAGCGGCACCACAGGGTTGCCCAAGGGAGTCATGCTCTCGCATTTCAACCTAGTTGCTAACGTCTATCAGTTGCTGGGGCCGGGTGCGGCCCTGCTGAAGCCTGAGGATAATCTGCTTTGTTTTCTCCCCCTCTACCACATCTACGGGCTGAACGTGGCGCTAAACCCGATGCTCATGATGGGGGCGACGGTAGTCCTGATGCCGCGGTTCAATCCGCAACAGGTGTGTTCTCTGCTGACGGAGGAAGCGATCACAACCATGCTCGTGGTTCCACCGGCGATGAACGCATTGTGCCTGGCAGCGGAGGCCGGTCAGTTTCCAAAAAATCACAAGCTGCACTGGGTGAAATCCGGAGCGGCGCCGCTGGCACCGGAGTTACCACGAAGGTTCACGGCGCTGACTGGCATTTTGGTGTGTCAAGGGTACGGGATGACAGAGGCTTCGCCGGTAACGCATGTCGGTTTTCTGGAGCCGGAACTCTATCGGCCGGATTCGATTGGGCATCCACTGGCGCAGACGGATTGCCGGGTCATTGGGGCGGAGAATCTGGCCGTGGTGGCTGAGAGCGTGGCGGAGGTTGCTTCCGGCGAACCGGGAGAGTTGGTGATGCACGGGCCGCAGTTCATGCAAGGTTACTGGAACGAACCGAATGCCACGGCGGCGGTGCTGCGCGATGGATGGTACTGGTCCGGGGACATTGTGACGCGTGATTCCGAGGGATTTTTCCGAGTGGTGGACCGGCGGAAAGAGATGATCAAGTACAAAGGATTTCCCGTCGCCCCGGCGGAAGTGGAGGCAGTGCTGCTGGAACATCCAGCGGTACGCGAGTGTGGAGTGGTTGGCCGTCCCGATGCTGCAGCGGGAGAAATCCCGGTGGCATTTATCTCTCTCCGCGACGGATTTGTGAGCTGCAAGAAGATGGAGGAGGAGCTATGTACGTTTCGTTGGGGAGCGGCTGACGCACTACAAGCAGCCGCGCGAAGTGCATTTTGTTGAGGTCGTACCCAAGACGGCCTCGGGAAAGATTCTGCGGCGGGAACTGAGACAGCTCGTTCGCTGATCGCCGCGAAAGTATGAAAGCCATCGCTACTTTTCCACGCCGCTTTCACTCGCAATCTTCTTGGTGGCCAGAAAGCTCCAAATGGTTTCGTTGGCGCTGATCGCGTCGCTGGTTTTGCCGACCTCTTTCTCCGTCATATACTGCTCGCCGCCAGGCCACGTATTGCCGCCGCCCTTCACGCTGTAGAGCACGACCTGGGCGTTGTCCTGGCAGCCGCTGTAAGTATAGGTTTTTGTTTCCTTGCCATCTTTTTGCAGGGGCGGAATTTTGTCCTGCGCCGACTTATCTCCGCAGCGGTCGAACTTAGCCCAGGCTTTGGCACTGTCTTCGGCGGAGAGGACGCGGAATGGGCCCGGTTTGTAGGTGCCGCCATTGTCAGGGACGATGGGATCGTCCGTGCCATTGATGAAAAGAGCGGACACGGCGCGTGACGGTATGCAGATCATCGTTTTAGGCAAAGCGGCTCCTACAGCGGCAACGGCAGCAACGCGATCAGCCATGTTGCAGCCCACTCGCAATGCCATGAAGCCGCCATCCTCCAAGCCAGTTGCGTAGATGCGGTGTGTATCGACGGGATATTTCAGGGCGAGCGCATCCAGCATCTGGTTGAGGAAGGCCACGTCATCGGCCGGCTCAGGCCGATTCCTGTTTGAGTCGGGATTTTCTCCTCGGCTTTGGCCGCCTCCGGGATAACCGCCACCACCTCCGGGATAACCTCCTCCGCCCCCGCCCCACCCTCCACGCCGTCCGCCTCCGCGGCGCGGCATGGGAGCCGACGACTGCTCCGCCCGAACTCCAATATTCCACTGTCCGCGCGTAGCGTTAGGGTAGACCGCAATGACGCCGTTCTTCTCAGCCAGTTGGCTGAAGTGCGTGAGCCGGGCCATGTCGTCGGCGTCCTGATTGCGCGCGTGCAGAAGGATTACCACCGGATATTGTTGCTGCTGATCGTAGCCCCTCGGCAGGTGCACGATGTAGGTGCGCGAAACATTGTCGATGTCGATCTTTTCTCGCGTTTCCTGCGCCAGCGAGCGGCCCGCAAACATTAGCAACAGAAGGCAAAGGGCAAGAAAGCGCTCCTGTTGTGGGCAGAACAGAGGAAGCATTTTCATTCTTGTTGTTGCGGAGTTCATTCGAACAGTCCGTTCATACCCCCGTTTTTGGTGTCCCGCAGCTTTCAGAATTCGTTCCGGAATGCCAGAACTCAAAGGAATGGAGCGCACGTATGCCCGTTGGGGCTTAGCGCTACGTGGACGTCCAATCGCATAAGAATCGCGAGAATATCGCCGGGTTGCTAGCTCAGATCGAGAGTTTTGCAAAGTTTTGTAACGACTTGATTACATCGGCGGGAACTTTTCTCACGAATATCCGTAGTGAACATTGACAAGGCGCTGGGCGTAATACTGGCGCCAGGATCGGGAGGGTTTATGGACGGAAACTTGGTCGGACTGGCGGCAGTGATTATGGTGTTTGGGATCCCGATGGCGGCGATGTACACGTTCTTCCGGGTGCGCAAGCTCCGCAGCGAGGAACGATTGGCTGCGATTGCGCGAGGCGCAGACGTACCGATGCAGCCCGAGCTTTCGGAGGCGGCACGGTCGAGGCGGTCAGGAATTCTGCTGGTGGCCGGGGCGCTTGGCTATATCGTCACCTTCGTCCTGATCGGACGCGAGGAGCCGGACGCCATGATCGCAGCGACGTTTGGCGTGATTCCCCTGGCGGTGGGGATTGGCTTCTTTGTGGACCATGCCCTGATTCATCGGGACGAGAAAGCGCACTGAAGCTCGACGCCTCGAAGCTTACGAACCGGTGAGGAATTTGTACTGAGCATCGGTCAAAGGAACGACGCTGAGCCTCCCCTGTCGTACTAGCGGGGAGTCGGCAAACAACTTGTTCGCCTTCACCTCTGCCAGGGTTACGGGCTTGGCGGTCGGTTTTCCGGCCTTGATCTTAACCTGAGGAGTCTTTGGGTCGCTGGCATCCACCGACACTACAGAGGCCGTTCCGACTGCGCTTTTTTCGTCTCCGGTGTGGTAGATCACCAGCTGTTCCCCGGGCTTCATACCGCGCAGATTCTTCAGCGCGACAGGGTTGGTGACGCCGTCCCAGACCGTGGAGTTCTCGCGCTGGAGATCGGCGAAGGAATATACATTGGGTTCGGTTTTTAGAAGGTAGGGCATAGGCAAGAGTTTACTCGTCGCTCCACTTAAGATTCACATCCCCGCATTTCTGCTGTCTCCTAATTTTTGCTCGGGGTTTCAAAAAAAAACTGAATATGGGACGCCCATTATTGCGGCTTGGCGTTGGGATCAGCGGGCGGGGGCGTTTTATCATCCTTCTTGTCGTTCTTCTCGTTGGGATGGCTTTCGTAAATCGAATATTGGCCTTGGGGGCGCTTCAGTTTAATCGTGAAATCCAACTTGGCCTTGTTCACTTCATAGTCCTCGCCGAAGGTCTGGAATCCGGAGGCCAGTACCTGCACGCGCAGCATGCCGTAGGGGACACCGTCAAAGCTGGTCTTGCCGTCGGCGTCCGTTTTCAATTCGAGGTCGCCCCGGCTTTGCTTGCCGCTCGCGCTGACGGGATGCATGATCACCGCCGCATTACGAACTGGCTTGCCGTTATCGTCCTTGATCACTAGAAAGTTCAGGGCGGCCGTAGGATCTTCTGTTTTGTCCCGCTGCGCAGCGGCCATGCTGACCATGGCCAGAACGAAGAGACCGCAGCAAATCATGCGGCCTTTCGTCGCGCTTCTCCGTCGCCGATTCAAAGACATCCCAATCGATTGCATAAATGACATTCTAGCGACTGCGGAGGTGCATCGGGAAGAGTGTGGAAACAAAGAAGGGGTGTGCTGGACTACGGCCTTACGCCAGGCCGAGCCTTGCGGTCCACGCTCGTTGGCTGAGACCCGAGCTGCACGAGGTCGCTGGCGACGCGGGCCGTATTGTGGCGGGCGACTCCCGCCTCTTCCAGATAGTCCCCCAGAACCGGGATCACCCCGAGGGCTTCGATGGCCTCGAGGTCGGCGGCAATCTGGCAGGCGCCTTCCACGGCGTACTTGGCCTTGAGCCGCTCGGAAACGGGCGTGCGGTTGATCAGAGCGTAGTCGAAAATCTGCTGGCCGGCGTGCCGGTTCAGAGCGCGGATGTGATCTGCAGCGCTGAGGCCCAGGCTTTCATTGGCCTGCGTCATCAGATTGCAGATATAGACCTTGGTCGCTGGCGAGTTCACAATCGCCTCGGCGATGCCGTGAACCAGCAAGTTAGGAATCAGGCTGGTGAAAAGAGAGCCGGGACCGATGCTGATGATATCGGCGCGGGCGATGGCGTCGAGGGTCTGAGGCAAAGGATCTACGTCGGCGGGAACCAGGAAAAGCTCTTTGATACGAACTTTGCTGGCCGTGATTTTCGTTTCCCCACGGACTCGTGTGCCATCTTCCATCAATGCTTCCAGCTCGATGTTCGATGTGGTGGCGGGATGAATGTGCCCGCGGGTGAGCAGGATTTCGGAAGAGAGGCGGACCGCTTCGGAGAAGTCATGAGTGATGGAAGTCAGCGCCGCCAGGAACAGATTGCCGAAGCTATGGCCCTCAAGCCCGGAGCCCCTATTGAAGCGGTGCTGAAAAAGCTGCGACAGGAGAGCTTCATCTTCGCTCAGGGCGACAATGCAATTGCGGATATCGCCCGGCGGGAGCATGTTCAGTTCCTTGCGCAGTCGTCCGCTGGAACCGCCGTCGTCGCTGACGGTAACCACGGCGCAGAGGTCGCGAATAGTCGGTGTATCAGGCCGCGCGGCAGCCATCTCCGCGGGTGTGAGAGTGAAGCGCTTAAGTCCCTTGAGCAGAGTGGAGAGCCCGGTACCACCACCAATGGCGACTACGCGGAGACCGCGCTCGCGCGTAGCTTTCTCCACGGTCAAGAATTCTGAGATTTTGGTTTCCATCGAGTGAGTCTCGATTGTCGGCCTGACTAATAAGACTCGTCTTCCCGAAAGGTGCTTTCCGGCGACGAAAGATCGGCTGCGGGATCCGGGTACAAGAGCTCGGTGAAACGAGGATCTTCCGCGAGGTTGTGGAAATCCGTGTCGTTGCGCGCCTGGTAGCGCAAGCTGGCATTCAGGCGAAGGGCCTCGTCGAGATGCTTGAGCGAGTCTTCGACGTGGCCGGTGAGACAATCGAGCGCCGCCAGGCCATAGATAACGAAATCAGTCTTGGGCGCCTGCAGAATCAGCTTCTCGATATGCTCTCGAGCGGTTACGTAGTCCCCGACGTTCATGAGGGAGACCGCGTAATCGAAGTGCTCCTCGACCGTCTTGAACTGGGTCGTGGTTGAGCGCTCCAAATGTTGGTTGCAGATGCTGAGGTGAATGGCCGCCCGGTCCGCGAGCTCTTTGCTGCCCCCGGCGAGAACCTTTTGAAACAACGGCTTGGCTTTGTCGAACTTGTGTTCCTGCAAAGCGCGCAGGCCAGCCTCATAATTTTGCAGGGCTTGGGAAACTCGCGGGTCGTCCGCGATGGAAGACTTTTTGGGATTCGCCTTTTGAGCCATGTGAAGAATTTTTCCTGTGCTCGTCGTAATAAGTACTCCTTAGCATGAACCTCGAAGAACGAATTCTCAAGTATCACTCAAAGATCGTGTACAGGGCAATCGGCAGGGAAGTAGTACCCAGTACCGAGTCGTGAGAACCGCGCAATATAAAACTGTGATTCCTCAAGGTCTCCGTACTCGGTACACGGGACCCGATACTCACCGCTAGTTCATCGTCGCAGATGCTTCCAGATCAATCTGCCTCCACTCGCCCTTGATGATGCCCGCCCGAATCTGAGTTGCGGTTTTCCCCGCCTGTTGTTGCTTGTAAGAATAATAGAGCTCCTTCAAGCAGGTGCCGCATCGGGCCCCGTGTGTGTTCTCAAAGCAGCTATGCAGGCTGTTGTGGCCCATGCGGTCACAGAAGCAATAGCAGGGCTGCTGGTGCAGGACGACCGGAATTTTCGCAGCCAGCTCGTAGGCATGAGTTTGGTAGGGATACTGAGCATCCGGTCCCCAAAGGTCACTCTTGGCTAGGATGGGGGGGAGTTTGGTCCCTTTTGGCGGAGGACCATCGTTGTACGCTGGAATGCCGGTGCCTTCTTCTAACTGAGGAGCGGCCCACAGAGAAGTCATTGTCAGAGTAACCAATAACAAGAGAGCGAGGGTGAGCGTTCGGTGCACAAGCTTATGTCGAAGGAATCGGGTCACGGACATAGCGTCTCCTAAGGCCCTTTCATTTTAACCTGCTTTTGGAACCGCGGCGATAGGGACGAACCCATGGAATAAAGGCTGCGAACCCGAAGGCGTTATCTGTATACAATAGGAAAACGCATGGCACAGGAGCAGGGTTCAGAGCCACAAAACAGGACAGATCGGACGACTACACCGGCAGCAGTCGGCGGAGCACCCGCTGGAGGTGTTCGCCTGCGTCCGGGGCTGGGAGTCTGGTTGCGTGATCTGATCCTTTCGCTGGCCATCTCGGCATTCATCATTGTCTTCATCTATCAGCCGGTAAAGGTAGAGGGCACGAGCATGATGCCGTCGCTCGATGACCAGGAGCGAATCTTCGTCAACAAGTTCGTCTACCGACTGGAGCCCATTTCGCGCGGAGATATTGTCGTGTTTCGTTATCCGCGCGATCCTTCGAAAAGCTATATCAAGCGCGTGATTGGCGTGGCCGGAGATCGCATCCGCATCGACGGCGGACAAGTCTACGTGAACGGCGAAGCCCTGGATGAGGATTACGTACCGCCCGCGTACGCTGATTCGCGCTCTTTTCCCGAGACGGTCGTGCCGCCGAATTGCTATCTTGTGCTTGGAGATCACCGGTCGATGTCGAACGACAGCCGTGATTTCGGGCCGGTGAATCAGAGCTACATCTATGGCAAGGCCGTGTTCGGCTACTGGCCAATGGATAAGCTAGGGCGGGTGCGCTAGAACTTTTCGGCTTTGTTCAAACCGCGTTATCGAAGCGAGATTTCCACACGGAAGCCGCGTTCCGCACTTGGACCTGACCGAAATCCCTGATAAAATCCTTCAAATCCACACATCGGAGCGAGAATGCAGGCTATCCTTGCGCTGGAAGACGGACGAGTCTTCCGAGGCAAAGGTTACGGCGCCAAAGGCGAATGCTACGGCGAAGTCGTTTTTAATACTTCCATTACGGGTTACCAGGAAATCTTCACCGACCCCTCCTACTCCGGGCAGATTGTTGTTCTAACCAATCCCGAGATCGGCAATTACGGCACAAACCACGAAGACAACGAAGCCACGCGTCCGTGGATCGAAGGCTTGATCGTGCGCGAGTTCTCGAAGGTGAGTTCGAATTGGCGATCGTCGCAAGTCGCCGAGGAGTATCTCGAACAGTTTAAAGTGCCCGTGCTTTCGGATATCGACACGCGGGCGCTGGTGCGGCATCTGCGCGATCATGGCGTGATGCGCGGCGTAGTCTCGACGCTCGAAAATGATGCCGAGAAGTTGGTCGCCAAGGCAAATTCGATTCCGAAGATGGATGGCACCGACCTTGCGAAAGAAGTGAGCACGAAGCGGCCATATGTGTGGGAAGTGGGCGAGCGCTCGCACGAGCCCGTGGCGATGGTCGGAGTCAAGGACGAACCTGCTCGATTTCATGTAGTGGCTTATGATTTCGGGATTAAGCAAAACATTCTGCGTAAGTTGCGAGGCGAGGGGTGTCGGGTAACGGTGGTTCCGGCGCAGACCCTGGCCGAAAATGTTCTGGCACTGAAGCCTGATGGGGTCTTTCTGTCGAATGGTCCGGGAGATCCGGAGCCTTGTACTTACGCGGTGGATTCGATTCGGCGGTTGATGGGACGACAGCCGATCTTTGGCATTTGTCTGGGACATCAGCTCGTCGGCATCGCGCTCGGCGGAAAGACTTTCAAGCTGAAATTTGGCCACCACGGCGGGAACCATCCGGTAAAGCAGTTGAAGACCGGGAAGATTGAGATTACGGCGCACAACCATAACTTTGCAGTCGATCCGGATTCGCTGGCGCAGAGCGAGGTTGAGCTTACGCACATCGATCTGAACGACTCAACCTTGGAAGGCTTGCGGCACCGGAATTTACCGCTTTTCAGCGTGCAGTATCACCCGGAAGCCGCGCCCGGGCCGCATGATTCGCATTATCTGTTCAAGGATTTTGTGAAGATGATGGAGGAGTGGAAAGGGTGAAGCACAGGTGACTCTTCCTCGACTTCTGTTGCTAACGATTCTTGTCATCTGTTTGTCGTTGGCATGCTCGGCGACGACGTGCATCGCCCCTAAGAAGTTCAGAGTTCGTCAGGTCTGTGGGCAAGTTCAGACTATCTCGGGGGATGCGATTTCCGACGCGATTGTTCAGGTTACAAAAAAAGGAAATTCCGAAACCACGGTACGAGCGCAAACCGATGGCGGTGGTAATTTTGCTTTCAGCCGGCTCGATGAAGGTGAGTACCTCATTCAGGTAGACGTCCGGGGGTTCCACAGTGCAGCGCAAGAGTTCGAGATCCGGCGCCCGAAGCTACAAACGCAAGCCTGCGGGCACCCTCTTATTGCCTTGATGCACGTTGCCGGCGGCTGTAGCTCCATTGCAGTGGCAAATAGAAAATACGTTAAGAAACAGAATGCCCAAACGCACTGACATCTCGAAAATCCTGATTCTCGGTTCCGGGCCCATCGTCATTGGGCAGTCGGCGGAGTTTGATTACTCTGGCACGCAGGCTTGCAAGGCGCTCAAGTCTGAGGGCTATGAAGTCGTGCTCGCCAACTCCAATCCGGCGACTATCATGACCGACCCCGAGATTGCCGACCGAACCTACATCGAGCCCATGACGGTCGAGTATCTGGAAGAGATCATCCGCATCGAGCGGGAACTGTCGCCGGGCGCGGGGTTTGCCGTGCTACCTACGGTCGGCGGGCAGACAGCGCTCAACCTGGCGATTGAACTTTCCGATGGGGGCGTCCTTGAGAAATATAACGTAAGCCTGATTGGCGCGAACGTGGCGGCTATCAAGAAGGCCGAAGACCGTCTCTTTTTCAAGGACGCGATGCAGAAGATCGGCCTTGATGTGCCGAAGTCGGCGCTGGTGAACAGCACAAAAGATGGGATCGAGTTCGCAGGCAAGATTGGCTTTCCGGTGATCGTGCGGCCATCGTTCACGCTGGGCGGTTCGGGTGGCGGCATCGCTTACAACCGCGAAGAATTGCTTGAAGTGCTTACGCGCGGATTGGATATGTCTCCCGTGCACGAAGCGCTGATTGAAGAGTCGGTGCTGGGATGGAAAGAATTCGAACTCGAGGTGATGCGCGACACCAAGGACAACGTCATCATCATCTGCTCCATTGAGAACTTCGATCCCATGGGCGTGCACACGGGTGATTCGATCACGGTGGCGCCGGCGCAGACGTTGACGGACCGCGAGTACCAGGCAATGCGCGATGCGTCCATCGCGGTGATTCGCGAGATCGGCGTGGATACGGGCGGTTCGAACATTCAGTTCGGAGTAAATCCCGAGACCGGGCGCATGGTGGTCATCGAGATGAACCCGCGCGTCTCGCGCTCTTCGGCGTTGGCCTCGAAGGCGACAGGGTTTCCGATTGCGAAGATTGCGGCGAAGCTCGCCGTTGGCTACACACTGGACGAAATTCCCAACGACATCACGCGCAAGACGCCTGCGTGCTTCGAGCCTACGCTCGATTACGTGGTCGTGAAGATTCCGAAGTGGCAGTTTGAGAAATTTCCCGGAGCCGACGAGAACCTCGGCGTGCAGATGAAGTCGGTGGGCGAAGTGATGGCGATCGGACGCACCTTCAAAGAGGCCTTGATGAAAGGTATTCGCTCGCTCGATACCGGGCGGCGTGTGGGCGCGGACAAGATCGAGCCGAAGATTCTGACGCAGCGGCTGGTCACGCCACATCCGGAGCGGCTGGCCTACGTGCGCTACGCTCTGCGGCAAGGGCACACGGTCAAGCAGATCGCGAAGATGACCTCGATGGATCCGTGGTTTCTTTACCAGCTCAAAGAAATTAATGACATGCAGCTGGAATTGGAGAAGCATCCGATGGAGTCGATTCCCGCTGCAGTACTGCGCGAGGCCAAACGCATGGGCTTCTCCGACGGGCGGCTGGCCAACATCTGGCGGCTCGAGGGACAAGAGAAGGTGCGGCATCTCCGCAAGAAACACGGCATATTGCCGGTGTACAAGCGCGTGGATACCTGCGCCGCGGAATTCGAAAGCTTCACGCCCTATCTTTACTCGACGTACGAGGACGAAGACGAGGCTGCGCCCACGGACAAAAAGAAGATCATCATTTTAGGCAGCGGGCCTAACCGTATCGGGCAGGGAATTGAGTTCGACTACTGCTGCTGTCACGCCTCGTTTGCACTGCGCGACGACGGTTACGAAACGATCATGATCAACTGCAATCCGGAAACCGTCTCGACCGATTACGACACCAGCGACCGCCTGTACTTTGAACCTCTGACTTTTGAAGACGTCTGGGCGATTTATCAGCATGAGGCTTCGAAGGGCGCGCCGGTAGGCGTGATCGTGCAGTTCGGAGGGCAGACGCCGCTGAACCTGGCTCTGCCGCTCAAGGCCGCGGGCGTGAATATTATTGGCACTTCTCCCGAGTCGATTGATCTGGCCGAAGATCGCAAACACTTCAACAAGCTGCTGCAAGAACTTGACATTCCTCAGGCCGCCGGGATGATGGCCACGTCGCTGGAAGAAGCGATCGAAGGCGCGAAGCAAGTCGGCTATCCCGTTGTGGTGCGGCCCTCCTACGTGCTGGGCGGGCGCGCCATGGTGATTGCCTACGACGAGGAATCGGTTGTGCGGTACATGAAGGAGGCGGTCGAGTACTCGCACGATCGGCCGGTGCTGATCGATCACTTTCTGGAAAATGCGATTGAAGTGGACGTGGACGCTCTTTCCGACGGCGAAGATGTGGTGATTGGCGGAATCATGCAGCACATCGAGGAGGCGGGTATTCACTCCGGTGATTCTTCCTGCGTGCTTCCTGCCGTGGATATTCCGCAGCCGCTGCTCGAGCGCATGCGGGACTACACTTTTAAATTGGCGCGTGCGCTCAAGGTAGTCGGGCTGATGAATATTCAATTCGCCATTCCGCGCGGCGACGGTGGTTCGTCAGGCAATGGCGTCGAAGGCGGAAAAGTCTACGTGCTGGAAGTGAACCCACGAGCCTCGCGGACCGTGCCTTATGTTTCGAAAGCCACCGGCGTGCCGATGGCGAAGATTGCTGCGCGGCTGATGACCGGACGCAAGTTGCGTGAGTTCCTGCCAGAAAATATCGAGCACCGCTCCGATCTCGATACCGGCAGCTGCTACTACGTGAAATCGCCAGTGTTTCCGTGGAACAAGTTTCCCGGTGTCGATACCGTGCTGGGCCCGGAGATGAAGTCCACGGGCGAAGTGATGGGCGTGGGCGACAGCTTTGGCGAGGCCTTCGGCAAGGCGCAGTTGGCTGCGGGGCAGAAGCTGCCGACACAGGGAACCGTGTTTATCAGCGTAACCGACCACGACAAACGCTACGTGGCCGAGGTTGCTCGCAAGTTCGTGGATATGGGTTTCAAGCTGGTCGCCACTTCTGGCACGGGCGACGTGATCGAAGCGGCAGGCATGAGGGTCGAGCGGGTGTACAAGGTAAAAGAGGGACGTCCCAACGTCGTTGATCTTATCAAGGGCCAGCGGATTCATCTCATCGTAAACACTCCCACCGGTCTTGAACCGTGGTTTGACGAGAAAGCGATCCGGCGTGCTGCAGTAACGGCGCGCATTCCTACCATCACTACGCTATCGGCCGCACGCGCGGCTGCGGAAGGGATCGCGGCGTTGCAGCGTGGGGAAGTGAACATACGGGCGCTGCAGCAGTTGCACGCGGAAAGAGCGGTCAAGAGCCGCTAGAATCAAGCGCAGGGCGGCGTCGCATGCGATACTGGTTGCGAGGCTTCCATGCTACTTCACGGTATTTTTCCTCCCGTCACAACGCCGTTCTATCCCGACGGCAACATTTACTTCAAGAAGCTCGAGAGCAACGTTGAGCGCTACTCGCGCACGCCCTGCGCGGGAATCGTGGTGCTGGGCTCGACAGGCGAGGCCATCCTGCTGTCTGACCAGGAGCGGCGCGAGGTGCTGAAGTCCGCGCGGGAGGCGGCTGCGCCGAACAAAGTTCTCATCGCGGGAACGGGAATCGAGTCGGCCATCGACACGTTGCGGCTGACCGAGTACGCCGCCGAACTGGGTTACGACGTGGCCATGGTGCGCACGCCGCATTACTACAAGAAGCAGATGCAGCCGGCCAATATTTTGGCGTTCTACCGCACCGTAGCCGACCGCTCGCCGCTTCCGGTGATCATTTACAACTTTCCGCAGGGTACCGGTTACGACATTCCCGCCGAACTCGTGATTGAACTGGCCGATCATCCAAATGTGATCGGCATTAAAGAGTCCGGCGGAGACGTAGAAAAAGTTCGCAGGATGGTCGCAGGCACGCGCCACATCCAGCGCAGTGTCACCGTGACCGAAACATTTGAGTCGGTTACGCCACGGATGCTGGCCGCGGCAACCACCGGCTCAGGCGCAGAGGGCGGGGAACTGGTTTCCATTGCAACTACGAGCGGGTCGCCCTCACTGGCGAAGCCGTCGTCATCCGCAGTGACGGTTGTCGGCAAGTTGAAGACTCGGCAGAAGGAAACGGGATTCCAGGTGATGGTGGGAGCAGCCGACAAGCTGCATGCGTCCCTGGAAGTTGGAGCGGTGGGGGCAATTCTCGCCTTCGCATGTTTTGCGCCGACGGCTTGCTACGAAATCTACGCAGCGTGGAAAGAAGGCGACGCCGAGTTGGCAACACTGAAGCAGCAGCGCATCGTGCGCGCCTCGCAACGCGTTATAGGCGACCTGGGTATCTCCGGGGTGAAACACGCCATGGACTTCAACGGCTACTTTGGCGGCGGCGTTCGGCTGCCGCTGCTGCCGCTGACCGGCGACGCCAAAGCCGAGGTGGAACGACTGTTGACGGATGTGAGGAACTGATTCCAACGGCCGTTTCCAGATCTCTTCTAAAGGCCTTCTCGAAGATCACTTTCCCTTGTGATTAACGTCACATCGTTGTATATTGAATTCGAACGAACGTTCGAATTATCCGTCAAGCATGGCAAGTCCCACAGCGACGCGCGTTTCTCCGCGGCGGCATCATGGCACGCCTGAACCGGCTACACGCTTTGACCGGCGGCTGGCGGAGATTCTTACCCACGCTACCAACGTCTTCTGCGAAAAAGGCTACGAAGGCGCGTCTATGCGCGACCTTTCGCGCGCCAGCGGAATGTCGCTGGCCGGGCTCTATTACTACTTCGAATCCAAGGAGCGGCTGCTATTCCTCATACAGAAGCATGCCTTCAGCACCATCGTGCAGCGTTTGAAGGGACGATTGGAAGGCGTGACTGATCCGGAGGAGCGGATTCGCATCTTCATTCTGAACCACCTGGAATATTTCCTCGCCAACCCGGCGGCAATGAAGGTGCTCTCGCATGAGGCGGACGCGCTCAACAACGGATTCGCTGTGGAAGTTGCAGCCATCAAGCGGGAGTACTACCGCGTTTGCGTAGGTCTTTTGGACGAGCTAAAGCAGGATCGGTTTTTGCAATTCTCCACGCGCATCGCGGTGCTAAGCCTGTTTGGCATGATGAATTGGATTTATACGTGGCATAACCCGAGAGTCGATGCCGATGCCCAGCAGATAGCGCGTGAAATGGGCGATCTGTTCTTGCGTGGAGTGATGCCCGGTGTTAGGGCGCGCAGGGATGGGCGCTGAGGGCGGATTTATTTTTGTTTTCCAGCGAAAGCAGGTTCCTCGCTTCGCTCGGAATGACAGGCAGATTAGGAGGAACGAAGGGCTGATCATTTAATTTGCAAGGATGGATTTCGCGAAAACATTAAGGAGCGACGAAGATGGCGACCACGATGCAACCCGCAAGCGGCGAAGCTACCAAACAGCTTGTCAACTACCGCACCGACGGCGGCGTAGCCGTAATCGAGATGTGTGACCCGCCGGCCAACACCTATACGTATGAGATGAACCGGCAACTGGATGACGCCATCCTGCGTGCGCGCATGGAAAATGACGTCTACGTCATTCTGCTCACTGGAGCCGGCGACAAGTTTTTCTCCGCCGGGGCGAACATCAAGATGCTTTCCAGCGTCGATCCGACTTTCAAATATTACTTCTGCCTGCACGCCAACGAAATGCTGCTGCGCCTGGAACACACGCCGAAGCTGGTGATTGCGGCGATCAACGGCCATTGTGTGGGCGGCGGCCTGGAAATCGCAATGGCAGCGGACATTCGCATCGCGCGCAAGGATGCGGGCAAGATCGGTCTGCCGGAAGTGAATCTGGGCGTGCTTCCCGGGACGGGCGGAACGCAGCGGCTGTCGCGGCTGGTCGGCAAAAGCAAGGCGATCGAACTGATGGTGACGGGTAACACGTTCTCGTTTGAAGAAGCGCAGGAGCTGGGCATCATCAACGACATCTATGAGCGCGACGGGTTCATGGAAAACATGATGGAATACGCGAAGCAGTTCTGCCCGCCGAACAAAGCCGCAAAGGCCGTGGGCCGGATCAAGCGTGCAGTGCAGACTGGGTGGGAGATTCCGATGGAGTCGGCGCTGGCGGTAGAACGCGAGAACCAGCAGATCCTGTTCCAGAGCGACGATGCGAAGGAAGGTTTGGCTGCGTACGTGGAGAAGCGGCCGGCGGTTTTCAAGGCGAAGTAGTATCGAGCACCTAGTACCCAGCTCGAGTTGAGCGACTCGAGGCAAAAACCTAAGGATGATTTTATGCCAGGCAAAGTAGCAAAAATCGGTACGTTCAGCGACTGGATCGGCATGTTCAACGATTGGCGCAAGGATATCGGCGTCAATACGAACGATATCGAAGCCTTCCATTTCGACACGCTTTACGGCGCTATCGATACGGAAGAAATCGAGTTCGGTGCGTATAAAGGTCGCCGCAAATGGGAAAACCTGCGCCAGATGCCGACGCAGCAGATGCGCGATGCCTTGATGAACATGATTGTTTATCAGGGTGACACCGAGTTTGCCAGCGTAGAGCAACAGCGCAACCTGCTCGAGAATGCGCCGACGGATTGGGATCGTCGCGCCATCACCCGCGTCATGATTGAAGAAATGCGCCACGGCTGGCAGATGTGCGCCCTGCTGGTGGATCACTTCGGTTATTCCGGCAAGGTCGAGGCGCAGAAAATGCTGGAGCGGCGCGCCTTCGACAACAAGCGGCTGCTGGGCGCCTTCAACGTGGATGTCGACAACTGGATGGATTTCTTTACCTACACGGACTTCGTCGATCGCGACGGAAAATTCCAGTTGCAGATGCTGAAGTATTCCGCCTTTGCGCCGCTGGGACGGTCGATGTCCTACATGCTGCGCGAAGAAGCTTTTCACATGGGCACCGGGAACGACGGCCTGCGGCGCATCGTGGAAGCTGGGATCGTTCCGGCTTGGCTGATCCAGAAATATCTCAACAAGTGGATTTCCAGTTCGTACGATCTGTTCGGCACGGATCATTCTTCGTCGGCCCACTGGGCCTATGTGTGGGGCGTCAAGGGTCGCTACGATGAACCGAAGAACGATCAGGCTCCGGACCTCGATGATCTAAATGATTACAATCGGAATCTCTATCGCAACGAAGTCGCAGGTCTGATCGAGCGTTTCAACGGCTCGTTGAAGGCGGGACAGCCGAAGCTTTATGCCCCGGATATCAAGTTCAATCGAGAGATTGGGCGTTGGAAGGGTCAGAAATTCCACGTGCAGACCGGCGAAGCGCTCGATGACCGCGCCTATGAAGAACACCTTAAAGAGAACATGCCATCTCAGGAAGACAAGAAACTTCTGCTGGAAATTATTGCCAACGAAAAGAATTGGATTGCCGAGAAAGCCGGCGCCCGCGATCCGCTGGCCAGCATTGGTGAGGTCCGAAAGTCGGCAATTAACCTGTAGGTCGAAGTCTTTTGCCGCAGAGACACAGAGAAAACCATGGCTTCGATGCTTGCGGGAACCAAACTAGCTCGGCTCGTGATGGCGGTCGATGCCCCGGTGGCCAGAATTGTGCTGCGTCATCCGCCTCTGAATGTGATCGATATTCCCATGATGGAGGAGTTCGCGCAGGCGTTAACAGAGATCGAAGCGCGTTCGGATGTTTCCGTGATCGTGCTGAGCGGCGAGGGTGCGGCGTTTTCGGCCGGTGTCGATGTGGCCGCGCACACTCCCGATAAAGTTGAAGCGATGCTGGCGAAGTTCCACGCTGTAATCCGTGCTTTGGTTGCCAGCAAGAAGGTCAAGATTGGTGCGGTGCAGGGAAATTGTCTGGGCGGTGGCGCGGAACTGGCGATGGTTTGCGACATCGTCTACACTGCTGCCTCCGCTCGCTGGGGGTTTCCCGAGATCAAACTGGGCTGCTATCCTCCGGTGGCCTGCACGGCGCTGGCCGCACTCGTGGGGCAGAAGCGGGCTGCGGAATTGATCCTGACTGGACGGACGATTAGCGGGGGTGAAGCGGCGACGATCGGACTGGCGACTCGCGGCGTTCCCGGATGAGGAGTTGGCGGCTGCAGTCGACCGTATCGTGCACGAACTTTCTAGACTGAGTCCTACGGCATTAGCGCTGACCAAGAAAGCTGTCTATGCGTGGGACGCTATGCATTTCGATAAGGGACTGGTGCGGGCTGAGAAAATCTATCTGGAAGAGTTGATGAAAACCCCCGACGCTCAGGAGGGGATCCGCGCGTTCATGGAAAAACGCCCGCCCAGATGGGCAGGGAAGTGAGCGCGACACATTTACGCATGGATTATGAGATCACGCCCGAAGAAGTAAAGAGAAAACTCGACCATGGCGAGGACTTCACGCTGCTCGACGTGCGCGAACCGTGGGAGTTTGACACGGCTCACATCGATGGAACGAAGCTGATCCCTATGGGTGATGTTCCGGCTCGCGCCCATCAGGAACTGGACCCGGAAGATCATATCGTGGTGATCTGCCATCACGGAGTACGGTCGATGAATGTGACCGCCTGGTTACGGCAGCAGGGGTTTGAGAAGGCACAGTCGATGCGTGGCGGCATTGATGCCTGGTCGCGACGCATAGATGCGAATGTTTCGTTGTACTGAATGTAAGGTTGAGGTGCCTGAGGTGAGTTTCCAGGCTCCGCAATAGTGAGCACCAAACCAGAAATGAACGATTCCCCCATCATCGGCGTCGCAACGTTGGGTGCGATCGAGTGATCACCGACTGCCACGTTCACATCGAGCCGATGGAAATGCTCAAGCCGCAGGCCCTGAAATTGATGAAAGAGAAGCGACCGAATTTCGACGAGATTGTCGAGTTCTCCCGCTCGCCGAAGGTTTTTCTGCAATATCTCGACGCGTGCGGGATCGACCGTGCGGTGCTTATCAACTATGTGGCGCCCGAGGTGATGGGATTCACCAATGGGGTGAATCAATTCATCGCCGAGTACGTTAAGGAAGATCCCAAGCGACTGCTCTCATGCGGCAGCCTGCATCCGCGGCACACCACCAACGTTTTGGCCGATATGGAGCAGATTCTGCGGCTTGGAATCCGCATGATCAAGATCCATCCCCCGCACCAGCTTTTGTTTCCCAACGACTACCTAAATGGGGTTAAGGAGTTGGAAATTATTTATCGCGCGGCGGAGGCGAACGGCGTCCCGGTCATGTTTCACACGGGAACGTCGGTTTTTCCAGGAGCGCGGAACAAGTATGGAGATCCCATCCACGTGGATGACGTTGCCGTCGACTTCCCCAAGCTAAGAATCTTGCTGGCGCACGGTGGGCGTCCGCTCTGGATGCAGACGGCTTTCTTTCTTCTTCGCCGTCATCCGAATGTCTATCTCGATATCAGCGGCATTCCTCCAAATACCTTGCTCAAATACTTCCCGCGACTGGAAGAGATTGCTCACAAGACTCTGTTCGGCACGGATTGGCCCGGCCCGGGTGTGCCGGATATCAAGAAAAATCTCGAAGAATTTCGCGCATTGCCACTAGTCTGAGAGACTGCAGCAGCAGATTTTGAGCAAAACTGCTTTGACCATCTGGCCCGTTTGATGGATTCCCCCGTCGCCTTGGTGGGCGAGCGCGTTTTGGCGTATAAAAGAAGAAAGTTGCATTTCGCGCCCCAAGCGTGGTCCTGCAACGTTTCTAATCTTGAGCGAGAGACTATGCCCAGCGTGATTAGCACTCCGGCTACCAAGGGACTCGAAGGCATCGTAGCCACAACTTCCAAAATTTGTTATATCGATGGCGACCGCGGCGTGCTGGCTTATCGCGGCATCGACGTCCATGAACTCGCCGAGCATTCCAACTTTGAGGAAACCTGCTACCTGCTTTGGTTCGGGCGGTTGCCGAATCGCAGCGAACTGGACGACCTACGGGGCCGACTGGCCAAGGAACGGCACCTTGATCCGGCGATTATCCAGTTTCTTCGTGATATACCGAGGACCGCGCTGCCCATGGATGTGCTGCGCACCGCGGTTTCGGCGCTGGCCTTCTATGATGCCGACGATAGAAATAATGACCACGAAGCCAATGTGCGCAAAGCCATCCGGCTGACTTCGCAGATTGCGATGATCGTCGCAGCCTACGACCGGATTCGCAAAGGGAAGCCGGTTGTGGAAGCGGATCGATCGATGTCTCGCACGCAGCCAATTTTCTGCTGCAACTGAATGGCGCCAAACCGTCCTCCACGGCCGAGCGCGCTCTTGATATTGCTCTCATCCTGCACGCGGACCATGAACTGAATGCTTCCACATTCGCGGCGCGCGTGACCGCGGCGACCTTGTCGGATATGCATTCGGCGATCACCTCGGCGATTGGCGCTTTGAAAGGGCCGCTGCACGGGGGAGCCAATGAAGCCGTTTTCCGTATCCTCGAAGCGATTGAACGCGAGAAGGCCGACCCTGTCGAATACGTCCGTAACATGCTGGCGCAGAAAGAAAAAGATTCCAGGCTTTGGTCATCGCGTCTATCACACGGAAGATCCGCGGGCCACGCACCTGCGCGTGATGTCGCGTGACTTGGGCGAGTCCAGCGGGCAACGGCAGTGGTACGAAATGTCCGAGAAAATTGAGCAGTTCGTGAGAGCGGAAAAGAAGCTCAACGCCAACGTCGACTTTTACTCGGCCTCCACTTACCACACCTTGGGGATCGATGAAGATCTGTTTACTCCCGTCTTTGCCGTCTCTCGCATCAGCGGATGGGCAGCGCACGTCATCGAGCAACTCGACGATAATCGCCTGATTCGGCCGCGAGCGGAATATCTGGGGCCGGATTATCCCAATCGATACGTCTCGATCGAAAAACGCTGATCGAATCGATCGGTGAAAACTGCGGTCCTTCTACGGCTAGTCTAAGGCGCTCTGCTTTCTTGCTGCTAATGATTCCATCGGAGTCACCGAGGAAAGCAGGTAGAATAAACGAGTGATGCGCCGCATCTATCTCGACAATAACGCCACCACGCCGGTTCTTCCGGAGGTGCTCGACGCCATGCGCGCTTATCTGGGCGAGCATTTTGGCAACGCTTCGTCGATCCACCATCATGGTCAGGAGACCCGTGCCGCGGTGGAGCGGGCACGTGACTCGGTGGCATCGTTGTTGGGTTGTATTCCGGCAGAAATCGTCTTCACGAGTGGAGGAACAGAGAGCGACAATCTGGCTGTTGCCGGCTTGGCCAGCGCCGGCGACCACGTTATCACCTCGAGCATCGAGCACCATGCCGTGCTGCACAGCTGCAAGCATCTTGAGGAGTCCGGCTGCGAGATAACCTATCTTCGCCGTGGACGGCCGCGGACTGGTAGATCCCGAGGACGTGCGCCGCGCGTTGCGTCCGAATACGAGGCTGATCTCGATCATGATGGCGAACAACGAAACCGGAGTGCTGCAGCCGGTCGAGGAGATTGGAAAGATTGCTGCCGAGGTCGATGCCTGTTTCCACGTGGACGCAGTACAAGCGGCGGCCAAGATTCGGATTGACGTGAATCAAATTGGTTGCGACGCGCTATCGATCTCAGGCCACAAGATGCACGCCCCACAGGGCGTGGGCGCGCTCTACGTTCGCAAGGGAACTCATCTGCAGCCGCTGTTTTACGGTGGACGACACGAGCGCTCGCGCCGCGCTGGAACCGAAAATGTTCCGGGAATCGTGGCGCTGGGAAAGGCTGCCGAACTGGCATGCAAGGCTTCGAGCGCGGTGATGACAAGAAAATGGCCGCGTTGCGCGATCGACTCGAGAAAGGAATACTCTGTCAAGCGGAAGAAGCGGGGGTGAACGGCGAGGGTGCTCCACGCGTGCCGAATACGACGAATATCTATTTCGATCACATCGAAGGCGAGGCGATGGTCATTTCCCTCGACTTGAAGGGGCTTGCGGTTTCCACTGGCGCTGCCTGTTCCTCGGGAGCGATTGAGCCATCGCACGTGCTTATCGCCATGGGCTTGCCAGCCGATCGGGCTCGCTCCAGCATTCGCTTCAGTCTGGGCAAGCAGAATACGGATGAAGATATCGATTTCGCGCTCGCGCTGGTGCCCGAGGCTGTCGCGCGGCTGCGGGAACTTTCGCCGAGGTACAAGAAGCAAGCGTTACTTCTTAACATGTCAATTCCCAAGACGATCGCCGTAGCCATGTCGGGCGGTGTGGATTCCTCCACCGTCGCGGCCATGATGCGTGCTGAGGGGCACAACGTCATCGGCCTGACCATGCAGCTCTGGAACCAGCGGCGGCTGGCTGGACATGAGGGAATGCCAGAGAATGTGACCGGCCGCTGTTGTTCGCTCGACGATGTCTATGACGCCCGCCGCGTGGCCGAGCACATCGGCATTCCTTACTATGTGGTCAATCATGAAGAGCGCTTCGAGCGCGACGTGGTGCGTCCCTTCGTTGCCGAATATCTCTCGGGCCGCACGCCCATCCCTTGCAGCCTTTGCAACAATCATTTGAAGTTCGATCAGCTGCTGGTTGTCGCGCAGCAGATTGGCGCCGATTGTGTCGCTACCGGACACTATGCTCGGGTTGAGTACGACGACTCCCGCGGACCGCTGGCTGCTTAAGCGTCCCAGCAGACCGCAGCAAGGACCAGACTTATTTCCTCTTCGGCCTCACGCAGGAGCAACTTAGCCGGACGCTTTTCCCCCTGGGCGATTTGACGAAGCCTCAAGTGCGCGAGCTTGCCCGCAAGCACGGCCTGGCGCTGGCCGAGAAGCCCGATTCGCAGGAGATCTGTTTTGTTCCGGGCGGCGATTACAAGCGGTTCATCGATGCCTACCTGGCCGAGAGTGGCGAAGGTTTACCTGATACAGCGGGAGAGTTGGTAACAGCGAGCGGGGAAGTAATCGGCGAGCACGGCGGCATTCACAATTTCACCGTGGGCCAGCGCAAGGGCCTGGGGGTTGCGACGGGATCGCCGCTTTACGTGATCCAGATCAACGGAGCCGACAAGCAAGTTGTGGTCGGTGGCGAGGAGCATCTCTACTCGCGAACCCTGCGTGCTCGACGAGTGAACTTCATCTCCGTTGAGGGTCTGCGCGAGCCGATGCGCGTCTCGGTGAAAATTCGCCATCGACACGAAGCCGCGCCAGCGGTGCTGGAAAAGACTGCAGCAGATGAAGTACTCGTGACTTTCGATCAGCCGCAGCGGGCTATCACTCCGGGTCAGGCGGCAGTTTTCTACGACGACGATGTCGTTGTCGGCGGTGGATGGATTACATAGACTCTTGTGCCCGAGGCTCTTTGCCATTGCGCGAATATAATTCGTCGCATGGCGTCCTCAAGTCCTACGCTACCAATATCTGGGAGTCCCTTCTTTCGGTCCACCTCATCCTTCTGGAGCCGCGAATCCAGTTCCTTGAAACAAGGAATTAAGACTGGGATCGCAGGCACCATTACCTATGCCATTTACGCGGGTTGGAATTTGCCGCAGGGATACTGGGCAGTATTTGCAGCGTTGGTGGTGACTCAGGCTAACCTGGGTGCGTCCTGGAAGGCGGCACTCTACCGCACCATCGGTTCCGCCTGTGGGGCGCTCGCGGCAGCGCTGCTGCTTCCCTTACTGGGAACCGGCACAGTGCGCGCAGGTATCGCTCTCTTCATATTAGCTTCTTTTTTTGCCTACCTTACCGCTCTACATCCCAGCTTCAGCGCAGCCGGATTCACCGCAGCCTTGATCCTGGTCTTTGGCGGTTTGCAAGAGCCGTGGCATTTTGCCTGGCTTCGCGTGCTCTACACGTTATTGGGTTCGGTGATCGCTTTTGCGGTAGGAGTGCTAATCTGGCCCGTGCATGCGCGTGAAGGCTTGCGCAATAAGATTGCGACGATTCTTCAGAGCGCCGGTGTTCTTTACACTGCAGTTACCAGCGCTGCGCTGGAGGGTGTAAGTAATGAACAACAAATTCGGCAGCTTGACCGTCAGATGCACGATCTTCGTCGTGGTATCACGCAACAGATGGACGAGGCGCGCAGCGAGCTGGCGTTTGCGCGTTATAACGCGGGAGCCGATCAGGCCTTCATCGATCAGGCGGATCAGGTTCGCCGCAGACTGACGGCGATGGCTGAAGACAGTAGTCTCTATGTCCATGCGAAGGTTCAACCCGAACTGCTGCCGTCGCTTGGCGCCTTGGTGCAGTGTACAACTCGTGGATTCTCCGAATTGGCTGAGGCAGTTCGCACGCGGAGCAAGGAAATGCGTTCGGCGGAAGACTTAGAGCAGGCGGTTAAGGCTCTCGAAGCAGACCTGGCTCGCCTACGGGCGCAGCGAGCTACTGCGCCGTTCGCGCTCGACCGCATGTTGCCCTTCTGGTCGTTCGTTTTCAATTTAAGAGAAGTGGCGCAGGACTTGATACAACTGCGGCTGGCGCTCGCCGAGCTTGACTAACCAGGATTGGGTACGAGCAGCACTACGGGAGCAGCTCTTGGTTTAGATGAACATCTCGTCCTGCGGGACCGGACGTCGCGTTCCGCGGCTATCGCCATTTTTTCGGCCGCGATTACCCAGAAAGAACTCAACCCCCGCGGTTACGCCCCTGACAATCCCGGAAACCTGGCGCACGGGCGAGACCACCGTTTTGGTCACAAGTTCGGAAGTAAGTTCCACGCGATCGAAAGTGCGGGTAAGCATCTCGTCAGCACGAATTACCTGCAGACGGGCGCGATCCATAACGTCGTTCACCGTGGCATCCACCCGCTGCACTTCGGAGCGCACCGCTGTGGTTGTGTGCACCAGATTATCAACCACGACTTCGATTTTTGGCCGCAACTCGACGACATCGTCCAGAATTTGCCCCACCTTCGGTCGCAAATCCGTGAGCATCGAATTGGCCGAATCAATCGTCGGAAGCGCCTTTCCCTTTACTTCCTCGATCACAACTTCCAACTTGGCTGTAGTCTTGCGGACTGCCAAGTACAAAGCCACGAGGATTCCTGCCTGTAGGAGGACAGCCGCGGCCGTCACTGCGATGAACACTGGGACAAGATTTTCCATCATACGAAACGCTCCTGCTGAGAGCTTTGAAATCACTGCCGAACTACACGCCCTTGGTGGGAGCAGTCTCGGTGGTGGCTTCCTGGTAAGCTTGGCGTCCCGCTTCGTAAGCCGCACGGAACTGATCCTTTTGCTGATTCACCACGTCCAGACCCTTATCCACCCAGCCCGCAGCCTGTTCACGAGCTTCACGGGCTCGATTGCGAACGTATTCACTTCCTTGCTCCGCCCGGGCGCGCAGTTCCTCGCGCGTCTCGCTGCCAGCGCGCGGCGCATAAAGAACTCCAATCAAACCGCCTAAACCCACTCCCGCCAAAAACCACAAAAAGCTGCTGCCATCGCGTTCCGACATTGGAATTTCCTCCTGAATAAGTGCTTGATTACTAATCGGATGGTAGCACCGGGATGCGCCAAATACAATTGCGGCGGGACCCTAGGCAGGCGTCCGCTAGACCGCAATTGTCACCAAAATACGGCTTACTTCTGAGTTGGATTCCCAGGCGCAGGCGTTGCCGGCTGAGTTTTAACGGGAGCCGATTTCTCGCCCTGCAGAACGGATTTCGGGCCGCCACGCTTGATGGCATTGATCGAAAGCGTCACGGAAGTCAACATGAACAGAACGGCTGAAATCGTCGTGGCCTTGGAAAGCGCGGTGGCTGCGCCGCGCGGGCCAAAAGCTGCCTGGCTACCTTGTCCGCCGAATGCCGCCGAGATGTCCCCGGCCTTACCACTTTGCAGCAGCACAACGATAATCAGAAACAGGCATACGATCACGTGAACGATGGTGACGAGAATAATCATGGAAGTCGCAATATCCTAAATTGTTCGGAATGAGTGCATTGGTGCGGAAGGGGGGATTTGAACCCCCACGCCTTTCGGCGCCACCCCCTCAAGATGGTGTGTCTGCCAGTTCCACCACTTCCGCAAAATTGCATCTACTCAATAACTTGGCCACAGGGTGCCGAGGGCATTCCCGACTGCGCCGGACAATCTGTATTTTACACTACTCTCCGGCCGCTCAGGATTCTCTGCGAGCGATCTGTGCCGCACGCAAGAACAAAAAGAAAAACGGAAGCCCAATCTGACACTCTAGTGTGCAATGCGAGGCCGCTCTATGGTATAGCGGTTCTTGCCGATGATCTGGAGCTCTTTGTCGCAAATGCCGGCGAATTTTATCGCCATGCCTAGCAGCTTGAATTCCTCGTCTTGGTAGTCGGCAGCAAAAGCATCTTGATGCATAAGCACGAGAGGAATACCGGGGTCGCGGCACATACTTGCAAATTCGGGAAGTTCCTTTTCGATTGTCGCAATTGAGGCCCGATTCTCGTAAAGCGAGTTCAGTGGCCATAGGGATCCTCTCAACTGAAAACTGCCGTCGCGTTCATAATACGCTTCAGTTTTTTGTTGAACCACCGGGGTGTGCCGAAGAGAAGGGGATGGTCATCCGGCTTCCCGGAATGCGTATTCCATATTTATGGCATGCGTGACATAATCCTCGCATGAAACGCGATTCAGTTCGTACTACGGTTGATATTCCAGCCCCGCTATATCGGAAGCTGAAAGAACAAGCTGCTGCCGGCGGTCGTTCCGTTCGGGAGTTGGTCCTGACGGGAGTCCGGACTGTTCTCTTGCGGGGCCAGCGCCCGCGCCCCAAGAAGGTGCGATTCCCGCTGATCGATTCCGAAGGCCCGAAGGTGGACGTGACCAACGAACAAATTTATGAATACGTTGAATTTCCTTTATGCCAACGTTTGGCTGGCACTGCTATGGAGCCGGCACGTGCATTCGGAAACGGCCCGGGCTTGGTTTGAACAAGCCGGGGAACAGCAATTTTTCTTCTGCCGTTTCACGCAACTCACTGTTTTAAGGCTTCTCACCACCGAGAAGATCATGGGGAGCGACACCAAGACCATGGTTGATGCTTGGAGCTTGTGGGATCGCGTGTGGGCTCACCGTCGCATTGAGTTTCTTCCCGAGCCAGAAGGTATTGAGAGGGAGTTCCGCTTCCACTCCCGCCTTCGCAGCCGCTCTCCCAAGGTCTGGGGAGACGCCTATCTTCTGGCTTTTGCCTCTGTCGCAGGTCTTAGGCTCGTTACTTTCGACCGTGCGCTTAAGGCAAAAGGGGTGGATATGCTGGTATTTTAGGATCCTGACAATGATTCCCAATGAAAAGTACAAAGCATTTCGAACACTGCATGAACGACCTGGCGCATTTGTGATGCCAA
Organism: uncultured Acidobacteriaceae bacterium; assembly: GCA_963750245.1. Lineage (GTDB taxonomy): Bacteria > Acidobacteriota > Terriglobia > Terriglobales > Acidobacteriaceae > Sulfotelmatobacter. Next base: position 1,749,833 of record CAVVQB010000005.1, read on the forward strand.
ATCCGTGGAATGCGGGAACGGCAAGGATTCTGACGGCATTGGGTTTCGAAGCACTGGCGACGACGAGCGCTGGGTATGCGTTTTCCTTAGGACGCCGTGATGGGGCGGCCGGGCTCACACGCGATGAGGTCTTGGAAAATGCCAAATCGATTGTTGAGGCAGCTCATTTACCAGTTTCGGCCGATCTCGAGAACGGGTACGGCCAGTCGCCGGAAGCTTGTGCTGCAACCATTCGACTGGCCTCAGAGATTGGATTGGCTGGGGGATCGATTGAGGATGCGAGCGGCGATGAGTCAGATCCAATCTATGATTTCGAACTCGCACGGGAGCGAGTCGCAGCTGCGGCCGAAGTGGCTCACGATTGCCAATTCATGCTGACGGCAAGGGCGGAGAACTATCTTCATGGCCGAGGGAATCTCGACGACACGATCCAGCGACTGCAATCTTTCGGCGAGGCTGGAGCTGACGTCCTCTACGCGCCAGGGCTCCCAAACCTCGACGCGATTCGACAGGTTTGCGCGTCGGTATCTAAGCCCGTCAACGTCCTCATGGGATTGAAGGGGGCTGTTTATTCCGTTGAAGAGCTTGCTGCCGCCGGAGTGAAGCGCATCAGTGTCGGCGGCAGTTTCGCGCGGGCCGCCCTCGGCGCCCTCGTGCGCGCGGCCCAGGAAGTGAAAGAGAAAGGAACTTTTTCATACGCGGCGGACGCGATTCCTCATGCCGAGGTCAGCGCCTACATGGCAAAGGGCACGCGCTAGCCGCGTCCAGCGCGTATATGAAATCGCTATCGGCGACAGAATTGAATTCTGTCGCCGATAGTGTTTCCAATTTGTTTTGTTGAGGTCTTAGTCTCCCGAAGGCAGCAACATCTCCTCAGGGCGGCTGGGTTCAATCTGAACGGGCGTGTGCGGGCAGTCGCCCAGAATCGGCTGACAGGCAGCATCGGGGCCATGCTTGGGTTTCACCAATATTTTCTTTTCGCCGAACTGCTCAGCTTCCGTTGACCCGCTCAATGCCATGGTGGACGCCAGTCCGCCGCTGATCACCTGCTGCACCTCATCGAAGTACCCGGTTCCCACGAAGCGCTGGTGTTTCACCGCCTCGTAACCATATTGGGTTTCGCGGCTGAATTCTTTTTCCTGCAGTCGCGAATAGGCCGTCATACCGGCAAGCTTGTAGCCGCGCGCGAGCTCGAACATGCTGAGGTTGAGCGCATGGAAACCAGCGAGCGTGACAAACTGGAATTTGTATCCCATTTTGGCCAGTTCCGGCTGGAAGCGTGCAATGGTTTCTTCGTCGAGCTTCTTTCGCCAATTGAAGCTAGGGGAGCAATTGTAGGCAAGCATTTTTTCCGGATACTTGGCGTGAATGGCCGCGGCGAATTGGCGGGCCTCCTCAAGATCTGGATGTGAAGTTTCGCACCAGATCAAGTCGGAATACGGTGCGTAGGCAAGGCCGCGAGTGATGGCAGAATCGATTCCGCCACGGATGCGGTAAAAGCCTTCCGAGGTGCGTTCGCCGATGCAAAAGGCACGGTCGCGCGGATCGATGTCGCTGGTGAGCAAGTGTGCGCTGTCGGCATCCGTACGGGCCATAATCAGCGCCGGCACTCCCATCACGTCCGCCGCGAGACGGGCGGCCACCAGCTTCTGAATCGCTTCCGAGGTGGGAACCAGCACTTTGCCGCCCAGATGTCCGCACTTTTTCGCCGAAGAAAGTTGATCCTCGAAATGCACACAGGCCGCACCCGCCTCGATCATCCCTTTCATCAGTTCGAAAGCGTTCAGCGTGCCCCCGAAGCCGGCTTCCGCATCGGCGACCAGCGGAGCAAACCAGGTTTGTCCCGGCGCAACTTTGCCCTCTGCGTGATGGACCTGGTCGGCGCGTTGCAGTGCGCTATTAATGCGGCGGCAAAGATTCGGAACACTGTCTGCGGGATAAAGACTCTGATCGGGATACATCTGGCCCGCATTGTTAGCATCGGCCGCGACCTGCCATCCGCTCACATAGATCGCCTTCAGCCCGGCTTGCACCTGCTGCACGGCCTGGTTGCCCGTCACTGCGCCCAGAGCGTTGACGTAGGAGTCGGTCTGCAGCAGTTCCCACAATCGCTCCGCGCCTAGACGCGCCAGCGTGTGCTCAATGTGAATGGAGCCGCGCAAGCGCAGCACATCCTCAGCTTTGTACGGGCGCTGCACCCCCTTCCACCGCGGGTTATTCGCCCACTCGTGCTCCATGCACCCCTGGGCCAGCGCCTGCTGTGCGGTTCGCTCTTCGTCGCTCATAAATGATGCGCTGGAGAGGTGTTGGGCATGCTTCGTTCCGTTACTATTCGTGGGCATTGTCATTTTCTCCTGTGAGTTCGTTGGGGAGCGAATTGAATTGAATTGGGTCCGTTCAAGCTGGGTCGAATTCTCCGTTCACGATCATCGCTTCACTCAAGTCGCGGGCACGGCGGAATCTTTCTCTTTCTTCCTCATCGGCTGTTGCAGGAAGTTCGCGAAGCAGCCGATCAAGCTCCTCGTCGAATAGTTGCGTGAGGAACTCGGGCGTGTGCTTCACATTGCGGCCTTGCGCGTCCTCGATGCTGACCAGATCGCGGTGCCGTACTCGCTGTGCGATCATCAGCCGGTAGATGCGGTCGGTTGCCAGATCTTCCATGTATCCATCGAGGAGGCTGGCGCCATTTCCACGCAGCACGCCATCGCGGTATCGGATCACCGTCCGCACCGCAGCGCGCGTTCCCTGAACCGTGCGTGCGCCTACACCTTTTGGCACAGGCCGCAGATCGGGATAGCGGCTCGCATTATTCGGCCGTGCAAGGATCTGGTTGGGGTAAGGGAACTGTGCCACGGCAATCGCGTTCTGATCGGGATGTCCCGTCCACGCTCCATCCATCAGGCAATCGGCTTCGTTCTTCTTATCCTTCTCGAGAACCGCGAGAGCGCGGGAGTTCAACTCTGCATCTTCGCGGCTGGGAAACAATGCAGTCATTCCTCCGATGGCAAGAATCCCGCGATGATGACAGATCTCCGGCATCAGCTCGCGCAGGTTCTGGAAAAAAGGCACATCGTGCGGAATCGTATTGCGGTCGGGGAGCACCCAATCGGGATCATCGAGATTGAAGTGAATCAAACTCGCCATGTAGTCCCAGCGCCCCAGATCCAATCCGACCAGATGTTCACGCAGGTTGTAGGCGAACTCCTCCATCTGAAAGGCCAAGGGGTGCGATTCCACCAGAGCCATGCACTTGATCGAGTCATGCGCTATTCCGCGAATCCCGGCTAACGTCTGGAACACGTCGCGCCACCAGAGAGCTTCCTCCGCAGATTCCGACTTTGGAATGTAGAAACACAGCGGATGCTTCAGCTCCGTTGAATCGATGCCAAAGAAAACGCGCGCTACGTCGAAGAGAGAAGCGGAAACCAACTCGCTCAGAATCAGGCCGGCTTGGTTCAAATGAAGCCCGCGCGGACGGGTGAAAATCACGGTGCCGCTGGGCTGGATCGCAACCGTTCGCTGCCGCTTCTTGTCGTAATAGGTCAATTCGCCGCGCAGGCAGGCGAGAATATTCGCGACGCCAGTCTGGTGGTGAGTCCACTCATTTACGCAGGAATCTTCGAGATCGAGCATCACGCCGGGAGCGCCTGAGTTCAGCATCTTGACGCAGAGTTCGGCATCGTCAGCCGGCCCGGTCATCTGGTTTCGTTGGTCCTGGCACCATGCCGGCAGGGCGATCTTCCAGCCATTGCGCACCGTGTCGGAAGGGAAGCGATGCGCCGGCTTGTTGCCATCCAGCGCTGACTGCAACACCTCGGCGCGACGGGCTGCCAGTTCTTGCTGGCGCGGAGTAAAAATCTGGTGCAGCGGCAGGAAGAAGTTCCAGAAGCCGTTTGGCAGATCGGTCTTCGGATCAAAGTCCGATGGCGCAACATTGATGGGATTCAGCAAGCTGCGGTTCTCGGATAATGGGGCCGTGACGGGCATTGTGATCTTCTCCAGCGCGAACTCAGGATGTTCAATATGCCGAACATAGATTCAGCATACTGGCGAAGCGTAGGATATCCGCCGGTCCTGGTCAAGCACTCTGTTCAATAGAGTGAACATACATTCATTTTGTTGTCCGGCTACTAGTTTGCTACCATAGCCCTGCGATGTCTCTTTCTTCCGATTCTCCCTCTGCCGCTGTGGAGCGCGCGCTTGCCATGCTGGAAGCGGTGGCGCAGGAGGCGGAGGGTCTCAGCAACGCCGAGATCAGCCGCAAGCTGCAGATTCCAAAGAGTTCCGCGAGCTACATCCTGCGTACTCTGGAGGCCCAGAGTTATTTGACTCGCGACGAGGAATCGGGCAAGTACCGGGTTGGGCTAAAGATTCTCAGCCTGAGCCGTGGCGCACTCAGCGGACTGGATGTGCGGGGCGTGGCCTTGCCCATCATGCGTCACCTTACTCACCAGACTGGCCTTACCTGCCATCTGGCGATTCTCGATGGGCCCGATGCCGTCTACATCGAGAAGGTTGAGCCGGAGGGTTTCATCCGGATGGATACCTGGGTGGGTCGCCGTATGAGAGTGCATGCCACGAGCGTAGGCAAGGCTCTGGTCGCGCACATCTCGCAAGACCGCCTGGAGCAGATACTGGACAAGAGTGGCATGGAAAAGCGAACGCCTAAAACCATTACAACGCTGCCGCGGTTGCTTAAGGAACTGGAAAAGGTTCGAGCACAGGGCTACTCCGTAGACGACGAGGAGAATAATCTGGGAGCGCGCTGCGTTGGTGCTCCCGTTTTCAACGATCGCGGCTTAATCGAAGCAGGGCTGGGCCTGAGTGGCACGACGCAGCAAGTGAGCCCGCAGACTATGCCGCGCATCGTGGAAGCACTGAAAGATGCTGCGCGCCACATCTCTATGGGTATGGGCTACCGCGCTCCGCATCGGCGGGCCAGCGGCTCCTGAGGAAAGCTCTGGGCCTATGGATTTAGCACTTGGACCTAACTCTACTCATCGATCCCGAGATGCAGCGATGACCGGAAATTCCGCTCAAGAAATGATTCGCCACTACTCGGCGGCCAACGAAGCCTCCCGACTTCGCACCGGGTGGTTTCGGCTCGAATACGCCCGCACACAGGAGTTGATTCTTCGTCATCTTCCGCCGGCCCCCGCCAAGGTCCTGGATGTTGGCGGAGGCGCGGGGGCCTACGCCCTATGGCTGGCCTCGCTCGGCTATGAGGTTCATCTGATCGATCCTGTTCCTACTCACATTGAACAAGCGCACTCCTTGTCGGCCCGACAACCCCATCATCCCATAGCTTCGGCTACCTTGGGAGACGCCCGTGAGCTGCAGCAATGCGATCAGAGCGCTGACGCAGTTTTGCTGTTGGGTCCTCTCTATCACCTCACAGAGCGGAAGGAACGGCTTGCGGCACTGCACGAAGCACGTCGCGTTCTTCGGGATGGGGGTTTACTCTGGGGCGCCGGCATCAGCCGCTTCGCCTCGCTGTTGGATTCCTTGTCCAGCGGATTCTTCGACCAACCGGAATTCGTGCCGATCCTCGATCGCGACCTGGCCGAAGGCCAGCATCGCAATCCTACCGACAACCTCAACTACTTTACCGACGCTTTTTTTCACCTTCCAGACGAGCTCGCGGGCGAACTCGCCGATGCGGGTTTTGAATTGGTCGAACTCGTCGCCGTGGAGGGGCCGGGCTGGCTGGCTCAGGATTTCGCCGGCCTATGGGATGTTCTGGAGCAGCGGGAGCGACTGCTCGCTGTGCTGCGGAGAGTGGAGCACGAACCGGCCCTGATCGGCGCCAGCTCCCATCTTCTTGTCATTGGACGAAAGAGATAGGTTCCTCGTCCGTTATTGTTTTCGATCAAGCGCCCAGCTTCGGCTTTCTAGCCAAAATCAGTTCCTCATCGGCGGTGACCGGCGCGTTGTTGTCATTACCTCCTGGAGGAGCAAGCGGTATCAATGCGATCCCGAATGTCCCGTTTTGGATCAACGTCCATGTCGAAGCGCACCGGTCACAAAGCCAGAAATGTTCCACGCGCTGGGGAGGCTTTCGAAGTGTGGGAACAATCGGGCCGGTAAGGCCTTCCTGTCTCGTTATTCCCGGAGTTTCCACCAGAAACAGCTTGCCCTCACGTAGTCGCAGAAACGGTTTCGAACACTGCGAATTCGCGCAGTGGCTGAGCATAACTCGCCTCTTAATGCTGCTGCGCTGACTCCCGAGCAGAGTCTAGATTTACGAAGTCAGCCGGATACTAAAGTTCCTGCATCCCGGATGCCAATCGGGAATACTGCTGCTTGAGCCTTTCTGTGACTCTGTCCGGGTCCTAATCGCTTTCGTGCCGATGTCTCGGCGCAACGCCGAAGTTTCGTCTTCCGTGTCTTGCTTCCTCCCTCACCCGCCGCTAACATCTCAACTCATGCCCAAGCAGGTTCTTCTGTGTCCCCCGGCCTATTTCGATGTTGTTGACCAGAAAAACCCTTACATGTTGCGAAACTCATCGATCGATCGCGGGAAAGCTCAGCGACAATGGGAGGCGCTCCGTGCCGCGTTGGAAGATGCCGGCTGCCAGATCGAGATCATCGATCCTGCAGCCGGGCATGAGGATATGGTCTTCGCCGCCAACCAGGTTTTTCTGGGTTTTCACAAAGACCTTGGCAGGTTCGTCGTGCCCAGCCAGATGGTGCACTCATCGCGGCAGCGGGAAGTGCCATACTACGTGGATTGGTACCGCCAGCGCGGCTTCAAAGTCCTCGAAGTCAATCTCGGCGCCGAGCGACTGGAAGGTCATGGCGATCTTCTCTGGCATCCAGATTGGTCCCGCGTTTATGCCGGCTACGGTTTTCGTTCGACGGAGAAAGGCGTGGAAAAATTTCGCGAGGCCATGTCGAAGCTGGAGATCCCGGTTGTCCCTCTCCAGCTTGTGGACCCTTACTGCTATCACCTCGACACCTGTTTCTGCCCCTTAAACAACGACGCCGTTCTTATCTATCCGGGTGCCTATTCGCCCGAATCGCTTGCGGCCCTTCGGCCTTACTGGAAGCGCATTTACGAACTCACCACCGCCGAGGCTCACAAATTCATGGGCAACGGCATCGCTGTCAATGGACGCTACCTCACTCCTTACCTTACCCAGCATCTCGAATCCGTGCTTACTCAGGAAGGCCTAGCTCCGGTTGTGATCGACAGTTCGGAGTTCGAGAAATCTGGCGGCAGCCTTTTCTGCATGAAAGCATTTCTGCCCTGAGCTCCAGCAGATCAGTGGATGATTAAGCCCGTAACAGCCACTGCCACTCCCACCAAGCCAGATAAAATCCCCAGGTACCAGAAGATTCGTCTGCCAGAAAGTAAAGTGATGGAGGTAATCACCAGAGCAATCTCCAAAAACAGTTCCGCCAAGTCGTAACGGTCGGCGCGCTTTTCTTCCAGGGAAACTTCTCGCTCCAGTTCCTTGGCCGCGTCCTGAATCTCCCCCTTTTCGTGTTTATAACGCTCGCCTTCCTGCGCATACTTGTCGCGGAATTTGTCCATGGCCGCAGCGTCTTTGCTGGCCACGGCCGGGCTTAGTTCGGCAAACAACTCATCTTCATGCTCACGAATATTCTTGGCCTGGTAATAAGCCCACTGATCGGAAGCCTTAGCCTGTTTCACGACCTCCTCGGTATGCGCGCGGTGCCCTGCCAGCGACACGACGGCCACCAGCACGGCAAGTACGGCCATCGTCAACGATACCGGAGCCAGGCTGGGGTTCTCTCGTGCGTGTTCGGCGTGTTCCTGCAGCTCCTGCAGCTCATCACTCATTCGATCCTCCGGCGCGACTCTGCAAGGCGAGAGTCGCAGCCCTCGATAGTACGGATTCGTCATACTTCCGGCAAGCGGAGAGTGGATTTTGAAGTTCGCACCGCGCTCGCTCACAAACCGGCAGCTTGTCTTACTCGCCCATCACTTTCACGATCACGCGTTTGTCGTGCTGGCCATCGAATTCAGCGTAGAAAATTCGTTGCCACGTCCCCAAATCAAGTTTGCCGGCGGTGATCGGGACGATTACCTCGTGATGAATCAACAGGGCCTTCAAGTGCGAGTCGCCGTTATCTTCTCCAGTTTCGTGGTGCTTGTAGTTTTTGCGAAATGGCGCCAGATGCTCCAGCCACTGATCGATGTCCTCGATGAGTCCGCTCTCGTTGTCGTTCACATACACTCCCGCGGTGATGTGCATGGCGGAGATCAGCACCATACCTTCCTTGACGCCGCTCTTCTGCACGATCTCGTCCACCTGCGGCGTCAGGTGAATATATGCCCGGTGGGTTTTGGTGTGGAACTTCAAATACTCGGTAAAGACTTTCATCGCTGACTCCTGGTCGAACAGAAAGTTTACCCGAGCGTGCTCGACCTTTCAGACGATGCCTTTCGTAACCTCACTTGTACCCCGGATTACAGCCAACCGGCCGATGCTGGCGCATACTCACTGCATGGAGGCTTCGGTGTTTCTCAGACTGGATTTTTTCTCGTGCTTACTTACGATTGTTTCTACCATTTTGGTGGGCCGGCGCTGTTGGGAGGGCTGGATCCTAGCGGCGGTCAATAGTGTGGTTATCTGCCTGATCGGATTTCGTACGGCTCAATTTGGTTTTATTCCGGCAAATGCGTTCTGCATTGTGCTCTACGCGGTGAATCTGCGCTCGTGGCGCAAAACGGAAGACTCCTGATCGAAGTTCGCGATGTAGCCTAGAAGCCAACACATCCGCGATTCCAGCGGTCGTTAGAACCCCGACTCTATTATCCGGCTGTGTTCCCGCAGAGAAAGGGCGTGCACAGGCCGACCTTTTCGCGCATAATTCGATGCTCCGCCCATGGAACCATCGCAGAATGATCTCGAAGCGATCCGGCGCATTCTTGCCGAGCTGACCACCCGAGTCTATCGGATCGAAAGCAAACTCCAAATGGAGCTGGAGCCTGTCGAGCAGGCGCATGCGAGTGTGGTCTCATCGCCTCCTCCGCCGCCACCGAAAGCTTCCGCAACTGACGGGATAAAGGAGAAGCCGGCGCCACCGCCTCCTCTGCCGTCCATCCCCCCGCGAGCTCAGCCGGTGTTATGCGCAGAGCCTGAAACTGATCTCGAGTCCCGTATCGGCTCGCACTGGCTCAATCGCATCGGCATCGCTGCGCTGCTGATCGGGATTTCGTACTTTCTGAAGTTCGCTTTCGATAACAACTGGATCGGTCCCGCGGGACGGGTGACCATCGGTCTGCTGGCGGGAGTGGCCGTGGTGGTGTGGAGCGAGCGCTTTCGCGCCAAGGGCTACCATGCGTTTTCCTATTCGCTGAAGGCGGTTGGGATTGGCGCGCTCTATCTCTCTTTATGGGCGGCATTTCAGGTCTACAGCCTGATTCCGAGCGGTGTTGCTTTCGTCATGATGCTGGCGGTGACGGCGGCTACGGCTGCGATGGCTTGGGCGCAAGACGCGCAACTGCTCGCCGCCTTCGCGCTCACCGGCGGCTTCAGCACTCCGCTGTTGCTCTCGACGGGACAGAACCGGGAAGTGGCGCTGTTCGCCTACGTAGCATTGCTCGATCTAGCTACATTATTCCTGGTCGTGTTCAAGCCCTGGCGGCGACTCCTGGTCATGAGCTACGCGGGCACGCTGTTGCTCTATATGGGCTGGTATTCCGGCTTCTATAGCCGAAGCCAACTCGGACTCACTCTCAGTTTTGCCACGCTTTTCTTTGCGATTTTTGCGATCGCGCCCCTGGTTACCCTCCAACCGGAAGATGAAATCCCATTATTTGCTTCGGTTCCCGCGGTTCTGGCTTTTGTGAATGCGGTGGTTTATTTCCTCCAGGCCTACGCCATGTTTGAGGAGATCGACAAAACTGACATGGCTTGGTTCGCTTTAGCGCTGGCTGCGGTCTACATCTTTCTCAGCCGTCAGGTTCACACCCGGAAGATGACCCCTGGGGCTGCGCAGATCCTGCATTTTCTCCATCTCGCGGTTGCCCTCGGCTTCATCACAGTGGCCATTCCCATTCGGCTCGACGCGCACTGGATCACGATCGGGTGGTTCGTAGAGGCCGGCGTGTTTCTCTGGGTGGCGGATCGCATCAAGTCTGAACTGTTGAATGTGTTTGCCCTGGCCGCTCTTGCGCTGGGAGTAGCCAGGCTGCTCGTGATCGACAATTTCGACGTGACGCGACTTATCTTCAACATGCGCATGGCCACGTACGCGATTGCGGTTGCGGTGCTGGGCGCAGTCGCCTGGTATGCCTCGCACCGCAGCGACGAAGCTGGGCGCATGGTGGCTGCCGTCGCGGTGGTGGCTTTGAATGTCCTCGCCCTGATCGCGCTGAGCCGCGAAGTGGCGGATTACTACGACCGGCAGATGAGTGCGCTCCGGCCGGCATATGGCCGTTGGACTCAAGCCTACGACAGAGATTGGAGTCGGATTCGGATCGAACGGGATTTTACGTATTCGGCTCTGTGGATGGCCTATGGAGCGATGCTGATGGTGGTCGGCTTCCTCCGCCGTGCTCCCCTTGTTCGCTGGCAGGCTTTGCTGCTGATCGCCGCGACCATTATCAAAGTCTTTGTCTATGACGTTGCTCAACTCGATCGCGGATACCGAATCGTCAGCTTCATCGTCCTGGGCGTGCTGCTATTAGCAATTTCTTTCGTATACCAGCACGATTGGCTTCAGCTCTCAGCAAAGAAAAAGGCACAAGAAAGCGCGGAAAGCTCGGCCAGCGCATGAAATCTGCGTCCTTGGTCGTCTTATTTGTCGCCCTGGTTTCCGCTCCGCCCGAGCCCGCCATCTCCTACTTCAGCAATATGCGTGAGGCTCACGTTGGACAGCCAGATCGGCAAAACTTCTTTATCATCGATGAAGAGATCTGGAATCACTCGCGCCCTGATCTCGGAGACCTGCGCCTATACGACGGGGACTCGCCCGTTCAGTACTCCCTTTCCGAGCAGCGTGCTGGAACCTCCTCCGAAGAAGTAAAAGCCAAGATACTCAATCTGGGGAGTGTCTCCGGGCATACTGAGTTTGACCTGGATACGGAGGGTCTTGCTGCCTACGACCGTATTCGTCTTCGTCTTGACGCCAAAGATTTTGTGGTTACTGCGTCCGTGGCTGGATCCAACGCGCTTGGCGAGCCGACCTCGACCGAGTTCGCGCCTTCCACTATCTACGATTTCACCAGCGAACAGCTGGGCTCCAATTCCGTGTTGAAGCTGCCACCGTCCAGCTTTCGATACCTGCACGTCAAGCTCTCTGCCGGAATTCATCCGCAGCAGGTCAAAGGTGCGGCGATCTACAATCTGCGCGAGCAACAAGCTTCCTGGACCAGGATCGGTTCTTGCGCGGCGCCGCAACAGAAGCCACGCAGAACGGTGATCGTGTGCGACATTCCTGCGAAAGTTCCGCTGAACCGCATTCTGTTTCAAATCGCGGCTGAACAAGTGAACTTCCGTCGCCGGGTGAGTGTGCAGAATGCAAGCGGCATCGAGCAAGCGAGTGGTGAGATAAGCCGCGTCCGCGTCAATCGTGCGGGTACGCTCGTGACCGCGGAGGAGCTAGCAGTCGGTCTTTCCAGCAACTCCGGCCAGATCGTCATCTCTTTGGACAACGAAGATAATCCGCCGCTTGCAATCTTCGCAGTTCAACCGTTCTCACTCGAACGCCGTCTTTACTTTGACCCGCAGGGCAGGACATTTCTGAAGCTGTATTACGGCGACCAAAAGCTATCAGCTCCGGTCTACGACTACGCGCGCTTCTTTCATTTGGACCCTGCTGCGGCGGAAGCTGACCTGGGAGCGGGCGTCCATAACCCGCAATACACCAGCCGTCCCGATGACCGCCCGTGGTCCGAGAGGCATATGGCAATCCTATGGACAGTCATGATCCTGGTTGTGATCGCGCTGGCGAAACTGGCAATTCGGGGGCTGCGCTCGGAAGCGAGACCTTAACAACTCTACCTACCGCATGGTCTCTTCGATTTCTGAAATCCAGTCGGGACGCTTCAATACTTCCCGTGGCTTGGGACCATCGGCTGCGCCGACGATGCCGTCCTGCTCCATCAGATCGATGAGATGCGCGGCGCGGCCGTAGCCAATGCGCAGCCTCCGCTGCAGCAGGGAAGTGGATGCCTTGCCAAATTCCACCACCAGCTTCACCGCATCCTGATAAAGGGATCATCTTCGCCGCCTTGCTCCTGATCCTCTCGCCAGCGCTCGATCCGCTTCCAGTTTCCCGTTCGTCTTTCGGTGCTTCCAGGAATTGCTGCTGATATTCTGCCGAGCCTTGCTGTTTCCAGAATTCGACTACAGCCGCGATTTCTTTTTCCGTGACCAGCGGTGCATGCAGCCGATGCACGCGCGCCGATCCCGAAGGCAGGTAGAGCATGTCGCCCTTGCCCAGCAAAGCCTCGGCTCCGTTGGCGTCGAGAATGGTTCGCGAATCTACCTTGGTCGCGACGCGGAAAGAAATTCGCGCCGGGAAGTTTGCCTTGATCAGTCCCGTAATCACGTCGACCGAAGGACGCTGCGTGGCCAGCACCAGATGAATGCCCACAGCGCGCGCCATCTGCGCCAGCCGCGTGATCGATTCCTCGACGTTGCTCGAATCGAGCATCATCAGGTCGGCCAATTCGTCGATGATGATCACGATGTAAGGGAATCGGTTTGTCGTCGGAGTCTTCCTCAAATAGGCTTGGTGTGCCGCTTGTCGAAGAGGCGGTTGTACTGGTCGATATTCCGTACGCCTTTTGCCGCCAGCAGCTTCAACCGGCGTTCCATCTCGCGGACCGCATTGCGCAAGCGCGTTCGCCGCCAGCTTCGGCTCGGTGATGATCGGCGTATACAGATGCGGCACGCCTTCGTAGTTGCCCAACTCCAGCCGCTTCGGATCCACCAGAATCAGCCGCACCTGGTCTGGCGTGGCCTTGTACAGAATCGACATGATGAAAGCGTTGATGGCCACGCTCTTGCCGGAGCCAGTCGACCCGGCAATCAGCAGGTGCGGCATGCCATTCAGATCGGCGGTGACGATGCGCCCGTTGATGTCCTTGCCCAAGGCCATCGTCAGCTTGGATTTCGAGCCCATGAATTCCTGCGACTCGATATTCTCGCGCAGCCAGATGATCTCGCGCTGCCGGTTCGGCACCTGAATGCCGACCGTCGACTTTCCGGCCATGCGCTCGATCAGGATGCTCTCAGCCTTCAAGGCGAGACATAGATCATCGGTAAGGTTGGTGATGCGGCTGTACTTGATTCCGGCGTCGGGCTTGAACTCGAACGTCGTGACCACTGGGCCGGGATTGATTTGCGTGATCTGCCCATGCACATCAAACTCAGCATATTTTTCCGTGAGCACCTGAGCCAGGAGTTTCAGTTCGTCTGCATCCACGGCTTGTTGTTCATCAGGACGCTGCAACAGACTGCTGGAGGGCAGCTTGTATCCGCCAGCGATGCGGGGCATGGTCGTCTTTGCCTTGTGGTCGATATCGGCGCGCTGTGTAACCTCCGGATTGACCTCAGATAGAGGCGCGGCCTCATACAGAATTCCTGCGGTCGTGGCTGGCGCATTGGCGGCCACTTCCGTCGGTTCAGGATCAAGCGTGCGCTCGATTCCGGTGCGCCGCGGCTCTGGGGCAACTCTGGCCTGGACGGTTGGCTCGCTAGCAGCGACCTGCCGCGACGGAATTAACTGCGTTTTGACCTGCGGCTTCGAAATCCTGCGCTTGTCCAGTTCTTTCTGCTGACGCTGCTTGGCGCGATCTTCCTGCCAATCCAGATAGCGGTTCCAGAGCGCCGTTACAAATGCGAAGCGCGTCGGAATCCAAATTTGGATGGACGAGAACGAGAACGCGGTGCACAGGTAAAGCGCGACCGCCAGCACGCTGGCGCAAACGATGTAGGCGCCTGCCAGATTCAGGTAATGGATGAGCACATCGCCTACAACCCGGCCGAGAAGGCCTTCCATGGGGATCACGTGCAGCCAGCGCGTATTGCCCGGCAATAGCGCCAACAGTGCCGGGACAAACATCATCAGCCAGATTCCTCCCAGGGTTTTGGCGAAGGGAGACTGAATCTTGCGGGAGGCAAACCAGCGGATTCCCAGCATGAACGGGAAGATGGGCAGGAGAAAGGCTCCGATGCCGAAGAACTGCAAGGCGACGTCAGAGACCAGGGCTCCGACCACGCCGATCCAGTTGCGGGCTGCGTGCGTGCCGGTCAGAACCGAGGCGCTGTTCAGCGAAGGATCGAGTGGCGAATAAGAGGCCAAGGCGAGGAAAAGGAGGAGCGCAGAGACGCACAACAGAAAACCGATCAGCTCATTCAGCCGCCGGTTGCCCGTGGGGACAAAGATGCTTGCCAGAAAATGCATGTAGGCCGTTTCTTACACCGGACGCAAACTTGTCCCGTGGCGCAAATCGGGCCAGAGCCCCATCATTATGCCAAGAAGACGGGTTGCCAGCAATGACGGAATTTGTCAGGAGTGTACAGTTGGCTTCCCGCTAAAAATAGTCGCTTGTCTACTGCAGATGCCACGTGTACGCCAGGGCGATCACGATGAGGCCAAAGACGATGCGATAGATGATGAATATTCGTAGGGTATTGGACTGCAGATACCGGATGAGCCACGCGATGGTCGCGTAACCGACGACCGCGGAGACGAGAATACCGACGAGGAAAGGCGCGTGCATTCCGGCGGGCAGGCCTTCCTTATGAAGCTCGTGTGCCTTCAGCAGAGCGGCGCCGGCGATGATCGGAGTCGAGAGCAAGAAGCTGAAGCGAACCGCGGCTTCCCGGGTCATATTGCAGAACAGGCCTGCGGTGATGGTAGACCCAGAGCGCGAAACTCCCGGGATCAGTGCAAACGCCTGCGCGACACCCACGACCAGAGCATCGAGGAGAGAAATTCGCGTGAGCGGCTTTTCGAGTTTGCTGGCTTTTTCTCCGAGCCACATGAGAAGGGCAACTACGATCAGCGCACCCGCAATCAGGACGATGTGTTCGCGGAAATAATCTTCGGCGGAATGCTCGAGCAACTTGCCCGCAATGGCTCCCGGAATCGTCGCCAGAGCGAGAAACCACAGGAGCATGCGTTCATCATTCCGCTCCTGAAGGGTCAGATTCTCGTCCGAGCCTCCGGCTTCGGAGAAGCGGACGATTTTTCCCCCCAGCGCCGCGCGGATAATCTGAAACCAGGTGCGCCGGAAATAGAAGAGGACCGAGAGCAGGGTTCCGAAGTGCAGAGCGACGTCGAAAGTGAGTTCGTGTGCGGGCGACAATTCGTTCCAGCCCAACAATCGCCGCACGATGATGAGGTGTCCTGAACTGGAAACTGGGATAAATTCCGCCAGTCCCTGAATGATGGCAAGAACGACCGCTTGATAGATGGGCAAGATTAGTCCGCCGCGCTTCCGAAGGTTGGGATGCCCTGTTGAATGTAGAAGATCAGCCGCTGGGTACGCAAGGCCCAGTCGCTCTGGCCGTATTGGCTCACGAGTTTCTGGGCCAGGGACAGGGCGCGATCCTTCGATTCCGCGGATTTTTTCTGATTAGGTTCGTTCTTGTAGATCTCAATGAGCGCAGCGCGGCGAGTTGCGGCATTGTACAAGGCTTCAGCGGCTGCGGGCGACTGCGGGTGATCTTTGGCGTAGTTCTCGTAGAGATCGGCTTCTTTATCGGGACACTTGGACAGGCCCTCCCAGTCGCCGCAGAGTTTGTTATCGATGAGGCGGAAAGAAGCGAGATCAGCCCACTTCGTTCCGGGGCATTTTTTGATGACCAGCTTCATCCAGTCTTCTTTCATCTGGGCGCGCATGTAGTTTTCGCGGGCGCGGGCGGAGGGGCGCGACATGACGTCGGCGCGGTCGATCTGCCAGCGAATATCGGCGGCGCGATAAAGGCTTTCGGCGGCGAGGGGGGAGGCGGGCATCAGATCGTAGACGCGGTAGTAGAGGCGCATGGCGTCTTGCGCGGCGTCGCGGCGTCCACGGCGGCGGCTGGCCTGGTCTTCGGAGTCAGCGGCCTCGCCGAAGATGATGCGGTCGCCGTCTTGTGTGGTGCTCAGGATCAAGCCTTGCCGGGGAAGCCAGCCGGTGATGGCTTTGCCTTCGGATTCGTCTTCGGTTGCGCCTTCTTCGTTGCTGGGCGCGCGAATAATCGCCTCTACGTTGACCCAGTCGCGACTGTTATCCAGGACGATGAGTTCGACTCCGCGAGTACAATCGCCGACTCGGGCAGCGTCCGCGCTGGGAGCTACGCGGATGGTTTCTTCGTGGACGAGGGTTCCGCGGAGGGCGTCGGCTGAGGCTGTTGGAGTGGAGGCGAATGTGGCGATGAGGATGACGGCGGCAGCGAGGGTTTGGCGGCAACTCCCGAATCGGGAATTTCGGCTGGCGGGGGTATCCCCCCCCTCCTCCCGGGCTATTGCAATCATGGAGTTAGCGCCAAAATCTGAAACAATCCTAGAGCTGCAATCGCTTACAGGCAAAATATTCAATCCAAAGGAGTTAGATCTCTTCGCGTGCCCGGCTCCTGAAGCTGAATTGGGTATTCTCAGGCTAGCGCCTTGGAGAGCGCAGGTCAAGCGGAAATCGGGAAGGTATCGGAAATCAGAGCTCTAGGAAGGGTATCAAGGCATAGGTTCAAGAGGCTGCCAGGGCAGGCGATTTGTCAATGAGTGTAATGGCGATATTATGTCAACCAGGCCTCACCCGTGCCCAAGTTTGTGCCCATTGGCAGAGCATATCTGCGGTCACCTTTCTTCGCCACCCCACTCCAACGGTAGTAGAATACAAGCTGTAAATTCTCTCGCCTCTCCGAAGCGCCGTTCCCGCGGTTGAAACGCACACCCCCCTGAGGCGAACCAAGTCCTTTGCAACGCGGAGGAGTGCCATGAATCGCAATGTGGCAGTTCTTCTTTTTTACTGGTCGCGGCGAATTCTTGGAATCCTGTTCTCAGCATTCATCAGCATCTTTGCGTTGGACGTTTTCAGCGAGCACTTGCCCTTTGGGCGCACCATGCTCGCTCTAGCCTTGCACATGATTCCCACGGCCATCGTTGTGATGGTTCTTCTCATTTCTTGGAAATGGGAGTGGGCGGGTGCAATCGGTTACTTCTCGCTTGGGGTTATTTACATCATCACGATGGGGAAACGATTCCCGCTGGTTACCTATGTGGCAGTGAGCGGGCCGGCCTTCCTCATCGGAGTTCTTTTCCTCTTCGACTGGATCAGGCAGCGCGGATTGCGACAGCAACAGGAGGATTCCGCTTAAAAAGTACGGGAGTGGCCGTGCCATGAAAAGTGCCGTCCATATGTTCGCAGCCTTTGCCGGTGTCTTACCCGTAGCTGATTTGAGTGTCGTGCCAGACGTCCTCGCCCAGATGCTACCTCAGGTTTCCAGATTTCTCGTTATCCTGCTTTGCATTTGCAGCGTTTGTTTCGCAGCAGACTCCAAACTGGAACGAGTAAAAGACAAGTACAACGTCATTCAGGTGGAAGCCTTCGCGATACAAGAAGGTGTCGACTTCCCGGTCGAACTTCTTCTACCGCTCCAAGACGAAATCGCCAAGCAATTGCGCGAGTCGAAGGAGTTCCTTGAAGTCCTCGCCGCGGGAGGGGTTCCCACCAATGCCGATACGCCGGTTCTCAGGCTCGCCGGAACTCTCACCCACTTCAAGCCCGGCAGCCGTGCCAAACGCTATTTCGGCGGCTATGGCGCGGGTTCAACGGAAATCTTTGCCCACCTCACCTTCATTGACCGTGCCACTGGCCAAACCATTCTGTCAGAAAACGTAAGGGCAATTTTGGCGGGAGGTTTTTTGGGCGGTGCCAGTTCCGACGTCACCAAACAGTTTGCCCGACAGATCGTCGACACCACAAAGCTGATCGGGGAACGCGTTCTTCCACACCCTGCCCAGCCCCTTCCGGCGCTATCGGTGGGGGGTGCAAACCCGGAACAACCTGCAGGTACTGAAGCTAACTCTACACCTGCGACAGCCGTCTCAGCACCCCTCATCGGTCGTCATACGCTCACCATCTCTTCCGATCACTTCGATGACGCGGAGAAGAAACTCAATGACGAAGGCGCTGCGGGTTATCACGTCGTAGCCTTCGCACTTACCTCCAACCGAACGGCAGATGTCACACTCGAAAAGTCTGCCGGAGACGCGCCAGCCTATCAGTACGTTCTGTTGCACGGCTACTCCCCGGGAGGCGTGGAAAAGCGGCTCAATCAGAAGGCGGGAGAAGGCTTCCGTCTGATCCCACAATCGTTTGTACAATTCCGCAACGGCGCTGCGTTGATCGCTGGGCGCTCCGCTCCCTCGTCCAGTTCCCGCTACCAGTACAAGCTCCACCAAACTGTGCGCATCTCCAGCGCGCAGAAGGACATTGAGCAGGACCAGGCACAGGGCTACGTGCTGGCAGCCACCAGTAACCAGGGTCTGCATCTCGTACTGCTGGAGAAGGAACTGACGCCAGCGTCGCGGTAAACCACAGGAGCGCCCACGCGGACTCGTAGGCCACCTGTATCTCGCATGGATGGAGTGAATCGCAGACGGGGTCCTGCTCGAAGTTAAGGCGAGGGATTCCTGATGACAATGAGAACTGAGAGTTGGCATGTCTGCACACGGCAGCAGTTGCAGTTGGGGATCGCTCTTGCTCTCTGTGTGATGCTGCTGGGATGCATCGGCGCGACGCCCCTGCACAAGCATACGCGCACGCCCGAAGGCACTGAGGTAAAGGACATTGATCTATCGTTCCTCCATCCTGGCCAGACCACGCGCGCCGAAGTAAGAGAAAAGCTCAAGCTGATTGATACCGGCTATCAGGGCGACCACTTCTTCTTGGGCCGTTGGTCGTCGTCGACCTGGGCCGCATGGATGGTCTATCCGGATCCCCGGTTTCCCAGTGCCGCGGGAAGGGTATGGAAGAGCGGCAACCTGCTGGTGGAATTTGATGATGCGGGAGTGGTGAAGCGATTCGAGCCCTTCAATGACGCAAAAGCGCCACGATACCTTGCACCCGTAGCGGCTGACACGCCTCTGCAACTCGCGTCCCCGCTGGAGTTGCCAGTGAAGTACTACTTATTGGCAGGCGGGCAAATCGTGGACGCTAAGATCGTGCTGTCGAAGGGCAGCTTTGATTTTGAAGAACTGGGCGAACGCAAGAAGAAGCAAAAGTTTTCGTTGCCGGCGAGCGAGGTCCTGCGCGTAGAGACTCCCGTCGTCATTCGCTTTCCTCATCCGATCTACATCAGTCAGCGGCTTCATTGTGCGAGAGATCTCAAAAAGATTGGAGGCCCCCGAGGTAGGGACCTCAACCTCGAAGTTACGATGCCGCAACTGGTGACACTGATGAGATACGTCGCCCAGGCCGAGAAATCTCCGGCCGCTCGTCCGAAGCCCGACCGCAAGTGAGCGCCCCGACACTCTGAATGAGGCTTTTTCCGAGAGCCCATATCCTGCATTTGAGAAGAAACTGACATTGCTGGCGAAAACGTCCCCATCTCACCAACAATCCGGTTCTGAGAGTGTGAAATCGCAGTTCGTCACCTTGACCCTCAATGAGCGCATGGGTATATGCCGAGAACAACGGCGGAGACAGAATCCCGAGCCGAAAACGGCTTTGGTGGACCACTCGCCAAATCTACAAACTACGTCGAGCGCGTATGAAAATTCCAAAGGCCAGCAGCGTGCCTAGCAGAGCCGGAACTGGAAGGATGAATACCAAGAGCACGGCACAGATGAACTGGGTATTGAAACAACTCGATCCTTGAGGCGGGTGGCCACAAAGCTGGGATACGACGACGCATAGGATCAGCAGAAAATGTGGTGCAAGGAGCAGAAGACTGGCGATCCGTCTCCCGAGTCCCATTTTTCGCCAGGCCAGACATGCGAGATACACAGCCCCGCAGAACAGCAGAACAATTGCACAAGGCACGAGCAGCCAGATCTGATGCATTCCCGCACTATAGGAAGGTTTCTATGCTTCCCGCAAGATTACCATCGCGGAAAGTCCGCTTGTCATTACACTCAAAACGACTGCAGATGGGAAGAGAAGCGGAAGGGAAAGAGGGACGCGCAAAACAAAACGCCCCAGACTCAAGTTCGAGTCTTGGGCGCCTGTTGATCAGCCCTCCCCCAAGTGCTGCTCACCTAGGAGAGTAGAACAAGGGCCGGATTCGGTAAATGGCACCCTCGTGCCATGCCCCCCCACTAGAGTGTCATTAACCGTCACACCTCTTTGTGGATCAAGCAGTTGCGAGGTCGGGTCTCTTGCCCGAGCCCTCAAAATGAGCTTCGATTTCTTCCAGTGTCTTACCTTTGGTTTCGGGAAGGAAGAAAGCGGCGGTGATGAAGTAGATCACGGTCGACCCGGCGAAGGCGAAGAACATGGTGGAGTAACCGTATTTGCCGACGGTGGGCAGAAACGTGGCCGCGATGCCGGTGGAAACGGCTTGGTTGATCAACAGGGCGATGCTCATTCCGTTGGAGCGAATGCGGGTCGGCATCAGCTCCGAAAGAGCGAGCCACACGCAGACGCCAGGGCCGATGGCGAAGAACGCCATGAAGACGAAGAGGGTAATGGCGACCATCCAGCCGTTGTGAGCGCTCGGAACCGGACTGATCAGGGCATTGTCGATTTTTAGCGGAGCACGGCGCGATGCGTCGAGATCGCTGAAAGGATTGGAGAAGAACGCGACCACTTTGTTGGCGGGGAGACAGCTTTCGCGCGTGATCTCGATCGGCTTGGACACGGAATCGTCGGAGCGAACGACCTTGGTGGCGGCGCGGAAGTCTCCGCAGGAGTAGATGATGCTCAGCGAGGTGGGCCGATTGCGGATGGCGATGGCATTGCTGTTGGCGCTGGCTGCGAGGAGCGTGTTCGCGGTGTTCTCGTCATAATGAATCGCGACTGCCTGATTGGAATCGACCATGGACTGAACCGCGGCGCGGGAATCGACACGGAGGGATTCGGTCCGCCGGAATAATGCGCCGGTGCAGAGCAGGGACACGATGATGCCGGCACTGCCGAGGGATAAGAGGAATTTCCGTCCCTTGCGATCGACCAGTGCTACGCCGCCCATGGTCGTCAGGAAATTTACGATAGTGAAAAGTACGTAGCCCCAATGAGCCTGAACATCGGAGAGGCCGCTCTGCAAGAGGATGTTGGCGTTGTAGCCGATGATCGAGTTCACGCCCGTAGCCTGGTTGCAGGCGAGGATCACGCAGGCCAGGACGAAGGGGATCACATATTTCCGGCGCAGGAGCGATTCCTTCACCTTCGTTCCGGTTGAGGTTTGCGCTTTTTCCGCGGCGGTGGCTTGTTCCATCTCCGCAAGTTCAAGGTCGGCCTGCTGCGTGGTGCGGGAACGAAGGAGCGCGGCGTAGGCGGCATCGCGCTGGCCGCGGCGAAAGAGCCAGCGTGGAGACTCGGCGACCATGAGGCTGCCGATGACAAACAGAATCCCAGGGGGCAGCGAAACCCAGAAGATGCTGCGCCAGGCCGTGTCTTTGAAAGCGAAAAGCCGGGAGGGATCGCCGACCCTGGCGACCTCTTCCACACGAATGCTGAAAAACATTCCGACGACGGCAGCGGCGACGATGCCGAGGGTCAGAAGCCACTGGAAAATTCCGGTGCCTTTTCCGCGATGGGTTGCGGCCAGGCATTCCGCCAAATAGAGCGGGACGACCACGCCGATGAGGCCTGCGCTCACGCCTTGCAGAAGACGGCCGAGAACCAGCGGCTGGTAGCCATGCGAAAGCGCGATTACAGGAATACTGACCACGAACAGAACGCCGCTGAGGGTCATGAGGAGCTTGCGGCCCATCCAGTCAGCGAGGGTGCCGGCGAATAAGGTTGAGATGACGCTGCCGAGGAGCACGGCTGCGACGACGATGGAAAGCTGGCCGGCATTGAGGCCGGAAGTGGCTTCCAGGTAGGGAAGGGCTCCGGCGATGATGCCGACATCGACGCCGTAGAGCAATCCTCCTAGGCCGGCTACGAGAAGGAGGAAGCGGTTATAGCCGGATTTTTCGTTTTGGGGCAGACGCGGGTTCCTTTCGGTGATGTTTTCTCCCGATGATCAGGGTTTCGATGAGCAGAATGACCCGCTCGCGAGGATACTACGGCAAAGCTTTGCCCAAGACCGAAACGGGAAGCCGAGGACTATAATAGGGATATCATGACCAGCCTTAATCTTGAGCCCCCTTCTATATCTGAAATTTGTGACCATGTTAAGCATCTTGGGTACGGCGTGTCGGGCCGTATTCGGCTTTACGGGGAGGAATTTGAAGTTGTTTCCGATCCTTTCGCGCACGACGACGGAATTGCCGTACACGTACGAACCCAGACTGATTCGACGATCCGGGTGCTGCAATTGCCTGCGACCGTGGTTCAGAGTGTGAAAGGGCAAAGTCCAAAAGCCGCTTAGGGCTTAGGCATTCGCCGACCCATCTGTTTTCTTGGGATTCGTGGCGAATTGCCGCGAGACGGTAATAAAAGCTTTGGCCGCGACGGAGAGAGTGCGATCGCGGCGGTAGGCAAGGCCGAGTTCGCGCCATAGCTCTGCGCCCTCCAATTCAATCAGCTTCACCCGCCCGGCAGCGACTTCGTCGCGCGCGAAGGATGCGCTAATCAGCGAGATACCGAGATCGGCGGCAACGAAGCTTTTGATCATGCCGATGCTCGGCAACTCCATTCTGACTTTCAGTTCGGAGTTGTACTCGCGGAAGAGCTTATCCAGCAACCGGCGGGTGTGGCCGGTTTTGGGAAGAAGCAGAGGATACTTCACCATCTCGCTGACGCGGGCCGATTTCAATTTGGCCAGCGGATTCTTCGGGCTCACCATTAGCATCAGGCGGTCACGGAAGATCGGCTGGATTTTCAGGCTGGGCGACTGGATGGGCAAGCTGAGCACGCCCACCTCCAGCGCACCATTCTCCAGCTTCTCGACAATCTTGTAGGTGAAATTGCGGTAGATGCTGATTTGCACGTCGGGATAGTGGCGGCAATACTCGCCAAAGACTTCGGGAAGAACGTAGAGGCAGGTGGCTTCGTTGGCGCCGACCATGAGCGTGCCGCGGGGAGTCTGGCCGTGATCGGCGACGGCGACTAGAGATTCATCGCGGAGAGCCTTCAGGCGCTGGGCGTATTCGTAGAAGATTTGACCGGCGGGAGTCAGCTTGACGGTTTTGCCGGAGCGATCGAGGAGGCGATCTCCGTATTCCTGTTCCAGTTGGCGGATTTGCGCGCTCACCGCCGATTGCGAGCGGAAAACTTTTTCTCCCGCGCGGGAGAAGCTGCGTTGGCGAGCAACTTCCAGAAATGTAATGAGTTGATCGAAGTCCATTCCGTTTGGAAGACGAATTATAGCGGACTTTTTGGCTGACAGCGGAGAAATACGAGTGAGCAGCGATGTTCCATTTTTGTAACGGGGGCGAGCACGGGTTACTCTAACGCATGTCCATTTCGTGTCCCGAGTGTGCCGCATCGATGCCCGACGACGCTGCCTTCTGTCCAGGCTGCGGCCGGGCTATGCAACCAGTCGAGCGCGTGCAAGGCAAAGTGGGCGCGCTGCCCGCCAGGCTGGTGGGTGCTCTGGCCTATGGTCTGATACCGACCGCGATTTTTCTTTTCGTGGAACCTTACAAGAGCAATCGCTTTGCGCGCTTCCATTCGTTTCAGAGCTTGGGGTTGTTGGGCGCGGGCATAGCGGCCGGGGTTGTGCTGTGGATTGTGGGCTCGGTGATAGGGCTCCTCTCGGTGCTACCGCTCTTTTTCGTTTCCATGCTCGTGGGTCTGGGATTCGTAGTTCTCTGGATGGTCCTGGTGGTGAAGGCTCTGCAGGGAGAAATGCTGAAGCTGCCGCTGGTGGGGGACTTGGCGGAACAGTTGGCGGATGCAAACTGAGTTCAAGGTGCGCTGCGCTATAGTTTGCTTCAGAAGTCGCTTTCTGGTACTTTGCCGCAACGTCGCTGGGACGAACCGCTAAGGAACCGAGGAGGCTCCCATGGCATTTTGCAATATGTGTGGCGCTCAGATTGCCGACGGCGCGACCGTGTGTGCAGCCTGCAGCGGGCGCGGGGGAACCGTGCCTGTGGTCGTCAACACAGGTTCCGGACTGGCCGATAACGTGGCGGGGATGCTGGCTTACGTGACGATCATCCCGGCGATTATTTTTCTCATCGTGGAACCTTACAGCCGGAATCGGTTCGTGCGGTTTCACGCATGGCAGTGCATATTTTTCAACATTGGCTGGTGGATTCTCTGGATTGGGCTGCGCATCGTGGCTCACATCCCATTGCTCGGTTTCCTCACCGTATTGATTTGGCCGCTGATCGGCCTGGGGGGTTTCATTGTCTGGATTGTGCTGCTGATCAAGGCGAATCAGGGGCAGATGTATAAGCTGCCGGTAATCGGAGATCTGGCGGAAAAGCAAGTTTGACGGGGCAGGTGCTTGTTGTTTTATGGACGAACAAGCTTCGCCTTTGCTAATCGTGGCGCATGGGCGACGCAAGTTGCACCCGAGTCACGGCTAAGTTTGACCCCGAAGCGCTGGGGAGATCCCTCGTCCCGCTGGTGAAAGCGCGGGACTTCGGGATGACGCCGGACGAATCACACAGCTCAATTTTCAGGACTACGCCGCCAGTGGGACCCGGTGGCGCTTGACTTTCCTCTTCCAAGCTGTCATTCCTATTAGCTTTTACTTCGCGGCTAAATTGCGCTCGCGGTGGATGCCGCGGGCGGCGAAATTTCGGGGACTGGGGATTCGATTGAAAGTCAAGGTGTTCTATCACAACAAGTGTTTCGACGGAGCGTCTTCGGCGGCGCTGTTCTCCCGCTTTTATCGCGAGCGCATCCGCAGCGATGTGGACTTTGAGTTTTCCGGCCTGCTGCATCGCGCGGGATCGCTGTTTGACGAATCGGATTTCACTGGCGATGAGAATGCCATCGTCGATTTCAAGTATTCGAGCTCGCCGAAGATCACATGGTGGTTCGATCATCATGAGAGCGCGTTTCTTTCCACGGCGGACGCGGCGCACTTTGAGCGCGACGAGAGCAACCGGAAGTTCTACGATCCGGCGTTCAAGTCGTGCACCAGTTTTATTGCCATGATCGGGCAGCAGCGCTTTGGATTCGATCCCGCGCCAATGGCCGATCTGGTGCATTGGACCGACGTGATTGATGGAGCTCTGTATGCCGACGCCAAGACGGCGGTGGAGATGCAGGAGCCGGCGATGAAGTTGACCATGGTAATTGAATCGGCGCCGGACCAGGGATTTGTCCCGCACCTGATTCCGTTGCTCGCGACCAAACAGCTGGCAGCCATTCTGGAAGAGCCGTTTGTGGCTCCGCTTTTGCCGCCGTTGCTCAAGCGGCACGAAATCTCTATCGAAATATTAAGGCAGCGCACGGAGTGTACGGACGGCACGATTTTTTTCGATATCACGGACCAGGAGTTGGAGGGGTACAACAAGTTCGTTCCTTATTACTTGCATCCGGAATCGATTTATAGCGTGGGGCTGAGCAAGAGCAGCTTTCGCGTGAAGGTGTCGGTGGGATCGAATCCTTGGGCGCCGGAGGAGCCGGTGGTTAACCTCGCCAAGATCTGCGAGCGCTACGGCGGCGGCGGCCACGCGCGGGTGGGAGCGATCTCGTTCAATGTGAATCAGCACGCGGCGGCGATCCGGGCGTCCCGGGAGATCGTGAATGAGCTGCGCGCCGCGGTGCGGTCGGGCAAGCGCTGAGAAGTTTTATTGCGCCGGGACTCCGCTTGCCACGCAGGTGGCGGGGTTGCCGTCGGTGGAGTAGCGGATCGCTCCTGATTGATCGGCGCAGAAAGCACGCCGCCCAAAGTTGTTTCCTCTGGGTGCGGCGACAAGCTGGAAAGCGGTCGCAGGCCTGCCCGTGCATCCGGAGAGCGTGAAATCGTATGCGAATTTTTTCCCGCTAGCCAGGCCGCTGGGAATCAGCATGGCCTGATGTTCATTGGGCTCGCCGCCTCCGAACCCATCGAGGTCAGAGAGTGTGCAAGTGTAGCCGACCGAGCGGTAGGTGGCGCTGTAGGCGATCTCGGCGGTCAGAATGGAGCGCATGGCCGCCTGTATGGAGTTATCGAAGCCTCGATTCAAAGTTGCTGGTTGGTTCTGGCCGGGCTGGTTCTGGGCTGGTTGGCTTGGGAACGGTTGGGCTTGGGTGAATTGATTCTGCGTTAGCTGGATCTGTGGCTGCGGCGGTGTGGCTGTTCGTGATTTTATGCCGTCCGTGACACTCTTTAGGAAATCAGGATCGGAGAGCGGCACGCGCACACTGACCAAAATCTCGTTGAGCTTCCAGACACCGGACTCCATCTTCATGGCGAAAGTAATCCGCGGCATGAAGGGAGTGCGTTGGAGTTGCTGGTTCTTGTAGGTACGAAAAGAGAGCTCGATGTTGTCGTCATCGCCTTGCAGGGAATCTTTTTCGACGACGACTTCCACTTTCTGATTGGTTTTAGGATCGGTCGAGGCCAGCAATACGGATCCGGTGTCAAACGTTTCCAAAGAATTTCCGGTTGAGTGGAATTGGCTGGTTAGCATCGAATATTGCTGCAGAGTTTTCAGCGCGCCGGATTTTTCCAGGGCGCTAACGGTCGCTGCGGGCAAGTGTTTGACGAATGTTCCGGAAGTCTTGAGCGAGAACATTTCCATCAGCGCCTGCCGGGCAGTTTGGGGAGCGTGAACTACGATTGATTGCGACGCCGCCGCTGCGGTGGCTAGCGCTGAGAACGTGAGCAGAATTGCGAGCTTTCTCATGATGCCTTCCTTGCCGTCATAATCTTGCCATCAGCAAGGCAGGCCGCTAAAGTTACGAACGGGTAGTTGACTAGTTGACTCCGAAGTCCTCGTCCCGCTGGTGAAAACGCGGGACTTCGGGATGACGCCAAACAAATAACGCGTGGTAACCTGAGAATTATTAGCGCCGCGGCATGTCCTCGCCTGCAACGAAATCCGATCTCCATCCCGCGCAGCGGCGCCTCCTGCGGTTGGTGGCTTCCTTCGAATTCACAAAAGGCGTTTTCGTTTTGCTGATCGGATTGGGCGCGATCCTGCTTGTGCACAAAGATGCGTGGGTGATGGCGGAGAGCCTGCTGGCGCTCTTGCACATCAGCACGGACCGGCACTCGGCGCAGCTTTTTCTCGATTTTGCCGACGACATCACCGACGCACGCTTGTGGATGGCAGCGCGACTGGCATTTGCCTATTCCGCGCTTCGTTTTGCCGAGGCTTACGGTTTGTGGAAGCAACGCAGGTGGGCGGAGTGGTTCGCCCTTGGATCAGGAACTTTACTCATACCATTGGAGATTCATGAGCTCATGCGCGGAATTACAGTTCTCCGCTCGGTGGTGTTTGTGGGCAATCTGGTCATCGTTTTCTATATGCTTTACCTGCTGCGCTGCGGGCGTTTGACGGCCGCACTGCCTTCGAGTGGCGCGGAGACTGACGCTGGTAAAGGGAGGTAGAGCGGAACGACACTCGCGGCGGCGCCTGCATGTTTTCGAAGGGGTTAGGGATCCTTGGGGCTAATTGGATTGGGCTCTCGACATAATGCGTAGCAGGTAATTACGCCGACGGCGACGAGACCGGCACCCTTGGCCCAGATGCTATCGAATAAAGGTTTAGTGCCCGGACCGGGGTTGATTGGTGCGCCACAATGTTCGGAACGAGTTGCCTGCTCGCCTTCCTTGACGATGAATTCAGACGAAGCCCCGGGCTTGGTTTTCCGCAGGGCTGAGCCGTGCAGACGGATTTTCACATCCTTCTTATAAGCTATTACTTTCACCTTTCCGTCGATATCGGTCACATCGTATTGGGTTCGGTCTGCGACGATGGGATTGATGGTGATGCAGCCGACGATCACCGTCATTGCGGTAGCGGTATCGAGTTTCAGGCTGCCGTGGTCGAGGGTGAGTTCGTTACCCTGGAATTGCAGCACGGTCTCAGGCCCGATCTGGACGCTCGAGCCCTCGGCATCGATTCTCGCGCTGTAACCTTTCTGGGTCTGGACCAGGGAGTCGGCGAAAATCGCAGCCGTTGCAGGCGCGGGATTTTCGTTGAGCCAAGTTCCTCCGTTGCTGTGAAGCAGGCCGCCGCCAGTGTTTTGCGCGATGAGTGATGAAGGGAAAACGACGATCATCACTCCGCAAACGAGTTTGCGCCATTCAGGCAAAAAGAATCCCGCCCTTTCTTCCGCACCTAGTCCTAGGTCAAGGGTAACCGGCGAAGTTGTTGAGGACTATTGGCTTGCGTGATGACCCGCAGGGGAGGAGTCCTGCGGCGGTTGGCGGTCAGCGCGGGCGAAATCGATGAAACCATGCTGCACGTCGGTGCGAATGAGCTTGACGCGAAGTCTGTCTCCGACGTCGAGGCCTTGAGCGCCTTGTGCCAGTAAACCTTCGACGCCAGGTTGCAGGGCGCGGACGAAGGTTCCACCCGGGGTGACGCCGGTGATGATGGCGTCGAAGATGGCTCCGATGCGATTTTGCATGGCAACGGCGGCGAGACGCTTGGACATTTCGCGCTCAACGTGGCGTGCGGCATCCTCCTTGGCGGTGCAGTTTGCGGCGATGGCGGTGAGTTCGGCGTCGGAGTAAGGGTTGGGCTGGCCGGCGAGCACGGCCTTGATGAGACGCTGGGTGACGATGTCAGGAAAGCGACGGTTGGGAGCGGTGGAGTGAGTGTAGTCCTGCACCGCGAGGCCGAAGTGGCCGGGCGAGGGATCGCCGGGACGCTCGAGCACATATTCGCCGGGACCGATCAGCTTGATGACGGCGAGCGAGAGGTCGGCAAAATGATCGGGGTCGGCGGCTTTGCGTTTCAGGAGGAAATCGTTGAGAGCTTTGGAGTCGGGATCGGGTGGAAGTTTTTCGCCGTGCTCGGCGGCGAGTTGAACGATTCGATCCCAGCGCTCGGGCTGCTTCACGATGCGGCGGAGGGATGAAACTTTTTCCAGCATGCGGGCGACCACCCCGTTGGCGGCGATCATGAAATCTTCGATCAAGTCGGTGGCGTGATTTCTCTGCTGCTTCTGCATGTCGATGACCTGATCGTTCAAGATGAGCGGGTGCAGTTCGGTGGTCTGGAGGGTGAGGGCTCCATTCTCGAAACGCTGGCTCTTTAGCTTCTGGGCGACTTCGTCTTGCAGGCGAAGCTGGGCTTGAAGATCGGCGGAAGCAGCTACTTTGGCGGGTGCGGCAGCTGTGCCTTCGAGCCACGCGCCCACCGAGTTGTACTGCAGTTGCGCGTGATTGCGAACCAGGGCGCGATAAACGTTGCTGGAGGCTACGCGGCCTCCGTCGACGACAAATTCGATGACCACGCTCAAGCAGTCCTGATTCTCGAGCAGGGAAGTCTTCCCGGTGGAAAGCTCTTCGGGCAGCATGGGGAAATTTCGGACGCCGGCATAGACCGTGGTGGTTTCGCGGGCGGCGTGCTGGTCGATTGGAGTCTGCCTGGGAACGAAGGCGTCGACATCGGCGATGCCGATGGACACTCTTATATCGCCGTTCGGCAGGCGTTCGGCGACCTCGATCTGATCGAGATCGCAGGAAGTGTCGTTGTCGATCGAGGACCAGAGAAGATTGCGCAGATCGCGGACATCTTTTCCGGCGGCGATTTGCGGAGGGTGGGCGCGCAGGTCAGCGAGCTGTTTTTGGACGGCGGAAGGGAAGTCGGGGTTGAAGCCGTGGAGCTGCATGACTTGTTTTGCGATGGCTTGCAGATCGAGGTGAGATGGATTGGGAGTGGGCATGGGGTCTCGTCAGGATTCAAAAGCGTTTCACCACAGAGACACAGAGACACTGAGGAAATCTCCGGGATCTCTAATTCTCCCTTATTTTTCTCTTTTGTCTTCTCCGTGTCTCTGTGACTCTGTGGTGAACGGTTTGCTACGCGGATTATTCGGTGACCACCGCCTTTACAAGATTGCGCGGGTGGTCGACGTTGTAACCCTTTTTCGTGGCCACATAGTAGGCGAAGAGTTGAAGGGGGATGACTTCGACGATGGGCAGCAGCAATTCTGGAGCTGGGGGAACGAAGAAAACTTCGTCGGCGACGGTACCGATTTCGCGGTCGCCCTCGGTCGCAACCGCTACCAGGCGGCCATGGCGGGAACGGACTTCCTTCATGACTTCGAGAGTGCGCTGGTAGCGCAGAACGGAATCAGGATCGTGGTGATCGTAGGTAGCCAAGACAACCACGGGAAGTTTTTCATCGACCAGCGCGTTCGGACCGTGTTTCAGCTCGCCGGCGGGATAGCCTTCGGCGTGGGCGTAGGAAGTCTCCTTCAGCTTAAGGGCGCCTTCGCGGGCGATGGCGTAGTGGACGCCGCGTCCGAGATAGAGGAATTTTTCCGCTTGATACTGCCGGTCGGCGAATTGTTCGGCGAGGCCGTCCCAGGCGCGGAGGTTGCGATCGATGGCTTCGGGAAGCTGCAAGAGACGATGGAGATAGGAGCGCGTGACCTCGGAGGTCATGCGGCCGCGCTTTCGAGCCAGAAACAGGGCCATCAGATAGAGAACGGTGACTTGCGTGGTGAAACTCTTGGTGGCGGGGACGGCGAGTTCAGGGCCGGCTCCGGTGATGAGGGCGGCGCTAGCTTCGCGAGGGATGGTAGCTTCGGCAACGTTGGAAACGGCGATGGTCTTTACGCCACGGGTGAGGGCCTCGCGTTGCGCGGCGATGGTATCGGCGGTTTCGCCGGACTGGGTGACGACCATCACGATGGGATCGACCGCGGCGTGCGTGGAGCGATAGCAGTATTCGCTGGCGTACTCCACGTCGACGGCGACCCCGGAAAGATCTTCGATCATGATTTCGCCGGCCAGGCCAGCGTGGCGGCTGGAGCCGCTGGCGGCGATGATCAGCTTCTCGAAGGTGAGCAGGGCGCTCTCGATGGAATGCAGGGCGCCAGGAAAAAGAATGTCGTTCTGCAGGTGGCGATCGACGGTTTTGGCGATAGCCTGGGGCTGTTCGTAGATCTCCCGGCGCATGGCGTGGGAAAAGTGCTCGGTCGCGAGGTTCGGGGTCGGATTCATCTTCATGATGGGCTGGGGCGAGGTTAAATCATTTGCAGCATAGCGGGCAAACGGGTGGAGACGGGGTAGTGGGTCAGTAGGAAGCTGTGCTCGACGAGTTCCCCTTCGACAGGCTCAGGGCAGGCTCTCGCCCCGCTGGAGAAGACGCGGAGTCTTCGGGATGACGCCTCTGGAATGAAGTTAAACTGACCACCACCGGAGGCGGCGAGTGCGCTGACAGGCTCGACGCATCGGCATAGAATAGGCTTATGCAGCACGAAAGCGATCCTCCCTTGGGGGAAGACGCCATTACGATCTTGCCGGGTTCGCGTTTTCGAGAAGCCATGGTGCTGGCCATCCTTGCGGATGCGCTGCAGATTGTGGTTTTCCCGTTCTTCGTCGAAGGCGCTTTATCGGCCGCGGACGACGTGCTCGATTTTGGTGTCGGCGCCATTATGATTCACCTGCTGGGCTGGCACTGGGAATTTCTGCCCTCGTTTCTTGCGAAGCTCTTGCCGGGCGTCGATCTGGTTCCTTTCTGGACGCTGGCGGTCGCCAATGTTTATCGAAAATCAAAGCGAATTGCAGTCGAGGCGGAAGAACGCCGTGAGCACCTCCCAGCGCTCGGAGAACACTCCGATTCTAAAACCCTGAATCAGATGTAGGAAACGCCGGCCGGCTAGGAACTCTCAGAAAGTAAAGTACCGTAGTCACATCGAAGGAAGGTGCTATTCCCAAGGCACGTTGGTTACCTTGCCGGTCGATCCCCGCTCAGGCATCCTCGTCAGGATGCCGGAAATTGAACAACTTGCGGAGCTAGACGCGCCGGAAAGCACTATCGAATCGATGTGCGCCCGCTTCGCCAAGATCTTCCGGGTGAGCGAAACCGAGGTTGCGCTGCTGGAACTTCGTGGGAGCCTTCTGAACTTCGTATACCCGGCGGAGTTGAAAACGGCAGGGGCCATTCCCATTTCGAGCTCGGCGGTCGCTGCGCGGACGGCGCGGAGCAGGCAGGCAGAGCTTTTCAACGGTTTCACCCAGGTAAAGCATTTCAGCATCTTTGAGCTGGTCAAGATCGGCGACACAGGACTGGACGCGCAGATCATTCAAAAGCTGATGTCGGCTCCTGTGCTTACGGAAAACGGAGAAGTGATGGGCGTGATTCAAGTCTCCCGCAAAGCTCCCAGGCTAGCGGCGGCGGGGCCAGACTTTACTCCTGAGGATCTGCGGAAACTGGAGTCGGTGGCACGCTTCGTCGGTCGGGTGATGACCAAGCAAAGCTGATCGTTATTGTGAGTTTCCTTTCTATACGTATAGGCGCTCGATTCTTGGCAGCGCTTCCATTCTTGATTGTTTCTAACCGATAACGGTACGAGCCTCCGCCACAACGGGCGAAGCTGCCGCTTCTTCGCGCGTACCGCTCAAGTTACGCAGATCCAATGCCGATTACCCGAATAGCAGGCGAATTGCTGCGATCTCGCGCGTCATGGACGATCGAATCCTCGCCCGGCAGAGACAAGAGACCGCGAAGAAAGACTGCTTGCATCGTGACGTTGGTAGATACCACGGAGAGACGAGCTGTCCAGGAGGCGCTGCGGCGGGCGCATGCAGAGGCTGAGCTGTTCATCAACTCGGTGCCGTCGATTCTGATTGGACTCAGCCGGCATTCAGAAATCAAACGTTGGAACCTGGCAGCGGCGCAAGTATTTGGCCTAGCTGCGTGCGAGGTGGCGGGAAAGCATCTGGCGAAATGCGGCATACAGTGGGTGCGGCCGGACATGCAAGCGGAGGTTGATTCCTGGTTTGCGGAGCGCGCACCGCGGCGTATTGACACGCTTCCGTTTGTCATCCATTCCGAAACCAGACTGCTGGGTCTGAGCCTGAACTGGATTACGGCACCTGAGGAAGATATCGATGAGTTGCTGATTATCGGCTCCGACGTGACGGAGCGGGAGAATCTGGGACAGCAGCAACGGCAGGCACAGAAACTGGAAGCGATCGGACAGCTGGCCGCTGGAATTGCGCACGAAATCAATACTCCCACGCAATACGTGGCCGATAACACCCGATTCCTCCAGGAATCGTGGCCCGCGTTCCATGCGCTGTTCGGCATTAGTCGCGAGATGAGGGAGGAGGCGACGCGAGGCCAAGTTTCCTGCGAGACGCTGCAGAAGTTTGACGACCTGGCGCAGGCCTCAGATTTTCAATTTCTACAGGCGGAGATTCCGCAGGCGATTGAGCAGTCCCTGGAAGGCATCCAGCGCGTAGGAAAGATAGTGCGCGCCATGAAGGAATTCTCGCATCCTGGATCGGAAGAAAAAAAAGCGATCGACATCAACAAGGCGATCGAGACCACCATTACGGTCGCGCGCAATGAGTGGAAATATGTGGCGGAGATGGAGACGCACTTCGATCCGGCTCTCCCTTTCGTGCTCTGCCACGCCGGCGAATTCAACCAGGTGATTCTCAACTTGTTGATTAACGCGACCCATGCGATTGCGCAGGTCGGGAAAGAGAATCCTCAGGAAAAAGGAAAGATTGTGGTCTCAACCGCGCGAGACGGAGATTGGGTCGAGATCTCTATTTCCGATACTGGCGCGGGAATACCCGAGGCGGTGCGCTCGCGGGTGTTTGAGCCCTTCTTCACGACCAAGCCGGTGGGGAAGGGAACGGGACAGGGATTGGCCCTGGCCCACACAGCCATCGTCAGACGCCATGGGGGAAAGATATGGTTCGAGTCTGAGGTGGGAAAAGGAACGACATTCTATATTCGGATGCCGCTGGGCCAAAATTCGGAGGCGCAGTGATCGCCAAACGAATTTTATTCGTCGATGACGAGCCGATGCTCTTAAGCGGGCTGCAACGCAGCCTGCGCCCCATGCGCTCGGAATGGGAGATGGTTTTCGCTCCCGGAGGCAACGAAGCCCTGGCAGCGATGGAACAGCAACCCTTCGACATCATCGTGACCGACATGCGAATGCCGGGAATGGATGGTGCGCAGCTGCTCGAAGAAGTACAGAAGCGGTCGCCGCAAACTTTGCGCATGGTGCTGTCAGGGCAGTCGGATCGCGACACCATTCTGCGTTCGGTGAATCCGGCGCATCAGTTCATTTCCAAGCCATGCGAGCCAGAAGAGCTGAAGTCGAGGCTGATCCGCGCCTTCGCGCTCAAGGACCTTCTGCAATGTCCGGGTCTGCGCGAACTGGTGGCGAAGCTGGACTTCATGCCCAGCCTACCGCAGGTTTACCTGCAACTGAACGAGGAGTTACGCAATCCTGAGCCCTCGCTGCAAAGGGTTGATGAACTGATTGAAGCGGACATGGCGATGACGGCGAAGGTTTTGAAGCTGGTGAATTCGGCGTTCTTCTGCCTGCCCTGCGAGGTTTCCCGCGCCTCGCACGCCGTGAAACTGCTGGGGCTCGATACTCTCAGAGCCTTGGTGTTATCGGCGCATGTATTCGAGCAATTTGCGAGCCGGCTGCTGACTGCGGAAGACATGCAACACATTTCCGAGAATTCTCTGGCAGTCAGCCATAGTGCACGACAGATTGCGCTTTGCGAGCACGCTGATCAGCGCGTCCAGGACGAATCCTTTACCGCCGGACTGCTGCACGATGTAGGCAAGCTGATCCTGGCCTCGGCGCTAGAAGAGAAATACGGGAAAGTGCTGGAATACAGAAAAAACGCCGACGTGGGCCTCTATGCTGCGGAGCGCGAAGTTCTGGGCTGCAGCCATGCTCAAGTGGCCGCTTATCTGCTTGGCTTATGGGGACTGCCGAGCACGATTGTCGAGGCGGTCGCGTGGCACCACGATCCTTCCGGGAGTTTGAGCGTGAAGTTCTCGCCACTGGCGGCGGTGCACGTGGCCAGCGCGTATCACGACGAAAAAAGTTGTTCGAGGCTGCGGGACCGAGCGGTAATTGACGAAAACTTTCTGGCCGGCATCGGATGCGCCGAGCGAGGCAACGCGTGGCGAAGCAAGCTCGATGCGAACGCGCAAAAGCAGCAGGAACGATCTCAAGCGGTCGATAGTAAAGGGGAACAGCATGTCTGAAAAGATCCTTCTGGTGGACGATGACAGCAACATCCTCGAGGGGTTTCGGCGCACTCTGAGCCGCGAGTTTTTGATGGAAACTGCGCTGGGCGGGGAGCAAGCTCTGAAACTGGTGGCTGACAACGGACCCTACGCAGTTGTGGTTTCCGATATGCGAATGCCTGGAATGGATGGCATCCAGCTCCTAGTCCGCATCAAGAGCGTTTCTCCGGATACCATTCGAGTCATGCTGACGGGCAACGCCGACATGGAAACAGCCGTTAACGCCATCAACGAAGGCAGCATCTTTCGTTTCCTCAACAAGCCCTGCAACAAGGAAGTGATGGCGAAGACTCTGACTGCGGCGCTGGTTCAATACCGCTTAGTCACGGCAGAGAAGCAACTCCTAGAGCATACGCTCAGCGGCAGCATTCAGGTTCTCACCGAGGTGCTGAGTTTGGTCAATCCCACCGCCTTCAGCCGGGCGGAGCGCGCCCGCCGCTACATCCATCACATCGTGACCAAAATGAAATTGGGAAACCCCTGGCAATACGAGGTGGCGGCCATGATGTCGCAGCTGGGTTGCGTGACCCTGGCTCCGGAGACGATCGATGCCGCGAACCGCGGGGAGAAGCTCTTACCGAACGAGCAGGCGCAATTTGACGCGCATCCCAGCATCGCGTGCGATCTGCTTTCGAAGATCCCGCGTCTGGAGCCCATCGCGTGGATGATCGAGCATCAAGAGCGGCCTGTTCTCGAGAGCGACGACGCTGAGGCGGAAATGCGGATGGGCGCGGAAATACTGCGGCTAGTCTTGGCTTACGAGCGACTGATCCATAGGGGAACTTCACGGACGGAAGCAGCACATATTCTGGCTCGCCAAAACCGGAACTTCAGCCCCGAGTTTTTTGAAGCGCTTGTGACGTTGGATCCAAATGCTGAAGAAGGCGAAATCCGAAGATGCCGCATCGAAGAACTCGTCCCGGGCATGATTATTCAGCACGAAGTGCACACTCACGACGGAGCGTTACTGGTCTCGAAGGGACATGAGGTCACACCGACGGTGATATTCAAGCTCAAGAACTTCCATGCCCGGCGGGCGATTGTTGGGACGGTGACCGTCTCGATGCCGACCACCACGCTGGCCTTTGCGAAGGGCGCTTCTTAGACTACGCGAGGCCCTGCCGTTCCTCGGCCGAAGTTCTTCCTGGGGAAGGTAGATTGCGACGCGCAAACACTCCTGCCTATGACTTAGGTTCCGGCAAAAGAAGGAAGAACCTAAGTCCCGCCAAAGAAACTCGATTTTAGCTTCCTAGAGGCTGGGTCTGGCATCTACTGAACCATTACCTCACAGGAGAGAGAGCGATGCAGCTCGGAATGATAGGTCTGGGACGTATGGGTTCTTACATGGTGCAGCGGCTTTTGAAAGCGGGGCACGATTGCGTGGTGTATGCCAGGCATCCGCAGTCCATGGAGGAGTTGGTGGCAAAGGGCGCCAAGCCGTCCAACACGATCGCTGAATTTGCGAAGAAGCTCATCAAGCCACGCGCGGTGTGGCTGATGGTTCCGGCGGCGTCTGTGGATTCGGTGCTGGATTCACTGAGGCCAGTGCTGGAGGAGGGCGATATCGTGATCGACGGAGGGAACTCCTACTATCACGACGATATCCGCCGTGCGGGCGAGTTGAAGAGCAAGGGAATTCATTACGTTGATTGTGGAACCAGCGGGGGTGTGTGGGGGCTGGAGCGCGGATATTGCCTGATGATCGGAGGAGAGGAAGCGATTGTGAGTCATCTGGATCCGATCTTCAAATCTTTGGCACCGGGGGTTGGCGCGGCGGCGCGAACGCCGGGGCGAAGCGGCGAGCCTTCGACATCGGAAAATGGATACTTGCGCTGCGGGCAGAACGGGGCAGGACACTTCGTGAAGATGGTTCACAACGGCATTGAGTACGGCATGATGGCTGCGTTGGCGGAGGGGTTGAATATCATCAAGAACGCGAATGCGGGCAAAGGCAAGAGTGAAGTGGACGCAGAGACTACGCCACTGCGGCATCCCGAGCTTTACCAATTCGACATGAACTTGCCAGAGGTGGCGGAGGTGTGGCGACGTGGGAGTGTGATCGGCTCCTGGCTGCTGGATTTGACTGCGGCTGCGCTGCGGGATAATCCGGAGCTATCGAATTTTGCAGGACGCGTATCGGATTCGGGCGAAGGGCGGTGGACGGTTCAAGCGGCGGTGGACGAAGGTATTCCGGCACCGGTGATCAGTGCCGCGCTGTTTGCGCGGTTCTCCTCGCGAGGCGACGAAGAATATGCGGCTAAGCTGCTATCGGCGATGCGCTACGAGTTTGGCGGCCACAAAGAAAAAGCTGCCGACAAATCGGAGGCGGCCTGATGGGAGAGTTCCAATCGGATGCCTTCGTATTTTTCGGGGCCACCGGCGATCTCGCGCACAAGCAGATTTTTCCGTCGTTGCAGGGGCTGATTCGCGACGAAGGTTTCAATTTGCCGATTGTGGGAGTGGCCAAAGCAGGATGGAATCTCGATCAACTGAAAGCTCGCGCTAAGGACAGCCTGGAGAAACATGGGGGCGTGGACCAGGAGGCGTTCGCGAAGCTGACGAGCCTGCTGCGCTATGTGGATGGCGATTACAACGATCCGAAAACCTTCGTCGAACTCCGCAAACAGTTGGATCAGGCAAAGCAGCCGCTGCATTATCTGGCGATTCCGCCCAGCCTGTTTGGCACCGTCGCAAAGGGACTGGCGGAATCAGGCTGCGCGCAAAATGCGCGGGTGGTGGTGGAAAAACCGTTCGGACACGACCTGGCCTCGGCAAAGGAGCTGAACCGGATTCTGCAGCAGTATTTCAGTGAGGACCGGATTTTCCGCATCGACCATTTTCTGGGGAAAGAGCCGGTGCAGAACATTCTCTACACGCGCTTCGCCAATCCGATGTTCGAGCCGATCTGGAATCGCAATTATGTAAAGAGCATTCAGATCACGATGGCGGAGAAATTTGGGGTGGAGGATCGCGGTAAATTCTATGACCAGACGGGAGCGGTGCGCGATGTGGTGCAGAATCATCTGCTGCAAGTTCTGGCCACCCTGGTCACGGATCCGGCCACTGGCGAAGACCACGATGCGTGGCGCGACCAAAAAGCCGCGCTGCTCAAGGCTGTGCGGCCAATTTCTCCTGGTGACGTGGTGCGGGGGCAGTATAAAGGTTATCGCTCCGTGCCGGGCGTAGACGCCGGTTCCGCGGTCGAAACTTTCGTTGCGCTCAAGCTGTTCATTGAAACTTGGCGATGGGCGGGTGTGCCGATCTATATCCGCGCCGGCAAGATGCTGCCAGTAACCGCGACCGAGGTGTTTGTCGAGTTCAAGCGCCCACCGATGGAGACCTTTGGGGAACTCGTTCCCGGCACTTCCGCACATTTGCGCATGCGCATTGGTCCGGATATTGCCATCGGAATGGGGGTGCGGGTAAAGACGCCGGGCGAGCGGATGACGGGCAACGACGTGGAGCTCTCGCTGACCCAGCAGGCCGCCGATGATATGCCTCCCTACGAACGCCTGCTGGGCGATGCGTTGCGGGGGCAGAGTGATCTTTTTGCCCGTCAGGACCTGGTGGATGCGCAGTGGCGCGCGGTCGAGCCCATCCTGGGCAATGTCACGCCCTTTTATCAATACGAGCCGGGAACTTGGGGACCCGATGAAGTGCAGCAATTGATCTCAAACGATGGACCCTGGATCAATCCGAAGATTCAGGAATAGATAAAAGGAGCGCGCGTCGAGGCGGCCAGAAATTCTGCTTTTGATAGCGTGATGCGAGGCGGAAGCAATGGCGCGGGTAGTCATCACAGGTTCTTCTGACGGGCTCGGACGAATGGCCGCCCAACTTCTCATCGAGGAGGGACATCGAGTCGTACTGCACGCACGGAACGAGGCGCGCGGAAGGGAAGCGCTGTCGGCTGTTCCGGGAGCGGATACGATGGTCATTGGCGATCTCTCGAGCATCGCTCAAACCCGCCACGTTGCCGAACAGGTCAATGCGCTCGGTTCCTTCGATGCGGTGATCCATAATGCGGGAATCGGATACCGGGAGCCTCAGCGGAGCGCAAGCGAAGACGGCTTGCCTCGAGTATTTGCCGTTAACACGCTGGCACCGTACATTTTGACTGCGCTGATTCAGAAGCCTAAGCGATTGGTTTACCTGAGTTCCGGCTTGCACAAGAGCGGCGACGCAAGCCTGAAGGATCCTGCATGGGAGCACCGGCCATGGCAGGGTCAGCAGGCTTACTCAGACACGAAGCTGCACGATGTGCTTCTGGCCTTTGCCATCGCGCGCCGCTGGCCTAACGTTCTATCGAATGCTCTCGAGCCCGGCTGGGTCGCGACCAAGATGGGAGGTCCTGGAGCGACAGATGACCTGGACGCCGGACATCGCACCCAGGTGTGGCTTGCGGTGAGTGACGAGCCGGCTGCCAAGGTTTCGGGGGAGTATTTCTATCATATGAAGCGTCGTGCGCCGCACCCTGCCGCCCGCGACGTGGCGACACAGGAGAAGTTGCTCGAAGCCTGCAAGCGCTTCTCTGGAGTGGACTTGCCCAAGAACTGACAAGGTAACGCTGCCCGGCATGTCCTGCAATGTCCCGAAATGTCCTATGTTGTCCCTTGCCGGGGGAGCGCGCGCCTCCTAATATAGCTCGATGGACATCAGCGAGGCGGAATCGCTGTGACTGCGAAAGTTCGTGCGTCAAAGTAATCCTTTTGGAAAGCCCCCAAGAAAAACGCCCTGATAAGGCCAAGTCAAGTTGCGTGATCTGAAAAGGGGATACCGAGTGCCTTCTGCTCCAGCCCGACCGGGCATGATTGTTGTGGATTCTTCCTTGCGTGTGCTTGCTTCGAATGCCGAGGTGCTCCAAATACTCACGTTTCCGGAGCGACCGGAAAAAATTAACAATCTTGAAGCGTGGCTAAACAAGAAAGTGCATGCCTCGCTGTCTGAGAGCAATGCGTCCTCAGGGTTCAAGGGCAAGGTTCAATCGGCCAGGAGGACCTACGTTTGTCGCTCTTATCCGCTCGACGTCGCGGCGGTTCAGCCGAACGGAGGGGGACAATCGGGAGGCTTGGCGATCGTCCTGATCGAGCGAAAAAGTAACGGGTCGGCGACGATTGCGGAGATTTCCGAACGCTTCGGTTTAACCGCGCGCGAGCAGGAGACGGTGCAGTTCCTCAGACAAGGCTTTACCAGCAAAGAAATTGCGCAGCGCATGAAGATCAGTCCGAACACGGTAAAGGCATTTGTTCGGCTGGTGATGGTGAAGATGGGAGTTTCCACGCGTTCGGGCATTATTGGAAAGGTTGTCTGTCCTGATTCCGAAGCCACTGCCCCTCGGCCCCTGACGCAGGTTCCGCAAGCTGGCCCGCGAAAGCTTCGAGCCTTTGCGGGAGAAGTTCAAAATCGGTATTAAAGGCTCCGGTTAACCGACCTCTATTGGGGTTAAGACCTTCGGGCCAATCAAGCTACCGGTTTCTCTCGCCAGCCTTCCTGATTCTCATCCATGAGCGCCTTGCCTGTAAGTGGAGGCAACCCCTGGGTTAAGTGTGGAATGGCTTCGCTTGCGGACTGAGGCGGGACAGCCGAGGTCTCAGGAGGCTGGGACGATCTTTGCTGTGCCGATGCTTGCGAGCGCGATCCCAGCAAACGATGCAGAATCCGGCCGATGCCCGAAAGAGCCAGCGTGCCCGCCCGGTGCAGCGCTTCACGGATCTTGCTGGAACGCGAAGGTTCAACCCGAACTTCTTTTACTGCCGCTCGATACTTCGCGATCCACGCCTCATCGGCATCCTTCGGGAGAATTCGGTCCGTTGTCATTTGGAAACCCCTGCTGGCGTGCTTGTTTCAGGCTTATACACGATGGAAGGGCGCGAGACACGACTCCGAAAGGATTAATCACGAAATTTAAATTGTTAGCATTCGCTGGATGGTAATGGCCGCTATTCGCCGGTCCCGCAGGTACAGATGCCCGGAGCATTTGCGATCAGGAATCCGCACAGGCCTTGAAGAACGGCGGACTCGGTTGGAGGAAGCGTAACGATGTCGAACGGTGTTTCCGTGGAGGTAAACGTATTTGTCGCCTGAACCTGCAGGTGAGTTCCCCACCCCACCAGTTCCCCCGCGGGTGAAATATTGGCGGCATTACAGGACTGATTGGAGATACTTGCCGCGGGGACAATCTCGATGATGCCGGCTTGTGGCGCAACGCCGGTGGCGGGATGGCTAGTCAGATCATTTTGCACGGACAGGGTTCGGATGCCATCGGCCGAGATCGAACACCCGCAGCACTCCGTCATTTCTTCTCGCGCGTCGAAGACATAGATCATCGCGCAGAGAGGGCCACCGGTCATTCCGACGTTGGAGATTTGAACGGTTGCATCCGGATTTGCCAGAGAGTTATTGCTGAAGTAGTTCACCAGTAGCTGCGGCATCACTACGATTTTCGCTGATCCCGTTTGTCCGTTGTAGGCTGCCGAAATTGTAGCGGAGCCAACTGCGTTTGCGACCGCGACTCCGGCAGAGCTGATGCTCACCGTCGAAGAATTCGAAGAAGACCAGGTCGCTGATTGCGTGACATCTTGCGAGCTACCGTCACTAAAGATCCCATATGAGATGAGTTGTTTGCCGGTACCAAGCACCACGGAGGAGTTCGAAGGAGCCACCGACAGCGATACCAGGACGGCGGGCGACACACTTAGAGCGTCACTGCCGCTCATCGAAGCGAAACTGGCCACGACAGTCGCGGAACCCGCAGCTTTAGCCGTGACCGTGCCGGTTGGGCTGACGGTGGCTACGCCAACTGGGCCAACGGACCACATTGCCGAGTTGGTGACGTTCTGCAGAGTTCCGTCGCTGAAGATGGCAGTCGCACTCAGTTGTTGCAGGTCGCCCTTGGCAAGCGCGAGACCTTGCGGGTTCACTGCAATCGAAACCAGGACGGCGGGCGAGACGGAGAGCGCTCCGCTTCCGCTAAGTGAAGCCGAGGACGCTGTGACTGTGGCTGAACCAATTGCCTGAGCCGTGACCATTCCGGCGGAGTTGACGGTGGCAACGCCTGACGGAGCGATGGACCAGGTCGCTGCGTTCGTAATATTTTGCTGAGAGCCATCACTGAAGGTGGCTATGGCATTGAGCTGTTGCGCCGCGCCTTTCGGAACGGAGAGGGTTTGCG
The DNA here is from genome assembly GCA_963750245.1 of uncultured Acidobacteriaceae bacterium. Classification (GTDB taxonomy): domain Bacteria; phylum Acidobacteriota; class Terriglobia; order Terriglobales; family Acidobacteriaceae; genus Sulfotelmatobacter. Next base: position 1,792,173 of record CAVVQB010000005.1, read on the forward strand.
GAGTAACAGCGATTGAAATCAGGACAGCCGGCGAAACGGTAAGAGTGTCGGAAGCTGCGACCGAGCCTGAAGTCGCAATGACCTTGACGCTTCCGGTTTGCTTGCCGGAAACCATTCCTGATGAGCTGATGCTCGCGATTGAAGGAGGCGCACTCGACCAGGAAACCGTTTGCGTCAGATCCTGCTTGCTGCCATCGCTGAAGTAGCCGGTCGCAGTGAGCTGCTGGCTTTGTCCCAACGCAACGGCAGGCCCCACTGGAGAAATCACAATCGAGGTAAGAGTCTTATCGGCAGAAGCAGGGGCGGTCATCCCGGGAGGCATGCCGCCGCATCCCGACAGCGTGAAGGCGAATGAGAGCAGCAGGGCAAGGCGTACGTGCGCGGCTGCGCCGCGCGAAGTTCCTCCCGCGCCTGCAGGTCCCATGCTTCACCACCTGATGAATAACCCAACCTGGAGGAGGAGGGATTGGGGAACGCCCCTTGGAGAGGCCCACTATACGTCACAGGTATTTTATCAGTAATTCTCTGTTGTAACTAGCCTAAAAGCAGTAATAAGGAGTGTTTAAAACCCGGAGAATTGCCAGGCTGGTTCAGTGGACGCCGTCGCGAGTCTCAGATTCAGATTAGGAATTGGAGCCCGGAGAGGTAGTTATTGCCGCGAACCTTGGGCTTTTTTGTCCAGCGGACAAGCAAGAGAGTTGGGATTGGAACGGGAACCTCGGCGGCGGACATTTCGCAGCGCAAGAGGGAAGACTGTGAGATGGGCTGTTGACTCAATAAGCAAAGGCCGCCTTTGCTCATGTTCTGCGCGCGCCCGAGGATCGGCGTCCTGGAACTTTCAGCGGAATCGAAAGGGGGAAGAGGATTGACCTCAATCTCCAACGTCTGTGGAAATCGAGGATGTCTCCTGCGCTCTACATCGTAAGATCGCATAACAAACTGCGATGTTACGTGAGCACGACCTGAAGTAAAGTCCTCAAATGGATTAGTTCCCCGCGGCTAACGGCTATAGAGGCCCGACAATTCTTCCGACGATTCCGGAGCGAGTGGATACACCCATTTTCACCATGACCAGGCGCAAGAAAGCCTTCACAGTGTTTGGACTGATATCCATCCGCGCGGCGATCTCTTTGCTGGTGAGGCCCTGCAACAGTAATTGGACGGTCTCCTGTTCGCGAACGGTCAGATCAAACTCCTGCGAGAGCTGGGATAAAGCCGCGGAACGTGACGAATACCGTTCCAGTATGAGCACTACGAGGCTGCCTCTATCCGGCGAGTCGAGGTGGAAGACGCGGCAGTTGTAGCGGCGATTGCCAGACCTGAATTCCTTGACGAATTCCAGAGAATCTTTGGATTGGCGATTGACCAGGCTGAAGCGGATCTTGTCCGCAAGAAAAATACTCACCCTCTTAACCTGGTCGGCGAGGTTGGGGAACGTGAGGATCGTAATCGCTTGCTGATTGCAGGCTATAGGATTCAACTTGGAGTCCAAGATTAGGAATCCAGGTTCAGATATCCCAATGGTCATGGTTTGCTCCTCGCGATTTTGAGGACTCTCTCGCCATTACTTTCAACATCGTGGTCCACAGACGGATCCTCTCTTATCGGCGACAACAGTTCGTGATGTGACGCTCACCTGCTGCATAGACCCGTCGACATGGGCGGGGCATGCGATTCAAACAGGTTTCGGCGTTTAGGCTATTGGGACTGACCGGGTTTGTCAGCGACGAAGGGGGAAGTGATGCGCCACCAGCGAACCGGCAGGGGGAGAGAACGAGCAAGTTTCCCATTGAATCGAGCTGTTGTCAAGGCAATGGCGTTGCTGGTAGTGGGTCAGTTTGTAAGTAGCGCTCGGCGGGACCCCATCGACAAGCACAGGGCAGGCTCTTCACTCCGCCTTGAAAAGCGGCGGCGCTTAGGATGACGCCACCAGAAGAAGTTCGAACTAAGTCCGCAGCACATTGTCTGCACCAACGATTCTGTTTCCGGAAATTAATGGTAGAAGGAACTCATAAAGAGGTATGGGATCGGTGGGGCAAAAGATCCCCGGGAAAGAACCAATACATGCGAACTAGTCAAAAAGACTAATACCTGGGGAGGATTGCGGCAGATGCGGCGGTTGTTTAGTCTTCGGACGTTCAGAACTTTGCCCCGAGCCTTGTCGAGCAGGCAACGGGGCGAGGAACTACTCCCTTAGGACTAGCTCTCGCACCTAGTGTTTCCGACTAAGCCACGTGGGTAATTGTAAAGAACTTGCAAAAGGTTGACAGTTCCGCAAGCGCGCTCATAGCTGATCCTCCCCACAGCCGCCGAGACGCCACAACAAGAAGAAGTACAGGAGGATGTATACAATGAAGATTGGAACCTTGCTGTTTTCGGTACTGGCCATCACCCTGATGCTAGGACTCGCGTCAGGAAATGCTGTGGCTCAAAACGTTGGTGACAACAGCGTCTATTTCGTCACCTACTTCGCCAACAACATCCCCGCTGCTCCCGATGCGACGGTCCGTTTCATCAATGATGGCGACACAGGCGGAAACCTGTGGGCGTCGTTCTACGTGTTCGATGACAGCGAAGAGCTGACTCAATGCTGCAGCTGCGAAGTAACGCCTGATGGTCTGCTTTCGGAATCCGTGAAGAACCAGCTCACGCGGTATCCGATTCGGGGCATCGTGCCTCCGCGCGGCGTCATCAAGGTCATTTCCTCTTCGACCGAATCTGACGTCTACACGAACTTCGCACCCAACACACCGACCGCTGGTCTGCGTGGCTGGGCGACCCACATCCAGAGCGTTGCCAACCGGTATCCGTACGGGCCAGCAGCTTACTCCCAGACGGAAACCACGTTCGCCGATTCGAACCTCGCCGCTGGTGAGAAGTCACTGTTGGAGCAGCTCTGCTACTTCGACAACCTGTTGAGCGGCTCGCCCTGCACCTGCACGTACAAAGATTACAACTTCTAATCTTTGGACCTGAAAGGGCAGTGCGGCAAGGTTGAAGCAGCTTCCTCGGGGAACTGCACAACCGACCGAACAGAAAGAACCCGAACGCCGGTGATAAAACCGGCGTCCGGGCTTTGATTTGTTGCACGTTGTGATTGCCTCCCAACCTATCTCATGATCTAATGTTCTGAAGTCCTTCCTCCCCCAAGAGACCAACGTTCATAATTCTGAAGAGGGGAAATTCCACAATGTTGACCAAGCAGACTCTGATGGGGCTCGGACTGGGGATGGCTCTGTGTGCTTTTTCCGTTCCAGCCATTAGCCAGGCTGACTCTAACGTGGTAGCCGAGATTGCGGGAAAAAAAGTAACCGCAGAAGAGTTGGAGTACAAGGAAGCAGGCAAACTGCTTCAAGCCAAGTACAAGTACTATCTTGCTGAGCGCGACGCGCTCGATCAGTTCATTGACGATCAGCTATTGGAAATGCAGGCGAAGAAGGAAGGCGTGACCCTGGATGAGTTATTTAGACGTCACGTCTCGGTTAACGTGCCTGAACCAACGGAAGATCAGCTTCGGTTCTACTATGAAGGCGTGCAAACCGACGAGTCTTATGAATCGGCGCGCTCCCATATCATCGATACGGTACATCAGCTTCGAACGAAAAAAGCGCGAGACGCATACGTCGCGGAGCTTCGAGGACAATATGGTGTGGTGGTTGAGTTGAGCCAGCCGAGCGCTCACGTCGAGGTCGGGAATGCTCCGCGGTTGGGCTCGGAGACGGCACCGGTCCAGATCATCGAGTTCGCAGACTATGAGTGCCCTTACTGCCAGAAAGTGAACGAGGATCTCATCCGGCTGCGGGAACAGTTTGGCACTTTCGTGTCGGTGGTTTACAAAGACTTTCCGCTTCCCATGCACCCGCTGGCGGCAAAGGCCGCTGAGGCCGCGCGGTGTGCTGGGGCACAGGGAAAATTCTGGGAGTTTCATGATTCTTTGTTTGAAACCAAGAAGATTGAATTATCCCAGCTAAAAGAAGAGGCTCGCGCGCTGAAACTCGACACCACGCGTTTCGATCAATGTCTCGACAGCGGAGAACAAGCTGCTCCGGTGAAGAAGGACGCCCAAGAGGGTCTGCGGCTCGGATTACAGGGCACGCCCAGTTTCTTCATCAACGGGCACTTCATGAGCGGCTCCATTGGATACGGGAAGCTGCGGGAAACGGTGATGCAAGAACTAGGCCCCACCGTGGCAAAGAAGCAAAACGCAGCACTGGTGCCGTCTGACGACACGGTGAAAAAGTAGAACGTCTGTCGACAGCCCTTCCCCCGTTGATGCTCGCTCCATAGCCAAACAATGGCTGTCTAACCTTGAGGCCCGCCGGCGTGGTGCGGCCTCAGTGCTTCTTTTGGCCGGATTGGGGGATTGCACCAGATCCTGCGATCTTGAAGGCGGCTACGCTCATGCAGAATGTGTCCCCGGCCTTTCCTCCGGTCAGGGTGGGTTGATAGGTCCCCGGCGGCGCGTTTTGCAGATAAACATAGGATGGCTTAAAAGTCCAAGAGGAGGGAGTTACTCCCGTTGGATAAGGAGCCGTCGAAAAGAAACGAGCGACAATGAAATCCGTGGCTGTGGTTGTAATTTTGGGCCCAACCTCCTGACCTTCGCTGTTTGCAACCCCATTGCTTACCTGCTCGCCGTTACCATCTAATACGGAGGATGACGCCAAGTTTGAAACTTCCAGAAACGAATTGAGACTCGCTTTGGTGTGACTCGACAAATGGAACTGCAACTCGGCTACGCTCGGATTGCAATTCTCACAATACCAAATATCAAGCAACCCCTCAGGACAGGACGACCTTGCGCCGGAGGCCAGTTTGTAGGTATTACCCCCAGCGGGCGCATTGTCGGTGACACTTAATACTTTCACGCCAGGAGTGAGTTCGAGCGGCATTCCGATGAGCGTACTTCCATTGGCGGTCGGCTCGAGATCCATGTCTGAGGTCGTGGCCTCTCCGGCGCTAATCGCGGCAAACTGTTGAACTACGGTTTGGGCTGATAATTCGAGCCCTCCGCACAACAGCAAGAGTATTAGAAATCTTTTCTTCATAATCTGTCCCCTTCTATCGCTGAAGTGATATGTTCCTGATTTGCTTCAAGCTGGAATGGCTTGAAAAGGCTGAAATCGGAGCGTCGTTTGCTCCGCATACACCGTCTCAAGTCCTGGGGGGATGAGCTTTCCCGTTACTGACCTTCTGGTTGAACTTTGACCTGGGATCGATCTGCCGCCAAGATGAAAGGCGAGGCGGTTGGCTGCATATTGATCTTGCCCGTCACACACACGCGCTTGCCCTGGTAAGCGGCAACGACCTCCTGGGGACCTCCGGCCTGCGTTCCGAAGGCGACGAAATAGAACACCGTGTTGGTTTGCGGCTGATCAATGAAGAAGCTGACAGGCTTTCCGCGTCCAGCGAGTCCATACTTGGGGATCTTCGTATCTACTACCTTTCCGCATACGGTGGCCATCTCGCCGGCGTGGCTCTTGGCGTCGGCTGGGGCTACCATCGGGGGCGGAGTGGCCGGAGCGCTGGCGGAGTTTTGAGCAAAAGACAGGCCCGTTACAAGAAGAATTACGATCAGCAGCTTGATATTCGTCATGTTTCCAATCCCATTATCTTGGTTTTGCCCCGAAAGCCGGCAGATTCAGGAGATCAGCATTATCCGGACCGATCATCCCGGCCAACATCTAAACCTAAATACCGCAGCCCGTCAATTCCACTTTTGGTTCAGACGAGCGTTAATTCGCGCGGAATGATCTAATCCGAAATACTAGGTCCTTTGGCTAGCCCAGCTGGAGGATTGTGAAAGAAGAGGGGAAGGATTTATTCCTTGAAGGACGACTTCACCTTGCCGATTGCCCGGGATGAAGTCCGTCATGGTGCGACCGGCGATTTGGGTCGCCCTCGGTGAAAGGCCCTCCCCGCGGCCGCCGCCCGCCGTTCTGATACTTCACAGACTTTGCTCTTCCACATCCAGGGGGACTGGTTGACTACTCCGACATTTCCTCGCTACCTCGGCCGATCGATGGTTCAACTCGGTTGCAGAATAAATCAGGAAGAGTGGGCAAAGCTTAGCCGTATTTCTGTTTGCATCGTAACGTGTCTGCTTTCGACTGTGTTTGCGTTCGCGCAGGTGGATGGCCAGCAACCGGCTTCGTCAGCGTCGACGGCAACTGTACCTCGATTGATACGGATTCAAGGAACCGTGCAGGACGAGGCCGGGAGGCCGATCACGGGGAACACTGAAGTTACATTTAGCTTGTACAAGGATGAGAATGATCCGGCGGCTCTGTGGCAGGAAAGTCAGAAAGTACCACTAGACTCGACCGGGCACTACAACGTGCTGCTCGGAGCGACCAGTGAAGCAGGGTTGCCGCTGGAGATTTTCTCGCAGGGCGAAGGGCATTGGCTGGGCGTTCGCCCCGAGGGGCAAGTGGAGCAGCCGCGGATCCTGTTACTGAGTGTGCCTTATGCACTGAAGGCAGCGGACGCGGAAACGCTGGGAGGCAAACCAGCTTCGGCGTTTGTCCTGGCTGGCAGCCAATCCTCATCGGTGCAACAATCCAGCGCGCCGGTAGCCTTCGCGGCTGCGCAACCTGTCTCACAGGCGTTAAGCAGCGGTACGGGCGCCATCCCGATGGCTCAGTCGCCGCAAACGACCTGCTCGATCACCAGCGATGGCACTGGCACAGCGAACCAGATTTCCAAGTTCACCAGCTCGTGCAACATTGAGAATTCGGCCATCTTCGAATCCGGCGGCAATGTGGGAATCGGAAATACCAACCCAGCCGGGGTGCTGGATGTTTCAGGAGCCACCTTCCTGCGGGGCACGCTGTCGGCGCTGGGAGGCGAGACTCTGCCTCCGGTCAGCACGGCTACGACGACAACATCGTTCGCTTCCACACCTCTGGACCTGCAAGCTTCCGTGTACAACACACTTACTCCCGGGCCGGTAACGTACGACTTTCGCTGGCAGGCAAATGGCGTGGGAAATGACACTGCGAAAACCTCAGCTACGCTCAACCTGCTGTATGGCACCGGTGGAGTTTTCAACCAGACCGGGCTGTCGATTGCCGGAAGTGGAGTTCTCTCTTTCGCACCTGGGCAGACTTTTCCCGGTACTGCGACCGTGACCAGCGTCGCTACAGGCGCGGGTTTGACAGGCGGACCGATCACAAAAAGCGGCACGATCAGCATTCCCTCCGCGGGAGTAACGAATGCGATGTTGGCAAATCCGTCTGTCACGGTGGTGGCAGGTTCAGGACTGTCCGGAGGAGGCGCGGTAGCACTCGGCGGCACGGTCACGCTTACCAACGCGTCTCCCAGTTCCGGGGGAACGGTTACCAGTGTTGCGACCGGAGCAGGCTTAACGGGCGGACCCATCACCAAGACGGGAACCATCAGTATTCCGGCGGCTGGAGTCACGAATGCAATGCTGGCGAATCCTTCCGTCACGGTGGAGGCTGGCTCGGGATTATCAGGCGGCGGAACTGTGGCTCTGGGTGGCACGGTCATGCTATCGGGTAATTTTGCAGGCACGCCGGATGGAATCGCCTACTTCTCGAACCCGGCGAGTCTGACTTCGACTGCTGCTCCGACCAACGGTGAGATCCTGATCGGTTCGACGGGCAAGGCACCCGTGCTCGCAACCCTCACTGCAGGCCAGAACATCAGCATTACAAACAACCCGGGATCGGTCACGATCTCGGCGACGGGAAGCGGCAGCACAACACTGCCATTGTTTGTGACCGGCGGAGGGCGTACCGGAGGCCTTCTAAGTGCGACCCAGAACATCAACAAGCTTTGGGGATTTCTCTTGCCGTATAGCGTTACGACTACCGAGGTAACGTACGACGTGACGACTCTGGATGATACTGCGAACGACTATGACATCGGCATTTACAGCAGCTCGGGGACTCTCGTATTGGATATTGGGCCTACCCCGGGAACTACATTTGCACCCTCGGACGCCTTCCACACAATGACTTGGATTCAAGGTTCCACCAGTCTTGAGGCTGGACGATACTACCTTGCACTGACTACAAATTGTTCAACTCATTGCGCGCAGGTCGCAGCGGCGACTTCCAACGTGAGCTTCGCGACAAATATCTCGGCCGGAGCATCTCAAGGGGGAGCTTTGTCGTCTACGGTAACGCCGCCGGCGGACGCCTGGAGCACCGGAAATCAGCCAACAGTCGTGATCCACTGACCTCTCACACGCCGAGAAATTTCCATCGGAATCATCTCACCTAAGGCCCAGCAAAATTCCACAACCGAAGAGAGCGTGAGCAGAAACATTGTGATTGTTGGTCTCCGCGCAAGCGTGATCGGCACGGTTGATCAAGGCCTTCGCGCTGTGCGCTGATCGCTAATCGTCGACCGCTGTTTCGATTATTTATTCCGGGTGTTTATTGTGGGGCTTCGGTCGTCTCGGGCTGCGGTGCTGGCGCATTCTGCGGCGGCGGAGGTGTTGGAGTCGTGTTCTGCGCGGGCGCAACTGTGTTCTGTTGCACCGGAGCGGGAACAACTCCCTGCTCCTGTTGTTTTTCTCTAATCTTCTGAGCCATGTCCCGCATCATTTGCCCCATGGCGTCTGGAGCGACTGGATCCTTGGGCGCTTCAAGAGGAACGGCGGGAATATCACGAGTCAATGGGACTGAAGGAGAAGCGGGAGGTTGATACAGAAACGCAGTTCGGGCTGGTTGGCCGGCGGCGACCGGTGGGGGCGCGACCAGATCGGTTTGCTCCAGTTGAGGCTGAGCAGAAGGTTCTGCGTCCGTCAGGATCATGCGTTGCAAACTGCGCGGATCATTCGGTGATCCCAGCATCACGTAGTTAAATCCCGACCCGTTCAGCAGAGTTGTGAGTACTTCGCGAACCGGCCCGGCCCCGATAGTCGCAGACATGCGCTCGGCGGCGTGCCCGTTGGGAAATTCGATGACTGCGCCCGTAGCGAGGCTCACGGCACGCAGCAGATCCTTCATCGTCGTGTTCTGCGCACTGATGGACAGCTTGCCGTTCGCGAAGGTCACTCTTGGATTGCTCGATATCGCCGCAGACTGGGGAACGGAGGCCGTTCCGGCGGATTGGCCGAATGCAAGGGAAGCCAGGAATAATCCTGCTGCAGCAATCATCAGGAAGCGTAATCGAACGGTGCTAGTCATGGAAACACTTCAGACCGCGAGGGGAGTGACGCAAGAGTAGATCATTCGCGGTAGTGGGCACAAGAGGGCGGATGGACGAGCCGTTTGGGCTAGGCCGAGAGACTAACCCATACGTATTAGACCATAAAGTAACAAAAAGATTACTGCCTTGACAACCACTTAAAGAGATGGCAAACTCCCGATAGTTTTCCTCTCCCCCCGAAACAGCAATCGTCAAACCCCAGGCTAGGACTTCGAAGCGACGTGTTTTTGCGTCGAGTTATACGCCGAACGGCGTAGCCCTCCTTGGAGTCGGAGTCTGGAAGCCAACGTTTGCCAATGAAGTTCTTCACTTTCGTTTGCCAGTTGCCGGTTTCGGAACTGGTTTGATCCCCCCGGGCCCCCGGATGTCAACTTTGCTGAACTCCGTCGTAGAGCTGAGTTCCTGGTCAACGGTTTGTTGCGCAGGGACTACAGGATAGTGACGGGAGGAGTATGCCATGTCGGTCACCAACTCGGAACCTGGGTTCTTGTTGATGGATGATAAATTTCATCCGCTCGCTACCAATGAAAACGCGGTACAGATCCTGACATTCCCCGACGGTTCGGACAAGATCAAACATCTGCAGATATTTCTTCGCGACAAGATTCGCTCCAGCCTGATCAATCATCAGTCCAAGCAGCTGGAATTCGTACGACAATATCAATCGGGCAGGCGCCGGTACGTATGCCGGTCATTCCAGCTGAACTCCGATTTGTCCGAAAGCCACCCGGTGGCAATCGTCCTCGATAGAAACTCGTCGGGCATCACGATGACGAGCGACCTGATCGCGCAATTCGACATCACGCCGAGAGAGCAGGAAACGGTCCAACTTCTTTTACAGGGACTGACCAGCAAAGAGATTGCCAAGCGCATGCTCATCAGCCCGAATACCGTGAAAGCCTTTCTCCGGCTGGTGATGGTAAAGATGGGGGTCTCTACGCGCTCAGGGATCGTCGGAAGGTTTGCACGATCGGCGGAGTCCAGCCGCGGAGGGCATTCGTCGCCAGAAGGCAACAGTACTCAAGCTCTGGCCCATCCGAGCGATTTACGGCAATGAGGTTCCGGTGAGATCATTAGGAAGGGTTGAGATGGGCTCAACCCCGAAGTGATACCCCCGTTTCCTCAGATCGTCGAACTAACGGCGAGCCGAAGGCTGCCGAATCAAGGTGCCAGTGAAGTCTAGACGTCTATTCCGGGCCGAGCACAAAATGTCCGCAGCAGCGCCTTTTGCCAGCCTGGCGAACGGCGCGAACGACGACTCGATTCCTTCCGAAGAATCGCCAGCTTCGTCCATGCGTCCAGCTGCGCTTGCCCACGGCGGCAATTTCGACAGACATATACGAGAAGGCAAAAAAACTGACCAGGTTATAGGGGCAGACGCTGCCATCGATCTGGTGTTGGAGCAAATCGTCTATCAAACCCGGCTGTCCACTTGTGCGACCGGAGCCTTCATCGGTCTATTACGGAACGGCGGGATGGTTTACCGCGCGCTGAACGGCGCAACGTCGTCCGAGTTTGTAGCCTACCTGCGTCGTGATTCGCGAATGGTAGAGGCTTGCCTGCGGACTTCATCGATACAGCATGTTCATAACTCGGATAACTCCAAGGAACTTGATGTCTCGGTTTGCCGCAGTGTGGGTGCGCGCTCGATTGTGCTTTTCCCAGTGCTGAATGAAAGTTCAGAGAAATTGGGCGTTCTCGGCGCCTTCTCTCCGCAGGCCGACGCATTCGCGGCTGGTGATCTGGTGAAGATACAGTCACTGTCGCATCGCGTTGCGGATACGGTTGCGCGGGTGAATGCATCTGCGAGCGACTTCGCACGCAATTCCTCCGTTTTCGCGCCAGAGAAGGTCGAGAAACGAGCGCGTATTCCTGCAGAAAGAAAAGCTGAAGGGGTCAGGATCGCGATTGGAGCGCGCACATGGCTGACAGCGGCTCTCATCGTCGGCATCTCGCTTCTCGTCGGGTGGGAGCTGACCCGAACGACTGTGCCTCGTGTCAGGACACATGCGGCAGCGAGGAGTTCCGCCGCTGTTGCGCCACAGCCTTCGGCACTTGCGCCCGTTCCCGCCGCTCCAGCTTCGCCGGTGACCGGGCCTGCAGAGCTGGCAGTAAGCGCGCCGATTCCCGCCAAAACGGTTCCGGCCAAACCCTCAAAGCCGGTGTCCTTAAGGGCCAAGCAGACTGGGCCGGATGTGGAAATTGAGGATGCGGCGGACGATGACTCGTCCGGAATCGTTTTGTTTGAAGGCAAGGAAGCGAAACCTACGTCGACGAAGTCACAAGATTTGGTTGAGAAGAACGCTTCGAGCTCCTCGGGTCCGGTAGTGCTTCGAGAGCAGGCGGCGCTCGATCGTATCGTAAACCGCGTGGAGCCCGAATACCCTGATGAGGCGAAGGCGCACCATGTGCAAGGGCGGGTGGTGCTCGACGTTCTGGTAGGTAGGGACGGAACAATCGAGAGGCTGAGTCTTGTGCAAGGAGATCCTGGGCTGAGGACGGCTGCGACCGATGCGGTCAGGCAGTGGCGGTTCCGACCTCTCACTCGCAACGGACGCCCAGCGAGCTTTGAAACTCAAGTTACCTTAACCTTCGCTCTGCCATGAGACCACGGTTGCATCGGCGTCGCCAACGAAACGCGGGCTCTCGATCGGCATGCTCCATTGCCGGCGTACTCGCGGCAGCTTTCCTGTTTATTTTTCCGATTTCTCTACTGGGCCGAGGAGCAGCGAATCAGGGATCGCAAGAGCTGCCTCGCGGTTCCCAGACTCCCGCGACGATTGTTCACCTGAAACTCTTGCTAGATGATGGGCCGCCTGCCATTGAAATTATCACGACCGCTCCAGTGACCCCGGCAATCAGTAAATTAGACGGGCCGCCTCGCCTGGCAATCGATTTGCCGAACACCAACATGTCGGTCGCTCACAAAGAGGTACCGGTAAAGAGTGAGGAAGTGAGCGCGGTCACCCTCCAACTGAGCGGTACGAATCCGCCAGTGGTGCATGTGGAAATCGATTTACGGAAGCCGATGGATTACACCTGGGAGGGAGCTGGCAATCGCCTGTTGGTGCGCCTGCGCGCGGCGGACGCCAAGAAGGTGACACCCGTGGCGGCTCCGGTGGAGGCGGTGGATCTCGGCAACGTCGTACCGGTGGAGCGACTGGCTTCGGGCGCCTCCATTACTGCTTCGTCGGAGACCACCGTGCTGCGTCTTCGTCGTGGGGGGAATTTTTATGTTTGCCCGCGCACCACAGTTTCCGTGACTCGTTCCAAGACTGGTCCCGACATGATGCTGGCGATTGGTTCCGGCGCGGTGGAGATGCACATCACATTGGACAATTCCGCCGACGAAGTGATTACTCCAGATTTCCGTATTCTGCTTCGCGGTCCAGGAGAATTTGATTATGCGATCCGCGCAGATGCGCAGGGCAATACTTGTGTTCGGACTCTTCCTGGGAACACGTCCTCGGCGATCATCTATGAACTGATGGGAGACGGAAAATTTGAATTTCAGCCGAAGGATCAGATTGTTTTGCACGGGGGGAGATTAAGTCCCGAGGACACGGCACTACACTCGGCGTCGGCGTCGAGCGATGATACGATCCTGCCCGTAGATTGCGGGTGTCCTCCACCGCCGCGCGGCCTGCTCATGGCTTCGAACGGGACGGAAGGAGAAAGTCCAGAGGCGGATCGGAGTGCGCCCCCTGCTTTGAGTACGCCGGCTCCCGGAGTGCAGATCACGGAATTGCCGGCATCGGTAAGAAATCAGCCCCACGCGGAAGCGCAAGCCATCCTCACCTTTAGACCGTCACCCACGCTGGCTTCTTTCCCGTTATCGAGCCGGCGTCCGCCGTCTGCGGCGATGGTATTGCCGCCACCACAGGAGCCTGTGCGACACAAGAAGATGTTCGATGGCGTGACGGCATTTCTTCGCGAAAATATTCGGGTAACCAATCTTTGAGGACAGCGCTGCCTTCGTTGCGACTAGGCTGCATTTTCCCGAATAAAGTCTGCGGTTCGCCCTCAGCTTCTCAATTTTCCCCCGAAGATGGTAGAAACCAGTTCGTAGACCTCGACCGCTGCCTCGTCCAACTCAAACGAAAAGAGTGCCAAGTCTACCTCGGCGAGACGGCGGTGTTCTTTCAGGAGAATGGACCACGACGAATCCGCGACCCAATCCAGCTTGTTGCGCTCGTAATATCCATAACCCATGCCGCGCATGCGGCAAAGTAAATCGCTGAGGTGCACCAGTGCGATCAGGGGCTGGGCAGTGTCGCTTTCTTCCGGCGCGTGATGGTGGGCGATGACCCGAATCATATCGTCGGCGAGGTGCCATTGTTCAGCTAAGGCGCGGCCGGACTCGCAATGAGTGAACCCCATGATGGCGCTTTCCGCCTCGTGGAAAGAAATCTGTTCCTTGGAAGCGTGCGCGACCGCGGCAGAAAATTCCTTGGGGAAGGCGATGCAGTTCACAATAAACCCGATATCGTGCAGCAGCCCGGCCATGTAGGCCTTGTCGCCGTCTCCCGTAGCCAGCTTTTCGCTGAATTTCCGGCACACCATGGCGCAGCCCAAGGAATGTCTCCAGAAGACCGTCGGGTCCAGGCTCCAGTTCTGAGTGGGAAAAGCGCTGCCCAGGCAGCAGGTGAGGAGAATGGTTTCGACCTTGCGCAGCCCCAGACTGATCACCGCCGCCTTGATGGATTCTGGCGACTTCGCCAGGCCAAAGAGAGGGGAGCTGGCGACACGCAGGCATTGCGCGGCGATCGTATTGTCATAGGAGACCAACTCCACCACTTCATCCAGCTTCACGCGTTCGGGAGGCAGGTTCAGCAGCTCCAGCAATGGCAGAAAGACGGTGGGAATGGAGGGCATGGTCTCAATGTGCTTGACCCGCTCCCGGATGTCGACAGCAACAGATGGGCTCATAGCTTCCCGCTTTTGAGAGAGGGTTTCCAATACGCGATCGTGCCGGGGAAATGGACCAGGCGAAAGTGGTCGTTCAAATTCAACAGAGACTCCGAGGTGCCCAGAAAGAAATAACCGCCGAAGTTGAGGTTGCTGTAGTAATGGTTGACGACTTTACCCTTGGAGGGCCCATCGAAGTAGATGAGGACGTTGCAGCAGAAAATCAAATCCATGCCCTTCATGAACAGCATGCGCGAGTCGTCTTGCAGGTTCAGGCGGCTGAAAGCGATGAGTTTCTTAACCTCGGGGCGCACCTCCAGCTTCTTCTCGCCGGCCGGAGTAAAGTATTTGCGCCGGAAATATTCGGAGGTGGAGCGCAGCGCGTAGTCGCCATAGATGCCGGCCTTGGCGGTTTCCACGGAGCGGTCATTCAAATCGGTGGCGAGGATTTCGATCGTCCAGCCTTTGAGCAGTTGATCACTCTCCTCCAACATGTTCATGGCCAGGGTATAGGGCTCCTCGCCGGTGGAGCAGCCCGCGCTCCAAATGCGTAACCGCTTGACCACCTGCTTGTTTTTTTCCTGCACCAGTTCCGGAAGAATTACTTTTCGCAATGCATCGATCTGAGGCTGGCTTCGAAACAGGCAGGTTTCTCCGATGGTGACTTCATTCAGCAACTGGCGAAGCTCGGCTTCGCGGCTGGCGTGCGCGGTCAGCAAGTCCCAATACTCGCGCGGGGTACGGGCTCCCACCTGTTTCATGCGCCGCCCACAGGCATCGGCCATCAGATAGAGCTTTTCTTCGAGCTGAAAAATACCGCAGACCTTGTAGACCAGATCGCGAATTTGCCGGAATACCGGGTCCACTGGTGCGCCCGGTCTGCCGGGGGCTACGGCGATGGTTGCGCTCGTCATTTGGATCGATGCTCCAGAGCGACGGGTTCATTGTGCCGGGAAGGGGCAGGAGCTGCGCGGTTCTGCAATACGCGACGAGTAATTTCCTGGCTCAACTGGTCGAGTGGATAAACCGCGTCGGCTTGTCCTGAAGCATGGACCAGACCGGGCATGCCCCACACGACCGAGGACGCTTCATTTTGAATGATGACCTCACCGCCGCGCCCGCGAATGCGCTCGGCCCCGATCACACCATCAGAGCCCATTCCGGTCATGACGACCGCCAGAACATTCGCTCCATAGACGTCGGCGACGGAACGAAACAACACATCGACCGAGGGCCGACAGGAATTTTCCGGCGGGTCCTGATTCAGCTCCAGTCGTGAGCCCATGGCCGAGCGTTTCAGGGTCATGTGAAAATTTCCGGGGGCGATCCACGCCTGCCCGGGACACGGCGTAACGCCCGCACTCCCTTCTTGAATGTGAATCTGCGAGCGTGAATCGAGCCGTTCCGCCAGCAGACGCGTAAAGATGGGAGGCATATGCTGTACCAGCACGATGGGGACGGGAAAATCCTTGGGAAGCCGAGGGAGGACTTCCGCGAGCGCGTTGGGACCCCCGGTGGAGGTGCCAATGGCTACGATCTCAATGCGCCTTTGGGCGGGCCGGCGTACCGGTACCGGCGGACGGGGCGGAGGCAACGACGCCAGTTTGCTGGCCGGCTGCGCGCACAATGCCTTGATTTTCGGAATCAGCTCCGCGCGAATGGCCGCGAGCGCCACTGCTGGACTCCCGGTATCGCAGGGCTTGGTGGCATAGTCGGAGGCTCCGAGCGATAAAGCGTCCAGGGTTGCCGAAGCTCCGCGCTCGGTGAGAGTGCTGAACATGACCACCGGCAACTTGGGATAGAGCTTGCGCAGTTCCGTCAGCGTCTCCAATCCATTCAACACCGGCATCTCGACGTCGAGGGTCACCAGGTCGGGATGTAATTGCGCAATTTTCGCCAGCCCGATTCTTCCATCGCCGGCCGACCCAACCACTTCGAACGCAGGGTCGGCCGACAAAGTCTCCGATAGCAGCTTGCGGATCACCACTGAATCGTCGACTACGAGAATGCGAATTGGAGTCATTTCTGTATTGACCTGTACCGTCGTCCGCGGCGCGGCATTCCGCGAACCCTAGGCTCCGGCCTGCGCCGTCATGCTGCGAAGTGAACTGCCTCCGCTGGCATGGCTGGTGCCTTGCGCGCTGATCTTGAACTGCTCGACCAGGCGGCGAAGTTCGGCCGAAGTTTCGACCAGCTGTTGGGCCGCTTTCTGCGTGTCGCTGGCGCCGCGCGAAGTGCTCTCGGCCGCCTGCGCTACGCCCGCAATGTTGCTGGTGATCTCGCCACTGCCGTGCGCGGCTTCGCTGACGTTGCGCGCCATCTCGTTGGTGGTCGCGTTTTGTTCTTCCACTGCGGTGGCAATGGTGTTGGAGATTCCGTTGACCTGGTTAATGACTTCGCTGATGGAGGCGATGGCATCCACCGCGGCCTTGGTGTCGGTCTGGATGGCTTCGATTTTGCGGCTGATGTCTTCGGTGGCCTTGGCGGTTTCTTTGGCCAGTTCTTTGACTTCGTTGGCCACGACGGCGAAACCCTTGCCGGCTTCTCCGGCGCGGGCGGCTTCGATGGTGGCGTTGAGGGCGAGCAGGTTGGTTTGCTGGGCGATGGAGGTGATGACTTTGATGACCTGGCCGATTTCGGCGGAGGATTCGCCGAGTTTGGAGACGGTGGCGTTTGCGGTCTCCGCGACCTTGACCGCCGAGGTGGCGACCTTGGCGGCCTCGGTGGCATTCTTGGCGATCTCCTTGATGCTGGCGCCCATCTCTTCAGCGCCGGTAGCTACGGTCTGGAGATTCTGGCTGACTTGCTGGGCGGAGGTGGAAACGACATTGGCCTGGGCGGAGGTCTCCTCGGAATTCGCGGTGATCTGGTGGCTGGTGCTGGATAGCTCCTCACTGGCTGCGGCCACGTGAATCGAGGTCTCGGCAATGGCCTGAACCGTCGTTCGCAGGTTGTTTTTCATGGTATTCAGTGCGGCGGCAGCTTCGCCGATTTCGTCGTGGCTGTCGATGGCCAGATCGGCCAGCGCCAGATCGTTGGCAGCAATTCCAGTGGCCAGGCGAACCGCGGCCGATAAGGGCTTGACCACCAGCTTGCGAACTAAAAAGAACATTACGCCCGCAGCGGTCAACAGAGTGAGTATGCCAATCAGGAAGATGGCAATCGAGTTCGCCTTCGAGGTTTCGACCAGAGTCTGCGTCGAGGCCTTCACGGAAAACGCTCCCCGCAGGTCGCCCGCTTTCATGCCTTCCTTGGTATAGCCAAAAGGATCTTTCTGCCCGGCAGGATCCCCGTGACACAGCAGACAATCCGCCGTAAGGCGAACTGGCTGGGCATAGCGCATCACTTCTTCGCCATTCTCCGTCTCCCGCTCCGAGAATTCGGCCAAGGACGGATCCTTTTGAAAGTTCTCGAGCGCGCGCCGTTCGAATTCGTCCGGCTGATTCTTGGGGTCGCGGGGACTGAGCGAAGGCGTGTGGAAGCTCATTTTTTGCGCCTCCGCGTATTGCTGGGCGACGCTCCAGGCCACCACGACCGGCACTTGCTGGAGATGCTTGAAATTCTTGTCGGGCACGAGCACTTCGATGTTGCTGGAAAACCAGGAACGGGTAGCCGAGGCCATGCCGGTAATCTGGCGGACCTTGTCGCGGAAGGCTTCTTCCGCCTGCTGATTCACGCGACGCTGCGTGATCCAAAAACTGACGGCGGAGGTAACTACCAAAGTGATCACAATGGTGGCTACAATCTTGGCGGTAAGGCGCGTTTTGCTCAGCATTTAAGGTCTCCTGCGGCGAAATTTAGAAATTGCCCAGTTTCCATAATCCGGTTTCCATGGCCGATCATCCATTTGGCGTTACCTTCCGGCCTGGGCCGCCAGACCTCGTTCGGATGCAAATCGGTCCGTGCTCTCTCGACCGCTGCCGGCAGCGATTTTGAACTGCTCGACCAGGCGGCGAAGTTCGGCCGAAGTTTCGACCAGCTGTTGGGCCGCCTTCTGCGTGTCGCTGGCGCCGCGCGAAGTGCTTTCCGCCGCCTGCGCCACGCCCGCGATATTGTTCGTGATTTCTCCGCTGCCGTGCGCGGCTTCGCTGACGTTGCGGGCCATCTCGTTGGTGGTCGCGTTCTGTTCTTCGACCGCCGTCGCAATGGTGTTGGAGATGCCATTGACCTGGTTAATGACTTCGCTGATGGAAGCGATGGCATCCACCGCGGCCTTGGTGTCGGTCTGAATGGCTTCGATTTTGCGGCTGATGTCTTCGGTCGCCTTGGCCGTTTCCTTGGCCAGTTCTTTGACTTCGTTGGCCACGACGGCGAAACCCTTGCCGGCTTCTCCGGCGCGGGCGGCTTCGATGGTGGCGTTGAGCGCGAGCAGATTGGTCTGCTGGGCGATGGAGGTGATGACTTTGATGACCTGGCCGATTTCGTTTGAGGATTCGCCCAGCTTGGAAACGGTGGCCGTGGTGGTCTCGGCCACCTTGACGGCAGAGGTGGCGACCTTGGCGGCTTCGCTGGCATTCTTGGCGATTTCCTTGATGCTGGCGCCCATCTCCTCAGCCCCGGTGGCCACGGTCTGCAAGTTTTGGTTCACTTGAGCGGATGCATTCGAAACCACTTTGGCCTGGGCGGAGGTCTCCTCGGAATTCGCGGTGATGTGCTGGCTGGTGCTGGAGAGTTCTTCGCTGGCGCTGGCGACCTGCACCGAGTTCTCCGTGATGGCTATGATCATGCGCTTCAGGCTGCCATTCATCTTGTTGATGGCCTTGGTGAGGTCGCCGAGTTCATCCTGGCTGCGCACCTTCAGGTCTTTCTGGGTCAGGTCGCCGGCGGCGATGGCCTCGGCCTGAGCGAGGACGGACTGGGTTGCCGTGGAGATGCTGCGGCTCAGGAAGATGGCGACGGAGATGCCAATGCCCAGTGCCAGCAGAGTGGTGATGACCGAGGTCAAGACCAGTGCGTGGTTTTCGGCAATCAGAGTCGTCTGGTTGTCCTTGAGCAGCTTGACAAAGCTGTCAGCCATATCTCCAAGCGACAGTTTGATCGCATTGTTGACGGGGATGGCTTGGTCGGAGAAATCGTTCCCTGCTTTGACGATGGCATCCCGTTCGCCACTGGCCGCTTGTTCGAGCGCTCGGTTCTCGAGCTCGTGCAATAGAGGAAGCTGTCTTTTCATCTCGGCCAGACGATCGCGATTCGCTTGCAAAACCCAGCCGGGCTCCAGCTGATCCAATCTCGCCATGTCTTTCTCGATTGCGGTCCATGACTGATCAAGGAGCTCCTTGCTTTCGTTCCTCCTCTTTGCATCCGTTCCCGCCAGCAGGCCCTGCCGGGTTTTGCTCGCCGACTGGTTCAAATCCCTCTGCAATTCCCTGGCCGCGTCGAGCGTAGGCGCACGGGTAATCAAAATGAAGTCCTGATTTTGCTTAATCTCGGCCGATTTGAAATAGCTGAGTACTGCGCTGGATACCATCAAGGCCAGGATCACCGCAAAACCGAGCCCGAGCTTTCTTCCCACTGTCAGTTTCATTTCCTTCTCCCTTGCAAACGATAAGAACTTAAGATCGCGAGACCCTAAGAACTAAGAGCCTAAAAACATAAGAACCGATAAACTTTCCGGGCCAGCCCCGGGGCGCAGCTAATCTCGGAGCCGCCCAACTATTGACCTGCGACCACCGCATCCGCCGTCATCTGGCACGCCTTTTCCGTGTCGAGCACCAGCATGAGCCGGTCTTTCAGCTTGTGCACTCCGGTGATCATGGTGCGGACGCTGCCGCGAAGTGTTTCCGGAGGGCGTTCGAAGGAGGCCTCTTCGACTTCGACCACGTCACCGATCTCATCCACCAGCAGGCTGACCGCGCCATCTTCGGAGCGGACCACTACGTTCATCACCGGCAGATCGGCGGCCCGCGGCTCCAGCTCGAGCCGGCGCCGCAGATCGACCGCGGTCACGATCTGGCCGCGCAGATTGATCAGTCCGCTGACCACTTCCGGCGCCAGCGGCACTCGCGTGATCTCGAGCGAGCGAATCACCTCCTGGACGGTTTTCAATTCCACTCCGAACAGGAGCTTATCCAGATAGAAAGTGCAGAACTGGGATGTGTGTGTCATGGTCTAGTTCGCAACCCCCGCTGCTTTCGTCGCCTGGCCGGCTAGTGCCGCATTCACGCCCGCGATTTGCAGAATGGCCGGAATATCGAGCAGCTCGGTGACCCGGTCTCCGATGACCACGGAATAAAGAACCGCGGCGCGAGTGGCCTTCGACTTGATGTCGGCGCGAGCTTCGACAATGTCGAGAATCCGCTCGACCACCAGGCCGAAGGTGCGGCCTTCGTGATTCATCACCAGCACCTGCAGGGGCCCGGAATCGGGTGCCGGAGGCGCCTGCAGCGCCCGCAACCGGTGCCGCCGCTCTTCGAGCACCACCGCCAGACGAACCAGCGGCAGGATCTGGCCGCGGTATTGCGTGACCCATTGCGTGCCCGACATCTCGATCTGCGAGATGGGGAACTCCTCCAGGCGGGCCAGGGTGCTTAGGGGAATGGCCATGCGGGAGTCGCCCAGTCCGGCGAAGAGAAGGAAAGTTTGTTTCTCGCCGGCTGTTTCCGCCGAAGCCGCGGCCTTCTCCGCCACCGGCCGCTCCCGCGACTCGCTGACCACGCTGGCGCGCTGCGCCAGGCCCAGCACGTCGAGGATGAGCGCAACCTTGCCGTCGCCCATGATGCTCGAACCGGCAAAGGTCTTCACCGTCTTCAACTGTTTGCGCAGGGGCTTGACCACGATTTCTTCGCTGTCGTTGATCTCGTCGACCACCAGTCCGAACTGGCGGTCATCGGCCTGCAGAACGACGATGTTGACGGCAGCGTCGTGGCTGCCCCCACGCTCCAAAGCTTCTCCCGCCATCTTCAGCTCGCGGTCCAGATAAACCAGAGGCAAGAGCCGTCCTCGCAAGCGGTAGACAGGAACCCCGTGCACCATTTCGATCGCGGTGCTGACTTTTTCCGCCTCCAGCCGCACCAGTTCGAGCAGGTTCACCTGCGGGATGGCGTAGCGTTCTCCGGCGCAGGTCACGACCAGGGCGGGGATGATGGCCAGGGTCAGGGGAATCTTGACCCGCACGGTGGTGCCGTGGCGGGGAGTGGACTGCAGGTCGACCAGGCCGCCGATCTTTTCGACGTTGGTCTTCACCACGTCCATGCCCACGCCGCGCCCGGAGACATTGGTGACTTTCTCCGCGGTGGAAAATCCGGGAAGAAAAATAAGATTGAAGACTTCCCGCTCCGACATGCGGGCCACCTGTTCGGCGGTCGCGACTCCCCGTTCCACCGCCTTCTTGCGGATGCGCTCGCCGCTCAGGCCCGCGCCATCGTCGCTGATCTCGATGTTGACCTGGCCGCCTTCGTGAAAGGCCCGCAGAATCAGGCGGCCGGCGCGGGACTTTCCGGCCTGAACGCGCACTTCAGGAAGCTCAATGCCATGGTCGACGGAGTTACGCACCAGATGGGTCAGAGGATCCTTGATGGCCTCAATGATGGTTTTGTCGAGCTCGGTCTCCTTGCCTTCCATCTCGATTTCGACTTCCTTGCCGCAGCCGAGCGCCACATCGCGCACGGTGCGGGGAAACTGGGCCCAGATGTTGCCGATGGGCTGCATGCGGGTTTTCATGACCTCTTCCTGCAGCTCGGTGGCGATGAGGTTCATGCGCTGGGAAACCGCTTGCAGGCCGGTGTCTTCGACGGTATTCGCGATTTGCAACAGCTGATTGCGGGCCAGCACCAGCTCGCCCACCAGCGTCATGAGCTTGTCGAGCAGGTTGACGCCGACCCGAATGGTCTCGGGCGCGGCGGCGCTGTCTCGCAGTTTCGAATCCAGAATCTGCTGCGCCGCACTGACGTCATCCGGTTTGGCCAGTCCCAGCGCGACCAGAATTTCTCCCAATCGCCGGCGATCGCCTTTTTCCTGCTCCTGCAGGGCCAGCGCGATGTCGCCGGGTTGTACTGCGCCGCGCTCCACCAGCACACCGCCAATTTTTCCGCGCACCGGCTTTCGCGTGGAATCGTCGGCCTTGTGCCGCGAGCCGGCAGGAGGCTTTACCACTGTTTGCAGTGTGGCTTCGGCAGTAGAGGAAGCGCCTTCTTTCGCCGGAGTGGCGGGCAGGACGATTTTCTCCTCCGTTCTTTTCTCTTCTCTTTTCTCTTCCTTCTTGTCCGCTCTGGACTCGGTCACGGCCGGGGAAGGCGCGGCCCCGGCACTGGCCGGAGCGGACCCCGCATCCCCGGCTACCGGGTTTTGCAGCCTCGTGAGGGTTTCCCGGAGCTCGGCATAATCGACCTCCCCATCCTGCCCGGTAGACCCGATTTCCTTGAGCATCAGGCGAACGGCATCGACCATGCCAAGCAGCGCCGTCGTGCGCTCGGGATTGAGGGTGAGTTGCCCATCGCGCAGCCGCGTGAGCAGGTTCTCCCCCACGTGCGCTACTTTTTCCAATTTGTTGAAACCCAGGAATCCGCAGGTGCCTTTGATCGTATGAATCGTTCTAAAAACCCCAGCCAGTGCGTCCTTGTCCTTCGGGTTCTTCTCCAGGCCCACCAGTTCGCGGTCTAACCGGTCCAGGTTCTCGTAACTCTCGACCAGAAAGTCTTGAACAATACCGCTCTCGCTCATGGCTGCAGTTCCTTTCCCAATCGAGAATGATTCCTGATCGCGATACGATCACCCCATGTTCTAATGCTGCATTGCAGTTGTCTTGCCTTCGAAGATGAGCAAAGTTTAATTTTTGGAACGATTGGTTCATCTCGATAACTCTTCATCGGCGGGCGCAGATTTTTCGTTAGCGGCCTGGGTGAAAAACCGGCGGTCTACAGCTTTTCACCGATACCACTCCGGCACTTGAGCAACAGAAAAAAGAATGGGCATCAACCCAGATGGGCGAAGATGCAGAAAGGAGAAAGCGGTCGATGATTCCGTTCTCGCATCTGCTACTGGCGCTGATCGTTGGCATCAGCATCGTGCTGATGCTGGTTCGGCCGCGAGACATTCCAGAGGTTTACTGGATTGCCGGGGGCGTGTTGCTATTGCTGCTCTTGCGGCTGGTGCCACTGAACCTTGCCGGTCGTGCGGCTGCGAAAGCGCTCGACGTCTGCCTTTTCCTGATCGGCATGATGGTTTTGTCGGAGCTGGCCCGGGAGCATGGAGTGTTCGATTGGATTTCTTCGGTTGCGGTACGAAGCGCACGGGGCTCGTGCTCGCGACTCTTCGCGCTGACCTATGCCGTGGGAACGGTCGTAACCATCCTTATGTCCAACGACGCGACCGCGGTGGTTCTGACTCCGGCGATTTTGACGGCAGTGCGCAAAGCCAAGGTGGAACCCTTACCTTATCTCTTCGTGTCCGCATTCGTGGCGAACGCGGCGTCGTTCCTTTTGCCGATTTCCAACCCGGCCAACCTCGTGGTTTTCCACGGTGACATGCCTCTGCTCGGGAAGTGGCTGCTGTCCTTCGCGGTTCCATCTGTTCTCTCAATCGGCGCGACTTTCCTGGTAATGCGCTGGATCTTTCGGAAGGAGCTCGGCGCTTCGATTGAATGCGAGGTGGAAGCCAAGACGTTGCAATCGGATGGCAAGCTGGTGCTGGGGGGATTAGGCCTCGTGGTGGCCGCCCTGCTGACGGCGTCTTCACTTGGGAAAGATCTTGGCTTGCCAACATGCCTGGCGGCACTGGCCATCACAGCTGTGGTCTCGGTCAAGGCCAGTAACAATCCAATTGCATTGTTGCGTGAGATCAGCTGGGAAACCCTGGCGCTGGTCGCCGGACTGTTCGTGATGGTGGAGGCGATAGAGAGCATCGGAGCAATGCGTCTGACGAAGGAATGGCTCGTCTGGGCTGAGAGGCTTGGAACTACGGTCGGCACTTTCATTGCCGGGTTTGCGGTTGGCGTGGCGAACAATCTGATCAACAATCTGCCGCTTGGTCTGATTGTGGGAAGCACGCTGCAAACGGTCCACGCCCGAGGCTTGATCGCCGATGCCGCGCTGATTGGCGTTGACCTGGGACCGAACCTTTCGATTACGGGCTCACTGGCAACCATTTTGTGGCTGATCGCGTTACGCAAGGAAGGGCTTCATGTGAGCTTTTGGGACTTTCTGAAGATGGGAGCAGTGGCCATGCCCGTCGCGCTTCTGGCGTCACTTGCCGGGGCGATCCTGATGCAGTCGCACTCATTTCACCAGCTCTTGCATCACTGACCTAGTGAGAGACATCGCAGCGTGCAGCAGGACAGCGTGAGATATTGGCCAGCATTAAACGCCTGCGCTTGCCGCCCTCGTGAGTGGCGGAGTCGACCGAGCCTCGGCCTCGCGGCCAAAATATATCCGGTAGGAGCGATGGATTCCATACATTACCGGGAATACCACGAGCGCTGCCGGCCAGCCGAAGCCGCGGCCTACCAGGTTGAGCATTGAAGTGATCCCCATACTTACGATGTAGTAGGGGAACGACAGCTGCACGATGCTCATCCAGACACGCCTCATCGGCTGGCTTTGAGTCAAGCTGATGATGCCCGCTACCGGAACTGTTTGACCAACAAAAAAAACCAGGGTTGCCGAGGCGAGCAATACAGGTTGCGATGTCCAGCTTGCTCTGACCATCCAGCCCGCTTGCAAGAATAAGTTCGCCAGACCGGCGGCGAACGCCATCATGCCGGTATTGAACAGCATCTTCTCGAGTTTGAACTTCGTGCCCGGCTGCGGCCAGCATTGCACTACGGTGGAGAGAGATGCAATCGAAACAGCTTCGATTGCGCTCAAGTTCACCATCGCCATCAGCAGGAAGGGAAGGTTGACCGACATGTTGCCTTCGATCCCGGGAAGCTTCACTTTCATGCGTGACGTTGCCGCAGCCAGCGTTAACAGCGCAAGAGCGTAGTACCAGTGAAGAGCGTGGCTCGCAATTCCCGCGTAGACGGTGCTTGTAGTCGCCGCGAGGAGCATCATAGAGATGAACAGTTTTGTCAGCCGTGTTGTGCGATCCATGATCTTTCTCTTCTCCTTTCCCAGTCGATCACACACGGCTACTGTTCATCATCTCCCGCATCGGAAAATGCCGCATCACCACTCAGCATCGCCGCACCCCACACCACGCTGGTGGCCTGTGTACCGGTGCCAGTGCTTGTACCCCAGACCACGCTGAAAGCGCTTAGCAGATTGCTGTTCCAGGGCAATGACGATCCCCAAACCACGGAGTTGCCGGAGACAGCGGTTCCCCAGACCACCGACGTGCCCCAGACAACTGAACTGCCCCAAACTACGGAGTTCGGAGAGACGCTGCTGTTCCCGTACACCAGGGAAACTACTCCTGTCGACGGGTTATAAACCGCCGTGGGTGATAATGCGGAGCCCACCGTGGCCGGAGCCAGGTCGGTGTTGGATATGGCGGTCTGCATGTTGAGCAGGCCCGAGCCTATTGAAAAGAGATCGTAAGTGTCAGTGAAGTTCTGCGAGAGATGCGGAACCCACGCGACTGACGAGTTCGGGAAATTTTTGTATGCGGTTTTCATTAACCGCGCCTTCACCTGGTCCGGAGTGAGGTTGCTGTTTTGCTGCAGGAGCAGTGCGACGGCACCGCTAATCACCGGCGTCGCCATGCTTGTGCCGCTAAGGGTGAAGTAGTGGTTGTTCCCGTCAGTGCCCGCGACCAATTCGGCGGGAAACAGTGATTCCAGCGTGGCGCCAGGAGCTGCCAGCGAAACGATGTCATTGCCGGGAGCAACGATGTCTGGTTTTACGACGTGATCGTAGGTGGTGGGACCCTTGGAGCTGTAGCTAGCCAGGGTTTCAGCCGACTGCAATGACGATCCATTGCTCTTCATGGCGCCCACGGTGAGCGCATAAGGATCGTTGCCGGGAGCGGTGATGGTCCCGAATCCGTTGCTGCCATTCACGCTCAAACGCCCGTAATTGCCCGCAGCCACCACGACCACAATGCCGGCCTTCCAGGCAGATTCCACGGCCTGGCAGAGTGGGTCTTGGGTGTAGCTCTCGGGGATACCGCGGCCAAGCGAAAGGTTGATTACGCGGATGTTGTAAGTGCTCTTGAGCGCGATTGCCTCTTGAATGGCTGCGATCACGGTGCTATCGGTACCGATGCCATAAAGGTCTAGTGCGCGAAGATCAACGAAATTAACACCGGGCGCTGTGCCGGTATAGTTGCCGCCGGAGAGGTAGCCGTTGCCGCCGATGATTCCGGCGACGTGAGTGCCGTGGCCGTAGAGATCGTATTTGCCGCCGCTGGAGTTCGTGTTTGGGGTGCCCGTGAAGTCCTGGTGATAGAGCACGCGCGAGTGAGACTCCGTGGAATCCCAAAGATCGCGATGAGTGTCGTTAATGCCGCTGTCAATCACGGCTACGGTGACTCCGGTGCCGTTGAAGCCGGCGTTCCAGGCGGCATTAACATTCGTGGCATCGTCCGTTATGTCATCCAGTCCCTGTAGGGGATGGTCGAGGGTTATAGAAAGAATCTCGGGGTCCGCTTCCAGGGCGGGAAGGGCGTTCACGGGGATGGTGAGAGCGATGCCCTTCACCATGCCGAGCCTGTGATTCAAGCGGGCGCCGAGACGCTGCACTTTGCTTTCTTGCGGTGACGCTGGAGCCTGCTTATATTGCACGATGACTTGTACAGTCTCAGTTCCTGCCGCACCCTGCTGGGCGCTTGCGACAGCCGGCAGTAGTTCCGGGGAGAACTTGCCTCGCTGACTCTGGGCGAAAGCGGTCTCCGCCACCAGGAGCAGCAACAGCACGCTCAACCGTTTACCCCACGCCGCGCTGTGGCGTTCATTCCGGGCCCGTCTCTGCGGTTTCAGTTCGTGCGACATAAAGTCTTCCCACCTTCTGTGGAACGAAATTGTGCTGTGACTCAGCCTGTGTGGTGCACGGGGCGGGCCAACCGAGATTACGTAAGTTGTTGTTTATATTGGCCGTTACGGACGTTGGTTGTGCCGGCTTTGGGCCACTCTGTCTCTGGCTCGGGGGCGTGGGCCAGTTTGTCCCGCTGGTGATGCGCGATTACTTCGGTGAGCGACGCTGGTTACCTGGGCGGTTGGAAGGTTGCTATCGTGCGCCGGCGGCGTCGGCTTTCGTGGAGGTCGCGGAACTGCCGGGCAGGATGCGCGGCAACGCTGCCATCAATCGTTTCGTGTATTCATGCTGCGGCCGCGAGAAGATCTGTTCAGTTGTTCCGCTTTCTACGATTGCGCCCTGATGAAGGATGGCGATGCGGTCGCAAATTCCCGCAACGGACGCGAGATCGTGAGAGACAAAGAGGATAGCCATTCCGGTTGCGCGGTTCAGCTCGCGAAACAGCGCGAGAATTTCCGCTTGGGTGATTACATCGAGGGCGCTGGTTGCCTCATCGGCGATCAGTAGGGCCGGGCGATGCATGATCGCCATCGCGATCAGCACACGCTGCGCCTGTCCAACGCTCATCTGGGAAGGATGCTTGCGCTGGAATTCATCGTCGGCCGGAAGGGAGACGCTTTGTAGGGAATCTCGGATTGCGTTGGCGCAGTCCGCGCTCGTGCCGCGGGCATGTGCCCGCCAAGCCTCCTTGAGTTGTGTGCGTATTTTGAGCGCCGGATTGAGGGAAGAGAGAGGACTTTGCAGTACCAGCGAAATCGCGCGGCCGCGCAGCGTGCGCAATTCGCGCTCCGAGAGCGCCAACAAGTTGGAGCCTTGAAATGTGATGGTGCCTTCGACTTGAGTATGCTTCTTGTCGAGAAGACCGAGGATCGCCATGGCCAGGGTGCTCTTGCCCGAACCGCTCTGTCCCACGAGACCCAGTACTTCGCCGCGGCGAATTTCAATCTCGACGTTACGCAAAAGCGGTTGTTTGCCCGCATAGCGAACCGAGAGGCGGGCGGAAAGCAGAGGCTGGTTCTGCGGGTTTGGAGAAGAAATCATAGCTTCTTGTTTCGCAGGCTCTCAGCCTCGAATGAGCTCACCTTGACACCGTGAGGCGCTCCGCATTCCAAAACGTTTGCGGCGACAAAATCACGGGAGCACCGCCGTGCACGGTGGTAGATACGGCGGAGAGCGCATTCTTGTTGATCAAGAAGATAAAAGGCTCTTCTTCGACCACGATTTCCTGCACCCGATCGAATGCCTGCTTGCGCTGTTTAAGATCGGTGGAGGAGGCTTGAACGCGCATCAGGCGATCGATTTCAGCTTCCCATGAGGTCTCTGGAGCCTTCTGTTGCGGGTTCCACTGGTGATTCTCGGAAGAGCTCAACCATACGTTCATCTCGCCGTTTGGGTCCAGATCAACGTTGGTGAGGCCCAGAATGATGGCTTCATAATCAAAGGTCTGCGCCATGCGCTCGATCAGGGAAGGGAAGTCGAGGGTCACGACATTCACGTGGATGCCAATCTTCTGCAGGTCATCTTGAATCAGCACGGCCATGCGCTCGCGAGTTTTACTGCCGGCGTTGGTGATGATGGAAAATACGACTTCGTTTCCATCCTTGTCCTTGAGCACTCCGTTCTCCAGGCGAAAGCCATCGCTCTGCAGGGACTTCAAAGCTGCGTCAGGGCTATAGGCTTGCGGTTTGAGTTTGCTGTTGAACCAGAATTTATTAGCCGGAGAGAACGGCCCGAGGGCTGGTCGGGCATGTCCGTGATAGACCACACGGCTAAGATCTTCGCGGTTGATTGCTTCTGAAATCGCGCGCCGGAAGGTAGCCGAGCGAAACCAATTCTTTTTGTAGGCTGGGATAGGGGCTTTCGCGACTTCGTTAAACCACAGCTGCTCGCTATCGAGCGACGGGCCGGCATCGTGTACCAATTGTGGCGAGGCAGCTTCCAGTTTGTCGAAATATTCGCTGTCGAGGGAATTGATCAGGTCCAACTCTCCGCGCTTCAAGCGCAGCAACTCCACGTCGCGGTTCGCCTGAATGTCCAATCGAATTGAATCCAGATACGGCAGCTTCCGTCCCTGTTCGTCTGTTTTCCAGTAGTTCGGATTGCGCTGCAGCAGTACCGAGGCTCCGGGTTTATAGTCAGCCAGCATGAAGGGACCGAGTACGGCCATTTCTTTGCGCGGGGAGTGCTCCGAGAGAATTGCAACTTGATCGAAGAGACGATCGAGTCCGGCCACTGGTGCTGGGAAAGTGATGGAAATCTGCGTGGGAGAAATGACTTTCGTTTCGACATTGCCAGTACCGGAACGGAAGGCATCGCCCGTAGCGGAATGCAACGCAGGATCCATTAACTGCTGCACGGTGTAGGCGACATCTTGCGCGGAGAACGACATTCCATCGGAAAAATAAATCCCGCTGCGCAGGCGAAAGGTAATCATTCGGCCGTCTTTTGAGACCTTCCAGGATTGCGCCAACTCCGGTTCGAGCTCCTGGGTCTGCCGGTTTACGCGCACCAACACGCCTCCGGTCAGATAGCGGATGGCGGCGGAAGCTTCGTCTTCCACCTTCAAGGGATCAAAGGTCTTAGGCTCCATGCGCAGGCAAAATCTCAGTTCGCCGCCGCCTTGCGCCACCGCGCGTCCGGTCAGAGACCCCAGGCAGAGCAAGGTGACCGCGATCGCCCTTCTACAAGCCCTTCTCACTCGCATTACGCTTCGCATTCTCCGCTGATACCTCACGCTGTAACCTGGTCCTGCCCGGAAAGCAGAAACTGAAATGACATGACGACAGCCACAAGCAAGATCAGGGGCACAAACTTCCAGGGCTCGTCGCCCACGGAAACCAGGCCTTCCAACCCTTTCAGCAAACTTCCCCAGGAAGGCAAGGGTTCGGCTACGCCCAATCCAAGGATGCCGAGATTCGCCTCGCTCAGAATGAAGACCGGGATCGAAATCCAAAACTGTGCGTAGAGAACCGGCTTCAAGTTCGGCAATACGTGAATCCAAAATAGTCGTTGGCCAGAGACCCCGGCGGCTCGCGCCTGACGAACGAAGTCGGCAGAACGAAGCGATCCAGCGCTTGCGCATAATACTCGCGCTGCTGTCGTCCAACCGAGCAGCCCGAGCAGGAGAAAAGTCACCGTTACCGAAAACAGGGGAGTCACATTGAGCGGCATCAATGCTCGTGCCGTGATCAGCAGAAACAACCAGGGCAGCGATAAGAACAAATCCGTTACCGCCATCGCCATACGCGCCCAAAGTCCGCCGAGATAGCCCGCGAGGCCACCGATCAAAGCAGCCATCAGCGTGGAAAGTAGCGCCGCTGCCGGGGCCAGCAAGAGCGATATGCGAGTTCCGTAGAGGACGCGGGCAAACCGGTCGCGCCCGATTTCATCGGTTCCCAGCCAGTGGGCACGCGAAGGCGGGGCGTCCGCGGCCTCGCGGTACTGCCTGGCATAGCCCGCTGGAGCGAGCCAATTCGCCGCGGCCGAGGCGCACAGCACCCCCGCCAGCACGGCACACGCCAGCTTCCGCCAGAGATTCATGATTCCTGGCCCCGGACCATGTGACCGATTACATCCGCTCCGCAGTTTGCCAGCAAGGTTACGACTGTCACCAAGATCGTGATGTTGACCAGAAGTGGCAAATCACGTGCCAGCGCCGCTTGCCAAGCCAGCTGTCCGACGCCGGCAAGTCCACAAAGAGCCTCCACTGGGATGGTCGCTCCTATCGCCATGCTCACGGACACGCCGGCCACAGCGAGCAACTGGGGAGCGACCGCGGGCACGACGTGCCAGAAAAGAATGCGAGCTTCTCCCAAGCCTTTTGCTCTGGCCGTGATGATGTAAGGCTGCGAGTAGGACCTTGCAAGAAGATTGCGGGTGTAGCGATAGATAGGCGGGAACACGATCAGTGCAATCGCCAGCGAACCCGGGACATTCCATAGCACGGAGAGCAGAGCCAGAACGGCAGCGGGAATGCAAAGAAACGCTCCGCTGACCATCGTGGTCACTGCATCGTAAGCGGAAAGCCGCAACCAGGCAGCTGTCAGCGCCAGGCTCAAGGCTGCTAGCCACGCCAGCGCTAGTCCGACGGTCAGCAAGCGCAGGGTGAGCGGGGCACGATCGCCCAGCAGGGTGCGCACGGGTTGGCCCAAGGCGAGCGAGGTTCCCAAGTCGCCATGCACAGCCCGGTTCATATAGGTGAAGTAGAAGCGCCAGACATTGTGGTCGTGCTGGCGGGCGGTGCGCAGTGCTTGCAGGCTCTCAGCATTCAAATGCGGATCGAGTTGTCGCTCGTCCGCGTCGAAGCCGGGCGCAAGCCTAACCAAGGTTGCGGAAAGAAAACCGCCGAGCAGGACCGTGGCGACTAGGGCCAGCGCGTGCCCGGCAATTCTCGCTCTCAACATTTTATCTATTCACCCGCGGCACCCTGGGCGAGGGCCGCCGCCTGAGCATGATGGTTTTGCTTTACGGAATACATGCGACGGTCTGCCTCGGCGAGCAATGCCTCCACGTCATAACCGTCTTCCGGACAGAATGCAGTCCCGACGCTCAATGAAATCACCTCTCGCCCACAGGTGAGGCGTCCGGCTTCGATCGCCGCCTGATTGAGGCGCTCCGCTTTCTCCAGGACGGCGTCCCGCGTGAGGCCGGGCGCCATGACCACGAATTCATCTCCGCCCATGCGCGCCACGTAGTCGTATCCGCGGCAAGCGTTTTTCAGGCGAATGCTGAATTCGCGCAGCAACTTGTCGCCTTCCAGGTGGCCGAAAGAGTCATTGATTTTCTTGAGCCCGTCGATGTCGCAGACCATCACCGCGAGCGAGTTTTTCATGCGGCGGCAACGGGCTACTTCCTGAGCCAGGTGGACGAACAGCGAGCGGGCGTTGGGCAAGCCGGTGAGGAAGTCCGTGGTTGCGGAACTCTCGGCCTGCTGATACTTCAAGGCGTTCTCCACTGAAAGCGCCACTTTGGAAGCCACGGCCAGCAGGATTCGCAAATGATCGGGAGTGAAAGCATCCTCTCCGGAGTGATACATGGCCAGCACGCCGACTACACCATTCAAGCCTTCCAGAGGAACTGCCAGGGCCGAAGACAAAGTTGCATATTTTTCCGGGTCGGCGCTGTATCCGGCTTCCACCTGCGGGTTTCCGTTGATGATGGGCTTGCAGTTTTCCGCTACCCATCCGCACAAGCCTTCGCCCACACGGATTTTCAGGGACGACAGCACGCGAAAGTTTTCTCCACTTACGAGCTCCGGCAGCAGCCAGCCATTGCGGTTTACGAATACGGCGATGGAATCGTAAGGGACGAGCTTGCGCAACCGCATCGACAGCACGGAGAGCGTTTCGCTCAGACTGAGCGAGTTCCCCAGGTCCTGGCTGAGGTCAAACATGGCTTGCGCCTCTTGCCGGGCGGAGGCGATCGAAGTCAGAAAGTCAGACTCGGGAAGAGAGTTGTCGGCCGATTTCTCAAATCCGGTGGCAGGAGCCAAGCCACGTTCCACCCGGAGATGTTTCGAGAATCCTGAGGGCAGAAAAGCGGCTTCCTGCGTTTGTGCCAGCTTTTCTAAATCGACGTAGCGGCGCTCCAGCAGCGACACTATTTTCGGGTCGAACCAGGTATCCGCTCGTTCTTTTACGTGGCGCATGGCCTGATCGAGGGGCATTGCCGGACGATACTGGCGGTCAGAGGCGAGAGCGTCCAGGCAATCGACAACTGCCAGAATTCGCGCTCCAATGGGAATCTCTTCCCCGGACAGGCCTGCTGGATATCCTGAGCCGTCCCAGCGTTCATGATGGGAGCGGACGATGGGGGCGACCGGGTAAGGGAAGGCGACGCGTTCCAGAATTTCCGCTCCCACCAACGGATGAACTTTCATCTTCTCGAATTCTTCCGGAGTGAGCCTGCCCGGTTTGTTAATGATGTGTTCCGGCACGGCGAGCTTGCCAATATCATGCAGAAGAGCGGCGGCGCGCAGAGCTTCGATCTCGTCCGAGGAGAGCCCGATCTCTTTGGCGATTTCCACCGCGTAGGTTCGCACTCGCTGCAAATGAGTATGAGTGGTGTGGTCCTTGGCCTCGATGGCAAGCGCCAGGGCCTCGATAGTGCGCATGTTCAGCGATGCGATCTCTTCGACATGACGCTTCTCGATCTCTACGCGTTCTTTCTGCGCCTCCAACCTGGCGAGGTAGAGACGATAAGAGCGGTAGACCCAGTAAATCAGAGGCAGGACGAGCAGCGATGTCTGCCAGCCGGCGCGCCGGTTGATAACTCCCACCAGTCCAACCGCAGCCGCGCCGACCATGTAGTAAGGGAAAGACCAGAAATAGCATTCGGACCAGATCTTGCGAACACCCTTCTTTTCCGTTAGGGCTATGACCACAGAGACAGGCAAGGTGTTCGCAAGGAAGAAAACCAGAGCCGCGACCATCAGCAACACGGGTTTGGCAGGCATCACGCCGTCGAGGCGATGGTAGGTGGCATAGCACAAGGCGCTGGCATTGGCCATCATGCCAAAAACGTTAAATACAACTTTGATTGGGTCCAGCCGGTTCCGCGCCTGATATACGCTTTGGACCAAAGTGGCCGTACATCCGATGACCAGCGTTTCTGGCAGGCTCAGTTCCACCACGCCAAGAAGGATGAAAAGGAAGTTCACTGACATGGTGCCGTCGATGCCCGGCAACTGCACTTTCAGACCGGACGCCAGAACTGCAACTGCCAGGTAACAGAGGAAGCGGGTGAGGTCGGCGGATTGCCAATGCCAGATGGCAGAGCCCAGCACCATGAAGCCAATTGAGACGGTGATTCCGACAAATAATTTCGTCTGCGCCGACATGGGTTCTGGTAACACAGACCCCCGCCGCTGCACGAAGAGATTCTTCGATGCAACGCAAGATGGGGGCCTGATTCTGACGATCCTATTGTGGTTACAAGGAGATAAGTAGCTTACCGTCGTAACTCGACACCGCCTCGACTGCGCTTTGTGGTCAACTGTGTGAAGCGGATTTGGTGTGTGGATCGCGGATGGCGGGTAACCTATTACCTTCGTCACGCCGCATGGCCGCATACTTCCTGCAACACTTGTGCTCTGTGTAAAGATCGAGTCCAAACGCAGAGATGTCAGGGTCAAAGACCAAACCGGAGTCAGCAAGGGAAGCAGTCGAACCGCCTATCCTTCGCGATCAGCCGCCGTCCGCGACGGTCCCCGTTTTGTCCGCCGATCCGCAAGGCATCATTACAGGGTGCAATGCGGCGGCTCTCGATTTCTTCGGCCAAGCACCGCGGGAAATTCTGGGAAAGACGCTGGCTGATTTCGTGCTGTCTGGAGGCGGCGCGGAAAAAGCTCAACTTCACGAGACGATGCTGACTTCTCTCTTTCGGGAGGGCCATTTCAGTTCGGAATGCGAATGCAAAGGTAGATCCGACGGGGAACTGACTGCGGAGCTATCCGTTACGCTGCTGCGTGACGACAAATCCGCCCCCGCTGGAATGGTGGCTCTGTTCTCCGTAGTTCCAAGAAAGATTCCTGGAAGCGGACCGCCGCGCAACCCGCGAATGCCGGTAGAAGAGCATGCAGAAGAATCGCCGCACACAGTTTCCCGCGAGATTGACGGCTCGCCCTTCGTCGTCGCCAGTCCGCTGATGAACAAATTTGTCGGCATGGTGGACCGCGTTGCCGGGCACACCGAGACCGTGCTGATCACGGGCGAAACGGGAACCGGCAAAGAACTGATTGCCCGCACGATTCACCAATCTTCGCATCGGCGCAGCCGCCCCTGGATCGATATTAACTGCGCGGCGCTTCCGGAGAACCTGGTCGAGAGCGAACTGTTTGGATACGAGAAGGGCGCATTTACCGGAGCCGATGCTTCCAAGCCCGGCCTCTTTGAGCTGGCTGACCGAGGAACGCTCTTCCTCGACGAAATCGGGGAACTGCAGCTGCATACGCAAGTCAAGTTGCTGCGGGTGCTGGACGGATATCCTTTTTACCGGCTCGGAGGTCATCGCAAAATCAAGGTGGACGTCCGTATTGTTGCCGCGACGAATCAGGATCTGGAAGCAGCGGTCACAGCGGGCCGTTTTCGCCAAGACCTTTTCCATCGTCTGGGACAGTTTCAACTTCGCGTGCCTCCGCTGCGCGAGCGTCCCGAGGATATCGTCGCTCTGGCCGAACATTTTCTCCATCTGAAGACGCGAGGAAGTTCGTTCTCGCCGGACGCAGTTACCGCGCTACTCTCGCACTCATGGCCGGGCAACGTTCGCGAATTGCGTAACCTCGTTGCCAGAGTGGCTGTGCAAGCCACCCAGAAGGAGATTCAAGCTTCACAAATCGCTGACGCAATGTCGGGGAGCCCGACGGCCCTTCGCCAGGCGGCGTCCATGCCGGTCGGTAACCTTGAAAGCATGGAAGAGCAGATGATCATCCGCGCACTGGAGAGAAGCGGCGGCCATCGCGGCCAGGCCGCGGATCAGTTGGGAATCTCCCGGCGCACGCTCAGCCGAAAGCTTAAGGAGTACAACATCAACGTCGCGCCCGGGGATGGCGCGAACACCCTGGGCTTCATCAGCCTGGAGCAGCAGAAATTTTTCCGTGCTCGCATCCAGCTTGCCGTCACCCTGAAGAACCAGCAAGGGGACGAAGCGCTCGTCCAGGGCGTGAACCTCAGCACCGGCGGCATGGGGTTGGACGGCCTGAAAGAACCCATGCGCTTCGCGGGCCTGCTCGATGTGAGCTTTCCACTGCCGGATACGGAAAACGTGTTTCGGGTCAAGGCGCGGATCGTGTGGATGGGCGATGAAGGTCGCGTCGGCCTTCGCTTCGCGGTCATCGATCCCTCGCTCTTCGAGCAACTTCAGCAGTGGACCAACAAGAAAATGAAGGACGAAGGCTGGGATTTACCGGCCTGAACCTCTGCGGGACAATCCCGCGATCCGCCAAAAGCGACGGAATCCCATGCATCTTTAAAGGCGATCTGTGCCCCGACTGACTAAAGTACTCTGCATTCCACTCTCTGGGTGTGCTACTGTCCACCCCCAAAGGAGTAATCGAAGTGAGCCGACAAAAAGCAATCTCCATCCTGGTAGTCCTCACGCTGGCTGTAGCCGCAGTTGCAGGGCTCACGCTGCTGCCGAAGCAGTACACGGTTGGCCAACGCCTGTCTCAGACTACGGTTTTCTGGAACGACCACGAAGCGTTTCTTTTCCTGGCGCTTAACACCACCGGACGCTCTCGCAACTTCCTGCAACAAAAACTCGCAGACACGAGATATGGCTATCTGACTGTATTTCTGGGCGGCTTCTCGGATTTCTCCAAGCAGGAAGTCGTCGCCTACCGCGTACTCCCCGAGGGGCAACTGAATCGCTTCGCGCTGCCGGAGCATACCGCCGCGTATGGGTCCTGGGGCCTGGTAGACGGCCAATTACAACTGAACCCTCCACGAGGCGGGAGTTACACAGGATTCCGTTGGGACGGAGAAAAGTTTGTTCCCGTGGCTGCGCCGCCAGCGGCGAGCGCACCACCCGGGCCAGTGGCCGCGCCCAACAAGAATCTTGCCGCGGATGACCTCGAGAACGACGAGGATGAAGATTCGGGATTCCTCTCGAAGGCAGAGCGCAAAATCTTCAAAGACGCGGGCTGGCATTACAAGGTCCTCACGGGATACGAAGGAACGGCCATGGCAACATTGCCGGTCGCCTTTTCCGGAGGCACTTTTAGCGTCACTATTGAGGGTTTCCCTCCACAGAAAGCCAGACCAGGTCGCTTTGATCTCATGGCGATGGGAACTCGAAGCATAAGCCTGGCAGGCGACAAGATTTCAGGCGGCGCGCAGACGCTGTGGAAGCAATCCGGCTGGCAAGAAGTTTCCCGTCAGGACTACGAAGCTTTGCAGCGACAGTACGGCCGTCAATCGCATACGCCGCGGCCATCTATCGCCTGGTTGTTCATCCTTGCTTTTCTCTTGTTATGGCGCTTCGGCAGCTGGATCCACTTACTTTTCACCTTTGCCACCATGAAGCGGCGCGTGCTCAAGAACATGGCAACGACGTTCTCTTTCCCACCGGCTACGCCCGCGCAGTTTCCGCAGCTCGATGTGGAAGCGCTGGATTGCTACACCCGCGATTTTGAGGGTATGGGGTTTGAGCGTCTGCTGGACTTCTCCCTCGTCTCTGATTCCGCGACCAACCCGCCCAGCTTCTGCCGCCTGTTCGCGCACCGGCGAAACCATTGCTTCGGCGAACTCAGCCAGATTTTTCCCAAGGGCAAGCTCCCATTGCCCCTGAAGTGTTCGATCCAGAGTTGCCTGCAAAATGGCTGGACCATCTCGTTTTCGGACCGCAAGCCGCAGGCGGCGAGTTCGTTGCTACGGCGAAGGAAAGCGATCGGCATCTGCATGCCTGAAACAACCTCCTATGATTTGCTGCAGGCTTTTCTGAAGATGCGCGACCAGGTTTGCCTGGACATCGGGATCCAGACGGTGAACGACGATACGCTCGAAGCCTACATCGCCAAAATGCAAAGGTCCGCCACCGATATGCGCGAGGCTGTGCAGGGAAAAAACTTCGTCAAGGGACTTCCGGAGGTTTATCTCAGGAAGCTTTCCCTGCTCAAAACGAAACCTGAATACGTCTGGCTCGGCGACTATCCCAAAGAAGCCGAACAGCGTAAACAGGGCTTTAACACCCTTGCAGCAGGAGCCCGCTGAAGCGCGTCAGTGTACCGGTGCGGGCTGCGGCGTCGCTTGCGGAGCCGTTGCCCCCGGACTTGAAAAATTAACCTTCGGAACCTCGCGCGACGCCGGCGAAGCTTCGAAGTAAGCCTCATTCGGCTTGAATCCTGCGATGCCAGCGAAAAAGCTGTTGGGGAACTGCTGCACGTAGGTGTTGTAATCGCGCAGAGTATCGTTGTAACGCTTGCGCTCGACGGCGATGCGGTTCTCAGTGCCGGCGAGTTCATCCTGCAGGCGAAGGAAATTCTCGTTGGACTTCAGCTGAGGATAATTCTCAACGATTAGAAGCAAGCGTCCGAGGGCTCCGTCGAGTTGGCCGTTGGCGGCAATTTTTTCCTGAGGCGTGCCCGCAGAGAGCAGCGCTGAGCGCGCTTTCGCGATATCGCCAAACACCGTGACCTCTTGTTGCGCGTAGCCCTTTACCGTCTCCACCAGGTTGGGAATCAGGTCAGATCGGCGCTGCAACACAATATCCACCTGCGACCAAGCTGCTTTCACTGCCTCGTTCTTGCTGACCATAGTGTTCTTCACGCTGACGTACTGGCCGAAAGTGAAGAGGACAATCAGCAGTAAAATCGCAATAACAACCACGACAGCAATGAGTCCCTTGCCCATAATTTTCTCCTTACGAACCCCGAACGATTCTACGAAGAGCCGACTGCACCCGAGTCCAGCATTTTATCAACTGCGGCGGTTACTTTTTCGACCGCGGCCAGGTAGCTCGAAAAAACCTCGGTAGCGTTGAGTTGTCCAGGCTTGAGCCGACGCTCCCGAACATCCAGCACCTGCAGCAGCCCGGACGGATCGAAACCAATCTTGTCCGCGAGCAGTTTCACCGTCTCACGCTTCCACGGGGGCGGTTCCTGGCCTAGCACCATAAGTACGTGACGAAAGAGTGCGACGAATGACGAGACCGATCGCGTCAGCAACTGCCACATGCGGGAATCGCTTCCAGAGGCGAGCAGCACGTGCTGGCGCAGGAGTTCAAGCTTTTCCCTTAATTCGTATTCCACCTGCACCCGGTGCAGGTTTAGCGGGATCGATAGTCCCTGAATAACGTCTTCTCCAAAGAGCACGCGATGGTGTTGCTGCATGTCGAGCAATTCGATCGTAAAGACATCCAGGGAACGCATGATCTCGTCGCGAGTCATGAACAGTGGCGGCGGTTGTTTCTGCGCGTTCCACCATTTCACAGCGGGGGCGAGCGCTTGCAACGAAGCAAACGAACAGTCGCGAAGCACGCAGAAAAGATTCACGTTGGAGAACTCGGGATGAAAATCGCCCGCCACCGCCGATCCGAACAGGACCACGCTCTCCAAGTTCGCTCCGGCCGCAGTTCGCAGACGGCCGACAAAGTCGTCGATCTTTTTGTCAGGAACCATGTTCATCCTCGCCTCTTACCAGCTGCTGCTGGCTCCGCCACCACCGGAACTGCCGCCGCCGAAGCCCCCAAAACCACCACCCCCGCCAAATCCACCGCCGCCCCAACCTCCGCCGCCTCCAGAGCCACCACCCCCGCCAAAAATACCCGAGAAAAGTATCCAGAAAAGAATGCTGCGCAGCGGAGTAAAAAGAACGATAAGGACGATAACGATCAGCAGGAGAATCCCGCCTCCAGATATGCCGTGGCTCGGCTGCTCCCGCTCCGTCGGCGCCGGTGGCGGCTGCGGAGTCGTCAATTGAACCCCCGCGTCCTGCGCGATGACGCTGGCCACGCGTGAGGTCACCAAAAGCAGTGCCTGGCTGTAACTTCCCGCTCGCATGAGCGGAACCGCTTCCCGCTGAAAACTTCCCACTTTACCGTCGGGCAGGATGGGTTCTAACCCGTAGCCCACCTCAATGCGGGCGCGCCGGTCGTTGATCGCATACAGGATCAGAACCCCGCGGTTGGTGGATTTGTCGCCGATGCCCCATTGATGAAAGAGATCGACCGCATAACCTTCAATATCGGAACCATCCAGGGACTTGATGGTCACAACCGCGATCTGGGCATGTGCTTTCTCATCGATCTGGCGGCAGATCTCATCCATCTGCGCGATCGTGTTCTGATCCAGGACGTGTGCGAAGTCGTTGACGTAGTCGGTGGGTTTGAGCTGGGCGATGGGTTCAGCACGCGCAGCCAGAACAATCGCCAGCGCGGCGGCCGCAACCAGACACAACTTTGTCCACGACTTCATCGGCGAGGAAATTGTACAGGAGCGAGGGGAAGGAAGAATTCAAGGCATCGCAACGGTTCCATGCGCCCATGGGGAGTGGGCGGTCCAAAACCTGTGACGCCAAGTCCACGATAGCGCCAACCACGGGCATTGTTTTAGCATCAGAGGTGCATGAAGCGTTCAAGTCTCAGGTCGGTTTCGCTTATCGCGCTTGCCCTGGTTTGTGCCTCGACCACTGCTTGTACCTATCGAAAGACAATCCCGACCAGATCCGTCAGCGCACGGCGGAAGCCACGGAAACGATGAGGCGCGACGCCAAGGCTGTGGCAGAGGGCGTGAAGGAAGGCATGAGCAGCGACAAGGCCATTAACATCAACAACGCCTCGCGCGAGGACTTGCTGAATCTGCCGGGGATCACCGAGCGGGACGCCGACCGGATTATCGCCGAGCGCCCATTCAAGAATGCGCACGAAATGGTGGCGCGACACGTTATCTCGGAGTCGGAGTATGCCCGGATCAGCGACCGTATCATTGCCGGTCACTAACACACGGTTTCTGTGACTTCCGTTGCGGTCCTGAGATATCATCAAAAGGATGATTTCCGCGCGCCACGACCACCCATTTCAAACTGACGATCCGGGCCTCACGCCGATCCACGCCAAGGTGATGGCTGGCGAGCGCCTTGATTTTGCCGACGGGGTCACGCTCTACCGCACGGGCGATGTGCTCGCCCTGGGCTGGATAGCGAACCAGGTTCGCGAACGCATGCATGGTGACAAGACTTACTTCAACGTGAACCGTCACATCAATCCCACGAATGTGTGCGTGGCGGCGTGCCGTCTTTGCGCCTTCGGCCGGAAGAAAGACACTCCGGGCGCCTATACCATGGCGCTCGATGAAGCTTTTGAAACTGCGGCGTCGGGTTACAGTGAGGCGGTCACGGAATTTCATATCGTCGGGGGATTGCATCCGGATTTGCCGTTCCAGTATTTCCTCGATTTGTGCTCCGGCTTGAAGCAGCGGTTTCCGCAGGTGCATTTGAAAGCTTTCACAATGGTCGAGGTCGCCTATCTCGCCAAGCGAGCCAAACTATCCATTCGCGAGACTCTGGAGCAACTGAAAGGTTCCGGTGTGGACTCTCTGCCCGGGGGAGGCGCCGAGATATTTGCCGACCGGATTCGCCACATCATTTGCGATCATAAGATCGATGGCGATCAATGGCTGGAGACGGCCAAGCTGGCGCATCAGATCGGGCTGAAATCGAATGCGACCATGCTCTACGGCCACGTGGAAAATGATGAAGACCGTGTCGATCATCTTCTCAAGCTGCGAGCGCTTCAGGACGAGACGGGAGGCTTTCAGACTTTCATCCCGCTGGCTTTCCATCCCGACAATACGCCGTTACAGCATTTGCCAAAGACGACGGGGATGTTGGACATCAAGCAGATTGCCGTGAGCCGCCTGGTGCTCGACAACTTTCCGCACATCAAGTCTTACTGGCAGATGATGACCGCGAAGATTGCGCAAATTTCCCTGCGCTTTGGGGCCGACGACATGGACGGCACGGTGATTGAAGAGAAGATTTACCACGACGCGGGAGCAACTACGCCGCAGGGAATGCGGCGAGAGGAACTGGAACGGCTGATCCGGGCCGCCGGCAGAGAACCCATCGAGCGCGATACGATGTACCGGCCAGTTACGAGGACGGAAACGTCGGTCACCGTTGCTGTATAAACACTTCGCCCGACCCATTTCCCAACCGACAAAAATTAAGGCCGGAGCAGGGAAGTCAATGCCCCGTCCGGCCACTTGAAACTGGAAACCCGAAACTCGAAACTTCTCCTACAGCTTTTCGAAGAACTCGCACGCGGAACAGGAAATATAGATTCCGCCCGGTACACCGCGCTGCCGATCCTTCATGCGTTTTACGATGCGAGTTGACTTGCCGCACTTGGGACAATCCGTGCTCTTGCTGGTGTCC
Source organism: uncultured Acidobacteriaceae bacterium (assembly GCA_963750245.1). Lineage (GTDB taxonomy): Bacteria > Acidobacteriota > Terriglobia > Terriglobales > Acidobacteriaceae > Sulfotelmatobacter. The sequence continues at coordinate 1,834,036 of CAVVQB010000005.1, forward strand.
ATAACCTTCTTACGGTCCGCTGTTTTTGCAATCTTCGCTCCAACTGCCATGATTCGTTTCTCCTGATGTCAATTACGCAGTGTGACCCGCCTTGCTCCGGCGCGAACAATTCTGGATGGGATACCTCAGAAACCGTCGGCCCGACCGGAAATCCACTCTGGAAGATTCTGCAGACTGCGTTTGCGGCGCTCTTCCGTCGTGGTTGATTTTACAGCAACGCAGTCGCGGTTGTCTCGCCGGAGCGTTGACCACCCTCCTATTCGCCTGCTACCGTCATATGTTTGCCCTTCTGCGCGCTGACTCTGCGGGCGGCAAACCTCTGGTTGTGCGAGTCGCTCCGCCGTAGGAATCCATTTGCTTTGTTCGTTATTTACGGAGGTTCACCATGTCTGCCATCAAGTTTCGCGGGGTCGACTTTATCCAGTTCGATTCGCTGCTCACTGAAGAAGAACGCCTGGTGCGCGATACCACGCGGCAGTTCATCGAGGACAATCTCATCCCCATTATCGAAGAGTGCAATCGGGCCGGCCGGTTTCCGCGGGAACTGGTCAAACCCATGGGCGAGCTAGGCTTCTTTGGCGCATCGCTTAAGGGATATGGTTGCGCCGGCATGGGTAACGTGGAATACGGACTGATGACGCAGGAACTTGAACGGGGAGACTCCGGGGTGCGCAGCTTTGTAAGCGTGCAATCCGGACTGTGCATGTACCCGATCTATGAATTTGGCAGCGAGGAACAGAAACAAATGTGGCTGCCGCCCATGCAGAAAGGTGAAAAGCTTGGCTGCTTCGGATTGACCGAGCCCGGGTTTGGCTCCAATCCTGGCGGTATGCTCACCCGCGCGCGCAAAGTGGGGAACGAATACATTCTGAATGGCGAAAAGATGTGGATCACCTCGGGCACGATCGCCGATGTCGCCATCATCTGGGCGAAGGTGGAGAACGAAAATAATAAGATTCGCGGCTTTCTGGTTGAAACCAACCGCCCCGGCTTTTCGGCTCAGGATGTTCACGGGAAATGGTCACTGCGGGCTTCGGTCACTTCGGGGCTTTCGTTGCAAGATGTGCACATCCCGGAGTCGAACCTGCTGCCGAAAAGCGACGGCCTGAAGTCGCCGCTTATGTGCCTGAACCAGGCCCGCTACGGTATTGCCTGGGGTGCCATTGGAGCGGCCATGTCCTGCTATGACTGTGCGCTGCAATATTCGATTTTGCGCAAGCAGTGGCGCGACCAGCCCATCGCCTCGCACCAGCTCGTGCAAGACAAGCTCACCTGGATGATCAGCGAGATCACGAAAGCCCAACTGCTCGTGCTGCAGGTAGGACGATTAAAAGATGCGGGCAAGGTGGAACACCAGCACATCTCGATGGCGAAGAGGAACAATGTCTGGATGGCTTTGGAGTGCGCCCGCATCGCGCGCGACATCCTCGGCGCCAACGGCGTCGCCGATGACTACCCGATCATGCGCCACATGATGAATCTGGAATCAGTGAAGACTTACGAAGGCACGCATGATGTGCATTCGCTGATCATTGGGCAGAGTGTGACGGGGATTGACGCATTCTAGCCTCGCGAGGCGCCCGCTTGGACAGCCGAGGGCGGCTGTCCCCACATGTTCCAATCAGGCGGTTGGTTTTTCCCGGGGTGGTTGCACCGCCGTGAACTCTTGGGCAAACCGCAGAGCGTAATTCTCCAGCAGCGCAGGCACGCGATGTGGATCCGTTGATTGCAAAATCAATCCGGCGTGGTGATGCCTTTTGATGCGCAGAACTATTTCCGGATCGTTGTAACCGGACGTATCCGGATCCTCCTGCCGCGCTAACGAAAGAATTACGCCTGCATATTCTTCGCGCACCGGCGGCAGTTTATATGAACCGTCGCCTCCGGCGACCTCGATACGAGCCCACTCCCGCCACAGATTGATCCCCGTCGCGGCCTCGACCATCTCGTTGATGTAGGCGCCGCCCACGCGCGCGGCGCACTCTAAGAAATAAAAGCGCCCGTCCGCATGTGCCTGAATGAATTCGGCATGTGCCACGCCGCGCACGAGTCCAAGTGCCGCAATCAGCTCGCGGTTTATCTCTCGTAGCCCAGTGTCGGCGTCGCTTCCGCGAGGGATCGTAGACGTAGTAAACACGCCGCCACCCTGGGCTACGTTCATCGGCGGCTTGCCGTATTTGCTCACGTTGGAGAAGATCACCTCATTTTCCGAGACCACAGAATCTACGTGGTACACCTCGCCGGGGACGAACTTCTCCAGCAGGTAGGCGGATTGCTTGTCGCCCAGTTGCTCCAAGATCGGCCATAGCTCGTCGGCAATATGGATTTTCTTGATCCCAATCGCGGAGGCTTCCTGCCGCGGCTTCAGCACCCAGGGTCCGGGGACATGGTCGAGGTAGTAGCGGATGTCACCGTGATTGAAAACGGGCACGAAGTCCGGCACGCACACTCCGCGATCAAGAGCACGCATACGCATGGCCAACTTGTCGCGAAAGTAGCGCATGGTGGTTAATCCCATGCCAGGAATGCGCAAATGTTCGCGGAGAGTCGAGGCCGTTTCCATGTCGTACTCGTCGAGAGCCACGATGCGATCGAGTTTCTGAGTCCGCGCCAGGTGCGTCACGGCTTGCACAATATCGGCGAGAGGAATGTCGGGGGGAAGGTAGAACGTATCCTCCAGGCTATCGCGCGGCCAGTCGGCGTTGCTCAGTTTTTCCGCCGTCAGCAGAAATACGCGGCAGCCAAGGCGTTTGCACTCGCGCATGAATTCCTGGCCCTTTTCGTAGGTCGTGATGCAGAGCAAGGTGAGCGGGCGCGATTCCGGCATAAGGATGGTTTCGATTCAGGGGTAAGAGAATACCACGGCGGGATTGGGATCGATATCGCGCCTTTGGATCGGGTCGATGAGACTCCCCGATGATCCCAGCGGTGCTACAACTTTCTCATTCTTGACGAGAGGTTCCCCGATGGAGCATGATGCGCGATGCCTGCATGAGGCCATGGCTGTCGAGGCGCTTGGGAGGCTCCTATGGCTACGCAAATTCGACCAGAAAACAAGGCCCGCAGTTTTGGGCAGAACATCGAAAGCGATCTCGCGTCGCGATTCCTGCGCGTGGTCGAAGTCTCCGCGATTGCCTCGGCCCGCACTATGGGGCAGGGCGAGCGCAAGCTCTCGGATCAGGTCGCCACTGAGGCCATGCGCCAGACCATGGACTGCATCCCCATGCGGGGAACTATCGTGATTGGCGAGGGCGAGCGCGACGAGGCTCCCATGCTCTACATCGGGGAAAAGGTTGGCGCCGAATTTCCTGATGGACGCGAGGTGCCTGAAGTCGACATCGCGGTCGATCCACTCGAGGGGACTAATCTTTGCGCGACTGGAGCGCCCGGTGCGATTACCGTGCTTGCCGCTTCAGAACGTGGGGGCCTATTGAATGCTCCCGATTGCTACATGGAGAAAATTGTGGTCGGGCCTTCCTGCAAGGACGCGGTCGAACTCGATGCTCCCGTGGCGGACAATCTGAAGAACATTGCAAAAAGATTAGAACGCGACGTGGAAGATCTGGTGGTCATCGTGCTGGATCGGCCGCGCCACGAGAAGCTGATTGCCGATATTCGCGCTGCTGGCGCCCGCATCCGCCTGATCGGCGATGGCGATCTTTCAGCCGGTATCGCGGCAGCCGTGATCGGAACCGGCGTGCACGCCGTCATGGGTTCTGGTGGTGCGCCGGAAGGCGTGATTACCGCCGCCGCGATCCGTTGCCTCAACGGATATATGCTTGGCCGCCTGGTGGTGAAGCCCGACCAGGAGGAGCGCCTCGCGCGCATGGGCATTAAGGACAAGGACCGCATCTACGAGGCGGAAGACCTTGCTCCCGGCAAGCAGCTTATCTTCGCCGCTACTGGAGTGACGGACGGTGCATTGCTGAAAGGCGTCCGCTTCTTCGGCGAGGGCACGCGAACCTCTTCGGTGATCCTTACTCATCAGACGGGCAAGGTTCGCTTCATCGAAAGCATTCACCTCGAAAAGGGGCCGGATGTGAAGGTGAGGTTCGCGTAGGGATTTCCTAGACGGGGGGCAGGACCACTCCGGCGACCTCGCTCTAGGCAAATGGATTTTCGATTTGGAGATTTTCGATCTTTCGGCCGTGCTGGAAGTCTTCACTGTAGAGCGTCGCGCACTCGCCCTGCAGAGCCGCGGCCAAGATGAGCGAGTCGCACCATGCAAGGTGGTGCTTCGCTGATATCCGCAGAGCTTCAACATAAAGAGCGGGCGAGGAGTGAACCGCCAGTATGGGGCGGAATACTGTGATGAGGTACTGTTCGGCTTCGGCCGGGCTCATCGGCTGCGAGAAGCGCCGCAACGCGACATTCAGGAACTCCTGAACAACCTGATAGCTCACAATTCCTTGGCCGGTATCGGCTGCTCGTCGAATGAGTTCCGCAGATTTCTGTGCCTTGGCAGTGGCTTTCGCGTCGAAGGTGTAAACAAAGATGTTGGTATCGAGGAAGAATCTAGCGCTCATTCATCTCGTCCCGGGTGTAGGGTCCAGAGGAGCGGACGTGGCGAAGCCGCCGCATCAGCGCATCCACGGCGGCCCCGCCTCCAGCCTGGGCAGCGTATTGTTCCAGCCACTCGCGAAAGGCCGCGTTTAGCGTCTGGTGCCGGGCCCGGGCCACCAGGCGGGCTTGTTCAATCAAGCTATCGTCGGCGCTGAGGGTAATGTTCTTCATACGAACATAGTGTACACTATATTCGTGTTGTCTAAAACATAATCTTGTACCCGAACGAGGCGGCCATACTATTTCAGATACTCTGAGCCTTTCTTCAAGTCCTCGGGGACGTTGGGAGACGGAGGAAAGTCCTGCGAATATCCCTGGAGCAAGCTCACCGTTACCTCTGAGCGAAGCGTACCGTCGTGGACCACGATCGTATGCGGTTGGCCTTTCGAGTATCCCTCCCACAAAGACACGCCGGCATAGGCGCCGTCCTTGCGCAGGATGAAATACGTCATGTCGATAAAATGCAGCTTGCTCATATCGCTGTTGTAGTTGCGGACGATCCGTTTGAGCGCGTCCATGCCGGCTTCCCGCGGAGACATGCCGTGGCGCAGGTTTTCAACGATCGTGTGGGTGCCAGCGACCTTGATGTTTTCCTCGCCGCTGCCGGTTGCACCTGCCGAGCCCACGTCCTGATCGGTGTAGCACCCTGCGCCGATGATGGGCGAATCGCCGACACGTCCAGGAAGCTTAAACGCCAATCCACTCGTCGTGGTGCATCCGGAAATTTCGCCTTTCTCGTTCAGTGCGGAACAGTGGATCGTACCGGTAGGAGGGAATAGAACCTTTCTCACTGCCGCCAGTTGAAGTTCCGGTTCAATACCAAGATCAGCGGCGCGCGCTTGCAGGTTCTCAATTCTTTCTCGCCAGAGTTCGGACTGTGGCTTGTCCTTCGACGGTGGCGGCTGCCAGTGGGGATCGGCCAAACCGGGTCCCCACCAATCATCGGTGGAGTGGAATTCTTTCCACAGCAGCCAAATCTTTCGCGAATGGTCGGTCAGCAAATTCTCGCGGGGAAAGCCGACAGCCACGGCGAAGCGCTCCGCGCCTTCTCCCACCAGCATCACGTGCCCGGTATGTTCCATCACCGCCTTTGAGACGAGCGACACGTTCTTGATATTGCGAACGCCGCCGACCGATCCCGCACGCCGCGTGGGTCCGTGCATGCAGCAGGCATCGAGCTCAACCACGCCTTCTTCGTTGGGAATTCCGCCCAAGCCGACGGTGTCGTCGTTGGGATCATCTTCCGGACCTTTTACTACCTTGAGGGCAGCGTCAAGTGTGTCACCGCCGCTTTTGAGGAAGGCGAATGCGCTCTCTACATACGCATAGCCGTTGTGGGCACAAATGATGATGGGTCGCTTGGGCGCACCCGAGGGAGCGTCGTGATTTTGCGGGACGGCATTCGGCTGGGCGTCATTGCTTTGGGCTGGTGTTCCGACTCCGGCGGCGATTACTCCGAGAACTGAGGTCTTTACAAAATCACGGCGTGAGAAAGGCATGTTCCTCCTGCTGCATGAAACCGGGAAGCATATCACGCTACGAGGGGGCGATTCACACCGCCGACTTGAGAATGGCGTAGGAAATTACAATGTGCCGCGGGCCCTCCAGGTGGAGCGCCTACGACCTTACTACGTTCGGCCCGAACCGGCTGCCAGGCCGCGATATCGGCCTACATGTCCGGGCTGCCGGCCAAGGGATTCTCTGCCGGCCTGCGTGATCTCTTGAACTTTATTTTGTTCGGACCGAAACCGCAACAAGGCGGCAATGTTGCCGACGCTGTCGAGTTCAGGATCATCCTTGACATAGAACAGCTCGACATCACGACGAATCGCCCAAGGCAAGATCGCTTCCGATACGTCGACAACCTCGCGAGTCTCGCGTCCGCAAACCGGGCAGGAGCTTACCAGGTGCGCGTCCAGGTGGCCGCAGCCCGTGCACTCGACCGCTTGCGCCACGTAGCGATCTCCGATCAGCAAGGTTTGCACTTCACCCAATTCCAGCGAACGCAGCACGCGCCGCAATCCAGTAACACCTCGGCCGTTGCTGCGGGCCTGGCTGATGGTTTCGTGCACCACCTCCTTGCACCGCTTCCGCTGCCACTCGGAAAAGATCTGTTCCGCTTGCGAGCGAATGGTGTCCCGGCTCATGTACGCAACTTCAGCGGAAAATCGCCCGAGCAATCGTTGCGCTACATCAGGATGCAGTTGCGGTTCGAACTGCGACCAGTGCAAGTCCTGGCAACCAAGAATCCACTGGTCAAAGACATGCTTCTCGACGGCGTTCTTGAGCACGTCGGCCACCAGTTTGAAATGCTGGCGGACTTCGTCGGCGACGCGGCGCTCGGCATGGCCGGCGTCATATCCGGCGAAGCCGTCACTGCGACCGCGGTGGGGAAGGGGATGAAAAAAATCAATGCGTTCGGTCAACTCACCTAAACGGAGATCGAACAAGCGCGCGCGGTGGCGGTCGAGCAGCACAACGCCGAGGCTGGGGAATGCTCCCAGCAAGCGAGCGACCGGTTTGAGATGAAAATGACGATCGACGAACAGTTGCGTGTTGCCGAGCTGCGGTGGCAGATCGAACTCGCGCCAAAAGCCTTGCGCGGCACAGGCGAATACGGCCTTGCCGTGCGCTCCGTTTCCACGCAAGTCCTGCGACAGACGGACAATCCGGTCAATATCGGCACGGGACGATTCGCATTTGCTCTTGCCCGAACCCGCACCCTTGCTCTCCAACCGCCGTAAAGCCTCGCGCAGCACTTCTTTGGTGGCGATGGCTTCTTCTTTGTGGGCTTTGTTGCGAGGCGCCGTGGGCTGAAAGTAGAAGCTTAGAGCGCAGGCTCCCTGATCTTCGAATTGTGCTAGTTCATGAATTTGTTCGCGAGTAATCATCCCCTGTCCCCACTTCCTTTCAATTGGAATTGGATCTATGCGGTCCCCGTGGACGCGAACCGTCCCTTAAATTGGCCCACAAATTGGGGCGATTTGCGCAGGTGATCGCGCGCGGCAGAAATAGAACTTAAAACACGGTCCGGCGGAATGCCGGTGATAGCGGAGATTTCGTCGACTCCGAAACCTTCGATCGCGTGCAGGATAAACGCCTCGCGATGGTTGGAGGCCACATCGCGCAGAGCAGCGGCGATCAGACGCATCATCTCTTCGGACCCGACGATTTGTTCCGGCGTCGCGACCCGGTCGTCGGCGATGATGGTTTCCTCTGTGATCGCTTCGTCAGGCTGATGGAACTGCAGTTCCGGCTCATCGCTGGCTTTGACGTTCGCCTTACGGGCAGATTCCTCCAAGCGCACCGCGCCCCCGTTCGAGCCTTCGGGACGGGAGAGTTCGTCCAGTGCCTCGAGCGCCAGACGGTAGAGCCAAGGTTCCAGCGCCAACCGCTCCGGCTTCTCCCGTCCACTGCCCAGGGCCGCCGCAATGGTTTCGTCAATCACTTCTTCTTTGCTGATGGAATCGGGCACAACCTGATCGGCGGTCTCGCGAAAATAAATTTCGCGCTCCACAAAGCGCTCCAGGCGAGGAAGATTCACGTTGACGTAGGAACGCACATCCTCCGACGAAACCGCAGCTGGAAATACCACGGCCAGCGTCTCCTCGAAAGGTACGGACGCATTGCGACGTCCCGTGGCTTCCTTCTGCCGCCGCGCCCATTTGTGCGGAGAGCGTAGAAGTTCCTTATGCTTGGTTACTTGCTGCAGCAAGTCTTCGAAAGCGCTTTTCACTGCAGCCTCGGGAGTCTGGGCTTTTGCCTGCACCGCCATCTGGCCGGACGGCAATCGCAAGTTCAAAGAAACGACGGTTCCCTCGCGCGCCGAGTTTTCCTCCACCATGCCTTTGAGATGGACGAGCTCGGGGCGGAAGAACTGCAGCCGTTTCCGCAGTTTTTCGATCTGGTGTTGAATGTCTTTTTCTACGGCGGGTGTTTTATGAAGACGGTAACTGACGTGGACGTTCATTAGCACCTCGGCCTTACAACGAAGCGGCGCTTTTCAGTGCTTTCTACGGAGATTGTACACCTGCGGCCATAGCGGAAAAATGCGAATCGAAGGATGAAAAGTTCGCATGTGCCGGATTTGGAATTCTCCGTATATATGCCTTGACACGTATATTCCATTTGGGGTATACGAAGAGAGTGGAAACTGTATTCGAAATCATTGCGGAGCCGAACCGGCGCGCGATATTGAGTCTGCTGGTCTCTTCGCAACAGTCGGTTGGAGAGATCGAGCGTCAACTTCGTATGCCGCAGCCGACCGTGTCAAAGCACCTGCGCGTGCTGCGCGATGCCGGCTTCGTGGAATCCACGGTGGACGCGCAGCGCCGTCTCTACCGGCTCAAGCCAGAACCGCTTCAGGAGTTGGATGCCTGGCTGGCTCAGTTCCGCCGGCTATGGTCCGCTCACGTCGATGCTCTCGAACGCCACCTTGATCGCATGGGTCAGGACCGCATGGATCAACCGACGCTAACGAAAAGGAAGACAAGGCGAAGACGACGCGGCCTAAACCGCGAACGTGGCAAAGGAGAAACGAGATGAAAATCAAAGTGACCAGCGTATACGTGGACGACCAGAACAAGGCTCTGCGCTTCTATACGGATGTGCTGGGTTTTGCCAAGAAAGCCGATTTCAGCAATGGCCCATTTCGCTGGCTGACCGTGGCCTCGCCCGAGGAGCCGGAGGGCACGGAGCTGCAGCTGGCGCTGAACAACAACCCCGCAGCCAAAACCTATCAGCAGGCGATCTTTCAACAAAACCAGCCCGCGGCCAACTTCTTTACAGACGACATCAAAGGCGACTACGAGCGGATCAAAGCGCGCGGCGCGGTGTTCACGATGCCGCCCACCGACGTGACTGGCTCGACCATTGCGATGCTGAACGACTCCTGCGGCAACCTGATTCAGCTGACGCAGTTGATGCGATGGTCATGAGCAATCGCGAGCAGTACACACCGGGACCGGCCAACGTGGCGCGGGTGCGAAAGGACCGGGGACCAAACGGGGAAGACAAGTGGACGCTCATTCTCGTCAGGGAACTGCGCCACTCGCCGGAAAAGGTCTGGCTGGCGCTCACTGACCCGGCGCATCTGCGGGAGTGGGCGCCCTTCGACGCCGATGGGAGCCTCGCCTCGGTTGGAACTACGGTGAAGCTCACCACGGTGGGAGCACCCGTACCACGGGTTACTGAGACAACGGTGACGCGAGCTGACGCTCCCAAGGCGCTCGAGTACAACTGGGGTGGCTTCGATATGCGATGGGAACTCGAAGCCCTGGGTGGAGGCACGCGCCTGACGTTGTGGACCAACATCGGTGACCGCTTCATCGCCATGGGTGCTGCGGGTTGGCAGATTTGCTTCGACGTTCTGGATCACCTTCTCAGCGGAACTCCCATCGGCCGCATCGCCGGTCCCGAGGCTATGAAGTTTCCCGGCTGGCAGCGGCTGAACGCGGAGTATGCGAAGCTGTTCGGCATCGAAACGCTTAACGGGCCGCATCAGGCGGCTCAAAAGTCCTGAATCGAGAGGATCGCAAGACGATGCACAAACCGCTTAAGAGAAACAAAAAAGAGTTGTCACCAGAACAACGGAAAGAACTACTCACAACATTGAAAGCCCGTTTCGAGAAAAACGTGAACCGCCATAAAGGTCTTGCTTGGGCTGAAGTACAAGCAAAGCTGGAAGCCAATGCCGAGAAATTGTGGTCAATCAGTGAAATGGAAAGAACTGGCGGCGAACCGGACGTTGTTGGACATGACAAGAAAACGGGCGAATACGTTTTTTATGATTGTTCCGCGGAAAGTCCTGACGGCCGCAGAAGTCTTTGCTACGACCGTGAAGCGCTGGATTCAAGGAAAGAAAACAAGCCAAAAGGCAGCGCGATGGATCTGGCCACTGCGATCGGCATTGAGCTTTTGGCGGAAGAACAATATCGAGAATTGCAGATGCTTGGAAATTTCGATATGAAAACGTCGAGCTGGGTGCAAACACCTCCTGCGATCAGAAAACTCGGCGGCGCCCTATTTTGCGATCGCCGCTACGACACCGTTTTCGTGTATCACAACGGCGCGGAATCTTACTATGCCGGCAGGGGATTCCGTGGCTGGCTCAGGGTCTAGCGAGAACGGTCTCCTATCCTATGGGAGCTAAAATCCGTCCACCCGATGCTCTGGCTTCAGACGCCCTGATACACCCATCCCAAAAACGACTTGGGACTCTGAAAAGATTGCCCCCACTCCGCGTCGTGGCGGGCGGTGGGCTTGGCTGCGATCACCTCTTCCAAAGTCCTGCCCTGCTTTTTAAGCTTGGCGACTTTCTCGCGCGCATCGACCAGCACATCGCGAAACAGCGTGAGGTCGGCTTTCCCCCCGACTGCGCCATGGCCTGGAATGACAATCGTGGTTGCGCTAACTTTCGCAAGGTTCGCTTCCGCAGCGCGAATCTGGCCATCGATGCTGCCTCCGGTCGAGTAGTCAACAAAAGGATAGTTGCGATTCCAGAGCGTGTCTCCGGTGTGCAGGACATCAGCCTCGGTAAAGTGTACGGAGATGTCCGAATCGGTATGGGCGGGGCCGTAGTGCTTGAGGGCGAGAGTGGAGCCGTTGGCGTGAACCGTGTGCTCGTCTTGAAAAACAGTTGTCGGGATTGCTCCGGCGGGCGCGGCCGGAAAAGTGTAAACCCAGCCTTCCACGCGCGTATCCGCCGAAAGATGCTTGCGCGTATTCTCGTGGGCCAAAATGTTTGCGCCCGCTTGATGTAGCCATTCGTTTCCGCCAGTGTGATCGAAGTGCCAGTGCGTATTGATCAGTTGCTTAATGGGGTCCGCGTTGATACTGGCCAGAGCTGCCGCGACGTTCGACCGCGCAGTGACGACTTCGGCATCGATGAGAAGCTTTCCGTCCGGGCCCGTAAGAACGGCGATGTTTCCGCCAGGACCGAGCAGGACGCTGATATTGCGCCGAAGCGTTTGCACCGTGATCTTGGCTGTGGCAGATTCCTTCAGAGCCATTTCAACGAGGCCTTGTTGAGAAAAGAGCCGGGGCGGGGCGAGACACGCGGCCGCCGCCACAACCCCGCTTGAAATCAAAAACTGACGCCGCGAAACTTCGTTGGCTACTCTGGTGCTCATCGATTAGCTCCCGTTCGGTGTCCTGAACTGCTACTGCAGAGTCACCGCACTTCCGCGAAAAGTATAACCGGCCAGCTTGGCAGGATCGCGGAAAAACAAACTGAGGACAAGAGACCCGAACCCCAAGGACAGACGAAACACTCTCAGTAACTAGGTCGAATCTCAACCCAGAGAGAGGCGCAGAGCGACACACAGCTCATTCATTCGTGCGGAGCTAAGTTGAGCTGGCTCCCTCAGAGGCTAAATCCCTGGTCTCTATTGGCCCCAGGCGGCACGACTGAAGTCGCGCCCTACAGAAAACTGCCCAACTCAAAACCATTTATGAGATAGCTTCTAGTATCGCTGCCTCGCAGGTCCTCTGTGCTAACGTGGCTAGCGGTAACTCCAACGGGAATGGGATTTGAGGATAGGTCTATGTCAGGCAAGCTAGGCCTTGGAATTTCGTATTTCATTGCGATCGTTTACGTCTTATCGATCCTGTTTCCTTGTCTTTACTGCTTGCAGCATGGATGCAGGGGACCGGGTGAACTCGATGCGTTTATGCCGGCCTTCGCCCTTACACCAGTTGGCGCAATTGCTACGGCTTTCTCGTTGCGCAACGCCATCCAGCAGATCAGGAAGAGACAATCGTGGTCTTGGGTTTTCTGGCCGCTTGCAGTTATTTTCGCGCTTGTTCTCCTCGGTGCGATTGCTTTTGTCGCGTGGGTAGTTTATGAGACTGCTTTTCATCGTTTTAGACGATGAACATCTCCACGCCAAAAGCAGGCTTGAGTGGGCCACCCAGCGATCTGTAAGGCTTCGATGGGGAAAAAACTTTCTTAGTCACCCGAGACGCTATTGAAGAATCCGCCGATCCGACTCAGCTCCGCCGAGGCCCGCGGGAATCTGGCTGCACGCCCAGCGCCTGGACACCCCCGAGCCCTTCGGTTCCGGGCCGAAGGCCACGCCGGCTGCGGTGGCGCACCTGGGCTACTTGCAGATTGACACCATCTATGTCATCGAGCGCAGCCATCACCACATCCTTTACACGCGCATTCCCACGTACCGCCGCGAGCATCTGCATCAGGCACAGAGCATCGACAAGACCGTTTTCGAGTACTGGACGCACGCGCTATCGTACGTGCCGACGGAGAGCCTGCGGTTTTATGTGCGCGACATGCGCGGGGATTGGGAGCGTCGCGTCTACTGGCTCGGCGAGGTTTCCAGGGGTGACTTGCGCCGACTGCTGTCGCGCATCCGCAGAGATGGCGCACTCACCATCCGCGACATCGACGACAAGCCGGTAGAAAAAGATTACGCTTGGGCCAGCCGCAAGCCTTCCAAGCGCGTTCTGGAGGTGGCCTTCTTCAAGGGTTTGGTGACGATTAGTCAGCGGGCCGGAATGCTGAAGACTTATGAGCTGATGACTCGCCATTTCGGTTGGGAGCGTCTGCCCCGCGCAGCCACCGAAAGAGAAACCTTGAACTACCTGCTGGATCGTGCCCTGCAATCGCAGGGGATCGTGAGTGTGGAATCGATCTGTCATCTGGACGCTCCACGCAAGCCAGCGATGCGGCGTTTGGTGGAGTCACGAGTCCGGCGAAAGGAGCTGATCCCTGTGCAACTGGAAGGAGCGGGCCAATGGCTGCACTGGATTCGTCCGGAAACGCTCGACGCCATTCCTGATGCGGCGCAGGAACAGGTTCATATCCTATCTCCCTTCGACCCGCTGATCATCCAGCGCAAGCGGCTCCGGCTCTTCTTTGACTACGAGTATTGCTTCGAAGCTTACGTTCCCAAGCACAAGCGGGTGTTTGGTTATTTCGTTTGCCCAGTTCTAATCGGAGATCGGATCGTTGCCGGCCTTGACCTCAAGACCGACCGGTCGCGGCAAGAACTTCTGGTGCAGCGCTGGAACTGGATCGGCGGGCGCGGGACCCGCGCCCATCAGCAGCAAGTGGAAGGCGCGTTGCACAAGTTCGAAAAATTTCAGTTAGGGCAGAGTCGATCGAGCGCTACGCCGCAGTGATTTGTTTCAGGATGGCCTGCGCCGCCGTTGCTGGATCAGGGGCTTCAGTGATGGGACGTCCGACCACGATGTGACTTGCTCCGGCGGCAATCGCTTCCGCTGGAGTCATCACCCGCGCCTGGTCTCCGTGCCCCGTACCAGGCGGGCGCACGCCGGGATTTACGATCGCGAACTCGTTTCCCAGTTTCGCGCGCAGCATCGCAGTTTCGCGGGGCGATGTGACGACCCCCTGGCATCCATTGGCCAGCGCCAGCTTGGCTAAGCGCAGGACTTCCTCTGCCATGGTGCCGTCGAACCCAATGGCGCGCAGATCGTTTTCGTCCATGCTGGTGAGGACACTGACTCCGAGGACGGTCAATGCGGGATTCACGGATCGCGCTGCGTCCACGGCAGCCTGCAGCATTTTGGTGCCGCCGGAAGCGTGCACGGTCAGCATGCTCACACCTAACTGAGCAGCTTCGTGGACGGCGGCCGCCACGGTATTCGGGATATCGTGATATTTCAAATCGAGAAAAATGCGGCGGCCCGAGGCCACGAGATCCCGGACGACGCGCGGCCCTTCAGCGGTATAAAGCTGCATGCCAACTTTATAAGTGAGCGCCGAATCGCCGACGGCCGCGACGATTTTCTGCGCCGCTGCCACCGTAGACACGTCGAGAGCGACGATCAGCTGGCGACGGGGATCGTCTGTTCGCGCTGTGGTTTGGATTGGATCGCTGCCAGGGATGAGATGGGGCAGAGTCTGCATCCCTAGCAGTGTAAGGGGTCTACGGCAATTCTGCCATAGGTTGGTTGGCCGCGATGGTTTGGTAGACCGGCCGGTGCTGGGACGTGCCCTGTTTCACCAGGTCGAGTCTGACTTTCTGCAAGCCGCGATGTTCAAATTGGAGTGCCTGAGCGGCGCCATAGGAAAGATCGATAATGCGACCCTCCACGATAGGTCCGCGGTCGTTCACCTTCACGACGACCACCCTGCCGTTATGCAAGTTGGTGACGCGCACGTAGGTTCCGAGAGGCAGCGTGGGGTGAGCTGCGGTCATGTCGTACATCTCGTAGTCTTCGCCGCTGGCAGTTGGCTTACCCTCAAAATCCTCTCCGTACCAGGACGCTGTTCCAACCTGATACGGTTTGTTCTTCGCGATCTGCTTTGGGACTTCGGGCTTGATCTGGGCTCTACTTGGGGCGGAACTGGCCTCCGAGTTGTTCGGAACCTGAGTGGCTCCCAGCCCGACGATCATCAATCCGATCATCAGTCCATGAGCTATACGTCTCTGCATTCAGTTCTCCTCGCATCTCAAAAAGTCGTCCTAGCTAGGTTTTCTCGTTAACGGTTTGTAAATGGTAGAGGCCTAGTGGCACCTTGTCAACCCGAAAGTCTGCCATCTATAGTGTCCTGATAGTAATCGATATCATACGTAACTTATTGTCAATTATAGGGAAATGAGATGATGTCTCTCAAAACAATGGGGTTAAGTATTTGCACAGTAGTAAATAGGTAATATCCCGCAGGTTACGAAGTATTTTCAACTTCAATCGATTCAACAGCTTAGAGTCTGTTTCTTTATAAGTTGTTTATTGCCACTCTTTTAGGTACAAGTTGCTTAGTCCCCGAAGTTTATTTTTTCGCTTCCGCGAGGAGGCAGGACCAGAAGATCATGGCTGAGGTGCCACCCGTTGTACTGACCATCGCAGGTTTTGATCCCTCGTCGGGAGCCGGCGTGACGGCCGACATCAAGACGATTGCCGCGCACGGTTGCTACGGAGTGGCTTGCATTACGGCCATGACCGTCCAATCCACCGCCGGCGTGCGGCGGGTAGAATCCCTCGATCCGAGTCTGATCACCGATACTTTGAACGAACTTGCGGCAGACGTTTCGATCGCGGCTGTCCATATCGGAATGCTGGGTACAGCCAAGGTTGTCCGGGCGGTAGCTGAGTTCCTGGAACGCCAAGGCGGGTCGAAGACGCCCAACATAGTCCTGGATCCCATACTCACGTCCTCCTCCGGCGCCGACCTGCTCGACGCTCCCGGAAGCAGGCTGCTGATCGAAAAGCTCATCCCGTTGGTGACCGTTCTCACGCCGAACGTAGATGAGGCAGCCATTCTCACCGGCATGAAGGTGACGAATCTGGACGAAATGCGCGCGGCGGCGGGCAAGCTGCATGAGATGGGTGCAGCGGCCGTCGTGATCACAGGGGGCCATCTGGACAAAGCCATCGATCTCTTGAGCTTCACCAGCAAACGCGGCGTTGAGCAGGAGGTCTTCAAGGCGGAGCGGCAACGCTCGGATTCCACGCATGGCACAGGGTGCGCGTTCGCAACTGCAATCGCCTGCCACCTGGCGCTCGATCGCGGCCTGGCTGAAGCAACCTTGCTAGCCAAGACCTATGTAACGGCCGCGATTGCAGCCGGCTATCCCTTAGGTCGTGGCACAGGACCAGTCCATCATCTCTACCGCATGAACCAGCAGCGGCGCGCTGCGACGTCAGGGGGCGAGTCGTAGGATTCTGGTTGCGAGAGTAGGGAGACTATTCGTTATCGGATGGCTTCTTCAAAAGGATGCCGGCGACGAATGAAGCCGTCGCGGCCAGGAGCCATTCGATCCGCCACATCTGAATCGCCTGAAACTCCGCGAGATTCGAAGCCTTATAGAAGAGGCTGACGCCGATAACTCCAGCGATGCAGCCCATGCCAACCATGAAAGCGATCAACGCCGCCGTGGACAGACCTACCCAGCGTTTGATCTCGTGAAAATGCAAATAGTGCAGCCAATTGGGGAAGGGTATCTCATGCCACGTATCCGCAGCCCACGTGAGTCCATTTCTGAGCCGAACCGCGCTTCTGGCCCACAGGCTCGCAATGAACTCAGCTTTTGTATTCCGAGCGACTATCGGGGTCAACTCCCTGCGGCGCAGCCCGCAGGCATGACAAAACCTGGCGGCAATCATGAACTCAGTACCACAGCCCTCGCAAGCGTCCGCCATCCCCACGCTGGCTACGGCTGGGGGGGCAGCCGTAGCCGAAGGATCCAACACACTTGGGGGGCTCCAGAATTCTTGCTCTGCATCTCGAACTAGATCAGCCATAACGAAAAAGCTCTTCAGGACGTTTATCTTTGCAAGGCAACCCAACAGCCAAAATCTGTGCAGCGCTAAGTTGTATGTTCCTCAGGCACTTGCCCGTTCGCGGCGGGCGAAGACCTGGTAATCTCGCGCAATTATTACTCGCAAACTCGGGTAAAGATGCCTCTGTTACTCGGGTCATGAACCTGTAGAACAGCGAGCCGCCGCGGCAACCGAAGGATCATCTGCTCAGCAAGTCTTGCAGGCTCGGTTGGTGCCATCGGCATGTCTTTCGTTTCTCCAAGAAACCTCGCTTCGTATGGTTTGCTTCCTTCGAGTTCAGTTAAACTAACCTCAAGGCTAGAACTCTGGGGATGCAGTTGAGTCGGATATTCGCGAGAGGGTTCCTTCGTGCGGGCATACTATGGTGCACGACCGGCCTGTGCCTCTCGGCTTTCGAAGCGCGCTCCCAAATCCGCCCTGCAACTCGAGCCACCGGGTCGGCTGCATCGTCGCCGAACCTGACGGCTTCTGCCAACGACCCTCTGTTCGAATCCGCTTCCGACCTCTTCTACAACATGGATTACGATCGTGCCATCCAGGGCTTTCAAAAAATCCTGGATCGTCACCCCAATGATCCTTCCGCAGTGAATCATTTGCTGTCGACGGTCCTTATGCGCGAGCTCTACCGCATGGGTGCCATGAATACCGGCGATTACAGCAATGACAGTTTCATTGGGCAGGCCCATCGCCCCGCCGACCCAAAGGTAAAAGAGCAAATCAAACAGCTGGTCGAACGCGCCGAAGGCCTCGAAGAGCAGCAACTCAAAAGCGACCCGAATCATGTGGAGGCGCTCTACGCGCGGGGCGTAACTCGCGCCCAGTTCTCGCTCTATACGGCGCTGGTGGAGCGTGCCTGGTTTTCTGCCCTGCGCAACGCTGTTGGTGCGCGCCACGATCACGAACGCGTGCTGGAGCTGGATCCCAGTTACGTCGACGCGAAGCTGGTTGTTGGAGCGCACAACTACGTGATGGGCAGCCTGCCGTGGAGCGTGAAGGTCGCCGTGGCTCTGGTGGGATTGAGCGGCAGCAAGGAAAAGGGCCTCGAGTACTTGCACCAGGTCGCCGACAGCAATGGGGAAAATAGCGTCGACGGCAAGGTCGTCCTCGCCTTATTCCTGCGTCGCGAACATCGTTACGATGAGGCCCGCGCCTTCATGCACGATCTGGCCGGCAAGTATCCCAGGAATTACTTGTTCCCGCTCGAAGAGGCCAATCTCCTACGCTCCTCCGGTCACTCCAGCGAGGCGTCCATCGCTTATCGCAAGGTCTGGCAAAACGGCCGGGAGGGGAAGTACGGCAACCTGCACTATGAGATTTCCGCCTGGGGCTTGGGCGAGTTGCTGCGCAGCCAGAAGGATTATTCCGGGGCGGCTTCTGCCTACGAATTGGTCAGCCAGGTTTCCGACGCGGATCCGGAGACGCTGCAGAAAGCCAACCTGGCTGCCGGCGAAATGTACGACCTGCTCCAGAAGCGCGATCTTGCCATGAAGATGTATCAGATCGTGCTCGCCGAAAACGCCAGCTCGCCTCCGGCGGAAAAAGCCCGCGAACATATCAAGGAAGCGTACCGGGAGTGATCCCCTTCCACCGTTAGTCGGCTTGAACTTAAGGAAGAGGTCGAGCTTTGCTCGACCGGACAGCCCCTTCGGCTGAGCTCAGGGCAGGGTTTGGGGTGCTGTCCTTACACGAACATCTCGGCGTGATCCCAGGAACATTCGGACTACAATTGCTTTATTGTCGTGCGGAGGTCGAGCCATGTATTGCAACTACTGCGGCAAAGTGATTCAGGATGATGCGGCTGTCTGTGCCTATTGTGGCACGCGCGTCGGCGCGTCGGTGGCACGCAAGCGGCTGGTCCGTCCGCGACAAGGGCGAAAGATCGCCGGGGTCTGCCTCGGGGTCGCCGAATATTTCGACATCGACGTGACCGTGGTTCGTCTGGTGTGGCTGATCGCGTCTTTCATGACCGGCATCGGCTTGATCTCCTATCCCATCGCCTGGATCGTGATGCCGGAAGAGCCACTGCTGTTGACCGCTCCGGCGGGCGCGCAACGCGTGACGAATCCGTAGTGGGCATGGTTTCACGACAGATCAAGAGCGGCGATGCCGAGATCGTCTACCGCGTGGTGGGCGAAGGCCCTCCCGTAATTCTGCTGCATCCTTTTCCTGCGAATCATGAATTCTGGCTGCCGGTGGTGGATGTTCTTTCAAGCCGCTATCGCATGATTCTCCCTGATCTTCGCGGCCACGGGGACTCTGGCGTCGGGGAAGGTCCAGCCACAATGGAGAAGCACGCCGCCGATCTTGCCCGCGTAATGGACGCCGCCGAAGTTGGGCGCGCTCCCATGGTTGGCGTGTCCATCGGCGGATACGTATTGTTCGAGTTCTGGCGCAGGCATCGCGGACGCGTCGCTGCGCTCGTCCTGTGCAACACGAAGGCTGCCGCGGATCCTCCCGAAGCCCGCGCTGCGCGCCTGCAGGCTGCCAACGACGTCCTCGAGCGTGGTACCGAACCCTTCTTCGAGAGCATGATTCCTCGCCTGCTGGGGAAGAGCACACGCGAGACACGACCGGATCTGGTCGACGGCGTACTTCGCATGATGCGGAAGATGTCTCCCGAGGATGTGGCGCAGGTGCAGCGCGGCATGGCCGAGCGTCCGGACTCGATGGAGACATTGAAGACGATCAATGTACGCACGCTCGTGGTGACTGGAGACGAAGATATTCTGACTGGAGTGAACGAAGCGGAACTGATGCGCCAGCACATTGCCAACAGCCAGCTGCGCGTGATCCCGAAAGCCGGCCACTACTCGCCGTGGGAGCAGCCTGGGGAAGCCGGCAAACTGCTGCGCGAGTTCCTCGATGAACTTTAGAATTGGCTGACAAGGGCCCTGGTAACTGCATGATTCGCAAGCGAAAAGCACCGGTGACAAGGATCACCCCCGGGGGTGCCGCGGGTCATTGCTTATTGCGCGGATAGGAGCAGAATAGAGAGCGGTTTCATCACTTACAACTACGGAGGTAGGACCATGACGTCTGGCACTCTGACTACGCCCGGAATCAAGGCTCCGGGCGACTACATTGAAGATGTAATGATTAGCGTGAAAGCGAAGAACCCAGCCGAGCCTGAATTCCATCAGGCGGTTCGGGAAGTGTTCGATTCTCTACGGTTAGTGCTGGCAAAACATCCGGAGTATCAATCCAATCGAATCCTCGACAGGGTGGTGGAGCCGGAGCGCGTGTTGATGTTCCGCGTGCCCTGGGTCGACGACCAAGGCGTGGTGCAGGTGAATCGGGGTTTCCGAATTGAGATGAACAGCGCCATCGGACCTTATAAGGGCGGGCTGCGCTTCCATCCGTCGGTAAACCTCGGCATTCTGAAATTTTTGGCGTTCGAGCAGGTGTTCAAGAATTCGCTTACCACGCTGCCTATGGGTGGAGGCAAGGGCGGATCGGATTTCGATCCGAAAGGGAAGAGTGATAACGAGGTGATGCGGTTCTGCCAGAGCTTTATGACCGAACTGCAGCGGCACATCGGGCCGGACACGGACGTTCCTGCTGGTGACATCGGCGTGGGTGGACGCGAAATCGGCTATCTGTTTCGGACAATACAAGCGGCTGCGCAACGAATTTACTGGCGTGCTTACGGGCAAAGGGCTGGGCTGGGGCGGGTCATTAATTCGTCCAGAGGCGACCGGTTATGGCTGCGTTTATTTTGCAGAAGAAATGCTGAAGAGCCGCAAGGATAAGCTGGAAGGGAAGCTCTGCCTGGTTTCGGGCAGCGGCAATGTCTCCCAATACACGATCGAGAAGCTGCTTGATCTGGGCGCGAAGCCGGTGACTGTGTCGGATTCGAACGGCGTGATCTACGATCCGGATGGGATCGATCGCGAGAAGCTGGCTTACATTCTGGAGTTGAAGAATGTGAAGCGCGGCCGCATTCGTGATTATTCGGACCGCTACAAGAAAGCGATCTTCATGCCGACGGACGTGAAGCTGGAGCATAACCCGCTATGGAACATCAAAGCGGATTGCGCGTTCCCCAGCGCCACGCAGAATGAAATCACCGCGAAGGATGCGGCGAACCTGCTGAAGAACGGCATCAAGCTGGTGGCGGAAGGCGCCAACATGCCGAGCACGCTGGAGGCAACCAAGCTGTTTCTGGAAGCCAGGATTCTGTATGGTCCGGCGAAAGCGGCGAATGCGGGCGGCGTGGCTACGTCTGGCCTGGAAATGGCGCAGAACAGCGCACGACTTTCCTGGACGCGCGAGGAAGTGGATGACAGACTGCACAAAATCATGATCAACATCCACCGCAATTGCTACGAGACGGCCGAGAAGTACGGCACGCCCGGCAACCTCGTGAACGGCGCCAACATTGCCGGCTTCCTCAAGGTTGCCGATGCGATGCTGGATCAGGGATTGGTGTAGAGACGAGCCATGTAGGGACAGCCGCCCTCGGCTGTCCGGTCGGGCGAAGCCCGGCTATGCATGCGGTATCTGTAATGCGGGGTGGACGAGTTCCACCCCGCGGTTCTTTACCGGAGGTCCTGCTCCCTCAAGGTGCATGCTGCGTCCCGGAGGGACGGCTGATGCTAGCCCGGCGTTTCAACGCCGGGTGAGAGGTTAAGGTGGGAAACCCGTCCCGGAGGGACGGCTGAAATGCAAAGATGGCCATAGAGTAGTGAACTTTCAGTCGTGCCTCCGGCACGCTTTGCTTAATGCTAGCCTTCCCGCCAGTGAACTGGCGGGCTATCTTCGGAGGTGCCTTCGGCACCGACTTTTGATCAGTCGGTGCTGTCGAGCCTCGCTCGACTGGACAGCCGAGGGCGGCTGTCCCCACATGAATATCGTTATCTGGTAACGATGACAATGAGCGCACGCATTATTGCCGAGCCGTTTCTCGACGCCGAAGAGCGCCTGGAAGGCTTCGACAACCTGATGCCCTTCAAGGTGCAGAACATTCTTTTGGTCTCGAGTCTCTACGATTCTTTTATTCTGCGCGAAGATGGACGGCTCAACGAACTGCTGATCGACGAATCGCTCGAATTGAACCTTCGGCAGATTCCCGGCATCACGCATGTTTCAAGTTGTGCCGAGGCGCTGGAACTGGCGCGCTCGCAGCCTCGTTTCAATCTGATTGTGGCGAACCTAGCGGTCGCGGATATGACCGCCGCGCAGTTGGCGCATGAGGTGAAGCGCGCTGGTCTCGATGTTCCGGTGGTTGTGCTGGCCTACGATTACCGCGAAGTAAAGAGCTTCATCAGCCGGAATCCGGTGACCGATGTCGAGCGAATTTTTCTGTGGCAGGGCAATGCGCGCATTCTCATCGCCATCGTCAAGTACATCGAGGACAAGCGCAACGTACTGCACGACACGCGGGCCATGGGCGTGCCCGTGCTGCTGGTGGTGGAAGACAACATCCGTTACTACTCTTCGTTCCTGCCGGTGATTTACACCGAGCTGATCAAGCAGTCGCGGCGGGTGATTCAGGAAGGCATCAACGTTGCTCACAAGCTGGTGCGAATGCAGGCGCGTCCGAAAATTTTGCTGAGCTCGAATTTTGAAGACGCGGCGCAACTGGTGCAGGAGTATCGCGACTACCTGATTGGTTTGGTGTCGGACGTGGAATTTCCGTGGGAAGGCAAACTCAGCCCAGAGGCGGGTTTCGAGCTGGCCCGGATGATGAAAGCGCTGGTACCGGACGTGCCAGTTGTGCTGCAGACCAGCCGCACCGAGTTTCGTCCTCGTGCGCTGGCTGCGGGGTATTCGTTTCTTCGCAAACGTTCGCCGACACTATTGAAAGACTTGCGGCGGATTCTCACCGAGCAAGTCGGATTTGGCGATTTTGTATTTCGTCTGCCGGATCTGAGTGAGGTAGGCCGCGCGAAAGATCTGAATGAGCTTGAGGAGCAGTTGCAGACGGTGCCCGCCGAGAGCCTGGTTTATCACGCCCAGAGCAATCACTTTTCTCATTGGCTCATGGCTCGAACGGAATTCGCGTTGGCCGCCAAGCTGCGGCCGCGGAAAGTATCGGACTTCGATGGTCCGGAGCACTTGCGGCGCGATTTGATCGAATCGATCAACGACTATCGCCGCGAACAAAGCGAGTTGCTGATCGGGGACTTTAATGCCGAGACCTTCAAACCGTCGGAATCCGGATTTCTAAGGATCGGCTCGGGGTCGCTGGGAGGGAAGGCGCGCGGCCTTGCTTTTGTGCGCCATCTCCTGCGCAAAAACCGCATCACCCGTCGCTTTCCCAATATTCGCATCGCGGTCCCGCCGGCTTTGGTGCTGGCCTCGGACTGCTTCGATCAATTCATGGCCGAAAGCAACTTGCTCGACTTCGCGCTGGGCTGCGACGATGATGCCGAGATTCTGGAGAGATTTCTGGCGGCTCCCCTCCCCGAGAAGTTGCAGGAAGACCTGAAAGCTTTCCTGGAACAAGTCACCTACCCTCTCGCCGTGCGCTCCTCAAGCTTGCTGGAAGACTCGCAGTACCAGCCTTTCACTGGAGTGTATGAGACGTTCATGCTCGGCAACCAGCAGCCCGATCTGGGGCAGCGGCTGGCGGAGCTGATCGACGCCATCAAGCGAGTTTATGCCTCTACGTTCAGCCGTCATGCCAAAGCGTACGTGCGCGCGACACCGTATCGACTGGAAGAAGAAAAGATGGCGGTTATAGTGCAGCAGCTGGTCGGGTCAGTGCACGGACAACGCTTCTATCCTGATTTCTCCGGCGTAGTGCGCTCGCACAACTTCTATCCGGTGCCGCCGATGTCGTTCGCCGACGGGATCGCTGCCGTGGCTTTAGGGCTGGGGCGGGCTGTAGTGGATGGAGGAAAGTGTCTGACATTTTGCCCGCGCTATCCGCAGAACCTACTGCAATTCTCGTCGGTAGAGGACATCCTCGCCAATTCTCAAATGGAGTTCTGGGCCCTCTCACTAAACGGCACTCCTCAAGGACGCCCCGGGCATTTGCACGAGATGCGCTTCGATCTGGGGGTAGCCGAGGCAGATGGCACGCTGCCTCCCGTTGCTTCCACTTATTCAGTTGATAACGAGGCGGTCTATGACGGCGTGAGCCGGCCTGGAATCCGCATCGTGAGCTTCGCGCCCATGCTCAAACACAATGTCTTCCCGCTGGCGACGATCCTTGAAACTCTGGTGAAGGCCGGAGAACATGCGCTGGGGATTCCGGTCGAGATTGAGTTTGCGGTTCGTCTGCCGCGCTGCCCCAGGGAAGCGGCGGAGTTTGGCTTCCTGCAAATTCGTCCACTTACGCTTTCGCGCGATCATCAGGATTTGTCAGTGAGCAGTGAGAATCTGCAACAACTTCTTTGCCAAAGCAACAAAGTGCTGGGCAACGGGCGCATTGAAAATCTGTATGACGTGGTAATCGTCGATTCACAGCGCTTTGAGCGCAGCCGCAGTCAGGAAGTGGCTAAGGCCGTCGCCCATTTCAATGCCGTGTTAAGCGCCGAGAATCGGCCGTATCTGCTGATTGGAGTGGGACGCTGGGGATCGAACGATCCCTGGCTTGGAATCCCGGTGGAGTGGGACGAGATTTCAGGAGCACGGGTCATCGTCGAAGCCGGTTTCCGAGATTTTCGCGTGACTCCGTCGCAGGGCAGCCATTTCTTTCAGAATCTGACCGCATTCCAGATCGGCTACTTCACCGTAAATCCGGATGCCGGAGAAGGCGTGGTTGATTGGGATTGGCTGACCGAGCAGCCGGCGGTGGACGAAGATGGATGTGTCCGCCATTTGCGTTTCGACACGCCCATGAGAGTGATCATGAACAGCCGCACCAGCCAGGGCGTTATCTTCAAGCCCGAGGAGAAAAGACCCTCGGCACTAACTCTCGAGGCGTAGTTGCGGCCACCTCGACAATTGCCCGAAACTAGTTATCAGAACGCCGGCCAAACAGCGTTTACCGCTTCGATTCCATGCTCGACCGGGAAATGCTCGGGACTGGACGGCCTGCTCGCGCCAAAGTGCATCCTACTGGTAAAGTGGGGAAAGAAGGCCCCTCGCTTGCGACCCGATCCGAGCCTGGAAACATCCTGGAACATGTGGGGGAAACTAACCGCAGAATCGCAGACGACTCGTTATATCGGAATTTCATAAGGCCCGGCATACTGGCAGGATTGCGGAGTCTGTTTGTAGAGAATGAACTGCCAACATCGCCTAGGCGATATCTTAATCAACTGGATCTGGAGCCATCATCAATTTGAAACTGAGCTATTCAGTGCTTGTAGGCCTACTGACCGTCTCGATCTTGTGCTCTGCGGCTTTTTGCGCAGGTCAAAGCGCCCCGCAGACGCAAACATCGGATCCTGCCCAATCCTCCCAATCGCCCGCGACCCGTTCTTCGAGGCAGGATAAACCCGGTGACCAAACGTCTGCCCAGAGTAATTCTCAGGATCCGAGCGGCCCGGTCCAAGATGCAAAACAAGACACAAAGAAGAGCAAAGACGACCGGATGTTTTACGTGATGCCGAACTACCTCACGGTGGATAGTCAAGCGCAAGTGCAACCAGTCTCCTGGAAGCAAAAATTTGCCATGGCGGCGAAGGGCTCGTTCGATCCGTACGAATTCACCGTCGTGGGTATTGTGGCGGGCATTCGCCAGGAGGAGAATTCATCCCCGGCGTTCGGACAGGGAATGGAGGGATACGCGAAGCGGTATGGAGCGGCGTTCGCCGATCAGGTCGATGGCAATGTTATGGTGGGGGGCGTTTTCCCGACGATCCTCAAAGTCGATCCTCGGTATTTTCAACTGGGCAGGGGTTCGTTCATGTACCGCTTTGGCTACGCCATTAGCCGTATTTTCGTCGCTCGAACGGATGCCGGGGGGCGTATGTTCAATGTTCCTGAGTTTGCCGGCAACGCCACAGCGATTGCTATCTCCAACTTCTATTATCCAGAATCCGATCGGGGTTTTTCGACGAGCCTCTCAGACTGGGGAACGCAAATGGGGCTCGACGCCTTCGGGAATGAGCTTAAGGAGTTTTGGCCCGATATTCACCGCTATGTGGAGAGGAGAAGGGAGCGCTACCACGAGAGGAAGCTGCAGAAAACCCACCCGACCACCCCTACTAGTCCGGACTCTCCCTAGCCGTTTTTACTCCGCAAGGTGCATCCAAACGCCGACTCAAGCAATCCAACCGTCCATAACGGTCAGGAATTGTCTGAAAGCACAGCAGATAGAACCCAATCGGGAGAAAATATGAATATGGGGGAGAATTGATCGCGATTCGATTATTTTTCATGACGGTGGTGCTGGGCGGGATGTTGGCAGTGGTGCCTGTTCAAGCTCAGGAACAATCCAGAGAAGGAACGGCACCGTCGGGACTGGACGGTGTTTCGCTGGCTGCTCATGTTGCGCTGATCGATACCGCGCAGAACGATATTTCGCAAAATCAGGTTTCGCAAAATCAAGACCCGCCGCGAGCCACGACTACGGACGGAAAGTCCTCCTTGCCCGACGCGCCGACGCCGGCGGTCAACCCTTCAACTTCAAGTAATCCGGCCGAAGACTATGGCCACCAGAACAAGAGAATTCTGGGGATCATTCCCAATTACCGTGCGGTGAGCGCCAACGAGCATTTGCCCCCGTTGGATTTCAAGGGGGAGCTCTGGCTGGCAACCCAGGATACGTTCGACTACTCCGATTTCATTTTCGTTGGAGTGCTTGCGGGAGTTGACATGGCCAGCAAATCGCAGCCAACATTTGGGCAAGGAGCCGAGGGTTTCGGTAAGTACTACTGGCATGTCTTTGTCGACGGAGCCATAGAGAACTACATGACGGAAGCGATCGTTCCTGCGGCGACGAAGGAAGACCCGAGATACTACACCGTGGGCAAAGGCGGATTTGTTAAGCGAACCGGTTATGCGGTAAGTCGGCTGTTCATCACCAGGACCAACTCGGGAAACAGCACCTTCAATCTGTCGGAGATCGTGGGAGCGGGAGCGGCCGCGGGCATTGGCAATGCGTACTATCCGGCAGAATCCAACCAGTGGGTGAAAACTTACCAACGTTGGGGGACGCAGGTAGGGTTGGACGGAGTGTTCAACGTGCTAAAAGAGTTCTGGCCCGACATTAACCATAAGGTATTTCACGGAAAATACTAATCTCGCCTTAGCGATCTGGCCAATCCTTGCGCGTTGATTCCAGCCGTCGGAGATGTTTCAACAAACAGGCCTGAGGCGGTGTTCCTACGTCGTCATTGCTCATCGGTGCCGCGCTCTTAAAGCCGCATCCTGAGATCCATCTCGTGCTGCTCGATTCTCCTTTGAAAGTTGTGCAGTGCGGACGGCCCGCGGGCGAGTTCCTGTAGAATCAACCAGCAAAAACTTCAAACGGCGAGGAAACGTATGACAGAACCGACATACGAAGAACTAAAAGCGCGATTGTCGCAGTTAGAAAAAGAAGTTGAGACCAAAAAGCGCAGCGGAGATCTGATATTCAAGGTTGGGGAAAAAGGCGGCGTAAGCGTCTACGGCCTGGGGCGCTTTCCGGTCACTCTGTATTACGAACAGTGGAATCGGCTGTTAGGGGCGGCAAACGAAATCAAAGCTTTCATGGAAGAAAACAAATCGCGACTAAAGCTGAAAGAACAGGGATGAGGGCTCCGCGGGCTTTGCTCCTGTACATCTTCCAATGATGCTGCCGCGATGGCGATTTCGGCGTGAACGCGGCAACGAGTGCCGTCGCTATTCAGGTTTTGGTACTGGAGATGAACAATGAAAGAAACCATTCAGCAATACATGCAGCGGATCAGTGGCTATACAGAAGGGAAGCAGCCGCTGGCAGTGCAGGCGTCAACGGCGAAGAAACTCGAACGACTGATTAAAGGAAAATCCACGGCCAAACTGCGCAAGCGTCCTGCGCTGGACAAGTGGTCGGTGAGTGAGATCCTGGCACACCTCGCCGACGCGGAGACGGTTGGCAGTTTTCGGATGCGTTTGGTATTAGGCGCGCCGGGCACTCCAATCGTGGCGTTCGACCAGGACGCGTGGGTGATCAGCGGGCATTATGAGAAACGCGACCCGCGGAAATCTCTCGAGCTATTTCGCGCGCTGCGGGAAGCGAATCTCGCCTTGCTCAAATCGCTGACGCCCGAGCAGTGGAAACATTATGGAATGCACTCAGAGCGCGGCCAGGAGTCGATCGAGCGCATTGTCCAGATGTTTGCCGGCCACGACATTAACCATTTGCTGCAGGTTGAACGCATCCTCGCAGAGAAATGACGTGACGGAAGTCACGAAGGGGGATGCTTCGGCTCACTGCCAGAGCGAGTCCTTGGGTATAAGTCTCCTCGATGGAGACTGTTATGGAACTTGCAGGGCTCGACGCCATCGCGCGTGAGCTTTGCGAGCTCCTTCAGCAACAGGTGGAATCCGTCGTAGGCCGAAAGTTCAACGATTTCACAGAGGAAGAACTGGAAGCTTATCAGGCGCGAAAACGCCGGATCTTCGAATTGCGCTCCGAGCTGGATAAGTTTGTAAGAGCCACGTAGGAAAGACGTGTTCAGACCGACTGCTCTGAAGACTTGCGTCTGGAGCGGGAAGCCGGCTTCTCTTCCTCCGCCGCTGCCTTCTCATGCGCGGCCAGCAATTGGTTCAGCTGATCGATGAGCTCGGCGAGTTTGGCCGGGTCTTTTTCTTGTTGGGCCCGTTCCCACAGCCACCGCCAACCCTCGGGCTCATCCAGCGGCATGGAACCACCCAGCATAAGCGCTAACTATACACTTTCTCTCTTCTTCCGAAGATTAAATCTGCGCTCCTGCAATTGTTAGGAATTCCCGAGGCGGGAGGCGGAAACCACGCCACCGCAAGCCATGTACTGAGCAGCGGTGTGTCCAAGGGCAGAAATAAATCCGATCATCTCCTGTTGAAAATGCGGGTTGAGCCCGTTGGGAAGAGTGCTACCGTCGAAGCTAGATTTGAGTCCGGCCCGGGGCGGAGAAATGCGGCTGACGAGGTGGTTTCGGGATGTTGACCAAGGCTTGCACAAACACGAAGTGTCCGGCTTACGCTCACTTTGTTTACACGGTGGCTATGCGCTGCGTTCTTTGCCGATGGGACCTGAAGGGAGCGCAGCGGAGCAGCGACGCGGTCGAGGACGGCCATCGTAAGAGGGAGGGCGCGCCGGCACGGTCACACAAGTCTGGAACGCACGCCACCAGGTAGGCATTCAAGAACAGGTCCCATCGAGATTCAACGACGAGAAGTTTGATCAAGCCGCATGCGGATCTTGTTCCAGTGCATCTTTGAGCGCATGGAGAGCATAACGGGCGTCGTCCAAAGCATCCCTCTCGACTTCAACTTCCGCTCCAGTCTGATTAAAAAGTTCGCGCACGCGCGCAGCGATGGCGACCTCGGCCTCAGATATTTCCCGTTTCCGGGCTGTCGGG
Organism: uncultured Acidobacteriaceae bacterium; assembly: GCA_963750245.1. Lineage (GTDB taxonomy): Bacteria > Acidobacteriota > Terriglobia > Terriglobales > Acidobacteriaceae > Sulfotelmatobacter. The sequence continues at coordinate 1,863,285 of CAVVQB010000005.1, forward strand.
TCGGTTTCCAGAATGGCCTTCCGATAGAGAACTTTCCAATCGCCGGGGCGCATAGCTCACCTCCGAGCGAGATCCAGCAAGGGCGACGTCCCTCCCCCGAAAGCCGCCGCCCCTGGGACTGACTCCCATCTGCATCGCATTTGGCACGTCAAACGAGCGCGTGTCTATGTCGTCGGACACATGACGCTATGAGCGCAGTCACAATCGAACCGAAGCGACGTGTTTTGCCATAGAGTGGGTCTCGGAAAGATTCGACAAGGGACCGACATGCGACCTGTGATACCCTGCCTCGGAAAAGAGGTGCGAATATGCCCGCTTACAAGCGAGCGGCTCAGTTTGCCTTGCTGTCCGTAGTGACCTTTGGAGCGGCGGCATTATCATCGCAGCAAGCAAGCCAGTTACCCACACCGAAGGAAGGGGACTACGTTTCCCACGATTTCCATTTCAATTCTGGGGAAAGTCTGCCGGAGTTGCGATTGCACTACGCGACCTTTGGACGTCCGGTACGCGACGCGACCGGCAAAGTTACGAACGCCGTGCTGCTTTTACACGGCACCACAGGCTCCGGCGGGCAGTTCCTGATACCCCAGTTTGCGGGAGTCTTATTCGGTCCTGGGCAGCTTCTGGATGTTTCCCGCTATTACGTCATTCTGCCGGATAACATCGGCCACGGTAAGTCCAGCAAGCCCAGCGACGGCATGCGCGCCCATTTTCCGCAGTATGACTATGACGACATGGTTCGATCGCAGCACGAATTGCTGGAAAAGGGGCTGGGCGTGAACCACCTGCGCCTGATCCTGGGCACATCGATGGGATGCATGCACTCCTGGCTTTGGGGCGAGAGCTATCCGGATTTTATGGATGCCATGATGCCGTTGGCCTGCCAACCGGTGCAGATTGCCGGTCGGAATCGAATCTGGCGCAAAATGGTGATGGACGGGATTCGCGACGATCCTGATTGGAAGAATGGAGACTACTCTTCCGAACCTCGCACGGCGCTGAAAATCGGGGCCGAGATGTTCTACATGGCTGCGGGTTCAGCCCTACAGATGCAGAGGGATTTTCCTACACGCGAAGCCACCGACGCGGCGACGGCGGAATTCGTGAAGCGGTTCACCGCGGGCCACGATGCCAACGATCTTCTTTACGCGCTGAATGCTTCACGGAATTATGATCCTTCGCCGCAGCTTGAGAAAATCGTCGCGCCGGTGATGTTCGTGAATTCGGCCGACGATTTTATCAATCCGCCGGAACTCGGAATTGCGGAGCGCGAGATCAGACGAGTGAAGAAGGGGCAGCTTGTGCTGCTTCCAATCTCCGACCAGACCCACGGTCATGGCACTCACAGCTGGGCGATGGCGTGGCAGCAATATCTGAAAGAGTTGCTCGATCGCTCACAGCATTGAGGTCAATGCGGCTCAACACTTACCGAGGATGGATCTGGCATGATCGGGTTCTTATCCGCACTTTTAGGTGTAGTGCTACGAACCTCGCTAGTGATCTGGTAATCCGAGTAGTCGATATTGAGTACGGCTCTGCCGCCCAGCCGAACGTCAGTGACCGAGTAGTTGTGGACGGGCAGCCAGAATCCGTCGATCTTCGTCCACTGGTACTGGATGTCAATGTGGTTAACCCAAAAAGAAGGATTGGTTGCCGGACTGCCTTCCATGCGGGCTATCGCGAAGTCTCGCGCATCCACCCAGATCTTGCCTCGGTAAACGTATTTGCTCTTGCTCCTGGGCTTTACGTCGAGGACATAAAAGTCGCCGGCCGGAGTGCGCTGGGTACTATCCAGGCTGAACTGATAATTCGCCGGGCTGATCTCCAGTTCTTTCCTGTTCTTCTCTTCCTGGGCATCATGTTCGCTCTGCAACAGCTTCAGTAGAACCTGCCGAATGAGTAGCTTCGAACCGCTTTCGGATACGATTTTGAAGTCTTTCTTGTCCGGAGCGCGATACGAGGCCTCCACTTGCATCTCAGCGTGGCCGCCGAAAAAGCCGCGATAATCCAACTTGTACATCCGCTTGCTGTGGTAGCCACGCAACCTCTCAGCACGGAGTGCATTGGCCGCTATGAGTTTCTGGACAATGGCATCTGTGGAAAGCGCCAGTGGGTCTGGCAATTCTCCCGTGGTAGAGTTCGCAAGTGTAGCCCCGAGGAGAAGCACACCGAGAGTTGTCATCGCACGTTTCACGGGCCCGCAGTCGTCCCAGCGCATTAGCATTCTTAACAGCAAGGAATTTGATGCATTCTTCTGGAGCAAAGCCGCAGTCCTTCTTCAGGGTGATCCAGAATATATCGTCGACCGTTCCAAAGCTGGGGGCGACCGGTTAATTTCAGCTGGGGATTATGCAGGCGTTCTTTCGTAGGATGTGGGATGCGCTGGAGGCTACCTCGGCGACGTTTTCTTACGAGATAGGCGCGGCCTTATTGATAATAAAAGAACTGGCGGAGAGGGTGGGATTTGAACCCACGATACCCGTTAAGGTATGTCCGCTTTCGAGGCGGATCGTTTCAACCGCTCACGCACCTCTCCGCGCCGGACAGCTTACAACTGTAGGTCCTTCGCGCCAACCACGCGCTCAGGATTTCGGCAGCGGGCTGACGCCCGCTCAACGCCTCAACTTTCGAGGCGGGTCGTGTGAACCGCTCACGCACCTCTCCGCGTGAAAAAGCTGTCAGCCGTCAGCTCTCAGCCATCAGCAAGACCTAGATTCCTCACTTCGCTCGGACTGACAACCGATCTGGAACCCGGAATTAGCGACGGCTTCTAAAAAACTCCTGCAAGATTTCCGCGCAGCGGCCCGCCAGCACGCCGCCGCTGACTTCCATGCAATGGTTCATCTGGGGATGATTCAGCACCTGCATGACGGAATGAACCGCGCCTGCCTTGAGATCCGGAGCTCCATAAACCAGGCGCCTGATCCGCGCATGCACCATCGCACCCGCGCACATCGCGCACGGTTCAATTGTAACAAACAGCTCGCAGTCGACCAGGCGGTGGTTACCAACGGTGGCACCGGCCTCGCGCAGGGCGACGATCTCGGCGTGGGCGGTGGGATCGAAGTCTGTGATGTTCCGATTCCATCCGCGGCCAACGACGCGGCCCTCGCATACAACTACGGCCCCGACCGGGACCTCTCCAGCCTCGAGAGCGCGTTGGGCGGAGCGGAGTGCCTCTTCCATCCAAAGTTCGTCGTCGGTTGTCGTCACGGAGAAAGTCCTGTGCCGCACAGAGTATCACCGAAAGAATGGGCGCAAGCGGCTGTTTGTACGGGAGATCCCATTCGACGAGCTCAGGGCAGGCTCTCGTCCCGCTAGTGAAGACGCGGGACCTCGGGATGACGCCAAGTGAATAATAGCGCTCAAATTTCAAACTGCGCACTGCATACAGCTTAGGAGTCTTGACTCAGATCAGGTTGAGCACAGAGCGCACAACATCCGGCACCAAAGCCCGAACGATGGCCGGAACGAGAATCATCACCACCGGATAGGCAAGGGCGAGGACCGGGATGGCCAGCAGGATACGGGCTTTCGGTGTTAGATGGGCGAGGTAGGCTCGCATGGCATCCTCTTGTGTTAAGGTACGCAACTCAACCCGCAGAAGTTCCCCTGAGCAGTCGTGGGTCACTTTGAAGTAGTGCTCGACGCGATCCCCTTCGACAAGCTCAGAGCAGGCTCTCGCCCCGCTGGTGAAGACGCGGGGCTTCGGGATGACGCCTCTGGAATGAACGTTAAACTGAACCACTACCCCCTACTGACAACTGGTAACCGGCAACTGGCAAGTGTTATGCTTACCGGGTCATGGGCATGCCGAGCCTGCTGCGCAAAGTTTTTCTGATCGACCTTCTGCAGGGATTGAAGGTCACGTTTCGCTATCAGGATCCCAAGGAAATTTGCACCGAACAATATCCTATGGAGCGGCCGCAGGTGGCGGAGCGCTATCGCGGCGCGCCCCGGCTGAATACGAATCCTGACACAGACGAGACCATGTGCATTGCCTGCGATCTGTGCGCGCTGGCTTGCCCGGAGCATCTGATCGTGGTCTCGAGCGCGCGCAACGAGCAAACCCGCCGCAAAGAGTTGACCAACTTCACCTATGACTTGAGCCGCTGCATGTTCTGCGGCCTCTGCGAGGACGCCTGTCCGGTGGACGCGCTGGAACTGACGCAGGATTTCGAATTGGCCGCCTACACTCGCGAGGGCGCGATCTGGGACCGCGAGATGCTCGAACGAGGCCCCGCGCCCACGCAGTACAGAAAGTGAGTTTCCAAGTTTCTCGTTTTCGGTGAGCGAACAAAACTGGAATGCGGTTTTCCGATCCTCTAGAGGGTTCCCTCCTGCACGTTTCTCCTTGTGACCTAGATCTGCGGGCAGACCTTCGACTACGCGAATGCATCCGCTACGCTCGGGATGACAGATTTCAGTATCCAGCCAGGGGCTGCTGCTGCGTCATGCAGTGCATGGTGCCGAGTCCCCAGATGAGGTCGCCGGAATAGATGGGGACGATCTGGCGCGTGGGGAACAGCTCGGCCAGCGTGTTCAGGGCGATGCGGTCGTTGGGATCGTTGAAGACGGGCGCGAGCACAATTCCGTTAGCAATATAGAAATTAGCGTAGCTGGCAGGGAGGCGCCGTTGCTCGAAGACTACTGGGCCGGGCATCGGAAGCTCGACGATGTTCAGAGGCTTGCCGGCTTGATCGCGGGCGGCACGGAGGCGGCTAAGGTTGTCGTGCAGCAGTTTGTAATTCACGTCCCGCGGATTGTTCTCGACCATGGTGACGACGGTGTCAGGAGAGACGAAGCGTGTGAGGTCGTCGACATGGCCGTGGGTGTCGTCACCGAAGATACCGCGGCCGAGCCAGATGGTGTGGGACGCCCCGAGATATTCGGCGAAGACTTTCTCGTAGGCTTGGCGACTCATGCCGGGGTTGCGTTGCTGCACCTTGCTGAGCAGGCATTCTTCGGTGGTAAGGATGGTGCCGCATCCGTTGACGTCGATCGAGCCGCCTTCGAGGACGACGCGAGATGCGTGAGACAGCGGGCGGATTTCTTGGGAGCGGGTGGTTTGGGCCATCAGTGTTCCGATTTTTTCATCGTGTCGCCAGTTGGAATATTTGGCCCAGGCGTTGAAGCGGAATTTTGTGGCGAGCAGTTTGCCCCCAACGGCTAAAGCCTCGGTCTTCTTTTGATCCTGATCGGCACCCTTCTGCGCGCTTCGCTTGCTCAGGGCAGGCTCGGAGCCGAAGTCGTGCCCTCCTCGATCTTGCTCGGAGGCTAAGGCCTCAGAAGGACAGCCGAGGGCGGCTGTCCCCACATGTGCCGTTACGAAGATACAGCCGGAGTCGCGGAGCCAGACGCGGTTGGTAGGCCAGCGGTGGAAGCGGACGTTCGGCGTCAACGCGTTCGCTTTGTCGAGCAGCTTCCGAACCTTGCGTTCGGCTGCGACATCGTTGACGATCAGCTCGACCCGTTCGTGGCGTGCGAGATTGCGGACGATCTCGGCGTAGACCCACGGGATCGGCTCGAACTTGCCGGGCCAATCGCCGTGGTAGTGCGGCCACGCGAGCCAGGTTGCCGCATGCGGCTCCCATTCGGCCGGCATGCGGCAGGGGAGAATTGCCGGGGGAACACTTAAGGTATTACTTGAATGTGTGGATCGGGACATGGAGGTAGTTTATTGCACGGGATGATAAATCGTGCATTGAATCCTGAACCTGACGTTGACCTTGAAGAATGAATTTCTGCCAATGAGTGCAATGGGGATATTACGTCAACCAACGGGAGTCAAGCGTGGGGTTAACGCATCTTATCGCTTGACATTCCTATTCCTTGTAGACAAGCGGAGGCCCACTGAGCTTATGGGCCTTAAGGGCGACCGATACCTCGACGCGGTCGCCGATCTTGACGAACGGGATGCCTTTGTTCATCCCGTAGTCCTTACGGTCGAAGGCCATTGTCCCTTTGATGCTGCCCTCGCCTGTGCCCTTGCCGGTAAGTATAAGGTTCAACGTCTCGGCCTTGGAGACACCTCGGATAGTAAAGGTCCCCTGCACATCAAAAGTGTTGGGACCGGTCTGCACAACCTTGGCAGAGTGAAACGTAATGTAGGGATCTTCGCTGGCGTTGAAGAAGTCTTTGCTCTTTAGTTTGTTGTCTTTCATGCCGCTTCCGGTATTCACAGAGTCAGCATAGATTTTGATATCGAGTACGGCCGACGTGACTTCCGTAGACGGAAAGGTCAGCGTGGCCTCCCATTGGTTAAACTTACCGTCGATGGCCACGGAAGCCTTCACGAAAAACTTAACGTCGCTTTCTTCAGGGGTGATGGTGAAAACCGGACCTTGTGCTTGGGCTAACGACTGTAATAGTGCCGACGCCAAAAGGCAGAAGACTGTCCATCGCATGAAATCCCTCCTTGTAAGGTAGCGCACGACGGTCGCAAGCCAGAAGAACACGATTCAAGTTTAGCAAGCCGCTCCTCATCGCACTCTCAGCTGTGGTAACCAGGCGATTACACTCATTGAGAATTACCTGCCCAGGGACAATGAGTGTAATGGTGATTTTTCACCAATTGAGCAGCTATCCTCATTTCTTACTCCCCGAGTTGCCGGTTGTCCGTGCGCCAGAAGTCCGACCTCGGTAAACAACTCCCGCTTCGGCGAGCAGGAAGCGCAGTGAGGTAACGCTGCTCATCGTCGCGCGCCAAGAGGTTAGCGCGCGCGGGCTCGCCACGGCACCATGCGGCTGAGCATTCCGTCTCGCACAATCAGCGTGTGAAACAGGATGGCTCCAAAATGGGCGACAAATGCGAGGAATAGGAGATAGGCGAAAAACGTGTGCGTCCTCCGCAAAACCGCGTACAGCACCACGCTGTGCGGAAGAATGGGAAAAAGATGCAGTGACCCGAACATGACAATCGGATATCGCGCGGCAGACAACATCGCCCACCCGACGAGCGGCTGCACAAACAGCAACGTGTACAACAGAACTTCCGACGCGTGCGCAGCAAAGCGCTCCTGCGGCGACATGGTGGCAGGAAACGGCGGCAAGCTGCTCAATTGCCGGTTCACGAACCGGATCACCACCAGAATCAGGATCAGAATCCCCAACGGGCGATGGATCGACACAAGGCGGTGATAGTCGCCGAGTGACGCGACCATGGCAACGCCGATGCCTAGCATAGCCAATACTACGGCGGCCATCAGCCAGTGGAGGAACCGCATGGACCCTGTGAATTGCTGCCGGTCGGTAGTCGTCCTGACGCTCACTTTCGCACCTCTGAAGGCGTGATTTGGCTTGGCTCTTTCGTCTCGCCGGCGCGCCTCGTAAACGATTGCGAGTAAACCGCCGACCGCGCGCTCAGCAAGGGGTCGCTGGACGGCGCCATGCCGGCCGGCAAAATCAGCGGATCGAAATTGATGTCGCGCGCAGGGCTGGTTTCCTCGCTTTCCACAGAATCGAGTGTCAGCGTTCCCACGTCCACCTGCTCCCGCCCCTCCGGCCACGGGATAGTAGCGTCGTCGGTGGGATCACCGGACTGTGCGACCGTCATGACCAAGTCCCATTGCAACGGGTGCTGCTGGATGCTCGCGATCAGCCCATCAAAGAGGAAATTCTTTTCCTGGCTTGCCCCGGTCCCGGCCTCATACGGCTGCACGGGCGCGAGCGTCCAGCGAACGTAGGTGGACGCGCCGTCCGCGTTGACGAATCGGAACGCATTAAGACTGTTGTAGGCGGAGTTGTCGAAACCGGACGACGGCGCGTGGCTCTTGATGATGGCGAGCGCCCGCGCGGTTTCCGGGTGACTTGCGAGGAACGCCGCCCCTTTCGCCGGATCGGGTTGATGCGTGTTTGGGTCGCGTTGCGACGCCACCAGGTTGTCGTAAAAGGCCTGCGGATCCTTGAACGGGAACACCGGCAGATTTATCATTGCGGTCCGCCACTGTTCACCGTCGGGCAGAGAAAACTGAAGCCCCAAGCCGCGGACGGTGCTCAGCTCGTCGGAGGCGTGGGGATCGCCGCCGCCCAAGGAAAAGCGTCCGATCACTGGGACCCGGCCGCTCTGGAAGACGACAGCCTTCGAGAGGCGCACCCCCTGCCCGTTGCTATCGAAAAATCCTCGAACGCATACACCTTTCGCGTGATTGCGACGGAAACCCGAGTGGATGCCGCCCACCCGCTCAAACTCATCGACGAACCGCGCAGGTGTCAGTTTCTGCGGGCTGAACCACCCGCCCAGATAGAGAAACGTTGCCACAACACCCAGAAGCAGAACGCCGATAATCGCTAATCGGGCAAACAGGTTTCCTGCGGTCAGGGGCGCTGGATGCTTTTCCATCGGTGCGGTCTCACTCAGCAACTCTCCGCCGCTGTTTGTGGTTTCTGCGTCTTGGTTGGCCCCCAACGGTGCCATTGCGCCCTCTCTTCCCTTTGGTCCGGAGATAGCACTTTGATGCAAGAGCAAGGAAAAAAGGGGCACATTTTCTATATGTCGTGCCGTAACCGGCCGCCGCCATGCCCTTCAGTCGTAATGCTGTAAGGGCAGAACGTGGGCCGAACGGAGTCCTATAGCATCCTGTTAACTGCTGGAAGGATTGATCATGCCGGTATTGGAAACCCCTCCCAATCCCGTTCCGCACACAACTCCGTTCAGTTGATCGCTCAGGTCTTCAACCGGTTCGATCCGACAAAATCGCCTGGAACGCCAAAGAAATCTGTCACGCCCGCAACTTTCAACCGCGAGAGCACATGCTCAGTCACGTTCGTCGAGCAGCCGCTCAGCGCTCGACACTGCAGCCGTACCGGCCATCTCGCGCTTGAGTTCCTCGACGCTGATCGTGCCAGTCCCGCCATACCCGGCGCTACGCGCCGCTGAGGCATTTCCCGCTTCCGACTCTGTGTCGGTGCAAGTCTTGTGGTTCGAGTCAAGCCGCGCATCGTAAACCGCCGAGATTGTCTCTAGGCGCGAGATCATGTCCCGCGTCGCGGCGAGCTTTAATTCTCGCGCTTGTTCGGGCGTAAGTTCCTCTGCTTCCGTTCGTTCGGAAATTTTCTGCAAGCTGGCATGAACTTCCCGAAGCAAACCATCGACGCGAGCGGCATAGTTCTCGCCCAAGGCCGCTACGGCATCTACATTTGTCGAGCAGGTTGCACTCGCCGGTTTTTGCGCGGCAGCCGGAAGTACCGCGAGCACTACGAGAGCAAGACACGCTGCGTTTTTCATTTCAACTCCTAATGGTCTATATTCCGTCTATTGCTTATCAAATCTCTGTTGCTACGCTGCCCGACTCAATTCCGTCTCGGCTGTGCAACTCCCTCGCTCCCATGTCGGTACTATGCAGGGTTCACGGCAGAGCGCACATCACGCGATAAGAGGTTTTTTCGCTACCACTGCCGGGGATGAAAGGGGATACCACCGCGGGCGGCACGAGCGGATACCACGATTGGGTAGGTCAGAAGCAGGCTGTGCCATTTGCCCGCTTCCCGCCCCCCGGTCATGAGTGTCCGGGTCATGAGTGTAATGGGGATGTTTCGCCAGTTGAGACAATTCCTGACGCCGCGTGATACGAAAGTATCGATCGATACTTTCGTCTAATTGTTCCCCCAGATGGCTTCTGGTGTGATGGCGCAATGTGCCGAATTTGATTCAAATGCCGTACAGCGCAGGGCTCCCCGCCCACTCAAATGGACATCATGAAACATCCAGATGGCAGATCGTGCCGTCGCTTCCTAAAGGCCAGCTCAATTCCAACGGTTGGAGCCGTGCTCAGCCCAGCGATGTTCAGCGAACCATTTTTCAGATCCGAAATCCAAATCCACTGAAGGAGAAGAAACGATGGCCACAGCGCCCAGAACTACTCGAAAGAAAGGAGCACCCGATGAAAGAACCAGACGACAGATCGCGCCGTTGCTTTCTCAAGGCGAGCTCGATGTTGGGCCTGGCAGTCGCGTTCAGACCAGCAACGATCGGCGAGGCATTTGCAGATTCGAAATCCAATACTGCTCAAAAAGAGAACAACATGATCCAAACCAGTGCTACACAGGCAGGCGACAAGACGACTATTCGTCCGTTTCAGGTGAATGTTCCAGAAGCGGAACTTACCGAATTGCGCAGGCGCATCAACTCGACGAGGTGGCCTGATCGGGAGACGGTTACGGATGAATCGCAAGGCGTGCCGCTTGCGACAATTCGGGAACTCGCCCGCTACTGGGGCACAGACTACGATTGGCGCAAGTGCGAGGCAAAACTGAACGCCCTGCCGCAGTTCATCACCGAGATCGATGGGCTGGACATTCATTTCATCCACGTTCGTTCGAAAAATGAAAATGCGTTGCCGCTGATCGTCACGCACGGATGGCCCGGCTCAGTCATCGAGCAGCTGAAGATCATAGATCCACTTACCAATCCTACGGCACATGGCGGGAGTGCATCGGACGCCTTCCATCTGGTGATTCCGTCGCTACCGGGGTTCGGGTTTTCAGCAAGGCCCACCACTTCCGGCTGGGGTCCCGAGCGCACTGCGAGTGCCTGGGTAGTGCTGATGAAGCGCCTTGGATACGCACAATTTGTGGCGCAAGGTGGCGATTTGGGCGCGGGCGTCTGCACTGTGATGGCCAAACACGCACCTGCAGAATTGCTCGGAATTCACACCAATTTCCCTGGGACTATTCCATCCGACATCGCGAGGGCGCCGCAGTGTGGCGATCCTGCGCCATCCGGCCTATCCGCCGACGAAAGACGTGCTTACGAGCAGCTGACCAATCTATTTACGAAGAAACGCGCCTATGCACAAATGATGGCGACTCGCCCGCAAACGCTGTACGGATTGGCGGATTCGCCCGTCTGCCTGGCAGCTTGGCTCTTTGACCACGGTGACGGTTATGGCCAGCCGGCGGCGCCGATCACCTCGGCAGTGCTCGGACGCACGATTAATGGATACTCCGCAGGCGACCTTACACGAGACGATGTACTCGACGACTTCACACTCTACTGGTTGACGAACACGGCGATTTCTGCGGCTCGTTTCTATTGGGAACTTCACCTCAATCTTTATAACGCGGCCAATGTCTCTATCCCAGCTGCGGTGAGCGTCTTTCCCGGCGCGGAAATGCGTCCGACGCGTTCGACATCGTGGTTCCATCGATGCCGGGGTACGGGTTTTCAGGCAAGCCGACGACGACCGGCTGGGGCCCTGAACGGATCGCGAGTGCCTGGACCGTGTTGATGAAGCGACTCGGCTACGCAAAATTTGTGGCGCAGGGCGGGGATTGGGGCGCGGTCATCACCGATCTGATGGGCGTGCAGGCGCCGCCCGAACTTCTGGGAATTCACACCAACATGCCTGGCGCGGTTCCTGCGGATATTTATCGAGCGGTTCTGTCCGGCGCGCCGATGCCGTCCGGTCTCTCAAACGACGAAAAGGCTGCCTTCGACCGGCTCCAATTCGTGTACAGCAAGGGCGTCGCCTACGGCTACCAGATGGGGTTGCGACCGCAGACGTTGTATGGAATCGCGGATTCCCCCGTCGGCCTGGCCGCCTATTTTCTGGACCACGATGCGTGGAGTTATGCGCTGATCGCGCGCGTCTTTGACGGGCAGACCGAAGGTCTCTCACGAGACGATGTCCTCGATAACGTTACGATCACCTGGCTGACCAACACGGCGCTTTCTGGAGCACGGCTCTACTGGGAAAACAAATTTCCCTATTTCAGCGTCAAGGGCGTGTCTGTCCCGGTTGCTGTGAGCGCGTTCCCTGACGAGCTCTATCAATGTCCGCGGAATTGGGCAGAGAGCGCGTATCCCAAACTGATCCATTACAACAAGCTCCCCAAGGGCGGGCACTTTGCGGCCTGGGAACAGCCGAAGCTGTTTTCCGAAGAGCTTCGTGCAGGCTTCAGATCATTGCGATCGGGTGTGGCAGCGTCTGCAGCAGCATAACTTGATCGCGGCGAAGACTAGCCTTGTGTGCACATTGCCACAGGAGAGTCCAGATGACCGGGCTCTCCCGTCTTCGCCTTAACTATGTAGGGAAAAAACAAATGCGAAACACAAAAGGAGGGAAGAACATGGCAAATCCGACGTATGAGGTCCACGCCAATGACGCCGCCAGAGAGGCGAGCGTGGCGCAGTTCAACATCGACCGCACCTATTCGGGGCAGTGGACGATCACCTTCAGCAACCCGCCGATCAACATGTTTGTTCCCTCAACGATCGTCGAATTGGGAGCGCTAATGACCGACCTCGAGTCGGACCCGTCCGTGAAGGTCGTAGTGTTCCAGTCGGCGAATCCCGATTTTTTCGTCGCCCATCTCGACGTAGCCAAAGCAGCTGAGCGGCCGGAGGTGCTGGGCCTTTGGCGCGAATTTGTGCTGCGCCTCTCGTCTACACCAGTCGTGAGCATCGCCAAGATTCGCGGCCGCACGCGCGGCATCGGGAATGAGTTCGTGCTGGCTTGCGACATGCGCTTCGCCAGCCGGCAAAGCGCCCTGTTCGGCAACCCCGAGGTCGGCGTCGGGCTGGTCCCGGGCGGCGGTGCGATGGAATGGCTGCCGCGCTTGGTCGGCCGCTCTCGGGCACTTGAGATCGTGCTTAGCGGTGACGACTTCGACGCTGATATCGCCGAGCGCTATGGCTGGGTGAACCGCACCCTGGACGATGCCAACCTCGACTCGTTCGTCGATGCGCTCGTCGGGCGTCTGGCCTCGTTCGACCGTGAAACGCTGGCCGCAGCGAAGGCCCAGGTCAATCGATTCGGGACGCCGACAGCCGCCGAGCTTCAGTCGAGCACCGACCTGTTCTTTCCACTGCTGGCCTTGCCAGGTGCGCAGGCGCGTCGTGCCAAGATTCGCAATTTGGGTTACGGCGTTCCGAGCGACTTCGAATTGAACTTCGGCCGGTACCTCCCTTCGTTCGGGCAGGCGGACGACGATGCCACGGAACAGAAGAGGTAGACATGAAACCCTGGAAAGCAGTTTTGCTGATCCTGTTTGCTCTTGCGATTACGGCCGCGGGATATGGAGTGATTCTCGTGCGGCGAGGCTTCAGCGCACTTGCGACCCCATCAGCGATTGAGGAGTTCGCGGCCACTACAGCACGCAAATTGGCCGTGCCGTCCGCGTATCGCCAACTTCGCAACCCCATCACGCCTTCAACCGAGAACATTCGGGGAGGCATGGAGCATTTTGCCTATCATTGCTCCCCGTGCCATTCGAATGACGGATCGGGCCACACGGTATACGGCAAGGGCCTCTATCCGAAACCGCCCGACTTGCGCGCAGCCGCGACGCAGAACAAGAGCGATGGCGAACTCTACTACACAATTGAAAATGGAGTTCGTTTGAGCGGCATGCCGGCCTTCAGCGGAACGCACACCGTCCCGCAAACCTGGCGCCTGGTTTTGTTCATCCGGTACTTGCCTCGGATCATCCCCGAGGAACTCAATGAGATGAAGGGGTGGAATTCGAAGATGGAGGCGGATCCAGCGCATTTCTGAATTGCGGGGGAAAGCCCCAATCCTATGCGCCGCACTTATCAATCGGAGGAAATCTATGAAACGGGAAATCATTCGCGTCGAGCCGCTGGCGACCTATCTCGAAAAATACAAGGCTCCAGCTTCAACCGTGACGAAGCACGGAGACACAATCTACGTCTCAGGCTCTCCGCCGTTCGACCCCAAGACAGGAGAAATCTTCAAGGGACCGATTGAGCGTCAGACGGAGATCGTATTGGATCAACTCAAGCTCTGTGTCGAAACGGCAGGCTTTTCTCTGGAGAACATTCTGAAGCTGAATGTCTACGTCACCTCAGTAGACATGTTCCCTGCGGTGAATACCGTCTACAGGCGTTATTTCCCGGAAAATCCGCCCGCGCGCATCTTTATCAATGTGCCTGCTTGGAACGGCGGGTTTGATATTGAAGTAGATTGCATCGCTGCCGTTTTATAAGACTGTTCTTTAGTTCGGTATCTATCTCCGCTCGTTGGCGAGCGGCCACGAGGGCGCCCTGTGCGACGGCACGGCGCGCCTTTTCGTATTGCGCTTAACCTGCCCTTAGGCGGGGAACCGCCCAATTTTCCTGCTCCTCGCGACGTTCTACCGACTCTTGTGCGGTTAAGCGAGCCGATGCTCACGGCGAGGCGTTTCTCTTCCTAGCTGTCGTTAGCAGGCGATTACACTCATTGACCCGATTTTACCGTCCGTCGAGCAGACGATTGGACAGGGGAGCGTAGGCGTCGATTCTTCGGTCGCGCAGAAAAGGCCAATTGCGGCGGATGTCTTCGAGGGCTTTCAGGTCGACGTCGCCCATAAGGATTTCTTCCTGATCATGCGAGGCCTCGGCGATGATGCGGCCGAAGGGGTCGCAGAAAAACGATGCGCCCCAAAATTCGAGTCCCTGGCCGGGCGTGGACTTGCCGCGAATGTTGCCAGTCTCGAAGCCAACCCGGTTGATGACTCCGACGTAGACGCCATTGGCGATGGCATGGGCGCGCTGAATGGTGCGCCAGGCATCATGCTGCGCGATGCCGAACTCGGCTTTTTCGGCCGGATGCCAGCCGATCGCGGTGGGATAGAAAAGCACAGATGCGCCTTGCAGCGCAGTAAGGCGCGCACCTTCCGGAAACCATTGGTCCCAGCAAACGAGCGTACCGAGGCGGCCTGCGCTGGTGTCGAGAGCGCGAAACCCCAGATCGCCGGGAGTGAAGTAAAACTTTTCGTAGTAGAGAGGGTCGTCGGGGATGTGCATCTTGCGGTAGAGACCGCTGAGAGAACCGTCGGAGTCGAAGATGGCGGCAGTGTTGTGGTAGACGCCGGGAGCGCGTTTCTCGAACAACGAAGCGATCAGCACGACGCCATGCTGGCGTGCAGCCGCGGCGAGTTTACTGCTGGAGGGTCCGGGAATCGGCTCGGCCAGATCAAACAGAGAATGATCTTCGCGCTGGCAGAAATATTGTGTCTGGAAAAGTTCGGGGAGGCAGACGACCTGTGCGCCGCGACCAGCAGCGTCGGCTATGCGTTCGAGAGCTTTCGTGAGATTTTGTTCCGGTTCCGGTCCGCAGGACATCTGAACCAGAGCTACGCGAAATTTGTCAGGCGGCACGGAGACCATCTCCTTTGAACCGGTTTGTCTTGAATCAGTCGGCTCTAAAGACGATAGAATAGCAGAGCAAAAATAAAAGGGCTGCTGCCCGGAGGTGAAAGCGTGAAGCACGACAACGGTGGCAACTCTCAGGGGAAGCACAATCACGCGGGACACGCCGGGGACGGCGTGGAACGGCGCTTGCACAATCCGATTGAGGACCGGCTGATTCCGCTGGAGCCGCTCGACCTTGCCAAAGTGAAGACGATCGACGACCTAGTGCGGGCCATGGCGAAGACCGCGTTTACCGGGCGCCAGCTGGGCGAGGCCGCCGACGTGCTGGAGGCGATGGCTCGCGACGAAGAATGCTTCGTGGTGATGACGCTTTCGGGTGCGATGACGGTGGCCAAGCAGGGATTGATCGTGACGGAGTTGATTGACCGCGGCATCGTGAATGCCGTGGTTTCCACCGGAGCGTTGATGGCGCACGGGCTGGTGGAGGCTACGGGTCGCGCGCACTTCCGAGCCAATCCGGAGGTCAGCGACGAGGAGCTCTACGAGCAGGGCTATAACCGCGTGTATGACACCCTGGAACCTGAACAGAACCTGGATGATGTGGAAGAGGTGATGTCGGCGGTGCTGGAGGGCTGGGATCACAACGAGGTGATGTGCTCCTACAAGCTGAACCATGCGATTGGGGCGTACCTAGCGAAGACTGCGAAGGACCAACGCGGGATTCTGAAATCTGCGCACGAGATGGGCGTTCCGGTGTTTGTGCCGGCATTCAGCGATTCGGAGATGGGGCTGGACACCGCGCTGAACAATCGGGTGCGGGAATCGACGGGGAGGCACAAGATTCGTTTTGACCCGTTTGAGGATCTGGAGCATTTTGCGGCGACGCTGCTGCGCCAGAAAAAACTCGGAATTCTAACCATCGGCGGTGGAGTGCCACGGAACTGGTCGCAACAGTTTGGTCCATTCTGCGAACTACGGCACCGGCGGCTAGGAGAGAATGTTCCGCTAAAGCGATATCACTATGGCCTGCGAATTTGTCCGGAGCCGGTTTATTGGGGCGGATTGTCCGGCAGTCCCTACAGCGAGGCGGTGTCGTGGGGAAAGTTTGTGCCTCCGGCAGAAGGCGGAAGGTTTGGAGAAGTATTTGTCGACGCCACGGTTGGATTGCCGCTGATTGTGGCTGCGGTGCTGGAGCGGCTGGACAAGAAGGGAAGCAAGGGGAGCAAAGCGAAGAACGCTGTAGCGAAAAAATGAGGGACAGCGCGCCCCGGGGGCCGGGCTAATTGGCACCAGCCTCGGAGACGGAAGAATTACTTGTTCCGAACTGCGCGGTGTCCGAACTCTTTAGATCGTCGGACGAGACAGCCTCTCGGCGGGTTTTGAGGTAGAGCGGTGCCAGAATGCTGTTCTCCAGCACTTGCGACTCAGCTTCTACCCAGTCTTGCAAGGCATGGCCTTCGGCCTTACCGCGTTGATTGTAAAGATGTTCCGCGTGAAGGCGGATCTTCCTTTCGATCAACTCGGTCATCAACTGCTGCTGCTTTTTTCTGCGGGTATCGTTATCCACAACTACTCCTGTTGCCTGAATCAGGTATTTATTTCCAGTCCTATGATACGGGAAATGTGTTAACGGAAGATTACATTCGGGAGGGCTGAGGGGTTACTAAAGTATAAGTATAGCACGTCCGCACGACTGGGACCGGCGCAGAGTTGAACAACGCCGGGAGCCTGGTGACTGCCGTCACTGCTCGCTGATGGTTCTGCCGCGAGAATCATTGAGGCCGGAGCTTCCCGAACGACGGGAGTTTCATCTCATGAGTCTCAGGGCGAAGTTGGTGATTCGCTTTTCGATTGCGGCAGCCGCATTTGGAACTTTTTTATTCATTCCCGCTGGCTCCTTGAAGTTTTGGCAGGGCTGGACTTTTCTCGCCATATGGTTTGTCCCTACGCTTGCCGCTTTTGCCTACTTCTACAAACACGATCCGGCATTAGTCGAGCGTAGGCTGCGGAGGAAGGAAACCGTCGGCGAACAGAAGATCATCATGAAACTCATGTACGTGGTCTTGCCAGCTGTCTACATTCTCCCGGGCTTCGATCACCGCTTTGGCTGGTCTCACCCACGCGTGTGGTTGACGATCCTTGCGCAGATCTTCGTTCTCGGCGGTTATGGGATGATCTTCTGGGTCATGAAGGCCAACAGTTTTGCGGCCAGCACCATTCAAGTTGAGGCCGGTCAGAGCGTGATTTCTGACGGGCCGTATCGTGTGGTTCGCCATCCCATGTATTTGGGAGCGAGCGTCATGCTTTTGTTCACACCGCTGGCTCTGGGATCATATTTCGCCTTGCCAGCGATCCTTTTCGTCGTCCCACTGATGGTTCTTCGCCTGCTCAACGAAGAAAAAGTGCTGCGCCAGGAACTGCCGGGCTATGCCGAATATTGCCTCCACACTTGCTTTCATCTCGTTCCCGGTATGTGGTAGGCACACCGCGACTGACCTTACGCCCCTGAAAGATTCTGCATGGTCGCCTCGGGGCTGAAGGCCCGGGTTTATTGGCGCTCATCGGCACGACTAAAGTCGTGCCCTTCCCGAGTCGGCGTTAGTCTAGCTCCGCTCGACTGGACAGCCGAGGCGGCTGTCCCCACATGAGCAGGATCGCTTCAATCGAAGATCAGCACCGCCGAGGCGATTACGGTCGTCCACAATCCGCGCTTGTCGCCGACGGCGGACTGAGTGACGTTGGCGGTGCGGACGATTTTGTTGGAGAGGCGGTAGATCTGCTTTTTCTCGTCCCAGGAGCGGTCAGGGTCGAACTCGACGTTCAGCGTGGTCGCGAGCATTTCGGCGGCAAGCTCTTCGGCGTACTCGCCGGCGGCGTCTTCGGTCTCGCCGAAAGAATGATGCTCACTTAGATACCCATAGGTGTTTTTATCGGCAGGGATGGCGACGCCGATCGAGGAAGCGAGCAGGCGGTGAGCCTCATGGGTGGAGTTTTCGGCCACGACGGCGAAGACGACTTCTCCGGGGCTGAGATACTTTACGCCCTCTTTGCGGGCCAGCATTTTGCAATTCGGGGGAAAGATGGAAGAGACGCGTACCAGGTTCTGGGCGGCGATTCCCGCGTCACGCAAGGCCAATTCGAAAGATGTCAACCGCTCGCGATGCTTCCCGACTCCCTTGGTGAAGAACATCCGCTTGGGAACCATGTCTTTGCCCAACTCTGCAGCCTCCACGACGAAAAGTTATGAGCGTGAGAATGCACAATTTAACACAATGGTTTGTAAAGAAAGTGTGAATTTAACCGGAGAGCGAAAAAAAGCGGGAAGCCGCGAGCGCGGTCCCGCTCTTGTGCCCGGACTGTTTTGGGGGGAGGGCGCCGGGCAAAACGCGATTGAATGTATCACATGCGAGAGCAAATTGCGCAAGAGAGTTCTTTGTTTCCGGATTTCGGAACAGGAGGGAGTCGACCTCAGCGGTTGAAGCTGACAGTTGAACCGCGAACCCGATCGCAGCGCCGAAAGCGCTGCGCCACCCAAAATCGATCACAGCGGTAGAAGCGCTGCGCCAACCAAATCTGGGTTGGAAGCCGCGATTTCGACTCAGATTCAGCTTCGACGACAAGTTCGCGCCGGTGGCAAGCGCCTTACTTTGCGGCAACGGAACTAACTTCGATCGTGTCTCCGTCCAAGGTGCCGGTTACGGTGGCAGTCTTTCCAGCCTGCTTGTCCAGGGTGGCCAGCGCGGCTTTGTCGCTGGTATCGAGGGTGTAGATTTTGTCGCCCACCACAAGTGCGAACTTGGAGCCGTGGGCCACGCAAGCGCGGGTGCAGTCCGCGGCCGTCTCGCCTTCCATGTGCTTTCTTCCGCACATCGCATCCCCGACCTCTCCGGTGAAGGTGTGCTGCTTACCACCGGCGAGGGCATAGAGATTGAGAAAAGTTGTGGCCGAGAAAATGATTGCCGCGCACCACCTAGAGCTTCGATTCATTCGGTATTCTCCTGACAGTTCCATCCATTTTATTCCGTCACAGCGACGGGAAACATGGCAAGTAACAAAGTTCTCCGGCATTACGAAACCTGGTTCATTTTGGCGCCCGCGCCGTATATTGCAGATCGACGTCGACCGTCTTATCCTTCGCCATCGCGGTCACGTGGGGGGAGACTTCCCAGTCGATGGCGGCAGGCAAGAGTTTCCTGGCTAGCGGCAGGAATTCGTTGAGGTAGCCGGCATCGTAGACGTCGCCGGGACGAATCTTCCATGCGGCGCGGAGTTTTGCCGTCAATCCATTGTCGATGCCGCGAAATTCCAGTTCTCCCATGTGATAGACGGGGCCCTCAGTGACCACAAGGTCATAAGCGACGGTGCCGGCGGCATCGTCAAATTGAGCGTCGGCCTTCACTGCAGCCGTGACGTAGCCGCGAGAACCATAGAGTTGCTGAACCGTCCGCAGATCGGCCGCCAGTTGCACGGTATTGGCGGGCTCGCCCGTCTTCGCGTGGACAAGCGACTGCAGATTTTCCGTAGGAATATTCGTATTTCCTGACCAGTTCCAGCCGGTCACTTTATACTGCGCGCCGGGAGTGATGACGATCGTGATATCCAATAGTGTGATCGCCTGCTTGTCATCAACGGTGTCGGGAGCGGCATTCTTGACCGGCCTCGGCTGCTGCGGGGAGCAGGATGCTTTCAGAAAGCCGCGCTGGTGATATACGGGGAGCACCGCGTGTTCATCAAATGAGGTTAAGAGCGCGCGGTAGTAGTCACGACCAGAGAGCTTTTCCGCGGCAGCCTGAAGCAAGGGCAACTCGCCCGGTCCGGCGCCAGTGAACTCGATTTGGTGGATTCGGATAATGACATCGGCGACGGCATACTCGAACGACGCCGGTTGCCCGTTGGGGCCGGGACTTCGCTGATATTCGACATGTCCGGGAATGCCGCCTTCCACCAGCAGGGCTTGGAGAATATCGGAGACCTGATCGGGCAAGCGTCCTGAGACCGGCAGTTCCCCGTTGAAGAGAGGAACACGTTCGTGCAGCTTCTGAATCAATTCCTGGTCAGAGAACCAGACGAAATCCAAGAAGTGAGCCGGGATAAACTTGTCGGCGTCCTTGACCTCAAACGTGAGTCTGGTGCCTTCCGATGAAAACGAAAAGGTATAAGCGATGTCGTTGAATGCGCCACTCTCGCCCAACTGGCGGGCCGCTTTGCGGAAGGCTTCCTCGTCTACGATTGTGCCGAGAGGAAGCCCGCTGGCAGCGGCAACCTCAGCCTGGGTGAAACGCTTGCTTCCTGTGACTTTTACCTCGATCAGCTTGGAGTCAGCAGCTGGGATGGGGCGAGCGTTTCCGCTGGAAGATTGAAATTGTCGAGCAGCGGCGCGACTCTGGGCTTGGCCGAGAAATAGCAAGGCGAACAATGCAAGCAGCGCTCGCCTGAGAGCGATCGAAAAGAGCATCTCTGTCTGCCGGGCCGAATGCATCGCTGCCTGTATGTTACGGCAGATGTTGGCGGCCAGCCAGAGGCGACGCGCTCTACGGCTTTAGCTGCTTCTCGATTGCCGAAGTGACTTCCTTCGAATCGGGCGTGACTGCGGGTTCGAAGCGCTGAACGACATTGCCGCCACGATCGACCAGAAACTTAGTGAAATTCCACTTGATATCGCCGCGGATGCCGGGTCCGGTGTCCTTGGTCAGATAAGCATAGATCGGAGCCTGGTCGGAGCCCTTCACAGAGATTTTGGCGTAGATGGGGAAGGTGACGCTGTACTTGCGCGTGCAAAAGGTCTTGATCTCTTCGTTGGTTCCGGGTTCCTGGCCGCCGAAATTATTGGCAGGGAATCCGAGGATCACGAATCCCTGATCCTTGTACTTCTCGTAGATCGATTCCAGCGCGCTGTACTGCGGGGTGTACCCGCACTGGCTGGCCACGTTGACCACCAGGATCACTTTGCCTTTGTAATCAGCGAGCGGTGCAGGTTTGCCGTCGATGGAGTTGAGGGTAAAGGTGTAGATCCCCGAGGCCGCGAAAAGCGATCCAGCCATCAACAGCAAAGCTCCGAATACGAGATACGCGCGAACCGAGAAGAGCGACTGCAGGCACGAAGATTGCATTTTGAAGCTCCTGACTGTTTCCAGCGCCGGGACGTGACTCCGCCGGAATCAGAGGCCTCAGGATAGCGGCAGAGCGAGCGAGACGCAAACCCGTAATTGTAAAATTTTGCATGTATTTCGGGGAAATCGGGCGAGGGTTCAGATCGGCTTAGATGGAGCTACTATAAGCGGCATGCTTGCTGGACTGTTTGACCACTCTTTCGACCAACCTGAAGGTTGCCCTCGTCGACTCGGGACGAAAGGCGTCATGGTTCGTAGCGTCGGTCAAGCCCTCTTCGATCGCATCCAGCGCCTGGCAGGAACGTCCTAACACGAGGAGAAGGTATTTTTGGGCGATCGGGCGATCCGTCGGGTGGATGAGTTCCCACCAGCGGCGAATGGATTCCTGAATCTCGAGTTCCGACTTTTCCCCAACGACCAGGGTATCGATCAGCCGGTACACTTTGCTTTTGATGGCCTGATAGGAAACGGAGACTTCCTGTGGCATCTTGGCTCCCGGGGGCTTCTAGTACATAAAGACTAGCAATCCATCATCCAAACCCTAGATGGTTGAGACTGCACGCCTTGCGCCATGGCGGAGGCAGAAATCGATTCTACGAATGGAATAAATCCGAATGTCGAATATGGATTCTGGAAGCTTTGGCCGTCCTTCGCGGAGTTGTAGCTGCCGCCGAGTGACTCTCAGTCGGATAGCGAATCGCCAAGGCTGACTCCGACAACAGGTTACAATGTTCCGCTCCTGTGAACTTGGTCGTGATCCCATGGAAATCGTGGGAGGGGGGACTCTTGGGCTTAACAAGAGAGAGTGTTGAAACAGAAACTTCGGAGGCGGGATGAAAAAGTTGGCTGGGATTCTTTTATTTCCTCTATTGATTTGTACTTTGGGCATGGCGCAGGATTCGCCGTCCGCAAATTCTTCGCAGAATGCCGCCAGCGGAGACAAAATGTTTTTCCCGCGCGACATGTTTTGGGGGTGGGCGCAATTTGACCTGGCACCTCCGCACAATGAGATCGATCCCAACATTTGCGCCGGCAACGCAGGGCAGTATGGTGGAGTGAATGCGCCGTGCAGCATGTTCGCCCGCTACATGCTGTCAGGCATGCTTGAGGTGCGTCCCTTTGGGCGAGGAGAGTTGCGGCGCTTCATGGTTTTTGGCGCGCCGTCGTTTCTGTTTGGCAAGACCATTCCGCAGACGCTCTACACCTGGTCGCCGGACGCCATCGGCATTGAGCACTCGTGGGGTGTGGGAATCTTTATTGCCAAAGGATTTGAGTTTCGCGTGACCCAGCACTTCCTCTTCGACCGGCTGGGGGCGCGTGACACTAATCTCGGCGTGGCTGATCTTGGGAATAACGGGCCTTGGGGACGCTACACGACGCTGGGCGTGCGAAAATCTTTCGGGACGAGGCGGTGGTGACGAGCATCACAGGCGCGTGTGACGCAAGGATTAGTGCGAGTGCAAGGGTAAGAGGTATTCTGTTTGAATTGACAGTTTCGCAGTGAAACTCTGCAGTGAAACTCTATAGGGAGGCATGAATGGCTGGTTCTTATAACGGCGTGGCTGTTCCGTCATCGGGAAAGCGGATTGGATATGCGAACGGGACGTACGAGGTGCCGGACAATCCGGTTGTTCCGTTTATCGAGGGGGACGGGACGGGGCGCGATATATGGAAGGCGTCGCTGCGTGTGTTTGATGCCGCAGTGGAGAAGGCCTACAAGGGTAAGCGGCGCGTGGCGTGGTACGAGGTGTTCGCCGGCGAAAAGGCCAAGGCCAAATTCGACACCTGGCTGCCCGATGACACGGTGGATGCGATCCGCGAGTTTCGCGTAGCCATTAAAGGCCCGCTGACCACGCCCGTGGGTGGCGGCATTCGTTCTCTGAATGTGGCGCTGCGGCAGATTCTCGATCTCTACGGCTGCGTGCGGCCGGTGAAGTACTACAGGGGCGTGCCGTCGCCGGTGAAGCATCCGGAGCGCATGGACCTGGTCATCTTTCGGGAGAACACCGAAGACGTCTACATCGGCATCGAGTGGGAAGAGGGAACTGCGGAATGCGCGAAGCTGATCGAGTTCCTCAACAAGGACATGCTGAAAGGCGGCAAGAAACAGATTCGGCTCGATTCCGGTGTAGGCATCAAACCGATTTCGATCACTGGAACCAGGCGACTGGTGCGCATG
The DNA here is from genome assembly GCA_963750245.1 of uncultured Acidobacteriaceae bacterium. Taxonomy (GTDB): domain Bacteria; phylum Acidobacteriota; class Terriglobia; order Terriglobales; family Acidobacteriaceae; genus Sulfotelmatobacter. The sequence goes on from CAVVQB010000005.1 coordinate 1,886,668, forward strand.
GCGATTCGTCATGCGCTCGAAACTGGCCGCAAGAGCGTGACCCTGGTGCACAAGGGAAATATCCAGAAATTTACCGAGGGCGCGTTCCGCAAATGGGGATACGAGTTGGCTACCGAAGAATTTCGCGACAAAGTGGTGACCGAGCGCGAAAGCTGGATCGTCGACAACAAAGATAAGAATCCGAATCTGACGGTGGCGCAGAATGCGGAGCTGGTTGAGCCGGGTATGGAGTTTGCGCCTCCCGCGTTTCGCCAGGCGGTGGAGCAGGAAGTGAAAGAAGTCCTCGACCGCATTTATGCGACGCACGGCAAGGGCCAGTGGAAGAAGAAGATCATGGTCAACGACCGCATTGCCGATTCGATCTTCCAGCAGGTGGTCACGCGAGCCGATGAGTACTCTGTGCTGGCCACTCCGAACCTGAATGGCGACTACATTTCCGACGCGTGCGCTGCGCAGGTGGGCGGGCTGGGCATCGCGCCGGGCGCGAACATTGGCGATGGCTATGCGATCTTCGAGGCGACGCACGGCACGGCTCCGAAGTACGCGGATAAGGACGTGATCAATCCCGGTTCGGTGATGCTCTCGGGAGTGATGATGTTCCGCTTTCTGGGATGGAACGAAGCCGCCGATCTGATCGAGCACGGGATGGAGAGCACGATCCTGCAGAAAAAAGTTACGTATGATTTCGAGCGCCTGATGGAAGGCGCAACCAAGGTGAAGACCAGCCAGTTCGCGGACTGCATCATTGAGAACATGGGCGTGGCGGTGCTGGTGTAGGGCTATTTTGCGATCTGGTGGTCGGGTCATCGGGCGATTGTCGCGGCGTGTTCTGATTTCCAATCGCAAAATCACGCGATCGCCCGATTACAAATTTCTTGAAAGGACTCATTCATGCGCAAAAAAGTAACGATCGTAGGTTCGGGCAACGTGGGTGCGACGGCGGCTCACTGGATTGCTTCGAAGGAACTCGCCGATGTGGTGCTGATCGACATCATCGAAGGCGTTCCGCAAGGCAAGGGGCTGGATCTGCTGGAGGCCATGCCTATTGAGAAACGCGACTCCTACATCACTGGCACCAATGATTACAAAGACACCGCGAATTCCGACATCGTGGTCATTACTGCCGGCATTCCTCGCAAGCCAGGAATGAGCCGCGACGATTTACTGAACACGAATTACGGCATCATGAAGGCCGTCGTAGGCGAAGTGGTGAAGTATTCGCCGAACTGCATCCTGATTATTGTTTCGAATCCGCTGGATGCCATGGCGCAGGCGGCTTACAAGCTCAGCGGATTTCCGCGCGAGCGGGTCGTGGGCATGGCCGGCGTGCTGGATTCGGCGCGGTTTCGCGCGTTCATTGCCGATGAATTGAAGGTCAGCGTGGAGAATGTCACTGCCTTCGTCCTCGGCGGCCACGGCGATACCATGGTTCCGTTGCCGCGGTATTCGACGGTTGCGGGGATTCCGATCACCGAGTTGATTGAGAAATCTAGGCTCGAAGCCTTGGTGCAGCGCACGCGCGACGGCGGCGCGGAGATTGTGAAATATCTGAAGACGGGCTCGGCTTACTACGCGCCTTCAGCCGCGGCGACGGAGATGGTCGAGGCCATTCTCAAGGATAAGAAAAAGATTCTGCCGTGTGCCGCGTATTTGCAGGGTGAGTACGGGATCAACGGGCTTTACGTTGGCGTGCCGGTGAAGCTCGGCGCGAAGGGAATCGAGCAAATCATCGAGATCAAACTGACTGCGGAAGAAAAGGCTGGGCTGGATAAGAGCGCGGCGGCGGTGAAGGAGTTGGTGGGGGTGATTGGAGTGTAAAACCGGCGAAGAGACTTCAACGGTCCGGGTGAACCCCGTGGGCCATCCTCCGCTTACTTATCTCTCTCCGCCATGAAGTCGTCCCGGCACTTCTTTGCCGCCGAGAGCAGTTCGGCGAATTCGGGAGTGCCTCGCAGCTTGGTCCAAGCGGAATCATTCTGCAACCCTGCGTAAGCGCAGTAGTGGTTCTCGACAGCACTCTTGATCATCCGCATGGACGCATCCTTCTGTCCGCAGAATAGTACGTCGAACGCGACCACGTAGCGGGGTTCGGGGTCGGGATCGGCCAGAAGGCGGGCCGCCATTTCCTGGATGAGGGCTGCCGCATTTGCAGGTTGAGAGCCATCCAGACACACCTGTATCGCTTTGTAATCCAATTTGTTTGCGAGCTCCCGGGCTTGCGCTAGTTTTCCATCGCGAAGGTCATGCCGCATCAGGTTGTCATCCGACCACTTGGAACCGGCGTCGAGTTTGAGGAAAACGACGGCGCGCGCGTAGTTGCCGAGTTGGTCGAAGGTGAAAGCGCACGAGCGGAAGCCATAACTGGCCGGATCCAGCGACAGTGCGGTGTCACATTCGTGGGCAGATTCCTCGAGGGCGCCGCCGTAGCGAAGAACATACGACAGGGCGAAGTGGGCGAACGCATTCTCGGGATGCTGCGTCACCAGAGCTTTCGCACTCTGGTAGGCCTTGATTAACTCCCCTCGTTCCACCTGAGCAAGGATGGTTTCAGCCGCGGGATCAATGTAGTTGGGATCGAGGGCTAGGGCTCTGGCAAAGGCGGCGAGACCGCGCTGAAAGGCTGCGTCTCCACCGTTGGAATAAGCGGCATCGTAATGATAGCGGGCTCCCAAGGCGTCCCACGCAGGTGCGTAAGTGGGGTCGAGGCCCACCGCGCGCTCCAGCATGGCGATGGCATCTTTATTGGGAACAGGATCGTGCGGTGCAGCAATGCTGCGCAGGTACAGGTCGTAGGCCTCTTCGTTCTTGGGACGCGTGGCCGCCAGGTCGGAATTCGTTCCTGCACCCAATGCGGGAACCAAGCCTTGACGCACCTTGGCGGTGATCTGTTCCCGCATGGCGATCAGATCGGGCGCGGCGACGGTCATCGTATCGCGCCAAAGGGTACGATTGTTCTCGACATCAATAGCTTCGAGCGTGAGTTGGAGCTGAGAGCCTTCCTTCAGATAGTGCCCGGTGACCACATCCGCGACATGCATGGCGCGGCCGGCTTCCTGCAGGTCGAGGGTGGGCGAGTCGTATCTGCTCGTGGTCGCGAACGGGCGGATGGTCAGCGAAGGGACATAACTGAGCGAGGTAGCAATCTCGTCGGCTAACGCCAGACGGAGAAAGTCGAGATCCTTGTCGGCTCCAATGTTTTGCAAGGGCAGAACGGCAAGGGTTCTGGACCCTCCGGAGCGCGTTGCCGGTGCGGTCTGGCGCCGGTTTTGCCAGAGAAGGACGCCGAACACGAGGATGGCAACGGCGGCAACGGCAGCCGCGATCTTTCCGTAGGGACGCTGGGGGGCAGCGACTGTGGCGTCGATTGCGACCTGCGCGCTGCGCTGGCTGGAACTAGACACGGGAGACGCGGCACTGGCTGAATCGCGAACCGCTGAGTCTCGAGCCGAGGATATCGGCAGCGGCATCCGTCCCGAGTCAGTATCGCGCTTCAGGCGCTGCAAATCGCTGCGCATCTCCGAGGCGTGCTGGTAGCGCAGGCTGACGTCTTTCTCCAGAGCTTTGTTGATGATGTCTTCCAGGCGCGGCGAAACCGTGTGATTGAGGCGGATCACCGGCACCGGCGCGCGGTTCATGATGGCTTCGCAGATAACTGCGGAGCTTTCTCCGTGGAAGGGAACATCGCCAGTTGCCATTTCGTACAGGACGGCGCCAAACGAGAACAGATCGCTGCGAGCATCCAGGTCGCGGCCGCGCACCTGTTCCGGGGACATGTAGGCCACTGTGCCCAACATCGTGCCCGGACTGGTGAGATGGGCCTCGTCCAGGGTTTGCGCGTTGTCGCCCAAAGTCTTTTGTGCCCCTCTGCCCGCTCCCACTTTGGCCAGACCAAAGTCGAGGATCTTGGCGTGGCCGCGTTTGGTAACGAAGATATTCGCTGGCTTGATGTCGCGGTGGACAATGCCCTCGGCGTGGGCGGCATCGAGCGCGTCGGCGATTTCAATCGCCAGATTCACCAGCGTGTCGTTGTCCATCGGGCGGGAACCGATGGCGTGCTTGAGGGTGAGGCCCTCGAGGAACTCCATGGCGATGAAGGCCTGGCCTTCGTGCTCGCCGATCTCGTAGATGGTGCAGATATTCGGATGGTTCAAGGCCGAGGCGGCCTGCGCCTCGCGCTCGAAACGGGCCAGCGCTTGTGGGTCTTTGGAGACTTCATCGGGCAGGAATTTCAGCGCCACGAAGCGGCGCAGCTTCAGGTCTTCAGCCTTATACACGACCCCCATGCCGCCACCGCCAAGCCTTTCAACCGTGCGGTAGTGCGAGATAGTTTGCCCGATCACTGGAAAGGAATCCTACGTGGGCACGTAGGTCAAGTCAATGAAACGGGGCGGCGCGGCGCGGCGCGATTATACCTTCTCGATTGTCACCTTCTTTACCACTACATCTTTTGCCGGACGATCCTGGCGGTTGCGCGGAACTTCGGAGATCTTCGTAACAATATCCTGACCTTCGACGACCTCGCCGAAAATCGTATGCTTGCCGGTCAGCCACGTCGTAGGCGCGACTGTAATGAAGAACTGCGAACCGTTGGTGTTGGGGCCAGCGTTGGCCATAGCCAAGAGTCCCGGCTTGTCGAGCTTGTGCGGCGACCCCTTGGTCTCGTCTTCGAACTGATAGCCGGGGCCTCCCATGCCGGTCCCTTGCGGATCGCCGCCCTGGATCATGAAGTCCGGAATGACACGGTGAAAGATGGTGCCATCATAAAGGCGGTCTTTGGATTTCTTGCGGGTTGAGGGATGCGTCCACTCGCGTTTGCCTTCCGCGAGTTCCACGAAGTTGGCTACGGTCTTGGGCGCGTCCTTTTCGAAGAGGCGGCAGACGATGCTGCCTTCGCTGGTTTCAAACGTTGCGTAAAGTCCGGGTTGACGAGTCATGGAGTTCCTTTCAGTTGTGAATCGTGAATTGCTGTTAACAAATGCCTGGCTACGCCAGGCGAACAGCCCTTTCGGCTTCGCTCAGGGTAAACTCGGGGGGCTGTTCCCACATAAGTCTTCTCAGTTCGAGCTGGCGGGCGGCTTGGTTGTGCTGGCTGCGGGCTTTTTCGCCGCGGCTGACGCCGCCTCACCGCGAACAATCTTGATGTGAACGATCTTCACCGGGCGGAAGGGACGATCATTTTGCGGGTCCGTGGCCATGTGCGCGATTTCCTTGACGAGCGCGACAGTGGCAGCATCACACTGGCCGAAGATGGTGTAGTTCCCGTTGAGATGCGGTGTGGCTACCTCGGTGATGAAAAACTGCGAGCTGTTGGTGTTGGGGCCAGCATTGGCGTATGCCAGACGGCCGGGCCGGTCAAACAGCAAATCGGAGGAGACTTCGTTCTTGAACTTGTCGACGGGATCGGGGCCAGAACCCGTGCCAGCAGGGTCGCCCCCTTGAATCATGAAGCCCGCAATCACGCGATGAAAAATCGTGCCATCGTAGAGTGGCACGCCATGCTTCGTTGCTCCCCTTATTGTCTTCCAGTCTTTCGTACCGGTGGCGAGGCCGATGAAGTTCTGAACGCCAGTCGGTGCCTTGTCGGGGAAGAGCGTGCACGTCATATTTCCTACGCTGGTTTCGATAATCGCGGTAGGCTGACCAGCCGCCGTTTGGTGGACGGGCGGCTTCGCGGTCGTGCTGGATTTCGCCGGCGTACCCTGAGCAGTCGACTGCGCCCAAGTGAGTGTGGCTGCAACAAACAAAGCGAGAATGATGAAAACGTTCCGCATGATGACTCCTGCATAGACATCGCAAAATGGTTTAAGGCAACGTTGCATTGTACGACAGCGAAGGCGGGCGGTGCAGCCGTCAGCGGGATTCGGCTTGCATCTGGCTGCTGACGATCTCGACCTGGTGGAACACACGGAGCAAGTTGCCGCCGAGAATCTTCTTGATGTCGTCGGAGCTGTATCCGCGATCCAGCAGGGCCTGCGTGATCTTCGGCAGGTCGGCGGCGGAGTCCATGCCCTAGCGGCGTGGCGCCGCTGACTCCGTCGAAGTCGGAGCCAAGGCCAACGTGATCCACGCCAGCCACTTTGGCGATGTGGTCGATATGGTCGATCAGCGAGCTTGAACGGTGGGCGCGGAATTTTCGCGGTCCACTCGCGCTCGATGCGGTCGACTTCGATGTAGCTGACGGGTTTGCCCTGCGCTTTGAGCGAGTCGATATACTTCTGAATCGCGGCGGCCTGATCTTTTGTTGGGCTTGCATGGCTTTGCGATAGTCTTCGTCGACGAAACCGGAGAAGAAGTTTACCTGCACCACGCCGCCGTTCTTGGCGACGGCGCGCAGCATGTCGTCCGTCATGTTGCGCGGGCGCATCGACCAGAGCGCGAGCCGAGGAGTGCGAGGCGATCACGGGAGCCTTCGTGATGGCGATCGCGTCCCAGAAAGTCTTGTCGGCGACATGAGAAATGTCGACCATCATGCCCAGCCGGTTCATCTCCAGAACAACCTGCTTGCCGAAATCCGTGAGGCCGTTGTGGTGCTGAATCTTGGGGTCGTCGATGTCGCCGGAGGAGTCGGCCCATTCATTGGTGTTCGACCACGTGAGCGTCATGTAGCGCACGCCCAGGCGGTAGTAATCGCGCAGCAGGTGCATGTCGTTCTCGATAGAGTGTCCGCCTTCGATGCCCATGAGCGCGGCCAGTTTGTGCTCGCGGTGGGCGCGCTCGATGTCGGCGACGGAAAAGGCCATCATCATGCGGTCGGGATGATGCGCCGCCTGCTCGTAGACCGAGTCGATCAGATCGAAGGTGTGGCGGGCGAAATGGCCCTGATTGGTCTCGGGGTCGACCCAGATGGAGAAAAATTCCGCGCCCAGATTGCCGCCGGTGAGCCTTATCGAGAGCTGAGGTGACCGACGTCGTTGGGATCGGTTGAGCCGATGTCGAAGCCTTCGTCAAGAAAGCGTTGCGGCGTGTCGGCGTGAGTGTCGACGACGATGGCGGAATCGTGAATGGCGCGGGCGCTGAGTGCTTACAGTTGGGCCAGAGGTGTTGGAGGTTTGAGCAAACGCTGAGAGCAGTTATAAGAAGCAGGATTGAAAACAAAGGAACGCGAAATCGAGTCATAAGTTCAGGAGCTTGGATAGAACCGATCGAAGCGAGCACGATTGTATAGGCGCGAGGGCAACGGAAGGAAGTGTTTCAGCGGAGAACCGCCAAGGCCCGCTCCACGCAGGCTCTCCAGCGATTCGCTCGGTATCGATGATGGTTTTGGGAAGAGTGATGGATTCGAATCTTGATTTCACCTCCCGATAGAGCTGGAAATCGCGATTTCCGGCGGGATGCATGCCCGCGGCGTATTGATTTGCCAGACGCTGTTTGCAGATTTCCTCCGGGCAGACGCACTCGAGAATGCGCCAGCCTTGATGAAGGGAAGCGGCAGCGTTTAGCACGTTATCGATCTGGTAGCGGCGCGAGAATGGCCGGCCGTCTAGAAAGACACTGAGAGGAGATCGCGCTGCAGAAGATAGCCGGCAGTTTCCAGCATGATCTGCAGACAGAAGTCATCCTGCCGGGAGGAGTATTCGATTTCACCCGGCGCAAACAACGCGTGCCGAATGTCGTCTTTGCTGAGCACGCGTCCGCCGGTGCGGGTGGCTAATTCGCGGGCGAGAGCAGTTTTGCCGGTTCCGGGAAGGCCAGCCATCAGGACAATCATGTCGGGGAGATTATAGAGCGAATGACTGCAGGATCGAATTGTGAGGTTTTAGTTCGCGGCGCTCACAACCTCGGCGGTAACCGTCGCGGGCTCGGGTCGTTCCATAGGAACGATGTCCTGCGTCTCGCGCCAGTCCGCGTAGCGGCCCGATACCATGATGTGGAACACCCACTGACGGCGCTCTTCTTCGGGCTCAACCAGGCCGAGAGCCTTCATGTAGAAGAGGTAGTGCTCCATCCAGTGAATCTGTTCCTGGGTCATGCCGCGGCGTTGCAGGTCGACGGTGAGGCCGGCGAGGTGCGAGGAGGCAGTATCGCCTTCGGCTGGAGCCGCATTGCGATTGTGCCGGCGAAGTTTCTTCTGGACCTTTACCGTGCGCACTGCGGAGTTCACCTGAATCTGCTGATGGAAGCGATTGTAGTAGGCTTGCCCGATATCCTGAACAAAGTCGCGCGTCCAGGGACGGCAATAACGGCGCGAAGGATCAAGCCGGGGATCGAAGCGCAAAGACTCACCCGCAACGATCGGCTGCAGCGCTCCGCTGGCCTTCAGCGCTTCGAGTTCAGTCGTCATCCTGAATGCGCGGTAATTCCAGGCGGTCAACTTCGGCGTTCTGCAATAGAAGAGATTCGTGCGATGGACGGAACATCGGATTCCACCGCGTCCAGTGTAGCCGGCGGTGCCGGCTATGATGAACCGGCTTGTGCATCGTGGTGGCGGTGGCCGCAAACAGCGGGGCGCACAGGCAGGCCAGCAACGATAGACGAATTAAGTGACGCTGTAGCTTCGATCGCAAGTGGTTATCTGCGTAAGTCTTCCTTACAGCTTGCTCTGCAACCGTCCGGATATTCTAAGCCATGCTGTCAAGTCGGCCAAACCTTGATCGCCGGTAACTGTTACTAGCGAGCATCAGGGTGGTCGCTGACTCTGGTTACCTTACGGTTACTCTCTGAAATTTCACGGAGAGCTTCACGGAAGATGAAGCACGCCAAACGCCAATCCTGGCGCCGGATTGCGGCCGACACATGTGCTCCGCTGGCAACCAGTTAGGCGTGATTCAGATGACGTGCACCCGGTGTGCTCTGTTGTGGCAGAAGTGACAAAAATCAGCGCCGGAAAAGGTCATCGGCGAAGATCAGCTTCGGAAAAGGTCACCAATGGCCTGTTTCATGACCTGCACCGCCTACCTCGGAGATGGACTTGGTCAGCGGAATGTCCTTGGGGCAGACCTCGACGCAGTTCTGCGCGTAGCCGCATTCCTGGATGCCGCCATCGCCCATCAGGGCCGCCAGCCGTTCGCGCTCCAGCACTTTGCCCGTGGGATGAGTGTTGAACAGCCGCACTTGCGCGATGGTCGCCGCGCCGACGAAGCCGGTATCTTCATTGAACTGCGGACAGGCCTCCATGCAGCAGCAGCAGGAGATGCAGCGGGAAAGCGGATAGGCGACTTCCTGCTCTTCCGGCATCATGCGCGGGCCGGGACCGAGGTCGTAGGTGCCGTCGATCGGAACCCAGGCCTTGACGGCTTTGAGATTTTCAAAGATCACGCTGCGGTCGGTGGCCAGATCGCGGACGATAGGGAACTTGGAGAACGGTTCGAGTTTGACCGGCTGTTCGAGATTGTCGATGAGCGCGGAGCAGGCCATGCGGGCGCGTCCATTGATGAGCATGGCGCAGGAGCCGCAGACTTCTTCGAGGCAATTCGAATCGTAGGTGATGGGCGTGGTCGGCTTGCCGTCGCGGGTGACAGGGTTCGGCGGCGATTTCCATCAGACAGCGAAATGACGTTCATGTTCGGTTGCCAGGCGAGTTCGAACTCTTCCCAGTATGACTTGGAAGTCGGGTTGTTCTGGCGCTTGATTCTTAGGATGACGGATTTATTAGCCATTAGTCATGACTCTTCTCATTGTTCGTGGAGCCCCGGACGGGATGCAGTGCTACAAAACTTGCCGCCTTAGTGTAATGCCACTCGCCGGGCGGACGAGGGCGTCCGCCCCTCCATGAACAAACTTACTTCACTGCGTCATACTTCCTCGGCCGCGGCGGAATCAGCGAAACATCCACCGGCTCGAACTCAAACTTCGGCTCGTCCGCATCGGGCGCGAAATATGCTTTCGTCGTCTTCAGGAAATTCTTGTCGTCGCGCTCGGGGAAGTCGGGCTTGTAGTGCGCTCCGCGCGATTCGTCGCGCATGCGCGCGCCCTGCGCGATCACCCGTGCTAATTGCAGCATGTTGTAAAGCTGGCGAGTAAAGACGACGCTCGTATTCGCCCACTGCGTGCGATCACTCAGGTTCATCTTGCGGAAGCGTTCCAGCAGCTCGACCAGCTTCGCATCCGTCTGCTGCAGATTCTTGTTGTAGCGGATGACCGTGCAGTCCTTGGTCATCAGTTCGCCGAGTTCCGCCACAGGCGGAACGGATTTTCGTCGCCGACGTTGTTCATGAGCAGGGAGTTGCTCTCTTCCTGCTTTTTCTTCTCAGCGTCGAAAAATGCGTTGCCGTTGGAGAGCGCCTGCAGTCCGCGCGCATATTTCACCGCATTCGGCCCGGCGATGGCTCCGCCATAGATGCAGGAGACCAGCGAGTTCGCGCCCAGGCGATTCGCGCCGTGATATTGGTACTCGCATTCGCCGGCGGCGAAAATGCCGGGAATGTTCGTGGCCTGCTTGAAATCGATCCACAGCCCGCCCATGGTGTAATGCATGCCGGGGAAAATCTTCATGGGCGTGTCGCGCGGATCGTCGCCGACGAACTTCTCGTAGATTTCGAGAATGCCTTCGAGCTTGCGGTCGAGAATCTTGCGATCGATGTGCGTGAGGTCGAGGTAGACCATCGGCTTGCCGTCGATGCCGAGGTTGTGCTCGAACACAACTTTGAAGATGGCGCGGGTCGCGACGTCGCGCGGAACCAGATTGCCGTACTTCGGATACCACTCTTCGAGGAAATACCAGCGTTCGTTCTGCGGAATCGACTTCGGATCGCGCTTGTCGCCCGGCGTTTTCGGAACCCAGACGCGTCCACCTTCGCCGCGCGCCGATTCCGACATCAGCCGCAGCTTGTCATTCGCCAGGGATGCAAGTGGGATGCACCTGAATGAATTCGCCGTTTGCGTAGTAGCAGCCTTGCTGGTAGAGCGCGGACTGCGCCGATCCGGTGCAGACTACTGAATTGGTGGACTTGCCGAAAATCGCGCCGTTGCCGCCGGTGGCGATGATGATGGCGTCGGCGGGGAAGGTGCGGACTTCCATGCTCCGCAAATCCATGGCGCAGATGCCGCGGCAGACGCGGCTTCCGTCGAGCACGGCGGAAAGAAACTCCCAGTGCTCGTACTTCTTCACCTTGCCTTCGGATTCATAGCGGCGGACTTGCTCATCGAGCGCGTAGAGAAGTTGCTGGCCGGTGGTGGCTCCGGCGAACGCGGTGCGGTTATATAAAGTCCCGCCGAAGCGGCGAAAATCGAGCAGGCCTTCGGGCGTGCGGTTGAAGGGAACGCCCATGCGGTCGAGCAGATCGATGATGCCCGGGGCGGCCTCGCACATGTCCTTGACCGGCGGCTGGTTGGCCAGAAAATCTCCGCCGTAGACGGTGTCGTCAAAATGGATCCAGGTGGAATCGCCTTCGCCCTTCAGATTCTTGGCGGCGTTGATGCCGCCCTGCGCGCATACCGAGTGCGAACGCTTTACCGGAACGATGGAGAAGAGATCGACGCTCGCGCCCATCTCGGCGATCTTGATGACGGCGGAGAGACCGGCGAGGCCGCCGCCGATCACGATGATTTTGGGAGCTGCTGCCATCTTCATTCCACCGGCTTTCGGTAAGCTGCGGTTCGGTCATTCGATTGAGCCGCGGGATGGGATTGCATCGCAGGTGTGCCAGGTTCCGCGGTGGGTTGCGGGAAGCGCTCCCGGAAGGTATAGAGGCTCGCCAGCCCGACCACGGTCATCAGTAGGAATAATCCCAGGCAGACTTTCAAAAATCCGTTGCCGCGCTTTTTCGCCGGAGGTGATACCCCACTTCGCGGCGAACAGCCAAACGCCGTAGGCAAAATGCCAACATGCGGCGATCAGCCCGATTACATAAAAGGCCAGCAGCGCGGGGTTCATCAACTCCGCCTGCACCTTGCCGAAAGAGGCGTTGGGATAGGTCGTGCAGGTCAGTGCCGGTGAAGCGCATCGTGTATGTATGCCAGATGATGTAGAAGAAAGCGATGCCGCCGGTCCAGCGCTGCAGCGTGTACATCCAGTTTCCGGTCCAGGGATATTCGACCGTATTCCCTTCGCCGCGGTACCAGATGTAGAAACCATACAGGGCGTGGAATGCGATGGGTAGCCAGATCCCGAACAACTCAAGAAAAAATACCAGCGGAAGACCGCCGAGAAAGCTACTTGCTTGGCGTAGGCATCAGGGCCGCTGATCGCGGTGGAATTGGAAATGAGAACGTGCTCGAAAAGAAACGCGCCTACGGGCACGATGCCGGAAAGCGAATGCAGGCGGCGCAAAACAAACGACGTACCCTGCCCGGCGCGCAAAGGCGCCACGCCATGCACTGCACCCTTCGCTATTGCGGGAGCAGTCGAACTGGCTGCTGAAGCCACGAATCGCTCCTTATGAATTCTTGTTCGTTCTTCGTTATGGCTGCTGGTTGGTTCGATGACGACAAAAGAACTTTTCATTATCCGGCTGAGGCAGAAGCGAAGTCAAGGAATCAGGTATGACTCTTCAAGCTTGAGTTCTCGTCACACCAATTCAGAAATTGCTGGAAGGCCGCTCCGCGGTGGCTGAATTCTGATTTTTCCTCGGCGGTCAGCTCGGCGAAGGTTTTTTGAATCTGCGGAAAGTAAAATAGCGGATCGTAACCGAAGCCGCTTCTGCCGCGGGGAGCGTCGAGGATGATTCCTTCGGCCGTGCCCCGAAACGTGGCCAGCGTCTTCCCGTCGCGGGCAGCGGCCAGCACGCAGACAAAGCGTCCATTACGTTTTTCCAACGGAACATTCTTCAGTTCGCGGAGAACGCGTGCGTTGTTGGCTTCGTCGTCGGTGTTGGCATCGGCCTCGTGCGGCTCTTTGTTATGCAGATCAGGAGCCGCATAGCGGGCGGAGTGCACGCCAGGCGCGCCATTCAAAGCATCAATCTCCAAGCCAGAATCGTCGGCCACAACGATCTCCCCGCGAACATATCGACTGTAGCCCTCGGCCTTCTTGCGGGCGTTTTCTTCGAACGTCAAGCCATCCTCAACGATGGTGGGCAGGGAAGAGAAGTTTGGGATCCCCGCGATCTCGACTCCGTGGCGCAGGGCAGCGCCGGCAAAGTCGCGCAACTTGCCGGGATTGGAAGTTGCAATGAGTATTCTTCGCATTGCGATTCAACCGCAAATAATCAGCCGGCGGACCACGGCAAACTTCCTCGGAGTGAGATGAGGGTCAATAAGAGTGCGACCAGCGAAATCCACCCTCCGGCCGTCCGATCCCATGTACGCGTGAAAATGACTTCTATCTGATTGGTTCCCGGTTGCACCGGGACCAACATCTGCCCTGTTCCCGCGCGCGTGCCGATTCGCACCGGACGTCCGTTTACCTGCGCACGCCACGCCGGATAATTGAATAGATGCAACACGAGGTTATCGGCGTCGGACATCTCCGCGGTGAATACCTTACGCTCCGCGCTCCAATCAGCTACGCGGATTGAGGCGTGGGCAGGTCCATTCACGGAGACGCGGCGTGCGTCTTTGTCGATGCCGGAAGGGTCGGCTCCGGTGGGCGTGTATTCGTCGGTGCCTTCATATCCCACGCCGGTCGCTACGTTGTCCTGCATCTCGCGCAGATCGGCTTTGTTATCCCACCACGGCGGTTGGAAGTGGTGCCAGACGAACGCCAGCACGCCGAGCATCGCCGCGTAGAGCGCGACGCGCACCCACCATCTGCGGACTCCCACTGCGGTGAACAGGGTGAACGGAATACCCAGGCAAAGCATCCAGCGCCAGGGGAACTGCATGAAGCGCAGTTTCGGCAAATTAGTCCACAGCGGATTCGAGATTGAGAGCATTAGCAATGTGGAAGCTGCGCCCCACACTACCAGTGGATACCAAACGTCTGAACCGCGCGCGCGGGTGCGCCAGCCTGGCGCGAACCAGGCGGCCACAATCGTCAGAAAAATCTCGCTGACCGCGATCCAGGAAATTACGCGGTTGAAAGCATCATGATCGGCGTCGGTTGTATGGACAAACAGAAAATTATCCAGCGGCCGCGATCCGGGGGAAATGGCCTGCGCAATGTTGACCCACCGCTGTTCATAGACTGCGGGCAATAAATAAAAGGCGGCCAGCGCCGCGCCGAGAACAACCGCAGCCGAGCCCGCCATGACAACTCTTGGCGAGCGCCGCTGCCAGGCGATCACCACAATCAGCAATCCAAGGGAATAGTGAACCATCACCGCCGCGGGCGCATTGATCAGCCACGAAGCGGCCAGGATGGCTGCCAGAAAAACCGTCACGCGGCGGCCCTTATCCTCGGTCCGCAATAAGAGCAATATCAGCAGCGGCAGCAAAGAGCTGGCCAGCAGCTCCGCAAACGCACTGCGCCAATAAACAATCGCCAGATGATACGGATTGACGGCATACAACACGGCTGCGAAAGTGGCATCGCGACGGTTAAGCCACTGTCGTGCCAGCATAAACGCGGCTATGCCAGCCGCCACCAGCACGAGCCAAATGTAGATGTCTGAAACCAGAGTCCAGGGGAAGATGGAGCTGAGGAGCGCTCCCATAGTCCACGACGCCGGCGGATAGAAGATAAATCGCGGCTCACCATAGCCGAAATGCGCCAGCGCTGCCCAACGTGGAAAAATAATCCCATGCTTCCATTGCGCTAGAACTTCCAGCCACGAGTACAAATGGAATTCCACGTCGTGTCCTGACGGGGTCCCGAGAAAAAAGAAAGGAATTTCTACGGCGAATGCCGCTGCGGTGATCGAGAAGAGCGGCGCCCAGGTCAGTTTGCTGAGTGGCACAGAAGCAGCCGTGCCAGCCTGTCCCGAATTTGCTAATGCCGACGGTCTAGTTCCCACCAGGCTCCGAGAGAAAATTATCTGATGTGCGTGTGACGATGTACATGTTCGCACAAAGGCTCTCACGGTGCACCTCAGCCCGAGCGCTTCGATCCGGGAAACGAATGTGAGCGACGCCCGCGGCCCGCGTTTATTTATCCACATTTAATATTGCTGAAACCACGGCGCAACAGGAGTCCGCTACGGTGAGGTCAATAGGGGTGGAACAGACCATGGAGAATTGAAGAACCCCTGCCAGAGACGGGGTATTGGGTTCTTCACTTCTCCGAAAAAGCCATCGCAGGCCTCTCGCTCTCTTTTGTCCTCGCTGCCTGCCCGTGTCCTGCCTTCGCGTCCTTCCCGTAGTTCTGCCAGAAACCCGGTGCGAGAGGCCTGCATAGGTCGGCGATACGTGGGTGAGAATTTAGCTGGAAAGAAAGAAAAAGTGGCAGAGAGCAGAGAAAAGAAAGCTAGGTCGCGACGCTCTCGCCGGATCGCTGGCGGTGAAGCTCCTCGAGAAAATCATCCTGCTGCATGGTGGTGGCGTGTCGCAACAGTTCGAGCAGAGGATCTTGCAATACTTCGTCTTCCTGAGTTTGGTTCCCGGTATCCGAGGCCGCTTCAAACTGACTTAAGTCGGCGGTCAAGGCGCGGGGAGAAACATTCAGTTCCGGCATCGATTCGGGACAGCCACGGAGCAAACTGATAAGGTTCCCGACCTGTGCCCGCTGTTCCGGCGTGCGGGAAGGGAACTCCACCCCCATGCCGTGACCGGGGTGAGAAACCCGTACCATTCCTTCGGTATGTACTTCCATCTCGTCGGTGCGAAGGCAAAGGTCGACCAAAGCCTGTTCTGGAAACGGCGAATCGGTTTCCACATAGCAGCCGCCCAGGCTCAAATCCGTAAGCTTGCAGTGAGGAACTGTTTCCTCCGGACCTTCGCCATGTGCTGCAGCCGCAGCCTGCAACCAGCCGCGCAGTTGGGTTCTGGTGGACTCATTCAGGTCCAGGAAGTGTACGCCGGTCTGTCCGTTCGGTTTAGCCCATGCGACCTGCCCGTGGACTCGAATCTCGAGTGAGCCGTCGGGCAATTCGAAGCAAAAATTGATTAATGCCCCTGGGACCTGAGGTTCGGCAGTGAGAACATCCATTCCCGTCTCGCTGAGGTCGAGAAGAATGCCTTCCATCTTCCTAGTATCGGGCAAGCTGAGTTCAACCGGCGCTTGCACGGCAACGCGGTAAGCGCGACGGCGTTCGCGACTTAGCAGTGCCGTAACGGCCCGCAACCCAGCTTTGGCTTTTTCTTCGGAGAGAGGTTTATACAGAACGAAATGCGCTCCCCTGCTCAGAATGTCGCGTGCTCGGGCGGGTTCGGCAACCAATGCCACGGTGATGGGTGCGCTTCCGGAGTTCAACCGGCAGCCCTCTGCAAAAACTTCAGCGGCGGCCTCCGGGTTTTCGAAATCGATAACCAGTGCGTCAAACCGTTGCTGGCGCAGGCGGTCAATGGCAGTGCCGAGATCACTGAAGCGCTCCACCGCGATACCCGATGCCGGAAGCACCCGGCTCAGGATCTCCGCAGCGGAGTCGTCAGTGGAAATCAACAATGCCAGAAGGGTGGTCATAACGAGATTCCCGCCTAACCGGGCGAGACTACGGCCACCGTGGCGCAGTGGGCCGAGCTGCTTTGGACCCTCCAGAACCGGCTGCAGCCGCTTTCGAAGCGACCGCATCAGAGCTCGGTGAGGCTTCGTCAACTTCCATCAGGACCGCATTATCTTCGTCATCGTTCTCAGCCAGCAAGGGAGCCACTTCACGGAGTTTCTCCGCCGCCTGCTGGAGCATTTCAATCTGCTTTCCCAGTTGGGCATACTTGGTCTGTTTCTGCCGCAACACTTCATGAATATCTTTCATACGACCCCCTCAGGCGAATGTAAGGACGGGGCACGGTGGGCGTCAACGGTAATCCCC
This sequence comes from uncultured Acidobacteriaceae bacterium, assembly GCA_963750245.1. Taxonomy (GTDB): domain Bacteria; phylum Acidobacteriota; class Terriglobia; order Terriglobales; family Acidobacteriaceae; genus Sulfotelmatobacter. The sequence goes on from CAVVQB010000005.1 coordinate 1,903,389, forward strand.
CTCCACGGGTTACTGGGGTAATTGGAAATCGCTCTGCAAAGTGGATTGGCAGGAATGGAACCACCAGAAAAAGCGAAAGCCCCGCAAAGTGCGAGGCTTTCGAGAGGCGGATTCAGTCTAGGGTTAGGATTTCATCTTTCGGCGTAAAGCTCCCGCGATACCGATCAAGCCGGTGCCGAGCAACCCGAGAGTACCGGGCTCGGGAACGGTTGGGGCATCGATGTTGGTGTCGCCGCTGCCGATGCTGGTGCTTCCGCTAAAGCCGCCCTTGCCGGTATTCGTGGTGATCTGAATCGTAGCGCCAAATACCTGCGCCCCGTTGTACCACGTTCCCGAGATAGCTCCTTGCAAGGTGTACTTCCAAGTGCCATTTGCAAGCTCAAGCGCAGTCCAGGAGACTGGACTGGTGAAGGTGCCAGAGAAAATCGTACCGGCGGGAAGTCCATTGGTCCCGTTGCTGGTGATGGTAAAAGTTCCACCGGCTGCGAATGTGGCGCTACCCGTCAAGGGTAGGGCGCTGGTTTCAGCGGCCGTCGTAAAGCTTACCGAACCCAAGTTCCCGCCTTGGACCAAGCCCATTCCGTTAAAGCCAGTCACGGCGGTCAACGTAGACCCGCTCAGAGTCAGGCCTGAAGAGCTTCCAGCAAGTGTTCCGCCGTTATTCTGGAAATCCACTGAATTGTCTGCGAATGCCGCCAGAGGCAGAGCCAGTGCCAGTAAAGACATCAAAAAGATCCGCTTCATCATAACTATCTTCCTCCTGAACCTGTGTAAACCCAGTTTTGTCCAACCGCCGGTCTAGCCTCCGTGGGGGCAGAGTTCCACGGCATCAGTCGCTATAGTGCATCCCATGTGCCAAACCGGTGGAAATTGTAAGTCATTGAATGTAAGCCGTTTGCGATATATTCGCTCTGAATCCGTCGATTTGAAGCTGCAAAGGTGTGCATACAAAATACTTGCTTTTGCGTTTTTTCTTCGGACTCCTTTTGGGGGAGACCGACGAGCCAAACCGCTCTAAACCCTAGGCGGGTCGGCCATTTCAGCAGGACCGAAGTGTAATGTAGGACGAAGTTTTGCGCAAGTTAGTGTTTAGAGTCAGTAGTTCCACTGAGAGGTTTCCGAGGCTCTAAGGACCCAATGAGCCGGTGCGACTCCAAGCTTTGCCGGAGGAATCAAAGAGTGTCGGGCGCACGCTCGGGTTCGACCCCTCCGACTATCGAGGGGGGTGGGCTTCTATCATCTCCCGAAGGCGGCGGGAGAGATTCATCGCCAAGGAACGGTAGAAGCGCGAAGCAAGATGAGGAAAAAGCTCGAACAAGCGCTCGAGAGTGGGTCGATCCAAATGGAGAGCCTCAACGTCTTGAAGGGCGGTCACGCTGGCACTGGCCGGCATGTCTTCCAGAAACGACATCTCAGCGCAAATCTGACCAGGTCCAATCTCAGGAGTCGTGGTTTGCGACGGAATCTGAACGCGGGCGGTCCCTTTGACCAGAAGATAGACGCCGTTCGATTTCTTGCCCTTCTGAACGAGCACATCGCCCTTGCGGAAATTCACCCGGCTCGCCTTGTCGGCAACCAGCGTCCAGTCGTTGGGCGTGAGATAAAGCAACCCTTGCTTGGATGAAGAAAGTACAGACACTTCCTGTTCGATAGCCTTGTGCATGGCGTGCGCGGCCCGAGCTCCGGAGATTCACTCCGAATGACTGAAAAACATTCGACAGAAACAACAGGGCTGGATAAGACTAGCAGATAAAGCCAGGGAGTGGGACTGCTCGCGGTTTCCGTTACACACCAAGGTACCTGAATCGCCAAGTCCTTATTCATTCGCGCACGTTTCTGCACCCAGCCTGATGCCGAAAACCACGGTCTGAAGAATTCCTAAGGTGATATCCACGCGGTGAAGCGAAATCGAGATTCAGCTGGAAGAGCGCAGGTGTGCGGCCGTGGCCATAACGAGGCGATCACAAAGCGTGGTGATGCAAATCACAGCATGCTTCCCCCCGACACCCTACGATTGCCCCGCATCGTCGCTATGCGATAGGTGCTGGCTCCGTCGGAGTGATACTCATGGCAACTACGCTCGTACCGGCCAAGATGCCGGTCCAGCCTGCGGTTAAGCCGCCGGCTCCTCCCCAAGCAAACCTGTTCGCCACTGCGGCCGTCATCATCCTCGCGGCAATTGCCGCCGTCGTGATTCTCAAAATTCCGGCTCTGTCATCACCGTGGTCACAAGGTTACGATCCCACTGGACACTGGTGGCTCTCGACGATCCTGGCGGCGCTGCCGATTATCGTGTTGCTCGGCAGCCTGGCGCTCGGACACGTGAAGGCGCACTACGCCGCGCTCGCCGGCCTGGCAGCCGCGTTGCTCACCGCCATCTTTGCCTTTCATATGCCGGCTCGCCTGGCCGCAGCAACGGCTGTCTACGGCGCAGGGTACGGGCTTTTCCCCATTGGCTGGATCGTGCTGAATGTCATCTTCATGTATCAGCTCACCGTGGAGTCCGGACAATTCAATATTCTGCAGCACAGCCTCACCGGCATCACGCAGGATCGCCGCCTGCAATTGTTGTTGATCGCTTTCTGCTTTGGCGCGTTTTTCGAGGGTGCAGCCGGTTTCGGGACACCGGTAGCCGTGACTGCCGCTCTGCTGATTGGGCTGGGATTCAAACCGCTGCAGGCTTCGGGCTTGTCACTAATTGCAAATACAGCGCCGGTGGCCTTCGGTGCGCTGGGGACGCCAATCGTCGCATTAGCCAAGGTTACAGGGTTCAGCGAGGTCACTCTGGGCGCGATGGCCGGACGTATCCTGACGCCGTTCTGCGTGCTGGTTCCGTTCTGGCTGGTGTGCGCCTTCGCCGGATGGGGCGGCATGATGGAGGTTTGGCCGGCCATTCTCGTCGCTGGCGTCTCCTTCGCGATTCCACAATTGCTGATCTCGAATATGCATGGGCCGTGGATCGTCAATGTGGTGGCCTCGGTTGTTTCGATGAGTTGTTTGATCGGCTTCCTCTTTATCTGGCATCCCAAACGCGTTTGGACCTTTGAGGGAGAGGAGAGCAAGACGGGTCACCATGCCGATCATGGTTTTAGTCGATCGCAGATCACGCGGGCCTGGGTTCCATGGGTCATCTTGAGCGTGATCGTGTTTTTGTGGGGCACGCAAACCGGCAAGACCTTCATGAATGCGCCGGAAAAGAATTTTGCCTCGATGGCCGCTTGGAAAACTCCACCCAGCAAAATCACCAATCCGCAGTTTCCGGTTACGGCGCTGAACAACCTGGTGCTGCGAGTTCCGCCGGTGGTTGCGAAGCCGAGCAAAGAGAGCGCGGTTTTCGGGTTGAATTGGCTGAGCGCGACGGGCACGGGCATTCTTCTCGCCGGCATTTTGTCAGGCCTGGTAATGGGACTCAGCTTCAGAAAGATTCTTGCGGTCTACGGACGAACCATCGTGAAGGTGCGCTTCTCTCTACTCACTATCGGCGCAATGCTGGCGATCGGAATGCTAACTCGCTATTCCGGACTCGATGCAACCATGGGCCTGGCATTCGCGCGCACCGGCCATCTGTATCCATTTTTCGGAACCCTGCTTGGCTGGCTCGGTGTGGCTTTGACCGGGTCGGATACTTCGTCGAACGTATTGTTCGGCAGCCTGCAAAAGATTTCGGCGCAGCAGGTGAATGTTTCTCCGGCACTGATGGCAGCCGCCAACACTACCGGTGGCGTGATGGGCAAGATGATTGACGCGCAAAGCATCGTCGTCGCCAGCACGGCAACGCAGTGGTATGGGCATGAGGGCGACATTCTGCGCTACGTTTTCTGGCACAGCATCGCGCTGGCTTCGCTGGTCGGCATCTTCGTGTTCCTGATGGCCTACGTCTACCCGTTCACGCAGTTGGTCTTGCGCTGAGGGATTCAGGAAGGGTGCGTGAGTATGGATGCCGTTTTTGAAACCTTCAAAATGCGCGCCGAGGCGGTGAACGCCGAAGTCCATCACTTTCCTCACAAGAACGAAGCTCTGGCTTTCATCCTCAATTATCTGAACGACGCTGGAGTGCGCGATGCTGCCGCAGGCTTATGCCGTGTGGGCCTCGTGTCCTTTTCTCGAAGGACTCGACCAGCGGCAAATCTCCGCCAGCGTGCCGGGCGTGATTTTCGATGTGAATCGCGAAGCTTCCGCGCAGGCGAAAGTCGGAATCAGCCAACTCGACTGGGCCATCGCCAACACTGGAACGCTCGTGCAGGACGCCGCGTCAGTCGATAAGCGGCTGGTTTCTACGCTTCCCCTGATTCACATCGCGCTGGTGCAGAGCGATCGCCTGGTTCCCGACCTGCCCTCAGCTTTGGGCAAGATCCGGCCGGAGCAAACGAATTACATTTCCTTCATCACCGGGCCCAGCCGCACGGCGGACATCGAGCGCGTGCTCACCATCGGTGTGCACGGCCCGGAAAAGCTCATCATCATGTTTTCTTCGATGGGCCGGGAAGCGTGAACTGATGGAAACCAAGTTTCGCGAGTCCATCGACAAGGCGGTTCATAATCCCAACCTCACCGGGGCGCTGGGACGATTTTCCGAAGCCTACCGCACCAGCCGCGCGAAGGCGTATGAAGGTTACGACTTCGAAGCCCTGCGAACGCAAATAGCGGAACGAAAATCCTACGCGGCGTCGCATCTCGACGAGCTCGCGGACCTCTTCACCAAGAATGCCGAGGCCCGCGGGACAAAAGTATTTCGCACCAACGATCCCGCGAAAGTGCGGGAGTACATCCTGAATCTCGCGCGAGAGAACGGCGTCAAGAGCGTGGTGAAGTCGAAGTCGATGGCCTCGGAAGAGATTCATCTCAACAAGCATCTCGAAGCCGCCGGGATCGACGTGGGAGAAACCGATCTGGGTGAGTGGATTATTCAACTCGCCGGACAGACGCCCTCGCACATGGTCATGCCCGCCATCCACATGACCAAGGAGGAAGTCGCCACCGTCTTCAACGAGCAGGTGGAGGAAGGCCAGAAGCCAGACATCCCGAAGCTGGTGAAATTTGCGCGCGGCAAGTTGCGTACCAAGTTCCTCAGCGCCGAGATGGGGATCACCGGAGCGAATATCGCGGTGGCGGAGACCGGAACGCTGGTCATCGTTACCAATGAGGGCAACGCTCGCCTGGTGACGACGCTGCCGAAAATCCACGTGGCCATCGTCGGCCTCGAGAAATTGATGGAGAAGTTCGACGACGTTGTGCCCGTACTGACGGCTCTACCCAAGAGCGCCACAGCTCAGTTAATGACCAGCTACGTCTCCATGATCAGCGGCCCGGTGCCCAACACCGACGGAACTCCCAAGCAACTGCACGTCATCCTGATGGACAACCGGCGCACCGAGATGTCGCAGGATCCGAAGTTCAAGCAGGCGATGCAATGTATCCGCTGCGCGTCGTGCCTGAACGTTTGTCCCGTCTTCCGTCTGGTGGGCGGGCACGTGTTTGGCAAGATCTATACCGGCGGAATCGGCACAATTCTCACCGCCTGGTTCGACGCGCTGAAGGCGTCGGACGACATCCAGAGCCTGTGCATTCAATGCGGCAACTGCACCGAAGTCTGTCCGGGGAAGATCGACATTCCTGGACTGATTCTTGAACTGCGGCGCCGTATCGCCGTCGAAAAAGGGCAACCACTGGCGCAGAAGGCGATTTTTTCTGTGGTCAACAACCGCAGGCTCTTCCATTCCATGCTGCGCGCCGCGTACGTGATGCAGAAGCCGCTGCAGAAAGGGAATTTCATTCGTCACCTGCCGTTCTTCCTTTCGGACATGACGGAATTCCGCAGCCTTCCCGCCATCGCCGAAGCGCCGCTGCGCGACACCATCAAGAAAATCCAGCAGCCCGCCTGCAACGAAAAGATTGCCTTCTATGCCGGCTGCCTGATCGACTTTGCTTATCCGGAAATGGGCGAGTCGCTGGTGAAGATCATGAACAAGGCGGGCATCGAGGTGGTGTTTCCCGAAGGCCAGACCTGTTGCGGTGCACCGGCGCGCTACAGCGGAGCCTACGAAGTCGCCGCGCAGAATGCGACCGACAACATCAACGCATTGTTGGAGAACGATGTCAGTTATGTCGTTTCCGCATGTCCCACCTGCACGGTGGCTTTGAAGCACGAGTTCATCGCTACCTTCGAGAGTCTTGGCCAGACGGACTCGTTGCCGCGGGCGCGCCAACTGGCCGACAAGGTGATCGACTTCTCCAGCCTGGTCAAGAAGCTAGTCGATGAAGGCCGCTTGAAGTTCAGGGAAGGCGCAGCGGCTGGGAAAGATTACCTATCACGACTCCTGCCATTTGAAGCGCACGCTGCACGCCAGCCAGGAGCCGCGGCACTTGCTCACCCAAGCCGGCTACGAAATCGCGGAAATGTACGAGGCGGATATGTGCTGCGGCATGGGCGGATCGTATTCGCTCAAGCTGCCGGAAATTTCGGCGCCCATTCTGGAGCGCAAGCTGGTCAATATAAAGAAGACGGGAGCGCCGACCGCGGTGATGGATTGTCCCGGATGCGTCATGCAGATCCGGGGCGGTCTGGACAAGCAGAACTCAACCATCAAGGTTGAACACACCGTGCAGCGGCTGGCGAAAGAACTGGAATAATCCGGCTTCCGCTTTCCAGCGGCGTACGTGGACTTTTCGTGTGGAGAAAATCATGGCGGTGGCTGAAGTCGTTCCCCTGCAACTTTCTTCTCAGGACATTCAGGCTAAGCTAGCCGCTTTCGTCAGCCAAGGCCGTGTCCTCATCCGTCCGATCGAACTCATTGCCTACGCCTCCGACGCCAGCTTTTATCGCTTGATCCCGAAAGCGGTAGTACAGGCCCAGGGACTGGAAGAAATACGGGCCTTGTTTGCCTTCAGTCAGCAATATCGCATCCCCATGACCTTCCGCGCCGCCGGTACGAGTTTGTCAGGACAGGCGGTGTCCGACGGCCTGCTGGTGGACATCGCTAGGAACTGGCGAGCACTAAACGTGGAGGATGGGGGCAAGCAAATACGGCTGCAGCCGGGAGTGATCGGCGCGCGCGCCAATGCCGCGCTCGCTCCGTATAAAGCAAAGATTGGCCCGGATCCAGCGTCGATCGCGACCTGCACCATCGGAGGAATTCTTTCCAATAATTCCAGCGGCATGTGCTGCGGCGTCGAACAGAATGCTTATCACACGCTCAAGTCGATGAAGTTCATGCTGCCTTCGGGGACTGTGATCGATACATCACAGCCTGATGCCGACGCGGAATTTCACTCGCGCGAACCGGAACTGGCTCGCGGCATTCTGGAGTTGAAGCAAAAGCTGGAGCGCAATGCTGATCTGCGCGAGAAGGTTCGAGCGAAGTACATGCGAAAAAATACGACCGGCTATTCGCTGAACGCTTTTCTCGATTTCGACACTGCTGTCGATATTTTCCAGCATCTGCTGATTGGAGCCGAGGGGACTCTGGCGTTTATCGCAGAGGCCGTATTGAATACGGTTCCAGATCTCCCGGTAAAGTACACCGGGCTTTTGCTGTACTCCGATCTGTACGCAGCCGCCGATTCCATCGTTCCGCTGCGCACCGCCGGCGCCAAGGCTCTCGAGATCATGGATCGCGCTTCACTGCGCTCGGTCGAAGATCAAGCCGGCATACCGCCCTCGATCAAGACACTTCCCAACGAAGCCGCGGGGCTGCTCGTCGAATTCCAGTCCGCCGAAGAGAGTAGCCGGTCGCAGCTCGAAGCACTGGCCAAGGACGCGGTCGGCGGGCTGAAGCTGTTCGAGCCCGCCCGCTTTACGCACGCTCTCGCCGAGCAAGCTTTGTTGTGGAAGATTCGCGCCGGAATGTTTCCGTCCGTGGGCTCGGTGCGTCAGAGCGGGACGACGGTGATTATCGAAGACGTTGCGTTTCCCGTCGAAGTCCTGGCCGACGCGACCTACGATCTCAACCGACTGTTCGTCAAACATGAATATTCGAACGCCATCGTCTTCGGCCATGCCAAAGATGGCAACCTGCACTTTGTCATCACGCAGAGCTTCAACGATCAGACGGCGATCGATCAGTACTCCCGTTTTATTGACGACTTAGTCGAGCTAGTCGTGCATCGCTACGATGGAGCCCTCAAGGCGGAGCATGGCACCGGCCGGAACATGGCTCCATTTGTGGAGACGGAATGGGGCGGGAATGCCTACCAGATCATGCAACAGCTGAAACGCCTGGCAGACCCCGAGAACCTGCTGAATCCCGGCGTGATCATAAACTCCGATCCCAAGGCGCATCTTGCCGATCTCAAGCGGATTCCTTCTGTGGAGGCGGAGATCGATAAGTGCATTGAGTGCGGCTACTGCGAGCCCAAATGTCCCAGCCGGGAATTGACCCTGACGCCACGGCAACGCATCGTGGTGCGTCGCGAGATGGCCCGCCAGCAGCATGCAGGGAACGGCTCGGAACTGTGGACGGCATTGGATCGCGAGTTCCCCTATATGGCGCTCGATACGTGCGCGACAGACGGGCTTTGCGCGACGGCGTGCCCCGTTAACATCGATACCGGGCAACTGGTGAAGCGTTTGCGCAACGTGCGCGCTTCGCTCGCCGAGCAGCACTGGGCCGAGCGAATGGCCAATCATTTCAGCGCAACCGAAAGCGGGTTGCGTTGGGCGTTGCGCCTGGGTCACGTTGCGGAAAAGGTGATCGGCTTTGGTGGCATGCGTTCGGTGACTGGCTGGTTTAAGAGTCTTGCCGGAGGCAACATGAGCGAATGGATGTCCGACACTCCCTTCGCGGCCGGCGGCATTCCTCGAACTAAGAAAGAGAACGCGCGAGCGGTATATTTCCCGGCGTGCATCTCGCGCATCATGGGCCGCATGCCCGGCGAATCCCGCGACATGTCTCTCATGGAAGTGACTCTGGAGCTAGCACAACGAGCGGGCGTGCTGGTCTATATTCCATCAAACGTGGCAGGCACCTGTTGCGGCATGCCGTTTTCTTCGAAGGGATTTACTCGGGCGCACGCCATCGCTGCCAATCGAGCCGTCGAACGCTTCTGGAGATGGTCCGACAAGGGAAAGCTCTCCATCGTGATCGATACCAGCCCATGCGCCTACTCTCTCAAGACATCACGCCCGTATCTGACTTCAGAAAATCAGAAGCGCTTCGATCGTCTGATTTTTCTGGATGCCATCGAGTTCGTTCACGACGAACTGCTGCCCAAGCTTACGATTCGGGCGAAAGCTGATTCCGTCGCGCTGCACCCTGTGTGCTCGGTGACGAAAATGGGAATCACAGCAAAACTGGAAGGTATTGCGAAAGCCTGTAGCGACCAGGTCTTCATTCCTGAAAGCGCAGGTTGTTGTGCTTTCGCGGGAGATCGAGGCTTCCTGGTTCCAGAACTGACCCTGTCCGCCACGAGACGGGAAGCAGCCGAGGTTCTGGGGCAACAACCCGACTCTTGCTATTCCAGCAGTCGCACCTGCGAAATTGGCATGAGCCGAGCCACTGGCCGAGTCTATCGTTCCTACATGTATCTTCTGGAAAGAGCAACGCGCTGACACCGGCTTTCCAGAACGCTCTAGGCTTGTTTATGCCTGTATCCATGCTATTCCGCCTCTGGTCCAATTGAAATCGTCCCATGCCCCGCGTAAAAACGCAAAAAAGGTGATTACCATCACACTGATGCGTGATCCAAGTTCCTGATCCATTCCACGCTCTCCCCTAACATCCGAGTGGCAATTCGAGGGTGGGATTTTTCTTCCTCGGGTCCCCAGTTAGTTCAGGGTCTCCCATCTGACACGGAATTGCGCCCGAATCCTTGGAGGCAAAACTCATGAGAAACACATTACTCACCCTGTTCGCGGTAGTGTTCGTCTGTCTGATATCAGTGTTGTCCGGTACTGCCGCGGCCCAAAGTAGTTCTACCCCCAGCGCCGAAAAGAGCTCTACCACTACAAGCAAGAAACCTGTAGCGAAGAAGAAGGGCCCTACGGTCGAAGAACAGCTGCAGCAGGTAACCGAACAACTTCGGAAACAGCAAGAGCAGATCCAGCAGCAGCAGAATCAATTGCAGCAAATGCAGCAGACCAACTCGCAATTGCAGCAGCAAGTACAGCAACAAGGGCAGGCGCTGCAGCACTCGGTGCAGGATGCGACGCAACAAGCCACTGCGGCACAGCAGAGCGTGAAGGCTCTGGATACCACGGTCACCAGTCTGCAAACTGAAACCAAAGCTGCGAGCAACGCGTTGCTTGAGAACAAGAAGGCAGTGGACGCCTTGGAAAATCCCCTGGCGATCCATTACAAAGGCCTGACCGTTACCCCCGGCGGCTGGCTGGAATCGACCTTCATCGCTCGTGGACGGAACGAAAATGCCGACGTCACCAGCAACTTCGGTTCCTCTCCCTTCGACGGCGTGGCTAACTCAAATCTCTCCGAGTTTCGCGCCACCGCGCGTGGCACCCGGCCGATCGTGGTTGCCACCTCGATGGTGGGCAGCACCAAAATGACGGGCTATTGGGAAATGGACTTCCTCGGCCAGGCTCCCACCGGCAACCAGGTTGAAACCAACAGCTTCATCCCACGGCAACGGCAGTTGTGGATGCAGGCGGAATTCAAGAACGGCTTGACCTTTACCGCCGGCCAGATGTGGAGCTTGATGACCACGGATCGTAAAGGGATTGCAACACGATCCGAGTTCATTCCGACCACCCTGGAAGGCAGCTACGTGGTCGGCTACACCTACGTGCGGCAGAACGCGGTGCGCGTCGTCAAGAATTTCAGCAACAAGACTTGGGCGGGATTCGAAGTCGCCAACTCTGAAACTACCTTGAGCACCAGCTATACTCCCGCGGATCTGATGGGCTTCAACACCAGCAGCAACGCGGCTGCGCCGAACGGCAGCACTCTTAACTACCTGGCGGGCAGCACCAACGGCTTCTCGACGAATCTCGCTCCTGACTTTATCGGCAAAGTTGCCTTTGAGCCCGGCTGGGGACACTTCGAGATCAAGGGACTGGCGCGGATATTCCGTGACCGCATCGCGACCACGGCCACCGCGGCTGGAGTGACCAACGTCACGGCTGGCGGCGGCGTTGGCTGGGCTGCGGTTCTGCCGATCGTAGCCAAGAAAGCCGACTTCATCTTCGAAGGTCTGGCCGGCAACGGTATTGGCCGCTATGGCGCTGCAAATACGCCCGATGTCACCGTGGATCCCAAGGGACAAATTCATCCCTTGCCTGAGATCCACAGCCTCGCGGGTTTCGAATTTCATCCGCAGCCGAAGCTGGATCTGTACGTCTACGGCGGCGATGAATATGTTGGATCACAAAGATACACAACCATCAATGCGGAAGGCGTCGAAGTGCCTGCGGGCTACGGCTCTACGTTGGTGAGCACCGCAAACTGCAACGTGGAAGTGCTTCCCACGGGCGGAGCAGAATGCACGGGCCAGAACAAGAACATTTACGACGTTACCGGAGGTTTCTGGTATCGCTTGTTCAAAGGTCCTTTTGGCACATTGCAATACGGCATGCAGGTGGAGTACTTCCATCGCTCAACTTGGCCGGGGCAAGGCGGTGTTGCAACTGGCAACGATGTCGTCGGACTGACGGGCATTCGTTTCTATCTGCCCTAGAGTCCACTGAATTATTTTAGAGAAGGTCGCTTTCGGCTGCCGGTCTAAGAAATCGGCAGCCTTTTTCTTTTGCTGTCTGATATTTTTTCGGCTACAATCCCACACCAAGATGATGCCCCTGAAGTCGTCATACTCCTTACTCGACAGATGCGTTCCGCGTTGAACTGATCCGCTGTGGGGCGGATCTTAAATTTTGCTGAAAAGTGAAGCCAACCGTTGTCGGCTGGCATCAGAGAATAAGTTTTTCTGGCGCCCGAGTGGGCGGGCGCGTCCGATTCTTTTCGAGGAGTACACGAGCATGCGACGGCTACTGACTCTCGCAGCAGCGTTTGCTGTTATGTCACCTTTCGTGTCCGCACAAGAGGTGCCGGCCGGAACGGTCATTCCTGTAATGTTGACGGTCACTCTCGATTCGAACAAGGCCAAAGCCGGGGAGACGGTTGCGGGCAAGATTATGCAGACCGTTCCGCTTTCTACTGGTGGAGAGATCCCGAAGGGCGCGAAAGTCTTAGGACATGTCGCGGAGGTGCAGCCGGGGGATGGATCAGCACCTTCGGAGCTTGCGGTGGAGTTCGACAAAATTGTAGCTCACGGCCGCACCATGACCATGAAGACAAACGTGCGCGCTCTGGCCAGCATGATGGCCGTGTATGACGCGCAGGTTCCGTTGTTCGAGCCAGATACCACTCCGCGCAGTGCGGTGCTCACCGCGCCGGTTGGCGGCGACGCATCCTTCCAGCCTGACAATCCCGAGAAGTCGCGTGAAAAGCTGGTGCTGTTCAGCGGTATCCCCGCGACCGGGTGCGGTACCCGTGTGGATAGCGAAGGCTGGAGAGGTGCGCTGTGGGTGTTTTCGCCTTACGCCTGCGGAGTCTATGGCTTCGGAAAAAGCGTGGTGATCGTGAGCGACGGCTCTACCGAGCCTGTGGGCAGCATCGTTCTGGCGTCGCGGAAGAACGTGTTAGTGCATGCCGGTAGCGGCTTTCTGTTGCGAGCTGAGTAAGTCTGCATTTGCCGAGATTCGCCACGAGGGAAGGGTCGGTGGCGAACTGGCTACTTTCGCTGCAGAACAATAAGCTCCAGGGCCTCGGGGGCGAGAGAATTGGTTAAACTCAAACTACCTCCCACTCCCGACTTTTCCTCCACCAGATCGAGATTCTGCGTCTGGCTAACGCGGTAGCGCTTGATGCTGAACGCCTTTGCGCCCCACGGCAAATTGTTGATGGTCAGGTTATAGCCGGCATTGTCGCGGTAGGCGACATCGGTTCGCGGAGGCAGCAGCTTCATCTTGGAAAAGTCCGGCATCGCTGACAACTTTTTCATCACTTCCGGCGGCATCGGCATCGCGCGTGGCTTGTAGCCGGCGGGAACCGCGTAATTGCTGATGAGGATCTGGACTGTCCTGCCGTCGGCTGAGCGACCTGCGAGCGCCGCGAAGCCGAATGTATCCGCGCCCACAACCGCCAGACGTTGCGGCGTGTCCTGCATTCTGCCCATGGCTTGAAAGGCATAGGCTGTCTTGTACGGCTGTCCCTGCAGATCGAAAAGGCCCATCCATGCCGCGTCTCCGCGATAAAAGTGCGCATGATCGACGGGCGCGTCCTGAAGATAACTGAGAACGGCGCCGATGTAGGCGGCGTTCTCCGCGCCCTGGAGCCTGACTCTCTCCGCTTCGGTGAAGTCTGGTGTCAGATTCCACTCCGACAAAATGCTTTCCGCCTGGGGATATCCATGAGTGTCCAGGATTCCACGAATTTCCTTGGCCAATCGGATGGCATCATAGGGATCGGCGGAAGAATCCGTGTAGGTGTGCCAGGAGTAAAAATCGAGCGGCAGCTTATGCGCAGCGCAGTAATCGATGAAGCCTTCGCGGTAACCGCCGTCGTCAGAAGCCAGGGCTTTCGCATCGCCTCCCACCTTGAGCGCGGCATCCACCGACTTCAAAGCCAGTGCGGTCTTCGCATATAGCGAATAGAACTGCTCTGGCGTGCCCGACCAGAAGAGGCCGTCGGGTTCGTTCCAGAATTCCCAGTAGCGGATGTTGTAGTGGAAGCCGTTTGCCCATCCCCGGTTGTAATGCAGGGCGATGTGTTTCACCACGTTGGCGAACTTGTCGAAGTCCGCCGGAGGGTTGATGTTTGCGCCCCAGCTGCGGCCGACTCGATAATAAACTTCCGCTCCGGTGGCCCGAATGGCGCCCAGCACCTGGTCTGTAGGGCCAAAGTTGTAACTGGCAGCCTTCTCGGGGTCGGCGCCCCAGTCAGGGAAAATAATGCTGGCATTCCCAGCCTTCACCACTCCCGCACGCTGCGCCGCATCGGGAATGAGCCATGTCAGCAGGGCATCCGATTCTACGAACTTCGAGTCAAGCTCTGACGGGCCCATCGAATCGTGCGTGCGAACCTGGTTCACGCGCAGCGTTTTGTATTGTTCGACGAGATTGGGTAGTCCCGCCATCACCGGAGTAGGCGGACCATTCAATCCCTGCAAGGAACGAATCGTTCCGGTTACTTTGCCGGCATCCACTTGCAAGGTGCGGAATCCGGTGTCTTGGGTGAATGCGGCCGCGCACAGCACAAGGGAACAGAGACCATAGCGTGACAACGTGTTCATGGATGAAACTCCTTTGCAGCTCCTCCGCCTGAATCATGAAGCGGCAAGCAAGTCGGGTTATGCCCTGGCATGCTTCTGTAAAAGTGTGAGCAGGGGCCGGTCGAGCTTGTGCCCCTGCCAGTCCTCAAATTTTGTTCCCGGGCGTTCCGTGTCGATGACGCCAAACGGTCCGCGGAAATTCCACAAGGCCCAGCCGGAATGCAATTCACCCAAAACATCGAGAGTGTCGTCGAACCAGGCCAACACGACATCCGGCGGAGTGTGCTTGTAACACCCCATCTCGCCGAAGTGAATGGGAACGCCTTTAGCCGCGAGCTCACCCCATGGGCGAAAAAGCGTGGCGAGGGTTTGGCGGTCGCAAACGATCTTCGCTTTGTCGTCTTTCAGCGGCCATGTGGGCAGCCGCTCACTGCCGGTGAGGATACCTCGTACCCACTCACATTGATGGTGAGTAAGCTGAATCGGATTGTAGGTATGGCAGCTTTGCAGCATGCCCGTAGCCACGAGATCCGGAATCGGCGAACCGGCTCCTGGATAACCATCCGTTACTACCAGACGTTGAGCGTCATGAGCGCGAATCATATCCGCCGAAGTCTGGGCCAAATGCGTGTACGCTCTGGCATGACGCTGGAGAAGGTTGGGGCTAAAGAGATCTTTCGTCTTAACCGGGCCGTGCTTCTTCAACTCTGCCAGTTCAGCCTCGCTGGGCAGGGGGAGGGGCTCGTTTACAAGGTTGAAGCTAAGTTTTTCGCCGGAGATCGGCTTGTAGCGATCTGCAAAGAAGGCCCACTGGTGAATGAAAGCATCGAACGTGTGCGCGTCGGTGAACACATTCGTCTTTTCCTTCGTGACTGCAATGCGCGTCAGCTTTTCGTCCATCGTGTCGAGAATGCAAAGGCCCGGCGCGCGGTGAAGGCAAACATTCACATGAATTCCATACTTTTCTCCCAGCCGGATGGCTCGATCAATCGGTTCGACTTGCTTCTCGTCGATGGTAAACAGATCGGGAGCGGTCCAGAAGCGGTAATCCATGGGCAGGCGTACCCAGTTGAACCCCCAGTCGCGAATCCAGCGAAAGTCATCCTCCCGGAACATCCCGTCGTTTTTATAAGGAAAATATTTCATCCAGTCCGGATCGGTGGAAAAATATTCGAGAAGGTTAAAGCCGTACCAGCGCGGATTCTTTGCAGCCGTTGTCGAAGGCGATGATTGAGATTCGGTAGCCGCCGAGCTCGCTTGTGAGAATGCGAAGCCAGACGGCAGCAGCGTGGCCGACGCAATAGTGGCGGCCGATTTCAGCAACGCGCGGCGAGTGAGGTGAGTCGAGCTTGGAGCTGAGGTATTTGGCTCCGATCGATCGTTTTCTCTTTTCCCCATCGCTCCTCCTATAAGTGTGGTGTGTGTCGAGATCCCTCCGATATTTATCCCGCCGTAGCCGGTTTTTCCGCCATCCAGAATTTTGTGATCTCTTCGAGTGATCGGCCCTTGGTTTCTGGAACCAGCCAGCCGACAAGAATAATCGTCAACAACGCGCCCGAGCTGAAGCACCAGAAGGCGCCGTCCGATCCCAAATGTTTTTGCATGATGGGAAACATTTGGTTTCCCAGGTACCCCACCAGCCAGAGCGCAGTCGTCGCGATGGACATCCCGCGCCCGCGAACCTTGGTGGGATAAATCTCCGAGATGATCACCCAGCAAGCCACTCCATTGCCAAACGCGTGACCAGCGACGAAGCTCATCACAAAAATCAGGACCGCCAGGCCGCTGCCATGAATGTGATAGAACCAGCCAACCAATGCGAAGGAAACGAATTGCACAGCCGTCCCAGCCAGAATCAGAGTCTTGCGTCCGGCGCGATCGACGAGCCACAGCGCCAATAGCGTGAACAAGAGATTGATCAGGCTGACCAGGACGGACTGGAAGAAGGCGTCGCTGGTGGCAGTACCGGCCGAGCGAAAAATCTCCGGCAAGAAAGAAAACAGCGGCGTGATCCCGCTGATTTGCTGCAAGCCCGCCAGCATGATGCCCAGCAGCAGGGGACGTCGGAACGTGGTGAAGAGTTCCGAGATGTGGCCCTCTTCGGTCGCCAGCGAATTTTCGATCTCCGCAGCTTCCTGCTTCGCAACTTCAGCGCCGTTGATCTTAGTCAGCACAGTGATCGCTTCGTCCCGACGGCCGACTTTCATCAGCCATCGCGGGCTTTCGACCGCTGGCAGGATCATCAGTCCAAATAGAATTGCAGGCACAACGCCAGCGAAAAACATCCAGCGCCAGCCCGAGGAGATGTTCCACGCTTCATCGCCCATGCGCTGAATGAGCATGTTGACGAAGACGGCGGCAAGAATTCCGACCACGATGCCGAGTTGGTAGAGAGTCACGCAACGGCCGCGCACTCTCGTGGGAGCGATCTCGGCGATGTAGTTGGGAGAAATCACCGAGGCGGCGCCGATGCCCACTCCGCCGATCAGCCGCCACAAAACGAATTGGTGAAGATTACCCGCGAAGAGCATCCCGACGGACGAGAGCGCGAAACACAGCGCGCAGAGCGCAAGGCCTTTCTTCTTTCCCAAGTAGTCGGCAACAGTTCCCGCTGCCGCGCAACCAGCGATGCACCCGATGAGAGCGCAGCCCGCGGCCCAGCCGATTCCAGCCGCATCCAGATGAAACAACTGGCTCAGAAAGCCAATTGCGCCGCTGATCACAATGTTGTCGTAACCAAACAGCAGACCGCCGAGCGTGGAAACGGTGGCGGCGATCACGAGAGGAGCGCGCGAATAGCCAGCGCTGGATGAGCCGGTCAGCTTAATCGCCTCCTTGAGCCGCGGAAGACAGCTGCCCATCGTATCGCTGGGAAGACTCAAGAACTCTCTTCGCCGCCAGCATGAAGCCGAGAGTGTGTGCCATGCCCGCATGCCAGGGAGCAGAGCAAGTCATCTGCGGAGTGTGGTCCGGAATCAGCACGCCATCGAAGTGGTTATGCTGAAGAATGGCGAGGATGCGAATCATGTCTACATCACCTTCGTCGATGAAAGTTTCGCGGTAGTGCGGCACCTTCCCCACCACGTTGCGAAGATGAATGTAAGCAATCTTGCCTTGTTTGCTGTATCGATCGACCGCGTCGTAAATATCGCCTTCGGTCATTTCGGCGAGAGTGCCCACGCAAAGCTCCAGGGCATTGCTGGGGCTTGGAGCGAGATCGATCAGCCTCTGATACATATGAGGCTGATACACCAGACGCGGCTGTTGGCGCATCGTCGGCATGGGAGGATCGTCAGGATGTGCGGCCAGCCGCACGCCCGATTGCTCGGCCACGGGGATCACTTCTTCGAGAAAGTTTTGCAGCCGCCGCCACAGCTCTTCGTGCGAAATCGTAGGCAAAGTTCCAGCCGGGGCGTTCTGATCGTAAACCATGTTCCAGATCATCCCATTCGGAATGGGCACGTCTTCCGCAGGACCATCCATTCCCAGCGTGAGGGCGCGGCCGCGTCCCAGCGGCGCCGTCATCCGGCCGCATACTCCCGCCAAACTAAAGTTGTAGCCGAGTACCGGAATGCCGGCTTCGCCCAGGCGGCGAATGATGGTCTTTACCTGCTCAATCTGTTGCGGACGCCGCGGACCATCGAGCAGAATGTCGTGCCAGTGCGCAGGATCGAGATTTTCGACCGCGGCCAGAACCAGGCCAGCATCTTCAATCTCCGAGCGCAGAGTCGTAAGCTCTTTTACCGTCCAAAGCTGATTGGGATCACCCGCCACACCCCAAGGCTCGTATTTCGCACCAGTAGGCTGGTTGTCGCGCGGGTTGGACGGGCCTTGCTTGAAATAATCAACCAAATGAACCACGACGTGAGTACAGCCGGCCTGGCGCGCGAAGTCGTAGTAATCCCGCGTCAGCATATGACGATACAGGCCAAGGCCGATCTTCATAGGCGATTCCCGATGCCTGCCCCATAATCCGGACTGAGAACTTGTCCGTTGATCTCGGCGGCCAGCGGCGAGCAAAGAAAAACAAACGCGTCGGCGATGGACTCGGGGCTGTTTCTTCTGCCCAACGAAACTCGCAGGACAAACTCCCGGTAGGCAGGGTCTTCGTCGAAGACTTTCAGCGAACTACCCGCCGCAACGTTGCCTGGAGAGATCACATTCACGCGAATGCCCGTCAGTGCATATTCAAGAGCCAGGCTGCGCGCGAAGTTTTCCAGCGCGGCTTTAGCGGAAGAATATGCAGGGATTAACGTGTGCGGCATGCGAGCCACATAAGAAGAGGTGAAGATCAGATGGCCGGCAGTCTTGCTTCGCATCCATTGCGCGAGCACTGCTCGCGCCAGATAAGTCTGCGCAAAATAGTTGAAGCGGAAGGTGCGCTCATACTCAGCTTCCGAAGTCGTGGCGAAGGGATGCAACCCGCAGCCGCCCGCGTGGCCGATCACGGTATCCATGCCGGGAAACTTCTCGAAGGCCGCACTCACCACGCGGTTTACCTGGCTGGAATCGGTAATATCAGCGGGAAAATAGAGATATGAGGAAGCCGGAATCCTCCAATCGCTCAGCGTCTTGTTGGCTTCGCTCTCTCCTTTTATATCGGTGAGCACGAGGGTTGCGCCGCTGGCGGTGAGCCTCTTCACCATATGTTCGGCAATCGCGCCCATGGCGCCAGTGATCAGAATCGCTTTGCCGGAGAGATCAATGCTGATCATGCCTCGCTCCTGCCGTGCGTGAAAGGACTTCGTGACCCGATTCCGTTACCAGCACGTTGTCTTCGATTCGTGCGCCGCCGCCACGTTCCGGAACGTAAACGCCAGGCTCGATCGTAATTACCATGCCGGGTTCAAGTTTGGCATCGACTCCGGGGGCGATCAGAAATCCCGGATCATGATAACGAAAGCCAACGTGATGGCCGGTGTGATGAGGGAAGAACGCAGACAATCCTTTCGCTGCGATTTTGTCGCGAGCTAGCGCGTCGATATGGGCCGCGGAAACGCCGGGCCGTATGGCAGCGACCGCAGCCTGCTGCGCGTCTTTGGCGAGCAAGAGTATTGGTTCGATCTCCGGCTTTGGCGAACCGACGGCAGCCGTGCGCGTGAGGTCGCTCCAATAGCCATTCACACAAGTGGCCAGTTCAATCAAGACCAGGTCGCCGTTCTCCAGACGCCGTCCGGTCGAGCGATTGAATCGTCCGGAGTCGGCGCTGTTGGGGCCGGACTGCACCATAGCCCATCCTCTTGAGTGAAATATGCCATCGCCGCCGATTTGCCGATAGATGGCCGACTCCACCGCCGCCGCAACTTCTGCCTCCGCGATGCCCGGTCTCGAATTCTCAAAGAAAGCTTGCAAGCCAACATTCGCCACTCGATTGGCCAAGCGAATTGCCTGAACTTCATCAGGAGTTTTTCTCAAATAGAGTTCTGCAAACGCCGCCCGGGAATGAGCTTCCCGGTTGCCGGCCACTGAGGCAAGCTGTCCAGCAAAGTCTTCGGGGATGGGAATCTGTTCTCCCGCCTGAATCGGAAGAGAAGTTCTAGCCGCACTCGGGTTCATGCCAACCTGCTCACTGTTGATTCCGGCGCGGTGCAGCTCGTCGCCGATCAACGACACCAGCACTGAATAAGGATCGGGGCACTTGAGATCTCCCCAGGGATATTCTTTGACTTGCAAACCTGCGGGAATGTGATCTCGCGGTTCAATCTGTGGAACGAACAGCAGAGGCTCGTCCTCGGCAAAGCAAATCAGGAATGACGCCCCCCAGAAAGGAAAATAGCCGGAGAGCATGAGGAGTTCGTCGGGCCGCCAGGCGATCCACGCCCGCAAACGATTTTTGTGAAGAAAAGCTCGCGAATTAGCTCGGCGCGGGACGGCGGATTTGCCGTTATGAGGTTTGCACTTTTGATCGAAGTCTCCATGGCCGTTTACATGATGCCGAACTTGTCGAATGCGTCCACCGCACTGCTCCCTTGCTCAATCGCCTTCTTGACCAATTTCTCGCCACGAGCCTTTTCCAGCGCCCGCGAGAAGACCTCAGCCTCGGCTTCGGCGGGAACCAGCAAAACTCCATCTATGTCGCCAAATAAAATGTCGCCCGGACGAACCCGCACCGCTCCAATTTCTACCGGAATGCGGTAGTCAACGACTTTGTAGCGCGGCGCGGAGTCCTGCCCGTAGGAGCCAAAACCGAATGTAGGGAAGCCCATTTTGAGAATCGCTTTGGTATCCCGCACATAGCCATTCAGGACGGCGCCCCGGCTGCCCAGTTTGCGGGCACGCGTGCTCATCAGCTCTCCCCAGAGCGCGTTGCGGGGCGAGGAGCCCGTGTTCACATAAACTTCGTTATGGTGAAGATCGTCGAGCGCTTCCAGCATTAGGCCAAACGGCTTGTCCATTAACTTGTTGGCGCTGCCGGCGATTTTTTCAACGAACACATCGACGGCGAGAACCGGCATGGCGCGGCCGATCACCACCATATCCTGGCGAAGCGGCTGAATCTGCGGCGGGAGAAATTGGTGCTGCAGGCCCAGCTTGTCCATCACGTCGCCTACGACACAGGTAAAGAGTTCTCGCTGCACAATGGCGAAAAGTTCGTCGTCGGATCTCCACATCAGCGTCGTGCTCCGGCTCGTCTTTTCATGCTCACTGCTTGATTGCTTCGTCTTTTTACTCAAAGAATGGTTCTCCGGGACGCGCATAGCGGCGCGCCACATCTTCGTTCAGCGTCACACCCAGCCCAGGTTTCTCGGGCATGTTGATAAAGCCATTTTGAATCAGCGGTTTCGGCAAGCCATCGATCAGCTCATTCCAGAAGGGAACGTCGGAGGCATGAAACTCCAGCGCCAGAAAGTTCGGGATCGCCGCGCAGAAGTGCGCGGAAGCCAGCGTACCCACCGGACTGCTGATGTTGTGCGGCGCAACCGGCATGGTATGCACGTCGGCAAACTGCGCAATGCTTTGGGCGATGGATAGGCCCCCAACTTTTTGCAGGTCGGGAGTAACAATGCTCAGGGCGTGCTGTGAGATGATTTCCTGAAAGCCTTCAAAGAGAAAAAGATTCTCTCCGGTTGCGATCGGCACTCGCACCTTCGCATTTACTTCCTTCAGCGCGGCGGTGTTGTTTGGGGGAACGGGATCTTCGAGCCACAGCAGCCGGAACGGTTCCAGTTCGCGCGCCACTTTCACCACATCGCTGGCGTTATAGCGCCAATGGCAATCAACGGCAATGTCGGTATCGTTGCCGACAGCATCGTGAACGGCAGCGATCAGGCTCACCATGTGATCGATGGCGCGATTGCTGAGCGCCCGATTGTGCGGATCGAAACCTTCCGTTCCCGGCACGTCCAAATCAAACTTCAGCGCGGTGAATCCTTCCGCTCGTTTTTTTAGAGCCTGACGGCGATAGTCCTCGGGCGAAGAAGGAGGCTCGTCGCCGGCCTCGCCAAAATAATCTTTCGCAAAGTGTTTCTTGCCTTTGGACGCGCTCTTTGACTCCCACGATGCTGCGCGCGAACGCAGCACCTCGTCCAGACTCTCCAGAGCTTCGCCGCCATGGCAATCAGCATAGATGCGAACCCGGTCTCGAAACTTTCCACCCAGCAGGCGATAAATGGGCACGTCAAGCCATTGGCCGAGGACATCCCAGAGCGCGGCTTCGATGCCACTGATCGCGTTGTAAATGATGCCCGCCACAGAACCGGCGCCCGACGTTGCCAACTGCAGTTTGCGGAACAGGCGACGAATGTCGCGCGGATCTTCTCCCACCAGCAGCGGTTCGAGCGAGCGCAGAATAGAGGTGAGGCCGGGAGCGAAAAAGCACTCGCCCAATCCTAGAATCCCTTCGTCCGTTTCGATTCGAACGAAGGTCCAATCGAAATTGCCTTCTACAACCGCGGTCTTTAGCCTGACGATTTTCACGTTTGTGCGGGCACCAGAGAACCCGAAATTATACGCCGCACTGGTTTTCACTGCGTGAACGCATGTCGCGATCGAACCGGCTAGAATGCTGCCATTACAAAATTTACGAAGCATTACGCACAACGTGTGAACTAAGGATGCAACTGCCATGAAAGAATTCGCGGGAAAAGTAGCGATAGTGACAGGCACAACAGGAATTGGTCGCGCCATCGCCATCCGTTTGGCTGCGGGAGGCGCTCAAGTGGTTGCCCTCGGCATCGAAACCGCCGCGAACCAAGACCTGGCACTGGACGCTGCGAGGTCAGATGGGCCAATCCTGCAGGTTGAAACTTGCGATGTCACCAACATCGACCAAGTGCGGTTGATCATCGCAAAGACTGTCAGCCGGTTCGGAGGTCTGGACATCATTGTGAATGCCGCGGCAATTCATCCCTTCGGCACAGTTCTGGAAACAGACTTGGCCACCTGGAATCGCTGCATGATGGTGAACGTGGGAAGCATTTATGTAACGGCCCACCTTGGAATTCCGGAGATGAAAAAGCGCGGAGGCGGATCGATCATCAATCTGGCATCCGTTCAGGGATACGCGTGCCAGCGCGGCGTCGCGGCGTACGCCGCATCGAAGGGGGCCATTCACAGCTTGACTCGCGCCCTGGCCCTGGATCATGCAGCCGACAAGATTCGCGTGAATTCCATCAGCCCTGGTTCGATTCGCACGCCCATGCTGGCACGCTCCGCGACGCACTTCTCGCCAGACTTGCCGGCCGAAGAAGTCTTCGCCCGTTTTGGCGCGTCGCATCCGGTTGGCCGTATCGGCACTCCCGAGGAGGTTGCCGAATTGGCTGCTTTCCTGGCTTCGGATCGAGCGGGATTCTGCACCGGAGCCGACTATGTCGTAGATGGCGGACTACTGGCGGGCATCGGTGTGCAGTAGTCTGTTCTCAGGCGAAGATTGTTGCTTATCTCTCCGCGCGAATACGCGGCCGACTGATCCAATTCCACGCCCGAGTGATATCCGTAGGGTCGACAAACAAAATGTATGCCGAGAGGACGTCCCATTGGAACAGCGGAACATTGAGGGAATATTCCAGAAATAGATGAAACAACAGCCCGAGTGCCAGCAGAACGTAGCGAAGCTTCTTGATCCAAATCAAAACGCCCAGAGAGAATTCGAGGGCCATCGCCGACCAGGTTCCTAGCTTCAAGATCGTCGGGCGCAGAAGCCAAGCGGGAATTGGGAACCGCTTCAGCGCGTCAAGATGATAGACGTAATAGAGCGCCGTGCCGTGAAGCCAAAGCGGTCCCTTCGCCTTCCAGCAAAATGCCGCAAAGTACAGGAGCGCCAGCTCGATCTGAATCATCCGTTGCGCCCAGGGACTCCGCGGCGGGGCGACCGCACCTTCTTTCCCTTGCCAGACGCGTATCAGCCGATCCACAGAAAGAACGGCGCCAGCCGGAGCGAACATCAAGAAAAATCCGGTCACGCGCAGAAAAGAATCTCCGCTGTTCGTAATGAAGAGATTTCGCTGCTGAATTGAAACGAGGCATAGAAATACGATCACACTATTAATTCGAGTAAAGAGGCCCACGGTGAGCAGGATCGCCGAGGTCAAGAAAATCCAGAGGAACGCAGTGATCCAGCCATCGGTCTGCGGAATGATCGCAAAGAGATCCAGCCTTCGACCCGGCTCAATGGTTTGCATGGTTGGCAAGCTGATCCAGGCGTGAGGACCGTACCATGTTAGCCAATCCGGGCGCAGCAAGAAGAGGGTTGCGATTACCAGCGCCCCATAAGCGATGCGAAACAGCGCAATCGGAAGCGGCGACTGCTTCTCAAGGAAGAACGTATTCCAGGCCTTCAGCCAGGCCTTTGGCGTCATTGCAAATCCTCGGGCTTCACGCCATAGCCGTAAAGAACGTGCTGTTCCCAAGGCTCCGGCTGTAAAGAGCCATCCGCGCAGGGCACAATGGGCGACCACTTTTGGATCAATATGATAGTTTTTGCCGGGTTCGAGGGCGTGCTGTTGAGGCGTGCGACGCGGCGCGCAACATCCGGCCACAAGAGATCGTTCTGGTCATTTTGCAGGTTTTCCGAGAACTTGCGGTAACGTTCTTTAACGTAGCGCTCGGTCAGACTGAGTTGCTCCATTCTCGGAAATGTCCAGGTCGTTCTTGACCCGTCTTTGGAAACCACGATCGCTTCGACATAACTGTTGGCCAAGGCGGGCGTCGGCGCAAACATGTCCCAGGATTGAAACAGTCCGGCCCACAGGAAATAAGGACGGACGAAATGCTTGCCCCATGAGAATAACGGCGTGTCGAATGGCAGGCACCAGCAGGCGATTGCCAAAATGTGGAAGCCCAGGAACAAGTTGACGGCGACGCGCTTTGCTCCTTGCAGCCCGTAGGATCGTCCCTTCCAAGGTTGACGCGAGTCGAACTGGACTGTCTTCTTCTTCATGCGCAAACGGGAACGTGCTCTCGCCCGTGTCTTGCCGAGCACCGCGAGTGACGTTGAAGAACTGGAATCCATCGGCGACACCCTATCTGGAGTTATAGCCTCTTGGATATTCGACTCTTCACGCGCTCCGCGAATTTAGCGCGTTCGGCTCCTTCGATCTTGAGGTTACGGAACACAAATTCGAAGTCTTCTTTGAGATCATCGAAAATCGCGATGCATTCCTCGTCGGTCTTGCCATGAACACCTATGCTCAGATGCTTATATAACTGACCGAGCGGATTCACACCTCCCGGCTTTAGTGCGTCTGGGATCGCGTCCGACGCAACGCGGAGTTTCTCTTCGTACTGGATCTGAGTCTTGGCGTCAACGAGAGTTTTGATAACGTTCGCTTCAACACTGTAAGTTTTAGCCAATTCCGCCACCACATCTATGAGTTCGTCGGTCTTGTCTTCTATCACCCTGCGCATGTACGCGACGGCACCAACTCCCAGATTGTGCGTTCGACATAATAGGCCCTCTTTGTAATGCAAAGCCGCAGAACCTAACCGCTTCTGAAGTTGTGAATCCACGTCAATCGAGGGGGCGGGGATCTGTCCGATCTTCTGCACAGCGCCGTGCTGCCACTCGTTAACCGAGTAATATCCAACAGGCGCTGGGCCTAACTCCGGTCTTCGATGCCAATCGGTTCTTCGATAGAGCACAATGAGACGTGCCTTGCCGCAAAGATTGCACATATAGGAAACGGCTTGGAAATCTAGTGAAGACCCGAGACAACTCACGCTCACGGTCTTGACCCGTGACCATGTCGTCTCTTTCTCGCATTCGCCCTCACAATTCCGCGAAATGGCGTCTCGTGATTCGAAATGGAGAATCTCCGCATGTGTGTAGAGCGGCCAATCCTCAATGAACTCTTGTGGCGTAGGCATTTCCGTCAAGGATAGCTTGCATGCTGATGATGCTGCAAAACAATCTGTGATGGGGTAATGGCAACCCAATGGGCACAATTCCGGCACAAAACGAAGGGGCACCGTTTGAAGGTGCCCGTAAGTTATTGCAATATGGTGCGCCCTGAGAGATTCGAACTCCCGACCTTCTGGTTCGTAGCCAGACGCTCTATCCAGCTGAGCTAAGGGCGCAGATTTTCAACTACAAGAAAAACAAGAGGATCGAACGAACCGAGGCGTTCGCGCATCCCATCAGTTCGGCCGACTATGTCCGCATTCGATGCTTGAAATTCGCCGGGGACCGAAAAAACATTGTAACGTCTACACCAGCAGAGGGGCAACTTGGCAGCGCTCGTTCAACCAACGGGTTTCACCTGCTAGGATACTGTTCGGCCCAGGTTACTGAAGTGCATTTGTGCCCGGTGGAACTGCAAGCCTGTTCTTCCGTTTCCGGGCTGCGATCCGAGTAATCGAGAGGCGGCCTTGCGTCGCTCCGTGCTAAATCGCTGCGTAGCCGTTTCGCACGGGTGCTGCGGCGTCGGATGCTGTGGCAGCTGCCTCGTCAGCAGAGTCGTGCGCATATCCGGCACGCACGCATCGTCTAAGGTGTTCACACTAGACAAACGATTGGTAACACGAGCCTTCCACGAACAGCCCGCTGGACCTTCCCGCCCAAAGCGTACCCGAAAAGTAAATCTTTCCGAGCGACGAGCAATTCCTACAAGGCAGTTGCAGATTGCCTATAACCCTCGCCTGTCTTTTGAGCATGTTGCGGATGGCACGCGGTTTGCACATGTAAAGAACAGACGAAGTGGCGCGCAACGGGGCGCTCCAAGGATGACTTCGGCCAGAGGTTCTCTTGGGCGCCCCTTGCATAAACAATAGCCCTCCCCCAATGTTCCTTAGGCTAGCGCCAACTGCTCGCGCACATCGACTCCGGCCTGGCGCAAAAGCCTTGCTACGGCGTCGGTTTTCAGCCTTGACGCGTCATATTCCACTCGCACCGTCCGCCCCGCTTCGTTGAACTTCACCCCACGAATTCCATAGACTTCGCGCATTCCGTCGATGGCCTTTAGTGCGGCCTCGCCGGGCACAGCCACATACCGGAAAACAACGTCCAGATAAGTCATGAAGTCCTCGCACGCTAGGGATAGAAAGCACCACGTTGCCGTGGCTGAATCCAATATAAAGCATCTTCCATCGAACCAGCAGAGAAGCGCTTTCTTCTCTTCTCTCGCCAACAGACCGAGTAGAGTTCGACGGAGCCGTAGTGGAAATCGGGGCTCCTTCTTTTGTATAAGCACGTTTGTATAATCGCGGTACTTCCGGAACGATTGTCGATTCATGCCGACGAAGCCATCTGATCAACCATCGACGCTCGAACGAGACCCGGTCTGCGGGATGAACGTAAATCCCGGCACGGCCAAGAATGTTTACGAGCATGACAGGAAGAATTACTATTTTTGCTGCGCGGCTTGCGAGAAGAAATTCAAGGCCGATCCCAAGAAATATCTGACTACCCCTCCCCCGGCGAAAACATCGGGATTGGTGATGCTGGCTAGTGCAAAGCCCGCGACGCCGCGCTCGGTTGAGAATCTTTCTGCAGGTCGCCCGCAGCTAATCAAGCCTGAGCCCCTCGCGGCCCACGCTGCAGGCTCGCAAGGCCCAGCCTACGTCTGTCCCATGTGTCCGGAAGTCCGCGAGGCCAAACCGGGGGCTTGTCCTTCGTGCGGGATGGCGTTAGAACCGGATGTCCCCGTTGCTTCTACGCACGTCGAATACACCTGCCCCATGCACCCGGAAATTGTTCGCCCCGGGCCGGGTTCGTGTCCCATCTGTGGCATGGCGCTTGAGCCTCGCACGGTTACGGCTGCGGCTGAGGAAAATCCCGAACTCCGCGACATGACGCGCCGCTTCTGGGTCAGCCTCGCACTCACGGCGCCTCTGCTCGCCATCGCCATGGCCAGCATGATGCGGCCGCGCGCCTTCATGCTATTTCTGGGAGGCGGTGAACTCCCTTGGCTCGAATTCGCCCTCGCCACGCCGGTCGTGCTGCTGGGGCGGATGGCCCTTTTTCCAACGCTTCTGGACCTCGCTGGTCAATCGCAGTCCGAACATGTTCACCCTGATCGGCATGGGCTCTGGCGTGGCCTATGGCTACAGCGTGATCGCCACCTTGACGCCGCAGATTTTTCCGGAATCGCTGCGCGGCATGGGAGGCTATCCCGACGTTTACTTCGAAGCCGCTGCCGCTATCACCACTCTCGTGTTGCTGGGCCAAGTCATGGAGTTGCGCGCCCGCAGCCGCACCAGCGCTGCTATTCGCGCCCTGCTCGATCTCAGCCCCCGCACTGCGCGCCTGCTTAATTCAGACGGCACCGAGAAGGATGTTTCGCTCGAGCAGGTGCAACCGGGAGATCGTCTGCGTGTGCGCCCGGGAGAGAAGGTCCCAGTCGACGGAGTACTACTAGAAGGCCGCAGTTCGATCGATGAGTCGATGATCACGGGCGAATCCATGCCAGTCGAGAAATCGCAGAACAGCCGAGTGATCGGTGCAACCATCAACGGGAGCGGTTCTTTCATCATGCGAGCCGAGCGCGTGGGCACAGAAACGTTATTAGCACGCATCGTGCAACTCGTAGGTCAGGCGCAACGCAGCCGCGCTCCCATCCAGCAACTGGCGGATCGCGTGGCGAAATGGTTCGTCCCCATTGTCGTTGCCGTCGCCGTGATTACTTTTGTCGCGTGGCTTATGTTTGGACCGCAACCGCGGTTCGCGCACGCCCTCGTCAACGCGGTCGCCGTACTAATCATTGCATGTCCTTGCGCGCTGGGCCTCGCCACTCCCATGGCGATCATGGTTGGCGTAGGTCGCGGCGCCCGCGCCGGAATCCTGATCAAGAATGCCGAAGCGCTTGAGGTTCTCGAGAAAGTTGATACCCTCGTGGTCGACAAAACCGGGACCTTGACGGAAGGCAAGCCGAAACTGCTCGGTGTTTCAATATCGCAGGATGAAAGCTCTGAAGCCCTTCGCCTCGCCGCCAGCCTGGAGCACGCCAGCGAGCATCCTCTGGCCAGCGCAATCGTTGCCGCCGCGGAAGAACAAGGCCTTTCGCTTTCACAGCCACAAGATTTTACAAATATCCCAGGGAAGGGAATCACGGGAACCGTCGATGGCAAACACGTCGCCGTCGGCAACGCCGCTCTCATGACAGAGATGGGAGCGTTCGCCCGCGCGAACACGGAGTTTCACAATGCGAACTCCGGGGCTGGAACGAGCCTCTTTGTCGCCATCGACGGCAAGTTTGTTCGAACGCTCACGGTTGTCGATCCCTTGAAGGCCTCGACCGCCGAAGCCATCCGTGCCCTCAAGAATCACGGCATCCACGTGGTCATGCTCACCGGAGACAACCGCACCACGGCGGCGAATCTCGCTCGTGAGCTTGGCATCGAAGAATTCGAAGCCGAAGTGTTGCCGGAAGGAAAGCTCGAGATCATCCGTAAACTGCAAGGGCAGGGAAGAGGGGTTGCGATGGCGGGTGACGGTGTCAACGATGCCCCCGCGCTGGCGCAAGCCCATGTCGGAATTGCCATGGGCACTGGCACCGATGTCGCCATGGAGAGCGGCGGTATCACGCTGGTCAAAGGCGATCTGACCGGTATCCTGCGGGCTCGCAACCTGAGCCGCGCCACCATGCGCAACATCCGCGAGAATCTTTTCTTCGCTTTTATCTACAACGCGATCGGCGTGCCCGTTGCAGCCGGTATTCTTTACCCGTTTTTCGGCGTTCTGCTCAGCCCCATCTTTGCCGCTGCCGCCATGAGCTTCAGTTCGGTCTCGGTGATCACGAATGCTTTACGCTTGCGGAATGCAAAGCTGTGACGATACTCCGGGGCTAAAGGCCAGAATCCTAGCGGGAATTGATTCGCAGCGCTGAAGCGCTGCGCCACCCAAACTAAACTATCAAGTATCGGCACCTCGCCTCAAGGAGCGACACTTCTAGGTACTTGTCCCTACAGTTTCCCCAAATACTCCATCACGTCCGGCTCTGTCCAATCCACTGCCCCGATAAACTTGCGCCGCATCACGCCATTGCGATCGATCACATAAGTTTCCGGGAACTTGAACGTCCCATACAGCGCGTTGCTTTTCTGGTCGGCATCGCGCACCGAAAGCAGGTTCACGTTGTGATCCTTCAGGAAGCGCTGGTAGTTGTCCGGGTCGACATCCACGCTGACTGCCAGCACGGTCACTCCTTTGGCCTTCATGCGCTGCTGCATCTGCACCAGTGACGGCATCTCTTCGATACATGGCGGACACCACGTCGCCCAGAAATTCAGCACGACGACCTGGCCCTTGAGTTGGCTGAGGGTGACCGTGCGGTCGGAGTCATGCACTGTGAAGTCCGGCGCGGCCGAGCCAATTCGAGGCGGACGCGTGCCGCTATAGCAGCCGGAAAGCGAAAGCAGAACGAAGACCAGGGCAGCACTGCTAAGAAAACGAAGGATGCGTTGCACCCAGCTATAATAATGGATCGGATGCCTGCGGACGAAGGAAACCACTGCCACTTCATGCCCTTCCGTTTCATCACATCCACTCCGCTGGATATCCTTCGTGGCAGCGGGACCTTTGCCGGCATCAGCACACTCGCAAAGTTCCTCAGGATGTCCGGCGAAGCCGTTGACCTGGTGACGCCCACGCTGAAATTTCCCGTCTACACGATCGAGCGGCTGGTTTTCAACGAAATGCTTCGCCTCCGCCATCAGTCTTCCAACTCAGTCACCGTAGGCTTCGATATGGACGGATATACCCTGGCCGGAACGGGCCGAGGACTGCATATCGCGTCGATTAAAGGCGCGATCGCGGACGAAATGCGCTTTGAAAGCGGCGTCACCAAGGCAACGATGCGCCTGCAGGCGCTCTGTGAGAAGCGTCATGTCCAACGCGCGGACCTGGTGCTCGCCACCAGTCGCTACTCCGCCGGACGAATCCAGGAGCTTTACGCCATCTCGAACCGACCGCGGATTGTTCCCGAATTAATCGACTTAGCCTCCTGGCGCAGGTTGCTCCAGGCGAATCCAGCTCCGCCTGCCGAGAACAAATTTACCGTGCTCTCGGTTTGCCGCTTCTATCCTCGAAAGCGGCTGCACATTCTGCTGGGTGCTGCGGACCGCCTGCGTTCGAAAATACCGGAACTGGAAGTTCGCATCGTCGGCAACGGCCCTGAGGCTACTCGCCTCAAATCCATCTGCCGCCAGAGAGGTTTGCAGAGAATTGTGAGCTGGCTGGGCAACGTCTCGCAAGCCGAACTCGCCCGTGAATATAACCGCTGCCATGTTTTCTGTCTGCCCAGCATCCAGGAGGGCTTCGGCATTGTTTTCCTGGAAGCCATGGCGAGCACCAAGCCGATCGTGGCTGCGCGTGCCAGCGCAACGCCCGAGGTGGTGAGGCACGGCATTCTGGTGGAACCAGACGACGAAGAAGCATTGGCTCAAGGAATCGAGCGCCTTTACGAGGACGCGGCATTGCGTGCGGCACTCGCGGCGGAGGCATCACGGTTTGTAAATCAGTTCGATGCCCCGGTCGTAGCCGGCGCGTTCTTGCGGGAAGTGGAATTGGCAGCTGCCGTACCCGCTGTCCGAACTGCTTGAACTCTCGACCTCAGATTTACGCGGCGAAGATTCGCAAGTATTCTGAGGGAGACCGTTTACTGGCACCTGGCCACTGATTACTGGCAACTGCTTCTTATGGTCTATCTCACGCGCAAAGCGGAGTTCGCCGCATCGCACTATTATCACAATCCGGATTTCTCTCCGGAAGAGAATCGCCGTGTCTTCGGCAAGTGCAACAACCTCAATGGGCACGGTCACAACTACGTCCTGGAGGTTACGGTGAAAGGCGAAGTTGACCCCCGCTCCGGCTTCGTCATCGACCTCAAGCAACTCAAAGATGTCATGCACCGTGAGGTCCTCGACGCCATGGACCATCGCTTCCTCAATAAGGAAGTCCCCGAATTCTTGCATCAGATCCCCACCACGGAGAACATCGCCATCGCTATCTGGCAGCGCCTTGTCAGCAAGCTCCAGACCGCCAAACTGCATCGGGTGCGGATCTACGAAACACCAGATCTTTTCGTCGATTTCTACGGAGAAGCATGAGGCGGGGAAGCGGCACTAAGCACGGGTTATGGGCGAGGAGTGAATCATGAAAGCTCACCTCTCCCGCCGTTACTTATTCTCCGCGTCGCATCGACTGCACAGCGAAGCCATGTCCGATGTAGAAAACCAGACGACTTACGGGAAGTGCAACAATCCCTATGGACACGGCCACAACTACATTGTCGAAGTAACCCTCAGTGGCCAAGTCGATCAACAAACTGGGATGGTCTGCAACCTGGTCGATCTGGACGGCTTCATGGAAAGGGAAGTGCTATCCCGCTTCGACCATGAGAATCTGAACATGATGAAAGAATTCGCACAAAAAGTGCCCACGACGGAAAATCTTTGCATTCAGATATACGAAATCGTGCACCGTGGCTTTCAGCATGCGCATCTTGAAAGGGTGCGACTCGAAGAAACTATGATGAATTCGTTCGAATACTCCGGCGACAACGCCAGCCGGTAGCCGCCGAAGTGAAAGGAAGAAAGACTTTATCCAATGAAATCAGCCAGCGAATCCGCCACCCTCACCAGCGCCAGCTTTGAAGACCTCGTCCAGGAAATGCTCGTCCGCCTGGGCGAAGACCCGCACCGCGAAGGCCTCCAGCAAACTCCCGAGCGGGTTCACAAGTCCATGCAGTTCCTTACTCGCGGCTACACAGAAGATCCCGAGGCCTTGCTCAAAGGCGCGCTCTTCACCGTCAGCTATGACGAAATGGTCATTGTCAAGGACGTTGAAATGTTCAGCCTCTGCGAACATCATATGCTGCCGTTCTTTGGCAAAGTGCACGTCGCCTACATCCCGAACGGCAAGGTGGTCGGCCTCAGCAAAGTGCCGCGCCTGATCGAAGTCTTCTCGCGCCGCCTCCAGATCCAGGAACGACTCACCACGCAGATCGCCGAGACCATTCAGAAGGTAATCGAGCCGCAGGGCGTAGGCGTAGTCATCGAGGCCCGCCATTTATGTATGATGATGCGCGGCGTAGAAAAGCAACACTCCGCCGCCGTCACCTCCTCGATGCTAGGCAGCTTCCGGACCGAGCAGGAAACCCGCGAAGAATTCCTGTCGTTGATACGTCAGCGCCCCAACGGAATCTGAGCTCGTTTTACGTGCGCTGAGTTTCCGGCTAATATACGTCCGTCCGCAAATATCCCTCGGAGGAAGCAGATATGAGCAAGGCATCATTTCTGACCGTGGCTGTGTTCTCTCTGGCGATTCTGATCTGTCCCGTCCATGCCCAGGACGCCAAGAAGGAAGCTCCGATCAAGCCGCCAGACAGCCCGTCGAAGGTTGTGCTCGATTCCTGGAATGATATTGGCCGTAAACTCATCGCCATGGCCGAAGATTTTCCCGAGGACAAATACGACTTTAAGCCCAACCCAGCCCAGCGCAGCTTCGCCGAACAGCTTCTCCACGCGGCCAACGCAAACTATTTTTTTACCGATCCAGCCATGGGAAAGAAGATGCCCGCCGAAGAAGACCCCAAGCGAGCCGACTACAAGACCAAAGCTGATATCGTTGCCTTCGTGAAAAAATCGTTCGCCGACGGCGCGGATGCGATCAAAGCCAAAGGGGACAAAGGAATGTCCGATTTGCTTGTCGACCCCTTCGCCCACCAGCAGGTGCGTGTTCTGGACATGGCATACGGCTTCATTGAGCATTCCGGTGAGCACTATGGCCAGCTCGTGGTCTATTACCGCGTGGCCGGCCTGGTCCCCCCGGAGTCGCGCCCGAAGAAATAGTTAGCGAACTAGCGCTGCATGGCGTAGGGATACCTTATTCCCCGTTCGCCAAAGACCTTCACGAGTAGCGCCCCCGAGACAAATCCGCCCACGTGCGCCCAGAAGGCCACGCCACCCATGTTTTGCCCTTGTACCGACAGCGCCGTGGCCGTTCCGCTGAGAAAGTTCAAGACAAACCAGTATCCCAGGATGATCCACGCTGGCACCCACAGCACAAATATAAAGAACCAGGTCAGCACCCGCGCTCTGGGATACAAAACGAAATAAGCTCCCAGCACTCCGGCGATCGCGCCGCTCGCACCAAGCGCAGGCGCCGCCGAGTGCAGATTCACCGCTACATGCGTGGCCATGGCGAGCAAGCCAGTGAGCAGGTAAAACACCAGGTATTTAAAGTGTCCTAAGTAGTCCTCGACGTTGTCGCCAAAAATATAGAGAAACCACATGTTCCCGATCACATGCATCCACGAGCCGTGCAGAAAGAGTGATGTAAAGAAGGGAAGCACGATCGCCCCCAACGAATACCAGTGGGACCCGCCCAGAAACGCCGCCGTGTGATAAGGCACCACCCCGAACTGATGGATAATGAGGTTCAGGCTGCGCGGATCCAGTGACCACTCAAAAAAAAAGATCGCCAGGTTCAGCCCAATCAGGAACCACGTCACAAAAGGGGTGCTGTACCGAGGCTGGTCGTCGCGAATGGGAAGCATAAGGAATCTGGTAACGTAGTAAGGGTAATCTTACAAGAATCACAGGCGGTTCTAAGTGAGAGGCCTGAACGCATTGTGAACCTCAAATCACCCGATCACGCAGTCGCCAGATCGCTAGATTCCCTATGAATGGCGTTATCGTCATCGACAAACCAGCCGGTTGGACCTCCCACGATGTAGTCAACCGCATGCGTCGCATCCTCCAGCAGCGCTCCGTCGGCCATCTTGGCACGCT
This sequence comes from uncultured Acidobacteriaceae bacterium, assembly GCA_963750245.1. Taxonomy (GTDB): domain Bacteria; phylum Acidobacteriota; class Terriglobia; order Terriglobales; family Acidobacteriaceae; genus Sulfotelmatobacter. The sequence goes on from CAVVQB010000005.1 coordinate 1,937,772, forward strand.
CGATCCGCTCGCTACTGGCGTTCTTCCACTGGTGACGGGGTCTCTCACGCGCCTGGCGCAGTTTTACATCGCCTCCGAGAAAACCTACGAAGGCGTCATCTGCTTCGGCTTTGCCACGAACACATACGACGCGGACGGTGAACTTGTGGGCGAAGTCTCTCCCTCCACACCAAACTTGGACGACCTTCAGAAGCTCGCTACCGACTTTGTCGGCCAAATCGAGCAAATTCCGCCGCCGTTCTCTGCCAAGAAAATCAAAGGCATCCCGGCTTATAAACTGGCGCGAAAGGAAAAAGAGGTAGTTCTGCAGGCGGTTCGAGTCGAGGTCAAGGAATTCGCCATCACCTCCGTCGAGGCCAACCGTGCCCAGTTCCGAGCCCGCGTCTCCTCAGGAACGTATATGCGCTCCATCGCCCACGAAATGGGCCAGAGCCTCGGCTGCGGAGCCCACCTCGAATCCCTGCACCGCACCTCGGTCGCCGAATTCGACATCACCCAAGCCCACACCCTCGAGGAAATCGAAGAGAAGCAAATCGAAGGTCAGAGAATTGAACTTCAGACAATAGCAAACTGTCCTTCCGACCGGAGCTTGGCTTTCGCGCGGGGAAAGGGAAGCGCAGTGGAGGAGCCTGTTGTCACCGGCGCGTCACCTCTGGCGGATCTTTTCGTTCATCCCCGCCAACTCCTGCCGCAACTTCCCTCCGTCACCGCCGATGAAGCCACCGCCGCGCGCATCCGTAGCGGGCGCCCTGTCAATCTCCCCGAACTCTCCCGCGCCCGTCAGGTCAAAGTCTTCTCCGGACAACGAGACCTCCTCGCCATCGCGACCCGCGTCGCCGGCACGTTGTTCCATCCTAAGATCGTCTTTCCCTTTGATTAGGCCATGGAGGGGAAAAGGCTGGGGCGTCACCACAGTCAGCCTAAATGCAATGTCCGATAACAGGTATTATGTAAAGTTGGAGGCGAGGGCCTGGAATTTGGCTGCCTAGCAATCGATTGGCTCTAGATCTTGGCCGTGGCGGGAACGTCTCGCACGGGTTGGCCAGCCTACATCTTATACTTCCCCAAATCCTCGTCGTTGAGTCCTTCGAGGTATTTCCGCAACTCCTCGGCACTTACGCGGTCTGACATGTTGTTCGCTGCCTGCTTCGAACTCTTGAGCACAATCTCATCCACGAAGATCGGACAATCCACGCGCAACGCCAACGCCAGCGCATCCGACGGACGCGAATCAATGCTGACCACTTCGCCGCCACGCTCCAGCCAGATCACGGCGTAAAACGTATCTTCGCGCAGTTCCGTGACTACGACTTTGTGCACCTGCGTCTCCAGGCCGGTGAGCACGTTCTTGATCAGATCATGCGTCATCGGGCGCGGCGTGTTCACCTTCTCCATCTCTAGCGCAATCGCATTCGCCTCGTACACTCCCACCCAGATCGGCAACACCGAATCCCCGGCCACATCCTTCAAAATCACAATCGGCGTGTTCGTCACCGGATCCATCAAGAGGCCGCGTATCGTCATCTCTACTTCCATGGGAGCTCCTGAAAACTCTGCTTCTTTCGCCTTTATATCACCAATTCTCCTAGGAGGCTGTTGGGAAAGCTCTGGGTTGCTTTAACTCTTACGTACGTTCCCGCTTCGAGAGCGCGTTCGCCGGGTGCCGTGAAGTTCAGGGTCTTATTGTGAGAGGTGCGGCCGATCCACTGCTGGCGCGTTTCGTTCTTACCCTCAACCATTACTTCCAGTGTCTCGCCTATATATCTGTTGTAGCGGACTATTTGTATCTCTTTCTGTTTGGCCATCAGCACCTCTAATCGGCGAGACTTTTCCTGATCCAGGATCGCATCTTCTAGCGCGAGCGACGGAGTGTTGGGACGTGGAGAATATTTGAAGGTAAAAATGGCGTCGTAGCCGACTTCATCGAGCAACGATAACGTCTCGGCGAAGTCTTCTTCGGTCTCTCCGGGAAAGCCGACGATGACGTCGCTGGTGATGCTGATCGGGCGCCTGGCCGACTTCATCCAGGCGATCCGTTCAAGGTATTGCTCGCGGGTGTAGAGGCGCTGCATGGCACTGAGCACGCGATCGGAGCCGCTCTGCACGGGCAGATGCACGTGGTCGCAGAGGGTGGGGACGGCGTCGATGGCGTCGACGATGTCGCGTCCAAAGTCGCGGGGGTGCGAAGTGGTAAAGCGCACCCGGCGAATGCCGGGGACTTCGCCTACGGCGGCCAGCAATTCCGCGAACGTCTTCTTCCGGTCCGGATCCTTATACGAATTCACGTTCTGGCCCAGCAACTGGATCTCCGTATAGCCGAGATCGGCCATCTGGCGGGCTTCGGCGAGCACGGACGCCGAGGTGCGGCTGCGTTCTTTGCCGCGGGTGAAGGGCACCACGCAGTAGGCGCAAAATTTGTCGCAGCCTTCAATGATGGTGATGTATCCGCGATGCGGATTCGTGCGAACGGTGAACTCTGTCTCAAAGCATTCGTCGGTTTCGCGATCGTCCAGTCCGCTGATGCGGAGCGGACTTCCGGTCTGCGGTTTTCGCCCTCCGGACCTTTCCACTGCCTGATTCCCTGCTGCAACCTGAGGGTTTTCCAATTGGATCAGCATCTGCGGCAGGTTTCGGTACGAAGCCGAACCGCATACCAGCGATACATGCGGCGCGCGCTCAAAAATCTTTTCGCCTTCCTGCTGCGCCACGCAGCCCAGCACGCCAAACTTCTTGCCCTGGACCAGCAGCTTCTTGTAGTCCGCCAGCCGATGGAAAACCTTCTGCTCCGCCTTATCGCGAATGGAGCAAGTGTTGTAGAGAATCAAGTCGGCCTGCTCGACCGTTTGCACCTGTGTGTATCCCTCGTGGACCAGCGTGCCGATGACCTTTTCCGAGTCATGCACGTTCATCTGGCAGCCGAAAGTTTCCAGGTAAAAAGTCTTGTGTGAATCCCCAGACATTTCCACAGTATAACCGCCCTTGTCATCCTGAGGACCGCGTTCTTTGCGGGCCGAAGGACCTATGGATTTGTCGGGAGGGTCGGGCGATGACAGCAGGAATGCAAGGTCCTTCGCTGGGAGTTCCCCGCCTAAAGGGCGAGGAACTCCGCTGCCTCAGGATGACATCGATTAGGAGGTGCCGCGGTGCCGTTTCTGGGGGGAACATTTTCCCTGCAATCGCCGTATCCTAGAGTGAAGGGAGGGACAACATGTACTGCAATGCTTGCGGCAACGCCATTGCTGAGGACGACCGGGTTTGCTCCCAGTGCGGCAAGGTGGTAGGAGTTCTGTCGACGCCCAAGAAGCTGCAGCGCTCCCGGGTTAACAAAAAGATTGCTGGCGTTTGTGCCGGACTCGCCCAGTATTTCGGCCTGGACGTAACGCTGGTGCGCATCGTCTGTATCTTCATCACCCTGGCGTCGGGCGTCTGTCCGGGTATCGCCACCTACCTGCTGGCATGGATCATCGTTCCCTCGGAGCCGGAACTGAAGCCCGCGGTCGCGGTGCAACAGCCAGTGGCCGGATAGGGATTTGTGCAGGTTCGCGCGCCCCCGCGAGTCGTGCTGCGCGAAGCGACCGGCTCAATCGCCTCCAGGACACTAATCAGGAGTCATCCCTAACAGATCTTCGTGGCCCTCGAAGACGGAGGCCAGTTTGGTGAGGCGGAACAGTTGCTTCAACCTTTGGTTCAAATTGATCAGCCTCAGTTCGCAATGTTGCCTTTTGGCGGAGACGTACAAACCGACCAGCGCACCAAGACCGGAACTATCCAGGTAGGTGACATCGGTTAGATCGAGCACGACCCGGTTGGTTTCCGGGATGAGGGCGCGAACCGCTGCCTGGAGCGTGCCTGCAGTGGTCGATGTGATTCTGCCCACGCACCGGACGACGATTTCTTCCGGACCCTTGACAGTTTCCAAGCTCAGTTCTGCAAGTGGAATGGGATTTGCTGCCATAGCAGGCCTCCTCGGGCTGAAAATTCGAACAAATCCGAGTCAAAAAGCAATCCAGCCGGGCGTACAAGAGGGCGGAGGGCTGGCTAAACACCGCTACGATACGCCTGGCAACGGCAAAGTCAAGCCTCAACTTTCACTCCAGAGGTGGGTGTTTTCTGGCTGATGCTAATGGGATTCCGGCAGGGCGTATTCCAAATCGTAGGAATGTTTCCCGTCGGCGATGTGGATGATCAGCTTGCCGGTGAGGCCGAAGAGTTTGCCGGTGCCAGAATCGGGCACGACGGTGATGTTGAGTTCTGGAACTCCGCGCGTAAGGGTGCCGCTGTGTTGCAGCGCGAAGGTACCAGTGCGAGGACCGGCGAGAGTATGAAGCGTTCCGCTGACGCGCTCGATGGCGACATAGCCGGCGGAGTCTTTGACGTCGGTGGAAGCCGTCAGCATCTGGCCTTTGCTGGTGCCTTCGAGGTCGCGATGGAAAGTCTTGTCAAGAGTCATGCGGCCGAGGGTGGGGTCGATTTTGTCATCCTGTGGGGTCAGTTTCACGTCGAATGGTCCGGTGGCGTGGGCGGGCATGGGGCTTCCCTTCTGAGCTGGCGTGGTTTGGGCGGAAGCGACACGAACGATAAACAAGAGCGCGACAATACAGGCGGCCAGGCGAGATTGCTGGTTCGAAGATCGATGCTTCGAAGATCGATGCTTCGAGGATCGACGGTTCACGCCTGCATTGTCGCGTGAGGTTGGACTCGACGTCAATTGCGCGTGTCGATAGTCTGTCCTTTCTCGATGAAGGCTTGGGCCCAGGCGAGAACGCGTCCCCAACCTTGGCCGTGGCTCTGCGCTTGCTCGGCATTGCCGGCGAAGCCGCTGTGGCGAATCTTCACCAGCGTGCCCGTGCCGGCACGCTGCGGGCCGCTTGGATGCAGACCATGAACGCTTTGGGGCTCGAGCTCCCAGCGAACCGTGGTCTTGAGATCGCCCGCGTAACTTGAAGTCCAGGTCTGGACCAGGAGGCGCGGCGGATCGACCTCAAGGTACTCGCCGCTGACCTGGAAGGTGTCGCCGTTGGCCCCGACGCCTGTGCTCTTCCATTTGCCGTTGACACGCAAGTCGGATTCGAAGTTGGTGACGCGATATATTTCTTTTTGTCCCCACCACTGGGGGAGCTGCCGAGGGTCGGTGATGGCTTCAAAGACGCGGGCCGGCGGTGCGGCGATGAAAATTTCGCAGGTGACGACGTCTTGATCGGGAGTGATTGCGACGGTTGCCATGGTGCTCTCCTTGCGATACAGAATCAAAATCAAAAAAGAAAATCGAAGATCGCGGCCGAGAAGTCTCTGTCCACAGGTTAGTGTTCAGTGAACTTTTTCAAGGCATCGAGCACACCAGGCCAGCCGCTGCCGTAATCCTTGCGTGCCGCCTCCTCCTGAGCGAGGCCACTGTGCGTGACTTTCACCCGGGTGCCGGTAGCGTCCGGCGTGAGTTCCCAACGGACGACGGTGCGCCGCGATTTGTCGTTGTGCCAGTTGCCGTACCAGGTGTAGACGAGAAGACGTGGGGGATCGAACTCGAGGATTTCGCCATGGCACTCGAAGCCGCTGACATTGTTCACGACGACTGTTCCCTTCTCGGTGGTGTAACCGTAGTGGCCGCCGGGGCGGGCGTCCATCTGCCAGAATTTGACGGGGCAGCTTGGATTGTTGAACCAGCGCATGAGTTCGCCCTCATTGGTTAAGGCCTGGAAGATTCGAGCGGGAGGCGCGGCAATTTGGATTTCGGTTACGACGGCGTCGTTGTCGGAAGTGATTACGGATTTGGGGGTGGTCATGATGGCTTCCTTTGGATTCCTCGGAAGCCCCACTTCTCGCAAAGCAGGCGGGAAATGGGGCATCCGGTCTGCATTAAGGACTATTTCTGAGCCACTTCGTTTCGCCTCAGGGCGAAAAATTCTTTCATCTCTTTGCCTGCTCCGGCGTTGAACGTCCAGTCCTCGGTGTGATGGTTGGGGTCGATGATCGTAAAGACGACGCGTTGCATGTGGCCGGCATCGGGACTGGCGAGATTGGTGCCGTCAAAGAAATTGAACGTGTAGGTCTTGCCGTCGGGCGAAACCGTGGCTTCCATGCGCGGCTGGTTTCCAGAACCGCAGTAGTGCGTCAGCAGAAGGCGGTTGGGCCCGTCGAGATGGATCATGGAAATCATATCCTCGTGTCCCTCGCCGATGATTTCGCTCATCAGAGCGGAGCCGCCAGCGGTATCGCGAAAAGTTACGCGGAGAGGCTTGCCTTGAGCATTCTTCCCTTCCCAGGAGCCGGTGAGGCTCTTCAGTTGGTCGAAAGATTTCTGCGTGGGGGTTTGTGCCAGCGCGGCGGTTGCGGTGACAAGCAGCAAGAGTGGGAGCGCAATACGGAGTGATTTCATGTTAGACATCTCCTTTTGAAGTTTTCTGATTCGATTTCGAAGCTTGGTCCTGATTGGTTTCCTTCGCGTACTCGGATTCGACGAAAGTCTTCAAGCTGGTCAGATTCATCTTCCAGAAGGCGCGGTATTGATCGAGCCAGGAGTCGACCGCGCGCAGCGGCTCGGGATTGAGCTGGTAGACGCGGTGACGGCCTTCGCGGTGTTCTCGTACCAAATGCGCTCGCCGCAGCAGGCGCAAATGTTTAGAGATGGCGGGACGTGAGACGGGGAAGGCTCCAGCGATCTCTCCGGCAGGCTGGCTGCCGCGGCGCAGTAAATCGAGGACGGCGCGTCGGGTGGGATCGGCGAGAGCCTGAAACGTCGCCTCCGAAGAATATGTAACCGAACGGTTCCGCATAATGCGTAACCTTACAGTTACGCGATAAACATGTCAAGAGAAAAGTTTGGAGAATCTATGTGAGGAAATCAACCTGTGGGCGGAGAGCCAAAGCCAGGTGTTAACGGATCGAAGTGTCGGTCTCACAAAGGTCAAGAAATGCCTGATGGACGCGCCTGTCGTCTGACAGCTCCGGATGGAAAGTTGCCGCCATGACCCTTCCCTGCCGGACCGCAACCGGGTCTTTTCCTTCGGTGGCGAGAACTTCGACGTTGGGACCGACGCGCTCGATTTTTGGGGCGCGGATAAAAACCATTTCCAGTGGCGAGCTTTCCAGCTTGTCCGGAAGGAATCGGCCTTCGCGGATGGAGCTGTCGAGTTGCCGCCCGTAGGCGTTGCGCCGGATGCCGATGTCAATGGCGCCGAGGCCAGCCTGCTTTGGGTTTTCGACCTCAGTGGCCAGCAGGATTGCTCCAGCGCAGGTGCCGAAAGTGGGCTTGATCCGCACAAATTCTTTTAGCTTTTCAAAACCGTCTTCGCCCAGCAATTTCAGGAAAGTTCCGGACTCCCCGCCGGGAATGACCAGCCCATCGATCTCGTCGAGTTGTTCGGGCTTTTTGACCAGCACAACCTCAGCGCCCAGCTCTTCAAGCCGGCGGCGATGCGCGTCGAAATCACCCTGCAGCGCTAGGACCCCGATTTTCATGGCGTTCGCCGGACTGTCTGTGTTCGTCATGGCAAAGTCTCTGGCACAATCATACTGGTTTGATGATTCTAGTTTAGGCAAGCAGAGGCTGAGGTCATTCCAGGTATGGTCAAGCTTGTGTATTGCATCACGAAGAAAGCCGGGCACAGCGATGAGGAATTTTTTCATTACTGGAAGAACATTCACGGTCCGATCGGGGCGCGCATTCCCGGGCTCCGGCGACTCGTGCAGAGCCGCCGCGTAAATGTATCCGGCGACAAGCGCTCGCCGGACTATGACGGCATGGCAGAGCTCTGGTTCGACGACATTGACGCCCTGCTGGCGGCGCGTGAATCTGCCGAATGGAAAGCGTCAACCGAGGACGAAGCGAATTTCATTGACCACAGCAAGGTCGCATACTTCGTTTCCGAGGAGCAAGTCATTCTCGACAACTGGAAGCGGTAATCTTTGCGCTTGACAAGAAAATCCTTCAAGTGTATATAACTTATTAGTTATGGAACTGAATAGTTATGCACGTTCTTCCTCCGGCCTGGACGCAACTTTTGCGGCCCTGGCCGATCCCACCCGCCGGGCCATCCTGGCTCGCCTTGCCAAAGGCGAGACCTCGGTGATGGAGCTGGCGGAGCCGTTTGCCATGAGCCAGCCCGCGATTTCCAAGCACCTTAAAGTTCTGGAAAGAGCAGGATTGATTTCGCGCGGACGAGATGCGCAACGGCGTCCACGGCGGCTGGAAGCGCGGCCATTGCGGGAAGCCACGCAATGGCTGGAGAACTACCGCCAGTACTGGGAAGCTCAGTTCGGCCGTCTGGACGCCCTTCTGCAGGAAATGCAAGCCGGCGGACCGAAGACCAAAGGCAAGAAACAATTGCGTCAAGTTAAACAAAAGGAGATCGGCAATGAAAAATAGCGGAACCTTCAACATTACAGCGCATGGGGATCGCGAGATTGTGGTAACGCGCGTGTTCGATGCACCGCGGCGTATGGTATTCGACGCTTACACGAAGCCGGAGTTGCTGAAGCAATGGTTGCTCGGGCCCGATGGCTGGTCGATGCCGGTGTGCGAGATCGACTTAAGAGCCGGCGGCAAATATCGCTACGTCTGGCGGAACGACAGCAACGGACGCGAGATGGGCATGGGCGGGATCTATCGCGAGGTCGTGGCACCGGAGCGAATTATCCTCACGGAGCTGTTCGACGAGGCGTGGTATCCCGGCGAGGCCGTGGACACGATAACGCTGGTAGAACAGGATGGCAAGACCACGCTGACGCAAACCATTCTGTATAACTCTCGCGAGACGCGCGATGCAGTGATGAAGTCGCCGATGCGGTATGGCATGGCTATGAGTTACGACAAGCTGGAGAAATTCTTGCCTTCCTTAGGGCGAGAGCTGGTAAGCGCTTAGGTCCTGGCGATACGGGAGCCTCTGCCGGTGGACAACTGTTCCGCCAGTCAGTCTGACTTAACCCGGCTGGCTGGCGGTACGATTCCGTTCATTCGCAAATACTCCACCATTTGGCCGTAGTGATCATATGCGTGGGCGACGCCGAATGTGGCGCGGTGCAGTCGTGGCCCTTTGCTCTGCCCCGCAGGCTGCAACATGTTTTCAGTAGTGAGAGTTGCGGCCGCTTTGTGACCCAAGGCAAAGGAATCCTTCAGAAACTGGATGATCTCGGCCTTGGTTTTCAAATCCACGGGGCCGTTCCCGTCCTTAATATTTTCCGGAATCTTGTCGCCGGTAAGCGGGGACCACAGGAAATAGTTGGAAGCGGCGATATGCTTGACCTCGACGGCGAAAGTGCGAACACCCTTGTACTCGGCGCCTGGAATGTTCAAGCTCTCTGGCGAGAAGTTGAATTTGTCTTCAGGCATGGCTTCAGCGGCATCCACGATCTGCTTTTCGACGGCGCTAATCTCGTTGTCCAGGGTAGAAGCGATGGTTGGAGAAGGCTGCGGCTCATGCTTGGCGCCCTGCCCGAAGGCGGTCGCGGCAAGCACGCAGACGAGCATTGCCCACGGCAGGAAGATGCGTAGGGGTTTCATCGATGCGCTCTCCTCTTCATCTGTAATCTGTAATCTTCATCGCCGAGAGTCCGGCGGAACCATATTGTTCGCGCGATAGTACACCACAAGTTGGCCGTAATGCTCCGCGCTGTGCTCAATGGCGAATATCCAGAGGTCGGAATTGTGGTGCAGCTTCTTCCCAAGCTTCGACGTTTTGTCTAGCCCCGCATCACCCTGCTGTTTGATCAGGTCTGCTCCGTCGGCGACGGCCTCCTGAACGAATTTCACCACATCGGCTTTGGTCTTGAAAGCGTCGCGCGACGGGTTATCGCCCTCGCCAAAGTCAGGCCCAATGTTTGATCCGGCAACTGCACGCATGAGGACGAAATCGAGTGCGGCAGCATGTAGAAGATTTAGAGCGAAGGTGCGCTCATCCTTCTGCAGCTTGTAATCGTATTTGTCCTCGGGAAAGTCCTGGGCCATGGCGATGAGCTTGTTCCCGATACCGTTCCATCGGTCCAGCATCTCGTCGGTGCGGGAGGGCGCAGGAAGCGGGGCTTGGGCTTGCGCCTGGGATTGAGCAAAAATGCTGGTTGCGACAAGAGCCAGCAGGGTAAGCACAACAATATGCTTCATCGAGGTTGCTCCTGATGTTCGCGATAACGACTGCTGTGGAAAGTAGACGTAGCGTATGCGTCTTTGTTAGCAGGGACGTTATTTGGGGGCAGCATAGGGTGGTGGGGGCCGTGGAGCTCCAGGGGCACTCGGCATTCCCCCCATATATACTTTTCCCGTGTCCTTAGTTAAGCGGTTGCTCCTCACCGATATCCGGCGCTCGGCCTGGGCGAATCAGCTTTTGCTTGAGGGCTGCGCTGCTCTTACCAACGGGGAACTTGAGCACGACTTCCGCATTTCGCACGGCAACATCCTTTCGACGCTCCGGCATACCTACGACGGGGAAAGAGTCTGGCTCGATTGCTTGAGCACAACGGCGGACCTGGGAACCTGGCGGCTGCCGCCGGGTCCGGCGCCGGAATACTCGCTCGACCAGCTCCGCCAGAAGTGGCCTGAACTCTGGGCGGGTTTCGACCGCTGGCTCAATGGGATCCCGGAATCCAGTTTAGCGGTCGAAGTGATGTTGCAGCTTCCGGATGAAATCGAAAAGCCGTTTCCGCGCTGGAAAATCCTGCGGCACGTGCTGGAACATTCCACGCTGCATCGCGGGCAAATCGTGGGTATGATCCGCATGCTCGGACATCAACCACCTCCCAACAGTCCGATGGATTTCTATCTCGCCGGCGAACCCCGGATTGTTGCTTGAATGCCGCGCTTGAAGCGGTTTTGCAATCGGGATCGCGGGACTGGGATTATTCTTGACCAGTGATCAACTACGGTTCGCAACCTCGTACCTTTGGCCTTGTCGCCGGGCTCGGCGTGGGCGCCGGCATCTTCTATTACAAGGCGCTGGTGGATGCCCACATCGCCCTCGGTCTTTCGCCGCGCATCTTGACGGTGCACGCAGATGTGCGCCGGGTTCTGAACCACGCCGCTGCACGCGAGGCTGACGAGCTGGCACAATACCTTGCCGGATTGCTTGGCCAGCTAGCTCGCGGCGGAGCCGAGATTGCCTCGATTCCCGCATTCGCTCCTCAAGTGTGCGCAACCGAGCTGGCGGCCATCACGCCGCTGCCGCTGGTGAGCCTTCTCGATGCCATTTCTGCCGAGGTGACGCGGCGCCAGCTTCGCCGGGTAGCGTTGTTCGGCGCTCGAGTGACGATGGAGACGCAGATGTTCAGCCGGCTGCAAGATGAAGATGTGGAGGTGGTCACTGCCAGGCCGGACGAACTGGACCGGATTGCCGCTATCTACGTGCGGGTGGTGGAAAAGGCGCGCGCCTCCGAGGATGACTACGACACATTGCGTTCGCTCGCGCACATGCTGATCGAGCGTGAGCAGCTAGATGCGATCATCTTTGCCGGAACCGATCTCGAGTTCGTCTTCAATCCCGAGAACACGGATTTTCCCCACGTCGACGGCGCTCGCGTTCACATCAAGGCCATCATGTCTGCGCTGGTTCAGTAAGGTCGGCAGGCGAGTCTCGCGGCCAAGAGTACAATGGCTGACGTTTACAGGAGGCTCGTGATGCCACTACGCTTCGTCGCTCATGTTTGCTTGATTAGCTTCGCACTTTCCGCCCTGAGCGCGAATGCGCAGCAACGCAAAGGCGAGTCTGATGCCCAGGTTTCCCAAACCTTGCAGGCCATGGAACAAGCATGGCTGAATGCCGAGAAGCATCACGATGCGGCGGCGTTCGAGAAAATAGTGGCAGATGACTGGATCGCCATCACGCCTGACGGCAAGAGCCAGACCAGGACCGAGAGAGCCGCAGAGATCAAGGCCGCTCACACCACTTCGGTCACGATGGGCGACATGAAAGTTCGCGTCTTCGGCGACACCGCGGTAGTCACCGGCACGGACGATGAGACCACCCTGGAAAACGGGCAGACCAGCACGGACCATTACGTGTGGACTGATGTTTTTGTGAAGCGAAATGGCAAGTGGCTGGCCGTAGCCTCGCAGACTTCGCAGATCAAGTAGGCAGGTGCGATGGGCAATGCTCGTCGGAAGAGCTGTGAATCGGTTGCTGAAATAAGTTTCGGCGGCTTCTTCCCTTCTCCCGCACTTGCTCGCTTTGATCTCTGAAAGTCGGTATACCCCCCTTCCCCCTGGTCTATTGGGATCATCGGTTTAGCGGAAAATTCCGCGCAAAATCTAGATGTGAAATAACTTAGATATCAAAATCTAGAGAACAAAGGAGATGGGAGCGGGCCGATCAGCTGGCTATGCTCCGTTCGCCTCGACCATGATCGCGCGAATGAAAGTACGGGTGCAAGGTTGGACGTCACGTTGCGGTGTGGAAAAAATGCAGTGCCGGGAGCGCTGCGCCACACAAAGACGATGGCCCCGGAGGTCCGGAGCCATTAGGAACATCACGTGGTGCAAAGCACTCTGTCGATTTCAGTATTGGTGAAGCGAGACAGTGTCAAGTTACTTGAGGAGATTATCTCTGCGTTCTCTCCCAGGAACCTCCGCGACTGCGAGAGAGTGCGCATGTGCCAGATTGGGAAGCTGTAAAACATATTCCGCTTTGGGTGGCACAGCGCTTCCAGCGCTGCGATAAGGTTCTGAAGGATGGCGGCTTTAAGCCGTGAGGTGCCTTATGGCCGCCCCTGTTCGCGGAAATACCGGATATGGCTGTTATTTCATCAAGCCCGACATTTTAGAAGCGGACCATCCTTCAATCGGAGAGGAGGGCCCGGCTGGTCGTCGATGTTTTGGAAGCTGTCACAGAGATTAACGATCTGCAACCGCAAGTGACCACAGAGGCATTGCAGAAAAAATTGGCGAGCGTACAACTTGACCTCCGGAATACCCAAAAAGCTCTGGCGCCAGCCCCAAAGGTCAGATTGCTGTTTACGTTCCTCCCGTGGAATCGAGGTGTCCTAGGCAGCAGTGAGGGATTGCCCTCGACTGATGTGACGCTATCCTTGAACGCTGATGGCTCCGTGCACGTTGAATTGGCCGTCTTAAACCCCACGGATATAGAGGCCAAGAAGGGCCAGTACACGATCCTAATTGCGATCGTTGCAAATTCGCTAAGGAACCGGAGGGATTTACAAAGCTGGATGGTCGGCCAGAGAACGAAAGATACCTTCCGTTTGCTGAAATTCCCGCCATGGCGGAGCTCCCGCCCGCCCACGTCGACGTAATTCCTCCGACAGATGAGGCCTTTGAAGTGGGTGTCATGTACCGATGTGAGAATTGTGAGATCCCGCGGTCGAATGAGGCGTTGAAGGGGACCGTACACGTTCGGCGGTAGAGCGCGAAGGCGCTCCGGACGCCCAGGTGACACGCCTCCCTCTAGGGTTTCCCACTACCAGCCCCTGGTCTGCAGCATCTGCGCCTCATCCATCCCTGCGACAGCCAGGCCTTTCATCGCTCCCGCCAGATCTTCGCTGACTTCAAGTAATACTTTAGGGTCGTTGAAGTGCGTGGCGGCTTTGACGATGGCGCGGGCGCGCTTTTCGGCTTCGGCGGGGTCGGCGAAGGTGGTGCGAATCTTTCATGAAGATGCCGCTGCCTACGAAAACGGCTTCGGCGCCTAGCTGCATGACCAGGCTGGCGTCGGCGGGCGTGGCGATGCCTCCGGCGGAGAAATTGGGGACGGGGAGCTTGCCGGTTTTGGCGACCATCCTTACCAGTTCGTAGGGCGCGCCGTGCTCTTTGGCTTTGGCGTAGAGTTCTTCTTCGCCGAGGACGGTGAGGATTTTCATCTCCTGCACGATCTGGCGGATGTGCTTGACGGCGTGGACTACGTCGCCGGTGCCGGCCTCACCCTTGGTGCGGATCATGGCTGCGCCTTCGGCGATGCGGCGCAGGGCTTCGCCGAGATTGCGCGCGCCGCAGACGAAGGGGACGTTGAAGGCGTGCTTGTCGACGTGGTGAGCTTCGTCGGCGGGAGTGAGCACTTCGGATTCGTCGATGTAGTCGACGCCGAGTTCCTGCAGAATTTGGGCTTCGGCGAAATGTCCGATGCGGCACTTGGCCATGACCGGGATGGAGACGGTGGCCATGATCTCGCGAATCTTTTTGGGCGAGGCCATGCGGGCAACGCCGCCTTCGGCGCGGATTTGCGCGGGGACGCGCTCAAGGGCCATGACGGCGACGGCTCCGGCTTTTTCGGCGATGGCGGCCTGCTCGGCGTTGGTGACGTCCATGATGACGCCGCCTTTTAGCATTTCGGCGAGGCCGGTCTTGAGGCGGAGGCAGGTGGAGCTACCGTTGTTCTGGGACATGTGTGGATACCGTGGGTACCTTTTCGCAAGCGCGAAGGATTGGCCGGCGGCGCGCGGCTAACCGGCCAGTTCTATTTTACAGGGCATTCATGATTCGCGGTACCCCAGGGTTTGCGCGAGTCAGGACGGAACAATTCGTGGCGAGAGCTCCTTGCAACGGCCGACGTTCGGCTGAGCAGGAAAGGGATCCTTCGACTTCATAATTCGGGCCGTGAGGGCCCGAATTATTACGCTCAGGATGACAAATCGCGAGCTATCTTTCTACGTATTTCGCGAACATTTTTTCGGGGTCGATGGCGATGAAGGTGCCGCGGCTGCGGGCCAGGACTTCATTTTTTTCGTTGAGGATTTCGGCGGTGTTGATGTGCTGGCGGCCGTGGACGCTGACTTCCCTGCCCTCGACGCGCAGCGGTTTGTGCAGCGGGACGGGCTTGAGGTATTCGACGGTCATCTCTTTGGTGAGGGCGACGACGTGGTGGAGCTTGTTGACCTTGCCCATGGCGTCGTCGAGGATGCAGGCGATGACGCCGCCGTGGCAGTGGCCGGGCGGTCCGGTGTAACGCTTGCCGAGGCGGAAGCGGCAGATGAAGGTTTGGCGTTCTTCGTCGAGGATGAATTTGAGGCGCATGCCGTCGGGATTGTTCTGTCCGCAGACGAAGCAGTTGTTTTTCTGCAGTTTCAGGTAGCGAGTTTCGTGGCCGTGGATTTCGGGCTTGCGAGGCATGGAGGAGATTTTAACGTGATTCTAGGTTGATCGCGGAAATTCGAGAGTCCCACTTCTCGCAAAAGAGGCGAGAAGTAGGGCCTTGCGAGGCTAGCGGCAGCGTGTCGCTGTAGGGATCCTTCGACTGCGGCTGTGCTTCGCGTTCGCGAAGCACAGCCTCCGCTCAGGATGACAGAACTGGTGGAGATCCTGCTTCTAACTGAGGTCGGAATCCTGTATACATATCGGTTTTGGAAATCTTTGGATTGGAGCGCTCGTGAAATCACGTATTGCTGTTGCTCTCGCCAGCCATTCTCTTTGCCTTTTCTAGTTTGATCGCGAGTTCGCAGGATAAGGATGCGGACAAAACGGCGGTGCCGGCGCCGGCGGCTAAGAAGAATCAGAAGAAGGAACAAAACAAAGCTGCGCCTGCCAGGAGAAAAAGGATGAAGAAAAAAAAGGCGGGATGACCGCCGATACTTTTTCCGGACTGAAGTTTCGATCTACTGGGACCGGCGGTGGCTTCGGGGCGCGTGATGTCGATTGCGGTGAATCCGAAGGATAAGTTCGAGTATTACGTGGGTGTGGCTTCGGGCGGCGTGTGGAAGACGGTGAATGATGGGACGACGTGGACTCCGGTATTCGATAAGGAGGCATCGTATTCGATTGGGTGGGTCGCGCTCGATCCGAATGATCCGGCAGTGGTGTGGGTGGGAACGGGCGAGAGCAATTCGCAGCGCAGCGTGGCATATGGAGATGGAATTTATCGGTCGGATGATGGCGGGAAGAACTGGACGAATCTGGGGCTGAAGAAGATCGGAGCACATTGGGCGGGTGGTGATCGATCCGCGGGATTCGAAGGTTGTTTATGTTGCGGCGGAGGGGCCGCTGTGGGGGCCGGGCGGAGATCGCGGGCTTATATAAGTCGGCGGATGGAGGAAAGAACTGGAAGGCGGTGCTGACCATCAGCGAGAACACGGGCGTGGTGGATGTGGCGATGGATCCGTCGAATCCAGACATCGTTTATGCGGCGGCGTACCAGCGGCGGCGGCATGTTTTTACTTTGATCGATGGCGGGCCGGAGAGTGCGATTTATAAATCGACGGACGCGGGCGCGACCTGGAACAAGCTGAAGAATGGATTGCCCACGGTGGACATGGGAAGAATTGGGCTGGCGGTTTCGCCGGCTGATCCGAATGTGGTGTACGCAACGATTGAGGCGGCGGACGGGAAGGGCGGAATTTTCCGGTCGGATGATCGAGGGGCAAACTGGGAGCGGAGGAATGAATTCGATGCGGGAGCGATGTATTACGCGCGGGTGGTGTGCGATCCGAAGAATGTGGATCGCATTTTTGTGATGAACGTGGACTTGCGCGAGTCGCTGGATGGTGGAAAGACGCTGCACAAAGTTAGTGAGGTAAATCATCATGGGGACAATCACGCGATCTGGATTGATCCCGACGATACAAAGCATTGGCTGCTGGGTTCGGATGGCGGGATGTATGAGACCTGGGATGACGCCAGGAGCTGGGGGTTTAAGGCAAACCTGCCGACGGTTCAGTTTTACGACGTTGCGGTGGACAACGCACTGCCGTTCTACAACGTCTGCGGAGGGACGCAGGACAATTTTTCGTGGTGCGGGCCGTCGCGGACGCGGAATATCAACGGGATTATGAATTCAGATTGGTTCGTAACGACCGGCGGAGACGGATTCCGCTCGGTCGTGGATCCGGTCGATCCGAACACGATTTATTCGGAGTCGCAGTACGGCGTTCTGGTGCGGTATGACAAGCCGACGGGGCAGGAACTGACGCTGCAGCCGATGGAGGGCAAGGGAGAGCCTCCGCTGCGGTGGAATTGGGATTCGCCGGTGATCATCTCGCCGCATTCGCATACGCGGCTTTATTTTGCGGCGAACAAATTGTTTCGCAGCGACGATCGGGGAGATACGTGGAAGGCGATCAGCGGCGATCTCACGCGGCAGATCGATCGCAATAAATTGCCGGTGATGGGAAAGGTTTGGGAGCCGGATGCGGTGGCGAAGAACGCGTCGACGTCATTCTACGGAAATATTGTGGCGCTGGCGGAGTCATCGAAAAAAGAAGGCCTGATTTATGTAGGGACCGACGACGGGCTGATTCAGGTGACGAGCGATGGCGGGCAGTCGTGGACGAAGTACGAAAAGTTTGCCGGTGTGCCGGAGATGACGTACGTGAGCCGCCTGGCGGCGTCTCAGCATGATGTGAATACGGTATACGCCGCATTCGACAATCATAAGAATGAGGACTTCAAACCTTATTTGCTGAAGTCTGTGGACGCAGGAAAGACCTGGACTTCGATTGCGGGGAATTTGCCGGAGAATGGGCCGGTGCTGGCGTTTGCGGAAGATTCCGTCAATCCGAATTTGTTGTTCGCAGGGACGGAGTTTGGGGCATTCTTCACGATCGACGGCGGCGCGCACTGGGTGCAACTCAAGGGAGGGCTGCCAACGATTGCAGTGCGCGATATGGTGCTGCAGGCGCGGGAGGGCGATCTGGTGATAGCGACGTTTGGGCGCGGGTTTTACGTGCTCGACGATATCTCGGCGCTGCGGCAGATCAAGGCGGAATCGTTGCAGCAGACGGCAGAGACGTTTCCGGTAAAGGATGCTTTGCTTTATGTCGAGCGGCATCCGCTGGGCGTCCCGAAGAAGGGATTTCAGGGCGACGCATTCTACACGGCCGAGAATCCGCCCTATGGCACGGTCTTCACGGCTTACTTGAAAGAGAAATTGAAAACGAAAAAAGAGAAACGCCAGGATGCGGAGAAGGAGACGGCGAAGAAGAACGAGACGCTTCCCTATCCTTCGAATGATGAGCTGCGGGCGGAGGCGGAGGAGCCTAAGCCGGAGGTGTATTTCATGGTTTATGACGAGCCGGGCGCCGCGATTCGACGCGTGGAGGGAAGCATTGAAGCTGGGTTTCAGCGAGCCGGGTGGGATCTGCGGTATCCCGTGGTAGCACTGCCGAAGCCTGAGGAGGACGAAGAAGATTTTCCACCAGCGTCGGAAAATGGAATTCTGGTGTTGCCGGGATCGTACTCCGTCCGATGTTTCCAGAAGGTTGACGGAGTTGTGACGGAACTGGGGAAGGCGCGGAACTTCAAAGTCGTGACTGAGGGGCAGGGCTCGATGAATGCGGGGGATCTTGCAGCGCGGGAGGAATTTCATCGCAAGGTGGCGAGACTTTACCGCGCGGTGTCCGGTGCAACACGCACGGCGCACGAAGTCCAAGATCGGCTGAAGTTGATTCGCGAAGCCTTGCGGGATACGCCGGCGGCGGAAAAACAGTTAGAGACGCAAGCGGATGCGATCGAGCGGAATAATCGGTTGATCCTGCGCGCGCTCAGCGGAGATGCAGAAATAGCGAAGAGAAATGAGCCGGTGGCGTCATCGATTAACGATCGGGTGGAAGCCGTCATGGAGGGGGAGAGATTCTCGCTGGCGAGACCGACGCAAGGTCATGTTGAGGATTACAACATTGCGGCAGCGGAGTTCGCGGAACAGTTGAGCAAACTTCGTACGCTGGTTGAGGTTGATTTATCCAAGCTGGAGAAGGATATGGAAGCTGCGGGTGCGCCATGGACTCCGGGGCGAGTGCCGGAGTGGAGCGAGAAGTAGCGAGGCATGCTTATGGTTGGCCTCGGACGCTACAAGCGACAGCATTTTCCTCGCTTTGCTTGGAATGACAAATTTTCTTTTAGTGGTGAGAATTTGGACGGGGTATTTTTTCTTGTACGGCCCTTGCGTTTTCCTCGACGAGCTGTGGTAAACTCGCCGCCGACTGTTGCTTAGCGCTGTGGGGCGCGGCAACGGCCGTGGGGAAATCCTTTCGTGTCCGGGAGGACTGGGGAATGGGCCTCGCGTTAATGGCCGTGATCTGGGTGATCACGCTCGCCAGCACTTACTTCTTCGTCGCCAAGACATGGTGGCTACCGGTCGGCGCCTCTGCCGCTACCGGATTCATCGATCGCCAATTCGCTCTCACGTTTGTTTTGATGGGAATTGTTTTTCTGGCGGCGCAACTTTCGCTCGGCTATATCGTCTGGAGATACCAGCAGAAACCTTCTTCGCCGCCGGTGCTGTACTCGCACGGCAATACCAGGCTGGAAATCATTTGGACTGCGCTCACCACGGTTTTGTTCATCGGATTGAATCTGATGGGCGGGCCGGTGTGGGCGAGCCAGCGTTGGGACCCAGCGGGTCCGGGCGCGGTGCAGGTGGAGGTGACCGGGATGCAGTTCGCCTGGTACTTCCGCTATCCGGGACCGGATGGAAAGTATGGAGCGACGAGTCCGAAGCTGATGGATCCGTCGGCTGGAGGCGAGGCGGCGGTGGGGCTGAACACCTCCGATCCGGCGGCAAAGGATGATGTGGTTACCGGAACCATGTACCTGCCGGTGAATCGCGAAGTGGATATAAGCCTACGGGCGGTGGACGTGATTCATTCCTTCTTTGTGCCGTCGCTGCGCTTCAAGCAGGACGCGGTTCCGGGGTTGAATATTCATATGCACTTTACGCCCACGACGATTGGCGAGTATGAGATTGCCTGCGCCGAATTGTGCGGCTTAGGGCATTACAAGATGCACGGTATGGTTCACGTTGTCAGCCAGGAAGATTATGACAAGTGGCTGGCGGCACGGGAGGCGGAGAAACAATAACATGGCGACCCCGGTTACGGTTCACGCGCACTCGGCTCCTCAGGGTTTTATCCGAAAATATATTTTCAGCCTGGATCACAAGGTGATCGGTCTTCAGTATTTCTTTCTGGCGCTCACGGCAGTGTGGGTGGGGATGTTTCTTTCACTCCTGATGCGGATTCACCTGTATTGGCCGAATGCGGTTTTACCGCTGGTCGGCGAGATCAAGCCGGAACAATATCTCAGCCTGCTCACAATGCACGGAACGATCATGGTGTTCTTCGTGCTGACGACGGCGCCGCAGGGCGGGTTCGGAAATTATTTTCTGCCGATTCAGATTGGCGCGCCGGACATGGCATTTCCAGTGCTGAATATGCTTTCCTTCTGGACGACGTTTGTCGCGTTCGTGACCATCATCGCCGCATTCTTTGTGACCGGAGGCGCGCCGCTGCATGGGTGGACGGGATATGCGCCGTTGAGTGCGCTGCCATCGGCGGGGCCGGGCGAAGGATTGGGCGCAGATTTGTGGATTACGAGCATTGCGATTTTCTGTATCGCGTCGCTGATGGGCGCGTTGAATTTTATTACGACTACGCTTGATCTGCGGGCGAAGGGCATGACGATGATGCGCATGCCGCTGACGGTTTGGTCGTGGTTCATCACCGCGATTCTGGGATTGCTGGCGTTCGGTGTGTTGCTCTCGGCGGGAATCCTACTGCTGATGGATCGCAACCTGGGTACGAGTTTTTATGTGCCATTGGTGGTGGTGAACGGACAGATCATGGGGCACAAGGGCGGATCTCCGCTGCTGTGGCAGCATCTGTTTTGGTTCTTCGGGCATCCGGAGGTTTACATCGCAATCCTTCCAGGGATGGGCGTGACGTCGCAGATTCTTTCGACGTTCTCGCGGAAGCCAATCTTCGGGTACAAGGCGATGGTTTACGCGATGCTGGCCATCGGATTTTTCGGATTCATGGTTTGGGGCCACCACATGTTCATGAGCGGCATGAGTCCCTACTCGGCGTTTGCATTTTCGATCCTGACCATGTGTATCGGCGTACCTTCCGCGATCAAGACATTTAACTGGCTGGGCACGATGTGGAAGGGTCATATTCGATTTCAGACGCCGATGCTGTATGCGATCGGGTTTGTTTCCCTGTTCGTTTCAGGCGGATTGAGTGGGCCGTTCCTGGCGCAGCCGGTGCTCGACATTCAACTGCACGATACGTATTTCGTGGTCGGACATTTCCACTTGATCATGGGAGTGGCGGCGATCTTTGGAATGTTTGCAGCGACCTACTACTGGTTCCCGAAAATGTTTGGGCGAATGATGAATGAAACCTGGGGGCGAGTGCATTTCTTCCTCACCCTGGCCGGGACTTACGCCATCTTCATGCCGATGCATTATCTCGGCATCGCAGGCGGGACGCGGCGGTACTCGCAATATACGGAAGTGGCGTACTTGCAGAAGTTGATGCCGATTCACGCGTTCATGACCTACGCGGCGATCATCACGATTGCGGCGCAGTTTATTTTCGTGATCAATCTTTTCTGGAGCATGTTCAAGGGGCCAAAGGCGAGTGACAATCCATGGGAGGCGACCACGCTTGAATGGACGACGACAACTCCCCCTCCGCACGACAACTTTGGGGGAAAGACTCCAGTGGTGAATCATGGTCCGTATGAGTATGGGGTCCCGGGAGCGGCGCGGGATTATGTGATGCAGACGGATCCGGCAACTGCGGCTCCGCATTAGAGCGCCTCGGAGGGCTAAAGCCCTGTTGGTCGGCATCGCAGCGCTGAAGCACTGCGCCACACAAAGGCGAGTTAGGCACATTCGGACGATTCAGCGGCACGTCCGCTAACTGAAACTGAAGGGGATCAATTGGCATCTGAAGTGATCATGCCGACGTATAGTCCAAGTAATCCGGTTAGCCGTTTGGGTGGGCGCGGGGATGTTCCGGTTCCTCCGAACGGTGGGGATGATGGAGGGGAGAACTCATCCGGTTCAAATTTTCCAAATTATGGGGCGCGGCTGCGAAGAGCGCGGCTGGGGCTGATCTGCGCGATCGCAACCGTCAGCATGGTGTTTATTTCGCTGACCAGCGCGTACGTAGTGCGGCAGGGTTTGCCCACGTTCGATGGAGCAACGAACTCCTATGTTCGCGACTGGGGTCAGGTGCAATTGCCCTGGGTGCTGTTGGCTATTAATACCCTGCTGTTGCTGATCAGCAGCCTGACCATGGAGTTTGCGCGACGCGATATTAAGCGGCGGGCGGCGCTGGCTCCGCTGCAATCGATGCCGGGGATTTCGCTGGGAGAGGAAAAAAGTTTCCCGTGGCTGGGCGTAACCGTTCTATTGGGTTTTGGATTTCTGGTTGGGCAGTGGATGGCGTGGGGCGAGTTGAAGGCTCGCGGATTTTTTGTTGACACCAATCCGAACAGCTCGTTTGTTTATCTGCTGACGGCGGCGCATGCAGTGCATCTGGCGGGAGGGATTGTTGCTCTGTTGTGGGCGGTGATGACTTCCCTGCTCCACCGTCCGATTGAGGGTCGCCGCATTGTGGTGGACGTTACGGCTTGGTATTGGCACTTCATGGCATTGCTGTGGATTTATGTTTTTGCTTTGCTGGGGTTTGCGAGGTAGCGAATGAATAAGGAAGCGAGCCGAACGTGCCCTTCAGTCGCTTCGCTCATTCAGGGCAGGCTCTAGGGGGTTCGCGCGGGGGTTGCTCAGGTCCTTGGGCGGGCAAAAAGCGCCGCTTCAGGACGACAAGCTAAAGGGGAACTTCAGGAATGGCTGATGCCACGCTGCAACACGATGCTGTCGCGGTGCATGGAGTTACGGGTGAGTACGAAGCGCCGCTGTTTGGAGCTTACTCGAAGAAAGTTGGTATGTGGCTGTTTCTGGCCTCCGACTCGCTGACCTTCGGGGCGCTGCTGTTTGCCTTCAGCTACAACCGCATCTACACGGCGTGGCCGACGCCGTTTGGCAAGGACAGCATTATCAACGCAACCGTGATGACCGCCTGCCTGCTCTCGAGTTCGCTGACGATGGTGATGGCGGTTTTCGCAGCGCAGCGGCATGACCGGGCCTGGACGCGAAACTGGCTGCTGGCGACGATGGCATTCGGAACGGCCTTCATCGTATTGCACGGGATGGAGTGGACGAAACTGATCCATGAGGGGCTGACGTTGCCGGGATTTCCGAAGCCGGTGGGAGCGAGTGAAGGTGAGTTCGCGAAAATCTCGACAGGCGTTCCGCAATTTGCCGCGACATTTTTCGGTCTGACGGCGATGCACATGTTGCACGTGACGATTGGGGTGATCTACCTGGGCGTGGTCGCGCTGCGGAAATGGTTCCTGCCGATTCTGGGGGCGCTGTGGCTGGCGGCCTTTTTGCTGATTCCGTCGGACAACGTCTTTCATTACGGGGTGCATGCGCTGCTGATCGGGCTCATCGTGGCGAGCATCATTCTCTTTCTGAAGCCGAAAGATTATGACGCGCACGATGTGGAAGTGTCCGGGCTGTACTGGCACTTCGTGGATCTGGTGTGGATGTTTATTTTCCCGCTGGTGTATTTGATGTCGACCAAGGTGTAATGGCATTCCGACTTGGGATGGTGCAGACGAGTTGCATAGGTCCTTCGCTAAAACGCGCTCAGGATGACAAGATTCAGGTGGGAGAACTTCAATGCACGACGTCGCGACGCACGACGATAGCAAGGGGCAGTATTTCTGGGTGTGGGGAGCGCTGCTGGTTCTGACCGGCATTGAGGTCTGGCTTGGCTATCGACAGATCTTCGAGCCGGTGCGGATGCTGGAAGCGTTGCTGGTTCTGTCCGTGATCAAATCGGCATTGATCATCGCCTACTTTATGCACTTGAAGTTTGAGAAGCCACTCATGCGGTGGTTGTTGGTGATCTCGGTGACGAGCTGTTTCGTGATTATGTATTTCTTCTTCTTTCCGGACGCGGGACGAATCGTGCATCTGGGAGTTCGATAGGCGCGATGAAGTTATGTGGGGCAAACTCCGTGCTATCGGTTTGACGGCGGTGCTTGGGCTTCTGACGGTGCCGGCGCTAGCGCAGGGCTGCGCGATGTGCAATGCGGTGGCAAGAAGCACGCCGAAGGAAGGGCAGCGGGCGCTGAACCGGGCGATTCTGGTGATGCTGGTGCCGCCGATTGGGATCATGGTGGTTGGAGTAGGATTCGCCTTTCGCTACGGGAAAAGGCGCGACGAGGAGCAGGATCGCGGAGGAGCATAGGGATCAGCGGCTAGAACCGCTGTTGATTCAGCTTGAGCGCGGCTCAAGCCGCGCCCTTTCAAAGCGAAGGGTTACGCGATCTTTCGATTCCGCCTCGGGCAGGTTGCTGACGCGCTGCTCTAGCGCGGCGCTCGAGGCATAAAGTAGGGATTCCTCCACTTCACCGTCGCTAGGGCTCCGGCTCCGGTCGGAATGACGGAGTTTGATTGATCTCACGCTATCAGGCCGCGGCGGCGGTTGCGCTCACGCTATCACTATCAATCAAGGTGGCCGCTTCGCGAGCGCCGGTATGCCTTAGCACCTCGCAGGCCCATTGCGTCTTTGCACTCTCGGAGCAAGCCACGTAGACCAACACGCCCAACTGGCGAAGCTCGTTTTCAAAGCGGTCGGCCTCGTCATCAGAAAAACCCAGGCCAACAAGGGTTCTGGCGTTGCCGCAGAGAGCCGGAGCATCCCGGGCAACCATGAGAGCATGGAGAAAAGCCTGGGAGCGGATGAAGAAACCCACGGTCGGAATCATTACAGCGCCGAATTCGGAGAGCCAGCCGATGAGTCCGGCATTAGCGGCATTGGTTCCGCGCTCAGAGCTGAAGAGGCTGGCATCGCGAACCAGCGCCGCGACGGGATGGGTGGGGGATAACATCATGCAAATATCTTCGTTGTCGAATCCGGCTTGATTGAGCGTGTGCACCACCTCATTCAACGGCACATTCTGGGGATACATTCCATAGGCGGCGGCTGAATTTACTGCCATGTCAATTCTCCACATCGACGAATATTGTTAATGCCAACTGCAATGACCGGGAACTGCAACCAGAAAACTGAGGCTGAATTTGTAGTGAAGCTCTCTGAAAATTACACTTCCCGCGGGAAATTGAAACTCGGGTGAATCCTGTAGGGCATTCAGTTTTCTCGAGTCTGTTAAAGGCAGGTTAATTTCGCTTTCTTGCATTTATTTACAAACGCTAGTGAGGAGGGGCATCGGGATGACCGCTCTGATAGTCGCACTCGCCCGCTACCCGGCAAGCTCTTTGCCAATCACCTTTAGAACCCTGCTTTATAATAAGAGGTTCGGCATCAGGCGCTGGGGGCGCAGGGGGATTCCCCGGCGAGCGAAGCGCCTGTTGACGGCCTACTTACCCGATGTCTCATATCACAGCTACAGACGGCATTGTGGTACGCGGAGCTCGCGTCCACAACCTCAAGAATATCGACTTTGAAGTTCCGCACAATACTTTGACGGTTGTGACCGGGGTCTCGGGGTCCGGCAAGTCTTCGCTTGCTTTCGATACGATTTATGCGGAGGGACAGCGGCGATACGTGGAGTCGCTTTCCGCGTATGCGCGACAATTTCTGGAGCGGATTGAGAAGCCGGATGCGGATTCGATTGATGGCATTGCACCGGCGGTGGCGATCCGGCAGAAGAATTCTACGCGCAATCCTCGATCCACGGTGGGAACCGCGACCGAGGTTTATGACTATCTGCGGCTGCTGTTTGCTCGCGTGGGGCGAACCTATTGCGTGAACTGCGGGCGCGAGGTGAAAAAAGATACGGTCGACGAAATCGCGGATGCGATTCTAGCGCTGGATCCTGGGACTCGGTTACAAGTTGTCTTTCCGTTGCGGACCGCCACAACGGCGCAGCCGGAAGCCGCGAAGAAGGCAGTTCGTCCACGCAAGAGTAAGAACGGCGTTGGGCCGGACGCGGGGTTGACGGAGCAGCTGAAGACTCGGCTCTTTGATTTGCGGAAGGCCGGCTTCAACCGGTTGTATCAGGCCGGGCAGGTGTTTGAGTTTTCCACGCCGGAATCGCTGCTGGACGTTGACTTCAACCAGCCCGTGTTCGTCCTGGTGGACCGGCTGGCGGTTTCGCCCGAGGCGCGATCGCGAATTGTCGATGCGGTCGAAACCGCATACCGGGAATCGGGGGAAGTGATTTTCGACTTGCCGGCGCGAGACGACCAGCCGGCACAGCAGTTGCGGTTCTCGCAACGCTTCGAATGCAAGCACTGCAACCTGCGTTATGAAGAGCCGGAGCCGCGCCTGTTTTCTTTCAACAATCCCTACGGAGCATGCCCGCGCTGCCAGGGATTTGGAAACACCATCGATTTCGACCTTGATCTAGTGATTCCGGATAAAGCGAAAACACTGGCGGAAGGGGCGATCGATCCCTGGAACAAACCGAAGTACCGGCCGCTGTTTACAGAGATGAAGAAGTTCGCCAAGCAGTCCGGAATTCCGCTGGACGTGCCCTGGGGTGAACTCGAAGCGGAGCAGCAGGAACTGATTCTGGACGGAGGGCGACGGCGATTTTCTGGGCGTGCGCGGATTTTTCCATTATCTGGAGCGGAAGAAGTACAAGCTGCACGTTCGAGTTTTCCTGAGCCGCTATCGGGGATATTCGACTTGTCCGGAATGCCACGGAAACCGTCTGCGGCTGGAGGCTAGGCAAGTCAAGATCAATGGCCGAAGCATTTGCGACGTTTGCGGGATGACGGTGGAGGATGCGGCGGCGTTTTTCGGCAGCGTGAAGTTGAGCGCCGAGGAGGCGGAAGTTGCCGAAAGGCTGTTGCAGGAGATCCAGGAGCGGTTGCGGTTTCTGAACGACGTGGGCCTGGAGTACTTAACCCTCGACCGGCTGGCGTCGACGCTTTCCGGCGGCGAGGCGCAACGAATTCAACTGGCGACTTCGTTGGGCTCGCGGCTGGTCGGAACATTGTATGTGCTCGACGAGCCTTCGATCGGACTGCATAGCCGCGATACGCACCGGCTGATCAAAATCCTGCATGATCTGCGAGATTTGGGAAACACGATTCTGGTGGTGGAGCACGATCCGGACATTATGCGGACGGCGGACCGAATTCTGGATCTCGGGCCGGGAGCCGGAGAGAATGGCGGGAAGCTGGTGGCGGCGGGAAGCTACCAGGAGATTCTGCGAAATCCGGCTTCGTTGACTGGACGCTATTTATCTGACGACCTGCGCATTCAGGTGCCGGCGGTGCGGCGGCAGCCCGGCCCGCAGCAAATCAGGATCAAGAATGTGCGGGCCAACAACCTGAAGGGGATCGACGTCTGCATTCCGTTGAGGATGCTGGTGGCGATCACGGGAGTTTCCGGGTCGGGCAAGTCGACGTTGCTCCATCAGGTGCTTTATCAGGCGCTGGCGGAGGCCAAGCAGCAGCCGACTGGCAGTGGAGCGCGAGGAGCGGCGACCTGGGAGAGCCTGGAGGGCGACCAGTTTATCGATGAAGTGGTCTTGGTCGATCAGTCGCCGATCGGGCGGACGCCACGCTCGAATCCAGTCACTTACATCAAGGCCTTTGACGCGATCCGTGAACTATTTGCTTCCCTGCCCGAGGCCAAGAAGCGCGGATTCAGCGCCGGGACACTTTTCTTTTAACATCCCCGGCGGACGATGCGAGACTTGCCAGGGAGACGGCACGGTCACGGTGGAGATGCAGTTTCTCGCGGACGTGGAACTGATTTGCGAGGAGTGCAAGGGGACAAGGTACAAGGCGCAGGTGCTGGAGGTTCGCTACCGCGGAAAGAACATTCACGAGGTGTTGAACCTGACGGTTAAAGAAGCGCTAAAGTTTTTTGCGGAGGTGCCTAAGATCACGGAAAAGCTGCGTGTGCTGGAGGAAGTTGGGCTGGGATACTTGCGGCTGGGGCAATCGGCAACGACTTTATCAGGGGGAGAGGCGCAGCGGATGAAGCTGGCGGCGCACTTGCAGCCTGCGGCGCGTGAGATTGGGCGGCCGAGTGCGCGCTGGGCAGGACCAGCCTCGCCGGGGGCGTCGACTGCTCTATATTTTTGACGAGCCCACGACTGGATTGCACTTTGACGATGTGAGCAAACTTCTGGCGGCGTTTCGCCGTCTGATCGATGCAGGCGGGTCAATCCTGGTAATCGAACATAATCTGGAAGTGATCAAGACCGCTGACTGGGTGATCGATCTGGGTCCGGAGGGCGGAGCGCGTGGCGGCAGGATCGTGGGAGCGGGACCGCCGGAGGCGATCGCAAATCTGCAAGGCTCTTACACGGGCAAGTATCTGGCTCACCTGCTGAATGGGCATGTCAGCGGCAACGGAGCATCGACGCCCCATGGCAGCAAGTAAATCTCTCGCTAGCCTATTGCTGGCCCTGTCGCTATGTGCTTCCGCGTCGGCGCAGGATGCGAACCAGCCTCCCGGACAACCTTTGTCATCGTCCTCGCCTGCGGCGCAATCTTCTTCTGGACAATCATCTTCTAAACAATCGGGAGCGCATCGCTCGGCCCATCACATTCAGGTTCCGGATGACTCGCCGGCGCCGCCGCCAGAACTCACACAGGCAGAGGTCGCGATTGAAAAGCAGGATTACGCTGCCGCCGAACCACTGCTTCAGAAACTGGTTGAACGCGATGCTACCAGCTACGTGGGCTGGTTCGATCTCGGGTTTGTGGAAAATGCTCTGGGCAAGGTGGATGCCTCGATCGCAGCGTATCGCAACTCGGTGGCGGCGAGGCCTGACGTTTTCGAATCGAACCTGAATCTCGGTCTACAACTGGCCAAGACGGGACAGCCCGAAGCGGAACAATATCTGCGGGCTGCAACCCGGCTGAAGCCTACGAGCCACCCAGCCGAGGGGCAATACCGGGCATGGCTTGCGCTGGGCCAGACCCTGGAAAAGACGAAGCCCTCGGAAGCTCTGGATGCATACCAGCGCGCGGCTTCTCTCCAGCCGAAAGAGGCCGAGCCGCACTTCGCGGCGGGAGTGCTTCTCGAGCGCGAAAACAAATTTGCCGACGCCGAGGTCGAGTACAAGCGGGCGCTTGGCGCTCGATCCGAAATCGCCGGATGCGAGCATCGCGCTGGCGAATCTTTACATGCATGGGCACCGCTTTCCCGAGGCCGAAGAATATCTTCGCAAGTTGCTTGCGGAGCATTCTTCCTCCGCCGCGGTCGAGATACAGCTGGGGCGTGTGCTGGCGGCCGAGGGAAAGAATGATGAAGCGATCGCCGCGCTAGAGGCGGGAATCAAGCTAGCGCCGACAGAAGAAGGGGCGCAACGCGATCTTGCGGAACTGTATACGACTGCCGGGAAGAACGATCTGGCGGAGTCGAGCTACCGGGCGCTGGTTGGGGCGCATCCCAACGACGCGGAGTTGCATGACGGCCTGGGCAAGGCCCTGTTGTGGGAGAAGAAATCTCCAGAGGCCCAGCGGGAGTTTGTCGTAACGGTCGGGCTCAATCCTGGTTTTGGAAATGCGTACTATGATCTCGCATTCGCCGCGAACGACAACAAGGACTATGAGGTGGTGATTCGAGCGCTGGATGCGCGAGCGAAGCTTCTGCCTGAAACTCCGATGACATACTTCCTGCGAGCCTCTGCCTACGATCACCTACACGACTTCAAGAAAGCCGCTACCAACTTTCATCTCTTCCTTAAGATCGCCAATGGGAAGTATCCTGATCAGGAGTGGCAGGCGCAGCATCGGCTGATTGCCATCGAGCCGAAGAAATAGGCTTGGCGAAAGAATGGGATGGGCATGGGAGATTTGCGATTGCGACGGGTGGCAGTCCTGGCGGTCCTGATGGTGGTTGCGTGTGCTGCTCAGCTTTACCAAGGACCTGACACATTGAAGAACTGAAAGAGCGAGTGGCGGCGGCTTCCATTTCGGAGCGTCCTGCATTGTGCATTGAGATCGCTGAGCGGCAAGCGGAGGCGGCCAGCCGCTTGTACGGGGCCGACGACGTTGATAAGGCCCAGGCGGCGCTGGGGGATGTAGCGTCGTTCTCGGAACTGGCCCGCGATTACGCGATCCAGTCGCATAAGCGCGAGAAGCAAAGCGAAATTGCCGTCCGCAAGATGGCGCGGAAACTGGGCAACCTTAAACACAGCGTATCGCGGGACGATCAGATAAAGATTCAGGAAACCATCGACCGGCTGGAACGTGTGCGCGACGATTTGCTGACGGCCATGTTTCCGAAGGGAGTGAAGAAATGAAAGGTCTCTGGATTCGAGCCAGCGCAGGAGTTTGTCTGCTCGGTTTGATTGCGACGGGGACGCTGGCACAGCACCGCCGGGATCCGTTTACCCAGCCGGAGATTGACCAGATCCGAGATACCAGCTGGGAGCCGCAACTGCGGCTCGGCTTATATGTGAAGTTTGCGCGGGCCCGGCTGGTGGGGCTGGAGGAGATGCGTAACAATCCGAAGACGAAGGATCGGGCGCAGCAGACACACGACCGGCTGGATGATTTTCTGCTGATCTACGACGAACTCAACGACAACATCGATACTTATGTCGATCGCAAGAACGATATTCGCAAGCCGTTGAAGGTGATCATCGACGCGGATACGGAATTCCAGGCCAAGCTTTTAGCGTTGCGGGACGCAGCCGGCGTTCCGCCGGAAGAGGCAAAGCAATATGAATTTATTCTGAGCAGCGCTTTGGATACGGTGGATAGTTCCGCAAAAGATCACCATCAACTTCTTGCCGATCAAGAGGAAGAGGCGAAGCATAAAAAGAAGACGAATCCGGCGCAGGCTGGCAGCCGGTCGGAGTGAAGTTTGCACTCTTTGGTTCTGATTGGTGCGGCAGAATATGGTCCATGCTAATCTGGGCTCACTGTGCGCGAGGGATTGCTCGACATCTTCCATGAAGAACACCGGCAGCTGCGTCCCAGCGCTGCGCTTGCCGGAGTTGAAGGTTGAGTTCTTCGCCTTTGCGAACGTTAACAATACGATTCGGTTGCGCGAAGGGCGGCTTCTGGTAAGGCTTTCCGATCTGCTGGAAGGCGCGCCGGAGGCGGTGGTGCGCGCCATCGCCCATATCCTGCTGGCCAAGATGTACCGCAAGCCGATTGATCGCGGACACGCGGTGCGCTATCGAAAATATATTGCGAGCCACGAGGTGGTCAGTAAGGCGCACCTGGTACGGCAGATGCGGGGGCGCAAGCGGCTCCATTCTCCGCAGGGACATGTTTACGATCTGGATGCCGTGTTTGAGGATCTGAACCGGCGGTTTTTTCATGGACTGATGGGGCGTCCGCGAATGAGCTGGAGCCCGACGAAAACGCGGCGGATTCTTGGGCACTACGATCCGGCGCATAATGCGATTGTGATCAGCCGAATCTTCGACCATCCTTTAGTTCCCCGCTACGCCGTGGAATACATCGTCTACCATGAGATGCTGCATTTGAAGCATCCGGTGAGGCTGCGGGGAAGCCGGCGCTGCGTGCACTCAGCGGAGTTTCACGCGGAGGAGAAGTTGTTTCCGGAGTTGGAGCGGGCGGGAGCGTTCTTGAAGAGGCTGTGAGGGAGTCGCCTGAATTCGATGGTGGACAGTGTCCCAGTTTGAAGTTCATGGCTTGCCGGTTACCGAATGAAGGAATTTCTCGAATCATTGGACTTTGCTTCGGGAGCGGCCCTTATAGCGCTGCTTTCAGCGGCGCTCGTTTGGCTATTGTGCTTCGCGTGCCCGTCGTCTTTACGCAAGGTTTGGGTTGTCATCGTGCCCTTGGCTCTCACGAACTGCCTTTACTGGTCTGTGGCATGGCTCGAAGCCGACGGGGATGAATATCACCGGGCGCTCGTAATGTCTGACTACCGCATGTGGGCAGCCCTATTCATTGTTGCGTGGTTTCTAGCCGGGGCCATTCCGTCAGCCGCTGTCGTTCGCGTATTCTTTTCCCGAAAAGCCAGGAAAGGGTCGACTTAGCTGCTGAAAAATCCCTATTGCACTGACTGACGTCTCCGCGAACTCCGTTTAATTCCCTACTTCTCCGTGTGATGCGAATCACAGTCGTTTGTCCTCCGAAAAAGCAACTTGTTTCTGAAGCGCTGCAGGCGCAGAATCATCCCACCGCCGGCCAAGGAGGGGTTATGGAAATAACCTGCCGCTGGCACTATGGGTTCCGGTTACTGGCACGGTTGCGCTGGAAGCATGCGGTGCTTTGTGCCTTGATCATTGATTTGTTACTTACGCCGCTGTTCGCCCAAAGACCACGAATGACCTATAGGAAACAGGTGATGATGCTGCCCAACACGCCGGATGACCGCGTTGTTGGCGACAACAGTGGCTCAAAGCCAGGTGGTGGTGGCGAGAAAATATGCTCGCTCCAGCCGTTTCCAGGACTCCCGAGCACCGCCAGCGTTGCGACCTTGCAGATTCCCCGCAAGGCTCAAAAAGAATATGAGCACGCCTGCGTGGCCCTGAAGAGTAAGAAGCTGCCTGAGGCTGAGCAGCATTTGCGCAAGGCAACCGAAATCTACCCGAAATATGTGGCCGGATGGGTAATGCTGGGTCAGACTCTAGAAACCAGGCAGCAGACGGCAGAAGCCCGCAATGCCTGTTCGCGCGCGGCCAGCGTCGATCCCAAGTACTTGCCCGCGTATCTTTGCCTGGCCGAGATTGCCGGACGAGGGCAGGAGTGGAATGAGGTTCTGAAACTGACCAGCCGCGCTCTTGAGTTGGACGCGGCAAACGACCCCTATGCTTATTTCTTCAGCGCGATTGCCTATTTCAATCTTAACCAGTTGAACGAAGCGGAACAGAGAGCTTTGAAGGCCGAAACGATTGACCGGGAGCACAACGAGCCGCTGTTGCAGCTTTTACTAGCCCAGATTTACGAAGCCAAGAAGGACGCGGCTGGCGCTGCTGCCCATCTTCGGGAATATCTTAAACTTGCGCCGGAAGCGCAGGACTCGGATCAGCTGAAGAAGCTTTTGGCAGAGGCAGAGAGCGGGAAGTAAGTGTGTCCCGCAGCGTCGGAATTGCGTCCATCCCGCTTTACGCCTTCAAGGATCTCTTCTTCGCCAGACCAATTGCCGCAACCCCGGAACTCATCAGCAGGAGCGAGATAGGCTCTGGGACCGTCGAGACAGGAGTCGCTGTGCCGGTATAGCTAGCGCTCACACCTAAGATAAGACCGGTCTCAACCATCTGAAATTCACCCGTTCCCGTGCCCGCGATTTTCAAGTCGAATACCTGCGGCCCCAGAGTGCAATCATAGCCTCCGTTACAATTCAGCAGTTCGAAGCCGATAATTTGGCCTGAAATCGTCAACGGGAGGTTCATCACTGACTGTCCGTTCCAAACAACAGCCGGAGTGCTGAAAGTTAGACCGCCGACAAACAACTCGGCGACTGCATTGCCGAATGTGCCCAATGAGTAGAGGGAGCAGTAGCCACAATAGGAGTTTCCCGGGGCAGAAAAAGTGAAATTACACAACGATCCCAGATTACAAATACCGATGAAGCTAGGTCCACCTGGTGAAGATTGATACAAGCTGAGGCCCGACCCGTGAATGATAAAATCGCCGCTCGACGAAGCAAAACCATCGTAAGCAGTGCCAGTAATTGCAATGCTGTTGACGCTGTCAGCGGACGCGAGTGTGGTTAGGGCCAAAAAGAAGGCCAAGGTCAGCGGCAGAGTCTTTGTTAACATGGTGCGATCCTCCGTGCCGCGCAGCTTATCACCTTCTGAACAGGTAAACATAAGGTTTTTGCTGTATACATGGTTTTGAACAAGCGGTGGGCGCCCTTAGAGAGCAGATTCTGTCGGCGTAAAATAGGCTTCATATTCATTCACCGTGACGTGGACGGAACCGCTTGGTTTGGATTCCTGAAACGCTGCACCTCTCGCTGGCCTCCCCCGTTCGTTTTTTGGCGGACCGGCGTGCCTGAGATTCTGACAAGTGGGCTCTCGCCAGCCCGTTTAATCCCCTATTTCTCCGTGTGATGCGAATCACAGCCGTTTGTGAGATCGCACATTGACGCTCCCGTGGCGGACGGCATATCCTTAAAGTTGAAATTGAAATTCATTTTCAAGATCATACGGACTGTCTAAATGCTTCAGGCTTTTATTATCACGCTGCGCGAAGGGGTCGAGGCCGCCCTTATCGTTGGGATCACGCTGGCCTACCTCGCGAAGATTGGGCGCAATGACTTGCGCAAGGCCGTCTATGCAGCTCTGGGAGCGGCTTTTGTTGGGAGCATCGGCGTTGCGGTATTGATGTCGCGGCTGAACCTTAACGAAGATGCGTTTGAAGGCTGGGTCATGCTGGTGGCCGCCTTCTTCGTCATCACCATGGTGATTTTCATGATGAAGACGGGGCGCAAGCTGAAGGGCCAGATCGAGGGCAAGGTTGGCTTGCTGGCGGGCAATGACGCGTGGATCGGCCTCTTCTTCTTTGTCTTTCTGATGGTGCTGCGCGAAGGCGCGGAGACCGTGCTGATCCTTTCCGCGGTGTCGCTGAATTCGACCGAGCTGATGAGCTTTCTGGGAACGCTGCTGGGTGTGCTGTGCGCGATTGCCTTCGGCGTGATGTTTGTGAAGGGCAGCGTCCGGATCAACCTGCAAAAATTCTTCCGCGTAACGACGGCTATCCTCCTCCTGGTTGCGGCGCAGCTGGTGATTGCCGGGTTGCACGAGCTTTCGGAGAGCGGGGTCATTCCATCCTCGAAGACCGAGATGGCGATCATTGGGCCGATCGTGCGGAATGATTTGTTCTTTTTTGTGACGATCTTTGCATTAGCGGCGCTGATGGTGTTGTTTGATGCCAAGCGGCGCGAGCCGGTGCTGGACTCGCCTTCGGCGGCCGAGCGGCGCAAGGCGCTGTGGACGGCGCGCAAGGAACGCTTGTGGATGGCTTCGGTGTATGGCTTCTCGTTCGTGTTCATCGCGCTGGTGACGGCGGAATTTATATACGCCAAGAGCGTGAGCGCGCTGTCGCCGGCGGCTGAGGTCACTTTTACAAATGGCGAGGTAAAGATTCCGCTGGCGCAGATTTCGGATGGCGATTTGCATCGCTTCCAGGCGAAGGAGAACGGAGTTGAAGTGCGGTTCTGGCTCTATCAGAAGCCGGATGGCAAGATCTCGACCGTGCTGGATGCGTGCGAAATCTGCGGCGCCGTGGGATTCTATAAGACTGCGAACGGCGTGGTCTGCAAGAATTGTGCGGCGCCGATTAATCCGCAGTCGGTGGGAACGGCGGGCGGGTGCAATCCGATTCCGCTGAAGGCCACACAAACTGCCGATTCGGTGATTATTCAGGAGGCGGACATCGCAGCAGGTAGCCGCATGTTCGAGAAACAGTAAGAGATGTTCGTCCGCCTCGTTTACGAATCGTTCCGGCGACAGAAGCGGCGCAAGTTGCTGGCCGGCGCGGCGATTACTTTAGGCGTGACCGTCGCCACCGCGATGATTGCAGTCGCCACCGACATTGGCGACAAAATGAATCGCGAGCTGCGCACGATTGGCGCGAACCTGCTGATCACCCCCCAAGAAGACACGCTGGACGTGGAAATTGGCGGCGTCAACCTGAAGCCGCCGAGCGATGGCGCGTTCCTGAATGAAGCCGACCTGCCCAAGATCAAGGGCACGTTCTGGCATAACAACATCACGGGATTTGCGCCGGTGCTGCCGGTGAATGTCACGCTCGAGCGGGACGGAAAGACGGAAAATCTCACTCTGCTGGGCACATACTTCGCAAAGCAAATTTCGTTTGGGAAAGAAGAGTTTACGACGGGAGTGCGATCAACGCATCCGTGGTGGAAGGTTTCTGGCATGTGGCCGGGGGACAGCTCTCAGGATGTTCTGCTGGGAGAGCGGCTGGCGGCGCGGCTTTCTGCGAAGACGGGCGATGCGCTTACGCTTTCTGGCCGGTCGTTGCATGTGAGTGGAATTCTTTCTACTGGTGGCGCCGAGGATGATGAGGTCGTGGGGCCGATCGCGCTGGCGCAGGAGATTCTTGGGAAGCCGGGGGCAGTGCGGCGAGTTTATGTGAGTGCGCTGACCAAGCCGGAAGATGCGCTGGGGCGGCGCGATCCCAAGAGCATGTCCGGTCCTGTGTATGACCGGTGGTACTGCTCACCGTATCCGCAATCGATTGCTTACCAGTTGCAGGAGGCGATTCCGCACTCGCACGCGGAGCAGATCCGGCAGGTGGCACAGAACGAAGGGGCAGTGCTGACGCGGATCGAAGGGCTGATCTTTCTAGTCACGCTGGCCGCGCTGTTCGCTTCGGCGCTGGCCGTTTCGGCCGCGATGGCGACGGCGATTTTTGAGCGGCGCGCGGAAGTTGGGCTGATGAAGGCCCTGGGAGCGGGACGGTTTGCGGTTGCTTCGATCTTCTTTGCGGAAGCAACGCTGTTGGCTTTGCTGGGAGGACTCATCGGCTTCGCGGCGGGTGGGATGCTGGCGCAGCAGATTGGGCGCTCGATTTTCAATTCGGCGATTACGATTCCGCCGGTGCTCTTGCCGGTGATTCTGGCGATTGCAGTGATCGTCACATTTGCTGGAAGCGCGGCGGCGATTCGAAAAGCTGTGGGACTGGATCCTGTGTTTGCGCTGCGAGGTGAACTGTGAGCGGATTCACCCACGAGCAGCCGCACTCCGGAAAAGACGTTGCGGCCGGGCGCGCGAACGCTCCGCACACGTCGATGTTTGTGCGGATGCTGGTGCGGGCGGCGGTGCTGCGGCGCGGACGGGCAGCGTCGGCTTTGTTCGCCATGGTGGTGGCTGCGGCCGTCGCCACGGCGATGCTGAATCTTTACGTCGATGTGCAGGCCAAGCTGCGGCGCGAGTTTCGCAATTATGGCGCGAACATCATTGTCGTGGGAAAGGACAGTGCTTCCCTTCCAGCGAATGCCCTAACACAAGTGGAAACTGTAGTCGCCGGACACGGGGTTGTGGCGCCGTTCGCGCTGGTGGTGGCGCGAGCCGGCGATGGTCAGCCGATTGTTGTGGCGGGGACGGATTTCGATCGAGTGCGGCAGCTGGATCGGTGGTGGTCGGTAAGCAGCTGGCCTTCGGCTCCGCAGCAAGCGCTGGTGGGAGTGCGGGCGCTTTCGGTGGTCTCGCCGAAGAAGCAGCCTTTCGATTTGGAGTTTCAAGGACACACGATTCACCTCACAGCGGCGGGAACGGTGCAGACGGGGGCGGCGGAAGATAGCCGAGTTTATCTATCGCTCGCGGACTTTGTAGCTTGGACGGGAGTGCAACCTTCGACGATCGAGGTTGCTGCGAATGGATCACCGGAAGAAATCGCGGCCATCATGAATCAGCTTCAGCAGGCGATACCAGCGGCCGATGTGAGGCCGGTACGGCAAATCATGGAAGGCGAAGCGCGGGTGCTGGGCAAGACGCGGGCAACGCTGCTGGCGGCGGCTGCGCTCATTATTCTGACGGCGGCGTTGTGCGTGCTCTCTACGCTGATGGGATGGGTGTTCGACCGTCGGCGAGACTTCGCCATTATGAAAGCCCTGGGTGCTTCCGACGGACTGCTGAACGGATTCTTTGCGGCGGAGGCAGCGGCGCTGGGTGCGATGGGTGCGGTCATCGGATTCGTTCTTGGAATCGGCATTGCGGCGTGGATCGGGCGAGCGAACTTTCATGCTCCGGTGGTGCCGCGGTTCGGTGTTCTGCCTTTTGTGCTGGCTGGTAGCATGGTGGTAACGCTGCTTTCGGCAATCCTTCCGATTTCGCTGCTGCGGCGAGTGCAGCCGGCCGTGATCCTGAGGGGAGAGTGAAATGATCCAGATCAAGGATGTGACCAAGCTCTACCCGGCGAAGGCTGCGGGAAATCCCACTTCTCCCAAAGGAAGGGAGAAATGGAGCACCCCAGGCGGGGAGAATGGCGCGATTCACGCACTCGACCACATCTCGCTGCACGTGGCGCAGGGCGAATGGCTCTCGATCATGGGCCCGTCGGGGTCGGGCAAATCGACGCTGGTGAATCTGATTGGATGCCTGGATCGGCCAACGTCAGGCGAGATCTGGCTGGACGGGCAGAACGTTGCCGGAATTTCTGCCAGCGAGTTGAACCGGGTTCGGGCGGAAAAGATTGGATTTATCTTTCAGCAGTTTCATCTGATTCCGTTTCTCACGGCGGTGGAGAACGTCATGCTGGCGCAGTACTTCCACAGCATGACAGACGAGAAAGAAGCGATCGACGCCCTGACACGGGTGGGGTTGGGCGACCGTGCGCACCATTTACCATCGCAGCTTTCTGGAGGCGAGCAGCAGCGGGTTTGCATTGCACGAGCCCTGATCAACGATCCGAAAATCATTTTGGCCGACGAGCCTACGGGAAATCTGGATGCACTGAATGAAGAGCTTGTCTTGCGGCTGCTGCGCGAGTTTCACCAGCAGGGGCGGACGATTGTGATGGTTACGCACGATCCGGTGGTGGCCCGGCTGGCCGACCGGCGCGTTGAGTTCCATCATGGCAAGATCGAGTCGCAGGAAGTTTTTGCGATGGCCGACGAGGAACAATTTGACGAGGTATTGGAAGAGCTGTGGGTGCTGGCGGAGCATGGCGAGATTGCCGAAGTCGAGCGGATGGAAGTTCACGGGGCGCTGCCGGTGAGCCTGGCGATTGAAAAAATGATGCAGATGGGGCTGGTGGATTCGGCGCCGCATCCGCCTCTGGCCCACGGGCACAAGCCGTTCGTGAATCCTTGTCACGATGCACTCAAGCCGGTGTCAGCGTCCGTGGGCGATGGAACGCTGATTGTGGAACTCACGCCGAGAGGGCGCGAACGAGCGGGCAGCATTATCCGGCGTCATCGGCTCGCCGAGCGGCTGTTCACGGATAGTCTGGCGATGGACAGCGAATCCGAAATCGAGCAGCAGGCGTGCAAGTTCGAACACATTCTTTCGCCGGAAGCTACTGACAAGATTTGTGCGTTCCTGGGACATCCGCGGACTTGCCCACATGGTGCGCCGATCCCGCCGGGCCCGTGCTGCGGCAGAAGCCCGGAGTTTGCGGGAACCATAGTTGCCGGGGCGCACAAGCAGGCCTAGCTTGGCTCGGGGAACAAAGCTGGTCATCGGTCCTGAACGATCCGCGCTGCTATGATCGAAGTGCACCGTCTCCCATCATGACCACGCGCAGGCCTACCATAGGTGTATTCGACTCCGGTTTCGGCGGGCTGACCGTTCTTAAAGCATTACTTGAAGTAATTCCCGGCGCGAATTACCTCTATTTTGGCGATACGGCGCGGCTTCCTTACGGGTCCAAATCTGTCGATACGGTAGCGCGTTACGCGGTTGAGGCTGCCGATTACCTGGAGAACCAGGGGGCCGAAGTGCTGGTAATTGCTTGCAACACGGCAACCGCGCTGGCACTCGACCGAATCACCGCGGCAGCTCATGTTCCAGTGGTGGGGGTGGTGGAACCGGGCGCGGAGGCTGCCGCTTTAGCCAGCAAGAATAAAAGGGTCGTGGTGATTGGAACCGAAGCGACGGTGACCAGCCACGCTTACCGGAAGGCGCTTGAGGCACGTGGGTTGGAGGCGCGGGAAAAGGCGTGTCCGCTGCTGGTGCCGCTGGTGGAAGAGGGATGGGTCGATCATTCGGTGACCGCGGAGGTGGCGCGAATTTATCTGGAGGAAGCCTTTGGCGACGGATTCCGAGAGGCGGATGTGCTGGTACTGGGCTGCACACATTATCCCCTGCTCAAGCCAGTGCTGCATCGCGTGGCTCCGGCGCATGTGAACATTGTGGACTCGGCGGAATCTACCGCTCGCGTGGTCGCGAGCCAGCTGCAAAGGTTCATATC
Source organism: uncultured Acidobacteriaceae bacterium (assembly GCA_963750245.1). Classification (GTDB taxonomy): domain Bacteria; phylum Acidobacteriota; class Terriglobia; order Terriglobales; family Acidobacteriaceae; genus Sulfotelmatobacter. The sequence goes on from CAVVQB010000005.1 coordinate 1,977,284, forward strand.
GCCCACGTCAGCGATGCATGAGGAACGACGAGCCCTGCCGCGTTTAAAGTTCTTTGCCACTGATTCGGTGGAGAAATTCCGGCGCTTGGGCGAACGCTTTCTGGGCCATTCGATCGAAGACGTGAAGCATGTGGATCTGAAGGAATAAAAGCCCCGGTTTGTCGGGTATGACGCGATCGCCGCAGCGGCTAATGCCGGTCGACGCGACTCTTCCACCGCAGCGCTGAAAGGGCTGCGCCACCCGAAGAAACAAGTGAAAACATCCGGCTGAATTTGTCGGGAACCGATCGTCTCAGTAAAGGTGGAAGTCGACTTCGACGGCCATTTCGACTTTGACGGGGTGGCCATCTTTTAGTCCGGGTTCGAAGCGCCAGGTGCGGACGGTCTCGAGCGCCTTCTCATCCAGGCCCATGCCAAGGGAATTCACCACGCGAAGATTGATAGGTTTTCCATCGGTATCGACCACGATCATTAGGGTGCAGGTGCCTTGATATTTGGCTTTGCGGGCTTCTTCGGAGAATTCCGGCTCAGGGGAATAGATGGGACGTGGCGGAGTGACGCCGCGTCCGGGACGGAAAACACCGCCGCCGATGCCACCACCCTCACCCGGTCCAACACCGGGACCTGTGCCTGAACCTACGCCACCGCCGCTCCCGGAACCGATCCCAGAGCCGTAGCCGGTACCGTTTGACGGGATGATGGCGGAAGACTTGGGGTCGCCAAGGTTGGGCAGGTTGTTCATGGCAACCTTAATGTCAGGCGGCACGACGACCGTGGGTTCAACCGCCAGCTTGGGATTCAGATTTCGTATGACAGCAGTCGGAGGGGTGATCTGCTGCATGGAGAACTTGGGCAAGCGTCCCTTGGAAGCTTGCAGCACATCGCGGTCGCCACCGCCGCCGCCACCGCCGGCTTGGGTTTTTGCGGGCTTCAGGGAGTAATCGCCGGGATCGATCAATTCGGTGGTGCTCTGCGGTTTGGCCACGGCTTTGGTCACGATGCGCCGGCCCATGATGGTGCCGCCGATGATCAGGGCGATAACAATGACGTGCGCAACCGTCGAACCGAGGGCACCGTTTTTCTTGTAGTTATAGAAGCCCCAGATATCTTTGACCGGAACCGGCTTCGATTCCAGCTTGAGGGGCGGAAGCTTCTTGGGAAAGAAGAACTCATCCAACCCGCGAGACAGGGATTTCCACAGTGGCTCGAAGGTATCGGGCGCGAGCAGGAGATTTAGTTCAGGCTCTTGCTTGGGTGTCGGTTTGACTTCTACAGATGACATGTTCCCCGATTCGGATGTCCGGCTCGGACAGAGGTTGGGCTAATCCAACCCGACGCCCTGCCTAACACAGATGAGCGGTCTATCGAACAAGTTGCCCTTTATGCCTCGCCATTTTGTGAGTTGCGCCATCGTAACCCCGGCGGTAGGGTACCCATACGGCATGGCTGTTTATAAAATTGTACCTCTTATCGTCTCCCTTTACGAAGTGTATTTCCGAGTGCCTATTGATACAAATCGTCCCCGTAGTATCGCGCTGGTAAATAGGAATTCCTGGGTTCCAACCTGCTCGGCCAAATGGACGTTCCCGGTACGGCTCCCTATAATGAAAAGATTCAACCCATTGGAGAAACCGACCGAGTGCCGCTCGAACTGAAAGCGACCATTAATCTGCCTAAAACTGCCTTCCCCATGAAGGCCAATCTGCCTCAGAATGAGCCCAAAATGCTGGCTCGCTGGGAGCAGGAACGAATCTACGAGCGTATCCGGGAAGCGCGTAAAGGGTCGCCTACCTACATTTTGCATGATGGACCTCCTTACACCAGCGGACCCATCCATATGGGCACGGCACTGAATAAGTGCCTGAAGGATTTCATCGTCAAGTCGAAGACCATGGCGGGTTTTGACGCGCCCTACGTGCCAGGGTGGGATTGTCACGGCCTGCCAATTGAGATCAAAGTCGATAAAGAACTGGGCGGCAAGAAGCTGCAGATGCGTCCGACGGACGTGCGGGCAGAGTGCCGGAAGTATGCCCAGAAGTTTCTCGATTTGCAGCGGGAGCAATTCAAGCGCATCGGCGTGTTTGGCCGCTTTGACCGTCCTTACGCCACGATGAATCCGCAGTATGAGTCGGTGGTGCTCTCCAGCTTCTTTTCATTTTACGAGAATGGATTTGTCTATAAAGGACTGCGTGCAGTTTATTGGTGCATGCATGACGAGACCGCGCTTGCCGAGGCGGAGGTCGAGTACGAGAACCACACTAGCGATACGGTGTTTGTGGAATACAGGTTGCTGGACGATCCGGCAAACATAGACGCGGCGCTGGCGGGGAAAAAAGTTTCAACCATCATCTGGACGACCACACCGTGGACCCTGCCGGCGTCGATGGCGGTGGCGTTCCATCCAGATGAAGAGTATGTAGCTTTGGAGTCGGGCGGGGAAGTTTACATCGTGGCCGCGAAGCTGGCGAAGGAAGTGGCGGAGAAGTGCAATCTTGCCGATGCGCGTGAACTGGCCCATTTTCCTGGCAGCAAGATGGAGCGGCTGAACTTCCAGCATCCTTTTCTGGATCGCAAGATTCTCGGCGTGTTGGCGGAGTACGTCACCATGGATACGGGGACCGGCGTGGTGCACACGGCGCCTTCGCATGGTGCGGAAGACTTTATTACCGGCATGAAATATGGCCTTGACGCCACCAGCAACGTGGATGAGAAAGGCATTCTGCGCAACGGGCTGGCGGAATACACCGGAAAGCGCGTGTGGGACGCGAACCAGCCGATCATCGATCTGCTGAAGAGCCGCGGGGCATTGTTGCATACGGAGAAGACGGAGCATTCCTATCCGCATTGCTGGCGCTGCCACAATCCGGTGATTTTTCGTGCCACCGAGCAGTGGTTCATTTCGATGGAAACGCCGATGCCGGGCGGGAAATCGAAAGACGATACTTTGCGAACACGCACTCTGGAAGAAATCAAGCATGTGAAGTGGGATCCGGCCTGGGGTGAAGAGCGGCTGTCGAACATGATTGCGACGCGGCCGGATTGGTGCATCTCGAGGCAGCGGGTGTGGGGCGTACCCATCGCGGTGTTTCTCTGCCAAAGCTGTGGGAAGCCGCTGAATGATCCGGCCGTCAACCGCAGGGTCGTTGACTTGTTCGCGCGATCGGGGGCGGATGCATGGTTTACTTCCGAGTCGGATACGATCCTTTCGGCCGGCATGAAGTGCCCCCATTGCGGGAGCACGAAGTTCGAAAAGGAAACCGACATCTTTGACGTGTGGCTGGAATCGGGCGCGAGCTATCTGGCCCTGATCGCCGACGAGCCGACTTATTCTTGGCCGGCGGATCTTTATCTGGAAGGCGGAGACCAATACCGGGGATGGTTTCAATCGTCGCTATTATGCGCCATGGGCACGCACGGAACGCCTCCGTATAAAGGAGTGGTCACGCCGGGATGGACGCTCGACGAAAAAGGGCAGGCCATGTCGAAGTCGCGGGGAAATGACGTAGACCCGGTGGATATTTCGGACCGGCTGGGCGCGGAAGTGGTGCGGCTGTGGGTGGCGTCGGTCGATTTTCGGGAAGACGTAGTGGGATCTGAGCAGCTTATGCTGCGGATCGCGGACAACTATCGCAAGATTCGTAATACGTTTCGCTACATCCTCGGGAATCTTGGAGACTTCGATCCGGCGAGTGACGCCGTTGCTCTCGTGAAGATGGAAGCGCTGGATCAGTACATGCTAAGGCAGACTGCGGCTTTCGCCTCCGAAGTGCAGGTCTCGTACGATGAGTTCGCTTTCCATAAGATCTATCACCGCCTGAATCACTTTTGCATCGTCGATTTGAGTGCCTTCTACTTTGATGTGCTCAAGGACCGGCTGTACATTTCCGCGCCGAAGTCGCAGGCGCGCCGCAGCGCGCAGACCGCGATCTGGCGGATTGGCGAGGCGTTGGTACGGCTTCTCGCACCCATTATGACCTTCACCTCCGAAGAAGTCTGGCAATACATGCCGAAGGTGATGAATCGCCCAGAGAGCGTGCACCTGGCGCTGTTTCCCTCGTCAGGTGATTCTGCTCCCCAAGCTGACTCCAAGTCCGATGCGGAGTGGACAACTCTGCGCGCGGTGCGCGACGAAGTGCTGAAGGCGCTGGAAGAGGCGCGAAACAATAAGCTGATCGGCACCGGCCTGGAGGCGCAGGTGGCCGTCACCGCCTCCGATCCAGCGTATGCGGTGTTGGCGCGACATGCCGGCCAGTTGCGCTACTTGTTCATCGTGTCCGCGGTCAACCTGGCGCAAGGCTCCGGCAATGGTACGAGCGGAGTGCATGTCGAGGTGACAAAGGCGGATGGATTGAAGTGCGAGCGCTGTTGGAATTACTCAGTTCACGTCGGCGAAGACAAGACATATCCGACGGTTTGCGAACGCTGCAGCGCCGTGCTGAAAGAGATCGAGGCATCCCGCTAGCCGAAGTCGATTCGAAGCCGCATACCCCGATTGAGCTTACCCGTAGAGCGGCAAAAAGTGCGGACATTGTTGCCTCCTGTTGGTTCTGTGCATCATTAGGACGACGGTATAATCTGCCCCCATCGAGATCCCTGTGAACTGGCGAAAGCTGCGAACGTTCGTGCTGACAGTGCTGGTTCTGTGCCTCATCCCGGCCACGCGTTACTACCAGATCGATGAACCTGTGTTGCGGTATTTGAGGGGAACACGGGAAGTCGATCCGCTGTCGCTGCATTTGGCGGGGGAATTCGTCGAGAATAATCTGGGCACCGAGCAGGACGCCGATGGGTCGGTGACGGTCCGCATGATCGCGCAGCAATACTTATTTGTTCCGCACTGCATTCTTGTTCCGGCTGGAGTTCCGGTGCATCTGCGCATCACGAGCGCTGACGCGGTCCACGCGCTTGCCTTCATTGGGACGGAATACAACGTGAAGGTTCTCCCGGGAACGATCAGCGCCACGCGGCTCGAATTTTCGAATCCCGGAGAATATAAGACGGTGTGCCGCGAGTTTTGCGGAGCGGGACACTATGCCATGCGATCGGAGTTGAAAGTGGTGCCGCGCGAGCAGTTCCCTGTTTTACGCGCGGGAGAAAGGGGGAACTGTGCCGTCCAATAGTGGATATTTGTCGCCGTGGAATTTGTTGCGCACGGCTGCGGTTATGTTTGTGACGAGTTCCCTTCTGCTGGTAGCGAGTGACAACGCACCGGAACGCGTGCCTTCTTATGTGTCATGGTCGCAGCAAACTTTGACGGCGGCTTCGGCTGGAGATGCCTTTCGAGGGATGCTTCTCGCGAAGCGTTGCGATCACTGCCACGGCGCGGAGGGCTTCAGCGCCGCCGGTTCCACTCCCAACCTCGCGGGCATGGACAAGCTGGCGGTGTGGAAGCAGCTGGAAGATTTTCGCAGCCATAAGCGGACTTCGCGTGTGATGGAACCCATCGCGGAATCGCTTTCGCCGCGCGACGTGAGTGATGTGGTGGCTTACTACTCGAAGCTGCCGGTGTTTACCGACCCCGAGGACAATCGGAGCTTTCCGGGGGTGCAGCCAAATCCAGTGCACGCTGGGATCGCATCGCACCTGGTTTCGTTTGGAGACGGAGAGCGCGGGATTCCTCCGTGCCAGTCGTGTCACGGTCCAGTGGCCTATCGCCCGGGAGTTCCGTCACTGACGACGCAGAATTCTGAGTATGTTCTGGATCAATTGACGGCGTTCGCGAATGGAAGGCGGGCTAACGACATTAATATGCCGATGCGGACTATTTCTTCCCTGCTCACCGAGGATGAACGACAGGCGCTCGCGGAGTATTACGGTTCGGGACGCGGGTTGCAGCCGGGGAGTTCGAGGTAGTACGTAGCGTCTGCTTTGCGTTCAGGGAAAAGCAGGTTCCCCACCGGGCCTTCGGCCCAGTTCGGAATGACAACGAGCTCAGGCCTATCGCAATTCTTCCATGGCGGCGTCTAGTGCGGGCTTGCTGGGGCGCGTCATGGATTCCGGTAGGGTGGCCAGCGGCTGATCGACCATGTTCAGCATATCGAGGAAGCTGGGGGCTTTCGTGTTTACGTAAAAGATTCCAGTCAGGACTTCACCTTTGTCGTGCGCCTCATTCAGGCGGGTCATGGCGGCTATCCGATCCGTGGGATCGTAGTCTTCTTCGAGCTTGCGCAGGCGCAGGCTGGAACCGTCGTGCATGGTGACGTTCACGGTGCTACCCGGATCGTACTCGACATCAATTTCTTCGAAGTGCGGAATGAAGCTCATCTCCTGCAGGGCCTCGTCGTGATCCTTCACGTATTTGTAGGATTTCGTGGAACCCTCGTGATCGTTGAAGGTGACGCAGGGTGAGACGACGTCGAGCATGACCGTGCCGTGGTGCGCAATGGCGGCTTTCAACATGGTGCTCAACTGGCGTTTGTCGCCGGAGAATGACCGTCCCACGAACGTTGCGCCCAGTTCGATGGCCAGGCCGCAGGTGTCGATGGGAGGAAGATCGTTGATCACTCCAGACTTCAGTTTCGATCCCAGATCCGCGGTCGCGGAAAACTGACCCTTGGTGAGGCCGTACACGCCATTGTCCTCGATGATGTAAATCATGGGAAGATTGCGGCGCATGAGGTGAACGAACTGGCCGATGCCGATGGAAGCGGTGTCGCCGTCGCCGCTGACGCCGAGCGCGATCAGATTGCGATTGGCAAGCATCGCTCCGGTGGCGACGGAGGGCATGCGTCCGTGCACGGAGTTGAAGCTGTGCGAGCGATTCATGAAGTACGCGGGGCTCTTGGAGGAACAACCGATTCCGCTCAGCTTCGCGACGCGCTCGGGCTGCACGCCCATTTCATACATGGCTTCGATGATGCGTTCGGAAATGGCGTTGTGGCCGCAACCGGCGCAGAGCGTGGTCTTGCCGCCCTTATAGTCGATTACGGTCAGGCCGATACGATTGGTTTTCGGTTCTGCAGCGGGCGTGGTCGCCATTTACTTACCCTCCATGGTGCTGAGTTCGTCGGTGACGGAGCGTGCGTCGAGCGGCAGGCCGTCGAGATGGCTGATGCTGCGCAAGCGGGGAGTTAGCTCCGGCTTCAGGTCGAGTTTGAGCAGGCTCAGCATTTGCGCGTCACGGTTTTGTTCGACCACGTAGATTCGGTCGTGCTGCTCGATAAATTCGTGCACCTCGCGAGTGAAAGGGTAAGCACGCAAGCGCAGGTAGTCGGTTTCAATGGCGTACTCGTTGCACAACTGGTCGCGGCTTTCGGTTATGCCCCAATGTGAGGTCCCGTAGGCAATGATGCCGATTTTCGCATTGGTACCCTTGAGGATTTCCGGCCGCGGCACGAATGAGCGCGCGCTCTCGAACTTGCGGTTGAGGCGCTCCATGTTGTTTTCGTAGTCCTCGGGGCGCTCGCTGTAGTTCGACTTGTCGTTGTGGCCGCTGCCGCGGGTGAAGTATGCCGCGGAAGGATGGTCGGTTCCCGGCAGAGTTCGATAACCCACTCCGTCGCCATCGAGATCCTTATAGCGGGAAAAACCGCCCAGCTTGGTCAGAGCTTCTTTATCCAGCACCTTGCCGCGCTTGATCGGAGTTGTCGGATACTCGAAGGGATCGGACATCCAATTGTTCATGCCGAGATCGAGATCGGACATGACAAACACCAGCGTCTGGAATTGTTCGGCGAGATTGAAGGCTTCGGAAGCCATGCTGAAACATTCGGCAACCGAGCACGGGATCAGCATGATGTGCTTGGTGTCGCCGTGGGAAAGAAATGCGGTTGACAGAATGTCGCCCTGAGAAGTGCGCGTAGGCAGGCCGGTGGAGGGGCCGACGCGCTGGATGTCCCAGATCACGCCTGGGACTTCTGCATAGTAGGCCAAGCCGGAAAACTCCGACATCAACGAAATGCCCGGGCCGGCCGTCGCGGTCATGCTGCGGGCACCAGCCCAGCCAGCGCCGATCACCATACCGATGGCGGCCAGCTCATCCTCTGCCTGGACAATGGCGAAGGTGGCTTTGCCATCAGGGCCGATGCGGTAGTCCTTCATGTACTCGATCATCGTCTCGACCAGCGACGAGGAAGGCGTGATGGGATACCAGGTGACGACCGTACAGCCGGCAAATACGCAGCCAAGAGCCGCAGCGGAGTTGCCGTCGATGATGATCTTGCCCGCGGTCTTATCCATGCGCTCGATGTAAAAGACACCGCGCTTTTGCAAGTTTGCCTTCGCGTAATCGAAACCCGCCTGGGCGGCGGCAAGATTCAGATTGGCAGCTTTTACTTTTTTCGCAAACTGTTTACGGATGGCTTTCTCAACCTCGCCCATTTCGATTTCGAGAAGCTGAGCGACCACGCCGACGTACACCATGTTCTTGACGAGCTTGCGCAGCTTCGCTTCCGGGCAGACCGTCGCCACTATCTTGTCGTAAGGGACGGAGTAAAAGACAAGATCGTTGCGGAGCTTGTCCAACGCCAGCGGTTCGTCATAAAGCACGGAAGCACCCGCGGCCAATGACATGACGTCATCCTGCGCGGTTTCGGCGTTCATAGCGACGAGAAAATCGATTTCCTTCTTGCGGCCGATGTAGCCTTCTTTATTGGCGCGAATCGTGTACCAGGTAGGAAGCCCGGCGATATTCGAGGGAAAAAGATTCTTGCCCGAAACTGGCACGCCCATCTGGAAGATGGCGCGAAGTAAAACAGTGTTCGAACTCTGTGAACCTGAGCCATTCACCGTGGCGACCTGAATGCTCATGTCATTGACGATGCGCTTGCGCCCCAATTGCCCGCCTGCTCCCTGGGGCACGACATCCGTAGTGGCCATCCCGACACCTTCCTTATTTAAAAGAGACGGAGTTCTCCGCCCGAATCTTAGCTTGAGGGGAACAAACAATTATACGGCGACGGCGCTCCCTGGGCACTCCTAATCGACCGTCCACAGCCGGGAGGAACCTGCTTGTAAAACGAGAGAGAAAGATTTCTCCGGACTTAAGACTCGGTTTTGAAAAACTGGGCAATGTTACGGAACTTATTATATCGTGACACGATCAAGTCAGCGGGAGGGATCTTCTTGAGTTCGGAGAAATGTTTCTGCAGGCTGACATCGAGCAGGTTCGCCGCAGCCTCGTAATCGCGGTGAGCACCGCCCTCGGGTTCAGGAACAATGTCGTCAATGCAGCCGAGTTCGCTCAGATCGGTGGCCGTAATGTGCATAGCTTCGGCGGCTAATTCCTTCTTGGTGGCGTCCCGCCACATGATGGCGGCACAGCCTTCGGGAGAAATGACCGAGTAGATGGAGTTTTCCATCATGAGAACGCGATCAGCCACGGCGATGGCCAAAGCTCCGCCGCTGCCGCCGACTCCGATGACCGTGGCGATGATGGGAACTTCGAGGCGCGCCATCTCGCGCAAATTGTGAGCAATGGCCTCGGCTTGGCCGCGTTCTTCGGCATGAATTCCGGGATAGGCGCCATCGGTATCGACCAGGGTAAAAATCGGGCGGCGAAATTTCTCCGCGATCTGCATCACGCGCAGCGCCTTGCGATAACCCTCCGGATGCGGTGTGCCGAAGTTGCGGTAGACGCGCTGCTTCATGTCCCGGCCCTTTTGAGTGCCGACCACGAGGATCTCATCGCCGTGGAAACGGGCCATGCCGCAAATAATGGCTGCATCGTCGCCGAAAGTGCGGTCGCCGTGAATTTCGCTGAAGTCGGTGAACAAGCGTTCGATATAGTCGAGGGTCTGGGGACGCTGCGGATGGCGCGCGAGTTCCGTTTTTTGCCAGGCAGTCTGCGGGGCCTTCATCTCTTCCCTCAGGGTATGGATGCGTTCCTGGAGCTGTGCGAGCTGGCGATGGGTTTCCTCATCCTGTCCGGTGCTGGCCTCGATTACCGCAACCTGACGCTCGATCTGGTCCAATTCCTGCTGCGATTTATCGTTGGCATCCATATTTTTCCGCGGACCGTAACTCAAGAGATCACGCGAACACTGCCGCGCCCGCACAACTGTTCAACCCGCGCAATGAAACTGCGATCTGGCAGGACATTATAACCTTCCGCTTCCATCACCACCATGAAATCGCCGCCGCGTTCCACATCGAACAACACTCTGGCCTCGCCTTTGCGCTCCTGAAATAAAGCGTGAAGATCGTCCACCGTGGATTCGGCCGCGTCTTCGAGCGGGATGCGGATGCGAAGCGCGCGCGGGAGCGGGACTTTGGCCTCTTCTAACGGCATGATTTCCGCAGCGGTTATTTTGGGATTCGCTCCCTCTTCAATTCTTACTCCCGCCCTCACCAACACCGGGACTTCAAGCTTTATTTTGTCGCCCAGACGTTTATAGGCTTCAGGAAAGACGATCATATCGATCGAGCCTGACATATCTTCGAGCGTGGCCTGCGCGTAGAAGTCTCCGCGCTTGGACTTGAGCACGCGCACGTTAGCGATGATGCCAGCGGTCGCGATGGTCTCATCCTTGCCCGTGGACTTCGTCATGGCGCCGATTTCGGCGATGCTTAGCGCCTGCAAGTCTTGCAGCTTGTCTTTGTATTTTTCCAGGGGGTGGCCGCTGATGAAAAATCCCAAAATTTCTTTTTCGGACGCCAGGCGCAGGTGCTCATCCCAGTCGGGAATGTTGGGGAGCCGGTCATTGTTGGCTTCGGACTCCTCCTGTTGAAACACTCCAAAGAGGCCGTGCTGGCCGGATTCCGCGTCGCGCTGGGCTTTCTGGGCGCGCTCGATGGCTCGGTCGAGCACGGCCATGAGTTGGGCGCGGCGGCCCAGAGAATCCATGGCGCCGCTCTTGATGAGCGATTCGAGGACCCGCTTGTTGAGGAGGCGAAGGTCGACATTCTCGCAGAATTCGTAAATCGATTTGAAGCGGCCGAGTTTCTTGCGGGCCGCGACGATCGATTCAATGGCGTTGCCGCCGACATTCTTCACCGCGGCTAGGCCGAAGCGGATGGCTTCCCCATGCGGCGTGAAATTGGCGTCGGAGACGTTGATGTCCGGGGCTTCGACAGAAATGCCCATCTCACGGCACTCGTTGATGTACTTCACCACGTCGTCGGTGCTGCCTGTGACGGAAGTTAGCAGCGCGGCCATGAATTCGACGGGATAATGAGTCTTCAAATACGCGGTGTGGTAGGCGAGCAACGCGTAGGCGGCGGAATGCGACTTGTTGAAACCGTATCCGGCAAACTGCGCCATCAGATCAAAAATCTTTTCGATTTTCTTTGGCGGAAACTTGCGTTGGGCCGCGCCTTCTACAAAACGCTCGCGCTGCTGGGCCATCTCCTCGGCTTTTTTCTTGCCCATGGCACGGCGCAGCAGGTCGGCTTCGCCGAGGGAGTAACCGGCGAGACGATTGGCAATCTGCATCACCTGTTCCTGATACACGATGACGCCGAGGGTCTCCTCGAGAATCTCTTTCAGCTCCGGGAGTTCGTACTCGACTTTCTTCCGGCCGTGTTTGCGATCGATGAAATCATCGATCATGCCGCCCTGGATCGGACCCGGACGGTAGAGTGCATTGAGGGCCGTGAGATCTTCGATTGAATCTGGCTGATATTTTCTGAGCACATCTCTCATGCCGTGCGATTCAAACTGGAACACGCCGGAAGTTAGACCTTTGTGGAAGACCTTCACGTAAGTGTCCGCATCATCCAGGGGAACGGTTTCCAGAGCGATCGAAGTTCCGCGAGTTTGCTGGATGAGACGGAGCGCGTCGGTGAGAATCGTCAGCGTGGTGAGGCCGAGGAAATCCATCTTCAGCAGCCCCATTTTTTCGATGGCGACCATGTCGAAGGCAGTGACGATTTCGTCGTTCTTGGTCTTGTGCAGCGGAACCAGCTCGGTCAGGGGCTTGGGGGAAATCACTACGCCGGCCGCATGTACGCCGGAGTTGCGAACCATGCCTTCCAGTTTTTTCGCAGTCTGCATCAGCTCGCGAATCTGGCCATCTTTCTCCATGGCTTCGCGCAACTGCGGAGAATCTTCGATGGCCTGATCGAGCGTGATATTCAGCTGCGTGGGGACCATCTTGGCGATGCGATCGACATCGGCGTACGGAATATCCATGGCGCGGCCGACGTCCTTGATGGCGGCCTTGGCGGCCATGGTGCCGAAGGTGATGATCTGCGCGACGTTGTCGCGGCCATATTTCTGTGTGACGTAGTTGATCACTTCGCCGCGGCGATTCATGCAGAAATCGATATCGATGTCAGGCATGGAGACGCGCTCGGGATTCAGGAAGCGTTCGAAGAGCAACTCGTGCTGGAGCGGATCGATGTCGGTAATGCCGAGAGCGTAGGAAACGAGTGACCCGGCGGCCGATCCGCGGCCGGGACCGACCGGGATGTCGTGCTCTTTCGCGTAGCGGATGAAGTCCCAAACGATCAGGAAATAGCCGGGGAACTTCATCTGCTGGATGATGGCGAGTTCACGCTCGAGGCGCTGCTCGTAATCCGAGATCGAGTGCTTGATTTTGCCCTGCTCGTGCAGCGGGCGCAACGCAGCGAGGCGGCGGGCGAAGCCCTCGCGCGAGACGTGAACAAAATAGCTGTCGATGGTGTAACCGGCGGGAACTTCGAATTGCGGGAACGGAGTGGCTACTTTTTCCAGGCGCAGGCTGCAGCGCTCGGCTATGTCGAGCGTTCGCGTCAAGACTTCGGGCGAGTCTTTGAAGACGCGATACATTTCCTCGTGATTCTTGACGAAGAACTGAGTTCCATCGAACTTCATGCGTGCTGTATCGTGAATTGACTTGCCGGTCTGAATGCACAGCATGACGTCTTGCGCGTGGGCATCGTCTTCGCAGAGATAGTGGCTGTCGTTGGTGGCAACGAGGGGAAGGCCGAGATCCTTTTCCAGCTGGAACAGGCCGGGATGGATCTTGTGCTCCATGGCGAGGCCCTGGTCCTGAATTTCGAGATAGAAATTCTCTTTGCCGAAAATATCGCGGTAGGTTGCAGCAGCCGCGAGAGCGGCGTCGTACTTCCCTTCCGTCAGACGTTCCGCGACTTCACCTTTCAGACATCCGGAAAGACCGATCAGGCCGCGGGAATGTTCGGCAAGAAAATTCTTGCTCACCCGAGGCTTGTAGTAGAAACCGTGTAGTGAGGCTTCGGACGTAATCTTGACCAGATTGCGGTAGCCTTCTTCGTTCTGGGCGAGCACGAGCAGGTGGTTGTAGGTGTCGCCCTCGGGCGGCGTGCGCACGATGTTGTGATCGTCTTTCTTGCAGATGTAGAGCTCGCAGCCGATGATGGGCTTGACGCCATACTTGTGCGCCGCATTTACGAAATGAACCGCACCAAAAATGTTTCCGTGGTCGGTCATGGCGACGGCGGGCATGCCGAGTTCAGTGACGCGCTGGCAAAGCTTTTCGACATCGCAGGCGCCGTCGAGCAGGGAGTAATCGGTATGCAGGTGCAGGTGAACGAATTGGGATGCTTGGCTCAATGTCATTTTCGATGGCGTCATTCTAACGGGAAACGCGAGCGTCGAGCCGACGCGTTATCCACAGAACCAAGCTCGGGAGTGGAAAACCGGCGAGAGGTTATTGACCTTCATTCGCGCCGGGCACGCGGAAATCTACCCCGCGGTCGTCATTCGCCTTGGTCGTCGCGGGAAGATCCAGTTCAGAGAGCGGAATCTTCTCGGTGTGTTGTGGCGCAAACACCCACATGGTTTGTCCCACGATGGCGTAGTTTTGTACTTCCTGCTGGTGCTGATCGCGGAACACCAACACCGTGGCCGGCGCAGCTTCCGTGCGCTCTAGCGCGCGTGGCGGTGGAGGAGCGAAGCGCGCATAAGCATCCTGATCGCCTTGCCAGCGCATTTGCTGTTCAGCGAGGCTCTGCTGGTTCATCTCATTGGCTAGCCAAATCTGGTTCTGCTGGTCCTGATCGTAGGAGGAATCGGAGTCCCACCACCAATAGGGATCGACTCCCCCGCCGAGGTAGGGATATCCGTATCCCCAACCGCAGCCGTATCCATATCCGAAACAGTTGCTCCTAAATCGTGGATAGGTGCGGATTCGCAGACCTACTCCCGAACGATTGAAGGCTCGGGAATTAAAGGCACCACGGGATAACGGTCTGCTGTAGGATCGTCCGCCTGCGTAGGAACGCGGGGAAAAGCTTGAGGCTGAGCGAGCGCCGCCAAAGGAGTGCCCGCCGCCAAAACTGCTGTGTCCGGCAAATCCGCCATGTCCGCCGGCGGATCCGTGGCCGCCACCACCGCGCTGCGCTTCAAGCTGCAAGGACGCCGCAAAAACGAGGAAAACCGCAATGCACATCAGGCGCCGCATACCTTACATTATATGCCTGATTCGGGCGATGGGATTCAGGAATCGAAGGCTCGGTAAGCTAGCGCTTCTTGCTCTTCTTCGCGGGCGGTTTCTTGGCGGCTTTCTTTGGCGGAGCCTTCCTCGTCGGATGTTTGGCGTGAGGCCTTAACGGCGGGCTTCCCCGGCTTCCCTGCCTTGTCTGGTTTCGCTTTTGCCTCGGGCTTGCCATGAACTTCAGGCTTAGCTTTGGCAATCGCCGCGATCACCGGCGCACCAGCGGCTCCTGCGGCTGCCGCCGCAGCCTTCTTTGCTTTACCTTTCGCCGGCTTACCGGCTGCTTCGGGAACCGGCTCAATTGCCGTAGCGACCGCTTTTGCCCCTCGACCGCGCCTGGGCGGAGGAGGCGGAGGAGGCGGAGGAGGTGCGAATGGCTTCAGGAATTTCAAGGTCTCCGTGCGCGAACGCAGCTTTCCATCCAGCAGGAGCATGAAGACATCGCGCGCAATCTTGGGATATTCCGGCAGCTGCGGCGTGATCAGAAGCTCCGTCATCTCCGGGAGCGGGATGCGCTTCTGCACTTCTCGCCACTTGGTGAAGAAGTTCTTGATCTTCTGCGCCACGGCCTGTTGACGTGCCGTCACAGCGAGAAATAAGACCATCTCCGGCCGCGCGGAGGAAAGCAGATTCCAGGTTCGCGAAGGGGTTGCCGCTTCCTTCCCCATCAACCGTTTCGCCAGGTCTTTGGCATGATCCTCAATATCCCGCCAGGCCTCGACTAAATCCTTGCGCGGAATCTGGCGCCGCAGATCGGAGACATCTTTATCCGAAAGGTGCGCCGTGAGGAAATGCATGACCGCAGCCGAGGGATCGACCGTGTAGCCCAAGTCCACGATCTGCTGGCGCGTCTTCATCAGCTGGCTGAGGCCGGCGGTGTCAACCTTGGCGACGGTCCAGTGCGGGTGCAGCACTTTCAGGAATTCTTCTTTTTCCAGAGCGCGCACCACGGCCAGCGGGTCATCTTCATGCGCCAGCTGAGCGATCTCGTGTCCTATCGAGCTCTTGGAAATGTGCTCGATGTATTTATTTTCCTTGGCCGAGTCGTAACGCTGCTGGGTGCGTTCCTCCAGCGGCCAGTGGAAACGGGCCGAGAAACGGGTGGCGCGAATCATCCGTGAGGGATCTTCCACGAAGGAATAGTTGTGCAGGATCCGCAAAAGCTTCGCCTCAATATCGGCCACGCCGTTGAAGGGATCGAGCAGCAGACCTCGCGAGCCTTCATTCAGCGACAGGGCCATTGCGTTTACGGTAAAGTCGCGACGGCGCAAGTCTTCTTGAATGCTGGCGGGGGTCACAACCGGCGGTTTGCCAACCTTTTCGTAATGCTCGGAGCGGGCCATGCCGATCTCGGCGCGGACATTGCCGGGCAGCAGCAGAAACAGGGTCCGGACATCCTCATCGTGCCCCACGAGTTGGGCGCCGGCGCGTTCGAAATCCTTCTGCAGCTTGAGAGGATTGCCCTGAACGGTGAAATCGAGGTCGCGGATGGTAAAACCGCTGATGATGTCGCGGATCGCGCCACCGGTAAGATAGAGAGTGATACCCGCCGCGCGGGCTACGTCTTGCACGAGGTTGACGCCCTTCATCTGATCCGGCGTCAACCGGATTTCCATGGTGTAAATGTAATCAGCCATTCGTATTCAAGCGATCCAGATCAAACGGCCATCGAGTCGGCTCCCCAACGTCCATTCAGTTCAGGGCGAAGTTTCCACAAGATTTCCACAGGGCAAACCACCCCAGCCCCGGCAAACTTCCACCTGACCAGACACAAGCCACTCAATACAATAGACTTATAAGGACTTAAGCCGCACGGATGCAACTTAAAGGAATAACACAACGTTTACGATTTGGCTACTGCCAAGGAGGATTCCGGACGAATTCGGGGGAAAGATGCGAGAATCGGAAAAGCAGGGGCTAGAGACTAGGGGCTAGAGGCTAGCGAAACCACTCGGCCCTAGCCTCTAGCCCCTGCTCTTCAATGCCCTCGACTCACAAGAAAGTCATCGTCCGTAAGATGGACCGGGATTCGGTCTCGGGCTACGTCTCGCCGACGCAGTTCGTGAACGAGGGCAAACTGGAATTGCTCAACACAGCTGGCAACGTGGTCGCCATGGATCTGCACGAGATCAAGGGAGTCTATTTCGTGCGCGAGTTCGGCGACTCCGAGTCGCTTACCCGCAAGACTTTCACTTCCCGTCCCCGCTCGGAAGGGTTGTGGGTGCGCCTGCGCTTCAAGGATAACGAAATCCTCGAAGGCCTCATGCCCGCCGACCTTACCCAGACCACCCCGGAAGGCTTTCTGATCAGCCCGCCCGACCAGCGCTCGAACACGCAGCGCATATTCGTTCCGCGCACGGCGCTGGAGTCGCTGACGGTGCTTGCCGTGATCGGGGCAACTCGACGTCCTCGACGCGGCACCGTCGATGATCAGCGGCAAGTGCCCATGTTCGAAGAGTAACCCGCGATCTCCACTGTCTCGGAGTGATAACAATCCGATTTTCCTTGCCAGTCTCTCTGTCTTTCTCGTTGTGCGGGTCATCGCAGAAGGCGCGCCCTGGGGCCAGTTGAGACGCTGAAATGCAGTTGCAATCCTGGGAAAGTTGCGATAAAAAGGCTGGTCCCACGCGAACGGGAACCCGGTCGCGTGACGAGATGGATTGGGCCACTTCCTTCCTCCTATCCCCGTCCGTTCTCCGCAGGCGTAGCTATGTCTCAGTAAAGGTGCCGAAGTCATGAGAGCTGTCTGCCGCTTCTCCTTGTGTCTCGTATTCGCCGTGATCCTAGCTTTTATGGCGATCAGCTTTTCCCAGGCATTGTCCGCGCAGGAGGCGAGTTCGGCTCCCGGCGCAGGTGTGGCGCCTCGGCCGCTGATCACGCAACCTGTCTATGAGACACAGATGACGGTGCTGAAAGGAAATACGCATCGTTTGGCGCGCCCGGAATTCGACTTGGGAACCGCGCCGGCCACACTGCCCATGCAGCGCATGCTCCTGGTCTTGAAGAGGAGCGCCGAGCAGGAATCGGCGCTGCGGAAACTGCTCGACGACCAGCAGGATAAAGCCTCACCCAGCTATCACAAGTGGCTGACGCCCGAACAATTCGGCCAGCAGTTCGGACCGACTGACAGCGACATGCAAACCATCACGTCATGGTTGCAGTCGCACGGATTTCAGGTTGGATCGACGAAAGGGCGTACTGTGCTGGAGTTTTCTGGCTCGGCCAGCCAGGTGAAAGAGGCGTTTCATACCACGATTCACAAGTACTTGGTGAACGGAGAACAGCACTGGGCGAACTCGAGCGATCCGTCGATTCCGACGGCGCTGACGCCGGCGGTAGCGGGGGTGCTGACGCTGCATAATTTCCTCAGCAAGCCGCAAAGCCATTTAGTGAAGTCCGCTGTTTTGGCGCAGGTGGTCCAAGGAAAAGGAAATAAGCCGCACGTGACTTTCCCGCCGCAGAACGGCCAACCTGCATTTAACGCCCTCGCACCGCAGGACTATCGCGGTGATCTATAACATCAATCCAGCTTACCAGACCGTGACCGGGCATTCGCAACGATTGGCGTGGTTGGCCGCAATGATCTTTACAACGGCGGCGAGGACGTGCAGGACTTCCGCAATGAGATCGGAGCGGGGAACGATAGCTTCGGCGGGGACAATCTCAATATCATCGTGGACGGTCCCGACCCGGGTGACTCAGGCGGCGATGAGGAGCTCGAAGCTACCCTGGATGCGACGTGGTCCGGCGCCATTGCTCCGAATGCAAACATCGATTTCGTCGTCTCCGGCTCAACCAACACGACAGATGGCATCGACCTCTCCGAGCTGTACATCGTCGAGAACAATCTCGCCGACATCATGACGGAGAGTTTCGGCACCTGTGAGTATTTTGCGACCGACGCGCGGCTTGCCGGGATCAATGCCGTGGCAGAACAGGCCGCAGCTCAGGGAATCACATATTTCGTTTCCACGGGCGACACCGGGGCGGAGGGCTGCGATGATCCGAGTAATCCTCCAGCTACCGGGCCGGTCTCCGTGAACGCGCTGGCTTCGACGCCTTTTAATATCGCGGTGGGTGGAACGATGTTCAATGAAAACGGCGACCCCAGCAAATACTGGGCTTCTACCCAGCCGATTTCCGAGACAGCGATCTCCTACATTCCGGAAAATGCGTGGAACGAGAGCAGCCTGACGAACGGACTTTGGTCCGGCAGCGGTGGGGCTAGCGCCGGAAATATTGGAGACAATCAGATATCTCCACCTGGTACAACCAACGGCGTGCCAAAACCTTCCTGGCAAACCGGCACCGGGTTGAATATACCCGAGGACGGAGTGCGCGATCTTCCAGACGTCTCGTTAACCGCTGCCGGGCATGATTTTTATCTGCTCTGCCTGGAAGGGTCTTGCGTCCCCGATAGCCAGGGATATATCTACTCTGGCGGGCGTTAGCGGCACGTCCGCCGCGGCGCCCTCCTTCGCCGGCATCATGGCGCTGGCCGAGCAAAGCGCGGGTGGCCGGCCAGGGACAGGCAAACTATGTGCTCTACCCTCTGGCCGCGGCGCAGGCGAGCGCAAAACATTTACCCTTCGCAGTGCAATGGCTCGAATACATCCACTCCTCCCGCCAGCACCTGCATCTTCAATGACGTGACGGTTGGGAATAATGTTGTTCCCGGCGAAGTGGGATCCGATTATCAGGCCGGGCGGGTACGACCTGACGACAGGGCTGGGTTCAGTCAATGTCGCGAACCTGATCAACAATTGGAACAGCATCATATTCAATGCGACTACAACGACGTTGGCACTGGGTTCGACCACGAACATCACACACGGCACTCCCGTGAATGTGGCAATCACAGTCGCACCCAGCAGCGGAACCGGCACGCCCACCGGCAATGTTTCCCTGCTGGCGGAAAACGGCCCGATCGGTTGCTTTGGTCTCACGGCCGCGACAGACGGTGCGAAGCTAACGGCAGGATCGGTATCGTTCTCCACCATCGCCTTGCCGGGGGGAGGTCCGTACTGTGTCTGGGCTCACTATTCTGGGGATGCGACGTACGGACCCAGCAATTCCAATAGTTCCATGGTCACCGTGAAGCCGGAGACGAGCACGACCACTTTGAGCTTGCAAGGATCCAGTTTGAGTGGAAATTCGCTCACCAGCCCGTTTCCTTTCGGCAGCCTTGTGTTTGTGCGGGCTGATGTTGCCAGTGCCACCCACAGCACGACTGTGTGCCAGATCCCTTCTTATGCCGGCTGCCCGACTGGGAGTGTAAATTTCACGGACACCTTCGGTTCCATCCCCGCGACAAATCCTCAGGTAAGTCCCCCGGTCCAGGTGGTCAGTAACCCGGCTCTCAACAGCCAAGGCAACACTTCGATCGGTGATGGAATCATCAGCTTCGATGCTGGCAACCACAGCATTTCGGCGAGCTACTCGGGTGATCCCAGTTTCACCGCCAGCAGCAGCAACAGCCCAGTCACCTTCACGATTCAGCCCGGCTTCATTGCGGTCTCCGGTCTGGCACCGGTAAGCATCTCGGCTCCTGGCGGTACAGGCAGTACTACTGTAGGCATCATCGCGTCGACAGGTTTCACCACGGCGATCACCTTCACTTGTAGTGGTCTGCCCGCCGAAACCACCTGCTCTTCTTCGCCCGCGACCGGGCAGGGGCCGACCACAGTGGTGACCACCACGATTAGGGTAACCACTACCGCTCCACATACGACATTGCTGCAGACTAAGGAGCGTGCTTATTTTCTGGCTGCCATTTTCGGCGGCGCGTTGCCGGTAGGCGGGATTTTCGTGCTGGGCGCGTCTGGACGGCGGCGATGGGGCGCAATGGTTGGATCGATGATGCTGCTTGCGATGCTGGTGACCATCCCTGCGTGTGGCGGCGGGGGCGGTGGCGGGAGTCAGCAGAAGCAAGATCCCGGGACACCGGCGGGCACCTCAACCGTGACGGTGACTGCTACGGCGGGATCGCTTTCTGAGCAAGGAAGCTTTGTTTTGACGGTGCAATAACGCGAAATCTGGCCGGTCATTGCTGTTAGGCGCAGCGACATAATAGCGAAGCCTCGTCGTCGCAGGTGTCGGTCCGTTACAATCGCGCTGACACCTTCACAG
>CAVVQB010000006.1:0-26266 GCA_963750245.1 uncultured Acidobacteriaceae bacterium
CCGCAACTGGCCTCGAAAGTGGAGCAACTAACCAAAGAGGTCTTAGCAGGACCGCTCGCTACTTTGCCCTCCTCGCAAGAAGCCGAAGCTGCGTCTTGAAATTCTCGACGACCAGGCATTTCTTAGCAATCGCCTCGCGAGGGCGCCTACCTGTTGGCGATTATTCAGCATCATTGGGTGATGGTGACTGTCAGGGTAGCGGCGTGGTTGATTCCGCCAGTACCTCCTGTAGAAGCCATCACGGTGACTACGCTGCTTCCCGGCGGCGACAGAGACTGGGCACACGATAGGCGCCATACGGGTTCTCGGTGACCGGAATGAACTCGAGTTTCCAGACGATCTGGTCGTGGTGCAGTTTGACCCAGCCGCTGTTTTTGCACTAGGTGCGTGAATGGAGGAGCGCTAGAGGAAAAGTGGCGCGAATTTCATTGCTGCCATGTCACTCCTGGATAAAGGCTTGGTATGCGGTAGCCCCGATACGCGCCGATGCCCAAACCACCCGCGATGTTCATCTGCCAGACAACCTGGGGGCTGTCAGTTTGGGACGCCTCTATGATTACCGACCCTGCAAAGTCGGACGGCGCGCTACTATCAAACTCGACATCACCGTTACTCAAAACATCGATACTGCCGCCCCAAAAGGAAAAAAAGCCTGGGAGATACTGCCACTGCAAGCTGGCAACATTTGTGCTCTCATCCATTTGGAATATCGTGGCGCGGGTATAGCAATTCGGAGCTGGTGGTGCGGGTGGTCCGCAGGGCTGTCCATCGGAGAGGATCCGGGCGTTTCCATCGTCGTAGACAGCCATGGTGGTCTGGGAACCATTGACGCTCAGAATGTTCGGATAATGTTGTGCATAGAACCAATCGCTTGAATTACCAGCCAACAGAGTGAAGTCTCCATCTTGTCCCAGCTTCCACAAAACATTCCCGGAGCCGGTCCCGTTTGCGTAATCAATCTTCAGAATCCAGCTTTGGTTACGCATTGAGACGAGCAGATTGCCATCAGCCGTGTAAACGAGGGCATTACTGTGCGTCCAATCGGGCAATCCAAAATAAGGGTAACGACTAACGTCCAGGTGATCGAAGGACGACCACGCCCACGCCACGTTCCCGTTCAGATCGATGTCAACCACAGCGTCACCAACGACCTGGGTGGTTCCAGGGTAACCGGGCAAATCAGTGAAGCTCTTCGCTATCTCAGAAAGCGCGATCCAGTGGCCATTGGGCAAAACCAATACATCATGGTGGAATGGGTTCCCGCCGTTCAGTCCTAGCGGCGGTGGGATAGTAAAGTCATAGGACTTGGCTTGAAGCGATTGATTCACTTGAGTGTACGAAACATCGCGAATAACGTTGCATGCCAGGTCGACTTCCTGCAAATCCGTAGGGCGAACGATGATAAAGTGCCCGTTTTGCAAGGGTTTGACCGGTTCCGCGTTCCCGGGGCAGTACCAGATGACGTTGCCCTGAAGATCGGTAACCACAGCTTGCGGGCCAGCAGAGGTGAGGCTAAGCAATTCCACGCCCGGGGAGGGCGTAAGCCCTGGGGTGGGCTGTGTGACACTGATTCCGGGAAACTGCGGGGACGAGGACGCGGTTGGCGTCTGCGTCGAAGGCAGCGGCCCGGTAGTGAATGTCGTGTCGCCAGTGACGAAGCTGTTGGTTGCACCTGTGCACAGTGCCTGAGCTTGGGCGCGCATGTGGTATGTTGTGGAGGCTTTCATTCCAGCGACCAAGACAGTGGTGGCCTGACGAGTGGCTGAGACGGGATACCACGCGGTGTTTCTCCCGTACGATGTGTCTGGTCCAAACTCGACCATCACTTGCCCGGAACATCCGAGAGCTGTGGTCAGCGTGTACTGGGCGACCAAAGGATTCTCCGTCGGTGCGACCGATGCGCTCGCTATACCCGGCGGGTCGTTGAATGTTCCGCCTCCGCAAGCAACCGCAAAACCGAGGAAAGTTATCACGGCGAACAGAAGGTACGGCTGGAGCACAGCCGATTCTCTCATTTTTTGGTTTTCCCCCTCGAAGAGAAGGCCTGCCCACAGCTAGGTCTGCTCTCTCAAGATCGCGGCAGGCTTCCTGTTAGCGCAAGATCATACCTCAAACGGTGAAAATGACTAGTAATAATTTGTAAACGTGCCAGCTTACCGGGTAAGGAGAAGATTGCGTACCCTTAAATGAGGATCAAGAGCGTTAAGCTTCAAGAACTCCGCGCAATCTCAACCATTTAAGAATCATTGCATCGGCCAGTTGGTACAATTCAGAGTTTGAGCCTACACTCTTCGGGATTACTGGATTTCTGAATTGACCATGCAAAAGTCGAAGCTGCTCGTGTGGTTCATCGTTTTCACCACTGGATTGTGTTTCTCGCAGGCTGTCAATGATTCTCTATCTCAGGGCACATCGTCTCAAGGAACATCCGTGGATTGTTCCGATCCGACGATCGCCAGCACGCCGCTATGCAACTCCGCCCAGCAGCAAAGATCCAGTAGCACTCAAGCGGTCGGTGGCTCGTCTTTCCCAATGCGCGTGCCAGTGTTGACCACGCCTTACGGCTTCAGTCCAGACCAATACACTCCGACTCGGCCTCCGCTCAATCCCTCGCAAATTTGGCACCGCCCGTTGCCGACTCGGCCGGAAACCGAATTCGAACAAATGGTCGCCGACACCGTGGGCCGGCCATTGCCATTGTTCGGCCAATCGTTGTTCGTCCAGGCTCCTAGTACGTTCTCTCCGGTCGATTTTATGCAGGTTCCGAGCGACTACATCATCGGTCCCGGCGACGAATTGCAGATCAGGGTCTGGGGCCAGGTCGAAGCCAACTTGCGAGTCATCGTGGACCGTTCTGGCCAAATCTACATCCCGCAGGTCGGACAAGTCTCTGTTGCCGGCATTCACTATGGCGACCTGGAACAACACTTGAAAAGTGAGATTTCGAAAATATTTAAGAACTTCAATGTCACGGCTAGCATCGGCCGGCTTCGATCCATCCAGATCATTGTTGTTGGCAATGCTCGTTATCCGGGCACCTACACCATCAGTTCGTTGAGCACCCTGGTCAATGCCTTTTTCGCTTCTGGCGGCCCTACTCCCCAAGGCTCGTTGCGCCACGTCCAGGTCCGCCGCGATGGCGCCACAATCACCGATTTCGATTTCTATGACCTTCTAATCAACGGTGACAAGTCAAAGGATGTTCGTTTGCTGCCCGGCGATGTCCTTTACATTCCCCACGTTGGTCCACTCGTGGCGATCTCCGGCTCTGTGAACTCACCCGCCATCTACGAAATGAAGGACAGTTCCACCCTGAACGATTTGATTGAGATCGCTGGCGACCTGAGCACCGTCGCCGATACCAATAAGATCACCATCGATCGCTTCGTCGATCACGAAGCCCGTAAGACGCTGGAGTTCCCCTATGACGCACAATCCCGCGCGCTGCCGCTGCAGGATGGTGACATTGTGCGTGCTTTTTCCATTGTTCCACGTTTCGAAGATACCGTGACCTTGCGTGGCAATGTTGCCAACCCAGGACGCTATCCCTGGAAGCCGGGCATGCGGATCAGCGACTTGATTCCTAACGCACAGGCCTTGCTCACACGCCGCTACTGGCGCAATCGCGCCGCTATCGTCAATGGCCGCGCGACCGAATATCCGGTTCAGGCGCCGCCGCCGCCGAACAACCGCTCCACCCCGAATCAGGAACCGACGAATGGCATCGCGCCCAACGGCACTGCAATCCCTGGCGCTCCGGAATCGACCCAGAATCCCAATACGCCGGAAGCTTTACCCGATGCAGCGGGTTCTTCAAATCTGGCGGATGCGATCTACGCGCAGAACGAGCAAAATCCATCGACTGCCGATTCTTCGAAAACCGGCAATCCCCCTTCGGGAAATCAACAACCCCCTCAGGGGGCGAGCAGCAATCCTAACAATCCCAACCCAAACACTGTCCGGGACATTGCCGAGGATGTGCGTCGCTATGCCCCCGAGATTAACTGGGATTATGCCATTATCCAGCGGGTCAATCCTATCGATCTTTCTTCGAAGCTTCTGTGGATGAGCCCGCGCAAGGCAATCCTTGAACATGATGAAGCCAGTAATTTGGAATTGCAGCCCGGCGATATCATAACCATCTTTTCTCAGCGCGATATCACCGTCCCGAAAACGGAACGCTCACAATATGTGATTGTCGAAGGCGAGGTGCGGCGCCCCGGCGTTTATAAACTCGAAACCGATGAAACACTCCGCTCTGTTTTGCAACGCGCGGGTGGCCTGACCCCCAACGCCTATGTTTACGGTTCTCAATTGACCCGCGAAAGCGCGCGAGTCGACCAACAAAAGAGTCTGGACCAGTTGGCCGCCACCATGGAGGTACAAATCCGGCAGTCGGCCGTGTCGGTAGCAGCTTCCACCAGCCCCGGTGAGCTGCCGCAACTGCTCGCGGCGCAACAAGCCATCATCGACCAACTCCGTAGTACCCGAGCCAGCGGGCGCGTTGCACTCCCGGTCAAGCCCAAAGACAATAGCCTCACCGATTTTCCCGATATGGTGATGGAAGACAGCGACCGCCTTACTATTCCTCATACTCCTTCCACCGTCTCGGTAGTGGGAGATGTATACAATCCCGGTTCGTTCATTTATGAACTTCGTAGTACGGCCGGGGCGTATCTCGAAATCGCCGGCAAGGGAAAACCCCAGTCGGACATGCATCATGCCTTCGTGCTGCGCGCAAACGGTGTCGTAGTCGCAGCCAATAATGTCAATGGCCTTTTCACGGGAACAAAATTCGATCGTATCCGGGTGTACCCGGGCGATCAGATTGTCGTTCCTTACAAGCTTCCCACCGGAGCCTTCATCCGCGGACTTCGCGACTGGACCCAGATTACTTCCCAACTAGCCATCACTGGCGCAGCCCTGGCGATCGTTGCGCCGTGATCTATGCCGACCAACGATGGATTGGAGATCATGGCATCGGTCGTTTTGCGCGACACGTACTCGCCGGCCTCGATTATCGTCCCGTCGCACTAACGTCGAATCCAGCCGCGCCGCTGGATGCCTGGCATCTCACCAGTGCTCTCGGTAAGCTAACCTGCAACGATCTTTTCTTTTCGCCGGGCTACAACACTCCGCTTTTCTGTGACGCACCCTTCATCTTCACAATTCACGACCTGAGTCACATCTACTGTCCCGAGAATAGCAGTTCGCTTATTCGGCTCTACTATGCAACGGTCTTGAAGCGGGCTTGTCATCGGGCCGCCAGCATCTTTACTGTGTCGGAATTTACACGTATGCAGATTGTCGAGTGGTCCGCAGTAAAGCCCCACAAGGTTTTTAACGTCGGCTGCGGAGTCGATTCTGCTTACCATCCCGGCGGCGATTCGTACGGAGTTCCATTTCCTTACCTTCTTTGTGTCAGCAATCGCAAGCGACATAAGAACGAGTTCCGGGTGGTGGAAGCTTTTTCCAGGGCATGTCTCACCCCTCACATCCATCTCGTGTTCACCGGCAATGCGGATCCCGAGCTTGCACATTGCATAGATCGGCACCGCGTGTCCGGACGTGTGGATTTCCTAGGCACAGTTCCGGAAGAGAAGTTGCCATCTCTGTACCGAGGTGCGAAGGCGTTGGTATTTCCTTCCCTTTATGAAGGCTTTGGCCTTCCATTGCTCGAGGCGATGGCATGCGGCACGCCCGTGATCACCGCAAACGTCACAGCCATGCCCGAGGTTGCTGGAGGTGCTGCCCTACTGGTGGACCCCACCTCGCTGGCCCAGATCGCGAGGGCGATGGAGCAAATCGTGAGTGACACTACACTCAGCGAGCAGTTACGACATAAAGGCCTGATGCGGGCTGCTGAATTCTCATGGGTAATCACGGCTGCCAGAGTCCACGACTTGATTACAGCGAAGTGATGCGGGTATGTGCCCTGAAAGGCACGAACCAGTCACGATCTTTTTTCAAACCACCAAAGCGGCCTGCTAAAATGTACCCACTGTTTCATTGAAGCCACCTGACATAAACGAAAAAGATCCATGAGTTAAGGTGTTTCCTCTAGACAAATCCTTGAGACTTTGCGGGCAAGATGAAATCCGCGTCGACTTGAATTCACTTTTGCTAGGAGACCTATCTTGAGAATGTTTAGACTGCCGTCCTTCTGCGTGGTAATTTCGATCCTCGGTACAATCCCGCTGATGAGCGGACAACAGTCGAGAGACGTTCTTCCGAACCCGCCCTACTACCAGATTCGCAGCCTCAACGGAGCCATGAACGCCGGGCTGTGCGGGTTGTCTGACCGGCCAGCTTGGTGTCGGGGAGAGGAAATAGGGGCCTGGACGAATAGCGCAATTACTGTAATTGGGTGTGGGGAGGTCTACATCCCTGCCGGAACTTACACACAGACAACCAGCATCATAAAACCGCGTTGTGTCAAGCTTCACGGTGCTTCGGCTGACAGCACGTTTTTGAAATGGTCGCCCACGAATGGCGTGGCGATTATTATGGGAGATGCTACTGCCGCAAAAGCATATTCGCCGGAAGGCGCACTGGAAGATTTAACCCTGATCGGCCCCGGTGCAAACACCAAGACTTGCGGCATCTATCTTGGCGGATCGGACGGTGTCGGATGCGCTCCCCCGACTTCAATCGATCCCAGCACGAATCAAGGCGACCACGACAATATCAATCGAGTCAGGATTTATAAATCATCCTCGGCTGGCGCCTTCGGCGTGGGCATTCAGTGGGGTAAAAACGCCTGGACGGATACGATATTTGAGAGCGACATCGCTTTCAATGGAACCGGAATCTATGTACCTAACACGGTCTCTCAGACAGGGGAAAACCTATCGATTGTCAATAGCGCGATTCAAAACAATTTTGGCATCGGACTTAAAATTGAGACCGGAAACAATATCAATTTCAACCTGGTCAATACGTCTCTGGATTACAACGAATCGTGGGCCGTGCAGAATGGCACGGCAGCGACACAGAATGCAGTAAGTCTGGTCAATTGCTATATCGCGCAGCGGAGTCGCTGGCTGCAAAACTACGGCTACATGAACCTCACGGGGGTTTACGCCAATGACGGCGCCGATTCGGGGGTTTTAGGCTACTTGATCGACAATGAGGCGGCGTTCTTAACCGTGCTCGCGGGGCAATTCTTCAATAATGGAACCGGAGCCATTCTGAATCCGCAAGGAGTCGTAAGTACATGGATAGCGCCACAGGTCACCAGTCCCGGTGCGAATGGTCTCACTCCGACCGCGACCTACATCGATCGTCTGGGAGATATCGCGCCGAGTAGCCTATACCTCTCCCACGTTAACCAAAACACCGCCAACCAGGTGGCAGGAACATCAGCCTGCTCATCTGGCACGCAGACGATTGCCTTCCCCGGACAGTTCGCCTCCCCGCCAGCAGTTCTGTTGTTTGACGAAACCACAAAGGGCGGCATCAGCCTCACCGGGAAAGGAACTTGGGGCTTCATTGTTTCCTGTGCGGGAGCCTCCGACGTGTTCGATTGGATCGTGGTCGGAAATCCTAACTGACGAGTAATGCTGAAGTCTTACTGCGAGTTCCGCGCGGCCATAGTGTGCGCATTTCAGGGAAGGGAGTACAAGGCTATTGCGAGACGTTCTCCCCTGGAATACCCTAACAAGTACGTCTCGGATGATCCTCGGTTGAGCTCGGACCAGCAATATTCGTCTTCTAGCTGGGCCAAGCGCTGCGGAGGCTGACAACTGGGTCTTCGGCTTTCAACTCATGCTAAGAAAGCTAGAATACGGCTGCGCGGTTGGGAGCATTGCTTTGATAGGCGCGGACCGCATCGACCTATTGGCGGGGTATGGTCCGTTTAGACTCAGTCCATTTCTATTTTTCGCTTCGCTGGTTGTTTTGATTCGTCTCCCGGTCTGGGGATTGCGTGGAAACCTTCAGGTCGCGCTTAGCCCGCTCCTTCGCCGCCAAATCCCTTTTCTCGTCGTGTTAGTGCTGTTTCTGTTTATTGCGTTCCTTTCAACTATTTTCGGTGTGAACCCCGAGCGGGGGCTGGTGTCTCTTTTTGATTTGGTTCTTGTGGCCGTATTGGGATACTGTCTTTCGGTAAGAATATTGGCGGATCCTGCCCCAGAAAAGTTGGTTGTACATTCCGTCACCTTCGCCTTGATCATATGGCTGATATTTTGCATCGGCGGGTACATCGCTTGGAGTCATGGAGTCATGCGTTTGGAAGAAGAAGCTGCTTCGTCCGTCGCATCCATGTTTGCCCCCACTGCAACACTCCTTTGGGCGCCTCGGCTCTCAGGCGTCAGTCTGGATTCAAACCGCGCCGGATTCATTCTGGTGATGTATTTGGTGTTGCTTGATCGATTTGCCGCCAAAACGCGCTATACACGTTTCCTTCGTTTTGCCATAGGTTTCTTCATTTTGCTCGCGGTGTCGAGATCCGCGATGCTTTGCTGGTTCGCATATTACGTTTTCTCTGCCGAGTTCTGGAGGCGCTTTGCAAACCTCCGAGCGGCTTTTAGGCTGGCCGCAGTTGCGATGGTTTTTCTGCTGCTTGGCCTCGCTTATCGAAAGGAGATCGTTGACCTTATTGAGTTGTGGCAGGTGTCCGACATCGTGTCTGACCGGCTTTCGGGCGAGCAAGGTACTTCGGGAGGAGATCACCTTGAGTTAATACGGAGGGGCTTTGAGACTTGGTCAAACTCACCCCGCACCGTGGTTGCGGGCATAGGATTCGCAGGCGCCCCCAGAGTATTAGGCGATATCTTTGGAGATAGCAAATACGGGAACTTTCACGACCTGTACGTGTCTGTGCTTGCTGAACTCGGGTTACCTGCGTTTCTTCTTTTAATGATCCTCCTGGGATACCCGATGATTGGAAGGAGAGGCACAGCCTCATGCATTGCAGCGATCGCGATTTTTAACATATTTCTTCAATCGTATATGGAACCTCTATTTTGGGTTGCTGTCGCGCTCGTGTGGTCATTCGAACCGACGAAACACAAACTTCGAATGTCACCCTCCGACGGTGCCGCCACGCTGTAAATGCTGCAGCTACAGTCTTCGGGCCGGTTCGCTACGCGTATCCATCGGTTGCCTTTAGAGGAGCATATTCCCGAAGATACTTTTCCACTACATATTCTTCACGGAACGCGTCGAGTCTGGATGCTTCCGGTGGTTTACGCTCCCGCCATACTTCTAGCGACGATAAGGCTAGATTCATCTTCTCCGCCAGCGCGCTTGTGCTTCCCGCAGGGAAAAACTCAACGATGTTCGAGAGTCCGGCAATCTCCGGAATTCCGCCCGATAATGCACAGATAAGGTTTTTCCCCGCATGCAGACTCTCAACGCATACATACGGCAGCGCCTCATTCAAGAGCGACGGGATAACGATTACGTCAACGGACGCATAGAAATCCGCAGCATTAGTGAACCCCAACCATTCAATCCTCGGATCTGAGAATCTCTCAGACAATTTCTGAATGTAACCGAGGAGGCCCTTCCCTGCAATTTTCAGCCTCCAATTCGAGTGTTTCAATTGGCGGGTGGCGACGAGAAGAGTTTCGATGCCTTTCTCCTCCTCAACTCTTCCGATAAACCCAAAAATCAGATCGTTGGACGTCTTTTCGTTATTGAGAGCTTGCCGCAAGGGTGACCCTATGGTTCCGTGAATGTTGCGAATGACTGTTGCGGCCACACCCTCGAAATAATGACGCGTAGCATGTTCCTTCAGTGTATATTCGCTGACCGACACCAACGAATCAGGAAGTCGCGACAAACTTCTTCGATTGAAAGTCAGTACCTGACAGTCCAGGCACCTCCGTTTGCAGTTATTGCCATTACGAAACAGCACAGAGCGCGAACAAAGCAGATAACAGTCGTGCATAGTATGCACCAGACGCATCTTCCGGCGCTTCACTTCGCGCCAAGCGGCCAAGGAAAACCCGCAGACATTGTGGCTGTTTACGACGTCAGGCTTTTCAGCATCCAGAATTTTGCCGATCCGCCTTGCCGCCGCGTGGTTCCATATTTCTCGAATGTGCCACGCGAGGCGAACAAGTGGGCTGGGCTTCTTCTGGCGGCCAAAGGGCCAGTAAAAGTTATCGATTGGCAGGCGGTAAACGCGCACTCCATTCCGGTCCTCGACGCTTTCGCTCGTTCCCGGGTGCAAAGTGACAACCACCACCAAATGGCCGCTACGCACCATGGCTTCCGCCAATTCAGCGGCCGCTTTTTCGGCACCGCCGATAATATGGGGAGGGTAAAGTGAACTAATTATCAGGATTTTCATTTACAACATGGATCGCGAAGTGTCAGGTTGCATGCAGCGACAAACTCACTAGGTAGAAAACTTCACGCGTGAGACTCGGTAGCAGCAGGCGTACGGAGAGCATACATCAGCCCGGAGGCTACGCCTAGCACCTGTGCACAGGCTCGAGCGGCGAGTAACGCTGGAGACAGTAGGCCCACCACGAAGTCTTTTCTCATGGCCCGCAGCACAAAAGGGACGGTGCTGGCCAGAAAGGCTGCAAGGACCACCCCCGACACTGGTATTCTCGGATGCAACAACTGATCGCAAGCCACTGCCAGAAGCAGCGCAGGGGCCAGCAGAAGCTGCAGCTTCATCAGTTGTGGCGTATGGCTATCGCTCATGGCTTTACTGCGGTTTTTGCTTACCGCCAGCACACGCCAAAAAGCGAACTTGTATTTCTTCTTGAGATAGCGCCTTAAGGTGTCGGGATGCGTGTGATACACGACGGCCGCGGGAACGAACTTCATCGTCCAGCCACGGGTGGACATCCGGTAGGAGAGTTCTACGTCCTCCGCACATGCCAACGGAAAACTCGTGTCGTAGCCGTTCATTTCGAGGAGCCGGTCTCGGCGAAAGCCGGCCGAATATGTGTCGATAAAATCGATGCTCGAACGGTTTGCCATGAGCCGGTATTTGTCTTCATACTCGATCTGCACGAAACGCGCAACCAGACTTTTTTGACGAGTACGGTAGATGCCTTTTACTGCAACGACATCCGAATCGCGAAAAGGTGCCGTCATGGCAGTCAGCCAGTCAGACATCGGGACGCAGTCATCATCGGTAAACAAGATGATCGTTCCGCGAGCTTCCAAAGTGCCTCGATTGCGTGCTGCCGCAGGTCCAGAATGCAACTGAGTGATGCAGCGAACGCCCGAATAGGCAACAACATCTGCAGTATTGTCAGTCGAACCGTCGTTGACAACTAGAATTTCTGCATCTCGTCCCACAGTCTGCTTCAAAAGTGCATCGAGGCAATTTCCGATGCGAGACGCGCCGTTAAAAGTCGGGATGATAATTGATACTGACATATTTTGTGGAGAAGTGACGGGTGCGGGCCTAACCTACATCTTTTGGCTAAGGTTCAGCCTACGCTCCGTATTCTAACCTGTACAGGCCAATGCTCGCGGGAATAGCTCGTTGGTGACGATTCGACAAACAGGCGCGTCCGTCAAACCAAATTCTTCTGTTGCGGGATCAGTGTTGTGCCGCGTTGAACAACGGCGCGCTTATCGAAGAAGCGACGCAACCGCATGTACAGGAAGTCGGCAAATGCCTCGAGGGATTCTGCCAGCCGACGCGGCGCGCAGGCCTGCAGCCAGTGCTCTCCCACGAATTGTCTTCCCTCCATACCGCCGGAAAGAAGCGCTACCACACAATTTAGCGGATTCCACCAGTTGTATTCGCAGACTAGCCGTAGAAATTCGGGTACGTGGATCTCCGGGGGGCAGTTGGTTGCATAATCGCTGCTCGGATGCTTCCGGTACAGGTAGCCCGGTTCATCGATATTCACGTAGTCGCCACGTTCCAGAATCTGAAGACCGAACTTTAAGTCTGAGATCAATCGGTATTCGTTGTCAGCCACAACTCCGGCTGCGGCGGTGCGCCGAAACATGATGTTTGACGGGCCACCGATACAATTTGCCATCCTGCTGAGGCAGAGATTAATGACCCGGCGCCCAGGATGTGACCCAGGGAACGCAAACCAGATTCCTTCAATGTTCAGACTAGAATCTGTGGGAAGGTAGTTGCAGGTGACCAAAGCAACTTCAGGACGGGTTTCCAGAACGCTTAGTTGTTTTCGCAATACTCCATCCAGGAATACATCGTCGGCACAGAGGAATTTGATATAGCGTCCCCGGGAATTCGCTAAACAGCGGTTCCCATTTTCACGAGATCCCAGATTCGAGGGATTCCGGATGTATCGAATATGTGAATTCTCAAACGAACGTACGACTTCTTCGGTATTGTCTTCGGATGCATTGTCGACTATAAGAATCTCGAAGTCGTCCAAGCCCTGACGCATTATCGATGCAATCGCATCCGGCAGAAAGTGCGCACAATTAAATGTGGGGATTGCAATCGTAAGAAGTGGTTCTCCGACCGTCATATTGAGAAAGCTAAAATTGCTCTGCACTGCCCTGGGCATACACGACTGCTGGAATTCATGTGACCAGCGCAACTTTCATTTCGTAGTGCACTCATCATACCAAAGCCGCAAAAGGCTGTTCTTCATATTGAATACAGGCACGTTACTAAGGGGCGTGCCAGAGTCTTCTGTACTTTCGAAATTTGTAGGTCGCCCACACCAGTCCTCCCCAATTGAGGAGGCATGTGCTGATCACAATTCCCGTGGCTCCGTAGCGTCGTCCAAAGATGAAGGTGCAAACCGTGACCGCGACTGCGCCGACGACGGAATTGACGAAGAATACCTCCTGCTTATGTGCACGAAGATAATAGGCTTCCGAAGAAACCATGACGTTTACGATCATGTAAAGCAGCAAAATCCCAAGTGGAAGTGGTGCAAGGAGACGCTGAGCAAAACTAAAGTGCTTCGCATTCAGGTAAATACATCCCAACCAAGCTGCCAGAGCACCTATTAGAGAGACGGCAAAGGATTGTGTAAGTGCTCGAAAGAACGTTTGATCGAGCCGTTCATATTCCTTGCGTGCGATCAGGGTTCCAAAGGGCGCCGACTTTGTGCTCACCCAAGAAACGGCAATTGCTTGGACCGCGTTCGCCAGACTGAGCGACATTCCCATTTTGCCGGCTTCCACGGGACCACGGAATGCAAACAGGACCGGATTGAAAATCCAAAACAGGAAATACCCAGAGAGCCAGCTTACGGCAATTCTCCACTGAAATGGCCAAACTTCCTGATTCCACCGGATTCGATGTATACCCGCGTGATGCCTAAGTAGTCCCAGCAACAATTTACGTTTTCCAGTCAGCCAAAAGAGCGATGCGACCGCCATTCCGAAGAGCATCATCGATGGCGCGAACAGGCCGTGATGGGCTACCAAAGCCGTCCAAGCCAGCAGGCTTCCTGTTAGCGACTGCATGAACCTGAGCCGCGCAATTTCCGGAACGTATCCGCAGCCTTCCAAGAAAGACAAGAACGGGTCAAGCTGGAAGTTGAGTGCCGCCATCAACGCAGCGGAACACCATGGAAGCTGCCAGGAAACAGTTTGCCCCGCATGCTGATGCGTGGAAAAGAAATAGAAACCCACAGGAAGCAATATGGATGCCATCGCGACCGCAGCCACCGTATACCAGCGAACCGATTTCTGAATAACGGACGCAAGCCTGGCATGAGCGATTGGGGCTCCGCTAATTTCATAATCAGCGGAGATAGAAAGCTCAGCTCGCTCGTGGCTCGCCAGCTGCAGAATCACAAAGGAGAAACCCAGTTCAAAGACAATCTGAAGAGCCACCAGGCTACCAAATGTGTAGTAGTATCCCTGCTGCGCGGGGGAAAGGAACCTTGCGATCAGGGCGACGGTAACAAGCCCTGCTGCACTGGACCAGAATCTCGCAAGAATCGTGAATCCCACCGCCCGATCAAGCCCAAGCACCTTTCGCATCCAGTAACGAATACGTGCAACCCCCGATGCATTCAATTGCAGAGGCGCCACTTCCGGCAGTCCCTCAGACATTCATTGCCCTCCCGAACCGAGACGGCAACTCGCCCGACCGGAGATGTAGTAGGCTAAAAGGCAATCGGCGAAATCGAATATGCGCAGCGTCAGCTGTGGCAAAGAGGCTCTCTGGCACCACCTGAAATAAGTTCGCACGGAGGTCTCGTCGCAAAGATTGATTCCGTCTCGGCCCCAAATAGTCGCTTTTCGCCGTCAACTCTCACTTTACCGGATTATAACGTGCATGCCCCACGACTGCAGTGCCTCAGCAAAGCGGTGCGCAAAAGCGCCGTCTCCGCTTAGCCTTATGCGGCCGCTACCATAAGTACTTGCTGAGGGCACGTCAAATGATCCCCGTGACAGGAGAGAGGTTTTCCAGTAAACAGGAACTACACGTCTGAATCTAACGAGGAGAAATCGTGGGTGAGTGCAGAAACTGCGGAGCACAGGCAATGAGGGATCTCGGATTCGTCGGCGAGATCGCTCCATTCTTTCTGAAACGAGTGCTGAACCTTGAGTACGACCTTGCCCCTTCTGGACATCCGGTGAAGCGCTTGCTGCGGAGAATCGGATTCCTTGCTAGGAGCTTTCAGAAAATCTATGGAAAATCCGTCCTTGTCGAGGTCGAGATTTGCACATCCTGCTCGTTTGTCCAGACAAAGCTGCCCTTTCCTGATGAGGCAATTGCAAAGCTCTATTCAGATTACCGCTCCGATTCATATAACCGGGAGAGAATCCGGTACGAACCCGAATATGCGGCAATAGCGTCCCAGCCTGGCAGTTGCACTCAAGAGGTTCAGTCCCGGACCCTTGGCCTGACCCGATGGTTGAGCGGGAAACTCAACGTCGAAGGTAATTTCTCGATGCTTGACTACGGCGGAGCGGATGGAAAGTTCCTGCCGAACCTGACGGGAGAAAAGTGCGTCTTTGACATCTCCGATATTGAGCCAGTCGCGGGAGTGGTGAGGATCCGAGCCGAATCGGAACTCGGTTCCTACTCCTACATCCAACTTGCTCACGTACTAGAACATGTGTCTTATCCCCTTGTGTTGACTAGGAAAGCCGCATCGTTTCTCAAGCGCTCAGGTTACCTTTACATCGAAGTTCCTCTCGAGGTAAGCGACGATGTCATAGCCCGACTCGCCAATGGCGACAAAACCATCCGAGTCGATATTCACGAACATATCAACAGATACACTGTAAAATCGGTGACTGGGCTTTTGCGATCTACAGGTGTTTCTTTAGTAGCGGTAGAGACGGAGGTGGTGGATCTTGGCTGGATCAAAGCGACGGTTATAAGAGCGCTCGGAAGGAAACTTTGAGTTTGCAATAATACTCATGCGCCCTTTCCGCGGAATCGAAGCTGCCAAGCCCCATTCCCAACAATCCCGGGAAACCCTTGAGGTTCAATGACTGTTTCGGCCCCGTTCGTAATTCTTGGCGCCGGCAATCTCGGCCGGCGCATTGCTCACGCCGTCCATCCGGTACTGATCTGCGATAACAATCCTTCGTTGTGGGATCGCGTCATCGAAGGCATTCCCGTGGTGTCGCCCGCGGTTGCCGTCAAACGTTATCCAGATGCGACGTTCGTGGTTGCAATCTGGCATCCGAGCCGCACCGAAAGTATGGCGGACCGAATGAATCAGCTTAGGGCGCTGGGGGCTTCGAGCGTTATCCCGTTCAATGAACTGTTTGCTGAATACGGAAATCTGCTGTTGCCGAACTTGTTTTGGCAGCGACCGGATTATTATGCCGAGCATACCGAAGAGATCGGTCGCGGACGAGCCGTGCTGGATGCCGGGGGACGTGAGGAGTTCGACCGCCAGATGCGACTCCGGCTGGGAGATTTCTCTGGTCAACGGATCGATCCCGAAGTCCAGTATTTTCCGAAGGATCTTTTCCAACTAAGCCGCAACGAGGTTTTCATTGACTGTGGAGCCTACGACGGCGACACTATCTCCGAATTTCGCCACACCACTGACGATCATTTTGCCCAGATCGTTGCGTTTGAGCCGGATCCTGGCAATTTTGCGGCGCTGAAGTCTGCTGTTAATGGCGATCCACGGATTGCCTTGCAGCCATACGCGACGGACGCGTGGCGCAAGACCGTTCGTTTCAGTGTCGGCGGGACTGGTGCTCGGATCTCATCCAGCGGAACCTGCGAAGTTCAGACTATCCCCCTCGACGAGGCCCTTGACGGTATCACACCGACGTACATGAAATTTGACATAGAAGGAAGCGAACCCGACGCACTGGAGGGAGGCCGCGGCACGATTGCGCGCCACCGCCCGAAATTGGCGGTTTGCGTCTACCACGCCCCAGATCACTTGTGGAGGATCCCTATACAGTTGAACGAGCTACTGCCGGAGTCTCGTCTCTCTCTGCGCACCTATTGCGCAGATGGATTCGACTGCGTTTGTTACTGCATTCCGCATTAGAACGGTGGCCGCTCAGAGGTGCTCGTACTCCACGATCTGTTTCTCGGTAAACTCCGCCATGTTGTCCCCGTGGTGCCAAGCGCGATACCACGCCATCGTCCACTCCAGCGCTGCTTCGATCTTGAGCCTTGGCTTCCATCCGAGTTCGACGCTCGCCTTGCTGGCATCCAGCCTAAGAATCTGATCCTCATGCACGCTGGGAACGGAATCGCGGATCCAGGACGCGCCGTTGCCCCACATGCCCACAAGCTTGGTGGCGATGCGCTCGACCGGCCAGACGTCTTCAGCGCTGGGTCCGAAGTTGTAGGAAGAAGCAAACCGCGCAGGCTGGGCGAGGAGTTCCTGAGCCAGGATCAGGTAGCCGTGCAGAGACTCGAGCACGTGCTGCCAGGGACGGATGGCGTTGGGACGCCGGATCAGAACGGGCTGCCCAGAGCTGAATCCGCGGACTAGATCCGGAATGAGCCGATCCTCCGACCAGTCGCCTCCGCCAATGACATTGCCGGCGCGCGCTGTAGCCAAGGCCACATGGTGTTCACGCAGCCGCTCGATCGGAAAGAATGAGCTGCGGTAGGCCGCGCTGATAATTTCAGCGCACGCTTTGCTGGAGGCATACGGATCATGTCCGCCTAGCGGGTCGGTCTCACGATACGGCCAGATCCATCCCTGATTGAGGTAACACTTGTCTGTGGTAACGCACACCACTGCGCGCACGCTTGGTGTTTTGCGGATCGCCTCCATCAGATGCACAGTTCCCATGACGTTGGTGCCATATGTGCCCACCGGATCGGCATATGAGCGCCGAACGATTGGCTGTGCTGCCAGATGAAAGACAACTTCCGGCCCGAACTCCATCATCGAGACTTCGAGCCTGGCATAATCGCGGACGTCACCGCGAACGTCTTCAACCACGCTACCCACGGATGCCAGGGTGAATAGGTTGGGTTCGGTGCAGGGGTCGAGCGAGTACCCTCGAATCTGCGCGCCCAGCCTACTCAGCCAGAGCGCGAGCCAACTGCCCTTGAAGCCAGTGTGACCGGTTAGAAAAACACGACGCCCCTGCCAGGTTTTCACCACGTCTTCCAGGGTGCCCTCCCGTCGGCCCACAACTCCTCCAGCCGCTGTTTATCGCGCAAAGTATCCATTGCCTGCCAGAATCCGCGGTGCAAAAATGCACGCACCTGCCGTTTGGCCGTCAGGCTGTCCATAGGCTCCCGCTCAAACAACCACGCATCGTTGTGAATTTCATCCAGCACCTTAGGTGACAACACGAAGAAACCGCCATTGATCCATCCGCCTTCACCCTGTGGCTTTTCCTGAAACGAAGTGATGGCTGTTCCATCCATGCCTAATGCGCCAAATCGCGCTGGCGGCTGCACCGCCGCAATGGTCACCTGACCGCCATGCTGTTTATGGAAAGCGATGCTGGCCGAAATATCAATGTCACTCAAGCCATCTCCGTAGGTCATGCAGAAGGCGTCCTCGCCCTCGATATAACGAGCCACTCTTTTCAGCCGTCCTCCGGTTCCCGTCTGATCTCCAGTATCCACCAGCGTCACCTTCCACGGTTCTGCAACGCTTTGGTGAACCTCCATAGAACGCTTTTGCATGTCGAAGGTCACATCGGACATATGAAGGAAATAATTCGCAAAGTACTCCTTGATCATGTACCCCTTGTATCCGCAGCAGATAATGAAATCGTTGATTCCGTGACGTGAATACAGCTTGAGGATGTGCCAAAGGATCGGCCGGCCGCCGATCTCAACCATCGGCTTCGGACGGATGGTTGTCTCTTCACTGAGACGCGTTCCAAAGCCACCTGCAAGAATCACTGCCTTCATTTGCTCTCCCTGCCGTTATCCTTAGCGTTGAGCACGTTCGCTGTACCACACATTCGACGCCGCGCCCGCTCGAGCGATCAACATGGAGTCTGCTCTCGGCCAGCGCGGGCCCCGAATTGGAAAATCGTTTTTCATCATAAGCTTACTTGCCCAGGAAGCAAGCGCCTGCATGCAGCTTGAATGGTATGATTTGAATACTCTTACTCAATGTATGGCGGACAAGGCGGCACAGCTTCGCAGGCAGATTCTAGACCTGACTGTTCAATATTGTTCTGAATTATCCCGCCCCGGAGATTTTATCCCAGGAGTTTCACCCGTTCCCGTCTCCGGTAAAGTAATCGACGGTACCGATATCAGCTCGGTGGTGGATTCGGCTCTCGACGGTTGGTTTACGACGGGCCGATTCGCGGAAACCTTCGAACGAAACCTGGCGCGGTTTGTCGGCGTCCGTTCCGCAACCCTCGTCAACTCTGGGTCCTCCGCCAATCTCGTGGCTCTCAGCGCTCTGACTTCGCCAAAACTCGGCGATCGACAGTTGAGGCCAGGCGACGAGGTCATTACCGTGGCCGCAGGTTTTCCCACGACGGTGAACCCGATTTTTCAGAATCGTCTTGTGCCGGTTTTTGTGGACGTCACTGTTCCTGGGTATGAGATCGACGTGCGTCAACTTGAATCGGCGCGCAGCGACCGGACGCGGGCCGTGTTCATCGCCCATACCCTGGGAAATGTCTTCGATCTCGATGCAGTCTGCGCCTTCGCGCAAAATCACAATCTCTGGCTCATCGAAGACTGCTGCGACGCGCTCGGTTCCACCTATAAGGAACGGAACGTCGGCACTTTCGGCGATATCGCCACCTTGAGCTTCTATCCCGCCCACCACATCACGACGGGAGAAGGGGGAGCGGTCCTCACGGATAAGCCGGCGTTGCAGGTGCTTATTGAGTCGTTTCGTGATTGGGGCCGCGACTGCTGGTGCGAACCAGGCAAGGACAACACTTGCGGCAAGCGTTTTGAATGGCAATTAGGTTCACTGCCCTGCGGCTACGACCATAAGTACACCTATTCGCACATCGGCTACAACCTGAAAGCCACGGATATGCAAGCTGCTCTTGGAGCTTCGCAGCTTATCAAGCTGCCCGAGTTTATCGCGCGCCGCAAGGCGAATTTTGCCTATCTGAGAAGCAAGCTCGAGCCGTTGGAGGATCTGCTGGTTCTTCCGGAAGCGACCAAGGGCGCCGACCCTAGCTGGTTCGGTTTTCCCATCGGCATTCGAAAGGACGCACCCATCAGCCGTATTGACTTAGTCCGTGCACTTGAGGCGAAGAAGATCGGCACCCGGCTCTTGTTTGGAGGAAACCTGGTTCGCCAACCAGCATACGAGGGCCGCGAGTATCGCGTGATTGGAAGTCTGCCGAATACCGACTATGTGATGAATCATGTCTTCTGGATCGGCGTGTATCCGGGGCTGACAAAAGAAATGCTAGACTTTGTCGCGGCGACTGTCTTCGATTTCGCTGCAGCTGCCAGATCAGCACCGGTACGTTCGTGACGCGCACCCAATTGCAAGTCTAATGAAGCTCTCCGATTACATCTTCTGCCAGTTGCGGGAATGGGGCGCCCGCCATGTGTTTCTCATCACTGGCGGCGGCGCTATGCACCTGAATGATTCCGTCGGCACCAGTGGTCTGTGTTACATCTGCACCCATCATGAGCAAGCAGCTGCAATGGCTGCCGAAGGCTACGCCCGAATCACCCGTACACCCGGCGTCCTGAATGTAACGACAGGGCCTGGCAGTATCAATGCACTGAATGGCGTATTCGGGGCCTGGACAGATTCGATTCCCATGCTGATCCTTTCTGGGCAGGTCAAGCGAGAAACCTGCATGGCGACCTATGGTCTCACTGATCTGCGCCAGTTGGGGGATCAGGAGGTCGATATCGTTCGCATGGTGAAAGGAATCACGAAGTATTCGGTCTTAGTGAG
This sequence comes from uncultured Acidobacteriaceae bacterium, assembly GCA_963750245.1. Lineage (GTDB taxonomy): Bacteria > Acidobacteriota > Terriglobia > Terriglobales > Acidobacteriaceae > Sulfotelmatobacter. The sequence continues at coordinate 20,220 of CAVVQB010000006.1, forward strand.
CGAGCCGGAATCGATCGCATACAACCTGGAACGTGCGTGGTACCTCGCGCAAAATGGTCGCCCCGGCCCGTGCTGGCTCGATATACCAGTCGACGTGCAATCGGCACAGATCGAACCCGGACAGCTTCGCCATTACGATCCCGCGGAGGACGCTGTGGAATTCGATTGCGCGTCTCTGACTGCTCGGGTAAGAGATGTTCTGGCACGCATCAGCCAGGCCGAACGCCCGGTCATCCTCGCTGGCAGCGGTGTCCGAATCGCTGGCGCACTTACAGAATTCGAAGATGTAATCCGCGCTTTACGCATTCCGGTTGTCACCGCCTGGACGCACGACCTGATCGCCAGTGACGACGAACTTTATTGCGGGCGGCCGGGCACGATCGGTGAGCGCGCCGGCAACTTCACGGTGCAGAACTCAGACCTTCTGCTGGTCCTCGGTTCCCGCCTCAACATTCGCCAGACCAGCTATAACTGGAATTCTTTCGCTCGGTTCGCGACAAGAATCCAGGTGGACGTGGATTCAGCCGAGTTGCGAAAACCCCTCCATCAGCCGGATATTCCTATTTGCTGCGACGTGAAGCTCTTCTTGGCCAAAATGGCGAGCCAACTGGGAAAGGGATATCTTTTCAATTCGAGACACGAAGAATGGCTCGAGCATGCCCGCCAATGGAAGGAAAAATATCCGGTCGTGCAACTCCGTCAGCGCGTCGTAGGGCCGCCGCTGAATCCGTATGACTTTATTGACCGGCTTTTTGGGATGCTTGGGCCAGAAGATGCCGTAGTCTGCGGCAACGCAACGGCATGCATCGTTCCCTATCAGGCAGGCCGGCTGAAAAAGGGGGAACGCCTGATCTCGAATTCCGGGTCCGCTTCCATGGGATACGATTTACCGGCGGCTATCGGCGTATGCGTCGCCAAAGGTGGACGCACGATCTGCATTGCAGGCGATGGCTCGCTGCAGATGAATGTGCAGGAATTACAGACGCTGGTGGGCTATAAGTTGCCAGTCAAGCTCTTCGTTCTGAATAATGGCGGATATCTTTCAATCCGCCAGACGCAGACTGGATTTTTTCAGGGCCGCAAGATCGGGGAGAGCCCCGAGAGTGGCGTGACCTTTCCGAAAATGAAGCGGATAGGCGAAGCGTACGGAATTCCTTCCTTCACGATCGAACGTGTCGCTGATCTCGACCTCGTCCGCCGAGAACTGGAGACCGACGGACCGACGTTATTTGATGTTTCACTCGATCCTTCCCAGGAATTCGAGCCCCGCCTGCGCTCGCGAATTCTGGCTGACGGCAAAATTCTCACGCCGAATCTCGAAGACATGTATCCGTTCCTTACTCCTGAAGAGCTGGCCTCGAACATGCTGGTGCAGGAGGATAGCAAATGAACAGCAGATTACCCTCCTGCATCCTGTTTGACCTAGACGGCACGCTGCTGGATTCCTTGCCAGGAATTGCTTTTTCCGTGCAAGAGGCTTGCCGGATGGTTGGACTGCCGGAGCCGAAGGTCAATCTGCGAACTCTTCTCGGACCGCCCATCAGGAGCATCCTAGCACGCGCAGTGTCGACGGACGATCCAGTCCTGATGGATCGGTTGGAGCAAGCCTTTCGGACCAGCTACGACACCGAGGGGTGGCGCAAGACTTTGTGCTTTGACGGCGCGCAGGCGGCGCTCGGAATGATGAAGGCGGATGGACGCCGGCTTTTCGTGGTGTCGAACAAGCCTCGGCATATCTCACTGAAAATCCTGGAACGCGAACAATTGTTGCCACTTTTTGAGCAGATCTATACTCGGGACTCGCGCACACCTGCGTGTAGCAAGCAGGAAATGCTCGATCAGTTCTTCAGTGAGTATGGCGTTTCCTCCGCAGACTGCTTAATGGTGGGCGATACAATGGAGGATGCCTTGGCGGCCGCGGCGGCCGGGATCGGGTTCGTTTATATGACTCACGGCTATGGGGAATTGACGCACGCCCCCTCCATCCCTATTGCGCATAAGCTCGATAGTTTTTCGCAATTCTGGCAATTGATGACACAGGAGCCCGTTCGTGATTGACAAGGATATTTTTGAAGAGTTGTTCGTGCTTGAGATGGCCAACAACCATCTCGGCAGTCTGGAGCGCGGACTGAAGATCGTTGCCGAATTTGCGCAGGTGGTTCGATTCAACAACGTTAGAGCTACCATCAAGCTGCAATTCCGCGACGTCGACTCGTTCATTCACAAGGATTTCGTCGATCGTAAGGACCTCCGGTACGTCAAGAAAACGCTGGAGACACGGCTGTCAGACGAAGATCTTGCGACTCTCGTCCGGGCGATTCGCCAGGCAGGGTTCACCGCCACAGCTACTCCCTTCGACGAACGCTCCGTCGATCTCTGCGTGGAACTTGGCATCCCGATCATTAAGCTTGCAAGCTCCGATCTGAACGACTGGGTTCTGATTGAGAAAATTGCAAGAACGAAGAAGCCGGTGATTGTCTCAACCGGTGGGTCGTCTCTCAAGGACGTGGACGACATCGTTACGTTCTTTGCCAATCGAAATATCCCGCTCGGCATCAATCATTGCGTTTCTCTCTACCCGACCGAAGATTCGGAACTCGAGCTGAACCAGATCGATTTTCTCTGCAAACGATACCCTGAGAATACGATCGGATTCTCCACTCACGAATATTCGAACTGGTCGAATTCGATGTTCGTCGCCTACGGCAAGGGCGCCAGGATGTTTGAACGACACATCGATATCCAGACGGAAGGTGTAAAGGTATCTCCCTATTGCAGCCTTCCCCATCAACTGGACGAATGGTTCAGGGCATTCCATAAAGCGAAGGAAATGTGCGGCGCTCCGGGGACGCAGAAGCGCATCCCCCCTAAGAAAGAGATCGAATATCTCGACGCATTAGTCCGCGGTGTCTATGCGAAAGCTGATCTGCCCGAAGGCCATTGTCTGATGGATGATGACGTGTACCTGGCAATTCCACTGCAAAAAGGTCAGCTCTCCTGCCGCGAACTGATGAGAGGGGAGATGCTTCTGAAACGTGTGCAGAAAGATGCCCCTATTAGGATTGACGATATCGAGAGTCCCTACTCGCAGATTCCTTCCCTCAAGAAGACAATCTACCAGCGCGGGCTTGACGTCGAGAACGGATCCGGTAAGCAGTGAGCCTGGCCACTGAGATTAGCGTTCTGCGTCGCTATGCCGTTCCTCCCTATGAACAGACTGGCTTCAGATCTCGAATTAATCGCCGCCAATACCGGGGGATTGTGGGATGAATTGCGTGGCCAGCGTCTTTTCATAACAGGCGGTACAGGTTTTTTCGGATGCTGGCTGGTCGAGAGCTTTTGTTTTGTGAACCATCTATTCGACCTAGGGGCTAAGGCCACCATACTGACGCGCAACCCCGGAGGATTCGCCAAGAAGTGCCCGCATCTGGCATCGGACGCCTCCGTAACACTCCACGCCGGCGATGTACGCAGCTTCTTGTTCCCCGAAGGAGAATTCAGGTATGTCATCCACGCGGCCACCGAGGCCAGCGCGAAGCAGGCTGCGGAAGCCCCTCTTGCGATGCTCTCGACCATCATCGCTGGCACGGAGCGTACACTCGAATTTGCGGTCACGCATGGGTCAAGAAAGCTCCTCCTTACAAGCTCGGGCGCGGTGTATGGGAAGCAACCCGCCGATGTGACGCATACCCCAGAAAGCTATGTCGGAGCGCCGGATCCAGTAGATCCGGCCAACGTCTACGCAGAAGGCAAACGGACTGCCGAACTCCTTTGTGCGCTCTATCAGAGGACTGGCTCCCTCGATTGCAAAATTGCTCGCTGCTGGGCCTTCTGCGGCCCGTATCTTCCGCTCAACCGGCATTTTGCCATCGGTAATTTCATCGGGGACGTTCTTGCAGGCAGGCCGATTGAAATTAACGGCGATGGAACCCCAAGAAGATCTTATTTGTATGCTGCTGATCTGGCGGTGTGGCTCTGGACAATACTATTTCGGGCCCCGGCGCTCGTGCCTTTCAATGTAGGGTCAGCGCATGACGTGAGCATTCTGGAATTGGCACAAACGGTCGCTACGACTCTCAACCCGCAAACGGAAATTCGTGTTGCCCGACAAGCTGGTGCCGGAGCTGCCCCACTCCGCTACGTGCCGTGCGTCAACCGTGCCCGCGAAGTGCTTGGGCTGCGCCAGACCATCGCACTTGAGGAATGCATCCGTCGGACTGCACGATGGTACGGGAAGGAAGACGCTTTCGCTTAGAGCGCGGTGCGGCTTTATCTACACATCGGTAATCAGTCGTGAAATAGCTTCTATCGAGGAAATCGGCCCGCAAGAATCAGTCGCCGCCTTGAGGACTCGTGACGGGTGTTATGCGAGCGTGCACTGGCTCCTGCCGGGGTGCCGCAGTCTTCTCGTGCTGACTGCCGCGCAACAGATATTTTGAAAGCGTGACAAAACCCTTCAGGTTGCGCTGCAATTCGCGCCGATCCTTCAGTGACTGCTTCAGTTTGTAGAAAAGATAAGAAGGACTCAGATAGAAGCTGCGCCGCGCCCGGTCGCAGAAACTGACCAGTTGCTCGTGTGTGATGTTGGGAAGAGTAACAACGCTGTTGTGGAGGCCGTCTTTCGTCAACCACGCGCCCCAGTCCTCGATCTGAATGTAATCCCGCTTCTTGGCTTCCTCGTACGCCGTCGTACCCGGATACACCATGATGGGGAAGAACTGCGCCGTATCGGGCTGGAGCTTCTTGGCGAAAACAAGTGTCTTCTCCATACTGGCCGGGGTCTCGTTCAAGTTGCCAACCATGAAGCAGCCGTGCACCATGATGCCCGAATCGCGGCAGCGGCGGACAAAGCGATGCGCCTCGTCGTGATACTTCTTGTCGCGGCGGTCATCGTTGTTCTTCTTCATGCCATTGATAACTTCCACGTCGCCGCTCTCGAACCCAACGCAGAACAGCCGGGCCCCGGCTTTGTGCAACGTTGCAAGCAGTTCGCCTTCGGCGCCGATGTCGGCGCGGCAGTTGGCGTCAAACGGCAACTTGTTGCCGCGGCGAATCAGTTCGTTTGCCAGTTCCAGCGTGCGCGGCTTGCTGATGATGAACGTGTCGTCTTCCAGCATCACCGTCTTGATTTCCGGCATCTCGCGAGACACAAAATCAAATTCGTCGGCCACATTCGTCACCGAGCGATAGCGCATTTTGTGCCCGCTGAAAGTCTGCGGATAAACGCAAAACGAGCAGTGATACGGGCCATCCGCGGCTCGTATCGAAGACCACCAGCGGCCACAATGAGTGGCCGTAAAAATAGTCGGGGGTGTGTAGAAAGCGCTTGTAGACTTCAGAGACGAAAGGCAACTCGTCAAGATTCTGAATCGCTTCGCGCTGCTGGTTGCTGATGATCTCGCCCGTCGGCTCTGCGCCGCCATACCAAACCTTCGACAGTCGAAAGATCCGCGCCGCAAGCTTTCGCTGCCAGCCAGTCGCGGACCGTGTATTCATATTCGCGCACCGCGACAGATTCGAGCGCCGGTCGACATGGCTAGCGTCTCTTTCGGGAGAGACGACACATGCCGTCCGACCAGCAGCACATGCAGCGAGGGCTTCGCCGCAACCAGAGATTCAATGACGCTGACGTCATTAAGAATACTGGGCGTGGAGGTGTCGCACACCACAGCCTCGATGTTCTTTTTCTGGATGCGGTCGATGACCGCGTGCACCGTGTAACCGGCAGCCGGGGAATCGACGAGATCCACATCGTGCCCATTCTTGATCGCGACTCCAGCCGCGGTCGCCAACCATTTCGGATAGTAGAGCGTTCCACTCTTCGTGACGGCGGGACTACGCTGCTCGCGAGAAAAACGCGGGTGAAAGGGTGGATTCAAGAACAGTACGCGCATCGCTAAAGAGGACCTTAAGCCCATCGCGGTTACTGCAAATCAATGGGCTTCATCTGTCAATCTTGGTTACCCTAGGGTATAGACCTCAGGTCCTAGAAAACGGTGGTGTGTCATCCAGACACCGCTGGGATCGGCTACACCGTATCTTGCTTT
>CAVVQB010000007.1:0-1272827 GCA_963750245.1 uncultured Acidobacteriaceae bacterium
CGCCAACTACTGCATCCACCACGATTCCAGAGCAACACTCCCGCTATCTCCAACGCGAGTTTCCACTTAGCCCGCTCTCAGCCCCGATGCACGCCTAGATTTTTTCTCTCGAACCCCTGACGCGAGTTTTTTCTTTAGCTGTGCCTCGGCCCAGACACGATTTTTGTTTTCAAAGAGCAACGAGCCACAACCAACAGCCACGGCCCGAGCACTCACAGTGAGCACCGGCATTGATTCTAAGTCAGCGCGAGACCGCTTGCAGCTACTCTTTTTGTTCAGGTTCTTCCTGGGGTCAGTGAGTGAGGGAACGCAGCTAACAGCGCGGTTTTCGAGGCGTCCTCGAAAAACCTGTCAAGAGGATTGTTCAGGTCTCCGCGTAAATTTTCGCGTACGGCAGGATATACGAGATTTGTATATGGTCAGCCTTCCTCCTCGGTGGCTTCGGCGTCGAGCGCGGCGAAGAGTTCCTCCTGTGCTTGGTCCGTGGTCTCCACTGTGGACTGCGTGTGTTCGTGGTCGAGCTTCGCTGCCGGATGCGTGGCTGTGTGCACCTGTTTCAACATGCGGATCGAGACGTGCGTGTAAATCTCGGTCGTGGACAGTTCGGCGTGTCCGAGCATCTGCTGGATGTAGCGGATATCGGCTCCGCCTTCGAGCATCAGCGTCGCCATCGTGTGGCGAAACAGATGACAGGCTCCGGTTTTGCCGAGGTTCGCTTTCTGCACATAGCGAACCAACTGTGAGCGTGAGATGATCGGCGCTGATCTCTTCGCCCGCGCCTGACAGGAACAGCGTGCCGTCGTCTGGCTCGGTTACAAGCTGCGGTCGCGCCTCGCGGATATATTTTTGCACCCACGCCATCGCGCGCTCGCCGATGGGCACGAAGCGGTCTTTCTTGCCCTTGCCCTGGCGGACGAGCAGCGTGCCGCGCTCCCGGTCGAGATCGTAGAGCTTCAGATGGATCAGTTCCGCGCGGCGGATGCCGCACGAGTACAGCACTTCCAGAATCGCGCGGTCGCGCAAGCCAAGAGGATCGGCGATATTCGGTTGCAGCAACACTTGCTCGACCTCAGAGATGGTGAGCACATGCTTGGGCAGGCGGCGACCCAGGCGCGGCAGTTCGATCTCCGATGCCGGGTTGTGCAGGATGTGATTCTGCCGCGTCAGCCAGCGAAACCAACAGCGCAGCGGCACCAGGCGCGAGTGCTGGCTGCGGAAACTCAGCGGCTCGCCGTTCGCGCTTGCGGTAGTAGAAACAAGTGACGCTGGATAGCGTTCGAGCACGGGCCGCGTGATCTCGGTTGGTTCCGTCAGCCCGCGCTCGGCGCACCACGCTGAAGAAGAACTCGATATGCGACTCGCGATTGCGGATCGTGTGCTCGGAGAAGTCGCGCACCTTGAGCGCGGTTACGTACTCCGTCAACCGCGCCGCGAGCGGCGTTCCGGGTGCGGCTTCGGGTTTGCGTTTCTTTGCCGTCGCCGTCCGTGCCATCACTCGTTCCTCGCTGCGTGGCTCGCGGCAGAGTGCCCGTTCGGTTTCCCTACGATGAGTTGACGCTACGACGGGATTTTCGGTCTCTGGCTCCTCTATACTGCGGTTTTCGAGATTTCGCCTAAAATTGCCGTTCCCTCGCGTCGTTGCTGGCGATTCCTCACCCCGCGCACCCCCCGCAATCCCCCCGCTACCGGGCCGCGCACCCCCCGCGTAGTCGCCATTTACCCCCGCGCAGTTTTTATCGTAGCTATAGAACTGACTCAACCCGGCGAGCACCGGACGGCCTTCGGCATCCATCTCGAAGTTCACTTGATAGACGAACGTTTGCCCTGGCCCGCCGTGGCGCACCATCAGGTATTCCAGTTCTTCCAGCCGTCGCAGATGCACCCGCAGCTGCGTGTCGCCCCAGCGCGTGTACTGCCGCACCGTGCCCCGCGTGAAACGATAGTCCAGCCGCTCGATCTCGAGCCGCTCGCATTCTTCGCTCACCATCTTGTCGATCAGCACGAGCAAGCGCCGCGTCTGCGCCTGCACTTCGTCAAGCGATGGCGACCAGCACTTCGGTGACGAGCTGCACGCCAGCTTCACATCGTCCTCGCGTGGCCTCGATGTATTCCAGCGTCTTGCCCTTGCGCGTGCTGGTCTTGATCTCCCGCTGATGCTGATGAAGCAGCGCAATCGCCTGCATCAGCGTCAGGAACTTCATGGTGATCGCGCCGCGTGCGGGTCATGGCATCGGGAAACGTCTGCTCGCGCACGTGTTCATTGACTACGCGCAGCGGCCGCAACAGGCGTTGTGCGTTGCGGTGCAGATTGACGATTGCCTCCCGCTCCTCCTGTGCCCACATGCCTTCGAGCGTTTGCGCCTCGCGCTGCTTCTGATGAATCGCCCGCGTCTGCTCCCGCTCCTCGTTCACCGTGAGCACGATGCAGCGATTCAGCAACTCCTCGTCCACGTCCTGCGCCGTGGTGGTCAGGAAGATCATCACCGGGCCTTCGACCTGGTAATCGTGCGTCACCAGCTTGCCGCTCGCCGGGTCTTTGCCCGTCGAGGCGATCTTGAGCCGGCCTTCCGACTGCAACAGCTTCAGCGGATAGGCGGCGCGTTCCGCGCCTTGTTGCTCCGCGATGGCAAGGATTTTGTGCTTGAGATTTTTTCCGCCCATGTAGAACAACGATTGCCCGGTCATCGCCGTGTAGCTTTCCCGCTGATCTTCCGGCACGAAGTCCAGCACCGCTTCCATCAACGAACTCTTGCCCGCGGAGGAGGACGACTGCACCACGATGGCCAGCGGTTTTTCAACAGCCGGGACACCGCCGCCAGATACGCGACTTTCTTGTTGGTCTCCTCGCCCACCACACCGCACTGCTCGAAGTCCTCCAGGATGCGGTCCAGCAGGCGCGGATCGCGCAGCAGGCGCAGGGCCTCGGCGCGTTCTTCCTCGCGACATGCCAGTCTCTTTTTCTTCCGGTTGCAGTGTTTTCTTGATTTGCTCGTCGCGCAGCGCCTCCAACTGCAAGAACACATGCCCCAGGTCGTGACGGATCACGTCTTCCTTCACGCCCAGTTCTTCGCTCGCCTGCTTCATGAACACCGTGCGCTGTCGCGCCGCGCACAGATCGAACGTGTCCACGTGGAACGTGGTCTCGCCGCGTCCATTCTTCCGCGACACCAGCAGATTGACCCGCAGCGCCTGGTCGCTCAGGTTCTTTTCCAAGGGGCGCGCACGATAGCGCCGGTCGCCCTGGTGGATGATGACTTCCTCGCCGTGGATCTCGACCGGCGCATCGATCAGCGGCCTGGTCTCGGACGCTGCCGGCGTCGGTGGATACGGCGCGGCTTCTTCCTCGCTGCCGGCGTCCGGCTCTACGGCTAAAGAAAAAACTTTCTCCAGCTCCACGGCAGGCGGCACGAGTGGCAGTGCGAGTGCATTTTTTCTTTAGCTGTGAAGTTGATTTTTTCTTCGGTGATTTCTTTCGATTGTTCTTCGATGACTGGTGTGGCGGGCGGCTCGGCGATTGGTTGATGCTGCTCCTCGATCTGCGGCTCTGGCTCTGGTGGTGGCAGCGGCTCGATCTCTACTGGCTCGATCACGGCCACTATGGGCCGCTCGCCTTTGCCCAGCCACGCGGCGCGATTCAGCATGATCCCTAGACTCTTTGCGGCGGGCTGCACCTTGAGCGCGAATTCGTTGGCGTCCATGCCTTTCGGAAACTGCACCCGGAAACACTCGATGCCCATTGCCATCAGTTCTTGCGCGTGTCTCATGGCCGCGTTCTCTCCGGCTTCGTCGCGGTCATACGCATGATAGATTCTCTCCGTGCCGTGCTTCTGAAACGCGGCTTTGATCTCGTCGGTAAAATTGTTCACCCCGTAGATCGTGGTCACGTTGCGATAGCCCGCGCACCAGAAGGTCAGCGCGTCGATCAGCGACTTCGCACAGGATGATTTCTTTCGAGACCGCAAGCGCCTGCTCGTTCCACACGCCGCGCATGCGGTCCCGGCAGGTACAAGTGATAATCGGTTCCCGCGCGCAGGTTGTCGTTGATCTTGCGCCCGTACATCTGCATCACCTGGCCGCTCAGATCGAAGATCGGAATCACCACGCGAGCCAACGAAGTGCTCGTGGCCGCTCGTCGCGGTAGATGCCGAGCTTCTGCAACCGTCCGCGCTGCTCTGCACCCGCGACGCGATTTTTGTCCGGCAGACGGTAACCCAGCGTGCGGTTGGCGAAGCCCAGCCGGAACTGCTCCACCATCTCCGCCGATTGCAGGCCGCGCTTGAGGAGATACTGCTGCGCCTCGGGCGACTGCTTCAGTGTCTCGTGGTAGTAGCTCACCACGATTTCCAGCAGCTTCTTGTCGTCCGCCGTGTGCTCGATCAGCGGCGGCAGCTTCGGCACAGTGGAGATTTTCGGCGGCGGATCGGCGCTGGCGGCGGAAGACGGAAGATAGTCGCGTTTCAGCAACTCCAGCGCGTGCTTGAAGCTGACGCCCTCGGCCGCATTCACCCACTCGATCACGTGCCGCCTTTGCGCTCGCAGCCGAAACAGTGCCACACGTTCTTCACCGGATCGATACTGAGGCTGGGATTGGTGTCCTTGTGGAAAGGGCACAGTCCCATCAGGCTCCTGCCCACGCGCCGCAGTTTGATGCCGCGCGCCTCCGCTAACCGCTGGATCGAGACTTCCCGCTTGATCCGCTCCTTCACCTCCGGGGGAACGTAGGCCATCCGGCTTGCCTCCTTCTCCTCGTTTTCATGGTTTCTGGAAAAACCTTGTCAAGAGGAAAGTGAGATTTTTTCTGCGTGACAAAAATACTAAACAGGTTAGTATTGTGTCAATGAGTTTCGACGATACGCATACACTGCGGCTCATGGGAAAGAGAGCAGGCAAGAAACCGCCATTGGATTTCGGCGGAGAAACCCTCGGCCAGCGCCTGGCTCGCCTTCGCAAGCAACGCGGGTTTACGCAAGTGGAACTGGCGGAGAAGACCGGGATCACTCAGGTCCTGATTTCCGCCTATGAGACGGACCGGGCCTATTTCTCGGTCGAGATGGCCGTGCGCTTTGCTTTGACCCTGGGGATCAGCTTGGATGAGTTGCTGCATCCGAAGGCCAAGAAACTCTCCGGTAAGAAACCTAGCCGCCGTGTGCTGCGCCGCCTGGAGCAGATCGAGCGCTTGCCACGGCGCAAGCAGACGGCGCTGCTGACCACCATTGATGCTTTCCTGAGCAGCGCCACGGGCTAGGCTGTCACTCGGACTGTCCCCCGAACGCCACACCGGACAGATACCGAACAAAGCCCGGATGCTCACCGGACACGGCGGCCTTTTTCGGCTGTGAGTTTTCGTTGCGCCGAAGGCGCAAGGGATGGTGTCTTAGCTCATCCTGCCTTTTCCGCTGCGCCCCGGCTCCCATTTCTTTCTCACATTTTTTCGATGGCTGGAAGCAAACAGAGCGGAGAGGGAGCCGTGTCAAGGGCGCGCGTTTTTGCGCGTTCATCGGAGCGAACGCGCAGACCCTTGACTCGGCTCCCGCGCTCCGTACACTCTCCAGCGAAAAAATGGGAGATCACCGCTTCCCGTCGCCGCTGGTTTTTTCTGGCTGCGGTTTCTTCCTGGCCGCCTGCTGCAACTTGGCGGCGAGCTGGTGCTTGGTTTCGCTGATTTGATCCAGCAGTTGGTTGAACTTCTCCGGCGTCATCTTCTCGCCCGCCGCCAGTGGCCCCAACACGTTCACCAGCAGCAAGCGAACTCCGATGATCTCGGCCAGGGCCGGATCGTGGGTCTCTGCATCGCTGGCACCTCCCCGCAGGATCGCCTCGCGGCACCACTCCCCGAGCGTCCGACCGCTCGCCTGCGCCGCCGTTTCCAGTTGCGCGTACTCTTCCTCGCTGACTTTGAAACCGATGGATTTCGTGCGCAGCGGCGGCTTCACCATGTCCCGGCTTCCTCTCTCGCCATCTCAGCCGAGACTAGCAGCCGCGCTTAAGAATCAACAAGTTCGCCTGCGCTAACTTGCGGTTGCTCGGACAGCAACCCGATCGGCAGGGATTTTTTCTTTAGCTGCTCTGCTTTCAACAGGTTCGCGCACGGTAGCCGAAAGTTACCGTGCAGCACCCTTTCAGGGGTGGAGTGTCTCCCTTCCACCCCGTGCGAAGCACGGCAAAAAATCTCAACCCCGCAACCACCCTCCAGGAGCACGAAAAACCAACCCCTCACCGTGCCGGAATCGCCACACCGCCAGGTCAGGAATCGGCCTCGGAATCGGCACCGGAAAGCACCGCTAATCGCACCTAGATCACGGCACGGATCGGCGGCCAGAACACCCGGAATCGGGAACGGATCAACACCCTGAAACGGCAAGGCCGCGCCACAGATCGGCGCGGCCAACACCCAAACCCGCAGCTAAAGAAAAAACTCTGAGAACACCCCGGCAACCAGAGTTCCTGCCCCGACACCCTCACCCGCTCCCGCATCGCCCGCCCTGGCCGCCCAGAAAACGCCAGCAACAGCTACTCTGCGAAGTGGTCAGCCTTATCGAGGCAGATCAGACACCGTGATTTTTCCATCGACGTTGATCGTGAACATATGTTTCCCGGCTCCCACCATCTCCGGCACTCGTGGACGCCTGGTTAGAACGAGCAATACGTCGGTATCTTCGGGAAGATCGCTCAGGATGTGAGTGTGGTATCCGCCCGCCACTTTGCCGGGAGCACTTGCTGGAACAGACTCAATGACGGCCTTGTGCATCTGCCGTTTTTCGATGATCTTTGTGCCATCCGGCGAAACGCGATAACGCGCATCCGCTCCGATGGGATACACACCTTCCTTGACCTGCGCCGGGTACAGATACACGTAGATGCCTTCGCGCTCAGCTGGAAGAACGGCGATGTTGTACGGGCGATCCACTCCCCTAAAATCTCGCACAGCGTTCTCGATCCCTTTCGCCGCCGCGAGATTCCAGCCCGTATCTTCCCTCGCCGGATCGAAGCCCTTGACTTCGTACTTCGACAAGCTCACTGTTTGAACCGCTTCGTAGGCCACGAGGAACTTGTCCCCAGCCTCGTTGAGCCGACCAAAATCCACTACCCATCCCGCTTGGGTCTTTCGCGCGATGTATCGCCCCATTCTGCCCTCTACGGGATGAGCAGCTTTCACGGCATCTGTTGCCTGCCACGCTGCCGTATCGTACTCGGCAAGGAGAACTCCGCGCGTTGTGATCGCGGCTAGTTCCGCTTCGGATGGCTTGCTCGACGCTGCTGCCTCGGCAACTGTGAAGAACAGCCCAACTGCCGCAAGGATGCAGGGCAGACCTCGACGATTCATGCGCGTATTCTCAAGTCGCGGCAACATGGTCAGCGCCTTCAGATTCACCGGATTCAGAGCCGGTTGAAGTCTTCCAGGCGGTATCAGTACTGGTGAGTCATGAACAAGATTTTCCCATCCAGTTTGCTGATCTTGACCACAGCAGTGCCCCCGAGAGCGCCTTGAGGATGCAAGGTGCCCTTGACGATCCAAGTTTCTCCGTAGAGCCGAGCATGGAAGGGTTGTTCGTCCGAAACGGTTTTTTCTCCGTACTGGGCCTTCACCGCAGCTTCGGCTATTTGGATCGCCGTTGATTCATCCGGCACGAAACCATTCTTCGGGTGTATTGATTGCGCTCCCTGGAGGGAGATTTGCAGCGCTTCCCACTCATCCATAGGCTTCTGCTGGTTCTGCTGCCCTGTCACCCAGACATTCAGAAAAAAGAACAGGAGCAACAGCAAGACGGTCGCGATTTTAGAAGTCTTCATTAGGGTTGTCCTGGCGCAAAGGTGTACTGCTTGCCCGTTGCAGGGTCATACTTGATTACGTTGCCATTGGGCAATCCAACATATTCCCCCTTGAAGTCAGGATGATGGAAGGCAGGAATCGTGAGGTCATGCCCTCGCTGCACGTCTTCCCCGCTGAACCCACTATTTGTTGGATGCGAGTGTGTTTCTGCGTAAAGCTGCGTTCCGGCAGGTATCGGGGCTTTGCCTTCATCTACGACCTTGGACTGAGGCTTTCCCGTCGTGTTGAAAGGATCTACAGTGTCCTTCTGACCCTGTGTGACCGGAGTGGTGTATGTGAACGTCTTCCCATCGGCTGAATAAACCAACGAACCGTACTCGCTCCCGTTCTTCTTCTGCAGCGCCTGATCGGCCCGTGCAGAGGCAGCGGCGGCCTTATCATAATTGTCGAATGTCTTATTTTGCGCCGCCGTCTTTGGGTCTGCACATTGCGGGTGATCTTTGCAGGCTAGGACTCCCGCTCCCCCCGGCGGATCGGTATGCCCGTCCAGATCGGCAAATGTTTCCGGGTCGTCGCTCACCATAGCATACAGGTTCAGCGTCTGCGGGTTGGTGAGATTCGCGTAGGGCACCGGCACCGGCACCGCTGACCAGTCCGAACTCAGCCAGCGTCCCAAACGCCAGGAATAATAGCGCGCCCCGAAGTCGTCGTTGCCAGTTTCAGTGTCCCGCTCCTTGCCCTCGAACCGGTAGTGCGGCGCACAGCTGTTGATTGCGTCTTTCTCACCCCCGAACGGTTCAAAATCGGCGTCCTTGCATACTGTGCCACCGGTGTACACGATGACCCGCGAGCTGCCCAGCTGGTCTTCTGCGAAATACAAAGCGCTCCCGCTGGCCGGCACCACCGCGATGCGCCTGCCCCCGAAAAATATGTATTCATTCTGCAGGTTGCCAGCGGCGTCGGTCTCCGACAGCACCTCTCCGCCCGCTCCGTACCAGTAGAGCATGTCGGCGACCTTGGCGACCCGCCGTCCGTCGCCGTCGTATTTGTAGTTGATGCCCTCGGCGCTTATCAGTTGGCTCTCCCCGTTCCAGGTGTAGGTGTTGTTGCCATCGCTAAGCGTGTTTCCGGAGGAGTCGTAACTTAGGCCGGAAAGGTGATTATTCCCGTCGGCCGTGACCGGCGCCATAATTCCCTCAGTGCAGGTATCGTACGTGGGCGACCATCCGCTCTGCGACAGCAGATTGCCCCAGGCGTCGTAGGTATATTGATATCCCCAGCAGGTGGAACCGGTAGTGATCGTCGTGCCCGCGGACGTAATACGATTCACCTGATCGTAAGTGAAGGTCTGAGTGCGTCCGGAATGGAGATTGTTGCTGATTTGGTATACGTGCCCGGCATTGCCACCAGTTGACGGGTCGACGAAGTTGTAGGTGATGTCGAAGGCCGTGCCCGCAGATGAAGAGGCTTTGATCTCGCTAGGCTGAAGACGGCTATTGAAGGTCTCCGACAAGTTGATGCCCGCCGATGAAGTGGTCTGGCCGATGCCCATGTTGTAGACACTGCCTTGAGGAGTGTAGCAAACGGCGTTTGCCAGGCAGCCGCTGCCGGGCGTCTTCCAGTTGCTGGCGTAGGTGATTCCATTGGAGGAATCGGTGGCGGTGCTGGGCCGGTCGGCGGCGTCATAGGTGTAGTTGACCGTGCGTCCCGTGGGATAGACGATCTGGGTGACGTTTCCGGCAAGGTCTAGATAGTAGGTCGTCGTCTTGGTGACATTGCTGGGCGAATGGTTATTCGTGCGCTGATCGGTGTGGATGCTGCGCAGGTTCGGCTTATCGATCTGGTAGGCCCACTTTTCCGAACCTGCGCCATCGGTCATGCTGGTGCGATGTCCGATGTTCTGGCAGGCGCTGAGGCCCAAGCAGTTGGTTTCGTCGTAGGTGAAGGTGAGTGAGGGGTCACCATTGGAGTAGGAAACTCCGGTCTCGCGCCGCAGCGCGTCGTAGGTGAAAGTGGCGGTGATACTGCGGGCGTCTGTCTTGGTCAGCACGGTGCTATCGGAATTGTAAGTGTAGGTGACGGTTCCGTTCTCGGGGTTCGTGGCCGTCAGAAGCCGTGAAAGCGAGTCGTAAGTGAAGGTGCGGGTGTGGGAGCTGTTTTGAACCACTTGCGTAAGATTGCCGAGCGCGTCGTTGGTATATGACGTAGCCCAGATTTGCTCCCCCGTGCCGGGCAGCCGGTGGACGCGACAGTTACACCTACGGCGTTGGGTTCGTCCACCTCAACGAGCTGACCGAGTCCGTTCACCCGGCTGCGCCGCCATTTCCCCGTGGGATCGGTAACGAGTGTATTGGGACCACAGTAAGCGGTGGTAACAACTGAGTTGTCCGGGTACTTTTCGGCGATCTTGCGACTTAGGGCATCGTAGGTATAGGTGGTGGTGCCCGAGCTGCTGGTCGGATCGTTGCCAGTGCGATAGGGATTTGAAACTGTCGCAACGCGGCCCAGCGGATCATAAGTCGTGTCGGTGTAGACGATTCCCTGAGGGTCTGAGGTGAGTTGCGTCTGACTCACTCGGCCGAGGCCATCGAACACGCTGAGAGGAATCTTGTTTTGACTCGAATTGATAGTCGAGGTCAGTGTTGCCGTGAAAGGAAAGCTGACTTCCTGCCGGGTAACGGCGTCTTGGCCGCCATCTGGATAATTGGCTTGCAAAGGTCGCCACAAGGAGTCGTAGCTATAAATGCTGGTGACTTGGTTTGGGTCCGTGGTGGACGTCATCAAACCACTGTTGAAGTCGTATGCGTTAGTCGTTGCTTGGCTCAAGGCATTCGTTATCGTTGTCGGCAGACTCCCCACATAAGCTGATGAGTAGGCGTAGCTCGTCACGTGTCCGGCGGGGTCGGTTGTTTGGTTTACCATTCCGGTATCGAAATACGCTCTCGTGGTGTTCAGGTAGCTGCCTGTGGGGTTGAGCCAGCGGCCCGAAGTGGTGAGATCGCCGCGATAGACGCCATCCGGGGACGATTCATGTTGTGTAGAGATGCCCGAACTGCAAGGCGAGTTTCCTCCGCCAGCCGCACAGGAAAGCGCTTGATCGTAAGTATTTTGAGTGTAGGCTCTCTGGACCAGTGTGTTGCCGGCGCAGTTTCCGGTTTCCCCTTGTCCTATGGGAGAGCAGGTTTGGACAGAGGAAACTGCGGTGAGGAGGTTGTTGGCTAAGTAGTTTGAGTTGGCAAGCGCCTGATAGTTCGTGAACGTCTCCCGCAATAGCGCCCCTGGACCTCCGGTTCCATAGTCGTACTCTCGGCGAGCGATGGGGACGCCGTACAGGTATCCCGAGACTCCAGAATCATAGTCGGTCTCCACTTTGGATACGCTACCGTTCGGCCAAGTCGTGGTTACTCGAATGGGAACCGTGTTGGCGGAGGTGTATGAGCCGATACCGAGGTAGAAGGGGTCCTGGGTCGAGTAATAGTCTGTTGCGACGGTCTTGACCACCGCTCCAGACGGGTCGGACGTCTGAGTCTGAGTCTCGTAAAAGGAGCAGTTCGACGACTGTGGCGTGAGCGTGTGAACAGTTTTGTCCCCGAGCGGGTCAATGCTGGTAGTCGTGTACGGCGGATTGTTCGTTAAGTTCTTTACGTTCGGAAATGAGTAGGTTGAGGTGTGATCGCCAGTGCCGTCATTTGAGTTGATGGTGCGACTCGCAACCGTGTAGCTGTAGGTCGTGGAAGTCGTGGCGGTCGGAATTTGGCAAAAATAACTTGTGCTCCAACCGTATTTTATGTAGCCGCCGGTAGGAAACGTAACTTGCAGCAGGTTGCCCGTAGCCCCCACGGGATTGCTGGGATTGTCACTATCGTACTGAAAAAGCCATGATGTGCCGTTGGGCAGGAGGATCTGCTGGATGAGAGGCCATGTACTATCCCAGATGCCGCACGTAGCGATGCCGCTTCCCGACTTGTAGCACTGTTTCGCCCCGTAGTAGACGTTGGCGTAGCAGATTTTGTAGGTCATCTGCCCGCCACCATAAGAGGGAAGAGTCCAAAGATAAGCCGCTATTGTGGGGAGACTTCCTGTGCACCCCGAGAAGTCGGTCGTGAATCCTGCCCCGCCCAGTCCGAGCGCCGGGGGGAGCGCCACGGTCCGCCCTACCGTATCAGTGTAAGAAATAATGCTTCCGCCTGAAGTGGGAGTGCCGGTAATGAAGTTGCCGTCCGGGTCTTCTGTCTTTTGATACGCTCCCGCCGAGGTTACAAGGCTATGCCGGATACCGTCCCGGTCTATGACCGTGGCGCAATTACTCAGGCACAGATATCCGGTAGCATCGATGGTGCGCCAGCCGTTTGAAGTGGCGATCATTTCGTGCCGGGACCCATCCGGACTGTTCACGATGGCATAGGCCGCGTGTCCAGCAGGAGGGATCGTCCCAGTAGCGCCAGCAGTAAAGTCGAAATCTGGAACGATTTGGATTAGCGATCCATTGACATAGTCCCCATAATCGCAGTCATCATAGGGTGGAGTCGTGCACGCGGGAATTGTAGAAGGTGTGTGGATGTAGCTGTCGTTCGAGTATTTCAAATAGAAGCCAAAGTGCAACTTCCCGCCACGTTGCGGATACGACACCATGGGAATGTGCAGATTCAAGCTGCCATTCGTCATGCTGATTGAGTCGATAGCGCCCCCTTCGAAAGCGCCGTATGGCTTGAGTCCCCGCTCCAGAGTCGGGTCGACATTAAGTTGCTGAGCCCCGGAGTACGCGCAGAAAGCCAAACTGAAGGCGACTGATAGGAAAAACCGGGGACGGGAACCGCGTGGTCGCAGTTGAAGCATGGCTTCCTCCATACGAGCAACACCTGATTGGGTTCAGTCTCTAAGCTCTGTTTCGAGTTCAGTTTGAATTGCCAGCGCTCACAACCGATTCGCGCAAGCTATTCACGCTTCGGAGGAAGCAGCGACGAGGATCACTGACGGAACTGAGAATCCGCCGCCCCCCCAGGGCGAATCCCATTCGCTGAGTAACTGCCCACGATACAGTAACGGTTGTGAATTTTGCGAACCGAGTTTTCTTAGTTACGAAATCCGAACAGAGCGGGAATTGTTACTAGGTTAGAGCCGTGATTCTCGTCACGTCTAAATGTTTGTCCTTCGACAAAGCGAACACTTTTGCGCATAGTCTAGCGGTCGTCCGAAGGCAAACGAGAATGAATTCTCCGAGTACTGTGCTTAATCGGACGGACTCTCACGAATGCCAAAGATGGACCGGAAATGTTCCGCAGCGTTATGTCCGACCCGGTACGACGATGGGTGTTTTGAACACCTATCCAACGATGTACGCCATTTTAGTTTCGGCACCCCTGCCATTGCATTTGCAATCTGGCGTGTCGGGAGTCGATTGGCAGCAGCCCTTCTCCGTTCTGAATCAGAAGAGCGCAAGGCATCAATCACCGTTTTCTTCGGCGGTTTGATCCTGAACTTCCCACGTCGCATGAAATCAAGCAGTTCGCCAGAATGCTCCAAAAATTGACGTTGCCACTCGGAGCTCGAGTCCGGCGTCAATATGGCATGTCTTAAGACTGTTTCGACATCAAGCGGACTGTCAGCAGCAAGCAGCGGTTTGACAACCTTCGGCCAATGATCCTCCAGCAAAGACACGATATTGTCGCGGTTCAGTAGTAGCTCGGTTTCGTCAATCTTCTCTCGGGGACCCGGCTTCTTTTCAATAGTGCTGTTCAAGGCTCTCTGGAAGTGAGCGGGCATCACGCCCGACGCACGGTCGACCGTCTCTTCTAGATTTGCGACTCTCGCTTCCAATCTCGCCACCCTGCTTTCTAGCGATTCTTTCGGTTTTCTGCGGATAGTTGTCAACGTGTCGCGTCGATTTTTCGTCCGCGAGTTGAGTCGAGTTTTACGGGTTCCGCCGTGAGTCATTTCCTGCCTTTTCCGGAATTCCATGAGTTCAATTCATGGTCATCTTCTGGATGGTTCGCTTTTCAAAAACCGGGCCGTATGATGCCCTCGTCTTTAGAGATTTATCTCTAAAGGCCGCAAGCACGATCCCCGTAGGACCGAATGAGGACATTTTGAGCCATGGACAACGATAAGCCAACACCGAATCTGTTGAGACGCCTTGGACGAAGAATTACCGAGTCCGCCAAAAGTGATCAAGATCAGGAAAAGCAGCCCTTAGAACTCAAACCAGCCATGCCAGAACTCGGCACAGCTCCCTGCCCGGTATGTGGGCATGGAGTCGCCGTATTCGTGACCCGGACCAAACGGCCTTTCATTAACTGCGGCTTCTGCTCGGCGCGCATCTTTTACAACGGCTCGCGTTCGATGGGAATACTGAAAGACCAGCTCAAAGCTCCGAAGAAAGGCGGATGGCTCAAATGAACGCCCCAGGTACGAACCCGCTGGCAAATCACGTCATCTCGCTGCGCCTCCCGTCCGTTGCGAAAGCGGCTCTGGCGCGATCCGCTGCCAGTGCAGGGGGTTCCGTCCCCGAGGGCTTGGATTGGCTGTTACGGAATTCTTTTGGGAACTGCCAGATTCTTCGCCAATTGCCCGATTGCCCCGACGTTTGGGATGCGAAGCTAGATGCACGCATTCCGACAGGCACGTTTCAAGTACTCAAATCACTGGCCGCACAATTAGGGACTTCGGTTTCTGTCTACATTCGCAAGCTTCTGTATCACTTTTACGTGACCAAGCGCCTTACGTATGTGCGGTCAAACGGTCATTACACACTAGCAGGTCGCCATGACTAAACAGGAGGTACTAAACATACTTTTGCGGCATGGTGGTTTGATAACGCCAGATGCAGTTTGTAGACAATTGCGCGGATTTCATCATCGCTGCTCTGTCTACAGCTACCTGTTTCGTTTACATAAACAAGGCTTGCTTCTCCGCCAAACGGTACATGGTCGAGTTGCGTATCAGATTTCACAACGCGGAATTGATCGGCTGAACTTCCTCCGGTCGCGAACCAAGCGACAGTCAGAAGGTGTTCTGTGATTCCTCAGTCGATGTGGATGACGGCGACCGAGGCAGCCGGATACCTCAAGGTCAGGGTCCGAACACTCCTGCTCTGGGTTCGTCAGGGCAAAGTGAAAGCCTTTGCACTGTCCGGCACGAAGCGCCGTGTCTGGCGCTTTCGACAGGCCGACTTAGACTCGGCCCTTCTGGAATCCTCCGTGCTACCATCCGAATCGCCATCCGTGCGCCCTGAAGAGAGGACGGCTCAATGAAGAGGGCAGCACGGCACCGAACTGGAAGTGTAGTTTTCGACAAAAGACGTAAGACCTGGAATTTCCTGTGGTGGGAAGACGGGAAACGGCGTTCGAAGTTGATCGGCACTCGCAAAGAGTTTCGCACAAAGGGGGCCGCGCAACGACAGGCGCAGTCTTTCCTGCCTGATGTGATCGGGCAGCCACCGGAAAATCCCTATGCGATAGAAAGTGAGACTTACACAGTGCGGGCATTGGCAGCACATTACGAGCAGGAGCGCTTGCCTTCGCGTCGTTCAACGGCGCGCATGTACCGTTCCTGGCTTCGCAACCACATATTGCCGACGTGGGGAGACAAACCGATTGGTGAAGTGCAACCGCGTCCGGTCGAGCTGTGGTTGCGCCAATTGAACCTGTCACCTAAAAGCAAATCCCATGTGCGGGGCATGTTGCACTTGCTCATGGAATTTGCCATGTGGAGTGGAGCGCTGGAGATTTCCCGAAACCCCATTGATCTCGTTGTGGTCAAAGGGGCGACCAAGCGTACTCGCCAGCCGCGCAGTCTGACGGTTGACGAGTTCCGGAAGTTTCTCCAGCATCTGGAGGAACCATTTCGCACGATGGCGCTGCTCTGTGTGTGTTTCGGTCTGCGAATCAGTGAATGTCTGGCTCTGAAGTGGTGCGATGTGGATTGGCTGAACGGGAAGTTGCGGATTGAACGGGGAATTGTCCGACAATGCGTCGACGACGTGAAGACGATCTACTCGCAGAAGCGAATGAGCATAGACGCCGAACTGTTGGAACTTCTCAAGACATGGAAACGGACGACGCAGTTTCCGGCGGACGGAGATTGGCTGTTTGCCTCTCCTGTTCAGCTTGGACGATTGCCGTGGTCTTATCCACACCTATTGCGGACGTTCCACAAGGCGGCAAAAAATGCTGGAATCGGCAAACTGCCGACCCACACACTGCGCCACAGTTACCGTTCGTGGTTGGACGCCGTGGGTACCCCCATTGCTGTGCAGCAGAAACTCATGCGGCATACCGACATTCGCACGACGATGAACTTGTACGGTGACGTGGTAACGGATGAAATGGCGCAAGCTCACTCTAAGGTCGTGGGACTCGCATTGAGCGGTTCCGACTAACGGATTGCAGAGCGGATCGCGGGTCGCGCAAGTGCTTGAAAATATGGCGGAGAGGGAGGGATTCGAACCCTCGGTACAGGTGTTAGCCCGTACAACGGTTTAGCAAACCGCCGCATTCGGCCACTCTGCCACCTCTCCGAGCTTTGTTACCAACAAGGTACAACGACTGACGCTCTGACCGGCGCGCACTGTCAATGCATCATTGCCGATCGGACATTGCGGAGTCGCATCAGGAACGCCTGACGCTTTGCATGTCGCGTGCTATGTCGAGATTGTAGACGCAAAGATGGCTGCGAGGCAAACGTTGCGCGGATGGCCTTAGGGACATCTTGCGCACAATCCGTCCCACTTCGGCCATGCAACTTTGATTGCACTTCCTGCCTCCGCAGCAGTTACGCCTCAATATCCAAGCCGCTTATTCACAACGTTCTCCAGCGGCTCGCCCCGTTCAAACCTGGCATACTGCGCGAGAAAGAAGCGCATCGCCTGATCCTGCCAGTCGGCGGTGTGATCCGCGCAGTGCGGTGACAACAACACATTCTCCAGCTTGTAGAGCACATTTTCGGGCGGGAGCGGTTCGTGCTCAAACACATCCAACCCGGCTCCTTTGATCCGCTTCGTGGTTAACGCGCGCAGCAGAGCCGCCTCGTCGATGACCGGGCCACGCCCCACGTTGATCACGACCGCCGTGGACTTCATGACCGCAAACTCCGCGTCGCTGATCATGTGGCGCGTCTCCTCGGTCAATGGAGCTGTCGCCACAATGTAGTCGCAGCGTGCCAGCATCTCCCGACGATCCTCTGGCTTGTAGAAGTCCTCCACTAGAGCGTCGCTCCACGAGGGAACATGCCGCTTGGTCGCGAGCACATGCATGCCCATGGCACGCGCGCGGGTCGCCACCGCGCGTCCAATGTCGCCATAACCAACGATCCCCACCGTTTGTCCGCTGATCTCTTCCACATCGAACGGTTCCCAGACAGCTGCCATCTGGTTGCGAATCATCCGCCGGAAATCCTTTGCGAAATACAAGATCGCGGCCAGCACAAATTCACCGAGCGAGGCGCTAAATACGCCGCGTCCGTTGGTCAGCGGAATGTCGCTCTCTACGAGTTCCGGAAACAAAAGGTTGTCCAGCCCGGCGGCCTTGGAGTGTATCCATCGCAGTTTCGGGCTGATCCCGAACAATGCGCGCAGCAATTCGCGCGAGCCGGACCACTGCAGAATGACCGTCGCATCCTTCGCGGCCTGCGCACACGAGCCAATGTCGCCACACACTGTGTGCGGTAGACCGTCGAGCATTGCGAGCTGCCGATCGTCTCCCGACGCCAGCACCAGTACTGGATTCTCTTTCCCCGTACTCAATATCCTGTAACCCGACTCGCTAATTCGTGGACTTATTGGCGGGAGACTTCTTGTTGAGCTCATCTAAGAGGAGCTTGGCTGAAGGCGGAGGCGGTACGGCACCTTTGAACACTATGTCTTGCGCGCTCAATTCCTTGTCGTATAGGCTCTTGTTGGCATCGTTGTCGGGACGAAGCGTCGAGCCCGCCAGAGAGATTCCGGCAAACAAGCCGCGGGCACGAGAGTAGGAAAGAATCTCGGCGCGCAGAGTTACATCCGTTTCGGCAGACGCGTTTCGTCCAACAGGGCCGGCCGCAGCCGAGACATCACCGCCAAGCTTGACCTTGCTGTTGAGAATGCTCCTGGCCGACCGCGGACTCATCAGCAGCAACACGAAATCGGTTGCCTGCCCGCCCAACTGCAAGCCAAAGCTTCCACCTTCAAGCGCCATCATAGTAGGAGCGCCCCACCGGCCTTTGAAATCCTCGCCTCTTCGGCACGTCATGACTCCGCGGCCGTAGCTTCCTCCGAGTCCGATGGCAAATTTGAGCACGGACGGTAAAACCACGATACAATCCGCTTTGTCGATTACGCTCTGAGGTATGTCGTCGGGGATATTCAAGATTTCCTGCATTACGTGTCCAGCATTTTCAACGCGTTCCTGTTCCTTTTTTTGCCCGAAAGCGGGCAAGGCGATCACTACCAGCAAGGCTACTCCTAAGCAGGATCTCTTCATAAGCTCTCCTCGATAAGTTGAACGTCCTGAAAACGAATTGGACTCTCAACAGTTATGTGTTGTCAATTCAGCCTGTGCGGCGTACGGGCTTACCAGGGGTCAGCAATGGGATTCGAGAAAGTGTCATTTCGATGCAGAGAAGTTAATCCCTTGCTCGAATACGTGTGTGCCGGACCAGGAAGCATGGGTAAAATGGCCAATCTCGTCTAAAAGGAGAGCAAGATGAAGATTGATCGGTTCGTGAAATTCCTTCTGCTGGTAATCGCTGTTTCCCTGGGCTCGATTGCCCTCCGCCCCTACGTGGCTCCGCAAGCGGTAGAAGCGCAATCCGGCGAGGGGCACCCGTTTTATATCGAGCCTGGTGTCTCAATGTTGCGCGCGCCGGATGGCAGCCGCCAGATGCTGGGGAGAGTCGTGATTGACATGCGCAACGGAAATGCCTGGGGATTTCCAACTCTTACCCAAGATCCCTACCCGGCTGCCGGACCCAACAGCACGCCACCCACTTCTCATCCGTTCTTGCTCGGGAAGTTCGCACTTTCGGATATGGATAAGTGAAGGGATCCAGAAAAGCCGATGTGGGATGCCACAGTTCCGGCCGGCTTAGGCGCTGGACATTCCGGGCATTGGAAGGCCGCCGTCACTGATCATCACGGCGTCCGCCGCTGTGCCTCCTTCTTTTATGAATTCGGGAGTCGGATATTCTGATTCGACTGCAAGCGAGACAGAAGCTCGAGCAGGCAAGAATTCTTCAACAGCAACTCCCAACAGTTCACCGAGCTTCTGAAAGTGGTGCAGCCATTTTTCGCTGACCGGTACAAGTTGCTCACCCAAGATTATCTGCAGTCGTTCGTAATAAACATTTTGAGCCTGCCATAAGTCCACCTGGAAGGGCGAAATCTGTGCCAGCGAAGCCAACGCCTCCAGTTCCTCGATTTTTCTTACGTCGAAAGGATCTTTCGCCCAGCGGTCCAGCACAATTTCCAAACGCTCGCGAAGCGTCAGTTCGAGCGAGCAGCCCGTAAAGCTGGTCACGTCCGGCTTTGCGGTATCGAGCAGCTTGCGAATGCGATCAATGTCCAGTTTTTCGTCGGCCAGGCAACGCTGAATGGCGTTGCCAACTACGAAATCCGCCGATACGCGGAGGATAGCGGGCATCGGCAGATGAAGTTCAGAAAGAAAACTGATGAGCGAAGCATTCTTCTCGTAGACCTTGGCGTATATCTCGTCAATATCAGCCAGCGTGGAATTAACGATCTGCTTCACAATCCTTTGCCGCTCATCACGGAAGAGCGACTTTAGCGAGTAGGTATCGCTTCGAAACTCCTCATCAATTAGAAGTGAACATCTGGCGGGTTCCCCAGCCGAGAACGCCGCAGTCGCTTGCTCAACAAATACGCGAAAGCCACCGCCGATGGTCCAGGGGTAAATGCCCGCAACCAGTTTGTGGCCTCCCAAATACAAAACTGCGAAGTTAAACTTCAGCTGGCCGCGAGTCGTACGGGATGTGATCTCGGCGCAACCAATCGCAAGTTTGGCTTTGTCTTTTTCGACAAGCTTCACTTCCAGCAGGCGCGCATAGTAGCAGTACAACGAATTCGGATCGCGGTAGCCGTCGAAAAGCGAGCTGATGGCGTAGTGCGCCGCCACGCCCGAAAGATCCAACATCGCAGGCCGCACGAACTTCTCGTAGATAGCTCGGCCATTGCCGAACTCGGGGATATTGCTCCAGACTCTCTCCAGCCGGACCAGGAACTGCTCTTCCCGTTCGCCACCGAATAACTGTTCGCTCAGCTGCACGGCCCGACCGGCATATTGAAGGACCTGAACCGTTTCCGGTCCGGTCGGCTCATCGAAGAACCATCCGCAACTGGTGTACATCAGCATCAGATGCCGCTGCATTTCGAGCAACCTTAAAGCCCGCACCGCCTCCTCCGGTGACAAATCCCGCAACGCATGCTGGCGCAGGAAACTGTCCACCGTGCTGGGCGAACGATCAATGACGGCCTTGGCGTATTCATCCCGGGCAGTCCATGGTTTTCTCAGCAGTTTCTTCGCGCCCGCTTCGTACATAGGGGCAAGTTCGTCGCGCAACCAGTCCAAAGCTTCCCGCAGCGGTCTGCGCCATTCCTGCTTCCAGTGTTGATTCGCACCGGAGTTGCAGCCGCAATTGCTCTCCCAGCGGCCAACTCCGTGCGTACAACTCCAGGATGTGCGCTCCATGATTTCAACTTCTTGTGAAGGTGGATGCTGGGCAAAGTATTCCCCGTAGTTCGTGATCCGGGCTAATTTGTTCTGCTCGATGTAATCGACAGCGTAGGCGAGCGCCATGTCGCCGCGATGGTGATGGTGGCCGTACGTCTCGCCGTCGGTAGCGATGTGGATCAACTGCGCTGGATCGCCATCGGGATCAAATCGGCCGGTGAGCCGGCGTGCCAGATTCTCACCGCTGAACAGTAATTTCTCAAACGCGACCGCGCGCGAAACAACTCCGTCATAGAAGAAGAGGCCAATGCTGCGTCCGGAAGGTAAGTTGCAGCTATAGGCGCGCCGCGAGTCAATTCCTTGACCGTAAAGGTTGGTCCACTCGCTTTCCCTGGCGGTCCTCAGCCTGCCGGCCTGGTGTGGCGCAAGAATGGTGAACTTGATGCCGTGCGAACTCAGAATTTCCAGGGTCTCCAGGTCTACTGCGGTTTCCGGAAGCCACATGCCCTCGGGGTCTCGCCCAAAACGATGATGGAAATCCTGGATCCCCCAAAGAATCTGCGTGCGTTTATCGCGCGAGTTGGCCAAAGGGAGAATGAGGTGGTTGTATGCCTGAGCCATGGCGGAGCCATGTCCAGAGAAAATTTTCTTGCTTTCCTGGTCAGCCCGTAGGATTTGTTCGTAGGCTTGCGGAGTTCGCTCTTCCATCCACGACAGCAGGGTTGGACCGAAGTTGAAGCTGATGCGGCTATAATTGTTAACGATCTTCGCAATGCGTCCGCGGCCGTCGAGCACGCGCGAGGCGCCATTCGGCAGATAGCACTCCGCCGTGATCCGCTCGTTCCAGTCGTGGTAAGGACTGGCCGAGTCCTGCGATTCGACCGCTTCCAACCATGCATTTTCCCGTGGCGGCTGGTAGAAATGACAATGAATACAGACAAAACACCCCATTTGCACGTCTCCAAGCTACCCCTAAGAAAACCCAAGCACGATTTCGTCTCGGAAACGCGACTTCTTGGGTGGTTATGACCGACCTGCTCGCCCTGGTCTTAAGATGTTGGGTGCCAATATATCTTAGATTCGCTGCCCGGGGGAGAGCAGATCTGATTCCTCGGCTGTGTAAAACTCGTCTTAAAAATAAGGGGCGCAGGCTGCGGCAATCGATAGGGAAGAGTTCCGTCGCTCTCTTGTGATACCCTTCCGCCCACACTGTTTCCCTGGGCCCCTGACGTGGCTAACTTCCACAGCAAATGACGTAGGAAGATAGGAAGAACGGAGCTGGCTTCTATGCGCGCATGCTTCTTGAGATGTCTGCTTCTCGCTGTGCCGATGGCCAGCACGCTGGCGCAGACCCCGGCGCTGCAAATGAATGTTGTCTACGTCTGCACGGACGGCCAAAGTTTTAAAGTCTTTTCGTGCAACAACACCACCGGCGCTTGCGATTATCAGAACTACAAAAAGGGGCAAGCTTACCAGCGCGGCGAGGCGTTGCGCGTACAGTTGGCGTCTTTAGTGCCGGCGAAATGCCACGCGCAAACCGCAGCCGAGGCGCAGGCCGATCCTCACCGCGGCGAGATTCCGCCCGCGCCTTCTCCGTTCAAGTCGCGTGCGTCTGCTGGCAGCAACGGTTCCGCGTCTGCGCCCGCGAATCAAAACGGGCCCGGGGCCGGCGGCTTCAAGGTCGGCGACAGGGTGCGGGTTTTGGTCGACGGATGGCAGGAAGCCACGGTGATCCACGTACACGGCAGTTCTTACGTGGTCCATCTGCCGAATGGGATTGACGTTTCGAAACTCTGGCCGATGGAAGTGCGCCGACTCGGAAAGCTCACGGCGGAGGATCACGCAGCGGGGCAATACGACCTGCACGACCGCGTACAAGTGCTGGTGAACAGCCGGTGGATGGAAGGCGAGATCCGTGGGCAGAATCTCAACATGTACGACATCAAGGTACCCGGCGTCGATACGGGCTTCGGTTCCGACATCGTGAATACGACCCCGGAGAATATCCGCCTGTCGACCACGGCGCCGCCTCCGCCCCCGGCTCAACGGGCTGCCGGGCAAGCCCCCAAGCCCGGACTCACAAGCTGTGCCGGCAAGTATGAAGGCCGGTGGGAGCACGTCTCCGGGATGGGCGGTATGACGGTTGTCTTCCGTTCCGGCAAAGCAACCATCACTGAAGGATTGGGCGGCGAGATGCCATTTGACTGCTTCATGGGCGACGGCAAGCTCGTCTTCTACAAGGCTGGATCCTTCACGCCGTTCTCTTATGGCTTCGACATCAACAACGACGGGACTCTGCAGACGCCGCTGGGAGCAATCAAGAAGATGGGTAACTGACTCCAGCCATAACCTGTTTTTTCGCCTGGTGTGATCGCCGTCACTGCAAGGCGCGCCGCCCTGCGTAGATTCGTAGGCATGGGCGCGCCCGCCAACAATGATCGCATCGCGTGGTTGCAGGGACCCTCGGCCAAGTGTGCGGCGGTTCCGGCGAATAGCGAACATCCTTGGCGACTGATTTTGCTCGGGGCGCCCGGGGTTGGCAAGGGAACGCAAGCCGAACTTCTTACAGAGCGCCTGGGTGCTTGCCATCTCTCGACCGGCGACGTATTTCGCGCTGCCGCCAAGCGGCG
This sequence comes from uncultured Acidobacteriaceae bacterium, assembly GCA_963750245.1. GTDB lineage: Bacteria > Acidobacteriota > Terriglobia > Terriglobales > Acidobacteriaceae > Sulfotelmatobacter. The sequence continues at coordinate 23,061 of CAVVQB010000007.1, forward strand.
CGATTGTGATCAGACCCCGGCAATGAAGGCAGCTTTGGAGTACATGCGTCGCGGCGACCTGGTGCCGGACTCAACCGTATGGGAGATGGTGCGTGAACGGAGCGCCTGCATCCTGCATTGTGGTGGTTTCATACTCGACGGGTTTCCGCGCACGCTGGCTCAAGCCGAATCGCTGAAGGAATTAATGGAGAAAGAGAAGCTTTCCCTCAGCGCAGTGCTGAATTACGAATTGCCGACGGACGAAATCGTGCAGCGATTGAGCGGTCGCCGTACCTGCGAACAATGCAAATCAGTTTTCCACGTCACGGAGCGGCCGCCTAAGATCGAGGGCCTGTGCGACCGCTGCGGAGGCCATCTTTACCAGCGCGAAGATGACCGGCCGGAATCGATTGCCGTGCGCCTCGATGCATACGAACGAAGCACCGCGCCGCTGATCCAGTTCTATAGAGAACTTGGCCTTTTGTTACCGATTGTCGCCAAGGGATCCCCGGACGAAATCATGGCGCGAACCGTGGGTCAATTGAACCAGGCGCCCATGCACTGAGTCCACGGATCGCGGCTGCGATTGTATGCGGTGCGCGCATTTACCAGCCAGGAGCAATAAGGTCTTCTCTGCCATCCCCAGGCCCCGAAAGCCGCCTTCAGTCAATCTTCAGGTCGAGAGAATAAACAGGATTGTGGTAAAACGAGCGTGTGAAACTGCTCGTTGTCGAGGACGAACCGCGCATGCTCGAACTGCTGCGCCGCGGCCTAACTGAGGAGGGCCATAACGTGGTGTGTGCCTCCGACGGTGGCGAAGGCTGGGAACTAGCGCACGCCTACGACTTTGACGCCATCGTGCTCGACATAATGCTGCCCAAAATGAACGGTTTCGAACTGGCGAAAAAGCTGCGCCAGGAGAATGTTGCAACACCGGTTCTTATGCTCACAGCCAAGGATTCCGTTCCCGATGTCGTGCGCGGCCTGGACGCGGGCGCCGACGACTATCTCACCAAGCCTTTCAGCTTCAATGAACTGCTGGCGCGCTTGCGCGCGGTCCAGCGGCGGTCCACGCCTCGCTTGCAGAACCGTCTGCAAGTCTCGGACCTGACGCTCGATCCGGAATCGCGAGAAGTGTCCCGCGCCGGAATTTCGATCGCTTTGACCCGCACCGAGTACAGCCTGCTCGAACGCCTGATGTATCGAGCTGGCAAAGTTGTTCCCCGGCATACCCTCATCGAATCGGTGTGGGGCTTCGATCGCGAAATCGAAGACAACACGCTGGACGTCTTCGTGCGCCTCTTACGCAACAAAGTCGATCGCGAAGGCATGCCCAGGCTGATCGCAACCGTACGCGGTGTTGGCTACATGATTCGCGAGGAGTCCGGCAGGTGAAGCGCCTCTCCATCGGCATGCGCTTGACGCTCTGGTATCTTGCGATCTTTCTGCTCGCCGAATTTGTATTTGGCGCGGGGATGTGGCTCATCCTGCGGAAAAATCTGAATGACATCGCAGATGCCGCGCTGGAAGGCCAAGCCGCCGATCTGGAACGATTTTTGAAAGCTCGAAGCGGCGTTCCCGCTTCGCAGCTGCAAGCCGAGATCAGCGAAGACTACAACATCGAACGCTCCGAAGATTATCTGCAGATCATCGATGCCAGCGGGCAATTCATTTATCGCTCGCGATTTCTGGACGAGCACCCGCTTCCGGAACTCTCAATCACGCAGTTGCAGGAGCCGCGGTATGAAATACGCAAGCTGGGCAACCTTCCCTTCCGGATTTTGAGCCAAAAGATGAAGTTCAACGGCCGCATTTTCATCGTGCAGATTGGCAGCGATCTTGATGAAGAGGTCGAAACCCTCGATGCCTTCCGGAAATATCTTCTTATGTTCGCACCAATTTTGCTGCTGGCCGCCTCAGCCGTTGGCTATTGGCTCAGCCGCAAGGCTCTGTCTCCCGTCGATACCTTGGCCCGCACCGCTCGCACCATCTCCGGTCACAATCTCAGCAGCCGCCTTGAGCCGTTACATACGGGAGACGAGTTGCAGCGCTTGTCCGACACCTTGAACGAGATGCTGGCCCGGATCGAAGCCGCTTTCCGGCGAGTCACGGAGTTTACCGCCGACGCGTCCCACGAACTGCGTACACCCATCGCGCTCATCCACACGGAAGCCGAGCTGGCCCTGCGCCGCTCGCGAGAGGAGTCTGACTATCGCGAAGCGCTCATGCACATTCTTTTGCAGGCCGACCGAACGGCAAGACTTATAGAGGAGCTTCTTGCTCTGGCTCGTGCGGATTCAGGCGCCGAAGCGCTCGACATGCATCCAGTTGATCTTCGACCCACTCTGCGCGAGTCGGCATTGAAATGGAATCAGATGGCTTCGCTGCGTGATTTGCAATTCGAGGAGCACTTGGGCACGCAGCCGCTCACCGTAATCGGCGATGAGAGCGCGTTGCGCCGCGTCATCGATATTCTCCTCGATAATGCCTTCAAATACACGCCCTTGCCGGGCAAGGTAACGCTTTCGGCGGAAGAGACGAACGGTCGCGCCATTGTGAGTGTCGAAGACACTGGAATTGGCATTGCCGTTGAAGATCAGAAGAAGATTTTCGAGCGCTTTTACCGCGTAGATAAAGCGCGAAGTCGCGCCCTCAGCGGCGCCGGACTGGGCCTCGCGATCGCCCAGTGGATCGTACAAGCGCATAAGGGATCGATCTCGGTGAAGAGTGAGCCGGGCGGCGGATGCACTTTCCGAGTGGAGATTCCGGCCGTCACGTCCGCGGTTGAAAAGCAGCCTGCTTCGCGATGACACGAACGATACGCCTTGGAACAGCCGGCCAATACTGCATATCACCGCGGCTCGATTTCCATGAGCATCCCGTATTTCGGGCGGAGCGTAATCAGCGGCTGCGGCTCGACTCGATGCCCCGGAACCAGCCGTAGTTTCCATTTCTGCGCCAGCGTGGCCAGAATCAGCACACCCTCCATCCAGGCAAAAGATTCCCCAATGCACTGCCGCGTGCCCGCACCAAATGGGAAATAGGTGAATTTCGTGCGCTGGGTTTTGCCTTCCGCGGAGAAGCGATCAGGATCGAAGCGCAATGGATCAGGGAAGAATCGTGCATCGCGGTGGGTAACGAACTGGCTGATCAGAACCGTGGTTCGCGCCGGAAGAAAATACTCGCCAAGAACGAAATCGTTGCGGGCATAACGACCCATGGCCCATGCCGGCGGATACAGCCGCAGCGATTCTGCCATCACGTTTTCGGTGTAACGCAAACGCGGCACGTCCTCGAGAACAGGAAGCCTGCCCTTCAGTATTTCATCTACTTCGTTATGAAACCGAGCTTCGCATTCCGGATTCTGCGATAGCAGGTACCACGTCCAGGACAGAGCATTGGCAACCGTCTCGTAACCAGCGAGAAAAATCGTGATGACCTGATCTCGCAAGGATTGGCGTGACGCCTCGTCGTTGGCCGGAGAAGCTGCGATCATGAGATCCAGCAGGCTTCCGCGATCGAAACCGCTGCGCTGGTACGCGTCCCTTATGCGGGCATCGATCATCCGGTAGACCACGGCGTCGATGCGCTTGCGGGCCCTTACAAATGCGGCCAAGCCCGGTGGGCGCAAGTGCACCAGCCACTCCGCAGCGGGCAGCATCACCAGAAAATTATAGAGACCCATGATGCGATTGATCGCCGCCGCAAGCTCATAAACTTCCTCGCGCAAGTCGGTTGCGAACAACGTTCGCGATACGATATTTAACGTTAAATGCATCATGTCGGCGGCGATGTCGCGCTGTTGCCCCGCACGCCACGAATCGCGGATGCGCGCCGCTTCTTCCACCATGACGGCACCGTATTCACCAATGCGCTGCCGGTGAAAGGCTGGCTGAGCCGCCGTTCGCTGGGCGCGATGAGCCGCCCCCTCAGCGGTAATCATGCCCTCGCCGAGCAGCATCTTCGTGCGCTGCACCGTGCGTTCCTTGATGAAGTTGTCGTTCTGCACCACCAGCACTTCGCGGATGTACTCAGGATGATTTAGGAAAACAATATGATGAGGGCCGATCTTGTAGTGCGCAATATCGCCGTAAGTGTTAGCGAGATATTGAAAAAGAAAAATAGGATTCGCGGGCCGGAACTTGCGCAAGGCAAACCACAAAAGATTGCGTTGGAAGCCGGGCGGGAAGCGATAGTCACTCCGCTCGCGTGAAGGCCCTACTCCTGAATGCCGCGCTGCGGTTGCCATTTGAATAGTCTACCCTGCGACGACTGGCACGAACGCTGCCCGATACAACTACTTTTGCAATTGATCGAGCGCAGCCAGAACATCCTCACTGTGCCGTCCGGGGTCGACACTGGTGTACGCTCTTGCAATCTTCCCACTGGGATCAATCAGGAAGGTATGGCGCGCGGCGAACTTTACCAGTCCAAGGTTGGTTAGCGAACCATATTCTCTGCTCACTTCGCCGTCGCTGTCTGCCAGAAGCTTGAAATTTAACCCTTCTTTCGTGCAGAACTTCTTGTGCGAATCCACGCTATCGACGCTCACCCCTAAAATCACGGAGTTGCGGGCATCGTATTTGGACTGATCCGCTTGAAAGTTGTGGGCCTCGCGAGTACAACCAGGCGTCTGATCCTTGGGATAGAAATAGAGGACGACCCATTTTCCGCGATAATCCTTGAGGCTGACGGAAGACCCCTCTTGCGAGACCAAGGTAAACTCGGGCGCGGGACTTCCGGGCGCTGGAATGGCCGCCCGGGAACTTGATAATAGACGTGGAACCAGGAATACCACGAGCACAACCAGCAACACGAGCAGCACAATCTTCACCATCGAGAATCCTCCAAAAGGCGGTTGGCTTGGCACTTCGAGATCCCGACTCTTGCTTCCATTCCAACGTTCCGCATTGTAGAACGTTTGGCCTCCGACCTTCGTCCAGCAAGATTCCGCATAATTGAATATTATGGATGATTCGGCATAATCAGACGGAGATGAGACGTGGCTCAGACGGAAACTGACGGTCTAGAGGTATTGGAAACGCGAGAGTGGGTGGACTCGCTGGACTATGTGTTGTCCAAAGGTGGTCCCGTGCGCGCGGGGCGACTGCTGCAACAGCTCGCCTTACATGCACGGCGCGCCGCGGGAGTGAACCTTCCCTTTTCAGCAACCACTCCCTACCAGAACACGATTCCCTCCCAGCAACAAGCGCCGTTCCCTGGAAGTCAGGAGATGGAACGCCGCATCAAGAGCCTGGTGCGCTGGAACGCTCTGGCCATGGTCGTGCGCGCCAACAAAATTCAGGAAGGCATTGGCGGCCACATATCGACATTCGCCTCGGCGGCCACTTTGTACGAGGTTGCTTTCAATCATTTTTTTCACGCGCAGACCGAAAGCGGCGACCGCGACATCGTGTATTTTCAGGGCCACGCCGCACCGGGAATGTATGCCCGCGCCTATCTTGAAGGGCGTATTCCGAAGGAGAAACTGGAGAACTTCCGTCGCGAATTGAAGCCCGGCGGTGGCTTGAGTTCCTACCCTCATCCTTGGCTGATGCCGAATTTCTGGGAGTTCCCCACGGTTTCGATGGGGTTGGGACCGATCCAGGCGATCTACCACGCGCGTTTTATCCGCTATCTGGAAAATCGCGGCCTGAAGCAATCGACCGGCGGCAAGGTGTGGGCGTTCATGGGCGATGGCGAAATGGACGAACCAGAATCGCTCGGCTCCATCACGCTCGCGTCGCGCGAAAATCTCGATAACCTTATCTTTGTGGTGAACTGCAACCTGCAGCGCCTCGATGGCCCAGTGCGCGGCAATGGAAAGATCATTCAGGAACTCGAGGCCATCTTCCGCGGTGCGGGATGGAACGTCATCAAATGCATTTGGGGCTCGGACTGGGACAGCCTGATTCGTGCGGACCGCGACGGGCTTCTGGTGCGCAGGCTGGGAGAAATCAGCGACGGCCAATATCAGAAATATTTCGTGGAGAGCGGAGCTTACTTCCGCCAGAACTTGTTCGGCACCGACCCGCGCCTTCTGAAAATGGTGGAGCATCTTTCCGACGAGCAACTCGCGCGCATGAGGCTCGGCGGCCACGACCCCATCAAGGTCCATGCCGCATACCGCGCGGCAGTGGACCACAAAGGCTCTCCGACCATCATTCTGGCGAAGACGATTAAGGGTTACGGACTGGGCGAGGCCGGTGAAGGGAAGAACATCACTCACCAGCAAAAGAAACTGAACGAAGAAGAGCTGGAGATGTTCCGGTCGCGTTTTGGAATCCCCATCCCCGACGACCAGTTGCAGAACGCGCCGTTCTATCGCCCTTCCGATGACAGCGCGGAGATCAAATACATGCAGGCGCGCCGCCAACAACTCGGCGGCTATATGCCGACGCGTAAAGTTCGAGCCACTCCGCTGAAGCCGGTGCCTGACTCTTACTTTGAAGAGTTCTACAAAGGCACAGAAGGTCGCGAGGCCTCAACGACCATGGTTTTCGTGCGGCTACTGGGAAAGTTGCTGCGCGATCCAGAGGTAGGCAAGCTGATCGTGCCGATTATTCCTGACGAGGCTCGCACTTTTGGCATGGAAGCGCTGTTCCGCCAAGTCGGAATCTACTCGAGCGTCGGGCAGCTTTACGAGCCGGTTGATATGGACACGCTCCTTTATTACAAGGAGGCGAAGAATGGGCAGATTCTGGAGGAAGGAATCACCGAGGCTGGGTCGATGTGCTCCTTCATCGCTGCGGGCACGGCCTATGCCAACCACGGCATCAACACGATTCCCTTCTTTATTTATTATTCGATGTTCGGCTTCCAGCGTATCGGCGATCTGATCTGGGCTGCGGCCGATATGCGCTGCCGCGGATTCCTGGTCGGCGGCACCGCGGGACGAACCACGCTGGCGGGTGAAGGTCTACAACATCAGGATGGCCACAGCCACGTTCTCGCCCTGCCGGTTCCCAACTTGCTGGCTTACGATCCGGCGTTCGCTTACGAAATTGCCATCATCATTCAGGATGGCATCAAGCGCATGTATGTGGATCAGGAATCGATTTTCTATTACCTCACCGTGACCAACGAGCCGCTTCCCATGCCGGAGATGCCGAAGGACGGGAACGTTCGCGAAGGCGTGTTGCGCGGACTCTATCGCTTCAAGGCCGCGGACGCGCCCGACTCCAAACTGCGCGCACAACTGCTGGGCAGCGGAACCATTATGTACGAAGTGTTGAAGGCGCAAGCCATCCTCAAGGAAAAATACGGCGTGGCGGCGGATGTGTGGAGCGTGACCAGCTACAAGGAACTTTATCGTGATGCCAACGATTGCGAGCGCTGGAACATGTTGCATCCCGGTGAAGCGTGCGAAAGTTCCGTTTGTCACGCAGACTCTGAAAGATGCGCCTGGACCCTTCATTGCCGCATCTGATTACATGAAAGTGCTCCCCGAATCATTGGCGAAGTGGGTGCCGGGACAATTAGTCTCGCTCGGCACGGACGGCTTTGGTCGGAGTGAGAACCGGGCGGCGCTGCGTGATTTCTTCGAAGTGGATGCGAAGCACATTGTTCTGGCTACGCTCGGCGCATTGGTGCGCGAAAAGAAAATCGGGCTTGACGTCATGAAGAAGGCAATTGGGGACCTGGGAATCAATCCCGATAAGCTGAATCCAGCCATCAGTTAACGCTGGTTGCGACGCTGTCAAAAAAAGTTAAGGAATGGAATTAGTGATCGAATTTAAACTCCCCGCTCTCGGCGAAAACATTGAACAGGGCGACTTGGTGCGCCTGATGATTGCTCCCGGTGCGGCCGTGAGCGAGGGCCAGGCCGTCATGGAACTCGAAACCGACAAGGCGGTTGTGGAAGTTCCTTCGTCGGTGAGCGGAACTGTAAAGGAGATTCTGGTCAAGGAAGGCGAAAAAATAAAAGTTGGGCAGGTGGTTTTCACTGCGGAGAGCAATGGAGCGGCCGCCGCAGTCACTGAAAAACCACGCCCAGCCGAACCTGCGGCCGCAGCAGTCGAAAAACCGCCGGCGCCCGCCCCAACAGCGCCTGAGTCTCAGCCGGCGCCACGAACCAGATCGACGGACGCTCCCGCCGCCAGCGAGTTCCGCCTGCAGGAACTGGGAGAGAACATCTCGCAGGGCGACCTGGTGCGCTTGATGATCGCGCCTGGCGGCAGGGTTTCCGAGGGCCAGCCAGTCATGGAACTCGAAACCGAAAAAGCAGTCGTCGAGGTTCCATCGTCCGTCAGCGGGATTGTGAAGGAAGTGAAAGTCAAAGAAGGCGAAAAGATCAAAGTTGGCCAGCTGATTTTCACCCTGCAAGGTGCAACTCCTTCCACAGGAGAGCGCACACGTGTGCAGCCTCAGCCTGTCGAGCACGTTTCCGGGCAGCACGGCGCGCGGCTCGCATTCCAGGCTGCGATCCGGGCGGAGGGTAAGACCGAAGAGCAGGCGCTGCCCCCCGACCAGCCGATGCCGCAGGCTCCTGCATTTTCCATGCCCGTGCAATTGGGCAAGGTAGCCGGAACGGAACATCGCGAAGCCGTTCCCGCGGCTCCGCACACGCGCCGGCTCGCTCGCGAGCTTGGCGTAGACATTTACGAGGTCAAAGGCACGGGCCCTGGCGGTCGCATCAGCGAAGACGATGTGAAGGCGCACACCAAAGCCGTACTTGCGGCCATGGCTACGGCCGTGCAGGCCCCGGCGCGCGCTGGACATTTCATTGCTCCCAAGCTGCCAGACTTTGCCAAGTGGGGAAAGATCGAGCGCGTCCCGATGCGCGGAGTACGCCGCAAAACGGCCGAGCATCTCGCCGAATCCTGGGTCACGATTCCCCACGTCACGCAGCACGATCGCGCCGACATCACCGAACTCGAGCAGTTGCGCGCACGCTTCGCACCGAAAGCAGAGCAAGCCGGCGGCAAGATGACCGTGACCGCGATTGCCCTGAAGGTCTGCGCAGCGGCGCTGAAGGTGTTTCCACAATTCAACGCCACCATCGATATGGAGAAAGAGGAGATCATCTACAAGCAGTACGTTCATATCGGCGTCGCGGCCGATACCGACCGCGGCCTGCTGGTGCCGGTGATTCGCGATGTGGATAAAAAAAATATCGTGGAGCTGGCGGTGGAGCTGTCGCAAATCTCGCAGAAGGCGCGCGAGAAGAAAATTACCCTCGCCGATATGGAAGGCGGAACTTTTACCATCACCAACCTCGGGGGCATTGGCGGCACGGCGTTCACGCCGATCGTGAATCATCCCGAAGTGGCGATCCTCGGGCTTTCTCGCTCGCGGATGGAACCGGAATGGATCGGTGGAAAATTCGAGCCGCGGCTGATCCTGCCGCTTTCGCTGTCTTACGATCATCGGCTGATCGATGGCGCAGATGCAGCGCGTTTTCTGCGCTGGGTCGCGGAAGCCTTCGAGCAGCCTTTCCTGCTTTCCGTGCAAGGGTAGCTTCCGACCAAGCGAGCACAATCCGAAAGAAACATTTCATGAACGAAGCGCTCAACGAAAATCTGGAATCAACTCAGAAGCTTCGCGTCGCCGTGGTTGGTGGCGGACCCGGCGGATACGCAGCCGCCTTCCTCGCGGCTGATCTCGGCATGCAGGTTACGCTGATCGATCCGGAGGTGAACCCCGGCGGCGTTTGCCTCTACCGCGGGTGCATCCCTTCGAAAGCACTCCTCCATGTCGCCAAGCTGATTGAAGAATCTCAGCAGGCCAAAAATTGGGGCATCGACTTCCCACCCGCGAAAGTCGATCTCACACGATTGCGCACCTGGAAAGAAGGCGTTGTAAAGCGACTTACCGGAGGCTTGGGACAGCTCACAAAACAGCGCCATGTGGAGTACATTCAAGGCCGCGCCGCATTCGAAAATTCCAACACTCTGCGCGTTCGCAAGACAGATTCCACCGACGTGGTTCTCAGCTTCGACCGCATTATCATCGCTACCGGTTCCCGCCCTGCCATCATTCCGGCACTCAAGTTGGATTCAACGCGCCTGATGGATTCCACCGGCGCCCTCAATCTGGAAGATATCCCGGCCAGCCTTCTCGTGGTTGGCGGCGGATACATCGGCCTTGAACTCGGCTCCGTCTACGCCGCGCTGGGAACCCGGGTCACGGTGGTGGAAATGCTATCCGGCCTGCTCCCGGGCGCAGATCGCGATCTTGTTCTTCCGTTACACAAGCGCCTGGAAAGGATGTTCGAGGCGGTTCTGCTCAAGACCACCGTCGCTTCTCTCAAAGAAGACGGCACTGGAATTCGCGCAACCTTCGAGGGCGCAGGGGTGCAGGAGAAGGACCGCGAAAAAGTTTTCGACCGCGTACTGGTATCGGTCGGACGCAAGCCGAACTCCGAGATTCCCGGACTCGAAACTACCCACGTCAATGTCAGCCCGCGCGGATTCATCGAGGTGAACAAGCAGTTGCAAACCTCCGATCCTTCCATCTATGCCATTGGCGACGTGGTGGGTGAGCCCATGCTGGCGCACAAGGCGATGCACGAAGGCCGCGTTGCCGCAGAAGCGATCGCCGGACACAAAGTTGCCTTCGAGCCCAATGCGATACCTGCGGTTGTCTTCACGGATCCGGAAGTTGCCTGGTGCGGCCTCACCGAAACGCAGGCGGAAAAAGAAAACCGCGAAATCAAAATCGCAAAATTTCCCTGGGGAGCGTCTGGACGAGCAGTCACTCTCGACCGCCCGGAGGGCGTGACGAAATTAATAATCGACCCGCAAACCGAACGAGTATTGGGCGTGGGCATTGTTGGCGCCGGGGCGGGCGAGCTGATCGCTGAAGGAGTGCTGGCCATCGAAATGGCCGCGCTGGCGCACGACATTGCCATGACCATTCATCCTCATCCCACGCTCTCCGAAACGGTGATGAACGCCGCCGAAGTTTTCTTCGGAACCAGCACCGACGTGTACCGCCCCAAACGTGGATAGTTGCGTGAGGCGACGGCCAGACTCTTGCAGCCAACCCCTTCCGCTACAATAAACTCTCAATTGCCGAAGTTCCATGTCTGCTGCGCTTGTGTGCCCGCAGAAGCCCGGGCGCGGAAGAAATTTCATGACCAACTTTTCTAGACGAATTTCTCTTCTTGCTCTCATCCTTGTTCTTTCTTTGCCACTCTCTGCGCAAAACGCTCTGGGCGAGTTGCTGCAGTCCAACCCAAATTCAAACACCACCTCCAAAACTCAAATCGACTCCCTCGGCCGTGAAACTCCCTATGGCACGGTCTTCGGATTTCTCGAGGCAGCACAAGCCGGGAACTATGCCATCGCCGCGCGGTACTTACAAATGAGCGCGGCGCGCCGCCAGACCGAAGGGGAGGAGTTGGCGCGGATGTTGAAGGCTGTGATGGATACCGCCTTCGCCGGCAGCCTGAAACATGTGAGCACGCAGCCCCAGGGTGCGCTTCAGGAAGGAGTGCCTTCTGACCGCCAAAACCTCGGAACCATGTCGTCGGGGGACGTGGAGGCAGAACTCGAACTGGTCCGGGTCTCCGATCCAGGAGCTGGAAAAATCTGGCTGATCGCGTCCGACACGTTAGCCAAAGTTCCCGAGCTTTACGACCAGGCCGAAGCCCGCAAGGTCGAAACGCGATTGCCCAAGTGGGCGGTGAAGCACCAGCTGGCGGGGATGCCGCTGTGGCAATGGTTCGCGCTGCTCCTCCTCATTCCGCTGGCAGCGGGCGCAGCTTGGCTGGTGTTAGTGCTGCTGCAAATTCCCTTGCGGCGGTGGACTCGAAGGCACGGCCAGACCGAGTTGGAATCGCGGGGAGTTTCTGGCGCGGCATGGTTGCTGGTGGGGACGGTCATCCACAGAATCCTCGCAGCTTACCTGGGCATGCCATTGCTGCAGCGCCACTACTACACGCAGGTCACCGAAGTCGCAGTGATCATCGGCACAAACTGGATCCTGTGGCAGGTAATCCGCTGGTTCATGCGCCGCGTCCGAAACCGGGCTCTGGCGCGGGGTCACGGAGGTACGGGCTCGCTGATGCTGCTCGGCGAACGCCTGGTCAAAGCCTTCATCTTCGTAATGGCGGTGTTCTTTGTCCTCGGCGTGCTGGGATTTAACTTGACCACCGCTTTGGCAGGTCTGGGCATCGGAGGACTGGCAATCGGTTTCGGCGCGCAGCAGACCATCGCAAATTTATTCGGCGGCGTTTCTGTATTGGGCGATGAAGTGATTCGCGTCGGGGATGTTTGCAAGTTCGGCGATCGCACTGGGACGGTCGAGGATATCGGGCTGCGCTCCACGCGTGTGCGTACGGAAGAACGCACTCTGCTGTCAATTCCCAACGGTACGGTAGCGACCATCAACGTAGAGAACCTGAGCCGGCGTGACAAGATACTTTTCAAGAGCATCCTCGGACTGCACCTCAATACTTCTCAGGAGCATCTTCGCGCCGTGCTTTCCGAAATCCGGCAGGTGCTGGGCAGCAATCCCAAGATCGAGAATAAGACGATTCGAGTGCGGCTGATTGAACTCGGATCCAGCGCGCTGAATGTAGAACTGGTTTGTTACGTCTTGACTCGAGAGTTCGATGAATTCGCCGCCGTCCGCGAAGGCGTGCTGTTGCAGATCATGAACTTGGTGGAAGACTCTGGAGCAAAACTCGCGTCGCCCTCGCAGACGCTCTATTTGAATCAGGACTCAGGGCTCGACAAGGGCAAAACGAAGGTCGCTCTTCAGCGAATGGCTGAGGCAAGCGAAGGCAGGCATTCGCCGTCCTCGTCCAGCGCGCGTCCGGATCACGAAGGTGGATGAGAAATAGTCAGGGTTCGGCGTGCCAACGCTGCGAGAGCCAGCTGAGGAAGCGGTGCGTGGGATAGTAGACGGCGGCGGGAACGATAGTCAGGTAAGCCAAGAGATAAACGAAGCCGGGAACTACATGCTGCTCGCGGAAAAAAGGACCGCGCGCCCAATTCACATCGTATTGCGGACGCCAGAGATAATTGATCGGAACCACGATCCAGGCAGTCAGCGTCTGAAATTTCCATCCTCGCTGGTCGTATCCCAAGCGCCATATCGCCCACAGCAGCAACAGCGGCGTCACTACATGAAACAGGCTTAGCAAGCGAATTGGCAGCGGAATGTTTGGATCGAACATATATTCCGTGCCACCGATCAGGTGCCGTCCGCTTACCAGAGCTCCGGCAAGATCGATGGTGAACAGGGTCTGAAAAAACAGCAGCCCGCTTGCCTGCCAGGAAAATATCAGCGGACCTTCCATCCACAGGCCCACGGTAATAAGAAGATTGCCCAGATCGCAGAAGAAAAGGAAATTCTGCAGGCCATACTGCCGCCAATACAAGGGGATCCACGCAATCACGCATGCCGTCCAAAGCAGCTTGATCGAGAGCGGGATGCGCATGACACGTTATTGTAAGCGCCCGATCGGCGCGGGCCGGACAAGCGCTAAAAGCCGCGTCTGGCAAGCTCAAAGCGGCTTACTGGCAATTACCACCGTAACTTGATGCAGCTTACGGGTGTACCTACGATGAATGCAATATGGGTTACCAAGCTCTCCTCTTCTGTCCCGATGAGAAGACGGCTCGCACCGTTACACAGGTTCTCAGCGAGCTCGACTTCGCTGTTATTTCCTGCACCGAACCTTTCGCCGCGGTGAAGAAGTTGATGGGCGAGCATTTTGATGCCGTCGTCGTGGATTGCGACAACGAGCAGAATGCCACGCTCCTGTTCAAGAGCGCACGCAATGCTCCGAACAACCAGTCGGCGCTGGCGGTTGCAGTGGTTGAGGGACAGGCGGGAGTGGCGAAAGCTTTCCGGATTGGGGCGAACCTGGTACTCACCAAGCCGATCAACGTTGAGCAGGCGAAGGGCACATTGCGCGTTGCGCGCGGACTGTTGCGTAAGAACGAGATCGCGAAACCGGCAGGAACAGCGGGAAAACCTGCGGCTGCTCCGCCTGTTAAGTCGACACAAGTGATGCCGATTGTGAGCAGCTCGCGGCCGGCTGCACCAAGCGCGCCTGCGGCAGCGCCGAAGATTCCAGCACCAAAGAGCGCGCCTCAGACAAGCTTTACTGCTTCCGCTTCCAGCGACATCAGCGAGGTTGCGGAATCTACTGAACCGGTGAATGCAGTTCCCAAGCAAGTTCCATCGCCATTGATGGCGACGTCGAAGAAACAGATGGTCTCGTCTAAAGTTGCGCCGCGCGCGGCCTCTGAGCCCGAGCCTGAGATTACGCTCAGCACGCCTGAAGTGGCAGCGCCAAAGACACCGGCTGCAGGATTTTCGGTGGGGACATCGGCGGGATCGGCCAGCGCGGCGGCTCCGGCGCGCGAGGCGAAGGCTGGCAGCTCTGCCGAAGCTAAGGCTCCTGCGGCTTCGCCCGAGGAAGAGATTCCCGTTGAGAAAGCTACGACGAGCTCAAGCGCTCTTGCAGTGGAGGAGAGCGCTGCACCTGCGCCTACGTTTACCTTTGGAGGTGCGGTTGAGAGCGGCGAGAAATCCGGGAGCGGCGGAAGCAAGAAGATCCTGATAGCGGTGGCTGCGATTCTGCTGATTGCGGCGGCTGGTTATGCTGCGTGGATGCAGTATGGGCCTTCGATCCTGCCGATGCGAGCGCCCGCGGGCAATGTCGCGCGGCCGGTGGCAAATCCTGTGGTGCCGCAGGCGACTACGACGGTTTCGCCATCTCCGGCTGACTCTTCTGCGTCATCGGCTCCGTCTGCAGTTGCGCCTGTGGCTTCGACCACTCCGAGTTCGACAGCTGCGCAGCCTGCTGCGAACTCAAAGCCTTTATCCACCGGGCAAACCACTCCTGTCGCGAAGAATGCGCCATCGCATTCGAGCAAAGCGAATCCCGAAGTGGAATCGTCCGAACCTGAAGACGAAGTAACGGTGAAGAAGTCCCCGTCAGTGGCGGCCAAGGCAATTGTGATCAAGAATGGAACCGCGCAACCGCGGACGGGAGCGGCTGCGGTGTCGAACGATGCGGCAGCGCCGAGCATTGCCAGTATCGCTCCGGCGGGAAATGGGGGGGCGCTGCCGAATCTCATGGACGGAGCGAGTGGCGCGCCAACTCCGGTGCTGCAGACGGTGAACGTTTCACAGGGAGTTTCACAGGGACTGATCCTCAAGAAGGTTTCGCCCTCGTATCCGACGGCTGCGTTGCGGCTTCGATTGGAAGGTTCGGTGGAATTGCTGGCGACGATCTCGAAGAAGGGCGACATTTCCGCGGTGAAGATCCTCAGCGGAGATCCGAATCTGGCGCGCGCCGCGGTCGATGCGGTGAAGCAGTGGAAGTACAAACCTTATTTGCTCGACGGTTCCCCGGTCGAGATTCAGACGCAGGTTACGATCAACTTCAAGTTGCCGCGATAGAGCGAGGACAGTTCCCGGCATCACAGTGCGGCGATTGTTGATTGCTCACTGTTGATTGTCGATTGTGCTATTTCCGATGGTCGATTGAAAACCCCTTGCTCTACTCCTGCCTGCTGTAGCTACCCGCAATTCTGAGGCTGTGGATTTCTGCTGTTAATAATTCTGCGGATGGTTGCTTCTCGCGCTGGAACCAGGCGTGTGATTTTCATTCTTTCCGGGGTACCCCCCTCCCCCCTCCCTCTTGAAAACCCTGCTGGGCGCGGGTTTTGCAAAAAGTGCTTGGCAAAATCCAGATGGCAAAGGGCTTAGAGGTCAAAATCCAGAGAACAAAGGACTTCCGTGGATTGTGGACCCGCGAGGCTGCACTGGCATCGCTTAGCGATGATGGACTGAGTTTTGCAGGAGCACAAGGTTAGATGTCACATGGGGTTGTGGATTTCGGGTGACGTAATAAAATCACAATCCCTAGCGGGACAGGACTGTGGAATCCGACCCTTAACAAAGAACGTCAGGGATGGGGCACCCATCGGTTAGAACGGCCACCCGCCCAACGAAAGTGTAAGGTGCCCACCCGCGGGTGGCCCACCCTTCGTTCTTTGAAGGGCGGGATTCCCCGAGTGCAGATCGCTAGAGATTTTGCTTTTCATTCCCCAATTTTCCTAAGCACGCAGGTTCGCTTTCGGCGGCATCGTAATCCCACCCTTGCACAAAACGCAAGGGTGGGCCACCCGCGCCACAGAAATGCCCGACGTGGCCTACATTTTTCATTGGAGTAAGGACGACTATTTGCCATTTCGCGACGCGTGTTGCAAGAAACGGAGATAATGAGGAAACTCAGCCCAGTGCTGGAGGAGACATGGCACGTCTATTTCGTTTTGCCCTTGCGGCGATACTAACAGTCGCTGTCTCTCTATTCGTCACCTACGGTAGTTACGTTTTAGGTCTTTGGGCTGGCGGCCACAGAATCCGGCTAGAGAGGTGCCTCCAGCTGGGCGTTCTATTGCCGCTCTTCGTGGGGCTGTTAGCTGCTCTATGGCCTTTACGCAAGCTGAATTGGGATGCTCTCGCAGCGGGCATGGCTGGTGCTGCCGTTGGTTTAGCGTATGGCTATCTAGCCGTGCGTGTGGATCGCTGGATAATATTAAGAAGTTTTCGTTCCCTTGGGCACTTCGCTTTTCTGAAAATCTTCTGGAGCATGGACATTGAAATGATGGTATGTGGTGCCATGGCTGGCGCCTGTGCGATGCTGCTGACAACGACTTCCAGGACCCGGAACGTCTTTCTCACCGTTGCGCTCCTTGTGATCATCGGCATACTGATTCCTGGACCAGTCTTCAATCTCGTTACGCGCAACCAGGAGTTGACGGTTGCTGTAGTCACCCCTCAGAGCCACGGACCGCTTTCGCCGGAGGTGACGGAGATTGGCCCGGTGCGGTCAGTTGACGCTAGTGCCGTATCCAGCCGCGTTGCGCAGTTGTTGCGGAATGCTGGAATTGATGGCAATTACGAGGTGGCTCAACTCTACCGGCAGGGCCATGGCAAGCAAGTTCTGGCCATCATCGTCATCGGAGGTCTTATCACCAAGGCGGCTGATCTCCCTGAACCCCGCGGCGCCGATGTGATCTACCTGCAAGAGCCCGGTGGATGGAAGCAGATTCCGTCACAGGTGCCCACGCTGGATCGCCATATCCATATCCCTAAAGATCCGGATGGCAAAAGCTGCCATCAAATTGAATTCACCGATGCGAGCGGGATGGGCACAGCTATCGCTGTGGCGGGTGGCCCACCCTTCGTTCTTTGAAGGGTGGGATTTTGAGGTGCGGATCGCTAGAGATTTTGCTTTTTATTTCCTAATTTCCGAAGCTCCGCAGGTCACTTCGGCGGCATCGTAATCCCACCCTTGCACAAAACGCAAGGGTCGGCCACCCGCGGGGCAACCATTGTGTTGATGATGCCGAGATCAAAAAACACCCGCCTGTATCTGCGTTTGTGGTGCTCACCCGTCGAAAACCGCGACGGGTGGGGCAGCCTCAGACGTGGCACCGCAAAGGCGGGGCAGCCTCGATCGTGTTGGTTTCTCGGGAAAACCCTCTACTCGTGCTGCAGGACTTCGTCGATTACGGCTTTGCCGCCTTTGTCCACGGTGATGACTTTGTGGAGAGGCGCGTAGCCGGTGAGGGTGATGTCGACGACGTAGTTGCCGGGATCGAGCAGGACGTCGACGGGTGAAGATCTATCCAGCATGTGCTGGTTGATGGCTACCTGAGCGCCTTTGGGTTGAGTCTTGATGCTGACCGTGCCCATGCCCTGGGCTGCCTTGTTACCGAATAGCTTGCTCATCTTGCCGACGGTCTTGATGTCATCGACGTTGCCGAGCGAGCGCAGAGTGGGCGAGAAGCTGACGGTTTGACCGAGGATGAATTGGGCGCTGGTGGTCTCATCGATGTATCCACCTTTGCGGACTAGCACCACGTGCTGGCCTTTATCGACGGAAACTTGCGCGGGCGTTTGCTTGCCGGTGTCGCGGCCGTCGATGTAGACGTTGGCGCCAGCGGGCGAGCTGGTAACTGAAAGAGTGGCCATGAGCTGCGCAAGATGGGATACGAGAAAGGACTTGCTGCCGGAATTGACTGCGACGCTGCGAGTGTCGCTGGCGTAGCCGGGCTTGCTGACGGTGACAGTGTGCTGGCCGGGATCGACGCCGGACAACGTGAAGGGCGTAATCCACGAGGGATCGGTTTTGCCGTCAAGCTGAACCTGCGCGCCTTGCGGAGTGGAGTCGATGGCCATCTGTCCGGGGACGATAGCCGGAGCGACGGGTGCCGGCTTCTTGCGGGCGTTCCTGCCTCTTGTTGCGGCGGCTGCGTGAGTGTGCGCGGGTTGCGATTCTACCTCGGGCTCCGCAGGCTGAGTTTGTGCGGGTGGAGCGGGCTGAGGCGCTTGCGCCTGCGCTGGCTGCGATGGCGCGGCGGGCTGGCTGGGTGCGGCTTGTGTAGCCTGCTCGACCGGACGAGAAGAATCGTCATCGCTGTTCAACTTGTTGATGTGAAGGACGAGAGCGATGGCGATGATGAGAATCAGGACGGCCGCGCCGGCGATGGAGTAAACCATCAGGCTGGGCGGTACGTTCTTGATTTCCTTGATGGCCTTTTCGGCGACTTCGCGAGGCTGAACTTTCGGCTTCTCTGGTTCTGACCCGGAGCGGAAACTGGGCGCGAGAGAAGGTTCCGGCTCTTGCGCCGCGGATGGCGAAGGAGGCGGAGCGATGTAAACCTCTTTGAGCGGAGGAAGTTCGGTCATCTCCGAAAAACTGACGCCGCTGCTGTGGGCTGGAGCATCGCCAGCCATCATGGGGTCGACGGCGATTCTGGGTGGCTCTTCGCTGGGAGCCTCGACGGAGGGCTCATCGAGCACGGCCGACGACATGGAAGCCGATGGCGGAGGGTCGTTGACGACTGCTTTGGCACGCGGAGCGGCGGGAGCGTTGCGCGTTTCATGACGCGGCGTGAAGGTCTCGAGTTCGGCTCCTGCCGAGCCTGCAGAAGCTGCTGCTGCGGCGGCGGCGGCTTTGCGCGCGGGCTCCTGTTTTGCAACTGCGGGCGGCGGTGCGGGGCGCGGCGCTGGCGGCTGTTGGACCGCGGGTTTCCGTTCTACTGGCTTTTGCGGTGGTGCGGCAACCTTCGGTTGAGTTGCGGCTTTCACGGGAGCCGCAACTGCCGGGGGCTTCGGTGCCGCTGCGGGAGCGGCTTTCGCCGCCTGCGCCTGCGATTTCGATTCCTTGCATTTTTCGAGATCGTCGAGCAATTCCCTGCCGTTCTGGTAGCGCTCGGCCGGGTCCTTGGACAGCGCCTTCATGATGAGATCGCTGAGCAGCGGGTGGAGCTTCGAGTTCACGTGCATCGGCGGCACGGGCGTGCTCTCAAGAACGCTCTGGCGCAGAGACTCGGCATCCTCACGATCGAAAGCCTTGCGGTCGGTCACCATTTCGTAGAACAACGCGCCCAGACTGAAGATGTTGGAGCGCGCATCGATCTCCTCGCCGCGAACCTGCTCGGGAGACATGTAGTGCAGAATCGACGGAACCTCAGGCATTTGCGCGGTGAACTTGCCAACGCTGGAGACGCCGAAGCCGAGAACTCGGACGGTGCCGTCCCAGCCGCACATGATCTTGGCGGGCTCAAGACTATAGTGAAAAACTTTGTGGGAGTGCGCGTGATCGAGGCCGCTGCAGACCTGCCGGCCGATATCGAGGAGGTCCCAGATGGAAAATCCTTCTTTGCGCGCCAGCATGGTGGCAACGCTGTTGCCCTGGATGTACTCCATCGCAGCACAGAACTGGCCTTCCATTTCACCGGCGCCGTAGACGGGTGTGAGATTGGGATTGCTTAAAACCTTGGTGGTCTCGGCTTCTTCCAGGAGGCATTTTTCCAGATCGGCGGCGCGTTCACCGAAGGCTGACAACTGGATGGCTTTGAGCGCGACGGTTTGGCTGGTCTGCGGATCGTTCGCCTTGTAGACCGCGCCAGTCGCAGACTTTGACAGTTCACTCAGGATTTCGAAGTGGCCGATTTTCGTGGACATTTGCTCCGTGCCTCGTCACAGAAAAAAGCCGCGCAGCTCCTTCACGAGCCTGCGTGGGTTTCAGAACCCCGGGACAGGGTAGGGTTAGGATAGCGCTCCCGCGATGACGGTTCGAGTTACCAAAGTACTGAAATAAAGAGCGTGGAACGGTGGGGTGACGGTATTTGGTCATTCAGACATTTGGAGGCAGTAAGAATATTGCCCAGCCATGCGGCGTGACCTTTTGCCGGGCAAACCGTTTAAATCTATGAATAAAGACGTAGCGTGACATTTGTCATCCGGGCCGGATGACGATCTCCACTGGCAGCCTGGCGCGATGGGATGAAGAATGTTCGCGGTGATGAGGAAGCAGCGTTCGGTGAGGATTCAGTCTCTGAGGCTGGTTGTGGAGAGCGTAGTCATTCGTTTATGCTTGCCTGCTGCGCGGACTAAGCTGGTCCGCAGTCCGGCACACCGTTTCTTCCCTGGGTTCCAACCATGACTCTCACCCGATTCGTCACCAAAAACGCCTTCCGCAACAAGCGCCGCAGCATTTTGACGGTATTGAGTATCGCTTTTTCTTTGCTTCTACTGACGCTGATGATGACAATCTGGCGCGCTTTCTATCTCGACGAGGGAAGCGCGGAGTCGGCCGAGCGGCTGGTGGTGCGGCACCGGGTTTCGTTGACGTTTAGTTTGCCGGGTTTCTACCGGGAGAAAATTCGGGCGATACCGGGGGTGGTGTCGGTGGTCCCGGTCTCCTGGTTCGGAGGAATTTACAAGGATCAGAAGCCGGAGAACTTCTTCGCGCAGTTCGGAACGGACCCTGAGGAATTTTTCAAGGTGTTCCGGGATATACAAATGCCGGAAGAGCAACGAACGGCTTGGCTGAGGGACCGGCAGGGCGTGATCGTGGACGACACGTTAGCAAGAAAGTATGGCTGGAAGCTGGGCGACAGAATTGTTCTGCAGGGCACGATTTATCCCGTGAACCTTGAGTTATATGTTCGAGGCATTTTCAGTTCGTATCCGGATAACAAGTCGGTGTACTTCAATTCGAAGTATGTGGAAGAAGCAGTTTCGTGGTTCAAGGGGCAGGCCGGAACTTTCAGCATTCTCGGGGCTTCTCCGGGAGACGTGAGCCGGATCGCCAGCACGATCGACGATATGTTTCGCAACTCGCCGCAACCTACGAAATCGGAGAGCGAGAAGGCCTTCGGATTGGAGTTTGTCGCGATGATGGGCAACGTGAAGGCGTTCATCCTGATCATTTGTGCGGCTGTGGTGTTTGCAACTCTGTTGGTTTCCGCGAACACGATGGCGATGTCGATTCGGGAGCGCACGCGGGAGGTGGCGGTGCTCAAGACTTTGGGATTTACGCGGCAGAGTGTGCTGGGTTTGTTTGTGAGCGAAGCGGTGTCGCTGGCGGTGGCGGGCGGGATCATTGGTGTTGCTTTAGCGTACGGACTGATCTATGCGATAACGCATTCGCCGCAGTTCTTTAGTTTTTTCAATATGAAAGTGACCCCAGTGATGTGGGTCGTGGCCGTGTTTGTCTCGGGATTGGTGGGGCTGGCGAGTTCGCTGATTCCGTCCTATCACGCTTCGCAGGTAAATATTGTGGATGGGTTGCGGCATATCGGATGACCTTATGACGTTAGGCGGGTTTGTGGTGCGCAATGCGTTTCGCAACAAACGGCGGAGTCTGCTGACGATGCTGAGCATCAGTTTTTCGCTGCTGTTGCTTACGATGATGATGTCGATCTGGCGCACGTTTTACATAGACCAGGGGCCTCCGAATGCGACGAAGACTATCATCACCCGCGACCGGGTTTCGCTGGCATTTTTTCTGCCCGCTTACTATCGCGACAAGATTCGCAGCGTTCCTGGGGTTGTAGCGGTTGCTCCGATGACTTACTTCGGCAACGTATACAAGGACGACCGGGCGACTAACTCCTTCGCGCAGGTAGTTACCGATCCGGATGAGTATCCGAAAGTTGCGCCGGACAAGATTGTCCCTCCGGACCAGTTACTCGCGTGGCAGCGCGACCGCACCGGAGCCATGGTGGATATTGAGTTAGTGAAGAAGTTCGGCTGGAAGATTGGCGACCACCTGGTGCTGCAGAGTCCCTATTTTTCGGTGCATCCCGAGGTTACGATCCGCGCGATCTACACCATCGATCCGCCGGTTCGGGCGCTGTATTTTAACACTAAGTACTTAGAAGAATCGGTAGACTGGTTCAAGGGGCAGGCAGGATGGTATATCACGCAGGTGGCAACGCCGGGTGACGTGGCTCGCGTCTCCAAGGCGATCGATGAAATGTTCCGCAACGCCCCGCAGCATACCAAGACGGAAAGCCAGCAAGCGTTCCGGCTTTCGTTTGTATCGTCTCTGGGAAATGTGAAGGCGTTCATTCTCACCATCTGCGGCGCGGTGGTTTTTGCGATTCTTCTGGTCTCGGCCAATACCATGGCCATGTCGATTCGCGCACGAACGCGTGAAGTTGCGGTGCTGAAAGCGCTCGGGTTCACGCGGCAGCGCGTGCTGTCGATGTTCGTCGGCGAAGCGATTGCCTTGTCAGTTGCAGGCGGAGTGTTTGGAGTTTTGGGAGCGACCTTGCTCATTCGCTGGCTGACGCACTCGCCCGTTGCGATCGGAGTTCCGGCGGAGATGAAGGTTACACTGCCGACGATGCTGGTTTCATTGTTCGTGGCCGCGACCGTGGGCTTTGTCAGTGGCTGTCTTCCCGCCTACAACGCGTCGCGCACAAATATTGTGGAGGGACTGCGCCACATTGGTTAAACAGGCGCGGGCTGAGCAGTCCGGCTGAGTTGAGAGTGAATCTATGGCAATACCGATCAGTTATAACGTCCGCAATTTAAGGCTCCGCAAGGGGCTGACAGTCATGACGGCGCTGGGCATCGCGCTCACGGTGACCACGGCAATCTTCTTGATGGCGCTGCTGGCGGGGTTGCAGAAGGCTTTCGTTTCGAGCGGCAATTCGCTGAATGTGCTGGTGCTGCGCAAAGGATCGGAGGCGGAGCTGTCGGGAGGCTTTGATGCGGCGCTGTTTCCGACTCTGAAGGTTCTGCCGGGGATCGCCAAAGATAGTCACGGGGAGCCGATGGTTTCCGGCGAGTGGGTGGTGGTGATCGTGCTTCCTCGGAAAGATGGGACCGGCGAAGTGAACGTGACGGTGCGGGGCATGATGCCGGATGGGCTGGAACTGCGTCCCGGCACGAAGTTGGTCGAAGGACGCTGGTTCCAGACGGGGCAGCGGGAAGTAGTGGTGAGCAAGTCGATTCGCTCGCGTTTTTCGCACGCGAATATTGGCGACACCATGGAGTTTGGCAAGGGCTCGTGGAAAGTGGTGGGAGTGTTTGACGCCGGCGGCTCCGCGTATGAATCGGAGATCTGGAGCGATGTGAATCAGATGGCGTCAGACTTCGACCGGCAGGGCGGATATTCATCGGCCTATTTGCGGGCGACGGATGCCATTGCAGCGGATGCGCTGAAGAACCGTGTGAGCGATGATCAGCGGTTGAAGCTGGAAGGCATGTTGGAGACGGATTATTACGCGAAGCAGACCAGCTCGGGGGCTCCGATTAAATATATCGGCATCGTGGTCGCGATCATCATGGCGATTGGATCGAGTTTTGCGGCGATGAATACGATGTATGCGGCGGTGGCTTACCGCGGGCGAGAGATTGCTACTTTGCGAGTGCTGGGATTTTCGCGTCCGGCGATTCTGACTTCGTTTGTTCTGGAATCCTTGCTGCTGGCTATGCTGGGCGCGGCCGCCGGGATTTTATTGATGCTGCCTTTTAACGGGCTGCAGACCGGCACTTCGAATGCCGTGACGTTCAGCGAAGTGGTGTTCAGCTTGCAAATTACGCCGGTGGTCGCTGCGTATGCGATTTTGTTCGCGCTGGCCATGGGACTGTTCGGCGGCCTGTTTCCGGCGTGGCATGCGGCGCGGCAGAATATTCTTACTGCGCTGCGAGGTTAGTTTCAGGAAACCAGCGCCTTACATCTTTCGTATTTATATCTATGCCCATTGACGCCAAACACGAAGACTTGCAGAGCCTGCGAATCGACCGGACGGCCCGCGGCTCAGCCAACGGAGAGCCACCGGCATGGGCGCGCCGATACATTTTGATCGGCATTGTGGTGGTGGCCATATTGAGCCTGGGTGCGCTGTCCTACCGAATGCTGGCCCGCGATGTGCCGGAGGTGGAAGTCACGCGAGCAGCTGCGGAGAGCAGCGACGTTGGCGGAACCGTGCTATCGGCTACGGGCTACATTGTCGCGCATCACACCATCAACGTGAATTCAAAAGTTACTGGACGGCTGGCGTGGATTGGCGTGGAGAAGGGCGACAAGGTCAAAGAAGGTCAAGTGCTGGTGCGGCTGGAGGATGAAGAGTTCCGCGCTTCTTACGGACAAGCGAAGGGAGCGTTAGAGAATGCTCGCGCTTATCTTGACGAACTTGAGCATGGCTCGCGTCCGGAGGAAGTTCAACAGGCGCAACACAATCTTGATGAAGCTCGCGCCACTCTGGTGAATGACAAGCTGACACTGGACCGTACCAAGGAACTTTCCGCGGGCGGTGTGGTTTCGCGGCAGGCGCTGGACGATGCTACAGCGAAATATGATTCGGACCAGCAGCGGGTAAATTCGCTGGAAAAAGCATTTCAGCTGATGAAGATTGGGCCGCGGGAGGAAGAGATTGCGCGTGCGCGCGGATCGCTGGCGCAGGCGCAGGGGATGGCCGATTACGCGAAGTCGCAGCTGGACGCGACCGTGATTCGGGCTCCGGTTACTGGGACGATCCTGGACCGCACGGCCGAAAAGGGCGAATTGATCACGGCGCAGTTTGCCAGCGCGGCGGCTGGCGGTCCGCAGGGATCGGTAGTCTCGCTGGCGGACTTGAACGACTTGCAGGTTGAACTTGATATCGCGCAGGCAGACTTCGCCCGGCTCAGTCCCAAACAAAAAGGGATCGTCACCACGGACACTTATCCCGACAAGAAATATGACGGCGAGATTGCGCAGATTTCTCCCGAAGCGAACCGGCAGAAGGCCACGGTGCAGGTTAAGGTGCAGGTGCTGAATCCGGGGAAATATCCAGACGTGTTCCTGCGGCCGGAGATGAATGCGACGGTGAACTTTATCGCCGATCAACCAAAGACTGCGGCCACGCAACCGGCTGGAGCGTTTGTACCCGCTGCTGCCGTGCGCGATCATAACGGCAAGAAGATCGTGTTTCTGGCCTTCGATGGGAAGGCGCGAATGCGCGAGGTTCACCTGTTAAGCCAGCGCACGGATGGATTTCTGGTGGATGGATTAGTAGGCGGCGAAAGCGTGATTACCAAGGGACCGCAAGATCTGAAAGACGGCGACACAATTAAGGTGAAGGGATAATTTATGAGTACTGTTGCTGAAGCCAATGTGGCAACCGGAACCAAGGTGGTTCAGGCGCGCAATGTCAATAAAGTTTTCAAGCGCGAGGCGTTTGAGGTGAAGGCGCTCGACGACGTCTCGATCGACATTGCGAGCGGGGAATTTCTGGCGTTGATGGGGCCTTCGGGCTCGGGCAAGACGACGCTGCTGAACATGATCGCGGCGATTGACCGTCCGACCTCGGGCGAACTGCTGGTGCAGAACCAGAATATTTTTCGCTTCAATGATTCGCAGGCGGCGCACTGGCGCAATGAGCACATTGGGTACGTGTTTCAAACCTTTAATCTGATCCCCGTGCTGACGGCGTTTGAAAATGTCGAGTTGCCGCTGCTGTTGACCAAGCTCAACCAGCAGCAGAGGCGCGACCACGTGATGACGGCGTTGAAGCTGGTGGGGCTGGAGGAGCGGGTGAATCATTTGCCCAAGCAACTTTCCGGCGGACAGGAGCAGCGGGTGGCGATTGCGCGAGCGATTGTGAGCGATCCGACGCTGTTGCTGGCGGATGAGCCTACCGGCGATTTGGACAGCCATTCGGCGACGGAAGTTCTGGAGATTTTGAAGCGGCTGAATGAAGACTTTCACAAAACCATTGTGATGGTGACGCACGATCCGCACGCGGCCTCCTACGCGCACGTCACCCGGCATCTGGAGAAGGGGATGCTTCTGCCGCCGGCGTAGTCGATGAGGCTGGCTGCGGCGGTATTCCCTGGGCTACAAATTTCATGAAATCGGATTCCGCCAGGCGCGACGGATGGAGTTCGCGGCTCAGGCCGAAGAATCGGCAAAAGCTCATGATGAGCGGACGCCAGCGTGTTGGATCGATACGGGGACGCGGGCCGTCGCTCATCAGTAATCTCTCGTCGACGTGCAGCTTGACGATATGAACTTCGAAAACGTTGGCGTTCACGTTCTTCCCGAAGGGACGCCAATCGTGGACGACGCCCTCCATTTGTACAGGACATTCGCGTACCCGCGGCGGTGAGACGGATTCCGATGCGACCGCAGTGAATCCGGCTATGCCGAATTTTTCTGGCTCATAGCGATATCCCCACTCACGTTTCTTCTCGGGCACGGGATTCTTGCCGGTGGTGAGTGCGAGGCGGTCGACATGCGTAACCAGATCTTCGGACGGAAGATTAATGACGCATTCGCGGGTGCGGATTAGGTTGTCGGAGGTCTGGCCCATCTTGCCGAGACCAAGCATGCAGCTCCAGCCCAGCCACCAGGCCGACGACATGGGGGCGAGATTTGGCGAACCATCGGGGTTCAGAGAGCTGATGAGGGCCACGGGAGTACCGAAATAGAGGATGGTCGGTTCGATCGTCTTGTGCATGAACCGACAATAAGTGCGGTCCGGGAGAGAGCGATATCCGCATCTTGCGGTCAAAGCGAACTGGTCAGCGGCGCTTGAGGGCTTCGAGTTCTTCGAGAGTGCGTGGCCAGTCTGAGCCTAACAGGCGAGACAAGCTTCGATCCGCAAGGACCTTGCCGCCGGTCTGGCAGCGGGCGCAGTAGTTCGTCTCTTTGTCGGCATAACGAATCCGTAAAACTTTGTCGCCGCATCTTGGACACGGTTCGCCATAGCGACCGTGAACCGCCATGCCTTTACGAAACGCGGTGACCTTTTCGGGGAAGGCGGTCTGCGCCTCGGCGCGGAGTTTGTCGATCCAGTAGCCGAGGGTGTGCTGAGTGGCGGCGAAGAGTCTTTCCCACTCGAGCGATTCAAGTTTCTGCGTGTGCGCGATCGGAGATAGTTGCGCCGCGTGGAGAATTTCGTCTGAATAGGCATTGCCGATTCCGCTGACCAGGCGCGGGTCGGTAAGCGCTCGCTTGAGGGTGTGGTTTTCGGCGGCGAGTGCGGAGCGAAATGAATTGAGATCGCTGGAGAGGACATCGATTCCTCCAGGATCGAGGGAGCGCACGCTTTCTTCGCCAGCGAGCACATGCAGCGAAGCGCGGCGTTTGGCGCCAGCCTCGGTGAGAAACAGAGCGCCGTTGGGAAAGTCGAAGGCGGCGAGGGTCTGGCGGCCGGCGAGTTTCGCCTCGGGCGCGCGCCAATGCAGACGGCCGGCAATCATCAGGTGAAGCGCGAGCCAGAGGTCGCCATCGACTCCGATAACGATGCGTTTCCCAACTCGCCGCAATTCCCGGACGGTACGGCCCTCCACACTTGCGATAGGCGGCTGAACGGTTCGCAGCAGGAAGGCACTGGCCAGGCGAATCTGCTTTACGGGCTGCCCGACGATGCGTGGTTCGAGAGCAGTGATGTAGGCGGATATGTCCGGCAATTCTGGCATGAGTATTAGATTGCAGGGCAGGGCGCGGTTTTGCAAACGCCGCTGCCAGAGGTGGGGAGACTCTTCGCTTATCGAAGTAAATTATGGCAGCCGGACCTGTAAGCCGAAAACTACAACCACAATTGCCGATTCAATAACTTGCGTGGAATCAATCACCGACTAGTGGCAACCAAGGCAATTGTGGCAACGGTGGTCGGGAATCGTGGCACGAAAACGGCACACTCGAAAAAGTCAGGCTGGATTCTTGTCGGGCTTTGCGAACTGCCGGTGTCCTTCGAGTTCAGCAGCTTTTCTAGCGACTGCAAGTTCCTCTGGCGTGCAAGTGCCCTGACGCTCCAAGAACTCGTAATTCGCCCACGCGGGATGGTAATCCGGCTCGCAATCGCCGCTCAAGATGCCAAACCACTCAAGAAGTTCGTCCGTAGTTTCAGGGTAGGCCATACGTCTCCTCGATTCTTGCGCTGTTCATCGGGGTCCGCTCGATTTCAGCTTGTTTGGTTTCAGCTTCGGCTAGCGCGGGGAACGTGCCTGCCGAATATACTTCCGGGGGCCAGTTGAAATGATCAGTGCCGATTATGCGGTATTTGGTAGGGTGCTTCATATTCTAGTATATGCGACTACTTAAGGCCCGGCAGAAAACGTTTCGCATATCAGCCTTTGTGTATTGACATCCATCACAGTGTCGCAGCCGGGACGTGCGGGACAAGTTTACGCTGGTGCCTCAGCGGAGGCGCGAGCGATAATGATCCACAACACGGAGGGTTGCATGAATTCGGATACTGAGGTGAAAAATGCCCACATCAGGATTGACGAACTGGAGCGGGAAGTGAACTTGCTTAGGGAGAAGATGAGCAATCAGTACAATGCGACAGAGGACCTTATGAGGCGCGTTAGCAAGCTAGAGCGTGGATCAGATGGCGGCCAGTTCGTACCGACCCGTAGCATCATGGGCTGACGTGGAGCGCGGGATTATGAAGGTGACAAAAGGCAAGAACGAATACGTGTGTACATTCCTGAGGCCCGGATACTTTGAGACGGGCATCCTCAACACGTTTTTTCAGGGGTCATCACACGACGTCGGCCTGCCAGCGTATTTTTGGAATGACAATTGCGATTACGATGATGTTGCCAACTGCTACGTTTTCTCGATCCCTACGCTGGCAGACAAGAATGTATTGGAAACTGTCTACATCCCCCGCGAGTACGTGCTGGCCGTAATGCTCCATAAAACCGCGCCACCACCTGCCGAGATTGGAAGGATAGGCTTTAGATTGCCTACGCAGGAGTGATCAGCGGCTAAAGCAGAATCATAGCTAGGTATAGCCCTTCGCTGCTTGCCGCGTCTGATGGCACTTTGCGTGAACCAATTCGGTGTTTTCTACCGTGTATCCGTCGGCAGCATTCTTGCGGTCAAGCTCAGAATATTTTAGCGGCAATGGATCGGAACAGTCAGGGCACTTGCCATTTTGCTGCCCCCATTTCAGGGCCTTCAGTTTAGCCCGGGTGCCGGGCTTGCCGCGTTCATCGTACCCAAGTTCCTTAACTATCTTTCTGCGATATGCGAACAGCAACAATGGATCGCCACCGGCCAAGGTAGTCAGACGCCCCCGAATATCACGCAGCACTTCGTTGGCCTGCTCTAACTCAACGGCATTCAGGTTTTTATTTGGCATAGATTTCACTCATATTCCGCAGGAGGCAGCACGCGCCTTGTGCCATGCAGTAGTTGCCGCGTGATTGGAACATTCGGGCTGCCGATTTCCCAAACTTCCGAATGTATTCGCCCTTGGTCTACCGCTTGAACTACGCCGCGCTGAACATTGCTTAGGCGGCCAGTCCCGCATTTTACTTCAATAAATACGATTTCCTTGACTTGCCGTTCGGCCGTCAAGCCGTCAAAAAGAACGTAATCGAATGGATCACAGATCGAGCGCATATCGCGTGGGTCATAGGCGAACTTGCGGAAGCACGGAGCCAGCCGCTCTAGCAATCTGCCAAGAAGTGTAGCTCTGGAGCGCTGCACAGCATCCTTGCTTGCAGCCCGGATTAAGCCTTGCACCTCCGTATTACTTTTGAGGATTTCCCGCACACGCCTCTTAGCATCCCGTTCAAGACGATACTCACGGCTACTGAGCTCATCCTCGATCTGATCTAGCTCCGATTCCTTGTTGCTGAGACCCAATTCGCGGTTTGCTATTGCCTGTTCCTGCTCGGTCAGCGCCGCTTGCTGTCGTTGCAAGCGGCGCAGCCAATCGCGGGGGGGATTAGGGCTTGAGGAGATCGCTGCGTCCGAAAGGCGGAAGGGCTGGTCGCAGTGTGGACACCGCCCCCACAAGTGGCGGGCATTCTTGAAAAAGGCGATGAGATCTTTTGTGAACCCGTCAGAATCGGCCATGATCCGCTCCCCGCTGCTTGATTGTGCCGAGTAGTGTTTGGGCCGGGCAAGGTTACGTCGGTGTTTGCTGCCCTTGGGGCGATGCCCTTACAAGGTTTCCTGTGCGTCCCTTGCTACTGCGATCTCGAAACGAGAAAGATTGGTACGCTCCAGATTCAACCTCCGTAATTTGTCTAGTACGCCGTCCAAATCGGCGTAGGGAGAGAGAAATGGGGCGAGCTTTTTAGCTACCTCAAGCGGAATGCCGTATTCTTCTAGTGCAACGAGCGCGGGATCGGTAAAGAAATGCTCCACCCGTGCCGCGTAGAGATCATAATTGCCCGCACGCATGCCCACACGCCGGAACACGTCCCGCTGAATTCTGTCGAGCGCACGGAGGAACTGCGGAAAATGAAAGTTTGCCCACATTCTTAGAAAGTCGAGCACCTGTTGAACCGCTGCATCCGCATCCTCATGATACTCGTACGCTTTACTTATGAGCTGCCTAGCCGTTGGAGTATTTTGGAGATCAATCAGGCTGTGACCCAGCTGTTTTGCACTTCTTGCACTCCCATTCCCAAGCCGAGAGCAATTGAAAGGCTTCCACATGAGATCGCAAATTCCATAAATCTGGTTGTAGCTCGGAAGTCCGCTCCATTGGAGGAACGGTGCATACTTCGCCAGATTAGTCCGGATCTCTTGCGCTATCGCAATTTGTCCTTCCGGCGAAACTCCAGCATTGGCCTTTAGCGTGTCAAAATCCAGAAATTCCTGCCGCAGAAAACCGTGGAGTCTTTGTTTTAACGAAGAACTCAAATCTTCTTCATCCATTTGCATTAACAAGCTGGAATCGAGATTGTCTGGTCCACTGAAGGCGGGGATATCTACTAAGGGGAGCGGATCCGACGGAGGCGTATCAAAAAGGTAGACGTGGCCGATGTAGTGCTGGCCCATACGGCCACTGCGGCCCTTGATATTGTTGAACGTGAAGAAGTCAATGCTGCTTCTGTTGATTTTGTTGTCGTAAATTACGACGTTCTTGGCTTTCGTGTTGACGCCTTCAATAAGAGTTGACGTGCAGACCAGGAAGCGAATTGTGCTCTTATTGAAGGCACTCACAACGTAATGCGCAAGCGCGCGCGGAATCCTTCCGTGATGAACGCCAATGCCTTTACGTAACGCCTTCACGAAGTGCCAATCGGGGTGATAGTTGGCGGCGACCCAGTTCGCCGCATCAGATGAGACGTTTGCATCCGGTGCCACTGTCGGAATCAGGGCTTGGACCACGTCTGTTGCCCTGGGGGGAGACGAGCAGAATATGATCGTTGGGTCGGCCAGCGTTTGACAAAGATCAGCAAGCGTCTTTAGGCGATCAGGGCCGGGTTTAATGTCGTGAATCTCCGAGACAACCGTTCGATAGTTTTCGTAGTAGTTGTCAAACTTTAGCTTCTTAGAAGCCTTCTCATTGATGCCAAGAATATTCGGACCGAGTAAGTAGAACTGCTTTTTTGCCTTGACTGCACGGTAGAGGACTTCGTTCAGGCGTGCGCAGCGGGAGTCTTCATCTTTTGATGATTTCCGCGGTGGGGATAGCTTATAGAACTCATCGACCACGACCAACTCAACCAATTTGAAAAGGTCACGTTCAAGAACACGTTCCTGCGTGAGCACAAAGACATTACGCTCCGCCAAAGCTTGCGAGACGTGCGTAATAATCTTGAACTGGTCACGAAAGCGCTTTGAAAGTCGTCGGCGCGTTTCGTCCATAAGCGCGATTGTTGGTACGACTATCAGAACATTCTTGAATGTGCCGCTCGCGATGATAGCGTCAGTAACTAGACTTTTCCCGAAGCTCGTCGGCGCACTGAGTACAACATTGTGGCCTCTCAGCAATGCCCTGTAGACGCGCGCCTGCGGTTCATGAAAAACAATTTCCTCGGGCATGTTCGCCGGGCGATTGAATTCGTATGCGATCTGATCGGGAGTGCCAAGTTCATTCGGATTCAGATATGGGAACAGCCCAACTTGGCGAACAACAGCATCTAGGAGCACTGAGGCATTTCCGAACTGCCTTCGAACCTCCAGCGCACGGAGAACTAGTTCCTGGGACTCTCTGGGGCGCATTCCCTTCATTAGTCAACCGAGCAATGTTCGCTAGCACGCTGAAGCCATTGCGAGCGATGGTATCCGGTGAAGTCAATGCTTCGCGTATTTGATGGATCTCTAGATGATCGACTGGCATGCCTTGAGCCTCGCATTAAACTGCGCAAGTAGCTGGTCCTTATCCTTGGCCGGGAATAGAAAAAGGTGAACACGGAGTTTGTTGAGATCAATTGGGTTCTTTTCGGAGAAGGTCGCGTAGTGCGCTCTCACCTCTGCTTCGAATGCTGATTTAAACTGCTCTGACACCTCTTGGTGCGCGTTTATCGCATCGCTGTTGTAAGTAAGCAAAACTGGAATACATACGGCATCAAAAATCTGATCAAGCGATGTATTCGGATGGATCAGCATCTTCAACTTATCCGCATGTGGCCACATTGGGTCTACCATGTTACGGATGACTGTGAATTCAGCGCGCATATAATCGCGCTTCGTGTGCGCTTCGAGGTCTGTGATGGCGGCGCTGATTGCCTGCCCGATGCGCTTGTAAAACTTGGATTCACCTAACCACAACTCCAGACCAGTCTTGCAGGCAACCACATGAACCGCATCGAAGCCCTTTACGGTGTTGTTGGCACTATCCTTGTAAAAATACTTTGTAATAGCCGGGTAGCTCTGGAAGACCTCCGCACAAATGACGTGTAGCAAGAGCTCTCCAATTTCGCCGCGCTTCTTGTATTTCTCCGACATATAGACGCTGCGTGCAGCTTGGGCCATCAGCTCAGCCGCGTTATGTGCCCCGATTTTCTGTCTTTCACTGTAGGGAAGTGCAAACTCGGGCAAGTACTTTATGAGATGACCGGCAAGCTGCTTGTCGCGCCATTCCTTTAGTTCGTACCCAGCGCAGACAGCAGATAGACCTGGCTTAGCTTCGAGGTGAAGCCGCACCTCAAAGAAGCGGTCTGGACGCGAAGTGGCAGAAAAATCCAACGAAGTGATGATCCGTCTAGTAGCACGAGAGCCCCCTCAGTCGTGACTACAAGCGTCCCAATGATACTTCATTGTGATTCTTCCTGCGCTTTTGCAGCGTCGATCCGTATAACTTTAGTTAGTGGTTCTTGCTGGCCAGCGCTCGTCAATCGCGCGCATAATCTCCTCCGCCCAGCGTACCGCGTCCGAAATAGCAGCCACAGTAGCAGGTACGCGCTTCCCACCATCGTACTGTGCAAGCTTCCGGGCTGCTAAGATGCTGGCCGCAATCAGCAGCACGCGCTTGCGGCCCTCATCCATATAGCATCATACTACCAGTTTCGCTATTTCTTCGCTATAGCGATTTTGCCCGCCAAGATTTCTCCGCAATATAGTGAACGGCTTATATTTCCTCGTTCTTCTCATCTATGTCGCTGGCCCGTTTGCAATGGCCTTGCGCCTTCGTGCAATTCTCGGCGCTCGGGTCTTGCGCGGCCAACGAATGAAACATCTCTGCGCGGTAATGGGCTTCCGCGTGTGGCAAATCCTTCGCATTGTGTGCACGGTTTGTGTGGTACGCTGCGGCTCGCTCGTGATCTTTCGCATCAGTGCAAATTCCGGAGCCGGGGCAACCTTCGATAGAGCGAGTGTCTGCGCCCGGTGCGGCAGAAAAACGGTTCCGCCATTGCTGAACCTCGTTAGCCGTCATGGGCTCGCCAACGATTGCTTTCAGGGCACGTGCTTCTCGTTCGGCGGCGGCTTCAGCTTCGCGAAGTTCAGCAACGCGGATTTCCTCGCCCTTACGCGCGAGTTCCGCGCGCAATAGCTCACGAACAGACGGCGCAGAAAGGGGTGACCGCGCGCTAACGTTGGTCGCACCATTTTCATAAGCGGGCGAAGTTACAACTGAGCAATCCCAGATTTTCGCGCGCTTGATAGTGCGCCGCACAAAAGACTTGCCATTCGCATCGTTTGCGGTGTCCCACTCCTCGCCATCAGGTCCGTCAATCGAAAACGCAAAGGAACACTCGTGGGTGTCGTTGCGTAGACAGCTGGCATATAAATCCTTGTGCATCTGCTGAGCCTCGTCCAATTTGCAACGAAAGTTCAGACGGGTCGGAGTGTCTTCCAGAGTCAGCGTTCCATTGCCAGTGCGACCAAGCAAAAAGTTCGAGTCATGGTTACGCAGGCATTTAACGTCAGGGTTTGTCTTCAGATGTGCGGCGAACGAGCCCGGCATCACGCGTTCCAAAAATCCCCCAAGATCGTTGCTGAGTTTGTTGTAACTCAACACCGTGCCAGTTAGTTCAAACTTACAGTTAGGTGTAGCTCGCAAACTAGCTGCGATAGTGCGAAGTTCGGGTGTCTTATTAGTCATAAGAGTACTCTCACTCGATCGGGCGCGTGTGAAGGGTCTACGGCTTTGTCCAGTCGCCCATCAAATATTTGCCCAAGCCCGCCAAGCGCATAGCGGTGCGTTCTCGTTTGCCTTGCTCGTACCGTTCCAGTTCCACCCGCGCCTTCCAACTTTCGTAGGTTTCCTGATTCGGATCGTTCTTCGTCAGCGCCAAGAACTTCTCAGCCAGAGCACGCGGGCAATCGTTCGGCGGTGTCTTAAAAAACGCCATTTCGCCGGAAGCAACCTGCTTCCGAAATATCTGCTGCGCACCAGACCGGCGAGTAAATAAGCCCCATTCAAAAACAGAAGGGTCAACAGGGGGCTTGCGGCCCGGTGCATCATTCATCATTTCTACGAAGCTGCCATACTTGACTTCCTCAGCTTCGCCCTGCGCTATCAGGCATTCGCCGACTAGGTTTTTAACGTGCTCTTCCTTGCCGAACTTTAAGCTGTTGGGATTGATAAACTTGATTTTCATGGCGTTTTCCCACCTCCGGGAATGTACTTACTGACCAACCTATCTGGTCGATTACTCAGACGTATGTGACAGCCCCTCCAGGCGCGGGTTTGACCCAAATTGTCAACGGCTCGCGCGGATCTCGCTTGAACACTTGACCGCCGACTTTGAACTCATCACCACAAATAGGCCAGCTCATTCCGAAAACGACATGGTTGAACGCGACGTGATCCTTCCCGTTGTAGCGCAACTTGAAAACTCCTTGCGCTGGCGGATTGGCGACAATTTGTTCCTCAGCGGTGAACATGCTCATAACTCTTCTCCTTTGGGGATTTCGATTTCGGGTGGGCAGCCGCATTCAATAACCGTCTCGTCAATCAATGAAAGCTCCAGCTCATCATCGTCTGCAGGTGGTACCGGCTGTGCATTCTCACGGCTTAACAACGCAGCTTCCTCGCGGGACATTTCCGGCTTCGTATCTTTCGGCGGCTTGGTGAGTTTGCGGGATGCTGGCGTCGCACTCATCTGAATGAGCAGCGCACGAAGCTGGGACTCTAGGCGGGCAGCGATTTTGCTAGCCGGGCTCTCTTCCTGCTTAAAATGTTCGTTGCCGTTTTTGTCCAACCAGCTTGTTTCAGAAATCGGCTTTTCAGCCGCAAGCTGTTCCACAGCGCGCCAGCGTGCATAAATTCGGCAATAGATTTCCAAGCAACTGGCGTCCACTGTTGTTAGCGTTTTTCGCTTGCACAGTTTGGGTACTAATCGCTTCCATTCTTCGAGTGCAATTGGCGACATGTCCTTTGGACACTTCGGACGCCCAGAAGCGAAAGATGGCTCATCGCTATATTCCGGCTTGGTTCCTTGCAGTAAATGCCGCGCGATTTCCTTGCGTGGTGTTGGCATCAACGTTTCTCGATATTGTCCTGCGCGAAAAGTGGCGCGGTTTTCGGATGCGGTTTAGCCTGGGTTTGCTGGTCCGCGAAAAGACCGAGATTCATGAAGCGCCGAATTTGCTCAGATTGAAGGATGCCAGTTTCAAGGGCGCGCGCCTTCAGGGCTGCAAGCTGGTCGATAGTTAGAAATACCGAAACTCGTCTCATATATGCCTCGCTACGCTTGCATATGTCTGTGACGGGTCCGGCCAAAGAATGGGGTTGAAGCGCCGGATAAGTGGACCTATTCAAAGTGGGAAATCAAAGAAGGGGGCCTGAATTGATATTGAATCCCCCGGAAACCCCCTCCCCCTTTTTGTTTATGAAGCCCCCTCGCGTGCGAAAGTGCGCGCACGGTTCAGAAAACTTTTTGAAACTCAAAACGAAGACGCCTATCCCCTAGAAAACACAGGTTATATTGCTAAAGCGGGTTGGTTGCCTATCTACGATGTGAGCACAGCACTTGCACTACGCGTGTCATCACGATGTAGATGGTTCTGTGCTCTTATAGGTCAGAATGCGTTGACAAGGCTCCAAGGTGTCGGGACACGGATCGGTATCCGATTCGGGGATTTTGAGTGTAATCGCGATGTTTCGCCAATTGACGCTGGGCGGAGTGTGATGAACGGCATCTGGTCTCAGTTACGTCTGTTGGGTTCGTCCTTCTCCTGAGTGGCTGTCCCTGACCTTCCGATAATATGTGGCCAGAACGTTTTGAAGGCTCCGTATGACAGCACTGCGTAGATCGGAATCACGATCATCGGAACGGCCCATGGAAGATGTTTGACTACGGCCTCATAGATGAAGTACGGGGAAAGAAATATTAACAACCCACCGGTGAAGACGAAGGCGAGCGAGGCTCGCAGGCGATTCAT
Source organism: uncultured Acidobacteriaceae bacterium (assembly GCA_963750245.1). Taxonomy (GTDB): domain Bacteria; phylum Acidobacteriota; class Terriglobia; order Terriglobales; family Acidobacteriaceae; genus Sulfotelmatobacter. The sequence goes on from CAVVQB010000007.1 coordinate 59,833, forward strand.
TGTGCTGTTCCCATCGCTCCAAATCATAATCCAGACTTAGGTGTTGTTAACAGGCGATTGCACTCATTGACCCCCAAATCGGGGGTTTTGAGCGTAATCGCGATGTTGCAACAGCTATATTCTCGGGACTACACTTTCCCACGTATGCTGTCTCGAAAGTGGCGACTAGTAGTATTCGCTATCGCGTTTCTTGCTGTGCCGTCCCACCATTGTGTTGCTGGACCGATAAAACGGCAGCAGCAGATTCTCATACTTTGCATACCAGAAGCTTCCCTTGGTTTGCCAAGTCCCTTCCCTCGATCTGCGCCATTTCTACCCTCGCCAACAACCATGTTTGATCTGGATGGAGCCGATCTAACTCACATTGTCGCACCTCCCGAAATTCGGATGCACGATCCGAAGGCGGCGAGCGCCACGGCAGATATCCTGCAAATTCGACGTTGGTATCTGCCTCAACCGTGTCGGCTTGTCTGGCCAGGGACCATTTGAATGCTTCCGTAGTTGCTGCAAACAGGCGATTACACTCATTGAGGGCTTGGTCGGCTGGTCAGACCGGTGTCAATGAGTGTAATGGCGATGTTACAACAGTTGACTGGCGGGCGTGTCGTATTGAGATAACACGAATCGCAAATGTTGGTCGGTTTTCTTGGATTTAGTTTTTCGAGGCATTTCGGCGCGGACGCTTCCAGTACAAAAGAAGGGCTGCAATCGCGGTGAAAGCGACAAATCCCCAGCCCAGATAGTGGACGATTCTCTGTTCTGCGGTGACCGGGTGCCAAATCTGATCGCGAATCGCAAAGGACAGAAACAGAAGTAAGAAAACCACATCGAGGGCGAAGAAAGCAACCCATTCCCGTTCCCCGGTCGGCCGGAAGGACAACCGTCCAGTTTGCTTTTCATACTTCCATCGATCCTGCCTTAAATACCAGAGCCAGAGCGGGCCACAGATCGCACAGAGTCCCGCGCAAAGTAGGGGCCTTACTCCAAAGGTCGCGAGGCAAAATGCCGTCGCAGCCAGGGCGCTAGTTAATTTGCTCCCCAGCGACATCGGAACCCGGCTTCTCTTATGAAAAGCCACTCGAGGGATAAGCACTGGTCTCCACGACAGGACCAGCATTACTATCCCGAGAATTCGCAAGAAAATCATGTTTCCGTTACTTTCCTGAATAAAGGCGCGCGGCCAAGGCAAAGTCCCCTTTGGACCTTAACAGGAGCACTTTGGGGGGAACAGTCTAAAACTCGCGACACGCGTTACCGGCGTACCGCAACCTTGGCGTCGACAGATGGAGCAGCCCGGCCTTGGTTGTTGCAATCAGGCGTTTACACTCAGAACCATTCGGTTATGAGCGTAATGGCGATATTTCGACAACTACCGATTCGACGCCACGAGCGTTGACGTATTCTGCCGTATCCCTGACAATTGTCGCGTTATGCGAATCTTGCAACGTGGGTTGCTGGTCGTGTTGTGCGCTATCCCGTTAGTCGGAGATGACGCTCCCAAGGTTGGCTATATTGGCTGCCTATCGCGCGATAAGCCGATGCCTATACCGGTTTATTCTGATCCTTGCGTACCCAAGCCAGTGGAGAGTTTGAGCTGTGGAGAAAAAGTCGAGGTGCTAGGGCGCGAGGGACCTTGGCTTAAAATCAAGTTGACTGACGGTGGCGAGCGGTATATTGGCGTGGCTTCGGTTTCACAGAATAAGAATCGATTCGTGCTGCTCGATTTTCCAGCCCCACCCGAACAATATATTCGGGATTGCAGTGCGTTTCGACCTAAGACCGGCAAAGTGAGAGCTCAGCCTATTTACAATCCTCAACCTGAATACACGAAGGAGGCTCTGCGTGCCGGAATTCAGGGCACTGTAACTATGGCGATAACCATCGGCACTGATGGGCATGTGCACGAAGTCAAAGTTTTGAATGGGCTCGGTCATGGATTAGACGAGAAAGCCGTTGAAGCGGTTCAATCATGGAAGTTTGCGCCCGCGCTGGAAGAAGGAACTCCTGTGGAGTCAAAGATGGCTGTGGAAATCGGTTTCCGCTCGAAGTAAAAGTAGCATCCGTCCCCCGCACAGACTGCCATTTTTGGCGAAATCAGGCGTTTACACTCAGAACCCCCGGTTACGGCCTGACAGTAGCGACCATCCGACTGCGTGGTGTGCAGGGTCAAGTCTTGGCTATCAAAGACTTACTCGATGCCGTCGAGCAATTCAGCAATGTCGAAGTCTAAAGCAGCATTGAGCTTCTTTGTGTCAACGCTGCTCGTCCACGTCTTTCCCGGCTCGCCGGTCGCATTAAGATGCTGGTTCTTGCCTTCTCTGCCTTTGTTGCCGAAACCTTGGTCGTAGGTAGCTGTCAGCATCGAGTGGCAGCTAGTACACAGGGCTCTGTGGTTGCTCGGGTCAGCGAACTTCGCCCAGCTGACATAGCCTTGCTCGTCAACGAAGGTTTCGCGATGGTCGACCACAGTCGATGGGTTTTTCTCGCATTGCGTGCAGATTGGGAATTTGTTCAAGCAGACAGGACGAAATACGGTGCGCCACTCTTTGCGACCATACCAAGGATGACGGCCTTTGACCGGCACCAGTGGTCCGTTTTCTCTTAGTTGCCACTTCTGATAACTTGCGCGTGCCATGATGGTGTTCTCCTCTGCAGTGGTTTATAGAGCTTCCGGGCATTCAGCACTCTTCGAACCAGCGCCCACAGCCAATAGCTTATGAGGCGTTTCATACTAGCCTGTCGGCGCTCTACGACTGAATCCGTGCCTTCGTAACCGGTCGGCGAACCGTCCAAGAACTTAATGGCCGCAATCAGCGTGTGTTGTGCGATAACTTTCATTCTCCTTACCTTCCTTCTCGAAGTGTCACCATTGTTTCTCGCGATTATGAGTGTCTCTCTGTTTTCAGGTGTCCCCATCCTAACTGGTGACATTTGGTGACGATTCATTCATATCTACATACACACACGTGAGTTAAGTGGAGGGACACTCATCGCGCGCGCGCGGTGGTGACACTTGCTCCGCCTGAACTGTCCCCACTTGCCCCAGATTCGTTGGGGACGCTTCACCCACCAATCGAACAACAGCCATTCGATTCGCTGTGCCTATTTCGATTTCCTGATTGAACTGCAGCGCCCTAAGCGCACGGTCAAACACGCCCGGCCCTAGACGCTCGGCATGAATCGAACGGGACAATAACCGCCTGCCAACCCATCGGCCATCCCGCGCATGCTCAGTCATCCAATTCCGAACCGTGAATGCCATTCGTGCGTCATCATTCTCACCGGGGTTCGGTTGCAGGACGAGACGCACACGTGTTTGATATTTCGCGAGTTCTAGCGCTGGTGTGAGCATGTCAGCAGTTAGCGTCCGTTTCCCATCAAAACTAGCGCAGATAATTGCTGTGCGAATGCACAACTCAGCTACCCGAGGAGAAATGCTCAAGACTTTTATCCAATAATCCCGTGCATCAAACACTGAATGATCTATGCACACAGAAACCGGACGTTCCACCGATTGCATAAGTCCGTAATCTTCGGACGCCGGAATAAAGGCGGGTTGCACGTCATCAAGTGGACGCCATAAATATTGATAGCCAGCGGGACATTTTCCGAATAGGAATCGGTCATACAATCCGCCGGTCGTTGCCGAACCGAACAAATCACCAAATTGATCGGATACAGTGCCCCCCGCAACTGACAAACGTGCATTGAAAGTCAATGCCTTGCGCTTCGTCACGGTTAGTTCTTGTTTGTCATCATAGAAAGCCGTCGTTAGGAATCGCGGAAAGCTCGCACGCTCAATCATCGACTTTTCCAGCAAATGCGCGGCTTCGTCTGGATACAACAAGCGTGCTGCTCCGCCTACGTCCCCCACACGTTCCGTCAAACCTTCGGCGCTGCCAGCTTTCAGCTTTAGCAGTAAGGGTGAAGTGTCCAGTGACAGAAGACGAAAAGCCAATTCAAATGCTGAAGACTTCCCCGAGTGAACAGGGCCGTCAAGATCCACGAATAGGTTGCAGCGTGCTTTGGTTTCACGTGGAGCATAGACGCTAGCGGCGGCGAGCAATGCGAGCCAAGAGTACGCGCGTGGTAATGCACTCATCCGTTCTCGGCAGATTTGCCCCAACCACCCATCAAGGCACTCAACCGGTAAGTCGGTGTCGGTGGCCTTGACATCCTTTTCAGTCATCACGTCGGCAGTTGGCACTATGCTCTTATCTGGGCAGGAGCCTTTCGTCTTCGCGAGAAGCGCAGCCGCCTGTTCTTGCCGGTTTTCAACCACGGTCTGAAAAGGGTCGATAACGTCGCCAGTTACGGCAATTAATTTATTTTGTCTCCGGGCCGCCGAATAGATTTCGACCGGATTGCCTTCAACCGCAAAGTCATCATCCAGCACAGCCTTGCAAACGAGATGGTAGCCCGTACGGCTGGCCGAAAGTTCGGTGTAAGTGTCGAATGCGTCTATGATTTCCTGTGCCCACGGCTTAGTCTCGCCCGTGGATGCGTCGCGACAATGGTCAAGGTCGATAAAGACGAGCCCTTCGCCCTTCTCTACGAGGCGCTGGTAGCCATCGTGATTTTTACTTGCGCGATTGGTAAGGAGATAATCCAGACTCCGCAGGTTTGCCCGATTGGTGTAAGCAACGATGGGGTGCTTGTCCGGTTTTTTGTCCGGACGTTTTTTATTAGGTTTTAAGTAGTACTGCGTCCAAAGTGCAGGTTCGCGGAGTTCGCGAGGAATGTTCTTGAGAATTTCAGTATTGGCTGGCATGGTCGTTTTCGCCCTGTTCTAAGAAACTGCCGGAGGAGCCTGAGAGGCTCCCCCAGCAGCAGGGCTTCCAACCGACCAAGGAAGGAACTTTGAATATAAGCTCGAAATGATTCTCGTGATTGGTCGGTTTCATTGTTAAAGCCCCGTCAAAGTAGCGGGAGTGTGTGACGGGTCGTAGTGACTAAGTAGTTAAGTCGTTCATTTTCCGGACGACTCGCCAAAAACTGCGCCGCCACTGAGCCAATGGGTTCCAAGCTGGATATGGGCGGCGCATCGCAAGGGCGACAATAAAGCGGGAGTGCCGCGAAGAAAAGTTGCGAAAGAGCATGTCCAAAAAGGACGGTACTAAACATGCCCCTTCGCCATTAGCCCCGGTCGGCGCACCCGGCGTACACTCGGCAATATTGGAGGGATTGCGGAAATTCTCTTCGATGCGAGGGACCTCGGCACGTTTGGATGCTGGGCTTAATCCCTACCGTGACCCAGCCGGGCCGCCAAGCTTCACTCCAAATCGGCTTCCGAAAGGGAGCCGTCGTGTCTCATCAAGAAGAAGCCTTATCCGTTGCACAAATTGCCGCACTGTTCGGAATGCCCGAATCGGCAGTAAGGGAGAAAATTGCCAGCAAAGGCGCACCGCAGGCATTCTTTAGCTTTGAAGAACTTGCATTACGTTGGCGCTGCAGCCGAGGCACAGTGCGGAACCGCATCAGATCATGCGGCGGCAAAGTGTTAGACTTCGGGCCAGCGGGCAAGCGAAGCAAGAAAGCAGTACCCGCCTCTGTGGTTTTTCAGATCGAAACTCGGAAAACAAAAGCGCTCTAACGTACTTGCATACATGTATGCCTATATCGTAAGATGTTGGCATGAACAAGAAGCGCACTGCCATTTTCCTTCGTATTGACCAGCTTGAAAAGCTGGCCAAAATTAGCGCCAAGACGGGCGCACCACTTGCAGAACTCGTGCGCAGAGCCATCGACGCATACCTGAAAGGCAAATAGCTATGATGAACATTCGGAAACGCGGCAAGATCTATCGAGCCGAAGGGTTTGTCGGCGGAAAGCGCCTTAGGCTTTCGTTGGGCACGCGCGATGGTGATTCTGCGCGACGATTGCTGAATCGAATCGAGCGCGCCATATCGGAAGGCGCGGAGTCGGCACTGTGGTCTGAATTGCGAGAAGTACTCCCACCAAACACATTCCCGATTCTTGCAGGCTTGATCGGCTGGCGTGAGCGCGAGGAGAAGCCAGAGCCAACATGGGCGGAATTGTCAGCGGCGTTTGAATGCGAAATGCAACAGCGCATGACGTTGGGCAAACTGCAATTAAGTACAGTCCAGCGATATCGGCAAACGTTGGGCGAGTTCACGCAGTTCTTAGTCGAGCGCAAGGCTTCAAACTTGAAGGACATTACGCGGCCACTTGTTGAAGCGTTCAAAGTTTGGCGCGTGGGCCGCATCAAGAAGAAGAAATTCGCACGCGGCGCAACTTCGATAGTTCTAGATGCGGCGATTTTGCACAGAGCATTCAGCTTTGCGCTGGAGAATGAACTGGTGCTGAAAAACCCTGTCCGTATGGAGGGCGCGCCCGGTGCAGAACCAACGAGCGGCGCGCAACCGTACAGCGGCGACGAATTGAAAAAGATGCGCCAATGTACCGGCGAAGACTTGCTCACGTTCCTACTGCTGCGTCATACCGGCTTTCGCGGCTCCGATGCCGTGCGGCTTACGTGGGCTGAGATTCACTTCGAAAGTCGCGAAATCGAAAGGATTACCCAGAAGCGGCGCAAGCTTGTGGTGCTACCGATTCACACCGAACTGATGTTCGCACTTGAGGCTGAGTACGCGCGTCGTAATCCACAACCGCACGAACGCGTGCTTTTGAATTCGAACACCGGCCAACCGTTGACCCGTCCACGCCTGTATGCAAAGATTCAAGCGCTAGGCGCGCGTGCAGGTGTATCCCATTCCCATCCCCACCGTTTCCGCGATACGTTCGCCGTAGACTTGCTTTGCGCGGGGTGTGGCGTCTACGACGTTGCACGCATGCTAGGCGATACGGTGGAAACTGTCGAGAAGCACTATGCACCATTCGTCCCTGCACTGCGGGAGCGCGTGCGCGGCATCATGGAAGCTGGCAACGGTTTAGAAGGTAGTGGCACAAAAACGGCACACTCACCAGCCAACCCGCCACAAGTGCAATGAAATCAGCAGCCGGACCTGTAAGCCGAATTCTGTCCTCCGGATTGCTCCGGTGGGACGGCCATTCCTCTGGGCCACGCATTGCTGCGAGGCTCTAGCGACCTACCCGAAAGTTGGACGCACCGAGCCGGCACGTGTCCGTAACCTGGTTCAAAGAAGCAGGTCGCGGACTCCCTTCCTATTTGGTCTTGCTCCGTGTGTGGTTTGCCATGCCCGCTGCATTACTGCCGCGGCGGTGCGCTCTTACCGCACCTTTTCACCCTTACCCTTGTCGGTGAGGACTTGGGCGGTATATTTTCTGTGGCACTTTCCGTCGAGTGAACTTGAATTCACCCTCCCGGACGTTATCCGGCACACTGCTCTGTGGAGTTCGGACTTTCCTCTCCCCGCGTCCGAAGACGCGGAAAGCGGCCGTCCGGTCCAGCTGCCAACGTCATCATTATAAGCGATGGCTGGTGCTTGGGCTCAGGTCTTGGGTCATAGGTCTTGGGTCTTAGGGACGAGTCGCTCGGCTGATAGACTTGGAACGAGCCGGGCCTTGGCTAATGCTCCGAGCAGAGGAGCCCAAGACCTAGTACCCAAGACCTAAGACCCAAGCAGTAAGACCGGTATTTCGCACCTATGCACGTCGCCGAGGCCATCCGAATCGCGCTGCAGTCGCTGTGGGTGAACAAGCTGCGCTCGGTGCTGACGCTGCTGGGAGTGGTGATTGGAGTGGCTGCTGTAATCGCCGTGGTCACGTTTGTTTCCGGGATTAATGATTACGTGGCGCAGAAGGTTTTTAATCTAGGCGCCGACGTCTTCATTATCTTCAAGGTTTCTCCGGCGGTCACAAACGTGGACCACTTTCTCGAAGGCGAAAAGCGCAAAGATTTGACAATGGAGGATTACCAGGCGGTCGCGGACGCCTGCCGGCACTGCGACTACGTGGGAGCGGCGGTGAGGAACGAAACCGGTCACGTGAAGTTTGCGGAACAATCGATCAGCGATACTTCGGTTCGCGGCATCACTCCCTCGATGGCCCCGATTTATGACACCGATCTCAGCGCTGGGCGCATGCTGAATGAGACGGACCTGAATAATCGCGCTCCGGTTGCGGTAGTGGGCGCTGACATTGTCGATCATCTGATGGCGGGGACGGATCCGGTGGGGAAGGAAATCCGGCTCGATGGCTGGACGTACCAGGTGATTGGGGTGGGCACGAAAAAGGGGACGACGCTCGGGCAGAGTGCCGACAATTACGTGATGATTCCCATCACGTCGTACCTTAAGCAATACGGCGCACACACCAACAGCATTCGCATCTCGGGAAAGGCTTTGAGCGCCGGGGTTCCGCTCGATGAGGCGGTGGACGAGTCTCGCGCGGCGCTACGCGCCAAGCGGCACGATGCGCCGGGCGGCGACGATAGTTTTGACATCGAAACCAATGCCAGCCTGCTCGGAATCTGGACGAATTTCAGCCAGACATTTTTTGTCGCGACGATTGGAATTGCATGCATCTCTCTGGTGGTGGGCGGCATAGTGATCATGAATATTATGCTGGTCGCGGTGACGGAACGGACGCGTGAGATTGGGATTCGAAAGGCCCTGGGAGCGCGGCGCGAGGATGTGTTGTTGCAGTTTCTGATCGAGTCCGTGACGCTTGCGGTGGCGGGCGGAGCGTTGGGAGTTCTGTTGGGAGCGATGGTTGCGGAGACGTTCACTCTGTTGATCGGGATGCCATCGGCCATCAAGTTGTGGGCGGTTGCTGCCGGGCTGGTTGTATCGGCCAGCGTGGGAGTGTTTTTTGGAGTCTATCCCGCGCGCAAGGCCGCGAAACTCGACCCCATTGTTGCGCTGAGGTTCGAAACGTAGGGAGAGAAATTTGTAATTTCGTAATCGGATAATTTGTAATTTAGAACCTAAGCGCTGCGATTCAAATTACTCGATTACAAAATTGCTAAATTGCTCGATCGCCTATGATTCGCAAAGATGAGTTCGGCGAGATTGTGCAGATGGCGACGGATACTATCCGGAGCAACAAGCTGCGCTCGTCGCTGACCGTGCTGGGAATCGTGATCGGGGTTGCCATGGTGATTGGGGTCTCCTCGATCGGGCGCGGACTTGACGACAACGTGCGCGATCTTGTGGCCAGTATCGGATCCAATGTCATTTTCGCTTACCATCTCGAGCCGTTTACTTTGCGTATGACGCAGGAGTTGCGGACACGAAAAAAGCTGACCTACGAAGACGCGCAGGCCATGGAACAGTTGCCGCATGTGAAGGCGGTGACGGCAGGCATCCGGTTTTTTCGCCCGGAGCTGGGAGTGGGCACGTATGCGGTCAAATACGAGGATCGCAAGGTCAAGAATACGATTCTGGAAGGAGCGACGTCGGCGGCGAAGGATGTTTTCGACTTGCATATCATAGAAGGAAGGTGGTTCAGCGAGAGCGATGACTAAAGGCGCGCTCCGGTGATTATTCTGTGTTTCGACACGGCTGCGGAATTATTTCCCAGTGGAAGTCCGTTGGGGCACGAAATCAATATCGACGGGCGATTGTTCACCGTGATCGGCGTGCTGGATAAGATCAAGTCCGTGTTTGGCGGTGGGAAAGATCCTAATGATAACCGCGTCTTCTTTCCGCTGAGCACCTTCAAGACCCTGCATCCGGAATTGAAGGATCACTGGATCAGCGTGAAGGCGACGTCGCACGACGACATGCCGAAAGCGGTCGACGAGATTCGCGAGTTGTTGCGGCGGCGGCGAAAAGTTCCGCCCAGCAAGGCGGATGATTTCTCGGTATTCACATCCGATTCGCTTTCGGATTTCTGGAACCAGCTTACCGGCATGCTGTTCGTCGGGATGTTTGCAATTTCGAGCGTTGGGTTGATTGTGGGCGGCGTAGGTGTGATGAATATCATGCTGGTGAGCGTTACTGAAAGGACGAGGGAGATTGGGATCAGGAAGGCGATTGGCGCGCGCAAGCGGGATATTCTTTTGCAGTTCACGCTGGAGGCGATAATTCTTACCGCGGTTGGCGGCCTGTTCGGTGTTCTGCTGGGCGCCATCGTCGTCGGGATGATTCCGGCGTTGTGGCCGTCGCTGCCGGCGCACATGTCGATGTTCTGGACAGTCTTTGGCTTCGCATCCGCGGCGGGAGTTGGATTGGTGTTCGGCATTTATCCGGCGTGGAAGGCAGCAAATCTGGATCCGATCGAGGCATTGCGGTACGAATAGGCTGGCCGCGCTCCCTCATGATGCACTCTATTCTCACCACAGCTCAGATCGTTGTTGAGATTATCGCGGCTGTCGGCATCGTTTCCAGCTCGCTTTACTACCTGCTTTGCCTTTGGGGTGCGTCCACATTCTTGCGCGTGCGAGAGGCGGGCGAGGGCGCTCGCCTCACACGCGACTTGCCGGGTATCTCGATTCTTAAACCTCTGAAGGGAATCGATCCGGAAATTTACGAGAGCTTTCGTAGCCACTGCCTGCAGGATTATCCCGAGTACGAAATCATTTTCGGAGTGAGCGACGCTAACGATCCGGCGATCGAGAGTGTGCGACGGTTGCAGAGCGAGTTTCCCGATCGGCGGATTCAAATGATGGTTTGTCCGCAAGTCCTGGGCGCGAATGTGAAGGTCAGCAATCTGGCGCAGATGATTACGGAAGCGCGCTACGAGTATTTGATCATCAACGACAGCGATATTCGAGTCGAGCCTGATTATCTGCGGCGAGTGACGGCGCCACTGGCTGACTCTCGCGTGGGATTGGTTACTTGCCTTTATCGTGGAGTGTCAGGCGGAACTCTGGGTTCGCGGCTGGAGAGCCTGGGCATCAGCACGGATTTCTGCGCGAGCGTGTTGGCGGCGCGTCAACTTGAGGGAGGCATTCGCTTCGGTCTGGGTTCCACGCTTGTCATTCCGGCGGGGCGATCTGGAGAAGGATTGGAGGGTTTAATTCCTTCGTCGATTATCTTGCCGACGATTACGAGCTGGGAAGACGGATTGCGTGCCCTGGGCCTCGAGGTAAAGCTTTCCGACGTTGTGGTTGAGACTTATCTTCCAGCCTACGGGCTGAGCGATTTTTTCGCGCACCAACTGCGCTGGGCGCGTGGAGTGCGCGATGCGCGCGCGGGAGGCTACCTGGGACTGATTTTCACGTTTGGAGTCTTCTGGTCACTCCTGGCTGTGGCGTCGAGTGCCGGATCACTCTGGTCATGGGCTGCGGTAGCTGTTGTTCTGTGTTTGCGCTTCACGGTTGCGTTTGCTGTTGGCGGGAGCATTTTGCGGAGCCGCGACGTTCTGAAATATGCATGGATGATACCGATCCGGGACTTGATTGCCGTGGTCGTTTGGATCATCAGCCTCGGTGGGCATACCGTGACCTGGCGCGGAGATCGCTTTCAACTGGAAAACGGCAAGCTTACTCGAGCTGGTTCTTGATCGTTTGCGAGTTTTACCGTGCAGCTAAGCCGGGCTGGCACTATCGCGGTCGAGAACTGCGCGGACTTTGCCCTCCAGCTGTTTCAGGGTGAAGGGCTTCTGCAGGAAATTGCTTTCCACGTCGATTACTTTGTGATCGATGACGGTTTGCCCCGTATAACCTGACACGAACAGCACCCGCGTTTCAGGACGCACGTCTGCCAGTTCTTTCGCCAGTTGACCTCCGCTGACGCGAGGCATCACCACGTCGGTGACGGCGAGGTCAATGGTATGCCCGTGATTCCTCGCGATCGACAGCGCGTCCTGGCCGTCTTTCGCCTGGAGCACGGTGTATCCACGAAGGCCGAGGAACTCGGCGCTGGCGTGACGGAGAGCGTCTTCATCTTCCACCAGGAGAACCGTCTCCGTCCCACTGGATACCGGCTCGACGTTCGCCTCTGACGCGTCAGCAGTCGTCTTGCGATCGCGCACACAGGGCCAGTAAATCTTGAACGCGGTGCCGACTCCAATTTCGCTATAGGCCCAAACGAATCCATGATTCTGTTTAACGATGCCATAGACGGTCGCCAGTCCAAGACCAGTGCCTTTGCCGGCAGGCTTGGTGGTGTAAAAGGGGTCGAAAATGTGGGGGAGATGATCCGGAGAAATCCCGGCGCCCGTGTCGCTCACGATCAAGGCGGCATAACGGCCCTTGGGAATCGCCACGTCTTTGTGCTGGTCGACGTATTCTTCGTCAAGGTATACGTTCGAGGTTTCGATGGTGCATTTGCCTCCCTCAGGCATAGCATCACGGGCGTTCACTGCAAGATTCATCAGGATCTGCTCGATCTGAACGGGATCCAGACGAATCCGACCCAATCCTGCGCCTGGCACAAAGCTCAATTCGATGTCTTCTCCGATGAGCCGGTGCAAAGTACTGACGATGCCGCTGACGACCGGGTTCAGATCCGCCACGCGCAAGGCTTGTGGCTGGTTGCGGCTGAAGGCCAGCAGTTGCCGGGTTAACTCGGCAGCACGCCGGGCGGCAGAGAGAATTTCCTGGAGCCGCTCCTGGGTGGAACTGCCCGGAACAACCGAGTCCATGGCCAGTTCCGAGTAGCTGGTGATGATAGTGAGCAGGTTGTTGAAGTCGTGGGCCACGCCGCCGGCCAGGCGCCCAACCGCATCCATTTTTTGCGCCTGCAGCAGTTGCGCTTCGAGATGCATCCGCTTGGTGAGATCGCGGCCATTGGAAACGAAGTGTGTGATGCGGCCATCGCCATCCCTTATGGAGCTGATACTTTCGTCGACGTAATACAGCTCGCCATTCTTCTTACGGTTCACCAGGATGTTGTGATAGACGCCGCCAACGGCGATGGTTTCCCATAACTCACGGTAAAGAGCGGGAGGCTGCTGGCCCGAGGCCAAGATTCTCGGAGTCTGGCCGACGGCCTCAAGCTGCGAATATCCGGTGATCGATTCGAATGCCGGATTCACATATTCGATGATGCCGTCGCTATTGGTGATCATGATGGTGTCCGCCGATTGCTCGACGGCGCAAGAAAGCTTGCGTAGCGAATCTTCCGCCAACTGCCGTTGCTGCTGCGTGGAGTGCAGATTGAGGGTACAGCGGATGGTACGCAGGAGATTGGCCCCGTTGAGCTGCGATTTCTCCATCCAGTCCCACGCGCCGGCGCGGACGATATCGGCAACCGCTTTTTCATCTGCCTGCTCAGTCAGCACGATGAACGGTATGGCGCGGCCGTTCTGAAGGAAGTCTGCGAGAAGGCTGGTAGCCTCAGCATCGCCGGTTTCATGCTCGAACAAAACCAGGCCGTAGTTGCTTCGTTGCAACATGGCCTGAGCCTCTTCGAGGGAACAGGCGTGATCAAGCTGCGCCAGCAAGGTACTGCGATGTCGGTCCAGAATCTCGCGAATGAGGAAAAAGTCTTCCTCCTGATTTCCCACCAGCAGCACTCGCAAAACGCCTGGCGAAATCTCAAGTTTTGCGGCGGTCGACAAGGAAACGCTCCCTACTCTCCTCACATCGGCTGGCAGGGAAAAAACTGCATGCCACCGGGGGATAACGTTTTCTTCGGGCTCTTTCGTGGTTCGGTCATTAACCATCTCTAAGTTCGTGCGTCTAAGGGACAGGGTCTGGCGTGTGGGGTTGTCCAGGCATGAAAACGGGGAACACTTATGCGGCTGCCTGCGTATTGTCCAGAGAGGGCGGTGGTCGCGGAAGCGCTGGGTCGGGGCATCCGTCTGGGGAGGGGCTTATGGGCAGTCAGCCAAGCGTAATGGGAACGGTCAACAGCCAAGGACATGTTCAAGAGGTCGTGCGGCAGGCTCATGAGGAGCTACGGCAACTGCTGCAACAGCGCGCGGAGGTGATGCGCCGCATTGGGACGATCAAGCAAACCATTGCCGGACTAGCCAACCTTTTTGGCGATAATGTCTTGAGCGATGAACTGCTGGAGTTGGTCGATCGCAAGAGCAATGGGCGCCAGCCTGGCTTCACAAAGGCGTGCCGCATGATCCTGATGGAGTCCAACCGGGCCTTGAGTGCGAGAGATGTTTGTGAGCGGATCAAGAAGCAGTTGCCGCCGCTATTGGAACGCCACAAAGACCCCATGGCTTCAGTGACCACGGTGTTGAATCGTCTGGTGGCTTATGGGGAAGCGCAGGCGGTCGCGCTCGATAATGGCCGCCGCGCCTGGCGGTGGGTGGCTGACGCAGAGGTTGAGCCGGGGCTGATCTCGCACTAAATCCCGGCGAAGTTGACGCCGTTTGACAGTTGCGGCCGTCTCAGATTCAATGACTGTAGCGGCTGCCACGGCGAGTCTTGCGTGCTGCAGCCGCGAATTCATTCGTCTCCAAAGGAGAAAATAATCTATGTCCGCTCCCAGCCGCCGGCCTGAGATCCGCCGACGCCGCGCTCGTCAGCACAAGATCACCACGCTCCGCAAACGTCTGGCTTCGGCTCAGACCGAGGCCGACCGCAGCCGGATCACCGCGAGACTGCACAAGCTCGCTATTGCCTCGCCTGGCCAACCCTTGGTGAAGTAGATTCCTTTGCAATGTTTTGATGCGTTGGGGCACGAGGACGCTCCGAATCAGGCAACGCCCGCCGTGGTCTCGCTGCCTTTGGAGGCTGATTGGCCGGGCGGCTCTGCCTTGCCCGCCGGGCTGAGAACTTCGCGATAGACGTCCATAATGCGGCGTACAGATTTCTCCCAGGAAAACTTGGCCGCCTGGCGGCAACCGCGTTCCTTCATCTTGTCGCGCAGGTTCTGATCCAGAAGGACGCGGTGCAATGCACGCATGATTTCGAATACATTCTCCGGGTGAACCAGCACCGCGGCGTTTCCCACCACCTCGGGCAGCGAAGACACGTTTGAGGTCACCACTGGAGTCCCGTGCGCCATCGCCTCCAGTGGAGGCAGGCCGAAACCTTCATACAACGAGGGGAAGACGAAAATCTTCGCGGTATCGTAGAAGGTGCGCAGCACTTCGATGGGGACGAATCCCAGGAAGCGCACATCATTCTGCACACCGCTGCGAATCACCGTGCGGCGCAAATCAGGATTGCCGGAAACGTCATCTCCGATAATGATCAGCTTCAGGTCTGGATAAAGATGATCTCTTTCCAGCTCAGTTTTCAGAGCGGAGAAAGCTTCGATCATTCGCACTACATTTTTGTGCGGACTGATCCTCCCGGCATACAGCAAAAAAGGATAGGTCACCTGGTAGCGTTCGACGATCAGCTGGCGGTCGCCGGGGCGCGCGTGGCCGTGCAACAGCCTTTCATCGATCGCGTTGTAGACGACTTCGATGCGACCGGGCGGGATTTTGAAGAGCTTTTCCGTTTCCAGTTTGGTGAAGTTGGAAACCGCGAAAATGCGCGCGGCGCCGCTCAAGACCCGCTTGGTGAGCTGGAAATACAACGACCTCCATGCTCCAGTCTGCTCGGTCGCACGCGAGAGGTGCTCCAGAATGTCGTGCACGGTCATGACATAGGGACAAGAGAGGCCGCGCGGTATGGAAAATAAATTGGGAATGTGGACGAGATCGCAATCCAGACGCTTCACGATCGCGCGGAATTCCTGGTAGCCCATCAGCGAGCGCTCCGGCTCGGCCAGCGCAACTGCGTGGAAATTGGCGGGCAGAGGGCCGATCTCCTTCACCTTGTCCGGGGAGCCGATGAGGATGTAGGTGGTTTCGTGATCGAGGCGTCCCAGGGTGCGAACGACGTTGCGGATGTAGGTGCCGACGCCAAACTCTGTCATCCGCCGAATGTCGATCGCGATTTTCACGGTAGGAATTTCACCATAAAGGCTCGTTCGCGGACAGAACAATTCAGAAGTTAGCCTAGGCCCGCACCTCGGCTTGCGCCTTGGCCCTGCGCTCGGCGTAGAGCGGAAAGGCCTCACAAAGGGCAAGCACTTCTTTTCGGATCCTCGAGAGCACGGGTCCATCGCTGCGGTGGAGGAGCGCATCCGAGATCCAACGTCCTACCTGACGCATCTCGGCTTCTCTCATGCCGCGAGTGGTCAGCGCTGGTGTGCCGATGCGGATGCCGCTCGGCTTGAGCGGCGGGTTGACATCGAACGGGATCGCATTCTTATTGACGGTGATTCCGGCTTCGCCCAATGCTTTCTCGGCTTCACTGCCCAGCATGCCTTTCGAAAAGACATCGACGAGCATGAGGTGCGTGTCGGTTCCGCCGGAAATGATGCGGAAGCCTTCGCCGGACAGCGTGTCGGCCAGCACTTTTGCGTTGGCTACGACTTGCTTCGCGTAGTCGCGGAATTCGGGCTGCATCGCTTCCTGAAAACAGATCGCCTTGGCCGCGATGATGTGCACCAGCGGGCCGCCCTGCATGCCGGGGAAAACAACTTTATCGATGGCGGAAGCGAACTCGGCTTTGGAAAGTATCATGCCGGATCGCGGTCCGCGGAGGGTTTTATGCGTGGTGGAAGTGACGATGTGCGCATGCGGCACGGGTGAAGGATGAGCGCCACCCGCGACGAGCCCGGCGAAATGCGCCATGTCGACTAGAAAGAGCGCACCTACTTTGTCGGCGATCTGGCGCATTCGGGCGAAGTCGATAATGCGGGGATAGGCGCTGCCGCCGCCGATGATCAGCTTCGGGCGATGTTCCTCGGCCAGCTTTTCCAGTGCATCGTAGTCGATCGTCTCAGTTTCTTTGGTTACGCCGTAGGGGACGATCTTGTAAGTCTTTCCGGAAAAATTCAGGTGATGGCCGTGAGTGAGGTGTCCACCGTGCGCCAGATTCAGTCCGAGAATCGTGTCACCCGGTTGCAGCACCGCGGCATAGGCTTCCATGTTGGCTTGCGATCCGGCATGAGGCTGTACGTTGGCGTGCTCGGCGCCGAACAATTGTTTGGCACGGTCACGGGCGAGGTTCTCGACAACGTCGGCGAACTCGCATCCGCCGTAGTAACGCTTGCCGGGATAGCCCTCGGCATACTTATTCGTGAAGACGGAACCCGCCGCTTCGAGCACGGCTTCGCTGACGAAGTTTTCGGAGGCAATCAGCTCCAGGCCTTCGTGCTGGCGGCGGGTTTCGTTGTCGATGGCAGCGGCGATCTGCGGATCGGCTTCGTACAACGGGCGATACATCTTCGTAGAAACGGAGGAAATCTTCATGTCGGTTTTCCTAGTGCCTCTCGTATACGTTGGGCCGGTGCAGTTCCATGTATCTTTCCGGCGCCGTCACTGGCGTAAAGCCAAATTGCGAGTAGAGTCCGTGCGCGTCGCGGGTCAAAAGAACCCAGCGCCGCAAGTTCTGGAGCGCCGGGCATTGCACGATGCACTCCATCAGCCACTTGCTCAACCCGCGTCCGCGATGCGATTCCAGAACGAACACGTCGCCAAGATAAGCGACGGTGGCAAAGTCGGTGACGACGCGGGCAAAACCAACTTGCGCGCGCGCGTTGTCATAGACTCCGAAGCATAGCGAGTGCTCGATCGATCGGGCAACGATTTCCCGCGAGATGCCTTTGGCCCAGTAGCAATTGGTGAGAAAGCCGTGAACCACATCCAGATTCAGGCGCTCACGGCTGGTGCTGATCAGAAACTCGCCGCGCCGGTACTCCATCACTGTATTGCAATCGATGGTGCTGCCGGTCGTCATGCCCACATTCTATCGCGTCGCCCGGTCCAAGCGCCTTTCCCGGCGAAAGTTAGAAGATTAGTCGAACGCAGTGCGCAGGAACGAGGCCAGTTGCCAGCCGTCCATGTAATTGTAGGGCGCCTCGCCCATGGTGTAGTGGCCGCAGGGCAGCACCACCACTTTGTGATCCAGTCCGTAGCGTTCGAATTCCACGACTACATCACGCGAGAGCTCCGGCAAGAAAGTTAGATCGTACTTCGCATAAATAATGAGCGACTTTCGAGGCCAGCGCGAGAACTGGTTGAAATACGCCATGGGACTTACTGCAAGCCACGACTGGCGCAAGGTTTCCAGAGTGATCTCCGACTCGATACCCTGCCGGATGTGGCGCGTCGACTGTCCGCGCCAGACTACATCGGCGACGTAAGTGGAGGCGTGATTGAAGGCGGCCACGCGAAGACGCGGATCGTGCGCGGCGGCGATAAAGGCGTAACAGGAGCCCAGGCTCGTGCCCACGATGCCGAGCTTGGTGTAGCCCTGCTGCTCGAGCCAATCGAGACAGCAGCGGACGTCGACCACGCCTTGCCGGACGGCGTCGAGCGTACGGCCAATGTTGGCGGAGACGGCGTAGTCGGCGCGGCTGATTTCGGCGGGCATGCGGATATCGTGATAAGGCATGCTCAGGCGCAATACGGAGATGCCCAGCATATTCAGCACGCGGCAGAGGCCGGTGTAGGCGATCGCGTCGGCGTTCCAGTGCGGCAGGAGAACGATGGCGCGGCGGCCGCGCGTGGGAAACCAGCGTGCGTTGGCCAGGTTATTTTCGGGATAAGGCGTTTTCACCGGCGCCGTAAAGCGCAGGAACTCGGCAAACGTTCCTTTCACTTTGGCTTCGAGCTTCGGGTCAGGAACTTCGCGGGTGGAGAAAACTTTCGCTTCGCGCTTTTCCAGGCGGAAATCAGTGGGCGTCTTGTAGGAATAAAACTCGTCGCTGGAGGCAACGATGCGGCGGTTGAAATCGGTGAGGAACTTCTCGGGATTATCGATGGCCTGACCTGCGCGCCAACCGTTCTGGCACGGCCAGTTCTGAGCGTATTCGAGACCCCATTCCAGCGGGCGCACTACACGGTTATTGTCCACCGAGGTGAGGCGGTGCTCCCAGTCATACATCCATTGTGCATAGCGCGAGGGCATGGGCAACTGTTTAGTGTAACAAGCAGGAAAGACGAGCTTGGCGGTGGTTTCACTTAACGGTCGCAATCGACGGTTAGTGCTTGGCATTTGGTCCTTAAACGGGACGCGTTCCAGGAACGTTTTGCGGGCAGGTGACCTCAGTCACCGAAAATTGCAGCCCGGGCAGGCTATTCAAAGATTGAGAGAATGACTCTACGCGGCTGGTTTGAGTGTAGCTACATTTGGAGTTACAATGGATTTTGAATGGGACGAGGCCAAGAACCGCGCCAACATTCGGAAGCACGGCTACGATTTTGCCGATGCGAAGGAGATGTTTCGGGGCCTGCTGCTCGTGGACGCTGACACTCGAAAGGACTACGGCGAGAGCCGATGGACCGGAGTTGGCGT
This sequence comes from uncultured Acidobacteriaceae bacterium, assembly GCA_963750245.1. Taxonomy (GTDB): domain Bacteria; phylum Acidobacteriota; class Terriglobia; order Terriglobales; family Acidobacteriaceae; genus Sulfotelmatobacter. Next base: position 78,923 of record CAVVQB010000007.1, read on the forward strand.
TGTCCGAGGGCGCGTTGCGCACGTGGTCTTTGTTGAAAACGATCCTGAAACTATCCGGATTATCTCGCTCAGAAAGGCGACAAGTCGTGAACGGAAAGAATTCGAAAAGGCCATCAAGGACCGATTGGAAGCGAATTGACGCGATGCGGGACGAGGATATCGATTTTTCCGATGCGCCCGAACTTGGCCCAGACTTCTTCAAGAACGCTATTCTCTGGCCCGGGCCGAAAAAACAGATTACCTTGCGCCTCGATCCCGATGTGCTGAAGTTCTTCCGCAAGCACGGACGTGGTTACCAGACCACAATTAATGCCGTCCTGCGCCGGTATATGGAAGCAAGAAAAGAGCGCCAGAGAGCCTAGCAGCGGTAACTAGCTTGCGTACCTTCGCGGCACGCGCTTGGAAATGTTGCAGAGAATTTCGTAGGGCGAGCTGTTGGCCAGGCGGGCGTGTTCCAGCGCATCGACGCTGAGGCCGTCACTGGTTCCGAGCAGGATCACTTCGTCGCCGACGGCAATTCCGGGGATGCCGGTGACATCCACCAGCGTGAGATCCATGGAAATGCTGCCGACGATGGGGGCGTAGTGGTCGCGAACGATGACGCGTCCGCGATTGGAGAGCTGGCGGTTGTACCCATCGGCGTAGCCCACGGGAAGCACGGCGACGTGCGCTGGGGCTTGCGTGACGTAGGTTCCGCCGTAGCCTAGCGGCTGGTTGGCGGCAAAGTTTCGCATGGAGAGAATGCGCGTCTTCCATGTTAATACCGGCTTCACCGCAAGCCGCAAGGTGCCGCCGCTAACCTCTCTTCCCGCCCGCTGGAACGGCAGGTAGTAGCCGTAGAGCGCAACACCTGGACGAACCATGTTGTTCCAGGTTTCGCGGCGTGAAATTAGGGCGCTGGTATTGGCCATGTGCACCAGAGTCGGATCGAAGCCGGCCGCGCGAACCATGCAGTGAGCTTGCTCGAAGCGATGTTCCTGCTCCGCGACGGAAGGCGCATCCATAACCTCGGAAGAGGCAAGATGGGTCGAAAGCCCTTCCAGAACAAGATGCGGTGCGGCACTGAGAGCTTTCAGGACTGCCGGGAGTTCTTCCAGAGAGACGCCCAGGCGGCCCATTCCAGTGTCCACTTTCAAATGGACAGCATGGCGCGTGGTTCCGTGCGCGGCCGCAGTCTCCAGGGACTCGATGTGCCAAGGCTCCCAAATTGTTGGCGTGAGCTTCAGACGAACGATTTCGCTTTCTTCGCCACGCCAGAAACCGGTCATCAACAGAATTCTTGAATCGACGCCGGCATCGCGCAGGGGAATTGCCTCATCGAGAGAAGTCACGCCCATCCACTTCGCGCCTTCGGCCTGCAGGGCCCGTGAACATTCGACCGCGCCGTGACCATAGGCGTCGGCCTTCACCACGGCGCAGACGGTCACATTCGCCCCGGCGTGTTTCACTACCGTGCGGAAATTCTGCCGCAGAGTGACGAGAGAAACTTCCGCCCAGGTGGGACGGGTCGCCACGCGGCTCATGATTTCTACGGTGCTGGCCACTGGGCTCGATTATAGCGGGAGCGGCGCGCGGGCTCAGGTTACGCTCGGGCTACTCCTGGCTGCATGCTTCGAGGGTTTCCGGTTTCAAGTTTCAGGTTCTAGTTTCCAGTCTTTAAGCGACAGAACACTAGAAACCGTAAACTGGAAACTTGTCATCAATTCCCCGCCAGCGAAAAGTTCACCGTGATCTGGGTTTCCACTTCGACGGGCTCGTTATTGAGAATGTAGGGCCGATAGCGCCACTGGCGGACGGCGGCGATCGCCGCCGGAATCAACAGCGGATGGCCGGTCAGGACCGTGACATTCTCGATCGTGCCTTGTTTGCTGATCACGGCTTGCAGCACAACGATCCCTTGAATGCGCGCGCTGCGGGCCAGAGCGGGATATGTTGGCTGGATTTTGTGGATCAGATCTCCCTCGCTCATGTGAGAGAGCCGAAGCGGGCGATTCAACGCCGGCGGAGGTGCTGCGGGCAAAACGGGCCGAGAGCCGCTTTCGAACAAGCCCGGAAGGCCATGCGGATCGCCGCGTGCTATCGGGCCTGGAAGATCGGGACCAAAGTCTGTTGATTGCGGCGGACCGTCATTCGTGGCTGGGCGCATTCCTCCGGGGATCGGCGAAGGGTGCCTGAAGATGAACACGGCGGGGCGACTTGGCAACGGATTCGAACCGGCGTGCGCTCCCACTGCGGCAGGTTCTGCCAGAGGTTGGCCTAAACTTATCGGCGTTGAGAGCTGGTGGAACGAGGGCAAGCCGGTTGGTCGGAGCAGCGGCAAGAGCAGCAACACTGCAGTAACCAAGGCCTGTAATCCGAATGACGTTAACGTAGTCCAGCCGCGGCGTGCGTCGTCCGGCCATGGCGGATTGAGCGTGTCCGCAAACAGTGTTCTCTCACACGATGTACCAGCAACCATGACGTCCTCCTGGAATGCGGTTGCTGCTAAGGACACCGTGATCTTCTCCGCCGGATCGCGCTTGAGAAATAAAAAAGGCCGCTGGGAAGCGGCCTCTGGTGGAACTTCTGCGACACATACGGTGTCGTCAAGAAATTATTTCGATGGCGGAGTTGCCGGAGCTGCCGGCTTAGGTGCTGCCGGTTTGGGCGCTGCCGGACGAGGTGCCGCAGCTCCCGCCGGGGCGGGCGCGGGCACGCCTGACTGCGCGTTGTAGACATCGACCACGGCTTTGGTGATGTCGCCTTGTTCGCCATACCAGAGCAACGGGCTTTGCGGCCACGGGTTGGAGGTATCCATAACCAGGGCGAAGCCGCCGTCTTGCGCGTGTTTTACGATCACGGGAGCCATCTTCTGCAGAATGCGTTGAAAGATTTCCTTCTGCTGGTTCTGAAAATCTTCCTGCGCGTCTTGCACAGAACGGTCGAAGGACTTCTTCTTGGTCTCGATCTGCTTCACCAGAGTGGCGCGGGCGTCCTCATTCAGCTTGTCGCCCTGGGTTTGCAGTTGCTTCTGCAAGGCTTCCAGTTCGTCGTTCTGCGACTTCAATTCGTTCTGTTTGGGCTCCAGCTTCTTGCGCAAGGCCTCGAAGTCGCGTTGACCTTCGTTGGTGCCCATGACGGCTTGCTCAATGTTGATGGTGCCGAGCTTGGTGCCCGTTCCGGTTACAACCGGAGCCGAGGCCGGTGCGGCGGAGGGCGCGGCGGCCATGCTCGCAGGGGCGGATGTGCTGGCGGTTTGGGCCCAGGCGGAAATCAGGGAGAGAACCGCGATGGCCAGGAAAGAACGCAGAAGCTTGCTTGTCATTGGATCGCTTAAACTCCTTGGAACATTTGTTCCGTTAATCATGGTTCCGGTCAATCGTCGTTCCGGTAAATCTGGTTCCGTGAAATATAGTTTCGGGAAATACGGCGCCGGGAGAACTCAGATTGCCCTTCTCAGGCAACGCTGGACCGTACTCACGAGGTCTTCCTTTTGCTTTGCTTCAACCTGCAGCCGTCAGGCGTTAGGGGACCGGGCTCACCGGATTGCGAACCTCACACGCCGGGGTTGCGGACGGATCGTCCACCCCTGATCATCTTTCTGCAATGGTGTGGATCGAAGCAATTATAGATAGCCTTCTCGGGCTGCGTCAAACGCGGCAACGCCCTTCTTAGAACGTGGTGGCGACGGTGAAACGGAAAGTCTTGCGTGGTTCGCGCAAGAGGAAACTCGGCGCATAGGTGTTAACGGCCAGGTGATAGGTGTAATCGCCGGCGGCCGTGTTGGGGAACATGTTACGCGTGATCGGAATCGGTGGAGTCGCGGGACTATCCAGGCGCAGCGGATTGTAAGCCCAGTAGATGCGGAAGGGCGCGTTGATAATGGGCAGGAACATCTGGAGCTCGAGGCCGGTGGACATTCTCGGTCTCCAGTTGGTCGAGCCTAAAACCTCCAACTGTTGCTTGGGCGGAGGGTTCAAGATACTGCCGGGAGTGCAGCCTGTCCCGGTCGGAGTGGCCGTCGCCTGATCCTGGGCCGGACAGCCAAACTGTTCGGTGATGACCTGATTGTATTGTTGCGAGGCAATCTGCAACTGGGAGGGCCGCAGAATGGGATCAATCCCGGCATCCAGGAATGGGGCAATAGCCACGGGACCATAGATGGTGATGCGGTACTCGAAGTTGGTGACGATGCTGAGGTCGCCGCCGGGGAAGGTGATCTGGTCTACAGGGATCGGGATGGTCAAATTCCCGAGAAGAGGATTTTGCGCGTTCTTGAGAACCGGAGTTCCGTCCGGATTGGTGAGAGCGATTGCACCTACGCTGGGCAGGAAGGCGACTGGCGAGACCGAGCGGATATCGAATCCACGGAGGTCATTCTCGCCGCCCATGTAGGAGCGCTGGAACGGAGGAGCCACTAAGCCTCCGTAGCCAGTGATGAAAGAACCTTGAAAATTGAAACCAAACGCGTTCCGCCGGTTCTGGACGGGAATGAACTTCTTGTACTGCACGATTGGCCGGATGGAGCGAACCGTGCCTCCGATGCCCGCTAATTCCGCACCCAGGGTGAACTGCTGTCCATGGTGAGGGGAGATTGGACTGTCGATGGTATTGAAAGAGAAGTTGGGAAAGATTTTGCTGGTGATAATTCCTTGCAGCGCGTTGGGGCCGGAAATTCCGCGGAAGGCGATGAACTCGAAAAGATTTCTCGAGGCGGAGCTCAGAGCCAGGAGCGAGGAGCGATCGAAGGAATAGGTAATGCCCACGCGCTTGAAAGAGCGGCGCAGCGGATAGCTGAGCGACGTGGTGAATCCCGCACTGGACTGCGTATAGTTTTGCAGGTTCTGCAAAACGGTATTCGGCAGATTCAGGGTTTCTCCCCTGAAAATGGAGAGCTGCCGCGCCTGGTTATAGCTGACCTTGTTGTAATAGACGTTAAAGCCAAACTGCAGCGGCCGGTCAAAGAGGTAAGGCTGAGTGAAGCCAAAACGCAAGCTGCGAGCCAGGTTTCCGAGGCTGGCTTGCACCTGAAGGGTTTCGCCGAGGCCAAGGAAATTGTTGGTTGAGTAGTTGATGCCGACGAAAGCGCCTTCCAGGCCGCTGACGCCGCCGTTGAGGCCAATGCTGTTCTTGCCTTTTTCATGGACCTTGAGCGTGAGGTCGACCAGGCCGTCTTTCTCATCCAGTTTTCGGTCGGTAACGTTGGGATCGTCGGGCTTTAACTGGTCGAAGTATCCGAGTTGATTCAAGCGCAGCAGGCTCAATTCCCAAAGGCGTGAGTTGTAGATGTTGCCTTCTTCGAGAGCGATCTCGCGCCGGATGACTTTGTCGCGGGTGGTGGTGTTGCCCTGGAATTCGATACGGCGGACATAGAACTGCTTGCCTTCATCGACATCGATGTCGAGGAAGATCAGCTTTTTCTCGTCGTCAAATCTGGTCTCTGGCACCGACGTGAAGTTGATATAACCTTGCTCGCCATAGGCCTTGCGCAGGTTTTCCAATCCCTTGGCGACTTTTTCCTTGCTGAAAACGTCTCCGTCCTTGATGGGAAACAGATTGCGCAGCGCCTTGGTGTTCGACACCGCTTTGTTGTTCTTGAAGGTGATGGAGCCGAGCGTGTAGCGGTCGCCCTCCTCGATGGGCAGCGTGATGTCGACGGCCTTGCCCGGACCACCTTGCAGCAGTGGAATGCGCGGACCCTTGTGTCCGGTGTCGTGAATTTGCGTCTTGGCCTCGTTCACGATGACTTTGAAATATCCACGATTCTGGTATTCGTTGCGAACCCGTTCGGTATCTTCGTCGAGCTTGGTGGCGTCGTAGGTTCGGGCGAAGATGTTTTCCAGGAAGATGGAGTGCGGAATGCCGATGGGACGCAGGTTCTTCATGGCGTAGCGAAGAACGCGCGTCTTGACGTTCTTGTTGCCCTCGAACTTGATCTTGCCCACTTTAACCTTGGGGCCTTCCTTGATCACAAAGGTGATGCCAACGGCGGCGGGAGGAATCTGGCGGAGCTCGGTGCGGATGGTGGAAAACTGGCGGCCGTGTTCCGCCAGAAGACCCTTGATCGCGACTTCCGCTTTTTTCAGCTTCGTGGGGTCGTACTGACTCTCGACGGACAGGCCGACTTTGGCTTCCTTGAAGCGGTCGAGTACGTCGCTGGTGGAGACGGAACTGAGGCCAACGTAATTGATTTCGCGGATGGTCGGCTTTTCCTTGACCTGGATGATCAGTCGCCAGCCTTTGGGGCTCTGCTCGCGGCTGAAGCGGATGTCTTCGAAGTAGCCGGTATTCCACAGCGCATTGAAGTCGCGCTCAAGTGCAGCGGGATCATAGACATCGCCGACGTGAGTGAAGATGCGGGCTTTAATGGTTTCAGAGGGGATTCTGCGGTTGCCGGCGACGTCGATTTCGGAGATGAGGTCGGTCTGGGCCCAACCGGCGGCAGCGAAAAAAAATACCAGCACAATGCCCAGGGCCCACCCGAAACTCTTCGATCGGCGACAAAGCCGTGCGAATGAAGGGGATGGGCCGAAAGTGGCTCCGAAAAGGCGGCAGCCGTTCTCGGGCACAACAGTGTGCGAATGAAAGCGAAGATGAATCGCTACGACCTCAGCCTCTGGGATGTGGGAAAACGATCATTATACGGTAGAGATAGAAAAAGCGTCCAAGTCTGCCACTCTTGCTGGTGGCTTCATGGAATGGACTTGGAAGACTCCACATCAACCAAGACGGAATAAAACGTGGCGGAGTTGCCCAAGTCAGAAAGTTTTTCTGAAGTCAGGACGTTTATGTTGCGCGAGCCAGGGCTCAACTTCGCCCAATTGAGTCGCGCCGAGACGACTCCGGGCTGCACCGCGCCATCCACCCGCGCCTTTAGGAAGATTTCCCCTCGACGGTTGAACACTCGAACCGTATCTCCGTCAGCAATACCACGGCGGTGGGCATCGGAGGAATGCATCTCCAGAAGATCGACCTCTTCCATTTGCTGAACGGAAAGTTGGTTGGTGAACGTGGAATTCAGGAAGTTGTCAGCCTTACGGGCAAGAAGTTCCAAGGGAAACGTGGCTCGTTCGGTTCCGTGGCGCGATTCGGATGGAGGTTTGAAGTCGGCAACGGGATCGAGGCCGAGCGTTTTCATGGCTTCGCTATAGAGTTCTGCCTTGCCGGAAGGAGTGCGGAAGTTGCCTTGCGCAAAGGGGAGGAATGGAGCCGAAGCGGTTTGCGGTTCGTCTGCGGGGCTGGCGGACGCGGCGAAATTCAGGCGGATGTGGCCTTCCTGCTCGAGACGCTCGCGAGTGATGCCCTGCAGCCAGGGATTTTTCGAAGACAGCGCGCCGTCGATCATGGAGTCGACGCTTTCGCTGAAGCATTCGTCGGTAAATCCCATGCGCGCGGCGAGGGCGCGGAATAAATCCACATTGCACCGGCATTCCCCGAGCGGCTCGATCGCCTGATCGGAAATTTGTAAATAATAATGGCCGTATGCCGCCTGCAGGTCTTTGTGCTCGAAAAATGTCGTTGCCGGCAGGACGATGTCGGCATAGTCGGTAGTGTCGGTGAAGAACTGTTCGTGGACCACGGTGAACAGGTCCGGGCGCTTGAGGCCGCGCACGACTTCGTTGTGGTTGGGACAAACCGCGGCGGGATTCGAACTGTAAACGAACAAGGCTTTCAGCGGAGGATCGTTTAGGGTATTGAGCGCCCTGCCAAGTTCGACCATGTTCACAATTCGAGGAGGCTTGAGGCCCCGGGGCCGGAGGTCGGGGCGGCGCAAGGCAATCTTGTTCAGATCGAAGGCGCCGCTGGTCGAGAGATGGATGCCGCCGCCTACTTCTTTTAGTGACCCGATGATGCAAGGCAGCATCGAAATGGCGCGTGCGGCCATTCCGCCGCCATCGGAACGTTGCACGCCGTAGTTCAGGCGAATGATGGAGGGCCTGATTGTGGCATATTCTCTCGCGAGTTTGCGAATGTCTTCGGCTGAAATTCCCGTCCACTGCGCTGCGCGCTCGGGCGGATACGACTTTACTTTCTCGCAGAGGGCATCGAAACCCAGCGTGTATTTCGCTACGTAGTCGGCATCGTGCAGACCCTCGGCGATGATCACGTGCATCATGGCCAGCGCCAGAGCGGCATCGGTGCCGGGATTGATGGGGAGATACCAGTCAGCGCACGCCGCGGTGCGCGTCCGGTAGGGATCGATGACCACCAGCTTCGCACCCCTGCGCCGCGCTTCCACGATGTAGGGCCAGAGGTGAACGTTGTTGCCGTGGATGTTCGAGGCCCAGGCGATGATGTAGCGGGAGTGGACGAACTCATTGGGCTCGGTGCCGAGCTTGACGCCCATCACGGACTCAAGGCCAGCTTCGCCGGCGGAAGAACAAATCGTACGTTCGAGTTCGGAAGCGCCAAGGCGTGTGAAAAAACGGCGGTCCATGGAAGCGCCATTCAGCGCGCCGAGGGTTCCGCCATAGGAATAGGGCAGAATCGCTTCGGGGCCGAACTCGGCAATGATGGCGCGAAAGCGCTGGGTGATTTCGTCGAGGGCTTCGTCCCAGGTGATGCGTTGCCAAACCTGTGTGGGGTCAGCCGCCCTCGGCTGTCCAGGAGCGAAGCTCCGTTGTGCTTCTGCGGGCCCCTTCGCCGCAATTCGCCGCATGGGATAGAGCACGCGATCCGGCGAATACACCCGGTCCAAATATTTCGCCACTTTGGCGCAAAGAAATCCGCGAGTTACGGGATGCTTGGGGTCGCCTTGGATCTTCGTCGCGCGGCCATCCTCCACCGTGATCAGCACTCCGCAGGCGTCGGGGCAATCGTGCGGACACGCGGCATGGACGACAGTTTTCATGAAGAACAATTATAGGGGAGTGCTCTGGAATATGGGCCGGCCAAAAAGGGTCGAGCTTCGCTCGACGGACAGCCGAGGCGGCTGTCCCCACATAAAAGAAAACGGGCGGCTGGTTGGCCGCCCGTAGTCAGGTTGATGTTGCAGTTTTTATTGCGACTGCGGAGGATCGGCCACCACCGCCGCTGCCATCACGGGCGTTTGAGTGGTCGGGTTCACGAAGAGCAGGCCGCCGGCCACGATCGGAATCGCTCCGTCCGATTGCAGCTCGCTCAAACCGGTAGTGTTGATGAACAGCGTGCCGTTGCCGGTACCCACCGTCAGCGGCGCGCCACCCAATGAATAACCGATCAGGCCGTTGTTCTGGAGTTGGAAGCTCCCCAGATTGCCGTTAGTGATGCTTACGCTGCCTGAGGTGAGTGTGCCGTAAACGCCCTGGAAGCGCAGCGAGATCATCTGCGGGGTAAATATGCTGCTCGAGTAACTGCCCCCGATGAAAATGCGCTGGCCCACGATCACCGTGGAGCTGTTGAACAGGGCATTGGTGAAGAAGTTGTCGAAGAAGCACATGTCATACTGCGTGACCGCACTGACGTTGATGGTCTGAATGGTATCGACGTCGCTGACCATGTCCGCACCAGTCTCGCCTACCCACATCACGATCTGCTGCGCATTACCCGACGAGTTGTTGGTTACTTGCAGCACACGGCCTGAGATGAACGACTGCGAGCTGGTGATGACCTCAACGTAGTTTGCCATCAGGCTGCCATCGGCCTGGAAATATCCCTGGACTCCGACCACCGCGGGAGTAGCCAGATTGTTGATGTTCCATCCGCTGTTGAATTGCGTGCTGCTGTTGATATCGATCGTCAACTGGCGGCCGTAGGGGCCCTGGATGACGAACGAGTTGGCGGCGGCATTGGCTGAGACCAGGCCGCCCATGAGATCGGTAACTTGGCCATCGGAATCGCTGGCGTGCGTGGCCCTGATATAAATCGTGGGGTCTACCACGCCAGTTACGTTGCCGTTGCCATCGACGGCAACGGATTGGCGGATGTCAAAATCCATCCGCAGGCCCGCGAGGCCGCTGCTGTCGACAACCATCGGCGTGGCAAAATTCACGGTCACCGTAGTCTGCGTAGCCGTGCCAGTCGTCGGGCTGAACGTGCCGTTCATGGTGGTCAGCGACGGCGGATTCGTGCTCATATCGACGTAGGAGATGACCGGGTTCGACAGCGAGAACGTCGCGCTGTTGTAAGTGTCGGCTGGAACCGAGTTAAAGGCCAGCGGCGAGCGCAGGCCGAGAAGACGGGCGAAATCCACGGTGGTGGCCGTGGACAGAACTTGCGGCGAATTATTGTTGCCGTTCAGCGTGATCGAGTTGATGGTGACGTTGAAGCCGACTACGGAAGCCAGCGGAGCATCTTCGCCAGTGACGAAGACGGACGCCTGCTGCGAGGTTGGTGATGAAGGTGTGGATGAACTGGGTGACGAACTGCAGCTCGCGGCCAACAGGCAAAGCGCAAGCAAAACTATAATCCCCAAGCATCGTTTCATGACGAACTCCAATTCCAGGATTTTGTGAAGGCTTTTGGGGGAGCAGCGATTTGCTTCACGATCATGAAAACACGCAGCCCGTGAGGATGTCGCGTAACCTGTGGACAGGTTACCGGGTGCACTCCAGGCTCGGGAGCTCCGCTATGTAGTTGGGGTTGAGGGTTTTAAACGCGGCCCGGGATGGGCCGGTCTAAGTACACGTACTTTAGTTTTTCTGCCACACCGCGAAATGCGCGGCTCTACTTAATCTCGAGTACTTCCTTCTCTTTCGCTTTGCTCATTTCTTCCATCTTCTTGATCTCGTCGTCGGTGAGTTTCTGAATCTCTTCCAGCGAGCGCTTTTCGTCGTCCTCGGTGATCTTCTTGTCCTTCATCGCTTTCTTGATGGCATCGTTGCCGTCGCGGCGGATATTGCGGACGGCGGTGCGATGCTCCTCGAGCGCTTTGTTCAGATGTTTCACCATCTCCTGACGGCGTTCCTGGGTGAGAGCGGGCACGGGCACGCGGATCAGTTTGCCATCGTTCATGGGATTCAGACCGAGCTCCGCGGAACGAATCGCCTTCTCGATGGCGCCGAGCGAGGAGGGATCAAAGGGCTGAACGGTGATCATCTGCGGCTCCGGGGCGTGGACCTGAGCGATCTGGTTGATGGGCATTTGCGAGCCGTAGTAGTCAACGCTCACGCTGTCGAGCATGTGCACGGAGGCGCGGCCGGTGCGCGTGGCCGCCATCGCCTTACGGAAGTCCTCCACTGCTTTTTCCATGCGCGTCTTTAGTTGGATGTAGGTTTCTTTGAGGCCGGGAATTGAGGCCATGGATGCTTGAGCCATAAAGTTTAGCTCCGAAAAAAATCAAGTATCAAAACGCTGAATTATAAACCCAATAGAAAGATGGCCACGGATTTTCACGGATCAACACGGATTACAAACGACGGATCGGGAACGAATGAAGATCCGCGTGAATCCGTAGGATCCGTGGCAAGATTTTACGCGCTCACTGTCGAACCGATCTTCTCTCCGCTGACTACGCGGCGAATGTTGCCGTGCTTATTCAAATTGAAGACGATAATGGGAAGGTTATTGTCTTTGCACAGGCTGATGGCGGTGGAGTCCATCACTTTCAGTCCCAGCTTCAGAACCTCCATGTAGGTGATGTCGGCGAACTTCTTCGCGTCCTTCACTTTCATGGGATCGGCATCGTAGATTCCATCGACTTTGGTGGCTTTGAGAATGGCGTCGGCTTTGATCTCCATGGCGCGCAGGGAGGCGGCGGTGTCGGTGGAGAAGTAGGGGTTTCCAGTGCCGCCGGCGAAGATCACGACCCGACCTTTTTCAAGATGGCGGATAGCGCGGCGGCGGATGAAGGGCTCGGCTACCTGATTCATTTCGATGGCGGTCTGCACTCGGGTGTAGACATTTTGTTTTTCGAGAGCGTCCTGCAAGGCGAGAGCGTTGATGACCGTTGCCAACATGCCCATGTGATCGGCGGAGACCCGGTCCATGTCTTTGGCCTGGTCGGCGACGCCCCGGAAAAAATTGCCGCCGCCCACGACGATGGCGAGTTGCACGCCGAGTTTATGAACGTCGGCAAGTTCGGCTGCGACTTCATGAATGCGTTTGGTGTCCACACCGAAGCCCTGATTGGCGGCAAGAGCTTCTCCGGAAAGCTTGAGCAGAACGCGTTTGAAGGCAGGAGTTGGCATCGGTTTTCGAGTTTCCGGTTTCCAGTTTCGGGCTCTTGCTGTCCACCGCGAGGACTACAGGACACTGAAAACCAGAAACTGGAAACTCGTTTACTTCGCCACTTACTTCGCAGCCGGAGCGGCGGCTTCGCCGCCGTTGTCCGGCTTCTGCGTTGTGAATGCGACGGTCGCACCCACGTCGCCTACTTTGAAGCGCGCGAAGCGGCGCACGCTGATGTTCTCGCCCAGCTTACCGATCTTTGCAGCGATCAACTGCGCGATCGAGACGGTCTGGTCCTTGATGAAGGGCTGCTCGAGCAAGCAGACTTCTTCGTAGAACTTTTCCATCTTGCCAGCGACCATCTTCTCCGCGATATTCTGCGGCTTGCCGGAGGCGACGGCTTGCGCGATATAGATTTCTTTTTCGCGCTCGAAATCGGCCTTGGTCACATCTTCCTTGCGGACGAATTTCGGATCGCTCGCGGCGATGTGCATGGCGATATCGTGCGCCAGTTCCTTGAAGTCGTCGGTGCGGGCCACGAAATCGCTCTCGCAGTTCACTTCGACAAGCACACCAATCTTGCCGCCGGCGTGAATGTAGCTGGTCACCGAACCTTCGCTGGTCACGCGGGTTGCTTTCTTGGCTGCCACCGAAACGCCCTTCTTGCGGAGAATCACAACTGCCTGCTCCATATCGCCCTTGGCTTCAGTAAGGGCTTGTTTGCAATCCATCATGGGAGCTCCGGTCTTCTCCCGGAGATCCTTTACTTGTGCTGCTGAAATGTTTGCCATAGTAGTGCTCATAAATTAATTCCAGTTTCTTGTTTCTAGTTTCGGGTTTCGAGTATTAAGAATGTGTGTCCCATTCCAGGCTACTCGAAACTGGAAACCCGAAACTGGAAACTCGCTCTTACAAACTTTGACCCGCGCCGGACGACCCGCGCGGGTCTGATTTCGAATGCCCGGTTTTTTACTGGCAACTGGCCCCTGATCCCTGGCCCCTGCTTCTAAACCGTTTGGCTCTCGATCTTGTGAATCTCGGCGTCTTCGTTGGCGACCGGCTTCTTGTGCGTTCCCGGACCCAGCACTTCTTCCATGCTGATGTCTTCGCCGATGTCAGCCAAGTCAGAGGCAGCTGCGTGCTCCTGGGCATGCGCTTCGAGCGCGGCTGCGGCGTCTTCCGCGTGCTGCGCTTCGAGAGCCTGCGCCTGTTCCGTAGCTGCCGTCATGTCGGCGATCTGCTTGTCGCTCATCAACTGCGCGCCTTCGGCGATCGACTCGGAAATCTTAGAAGTAAACAGACGGATCGCGCGAAGCGCATCGTCGTTGCCGGGAATTACATAATCCACTTCACTGGGATCGCAATTGGTATCGACCACCGCGACCACCGGGATGCCGAGCTTGCGTGCTTCGCGCACCGCGATCTGCTCTTTATTGGAGTCGATCACGAAGATCGCATCCGGCAACCGGCTCATATTCTTGATGCCCGCCAGGTTGGCCTGCAAGTGCTTGCGCTCGCGCTCGAGCTTGATGACTTCTTTTTTCGGCAGCAGCTCGTAGCGGCCATCCGTGGCCATCTCGTCGAGTTCCTTCAGCCGTTTTACCGACTTCTGCACCGTAACCCAGTTGGTGAGCAGTCCGCCCAGCCAGCGCTGATTGATGTAGAAGCCGCCGCACTTGGTAGCCTCTTCGGCGATGGCGTCCTGCGCCTGGCGCTTGGTTCCCACGAACAGCACAATTTTGCCGTCGGCCGCCAGTTCCTGCACAAACTTCGACGCTTCTTTGAACATCTTCAGCGTCTTCTGCAAATCGATGATGTAGATCCCATTGCGCTCTCCGAAGATGTATTCCTTCATCTTGGGATTCCAGCGCTTCGTCTGATGCCCGAAGTGAACACCTGCTTCGAGCAACTCCTTCATGGTGATAGTAGCCAATGAACCTCCTTATTTAGTCTGCATCGGGAAGCCAGTTCTCAGTATCGAGTACCCAGTACCCAGCAAAAAGTCGCTGGTAACTGGGTGCTGGCAACTGTGTACTGCTCTCCGATTGCCATTCCCGTCCCCGCGCCGCGAGGCACAGGAAGAATTGAACACCAAAATCAGTGGACACTGACCAGTTGTCGGTGGCCAGTAAAATTCAAAACCTTGTCATTCCGTCGCGGAGCGACGAATCCCGGTCTCCCCGGACACCGGCCCAATTACCGCTTGCTGAACTGGAAGCGCTTACGTGCGCCCTTCTGGCCGTACTTTTTCCGTTCCTTGCCGCGCGAGTCGCGGGAGACCATGCCCTCGGACTTCAGCTTGCCGCGCAATTCGGCGTTGAACTCCATCAGGGCACGGGCGATGCCTAGCTTTACCGCGTCGGCCTGACCGCGCACGCCGCCGCCCAGCACGCTGGCAACGATGTTGAACGAAGCCGCGGTGTCAGTGGACGCCAACGGCGCCTTCGCTGCCGAACGCTGAGCCGGAGTCACGAAATACTCTTCGAAGGCGCGGCCGTTGACTTTGAACTCGCCGCTGCCCGGACGCAGATACACGCGCGCAATCGCCCGTTTCCGCCGTCCTGTGCCGTAGTACTGAACCAATTCTGCCATTTCGCTTCCAGCTCCTGATCTTTTTGTCGTCCTGAGCGCAGCCGCTTTTCAGGCGGAGCGAAGGATCTCGTTCTAATCAGCCCTCGCGGATTTCTACGCCCTTACTTCCAACTTCAAGTCCTGCGGCTTCTGAGCTTCGTGCGGATGCTTGTCGCCCTTGTAAACGTTCAGCTTCGACAGCATGTGAGCCGCCAGTTTGTTCTTGGGCAGCATGCGGCGCACGGCATCTTCAATAATCGCTTCCGGCTTGCGCGCCAAACGCTTGCGATAATCTTCGGTGCGCAGACCGCCCGGGTAGCCGGTGTAGTGGTGATACTGCTTCTGCTCCGACTTCACGCCGGTCGTTCTAATTTTCTCGGCATTGACCACGATCACGTGATCGCCGGTATCGAGAAACGGCGTGTACTGCGGATTTTCCTTGCCCATGAGAATGCGGGCGACCTGCGAGGCCAGACGGCCGAGCGTCTGCCCATCCGCATCCACGACGTACCACTTGCGCACAATTTCCCCCGCTTTGGGGAAATAGGTTGACATCGGAACTCTCCCAGAATGAAAAAAGCTGCGAAACGCGATTGAAATTACAAAGAAGACCGCTCGTTGATTCCCCGGCGAGGACGCCAGACCATCAGGCGGGCAACCGCGAGACTTCCCAAAGCTTTAAAGATACCGTAGGCCGCGAGGGATTGTCAACGCAGAGTTACATGACCTTTCTGCGCTTGACTGCGTGTGGGAAAAGTCGCAAACTCATTTTGGGTTTGATAGTGTTCTGAATCCAGATTTGGATTAGCCCCGCCGCCTGTTGACGCAGGAAGCGGGGTGCTGAATGCTAACTACATCTTAGGGTGGCGGCTGGACCGTGATAACTACGGTCTGACCATCAGCAAAGCGAATCTCAATCCTGAGTCTCACGCTGATTCCATCCTTTCTGAAGGCTCCATGAGCGGGGCTTTCGCATTTCACGCCAAAATCATTTCTGTCGCGGCCTGGCTCTCAACTTGTTCATCGGGTGATCCGCCAGAGCCGCATCCTTATCCAGTGCCACGGTCGGTTGGGCAACCCCTGCGAGGCTCGCCAGGTGCCTATAAAAGGCTCCATCCTCGGTAATAGGGGAACTAAGAAGAGTTGCCAATGCACTAAAGGCTGGCAATTTTGCCTTATACGTCGTTTTTCCATCCTGCGGGGAACCGGCCTCAATTTGATCGTCGTTAAGCAATCTCTTGAGGGCAGAATGACAGGCGGACAAAGGGTTGCTAAAGTCTCCGAAATTAAAACTGGATTCCTCCAATGCATTGCGAACCTCGGTTGCAGTCATTTCTTTCGGATGCACACGAGTCAAAAGCGAACGAACCGCGTCAGTCAGGCTTGGAGTAGCAGAGTCAACCGTCGCAAGCAATTGAGCTACACGCTTCGACTTATCCGCAGGAAGGCCGACAAGGGTAGCGAGAACTTTCACTGTTTCTCTCAGTCCGGCGATTTCCGCGTTGAGAATATCGCGCTTCTGAACTCGGCCTTCCAAATCTACAATCGCCTTATCGAGGGCGTTAACGTATTCCTGAGGAGCTGTCATGCCTAGAATGTTAACTACAGTTACGTTAAGAGTCAACAGCAAAGTGAGCGGTTGGGAGAAGGCCTTAGCTGATACTCAGAACCGAATGGGAACTCTGAGGAGCCTTGTTCCGATGGTGGAGAAAAAGATTGCCCGTGGTGAGCCGTGGCTAGGAACGCAATCTGTTCGCCAATAATCAAGAGCGGCAACACAGTGTTTAAGACAGCACCTCCAGAAGCGAGGCCCTAGGGTGTCTGGGTTCGTGCTAATATTCCGGCCCATGGGAGCGCCATCCCTCGTCGTACGCCGCTTACTGCTTTTCGCTCTCGTTCTGACTACTCTGTGCGCCTTCGCGGCCGATGAAGCCGGCCAGCCTGCTCCTCGCTTTCGGGCCAAGACAACCGCTGGCAGCCAATTCAACAATGCATCGGTCAAGGGCAAAGTGGTTCTCTTCGAATTCTGGACTAGCTGGTGCAAGTATTGCGAGCAAGAAGCATCACTGGTGGACGATATCGCGAAAGAGTTCGCCGACCAAGGACTGATCGTGCTTGCGGTCAACGTGCTCGAGCCCGATCAAACGGTGAAAAGATATCTCGCCGATCATCCGCGATCCGTCCCTATCGTTCTCACAAAAGACACGAATCTCGCGGCCATGTATAACGCGCAGAGTTATCCGATCTACGTGGTGGTGGATCGCGATGGCAACATTGCCGGGGAACAACGTGGCGCGGCCGGCGAAAGAGGCTTGCGAAGACTGCTCCGGCGAGCGGGACTTGAGGCCAAGACGCGAGCGGAAAATTAGGCGGCAGAGAGACAGCAGATTCCTCCACTACGCCGTCGCTGGCGCTCCGGCTCCGGTCGGAATGACAAACGTGGGGGACCGGGCAGCCGCCTACTCGTTGCTTTACTCGTAGGCCAGTGCTTCAATCGGATCCTTCTGCGCGGCTTTGTAGGCGGGATACAGGGCTCCCAACAGCGCGCCCGTCAGGGCGATCACCGTGGCGCGGATCACCCATTCGGCGCTCCAGAAAAGGCGCAGCGTCGGCTTCTCAAACAAAATCGCGCGACGAGTTAGCAGACTGACGACGGTTCCCGCAATGATGCCGACAATCGCCAGCAGCGCAGTCTCTCGCAGCACCACGTTCACGATATAGAGCTTGGAGGCGCCCAGGGACTTCAGAATGCCGATCTCGCGCGTACGCTCCATGACGGCGGTATACATCGATTGAAAAATCACGAGAAATCCGATGATCATTGAAATCGCGATCACAATGCGGATCGAGGTCGCGAAGCCGGGCAGATTTTCCGGGGTCATCATCGACAGGTATTCCTGCATGGAACGCACGGAGTAGTTTTCCATGCCGGGAACATGTTTAATTTCGTCGACCACCGCGTCCACGCTGGCGGGATCGTCGAGCTTGATGTAGAAGACCGAAGCATGACCCGGAGCCCCGATTAGATCTTGCATGGTATCGAGCGGGACGAACTTGCGCGCGCCTTTGCCGTGCTCGACGATTCCGGAGATACGGAAATTGTGAGCCAGGATCTCGATCGAGTCTCCCACCTTGGCACGCTTCGAGCCAGCGAAATAATCGTCCACGATCACGTCATAGGGACCCTGAAATGCGCGTCCAGAAAGAAAGCGAAATGAGGGAGGAATGCTGTTGTAGCTGGCAAGGTCGATGCCGTAAATGATTTCCAGCGAAGGCTTGGTGGTCAGTTCCCAGATCACCGGTGCGGCTACTGCGACGTGGGGCAAAGCTCGCAATTTGTCGCCAACCTTGACCGGCATAGGGGCTCCGGTAACTCCGACCAGGGCTGAGGATCCGGGCGGCTGCACCATCACGTCGGCGCCCACTCCTAACTGGCTGGCCTTGGAACCATTCAGCTGGCCGTAAAAAAAGGAAACAATCAGAAGAATCAGGACGACTTCCAGGGCCACGGCGCTGACGCTGATCAATGACCGAATCGGCCTTTGCACCAGGTTGGCGACAACCATCTTATTCATCATGAGAAGTCCCAACAGAACTGGCCGAGGAGGAGGATTACTGTTCTCCCGCCGGCGGCACCGCGGCACTGGATTGAGGCTGTGCCTGGTCGAGACGCACCACCTCCGCGCCCGGCGGCTGCTGCAGCGCAAATTGATCGTCGCGCAGAGGTTTGTTGATTTCCAGCTTCAACAGATTGAGGGTGATGTCGTACTCCTCCTGCGGGCGGTAAATCTCGACGCGCGACGGAAAAGCCACGCCATCGTAATCCTTGTAGTTGGCGTAGCGGGCGTCGGTGACGAGAATGCCGCGCTCATCATAAATGTATTGGCGATGCGGCTGCAGGTCGACGCGGCTGAAAACGATTTTGCGCGACAGCTGCCCCCCATTTTCGCCCACTTTGCGGATGACGATCAGCTCGTAGTCTTCCTGGAGGACACGATGCCCTTTGGCGTCGTGCAAAATCTCTTCGCCGTTCTCCAGCACGGCAATCTCGGACTGATCGATGTGACGGATCAGCAGGGCGTCGTAGATATCCTGCGGCCGGATGCTTTCCATGGGCTGGTTGGGATTGTAGGTGTGTACTTGATTATTGCCGATTACAAACCGATTCTTGGGCGGAATCCACAGCTTGAATTCCGACCCGTCACTGACCATCTCGAAGGCGGTAGTTCGGACGATGGGTAAGAGGCCAATCATGTGCAGCATCGCAGGCTTGCGGGCCAGGACGTAGCCGCGGATCTCCTTGTAGTCGGTTACGTGGCCCTTTTTGGCGCCGCCAACGGAGGTATCGATATCCACGGTGGCTTGCAGCGACCGGATTCTCTCAGCCTGCTGATTGATGTTGTCGATCAATTCCGCTTGGGACGCTTCCTTTAAAGGAACTTTGGAATAGGTTTCCTCGACCGGACGGGTGTGGAAGAGACAGCCGGTGGTGGGCAGCACCGCGATAAGCAACAGCAAACTCCAAAAGGGCGAGCTACGTCTCATGAAAGATTCGATGATCTCCAGAACATTTGAGTATAGCGCGCCGGAAAGGGTGCAAGAACTATGGGGCCGGGTCAAGATTGGAAGAGACAACTCGCTAAGCCGGTTGCTAATCAGTAACTAGGTTCAGATCAGAGGCTTGGCCGCGGCCTACGCTTTACACTTACACTACTTCCACCGTGCGTAAAATTGCCTGGATCGTTCTCATCGCGGCGCTTGGGTTCGGCGGCTGGTTTGCCTGGGCTGTACTTACGCCGGTGGCGCCTTCCGGGCCCACCTTTGTAATGCTGCATCCCGGCTACTCCACCCGCCGCATCGCTGCGGAACTAAAGGCCAGCGGAATCATCCGCAGCGAGGATGCATTCATCCTCTGGCACCACTTTCGTCGCCGGCGCTCGCTGAAGGCCGGGGAGTATTTGTTCGAGAAGCCGGCGAACATCATCGACCTTCAGAAGCGGCTGCGGCGTGGCGATGTCTACTTCCATACCGTGGTGGTTCCAGAAGGCTTTACGATGTTCGACATTGCTCGCGCCATCGAGGCGGCTGGACTGGGATCAGCGGATGACTTTTTGAAGGTGGCGGAGAATGACACGGCACTCATCTGCGATCTGGCGCCCGGCGCGCATTCGCTTGAGGGCTACCTATTTCCCGACACCTACGAATTCAGCCGCATGATGAGCATGCAGGACATGGCGGTCGCCATGGTCAATCAATTCCGCCAGGTAGCGGAACGAATCGGTTTGTCTCAATCCCCGGTGGAGAACGTGGAGAACAAAGACGTAGGAGCTCCTGCCTCCGCGGGCTCGGGCCGCATCACGGTTCGCGCCGTGAGTTGCCCGATCTCGCCGAACGAGCCGCCGACGGAACTCGAGCGAACGGTGATCATGGCATCGATCGTGGAAAAGGAAACGGCTGTTCCGGACGAACGCCCGCTGGTGGCCAGCGTCTACTACAACCGCTTGGAAAAGAAGATTGCGCTGGACGCCGATCCCAGCATTATTTACGCCGAACTCTTAGCCGGAACCTATACCGGCGCGCTGCACCACGACGACATGCACTTCAGTTCGCCCTACAACACGTACACACACACCGGACTTCCGCCCGGCCCAATCGCCAATCCCGGCAAGAGCGCACTGGAAGCGGCGATGCACCCCGCGCAGAGCGATTACTACTATTTTGTGGCCGACGCGGAAGGCCACCATAAATTCGCCCGAACGATGGAAGAACACAATAAGAATGTGGCGGCTTATCGGCGGGCGATGCGAGGACAGTAGCGGCTTCCGGCTTCCGGCTTCCGCTGTCCGGCTTCCGCTTCCACTTTCGCTGCTTAGGTAGGAAACAGAGAGTTAAGGCTCCGGCCTATCCTCGGCCGGAAGCCGAGAGCCGGAAGCCGGAAGCCGTTTTCTCTCCATCCAGCCCTGCAGGATCAACACGGCTGCCATGCGGTCCACGGCCTTGGCGCGCTTTTCGATGGACAGTTCGGTTTCGCGCAGGAGACGGTTGGCTTCGGCTGAGGTCAGCCGCTCGTCCCACAAGTGAACTGGAAGCCGGAAGCGCTTCCGCAGTTCCTCGGCGAATATCTGCATCTTGTCGGACTGCGTTCCTTCGGCGCCGCTCATTCGGAGCGGCAGGCCGACCACGATCTCCTTGACCGCATAGTCTAGAATCACACGCTCCAAGGCAGCCATATCTGTCCGCTTGTTTCGGCGCTGCAGCGTCTCCAATCCCTGAGCGGTGATTCCGAGGGGGTCCGAAATAGCGATTCCGATCCGCCTCGACCCTACGTCCAGTCCGAGCACTCTGCCACCTGATTGTTCGTTCGCGGAGGTCTGGGCTACGGGCTTTGCGCTGGATTTCGGCTCTGTGCAGGTCACGATGCGATTATAGTCATTCCACATCCTACTTAAGTTGCGGTTCAACAATCACTTACGCCCCTTATTACTCCGCATAGGGCTTTCTGGGCTCGATCTATCTGCGTCGTGAAGCGCTACAGATCGGCCTCCCAGCCTTGCTTTTCGTCCCATTTCGGGATACTATGTTTATAGTAAAGACAACGTTCCTCCTCACTATGCCCATTTCCTGCCCGGGTGCATTTTATGAACGCTGACTTAAATTTCCACATCGGTGACAAGGTCGTCTATCCCAACCACGGGGTCGGCGTGATTGAACAAATCAGCAGCCGGTCGATTGGCGCAACGGTCGAAAAGTTCTATCTGCTCAACATCAAGGCCAGCAGCCTGAAGGTGATGGTGCCCTGCAACAACGTGGGCAGCGTTGGGATACGGC
Source organism: uncultured Acidobacteriaceae bacterium (assembly GCA_963750245.1). Lineage (GTDB taxonomy): Bacteria > Acidobacteriota > Terriglobia > Terriglobales > Acidobacteriaceae > Sulfotelmatobacter. The sequence continues at coordinate 100,388 of CAVVQB010000007.1, forward strand.
GCGTGGTGCGGAATGGCGAGGTCCAGAAAATTCTCGATTTCCTGTCCGTGGCCGACGACCTGAGCCCCTCCGACTGGAAAGACCGATTCAAGGAAAATTCCGACCGCATGCGTACCGGCTCTTTGTTTGAGGTCGCCGGGGTCTTGAAGAGCCTGATCGCATTGCATCAGGCCAAGCCTCTTTCCTTCCGCGAAAAGAAGATGCTGGAGCGCGCCCGTTACCTTTTGGTTAGCGAACTGGCCATGTCCCGCAACTGCGAAGAAACCAAGATCGAGGAGTTGCTCGCTCTGGCGCTGGCCAAGTGTAACCTGCGCTTCCCGGAAGCGTCGGAATTCCAGGCCTGATTCGAATCAAGAGAACCTTCGTCCCCACCGCCCTGTTGTTTCACGAAACTCCTAACATGATAGTGATCTTCCACGGCCCAACCATTTGGTTGCCGGAATGACAACAAAGCCACCCTCGCCAAGCGAGGATGGCTTAAGAAGAAGTTGATTCTCCAGCCGGAACGTAGCCTACTTTCCCACCTGCTGGATGCATTCTTCCAGCACGTCGAGGGCAACGTCGGCTTCTTCTTTTGTCACGACCAGCGGCGGACACAGGCGGATGCTGCTTGGCCCACAGCCCAGGAACAACACTCCGTGTTCGAACGCCTTTTCGACAATCAGGTCGCGCTCGGCGGCACCGTATTCTTTCGTCGTTTTGTCCTTTACGATGTCGATGCCGATCATCAATCCGCGGCCGCGCACATCACCCACCAGCTTCAACTTTGCAGGCCAGCCGGAAATGCGCTTCATCATGTGCGCGCCAACTTCGGCAGTGTGCTCGAGCAGGTGCTCTTTTTCAATCACGTCGAGCGTAGCCAGCGCCGCAGCTATGCACACAGGATTGCCGCCGAAAGTCGAAGCGTGCGAACCCGGAACCCAGTCCATGATTTCAGAACGGGTTAAGGTGATTCCGAGCGGCATGCCGGAAGCAATTCCCTTGGCGATGCAGATCATGTCGGGCTCAACACCGGTGTGCTCGACCGCCCACCACTTGCCGGTACGGCCCATGCCGCTTTGCACTTCGTCGAGCACCAGCAGGATCCCGTGGCGATCGCAGATGCGGCGCAACTCTTGCATGAAGATGGTGGGCGCAACCACGTAGCCGCCCTCGCCCTGCACCGGCTCGACGAAAATTGCGGCGACCTCCTCGGGAGGCAGGGTGGTCTTAAAGAGCTTCTCTTCGATGAAGCGCGCGCAGCCCAGAGCAAACGCATCGGCATCCTGTTGGCCGCCGACGCATCCGCGATAGACGTCGGGATAGCGCACGTGCGTCACTCCTGGAACTAGCGGGGCGAATCGGCGACGTTGCTGTGGCTTCGAGGCGGTCAGCGAGAGCGCGCCCATGGTGCGTCCGTGAAAGGCGCCGAAGAATGCGATCACGTTCTGGCGCTTGGTGTGATAGCGGGCCAGCTTGAGGGCGCACTCGATCGCCTCGGCGCCGGAGTTGCCGTAGTAAATTTTGTGCGGGCCGGGCATGGGGGCGATTTTCGAGAGGCGCTCGGCGAGTTGGACCATGTTCTCGTAATAGAAATCCGTCCCGGACATGTGGATCAACTCGGCCGCCTGCTTCTGAATCGCGGCGACCACGTGGGGATGGCAATGGCCGGTCGAGGTCACGGCGATACCGGCGGAGAAATCGTAGAATTCGTTGCCGTCGACGTCGGTGACGACGATGCCGCGGCCACTCTTGGCCACCAGCGGATAGGAGCGGGTATACGACGGTGAAATATATTTCTGGTCGCCCGCGAGCACGCGCTTGGCGTTGGGGCCGGGGAGCGCAGTGGTGATTTTGGGACTTGCAGCGGTCATAGTCTTCGTGGTCATGGAATCCTCCTTGGGGCAGTGGCCAGGGGTTGGTGGCCAGTGGTCAGTTGAACGGCACTCGGCTCACGTTGCTCTGGTTAAAGCACACGAAGAACCGGGACAATCAGGCGAAGGATTCGTTAGTCACTACCGAAGAGACTGGGACGAAGACGGGAAGGCAAATTCGTACGATACCGACGCGGACACACCAGGCAGTGCAGCCAGCACTCGGGCAGATGCGAGTTGGGCGATTGCGAATTGGAAACGTTGCGCAGCATCGGTAAGCATGTCTTCATGAACATTATACGTGGCGGAGGCGCGCGGCGTAACCCCCTTTTTATAGCGTATATACGGAGGCTTGGGGGCTTCGGGAAGGCCCCGCATTTGTTTTTGACATCCTTTTAAAGTCCGCCTAGCATAGCTGCACTCTGCGGGGGCGGAGACCAACCTTTGCTCGACCAGAACATTTCGCACTACAGGATTATTGAGAAGCTTGGCGGCGGCGGCATGGGTGTGGTTTACAAGGCCGAAGACACGCGCCTGGGGCGCTTTGTCGCGCTGAAGTTTCTTCCCGAAGATCTGGCGCAGGACCGTCAGGCTCTCGAACGATTCCGCCGGGAGGCGAAGGCGGCTTCCGCGCTCAATCATCCGAACATCTGCACCATCTACGACATCGGCGAAGAGAACGGGCGCGCATTCCTGGTCATGGAGTTTTTGGACGGGGCCACGCTCAAGCACCTGATCGGAGCTCGGCCCATGGAAGTCGAGACGATTCTGGATCTGGGGATCGAGATCGCCGACGCGCTCGACGCCGCGCACAGCGAAGGCATTGTTCATCGCGACATCAAGCCGGCGAACATTTTTGTCACCAAGCGTGGACACGCCAAGATTCTGGACTTTGGCTTGGCAAAGGTGAAGGCAAATCCGGCGTCTCCGACTCAAACCCCTGACGTTACCGCGCCGACCGCGGTTGCGGTCGAGGAGCATTTGACCAGCCCGGGCTCAACTCTTGGCACCGTGGCGTATATGTCACCAGAACAGGCGAAGGGAAAAGAACTGGACGCACGCACGGATCTTTTTTCCTTCGGCGTTGTGTTGTACGAGATGGCCACGGGAACCCTGCCGTTTCGAGGGGACACTTCCGCACTTATCTTTCAAGCCATTCTGGATCGCGCTCCGGTATCGCCGATTCGCTTGAATCCGGACTTGCCTGCGAAGCTGGAAGACGTGATCAATAAGGCGATCGAGAAAGACCGCAATCTGCGCTACCAGCATGCGGCCGACATTCGTGCCGACCTGCAACGGTTGAAGCGGGATACGGGGAGCGGGCGGGCGGTTGCGGCGCAGTCTGATCAAGTGCTAGTCGCAGCCGAACCCGTGTCACAGGTTGGTGGGGCCGGTTCAAACGAGCGCATCTCGGCGCGAGTGGTGGCAGCGGCAGACTCGTCCAAGCATGTGTCTGCGGCGCAATCGAGCGCGAGTTCGGCGGTTCCTGCGGCGGCAATTCCCGCATCCGCGCAGGCCAGCGGAGCTGCCACAGGTGGCCGAAGCAAGCCGCTGAAGATTGGAATCCCCGCGGTTCTCGCAATTGTGGCTCTGGTTGCCGCAGGTTTGTACTTCCGCTCACGATCGAACCGCACGCTGACCGGGCAGGATACGATCGTGATCGCCGACTTCGCCAACACCACAGGCGATGCGGTATTTGACGGCACGTTGAAGCAGGCGCTGGGAGTGGATTTGGAGCAGTCGCCGTTTCTTCGCGTGTTAACCGGAGCGCGCGTGCGCCAGACGTTGAAGTTCATGGGGCGGTCACCCGACGAGCGTTTGACTTCGGACCTGGCTCGCGAGTTATGCCTGCGGTCGGGCAGCAAGGCCATGCTGGCCGGGTCGGTTGCCAGCCTGGGCAGTCAATATGTGATCACGCTGGACGCCATCAACTGCCAGACCGGTGATTCGCTGGCCAAGGAGCAGGCCGAGGCCGCAAGTAAAGAGCAGGTACTCGGCGCGCTCGGAAGCGCGGCGACGAAATTGCGCGGCAAGCTGGGCGAGTCGCTGGCCTCGGTGCAGAAGTTCGATACTCCGATTGAGCAGGTTACGACTTCGTCGCTGGAAGCGCTCAAGGCGTTTTCCATGGGCAACGCGGAGTTCGACCAGGGGCTTGAGCGGGAGTCGCTGCCATTCTACAGACGGGCGGTGGAACTGGATCCGAATTTCGCCTGGGTCTATGCGCGCATGGGAGTTGTCTATTCCAATGGCGGGGAACTGGAGAAGGCCAAGGAGAATGTTCGCAAAGCATATGAATTGCGCGACCGGGTGAGCGAGAGGGAAAAACTTTATATTACCGAACACTACTATGAAACGGTGACCGGAGAGTCCGATAAAGAGATTGAGACCCTGGAGCTCTACAAGCGGACTTATCCCAGCGATTCGACACCTTATAACAATCTGGCTGTCGGGTACGCTCTCATCGGGGATTTTGAGAAGGCGGCCACGTCTGCGCGAGATTGCCTGCCTGTCGATCCCAACTCAAACAATTGCTATAGCGCCCTAAGCTTAGCCTATCTGGGATTGAACCGATTTGATGAGGCGCGGCAAATCGCAGAGGAGGCACTGGGGCATTTTCCGGCGTCGGAAACCATACACTGGGGAGCCTACGCGATCGCGCTGAACACAGGAAGGTCGGCGGACGCACAGCGTGAACTGGATTGGGCAAAGGGCAAACCGGGAGAATTCCGTTTTATTTCGACGCAAGCTCAGGCCGCGGCGCAAGCGGGCAAATTGCACCTGGCACGAGAACTCTCGCAACAGTCGATCGAGATGCAAAAGAACCTTGGGATAGAAGAAGCGGCTCAGGGCGACCTGGGGAATCGAGCTTTGATTGAAGCCGACTTTGGCGACTGTGGAGAAGCGCGGCAGGACGCAGCGGTGCTGGCGGCGAAGCCGGGCCGGGCCGCTTCGGAGTTGGCGGGAGCGGCGTTCGCGACCTGTGGAGACGCGCCCAAGGCCGAGGCGATGGTGAGCTATCTGAATACGAACTATCCGCTGGAGACGTTCGCCCAGAAGATCGATCTGCCGCAGATGCGGGCGCGGCTGGCTTTGCAACGCGGCGATGCGGCGAAAGCGATCGATGAGTTGCATTCCCCCGAACCTTACGAATTCGGATGGATCGGCTCCGGCGTACCAGCCTACTTGCGCGGCGTGGCTTATCTAAAGACGAAGCAGGGCGGGCAGGCGGCCGCGGAGTTCCAGAAGATTGTCGACCATAAGGGAAGCATGGGGCTCTCGCCCTATTTCCCGCTGGCCAAACTTGGCTTGGGTCGGGCAGCTGTATTGCAAGGGGATGCGCCGAAGGCGAGGCTGGCCTATCAGGACTTTTTCGCCATGTGGAAAGATGCGGATCCCGAAGTTCCCATTTTGAAGGAAGCTAAAGCGGAGTACGAGAAGTTGAAGTAAGAGCATCGAGCTTGGCCCGATTGGACAGCCGAGGCCAGCCCTGAGTCTCTCGAAGGGGCGACTCCCGCAAGATACGCGCAAGTTTAGAATCGATTCCTCACCTGATTCGTCTGATATCTTTTGACTTCCCTCTTTTCTCACTCACATGCCTAAAGCACACAGCCCGAGCCGGTTTGCGGTGATTCTTGCCTTTGGGCTGGTGTATTTGTTCTGGGGCTCCACTTATCTGGCTATCGATATCGCGGTGCAGAGCATTCCTCCGGCGCTGATGTGTGGCATGCGGTTTTCGATTGCCGGAGTGGTGATGCTGGCGGTGTGCGCGGCGACGGGTCGCAGGATTTGGTATTCGGCGAAGCAGATTGCGCTGGCGGCCGTGGTCGGCATTCTGCTCTTGATGGGCGGAAACTTGACGCTCTCCTGGGCGGAGCAGACGGTGCCTTCGGGATTGGCGGCGCTGATCATCGCGATCACGCCATTGTGGTTTCTGGTGCTCGACTCGCTGCTGCTCGGCCATCATCGCATTTCATGGCGGGGTAAGGCGGGGCTCGCGCTGGGAATCGTGGGATTGTTCATTCTGTTCTGGCCGGAACTGCATTCGAGAACGGCAATCGGACGAGGCGAACTGGTGGCCTCGGTTGGGCTGATTGGCGGTTCATTCCTGTGGGCGCTGGGATCGGTGCTGTCGAAGCGCTGGCAGTCGGGAATGGACGTGTTCAGCGCGACGGGCTGGCAGGTGACCGCGGCGGGAGTGGCTAATTTTTTATTCGCGTTGGTTTTGGGAGACTTCCGGCGGGTTGCGTGGACGACGCGCGGCGTGAGCGCGGTGCTTTATCTGGTGGTGTGCGGTTCGTGGATTGGATACACGGCTTACATCTGGCTGCTGGAGCATGTGCCGACGTCGAAAGTGTCGACGTATGCGTACGTCAATCCAGTGGTCGCGGTGTTCTTGGGATGGCTGATTCTGCACGAGCGAGTAGACCGCTTCATTGTGATGGGCAGCGTGGTGGTTGTGCTCTCGGTGATTCTGGTGACCAGCGCGAAGGTCAAAGAGAAGGCTGTTGCGGAGAGGTTGCCAGCGGTCGAGGCGGCCGGGGATTGATAGCAGTACTTAGGTCTCAGGTCTTAGGTCTTAGGTCTCGGCTCTCGGCTCTCGGCTCTCGGGAAAGAAGCGTGCTGGATCTGCCATGAGATTGCAAGATCCTGCCGATTATTTTGTGGCTTCCTCGTCGTCGTCTTCTTCGGTCACTAAATCAACCATGTGGCCGCGAATGGCGAATGTTTGTTTGGCCGCGCCGGTGGGCTCGAAGGTAACGCGTACAGGTCCGCGCTGCCAGGAGGGTACGGGGCAAGCGTACTCTGGAGATGCATCCTTCATCTCACGAACGCCGGCACCCTCACCTTCGAGCAACTTCTTCAAGACGGGCTTGCGGCGGCTGATTTGAGCGACCACGGCATAGACTTTCTTACCATCTTCGGAGACTCCGCAATAGGCAGCATAATCGCGATACCAGCTTGCGCCGGAATACAACGCATCGAACTCGGGAAGGTTGATGGGCGAGATGCGGCCGGTCAACGCGGTCAACCAGGAGCCATCCCCCGAGCTGCCATTGCCAGTGTGGCGAAGCCGATTCCTGGGGAAGGCTGTCATTCAAGCGGAAGGCGCGCCGCACTACGAATAGACGGTCGGTAACATCGTGCGCAGGACCGACCGTGAATTCTTTGATACGGGCGTCGACGAGAAGAGGTCGAACCTTCAGAATCAGAGGCTTCTCATCAGTTGTGCCGCAGACCATGGGAACCGAGGTCCATTTCCCGAAAGCAATGACGTGTGGCCTTGGAGGCTGAATAGGCGTTGCCGTTCAGGACGCAGAGGAGAGTGAGGGCTAACAAAACCTGAATGCGAGATTGAGAGGTGCGGACCATGGCCGAGATTAAGCAGAAGTCGAAGGAGGAGGACAAGGGCAGACGTCACAAAATCTCCGAGGTTGTTCGGAAGCGGGATTAACCGGAGATCGGACTGCATATTTCATCGTGTAACCGGCATCCCAGCTTCAAGTTGCAGTAGAATCACAATGAGTGTCTCGCCCTGATGAGTTTTCCTCGCGATTCCCGCCTGATTCTGAGCACTGACCGGCATGCAACTTCCCACCGGGAACGGGCTTCTGATCAAGACATGAGCGAGAGCGGGCCGCGGCGGCAGGCTGCGCGGATTCTGGTGGTGGATGATAACGCCAGCATCGCCGCGCTGATGAGCCAGTTGCTTAGCATGCGCGGCTATGAAGTGGTGACGGCTGGCGATGCGCAGCAGGCTGAGGCCGAGGTGCGGCGGCAGGCACCCGATTTGATCCTCTCGGACGTGAGAATGCCGGGAAAGTCGGGGTACGAGTTGTGCCGGGATCTTAAAGAAAATCCGGCGACCAGATTGATTCCTTTTGTCCTGATCACGGGACTGACTGACAGCTCAGAGAAGTTGCATGGCATTGAGGCTGGCGCGGACGACTTTCTAAATAAACCGGTTCTGGCCGAAGAGTTGACAGCGCGGGTGAAGTCTCTGCTTCGTATGAAGGAATTCACGGATGAGCTGGAGACTGCCGATTCTGTGCTGTGCACGCTTGGTCTGATCGTAGAAGGCCGCGACCCTTACACCGAAGGGCATTGCGAGAGGCTGGCCTTGAATGCCGCGGACTTGGGACGGCATTTGGGATTGGATGAGGATTCGATCCTGGCGCTGCGGCGGGGCGGGTACCTGCACGATTTAGGAAAGATTGCTGTGCCGGATGAGATTCTGAAAAAAGGCACTGACCTGACGCCAGAAGAGTGGACGATTATGAAGCAGCACCCGCTCACCGGCGAAAATATTTGCCGGCCCCTGAAGTCGCTGAGGCTGGTGCTGCCAATTATCCGGCATCATCACGAGCATGTGGATGGCTCGGGATATCCCGATGGATTGGTCGGAGGCGAGATCCCGCTGCTGGCGCGGATTTTGCAGGTGGTGGACGTCTACGACGCCTTGCGGACGGAGCGCCCATATAAACCCGCGATCAGCCACGAGCAGTCGGTGCAGACCATGCTCGAAAAAGCGCGGCAGGGGTTGCTGGACGGCGATCTCGTAAACGAGTTCTTCGGCATGCTGCTCGAACCGCGGCACGTGGCCTGAAGTCTGATTTCGGCCTTTCCCGGGCTCGCAATTTCTGCGCAACAGCCAAAATCCGACGTACAATGGCGCATCTATTTCAACGGCAACGGGTTTGTAGAATGTGACACCTTGAACACTCCGGCTGATCCGGATTGTATGGACCCGTTCAAAGACATGACCTACAGCATCGTTATCCCGGCTTACAACGAGAGCGCGCGTCTGGCAGGAACCCTGGAGAAGGTGCTGGCCTACGTGCGCCAACAGGGATGGGATGCGGAAGTGATCGTGGTCAACGACGGGTCGCGCGATAACACGGCGGAGATTGTTCGCGGGTTTGCAAGAAATAATCCGATGGTGCGGTTGGTGGAAAATCCGGGCAATCGCGGAAAAGGCTACAGCGTGCGCAACGGAATCCTAAATTCGCGAGGCGACGTCGTCGTATTCAGCGACGCCGATTTGTCTTCGCCCATTGAGGAAACGCCGAAGCTTCTCGAGGCTTTGGCGGCGGGAGCGGACATAGCGATCGGGTCGCGCTGGCTGCGCGCGGAATTGCAAACGCAGCGACAATCGGTGCATCGGCAGCTTTTTGGCAGGATCTTCAACCTGTTGCTGCGGATCGTTCTGGGGTTGCGATTCAAAGATACGCAGTGCGGCTTCAAGGCCTTCACGAGGCGCGCGGCGCAGACGATTCTGCCGCTGCAACGCATCGAGCGCTGGGGCTTCGATCCGGAAATTCTTTTTCTGGCGCGCAAGTTCGGGTTCCGCGTGCAGGAAGTGCCCGTGCGCTGGGGACACAGCGGAGGAACCCGCATTCATCCACTGATCGACGGATCTCGCATGTTTGAGGAAATGCTGCGCATCCGCTGGTATGACGCTGCGGGAAAATATGATGGACATCCCGCGGTGGTGGCGCAGCCGGCTGAGACTCTGCCGGGAAGGCCGGGGCCGAGGGTCTGAAGCGGTTGAGGGGTATGCCTGGTTAATAAAGTTTTACGGCTCGCCGACGATATCGTATAAACAGGGTGTGGCATCCCCCTGGAGGGCTTCGGTGAAGCAGCTCCGCTTCGTTATATCTCTTCCAAGCAATAATAGTTACCAGCGCGAGCAGGCGGAATCGGCCAGCAAGACGGCACATCGTCTCGGTGCAGAAGTCCAAATCCTCAATGCCAACAATGACGCCGTAACCCAGAGCCAACAGGTTCTGGAAATCGTTCAGTCGGGCTCCGACTCGCGGCCCGATGCAATCCTGTTAGAGCCTCTGACTACGACAGGGCTGGTCCGTCCTGCGGAAGCTGCGGTGGCGGCTGGTATTGGATGGGTGGTTCTGAATAGCGACGTGGATTATTTGAGCGGCCTTAGAAGCCGTTCGAATGTCCCGGTCTTCTGTGTGACACGAGATCACGCAGAAATCGGACGAATTCAGGGAAGACAATTCGCCGCATTATTGCCGGAAGGCGGCACGGTTCTGTACATCCAGGGGCCAGTCAACAACTCCGCGGCGCAACAGCGAACGGCCGGAATGGAAAGCACAAAGCCCGAGAATATTCACATCAAAGCGCTTCGCAGCAATTGGGAAGAAGCGAGCGCTCACCAGGCGGTGAACGCGTGGCTCCGGCTCTCCACTAATCGCGCGAGTTCCATTGATGCCGTGGGCTGTCAATACGACGGAATTGCGGCGGGAGCCAGGAAAGCATTCAGCGATCTTCCCGACCGGGAGGAACGGGAACGGTGGCTGGCTTTGCCCTTCACCGGTGTCGACGGCCTGGCTGCAGAGGGAAAAGCGTGGGTGGATCAGGGGACTCTGGCGGCGACGGTAGTCTCGTTAACTACGACGGAGATTGCCCTGGAAATGCTGGTGAGAGCGATCCGCGACGGAGCGCAATCGCCCCTTCGCACATTGATTGATCTGGGTTCGTATCCGCCACTGGAAAAGCTGCCCGCGAAGAGGAAAAAACTGGCTGCGGGGAAATGAGTTGCCGCGGGAAAAAATCGCTATTTCGCGGCAGCCGCGTTTTTCGCAGACAACTCTTTCACCGCATCAACCACCTGAAGTCCCATTTGGGTGGTTGAGATTGGCTTTTCGGCCGGCCTCGCCAGATCAGTCAGTGCGAGAAGCCTCGATTCAGCACTGCGCTGACAGCATTCTCGATGCAAGCCGCTTCGCTCTCCAACTGAAACGAATGACGCAGCAGCAGGGCAGCGGAAAGAATCGCGCCCAGAGGATTCGCGATTCCCTTGCCGGCGATGTCAGGCGCGGAGCCATGCACGGGCTCATAAAGGCCGACTGGGCCTCCGATACTGGCCGACGCGAGCAATCCTAAAGAGCCGACGACCCCGCCGGCTTGATCGGAAAGAATGTCGCCAAACATATTTTCGGTGAGCACGACATCGAAATCCCTGGGGCGCTGCACCAGCGACATCGCGGCCGAATCCACGTACATGTGAGAAAGCTGGACGCCGGGAAAATCCTTGGCGCAGCGGATGACGACTTCGCGCCACAGGCGGGAACACTCGAGGACGTTGGCTTTATCGACGGACAGTACTTTTTTTCGCCGCTTCATGGCCAGTTCAAAGGCGACGCGGGCGATGCGCTCGATCGCGGGTTCGTCGTACGTCATGGTGTTGTGGCGACGCGGGAGCCGGGGGCACCCACGATCGAGCGCGGCTCGCCGAAGTAAAGACCCCCAAGTAATTCGCGGACGATCATGATGTCGGTGCCACGAACCAGATCGGCGCGCAACGGAGAACAAGCCTCCAGCGCGGGAAAACAAATCGCCGGGCGCAAGTTCGCATAGGCGCCGAGTTCGCGGCGCAAGCGCAAAAGTCCCGCTTCGGGGCGAAGCTGGTTGGGATAATGATCGAACGCTGGATTTCCTACGGCGCCCATGAGCACAGCGGAAGACGACGAGGCAAGCCTGCAACGTGTCCGGGGGCAGAGGATTCTCGGCAACTGCCAGCGCCGCACCGCCAATGTTTTTCTGCTGGAGTTGAAGCTGATGGCCAAACGCGTCAGCGACAGCCTGCAGAACCAGAACGGCCTGCTCCGTGACTTCGGGACCGATTCCGTCTCCGGGGAGGATGGTGAGATTCAGGAGCATGCGGGGATTAGTTTAATGGAAACCGCTTCCATGTTGCAGGGTCCGTGCCACAGCAGAGGCCGGGCTTCGCCCAGCGGACATCCGGAGCCTGCCCTGAGCCTGTCGAAGGGGCGGCTGTCCCCGCACAAATCACGGCTGCTACACGCCCCAGAGATAGTCTTCCTGATCGTGGTGCTGTTCGGCGGGAATGGGCGGCACGCCGAACGCGTTGGTCTGGGGCACAGGCGGAAAGCGCTGCGCGTCTTGCGCCGATACGCTGGAGCCCGCCGTAGCCGCACTGGGAATCGGCTCGAACAACGGCGTGGCCGAACCTGCGGGCTTGTGAGTTTCGCGAATCAGCTCCATCAAGTGATGATCTTCGACGCGCTTGATCTTATCGGCCAGACGGACAAAGCGGCGGTAAATGTCATCGAGAGCCCGGCGGTCAAACTGGTAGCCAAGCTGTTCGCAGCGAATGCCCAGCGCGTGACGGCCCGAATGCTTGCCCAGCACGAGCTTCGAATCGGGCACGCCCACCGATTGCGGCGTCATAATCTCGTAGGTCAAAGGATTCTTGAGCACGCCGTCCTGGTGGATTCCGGCTTCGTGCGCGAAGGCGTTGCGTCCGGTAACAGCTTTGTTGGGCTGCACGGGGACACCGGTAATTTCGCTTAGCATCTGGCTGGCTGAGAAGAGTTGCTCACCGACGATTCCCGTTTCGTAAGGATAGCGGTCGCGACGGACGCGGATGGCCATGACGATCTCTTCGAGCGCGGCATTTCCGGCACGCTCGCCGATGCCATTGATGGTGCACTCGACCTGGCGCGCTCCGGCGGCGACGGCTGCCATGGTGTTGGCCACCGCCATGCCGAGATCGTTGTGGCAGTGGGCGGAAATAGTTACTTTCTCGATTCCCTTGACGCGGCGGCGGATGGTTGCGATCAAGTCCCCGAATTCCGCAGGCACGGTGAAGCCTACGGTGTCGGGAATATTGAGCGTGGTGGCACCAGCTTCGACCACCGCATCGAGCACCTTGCAGAGAAAATCAGGATCAGTACGTGTAGCGTCTTCCGGCGAAAATTCAACGTCCTCGCAGAGGGACTTGGCGAAACGAACGGCGTCGCGAGCCTGCGCCAGGCACTGGTCGCGTGTAATGCGCAGCTTGTATTGCAAGTGGATGTCGGACGTGGCGAGGAAGACGTGGATACGCGGACGGGCAGCGCCCTTCAAAGCCTCCCACGCACGCTCGATGTCAGGGCGGCAGGCGCGGGCCAATCCGGCAATAATGGGCCGGCGAACGACATCGGCGATTGCCTTCACGGCTTCGAAATCGCCGTCAGAAGCGATGGGAAAACCCGCTTCGATGACATCGGCGCCGAGCCGGTCGAGCTGGTGAGCCAAGCGCAGCTTCTCGGGATGGTTCATGCTGCAGCCGGGCGACTGCTCTCCGTCGCGCAAGGTGGTGTCGAAAACGATGATGCAAACTGGCTCCGCCGCCATAAATCTCCCTTTAAGAAGATCGTGTCGTATGAGCTCCTATCGTACGGGCGCCAGCGATTGAACCGATGCTTATAATTTTACGGCAATCATTAGGGTGTCTTATATAATTAGCATTGCTAATGGAACCAGTACTTTCATGAAGGAACAGACTTTATGGAACTCTCGCAGCTGGAAGTCTTTCTGAGCGTGGCGCGGGAGCGCCGGTTCTCGCGCGCCGCGGAAAAGCTTTACCGCACCCAATCGGCGGTAAGCCAAACCATTCGCAAACTGGAAAATGAACTCGGGGAGAGCCTGTTTGACCGCTCGTCGCGCGAAGGCGTTCTCACGGACGCCGGGCAAGTGCTTTATGAATATGCAGAGAAGTTGCTGAACTTGCGCCACGACGCGCACGAATCCCTTGCAGAACTGCGGGAGTTGCACAAGGGCAAGCTGCTGATTGCGGCGAATGAGTTCACCGCGCTTTATCTGCTGCCGGTGCTGGCGGAGTTCCGGCGGCTTCATCCCATGATCAAGATCACGGTGCAGCGAGCACTGGGCAGCCGCATTCCGGATGATGTGTTGCAGCATAGCGCCGAACTGGGAGTTCTTTCGTACAAACCGGAGGAGCCGCGGCTGCACTCGGTGGTGACTTATCTCGACGAGTTGGTGCTGGTGGTTCCTCCGAAACACGCGCTGGCTGGAGCTCGGGAGCTAAGCATCCGGCAACTGGGGGCGGAGTCGTTTGTGGCGCACATTGTTTCATCGCCCTATCGTGAGAAAGTTATTCAAGCGTTTCAGAAATACAAGACGCCGCTGCATATGGATCTTGAGCTGCCTACGTTGCAGGCCATCAAGCAATTTGTTGCGCTGGGAAGTGGGGTCGCGTTGATGCCCGAGATCAGCGTGGCAACGGAAGTAGCGCGTGGAGAACTCGTCGGGATTCCGGTGCGGGAACTGCGCGTGCAACGCAAGCTGCGCTTGATTTACCGCAAGGAAGCAGGCCTCTCCCACGCGGCACGAGCGCTTCTGAAAGTAGCCGAAGCTGTGGCCACGGAGCGAGGCGGGCGTTACCGTTTTCAGAGAGAGAGTTAGGACGAGACAAGACGGGCCGGCCTCATCCTATTCCCAATTGATCAACGTATTGCTGCGTATCGCTGCTTGAATCAGCAGTCGGCGCAGACTTCTCCCCGCTGAAACGCGGCCAGCGCCTCGGTCAGGCTAGGGTGAATCTCGAGAACGGAATCCACATGAGTCAGATCGAGCAACTCCCGCACTAACGGGCTGGGACTGGCCCACTTCAAGTCTGCATTTCTGGATTGAGCCCAGGTATGGAGCAGCACCAGTTCGCCGATGCCGGCACTGTCGATGGAACTGACGCCGCTGAGATCAAGGATCACTTTCCCACGATTTTCCAGAGCTTCGCCGACGAGGTTAGAAAGAGCGACGGCTTCGTCGCGATAGACAATGCGCCCCTGACAATGAACGATGAGCACGTCGCCACGATATCGAGTTTCCAGACTAAGCTTCAACTTCGACTCCTTTGGTTTGAACCCGAGGCCAGCCAATTCGCGCCCCGGCGGACGTGTTTGCCAAATGCTGTTGGTAAATTGCATGCTATTAGATAGACGCTCTAGCAAGGGTTTCGGAATCATAAAAAGAACGTAAATTATCGTGCTACGTGCATGCCAAATTTGCGCTGGGACAAATTTGGGGCGCGGGCATCTTGGGCCTCGGGTACACTGCATCTAACGGATTTCACGCAATCAGGTAGAATTTGCTGCTGGCATATCGATTGCCAGGGGAGGAATTATTTTCGTGTCAAAAACCGCAGCCGTGGTGCTGGCATTCCTGAGCTTCATGCTGTTCGCAACCCGCTCGAGAGCGCAATTGCTTCCTAGCGGGAACGTGTACGTGGGAATCGCCTACGGCGATAACGTTGATGTGATCAACCGCTATACGTTCCGTGGATGGAATGCCTCATTTGAAGATTTTCCCTTCACCAGGCATCCCCACCTTGGAGTCGTGTTGGATGGCAGCGGTTTTTACCGGCTCGGAGTGCAGCAGTACAACCTCCTTCTGGGTCCGCGGCTTTCGTTTAATTATGGGAAGTGGCGGCCATTCGTTCACATCATGGTGGGCGTACAACGCGCCACATCGGACCAGATGACGCATTATCCCCTCGCGGAGGATGCCGGCGGCGGCGTGGATCGCAAGTTTCAGTTCCTGTTCATGAAGCATTTTTCCTGGCGTCTGCAATTCGACTACACGCGTACCCACCTTTTGAGCGCGACGCAGAACGATGTCCGGGGATCGACTGGACTGGTTTGGCGATTCTGACGATCAGGCGATTCGGAGATGTGCGGCATTCCAAATCTTTGACGGAGATTTTGTAATTTTTTGTCAATCTGCAAGCGCGGAAGAACTACAAATCCAACCCACTCCGCGTGACGCATTGCTGCGCTTGGGCATCTAAGGTTTTGGCAGCATCCCACTTCAACCACATAAGAAAGGTAGAGAAATTTCTATGCAAAAAATCGGCTTCATCTTTCTTGCACTTCTTTCCTTCGCTGGTCTGGCCAGCGCCCAGGTCCCGACCAGCGGGAATGTTTTCTTCGGCTACTCCTACGAAAATACGAGTTCCTCCACGCTGGGTTTCGCCAACACCACGCGCGCCAATCTGAACGGATGGGAAGCTTCCGTGGAAGGCAAGGTGTTTCCCATGATTGGACTGGTGACGGACGTTGCCGGTCACTATGGCACGCAGAGTTATAACTTCAATTTAGGTGGAAACAATACATCGGTAAGCGTCAATGGCCACGAAATTACGGCCATGTTTGGGCCACGAATCTCTACCAACGTCGGGAAGTTTCGTCCTTTTGCCCAAGTTTTGTTCGGGGTCGGGCATATCACCACCAGCCAAAGCTCTTCCGTCGCGACTGATTTTGGGCAGCCCAGCGACACTTCCTTCGCCTGGGCGCTGGGCGGCGGGCTCGACTACAAAATCATCCGGCCGATCGCGTGGCGCTTCCAGGGAGACTACGTGGAAACGCGTTTCTTTGGCGATACGCAAAACGATGTACGGTTGTCGACCGGAATTGTGGTGCGATTCTAGAAACGACGGTCCCATACTCGCGTTCAGGCAAAACAGGACTCGGCCGGTTAGCCGAATCCTGTTTTGTGGCAACGAAGAAAATCGTTGCGAAGTCTTTGTGAAGGTTTGGCTGCGTGCCGGGTTAGGTCTGCCAGTATTTGTGATCGCGCAGGAAGTAGTTTTGGTTCCAGTAGTTCATTGCCGTCTTCAGGAACAGCCAGCCCACGCGCAGATGTCCCATCTTCTTGAACCGGCGGTTAGTGGTGTAGACACCGCCGCGGACGATGCCAAATCGTTTGCGCTCCACTTGCTGGCTGAGCAGATAATCTTCGGCGAAGGCTACTTGCTCGTGAAATCCCCGAAGTTTCCGGAACTGCCTTAGCTCGAAAAGCATGAACATTCCCGTGGCAAAGGGATGGTGCAGGCGCGACAGGTATTGAAAGAAATCGTTGCCGGCGTAGAACAGTTTGTCGATCCAGTTGCCGTCGCGGCACAGAATGTTGGTGGTCACGCAATGCAGCTGTTTGCGCTGAGCCAGTTCCACGGCGCGTCGAACCACGGACGGATGCGCGAGTTCGATATCGGCATCGAGGAAAAGAACGTACTTGCTATCGGCCTGTGCCGCTCCCAGGTTGCGGCCCACCGAGGGCATCCCGCCGCGAATTACGCAGACGTTCAGGCGATCGCGGAAGCCGAGAACAACCTCCGGCGTGCCATCGGTCGAGTTGGCATCAGCGACCAACACTTTCGTACTCGACATCTTCGAGTAGTCCTGATTCGTCAGCGAAGTCAGCAGGCGCGGAATCAGCTTCGCTTCGTTCTTGGCTGGAATCACGATCGTCAGCTCGCTCGTGGTAGTCATGGATGCGAACCCCCTGTTCGTCAACGGTCAAATACGTCAGGCGGGAATCGACCCAGCCGCCTGAATTGTAGTAATGAATCCCGTCCTGTTCGACGTGGCCGGCCTCATGCGTGTGGCCGCAGAAAATGCGGCCGGCATCGTGCTGCCTGGCATAATGCAACGCGCCCGCCGATACCTTCGACGACATGCGCAACCAGCGCGTGTTGAGGCGGTCGATCAGGCGCACGATCGGTTTGCTTTTGAAATCCAATTTCTGCAGCTTCAAGTACAACGAGGTGCCGAGCTGGCTGAGCCGCACGTTGTTCACCTGAAAACCGTCGAACTGGTGGCCGTGAATGGCGATGTGGCGCTGCCCCGCAAAATTCCAGGCATAGCGCTGGTAAACCCGTACGCCGACGAGATGCGACATGATGTTCGTAAGACCGTGGTCGTGGTTACCTTCCACCCACACCACTTCCACATTGCGCTTCGGATTCGACAGCTTGCGGATGTAGCCGAGAAACTTCCAGTGCTCCTTGGTGAGCCGCGCGAAATTAAGGTCGGCGAAAATGTCTCCGAGAAGGATCAAACGGTGGAAGACATTCTCCTTGAGCACGCGGGTGGCTTCCCGCGCATGGCTTGTCTCGGCGCCGAGGTGCAGGTCGGAAAGGATCAGCGTGTTGTACACGGGCAGATCCATACTCCGATCGTAGGCAGGGAATGTTACGGGGAGATGAACATTGCATCAAAATCAGTGCAATAGTAACCAGCGGAATAACTACTGAATAGAGAATGACTTAGCGGCACCGGAGGGGGGCAATTGTCACAGCAAGATGAATGTCTTTTCCTCGCGGTGGAAGAGTGTATCGCGCAAATGACTATTTCTGAGTGGGCGGCACGTATTCCTTTGGCACAGCCGAACCTTCGCCGAAAAAGAATTGCTCCAGCTGCTTGACGATGACTTCCTGATCTTCACGCCGCGCCGGGTTGAGGCGGTACTCATTGAGCAGCATCTTGCAATGCTCCGTCCACATTCGCCAGGCGTCCTGAGAAACGTTGTCGTAAACTTTGCGGCCGAGATCATTGTCGAAAGGAGCTTCATCCAAACCGGGCAACTCCCTTTTTAATTTCACGCAAAATACATTGTGCGCCATAGACTTCCTTCGTTCTGAATTAGTAAAGATTAATTATAAGGGATGGCGGCGGAAGAGCCACGGGCTGAAGAGAAAGCAGAGGCGCGGCGGAAGAGTCAAACTCGAGGGCTCAGCGGTCGGCCGTGCCCTGGGTATATTGCGCCAGGATTTTCGCCAGCTCCTCTGCGGTGATGGTGGGTTCCTGGTTTTGATTCGCTCCCACTTGCGTGACGTTGCCCTTGATGCCAACGTAAACCGCATCGTAGGGTTCGTCGCCGACGTTCTCGACTTTATGCTTGAAAGGCGGGAACCAGCGCGCCTCGCCGGCTTTGGCGTAAGTTTCTGTAACCTTGCCGTTCTGATCGGTGAACCGCAGGTGCCCACCCTTCACGATAACCACTACGCCACCGGGATGGTCGTGCATCTCCGACGATTCGTGCGGACCATAGTGCACTCTGACCACTTGCACGCGGTCATTTTCGAACAAAAGCCGGTAATGTTTCGGCTCCACTTTTGTGGGATCTTGTGCCACGGCTGAAGCCAGCGCCAGGCACACAATTACGGCTGCGCAGATGGGTCTGCACAACATTGCCGTCCTCCTCAAATGAAGCAAGATCAAGGCGCTTAGACTGAGGTCACGCTACTCTCGCCGCACAAACACTGTCAACGGTTCGAATCGAGACTGCCTCAAAGTGGTAATCGGAAGCCACCGATGCGCAGCGGAAGGAAAGCGGGGCCCCGGGCTCCTCTGCGAGTGGCAGCTCACCAACGATTCAAACGACTATTTCTTGTCCTGCTCCTTGCCCTGCTCGGGAGCGCTGTCCTTGCTGGCTTTGTCCTGAATGGACAGGAGTTCGACATCAAAGATGAGTGTAGCGCCTGGTCCGATTTCGCCTCCTGCCGCACCGCGATCGCCATAGGCAAGATCGGAGGGAATGAAGAGTTGCCATTTCGACCCGACCGGCATGAGCTGAAGGGCTTCCGTCCATCCCTTGATCACTCCAGTCACCGGAAAGGTGGCGGGCTGCCCACGCTTGATAGAACTATCGAATTCCGTACCGTTGATCAACGTGCCGCGATAGTTGCACACGACAGTGTCAGCTGCCGTGGGTTTGGGCCCGGTACCCGCCGTGAGTATCTTGTATTGCAGGCCGCTGGGCAGAGTCACTACACCGTCCTTGCCCTTGTTCGCAGCCAGAAAGCTCTCTCCTTCTTTCTTGTTTGCGGCCGAAGCTTCTTGCATCTTTTCCTGCTGCTGCTTTCCAATTGCCTCTTGCACCGCCTTGATCGCCGTCTGGGCTTCTTCGTCGGTCAGCAGGGTCTTACTACCAGATAAAGCATCCTTTACTCCACGCGCGAGAATGGCAGGATCAAAGGGGACCGATTGCTTCTTGAAACTCTCCGCCATTCTCTCTCCCGTCTTCATCCCGATGGCGTAGCTGAATTTGTCTTCCGGGGTTTTGAGGGTCAGGGTGGAAGCGCTCTTTGCGGCTGTGGCTGGCCGCTTCGTGGCGGAGCTCGGTGCTTTCGCTGGAGATGTTGTCGAGGGTTGAGTCGTCGCTGCCGGAGTCTGCTGTGCCAGGGCTTGCCCTAGCAACAGCGTGCCAGCCGCGAGTATGTTTACAGCTGCGGTGGAGGATTTATGCATTAGGCATTGTCCCATCCCGAGGAACATCTGGGCAAACACCGGAGATTCCGGTGGGGACAAGCAGGAATTTGCGCGACCGAATGCAGTTTTCTGTATCTAACCAACTTCAGCTACCGAACCGAGAAGTGTGCAATCATCTTTTTACCCGGGACCAAGCATGGCCAAACCAGTTTTGCTAAGCGTGGATGACGACTCTGATGTCTTGCGGGCGATTGAGCGCGATCTTCGCTCGCAGTATGGCGCTGAATACCGGGTGATCGGAAGCGATTCGCCCCAGGGGGCGCTCGATCTTCTGAAGCAGTTGAAGTTGCGGAATGACAGCGTGGCCTTGCTGCTTGCGGACCAGCGCATGCCACGTATGGATGGGGTCGAATTCCTGCAAGAGGCGATGGCGATCTTCCCCGAGGCGAAGCGGGCCTTGCTGACTGCTTATGCCGATACCAATGCGGCGATCAGCGCCATCAATCATGCCAGCATCAACTATTTTTTCTTGAAGCCGTGGGACCCTCCCACGGAACATTTGTATCCGCAGCTCGATGATTTGCTCGACGACTGGCAAGCTTCGTTCCGGCCAACATTTCAGGGGATCAGGCTGTTAGGGACACGCTGGTCTCCCCGATCGTACGAGTTGCGCGACTTCCTGGCGCGCAACCATGTTCCCTACCAGTGGATCGACGTTGAGCTTTCGGCGAATGATCCGGAAACCAAACACCTTTTGGAAGCTTTAGGGCCTGAGGCGACGAGCCTGCCGGTAGTGCTCTTTCCGGATGGGACGAAGCTTCTCGAAAGTTTACCTGCGGACGTTGCCCAAAAGGTCGGACTGCGGACGCGAGCCCAAACCAGCTTTTATGATTTGGCCATTGTGGGCGGGGGCCCGGCGGGTTTGGCCGCTGCGGTTTACGGAGCCTCGGAAGGTTTGCATACGGTGATGGTTGAGCGGGAAGCGCCCGGTGGCCAGGCTGGTATGAGCTCGCGCATCGAAAACTATCTTGGGTTTCCAACCGGGCTGAGTGGCGGCGATCTGGCACGGCGAGCGGTGGTGCAGGCGCAGCGTTTCGGAGTGGAAATCCTGGCGCCGCAGGAAGTGGTTGGCGTCCGAACCGAGGGAACTTACCGAATCATCAGGCTGGCGGACGGAAACGAGATCTCGTGTCACGCGCT
Source organism: uncultured Acidobacteriaceae bacterium (assembly GCA_963750245.1). Lineage (GTDB taxonomy): Bacteria > Acidobacteriota > Terriglobia > Terriglobales > Acidobacteriaceae > Sulfotelmatobacter. The sequence continues at coordinate 121,254 of CAVVQB010000007.1, forward strand.
GATGGTGGCGACCGGCGTGCAGTGGCGGCGCTTGCAGGCTCCGGGGATCGACAGGCTGCAGGGCGCGGGGATTTACTATGGCGGCGGAGCCACCGAAGCTTTGTCCTGTAAAGGTGAAATCGTTTACGTAGTGGGTGGCGCGAATTCGGCCGGCCAGGCAGCGATGAACTTTGCGAAATACGCAGAGCGCGTCATCATTCTTGTGCGCGGCGAATCGCTTTCCAGCACGATGTCGCAATACCTGATCGACCAGGTGAAAGAGACGCCAAATATTCAGCTGTGGACGCATGCGTCGGTGTCCGAGGCGCACGGCGATACCCATCTGGAAGAGATTTCGGTGCTCTGCAGTGATACCGGCAAGACGGAGCGTGTGCCGGCCAGTGCGATGTTTATCTTTATTGGAGCGTTGCCGCGGACGGATTTTCTGGCTGGCGTGGTCGAGCGGGACGAGCGCGGATTCCTGTTGACTGGTCCTGACCTGATACGTGACGGGCAACGGCCGAAAGGCTGGACGCTCGATCGCGACCCCTTCCTGCTTGAAACCAATGTTCCCGGCATCTTTGCGGTGGGCGATGTGCGCCATGGTTCCATCAAGCGAGTCGCTTCCGGAGTCGGTGAAGGATCGGTCGCGGTGCAGTTCATCCATCAATATTTGAGCAAGGTGTAAATGGTCGATAAATCCGAATTAGTTCGCGTCCCCGAGTTCGCTGATTTGCCAGAGGATCAACTCGACTGGTTCATCGGCCAATCACAAGAAGTGAATAGCAAAGCAGGTGATCTCTATTCACGCCAGGGCGACCCGGCCGATGCAATGTTTGTAATTCTCGAGGGGCAACTTCAGGGGCGCGGAGAGCTGGGAGGCGAAACCTTCGTCTTTAACCTGGAGCCGGGCGACATTACCGGAATACTGCCGTTTTCAAGGATGAAGCAATTCAAGGTGAGCTTGCGCGCAGAAACAGACGGCCGCGCCCTGCGGTTTCCTGCTTCCCTTTTTCCGGAGCTCATACAGAAAATGCCGGAGCTCACCAAGCGTCTGGTGGGCCTGATGGCCGACCGCATCCGCGAAACCACGCGCCTGGAACAGCAGCGAGACCGATTGGCTTCTTTGGGAAAGCTTTCGGCAGGACTGGCGCATGAACTTAACAATCCGGCATCGGCTGCGAAACGCGCGGCCAGCCAACTACGCCAGATGCTCACGAAAATCCGCAACGCGAGCCTCGAACTGGGAAAGCGCGTTCTCACACCGGCCCAGAAAGCGGAGATCGAAAAAATGGAGGCGTCGTTCACGCAACCGAATGTAGTTCCGCCGGATCCACTCACCATGAGCGACCTGGAAGACCAGATTGATTCCTTGCTGCGCAGTCATGGGCAGAACGACCTGTGGATGCTGGCCGCCGGCCTGGCGCAACGAAACATAAAGCCAGATGCGGTGGAGTCTTTGTTTACGATCCTTGATGGGGACACGGCTCGAGCCGCTTTAATCAGGATCGCCGCTTCGGTTGAAATCGCGACCCTGTTGAGCGAAATCGAGAACAGCACTTCGCGGATATCGGATCTGGTGTGCGCCATCAAGGAATACACCCACATGGATCAGGCGCCGGTGCTCAACGTAGACGTTGTGCGGAGCCTGGAGACCACGCTTACGATTTTGAATCACAAGCTAAAACAGGGAGTCGCGGTGCAGCGCGACTACCAGAAGGTTCCGCTGCTGGTGAATTCTTTTGGCAGCGAGCTAAACCAGGTCTGGACCAACATTATCGATAACGCCATCGATGCGATGCATGGGAAAGGCGAGCTTCGCATTCGAACCTACCAGCAAGACGGTTGCGTTGTGGTAGAAATTCGCGATAACGGTCCGGGAATTCCGGAGGAAGTGCAGCCTCATATCTTCGAGCCTTTTTTCACCACCAAGGGAGTGGGGGAAGGTACGGGCCTCGGTCTGGATACCGTGCAGCGAATCGTGAAGAAGCATCGCGGAAATATTCAGGTTAGCTCTAAACCGGGCGATACGCGTTTTCAAGTCTGGCTGCCTTTGGCGGGGGCTCCAAACTGATGTTTACAACTCGCATCATTGACTGGTTCATAGTGACGGCGATGAAGCCTGAGCAGTGCTCACCTGATGCCAGGAGCGCGATGGATGTTTGACAGCATTCTCTGCGAAGTAACGGAATACAATCCGGATGTTCTTGACCCGCTGATTGGGCTCGCCGTGGAGATTGCTCGCGAAGGCCGGGAGGGAAGGCGCATTGGCACGCTGTTCACTCTTGGAGATGAAGAAGCCGTGCTGGCCGATCCCGGGCATTGATTCTGGATCCGTTATTGGGGCATCCTGAGTCCTCGCGCCACGTTACCAATCTCAATCTTCGCGGAACCATCAAGGAACTGGCGCAACTGGATGGCGGGTTCGTGGTGAGTCATGACGGAATTGTACTTTCCGCCTGCCGCTATCTCGATGCCGTGGCCGCGGAGGTGGATGTGCCGCTGGGGCTCGGCAGCCGTCACATTGCCGCCGCCAACATGAGCGCTGTGACCAAGGCAGTGGGGATCGTGGTTTCCGAGAGTTCGGTGGTGCGACTTTTCTGTCATGGGCATCTGGTCGCCGAAATTATTCCCGAGCTTTGGATGATGGATCATACCCCGCATCTTCGTGGAGCCGTGAAAAGGGAGCAGGTCGGCGAGTTAACAGTGTTGACACCAAGTCCGCGGCCAGCCTCTACGCCAAAATAAACTGCGCCCCGGCGCTTATTACGGAGCGAAAACGTGACGTCGCTGCAGGAATTCAGATGTGAAGTCTGCGGTAGGGTGACGAGTAGTCCAATCCACTGGTTCGTGATTCGATGCGGAGATTCGGAGCTTACCGTCCAACGATGGAATACGGAGGCGGCCACGGCGCGGGGAGCCCGGCATTATTGCGGCGAAGCCCATGCCGAGGTGTACATCAGCCGCTGGTTTGATTCGGTGTGCACGCCGCCGAAGCCGAGCTTCCAGTAGCGAAAACGTCTGGTGGGCCCGCAAGGATTTGAACCTTGGACCAATGGATTATGAGTCCACTGCTCTAACCGCTGAGCTACGGGCCCGCAAAACCATAATAACCGATGATGTGGCGTGACCCTCTGTCAGGACGGCTCCTTGCAAAGTTAAGCACGCGGCGTCGGGGTTTACCTATCCCGGCCGCCGTGTGCCTTTCTTCTTTTTTCTCTTCCTGTCCGCTCCAAGCCAACGACTAGCGTCCCGTGCCCGTCAGATGTTTCTCCGGCTGCGGGGGCGCGGAGACTTGCGTCAAGGCTGCGGTGAGAGCCTTTCCCTCGGCGGTTCGCGCTTCTTTCGCAATCCTATTTCTGAGCAACGGCCTCAGGACAAGGATGGAGCAAAGTGCGGCGATGGCGCACATCACGGCCGAGATATAAAACGGCACGGCAAAAGAGCCGCCGAAGTATGCAGCCAGCGATGCCGCGCCAAATCCGGCGAACACGGAAGCCGCGCCCTTGGCGGTATATACCATGCCGTAGTTGGCTGAGGCGTTCTTGGGACCGAAAATATCTCCCGTCGTTGCCGAGAACAGGGAATAAATCTCGCCCCAGAACAGGAAGATGAACGAGAACAGGACCAGGAAGGCGATCGGCGCTCCCGCAATCTTGGTTACCAGAAACACCAGGACGGCTTCGACGCCGAAGGTGAGGAACATCGTGCGTTCTCGTCCGAGTTTGTCGGAGACCGAGCCCCAGATGATTCTGGATAGGGCGTTACAGAGAGACGTCAGGGTTGCGGCCAGCGGAACGATTGCAAAGCCCCATATCTTCGCGTCGCTCACGTGGAGGGACTTGGCAATCTGTGAAAGATTCGCCGTGGCGATCAGCCCACCTGCGGTCGCAAAGAAGAACAGTACGTAGAGCAGGTAGAACTCGGGCCTTCCCAGAGTTTGAATCCAGGTAAAGTTCACCTTCGACTGCGCGACCGCCTTACTTACCTGCTTCGCCTTCTGATCCCATCCGGCCGGAACCCAGCCGGTGGGCGGATGGCGAAGGATCATTGCGGCGGCAAATGCGACGATGCCCTGGCCAAGGCCCCAGATGGCCATGGCATGCCCCCATCCCATGCTGTGGATCGAACTGGCGATGGGCATGATGGTGAGGGCAGCGCCGCCGCCGAAGCCTGCGGCCGTGAGCCCGGCAGCCAATCCCCGCCGGTCGGGGAACCATTTCAGGGCGTTGGCGACGCAGGAAATGTAAATGATTCCCGCACCGGTTCCGGCAATGATGCCGTAATAGATGTAGAGGTCCATGGGGGACTTGGCTACCGTTCCTCCCAGAATCCATCCGAGCGCAATAAATAATGCGCCGAATGTCATGAGTTTGCGGATGCCGAATTTGTCGACAAAATACCCTGACACGGGCATGGGCCAGGTCTCAAACAGAATAAAAGCGGAGAATACCGCCGCGATTTTTGCGTAGGGTACGCCGGTGAATGTCGTTTTCATGCCAGGCGTAAAAAGCGTGAAGGCGTACTGGTAATTGGAGATGACGATCATTGCGACGATGCCGCTCACCAGCTGGATCCATCGGTTGCCGGCGATGCTGCCGTAGGCTTCTTTGGCGCTGTCTCGCTGACTGGGAACTAGAGTTTGGCTAGCCATATGTTCTTTCTCCTAGGAAAACAGCGCGGATTTGTTCCCGCACTGCGGTGAAGCCCCGCACTTCCGAATGCATCGCAGATCCGGCCGACCCTGGGGGACAAACGAAACTTGGGCGTTCGAAATGATTTCAGAGGTTCGACTGAATGAGGTTCGGCTGAATGGCGACGAACGGAGTGGGCGAAGTTGGCGTACGGGCTTGAAGCTTGCGGATTGAGAACGAGTAAGCAGGCGCATCGCGGGTTCGCGATGATGATCACCGCGAACCCGCCAGCGTGCATCCGAATCCGTCGATCAGGGATCGTGGACTCTGCAGGAATCAAGGAGGTCACATTCGTGGCCACGCGTACCCTCCTAGCGAACGGTCACAGTTGCTCGTCTCTTACTCTCGTCTCAATGCGCCTAGCGCTCCTTGCCGGAAACGTCCGGGTAAAGAAAAATCCGCCCCCTTTTTATTGGGGGCGGGAGTGGTTATTCGGTTTCCAGGTCTTTCTGGAGCGGGATGATTCCCGGCACCAGCCACTTGTTCCACATGTCATCGATTTTGCTCTGGAAGTAATCGATATCCTCATCGATGAAATGCGCGAACCTTCCTTGCTTGAGCAAGTAATCGCGCACCGGCAGGCGTTTGAATCTGCCGCTGGCGATCTGCTCGGTCTTGCCGTAGAGCTTCAGCTTGCCCTTTTCGATCTCGTAGAGAGGCCAAATGCCGGTGTTGACGGCCAGTTCGCCGAGTTCGAAGGAGAGCACTGGATCGAAGTCCCAGCCCTTCGGGCAAGGATTGAGGCAGTGAATGAAGGTGGGACCGCCGACCGACAGAGCCTTGCGAACGCTGTTCATCGCCTGCAGCGGGTATGAGGTGGAAATGGTTCCTACATACTTCACTGTGGGATGGCCAGCCGCGATTAGCGGCGCCATGTTCTTTTTCCAGCGGTGATTCATGATCCGCTTTACTTTTCCTGGCGTGCTGAACGAGGTGTTTACGCCATAGGGCGATGTCCCGGAAATCTGGATATCGGTATTGGCGTAGGACTCGTTGTCGTACATCAGGATCAGCAAGTTGTAATCGGGGTGGCACATGGTGGCTGAGATCGCTCCCAGGCCCATGTCCGCGCCGCCGCCATCGCCGCAGAAGGCGATGACGTTGATGGGCTCGTCCTTCATGACGCCCTTGCGCATCTGGACGCGGAATGCGGCTGCCGCTCCCAACGCGCTCGAGCCAGAACTGCCCAGCTGTGTATGCATCCAGGGAACGCCCCAGGGAGTGGCGTAGTAAGAGGTGTTCGCCACGTACATGCACCCGGTACTTCCCAGAACGATGGTCCTGGGACCTGCGGCCTTCGCCATCAGTTTCATGATTTGCGCAGACTCGCAGCCCTGACAGGTGCGGTGGCCGGACGTGTAGTACTCCTCGTGTGGAACCTTCTTTACTCCTTTGAAGGCTTCCAGCTCTTGCGTCGGTTTTTCATCTACAAATGTGCTCATGATTAGTTTGTCCTTTCCGGCTATGAATAGCGCCACGTCAACTGGCGTTATCCCCGCAGCCCGATCCATTGCGTCAGGGGTTGCGCCTTACCTTTTGCAGCTTCGAATACTTTCTCGGTCATGGTTTCGACATCCGGTACGGTCACCTCGCGTCCACCCAATCCGCCGATGAATCCCAGGACTGGCGGCCGGGTAGCGCTGTTGCTGTACATGGCCGACCGAACTTCGGTCGCCACCACGCCACTCAGGTCCGGCGAACCGAACGAGAAGTCGCGATCGAGTACGCCGATGGCCTTGAAACGCTCCAGGCATTTGCCAATCTCGAAACCGGCAAACGGACGGAACCAGCGCAGACGAACGAACCCGACTTTCTTGCCTTGTTCGCGCATCTTGCGGATGGCCACTTTGACCGGGGTTGAGAGTGTTCCCATGCCCAGCAGAACGACTTCCGCGTCTTCAGTCATGTACTCTTCGAAGAACGGGTTGCCGTACTTGCGTCCAAACGTTTTCTCGAACTCGGCATAGACTTCGCGAATCACGTCACATGCGATCTCCGTGACTGCGTAGTTCTGCCGCCGAATCTCCATGACCCAATCTTCGTTGGCCTGCGGGGCCACCGAAATCACGTTGTCGGGATGGAGGAGCAGATCGCCGCGGTCGTAGCGAGGCAGGAACTTCTTGACCTGCTCGGCCGTCGGGATCTTTACCAGCGCCTGCGAGTGGGTGAGGAACGCGCCGTCGCAGCTGATGGCGAGCGGTACGAAGATGCGCCGGTCTTCCGCCACACGATAGGCGATCAGAGCCGTGTCCAGTGCTTCCTGCGCACTATCGACCCAGGTCAACAGCCAGCCCAGGTCGCGGACTGCCAAGGCATCGTTGTGTTCGACGCCGAAGGCACCGGGATCGTCGAGAGCCCGGTTGCCGACCATGCAGACCATGGGGACGCGCAGAGCCGGACTGACGGTCAGCGCTTCCATGGCGTACATCCAGCCCACGCCGCTCGAACCGCAGAACACGCGCGCTCCGCAAACCGACGCGTGCTTCACGATTTCGAATTGAGAATGCTCGCCTTCCGCCACGATATATTCGCAATCCATTTCGCCGTCTGCGACCAGCTGGCTGATGTATTGCATCACCGTGTCATAAGGCCGGATTGGATAAGCCGTGACCACGTCCACGTTGGCCAATTTGCATGCAATCGCGATGGCCTCGGCGCCAGTGATCAGGGCTTCCTGCTCGGTACCTTTTTTCTTTTCCTCAACAGGTAGTGTTAATGTCGCCATTTCAATCTCCTTAGTTCTTCGGGCTTAAGCTTTCAGGCCGCGTTTTCAAATTGCCTGCGCTAGCCTTTCTTAGCGATTTCCAGGGCCTCGGGGACCTGTTCCTGATACTGACCGCGATAACGGAATCCGTGAGACCGCTTCTCGATCGGTTCGGCCTTTTCGATGGTCGATTCCAACCACTTCAAGTAGGCTTTCTTGTCGGTCTGGTAGGCTTCCCACTGGCTGCTGTTGTCCTTGAACTCGGACTCGTTCACCATGTGGACGCAGTCTTTGACGGGGCAAACCTCTTCGCAAATGCCGCAACCGCAGCAGGCTTCGAGATTGGCATCGTAAGTTCCTTCCGGGGTGACGTCGAAAGAAGCATCCGGACAATTCAGCCAGCACAGCGTGCACTTGGTGCAGGTCGAGAAGTTAACGACCGGCCGCAGAGTGCGCGTTGAATACTTCTTGAACAGCTCGTTACGGGCGGGCCGGAAACCTCCGACTTTGCCCGTAACTGGATCCGGATACGGACCACCTTGCGGCTGTCCTTTAATCGAAACACCGGACCGCATGTCTTCCCAACCGGGCAGTTCAAACTTGAACGGCTCCTCGGGATTGCCCTCGCCTGCTTTTACAGGCACAGCAGTGAATTTCTCGAACGCGGTGCGAGCGGACGTGACTTTCACGGCGCTCTTCAGCTTCTCGTTGATGAATTGCTCCACCGACTTCAGGCTGAATACTTCGGGCAGCGCCTTGGCGATGGCGCCGAGGACGCGGACATCGGTGTGGTCATCTTTGAAAACCCACATGCCGGAGAAGCTGGTGACGCCTTTGATGATTCCCAGCTTGTAGGGCTCTTCCCGGCGGTGAATGCTCTTCAGCAGTGTGGGCGCATCCTCGAGAGAAATTACGACGAGGGTGTGTCCCGGCTTCAGAGCGTGATGAACCGGCTGCAATCCGTACCAGGCCCACGACTCTCCGCCCTTGCAGAGCGTGTCATCGAGAACCACGGTCAGGTCGACTTGCTTCGGTTCGTATTGCGCCATTCCGGCTTCGAGCGTCAGTTCGTCATTGGCGACGATTGCGAAACTCTTGGCTGGAATGCCATTGCGTTCTGGAGCATCCCCGTAACGGCCAAAGGAAATGCCCAGTTTGCCTTCGTTGTGCGCGGCTAAGACGATGTCGCGCGTGATGTTCTTCGCGAGAGTCTTTTGAAAGACTCCTCGATAGATGACTTCGACCGCGAATAACTGACCCATTTGGCAACCTCCATTCTCTTAGAGCTTTTTCAGTACGACGGTTTCAATTTCCTGCAGGTGCCGACGCATCGCAGCCTCAGCAGCCGGAGCGTCGCCCAACTTCAAAGCGGACAGAATCCGGTGGTGACCGGCAAGCGATTTCTCCTGCCGCCCTTCCACCTGCAACGAGCTTTCCCGTGTTTCACGCAACAAATCCATCAGCACATCCACTACTTTCAAAATCACGCTGTTGTCGGACGCCAAGGCGATGGCGTAGTGAAATTCGGAGTCCTCTTCGATCCCGAGTTGACCGTGAAGCACCTTGGCTTTCTGACGAACCAGAATCTCTTCCATGTCGGCGATGGCATCGCGAGAGATGTGCAAAGCGGCGCGGGCGGCCAGCGGCGGCTCGATCATCTTGCGTACGTCGATGAGCTCTGCAACCATCTTTCGTTTTTCGAGGAGCGCATCCGCGAGGGGATTGTTCTGTTTTGCGGCGGGGTTGCAGACCACCGTGCCGATGCCCTGGCGCGGCTCAAGCAGACCCATCAGCTCCAGGGTTCGAATGGCGTTTCGCACGGAATCGCGGCTCACGCCCAGTGTCCGAACCAGTTCGCGTTCCGGCGGAAGCAGGTCGCCAGGCTTCAGCTCTTCGGTAATGCGCCGCTCTAGCTGTCGAGCAACTTCCTGATAGACCTTATTTCTGGGGATCGCTTCGAAGCCGACTTTCGCGGGTGATTCAGTGCCTAGCATTTGGAATGGTCTGATGACTGACCACTCCATTTCAGGCCTGAGCCCAAAGTGGTGCAATGATCCGAATCACGGTTCAATGTGACATTTTGGCAAGGTCGAAAGTTTTTCTCGCGTCTCAGCGGCGGCAAGCCGCTCATTTGATAAGAACTTGGGTGGGAGAATCTCCAGGTCGCAAATAGGGAGAAGGCTTTCAACCTGGAAAGGAGAAAGCCTTCTGTGTTTTCCCTGTTGTCACCGCTCTAATTGCGCTATGCGACGCCCCGAGCCTTGATCGGCGCCGCGGCGCTGACTAATGGGGACGCCTTTTCCGAGTCTCTGACTGCGCGGGCTGCCATGGGCTTCAGCCACAGCAACGCCATGAAGGCAGCGACCAGGTCGCAGACAATCATGGCCCAAAAGACCTTGGTCCAGGAACCCGTTTTGGAAAATAGCCAGGCAGCGCCGGGCCCCGCAAAGGCAGCCGCCACTCCTTTCGCGGTATAGACGACTCCATAGTTTGTGGTGGCCCACTTCTTGCCGTACAAGTCGCCGGTGATCGCGGGGAACAAGGAGAAAATATTTCCCCATGCAAAGAAACACAGACCCGACAAAACCACGAACCATACGGGCCGGTTGATAAGTTGGAGGAGGGCAAAAACCGCGATTGCCTCGAGAACAAACGCAATGAAAATGGAATTCTCCCGGCCGATATGGTCGGACACCCATCCCCAGAACGGACGAGTAAATCCGTTCAGAAGCCGGTCTACAGTGATGGCCAGCACCAAGGCGGTCATGCCCCAAAGCACGATGACCTTGTCCACGTGATACGAGGAGGCCATGGGATTCAGCTGTGCGGTAACTACGAGACCGCCAAACGCCAGCATGACCATCATCACGTATATGAGATAAAAGGACGGCTGGCACATCATCTGCCAAGGCGTCATGTCGATGGCTGACGTATTTACCTTGGCCCTAATCTTGGCTTCTTTCGCAACCCAGTTCGGAGGCGTCCAACCCACGGGTGGCTTGGCCAGGAAGAGTGCACATGCCAGCACAACCACGCCCTGGATAATTCCCCAGACGATAAACGTGTGCTGGTAGCCCGACGCTTTCAGCATGGAAGCAATGGGCGCGATTGTGGTCGCGGTGCCCACACCGAACGCACCGGCAGTCAGGCCGACGCAAAGCCCGCGGTGGTCAGGGAACCATTTCAGCGCGTTGCCGATGGCGCCCCCGTAGACGATGCCGGCGCCGACGCCGCCTACTCCGTACCAGAAATAGAGACTGTTGATCGACTCCGCGTAGCCCGACCCGACCCATCCCAGTCCGACCATCACCGAGCCAATCCCCAGCATGAAGCGGGGTCCGATCAGATCGACCAGGAATCCTTCAAAAGGTACCAGCCAGGTTTCCAGGGCGACGAATACGAAAAAGGTTACCTGGACAGCCTCCAGTGAGACATGCAGATGAGCTTGAATGGGCTTGGTAAAGAGAGTCCACGCGTACTGCAGGTTCGCGATAGCCATCATGGCAACGATGCCGGCTATGAGTTGAACCCAACGATTGGGAATTCGCGAGGGGTGAATCAGGGCGGACGGAGATCCAGCCATAGGTATTACCTCCATGACGGCGCGTTATACGTTAACAGCGCACTGCAAGAACGCCAGCCACCTCGCGACTTTCCCTCGGGAGTTCGGGTGTCGACCGGCTGCCCGACATTCTTGGTCGGGCGGCTTAAGTCTCCACTTCCGTCAGGAATGAATCACATCGGAAACCAGCCACTTTCCCTACATGTATCGACTTCTTCCTGGAAGCGATCGATATCTATCATTAAGTAAAGTGCGGGCGAATCTTCCTTGCTTATGAATTTCTTTTTATTCTTAGCGCGGCCACCCCACGTGGTCGGGAACGGAGATCATTTGGCTCTGGGCGAGACTAGTGATATATACTGGTCCAGTCATCGAACCACTTGCGGGTGAAAAAGTTAGCATGCTTCCAATGGACTGTCAAGAGTCCTCGAACGCGGGCGGCGAAGTGCCTGTCAACAGCGGACTTCCCGGGCTTTCGGCAGGATGGGCGAGATGCAAGTGATCGATGAAAGCGTGCGTTCGCAGATCGAGACTTACCTTTCTCATCTGAACGGCTTGATTCGCCGCGGCAGCAAGGTGCGCGAACTCTTGAGGACCGATCCTTCCAGCGAGCCTGCGATTGCCGCCACTCGTGCGTGGCAGGAAGATTGCGGAGTAACTATCAATCAGTTGTCCGGAGGCAGCAAGGCGCATTGGCTGGCGCGGTCGTTTAGCGAAGCCTTCCTCATGCGCTCCGGGACTGGCGTTGCCGTGGAAACAGCCGCACCGGCGGAGATCGTCCAGCGACTTCTCGGCGTTCTCGAGCAGGCGGTCGCGTCGCTCTCCCAACCGGATCATGGACCGCTCATTTCGGCATCCTCCGAAGCACCGCCTCCTCGCCGTTTCGAATTCGTCCATAATCCCGAGCTTCGTCCGGTTGTCGAACGCGCTTATGCCGATAGTCGCCAGGCGCTGGAGCAGCAGGACTACGAGACTGCGCTGCTCACTTCCTGCGGAATCCTGGAAGCCATTGTCACCGATGCACTCGACCACAAAGGGCTGAGTTCCCTTCTGGTTTCGGGTGCGCCTGCGGAGAAAATTGCCGATTGGTCATTCGAGACGCGGCTCACGGTCGCAGAGAGAGCCGGACTGATTCGGGGAGGGTGCGCCCGGTTACCGGCGGTCGCGCGGGCATACCGAGATGAGAACGGCAATAGCGGAATGAAGCCTACGATTGCGGAGCGCGATGCACGACTCGCGGGGCAGGTGCTTCGCGTGGTGATGAGAGATCTGGATCCCGGCCGCTAGTCACGAGACTAGAAGCTATCTCATGAATAGTTTCGGGTAGGGCACGACTTCAGTCGTGCCGCCCAGAGCCAATAAAGCCAAGGGCTTTAGCCCCTGAGGGAACTGCCAATTTTTCACGTTGGTTCATCAGGAGATCGGCTCAGTCTTCCAGGTCCTGCCGGAAGACCGGTTGCGAAGGATCAACACTTCCGTCGATCACGCCCACCAGCAGATTTCCATACGCATTCGTCGCTTCCGGAAGTGACGCATAGCCGCGTTCCCGTTGAAGAGCTCCGCCGTCGGCGTAGATCAGCGTGAAATAGCGGCCAGTCGAATACTGAAGCTCGAGCAACTTGTTGGGCATGTCAGGATCGCCTTCCTGGCCCAGCACATCCATCAGAGCGACCGTCCACTGCCTGCCCTTCGGGTCGGTGACGACCTCGCGCTCGAGGAATTGCCAATCGTCCATGCTCCACAAAGGCATACTTACTTATTCCAGCAACTGGGCCAGCGCTCTTCCCACCTGAGCGCCAGTAAACGGTTTCGGAACCAACAGAACTTTGCGCGCCTTGCGGGAACGCAGGCTGGCCTCCGCCTGCTCCGGCGTGTCACTGATGATCACGACCGGAAGCTCGGCGTGATTCGGATGATGACGAACGCTGTCGAAGAGGGCCTCAGACATATCGAAGGCCGTGCAGTCGAGCACGACCGCGTCCGCTCGGTGTTCGATCACATGCTCGTTAATGGCGCTGGTGTATCCTTCGGCGAAAACCTCGTAGCCGAGGTCCCGCAGAGAGAACGTCAGCAGTTCAGCGATCTCCGGCGTATCGTCGATCAGCAAAATGCGCGGCAATCTACTTCTTACCCGCGCCCGCCTTGCTCGGGCCGGTCCCAGGCAGCCGCGGCTTTTTGCCGGCGCTTGGTTCGAGATCCATCATCCAGATCCGGCCGCCCGCGGTGTAGTAAGCCCGATGATCGTTTTCGATCATCGCGCCCCAGGCCTCCAGCGTGCGCATGGCGAACGTGTATCCCTCAAAATTGTTGCGCGCGTGGTCGAGCACCTGGTTGGTATGCCAGTTGTCAGTGAGGATGGCATCGCCGGGGTGCACGCGCAGCACGGTATAGAAGCGGTCGTAGGCCGCTTCCGGACGCACGTCGCGCGTCGACCCGCGCTTCTTGCCTTCGGTGACGATATAGCTTTCCTGTCCCTCGGGCTCGACTTCGGGCTCGGCAGGATTCGCAGCGCTCGTTTTAGCGTTCATACGGTCTCCGCGACGGCGGCGGCTTCTGCCGCCGAGGCCATGTTCATCAGGTTTTTCGCATCCGCCGCCATGAGGAGAGCCTCGGGCAGCTCGACATTCATCATTCGCCATTGCTCATTGGCAAACTTCTGCAAGGTGGCGATGTGCTCGGCATGCAGGTGGCCAAAGCGTCCTTGCAGCTTCAAATACTCGGATACTGGACGCATGCTCGCAGGACGGAAGCTGTAATCGAACGTGCGCTTTTCCGGATTCCACTCCCACATCGGATAAAGACCGCATTCAACGACCAGTCGGCCCAAATCGATCGAGCGCGGCGTCTCGTAGACAAAGCCCTTCTGGCAAGGCGTGTAGACCATCAAGTATGCGGCGCCTTTATGGTTGAGTCCCTTGCGAACCTTATTCATCAGGTCGATGGGATAGCCCACGCTGGCGGTCGCAACATAACAATGCGGATGGCCAGCCGCCATCATGCGTGCCAGATCTTTGGGGAACAGTTTCTTGCCTTCCGGAACTTCGGGACCGGGAGGAGAGAAGGTCGTCATGCCGCCGTAGGGCGTGCGCGACGAAGCCTGAATGCCGGTGTTGGCGTACTGCTCGTTGTCGTAGCAGATGATCAGGCAGTCGTGATTGCGATACAGCGCGCCGGAGATGGAAGCGAGGCCGATGTCGGAGGCGCTCCCATCGCCCGCTTCGCAGATGATGTTCGGGAACTTGCCCTGCCATTTTCCCTTGCGGATCATGGCTTCGTAGGCGGCAGAGACGCCGGCTGTGAAGCTGCCCGCGCTGCCGATCTGCGTGTGCGCCCACGGCACGTTATAGGGCGTGCACAAGTACGAACTGTTCGCGACATACATGCAGCCGGTCGGACCGACCAGGATGGTATTGTCGCCGGCGGCTTTGCTCGTCATCCGATATTGAATGGAGGGCCCACAGCCGGCGCAGGTGCGATGCCCCGGAACGAACGGCTCGGAGGAGGGCAGTTCCGGATTATAGAAACGCGCACCCTGATTCGGGCTATCGAGAATCGGCAGCAGCTGCCGCTGAACTTCTATGGTTGCCATATCAATTCTCCAATCGCAGGATCAGAGACCCTGCAGCAATCTTTCTTTAATACGCGGACCGGTTGAGTCCGAGCAACAAGAGCGCTTACTCTTCGAATCCGACCCAGTGCGTGCGCTTTTCGATTTTTCCGCGCCGTTGGGCGTCCAGCATTTTCTCCGTCATCCAATAAAATTCTTTCAGCACGATAGCCTCGCCGCCCATGCCGGCCATGAACGACAGCACCAGCGGGCGCTTCTGACTTTCGTAGAGAGCGGCGCAGGCTTCTGCGTAGAGCACGCCTCCGCTACTAACGCTGCCCAGACCCATGTTGGTTTCGATCACACCCACTACTTTGAATTTGCTCAGGGACTCCTTCACGCGGTCGGTGGGATATGGCCTGATGGTTCGCAACCGCACCATGCCAACCTTCAATCCCCGGTCGCGCATGTGTTGGATTGCGAAACGAGCCGTCACCGCGTGTGCGCCTTGCAGAAAGAAAACTACTTCGGCATCGTCGGTCATGAACTCTTCGATCCACGGATCGTACCGGCGGCCGAAAATCTTGGCGAATTCGTCGTGCGCCTGCTCGATGACTGCCATCGATTCTTCCATGGCGCGTGCCCGCTCCAACTGCAGTGGTGGACCCTGCTCCGGCATGATCTGCGGTCCGTGCGAAACGGGATGCCGCGGATCGAGCGGATAAGGATGCTTATATGGCGGCAGGAATTCCTTGACCTGGCCCGTGTCCGGCAACTCCACGTCGCCCGTGATGTGCGAGACGAAGAAGCCGTCCTGGCAAACCATCTGCGGCAGAAGCACGCGCGGGTCTTCCCCGATGCGATAGGCGATCAAATGATTATCAAACGCTTCCTGCGCATCGCAGGACCAGCCCATGATCCATCCCATGTCGCGGGTGGAAAGCGCGTCGGTATGTTCGGAACCGAAATCACCGGGAGGATCGAGCGTGCGGTCGGCGATCATCATCTGGACCGGCATGCGGCTGCCGGAGATCGGCGAATAAAGTTCGTAGGCAAATTGCACGCCCACCCCCGAGCTGCCAGTGAACACGCGAGCTCCAGCCGACGCGGCGCCATGCGCGATGCTCAGTTGCGAGTGCTCGCTATCGGCGACGATGTATTCGGCGTCGAGTTCGCCATTGGCGACCATTTGAGCGAGCGCCATCATGGTCGCGGTGTAAGGACGAATCGGATAAGCCGCGATCACATCGACATCGGCGTACTTCGCGGCTTGCGCCGCCGCGACGCAGCCATTGATTCGGACCATCCTCTTTTTTACTGCCGTTGCTGTTGGCATAATTCGCTCCGCTCTATATGGTCTTGGCTGCCCGGTCGCCTAGGTTTCTCAGTTCCTCCGCTTGCCGTCCGTGCAGGCCGGGCGAGATCGCGAAGGCTGTATCCATGCGCACAACGCCGGTATCGAAGTCGAGTTCGGGCACGCCTTCGAGGCATCCTGTCGGGCATTCCTCGATGCACACGCGGCAACCTTTGCAATAATCGACGAGAATTTTGTACATCCCGTTGGAACGCTCCGGACGCGCGATGCAAGGCTCCGGGCAGACGAGATAACAGTTGTCGCAAGCGTTGCAGGTTCCGCAACTGAAGCAGCGGCCCGCTTCCTCGACCGCCTGCTCTTCGGTAAACGCCTGGATCACTTCTTCCTGCGTCTTCTTTCGGCTGGCCGGCGCAAGCATGATCTGATGCAGGCGCGGGAAGTGCGGGAAGTACGTCATGTTCATGCGGTTCAGATCAAAGATGACGTCCACCGCAATGGTGCGCGGCTGCAACTTCTCGCCACGCATGACCTTGTCCAGGTTGAAGGCAACGCGCTTGCCATCGCCCACCGCATTCACCACCATCAGAGGCTGACCGGAACCGAGTTGCGCGATATCGCCGGCGGCGAAGAAGTTCGTGTCGCCGAGCCGACCGAACTTGTCGATCTTGATGGTTCCGCGCTCGTTCTTGAATTCCGCGGGCAGCCAACCGATCGATGCACGCTGACCTATGGCGATGATCACGTTGTCGACGTGGAAATGCTCGCCGGGAACGTCTCGATCGACCGTGATCGGAGAAGCGTTAATGGCGCCAGAGAAGCGAGCAGGATGCAATTGCAACTTCTCGACTTTGCCGTTACCGAGCACCGCTGTCACTGCCTTCCCGTGCACCAGCTCCACGCCTTCTTCCAGCATATCGTGGAGATCTTCGGGCGAGGCCGGCATCTCCTGACGGTTGCCCTCGACGGTAATCATGGTTACTTCGACCGCGCCTTGCCGCAATGCTTCACGAGCGCAATCGATCGCGGTGTTTCCGCCGCCGATGACGGCGACACGGGCGCCGACCTTGACCTTCGATGTGCCCATGCCGATATCGCGCAGGAAGGGAAGTCCGTAGAGCACGCCGTCTTTGTTCTCGCCCTCGGCTCGAACGCTGTTGGGTTCGGTAAGACCGATGGCCAGGACGCAGGCGTCGTAGTTCTTCTTCAGATCGTCCCAGGTGACATCTTTGCCGACTTCGACGCCGGTCTTGATTTCGATGCCGAGTTCGACGAGGCGCTCGATTTCGCGATCGAGCACATGCTGCGGAAGAACCCAGTCGGGAATTCCGCCGCGATTGAGTCCGCCGGCTTTCGGCGACTTCTCCAGGATGGTGACTTTGTAGCCCATGCGCGCCAGTTGATATGCCGCGCTGTGGCCGGCGGGACCCGATCCCACGACCGCGACTTTCTTGCCGTTCGGTTTGCCGGGCTTGACCACGTCGCGTGGCAGCGCCTGTCCGAGATCGCCGAGAAAACGTTCAACCGCGCGGATCGAGATGGCCTCATCGTACTTGCCGCGGTTGCATGCTTGTTCGCATGGGTGGTAGCACACGCGGCCCGTGACCGACGGGAAAGGCATGTCTTCCTTGATGAGCGCGTAGGCGTCGAGATACTTGCCGCGCTTCACCAGGTCGAGATAGCCCTGGATTTTTTCGTTGGTGCCGCAGGCGTTGTTGCAGGGTGGCAGCTTGTCGCGGTAAACCGGACGAATCGACCGCCAGTTGCCGGTGGGGAAAAGGTCTTGCCCTTTTTCCTGCGTTGGCGCAGGAGTGATGCCCGCGAATGGGATCTTGAGGCGATCGGGAATATGTGTGCCTTTTGTCGACATGTGATCCTTTTAGTCCTTCCTATACAGCCACTGGGTTCAGCTTCATGATGTGCAACTGCTCGAGCGCCATTTCGAATGCCCGCTTGTTCGCGATCATGGGTTCGATGGTCTCCATCTTGACGATGCCGGTCGTTTTCACGACGGCGGCGATGAGCGGAGCGGCGATATCGGGCGCAATCGATTTGTTGCGCTCTGCGGCGCCCTCGGTCGAAAGGCGGTCGAGACCAAGCTCGCCCAGACGGTAGTAGAGCCATTTGTGATCGGCCAGGTGAGCCGCATCCACACAGACGAGTTGCGCCAGACGCTCGGGGCCAGGAACAAAGCGAATCATGTAGTCCGGCGTGTAGTGCGTGTTGATCACGAGCGTTCCGCCAGGAGGCATACCGCGCATGTAATCCCAACCCTTGACCATCGTGCCTTCCACCAGCACAACGACGTTGGGATTTTCATTTTCGTAGGTGAGTTCGTTCTCGAGCACTTCGTCGCTCACGCGGCAATACTTGCGCGTGGGGCAGTTGGTGCGATCAGGATTGTCGACATAATTTTCCATCGCCTGCGCGTACTTGCCTTCGAGACGGGCGGAGGCGGAGATGGAATTCACGATGTCGCGGCCTTCCTTGTCCATAATGATGCCGCGTGTCCAAACAGTGAGTTCGGTGTAACTCATGGTCAACCCTCGCTATGACTCAGTCAGATGCCTCAGGACAAAAATCCTGGGCGTTTGTGTTCGGCTCTCTTGTACTTTTCAATTGCGGGGAGAAGCAGCGATCGGAATCGATGACCCTCATGAAATCACTACGCAAAACAACGAAAGTCGCACCGCGCTTGCCCTCTTGAAACTCAGCAATTGCCAACAACGTGGCTTTCTTGCAGAGACTTTCGATATCGGCCCCGGTGAGGCCTTCCATCTGCCCGGCGAATTCATCGAAATCAACGTCAAGCGCGAGCGGAACGCAGCGGCAGCTCAGGCGCATGATGGAGGCACGATCGGCAGCGTTGGGCTTATCGAAATGGAGTATGTAATCGAAGCGCCCGCTGCGCATGAGCGCGGGATCGATCCGCTCGGGACGGTTGCTGGCGGCGAGCAGGATCACTCCCTTGACGTCGCGCAGGTTGTCGATCTCACGGAGCAGCTGGCTGAGAATTCTTTGAAAAACGTCCGAACCGAATTGATCGGCGCCGAACCTGGGCGCGAGCGCGTCGAGCGTGTCGAAGAACAGGATGCAGGGCGCGGCCCGTCTCGCCTTCTTGAAAACCTCGCGCAGCGCGCGCTCGGATTCACCCAGCCACTTCGAGTAGAGTTGCGGGCCGTCGATGGCGATCAGCGGAATCTGCTTCTCGCCCGAGAGCGCCCGCGCCAGGGCGGTCTTGCCTGTGCCCGACGGTCCTACCAGCAGGATGCCGCGCGGTGGCGCCAATCCGACCTGTTCATAGATCTCGTCTCGCATGTGAGAGTGCTCGACGACGGCATCGAGCATGCGCTTGACCTCGTGCAGGCCTCCGAGCGAAGCAAACGTCGACGAGCTTTTCTCGATGAAGAACTCGCGCGTGGCGCTGGGTTCGACTTCTTTCAAGCCCGCGAGAAAGTCTTCGCGCGTGACGCGCAGAGCAGCAAGTTCCGCCGACGCAACTCCGTCGGTTTCAAGGGGCGCGTTGGAGAGGAACCGACGCAGAGCAATCATGCCGACTTCCTGTCCGAGCGCTTCGAGATCGGCGCCGACGAAGCCGTGAGAATGCTCGGCGATCTCGCGCAAGTCGACATCGGGCGCGAGCGGCATGGCGCGAGTGTGAATGCGGAGAATCTGCAGGCGCGCCTGCGTGTTCGGAACGCCGATTTCGATTTCGCGATCGAAACGGCCGGGACGCCGCAGCGCCGGATCCAATACCTCAGGAATATTGGTAGCGCCAATGACAATCACTTGGCCGCGCGCGACGAAGCCATCCATCAAGCTGAGCAACTGCGCCACCACGCGCTTTTCGACCTCACCTGCCACGTCGGTGCGCTTGGGAGCTACTGCATCGATCTCGTCAATGAAGAGGATCGCAGGGGCGTGGCGCGCCGCCTCTTCGAAAACTTCGCGGAGTTTGGCCTCGCTCTCGCCGTAGAACTTCCGCATGATCTCGGGACCGTTGAGATGAATAAAGTGCACGCGGCTTTCGGCGGCGACCGCACGCGCCAGCAATGTCTTGCCTGTCCCGGGCGGACCATACAACAGAACACCCTTCGGAGCCAGAATTCCTAACTGCTCGAAGATGCGCGAGTGCTTGAGAGGCAGTTCGATGATTTCGCGCACGCGCGCGACTTCCCGCTCCAGCCCGCCGATATCTTCGTAGGACACCACCGGAGCGCGGGCAATGGTCTGGTCGCCATCCACGATGCGGATATCGGTGCGGCTGCCAATAACAACAGGCCCGGAAGGAATCGTACGAACGACCTGGAAGTTCACCGCCTTGGCAAACGTTGGAACCCGCACCACGCCGCCTGCGATGACCGGGACACCCACCAGATCCTCGAGCATGCGATCCGGCGCTATGGTGGCGGGCGCAGCGCCCACCCATAACGGCGACAATCGGACAGCCACTGCTTGCGCGTGTTCGACGGGAGTCACCGTCACTTGCTCCTGCAATCCCGCGCCGCAATTGCTGCGGCACGTCCCGTCGATCTGGATCATGCCCTCGTAGCTTTCGCTGGAAACTTCGGCTCGCGCCACAGCGATCGTGCTGCCAGTGATCTTGAGCACGTCGCCAGGCTTGGCATTCATGCGCCGTAAGTCGGCCGGCGCAAGTCGTGCGATGCCATGGCCGATATCCTGGATGCGCGCTTCCGCTAGACGCAGCTTGAGGCTTGCTGCGTTAGACATTGGCGAGGCTTCGGACGCGCCAGCGGCGCGGGCTACGTGATTTGCCAGTTCGGACAATCCACGATCCTTAGTAAACGAACCTACTTAGCGAACCCTAATTAACGATCCCCAGATTTGCAGACGCGGCGGCCTGCCGTTCACTCTTGGCGGAATTCACCGCCATTTACTGCGCCGCGACCGCCATCCCACATGATGGCGAATCACGATTAACCCAACTACGGGGGAGAGCTGCCTTACTCAATCTCGTCGAGCACGATCTCTTCGACGTCTTCAATGTGCCGGCGCATCGCGGCCTTCGCCGCTTCCGCGTCGTGACGCTTGATAGCGGCAAGAATCCTCCGGTGGCCGGCCAGAGATTTCCTGGGACGCCCTTCCACCTGCAACGAGCGCTCCCGCGTCTCGCGAAGCAAGTCCATGAGGATGTCCAGCACTTTGAGTACAACGTTGTTCCCAGAGGCCAGCGCCACGCTGTAATGAAATTCCGCATCCTCCGCGATGGTGGTTTCCTCGCGAAACAACTTGGCTTCCTGGCGTTGGAGAATTTCTTCCATCTCCGAAATTTCCTCGGGAGAGGCGTGCGTGGCGGCGCGGGCGGCCAGAGGCGGCTCGAGCATCTTGCGAAAATCCAGGAGTTCGCCGACCACCACTTGTTTCTGTTTCAGAGCATTCGCGAAGGGATTCACCAACGAGTCCGCCGATACTTCGCGCACGATCGTGCCAGCGCCCTGACGCGGCTCGACCATTCCCATGAGCTCGAGCCCTCGAATCGCGTCGCGAATGGAGCTGCGGCTCACTTGAAGCATTTCCGCGAGCTCGCGTTCCGACGGAAGCTTGTCCCCGGGTTTCAGTTTCTTAAGAATCAGGCGTTCGATCTGTCGCGCGACTTCTTCGTAGACTTTGTTCTTACGAATCGCTTCGAAGTCGGATTTGACGGGAGTAGCCAACGTGGGCTCCAAGTGGTCCGATAAGTGGACCAGCAGACCGAACGAGTATACCCCCGTTGTCAAGCCCCTAGCAAGGGTGGGGGATAAAAGTCTTCTCGGCGGAGGCGGCGCGCCCCATAATACCGCAAAGCCGGCCGCGGAAGCAGGATCAGATCTGACTTGGCGATGTCCGACGGCTTTGGATTTGCTGCCGATTTACACCCTCCGCCAGTAACTTCGTGCAGTTGTATATGGTCCGCGTACAGGTCATGGGCAGTCCTACGCGCTCTCCGAGTTCCACCACTGCGCCCACCACCGCTTCCAGTTCCATGGGCCGGCCGGCTTCGAGATCCTGAAGCATGGAAGTCTTGTGCTCGCCAACTTTCTCGGCGCCAGCGATTCGCTGATCGATGGAGATCGGCAATTCCATTCCCAGCTTGAGGGAGACCGCTTCCACTTCCTGCATGATGCTGCGAATCACGGAGCAGACGCCGGGATCGCGCGCCATCTGCGCCAATGTGGCCCGCGTCAAGGCGCTGACCGGATTGAACGACGAGTTTCCCAGAACCTTCACCCAGATCTCGTGCCGGATGCGAGTGGTAACCGGACAGCGAAATCCTGAAGCAATGAGCGCGTCCGCGATAGCGCGAATGCGGTCGGAGCGCGTCCCATCTGGCTCTCCAAGGGTAATGCGATTGCCTTCGGTATGTTGAATGACTCCGGGCTCGGTGATCTCGGTTGCGAAATAAATGATGGAGCCGACCACTTGCCGCGCGTTGATCGCCGACGAAATCACACCGCCGGGATCGACGCGCTCAAGACGCAGACCTTCCCAGTCGCCGCCGAAGCCCTGAAAGTACCACCATGGAATTCCGTTTTGCGTGCTGACAACCGTCGTATCCGGGCCAAGGACGGGCTTCAGGTGGGGCGCAAGCTGAGGCAGGCCGTGGGCTTTGACGCCCAGAAAGACAACGTCGACTGGACCGACTTCCTCGAGAGAAGCCGCGATCTTCGGCCGCGCCACGAAATCTCCCTCGGCACTCTTCACCTCCGCGCCGCGCTCTTGCATGGCGCGAAGATGCGGCCCGCGCGCGAAGAGCGTGACGTCGAATCCGGCGTGGGCCATGCGCGCGCCCATGTATGCGCCAATTGCTCCGGCCCCGGCGACCAGGAATTTCATTGTTGATTATCCGTGAGCACGCGCGCGACCGCTCGCCGCCGAATTTTTCCGGTTGCGGTGGTGGGAATACTCTCGACCAGATAGATTTTCGTTGGACACTTGTATTCCGCGAGATGCTCGCGACAGTGTTTGATGAGTGCTGATTCCGTAGCGCCATGGCGTTCGTGCAAAACCACGGCCGCCGCCACTTCTTCACCCAGCGTAGGATGCACGCAGCCAAAGGTGACCGCCGCTGCAACCGCGGGATGTCGCAAAAGAATCTCATCCACTTCGTGGGGCGCAATATTTTCGCCACCGCGAATGATGATGTCTTTGATTCGCCCGGTCAGATGCAAGTAGCAGTCTGAGTCAAGAAATCCCTGATCGCCGGTGCGGAACCATCCATGCACAAACGCACGAGCGTTGGCCTCGGGATTATTTTCGTAGCCGCGAAAAACATTCGCCCCCTGGATTGCGATCTCGCCGCGCTGGTTGGTGCCGAGATGGTTGCCGTCCGCATCCATGATGCTGATGCGCAGACCGGTGCCGACGCCGACCGACCCTGGCTTGCGGTGCCGGGGAGGCAGAGGATTCGAGGTCATCTGGTGCGCCGCTTCGGTCATTCCGTAGGCTTCGACGAAAGGGACGCCAAACAGTCCCTCGATTTTGTGAATCAGCTCTGCCGATAACGGCGCGCTGCAGGAGCGGATGAAACGCAGCGTGGCAGCTTCCGCCGGTTTCTGATGAGCCCGGGCCAGCAGGAGCTGGTGCATGGTGGGCACGCCCGAATACCAGGTCACGCGATTTTCGCGCACCGTCCGCCAGAAAGAGAGCGCGTTGAATTTTGTGGGAACCACGACTGTGCCGCCCGTAAGCAACGTCGCCATGGTCGAACCAATCAAGCCGTGAATATGGAAGAGCGGCATGATGCAGAGTGAAATGTCTGCCTGAGTAAGTGCATATGCGTTCGCAATATTTGCCGAGGAAACTGCGAGATTGAAATGGCGCAAGGGCACGCGCTTCGGTCGTCCGGTGCTTCCGCTGGTGTGCAGGACGAGAGCGATGTCGTCGGGAGTGGGCTCCGTAGCTGCGCTCCCGGCCGGCGCGTCGACGATGCGCACGTTGCCTTGCTCATTCATCTCCACGGAAAACGCTGGAATGTTGCGATCTTTCGCCGCGGTTCGCACGAACTCCGCTCCCACGGGAGGGCAAAGCAAAATGCGCGCGTTCGTATCTCCGAGGAAGAAATGGAATTCTTCATAGGGGTACGTCGGATTCAAGGGAGCAGCCGTCCCGGCGATCGAGGCGGCAAGAAAGCTGACAATCGCGGGCAATCCGTTCGGCAACGCGATCGCCACGGCATCGCCGCGTCGGATGCCGGCGGACGCTAAAGCGTTCGCCATGGTCAACACTTGCTCGCGCAACGATTCGTAAGTGACCTTGATGCCAAGCTCTGGGACAACGATTGCCGTGTGGCTATCGGCGAAGTGTAAGACATCAAGAAGCGTGTCAGCCGACTTCAGTGTCATTCGTTCTCGCCTCTAGCGCGGTTCCTTGGATGATTCGACAACTTTACTGTGTTGTTCGCCAAACGAAAGGAAAGTGGCGGCCGCTTAGCCCGGCTGCAATGCGCCCAGAATCTAGACTGAGTAACCCTCCGCGCTCAGCGCCTTTTTAAATTCTTTCAGGAAAAATTGCACGTTATCTTCGGTGGCTAACGGCCCCATCACGCCGATGCGGAAAACTTTGCCCGCGAGCGGCCCGAAACCGCCAGCGATCTCGATGCCGGGTTCCTCCAGCAGGTATTTGCGAATCTTGGCCTCATCGACGCCTTGGGGCACGCACACCGTGTTCAAGGTCGCGATTCGATGCGGCTCCGAAACATGCATGCGCAGTCCGATCCCTTCAATGCCTTTGACGAAAGCCCGGTTGCAGAGGCGATGACGCTCCCAACGGTTTTCAATTCCCTCTTCTGCGATCACCAGGAGCGCTTCGCGCAAGGCATAGAACATGGAGATGGGCGCGGTGTGATGGTAGCGATGCGACACCGTCGAGTAATCGTGAATCAGCTTGAGATCGAGATACCAACTGCGCGAGGGCGTGGTACGGGTGCGGAGGAATTCCATGGCCCTTGGCGACATCGCCATCGGAGACAACCCCGGAGGGCAGCTCAATCCTTTTTGCGTGCAGCTGTAGGCAACGTCGATTCCAGTCTGGTCGAACGCCACTGGAACTCCGCCAAGCGAGGTGACGCAATCGGCGATCACCAAAGCGCCAACGTCGTGAGCGGCGGCGCAAATCGCACGACCCGATTGCAACGCACCCGTCGAAGTTTCGGCGTGAACGTAGGCCACAACCTTGGGCCTTTCACGGCGGATGAATTCCTCAGCTTCCTCATCCGTGAAGATTTCACCCCAAGCTTTCTCGAAGCGCACGACGTCTGCGCCTTGGCGTTTCGCCATCTCCGTGAGGCGGTCGGAGAAATATCCATTCGCAAATATCGCGATCTTGGCTCCGGGCTCCACGAAGTTCGCCACGGCGGCTTCCATGCCTGCGCTGCCGGTGCCGGAAATCACCAGCGTGGCGCCGTCACTGGTTCCGAAGGTTGATTTGAGAAGCTGCTGGACATCCCCCATCACCTGGATGAAGTAAGGGTCGAGGTGTCCCACGATCGACTTCGCGAGCGCGTCGTAGACGCGTGGGTGAACCATGCTGGGTCCGGGACCGAACAAATAGCGTCGAGGCGGCTGCAGGGCTGGTAAGGGAAGCGTAGCTGGCTGTTCGATAGCGCTCATGATTCCTCGTTTCTGGTTAAGCGTTACGTAAGAATATTACGGCACGGAGTGGAGAATCTCCAGAACCGCCGCGGGACGCTAGTTGCCGACGCATCCTCAATCGAATGGTCTGCAGCTTAGGGTTCAGAGTTAGAAGCTTACTGCACCGTGAAAAAGAAATACGCGCTCATCGCGACTCCGATGCCGATTACGAGAAGCCGCACCTTCCCCGGGTCGGCCTTCTGTGCGAAGTGCGCCCCGAACCAACCCCCGGCGAGTGAGCCTGCGGTCATCACTGCACACTGAGGCCACAACACTGCGCCGGCCACTATAAATGTAACGACCGCAGCGGCATTAATGGCAACGGCCAACAATGTCCTGATTGCGCCCATGGCGTGGATATCACGCATGCCCAGCATCGCCAACATGGCCAGAGTCATGAATCCGATGCCCGCGCCGAAATATCCTCCGTAGATCGAGACCAGTAGCTCCGCGATCGACGTCCATAGAATCGCCTGCCACGAAGTGTTCCGCAGGTCATCAATGACCGCGGTCTTGCCGGCGACCGAGCGGATCGAATTGCCGAAGGCGAACAGTAGAGTTCCGCCCAGGAGCAGCCAGGGGACGAGACGCAGAAACGTATGCTGCGGGGTGTGGAGCAAAAGGAATGCTCCCGCCCAGCCGCCGCCGACGCTGGTCACGAGCAAGGGAACCAGGATGCGCGCCGGCGCGTTCAAGCGCTTTAAGTAAGCGACGGTACTGGCCGCCAATCCGGGCCACAAAGCCACCGTGTTTGTGGCATTGGCGAGTACAGGAGGAATTCGAATAAACAGCAGAGCAGGAAAGGAGATGAAGCTGCCTCCGCCGGCCAATGCATTCAGCGTTCCCGCGATTACGGCGGCGAAGAACAGGAAGATCGCTTGGACGAGATGTAAATTCATACGGGCCGGAGGAGCGCGATTCAGGGATCTGCAGCGGCCCCGGACGGCGAACCAAGCTCGCAACAAATTTACCAGAACCGTCTCTATCGGGAATTTGCCTGCGATGTCTTCCGTACAGCGCTTTCCTGGGGCGCCAAAGCATTGCTTTTAGTGATTCGGTTAACGTGATTTAAATCACAGATGTAAACTACGATTAACCATGCGGAGTTTCCGATCTGAGTCATCCAAAAATTTCTTGACAGTAATTGTACGAATGTAGTAGTACTCCCCCGGTGGCAATGGTCCGCTTTTCAGACCGGCTAAGAGATCCCGTTTCGCACTCTTGCGATATTTATAGCCTTTCGGCCGACCAAATGAAGCGGGGCTTCGCCTGTGTGCCTGACCGCTGGAGGGCAGAGCCCTTTTAGCACATCACTTCGGAGAGGAAACACATGCGCTCGCGAACTGCGTTTTTCGTGCTTCTAGTCGCTTTCCTGGCATCAAATGCGTTTGCCCAAGCTCAAGGCACGAAACCCGCGAGCCAAGCCGGTGGATCTTCCGTAGCCGCAACCGAGGAAGAGGTCAGTCAGTTGCGCAGCGAGGTTGCCGCGCAGCGCAAGACCATCGACGAACTGAAGGCCTTGGTCGAGAAACTGGTGGACGGCAAAACCAAGGCGGCGGTTGACAGCAGCCCGGTCCAGGTTCGACCCGTGGCAGAGTCTTCTTCTTCGGCGAGCGTGAACCCGCAACCGGTTGCCACTCAGAGTTCCCCACGGCTGATGAATGCAGTGCTCCTCGAGGCCGAGCCCGAGCCAGTCCCGGGTCAAAATGCAGCCGCCCCCAAGAAGGACACCGCTCCGCCGCTAACAGCAGGATGGAACGGAGAACATTTCTTCATTCGAAGCCCGGACGGGCAGTTCAGCATCAGCCCCTACGGCTACGTCGATAATGATTACCGTGCCTACAAAGGCGATGGCGCGCCCTCCGACACATTCATCCTGCGCCGGGCTCGTTTCGGCTTCCAGGGCAATTACGGTTCGCACTTCGATTTTGCTTTGCTCACCGATGCTGCGGCGACCACGGGCTCGGTTGTGCGCGACGTTTACCTCAACGTAAGAATCCGGCCTGAGTTCCAATTTCAAGCCGGCCAGTTCAAAACGCCGTTCGCCCAGGAAGCCGGAACCGGCGCCACCAACCTGGACTTCGTAGAGCGTGGATTCCAGTCGATGTTGTATCCGTCGGCCGCGTCGGCGTTCCGCAGTCCCGGCATCGCCATCCATGGAGATATTGACGGTGGAGTCGTGCAGTACTGGGTCGGGGCGTTTAACGGCAAAGGCTACGCCCTCGCCAATACCACAAATCAACCGGAAGTCGTCGGACGGATTCGCCTTTACCCGTTCCGCAAATCGAATAGTAAATGGTTCAAGGAATTCGCCGTTGGCGGCGCCATTGACCGGGCGAAGTCCAGGGGCCTTTCCGGAGATCAAAGCTTCAGCGGCCTGCTGCCCGACCAAGCCTACAATTTCTTCCCGCAATTCGCCATTAACGGACCGGTCCAGCGCTACAACGGTGAGTTTACTTACCTCAAGTCGGCATTCGCTCTGCGCGGCGAATTCGATCAACTCAATATGTCGCGTGACAATGTCGGCTCCGAGCAGGCGGGAGGGCTTGGCTTCATCAGTCTTCCGTCAATCATCGCGAAGGCCTGGAACATCAGCACGACTTACATGATTACGGGCGAAAAGCAGCCGGAAAACGGCACACCGCGAGTGAAGCATCCGCTCTTTGGTCCCGATACTCCGGGCGGCAAAGGACGCGGCTTGGGAGCATGGGGAGTCGGCTTCCGATTCATGGGCATACAGGCCAACGAACCGGGCGCGAATCTGTTGGGCTATTACACCCCGGGTTATGTACCTACGTTCAACTACCACACTTTCGAGTACACCATGGGACTCAACTGGTATCCCAACTATTGGGTCAAGTACCAGGTCAATCTGGGGATTGATCAGCTGAAAGATCCCAGCACCATAGGCGCAGTACCGCAGAATTATTATGTGATTTCACAAGAGCTGCAGTTCAGATTCTGATTCCGCAGGTTTCTGGTCACGGAACCAAGCGGCTAACAACTTGGGTAAATGCCGGAGCTGGTTACAACCAGCCTTAAAAGGGAAATCGCAGGAGGGAATTTGATGAGACCGAGGATTCTGCTTAGCATTCTTATCACGGCGTTATTTGTGATCATGAGCGGCTGCAGCAACGCGCCGAACTGTCCCACTTGCGGCACTACCAAGAATGGCTCTTACGCCGTTCTCAACGTCATTCCCGTGCCGGAGCACAACAATACCGGCGAACCGGGCGGTCCCTTTAATTCTTTCGACATTAGCTTTATCTCGCCGCCTCCCTCGGGCGGCGCGTCAGGAACGACCAATCTGGACTACGTCTCCGACCGCATCGGTATCGCGGTTCAAGTAATCGATACGAAGCAGGACCTAGGCGTGTACTCCATCGCCGGCCAAAACGGAATCTCCGGGGCGGGGAACAATGCCAGCCCGTGTGTTCCGCCGCCCAACGCCGCCGCCAACGACCCTTTAGCAGTGGTATCGCCTCCCATCGTCTCGGTATTGGGAAACTGGACAAGGTTTGGTTGCAGGACTGGAGCATTCCATATTCCTGGATTCGGCGCCAGCGGTAACTTTGGTGGTTTCACGGGAGCACAATGTTGTGCGGCCCGCGCCAATGGTATCAACCCTTTATCCGGGCCGGACGGAATAGCGGTTACCCCTGACGGCAATACGATGTACGTCGCCAATGGAAGCAGTTCGGTGGTGGCCTTCGACCTAAGCGCTATGAATCTTTCGACCGGCGCTCAGCCGACTGTTCTCGCCGTGATTCCAACAGGGTTGTCTCCGGACTACGATGGTCAACTTGGAAATTCCGCCCCTTGGCCGGGGGCTCCAGCCGGCACTCTGGGAAACACAACGGGGATTGGCGGCTGCGCTGAGTCTGCCAACGGCCGCGCCTTTTCTGACCCAAGCTGCGGCGATCTGCGGGCAGACGAAATGTCTTACGACTCGAAAGACCAGATCCTCGCAGTCATCAACGGCGACCCGGGTCTGCCCTATATCACTTTCATTGACGTTTCGGGCATCAATGCCCGCACATCCAATTGCCAGCCGATGATTCCTGGAACGCCGTACGGCCCTCCTCTGGGCAACGCTTTGGGACCCATCAATGCACCTTCATGCATCCTGGGCCAGATTTACTACGACGCCGCGGGCCCTGTAGACAATACCGTTGTGGTGGACCAGAACAACGGATTCGCATGTCCGGATCCATCCAATCCTCAAGTGAATTCCGGCGCGTCGGGAGCGCCACCGTATATTACAGGCACCGCGTCCATCCCCTGCCATCATGGTCCGATACTCGACATTGCGACTGGAAATTATGACCCAAGTTGCAACCCAGTGAATACGCCCACAGTGTGCATCGGTGCTATTTCTCCGGCTGGCTTGGGTGGCAATGCATGGGATCCCAACTCAGGCTTTTTCTTACTTACCAATGCGAACTCCGTTGCGCCAGGGCTGAACATTGGAAGCATTGACGTAATCAATCCTAAGAGTCCTGTCGGTCCAATTGTGGTCAACAGTTTTCCGATGCTGAACTGCATGCCAACTAGCGTCACGCAGGGACCTGAGGATAATTTCCTCGTTGGCTGCGCCGACCATGACGGCGAGGCCTTCCCGGCGAACGAATACATCATCAACGGAACTTCTGGAGCAATTCTTGCTACGATCACTAACGTCGGCGGGGTAGACGAGACTTGGTACAACCCGGGTGACAACAAATACTATCTCGCCGCTCGCGACATGCTACCAGGTCCCGTCATGGGCGTTATCGATGCCAAGACCAACCAGTGGCTGGCCAACCTTCCGGTCAATACCAATGCGCATAGTATCGCGGTCGATCCCACGACGAACCATGTCTTTATGCCACAACAGGCTGGCGGCATCTGCGGCACACAAAGCGGGGCCGGGTGCATTGCCGTCATCGGCGAGCAATAGTGAGAGACGGCTCTTTCACGGTGATATAGTTGGCTGTGACGTGAAGCAGAAGCCGGCTTCGCGTCGCTCCTTGGGAAGTAATTTATGAAGATTTACAAGGGCTCTTTCTGCAGTAGTTTGCTCGCATTCTCACTTTTGCTGTTGCCTACCCTGCTGGCCAGCGCAAGCGAGCAACCGGCGGCAAAACCCACGGACGTGCCGGCAACCGTGATCGCCCACTTGCCATTGCCGCAGGCCACCGGAAGTCAGATGTTGTTGCAAAAAGAAAAGGGCAAACAGTACCTGTACGTGCAACAAGCCGGGAAGCAAGGGTTCATGGTCGTGGACGTGAGCAAGCCGGAGGAGCCGAGCCTTTTGAAACGGACGGCGGAATCAAATCAGGCCACGGCCGGGAATCTGGACATCGTCAGCCCCGATGTTGCGATCGCCGAGGCTCCGGAAAAGACGCCGACCACGCTGACCAGCAATAGCCATCCCACCGAAACTGTTCGGGTACTCGATCTGAGCGATCCCCGCAATCCGAAGACTTTGGAGACGTTCAACAAGGTGACCAGCCTTCTCCCCGACGGCGGCCACGGACTGATCTATCTCACCAACAACGACGGCTTATGGATTCTTCGCTACGATCACCCGTCCCGATTCGAGCCCGCCAAGAAGAAGCCGCCCTGCGACTCCGAGGCGGAAATTCAGGCGATGCCCCCGGACTGTCAGTGAGCTTGTCGTTAACCTGAGGCCTGCTTATCTTGAAACATCTCGAGCTGAACAGGCCTTATCGATGGTCTTGATCGAGGTTACGGTCAGGGTCACCGGCGCCGCAGAGCCCACTTTATTCATGGCATCGGAACTAGTGGCCATTGTTGGCGACTCGCTACCAATTATCTCGACTCGTTGTCCCAAATAGTGGCTGAGCCTTATCTTGTGGCTGCCTTGCAGCTGGTAGGTGATGGCTGGATCCTGTTTCATCAACGTGTAATCACCGTTGGAACGGCTGACGCACCCGCTCATTGTTACCTGACCTTTGGAATCCTTCCCACTGTCTTGAGCAAATAGAAAGCTGCCCGATAGCAGCAAAGCGCACACAACGGTTCTCATAGATCTCTCCTCTCAGAAAGATAGGATGGCTGGGCGATTGCGGCGGTTGCACCAAAATCTTGACGAGGTCGAAGCTACTTGACGTGAGTTTCCTGATAGTGAAGTTCCTTCCATTGTCCGGCACGCTTCACCCAGAGTTCGCTGATATATACCCGTGAATATCGTATTACCGACTTAGGGGGGAACTGTATGGTGCTTTCGTAGATGACCAGGGCAGCGTCGGCACCGAGGGGAATCAGCTTGAAGCCCCACAACGTGTAGTTAGAAACATTGGTGTCTGGCAGTTCATTCAAGGTTTGAAGCTTGGTGCGCTCGCCCTTGCCGTCCACTTCCACTCCCTGGTAGTCGTCGGCCAACAATTCGCCGTAGGCTTTCTTGTCTTTGTTCTTGATCGCTTCCCATTCCTGCTTGATCTTGGCTTGGAACATGTCCTCCAAACGGGAGTCAGCCGTCGCATTGCCCGAGGACGGGCTGCCGCCAGGTTTCGCAGACGGTGCTGCCGGGATCTGCGCCAGGGATGGAGCCGTCAGTCCCACAACACATAGAAATACGAGCCAATCTTTCATAGTTCTCCCGACTACCAGACATAGATTTGAGAGCATGGCACAGGATAACGTCACAGAGTCTATCGCAGGTCGCTGATCCGCTTTCGCACCGCCGTTAGTAGCGGGGCAGGCAGTTCGGCGTAGCCTTCCTGCACAGCATATTTCTGGCCCTCGGTGTATATCCAGTCCAGAAGATCCATCAACGCGGCCGTGCGAGCGGAATCCGACGACTTCGTTCGCAGGTAAATCCAGCTGAAACTGCTGATAGGAAAAGAATCCGCTCCGGGAGCGTCGGCCAGCGAGGCGGAGAAGTTATTCCATCGTGGCTCTTCCGTCGCCTTGCAGGCTGCCTCGACGCTCTCGCTGGATGCCTTAACAAACCTCGCGGCTGCATTCAGAACCAAAGCTTGCGAGACGCTCCCCTTCACCGCATATTGATACTCGACGAAGCCGATGGAACCGGGGTTGCTCTTTACCCTATCCGCCATGTCAGAACTGCGTTCGGCCGGCTCTCCGACCGGCCATTTAGGCGAAGGAGTGACTCCAACTTCGGCACGAAATTTGGCGCTCGCCTTGGAGAGAAAGTCGGTGAAAACGTAATTGGACCCCTTCCCCGCGGGGCGAGTGACGACCTGGATCCGAAGACTGGGCAGGGTGATCCCTGGATTGAGTTTCGCGATCGCTGGCGCATCCCACGTCTTCACATCGCCGAGAAATATCGATGCCAACACTTCTCCCGAAAGCCGAAGCTCCTGGTGGACGTCGGGAAGGTTGTAGATGGGTACGATGGCGATCAGCACTACCGGGAACTCGATCAAACCGCTCTCTTTGCGATCCTTATCTGTGAGTTGAGCCTCTCCTGCGCTAAAATCGCCCACTCCGTGAGAGATCTGTTTGATCCCTTCGCTGGTTCCCACGGGCAGGTACCGCATCTGAATGCTGCGGTTGCGCTTTCCAAATTCCTGTGTCCATCGGTTGTAAATAGGAGCCGGTACGCTGGAGCCGGACCCTACCAGGACGAGCGCGTTTTGCGCGATGGCGGGCCCACTGCGCAGGCTGAGAAGCAGAAGCCACAGGTAGAGATGTAAGAACCAACACTGATTGGGCCGACGTTGCGGAATCTTTGATGCCGAAATTCTTGCCGGTAGCTTGATGATCCCTCCTGATTGTGGCTGGTTTCGACCGACGAAGCGGACCGGCCACAGGAGTGCTTACACCTGGCCATTGTAGCGACCATAAAGCTATCATCATTCCGACCTGATCCCAACTGTTGTTTAGCGTAGCGGTTGTCAGATTAGAGACGGTCAGCAATCTACCAGTTATGTCGCAAAGCGACGTTGAAACCTTGGCGCGTGAATTACTGGCCGCCTATGAGGCGGGTAACATGGTGCCAATGCCGGTCTCGGAGCGAACGGGCGTCGACCTCAACCTGGCATATGCGGTTGAAGCGGGGCTCAAGCGGCTACGCGAAGCTCAGGGACACCATGCAGTGGGCCGCAAAGTGGGTTATGCCAACAAAGCCATGTGGCGTGTGCTGAAGCTCGATACCCTGGTTTGGGCGCATATGTACGACGACACCGTGCATTTCAGCGATGGTAACGCCGCGACGCTGGCGGTCTCGCGTCCCCGTTCTTTGAAAGTTGAGCCCGAAATTGTTTTTGGCTTGAAACAGTCGCTCATGGGAGAAGGCCTTGATGCGGCCGCGGCCCTCGCATCTGCGGATTGGCTCGCGATCGGATTCGAAATTATTGACTGTCCCTTTCCAGGATGGAAAATTCAGCCGAGTGATTTCGTCGCATCCTTCGGGCTGCATGCCGGGCTGGTGATCGGAGAACGGATCCGGATACGCCCGGATCAGATCCCGAAGCTTGTGGACGAGTTGCCAAGCTTTAAGGTTCGAGTGTCAAAGAACGCGGAGTTTGTGGAAGAAGGGTCCGGCAGGAATTGTTTGAAGAGTCCGGCTTTGTGCCTGGCGGAACTGAGCGCGGCCATAGTACGACGATTCCCAAATGAGCCGCTGGGCGCGGGAGAAATCGTCAGCTCGGGAACGCTCACCGCCGGACATCCAACCGACAGAGGCGATCTCTGGAGAGTTGAGGTCGAGGGCTTGCCGCTGCCGGCGCTGACGCTACAGATGTCGTGATCGTTCGAGAATAGTCGCCCTTGTCACCTTTGCGCGTGCCCGCAACCCATCTCGACCGTCTGGCGCTCGCCGGACAAATCCTCGGCGCTCCAATGAAAAACCGGCTCCAGCCCTTCTGACCTTAGTTTGCCGGAATAGATGGGAGCGTCGAACGAACCCGATGTAAACTGGCATCCACCGTGCTGAAGTGAATAACCTCCCGGTGTGGTGGCGCAGTTCAGCGTGAAGAGGCAACCGCCTCCCCTGGCCATCTCAACGCATACGTCCCAGTCTTCCCGGGTGCTCGCAAAGGCCGCAGTCTCGGGGGAAAACAGGTTGTGCAGAGCAATCGTCGCCAGAAATTCCTGGCGAGTGGGCGTGTAAGGTGTCTCTCGAAGAACGGCGCCAGGAGCCAGCTTCAGACGCGGAGTACCGAGAATTGTGGCGCCCGCTCCGTAGTGCTGTTTCAAGTATTCCTCATGCAGCATCAGCATGGACCAGTCGCGGCGCCAGTCCGCCAGGCCGGAGAGCACTCCGATGCCAACGTGCTCAACCCCGGCCGAAAGCATACGTTCGTAGGTGTCAAGGCGGTACTCGAAGTTTGCCTTTTTCGTTCTGCCGGGATGAAGTGCGGCATATCGGTCTTTGTCGTAAGTTTCCTGCCAGAGGACCGACCAGCAAAGCCCGGCGTCGACCAGCCGGCGGTAATCGCTTTCCTCCAGCGACTCCGCGCTCATCCCGACCAGACCACCCCCATGACGCTCCAGCACTGCGCGCAGAAGTTCAACGTGGCGGCACATCGCATCCACTCGCATACGCGGGTCGGTCGCGTAGACCAACTCAAGAACTCTGTGCCCTTTCTGCTCGATGAGAAAAATCGCTTCTCGTTCGAGCTCGTCCTCGGCCAATCGCCTGCGCTCCACTCCGATCCCTTTGTTCCCTCCGCGGTAATTGCAATAGAGGCACTGCTCCTCGCAAATGCTCGTTACATAGATCGGGACGATGATAAAAACCCGTCCGTCGTAAAGGGCAGCTTTGAACTCGGCAGAACGGGCCTAGGATGGCTCGATCCAGTTCGCCCCCTTGTCCGAATTCTTTGCTCCAGAAAAAAGGCGCGTAGTCGGATGTCACTGTGGGCCGGAGTGAGTCCAGCGATCCAGGTCGGGCATGGGGAAATTCAGAAACCTTCTCGCAGGCAGTTTTGTAGTGTTCTGAGAACATGGGAGTCTGTATCTAAAACGATACTCGGATGGAATACGCCAGACTGTGACCTTGCACACCAGGGCTTGTGATTGCGAAATATTTGCAGAAATAGTACCTCTTTCAGCACGCACTCGAGCATCCAACGTCCTTACTCTCATTGCGCCAGCAGGACTTTCGTTGTAAATTCGACCACAGGACTCCGGGGTGCTGTGAAACCGATTTCGAAGCGGATTGCGTGGCTCTCGCTGCTGCTGACCCTCTGGTCGGCATTGGCGTTTGCTGTGCATCACCACTCGAGTCAGGACGAGTCCACCACCTGTCAGGTCTGCGTTGCCGCGCACTCCGCGGCGCCGACAACTGTTCCGCCGTCGCCCGAACCGGAATTCCGGCGGGTGCTTCAGTTTCGCCCGCAGCCCACTGACGCCAAACAGCGCCTGGTAGCTTTCGCGTTATACGTCCGCCCGCCTCCCAGCGTCTAAGGATCACGTCTCAGCCGCGTACAGGCCCGGTTCGTTTTCTACGAACCGCTTCCTTGATCTTTAGTGATGGTCTTTCCGACCGAATTTATGGAGGAATCATGCTGGCTTCTTACCCGAGGTCGCTCCGCGCGGCTTCCGCGGTGTTCTTATTCTTGACTCTTGGCCTCAACCTTGTCGCACAGTCAGGGGGGAATTCCGGGACGATCAGTGGTACCGTATTCGACCCCACCGGCGCCCTGGTGCCTGATGCCAAGGTTGAAATCCATAATCCCATCAGCCACTTCGACCGTTCCACGACGACGGATAGTTCCGGAACCTTCACCATTCCAAACGTGCCCTTCAATCCGTATCACATGACGGTGAACGCAACCGGCTTCGCTGCGAGCGCGCAGGATGTGGACGTCCGCTCTGTGGTCCCAGTCAGCCTCAAGATAAACCTTCAAGTCTCAGGCTCCTCCACCACGGTGACAGTGGAGGCCGGCGGGGATCTGGTCGAGAATGATTCCACTTTCCATTCCGATCTCGACAGAGACTCATTCATCAAGATGCCGCTGGAGAGCGGGACGTCTGCAGTGAGTGCGGCGGTCACGCAGTCGACGCCGGGAATCGCCGCCGATTCCAATGGCCTCTTCCATGGCCTTGGAGACCACGCGGAGAATTCGTTTTCCGTCGACGGCCAGCCGATCACGGACCAGCAAAGCAAAGTCTTTTCTAATCAGATCCCACTCGACTCGGTGCAATCGTTAGAAGTCATTTCCGGCGCACCGCCCGCAGAATACGGAGGCAAGACCAGCGTGGTAATTGTGGCGACCACGCGCTCGGGTCAGGGAGTAACCACACCGCATGGCAGCGTGACCACTTCCTATGGATCTTTCGGAAGCGCCAACCTGGCAGCTGATTTGGCTTACGGCGGCAAAAGCTGGGGTAATTTTATCTCGGCGAACGGCTTGAACTCCGGCCGTTTCCTCGATCCACCGGAATTCGCGGTGTTCCACGACAAGGGCAACGAAGAAAACCTGTTCGACCGCGTGGATTATCAACTCAATGCCGCCGACTCGATCCACTTGAATTTCGGCTACAGCCGGAGCTGGTTTCAGACACCGAACAACCTCGACGCCGAAAACGCGACGCCATGGAGCGGACTGTATGGGATTGAGCCGCAGATGGCAGCTTTTAATGGCCTGGATCCAAATGGAAATATTGTCGGGCCGACCGACCAGCGCTCCAAGATTGGAACCTTCAACATTGCTCCATCCTGGACGCGCGTGCTGACTACCAATTCCGTGTTTACTTTGGGAGCCTTTGTCCGCCGCGACGATTACAACTACTACCCCAGCAATGATCCGTTCGCAGACCTTGGCCCACCGAGCCTTCAGAGACAGTCCGTGGGTCAACATCGCACCCTCACCAACGCCGGGCTTCGATCCGATATTTCCTATGTCAAAGGGATTAACCAGATCAAGGCTGGAATTACTTACGAACAAACATTCCTCAATGAAATCGATACTCTCGGCATTGTCGATCCCACCTACAACGCACCCTGCATCGTGGCTGCGGCCGTAACCGCCGTGAATCCGTTCCCCTATGTCGCGGCGCCCGCACCGGGAATCACCAATCCGGCAAACTGCACCGGCCCTTACCAGCCGAATATTGCCTCCAACACCAACGCGCCTGGCTCGCCTAACTCGGTCGACCCAGTCGCCAATGCAGCCTTTTACCCAAACTATAATCCGATCCTGGCTCCGTACGACTTGACGCGAGGCGGAATTCCTTACACTTTCAACGGCCACACCGACGTCAAGGAACTTGCCCTCTACATTCGCGACGTCATCACGAAAGGAAACTGGTCCTTAAACCTCGGGATACGCGGCGATCTCTATAACGGGATCACCAGCGCGCGGCAAGCCGAACCTCGAGTCGGGATTGCTTACAACGTGAAGAAGACCAACACTATTCTTCGCGTTTCCTATGCTCGTACGTTGGAATCTCCGTTCAACGAAAACCTTGTGCTTTCCAGCATCGGATGCGCCAATGCCGTCCTGAACCCGCTGCTGCTCTGCGCCTCGAGCGCTACGAATCCATTGAGCCCGGGCTTTCGCAATGAATTCCATGCTGGCCTCGAACAGGCTTTCGGAAAGTATCTGGTTTTTTCCGGCGAGTGGATTTCGAAGTACACGCATAACGGTTACGATTTCAGCGTACTCGGCAACACCCCGATCACTTTCCCCATTGAATGGCACAACTCGAAAATCCCAGGCTACGCTGGGCGGCTCAGCGTACCCGAGATTCACGGGTTTTCCGCCCTTATGGTCTTCTCCAGTGTGGCGGCCAGATTCTTTCAGCCGCAGATTGGTGGCGCTGGCTCAACCGTCGCTACCGCTGCCGGACTTCCGTTCCGCATCGATCACGACGAAAAATTCAATCAGACAACTCACATCCAATATCAGCCATGGAAGCGCGGACCCTGGATGGGCTTCAACTGGCGCTACGACAGCGGACTGGTGGCGGGCGCGACGCCGTGCTTTGGTACGGCTGCAGCCAATAATTGCCCAGGAACGGTACCTGTTCCGGGCGTACCCGGCGGCGGCTTCGTGAGCATGGGCGCCGCTAATGTGGGCGAGATTCCGCTTTCCGCCGATCAGGAGTTTGAGGCCGGATTTACTTGCAACGGTGTCCGGGCAACGCCGACATCCCCACTTCCTTATAATTGTGCCGCCTCGGCGTTTAGCTCGCCGCTCATCAAGGTACCCGGGCCCAATACCGAGAACGACGACCACAATCCGCCACGCATCGCCTCGCGGAACCTCTTCGATCTCTCAATCGGCCATGACAATCTTTTTCATGGCGATAAGTACAAATGGAGTGCGCAGTTGACCTTCATTAACCTGGCGAACAACTACGCTCTGTATAACTTCCTCTCCACGTTCAGCGGGACGCACTATGTAACCCCGAGGACGGTGACCGCAGAGCTGGGGTTCCACTTCTAGGAAAGTCGCGCTGGTGTGGATAAGGGCAATACGGTGAAAGCCGTGCTGCCCTATGGGCCCAGCATGCTTTCGCCATGCTTCAAGGTTGGGAACTTCCTAACTTTATAGCGTTTCCTTCGTTCGGTGAACGAACGCCTGAAGACTTTCTTCGAGGATATTCTTGTTTGCTTCGGGCATTTCGATGAAGCGGAAGGGCTGTAACCATCCTTGCGTAGCCCACATGGGAAACATCATCTCCACCTTTTCGCGGATGGTGGTTTCTCCGAGGTGGAAGATCAGTTCCACGTGCAGCTTTTCGTCGAGAGGCGTTTCCACGTTCAGCAATCCACCGGTGGTGGAAATCTGATGGAGCTTGCCCCGCACCTCGCGCCGGTTGGGCAGCCGAATCAGCGCCAGGATCGAGCCCCGAAGCTTTACCCGAAACGGGCGCGGCGTGAGGCCTGGTGCGGCGGATCGGCTGGCTTCCAGTGCGGGCGACTCTGGGGTTAGCGACATCGTGAGTGAATTATGCCACCTCGTCATTCACGTCACGAGGTTACGAAAGAAGGAGAAGCGGCATACCCACTGGCGTAACGCGAATATTAGAGTTTCGTGGATTTCGCCGGCTTGTTTTCTGGGATGTGCGAGGTCGAACCACTATTTTCTTCGAGGATGGGTTTCGCTTTGGCCGGAAAAGAGATTGTAAGGCCAGGCGCCCTTGTTCTTCGCGGGCACGTTCTTAGCCGCGGTTGCGGAAGTATTCGTCGAAGGCGAGACATTCCAATCTTCCGGTGGATTAGCAATTCCCCATACATTCCCGTGGTTGTAAAGCGCCACTCCGATGAGAAACTGTTTCCCATCTTTTCCCAGCGGCAGGCAATTTGCTACGCGGCCCGATGCGCTACCGCCTCCGGGCAGATCGCTCAACAGCAGCGGGGTTTCGAGAGGAAATGCCTGCGACGCCTGAAATCCGCATCCCTGCGGACTTACCACCAGAGCCACGCACTTTGCGGAAAACGGACGGGCGCGGTCAAGACTGGTCACGGTCAGAGGAATCTGCACGCGAAGCCGCGTGCTGCGGCGCGTTGCGTTGGGTGTAAGTATTTCCACGGTCAATCCGCCAACTTATTAGTTTGACAGAAGTAGAACCATGGTGGGTTCGAGTAAAGAGCAAATTTATAAACCGAAGTAACCTCCCTTCTCGTATCTAAAGTTGGATGCCCGGCTCGCTTCCCGTTTGATTCAACGCGCCAGCCATGCCCTGTTAATATGCTCGATATCCGTGAACCAAGCCAGCGCAGCTTCCGCATCAGTGGCCCTTCCCGCGCCAAAAGACTCCCCTGCCAACGAATGGAGCTTTTTGCTGGCGGCCAGCTCTCCGGATTTCCCGCCGGGCATTCTTAACCGTACTCGGATTCTTCTGGAGCAACCGTTGGATTGGGAGGAAATACTACGACTTGCAGATCGTCACGGCACAACTTCTCTGCTTTACCAAAACCTGATGCCGCTCCGTCTCGTTCCGCCTTCGGTTTCGCCATCACTTCGCCAAAGCCACGAGCGCAATATTCACAAGTCACTTTTTCTCACCCGCGAGTTGATCCGCGTTCTGGATTGCCTCAATACACGAGGCATTGAAGCAATTCCCTACAAAGGGGTGGTCTTATCGGAGACGTATTACGGGGACATGGCGCTGCGCCAATCCGGCGATATGGACCTGTTCGTGCGCAAGCAAGACGTATTGCGTGCCAAGAATATGGTTCGCGATCTGGGCTACACTCCCCGCGTCCCGATTCCTGAAGACGCCGAAGACGACTACATCGCTACGGGATGCGAATATACCTTCGACAGCGCCGCGGGAAAGAATCTGCTGGAGTTGCAGTGGGCGCTGCAGCCGCGCTTTTGTGCCGTCGACTTCAATATGGATGGCCTGTTTGAGCGCGCCGTGACGGTGCCCGTTGCCGGAAAGAACGTCAAGACGCCGTCTCCGCAAGACCTGCTGCTAGTGCTTTCCCTCCATGCGGCGAAACATGTTTGGGGACGGCTGATCTGGCTCTGCGACATTGCGCAGATCGTAAAGCGGGAACCCTTGGATTGGGAATGGATTCAATCGCAAGCCCGCGAACTTGGCATCGAGCGAATTCTGCATATCACGCTGCTGTTGACGAATCGCTTTCTGAACGTGCAAATTCCTGCGCCAATCGAAGGTGCCGTGCTGGCAGATCGCCCGGCTCTCGTGCTTCGCTGAAGAAATTGCGATGGCAGTTGCTGCCGGCGTTTCATACCATGAAGAGCAGGTCTCCTACTTCCGCCTCATGATGCGGCTTCGAGAACGGCGAACCGATCGTTTGCGATTCCTCGCGCGCCTGACCTTCACTCCCGGACCAGGCGAGTGGGAAGCGATTCGTCTTCCAAAACCTTTGTTCCCTCTCTATCGCATTGTGCGGCTGGCACGACTCGCAGCAAGATTCGCTCGCGGATAGTAGATCGATTGAGTGGCAATTCGCTGCGCTCGACCGGACCGAGGCGGCTACCCTTAACGGCTGGCCAACCCGCCCGCGATTTCGCCGCCGTCCATGGTGTAGACGTGGCCGGTGGCGTAGGCAGCGTCGTCCGACGCCAGATATGCGAACAGCCCTGCGATCTCTTCGGGCTTGGCGTGGCGGCGGAGCGGAATTTTCTTATTCACTTCTTCGAGCATCGCATCGGTGTATTCAGCACGCTGCATCGGTGTCAGCACGTAACCCGGAGCGACGGCGCATACGCGAACTTTGGGTGCGAGTTCGAGCGCCATGCTCCTGGTCAGCTCGATCACTCCCGCCTTCGTTGCGTTGTAATCGGCGTAGTAGGGATAGCCCATGATGCCGTTGGTGGAGGCGGTTTGCAGAATCACTCCACTGCCCCGCTCGGCCGAGAAGCGTTCCATCATGTGGCGGGCTGCGGTCTGCGCCACATAGAAGACGCCGGTGAGATTTACGGAGATCACCCGATCCCATTCTTCGGGAGTGATATCGAGGAACTTATGACGGATACTGATCCCGGCGTTGTTGATGAGCACGTCGACTCCGTCCATCACGCGAACAGCGTCTGCCAGCGCGGCTTCCACCTGCATCAAGTCGGTGACGTCGGCGATGATCGCCTCGGACAGTCCCGGCTAGTTGGTGGCGAATGGCTGCGCACGCTTTGGCATCGCGATCTAAAATACAAACGCGCGAGCCTTCTTCCAGAAAGCGCGCGGCGGTCGCGGCGCCGATTCCGCTCGCGCCTCCGGTGATCAGAACTCGTTTGTCGCGCAAGCCCCGCATAACCTTCCTGCATCCTTTCGTCGGCCGTTCGTATTTTATGGGAGAAGACCGAATGCCCGCGAATGAAAGATGAGCACTTCTTCAAAGTGGGAGAGAAAGTAAGTGAGGCTGTGGTCGCCGGGGTAGGGGTGGTACTCGTGCTTCACTCCTTCTTTCTGCAGCTGATCGTGCAGCGCCGCCGCGCCTTTTTCGAAGCCGTAGTTATCGTCTTGTCCGCAGTTGAAATAGATGGCCATCTTCCGCAAGGCGACAGCGTTCCTTTGCGCCAGTACAAACGGGCTGTTGTTTTTCCAATGGGCCACGTCGATCGGATTTCCGAAGACGGCAGCCAGCGTTTTTCCCAGCGGAGCGCCGGAGCGGTCAGCCGTGTCGAGTTCCTGCGGAGATTCAGTAATCAGCGCGGCGCTCTGTGCGCTGGCCGCGGAAAATAATTCAGGATGGCTGAAGGCGAAGCGAAGCGCACCATAGCCGCCCATGGAAATGCCGCTGATCGCTCGATTCCTGCGGCCCGCTGCTGACGCGGTATTTGCTTTCAATCGCGGGGATAAACTCCTGCAGAAAGAAGTCGCTGTAGCGAACCGAACCATCGGCGGAGTTGATATAGAAACCTCGTCTGCCTTCGGGAGCAACGATGAGAAAATCGCCGACCTTATGCTTTTGCCGGAGATCGTCGAGCAGCGTCCATCCTCCGCTGTTGAAGAGGGTTTGCTCGTTGTCGCCGAGTCCGTGAAGGAAATAGAGAATCGGATAGCGTTGCGCGGGAGTTTTCTTAGCGCCCGCATCATAGCCGGCAGGCAGGTAAACGCAATAATGGACCGGATACTTCAGAATCTTGCTGTTCAACGCGTTGCAGTCGATCCGGCTCTGAGCATGCGCTGGAAAAGAAAGAATCGAGCCCACGAGCAGGAGAATAACTTGCCAGCAAAGACGCATCGATTCAGTTTACTCGTAACGCAATGCCTGGACGGGATCAAGCCGGGCAGCGCGTCCCGCCGGGTAAAGCCCAGCGGCGAGACTCACGAAAAACGAGAACACCAGGGCGAACGCCACCAGCCACCACGGCACCGACCAGAAATGCTCCGGCGGAAAAGACTGGCGCTTGAGATAAACATTGGTCCCCAGGTTGATGACCTG
The DNA here is from genome assembly GCA_963750245.1 of uncultured Acidobacteriaceae bacterium. Lineage (GTDB taxonomy): Bacteria > Acidobacteriota > Terriglobia > Terriglobales > Acidobacteriaceae > Sulfotelmatobacter. Next base: position 164,463 of record CAVVQB010000007.1, read on the forward strand.
TCCGATCGCCCAACCGAGAGCCACTCCGACGATGCCGCCGAGAATGCCCATGGCGCCGGCTTCCGCGAAGAAGAGCCGTTTCACGTCGCCATCGCTGGCGCCGATCGCCTTCATGATGCCAATTTCGCGGCGCCGCTCGAGGATGGCCATCACCAGCGTGTTTACGATTCCGATAAAGGCGACAGCCAGGGCGAGGCTGCCGAAGATTCCGAGAAATACATCCAGCACTTTGAAGAACTGCTGGATGCTGCGGCTGGCATCAAGGATCGAGAAGGTATTGAAGCCCATCTTCTTGATCGCATCTTCGACCGTCTGCACCTGGCTGGGATTTTTTACGCGCACACTCACCGAGGAATACACCGGCTGATCGGTGGCAGCACGAGAGATTTCACGCAGGTCCGTCGGCTGCATCACGTGCAGGCTTTCCGCCAGTTTGAGCGGAAGAAAAACTCGGGCCCGAGTTGGCCCGCGCATGCTTTCGGGATCGAGATCGGCGACGCCAACAATTTTCAATTTGAGCTCGCGCGAGACGACGGAATAAGCAGCGCCCGCCAAACCCTCTTCTGATGCGGCGTTTTGCTTTCCCGGCGATTGCGGGCGCAGTGGGCGCCGCTTCGCGCTGCGCGTAGCGCATGGTCAATTCCTTGCCCAGAAGCGGCGCAGCCAGTTCCTTCACATTCGTTTCGTCGAGGCCCGCCTTTGGCGTCTTCCCCAGCAACTCTTCCGCAAATGTTTTCTGAATGACTGCTTCTGGCGCGGTATCGGAGGAAAAGAAATGTCCCTGCAGAGTATCAAACGCGTCGGTCGATTGGGCGGAAGAAGGTAGCGCGGCAACCATCGTCAAGTGCGGCTTGTCTTCGTAGCGCAGTTCGGTGATGAAACGGATGTCCGGATAGGCCTCAAGCACGTTAGGCATGCGCTCGATTTCCAGTCGCGTCGCTTCGTCCAGAATGCGGCTTTCGCCCGGCGCAGGCCCGCTGTTTTCTTGCTCGCGATTGAATCCGCGCAAGTCGCGCCGGGAAGTCACAACGACCGTATCGAACAAGCCGGATTTCATCAGGCGGCGCGACGCGAGCTGCTGCAGTCCGATGCCCAGAGAAAGCATGGCGACCAAAGACGCTACGCCTACGGATATGCCGATGGTGGTCAGCGAATTTCGCAACACGGATTCGCGCAGAGTTGCGCATCGCGAGTTCGGCAAGGTCAGGTAGCTTCATCGTCGCCCCTGCTCCTGTTCCGCCGCTTGTGACAAAAGCTGAATTGGCCTCATCGCTAACCAGCTTGCCATCTGCCAGGAAGATCAGGCGCTGGGCGTAGCGCTCCGCCAGGGCTCGCTCGTGGGTCACCATCACCACCGTCATTCCCAGTTGCTGGTTGAACTCGCGGACCATATTCATGATCTCAGTTCCGGTATGGCTATCGAGATTGCCCGTGGGTTCGTCGGCGAGCAGCAGTTGAGGACGGTTGATGAGCGCCCGAGCCAGAGCGGCCCGTTGCTGTTCTCCGCCGGAAAGCTCGCTGGGACGATGGTTCATGCGGGTTTGCAGGCCAACCCGCGTGAGCGCTTCCCGGGCAAGGCTGTCACGTTTCCCGCGTTCGATCTCGGCAAAGCGCATGGGTAACTCGACATTCTCCGTAAGCGTCATGCTGGGAATCAGATTGAAAGATTGGAACACCATCCCGACCGTGTGCAGGCGATATTTCGCAAGCTCTTCGCGGGAGAGTTGGGCGAGATTGCGGCCGTGGATAACAACGTTGCCGGAGGTAGGGCGATCGAGGCCGGCGATTAGATTCAAGATCGAAGACTTGCCCGAGCCGGAACTGCCGAGAAGAGCGACAAACTCACCGGCACGCACTTCCAAGGTCACGCCATCCACGGCGCGGATCACGGTCCCGCCCATGAGGTAATGGCGGCAGAGCTGCTCTGCGTGAATTGCCGGAGCGCCGTTCGGTTGGGAGTTGCCCGCACTACTCATTCGCTAGCGAACCTCTCCCTTCAGAACACGCAATGCATCGGCGGGATTGCTGTCGCCATTCCGTGGCGCGCCCGCGGAGCCATTTCCAGACGAATTCAGTTCCGCAAAATCGCCCTCGCCGGGAGCGAGGAACAGGTTCTCTTCCACGCCGTGCTGTCTCGTATAAAGGTCGTAATAGCGGCCCCGTGCGGCGTAGAGTTGCTCGTGAGTACCTCGTTCCACAATTTGTCCCTGCTCCATCACCAAAATCTGATCGGCTCGGCGAATGGTCGAGAGCCGGTGAGCGATCACAAAAGTCGTCCGGCCTCTCATCAGATAAGAAAGTCCCTGCTGGATCATCTGCTCGGATTCCGAGTCCAGGCTTGAGGTTGCCTCGTCGAGAATCAGGATGCGCGGCTCGGCGAGAATAGCGCGGGCGATCGAAATCCTCTGCCGCTGGCCTCCGGAAAGTTTCACGCCGCGTTCTCCCACCACCGTGTCGTACTTGTCGGCAAACGTTTCCGCGAATTCGTCGACTCGCGCGATCCGGCAGGCTCGCAGGATTTCGTCCTCGCTTGCATCTGGACGTGAAAACGAAACATTCTCGCGAATTGTTCCATCAAAAAGAAAAGATTCCTGCAGCACGACTCCCAGACGGGTTCGGTAAGAGTCGAGCCGAACCGTGCTGAGGTCGATGCCATCGAGCAGGATCTTGCCTTTCGTGGGTACGTAAAATGCTGAGATCAGGCCAATCGTGGTGGATTTGCCGGAGCCGGAGGAACCCACCAGAGCCGTGACCGTGCCCGGATCGGCGCGGAATGAAATGTCGCGCAGCACATCATGGATCCCGTCATACGTAAAGCTCACATCGTCGAAACTCAATCTGGCCGACAATGTCGCGCAGCGGAACGGAGCGGTTCGGATCCTGATCTTCGGGCCTCTCCTGCATGATCTCCTGCGTTCTCTCGAGACCGGCCAATGCTTCGGTAAGCTGTGTTCCAATGGAAACGATCTGCATGATGGGCGCAACCAAAAAACCGAGAAGCAACGTGTAGGAAACAAATCCTCCGACCGTCAGCGTGCCGGAAGCAATCTGGTGCGCGCCCACATACATGGTGACCGCGCCCACCACTCCAAGCAGCACGCTGGCCGAAAGGCTCATCACAGAAGTTGCGGTCAGCGTGCGCATCACGTTATCCAGCAGACGCCGGACGCCTCTCGCAAAGACCCCTTCTTCGCGCTGTTCGGCGTGATAGCCCTTGATCACGCGCACTCCGCCCAGCGATTCGGTGAGCCGGCCGGTGACCTCGGCATTGATTTTTCCGCGCTCCCGAAAAATTGGCCGGATGGTCGCGAATGCCTTATTAAGCGCGATGCCGAAACATACCAGCGCCCCCACCGCAATCAGGGTCATCTGCACGCTGGTGCGGAGCAATAAGACCAGCGCAATGGCGGACGTAAGCAGGCCGCCGGTGAAGTCCACCAGTCCGGTTCCCAGCAGGTTCCGCACGCCTTCAACATCGCTCATGATGCGCGAAACCAGACTGCCAGTCTTGTTGGCATCGTAGAAGGCAACCGGCAGGCGCGAGATATGAGCCTGCACCTGTTGGCGCAATTCCATGATCAGCCTTTGCGCCGCTTTCGACAGCGATTGAGTTAGCGAAAAAGAAGTTACGCCCTGCACCAGAGTAGCCCCGAGCACGACCAACACTAGCGGCAGCAATTTATCCAAGCGCTGCTTGTTGATGACGGTATCGATCAGGAATTTCGTGGAGTAAGGCAGGACCAGTGCGGCCACGCGATTGATCACCATCAACAAGAAGCCGAGCGCCAGCAGCCCACGCCGCGGGCGCATCAGCTTCCAGACTTCCGGCAGGATGGCGCGCAGTCTCTCGACTTTGGGTTTCTTCGGGGCTGCTTTAGGGTCGGTACTCAATCTGTTGTTGGACTCCGCCCGAGCCTGATTCGCTTCATTATTACCGAATCCTGATCACTGCATTGTGACACGTCCGGGCCAGCCGTTGTATGCTCGGGGCGTGTCCCGCCAGTCTTCGCCGGAGCGCTCTCCCACGCCGGGCTTGTTGCTCGGCCTGCTCATCACGCTCGCGGCAGTTGTGAGTTACTCGGCGTACATCACCTGGCAAGTGGCGGGGTTGCGCAAGCTGCAATCCGAATTGATTGACCGCAACCGCAAAGATTCCCTGCAATTGCTTCGCATTCAGAACGACCTGAACCTGCTCGCGGTCGCTATGCGAGACATGATCGACAACGACGAACCATATCCGTTGACCGCGTGGTCGGCGCAGTTTCAGCGCATTCGCACTGATCTGGACGATGCCATGCACCTGGAAGCCGCACTGGCTCCGGTGGGGCGTACGACCGAGCAGAGTGCATCCTTAAGCGCCTCGCTGGCTCAATTCTGGGACGCGGTGGATCGCGTTTTTGCGTTGGCGGGTTCGGGACAGGAAAAAGATGCGCGGACGCAAATCCAGCTTTCGCTACAGGCCCGCCAAGCGGCGCTGAGCACAACGGTGGCCCGGCTCCTGGTGCAAAACAGTGAAAACGAAGAACAGGCCGCTCAGCAAATCATTCAGATTTATGACCGCGTGCAGCGGCAGGTCTATGTGTTTCTGGCCGCGACGTTGGGCGCGATTCTGTTGACGGGATTCTCCATGATCCGGTGGAATCGCCGGTTGTTCGCGCGCATGGCCGAACTTTCCGAACGCCGCAGCGAACTGGCGCAGAAGCTGATTGCAACCCAGGAATCGACGTTGCGCTATATTTCGCGAGAATTGCACGACGAGTTCGGCCAAATCCTGACGGCGATGGGAGCGATGCTTGGCCGCGCCGGCACGCACGCTCCGGAAGGTTCGGCTTTGCGCGCGGACTTGCAGGAAGTCCGGCAGATCGCACAGGACACCCTGGATCGGGTCAGAACGCTGTCACAGGCGCTGCATCCGGTTATGCTGGATGAAGCAGGGCTGGAGAGCACGCTCGACTGGTACATTCCAACCGTGGAACGGCAGACGGGAATTGCCATATCCTATAAAAAGGAGGGTGCGCCCTTCGTCATCGATGCGGGCGCGGCGGTACAAATCTACCGCGTGTTGCAGGAAGCGTTGAATAATGTGGCGCGGCACTCGGGCGCGAAGCAGGCTTGGGTGCGGTTGCGATTCTTACCTTCGGAGTTAGAACTGGAGGTGGAAGATCACGGCGGAGGCTTTGACGGGCAGCCCGTAAAACAAGGCATCGGTCTGGTCGCCATGCGTGAACGCGCAGAATTGATGGACGGACGAATCACATTCTCCATACCCTCCGCGGGTGGGACATTGTTGCGCCTGACCGCTCCGCGCGAAAAGGTCGAGATCCTTGACGCTGAAACCAATCTCCATGACAAAAAAGATCACGGTATTGTTAGTCGATGACCACGCCTTGGTGCGGCGCGGCTTCCGGCGCATGTTGGAAGACGAGCCGGATATGCAGGTGGTCGCTGAAGCCGGCGACGGTGATGAGGCCATTCGGTTGGCACGAGATCTGCGGCCGCAAGTCGTGGTTATGGATTGCGCTTTGCCGAAGACCAATGGCCTCAATGCCACGCGGCAAATCCTTGAAGACCTGCCCGAGACGGCGGTGCTGATGCTGAGCATGCATTCCGAGAGCACGTGGGTGCGGCAAGCCATCGAGGCCGGCGCCAAGGGATACATTCTGAAAAACGCAATGAACCTGGAGCTGGGGCCGGCCGTCCGGCGCGTGGCCAGCGGAGAGACGATTTTCGATCCCCAGGTCGAGCAGCATTCCATGCTCCGCGGCGAACGCAGCAGCGGGCTGACGCCTCGCGAACTCGAAGTGCTGCAGATGATTGTGGATGGCAAGTCGAACAAGGAGATTGCAACTGCCCTTGAGCTCAGCGCCAATACAGTTGCCGTTCATCGGGCGAACATCATGAACGCGCTGGGCATTCACAAGACTGCCGAACTTGTGGTTTACGCTATTCGCGCCGGGCTGGTGAACCTTCCGTGAATCGCAGATCCTTTCTGCGCAACATGGCGGGGCTGGCATCTTTTTCACAGTTACCGCTTTTGCGGGCCCTCGGCGCAGCCGGCCCGAGCCAGGTCTCGCCCGGTTTTCGATTTGCCGATGTAACTTCCAGTGCTGGCATTCAGTTTCAGCACAACAGCGGAGCCTTTGGCGGAAAATTCCTGCCCGAGACCATGGGCTCCGGCTGCGCCTTCCTCGACTATGATCGCGACGGCTGGCAAGACGTTCTGCTGGTCAATGGAATGGATTGGCCCGGGCACAAGCAGCGGCGATCCACGCTGCGCCTCTATCACAACAACGGCAACCGAACTTTTACTGACGTCACTTCCCGCGCCGGACTGGATATTGAGATGTATGGCATGGGCGTGGCCGTCGGCGACTATGACAACGACGGCTTCCCCGACATTCTGATCACTTGTGTCGGGCAGAATCGTCTGTTCCACAATACTGGCAAGGGCACGTTTACCGATGTAACCAATTCCAGTGGATTAGGCCAGCGCCAGGCCTTCAGCACCTCAGCTCTCTGGTTCGATTACGACCGCGATGGCCTGCTCGATCTTTTCGTGTGCAACTACGTGAAGTGGTCGCCCGAGCGCGACGTATTCTGCAGCCTCGACGGCAAGCACAAATCCTATTGCACGCCGGAAGCCTACCGCGGCGAGACTTGCTGGCTGTTTCATAATCGCGGCAACGGAACCTTCGAGGACGTCACTGCGTCCAGCGGCATTTTCGACAGCAGTTCAAAATCTCTCGGCGTCGCCATGCTCGACGGCGATGAAGACGGCTGGCCCGACCTTCTGGTAGCCAACGACACGCAACCCAACAAGCTTTATCGCAACCAGCATAACGGAACGTTCAAGGATGCGGCGGTCGAGGCTGGATTGGCCTTCAGCACCGAAGGCAAGGCTCGAGCGGGCATGGGCGTCGACGTTGGCGATTTCACGAACTCAGGCAGGCCGGGCGTGGCCATTACCAACTTCGATAACGAGATGACAGGCTTGTACAAATTCGCCGGGAAAAATTATGAAGACATCGCGGCGCAAACCGGCGTCGGCATGGCTTCCAAAAATAGCCTGGGCTTCGGATGTGTTTTTCTCGATGCCAACCTGGACGGCTGGCTTGACCTTGCCGTGGCGAACGGACACATCGACGAAACCGTGCGCAACATTCGTGGCAACGTGGGCTATGCTCAGCCACCGCTTTTGTTTCTGAACGATGGTGCAGGCAAGTTTCGCGATATCGCCGCCGAGCTTGGAGGAGGGTTCGAGCGGCCTAAGGTTGGCCGCGGGCTGGCCTATGGGGACTTCGATCGTGATGGCGACCTCGACCTGCTGCTGACTACGAACAACGGCGCCGCTTACTTGTACCGGAATGACCAGCTCGGTGGAAATCGCAGCATTCGCTTCAGGCTTATCGGAACCAAGTCGAACCGCGATGCCATCGGAGCTGCGGTGCGTATCGTCTCCGGCGGTTTAACCCAGTCCCGCGTGGTGAAGAGTGGGTCCAGTTATTTATCGCAGTCGGAACTTCCGATCACCTTCGGCTTGGAGAAGCATGATCGGGTCGAGCAGGTTGTCATCACCTGGCCCAGCGGCAGAACGGAGGAGTTCACCAATCTGTCTGCGGGCCGATGCTACGAATGCACCGAAGGTAAGGGAATCGCCGTGCAGGATGGATACTGACCTGGGCGGCGAATCAGTTCACGGTCGATTCAGGTTTCCCGAGGCAGTCACATCGATGTCGACCGATTCGCTGACGCGCAAGAATAAAGTACTCGGGTTCTTAATCCCCCACTGCACATAAGGCACCGCGAAATGTAGCGTCGCGGTCCAATAGCCGGGCGCCGTCTTCACTTCGGCCGGAACGGTCATTTCGTGTTCCGCTCCGTGAATGCTGAAGACTCCATGCACGCGGACAGAAGACGTTCCCGACAGTGATACGGCTCCGTCAACGCGGTCCGGACGAAATACGATTTCCGGGTAGCGGTCGCTCTCCAGCACTTCGCGATGCATCTTCCGATCGCGCATTCCGTTGCCGCTTTGGCCACTCCTGGCGTCCACCACGATTTCGCCGTTGAGCTTTCCCGCGGCGGGATCGAGCTGCAACGCACCTCGCTTCAGCTGGAATGTTCCGCGAACCGTATGGAGCACATCCCCAAGCGTGAAATTTATCGCGGTGTGTTGCGGATCCAACTGCAGGGCGACATCCTGCGCGGCGAATGCCACGCCGGCAAAAAGCAATACCACGGCGGCAATGGCCGGCAGCTTTGCACAACTCCCCTGAGAATCTTCGGGACTTTTCTTCATGGTTTGTCTGGGCAGCAGGTCAGCATTCCCCATCCCAGGGTGAGCCCATCCATGGCCAGGTGAAGTGGCGAGAGTTTCCCTACGTGCAGAGCCAGCAGTCTGCGAAAAACTTCAGGATGCTTTCGAAAGACGCCTAGAGTACGACGCTGAAACCTCGGACGCCCATCGAGCGTAAGCATCAACCGCGCCATCAGCAGTGGGCGCAGCGCGAGCCTGCGATGTGCGGCCTGGTAGCCGACAAGATTGCCGGCGTGAAGAGAGCTCGCCAGCGTCAGGGCCTGGCGAAACGAGAGGCCAAGTCCCTCGCCGGTGATTGCATCCACCGTGCCCGACGCATCGCCAACCAATGCAATGTTCCCGCGCCAGACCCGTTTCAGCTTGCGATTTGAGGTGAGAGCTCCTCTTTCGGAGGAAGTCGCCTCTGCGCCGGCCAACCGCGCGCTGAGTTCAGGGAAATCGAGCAAAGACTTGTCCAGGCGATGTTCTGGCTGCCGCGAGGCGACAGCCACGCAGATCTCCTCGTCGCTTACCGCTGTCATATATCCCTGACTTCGCTTTCCCCAATAGATTTCCATGCGATCCGTCCAGGGCGCGATACGATAGTGGCGGCGAAAGGAATATCGCAAACCAGTCGAGGAGTGTGGCTCAAGTCTCGCCCACTTCCGCACGCGCGAGTTCGAGCCATCGGCGCCGATGATCCAGGAGGTCCGGATTCCGCGATCCCCCAGCCAAACTTCGTTACCGGAAATCCGCGTAACCGCGCTTTGCCAGAGCAGATCGACTCCCAGCTCTGCTGCGCGCTCGTTCAGAGTGTCGTGCAGGAGGGTGCGGCGAATCGACAGGCAATCGCAATCGGAGGGAAAGTCCGCTTCCGCGGATAATTCAGAACTCAGAAAACGCACACCGCGTAGAGGACGCGCGTCGCTGGGCGACAGCGCAACGCCGAGCTCTTCCAGGGCCGCAATCGCATCCGGCATCAATGCTTCGCCGCAAGGCTTGTCGATGGGTGGCTTGGCTCCGTCGGCTACCACCACGCGGAATCCTTGCTGTCGCGCGGCAATCGCCGCAGCCAGCCCCGCCGGACCACCCCCGATTACAAAGACGTCTGTTGAGCTCAACAACTACCCGCCCTCACCATTGCAAAAGCAGAAGCTCGGAACAAAATCCCGGTCCCATGGCAGCCAGCAGACCAAGAGCGCCAGGTTCAGGACGCCGGTGCTTCATCACATCTTCGAGCACGCACAGAACGGAAGCCGAGGAAAGGTTGCCAACCTTGCGCAAGCAATCCCACGAAGCATCCAGCTCTCCATTGTGTAGATCCCAAGGCAGCAGCCGAGGCGTCCAGCACCTTCGGACCTCCGGTGTGCAGAACGAAGCTCTTGAGATCGCTCCGCTGGTATCCGTTGTCGGCCAGAAAAGCGTCTACGTCGCGTCCCAGGTTTTCCCGAATCAAAGTCGGAACCTCTGTAGACAGTATGATGCGGAAACCCTTCTCGGAAATGTTCCAGCCCATCATTTCTTCTGTGGAGGGATAAAAGACAGAACGCGTGGCAAGAATCGTAGGTCCAGGAATTCCGCCGTTGCCATTGCCGTTGCCGTTCGACGATACGAAGTCCTTGCCGGTAACGATCACGGCGGCCGCACCATCGGCGAAGAGCCCGGACGAGATCAGATTTGCGACCGACAGATCTTCCCGCTGCAACGTGAGCGAGCAGAGCTCGACCGACACCAGAGCCGCTGCCTGCGTAGGATAGGCGCGAACGTAGTCGTAAGCGCGCGCGATTCCCGCAGCCCCGGCCACGCATCCCAGGCCAAAAATCGGCGTGCGGCGAATGTTCGTCGGAAGGCCCATCCGGTTGATCAGGAGAGCATCGATCGAAGGACTGGCGACTCCCGTAACGGTCGTGAACAGCAGCGCTCCCAGCTCCTCCGGCTTCACCCCGGCATTGTGAAGTGCCAGGCAGAGAGCCTGTTCTCCCAATTCCTGCGCAACCCTGATCCAGATGTCGTTGGCCTCTCCCCAGGTCTTGATGTCGACATACTGTTCAGCGGGGATCGCGAGGTATCGGCCATCCACCGTGACATTGCGATGCAGCCGCGCCAGCAGCAAGGGATTCTTGAGTTGGGCTCCCCAGTAATCCTGGAGGCGCTCCAGGAGAACTTTCTGGGAATAGTAATTCTTCGGGAACGCGCTAGCCGCGCTTGCAATCTTCATGGGTTGTGAGTTCCTGACCTCGGTCTCGGCACCGAACCCGCCCCAAGCTGATCGAATCTTACAAACCTTTCTCGCTTAGGTGGCGGCGATCCCTGGCCGGTTACAACGGGATACCTGGTGCCAGTGTACGTATTGTCGCAGAGTTGAGAAATTTTGTTCGTTTCGCACTTAAAAAAGCACCTCACTATGGCATATATGGTGCGGAGCGAGCAAGAACACCTCCGCGAGTACGACGTGATGCAACTACTGCTGTATCGCGATCGAAGTGGGAGTGTTGCCCACGGAATAAGTTGCGATGGAGTTCAAACTCCCGGCGCTTACGCCAAACGCCTGAATGCCCGCGGACCCGGTCTGGTTCCCAACGAATAAATATTTTCCATTAGGATCGATCGCCAGGAAGCTCGGATGAGCCTCGGCGCCAAACGGGGAATCCGTAACTTCGACAGGAAAACCGGTACTGGCCGTAATCGAATAGGTCGCAATGTTGCTGGACCCTTGATTCGCTACATACAGAAAGCTTCCGGTCGGATCCACGATCAGCGCGACCGGATTCTGAAAAGGGTCGGCCAGAGGAGACCCAGACACTCCCTGCAGTGTGCCCGGAATAGTGGCGTTGAGGCACGGAGCGATGCAGTAGATGGAAATGGAATTGGCGGTGAGAGTATTCGCGGCGTAGAGATAGGAACCGTTGGGACTAATCGCTATCGAGGAGGGATTGTTATCCGCCGTGCTGGTGAGGCCAATCGGCGTGGAGGAAAGCACCCCGGCAGTCACGCTGAAGACTGCAATGATCCCGCTCGGAGAGCTCGGAGCGCTGACGTAAAGAAAATTGCCCGACGGCGATAACGCCATGCTCTTCGGCGAAATGTTGATTTGAAACGGCGATCCCGTGACCGCGGACAGCGAGCCTGTACTACTGGCGATTGCGAAGACGGAGATATTGTTCGACAGGGCATTCGCTACGTATAAATAATTTCCCGCCGGATCCATCGCCAGAAGAAATGGGAGTGTTCCAACCGGGGTCCTTGGGGTCACCTCGCTCACCGTCCCGTCGCCGTTAATGTCGAACAGCGAAACATCATTTTCCCCCTGGCCGGCGTTCGCGACGTACAAATATTTTCCCGAAGGATGCACGACCGCGGACTGAGGTCCGTTGCCGACTGAGTAAGGACTCGTATCCAGTTGTGTCAGCACCCCGGAGTAAGGATCTTCGCGGAAGACCGCCAGTTGGCTCGCGGCAGGAACAGTCGCGTAGACGTAGTGACTCGCGTTGTGACCACAACTCACAAAACTCGCAACGCCTGCTAAAACAAATACCACGACCCATGCCTTCTGAAGCATCCGCAACTCCTGAGAGAATTTGAAAGCGAAGAACAATAATACCGGGACGCCAGGAAATCGGCTTGGAAACAGAACGTTTTTATCATACGGTGAACGCCGGAAGAAATGTAGACCGGCCGGGCGGTTACCTGCACGCGTCCAGAATGCCCCGCTGACTGCTGCGATGCAATGCCTCTGAAATCTGGTTGTACGCGGCTATGCTCCTCGCCCCGGCCTCACTTCGAAGGCGCGCTCTAATCCGCTGAGTGGGCCGGGCTGGGCCGCGGAGTGCCGGAGAGAGACATACTCTCTCCACCGCGCAATGCCAGCCGCAGACGATCCAGATAAACATACACTACTGGAGTGGTGAAGAGAGTCAGCGCCTGGCTGACGATAAGTCCGCCGACAATCGTGATACCCAGAGGACGATGCAGTTCAGAGCCAGTCCCCGTGCCCAGCGCCAGCGGGAGACCGCCAAGAAGAGCCGCCATCGTAGTCATCATGATCGGCCGGAAGCGCAGCAAACAGGCGTCGTAGATGGCATCGACCGGCTTTTTCCCTTGCGTGCGTTCCACATCGAGAGCCACGTCAATCATCATAATGGCGTTCTTCTTCACCAGACCAATCAGCAGAATAATGCCGATCGTGCCAATGACGTTGAGCTCGTTGTGCGTCAAAATCAACGCCAGCAACGCTCCCACACCCGCAGACGGCAGCGTGGAGAGAATGGTGATGGGGTGAATGTAACTCTCGTACAACATTCCCAGCACGATATAAACCGTAATCAGAGCCGTCAGGATCAGCATCGGCTCGCTGGAGAGGGAATCCTTGAATGCAGCCGCCGTCCCCTGAAAGCTGGCCTGAATCGTACTCGGGAAGCTGATCGTACGTTGGGCCTTGTCGATGGCGAGTGTTGCCTGTCCCAGAGAGATTCCGGGAGCCAGGTTGAATGAAATCGTGACCGAAGGAAACTGGCTTTGGTGACTCACAGCCAGCGGGATGTTAGACGGAATATACCGCGTGAACGCGGCCAAAGGGATGGGTGCGCCGCTGGTAGAGCGCAAGTAAATATTCTGTAGAGCTTCGGTCGTTTGTTGGAATTCGGGTGCAACCTCCATGACCACGTGGTATTGATTGAGCGGCCGGTACATGGTGGAAACCTGGCGCTGTCCGAAAGCGTCGTAGAGCGCGTTGTCGATATCCTGCGCCGCAACGCCCAGGCGGCTGGCAGTGTCGCGGTCGATGACCAGTTGCGCTTGCAATCCCTTATCCTGCTGGTCGGTATTTACATCGCGCAGTTCCGTCAGGGCGCGCATTTTATCAAACAGTAGCGGCGCCCATTTGTTCAGTTCGTTCAAATCCTCGCCTTGCAGAGTGAACTGGTACTGCGCCGCGCCGAAGCGCCCGCCAATGGTCAGGTCCTGCGCCGATTGCAGGAATAGCGTAGCTCCCGGCACGACTTCAAGTTTGCCCCGCAGGCGATTAATCACATCGTCGGCCGTAACGTTCGGGCAACGTTGCCAGAAGTGGAGATTCCGGCAGGGGCTGCGCTGCTCAAGCGGCTTCAGCATGACGAAGAATCGCCCCTGGTTTGTCGCCGAACCTCCTCCAGCAAACCCGACCGCCGTGGAGACCGCCGGATCCTTCAACACGATTTTCACGAACTGTTCCATCTTGCTGCTCATGGCCTGGAACGAGATATCTTGCGCCGCCTGGACAGATCCCATGATCCGTCCCGTATCCTGCTGCGGGAAAAATCCTTTGGGCACCTGGATGTAGAGGTAAACGCTTAGGCAGGCAACAAGAATGGTCACCACCAGCGTGAGAGGCTGGTGCGCCAGAACCCACTTCAGCGAATGCCGGTACGTCGCCAGGAGTTTGTCGAAGAACCATTCGCTGGAGCGATAGAAAAAGTTATGGCGCTCGTCCGGTGGCGATCGCCGCAGGAACTTGGCGCACATCGTCGGGGTGGTGGTCAGCGAGACTACCAACGAAACTCCGATGGCAATGCTCAGCGTAACCGCGAACTCGCGAAAGAGCCGCCCAACGATTCCGCCCATCAGCAGCAAGGGAATAAACACAGCCACCAGCGACGTGCTCATGGAAATAACGGTGAACCCAATCTCGGCCGCGCCTTTGAACGCCGCTTGCACCGCATCCATCCCCTGCTCTACGTAGCGCGTGATGTTCTCCAGAACCACGATCGCATCGTCGACGACGAACCCAGTCGAAATGGCCAGTGCCATCAGCGACAGGTTGTCCAAGCTGTAGCCCAGCAGATACATCCCGCCGAAAGTACCCACCAGCGAAAGCGGCACGGCAATGCTCGGAATCACCGTCGCCCGCACCGTGCGCAGGAACACGAACACCACCAGAATCACCAGCACGATCGAAATCAGCAACGTGGATTCAATGTCCTTCACCGAGGCGCGGACCGTGACCGTGCGGTCCATCACCACTTCCAGCTTGATCGCCGGAGAAATCGACGACTGCAGATAAGGCATCAGAGCGCGCACGCGGTCCACGGTCTGGATGATGTTTGCGCCGGGCTGCCGGAAAATTACCACCAGTACTCCGGGTTTGCCGTTGGCCAGGCCGAGGTTGTGCACGTCCGCTACCGAGTCCTGCACTTCGGCCACATCGCTCAGCCGCACCGGCCCGCCATTGCGGTAGGCAACGATCAGCGGCCGGTAATGATCCGCGGTAAAGAGCTGGTCGTTATCGCTGAAAGTCCAGGAGGTCGTGCTGTTCGAGACTTGCCCCTTCGCCTGGTTCGCATTGGCCAGATTAAGCGCGTTGCGCACCGTGTCCAATCCGACGCCGAGCTTGTTGAGCAGCATCGGATTTACTTCGACCCTCACGGCTGGTGGCGCCGAACCGTAGGTAAACACCTGGCCCACTCCATTCACTTGCGACAGTTTCTGCGCCAGAATCGAGTCGGACGTGTCATATAAACGCGCCACCGGAGTCGTGTCCGAGGTGAGCGCTAGAATCAGGATGGGCGCGTCCGCGGGGTTGATTTTGCGATAGGTTGGATTGCTCGGCAGATTGGAAGGAAGCTGGCTCCGGGCGGCATTGATGGCCGCTTGCACGTCGCGCGCTGCCGCATCGATGTTGCGGTTCAAATCAAATTGCAGCGCGATGGCGGTCGAGCCCAGTTGGCTCGATGAAGTCATCTGGTTCACGCCCGAGATACGTCCGAACTGCCGCTCCAGCGGCGTGGCCACGGCGGAAGCCATGGTCTGCGGATCTGCGCCCGGCAGCGTAGCGCCCACGCTGATGACCGGAAAATCCACCCGCGGCAGCGACGCGACCGGCAACAGATTGAACGCAAGAATTCCGGAGAGCAGCAACGCCGCTGCCAGCAGCGAAGTGCCAATCGGTCGCCGGATAAATGGAGCCGAAATACTCATTGCAATGCAGAAAAGAAATCAGAATGCGGAAGTGTGGAGCAACGCTCTCAACTTTTGCATTCTTACTTCCTACTTCTTACTTCTCTTTCTAATCCCCTATCCCCTCCTGCGGAATCGGATTTCCGATCTTGTATTTCTCAAATCGGTGCGCCAGCCGGTCAAACCACAGATAGACCACCGGCGTGGTGTAGAGCGTGAGCAACTGGCTCAGAATCAAACCACCCACGATGGTGATGCCGAGAGGCCGGCGCAATTCCGCGCCAGTGCCTGATCCCAAGGCTAGCGGCAAACCGCCGAGCAGCGCCGCCATGGTCGTCATCATGATGGGACGGAAGCGCAGCAAACACGCCTGAAATATTGCCTCTTCCGGCGGCTTGTGTTCTTCGCGCTCGGCTTCGAGAGCGAAGTCGATCATCATGATGGCGTTCTTTTTGACAATGCCGATAAGCAGGATGATGCCGATCAGCGCCACCACCGTGAGATCGTTGCCCGTGATCTGCAGGGCGAGAATCGCACCCACGCCTGCGGAAGGCAACGTGGAGAGAATCGTAATGGGGTGAATATAGCTTTCGTACAAAACGCCAAGAACGATGTAGACCGTGATGATCGCCGCGAGAATCAGGAACGGTTCGCTGGAGAGCGAATTTTGGAATGCCGCAGCCGTTCCCTGAAACGAAGCGTGAATGCTCGCCGGCAGCTGGATATCCTTTTCTATTTGCTGGATGGCCTTGGTGGCATCGCCCAGGGACGCGCCCGGCGCCAGGTTGAAGGAAAGCGTGACCACCGGGAATTGTCCCTGGTGGTTGACGGCGAGCGGTGCATTCGTCGATTGCATTCGCACGAAAGTAGAAAGCGGAACCGGGGTTCCGCTGGTGGTCGAGGTGGCCGCATTGGCAGTGGGCGCGCCGGCATTCGCGATCGTGCTGGCGGGACGAACGTAGATATCGTTCATCGCGTCGGGTGTCTTGGCAAAGTTCGGAAGCACCTCCAGCACCACGTGGTACTGATTCAACTGCGTGAAGATAATCGAAACTTGCCGCTGCCCGAAGGCGTCATAAAGCGTATTGTCGATGGCCTGCGGCAGGATTCCCAGCCGCGACGCTGTATCGCGGTCGATGGTCAGGTTCGTCCGCAGACCGCCGTTGAGCTGGTCGGTCGCCACATCGCGCAGCTCCGGCGCCGCGCGCATCCTTTCCACGAGCTTTGGCGTCCATTGCGCCAGTTCCTGCGCGTCCGCATCTTCAATGGAGTATTGAAACTGGGTCCGGCTCACGCGATCTTCCACGGTCAGATCCTGCACGGACTGCATGTAAAGCGTGATTCCGTCCACTTTGGCTAATTCGGGCTGCAGCCGCCGAATGATCGCCGAAGCATCGTCATCTCGCTCGTCGCGCGGCTTCAGATTGATTTGAATGCGGCCGCTGTTGGGAGTGGTGTTGGTGCCGTCCACTCCGATGAATGAGGACAGGCTCTCCACATCCTTATCCTTGAGAATCACCTTGGCCAGTTCCTGCTGGCGCTGCGACATCGCGTCAAACGAGATATTGTCCGGAGCCTCGGAAATCCCCAGAATCACGCCGGTATCCTGCACCGGGAAAAATCCCTTGGGAACGACCACGTAGAGAACCAGCGTCAGGACCAGAGTTCCGAAGGTGACGAACAACGTGGCCGTCTGGTGCTTCAGCACCCATTTCACGGTACGGCCGTAGAATGCAATCACCCGGTTATAAAAATCTTCCGTGACCTCATAAAAACGGCCCTTCTCGCCTTCCTTGCGATGCTTGAGCAGCTTGGCGCACATCATCGGCGTCAAGCTCAATGAAACTCCTGCCGAGACCAGAATGGTGACCGCCAGCGTGACCGCGAATTCGCGGAAGAGCCGGCCGACAATGTCTCCCATGAACAACAACGGAATCAGCACCGCGATCAGCGAAACGGTGAGCGAGACGATGGTGAACCCGATCTGCCCCGATCCTTTCAGCGCCGCGTCCAGCGGCGAATCTCCCGCCTCCAGATAGCGATCGATGTTTTCGATCATCACGATGGCGTCATCCACCACAAAGCCGGTGGAGATGGTCAATGCCATCAGCGTGAGATTGTTCAGGCTGTATCCCAGCAGGTACATCACACCGAACGTGCCCACGATGGAGAGTGGAACCGCGACGCTGGGAATAAACGTCGCCCGCAAGTTTCGCAGGAAGAAGAAAATGACGATAACCACCAGCACAATGGTCAGCGCCAACTCGAACTCAACATCTTTCACCGACGCGCGGATCGTGGTGGTCCGGTCGGTAAGAATCTGCACTTTCACCGCCGAGGGCAGCGACGCCTGCAGCTGCGGCAGCAATTTCTTGATGCGATCCACCACGCTGATGATGTTCGCTCCCGGCTGGCGCTGGATATTCACGATGACCGCCGGAATCTGATTCATCCACGCCGCGAGCCGCGTGTTTTCCGTGCCGTCAATCACATTCGCTATATCGCTCAGTCGCACGGGAGCGCCGTTGCGATAAGCCACGACGATCGGCTTGTATTGGGCGGCGGCGAAAAGCTGGTCGTTGGCGCCGATCGTGTAAGACTGGCGCGCGCCATCGATTACGCCCTTGGCCTGATCCACATTCGCCTCGGCCAGTGCGTTGCGAACATCTTCCAGGCTCAATCCGTAGGAAGCGAGCGCCGTCGGATTTACCTGCACTCGTACCGCGGGCTTCTGCCCACCGCTGATCGAAACCAGGCCCACACCAGGCAGTTGTGAGATTTTCTGTGCCAGACGCCGTGTCGGCGAGATCCTCCACCTTCGACAGAGGCAGCGAATCCGAAGTCATGGCCAGCGTGAGGATGGGAGAATCGGCGGGATTTACTTTGTTGTAAATCGGAGGATTCGGCAAATCGGCGGGCAAGAACGTGGCCGCCGCGTTCACCGCCGCTTGCACCTGCTGTTCTTCCACGTCGATGTTTTGATCGAGGCCAAACTGCAGCGTGATCACCGAACTGCCAAAGGAACTGGTCGAGGTCATCTGGCTCAGTCCGGGAACTTGCCCGAACTGCCGCTCCAGAGGAGAAGTCACGGACGACGCCATCACGTCGGGATCCGCGCCCGGATAAAACGTAACTACCTGAATGGTTGGGTAATCGACTTCGGGCAGAGCCGAAACCGGCAGTTGCAGAAACGCAACCCACCCCACCAGCAGCACGCCCACCATCAACAGCGTGGTCGCCACTGGCCGGAGAATAAATAATCGTGAAGGACTCATGAAGCCGGAGTTCCTGAGATCAACGCCGTTACGATTCGGCGCTGGGCGTATTGCCAGGGCCGCTGGGGCGCGGCTCAATCGTGCTGCCGGTTTGCAGTTTGTCCTGGCCGTCCGTCACCACCGTCTCTCCGGGAGTAACTCCGCTCGTAACCGCCGTCATATTGCCTTGGGTGAGGGCTATCGTCACCGCCCGCGCTTCGACGGTTTTATCGCTCTTCACGGCATAGACAAAGGCTCCCTGCGGACCGCGCAGGATCGCCGCGGTCGGCAGCACCGTGCTGTTCTTGCGCGTTTCGAGGAGCAGGTTCGCATTTACGAATTGATTCGGCCAAAGCTGGTTGTCTTTGTTATCGAAGACCGCTTTCAGTTTGGCGGTCCCGGTGGTCTGATCGATCTGGTTGTCGATGGTCATCAGCTTGCCGGTCGCCAGCTTGGTCTGGTAGTCGCGGCTGTAAGCCTCCACCTGCAGGGTGGAGCTCTTCATGTGTTGCGCTACAGTCGGCAACTGATCCTCGGGAAGGGTGAAGACCACCGCAATCGGCTGCAATTGGGTGAGGACCAGCATCGGATTGGTGTCAGTGGCATGGACAATATTGCCGGGATCCACCTGACGCAGGCCGACCCGGCCAGTGAACGGCGCCGTGATGTTGCAATAAACCAGTTGCAGCTTGGCGTTATCGATCTGCGCCTGATCGGTGCGCACCTGTCCGTCGAGTTGATCCACCAACGACTTCTGCGTGTCCACCTGCTGTTGCGCGATGCTGCCGGATGGAATGAGCGTGGTGTAGCGCTCCAGGTTCAGTCGGGCATCGCGAAGCGTCGCCTGATCCTTGAAGATCTGCGCCTGCATCTGTTCGAGTTGCACTTGGTAGGGACGCGGATCGATGACGATCAGCAGATCGCCCTCTTTCACGACCTGCCCTTCCTGGAAGTTGACGCGCATGATTTGCCCATCAACGCGGCTCTTGATATTCGCGGTGTAAAACGCTGTGACCGATCCCAGTCCGACGAGGTAGACCGGCATTTCCTGTTGTTCCACTTTGGCCACGGCCACAGAAACCGCGCGCGGGGCTGCGGCCTGGGCTTTCTGTTTGTCGGCGCTGGCGCAGCCAGAGAAAAATGCGCACAAACTGAGCGCAGCTGCCAGAACCAGTGAAAACCGGGATCGGGTAGACGTGCGAAAATGTTGCCGGATAAGAACTCATAGAAATGGTATTCGCGGTTTTAATAGGAAGCGGCTGTTCACAAGATCGGCGGTGAAACTGCCATTGATTAGACGTTTTCATTTGCACTCGGTTTCGGCAAATCTGCTGGAAGAACACCGTTTTGCGCTGCGGCCCTTCCCGCCGGGGACGTACTCAGGAGAACCGTCACGCAGAAGCAGCAGGATTAATAGTAGAACCGTACGTGACCAGCATCAACTGTTCGCCCCAGCGGGTCAAGATAACGGCGGGTCTTTTACAAATCTTTACCCACTTTTACCGGCTCTTCACGATTGGCGCATTTCCATCGCAGACGGCGGCGGATGCAGGGCCTCGTAGGCCGCAATCTCTGCTTCGTGCTGCAGGGTGAGACCGATATCGTCCAGCCCGTGGAGCAGGCAATGGCGCACGAAATCGTCGATCTGGAACTTCGCCGAGAAGCCCTGATCGTCGCGCACTTCGCAGTGCTCCAGATCGATGGTCAGGTGGTAATCGTGGACATCGCGGGCTCGAGCCATTATCTCAGCGACTTCGGCCTCGGTCAGGCGTACAGCGAGAAACCCATTCTTGGCGCTGTTATTGGCGAAGATGTCGCCGAAAGAAGACGAGATGACGGAGCGAAAACCGAAATCCGCAAGCGCCCATACCGCGTGCTCGCGCGAAGAGCCGCATCCAAAATTCCTGCCCGCAACCAGAATGCTGGCCCCCTGGTGGCGTGGTTCGTCAAGCACGAAATCTTCACCCTTCTTGCCGTCCGCGGCGAAGCGCCAGTCGTAAAACAAAAACTGCCCGAAGCCGGTACGCTCAATCCGCTTTAGAAACTGTTTGGGAATGATCTGATCAGTATCGACATTTACGCGATCAAGCGGAGCCACGCGGCCGCGGTGTACGCCAAACGGTTTCATTGCCCATCCTCCTGCCACTACTTGTAATCCTGAGCGGAGCCGAAGGGGATCCCTATTGTTTCGATTCCGCTCGCCACCAAGGCCTATCCGCGCACTCGCATCCTTGCAACTGATCTCACGGCAGCCGTGGCTCGCCGAGGGATCCTTCGACTGCGTTCGTCTTGCCCTTCGTGCAAGACGAGCTTCGCTCAGGATGACAGTCTCACTGGTCACTGCCTCACTGAAATTTCCAGTTTCGAATGTCGGTAAAGTGGCCCGCAATCGCCGCCGCGGCGGCCATCATCGGGCTGACCAGATGGGTTCGCCCACCGCGTCCCTGCCGGCCTTCGAAGTTCCGGTTGCTGGTGGAAGCGCAGCGCTCGCCCGGCTGCAAGATGTCCGGATTCATTCCCAGGCACATCGAGCATCCCGACTCGCGCCACTCGAATCCCGCATCCAGAAAAATCCGGTGCAAGCCCTCTTGTTCCGCCGCGCGCTTGACGGCCTGGGATCCCGGCACAACCATCGCTCGAACTTTTCCGCTTACACGATGTCCCTTGGCAACCCGCGCTGCCGCCCGCAAATCCTCAAGCCGGGAATTCGTGCACGATCCGATAAACACACGGTCGATTCCGATGTCTTCAATCCGCTTCCCCGGCTCCAGCCCCATGTACTGCAACGCGAGCTCGGTCGCCCGCCGGTCGGCTTCTTTCAGACCGTTCGCCTCCGGCACGCGGCCTGTCACCGGAGCCACCATCCCGGGATTCGTTCCCCAGGTCACGAACGGAGAAAGTTGCGCGGCATCGATGTGCACGATTTTGTCGAATACGCCGCCTTCGTCCGTCGGAAGGCTGCGCCAGTAATCGATCGCCTTCTCCCAGTCGCCGCCGCGGGGAGCGAATCGTTTCCCTTTCACGTAAGCAAACGTCGTTTCGTCCGGCGCCACCATTCCGGCTCGCGCGCCCGCTTCAATGCTCATGTTGCAAAGCGTCATCCGGCCTTCCATCGAAAGTCCGCGGACCGCTTCGCCGGCATATTCGATCACGTGTCCGGTCGCGCCATCGGTGCCGATCTGGCCGATGATTCCAAGCGTCAGATCCTTCGCCGTAACTCCGTCCGCGAGTCGCCCGTGCACGTCGATCTTCATGGTCTTGGGCTTTTGCTGACCCAGACATTGCGTCGCCAGAACATGCTCAACCTCTGAGGTTCCAATGCCAAAGGCCAACGCTCCGAATGCGCCGTGCGTGCTGGTATGGCTGTCGCCGCAGACGATCGTCATTCCCGGCTGCGTCAGCCCCAGCTCCGGGCCGATCACGTGGACGATCCCTTGTTCTGGCGAATCCATGTCGAATAGCGGCACGCCAAATTCCTTGCAGTTGGCCTGCAGCGCCGCAATCTGCTTGGCGGCAATGAGATCGGTGATGGGAGTTCCCCGCGGCTCGGTTGGAATATTGTGATCAACAGTTGCCACTGTCCGCGAGGGCTGCCGCACTCTTCTTCCCGCCGCCCGCAAGCCATCGAAGGCTTGCGGCGAAGTCACTTCGTGCACCAGGTGCAGATCGATGTAAAGGATCGGCGATCGGCCGCCCGGCTGCGCCACCAGGTGCGCATTCCATATTTTTTCGAAGAGTGTTTGCTTGGTGGTCATGGTAAAGAAATTATTTCTTCCCCGACAAAAACCCCAGCACCTTGCTGGCGAACTCATCGGAAAAACCAAATCTTGCCTTGGCGCGCGAGTACAGATCGAGCGCCTTCTTATCCAGCCAGATCATCGCCGATTTTCCCCAGCCGTCCTGCGGCCGCGCAAAATAATCGGTGGAGTGTCCCGCAGCTTTCTTGCCCTCTTCAACCGTGTAGTAATACAGAGCCAGGCTTTTACGCGACTCACCTTCGGGGCAGGTAAGCGGATCGGGAAAACCGTGCAGCGACCGCTCGTCGGTCGTAAAAATCAACGCATGATTCAGCAGCGGCGGATACTTCGCTCCGCAACGAACCATGTTCTTTTCCCACAATTCGAGCGCCCCGCCCCAGTCCTCGCGCCACCCCGGATTCAGATACAGAATCAGATTCACCCTGCGGTGCCAGTTCGGATGAAAGTGGTGCATCGAGAAATCCGTATGCACATTGAGATAGCCGCCGCGTCCGGATTGGTGCAGTCCGCCGCCCTCGAGCATCGGGTCCGCTTTCAGGCCGGCAATTCCCGTCAGCTCGGAAATCCAGGCTACAAACTCCGGCGAGTTCAGTTCATCGGTAACAGCGGCAATGGCCGGAGGAAAGAGCTGGCGCTTGGCCAAGCCCCGCTTGTTTTCGTTGGCATGCTTGTACTGCGTCCAGGCATCGCTGCCGGACTGGGGAAATTGTTCCGCCATGTCAAGCGCAGTCTCTGGATTGAGAAAATCTTCCAGTAGGATATGCGGGCAGGGCTGGTTCTCGCGGTACTGCTCAACTAAAGCAGGCAACCTCGCTTCCCATTTACCGTAGGGAAAAAGGCGGTCGCTATCGCGAACAACCTCCTGAATTGCTTGTGCCCTGGACATGTGTGATGCGAACCCCTGATTTTACGATTGTAGCCGATCATGTGCGTGGTTTGGGCACATTGGCGGTCCCGCGCGGATTGAATCGGTCAACTGTCCGTTTTGCCCTAGGGGAGCCGGCAAACGCGCACCACTTGGTTTTGGTATGCGCAATTGAGTCCTGCGACCGGCTGTTGTACCACCACCCAACTCACTCCGTACTTGCCCTTCAAACGCTCGAAGCCTTCCAACTGGAAATTCTTCCACGGCATCTGATCCTCGACCTGGGTCCACCACTCCTCAGCCAATGGCGGGAACATGCTCACCACGCCGTTATCCTTGATCCCGTCGGCAAGACGGCTTCTCTCCGCCAGGCAGCGAAATCCAATCTCATCTTCGCCGGCGATCTCCATGTAGTAGGGATCGAGGGCGAAGACCGCATCCACTGGCGTATTCTGCCGGACCCAGACGAACGCCTGCTCCCATGGATTTCTCGGGGCGGTGCCGGGCCATTCCACATGTGCGCTGGCGGGAAAAAGCGCGCGCTGCGCCAGGAACATACCCGCGCCCAACGGAACAAACAGCACCAGCCAGCGCCAGACGCGGTCCCGGAGGACATACTCGCCTAGGAAGCCGCCGATCATGACGAACATTACGATGTAGAGAAAATGCAGGCTGCGCAGGGGCTGGATCCGAGCCAGAGCTTCAAAGCGCGCGGGAAAATCAACCACTACCGCGCCCGCCAGGTAGATCAAGCCATAGAAGATGAAGGCTCGGCTTACCCGCTCGACCATGCGCCACTGGCGAGCGCGCGCCACGCGCCCGAACCACCAGAACAGCACCAGGGGCGCAACGATTCCCAGCAACTCGTACCATGCCCAGTTCTGGATGTAGTGATAGCCGTGGCGTTTCGCCGCCTCGTGATAGGCCGGAGTCGCTGCAGGCGACAGCGGCATTCCTAACCATGCCAGGCCGGCGAGCACGGCCGCGTTCGTGCTGCTCATAGTCCAACGGTCTTCGAGCTGATCCATAACTACAAACAATAAGCAAAACGAAAATGGAAACACCCACATCAGGGGATGCATGCAGAGCGCAAACACGAACCACAACAATGCCCTCACATATCTTCTTTCCAAGGTTCGCGCCACCATGAACACTCCCGCGAAGGCCGCCAGATTTCGTGGATTCAAGTATTCATCCATGACGTAAAGGGCGGTACCGGCGACGGGAAGCGACAGCAGCGCTGCGACCAGGCACACCCCGCCCCATCGCGCTCTTGCAGTTGGAAAAAACAGACCGGACAACTCCCAACAGGCGAGCAGCAGCAAGAAAATCGACGCCAGGTGCCACAAGAACAATCCGGCGTCCATGGGCAAGTGGGTCAAACGCAAGGAAAAAGCGATAAGGTTGGGGAAGAGCGTCATGTTGGCGTGCGACAGGAAAAATTCCCGCCCCACGGGAAATAACTCAGGATGCAGGATCTTCTCCACGCCCGGGAGGTAGATCTCCGCATCTTCAGCAAAGGGATGGTAGCCCTGCACCAGCAGAGCGCCCAGCGTCAGCAACAGCAGCCAAAAAAAATCCCGCGAGTTGTGCTTGTTCGAAAGGATTTCGCTCACTCGATCGCTGCCATCGCAACCTGCAACGGCGCGATCGTCTTTACTTTGCCACAACCAGTATCGGAAGTCTGTTTTTCTTGCACTTTCTCCTTCGCCATTAACCTTAACTTGGTACCCGCAAACTTGCGAGTTCCGTTTCAGCTACGTAGCATCTAATTGAGATGGCTGCTGCCTTAGTGCCCGAACGCCTTCGGCCCAAGATGGCCTTCGGCGAGATCATCGCATTTGCTTACGACACCTTCTGCAGCAACAAGGTGCGGTTCATCCTCACCGCGCTGGGCATGGTCATTGGCACGGCGTCTCTTATTCTGGTGGTCACCATCGGTATGACGGGCCGGCAATTCGTCCTGAACCAGATCCAGGCGATTGGCACGAACGAAATCTGGGCCGAATATCTCGGGGGAGCCCCGCACATCAGCAACTCGAACCCCGATCCCCTCACCAATGACGATCTGCATGCCGTCCAGGAAAACGTGCCCGGCATCGTGGCTTCGTCGCCAGTCACTCAACTCTCCGATCGCATCCCTGTCGGCAATGGCCGGGAGAAGGATGTCACCATTCTCGGCGTAAGTCCCGAATACGTGCGGGTCCGCAACTTGGTCATCCCTTCGGGAAGGTTTTTCGATCAGGAGGATTCTCAGGCCCACAACAAAGTCGGGGTAATCACCGAGAAAATGGCGGTGGAAGTCTATGGTTCGTCGCAAGCGGCCGTAGGAAAAGTGATCAAGCTGACCGGACTGCCCTTCTACATCATTGGGACTTTCAAGGAGCGCGTGGAGACTTTTGGCCAGACCGAGATCGTCGACAACACGATGCTCATTCCTTTCTCCGTAAGCCGCTATTTCACGGAGACACCGAGCGTCAAACTTTTGTATTTCTCCATGGAAGACCCCTCCATGGTGATTTCGGCGACGTCGCAGATTAAGCGCGTGCTGCAGTCGCGGCACCGTCCGGAGTCGGTTTACGATGTAGCCAATCTCACGGCATTGCTGGTCATGACCGACCGCGTCGCCAACGGCCTGACCTGGGTGCTGTTACTGATTTCCATGGTGACTTTGCTGGTCAGCGGGATCGGCATCATGAACATAATGTTGGCCACAGTGACTTCCCGCATCCGCGAAATCGGCATTCGCAAGGCCGTAGGCGCCACCAACCGTGAAATCCGCTTCCAGTTCCTGGCCGAGGCGGTTCTCATCTCGCTCATCGGAGGCTTCGCCGGAATCGTGATCGGCCTAGCCATCCCCTATTCGGTGCGCTTCCTCACCGAATACCGCATCCCGATCTCCGGTTTGTCGGCCATTATTGCGATTATTGTGTCTTCCGTAGTCGGGGTAATCTTTGGCACGGTTCCCGCCGCGCGCGCAGCCCAACTCGATCCCGTGGAGAGCCTGCGCTACGAGTAAAATTTCCTCAGCGATGCGGCTTGCAACGAAAAAGTTGCATTTTCCGTTCAATCGGAAGTAATATCAGTTACGGGGCCGATATTAGGCTTCCCGGTTCGACCCTGTACTGCTAAGTAACTTCCAGGATTCGCGTCAGCTTGTGCAAAACAACATAACGAGGCGGTTCGTCAGCCTCCGTCCCGGTTCGGAGAGTTCAATATGTCTTGGTACGCATACTGCCTTACCGAGCACCAGACCCTGCCCAACGGTACCCGTTCCCGACGCCCTTTTGTAATCGAAAACGTCCAAGGCGTGAATGGGGCCCCTGTCCTCAGCTATCCCAGCGGCGAGTTCGCTGTGATTGTGAGCGAATACGAACCTAATAACGGACAACTCGATCAGCAGGCGGCCATCGACCACGCCCGTGTCGTCAGCGGCTGCTTCCGCAATTCCACCGTGCTGCCCTTCCGCTTCGGAACCATCTTTGAGAGCGATGATGCCCTCCGCCAGGCCGTTCGGGTCAACCGGCGAGCCTTCGGCGTGAGCGTCGCCAAACTCCGCGGCAAGTCCGAAATGCACATCAAGCTGACGGTCACCGACGGCTCGCTGCGCGAAGCCATGATCGATGTCATCCTGCCCGACACCGTCGGCGGCGACTATCTTTCAAAGCTCCGCGTCAAGGCTTCCCGCGAGCGTGAGCGCCAGACCAAGGCCCGCGCCCTGTCGGTGCAGGTGCACAAGCTGTTCAACCCACTGGAAGAAGAAGTTAGCTGCAAGAAGGTCGCTCCCGAGGGCATGCTCATCGACATCGCCCATCTCATCGACTCCAAGTCGGTGGAAAAATACCAGAACCGCTACACCACGGCTGCCAAACAATTGAAGAACTGCCAGGTGGCCATCAGCGGTCCATGGCCTCCGTACCACTTCCTGCCTGGGAAGCTGCGTACCGTGGCTGGAAATAGCTAGTTATCAATGCATTCGGGCCGCTGGTTCGCTCCGGCGGCCCGATTGACGCGTGATTGGCAGCATTGGCATGCATGGAATGTGCATGGTTCTGCACTCCGCGAAAGTCATTTCTCCCGCCGGATTGGCCTGCTCCTCCTGATTTTGATGTCGCTAAGTGTCGTTATATCTTTGCCTTACGCGTGCTTCCACTTAATCTGCCCAGATTGATTGCTTTGGCTCGGCAAGTGCTCCCTCCTAATGTAATGAAAGAGGCCGCAACCAAAGAAATGACCCTCACTCTCTTCTCTTCGAACCATTTCCCGAAGTACCGTCCCAGCTGGCCGGGACGGAGACTTGCATAGCCTTTCCAGAAATCACCTACCATTTGCCTCTTCGAAACGTGGCCCCAGAAATGGGGCCGCTTTTATTGTGTGAATTGGTGAGCTTTCCTCGTCCGCACTCGTCGGATACACTGACGTGCATCTATGACCACGGCCCGGCACGTCTTCATTGGATCCTCACTCGCATTCCTGATATGGTCACCCCTCACCAAAGCTCAGAACCCGCCGCAGAAGCCGCCATCGATGCCTTCCTGGAGCTCCGCGCCGCAGCCCAGCCAGGCTGACCTGCAGAACTTCCCGCCGCTCCTTCTGCAGCAGCTTTCTGCCATCAAAGCAGCCGCGTTGAACGACGATTACGCCTATCGCGAGGTCACCCACCTTACCGAGAACATAGGACCTCGCCCCAGCGGTTCGCCTCAAGCACGTGCCGCGGTCGAATACGTGGCTGCGGAACTTCGTCAGCTCGGCCTTGAAGTTCGACTTCAGCCGACCGTCGTGCCGCACTGGGTCCGAGGTGCCGAAACCGCCGAGATGGTCGAGTATCCCAGCATGGTCCCCGGGACCACGCAGAAAATCGTTCTGACTGCCCTCGGCGGCAGCTCCTCCACTCCCGCCGACGGCCTTACCGCCGACGTCGTTACGGTCAACACGTTCGACGAACTCGCTGCGCTCGGCCACGACAAAGTTGCCGGCAAGATCGTGCTCTTCAACGAACTCTTCGACAAGCAGAAAGCCGCTGCCGGACTTGCATTCGCCTCATATTCTGACTCCGTCCGCTACCGTGGAGCTGGAGCAAAGGCTGCCGCGGATCTCGGGGCCGTGGCTGCTCTGGTCCGCTCGGTCGGCAGCGCAGACTATCGACTTCCCCATACCGGATTCAGTTTCCCTGCCGGAATCCCCGCCGCTGCCGTTACGGCTGAGGATGCCGATCTCATCGTTCACCTCGCTTCCCAGGGTAAGGTCCGCATGCATCTCATCCTGACTCCGCAAAAGCTCCCCGACGAAACCGGCTACAACGTCATTGCGGACCTGAAAGGTTCCGAGCATCCGGAGCAGATCGTCGTCGTCTCCGGACATCTCGATTCCTGGGACCTCGGAACCGGGGCAATCGACGATGGAGCGGGCGTCGTCATCGCCATGGAGACTGCCGAAATCCTCCAACGCCTTCATCTTCGCCCCGCTCGAACCCTCCGGGTCATCGCCTGGATAGACGAAGAAACCGGAGGCGCGGGCAGCAAGGCCTACTCCGTCGAATACTCTTCCGACTTCGCCCACCACGTCGCCGCCGTCGAGAGCGACGCCGGCGCTGCCCATCCTCTCGGCTTTGACGTTAAAGCCACTCCCCCTGCCGTCGACGCTCTGCGGCCGGTGCAAGGCGTGCTCCAGAGCATCGGCGCCACCGTCTTCCAGCCCAGCACTTATCCTCCCGGCGCGGACATCGCCGCCATGTCTGATTTTGGAGTGCCTGCCTTTGGCGTGATGCAGGACAGCCGAACCTACTTCAATTACCACCATTCCGCCGCCGACACGCTCGACAAGATCGTTCCCAGTGAACTTCGCGAAAATGCCGCCGCCATGGCCGTGCTGGCCTACGCCCTGACCAATATGAAAGAGCCTCTGCCGCGATAAATAGACGGCCAAAATGTAGCATGGTCTGTAACCAGTCGCTCCCGTCTCTGCATCGTCCCCGCTTAGCTTAGTACAGGATGAACCGTATAGAGCTCCCGCATTGGCACCCATAGAATCCGCTAAGTTCTGGGCTAGACGCCCAAACATAACAATTCATCAATCCCAGGAATTCGCAAGGCGGGGGCCGAGTACGGTCGCCGAGAAAGAGAGGAGAGAGCCTTGAATCGAGGATTTGGAAAAACAGCAATCGCAACCTTAGCGGCGTGGGCGCTTTTGTTGTTCGTGGCGGCAGCGCCGCGGGCGCACGCCGATGACCGATCGCATTGCCAACACGCCATCGAAAAAGCGGAGGCAAGACTTGATAAAGCAATTCACGACAAGGGCGAGCACAGCCGCGATGCCGAAGACCGGCGGCGCGATCTGAACGCCGAGCGCCAACGCTGCTGGGATCAATATCATCAGTGGTGGAACGGCCATGATCATCGCTGGGAGACCGAGCAGAACTGGGACCATCACTAAAGCGGAATATCGCGTAAATGGCAGCTGGTTCCAGCCGAAAATATTGACAACAATGTTTCGGCTGGATTCCTTTTCCCCTCCCTAGGCCGCACCGCTCTCGCGTCTCCGTTGTTACAATACAACCGGCCTCCAGACAATGCGGTTCGTTAGCCCACTATTAAAGCGCGCTGTCTATCCCGCTCTGCATGGCGCAGGATACTTGGGCCGCCTTTCCCCGCCCGCGGGCTATGCGGTCGTGAGCTACCACGGAGTTCTGCCAGCCGACCATTCCGCCAGCGACAAATTTCTCGACGGAAACCTTATAGGGCCGGAGACTCTTCGAAAAGAGCTTAAATTCCTGAAGGCTCGTTTTCGCATCATCCATCCCGAAGATTTTCGCGCTTCCATGGAACAGGCGAAGCCGCTGCCTCCACGCTCGGTTCTAGTGACCTGCGACGACGGACTTCTCAACACTCTCACCGACATGCTTGCTATTCTTCAGGCCGAGAGTGTGCCTTGTCTTTTTTTCGTAACTGCGGCCTCCTGCGGCAATGAACCGGGCATGCTCTGGTACGAAGAGCTCTACCACTGCATGCGCAGCAAGCCGCTCAACGAGTTAGCTTCTCAACTTCCACCCGAACCCGGGACTGATCCAGCTTCAGCGGGAACTTTTCAGAGTCAATGGTGGGACTTGGTGCGGCGAGCTTCGCAACTCGACGCAGAGACGCGTGCAGATTGGATGGCTCAGCTACGCGCAAACAGCCCAAAGCAAACCGTGTCTTCCGATAAACGATGGCGCCTGCTGAGCCTTCCCGAACTCAAGCAGCTATCACAGTCCGGAATGACAATTGGAGCGCACACCCGGACCCATCCTGTCTTGTCTTTGTGCGGCGACGAAGAAGCGCGGCGCGAGATTCGGGAAAGTAAGCTCGAGATCGAACGCGCCCTGGGACAAGAAGTCTGGGCCTTCGCTTATCCCTTCGGCAATCCTGCCACGATGGGCGAGCGGGAGTTTCGCCTGGCGCGAGAAGCCGGATTCTCCTGCGCCTTCCTCAATGTCGAACACTGGTACGTTGAACATGGGGCGACCGAACACTCCACCTTTGCGCTGCCTCGCACGCACGTCACCTCGGATATGACGCTTCCCGAATTCTCCGCCCACCTCAGCGGATTCCACACCCGCCTGCAGCGCGCGGTGGGAGGTTAGATCGCCCTCGCTTGCGCCCGCAGCCAGAATCCGGCATCCTTGGAGACGGCTGTAATCTCTTCTTCAACCCAGTGCCTGAAATTTCGTGCGCGTAACCGTCCTGAAAGAAATTCCGGAAGATCCTGATCTCTCCGCGGCGTGGAACACGCTGGTGCTTGCCATGGAGAATCCGGAGGTGTTCTTCACCTATCAGTGGGCGTTGGCGGCCAGCCGCGGCTTTCAGAAGCACCTGTCTACGCTGCTCTTCCTGGTTTACGATTTCGATCAGCTTGCCGGCGTGGCCGCCTTGGCCATCGATCCCAAGGCCCCGCGGGCGGCTTTTTTTCTTACCTCCAGCACCGCGGATTACTGCGACATCGTGAGCACGCCCGGGAATCGCCGGGCCGTGATCCTGGCTCTTCTGGAAGAAATTCAGAAGCTCGGCCTCCACGACCTGGTCCTGGCCAATGTTCCCGCCAATTCCGCCACGCTTCAGGAACTTCCCGGCGTGGCCAGTTCGCGCCGCTTCTACTTGACTTCGCGCAGTGCCTACAGTTGCGGCGTCGTACAACTCACCAGTGAAGGCCAGCGCCAGACGCTTCTCCGAACCTTGTCCGGCAAGAGCCGCGAGAAACGAGCATTGAAGCGGCTGACTACCCTCGGTTCGGTGAAGGTGATGCACCTCACGGAACCTGGGCAGATCGGCGCCAGCCTGGAATCGATCGTCTCCGCCCAAATTTCGCGCTTTCTTGCCAGCAACCGCGTCAGCCCTCTGGTTGGCCCGGAGCGCCGCGCCTTTCTGCAGCAGTTGAGCGACCTGCTGTCTCAATCCGGTTGGCTCAAGATCAGTCAATTGGAAATCGATGGCCGGCCGGTTGCCTGGAATTACGGCTTCCGCTTTGGCGGCAGCTGGTTCTGGTACTTGCCCACCTTCGAAATGGAGTACGCCCACGTTTCGCCCGGATCCTGCCTGCTCCGTCTCTTGGTGGAAGAAGGCGCCAAGGACACTTCTCTTCGATGGCTCGACCTCGGTCTCGGTGAGGAGTCCTACAAAGAACGCTATGCCAACGAAATGCGGCAGACGCGTTACGTCCGCGTCTCAAGCAGCCTGCCGAGGCACGTCGTCAGCGTCGGGCGCCAAATGCTCAGCACCACCGCCGCCCGTTTTCCCGAATTCGGCGACAAGCTTCGCGGAGCCAGAGCCTCTTACCGCACCGTAGTGGACCGCATCCGCCAGACCGGCGTTGCCGCCACGGCCCAGTATTCAATGCGCAGAGCCGTTCACTCGATCGCCTCGCAAGACGAGGTGCTCATTTTCGAAGCCGTTGATCCTGTCTTGGCGGAACCGCAAGTCAGTTCGCATCTCGTACCGCTCACGAAGGAACATCTGGTCGAGGGCTCGATCAGCAACGCCGGAGATCCGCCCACGCTTCGCTACCTGATGCGCTGTGCCCGCCGCTTGACCGAGCCCGGCGCCTCCGGCTTTGTGTTTGAGGATGAAACTGGACGGCCTGTCCATTTTCTGTGGATCACCAAATATGACGGCTTCCGGCTGTCCGAGATCGACCACAACATCGAGCCTTCTTGCGCCAATGCCGCCATGATTTTCGATTGCTGGACGCCGGTCGCCGACCGTGGCCGCGGTCATTATGCCGCCGCCATTCGCCAGGTCACCGCCCGCCTGCAACAAGAAGGACGAACCGCCAGAATCTTCAGCGGCGCCACCAACGTGTCATCCTTGCACGGCATTCTGAAGGCCGGTTTCCGATATCAATTCTCCTTCATTCGCCGCACCAGACTGGGCCGGTCTGCCGTTAGTCGCCAAAACATAACCTCCGCCATCGCTTGCCGAAAAGCTGCTTAAGACTTGGGCTGGTCTTTGAGATTTTCCTACAGCCGTCCGCTAGAGACCTCAAGAGGTCCGGCCTGAAATATCAACCTGGAAATATGAACGAAGCCATCCGGCGAGGCATCGTCCGTGGGAGGACGCCCCCCAGCGTCCTCTCCACGTCGCGAGACGGGCCCTCGAAGTAGCGAGCCCTCCCCGCAGACCGCTACATTCCCTTGCTCAAGGCGCACAACACCAGCCGCTCAATTAGTAAGCGAGCGAACGACCAGAGCGGATCACGATGAGCACTTCAGGCGCACCGAGACGGAGAGTCTTAGACTTATACCCTCCCCTAATGGTTGCTTGGGACGTTGCCTTCGGAGATCGGCTTGGGCGTGCAGCCCCCTGGCCCTGTTGACGCATCTTAATTTTGGCGCTTATCATCGTCGTTTGGCCCTTACCTTGCGACGCGGCTGCTGGCCGCAGGATTTATAAGTGAAATTATGGATAAGAAGAAGTTAGACGCATTTAAGAAGCGGCTTGAGACCAGGCAGCAGGAATTGCGCCGCACTGTCTCCCGAACCCAAGCTGATGGCCGCTCCGCCGATGAAGACACGGCTCAGGACATCGCCGACCGCGCCGCCAGTTCCTACACCAAGGAATTCCTATTCAGCCAAAGCAACAACGAGCGGCAGCTGCTCCAGATGGTGGATCGAGCGCTGGCACGCATCCGTGAGGGAAGCTTCGGCGAGTGCATCCACTGCGGCAAAGAAATCAACGCCAAACGGCTCGAGGCTGTGCCGTGGACGCGTCACTGCATTGAATGCCAGGAAAAAATGGAGCAGGGTTTGCTCGAAGAAACTTCCCGGTAGCGACAGCCGTTTGCGTGGTAGACCGCGTAGCCTCTAACAATCTGGTCGACGCTTAGGCTGTACGGCTTTTGACGCGTTCATTTTCCTCCTGCTAAACTGTTGGTTCGCTATATTTGCTCCACCCTCCACCGCATACACTAGAAGGGACCTTCGTGCGCGCACAGACTCGCCATCAACTAAAGCAAGACGCATTCAGCCGGGTAACGATCGGGGCTGCCGAGAAGACCGCACACTGGAGCGTGGAGCACCGCGACACTCTCGCCGCCGCCGTCATCGGCGCCGTAGTGATCATCGCCCTCGTGGCGGGTGGATGGTATTACCTGAGCGCGCAAAATGAAAAGGCGAGCCTCGAGATAACGCAGGCAGTAAGGACTCTTGAAGCCCAACTTCGCCCTGCGGGAGCGCCCGCGCAGCCCGGAGTTCCGAGCTTCACCTCCGCCAAGGAACGCGCGGAAGCTGCCGGGAAACAGTTTCACGCGATCATCGATAAGTATCCCCACACTCGCTCGGCCGACATGGCTCGCTACTTCCTGGGTGTGACGCTAACCACCGAAGGTGACAATGCTGGGGCTGAGGCCGATTTCAAGGCCGTGGCGGCCACGGGCAATAAAGAGCTGTCTTCCATCGCAAAACTGGCGTTGGCCAACCTCTATGGCAACACCAACCGCGCCAAGGATGCGGAGTCTCTTTACCAGGAGCTGATTAACAAGCCAACCACCTCGGTGAGTAAAGTCACAGCGCAGTTGCAATTGGCGGATCTTTACCACGCCAGCAATCGCCCTCTCGATGCCAAACGCCTCTACGAACAGATCAAGAAAGATAATCCCAGCACGGAAGCCGGACAACTGGCGACCCAAAAGCTGGCTGAACTGAAATAAGTCCAGCTCCCGCTGCCCCAGTTCATCTCCATTTCACTGTTTTCGTCTTCCTTCCTTCCAGCGCACCCCCTTGTCATTCGCTTACTTTCGTAAGGCCAATCTGGACTTTTGCCGTGAGTTGGAGTCCACGCTCAGGAAGAATCGAGGGAAACACATTCTGTCCGTGAGTGAGGCTTGATGAAAATCTTCCTGCGCTGTGGTTCCCTCGCATTCTGTTTTCTCTTCGTGATCTCTGCGTTCGGCCAGGAATCAGACTCGGGACAGAGCCTGGCTGATATGGCACGCAAGGTCCGCAAAGACACCACGAACGAAGTGAAAATGACCGACGCCGACGCAAAGAAACTTTTCGAGACCGTGGACAGGGTCTTCGCCTTCGCGGCTGAAGATACCGGCATGCCAAAGCGCGCTGCCGTGAAGCGCCGACTCGTGAGCAAGGCCGACGTCGAGACCGACACGGCCCGCCAAATGGCGAAACAGGAATTCGCCAAGAGCT
This sequence comes from uncultured Acidobacteriaceae bacterium, assembly GCA_963750245.1. GTDB lineage: Bacteria > Acidobacteriota > Terriglobia > Terriglobales > Acidobacteriaceae > Sulfotelmatobacter. The sequence continues at coordinate 199,234 of CAVVQB010000007.1, forward strand.
TTGCGCAGGAAGAGCTGAGCATGAAGAAGCTTGGCTTCCTGCCGCGGGATTTCAACCTGAAAGAATTCCTGGTGAGGTCTACCGGACAGGAAATCGCCGCGTATTACGATCCGGAAACGAAAGTGATCTCGATGCTGAACTGGGTGCCTCCGGACCACCAGGAACCAATTCTGGCCCACGAGTTGACCCACGCGCTGCAGGATCAGAATTACGATTTGGTGAAATGGATGAGAGCTGCGCCGAGGTCAGACGAGAATCATCCGGGCGCTACCTCGACAATTGACGGCGACAGCCAGATTGCGCGCAAGGCCGTGGTTGAAGGCCAAGCCATGGTCGTGTTCTTGGATTACATACTCAAGCCTCTGGGGCGGAACCTGGAAGACACCCCCGGCCTGATCTACCAGATGGAAGACCCGGCGGTGAAAGCGGTGACTGATTCTCAGCTCATGCACGATGCACCCATGATCCTGCGCGAAATGGGAACCTTCGCGTATCAAGGCGGCCTTATTTTTGAAGGCGAGCTCCTGCACAAGGGCGGAAAGAAGATGGCGTTTGCGGGGGCGTTTGCACGCCCTCCGCGAAACTCGCACGAAGTGTTGCAGCCGGAAACCTACATTCGCGGCGAAAAACTTCCGACAGTCAATATTCCAGACATGCGGGAAGCTCTGAATAACGAGTACGACGTATACGACTCCGGCGGAATCGGCGAACTGGATGTACGCGCGTTATTGAAGCAGTACGGTGAGCGAAAGATTGCGAACGAGGTTTCTTCCGAGTGGAAGGGCGGAGCCTATACGACCTTTCGCCGCAAGGACAAGGCCGTCGCCGATGTTTCGCCGGGCACGGGAGACCTGGCGCTGTTGTATGTTTCACGGTGGAAGACGCCGCAAGTAGCCGAGTGGTTTGCCAGCTTCTATGCCCGCGCCGTATCCCAGCGCTATCACAGCGCTACCACGCAGGCCGTTCCAGCATGTTCCGGGACGGACTGCCCGTTATCGACGGTCCAGATCGCGACCGAGGAAGGCCTGGTGATCGTGGAGCACTGCAAGGACAACACTGTAGTCGTTTCGGAAAGTTTTGATGCGGCCACAGCGGCAAAGCTGCGCGCAGCACTGCAGAACGCAACGACCGCGGTGCAAGCCGAAAATCAGACGCAAGAAGAGCTTGGATCAAGACTATTCGAGATTCCTGCGTTCCAAGTTTTTGCCCAGCACCTTGGGGAACAAATCGTTTCGAATATGAGCCGAGAATCGAGGCGCTAGCCAGATTTCTGCATAACCATGCAGCCGAAAACAACCAGGCTCGTCGCGCTACCGCGCACGTCTCACCGCCTGCTGAGCGCTAAGCCAGCGGCAAGTTGCCTGGATTATTTTGTGCGCCGAATGTGATTCCACAAACTGAAAACCGTATCGAAACGCATTTCGTTGGCGGACTGTGGCATAGACGGTCACCGGACCAAACGGAAGCATAAACTCCAACTCCACGAACTCGCCCACAGGAACTTCGAGCCTCAACAGGGCTGAGATGCCGGACTCGCTGATGTCAACAGTGCGGCCCTTCAGCGCTCCCGCCGTTCGGGAATCAATTCTGATATCAACGTCCAGCCTGAACCGGGGATGGCGCCGCGCGTCGGCCGTGCCTTGGGTGAAGCCGGTTCCCGGCTGATCCTGAAATTCCATCTTTACTCCTCGAATGCCTGCTCTAGGAGCTGTCTCATGAGCAGGGCACAGTTGGGCCTTTATTGCTGGCAAGGCTCATCTTTCCATCGGCGAGATCGCGCCGATGCTTTATCGCCGCAGCCTTTCGCAATGAGCCCATTCCACTTTCTCTGCAGGTTCGATAGGATGTTGTCCAAACGGCACCGGGAATCCTATGGCAGAGATCACACTCCGCGTTAACGGTAGCGAGAAGAAAATCAGCGTTCCTCCGGAGACTCCCTTGCTCTGGGTCTTGCGCGATACGCTGGAACTTACGGGTACAAAATTCGGATGTGGAGCCGGTCTCTGCGGCGCGTGCACGGTTCATGTGGGAGGCGAAGCGATTCGCTCCTGCTCGACTCCGGTGTCGCAGGTTACAGGAAAATCGATTACGACCATCGAGGGGCTGGGTGCGAACGGTTTGCATACGTTGCAGCAAGCTTGGATCGCCGAAGAAGTGCCGCAATGCGGCTATTGCCAGACCGGACAGATCATGACGGCGGCTGCGCTCTTGGCAAAAACCCCCAACCCCAGCGATGAGCAGATCACGCAAGCCATGAACGGGAATCTCTGCCGCTGCGGAACTTATGAACGGATTCGCAAAGCCATCCATCGGGCTGCCACTGGCAACTCCGTGGCCGCGGGAGGCGCGCAATGAGCACGCTAAGCGTGACCAAGAAGACCTCCGGTATGAATCGGCGCGAATTTGTCGTCGCGGGAGTTGCCGCGGGCGCGGGCCTGGTGGTGGGTTTCTACCTGCCGCATGGAGGCAAATCGCGCAAACAAGTTTTCTCGCCGAATGCTTACGTGAGGATTGCGCCGGACAACAAAATCACCATCGTCGTAGCGCGCTCGGAAATGGGGCAAGGCATTCGCACGGCATTGCCCATGATTCTCGCCGAGGAACTGGAAGCCGACTGGAAGCAGATTGAAATTGAACAGGCTGGAGCGAGCACACTCTACGGCGACCAGACCACGGGCGGCAGCGCGAGCGTGCGCACCACCTGGGATCCCATGCGCAAGGCGGGTGCGGCCGCACGAGAGATGCTGATTTCAGCGGCAGCCCTCACCTGGGCGGTGCCGCGCTCTTCCTGCGCTGCTCAGAATGGCAACATCGTTCATGCCGCATCCAAGCGGCAACTCAGCTACGGCGAACTCGCGGAGAAGGCCGCCACGTTGCCGATCCCTACCGATGTCCCGTTGAAGCAAAGCAAAGATTACAAGATTGTAGGACAGCGGCTGGCGCGTGTGGACACGCCTTCGAAGGTGAAGGGTGAGGCAGTGTTCGGCATCGACTTTCGCATGCCGGGAATGAAGTACGCCGTGCTGTCGCGCTGTCCGACGATCGGCGGAAAAGTCGTGAGCTTCGACGATAAGGAATCGAAGAAGATTTCCGGCGTGAGCTATGTGGGCAAGATCGGCGATTCAGCCGTAGCCGTGGTAGCGGATAGCGTCTGGGGCGCGATGGAAGGGCGCCGTCTGCTGAACGTGACTTGGGATGACGGTCCGAATAAAGAATTGAATACCGCGATGGTAATGGATTCGCTGAAGCAGGCTGCGGCAAAGAAAGGGGCCAGCTTATATTCGGTGGGCGATGTTTCGAAGGTTGCGGGTAGAAAAATTTCGGCAGAGTATCAACTGCCGTTCATGGCACATGCCCCCATGGAGCCCGGCAACTGCACCGCTCATTTTCAGGGATCGACGTGTGAGTTGTGGGCTCCCACGCAGGTGCCGCAAGATTGCCGTGATTCAGTGGCGCAGGCCGTCGGCTTGGATCCAGACCAGGTGAAGGTGAATGTCACCTTGATGGGCGGCGGCTTTGGCCGGCGGCTTGAGCACGATTATGCCGTGGAAGCCGCGCTGGTTTCGAAGGCGACTCAGATTCCGGTGAAGGTTCTTTGGACCCGCGAGGATGATATGCGGAATTCGACGTATCGACCCGCGAGCTTGCATCAGCTGAGTGCGGTGCTGGATGGCGCAGGTTGGCCGGTGGCATTTACGCACCGGATTATCGCCCCATCGATCAGCGGACAAAAAGGCCAGCCCGGACCCAACGGAATCGATCCGGATTTGCCGGATGAGGCGGCGTTTGTTTACGGCTTGCCAAACGTTTCGTTGGAATACGTCCTCACCGAAACGCCCGTGCCGCTGGGGTGGATGCGGTCGGTCTATGCGCTGCAGGCCGGATTCGCCAGCGAAAGTTTTATCGATGAATTGGCCGCCGCCGCGGGAAAAGATCCGCTGGCATACCGCCTGCACATGCTGGGGCAAAATCAAAATCAAAATCAGAATAAAGATCAGGACATTCCATTCTTCGCGACGACATGGAAAACCGCACGCATGCGCGGCGTTCTGCAGCTGGCAGCCGACAAAGCAGCGTGGAGCAAGCCGCTGCCGGCGGGACGTTACCGCGGCATCGCCTGCTTCGGATGTTTTTCTTCTTACGTCGCGGAAGTAGTGGAAATCAGCATGGAAAACGAAGTGCCGCGAGTGCATCGGGTAGTGGCCGCGGTGGATTGCGGGCAAGTCGTCAATCCCAGCATTCTGGAGCAACAGATTCCGGGCGGAGTGGTTTACGCCCTCGGCAATGCTCTGCGCGCCAAGATCACAATCGAGAAGGGCCGCGTGGTACAGGGAAATTTCGACGACTACGTGCCCGTGCGCATGGACGAGGCTCCGGTTGTGGAGGTGTACTCCGTTGCCAGCACGGAATCGCCGACAGGCATCGGCGAACCCTCCGTGCCGCCGCTCGCGCCAGCCCTTTGTAACGCGATTTATTCGGCGACGAAAAAAAGAATCAGGGCCCTGCCGATTTTGAGCTGACCTCCGGCATCGGCTGGCCCACGGTCAGCTTGAAGATTTTAATGTTGTTGCCGAACGCCTTGACGCCCAGGTCGCGGAACTCCGCGAACTGTTGTTGCAAGTCGCGGGCAAGGTTCACGCCCCATCCCGCCTGAAAAATCCAGACGGTACCCCCCGGCCTAAGGCGGTAAGTTTCTGCCAGCCGGTTCCACGAGCCGAAGAAGTTGGTGCTATCGAAGAGCGTGCCAGCCTTGTAACCCGCGGAGATGACTCGAACTCCATCACAGGAAAATATCTCGAAATCAGCGGTGGATGCCTCGAACTCGATCGGCCTTTGGCGGCATAAATAATGGCCGAGAACCAACTCGCTTTCGTAGTCGGTGAAGACAAGATCAGGAGGGCCGGCCTTATGACGCAAAAACTCTATCGCATCGTTCATGTGGGCGCGGCTCTGATCGCGGCGCTGAATGTACGGCTGACGCGCTTTGCCGAACAGCACGCACAGCACAACGATAAGACTTGCCAGCGCGACAGCACGAGACCAGCGCCGGCTCGTTAGCTGCGTAATTGCAACGCTGACGCCAGCCACGCCCGGGATAATCAGAAACGCCACATGCCGCGTCCCACCGTAGGGATATACATGCGCCAGGCTGGCGACACTGGCCACTACAAACGGCAGCAACAGGAAGATTCCCAGGCGGCGCGAAGAAGTTGGGCCGCATGGGAAATTCTTTCCACCCAGAAGCGCCACGCCGACCACGAATAGAACGCCGGCGGCATCGCCCACTGCAAGTTGCCCGAAACAATATTGAAAGACTCCGAAAGAGTGTCCCACCAGAAACAGGAGCGGGTTGTCGTGCGCAGGATCGAAATACGAGCGGCGAAGAAAGAACTCGCTCATCCAGCCTTGTAGAGCCGTCCTCGATTCTCCAAGTCCTAGCTTCGAAATGTGCGTCTTGTACAGAAATATTGCGAGCACCAGTGCGCCAAGTTGTCCGATTGTCCAAACCAGGGCCAATCTGGCGGGCGGACGCTCTCTGAAGATTCTGAGCAGGGCATAAATCCCCAGGGCCGCCGCGAACAGAAAAGCCGAGTAGTGCGACAGCATCGCGAGGTAAAGGCAAAGGGTGAACGCCGCCATTCTCGGGCTAGATTGTTTCGTGAAGGAATCGTCCAGAAAGTACAGAGCGCCAGCAAGAAACGCCAGCAGCAAAGGGTACTGCCGGATTTCCGCCGACAGTAAGACGATCGGCGGAAGGAATGAAACAAACAGCAGCCCGATGAAGCCGGCAAGGTCTCCCGCAGCATTTCTTAACCATCGATAGAACAGCCAGCAAAAAGCCACGCTCGCGAGAATCAAAGGCAGTCGCAACCAGAGCTCCGACGTGCCCAATGCGCGCCAGAAGTAAAGCAACAAGGCAAGAAGCGGAGGATGAGAAGCGGTCAGGCTAGCCTTGTAGGCCAAGTCCAACGAAGGTTGATTGGCCAGGCGAAAATGCAGCGCCTCATCAGGATTGAGAAAGGTTCCGGAGGCGGCCCAAAGCCGTACCAGAAATCCGAGCAGTGTCACGCCGACCGCAGCTTGGGTAGCGTGCCCGTCGAACCATCCATTCTTATTTTCCGTCAACGATCCCTATCCTCGCGAACCATATCTTCAGTCGTGGAAAAGGGATCAGATTTCTCCGGCTGACGATCTCGGAGTTCCGCCTTTCGCTCATAGAACTCTCGGCGCCTTTTCAACTCTTCAGCGGTGGGTATGTTGCGTTCCAACGAGAAAATTACCTCCGGCAAACTGATCCTTCCGCCCTCCGTTCCCCGTGGAACAGCCGCGAGAAACTAAGTCTCTTCACGCTCTGCAAGGCCACTTCTGTAGTCTAGCCCGCCTTGACACTCCTTTCCCCCCGCCTTTATTCTTTAACCTTGATCCTAGCGGTACTTCGTCGTCTTGACGTGCTTCCGCGGGCTTTTACGCGCGGCCACTGATCGCGTCGCGGAGGTTGCCGATGTTCTTCGAAATCAGAGACTTGGAACTTCATCCGATCGAGTTTGCGGAGAAGTTTCAGCCCGGCGCAATCGACCTGGGATCGGATTACCGCCAGATTGCTCCTGTAAACACCAGCGGCCGGGCGGATCTGGTCGAAGAGCATCACGGCAAGCACAAGATCATACAAGACATTCGCGTTCAGGGGCGTTTGAGTACCACTCTGGAAACGAACTGTGCGCGCTGTCTGGAGCCCCTGACTCAGGACGTAAACCGCGAATTCGACCTGCTGTATCGTCCGCAGGGCGCCGACGCCGGGCGCGACGAGATGTCGGTGACCGACGCCGAGGCCGAGATCAGCTATTATGAAGGGGAGGGGATTCTGCTGGATGACGTTGTCCGCGAGCAGATCTTGCTCGCCGTTCCGTTGAAGGTCACCTGCCGCGAGGATTGCCAGGGTCTGTGTCCGCACTGCGGCAAGAACTTGAACCAGGAAAAATGTTCCTGCGCAGTGACCCAGGAAGAACCTCGGTGGGCCGCGCTCAAGGAAATTCGCGGCAAGCTGGCGCACTAAAATTTAAAATTAAGATCGAAAATTAAGGCTCGAGATATCGACGCAAGCGAGGCCGGTGGCCTCAGCGAGAGGAATCTAGAACAATGCCAAATCCAAAACGACGACACTCCCAGAAGCGCACCTCCACCCGACGCGCGCATGACGCCTTGAAGAGCCACTCGCTCTCCGAGTGTCCCAACTGCCACGAAAAGAAGATGCCGCACCGCGCTTGCGTCAAGTGTGGCTATTACAAGGGCCGCGAAGTCCTGCAAGTCGAAGAAGCCAGCTAACTCCCTGCCAACATGCCTAGCGTGATCGCGCTGGATGCGATGGGTTCGGACCGGGCGCCCAAGCCTGAGATCGAAGGCGCGATTCATGCTGCCCGCAATTATGACGTTCGCGTCCTGCTCATCGGCCCGGAAGATACAATCAAGGCCGAGCTGGACCGCCATCCGGCGGCATCCCGCCTTCCCATTGAGATCGTCCACGCCAGCGAAGTCATTACCATGGAAGACAAAGCCGTGCAGGCGGTGCGGGCCAAACGCGATTCCTCCATGCGAGTCGGCCTGCGGCTGGTTCGCGAAGGACAAGCTGCTGGCTTCGTTACCGCCGGCAACACCGGCGCTGCCATGGCTTCCGCAAAAATGGTGCTGGGCGCGCTGCAAGGCGTGGACCGTCCGGCGCTGGCCGCGGTTTTTCCTACCGCTCCGGGGACGGCGGCAATTTTGCTAGATGTCGGCGCCAACGTCGATTGCAAGCCGCACAACCTTGAACAATTCGCTGTGATGGGCGAGATTTATTTCCGCTCCATGTTTGGCGACCTCAAAGTTGGCCGGTCTGGGTTTGCCGGAAAACGGCCGCGCGTAGGCTTGCTCTCGATTGGCGAGGAAGAGACTAAAGGCAACGAACTGACGCGCGAATCCTTCCAGTTATTGAAGCGTCTGCCTCTGAACTTTGTGGGCAATGTGGAGGGACGCGACCTGTTTAGCGGCCATGTTGACGTGATCGTAGCCGATGGTTTCGTGGGCAACGTCGCCCTCAAAATCTCCGAAGGCGTAGCAAACCTGGTGCGCACGGTGCTGAAAGAATCGCTGAAATCGACGATCACGCGGCAGGTTGGTTACATGCTCTCGCGCAGCGCATTTTCCGATTTCAAAAAGCGCATCGACCACACCGAATATGGCGGGGCTCCGCTCCTGGGAGTGAAAGGCGTGTGCATCATCACGCACGGATCATCCAATGCCAACGCCATCAAGAATGCGGTAAGAGTGGCAGCCGAGTTCGCCGGCCGGCGCATCAATGAGTCGATCGAGCGCGGACTGGCCGAGCTTCGTCCCGCACTCGCAGAAGTAGAAACTGCCCCGGCCCAATAGCTCCTGACACGATCGAAACATGACCGAATCCACAGACCATCCCCGCATCGCAGCACAACAAATCGCATTCATTTTCCCCGGCCAGGGATCGCAGGCCGTGGGCATGGGCAAAGAGCTCTTCGAAAAGTTCCCCATCGCGCGGCTAACGTTTGAAGAAGCCGACGAAGCGCTTGGCTACAAATTGTCGCAGGTGTGCTTCGAGGGTCCGGAAGAGCAATTGCGCCTGACCGAAATTACCCAGCCGGCAATTCTTACGGTATCAGTTGCGGCGCTGCGAGTTCTTGAAGGCAAAGTTCCAAAGCCCAGCTTCGTGGCTGGCCACAGCCTGGGCGAATATTCTGCACACGTGGCCTCCGGCACGATGACTTTTGCGGATGCCTTGCGCACCGTGCGCAACCGCGGCAAGTATATGCAGGAGGCTGTGCCGGTCGGCGTTGGAGCGATGGCCGCGATCCTGGGCATGGAATTGGAAAAGGTTGCTGCGGTTTGCCAGGAAGCCGCGCAAGGTGAAGTCTGCTCGCCCGCCAACATCAATTCGCCGGAGCAGATTGTGATCTCCGGCAACACCGCGGCAGTGGAACGAGGAACCAAACTCGCCGACGAGCGCGGCGCAAAACGCGCGAAATTGTTGCCGGTGAGCGCGCCCTTCCATTGTTCGCTGATGAAGCCCGCGCAGGATCGTCTGGAAGCGGACCTGAACAAGCTGAAAATGCAGAAGCCCGTTTATCCGGTCGTTTGCAACGTGGAAGCGTCGCTGGTCACGGATGAAAACCGTGCCCGCGAAACGCTGGTCGCCCAGGTCACGGGCTCGGTAAAGTGGGAGCCGAGCATGCGCCTGCTGATTGAGCAAGGCGTGCAGACTTTCGTGGAGATCGGCCCGGGAAAGGTTCTGTGCGGCTTGATGCGGCAGATCGACCGCTCGAAGACTTGCCTCAATGTCGGCGACGAAGCATCTCTGAACAAGACGCTGCAACAGTTCGAGATCTAGAACCCCGTAACTTCACTTCTAGTGAAACTCCAGGTCGCACGGCGGCGAGCTGATCGTCTTGTCGGTTTTTTCCACGTACAACTGGGCGTGCTGCGCGCGATCGTTCACCATCAGATCGACCACCACTCCACTTCCGCCGCCGGGACAGTTGCTGGCGCCATAAATCTGAAAGCTCTTCACGGTCCCCCACTGGCCGCTCGGTCCCCAGTCTTGCATGAATTCGTTGAAGGGATACTGCGAGTGATTCTGCGGATGCTGCTTCCAGCCGGGATCCGCGTAGTAGATGCCATAGGCGGTTTCGAAATCCTGTTTCTGCAGCGCCGAGAAAAATTTGCCGGCAATATGTTTTTCCGGCCAGAAGCGGTTCCACCAGACCACAAAGGCCAGGATCAGAATCAAGACGATCGCCGAAACAAGCCGGATCTTTTTCTTCCGCTCTTTCTCGGGATGATACTCTTTGGCGTCCAGTAGAGTCATGGCCTCTAGAATAACGGACGCCGCCAGCAAGTCAAAAGTTGCCGGAAAATCGGACGATCTACGATCGGGTCATCGGGCGATGTTCCGATTACAAGATGACCCGATCACCCGATGGCCCGATTCTTCTACAGCGTTCGCTTGAACAGCGGAATCGCGATGCCTAGGGTAACGGCGGCAAAGATCGAAAGGAACAGCATGTCTCCCCGAACGGCCGCCAGGGTTGTCTCTTTCAGCAGCAGGCACTTGAAACCGTCGACCGCATAGGTGAAAGGATCGACTTTGGCGATCGCCCGCAGCCACGGCGGAAACGCCTGGATGGGATAGACGGCGCCGCTGGGAAAGAACAGCAGCGTATTCAGAATGCCAAACATGGCCCGCGGCACCAGCGGGTCGTCGATGCGCACCATCAGCAGAAACATCATGGTGTTGAAGGCCAGCGAGGTCAGCACAATCATGACCAGCAGGCCCAGCATGGTGATCGGATTGAAGATCGTGCCCACTCCCGCCATCAGCGACCCGATCACGCAAATGATCACGCCCGTCATCACCGCCTTGATCGCTCCCGCCAAGTTCAGCCCCAGCACCAGCTCGAGCTTCGTGATCGGCGTGACCAGGTAGCCTTCGTGCACCCCGCGGGCCTTGTCATCGATGTAAAGCATGCCTCCGCCGATCATCACCGAAACGAACATGGCCAGCGTCAGCGAGCCCGGCAGCAGGTATTTCATGTATTCGATGTAGGGATAGAGCTCGACAATCTCCAGCGCGGTCTGCTGCAGAATGCGCGGCTCAACCGTGGGCTGGTTCAGCGAATTGACCAGATCGGTGAGCTCCGACTCCAGCGCCGAACTCATGAAGTTGTCGCTGTTATCCACGACCAGCGCGATCTGCGGATGGTTCTCCTCGTAAACGCGCCGCGAAAACTGCGGCGGAATGATCACCGCGCCCTCGAGTTTCCCGTTGCGCACGTCCTCCATCGCCTGTTTCTCGTTGTCGTAGTAGACCGGCACGAAGGTGCGAATGTTGGCGCGCACGGAGTCGAAGGCCTCGCGAATCCGCAGCGCCTGCGTGCCGCCGTCCTGATCGACAATCGCCATGCGTGCGTCGCGGATCTTTCCGCCGAACGCGTTGCCCAGAATGATGAGCTGCACCAGGGGAAAGATCATCGACGCCAGCATCAGCGCCGGCGAGCGGAAGAACTTCCGCATTTCGCGCTCGACAATCGCCATCATCCGGTTCATCGCTTCAACCCCGCTCTGCTCATGGCTGCAACCCCGGGCGCTGCGGCATCACGAAGGCATAAGCCTTTTGCAGTTCGTCGCGCAGCTGCCTGCCCGGTGTAATGCACGAACACGTCGTCCAGCGTCGTGTTCTGCACCGAAAGCGACTTCACCGCAACCCCGGCTTCCACCGCCATTTCAACCAGTTCCGTGGTGGTGCGCGAACCGTTGCCGGTGAGCACCCGATACATGCCGGCTCCCTCATGCTGCACCGACGTGACCTCGTCCAGCGTATGCAGGCGCTGCTCCCAATCGGCCGGAGCGTTTTCAAACTGCGCTTCGATCACATTCGATCCCGGCACGCTGGCCTTCAGCGCCATCGGCGTGTCCAGCGCCACCAGTTTGCCGTGGTCGACAATGGCGATGCGGTCGCACAGCCGGTCGGCCTCATCCATGTAGTGCGTCGTGATCAGAATCGTCAGCTGCCGCTGGTTCTTGATGTTGCCCAGCATCTCCCACACCGCCACGCGCGAAACCGGGTCCAGTCCGGTGGTGGGCTCATCCAGAAAAAAAATCTTCGGATGATGCACCAGCCCGCGCGCAATTTCCAGCCGCCGCCGCATGCCGCCGGAGAGCGTCTTGGTCTGCGCGTCGCGCCACTTGGTCAGGTCCACCAGCTCCAGCAGTTCGTCGATCGAGCTTTTCGCTCTTTCGCCGGAACGTCGTAGAGCTTGGCGTAAATATTCAGGTTCTCTTCGACCGTCAGATCGAGATCGCTGGTCAGCGCCTGCGGGATCACGCCGATCATGCGCCGCGCCGCATTCGGCTCCTTCGCGACATCGTGCCCGGCGATGCGCGCCGTTCCCGAAGTGATCGGAATCAGCGTGGTCATCATGCGGATCAGCGTCGACTTCCCCGCTCCGTTCGGTCCCAGCAGGCCGAAGATCTCGCCCTCCTTCACGTTGAAGGAAACATCGTCGACGGCGGTGAAGTCGCCGTATTTCTTGACGATGTGCTGCACATCGATGCGCGTAGGGCGTATCGGCTCGCCGGCGCAGCGGAGCCGTTCGTCTTGGAGCTCGCTTCAGCCATCATGGCTGCCCCGCCGCCACCGCGCTCTGCGGATTGCTCTCGCCCTTCAACTGCTCCGGCGAAACCAGCACTTCCGCCGTCATTCCCGGCACGTACGCGCCTTTGGGATTGTCCAGCCGAACTTTCAGCACGATGGTCTTGATGTCGCGCTTGCGGCGGCTCACATCGCGCTGCGTGGCAAAGTCTCCTTCCACGCCTTTGAAAAACACCTTGCCGCTCGTGATGGTCCCGCCCGGCAGGCGCACGCGCAGCACATCGCCATATCCAATGTGGTCGGCATAAGTTTCCGGAATCGCGGCTCGCACCCAGGTGTCGCTGAGATCGACGATGGTCACGATCGGCGCGCCAATGTTGACCACTTCTCCCTGCCGCGCCGCGCGCACCGAAACCGTGCCGGTCACCGGCGCATAAACATTGGTGTAGCCCAGCCGCACCTCCGCCTGACTCTTCTGCGCGATGGCATTCTTGAGATCAGCCTCGGTCGATTGCACCGTGCTCTTCGCCGCATTGGCTTGCTGCGTACGCGCGATGGCAGAGTTCAGATCGGCTTGCGCGGCCTTCACCAATTCCTGCTGCGCCTGCACGGTCGCCTGAGCGGCCTGCAGATTGGTTTCGGCCTGCACCCGGTCCTGATCGGACTGCGACGCCGGCCTTGGCCAGTTCGATCGTGCGCCGGCTGTCGCTCTCCGTGCGGTCCAGCGTGGCCTTTGCCTGCAGGAGTTGCGCCTTGGCCGAATCAAGCTTGGCCTGCGCATTCGCCACGTCGCTCGAGGTCGAGCCTGACGTGGATCGTTCGGTGTGCTGCATCTCCGCAACTTTGTGCTGCAGGCTCGTGATGGTCGCCGCGGCTGCGGCTTCCTGCGTCTGCAATTCCGAAGGATCGAGCACCGCGATCAGATCTCCGGCCTTCACCGGCGTGCCTTCGTCCACCAGCAGCTCTCTGGATGCGGCCTTCCACCTGCGCGCTGACGATCACCTGGTTCGCATCGACCGTGCCGATCAGCACCAGATCTCTGGAATGGTCGGTAGAGAAAATGTAATAGGCCAGCGGCGATCACAAAAATGATGCCGAGAAGAATGAGAAATTTGTTGCGCGCACTCATGAGCGAGCTCCCGATTTATGCGATGGCGCCGCGTTGGTATTCGGCAGAAACAGCGCCGCGGAAATAAAATCCAGCACCGCGGCTCGCCGTTCGGCGATGCGCTCCGGCGTCAGCGGATTGAAGTGCACGATCCGCTGCATCACCGGCGCGCTGCTGAAATAGAAAACGATCATGGCGACCATCGAAGGAACGAAGTGCACCGGATCCACCTGGCGGAATTCGCCTTCCGCAATTCCCTTGTGCAGCAGTTCGCCCACCCGCCGGAAGATCGGCTGAAAGTACGTCTTGACCACCCGGTCGATGTGCACCGAATCACCCTCGCGCGCCCGCATCATCTCGCGCTGCATCAGCTTGGGATAAATCTGGTTGGAGGCGATGAAATCGAAATATGCGCCCACGTAGGCCATGATTTTCTCGCGCGGCGGCAGATCGCTGTCGAGCGCCTGGAACACCCTGGCCTTCATCCCGGAAAACGCATGGTCGAGCACCGCGCCGTAGAGCGTTTCTTTGTCCTTGAAGTAGTAATAGAGCAGCGCCTTGTTGACGCGCGCCTCGCGCGCGATGGCGTCGGTGCGGGCGCCGGCAATGCCGTGCTCGGCAAACTCCTGCGCCGCCGCCTGCAGGATGGCGGCGCGGCTTTCCTCCGGCTGCCCGCGCGAACCCATGCGGGGATGATGGCGATGGCGAAAGAGTTGAGCCATGACTTAATTAACCAGTTAGTTAGATATAGTATAGGCAGACAGGAGAGGAATTGCAAGTGCAGAATTTGGAAGGTTGGACGCTCCGGTTAGCGCGCCCCGCCCGCGATCGAAGGCACAAGCAGCACTTCATCCCCATCCTTGAACGCGTAGCCCGGGCCGCCCAGAAACCGGATGTCTTCCTCGTTCACATAGATATTGAGGAAGCGGCGCACTTGTCCGGCTTCGTCGCGGATATGGGGCTTCAGCTCCGGAAACTTTTCATCGAGGGCCGAGAAAAGTTCTGCCAAATTCGTAGCGGCACACGCAATCGAGCTTACGCCCGCCGTGTGCCGCCGCAATGCGGTCGGAATTTGAACTGTGATCGCCATCGGATCCTCCGCTTATGCGCTGACCGCGTCCGCTGCTTGGTTCGCAACCTCGACCGTGTCCAGCGTCTCGTTCAGATACTTTTCGAATTCCGCGAGCTTCGGCGCAATCGGCCTCTCGATCTCATAGACGCCCGCGAGCACGTCGGTCGTCTTCAGGCCGTTTCCTGTGATGCAAAGCACCGTCGTTTCCTCGGGCAGGATGCGGTCCTGGCGATATAGCTTGCCCGCCGTACCCACGGTCACGCCGCCAGCGGTCTCGGTGAAGATGCCTTCGGTTTCCGCCAGCAGCCGGATCGAGTCGATCACTTCCGGATCGCTCACGTCCTCGCTCCATCCTCCGCTCTGCTTGATGGTCTTGATCGCGTAGTGCCCGTCGGCCGGATTGCCGATGGCCAGCGAGCGCGCAATGGTCGTCGGCTTCTGCGGCTCGATCTCTGCGCTGCCAGTTTTCACCGCCGTCGAAATCGGAGAGCAGCCCGGTCGCCTGCGCGCCAAAGAACTTCACCGGCTTTTCTTCGACCAACTCGAGCTTGATCAGTTCGTCGAACGCCTTCTTGACCTTGGTAATCAACGATCCGCCAGCCATCGGAATCACAACATTGTCCGGCAACCGCCAGCCCAATTGTTCCGCGATCTCGAAGCCCACGGTCTTCGATCCTTCCGCGTAGTAGGGCCGCAGGTTCACGTTCACGAATCCCCAACGCCGCTCTTCGGCAATCTGCGAGCACAGGCGGTTCACTTGGTCGTAGTTGCCAGCGATGCGCACCACATTCGCGCCGAAAACTTGCGTGCCCAGAATCTTCGCCGGCTCCAGGTCGGAAGGAATAAAGATCCAGGCTTTCAAACCAAGGCGCGCCGCGTGCGCTGCCACTGCGTTCGCCAGGTTTCCCGTGGAAGAGCACGCAACCGTGTCGAAGCCAAAAGCCTTCGCCTGGGCCAGAGCCACGGCCACAACGCGGTCCTTGAAGCTCAGCGTCGGCAGGCAGACGGCATCATTCTTGATGTAGAGATTCTGCGCGGCGGCATTCCCATCACGCTGATTGCCAGCCAGTCGAGCTAGCCAGCCGCGGCGCCTGAAAGAGCGGCGTGAATCCCACGGGCAGCCGCGGCTCATAGCCCGGCGGCAGCGGCAGCAAATCGGAGTAGCGCCACATGTTGGGCGGCCGCTGCGAAATTCGCTCGCGGCCAAACGCTCCCTGAGCAATCGAAGCCCGGATCGCGTCGTAGTCGTAAGTGATTTCGAGAGGAGAGAAACACTCGTCGCAGATCGAGCGGGGCTGGTTTCCCCAGCTTCGTCCGCATTCCCGGCAGCGCAATTCGTAGTGAGCCATTTGCTACTCGCTTTCTGCTGGCGAATAGCTGGGGACGAGCCGGGAAAAGTGCCCTAAAACTGAAAGGCCCCTTTTCCAGGAAATAGGAAAAGAGGTTATCGGAGTGCAAATAAAGCTAGCTTCGCATCCGAATCTCATGTTCCCCGTTTCCGGGCGGGAGTTGGCACCTGGCGGTCGGGATATATGATCCCGATCCGGTTGCCGTGGCGTCACAGGGCTCGTCCCTCAGCCACTCTGCATGAAATTCCGGTCTGCCCCGAAGGGCAAACTTGTCTTTATGACTGTACACAGCGGGGCCGGAGTTCGTCAAGTGGAGTTGTCAACCTCATGACGTCCAATCCTCCCTTGTCATTCCGACGCGCGAGCGAAGCGAGACAGGAGGAATCCGCTCTCGAGGCTGGGGGCTGACCCCCGCAAGCTCTATCCCAAGAATCAACCCCCTCAAGTTCATCTCACGGATGTGGACTCTAGCCTAGGCCATCACCGAGTTGTCCCAAACCCTCTCCATCGGTACACTCTTCATTCGCGAGGTGAGCATGGAAAAGCGTTTTGGATTCCGGGAAACAGTTTTACGGTCTACGATGTTTCGGCTGCGGGGCACAATTGCTCTTGCCACGATTTTCGGCTTGCTCTTATTGGTAACAGCATCTTCCGCCCAGAGCACAGGACATACCTCATCCTCCGATCTGCCCAGCGAGACGCCCGACACACTCACTCCGGTCACGTCGAGTTTTGATTACATCAAGCGCGATGTGATGATCCCCATGCGCGACGGCGTGCGGCTGCACACCGTCATCGTTCTGCCCAGGGGCGCGAAGAATGCGCCGATGCTGCTCACGCGCACGCCTTACAGCGCGACTGCGCAAACCAGCCACGCCGCCAGCTCACATCTCGGCCCCATCCTGAACGGCTATGACAATGCCACCGACGTAATCGTCGAAGGCGGCTACATCCGCGTGGTGCAGGACGTTCGCGGAAAGTATGGTTCCGAAGGTGACTACGTGATGAACCGCCCGCTGCATGGGCCGCTGAATCCCACGCCGGTCGATCACTCCACCGACACCTATGACACGATCGATTGGCTGGTGAAAAATGTGCCTGAGAGCAACGGCAAAGTTGGCATCCTCGGAATTTCCTACGACGGTTTCACCACGCTGATGGGGCTGGTCAATCCTCATCCCGCGCTGAAAGCCGCTGTCCCCATGAATCCCATGGTCGATGGCTGGATGGGTGATGACTGGTTCCACAACGGCGCCTTCCGCGAACAGAATATGGCCTACATCTACGATCAGGAAGCCACGCGCAGTAGCGACGAAAAATGGTGGACCGATCACTTCGATGACTACGACGTTTTCATGGAAGCAGTCTCGGCTGGTGAACTCGGGCGCCGTCATGGGCTCGAGCAGGTCGGCTTCTGGCGCAAAGTTCTCGAACATCCGAGTTACGATTCCTGGTGGCAAGAGCAAGCCATGGACCGCATTCTCGCCGCGCAGCCTCTGAAAGTGCCTACCATGCTCGTCGCCAGCCTGTGGGATCAGGAAGATATCTACGGTGCGCCCGCAGTCTACAAGGCGCTCAAGGCAAGAGACGCGAACAACGATAAATTATTTCTGGTGTTCGGCCCATGGCATCACGGTCAGGAGATTGGCGATGGCAGCTCGCTCGGAGCCATAAAATTCAACAGCGACACCGGCCTCTATTTCCGGCAGGAAATTCTCCGGCCGTTCCTGGATAAATATCTCAAGGATGGTGCGCCCAAGGCCGACATCGCGCCCGTCATCGCTTTCGAAACCGGAACCAACACGTGGCGCCGGTTATCCACGTGGCCTGCGGGCTGCACGAGCGGCTGTACCTTGCAACCGACGCCGCTTTATCTGGCCGCTGGTTCAAAGCTAAGCCGAACCGCGCCGAAGACTGGCGATGCGCCGTTCGACGAATATGTTTCTGACCCGGCCAAACCCGTACCCTTTCGCGCGCGCCCCATCCAACCCATGGGATACGGCGGTCGCTTTACCTGGTCCCTTTGGCTGGTCGACGATCAGCGAGAGCCTTCCGGTCGTCCCGATGTTGTGGTGTTCACTTCTGACGTCCTGACTTCTCCGATGAAGATCAGCGGACAGCCGGTCGCCAATCTCGTAGCCTCGACCAGCGGCACCGACTCCGACTGGGTGGTCAAGTTGATCGACGTATATCCCGATGAAGTGGCGGGCGATGCCGCCATGGGCGGCTACCAGCTGATGATTTCCGCCGACATTTTCCGCGGCCGCTATCGCGAAAGCCTGGAGGCACCCAAGCCCATCGCCGCCGGCCAGCCGCTACTCTATCGCTTCAACCTGCCCACGGCAAACCACGTCTTCCTGCCCGGGCATCGCATCATGGTGCAGATTCAATCCAGCTGGTTCCCGCTGTACGACCGCAATCCGCAAACTTTCGTTCCCAATATTTTCTGGGCAAAGCCAGAGGACTATCGCAAGACCGCACAGCGCGTCTATCACGCGCCCGGCCAAGTGAGCTTCATCGAATTGCCGCTGGTAGTGTCGCCGTAGCGCTGAACTGCGGGTTGGCGTGGCGCAGGCTTACCGGCTGTACTGATTTCGCTTCTTATCGGCGTGCCGCTCCAGCCCAAACTGAATCAGCCTGTCGATCAGGTCTGAATATTCCAGCCCGGAAGCCGCCCACAGCTTGGGATACATGCTGATCGCCGTGAATCCAGGCATGGTGTTGATCTCGTTCAGATAAATCTTGCGCGCCTTGTTTGGCGGACCAGGCTCCATCAGAAAATCGACGCGCGCCAGGCCGGAGCAATCGACGGCTTTAAAGGATCGTATCGCCAGTTCCTGAACTTTCTTCGTTTCCGCTTTCGTGAGCTTCGCCGGAATAATCAGCTCCGACCCTTCATCAAGATACTTGGCGTTGTAGTCGTAGAACTCTTTCACCGGAACAATCTCGCCCGGAATCGAAGCCACCGGCTCGTCGTTGCCCAGCACCGAGCACTCGATCTCGCGCGCCTTATTTTTCTTCCCGCCAACGCCCTGTTCGATAACAATCTTGCGGTCGAATTTCGCCGCTTCCTCGATGGCCGGACCAAGTTCTTTTCGATCGTGCGCCTTGCTGATTCCCACCGACGACCCCAGGTTTGCCGGCTTCACGAAAACCGGATACTTCAACTTGCTCTCGACAAATTTCTCAACTTTCTTCGGCTCTATTTCCCACGCGCTGCGCAGAATCGTGACGTGTTTCACGATCGGAATCCCCGCCGCCATAAACAAGGACTTCATGATGTCTTTGTCCATGCCTGCGGCCGAGCCCAGCACGCCCGCGCCCACATACGCGATATCCGCCAGTTCGAGCAGCCCCTGAATCGTTCCGTCCTCGCCGAACGTGCCATGCAGCACGGGAAAGATCACATCCACATTGATCGCGCGATCGCTGGCGCGCCGCGTGAGCGCCGCTTCCGTTTGAAACGGTACCAATCCACTCTGCCGGTGAACCGGCTCCGGCGGCACCACCACCGCCTCGCCGCGGGCCAGCACCGCCGCCGGTTGCGTAGTTTCAGGATCGCCCGCGCGCAGATGACGCGGCTCGATGATCAACTTGCCCTGCAGCAGGTTCTCGGCATCGGCAGCCGTCAGCCAGTGGCCATCCTTGGTGATGCCGATGGGCACAACATCATATTTATCTTTATCAATGGCCTGCAAAACCGACGCGGCGGAGAGCAGCGAAACTTCGTGCTCGCCGCTGCGCCCGCCAAAAAGAATTCCAACTCGAAGTTTTCTCATAATCTCAGTTACAGGATCTTTTTCCCGAATGCCGACAGCGCCAGCTCCACTGCCAAATCCGCCGTCTGATTATGCTCATCGATCACAGGATTCACTTCGACAATTTCGAAACTTAGCATGCGTCCGTGATCGGCAATAATCTCCATCGCCAGATGCGCTTCGCGGTATGTCGCACCGCCGCGCACAGGAGTGCCCACTCCCGGCGCGTCCTCGGGATCGATCCAATCCATGTCCAGTGAAATGTGATATCCGGCCGTTCCGCGGCTTGCCATGCGAAGCGCTTCTTCCATCACCGTACGCATGCCGCGCTCGTCGATATCGCGCATGGTGAAAACGCCGATGCCGGCGCGGCGCACATGTTCTTTTTCAATCGCATCGATGTCGCGCACCCCCACCAGCACGCAGTTCTCCGGCTTTACTTTCGGTGAAAAATCGAAAATGTTCGACAGTTCCGCTGGACCCAGCCCCATCAGCGCCGCCAAAGGCATCCCGTGCACATTGCCGCTGGGCGAACTGTCGGGAGTATTGATGTCGGTGTGGGCGTCGATCCAGATCAGCCCGATGTGCTGATTTTGACGCCGAAAAAATTCCGCCACGCCCGAAACCGTGCCTGCCGCCATCGAATGATCCCCGCCCAGCGCCAGCGGAATTTTCCCGGCTTCAAGCGTCTTCACCACTAGCTCCGCATGCTTCGTGCACGTCGCGGTAATCTCCTTCAAATATTTGGCGTGCGTGTCACCTTCTTTCTTCTGCTCCGGAATGGCGACCGCAATGTTCCCGCCATCTTCCACTTCATGTCCCAAGGCCTCCAGCCGCGCTTCCAGTCCCGCCACGCGCACGGCCGAAGGACCCATATCCACGCCGCGCCGCGATTGCCCCAGATCCAGCGGCACACCGATCACGCGAATCTTCTTGGGAGCAATGTTGGTAGTGCTGATGTTGGTCATAGGATTTTGTAATTTGGCAATCGGCTAATTTGTAAATTGAAAACCTAGCCGTATCCGTTCTTAAATTGCTAATTGCAAAATTACCCGATTACAAAATTCCTTCATGGGTAAAGCCGGTGCAGCATCCTCGGGAACGGAATCGTCTCCCGCACATGTTCCAGACCGCAGATCCAAGCCACGGCTCGCTCAATGCCCATGCCGAATCCGCTGTGAGGCACGCTGCCGTACTTGCGCAAATCCAGATACCACTTGAATGCCTCTTCCGGCAAACCGTGTTCGTGGATGCGCTGCACCAGCAATTCGTGCGACGCCATACGCTGCGAGCCGCCAATGATCTCGCCATAACCTTCCGGCGCCAGCACGTCCACACAGAGCGCCAGCTCCGGACGCTGCGGATCGGGCTCCATGTAAAAAGCTTTCACCTTCGCCGGATACCGATGCACCATCACCGGCTTGTCGAATTGCGCCGAAAGATAAGTTTCATCGGGCGAGCCCAGATCGCCGCCCCATTCGAACTTCGCTTCCAGCGCGCCTTTGGCGTGACCTTCCTGCAGATTCTTCACTGCATCGTCATAGCTGAGCCGTGGAAACGGCGGCTCAATTTTTCCCAACTTGGAAATGTCCCGGCCAATCGCCTGCAAGTCTGCGCGCCTCCGCTCCAGGCAACGCTTCACTACAAAACTAATGAACGCCTCGGCCAGATCCATCAGATCGTCGAGTTGCGCGTAAGCAATCTCGGGCTCGACCATCCAGAATTCAGTGAGGTGACGCCGCGTTTTCGATTTCTCCGCGCGAAACGTTGGACCGAACGAATACACTTTGCCCAGCGCCATCGCGGTCGCTTCGATATAAAGCTGGCCGGACTGCGTGAGATACGCCTGCTCCTCAAAATAATCAACCGGGAACAGCGTGCTCGTCCCTTCGCAAGCCGCCGGAGTCAGAATCGGCGGATCGGTCAAAGTAAAACCGCGCTCGTCAAAAAAATCGCGCACCGCCTTCACAATCTCCGCCCGCACCCGCAGAATCGACGCCTGCCGCTGCGATCGCACCCACAGGTGCCGGTGCTCCATCAAAAACTCGGTGCCGTGCTCCTTCGGAGTGATCGGATAAGGATCCGACTCCGGCACGCGCTGCACCACCTGCACATTCATCACATCCAGCTCGAAGCCGCCGGGCGCGCGCTTATCGGCGCGGACCTTGCCTTCGACGATCACGCTCGACTCCTGCGTCAGGGTCTTGATCGCCTCAAACACCTCCGGCGTGACGGCGTTCTTCGGCACCACTCCTTGAATCACGCCCGAGCCATCGCGAAACTGCGGAAACAAAAGCTTCCCACTCTCGCGCAAGTTATAAAGCCAGCCCCGCAGGGTAACGGACTGTCCCTCATGCTTCCCAATTTCAGCAATCGTACTTACTGGCGATGACATAGTAAAAGTTTGTAATTTGGTAGTTGGGTAATTTAGCAATTTAGCAATTGAGCAATCGAGCCGTTGAAACACTCGGGTTGTCGTTCTCAAATTACCCGATTACGAAATTACTCAATTGCCACATGTGTTACGCGGTTTCCAGCTTGTCGAACGTCTCCCTCAGCTTTTCCAGCGGATTCACCTTTTCATCCTCCCCGAGTTCCAGCATCAAGGGCGGCGTCTGGGGCGCGGATCGCAATAATTCCATCGCCTCCTTCCAGTCGATTGTCCCCTGTCCCGGCCACAAGTGAGAATCCTGCACTTTGCCATTGTCGTGGACGTGCGTGGAGCAAATCTGCGTCCGCAGGACAGCGAAAGCCTCGCTCACCGAACTCATCATGTGCGCGTGGCCAAAGTCGAAACAGATTCCCACGTCGTCAAAGTGTGCCGCATGAATCATCTCGACCAATCTCTCCGGGGTGGAAAGTTCGTTGGGAATGTTTTCCAGCAGAATGCGCACGCCTAGCGGCTTGGCGAACGCCCGCAAATGTTCGATCGCGGTCATCGCCGATTCGAATTTCTTCTCACTGAAACTCTCGTTGGGCACGCCCAGGTGCTGCACCAGAAAACGGAACGGAATCTGTTCCGCAATCTCGAGCGCCCGCTTCACCTCATCCATTGCCTCTACCAGCCCGGCGCGGTCGGTGGATGCGATATTCACCGGCGGCGCTCCGGCGCGACCCCATTCATAATCCGCATAGAGCGGCGAATGCACGGAGTTCAGCGGCACTCCGCTCCCACGAAACCACTCCGCAATCTCTTTGACGTGGGCCTTGCGATTGGCATAGTCAAGATGCTGGCGCGCCGCGAAGATTTCGATCGCCTGCACTCCGCTGCGAGTCAGCCCATCCAGAATTCCAGGATGCAGCCGCTCCTTCACATATAAGTAAGTTGAGACTGCCTTCACCATGCCGGATCCTTGTTCACTAAAGTTCGCACGATAAATTTCGTTCTATAAACTTCGACCGATCATTTCGGCCGACAATCTCTTCCTAGTAGCCCACTGCTTTCCCGTTGCTCCGATAGTCGCTGGCGCCCAGGCGCTCGCCGGTCTTCGGATCGATGGCAATACACTCCGCGTCGCTCCAATAAGGAGAAACGTCGCCATCTCCGTGCAGACCAAACTCCACCTTATATCCCATCTTTCGCAAAACGCTCACCGTATCCGGCGAAAACCATTGCTCAACGGTCAGCACGTCGGGCAACCACTGATTATGAAAGCGCGGAGCATCCACCGCTTCCTGAATATTCATTCCGTAATCGACAACGCCGATCAGCACATTCGCCACGGTAGTAATAATCTTCGAACTTCCAGGCGAACCCAGGACCAGAAAGGTTTTCCCATCATGTACTACGATGGTGGGAGTCATCGACGAGAGCGGCCGCTTTCCGGGCCCGATGGCATTCGCCGCGCCTTGAATCAATCCATCGGCATTCGGCACACCTGGCTTGGCGGAGAAATCATCCATCTCGTCGTTCATCAGGAATCCCAGCCCATCCGCCGTGACGCGCGATCCAAACCAGTCATTGATCGTAGTCGTCACCGCGACCGCATTTCCCGCCGCATCCACCACCGAATAATGCGTGGTGTGCGGCGATTCATGTAACGCCAGTGGCCGCGGATGCACTGCCGCATACTGCTCCAATTCGCTGAAGATGGCAGGCCGCTTCAAGTCCTTGCTGGCTGTAGCACGCGTGTCATCAATCGAATCCCGCCACGCCGCACCATACTTCTTGTCGATGAGCTGTGCCACCGGAAGCTTCGCGAAGTCCGGATCGCCCAGGAATTCCGCGCGATCAAAAAACGCCCGCCGAAATGCCTCTATCGTGTAGTGAATCGATTCCGCCGACCGGTCTCCGAGCTTCGCCAGATCGTACCCTTCCAGAATATTCAGCGACTCGATCAGGACAGTTCCGCCCGAAGATGGCGGCGGCGCGCTGATTACCTCATACCCGCGGTAGGTGCCGCGAATTGGCTCGCGCTCCTTAACCTCATAGTGAGCCAGATCGTCCGCGGTGATGAGCCCTCCGCCTTTCTGCATGGCGACCGCAAGTTCCTGCGCCAGCCGCCCGTGATAAAAATCATCCGGCTTCGCGGCGATCCGCTCCAGCGTGCGCGCCAAATCCGGCTGGCGGAAAATCTCTCCCGGCTGGTAGTAGTCACCATCACGTTGAAAGACCCGCCGCGACTCCGGAAACTGGCTCAAATACCTGTCGTGGAGATCGCGCGCTTCGTTCCAGCTCAGCGCATAACCTTCGCGGGCCAGCCGGATCGCCGGAGCCATCACCTGCTTCAACGTCAGCTTCCCAAATTTCTGCTCGGCGTAGACCATGCCCGCGACCGATCCCGGCACGCCAATCGACTTGTATCCAATCTCGCTGGCGTTTTCGATCACATTGCCCTGGGCATCGAGATACATGTCGGCCTTCGCGGCGGCCGGAGCCTTCTCGCGATAGTCGAGAAAATGCGTCTTCCCATCGGCCAAGCGGATCAGCATGAATCCGCCACCGCCTAAGTTTCCCGCTGCCGGGTGTACCACCGCCAGCGCAAAACCCGTAGCCACCGCGGCATCCACCGCGTTGCCGCCGGCCTGCATGATCTCGACTCCCGCCCGCGAAGCCAACTCCTGCGCGCTCACCACGATTCCGTGTTGTGCATGCAGCGGCTGCACGGAGCCGAAACTTCGCGGCGCCGTGCATAGCGAGGCAGCCGCCATCAGCAGCAAAATCAATAATTTGTGCCGAAATCGCATCCGATCGAAGTATCCGGGAATGGGCGGACTCTTGAGGCTAGCCGACCACGGCAAGCAGAGTCAAATCCCGTTGGGTGGGCGTAGTGTTCGGCGAAGAACTTGAACTCATCAGCCCTTTCGTTTGCGGCCTGGGGATCGCGCAGGCTTCTTCGACTTCTTAGTCGCAGACTTCTTACTTGCGGACTTCTTACGTCCAGATGATGGTCGGCTTCCTTTCGGTGCGTTCGCCGCCACCATCTCATAAGATGTCCGAATCAGTTCCCGAAGCTCATCCCAACCCACCGCGTCGATCCGATCCAGCATCACCCACTTGTAGCGCCCTACGTAGGGTGCTGGACGAATATCTTCGCGCTCAATCAGCTCCGCAAAACTGTCAGGCGTGCATTTAAAACAAAGCCGCGGATTGTCCAGCCCGAGCATCAAGAAAATCTTTCCGCCGACTTTGAAGCAGAGATCGTCGCCCCACTGCAGGTTTTCTTTGGCTCCGGCAAACGCCAGGCCAAATTCGCGAATCGCGTCTATATTCATAACTTTTGAATTCTGAATCGCACTAACCCAGCCTTCAACTCAAATCCAGACGTAACTAAGAGATTTGAAATGCAAACCCGCAAACTTGGCAACTCTGATCTGCAACATTACTCGTCGCCAAAACCGCGGCGCGAAGGTAAGGTTGCACAACCGAGGCACGGAGCAACAGATAGAACATGTGCGATTTTTCTCCGTGCCTCCGTGACTCCGTGGTGAATAATCACTTAAGCCTTCCCACCTCCTTGATCACCGTCACCTTGCTGTAAGCCACGCGAAATCCCAGCCGCTCGCAGTTGCGCTGCGAAGCCGAGCCGCCGTTCGTCACCACAACGGCGTACTCACATCCGGCTTCGGCCGCTGCTGCCAGGCGCACGCACAGCAAGGCAGTTTGCAGGCCGCGTCCGCGGAACTCGGCATCGGTTCCGGCCCCGCATAGCGCAAATACACGGTGCTGTGGAATGAGCAGCCCCGCTCCGCAGGCTACCGCTTGGCCTTCGACGCTCGCCGCGAACGTGACTGCGCCTTCCATCTGGTAAAGCGGCGTTAAAAGATCCTGAAACGCTTCCGGCGCACCTTCGGGAAAGAATGCGCGCTCCACGATGGCGCCTAATTCTCGCGCTTCTTCCGGACGTCCGCGGCGAATCTCGCAGCCCGCAGGAACGGCGGGCAGCGTCTCGTTCGCGTCGAGTCTCCGGTAGAGCACATTGTTCAACTCGGCGATGCCATAGCCGCGCTCTTTGAACATCTCAAACACAGCCGGATCGTGCAGCGGACAGAGATCCACCTGCGATGGAGCATTATGCGAACGATAGAACTGCTCGATCCGATCGAGATCCTCTGCGCTGAAGGCCTGGTCCAAGCCCAAGCCGGTCGCCCGTCCGATGGGCGATCCCAGCCCCGCGAAGATCATGTGCCCGCCGCAGATTTCTTCCTCTGCAGCTCCGATCTCGAGCCGCATCGTTTGAAATGCACGCGCATACAGAACCTGCGGCATTTCTTCGCACGCCTCAAAACGGCGCGCTAATGCCTTATCCACGAATTGCATGTCGAATGTCCTTTCTGGATGGAAATTGCAATGAAAGGCGAGAACGAAGCGCACACTTCGGCGCGCTTCGTTCAATTTGCAAATTGCGGATTTAGCGAACGGCAGTCATAGGCAGGAAAACAGCATACCGGGACCGGCGCCTTCGGCGCAATTCAATTCTGGCGCCATACGGAAACGGCCATCTCTCTTTACACCTGTTCCCGCGCTTCGCCCAGGGCGACGCTTACATCCATTTTTTTCTTGTTGCGGTAGATCGTGATCTTCACCGTGTCGCCGGCGCGGTGGTTGTTCATCATCTGTGCCAGGTCGTTCTCGTCCTCAACTTTGTCGCCGTCGATGGCAACGATCAGATCTCCACCCAACATGATCGGAATGTTCCCCAGATAGGCGCGTTCCGAGCCGCCGCGGAGGCCGGCCTGGTCGGCGGAACCGCCGGGGATAACCTGTACGATCAGCAAACCGTAATCCACGGGCAATCCCATTTCATCGGCGAGTTCCGCGCTGATAGGGATCGTGCGCACGCCCAAAGCGGGGCGCCGCACGCGGCCCAGCGTCATCAGATCGTTGAGCACGGCCTTGGCGGTGTTGATCGGAATGGCGAAGCCGATGCCCGCATTCTGGCCCACGCTCGACAGAATCATGGTATTGATGCCAATCACTTCGCCGTGCCAGTTCATCAGCGGCCCGCCGGAGTTGCCGGGGTTGATGGCGGCGTCGGTTTGAATGGCTTCATCGATGGTCGCGCCGTTCGGCTCGCGCACCGGGCGGATCGAACTGACGATGCCGCGAGTCATGGTTCCCGCCAGTCCAAACGGATTGCCGATGGCATAAACCTTTTGCCCGACCTGCAAGTTGCGCGAGTCGCCCAGCACCGCAGGAATGAGGTCGGGGGCCTTGATCTGAATCACCGCCAGATCGTGCGCCGGATCCGTGCCTACAACCGTCGCCTTGTACTTCTTGCGATTGTGCAGCGTCACTTCCACCTGGCGGGCGTCAGCGACCACGTGGTAGTTGGTCAGAATGTGCCCGTCCTTGTCGATGATGAAGCCTGAGCCTTGTCCTTCCTGAGGCTGAAGGCCATAAAAGAAGTCGAAGGTCATGGCGCGCGAAGTGACATTGACCACCGAGGGGATGTTCTTGCGATATACGAGAATATTGTTCTGCTCTTCGCTGTCGAGTCCCTCGTTGCCGGCAGCTTCGGTAATCTCCACCTGCGTGGGCGGATGCAACCAATCCCTGGGATGAAGCAGGCCCAGGTGCGAGTTCGAACGCCAAGTAGTGAAGTAGAAGAAGGCGCCGGCGATCAGCAGCGCGAACATTGCGGGTCGTATAAGTCTCATAAGTGCAACCTTGCTGCACGAGGACCGGCCTGGAGCCAGCAACCGAGAAGGCCCTGATTTGATTCTAAACAATGTTCCGCTTACAGGCACGCGGACTCGGTTATTGGGATTCCGGCGCGACCAGCGGAAACCCGGCGGTCACCACCGTGCCATTTTCGCTCGACTGGATTTCAAGCTGGCCGCCGAGTTGCTTCACTCTTTCGCGCATGCCCTGAATTCCGACGCCGGCTTTTGCCAGCTTCAAGGACGATCCTCCGTTGTTCGAAACGAGCATGCCTCGGCCCTTATCCTGAATCTGAAGACAAACTCCGTGGGCGGAGCGAGCCACACGGATGGTCGCCTCCTTGCTGCCGGAGTGGCGATGAATATTGGTCAGGCACTCCTGCACGATGCGGAACATAGTCATCTCCATCTCGCGCGGCAGCCGACCGAGGTCGGGCGACAAATCGAGCTGGACAGCGATCTTGCTGCGCTCGGCAAAGCCATCCACGTACCAGCGCAGCGCCGAAGGCAGGCCGGCTTCGTCCAGCAGCGGAGGATGAAGCAAGTACGAAACGGTGCGCAGCTCCTTGGATAGCTGCTCGACCAGGTCGATGCTATCCCGAATGCCCTTCGCGAAGTCCGCGTTCATCTTCCGCGCTTCCTCTTCGATCGGCGTCAGGTTCATCTGCACCGCGACCAGAATCTGACCGGAGCTGTCATGCAGGTCGCGGGCGATGCGGCGGCGTTCCTCATCCTGAGCGCGCAGCAGCCGGCCGGAAAGCTCGCGAACGGTTTCGGCCTGCTCCAGCAGAACCGCGTTTTTTTCCTCGAGCTCCTGAGTGCGTTGCTTGACCCGCGCCTCCAGTTTTTCGCGCAGTTCCTTCTGCTCGGTGAGGTCCAGTCCGGTGGCAACGATCATGACCAGATTTCCAGCATCGTCCAGGACCGGACTGAGCGTGCGATGGGCAAAGCGAGGGGTTCCGTCCGTCAGGCAGTAGTAACATTCTTCCTGTACCAACTCGCCGCGCGCGGCCCGGCCCACGCTGTTCTTCAGGCTTGCCGCCTCATCGGGCAGGCGCGACCGCCAGAAGTCCCAAAACTTGCGGCCGATGGCTTCCTCCCGCTCGAGGCCCGAGGCTTCCAAGGCTGCCCGATTTACCTCGATGATGGTCCCATCCGGACTGAGCAGTATCAGAAAGGAATAGGTTTGGCTGAATGCGGCTCGCAGCCGGGCTTCGCCTTCCCTGAGCGCCCGCTCGATGCGCTTGCTCTCGGTAACATCGCGAGCAATTTTCGAAGCTCCCACAATCCGTCCGGTTGAATCTTTCATCGGAGAAACGGTGAGAGAAATGTTCATCTTCTTCCCGGATTTGGTGACGCGAACGGTTTCATAGTGCTCGATGCGTTCGCCGTTCCGCAGCCGTTTGATGATTTGTCTTTCTTCGTCGTGCAGTTCCGGGGGGATGATGATGGTGATGGGCTGTCCGATTGCTTCTTCGGGGGTGAATTCGAAAATACGCTGGGCCCCGGCGTTCCAGCTGGCGATGATGCCATTGAGATTCTTCGACACGATGGCGTCGTCGGACGATTCGACAATCGCGGCCAGCCGGTATTTTGCCTGCTCAGCTTCTCGACGCACGCTGATGTCCTGAATGACCACGATGAAGCGCTTGACCCGGCGATCCGGCCCGCGAACGGTGGAAACCCGCAAACTAACCCAGACCACGGAACCGTCTTTGCGGATGTAACGCTTCTCCCTCGAATAAGTATCGGCGAGTCCGGCCCTCATCTTGTCAAGTTGTGGAAGTTCGACTTCGAGGTCATCCGGATGAGTAATGTCCTGAAACTTCATCTGCAGTAATTCTTCCCGGCTGTAACCGGTGATCTCGCACACTTTGTCGTTCACCTGCAGCCAGCGGCCGTCGGGGCTCTGGTGCGCCACGCCCAGGTTCGCAAGTTCGAAAGTCGATCGATAAAGTTCTTCACTCTCGCGCAGGGCCTGCTCCAATGCGGAACTGCGTTGCACGATCTCCTGAGAATCGATATGCGGAGCTTGCCCATTTTGAGCAAGGGTTGGGTCAAAAAATGGCTTGTGCCGGCTGACCGTGTCCAGGGCAACCAGCAAGTCTCTGGCGATGGAGGACTTCACTACATATCCGCGAGCGCCCGCTTTGGCTGCCTGCCGGATCATTTCAGGAGATTCGTGCTGGCTGAGAATGAGCACCTCGGAATCCGGAAGTGCCGCCCGGATGAGATGGGTGGCTTCCAAACCATTCAGCTTCGGCATGCTGACGTCCATTACGATCACGTCAGGAGTGAGCTGCCGAGCCTTTTCCAGCGCATCCTGCCCGTCCACCGCTTCGCCGCATACCTCGTAATTGGACTGGCTGAGGATGAGAGAGCGGACGCCCCGGCGAACCACTTCATGGTCATCGACGATTAGCACCCGCATAAAAGACTCTCGGACTTATCCTATCGAAAACGACTGGGTCGCACCGTTGCCTGGATTCACTCCGGGGAGGTTCACCTGTATCCGCAGTGGTCAAACTTACGAAAACGCTTCCAACGCAGCTCCTTATAATACGGACGTAAGAGGAAGGCGCTGTATACAGTGAATGCTGTACCCTTTGCCGCGAGCCAGCGACGCGCGCATTACCCCTGGGCGGTGACGTCCCGGACCAGCTCTTGCCATACCTGGCGGACCTGCTCCCGGGTCTGGTCGAGCGAGCCGGAATTATCGATCACATAGTCGGCGGCTTTAACCTTTTCATTTTCCGGCAGTTGCGCCGCCATGCGGCGGGCGACTTCTTTGCGGGCGGCCTCGAGGTCCAACTTCTGCCGGGCAGCGAAGCGGGCTACGCGTTGATCATCGTGGCAGGTGACGACGATCAGGCGGTCAAAGCGTTTTGCAGCACCTGCTTCAATGATCAGCGCTGCTTCCACAATGGCGATGGCATTCGGATCCTGGCTTCCCATCTGCTCCATCCACTCTTCCTGGCTGCGAATCACCGCGGGATGCACGATGCGGTTCAGCTCCTCAACCCGCGATGGGATGGTGGAGGACGCTGTGGAATTCTTTGCCGGCACGGATGAAGAGTTTGAGCCGAAGGCGGCTTCCGCAAGTTTGGCGCGGTTCACGCTGAGGTCGGGATTGAGAATTGCGCCGCCAAAGTGACGTACCACTTCGTTGTAAACCGCTTGGCCGGGACGCATCAACTCGTGCGCGATGCGGTCCGCCTGCACGAGATGCGCGCCGAGAGCGACGAACATCTCGCCCACCACGCTTTTGCCCGACGCGATGCCGCCCGTGAGGCCGACTTTCAGCATAGATTCAGTGGCCAGTGATCAGGGAGCAGTGGCCAGTACTCAGCCCCGAACCGCCTGCACGGCACACGCTTTCCGTAATCCACAGAAAACGAAAATCGCGAATCTGGTCACTGACCACTGACCACTGGACCACTGGGCCCGATTCATTTTTGCGGCTTTCACGGTGTTGTACATCAGCATCGCGATGGTGAGTGGGCCGACGCCACCGGGAACGGGCGTCAGGGCTCCGGCGACTTCTGCGACTTCGGGGTGAACATCGCCGACCAGGGTCGACCCTTTGCTCCGAAAATTTTCTTCCCGCTTGGAGTTGCCGGCGAACAGCCGCTGAAATTCCACGGGATCTGTCACCTTATTCATGCCGACGTCGATCACCGTCGCGCCCGGCTTCACGAAATCGCGGGTGATCATCCCGGCACGGCCAATGGCGGCGACGAGAATGTCGGCGCGGCGGCAAACTGCTGGAAGATCGTGCGTCTTCGAATGACAGACGGTAACCGTGGCGTTGGCATTGATCAGCAGCATGGCGGCGGGCTTGCCGACGATGTCGCTGCGTCCCACGACCACCGCTTCCTGCCCGGCGACGGGAATGCTGGCTTCGCTTCAGAATCTCCATGACGCCGGCTGGCGTGCAGGGGACAAGGCCCGGACGCT
Organism: uncultured Acidobacteriaceae bacterium; assembly: GCA_963750245.1. Classification (GTDB taxonomy): domain Bacteria; phylum Acidobacteriota; class Terriglobia; order Terriglobales; family Acidobacteriaceae; genus Sulfotelmatobacter. The sequence continues at coordinate 230,735 of CAVVQB010000007.1, forward strand.
GGGTTGAAAGCAAGCCCACGTTGACGGGATGGAAGCCGTCGACATCCTTCGCCGGATCGACCGCCATCAGCACTTTCTTGGAATCAACCTGGGCGGGCAAGGGCAGCTGCACCAGGATGCCGTCGATCTCATCGCGGCGGTTCAGATCGTTGATCAGGTTGAGCAGTTCCACTGTGGTGGAGGTTTCGGCCAGAGTATGCTGTTCGCTATAGAGGCCAACTTCTTCACAAGCCTTTACCTTGCCGCGAATGTAGATTTCCGACGCGGGGTTGTGGCCCACCAGGACAACCGCCAGGCCGGGGCGAACTCCAGCCGCGGTCAAATTCTTGGCTTCTGCCGATACCTCACTGCGGATTTCGTTCGCGATACGGACACCGTCAAGGATTCGGGCGGACATAGTTTCAATTCCGTTGAGATTCTATCGCATTGCCATGGTCCCGAGAGTTGCGAGTAGGGCGTACCGAATGGCGAATGTGCTCTCGGCACTGGGCACTCGGTACTCGCTGTGGTGAACCGATTTTGCCTGGCGTACAATGCCTCTCATGATTGCAAAGGAGTTGCTGGAGATTCTGGTCTGCCCGGCTTGCAAGCAGGCGCTCGACTATCGTCAAAATCCTGAGACCCTGAAGTGCACGCAGTGCCACCGCGTATATGCCGTAAAGGACGACATTCCCATCATGCTGGTAGACGAGGCGACCATCGAGAACTCCTGACCGTTGACTGTGGAAGATGTGTGGCTGTGGGACCGCACCGGTGCCTCCGCTGGTTCGCCCCCGCCGCGAACTCTAAAGTTTCATGCCGGTTTCACACCCTTGTAACCTCCTCCCATGTACCTTCGAAATTTCCCGATTTCTCGGGAGTCGGATGGTGACAACAGACGGGCAGGTTCCCGACCGAAATGACACTCCGTGTCAGTTCCGAGACCGCCAAGGGTACCAAAGAGACCTTACGATTGCGGGAAGGCCCGGTCAGCTTCCCCGCAACTTCCGATGAATAGAAGGGTTTATGAAACCAAGACGGGTTGCGATACGTATATGAAACAAGGGTCCAATTGCGGCAGCAGAATTGCATGCAACTTGTACGGCTGCCGATGAGTCTAATAGGCAAAAGTGGTAGTTAGGTCGGAGTCGGAGGTGATGACGGCCATGCGTGAAAATACGGTGACGACAGAGAGAGTCAACAACGATAAAGACAGGTTCACGGCAACCGAGCTGGCAGCATTGCGTAGCGATCTGCTGCAGGGTGGCATGATCGACTCCTACGAGGCCGCGGAACTGTTGCAGGTTTTTCTGATGGGGCGCGGCTATGGGGTTTCGCCCAAAGCGGCGCTCGATGCGGCTGGCCGCGTCGAGATGGCGGGATGCGCTCTGCCGGTTCTGCAGCACGAACTGGAGAACCTTGCGCTGGTGATGTAAGAACTTCGTTCTCCGGGCTGTTGCCCGGGTGGCGAACAAAAAGATTTTGACATTCTGGGCCGGCTTGACGAAACAGTATTGCCGACCCAGTTCCACGGAAAGAAAGCCGGGCAAACCAGCCCGGCTTTGTGGCTTTTGGCCCAATGATGTGAGGTTAGTGGAGCAGGACGTCTCTCACCAGCTTCAGATCGCCATCTACTTCTTCTTCGCCTCGGCCGCCGCGGCGGCCCGATTGGCTCGCTCCTGCAAGGCTAGCGTTACAACTTGAAGCATGTCGTCCTGGGGTGCGGGCTTTCCCGTCCAGATTTCGAACTGGCGAGCGGCCTGGTGGACAAACATCTCAATGCCGGGAATGATCTGCGCGCCTCGTTGTTTGGCCAGCTGCAGCAGGCGGGTTTCGGCAGGATCGTAGATCATGTCGAAAACATAGCGGGCGTTGATCTCTTTTTCCTGCAGCGGAGTTTCGCGGGTATTGCCCATGCCGACCGGCGTGGCGTTGATGATCACATCGAAGGCATATTTCTTGAGGTCGGCGCGCTTGATCGAGCGCGCGTGGGCTCGGCGAGCCAGCTTTTGCGCCGTGGCGGCGCTGCGATTCAAAATGTAGACTTCCGCTCCGCGTTCCTTCAGTCCAAACACCGCGGCCCGCGCCGCGCCGCCCGCGCCCAGCACCAGAATTTTTGCATCCTGCAAAGTGCTGAGCCGGCGCTCCAGGGGACGCACCACTCCGGAAGTATCCGTGTTGAAGCCGTAGAGTTTGCCGTCCTGCGCTCGCACCACCGTGTTGCAGGCTCCGATCTTGGTGGTGTGCGAGTCGGTGTTATCGAGGAAGGGAAGAATCGCTTCCTTATACGGCATGGTGATGCTGAGGCCGTGAATAGGAATCTCGCGCACGCAGGTGAGCAGGTCTTTCAGAGTTTTGGCGTGCAGCGCCAGATAGACGGCATTGACGTTTTCGCGGCGGAAGGCCGCATTCATGATCGCCGGCGAGAGCGAATGGATGACCGGATCCCCGGCAACACCATAAACCCGCGTGGCCACGTCAACCTGTTCAATGCGATACAGGCTGCGCAGTTCCTGCGCGCTGACTTGTCCCGGAGCGGTTTCTTCTCCGGGACTGACGGCGGCGAAGGTAAATACGCTTCCCGCGCGGACTCCCAGCACGCGGCTGATGATCCCCTGTTCTCCCATGCAGACGCCAATGATCGAATGGTTGTCGCTTTCCCGCCCCAGGAACTTGATCATGGAAACATTGTCGGAGAGTGTGGTTGCGGTGCTGACCACTTTGTAGAAGTCGGCGGGAAATTGCCGCATCTTTTCCAGAGTCTCGTCGAGCTTCTTCGTTCCTCGGAAGTCGTGGAATGAAAGAATCAGGGCGGCGCGAGCGCGGAGCTTCTGCAATTGCTCTGGCTTGCACTTCTGGGCGGTTTGCAGTTCTACATCCACCAGTTGGCAACCGGCGGCTGAAGCTTTGGAAAGGATATCGAGTTGTGAGGCGATGGAGCCTCGGAACTTGCCTCCGCTGGCCACGCGCCGGCACGTGGCAATGACCGTAATGCCGGAGTGAGTCTCGAGAAAATGCTTGACCTTGGGCAAAGCCAGACCGGGCTTCGAAAAATAATCTAACCTGAACTCCAGGAACGGGTTATCGCGGATCAGGCCTTCGGCCTTCTCCACCAGTTCGTTCGGGTCCGAGGCGGCCACCGCAACGCAGACCCGCGGCAGCCTCAGGGGCAACAGGCGGGGCGTGTAGCTTTTAGCAGCAGAAATCATCTTGAATCAACAGGTTCGGATCAATGCAATAGGTTCGGCGCGAATCTTACAGGGGTCGAATTCCAGATGCAACAGGGATTCACATTTCCCGGCAAAAAACTCCGTTTCGCGTCCCGACTGACACCCTCGTAACCTTGACCCCCTCTTACCCCCTTGTTACCTTCCACTTGGAGCAATGCTTCCAAGGCATTTGACTGGGGAAAAGGTGCCCGAGGGCGCCTGTTCTCGGAGGTAACATGAAGAAACTAGGGATTTTATTGCTGCTGGTAGCAAGCGCCGCCTGGGCTCAGTCGGCAGCCGATATGAATCCAGCCAGCACCACGCCGCAGGGTACGGTCAATACGACTGCCAACTTCCCCGTGCAACGGGTGCAAATGCCTACTTACGCAGATGTTTACTGCGCTGGTTTCATCAACCGCCAGACTCTGCCCGATGCCAACTTCGTGGCTGGTGGACTGGAAACTCCCACCGACACCAAGTTTGTTCGCGGCGATATCATTTATCTGCAAGGCACAGGATATACGCTGGGCGCGGAGTATGAGATTATTCGCGCGCTGCGTGACGTGAATGAGTACGAAATGTTTCCCGGACAGCGCAAACTGCTACAGTCCACCGGACAGGCCTACGGGGAAATCGGCCGGGTACGCATCGTCGACGTACGCAGCAAGGCAGCCATCGCCAACATCGAATACACCTGCGACCCGATCAATCCCGGGGATACCGCCATTCCTTTCGCGGAGAAAGCCATGGTGGCATTTCATCCGCCCCTGCGCTTCGACCGCTTCCTGCCCACGGGCAGCAAGGTTTCCGGACGCATTGTGATGGGAAGAGATTTTGATGCGACCCTCGGTACCGGACAGAAGGTCTACATCAACGTGGGAACCAACCAGGGCGTGAAGGTGGGAGACTATTTCCGCGCCGTGCGCAGCTACGAAGCTGACTTGAACGATCCCGTCGACTCGCTCTCATTCAAGGCTGCAATCAGCGAAGACACGCAAATGAAGCAGCCCTCCGTCGATCCGAATATGTTGACCAGGTCGAAGGGCCCGGTGATTCATGTGCGTGATCTGCCGCGGCGCGCCGTGGGCGAAATCGTAGTCATCGGAACTACCCCAACCACCGCGACAGGAATGATCGTCTTCGCCATGGAAGATGTTCACGCCGGCGACGGTGTGGAACTCGACGAGCAAGCGCAAGCTCAATAATTTTCCGGCCAGAAACCCAGCCGGGGACGGGCAACCGTCCCCGGTTTTTTTCCGGCTCATGGCAGAATAGCGGCATGCCCTCTTCGGATGCCCCGGCCATTCCTGATTTTCTCTACGGCACCGCCTGGAAAGAAGACCGAACCCCGGCTCTCGTCGAACTGGCGCTGCGCGCGGGCTTTCGCGGCATCGATACCGCCAACCAGCGTCGGCATTATTTCGAACAGGGAGTCGGTCAGGGATTGGCCGCCGCCTATCGCGCCGGAGTAGTCACGCGCGCTGATCTTTTTCTGCAAACGAAATTCACTTACCGCCCCGGGCAAGACCATCGCCTTCCCTACGATCCCGCGGCCAGGCTCTCGGTGCAGGTTGCGCAATCGATGACCGGTTCGCTCGAACATCTCGGCACCGACTACGTCGATAGTTACGTGTTGCACGGCCCTTCCTCGGGATATGGCTGGAGCGATGCCGACGGTGAAGTTTGGGAAGCAATGAGGAAGGAGCGCGACGCTGGCCGCACGCGCCTGCTGGGAGTGAGCAATGTTTCGCTGCGGCATCTCGAGCACATGGACGCCATCCACGCAGAAATGCCTGCCTTCGTGCAAAATCGCTGCTACGCCCGCCTCGGTTGGGATCGCGACGTGCGATTATTCTGCCGCAATCACAAGATCATCTATCAAGGATTTTCGCTGCTCACCGCCAACGCGGAGGTAATGCACGATCCTTTCGTCAACGGGCTCGCCGCACGCGAGAAAGTCACTCCGGCTCAGATTATTTTCGCCTTCGCCCGCGCGGTGGGAATGCTGCTACTCACCGGCACTTCCAGCGCCGAACACATGAAGCAGGATTTGGCCAGCTCCACCTTGGCACTCTCGCCAGACGCAGTGCGGTCGATTGAAAGTCTGTCAGGCTGATCTACGTAATCCGACCCTACTTCAATCCAGTCACGACGTACGCCTCGGACAGCGTGCGATCGTAGACGTATGCGTACGCTGTTCCGTCGGCGGAGAAATGAGGCGCGCCCGTTTCCGTGACTCCCGCTCCCGCTTCTTCGCCGAACGTTTTCCAGAAATCCATTTTGCCAGTCTGTGTGTTGACCTTATAAACTTTCGCGAACTTCGAGCTCCGGCTGGAGGCCGCATATAGAGAAATCCCGTCTGGAAACCAGCCGGCAATATAGTATTTCGAGTCCAGCCCTGGAATGGGACGGATGCTGCCGCCTCCCTCGAGTGGCCAGATTCCCCATTTCCCGTCGGGTCCCAGCACCGCCGTAGTCCTGCCGTCGGGCGAAAGATTCACCCCGGCGACGCCTTCCGGCGTAATCGGCTTGGAATCGCCGTTGCTCAGATCAATCAGGTAGTCGCGCCGGCCATGTCCGTTTTCAATTCCGCCGGCCAGCAGATGTTTGCCATCAGGGAAGAAGCGAACGGTTCCGTAATCCACGGCATCATGCGTCAACGCCCTGGACTCGCCTGCTCCCGTAGGCACCAGGTTCAGCGGTCCGCCCTTCGCAGCTCTCGTGATCACCCATTTCCCATCCGGAGAGATGGCCCCGGCCAGCCCTTCGCCAATCTTCGCGGGCGGCGACCCGTCCGTATCGCGAAGGAATACGGTGTAGTTTGCTCCACCGCCATTGCCTTCCTCCTCGAACAAAACTTTTCGGCCGTCCTGGCTGATGTCGCGTGGAATCGACCACCCGAACCAGCCTAGCTCGCGTTCCTCTTTTTCGCCGGGCCCCAAACCGCGTATGCCGATACGATCGTCATTCCTCACCGTCAGCACGGTTCCATCCTTTATATCTTCGAGCCACACCCCACCGGGAACGTTCGTGATGGTCCTCAGCTTGCCGGCAAGGGTTACCGCGCGCGGGTTCAGCGCACTGCCGCTATTGCTGGATGTGAACCAGACCTCATCGCCCGCCGGAGACCATAGGATTCCCTCCACGGACTCCCAACCTGAGGAAAGCTTCCTCTCTTTCTCCTTGCCATCGGCGCCGATGATCGCTACCGAACCCTCATCGTCTCCGCCTTGATTCTCATGATCGGCAAAGGCCACCCATTTGCCATCGGGAGAAATCTTCGGGTCGCTGATCCAGCCGATGCTGTCAAACAGCACTTTGCCAATGGGATATTCCAGGCGCCAATGACTGTTTTCCGGAACGTAGCGGACCACCGCCATGCTATCGCCGTTGGCCGACCAGTCCGCGTTCTGCACGTTCTCCAGCACCTCGCGTGGAGTTCCTCCGCTCAGGGGCAGCCGCGCCAGCGTCCCGCTTCGCGCATAGCCGCCGTAGCGCACGGTGTTGAGGCGAATGGCGAGCTCTCCGCTCTTCGAAATCGCAAGCAGCTCGGCATCTTTCAGTCCCAGTTCGCGCGCGCCGGGATCATCTGTGCGCGACAAGTAAAGCTGGCCCTCGCCGCCGTCCCAGGATGCGCTGTATACGATGCTGCCATCGGGCGTAAATCGGGCGTTCCCGATGGAACCGGTGCGAAACGTGATTTGCTTATACTCGGCCTGCGGCGCTGCGCCTTTGCCGCGGCCAAGCCACCAACCGAGAGCCAGCATGACCAGTGCGATTGCCGCCGCTCCCGCGATCGGCAGCAACAGCTTGCTCCGAGGCGGAGCGCTCGCCACCGCCGTTACCCTGGTGCTGGTGCTGGAAACTCCGGTCAGATGTTCCAGATCAAATGCGATGTCGCTGGCGGAATGGAAACGCTGCTCGGGGTTCTTCTCCAGGCAGTGCTGCACGATGCGCTCCAGCGCCGGAGAGACGTTGCGATTGGTTTCGCTTAAATCCGCGGGATCTTCCTTCAGGATGGCGCTCATCGTATCCGCGGCAGTCTCGCGATGAAAGGCGCGCTTGCCGGAAATCATCTCGTAGAGAATCGCGCCAAAGCTGAAGATGTCGGAGCGTGGATCGACGGCGGCGCCGCGCACCTGCTCCGGCGACATGTAACCGGCGGTTCCCATCACCATGCCCGCTTCCGTGGCCTGCGTCATGGTGGGCAGTGCGGTATGGGCTCCGGCTTTATCCTTGGCCGGATCGGGCTGAGTAAGTTTCGCCAGACCGAAATCCAGAATCTTGACCCGCCCATCTTTGGTGAGGAATATGTTTTCCGGCTTCAGGTCGCGATGGATGATGCCTTTTTCATGGGCCGCGGCCAGTCCATGAGCGATTTGCAGGGCATAGTCCAAAGCCTTGCGCACCACGAGCGGCCCGCTGCGCAGCCGCTCGCGCAAGGTTTCGCCTTCGAGAAGCTCCGATACGACATACGGCGAACCTTCGTTCGTGCCGATGTCGAATACCGCCAGAATGTTGGGATGATTCAGAGCCGCCGTGGCCAGCGCCTCTTGTTCGAAACGCCGCAGCCGGTCGGCGTCCAGAGAAAGCGCTTGCGGCAAAACCTTGATCGCCACTTCCCGCTTCAAACGCGAGTCGCGGGCGCGATACACCTCACCCATGCCTCCCGCGCCCAGCAGGCTGACGATTTCGTAAGGGCCCAGCTTGGTGCCGGAGGTTAGGTTCATAGGTGGGCCGGATTATAACCCACGCATCAACCGCGGACCGGCTAGTTCGAATGATTTAGCGATCCAGGAGTGCGAGAGCGTCTGCAGTAGTGATAAATCTTGCCCCGAGCGCCTTCAGTTCGGTGACGGCTCGGCGCCCATCTTCCGCCTTCAGGGTTTCGATCGCATCCTCAACCACGGAGACACGGCGGCCACGATCCAGCAATCCCTTCGCAGCAAGGAGAACGCAATATTCCGTGACCACGCCGAAAACCACGAATTCCACATCGTCCGCGAATCGTTCCACCAGTTCCCCCGCGCGGCGACTCTCAAAAATGTCCAGCGTTTGTTTTTCCAGCAGGATCTGCTGGTAGGGCGAGAGGTCCGGCGGCAGCTTGGCCGTGGCCTCGTTCGGCACCGTGACCACTTTATCGGTCAGCGACTCCGGGACAAAGGAAGAACCTGGCGTGCCCTTGATGCAGTGCGGAGGAAAGGTCTGGAACTCTGGATCGTCCTTTGTGTGGTAGCAGCCGTGCGACACGAGAAAGACCCGGCCCTGGCGCGCAGCGTTCGTCAGCTCTCGAATATTCGGAAGCAATCGTTCGGCGCCAGGCACGTAGAGTTTGCCGCCGGGCAGCATGAAATCCACCTGCGTATCCACTTCCCAGAAAACCACGTCGCGCGCCGCCATCTCCGTCCTCTTCATTACTCGTAGCAGACAAGCTTATAGCATTCTGAGTAGCCCACGCGGATGCACAAAACTGGAATCCCCGGCTACGCGGAACGGACTCGGCGGCGATGCGAGTTTGCGTGGGGGAGACATCCTCCCAAAGTTAATTCGCAAAGACCTTCGACGAACTCGGGCGTCAGACTATCGTGACGAATCAGAAATCGCATGTAGATGGGGCCGTAGAGAGAATCGAGAAGCAGGTCCATGTCAATTTTCTTGGGCAGTTGACCGCGCTGGATCCCGCGCCGAAGCGTCGCGTAGGCTTCCTGGCGGCGGGGCATCATAAAGCGTTCGCGGAACGCTGCGATGACCCCTCGATCGGTCTGGCCTGCGGCCAGAATGGCGGACACGATGCGCCCGCGCCGGCCGCGAAAAACCTTGATCAGCTGCCGCATTTGCTGGCTCATGTCCGTGCGCACCGAGCCGGTATCGGGAAAGTGAAGTCTGCGTTTCGTGCTGCAGGCAAAGGCGTCGGCGATAAGAGCGGCCTTGTCGGGCCACCAGCGATAAACCGTTGCCTTGCCTACGCCGGCGTGGTCGGCAACGGATTCGATGGTCAGCTCCGAGAAGCCCTTCTCCGCAAGCAGTTTCAACGTGCTGCTCAGAATGGCCAGGCGCGCCTGCTCACTGCGTGGACGCCCCGGCGAGCGCTTCTTTCTCCCTGGGTCTGCGGCGCTTTCGAGCAGCAGGCTTCCGGTGCATGACTTCACCCTATCATATATAATCGGGTTCAGGCTTTAGAATCCAATACGGATAGTATCGAATCTAAAGCGAAATCGAAGGGTTAGTTTACACCCATTGCAGGAAACCTTTCTTCCGTAACACTTGCCTTTGAACTCTGGTGGCTGACCGATGTGGATTGTTGCATTAGCGCTGAGGCGTCCCTACACCTTCATCGTGATGGCGATCGTCATCATTGTTCTGTTTTTCGTTACCCTTTTCCGTACTCCCGTCGACATCTTCCCCAGCATCGATATTCCCGTCGTCTCTGTGGTTTGGTTCTATACCGGCATGTCGCCGCAAGACATGGCCGACCGCATCGTGGCCAACTCCGAGCGCGGCATCACCACCACGGTCAATGACATCGAGCACATGGAGTCGCAGTCGGTCTATGGGCTCGGCATCATCAAAGTGTTTTTCCGCCCTGGCACCAACGTGCAGGGCGCGATCGCTCAAATCACCGCCATCGGGCAAACCACCGTGCGCAGTCTGCCGGCCGGCACCACGCCGCCGCTCATCATCTCCTATAGCGCTTCCACCACGCCCATCATTCAACTCGGACTGAGCAGCAAGACTCTTCCCGAGCAGCAACTCTTCGATCTTGGTCAGAATTTTCTGCGCACCTATCTGGCCACCGTGCAGGGAGCGGCTACTCCATATCCCTACGGCGGAAAGATCCGGCAGATTCAGGTGGACCTGGATTTGCCGAAGTTGCAGTCTTACGGACTCCAGCCCGTTGACATCGTCAATGCCGTCAATGCGCAGAACCTGGTTCTTCCCAGCGGCACCATCAAGATGGGTCCGCTGGAATACAACGTGGAGATGAATGGAACGCCGCAGACCATCGCGGAGTTGAACGACTTGCCGGTCAAGACGCTCAACGGTTCCACGCTCTATATGCGCGATGTCGCGCACATCCGCGACGGATTTTCTCCGCAAACCAACATCGTGCGCCAGGACGGCAACCGCGGCGCGCTGATGTCGATCTACAAGAACGGCAACGCATCCACGCTGCAAATCGTCTCCGGGGTGAAGAGTATTGTTCAGCAGGCGGCGCAGTCGTTGCCGCCCGAACTGAAGATCACATCTCTGTTTGACCAGTCTCTATTTGTGCGCGCGTCGATTGAGGGGGTTCTGCGCGAGGGCTTGATTGCAGCCGCTCTTACCGCCGTGATGATCCTCATCTTTCTCGGCGACTGGCGTCCTACGATCGTCATTTCCATTTCTATCCCGCTCTCCATTTTTGTTTCGATCATCCTGTTGGGCGCGATCGGCCAGACCATCAACATCATGACCTTGGGAGGTCTGGCGCTCGCGGTCGGCATTCTGGTCGATGACGCCACAGTAGAGATCGAAAATATCGAGCGCAACCTGGCCATGGGCAAGGAAATGAAGCAGGCCATCCTGGACGGTGCGCAACAAATTGCCGTTCCGGCGTTTGTTTCCACGCTCAGCATCTGCATCGTCTTTGTGCCCATGTTTTTTCTGACGGGCGTGGCGAAATTCCTGTTTGTGCCGCTGGCCGAGGCCGTAAGCTTCGCCATGCTGGCCAGCTATCTTCTATCGCGAACCCTCATCCCCACCTTGGTGATGTACATCATGCGCGGGCATGAGCATCGCGCCGAAGCTCCGAAATCGGCTCTGGGCAGGTTTCAACGCGGCTTCGAACGCAAGTTTGAAGAATTCCGCCGCGGTTATGAGCAGTTGTTAGAAACCACCATCGAGCATCGCGGGCTGTTCGTGGCTTGCTTTCTGGCTTTTTGCTTGCTCTCGCTGGGACTGTTTTTCTTCCTGGGACAAGACTTCTTCCCGCAGGTGGATGCCGGCCTGTTGCGCCTGCACGTGCGGGCGCGTCCCGGTTTGCGCGTGGAGGAAACTGCCCGCCTCTGCGACCAGGTCGAGGCCGTGCTGCGCCAGGAGATTCCCCAGGGGCAGTTGCAGACCGTGCTCGATAACATTGGTCTGCCCAACTCGGGCATCAACCAGTCCTACAGTTCCAACGGAACCATCGGCAGCAGCGATGCGGAGATTCTGATCGCTCTCGACCCCGAGCATCATCCTCCCACCGCGGCGCTGACCCGGCATCTGCGGGAGGTGTTGCCGCGGCGCTTCCCCGGGGTGGAATTCTTTTTCCAGCCCGCCGACATCGTCACCCAGATCCTGAACTTCGGTTTGCCTGCGCCCATTGATGTGCAGATCGTCGGCACCGACATGCAAAGCAGTTACGATATCGCGCAGCAGATCGCCAACAAGATGCGCCACATCCCCGGCGCTGCCGATGTCCACGTCCAACAGCTGCTCTCGCTGCCCACCCTGCACATGGAGATCGACCGCACCCGCGCCACGCAGGTCGGGTTGACGGCCGGCAACGTGGCGCAGAGCGTGCTGGTCTCACTGAGCGGCAGCTTCCAGACTTCGCCAAATTTCTGGCTGAATCCGAAGAATGAAGTTACCTATCAGATGGCCGTGCAGTCGCCCCAATACCGCATGACCGACATGCAGGACCTGATGACCATCCCGGTCACTTCGCAACAAGGACCGCAGTTGCTGAGCAATCTGGTGCAGCTGTATCCGGTGACGCGGGCCGCAACCGTGAATCACTGGAACGTGGCGCCGGTCATCGATGTTTACGCCAACACCCAGGATCGCGATCTCGGAGCGGTGGCAGCGGACACGAATAAAATACTCGCAACTTTCGACGGCCATCTGCCCCGGGGAACTCGCATCGTGGTGCGCGGCCAGGTCTCGACCATGCGCTCGTCGTTTATCGGGCTGGGCGTGGGGCTGGTGGGCGCGATTCTTCTGGTCTATTTGCTGATTGTCATCAATTTTCAGTCCTGGCTCGATCCTTTCATCATCATCGCTGCCTTGCCCGGAGCTTTGGCGGGAATCTGCTGGTTCCTGTTGCTCACGCGCACCACGTTGAGTGTTCCTTCGCTCACCGGAGCCGTGATGTGCATGGGCGTGGCCACCGCCAACTCGATCCTGATGGTAAGTTTCGCGCGCGAACAGCTGGACGAAGGGATTCCGGCGGTGCGATCGGCGGTAGCAGCGGGGTACACCCGTATGCGTCCCGTGCTGATGACCGCGCTCGCCATGATCATCGGTATGGTGCCTATGGCGCTCGGATTCGGCGAAGGCGGCGAGCAGAACGCGCCGCTGGGGCGAGCCGTGATCGGCGGTTTGCTGTTTGCCACGGTTGCGACCTTGTTTTTTGTGCCCAGTGTATTCGCCATTTTCCATGGCCGTCGCGAGGCGAAGCGGGCGAGAGAGCAGGGGTTCTAAAGTTTTTCGGGAGAATCGGAGTCGAGAATGACCGCAGAAAGCAAATCGGATCAACCGGGGAGTGAACAGCGGCCCTCGCCGGACGCCAGTGCTCAACCGCCGCAGCACGCCGAAGGCAGCGAAGAGCATCATCTGAGTTCCCGGGCGCAGCGTGACGAAGAGATCGAGGCCATCCTTCAGCATTCGCGCCACCAGCCGCCGGCGATTCAGGCGCCGCCGGAAATTCCTCCCGCCCCGCCGAGCAAGGCTTTGAAAATTGTCGGAATAATGCTGGTCGTTCTGCTGGTGGCCGGCGGGTTCACCCTGTTCGCGCGGATGAGCCACGAGCGCGCTCTGGCCAACGAAACCGAGCGCGAAACTGTGCCCACGGTCGCGGTGGTAAATCCCGTGGCGGAAAAGCCCGACGAGGACTTGATTCTGCCCGGCTCGCTGCTGGCCTATGAAGAATCTCCCATCTACGCTCGCACCAACGGATACCTCGTGGCCTGGTACAAGGACATTGGCAGCCGCGTAACCAAAGGCGAGTTGCTGGCAAAGATCGATACGCCCGAAGTGGATCAGGAATTGAATCAAACGCGGGCAACGCGGCAGCAGATCGTCGCTCAGATGGATCTGGCAAAAATCACCGCCGATCGCTGGCAAAACCTTCTCAAGACTGACTCCGTTTCCGCGCAGGAAGCCGACCAGAATGCGAGCGGATACAAGCAGGCCCAGGCCAACCTGGCTGCCGCCGACGCGAACGTGCGCCGACTGGAACAGCTTGAAGGATTCAAGGAAGTCTATGCGCCGTTTACCGGCGTGCTCACGAAACGCAATGTTGACCCGGGCGCGCTGATCAACGCCGGTGCTCAGGCTGCCGGCCGCGAGCTGTTTGACATTGCGCGTGTCGACCCTCTGCGGGTTTATACCAGCGTCCCGCAGGCCTACGCTCCGTTCATCAAGGTCGGGGCCAAAACCTTCGTCACCCTGCAGGAATTTCCTGGGCAGAAATTTGTGGCCACGGTGGAGCGCACGGCAGAGGCGATTGATCCGAACACTCGCACTCTGCTCACGGAAGTCGACGTGCCCAACAAAGACGGTCGTTTGTTGCCCGGCTCGTTTGGAGAGGTGCACTTCGCTATCGGCTCCAATGTAAACAAGGTCACGGTACCAGTGAACACCATGCTGTTTCGCGCTCAGGGCCCGCAAGTCGCAGTCGTTAGCTCGGATAGTAAGGTGCAATTGCGCGCCATCAATATTGGCCGTGATTATGGCACTACGCTGGAGATTCTGGGCGGGGTCGCGCCCACCGATCGGATCATCGTCAACCCTCCCGATTCTCTGGAGGACGGGCAGCAGGTCAACGTGGCGCAACCTCAGCAGCAACCCGGCCAGACGCAAGGCCAACCGACAGGTGGCGCGTCGTGAACCGAGTCGCATTTTCGGCCGCGCTTCTTTTGTTGTTGCTTGCCGCCGGGTGCACGGTCGGGCCGCGTTACAGCCGCCCTTCGGCGCCGACTCCTGCGCCGGACGCGTGGAAGACGCAGCCGCCCTGGGAGCAAGCCGCTCCCAAGGATGCGATCCCCAAAGGCGAGTGGTGGAAAATCTATAACGACGCCGATCTCAACGCGTATGAACAGCAGTTGCTCCAGGCCAACCAATCCCTCGAAGCTGCGCGCGACCGGCTGAATCAGGCTCGCTCCCTGGCGCGCGTTGCCACGGCGGATTACTTTCCGCAGTTATCCGCGGACCCGTCCGCAGTGCGCGAACGCGGTTCCGGCAATCGTCCCCTGAACGGCTCGCAACCCACGGTGATCAGTGGTGGAAAGCAGCAGGTTCCTCCCTATACTCAAAATGTCTTTACGATTCCGTTCAACATTAACTATGAGCCTGATCTCTTCGGCCGCGTGCGCCATCAAGTAGAGGCCGCGAATGCCACGCTGCAATCCACGGCCGCCGATCTACAAAATGTACAGCTGGTGCTGACCGCTGAACTCGCCGCCGATTATTTTTCCCTGCGTGAACTGGATGCCGAATTCAACGTAGTGCAGGAGTCCGTGGGCTATCAGCGCAAGGGCCTGGATCTGGTGAACAACCGTCACAATGGCGGCGCGGCCAGCGGATTGGAAGTGGCGCAGCAAGCGACTGTACTCGATTCCACGTTATCGCAGCTGGCGCTGGTGCAACAAACGCGAGCGCAGTATGAACACGCCATCGCGGTGCTGCTGGGACAGTCTGCCTCCAGCGTGAATGTGCGCGTGGCGCCGTTGCAGGCCACGCCCCCGCCCGTCCCGCTGGGCGTGCCCTCGGATGTTTTGCAGCGCCGCCCCGATATCGCCACTGCCGAGCGTCAGATGGCTTTTGAAAACGCGCAAGTGGGCATCGCCCGCACCGCCTTCTATCCGAACATTACGCTGAGCGGTTCCGGAGGATGGCAGAGCGTTGAGATCTCCTCGCTGCTGAACGCGCCCAGTCTGTTCTGGTCGCTCGGCGCGGACGCATTGCAGCCCATTTTCGAAGGTGGACGCAACCGCGCCAATCTGGCCGCAGCTCGCGCCGCCTATGACCAATCGGTCGCCAATTACCGGCAGTCCGTGTTGACCGCGTTCCAGCAGGTCGAGGACGGCCTCAGCAACCTGAGCACGCTTTCGCAGGCTCTCACCACGCAAGGCGCGGCGGTTGAGGATGCGCGTCGCGCTCTCGCCATCGCCAACAACCGCTATATCGGCGGCGTCACCAGTTACCTCGACGTCATCACTGCCCAGACCACCCTGCTGACCAGCCAACGCCTCGAGACGCAGTTACTCGGCCAGCAGATGGTGAGCTCCGTATATCTTGTGAAAGCTCTCGGCGGCGGCTGGGATGCCAGTGAAATCAAGGATCAGCAGGTTCATCCGCAGGCGGGTCAGATCGTGCAACCGTAAGACCTTTACCATTTGACAAACACCACCTTCAGGCCTAAAATCGCTTCAGTACTCATCTCCTCTTAATTCTTTGACGATTCAGTCCTAAGACCGGCCTTATCATAGCTTTACCGTACTCAGCCAGCTCTGAGGCAGGTGACGCTAGTTCGATTTAACTTGGGGATATTCATTTTCCCCGCTGCTTTTCCGCAATTCGCATCCAGAGCCAAAAGGGAGCCCATGAAAAACACAAAGTTCCTCGTCAAGGTAAATCGCGGCGGTGCGCGTGCCGCTGAATACGTTCTGCGGATTGACCGCAGCCCCATCCAGACCACCACCAACAAAAAGCTGGCGCTCGCCATGGGCCGATTTACCGCCGAAGATGCGGTCAAGTTGATGCAGAACTCCCGTTGCACCCCGGAGTTGATTTCAGTACAGGTTTAGCTGCTCGCCGGTTCGAACCGCGATCCGACTCGTAAGCATATTCATTTGAAGCCGCTCCCGGGCTAGGCCACCTAGCTCCGGGCGTGGCGTTCGCTGTTTGGCTTCGAACCGCTCAACGCGAAGAACAGAATATAGAGATAGCAGATCACGGGAAGAAAGAAGGCGTGATGAATGCCGATCCTGTCGGCAATCGCGCCTTGCGCCAGCGGAATAATTGCTCCCCCAACGATCGCCATGATCATGATCCCGGAACCGTCCCCGGTGAGCGGGCCCAGCTCTGCGACACCCAGAGTGAAGATGCTCGGGAACATGATGGAGTTGAAGAAGCCGACCAGGATGATGCTCCACATGGCGAAGTGGCCGGTGCTGAGCATGGAAATCGTAACCAGCGCGGCAGCGCAGACCGCGCAAATTCCCAACAGTCGCCCCGTTTTCATCTTCTGCAGCAGTCCCGACCCGATAAACCGCCCCACCATGGCTCCGCCCCAATAGAACGCGACAAAACTGGCCGCCACTTTTTCAGTCAGCCCGCCGATCTCCGGCTGGCCAAAGTAGTTCACCAGGAAACTCCCAATCGAAACTTCGGCGCCAACGTATACGAATATGGCGACCGCTCCAAAAATCAGATTCCAATGCCTCCAGATGGAGTCGTTCACCTTCTCCCCGACTTTGTGCTGCGCCTGGGGAATCTTCGGCAACTTGAAGCTGCCGATCGCAATCGCCAGCACCACCAGCGCAATCCCCAAGCCCACGTAGGGTGCCTTCACGGTCGCCGCCTCATGCAAGCGATAAGCGCGAAGCGCGTCTGGCGCCATTGCGCGAATCTCCTCCATGGATTTCGGCGCAGCGGTCAGAATCAGCAGCCCGCCAAAAAAAGGCGCCAGAAAAGTTCCCAGCGAATTGAAAGCCTGCGTCAGATTCAGCCGGCTGGAAGCGGTCTCGGGCCTGCCCAGCACGGTCACGTAAGGATTAGCCGCAACCTGTAGACACGTGATCCCCGCGGCCAGCACGATCAATGCAATCAGGAACAATGGGTACGACGGAACGCTGGCGGCCGGCACAAAGAGAAACGCCCCCACACCCATCGTCAGCAAACCCAACACCATCGAGCGCTGATAGCCAATCCAATCAATAATTCTTGCCGAAGGTATGGAGAAAAGAAAATATGCTCCAAAGAAAGCAAACTGAATCAGCATGATCTCTTTGTAATTGAGATCGAAAATCGGCTTCAGATGCGGGACCAGAATGTCATTGAGACAAGTGAGAAAGCCCCACATGAAAAATAACGTGGTCACAACCGCGAGCGGCACAGTGTACGAGGACGATGATTCAGGAGACACGGCGGTCGAACTGCTCGGAGCGCTGATCGACATAGTTGTAGGGTCCGCTGGGCATCATAGCACCCGAAGGCCGCACCGGGCATTTCCCGGTCCGGAAAAATGCTTGCGCGAACGCGTCACACCGCATTGCCGGACACGTCCTGCAGCTTCACCAGCCAGTTCGCCGGCTCGGGAAGAATGGCGAAGGTGGGAAGCTTGCCGCGTACCATCGCGACTTCGTCGCACTGGTGGAATCTGGGACAAACGTGGCAATCCTTGTAGATTTTGTCGGGAAGATCTTCGCGCTGTGCGATCTGGAATCCCTGGCGCGAAAAAAATTCGGGAGCCCGCGTGAACAGGCAGACGCAATCGACCTGGTGCCGCTTCGCTTCCGCGACCAGAGCTTTCATCAGCCGGCTGCCGCCGCCCTTGCCCTGTGTTCGCGGCGCGACCGTGATGGAACGGATCTCGGCCAGGTGCGTGCCATAAAGATGCAGCGCGCCGCACCCGATGATGCGGCCGTCTTCTTCCAGAACGACAAAATCCCGAACGTTCTCGCAAATCTCCGCCAGCGTGCGCGGCAGCAACGTGCCGTCGCTGGAATAGGCGGAGATCAGATCGTGGATGTGCTGAGCATCCGGCAAAATGGCTTTACGCGTGCGCATGAACGTTGATCTCCTCGCGCAGGGACTCAATCTTCTTTTTCGCGGCGGCAATCCCTTGCCGCACTCGGGCTGGGCGCGGTGCCGCCAACTACATCGTGGATCGCCAATACTGCCGCCGGCTTCAGGCAGTCATAAAAGCTTCTCGTCGAATGCAGGGTGCAGACTACGCAAATCGTCAAGCGACAAGTCCTGAAGCTCGCAATTGTTTTCCAGGCAGAGCTTCACCGCTTTGCCGATCTGCTCGTGCGCCAACCGCGAAGGCACGCCACGATTGACCAGATAAGTAGCGGCAGCCCAGGCATTCATGAATCCCGATTGCGCTGCTTCGCTCATCCGCGACTGGTCGAACTCGACCGCCTTCATGAAGCCCGCTGACCAGCGGCAACAGCCCGAGCGCAGTATCCGCGGCATCGAAAAGCGACTCCTGCGTTTCCTGCAAATCCTTGTTGTAAGCCAGCGGCAAGCCTTTCAGCGTGACCATCAGAGCCGTTGCGCTTCCGATCACGCGGCCAGTCTTGCCGCGTACCAGTTCCAGAAGATCAGGATTCTTCTTCTGCGGCATGGCGCTGCTGCCCGTCGAATAAGCCTCCGGCAAATGCACAAAACCAAATTCCTGCGAGGAGAAAAGAATCATCTCCTCCGCCCACCGGCTCAGGTGCACGCTCAACAGCGAAAGCGCATTCACGAACTCGAGAACGAAATCGCGGTCGCTGGTCGCGTCAATGCTGTTTGCCGTGGGACTAGCAAAATCGAGTTCTTCCGCCATGAAGGCGCGATCCAGCGGCAGGGTCGCACCCGGCGACGGCGCCCGAGCCCAGTGGACACACGTTCAGCCGCTTGCGGCAATCGGCCAGCCGGTCGGCATCGCGCAAAAACATTTCCACATAAGCCAGCAGCCAATGCGCCACTAGAACGGGCTCAGCGTGCTGCAAGTGGGTGTAAGCCGGCATCGCGGCATTGCCCGCTTGTTCGGCGCGATCGCTAAACGCTCCGCAGACCTCGGCCAATTCTTTTCGCAACTCGTCGATTGCCGCCCGCACATAAAGGCGCAGGTCCGTAGCGATCTGCTCGTTGCGGCTGCGGCCGCTGTGCAGCTTGTATCCGACTTCGCCGATCCGCGCGGCCAGCTGCTTCTCCACGAAGTGATGCACATCCTCCGCTTCGTCGTCCGCGACAAATCCGTTGGCCGCGGCAGCCATCTCGCCAATTTGTTGCAGCCCTTCCAGAATGCTGATGAGTTCATCCGCAGAAAGAACTCCGGCATTCTTCAATGCGCGCGCATGCGCCGCGCTGGCGGCCAGCTCGTAACTAAGCAGCCGGCGGTCGAAATCGAACGACCGCTGCCAACGCTCAAATTGCGGATCCAGCGGCTGCCGGAACCGCCCCGACCACATCTTCATCGCGCAACCTCCTGACGCGCGCGCGCGCGGGTGCGCGACGGCAGCCCGAGGATGCGAATAAAGCCCGCCGCATCTTTCTGGTCGTAGCTGTCGCCCATGGTGAACGAAGAAAGGTCGGTGCGGTAGAGCGAGTGCTCGGACTGGCGGCTCACCACCGAAACATTTCCTTTATATAAAGACAGCGTCACGCTGCCGGTCATTTCGTTTTGTGTGCTGTTCACGAACGCATCCAACGCCTCACGCAGCGGCGTGAACCATAAACCGAAGTAAACCAGCTCCGCATATTTCAAACCCACGTGCTGCTTGAAGTGTGCCACTTCTCGCTCTAAACATAGTGCTTCCAGTTCGCGATGTGCCGTAATCAGCAAGGTTCCACCGGGCGTTTCATAACATCCCCGCGATTTGATTCCCACGAAGCGGTTCTCCACCAGATCCACGCGGCCTACGGCATTGCGAGCGCCGATTTCGTTCAGCAACTCGACCAGTGACACGGGATCAAGCTTCATGCCATCGACCGCTACGGGAGTCCCTTTCTCGAAGCTGATCGTCACTTGTTCCTCTTTGTCCGGCGCCTCCTGGTACGAGCGAGTCATTTGCCACGTGCTCGGTAGCGGCGCATTGGCCGCATCTTCGAGCTCTCCGCCTTCGTGGCTGACGTGCCAAAGGTTTCGATCACGGCTGTGAATTTTTGCGCGGCTCGCCTCCACGGGAATACCGTGCTGCTCCGCGTAATCCAGGCAGTCCTCGCGCGATTTCAGCGTCCACTCCCGCCAGGGCGCGACCACTTTCAACTCGGGTGCGAGCGCCTGATAGGTCAACTCGAAGCGAACCTGATCGTTGCCTTTTCCGGTGCAGCCATGCGCCACTCCGGTCGCTCCCTCGCGCAAAGCAACTTCCACCTGATGCTTGGCGATCACCGGCCGCGCCAACGACGTACCCAGCAAATATTTATGCTCATACACCGCACCAGCGCGCAGCGCGGGGAAAACGTATCCCGTCAGGAATTCCTCGCGGAGATCCTCCACCACCACCTTGCTTGCGCCGGTGGCGTACGCCTTTTCGACCACCGCTTCGATGTCATCGCCCTGGCCCACGTCGCCGACCATCGCGATCACGTTGTACGAATAATTCTCCTTGAGCCACGGAATAATGATCGAGGTGTCGAGCCCTCCGGAATAAGCAAGAACAATTTTTTCAGGCATGAGCACTCCTTGCAGGCAGACGATCGCCGCCGCCCAGCAGCAAATAAAGAATCGCTTTCTGTACATGCAGACGATTTTCCGCCTGCTCGAAAATCACCGACTGCTCCGAATCCATGACCGCATCCGTCACTTCCAGTCCGCGATGGGCCGGCAGGCAATGCATGAACACCGCGTCGGGTGCGGCTTCCGCCATAAGGTCTTCATTCACCTGATACGGCGGGAAGATTCGTGCCCGTTCATCCGTTTCTCGCTCCTGGCCCATGCTGACCCAGGCATCGGTGTAGACCGCGTCCGCTCCAGCAGCGGCTTCATGCGGATCGGTCAGCAATTGAATCTCGGCGCCGGTCTCGCCGGCGATCTCGCGCGCCGCTGCCACGATCTCCGAATTGGGCTCGTAGCCTGCGGGAGTGGCGATTCGTATCGACGAACCCAGGCACGCGCAGGTAAGCAGCAACGAGTGTGCGACATTGTTTCCGTCGCCGACATAAGCCAGGCAACGATTCTTCACATCTCCGAAGCGCTCCAGCAGCGTGAAATAATCCGCCAGCGCCTGGCACGGATGCTCGATATCACTGAGTGCGTTGATTACCGGCACACGCGCGTGCTGCGCCATGCCCTCGATGGTCTCCTGCGAAAAAGTGCGCAGCACAATCACGTCCACCCAGCGCTCCAGGTTGTGCGCTACGTCACTCAGGGTTTCGCGGGCGCCCAGGCGTTCCTGAGTCTGGTCGACGAACATCGCCACCCCGCCCAGCCCCGTCATGCCCGCCTCGAAAGTCAGTCGGGTTCGCAGCGAAGCTTTCTCGAAAAACATCACCATCTGCTTGCCTGCGAGCGCCTTCTGAAAATCGGCCGGACGCGCCTTCATCATTCCCGCCAGATTCAAAACTGCGTTCACCCCGGCAGGCCCCAGATCGCAGGTCGACACCAGATCCGGACACCAGAAAGCTTGCGGCACATTCGCCGTAGCGGCGGCCGTTCTTGCTTGCACTTGGCTATTCAAGTTTGACTCCTTCTTCTGCACCTGCGTCTCCCCCGGTTGCAATTTGTAGCACGCAGCGACTGAGGGGCTCATGAGTACGTCACCTCCGTGCCGCACGAGAGCTTGGTCAGATAAAACTGTGGCAACACTTCGACCTCATTCGCCGGCAGGATTCTCACTCGCCCCACGCCTTGCTTCAGAGCCAGGCCGCAGGCTTGCAGCTTGGGCAACATGCCGCCGCTGATGATCGAATTCGCCGCCAGCTCTGCGGCTTGCTTCGTCGTGAGCCACGGCATCACACTGCCCGCCGCATCTCTCACTCCGGGAACGTCGGTGAGAAAAATCAAGGTGTCAGCGTGGCAAGCCACCGCGCAGGATGCCGCCATCTCGTCGGCGTTCACGTTGTAGTATTCGCCGTCGGCTCCCAGTGCTAGGGACGCGATCACCGGAATTCCTCCCTGCCGCCACAGCGCTTCGATCCAGCACGGCTCCGCGAAACAAATCTCGCCGACAAATCCGAGGTCGCGTCCATGAACAAACTTCTTGCGCGCGCGGAACGTCATGCCATCGCCGCCGCAGAATCCAATCGCCGGCATGCCCGTCGCCTGAATCGCCGCCACAAGCTTTTTGTTGATGATCCCGCCTAAGACCATAAGCGCCGTATCCCGAGTCTCCGAATCGCTGATGCGCAGGCCGTTCACAAACTCGCTTTTCTTTCCCAGCCGCTCCAGCATGCGAGTCAGAGCGCTGCCGCCACCGTGAATCACGGCGACGCGGTGCCCGTCTTGCGCCAGCTCCGCAATCGCTTGCGCGCACTTGCGCAGCATCGCCGCATCCTCAATCGCCGCTCCGCCAATTTTCACCACGATGGTCACTGCAAACCCTCCCGCTCTTCCCACTCGTACATCAAATTCATGTTCTGCACGGCCTGCCCGGCCGCGCCTTTCAGCAGATTGTCCACGCACGAAACCAGCACCAGCCGCTGCCCGTCCTCCGCCAGACAAAAGCCCAGATCGCAATAGTTCGTGTGCAGCGAAAACTGCAGCTGCGGCAACTTCGGCGTAGCAAATACCCGCACCCAATGCTTGCCCGCATAAAAATCACGCAGACAAGATTCCACTTCCGCCGGCTTCATCGCCCGGTTCAAGTGAACGTAGATCGTCGACAGAATCCCGCGTGGAATGGGCAGCAAGTGCGGCGTGAAGGTCAACTCCGCATCGTCCAGTTCCAACTGCTCCACCATCTCTCCCAGGTGCCGATGATTGAACACCGAATAGGCGGAAAGATTGTCGGCCACCGAAACGAAATGAGTACGCGGGGTAGGCGACTTGCCGGCTCCCGACACGCCCGATTTCGAATCGGAAATAATTCCGCGTCTGCGATCGATCAACTTCCCCCTCAGCAGCGGCGCCAACGCCAGAATCACCGAGGTCGCGTAGCATCCGGGATTCGCCACCAGCTGCGCCGACGGGATCCGATCGCTGTTCAATTCTGGCAGGCCGTAGACTGCGCTCTCGGTCAACTTCGACGCTGTGACCACGTCCGCATCCTGAAACGAGTAGATGGCCCGGTGCTGCGCCTGCTTCAGCCGCCACGCCCCGCTGAGATCAATCACGCGCAATCCCTGCGCGATCGCCTCGGGCACGAGAGACCGCGACGCTTCATGTGGCGTCGCCAGAAAAAGCAACTGCACGCCCTGACATTTCAGCTCCGCCCACGAAAGCGACCGCAGCGGATAGCCCCCGTTGCCGGACAGCTCGGGAAAAATCTCCGCCAGATCTTTTGCGCCATCACTGCCCTCGCGCCGCAACAGGACCGGCCTCTCTAATCGAGGATGGCGCTCGAGAATGCGCGTCAACTCCAGCCCGGAGTATCCACCTGCGCCCAGCACCGCGGTTTTGAGCTTTGCCCCCATCAGCCGAGCATCTCCTCGATCCGCACCGCGACCTTCTTCGCGCCGTCCTTGTCGGGACAAACAATCAGGATCGTGTCGTCGCCCGCAATCGTTCCCACCAACTCCTCCCATTCCTGCTCGTCCAGCGCCGCCGCCACCGGCTGCGCGCTGCCGATGATGGTCTTCACCACCAACAAGTTCTGTGCGGACCGCACATCGAGTACGAACTCGCGAACCAGCCGCTGCACCGGGGGCAGAGCCAGACCAACCGCGCTTTCCCCCTGGTGCAACGTGTAACCGGAGCCCGTCTTGCTCAGATTCAGTTCTCGAATGTCGCGCGACAACGTTGCCTGCCCCACCTTGAATCCCCGCTTGCGCAACGCCCGCTGCAGATCTTCCTGGTTGGCCACCGGCCCTTGCCGCAGCGCCTCCAGAACCGCTCTCTGCCGTAACACTTTATTCATTATGAATATTTATTCATAATGATGAATAAATATTCTCTTATCTTACAGGCTGAGTCCGGCATGTCAAGAATAAATCGCGCCTTCGCTGATTCTTTTGAGTACCTTCGAGGACACGTAATCGCTGTGGTCCCGGAGTTTTCGACTCGCGAAAGACAGAGCCTGTTCTGAATTCCTTGCTAGACTACTCGCGGCTCAGACGGCTGCTGCCGCGAGCCAGCAGAGGAGCGCGCCAGGATGAGCACCAAACCCACGCTCGGGGCCGAGCTGATTGCCGAGTTTCTTGGAACTTTCGTTCTGATGCTTTTCGGCAACGGTGTGGTCGCGATGGTGGTTCTTTTTCCAGCGAACCTCCCGCCCGGAACCGCGCACGGAGGCTATACCAACATCACGCTCGGTTGGGGGCTCGCGGTGACCATGGGAATCTACATCGCCGGAAAGGTTTCCGGAGGCCATCTCAACCCCGCAGTCACGCTCGCGGTCGCGGTGTTTCGAGGGTTTCCGTGGCGCAAGGTTCTGCCTTATTCCATCGCGCAAACCGCGGGAGCGTTTCTCGCCGCCGCTCTCGTCTACCGGAATTATCTGCCGGCCTTCCAGCAGTTCGACCCTCAACTGGAAAAAACTGCCGGCGTTTTCACAACGTTTCCCGCTTTTCCATCTTTGCCGCAAGCCGGATTTCTCGATCAGGTGATCGGCACCGCTCTATTGCTGCTGATGGTGTTGGCCGTCACCGACGAACTCAACGTTCCTCCGGGGGCGAATCTCGCTCCTGCGATGATCGGACTGGTGGTCGTTGCCATCGGCATGAGCTTCGGCGGCATGCACGGATATGCGATCAATCCAGCGCGCGATTTTGGTCCGCGTCTTTTCACCGCCGTGGCCGGATTCAAGAACAACGGGCTCACCGACGGGCCCCGCGTGTGGTGGGTTCCAGTGGCCGCGCCGCTGCTGGGAGGGCTGCTTGGCGCTGCGGTTTACGATTTTGGCATTCGACGATTTCTGCGTGCGTTGCAGTCGCCGTCCTAATTCAATTTGCGAAAAGGAGAAGGCCTTTTGCCTTACATTCTTTCTCTCGATCAGGGCACGACCAGTTCTCGGGCCCTCTTGTTCGATCACGAAGGCTCTGTCCGGGCCGTGGCCCAGCGCGAGTTCAGGCAAATTTTTCCTGAGCCCGGATGGGTCGAGCACGATCCCGAAGAAATTGCCGCATCGCAAATTGCGGTTGCTCTCGAGGCTCTGGCCCAGGCCGGCGCACAGCCCAGCGACGTAGCCGCCATTGGCATTACGAACCAGCGAGAGACGACCATTGTGTGGGATCGCACCACCGGCAAGCCGATCTGCAACGCGATCGTCTGGCAGGATCGCCGTACCGCCGCTTTCTGTGAACGGTTGAAAGCGCAGGGTCGCGAAAGTTTCATCCAGCAGCGAACCGGCTTGCTGATCGACGCCTACTTTTCGGGCAGCAAGATTTCCTGGATTCTCGAGAACGTTTCCGGCGCGAGAAAACTTGCCACGGCCGGCCGCTTGGCCTTCGGAACGGTCGATAGTTGGCTGCTATGGAAGCTGACTGGCGGCCGCGTGCACATCACCGACGCCACCAACGCCTCCCGCACCATGCTTTTCAATCTGCATTCCGGAACGTGGGACGGCGAATTGCTTGATCTCTTCGGTGTCCCTGACTCGATGTTGCCGGGAGTTCGCCCCTCCAGCGAAGTCTACGCAGAAGTGAGTTCAGTTCCCGGTCTCAACGGTATTCGCATTGCAGGAATCGCGGGCGACCAGCAGGCCGCATTGTTCGGCCAACGCTGCACGACTCCCGGCCTCACAAAAAATACTTATGGCACCGGTTGCTTCCTGTTGCAGAGCACGGGCGATCGCGCCGTAGCGTCGACGAACCGCCTGCTCACTACAGTAGCCTGGCGAATCGGCGACTCCACCAGCTATGCGCTCGAGGGCAGCGTGTTCGTGGCTGGAGCGGTGGTGCAGTGGCTGCGCGACGGTCTCGGAATCATTCGCAAGTCATCGGACGTGGAAGCGCTGGCGACCTCCGTTCCCGACAATGGCGGAGTCTATTTCGTGCCCGCCTTCGTGGGACTCGGCGCCCCGCATTGGGACCCCTATGCCCGCGGCGCAATTTTCGGTCTCACCCGTGGCAGCACCGCCGGCCACATTGCGCGGGCCGCCGTGGAGAGCATCGTCTACCAGGTCGCCGATCTCATGGATGCCGTTCAGACCGATACACACACTCCGCTTCTCGAACTGCGCGTGGACGGCGGCGCATCGGCCAACGACACGCTCATGCAATTTCAAGCGGACGTTCTCGGCTTGCCCGTGGTGCGTCCCGCGATGACCGAGACCACGGCGCTCGGAGCCGCATTTCTGGCTGGCCTTGGCGTTGGATTCTGGAAAGAGATCGCGGCATTTTCTGACTCGCGGGGCCAGCGCAGATTCGAACCTCGCATGCCTCGCTCCCAAGCGAACGACCTGCGCGCGCGATGGAACGAAGCCGTCTCCCGGGCGAAGGGATGGAATACCTGAGCCCAAAATTCAGCAACTTCGAACCGCGCTAGAAAACAAACATCGAAGGCTTCCTTTTCGCGTCCACCGGTTACGGAACAACCGGCGCCTCGGCCACGCCGACGTTCGTATCCGCCCCGCCGTAGTAGAACAAATAGCGCTCGCCCTGCCGAACCATCCCTTCCATAAACACTACATTCGGCACTTGCCCAATCTTCTCCCATTCTTTCTCGGGAGCAAAAATCGGCGTGTCCGTCCGCCGGATCAATACCCGCGGATCGTTCCGGTCAAACACTGCTACACCGGTCCTGTATACAAGCTTGTCGTCGGCTCCGTTATAGATAAGGACGATGCCCTTCGGCGTCACGATTGGCGCAGGTCCTGGCTCGGCTACGCGCGAGTCAAACTGCCCCGCACGCACCGGTAAAACTGGGGCATCAGTCGCTTCGGTCCAGTGCAGCAGGTCCGTGGACGTGGCCAGTCCGACCTGGTCGTTATTGTCTTTCGCGGTCCCGAGAAAATACATCCAGTACTTGCCGCCAATCTTCTCCGGCACAATCGCTCCCGACTTCGTCCAGCGGATGTTCCAGCGTCCCTTGTAGGCCGGAAGAATTATGCCTTTGCGCTCCCAGTGGATAAGATCTTTCGAAGTCGCCAGACACAGTTGCGCATCCTTCTTGTTGTAGCCCGTGTAGGTCAGATAGTAGGTGTCACCGAACTGGACCAGCCGCGGATCTTCCACGCCGCCGTCTTTTTCATAGTCTTTCTCCGGCGAGAATACCGGCTCGCTCCTCCGCGTAAAGTGGACTCCATCTGCGCTCTCGGCGTATCCCAGCCGCGAAGTGCCGCCCTTGTCCTGGGCCCGGTAGAGCATAACGATCTTGCCGTCGCGCACCACCACGGATGGGTTGAAGGTGCCCGCCGATTCCCATCCATCTCCCTGCGGTGAAATCACCGGCATCTCGGCGAGACGATGCCACGCGCCAAAAGGCCAAGTTGCGCTATCCTGTGAGGCCAGTGCCAGAACCAGCGTGAGTATCTTTACCCAGCTCTTGATTTGAATGGAATGAATCATGGCGATTGCGACCTTTGACGTAGACTGATTTTGCCTCGAGGGCCTGTCACTATGCGACAACCTCAACCCGCGCGTCCCGATTCTCGGCCACTTTGTTCGTTCCTGCAACCTCCAGCCGCATTGGCAAAACTTTCATGGTGAGCAGGAAAAACACCGTCGTGGGTTTGGGCGAATTGCTGTGGGACCTTTTCCCCGAAGGAAAGAAATTAGGCGGAGCTCCCGCCAACTTCGCGTACATCACGTCCCTGCTCGGCGATGAAGGAATTCCCGCCAGCCGTTTGGGCCGCGACGATTTAGGAGCGCAAGCAATTCGCCGTCTCGGCGAACTCGGCCTCTCGACCGAGTTTATTCAGCAGGACGCGGATCATCCTACCGGTACCGTGAAGGTCGAAGTGGATCGTGCCGGCCAGGCTTGCTTCGAAATCGCCCAGCCGGTGGCGTGGGATTTTCTCGAGTGGACGCCGCAGTGGCAAGAGTTGGCGCAAAGAACCGATGCGGTTTGCTACAGCACCCTCGCCCAACGATCAGAGCACAGTTACATCACCATGCGCGGTTTTCTCCGTGCCACGCAGCCAGGCGCGGTGCGGGTTTGCGACATCAATCTCCGGCAAAATTTCTTTAACGCCAGCGTAGTGATGGAATCGATGAGGCTGGCCAACATCGTCAAGCTCAACCACGAAGAACTTCCCCGGGTCATGCGCTTGCTGAAATTGGAGCATCACGGAGAAGAAGATTCGGCGCGCCGCCTGCTTTCTTCCTTTGCTCTGAAACTGGTATGCATCACTCGAGCCACCAATGGCAGCCTGCTCGTTGCTGCCGACCAGCGCGCCGAGCATCCCGGCTTCAGAGTGAAGGTCGCCGATACGGTTGGTGCAGGGGACGCGTTCACCGCGGCCCTGGTGCATGGATATCTTCGCGGTGCGCCTCTCGATCAAATCAACGAAACCGCCAACCGCGTTGGTGCGTGGGTCGCCAGCCAGACCGGAGGAACTCCGGCGCCGAAAGGTGGCGACCTGAATCAGAGCTTGCGCGAAATTCGTTAGTGCAGCCGCCGCACCGTCATTTGCGAATTTAGTTTATGCTGTCGGGTTTGGCTTTTGGTGTCTGAGGGGGCCCAAGTGACCATGCCGCAAGTAGTTCTTCGTCTGATGGTTTGCATCTCGGTATTGCTGCCGTTCGCGTCGAGCAGCGCGCAGCAGGTTCCCGAGAACACTTACCAGGAGCTGCATTGGCGCATGATCGGCCCGTTTCGCGGCGGCCGCACCCGCGCCGCGACCGGCGTTCCCAGCCAGCCAAACGTTTTCTACATGGGCCAGGTCAACGGCGGTGTCTGGAAGACGGACGACTACGGCCGCACCTGGAATCCCGATCTTCGACCACGAATCCACGCAATCGATCGGCGCCATCGCCGTCGCTCCCTCCGATCCCAACATTATTTATGTGGCGAGTGGCGAGGGCCTGCATCGCCCGGATCTCTCCGTCGGCAACGGAATTTACAAATCGACCGACGCCGGAAAAACCTGGACTCATCTCGGCCTGCGCTGATAGCCAGCAAATTCCCGCGCTCGCCGTCGACCCGCGCGATCCCAATCGAGTTTTCGCCGCCGTGCTCGGTCATCCTTACGGCCCCAATGAAGAGCGCGGCCTTTACCGTTCCACCGACGGCGGCCAGTCGTGGCAGAAAGCTATTTATAAGGATGAAAACACCGGCGCCTCCGATGTCGAGATCGATCCCTCGAATCCCGATGTCGTCTACGCTTCCATGTGGGAGGTCCGCGAGGGCCCGTGGGAAGACGGCAACGAAGTCAACGGAACTGGCGGCGGATTATTCAAGTCCACCGATGGCGGGAACACTTGGCATCCCCTGACCAACGGCCTGCCGAAAGATTTATCGCAAATCTATGTCGCCATCGCTCCCAGCGATCCGCATCGCCTTTATGCCACGCTCGGCATGGCCTCAGGTGCACTCGCCGTTTATCGCTCTGACGACGCCGGAGAAAACTGGTTCAAGGCAACCGACGATCCTCGACCCTCCGGCCGGATCGGTGGCGGAGACCTTCCCATTCCCCGCGTCGATTCCAAGAACGCCGATATCGTTTACAGCGCCAGCACCGTAACCATGAAGTCCACCGACGGCGGTAAAACCTGGTTTGGCTTCCGCGGCGCGCCCGGCGGTGACGACTACCAGAATCTCTGGATCAATCCCAACAACCCAAACATTATTCTGCTGGTCAGCGACCAGGGCGCGCTCGTCACCGTCAACGGCGGAGGCTCGTGGAGTTCCTGGTACAACCAACCCACCGCACAGATTTATCACGTCTCGGTCGCTCCCACTTTTCCTTACCGCGTCTGCGGCGGCCAGCAGGAGAGCGGTTCCGTCTGCATCTCCAGCCGTGGCAACGATGGCGCCGTTACTTACCGCGAATGGCATCCCGTCGGCGTCATCGAATACGGCTACGTCGCACCCGATCCACTCGATCCTGACATTATTTATGGAGGCGGCCGCAGCGAAGTCACCAAGTTTCACTGGTCCACCGGCCAGGTGCAGAACATCACCCCGATCCCGCTGCGTAGTTCGAAATACCGCACCGACCGCTCTGAGCCCACGATGTTCTCGCCGCTCGACCCGCACACTCTCTATTTCGCCAGCAACGTGCTCTTCAAAACCACCGACGGCGGCAACTCCTGGCAGACGATCAGTCCTGATCTCACTCGCGAGAATCCCGGAACCCCGGCCAGCGTCGGCAAGCTCGCCCCCAAAGGCGCCGAAAAGCAACGCGGCGTTATCTACGCGCTGGCCCCTTCATTCAAAAACATCAACACGCTGTGGGCCGGCACCGACGACGGCCTTCTCTGGCTGACTCGCGACGGCGGCAAGAAGTGGAATGACATCACGCCGAAAGACCTCACGCCCTGGAGCAAGGTCACGCAGATCAGCGCCTCGCACTTCGATGACGACACGGCATACGCCTCCGTCAGCCGCTTTCGCATCAACGACCAGCATCCTTATATCTATCGCACTCACGACGGCGGCAAGAGCTGGACCCTGATCACAACCGGCCTGCCCGACTTCGGCCCCGTTGATACCGTCCGAGAAGATCCGGTGCGCAAAGGCCTGCTCTTTGCCGGCACGGAGAATTCTGTCTGGGTTTCGTTCGACGACGGCGACCACTGGCAGTCGCTTCAACTGAATCTGCCGCACACCTCGATGCGCGATCTCTGGATTCACGACGATGACCTCATCGTCGGCACGCACGGCCGCTCCTTCTGGATTCTGGATGACATCGCTCCGCTGCGCGAAGTGGCAACTCTGGCCGCCAGCACCGATGCGCACCTTTTCACTCCGGCTCCCGCCTTCCGCATTCAGCGCGACACCCACTCCGACACACCGCTTCCGCCCGACGAGCCTTTTGCCGCCAATCCGCCGGAGGGCGTGCAGATCGATTACTATCTGCCCAAAGCGGCGAGTGCTGTGGCCATCGAAATTCTCGACGTGCGCGGTCAACTCGTCTACAGATTTTCCAGCGACGATAAGCCGCAGGTCACCAAAGAGGAATTGAAGAAGCAGCTAATCCCCCTCTACTGGCTCCGCCCCTTCGACGCTCCCTCCACCGCCGCGGGAATGCACCGCTGGGCCTGGCATCTGCACTATCCCGCGCCCAATGCCACGCGCCACGAATATCCCATCTCCGCCATTCCGGGTGACACGCCGCGCCTGCCGCTCGGCCCCACGGCTTTGCCCGGACCGTATACCGCGCGGCTCACCGCGGACGGCAAGAGTTATACCGCGTCCTTTGTTTTGAAGATGGACCCGCGCGTAAAGACTTCCACCGTCGGTCTGGAGAAAAAATTCCAGCTGGAAACCCGTCTGGCGTCGTTGTTGAGCGAGACTTCGCAAGCCGTACTGCAAGCCGGGTCAATTCGCGAGCCACTGGAGAAACTGAGCCAGCAAACGAGTGGGCCGGTTCGTGATTCGGTTCAGGCATTCCAGAACAAGCTCACAGCCGTGTTGGGAGCGCCGGCAGGTTTCAATGCACCGCCCGCCAGCGAACTCACTCTGAGCCAGGTGAACGGACAGGTGGCGACCCTGTATGGTCAAGTGTGGCAGGTCGATGCCGAGCCGACGGCCTCGCAATCAGAGGCCGCCGCTGCAATCGAACAAGAAATCTCCGATGTGATGAAGCGTTGGGACGCGCTCCGCACCACGGATCTCCCGGCGCTCAACCGCGCTCTCGGTGGCGCAAACCTGCCGGGAGTAAAGATCGAATCGGATCCTCACCAGGAAGAAACCAACATGGATGAAGAGTAGGACCGGCGGCGATCTATGCGCAGAACTTATAAGCATGCGTACCTAATGCATGCAGCACCGTGGAAGAGCGTCGCTTCAGCGCCGCGTAAAAGCGTCTAAAATTAAGCCGGCTTTAGCCGCTGGGGAATGCTTCGAGAAGGGTTCGACTATTACAGCGCTTCCACCGCGCTCTGCAGCTCCCGCGCGATCTGCGCGGGATCGCTCTCTCCCGCAAATCGCATCGGCCGGCCAATGCGTACGCCGATCTTCCACGGACGCGCAAACTTCTTGCCCGACTGCTTCACTTCAAACAGTCCCACGATTCTCATCGGCAACACGGGAATGTCGAGATTTTTCGCCAGCAACCCAATCCCCACGCGAAACGGATTCGTCTTCCCGTCCACAGTGTGTCGACCTTCGGGAAAAACCAGCACACTATATCCGCGATCTACTGCCTGTCCCGCGTAAGCAAAGCTCAGCCGGAAGCCAGCTTCGCGCGGCAGCGGAAAGAGATTCAGCAGAGAAACTCCCAGCACCCACTGAATCCGATCGTAAATTTTCCCGAAAAATTTCTACCGGCAGCGGGCGAGCGCAGCTTTTCCAACGCCTCGCCGCCGGTCGCCGTTGCAATGAGATTCCGCAACCGCGCTGGAAGCGCTGTCCGCACGAAACCCACATCCACATCGTCAACATGATTGCAGACCACCAGCAGCGGCCCGTTCACTCCACGCAAATTCTCTCGCCCTTCGATCCGCGGCCAGCCCAGCAGCATCACCGCCGGCATCATTAATAAGTACTGCGCCAGCCATCGCACCCAGGTCACCGGCCAGCGCAACACCCACGCCGGATAGTGATACTCCGCCCGCGGCGGCCGCTCGCCACTCAACATCCGTTCCACGTCGCCCACAGTGCGCGCTGCGCTGAAGCGAGTCTCGCTCAGATCCACTTGATACCGATCTTCCAGCGCGCTGATCAATTCCACGCGGTCCAGCGAACTTAAGCCCAAGTCGGAATCGAGCTTTGCGTCGGGATTCGCCGCCGCTGCGCTCCGCCCCGTAATGCGCGCAATCAACTCCGCCACGGGACTGTCACCTGCGCCTTTTTTCTCTCCGGAGTCCAGCATCTGTCTAGCCGCAAATTCCGCAATCACATTCCGCCGCGGCTTTTGCGTGCTGGTCCGCGGAAAATCTTCCTGCGGCCATTGCACCCACATTCGCATGCGCTGAAATTCCGCCAGAGACTGATTCGTGCGCTCTACCACTTCCTGCGCGCGGGCGGCGTCGTTGTTGCGCAGAATCACCACGGCACATGGCTCGGCATTGCCGCCGCGCTCGATGCCCACGACCACACAATCTTTCACCTCCGGTTGCCGCCGCAACGCCGCTTCCAAATCCTCGGGGTAAATATTCAGTCCCGCGGGCGTGACGATCACTTCTTTCTTGCGCCCTTTGAAATAAAGATTCCCGGCCTCATCGAGCGCGCCCACATCTCCGGTGCGATACCACCCGTGTTCGTCGGCAACGTTCCTCGCACGTTCCTCTCCCCAATATCCCGCCGCCACGCCGCCCCCGCGGATGAGGATCTCGCCATCTTCCGCCAGCTTCACCTCCCGTCCCGGAAGCACCTTCCCAATCGAACCCTTCCCCAACTTGAAAGGATGGTTCACGCTGATCAGCGACGTCGTCTCCGTCAGCCCATAACCCTGGATCGCGGCGTAGCCCAGCCGTCCCCAGAATTCTTCCGTCTGGGCATCGAGCGCCGCGCCTCCGGAAATAAATGCCCAGAACTTCCATCCGAACTGTCGATGAATGTTGCGAAAAATCCACCAGCGGTGCAGGAAGTGTTTCCCCGCTGAAGATTTGAATCGCCGCCGAAAACTTTCCAGCTTTCCACCATCCTCCAGATCGCGCTCGATCTTCTGCTTCAAAGATTGCAAAACTCGCGGCACACTCACCACCACCGACACCCGCTCCCGCCGGATCGTGCTCACAATCTCCGATGGCTTCAGCTCCTCCTGAAAAATAACGGTCCCGCCCAACAGCGGCGGCAAAAACATTCCCAGGAATTGTCCAAAAACATGACTCAGCGGCAGCAAATTCAAAAAC
This sequence comes from uncultured Acidobacteriaceae bacterium, assembly GCA_963750245.1. Classification (GTDB taxonomy): domain Bacteria; phylum Acidobacteriota; class Terriglobia; order Terriglobales; family Acidobacteriaceae; genus Sulfotelmatobacter. The sequence goes on from CAVVQB010000007.1 coordinate 264,601, forward strand.
CGCACCGGATGCACAAACCGCTCATACTTCAAATACCGCTGCATCTCCAGCTCCAGCGGAGCGATGTTCGCCAGCACATTTCCATGCGTGATCACCACGCCCTTGGGCTCGGCGGTGGTTCCGGAAGTAAACACAATCTGCAAGATGTCATCGCGCCCGACGGTAGCAAACGATTGGGCAGGGGTGCCCCACTTCTCGCTTCCTTTGCGAGAAGTGGGGATTTTGATCTGCTCAAGGACAACGATAGAAGTCCCAGCAATACCCACCGCCGCGTGCCGCCGCGAGCAAACCCAGAGCTTAACCTCAACCTGCCGCGCGACCCGCCCCGCAAAATCCACCGACGCCCCATCATCCATCGGAACCACAACCACGCCCTTCAAAGCACAACCGAAGAATGCCGCAACCCACTCCGCGCAGTTCTCGCCCCATAGCATCACTCGCTCACCCTTGCCGATCCCGCGCGCCTCCAGTTCCCGGCAAAACTGAAGCCCCATCCCCAAAACCTGCCCGTAGGTGAACCACTCCATGCGGTATCCACGCCGCTGCCCGTAGGCGCGCTCATCGTGGTGCGCCCGAAAGTTCGTCAGGAAAAACTCCGCTAAGGATTCAGCCATGGAGTGAAGAGTGGAGGCAGAAACGAAGCCGAAGGCTTGCCTCTAGGCAAGTTTAGTAGCAGAAACGAACAATCGCATATCCGCCGGGCGGATTCCGCCGCCTATTCCGAACGAGTGTCGCTGACGGCCCCCTAGCCGAATTTGCGCAAGTACTTCAGAGCGGCTGTTCGCGCGAATTCGGATTCGTCGGTATCGGCGACTTTCTTCAGTGCTTCTTTGACACGACTTTCTTTGGGGGTGCTGCGCGCAGCTTCGTACAAAGCGAGGGCGGCTTCAGCGCGGATATCCTCATCAGGGTCGTGCATGAGAATCTCGACGGCTCGATCGATGCCGTCCGTTGCTCCAACACCCCACCACACCATGTCCAATGCAGCTGAGCGGACACGCCAGTCCTCATGACCGAGTAGGCGGTCCACATCGACCTTCGCTTCGACTAGGTATTCGGAGCATACTTCACGAATGCGCTCCTGCAACTCGATCACAGGAAAGCTTGACGAATTGAGCTCTCTAGCTCTCGCTATGAGATTCTGCCGGTCAGGGTCCATCGCTTGCCTATTCTTAGGATAACCGTTGAAGCGCCGCTATTTTCACTCCCGCCCCACCCCCAACGCATCCGCCACCCGATTAATATAGTTAAACCACGACGCAATCAGCGTGATCTGCAAAATCCCGCGATCGTCAAATCCCGCAGCCCGCAGCCCTGCAATATCGTCCTTCCAAACTTTGGTCGCGTCCTTGGTCAACTTGACCACATAGTCCACCATCACCCGCTCCTGCGGCGTGATGGGCGCAGTCGTGTAGTCCTTCTCCAGCGCCTCCACCAGCTCCCGGTCCAGCGTCACCCTGCGCAGAAACTCTGCGTGCGATTCGATTCAATAGACGCACCGGTTGGTCACCGAGACCATGGTCGCAATCATTTCGTGCTGCCGCCGGGTCAGTGGCAGCTCCGGCGACATCAGCGCCCCGAACGTCCCGAACGCATGATAGAGCGCCTCGGGAATCAGAGTGTGCGACCCCACAATGGTCGACCCGCCCGACTCGTCCGGGTGCACCGGCGTGGCATACTCCACGGGATACAGCGCCCGCTGGCCCTCCATCGCCTGCCGAAGCTTCTCATCCACTTCCGCCAGCGGTACGGTTTTAATCCAGGTCATGATTTCATCCTTCGACAATGCCTTTGAAGTGCGCGGGGTCGCGGTAGCGATAGGGATCCTTCGGCTGCGGTTGTGCTTCGTGGCGAAGCACAACCTCCGCTCAGGATGACAGAGCTACGCAGGCGGAAGATTACACTCTCCCGCCTCTGCCGCCCCATAGCGCATTTGTATTAGCGGCGTACTCCGCCAGTTCCACCCCTGATTCCCTTCGTAACCCGTTCGTACACTCCCTTTTGGTAACCCTTGGTAACCATGCGTATCCACCCGCCCAGCCGTACAATTGCTCTTGTTCCAACTGGCCACTCTCCGAAATGGAGTTTGGCCATGTGACGCTTTCCCGGGCAGCACTCCCAGGAGCCGTCATCGGGTTCTCGGCGAAGAGGTTCTCAGTGGACAGGTTCTCAGTGCAGGCGTTTTTTGTGCAGGGTTTTTTGCACATGTTTTTAGGGTAAACCAGGGGCTGGAGTTCGTAACCTTATGGCGTTCGGTTTCGGGTTCAACAAACAGAAAGTTCTCAGCTCTGCGGAGAAGTATGTCCAGCAGGGCAAAATTCAAAACGCCATCGCGGAGTACGAAAAGGTCATCAAGGCCGACCCCAAGGACCTCACCGTCACCAACACGATCGGCGACCTCTACTCCCGCCTCGGCGACGCCGATAAAGCCACCGACTGCTTCAAGACCGTAGGCGATGCCTATGCCACGCAGGGTTTCACGGTCAAGGCCATCGCCATGTACAAGAAGATCAGCAAGCTCAAGCCTTCGCTGGAGAGCGTGCTGAAGCTGGCCGAACTCTACACCCAGCAGGGACTCTTCAACGATGCCCGCGCCCAATATCTGCAGGTGGCCGAAGAATTCCTGAAGGCGAATGAACTCGACAACGCCGTCCGTATCTTCCAGAAGATTCTGGAAATGGATCCGGAAAACACCAACATGCGCGTCCGCCTGGCGGAAGTGTATATCCGCCTGGGCAAGAAGAATGATGCCTGGCAGATTTTCTCCGCCGCCGCCGAAACCCTGCGTGCCAAGGGCTCGCTCAGCGGCGCCGAAGAAGTTTTGCAGCGCATGCTTACGCTCGACCCCGGCAACAGCTACGCGCTGCTCATGCAGGGCCGCAACCTGCTCGAGGCCGGCGACGCCGAAGCCGCCATTGAATCTCTGCAAAAAGTTCCGGACCTCGATTCCAATCCCGAGGGCCTGCGCGATCTGCTCAAGGCCTATCTCAAGGGTGGACGGCTGTCCGATGCCGGCACTCTCGCCAGCAAACTTCTCACCGTCCACAATGATCTGGCATCGATCTCCATCTTTGCCGATGCCCTCATGCAGGCCGGCCAGTATGAGAACGCGCTCCAGGTCTACGACCAGCATGCCGACCGCCTGCTCGCCGAAGATTCCGACAAAGTTTTAAAGAACCTGCACTCCATCATCGGGCATGTGCGCGACAATCCCGCCTCGCTCGAAAAGCTTCTCGAGTTGTTTCAGAAGGCGGGGGAATCGACCCACCTCACCGAAGTCATCGAGCTGCTGGCTCACGCTTCGGTTCAGTCCGGTGATCTGCCGCGGGCGCGTGATCTTTATCAAAAGCTTGCCACCATGGAGCCCGGCAATCCCCTGCACATGAACCATTACCAGCAGGTGGTCAGCCAGCTCGGTGGACCTTCCGGCGGAAAAGCTGATTACCGCCGAGGAAGCTGCTGTCATTGTCGACGAGCTGGAAGCGACTTCTCCCTCGGTCCACCAACACTATTCCGACGCGGTTGCTCTCGCGGTTCGCTCCGCTCTCACCGACGCGGAACTTTTCATCTCGTACAACATGCCCGCCAAGGCTCTGGGGCCGTTGATGGCCGCTTTGCCGCAGGCGCCCAGCGATCTTCGCCTGAACCAGCGCCTCGCCGCCCTGCACACTCGGGCCGCGCGTTTTGCCGAAGCGGGCGTTTGCTGCCGCACCCTGCAGAGCGTTTATTCCGAAGCTGGCTATCCCGAAGAAGCAACCCGCTACGGCGAGCTCGCCGATCGTTACGAGGAGCGTTCGGCTGCTGCCGCTTCCAGCGGCTCCGTTGCCGAGTTGCCAGCTCTGGCAGAAACGGCTGCAACAGAAACTCCCGGCGATGCTCCCTCGGCACCATGGCCTGCGGCTCCAGTGGAGTCTGCGGAAGAACTGGAATTCTCCGTCGCCGCCGATGAGGAAAACGAGCAGTGTCTCGATCAGGAAAGCGAACCAGTCGCCGCGGCCGCACACCAGGCGGAACCTGAGCCCACCGCTGAGATCGATCTTTCCTCGGAGTGGGATGACGCCCTCACCGTTGAAGGCGACGCTCCGGCTGCGGAAGCCGCTGAAAGCGAGATCCCGCAAGCCGCCGCCGAGCATGAGGTTTCCATTAGCCATGCCGCGCCGTCAAAGCTCGACCCGGAGAAGGTCGCCGAGGCCATCGAAGAAATCCGCTTCTACCTCGATCACGGCATGCCCGAGCAGGCGTCGGCAGCCTTCGAAAAACTTCAGGCTGTCACCGACGACGAAGCCACGCTCAACGCGATCCGCTCCGAAATGGAGACCGCCTCGCAACACACTCCCGCAGCCGAGGAGTTGCCCGCGGTCGAGGCCGTCTCGGAACTCACGGTCGATGACATTCCCACGGCGGAGCCGGTTGCGGTCGAAGAGGCAGTCGAAGAAATTGCTCCCGAGCCGCCTGCTCCGGTTGCGCAGGAAGCGGAAGAAGAAGCTCCCGCTCCTCTCTATACCGATCTGGTTCCAGCCGAGCCGCCAGTGGCCGAAGCTCCTGCCGAGCCGGCGCGAGGCGTCCTGCAGGAATTCGTTTCCGATCTGGAATCTTCTCTGGGCGACAATTTCCTTCCGACAACGGTCCCGCACAAAGCCGAACCAGCCTTCGAAACTGCCTCGGTGGACACTCCACAGCACATCGTTCCGGAAGAACTTGAGCCCATCGGCAACGCCGCACCTACCAGCTTCGGCGTGAAACAAACCGAGGTGATGGGCGAGTTCGTTGCCGATCTCGAAGCTTCCCTGGGCGATGACTTCCTCAAAGATGCTCCGCTACCCGAGGCCGCGCCTCAACCGCAGCACGAAGTCAGGCCGCCCGTTGCCGCTACACCTGCCCAACAATGGCCTGCCCCGTCTGCGCCTGCTCCGCCGATCAGCGCTCCGGTGGCCGCCAGCGCCGCAGCTGCTGCGGCATCTTCGGGCACATCTTCGGGCCCACACGCAATCTCGTCGCAAGCACCGGCCGCGCCGCACCAGTCCGCGGCGGCTGCTGCTCCTACTCCACGTATTCCCCCGATCATTCCCGGCGCACCCGCCGCCAAGTCTTCTCCCTTCGGCGAGGATGCGGGCGTCGATCTCGCCGAAATGTTCGGCGAGCTCAAACAAGATCTGGAATCGGGCTCCGCCGCCGCTGAAGAAGATCCCGAAACTCATTACAATCTCGGCATCGCCTTCCGCGAGATGGGTCTGCTCGATGAAGCCATTGGCGAGTTGCAGAAGACCTGCCAGGCAGTCGACCGCGGACATCCTTTCCCGCAAGTCATGCAAACTTATACCTGGCTGGCGCAGTGCTTCCTCGACAAGGGCGTTCCCGAAGCCGCCATTCGCTGGTATCAAAAAGCTCTTACCGCCCCCAGCATCGACGAAGACACGCGCACCGCTCTGCATTACGAAGTAGCCGCGGCCTACGAGACTGCTGGCGACAAGCCCTCCGCTCTCAAGCACTTCATGGAGGTTTACGGCCGCAACATTGATTATCGCGACGTCGCCGAGCGCATCAAGCCCTTGAAGTCGTAGAATAGCCCGATGGGTTTTGTCCCTCAAACATTGTTTCCCCACTATCCTTGTCATCCCGGCTATCCTTGTCATCCCGACCCTGAGCCCGGCGAAGGGGAGGGATCTTGGTTTTCGACGGCGCAACCTTTTTCGTCGCCGCAGCGGAGCGCCCGGTGACCACCGATCCCAAGTTGCCCGTCGAAAGCGGCCCTGTGCCTGTCCACTCGTCTCCCTCGCAGGAAGCAATCACCGGCCTCCTCGAACCCAAGTCCGTGCCTGCCCCTTCCGCACCGTCAGGCCTGCAACTGTGGCTGCATCGCACCTCGGTCTTCCTGTTTGTCCTGATTAGCGCCGTTGCCGGCGTTCTGCTCGTGATTCTGCCCTGGACTCCCGAGTGGACCGACAACTCCCTTTTGCTTTCCTACCCCTGGCTCCGCAGCTTGGTCTCAAGCGGATTTTTTCGCGGCTTGTGCAGCGGCCTGGGCTTGCTCGACATCTGGATCGGCTTCTGGGAAGCCCTCCATTATCACGACCGTCAATAATCGAAGGCACTGTGGGCCTTCGCGAATGCTTCCACAAGTTGGAAAACATAAGAACCCTGGACTTCAGAACGTGAGCCTCCTACATGGTCGACAAACTTAAACCTGCCCCTGTGGCCTACGAGAATCAAACCTTCATCAACAGTCCGGACGGACGCATTCTGCGCATCCTCGCGGAGTATCAGGAACCGCTGGCGCGCTTTCGCCGCGAGCAGATTCAGGATACGGTCGTCTTTTTCGGCTCGGCCCGCTTCCAGGGAGGCGACGCCGCCAAGAAGAACCTTTCCGCCCTGGAAAAAAGCGATGTGGGCTCAGAGCAACATCAGGACAGCCTAAAGCGCGCCCGCGCCGCCGTCGACATGGCCCGCTACTACGAAGACGCGCGCCGTCTGGCGTTTCTCCTCACCGAGTGGTCCATTCAGATTCCCGCCCGCCGCCGCCGCTTCGTCGTCACCACCGGCGGTGGTCCCGGCATCATGGAAGCCGCCAACCTTGGCGCTCACGAGGCCGGAGGCAAGACCATCGGCCTGAACATCAATCTACCCTTCGAACAGAACCCCAACCAGTACATCACGCCCGCGCTCAATTTCGAGTTTCATTATTTCTTCATGCGCAAGTTCTGGTTCGCTTATCTCGCCAAGGCCCTGGTGATTTTTCCCGGAGGCTTCGGCACCATCGACGAACTCTTCGAAATCCTCACCCTCGCGCAGACCGATAAACTCGCTAAGAAAATTCTCGTTGTCATCTATGGCAGCGAGTACTGGCATCGCATCATGAACTTCCAGGCCTTCGTCGACGCCGGCACGGTTTCACCGCCAGACCTGAATCTATTCAAGTTCGTCGACTCGCCAGAAGACGCCTTCACTTTTCTCCGCGACGGCCTCACCGAATACCACCTCGGCGGCCCGCCAAAGAAAGAGAAGGAACAAGAAGTCCTCCCCGAGATCGCCAAGACAAGGCCCTAACCGACTCTGTCATCCTGAGCGGAGCAGGTGCTTGCGCGCAGAGCGCAAGCGCTTGCGTAGTCGAAGGATCCCTAGACCGATACCGAAAGCCCGGCCTACCCTGTGAACCTCTGCGTCCCCTGTGGTTAATATTTTTTTACTCTAAACTGATACCCGAAACCCGATGCCCAAGAGCGCGCTCCTCTACTACATCACCGACCGCACCGCCTTCCCCGGCGACGAGAGCGTCCGTCGAACGCACCTCCTAGACAAAATCTCCGAAGCCGCCTGCGCCGGAGTCAATTACATTCAGCTCCGCGAAAAGGATCTCTCCATCCGCGAACTGGAATCGCTGGCCCGCGAAGCCATCGCCGCGATCAATGAGGGAAGCAAACTGGCCACTGCCCACTGGCCACCGCCCACTGTTCTCCTTATCAACTCCCGCACCGATGTCGCTCTAGCCACCGCAGCCGCCGGAGTTCACCTTCCCGCGAGCGATCTTTCGCCCATCGATGTCCGCGCAATTTGGAAGCTTTCGACCGAAGGCCGTGATCCGCTGATCTCCGTCTCCTGTCACTCCCCGGAAGAAGTCGTCCAAGCCGCGGCCACCGGCGCGAACCTGGCTCTCTTCGCTCCCATCTTCGAAAAAAAGGATGCGCCCGGAACCAGCCCGAAAGGACTCGACGCCCTTCGCGAAGCCTGCCGCGCCAACATCCCGGTTCTTGCCCTGGGCGGAATCACTCTGCAGAACGCCAACTCCTGCCTGCAAGCGGGAGCGGCGGGTATCGCCGCAATTCGCCTCTTCCAGGAAAACGACATCGCCGCAGTCGTGCGCAGTTTGCGTGGAGATTAGGACATGGGCGGAAGGTGGTAGAGAGCAGCAGAGGCTGGTAAACGCACTTGGTGGCGCAGCGCTTCAGCGCTGCGATTAACTAACCAATACTGTTAAGGGGCTTTAGCCCCTGAGGTACAAACTCCCCCAGTCTACTTCGTTCCCTTCTCCAACACTTCCATCGCTTTTGCCATCCGCCGCGCCCGCGTTTCCTCCTTCTTTGCGGCCTCAATCCAAAGCGCAATCTCTTTCTTATGCGTGAACCCCATCTTTTCCCAGTTCGCCTTCGCCACTTTATTTTTCGCCAACGCTTTCTTCAATACCGCGGGCGCCTCCACGGTGCGCTTCTCATCGTCGCGTTCCATCACCACTTCGACCATATCTCCCGGCTCCGCGCCAGCACCTTTCCGCAAAGTCTGGTTCACCGGCATCATGTGGCACCCGCCCATCGGCATCAGCGACGAGCGAAAAGGAAACCCATTGATCGTCCCGCGCACCGGCACCCGCGCACGAGTGCCAAAGAATTCAAGCACATTCACCGGAGGCTCAATGGTTGCCACAACCCCAGCCTCTTTGCCGAGAATCTTTGCCTTGAACCGCAATACCTGTTTCGCCACAACATCCTCCCGAGGAAAACAATGTAGGACAGATAACGAGTGTGAAAATAGAAAAAGGTATGTGGGACAGCCACCCTCGGCTGTCCAGTCGAGCGAAGCTCGACTCCTCTGCTCACGAGCACACTCACTGCTAAACTCAGTCAACTACTCATGCCGGCAGCCCTAGAACCAGCAAGCATCCTCGAACCCGCCCTGATTCCTATTCCCGCAGCCTGGTTCCTCATGGGCTCTGCCTCCGGCCAGGATTGTGAACGCCCCATCCACCGCGTCTGGGTTGACGCCTTCCAACTCGCCGCCACGCAGGTCACCAACGCCGAATACGAATGTTTCGTTCGTTCCACTGGTTCGCAGCCTCCGCCGTTCTGGACCGACAGAAATTTTAACAATCCGGACCAGCCGGTCGCAGGAGTCTCCTGGTTCGACGCGAATCATTATTGCCAGTGGCTATCCTCGCAAACCGGCCGCGCTTACCGTCTTCCCACCGAAGCCGAATGGGAGCGCGCCGCCCGCGGCGGCCTCGAACAACAGGATTTTCCCTGGGGCAACGATCCTGCGCAATCTCTGCCTGACTACGCCACGCGCTGGCAAACTGGCCCCGAGCCCGTCGCACGCTATGCCCCCAACGCGTTCGGCCTTTATAACATGTGTGACAACGTGCACGAATGGTGCAGCGACTGGTACGATCCCAACCATTACGCATCGTCTCCCGAGCGCAATCCACGCGGCCCCGAGCTCGCTCAGCGTAAGGCTTCCCGCGGCGGATCATGGCGCCATCACGTGAAGGTCTCCCGCTGCTCTGCCCGTTCCAGCATCCCACCGGAATTTCAGTATGCTGACTACGGCTTCCGCATGGCCTGCGATCCCTAGCGCTGCATCTCGCCGGTCGGCGGCTCCCCTATAATTTGTCATTCCGATCCGGGCGCGCAAGCCCGGTGAGGTACCTGCTGTTTGCTAACATCTCCTCAGAATCGAGGCCGTTCCCATGTTCCGCAAAGATCTTCTCCGCAACAAGCGCATTCTCATCACCGGCGGCGGCACCGGACTTGGCAAAGCCATGGCGCACCGTTTCCTCGAACTCGGCGCCATCGTCCACATCTGCGGCCGCCGCGAAGATGTGCTCGAGCAAACCGCCGCCGAACTTGGCTCCGCCACGAAAGGCACCATTCACGCCATTCCTTGCGACGTCCGCAGCCTCGAGGCGGTCGAAGCGATGATTGATTCCATCTGGGAAGAAGCTCCGCTCGATATTCTCGTCAACAACGCCGCCGGAAATTTTATTGCCCGCACCGAAGAACTTTCTCCGCGCGCCTTCGAAGCCGTCATCGGGATCGTGCTTCTCGGCACCCTGCACGCCACCATGGCCTGCGGACGCCGCTGGCTCAACGCCAACCACGCCGGCATCGTTCTCAGCATTTCGGCGACCTACGCTCCGGTCGGGTCGGCCTATGTTGTTCCTTCTGCCATATCGAAAGCCGGAGTCGAAGCCCTCACCCGCAGTCTTGCCGTCGAATGGGGCAATCGCGGAATCCGCATGAACGCCATCGCTCCCGGCCCCATCCCCACGCAAGGCGCATTCTCTCGCCTGATGCCGCGTCCGGAACTGGAAGCCCTCGCGCTCGAGCGTAATCCCCTCCGCCGCTTTGGCACCACGGAGGAGTTGGCAAATCTCGCAGCGTTTCTGGTCAGCGACGGTTCTGGCTACATCAACGGAGAAGTCATCCGCATGGACGGCGGAGAGTTTCTGCAAGGCGCGGGAGAGTTCAGCAACCTCGGCCGCGCCCTCACCAACCAAGATTGGGAATCTTTGAAGCCGCGAAAAGCGAAGGCTTAGAAGCATGTTCACAGGACCGGTTCGCTGAGCGGCCCATGCAGCACCGTGGAAGAGCGGCGCTTTCAGCGCCGCGTTAAGGGTTCCTAAATGGCGGGGCTTCAGCCCCTGCATCTCTGACTACCGCCGATCCGCTGACGGATACACCAGCCACTTCAACATCATGTTGATCAGGCTGAGAACGATGGCGCCCACAAACGCCGCGAAGAATCCACGCACCTGAAAACTCGGCGAAAGCAGCGCGGATGCCAGCTCCAGCATCAGCGCATTGATCACAAACCAGAACACCCCCAGCGTCAACAGCGTCAGAGGAAACGTCAGAATCTTGAGCAATGCGCCGATGGTTGCATTGATGAAGCCGATGACCAGCGCTGCGATTAACGCTCCCTTGATCCCGCTCACGGAGATTCCGTGCACCACCTGCGACATGATCCATACCGCCAGCGCACTCAAAAGCCAATTCAGCAGTATCCGCATAGTCCTCCTTGCACCCACGCGTAACTACGAATGTCTTCGCAAGACTATATCAATTCGTCACGCCCGTGTCCCCGGGTCATGCCTTCACAATAAATTCACGCGGCACGGGCCGTCTTTGCCGCTCCCGTGGGTTACACTACACAATTCAACTTTGCTCTTCTGGAGAAACTTCGCATGCCCGAACCCGCGCTGAGCGGTTCCGAATTCAAAAAGCAGTTGCATCAAGGCACGCCTAAGGTCGGCCTGTTCCTGAACTCGCACAGTCCCACGGTCGCCGAGCAACTCGCCCATAGCGGCTACGATTGGCTGCTGGTCGATACCCAGCATGGCCCGATGGACCACGAAAAACTTTCCGCCATGCTGTGCGGCATCGCGAATGGCGGCGCGAAGTCAATCGTTCGCGTCGGCGGATACGACGACCGTCCCGGCATCCAGCAAGCTCTCGATCTCGGCGCCGACGGCGTCCTCATTCCCTACATCAATACCGCCGAAGAGGCCCGCCAGGCCATCAGTTGCACCAAGTATCCCACCGTCGGCACGCGCTCCGTTTATTTTCCTCAGCGCAGCATGAACAAAGCCGGACTCCTCGGCTACGCTGGCAATTTCAATAAAGAAGGCATCATCTGCCTGCAGGTCGAGACCGCCTCCTGCATCGAAAACATCGCCGAGATCGCCGCCGTTCCCGGCGTCGACATTCTCTTCCTCGGACAAAACGATCTCTGCATGTCCATGGGCCTCTACAACAAATACGAGTTCCCGCACATGTACACTTCGCCCGAGCTCGATGCCGCCACGAAAAAATTGATCGAGCATGCGCACAAAAATAACGTGATCCTCGGCCTGTTCCTGTTCGGCACGCCGCGCGTCGGAGAATTTCTCGAAAAAGGTTTCACCTTCTTCAGCCTGGGCAACGATCTGCATCACCTGCTCACCCAGGTCGGAGCCTACGTCAACGACGTTGAAAAAGTTTCCCAGGAAAAAGGCAATCCCTGGAAACGCCGCCCCACCGCGCTGTTCTAGAAAGTTCTATATAAATTTGGGTACCCCAAAATGTGGGTGCCCCAAAGAATGTGGGTGCCCCATTTCTCGCTTCTTTTGCGAGAAGTGGGGCCTTTGACCTCCGCGCTCTTTAACGCTGCGCTCCATACGGCTCCAGCCGCGCCTCATCATCCGCCTCCACGATCCAGAATTTCCGTCCGCGATAGTAATCGAGCAACTCCAGATTTTTCTCCGGCCCCATGTCGCGAGCCCAGACAATCTTTTGTCCATCAATATCCGCACCGTTGAACACCCACTCGCGGTCGAGGTCAAAGTCCGGAGCATATTTCACCAGCACCACATCTTTTCCCGGGATCGCGTCTAGCTCCTTCACAATCGCCGCCCGCCCCATGTCTCCGTGCTGCCATTCCTTTTCCGGATGCACCTGCGCCACCGCCATGCCGATGCGCAATACCACCGTCGCCACATAAATCACCGAAACCGCCCGCACAAAGGCCAGTCCCACCGGCTGCTCGCGCCAGCGAAACCATTGCAGATGCCGCATGCACTGCATCAGGAACAAATAGAGCAAGGCCGCCGCCGGCGCGAAATAATGCGGCAGGAACCACACCTCGACCGCGAGCCCCGCGACGAATATTCCGAGGATCATCCACGGCACTCGCAATCGCCGGTCCCGCACCGCGCACGGCAGTGCGATCAATACGAATGGCAACGGCGCAATCAGATAGACATGCCAGAAGGAATAGACTTTTTCTTCCCCTCGCCGGATAAATCCCCGGATGCTCTGGTTCTGGCTCGCGTCTTCCCGTTCCTGCTCATATTTCGCTTGCATCCTCGGGTGGTGGTAGATTTTCTGCGGCCACGGCTTTTGCCAAATAAAATAACGCCCCATCGCGTACATGTCCCGGTTCACGTCATACGTCATTCGAAACGGACTTCCTGTAACCCGGTAATAGTAATAACCAGTCCACACGGCGAGAGGCGCAAGCGTCAGCACCAGCGGCAGCACAATCCTCGCCAGCGAAACCCGCGCCGGCGGCCCGTTCTTGCCCAGCATCCATGCCAGTAATGCAATCACCACGCCCAGGCTCAACAAAAATCCTTCATACGGACGCGTGTTGGCGAGGATGAAGAATCCAATCGCCATGATCGCCGCATGCCGTTTCCGCGCACCGTGCTGGATTCTCGGCAAAGCCCCCAGAACCAGCGCGCCACCCACTGCCGGCAGGCACGCGCTCCAGTATCCGTTTGTGAAGTAGCTCAGCAACCCGAGCCGCGCCACCGCGAGCACTCCGCCCAGCAGCGCCCATCGCGCCGGAATCCAACCCTGCAGCATCCAGCAAATCGCGGCACACATCAGCGCCGAGGCCAGCAACTGCCCGATCCACGGATTCCCCAACACCTCGCCCAGCGCCAGGATCAGCCCCTGCCCCGGCGGATACATCGACATATACGTCGGGTGCCAGATCACGTGAAACGTTTCGAAATGCACCCACATCAGGTGCGGAGGATTGGTCAATCTTCCGCGCGCGAACGTATCGGCGGCCAGCAGATAACTGAATTCATCGTGATAACGCGGCAGGGGCACGCCAAGAAAAAGTGCGCCCGCTCCTCGAATTACAAACAGTGACAGCCCTACGAGAAAAACGCAGAGGCCTTTTCGGTCCGCGATTTGTTTCCCGAACCGTTCGATCCGCGCCAGCCCCAACGAGCCCCATATCCCCGGAAACCTGATCTGCAAATAGGTGACGAGCCCAACCATCGCAATCGGTTTCAAAACTTGCAGCAGCCACTTGAAACCGTGCGTCATCAGCACCGCAGCCAGCAACGAGTTTTCCGTGTTGCTCAAGACCAAACTCATATCCCGCGGAGCCCCATCCACTCTCGAATAGTTTGTCATTCCGGACCGGGCGCAAGCTCGGCGAGGAACCCGCTGTTTGCCAGTATCTCCTCGGAATGTATTCCGCCGGCTTTAGCCCCTGAGGTGCTCGCCGCCATTAGCATACCCTGCCCATCGCGTCGTTCGGCCCGTGGCACCGCTGCAGTACAATCCACTCGTGGATCTCCTCACCGACATCGAAGTTCGCGTCCTCGGCTCGCTCATCGAAAAGGACATCACGACTCCGGATTACTATCCTCTTTCGCTGAACGCCCTGGTCAACGCCTGCAATCAGAAAAACAATCGCGACCCGGTGATGACTCTAGAGGAAGATTCCGTCAGCCACGCACTCGCCACGTTGCAGGAAAAACGTCTCGCCGGTCCCGCCAGCGGAGCCGATAGCCGCGTGACCAAGTGCGAGCACCGCCTGCAGGAAGTTTTCAACTTCGATCGCCGCGAGATCGCCATCCTCTGCGTGCTGCTTCTCCGCGGCCCGCAAACTCCTGGAGAGCTCCGCGGGCGCACCGAACGCATGTACCGCTTCGAAGGTCTCGACGACGTCATTTCTGCGCTCGACCGCCTCAGCCAGCGCGAGCCGCCGCTCGCTGCCGTCCTTCCGCGCCAGCCCGGAACCAAAGAATCGCGCTACATGCATCTTTTCTCCGCAGAAGCTCCTCCGGCAGTTGAACTGGCACATGCGCCCTCACGCGCCTCGGAGCCCGACCGGACCGCAGCCGATGATCGCCTCTCCCATCTGGAAAACGAAATCTTGGAATTGAAAAGGGAAGTCGCGGAAATCCAAAAGCAATTTGCTGCCTTCCGCAGACAGTTCGAGTGAACGCCAGACGTCTCTCAGCGCCCTCCGCGGCGGTTCTTCGCGATCTCCGCGACACGCTTTTGGTGTAATCTCATAGCCAGCGCGCCCTCAAACAGGAGCATCTCATGCACCGCCGCGAATTTATTATCCGCTCCACCACCGCCCTAGGAGCCACCTGGCTCACCTCGAAACAAATCCTGACCGCTCTCGCCAACACAACTCTTGCCACCAAGTTTTCTGCCACAGACACCGTCACCCTGGGCAGCACCGGCATCAAAACCAGCCGCCTCGCCATGGGCACCGGCACCGTCGGCTCCGGCCATCATTCCGATCAAACCGCACTCGGCGTCCAAGGCCTCTCCGACCTGCTGCTCAACGGCTACGATCACGGCCTCCGTTTCTTCGACGCCGCCGATTCCTACGGAAGCCATCCTCACGTCGCCGAAGCGCTCAAGCACGTGCCACGCGACAAAGTAACCGTGCTCACAAAAACCTGGGCCCGCGATCCCGCGACCGCACGCGCCGATCTCGACCGCTTCCGCCGCGAGCTCGGCACCGACTATCTCGATATCTGCCTCATGCACTGCCTCACCGAAGCCGACTGGACCACTCGCTATCGCGGCGTCATGGATGTTTTCGAAGAAGCCAAGCAGAAGGGAATCATCCGCGCCCACGGCTGCTCCTGCCATAGCATCGAGGCGTTGCGCGCCGCCGCGAAATCTTCGTGGGTGGAAGTCGATTTCGCCCGCATCAATCCCATCGGCTCGCACATGGACGACGACCCGCAAACCGTGGTCAGCGTCCTGCGCGAAATGAAAGCCTCCGGCAAGGCCGTGGTCGGCATGAAGATTCTCGGCCAGGGCGATCTCGCCCATCGTCAGGATGAGGCCATCAAGTACGCGCTGTCGCTCGGCATCCTCGACGCCTTCACCATCGGCGCCGAGAGCAAAGCAGAACAGGAAGATCTGATCCGCCGCATCGCCGCCGCTTAGGTTTATGTGAGGACAGCCGCCCCTTCGACAAGCTCAGGGCAAGCTCCCGGCTGTCCGCCGGGCAAAGCCCGGCCTCACCTGATTGGAGTAGTAGTCTTAAGTGGGCGCGGCTTCAGCCGCGCCGTTGTGACTTATGTTTACCTCGCGACCGATCGGCTATGTAACCAGCCCGTACAAAAGCACCAGCGAGATTCCCAAAGGCCTCGGCGCAAGGCACGAGGCCGATGGCGTCCTCAATATCCTCCCCGACTTCGAGCCAGGCCTCACCGACATCGAAGGCTTCTCGCATCTCATCGTCCTCTGGGAGTTCGACCGCTCGCAAGGCTTTGAGTTGCTCGGCACTCCGCCATCCGACAATCGCCCGCACGGCGTCTTCGCGACCCGATCTCCGCGCCGCCCAAATCCAATCGGCATGACCATCGTCGAACTGCTTCGCCGCGAAGGCGCCGGCCTGCACGTCCGTGGCGTCGACATGCTGCATGGCACGCCGATACTCGATATCAAGCCGTACCTATCCAGCATTCCCGCTGAAAAGCTGCGCCGTGGCTGGCTCGCCGATGCCGAAGCGCGAGAACGGAAATAACTGGACGACACTGTATGTGAGCGCAGGCGTGTTCTGCGACCCACACAGTGTCCGCGACGCCACGGCTCTGATCGGGTCGCTCCTCTCTAACTCCAGCAAAATCAATAGCGCTCCCGCTGGCCCCTTCCATGCACCCTTGTTCAGCGCTGCTCAGCAGCAGGAGGTGACCAACCATGACCCGTATCAACTTGTTTCGCTCGACCCCATCCACTCTCAATTTCGTTAGTTGGGGCAAGAAAAATCTCGACACAACCAGCTCGCTGCTCTTCGCCGCGCTTCTGATCGTTTGTTCCGTAGCCGTCGGATGCTCCAGCGATAAACCCAAACCCGTAAGCACGACGACCGAAACTCCAATCGCTCAATCCACGCCCCCTATCACAACCAGCTCCACGCCGGCTCCCGTAACGCCCGTGCAGCAAGCCGCCGCCAAGCCAGTGCACAAAAAAATTGTCCACAAAGCTCCGCCGACATTGATCTATGCCGACAAAACTTCCGGCGTCTCGTTCCAGTATCCGCGCAAGTACGCGCTCAAGACGGGCGACGCCGCAAATGAACTTGTCTCCTCGGGCCCCACTCCGATGGACTTTGTGCAGCCCGGCGGAATCACGCTCGCAGCTGTATCTCTTCCCGACTCCGCCTATCCCAACTCGGACCTGGCTTCGGCCTTCTTCAACGTCAGCGTGAACAAAACTCTCACGGCCGACCAGTGCGGCGAATTCTCCGTTCCGCAGCCAAACCCTGCAGCCCCGGCCGATCCCACGGTTCAGGCCACCGCGCAGCTGGCAACGCCTCCGATTTCCAAACTAATGATCGGCGATATGGAGCTCCAGTCCGCGGAAACCAACGCCAGTGGCGAAACGAGTAACGGCACTCGCGAAGCAGCCTCGAAGTACTACCACGTCTTTCAGAACGGAGCCTGCTACGAGTTCGCACTGAGGGTCACAACCACCGCCAACTCTTCGCCGACCACGGAGTCCACCACGAAGCCCGTGAACCGCGATGAAGTCTTCCAGCGCCTGGAGAAAATTCTGGCGACGGTAAAGATAAAGACCAATCCGGCCGCCACTCCCGAAGTCAACGCTGAAGTCAAAACCAGCGCCCAACCCACGGAAACCCCAGCTCAGTAATTGCAAAGGGCGGACATTCCTGTCCGCCCTTTGCTCTTTCCTTCTCTATTCTCTTACGTCAGTCCTTGCACCCCAGGCAGCACGGGAAACTCCATCGTCTCCAGTTCGGAGCGCAGTTGCCCGATCGAGTGAAACTGCAAAGCCCGAATTCCGAGCTCACGCGCGGCGCGCACGTTGATCTCCCGGTCATCCACAAACAACGTCTCCTCGGCCTTCGCCCCAAGCCCGCGCAGCGTGTGTTCGTAGATGGCGCGATCCGGCTTGATCAGGCGCACCTCCGCGGAGAAAGTTTTGAAGTCGAACAAATCGAGCCAGTCAAAATTCTCGCGAAGATGGGAAATCATCGCGGGATGCATGTTCGAAAGCAGCGCGGTCTTGATTTCAGCTCGCCGCAGTTGCCGCAGCCACGCCACCATCTGCGCATTCACATTGGCCCACATTTCAATGTCCCATTGGTACACCTTATTCAGTTGCTCGGCGTCGATTCCCGCTCCCGTGTCCTGGGCCATGGCAGTCCAATAGGCTTCCGCCGTAATATCTCCACGGTCGAATGCGCCTCGGTTTTTCTCCCACAGCGTGCGAAATGATTTCTCTTCGGCGCCGAATAATTTCGCCATGCGATGGAATTCCTCATCCGATGCCCGATGACACAGCACCTCGCCGTAATCCAGAATCACCGCATGGATTCCGGCGCCATTCCCGCTTTCGATCGACATTCTGTTCCCCTTGTGGTGTTGAGCCCTGTCTTTATTTATACCGGAAGCGCAGAAGTTTCCCCGTCGGCGCGATCGAAATCATGAATTCGCCAAGTGTCCTTCTGCGTGGAACCCAACCGCAATCGGCGAGCATCCAACCTGAGAATGGAGGCCTCTATGCACGTTATTCTCGGAGCAAGCGGCAACACAGGACACGTAGTAGCGAAGACTCTTCTAGCCCGCAGCCAGAAAGTTCGCGCCGTCGGCAGAAATGCGACTCATCTGCAACCACTCGCGGCCAATGGCGCGGAAATCTTCATCGCCGATCTCACGGACGCATCGGCTCTCACCAAAGCTTTTCAGAGCGCAGATTCGGCCTACGTCATGATTCCGCCCGGCCACAGCGGCACCGATTATCGCGCCCTTCAGGATCGCACCAGCGATGCCATCGCTTCCGCCCTGCAGAATGCGGGAGTCAAACACATCGTTTCGCTCAGCAGCTTCGGCGCTGACAAATCTTCCGGAACCGGTCCCGTCGTCGGACTTCACAATCTTGAACAAAAGCTCAACCAGATCGAGGCCGCGAATGTTCTTCACCTGCGCGCCGGATACTTCATGGAAAACACTCTGCCGCAAGCCGGTGCCATTCGCATGATGGGCTCCGCCGCCGGACCCGTTCGTCCCGACCTCAAACTGCCCTTCATCGCCACTCGCGACATCGGAGCTGCAGCCGCGGATGCGCTCTCCGAGCTCAGCTTCAGCGGCAAACAAACCCAGGAACTCCACGGCCAGCGCGATCTCGACTACATTGAGGCAGCCACCATCATCGGCAATGCCATCGGCAAACCCAAACTGGCTTATGTTCAAGCGCCGGACGATCAGATTCGCGCCGCCATGGTTCGGATGGGAATGTCCGACAACATGGCCGGCCTCATCCTCGAAATGGCCGCCGCGCTGAACTCCGGACACATGCGCACTCTCGAACCTCGCACTCCGCGCAACACGACTCCAACGCCTTTCGAAACTTTCGTGGCTCAGTCGTTCGTTCCCGTGTACCAGCAGCAACAAGCCGCATGATTCAGAAACAACGGCCACGTTCCCATGAACGTGGCCTTATCAACTCGTGTGGAGAAGCGGGCGCCCTCGCCCGCTGCCTTTGACTTTGTTTTACCTTGATTTCGCCCTCGGGCGCCAGCGCACACTATGCGTTCTGATCCCGTTCCGCCTGCCTCATGCTCACAATCACCGTGTGCGCCAGGCTCTCGACGATGGCTACGTCGCCTTCATCAAAATTGAACGGTTCCGGCGCGAGCACCATCAGCAATCCCACCGTAGCGCGCTCGTAGCGAACCGGAGCCGCCAGGATCGATCGCACGCCGAGTCTCCGGCAGCTTTCCAAATCCACGCGCGGATCGTTCTCCGCATCGTCGCAGCGTAAAGTTTTCCCGCCGCGAAAGCATTCGCCGGAAAGGCCGGAGTTCACATCCAGCCGCGTTCCGAGCGCCGGGAGCCTTTTCGCCGATGCTGGCCCGGCACATGACCACGCCTTTATGTGCGAGCGCAATCGCCGCGCTCGTCCCTCGCGTCAGCGACCGGGCGCGCTCGCCAATCAATCGCAACGACGCCGTCAGATCCGTTCCGAGAGAACTGAATTCGTATTGCACCGTCGCCGAGGCCGCTCCTCCATCGCCGCTTTTCGCACCCGATCGAGTTTCTGCTTCCAAACTCACGGCCATCGGATTTCCATCGGCAGTTCCCGCAGACTTGGCCGCCGCGGGCCACGCCATTCTTCCCAATGCAACTTTCGGCGCCATGTGGCTGGGCGAGCCCGAATTCAGAGCCAGCCAATCGTTCAAGCGCCGCCGCCCATCTTCCGGCAAATCCGAGAAGCGCACACCGGCCCGGCCCAGCGCGTCGGCCCATGCGATGTATCCCGTAGTTTCGATCTGTGCCTCCGGCTCGGAGAGATCGAGCTTCAGCTTCACGCGCCGTTCCAGCTCGAGAAGTCTGTGAATCGCCGTGTCCCGTCTGCATCGATAAGCCTTCTTCACTCAGGTCCAGGATCATGCCTCCGGTCACGCCGTCGAAGCTGGCAAACGCGGGCGCGTGCACCATTTGCCGCCAGCATCTCCGGCGCTCTCCAGCCACGTCACGATTTCCTTCCATAACTTTGAGCGATAGTTCCCCTCATGCATGATCAAGTACCGCGTCGGCGGAGAAAAGTGCCAGCGCGGATTCCCCAACTGGAAGGAGCGCTTGCTCGCCTGCTATACTTCAGCCGTCCAAAGCTGGGCGGTTCTCCGCCGGAGACTTGCACGATGCCTCCACCCCCAGAGCGACGAAGTGATCCGCGCGTCAAGGTGAAAGCTCCCGTCGAGATCTTTCTCGAGGGCAACGACGTTCCCTTCCGCACCGCTACCGCCGACCTCAGCTTGCACGGCTGCTACATCGAGAGCTTCTCTCCCTTCGCTATCGGCACCGTCCTCGAACTCAAACTGGAAGCCAACAGCACGCTGCTGATCGAGGCCACGGTGGTAACCAAGGACCCGCAGGTTGGCAACGGTATCCACTTCACCAAAATGCTTCCGGAAGACATCGAGGATCTGAAGGCCTTCATCGCCGAAGCAGAAAAGGCTGAAGAGGAGAAATCGCAGTAACCGCGCAACGACTTCTTCGGCCCAAATTACAATTCTCGAAATGGCGCATAAAACCAACGCCGTTCGCCTGCTCGATCAGCTGCGAGATTCGCTACGAACTGCGCGAGTACGAGGTCGACGAGGGCGACTTGGCGGCGGAAACCGTGGCTGCAAAAATTGGGCTGCCTGCCGAACAGGTTTTCAAAACGCTGGTGGCGCGCGGCGATGGCGGCGACATTTGTTTCGCCGTCATCCCGGGCGATGCCGAGCTTGACCTGAAGGCGCTGGCCGCGGCTTCGGGTAGCCGCAAGATGCAACTGGTCCCGGTGAAGGAACTGCAAGGGCTCACAGGATACATCCGCGGAGGCGTCACCGCTCTCGCCGGGAAAAAAGACTATCCCGTGTACGCGGATGAAACTATCGAGTTGTTCGACGTCATCTCCGTTTCAGCCGGCATTCGCGGGATGCAGATCCTGCTGGCTCCGGCTGATTATCTCGCCGCGACTAAGGCCACCGTGACGGCGCTGGCGCGTGCAAAACAGATTTGAGTTTTCATCCGACTCCGTTTCCGTTTAACTTTCCGTTGCCATTTTCCCGATTTTGCTGGGCGGCGGCGATATCGGGGAGGGCCTGGATGACCTGATCCCGGATGCGTTGCCGGATTTCGTCGAAGTTTGTGCTGGCGGGAGGACGGCGGGCGGGGAGTGGCGCGGTTGGCGCGGGTGTGACCGCCGTGGCGGGTTCGGCTATATCTTCCACGTCCACGTCATCGTCTTCGTCTTCTTCATCGTTGCCGGCGAAATCGGAGTCTTCCCAGGCGTGGGCGTTGAGCGGAGTTTCGTCGGCGGTTTTGGGATCGAGAACTACGTCGCGCATGTAGGGATTGAAGTTGGTGCGTGCGCAGGTTGGAGCTGGCGATTTGCAGGCCGTAGAGCAGGAGGCCGGCGGTTTTGCTGTCGATCTGGCCGGTGATGATGAGGCGCATGACCTGCATGAGGGAGACCTGGATGGAGTTGGCGTCCTCGAGGACGGGGAGTTCGATGACGACGGTGCGACGGCGGGCGCGGTCCTGCTTGAGGCGGTCGAGGTTGAGCTGAAGGCGCTCCTCCTGGTGGCGTTTGTGGAAGTAACAGAATTTGTTGCGGCGCAGGGCGGGCGATCCGCACTGGGTGCCGTTAACCTTGATGTGCTGGCATCGATTTGGAAAACTTGGCATTTGGTCTCCTCCCCCTCCTCCGTGATTTACTGGAATCATCGAGTTGGCGGGATTTTCGGATTTAATCTCTGGGGTGCAATGGGTTAGGGGCAAAATCTTGAGCCCGCGTGGGTTAGGGGAGTGGGACGGCATTGGGTGAGCTATATCTTGAGTTTCTGGTATAGCGGAAAGCTAGGCAAGGGCAGATGAACTGGGAGGGTGTGTGGAAAAAGGGCGGAGTGCCGTGAGGCGTTTGCTACAATCGCGCCATGCCGACGGTGTTGCGGTCCGGCGCTTATCGATTTTATTTCTACAGCCATGAGCCGAATGAGCCGCCACATGTTCACGTCGATCGCGATGAAGTGTCAGCAAAATTCTGGCTTGATCCGGTTCAACTGGCGGCGAACTTTGGATTTCGCGCCAGCGAACTGCGCGAGATACAATCGATAGTGCTCGACCACAGGGCACGGCTCTTGGAGGCTTGGCATGAGTTTTTCGGCAGCAGCGGCTGACGAGAGGGTCCTCGACGTCGTGTTCAGCGACGACGCATTAAGCGTGTCGTTGCGCGATGGCCGCGTCATCTCCGTGCCGCTCGCGTGGTATCCCCGCCTGCTCAGTGCCACGCCCGTCCAGCGCAAGAACTGGAAAATCTCTGGCGGGGGCTACGGTATTCACTGGCCCGAGATTGATGAAGACCTCAGCACAGAAGGATTGCTGCGCGGCGCGCCCGCGCCGAAGGCTCACGCTCCAGCAAAGTAGCCTGTGAGGAGTCTGCGGAATCGCAGCTCTGAAAGGGATTCCTCCTGTCTCGCTTCGCTCGCGCGTCGGAATGACAAGCTCCCGATACAACGCCAATCTATTTCAGTCGGGACCGACGGAGCAGCGGCCTTGATGGCCGCGCGGGAGCCAGCAGTCCTGGGTCTGACGGCACTCCTGCTTTAGGGACTTGTTCCACTCGCGCCACCAGTGGCGATTGGCCTTGGTGGCGGCGTCGTTAGGTTTGACGCCGGCGTCGTATTCGCTGCGGTAATCGAAAGCGCCAATCTCCTGCCAGTCCGCCATCGGCATGATTAATGAGTCAAGAACAGCGCGGACTTCTTTCATCCACTGCGCGTAGGAGTCGGGCATACGTTCAATTCCTCCTATCCCAGGATCACGTGCGTGATCGACTGCCACCAGGAGGGGTTGTAGCGC
The DNA here is from genome assembly GCA_963750245.1 of uncultured Acidobacteriaceae bacterium. Taxonomy (GTDB): domain Bacteria; phylum Acidobacteriota; class Terriglobia; order Terriglobales; family Acidobacteriaceae; genus Sulfotelmatobacter. Next base: position 287,495 of record CAVVQB010000007.1, read on the forward strand.
CACATGTATACACTGAGGGCTTGGCCGACGATCAATAACGGGAGCGCGTAGAGATAGACCTTGTGGATGCGGCGTTCGACCAGGAGGTCGCGGGCGACGCCGAGAAGGATCAGCAGGTCGAGGCAGGGATAGAAGAGATTGTGGTTGAAGAGGTAGTCGAAGCGGCCGAAGGGCGCGTCCATGAGAGAGCAGGTGGCGATGAAGACGAGGCGGCGGTGCGTTTCCGGCTTCGTGCGCCAATAGATGGCCAGGGCAATGAGCACGCCGAAGGCGATCATGTCGAAGAACGGGATGCTCAGAAAGGCGTCGGTGCCGGGCAGATGGAGTTGCACGGCGTCAAAGCGGGCCATGATGATGGCGGTGATCGTGCCCAGCGGAACCATCACGGTGGCGAGGCCGGCGCCAAACCATCCGATGGAGCGGTGCCAACTGACTTTGTGCACGCGGACCAGCGTGGACTGGAGAATGAAGAAGATCACCCACGCGGCGAAGGCCGCCCCGTGAATCCAGAGAATGGCGGGGCGTGGTATGGCGGGATGGAAAAGATTGTCGTTCACCGTGCGCTGGAAGCCGGCGACGACGGTGGCCGCGAGCAGCAGCGACATCGCGAAATAGAAGTAGCGATGCAGGATGCCGTTGCGGCCGGTAAAAGTTAGCGTGCTGGATTTTTTCTGCGAGCCGACGACGGGCGCGACGTGTGCGTTGATGGTTGACATGGATAGGGTGAGCCGGGACTTTCCTTCGCTTTGCCCGAGCGACGAGAGCATACACTGCGGGCGGAACGGGGGCCATCTTTTTCGGATTGGGTTGGGGTTCAGGCTGAGGATAGGGATTCCCTTCGGCTTCCCCCTCGACTTCGCTCGGCTTCGGCGAAACAGGGCAGGCCCTCCTGTCTCGCTTCGCTCGTGCGTCGGAATGACAGAGTTTTTGCTGCAGCCACTCTCTATTTCTTCTCGAAGTGGTTGTCGAAGTAATAGATTCTGTGATGAGCTCCTTTCAGTTCGGCTGCATTCAGCGTCAAATCGGCGCTATCGAGGCGACGAACCTCCTCGTGGTGAACCTTCTCCTGATCATTGACCCAACCATCGACGGACTCCAGGCCCGAGACGTCGGTCGTCAGACCATGGAGAAAATAGTGGGAGGGAATTACGGCCTTGGGATCATACTTGCGAACGATGGCATCCGCCTCCGCGCGAGTGAGTACGTTTTCGATCGGCAGGATGAGGACATCAACATTTTTCAAATCATGATCGAGCGAGGGGTCGGGCTCGGGGCGGTTGTCGCCCCAAATGACGATCCGCAGTGAGCCGGTGTGAATGATCTGAATCGCGTTGTCGAACCCGATCTCGTTGTTTGGCGGACATGTCTTCGCAACTGAGTCTGCGGAGGTTCGATCGCATTGGTGCTTGTCGGCAAGGCCCGTTACTTCGATATCGCCGAGCTTAAACTGCCCAACCAGACGCTCGAGCACCACCAGCCCGTTCGGCCGCTCGACGGCATCGTGGTCGAAATGAGCGTGCGTGGAAAGAACGATGTCGACCTGGAGGGCGGGAAACTCATTCAGGAACCACTTTGGATAGGCACCGGTGGAATCATTCCGCCAAGGATCAGTGAGAACCGTCAAACCCGAGGGTGAAGTGATCTTGAATGCATCGTGTCCGTAGAACTCGATTTTGACATCGCCTGAGCGTGTGGGATCTCCACCGTTTTTCTGGACAGTGATTAGGGAATTGTCATTCCAGACGGGGGGAGCTGCGGAGGTATCGGACTGTTGCGCGCGCGCGGCGAAGCTCAAGGCCAACAAGACAAACAAGCCGATCGGGGCGAGCGTTTTGAGGCGCATATCATCCTTTCGCACTTTGTAAATTACTCTATCAGGATGCGGGCCGCCTTCGTTGGTCCCTAGGCAGTGCAATTCCCCGAGTGTGCGGGACCGAAGCTACTGGCCGCGCACGCAAAAGGAAAAGGCCAATCTGATTTCTCAGACTGGCCTTTACTTATGCCGGCTCCGACCGGAGTTTACCCTGAGCGAAGTCGAAGGACTGCCACGCACTTAGGGGTGATGTGGATTTCGCTTGACAAGTATTCGACCGAGGGCATAATGCTGCTTATCGCCTCTGAGTGACGCCCTTTCTTCCCTCTTGCGAACTCGGCGACGATAAGACCCCGGATTCCACCCGTATTTAAGAAACTCCACTTAGGAGCGAAGCCAATGGCCCGCCAGCCTAATCCGCAACTGCCTATGCGAGACCAGGGGGTGAGTTCCAGGGCATGGCAGGTCGCCATGCTCGTCATTCCAATTCTGCTCACAGCTTGGCTGACGCGTGTCTCTTCCCGAAGCGAGGACAGGGTCACATCGAAGATTGATGAGCAAATGGACCAGCAGAAGCAAGTGTTCGCCGAACAGGTTCAGCTAAGTCAAGACCTGTACAAGCGCCAGTTCGACACCTACGACAAGCTTTACGCCCAGTTGCTCATTCTTGAGAGCGCTACTGAACAATTCGACCCGCGCAGTCCCTCGGTGGTCTTGAACCGTCGCCTAGCTGATTCCCTGGCTGAATTGGACAGCTTGCGCAAGACGAACCGGCTGCACATCAGCGACCACGTTTATAAGACGATGGGGGACGCATGGCAGAAAGGAGCGCGCATGAACGTGGAGGACCTTGATCAAGTGGAAGCCCAGATGGAGAAGGAAATGAAAGATCTGATGGATGTCGATGCGACATTACGCAAAAAGAGCGTGAGCAACAAGACAGGAAGCTCGCCGCGGCAGAACTAAAGCAGAAGAGGTGTGACTATGACCTTTAAGGTTGCAGTTTGGCTCCTTTGTGTTGGCCTATTCACGTTGATGTTGTCGGCCCGAAGCAAGATCGCGGCGGATGGAACCGACTCTGTTTTTTCCCAGCCTACAAAGCCTCAGCCTCAGTCTGGCTACGAGTGCGCCGCCAAGAAAACCGCGAAGGGCCAGGTCCAACTGTTCGCCCTTGCCGGAGCAGCGCCGCTGCAAGCAGATGCCTGCGCCGACTCGATCGATCAATGCCACGATCCCGTGAAATACCTAGGCGCCAACGGCAATTGTGCCTGCTTTGCCTGCGAGTACGGCAAAAGTACTCAGCACAACGTTTGTACCCAGAAGGAAACGGATAAGGATATCTTGCTCAGAAGATCAAAGTAGGAAGCACAAGAGCAGCAACCGACTGTGCGGTTTGCTCCCGACGCGGAATTTGAGGCCAGACTGCTTTCGCAACGTGGCCATTATTTATGCCGGCAACGACCGGAGTTTAATGGGCGAAGCCGGAGGGCTCCCACACACTTGGCACGTGCAGTACCATCGGCCCAGCGGGGTTTAACCACCTCCACGGGAACAAACCTGCTTTGACACCGCCAAACGCGCTGTCTAGACTTTCTAGACTAGCAGCTATGGAAGTACAACTTCGACCCGAAACCGAGTCCCGCCTGCAGGAACTCGCCACGCAGACCGGCCGCGCACCCAACGATTTAATCGAGGACGCAATGGCCGGATATCTCCAAGAACTCGCTCAGGTTCGCGAGATGCTGGACAGCCGTTACGACGATATCAAGGGCGGCCGCGTGAAACCCCTCGACGGGGAGGAAGCCTTCGCCAACCTCAGCCGCAAGAGCAAGACTGATGCACGTCGCTCTCGTCCATGAGCGGGTTTGTTCTCCATCCACAAGCGTATACAGATCTGGAAGAAATCTGGGAACACATCGCGACCGATAACCTCGACGCTGCGGATCGCGTCCTTGATGAAATTCACCAGGCAATCCAATCTCTCACCGCTTTTCCCTACACAGGTCACTCCCGTCGCGACCTTACGGCGCGTCCCTTGCGCTCAATCGCTGCGAAATTAGGTAATCGCTTATGCTCCCGATGAGAAGCCGCTCGTGATCATCGCAGTGTTGCATGGTCGCCGCAATCCGCGAGTACTCGCAGCCATACTTCGCGGAAGAAGCTGATGGTCGCACAAAGAAAGGGCTATCAACATTTCCGTTGAATAGCCTTTATTTATGCACGGTGTTTAGTGGGTTAGAAGGCAGAATCCCCATCCGCTTAACTTCTGGGTTCGCCTTGGAGGTAGGGATTCCTCCTGTCTCGCTATCGCTCGCGCGTCGGAATGACAAGGATTTTCTGTGGGTGCAAAAGGAAAAGGCCAATCTGATTTCTCAGACTGGCCTTTATTTATGCCGGCAACGACCTACGCTCCCACACACTTGGCGCGTGCAGTACCATCGGCCCAGCGGGGCTTAACTTCCGTGTTCGGGATGGGAACGGGTGGATCCCCCGCGGTAAGATCACCGACAAGTCGGAGCTGTCAGCTATCAGCGGTCAGTTCTCAGCTTCTTGCCGAGGTGACGTCTTGTGCTGATGGACAGCAAACTTGGTGGCTTCAGCGGACAGCAGGTTCCTCCCCTTCGCGCTGCTCAGGGTCGGAATGACAAGGCCGTTATGAGAACGACAAGGTCAAGCTGAAAGCTTAGAGCTGACAGCTGAAAGCTAGCTTTCAAAGATCGTGAGGGCGATGCCTCACAACTGAATAGATTGGGTGTGGCTTACTTTCTTATTGTTTGTTTCCGATTTCTGCCACCGTACTTCGGCTTTGCTTTCTTTTCAAAAGCGTCGGCGCAACAGTTATCAGTGTTGCATCTCAGCCATCCAGGTTCGAACGACCTCAACAACATTGCTGGATATAGTTCAGGTTCTAACTGAGGCACGGCTGAAGCCGTGCCCTACCCAACTGAGAACTGACAACTGTTTTCTGCACCGAGTAAATTTTATGGTCAAGCCGAACGGGCGATTAGTACTGGTAAGCTACATGCATTGCTGCACTTTCACCTCCAGCCTATCAACCAGGTAGTCTTCCTGGGCCCTTCTTATCCCTTACGGGTTGGGAGATCTCATCTTGAGGAGTGCTTCCCGCTTATATGCATTCAGCGGTTATCACTACCGAACTTCGCTACCGAGCGGTGCCATTGGCATGACAGCTCGAACACAAGAGGTTCGTCCATCCCGGTCCTCTCGTACTAAGGACAGGTCCTCTCAAATCTCCTGCGCCCACAACAGATAGGGACCGAACTGTCTCGCGACGTTCTGAACCCAGCTCACGTACCGCTTTAATAGGCGAACAGCCTAACCCTTGGAACCTTCTACAGCTCCAGGATGCGATGAGCCGACATCGAGGTGCCAAACCGGAGCGTCGATATGAACTCTTGGCTCCGATCAGCCTGTTATCCCCGGCGTACCTTTTATCCGTTGAGCGATGGCCCTTCCATGCAGAACCACCGGATCACTAAAGCCTACTTTCGTACCTGCTCGACTTGTAGGTCTCGCAGTCAACCACGCTTATACTTTTGCATTCAACGGCTGATTTCCAAACAGCCTGAGCGTAGCTTCGCGCGCCTCCGTTACCGTTTAGGAGGCGACCGCCCCAGTCAAACTACCCGCCTTAGTATGTCCTTCTCCCGGGTAACGGGAGTAAGTTAGAACCACAGATCTCGCAGGGTGGTATCTCACCGTTGGCTCCTCCAAGCCCGAGAGCCTGGAATCAAAGCCTCCCACCTATCCTGCGCAGCAAGGGCCATAGTTCATACTAAAGGTATAGTAAAGGTGCACGGGGTCTTTCCGTCTAGTTGCGGGCAACCGGCATCTTCACCGGCACTACAAGTTCGCCGTGTCAGTCGGCAAGACAGTCGCACTTTCGTTACGCCATTCGTGCAGGTCGGAACTTACCCGACAAGGAATTTCGCTACCTTAGGACCGTTATAGTTACGGCCGCCGTTCACCGGGGCTTCAGTTCGAAGCTTCGCTTGCGCTGACCTCTCCCTTTAACCTTCCGGCACCGGGCAGGCGTCAGCCCCTATACGTCGTTTTCGACTTTGCAGAGACCTGTGTTTTTGTTAAACAGTCGCAGTGCGCATTTCGCTGCGGCCTCTTCGGGCTTGCACCCTAGTGAGGCACCCCTTCTCCCGAAGTTACGGGGTTATATTGCCGAGTTCCTTACCAACTGTTCTCACGAGCGCCTTTGGATATTCTCCTCGTCTACCTGTGTCGGTTTGAGGTACGGTTCCCTTACTTTCTCCTTAGAGGTTTTTCTTGGCAGCGTGGAATCGGCAGCTTTCCTCCATACGGAGTACTGCTTTGCGCCTCAGTGATAACTCTCTCGCGGATTTGCCTACGAAAGACACCTTACGCGCATCGACCGTCATAGCCATAGGACGGCCTGCTTATCCTCCTGCGTCACCCCATCGTAATAACGAAAACAAGGGAGGTCCGGAATATTAACCGGATGTCCATCGGCTACGCCTTTCGGCCTCGCCTTAGGGACCGCCTGACCCTGAGCGGATTAACCTTTCTCAGGAAACCTTAGACTTTCGGCGCGGAGGGTTCCCACCTCCGTTATCGCTACTTATGCCGGCAGGGTCTCTTCTCAACCGTCCAGCAGTCCTTTCGGTCTACCTTCAAACTGTTGAGAATGCTCTCCTACCACGCACCACAGTTAAGTGATGCATTCGCTGCTTCGGTAATCAGCTTAAGCCCCGTTAAATTGTCGGCACCGGACCGCTTGACCAGTGAGCTATTACGCTTTCTTTAAAGGATGGCTGCTTCTAAGCCAACCTCCTGGCTGTCTGGGCGTTCCGACTTCCTTTCCCACTTAGCTGATATTTTGGGACCTTAGCAGGCGATCTGGACTGTTTTCCTCTCGACGACGAAGCTTAGCCCCCGCCGTCTGACTCCCGTATTGGTTGTTCTATGGCATTCGAAGTTTGATTGGATTCAGTAAGCTGGAAAGCCCCCTAGTCCATTCAGTTCTCTACCACCACGACAAATCATACGAGGCTAGCCCTAAAGCTATTTCGGAGAGAACGAGCAATCACGGAATTTGATTAGCCTTTCACCCCTACCCTCAGCTCATCGGAGCTTTTTTCAACAAACACCCGTTCGGCCCTCCAGTGGGTGTTACCCCACTTTCAGCCTGGCCAAGGGTAGATCATCCCGCTTCGCGTCTATTCCTGCCAACTGATTCGCCCTATTCGGACTCGCTTTCGCTGCGGCTCGCTTTCGCTTAACCTTGCTGACAAGAATAACTAGCCGGCTCATTATGCAATAGGCACGCGGTCAGACTTTCGGCTTGCGCCGCATAGTCCTCCCACCGTTTGTAGGCACACGGTTTCAGGTACTATTTCACTCCCCTCGCAGGGGTTCTTTTCGCCTTTCCCTCACGGTACTGGTTCACTATCGGTCAGAAGCTAGTATTTAGCCTTACGGGATGGTCCCCGTAGCTTCCCGCAAAGTTTCTCGTGCTCCGCGGTACTCAGGTATCGACTTCGAGTTTGGTCCGTTTTCACTTACGTGGCTATCACACTCTATGGCCCCTCTTTCCAGAGGGCTTCAGTTAACGGCCAAATTGGTAACTCTACTGTTGTCGACCCTACAACCCCAGTTACACCCGAAGGTGGAACTGGTTTAGGCTGATGCGATTTCGCTCGCCACTACTTTCGCAATCGAGGTTTCTTTCTTTTCCTCCTGGTACTGAGATGGTTCACTTCCCAGGGTTCGCTCGTGCGTGACTATGGATTCATCACGCCGTACGGAGGTTTTACCCCCGTGGGTTTCCCCATTCGGAAATCCCCGGATCAATGCCTGCTTGCGGCTCCCCGAGGCTTATCGCAGCTTGCCACGTCCTTCTTCGCCTGCTTCTGCCAAGGCATCCACCATGCGCCCTTAGTAGCTTGACCACAAAATTTACTCAGCACACTCGAAGAGCTTTTAGCTATTAGCTTTTGGCTTTTAGCTAAAGACAAATCAAACACGCCGCTTAAACTCTATGGGCCTTTGTGCTGCTCATCGCGCGCTTAACGCCTATCAACGTTTACGCGCACCAGCAGCTTCTCTCAGGCACTCATAAAAATTTACAACGCCTTGTATTTTGCCCAATCTATTCAGTTGTCAAATATCGTCCTCGTGAAGAAGCTATCAGCCGTCAGCTTTCAGCCATCAGCTGAGAACCTACGACTTGCCACCTCACTAACCCCGCTTGTGCGGGTATGGGTCTTGCTCAGTTCGGGGTGTGCAAACCCCTCACTTCCTCCAACCCAATGTTCGGCGTCAGTACGACTTTCATGAACCGGGATACGGAATCGGTTGTCGTAGTGACGCCCAACATCGGGCTGACTTACTAACTTCTAGGCGGAGCGTCGGGATCCATGCCGCGTTCGATCTTGGCCAAGCGCTCTTGATGGCGGTGAATCATGCCAACGATTGCGATCGCACCTCCAACCAGGATGGCGACGATCGGGACCAGCAGTGCGCCCAGGCCCGTGATCGAGTCGACCAATCTCATTTCGCCACCTCTTTCAGCCGGCTTTATGCCAGCGGTAGGGATGCTTCGACTCCACAATGTTTCGCTTCGCGAAGCATTGTTCCGCTCAGCATGACAAACCACCAATGCAAAGTTGGTGGAGCTGACCGGGATCGAACCGGTGGCCTCCTGGTTGCAAACCAGGCGCTCTCCCAGCTGAGCTACAGCCCCAACCCCAGTGGTCAGGGGTCAGGGGATAGGGATCAGAAAACTACTCCCTATACCCTGATCCCTGGCCACTGATTTCTGGTGGGCCTGGATAGACTTGAACTATCGACCTCACCCTTATCAGGGGTGCGCTCTAGCCACCTGAGCTACAGGCCCGGTCTTGCTATTTTAACCCGGAGCCTTGCACTTGTGTTTGGCTCCCAGGCCTCTAGCCGCTAGCTTCTAGCCAAACCATTTGCGTGATTCAGCTAGGAGCTAGAAGCTAGTAGCCAGAAGCTCAAAATTTAATTCGAGGACAAGGCTGAACGTGCTTCCGGGCTAAGCCCGAAATGACCATCATGGAAATTGGGATTCGAGAAAGAGAGGTCCGAACGAGACTCCCTTGCCGCATCCTCAGGTTAGTGGTGGATACAGCTTGGGGTACATGGCAACGTCCTCCGTATATTTAAACCCATTCGCTTTTTAAGGATCGAAATCCAGAAAAGGCTAAGGGTCGCGGAAGTGCCATGACGTTCTCTCTTAGAAAGGAGGTGATCCAGCCGCAGGTTCTCCTACGGCTACCTTGTTACGACTTCACCCCAATCATGAACCATACCTTGGACGGCTGCCTCCTTGCGGTTAGCACACCGGCTTCTAGTGCAGTCCACTTTCGTGATGTGACGGGCGGTGTGTACAAGGCCCGGGAACGTATTCACCGCGGCGTTCTGATCCGCGATTACTAGCGATTCCAGCTTCATGGAGTCGGGTTGCAGACTCCAATCCGAACTGAGGCCGGCTTTTTCCGATTAGCTCCCCCTCGCGGGTTTGCGACGGTTTGTACCGACCATTGTAGCACGTGTGTAGCCCTGGACATAAAGGCCATGAGGACTTGACGTCATCCCCACCTTCCTCCCAGTTATCCTGGGCGGTTTCACTAGAGTGCCCGGCTTGACCCGATGGCAACTAGGGATAAGGGTTGCGCTCGTTGCGGGACTTAACCCAACATCTCACGACACGAGCTGACGACAGCCATGCAGCACCTATAGAGCGGTCTCTTGCGAGACGCGGATGTTTCCACCCGATTCCACTCCATTTCGAGCCCAGGTAAGGTTCTTCGCGTTGCGTCGAATTGAACCACATGCTCCACCGCTTGTGCGGGCCCCCGTCAATTCCTTTGAGTTTCAGCCTTGCGACCGTACTCCCCAGGCGGATTGCTTATCGCGTTAGCTGCGGCACAGTGGGATTGGGTACCCACCACACCAAGCAATCATCGTTTAGGGCTAGGACTACCAGGGTATCTAATCCTGTTTGCTCCCCTAGCTTTCGCGCCTCAGCGTCAGTTATGGTCCAGTGCGCCGCTTTCGCCACAGGTGTTCCTCCCGATATCTACGCATTTCACCGCTACACCGGGAATTCCACGCACCTCTCCCATACTCCAGCACGACAGTTTCGCCTGCAGGCTCCAAGTTAAGCTTGGAGATTTCACAGGTGACTTGTCGCGCCGCCTACGCGCCCTTTACGCCCAATAATTCCGAACAACGCTTGCACCCTCTGTATTACCGCGGCTGCTGGCACAGAGTTAGCCGGTGCTTCTTCCACCAGTACCGTCATTATCGTCTTGGTCGAAAGGAGTTTACGCCCCAAGGGGCTTCATCCTCCACGCGGCGTTGCTGCGTCAGGGTTTCCCCCATTGCGCAAAATTCCCCACTGCTGCCTCCCGTAGGAGTCTGGACCGTGTTTCAGTTCCAGTGTGGCCGTGCGCCCTCTCAGGCCGGCTACCGATCTTCGCCTTGGTGGGCCGTTACCCCGCCAACTAGCTAATCAGCCGCGACCCCCTCCTCAAGCGGATTGCTCCTTTGATCTTGCGATGTTATGCGGTATTAGCATCGGTTTCCCGATGTTATTCCACACTCGAGGGTAGGTTAGTCACGTGTTACTCACCCGGTCGCCACTTTACTCAGGGATTGCTCCCCTTTCTCGTTCGACTTGCATGTGTTAGGCACGCCGCCAGCGTTGATTCTGAGCCAGGATCAAACTCTCGTTTGAAACCTGATGTCTGCCGACGGGTAGTTGGCAGACTGCCATCGCCGGGCTCGAAAGCCGGGATGGCGCCACCACTCAGCTTCGCCTTCTTTCGGATCGAAATCCAAAAGAGCTTGAAGACCGTGGTGGTCTATCTTGTGAGATCGCTCGGACTTATGCCCGAACCGATTTCTCACGACTGGCACGTTCAACCTAGTTGTCAAAGACCGAATCGCGGTCCGCCAAGGCGGCGCGAATTCAGTCCAGGCGAAAACATGCGCCTCGCTTGCGCTCGGCTGGACGGACGAGGCGTCCGTCCCTACATGAATTCGACTGTCCTCGAAACTTTACAACCATACAGTGCGGCGAAAATCCCGTCAATCATCGCAACTCACAGGATTTCCAGATGATTTCCACATCGGGAATCTCGCAAAAGCAGGACGGGAGAGCTGGATTTTACAGCTCGAAACAGCGCGCAACCGTATGGTCTTCCGTCCGGACACGAACGCCACTTTCGGCGCACGCCGATACGGAAGACAAGAAATTGAGAAAAGATCCTTTTGGAGGTCCTTGCTTTGAAGGTACCCTTCGGGAGGCAATCTACGCTAAACCAGTTGCTTTCCGAATGAAGTCCCGTGGCCGGGACGATTGAGAACTTCTTTTACGACGCTCTCTAAGACTTAGATGCCGGACGAGACCGAGAGATTCACAAAAACGACCGGCTAGCCACACCTCTGCTCTCGGTTCATTGTTTATAGCAGATGAATTGAGGAAAGCGCAAGGGGTAATTTGAAAAACGCGGGGTTTCCGGTTTTGATTCCCGGGCAGGTCTCGGACAACAGGCAAAAGGCGTTCGAGCTTGTACTCGACGGACAGCCGAGGGCGACTGTCCCCACATGAGTATTTGCGTGGGTGTAAGGTGGGAGATATGAAAAAGCAAGCGGCGGATCAGTCGTTTCATGATCGACGATATCAGGAGCGGAAGCGGGCGGAGGCGGCGAAGAAGGTGCCGCCGAAGAAATTGCTGCCGGAGAAATCTGGAAAACGAAGTGACGAGTCCCGAGTATCTGGTGGCGAATAGGGCCGGGCGTGAACGTCGGTGGTTGTGGCGGCAGAGTGCATAGGTCCTTCGTCGGGAGTCGTCCGCTTCGCCGACGACTCCGCTCCTCAGGATGATAAGTCTTGATTCGCGTTTCGGTTGACTGAACTCTTGGCGTTCTGTAGATTCTGTTTGAACTGAAAGCTTCGATATGGCTGATTTGACTGGAGTGCAGAAGGCTTACATCTTGCATTGGGGCGAGATGGGGACGCGGTGGGGGATCAACCGGACGGTGGCGCAGATTCATGCGCTGCTGTATCTGTCGCCGCGGGCGCTGCCGGCGGAGGAGATTGCGGAGACGCTGAGCGTGGCGCGGTCGAATGTGAGCACGTCGATACGGGAGCTGGAGACCTGGGGGATTGTGCGGGCGGTGCATGTGCTGGGCGACCGGCGGGAGCATTACGAGTCGATGAAAGATGTATGGGAGATGTTCCGGCTGGTGATTGAGCAGAGGAAGCGGAGGGAGATCGATCCGACGCGGGAGATGTTGCGGCGGAGTTTGGAGGAGCTGGATCCGAAAGAAGCGGGGGCGGAGTTTACGCGGGAGCGGCTGGCGGCGATGGCGGGATTTTTTGATGCGGTGACGGAGTTGCATGATCAGATGAAGAGTCTGCCGACGGGGACGGTTAGGAAGTTGTTGCGGATGGGGGCTAAGGTTAGCGGGAAGAAGAGGTAGGGAGTGGGTCACAGATCCCACTTCTCGCAAAAGAAGCGAGAAGTGGGGCACCCCCGGCCTCGTGGACTGTGCCTGTGCCAGAGGTAGGGATGCTTCGACTGCGTGGGATTGTCCTGCGGACGATCTCACTCCGCTCAGCATGACAAGTAATCGTTATTCATCTTCAAAAAGTGAGTTGGGGAAATGGACGAGCAGAAAAAGATTTGGGTGACGTTGACGGGGTTGCCGTTGACGATTGCGTTGGAGTGGCCGTTTCACCGGTCGACTTCCGGGGCGGATTTTTGGGTGTTGCATGGCGACATACTGTTGGAGAATTCGGAGGGGCTGCATGCGCCGGTGGCGGTGAATTTGTCGGCTACGGTGCGGGAGTTGCTGGCGTCGCTGGAGCCGAAGGATGCGGAGGCTCCGGTAATCAACGCGCTGCGCAAGGAAGTGGACCGGAGGCAGATTGAATTTGTGAAGTCGGGGAAGCTGGTGCCGGTGGCGTTTTCCAGTCGGTACTACGATTTCAAGCGGCAGAAGTGGGTGTTTGGAAACGCTTCCGATGAGCTGATTGCTACGTTTATTGAGCGGAAGGTTTATTGGGAGACCGCGGCTGCGAGATCCCCACTTCTCGCAAAAGACGCGAGAAATGGGGCACCCCCATCCCATACGCCGCCGGCGGGGAGGCGAGCGTGGATTGCCGATCCGACCGACGCGCAGTATTTGGAGACTACGCCGGCGCATTTGCTCGAAGTTGCTGGACGGTTGTTGGCGGGAGATGGGTTGGTGCGAATAGCGGGCGAGTGGGCGGAGGCGACTCCGGGGCTGATGGGGCAGGCGGAAAGATCTGAATCGGCGATGCGGACGGCGGTGGAGGAGTTGGAGAAGAAGCACGCGTTCGAGCGCGGGTAGCAAACTTCTTTCCCACGGATTCGCGCGGATCTTCACGGATAGAGCGTCACGACAGTAAATTCATCGTTGCTATCGATCTTCACTCTTAAATCACCCATAAAATTCAGCTCTGTTCTTCCGGCTTGTTGCGCGAGAATAATCCCCAGCAGAATCTGGGGGCGATGGCGTAGTTTATTTGCACCACGACAATTTCGGCGATGGCATAGTAGGTGTTGATGAAGCACAGGGCGGCGCCGCACGCGTAGAGAGACTGGGCGACGACGATGCGGCGAACGACGGCGGGATGGATTTCGGGCGGGAGATCGTCGACGAGAAGATGGGCGCGGGTGGCGTAGCTCCAGCTCCAATAAAGTGTGAGTCCGAGGAGAAGGATATTGCTCCAATAGACGAGGAGCGCGGTGCGGTAGTGGATGAACTCGGCCAGCAGCGATGTGGAGAAGGGCGTGAGACAGATGGCGCAGAGGAAGCCGATGTGGATCCAGGCAAGGTTGCGGTCGGAGCGGGCGAAGTAGTTGAGTTGGGTTTGCTGGCCGACCCAGAAGATGCCGTTGGTCATGATGCTCATGAGAAAAATAATCACGCGCGGCGATAGCAGGACGAGGGCGCGGCGAAGGTCGTGTTCGGTGTGAATGACTTCGGCGGCGGGGACGCGCAGGTCGAGGACGAGGAGGGTCATGGCCACGGCGAAGATGCCGTCGCTGAGGGCGGCGATGCGCTCTACGCTTTGACCGGCAACACGGTTGTAGAGGGACGGCATCCAAAGGGAGTTTAGCATCGGGGTTGGGGTGGGGACGGGAAAGTCAAAAGCTTCCAACGCGGGGGACACGGGGTCTCACAGAGGAAAGGCCGCGGGGTTCGCGGAGAGTATGTGGGCGGAATGGGGCATAGGATCGCTGGCGCGAGGGACCGGGCTTACGGCTTTTTGGTGATCGTATGTTTGCTGGCGGTCATGTGCCCGGAAACGGCGCGGGCGCAGAGCAGCGAGCCGGCGCAGAATCCTCCTCAGAATTCTTCCGAGAATCCTTCTCAAAATCCCTCACAAACGCCTAAGGAGAACTCTGGACAGACGCCGGGCAAAGAGCTTCCGGACGCGCCGGGAGAGAGCAAGAAAGATGAGAGCGCGAATCCGGTGCAGGAGATCCAGGACAAGACGAAGCAGGCGGTGGGCATGACGAGGGATGTGGCCACGGCGGGGCTGCTTAGGGCGCGGGATTGGGAGTCGGGGTGGATTGCGGGAATTTATGTAGGAAAAAATCGCAAGCTGGTGCCGATGACCCGCGAGCAGCGGATGGATTATTACCTGCGCCAAACATTTACTACGCCTGAGGCTTATATGAAGAGGATGTTTGCGGCGGGCGTGGATCAGGCGCGGGGGGTGCCCGCGTGGCAGGCGAGGGATTGGCGGATATGGGGAGCGGTGGGCTTCGCGCGAGGGGCAGTTCTTTACGTCGAATACTTTGGCGGCTTTGGGGAATGCCAAGTTGGGGTATGAGGTTCGTTATGACAAGTGCAAGTGCTCGGACTTTCGGCATCGGATGCGGCATGCGATTTTGCGGAACTTCGTGTCTTACGACCGGAGCGAAGAGAATTTGCGTCCGCAGTTTGCGTTATATGGCGGGGCGTTTGGCGGGGGGTTGCTGGCTACGGCCTGGAAGCCGAGTCCGAAGAATGTCTGGGTGAACGGCGGCTGGGCGGTGCTGGGACAGGCGGCTTATGGGTCGCTGGTGAATTTGATTACGGAGTTTGGGACGGAGATTAATCGGAAGCAGGGCGTGAGGTAGTACCGAGTACCGAGTACCGAGTAACTGCGCGGCCGGCGGTCGTGGCGGGGAAAAGCGGCTTCTTAGTCTCCTGCTAACCGGGCAGGGATCCTTCGACTGCGTGAGATCGTCCTGCGGACGATCTCACTTCGCTCAGGATGACAAGCGCTTACCGCAGCGCTGAAAGCGCTGCGCCACCCAAAGGCTGGCTTTCGGCGCGGCTTAAGCCGCCCCCTTTCAGGGCGAGATTCGGCGGACGAGGGCGTCCGCCAGCTCCACAACCCATTACTGAATTAGCGTGCCTCCGTTGCCGTTGGGCTCTTCTTCGGGCGCCAGGACTACGGCGGCGGCTACGCGGTCGCCGGGTTCCATGTGCAGGAGGCGGACGCCTTGGGCGTTGCGGCCGGATTCGCGGATGGTTTTCGAGTCCATGCGGATGATTTTGCCGTAGTGGCTGATCAGCATGACTTGCGAGTTGTCGTCTACCAGGGCGATGGCGACTACTTTGCCGACTCGCTCTGTGGTCTTGATGTTGAT
The DNA here is from genome assembly GCA_963750245.1 of uncultured Acidobacteriaceae bacterium. Lineage (GTDB taxonomy): Bacteria > Acidobacteriota > Terriglobia > Terriglobales > Acidobacteriaceae > Sulfotelmatobacter. The sequence goes on from CAVVQB010000007.1 coordinate 303,008, forward strand.
TACGCCTTTGCCGGCGCGGTTGGTGAGGCGGTATTCGTCGGCGGGAGTGCGTTTGCCGTAGCCGTTTTCGGTTACGGAGAGAATCAGCGTGCCTTTTTGAGTTAGGTCGACGACTTCGCCGGGCGGGATCTCTATGTCAGCTCCTTTCGCCTGGCTCGCTTCGCTCGCTGGACCCCTCGACTCCGCTCGGGGCAGGCTCGCACGGCGCCCGTCCCTACATGATCCGTGGCGACGTCCGGCTTGGGCGTTACGGTCATCCCTACTACGTAGTCGCCTTCTTCCAGGTTGATTCCGTTGACGCCGTAGGCGGCGCGGCCCATGGGGCGGACGTGATCTTCGTCGAAGCGGATGGCCATGCCTTCGTGTGTGGCGATGAAGACGATTTGATTGCCGTTGGTGATGCGGGCGGCGACGAGTTCGTCTCCGGTTTCGATGTTGATGGCGTTGATGCCGTTGGAGCGGACGTGCATGAACTCGCGCAGTTCGGATTTTTTCACCAGGCCGTTGCGGGTGGCGAAGAAGATGTATTTATTTTCCTCTTCGAGATTGCGCACGGCCAGCATGGTGCGGACGGTTTCGCCGGGTTGCAGGCCAATCAGGTTGCCGATGTGCTTGCCCCGGCCGGCGGCGCTTACGTCGGGAATCTCGTAGACCTTGAGCCAGTAGACGCGGCCCTTGTTGGTGAAGATGAGAATGTAAGCGTGGGTGGAGGCGATGAAGAGGTGCTCGACGAAATCCTCGTCGCGGGTCTTCATGCCGGTGCGTCCGGTGCCACCGCGGCGCTGCATGCGGTAGGTGGAGATGGGCGTGCGCTTCATGTAGCCGGAGTGGCTGAAGGTGACGGCGACCTGCTCGTCGGCGATTAAATCTTCGAGGACGATTTCGGCGGCTTCGTCTTCGATCTTGGTGCGACGCTCGTCGCCGTAGGCTTCTTTTACTTCTTCGAGTTCCTTGACGATGACTTTGCGGAGCTTGTTCTCGGAGGCGAGGATGGCTTCGTATTCTTCGATGCGGCCGCGGACTTCTTTCAGTTCGTTGGAAATTTCGTCGATGGAAAGTTTGGTGAGGCGATGCAGTTGCAGTTCGAGAATGGCGTCGGCCTGGCGCGCGGTGAAGGGCTTTTCGGGATCGAGCTTGGGAGCGCGGCCGGTGGTGTTGATGTCGATTTTCTTGCCGCCGAAGTAGGCGACCAAATTCTCGCGGGCCTCGGCGCGATTGGCGCTGGCGCGGATGATGGTGATTACGTTATCGAGGTGATCGAGGGCGGTGAGATAGCCCTCGAGAATGTGCTCGCGATCTTTCGCCTTCTGCAGCAGGTAGGCGGTGCGGCGGCGGACAACTTCGACGCGGTGATTGATGAAGTGCTTGATGGCTGGGATCAGGCCCATTTCGCGGGGCTGGTTGTTGACCACCGCGAGCAGGATCATGGAAAAACCTTCCTGCATGGCGGTGTGTTTGTAGAGCTGGTTGAGGACGATCTGAGGCTCGGCGCCGCGCTTGAGTTCGACGACGATGCGCATGCCGTCGCGATCGCTTTCATCGCGCACGTCGGAGATATCTTCGATCTCCTTATCGTTGACGAGCTGCGCGATGCGCTTGATGAGTACAGACTTGTTCACCTGATAAGGAATTTCGGTGACGATGATGGCCTGGCGATCTTTGCTGATATTTTCGATGGCGGCTTTGGCGCGCATGGTGAAGCGTCCGCGACCGGTGCGGTAGGCTTCGAAGACTCCGGCGCGGCCGTGGATGATGCCGGCGGTGGGGAAATCCGGACCTTGGACGAACTTGAGAATTTCGGCGAGCTGCGCGTTGGGATTGTTGACCAGCGTGATGGTGGCGTCGACGATTTCGGTTAAGTTGTGTGGCGGAATCTTTGTGGCCATGCCGACGGCGATTCCGTCGGAACCGTTGACGAGAAGATTCGGAATGCGCGCGGGCAGAACATCGGGCTCTACTTCGCTGCCATCGTAGTTGGGGCGGAAGTCGACGGTTTCTTTATCTAAGTCCTCTAAGAGCGCTGTGGCTACTTGCGCTAGCTTCGCTTCGGTGTAGCGATCGGCGGCGGGAGGATCGCCGTCGACGGAGCCGAAATTTCCCTGTCCAAAAATCAGCGGGTAGCGGAGACTCCAATCCTGCGCGAGACGGACCAACGCATCGTAGACGGCGAGGTTGCCGTGGGGATGGTACTTGCCCATGACGTCGCCGACGATGCGGGCGCACTTGCGCGTGGCCCGATTGGGCTGCAGGCCCATCTGCTGCATGGTGTAGAGAATGCGGCGGTGCACGGGCTTGAGTCCGTCGCGGACATCGGGGAGAGCGCGGCCGATGATGACCGACATGGAATAGTCGAGATACGACTTGCGCATCTCGTCTTCAATGTTGACGGGCTGAATGTGCAGAGCGCCGGGACTGCCATCGCCGCGGGGGCGGTGGAGTCAGGGGGAGTTCGGGGTTTTGATCGTCAGGCATAAATGTTTAGTTCTTAGCGGACGAGATCCCTCGCGTTGCTCGGGACGACCGCTGCGGGCTCAGACGCCCGCAAAGCGCGGTCGGTTCGGGGTTTTGATCGTCAGGCATTTTTACGCTCTTGGCTGTTGGCCTTTAGCTTTTCGCTTGGGGCGCTCCTTTTTCAAGCTTGGGTGGTGCGCGGAATCACTCTAAACCGCTGTATTTACAGCGGTTAATAGGATTCTTGCGGAAGAGTAATTATACCATGAGACGGAGCTTTGCCGGGCGCGGTTCGGAGTTGTTGATGATGGTGCCGAAGGAGGGTTCCGTGCGCGTACCTCAGGGGCCAAAGCCCGCATCTGGGGGAGGCGTGACGCGGCGCTGAAGCGCCGCTCTTCCACGTTTGCGCTGGCAATTTTGCACGTCCTCAACTTGTTGCGCCGCAAATTTCGAAACTCGCGGCGCCGGAAGCGGCTTCTCCGGTCTCGCTGCGCTCGCGCATTTGGAATGACATGCCTTCTGGAGTCTCTCGGACCGACATCGCTTTGGGAGGGGTAGGGATTCCTCGCCAAAGAACGGCTCGGAATGACAAACCAAAGGAAGACTAGGGGCGGGTGATGACTTCGTTCGGCGATGTGGGGAGAACGAAATTCACCTTGCGGTCGGCGTTGGCTTGGAGAGTTTGGTTCAGGTTGATCGCGGAGAGATCGATTTTCTTGTTCCAGTATCCGTCGGTGTAGAAGTCGCCGCGGGCGTAGAGGAAGCCGTCGGCGATGGTGTAGTCGCGGACTTCTTCGCTGTGTCCGTCGCGAAAGATGAGTACGGCGGGCGGCAGGGGTTGCGGTGAGGCAGCAGCGAGCAGCAGCGGCGGCGCGGAGCTCGTATCGAGCCGCAGGAGTGCTTGTCGATCGAATGCTAGATGGCTTCGCGCTCAGAGCTGGAGTCGATGCTAGCGGGAGTGCGTCGCCATTGGCGGCGGTGTTGGTGACGCGGACGTAGCGGCCGTTCTGGAGTTCGATCATCAGCGGATCGGTGGAGGAAGGCTGATGAGCGGCCGGAGACATGGCATCCTCGAGGGAATTTGCAGGACCGCCGGCAAGACCGCTCAAGGCTTGCATCAGGAACGGAGGTGGCGGGGAAGCGACGGGATATCCGGTGGAATAAATGTCATCGGGATCGAAGGAGTCACCGAAAAATGGGAACGGGAGAGAAGCGTAGCCGTAAGGATAAGAAGAAGAGCGGCGGGATGCGGAGGCGTGGCCGAGTGCGTCCGAAGGCGAAATTGCCCTTGCTGAGATTTGAGTGCGGAGCTGCGATGTGTGCGGGAGCGAGATGCGTGGCCTGCGGATGCAGATCGCTGGGCAGCAGAGTATGGCGTGAGAGAGGCTATGACGACGAAGGCTGCGAGGATGCAGCAAAGATTCTCTGGCAAAGCAATCGTGGCGGAATCCGTTCGCGGCCGAGGTCGGCCGCGCCACATGATCTCGCCGATTGCGGGGAATCGCATGTCAGTTGGCCTGGGCCGACGGCGGGAGTTGGAAGGTCACGCCGTGATCGTCGTTTTGTTTTTCGGTGGCCGGGAGATCGAGATCCGCGAGAGCGATCTTGCGGGGATGACCGGGCGTTAGGTCGTAGAGGGTTTGGCTGACGATGGCGTAGTTCTTCACCTCGAGTTGATGACCGTCTTTGAAGACTAGCGTAGTCGGGGGCTGAGGCGGCTCCGGGTCAGGGTCGGACTGGGCTACGGGCGAGTCTGACGCGGAAGACGGCTGTACGTAGGAGCCGGGGCCTGATCCGCGGCGGTCGAAAACGGTGGGGCCTCCCTGATAGTTCGCATCCTCATCGTCGGGAGTGTCGGCGTCGGTGACGTCGACTGAGTAGGGCACGGGCATCGCGTAGACATAAGGATAATAGGCGGTGCCGTTCGCCGTGTGATGCGGATGATGCTGGCCATCGTGGTTGATATGTGAATTGCTCGCAGAGTGCGGGAAAGTGCCGTGGACGAAGGGCGCACCGGTTGGGGGTGGTACACGAACGGCGGTTGGAGGCGCAACGCTGAAGGCCGTTGGAGGAGCTATGCTGGCATGCGCGGACGAATTAGCGGCGCTTGCATTGAATTGAGCTGAACTGCCGCAGACTAGAAACAGCAACGTCCCGAAAACTGCCAGCGAGGCCGGAATCGAGCGAGGAACTGGGCGATTCACATGCTTATGATACTCCAACAGAAACTTCATGGCGCACCTCCACAGAGGACTTCCTACACACTTAGATCGGGGATTGGGGAAGGGAGATGCGCGGGGAGTGTATAGAAATGTCAGCCAGCGAGAGTCAGTGGCTTTAACAGCAAGGGTCAAAGGCATTCAACACAGGGGGCACAGAGAGTCACAGGGGAAAGTCGGGGTAAGCCGTGGAGTTACCCGCGGGTGACCTGGACCAGGGATGAAAGGCTCCAGAGGATGTCGGCGCCGACCAGTCCCCAGACACCGGCGGTTACTAGAGCGCGGTAGGGAGTCTCCATGAGGTCGGCGATGACTCCCGAAACAAAGATAAAGAGAAAAGGGACGGAGGCCAGAAGGAATCCCGCGCCAGCGACGCGAGGATGTGCGATGGCCAGCGCGATGAAGAAAAGCGCGACAAGGAGGGGGGCGCTGTTGCCGAAGTAACGCGAGCGCGGCCACGCTAGATAGGTTGCAACGGCGACCGGCAACAGGAAGGCGAAGGCTGGACAGGCGCGCAGGATCAGGGAGGCGACGCGGCGATAAACGGCGAGTACGGTGAAGCTGCGCCAGGTCGCTCCCCAGAAGGAGGCGTGCTGCATTGCCTGGACGAAAGAGTGGGAGTGGAAGAAATATGTGGCGAACAACAGGATGAGGGCCATCAGGCAGGAGGCGGTCCAGATGATGAGGGCGGCTCCGCGACGGATAGGCGCCAGGTAAAGAAGGAATGCGAGCGCGATGGGGACTACGATGATCATGGAGAATTGGGAGCCGACCGCGATGGCGAGAGAGATGCCGAGCAGAACGATGCGGCGCCAGTTCCAGAGAACGACTTCGCGTGGGGCGTAGAGTGTGTGCGCTACGGCGATAGCAGTGAAGATGGCCCCGAAGGATCCCCAGGCGGCGAGGATTTCGGGTTCAACGCGCCAGACAGCCGCGGCTTGCAGGACGGCTGGAGAAAAGCAGTAGAGGGTGAGGGCGAGGAATCCGCCGGAGTTGCCACAGAGGCGGCGGGCGACGTACCACAAACTTGCGCCGAGAAAAACGCCGAAGGCAAGAAACGGAACGTGCGGGAGCCAGCGCCAGTGTGGAGAGGATTCGGGCGCGGCCAGGGCTTGCGGCCACGCGAGGAGCGGCGCGGCGGTCACCAGAGAAAGCAGTGGAGAATGCTCGGTGTCGAAGCCGGCGTCGTCTCGAGAGACTTCGAGGGGCAGCGAACCAGCCGCATCAGGAAAGGGAGCGCCGGCGATTCCGCCGCCGTGGATTTGCCGCCAGCCGGCTGCGATGCGAACTTGCTCGGAGGCGCTGGGAGAGTCCGATGCTTGAAATTCGGAATGCACCAACCAAATCGCCTGCGCGAGGAAGGCGAGGAGCAGAAGTCCCGCGAGAAACTGAGGGCGGCCGAAGCGTTCGCGCGTGAAAAATCGGGTCATGGGGCGGGACGAAGTGTTTTACCATGAGCGGGGTTGTTTGAGGAAACGGGAGGACCGCAGCGCGTTAAGGAGCGAGCCAAACGCGCCCTTCGGTCGCTTGCGCTCGCTCAGGGCAGGCTCCGTGGATTCGCGCGGCTCGCTCGGGATGACAACGGAACGGCAATGGATGAACCGATAAATATTTCCGATCAGAAGCGGGAGTCGAATCCGGAAGCAGCGGGTTCGGGCGAATCCAGCACAGGGCCGGAGTTTGCGGTGCAGACTTCGTATGTGCGGACGGTGTTTCTCGGTCCGGGCGGATTGCGGGCGGGATGGGGACTTGCGTTTTATGTGGCGATGTTTTATGTGCTGCAGTTTGTGGCCACGCGGTGGGCGGGATCGGTGGAACTGGGCGCGAGCGGTCTGTGGTCGATGATGCTGATGGAGTTGGGACTGCTGGTGGCTGCGGTGGTTCCGGCTGCGATATTGGGACGTGTTGAGAAACGGGCTTGGGGGACATATGGCTTGCCGGGGCGATCGGCGTTTGGAAGATTGTTTTGGGTTGGCGCGGTTTGGGGATTCGCCAGCATTACGTTGCTGATGGCGACGATGTATGGGATGCGGGTTTTCGACTTCGGGCATCTGGCGATACACGGTGGGCGCATTGTGAGGTTTGCGCTGTTCTGGGCGGTGTACTTCTTGCTGGTTGGGTTCTTTGAGGAATTTTTGCTGCGCGGATATTCACAGTTTACGCTGACGCGATTGATTGGATTCTGGCCGGCGGCGGTGATGTTGTCGTGCACGTTCGGTCTGATCCATTTGCAGAATGCGGGCGAGGAGTGGACGGGATTGCTGGCGGCGGCGGCGATTGGATTTTTCTTCTGTCTGACTCTGCGGCGCACGGGGAGTTTGTGGTTTGCAGTGGGCTTTCATATGGCGTGGGATTGGGGCGAGACATTTTTTTATTCTGTGCCGGATAGCGGAACGATTTTTCCGGGGCATCTGCTGAAGTCGTCATTTCACGGGCCGCGATGGCTTACGGGTGGGATGGTTGGGCCGGAGGGCAGCGCGCTTTGTTTTGCTGTGATCGCGCTGGTGTGGGTGGCATTCGTGCGAGTGTATCCGGACGTGGAGTATCGGACGGGAAAACCTTTAACACAGAGGACGCCCGGGATCACAGGGGAGTTCCCGGTTTGAAAATCTCTTCTCAAAAATCTGCGATTTGGGTTTCTCCTAATCTTCGCCTCGGCCTATACTCGCTTCGATGACTCCGGAAACTGATTTGTTGACGCCGCTACGGCGATACTGGGGGTATAGCACGTTTCGTCCGCTGCAGGAGCGGATTGTGCGCAGTCTACTGGCGGGGCGAGACACTTGCGTGGTGATGCCGACGGGCGGTGGCAAGTCTTTGTGCTACCAGTTGCCGGCGGTGGTATCGGGCGGAACCGCGGTGGTGATTTCGCCGCTGATCGCGTTGATGCAGGATCAGGCGACGCAACTGGCGCAGATGGGCATTCCGGCGGCGGTGCTCAACAGCACGATGAATGAGGCCGAGCAGAATAAGGTGATGTCGAAGGCGCGGGAGGGGGCTTATCGGCTTTTGTATGTTTCGCCGGAGCGGGTGGCGCGCGGGGATACGATGGGGTGGATGCAGCAGGTGCCGGTAACGTTTTTCGCGATTGATGAGGCCCATTGCATCTCGGAGTGGGGACATGAGTTTCGTCCGGAGTACCGGCAGTTGAACCGGTTGCGGACGAAGTTTCCGGATCGTCCGATTGCGGCGTTTACGGCGAGCGCGACGCGGCATGTGCGGCACGACATTCTGGCGCAACTGCAACTGCGCGATCCCGACAAATATATTGCGAGCTTTTACCGGCCGAATTTGCGCTACCTGGTGCGGGAGTGCGAAGGGCTGGAGCAGATGGAGATGCTGGTGAAGGCGCTGCGGAGCTATGCCGGGAGCAATGTGATTGTTTATTCTCCGACGATTAGTCGGGTGGAAGAGACGGTGGATTTTCTGGAGGACCACGACATTGCGGCGGTGGGATATCACGGCAAGATGGAGGGCGCGGAGCGGAGGCGGGTGCAGGAACGGTGGATGTCGGACGAAGTGCGGGTGCTGGTGGGGACGATTGCGTTTGGATTGGGCATTAATAAAGCGGCGGTGCGAGCGGTAATTCATTTGTCGCTGCCAAAGTCGATTGAGCAGTATTACCAGGAAGCGGGACGGGCGGGGCGCGATGGCGCGAGCGCGGATTGCGTTTTGCTGTGGCAGAAGAAGGATGCAGGGCTGCTGGGATTTTTTGCCAATCAGATTCTGGATGCGGAGGAGCGGAACCGGGCGTGGGAGCGGTACCGGATTATTCGCGAGTTTGTGGAGTCGAAGAAGTGCCGGCATCGGCAGATTTGTACGCACTTTGGAGAGACTCCGAAGTGGGAGGGTTGCGGATCGTGTGATGTGTGCGGGAGCGTGGCAGAGTGGATGGAAACGCGAGTGGTTGCGAAAAAAGGGCCGGTGCAGAAAACTCCGGTTGCGGCCGGCGGGCCTGTGGATGACGATTTGAAGGATTATTTGCGGGAGTGGCGGCGGTCTGTTGCCAAGGAGATGAAGCTGGCGGCGTTCGTGGTGCTGCACGATTCTTCGTTGGACGAAATTTGCCGCCGGCAGCCGAAATCCTTGAGCGAGCTTTTGGAAGTTTCGGGAATTGGAGAGAAAAAAGCGGAGACGTATGGGCGGGAGATTCTGGCAGCTCTGGAAAGATTTCGGCAGGGAGAACGAGCGGGTGGGATTCAGCGGCAAGCAAAACCTGCTGAGGAAACTTTGCGGTTGTTAAGCGATGGAAAAACTTTGGAAGAGATCGCGCAGATTCGAGGACGGCAGATATCAACCGTGGTGAGTGCGATTGCGAATCTGGTGGAGACCGGGCTGGTGGAGTTTCAGCCGGGTTGGGTGAGCAAGGAGAAGCAGGCGGTGATCGAGGCGGCTTGTGCGAAGGTGGGGTTGGAGCGGTTGAAGGGGTTGAAGGATGTGTTGCCGCCAGAGATTTCTTATGACGAGATCAAGTTGGTGGTGGGGAAGATGCGGCGGGAGGAGGGAGTGAGGCGGGCGATTCCGGCGTAGGGAAGGCGACCGGACCAAACCCCGGGGAGAACTCCCTGAGGCGACCGGAGTTCGGATGAGAGTGCAGGGATCCTTCGACTGCGCATGCGGATTCGTGAGACGAATCCGCATGCTCCGCTCAGGATGACAGAGTTTAGGATTGCGGATCAGATGTTCAGCGGAGTTAGAACTTGCTTCGCTGCTTCCTGGCCGGAGCGGACGCAATCTGGGACGCCGATGCCGCGGTAGCCGTTGCCGGCTAGGGCTAGGCCGGGGAGCCGTTGGCGGAGTTGGTCGATGCGGTCGAGGCGATCGAGGTGGCCGACGCCGTATTGGGCCATGGCGGACTTCCATTTGTAAACGCGGGCGAAGAGCGGGGCGGCGCGGAGGCCTAGAATTTGTTGGAGTTCGTTGCGGACGACGGCGATGATGGCGTCGTCGGAGAGCTGCCAGAGGTTTTCGGCGTTCGATCCGGCGAAGAAGCAACGGAGCAGGGCGCGGTCGGTGGGAGCGCGGTGAGGGAATTTGTTGTGTACGAACGTGGCGGCCAGGAGGCGTTTGCCTTCGCTGCGCGGGACTAGGAATCCGAAGCCGGGAGGGAGCGATTCGCGGACTTCGCGATCGTAGGCGAGGCCGACGGTGATGGAAGAACTGTAGGCGATGGCGGAGAGTTCGGAGGAAAGGTCGGGGCTACACGTGGAGAGAAGGTTGGCTGCGGCTAGGGCTGGGAGGGCGACAATTACCGCGTTGAAGTGATCGGATTTCAAGTCGGCTGAGACGCTCCAGCCTCCAGTTCTTGGTTCGATGGATTGGACGGGAGCGTTGGTGATGAGGGAGGCCGGGTTGAGGCGCGGGACGAGGGTTTCGACGAGCTGCTGCATGCCGTTCTTCAAAGATGTGAACAGCGGAGGGGCCGGTTTGTTTGCTGGCCGCAGTATTTGTTTTCTAGCAGCTAGCATGGCGCGGCCCAGGCTGCCGTGAGTGCGTTCCATTTCGGCGAAGCGGGGAAGAACGGCGCGAACGCTGAGACTGGCAGCTTCTCCGCCGTAGACTCCGGAGAGTAGTGGGTCGGCGAGACGGTCGACCATCTCTGCGCCGTAATGACGCTCGACCAAAGAGGCGACACTTTCGTCGCCGTTGGCGGCGCGCGGCGGGTGAAGGAGTTCCTGCGCCATGCGGAGTTTCGTATTCCAGGAAAAAAGCGGGGAGAATCCGGTGGGCAGGATCTTGGTGGGGACCATGAACATGAGGCCGTCGGGCATGGGGATGAGTCGGCCGCGGACCAGGATGTAGGTTTTGCGGTCGGCGTCGTTGGAGCCGATGAGCTGATCGCCGAGACCGAGGGTGCGGCATAGATCGGCGGCCCAGGGTTTTTCGGTGATGAAGGAATCGGGGCCGGCTTCGACGATGCAGCCGTCGATGTGGTCGGTGCGGAGGACGCCGCCGAGTTGCGGGGAGGATTCGTAGAGAACGTATTCGACCGCGCCGGCGCGGCGGGGTTCTTCGAGGGTGAAGGCGGCGCTGAGTCCGGAGATGCCGCCGCCGATGATTGCGATGCGGGTCATGGAACGCGGCTGCCGGCTTCCGGCTTTCGGCTTCCGGAGGCCGAGTTTGGAGCCGAATATTTCTGCACCAGACGCGCGAGATTCTTCACATTCTCGACGGGGGTTTCGGGCAGGATGCCGTGGCCGAGATTGAAGATGTGGCCGGGGCGTCCGGCGGCGAGTTGAAGAATATTTTCCGCACGGGATTTTAATTCTTTCCAGTCGGCAAAGAGAAGCACTGGATCGAGATTGCCTTGCACGGCGCAGCGATGGTTGAGATCGCTCCAGCCTTTATCGAGCGGGATGCGCCAGTCGAGGCCGATGACATCGGCTCCGGTTTCGTTCATCGCGGGAAGCAACGTCGCGCTGTCGGTGCCGAAATAAATGATGGGGGCGCCGGTTTTCTGGAGGCGTTTCACGAGAACCGTGACGTGCGGCAGAACGTAGCGACGGTAATCTTCGACACTTAGACAGCCGACCCAGCTATCAAAAATCTGGATGACATCGGCGCCGGCGCGGACCTGGGAGGCGGAATACTCGGCGGTGACATCCACCAGTTTGCGCATCAACGCATCCCAGTTGCTGGGGGAGTTGTACATCATTTTCTTGGCGTGGAGATAATGGCGGGAGCCGCCGCCTTCGATCATGTAACTGGCGAGAGTGAAGGGCGCGCCGCAGAAACCGATCACAGGAATTTTGCCGGCGAAATGTTTTGCTACCAGGCTTACGGCGTCGGAGACATAGCCGAGTTCGGCGGCGCGGTCGGTGCGGAGTTGGGCTACGTCTTCGGTGGTGCGGATGGGCTTCTCGATGACAGGGCCTTCTCCGGCGGAAAAATGAAAAGGAAGGCCCATGACTTCGAGCGGGAGCAGAAGGTCGGCGAAGATGATGGCAGCGTCGACGCCGAGAAATTCGGCAGCAGTGATGGTGACTTCGGCGGCGAGTTCGGGCTTTTTGCAGATTTCGAGCAGAGAATGTTGCTTGCGAACGGCGCGATACTCGGGCATGTAGCGTCCGGCCTGGCGCATGAACCAGACGGGAGTGTGATCGACTGGTTGCGATTTGCAGGCGCGGACGAAGGTAGAGTTAGGGGCGGACATGATCGATAGGATGGACCGACTACTTTAGCATTTTTGGCGGGGGAGCGTGCCCGCGGGGTGTAGCCATGGGTGTGCGAGACTAGTGGGGCGAGATCGGCGCAATTGCGCGGTGGCGTATGCAGATGAAACCCTCTTTCGAATCTATGCGCTGGGTAATAGCTTGCCTCGTAACGCTCGCGGCATGGATGGCCTGGCTTGTCCACATGATTTTGCCATCCCACCCTGGTAAGTTGTTTGGCGCATTTTTCCTCGGGATTGGAGCACTGAATGCGCTCTTCTACAAGAGCACTGGTAGAAAGTTCTTTGCGAGGGCGCAGTCTAGTCGGCCTTTCGTTGCTAATTTCTGGGCACGAAGCGGCGAGCGGGGAATCCAGCTTCTGTTTCTTGGAATCGGAATCATTCTAGCTCTCGCAGGAAGCGTCCTCGTTATTGAGGGTTGAGCGAGGAGGAGGCACTAATGACCATCGTAAAAGAAAAAGTTGAACTCACCGTTGCGGATGGAACACGGATGGCCGCGGACGTAGCGCGTCCTAACGATAGTGGGCCGCATCCGGGGCTGCTGGTGTTTCAGGAGGCGTTCGGAGTGAACCATCACATCCGCAACGTGACGGAGCGGTTTGCGGCGGAGGGATACGTGGCGATCGCTCCGGAATTGTTTCATCGAACCGCGCCGCCGGGGTTTGAGGTCAGCTATTCGAATTTCCCCGCAGTGGTGCCACACATGCAGGCGGTAACGACGGAGACGGCGGAAGCGGATATACGATCGGCGTACGAGTGGCTGGGGTCGAATGCGGCGGTGAAGGCAGGCGAGGTTTCGTGCGTGGGATTCTGCATGGGCGGGAGAGTTTCATTTATTGCGAACGGCGCGGTGCGGCTGCGGGCTGCGGTTTCGTTTTATGGAGGAGGAATCGCGCCGGGGTTACTGGGGCGAGTGGCGAAGTTGCAGGCGCCATCCTTATTTATATGGGGAGGGTTGGATAAGCACATTCCGCCGGAGCAGCGGCGAGCTGTGACCGAGGCTTTGAACGCGGAGAAGAAGATTTTTGTGAATGCGGAGTTTTCGCGCGCGGATCACGGTTTCTTTTGCGATGAGCGGGCGGCGTATGAGCCGCACTCGGCACGGCAGGCGTGGGCACTGACGCTGGAGTTTCTGCGGTCGTGAAGAAGCTTGCGTTGGTTTTCGCGGTGGGGATTGCCTTCGCTCTCATGGGTGCGGAGTGGCAGATGGGTTCCGTTTTTGCCGCGCCCGAAAAGAAATCTCAAGCTAGTGCGGCGCCTACCTTTTATAAGGATGTTCTTCCGATACTTCAGGATAAATGCCAGAGTTGCCATCGCAGCGGCGAGCCTGCGCCGATGGCGCTGGTGACTTACGAACAGGTGCGGCCTTGGGCGGGAAAGATTGCGGCGGCGGTAGATATGAAAATGATGCCACCGTGGTTTGCCGATCCGCGGTATGGAAAGTTTTCCAATGATCCGTCTTTAAGTGCAGAACAGATCAAGACGATTGGGGCGTGGGCAGACGCGGGCGCGCCTGCGGGGAATGCGAGCGATGCGCCTGCGCCGCCGAAGTGGAGCGAAGGGTGGAATATTCCGCAGCCGGACGTAGTGGTTAAGATGCCACGGCCAGTGCCGATTCCCGCGCACGGTGAGGTGGAATATACGTACGAGATTGTGCCTACGCACTTCAGCGAGGACAAGTGGGTGCAGATGGTGGAGGTGCGGCCTTCGAGCCCGGCGCATGTGCATCATGCGGTGGTGTATATACGGCCTCCGGATGCGGCGTGGCTGCGGCATGCGCCGGTGGGCGAGGCTTTCACGGCGTCGATGTTGAGCGATCCGGAGGAGCGGCGGCAGGCGCACGAGACGACCAGCGATTTGCTGCTGGTGTATGCGCCGGGGAGCGCGCCGGACCGGTGGGCGGATGGCATGGCGAAGTTTGTGCCCGCGGGGTCGGATCTGGTGTTTCAGATGCACTACACGACCAACGGCGAGGCGGCGAGCGATGCGACCAGCGTGGGGCTGGTGTTTGCGAAGGCTCCGCCGAAACAGAGGGTGGTGACGCTGCAGCTGAACAATCATGCGCTGCTGATTCCGCCAGGAGCGGATGACTTTCGCGTGGAAGTGCAGGGGACGCTGCCGAATGATGCGCTCCTGCTGAGTTTGTTTCCACACATGCATTTGCGTGGAAAGCGCTTTGAATATGACATCGTGCATGACGATGGCAGCGTGGAACCGTTGCTGCGGGTGAACTATCACTTTCACTGGCAGCTGAGTTACAAGCTGGCGGAGCCGCGGGAATTGAAGGCCGGGACAAGATTGCGCGCGGTGGCGTGGTACGACAATTCGAAGAACAATCCGCACAATCCTGATCCGGAGAAGCTGGTGACGTGGGGGGATCAGACTTCGCAGGAGATGATGGTGGGGTTCTTTGATGTGGCGATTCCGGCGGCGATGGACAAGTGGGAGTTCTTTGTGAGGAAGTAGCGCGGAGATTCCCATGTCTCGCAAGAGCGGCGAGACATGGTGGCACCCCACGGACACAATTTGATAGACTTCGAAAATTCCGAACCGAGGCGAAAATAATGACGGGAAAGCCACGTCCAGTCACGGCGGGGATTGCAGCGGTTTTTGTTATTTGCGGAGTCGTGATCAGCGGGGCGAAGGCGCAATCCGCTGCTACCGGGCCGAAAACGGCGGTGCAGCAGTTCAAAAATATTCAGGTGCTCAAGGATATTCCGGCGGACCAGTTGATTCCGGGGATGCAGTTCATCACCGCATCGCTTGGCGTGGAGTGCCAGTTTTGCCACGTGGAGGGGGCGTTCGAAAAAGATGACAAGAAGCCGAAAGTGACCGCGCGGAAGATGATCGAGATGATGATCATCATTAATCAGGATAACTTTGACGGGCATCGCGAGGTGACATGCTACTCGTGCCATCGGGGGAGCATCGATCCGGTAGCTACGCCGGTGGTGATGAGGGCAGAGTCGAAGCCCGGCACGAGCGAAGGGAGGAGCGGCGAAGAAGGAGCCGAGGTGAAGACGCCAAGTGGGCCGAAGGCCGATCAACTGTTCGACAAGTATGTGAAGGCGGTGGGAGGCGAGGCGGCGATCGACAAAGTCAGCAGCCGGGTGATGAAGGGCACGATCACGTTTGGCGACAGGAATCTTCCGATCGAGATTTATGCGAAGGATCCGGAGAAGCGGGTGTCGTTCACGCACATGTCGAACGGAGACAGCATTACGGCGTTCGACGGGCATGAGGGCTGGCTGGGCTTCCCCAAAGGGCCGGTGCACGAGATGCATGGGCCGGATATCGACGCAGCGGCGATGGATGCGGACCTGCAGTTTGCTGTGCATCTGAAAAGCATGTTCAGCGAGGCGAAGGTGGAGGGGATGGAGAAGATCGACGGGCATGACGCCTATCTGGTGGTGGGAAGCCGCGAGGGCAAGACGCCGCTGCGATTGTATTTTGACGAACAGTCAGGGCTGCTGGTGCGGCTGATTCGATTTGGGGAGACTCCGCTGGGGCGTTTGCCGACGCAGATTGACTATGCGGAGTATCGGGACAGCGGCGGAGTGAAGATTCCGTTTCGTTGGACGCTGGCGCGACCGAGCGGGGTGTTCACGATTCAGGTGACCGACGTGAAGCAGAATGTTCCGGTGGACGATGCGAAATTTGCCAGGCCAGCGGAGGAACCGAAGGGACCGGCGAAGTGAGGCTGGGCCGTTCCCTCAGGGCTGAAGCCCCCTAGAACCATCTACGAGACAACCTGCAAAGTAGGGATGCTTCGACTGCGGTTGAGCTTCGCACTTGCGAAGCTCAATCCTCGCTCAGCATGACAAAATCGCAAGGATGTAACGGCAACGAAAGAAAACGAAAAGTCCGGGTTGAGATGCGACGGGGGATTGGTATGCGAATCATGATTCGGCTGGCGGGTCTTTTCTTGATCGGGCTTTCTACGATTTTGACGGTGCAGGCGCAGATAAGCGGAAGCGAGGGGGAGTTGAAATTGTTGGAGTCGGTGAACCGGACGCGGAAGGAACAGGGATTGCCGGCGTTGAGATGGAGCAACGAGCTGGCCATTGCGGCGCGGAAACACGCGGCTGTGATGGCGCAGCACGGTTCGGCGGAGCATGGATTTCCCGGCGAACCTTCACTGGCTTCCCGGGCTAAGCAGGCGGGGGCAAAGTTCAGCTGGCTGGCTGAGAATGTTTGCCAGGGGGCGCGGATCGAAGCGATTGCGGCGGAGTTTATGAGTTCGCCGAAGCATCGTGCGAACATTTTGGATTCGGATATGGATTCGGTGGGAATCGGAGTTATGGAGCGCGGCGGACAATTGTTTGCGGTGGAAGATTTTGCGAATGCGAAGTGAACGCGCGGCAAGTCGGGCGCGTCAAATGCGACCACGGGGGCTGAAGACCGCGAGAATGGGGCGCTTTACGCGGCGCTGAAGCGCCGCTCTTCCCCGGGACTATAGGCGTTGGGGGTGGCGGTATACGCCTGCTGTAGTTCTATTTGTGCGTCCGGCGGCGCCGCTCTTCCATGGCAGTACAAGCGCCTGGGGTGGAGCCGGACAGCCGCGCCGGCGATTGAGGATCTATACTTCTTGCAGTTCGGTTCGAGTAGGGATGCTTCGACTCCGCAATACTTCGCTTCGCGAAATATTGCCGCGCTCAGCATGACAGGGAACATTATGACTAAATCCCAATTCTTGCGGCCCTCGTTGCTGCTGCCTTTTGTGTGCTTCTCGCTTTGTGCAGCGCAAAATCAAAGTGCTTCGGCTCATGTGATTGTTCTACACGCGGCGCGGCTGCTGGATGTGAAAAATGGGCGGATGGTGAAGCCGGGGGAAGTGCTGGTTGACGGTGAGAAGATTGTGGAAGTGGGATCGGCGGTGAAGCATCCTGCGGGAGCCGAAGTGATTGATTTGGGCGACCGGACGTTGGTCCCCGGGCTGATCGATGCGCATGTGCATTTGTTTTTACATCCGGGGGCGGAGGATTTGCAGACGGTGAAGGAGTCGGTGCCGCAGCGCACGATTCAGGCGGTGCTGGCGGCGCGCGATGACTTGATGGCGGGTTTTACGACGGAGCGCGACATGGGAACCGAGGGCGCGGGGTCGGCGGATACGGCGGTGCGCGATGCGATTGACGAAGGGCTGGTGCCAGGGCCGCGGATGCGGATGAGCGGAAACGCCATCAACATCCTGGGCGGACATGAGGATGCGATGGATTTCAATCCGGAGCAGCACGTCCTGCCGAACGCTACTTACGCGAATAATAAGGATGAGTTGGTGGCGGTGATGCGGCAGCAGTATAAGGAGGGGGCGGACTTCACCAAGATTTATGAGACCGGGCCGGACACAGTGAGGGACGGGAGGTTTCATACGGTCTATCAATACACGGAGGCGGAGTTGAGCGCGGCGGTGGCGGAGGCGGCGCGGGTTGGGAAGCGCGTGGCAGTGCACGCGACCGGTGAGCCAGGGACTTTGTTTGCGGCGCAGGCGGGGGTTGCATCGATCGATCATGCCAATCAACTGGGCGATGAAACCATGCGGCTGATGCGGGAGAAGGAAATCTACGCGGTGCCAACGTTCACTATTTTTGAATATTTTGCGGAGCATGCGGAGACTCCGGCGCGAGCTGCGCATGAGCACGAGATGCTGGATTTGAAGGTGGAAGACTTCCGCAAGCAGGTTGCGGCGGGGGTGCCGATGGCAGTGGGATCGGATGTGGGGCCGTTCCCGCATGGAACGCAGGCGCGGGAGTTTGCGTTGATGGTGAAGTATGGGATGACGCCTCTGGCGGTGATGCAGGCGGATTTGCTGCATGGAGCGAAGCTGCTGGGGTGGGAGGGTCAGATTGGGGCGCTGGAGCCGGGATATCTTGGGGATGTGATCGCAGTTTCGGGGGATCCGTTACAGGATATCAGCGTCTTGGGGAATGTTTCGTTCGTGATGAAAGGTGGGGTGGTATACAGAAAATGCGGCGGCGGCAATCGATAAAGGCGTTGCGGGAACTCCTTTTGGGGCTGATGGCGGCGCACGCGGGTATGGGGTCCTTCGCTCCGCTCAGGATGACAGGGTCATCATGCTTACCATTTGTCGGTATCGTCTTTCATGGTTTGGTTGCGTTTGCGGTAGCAGACGAAGATGAGGCCTACGGACATTAGCGTGGGGGGAGCGATGAGGATCAGGATGCCGCTCTTCAGGGCCTGGATCATGCGGGCGCCGGAGGATGCGGCCTGGGTGTAGCAGAGGGCGCAGCTTTGGGCGGACGCGGGCATCGGCGTGAATAAGAGAATCAACCCCGCCAGCAGGGCTACGATCGCGATTGACTTCCAACTGGTCATTATCCACTCCCACGTCTCACGACTAGACTATCTCGCCCACTGTACGCCGTCCAGCAGACGGTAGCTGTCGGTCCATCCATATTGCAGCATGATCAGCACGGCCACGGTGAAAATCCCGACGAACCACATGAGGCCGCGATTCTTCGAGAGGTGCATGAAGAACAGCAGCGCGAGGCCTCCTTCGATGATGGCGACGGAAAGCATGCGGACGAACATCTGGGAGGCGCTGATGTCCTGGTAAGCGATGACGAACTGGATCCCGGCCAGGACCAGCAGGCAAATGTAGACAGCGACGTCTTTTCCGATTCCGCCGGTGTGCGTTTCGGTTGCAGCCATAGTGCCTCCTGCGTTTTCTGATCTTGATCTTTTCTAAATCGAATCCTACCCAAAACCAATCTATGAATCCTAGTGACTCAGATTCATGAGATAAATCAGCGGGACAACGAACATCCACACCAGATCGACGAAGTGCCAGTAGAGGCCGGTGACTTCGAGGTCGTCGGCTCCGTAACGGCCGCCCTGGTAACTAATTCCGACCGCGATGAGAGCCACGACACCGCCGGTGACGTGGAGCAAGTGCAGGCCGGTGATGCTGAAGAACGTTGAGCTGAATAAAGGCGTGCCCCAGGGATTGTGGAAGAGGGTGGCGCCCTCGCCGATCATGCCCATCCACTCGCGGATATGCAGGATGGCGAACAGGATGCCGAGAACAGCGGTGATCATCATCCAGCGAAAGGCACCGGCTTTGTCATCTTTCTGCGCCGACCTTAGGGCGATGAGCATGGTCAGGCTGCTGGTGAGCAGGATGAAGGTCATCAGCGCGACGTTGGTGATGCTATGAAAGGGCCGCGGCCAATTGGGCGTGGAGTTGCGAATAAATCCGTAGGCGACCAGACAGCCGGCGAAGGTCGCGGTATCGGCGATGATGAACAGCCACATCGCCATCTTTTTAGCGGGGACTGAGAACGTGGGCGCGGTCATTACCTCCGTCGCGCCTGTTCGCGACACCTGCCCGTGAATTGAAAGATCGGCTTGGCTCACTTTGCCTCCTGCCTTTGACTAGGTTAGAGCTTCATCCAAAGCAGCAATAACAGATATAGCCACAGCGCACCCATGAAGTGCCAATACAGCGATGTTGCATTTAAAGTGCTGCGTCGCAGGGTGTAATGGTTCAGTTTTCCGATCACGCGGACCAGACCGCCAAGTCCTCCGAGCAGATGGAGGGCGTGCGCGACGGTCAGCACATAAAAGAAGGAGTAGCTGATGTTGGTGGCGAGTCCGAATCCTTCGGACCGGAGTTGCAGCCAGGCGAAGGTCTGACCAGCCACGAAAAGGAGTCCTAAAGCAAGCGTGACGTACAGCCAGCGAGCCGGAGCGGAGCCTTCGTTTCTTGCGACCTCGCTTCTTGCGGCCATGAAAGACGAGATGTGGCGGCGGGCCATCTCCAGCGTGAGGCTGCTGGCGATGATGATCAGCGAGTTGAGATAAAGGATGCGAGGCAGGGGGAAGTGCTGCCAATCCGGGCCGGATCCCTGACGAACAATCAAGGCGCTGGTAAAGGCGGCGAAGGTCATGGTGATGGCCGCCAGGCCTACCCAGATGCCAGTGCTCGCCGGAGGTGGGGAGGAGGGCTTGACGCGGCGCAAGTCTCCGCCGGCGGGAACCAGGTTGCGCCAGCCGCCGTTGCCCGAGCCTTGGCCCGGTAGACGATCGAGATCGATTTTCGGCGGTTCGTGAATTGTCGTTGCCATAATCTTTTTAGAAACCCAACCTCTCCAGGGGCTAAAGTCCCCTGTCCTACTTTGCTCTTAACGGCACGGTTAAAGCCGTGGCCTATCCAAAGCCATCTGTTACTTCTCTTCGTCCGGGCTCGAAATTTTCTCGGGCGAGGTTTGCATGATGTAATCCGCGCTGGCGCCCTCGACGCTGTACTGATACGGGTCGTGATACACCACCGGCATCTTGTCGCCAAAGTTGTTGTGCGGCGGCGGCGTGGCCGTGCTCCATTCGAGCGACGTGCCTTCCCAGGGATTGTCATTGGGAGCGTGTGGACCCTTGAAGCGGCTGTAGATCAGGTTGTAGATGAAGATGAGCTGAGCGAATCCGGTGAAGAGCGCGGCGATCGTGATGAACTTATGAACCGGGATCAGCGGGATCAGGTAATCGTCGGTGAAGGCCTGATAGCGGCGAACGTTGCCAGCCATGCCCAGATAATGGAAGGGCATGAAGATGCAATAGGCGCCGATGAAGCTGAGGATGAAGTGGGTCTTGCCCAAGGTTTCATTCATCATGCGGCCGGTCATCTTGGGGAACCAGAAATAGGTTCCGGCGAAGATGCCGAACATGGCCGCAACCCCCATCACCAGGTGGAAGTGGCCAACTACGAAGTAAGTAGCGTGCAACATGATGTCGAGCGAAGGCTGGGCGAGGAAAAATCCGCTGACGCCGCCGCTGATGAACATCGAGATGAAGCCGAGGGCGAACAACGACGCCGAGTTGATGCGCAACTTGGAGCCGTACAGGCTGCCCAGCCAGATCAGAACCACGATGGTGGACGGGATCGTGATGACCAGCGTGGGGAAGGAAAAGGCGATCGAGGAGACCGGATTCATCCCGCTGACAAACATGTGATGGCCGTAAACCATATAGCTGAGAACGGCCAGAGCGCCCATGGAGTAAATCAGCACGCGGTGGCTCAGCATGGGCCGGCGCATGTTGGTGATGAGAACGTGGGAGACGATGCCCATACCGGGGACGATCGCGATGTAAACCTCGGGATGTCCGAAGAACCAGAACAGATGCTGCCAAAGCAGAGTCGATCCGCCGGAGTGCGGCAGGATCTGGCCGTTGATGACCAGATTCGAGGGGACGAAGAAGCTGGTACCCGCAACGTGATCGAGGATGAGCAGAATGCAGGCGGGCATGAGCACGGCGAATGCGGTCAAACCCATGATCGAGGTAATGAACCATCCCCAGGCGCTGAGCGGAAGGCGCAGCAGCGACATGCCCTTGCAGCGCATGTCGAGCGTGGTGGTAATGAAGTTCAGCGAGCCCAGCAACTGGCCGATGCAAAAGATGCCAATGGAAGCTGCCCAGAGAACCACGCCAAGACCCTGACCCGGGCCACCAACCGCGCCTACCGCGCTGAGCGGGGCATATTGGGTCCAACCACCGAGCGTGGGACCGTCGGGGACAAAGAACGCGGTGACCATCACCACGAAGGCGACGAACGTTACCCAGAACGACATCATGTTGAAGTGGGGGAAGGGCATGTCTTCAGCGCCGGTTTGAATGGGCAGAAAGAAGTTGCCGAAGGCCGCGAACGGGGCGGTCGTGAGCACAAAGAAGACCATGATGGTGCCGTGCATGGTCATCAACTGGAGGTAGTACTCGGGCGTCATTACGTCGCCGGGCGCGCCGGTGCTGGAGAGCAGGTGCAGGCCCGGAATGGCGAAGCTGCCCCAGCCGAGGTGAATACGCATGATCCAGGAAAGGAACATTCCCACCACCGCGGCGACCAGGGCCAGCGCATAATACTGCTTGCCGATGACTTTGTGGTCGGTGCTGAAGACATGCTTGCGGATGAAGCTGGTGGGGGCGCCATGCGTCGCTGCGTGGGCTGACATATCGTGCATTGTGGTCACCTTAAGCCGATGTTTGTGCAGATCCTGCGGGGGCTAAAGCCCCCATCTTTCTTACTGCTAACGGCGCGCCTGAAGGCGCGCCCTTTCAGAACTTACTGCAAGGCCGCTTGCTGTTTGAGCCAGGCGTCGTAATCTTCGGGCGACTTTACTTCCAGATAGGCCTTCATGTTGTAGTGGCCGAGGCCGCAAAGCTGCGTACAAACGATTTCATACTTGCCGACCTTGGTCGCGGTGAAATGAACCGAGACATCGAGCCCAGGCACGAAATCCTGCTGGATGCGCAACTCCGGAACATAGAAGGAGTGGCCAACGTCCTTGGAGTGCATCAACAGATGGATCTCCTTGTTGACCGGGATGGCCATTTCCGCGGTAACGATGTCGTCTTTTGAGTCCTGATCGTGGGTGGTATCGATGCCAAAGAAATTTGCGTTGGCTTCATTGATCTGGTCGGGATGGATGGGACCGAACTTGCCATCAGGGCCGGGGTAGCGGAAATAGAAAGCAAATTGTCCTGCCTGAACCTGAACCGGGACAGCATCGGCGGCGGGAGGCGTAAGGTATACGCTGGCCCAGGCCTTCACGCCGAACACACCCAAAGCCAGGCACTCGGTGCCGACCAACAAGAAGGCGGCGATGACCAATCCGGAAGCGCCACCGGGGAAGCTCTTAATCTTGTCGCCCGGCTTGTGACTGGAAAATTTAAAGATGAAGAAGGCCAGGAGAATCTGGGAGGCGAGGAACGAAATACCCGCCTCGGCCATCGTGTCGACAAACTGCTCGTCGATCAGGTGACCGTGGACGGAGATATCGGGTGGCAACGGCCAAGTGTGCATGATAATGGGAATTGCCGAGGCAATTGCGATCAGCACAATGACTACCGCAAAGATTTTCGCCATGCTCTCCGCCTTTGCCGGCTAAGTCCGGCACAGTGTCGAAATCGCCGCAGTGTCCACTGCGGCGATTCGTTGTGTTATGCAACAACTGCGATGTGGAATTCCTTAGCTTCTACTTCGCCTTGAAGGTGAAATTTGCAGATCCGGCTGCACCCGCAGCAACGGTCACCTTCGCCGTCTGCGTGCCCAGATCTTCCTGCCACGCGGTTACCGTGTAGCTTCCGGGCGGCACATTATTGATGGTGTAGTTGCCGCTGTCATCGGTGGTTGCGTACGGACCTTTGACTACCGCGAACCAGCCGTGCATCCAGGGATGAATATTGCACTGCACCGGAATCCATTCCGTTGCTTTCCAGCTCTTCTCAACCGGCGCGGCTCCGGGCGGCTGCGACTGGTTCCAGGGAATGTTGCCGGTCATGGGGTTGGGATTGGGGTGGATGTTGTGCGTAGTCTGGTCGCTGGTGGTGACCTTGAATTTCTGATTCACGTCCATGGCCAGCACGTGGGGCGTATACATGCAGTTCTTTTGATCGAATACGGGCTCGTCCGAAGGCACGGCAGTCAGCGCGCCACCGGTCAGGCCCTCGGAGATGTAGAGCACCACATGCTCCAAGCCACCACCAGTGCCGACGACCACGTTTTCCAGGTGCTGTGGCGTCGGGTTCGCCTTGACGCAATAAGGATCCTTCGACATGTCGATGCCCTTCATGTGAGGAGCGGTGCCGTCAAGCTTTACCGTGCCTGTGATCTTTGCCTTCTCCAGCGGCGCTCACGTTGGGGTTCGAGATCAAGGCCGCACAACATATCAAAACTACCGACGATAGTACAACCACGAAATTGTATCGATTCCTCATCTCTTTCTCCTTACGATCTTGAAGCTGAACGCACTTGCGGTGCCGATTGTATGCCTACTGTTGGCCCACCGGTGCATTGGGGTCGACTGGCTTGAGGTTGAGTTGCTTCGCCATCTCCTTTTCCTTGCTGTGCTGGTGCATAAAGGTTCGGAGATAGAAGACCAAATCCCAAGCCTCATCTGGTTTGATGTTATCGGCGAACGACGGCATCGGAGTGCCATCCAGGCCGGTCATGAAGATTCTGTAAATATCCTCATCCGTATCTCCGCACTTGGGCCGCGAACCTTCGGTGAAGTTGAATGCAGCAATGGGCGCACCAAGGTCGTCTGTCAGAGTGGCTGCGGAAGGACCATTGGCCATGCCTTGGACGCCATGGCACTTCCAGCACTGGACGCGGGCGAACACGTCGCGTCCCGCCTTGATGCGTTCGGGAGTGACCTCAGGCTCCGGCGGAATCTTGATGGCATCTCCCGGTTTCTCATTGGCCCAGCGCGGAGAGAAGTGCTTGATCCAGGCTACGAGATCGGCGCGCTCCTGCTTGGTGAACGTGCTCCACTGCGGCATCGTGGAGCGATCCATGCCGCGAGCGATGGTATCGAAGAGATCTTCATCAGTGGGCAAAGTTCCGCTCGGGGTGGAGCGGCACTTGAAAATGCCTAACTGGAAGTTGCGGGGCTTGGGGAACAAGGGCGGCTCGTACCACTTCGCGTTTTCGCCGTTGCCATCGCCGAGCTCGCCATGACAGCCGACGCAATAGCGGCGATAATCTCCGGCGGCGTCTTTCGCGTGGCCAGTGATGTTGCCGACGTGACTGACCGAGGTCGGGGCGGTCTCCCACGCCTTAAGCTGATCGGTGGCGAGCTGCGCCGAAGAAGTCAGCGGGAGCGCCAAAACTGCAGCCGCGCCCAACCACAGCGACCATTTTCGCAATCTTGTCCGCATGTCTATCCCTCGCAAAATCGAAGCTTAGAAATCAAAATCGAATCCGAGTAGAAGCTCGCTTGTGTTGATGTTGGCGCTGTTCAGTCCGAGAGTCGGGCCGGTACCGTCCTGATGCAACCAGTTGTACTCGTTATGCCAAGCGAAACCGGCGCGGCTGGTCATGAACGGGTTGTAGCGGTAGCCGATGGTGTAGGTGGAGATGTTGCCCAGGCTCTGAGGCGTTCCAGGAGTCGACTGCTGCGACATCCGGATGGTCTCATAGCGGCCGATGAAGATCAGCTGCGGGCTGTAGACGTAGTGAGGCTCGAACAGGACACCATTCCAGACTGGGCTTCGAGATCCCGGTGGAAGGGCCGTTCCCGGCACGTTGTTCGCAGGGCAGCCGGGGGTGGGGCTAGAGCAGGTTGCGGTAGTGCCGCCATCGCCGTCCGAGAGGATGGCGTTACCGTAACCTTGCCCGAACCATGCGTTATCGGAGCCGTGCTGGGTGACGACCTGAAGGTCGAAGTGCGGGCCGAAGTAGAACTGCCCCACGAAGCCTTCGCGGCTGAAGCCCTTATTGCTGATTCCCGAACCTCCGATGGGGACTCCGCCGGTGGTGAGATAGTAGGTCGCCGCCTCGCCGACCATGGCGTAGAAGCCGACGCGTTCTACTCCGAGCTTGCCAGCGTCAAAGGCCTGGCTTCCGGTGAAGAAGCCGGTGTAGGAATTCGCTCCTGTAGTGAGATTTACGTTGCCATCAGTCGAACTGAGAAGGGCGGCGGAGTATCGCGTACGATCGTTCAAGCTGAGTGGCCCATCACCTCGAGGCCGAGCTGGTTGTCGCCCATCTGGCCGAAGATGTTGCCATCACCCACCGGGATGAAGTGGTAGAGCTGATAGACGCCTCCGTTCCCGGTGAGCGTCAAAATTCGCTTTTCAGAAAGAAGATTGTCGAGTTCGAACTTGCCCAGCTTCACGTTAAGCCAAGGGCTGCCCCAGAGGTTGTCAAGTCGAGCCATGACGGTTTCAAAGTGAAAGGCTCCAGTCGAGTCGGAAGACGGAAGCAGGAAGAACGAGAAGTTCTTTTCCAGCGTGCCGCCGGTGTGGAAGATCGAGGCCGCTCAGATCAAATCCGGAGGACTCGATGCGCTGGACCCCTTGGCCGACGGCTACTCCGCCCGAGTAAGTATCGACCAGCACTTTGCCGGTGCTCACCCGGTGCCAGATCGGCGTCATGCGGAAGGTGACTGGCCAGTAGCCAGGATTCTGCCAGATCGGAGAGTCGCGGTCATTCATGATCTGGTAGCCGTTATCCTTGAACTTTTGTCCAAAGTAATTGAGCATCGGCCAGGACTCATGGCACGCCGAGCAGCGCAAGCCGTACTTGCGGGCAAAGGCGGGGAGGGCGCTTGCCGGCTGGCTGCAAGTCAGAACCAAAGAGAAGAGAATCAGCGAAACGGCAGAAACAGAGGTCGCAAACTTGGCGACATTGCGAATGCGCAAACGCCTCATAGCGTGCATAGCCGGACTCCTCGGCATTCAGTCAGGATCTGTTTTTGTTAAACCGCATTCCCACAAAAGCGATATAACGAAGATGATGCAAAAAGTTAAAAGAAAGATGATGCAAAAAGCCAATAAAGAGGCGACCAACGAGAACCCCTGGCTCGTCTCGCCCCGGGGCAGGGTCCAAATTTAAGGTCCTACCACCGTACCGGGGGTGAATCCTACTACGGGCGCGAGAAATAATTCAAGTGGCTTGCGCGGTTTTTTTTACAATTTTTTTACAACGTCAATTTTTACAATTCTCTACAAAGACGTCGCCGGACCGGGACAGCGAGATTTCCATTCCAGTTGACAGGCTCGTGCTGAACATACGAGACTCTGTGCAGCAAGCAACGGTTTCCTGAGTTGCGCGGTGGGTTTTAAGGGTTGCCTGGTTTTTTTGGGTCATGAAGTTTGAAACTGTGAATAACAGCGTCACCCGGCGCAGTAGGTATGGCCTTTTAGGGCTTGCCTCACCGGCCAAGTCCCTCCCGCTGTTCCTGTTGTTCCTCCTGCTCGCGCTGTTGACGGTCTCCACTCCGATTGCCGCCCGAGACAAGGAGAAAGTTTCCTATGGCGAGGGCCTGATCGTGAACATCCCCTTGCCCAAAGCTGAAGTAGAGCAAGTGGTAGCCGATGTAGCCGAGAACGGCGTGATCCGGGGAACCAAGGAATACAACAAAGACGAGTTCGTAGCGAACGCCAAAGCGGCCGATTCCTCGAGTGTGTTTCCACCGTGGGACCAGGGTGGGAAGATCTTCTACAAGGTCCGCACGCAAGCAATCGACCCGCGGAATTTCAAGGACACCAACGACGTTGGCACTCTGGCCGTGCGCTACGTAGTCATGCCGCAGGGTGAGAGCAACACGATCTTGCGGATCGATGCGCTTTTTGAAGAAGAGTTCCGCCACGTGGTACATCAATCCAACGGATCGGTCGAGACCGCGGAGTACAAAGACATTCGCGAACACCTCGATGGCATCGAAGTGATGAAGGCGCAGGATATCGAGGCACAGAGGGAGCGCCAGGAACAGCTGGCGAAGAAACAAAATCTGGCAACGGGAAACGATGCCGCAGGTTCCTTTGTGGGCCAATCGTCCTCCCAGCCCGAGCTGCACACCGCCGAGAATGATCCGCCTCCGCCAGCCAGGCCGCCGACTGCGGCAACTGCGATGCAGGAACCGCCGGAAATTTCGAACTCGACGCCGCCCGATCAACCTCTCGGAGAGCGGATAAAAGATCTGCGGAAGCAGGTAGTGCGGTTGGTGAAATCGCCGGGGGCTCCGCTGAAATCCGCGCCGTTCCATACCGCAGGCACACTGCAGCTGTTGGGTACGGGCACGGAAGTCCTGATCGTAGTTTCTACTCCGTACTGGTACGGAGTGGAGACACACGAGGGACAACACGGATGGATGCTGCGCGATCAGTTGGAGCTGCTCCCATGACGAGGCGCACTCGTCATTTTCGGGGCATGGTCTGGCCAATGCTGTTGTGCGCGGGCATTTCTTGCTGCGCCGCAGGGTAGTTACGCGCAGGCGGGTGGCTACGAGCGAACCTTCTCCCAGTCCAAAGCGACGGTGGAGAAAGCTCTGAAGGAGATGCAATCGGCGACGGCCGGAAGGCTCCCGGTGCTGGAGGGGTTCGCCACTGCAACTTCGGCGGATCATCCGTTGGATCGCTATCGACGTGGATATTATCAATGCAAGATTCAAGTGACGGCGGCGCCTTCCGGGGGATCGATTGTCCGCGTAAGCGTCGAGGTGACGGCCTGGTACTCCGATCCGGAATCAGCGAAGTCGGGATACCAACTGCTAAGCTCGAACGGGCGGCTGGAACAGGACTTGCTCGATCAACTCTCGGACCAACTGGCGGCCAATTCGCCTCAACCTGCTCCGGCGCTGCATCCGAGTCCGGCGGCAACGACGGCGGCGAAGCAGCCGAAGTCTCCAGCACCAACGTCTGCGGCTTCAAGGGAGCCGACGATTTCCGCGCCTGTTCCTAGATTGCCCGAGGTCGGGACTTATTCGTCATCGTTGTCGCAGGGGTTGTCTGCGGAGGCAGCATCCAGTTCGAAACCTGGAGCGAAAAAAACGGACGGCGGTCCGCTGCAGAACGAAGTGGACAGCCTGGAAGAAATTCTCAAGAATCAGGGGCATCCCAAGAACCTGGTCGCGGTGAAGAAGTCCGGTACTCCAGTGGTATCGAGCGCGAGCTTGACGGCCAAGACTTTATTTCTGGCGACCGCGCACGACGAGTTCGAGATGCTGGACTTCAATCGGGACTGGGTGCACGTGCGTATTTCGGGCTTGTCCCGAGGGTGGATCTGGCGCAATAGCCTAGAAATGCCGGACAGCGTTCCTGACAGCGACGCAGCTCCCGACCCGAAGGCGATGCCCACAGCAGCCGAGCTGTTTCATATTTCGCGGGAAGAAGTTGCACTCTTCCCTGGGGATTGGGGCCCACTCCGCGGGAAGAATGTGAAAATTGTTTCGGTTGAAAAGAACGACGAAGCGAAAGATTCGGATCCGCAATTGCGGCTGGAATTTGTTAAGTCTGTAATGGACAGAAACTATGGGGAACTCGCACAAAGGCCGCAGGAGTTGGCGGGAATTGTGGTAATCTTTGACGCCGCCGACGGTGGAATGATTGCCGCCACTTTCCCGACACTGCAACAATGGAAGGCGGGTAAATTGTCGGACGCCGCGCTGTGGCACCAGTGCTTTTTTGATCCACCGGAAACCTTTCCACAGTCTGGCGCATCTGGCACTGAGTAGTGGTTGATTAGCGTTGCTGGTGAAAAATTGGAATGCCGTTTTGCGATGTCAGTCTGAGTTTGGACTTGACTTTCGAAAACGATAAGAGTACCTATGCAATCCTTGGGTGGCCGTGTGGGTCCACCCGATTTGTTCGTCTCAAACACCGAAGTTTGCCGTACTTCATCCGAGTCGCTGCGATGACAAGAGCGTTGAGACTACACCTATAGCGGTACGACAACCACACCACGAATTGCCCATGAGCACGATGACCCAACCATTGTTTCTACTTTGCAGACAGGCGACTTCCCTCCTGCGTGACTACGCGGAGTTGATGAAAGCTCGGGTTACCACGCTGATCGTGATGACCGCGTGGTGTGGATATTATTTCGGCGCGCAGAAGGCAGGAGTCTCGTCGCTGTCCTGGGGACTATTTCATGCGCTGCTGGGAATTGGACTGGTGTCGAGCGGGACCGCGGCACTGAACGAAGTGATGGAATATAAGGTGGACGGAAACATGCGCCGCACGGCGCAACGTCCGCTGCCTACAGGGCGCATGAGCCTGCTTCATGCAACCATCGCGGGCCTGGTCGCGACCCTGGGAGGCTCGATCTATCTGGCGCTTTCCACCAATCCGCTGACCGGGCTGCTGACCTTCCTGACTTCGGTGGTATATCTGGCGGCTTATACGCCGCTGAAGCGCATCTCGCCGATTTGCACTTTTGTGGGCGCTTTTCCGGGAGCGATGCCGGGAGTTTTGGGCTGGACAGCGGCACGCGGGCAGCTGGAATGGGGAACATTGATTCTGTTTGCCATTTTGTTTGTGTGGCAGTTTCCGCACTTCTTTTCGATTGCCTGGCTCTATCGTGAAGATTACGCTGCCGGCGGAATTCGCATGTTGCCGGTGGTGGAAGAAGATGGACGGTCGACCGCGCGCCGCATCGTCGCTTACTCGCTGATCTTGATTCCGCTGAGTGTTTTGCCCAGTGTTTTCGGCATGGCGGGAAAGATCTATATGGTGGGAGCGCTCGTGCTCGGGGTTGCGCTTTTTTATTTTGGGGCGCGGTTGGCGTTTCTGAAATTGCCGCTGAATAGCCCGCGATCGAAGATGTTTGCGCGCCACGTGCTGCAGGCGACGGTGATTTATTTACCTCTGCTTTTTGCGTTGATGATGAGCAACTCCCTGAAGCCGTAATCGGAACCCCTCAGACATACAAAAGCCCCGGTGGTCATCCGGGGCTTTTCAAAAAGCGGTCAAGCTTTGCTCGACTGGACAGCCGAGGGCGGCTGTCCCTACATAAACATTCGGCGAGGGCTTACTGGATCGCGCTTCCGACTTGCGAAAACACATTGCCGGCGTTCGATCCGATGAGGCGCACCGTGCCTACCACGATCACAAGAATGACGGCCAGCATCACGGAATACTCTGCGACATCTTGTCCTTGTTCGTCCGACCAAAGCTTGCTTAGAAAGTTGCCCATAATTCTCCCTTGTTTCATGCTGCCCCCGAGGTTGCCGAGGCCTTCGTAATTGGCGGCGCGCTGGAATGAGCCGCGCTCAGCCCCCAAGGATCGCTCTCCTGCGTTGTCAACTGCAGGCCTACCTGATATTCGTTGCGTCCATCCAACTGCTTCGTCCAGACCACGCTGAACTCGACGCGGCGTTGCCGAAAAAGAACCACCAAGGTGTCCAGCGTTTTCAGCTGGTGATGAATCGCGCCCAGCCGCGCGCCGGTGGGCGTGAGGTCCAGCGTGTGGGCCAGCGTTTCAAACACCGCGCCGGAGACGTCTTTTCCTCGTACCCGCACGGGCAGCACACCTTGCCTACGCTCTTGTTGCCGCCGGTTTACTTGCACCTTGGATTGCATTTGTGGCTCAGGAATAGTGTGCCGCAAACGAAGGCGGGCTGGAATGGCCCCGATGTGGGAGGCACTATGGTAACTGGCCAATCTCCAGAAACGGCAGGACTTGGCGCTCGGGCAAATGTGCGAGACGGCGCGTGGCGATCGTGCTTGAGCCATCATGCTCGATGCTGTCTGGGAAGCGCGTATAGTCGGTGCGTTATGAATCGACGAGAGTTCATTTCGAGCGCGATGGGCGCGGCGGTGGCCAGTTCGCTTGCCGCCGGAGGTTCGGCGGTTTCAAACGGGCTCAATCTTGGCGGGAACGGCGTCGGTGACGCGCGTCCTGCTTCGCAAAGCGGAAGTCTTGCGCTGGACCGGCGCCGTTTCGGCGTGAACTACACGCCGTCAAAGAATTGGTGGTTTTGCTGGAATGAATGGGATGCGGACTCGATGAAGCGAGACCTGGACGCAATTGCGGAGTTGGGCGCCGACCATCTGCGCATCCTGCTGATCTGGCCTTATTTTCAACCCAATCCGAAGTGGGTGAGTCCGCTGCATCTGGAGAGGCTTGATCAGCTGCTCGCGATCATGGGCGAGCGGAAGCTGGATGCGGTGGTGACTGTGTTTACCGGGCAGCTGAGCGGATGGTTCTTTCTGCCTCCGTTCAATAAGGCTGGAACGGGTTTTTATGCGGATGAGGCGATCTGGAATGCGCAGGAGATTTTCATTCGACAGCTCGCGGGCGTGATGAAGGAGAAGAACAACATCATCGGTTTCGACTTTGGCAATGAGATCAATACGTGCTGGGCCACGGAGCCGAACGTAGGCGACGCGTGGATGGCCAAAATGTTTTCGCTGATGGAGAGCGTTTCGCCCGAGCACGTTCACGTGAATGGGGTGGATGAGTTGCCGTGGTTTGAAGTGACTACATTTTCTCCGCAGGCGCTGGCGGCGCGGCCGATGCCGACGATGCATTGCTATCCGTACTGGTCGGGGTCGCTGAAGTTTGGCGGGGCGATGGATCCGCCGAGCATCCATCTGATGGCGGCGAATGCAACGCTGATTCGGGCGTATGCCGGCGATCCACGAAAGCCGGTGTGGGCGGAGGAGTTCAACACTTGCATTGAAGCGCTGAATGAGAAACAGCAGGCGGAGTGGCTGGAGAAAGCGGTGTTGGCGGCGATCGATTCGGGAGTGAGCTGGTTCACGTATTGGGATAGTCACGATGTGGACCGGAAGTTCGAGTTCAACTCGCTCGAGTATAGCCTGGGGTTATTGACGAATGATGGGAAGGTCAAGGAGCAGGGACGGGTATTCAAGCGGCTGGCAGAGGCTTATCGAGGGAAGCGCGTGAAGTTTCCAACGCTGGCATTGCCGGCTCCGCCCGTGCATCGGGACCATGAAGTCACTTGGAAGTGGATGCTGGAGTGGATGGGGTGGAAAGCGAGCGGGGGTTAGATCGAAAAAACATCCGATCTACTTTCGTAAAACGTTCCGATTAGCGCGATGTCCACCGAAGGCATGGATTGTCCTGGTTCCAGCAACGACTTCGCCAGCGTGCAATACGCCGCGAGGGATGAAGTACTCGTCGCCTGCGTTTAGCGGAATCCGGGTGGCATCGATGATCAGGGTGTAACAGCCCTGTACGACGAGCATGTATTCGTCGTATTCGTGGGCATGGGCCGCGGAGGAGGCGGTTTCGCGGCAGGTCCAGAATGCCATCTGGCTTCCGTCTACGCCATCGAAAACATAGCCTTCTACTCCGGGAGTCGCTTGGCTGGTGGTCGCGATTCTGTTTGCCGAGTGCTGCATAAACTGCGGGAAGTCTTCCATCGGCCGAATACTCCTTCCGGCAATCTGGGCGCG
The DNA here is from genome assembly GCA_963750245.1 of uncultured Acidobacteriaceae bacterium. GTDB lineage: Bacteria > Acidobacteriota > Terriglobia > Terriglobales > Acidobacteriaceae > Sulfotelmatobacter. Next base: position 335,501 of record CAVVQB010000007.1, read on the forward strand.
GGTTGTGCCCAGCCCTGAATCCGATGCGAGCTAGTGTATAAGATAGTAAGAATGTCGCAGGCAGCGCCAGCTGTTACGCGGAGTCCCGCGGATGTGGTCCGGATGACGCCGGTTTCCCAGGCGGGGAACGGGGTATGCTATGCCGTGGCGGGCGAGACGGCCATGAGCTCGCTTGACCTGGAGCGCATGATTGCGGCGGTGCCCAGCAAGGCTGCGGCGGCGCTCAAGCGCAAGGCTTATTATTTTGTGCCGCTGACGGTGACGCAGGGCGACGAGATCCTGATTGCGGACCGCTATGATGTGGCGCTCAGCGACAATGCGGTGTGCCATCGCAACCTGAATCTGGGCGATTCGCAGTGCGTGTTTATCTCCACGCGGCTGATGGACGACAAGTTTTCGGTGGCGTTCGAGTTCTATATCAATGTGGGGCATGCGCTGGTGGAGGCGGCTGGAGTGTCCGCGGAGTTCAGCGACCTGGCGTGGAGACAGGTGGAGGCGGGAACGCGCGGAGAAACATCGCTGGATGCGTGGGAGGCGCGGAAGCTGGCCCTGGCCGGGGGTCCGGATGCGGAGCGCTTCAAGAATGAATACTTCGAAGCCACGTTTGCCGATACGATCTCGATTTATCTGCTGTCGCTTTATTTAGACGTGGATTACTACGATCTGCGGGAGCGGGACTATCCGCTGCTCGCGCCATCGGCGCTGGCGGAGCGGTTGCGGAAAGTGGCGGAGTTGTTTCCGGCGAATGCCGGGTTTGAGTTTGCGGTGCTTTACAAGCGGCGCGGGTAGGGCGGTTGCGGGGTTCTTCATCGGTTCAGGTTGCTGCTCCGCTTTCGAATGATGTAAATCACGTCCGGCGATTCCCGGCTATTCATGCTTCGGAAGGAAACAAGCGCAGTCGCCGCTCCCGTGCCCACCCAGCCTGATTCTTATCCTGATTCGTATGCTCGCGGCATGTGGTTCTATGCCTTCTTCTTTGTCTCGGGCTTCTGCAGCATCCTGTACGAACTGGTGTGGCTGCGCCTGGCGATGGCGCAGTTCGGGGTCACAACCGTCCTGACGGCGACATTCCTTTCGGTGTTCATGGCGGGGATTGGGCTGGGATCGTGGATCGCGGGCAGATGGGTGGGCCAGGACGGATCGCGGTTGATCCTTCGACCGATTATTTTTTACGCGGCCACGGAGTTGCTCATAGGAATCTCTTCTCTGGTCGTGCCTTACGAGTTGCGTTTGGGGCACGAGGTTTTGCTGCGGCTGGGTGGCAATGCGCCGTGGACATCGACCGGCTATTCATTTTTCTCAGGAATCTGGCTAGCGCTTTCATTGCTTCCGTGGTGCGCTTGTATGGGAGCGACTTTTCCGATCGCGATGTCTGCGTTGCGAAGCGCGAACGATCGGAACTCGTTCAGCTACCTGTACCTTGCAAACGTGCTGGGGGCAATGGCCGGGGCGGCCATTCCGTTGCTTCTGATCGAGGAGTTCGGCTTTCTCCGAACCCTAGGGATCGGGGCTCTTTTGAACGCCGCAATCGCGACTTGCGCCGCGTCACAGTCAAGAGCTTTTTCCTCGTTGCCGAATCCAATGGGTGAGGATCTCGGGGATGACTCCGTTGCAGCGAGTTTCACCACCGCGAGGCAGGAAATCCACCGAGGCACAAACACCAGGTGGCTTTTGTTCGCGACGGGACTCACCACCATGGGGATGGAGGTGGTGTGGATCAGGATTTTCACGCCATACCTGGGAACGGTAGTGTACGCGTTTGCTGCCATCCTGGGTCTCTATCTTCTGGCGACGTTTGTGGGCACCAAGCTGTACCGGCGAGGCGTGTTTCGCGAAGAATCTGGCGATGGCCGGATCTGGTTGTTGCTGGGTGCGAGCGGTTTGTTGCCTCTGATTTTCACGAATCCTGACCTGCCAATTCTCCCGTCGGTGTTGCGAGTCGCCTTTGGCATCTTCCCGCTAGCGATGGGCGCTGGATTCGTTACTCCGATGCTGGTCGACCGCGAATCGCGGGGCGATCCTCGCCTGGCGGGCTCCGCCTACGCCATCAACGTGCTCGGGTGCATTGTCGGGCCGCTGGCCGCAGGATTTCTATTGCTTCCCTTCTTAAGCGAACGCTGGGCACTGGTTTTGCTTTCCGTGCCCTGGATCGTTTTCGGGGCCTTCAAGGGAGTGGCCGCGGAAAGAGGGCACCCGCGCGGGATCTGGCGCACATTTCCTGCGGCGGCCGCTGTGCTGGTCGGTGGAGGAGCGATATTCTTCGGCAATGGGTTCGAGGCAAAATTTCCAGAGCGGCGCGTACTCAGGGATTCAACCGCAACCGTGATTGCGACGGGCGAAGAGCGGGCTAACAAACAGCTGCTGGTGAATGGTTATGGCATGTCGCATCTCGACCCCATCACGAAAATGATGGCGCACCTGCCTTTGGCGTTTGCGAATGCGCCGCGCAACGTTCTGATCATTTGTTTCGGCATGGGGACCACGCATCGCTCGGTGCTTTCCTGGGGAATCAACTCCACGGTTGTGGAACTGACGCCGAGTGTTCCCCGGCTTTTCGGCTTCTATCATGCCGATGGCGATCAGTTGCTGAAGTCGCCACGATCGAGCGTGATTATTGACGATGGACGGCGATATCTGGAGCGCTCGAGAGAAACCTACGATGTCATCACGATTGATCCGCCACCGCCGGTGCAAGCCGCTGGATCGAGCCTGTTGTATTCCCGAGAATTTTACGAGCTGGCGAAACAGCGACTCAGTTCCGAGGGAATCCTGGCGCAATGGTTGCCGGCAGGGGATAGCGAAACCGTTTCGGCGGTAGCTCGGGCGGTGGCGGAATCGTTCCCATACGTCCGCGTCTTCGGGGGCCTGGGCGGCCATGGACTTCACTTTCTTGCCAGCCATGTGCCATTGCCGCCAGTTTCCGGATCGGCATTGGCGAGTCAATTGCCGCCGAGCGCGGTCGCGGATATGTTGGAGTGGGGACCTGCTACGACTGCCGAAGAGCAATTTGATTTAATCCTGAACGGGGAAGTGCCGGTGGAGCGCCTTGTTGGGAGCTCTCCCGGGACCCCGGCGCTGCACGATGACCTGCCGGTGAACGAATATTTCCTGTTGCGCAGCTTGCGGCGCTAATCGGCGACTACTTGTTTCCGATCACGAAGTTGACGGCGCTGGGCTGATTGGTATTTACGGTTACCGATCTCTCCCAGGTCTTCGGCTCAGTGAAGATGGGGCGCTGCACAGTCCGCTCGGTCAGTACGTCGTAGGCCTGCTCTTTTCCGGCTAATCCCCAGCCTTCATGCCAGGCGACGATCTGGTAGGTGCCGGGTGGGACGCTGGTGAACTCGAAACGTCCGCTCTCGTCGGTGACGGCATAGTAGGGATGAGGGACGACCATCATTTCAGCGTTCATCCAGACGTGGCCGCCATTGCAGCGAAGGTTGACCAGGCCGGGCGTCGCCATGGTGCGCGAGCTGATCTGGTTGGGGAACGGGAATGGCAGGTTATAGCTGGCGGCGCCATCCATGTGGATGGTGTGCAGAGTTGCGTCGGAGCTCTGCATTTGAAGTTCGGCGCTCTGCGGCACTAGAAGAATGTGCGGAATGTAGTGGCAGTGCCTCTGGTCGAGGTGCCGTCTCTGCTCCGGCAAGTCCATGGCTTTCCCGGCAGAGATGTTCTTCAGATAGACGACGGTATTGGCAACGCCGCCCTCGGGACCGACGATAAGGCGCTCGAGGCTGACGCTCTTCTTGCCTTCCGGGTCGCAGATTTGCGGGTCTTTGGTGACGGGGAAATCCAGTTGGCGAGGGAGCGGGCCGGACCATTTTACGGTACCGGAGATGGATCCAGCGTCAGCAATCGAGATGACTTTGTAGCCGCTTTGCGCGCTCCCAAGTGTGGGAACAACGAGCAGAGCCGCCAGAAGACAACGAAAAGCGAAATTCCGCATACAAAACCCCTGATAGCCCATTGCCGCTAAACGCAAGCATGCAGCGCTCGACGTGGAACGCGGGCCGAAAATTTGGGTCGGTCTTGCTTCTCGCAGGCGGCGACGTTCCTTAATTTGCCGGACAGCGCTGCACAGGGTCCCGCCGAAACGGGGCAGCGTTCGCATACGCGGTCGTGCCTGATTCCAACCGGCCTGATTCCAAGTGGGGAAACCGGCTAACGTAACCGGTTTGTGTGATTGGAATCACATTATTAAGGTGCGCTTATGTGCTGGCAGTGTCGAGATTACCAAAGAGGTAGGACTATCAGAGTTGCGAGGAATTTGATCAACGTTCTGATCAGGGTAACGAAAAAATGTTTGACTTGCCGGAGTGGCGCCGCTGGCGGGATGGCTTACAATCTTGCTTTCCATGACAATACAGGTTCGATCGTTCGCGAAGATCAATCTCGGGCTGCACATTGGCGCGGCGCGGGAGGATGGTTTTCATGAGCTGCTCACGGTTTACCAGACGATCGCGCTTCACGATTTGATTCGCGTAAGCGTGAGCCGTGGGCGCGGGATTGAGATTCATTGCAATGACCCGCGAGTTCCGAAAAACGAGTCGAATACCTGCTATCGCGTCGTCGAGAAGGCGATGCGGAGGCTGAAGGCCAAGGGGCGGGTGGTCGTTGACATTGACAAGCGCCTGCCGCTGCAGGGCGGCATGGGGGGGGCTTCGGCGAATGCCGTGGCTACGTTGCTGGCGCTCGAGCGGGTAGTGAAGAAAGTGCTGTCCGTTGAGGAGCGGCTGCGGATAGCGGCCGAGGTCGGATCCGATGTGCCTTTGTTTCTGATTGGTGGAACGGTGTTGGGAGTGGGACGGGGAGAGCAGGTATATCCTCTGGACGATTTGCCGTCGACGGCCTGCGTGGTGGTTACGCCAGCGATTGGAGTGTCGACGCCCAACGCTTTTGGCGAGTGGGATCGGAGAACTCGAGGCGCGGGGACGCCAGCCTTGGTGGCATTGTCCACGAAGACCGGGAAAAGCGAGTCGCGAGAATTGACGCTCCCGGAGTCATCCGATAGAATGAATGAGCTTGGCCGTGGAGTTGCTGCGTGGCTGAGCGAGAGTTACTCCGGTGCTCCTTTTGGAAGGGGCCGGGCCGAGAATCCGCTTCTCGCGCTTGTCCGGGCCGGGATCAAGAACGACTTTGAAGAGGTCGTCTTTCCTGAGTATCCCGAGCTGAGTGAAGGTAAAAAGGCGCTGGAACGCGCGGGCGCGAAGTACGCGTCGCTGTCAGGCTCCGGGTCGACGTTGTACGGGCTGTTTGGTTCGAAAGAAGGGGCCCGGGAGGCGGCGATCAAGCTCCGCAGGCAGGGGTGGGCGGCGCGGGCGACGGTTACGCTGACGCGGAAGCAATACTGGGCGAAGTTTCTTGTTTCCAGTTTCTAGTTTCAGGTTGTTTAATAGGCTATCAGTCTTTCAACCGATGCCGGTTTGCAGGAAACTGGAAGCCGGAAACTTGAAACAGCGGTACTGGGCCGTCGACTAATGGTAGGTCAAGTGCCTTTGGAGCACTTTGTCTAGGTTCGAATCCTAGCGGCCCAGCCAGAAAAACCGGCTGCTAGCTTCCAGCTGCTAGCCAAATCGGTACACAGTTCGTCGTGCGCATTGGCTAGAAGCCAGGAGCTAGAAGCTTTGAAGCGTCGAGAGCTAAGAAACCTATGGCCACACTGGTGACGCCAGCGGAAAAGACGGAGAAAGCCGAGAAGCAGGCCGTGCCCACGCCCGAGGAGAAGCCGGAACGCAAGCCGCGTGCGCGGGTGGATGAGAAGTTCAAGATTTTCAGCGGAACGGCGAACGCTCCATTGGCCGATGAGGTTTGCCAGTTTCTCGGGATGCAGCGCGGACAGGCGCTGCTGACGCGCTTCGCCGATGGCGAGGCGTATGTGCAGATCCAGGAGAACGTGCGCGGCTGCGACATTTTTGTGATGCAGCCCACGTGCCGGCCAGTGGACGAGCACTTGATGGAGTTGCTGCTGATGATTGATGCGTTCAAGCGCGCTTCGGCGCGGCGCATCACGGCAGTGATTCCGTATTTCGGATATGCGCGGCAGGATCGCAAGGACAAGCCACGGGTGCCGATCTCGTCGAAGCTGGTGGCGGATTTGCTGACTACGGCGGGCGCGCATCGGGCGTTGATTGTGGATTTGCACACGCCGCAGTTGCAGGGATTTTTCAATATTCCGGTGGACCATCTTTTTGCTTCGCCGGTGCTGGTGGATCACTTTAAGAAATTGAGTCTGCCGAATCTGACGGTGGTTTCGCCGGATGCGGGCGGCGTGGAGCGGGCGCGGTTTTTCGCAAAGAAAGTGGATGCGGCGCTGGCCATCGTGGATAAGCGGCGCGTGGAGATGAACGTCGCGGAAGTGATGCACGTGATCGGCGACGTGAACGGGCGGACCTGCCTGATCATTGACGATCTGATCGATACGGCGGGAACGCTGGTGAAGACGGCGGCGGCGCTGGTGGAGAATGGCGCAATTGAAGTTTATGCGTGCTCGTCGCATCCGGTGCTGTCGGGCCCGGCGGTGAGCAATATCAGAGACTCGGTGATTCGCGAAGTGGTGGTGACCAATACCATTCCACTGACGGCCGAGGCGCAGGCGGAACCGAAGATCAGGGTGCTTTCGATTGCGGGCTTGATTGGACGGGCGATTCAGTCCATTCACGAAGAGACTTCAGTCAGCAAATTATTCATGTAAGGCAGGGAATTGAAATTATGGCGACTACCTTGGAACAGAATGTTTTGGAAGCGAGTCCGCGGGAAGCGGGAACGAAGAATCAGGCGCGGCGGGTCCGGCGTGAAGGCAAGATTCCGGCCGTGGTGTATGGCGCGGGCAAGGACGCGCTGGCGGTGAGCGTTGATCCGCGGCACGTGTTGCGGATTCTGCGCTCGGAGAGCGGCCACAACACGATTTTTGATCTTTCCCTCAAAGGCGGCGAGAACGCGAAGGCGATGATTGTGGACTGGCAATATGAGCCGATCAAGGGTCATCTGCTGCACATCGACCTGAAGCGGATTGCGATGGATAAGGCGTTGCGGGTCAGCGTTCCGATCATTCTGCAGGGCGTTCCGGCTGGTGTGAAGACCGAGGGCGGAATCCTGGAGCAGATGTTGCGCGAAGTTGAGATCGAGTGCTTGCCGGGGGATATTCCCAGCCACATCGACGTGGATGTGAGCCATCTGACGTTCGGCAAAGTTCTGCGCGTGGCGGATTTGCCGCACACCGAGAAGCTGAAATTTCTTACGGACGCGAACCAGCCGGTGGCTCACGTGACCAGCGTGAAGGAAGAAGTGGTGGCAGCGCCAGAAGCGGTGGCGGCGGAAGCGGGTGCTGCGCCGGCCGAGCCCGAAGTCATCAAGAAGGGCAAGGCGGAAACGGAAGAAGAAGGCGAAGAGGCTGCCGCCGAGAAGCCGGAAAAGAAGGCCGAGAAGAAGGAGAAAAAATAATAGGGAAGCGAGCCAATCGCGCCAGTATCGCATCGCCAAGAACGCGACGCATGGCGCGGCTCGCCCAGATCGCCTTCGGCTTGCTCAGGCCAGGCCTCGCTGCGCAAAGAACGCTTGCTCGGGATGACAATGCACTGGATGGCGGCGTGAAACTGATTGTCGGGCTGGGCAATCCTGGAATCGAGTATCAGTTTTCGCCGCATAACGCGGGGTTTCTTGCGGTGGATCGGATCGCGAGCGATCTGGGCGTTGAGGTGAGAAACCGGCAGTGCCGGGCTTTGACTGCGCGGGTGGTAATTGGCGGCGAAAAAGTGCTGCTGGCCAAGCCTGAAACCTACATGAACCTGAGCGGCATGTCGGTGCGGGAGTTGGTGGCGGAGTATGAGGCGAAGCCGGAATCGGATTTGATTGTGATTCAGGACGAGCTGGATTTTCCGCTGGGCACGTTGCGGATTCATACGCGGCGGAGTTCGGCGGGGCACAACGGGATCGAGTCGATCATCGGGGCGCTGGACACGCAGGATTTTTTGCGGATCCGGATTGGAGTGGCTCCGGAGCGGAAAGTGGAAGACGGCCAGCGATATCTGTTGGCGCCGCTGCGCAAGGCCGATCTGGCGGTGCTGGATGGAGTGCTGGATACGGCGGAAGAAGCGGTGAAGGTGATTTTGAAGGAAGGTCCGGGGGCGGCGATGAACCGCTTTAACCGGAAAGAAGATAGTGGCCAGTGATCAGTGTTTAGTGGCCAGATCGATAGAACGGATTTTGCAGGCCACTGGTCACCGACCACTGGTCACTGCTTGGAGACTGACATGAATCGTACGTATGAGTTGATGTTTATCGTTCGGCCGGATATGGCGGACGAAGATTTGGACAAATTGATTGCGAACCTGGAGTCTACGGTGACTTCGGCGGCGGGGACGGTGAAGTCCGTGGACCGCATGGGCAAGCGCCGCCTGGCGTACATGGTGCGGAAGTTCCGCGAGGGCATCTACATTTTGCTGACCATCGAGGGCGCGGGAACTGTGATCCACGAACTGGAGCGGCGTCTGCGGGTGACGGAGCAGGTGATCAAGTTCCTCACGGTGCGCATCGACGAGGAGCAGAAGCGTCTGGAGAAGATCAAGGCGTTGCGCGAGGCTCGCAAGAAGGTGAGCGCGCAGCCAGCGGTTAGCGCTGACGAAGCGCCTACGGCAGAAGTGCCTGCGGCAGTGGACTCGCCGGCGGCGACGGTTTAGGAACAGTGGTCAGTGGCCAGGGGTCAGTGACCAGTTCCATTTATGAAAGAAAAAGTCTGGCTGGCCACTGGTCACTAATCACTGGCCACTGATTTACGAAGGAGCGTTATGACTGAAGAGACGAAAGCACCAGCGGCAAGCGAGCGGCCCTCGCGGCCTTCGGGGGATGGACCGCGTTCGGGAGGAGACCGTCCGCGATTCGGAGGAGGCGGTGGTGGCGGGCGTTCCGGGCCTGGCGGTCCACCGCGTGAAGGTGGGCGGAAATTTTTCCGGCGCAAGAAGGTTTGCAAGTTCTGCACGGAGAAGATTGCCGACATCAATTACAAGGATTACCGGCTGCTCGGGCAGTTCGTGGCGGAGAGCGGCAAGATCGTGCCGCGGCGTCTGACCGGAGTGTGTTCGCCGCACCAGCACCGTTTGGCCACGGCGATCAAGCAGGCACGCAACATTGCGTTGCTGCCATTTGCGGGACGGGCATCGTAGGAAAACCGCTATCGGCTTTCCGCTTTCAGCTTGTTATGCAGAAAGCCGGGAGTTTGCTGAAAGCTGAGAGCTGATAGCTGACAGCACTCAAAGGAACCGGAGTCATACCATGGAAGTGATTCTCAAAGAAGATGTGAGCAAACTGGGAGCGCGCGGCGACGTGGTGAAGGTTGCCGAAGGATATGGGCGCAACTTTCTTTTGCCGCGGAAGCTGGCCATCGAGGCCAACGCGGGAAACAAGGCTGTTATCGCGCAGATGAAGGCTGCCTCGGTGCGGCGCTCGGCCAAGGAAAAGGCGCAGGCTGAGGAACTGGCGAAGCAGTTTGAAGGTCTGGCGGTTTCGTTCCAGCGGCGGTCGGGCGAGCATGATCACTTGTTCGGCTCGGTCACCTCGGGCGATATTGCGGAGGCGGTCGCGAAAAAAGGAGTCAACCTGGATCGGAAGCAGATCCAGCTGCACGAGCCTCTGAAGACCTTGGGCGAGTTCACCGTGTCGGTGAAGCTGCACAAGGATGTGACCGCACATTTGAAGGTGGTTATTGAGAAGGAAGCGGTGGCGGAGTAAATCTCTTTGCTCCCGTCAGCTCATTGAGTGGGATTCTTCCACCACAACTGGACCGCGTGCAGGCATGCTTGAATCTTGTCTTTCCGCGTTCAGCCGTGCCTACGGCACGGTTTTCTTTTTCTTGGGACGGTTCCCGCCGCTGAAGCGGCGGGCTATTGTCAAGCGTCCCCTCCGGGACGGTGGTTAACCCGCGATGAACTAAATCCGTCCTATATCCTTTCCAAGCGGCATCTCCACTTCTTGGGAGGGCTCCCGCCGCTGAAGCGGCGGGCTATTGTCAGACGTCCCCTCCGGGACGGTAGGCGCCCGCGATGAACTGAATCGCCTTAACCTTTTCCGATCAGGGACAAGTAAGCGTCAACCGGCGCAGGGAGCCGTTGGTCCAGCCGGTGCCGTCTGTGGGCAGGTGGGTGAAGTACACGAAATATTTCTGGCCTAGCGTGTGCGGATCATCTCCTAGCCCCACGGCCGTCGGATAAGCCGCAATCGGGCCGAAGGTTCCTAGCGAGATAGGCGCCGTCCACGCCAGGCCGTCGATCGATTCCGCGTAGGCGAAGTTCGTATCGTCGGAGATGATCATCACGTAGCGCTGCAGCGCGCTGTTGAAGTGGATATCAAGATAACCGGAAAACGGGGCGTGCGGAATCAGATCGGTGGACGCCCCGCCCAGCGCCGGTTCCAGATGCCAACTGCCCCGATAAAACTTCTGGAAGGGGATGGAATGCTGCGGTGCTGGTCCGAATGCGGCGTTCAATACGTCCGCAGCCAGGGCGCGCGCGACTGAGACGTTCGTTGTGGTCGAGACTCCCTGGGCGTTCGCTGTGTGCAGCGTGCCGTTGGCGATCCAATCGGGAAAATATAAATAAAAAAATTTGCCGTCGGGCGAGAGGACGAGCGGTCCGTCGCCGATTTCAAAGCCGTCGAGTCCGACTGCGTAGGCCTGGTTGAGACGAATGATTTCGCCGAGGTCGGTCCAGTGCAGGCCGTTGTCGGTTGATGCAGCCAGGCCGAGCGCTGCATAAAGGGCGTCGTTGGGGAGCTCTGCGTGATAGGTGGCGAGCAGGTTGCCGGCTCCGGTCATGCCGACGGGAACCTGATAGACCGGACCTCCGCCCATGTAGCCATAACTCTGGTAAATGGGATTCACCGCAGCATTGGGATTCGGAGAGACGCTGACGTCTTCAGGATCGGCAGTGCCCAGCGGGTTGTCGAGCGTGCCCGCCGTTGTGGTGAACGATCCCCATTTATTGTTCCCGACCCAGCGGCCCTGCCACATCTGCCGGCCATGATATCCGCCGTCACTTCCGAGAAATTCGTAGCCGTCGGCGGTCTTGATGATGCCCAGAGGAGTGTCGGGCCAATCGAAAGTGTCTGTGAGCGGAGGCTGAGCTTTGGCGCCGGCGGCGAGGCGCTGCGCCGGAGTAGCGACAACGATCGGCAAGCTAACCGAGGGGGTGCAGAGAGGAGCTAGGACCTGGGCAGCGCTGAATCCGGACGAGAATTGGAGGAAGCCGGCCAGCAGGGCAAGCGAGGCGAAGGGAGCTTGAACGGACATGGGCATCCTCGAGTCAGGCTTTTTGGCGGTCGGACGGGCAGGGTGCCATCCGTGGGGAGGCACCACCATTCTACATTGGTTCGGAACACCAGAATCGGCGGAATGTTGCGGGCAGGCGGGCGCGACCCGGTTTCAATTGGTCAGATGGAATTCTCCATGCAGTGACGCGGTTGAGTCTTCGCCTACCCACACGTCGAACTGCTCGGGCTCGACGGTCCAGCGTTTTTCAGCGGGACTCCAGAACTGCAATTCGTTTTTCCCCAGCGTGAAATGTATGGTTCGCTTTGCGCCGGGCTCAAGGGTTACTTTTTCGAATCCTTTCAATTGCCGGATGGGGCGAGAGGCGCTGCCGGCGCGCTGGTGGATGTAGAGCTGGACTACGGCATCGCCGGCACGCGAGCCGGTGTTGGTAACATCGGCTGAAACCTCGATCTCACCTTCGATGCGTGCCGCTGGAGTTACCTTCAGATTGTCGAAGGAGAGAGTCGTGTAGCTGAGGCCGTAGCCGAAGGGATACAGGGGAGTGCTTGGAAGGTCCCAGTAGCGCGATTTGAAATCGGGCGCCGTTTCCGGGTTTTGCGTGAGGTTGTGATTGTAATAAAGGGGAAGTTGTCCGGAGCTGCGCGGCCAGCTGACGGGCAGGTGGGCGGAGGGGTTGGCGTCGCCGAAAAGAATGTCAGCGACTGCATTGCCGCCCTGGCTGCCGGGATACCAGGCTTCGAGAATGGCGGGGACATGCTCGGCGGCCCAGGAAATATCCAGCGGGCGTCCGTTGATGAGCACGAGGACGACGGGCTTGCCAGTGGCGGAAACGGCTTCCAGCAAGTCTTCCTGATGGTTGGAAAGTTTAAGCGAGGAGCGCGAGGCGTACTCGCCACTCATTAAGTCGATTTCTCCAAGAACGAGAATGGCCAGGTCGCTGCGGCGGGCGAGAGCGACAGCTTCGTCGATGGATTGCTGGGCTTCCTGCGGAGTCTGGGTTGGCTGCTCCTTGATCGCGGCGGTCAGGGCAAAGCCCTCAAAGGGCGAAGGAATGGTGCGAAACAGATTGGGCCCGTGTGCGTATGCTACCTGGATTGCCGGGCCGGCTTTTTCACGGATGCCTTGCAGAACGGTGATTGTGGGACCGGGCTTGGCGAGTGCGCCCCACATAGAGAGGATGTCGGCTTCGGCGTCGGCGAGGGGGCCGATTACGGCAATGGAGTGGATGGTCTTGCCGCTTTTGTCGAGAGGGAGCAACGCGCCCTGGTTGCGAAGCAATACCACTGTGCGTTGCGCGGCGGCGCGCGCGAGTTGCTGGTGCGCCGGATCGTTCAGCACTTGATCGATATGCGATTCGTCGATGTAGGGATGCTCGAATAATCCCATGCGAAACTTGGTTTCAAGAATCGGCCGTACGGCCTCGTCGATTTGCTCGATCGAAATGCGGCCTTCCTGAATTTCCACAGGCAGGTATTTGAGATAGGTGCCGCTGGCCATATCCATGTTCAATCCGGCGGTGAAGGCTTTGTGGGCGGCGTCCTGGGGATCGCGCGCATAGCCGTGGGTCACGAGGTTGTGGACGGCTACGGCATCGCTGACCACGAATCCCTGGAAGTTCCAGGCCTCGAGGAGGACGTCGTGCAGGAGCCAACGGTTGCCGCTGGCGGGAACATCATTCAGATCCGTGTAGGCGCTCATCAGGCTTCCGGCGCCAGCGTCGATAGCGGCTTTGAATGGCGGAAAGTAGGTGTTCCACATTTGCTCTTCGGGAATGTAGGAGGAATCGTAGTCGCGACCGCCGTCGACGGCTCCGTAGCCGGCGAAGTGCTTCGCGCAGGCAAGAACGCGATCGGGCGCACCAAGCTGCTTGCCTTGAAATCCGAGAACCTGGGCGCGGGCCATGGCGGCTCCAAGGTAGGGATCTTCGCCGGCGCCTTCGACCATGCGTCCCCAACGGGCGTCGCGGGCGATATCGACCATGGGAGCGAAGGTCCATTCAATTCCCGCGGCTCGAGCTTCCTGCGCGGCTACGGACTGGGCTTGTTCCACTAACTTGGTATCCCAGGAAGATGCCATGGCGATGGGCACTGGAAAGATGGTGTGGTAGCCGCTGACGACGTCGAGGCCGAAGAGGACGGGAATGTGGAGCCGAGTTTGTTCGACGGCGACGTGCTGCAGGCGGTTGATCTCCTTGGGATCGGAAATCCAGAGGATCGAACCGGCTCCTCGTTGTTTGAGAACTTCCTCCATCGGCTGCTTGAGGTTCGCCTGGAACTCGGCGATGTCTGTGCCGGGAAGCTGCGAGAGTTGCGCGATTTTCTCGTCGAGGGTCATCTGGCGGAGTAGGCTGGTGGCCTTGTCGCGGATCTGGGAGTCGGTTAGGGGGGTGGTTTGTGCGGCAGCTCGTAGCCACGGCGCGAGAAAAAGAGCCAACGCAATCTGAACGTACAGCACACACCGCCCCACCAGTTTGATCTCCATAACTTGGGCTCCTCACGGCGGCCTACGCCGCAAACGCTGGAGTATACACTCGCGGTAGTGTGATCCATCAAGCGCTTAAGTCCGGCGCAAGTTCGCGGTTAGGTGCGGGATCGGGGATTGCTTCTCGGTGCCGATGCGATTCCGCCCAGATAGTCCAGGCGGGGCCTAATCGTAGACTTCACGACGGTGGGCTATGCGAGTCACACTCAGGAGTCTTTCAGCGTCATCGATGATGTATACGACCCGCCAGTCTCCGATGCGGACGCGCCAGTGGTCCTTATAACCCTTAAGTTTCTTGCATCCGGGAGGTCTGGGATCATCTGCGAGCGATTCTAGCTTGCGAAACACACGGGCGAGCACGCTATCGGGCAGGGACTCGAGTTCCTTCCGCGCCGAGGGCTTTAGCTCGACGGCATAACTATTCACGAAGGCGTCCGCGCTTGACCAGATCAGCCTTCACTTTTTCCAGAGGGATGCCTACCTCTTTGCGGCGAGATTCGGAGACCAGGCCGTCCCAGAAATCCGCAAGCCTAGCCCCGTGCTTTTTCAGGTCGATAAGAACTGCAATCTTGCGGCCTTTGCCATCGGTGACGAACTGGATGCCGGTCATGGGTTTATTTTCCCATAGGCGCGGGGTTGGCGTCCTGCAGTTGTTCTCATTGTTGGAGATCGCTGGCAATTTAGGCACCGAGCCACTGAATTATCGACCATTCTTCGGTCGCCCCCCTTTCGGCTAGTCGAGCTTCGCACGACCGGACAGCCGGGGCGACTGTCCCCACATTTGTCTATCCCGTGTGTTGGTTATCCTGTCATCCAAGCCGTTGAGCCTCAAGCAGAAATCCCCCCATCCAGCCTATAATTTCTGCTCACGGTTCCACTGATTGAGCGTCTATTCCTATGCAAGCCCGGGTACGGCATCGACACCGGGCGCTGGTGGTATAGGAAAACGACAAGATCATGCCGGCCGATGTTTGGGCAGTAACACTTGCGGTTGGTGCACGGACCCACTCGAGAACAGAGCGCGAGCGAGTGGATAAGGTCAGCGGGAAGAGAATCGGTGAGAACCGGGACCCCACGTGGGGCCGCATGGCTGGGCAAGAACGCCGCATAGACGATACGATCCTCATACGCGAGGCGCAGCGCGGCAACCGCGGCGCGTTCGAGGAACTGGTGCGCCACTACGACCAGGCGGTGCTGCGGCTGGCGCTGCATCTCACCGGCACCGAGCACGACGCACAGGATGTTTATCAGGACGCCTTCCTCAAAGCCTATAAGAACATTGGAAGTTTTCGATTCGAGTGTTCGTTCTATACCTGGATTTACCGCATCGTGACCAATTTGTGCCTGGATCACCTGCGCAAGAAGAGCGTGCGCAAGGAAGATGCGCCGGTGGCGAAAGATGCGTCTGGCGGGGAGTACGACCTGCTGGATCAGGTGCCGGACGGACGGGCGGGAGCGAATCCGGAGCGGGATCTGATGCGGAGGCAGTTGGGCGCGAGGATTTCGGGCGCGCTGGAAAAGTTGACGCCGCGCGAGCGCATGGTTTTCGAGTTGAAGCATTATCACGGATTGAAGCTGCGTACCGTGGGCGAGATTTTGCATACGACGGAAGAGACGGCAAAGAATACTTTGTTTCGAGCCACGCAGAAGTTGCGAGGGCAGTTGGCGGATATGAGGTAGCGAGAGTCCCACTTCTCGCAAAAGAGGCGAGAAGTGGGGCACCCGCTGTCCTGACGTGAACGGGATGAGGGAACTATGAAGTGCGAATGGGTTAGAGAAAACATTACGCTGCAGGTTTATGGCGAGCTGGCGGATGATGCTCGTCATGAACTGGAACAGCATGTGGCGCGCTGCGGCGATTGCGCGGCCGCGCTAAAGGCGGAGCAGGAGTTTCACGCGCTGCTGTCGCAGGATCGATCGGCGGAGCCGACGGCGAATTTACTGGCGGCGTCGCGCATGAAGCTGCAGGAAGCTCTGGAGACGGCCGAGCAGGGCGGCATCTGGCAGAGGCTGGCGTTCGATCCGGCGAACTGGCTGCGGCAGGTGAGATTCTCGCCAGCACTGGCATCCGCAATTTTGATTCTAGGCTTCGCGGGCGGAGTGGGAACAGCGTATAGAGTGTTCGCTCATCAGCCTCCGAATACGGCCACTAGCGCGGCTTCTGCTCCCGCAGAATCTTCCATCACCGGCATACAGTCCATCACGCAGGAGCCGGGTACGAATAAGATCGCCATCAAGTACAACACAGTGTCCACGCTGGAGACGCAGGGGTCGCTGAACGACCAGCGGATTCAGCAGTTGCTGTTATTTGCGGCTCGCAATAACTACAATTCCGGCGTGCGCATGGATTCGGTCGATCTGCTGACGCAAGAGCCGAACGTTTCCCAGGTGCGCGACGCGCTGATCTATGCGCTGCGGTATGACACGAATCCCGGAGTGCGACTGAAGGCGCTGGATGGGCTGGGCGGTTTTGTGAAGGATGATGTGCACGTCCGCGATGCGGTGCTGGAGGCTTTGGTGAACGATTCGAACCCGGGCGTGCGCACGGAGGCGCTGCGGCTGATTGAGCCGGTGAAGGCCGATGGCAGCGTGCGCGGGGTGTTGATGACGCTGGCGGCGAAGGATCAGAGCCAGTACATCAAGTCGCAAGCGCGGACCATGCTGGCGCAGTTGCCGGAGATTGATTGAGGGAGACAAGCAGGGATGCGGTCGTGATATGGAAGCGAGCCAAACGCGCCCTTCGGTCGCCTGCGCTCTCTCAGGGCAGGCTCCGTGGTTAGCGCGGCTCGCCCAGATTCCTCACGGCGCAAAAAGCGCTTGTTCGGAATGACAATCGAGGGGGATATTTGAAACGTGCGCCACAATTCGCCGGCTTGTTGTGCGTGCTGGCCGTGCTTGCGCCTTTAGAGCTGGCGCAGGAGACACATGTATCGCGGGAGGGAGACGCGTGGAGTCAAGTACTCACCGGCTCCCTCGCCGGAGTCAAGAACCTGAGAGTCAAGCTGGACATGGGCTCGGTGGTGGTTCGAGGGGGCCAACAGGGGGGAATCGATTACACGCTCCACATGCGTTCTCAGGCGTCGTCGGAGCAGGATGCGCGGCGGCAGTTCGATGCATACAAAATAACTGCTTATGTGAAGGGCGATACCGCGTGGGTCGTTGGGGAGTGGCAGGGAGAAGGCGTTCATAACGTCCACGTGAGTGGAATGCACGTGCGGATTGAGAGGGGCTCGAGACACAAGTTCTCGGGTGACCTCATGATCAAAGTCCCGCGCGAGATTACCCTGGTGAAGATCGAGACGGAGGGGGGCGACATCGACGCCAGCGGAGTGGTTGGTCACGTGGAGGCGGAGAGTGGCGGTGGCAACATGCGCCTCGATGACGTTGGCGGAGGCGCGCGCGTAGACACG
This sequence comes from uncultured Acidobacteriaceae bacterium, assembly GCA_963750245.1. GTDB lineage: Bacteria > Acidobacteriota > Terriglobia > Terriglobales > Acidobacteriaceae > Sulfotelmatobacter. Next base: position 352,655 of record CAVVQB010000007.1, read on the forward strand.
GGTGGGGGATCGATCAACGTGGGAACGGTCAACGGAGAGATTGGCCTGCACACCGGCGGCGGTTCCATCGTGGTTCATCAGGCCAACGGGAAGATTGTGGCGGAGACCGGCGGCGGCAGCGTCGTAATTGTTTCCGCGACGCAGGGAGCGAGCATCGAGACCGGGGGCGGCGGGATCCAGGTCCGGCAATGCATGGGGACGATGAAGGCAGAGACCGGCGGCGGCAACATCGATCTGGGAGACCTTGGCGGTGCGGCGGAAATTCAGACCGGCGGGGGCAGTATTCATCTCGCTTCGGCCAAGGGGCACGTCCATGCCGAGACTGGCGGCGGTGGAATCGAACTGTACGGAGTGCCCTCGGCCCGCGTGGAAACTGGCGCCGGCGGCATCGTGGTGAAGTTCGTAAAGACTGGCGCTCCGCCCGCCGATTCCAAACTCGAAACCTCCGCGGGAGATATTACGGTTTATATTGCGCCGGATGTTGCACTCTCGGTGCGTGCCAGTGTTGATTTGGGGAACGGACACCGCATCAGCTCCGAGTTCCCGGACATCCACGTGGCCAGCGAGGGCGATCAGTGGGGTCCGAGGACGCTGAACGCAGAAGGCAAGCTGAACGGAGGCGGTCCGACGTTGAAGGTGCGGACCACGACCGGTGATATCTGCTTCCGGCGGGCGAATTAGTAAAGAAGCGAGCCAAACGCGCTTCGGTCGCCTGCGCTCTCTCAGGGCAGGCTCCGTGGATCCGCGGCTGCCAGATTCCTCGCCTCAGGATGACAAGATTGCAGGAGGTTGCTCATGCGCAAACAGATTTTAACTACGATGGTCCTGCTGCCTTTGCTGCTCAACCTGTCGCATGCCGCACAGAGATGGACGATTGACTCGAAGCAGCCTTATGGGATTCCGAGCGAGGATTCGGGCTCGAGCGCCTATCTTGGTGTTGACATCGCGGATATTACTTCCGACCGGCTGGGCGCGCTGAAGCTGAAGGAAGAGAAGGGCGTCGAAGTCACGATGGTCGATCAGGACGCTCCCGCGGGAAATGCCGGCATCAGGGAGCACGACGTTATTCTGACGATGAATGGAACGGCCATCGAGAGCAAGACGCAGTTGCATCGGATGATCCACGAAACTCCCCCGGGACGCGTGGTGACGCTGGGACTGAGCCGGGATGGGCAGCCGCTGACGATCCAGGTGAAACTGGCGGACCGCAGCAAAGAATGGCCGCACATGGAACCGATGGACGACAAGGGCTTCCACGTGGCAATTCCGCCGATCCCCAACATTCCACCTATCCCCAACCTGCCCGACATGGACGTTCCGAATATTGGCGTGATTTACGTGCGCTCTTCGATGCGAAACGGGCTGACGGTGGAGAACCTCACCCCGCAGCTGGGCGAATTTTTCGGCGCGAAGAACGGCAATGGAGTGCTGGTGCGATCGGTGGACAGGGGCAGCCGCGCAGAAAAAGCCGGGCTGCGTGCGGGCGATGTGATTATTCGTGTCGGCAAGCAGCCGGTGCATGACACCAGCGACTTTACGCAGGCATTGCACTCGCACACGGCCGGACCGGTGAGCGTGGGCGTGATCCGGGACCGGAAAGAACAGACTTTGACCATTACGCTGCCTGAGCACAAGGATTCCGGCGAGATGATCGAAGAAAGCCAGGAAGCGCCCGAGTTGGATGCAGAAACCGCGACCGAATTGAGCGCGGTACAAAACGAGATTGCCAGGCTTCGCCCACAGATCGAAGAACTGGCAGAGGAAGAGAGCCGCAAAGTCTCCGCTGAAGTGCGGCAGTCACTGTGCTCGCAGCAAAAGCAGTTGAAGGAGCAAGCAGAGAAGCTGAAACAGGAAATTACGCCGCAAGTCCGGGAAGAGCTGGAAAAGACGCGCCAAAAACTGCAGCGGCAAATGGAACGGTTGCGGCGGCAGATGCAGGGAGATTGGCTGGAGATCTAACCAGCGGTATGACGGTGAGCCAGCTGCTGCGCTAATGGGGCGAGGCAGACTGCGTTGCGTCCCATCTGTTTCGCGGCGTAGAGAGCGGCGTCCGCCGCTTTCACCAGTTCGTCGCGAGTGGTGCCGTGTTCGGGTAGAGCAGCAGCGCCCGCGCTGATGGTCACGGTGCGAGGCACGCCGGGGAATTGCCATCCTTCGACCAGCTTGCGTAGTTTTTCGGCCACAGCCAGCGCCTGCTGGCCGTTGACTTGGGTCAGCAGTATGCCGAATTCCTCGCCTCCGTAGCGGCACACGACGTCCACCTTGCGAAGTTGCTGATTAAACAGAGAGGAAGTTTGGCGGAGCACTTCATCGCCTAACACGTGCCCGAACTCGTCATTGAGCTTCTTGAACTGATCGATGTCGGCCATGATCACGGCCATGCCGGCTCCATAGCGGTGCGCGCGTTCAATTTCTTCCAGGATTCGCATCTCGAAAAATCTGCGGTTGAAGATGCCGGTCAAACCGTCCAGGTAAGCAAGCTGCTTCACGCGATCGACATAGTGAGCGTTCTGGATGGCGGTAGCGCAAATATCGGCTACGGATTCCAGCGATTGCTGGTCGCCATCGCGAAAGGCGTCGATTTTGGCGCTGTCGAGGGCGAGGACTCCCAAGGTCTGTCCAAAAGAGACAAGAGGAATGCACATGCGCGATGCCGTCTCCGCGAAGAACTTCATGCCGGCCGGGGCCTGGCCAAGATCGCATTCCGTTAACGTACAACTAGCGGAAAGAATTTTCGCCCAAGGCTGGGTATTGGCGGCGAATCGGCCACCAGCGGGAATGCAGGGAGTCAGCGTTCCGTGATGGGCTCGCAGTACCAGGTCGTGGTCTTCGCGCAGGAAAAGCGAGACATGCGATACCCGGAACGCATCCTGAATCAGGCCGCAAACCCGGCCCAGCAACTCCTCGAGATCGAGAACCGCGGTGGTTTGCTGGGCGATGGCGTTGATCGCCTGCAATTGGCGGGCGCGCTGCTGCTCGAGCGAGTATAGACGCGCGTTCTGCAACGCCATCGATGCCTGCGTGGAAAACAGGGTCAGCAGGTCGATGGTCTCGAAATCGAAATGGTCAACGCGGTCGCTTTGACAATCGAGCACGCCCACGACTTCATCGCGCACCATCAAAGGAATGGCGAGCTCGGAGGTGGTGGACTTGGCGGAGCAGAAATAACGAGAATCCTTGGTTACATCAGGGGCGTAAACCGGCTGCTTCTTGAGCGCCGCGATTCCGGTGAGGCCTTTGCCTACGCCGAGCCGGACCTTGTCCTGGCCTTCATCCCAGCCAATCTGCGAGCGAACATACAACTCCTGCGATTGCTGGTCGAGCAGGAGGATGGCGACATTCCGCAGATGAAAATAGTCATGCGCGATCGCCAGAATGCGCTGCAGCACCTCGTCCAGATCGAAGGTGGAGAGCACCGCCTGGCCGGCATCGTACAAGACGGCGATTTTGTTCATAGCTCAGCCGCTATGGTAATAGAGCGGGGCGGGTTACACAGGTTCCGAAAGTAACTTGCTTCCTCAGGGGCTAAGGCCCTGCGTCTCTATTGGTTCCAGGCGGCAGGATTAAAGTCGTGCGCTTTGCAAAACCATTTGTGAAGCAACTTCTACTTCCATTTTCTGGCGGTGCGGATCAGGCCGTAGGCCACGGCACAAAACCAGAAGTCGACGATGAGGCCCCAATCCGCCTGAAACGGGCCGGTGGCGCGGCAGGTGGAGAGATGGAGCCAGCAGGAAGTAGGCGATATTGCCAAGAATGACGGCGAAGAGAGCCTCGAGAAAATTCACCAGCACAATAAAATTAGACGCCAGTTTGGGGCTGGGCCGGGTGTTGATTTTCGCAAAGTGCCCTCTTGACGACGTTGGCCCTGCTAACATTCCTTCGTAACCACTGATGCTCGAACTGACCACGCCAGTCCAGTACGTCAAGGGAATCGGTCCGAAGCTGGCGGAGATCCTTGCCACCAAGGGCATCGCCACGGTGGGCGATCTGCTGAATTATCTGCCGTTTCGTTATGAAGACCGGCTGAATCCGCGGGGGATTGCGGAGCTGCGCGCTGGGGAAATGGCTACCGTCATCGCGGAAGTGCGCAACTCGGGGCTGTTTCGCACGCGCCGCATGCCGATTTTTCAGCTGACCGTGGGGCAAGGGCGGTCGCGGCTGAAATGCCTTTGGTTCAATGCGACCTACATGCAGGATAAATTCAAGGCCGGGGAGTTGATCGCGCTTTACGGGAAGGTGGAGCAGGATAAAAGTGGCGAGCTGCAGATTATTCAGCCGCAGTTTGAGATGCTGGGCGATGCCGGCGCGGAAAATGCGGATGACAAGGCCGCGGCATCGCTCGAAGTAGGACGCATCGTGCCGATCTACGAATCGGCCGGGCAAGGCCGCGTGACGGCGCGGTGGTTTCGGCGAGTCATTCGCAAAGCTCTAGAGGATCTGACTCCCGATCTGGCGGAAACGATTCCGGCAGCGGTGCGTGGGAGATTAGCGCTGCTTTCTCCGCGTGAGGCTCTGTGGAAAGTGCACTGGCCTGAGGCCGGAGAGAGCTTTGAAGACTTGCAATCGTCGCGGACGCCGGCGCACATCCGGCTGATCTTTGAAGAATTATTCTTTCTCGAGCTTGGATTGGAACTCAAGCGGCGTCAGCAGAAGGCGGAGACTGGAATTATTTTTCGCCTGGACGAACGCGTGCGCCAGGCGATCAAGAAAATCCTGCCCTTTCATCCCACAGCGGCGCAGAAGAAAGTCTTGAAAGAGATCGCCGATGACATGCAAAAGCCTTATCCGATGCGGCGCTTGCTGCAGGGGGATGTAGGGTCGGGGAAAACTATCGTCAGTTTTCAGGCGGCGATCATCGCTATCGAAAATGGGTATCAGGTGGCGCTGATGGCGCCGACGGAGATTCTCGCGCAACAGCATTATTTTTCGGCGCGCAGGATTCTGGAGAATGCCGGCTACAGGATTGTGCTGCTGACTGGCTCTCTGGAGGCAGACCGCAAACGCGAAATCCGGCGACATATTGCGCAGGGGAACGCGCAGCTGGTCATCGGAACGCATGCGCTGCTGGAGGAGAAAGTTGAGTTTGCGAAGCCGGGACTGGTCATTGTCGACGAGCAGCATCGGTTTGGGGTTTTGCAGCGGCTTAAGTTAATGAAGAAATCGGGAGACGAAGGCAGCCGAGCTGCGCTCGGTCAGACGGGCGAGGGCGCCCGTCCCCACACAGGCCTTGCCGAGCCCGACGTTCTGGTAATGACCGCAACGCCAATTCCGCGCACGCTGGCGCTCACTCTTTATGGGGACCTCGACATCAGCGTGCTTGACGAACTTCCGCCTGGGCGCACTCCGATCGTTACGCGGAAGGTGAGCGATGAACGGTCTTCCGAGGTGTGGGATTTTGTGCGCAAGCAAGTGCAGAAGGGACATCAGGCGTACGTAGTCTATCCGGTGATCGCGGAGAGTGAGGAGACGGAGCTGAAAGCTGCGATCAAGATGTATCGCGAGCTGAGCGGCAAAATTTTCGCTGATCTTAAAGTTGGCTTGCTGCACGGGCGGCTGGATGCGGATTTGAAAGATCAGGTCATGCGCATGTTTCAAAAGGGCGAGTTGCAGATTCTGGTCGCGACCACTGTGATCGAAGTGGGCGTCGATGTGCCGAACGCAACCCTTATGGTGATTGAACATGCGGAGCGGTTCGGCCTGGCGCAGCTTCACCAGCTGCGCGGGAGAATCGGGCGCGGAGCGGCGAAATCTTTTTGCATATTGATGACTGGCGGCAAAGTCACAGAAGAAGGCGAGCGGCGCCTCGACGCCATGGTGCGCACCAATGATGGCTTCCAGATTGCCGAGCTCGATCTCGAGCTGCGCGGGCCGGGAGAATTCTTCGGCACGCGGCAGGCGGGGATGCCAAATTTTAGCGTGGCCAACTTGATTCGTGATCGGCAGTTGCTGGAACTGGCCAAGCGTGAGGCGGCTGCGGTCATGGCTGGACCCAATTCTGAAATCACGCAGGTCGAAATCAGCCGGGCGCTGGTGGCGCTGCGGACGCGCTGGCAGCGGACCTACGGCCTGGTGGAAGTGGCCTGAGCTGGTAGAATCGAGGGGAATGGCCGGGACTTCTCAACTGATTCAGATCGAGCTCGGAGCACCATTGCGCGTGCCGAAGCCGGAGTGGCTGCGGGCCAAAGCACCTGTCGGCGACAATTTTCACGAGCTTAAGAAGCTCGCGCGCGGCTTGGGACTGCATACCGTTTGCGAGTCGGCGCAGTGTCCTAACATCGGGGAGTGCTGGAATCACAAAACTGCGACCTTCATGCTGCTGGGAGATATTTGCACCCGGCGCTGTGGATTTTGCGCCGTACCGAAAGGCCGTCCCGAGCCCATCGACTGGGACGAACCGCGGCGCGTGGCGGAGGCCGTGGCCACGTTAGGCTTGAAACACGCCGTGGTTACCAGCGTGAATCGTGACGATGACAATGCCGGGGGCGCTAGGATTTTTGCCGAGACTATTCGGGAGATTCGCGAACTGACTCCGGATTGCCGCATCGAGGTTCTGATTCCCGACTTTCAGGGCCTGGAAGAACCGCTAAGGATCGTGCTTGAGGCGCAACCTGACGTGCTCAATCACAATACGGAAACGGTGCCGCGTCTTTATCGCGCGGTACGCTCTGGCGCGCGTTACGAACGCACGCTCAATCTGCTGGAAAACGCCAAGAAATTTTCTCCCGGCATGGTGACCAAGAGCGGCGTAATGGTGGGGCTGGGAGAATCGAGCATGGAACTGGTCGAGGTATTTCGCGATCTCGGCGGCCGTGGAGTGGACATTCTTACCGTGGGCCAATATCTGCGGCCGTCACGCGACCACTTGCCGATTGCCCGCTTTTACACGCCGGAAGAATTCCGCGAGTTGCGGAACGAGGCGTTGCGCTTTGGATTCCGCCACGTTGAGTCCGGCCCGATGGTGCGCTCCAGCTATCACGCGCACGAGCAGGCGGAATCGACAGAGGCCCCGCGAACGGTCTCCTAGACTGCTACTCGCTTTGGGCATGCTTCCGCCAGCTTGCGCATTGCTTGATTGGCGTTCCTCGAAAAATGTCAGCGGGATGAGCTTTGATTCCAAACCGCTTGTGCGTTTGGGAGATCCCTCGTCCCGCTGGTGAAAACGCGGTACTTCGGGATGACGCCAAACGAATCACACCGCTCGACTTTGAAACTGCGCCATTACCTAGAAAACGTGCAGTTTGATGCTGAGATATTTCTTGGGATTCTCGCGGATGGCTTTGATCAAGCCTTGAGTCTCGACGAGCACCTGGTTGACGTTGTTGTAGAGCGTGTCGTCCTTGAGGAATTTCCCGGCGGTGCCGCGACCAGCCTCGAGATCGCTGGTGAGGGCTTCAAGTTTGGTCACAGTCGTATCGATCTTTTTCGCCAACTCCTCGTCCTTGCTGAGTTTGCCCAGTGTTCCCTTCCCAGCGTTAATGTCGCCAGTAACCTGCTTCAAGTTCGCGATGGTATCGTTGGCATTGTTATAGAGTGTGGGATCTTTCAGGAACTTGCCCGCCGTACCTTTGCCAGCTTGCATATCGTCGACTACTCCGTTGATCTTGTCGAGAGTCCCGAGGAACTTGTCGTAGGCATCGTTGCGGTTAATGAGTGCGCCGAGACTGCCCTGGCCCTTGGCAATCTGATTTACGATCGCCTGAAAATCGGCGACGGTATCGGAGAAGCGGTTATAAAGCGTGGGATCGTAAATCAACTTGCCGATCGAGCCCTTGCCGCTCTCGGCGAAGGCGAGGATGCGGTCGGCACGTTTGAGCAGCGCGTCCATGTTCTGCAGGGTGCTCTGGCTGGAGCGCACCACTTCGTTAAAGTCAGGATGGACTTGAGTGGGAAGAGTGTCGCCATCTTTCGCCGGTTGGCCGACGGCCTGTGCGCTGTCGATATCGAGGTAGGTTTCTCCGAGGACTCCGGCAGTGTCCAGGGAAGTCACCGAATCGCGCCGGAGGTTGAACCCATACTTCGTGCTCACCTTCATGATCACTTCGACGGGAGTGAGCTGCTTATCTTTATCAGGAACCACGCGAATGGCGACGACATTGCCGATGTCCACGCCGTTGAGCCGCACGGGCGCGCCCACGCGCAGGCCACTTGCGTTGTCGAAGTAGGAAACCATGGTGATGCGGTGGGAGAAGTAGCCGCCCGTCCCGGACATCAGAAACAAAAGCAGGGCCAGGATCAGGCTAGCGAAGATTACGGTGAGGCCGACCCGCAGTTGCGACCATTTGAGTTGCTTCTGACTCGGCAAATCGCCCCCTCAGACCGCTATTCGGGTTGCGCACGAGAACTTCGCCGCCCCTCGGAGCATCATAGCAAACCACGGGCCGAGTTCTAAGCGCGCTTCGGATGCAGGGCTGGCAGCAAGAACAGGGCAAGCAGATAGGCGGCAACGCCACAGGCCAAGGTGGCGTTCAAGCCGAACTGGATCGCAATCATTATGGCAAGGACTGAACCCAGGACGCTGGCGGCAGCATTCATCGCCCAAGCCCACTCGACGGCATTGTCGGTGGCGGCCAGGGCGCCCGACAATTCAACCACCGGACCCACGGCCAGCGCCCGCAAGCCCGTCGGGAACGGCATCCCCATCACAAAGCCGAGCGGAGCTAGCAGCAGGGCGCTGATCAAAACCCGGTAATAAAACCCCAAGCCTACCCACGCTGTCAGCCAGTGGGGCAGGAAGAACACATCCAGGAGAAGCGCGAGAATCACCAGCGTGATCGGCATCCATGCCAGCTGGGTGCGAGGCAGCCAGCGCCGCGAAAACAGGCTGCCGGCGCCGCTCGAAAGCATCAACAGAAAGATAACTACGGTCACCGCATAGGTGGGGTGGCCGAGGAACAACACGAAGCGCTGGATGAACGCGATTTCGACCAAGATGTAGCCTAGACCTACGGCGACGAAATAGAGAAGCGGCAGCGGTGACTGTCGACCTCCTCTAAGAGCCAGAGGCAAAATCAGGAAGACCAGCACGGCCACCACGGAAATGACCAGCAGCAACAGCAGAATCCGAACTCCGAGGTTGACCTTCCAGTCGACGCCGGCTTGAGGGGCATGCCGACCGATGACCTGCGCGGGTTTCAGGGTGAAGAAGAAAAACGGCGAGTTGTCACTGACTGGAGCCACGTTGTAGGCATAACTTTCGGCGAAGCGGTAAGGATCGCCACTCGCGATGAGATCGCCAAATGCATTGTGCCCGATCTCGATAGCGGCATCCGAAGGCAGATAGAGGGGAGTCAGCTTGGGATAGCGCTGGAAGTGAGCCTTCACTGCGGATTCTTCCTCTGCTGTAAAGGCGGTCTTCTTGGCGAGCACAACCACGGGAATTCCATCTTCGTTGAGCGGGCCATCGGAGGCGACGATAAAATTGCGCGCCGTATCCGTAACGCCGAGGCCATGCAGCGCCTGCATCGCCACCGAAACCACGCGCAAGGCCTCGCGCGGTTCGCGAAACTCCCAGCGCGTGATGGCGATCATGCCATCCGGGCGCAGGTGTTCAAAATATTCGCGGAAGGCCTCGACGGTGTAGAGATTGTTTTCGCTGAGAGCGAAGGCGCCCGCGGCGGTCGAAGCCCACGTGTCGACCAAGGTCATCTGCACCACGTCAAATTGCTGGTCGGTCGAGCGCAGATAGGATCGGCCGTCGGTCACGTGCAGGTGCACGTCGGGGCGCTGGTAAAGATGTTTGGAGTAAGTGGCGTATCGCCCGCGCATGATGGTGTTGGCGATGATGGGATTGATCTCGATCGCGGTTACGCTCGGGCTGCCCGCGTAGAGGGCGCTCAGAACGTCGATGCCGCCGCCCGGACCGATGATGGCATAGTCTCCGTGCGGCCGTACGACGTTCGCCAACGCCGGCGCCCGGGACATAAGAATGCGGTCCCAGGGAGTGCCGGCCACGCGCTCCGGTTCAACATTCATGATGTAGGTGGAAGCGTCGGCGTCGATCACGATCGTCTTGGACCTGTTCCGGGCATCCCCCCAGAGGTCGACTTCGACGCGCGACAGCGCGTTCCAGCGGGCGAACTCCACCCAGGCGGGGTCGCGGAACCTTCCCTTGGCGTAGACCACATCGATCAGTCGATCCGAAAGGTTGCCGGCAATGAGGATCAGGAAAGCGGCTAGAAATCCGCCTGCGATCCTGCGCACGGTTCGCGTTGGGGCCCAGACGGCGGCGGCTACTGTGAGCGCAACGCTGGCCATGAGCATCGTGTTCGGTCCCCCGATCCAGTTCAGGAGGGGAACCACAGCCAAGCACGCCAAAGCTCCGCCGCTCAGATCGGCTCCATAAAGCAGCGGAATGCGCTTTGTCTCGCGTGCGAAAACCACGGAGAAGAGGATTCCGGTCAGGAAAAAGGGCACAGCAGAATCGAGGTAGATCACGGTCAAGCGCAGAAAGTTGCCGGCACTGACATCAAACGTCACCGGAACATGCAGCACGGTCTCCAAAACCAGGAGAACCACCACCGAGTTCACCATGCACAGGCCGGTCGCCAGGCTGCGGGTAGGACGGCGCGCCAGGCGGTTCTTGAACAGATAAGCGAAAACTCCGCCCGCGCCCAGTCCCAGCAACGCAATCGAGATGGCGAGAAAGGCGAAGTGATAGAAGAGGATGACCGAAAACAGTCGTGTGAGCGCCAATTCCAGCAAGAGCGCCGCGAAACTTGTCAGTCCAAGACCAGCCAGTAAAGTTGGTTCGGATACTTCGGCGGATTGAGGCGGAGCGGGAGCCTGAAGCGTCGCAGACATAAGTATGCGGGATGAAACAGTCTAGCAGAAGGAATTGCCGACGGACCTTGGCTTTCGAGCTACCCTTCGGACCTAGCGCTCGAGGATGACCTGCGCGATGGCCTGCTCGGCGGTGTGGGAAAGCGACAGGGCCGCATTCTTGACCCCCAGCCGGATGGCAAATTCTGCAGCTTTACCGTGAAAGGAAATGCTCGGACGCCCACCCGGCAGACGCACAACTTCGCAGTCGCGCCAACGCACCCCGTGGTTCCAACCCGTGCCCAAAGCTTTCATTGCGGCTTCCTTGGCGGCAAAGCGGGCGGCGTAACGCTCCGCACGGTTTGCTTTCGAGTCGCAATACTTGATCTCGCCCACCGTATAGACACGCTGCAGAAAACGATCGCCGAAGCGCTCGATCGATTGCCGAATGCGCGGGACCTCCGCGATATCAATGCCGGTGCCAACAATCATATTTATTAAACCCAAGAACTATAAAATCCAAAGGCTACAGAAGGCGATCGCCTCGATAAATCAGTTCGCCGTCGATCACGCGCGCATCGGCGGTAAGGCGGTGCGGTTTCGACGGGTCAGTCCCATCAATGTGCATTACCTCGTGGCCATGCGCCAGCAGCCAGTCCGAAACCAGCATACGGTGGCAGCGGAAGTATACGCGCTCGGCACACATGTAGGCGGTGGGTGAAGCCTCGGCACGCGCCACTAGCTCGGCCATCGCTTTTTCAAACTCCGGCGTGAGCATGTAGTCGGCGTAATTGCGAAAGGACGCGTTGCGCAGGGCGCTGTTGGGAGAATCTTCGCGGATCTTCTTGCGATAGCCGCCGAGGGCCGGCATCCAAATGTAACGAATTCCGGCTTCCAGCAAACTCTTCTCCAGGGATTCGCGATTGAATTGCGGCAGCCGCCGCGACATAGGGAAAGCGCGAATATCCACCAGCGTTTGAATGGCGTGAGCGCGAAGAGTTGCAAGCAAATCTTCGAGCGAGCGAGTGGAGTGTCCTATCGTGTAGAGCGTGGCCACGCGCATTCGATGCGATAAAGTCACGCAGCGATGCGGTTCAAAGCGGACGCGATTGCGGAATCCTGTTCGGGAAAAACTGTTCGCAGATCAAGTAACACGCGGCCTTCGTCAACTCGGGCGATGATGGGAGGGTCTGAAGCGCGCAGGCGCCCGGTCAGTTCGTCAGCACTCAGACCTTCGCAAGTCAGGGCCAGCAAGCGCGTAGGCAGGACGGAAGACGGCGCTGCGCCGCCGCCAAGGACGGATTCGCCATCCACGATCTCAGCTTTCAACTTCGGCGTGGCAACTTGCGCCGCCAGCGCCTTCGCCCTCTCGCCGATTTCGTCTTTTGAAAGGCGCATCATACGCAGGGTGGGAATCGCGTCGTGATCGCGGCGGACATAGGCCAGAAGAGTGGCTTCCAGCGCGGCGTAGATCAGTTTATCGACGCGCAATGCCCGAAACAGCGAGTTCGACCGCATGCGGGCGATCAATTCCGAGCGGCCGCTGATCAAGCCCGACTGCGGACCCCCTAACAGTTTGTCGCCGCTGTAGGTGACGATATCAACACCGGCGCGCAAGCTATCGAGCACGCCCGGCTCGCCGTCAATTCCAATCGAGCGCAGGTCAAAGAGCGCGCCGCCGCCCAGGTCTTCCATCAGGGGGATGCCGCGCTTGCGGGCCAGCGCCACCAGTTCCGCCGTGGGGGTCTGCTCGGTGAAGCCCGTAATTTCGAAGTTTGAACGATGGACGCGGAGCAGAAGGCAGGTCCGTTCGGTGATGGCACGCTCATAGTCGGAAACGCGCGTGCGGTTCGTGGTACCCACTTCGCGAAGGATTGCGCCCGACTTCACCATCACATCGGGAATGCGAAATGATCCGCCAATTTCCACCAGCTCGCCGCGCGAGACGATGACTTCCCCCCCGTCCGCCAACGTGTTCAGCGCAAGCAGCACGGCGGCAGCGTTGTTGTTGACCACGATCGTGGAAACGGCGTTGGCTTTTGTCTCTTCGCTCAGCAGGCGCCGAAAGAGCCGGTCTACATGGACATCCCGTTTGCCACGCGCACCCGCAGCAAGATCGAATTCGAGATTGGAATAAGCTCGTGGCAGTTTCGCGAATGTGCTCGATCGCATGCGTCCCCCAGTGGAGCCCGGCCAAGGTTCGTATGCAAAACTACTCCGGTGGCGTTGATCACCGGCCGGAGCGAGTGGCCGAGCGACTGTCGAAGCTGGCTCTCGACCGCGTCAGCCAGACCGGAGAGCGCCAAGTGCAGCGCTTTCTCATCTAGAAACCCTGAGGTGATTTCCTGCCGCAGACGGGCCAGGACGGCGCGTACTGCATCGACAACGGAATTGTGGCCTTGGTCCGCCGCCAGTGAGAGAAATGCAGGGCCGCGCATCACGTCATCGACAGACGGGAGCTGACGAAAAAGCTCTGACTGCGCGGTATTTTTCACCGCAGGATTATCCCATGAACCGAATGGGCGACGCATCATTTTCGACCCTTACAGCGTGTGCAGGTAGGCGAGCAAGTCCTCAATATCCTGTTGGCTCAGGGTTTGGCTGTAACCTGGCATTTCCTTGCGTCCCAGGCGAATGATTTCCCCGACGCGATCGTCATTCGCCGGCAGCCCGCTTATGGGAAGAAATTTGTTCTGGAATATGCCTTTCAATCCCGGCCCCTTCTTTCCCTTCGTAGAATAGGGCCGGTGACAACGGTCGCAATAGTTGTCATAGATTTTACGTCCGGTGGCCTGTTGAGGGTTGAGGCCGAGTTCGGCGTCTGATTTACGGCGCTCGATGTCGCAAGCCGTAAGCCAAGCCATCGCAAGGGATGCGATGCAAGCCGCGCCCAGCAGCTGGTTGAGCTTTCGTCGCCACCGCGGTTTGGTCACCCACATTTTCGTCGTTGCCGTTTCGTGCACGGTTTCGCCCAGTTTTCGCACAACCATTGCGCTGCCGCTCCACTTACAATGATAGAGCATAGCCATGCCAGTCGCAGTCAAGCGAGTTTACGAATCGGTAGCGCCCTCCGATGGAGCACGCGTTCTGGTGGACCGTTTGTGGCCACGCGGGCTGCGCAAGTCGGAGGTCGCCGCGGTGGAGTGGCTGCGGGACCTTGCTCCCTCGAACGAGCTGCGGAAATGGTTTCACGGGCAGCCGGAGGAGTGGCAGGGTTTTCGCAGGCGTTACCTGAAAGAATTGGCGCGTCCGGAAGCCGAGAAAGATTTGCTGATTCTCTACCGGTTGGCGCACAAGAGGAAACGGCTCACTCTCCTGTTTGCATCGAAGAACGAAACGCACAACAACGCGGTCGTGCTGAAGGATCTGCTCGACGGTATGCGGAAGCCTCCTACTGGCACCGGCCCTGGGGCGCTTCGAGCGGCGCGAATACGCGGTGCAGCCGTGCGTACACGCTAGACGATGGCTTTGCCGCGGCATCTTTCATTTAGAATCCCCGCATGAGGACGGTCTTCCAGTGGAGCCTGGGGGCGCGCACGCTTGAACTGGGCAAGCGCACGCTGATCATGGGCGTCCTCAACGTGACCCCGGACTCTTTCTCCGACGGCGGCGATTACCTGGAGCTGGCCACCGCCGTCGGACGTGCGCTGCAGTTGCTTGACGAAGGAGCCGACATCATCGACGTCGGCGGAGAGTCGACCCGCCCGGGCGCAAGCGTCGCCGCAGCATCTTCGGCCGAGGAAAAGGGGAATCAAAAACCGGAGGGACGAACCGAAAAGATCGCGGTGAGCGCGGAAGAGGAGTTGCGCCGGGTGTTGCCGGTGATCACGGAGTTGAAGAAGCAGCGTCCCAGTGTTGTGATCTCCATCGACACCTACAAAGCCTCGGTGGGACGCGCGGCGCTGGCCGCGGGAGCCGAGATCGTCAACGATGTTAGCGGACTGCGCTGGGATCCGCAGATGGCTAAAACCGTCGCTGAATTAAAGTGCGGCGTTGTCCTGATGCACATGCGGGGGCGACCCGAAGAGTGGCGCACTCTGCCGCCGCCTGGCGATATTGTTCTTCAGGTCAAACGCGAACTCCGGGAGTGGGCCGAAGGAGCGGTGCTGGCGGGTGTGCGTCGCGAGAAGATCGTGCTTGATCCTGGCTTCGGCTTCGGCAAGAACTTCGAACAGAATTATCCGCTGCTGGCGCGGTTTCAGGAGCTGCAAGCGCTGGGATTTCCGTTATTGGCGGGCACATCGAGAAAGTCATTTATCGGGCGCATGCTGGCGAAAGATGGAAAAGACGCGGCGCTTGCCGATCGGCTCTACGGAAATCTCGCTGGGCACACTATTCTGATTCTTAAGGGAGCGCACATTTTGCGAACCCATGACGTGAAGGCAGCGGCCGAGGCAGCCCGGGTAACGGACGCAATCCTCGCCTGGCACTGAAATTGGCCACGACCGAATGTCCAACCTTGTGACGCTCTCCGAGAACCCGCGAGTCACCGTCCGCCGCGCCGGCGCGCCCGATTCAGAGGGCGATTGCGTGGTTTACTGGATGCAGCGGGCTCAGCGAGGCACTGACAATCCGGCGCTGGACGTTGCGGTTGCGGCGGCCAACGAACTCGACAAACCAGTGGTCGTGTTCTTCGCGCCAGTTCCCTTCTATCCGCACGCGAATCTTCGCCACTACCATTTTCTGGCGCAAGGCATTCCTGATATCGCCGAGTCTCTGAAGAAGCGAAACATTGGCTTCGTCCTGCGGCGTTTCCCGGAATTCAGCTTGCTACGATTTTGTGACGAGGTAAAACCGGCGCTGGTGGTAGGCGATGAAAATCCCATGCGCGAGCCGGAATCGTGGCGTCTCAAAGCTGCCCGGAAATTGCGCGTGCCCTTCTGGACCGTCGACGCCGACGTCGTCGTTCCATCGAAGCTCCTCGAGAAAGCGCAGTATGCCGCGCACATTATGAGGCCGCGCTTGCGGGCGCAGTTGCCGCAGTTTCTAGTCCCGCCTGAAAACCTGAATGCATGTGTCTCCTGGAAAAAATCCAAGCACATCGCTTCGCTTGAGTCTGACTTCGACATTCTGCAGGACTGGCAGCTCGACCGCTCCGTGGGCCCGGTGTCTGAGTGGCGCGGCGGAAGCCAGGAGGCTCTGCGGCTGCTCGATGATTTCATCAAGCACAAGCTGCGGGGCTATGACACGGGCCGTAACAAGCCCGAGAACGATCCCACGAGCCGGCTATCTCCCTATCTTCACTTTGGACACATCGGCCCGCTGACCATCGCACTCGCGGTGAAAAATTCCGACGCGCCTGAAGCGGACAAAGCGGCCTTCCTGAACCAGATTATCAACTGGCGGGAACTCTCCATCAATCTGGTTCGCTTCAATCCTGACTATGACAATTTCGAATGTGGAGAGCCGTGGGCACACCGGACGCTGGCCAAGCATGCCCGAGATCGCCGCCCTGTTATTTATACCGAGGCGCAACTGCAGAACGCGGAAACTCACGACCCACTGTGGAATGCGGCTCAGAGGCAGATGGTCAACACGGCCTGGATGCACAATTACATGCGAATGTATTGGGCGAAGAAAATTCTGGAGTGGAGTCCGACTCCGGCGGAGGCCTACCGCATCGCTGTTCTGCTCAACGATAAATACGAACTCGACGGGCGCGATCCTAATGGGTACGCCGGGATCGCGTGGTCCATCGTGGGCAAGTTCGATCGACCGTGGTTCGAACGCCCCATCTTCGGTCAGGTCCGCTATATGTCTGGCGCGAGCACTGGCAAGAAGTTCGGCAGCAAGAAATATATCGAGCAGAATCTTTCGCCGCAGGGATTTTAGTCAGGCTTGCTTCGGCGTCAGGTAGCAGCGCCCAGGTCATGACATATGTACGACCCGTTTGATTTCTGGTAGACACGAGTCTAGACTTTTATTGCCCTCTGCCGCCGCCCCGGAGGATTTCAGGTTGAGGTGAGTTGAGTATGGTTCGAGTGTTGCGATTGCTTTTGGTGCTGCTACTGCTGGTCTCTGCCGCTTTGGGTCAGCAGAATCCCACGCCCCAGCTTCAGCCCCGCACCGCTTCGCCCCCTGCGCCAACGAGCACGGACCGCGAAATCAGACTTGACGTCCAGGTGACGGATAAATCCGGCGCGCCGGTTCGTGGCCTGCAGCAGCAGGACTTCACCGTTCTTGACGACAAGCGACCGCAGAATATTCTCTCCTTTCATCCCGTAAACAATGGAACCGCTTCAGACGCTGACCCCGTGGAAATCGTTCTGGTCGTCGACGCAGTTAACACCTCCTTTAACGCCATTACTTATGCGCGCAATGAATTGAAGAAGTTTCTTCTGCAGAATGGCGGCAGGCTGGCTCAGCCGGTATCGCTGGTCGTCTTTACGGACACAGGAACCAAGATGCAAGGGGAGCCTTCCCGCGATGGAAATGCGCTGGCATCGCTATACGATCAATACGAGACCGGGCTGCGAGTTATCAACCGCTCGGCGGGCTTCTATGGGGCCGCCGAACGCTTTGACCTCTCGCTCCGGACGCTGAAGCAACTTGTAGAGCATGAGGAAAAGCAGCCGGGCAGAAAACTGATGATCTGGTTCAGTCCGGGATGGCCACTGCTATCGGGACCGAACGTGCAATTGACGGCGAAAGACTCCGAGCGATTGTTCAACGAGGTCGTTGGCTTCTCCAGCGGCCTCAGGCTGTCTCGCATCACTCTCTATGCTGTTGATCCGCTCGGCTTGGCGGATGCAGGCGGAGTCCGGATCAACTTCTACCAGGAGTTCTTGAAGGGTGTAACCTCGCCTTCGCGACTTTACCCCGGTGATCTTGCACTTCAGGTGCTGGCGGTTCAGAGTGGTGGCCGCGTCCTCAACTCCACCAATGACCTCACCACCTCAATCGCAAATTGCGCCACGGATGCCAACTCCTTCTATGTTCTCTCGTTTGCCGCCGCGCGGGCAGACCGGGTGAATGAGTATCACGCAATCGAAATCACGGTCGACAAGCCGAGAATCACGGCGCGGACGCGGACCGGGTATTACGCCCAACCGTGATGCAGAGCTTTTCTAACCTTTCTAAAACCCCTTCCGCGAATCCAGCAGAATTGTTACTGGGCCCTCGTTTACCAGTTCCACTCTCATCGTTTCCTGGAAGCGCCCGGTCTCGCAGCGCAAACCAGCGGCGCGGATTTTTTCCACGAAGAAGTCGTAGAGTTGGCGGGCTTTTTCGGGAGCTGCCGCGGCGTCGAACGAAGGGCGCTTGCCGCGCCTGACATCTCCGTACAGGGTAAATTGCGAAACGGCGAGCACGCCGCCGGCGACGTCTTGCACGCTGCGATTCATTTTTCCCTGGGCATCTTCAAAGACCCGTAAGCCGCAGATCTTTTCCGCCAAGTAGAGTGCGTCGCTTTCGGTATCGTCCTGTCCAACGCCGAGCAGGACCAGCAGCCCCAGGCTGATCTGGCCTGCGATTTCGCCGTTCACTGTGACTTGAGCGCGGCTCACCCGCTGCACGACGGCACGCATGTGGTTTGACCGCTACAAGCGGCCACGTTTAGGATGCAGAAGGTATATCACAGCTCCGGACTCAGAAAATCTGGCGCTTCCTTTACAGCCATTTACCCGGACGTTACACTACACGTTCGCCTTTTTCCATTGCCGTGGCATTAGAACATGAACCGCACAGCCCGAGCACGCGCCGGGCAGGATGAGGCGAGGCGATCTTACTTTGGCGATCTACTTTGGCGATCTTGAGTCCAAGATATCGAATTTCAAATCAAATTGAGCTTAAGCGAGGAGAAACATGGCAGCCGTTGACGAGAAAGTAAAACAGATTATCGTGGAGCAGTTGGGTGTGGATGAAGGAGAGGTCACTTCCAGCGCTTCGTTCGTGGATGACCTGGGGGCCGATTCCCTGGATACGGTGGAACTGGTCATGGCTTTCGAAGAAGGATTCGACATCGAAATTCCCGACGAGGACGCGGAAAAGATCCGCACCGTGCAGGATGCCATCGATTACATCTCCAAGCATTCGAAAGGTGGCAAGTAGTTTGGGACGCAGGGTCGTAGTTACCGGCATCGGCCTGATCTGCGGCGTGGGCAACAGCACCGAAGAAGTGTGGCAGGCTTTGCTCGCCGGGAAAAGCGGCGTGGCCCGGATCACGCAATTCGACTCCAGCAACTTCGCTTGCCAGATTGCTGCCGAGGTCAAGAACTTCGACCCGCTCAATTTCATCGAGAAGAAAGAAGTCAAGAAGATGGGACGCTTCATTCACCTGGCGCTGGCCGCGTCGGAAGAAGCGTTGAGGATGTCGGCACTGAAGATTACTCCGGAAAACGCTGAGCGGGTGGGCGTGCACATTGGCTCCGGCATCGGCGGATTCGACATCATCGAGCGCGAACATACGGCGCTCCTCGAAGGCGGGCCGCGCAAGATTTCACCTTTTTTTATTCCTGCAGCCATCGTGAACCTGGCCGCCGGCCATGTTTCCATGCGTTTCGGAGCCAAGGGTCCGAATGAAGCGACGGCTACGGCCTGCACGACCAGCGCTCACTCGGTGGGCGATTCTTTTCGCATCATTCAGCACGACGACGCCGATGTGATGATCGCCGGTGGCTCGGAGGCGGCCATCACGCCGATGGGCGTGGGCGGGTTTGCCGCCATGCGCGCGCTTTCCACCCGCAATGACGATCCTGAAAAGGCCAGCCGTCCATGGGACAGGGATCGCGATGGCTTTGTGATGGGCGAGGGCGCGGGCATTCTGGTGCTCGAAGAACTCGAGCACGCGAAGAAGCGTGGCGCAACCATCCTCGCGGAGGTCGCGGGTTATGGCATGTCGGGCGACGCCTTCCACATGACGCAGCCCGCTCCCGAGCACGAGGGCGGATTCCGCGTGATGCGCAACGCCGTGCGCGATGCCCGCATCAGCCCGGACAAGGTCGATTACGTCAATGCCCACGGAACCTCGACGCCGATCGGCGACACGCTCGAGGCACACGCCATCCGCAATTTTTTCGGGGAGCGCAGGATTCCCATCAGCTCTACCAAGTCGATGACCGGGCATTTGCTCGGTGGTGCTGGCGGGCTGGAAGCGGGTATCACTGTCCTGGCCTTGCGGGATCAGATTCTGCCTCCGACCATTAACCTGGAGCATCAGGATCCCGAGACCAACAATATGGATTTCGTCCCCAACCATGCGCGCAAAGCCAAGATTGAATATGCGATGTCGAATTCCTTTGGCTTTGGCGGGACCAACGGCGCGCTGCTGTTCAGGAAGTGGTCGGAATAGCTACTTGGGGTGCGGGATGATCGACAGGATCACATATTCATCCCCACGGATTACAAAGTAAAATCGCCAACTGCGATTTACCCTGGCTTGCCAAATGTCTTTGGCTTCGTCGTATTTTTTCGCCCGTAGAGACGGGTGCGTCAGTTGAGTGAGTAGAAATCCAAGCTGTTTGCCGAAGGCTTTGCGCAGTGCAGGGCCAAGCGCAGCATAATCCTTGTCGGCACGCTCCGTGAGCCGGACCTTCACTTGCGTTTCCCGGCGTTCCTGTTCCGCTTTCCCGCTTTTCGTTCCAGCGCGGCGATAGCTTCGGTTGCAGAATGGTAGGGGCCGTGCGTACGGCCTCGGTCAAGATCCTCCAGACCTTCGGCCAAATGGCGGTCAATCACCGTTTTAGGCGTAAGCGTAATTTTGCCGTTCTCGAAAGAGGCTTCCAGCAAATCACCCACGTCCAAACGCACCTGCTTGCGGATGCTCTGGGGAATTACAACCTGAAACTTGGTTTTTACTGTGACGAGTTCCATACACCCTCAGTTAGAAAGTCTAACAGATGAACTGGCAAACGACGACGTAATTTTCACGATTCCGCCGCAGGGCGGAAGAACGGAGTCTCATTGACTTGCCGGATTTCCCCACGTAAGATTCGCCACTAAATAGGCCAGCCCATGTGGGAGGGCCGTTCGCATCGAATTCACCCAACGAGGAAGCGTGATGCAACTGCGCCTGGAAAGCCGCCCGGTCGGTGAGGTCTTGATCGTTCAGTGTCACGGACGCATTGTGGCAGGCAATGAGGTTTATACCCTGCACTCTCAGGTGGGGGATGCGATCGACAAATACGGCGACGTAGTGCTGCAACTCGACCAGGTAGAGTTCGTAGATAGCAGCGGGTTGGGCGCGCTGGTCCGGCTAGTGCATGCGGCACGGGCGAAGGGCGGAGACGTCAAACTCAGCGGAGTGCCACCGAGGGTGCGCAAAATGCTGGAGCTGACCACGCTCATCTCGCAATTCGAGGTCTACACATCGCTCGAAGAGGCGATCACCGCGGCCTATCTAGGTTCGAAGTATTCGTGCCCGAAAGCCGGTGACAACCGGCCACGAATGCTTTGCGTTTTTGAATCGACCGACGTTTGCACCTTCCTGCGCGAAGTGCTGTGTAGCGCTGGATACAACGCCTTGACCACTCTGAGTACTGACGACGCCCGCATCCTGCTCAAGGCGACGAAGGCGAAACTGATGGTGGTTTCTGCGCGCATGCAACTGGTGCATGGCAAACCGATTCGCAAGATTGTGGATGAGATCGATCCGAGCGTTTCCCTGCTCATTTTGGAGGAGAACTTTGCCACCCAGGATCCGGGGGAAGCGGCAGAGAAACTACTGAGTAGCGTTGGAAGCAGGTTGGCAGCTTCGAGTTAACACGAGGCGTTTCTCACTTTCCACTCACCAGTCCACTCCAGGTAATGACACTTTTGTCATCTCGGCTTTGCCCCTTAGGGTTCTTTGCAACCGGTCGAGGACCCGCCAAAATAAACTTTCGTACTGAACTTCGTTCTGTACTTGGTTTTGGACTCGCCCTTATCCCATGGAAAAAGCCTTTGGTACTGCTCTCGCTCCTGCTCCCTCCGCCAAGAAAGGGACGGCTCGCGTCGCGCTGGTTGACCTCAAAGAATCCTCGCGATACCTGCTGACCGAGTGTTTCCGCCAGTTCGGCATTGAGACGGTGCTGGTTTCCTCGAGCGCGGCGGAGCGAGTGCGCCAGGAGAAATTTGAAGCCTGCGTCCTCAATCTGGCTCCGGGCGCCGAAAAGATCATGGAATCGGCTCGCACCTCGGCCTCGAACAGCCGTCTAGTTCTGTACGGCCTCGGCGGCAGTGCGCATGAAGCCATGCGCTATTCCAAGTACGGCATCAACGCCATGTTTCAGGAGCCCCTGGAACGACCTGCGGCGCTCAAACTGGTCCGCGCCACGCACATGCTCGTGCTGCATGAATTCCGCCGTTATGTCCGAATCCCCATCATGACCGAGGTCACGGTCGTCAGCAACGATGGCCGGCGCATCAGCGCTTCGAGCCTGGAACTCAGCTCGGGTGGAATGTCGTTGAAGAGCTCTGAGGATGTGTCGACCGGAATGAATGTGGAAATATCTTTTTCTCTGCTTACCCTGCCTCGGGTCAACGTCCGCGGAGCGGTCACGTGGCGCAAGACCAAGTCCTTTGGCCTGCGCTTCGACCCTACCGACACCAACCGGCAGAAAGTGAAAGAGTGGATCGACGCCTATCTGGAAAGCTAGCGGAAGGAATGGCGAGCCCGGCGCCTCACGAATCAAGTTAGTTACTACCTGGACTCGTCCCCACTCGACATTCGATTCCCCTATAGATCTTCCACGCCCGAGGCGCTAGCACGGGCAAAACAGCTGTTCTGGACCACTTTTACTTATTTGGTACCCCGCAGACTGGGAATTCGCCGGTCCTTCGAAAATCTCCTCTACTTCGCCTTCAGCATCTCCACCACGCGCTCGTAGTCGTCCACGGTCGCATACTCGATCACGATCTTCCCTTTTCCATTCCGATCCTTGATCCGCACACGCATTCCCAGGATGCGTTCCATGGCCAGTTGCGCAGCCCGAACATTGGGATCGATCCAGCGCGCGCCTCTGCCGTTTTTTTGCTCTCCCGGAGCAGTCTGTCCTGGCAACATCGGGCCGAATCCATTTAAGCGTGCGACCCGCTCTTCGATCTCGTCCCACTTGAGGTGTTTGGTCACCACTTCTTCGGCCACCTGGAGGATGTGCTCTTCATTCTGCAAGGCCAGGAGTTCCCGGCAATCGCTGAAACTCAGGCGGCCTGACAGGAGATATCCCATAACCTCTTTGGGAAGGCGCAACAGGCGCATGTAGTTCGCTACGGTCTCGCGAGAGACGCCGATCCGCTCCGCGATTTGGGCCTGCGTTAGGTGAAATTCCTTGCTCAGCACGCGAAACGCCTCGGCTTGCTCCAGCGGATTCAAGTCCTCGCGCTGCACGTTCTCGAGCACGGTCATCTCGGCGGCCTGCTGCGGCGAGAGGCGGCGCACGATGGCGGGAATCGTCTGCTGTCCGGCCATCTTCGACGCCCGCAAGCGCCGCTCGCCCAGCACCAGGACGAAACGGCCTTGTCCCTCCGCCGGACGGACCACCACCGGCTGCACTACTCCGTTCTCCTTGATCGAGTCGGCCAGCTCTTGCAGGGTCTCCTCGTCGAAGGCATATCGCGTCTGGTAGGGATTCTTGTCGATGAGATCGACCGCGAGCTGTGTGACAACGTGGTTTTGTGGCGCTGCCTGCGCCTGAATGGGAATAGCTTCGAGCGGCGCTGCATTCGGCGCGAGCTCCGCGGAAATCGCGTGCTCAACCGCAGAATCGGGAACCGGGAAAGGGACGGCTCCAGCCGCGACAATTGCCGCCGCAGGTGACTCGGGATTCGATGCCCGAGGGGCTTGTTCCCTGACCGCGCCACTAACGGGCACGACCACTCGCGGCCCGGGCAGCAACGACGCCAAGCCTCGCCCCAAAGCCTTCCGCTTCTCCACCTTCTCGTCTTTTTTTTCTGCCGCCACTGTCGTCATACGTAAATTCCCCCAATAAACCCGTCCTGAAGCGAAATGGTATCAAAAGATATCGATAGGTATCGATATATATATCGACGCACAACGATATAGATTAGGCGCTCTTCACGGCTGCTTGATCCCCTAGCACCGCTATATGCCGCCCCAACAGTTCCTTCGCCAGGCGGATATAGCTCTCCGCCCCTTTTGATCGCGGATCGTAGACCAGTGCTGGCTTGCCATGGCTTGGAGCCTCTGCCAGCCGAATGTTCCGCGGCACCGTTGCCGCACACAGCTTCTCGCCAAAGAATTTCTTAAGTTCTGCAATCACTTGCTGCGCCAGGTTGGTTCGCTCGTCCAGCATGGTGAGAACGACGCCTTCGATTTCCAGTTCGGGATTCAGTTCCAGGCGAATTCTTTCCAGCGTATCGAGCAGCTCGCTGATGCCTTCGAGCGCGAAATATTCTGCCTGCATGGGAATCAGAACTGAATCGGCAGCGACCAGCGCGTTGAGAGTGAGTAGGTCAAGCGCGGGCGGACAATCCAGGACGATGTACTGGAAGCGATCGCGCAACGGTGCGATGGCATCCTTCAGCCGGTACTCGCGGCGGTCGGCTTCTACTAGCTCGATATTTGCGCCAATGAGGTTCTTGTGGGATGGGATGATCCAAAGTTGCTCAAGTTCGGTCGTGGCTAGCGTCTCCTCGGCCGAGGCATCGCCCATGAGGAGATGATAGGTCGACAAGCGCTCCGGATCCTTTACCAAGCCCAGGCCGCTCGAGGCATTCGATTGCGGATCGCAGTCGATGAGCAGCGTGTTCACTTCGGCGGCCGCGAAGGACGCGGCCAGGTTGATGGCAGTCGTAGTCTTCCCCACGCCGCCTTTCTGATTGGCAACAGCGATGACGCGTCCCATAAGTTGTCGAGGAGCCAGAGTGACTGCAGCATAATGTGATTCTCGCTGCGAATGCAAGATGAGATGTTGTGAGTTATGTGGAATGATTGTGCAAAAACTAGCTAATGTTCCGACAGGAACATTTCTTGGTTGAGGCCGGAATAGATATTTGTTCCGGCGGGAACATTTGGAGGAGGGAAGGAAGAGCAGGACATAAGCAAGATCAGCGAATGGTCTCAGCGCTGCCAGTAATATGATTTCTGGTGTTCCGGTTGGAACAATGGTCCTACGATGGTGCCCCTATCTCGCGGCGTAGTTCGTATCATTTTGATACTTCCCACTTCTCGGTTAGTCTGAGGCGTTTCATTAGTACTGCCGAGCATAATTTTGTGTTCCATACCACTCATGTACTACTTTGGTTACGATTACCAACCAAGAGTACTCGAGACTTGGACTGCGGAACTGGGATCGGCTGAGTCCACGACAAATCTGGCAGAACGGAATAGGCGGTTTCCAGCTGGCTCGCCGAGATGAGGAGGGTTAGCCGGGCTGCCGGGCCCAAAAGTCGATTAGCGGCGGGGAGGGCGTCGGCGAAACGCTCGACGGCGCGAAGGGTGACCACGTCGAAGGTGGCAGCGACATTTTCGGCGCGTGTGTTTTGTATATCGACGTTCGTCAATGTAAGGGCTCGGACGACTTCGCGGAGGAAAGTGGCTTTTTTGTGATTCGCTTCGATAAGTGTGACGGCGATGCCGGGAGCCCAGATTTTTATCGGGATGCCCGGGAAGCCGGCTCCGGAGCCAAGGTCAGCGAGGCGAACCGGACCTCTCACCGCAGACGACGCCGAGGGCGCAGAGAAATTTTTCTCTATTTGGCTTTGGGCCGCAGGAGCCGGGAAAAGGTGGCGAGCGGCGAAGAGGGATTCGCCGAAGTGACGGGTGACGATTTCCTCGGGATCGCGGATGGCGGTTAGGTTAATTCGGGAGTTCCAGTGGAGTAGTAAATCGATGTACGTCGATATACAACTCAGTTGGGAGGAGGAGAGAGCAACAGCAGGTTCCCTTCGACTTCGCTCAGGGCAAGCCTCAGCGAGCCTCCGGCCCGATTCGGAATGACAAGGGGCTGAGAGGAAGGGCTGGAGCAGTTCGGCGATGCGGGCGGGGTGCATGGAGGACGTTCGATTGTAGATGGCGTGGCGAAAGTGTTTCAATGCGAAGGCGCGGCTGCCCACATTTGGCGCTATCGGCGGAAGCGGCTGATCAAATAGAGGACAAAAGAAAGCACGACGCTTAACAGCAGCGACGTGGCCAGCGGGAAGTACACGGTCGTGTTCTTGCCGCGATAAAAGAAGTCGCCGGGGAGGCGTCCGACGGGAAGATTTGTACGTCCCAGCAAAATCAGGATGATACCGGCGGCGGCCAGAATTACGCCCAGGAACAAAAGCATTTTCCCAAGTTCGGCCATAGATGAGGCGACCTCCGGATCACCACAGGTACTAACGCGTTTCTTCAAAGCGGACGGGCTCTGCCATAATCGGCAAACTACGCTCCTGCCAGACTGCTCGTAATTTTACATCTGGCCACTGCCACTTTCTGATTTGAACTTGCAACTAATTACGAGCGCTGAATCCACTTCGCCCACTCAAGATTGTTAAGGAGATTTGTGGTGACTTCCCGGAAAGATTCAGTCCTTCGCTTGGTCCTACCCGCGATTTTTCTGCTAGCCTTTGCGGCACGTGCTTTCTCCCAGGATGTTCTCACCTACCATAACAATAACTCCCGCACCGGGCTCAATTCTTCAGAGACCACGTTGACGTTGAGCAACGTCAATCCTGCGTCGTTCGGGAAGCTGTTTACTCTGCCGGTGGACGGACTAGTAGATGCGGAGCCTCTCTATTTGTCGGCTGTGCCAATTTCGGGCAAGGGCACGCACAATCTTCTTATTGTGGCCACCGAACATGGCTCGGTTTACGCCTTCGATGCGGACACGGGCGCGGCGATATGGCACATCAGCACACTGAAAGCTGGCGAGACTCCGTCGGACGACCGGGGATGCAGCCAGGTCGAGCCGGAGATTGGGATTACGTCGACGCCGGTGATCAGCCGGCCGACGGGAACGAATGGCGTGATTTATGTGGTCGCCATGTCGAAGGACTCGTCGGGAAACTATCATCAGCGGCTGCACGCGCTGGATGCGACGACGGGCCGCGAGTTGTACAAAGGGCCGGTCGACATCGAAGCGAAGTATCCGGGTAGCGGGGATAACAGCTCTGGCAGCTATGTCGTGTTCGATCCGGCGCAGTACAAGGAACGGTCCGGGCTGTTGCTGAACGATGGCGAAATCTATCTGGCATGGGCTTCGCATTGCGATATTCGGCCGTACACGGGCTGGGTGATGGGTTATAACGCGACGACATTGGAGCAGGAGACGGTGATCAATGTGACTCCCAACGGCAACGAAGGCGCGATCTGGGGGGCGGGTGCGGGGCTAAGCGCTGATGGGCTGGGTAATATCTTTTTCCTCGATGCGAACGGGACCTTCGATACGACTTCGAATTCCAAGGGATTTCCGAGCGGTGGCGATTACGGCAACGCGTTCATACGGCTGACGACCCAGGGCGGGCTGAAGGTCGGCGGTTATTTTGAGATGCACAACGGTGTGCAGGAAAGTGATGCCGACACTGACCTCGGCTCTGGAGGAATACTGCTGGTGCCGGCTTTGACGGACTCCTCGGGTACCACGTGGAAGCTGGCGGTGGGAGCGGGTAAGGATGGGAATCTTTATGTGGTGAACCGAAGCTCCATGGGAAAATTCAACACGCACAGTAATGGCAATTATCAGGAACTTCAAGGAGCACTGCCGGGGGGAATCTGGTCGATGCCAGCATACTTTCAGGGGCGGCTCTATTTTGGGCCGGTGGGGCAACCGATACTCGAGTTTGAGTTCAAGAATGCCAAGCTGTTGACGGCTCCAGTGGCGAAGACAGTCAACGCGTTTGGCTACCCGGGAGTTACTCCAAGCATTTCTTCGAACGGAAGTGCCAATGCGATTGTTTGGGCCTCGGAGAATACGAATCCGGCGGCGTTGCATGCTTACAGGGCAACCAGCCTGGTGGAAATCTACAATTCCAACGAGGCGGCAAACGGGCGCGACCACTTCGGCGTAGGAAACAAGTTCATCATTCCACTGATCGCTCATGGGAAAGTCTATGTAGGGACGACGAACGGCGTCGGCGTGTTTGGACTGCTTTCGGATGCGGCGGCGGGGCAGTGATGGTCGCACGAATGAAGGAAAAGGGCCAGCCGGAGAGGTGACGGGAGACGTTCTGGCAGAAGCTCGGTCTTAACGCGGTGATGAAGCGCCGCCTCTCCACATCAGCTTCGGCGTTTCAGAAATGCCAGCGTCGCTCAGGTAAGCGAGGGCGGCTGTCCCCATATAAAACCGGCCTCATGTGTCCTACATAAGCTCTCACCGATTTCAAATCTGTTCTAGACTCCTTATATTCCGATGGCGCTTACGGACCAGCTCGGATTGAAGTTTCAGCTGCCGGAACGACGCGTGTGGACAGTGCGCGGCCTCGTGGCGGCGGTGCGGGCGCATGTGGAGCGGGAGTATTCCGACGCGTGGGTGGAGGGCGAGATTTCGAATTTTCGGGCGCCGGACTCGGGGCATCTTTATTTCACGTTGAAGGATGAGAACGCGCAGATACGGGTGGTGATGTTCAGTTCGAAGGCACGGCTGTTGCGGTTTCGTCCCACGGACGGGATGCAGGTGGTGGTGCGGGGACGAGTCACGATTTATGAAGACCGCGGGGAGTTGCAGATTGCGGCGGAGTATGTGGAACCGAAGGGTGCGGGCGGATTGCAGGTTGCGTTCGAGCAACTCAAGGCGAAGCTGGAGGCGGAAGGATTGTTTGCGGCGGGGCGGAAGAAAGCGATTCCGACATTGCCAGCGCGGATCGGGATTGTGACTTCGCCACAGGCGGCGGCGCTGCGCGACATTCTGAATATTCTGCAGAGGCGGCATCACACCGCGAATACGGTGATTTATCCGGCGCAGGTGCAGGGTGAGTCAGCGGCGGCGGAAGTGGCGGCCGGGGTACGGTACTTCAACCAGAGCCGCAGCGTCGAGGTGATTATTGTCGGGCGCGGCGGAGGATCGGCGGAAGACCTGGCGGCATTCAATGATGAAGGGCTGGCGCGGACGGTAGCCGCGTCGGAGATTCCGGTGATTTCGGCGGTGGGGCATGAGACCGATTTCACGATTTTGGATTTTGTGGCGGATCTGCGGGCGCCAACGCCTTCGGCGGCAGCGGAGTTGGTGATCCGGTCGCGGGTGGAAATTGAGAACCAGGCGGAGTCGGCGGGGGAGCGATTGGTGCGGGCGATGGAGCGGAGGCTGCTGGAGGCTCGGCACGCGTTGACGGAGCGGGCTCAGCATGGGGCATTTGCGAGGATGATGGACTTGATCCGGCAGCGGCAGCAGAAGCTGGACGATTTGACGCACAGGCTGGAGCGTGGCGAGCGCCAGACATTGGAGGGGATGCGGCGAAGGTGGGAAGCGGTCGCTGCGGCGGTGAGGCATTACGATGCGCGGCGGGTGCTGGCGGGAATGCGCGGGGAGTTGCAGTCGCAGACGGCCGCGATGGCGGCGGCGATGCGGAATCTGCTGCTGCAATATCGGGTGCGCGCGGAGCGCGCGGTTAGGGCGTTGGAAATGCTTTCGCCGCTCGCGATTCTGGAGCGGGGGTATGCGTTGGTCTTTGATAGTGCGGGACGGTTGGTGAAGGATGCGGCGCAGGTGCAGGCGGGGGAGGAAATTTCGGCGCGGGTGGCGCGGGGGGAGATTCGGGCTACGGTGAAGGCCAGGACGAGACCAGAGCGCAGCCACACGAAGCGGAAGTGATGGAAACGCCTTGCGCAGCCGGCGCCGCGCAAGAACAAGGGATCCTTCGACTGCGGTTGCACTTCGCGTTCGCGAAGCGCAACCTTCGCTCAGGATGACAGAGTGCGTTAGGGCTGCATTAGAATGTAGGGTTCCGACGACCGAAAATTTCGCGGATGGAGAGAGTCTGGTGACGCAGCTGATGACGCCATGGTCGAGCGTGTTGTTTACGGTGCTCGACATTCTATTGGTGGCATTGATCATCTACGAAGTGCTGGTGATGATCCGGGGAACGCGCGCGGCACCGATGCTGGCGGGTCTGGCCGCGGTTGCGGTGGCGTTTTATCTGGCGCGGATCGGCGAGTTGGTGACACTGAATTGGCTGGTGAGTCACTTGTTACCGTACGTGGTGTTTGCGCTGATTGTGGTTTTTCAGTCGGAGATCCGGCATATGTTGTCGGACGTGGGACGGCGAGTGAGTTTTCTGCGCGGGTCAACGGTGGAGGGGGATTCCTACGATGACATCGTGCTGGCGGCGAATCTGTTTTCGCAGCATCAAACGGGCGCGTTGATGGTGATTGAGCGGGAGATCGGGCTACGGACTTATATCGAAAGCGGCGTTGCGATGGACGCGAAGCTTTCCTACGATCTGCTGGCCACGATTTTCCGGCCGAGCGCGCCGCTGCACGATGGCGCGGTGATCATCCAGAAAGATCGATTGGCGGCGGCGGCTTGCTTTTTGCCGTTGTCGATGAATCCGGTGCTCTCGACGCAGCTGGGAACCCGGCACCGGGCGGGAATCGGGATCACGGAGGAGACGGATGCCATCGCGGTGATTGTGTCGGAAGAGTCGGGCGCGATCAGCATGGCCGTCGGAGGAAAGATCGAACGGGACTTGACGGTGGAGCAATTGCGCGAGCACTTGAGCCGAGAACTCCGACGCTACGTATCGCCGGTGGCGTTGCCGACCGTAGTGGCGCAGAACGAAGAATCGGATGGGGGAGTGGAATCGCCGCTGCGAACCGGCGCGCCGATGGGCGCTGACGAATCGGATTCGGAATTGGAGCGTCCCCTGTGATGGATTTTTTTCGGCGCTGGGTACTGCATAATTTCTGGCTGAAGGTTCTTTCGTTGGTGATCGCGACCGGGCTGTGGCTGGCGATTTCGCCGGATCAGGAGTCGGCAGAAGTGGCGGTGCGAGTGCCCATCGAGTTTCAACACGTTCCGCCGCATCTCGAGATCAGCTCAGTTGACATACCAGAGGCGCAGATTCGGGTGCGCGGGCCGGAGCGGGTAATCCGGCAACTGACCGCGACAGAGATCCATGCGGAACTTGAGTTGGCAGATGCAAAGCCGGGCGAGCGCACGTTTGATTTGACAGCACAGCAGATTCGGCATCAGAGAGAATTGCACGTGGTGCAGGTGGTACCGGGACAGGTGCATCTCATTTTTGATACCAAGCTGACGCGCGACGTGGACATTCATCCGCAGGTCATAGGGAAGTTCCGGCCGGGCGAGCATATCGCCAAGGAGTTGGTGGATCCGCCGAGGGTCACAAT
Organism: uncultured Acidobacteriaceae bacterium; assembly: GCA_963750245.1. Lineage (GTDB taxonomy): Bacteria > Acidobacteriota > Terriglobia > Terriglobales > Acidobacteriaceae > Sulfotelmatobacter. Next base: position 383,616 of record CAVVQB010000007.1, read on the forward strand.
TACGGGCCCAAAGAATCATGTGGAGAAGATGGATGCGGCAACCACAGATCCTGTCGATGCCTCGGGGACAACGAGTCAGGCGACGTTTGTGACCAATGTCTATGTAGCGGATCCGTTGGTGCAGATAGACCAGCCCAAGCCCGTACGTGTGACGGTGATTATGGAGAAGACTGTGCCCACTGGGAATGGGCATTGATCTTGTGGTTTCGCAATTGTCGTTTATCATCCTCGGTTAAGCATTCTCACTTTGGGTAAATCCGATTCGCACTCCGAACGCTTCTTAAGAATTAGAACAATAGAACCAGAACAATCTATGAGCAATGAGAGCAGGCAGTTATTTGGCACGGACGGGATACGAGGAGTAGCCGGCGAATTTCCCTTGACGTCGGAAAGCACTTATTTGATCGGGCGTGCTCTGGGGCACGACCTGGTGCGCAACGTCGGCGCGGCGCGGGCGGTAATGGGGCAGGACACGCGCGAATCGAGCGGGTGGATCGCGGACCGCGTGGCGGCCGGGATGGCCGCGGTGGGCGTGGGCGTGCACAGCGCGGGAGTGATCACGACGCCGGGAGTTGCGTACCTGGCGCGCTCGCGTGGATTTGCGGCGGGAGTGGTGATTTCGGCGTCGCATAATCCGTGGACGGATAACGGGATCAAAGTTTTTTCCGGGGACGGATTCAAGCTGACCGATGAGCGCGAACTGGCCATCGAAAAGGAAATTTTCGCTTTGCTGCAGAAACCGGGAGCAGCCGACGATACGGCGCTGAAGATTGCACGGCCGTCGTTGCCGGGCGAAGCGGAGCTGCGAAAAGCGTATATCGAAGAACTGGCAGGAAGTGTGGAATCGGACCTGAGCGAGCTGAGGGTGCTGGTGGATTGCGCCAACGGAGCCGCGACGGCAGAGGCGCCAGAATTATTCGGCAACCTGCGAATACAGGCGACTTTCACTTGCGTGACGCCCGATGGGAGAAATATTAACGACGGATGCGGGGCTCTGCATCCGGAAACGTTAGGGAAAATGGTAGCTGAGTCGCGCCGCAAGTTTGATCTGGGAGTGACGTTTGACGGCGATGCCGACCGCGCTTTGTTTTGTGATAGCGAGGGACGCGTAGTGAACGGGGATGGCGTGCTGCTGCTGACGGCGCGGGATTTGCGGGCAAGGGGAAAATTGAATGGCTCAACCGTTGTCGCGACGACGATGTCGAATATGGGAGTGGAGATCGCACTGAAGAAGTCGGGCATTCGAATGTTGCGGGCGAATGTGGGCGATAAATATGTTCTGGAAGAGATGTTGAAGACGGGCGCGACTCTGGGCGGAGAACAGTCAGGGCATATTATTTTTCGCGATGGCGACGCGACCACTGGCGACGGTCTATTGACCGCATTACGGGTGATGGATGTGGTTGCGCGGTCGGGGAAGACACTGGCGGAGCTGGTGAGCGATTTGAAAGTGTTTCCGCAGAAGATTCAGAATGTGCGCGTACGGGAGAAGATTCCGTTTGCGCAGGTGCCGGAGGTGCAGCGGGCGATTGAGGCTGCCGAGCGTGAGCTCGAGGGGAATGGGCGCCTGGTGGTGCGCTATTCGGGAACCGAGGCGCTAGCGCGGGTGATGGTGGAGGCGGAGTCGGAAGACAAGATGAAGGCGATCACGGCAGGGATTGCGGGAGAGATTCAGAAGGCACTGGGAGTGTAGAAAGTCACCTGGCCGGACTGAGGCAAGACACTTGATTGACTCGCCTGTCACTCACGCGCGCGGCAAGGATCAGGTTTCGCTCTCCGAGTTGGCGTTTGTTTTTTTGAAGTTGGGGACGATTGCGTTTGGCGGACCGGCAGCGCATATCGCGATGATGGAAGGTGAGTTCGTCCGCAAACGGCGTTGGATTACGGAAGAAGACTTTCTGGATCGCGTGGCCGCGGCGAGTTTGATTCCGGGGCCAAGTTCCACTGAAGTAGGCATTTTTATTGGGCGCTCGCTCCGGGGATGGAGCGGCCTGATTGTCGCGGGCTGTTGTTTCATTCTTCCGGCGGCAGTTCTGGTTTCTTTGATCGCGGCCGCATACGTGCGTTTCGGTTCGCTGCCGCAGGCGGAAGGAGTCCTTCGAGCGATCAAGCCGGCGGTTATTGCGATCATTCTTCAGGCGCTGTGGAACCTGGGGAAAACGGCGGCAAAGACGTGGGCGCTGGGTTTGATTGGGGTCGGCGCGGCTGGACTGAATTTTGCGGGCGCGAGTCCGCTGCTGGTGCTGGCCTTGGCGGGTACGAGTTCCGGGTTGATGTGGTGGTGGCAGAAAAGTGGACGCAATCCCGCGGCGTCGTGTGCGGTTGGTTTATCAAAGGCATTCTCGCGGAGTCTGATGGCGGTTGCCGTTGCTGCGGCGGTGCCAATCCGCATGTGGCGCTTGTTCCTTTCGTTCCTGAAGATCGGTACGGTCGTTTTCGGAAGCGGCTATGTGCTACTGGCATTTCTGCGATCGGAGTTCGTCGATCATCTGCACTGGTTGACGGAGAAGCAACTCATCGATGCGGTGGCCGTGGGTCAATTCACGCCGGGACCAGTATTCACCACAGCGACTTTTATTGGCTATCTGGTTGGCGGGTTGCCGGGTGCGGCTTTCGCAACACTTGGGATCTTCCTGCCGGGATTTGTGTTCGTCGCGGTAAGCGGGCCTCTGATCCCGAGGATCCGGCGGTCGCCGACGGCGGGAGCGGTGTTGGATGGGGTGGTGGTCGGGTCCCTGGCATTGATGGCGGTGGTGGCTTGGCAGCTGGGGAAAGCTTCGGTCACGGATTGGCTTACGGTTTCTACCTTGGTTATCAGCTTGATTGCGATATTGCGATTCAAGATAAATTCGGCATGGTTGATTTTGGGGGCAGGGCTTGTGGGGTGGGTTGCGGGTATTAGGGGCTGAAGAGACATACAGTTGTTGCGCTTGTAGGGATGCTTCGACTACGTGGAAGAACCTTCGGTTCTCCCACTTCGCTCAGCATGACAGGATTTAGTTGAGGTCGCGCCAGTTCGGCCCAATGCCTATTTCTACTTGCAGCGGGATGGCTAGCGCGTGGACTTTTTCCATCTGCTCGCGGACCAGGGATTGCATCTCGTCTGTTTCTCTTTCGGGGACTTCGAAGACGAGTTCGTCGTGAACTTGCAGTGTCATTCTTGATTTCAGATTGCGCTCCTGCAACGCCGCGTCGATGCGGATCATGGCTACTTTGATCAGATCGGCGGCGGTGCCTTGCAGCGGGGTGTTGACTGCCGTGCGTTCGGCGAAGCCTCTTTGATTTGCGTTTTTGCTGTTGATATCGGGGATGGGGCGAACGCGGCCGTGGAGGGTTCGTACTTTCAGGTCGCGGCGGGCTTCTTCGAGCGTTTGGTCGATGAAGGCGCGCACGCCTTTGTGTTTCTCGAAGTAGTTGGCGATGAATTGCTTGGCTTCGGCGGGCTCGATGCCGAGATTTTGCGACAGGCCGAAGGGCGAGAGGCCGTAGACGATGCCGAAGTTGACAACCTTGGCGGCGCGGCGATGCTCGGGTGTGACCATGAGCGGCGGAACGCCGAAGACTTGCGAGGCGGTGAGGGTGTGGATGTCGTCGCCGCGGCGGAAGGCTTCGACGAGGAGCGGATCGCGCGAGAAGTGCGCGAGCAGCCGGAGTTCGATCTGCGAATAGTCGGCGGTCAGCAGGACGTGGCCGGGCTCGGCAATGAAGGCGGCGCGAATGCCGCGTCCGAGCTCGGTCCGAATAGGAATGTTTTGCAGATTCGGATTGGCGGAAGAAAGGCGCCCGGTGGCGGTTCCGGTTTGGCCGAAGGTGGTGTGCAGGCGTCCGGTGGATGGGTTGATGAGCGCGGGCAGGGTGTCGACGTAGGTGGACTTTAATTTGGTGAGCTGGCGGTAGTCGAGGACCATGCGGGCGATGGGATGATCTTCGGCGAGGGTTTCAAGAACATCGACGGCGGTCGATATAACTCGTCCCTTGCCATATTTTATGGGCTTCGCCAGGTTCATCCGGTTGAATAGAACGTCGCCGAGTTGGCGGGGCGAGCCGATGTTGAACTCCATGCCAGCCGCTTCGTAGATCTCTTTTGCCTTCACGCCGATTTCGCGTTCGAGCTCGGTCGACATTTTGGCGAGCGCGGAGATGTCGATTTTTACTCCGGCTTGCTCCATGCGCGCGAGAACCGGGACTAGCGGGAGATCGATTTCTTCATAGAGCTTGGTTAGCCCTGCCTGTTTGACCTCTTCACGAAGAGCCGTCGTCAGCCGGCCGGTGACGTCGGCGGCTTCGGCGAGATCGCCGCTGACTTTGAGATTGAAGCGACGAAGTGCAACATCGGCGAGGCGATGCGAGGGATAGGTGGGATCGAGGAGATAGGAATACAGCATGGGATCATGCAACACGCCGTGCAGAGGGATGCCAAGGGGATCGAGCGCGTGGATCGCGGCTTTGTAATCGTGGATGGTTTTGGGTGTGTTTGCTTCGGTCAAGAGGGAACGCAGTCTTGCGGCGGCGCTGGTCGAATCCAGTTTGACGACGACGGCCGAACCCGCGGCGGCAGAGATAGCGATGCGGCGGGAGGCAGGCTCGGGTCGGGCCGAGACTGGTGACCCGTCCGTAAGCGGCAACATCGCTTCCTGCGGCTCTGCCTCGACTACTTCTTCCTCGTCTGAAATGACCGGTTCAGCCTGATCCAATTCAACCACGATTGCGAGTGACGAGTCCGGACCAAGAGAGGCGACAATCCTCTCTACATCGGCGTCAGATGCGGCCTCGGTGTAGTGGGTTTCGGTCACTTGAACCTGGGGCAGAATTTCCTTCAACAAGGAAGTGAATTCCAGTTCGGTGAAAAGTTGGCGGAGCAGGTCGAGATCGGGCTCGCCGGCCCGCATGGCTGCGACGTTGAACTCGACGGGGACGTCGGTGTCGATGGTGGCCATGCTTTTGCTGAAGAGAATAATGTCGCGATTGTTCAAAAGAGATTCGCGATAGGTTTTCTTTTCCACTTCGGCGGCGCGGTCGAGAGCCTCCTCGACAGTGCCGAAGCGCTTGATGATTTCGACGGATCCTTTGTCGCCGATGCCGGGGGCGCCGGGAATGTTGTCGATGGTATCGCCGCGCAGGGCCATGATATCGATGACGCGCTCGGGAGGGACGCCGAGAATTTCTTCGACCTTGGCTGCGTCGCAGATCAGATTGTCTTTGGGAGGGTTCAGGATTTGAACGTCATCGTTGACGAGCTGCATCATGTCCTTGTCGCTGGAGACGACGTAGACACAGTAGGACGCGGCCGCGGCTTTGCGGGCGAGGGTGCCGATGACGTCGTCGGCCTCGAAGCCGGCCAGTTCGAGGATGGGGATGCGATAGGCCTCGAGGGCGCGGCGAATGTAGGGAATCTGCTGGGCGAGATCCTCGGGCATAGCGGCGCGGTTGGCCTTGTAGCCTTTGTATTCGATCTCCGTGAAGGTTTGAGTTTTGATGTCGAACTTGCGGACTTTCGTGATGGCTTCGGCCTGAGTATCGCGGAAGGTCTTGGCGGCGACGTCGAAGACGGCGGCGAGATAGGCGGGGGAGAAATCGTCGCGCAGCTTGCGCAGCATGTTGACGAAGACGTAGACGGCGGCGGTGGGAAGGCCGGATTTCGTGGACATGGAGCGCTGGCGGGCCATGGCGTGATAGGCGCGGAAGATGAACGACATGGTGTCGATCAGGAAAATGCGGTCTTTAGCGGATGAGGGCGCGGCCATGGGCGCGGACGCAGGCGGGTCGCTGGGCTTGGGTTCCGGAGATTTTGTGCGAGGGGGCAAGAAAGTAGTTTAACAGCGGATGCGGGGAGCGGAAATTCACCGGGTCTAACTCAACCGAAGGGGCTAAAGCCCGGTATTCGGTAGTCATGAATCGCCGCGCTTGAAGCGCCGCGCTGCCCAAAGCGCTGCGTCCGCAAACAACTAGAAGCTGACAGTAAAGTCGGCCTGCACAAGTTTTTTCGAAGCGCCACCCGGAGTGTTGCGGAAAATCAGGTAATACTTCTGGGGCTGGTCCTGGGACGGAGGAAGGCTGACGTTGACGTCCTGGTCGCGCGACGCATCGACGGAGAAGACCGGTTCGCCGGCGCGGCCCTGGGTGAAATCAGCGTATTGATCTGCGGTCAAGATGAGGAAGTCGACGTTGGCACTATCATCGTCCGATTGGGTGCCGAGCGGCTTCACAAAAGATTTGTAGTTGCCGTGCAGCCGGGGGATGGCGACGTGGGCGGGAATTTCGAACGGAAACGTTGCCGAGGTGCTAACGGAAAAAGTTTTATGCAGAACGGTCTGGGACGAGGCGGCGGGCGAAGGAGCGACGCGATCCGTGGCCGGGATTGCTAGTCCTTCCGCGGCTGGCGGATTCTTCTTTTGACAGGAGATAACGAAAAGCGCCGCGGTCAGAAGGAGTGACAGGAAACGGAAGCGCGAGATCGGGTTCATCCGTGAACAGGTTTTCCGTATTCGGTGGTGTAGTGGAGCTGGATTTCGCCGCAGGTGCCTTGCTCGGCGGAGTAGACGACGCAGGTGTCGAAGGGGCGGGAATAAACGTGCAGGCTGACGGCACGCTGATTGAATTCACGGGGATTGAAGACACGGTGGACGGGCTCGATCGGGTCAACGGCACAGGGCTGTGAGGCATTCATCTCCAGAATTTCGGTGGAGTGGATGGTGCATTTGCCGTGAGGAATGTCCTGGTCGACGACGTGAAAATTCTCCACCAGCAAACGGCCGATGGGGACGGCCATCCAGCAGTTCTGGTCACGATGATTGTGGACGGAACTGGCCTGGCCGACTTCCCAGCAGATGGAAATCAATTCGTAGAGAGGAGTTTTGTCGATAAGGTTGCGAGTGTAGTGTTGGCGGTCCCAGGTGAGGTAAGGAGCGAGGGAATCGGGATGGACCGGCGTATGTTGCAGAAATTTCCGCAGTTGCTCGGTTTGATCAAATGCGGACTCGGGGAACTTGCGGAGTTGGGCGACGAAATCGTGAATCGGAATCTGATTGACTGCCGTGGACATTCGCTGCTCCCGGGAAAGTATAACGCAGAAGACCTTTAACACAGGGGGCCCTTCGGCTTCGCTCAGGGCAGGCACAGAGGCTTCGCTCAGGGCGCACAGAGGCGAGGGTATGGCTTCCTACTCGATGAACATGCAGTCTCCGTAGGAATAGAAACGATACTTCTCGGAGACGGCATGTTCGTAGGCGCGCAAGATGTTTTCTCTGCCGCCGAAGGCGCTGACCAGCATCAATAAAGAAGATTGCGGGAGGTGGAAATTGGTCAGCATGGCCTGGACGACTTTGAATTCGAATCCAGGATAAGATGAAGAGGTCTGCCGACGCGGTACCGGCCGCGACGGTTCCGGAGCCAGACGCGCCGCGTATTCGAGAGTGCGGACGGTCGTGGTGCCAATAGCGACGATGCGGCGCGATTCGCGGAGAGCCTGATTGATGGCGGAAGCGGCGGCTGGGGAAATGGAATAGGGCTCGGAGTGAATTTTGTGATCTTCGATGCGCTCGACGCGGATGGGTTGAAAGGTTCCCAGCCCGACGTTCAGAGTGATTTCGGCGGTTTCGACTCCGCGGCGGCGGATGTGGTCCAGAATTTCCGGGGTGAAGTGGAGTCCGGCGGTGGGAGCGGCGACAGAGCCGGGTTGATTGGCATAGACGGTTTGATAGCGCTCGCGATCGCCGGGAGAATCGGGGCGCGTGATGTAGGGCGGAAGCGGGACGTGGCCGATGCGGTCGAGCGCGGCGAAGAAATCTTCGTTACTCTGAAAGACAGGCTGGAAGCGGATGCGGCGCTCCCCGAATTCCGCGCGGGCCAGGACCTCGGCTTGCAGTTCGTTCTGTTCGCCGAAGTAGAGGCGTTCGCCGATGCCAATCTTGCGGCCGGGACGGACCAGGCACTCCCAGTCGTTCGGCGCAGCAGAAATTTGTCGGGTCAGGAGGACTTCGATGCGGCCGTGGAGGAAATCGCGGGAGGCCGGATTACGCGGACTCACCGGCTGAGCGTGGGCGCCTTGGCGGCGTCCGTAGAGGCGGGCGGGGAAAACGCGTGTGTTGTTGAAGACTACGAGGTCGCCGGGGCGTAAGAGGCTGGGGAAGTCGCGAAAGTTGCGATCCAACCATTGGCCGGTACTGCGCTGCACGTGCAACATTCTGGAAGAGTCCCGGGCAGCCAGGGGTTCCTGGGCGATGAGTTCGTCGGGAAGGTGGAAGTAGAAGTCTGCAACCAACACGAGTCCGATTAAATCAGATTATGACGAGGCATGGCATCAGGGGCCTTCAGTCATATCAATTATTCTGTGTAGTTTGGTAAATTAATTTGTGTGTTCCGGCAAGGTGCGATAGTATGCGGGGGTTATAGCATCTGCCGCTTTCGTCAGCCACTCCCCGAAGAGAGTTTTCCATGTCCGCAGAACGCAAACACAGGGAAGAAATTGTTCGCTACGGGCGCATGCTGCACGAGCGCGGGTTCGTGGCGGCGATGGACGGGAATTTGTCGGTCCGGCTGGACGGCGAGCGAATTCTGGTGACTCCGACGTGCGTGAGCAAAGGGGCGATGCGGGCCAGCGACATGGTTATGGTTGACCTGGAAGGCACGCGGGTGGCGGGACGGCGGAACGTGACCAGCGAGATTGGGATGCACTTGCTGATTTACCGCACGCGGCCCGACATTCAGGCGATTGTGCATGCGCATCCGCCGACGGCAACGGGATTTGCGGCTGCGGGAATGGCGCTGACCGAGCCGCTGGTTTGCGAAGTGGTGATGGGCTTGGGATGCATTCCGCTGGCGCGCTATGGGACACCGGGAACGTCGGAGCTGGCGCAAACCCTGGAGCCTTACGTGCCGCATTATGATGCCATCCTGATGTCGAATCATGGCGTGGTGGCCTATGGGGACACGATTGAGCACGCCTACATGAAGATGGAAACGGTGGAACACTTTGCGCAGATCGCGCTGGTGACACATCTGCTGGGGAAACAACAGCCGCTTACGGGAGTGGACATCGAGAAGCTGTTGCTGGCTCGGACGAAATATTTCGGGGGCAAGGTAAACGCGGCCATGCCGATGGCGATGGCTCGACCTCCGGAAAAAGTGAGCTGAGAGTTCGGGATTTCTTCAAAATAAGGGCACGAGCAAAGCTCGTGCCCTTTCCTTTTGCGGCCACCCGCGATGCTATTCTCCGCCGATGCGGAAGCGTAGGCCGGCGCGGAAGTTGATGGGAAGCGCGGGATAGCCAACGACTTCGTTGTAGCGGCGGTCGAGGGCATTCTCGACGTTGGCGTAGGCGGTGACGCGGGAGTTGAAGGCGTACCAACCGCCAAGATCGGCACGAACGTAGCCGGCGGCATGGTTGATGTTGAAGCCGTAGAAATCGTCGTCGGGACGGCGGCCGACGAAGCTTCCACTCAGGTTGGCGCCCCAGCGGTTGCCGAGATACGACAATAACGTAGTCGCAGAGTGTTTGGGGCGGCGCAGCAGCGGCTGACCGGGATTGTATTGGGAATCGATCGGCGCGGGATTGCTCAGGATTTCAGTTGAGGTGTAGGTGTAGGCGGTATCGAGTAGCAAGCGGCTGCGAAGTTTGGCTTGCACTTCGACTTCCGCGCCCTGGGCGAAAGATTGGTTCACGTTGAAGTATTCGCCGACAAAGGTGGTGGGATTGACCGTCTCATAATTGATCTGGTCGTGAAAAAGGTTGTTGAAGTAGGTGGCGTTGAAGACATATTTTTCCGCGGAAAAAATTCTGCTGAATGCCGGCTTCGAAGGCGCGGACGCGTTCGGGTTTGAGGCCGGGATTGGGCACGGAATAGGGTGGTCCGGCAAAGGTTTCTTCGAGGCGCGGCTCCTTGTATCCGGTGGCGTAGGAAAAACGCAGGCGGGTCGTGGAAAGTGTTTCTCCGCCGTGGCGCGCGAGAAGAGTTAAGGCGACTCGCGGCACGCCCGTGTTGCCGAAGACGCTGCTGTGAACGAGTCGTCCGCCGACGACCGCCGACAGCCGGCCCCAAGTGAGTTGCTGTTGCAGGTAGGCATCCTGATTGAGGCGCTGGCCCGGGGTTTGCGCGCCGAAGCTGCCGACGAATCCATTTTCGTTTTCGAGGCGATATCCGAAGGTCGTGTGGGCCCAGGCTCGTTCCGAGTAATCTCCCTGGTATTCGAAGCCGGCGCGATTGATGTTGTCATATTCGTGATCGGGAAAGTCGAAGTTGCCGTAGAGCGGGCTCACGCGAGCGGGATCGCCGTTCAGGTTCAGGTCGTTGTAGCGGTAGAGATAATCGAAACCGGTGAAGCGGTGCTGCCAGCCGGAAGGCGCGGCCACGGTGAGTTCCACGCTGCCGAGCAGGCTGTTGAGCTGAGACCAGTCGCTGGGATCGGGCGGCAAGGGCTCGATCGCACCATTGACATCTACTGAGCGGGACGTAGCCGTTGAAGCTGCATTCGCCGGGAACGCCGGTGTGGCTGTTGGAGTGGCGCAGGTGAAAGCGCAGCGAAACGTTGTCGTTGAGCGCGGCACCGAGGTTCGCGCCCTGCAGAGAGTCGGAATAGGCATTGTTGATGCCGGAGCCGTTGGTGTTGAACTGGTCGCCGAAGAGGTTGTAATCGAAGTGGCCGCGGGCTCCGGCGAGAGATGCGTAGCCATTCGCGGTGGAGAAGTTTCCGCCATCGGCGCCGAAGCGGAGTTCAGGCGTAGGAGTGCTGCCGGTGCGGGTGAAGACCTGCACTACGCTGGTCATGGCGTCGGAACCGTAGAGCGTGCTTTGGGTGCCGCGGAGAAACTCCATGCGATTGGCTTCGGTCGAGGGGAAGCGTACCGAAGTCGAAAGTTCCACCGGGCTCGTTGATGGTGACGCCGTCGACAATCACTTTGTTGTAGTTGGATTCGCCGCCGCGCACGAACAGGGACGAGAGGCCTCCGCGCTGGCCGGCGGTGTTCACTACGGCGCCGGGAAGAAAGCGGACGGCATCGTCGGCGGCCGTCGGGCGCATGGTTTCCAGTTGGCCGCTTTCCAGGGTGGAAACGCTGGCGCCGGATTCTTCGGCGAGAGCCGGGGTTCGGGTCGCGGTGACGACTACGGTTTCCGAGGCGGGGGCGAGGTGGAGCTGGATTGTGATGATGTCGGAACGAGTGGAGACATCTTCGGTTTGAGGTGCGAAGCCGGGGGCCAGGACTTGGATTTGATAGTTACCGGAGGGAACATCGGGGAATGCGCCGATTCCTTCGGCGGAGGACGCGACAATTCTCAGCAGCCGTGTCCGTGCCTTTTAAGAGCAAGGAGACTTGAGCGCCGGAGACGGCGGCGGATTGAGGGTCGATGACTCTTACTTTGAGGTCGGCAGCGGATGCCGCCGCGAGAAAAACGAAAAGCAAAAACGAAGCGCAAAGAGCGCGCATAACCATCCTCCTTTTCACGCGAAAGGGGTTAAGGTGGACGGTTTACGCCGGTCTCCTGGCTTTGCGAGTGAGGATGGCTGGGCGGCAATTGGCAGTTTGCATTAGCAATTAGCCGTTGGCCGGGGCATCCGGATTCTGCAGACGGGCTTCCCGGGAGTTCTCCCAGTGACCGGCTGCGATTTTCTCGCTTACAGTTGCGCGGCAGCGCGGGAATTGCACCCGCTTCCCTGTCTTCGCCGTGGGACGAAGACGCGCAAACCGAAGGACATTTCAAAGAACGGAAATACGTGGTGTGAGAAATCTACCGGGCGATGCGGTGGAAGTCAACCGGCGACCTGGTTTGCTGATTTGTGTGGCCGGCGTCTCATTCCTTTCCGCTCCAGTTTTCAGCATCAAGGCGCATAACGAGTAAAGACAAGGTCGGTTGCTTTGGCGTTTTCGTGGCAGGGGAAGCAGGGTTTCATGAAAGCTGCGTCGGCAGGTTTGCCGTCCTGGAAGTGAGCGAACCCCCAGCCGCCGGTTGCTGCGTACTTTGTTGAGTCCTTGACCATAAACTGAATGTTCGTGGGTGTCCCAGGAACGAAAGATTGGACACGGCCAAAGACTTTGTTGTTTTCGTCCGATGGGACGTTATGGTAATGCAAAGCAGCAATGATTGTGCCGTCCGGGAACGGAAGCTTCCCTGCCCGGTAGGCGTTGATCGCTACATCGTTGCCCAAGACGGCACCTAAACTGTTGAGGTTGCCTGCTTCATGGGCCGAGGAAATCCACTTCCAGTCGCGGTACCCGTGAGGGATTTCGGTAACGAACGGGGCGGGTTCCCCATCCGCGTGTCCTGAGGCAGGGGCAATGAGTGCGACGAGGCCGGCCATTGTTGCAAGTGCAACCAGGAAGAATGTGAAGGGTTTCATAAGACTTCCTCCATCCAATATGCTTAGGTAAACCAAAATCAGCAGACCTAACGATTTCGCCTTAAAGCTGACAGCGATGCGTCTTTCGATCGCCAGTAGCCTAGGCGGAGCTCACGGGCAACGACAATACTGGGAAACCCGTATTGCCCGCGCGACAGTCTTTGGGACGGGTTGGGCAGCTACGTTCGAGCGTTTCCGCGTGAGGAACCCCATCAATTGTTGCAGACAGGCGATTCCACTCATTGACGGTGCGAGGGTTTTCGGTGTATGAAAGCCAGCCCGGCAGATCAAACACGAGAATTTCTTGGGTGTTCTAGGCTACTTCTTCGATGCTTGTCGAACAGGTAGCGTGACCGCATTCGCAAGCGATTTCCGCCTCACCCGATCCGGCGTCGCTGCAAGATTCACCACAGTATTTTTGGCCACTCTCCACGACACAGGTACAGGGAAGGTGGGCACAGGTCTTTTGCTCAGGTGTTGTCATAAGTTTTTGCTCCATTCATCGGGAAATGAACGCCCGCCATTATAGCGCCCCCGAAGGTTAGAAAGTAGCGCTTCCTGAACCCTGGAAAATGATTAGGGAGACTTAGGGCTGGCGGTAATGCGGAAACTCCGTTGTGCCGACCTTTTTCACATTCTTCTCGGCGAATTCGCAGACACGGTCTAGGGAGGCTTGCAGCTCTTGGGTGTAGCGCTCGAGGTCTTCCTCACTTGCATCCGCCGAAACCGGGATGAGTTTGCCGAAGCGTACCAGGACGCGGGAAAACGGCTTGGGAATGATCAGACGATCCCAGGTGTTGAGGACCCAGGCGCGGTCAACGGCGATGTGGAACATGCTGAGGGGAACGCCGGCGGAGCGGGCCAGCGTGGCGGGACCGGGCTTTACTTTGCGGCGCGGGCCGCGAGGGCCATCGAGGGTGAAGGCGACGGTCCAACCGTCCTGAAGCGCGCGACGCAGACCGAGCAGGGCGCGTACGGCGTTGCGGCTGCTGGAGCCTTTGACGGCGACGAATCCGAATCTGCGGATGATGCGGCCCATGTATTCGCCGTCGTAACTGTTGCTGCTCATCACACGCACGCCAATGTCACGACAGACGTAGGTTGCCGGAATCTGGCAGGCGTGCCACAAGGAAACGATGAGCGGGCGCTGGTCGATGGTTTGCTGCGCGCCTTCTTCGCGGGACACGCAGACGCGCAGGGTGGGGCCGACGAGACGAATGAACCAGTATCCGGTGGCGATGATGATGCGGAGGACGATTCGCTGGCTGAGGGTGAAGCGGCGGGGGCTGGGCGTGACTTCGGCGGCGGGGGCTTCGCGGGTGCTGGCTTCGGGCACGAGGATATTGTAGCGGGAGTGGAAGCAAGAACGGAGCTTCGCTCCGTGGACAGCCGAGGCGGCTGTCCCCACATCGATCTCTGGGGAGCATCGAGATGGTAATCGGTGGAGTGCGGCGAGAGATCCCGCAGATTATGATTAGCGCATTCGACGGAATTTGAAGGGAAAGTGGTATGACTTTGGCGGAAGTAGAGAGAGTGCTGGGTTCGGTGGCGGCGCAGTTAATGAATGGCGAAGAAGTACTTTTGGAGGATCAGAAGATTCGCGTCAAGCGCGTGGGGAGCGGGCGGCTGAGGATGGTGCAGTTCAAGATGAACGGGCGAGCGTTCGAGGCCATCGAACAGAATCGGGAGAAGCCAAGCCGGTGGGGGAAGCTGGCGCGGGAGAAGCATCAAGTGGTGCAGTTTCGGGATGTGGAAGCGCATAAGTATGTGGCGGTCGCCGTGGATGGAGTGGTGCGGGAGTATGGGAAGAGTCTCGAGTAGAGGGTTGGGGTGGGGATCAAGAATCGCTGGGCGAGTCTATTTTGTATTACAGGGATCCTTCGACTTCACAGATGCTTGCGCTGGGCGCAAGCATGTGCTCCGCTCAGGATGACAATCAGAAAAATTACTTGGCGAAGAAATAGTCGAAGGATTTTACGGCGGTGAATTCGTCATCTTTGATGTCGAAAACGGTGTAGAGCTTGGTGATGTAGAGGACGTCCTGAACTTTCTTGGTGAGGCCGTAGAGCTTGAGTTCGCCGCCGGCGTTGCGGACCGCGGTGTAACTGCTGACCAGTTCGCCGACTCCGGAAGAATCGATGTACTCGACGTTGCAGAGGTTGAGAACGATTTTTTTCTTGCCGGCGGAGATAAGGTCGCGGATGGTGTCGCGAAGGTTTTCCGTTTCGTCGCCAAGGGTGATGCGCCCAGTGAGATCGACAATGGTGACGTGGCTGATTTCGCGGGTGGCGATGTTCATCGGGTTCAGGACTTCGAGCCTAACACCTTCGCGGTGATGGTAGAAGGGTGAGCTTAGCAAGTCAATGGGGCGAGCGCGTCAGTAGCTGAGGGAGTCAATGGCGCGCGGGACCGATTGGGTAGGAAGCGAGTCGCGGATCTCCTGGATGGGCGAGGTGATGATGGGGGTCTCATATTCAGGATGGTGAAACTCCAGGTGCATGCCGCGTCCGACATATTGGAGTTTAAGCATGGAACCACCCCAGGTGGAACCGGCGATGGCAACCTGCACGGGGCTGGGACAAAATTCGGGATGGCCGGAAAGCAGAGCTTCGCTGCCTCCGAGCAGGACAGCGGTATAGCAGTGATGCAAAGTTTGAATTTCGAGGATGGTAGAGGGCGGGAGATCGTGAAGGAAAACTCCACCTTCAATTTCCGACTGCACGATGGCGCGGTTGACTTCGTCGGCCAAATTGGGATGAGGAGTGAACATACCCATAAAACGTTCTTTGGAGTGTACTCCAATTCCGGTCGGCCGGGGCGCTGAGGTTAGGGAACCTTGGAACATGGGCTTTTGGTGTTGGATGGCGGGAGGAGCCAGGAGGGTGCGGGAAAAAGGGTATACATCGCGCGGCCGGGCTTCGCCCACGCCTGGACAGCCCCTTCGACTTCGCCAGGGCAAGCTGGGGCGACTGTCCCCACACGAGTTATCCAGGTGGTTAGGGGATGGTGGCGATTGAGCCTTTGGGGCCGACGAAGATAGCTCCGCCGGAGGGGTAGGGGCTGACGGCATTGAATTCTATGCCAGATTTCCTGGGCGGGCTGATGCGGGTTGGGTCTTTGGGCGGGCGGAAATCGAAGATAAATTTGGGGGCAGCGATGAACAGGCGGACGTGAGCCTCGTCCTCACTTTTGTTTTTCGCGGCGGCGGATGCGGATAAGGATTTGCGGTCGTAGGCGACGGATGAATAATAGGATTGCGGGAAGATTTTGGAGACGGTCCAGGTCTTACCGGCGTCACTAGTGAAGGCCAGGTCAGGACCATCCTGGTCGGGATGTTTGTAGTCGCCCCCGGCGATGACGCCGTGATTGGCATCGCGGAAGGCGATTGAGAAAATGCCTGCGGAATCGGGGCCGTGGGTGATGGGGGTGTCGAAGACCTGCCAGCTGCGGCCACGGTCTGGCGAGTGGAAGACGCGGGCGGCTTTGCCACCGGTCGCGAACCAGATGTTAGAGTCTGTCTCTCCAGGAGCTGAAGCCCCAGTTTTTTCGTCGGGTTTACGTGGCGCTGAAGCGCCGCTCTTCGAGGGAGAGGGGGATTTTCGCGCCGTCATAGAGACAGTGGTGAGAATACCCTGTGGAGCCGCATACGGCGATGAAGCGCAAGGGATTCTTCGACTCCGACACGCGCTCCGCTCCGCAGAGCGCGTCTCTCCGCTCAGGATGACAGAGTGATTCTGGAGGATGGCAAGGCAGGTGTTGCTGGCGGCGAAGGCGCCTTCGCCTTCGAGGGCGGGTGGGAGTTGGGAGGGCGGGATCGGATTCCAGGATTGGCCGTCAGTGGTGATGAGGAGCTGGAATTTCAGTTGGCCGGAATCGTCGGGAATGGGGTCGCCGAGGACGATGCCGTGAGTGCGATCCCAGAAGGCGATGGAGTCGAAGAAAGCTTTGGGATTCGCGCTGGTGAACTGGAGCTGCCAGTGCTGGCCGGCGTCGGAGGTGTGGTAGATGCGTGACTGGTCGCCGGGTCCGGCGGACATGAGGAAGGCTTCGTCAGCGGAGAAGGCGACGAGGCCGCGGAAATCGAGGGTGGCGGCGTCGGGGACTTTTGCGGCAATCCAGGTACGGCCGGCATTGGTGGTGCGGAGGTATGTGCCGTGGGTTCCGGAGGCCCATACGATTGACTGCGAGACGGCGCTGACGCTGCGGAGATTTTCGGTGGTGGGAGGAGACTGGGTTTGGCGGGAGATCTGGGCAAGGGCGGTAGTGGCGAAGAGTATGACGAAGAGCGTCACTTGGAGGAATTTCACTGAGCAGCCTCAATACGCACGGGGAAGATGGAGCCTCCGAAGCGATGAGTGCATAGGTCCTTCGCTTCGCTCAGGATGACAGTCCTTTATCACTGTTCACTTGCGCTACCGGGCGGTGAACGGAGCGAATGAAGCGCTTTTGCCGTAGTAGATGCGGAGCGTGCACTTCTCACCTACGTGAGCGAAAGCTACTTCGAGCTCAGCGGCGTTTTCGCTGACTTGATCGGTTTCCATCGGGGCACGGGCGATGTCTTGTTTCTCGTCGTAGGGTGTACCCGCGGTAACGTTCTTGTTCACCACCAGCGTCCACTTATCCCTCGCGGGTATTGGGTAGACGGTGTACGCGCCCACAGGGATCGTCGATCCTCCAAAGCTGAGCTGGGCTTCGGTGAAAAGAGTCATCGGAGCGCCCCCGGGACTCCAGGGTTTGCCGTTGGAAATTTTTTCGCTCTTGGCCGAGACTGGATTGTAGCGAATATAGACTTGGCGCCCATCGTCGAGGTTACAGCTGGCGGTGGATGAAGGTTCGGGCTGCTGCGCGGCACAAGCAGCGGCGAGCAGGGACAGGACAGCGACGACGAAGCGAGCGCGAAACATGGCGGACCCCCCTCTGGGCGAGAAGTGTAGCGCTGAAAACGGCTGAGGGGAAGGGCTTTTGGATTCTGATTTTCAATTGGCGAAATCGGAGCCTTCGACAGCGCTTTGGCGGCCCGGCAAGCTGGCCGGTCTCATAAAGGCGAACGGTCCGTTCGTCGCTGGTCTTCGGTGACGTTCTCAGAGGTCGGGGCGGTTGCTACCGTGGCTTTGCCAGTACGGAGTCGTTTGTACTGCGCAAGGACGGGGGCAAATGTCGAAAGCAGCGAAGCTGAGAATTCTCTATGGTGAAGGGGATGCTGAGGCACAAGTGGCTCCGGCGGCGGCGTTTGAGAAAGCTGGTCACTCGGTGCAGAAGGCTCTGGGGCGCAAGGCGGTCGTAGAGGCGCTGCAAAAGGGGTCATTCGACCTGGTGGTATTGGGTCCTAGCTTAACGAGGAACGACCGGCATCATCTGCCATATATGGTGAAGAAGGCGCAGGCGGAGGCCGCGGTGCTGGTGATGCATGCGGATGGAAGCCGGCATCCCTATGTGGATGCGTGCACGGATACGGGCGCGAGCGTGGAGAATGTGCTGGCTCGGATTGAGGGAATGCAGATTGCCGGGTTGATGGCTGCCGGAGCAGGGGCGGGGCGGTAGGGATCAGTTTCCGGTTTCTAATTTCCGGTTTTCAGAGAGGCGGCCTTTGCGGGCCGCCCTTCCTTTTGTCGGAATTTTTGTTCACGCACCGCCACGGATGAATCTCGGCGGGAAAGAATCTTGTGAGTTAACGGGTGGGAAAAAGAGTTGGATGTGGTCTCGTTTTGTTTTTGGCCTCGTCTGTCACGCGGCGAAAAGTGGAATTTCTCAGCCGACTGATGCTGGAGCGCTACGGGAATCGAGTTGGTAAATGTGTGGGATAGAGGGGCGCTCTTGAGGATACTTTGTGGATTCGAAAGACTTGCGTGAGCCTTTGCACGCGGTGAAGTGGGAACTGTACCTCGGACCTAAAGGCACCGATCAATGTCGCGACTCTCATCGCAGGGCTAAAAGCGCTGCGGCACCCAAAAGCGACGGCTATGCGGCTCGTCCCAGGACTGGCTGGGTGCAATGAGCGCAGCGGCGGGCATCAATGGGGATCTCGCTAAGGCATTCGGGACATTTCTTGGTCGTAGGGTCCGCCGGCTTTTCGCCACGATGCATGCGGGCAACCAGAGCGTTGACCGGAGTGACTACGAAGAAGTAGATCGCGGCAGCAATCAGGAAAAACGAGACGCAGGCATTGATGAAATCGCCGACGGGAAATGGCGTGCCGCGAATGGAGAAGGCGATATTGGAAAAATCCGGCTTACCGACAAGTGCCGCGATAAGAGGCGTGAGTAGATCCTTGGTGAGAGCCCCGACTACTCCGCCGAACGCCGCGCCGATGACCACGCCGACCGCCATGTCTACTACGTTGCCCCGCAGGATGAATTTCTTAAAACCGTCGAGCATGCAAAAATCCTCCAAAACTGAGTTGCGCCAATTTATGACAGCAGGGGCGGAAGGTCAAGCAAAACAAGGCATTTCTGCTTATCCGAAAAGCGCAGTTGAAGTGAATTGGAGGAGCGGAAGCATTGCAGCTGCTGACAAGTTGCATAGGTCCTTCGCGCAAAAGAGGCGCTCAGGATGACAAAGAAACCGGGGGCCTACGTCTCTTTCCAAGCTTTTAGCGCGACTCAGATTCTCATGGGCATGACGATGTAGCGGTACTTGTAATCGTCGCCTTCGGCGGGGCGGAGCTGGCCGGCGGATTGGGAGTCTTTGAGTTCGAGGCGGACTTCGTCGGTGCCGGCGGCTTTGAGGAAATCGACGAGGTACTGAGCGTTGAAGCCGATGGTGAGAGTTTCGCCATTGTAGGGAGCTTCGATGGAGTCCTCTGATTCGCCGGCCTCGGTGGAGGACGCGGAAATCTTGACTTCACCTTTTTCCAGCTTCATGCGCACGGCGCGCGAGCGCTCGTCGGCGAACTGGGCTACGCGAAGGATGGCGGAATTCAGGTCTGAGCTGTTCAGCGTGATGCTCTTGTTGTTGTCTTTGGGCAGAACGGCTTCGAAGTTGGGGAACTGCCCGGTGAGTTGGCGCGAGGTGAGCAGGCGCGAGCCGATGCGGAAGAAAAGCGTGGAATCGTCCTTGGCGAACTCGACGGTCTCGGCGTCGGTGGAGTCGAGCAGGGACTTGAGTTCGTCCATAGCTTTCTTGGGGACCAGGGTTTTCATCTCGCCGGAGATGCCTTCGAATTTTTCGCCGCTGCGCTCGCAATGGGCGAGGCGGTGACCGTCGGTGGCGACCATGGTGATCGATTCCGGCTTCAGCAGCATTAACGCGCCGTTCAGCGTGTAGCGCGATTCTTCGCTGGAGATGGCGAATCCGGTGCGGGCGATCAAACCGCGCAGGACCTGTCCAGGAATTTTCACGACTCCCGCGGTTGGAAATGCCGGGAGGCTGGGGAAGTTGGATTTCGCCATGCCGACCATCTTCGTGTTGGAGCGGCCGCAACGGATGCTGACCCAGTGGTTATCCAGAAGTTTGATGGTGATGTCGGCATCGGGCAGGAGTTTTACGTAATCGTGGAGCTTGCGGGCGGGGATGGTGCAGGAGCCTTCTTTTTTTACTTTGGCATTACACGACGTGCGCAAGCTCAGATCAAGATCGGTCGCGGTGAGCGACAGTTTGTCCTCGGCCGCTTCGAATAAATAATTGGAGAGAATAGGAATGGTGGTCTTGCGCTCGACGACGCCCTGCGTGGCTGTCAACTCCCGCAGTAATTCTACTTTGCTGACCGTGATCTCCATCGTTCCCACCGCAACGGCCGCTTCCACCGGCATAGACTTTGTCTCCCCTGCCGCTTGCTACTTTTAGTACTTCCCTTATATCAAATACAAAACCTATAAAACCAGCAGTAACAGTAGGTGAGGCGGAGAAGTGGAAAACTTTACGAACCGTCCTATTGTCACCACTTTGGGGATCAGCCCTTCGTGTGAGAAATCGGTCCGGGACCTGGCGGAGACCCTACAACCAAATTCCCACTTTTCTGCTTCCGGCCCCGGCTTACACAGTTTCCACATCGCATTCACAGAGTTGAAAAAGGAAGACTGTGCTGCACCGTGCAAAACCTAAAAATCCTCGCGTTTATCCGCCCAAATGCTCAGTCAATTTATTGAGGAGCCTGTTTAAATCTTTGTCGTTCTTGCGGACCTCCTCTATTTTTTCGACCGAGTGCAGAACTGTGGTGTGATGCTTTCCGCCGAACTGGCGTCCAATCTCTGGCAGCGAAGCTTCAGTCATGTGCTTCGCCAGATACATGGCGATCTGACGCGGATAGACGATTGCTCGCGAATTATCTTTCGCTTTGATTTCAACCAAGCGCAGCCCGAATTGTTCGGCGACCATTTTCTGAATCGACTCGATGGTGACCTTGCGGGCTTGCGAGTCGATGAAATTCTTCAGAACCTGTTGCGCGTAAGGGAGGGTAATTTCCGCGCCGATCAGGGACGAGTGCGCGACGAGGCGGATGAGAGCGCCTTCGAGCTCGCGAACGTTGGAACGGATATTCTGGGCGACGTAGAGAGCTACGTCGGTGGGAAGCGTCACTTTTTCCTGCTCGGCTTTCTTTTGCAGGATGGCGACTTTGGTTTCGAGGTCGGGGGGCTGAATGTCGGCGATCAGTCCCCACTCGAAGCGGCTGCGCAGGCGGTCTTCGATCTCGGCTAATTCCTTCGGTGAGCGATCGCTGGCGATGACGATCTGCTTCATCGTGTCGTGGAGCGCGTTGAAGGTGTGGAAGAACTCTTCCTGAGTGCGCTCCTTGCCGGCGAGGAACTGGATGTCATCAACGAGCAGGACGTCGACGCCGCGGAACTTGTCGCGGAAGGTGGTCATCTTGTCGTAGCGCAGCGAGTTGATCATGTCATTGGTGAACTTCTCGCTGGATACGTAGCAGATGGCGGCTTGCGGCTGGCGGCGTTTTACTTCGTGTCCGATGGCCTGCATGAGGTGCGTCTTGCCCATGCCCACGCCGCCATACAAGAAGAGCGGGTTATAGGCTTTGGAGGGACGCTCGGCGACCGCCTGGCACGCGGCATGCGCGAACTGGTTGCCGGAGCCGATGACGAAAGCATCAAAGGTGTAGCGCGGGTTGAGTTGCGCGGCGCCATCCCAATCAAAGCGAGCCTGCGCCGGAGCTGCGGCCGCCGGAGCTGCGGAAAGGCCGCCGTTGTGGCGCACCGCGGTCGCGGCGGGATCGTCCTCGGGGGTGACGAACTTTACGTCGTTGAAATCGAGCCCGAGGTTATCGATCGCTTCCTGGATGAGGTCGGCGTACTTGTCGCCGGCGTGACGAAACTCGGCGGTGGGCACGCGAACAAATAAAATTCCACCACTGGAGTGGCTGTAGCGTGTGGGCTTCAACCAGGTATCGTAAGAATGCCGATTGATCTTTTTTTCCAGCGCATCGAGAATGCGCATCCACGGATTGGGGGAAAGTGTGCTAGTCACTGACATAAATATGAAACACCCCGCCGCGGCGTCCCGGCGGCTGGCTGAGGGCGCCTGTTAAATGATTGCCGTTTTCCGACGAACTATTGGAACACCTAGTGTACTGCGGAATGCGCCAGTTGTACTGTGCGCGGTTGTCATGTGAAAGAGATTTTCTTAAACTCGAACGTGCCGCATGTTAGCACGAAATTTTTTTCGTGACACAAAAATGTTGAACGAGAATTTTTTGGTATGCACATTCAGAACGCGAAACGAGGCGCGTGTCAAGTGTCGAGGATGTAACTGCAACGCGAGCAGTGCAATTTTTTTTTGCGCGAACTGGTTGGATGGAAGTTGGCGAGTTGCGGTTTGCGATTCGTATCCGTGCGGCGCGGAGCAAAAAAACCTTAACGCGGAGTTACGGAGAACTGCCGCGGAGGACAACGAGTAGATGCCGGCAAAGAGGAGAGGTTCAGAGGATCCGAGCGAGCCGCCTTTGCCCTGTTGGCACATGGTCATTTATACTCATCGTTTGCCCTAAGACTGTTGACGGAATCAGGAGCAGCTATTTTTCATGCCCAAGCGTACATTCCAACCTAACCGGCGCAAGCGAAGCAAGAAGCATGGATTTCGCACGCGCATGAAGACCCAGGGCGGCCAGAAGGTGATATCCCGCCGCCGCGCCAAAGGGCGGAAGAGGGTATCCGTGAAGCCAGGATTCCGCGAGTAGCTTTTCTGGCGCCGCTTCCATCTACCGTCGAGGCACTCGGCCGCAGGTTGCACTACGGGGGCATGATGGCGAATGCCACGCTGGGAACCCGACCGGACACCATGCCAGCAAAGAAAGCAGCAGGATTTCCGCGCACGGCACGGTTATTGCGCCATGCGGACTTCGAGCGTGTGTACAAACAGGGGCGGCGGCACTTTTCCACGTCGATGACGGTTTTCTATTGGGCGAGGCGGGACGAACGGGCGGACGCACTGGCGGGAAAAGAGCTAGCGCAAATTCCAGCGGCACGCGGGTTGCGCATTGGATTCACGGTGGGACGTGTGCTGGGCGGGGCGGTGCAACGGAACCGCATGAAACGGCGTCTGCGAGAGGCGGTTCGCATGTCGCGTCCCGTGGCTGGGGTTGCGGCGGACGTGGTGATCAATCCTAAGAAGTCATTACTGACTGCGGATTTCGCTGACGTGCTGAATGAAGTGCAACGCGCCTTCGCGGTAATTGAGCAGAAATTGTTGGGAAGTGCCGGAATGCGGACCGGCGCGTCCGCGCCACACGAGACTTGATGCAATTCGCCAAAATCGTCACGCTGCAGTTGCTGCGGATTTACAAGTGGGCGATCTCGCCCATGTTTCCGCCGGCCTGCCGCTATGTGCCGACTTGTTCGGAATATGCCATGGAAGCTGTGGAGCGCTACGGCGCCCTGCGTGGCGGATTCATGACCTTAGGCCGCGTTATGCGATGTCATCCATTTGGCGGAGCGGGGTACGACCCGGTGCGGACGGAACAGCAGATCTCTCGCTGCGCAAAAGACGCTTGCTCGGGATGACACTCATTATAGGGATTTGAGGCGATAGTCGACTTTGGCTGATTTTAAAAATCCTCAGCAGGAACCCGGCGCGGAGAAGCGATTGCTTCTCGTGTTTCTTCTGACATTCGTTGTTCTTGTTATCTTCCAGCCGCTGCTTAAGAGATACATGCCGCAGCCACCGGCGGCGCCGGCGCAGAAACAATCTGCGCCCGAACAGACTACGCCCGGTCTCGCTGCTTCGACACTATCTATTCCTTCTGCTCCATCGGCAAGCACTCCTGCCGTCACGGTCAGCAAGCAGGCTTCGTCGGAAGCTCAAACCGTGGTCGAGAACGATCTTTATAAAATCACTTTCACCAACCGCGGCGCGCAGGTGAAGTCCTGGATTCTGAAGAAATTCGATAACGACGCGCAGAACGGGCCGTTGGATCTGGTGAATTCGGCAGCGGCGGAGAAGTATGGGTATCCGCTTTCACTGTGGACCTATCCTTCCGCCACCGGTGACGAGACGGTGCGCAACAAATTGAATTCGGTGCTTTACTTGGCGCCGAATCAGGGTCAACTGAAGGCTCCGGCTGATATCACCTTTGAGTATGCCGATCAGGATCTCGTCATCCGCAAGAGCTTCCATTTCGACCACACGTATGTGGTGAACGTGGAGACATCCGTCATTTATAAGGGTGCAGAAATTTTTGCCGCGCCCGCGTGGCCGTCAGGGTTCGGTGATCAGGCCACGCCAGCATCCTACGTTGCGACCCGCATCGACTATCACAGCGATGCCTCCACCGATCGCACCGCGTTGGTCTTTCCGAACTTCGTCTTGCGCCTTGTGGGCAAGAGCATCAGCGGCGGCAATACGATTCGAGGACCGTTTGAGTGGGCCGGACCCGGCGATCAATACTTCACGGCCATTTTTATTCCCGAAGATCCGAACACGGCAGCCATGGTGACCTTGCGCAACTCGCTGCAGGTGCCGCGCGATCCGCAGAAACCGGACTCGAAAGAAATCACGAATGTTGACGTGATCGGCGCGGCGGTCGGGGACCTTCGCGGCGTGACCAGACAACGCGTGTACGTAGGCCCAAAAGAACTGTCGTCGCTGGAGGCCGTAAGTGTGCCGACGATCAGGAACGGCGAGCCAGATTTGCGCGGCACGGTGGATTTCGGGTGGTGGGGGCTGATCTCGAGGCCGCTGTTTCTGTGGCTGAAGTGGACTTACAAGCACATCTATCCCAACTGGGGATGGGCCATCGTGATCCAGACGTTGATCATCACGGTGGCGCTGCTGCCGCTACGCATCACGCAAATGAAGTCGATGCTGAAGATGCAGCGCATTCAGCCGCAGATCAAATCGATCCAGGAGAAATATAAGAAATACAGCTTGCGTGATCCGCGCAAGGCGGCGATGAATGAAGAGATCAGCGCGCTGTATAAGAAGGAAGGAGTAAACCCGGCGGGTGGATGCCTGCCGCTGCTGATTCAGTTTCCCTTCCTGATTGCGTATTACCGGATGCTGGGAATCGCTCTGGACCTGCGGCACGCGCACTGGCTCTGGATCAGCGACTTGTCCGCACGCGATCCTTATTTCCTGCTGCCGATTATCATGGTGGTCAGCATGTTCCTGATGCAGCGCATGACGCCGCAGACCGGCATGGATCCGGCGCAGCAAAGGATGATGACGGTGATGATGCCGCTGATGATGGGGTTCATCTTTTTCAATCTGGCTGCGGGATTGAACTTGTACTACACGGAAAGTAATTTAATTTCGATCGCGCAGCAGGCCATCATGAATCGCACCAAGCTGGGCCGGGAGATGCGCGAGATGATGGAAAAGCGGGCGAGGAAGAAGGAGAAGTAGCTCTCAGCCGTCAGCTATCAGCCTTCAGCCGAACTGGAGGCCCCGACAACCAACATGGCGGGCGCTTATGCACAGCTGAGAGCTGACGGCTGAGAGCTGAGAACAGATCCTATGGACAAAGTTGCTGCTGCTAATCGAATCAATGAGTTCTTGCGGGCTGTCGTAACTCACGGCGGCCTACACTTAAAGTACCGCATTGTCGTGGATCCTCCGGCACTGAGCGATTGGGAGAAGCCCGAGATCTTCGTGGATTTTTCGGGTCCCGATTCGACGCTGCTGTTGGATCGCGGCGGCGAACTTCTGCGCGCGCTTGAGCTGCTGGCTTTCGAAATTTTGCGGCTGCCTTCAGGCGAGCACGAGAAGGTGGCGTTCGACTGCAAGAATCAGCGGTCTCTGCGCTTGCAGGAATTACGCATGGCGGCGAGCGTTGCGGCAGAGAAGGTCCGGCAGACCGGGACGCCATTTCACTTTGCTCCCATGTCGTCGCGGGAACGCAGAATGGTTCATCTCGCGCTGCGCGATGAGGCTGACCTTCGCACGGAAAGCGATGGCGAAGGCCGCGACCGGTGCGTGGTGCTTTATCCGGCGGACTACAAGACTGCGGGTGCAAAACCCGCGCGGCGTGCGATGCAGTAATTGCTTTGGGAATTGCCTGCTCGCGACGGTGCTGCTGTAACATCGAAGGAATGATGTGTTTCCGCCTTCATTTCGTACTTCTCATCGCAATGATGGTAGTGCCTGTAGTGTTTCCTGCAGTCGGAGCTCAAGCGGCGGCGCAGGCGCAATCCAGTTCTTCCAGCACTTCTTCTTCCCCGCGACGCGTTGCAAAACCAGCGACCGTAGCCCATCTCGACGCGGGTTCAGTAACTAACGGCGTTTATAGAAACCAGAGTTTTGGTTTTGCATGCAAAATTCCGGTGGGATGGGTGCTACGGACGGAGGAGATGAATCCGAGGCAGGACGGAAATGACGCGCCGGCGAAGGAGGGTCGAGCTGCGCTCGACCGGACAGCCGAGGGCGGCTGTCCCCACACGGGCATTTGTGGGCGAGTGCTGTTGGCGGCATTTTCACGGCCTCCGGAGGCGCGCGGCGAGGATGTGAACTCTTCCATTCTGATTGCCGCGGAGAGTGCGGAGGCGTATCCAGGGTTGAAAGATGCGGCGCAATATTTTGGGCCGGTGACGGAGGTCGCGCAGGCGCAGGGCTTCGAGGTGATTAACGAGCCGTATGAGTTCTTGGCGGGCGCGAAGACGGTGGCGCGCAGCGACTTCCAGAAAGATGTGGGGACGCGGGTGATCTGGCAGTCAACGCTGGTGGTGCTGGCGCGCTGGTACGCGGTGTCGTTCACATTTATTGGCGGGACCGAGGCCGAGGCCGATGAGTTGATTGAAGGACTGAGCTTTGGAGTGGAGGCGAAACCGCGTCCGCACTAGCTTCGAGACTTAGCGCGATCCCATCAACCCGATGGCGGTTACAACGCGGGCACGCAGCTGCTGATTTCGATCACGATGCTGGGCGGATGCAGGAGCGTGTTGTGAATCAGGCAATGATGCACGGCGTTTTCCACTCCGGCCCGATGTTGTTCACTGAGCGCCGCGGGTGCTTCGATTCGAATGTGAAAATTGTCGACGCGAGCGGGGTCCTTCAGTTTTTCGGCAGTGACGCGGACGCGGGTACCTTCCGTTGCCAGTTTGTGTTTCCGCAGATATTGCGCGGCGTAGAAACCGGCACATGAGCCGAGTGATGCGAGCAAGAGCTCCGGCGGGGTCATGCCTTCGTCGTGACCAGCGTTTTCTGGGGGCTGGTCGCTTAATACGGCGTGCTGGCGCGCTTTGATTTCAAACTGCATCGCTCCGAGATGTTCCACGGTGACTTCCATAAGGCCCTCCGAATTAGCGAGCTACTTCAAAACTTGACGAGTAAGTGCGGCATCGAGGTGGCTCCGCACCAGATCGCGAGCGCGGTGAAGGCGAGACTTCATAGCGGCGCGTGAGATCCCCAGTCGCTGAGCGACCTCGTCGCCTCGCAAATCCTCGACATCGCACAATTCGTAAACCGGACGATAGAGATCGGGCAACGCGTCCATGGCCTCTTTCAGCAGTTGCTTCATTTCTCGCTGAGCAAGCTGCGCGTCCGGAGGAGGCTGCGATCCGGCAAGCTCGCGGCCTTCGTCCTCTAACGCAGAAAGCTGCAGCAGCGGAAGCAGCGACTCGCGCTCCTTCAATTGCCAACAGACACGTTTCGCGATCTGCGCCAGCCAGGCCCGAAAGGCTGCGGACTCCCGCAGTTGATCGAGATGGCGGTAGGCCTTGAGCAAGGCTTCGATGAGCACGTCTTCGGCATCTTCCCGATTGCCGCACACGCGAATCATCTGGCGATAGACGGCGTCCTTGTGCTGGCGTGCCAGTGTGTCGAAGTCCACGAATCCATTGTGGCACCGCTGAGCCTCCAGCGCATGAACGGACCGTCACCGCTTAAGTGCAGATGGTTCCGCATGAGGAACTCCGATCCCGCAAAGGGGCTGACGATTCCAAGGGAATTTTTCGAGCATCACTGCCATAAGGCAGAGGTCGGTGAGTCCAGCGAAGGTCAGGCCCAGACCAACAAATCCGCAAAGAAGGACCCAGAGAGGATTGGCGGCCAGCGCCAGGATCGCGGCGGTCAGCACGATCATCCCCGCGCCCAAGCGCACCTGGCGTTCGAGAGACCAGCGGGTTTTCACGTTTGCTTACGATGGGTAGGCCCGCGTCGAGCCAAGCTTTTGTGCCGCCTTCGAGAACTGATAATTGGCGCTGGCAGGGCGCGAGCAGGCCCGCCGTCATGCTGTGCGCGCTTGCCTGTCTGGCAGATCAGGATGATGGGGAGATTTACGGTGAGATCGTCGAGGCGCGCCTCAATTTGATCCATCGGGATATTGACCGCGCCGGGGATGTGGCCGGCGGCGAATTCGGAGCCGGAGCGCACGTCCACGAGCAGAGCGGAAGTGGATGGGCGAGTTTGCAGTTCGGCTACGGTTATGGTGGGGCTCAAAATTTCCTCCTACATAAGGGAAGAGCGGGAGTTGGGGAAAAAGGATTCAAGGGACGATTGGGAAAAGCAGATTCCTCCTGTCTCGCTGCGCTCGCGCGTCGGAATGACAAGAGTCAGGCAGATTCCTCGACTTGCCGTCGCGTGCGCGCCGTCGGCGCTCGGAATGACAAGAGATACGGAGATTGGCCAGGAGCGTTAGTCCAGGGGCTCGGGCTCGAGGGCGATGTTGGTTTCGCCGGCGGCTTTCTTTGCGGCGTATTTTTTCATCCAGGCTTCCCAGCTCTTGCCCGCGGCGGTGTCGCGTCCGGTGAAGGCGAGGGCGGCGATGTCGGCGTAGGAGATGGAGATTTTTTCGTTGGCAGTCTTTGGGAAGAGGCGAACTACGGAATCTTTCAGCGTGGCCGCGGTGCGGCGGTCGAAGAGGTAGCCTTCGATTTTGCTGCCGTCTTTGCGAGTGATGGTGACGTCGCCACGGTAGTCGAAGGCCTTTTCGAGGGCGATGCGGATTTCTTCGTCGTGGCGAGTTGAGGGATCCAGCCTTCGAGTTTTTCGTGGGCTGTGCCGGGAGCGAGTTCGAGGGCGTCGGGATCGGCCGTGTGCGGGACGGCTTGCGCTGCTTCGTGGTCGATGTGACCGGATTCTTTGCCTGTCATGAGCTATCTATCTTAAAACCGAGGAGTTTCTTTCGCCCCGCCGGGGCTGGACCTTGGTTGCGATCTTACCCACGGCTTACGCCGTGGGCCGCATTCTTGCGCCGCTTTGCGGCTAGTGAACTTCCAAGTCATTAGACGCTTTGTATCCGGCGAAATTACCGGGCTGCGCCCGGTGGACAGCCGGGGCGGCTGTCCCCACATGGGTCTTTCTACGCCCGAGTTTCATGCAAGTGTTCTGTCGTTGGTCGCGATCTGGACCAGCGGATGAATCGGCGCCGGAGGCTCTTCCAGCATTCGCAGAGCTTCTTATCGCGGTATCTGGTGAACAGAGTTGCTTTGACTGTGGCCAGGAATCCGCCGAGCGAGCTGAAGGTGGCGTTCACCGCGGAGGCTTCGTAGCCGCTGTGGACCATGCAATTGGCGCAGGCGGGATTGCCGGACTCCGTGCCGTAGTTGCTCCAATTCGTTGTTTCAAGTAGCTCGCCGAAAGTTTCGGCGTATCCATCCTGAAGCAGGTAGCAGGGCTTCTGCCATCCGAAAACGTTGTAGGTGGGCATGCCCCAGGGGGTGCAGGGGTAAGTGCGCTTGCCCATCAGAAATTCCAAAAAGAGCGGCGAGAGATTGAAGCGCCAGTTCTTCTTGCGGTTCGCCAGGATCGCGCGGAACATGCGGCGGGTGCGGGCGCGGCCGAGAAAATGTTTCTGGTCGGGAGCCTTGTCGTAAGAGTAGCCGGGCGAAAGCATCATGCCTTCGAGGCCGAGATCCATCATGCCGTCGAAGAAGGCGCGGACAGACTTGGGATCGGCGCCATCGAAGAGCGTGGTGTTGGTGGTGACGCGGAAGCCGAGGCGGAGCGCCTCTTTGATGGCGTCGACGGCGATGTCGTAGCCGCCTTCGCGGCAGACGGCGAGGTCGTGCTCTTCGCGCTGGCCGTCGAGGTGCACGCTGAAGGTCAGGTACTTGCTCGGCTTGAACAAGTGAATCTTCTCCTTCAGCAGCAGGGCGTTGGTGCAGAGATAAATATATTTCTTGCGCGCGACCAGACCTTCCACGATCTCGCCGATCTGCGGATGCATCAGCGGCTCGCCGCCGGGGATGGACACCATGGGCGCGCCACATTCGTCGACGGCGCGGAAACATTCTTCCGGAGAGAGATCTTTTTTCAGGATGTGGGCGGGATACTGGATTTTGCCGCATCCGGCGCAAGCGAGGTTGCAGCGGAACAGGGGCTCGAGCATGAGCACGAGCGGATATTGCTTGCGGCCGGCGAGCTTCTGTTTAAGAACATAGCTCGACACGGTCCACATCTGAGATACGGGAACGGCCATTCTGGGTCGGGAACTCCTGTCGCTTATTTTAGCAGGGTCGGTTGGTTAGATGGAGAGGAAGCGAGTAGGGGTGCTGGAAAAGAAACCGTGCAGGTGCGGGATTCAATCCGGCTGAGAATCGGCTGCAGAATCCATTGAAAAACCGGCATTTACCGAGGGGATTCGGGGTGCACGGCGGGTCGATGCAGAGGCGATTTCGTGGTATAATTTGATAGTCACGAAACGAACCTAAGTACACTAAATTTCAATCACTTGAGGTAGGTTTCGCAGGCTAGAAAGCGGCCTGCGGTAACAGGATCCTGCGAGTTTGTTTGGCGGGCTTGCTCGATTGAAAGTTTTGTGACAAATCGACGTGCTCGACGGAGCTGAATGGCTACCAAAGAGATCAATACTCCCATCGTAGAAAGCAAAACAAAAAACGGAAATGTCACCCCGATCGTTGCAAACAACGGCGGAGGGAAGAACGACTATAACGCCGACTCGATCAAAGTGCTGGGCGGGATGGAAGCGGTGCGCAAACGTCCCGCGATGTACATCGGATCGACCGGCGACCTGGGGCTGCATCACCTGGTGTATGAGGTGGTCGACAACTCGGTGGACGAAGCGCTGGCTGGCTTCGCGACCAAGATTGAAGTCACCATTCACATCGACAACTCGATCACTGTGATCGATGACGGCCGCGGAATTCCGGTCGACGACATGGACATTGACGGCGAAAAAGTTTCCGCGGCGCAGGTGGTCATGACTACGCTGCATGCCGGCGGAAAGTTTGATTCGTCGACTTACAAAGTTTCCGGCGGGTTGCACGGCGTGGGCGTATCGTGCGTGAACGCGTTAAGTGAGGAACTCGAGCTGGAAATCTGGCGGGACGGCGCGACTTGGGAACAGACTTATTCGAAGGGAGAGCCCACCAGCAAGATGAAGAAGGCGGGCGCGGCCAAGCGGCGCGGAACGAAAGTTCACTTCCTGCCGGATCGAAGCATTTTTACCGCAACCGAATATAACTACGACACGCTGGCGCAGCGGCTGCGCGAGCTGGCGTTTCTGAATAAGGGATTGCTGATCACGCTGACCGATGAGCGCTCGACCGACGCGAAGACGGGCGAGGCCAAGCACACGGACTTCAAGTACAACGGCGGCATCGCGGAGTTCATCAAGCATTTGAATCGCGGCAAGCAGGTGCTGCACGACAAGCCGATTTACATGGAAGCCGAGCGCAGCGGCGTGGCCATGGAGATTGGGCTGCAGTACAACGACGGGTATTCGGAGTCGGTGTTCAGCTTCGCGAACAACATCAACACCATCGATGGCGGGACGCATCTTTCCGGCTTCCGCATGGCGCTCACGCGAACCATCAATTACGCCGGGCAGCAGATGGGACTGTTCAAGGATGTAAAAGAAAATCTAACCGGCGACGATGTGCGTGAGGGCCTGGTTGCGGTGATCAGCGTGAAGCTGCCGCAGCCGCAATTCGAAGGGCAGACCAAGGGCAAGCTGAATTCTGACATTGCCGGCGTTGTGCAGGCGTTCATCAATGAGCGGCTGGGAGCGTTCTTCGAGCAGAACTCGACGGTTGCAAAGAAAATTATCAACAAGGCGGTCGACGCGGCGCGAGCGCGCGAGGCGGCGCGAAAGGCTCGGGATTTAACCCGGCGCAAAGGGGCGCTGGATTCCGGCGGGCTGCCGGGCAAGCTGGCGGATTGTTCGGAACGCGATCCGAACCGCTGCGAATTGTTTCTGGTTGAGGGCGAATCGGCAGGCGGGACGGCGAAGCAGGGGCGCGATCGGCGCTTCCAGGCGATTTTGCCACTCAAGGGAAAAATTCTGAATGTCGAAAAAGCGCGCTACGACAAGATGCTGGCGCACGAAGAAATTCGCGCCATGATCACGGCGCTGGGCACGGGCATCGCCAAGGATGATTTCGATCCGACAAAAGTTCGGTACGGCAAGATCATTCTGATGACCGACGCCGACGTCGACGGTTCGCACATCCGCACGCTGCTGCTGACATTTTTCTTCCGGCACATGCAGGAGCTGATCAAGCGCAACAACGTTTATATTGCGCAGCCGCCGTTGTATTCCATCAAGAAAGGCAAGTCGATGCAATACATCAAGGACGACGATGCCTTCGACAAAGTCATGCTGAAACGCGCGGCCGACGGGCTGGTGGTGCGTTACGGCGAGGGCGCGGCGAAGCTGGAAGGGGCGAACCTGACGCGCTTTATGAGCGTGCTGAAGGAATATCTCAACTTCTTCGACAAGGTAAACAAGCGCCTGCGCGACGAACGAATCACCGAGCTGCTGCCCAGGCTCGACTTGTCGAAGCACGCCGATTTTGAGGGCGACAAGAAAACGCCGTCGAAGAAAATTGAGAAGCTGGAAAAAGAACTGGGCAAGCTGCAGAAGGAGCAGAAGGCCGCTTCGGTGGTTGGCCGCATGGATGGCGAACACAACTCGCGGCGGCCGCTCAAGGAGGTCGAGAGCCGGTTTGACGAAGACCACAACTTGTGGGAAGTGCGATTCGTCGACTCGCAGGGCGCCGAGCACATTATCAACTGGGAGTTGGCGTCGACTCCGGAGTGCCGGCAGCTCACAGCAAAGTTCAAGCTGATTGAGCAATACTTGGAGCCGCCGTATGTAGTCGAGGTCAAGCCGCAGCCCAAGAAGGGAGCTGCGGAGGCGACCGTCGAAGAGGACGAAGATTTGAGCGAGTACACGGAGAAAGACCTGCTCAAAGATGCCGAGAAGGCGTTTGGCGAGAATGCATTTGACAACAACTCCCTGCGCGAGCTCTTCGACTACGTGCTGGAGCAAGGGAAAAAGGGATACATCATCCAGCGCTATAAAGGTCTGGGGGAAATGACGGCTCCGCAGTTGTGGGAGACGACCATGGATCCGGAGCGCCGCACTTTGCTATCGGTGAAGCTCGAAGACATTGCCGAGTGCGAGACCATCTTCACCACACTGATGGGCGAGGATGTGGAAGCGCGGCGGAAGTTCATCGAAGAGAATGCGCTGGATGTAAAGAATCTGGATATCTAGGCTTGGTATGGGGGCAAAGTCTGCAAACACGCAGCGATTTTCCTTCGAACCGTTGCCGGCTTGGAAACCGAAGTCCTATTCCGCCAGGAACGCCGTTGAATTCCTAGAGGAAAGGGGGATCGCGGACGCAGCGGCTGTGGAGAGCGAGGTACACAAATGGCCCGTTTCAAAAGCCGAGGTCGTGGCTGCAGACCTTTACGATTTCTTGTTGCAGCAGCGTCAGTCTTGGGCTGAGGACGCTCCCACACGTGTGTCTCCCTTTTGCTCTCTCGCGAGCGCCTCTCTTAGGGGTGACTCTGGATGCTCACGACCCGAATGTAGATCGGAGAAGCTGGCGGTGCTGGCGCGATACGCCGCAATGTATGCTGATCATGTCTTTCTGCCCGTGGCGCTGACGCGACCTACCGCTGGCGCAGGGCCGGAGCGACTACGTGACGAGATTTGTCGGACCGCATTCTCGATACTGGAGGTTCGGCCTCTTGTGGAAAGAGGAATCGTCCGTCCCGTCTTGCCTCACATGCACTATTGTTCCGATTGTGCGAAACGCGAGTTTGAGCGATTCGGTGCTGGAATGGAGGCGGCGCGACTTCAGGCGAAACGGCATTTGGACGAATTCAAGTTCACCTGCGTTCAAGTCCTCGACAGTCCCACAATTGTGGCCGTCGAGATGGAGGGGCCCGTTGATTATCTCGAGCACGGATCCATGATCAGGCTGTACCAGCGCCCCCCCGAATGGTTTCCTACTGGACTGAAGATTAACGATCGCTATCGGGTTCCTAGAGCACTGGCAAGGCGCGCTGGCCTCGTCGAAGAAATCTTGGGGGAAATTGCCGCTGATGTTTATTTTCACCAGGGCTTCCAGTCTAGATTCGATGCCGCCTATCTGACGGACCTGCCCGGTGAGGCCGAGTTCCTGAGGATTCTCAGCGCTAAAGATGAGTTGGCAATCCGAACCGCCGAGGTGTGCGCGCAGCTAGCGCACGAAATCCCATTGCTGACTGATCTTCCGATTAGAGCCGTGATGAAGATTCGGGACGAAAGCCGTGAATCGTTCGATCTCTATCGTTCGACGCTCACAAAGTTGATCGGTGAGTATGTCGGGAAAAATCGATCGACGACATCGCGGGAGGCTCGCGAGATCTACAGGGATGTGTTAGAGCCTACGCTCGCACAGCTCCGCGTGGAAGCAAAAAGGCAGCGCCGTATTTGGAAGCGCAAATCTGTCTTGACGGCTGGCTTCGCGCTCGGGGTTGTCACGCTCTGTGCCACGGGAGTCCTGCAGTCACCCCAACTGCTCGCATTGTTGGGTGGGGCCACTGTGAAGGGGCTGCTTGATCAATTGGCAGAGCCTCCACAAACCCAGCCCATCACTTCCAGCAACCTATACTTTCTGCTACGTCTCGAGCAGGAAGCGGCAAGGCGTGGTTCCAGGTCCAAGTAAGACTTCTTGGCCTGGTCCTCTCCTCGCTCTGGGGTCAGTCCGTCGATCCCCGATTCTGTTATTTCAGGCCTTCGACCAGATACAGATCGGCCAGCATGCGGTGGTAGCCGAAGACGCAGGTTTTGGCGTCGGGGGTCATGTAGATGGGGCCGATGTTTTCCACTCCGGCGGGGTCGGAGGGCATGAGTTCCTTCCAGAGAGTGCGCTGCCCAGTCTTAATGTCGAGGCGGTAGACGCGGGCGGGCAGCTCGCCGGGTTGATAGATGTAGAGAGATTTTCCGTCGCCGCTCCAGGTGATGGGCTGCTCGCCCTGGTTGAATCCGGCGATTAGCTGCGGGTCTCCGCCAGCGACCGGATACAGGTATCCTTTTTGATCGGGGCCGATGGCCGCGATCTGCTGCGCATCGGGAGAGAGGGCGAAGGCAGTGCCATTGACGCCTTCCTGCGAAATCGGCTGGCTCTTGCCCGAGGCCAACTCATAGACATAAAAACGGACGCCCTTGCCGGGCTCGTCAGCTGAGAAGAGGATGTGTTTTCCGTCGGGAAACCAGTGGGCCCAACTGTGGTTGACGTTGTCTTTCGTAAGATCTCTGGGCTCGCCTGCGCCGGTGGGTAGAAGCTTGAATTGCGAGGGAGATTCCTGGGTCTGCGCGATTACCCATTTCGTGTCGGGCGACAGAGAGACGGCGCCGCCTTCGCCCAGCAGGACGGCGGGTGAGCCGTCGGTTTTGCGAATGTAGACGGCATAAGTCAGGCCGCTGGACTTGGAGTAATCCAAGGCGCCTCCGCCGCCCTCTTCGTCGAAGAGCAGCGTCTTGCCGTCGGAAGAGAGATCAGCGGGGTAGGTGTAGTCGAGCCACGAAAGTTCATGCTGCTTGGGGTCGCTGCCGAGCAAGCCCAGCAGTTCGCGGCGCCAATCAGCGCGGACCAGAAGCACGCGTCCATCCTTGGCAATATCCAGAAGAATCAGAGCACCCGGCAAGCGGGCGACGATGCGCTGCTTGCCATCGAGTGTGGTCGCGTACAGCGTGCGATCAGTGCCGTATCTGCCCGCGGTGAACCAGATCTCTTTGCCATCGGGCGCCCAAGCCACACCCTGGATAGTGAACCACTGCCCGGACAGCGCCTTCTTGTTGCCGGCCAAGTCAACGACAGCGAGCGAACCGCTGTCATCGCCCTGGAGCGGGTGATCGGCGAAGGCGATCAGGTCGCCTTTGGGAGAGACGCGAGGATGGCCAATCCATCCCCCGGTCTGATACAGCGGCTTTCCGATGGGAAGCTCCAGGCGGTTGCGTCCGCCCACGTCGCGAACTACGGCGAGATTCGTGCCATCGGGGGCCCAGTCAGCCCACTGTACATTTTCGAGGACTTCACGCGGGGCACCGCCGGCAAGAGGAGCCCGGGCCAGAGTCCCCATGCTTACCCAGGCACCGATCGCCTTGCTGTTCAGCAAGACTGCCATTTCCGACGTGGAGGAAACGGACATCAGCTGGGTATGGCTGAGACCCATGGAGCGCGATTCGGGGGCCTCGGGACGCGCGGTGAATACGTCGGTGGGATTGCCCTGCCAAGCCGAGCTGTACAGGATGGTTTGTCCGTCGGGGGCAAAGCGGGCAGCGCGGATGCTGCCGCGGCGGAATGTGAGCTGCCGGTAGGTGGGAGGCTCCGAGGGTGCGAGGGCGAAGAATTTCTTTCCGGCGTAAAGGCCGAGGGCTGCGGCAAGGAGCAATCCGATGGCGAAGAGGAAGATAACGGCAGACTTCTTGCGCGGTGCGGGTGCGGCTACGGCTGCAGTTGAGGAGATGCGAGCCGCGGAGGATGAAGATTGCGAGCTGTCGGCAACGACCGAGGTGCGCGAGGAATCCAGGGAGCGCTTGAGGCGCTTGAGATCGGCACGCAGTTCGGCAGCAGTCTGGCAACGCATGTCGCGATCTTTTTCCAGGGCCTTGTTGATGATTTCTTCCAGCTTGGGAGGAAGCTCCGGCACGAGGTGATTCGCGGCCGTGGGATGGCGATTGAGAATCGCTTCGGTGACTACAGCGGAAGTTTCTCCGCGGAAAGGCAGGATGCCGGTAGCCATTTCGTAAAGCACGACGCCGAAGGAGAAGAGGTCGGTGCGTCCGTCGAGTTCCTTGCCGCGCAACTGTTCTGGCGACATGTAGGCCACGGTGCCGACGGCGGTGCCGGGGCTGGTGAGGTCCAGAACGGTAGGATCGGCCATGGTTTGCGATTCGCCGCTGGTGGGGCGGGCGGCGCGCGAGATTTTCGCCAGGCCGAAATCGAGAATTTTCGCGTGGCCGCGATCGGTGACGAAGATGTTGGCGGGCTTGATATCCCGATGGACGATTCCCTTGCTGTGCGCGGCATCGAGAGCATCGGCGACTTCAATCGCCAAGGTGAGCAGGCGGTCGAACTCCATGGGCCTGCCGTTGATGAGGTGCTTGAGAGTTTGGCCGCTCAGACACTCCATCACGATGAAAAGATGTCCGTCGTGCTGGCCGATTTCGTGGATGGTGCAGATGTTGGGATGATTCAGAGAAGAAGCGGCTCGGGCCTCGCGGCGGAAGCGTTCGAGAGCCTGAGGGTCCTGGGAGGAATCGTCGGGAAGAAATTTCAGGGCGACGAAGCGGCCGAGCTGCGTGTCCTCGGCTTTGTAGACGACACCCATCCCTCCGCCACCGAGCAGTTCCAGGATGCGGTAGTGAGAGACAGTTTGGCCGATCATGGACGAATCAGGGCCGATCTAGAGTCGACGGACGAAGCAGAACCCGAGCCATCTTAGGCGAAGCACGAGGGTTCGTCAACGCGAGTTTGGATCAAGAATTCGCGACTGCCCGTGCTGGGCGAAAAAGCGACGCGACCGTGGTTCCCAGGGCCAGCAGGGTGATGAGCGAGATGTCGCCCAGCGAGATGACGCAGTAGATACACCACACTCCGAGAACGTGAGCTTCGATGTTGGCCAGGTAGAGAGAGAAGGCCAACCCTACCAGCGCGGCCGCGAGTACCAGGCGATATGCGCGGCGCCAAGACAGCGCGGCCATGAGGAGATATCCGGCGATGCCGAGGATCGCAACCGGAATGCCGGCCAGCATGGCGTAGGGGCTGTGGTTGACGATGCCGCAATCCCAGCGCTCGTTGATGCTGCACGGGGAACTATCGGTACGGTAATGCTCGCGCAGGGCAAGAGCGGAGACCACAATTCCTAGAATGGCCAGCAGAATCAGGACATACCGCATGTGTTTTTCCTCAGTTTCTTTAGACATTCTCCCACGATCAGCTGGCGGCGTGCGCAGCGGCGATATCCTGCAACAGGTCGGAGGCCTGCCAGTCGGCGCCGTGATACCACCTGAAAATCTTGCCGTTGGGAGAGATGACGGCGGTGCTTAGAGAGTGCGTGATCAGGCCGCCTTCTTCTTTATAGGTAAGAGCGAAATAATCGGCGAACTCGGGCAGCTCGGCCTGCGGGATCACAGTGAATTCCCAGCGGGCGAAGAGAGCGGGATCTTTGCTTCCGGCGCAGGAGAAGCCATACGCGCGCAAAACCTTGGGCGTGTCGTGGACGGGATCGAAGCTGACGCTGAGAAGGTGAGTTTTTCCGTAGCGGGCGGGGTCGGAGCGGAGCTGGTGGTCGATCGTGGAGAACTCGTGACTGACGCGCGGGCAGAAGTCGGGGAAGGGGCAGCGCGTATAGATGAGGGTGAGAAGCAGAGTCTGGCCGCGGAATTGACGCAGCGAGATGTGCTTGCCGCTTTGATTCACCAGTTTGAAGTCGGGCACTTCGTCGCCGGGAGCGGGAATGTGCGCTCTCGCCGCCGGCTTGTCGGCGGACGGTTTCGAGTGTTCCGTAACCTTGACGTTTTCCAGCCAGTACTTGTCGGAGTCGACGACGACATCGGCGGTGATGGAATCGCCAGGCTGGAGTTGATCGATCTGGGAGGGCGGTTTGAAGGTGTAAGGCATGATCATCGCGTCCATAAAACCGGCGATGGGCTCGTTGCCGATGTTGGCGGTGCCGGCGTTCTTATCGACGGAAATGACTTTTCCCTTGAGGGCATAGCGTTTGGCGGAGGATGAAGAAGCTGCGGATTCAGGTTGTGATTTTTCGCGGTTGCAGGCAGCGAAGAACGCGAGTAGGGCGCAGAGTGGGAAAAGGGCAAGGTACAACGAACATATCTTCCGAGTTCGCGACAT
This sequence comes from uncultured Acidobacteriaceae bacterium, assembly GCA_963750245.1. Taxonomy (GTDB): domain Bacteria; phylum Acidobacteriota; class Terriglobia; order Terriglobales; family Acidobacteriaceae; genus Sulfotelmatobacter. Next base: position 422,423 of record CAVVQB010000007.1, read on the forward strand.
GATCAATTTATTCTTACTCCGATACTAGATTTATTTCACCACAGAGGTCACAGAGGAGCACAGGGTGGTGCACAACAACGAACGAGTTCGCTTCGCGAACTTCGTTCTTCGCTCAGCATGACAATCTGGTCGTCATTCGCGGTTCGTCCTTTTCCGCATCTTTCGCATGGTGAACATGGTGAACTTAGTAGTGAAAGCGGTAGCGAAACTCCGCGTAAATTTGCCGCGGATCGTTCCAGTGAAATCCGCCGAAGGTCAAGCTGTTATCCAGTTGCACGCGGCGGTTGGCTACATTCAACGCATCCACGGAGACGGTATATTTTTCGGCGAAGGTTTTGCCGACAGCAAAATCAACCGTGGTATGTCCCGGAAGATAATTGCCGGGATACTGCAGACCAGGCTGCCCGTTCGTGAAACCCGAGCCGTAATACACGTTCGTCGAGGCGTAGGCGTGCCCGGGCAGATTTATATTGAAGCCTACATTCAATGTGTTTCTTTGATCGTGATCCACGGGCGAAAGTCCCGGCGGAATATCCAGTCCGCATGCCGACGTGACGGGAGCAGGGCAGATCAAGCCGCCGGTGATCGGCGAGGTGGCCTGCGCGATTTGATTGGCGTAGGCAAGGTGAAACTGGCTGCGATGCCACAGATTCGGCGAACGTAGGGTGAGCTCCCAACCTTGAATCAAGGCTGAGCTCCAGGTGATGGGCCAGAAGAGATTCGATTCTCCGATGTTGTTGTGGTCCAGCCAATTCTCGGCCCTAGTCTCGTAATTATCGGCGCTCAGGTTCCAGCCGTGATATGGAATGGTGACGCCAAACTGCCATTCAATATCGCGCTCGCCGTGCAGGGGAGCGAAGGTAAAGTCCTGGCTGTTTGCCAGATCGAGAAGCGCGCCCGTGGCCGTCACCAGGGGCGGGGGCTGGTAGAAGTATCCGTAGAAGCCGCGAAAGACCCAATTCAGCCGGGGAATTCTCACAGCGATGCCGAAGCGGGGGTCGGTCGCGCTCTCCGAGAAGGAGGAATCAAATTCGGTTTGGCGAAGGCCGGCAATCAAGGTCAACCATGGGGTTACTTTGAATTTGTCGTTGATAAAGAGCGCCGAGACTCCTCCATTTACGCCGATGGAAGAAGCAGGGAAATTCTGGCTGCCGTCGGTAAACACGTTTTCGAAGTAGTTGTACTGGTGCTGGCCGAATCCGTAGACGCCAGCTTGAAGATCGTTCTTCCAGAAGGTTGCGTTGAAGGTTACTTGCGCGCCAGCGTAATTGGCATTCTGATTCACAGTCGAGATGACGGGGAAATCGTTCGAGCCGCCTTTGTAGTCAGCGCCGTTGTAATGATAGAACGGAGAAACCGTGAGCAACATGTTGGAATTGAACGTGTGCACCCATGAGAAGGTGACGTAGCCATCGGGCTCGCGCTCGGCATCGCGCAGGCCGTAGCTGGGATAGACCGAATTTCCAATCGAGTTGGGATTGGGATCGATGGGAATCTGGTAATAATCCCGCCGTAAGGATCCGACCAGCCGAAATTGATTCTTCGAATCGCGATTGAAGATGAACGAAGCGAATCCGCCGTAACCGTTGGCCGCGTCGTGAATCACTTGAGCAATCGGGGTTTGAAGTCCGTAGTTGCTGCGGTTTCCGTTCAGGCTGGCGTAGTAGGCGAATCGCTGGGTATGCCCTCCGCAACTGATCTGGTCATTGGTTTGATAGAAATTTCCGGCGCTGATCATGAGGTCGCATTCCCGGTCGCGTTCAAAGCCGGTGCGCGGCGCCACGTTGAAGATTCCGTAGGTGCGATCTCCGTAATCAGCGTCATAGCTTCCCCGCTGAACCTCGAGGTAGTCGATGTCCTTGGGATCAATCTGCGGGCCAAGATTGGTGGCGATGTTCGTATTGGGGATGGGGACGCCGTCAATCAGCCACTCGACCTGGTGGCCGCCGCGCATGTGCAGCATATCGTGCGTCACATAGGCCGCTGGCACATAATCGGTGATCATCTGCATGCCGTTGGTGCGGTCCGCTCCGGGAGTTTCCTGGATGTCTTCACGATTCACCATCGTCGTTGGAGTGACACTGTCGGTTGTCGCTTCCACGGGAGTTCCGGAGACGGAGACGGTCTCTCTCTCACCAGCGACAGCTAACGCAAAATGCAGCACGGGACTGGTGTCAGACTGGACAACCGCGCTTTGCTGCGTCTGCTGGAAGCCGGGCGATGAGACCGTGATGGTGTAATTGCCGATGGGGACCGAGCTGAATTCAAATTCTCCGCGATCGTTGGAGTTTTGGGACTGCATCCAGTCTGAGTTTTGAGCCTTCAGCATGACCATGGCCCCTTGAACGGGGCGATGCTGCGGATCGTGAACTACGCCGCGAACAGAACCGAAAATCGTGGCGAACGCGGTCGCGCCTAGGAAGAAAACGACAACCGTTCCACCGATAAGCTGCTTCATACAAGGTCTCCGTGGAATTGTCCCCGGCGGAATTTCCGTCTGGGGCCAATCCCGTGCGCGTGGCTGCTCATGATCTGACGACGCGGTGCGACGCGTTCCGAAAGAATGCGCGCGCGTTACGTAATCGAATTATGCGAAGAAGGAGGTAGAGTCAGCGGGCAGGCGGGGCGCGGGTGGATTGGAATTCAGAGCAAGAGGGAGTTGGTGAGTCGGGACGGGGAGCGCTAGGGCGTAGATTGTCGGCTTGCAGGAAAACGGCTTCGAGCTTGGGCTGCGGATGGGCCCATCGGGCCGTCGTGACGGCACGGTAGCAATCACCGTGGCAGCAACTGGCGTCACGGATTTCAGCTTGCCCATTCGCGTAAGTCAGCGAATCGTGGCATTGGTGAATTCCCTTCCGGAGGCAGCAGGCATGGGGCGGCGGGACGGTTCCCGCGAGCGCCAAAGGAGCAAGGCTCCCCACAAGCGCGAAGAGCAACAGCAATCTTGCGGTCAGACGATGCATGCTCTCTGTGTAATCGAACCCCAGGTGTGGCTAGCATAGAACAGAATCGTAAACGGGCGCAAGGGAGCGGTCGCGCGATTATCGCATCAGGACATAGGCGCCACCGTCGGTGAAAGCGATTCCATTTGATCCATCAATCTATTTCATAAATCCGAGAGCTTCAGGCTTTGCCGTGAATCTTCGCCCACCACCAGCGTACGCCGACGAAGAGGAATCGCCAGTCGCTGAAAAACTCAGGCGGCTTGCCTTCGAAGGCGTGGCCGATGAATTGGAAAATCCATCCGATAACAAACAGGGCCAGCGCATACGGCCACAAGCGATGGATAAAAATGCTCGCAGCAAAAAGCACGACCGAAAGCAGGATGAGCGGAATGCCCAGGGTATGACAGGCCCGATTTACACGGTGCTGGTGGCTGGAGGCGTATTGCGCGATCCACTGCTCGTTGGTGCGGTTGCCTAACATGGCGAAGGGATCATACAACGACGGCGAGTTCTTTGCACGGACTCGACGGGTTGAGGCTTCCGCTTGCCGCGTGGTAGCATCCTAAGTTTTGGCGGGTGATGTTGGGCTGGCCTGTCTACTGCGCTAATCTCTTCTGGGCCTTCTCTGTCTGCACGCCTGCGAAGGAGCCTACTCGTGAAAGTTTATACCGGAGAAAACATTCGTAATGTTGCGATTGTGGGGCACGGGCATGCGGGGAAAACCTCGCTGCTCTCCGCCATGCTGTATACCGCGGGCGCAACACCGCGGCTGGGCCGGGTGGACGACGGATCGTCGACCACCGATTACGACGAAGAGGAAATCGCGCGGAAGATGTCGATTGCGGCATCGGCCGCTTATGTTGAGTGGGGCAAGACGAAGATCAATGTGATCGATACACCGGGATTCAACATGTTCGTCCACGAGGCCCGGATGGTGCTGCCGGTGGTGGATGCAGCGATTGTGGTGGTGGACGGCGTGGCGGGCGTGGAAGTCGTGACGCAGCGGGTTTGGAACGATTGCGAGGAATATAAGACGCCGCGGCTGATTGTGGTGAACCGCATGGATCGCGACCGGGCGAACGCGGAGCGTGTGCTGGGGTCTCTGATCAGCGCGTTTGGACGGAATGTGATTCCGATCGAGCTGCCGATCGGAAGCGAAAAGAATCTGACGCGGCGTGGTCGACCTGGTGCGCATGAAGGCCTACACCTACGAGCTGGGTGGAAATGGAAAAGGGAAAGAGACGGAGATTCCGGCCAACATGCGGGCGCAGGTGCAGGAGTCGCACGAGCAACTGGTCGAACTGGTAGCAGAGGGCGACGACAAATTGATGGAGAAGTTTTTCGAGGCGGGGACGTTGCCGGAAGAAGATCTGATTCCCGCGCTGCACAATGCGATTCGGGAGGACAAGCTTTTCCCCGTGGTGTTTGCCTCGGGGCTGGGCAACATTGGCGCGGACCGGGTGATGGATTTCATTGTGGACTACACCCCGGCGCCTTCGGAGCATGAGTGGGTGCAAGGTGAACCAAGCCCCTCGGGAAACGGGGATGCGCCGAAGCGGCATGAGACCGATGCGGAACCAGTGTCGCTGTACGTGTTCAAGACGATTTCGGATGCGTTTGCAGGAAGGATTTCTTATTTCAAAGTTTTCTCCGGCGTGCTGAGGAACGAGGCGACAGTACAGAATTTTTCGCGCGGAGCGGCGGAGAAGCTTTCGCATATTTCCATCATGCAGGGGAAGACAGCCGTGCCGGTGACAGAGCTGCACGCGGGAGATATTGGCGCGGTGGCGAAGTTGAAAGACACGCTCACCGGCGACACGCTGGGAGACAAGACGGCGCCGATTCAATATCCGCGGGTGAAGCTGCCGGAGCCGGCGATTACGTTTGCCATCGAGCCCAAGAGCCGAGCTGATGAAGACAAGCTGGGGCCGGGGATCCACAAGCTGATGGAAGAAGATGCCATGCTGCGATTTTTCCGCGATCCGCAGACGAAGGAGTTTCTTATCGCGGGAACCGGGCAGCAGCATATTGAGGTGATCGTTTCGAAGTTGAAGAAGCGGTATCACACCGAAGTAGTTTTGAAAGCGCCCAAGGTGCCCTACCGCGAAACCATTCGCGCCAAGGCCGACGTGCAGGGACGGCACAAGAAGCAGACGGGCGGGCACGGGCAGTACGGCGATTGCAAAATCAAGATGGAGCCGATGCCGCGCGGCGGACAGTTCGAATTTGTAAACGACATTTTTGGCGGCGCGATCCCGAAAAACTTTATTCCGGCGGTGGAAAAGGGAATCAAGGATGCAGCGGCGCGCGGATATCTGGCGGGATTTCCCGTCGTGGATTTCCGCGTGATTTTGTACGACGGGTCGTATCACGATGTGGACTCGAACGATTTGTCATTCCAGATGGCGGGGCGCATTGCGTTCCGGAAAGCAATGGAACAGGCGAAGCCCACGCTGCTCGAGCCGGTGATGACCGTTGAAATTACCGTGCCGGACGAGTTTGCCGGCTCGATTATGGGCGATCTAAATAGCCGGCGTGGACGCATTCAGGGCATGGATAACAAAGCTGGCAATACCGTGGTGAAGGCCGAAGTGCCGATGGCCGAGATGCTGACCTACGGCGTCGATCTGACTTCAATGACGCAGGGCCGCGGTTCTTTCAATATGGAGATGCATCATTACGACGCCGTCCCGGGACAGCTGCAGGAGAAGATTATTGAGAAGGCTAAGGCGGAGCGGGGCGAGGTGAAGGAAGAGGAAGAGTAAGCAGTTGCCGGGCACCAAGTAGCGAATGCGGTGTCTAAGTCCATAAGATGGCCTTTCTGAAGAGGAAGATTGTTCTCGTCCTTTCTGCACTGTGTTTGCTCGGCGTAGCGTGCGTGGTTGTCCTCACGGTGCTCACGCTGCATTCGTCCCTTCCCTCTGTCGACTGCGGCGAGCGTCGACCATTTGCTGTCCGACTCCACCCAGGCCAAGCAGTCTTCGTGGCGAAAATCCTCTACGTTAGCGCGGACTGGCAACCCTCCGACGAGCATATGCCGTGGTCCATCGCGCTTGTGGAACACCGATATTGGGGATTGCCGTGGTGGGTTCCTAATCTTGTGCTCATCGGTCACGGTCGTGGCTTCTTTAAGGAAGGAGCCGAATATTGCACCGACGGTGACAGACCCGGATACCGGGTTCCAAGTTCCTACGTAGGCGATTTCGATTGCGGCAATCGAACCCGCCTATTGAGTCAGGCGGGGCTCGAAACGCGACTGCTCAATGATGGTCCACCAAGAACAGGTGTACGCATAATCGGCCGAACGTATCGTCTGTCATCTGAGGGTAAACACCACCTCCATGGGGGCGTGAAGGTGGAGATTACAGGGCCCGAGAGCACGGTTTTTTCAATCAGCGATCAGGACGGGATATACGACGCTGTAGGACTGCCGCCAGGTCATTATTCCATTCGCGCCGATTCTGCCGACGACGCGGACACCGATTCCCGCGAACATTATGAGCGCTCCGAGGGTGAGCTGAAGGCCGGGGACGTATGGGGTCGGGACGTTTTCGTTAAGTAGGCGCGTCTATCTGCGCCTACTCGTCATTAAGACTTTTATTTCGTTTTCAGCCCTTGCGCCTTGGCCAGCTTCGCTTGGCGCTCGTCAAACGTCCAGAACCGTTCCGCCTTGAGTTCGAGCGCGCATGCGACATGGAGAGTGTCGAGCGTTCGCATGCCGAATGTCGGGGCATAGCGGCGGCCCAGGTCGGCGCAAACTTGGAAAGCAGCTTCGGGCATTGCCGTCTCGAGCCACGTGCCGTCGGCCCTGTCGCGCTTCAAGATGTCGAAGACGGTATCAGCCTCAGCTTGGGAAATTTTGTGATAAAAAACCTGTTTGGCGATGGCATGAGAACATTCTGCAGAGAGAAGAGGAGTAAACCAGACCCGGGGTTTTTCCTTCATGCGTTCTACTGCGGCTGCAGAATGAGCGTCTCGCACGTAGAGGGACGCCAGAAAACTGGTATCGGCATAGACAGTCAGAAACGGCCTCGGTCCTTTATCAAGTCATCCACGATAGTTAGAACGCGGGCGCCAAAAATTTTCTTAGTGCGAGCCTCGAAGTCGGGATATTCGCCTGGCTTTTCCTTCTGTCTTTCAGGAACGATGCGGGCGATTAATTTGTCGCGCTCTCTTAGTTCGACGGTGTTTCCAGCCCGCAGCCAGGCCTTGAGGCGACGGGTGTCGCGGAGCTGGCGTAGATTTACCGAAGGCATAGCGAAATTGTGACACATTATGTGTCACAATGGCAAGCTGAATGTAATAAACATGAGGTCACAATGAAGCTGATGTCGATTCCCATCCTCCTTATTTTCTCCCTGACGCTGGTGGCGAATGCCGCCGAGACGCAAGTGTTTCCGACATCCGCAGGTCCAGTGAAGATCACGCCGATCTATCACGCCAGCACGCTGATCGAGGCGGGAGGGAAAACGATTTATCTCGATCCGGCCAAGCCTGCGAAATTGTCGGGACTCCCGAAAGCGGACCTCATTCTGATCACCGACATTCACGGCGATCACATGGATCCGGATTCGATCAAGCAAATCAGCAGGGCTGGCACGGAAATTCTGACGGCGCCGGCAGTGGTTGCGACCGTTACCAGCGCCAAGCCGATTGCTAATGGAGAAACGAAGAGCTGGGAGGGATGGACGATTGAGGCGATTCCCGCGTACAACTTGAAGCGCGGTCCGGAGCCGGGGAAACTTTTTCACGACAAGGGACGCGGCAACGGCTATGTCCTCACCTACGGCGGGAAGAGGTTTTATTTCTCGGGCGATACCGAGGGCGTTCCGGAGATGCGCGCGCTGAAAAATATCGACGTGGCGTTTGTGTGTATGAATCTGCCTTACACGATGCCGCCGGAAGAGGCTGCCGATGCGGTAAAGGCTTTTCATCCGAAAATTGTGATTCCTTATCACTATCGCGGATCGGATCTTGCGGTGTTTCAGAAGGCGTTGGAAGGAACCGGCATTGAGGTGCGAGTGCTGGATTGGTATCCGAAGTGAGGGGCGAGGTTCTCATACAGGGTTCGTGTTAACATCCGGCCAGTGGCCACCGCCAAGAACAATCTGAATTACAACCCCGAGCGGCTGGTCTCGGCTGCGCCGGTGGAGGACGATTCTTCGTTTGAGTTAAAGCTGCGGCCGCAACGGCTGGGCGAGTTCATCGGGCAGGCCAAGGTCAAAGAAAATCTGGCGGTGGCGATCGAGGCGGCGCGGTCGCGCGGCGAGGCCATGGATCATGTGCTGCTGTATGGACCGCCGGGACTGGGCAAGACGACGCTGGCGAACATCATTGCCAATGAGCTGGGCGTTCACTTCCAGCCGACGGCGGCCCCGCTGCTGCAGATCAAGGGCGACCTGACGGCGATCATCACCAACATGCAGGACAGGCAAGTCCTGTTCATTGATGAGATTCACCGGCTGCAGCCGGTGCTGGAAGAGTTGCTTTACTCGGCGCTGGAAGATTACAAGCTCGACATCATTATTGGGCAGGGGCCTTCGGCACGGACGCACACGCTGGAAGTGAAGCCGTTTACCTTTGTCGGCGCGACTACGCGGGCGGGATTGATTTCGGCGCCGCTGCGGTCGCGGTTTGGCATCGTGCTGCGGCTGGAGTTCTACACTCCCCAGGATTTGCGGGTGATCGTAGAACGGTCGGCGGAGATTCTGGGCGTGCAGGTCGATGATGCGGGGGCAATCGAGATCGCCAGCCGGTCGCGTGGAACGCCGCGAATTGCGAATCGATTGCTGCGCCGAGTGCGCGACTATGCGCAGGTGCGAGGGGCGGGAAAAATCGATTTGCCGACGGCACAGGCCGCGCTGCAGATGCTGGAGGTGGACAAATACGGCTTCGACGAAGTGGACCGAAAGCTGCTGCTCACGATTATCGAAAAATATCAGGGTGGACCCGTGGGCTTGAATACGTTGGCTGCCGTACTCGCGGAAGAACCGGACGCGATTGAAGAAGTTTATGAACCCTTCCTGATGCAGATTGGATTTTTAAACCGCACGCCGCGCGGGCGCGTGGCAACGCAGCTGGCGTACGAGCACTTCAACATCACGCCGACCCGCCGCCAGAGCTCGTTGTTCTAGATCCTTGTCGTTTACAAACCTTAGCCCCATCTGCTGAACTTTTCGGAGTTCGTTACAAACATTTGTTTTTTGTCTAGCCCGGGCGAATTTAGTGTATCTTCCTCAATTCCCCTTTGTGAGCGGCGAGGGGTGAATCTGGCTTCGGGGCGGCGTCCAGAGATCATGCGTTCTTTGAGGTTTGCGATATTGGCGGTCTGGCTGACGTGTGGGCCGGCATCGCATTCCTTGGCTGCTTCCTGGCAGCGGGATACGGCTGTTCAAAACGCTATCTCGCCTGAAGCGGCATCGTTGGGACAAAGTTCCACTCTGCAGAATTCACAGACTACGCCGCAGAATCCTCCGCCTCCTCCCGAGGCCAATCCCGCCCCACCGGGAGAGAAACCGGCGCCGAGCCGGGAAAATCCTCCACCCTCGGCGCAGGAGCCAGAGCCGGTGATAAAGAATCCGGAGATTCGGCCTGCGCCGAAGCCGGAAGTCGCTCCTCCGACCCTGATCATTCCTAGGCTTATCCGAGCTCCCGAACTGGAAGATTTTCTCAGCATGAAGCCGATGGGCGATGCGGCGTTGCAGATGGTGAAGGTTACGGGCTTTGTGCAACGCAATCCGCATGACGGCGAAAAAGCGTCGGAAGAGACGGCCGCTTTTCTTGGCTACGACCAGAAGAATCTCTACGTCGTATTCGTGTGTTTCGACGATCCCAAGAAAGTGCGGGCGCGCATGTCGCGGCGCGAAGATGTTTATGACGACGACACTGTCGAGGTGATGCTCGATACGTTTCACGATCGCCGGCGCGCCTATGCGTTTCAGACGACTCCACTCGGCGTGCAGTGGGACGCGATCTGGAGCGAGGCTACGCGGGAAGAAATCAATGGAAATTTTGACACATCGTTCGATACGGTCTGGGACTCCAAGGGAAAGGTTACGAGCCGCGGCTACGTCGCATGGATGGCCATTCCATTCAAAAGCTTGCGCTTTCCTTCGGCGACAGTGCAGGAGTGGGGAATCATTCTTTACCGCGGAATTGTTCGCAAGAACGAGGACGCATTCTGGCCACAGGTTACGTACAGAGTAGCGGGCCGGCTGGGACAAGCTGCGACGCTGTATGGCCTGGAAGGAATATCGCCAGGACACAGCATTGAACTGATTCCTTACGGGATCATGCGCGGATTCCGCGGGCTGGACCAGCGCGATCCGTACAATCCGTATTTTCAAAACGCAGAGGCGCAGGGACAGATTGGCATGGATGCGAAGTTCGTCATCCACGATCACTTTGTACTGGACATGACGGCGAACCCCGACTTCAGTCAGGTGGAGTCGGAGGATCCGCAGATTACGGTGAACCAGAGGTTCGAAGTTTATTTTCCCGAGAAGCGTCCGTTTTTTTTGGAGAACGAAGATTACTTCCGCACGCCGTTCGATTTATTCTTCACGCGCAATATTCAAGATCCTTCGGCCGGGATCCGCCTCACCGGAAAGGAAGGTCCGTATTCCGTCGGTCTGATGGCCACCGACGACCGTGCGCCCGGCCTGGCGGTGCCAGATTACTGCCCGGCTACATCCTTCATTTGTTCGAGCGCTCTTTCGGGCATTCGTTCTTACTTCACCATCGCCCGAGTGAGTCGCGATATTTCCAAGCAGTCGAGTGTGGGCGCGGTTTACACCGATTGGGAGTGTCCAACCACCGGCGAGTTTAACCGCGTGGGCGGAATCGACACACGGCTGAAGTTCAATGCCAACTGGACGCTGGACGGGCAAGCGGTGGTGGGTTCGAGCAATCTGCAGGGCTTGAACACTGGCAATCTGGAAACCACCTGCGAGTACAACTTGTATCCGTTCAGCTCAGGGAATGCCGGGAACAAGAACTATTACGCGGGGCCTGCGGACAAACTCGATCTGAAGCGCGAAGGACTGCACTTCTCCTATGAGGGAATTTACGATGACATCAGCCCGGGATTTGTAAGCGTCCCAGGTTTTGTGAACCGCGTCGATATTCGCGAGCTTTACCAGACCGCGGATTACCGTTTCCGCCCGAAGAAAGGTTGGATCGTCGACTGGGGGCCTTCGGTGAACCAACGCTATGTCTTCGATCATGAGGGCAATCGCCTGGACACGGATTACCAACCGTACCTGGCAATCCAGGGGCGCGGTCAAACGGTCATCTACCTATTTCCTTACGAAGAGTTGAGAGAGCGCCTGCGGCCACAGGATTTCTGTTTTCTGGGATTCTCCTGCCAGCTGCCAAGGCAGGACTACCACGAACATAGCAGCGGCGCTTCCGTCCAAACCAGCATCTTTCCCAAGGTGACGGCCGGGGCGAGTTATCACTGGGGAGACGGAGCGAACTTTGTGGCATCTCCCACTGCCCCGCCACCGCTGAACGAACCATTCGTTGCGCGCCAGGATACAGCCACCGGCACGCTGACGCTGCGTCCCATGAAGCCGTTGAAAATTGAAAACACTTATCTCTTTGAGCGCTTGCGAGCCACGCAAAACGAATATCTTCTCGCTCTCTCGCAGATGCCAGGGGCGCGCATCGGACGGGGAATTTTCGACGATCACATCCTGCGTAGCAAATGGAACTGGCAGTTCACGCCGCAACTTTCCCTGCGCGTGATTCTGCAATATAACGATTTGCTGGCCAACACGCCGGGCAATACGGTTTACCCGTACACCTATCTACCGACGGAAAAAGAATTCAATGCTGACTTCTTGCTGACCTATCTCGTCCACCCGGGCACGGCGATCTATGTTGGCTACAACAGCGATCTGCAGAATCTGAATCATGGACTGAAACTCGATCCGGCTGGCCTGGCGGGGCTGTACACGGCGAAGGGCTACATCAATGATAGCCGCCAGTTCTTCGTGAAAGTGTCTTACCAATTTCGCTTTTGAGGAAGCAAGCGCGGTCAGCATTCAGCCGTATTTGATCGGGGATTCGAAGGACTTGCGGTTGCTGAATCCTGGGCGATTCCGGTAGAATCTAATGATTCGAATTGAGGTCTACACCCCATGAAAGCAGCCATTCATCCCGCTTATAACGAAGTTCGCGTGCATTGCGCATGCGGGAATGCGTTTGTTACCCGATCCACGCATAAGGGCGATATCAGCGTGGAAATTTGCTCTGCCTGCCATCCATTTTTCACTGGGAAGCAGAAGTTGATGGATACTGCGGGCCGCGTGGAACGCTTCCGCCGGAAGTATGCGAAGAATGCCGCTCCTGGCAAGCCCGAGGCTTCCAAGAACTAACATTTGTCACGGATTTGCACGGATTAACACGAAGTTTAGCCCTCGCCCTTGGCGGGGGCTTTGTTTTGGAGAAGGCCTAGAGCGTCGCTCGTGCAATTCTTGTCTTGCGACGGAGTGCCCAGAACCCAATCAGCAGGCCGATCAAGATAGGTGCAATGCCGTCCGCCACCTGATATGCCGTGAATCGCAAAGGTGAGGCCACTTCCTCTATCGGCCAGCCTTTGGCGGTGAAATGTTCGATGAACCAATTCAGAGTTTTTGTGAGCACCGACATGGTGAGGGGCCCCGCCAACGAAACAATGAGCATCCACAAACCCATGTGCAACAGCCACGCGGCGATCACAGGCAGAGCCCACCGCCGGAGCAATGGGCAGATTCCGGGAATTGTCTCGTTCTCGGTCACTTTTGCTCTCCGGTTCTCTGATCTTGTTCGGGTCCGTCTCCGACAACGCTGGACTTAGCCTTCGCAGGATAGAGCCAACGGGCAAGCAGATAGGCCGAAATCAGATAGAGAGCGATCCTCGTCACGGTGGTAAGTATCGAGTAAGTGATGGAGAGCCGGTGACCGTCGCGCGGGAAGTTATGCTCCGCAAAGTAGACGCGGTAGGAAATCTGCTCGGCTACTGTCATACAGAGCGACGAGATGGAGTCGGCGATCAGCACCGCTATAACAATGGCGCCAATGTATTCGGTGAGCAGAATCTGGCGGATTGTGCGCATTAGCAACTCCGGATGGTTCGCATTGTCGCATGTCGGTGAAGTTGCTGAAAGGAAGTAGAATACAGGCGTGAAGAAGTTTTGGGATAACTCGGCTGGGGCGGAGGCTTCTGCCACGGAGGCAACGACGCTGAAGCCAGTGCCCGCGAGCCTTTCTATCGGCACGGTGAGGATCGCCCCTGCCACCGTGCTCGCGCCTATGGCCGGGGTTACCGATACGGTCTTCCGGCGCTTCATCCGCAATCTGGGAGGATGCGGGCTGATCATGACCGAGTTCACCTCGGCGGATGGAGTGCTGCGCAAGAAGGATCAGAAGGCCAAACGCTATCTTCATTTTTATGAAGACGAACATCCTATTTCAGCGCAGCTTTTTGGTAGCGATCCGCAGGTGATGGCGGAGGCAGCCCGCATGGTGGAAGGGCTAGGGTTCGATCTGGTCGATTTGAACCTGGGCTGCCCGGCGAAGAAGGTAGTGAAGTGCAACGGGGGTTCGGGGCTGCTGCGCGATTTACCGGCGATTGGAAAGATTTTCGAATCCGTGCGGGCGGCCGTGAAGATTCCTTTCACCGTGAAGTTCCGCGCCGGATGGAACGATGACGAAATCGTGTGCGTGGAACTGGCTCGCATGGCGGAGTCCTGCGGGCTGGCGGCGGTTGCGTTGCACGCGCGCACGCGGGAGCAGGGCTATAGCGGCCAGGCTCGCTGGGAGTGGATTGCCGCGGTGAGGGATGCGGTGAAGATTCCCGTGATCGGCAATGGCGACATCCGCACACCGGAAGACGCCTGCGCTATGGTTACGCAGACCGGCTGCGATGCGGTGATGATCGGGCGCACAGCGCCGTCGAACCCGTGGATCTTTCGGCAGATTCAACAATATTGCGCGGCTTATGGAGCGGCGGACGCCCTCGTCCGCCCCGGCTGCGGCTCTCCGGACGAGGGCGTCCGGAGTTCCACGCATGAGAAGCCCTACGACCATCCCACCGAGGCCGATCGTTACCAGATGATCCGCACCTATTTCCAGATGCTGATCGAAGAGGAGCTGCCGGACGCAGTCGGCAAGATGAAGCAGTTCGCGTCATGGTTCACGCATGGCGTTCCCGGCGGAGCGGGCCTGCGCAAGGCAATTTACGAGTCGAAGAGCGCGGTGGAAATTCTGGGGAGGGTGGAAGAGTTCTTCGAAGCCAGGCTGTGTGGCGTGAGTGGCGCTTCGACAAGCTCTGCGCAGGCTTTGGCCCGCGAAACTGTCTAAGGCGCCTTCGCGACCATCTTTCCTGACTCATCCTTCCCCACATAGGCCCAAGTCATCCTCGCATCGTGCGTGAAAACGGTCAGCCACTTCTCGCGAATCGCTTTCGCGTAATACTGCTTCTTACTCTCGATGGTTTGTAGCGGGTAGAGATCGAAGCCCATGCCCCAGGTGATGTCGATGTGCGCGGCGGTGGGGATGAGGTCGGAAATGTAGCAGGCCACCTCAGGGGCTGAAGCCCTCGAATTTTCGGCTGTCAAGGGCACGACTGAAGTCGTGCCCTTCCCATCCGTGCCCTTGCCAAAACGTCCGTTCACAATCACGGCTTGCATGTGCGCGGTGTGGCCGGGGAGAGTTTCTACCGAGATGCCAGGAGCGATTTCTTCCCCACCTTTGAGAAGCGTCATCTGGCCGCTGGCGACGAGCGGGTCGTAATTGTCAGAGATGTAGCTGATGGAGTCTCGCTCGCTGGGACGGCGGGCATATTGCCACTCGCCTTCGGGTGCGTAGTATTTCGCCCGCGGAAATGTTGGGACGATCTTTCCACTCTTGTCGCGGATCGTATTCCAGCCGCAGTGGTCGAAATGCAGGTGAGTATTGATTACGACGTCGATGTCTTCGGGCGCGATTCCTTCTGCGGCAAGATTCGCGAGCAGCTGCGCGGGCTGGCCATAGAACTTGATCATGCGCTCCGACAGCTTGTTCCCCATGCCGGTCTCGACCAGTACCTTCTGCTTGCCGGTGCGCGGATGGTCCGTACGGATGAGGAGCGAGTTGAGCCCCGCCTGGACGTAATTTTTCTCGTCGGACGCCATTTTGCGCGACCACATCACCTTGGGAATCACCCCGAAAAATGCTCCGCCATCGAGCGGGTAAGTTCCATCGGAAAAGATGCTAAGTTCGAAATCGCCGAGAGTGAGGCTGGGCATGGAAATAGTGTGCCATAGACCTGCTTGGCGTTTCCCCTATGAATCTGCGGTGGTCTCATTGCTATGGAACGCCCGGCCAGCGTCACGGTGATCGCAGCTCTGTTTTTTCTGGTTGCGGCATATCTGGTCGTGATCGGCATCGTTGAGTTCGTGGCACCTGGCGCGCTGGCAACCACACGCGCCGCCGGGATCACTTACGGAAGAGAACTCGACGGACCGCAAACGGCTATATCTGTTGGTGCAGGATGGGCGCTGGTCGGCTGGGGATTCTATCGGCTGCAGAATTGGGCGCGGTGGTGCGGGGTGGTCCTCATGGTGATCGGAATCGCGGGATCGGTACCGGCGGTTTCCGCGGCCGCTAGGGATCTGACTTGGCGCTTCTTCTGGTATGGCGCGCAAGTCATGGTGCGAGTTGTGATCGTATGGTACCTGGTCGCATCACCCGAGCTGATCGAGGCCTTTGGACGAAAACAGGGCCAGGAAGGCGGGAACAAGACGAGTTAGCGAGGCGTCCCTTAGAGCCTCTCTTGACCCGACGATGAGTTTAGACTGCAGGGATCCTTCGACGCCGAACAACGGTGCCTCAGGATGACAGCGCAATTGATCAGCGTTTCGCCTTTGCCGGTTCTTTTTCGCCGACGCGCTGGCTGACCTCGAATTTCATCTTGCCGGCCTTCTTATCGGCATCGACCACGATGTGATCCCCGTGCAGAATTTCGCCGTCCAGAATCTTCAAAGCCAGCGGATCTTGCACGAGCTTCTGGATGGCGCGCTTCAGCGGACGAGCTCCGAAATTGGGGTCGTAACCTTGGGTGAAGAGCAGTTCCTTCGCTGAGTCCGTGAGCTCGATCGAAATCTTTCGATCCGCGAGCAGGCGACGTACGTCTTCGAGGCGCAGCTCGATGATCTTGACCAGCTGCTCTTTGCC
Source organism: uncultured Acidobacteriaceae bacterium (assembly GCA_963750245.1). Taxonomy (GTDB): domain Bacteria; phylum Acidobacteriota; class Terriglobia; order Terriglobales; family Acidobacteriaceae; genus Sulfotelmatobacter. The sequence continues at coordinate 438,568 of CAVVQB010000007.1, forward strand.
AAGCGGACGGAAGACGATGATATCGTCAACACGGTTGAGGAACTCCGGGCGGAAGTGCCCGTGGAGCGCGTCTATGACCTGTTCGCTCGCCTTCTCAAAATCTTCGGGCGTGCGCAGGGCTTCGGCTTGCAAGTAACTCGAGCCGAGATTCGACGTCATGATGATGATCGTATTCTTGAAGTCGACTACGCGGCCCTTGCCGTCGGTGAGGCGGCCATCGTCCATGATCTGCAGCATGACATTGAAGACATCGGGGTGTGCTTTTTCGATCTCATCGAAAAGCACAACGGCATAAGGCCGCCGGCGAACCTGCTCGGTGAGCTGTCCGCCTTCCTCGTAACCGACGTAGCCGGGGGGTGCGCCGATCAGGCGGGCCACCGAATGCTTCTCCATGTATTCGGACATGTCGATGCGCAGCAATGCACGCTCGTCGTCAAACAAGAATTCTGCGAGAGCGCGAGCCAATTCGGTTTTGCCGACGCCGGTGGGGCCTAGGAAAATGAATGAACCAATTGGACGCTTGGGATCGCTGAGCCCGGCGCGGGAACGGCGAATCGCATTGGCCACTCGCTCAAGAGCCTCGTCCTGGCCGACGACACGCAGGCGCAGGCGTTCTTCCATGGTGACCAGCTTCTTCACTTCGCCTTCGAGCATCTTGGAGACAGGAATGCCGGTCCATTTCGAAACGATGCGGGCGATGTCTTCTTCGTCCACTTCTTCTTTGAGCATGCGCGGGGCGCCGGTGCCTTTGCCGTCAATTTTGGCAGTGAGCTTGGCCAGCTCTTCTTCGGCTTGGCGCAGCAAACCGTAGCGGATTTCTGCAACCCGCTGCAGGTTGCCTTTGCGCTCTTCGGCTTGCTCTTCGATCTTGAGCTTTTCGATTTTCTCTTTCAGCTCGCGAGAACGGGCGATGAGATCTTTCTCTTTTTTCCAGTTGGCTTTGAGAGCGTTGGATTTCTCGCGGATTCCGGCCAGTTCTTTTTCGATAACAGCCAGTCGCTCCCTCGAGTTGGTATCGTCTTCTTTTTTCAGAGCCTGCTTTTCGATTTCCAGTTGCGTAGCGCGGCGCTCGAGCTGATCGATGTCGGTGGGAAGCGAATCAATCTGGATGCGGATCGAGGCGGCGGCTTCGTCGACGAGATCGATGGCCTTGTCCGGGAGGAAACGATCGGAGATGTAGCGATGCGAGAGTGTGGCCGCGGCAACGATGGCGGAGTCTTTGATACGGACTCCGTGATGCACCTCGTACTTTTCTTTCAGGCCGCGCAGGATGGCGATGGTGTCTTCGACGTTGGGTTCGCCGACGAAAACAATCTGGAAGCGGCGTTCGAGGGCTGCGTCTTTCTCGATGTACTTGCGATACTCGTTGAGCGTGGTGGCGCCGATGGCGCGCAGTTCTCCGCGAGCGAGTGCGGGCTTGAGCATGTTGGAGGCGTCGATGGCGCCTTCGGCCGCGCCAGCGCCGACCAGAGTGTGAAGCTCATCGATGAAGAGGATTATCTGTCCCTGGGAGTCTTCGATTTCCTTCAGGACGGCTTTGAGGCGGTCTTCGAATTCGCCACGATACTTTGCTCCGGCCAGCATGGCGCCGAGGTCGAGCGCTACCACCCGTTTGTTCTTGAGAACCTCGGGCACATCGCCCGAGATGATGCGCTGGGCGAGGCCTTCGACGATAGCGGTCTTGCCCACACCAGGTTCTCCGATGAGCACGGGATTATTCTTGGTGCGGCGGGAAAGAACCTGGACCACGCGGCGGATTTCCTCGTCGCGTCCGATGACGGGATCGAGCTTGCCACGGCGGGCCTGCTCGGTGAGGTCGCGAGCATAGCGCTCGAGGGCCTGATACTTGGCCTCCGGATTCTGGTCGGTGACTTTTTGCGAGCCGCGGACGGAGGTCAGGGCTTTCAGGATCGCGTCGTAGGTGGCACCGTGTCGGGCGAGGATCTGTTGGGCCGCATCTTGCTTCAGGTGCGTGATGGCCAGCAAAAGGTGCTCAGTGGAAACGTACTCGTCCTTGAAGTTGGAAGCCTCTTTGAAGGCTTGTTCCAGCAGTTTGTTGACGGCGTTGGAGAGCGTGGCCTGGGCGGCCTCTCCGGAAACTTTGGGGAGCTTTTCGATGTCGCGGTAAAGGTCGCTGAGGACGGCTTGCGGGCCGATGCCGATTTTTTCCAGGACCGGCGGAACGATGCCTTCTTTATCCTCGAGCAACGCGGCGAGCAAGTGGACCGGCATCAACTCGGGATTGCCGTGCTCGGAGGCAAGGTCATTCGCGCGCTGGACGGCTTCTTGTGCTTTGACTGTGAATTTATCCCAACGGATGGGCATGATTAAAATCCTCTACTTTGTTTCTGTCATTCTCAGCGAATTGAAGAACCTATGCAACGTGCCGCGGCAAGAAATGCAGAGGTCCTTCGCTTCGCTCAGGATGACAGCATGAACGGGGGGTAAAACAAAACGGGAGGCGGTCACCTCTGCTGCCTCCCGTCGATTGTGGAGCGCCGAGCTTGGCTCGACTGGGCGGACGAGGCGTCCGCCCCTCCACGAGTCTTGCCGGTTACGCGGCTTTGCTGGGGCTTTTGGCCTCGAGCGTCTTATCAGCGGCCTTCTCGCTGCCGATGTTGACTTTGATCTGCTTTGGCTTGGCTTCCGCTTTCTTGGGCAGAGTGATCTTCAATACGCCCTTGTCATAGCTGGCCGAGACTTTTTCGGAATCCACAGTCGTGGGCAGAGTGAAGGTGCGGGTGAAGCTGCCATATTGACGCTCCACGCGGCGATAATTCTCTTCTTTCTCTTCCTTCTCGATCTTGCGCTCGCCGTGGACGGTGAGGGTGTTGTTCTCTAGGCGAATGTCGATGTCTTTCTCGTCGATTCCGGGCACTTCGATCTTCAAAGTGACATTGTGCTCATCTTCGTAGACGTCGACGGCTGGGGCGAAGCTGGATGCGGTGAGGGATTCATCCCGGCCACCTTCGTTGAAGGACTCGCGGAACAGGCGGTTCATGCGGTCCTGAAGGGTGGAAAACTCACGGAAAGGCTCCCAACGGGTTAATACGGTCATGGTAATGATCTCCTTCTGTGCTTGATTTTCAGAAATTCGGCGTTGCCGTTCAGCTGCTTAGATGTGTGATCAGCACGAAAGGAAGCATAAAATATGAGTGTGTTATTGTCAAGCATGATATAACATTCTATTTTCAATAGCTTACGCTGGCTATGACGCACTTCAAATAGGCAGTTTCCGGGACGTTGAGCAGGACTGGGTGGTCCTTTGCCTGGCCTCGAACTTCGAGAAGCCGGAGCACGCGGTGGGCATCATTTGCGGCCACCGAGAGCATTTCCAGGAAGTCCACTTGGCTGACGTGGTAGGAGCAGGAACAGGTGACCAGAATTCCCCCCGGGCGCAGCATCTTGAGGGCGCGCAGGTTGAGCTCTTTGTAGCCGCGCATGGCGGCATCGAGTGCACGTTTGGATTTGGCGAAGGCGGGCGGATCGAGGACGATCGTGTCGTACTGATGACCGGAAGTTGAATAGTCCTTGAGCAGATCGAAGGCGTTGGCTTCCATCCATTCGATCTCCTTGCCGTGAAACTGCGCGCGGTTGAGAGCCGCGTTTTGATCGGCGACTTCGAGCGCGGGGCGGGAGCTGTCGACGCCGGTGACGTGGGAGCAGCGCGGGGCGAGATGGAGGGCGAATCCGCCCTGGTAGCAAAAAACGTCGAGGGCGTCGCCATGGGCGTATTGGGCGGCGGCGGCGTAGTTCTCGCGCTGATCGAGGAAGGCTCCGGTCTTCTGGCCTTCGAGCGCGTCGAACTTGAATTGGACGCTGTTCATGGTGAAGATTGTGGAACTTTGTTCACCGGCGAGCAAGCCGGAGGGGCGCGGCGGGAGTTCCTCCAGCTGGCGAACTCGAGGATCGACGCGCTCGACAATCGAAGCGGGGTGGAGCTTATCGGTCAACTCCGAAAGCAAAGGGGCGCGGACGATCTCCGCATCCATGGCCTGGGTGAGAATCTGGAGGGAGAGAACGTCGTTGTAGCGGTCGACAATGAGGCCGGGCAAGAAATCGGCTTCGCTGAAGATGACGCGGTAGGCGTTTGTATCGCGAACGATCGGCTCTCGATAGGCGACGGCTTCGGCGATGCGCTGGCGAAGAAGAGCCGGAAAATCAACGACGGGATCATGCGAGATCAGGCGGATGGCGATCTGCGAGGAGCTTGAGTAGAGGGCGGTGCCCAGGGGCTTACCGCGGGTGTCGGCGACCGTAACCAAAGAACCCGGGGCCGTACCGTCAGCGGAAACGATGTCAGAGCGATAGACCCAGACGTGGCCATCCTTGAGGCGAGCAGCGCCGCGGGAAGAAACTTTGACGGTGGGCACACCTGGACCATTGGTCATCATTGGCATGCAGCAATCTTAAACTCTCGGGCTAACTGGCGGCTTGTTCGGTGGGAACAGCGGGCGTGCCGGACTTGGTGGAAGGACGCGAAGTCATTTCGTAGCGGGCGGCTTCGAGGTCGATGTGCAGGGAATCGAGCGCGGTCATGGGCATCTCGGTGCCCCACTCTTCCATCTCGGCTTCCGGCCAGCTTCCGTTGAGGCGAATGGCGCCGGTGATGTCTTCGGGAAACGCGTGGCGGAAGTCGCCTTCGCGAATGAGGATGTCGCCGATCAGACGTCCAGTGCCCATGTCGAAGATGCGACGGGTAGCCTGACCGCCGGCGTTGCTAAAGCACAGAAGAACTTCACCGGCATCCTCGAACTCGGCCCGGTAATACCAGGCTTGTGGGGCGTCGATTTTGGGATGATGGCGGCGGGAACGCTTGTGTTCCGGCTCGAGCGCCTGCATTTCTTTGGCGGGATTGAAGTAAAGAATGCGCTGGCAGGAATCACAGACTACAGTTTGCTGTCCTGTGCGAACGTCGTTGTAGGTTTGTGGGCGCAGCATGACCTGGCAGGCCATGCATTTGTGGTCGCTTACCTCGGAGATGCCGCTGCCGCGAAATTTCGAAACGCGCTCGTAATGGCGCAAGAGATCTTCGTTTACCCCGGCGCGCATCTGATCGCGTTTGGCGCGCCATCCGGTGAGCTGTTCTTGATCCTCCGCGGTACGCTGGCGGGCTTCCTCTTTTTCTTTTTCGATTTCGGCGGTTTCGGCTTTCAACTCGGCCTGGGCAGCCTTGACTTCCTTGTCGCGCGTGTCGGCGCTGACCATCAACTCGAGAATCTTGTCCTCATTCTCGGCGATTTCCTTTTCTGCAAACTGGATCTCCTGCAAGAGAGCTTTGTATTGCTCGTTGGTCTTTACGGCGAGGGATTGATCGCGATACTTGGAAATCTTGCCGCGCAGGTCGGTGATGGCGGTTTCGTACTTGCGGCGGGCGGCCTCATCGGATTTGACGGCGGCTTGAGCTTTTTCCAGCTGGAGTTTGGTGTCCGAGAGTTTGTGTTCGATGGCGGCGACGCGTTTGGGAAGTTCGGCGATTTCGTCCTGCAGGCGGCGGATGGCCCTGTCGGCTTCTTGCAGCTGCAGCAGGTTTTCTATTTCTGGAAGCATCCCGAGAGGACTCGAGCTTCATTCTAACACGCGGGAATGCAGGTTTCGCGGGCAGGAGCGAGTGAAAGCGCCCACGAGAAGCCGGTTCGGGTGTAAACTCTTTCGTTCCGCGTTGCTTTATTTCCTCTTTCTGGGGTTCTTATTGTGAAAGCTTCGTTTTCTGTAGCCACGATTGCTGCCGTCCTTCTTTTGTCGTGTCTAGTTCCGGTGGGATGGGCGCAATCGCCGTCACCGGTGAAGCCGCTGACCATTGAGTCGATCTACGCGCCCGGGGGACTGACTGGGCGAGGTCCGGAGACCTTCGAGTGGAGTCCGGATGGAACCAAGCTCTCGTTCCTGCAGCGCGACGATGATGGGGAGCACGGTCAACTGTGGTACGTGGATGCGGCTACCGGCGAGAAGAAAGTGTTGGTCAGCGAGGCAAAGCTGGCCTCGCTCGCGCCTGACTACAACAAAGTGAAAGATGAGCGGGAGAAAGAGCGGCTAACGCGGTATCACGTGGCGGCCTATCTGTGGGCGCCTGATTCGAAGCACCTGATTTTCGATTCGCAGGGCCAGCTGTGGCTATTCGATTTGGCAACCAGCACGGCCGTGCAGTTTACCTCGGCGTCTGATCCCAGTGGCGATCCCAAGTTTTCTCCCGATGGCGGCCATGTTTCGTACGTTCGCAAGCACAATCTCTACGTCCGACCGGTGACGGGCAAGGACGAGAAGCAGCTTACGAAGGATACGAAAGACGACTTGTTTAATGGCGATATCGATTGGGTGTATGCCGAAGAGTTGGCGGTGCGAAGCAATTATTTCTGGTCGCCCGACAGCAAAGAGATTGTGTTTTTGCATATGGATGAGACCAAGGTGCCGACCTATCCCATCACGAACTGGATTCCGACGCATCCGACCGTAGACTACGAAAAATATCCGAAAGTCGGAGACCCGAATCCTGTGGTGAAGCTGGGCGTGGTCGATGCCGACAAGGGCAAGGTCCGATGGATTTCGCTGACCGAAGATGAAGAGGCTTACATCCCACGTTTTGGCTGGGCAAGCGCCGGAGTGATCTGGGCGGAAGTTTTGAATCGCAATCAGGACAAAATGGATTTGTATTTCGTCGATGCAAGAACGGGGAAATCACGAATCGTTTTGACTGAGAGTACGCCTGGCGCCTGGATCGACTTCGATCAGGTGGAGGTTCGTTTCCTGAAGTCCAAAGGCGAGTTCCTGTGGCCGAGCTGGCGCGACGGACACATGCATATCTACCTCTACAGCTTCGATCAGCCGAACCCGATGGCAGCAGACGCGAAACTGGAGAGGCAACTTACGCAGGGGGACTTTGAGGTGCTGGGGATTGAGGGAGTGGACGAAACGGCGGGCGCGGTATTTTTCCTGGCCAATCCAGGCGACCCACGGCAGCGGCACATCTGTTCTGTGAAGCTGGATGGTAGCGGCTTCCAGCAGCTCACGCATGATGAAGGAATGTATTCCGGAGATTTTTCTGAGGACGGGAAACATTACGCGCAGACATTTATGGGCCCGCTGATTGCGCCGCGGATCTCGCTATGCGCCGTTGGGGCCGCTTGCTCGCCCGTGTGGGACGCGCGCGACGAAGTGACGGAGTACGGGCTGCGGGCTCCGAAGTTCCTGGAGTTTAAGGCGGAAGATGGGACTACGCTTTACGGACGGCTGTTGCTTCCTCCGGACGCGCCGGCCAGCGGCAAGATTCCGTTGATCGTCAATATTTACGGTGGGCCGGCGGCGCAGACCGTGCTGAAAGAGCCGACGAACCCATTTGATGAGATCCTGGCGCGCAAAGGCTTTGCAATCTTTTCGGTGGACAATCGGGGGACGCCGGGACGCGACCGCAAATTCCAGACCGCGATCCGCCACGAGTTTGGAGCCATCGAGTTGAAAGATCAGCTCGCGTCACTCGATCAGCTTTTGGCGGAGTACCCGCAACTCGATCAAGACCGAGTGGGGATCTGGGGATGGTCGAATGGCGGCTCGATGACGCTTTATGCGATGACGCACTCGGAGCGCTTTCGCGCCGGAGTTGCGGTGGCTCCAGTGACCAACCAGATCAATTACGACACCATCTACACCGAGCGCTATATGGGCCAGCTTAAGGACGATGCGGCGGGGTATCGGGAGTCTGATGTAACGAGGGGGGCGGCGAACCTACATGGCGCTCTGTTAATTGCTCACGGGACGGGAGATGACAACGTGCATTTCCAGAACAGCGTGCAGATGATTAACGCGCTGATCGATGCGGGAAAACAATTCCGGCTGATGATCTATCCCAACAAAACCCACAGCATCGCCGGCAGCGAGTCGCGGGATCAGCTGTTCCACATGATTGAGGACCACTTTGAGCGGGAACTGAAGTAGGAATAAGCGCGGCGGAATCCGCCGGACTTGCTATCTTTTTTTGTCGGGTTTCCGAGACGAGCTTACTCGGTTCGAGCTCGTCTTTCGGGAATCTTCTTTCGAAGAATTGTCCTTGGACGATGTTTCTTTGGCGGAGCCTTCCTTCGAAGAATCGGCCTTTGACGAATCTTCCGACTTCGATTTCTCTTCCTTCTTCGCGTCGGAACCGCCGCCGTCGGACGCCGGGGCATGAGATTTATTGGCGTAGTCGGTGACGTACCAGCCCGAGCCTTTGAACTGCACGGCAGGGGCGGAAATCATCTGCTCTACCCGGCCCCCGCACAGGGGGCACTTCTTGACCATCTTGTCGGAAAACTTCTGGATTTTTTCGAAGCGATGACCGCACTTCTCGCACTGATATTCGTAAAGTGGCATGAGTTCTGAGACGGTTGTCAGGAAATTTATTTTCAGTCTGATTCTAGGGGCGCAGGTTGGATTGCGTCAATTCGAGGGTTAATTCTTGGCAATTCAATGACAGAAAGCGCAGATTGAACGCCGATCCATTGATTGCAGCGGTGAATCTACCGCCGATAAGCGAAGGTACTGCGGCACCAACAGCATCGGACTTCAGCGATCTTCATGATACTTCCACGGGTACTTAATGTCGGGGGCAGACGCGGTTCAACGCTTCTGGTACGGGTGGAAGATGTAGTCCTTCGCCTTCACCGGCGTATGGCACGCGTATCCGCAGTCTGAGAGGCTTTTGGGATCGGCCGTGAACTTGTCCGATGCCGCTTCGTAGTTGAACACCGCGTATCCCCATCCGCCGCTTTTCGGAAATCTCTTGCTGTCCTTTTCCATAACAAAAGCTTGGGAAAAGACGTCGGGCACCTCCACGACGAAAGGGGCCTCTGTGCTCTTCTTCAGCTTCCACTGGAGCTTCACGATCATGGAGCCATCGGGGAAAGGCTGGCCGTTGCCGGGAACGCCGGCCTTGTACGCCTTGATCATCGTCGGATTGGCGACGATCACCTTGAGTATTTCGTCGGTTCGGGCGGAAGAGGCCACCGACCAATCCTCGTATCCCCTGAAGTCGGAGAACGCGATTCCGCTCGGCGATTTCAACGAGTACTTGTCCTGCGCGTAAACGGCCGTCGCGACGAGGGTGGCGAGCGCTGCCGTGGCGATCACAATCGTGAGGTTGCTTGCGCGCTTCATGGCTGATCCTTTCTTAAACTCTTAACCAGGATTTCCATTTTGGCTGTTTGATCGGGCACAGCATATCACAGACCCAATTCTTGATCCTCGATCCTCCGAAGCGCAGTTTTTTCTCCGGGAGCCATCTGCGTGGTGGATCATGCTACTCAACATCGTCCGGCACTTGACCGAGCAGAGTTTTCGGCGCGGTGTTGCGCCAAGCCTCGCGAAGTGCTTTTAGCAGAGTCTTCTTGCGGGCAGATTTAAGATTCACGCTGGTGGCGCCCCGGCGCCCCCATGCGCCTTTTACGGGTACGAAAACTTCCGGCTCCGCTTTTGAAAAGTAATGTTGCTGCTCTGGGGTCAGTTTCACCATCCCCCAGCCCTTGTCGGGATGGCCGAGGGTGGCGAAGATCTTTCCGCATACGCGAAAATCCGGATGGTCCATGTGGATGCTCTCGATAGCTTCCGGTTGGGCGAGAGCCAGGCGGCGAAACTCGTTGGCGGTCACTCAGAATCTCCGTGATAAGCGTTGCGCGCTAACAGCATAACTGTCGCGAGATGCAGGAAGTTACGATGCAGCGGTGGTAGACTCCGGCCATGAAGGATGCAGGCCGGCAACTCGGCGAGGGCGTCGCGTCAGAACCCGTTCAGCCGAAGAAGAATATCTCCGCGCTCGCGCCGCGTCCCGCACTATATCTTGTCGCCACGCCCATCGGCAACTTGGAAGATATTACCTTGCGAGCGTTGCGCGTGCTCAAGGAAGTGGATGTGATTGCGTGCGAAGATACGCGGCAGACGCAAAAACTGCTGAACCATTACGGCATCACGACCCGCACCGTTAGCTACCACGAACACAACGAAATGACGCGCGCGGCGGAACTGGTGAAAGACTTGCAGGAAGGCACGAGCGTCGCGCTGGTGACGGATGCGGGCATGCCGGGAATTTCCGATCCTGGCTTTCGGCTGATTTCGCTGGCGATTCGGCATCATGTGCCAGTGGTGCCGATTCCGGGGGCGTCGGCATTTTTGGCAGCGCTGGTGGCTAGCGGGCTGCCGACGGATTCGTTTCGCTTCAGCGGCTTTCTCCCTGCGAAGCGCGGTGAGCGACTGCAAGCGCTTGAAGCGATCAAGGCTTCTCCGCGCACGCTGGTTTTCTACGAAGCCCCGCATCGGATCGTTGAGGCGCTTTCGGATGTGGTCGAGGCTCTGGGAAAAGACAGGCATGTGGTGATTGCCCGCGAGGTCACCAAACTTCATGAGGAATTCTTGCGCGGACGCGCGAGCGATGTGCTCGAAACGCTGAAGTCGCGCGACGGTGTAAAGGGCGAGATCACGCTGCTGATTGGGAAGGCGGAGGAAGGTGAAGCTCGTGGAGGGGCGGACGCCCCCGTCCGCCCCAGCGTACGGCAACGGGTCGAGCAAATTATGGCGGAAGAAAAAATCGACGAGAAGGCCGCGCTGAAGAGAGTGGCCAAAGAGCGGGGGATTTCGAAGAGTGGGGCTTATCGGGAGTTGCAGAGAAGCAAGTAAGTTTAGAGAGCAGTCGCGCCACACTCCGTGAGGAACCTGGCGGTTTCATCAAAAGGGGCTTGAAGTCTGGTCGAGTCTTTATCGTCTCCGGCCGGAACGAAGAGAAGCATTCCCTGTCGAGCTCTAGTAAGCAAGACCCTGTAACTGTTGACAAGGTATGCTCGTGCGACTTCTTGGCCGATCTTCTGCCAAATGGTTCCACGAAGCCTCTTCAAGTTCCAGTCGTTGTCTGCACGCAGAAAATCGCCTCCCCAGCACAGACAGACCCAATCGAGTTCGAGACCTTGAATCTGAAATTCATTTGCGGCGACCTCAAGCTGGAATGAAGATCGCACATCACCTTTCCCCTGCAAGAACCAATGTTCAACTCCGTCGGCGCGAGCTGGCGGTAACTCTAATCCCTCTGCCCGCAATCTTTTTGCCTCAGATGACGCAACGAAACCGTACCGTTCCGTTCCGCGCGCCATTGTGTCAAGCCAGTACTTAGCTGTCGCTAAGCTTCGAGTGAGACATATCGGGTATTCGGGGTTTTCGCCAAGGATTCTCTTGCACTCGCTAGCGTCACTTCGAAGGAGGGCCTCCGTCCAACCAGCGATGGTTTTTCCCCGGAACTGACGTGTCGGAGTGTCGAGATGCAGGCTCGCATCGATGGCTAGTTTGAGGCCGACGGGAGTTTCGGTCTCAAAGAGCTTTGCACCGGCACCATACTCGCCCGATAGCGCCTGCGGCGGCGCAACAATAGACCATTCTCTGAATCTCTCGGTGAGGGCACGCCCCCACTCGGAGAGCCCCGCCTCGCCTCGGTTTATCTCTTGCCCGCCTCCTACCAAGGCGACGAGCGTAGCCCATGGCTGCCGGTCCAGTATTGCCAGCATAAGTGCAGGTTCGGAGTAACCCAGGAATTCACCTGAACCATCGGTGAGGTATTCTTCGGTTCGGCCGGCATCCCAGGCGCGCTGCGCTTCGTCGAATACCACGATTTTTTCGTGAGGAGGATTCTTATTGCGCGTGTGTTCTCTCTTATACCCGAGCACCGTGTTGATGGTGGTTTTAGGGTCTCGGCACGAAACTCTGAGTTGGCTCTTACGACGTCTCGATGCATCCCGGGCCAGAGCTGCCTGTAGCACCTTCACGAGAGGTAAATTTCCAGTCAGAAAGACGGAATCGCTCCCAGTGACTTCCCTGAGTTTTCCATCGTGGACGAGGCGGAGGCCGGCGAGAGTTTTGCCGGCTCCAGGCACACCGGTCACAAAGCACACGGTTTTCTTTTTCAGCTGCTGTGATTCAACAACAATCTTTCGAATAGACTCGACTGTAGTAGTCAAGTTGATAGGGTCGCAGCCGGCCTTCGCAATGTCATCCACCTGCATCTCAGCAAACATCCCGATCGCTGCTTCAACTATTGTGGGTACAGGCCGATAGCTACCGCGGTTCCAATCGGCGATGGAATCTTGTGGCTCCCCCACGTGATCGCGGGCCACCGTCGCTAGCCAAGTGCTTAGCCCTTTGGTATCAACGAACGTCGTTGGGCGTAGTTCGCCGAACGCTTGGGAACGACGGGCCCAAGGCTGTTTTCCCGTTCTGCCAACCACCGCTGGGTAGATGGTTCTGCCATGGCTCCCTTCGTGGAAATAAATTAGGTCTAAGCAGTAGTCTTCCACCCTGATCTGCCGCGCTCGAATCAACGCTTTCACCCTTAAATTCAAGAACAGCGATTGAGTTTCCGATAAGCAATACAGCGTCGATCCGGCCCATTTTTCGGGGAACGACAAACTCGATCGCTATTCCCCAGCTGTCCGGACTAAACCTCTCCAAATTTGGTGTCCCAAACGCATCTTTCAGATCCTGAATCTGGCTCCGCCAGGCGGTGATCTGGGTAGTGATGAGGTCTTTGTAACGATCTGATTCGTAGGCCGCGATCAAAGCCAATTCGAGTTGGCCGAGTGGTGCCGCGCGAAAATTCCCCACGGTATCAGCGTAGTAAGCAGGCATATTTTTAAGCTACTTCCCCGCCAGCTCCCGCTTCACAGCCTCGCTGACCATCTTTCCATCCACGCGCATGCCCGCGCCGTTGAAGCGTGCCATTGTATTCTTCATAACCGTGCCCATGTCTTTCATGGTGGGAGAGCCCATCTCGGCGATCGTAGCTTTTACTCCGGCAACGATTTCGTCCTCGCCGGCGGCTTTGGGCAGGTAGCTTTCGATCAGGACGATCTCGGCGGCTTCTTTGTCGGCCATCTCCTGGCGTCCACCCTTGGTGAACTGCTCGACGGATTCCTTGCGTTGCTTGATCAGCGTGGTCAGAACAGCTTGCGATTCTTTCTCGTCGAGCGGAGCCATCTTCTCGATCTCGCGATTCTTGAGCGCGGTCTTGACCATACGCAGAGTGGAGAGGCGCTGTTCTTCGCGCGCCTTCATGGCAGCGGTGATGTCTTGCTGGATCTGTTCGATCAGGCTCATGGGGGGATTATAAACGGCAAGTGAATCCGGTCTCCTTTGTGACAGGAATCACCGCACAGGCAGCCTGGTTCCGGTAAACTAATAAACTATCTTACTCATAAGGGACTTTACCTATGCTGCACAAGAATCGTCTTTTTACTCCCGGGCCAACACCGCTGCTGCCGGCGGCGCAAACGGCCATGGCATCCTTCACGGCCCACCACCGCACTGCGGACTTTCGGGAGTTGTTCCAGCGCGTGCTCGCGGACATGAAGGAATTTATTGGCACCAAGAACGACGTGCTGGTGCTGGCTTGTTCGGGCACGGGCGTGATGGAGGCGTCGGTGTCGAATCTGACGTCGCCGGGAGATAAAGTCCTGGTGCTCACGGCTGGCAAATTCGGCGAGCGCTGGACTGGCCTGGCCAAGGCGTTCGGCTGCAACGTGGAAGTGCTATCCGCGCCTTATGGCGAAACGTTCTCGCTGGATGACATTCGCGCGAAGCTGACTCCGAACGTGCGCGCGGTGTTTGTGCAAGCGACCGAAAGTTCGACGGGCGTGCGACATGACGTGCGGGGCATTGCGAAGATTGTGCGCGAACAGGATGACGCCGTGCTGGTAGTCGATGCCATCACCGGGCTGGGTACGACCCATCTCGACGTGGATGGCTGGGGCGTGGATGTAATCATTGGCGGATCGCAGAAGGCGCTGATGATGCCGCCGGGGTTGGGGTATTGCGCGGTGAGCGAGCGGGCGTGGAAGAGAATGGACTCGACGACTTCTCCACGCTACTACTTCGATTTGCGCAAGGAGCGAAAGTCGGCGGCAAAGGGCGAATCGGCCTATACGCCGGCGACCTCGTTGTTTGCGGCCCTGGGAGCAGCATTGGAATTTATCCGCGAAATGGGAAGCGGCGACCTGGCTAAGGGACGCGAAGAGCTGGTGGACAATGCAGAACTCTGCGCCGAGATGACGCGGGCAGGGGCCAAGGCGTTGGGCCTGAAATTGTACGCGGCTTCGCCTGCGGCTGCGCTGACGGCGATTTGTTCGCCCGGCGGATTGGACTCGGGAAAGATCGTGAAAGAATTCCGCGAATCGTTCGATGCGGTTATCGCCAACGGGCAAGGCGAGATGAAGGGGCAACTGTTCCGAATCGCGCACATCGGCTACTACGATTATCTGGACACGATCGGGATTCTGGGCGCGCTCGAACATGTTCTGGCGCGCGTGACCGGAAAAACTGTGGAGTATGGCGCGGCGCTGAGAGCAGCACAGGAGGTATATGCGCGCGGGGTATCGAAGAATCCGCAGCTGGTGGAAGCGTGAGAGCAGCGTCAGTCCGCCTTGTCTTAATCGACTTCAAACTTCATAAGAGTTGAAACTCTTACCCTCAGTGGTCTCAAGAAAGCGATGAGTGTACCTGTGAAAATTGTCATAGCGGAAAAAGTGTCGGCCTCGGCGGTCGAGCAGCTGAAAGAACCCGGATGGATCGTCCTGACCGCGGAGCAGCTGAATGGGAAGCTGGACGCGGAATTAGAGTCTGCTGATGCGTTGATCGTGCGCTCGGCGGTGCAGGCGGATGCGGCGCTGTTGTCACATGCAAAAAAGTTGCGCGTCATCGGGCGCGCGGGCGTGGGTGTGGACAACATCGATTTGGATGCGGCCACACGGCAAGGCATCGCGGTGATGAATACGCCGGGCGCGAATGCCGTGGCCGTGGCTGAGCAGACGCTGGGCATGATGCTGGCGATGGCTCGCCACCTGTGCCGCGCCGATGCGCTGATGCACGCCGGCAAGTGGGAGAAAAAATCGCTGCAAGGCACGGAGTTGCGCGGCAAGACGCTGGGCATAGCGGGGCTTGGCCGTATCGGCATGGAAGTCGCGCGGCGGGCGCGGGCTTTCGGGATGGAAATTGTTGGGCATGATCCCTTCGTTTCGGTTGCCGTGGCGAAGGAACAGGGGATTCGGCTGGTGAGTCTCGACGAACTCTACGCGGCGGCGGATTACATCACCTTGCACGTCGGTCTTACGCCACAGACGGCGGGCATGATCAACGAAGTCGCCATCAGGAAAATGAAGAAGGGCGTGCGGCTGGTGAACTGCGCGCGCGGAGAACTGGTGAACGAGGGCGATCTGGCGCAGGCTCTGAAATCAGGCCAGGTTGCGGCGGCAGCGCTTGATGTTTTCAACGAAGAGCCGTTGAAGAACTCGCCGCTGCAGGCGGTGGAGAATCTAATTCTTACTCCGCACATTGGCGGGTCGACCTATGAGGCGCAGGAAGCTGTAGGCGTGCAGATTGCGCAGCAGGTGCGGGAATACCTGAAGCACGGGGTTATTCAGAATGCGGTGAACGTGCCCTCGGTGTCAGCGGAAGAGTATGCCGAGATGCAACCTTATATCGTGCTCGCGGAGCGCATGGGAGCTTTTCTGGCGCAGATTTCCGAAGGGTCGATGGAGGAGATTTCGCTGCGCTATAGCGGGCACATCGCGGAGTGGAAGACGGAGCTTATTCGCAACGGGGCAATCAAGGGCATTCTGAACCAGGCGCTGGAGGAAAAAGCGAATCTGGTGAATGCAGCGTCGCTGGCGGATCTGCGAGGACTGCGTGTTCACGAAGCGCACAAGGCGAAGGCCTCAACCGGCGGAGCGGGCAGTGTCCTCTCCGTTTTTCTGAAGAGCTCAACGGAAGAGCACATGGTAAAGGGCGCGGTGTTGCACGGGACTGCGCCACGGCTGCTGCACATTGATGGCATCGATGTGGAGGCGCCGCTGGAACGCAATCTCATCTACTTGCGGAACAGTGACGTGCCGGGCGTGATCGGCAAGGTGGGAACGATTCTCGGCGAGAGCGAAATCAATATCGCGGACTTTTCATTAGGAAGACGGAGTGCAGACGCATCCTTAGAACCGCGCGAGGCTATCGCCGTGGTTCACGTGGACGGCAGCGTGCCGGATGAAGTGCTGCGGAAGCTGGAGAAGATTCCTGCGGTGCGGCAGGCGAAAGCGGTGAGGCTGTTTTGAGTCGTGGCTCGTTATTGATCGTAGCCGCAGTTGATGGGCCGGGCCGTTACGTGCGCTACGTGCGGAGGTCGGGGAAAATCAAAAAAGGCGTGTGCCCAGCCACGAAGCTCTTTTCCGTGCCTGGTGAGCCTTAGGGATACGCCGGAAAATCCGGTTGTCCAGATCAGATCGAGGCCGTTGTTGCCTTGGGGCAGCCAGAACGAGCTGCGACGCGACGCCGGATCCGATGGAATCGTCCGAATCAGGAGACCATTTTGTTCAAACCCATCTCTGCCACGCTGGAGTCGGAGCTCAACGCGCGACGGTGGCGTGGCAAACCGAGTATCCTCACCCATTCCCCAGGGCCACCACCGTCCAAGGTTCAGTTCGTAGCAGCCTGCGAAGGGAGCGGCCGCTGACATCGAGATCGGCGGTCGGGAGGAACTTTCCTGACCAAGGCTGGGCGAAGGAAAAATCATCAAAACTAACAGCAAGCTCAGTCCCGCCGCGAGGCGGCTCGCATGCTTTGTCTTCTTCCGCATGATGCGGTTACGAACCCCCGCCATCCCTTCGCAGCTTGCGGCTTTCCGCCAGCAGGGCCATCGAGTGCATCAAGTTCTGCAACGTGACAATACCGACAAGGCGCTCTTCTTCGACCACTGGAATGATGCTGAGATTGCGTGCGGTCAGTTTACGGAAGGCGGAAGCGAGCGATTCCTGGCGGATCGAGACCTCAAACAGCTTGTTCATTACGGCCTGCACGTAGCCGTTGCCTTCGACGCGCAACGCTTCCAGAATGCGCTGGCGGGAAATCACGCCCACCATGTCGCTTCCGCGGACAACGGGGAAATCATCCTGCAAGGAATGCACGGCCTTATCCAAGGCGTCTTCCAGCGTGTCCGCCGGAGATAAGGTAGCGAAGTCGGTGAGCATCACTTCTTCCAGACGAACATTGTCCAGCACAGACTGGAATATCACTGCGCGTTCTTCCAGTTGTGCCGCCGAAAAGATAATGATGCCGATCAAAGTCAGCCAGGCATTGCTGAAGAGCCCCGCCACCATCAATAGCATTGCCATGGCGTGGCTGATGGAGACGGCGCGGCGGGTGGCCGCTGCGGGATCGATGGTGCGCGCAAAGTAAGCGCGCAGAATCCGGCCTCCATCCAGAGGATAGGCTGGCAAGAGATTCAGCCCTGCGATGTAAAGGTTGGTCCAGACCAAACTCCTCGGCAGATTGCTCGATTGAAACCAAGGCCACTCCCAAACTTTCACCTGGGGGACAGCAAGATAGATCACTGCAACGGCGATCAGAGCCCAGGCAAGATTCACCAGCGGGCCGGTGAGTGCGATGCTGACCTCGCGTCTCCAGGTGGCGTCAACTGAGGCTGGAGCTTCCACGCGCGACTCGTCGAAAACCGTTACGCCGCCGAGCGGCAGAAGAATTACGGCTTTCGGAACGAGCCCGTAGCGGTGGGCGACGAGCATGTGTCCAACTTCATGAGCAGCGACGCAGGCGAGCACGATTCCGACCAGCGCCAGATCGCGTGAGCCGTTCGCGGAACCGTGCACGTTGTATTCGGTCCAGAAAACGAACAGAGGCAAGAACAAGAACGTCAGGTGGAGGCGAACTTCGACTCCGAACAGGCGCCCGACGTGAAGGGAAAAACTTCTCATAGGTTTTTTCGGCTACTACAGTTATTTTACATGGTCGGATATATTGGCCTCGGTAGTCGAAGGTACAGAGGCATGCGGGTGATCGCAGGCAAATTCCGGGGGCGTCCGCTGCGGTCATTATCCGGGATAGATATTCGGCCGACTTCAGACCGGTTACGCGAGACCTTATTCAACGTGCTCACCGCCGGCAATCCTGCCGCATTGGAAGGTACGGTATGGCTGGATCTTTTCGCGGGTACGGGAGCTGTGGGGATTGAGGCGCTGAGCCGTGGAGCGAAGGAGGTGTTCTTCGTGGAGACGGCCACTCGCGCGGCTAGCCTGATCGAGAGAAATCTGAGGAGCCTGGAGATTGCGGAGGGGTACAGAATTTTGCGAGAGGATATTTCAGGAGTTTTGTGGCGGCTGAAGAAGGAACATGTTGCCGCGGATGTGGTCTTTCTCGATCCACCTTACCGTATGCAGGAAGCCTATCAGCGGACGCTTGACGCATTGGCCGATTCATCGCTGGTATGGGCGATGTCGCTGGTGATTGCAGAGCATGAAAAGAAATTTGATCCGGGTGAGGAGTTCGGTTCGCTGCGGAGAACGCGCAAGCTGGTGCAGGGAAACGCAGCCCTCAGTTTCTACCGAATCGGCGGGCGGCCCGAATTGACGACGTAAAAACCAGCGAGCCGAGCCGCAAGCTACATGATGAGTTCGCTGTCCAGCCGGGCGATGGGGTGCTGCATCTCCTGCAGATCGTTCTTCACCATGTTGAGTCCGTAGACGCACCCCTCGAATTCACGCGAGAGATTGGCGAACAGGGGCGCAACTTTCGCGTATTCGAAGTGCTCGAATTTCGAGACGATGTAATAGCTCTCTTTGCCGGCCTTCATCCACTCGACAAAATTCTCGAGGCGATGGCGGCGCAGGCGGAAGTGATTGATGCTCTCGGGAAACATCCCGGCGAAAAACAGCGCGTAATCCCCGATGTGTTTGCGGACCTGACGTTCGCGATCGAACGAGGGCGCAGGGCCGTAGACGGGATCGGATTCCAGAAGCATCTCGCCCAGGTCGGTCAGAGGGCGGTCGGCAATATCACGAATTTTGAAAAGTTGATCGGCCTCGCAGAACTCGGTTAGCAAATGCGAGACATAAGATACAACTTGCGGATCGCGAATGCCGATTTCCTCGGCGTAGTGACGACCAACCAATTCCTGAAACAGCTGCCGTAGCGGATGCGATTCGGGAATCATTTTGTTTGGGCCCCCTGGAATCCTTGTTGCATATGGAATTCCAACATTACTGGGTAACAGTTACCGTAGACACTCGACAAAAGCAAGTGACTTTTGTTTCTCGCTCGAATCATTTTTACTAATGATTAGAAGGCGGCATCGCGAGCAAGGTTTGCTGCGCGCATTTGTTGGCACACTTGCTTCGCGGCTGCTAATGGCAACGCGGTAGCGGCAAATAAAATGACATTGTCTGGAAAGGAACAACAAAATGCGGCGAACAAACATCTCCAGCGGCACGGCATGGGAGCCGGTTGTGGGTTACTCCAGGGCAGTGAAGATAGGACCTTACGTGCACGTTTCGGGAACCACAGCAACTGGAGGGGACGGAAAGATTGTGGGGGTTGGCGATGTGTATGCCCAGGCCGTGCAGACTTTGAAAAATATCGACACGGCTTTGCAAAAAGCGGGAGCCAGTATGAAAGATGTGGTGCGCACCCGAATGTATGTGACGAACATTGTGGAGTGGGAGAAGGTCGGCAAGGCGCATGGAGAATTCTTTGGCGACGTTCGTCCGGCAACTTCAATGGTTCAGGTGAGCGCATTGATCTCGCCTGAAATTCTGGTGGAGATCGAGGCCGATGCTTATGTGGGGTGAAGGAGGAGTAGAATGCCACAATTCTCAAAGGCTCTGATGCGACTTCAGGGGGACAAAAGTGAAGAACTGGGAACGGGCGCTACTCCTCATGATTCTTGCTACTGTTGCCGCGGCCGCACAAGAGAAGGCAAATTCAGCGGCTGAATCCTGGACAGTGATTCGCGCCGGCACGCTCATTGATGGCAAGTCCGAGAAGGCACGGCACGATCAGGTGATCGTTGTCCATGGCAATCGAATCGAAAGTGTGACCGACTCGGCGAGCGCCAAGATTCCGCCAGGGGCGACGCTGATCGATTTGTCGAAAGCCACGCTTTTGCCCGGTCTCATCGATTGTCACACGCACATTTTCTTACAGGGAGAAGATCCGGCTCATGGTGGCTATGACGCCAACATCCTGAATGCGCCCCTTGCCTTGCGGGCGGCACGAGCGACGGTTGCGGCGCGGCGAGCGCTGGAACAAGGCTTCACGACGCTACGCGACGTGGAGACCGAAGGCGCCGGTTATGGCGACATAGGCATCAAGCAAGCGATTGAACAGGGCTACATTCCGGGGCCGCGGCTGTTCGTTTCCACCCGCGCCATTTCGACCACGGGCGGCTATCCGCTGGAAGGTTACGCTCCCGAGCTCGACATGCCCAAAGGCGCGCAGATTGTCGACGGTCCGGTAGAAGCTCGCAAGGCGGCACGCGAGCAACTTGACCACGGCGCTGACTGGATCAAGGTCTACATGACACATCGTTCCTGGGTGGGCAAGAATGGCGAACTGGTCTCGCAGCCGACGCTGACGGTCGAGGAGTTGCGCGCGATCGTGGACGAGACTCACGGGTGGGGAAAGAAGGTCGCCTGTCACGCGTATGGCGGGATGGGCCTGCATCGGGCGCTAGATGGAGGCTGCGATTCCATCGAGCATGGCCTCGATCTGGATGACGCGGCGGTTTCCCAGATGCTCAAACAGGGCACGTGGTATGTCCCGACAATCAGCGCCTACTATCACGATTGGGCTCCGGCGGACACTCCTGCCGGAGCGCGCGATCGCCTGCGCGTGGCCGTTCACCAGCCGTCGTTCCAGAAAGCAATGAAGGCGGGAGTGAAGATAGCGTTTGGAACGGATATGGGCGGAATTCCCTGGGATGAGCCGATCGCGCAGGAGTTTCCGCGCATGGTGGAGTTCGGCATGCCTCCGATGGAAGCCATTCAGAGCGCAACCTCACGTGCCGCCACAATGCTGGAAATGGACGGGAAACTCGGCATTGTTGCGCCAGGAGCCTTTGCCGACATCGTCGCGGTAGGCGGCGATCCTTTGCAGGACATCAAAGCCCTGGAAAATGTGCAGTTCGTGATGAAAGACGGCAAGGTCTTCAAGAGCGAAGGCGGACGGGAAGTGAGGCCGTGAGTTCGCCGCGAGGGGCGATTCCCGCTCCTGCCCGGAACGAACAAAAGATTTCCTGAACTTTGTTTCAATTCCCTTGACATCGGGTTCGCGGTAAGCATAATTCATCAATCCCGAATTCTGGCTTCGGTTCGCCCAGGCTCGAGATGCCGGGGAGACCGGAGGGGGTACTTATGAGTGTGCTGGAACTTTGCGACCGGGAAATTGCGGCGGTTCCGATCGAAGCGACTGTAGCCGATGCCATCAATAAGATGCTGGATCACCACGTGGGAGCGGTGGCCGTGGTCGATTCCGAATATCGCGTGGCGGGAATTTTCACCGAGCGGGATGTCCTGCGGAAGATGTCGCTCAGCCGGACCGACCCGCAAACTACTTCGGTTCGCGAGCTGATGACCACACCAGTGGAGATGGCCACGCGGCACACCGGGGCGGGCGAGGCGCTCACGACCATGCTGGAGCGCCATTTCCGTCATCTGCCGGTGGCGGACGACAACGGCAAGCTGCTGGGTATTCTGTCCATTCGCAATCTGCTGGAATGGCGTGTCGATGATCTTAGCCGCGAGCTGGAAGCGCTCGAGCAATACGTATCCAATGACGGGCCGGGAGGCTAGCGCCTCTCGCTTGATTCCACTCCGGTTTTTCTCTGAGCCTGTTCCGTAATCCAGTCGGTCCAGTAAGCGGAAGCTCCGCTCGCCAGCAGCGGAGCTTTGCCGAGAACGGCATCCACGAAGTTCGCGATGAGGGGACTGTGCACGTTGGCATGGTTTGGGATGTTTTCGCGGGCGCCGGGATAAATGAGTTCGGGGCCGTTCAACGGGGTTAAATCCATTTCCCCTTCAGTGCCCCGGATGCGGCATTCGTCCCTCCTGACTCTTGAGTGCCAGCGAACATCCACGATGCCCCGCACACCGCCGGGATAGTCGACCATCACCGTCGCGTTGTCTTCCACGGGGTAGTCATGAACCGCGTTCGAAAGGTGGGCACTGGCCCGCAGCGGTTGACCGAAGAAAAAATTCAGCACGTCGATACGGTGCGAGGCGATGTCATAGAGCGGACCTCCTCCGGCTTGCGCTGGATCGAGCAGCCAACTGCGATGGCCCGGTGTTTCTTCCCGCCACTCGTGGCAGGTGAGTTCGGCAAGGACCGGTTTGCCGATGGCGCCCGCCTCGAACAACTGTTTGGCGCGCTGAACCTTTGGATAGGCGCGGCGATAGTAAGCCACTCCCAATGTGCGTTTGGTTTCCTGTGCCGCCTGTACCATCGAGAACGCTTCGGATTCGTTCATGGCCATCGGCTTCTCGCACAGCACATGCCTTCCAGCGCAGAGAGATTGGATGATCAGCGGCGCGTGCAGAAAAACTGGAGTCGAAATGTAGACCGCCTGCACGGCAGGATCGGAGAGAGCTTCGTCGAGTGTCGGCCAAACGCGCGTATTGTAAGGCGCTGCTTTTGCGGGATCGCGCGTGACCAGGCCATACAAGCGGCTTCTGGGCTCGGACTGGATGGCGGGGATGACGCGCCGGGTAGCGATATCGCCGATTCCGATCAGGATCCAGTTCAGCATAGGAGCGCAAAACTTCAATTGTTGCACAAAACGAAAGGCCGGCCATGAGCCGGCCTTCGCAATCAAATTTTGAGAAACGCAATTTACTTCTTGGGAGCAATCGCGTCCTTGGCAGCCTTGGCCACGCGGAACTTCACCACGGTCTTCGCCTTGATCTGAATGGGCTCGCCGGTCTGCGGATTCCGTCCGATGCGGGCTTTGCGGTGCGCTTTCACCAGCCGGCCCAGGCCGGGCACAACGAATACGCCATTTTTCTTGGTTTCCTTCACAGCCACGTCGGCCAACTGCTCCAGGAACAACGCAGCAGTTTTGTTGGGCAGCTCGGTTTTCTCGGCCAGATAGCGCACGAGTTGAGTTTTGGTCAAACCTGAAGCCATATTTCCTCCTCGGAAAAAACATCAAATTTTAATTCCAGCGGGCTCGATCTTATATCACGGCCCTGTGGAAAACAGCCTTATTTTACGCGGGTCTCGCACATATAACACGCGAAAAGTGCCACTTTTACATGCATATTTGCTGATGGGCATCCCAGAATGGCCCCAAACAGGGGTGCAAAAGCGGCTGCTTGCTCAGGGCGCCGGCATCCAATGCCATAATACTGAAGAGGAGAATTACGATTTGAGTTGCGCGATCTGTGAAGTCCGCAAGGAAAAACGCTTCTGTCCCGCTGTTCACGGGCGGATTTGCCCGCAATGCTGTGGCGAGCAGCGGGAAGTGACGCTTGATTGTCCCAGCGATTGTCCCTATTTGCAGCAGGCCAGGGAGCATGAAAAGCCGCGTTCTGCCGATGAGTTCGACGCGGCCTCGTTATTTCTGCAAGTCGAGATTTCGGATCAGTTCACCTACGAACACGAGCATCTGCTCATGGGGCTCAGCTACGCGCTGATGAAAGCAGCGCGTGCGGATCGCAGTCTGAATGATCGCGACCTGATCGCCTCACTCTCTGCTATGTGCACAAGTTATGAGCGCCTGGTGAAGTCAGGATTGCACTACGAGCAGCCTTTGACCAGCACAGCCCAGCATGCGGTCGCGGCCCAGGTGGAAGAGATGGTGAAGCAGTACCGGCAAGCCGAGCAGAAGCACTTGGGCTACTCCAATTTGCGCGATGGCGACCTGCTCAAGGCTTTGGTGTTTCTGCTTCGACTGGGGTACGGGCGCACCTCGGGACGGCCGAAGTCGCGCGCTTTTATCGATTTTCTCAGCGCACAATTCCCGGAGAAGGAGTCGGGCGTGGTTACGCCGCAGGAAGCGGGCAGCCGGATTATCGTGCCGTAGGCAAAACTGGCCACGGATTTCACGGATCTTCACGGATAAACCCCGGAAGCACAAAATTTTGTGAGCCATTGCTCTTTTGTCTTGATCCGTGTTGATCCGTCAAATCCGTGGCTCAGATTTTCTTAGCTTTCGGACGATCTGTCCGGGCGGCAGCGCGTCGTGCAAGGCTGCGATCGTCTTGCGCAAGACCGGGTGCAGCAGCTCAGGAGCGATTTCGGCCAGCGGCTCCAGGACGAACCGGCGTTCATGAAGAGCGGGATGCGGAATCGTAACTTCCGAAGAATCCAGGACCGTATCGTCGAAGAGCAGGATATCGATGTCGATAGTCCGCGGCCCTTTTTTCTGAGCACGCCGCCGGCCCATCTCTTGCTCGATGCGAAGAATCGAGGCCATCAATTGCTGCGGTGTTTGGCCGGTTTCCAGCGCGACGGCACAATTCAGAAACCAGGGTTGGTGGGTAAACTCCACCGGCTCAGTTTCGTAAAACGATGAAACGGCCATCACTCGGCCGATCTCAGCCAGACGGGCTACGGCGCTTTGCAGTTGGGCTTCGCGATCACCGACGTTTGAGCCGAGAGAGAGATAGACCAGCGACGGCATAGTCCCCATACGATACCTTGGTCACTTTTGGCGACCTTAAAGCTAACCTTAGAATTAGAGCATGCTGGAGTCTCTGCTCCTAAGTCGGGATGCGGAAGTGTTCCGGGTGCTTCGCCCGACGCTGGAAAAATTGTCGATTGAGGTCGAAATTTGCCAGGAAGCGAAGAAGGCCAGCGAGATTCTGATCTCGGAAAAATTCGATGCCGTCATTGTGGACTGCGATGACCTGCCCGGAGGAGTGGAGGTTCTGGAGGGGCTCCGGACGACGCCGAGCAATAAGAACTCGGTGACCTTCGCCATCGTTAACGGCAAGAAAACGACGACGCAGGAAGCGTTTGGCATGGGGGTCAATTTCGTTCTTCATAAGCCGCTTTCTGTTCTGAATACTTCGCGCTGCCTCAACGCCGCGCTGAACTTCATGTTGCGCGAGCGGCGGCGCTACTTCCGGCACCCGGTCAAGATGCCGGTCCGTATGGTGATTGGCGAAAGAGAAATGCGAGCTACCAGCACTAACATCAGCGAGGGCGGAATCGCTCTCCTGCTGCAACGTGCGCTTCCCAAGAATGCTACACCCCGGTTGCAATTTACTTTGCCGGGAACCCGCGCCCCTCTGGAAGTGGATACGCAAGTGGCCTGGGCCGACCTCAAAGGTTCTGTCGGACTAAGGTTCCTCAATGCGCCAGCCACTTTCCAGGAACTGATGGAACGCTGGATCGGCGCTGAGATGGAACAACACGTTTCCGAATCCGAAGGCAAGGCTTCCGGGCCGGATTCGGCGGGCATCCAGTAGGCGGTATTCAGTTGGTAACTCATCCCGTCGTTTTCTCATGGCAACCTGTAGGGATACCGGAGGACTGTTTGCCATGTTGCCTAATGCTTATCGGGTCAGCCGCGTCCAGAAAACTTTGCGCTGGTTTGAAGGGGATATGCCTTTGCTGAATCTTCGGATCAAGGATCTGTCTCCCGAAGGGCAAAGGTCCGCACGCCAGTTTGCTACGGCGATGATCGATCAAACTCGGGCGGAATTACACCGCTTGCTCGAAGAACAGCCAGAAGTTGCCTGCGAGTCCGGCGACGCGCCCTGCGAGCCGGCGGACTAAGTCCCAAGTCTTAAGTTTATAACCGGTAGTAATCCGCCCGCCGAAGTCGCGTTCCATGGCCGTCGGACTGTACAATTGGCAGCGATCTGGCCGCAATCGGGTTGTGGGTGCGATGGCCTGTTTTCAAAATTGCCCCGTGAAGACAAGATTTTGGTTCGCGACGATCAATGCTTCTGAGATTCGCATTCTAGAAACATTAACGTGGCGCTGGTTTAGTGGAGGCTCTCTGCCATGGCTTCTCTTTCGGATACTCTGGTCCGACACTTGTTGGAAGGCCGTTACATCGCGTCGCTCGCAACGAAGAATCCAGACGGCTCCACCCACATGGTTGCGGTGTGGTACTGGTTTGATGGTGCGGATATTTATATAGCCACGTCCACGCGCACTCGCAAGGCTCGAAATCTGCAATCCACGCCCAATATCTCGTTAATGATCGACTCTCGCGACCCCGCAGCATCGTGCGGCATAAACATCGTAGGCACCGCACAGATTTTGACGGGCGAACCGTCAGGGAAATGGAATGGGCGGGTTCATGCTAAATATCTGAGCAACTCCGCACTCGCGGACCCCCGAGTTGGCCCAGTATTCGCATCGTGGGATGACGTGACAATCCAGATCACACCGACCTCGGTCATATCTTGGGATATGCGCGAAGCAGATAGGCAAGTGTTTGGCAGCGCGTTCGAGAACAACCCCTCGTACCTGTTGCCTCTGGAACGTTGAACCGACTCGGGCGCCGCAACACGGGCGCTTGTTAGAGCGAAGAGCCGGCGCTGGCTTGAGCGCTGTAAGGTCTCGCGTCAGCGGCTGGTTCTTTCGGCAGGGTGACTTCTTCCCACAGGGTTTGGTCGCGGAGAATGCGCGAGACCAGAGCGGTGTGCATGGCATGTCCAGCACGGTCGGCAACGATCCTGCCGAGAATGGGCTTGCCGAGGAGCGCCAGGTCGCCAACCAAGTCCAGAACCTTGTGCCGGACGAACTCGTCGGGGAAGCGGAGTGGGCCGTTTTCCAATCCATCACGAGTCAGCACAATGCAGTTTTCCCGGGATGCTCCCCGGATCAATCCCATATTGCGC
Organism: uncultured Acidobacteriaceae bacterium; assembly: GCA_963750245.1. Taxonomy (GTDB): domain Bacteria; phylum Acidobacteriota; class Terriglobia; order Terriglobales; family Acidobacteriaceae; genus Sulfotelmatobacter. The sequence goes on from CAVVQB010000007.1 coordinate 465,192, forward strand.
ATTGCCTTCTCGTCTTCGCGCGAGCCGAAAGTGCGGGCTGCGGCGATATTCCGCAAGTAGCTGCCGTTGGAAAGCTCGACCTGAAACGTTTCCTTCCCGATGAGCGGGTGAGGGAAGTTGATGGAATAGGAGACGGAATAGCTATCGGCGGGATAGACCGAAATAAACTTGTTGCCTTCCCGCATCTCCACTTCGCGAAGAATCTTCATATAGCGGCGTGGGCGGCGCTGCTTGCGGATTCCGGCCTGCTGGATCAGGTCGACAAACGGGAGAGCGCTGCCGTCGAGGATCGGAAGTTCGAGATTGTCCAGTTCGACGATGGCATTGTCCACGCCGATGCCCGTGAAGGCGGAAAGCAGGTGCTCGGTGGTGGAGATGAGGACGCCCTTCTTCATCAGGCTGGTGGCGTAGCTGACGCGGGCTACGTTGCGGCTGTTGGCTTCGATCTCGAAGCCATCGAGGTCAACGCGGCGAAATACGATACCCGTTCCCGGAGGCGCGGGAAGAATCCGCATGCTAACGGGTGCACCGCTGTGTAGGCCTTTTCCACAGCACTCCACGGCCGAGCGGATTGTTTGCTCTTGAATCAAATGGGGATTTGATATGTGCCAGTTAATGAATAGATTACAGCCACGAGCATTTTCGTGACTGTGGTAAAAAAGCCACACTTTGAGGTTACCCGCAGTGTGGGAATCTCAGCGATTACCCGTCTTGCTGGCTCATAAATTCTGCCAGGTGAAGGGCTAACTGCCGATTCGGCAGCTGCGCCAGAGTCGTTCCGCCGGAACCAATTTAGTGTTTCTGTTTCTTGCCCTCGGCTTTGATTGGATTGTAGCCAGAAGTGGCGTCAAACATTGCCGGGTTGAGACCCTGATTGTAACTGGCCGATGTCACAAAGCGCTCGGTTTGCATATCTCCGTTGAAGTAGCGAGTGAAGCCAAAGGGGGTCTGCACACCTTGCACGGCGCGGTATCCGTTGTAGGTTTCTTCCTCCAGATTGCGTTCTTTGTCGACCGGATCGCGCCAGGAGTAATCCTTCTTGATCGGCAGATGGGTATCGATATCGAAATAGACGCTAACGGACTGATCTTTCGAATTGATCAGGGTGACGCGCTGTGCGGCCAGATTGCCGGCCAGTGCGGTGCCGTCAAAGAATAACGCCACCGTGGGATCGTTCACCCATGAGCGCAATACCGTTTCCAGAGAGAACTTGCGGTGGCGCAGGTAGTCATCGAGATCTTTTTTCTCGACGGCGCGGGGTCCTTTGTAAGTAACCTCGAAGCCTTTGTCGGCGGTATAGATATAGGCAATATCGCGCTGCGGAGTGAGCTCGATGCGCTCCTTGTCGGGGAACTCCAGGAATCGCCAGAAGAAGACACCGTTGCCGGAGGGCCGTCCGTGATAGAAGCTGTAGGTGCGGCCTTGCTCCTGCATATCGTGGACGCTGAGGTAGGCTTGTCCACCCAGCGCCTGAATAGCTTGCTCCAGGACTTCGCGAGCTTTGTGGGCGTTCTCCTGGTCGGGCGGAATTGACTTGCTGGCTGCAGCAGAACTCGCTGGAGCCTGAGGCTCCTGGGCTGCCGCATAGAGCACACGGAGGACACACGCGGCCAGCACGAACGCGAAGGCAGCATTAAATAATGGACGGTTCATGCAACATTCAGTGGAAAGCTTTGAACAAGGAATTGTATCCGCTTGCGGAGCGCCACATTTTTGTTGGATGCAGAAAAAACTGCCAGAGTCACCTTCCCGCGGAAGCCTGCGGGCGGCTATCCGACGAGTACGGCGCCTCCATTCACATTGAAGATCTCGCCGGTGATGAAGCCGGCGTGTTCCGTGCAGAGGAACAGGACGGGGGCGGCAATCTCCTCCGGCGTGCCAACGCGTCCGAGGGGGATGGTGCGACGGATTTCATCGCCGCTGTGCGGGTCATCGAGCGCAGGCTTGGACATGTCGGTGTCGACCCAACCGGGGGCCACGGAGTTCACGTAGATGCCGTCGTGTGCTAGTTCCGAGGAAAGGCTCTTCGTCATGCTGATGAGCGCGCCCTTGCTGGCGGAGTAGTCGCAATGGAAGGCTTCACCGCGCTGGCCGCTGGTGGAGCTGATGAGCACGATGTGGCCGGCTGTCGTGCCGTGTTTGGGCTGAGCTTTCATTTGCGCCACCGTGTGTTTGACCAGACCGAACACTGCATCGAGGTTGATGGAGATGGTGGAGCGCCATTGTTCATCGGTCATTTTATCAATGGGCACGTCTTCGACTGGCCACACGCCGTGATTGGCGACCAGGATATCGATCCTGCCGAAACGCTTGGCCGCTTCCGCAACCAGGGTGCGCGCGGAATCGGGACTGTCCAAGTTGCTGCTGACGGCGCGGCAGTTTGCATCGCCGCATTCTTTGGCCAGCGATTCGGCTTGCGGGCGGGCTTTCTGATAGCTGAATACAACTTTCGCGCCAGCCGCGGTGAAGAGGCGTACGGTGGCTGCGCCTATGCCGCGCGAACCACCAGTGATCAATGCTACTTTGCCGGAGAGAGAAAGAGAAACGGACATGGATAGTAGTTTCCAGTTTCTGGTTCCTGGTTGCAAGTCAGGCTACTGGAAACCAGAAACCACAAACTAGAAACTTTCTTTTGACGAGGAAGTTCGTTCCGATTTCAACTCGCGTAACAGCAAGCGGACGAGCATGCCATCGAAACCTGTGCCACTCATTTTGGAAAGTTCGTCGAGGGCCTGTTCAGGTGTGCGCGGCGCGGCTATGGATTGCTCGGTCAGCATGTTGGCGTAGGCGTCGGCGAGGGCGATGATGCGTGCCCACTGAGGAATTTGCTCGCCCTTGGCGCCCTCGGGATAGCCGGTGCCGTCAAAGCGCTCGTGATGATGTTCGATGGCCTGGCGGATCATGCCGCTATTGGGCAGGATGCTGGCGATCTCGGCCCCGACGCGGGCGTGCATCCGCACCAGGAAAAATTCATCGTCGGTGAGCGGGCCGGGCTTGTTCAGAATGCGCTCCGGAACGAAGATTTTTCCGACATCGTGAATGCGCGCGGCGTAGACCAGATCGCTGGTTTCCTCCGCCGGAAGGTGGAGCGCCTTGGCGATGACTTCGGCGTAACGGGCTACGAGATCCCCGTGACCGGAGGTTCGCAGCTCGCGAGATTCCGCGGCGCGGCTGAGCACTTCAATGGATTCCTTCAGGAGGGGAACATTGCAGTCCTCTTCGCCGCCGCAGTATTTGACCAGCATCGATCCCAGCTCTTCCAGATGTTCGGGACCGTTGTGCTCGCGCTGCAGGAAGCCTTCGATATAGGCGGAAATCTGCTGTCGCTGCGAGGCGAATTCCTCGCCCCCAGCGAACTCCTGGGCTGCGGACACGCGGTTGCCGCCGGAACGCTTGGAAACGTACATGCCCGCGTCGGCCACACGGATGATGTCCTCAATGGAAAAACCGTGCATGGGGAAGCTGGCCACGCCAAAGCTGCCGGTAATGTGATGTTCGCTGAGCATGGGGTCCGAAGTAATCCATTGGCGCAGACGTTCGGCCAGAACTTCAGCCTGCTCGGGACCAGTTTCGGGCATCAGCACGATGAACTCATCGCCACCGTAACGTGCGACCACGTTGGACTGGCGCGACTTCTGCTCCAACAGACGTCCGACACGAGCCAGGACGAGGTCGCCTTCGAAGTGGCCCATCGTATCGTTCACTTCCTTGAACTTGTCCAGATCGATCAGCACCACGGAGAACGGCCGTCCCGAGCGCGAGGCGCGCTTCCATTCCGCGGATAGAGATTCCCAGAAAAAGCGCCGGGTCTTGATTCCCGTCAGGCCATCGGTGATGGATTGCTGCTGCAGCTTCTGGAAGACAAAGGCGTTGTGCAGAGCGGTAGCGAGCAGGTCCGCGAGCGTGTTGAGAATGAGAACGTCTTGCGGGAAGAAAGCGCTCTCCCGGCGGCTCTCAATATTCAGCGCGCCGAGAAGGGTTTCGCCGTAGGTAATGGGGATGCACAGCACGGACCGCGATTCCGGCAGAATCGCACCAATCTGGCCTTCCAGGCCGTTCTGCACCAGCGCCCGCTCACCGGTCCGAGCCACGCGCCCGAGGATGCCGAGACCAAGTGGAATCCGTTTGCCCATGGCGTGCGCCGTGGCTCCGGCTTCCGCTTTGATTTCGATTTCCTTCGTGCCGTAATCGAGCAAGCCGATGCCGATATGATCGAAGCTGAAGTTTTTTTGGATTTCACCGACAATCTGGCCCAGCATGTGGACCGGATCGTCGCTGGAAATGGCGGTGCGCGAGATGTTGTTGAGGAAGGCAAGTTGCCGCGACCGGCGCTGTTCTTCCGCGAACAGGCGCGCATTTTCGACCGCAACCGAAACCTGTCCGGCAGCGGTCATGAGTACGTCGACGTCTCGCTGTTCGAAGACGTACTCCCGCGCCGTGCTCATGGCAACCATTACGCCTGCCGCCTTGCCGCCCAGAAGGATGGGTGCGGCACACAGGCACTTCGCGGGTTGCTCAGGCCGGTAGGTGATGCCCAGGCGGGACCGCGTCTTCTCGAGGTCGGAGCGTATCAGCAACGGTTGTCCGGAGCGAATCACATACTCCGTAAAGGCATTCTCCAGTTTGCGGCGCCGCTTCGGCAGGACGAGATCGTCCTCGACCTCAAGCTCGAAACAGATTTCGTCACTTGACTGGAATGCGATGTAGAAATTGCTGTTATTGAAAATCTGTCCTAACTCCGCATGAATCGTGCGCAGGACCTCGTCCTGATCAAGCCGCGAACTGATGGCCTGTCCGATCTCCGTGAGCAGTTCATACTCTTGCGTGCGGCGATGGGCATCGTGCGCGATCAGATAGTTCTCGACGGTGAGTCCGAGTTGCAGGGCCAGTCCGACCATCAGGCGTGGGCCCGAGGCTCCGAATGCTTTGCGCTGGGCGTGCGGAAAAAGGATCACGCCGAAGGCGTGTTCGCGGGTTTGCAGGCTGACGGCGGTCAGATTGTGGATTTCTGCCTTTTCCAACACTTCCTTCAGGCCGGCGAAGGTGCCGGCAGATCCCAAGGGGAGCGGCTCCGTCATCTGGCCGATATCGCGGACGGTGAAGAGTCCGCCTTGCCGGTAGGCCAAGTCGCTGATGTATTCGCCCGCCCCGCTCCTGGTCAGGACATCCAGGAACTCCTCGGAGAATCCTCGCTGCACGGAAGGCAGCAAACCGCGCCAGCGCTCGGCGACGTAAATGATTGCGCGCCGGGCGGACAAGGCGCCGGCCAGGCGATCCAGCGCAGATTGCATGCTCGGCAGCAAATCATCGGCGGACAGCAGGCGGCGGGGATCCGCGCCCAGGGTCGAAAGAGCAAGCGTGTTCTCCTGCACCGCGTTGCGCTCATTTTCAAATAGCACCATCACCATGGCGATGCCGAGCAACATCTGCGGAATCGGGCCGAGAAAATGGCCGACCGTCCCGAACATTTCCATGACTGGGCTCCCAGACTGTATCGCGCCCATCAGCACCGCCCACAGCGCCAGCGAAAAAGCGAGGATTTTGAAGGCGGGGGAGCCTTTGCGGTGAGCGTGCAAGTAGAAAACTGCGGAGCAATACAAAAGCACCGCACTCAGGAAAAGCACGGTCAGGCTGAGCGGGCGCTGGTCCATGGGGGGCGTGCCGGACGATAAGCGATTCCGCAAGTCGATACCGGCCATGACTGTACCTACGGCGGCCAAGGCCCAGTCATACCAGCGAAAGCGGAAAGAGGAGCGCGTGAGCCGCGTGGAAACAAAGATGCTCACCCCCATCGCCACCAGGAACAACAAACTTACAAAAAAAGCAGCGTGCGCCCTCGGCCGGTAATAACGAAGGGCATCGAGCGCGTAGTGAATGGAGTAGCAGGCCCAGGCCACCTGCCACGCGAGAAAATACACTTGCCTGCTCTGCTGGTAGAGATAACTGAACAACAGACAGAGCAACAGGGCAACAACACCTGGAATGATTACGATGCTGGAGGAGATGCTATTCATGAGGTCCGGCTAAGATTCCTGGGATCGCGGCCCTAGCGATTCGGTAGAAGGAATGGTGACTATGCTTTCACAGCTCCGGGTGTGAACACAACAGGATTTAAGTACAATACCGGTCGATTCAATCCCTGATTACTTCTGTTCGCCGAGCACGGTCGCTTGACGATACTTTTCATACGCCCATACCATCAAATCCTAGCCATTTATGTCTCTTCCGCCTGATGCAACGACCTCGAAACCGCGCGTTCGGTTTGCGCCCTCGCCTACTGGATTTCTGCATGTAGGCAGCGCCCGGACCTTCATTTTCAACTGGCTCTACGCCCGTCATCACGGCGGGAAGATGATTCTCCGTCTGGACGACACCGATGTTGAGCGCAATACGCAAGCTTCGGTCGATTCCATTTTCGAGGGACTAAAGTGGTTAGGCTTGGGCTGGGACGAGGAATACAAGCAATCGGAGCGGCTGGACCTGCATCGCAAAATCGCCTGGGAGATCTTCGAAAAAGGGCTTGCCTACCGCGACTTCACGCCGGCCCATGCCGGAGATGGTGAGAAGTCCGGTGCGCAGGGAACGTGGCTGTTCAATCCTGGCGCGCGCGAGCTTTTGCCGGCGGAAAGCGACCGGCGTGCGGAGGCTGGAGAGCCTTTTGCGCTGCGTTTTCGCGTGCCCCGTGAGAGTGGCCAGTTGGTGCGCTTCGCCGACGCTGTTTATGGCGATCAGGTGAAGGCGGCGGCCGACATCGAAGACTTTGCGCTGCTTCGTTCTGACGGAATGCCGACGTACCATCTGGCTTCCTGCGCGGACGATGCCGACCTGCGTATCTCGCATATCATCCGCGGCCAAGACCATCTCTCGAACACTTTCAAGCATGTGCTGATCTTCGAGGCTGCCGGCTTTACGCCGCCGCAGTTTGCCCACCTGCCCTTGCTGGTGGCGCCCGATGGGACGAAACTTTCCAAGCGCCGGCATGGTCCGGTGGTGAGCGTTACTACTTATCGCGATGCGGGATTCCTGCCGGAAGCCTTCATCAATTTCCTCTGCCTGCTGGGCTGGTCGCCCAAGAATGATCGGGAGCACATGTCACTGCAGGAACTTACAGATGCGTTTTCGCTCGAGGGCATCAATCGATCGAACGCGGTGGTGAATTTCAAGGAGCCGGCTGCAACCCCGGAAGAGACGTTCGATCCGAAAGCAGTGTGGCTGAATGCCGAGCAGATCCGGGCGCTGCCGGTAGAGGATTTGAACGCGAGGCTTTTGCCGATCGTTAGGGCAGAGGGATCCGACGTTTCGCCGGAAAAGATGCTGCGGATCACGCCGCTGATTCGGGAACGCATCAAGCTGCTTCGGGACGTGCTTACGGCCGCCGATTTCTTCTTTGTCGATCAGTTGCCACCCTACGATCCGGCCGAACTGATCCCGCAAAAGGGAGACATGGCGATGGCGCGGAGAGTGTTGGAGAAAGGGCACGAGGTGTTGGCGAAAACCGAGTTCAAGCATGATCCGCTGGATCAGGCTCTGCGCGCGGCTGCGCAGGAACTGGGAGTAAAGGCGGGACAAATGTTCCAGCCCATCCGCGTGGCTGTGTGCGGAAGAAAGAATGCCCCGCCATTGTTTGAGACGCTGGAAGTGCTGGGGCGCGAGACGACGCTGGCTCGGATTGAACAGGCGATGACGAAAATCGCATAGGCAAGAATGCGTGGCGTCCGCCGCTCCGGGGTTGCGATAAGATCAAACTATGAAACCTGCATCAGCCGAAGCTGCGCCCGGCGAGAGCGCCACGCCCGAGCCTCGCCCGTCCAACTTCCTCCGCGACATCATCGCCGAAGATGTGCGCTCTAACAAGCATGGCGGCCGCGTGCAAACGCGCTTCCCTCCCGAGCCCAACGGCTACCTGCATATCGGACACGCCAAGGCGATCTGCCTCGACTTCGGCCTCGCCGATGAATTCGGCGGGCACACGAACCTGCGCTTCGACGATACCAATCCCGAGAGAGAAGACGTCGAATACGTCGAGTCGATCAAAAATGACGTGAACTGGCTCGGTTTCAAGTGGGACGGCCTGTACTACGCTTCGGATTATTTCGGCCAGCTTTATGAGTGGGCGGTGAAGTTAATCAAAGCTGGCAAAGCGTATGTAGATGATTCCTCCGCCGAGGAAATTAGCAAGAATCGCGGAACGCTTACGGAACCGGGAAAAGACAGCCCGTACCGCAATCGTTCGCTCGAAGAAAATTTGAATTTGTTCGAGCGCATGAGAGCCGGCGAATTCCCTGATGGCTCGCGGGTTCTACGCGCGAAGATCGGCATGTCTTCGCCGAACTTCAACATGCGCGACCCCGTAATGTACCGCATTCTGCACGCCGAGCATCACCGCACGGGCGGCAAGTGGCCGATTTATCCGATGTACGATTTCGCCCACGGCCAGTCGGATTCGCTCGAAAAAGTTACGCACTCGATGTGCTCGCTTGAATTCGCCGACCATCAGCCGCTCTACAACTGGTTTATCGAGCAGCTCGGCATTTTCCCTTCGCGGCAAATCGAATTCGACCGCCTCAGCCTCACCTACACCATGATGAGCAAGCGCAAGCTGCGCCAGCTCGTCGAAGAACGGCGTGTGAACGGCTGGGACGATCCGCGCATGCCCACACTGAGCGGTATGCGCCGCCGCGGCTACACGCCGGAAGCCATTCGCAACTTCGTGACGGCTGCGGGAGTTTCGCGCACGAATGGAATTGTCGAGCTGGCCATGCTGGAACACTTCGTCCGCGAGGATCTGAACAAGCGGGCACCCCGGGTGATGGCGGTGCTGCATCCGCTGAAAGTTGTCATCGACAACTATGCCGAGAATCAGGTGGAGGAGATGGACGCGGTAAACAATCCCGAGGATGCCGGCGCGGGAACCCGCAAAGTGCCGTTCGCCCGCGTGCTCTATATCGAGCAGGACGACTTCCGGGAAAATCCGCCGAAAGGATATTTCCGGCTTTCGCCGGGGCGCGAGGTTCGTTTGCGCTACGGATATTTCATTACCGCGAAGAGCGTGGTGAAGAATGATCGTGGCGAAGTGGTGGAGGTGCACTGCACGTACGATCCCGCGACGCATGGCGGCAACGCTCCTGACGGACGAAAGGTGAAGTCGACGATTCACTGGGTGTCAGCCGCCCATGCGGTGGATGCTGAAGTGCGGATTTACGAGACGCTGTTCAGCAAGGAAAATCCCGACGACGTCGAGCCAGGCCAGGAGTTCATCGCAAACCTGAATCCGAACTCGCTGGAAGTGATCCGGCAGGCGAAGCTGGAGCCATCGCTGGCGACGGCGCCGGTGGGCGGCCGCTACCAGTTCGAGCGCTTGGGATATTTCTGCGTGGATCCCGACTCGAAGCCCGGCAAGCTCGCATTCAACCGTACCGTGGCGCTAAAGGATACTTGGGCGAAGCTGGAGAGGAAGCAGGGAGGAAAATAGCGAGGGCAATGTGGACCTGGCCATCGAAATAGTGCGATTCGTTAGTTGGAATCCTCAGCCTGGCGTCGTGGCTTGCGAGCTTAAAGATGCTGAGGGGCGGATACACATCCTGGTCGACAAGATCCCAATCTTTACTGCCTCGCTTATTGATGAACGTAGCCATTATCCCCTGCCCGGGTCTGTGCGTTGCAGCGTGCTGAATCGAGGGCGCGACGCGCAGGGCCGCGAGCTCGTTCGAGTCCGCACCCACGGAGTTGAGACACCTGCGGGGCTAAGCGAGTTTGTGGTCTTGCAGGAGCAGTTGTCCACGGAAAACGCGAAAAAGAATTAGCCATCCGAAAAAGCGAAAACCCCGAGCACGCCTTCCGCTCGGGGTCAGCATATCTGCCTGTCCAGCTTCAACAATATTATCGGCGCTGCCGGGAGAAACTTCAAAACCCCATCCTGTCACACTAAAAGAGGATGCAGCATGCGGGGACGGACGAATGCGTCCGTCGCTCCACGAGCTAGTCTAACTTTTCTCCCGTTATCCAGTCTAAAGGGCTATGATCTCGGCGGTGCCACGTCAGGGCTGCTCCTATAAACATGCACCTAACAATCCCCCAGGCCCTCTTCGCACTGATTTTGCTTGAGTTCCCCCGCACGCCTGTTTGGATGTGTATCGCCGGCATCCTGCTTTTCCTGATTGCCCTGTGGGTTGCGAAGGCTGACCTCGCCAAGGCTGGCGGCCTCGACAAGATCGTAGCCTTGAGCAATCTGTGTTTGGCCGCCCCGTTGGCCGTCTTCGGCGCGGAGCATTTCTCGGCTGCCAGCGGCATCTCGCAGATTGTGCCCAAGTTTGTGCCTTGGCCCTTGTTCTGGACCTATCTCGTGGGCCTCGCGCTGATTGCCGCGTCTTTGAGCATTGCCACGAAAATTCAGGTGCGCTGGTCGGGCCTGCTGTTCGGAATCATGATGTTTCTCTTCGTGGCGATGATGGACATTCCCGGAGCCCTGGCCGAGCCCCACAACCGGATTAGCTGGACCCTTCTGTTGCGCGAGATGTCGTTCGGCGGTGGCGGGTGGATTCTGGCGGGAGATGCGCTGGCCAGAGGGGACGGGCGCGCAGGAAGCAAGCTGATCAGAGTCGGGCGCATCGTAATCGGAGCGGCCGCGATATTCTACGGCGTCGAGCACTTTCTTCATCCAGTCAATGTCCCAGGCGTTCCTCTCGAAAAATTGATGCCTGACTGGATTCCGGCGCACATGCTCATCAGCTACCTCACGGGCGCGATTCTTGTGGTTGCGGGAGCATGCATCCTGCTCGCCAAGAAGACGCGGATGGCGGCAACTTATCTCGGTGCCTGGATTCTGCTGCTGGTCGTGTTCATCTATGGCCCTATCTTGATCGCATCGATGATGGACCCGAGCACCGATGTCAAGGTTGAGGGACTCAATTACTTTTTTGACACGCTGCTGTTTGCCGGAGCGATTCTCGCGCTCGCGAGCGCGACACAACGCACTGATTCCTGAGGGATTGTCATCCTGAGCCGAGTGGGGTCGTTCGCGGAGCGACTGACCTCGCGAAGTCGAAGGATCCCTATCTCCAGCACGCAGCGCGGTGATTGTAGGGATTCTTCGCTTCGCTCAGAATGACAAGGCGAAATGGTGCCCGACAGCTAGTTATGTATATGCGGGCTCTGCGCGGGGTTCGCGTGGTGCTCGGGCGGTTCCTTCACGACCTTCACTTCAAAACTTACCGGCAAAGTTTTCGGCGGATAGCAGGCGGCATTGTCGCAGGCCTGGTAACGCAGGACGCCGTGCATGACATATTTCCCCGGCACCACCGAGTGCAGCGGATGCACGGCGACGGCGATGGTGAAATCTCCGGTATATACACTTAGTTTTTCGTCCGGCGAAAAGGGGAAACTCGCATCCTCGCCGGCGGGGTATGCAATCTTTCCGAGGATGATGTCGGTGGGCAGGTCCATCTTCAAGGCGGTCGGAATCAGGAACTCCGACTTCGGCGTGTTCGAATTGATGTGGTAGCCAGCAGGAACACGAAAATTCAGGTCTACTATCGTCGCCTTAGCCCGCTGCGCCGTAGTCAGCGGTATGGGGGCTATCGTAATGGACGGAGCTTGACCGGGCGTCTGCGAATACGCAAGCGCGGAAGCTGTGAGCAGAACGAGCGCCAGCGTTCCGCCCCGCCCAAGACGGCTGTTCAACTTTAAATTGCGAAACTTACCTTGGCCGATCATCATTGTGAGATCGCGTCTTTCCCTGAGGCAGATGCCTGGCTCGTGGCCGCCTTGGTGTCGAGCGCCTTCTTGATTGAATCCTCTATTTCGGCCCTGCCTCGAAGGCCAATGATTTTGTCCACAATCTTGCCGTCACGGCCGATCAGAAAGCTTTCGGGCAACGCGGGAACGCCGCCGTACTGCTCGCCAACCGACTCTTTTCCAATCAGAATGGGATAGTTTACTCCCATATCTTTGGCGAATTTGCTGATGTCTTCCTTACTGGCGTCGTCCATAGCGACGCCCACGATCTGCAATCCTTGCGAGGCGTACTGCCTCTGCAACTCGACGAACCAGGGCATCTCGATTTTGCAGGGACCGCACCAGGTCGCCCAGAAGTTGAGCAGCACGGCCTTGCCGCGATAGTCGGAGAGGCGCATGGTCTTGCCATCGAGCGACTCGAGAGAGAAATCGGGAGCGAGGCTGGATTGCGTGAGGCGTGGCGCGAAACCCGGGCCGGAGCGGCGGGCGGCGTGGAAGCCGACGTAAAGCATCAGCGCGACCACGAAGGCCACAACCACCAGTGTAAGAGGATTGCGTTTCACAAAAAATACTCCATTTCAAAAAAACAACTTACAAAGCAAACCGGTTCAGGAACGAAAGCCAGTTCGAAATCAAAGTAAAGCGGCCCAGCACCAGCAGTACTCCCAGCGCGATCAGCAATCCGCCGGAGGCCACTTCGACGGCGTGCATGTGCGAGCGAAAGCGGCTATAAAACTTTAGAAATCGCTCCACCCCCAGAGCGGTGAGCAGGAAAGGCACCGCCAACCCCAAGGAATAGATCGCGAGCAAAAACATGCCTTTCGACAACGTATCCTGCGCGGCGGCCAGCGTGAGAATACCAGCGAGAATCGGGCCAATGCACGGAGTCCAGCCGAAAGCGAAGGCGAAGCCGATCACAAAAGCTCCGATGGGTGTGCTGCCGCCCTTCAATTCGTGCAAGCGTGTATCAGAATAGAGCGCCTTGATCTTCAGAATGCCGGTGAGGTGCAGGCCAAACAGAATAATAACCACCCCGGCCACCGTTGCGAGCGTGTGTTTGTATTGCGCCGCAATCTGTCCGATCTCGGTCGAGATTGCGCCCAGGGTGATGAACACTACGCTGAAGCCAAGGATGAATCCGACGGAATTTGTCATCACCCGCCGCATCAGGCGCCCCTGCGACGATTTCAGTTCATCCACTCCTGCGCCGGATATGAGTGAAACGTAGCCGGGAACCAGCGGCAATACACAGGGCGATAGAAATGAGATGAGCCCGGCGAAAAAAGCGGCAATCGGAAGTGGAAAGCTCGACATGCGTCTTTATTGTACCTGCCGGAGTCTACTCCTCGGTTCATCTGACGATTGGCCGCGCATTTAGTTGCAGAAATTACAACCTACTTGGATTTAGCGGGAATTTCGGGAGAAGCGGCTTCGGGCCCGGCTAAATCCGGGCCGGATCCCGCCAGCATCTTTTGCAGGAACCCGTAGGGCACAGCGGCATTCAGAATGGCGCGGTCGCCATCCTGCTTGGCCTGGATGCTTTCGAAGAATGCTTTCACGTCAGGATCGGTTCCATGCATCCCTACGGAGGTTTCGGCCGAGTGAGTCAAGGCCACGAACACGTTTACTTTATCGATGAGAGCCCTCGCCTGCTCAGGATTTTCGGTGAAAGCCTCGGCGCGGAGGCGAATAGCACCGGCTCTCAAATTCAAATGAAGAGGACTGAGGTAGCTTCCTGACACGACGAGAGTCGCCGGTGCGCTTAGGAGCGAACTCCAGGTACTGCTCTCTGCAGCGGAAGGCTCGATGCGCGCCACGGCCCACGCCAAACTGGCGAACTGCACCTCCTTATAGTACTGGCGCAACATCGCCGGACCTCCGAATGGGGACGCCAGGCGCCGGGACCGATCGACCATTCCGTGAATGACTGCGGGGTCGTCGTGATTGGATGCTGCGACTGAATCAGCGCTCAGCACCGCGACTCGTAATGATCGGCCTTCGATCGGAATGGTGAAAATATCGACCGATTGATAGTTCTCTACTGCTTTGGCGATCTCTCGCAGGTAGGCGGTGAGGCGCTCGCTATGAAACTTGCCTACAAGCACCTCCGAAAACCGTGGCTCGGGAGCGGAACCGCCGGTGCCGCCGCCCGGCCAGCTCGCAGGGTAGTGGACGGCGAATGCGGCTTCATCGAGATCGCGCTCAAACTGAAAGCCGGTTTCGCGAATGAAGCGCTCATATGCAGGGTCGTGGCTGACGGCGGGCAGTTCTTTGCCGGAGTTTGCCTTCCGTACCCAGGTGAGATCCGCGTAAATAAAGGCATCTGCTCCGGGCAATAGGCGCGCAGCTTCAGGAGGTGCGTGCTTCCGGAGTTGCACAGCGATGAACACCGCCGCAATGATCAGGACGACGAGGACGAAGACAGGAAGGGTGCGCCTAATTCGCATGGAATGCGGTCAGGGCTGAAATCATATCACCGACGGCGTGGACGGAGGCGGCTGGATTCTAGGGAGTGGTTGCGCGGAATTTATCCCTTGTGATAACTTAACTAATTGTCCCGGACATCTGGGAGGGATCAGGGGTATACTTGTGCCTGTAGGGCGCGAGTCCCCGAAATGCTGGCGTAGCTCAGGTGGTAGAGCATCTGATTTGTAATCAGAGGGTCAGGGGTTCAAATCCCTTCGCCAGCTCCAGGAAACGAATTCAAGAGTTGAAGTCGGCAGGCGGCGGGACTCGGTACGTGGCGGCGCAACAGGTTTTTCCAACGCACTCCATTCGGAACGTTATCCGGCGTGTAGTGATCTTCGCGCAGTAAATCCGTAGGCGCGATTCTTGGTTTCCCTGATTTGCGAAAACCAGTTTGTGAAAACTTGGTGAGCGAAAGTCCGGTGGGCGGAAGCTTGTGCGTTGTGCTCGGCCCCGTTTGCTGGATGAGACGCGGCGACTGCATCGCCCGGCGGTTTTTGCACAGGTGGGTGAGTGGTTAAAGCCAACAGACTGTAAATCTGTCCCTCCTAGCGAGGTACGAAGGTTCGAATCCTTCCCTGTGCACCATTTGGTCGTTCTGCTTGTGCGGTAATAATGTGCAGCGGAGTTGTGCGGCTAAGGAATCATGAGTCGCTTGGCTATGGCGTTGATCGCGTATGCGGTTTTGGGAGTGCTGGCACTGGCCACGCTGAGCGATTTCCGAATCCGCACGCTGACGCTGTTGATTCTTGGGTTGTTTGCGTTCAAGAGCTGGGTGCGGCGGAAGGATGTTCTGCATCCGGATGGTGAAAGCGATCCGAGGTAGATAAGTTTTTAGCTGAGAGCTGAAGGCTGATAGCTGACAGCTGGTTTGAGCCGATGTAGCTCAGTTGGTAGAGCACTCCCTTGGTAAGGGAGAGGTCACCAGTTCAATCCTGGTCATCGGCTCCAGTTTTGATTTGGGCTAAAAGCTGACGGCTGATAGCTGGTTTTAAGGGCGGGAGTAACTCAGTGGTAGAGTCACAGCCTTCCAAGCTGTTGGTCGCGGGTTCGATTCCCGTCTCCCGCTCCAGAGTTGAGGCGTTTGCGGGCGCGAGCGAAGTGGGAGCCCGCAGCCGAAATCCCGAGCGTTATTTGCGAGGGATCTCAAATAAGGTGCGATGACAGTGGCGTTCGAGCAAGCGACGATCAAGGTTCAAAAGCAGGAAGAGTTTGCCAAGCTGCAAGCTGCAGTGGAGCAGGCGTTCTTGCCGGGGCAGGCAGAGCGATTCCTGAAGCTGCTGGACCGCAAGGGAATTCGGGTGCGGGATTTTGATGGAGTGTTGGCGGCCCGCGCTCTGGAAGAAGTAGCCGGACGGCAGGCAGAGCTGAGTGCGGGACAGTTGTATCAGTCGCTGCCGGTTTCCGATCAGGCGCAGATGCGGGAGTTTTACCTCTCGAAGCTGGAAGGCATCGACAGCGCGTTGCGGCACAAATTTAAGAAGTTGTATCAGTATTACTGAATCAATAGCTGCAAAGTTGCACGGGTCCTTCGCGGCAAACTGCGCCGATCAGGATGGCAAAGTTTGGATGAGAAGGGTTTGAGCTAAGGAGCTAAGAGCTGATTTATGGCGAAAGAGAAATTTGACAGAAATAAGCCGCACTGCAATGTGGGGACGATCGGTCACATTGACCATGGCAAGACGACGTTGACGGCGGCGATCACGAAGGTGTTGCAGAAGCACAATCCGAAGATCGTGTTCCGGTCGTTTGATTCGATTGATAATGCGCCGGAAGAAAAGGCGCGCGGAATCACGATCGCGACGGCGCACGTGGAGTATGAGACGGCGAACCGGCACTACGCGCACGTGGATTGCCCGGGTCACGCCGACTACATCAAGAACATGATCACGGGCGCGGCGCAGATGGATGGCGCGATTCTGGTAGTAGCGGCGACGGATGGTCCGATGCCGCAGACGCGCGAGCACGTGCTGCTGGCGCGGCAGGTGGGTGTGCCCTACATCGTGGTCGCGCTCAATAAGTGTGATGCGGTGGACGATCCTGAGCTGCTGGATCTGGTGGAACTGGAAGTGCGCGAGTTGCTGAAGAGCTATAAGTTTCCGGGCGACGATGTGCCGGTGATTCGGCTGTCTGCGTTGGGGGCATTGAATGGCGAAGAAAAGTGGGAGAAGCAGATTGATGCGCTGATGGAGGCGGTGGACAAGAGCGTGCCGCAGCCGGCGCGCGAGCTGGACAAGCCGTTCCTGATGCCGATTGAAGACATCTTCTCGATTCAGGGACGCGGCACGGTCGTTACGGGCCGTATTGAGCGCGGCAAGGTGAAGGTGGGCGAGGAAGTGGAAATCGTCGGCTTCCGCGATACGCGCAAGACGGTAGTCACGGGCGTGGAAATGTTCAAGAAGCAGTTGGACGAAGGCATGGCGGGCGACAACGCAGGCCTCTTGCTGCGCGGCATTGCGAAAGAAGATGTAGAGCGTGGCATGGTACTGGCGAAGGGTGGATCGATTACGCCGCACACCAAGTTCAAGGCGGAAGTTTACATCCTGACGAAGGAAGAGGGCGGAAGACATACGCCGTTCTTCAAGGGATACCGTCCGCAGTTTTATTTGCGCACGACGGACGTGACGGGCGTAGCGGAACTTCCCGCGGGCACCGAGATGGTGATGCCGGGGGACAACGTGAGTCTGGTGATTGAGTTGATCACGCCGGTGGCGATGGAGAAGGGGTTGCGGTTTGCCATACGGGAAGGCGGACACACGGTGGGCGCCGGGACCATTGCGGAGATTGTGCAGTAGCAGTAAACAATGGAGCCGCGGACGCCTTCGTCCGCGGCTGCATGCAGCAATACTGAGCGCGGGCGAAGGCGGCCGCGGCTCCATTCGTGATCTAGGAAGCAGGGAGTGAGCGATGCCCCGAGAGATTGTTACGTTACAGTGCGGTGATTGCAAAGAGCGGAATTATTCGACCACCAAGAATCGGAAGACGACGACCGAGCGGTTGGAGTTCAAGAAGTTCTGCAGCCGTTGCCGCAAGCATACGCCGCATAAAGAAGTGAAATAGCAGTGACCAGTGAGCAGTGGCAGAAGAGCTGATCACTGGCCGCTAATCACAGGTTCTAGGGGCGTAAGCTCAACGGTTAAACTGTCGGTCTCCAAAACCGAACTTGGGGGTTCGAATCCCTCCGCCCCTGCCAGAATTTGGAAGGAAGCCGGGAAAGGTAGACGCAGTATGGGAGTGGAGACAAAGAAGATGGCAAACTCGATCGCATCGGCCGGCGGCAATTTCGGAGACCAGATCAAATCCTGGCCGGAGCGGATCAAGACCTTTTACAACGACGTGCGCACCGAGACGCGCAAGGTCACGGCGCCGTCCTGGAAAGAAGTGCAGGCCACCACGGCGGTGGTAGTGGTTACGGTATTCATTTTTGCCGCCTACTTTTGGCTGATCGATGGGGTGATTCAGAAGGGTGTTTCGTTCTTGTATAGCTATTTCGGAAGATAGGCCACAACGCGCGAAGCGGAGTTTAACTTGATCATGCAGGACGAAGAAAAGAACGAAGCGGCAGCAGGCGGAGTGGCGGCGGGTGCGGAGCAGGCACCGGCGGCGGAAGGCGCTGCCCCAAGCAGTGAACCGCCTCGCAATCCGAACATGAAGTGGTACATCATCCACTCCTACTCCGGATTCGAGCGCAAGGTAAAAGAGTCGCTGGAGTCGCGCGTGGCGGCGTTTGGCCTGCAGGACAAGATTGGCAAGGTGCTGATCCCGACCGAATCGGTTACCGAGGTCCGCGGCGGCAAGAAGTATACGTCGGAGCGCATGTTCTATCCCGGCTACGTGCTGGTGGAAATGGACATGGACGATCATGTGTGGCACGTGGTGAAATCCACGCCGCGCGTGACCGGATTTGTGGGCACCGGCCAGCAGCCAACGCCGTTGTCGGACGAAGAAGTGCAGCACATCGTCTACAAGGTTGCCGACAGCCGCGAGAAGCCCAAGTTGAAGGTCAAGTTCGAGAAGAACGAAACCGTGCGCATTTCCGAAGGGCCGTTTGCGACCTTCCAGGGCATTGTGGACGAAGTGAACGAAGATCGCGAGACGTTGAAGGTGATGGTCACAATTTTCGGCCGCTCGACCCCGGTGGAGTTGGAATTCAACCAGGTGGAGAAGGTGGCGTAGAGCAGTTGAGCTGGAGATCCTTCGCGAGACAAAAGGCGTCTCGCTCAGACAACGCATTTTTAAGTTTTTTGCGGAAGAGAGATTATGGCAAAGAAAGTTACAGGTTTCGTAAAGTTGCAGATCGCAGCGGGCAAGGCGACTCCGGCTCCTCCGGTGGGACCGGCGCTTGGTCAGGCGCAGATCAACATCATGGAGTTCTGCAAGCAGTTCAACGCGCGCACGAACCAGAAGGAGATGGAAGGGCTGATCATTCCCGTCGTCGTGTCGGTTTACAGCGACCGCTCCTTCACCTTCATCACCAAGACGCCGCCAGCTTCGATTCTGCTCAAGCGGGCTGCGAGTATCGCCAAGGGATCGGGCACGCCGAATAAAGACAAAGTCGGCAAGGTGACGTTGAAGCAGGTCGAGGACATTGCGAAGCAGAAGATGCCGGATTTGAATGCAGCGTCGATCGATGCCGCCGTTAAGAGCGTTCGCGGCACGGCTCGCTCGATGGGCATTGAAGTGGTTGGATAAGAGCGGAGCTTTGCTCCGCGGACGGCCGAGGGTGGCCGTCCCCACATAAAAGTCTTTAGTCGAAAGCACCACGGCTCACCGGAACAACGATGAGCGGTGGAAGACAAGGAAAAGTAAATGAAAAAAGAAGGAAAGAATATTGCGAAGGCGCACGCAGCGGTTGAAAAGCGCCCTTACACTTTGCAGGACGCAGTTCCTCTCCTGCAAAAAGTAAAATACGCAAAATTTGACGAGACGGTCGAAGTTACGATGCGGCTGGGAGTCGATCCCAAGCACGCCGACCAGATGGTGCGCGGGACAGTCGTTCTACCGCATGGTCTGGGCAAGTCGAAAAAAGTTCTCGTCATCGCTTCCGGAGACAAAATCAGGGAAGCGGAAGCGGCGGGCGCGGATTATGCGGGCGGCGAGGAGATGGTCGAGAAGATCACGAAGGAAAACTGGACCGATTTCGACGCGCTGATTGCCACTCCCGACGTGATGAAATCTGTAGGGCGGCTCGGAAAAATTCTTGGTCCCAAGGGCCTGATGCCGAATCCGAAGACTGGCACGGTGACCATGGATGTGGGCAAAGCCGTGCAGGAAGTGAAGGCCGGCAAAGTGGAATTCCGCACCGACAAGACGGCTCTGGTGCACTGTCCGGTGGGAAAGATTTCCTTCACTCCCGACAAGCTGATTGAGAACGCGACGGTGCTGATTACCAGCGTGATCAAAGCCAAGCCATCGGTCGCCAAGGGCAAGTACATTAAGGGCTGCACGCTGAGCTCGACCATGGGGCCGGGAATTTTGCTGGATACGGCGCCGATCGAGACTGCAGCTAAGGCATAAGAGAGCTGCCGGGTTGTGCCCGGCCGGACAGCCGAGGGCGGCTGCCCCCACATTAGACCAAACAGGATTTCGAGGATTCGACAATGGCGGTTACAAAGGCAAAAAAGAAAGAACAGGTCGAGAAGCTGAGTGCGGACCTGAAGAATGTTTCGAACGCGGTCGTGGCGACGTATTCCAAGATGACCGTGGCGCAGGATTACGAGCTGCGGAAGGCTCTGCGCGGCGCGGGCGCGAAGTATCAGGTGGTAAAGAATACGCTGGTCGAGCGCGCGGCCAAGGGCACCAAGATCGAGGAAGGCCTGAAGAATCTGGCCGGAGTGACCTCGATTGCCTATACAACGGGTGATCCCGTGGCCATGGCCAAGGCGCTCACCAAGTACGCCAAGGACACGCCGGAGTTCACCTTCAAGGTTGGCGTGGTCGAAGGCCGCGTGATTTCGATCAAAGAGATCGAAGCGCTGGCCAGCATGCCGTCGAAGGAAGAGTTGATGTCGAAGCTGCTGTTCCTGATCAATGCTCCGGCGCAGCGTCTGGTCACCGTGATGAACGCCGTTGGCCGCGACGTTGCGGTTGTGCTCGGGCAGGGCGTGGAAAAAGGCAAGTTCAAGGCGGACGCTCCCGCGGGCGCGTAGAGCTGAGCGCCGGCGGCTGCCGGCATTACAAGGATTCGGGATGGCGAAGGCCGTCCGAAGAGTTTTGGTTATCCGCAAGTCAGGGGTTGCGCGGTTCTGATCCAGGCGTTGTCTGGCGCGTGGAGACGGGCCTGCCGCACTGGAAACCCGGCCGAAGGGTAACGAAAGCAAGCAAATTCATAACTCAAAGAGTGGAGAACTGAACATGGCAGACTTGCAACAGTTGGAAGATTCAATCGTAGCCTTGTCGTTGCTCGACGCGGCGGAGCTGGTGAAGAAGCTCGAAGCGCGTTTGGGCGTGTCGGCGGCAGCGGCAGCCCCGGTCATGGTGGCTGGCGGTGGCGCAGCAGCGGCGGGCGCAGCTCCGGCCGAAGAGAAGACGGAATTCACCGTCGTGCTCAAGGAAGTTGGCGCCAACAAGATCAACGTGATCAAAGCTGTCCGCGAGGTCACCAGCCTGGGCTTGAAGGAAGCCAAGGAACTGGTGGATGGAGCGCCCAAGAACATCAAGGAAGGCGTTTCCAAGGACGAAGCCGAGACCATCAAGAAGAAATTTACCGAGGCGGGCGCTGTTGTTGAAGTGAAGTGACGCCGTCTAGCGGGGCGTGAGCGAAGCGGGAGCCCCGCTGGCGTCATCCTGAGCGCTTTTCGCGAAGGATCTCTGGCTTCCTGGATATTGGATCCGAGGCCGGAAACGCACTTCAAACAGTGCAAGTCTCAGGAAGTTGCAGCGTTCTAGTTGTGAAGCCTGGGCGGTGGTGTTAGCATCTATACAACACCGCTTCCCTCGGCCTCACTCACAGGCGAGCGAGACTCGCAGGGAAGCTTGGGCACTGTTCCGTGGGCAGGCGGAACGGAAACGGCCGAAGGAAACTGGCGCGAAAGATTACAAATTCACATTGGCGAAACGCCTTGCTCGGCGTCTGCGGGAACGCTTGTCCCTGCGGGCGCCCCGTCGTGTTTTCCAGGGTTCACAGCAATTTTACACAGGTTCGAAACAGCTAAGCAGCCGGCGCGATTCGGCGCCCCACATTCCGCGGGTATTCGCAGCGCACGGCTGCGCCTGACATTGGGAGTTCTTGACGATGAAGAATAATGCCTTCCGTAAACGTTTTGATTTTTCGAAAATTCCAGCCACCATCCAGATCCCGAACCTGATCGAGGTGCAGAAGCGCTCCTACGATCGTTTTCTGCAAATGGACAAGCTGCCCAGCGAACGCGAAGACGGCGGGTTGCAGGCGGTGTTCCAGTCCGTCTTCCCGATCACCGACTTCCGCAACGTATCACAACTTGAGTTTGTGGATTACGCCATTGGTAACTGGGAGTGCAAGTGTGGTCACCTGAAGGGACTACACCATCTGCGTACCACTTGTAAGAACTGCGGCAATACCGTCATCACGGATCCGTTTCATCCCGGCGACGTGCTTTGCCAGAAGTGCGGCACTTACAACGCGAACACGCCGGACTTCTGCAACAAGTGCGGCGACCCAGTTGGATTGCAGCTGAAGTATGACGTGGCCGAGTGCGAGGAGCGCGGCATGACTTATTCCGCGCCGCTCAAGGTCACGATGCGTCTCACGATTTTCGATAAGGACGCCGAGACTGGAAACCGCTCGATTCGCGACATTAAGGAACAAGAAGTCTTCTTCGGCGACGTGCCGTTGATGACGCAGAACGGAACCTTCATTATTAACGGGACTGAGCGCGTCATTGTCAGCCAGTTGCACCGTTCGCCCGGTGTGTTCTTCGAAACCGCCAACAACCGCACCTACTACCTGGGCAAGATCATTCCCTACCGAGGGTCGTGGGTGGAATTTGAGTACGACCAGAAGAACGTGCTCTACGTCCGCATCGACCGCAAGCGGAAATTCCTGGGAACGATCTTCCTGCGCGCACTCGGTCTGCGCTCGGGCGAGGACATTCTGCGCTCGTTCTACACGGTTGATCGGATTGCGATCAAAGACAAGAAGTTGTTCTGGACGCTCGATCCAACCAGCGAGAAGCCCACAAACCTGCTGGGCATGAAGCTGGCGCATAGCATCAAGAACAAGTCGGGCGACGAAATTGCGCACTCCGGCCGCAAGCTGAGTGCGCAGATTCTGAAGGAAATCCAGAAGGCGAAG
Organism: uncultured Acidobacteriaceae bacterium; assembly: GCA_963750245.1. Lineage (GTDB taxonomy): Bacteria > Acidobacteriota > Terriglobia > Terriglobales > Acidobacteriaceae > Sulfotelmatobacter. The sequence continues at coordinate 487,663 of CAVVQB010000007.1, forward strand.
ATTTCCGAGATCGAAGTCGACGTTACGGATCTCGAAGGTGCATGGGCCGCGGCCGATGTTGTGGATACCACGACCGGCGAAGTGCTGCTCGAGGCCAACACCGAACTGAGCGCCGACAAGGTATCGAAGATTCTCGACTCCGGCGTGGTGGAGATGAGCCTGTTCTTCCCGGAGCGCGACGATGTGGGTACGGTCATCAGCCAGACACTGAAGCGCGATTCGGTGAAGACTCCGCAGGAAGCGCTGATCGAAATTTACCGCAAACTGCGTCCTGGCGATCCGCCAACGCTGGACACGGCTACGGCGCTGTTCCACGGCATGTTTTTCGATCCGCGGAAGTACGATTTCTCGAAGGTTGGCCGTCTGAAGTTCAACATCAAGCTGTTCGAGAACCAAGATGCTACCAGCCTCGACAAGCGCACTCTCGATCCCGACGATTTCTACGCCACCATCGGCTACCTGCTGAAGCTGCGTAAAAACATTGGGTCGGTGGATGACATCGATCACCTCGGCAATCGCCGTGTGCGCGCGGTCGGCGAGCTGATGGAGAACCAGTTCCGCATTGGCCTGGTCCGCATGGAACGGGCGATTAAAGAAAAAATGTCCGTGTACCAGGAAATGTCGACGGCGATGCCGCACGACCTGGTCAACGCCAAGCCGGTGATGGCCGCGATCCGCGAATTCTTCGGATCGTCGCAGCTTTCGCAGTTCATGGATCAGACCAACCCGCTCTCCGAGATCACGCACAAGCGGCGTCTCTCGGCGCTTGGGCCGGGCGGGCTTTCTCGTGAACGAGCAGGATTCGAAGTGCGCGACGTGCATCCCACGCACTACGGCCGCATCTGCCCGATTGAAACGCCGGAAGGTCCGAACATCGGACTGATCTCGTCGTTGAGCTGCTACGCCCGCATCAACGACTACGGCTTCATCGAGTCGCCCTACCGCAAGATCAAGGGCGGCCGCGTGATCGACTACGTCACCGTGGTCAACACCGGCGACAGCGATTACAAAGTCGGCGATCACATGGAGAAGCATGAGATCGAGAAGATCAACAACGAACTGAAAGAGAAGCGCAAGAAGCCGGCGCAGGTCGATCCGTTCTCCTTCTACCTTTCCGCATGGGAAGAGGACCGGCACACTATTGCGCAGGCCAACGTCGAGCTCGATGACAAGGGCAAGATTGTGGCTGAGCTGGTCAACGCCCGCAAGGCAGGCAACTTTGTTCTGGTCAGCCGGGATGAAGTCGATTATGTCGACGTCAGCCCCAAGCAGTTGGTTTCCGTCGCCGCATCGCTGGTTCCGTTCCTTGAGCACGACGACGCCAACCGCGCACTGATGGGCGCGAACATGCAGCGCCAGTCGGTGCCTCTGCTCCGCGCGCAAGCGCCGATTGTGGGCACCGGAATGGAAGGCGTGACGGCTCGCGACTCGGGCGCAGTGGTTCTGGCGCGACGCAATGGCATCGTGGATTCGGTCGACTCCGACCGCATCATTGTGCGCGTCGAAGGCGAGCATCACCCTACGCAGTTGTCGCGCGAGGTAGGCAGCGACATTTACCAGCTCACCAAATTCAAGCGTTCCAACCAGAACACCTGCATCAACCAGAAGCCGGTGGTCAAGAAGGGACAACGCGTGGTGAAGGGCGAGGTTATCGCCGACGGTCCTTGCACGGACCACGGCGAACTGGCGCTCGGACGAAACGTGTTGGTGGCCTTCATGCCATGGCGCGGCTACAACTTTGAGGATGCGATTCTCGTGTCTGAAAAGATGGTCAAAGAGGATTACTACACCTCGCTGCACATCGAGGAATACGAGATCGAAGCGCGCGATACCAAGCTTGGTCCGGAAGAAGTCACGCGCGATATCCCCAACGTCAGCGAGTCGATGCTCCGCAATCTGGACGAAGCGGGCGTGATCCGCATCGGGGCCAGCATCAAGCAGGGCGACATTCTCGTGGGCAAGGTTACGCCGAAGGGTGAAACCCAGCTCACGCCGGAAGAGAAACTGCTGCGCGCCATCTTCGGCGAAAAGGCCGGCGATGTGCGCGACGCTTCGCTCTACTGCCCGCCCGGCATCGAGGGCGTGATCGTCGACGTGAAAATCTTCTCCCGCAAGGGCCAGGAAAAAGACGAGCGGGCAAAGGCAATCGAAGGGGCGCAGATCGGCAAGCTGGAGAAGAATCTCTCCGACGAAATCCGCATTCTGACCGACGAGCGGCTCAAGCGTCTGGAGAATATTCTCGGCGGCAAGGAAGTGCAGGCCGACCTGCACGACGAGCGCACCAACAAGCGTTTGCTGAATAAGGGCAACATTCTTGATCGCGACGCGATCGAGCGCATCTCCACCCGCAACCTGAAGCGCATCAAGTATGCCGACAAGGATCCGCGGGTGAATGAGCAGATCGACGAGATCGAGGAAATGACCTCGCGCCAGATCGATGTGCTCAAGAAGATCGTCAACGAGAAGAAAGAAAAACTTACCAAGGGCGACGAGTTGCCGCCGGGCGTGATCAAGCTGGTCAAGGTCTACATCGCGATGAAGCGCAAGCTGAGCGTTGGCGACAAGATGGCTGGCCGTCACGGGAATAAGGGCGTCATCGCCCGCATTCTGCCGGAAGAGGATATGCCATACCTCGAGGACGGAACGCCGGTGGAGATCGTTCTGAATCCCCTCGGCGTACCCAGCCGTATGAACGTGGGTCAGATTCTTGAAACCCACCTGGGATGGGCGGGCTTCACCCTGGGCGAGAAGGTTAGCAACTTGCTCAAGGAGAACACGCGCACGGAAGCGATTCGGCGCGAGTTGAAGGCCCTGTTCAAGGACTCGAAGCTCGCTGACACGATCGGTGAAATGGGCGATGAAGAACTGGAGGCCCTAGCGCCTACGTTGGCTCGCGGAGTCTACATGGGATCTCCCGTGTTTGACGGCGCCAAGGAAGGCGAGATTAAGGCGCTGCTCGAGCACGCGGGCCTGCCCACCTCGGGCAAGACGACTCTGCACGACGGCATGACCGGCGATCAGTTCGAACAGCCGGTCTGCGTGGGCTACATCTACATGCTGAAGCTTTCGCACCTGGTGGATGACAAGATTCACGCGCGTTCCATCGGACCTTACTCACTGATCACCCAACAACCTTTGGGTGGCAAGGCGCAGTTCGGCGGACAGCGCTTCGGAGAAATGGAAGTTTGGGCGCTCGAAGCTTACGGTGCAGCGTTCATTCTGCAAGAGCTGCTGACGGCGAAGTCCGACGACGTATACGGCCGCACCAAGATTTACGAGGCCATCGTCAAGGGCGAAGCCGCCATGGAGCCGGGCGTGCCGGAATCGTTCAACGTGCTGATCCGCGAATTGCAATCGCTCTGTCTTGATGTGGAGTTGATCAAGACCGGGGAGAAGCGGCCCGCGGCCAGCGCGGCAGCAGACTAAGAACAGCGGTCCAGTGATCAGTGGCGAGTAACGGCGCTGACGCTGGCCCGAGCACCGCTAAGAATTCTGAAGGAAACGTTTCGCGGATGACAAGGCTCTCGGCTACCGCGAAACATAAAAACTGGTCACTGGCCACCGACAACTGGCCACTGCCTTTGAGAGCAGGAAGCGGAGGAACACCTTGTTTCGTTCGAGCCCGTTCGAAATGCAAAACACGATCGCCGATTTCGATGCCATCAAGATCAGCCTCGCGTCTCCGGAAAAAATCCGGAGCTGGTCGCATGGCGAAGTCACCAAGCCTGAGACTATCAACTACCGTACCTTCAAGCCGGAGCGCGACGGCTTGTTCTGTGCCCGAATCTTCGGTCCGGTAACAGACTGGGAATGCTTGTGCGGCAAATACAAGCGAATGAAGCATCGCGGAGTGATCTGCGACAAGTGCGGCGTGGAAGTTACGCTCTCGAAAGTTCGCCGCGAACGCCTGGGACACATCGAGCTGGCGTCGCCCTGCTCGCACGTGTGGTTCTTCAAGGGCTTGCCCAGCCGCATCGGCCACCTGCTCGATATTTCTCTGCGCGACCTCGAGTCCGTGCTTTATTTCGAGGCTTATGTCGTGGTTGAGCCCGGCGACGCTCCAGTGAAAGAGCGTGAGGTCATCAAGGACGAAACCAAGTTCCGCGAACTCGACCAGCAGTATCGCCCGGCGGGCTTCAAGGCCATGATGGGCGCCGAGGCCATCAAGGAACTTCTCAAGCGTATCGACACCGATGGGTTGGCCGTCGAGCTGCGGGAGAAGATGAAGAACGAGAGCTCGCTGCAAAAGCGGCTCAAGTATACGAAGCGCCTGAAAGTGGTCGAGGCCTTCCGCAAGAGCGGGAACAAACCGAGCTGGATGATTCTCGACGTAATTCCGGTCATTCCACCGGAGCTGCGTCCCCTGGTTCCACTCGATGGCGGCCGCTTCGCCACGTCCGATTTGAACGATCTGTACCGCCGCGTGATCAACCGCAACAACCGGTTGAAGAAGCTGATGGATCTGCACGCGCCGGAAGTGATCGTGCGCAACGAAAAGCGCATGCTGCAGGAAGCTGTCGATGCGCTGTTCGACAACGGCCGTCGTGGCCGCGTGCTGCGTGGCGCGAACAACCGTCCGCTGAAGTCGCTCTCCGACACGCTGAAGGGCAAGCAGGGCCGCTTCCGCCAGAACCTGCTGGGCAAGCGCGTCGACTATTCCGGACGCTCTGTCATCGTGGTCGGTCCCGAACTCAAGCTGCACCAGTGCGGGCTGCCGAAGAAGATGGCTCTGGAATTGTTCAAGCCGTTTATTTATCACCGACTGGAGCAGACCGGAAACGTCACCACCATCAAGCAGGCGAAAGAAATGGTGGAGCAGCAGGAGCCCATAGTTTGGGACATCCTGGAAGAGGTCATTAAAGACCATCCCGTGCTGCTGAACCGCGCTCCCACGCTGCATCGTCTGGGCATTCAGGCGTTCGAGCCGGTGCTGGTGGAAGGCAAAGCCATTCGAATCCACCCGCTGGTCTGCACCGCGTTCAACGCAGACTTCGACGGCGATCAGATGGCCGTGCACATTCCGCTGTCTCCGGAAGCACAAGTGGAAGCCAGCGTGTTGATGCTGGCCTCGCACAATATTCTCTCGCCAGCCTCCGGCCAGCCGATCACTGTGCCTACGCAGGACATGGTGCTTGGTCTTTACTACCTGACCAAAGGCAAGCCGGGCGCGAAAGGTGAAGGCCGCGTCTTCGCCAACATTGAAGAAGTTCTGCTGGCGCTCGAAATGGGCGAAGTGGAAACACTCTCTCCGATCCGACTGCGCTACACCGGTGAACTGATCGACCTGACCACAGCTTACGACGATCAGGACATCATTCACACCGAACCGGTTCACGTGGAGCGAGCCTTCATCAACACGACGGTTGGGCGCGCCATCCTGAACGATCACTTGCCCGAGGGCATGCCGTTCATCAACGGCTTGCTCAAGAAAAAAGGCATCGGCGCGCTGGTGAACTACGGCTACCTGCGCTTCGGACTCGAGACCACGGTGAAGATGCTCGACGAAGTAAAGGATTTCGGCTTCAAGTACGCAACGCGAGCCGGGCTTTCCATCGGCATCGACGACATGGTCATCCCGGACAGCAAGAAGACCTTGGTGCGCGATGCCGAGAAGCAGGTGGTGAGCGTTCAGCAGCAATACCTGGACGGTGCTATTACCAACGGCGAGCGCTACAACAAGGTCATCGAAATCTGGTCGGCCATCACGGAAAAAGTTGCCGACGAAATGTTCGGTCAAATGCAGAAGCGCGACAAGGAAGGCATCATCAATCCGATTTACGTCATGGCGGATTCAGGCGCTCGCGGATCGAAACAGCAGATCCGTCAGCTCTCCGGCATGCGCGGCCTGATGGCTAAGCCTTCCGGCGAAATCATCGAGTCACCCATCACGGCGAACTTCCGTGAAGGATTGACGGTGCTCGAATACTTCGTCTCGACGCACGGTGCCCGCAAGGGACTGGCCGATACCGCGCTGAAGACGGCGGATTCCGGCTACCTGACGCGGCGTCTGGTCGACGTGGCCCAGGACGTCATCATCAGCGAATACGATTGCGGCACCGTGGACGGCATCTACGTCCAGGGTATCGTCGAAGCCGGCGAGATTATCGAGCCGTTGCGCGACCGCATTGTGGGTCGCGTTTCGCTCGAGAAGATCAAGGACTACGACGGCAACGTGATCGTCGACATCAACAACGAGATCACCGAAGAACTCGCTGTTTCGATCCAGGCCGCCGGAATCGAGCGTGTAAAGATTCGTTCGGTGCTCACTTGCGAATCCAAGCGCGGCGTTTGCGTCATGTGCTACGGCCGCAACCTGGCTTCAGGACGGCTGGTGGAACTCGGCGAAGCAACCGGCGTCATCGCTGCTCAGTCGATCGGCGAGCCCGGAACGCAGCTCACCATGCGCACGTTCCACATCGGCGGCACGGCGTCTCGAGTATCCGAGCAGTCGCGCCTCGATGCCAAGAACAACGGCACGGTGCGTTTCATCGGATTGCAGACGGTTAAGTCCAAGTCCGGCGACCTGGTGGTGATGAACCGCCAGGGCTCGATCGCGGTGGTTGACGAAAAAAACCGCGAGCGCGAGCGCTACTCCGTGATCTACGGCGCCAAGCTGAAGGTCAACGACGGCGATCAGGTGCAGCTCGGAAAAGTCATGGTCGAGTGGGATCCTTACACCTTCGCCATCCTCACCGAAATCGGCGGCACGGCGCAGTTCAAGGACTTGCAGGAAGGCGTCACGCTGCACGAAGAAGTGGACGAAGTTACCGGACTGTCGCGACACGTTGTGGCCGATTCGCCCGACGAGAAGCGCCAACCGGCAATCGTGGTCAAAGGCAAAGGCAGCAAGCGCTATCTCATGCCTTCCCGCGCTCACCTCATGGTGCAGGACGGCGACACGGTTTTCCCGGGAGATGTGCTGGCCAAGATCCCGCGCGAGACTACCAAAACCAAGGACATCACCGGTGGTCTGCCGCGTGTGGTCGAGTTGTTCGAAGCCCGCAAGCCGCATGAGACCGCGGTCATCAGCGAAATCGATGGCACGGTGAAGTTCGGTGAAGTCTCGAAGGGTCAGCGCAAACTGTATGTGCAGGCCGATAACGGTACCGAGAAGGAATACCAGGTCCCGCGCGGCGTTCACATCAACGTGCAGGAAGGCGAGCGCGTGAAGGCGGGCGAGCCGCTGATGGACGGCCCACTCAACCCGCACGACATTCTGGCCGTGCTCGGCGAAAAGGAACTGCAGGCTTACCTGGTGAACGAAATCCAGGAAGTCTACCGGTTGCAGGGCGTCAACATCTCGGACAAGCACATCGAAGTCATCGTCCGCCAGATGATGCGCTGGGTGAAGGTAGAGGACGTGGGCGACACTTCGTTCCTGCTGGAGCAGCAACTCGACAAGTTCCGCTTCCGCGAAGAGAACGAGCGCGTGATCAAGGAAGGCGGCAAGCCGGCTACTGGACGCCCGCTGCTCCTTGGTATCACGAAAGCTTCGCTCTCGACCGACTCGTTCATCTCGGCGGCGTCGTTCCAGGAGACCACGCGCGTGCTCACCGAAGCTTCCATTCAGGGAGCGGTCGATCACCTGCGCGGACTCAAGGAAAACGTCATCGTCGGCCGCTTGATTCCTGCCGGAACCGGCATGGAATACTACCGCAACGTGCGCCTCTCGCCAGAGATGGAAGAGGCCGCGGCCAAGGTACAGGCGGAAGTCTCGGCAGCGTACGAAGAGGCCGAGCGCGCTCTCGAAATGATGCGCCACGAGGGCGAAACCGAGGAACTGGCGGCGGAGTAAGCCAAATTAACGGGAGGAATCGGGGGCGAGTCCGTTTCGCCCCCGAGGCCCTTCTTTGGCAACTAAACACCGATGCACGCTACTCCACAGCGATTGCAACTTGAGGAACCTGGCCCGCTTCCTTCATTGCTTCCCGCGACTCCTCGGCCCTAAGCTAGGGCCAATGATGCTTCGCTTTCTGCGTCTTGTGCGATTGGCTTTTTGGCGAGCATTCCAGCACGACGCTTTTTCCATCGCGAAGGCGTCTGCTTATTCCCTGATCCTCACTTTCTTTCCAGCGCTATTGGTCCTGGGATCGGTATTGGCCACATCGCGCAAGGGCGCTCCTTACCTGCGGGAAATCTCCTACGCGTTGTCGAGGATTTTACCCGCGGGCAGCAATACGGCCATGAATTTTTTGCGCGGGTCTTCCCAGCGTCCGGTGAGCCTGCTGGTCACCACGTCGCTGCTTACTCTGTGGACCGCTTCCGGCGTCATGATTTCCTGGATGGAAGGCTTCCGCCGCTGCTATGAACTGCCGAAAATCTGGGGCTTGGTGAAAGAACGTTTGATTTCATTCCTGCTGGTCGTCTTCGCGCTCATCCCCATGACGTTCTCCACACTGCTGGTGGCCTTCGGCAGCAGGATCGAGACCACTATTCTTTTCTACACTGCGCATGAATTCAGCGCCTACATTCTGTTGATGTGGACGTGCATTCGCTGGCTCATCGCCACTCTAACCAGCATTGCGGTAATTGCGCTCATCTATCACAACGCCGTTCCGCGCACCCAGCCGTGGCATACCGTGCTTCCCGGCGCCACGCTCGCAACTGGCCTGTGGTTCTCATCTACGCTGCTTTTCGGCTGGTACTTGCAGCACTATGCGGATTACAGCCTCATCTATGGATCGCTCGGCGCTGCGATCGCCCTGCTGGTCTGGATGTACATGATCTCGTTGGTGATTCTTATTGGCGCCGAATTCAACGCCATGCTTTTCCCCCGCGCCATGCTGGGAAAAGAATTGACCGCGGTCAATCATCCCCGGCCGTAGGTTGTTTCCTTCAGCGAGCTCTATTCAGTTGAATTTTGTGCAAGTAGTATTTGGAAACGAATAGCCTCACAAAAACATTTACAATCATTCTCTCACTGGGGCGAGTCTGATTTCCTCATTCATGAAACAGCACAAGCAGAAACTCGCGAAAGAAGATTCGCTCACCACGGGGCTTTCTTCCTCGCTCATCCCTCGCGGCGCCGGCCGCCGCGCGAAGATCATCTGCACCATCGGTCCGGCCTGTCACTCCGAAGCCGCCATGCGCGATCTGCTCCGCATGGGCATGGATGTGGCTCGCCTGAATTTTTCTCATGGCTCGCACCCGGACCACGCCCGTAACATCGAGCGCGCTGCGTCGTGCTGCCGAACAAGAAGGCCGGCCCTTATGCATCCTGCAGGATCTGCAGGGCCCCAAGATCCGCACTGGACGCCTGGAACGCGGCGAGCCCGTAGTGCTGAAGAGCGGTTCGACCGTGGTGATCACTCCTCGGGATGTCGCGGGAACAGCGACGCGCATTTCCACTACTTTCCCGGACCTGGCTCGCGAAGTAAGCGCGGGTGCGCGGATTCTACTGCGCGATGGACTCATCGAATTGCGCGTGCGTACCATCCGCGGCAAAGATGTGGTCTGCGATGTTCTGAACGGCGGGACCTTGGGCGAGCATCAGGGAATCAACCTGCCAGGAACGGCTTTATCGATCCCCGCTCTGACCGAAAAAGATCGCAAGGATCTTGAGTTTGGCCTGAAGCACGGCGTGGATGCCGTGGCGCTTTCTTTTGTGCGCACCGCAGCCGACGTGAATGTGGTCAAGCAGATCGTCCTCGGCCACGGCAGCGACACTCCTTTGATTGCCAAGCTGGAGAAGCCGCAGGCCATTGATCACCTCGATGAGATTTTGCAGGCCTCCGACGGAGTGATGGTCGCGCGTGGCGATCTGGGCGTGGAAATGGCGCCGGAAAAGGTTCCGGTCATTCAGAAACATGTGATTCGAAGCGCAGCCCATTGGCGTAAGCCTGTGATCACGGCCACGCAGATGCTGGAATCGATGATCGACAACCCGCGCCCGACAAGGGCTGAGGCCAGCGACGTGGCCAATGCGATCTTTGACGGCTCCGATTCGGTCATGCTGTCCGCGGAAACCGCGAGTGGCCGCTATCCCCGCGAAGCGGTCGCCATGATGGCGAGAATTGTGGTCGAGGCCGAGAGCAACATGGGAGAGTTTACGCAGCCCCGCCGTCGTCGCGAGCGGCACGGACTTTCCGTTGCGGAAACGATCTGCGAATCCATCGCGCACGCCGCGGAAGACCTTCCCATGGGCGCAATCGCTGTCTTCACTGAAACCGGCAACACGGCGCGGATGATTTCCAAATACCGGCCGGAAGCTCCCATCTTCGCCTTCACGCCGAACTCGACCGTCGCCCAGCGCATCAACCTCTACTGGGGCGTGCATCCGGTGAAATGCGCTCCGGCACTGTCGGCCGAACACATGGTCAACGTGGCCGAGAAAGAATTGCTGGATCGGCGATTGCTGAAGCCCGGAGATGTGCTGGGAGTTGTGGCCGGCACGCGCCAGTCTTCCGGTTCCACCAACTTGATGCGCTTGCATACGGTGACGCCTGAAGAGGTCACCGCCAGCATTCACACGAAAGCAAAGCGCGGCCGCAGCCCCCGGAAGCTATAATCGCGGGGTATGTCGCAGGAATATCTTTCCATCGCGATTTGGGAACCTCTGCCTGACATGGAAGCCGCTGCGCTCGACACCATGCGCGAACTCAATGCTGTCGTCTCCAGGAAGCAATACGGCCGCGATCTGCTTTATCGCAGCGTCGATTCGAGCTATGTGCTGCTGCGTTACTGGAACTCCGAGCAGGCCCGGAGCGCGGCCCAGGAAGATCCGGAAGTGTTGCGCTGCTGGGCGCGCCTCGGGAACGAAATCAAAATTCTGAAAGTTTATGAGAAGCTGGCCGAGGTAGGCGGATAAATGCCTGCTGAATCGAGTCCACGAGTCTTCACTGACGTGACGGTGGACCCGTTCGTGCGCGGGCTGTTGCATCAACCGGCGAATCCCAACGGCAAAGGATTGGTTCTGACTCACGGAGCTGGATCGAATTGTCAGGCTCCGTTGTTGGTTGCGATCGCCGAGAGTTTCGCTCGTGCGGGCTTCCTCGTGTTGCGCTGCGATTTACCGTTTCGGCAGGATCGGCCTTACGGCCCGCCGGCACCGCACGACGCCAAACGGGATCGTGCCGGACTGAAGAATGCGGTCATGGCAATGAGGAATCTTGCCACCGGTCCGGTTTTTCTTGGCGGACATTCCTACGGCGGAAGGCAAGCGAGCATGCTGTGCGCCGAGGAAACCGAGAAGGAATCGGGAAAGATCCCCGGCTTGCTCTTACTGTCTTATCCGCTGCATCCTCCGCGCAAGCCTGCGCAGCTTCGCACTCAGCATTTCTTCACTTTGCATACTCCCGCACTTTTCGTGCAGGGTACGCGCGACCCTTTTGCTTCGATCGAGGAAATTGAGCAGGCCCTAAAATTGATTCCAGCGAAGACGAAACTGCTGATCGTCGAAGGCGCTGGACACGACCTGGGCTTCAAGGGTAAAGCGAAACGGGAAGGATTGCCGGCAGAGGTGCTAGCGGAGTTTCAGAAGTTTCTGTAGAGGCGTGGGAAACGCCTAATTCACCCACCCCGATTTCGATCCGCCATTGCCTTTCCGCGGGCCATCGTCGGGTGGAATGTAATTCCCGTGCTCGTCGAACTCGACTTTGCGATCGTGTTTGCTCATGTAGACTTCAAACTTCTTCGCCGCCCGGCGCCGCTTCCAGCGGTAATACTCGTTGCGAAAACTGAAGTAGCGTTCGGACGTGGCAAACATCAGACCTTTTCGCGGCAAGAACTTGAGGTAGAGGTAGCCAAAGAGCAATCCGCCAAGGTGTGCAAAGTTGTTTACGCCGCCCGTCTCCTGGATCGCTCCAATCAAAGTCAGAAACACAATGCCCCAGACAAAATACTTGGCCTTGATCATGAATGGCAGCGGGAACATCATAATTTCGCTTTCGCCATAAAGCACACCGAAAGCGACCAGCAAGCCGTAAATGCCGCCCGAAGCCCCAATTGTGGGAGTCGCTGGCGAGAGTCCGAGAATGTGCGTGTAGCTCACAGCCACTGTAGTCAGTGCTGCCGCCACCGTACAAAAGAAATAGAACTCCAAGAACCGCTTCGATCCCCAATCGCTCTCCAGCTGTGAACCGAACATCCAAAGCGCCAGAGCATTAAACAGCAGGTGGAGTAATTCGAGATGCAGAAAAGAGTAGGTGATTAACTGCCACAGCATCCCATGCACGACCAGCTTGGGGATCAGTCCCAGGTAAACGATGACCCACTCCCGAGCGAAGGGTGAGGCGACCTTCAGGACCGCCATCATCAGGCAAATTCCGGCATATGTCAGGATCAGCCGCTTCACCCAGCGCGTGAACGGGGGCAGGCTCAACGAAATGGTACGTCCACGATTCATCGGCATGGCGGCGTCTCAGTTACCACTCGGGGAACCAAATCCTAACCATCGTATCAGGTTGCAGGCTCCGCGAATCTAGCGCTCAGGCTCCGGAACCGCCGGCAAAGAGCGGTGTCCTCGGGCATCCACGGCCCTCACTGCAAAGATGACATTATCCTTGGAAAGTTTCAAAGTTGTACGGGTAACGTTCCCGACATTTTCTACGTGTTCCCATTCTGGAGCGGTTGTGGAGCGCCACAGAACCTCATAGTGGTCCGCCAATCCCCCAGGCGAATACTCCCATGTGAGCGCAGAGTCATTCTCCACGTCCTTGATGAGGAGATGGACGTTCGCCGGAAGCGCCGGCGCCGAAGCCAACGACGCCAACGTTGCCGCATTCAGGCGCGCGACGTGCGCGACATAATCGAAGTCCACAAACTTAGGCAGGTCGCCGAACTGAATGCCACTCTCGGTGCGCACGTTCTGGTGTTGGTGGTGAAAATCTTCACGGAATTCGGTGAAGCGCACGGCCGCAAATCCCTGCTGATTGAAGGAATAATGATCGCCTCCGCGCAAGTAACGATCAAGGCGGAACACCAGCATCGGCTTCACACCGGCGTCGTAGGCGCTGCCCGCATCCGCGACATAACGCGCCAACTGCCGGGAGATGGAGTCGTTCTCGCCGCCCAAAGTTCGAATCCGCCGAATATCCTGGTCCGTGGAGGCGGCGGGCAGGCCTTCGGAAAATACTCGCACCACGGAGTGATCCTGCTGCGCACTCTTGTCGCCACCGACGATGTCATTGTTTAGGACGGCTTCGATGTTCCAGCCCTGGTCCTTCGCCATCTTGGCGAAATGACGGCTGCCGTTCAGCCCTTGTTCTTCGCCCGCCACCGTCAAGAAAACAATCGTGGCGGGAAACTTCAGCTTGCTCAGGACGCGCGCGCATTCCAGGCTGACGGCGGTGCCGCTACCGTCGTCGTTCGCGCCGGGAGCATCGCCTTTCGTGTCGAACGTATCGCTGTTGCGGGAATCGTAATGCCCGGTCACGAGCACGATGCGTTTCGCGTTCTCCGCATTTGTGCCCTTGAGAACTGCATAAACATTGGTGATTTCAGTGGGCTGTGGAATGCGTTCGCCGGCCGGTTCGGTGAAAGTATCGGTCTCGACTTCAAGGCAGCCCCCGCAATCTTTGGAATAACGCTCGAATTCTGACTTGAGCCATTCCCGGGCAGCCCCAACTCCGCGTCCACCGCGGACAGCAGCGGCATCCTGGGGAGAGATGGTCGACCGCGTGCCAAAGCTCACCAGCTTTTCGATATCTGCCCGGATACGCTCTGCCGAAACCTGTTGCAGAGCCGCCGAGATCCGACCATCGACGATCATGGGTTCAGGCGGAGTCGCTTCAGAGCTCTGGGAAGTTGCCTGATGAGGGGCCAGCGCGGCTGCGCTGAGGAGTGCGGCGGCCATACAGCAACTTCTATTCAAGCGAGAAATCATGTAATCTCCGGCGTGCGGAATGTCAAGGCCAGCGGATACTTCCGGTCAAATTATTAATCTTCTGTCCTACAGCACTCGCCCACTTGACACTGCCGTGGGGGAAGAATCTAAATATTATCAGCGGTATCTAATGGGAGCGGAGGAAACATGGTTCTTTGTCCTGAATGCGAAACTGATCTGGATGTGGAAGAAGAAGAAGTGGACGAGGGCGAGATCGTCTCCTGCCCGGAGTGTGGCACAGACTTCGAAGTGGTCACGACCAGCCCGTTGGAATTGAAGGCCGTTGAAGAAGGCTATGTGGAAGAGGAAGAAGAAGTGGAGACTGAAGACGGTGACGACGCCTAGCGCCTGCCCTGGTCTTCCGTCTTCACGCCAGTCCTCTATTTCCCTGTTGCTCTTGCTTGCGTTCGCTGCCCTCAGCCTCCAGCTTTCTCCTCTGGCGAATGCCGCGTCCGGCTCAAAGAAGCTGAAACCCACCGATCCTTATGCACTCATCTTCGGCACGGTCTGGGGACCGGACGATCATCCCGCCTACGGGGTGAAGATTAAGATTCGCCTGGCCTCCGATAAGAAACCCAAGTGGGAACTCTATTCCGATCATCGTGGCGAATTTGCCTTGCGCGTTGCCGCCGGCAAGAATGACTACATTGTAGGCGCCGATCTCAAGGGCGTGAAAACTACGGACGGACATCCCGTGCATCTGGTGGAAGAGGTTCCGGTTCACATAGAGTATGATGAACGCGTCGACATTGGTTTGCATCTGGCCCGCTAGAGTCATCCGAAGCAGGGCAACGAAAGAAAGAACGACAAGGCTCGCATGATTCTGAGAGGAACTTCCCGCCAAGCTGCCCTCCTAACCTGTGCGCTCCTGCTCGTCTTCTCCGTGACTGGTGCCGCGCTCGACAAGAAAGATAAGCAGCAAGGGCGGCTACTTTTGGGTAAAGTGCTCGACCCGCAGGATAATCCCGTGGTCAGCGCGGTGGTATACCTTACAAATACTCGTACCCATGCTGTGAAGACTTACATTGTGGGACAGGAAGGCACTTACCGTTTCCCAGGACTTTCCAACGTGGACTATGAAGTCTACGCGCAGTACAACAACCGCAAGAGCGATACCCGGTCGGTCAGCCAGTTCGACGACCGCCCTCAGGTTTACATCGACCTCAGAATCGATACCCGCTAGAAATACATATCAACACGAAAGCTTCGTCTTTCCTTTGCCCATTTTTCAACCTGGAACTCCCCTCATGCAACTCTTGTGCATTTTCCGGGTTCAATATGTAAGGATGTTCTCGCGTGGGAGGAAAACCTTGAAAGTATTGCACTCGTTTCGAAGACAGAGGCGTTTTGGTTTGGCTGCGGTGGCTGCGAGTTTGGTGCTGACGGCCGCTTCGGCCTTTGCTCAGCAGGGCGCGATGAGCCCGTATCAGGGGGAGCAGGATGGAGTTACCACCGGCGGCAAGTGGATGGCGTTCCGCTCGGAAGACAAAATGACCGGAGCGAAAAAGGTCCGCTTCGAACTGCTGGCGAACAATTATTTTCGGGAAGATCCAGATTACAAGCCACGGGTCGAAATCGTTTGCTCCGATGGCAAATATGAGCGCGCCGATTTCGATCCCGGCGCCAGGCTGGGACGGCCCGACTATCCGGGTTTCTGGGGCCAGCCGAAAATGGAAGTTAGGGTTCGCATCGATGCCAGCCATGACAATAAGGGATGGAACTGGGTTCGCGGACGTTTCCTTTCCATGGACAAGGGCACGATTCGTGGCATGATTGGAGCCCAGGTGTTCAATGTTGAAGTCAAGACCAGAACCGGCTATGCGATCGCTGAGTTTTCGCCCGGTGGTTTGAACTTGGATGAAATGAAGCACGCTTGCGACTTGACGCCGCGTAAGCCGTAGTTAATTCGATTTGCAATCAAGGGCTGAGCCTGCGGGCTCGGCCCTTCTTGTTTCCAGGCTGAATGCCATGACTTTCGCCGCTGCCCTGTCAGTTACTTGCGTGCCTGACCCGCCTGCTGTTCCACTGGAATCATTCCTGAAGCGAGGTCGAGGCGGAGGTCGCGAGAACGATGGGCAGCGGCGTTATCGAAGGGGCAGCAATTCTGCTGTTTATTGTGGGAGTGCTGGTCTACGTGGTCATCCTCTACAACGAGTTGGTGCGACTGCGCAACGACAACGACCGCGCGTGGGCCAATATCGACGTGTTGCTCAAGCAGCGCCATGATGAGATCCCCAACCTGGTGGAGACCGTCAAGGGATACATGCAGCACGAGCAGCAGACGCTGCTGGCGGTGACGCAGGCCCGGGCGGCGTCCATGAATGCGGCCAGCATCGGGCAGAAGGCGCAGGCCGATCTGCGGATAACGGAGGCGCTGCGTGGGCTCTTTGCCGTAGCCGAGAACTATCCCCAGCTCAAGGCCAACGAAAACTTTCTCAAGCTGCAGACCCGCATCAGCGAACTGGAAGACCGCATTGCCGATCGTCGCGAGTTCTTCAACGACGACGTCAACACCTACAACACGCGGATTGGCCAGATCCCCGAAGTTTTTGTGGCCAGCTTCATGAGCCTGAAACCGCGCTCCATGTTTAAAGTGTCTGAAGAAGACCGGCGCCTGGTGGAAGTGAATTTTCAGGGCAAGGGAGCTGCGGGAGCGTAGAGGCAAACCATTCTTCCGAACCTGCCAGCGACTACAGCCTACGGCGAGGCAGTTGAGATTGGAACATCCGCCGTAACCACCGTCGTTGGATCATCGCGCAGCTTTAAGTAGAGAGTCTTCCCTTTGGGCTGCGGAATCGTAAGCGCCACCTGAACAAAGCCGTCGGGAACGGTGACGGAGTTGGTGAAGTCAGGATCGCTGCTGACTGCATCGATCAGAAAAAGCTTGTCTCCATTCAGCGTGCATTGCTTCTCCGCATCGCGCGCGCAACGGATTCCCTCGAGAACGGGGATTCGCACCAAAGTGACCAACGGCTGCCAGTCTCCATCAGTTCCATCGCCATCTACAGGGCGAAACTTCAACGGACCGAATGCGGACGGGCCCAGCAACTTCATGGGATCGAGCACGGCAAAAATGGTTTTGGAATCCTGTGGCGTGAGATTCCCATCTTTCTCGCTGAGCATCACGCTGAAGGACTCGTCAGCCGTGGCCACCTCGATCTTCTCGGTGGAAGGAAAGTTTTCTGGCGCCTGCGTCTTCAGAAAGAAATTCAGGCGCGCGTCCTGAGGAAGCTCATCCTGATTCTCCAGCCTGACCGTGGTGGGAGGGCCTGACGAATCCGGCAGCACACTCTTGCTGAGCACGGTAACGCGCGGACGAGGGGCTTCAACGGCTGTTTTCAAATCCATGGAGCGGCCATCCTGGAGCGCCACATGCACCACGATGGAATCTCCGGGCTGCAGCCGCTTGCTTACTGACGCGTCATGGCAAACCAGCTTCAGTTCGTCGCGCTGGTTGGCGCGAGACAGACCATCTGGCGTGAAGCGCAGGCCGGTCACGTCGATCGAGGTCACTTGATCGAGTCTGGTGCCCTTGAGCACTCCATCGGCGTCACCGGAGTGGATGTCGAAGGCATCCAGCCGTCCCGCCTCGGAGTAGGTGTGCAGGGCGATTTCGTCGGGCTGGCGAGTGCCCATCTTGTGAACCATCGCGGTGAGCATTCCCGCCGGCGCATTCTGCAGGGGAACCTTCACTTCCAGTTCTTCGGGCTTGGCGATTTTCCATGCTGCTTCGATGACTTTGCCTTTTTCGTCCCGCAGGCTGACGGAACTTACGCAGCAGGCGTCCGGAGATTCGAGATGTAAAGTATCATCGCGCCCCACGATGAGGGCGCTCGCGTCTTTGGACGCAACCACCCACTGCACGGGACTGGATCCGCGCAACCGGAAACGGGGACCCTCGAAGGGACGAAAGCCCCAAACGCCGCGCAAAATCCCGCTGACC
This sequence comes from uncultured Acidobacteriaceae bacterium, assembly GCA_963750245.1. Taxonomy (GTDB): domain Bacteria; phylum Acidobacteriota; class Terriglobia; order Terriglobales; family Acidobacteriaceae; genus Sulfotelmatobacter. The sequence goes on from CAVVQB010000007.1 coordinate 505,428, forward strand.
TCGCCCTGCAATTCGACCGACTGCATGCCCTTGGTATCGATTACGAAGCCGCCTTGCGCCGCGTCGGGAACGGCCGGAAGATCGATGCTCGGGCCGGTTTTCGTTTCCACGTGTAGCACGAAGTTATGCGCCAACTCAGTGGCAAATACCAACGGAGCTCCGTCCGCTGGCAAGACGAGCGATGGCTTATCGATGCAGAAGACTTGCGTGGCATCGATGGTGCGCAATGGAGGATTGGCAGCCGGCAGAACCAGCGGAAGCGCGATCGTGATCACGGATTTTGGGTTTCTGAAAGAAGGCGGCGTGTTCAAGCGGAGATTCAGATCGTCCTTCTTCGGTAGCGCGAGCGCCGGAATGTACTGGTATTGCGCGGTGTGCGCCGTGCCCAAGATCCGAACTACGTCCACGATTGCCCCGACATAAGCGCTGTAGTATCCGGCGCCCGCCGTCGGAGTGGCGCTGACCTGCACCATCAAGTCGCTGGATGCTCCGGAACTGAGGGCCGCAACCATGGTCTGACTGTGACTGTCGTCGAGAACGAGCTGATCGGTGTTCTGCGTAAGGCAGGGTGCCTGCTGGGCACTGGGCTTGTCAAAGCACTGCTGGTCGAGACGCATGTTGAGGCTGCGCGCCAGCAGGGTGCTCCGCGCCTTCATCTGCTCGGGATCGAACGCTGCCTCGCGGACGGAATCAAGATACTTCTCCAGGCGCTGGCGATCGAGGCTGGCTTGCTCCAAGTCCTGCGCGGCACGAACAAAGGCCCCCGGCTTGCCCCGGACCGCAGCGCGCAGGGTGCTGAATGCCCCCCCAGTTTCAGGCGCGAGAAACACGATCGCTTCTTCCGCTCCTTCAGGAACGGTGACGTAGACGCCTTCGTCATGGACCTGCTTGCTCCAGGCGTCAACACGGGTGAACCAGGAATCGGGCGGAGGATTGGTCGACCCGCGCAGGAAGGCGATGACCATCAAATAGCGGACCGACTGCGTATCCGGCAGATCAGGATGGACCCAAAGCCGGTCTCCAACCTGCAGATTGGGAACCTCGGAGACGGGAAGGGTATGACCGGAGCGTTGTATGCGGACGTCGACTTTCGGTCCGTTCAAGTCAAAAGCTGCGGTATCGGCACGCAGGATCGCCGGACAGTAAGTCACGAACAATAGAGCGCAGAAAGCGAGAACGAATATCCGAAAATGCTGGCCCGACTCAATCAAAAGACACTTCTCCCCGTTTCAGAATCCAGGACAATCATGATGCGCGCCAACTCGAAGCGGAAAAGCGGAAGACGAGCAAACCGGGCGAGTCGACGAAAACATCGTTACTTCATCGTACTGCGGGTTCAGCCATCGGAGCAATCGATTCGCCCAACCGATAGTGCAACATTCCTGCCTGCACTTTAGCGCTGCGGCGCGCCGGAAAATCGCCTGCAAAAACAAAGCGGCGGACATTCGCATGATCCTGCGAACTCCGCCACTAATCTTCGACGACTGCCTCTACCGCGAGCCTAGGCTCTGGCGCCGATCGCTGCCGGCTCAGGCGCGGTGACGCTCTTATCCTCGCCGTTGGGCTTCTGCTGCGAAGGCTGGCCACCCTTGCGAATATCGATGCCGCCCTTGAAGAACGCGCCGTCTTCAATCGAGATGCGCGCTGCCACGACGTCGCCCGTGAGCGATCCATCGCTGCGGATATCAACCCGGTCGCTAGCCGTCAGATTGCCGCGGACCTTGCCCAGCACAACGATTTCGCGGGCATTGATATTGGCCGCAACGACGCCATTGCGCCCGATGGTGACGCGGTTCCCGGCCAGGCTGATTGAACCTTCGACCCGGCCGTCGATGTAGAGCGACTCCGATCCAGTTACCTCGCCCTTGATCACCAGCGACTTTCCGATGGTTGCCTGGTCCGCAGTGGTGGTAGTGGCGGTCGCCGGACGCGGCGCAGCCGCCGGCTCATTCGCCATCGTAATTGCAGGCGCGCTCGGTGTATGCATAGATGGGCGCTCCGGTTCGACCGGGCGTCCGGGGGTCTGAGGCTGATTCGTCGGCTTCCACATGGGTTACACAGTTCCTTTCCTAGTTGGGATTAGGGATCACGGCCGCACTTGCGTGACCAAATCGAATTGTACTCCGCCGTCTCATATTGAGCGCTGTGGAAAACCTTTATTTTCAACATAGTTTCCTAGCATGGTACATCACTTAAGTGTCCTCTAACGCTTGGCCGTTTGGCCACTCCGGCCGCCCATTTCGACACTAGACCCGTGTAAGGATTCCCGAAACGGCAGACTCCGGTGAATGTTTCCACAGCGCGCAGGAGTATGCTCTTGGCTCAAGATTTGTCTCAGGCACGATTCATTTCTTTGGGAGCACGCCATGTTGGAACCAGCCGCCATCAGCTCGCCCGCGGTTACTGTAGCTCGTCCTCAGCCCGATGAATATGCCCCGTATTACGGCCGCTACATTTCTCTGGTGCAGGGCGAGGATATTCTCCGCGCGCTGGATCAGCAGCGGCGCGAGACCATGATGCTGCTTTCCGGCAAGGACGAAAAAGATGGGGACTTCGGCTACGCGCCGGACAAGTGGAGCGCCAAAGAGGTTCTGGGCCACGTCTGCGATACGGAGCGAGTGTTCGCTTACCGCGCTCTGCGCATTTCGCGTGCCGATGCCACACCGCTCGAAGGCTTCGAGCAGGACGATTATGTGCGCAACGGTCCGTTTGGCCATCGGCCGCTAACGGATGTAGTCGAAGACTTCATCGCTGTGCGCCGCGCTACGCTTTCGCTTCTGCGCAATCTCGATGAGGCCGCATGGATGCGACGCGGAACTGCGAACAAGAACGAAGTCAGCGTGCGCGGCATCGCCTACATCATCGCCGGGCACGAGCTACATCATCGCGGGATTCTGGAAGAGAAATACTTTGCGAGCCGGCGTTAATCGGCAAGGTCTTAGGTCATAGGTCTTAGGCTGCTGGATCGGAGAGCTTGAGCAGTATCCTAAGACCCAACACCTGAGACCTGGGACCCGATTTTCCATGTCATCGCGCGCACTCACTGAACTGCTCCGGGGCCAAGGCGCTCATGTCGATCCTCTCGCTTGCGTCGAAGATCTTTCTCCCGAGTTGGCTGCGCGGCAGATTGCAGGTTTTCCTCACTCCATCGGCCAGCTTGTCTTTCACATGAACTACTGGATGGCCTACGAACTTCGCCGTATTCGCGGCCAGCAGCCTGCCTATCCCGCGCACGCTGCAGAGAGCTTTCCGTCTGCTGCATCGCCCGCCGATGCACAGGAATGGGACGTTCTGCGGAAACGCTTTGCAGGCTTGTTGGCTGATTTTGCCGCGTTGGCAGATTCCTCTCCGGACGAAATGCAGCGCCAGATCGAGACCGCGCATGATGGAGATAGGAATGTGGCAGGAACGCTGGAGGCGGTGCTCTGGCAGAACGTGGCGCACAACAGCTACCACGTAGGGCAGATCGCTATGCTGCGCCGGGTCTTGGGGGCGTGGCCGCCGCGTGGCGGCGGGGACACGTGGTAAGGCAGAATGCCGGACCAGAGGGACAATGAGGATCGCAGTTTGTTTTCTTTTGTTTCCTATTTTGCTTATGGCTCAGACGAGCGTAGAAGCAGATGAGCACGCGATCCGGGCGGTTATGGATCGCTTCGTGGATGCGTGGAATCATCACGATGCAGAAGCGTTTGCGGCGGTGTTTTCCGAAGACGCGGACTTCACCAACGTTCGTGGCGTGGGCGCGACGGGCCGAGCAAAGATAGAGGCCTTCCATGCGCCTGTGTTCACAACCATCTTCAGCAAGAGCCACCAGGAATACACCGACATAAAGACGCGCTTCTTACGCCCCGATCTCGCAGCTGTCGACGTACATTGGAAGATGAGCGGTGCTCTAGACCCGCAAGGCAACCTTCACGACCGCAACGGGTTGCTGAACTTCGTCATGGAGAAGAATGCGGGGCGTTGGGAAATAGTGGTGATGCACAATCTCGACCTGTCGGCGCCGATCCCTCCGCCGAAGTGATCGGAGTGTGTGTCAGCCGGTGGGATATCCTTAGAGCTGTCAATCTCCGATGCTCTCCGACTCCACCATCCTGAAACAGATTGCCCGCCAGCCGAAACGTTCGGCGGGATTCAAGCAGCTCGTCCGGGAACTGGGATTGCATGGCGACGCCCGCAAAGACCTCGACACACATCTGCAGAAGCTGGTCGCCGCCGGAGAACTGATTCAGCTCAATTCCGACCGCTACGCTCTGCCGCAGCCGGCGGCCGACAAGAATCTTGTCGCTGGACGCCTCACCATGCACCGCGACGGTTTCGGCTTTGTCATTCCCGATGCAAGCTCGTTGAGTCCGTCGATGAAGTCGCGCCTGGTGGGCGATATTTTCATTGCGCCCCACGCCATCGGCAATGCCATGCATGGCGATCGCGTACTAGTCGATATCGTCGCTACCCGTCCCGATGGCCGCGCTGAAGGGCGCATCGTGCGATCCGTGGTACGTGGGCATCCCACCGTGGTTGGGGTCTTCCACTACGGCAGCCGCCACAATTATGTGAAACCGATGGACAGCAAGATCACGCAAGAAATCATCGTCCCGCCAGGAATGGAATACCCCAGTGACTCCTCTGTGCCCCCTGTGTTTAGTCAAGAATCCAAAACACAGAGGTCGCAGAGAAAATCCGTAGATCGTGTGCTGGGCGATGAAGCCGCCCGCCATTCGAACTGGGACGACCTTGAAGGCGTGGTGGTCGACGTCGAAATCACAGACTGGCCCACTCCCACGCAGAACCCTCGTGGCCGTGTCTTCGAAATTCTGGGCCGGGAGGACGATTTTGGCATCGACGTAGAGATCACGATCCGCAAGTTTCACCTGCCTCACCACTTTCCCGCCGCGACACTGGAAGAGGCGCAGGCCATCCCCGCCGTAATCCCCAAGTCAGAGCTGCGTTACCGACGCGACTTCCGTGCGCTGCCTATCGTCACCATCGACGGCGAAACCGCGCGCGACTTCGATGATGCGGTAACTGTTCGTAAACTCGCCGACGGCGATTTTGAGTTGCAGGTTCACATTGCGGACGTGGCGCAATACGTGACCTCTGAATCGGCGCTCGACCAGGAAGCGCGACTGCGTGGTACGAGCGTCTATTTCCCGGACCGGGCCGTGCCCATGCTGCCGCTCGAACTCTCGACCGACATCTGCAGCCTGCGTCCGCACCTCGACCGGCTGGTTCTTTCCTGCGTGATGCAAATCGATCCTCGCGGTGAAATTGTCAGCTACGAACTGGGCGAAGGTGTGATACGGTCCGCCGAGCGCATGACATATACCGCAGTCAACGACGTGCTCGAAGGCGATGCCGCGGCACGCGAGCGTTATGCTGCACTCGCGCCCACCTTTGAACTGATGCGCGACCTGGCGCTGATTCTCAACCACAAGCGTCAGCGCCGTGGATCGATCGATTTCGACCTGCCCGAGCCCGTCATCGAGTTCGACGAGTTCGGACTGATGAAGAGCATCACGCGCTCGGAGCGCAACATCGCCCACCGTTTGATTGAAGAGTTCATGCTCTCGGCGAACGAATGTGTGGCGCAATATCTGGAGTCAAAACGCATCGCATCGCTATATCGAATTCACGAAAAGCCGGACGCCAAGCGCGTCTACGACTTCGAAGTGATCGCCGCCACCTTCGGATACTCTCTGGGCGTGGGCCCGCTTCCTATTCAACGCGTCCAGTTCAAGAGCGATCGCCGCGCCGCGCGTGGGACGGGCAAGCAAGCCCGCACCATCGAAGTGCCGAAAGATGTCCACATCACACCGCGGATGTACCAGAAATTGGCCGCCAAGATCGCCGGCAAGCCGGAAGAGCGCATCCTCAGCTACCTCATGCTGCGCTCGCTCAAGCAGGCACGCTACTCGGAAGACAACGTCGGCCACTTCGCGCTTGCAGCCCCGACGTATACGCATTTCACCTCGCCGATCCGGCGCTATCCTGACCTGATCGTGCATAGGATTTTGAAGCAAGTCTTACGCGACTCCGCGGAGAGGCATGACGGCGAGATTCCCGTCGGAGTATTCCCCGCCATCTCCAGCCCTAAAGAAAAACAGCACTCTGACACTGCATCCCCGAAGCACGATGACGAAACGCCCTCACCGTGGTCGAAACGCCGCGACCATGCGGCACATCGCGAAGCCCACGAACCCCTCGGCGGGCCGATTCCACTCGACGAACTCCACAACATCGCGGAAGAGTCCAGCCAGTCCGAGCGCCGCGCGGACGATGCGGAACGCGAGCTCATGGAGTGGAAGAAGGTCAAGTTCATGGAGGACCGCATTGGCGAGGACTTCGACGGCTTGATCACCAGCGTCACCAAGTTCGGCTTCTTTGTCGAGCTCACGGATATGTTCGTCGAAGGTCTGGTGCCGCTGAACACGCTCACGGACGATTACTACACTTACCACGAAAATACGCGCCAGATCATCGGCCAGCATTCGCGCAAAACTTATAACCTGGGACAAAGAATTCGCGTGCTCGTCGACCGCATCGATCCCGTCGAGAAGAAAATCCAGTTCGCCGTCCTAGAGGAGAAGCCGCTCCCGCGCAAGCGGAAGAAGCGTTGAACAGGAATTTATGTCGATAGGAAATGGTCGCGAGAGGTTGCTGGCCGCCTTTGTGCTGATGTGCTGCCTCATTGCTGCGATCGAGGCTCGGGCGCAATCTTCTCCTGCGTGCCAATCCGTCTCTTTTAAGGCGCATCTCAACGCCGGCGAGAGCTTCGAACGCGAGCTGGGAGGAGGCTTACTGTTTCGGATGACGAGCGAGAAAGAGCCCGGCTGGTTCCTCGACATTGTTCCGGCAGAAGCAAACACGAAGGATTATATCTATCCTGTAAATCTGCCGTTGCGGTTGAATCCGAACCAGACCCTTGGCCCGGGGTACGGCGAGACAGTCAAGTCTTCTTTAGCTCATCCGCATGAAATGTATTTTCTGCTGGACCGATCCGACTACGATCGGGTTTTCGGTTTGATCGGGAATGTTCTGTGGTCGTATCAGACCTCGGACCCGGATAAGGCGCTCGCCGACTACACGAACGCAGCAGACGAAGCGAGGAAGGGATGGCTCCGGGTCGCTGTCTCTTCCTACAAGACGGATGCGAAAACCGGTGCACTGAGTCGCATCAAGCTGCGAGTGGACGTCACCACCCCACAGGATTTCCAGTTTGCTCCCCACCTGAACCCCTGGCCTTGGCCCTGCCATCCTTAGACAAAATCAAGCGCAGACCAACCAAACCTGCCCGCAGGTGTTAAAATTCCTTTGTTAACCCCATCCGCTGCGAACGCGATGCAGCGGGTTCCTTCCTTGTCGGGACGTGGCTCAGCCTGGTAGAGCACTCGCTTGGGGTGCGAGGGGTCGGCAGTTCAAATCTGCCCGTCCCGACCATTCTACTTAAGATCCCTCGCAAACGACGCTCGGGATTTCGGCAGCAGGCTCCCGCTTCGCTCACGCCTGCTAAAACTCCTCAAGTTCAAATCTGCCCGTCCCGACCAAATATTTCGCTTCAAGATCCCTCGCAAACCACGCCTGGGATTTCGGCAGCAGGCTCCCGCTTCGCTCACGCTTGCCAAAACGCCTCAAGTTCAAATCTGCCCGTCCCGACCAAATATTTCGCTTCAAGATCCCTCGCAAACCACGCCTGCTAAAACGCCTCAAGCTCAAATCTGCCCGTCCCGACCAATCTACTTAAGATCCCTCTTAAGATCCCTCGCAAATTACGCTCGGGATTTCGGCAGCAGGCTCCCGCTTCGCTCACGCCTACTAAACGGCCTCAAACCTTGACCACAGGGTTTGCAGTGACCTATGATTCATGCCCTGAATCGGAGCGATTCCCAAACTCCAAACGGCTGCGGAGGAACGGGCCATGAAGACGACTCTATCCGTTGTGGCGGCGATCGTGCTGGTGCTCGCCGTCCTGGGCGGCAGGTCCAGCTCTGCGCAGGACAAGCAGGACAAGTACACTCTGCAGGTGCCGGGCGGGCTCGCGTTCTCTGAGATCAAGGGATACGAACAATGGCAGGTAGTCGGCCCCAGCCTCACCGAAGCCGCAAACGTGATCCGAGTGATCCTCGCCAATCCGGTGATGATCAAAGCCTACCAGGAGGGCATTCCCGGCAATGGCAAGCCTTTCCCCGACGGTTCCAAGATTGTGAAGCTGGAGTGGAGACCGAAAAAGTTGACAGATCCGCCTTTTTCCGCGAGCACCCCGGACACGGTGCCTGGCGACCTGGCGGAAGTCGAATTCATCGTGAAGGACAGCAAGAGATTCTCGGACACGCACGGATGGGGATATGCCATGTTTGACTATGACGCCGCGTCCGGGACGTTCGCGCCAGCCACGTCGGCCAGCAAGCCGCCGGTGGGGCACGACGCCAAGTGTGGCGCCGCATGCCACATGCTAGCGGCGTCAAAGGATTACATTTTCACGGCGTACCCCAAAAGGTGAACCCGATTAGGCGCTCTCCAAGTGCCGATTGGTCGGCTAGCCGGAAGTAATCGAATCAGGCCGCATACCTTCAGGGGCAGTGGCTCCGATAGGCGGCCTAGAAACCTGTCCGTGAGTTTCCTCGCTTTCGATTCTGCATTTTTCACTGGGCACCGATGAGTTTGCAATCGGCGCCACGGCAGGGACAGGTAGAATGCAGGGCGTGAACTTGCGTTCTCGACCATGGCTCCTTCCAGCCGCATCGTTCCTCATTGCGGTTTCCTTTTGGCATTGGGCGAAGACGATTCTTGTCCCCGCATACACCGCGAAGGTCCTCGCCGAGAAACGTCCCGTGGGGAACAATTCCGACCTGTACCCGCGATGGCTGGGCGCGCGAGAACTGCTTTTGCACGGCCGTGATCCCTATGGCGCCGATGTTACGCGTGAAATCCAGACAGGTTTTTACGGGCGTCCGCTCGATCCGCAAAATCCCGGCGACCCTTCCGCTCGTGAAGCCTTCGTGTATCCGCTCTATGTCGTTTTCTTACTTGCCCCCACCGTGACTTGGTCCTTCCACACCGCAGCTCAGGTCTTTCGCTGGCTGCTTCTGGCGTCGATTGCCTGCAGCGTTCCTCTTTGGATATGTGCACTAAGAATTCGAGTGTCACGGCCGCTGATGATTGCTGGGATGTTGCTTGCTCTCGGCAGCTACCCCGCCGTGGAGGAATATTTTCAGCAGAACTTGACTGCTTTGGTTATTTTCTTTCTGGCTGGCGCCGCGGCAGCGGCGTCCCATAAATGGCTAACGCTGAGTGGATTTCTCCTAGCGCTGGCCACCATGAAGCCAGACACGGCGGGACTGGTGATCCTCTGGTTTCTTTTGTGGACCACGGCAGACTGGAAACAGCGCGGCCGCCTGTTTTGGAGTTTCACGGTCACGATGGCTGCGCTCCTACTCTCCAGCGAAGCGATCTCGCCGGGCTGGGTTTCGCGCTTTGCAGCGGCCGTCCGAGAATACCCGACCTATGGGACCGATCCCACGATTCTGCAGGCGCTGCTACCCCGTTGGCTCGCAGAATTCTTAGGGATATTGCTGATCGTTTCGCTGGCTGCCTTTTGCTGGCGATGGAGAAAAGCTCCTGCGGGATCCGAGCAATTCGGGTGGGCGCTCGCTTCGGTCGCAGCAGTTATACTCGTCGTTCTTCCCAAACTAGCCGCTTACAATCAGCTTTTGCTGATACCAGCCCTGTTTGTGCTGGCACACCGGCGCTCAAGGCCTGATGGTTCTGGCTTCTTGCGAAGAGCCACGTCGAAGGCAGCCTTTGCCTGTCAAATCTGGCAATGGCTCGCCGCGACAGCCTTGTCGACTTGCTCGATTTTTTTCTCCTCCGCGCGTCTTCGAGCCGTTGCGGAAGTGCCACTGTACACACTCCTGGCTTTTCCTTTCCTAACTCTGCTGGCAGTTGCATTCTCCATTCCTTCAATAGCACCTGAGAAGCCGCCGGAATAAAGATTGGGCGTTCCAGACCTCCTCCGATGCACTTCCTGCGTGCCCGAACCAAGAAAGACACTTCTGACTGGAACCGTGGCTCCGCGAGAATCTAGGGAAGCTCCACTCGCGTCACGTTCGTCGACGCGCTGCTCGTCAAAGCTCTTTCCAGGCACGGGAATTGGTACGCACTCGGGGAGAAATCATTATGTCGGGACAAGTCATTTTGTATTTCGAGGACCAAGCCGATGCGCTGCGGTTTGCCTTGGCCGCGGGGTCGGTGATGGCGGGAGATAGCAACACTGCTACGGATGATCTGGTTCAGGAGACCGCTCGCGTCAGCCGTATCCGTCTCGACGCGGCGAATGCAGGCAAGCACAACAAGCCGCCCGCAGCATAGCGCAAGTATTCGGAGGCGACGCGCTCTATCCCGTGCGCCGTGCGGAGAGCAAGTTCAGGATCTCGCGCAAACCCTGGCGGATATGCTGGATCTCAGCCGGCGACTGCGAGGGAAATGGAATCGCCGCTTGCCCCTTCTCCGTTTTTATCTCAGAACGCAGCTGCTGGCGCGCACCCACAATCGTGAAGCCCTGCTCGTAAAGCAGTTGCTTGATGTGCAGGACGCTCTCCACGTCGCGTCGGCGGTACATGCGCTGGCCGGTGCTGCTTTTCACAGGTTTAAGCTGAGGGAACTCGCTCTCCCAGAAACGCAGCACGTAGGCGGGGAGCCGGCACAGAGCGGCTACTTCGCCGATGCGGAAGTACAGCTTATCCGGAATGAAGACTTCATCGGTTTTATTCTTACCCGCGCTTTTTTTTCTCGGGCTCATACGCGCATCGATAGTGCGGCAGCCGCACCGTCTCCGTATTGTGACACAGGCAGGGGAAGGATACGACGAATTTCGAGAGCCGGCTGGAATTGGCGATGGCAGGGGCGTTTCTCGCGGTCGTTCCAGCAGGCAAGACAGAAACGCCTCTCAAGAGGTGCTTCTCCTGAGAGGCAGGGTTAAATTCTTGGCCCATGCGAAGTATCGTCTCGCAGACGGTTAGTTAGTGTTTCTTCTTTTTTGCCTTCTTCTTGGTTGCCATGAAGGATTCCTCCGTGAACGATTTTCCCTTGGGGCTTCGAAGGACCCGAATGCCAAAAGCCACCCAACTTGTGGTACGGGCAGCGTCCTTAGCACAAGATATTGCGGCAGTATGAACGCAGTGTCAATACAATTTTGCATCTTTCGCCAGAATTTTCGGAATCAAGCAAGACCCATGCCTCGTAGTTGAAGCGAAGTTTTTGCACGGCTAGCTTCCGTACGTACGGCCTCCGGTTCCGAAAACGGGAAATTAGAACCCTCCGCCAGTCATAAACCTAACGGCTTTTGCGGCAATCTAATTCGAGTTGGCAAATGACTTGCACCGAACATTGCTTGGCCTGGCGGCCCTGCAGGCCTCCTGGCCCGCAACTCGCGAATCGAAAGTTGGCAATCAGCGTGGCTATGAAAGCGTGGCTATGAAAGCGTGGCTATGAAGAAGATGACGAAGATCCGTTTGTGGATTGAAATGATTTTGGCTGGGAGCGCTATCGCTTGCATCGTGGCGCTCTTTCTTGCCACGCTGGGGTCCGCTGCGGGCGCCGGAGGGGCGGAATCTGAAACAAAGCAGCCGGAACAAACTTCCCCTGTCGGAACTCAGGTTTACGAAGGCATCATTACTGACACTCGGTGTGGAGCGAAACACTCCGCTGCGGTGGGCTTGGCTGCTGCAGACTGCACTCGGGCGTGCGTGCATCGCGGAGACAGCTTCGCTCTGGTGGACGGCGACAAAACCTACACGCTCCAGGGAAAACCGGCGGAACTTAAGCGGGTGGCGGGGGAACGCGTAAGGGTCACGGGCACACTGAATGGCACCACGATTTCAGTCGCGTCCGTCGCAAGTGCGTCCTAAGGCTGGGTTGCCCTAAGGCTGGTTTGGCTTGCTTTCCACTAACGTAGTTGGAACCGCCGCCGGCCCTGCTACACCACCCGGCATTACTGGCACGGTCGGCTGAGTGGGTGGGCCGGTTCGAGCAAAGGCGCGTTCGTCCCACTTACCGAAAATCATCTTTCCGGCCGTGGTTTGTAACACCGAAGTGACCGAGACATCGATCGTTTTGCCAATCATCTTTCTGGCGTTATCCACGACCACCATCGTTCCGTCATCGAGGTAGGCGACACCCTGGTTGTACTCCTTGCCTTCTTTCAGGATGAACACCTTCATGATCTCGCCCGGCAACACGATGGGTTTGAGCGAGTTGGCGAGCTCGTTGATGTTCAGGACTTCGACCCCTTGCAGCTGTGCCACTTTGTTCAGGTTGAAATCGTTGGTGATAATCTTGCCCTCGTAGAGCTTGGCCAGCTCGATCAGTTTCAGATCCACCTCGCGGACCGCGGGAAAGTCGTCTTCCACAATCTGGATTTGAAGTGTCGCCATCTTCTGGAGGCGTTGCAGGACGTCAAGGCCGCGACGACCGCGGTTGCGCTTCAGCGAGTCAGCCGAATCCGCCACCAGCTGCAATTCCCGCAAGACGAACTGCGGTGTGACGATGATGCCGTCCAGGAAGCCGGTTTCGGCAATGTCGGCGATGCGCCCGTCGATGATCACGCTGGTGTCGAGGATTTTGTAACTCTTCTTGCCTTGCTTTTCCCCGCCGAAGATCCCGCCCAAGGCCGCCAGGTTCAGCAGGTCGCCCTTGCTGGCGCCTACGATCAGCCCCACATAAGCCATCAGCAACATCACCAGAATTTGCAGAAAACTTTGCGTGTTGCCGGAAGGCACACTGCTGCGGATTACGAGGGCAAACAGGTAGGCCCCGCAGATTCCCAGGATGCTCCCGATGGCTGCGCCGATCAGGCGCTTCAGGCTTACCGTTCGAAGTTTCCACTCGAACAGTACGATTCCTGTGCCGACCAGTGCGCCAACTCCCGCGTCCTGAGGCCGCGATAGCCGGAAAGGCTCAATGAAATAACTTGCAACCGAAACTACAATGACAAAAAGAAGACGTACAAGGATCAAGTCCATGATATGACCTCCTCCGATGCAGCCTCGCTACACGTTTGGCGCGATGCACCGGTGCCTTGTCCTCGCGGCCCCAGGCGGGAACAGGCAATTCTCTATGCGGGGCGGCAGAATTAGGGGATGAATGGACGCCCCGTCCCGGCCCTTGGAGGCGTGGCCGGGAAGACTCTAGTAAGCCATCGCCAGAAGTATATACCTGACGGCAAATAGCCCGCGAAGAAACCTGCGGTGTCGCGAGCCGCTCCCAAGGCCCATTGGCACCATGGAGCAGTCGTTAAGCGAGTAGGCCGCGGCAGTCCGAGGCCGGTCACTGCGCAACCGCTAATCTGCCTGCTAAACTTCCATCCATGAAAGCCCTAATGATTACCAGCCTGGCCGGTCCCGAAGCACTCGCTGTACAGGAAACCGACGAACCCGTTTTGAAGCCCGAACAAACACTGGTACGCGTGGCCGCCGGCGGGCTGAACTTTGCCGACTTCATGACCACCAAGGGTGGGTATCCCGGAACTCCCCCGCCACCGCTAATTGCTGGCCGCGAATTCGCAGGTATCGAAGAAAACAAAAACCGCCGGGTCATGGGCTACATTCAGTGGGGGGCCTTCGCCGAGAAGTTAGCTGCCTATCCGCACATGCTCTGGCCCGTACCCGAGCACTGGACCGACGAGCAGGCCGCCGCTTTCCCCGTCAATTACTTCACCGCTTACCTCGGTTACTGGCAAGCCGGTATGACTCAGCCTCCGGTGGCTGGTAAGACTCATCGCGTACTCATCCACGCCGTAGCCGGAGGAGTGGGCACCGCAGCTGTACAAATCGGGAAGCTCCTTGGCGTTGAAATGTATGGCACGTCTTCTACCGATGAGAAGCTCGCGCGAGTAAAAGAACTCGGGCTGCAGCACGGCATCAACTACAAGCAGCATGATTATGAAGAAGTCGTGAAGAATCTCACTCGGGGCGAGGGTGTGGACGCGGTCTTCGAAATGCTCGGCGGAGAGCACACAGCAAAAAGTTTGCGGTGTGTCGGGGATTTCGGGCGAGTCATCCAATACGGAACCGCTACCGGCCAGCAGCCTAAACTCGACGTGCGCGCGCTATATGCAAAATCGGCAAGCGTTCAGGGACTATGGCTCAGTTACCTCTCCCAGAAACGCGAAATCATGGAGGCGGCATGGAGCCAGCTTTCTCAATGGATCGCGCAGCGCAAACTAACTCCCGTGGTCGGCCACGTATTTCCGATCGATCGCGCGGTCGAAGCCTACAAGCTGCTGCAAGAAGGCAAGAACTACGGCAAGGTTGTGCTGAAGATTACATAGCTGGTTTGGAGCTGGAACTCTCGCTCGCCAACTTTGCAAACACGTAGGTATTGCTCACCAAAAAATTGATCACGGAGCAAAGCGTGATCGCGATGCCGTTTGCGGCCAGGTAGTTCACGTGTCCATATGCAACCATAATCTTCATCAGCGCCAGATTGCCCGCAATGGAAACCGCTCCGTTGGTTAGATTGAAACGCAGCAGACGCGGCAGCGAATTGCGCCACGATGGCCGGACGCGGTCAGCCCAGGTATAACGCTCGTGCCAGAGAAAGTTGTGAACCACCGTGGCCTCAACCGCCAGGCCGGTCGCGGCCAGATAGTTGAGATAGAAAATGCTTTTCAGCAGAAACAAAAGAACCAGTTGCAACAGGATGCCGATTCCGCCGACCAGATTGAAGCGCAGCCATTCTTGCGAAGTTGAGCTTTACGCAGGTTCGCATCGGCAGCCACCCGATGGGCCATCCGGCCCTCAAGGCGTTACCCTCTCTTCGCGATAAAGTCGCAGCGTGTTTTGCAGTGTGAAGCAAACCAACATCAGCGCCATACCCGCCATGCCGATCACTCCGCCAACGTCAAACAGCCGGAATTCCCCGCCCAAAAGATGCACTCGCGGTTTCCATAGCAATGCCAGGTTGCCCACCGCCAGCAGGATGCGCAATTCCGTCGGACCAAAACGCCAGAACGACAGACGAAACTCCCCCAATGTGTGCGTGGCCAGATAAGACTGGATCGAAAGCGTCAGGAACGCGACCAGTAGGCCAATGGCAATCCAAGGCTGCATGTAACCGGACATTGCCAGTCCGCCCATGAGCGCGAGGGCTCCGAAGGTATCGACCATATGATCGACATAAAATCCATAGCGTGGACGCAGACGCTGCCGCACGCGCGCCAGCGTGCCGTCGAGAGAGTCGCCCAGCCAGTTCAACGCCAGAAAAAAGGTCACGCCCAACAGCGCATACCTGTTCCACCGTGCCAGCCCATAACACAAGCCGGCGCCGATTTGCGCCGCTAATCCGAGCAGCGTGAGATGGTCGGGACCAATCCATGGCGGCGTTCGTATCGCCAGCCATACGAGCGCCTTCTTTTCTGCCCCCGCGACCCAGCTTTCTTGCACGCGCCGCATCTCCGGGAACGGTGGCTCGTGCTGGGCCTCAAAAAGAACTTTCGGATCTTATTTTCAAAGAACTGAGTTATTTCACTCGCCATATCTCCGCCTTCGCGACAGTGCTCCTTGATCCTTTTTCGTCCGCTCTAGGACCGCAGCTTGAACTGAGAGAGCCGCGACGACAATGCTTTGTCGGTCAAGTCGCTCTCAATCGCAGATCAGTCTGTATGTGACTGAAGAAATAAGAAGTTTCCGGCGCAGGTCATCTGGCCGGAAGTCTTGGTCGCAACGCCGGAGTATCAATAAAGGAACCGGTGGAACTCACATTCGCGATAAACGCGGCTGCACAAGCGGGCCTCTGGTAGGCTTTGAAAGAAATTTGCTGGCGTAATTTTGCGTTCCATGATCTTCGTCCAATGACCAAAGTCTTACGGTTCTTCCGGCCTTCGCACCAGCACACCGCCTTCTCGGCCACGCTGCTGCTGATGGGGACGGTGATGCTTTCGCGGGTGATTGGCTACGTCCGCGAGGCCTATATCGCCTACGCCTTCGGTGCCGGAGGGCAGACCGACGCCTACGTCGCGGCATTCACGCTACCGGACTGGCTTAACTACATCGTCGCTGGAGGCGCAGCTTCCATTACGTTTATCTCGATCTATACTCGTTTTCTCGCCGAGAAGCGAGACGACGACGCGAAAAAGACTTTTTCCGTAGTCATCACCGTGATGACTGCTGTGATGATTGCGGGAACGATTTTGACGGAAATCTTCACCCCCCAGTTTGTGCGCTGGATGTTTCGTGGTTTTTCGCTATCGCAGATTGATCTGACAGTCCACCTCACACGGATTCTTCTGCCGGCACAGATTTTCTTTTACGTCGGCGGAGTGGTCTCCGCCATTCTGCTTTCCCATCGGCTGTTTCTTTTTCCCGCGCTCGGGCCGCTGCTCTACAACATCTTCATCATTTTCGGCGGAGTGATTGGCGGCCGGCACTTCGGCATCGCCTCGCTGGCTTACGGCGCCCTGGTAGGAAGTGTTGTGGGCCCGTTTCTGGCCAGCGTGATTGGAGCAGTGCGCATCGGAACGGGCTACCGTCCTTCGTTCGCCATCAGGAATCCCGCTTTCGGCGAGTGGGTGCGTCTGTCTGTTCCGCTGATGCTCGGGGTTTCGCTGGTTACAGCCGACGATTGGATCCTGCGCCACTACGCGGCCAGCGGGATTGGCGACATCGCGCGGCTCAACTATGCAAAGCGTCTGTTCGCCGTGCCCATTGCGGTTCTTGGACAGGCGACGGGCCAGGCTTCTCTACCTTTCTTTGCGCGGCTATTTAACGAGAAGCGGTTGAAGGAATTCGCCACCACGGTCAACGATTCGGTTTACCGTGTCGCGGCCGCATCGTTTCTCGCCACCGGGTGGATGATGGCCGCCGCATTTCCGCTCATCGATTTGGTCTATCGGCGCGGGCGCTTCCTGGTCTCCGACACGCAAACAACCTCGATTTATTTTTTCTGGTTCTCGCTTTCGCTTGCGTTGTGGTCAGCCCAGGGGCTCTATGCCCGTGCCTTTTACGCTGCCGGCGACACGCTCACGCCCATGGTTGCCGTGACCGTGATTACCAGCGCATCCTTGCCGGTTTATTCCTTGCTCTTCCACCACTACGGTGTGGTCGGCCTGGCATTTGCTTCCGACATCGGCATCGGAGCGAATCTGATTGCGCTGGCATTTCTGCTGCATTATCGGAAGATGGTTTCGCTGAAAACATTGCGATGGGATGAGCTGGGAAAGTCTGCGCTGACCGCGGTTGTCGCGGGCGGCATCAGTCTGGAAGTCGCGAAGAGCGTGACGCTTCCGGCTTACGGGCACAGCAGTCGCATCACAGATGTACTGCAACTGGCCCTGATCACCGTCACTTGGGCGGCTGCGACGTTGGCCGGTCTCTGGCTGCTGAGATCGCAACTGCCCAATGATCTACGCCGGCGCAAACAGATTGCTTATCCAGCGGTTGCGCACAATGAGGGCAAGGAAATCCTGGGCGCGGGAACGGAACCATAAGTCTGCGATGAAATAAATTCGGATGGCTGCAAGCCTTCGTACCTTTTTCGGCAACTAAGGTGCATACTCTAATTTCGAGAGCCCGATGAAAGGTGGATTCTGATGAACAATTTGATTCGATCGATCTTAAAGACTGCCGTGTACTTCCTCGACCAAACCGACCGTTTCACCAGCGATGTGCGCGACCGCGTCTCCGAAGGAGTGGATCAGGCAGCCGAGCGCATTTCGGACCTGCGCGAACACGCTGAGGATCTCTACTCAGGCGAGGATCATACTGTCCGCAATGTGCTCACGTTCGTGGCCGGAGTGGGCGTCGGAGTTGGGGTTGCGATCCTCTTCGCCCCAGCTAGCGGTGAAGAGATCCGCGGCCAGATCGGCGACAAGGTGCAGGACATCAGTGGCCGGGTGCGGGAACGCTTCTCGGGTCGAAGCTCAACTGGCACGGAAGGCCACTAGATTTTCAAGAAAGTGACCTAAGAGTTTCAGGCCAGAAGCCGCGCGGCTTCTTTGGCATAGTAGGTAAGGATAATACTGGCTCCGGCACGTCGGATGCTTTGCAGAGACTCCATCATGACGCGGTCGCGCTCAATCCATCCGTTGCGCGCAGCGGCTTCAATCATGGCGTACTCGCCAGAGACCTGGTAGGCGGCCAGCGGCAAGTCGAAGCGGTCCCGCGCGGCGGCGATCACATCAAGATAAGGCATGGCGGGCTTGACCATGATCATGTCCGCGCCTTCATCGATGTCGAGTTCGATTTCACGCATCGCCTCGCGCAGATTGGCGCCATCCATCTGGTAGGAGCGGCGATCGCCAAATTGCGGCGTGGAGTCCGCCGCCTCGCGAAACGGACCGTAGAATCCGGAAGCGAACTTAGCGGCGTAAGAAAGAATGGGAGTGTTGCTGAAACCAGCTTCGTCTAATGCGCGGCGGATAGCGCCAACGCGGCCGTCCATCATATCCGAAGGCGCAATGATGTCGATGCCGGCGCGGGTGAGCGAGACGGATGTGCGCGCCAGGAGTTCAAGGCTGGCATCATTATCGATTTCAAATTTGGATTCAACCACGCTGGCCACGATTGAGGCCAGTTCGTCGATGACCTTTGACTTGTCCTCCTCGTTCTTCACCCGCTTCACCGCTGTTCCACGCCGGGCGATCAGAGCGTCTCGAGCGGCCGCGCCCAGCGACATCGGTGTCGACGAAGATCTCACGATGCCGCAGTGTCCGTGAGACATGTATTCGCATAGGCATACATCGCCCATCAGGATCAGATCCGGAACTTCACGCTTTATGGCCCGTGCGGCCTGCTGCACAATGCCGTCGTCGGCCCAGGCTCCGGTGGCAACTTCATCTTTTTTGTCGGGCAACCCGAAGAGAATCACCGACGGCACACCCAGCGAGTGAACTTCGCGAGCCTCTTTCACCGCCTCATCCACCGAGAGATTGAACACCCCCGGCATGGAGCGTACTTCTTTTCGAACCCCTTCGCCCGGGCAAACGAACATCGGATAGACGAAGGCGTCGGGGGTAAGTCGAGTTTCGCGCACCAGGTTCCGAAGCTGGTCAGTGCGGCGAAGACGACGAAGGCGGGTGACAGGGAAAGCCATAAGATACCAGCGATTTCCGGGAAGAAAGACAGTCCAGTTCCCACCCAATTCTAGCAGGTGCGGTTGGCACAGGCATTGGCGAGACAGAGGGCTATGGCGAAGAACTGAAACGCGCTTGTTGGAGCTAGAGAAGCGCGGGCTTGGTGACCAAAGTAATCCGCAGTAACCCGAAAGCCATCTGGGAATCCCTCATTTCATCCATAGAATGAGGACGGATGAGTCTGCTTCGACGGAACCGCTGGTTTGCGCTGGCCGGCGCAATCACGCTTGCCTTCGCCGTATTGTCACTCACGATGCCGCGCGGCCCTCGGCTGGCCGCGATCGTTGATTTTAGCTATCTTCTCATCACTCTGACGGTTGGCGCGACCATGCTGATGAACGCCTGGTCGGCGCGGGGTGTCGACCGGCGTTTTTGGGCCTTGATGGGATCCGGATATCTGTTTTGGGCGGTTAATGAGGCGGGCTGGGTCTATTGCGAAGTGCTTCGCCGCGTATCCGTGCCCGATCCGTGGTCCATGGATATGTTTCTGTTTCTCCACCTGATCCCCATGATCGCGGCGGTTGCCTTGCGACCGCATCGGACAGAAGGCGAACATAAATTCCGCGTGGGTACGCTGGACTTTCTGTTGTTAATGGTCTGGTGGGTCTTCCTGTACGCCTTTGCGGTGTTTCCTTCGCAGTACGTATCAGTCAACATAGCAGAATACGATAGCAGCTTCGGCGCACTGTACTTGGTGGAGAATGGCGTTCTGGTGGTGGTGCTGGGAATCGTTGCCGGTGGTGCCAGTCCGGGGTGGAGGCGAGTTTACTTAAATCTGATGGCAACGAGTGCTTTCTACGCGATCACGTCGCAGGGAGTGAATCTGGCGGTCACCAGCGGACACTACTACACCGGCAGTTTTTATGATGTTGCGCTGATCGGAGCCGTAGCCTGGATGGCGGCGACCGCTTTGAGCGCGCGGGAATGGAACTTGGAACCGGTGCTGCCCAAGGCCGGCGACAAATGGGGCGCGATGACAGTGCGCTTGGCGATGCTGGCCATTCTTTCCTTGCCTGTATTGGGCCTGTGGGCGTTTCTCTGGAACAGTTCTCCGGCTCAGACCCGGACATTTCGGATGTTCACGGTACTGACCGCCATGCTGGTGCTGGGAGTGTTCGTGTTCATGCGGCAGTATGTGCAAGACCAGGCCTTGATCCGCGTGCTGGAAGGTTCGCGGCGCAGCTTCGAGAACGAACAAAGGCTGCAGAGCCATCTTGTACAGAGAGAGAAATTGGCGTCTCTCGGCCAATTGGTCGCCGGGGCCGCGCATGAAATCGACGACCCACTGACAGCCATTATGGCGCATGCCGAAAAATTATGGTCGAACCAGCGCTTGACCGGCGAGCAGGATACGTTGGTCCGCAAGATTGTTCACCACTCCCAACGCACTCGCGAACTCATATCCAGTCTGTTGAGTTTCGCGCAACAGAGTTCCGGCGAGAAGACCATGGTGGACTTGTGCACCCTTCTCCAGCGCAGCGTGCAGATGCGCGAGTTGCAAAAGCACGATCAGAAGATCCACATCGAGACCCTGCTGGAACCGAACCTGCCCAGAGTCTGGGGGGACGGCCACCAGTTATTCCAGGCATTCGTGCAGATCGTTGAGAACGCCCTGGATGCGCTGGAGGAAGCGGGCGGCGGATTGCTTCGGGTCAGCGCCCGCGTGCAGGGAGAAGAAATCGTGGTTGAGTTCTCGGATAGCGGGCCCGGCATAAAAGAACCGCATCGCGTCTTCGATCCCTTCTACACCACCAAGCCAATTGGCAAAGGCACAGGCTTGGGATTGAGCGCGGTCTACGGCGTGGTACAGGATCACAGCGGGCAAATCATGTGCCAGAATAATCCCGAGGGCGGGGCCATGTTCGTACTGCGCCTTCCTGTCGCACGCCAAGCTGGTCCGCAGGCGCTGGCGGCGGCAAACTCCTAGAACAATTCGGTCTGGCCGATCCTGTAACATAAAACTGCGATGCCTCAATTGCTCATACATAACTCCGCGCGCGTGCTGGAGTTCGATGCCCTTCGAGAACTGTTGCGGGGATACGCTTCTTCGCCTCTGGGCCAGGCGAGGATCGCCGCACTTGCCCCTGCGATTGATTCCGAATGGATCGCCGAGCAACAAGAGCTGACGGAAGAGGTGCGCGCGTTCCGCCGCGTGGGCGGGCGCTTCGAATTTTCCGGCCTGCTCGACGTTAAGAAATCGGTCGAGAAATCCCGCATCGCAGGAGCGGCGCTGGAAACTACCGAGATCCGCGATGTTCTGCTGGTGGTGGACCGGGCGGCCGAGTGGCGCGAGATTGCGCTGCATCCTCCCGCGAATATGCGTTCGACTTGGCGCCGAATTCGAACGCTGTCGGAAAGTGTGCCGGACTTCACTGAATTCCTGCGAAATTTTCGCACCAAGATTCAGCCGGATGGAACGCTGGAAGACCGCGCATCGCCAGAATTGTCGCGGATTCGTCGAGATATCGAGAAGCAGCGGCGCGTGATTCAGGAATCGCTGCGCGGATACTTGCGAAAACTGGCCGAGGGCGGCGCGGTGCAGGATGAGCTGGTAACGATCCGCGGCGAGCGCTTTGTTATTCCGGTAAAAATCGAACAGAGACGCCGCGTTCAGGGCGTCGTACATGGCGCGAGTTCCAGCGGGCAGACCGTTTTCGTCGAGCCCCTGGAAACGATCGAGCAGAACAACGACCTGGTGCGGCTGCTCGACGAAGAGCTGGCGGAGATTCACCGCATCCTGCTGGAGATGACGCGGCGCATCGGAGAGAATGCGGAAGGCATTCTGGCTTCCGCGGATACGCTTGGCGAGCTGGAATTGCAGTTTGCCAAGGCGCGCTTCGCCGAAGAATACAACTGCGTCGCGGTGCAACTGAGCTAAGATTTCTGTGGGGACAGCCGCCCTCGGCTGTCCATGGCGAGCGAAGCTCGCCTCTTACTGCACAATGCGCGGCATCCGCTCCTGGAGCGGAATCTGAAGCTCAAAGGCGCGACCGTCGTTCCGGTCAGTGTGGAACTCGAAGGCGACCGCCGGCAATTGGTGATCACCGGTCCCAACACTGGCGGCAAGACAGTGACGCTGAAAACCGTCGGTCTCCTGGCCCTGATGGCGCAGTCCGGAATCCCGGTGCCTGCTGACCGCGCGGAAATGCCAGTCTTCGACGCGGTCCTCGCCGATATCGGCGACTATCAATCGATCGAACAGAATCTCTCAACGTTCTCCGCGCACGTCACCAACATCGATTTCATTTCGCGGACGGCGACCGCGGATTCGCTGGTGTTGCTCGACGAATTGGGATCGGCCACCGATCCCGAAGAAGGCGCGGCGCTGGCGGTAGCAATTGCCGCGTACTTTGGCCGCGTCGGCTGCATGACCGTGATCTCCACGCATCACACGTCGTTGAAGGTTTACGGCGCGAACACCGCCGGGGTGATCAACGCGTCGGTGGGATTCGACGAAAGGACGCTGCAGCCGACGTATGAATTGAAGATCGGCGTGCCCGGAGCGTCGGCGGGAATCAACATCGCGCAGCGCCTGGGACTGAATCCGGCGATCATCGAAGCGGCACGGGCGCGGCTGGGAACCCAGGCTCGTGATGTGGGTGAATTTCTGGATCGGCTTCACGCCGACCTTCGCGAGGCTGAGAACGAGCGACTGCGGCTGAAAGTGCGTGAGCAGGAACTTGAGCGCGAGAAGGCTTTTCTTGCGGCCGAAGGAAAGAAAGAACAGCAAGCAAAGCTGCGCGAGATGGAAAAAAAGCTGGAGAGCGTGCTGCGCGATTTCGAATATCACGCGCGCGAGGCGGTGAATGCCATCCAGGATCGCGCTGCCGCACAAAAAGTCGCGAAAGACGCCGAGCGTCGCGTCGCTAAATTGCGCCGGGAATTCCGCGAGCAGTTCGATTCCACCGTAGTCGCTCACGCCAGCGGAGCCGACCAGGGCGATCCTCACGCTGAGCCTCAGGTAGTGAAGTACGTCTCCCAAGGCGACACCGTCAAGCTGAAATCCACGGGCCGCGCGGCAACCGTCTTGCGCAAACTGGATGACTCTCACTTCGAAGTGGCGATCGGCGCCATGAAGATGAAAATCGCGCGCGGCGATATCGCTGCAGTGCTCACCGCCGCGCGAACGGCCGATTCTCCAGTAAAAGCAGCGCGGGCGCGAGGAATTTCCGTATCGCTCGAAGACGAAGGCCAGAATGCCCCGTCGGAGATCAACGTCATTGGCTACAACGTAGACGATGCCACGCGCGAAGTGCAGAAGTTCGTCGACCGCGCATTTCTCGCTGGCCTGCAGCGAGTGCGCGTGGTCCACGGCAGCGGCATGGGCATTTTGCGCAAAGCCCTGCGGCAGGCGTTGCAGCAGCATCCGCACGTGGAGTCGGTGGCCGAACCTCCACAGAATGAAGGAGGCGGCGGGGCAACGGTGGTGGAGCTAAGAGTGTAAGGTTGTCATGCTGAGCGAAGTGTGATCGTCCGAAGGACGATCACACGTAGTCGAAGCATCCCTATACTTCTTATGATCGCGCGAGGGCGGCGAAGCTGCTGCAGAATCGTTATCCACGAATGAGTCCAGCGGTGCGGGTAGGGATGCTTCGACTGCGGGAGATCGTCTTGCAGACGATCTTCCTCCGCTCGGCATGACGGGCGAGTGCTTCGTCAATAATCTCTGCTTTTCCTTCATCATCAACCGAACAAGAGAGAATTCCACAGTTTTTCCGCAGCCGAACGCGGCTGCTATATTCCAAGCAGCGGCTTTATAGCTCACAATTCCAAGGGATAAGTCCGTTTTCCACTCATGGCCAACCCCGGCGATTTCGCGTACACGGTGAAGCAGCAGGCGGACATCGTCCGCATCATCGGCGACTACATCAAACTGAAAAAGGCTGGGGCGCAGAACTATTCGGGGCTCTGCCCGTTTCACGGTGAGAAGACGCCGTCGTTTTCAGTGCACGCCACGCGGCAGTTTTATCACTGCTTCGGCTGTGGCGTATCCGGAGACGTCTTCAGCTTCGTGCAGAAGGTTGAAAACATCACTTTCCCCGAAGCCGTGCGGCTGGTGGCTGAGAAGCTGGGGATTCCGCTGCCCAAGGCGACGTACTCGAGTCCGGTTGAGGCTAAAGAAGCCAAACTACGGGCACAGTTGCTGGACGCCCAGGAGCGAGCCGCCGCATTTTTTCAGGAATGCTTAAAGCGTCCAGAAGGAGCGCGGGCGCGAGAGTATTTGCAGGGACGCGGACTCGATGAGAAGACCATTACGAGTTTCCGCGTCGGATATGCGCCGGATTCTGGCTTCCTGCTCCGCGACCGGCTGGCGAACGAGTTCGGCGAAGAAGTGCTACGCGAGAGCGGGTTGTTCTCGTGGAAGCGGGAGGATCGGACTCCGGCGTCGGGCGTCCAACGCCCGGAGAATAACGAGAGCCGAGACGCCGGCGGGGAACAGCAGATTCCGCACGGGCCTTCGCCCGTTCGGAATGACAACAACGAAAGAGGCAACCGCTCGCCGGAAGCCGGAAGCCCCGTTCGATTTCGCTCAGGGCAGGCTCAGCCGGAAGCCGCCATGTACTCCAAGTTCCGCAACCGCGTGATGTTTCCCATCACAAACGACGCGGGAAAGATCATCGCGTTCACCGGACGCACGCTCGCCACCGACGAGAAGGCTGGTCCGAAATACTTGAATTCACCCGAGACTGGGATTTATTCCAAGGGGCGAGTTCTTTTCAACCTGGCTCACGCAAAGGAAGCGATTCGCAAGCTGGATTACGCGATTCTGGTGGAAGGCCAGATGGATTGCATTTCTGTATACGCGGCCGGGTTTCATAACGTGATTGCCAGCTCAGGCACCGCATTCACCGAACTTCAGGCCAAGCTGCTCGGACGTTTCACCAAGAACGTGATTGTCAATTTTGATCCCGACACGGCTGGAGCGAAAGCCACCGAGCGTACTCTGGGGCTACTTGTCGAGGAAGAATTTAACATCCGAGTGCTCACGCTCGAGTCGGGCTTTGACCCTGATTTATATATTCGCCGCAAGGGTAAGGACGCGTATGCCGCCGCGCTCAAAGGTTCTCAGAAATATTTCGACTATCTGATCGACCGTGCGCGCAGTCTTTTTCCAGTACGCAGCGCGGAAGGCAAAGTGAAGGCAGTTAACTACCTCCTGCCGCACATTCAGCGCGTGCCTAGCCGGATTGTGCGCGACGAATTGAGTCAGGAGATCGCCCAGAAGCTGGGCATTGATTCCGCAGTCCTGCGCCAGGAGCTGCGGCATGTCGCTGCCGAACGCTCGGCCGCTGCGGTCAAGGCTCCATCCGAAGCGCAAGCCACCGACGCAGAGCGCATTCTCATTCGGGCACTGGCCTCTGCGCGGCAGATGCAGCCGGGCGCGGAGCATTTTTCTGCTCGCGACGGTGCCGACGAAGAGTTTGATCCGGCGCGGCAGGCCCAGTACGCCTTCCAGAATGAAGGACTGCATCGCGGACTGGCAACCGAATCGTTGGTCGAGGCGCTCCTCAATACCGGCGCCGCAACTGCCGATGTGATGGACGTGCCCTGTTCCGAGAGTGAGCGCCGTTTGCTGGCCTCCATCTTGTTGAAAGAAGAAGAAGAGTTGAGCGCTGAGCGCTTGGAGGGTGCGGTGCGGGCATTGCGGCGCATTCACCTCCGTCGCCGGCAGGAGCAACTGCAGCGCGAGCTCAAGAAGCCGGACATTAGCGCCGACAAAGAACGATTGAAAGAGTTGCTTCTGCAACTGGAAAGACTCAGCCGTGCCTTAAGAGATCCCAATTTGGCCGAGGACGGGCTCAAAGAGACCCTTCAAAACCAGAAAAGTGCTTGAAACAAAATGGCCTTCAGAACCATCTAAGTATTTAGCGGAGTTAGAGATAGCGGCGGGCGAGAGAAGCTTCGGCGAGGCAAGTGATAGACCGGGCAGCACTTATGTGCTAAACTCTGTAAGTTTGTGCTAGGTGCACAACTCCGCGCTGCCCAGATTCCCACCTGTGAAAACATTACCATACGCTCCCTCGCGAGCGAATTGAAGAATTTGAGGAACACCTCTTGGCTCTTGAAGACAAGTACGACGACATAAAAAAGCTGGTTGATGCCGGGAAAGAGAAGGGATATCTCACTTATGACCAGGTCAACGAGCTCATCCCGCACGATGTAGTAAGTCCCGAAGACCTGGACGACCTGCTCACGACGATCGGCACGCAGGGCATCGACGTGCTGGAAGGTCCAAAGCTGCCTTCCGCCGCGCTCGATAAGAAATTCGACGAAGGCGAAGAGGGCGAGGATGTCGAACTCGACCTCACGCCCGGCGCACTGGAAAAAACCAACGATCCCGTCCGCATGTACCTGCGCGAGATGGGAACCGTTCCCCTGCTCACCCGCGAAGGCGAAGTGGAAATCGCCAAGCGCATCGAGCGCGGCCAGATCCGCGTGCTCAAAGCGCTCTCGCGATCCCCTATCGTGATTCACGAACTGCTGGCGATGGGCGAAGACCTCAAGAAAGGTGTGCGCTCCATCAAGGAAGTCGTGACCTTCGATGAGGAGGAGATTACCGACGAAATCCTGCAGAACCGGTTAAACGAATTTACCGGCAAGATCGACGCCATGGCGAAGCTCTATAAGAAAGTCGCCGTGGTGCAGGAAAAATACGCGGCCGTGTCGTTGAAGAAGCGTCCCAAGGACCATCGCCGCGCTCGCCGCAACTTCGCCCGCGCTATCGTGCGGGTTTCCATCGCTGTGCGCAAACTCGGCTTTACCAACGCCGAACGCAAGCGCCTGATCGACCGGGTCAACAAAACCGTCGACAGCATGCGGTCGCTTGACCGGCAGGCTCAGAACCTGGAGCGCAAAGCCGACGCCACGCGCAGCGAGGATCAAAAAAAAGAATATCGCCGCCAGGCCCGCGCGGTACGAAGCGAGATTGAAAAACTCGAAGTCGAAGCCGGCCTGTTGTTCCAGGAGATCAAGCGCACGCAGCGCGAGATCATCCAGGGCGACATGGACGCGGAGCAGGCCAAGCGCGAGCTGATCGAGGCCAACCTCCGTCTCGTGGTTTCGATCGCGAAGAAATACACCAACCGCGGCCTGCAGTTCCTCGACCTGATTCAGGAAGGCAACATCGGCCTGATGAAGGCCGTGGACAAGTTCGAATACCGCCGTGGCTACAAGTTCTCCACGTATGCCACGTGGTGGATTCGGCAGGCGATCACTCGTGCCATCGCCGATCAGGCGCGTACGATCCGCATCCCGGTGCACATGATCGAGACCATCAACAAGCTGATCCGCACCTCGCGGCAACTGGTGCAGGAGCTGGGGCGCGAGCCTACCAGCGAAGAAATCGCCAAGCGCATGGACATTCCGGTGGCGAAAGTCCGCAAAGTACTGAAGATCGCGCAGGAGCCGATCTCCCTCGAAACGCCGATTGGCGAAGAGGAAGATTCGCATCTCGGCGACTTCATCGAAGACCGCGCCGTCGTTTCGCCGGCCGAAGCCGTGATCAACGTGAACCTCAAGGACCAGACAGGACAGGTCTTGCGCACGCTGACCCCGCGCGAAGAAAAAGTCATCAAGATGCGCTTCGGTCTCGAAGACGGCAGCGAGCACACTTTGGAAGAGGTCGGGCAATCGTTCGCAGTCACGCGCGAACGCATCCGCCAGATCGAAGCCAAAGCGCTGCGCAAACTGCGGCATCCGTCGCGCTCGCGGAAGCTGCGGGCGTTTATGGATGGAGTGAGGGACTAGAAACTAGCCGCGGATTTGCACGGATCAACACGGATTTTAAAGGGCACGGCTTCGGTCGTGCCTTTTTTTCTGAACGCTAGGCCTTTGACAATTCTCCGAGCTTTTCCTCAGCCTTCCACAAGGAAGTCTCATCGTCCACAGTTTCTGCACAAGAGCGAAACGATTTGCTGTTGCGACTCGCCACGATCTGCCGCAGAGTGAGTGAACCGAAAACGTTGGACCTTCCGAGGCTCGCCGAAACGATGATTGTGGCGAAGCTAGCGGCAAACCGGTAATTCTCGAGGGTGAATTGCCGGGGGAAACCGAAAGTGCGTGAGTGCGTGCTGGTTGCCCAGGCATTGCGGCTTCCTCCCCGCCCGCTTTCTGAGCTGGGCTGGACCGCTTGCTGCCGCAGTAGTTGTCGAGCGGCGATTCTGAATCACCGTTTGCGCAACCGCAACGGTAAGTGCTGCGCTCTCGCGAGCCCTGCCTGACCGTTGCCGTCGTTCCGCTGCTCTGAGTGGCGGAAGGCAGCTTCGAAGGTCTACGAACGATGCGGCTTGAGGGTGGCTGGCCCTTGGGCCGCATTTTTTGTCCCTTGACTTTCTATTCGCTATTTGTTCTCCTGCGATTAAACGCGTGGAACGCCGTGTTTTGCAGGTGCCCGGCACCGCCGAATTTTTTGCAATTGGAGCTTGGTTTTCCAGAGGATGCGCCTCGCATTCACAAGGCGCATGCGGATAGGGTTCGGTTTGCATTTCGAAAGATTGGGAACAGATCAAGACCTTGGCGACCACTGACTACAACCTCAGCACTCTTCCCGCGAACGTAGAAGCCGAGCGCTCGATTCTGGGCGCGATCCTGCTGGATAACTTTGCCTATAACCAGGCCGCCGAACATTTGCGGATCGAAGATTTCTCCCTCGATTCGCACCGGCGAATTTACGGGCGCATGGTCGATCTGGCGGAATCGTCGCGGCCGATTGACATGATCACGCTGATCGAGGAACTGGATCGGCATAAGGATCTGCAGGCGATCGGCGATGTAGGTTACGTGTCGAGCCTGCTGGATGGCGTCCCGGACCGCCCGAGCATCGAGCACTACGTCAAGATCGTGCGCGACAAGGCGCTGTTGCGCGGGCTGATTCACGCGGCGAATACGGCGATTGCGCGGGCCGCGGATCAGTCTGATGCCGCCGAGGAAGTGCTGAGCGATGCGGAAGCGGCGATCTTCCAGCTCTCGGAGAAGCGCATCGGCCGGGGCTTCATGGGCGTGCAGGAGATTGTGCGCGAGTCGTTCGGCTCGGTCGACGCGCTCCTGCAACGCGGGCAGCGCATTACAGGACTCGCGACGCATTACACCGATCTCGATGAAATGACCAGCGGGTTGCAACGTTCCGACCTCGTGATCATAGCGGCGCGGCCGTCGATGGGCAAGACGGCGTTCGCGATGAACATCGCCGAGAATGCCGCGGTGGAAGATCAGCAAGTGGTGGGAGTGTTTTCGCTGGAGATGTCGCGCGAGGCGCTGTTGATGCGCTTGCTATGTTCACAAGCGAAAGTGGACGCGCACAAAATGCGTACCGGGTCGCTCTGGCAGGATGACACGCGCAAGGTGGTACGGGCGATGGAGCAGTTGGCGCACGCGCCTATTTTCATCGACGACACGCCGGGAATTTCGTTGAGCGAGATGCGAGCCAAGGCGAGGCGCTTGAAGCAGTCGCAGAGCCGGCTCGACCTGATCATCGTGGATTATCTGCAGCTCATGTCCGGCGGCAGCAAGCGTTACGAAAATCGAACCCAGGAAGTGTCGGCAATCTCGCGCGGCCTGAAAGCGCTGGCCAAAGAGCTGAGCGTTCCCGTCGTCGCGCTCTCGCAGTTGAGCCGCGCGCCGGAGAGCCGCGGCGGAGATCATCGTCCGCAGCTGGCCGATCTGCGCGAGTCGGGATCGATCGAGCAGGACGCCGATCTGGTGATGTTCATCTTCCGCGAAGAGGTTTACAAGCAGGACGATCCCGACCTGCAAGGCAAGGCCGAGATCATTATTTCCAAACAACGCAACGGTCCCATCGGCCGGGTCAATCTGGCGTTCCTGAAAAGCTGCACCCGATTCGAGACGATGGTCGAAGGCGGCCTGCCGCCGGAAGACTGACGCATGTCGCGTACAGGGATACCTGTAGTTTCGAGTCGTAAGTACCTTATGAGCTTTGAGTTGCAGGACCGTGCGACGCTGTGGAAAAGCTTGTGGAATTGCTGACGGCGCGATTTTTTCTAGCGGCAAACTTAAGTGGGATGTACCCCGAGCCAGCTTTTTTCGACCTGTAAGGCCCTGAATGATAACCAGTTAGGCAATTCACTTGAGATTAACATGCGAAGCGCCAGGAACTGGTAATCGGATTCCCGTTTCGGAGATTTGCACATTTCGGCGTTTTTGATCGGTCAGTTGAGGCCCTTAGCTCCGCGCGTATTGGACCTCCGAAGGAACTAGCGCGATTTGGCGATAACCACCTAATCGCTGTCCTCGCCGACTTTCAGAACCGCCAGGAAAGCTTCCTGGGGAATATCGACGCGGCCGATGCGCTTCATTCGTTTCTTGCCTTCCTTCTGCTTTTCGAGCAGCTTCCGTTTGCGCGAAATGTCGCCGCCGTAGCACTTGGCCAAGACATTTTTGCGCATGGCGGAGACGGTTTCGCGGGCGATGATTTTCGCGCCGATCGATGCCTGTATGGGAACTTCGAACATCTGCCGCGGAATGAGTTGCCTCATTTTCGAAACCAGCGCTTTGCCTCGCTCGTAGGCGAAATCGCGATGCACAATGATGGAAAGCGCATCGACCGGTTCACCGGCCACCAGGATGTCGAGCTTCACCATGGGCGACTCCCAATAGTCGGCAAGGTGATAATCGAGCGAAGCGTAACCGCGCGAGACCGACTTGAGCCGATCATAGAAATCGAGCACGATTTCATTCAGCGGTAACTCATAGTGCAACATCACGCGCGATGAACTGACGTACTCGAAGGTCTTCTGCTTGCCGCGCTTGTCCTCGACCAGTTTCAGAATTCCGCCAACGTACTCTTCGTTGGTCAGGATCGTGGCTAGAATGACGGGTTCCTGAATTTTTTCAATCTCGCTGGGATCAGGCCAGCGCGAAGGATTATCGACTTCGATCAATTCGCCGTCGGTCTTGGTGATCTTGTAACGCACGCCGGGGGCGGTAGTGATGAGTTCGAGGGCAAACTCGCGCTCCAGTCGCTCCTGGATGATCTCCATGTGGAGCAGGCCGAGAAAGCCGCAGCGGAAGCCGAATCCCAGCGCCACCGAACTTTCCGGCTCGAAGAAAAACGAAGAATCATTCAGCCGGAGTTTCTCCAACGCTTCGCGCAGGCGAGTGTGTTCGTGAGCGTCGACGGTGTAGAGGCCGGCGAACACCATGGGCTTGATCTCTTCAAAGCCCGGAAGAGCGTCGAAGGCGGGGTTAGCGTCGTGGGTGATGGTGTCGCCAATTTTCGTGTCGGCGACATTTTTTATGTTGGCTATGAGAAATCCGACTTCGCCAGCTTTCAGTTCATCGATCTCCACCGGCTTGGGTGTGAGCACGCCGAGAGTCTCCGCGTCGAAGGTTGTGCCATTCGACCATAGACGAATTCTTTGTCCCTTGCGTAGCGTTCCCTGGAAGACACGCGTCAACACGACAACGCCGCGGTAAGCGTCAAACCAGGAGTCGAAAATCAGCGCCTGCAGCCGGTTGTCGGGATTGCCCTTCGGCGGAGGCACACGCTTCACAATCGCTTCCAGTACGTCGGGTACTCCCTGGCCGGTTTTTGCGCTGATCAACACGGCATCGGATGCGTCCAGGCCCACGGCACTTTCAATCATTTCTTTGGTGCGTGGAATATCGGCGCTTTGCAGATCGATCTTGTTGATGACAGGAATGATTTCGAGGCCGTGATTGATGGCCAAGTAAGAATTCGCGAGGGTCTGGGCTTCCACACCCTGCGAAGCGTCGACCACTAGCAGCGCGCCTTCGCATGAGGCCAGCGAGCGCGAGACTTCATAAGAGAAATCCACATGGCCGGGGGTGTCGATCAGGTTGAGCTGGTAGGTCTGGCCATCGTGCGCGGTGTACACCATGCGCACGGCGTGCGCCTTGATCGTGATGCCGCGCTCGCGCTCCAGGTCCATGGAGTCGAGCACCTGCGCCTGCATCTCGCGCGCGGTGAGAGATCCGGTCAACTCCAGCAGGCGGTCTGCCAGCGTGGATTTACCGTGGTCAATATGCGCGATGATCGCAAAGTTGCGGATGAAGGCGGCGTCCATAGGATGAAGGCTAACCTTTGATTTTAGCAGGCGGGAAGCGGTTCTCCCTGACGGGCTACTCAGCTAGCATGGGAGCATGACCGAAGCTTCGTTCACCGCGATCGATCACGTTCAACTTGCGATGCCTCGAGGAGAAGAGCAGAAGGCTAGAGGCTGACGTCTGGGAGTAGGCGTTCCACTCTTTCTCCTCGCGCCGTGCCCGCGCAGGGATGCTTCGACTGCGGTTGGTGCTTCGCAATCGCGAAGCTCAATCCTCGCTCAGCATGGCGGTATTGGAGGAATGCTCACAGACCGCGTCTCGCATCCGCTACAATCCTTCGACCAGATTTTCCCACGCGAGGTGACACTCATGCCGAAGTTAGCTTTCGTATTGGCTTGCAGTCTGACGGTGATTTCAGTTGCATCGGGCCAAACTCCGTCGCCGCAGGTACGCGTATTTGTGAAGGTTGACGCGCCCATGATCGCACTGACGCATGTGCGCGTCATCGACGGAACCGGAGCGGCCGCGCGTGAGGATCAGACGATTATTTTGAATAAAGGGAAAATTGAATCGATTGCCGACGCTTCGGCGGCGAATGTTCCGAAAGATGCGCAGGTGCTTGATCTGAAGGGATACAGCGTGATTCCCGGGCTGGTCGGGATGCACGAGCACATGTTTTATCCGGCTGGAGACGCGATTTTTCACGAGATGCCGATCAGCTTTCCGCGGCTCTATCTGGCCGGCGGAGTCACCACGGTTCGCACTGCGGGCAGCATTGAACCCTATATGGATCTGGCGCTGAAAAGAGAAATCGATGACGGCGAGACCGCCGGACCTCACATGCACGTGACCGGGCCTTATCTGGAAGGGCCCGGCAGTTGGGCGCCACAGATGACATATTTGAGGTCGCCGGAAGAGGCCGTGGCCACCGTGAATTTCTGGGCGGACCGCGGAGTGGACAATTTCAAGGCGTACAACTTTCTCTCGCGAGCCGTACTCAAGGCCGCAATCGGTGCAGCGCATAAGCGCGGCCTGAAGGTTACAGGACATCTTTGCTCCATTGGTTTTCGCGAAGCGGCGGAGCTTGGCATTGATGATCTGGAGCACGGCATTACCGTGGACACGGAATTTTTCCCCGGCAAAAAACCGGACCAATGCCCGAGCGGCTCGTTGGCTTCCATGGCCGAGGTGGTTGCAAGCCTGGGCAAGATGCAAGTGAGCGATCCGGCAATTCAGCAGACGATTCAGGATCTGGTGGCGCATCACGTTGCGGTCACCTCGACGCTGCCGGTGTTTGAGCTCTTCGTGCCCAACAAGGCGCCGCTGCAGCCGAGAGTTCTGAGCGCGATGTCGGATGAAGCGCGCCTCGATTATCTGGAAACTCGGGTGCAATTCGATCTTCCGTCGCGCGATCCAAAGAGTGGGGAGGTGCGGCCGCAGCCATGGAGCCGAATGTTCGAGCAGGAGAAGGAATTTGAGCGAGCGTTTGTGAAAGCCGGAGGGTTGCTGCTGGCGGGGGAAGATCCAACAGGAATCGGAGGAGATCTGGCTGGATTCGGCGATCAGCGAGAAGTCGAGCTGTTGGTGGAGGCGGGATTCACGCCGCTGGAAGCGATTCACATCGCAACTTACAATGGCGCACAGTATTTGGGTGAACTAGACCACATCGGCACAATTGCGGCCGGCAAGCAAGCGGACTTGGCGATCATCAAGGGCGATCCTTCGAAGAAGATTGAAGACATTGAGAGCACCGAAATCGTATTCAAAGATGGAGTGGGATACGATTCGGCAAAGCTGATTGAGTCGGTGCGCGGGCTGGTCGGAATCAGATAGCATGCTCATCCTCGCTTCCGCATCGCCTCGCCGCCAGGAGTTGCTGCGCAATGCAGGGATTGCGTTCACTGTTCAATCCGCTGACATCGATGAAACGCCGACTCCCGGCGAGTCTCCGCAACACTGTGCCGACCGGTTGGCGGAGGAAAAGGCGCTGGCAGTGTTTAAGAGCAGGCCGCAGAATTTCGTCTTGGGAGCGGACACGATTGTCGTGGTCGATGGCACGATTCTTGGCAAGCCACGCGACGAGGAAGATGCGGTTCAAATGTTACGGCTTCTGTCAGGACGCACCCACTCAGTGATCACGGGTGTGTGCCTAGTGGGCCCGGTTGCCAGTGAAACCAGGTCCTCTTCCGAGATTACGCTTGTGACCATGTGTGAAATCTCCGATAAGGAGATCCACGCTTATGTCGCAACCGGCGAACCCATGGACAAGGCTGGCGCGTATGCGATCCAAGGCATCGCCTCGCGCTGGATCCCGCGTATCGAGGGCGACTATAGCAATGTTGTGGGGCTGCCGGTGGCACTGGTGTATGCCATGCTGCGCGAACGGGGAGCGGTTTGACAGGCAGTAGAAGCGTCGGGAAAAGCAAGAAATCTGGTGGCTAGGATTTCTTTTCTTCCTCTTTCTTTTCTTTCTTGCCTTCTTCCCCGTCTTTCATTGCGGCCTTGAAGTTGCGGATGCCTTCGCCAATACCCTTGCCGACCGCGGCAAACTTGCTGGTCCCGAAGAGCAGAAGGGCGATCGCGATTACTAAGAGCCAGTGGAACGGCGAAAACTCACCCATAACTCCTCCATTTCAGGCCATCATCCACCGCCTGGTAAACCAGCCGAGGGCACCAAGAAAATTCTAGGCTAGCCGCACTGCGGAGTCAAAGAAGAGGCCCTAAACGCTTTCGATCATTCCCGCCAATAGCAGTGCCCTTCGCGGCAGTTCAGAAATTACGATGAATTCATGCACGGCGTGCGCCCCTTCGCCCACACCCCCCATGCCGTCGAGCGTTGGAATCCCCATGCCGGCGGTAAAGTTTCCGTCGGAGCCGCCGCCTACGGCAGCCTCTTCAAGCTTCCATCCTATCGTGGCCGGCAATTCCCTGCGCCTTTTTGTACAGAGCGGCCACTCCCGCCGTTCTCTCCATCGGGAGCCGGTTCACACCGCCCGTGATCTCCAGCTTGCAGTGTTTGTCGAAGGGTTTGAGCGAGCGAAATTTACGATCGATAGCGGACGCTTGCTTCGCCCGCCTGATGCGCACATCGATGTCGGCAGACGCCTCGGCCGCGATCACATTGGTGCGCGTTCCGCCGGCAATCACCCCCGGGTTCACGGACAATCCTCGCCGCAGATCATTGAACTTTGCGATGACCGCGATTTGCCGCGCTAGTTCGAGAATTGCGCTGTGCCCCTTTCCTGGATCGAGGCCTGCATGGGCCGCGACGCCTCTTACTCGCAGCGCGTACTCGCCGACGCCTTTGCGTGCGGTTTTCACGGCGCCGCGTAGTCCGGCGGCAGGTTCCAGCACCAGTACTCCAGCTGATTTCTTGGCCAACGCTTCGGTGATTTTTCGCGAGGAGCGGCTGCCAACTTCTTCATCGGAAACCAGAAAGACCGTGACTGGACGAGGCAATCCCCCGTGCCACGCCTGCAGCGCTTCGATGGCGTAAAGCATCAGCGCAATGCCCGACTTCATATCGAGAACGCCGGGTCCGAGGAGGTGTCCACCTTCGACCCGGCACGGCATGTTCGCCAACGTGCCCAGCGGATAAACCGTGTCGTAGTGTCCCAGCAGCAAAACCGGCTCTCGCGCTCCTTCTCCCGAGACTTTGGCACCGAAGTCGACCTGCAGGCTGTCGCCGAAATCGATGCTGCGATGGAATTTGGTCCGTCCGCCCAGCGCTTCAAACCTTCGCGCGAGGAGCGTCGCGATCCGGTCGATCGCTGGCTTGTTGTCGCTGGGGGATTCAATTTCCACCAATTCGCGGATGGTCTCGAGCATCTGGTCTTGACGCTCTTCGAAGTACCGCAAGCGGTCTCGCCAGAGATTTGCAGGCGCGCTCGTAGACTTGATCTTTTTCTTTCCGGGCACATTTCCCCTTTGCCGATTAGAGTTTGCTTCGCCGTGAAGGCAACGCGGTACAGTATAATCTTCAGGCTGTTTGAGACGAATCCATGATTGAGACCACTCCACCCGTGAACGATCAGCCGGAGTCCGCTCCCAAGATCGCACTCGATATTCACGAAATCCTGAAAATCCTGCCCCACCGTTACCCGTTCCTGCTGATCGACCGTGTGCTGGAATTGAAACGCAAAGAAAGCATTGTGGCGATCAAAAATGTCACTATCAACGAGCCTTTTTTCAACGGCCATTTTCCCGGATTGCCAATCATGCCCGGCGTGCTGATTGTGGAAGCCATCGCGCAGGCCGGGGGCGCGCTGCTGCTAACCGAAGTCGAAGATCGCGAAAATAAAGTGATGGTATTTACCGGCATTGACCGCGCCAAGTTCCGCCGTCCGGTGAGTCCCGGAGATCAACTTCGAATCGAGGTGGAGGTGAAGGGCTGGCGAGTGATCCCCCGCATGACTGCGGCGAAGATGCACGGGGTCGCTTTGGTCGGAGGCAAGCGCGTGGCAGAAGCCACGGTTTCCTGCCAGCTCATCGACAGTTCTCGCGGGCGCGGCGACGGTTTTAACGGCGGCGAAAGCGCGGAATGATTCCGTGAAGCGACCATGAACGCTCATTCCGCGGCAATCCATCCCACCGCAATGATTGATCCCCGAGCCAAAGTTCCAGCCTCCTGCAGGATCGGCCCATATTGTGTAATTGGCCCAGAAGTCGAACTCGGCGAGGAGTGCCGTCTGGTATCGCACGTCGCCATCGAAGGGCCCACGAAAATTGGGGCCGACAACTCCTTCTTTCCTTTTTGCGCCATCGGTATGGCGCCGCAGGATACAACCTACCGAGGCGAGCCGACGCGGCTCGAAATCGGCGACCACAACGAGATTCGCGAGTGCGTAACTATCAGCCGTGGCACGGTCAAAGGCGGGGGACTCACAAAAGTGGGCAGCCACACTCTGATCATGGCTTACGCCCACATCGGACACGACAGCATAATCGGCGACAACTGCATGCTGGTGAACGGCGCGACGCTGGGCGGACACGTGACAGTGGAAGAGTGGGCGGTGGTCGGTGCGCTGTGCCCGGTGCATCAGTTCGTACGCATCGGCGCTCATTCCTATATCGGCGGCGGCACCACCATCACGCAGGACGTCCTCCCCTTTTCGATGACGTCCGCCGCGCGTAACACGCACGCTTACGGAATGAACAAAGTAGGCCTCGAGCGCCGCGGCTTCTCGTCTGAACGCATTCGCAAGATTCACCATGCTTATAAAACTTTGTTGGCTTCCAAGATGAACACGTCGCAGGCACTCGAGAAGCTGAAGTCGGAGCCAGATCGCGGTGAGGATGTGGATATGCTGATCCGATTCATCGAAGCGTCGGAGCGAGGAGTGATTAAGTAAGTGGTCAGTGGTCAGTGATCAGTGTTCAGTAAGACCACTGATCACTGACTGAGCACTGACCACTGGCCACTGCTATGCGCATCGGCCTTATCGCCGGCAACGGCAAGTTCCCATTTCTCGTGCTCGATGCAGCGCGTGCGGCGGGATACGAAGTTGTGGTCATCGCTATCACGGAAGAAACTGCTCCTGAGATCGAAACTCGAGGTGCGGCCTCAACGCACTGGCTCTCGCTCGGCGAACTCTCGAAGATGATCGAAACCTTCCAGCGGGAAGGCGTGCGCCGCGCCATCATGGCGGGGCAGGTGAAGCACAAGCAGATTTTCTCCGCCATCCGGCCGGACTGGCGTCTGGCCAAGCTCTTGCTTTCGCTGACCACCCGCAATACAGACAGCCTGCTCGGCGCCATCGCTAAAGTTTTAGCCGACGAAGGCATCACGCTGGAAAATTCCACCTGGCTGCTGGAGCCACTGCTGGTGAAGTCGGGAGTGCTGACGCGCCGCGCGCCCACAGAACAAGAACGGAAGAACGTCGAGTATGGCCGCTCGGTGGCCCGCCAACTCGCTGAATATGACATTGGCCAAACTGTCGTTATCGCCGAATCGGCTTGCGTGGCAGTGGAAGCCATGGAGGGAACCGATGCCACTATCGAGCGCGCCGGAAAAGTGATGGGTTCGCTGCACGGCGAAGGATCTACTCTCAGCCGCGCTCTTACCGTGGTAAAGATTGCGAAGCCCAATCAGGATATGCGCTTCGATGTGCCCGTGATCGGATTGAAGACGATTGAGGTGATGCAGGCCGCGGGCGCAAACTGTCTGGCACTGGACGCGGGAAAGTGCCTGCTGCTGGACGGCGACAAGATTATTGATGCGGCGAATGCGGCGGGAATTGCAGTTGTGGCTGAATAATCTAAACCGAAAAACAAAATTGAAGAGCCTCCTGAAGTTAATCCGCCCCCATGGAACGACGACGCCCCCCCCGCAAAGATGTCGGAGGGCGTCTATGCATCTCATGAAGGGCTCGCGTGAGATCGTGTGCGCTCTGCAAATTCATCCAAAACTCGGGGGAGTTCTTGAAGTATCCGGCCAGAAGAAGTGCAGTCTCAGGCGTGATCCCTCGCTTTCCCCGTACCAACTCATTCACCCGGTTCAACGGTATGGCGAGCGATCTCGATAATTCAGCCTGGGTCAGTCCCAAAGGCGCTAGAAAGTCCTGCAACAGGATTTGTCCGGGATGAGTGGCAATACGGCGGTTCGGTAACATATTTTCTCCTCAGTGGTAATCCACGCATCTCACGCCGGTTGCGTTGGCGTTGATGAACCGGAATACCAGGCGATACTGCTCATTGATCCGCACGCTGTAAAAGCCTGCCCAATCGCCTCGCAGCTTCTCCAGTCGGTTCGATGGGGGCACCCGCAAATCTTCCAGCGTCATGCTGGCGTTCAGCAAATCCAACCTGGTTTGGATTCGCGCCCACAATACCGGCGCTATTTTCCGAGCGGCCTTTGTATCATGGCCGTGAAAAATGTCCTCTGTCGTTTTGTCTCCAAAGGAGACAATCATTGCTACCAGTATACACGGATACAGTGTATACGTAACTTAGTTGACTCTCATCGTTCAATCGGCGAACTTAAAATCATGAGTCTTCACAATTCTGAATCCGCCCTCATTGCCGGGCAGCTGCGCCGTGCATTCGAAGGAAATGCGTGGCACGGTCCGGCGCTCCTCGAATTGCTGCAAGACGTGGATGCCGCCACGGCTGCGGGCAAGCCTCTGCCGGACGTGCACAGCATTTGGGAGCTTGTGCTGCACATTGCTGCCTGGGATGCCGCGGCTTCGCGCCGGATCGCCGGCGAGAAAATCCAGCTCACTGGCCTCGCCAATTTTCCGCTCGTTCCGAAGCCCACGGAAGCGGCGTGGCGTAAGGCTATCGCTCACGTCAAGCGGACGCACGATGCGCTGGTGAAGATGGTGGCCACCCTGCCAGAGTCTCGTCTTCGCGACCGCGTTCCCGGCAAGAAATATGATTTCTACTTCATGCTTCACGGAGTGGCGCAGCACGAGCTGTATCATGCCGGGCAGATCGCCATTTTGAAGAAGGCCGCAAGCGTCGGGTGATTTTGCGATCGGGTCATCGGGTGAATGGAAAAGCACCCTGTCCGCGAATTTGTTAGTTGGTCGATGACCGGATCACAAAATACCCGGCTGGCTCCACGGCTTTGCATTTACAATTCCTTGTTCCACGTGGCAACCGGCCAGCCGAGAGTAGCTTCCTGCACGCTGACAATCCGATTTCCGTCGCGGTGGTTGGTGTGGGTGTCTTCGGACGCAACCACGCCCGGGTTTACCACGAGCTTGAGCAACAAGGCATGCCCATTCGATTGCTGGGCGTGGTCGATCCCAACCTCGATCGCGCCGACGCGGTGGCGCGCGAGTTCGGCTGCCGAGCCTTTGGTTCGGTCGAGCAGATGCTCACTACGCACAGCGAAGTTCGTGCGGCGTCGGTGGCAGCTCCAACGGTGCATCATCTCGAGGTCGCCGGCGCCTTGATGGAAGCCGGGGTGGACGTGCTTATCGAAAAGCCGCTGGCCGCGTCGTTGGCAGAGGCCGACGAACTGGTTCAACTGGCGGCCAAGCACAAACGCGTCGCGCAGGTTGGGCACCTCGAGCGCTTCAATCCCGCGGTCCGGGCCACGATCCCGCTGCTTACCCAACCCATGTTTTTCGAGGTGCATCGGCTCAGCGTGTTCACTCCGCGGTCGCTCGACGTGGACGTTGTTCTGGACCTGATGATCCACGACCTCGACATCGTGCTTTCTTTCGCCAACTCTCCAGTCAAAGAAGTGCGCGCCGTCGGCTTGCCCATTCTTTCCGGCAAGGTCGACATCGCCAATGTGCGGCTGGAATTCGAGTCCGGATGCGTGGCCAACTTCACCGCCAGCCGCGTTTCCACCGAGCGCGTGCGCAAACTCCGCTTCTTCCAGCCTCGGCAATATGTCTCGGTCGACTATGGACGCCAGGAAGTTCTCGTCTTCACGGTTGGCGGCGATGGGTCACCTTCCAGCACTCCCACCATCAATCCGCAGATTGGGGTGGGCAAGCCGCCGGTGACCTCGGAAGAGCCGTTGCATGCGGAATTGAAGTCGTTTCTGCAGGCCGTGCGGCAACGGTCCATGCCTGTCGTGTCGCTCGATGACGGTCGACGGGCTCTCGCGCTGGCGCTTGAGATTCTGGCCGCGATTCGCGAGCATGGAAAGAAGGTCGGGCTAGCTGGCTTGGCCAAGGTGAAAGTTTAGGCGAGAAAGCGCTGCTACGAACGGTCGTCGGGCCTAGCGAAATTAGATAAGCAAATGTGAACCACCTATGTACCTCTTTGTTGCACTCCTGCTCTTGCTCCCTCGTCCCACTATTTTTCGTGCGGGGCAGCAATTTTCTGACGGTAGCCAGCGGGACCGATCCTCGGACCGATCCTCGGACCGATCCCAACGAGGCAGCATCACCACGGATGGTATTTCCTGCAGCATGTTCGAGTGGATTTCCGACGACATTTCAGACAAGGCTGGGATGCTCGTGCCGATTTCACTCAATGAAAAGCGGTACTGGTATCAGCTAGACACGGGCGCGGATGTCGTGGTTCCCTACGGTTCGCCCGAGAAGCAGGGATGGTCCGCGCGTGGACCCGCCGTTCGGATTCCCCATGTTCGCTTTGCCGGCATGTACTTCTCGTCGATTCTCGGGTACCCGATGAAGGGCACCTCAGAGCCGCCGCACGCCCATGATCCTCACGGTGCAGTTGGCCTAGACCTTCTCATCGGGCGGGCCGTTGTCATTGATTTTCCGAAACGACGTATTTGCCTCATGGAACGAGGCGACTTGCCGGAGAGCTTGGCCGGTGCAGCTGAGTGGGCCGGTGCGGAGATACGCCATGGCAAACTATTTGTGGACCTGGATCTCAATGGCAAAAAGCTGGGCGAGATTCTCTATGACACAGGCTCGAGTCCTGATGCGCTTGCTGTTGATTTAAGCTTTTGGCAAGAAAGCACCGGTAGAAAGGGAACGGAGGATGCCGCCACTCATTCCAAAGCACAGTCTTGGGGGAGTGAGGTGGAGTTTATCGGAGCTCCGGCTTCGGGCGATTTGAAGATAGGCAATCACGTCTATCAGA
This sequence comes from uncultured Acidobacteriaceae bacterium, assembly GCA_963750245.1. Taxonomy (GTDB): domain Bacteria; phylum Acidobacteriota; class Terriglobia; order Terriglobales; family Acidobacteriaceae; genus Sulfotelmatobacter. The sequence continues at coordinate 547,087 of CAVVQB010000007.1, forward strand.
AGCCGATGATGACTACGGAACCGGCACACCCCGATAATTTTCGCACACGGTATGGGGCTCAGGGGCTGCTGGGAAATGCCCTCTTCACCGAGAGCATCATTATCCTCGATCTTGGGGCTCATCCGAGATTCGGCATCATCAGCAGCGGCTCTCGGTGAGGTTCCATTACACCAAAATTCCCGCCTGACAGAATTGCCCGTTACTTCCAGGATACCTGCGCGTGAGTTGTATCATAATGCCTACGATGGCATTCCCTCTCCGAGTCTGCGCGGTTTGCTCAGAGGAGTTTGAGCTGAAGCCGGATAAGCCTGGTTTCGCCAACCGCTGCCCCGCTTGCAGCGGGGCCGAGGATGCTAAGCCCGTGACCAAGGCGAGCCGAGATGCCGACGAACGCAAGAGTCTGAAGGAAGCCAACGAGGCGCGAAGGCGAGCGATGCGCGACCTGCTCTATCGCAAGGATAGCTAGCCCCATCTACCCAAAGCAGGCCCGATTCCAGCCGCGAACCCAGCTTCGTTTTACAAATGTTTACACCCGCAAGTCCCGCGACGTTTGTCAGAGCAAAATCGGCGGAAAGATGCGAAAATAAAAGTAGCTTGGCCGCGTTTGATCGCTGGGGTATCCGATGGAAGGCCGGATGCAACGTCGAGACGCCTTTGTGTCTCTAACGGACAAGCCTGATTCAGATAAGCCTGATTCGGATTAGCTTAGCTCGGACAAACTTAGTTCATGGCCATCACGCAAATTCCATTCCAGGATCCCGTGGCGCCTCCGGAAAAGCCTAAGGCGGAACAACTCGGGCTCTACGATACCCAGGAATGGGAAACGGCCTACCGCGATCTGGATGACGATGCCCGGGTGCCGCATCTGCTCATCCAGTTGCAGGACGATCTGGCGCGCTCACGGCGCCGCGAAGCCGCATGGATCTCCGTTATTGTTCACCTGCTTCTTATTTTCCTGATCTTAAATATTCAAAGGTTCGAGAAATACCTGCCTTGGCACACGGCGGTTACGGCGAAGAATCTGACGACGGACAAGGATGTGACATTCCTGGAGCTGCCCACGGACCTGCAAAAGCTCCAGCACCGGCCGAACACGAACATCGCATCCGATAAAGACCGCATCGCGATGACGCGGCATCCTGAACTGGACGTGAAGGAACTGCGCAAGGCCTTGGCGACGCCGGCTCCGGGAGCGCCCGGCTTGAGTGGAGCGCCCAAGCCGGTGCCGCCTCCGCAATCTACTGCGGGCTTCGCGCAGAACCAGCCGCCCGCTCCGCAGCAACCGCCCAATCCGCAGATTGCACAGCTGCAAACCCCGGCCGTGCCGAACGTCAGGAACGAGTTCGAGAAATACGCCGGCTCCATGTCAGCGGGTTCGGCAATTCAGGACGCGACCCGCGCGGTGGCTGCCGGACGCGGCGTGGGGCAGCAGGGCGACGGCGGCAATTTTGGTCTGGGCACAGGCGCTCACGGCCGCCAGATGGGGAACCTCGAAGTTCTTAGCGATACCATGGGCGTGGATTTTGGCCCGTACCTGCAGCGTGTGCTGCATGATGTTCGCGAGAACTGGTACAACGCGATTCCGGAATCGGCGCAGATGAAGCATGGAAACCTGATCATCGAATTCGCGATCACCAAGGACGGACAAGTCGCGGGTATGAAGCTGGTGACGACCTCGGGAGACGTTCCGCTGGATCGGGCGGCGTGGGCCGGCATCCAGGGATCGGATCCGTTTCCGCCGCTGCCCGCCGAGTTTGGCGGGCAGTATCTCGCTCTCCGCTTCCGATTCTTCTACAACCCCACCAAAGAAGAACTCGAGTAGTTCTCATCGAATCTTGCTCAGGCAATGGGCCGCAGGCGTTGGGTTGAGGTTTGAAGGTGCGGGCTTAGGCTCTCCGCAGTCTGATCGATCCATCCCCGGTATGAATCACCAGCAGATTTCCGCCTCCGTTCAGCTTGCCGCGAACCTCGTTTTCGCGAATCTTGCCGGTGGTTGTGACCGGCATATCCAGATCGATGTGGCCATCTCCGGTGTGCAGATCCACGTCGGCCGCCAGATTCTCCGGCACCTCCAGCGTTACTGAGCCGTCGCCGCTCTCCAGCCTCCAGCCAGTCTCTAAAGCGGATCCACTTGCCGCGTGGGCCTCGAGGCGGCCATCGCCGGTCTTGAGTTCGAGTCCGTCAAAGCGCCCGCTGGCGCGGATGTGGCCATCGCCGGTGGTGGCGCGCAGTTTACCGTCAACGCCGTCAATTTCCTGCGAGCCATCTCCGCTGCGCAGTGCCATCTCGCCTTTAAAGTTCGCCAGGTCAATCTTGCCATCGCCGGTGTGCAGGTCCACTTGGCCTTCGCGAGGCATGTGGATCTCGATTTCCACGCGGTGACCCACCGCACTGCCGAAGTTGATGGTTACGCCGTGATGCGGGTAGCGCACCTCGATTTCGACCATATCGCCCGCCTGGTGCTCCTCGATCCGGATGCCGCCGCCACCGATCTTGTAACCCGTGGTTGTTACCCTGGCCTCAATCGAGCTCTGGTCCCAAGTGGAGACATGAATGTTGGCATCCGATGTCTCAACCCTCAGATCGGGTTTGCCGGTAAGGGTGTAAGTCTTTGACCATTCGTCCGCCCGCGCCGCCACTGCCGCCCATACGCAAATGAATCCGCTCAGAATCAGACCCATGCACAACCAACGTTCGATGCCTATGCGTTTCATAAGATCCTCCGCCTGGAAGGCGCACTCCTGCCCTCGGCTCTTAGACTTGATCACGCGCGATTCGTGAGTTTCGTTCCCTTGAAAATGGCTCCATGCATTTGCCCTGTGGACGTTTTTATCGGCTACCGTCTGACATAAGCCATCCGAATCAGGGTTCTCTCTGAGAAAGGCACATAGAGCAATGCCGCACTCGCCGCGAACGCCGCGCCCAGGCCGATGTTCTGCATCAGCAGGAAAGGAGCGACGGCCCACAGTTGATCCAACGCCAGAATCAAGGGAAACACGTGCCGGAACTTCTCCCCCAGGCGCTGGTAATCAAATCCCACCGCCGAGAGAAGGTAGCAGCGCAGCGGAATCCCAACACCCGCTGTCACCATGACCGCGGCCACCAGCACAGTGGCGCGCCATCCCGGCAGGAAGGATTCCGCGATTCCCTGGATCGCATGCAAGCGAAAAAGCGCCACCACGTAGAAGATCAGATACATGGCCTGAACCAGGGCAAACAATCCGCGGGTCAGGCCGCGCCGCGGGATCGGAACCTCCAGTTCAGGATGCAGCCTCTTGGTGGAATCTGCCCCCGCCGAGCCGGGCTCGGCCACATAGACCGGGGCGGCTGTCTCCACATTTTGCACGGGCGCAATAAACCGATATCCCCGCCGCGCGAGCGTCTCGATATAACGCGGACTGGATGCCGAATCGCCCAATGTTTCCCGCAGCTTGTTCACGGCCGTATTCAGGCTGTGATCGAAATCCACGAAGGTGTCAGCCGGCCAGAGTTTCTGTCGCATCTCCTCGCGTGTGACCAAGTCGCCGCCGCGCTCCAGCAGCAGCACCAGAACCTGGAACGGCTGCTCCTGGAGTCGAAGCTTGGCGCCGTTCTTGCGCAGCTCGCCGGCTACGAGGTCGAGCTCAAACGCTCCGAAGCGTGCGATTCTGCCGGACTGGTTGCCTGAGAAAGCGGGCATAGCATCCAAACGATCACTAACGACGCGTAGTGTAGCATCGCGTGCCGCTGGAGCGCGGCGTACAATATTGCCGTGGCGAACGCCCAACGCCAGAACGGCTCCAACCGCAAGCAGCGCCGCCACTCGATTTATGCCACGGAGACCTCCGGCCTGCTTTTGATCGCCTTTCTGCTGCTCGCACTAACTCTGATTCGTTACTGGCATGCCATCCACTGGAGCATGCGCTGACGGTGGTACTCGAACCGTTGCTCGTGGTTCTGGTAGGCCCCACGGCTAGCGGGAAGACTGCACTTTCGCTGACGCTGGCGGAGCGCTTCCACGGCGAGATCGTGAACTGCGATTCCGTCGCCATGTACCGCGAGTTTGATATCGGGACCGCCAAGCCCACTGCGGCCGAACGAACTCGCGCCCCGCATCATCTGCTTGACTGCGTTGCGCCGACAGATCACATCACCGCGGGCAAATACTCGCGCCAGGCGCGGCAAGTGATCGAGGAGATCAAATCCCGGCATCATTTGCCCATCGTCGTCGGGGGAACCGGGCTCTACCTCCGCGCACTGCTCGATGGATTTTTTCCTGGCCCGCAACGTTCTGAAGAGTTACGCGAACGATTGCGCGAACGGGTAAAGAGTCGCGGTTCGAGGTATCTTCATCGGCTTCTGCGCCGCCTCGATAACGCCGCTGCCGAGAAGATTCATGCCAACGATACGCCCAAACTCATCCGCGCCATCGAAGTCTGCTTATCCTCGCGGCAAAGGATGACAGACCTTTGGCAGCAGCATGGACGCGATCCTCTGCGTGGCTTTCGCATTCTGCGGCTCGGTCTCGATCCAGACCGTAAGGCTCTTTACCAGCGAATCAATCGCCGCGCGCAGCAAATGTTCGACCTTGGGTTGATTGAAGAAACGAAGCGTCTGCTTGAGGAGTACGATGCTGGCGCCGGTCCGCTCTCGTCGCTCGGTTACAAACAGGCTGTGCAATTTCTTCGCGGAGAACTCACGCGGGAGCAGGCACTGCAATCCGCGCAGCAGGCTCATCGCAACTATGCCAAGCGGCAGATGACCTGGTTCCGCCGCGAGCCGGAGGTGCAGTGGCTGCGCGGTTTTGGGGATGATACGCAAGTTCAGCAGGAAGCAGTGGCGTGGGTCTCAGGTCATAGGTCTTAGGTCATAGGTCTTGGGTCATAGGTCTTGGGTCTTGGGAACGCAGCTTCGGGGAAGGCCTAAGACCCAAGGCCTAAGACCCAAGGCCCAAGCCGAGACTCGGGAGCGCATTTACTCGTCGCGTTGTGACCGATGTCACAGGGGCAAACGGCATTCCTTCGTTATTGTTTTGCAATGCAAGGAACCTACGAGGATCTCAAGGTCTGGCGTCGCGCTATGGACTTGGTGCTCGAAGTTTACCGCAGCACCAGTCTGTTTCCCAAGCAAGAGATCTACGGCTTGACCAGCCAGATGAGGCGATCCGCAGTTTCGGTCCCGAGCAACATTGCCGAGGGTAAGGGACGTTTCTCCCGTAAAGAATTACTGCAATTCCTATTCCATGCGAGGGGATCGTTGCTGGAGCTACAAACCCAGATTACGATTGGACGCGAACTCGGATTTCTTGCTGCCGAGGATGGGAAGAAGCTAGCAGACCTAGCTTCAGAAGTCGGACGCCTTCTAAATGGGTTAGTGAACCGATTTCAAGACGAGCGAGCCTCAAAGCCATACGTGCCTTAAGGCCCGATACCTCGACTCTCATTGCTGCTAGCTGAAGCAGCTGAAGCCCAATGCCTGACACCCGAGACCCAGGACCTGAGACCTGAGACCTAAGACCCGAGACCCAAAACCCACCCTTCTGCTATCGTTCTCAGCATGCACCGCAGACTTGCCTTGCTACTTTTTGTTCTCATGGTCACAGCCACCGCGTTCCCCAAGGAAAAGTACCAACGCCCGGGTCCGATCCACCTCACGCACGCCGGTGAAAAGTGGGCCGAGAAAACATTGCGCAAGATGACTCTGGAAGAGAAGGTTGGTCAGGTCTTCATGATCTGGTGCCGCGCCAGTTTTCTCAACCTGGAAAATCCGGAATACCTGCAACTGCGCGACTCAATGCAGAAGTATCACGTTGGCTCGTTCGCCATGACGGTGCACGTGGATGGCCCGTATCTTCTCCGCAGCGAACCTTACGAAGCTGCCGAATTGCTCAACCGGCTGCAAAGCGATTCCAAATTGCCGCTTCTGTTTGCCGCCGACTTTGAACGCGGCGTCCCCATGCGCCTGATGGGAGCCACGGTCTTCCCTCATGCCATGGCTTTTGGCGGAGATGGCAAACTGGACGACGCCGAGACTTTCGGCCGGATCACCGCCGAGGAAGCTCGCGCCATCGGCATCCAGTGGAATTTCTTTCCTGACGCCGATGTTAATTCGAATCCGGCCAATCCCATCATCAACACGCGTTCGTTCGGCGAGGATCCCAAACAGGTGGGCGATTTGGTTGCAGCCTATATCAAGGGCGCGCATGAGGGCGGAATGCTGACCACGGTCAAACATTTTCCCGGCCATGGGGATACGGCAACCGATTCGCATCTGGGCGTGGCCAGCGTGAACGTGGACCGCACTCATCTGGAGTCGATCGAACTGCCGCCGTTTCGCCAGGCGATTGCAGCGGGCGTGGATTCGGTGATGGTGGCGCACGTTACGGTTCCCGCGCTTGATCCCGACCCCAACCATGTGGCAACGATCTCTCCTGTGATCGTCTCGGATCTGCTGCAAAAGCAGCTTGGTTTTCAGGGAATCGTCGTCACCGACGCGCTCGACATGGCCGGGCTAACGCATCTTTTTGCCAACAACATTGGCCGGGCCGCGGTGGAGGCTTTCAAGGCGGGCAACGATCTCCTTCTCATTCCCGCGGACTTCCCCGCTTCCTACAATGCGATGATGCAGGCGGTCCAGTCCGGCGAAATCTCCCGCGAGCGCCTGAACACCTCGGTTCTCAAGATTCTGAAGACAAAGGCATCTCTCGGCCTCGAGGACGCTCGCGCCGTAGACGTGAGGGCGGTTGCAACCGTGGTCGGCAAGCCTGAGAATCTCGCTTTTGGCCAGCAGGTGGCCAACGACGCTGTGACCCTGGTTCGTGATAACGGCAAAGTGCTGCCATTGAAATCGTCACTCAAGAACCAGGGAACCGCGAAGGCGGCGCTTCCGTATACAAAACAGGGGGAGACTAGCAACCGGGTGGTCGCCGTAGTATTTTCCGACGATGTGCGGACAGAGTCCGGGCGAGCGTTCAGCCGGGAATTTCTGGCGCGGGTTCCTGACGCGCACCTGCTCTACGTGGATCCGCGCATTGCCGCCGGCATGAGCGACGAGGTGATGAAAGCGGTGAACGAGGCGCAAACCGTGGTTGCCGCGGTGTATGTGGTCCCGACCGCGGGCAAGATTGGGAACTCCATTGCCATGGCGGACGCGACTGGCGCGCTGCTGCAGCAGATGCTGGATCGCGCTGCAGGCAAAACCGCGGTCATCGCGATGGGGAATCCGTACCTTGCGGCCGACTTTCCGAAGATCGAGAATTATCTGTGTACGTTTTCTAATGCCAGCGTCTCGGAAGTGGCTGCAGTCAAGGCTTTGTTTGGCGAAATCTCGATTCGTGGGCATCTTCCTGTCAGCGTCCCAAATGTGGCCGCGAGGGGCGCGGGCCTCGAGCGTCCGGTAAAGGTCGCCAGTGGAGGCATTCAATATGTGCAGAAATAAACTTGCTTGGGCAGTAATCGTCACAGGCAGTTTTGCCGTAGCTCTGCTCTTGCCAGCGTGCAGCGTGAACGTGCAGAAAGAGGCGAACGGGCGAGACAAACAGGTGGACATCAAAACCCTTCTCGGTGGAGTCCACGTTAGCCAACAGGCGGACGCCTCCGATATCGGCCTGGCGGTTTATCCTGGCGCGCACTTGAAGGAAAAAGATTCCGACGGTGGCGACAAGAGCGCCAATGTGAATATCTCCGGCTTCGGATATGGCCTAAAAGTTGTTGCTTTGGAGTACGAGTCTGCCGACGCGCCTGCCAAAGTGCTGTCGTTCTACAGAGATCAGCTGAAAAAATATGGGAGCGTTCTGGAATGCCGCACTTCCAGCCTGCACGTGGATATGAAAATGGGATCGCAGGGCTCCAAGAGCGCTTCGAACGAATTGACCTGTGACGGCGAAAACGGCAACGACGTTGAACTCAAAGTGGGCAGAAAAGACGATCAGCACATCGTAGCCGTTGAGCCGGAAGGCAAGGGATCCAGCTTCTCGCTGGTTTACGTGCGCACTCACGGCAAAGATGCGGAAATTTAGCACCCATGCCAAGCCCCAACTACTCTGCCATGCTTGAGGTGGCGATTGCGGAAGCCCGCAAGGGGCTGGCTGAGGGCGGCATTCCGATTGGCGCCGCGATTTTTGATGAGAGCGGCAAACTGGTTGGCGCCGGCCACAACCGCCGCGTGCAGAATGGCGATCCTTCGTTGCACGGCGAGACCGATGCCTTCCGCAATGCGGGGCGGCAACGCAGCTATCGCAAGCTGATCATGGTAACCACGCTCGCGCCCTGCTGGTATTGCAGCGGATTGGTGCGGCAGTTTGGCTTCGGCACGCTGGTTGTGGGTGAGAGCCGAAATTTTCAAGGCGGCGTGGAGTGGTTGCGTTCTCTGGGCGTGAGAATCGTCGACCTTGATTCGGAAGAATGTGCTTCGATGTTGGGCGATTACATCCGCGCGAACCCTGCGATTTGGAATGAGGACATCGGGCAAGAGTAAGCGAACGCCTTAGCGGATAAAGCCGCGTTAGTTGGCGGCCTTTTCGGCGCGGCTAGAAGCCGCGCCCTTTCAAAACACAATTAGAAGCTAAGGCTCAGCGACATCTGAATTTGCCTCGGGCTTCCGATGGTCTTGTTCGTTACCCCCAGACCGCTGCCGGTTGTCGGGCAGACGTAGAGAGACCCTGTGAAGTTCGTGTTGCAGGGGGTCAAGGTCGCCGGCGTACCGGCGACTGGAAAGCCTTGAAAGTTGATGTTCTGGCTCACGTCGTCGATCGGGATATCGAAAGCTCGCGGTATTCGTCAGATTGAAGACGTCGAAGGTGTACTTCAGGGAGGTCCGTTCGGTGATCTGCGTTATCTTAATCAACGAGATATCCGCGCGTCTCTGCCAGGACTGCCGGAAAATATTGCGTTGGCCATGATCGATGAAGTTTGTCTCGTACGGATCGTTGGAGGGAATCGCGCCGTTCAAGGCGCCAGGAGCCAGCAGAGGGAGGCCGAAACAGCTGGCGTTGAGCGCGGGTTGAGCCGCGCGTCGCGCCTGAGGCTCCGGTGAGCGCCTGCTTGGGAGAACAGCCGGTGAGCGGAACGATGGGATTCGTGATGCCGTCGTTCACCCCGTAGAAGATGCTGCCGACCGCCCCCGAGTAATCTACAACGCTGTATGGCTGACCACTCTGTATGACAGTCAGACCGGAAAGTGCCCATCCGTCGGCAATCCTGCCTTTGAATGAAGATTCCGAGAAAAACTTGGGCAGTTGGTAGGTGTAGGTGAAATTCAGCACGTGTTTGCGGTCGAAGTCAGACAGGCCGTAGCCGGAGCGCAAATCCAGAGGATTATTGCCGTTGTAGAACAGGCCCATCGCGCTTTGCTCGTCCGTTGCATGTGAGTAGGTGTAGGAGGCGCCGACTTGCAAGCCATGACTCATGCGTTTTTCGACGTGGGCCTGGAGCGCATGGTAGGCCGAGATGCCGGCCGCGGTATAGGACTCCGACTCGGAGGAATAACCGATGTAGGGAACGCGCAGATCGACGTTTCCGCCTTCAAAAGTTTGCAGGTAGGGCTGACCGTTGGGAAGGGTCGTGCGGTCCGAAAGTGTTGGGGTTCGAGTAATCGAATAGCCATAAGTATAGTCTTGCTCAATCGGACGTCCCCTTCCGGATGGGGATGGGTTGGCGAGGCGATCTGCGCCTGATTGAAAGGTAATGGAACGACCTCATGGCGGCCGAGATTTCCGACATAGCCAATGTCAATCGCCAGGTCGTTCCGCGGCTGCCACTGAATGTCCAGCGTCTGATTCATCGTGTAGGGGAGCTTGTTGGCGCGGTTGTAATCGGCGAAGGAAAATAGCGGGGCCCGGTGGCGATGGCCGCCGCATTGGGTAGAACCAGATCCGCGGGATTGCCGCTGGGCCCCGGCCCGAGCGAAGTGCCCCAGGGATTTTCAAAAGTGCTGCAGGTCGTAGTATCCATAAGTGACTGCAAGACTGCTGATTCACCCACGGCGGGGTCTGATTTACGCCGAACGGGCCGCCGGCGATGACGCCGGAGGCAAATCCCGGAGAAAGGTAGGTGAAGAGTTCTCCGCGATCGTAGTACAAGCCCCAGCCGGCGCGAACCACAACCTTGTCGTTGAACATCTTCGGACTCCAGGCCACGCCGAGCGCGCGGCGCCAGACCCCACTGGCGTCCCGTGAGAGTCGAGTCGCTGACGCCCTTGGTCGGGAAGAGCGGATTGTTCCCGGCGACAATGAAGCCGTTCGAAGTGATCGTGTCGTTGGTCGCGTTGTAGTTGTAGCCGCGATGGATCGAAATTGAAAATGCGGCCATTTTTCTCCTGTCAGGCCTCCGTGATAATCGAAGCGGATGCCGGCGCTTAAGCTGAGGTTCGGACGGAGCTGAAACTTGTCCTGAAGGATACCAGCCCGTTTCGTTGGAGCGGTAGTAGCGGTTGGCGTCGCCTTGCAGGAAAGTCGTGGTGATGAACCCGTCGGCCGTATAGGTGATGGGTGAGCCGGTGAGGAAGTCGGCGAAATTGGCGAAAGCCGATCATGCCCGTGTTCGTTCTCTCGTCGCGCGCGTTGAGCTGCGTGTAGGAAAAGCTTCCGCCGAAGGTGAAGGTGTGTTTGCCGCGGTTCCAAATGGCGTTGGCGGAAGGCATCCAGCGATTCTGAAAGATGCCGGTGAAGGCGCCCTGCGAAGCCGCGGTTGAACCGATGTTCAGGCCGGCGTTGAAGACGCGCCGCAAGTTGCTGGGTCTTGATTCGACGTGCAATTGCCGGTATTCGCTGCAGGTCGTTCCCCAGATCGTCAACGATGGTGATCCCTGGAAAAACGTTGGAGCCAAAAGCGTTGATGCCAATCGATCCGGGCGAGAAAGGCTGCGCAATCGTGCTGTAGACCTTTTCGCGAATGAAGCCGAACACCTCCGTCAGACTGAAGTTCGGCTTGATCGATTGCGTGTTGGTAATCGAAGCCACCTGGCTCCCGCGTCCAGATGCTGGGGAAAACCTTCAACCGACGAGAACCCGAAAGGCGCCGTGGTCGGGATCGTGCTGGTAGTAGTACTTCAGCGACAGGGTATCTTTCGGGCTGGCCAGGTAATCGAGATCGGATACGGCCTGATCGGAGATGAAGTAGGCGGGCTGCGTGAGGAAAACATTCTCCGGGAAGTTCACTGTCGGAGTGAAGTTGGGATTCGCCGACGGAAACAGATACTGGCCGTTGGGCAACTTGGTGTTCAACAAGGCATAGGCCACGGGATCGATGTCTGCAGTGGCCCGCTATCCGGACCCGCGGGATTCCTGTTGCAAGGTACCGGTATTGACCGTTTGCGTCCGGCAATTCGTTGTTGGCGACGCTCGCCAGCGCCGCAGGACTGCGATCGTCGGTAAGCCCGGAAGGCACCGCCGTGCGCGAAGTCCCGATCTCCAGGTCGGAAGCGTGGGTGTGCTGGTAGCTGACGAAGCCGAAGAGCTTGTCCTTGATAAGCGCGCCGCCAAGGTTCCGCCCGCCGTGTAGCGATGCAACTGCGGCACTTTTTCATTGGCGGGAATGTTGGGGTCTTGCTTGTAGAAATACGGAGCGGCATTCAGCGCAATCGGTGCCGCGATGAACATAGGCGATGCCATGAATGGCGTTGGTGCCGGAGGCCGTGCTCATGTCGATGTGGGCGCCGCTGGTGGATCCCTGTTGCGCGTCGTACATGGAAGTATTCACGCGAAATTCCTGAACGGTTTCCGGGGCGGGCGTCGGCAAAGCCTGGCCGATGGCCAGGTAGGGCGACGCCGTGCTCTGAATGATTTCCGCCGTGGTGCTGCCGGCGCCCGCAACGCCCGTGTTGTTCACAATGCGCGCCGACGCCACCGAGCTGGTGCTCTTGCCGTTGAACAGATTGCTGGCGTCGACGCCGTTCAGAAGAAAAGTGTTGCTGGTGTCGCGCTGGCCGTTGGCCCAGATCGGCTGATTGCCCAAGCCCTGCGTTGGCGCCGGTGCCGTCCGGCAATTCCGCATTCACGCCCGGAGAGAGAATCGCCAGTCCGGTGAAACTGCCCGTCGGCAGCGGCACGGCATCGATCTGCTCTTTCTCCAGGATGTAGCCATTGGTGGTGTCGACCGCATTCATCAGCGGGTGCGGCCTGAACCTCGACGGCGGTTCCCACCTGGCCGACCTTCAGAGTCGACATTCACCGTCGCGGTGCGATCGGCCTGCACCAGGATCGACGGCACTCTTTGCGTCTGGAATCCTTCATGCGTATACGGTGACGGTGTAGGTGCCGATGGGCAGGTTGACGAAATCGTAGGCGCCATTCGCGTTGGTTTTCTGCGTGCGCGTGAGCTTGGTCTGATCCCGACGATCGTGACAGTGGTGTCGGGCAGCACGCTGCCGCTTTTGTCGGTAACCGTGCCCGTGATGCCGCCGAGAGTCTGCTGCGCCGCGAGCGCAGTGGATGAAGGCAAACGATGCAGCACAGAGCGATCAAGTAAGCGCCAAGCTTCGAGTCATTCTTTTGCAGCATCAATGTGAACCTCCGTCAAGGTAGAAACACGCGTCCGAGCACCGCCGACCGGCCGCCCAGCCAATCTCATGTTGTGCTAACGATAGTCGCAGCTGAGACAGTGTACTCTGCCTGCCCCGCGAACTACAGGCTGGAAGACTTTGCACGCCAAATGTACGCGAACTCCGGGAAAGCGAAAGCTGAAGCCTTACAGTGAAAATTCTTTTGCCGTAGAATCAGTATTTTTATGGCTGCGAGAAGTCTTGGTGTCGAAGGCGGTGCTAGCCCTCGGCCAGCGCTTCGTCCTTGCGAGCGTCCACGGAAGGCGAACCAAACCAGCCCGGCCGATCAAGATAAGCGAGATAAATGTAAGGCAGTTTGCCGTAAGGCCCTTCGGGCACCGGATAGAGATTTCCCACCAGCGCCAGCAGCATGGCGACGCCGGCGAGCCAGGGAACGAGCTGCGCTCCGGGCACGAAAGCGCCGTGCTCGCGCAGGTAGCGCGGCAGGGCGACGCATACCAGCGCGTAGGCCACGATGAAGCCATAGGTCGCCAGCGAACCCAGCCAGCCGTAGACATCCAGACCGCTGGCGCCGCGCGCCGCCAGAACAGCCACGGGAAGCAACGCGGCGACGCCAGTGATGACCACGGCGCGGCTTGGCGTCTGATTGCGAACATGCGTGGTGCCGAACGCACTCGTGGGCGAGCCCGTTTTGTGCCATCAGCAAGAGCACGCGGGCCGCTGCCGTGATGCAGGCCAGAGTTCCGGCGAACAGGCTCACCAGCGCGCCGATATCGATCAGCAATCCCAACACCGGCACGCCGCCAACTCTGGCCAGCACATACATAGGAGCCTGGCTCGTGCCCAGATCCTGGCCCACGGTGTGGAAGCCCAATACTTCCGCGTAAGCGCAGACCGTGAAGAAAGCTCCGGCGAGAACCGCAGCTCTGGATCACCGCGCGGGGAATCGTCTTCAGCGGATTGCGCGCCTCCGAGCCCAGCGTGGTCGCGCTTTCAAAGCCGACAAAACTGAACAGCGCCAATACCAGTCCCAAGCGGAGTCCGCTGCCCGTCATGCCGCGCAGATGGAGTTGGTCTGCGTCCAGGTGCCAGCCGTGGCGAACCAGCAGAAGCGCGACCACAATCACGATCACCGAGACCGACGCAGCCTCGATCCACAGCATAAGCCGCGCGGAAATCTTCACGTCACGATAAGCGATCCAGATCGAAACGCCCGTGACCAGCAGCGACCAGCAACACGGCGGAGAAAACATGTCCCGTGGCATCGCGCAGCAGCAGGTTCGCATAGTGATAGAAGCCGCCGATCACGCTGGATCCCGTAGCCACATAAGCCAGCAACAGACTCCACGCGACGGTTGCGCCAGAGCCATGGCGGCAGCGTCATCGAAGCATAGGTGTAGAGCGATCCGGGAGATGCGGAGTGGCGCGCGTAGCGGCTGATGCACAATGCGACAAGAAAGATTGCGCACGGTTGCCAGCACATAGGCGAGCCATGTGCCATTGCCGGCAAGCGCGCAAACCAGCGGGATCGTGGCCGCCGGCGTGGTGGTGGGCGCCATCGTGGAAACAGACTGCGCCAGCGTTTCCATCGGAGAAAGAATCTCGCGCCGCAACCCGTAGTCTGTGTTCTCCGAATGCTCGCTCAATGTCGGTCTCACGCATCCCGGTCTTTTTCCGGGAGCACCTTCCTGGCGCAATCGTGCTGCGAATCAGACTGGCGTCGGATTGTACAACACGAACTGTAGTCCGATGGAGAGGGGATCGAGTGGTGTATCATCTTGCAAAGTTTTTTCCGGTTCGATGACGATGCCTGTGCCGGAGAGAAGCGCATCCCATGAAACTTGATCGCCAGGTTTTGCAGAGCGTCCCCAAGGTTCTCTTGCACGAGCATTTGGACGGCGTTCTGCGGCCGCAGACCGTAATCGACTTGGCTCGAGATGCGGGATACAAAAATCTCCCCACCGATGATCCTCACGCGCTCTCGGAGTGGTTTTTCCGTGGAGCCAATCAGGGAAGTCTCGCGAAATATCTGGAAGGTTTTGCGCACACCATCGCCGTGATGCAGACGGAAGAGGCGCTGCAGCGTGTCGCCTATGAACAGGCTGAGGATCTGAGCCGGGATGGGATTGTTTATTTCGAAACTCGCTTCGCGCCGGTATTTCATACTCAAAAGGGATTGACTCACCAGCAGATTGTTTCAGCCGTGCTGAAAGGATTGGAACGAGGGCGAAAAGATTTCGGGATTTCTTCCGGCTTGATCATTTGCGCGATGCGCAACATGAATACCTCTCTTGAAATGGCGGAACTCGCAGTCGATTTTCGCGCGCGCGGCGTGGTCGGCTTCGATCTGGCAGGCGAAGAAGGCGGCTATCCTCCCAAGAAGCACGTGGATGCGTTTCATTACATTCAGCGCGAGAATTTCAACATCACGATTCATGCCGGCGAAGGCTATGGAAAAGAATCAATCTGGCAGGCGATTCAGTATTGCGGGGCGCACCGAATCGGCCACGGGACGCGGCTGATCGATGATATTGCCGTGGTCGACGGCAAGGCGGTGAAGTTAGGAGACCTTGCTCAGTACGTTCTCGACAAGCGCATCCCGCTGGAAATCTGCTTGTTGAGCAACGTTCACACCGGCGCCACACCGAGCCTGGCGGAACATCCCTTCAAGATTCTTTATCAGGAAAAATTCCGCGTCACTCTGAACACGGACAATCGGCTGATGAGCCATACCACCATGACGAAGGAATTCGAAGCCGCCGCGGAGACATTTGGGTTATCCCTGGCGGATTTTGAAAAGATCACGATCAATGCGATGAAGAGCTCCTTCTTGCCGTACCAGGAGCGTATTCATTTCATCTATTCCGCGATCAAGCCCGGTTACGCCAAGATCCGCGAATCCACGATTCCTCACGCCCCGTAGTCAACAGACTGAAAACATCACTTGGATAAAGTCGCGAGAGTCTCAGCCAGGACCAGTGTCCCTCGAGCAATGTCCTTCGGGGACGCGTACTCGTCCGGCCGGTGGCTGTAGCCATTGCGGCAAGGGATGAACAACATCGCAACTGGCGCGATGCGCGACATGAAAAGCGAGTCATGATAAGCGCGGCTCACCATGGATATAAACTTCAGTTCGTGCTTGCGACAGGACTGAGAAAGCGCGTCGACGATTGCAGGAGCGCAATCCGCCGGCGCGTCGGCGTTTAGCAATTCGATGTGGATCGATACTTGTCGCTTGTCTGAAATCGAGCGGCAATGTAGTTTCAATCGTGCGCATGACGCTGTCGCGCCGCTCGAGATCTGTGTCGCGGATGTCGACGCTGAGGCGAACCTGGCTGGGAATGCTATTGACCGCGCCGGGAAACACTTCGCAAATGCCAACCGTTGCAACGGTGTCAATCGCTCCACTGGTGCGTGCAGCGTCCTCAATCGCCAGAATTAATTCAGCCGCCGCGCACAAAGCATCTCGCCGGTCAGGCATCAAAACTCCTCCGGCGTGCCCGCCTGAACCCTCGATCAGAACCCGAAGACTTGCCGGCGCGGCAATTTTCGTAACGACGCCGAGCGGAATCTGCTGACGCTCCAGCAGCGGTCCTTGTTCGATGTGCAATTCGACGAAAGCCTTGTAGTAGCCATTCGGCAACTTCACCTCGCTCGAGTTCGCCTCCGAATCCAGCCTGCTGGCGGACTTCGTCGAGTGTGGCTCCGTCGTTGTCCGTTAGCTTGCTGCGCCGCATCCGCCGACAGAGTACCGGACAGGAGTCTGCTTCCAAGACACCCGATTCCAAAGCGCGTTGGTTCTTCGGAGGTGAAAATGAGAAGCTCAATCGAGTGCTTCGGCCGAAATCCGGTTCTCTGCAACGCTCGTATCGCTTCCAGCCCTCCCAGTACGCCCACAACGCCGTCGTATTTCCCGGCGTTCGGGATGGCGTCGATGTGTGAGCCAGTGCCGACTGCCGGCGCGTTCGGTTCAGAGCCATTCCAGCGCGCGAAAGTATTTCCGACCGCATCCTGCGCGAACCGCGAGTCCGGCCTCTTCGCACCGAGCTTTCATCCAGGCACGAGCCTTCAGATCGGAGGGACTGAAAACGATTCGGGTTACCGCAGGAGGCTCGGCTTCAGAAATCGAAGCCAGCGCTTCGATCTCGGAGAGCAGCCGGTCCCGGTCGATGTCGAGATTCATCGTGATTCGCTTGCCAGGGGATGCCGGTTCCAATCTTTGTAGATGAGATATTTTGCCGGCACTTTGCCGATCGCTCCGAACCATTGCGGACACCACGGACCCATCCAGATGAAATCTCCGGCGGTCACGGGATACCAGGAATCGCCGAGCCGGTAAATTCCGCCGCCTTCGAGCATGATGAGCCCGTGTTCCATCACGTGCATCTCGACCATGCTCAGCGCGGCTCCCGGCTGGTAGACCATGGTGTTGACTGCGAAATCGAAACTCATCTCATCGGGAAGCAGACATTTGACCTGCAGAGCTGGGATCGTCGCCGAGGGGATGCGAGGAGACCGCATCTTCATGCGACACAATCAGGCGCGGAGCGCTTCGACGGAGTTGAGCGCCTGGTAAGCCTTCTCGATGACGGCGACACGGCTTGCCTTCCCGGCCGTGACTCGATGAGGCAAGCCTTCGGGGAAATAGGCATAACCGCCGACGCGAGTTGCTTCGCTTTACCGTTCACTTCCAAATTCACTGCGCCTTCCATCACAAAAATAAAACGCTGGGCCGGCGTGCTGCCCAGTTCTCCGCCTGCTTCGAACTCGGCGGTGTACTGGGTGAACTGCGCGCCCAGTGGCCGGGCCCGCGTGCACGATGGCGGAGCACTTTTTCATTCCGGGCAGAGTGGTGCGGACAAAAGTGTCCGGCGGTCAGCAGCAGATGATTTGCGCTGTTGTGAACTTCGTGTGCCGCCAAGATTATGCACGGTTCATCCTTTTGTGAAGCTCGGGCTTCGAAATTCGGGCGAAGAGCCAGTTGATCCAGAAGATGCAAGCCGCACTCGATCGCTTTCTCGACATCCTCCCGGGCAACCGATTCTGCGGGGTCATGGCTGATACCGCCCGGAGTTCGCAAGAAAAATCATTGCGGCGGGAATCTTTCTCCGCCAGGATCATGGCGTCGTGACCTGCGCCGCTCACCATCCGGTGCGGCTTGCATCCGGTCGCTGACCATGGCGTGTTCGATCTCTTCGAGGAGAAACGGATCCATCGCAACCGCCCGCTGACTCAGCAGCGTAATCTCGCTTACGGATAATCCGCGGCGTGCCGCAATTTCTTGCGCGCTGCGAATGAGATCGTCAACGCTGCGAGTGCGAGTCTCGTCAGAATGGTGACGAACATCGAGCGTGAGTCGCGCCTCGCCGGCGATCACGTTCGTCGCTCCGGGTTTGGCTTCGATCTTGCCAACAGTAGCCACCAAAGCCGGCAACTTCCTGAGCGACTCGTTCCACTGTTCCGATCCACTCCGCCGCGCCGGCGATGGCATCGCGGCGAAGGTGCATCGGCGTCGTACCGGCATGATTGGCGCGGCCGCAAAACGTGAACTCCAGCCGGCTCTGCCCGGCAATCGCCTCCACTGCGGCGAGTGGCTGGTTCAGGCTCTCCAGGACCGGACCCTGCTCGATGTGAAACTCAAGGTAGCCCAGCGTATCGCTTCCCAACTTGGCCTGAGGAATCTCGTCGGGATTCAGTCCAAAATTCTCGATCGCTTTTCGCACGGAAATCCCTTGCGCATCCCGCACATTCAAGAGTTCTCCATCGAGCGTACCCACCAACGCGCGGCTGCCAATAAACGGAGTGCCGAAGCGTACTCCCTCTTCCTCGGAGAATCCAACCACCTCGATGCCGAAGGGAAGTTTTCGTCCCTGCAGCTCTTCCAGCAACGCGACGGCGAGCACCACGCCGAGGACGCCGTCATAAGCGCCGGCGTTCGGAACGGTATCCAGGTGCGATCCAATGAGCAGGCGCGGAGCATTCGGCCGCGCAGACGGATAAACTCCCCGAAAATTTCCCGCGGCATCGATTCTCACGCTGGCTCCGAGCGGTTTCATCCATCGTGCCATCTCCTCGTGGCAATCTTCGCATTGGCTGGCGAGAGGAAAGTCCGGCGGATGCTGCCAGGGTCTTCGGTGAAAGAAGCCAGTTTCAGGCACCTTTCGATGACTGCTTGGGCGCGAGTTGTGCTCACTGTTGTTCGCACTCGATTACTGAGGACAAGTATTGACGACAAAAAACCGGATCTTACGTTCTATGCTTCGCGGACAATTTTAGCCGCCGCCCAGCCTAGAACAACGAGAAAGACAAGAATCTCCCAAGCGTATCTGTTCCCGTAGGTGGCAACCGGAAAGTGATTGCTGATCATGATAAAGACCACGGGAACTGCCATGAACGTATTGTGTTTGGAGCGCAGCTTGGCTTGCGCGCCAAGTGATGCATCGAAGGTTTCTCCGGCAGCCGCGGCCGCAATCATTTTGCGCTGAGAGGGGAGAATTCGAAACCAAACGTTGGCCGTCATAATTGTCCCGAACATCGCTCCCACATGAATATAGGCCGCGCGCGCACTGAACACGTGCATCAATCCCCAAGTGAGCACGGCAATTGTCAACAGGGAGAATACTGCAAACGCTGTCGCCGACCTGCCCAGAGACGACTGCGCCGCCAGATCGTAAACCAGCCAACCTCCAACCAATACAGCCAGTCCGATGGCGATGCCGCGTGGCTGAGAGATGTCGGCAACATCCGGGTCAATGAGTCCGCTGCTGGAATAGTAGACGAGGATGAGCAGCATCATGCCACTCAGCCACGTCATCAACGCTTCCCAGCGAAACCAGTGAACTTGCTCGGGCCTTACCTTCAGGGACTTTTGTCTGTCGACGGTGTAGAAGCCGCCGCTGTGGACCATCCATATCGACGGGGATGTTCCATCTGCGGCCGTGTTCTTCGCGAGCCTGGTAAATTGGCCGTCCAGCCACGTGAAATAGTAGGTCTGGCCGACCCACATGATGGCGGCAAAAACATGGAACCAGCGCACCAGCAGGTTCAGCCACTCCCGGATTGACGAAGTCAATTGATGAGCTCCATGCAGAGAAACACTTTTTGTTCAGCTTCCCCGGTACGTCGTATATCCGTTCGGACTCAGGAGCAGCGGAATGTGAAAATGCGATTCACCCGCCCGCGCCTGAAACGTAACTTCTACCACCGGATACAATGCGTCGATGCTTTGCGCTGCGTAGTAATTCGCGACATCAAAACTCAGACGATAGATTCCCGTGCCGAGTTCCTCTTCGGGCAGCAACTGAGAGCACCGGCCATCGTGATCGGTGCGTGCCGAAGTTAACAATCGCCAATCTCCCGCCGTGTTTTGTTTCCGCAGTTGGAGGGGTACATCGCGGGCAGGCTGGCCACGAGCGATATCCAGGATATGAGTCGAAATACGATTCATTCTTGAAGCCATTTCCTCAGCCGGATTTCCGTAATTTGCCGCTGCTGCTCCGCTGCTTCGTGAAGTTCAGTCTCCGCGTCGTTGTTGAGGCGTCGCTGGAGTATCCTCAGAATCTCCGAGGCAGACTTACCCGAAGCGCATACGATGAAGATGTGATCGAACCGTTCGCTCGTATTCTCGATTCGCGTCCGCCAAAGCGAGCTTCACCGCGTCTTCCGCGATCGTTCACGTTCCGCTGCTCCTGCGCTGACCATTCTACAGAGTGGACTTGGCTCGACGACGGCTTGACGAAGGCTCAGTCGGGCGCGACTCCCCGATTCGGGGATGACTTTGGAACGCTTCAAGCCAGTCTGATCTCGTCAGGCCGCGCCACGTTTCGTTCGACGCAGCCAGCAGCGCTGCTTCATCCGCAAGTGGTCTTCTTGCCGCCATCCCTCGAGCCCAGGCCTTGGATCCACAACAGGGCAGGATCATTCTTATGGCCTCGTCGGGCGAAAGACGATTCCATCGCGCCAGTACAGCCGTGCTGTCAGCGGCGGGCGCCGAACTCAAGAGGCTCAGGAATTCAGCTACAAGATTTCCCGCCACTGTTGCGCGATACCTTGCAGTGGATCGAATGTCGTCAATCGGACGAATCTCGGACGCCACCGTCTTCTTTGCCTAAGAGCAGCAGGCCGGGATCCATCGACTTTCCTTTCACGGCTTCCTCAGTTTCTGTCAGGCGGACCGGGATGGGCGCCACACTTCCCAGAGCGATGCGGACATCTTCAACTACTCCATTCTCAATGTGGCCAAGCGCGGCAATGCATACTTTTGAGATCGCCTGTGCGTTCCGTGCCCCAACCTTGCGGGCATGGTTGAAATATCCGGAGAATTTTCGCGGCAGGCACACGGCCTCGATCAACTCATCAGGGCCCAGCATGGTCTTCTTGTAGCCGGTGTGAAAATGCGCGTAAGGCACGCGCCGTTCGCCGCGCGCAGAGACCAAAATCAGGTCGGCGTCATAGACCAGAAGAGCGGGCAACGAGTCGGCGGCCGGGGACGCATTCACGATGTTGCCGCCAATCGTTCCTCGATTCTGATTCGCAATTCCGCCGGTCCAGCGCGCCGCGCTGGCCAAGAGCGGGAACTCGCATCCGACAACTTCGTGCTTGCGGAGATCGGAATACGTGCATCCGGCGCCGATGCGAATCTCGTCGTCCGCGACTTCAATTCGCCGCAACTCCGGAAGATTCCAAATGCTGACCAGCCTTCGGGCCGGAAGCTTACCGGCAGCATATTGCACCATTACATCAGTGCCGCCGGCGATGGGAAGCCACGCCCCCGGCTCGTTTGCCAGCAGCGAAACCACGGCGCGCAAGTTGCCGGGCGCGACCATTTGGTAATCGGACGGATTCGATCTCATGCGGTCGTCCTGCGGCGGGCAGCTTCGGCCACGGCTTCAATAATCTGCGCGTAGCCCGTGCAGCGGCAGAGATTACCGGAGAGGCCCTCACGGATTTCGTCGATCGTAGGTTCGGGCTTCTGATTCAACAAGTGAGCAGATGCAAGAATCATTCCGGGCGTGCAGATGCCACACTGCGCGCCGCCGCACTCAAGAAATGCTTGCTGCAACTCGTCGAGCGTCTCTCCCGCCGCAAGTCCTTCGATCGTGACAATGCTGGAGCCTTGAGCCTGAAGAATCGGCACCAGGCAGCTGTTCACGAGCGCGCCGTCCATCAGAACAGCGCACGACCCGCACTCGCCCTCTCCGCAACCTTCCTTCGCACCGGTCAATTGGAGCTGATGCCGCAACACGTCCAACAGTCGCTCCATGGGGTAAGCGTTAACTGTCTTCAGCGCACCATTCACCACCAATGAAATTTCGGATTTCACGCGGCCTCGGCAAGAATCGGTCATCAGTCTCCGCCCGTTGAACCTACGCCGCTGAGCGGCGATGAAGGCACGAGTGCGTCCATGACGTCTTCTGGAAGCAGAGGAATGGAATCGAAACGAATTCCGAGCGCGTCTTCGACCGCATTCACGATTGCCGGAGCCGGGCCATCCATGGGCAGTTCTCCGATGCCCTTTGCGCCGTATGCCCCGTGGACATTTCCCAACTCTTCGAAGAACACACGAATAGAGGGCAGATCGGCCGAAGTCGGCATAATGTAGTTTGTCATCTGACCGTTCTGCATGCGCCCGTTCTGCCAAACTACTTTTTCATAAAGGCTGAACCCGATGCCTTGGGCGACGCCGCCGATAATTTGTCCCCTCGCCAGAAGTGGGTGCAGAACTCTGCCCACTTCCTGAAGTGCGACGAAATCGTCCACAGACACGCTGTAGGTCGTCAGATCGACCGTGACTTCCGCGATGTAAACCGCCCAGGCAAACGCCGCGTAGGCTTCGCCGCGATATTTCTGGTCGTCCCAGAAAATGTCCGAGGGAGCCTCGTAACGCGACCAGGAACGGAATTGCCCATGCTTCGCAATATAATTCCGGCACGCTGATCGAAACTCTTCTGCGCTATAGGTTTCGCGGAGAAGGTTGGATGAAACCAGAGTTTGCTTGATTCCCAGAGCCGCGGACTGCACCAACTTTCCGACCACCATTACCGTGCGCGATGCGACGGTGGGACCGCTGTTCGGGACTTGTAGAGTGTCCGGCTGGGCCATGCGCACACTCTCGTATGGCAGACCGAGAGCTTCGGCAGCAATCTGGCTGAGAACGGTATTGGTCCCCTGCCCGAATTCTGTGCTGGAAACAAGCACACGAACACTGCCGTCGGCACAGCCTTCCACTCCTACAACGGAGCTGAGATAGCGCTCACCCGATCCCGTGAATCCTGCACCGTGCAGAAAGGCGGCAATGCCCATGCCTTTCTTGGTCTCTCCGTGGATGATTCTCCTTTGCGAACTGCTGCCGCTTGGTTTGATAGTTGGAAACTTCCAGCGCGCGGTCCAGCAATTTTCCAAGATCGATTGGTTCGCGCACAATCTGTTCCGTGGTCGTGGTCTGTCCGGGCTGCAGAAAATTCCGGCGGCGGATCTCGACGGGAGAAACGCCCAATGTCTGCGCGATGCGATCCATGTGCCGCTCCATGGCAAACAGGCTCTGCGGCGCGCCGAATCCACGAAAGGCTCCGTGCGGCGGCGCGTTGGTGGCGACCGCTTTGGCGCGGATGCGAACATTCGGCCAGTAGTAAGGCCCTCCGGCGTGAATCGCCCCGCGCGACAGGACTACGGAAGATAGGGTTGCGTACGCGCCGCCGTCGATGGTGAAGTCGATCTCTCCGCCCAGAATTTTCCCGTCCCGGCTGACCCCTGTTCGATGCCGCGTGCGCGAGGGATGCCGCTTCGTGGTCGCCACCATGTCTTCCATGCGGTCATAGATAATCTTCACTGGTTTCCCGGACTTGATGGCGAGCAGCGCGGCGTGAGCGGCAATCATCGAGGGATATTCTTCCTTGCCGCCGAAAGCGCCGCCGGTCTCCATCTGCACCACGCGGACTTTCTCCGCCGGCAAGTCGCAAAGCGCCATGAGCGCCTTGTGAATGTAGTAAGGACATTGCAGTGAGCCCCACACCGTGATTCCCTTCGTGGCGTCAAACGCCGCGATCATCCCGTTATTTTCGATGTAGAGCTGCTCCTGCGCTCCCGTGGTGTACTCGCCTTCCACGATGTAATCGGCCTGCTCCCAGACGCCATCGACATCGCCTTTTTCGATCAAGTACGTTTTGAAAATATTGTCCTCGCCCCACACGATTTCAGCCCGGCGTTCGCTCTCTTCAATCGTGAAGATCGCCGGCAAGGGATCATATTCGATCGATACCGCCTCAACCGCCTGGGGCAGAAGATGGCGATCCGGATGAGCCAGGAGCAGAATGGGTTCCTCGGGATGATTGACGAAGCCGTTTGCGAGGCAGGGCTGATCGTCTCCGATCAATGCAATGCAATTTTTCCCGGGAATATCCTTCGCGGACACGATCGCAAATTCATTCCAGGAAATTCCTGGACCGAATGTGATGTTCCTGATGCGGCCGCGCGGAATCCGGCTGCGAACCGTCGCTCCGAAGAGCATGTTCGGCAAAACCATGTCGTCGACGTACTGCGACTTTCCGGTTACCTTGTCGCGTCCCTCTTTGCGGGGAACGGAGTTGCCGATGATGCGGTCGTTGTTCATGCCCCTAACCCACCGGACGCCTTGCCGCGCGGATGGGATAGTGTAAGCCAGACTGGGCCGGATAGGGAGCAGAAGTGTTATCGATCAGGATCGCAGCTTTGGGTTCGAAGAATATTCCTGGCCGCAAGGATCGCCGGGAAACTCATCGTCAGCAAAAACAGGAGTTCCTCGCAGATAGGTAGCCTTCACGACCCCCCGCAGCGTTTCACCCAGGTAGGGAGAAACTAGATGTCGATAATGCAGTCTTTCTTCCGTCACAATAAATTCGCGGTCCGGATGAAACACGACAAAGTCCGCATCGCAGCCCGCGGCAATTCGGCCCTTGCGCGCTTCGCAGCCAGCTAGTCGAGCCGGAGCCGCTGCCATCCAGCTTGCGAGATCGAGCAGCGTGAACCCACGCTCGCTGGCTTCCGTCCACATCAGCGGTAGCGCCATCGAAAGGCTTGCGACACCACCCCATGCGGTGCGGAAATTGCCATCCGCCAGCCGCTTCATCGCCGGAGGACATGGAGAGTGGTCAGTCACGACCATGTCGATCGTTCCCTCTCGCAAACCTTCCCATAGTCTCTCGCGATTCTCCCGGCTCGCGAATCGGCGGAGCACATTTAGCCAGGGTCGCGCCGTCTCCAATTGTCTCCGAACAAAGATGCAGATAGTGGGGGCAGGTTTCCACGCTTACAGGAAGTCCCTCCGAGCGCGCGGCGCGCAGTTCCTGAAGCGCCTGGCTGGTCGAAAGATGAACAATGTGCAGACGAAAACCAAATTCGCGGCATAACGACAGCATCATCCGGATAGCAGCCAGTTCTGCTTCATCGGGCCGCGAAT
Organism: uncultured Acidobacteriaceae bacterium; assembly: GCA_963750245.1. Classification (GTDB taxonomy): domain Bacteria; phylum Acidobacteriota; class Terriglobia; order Terriglobales; family Acidobacteriaceae; genus Sulfotelmatobacter. The sequence continues at coordinate 571,997 of CAVVQB010000007.1, forward strand.
GAAGGTAGGTTGAATAACGAATTCCAGTCGGCATCGGCCAGGGCTTCGGTTGCGCGATCAATCGGCCCAGGCAGTTCCGCGTGTACCAGCAGCGGCAGGCCAGTTCTGGCAACATGTGGCAGAGCGGCTCGCAACTGCTGCTCCGTGACCATGGTGAAACCCTCGATCCCGGGATTGATCAGAAAGCACTTGAAACCCGGCACTCCGGCAGCGGCTAGAGCTTCAACGTCGTCTTGGTTATTGTGGACCACGCCTCCCCAGGCTCTCCAATCGACGCGGCATTTGCCTTTTGCGGCTGCACGCTTGGCCTCGAGGGCGGCGACCGTCGTGGTCGCGGGAAGGCAGTTCAGGGGCATATCGACCAGCAGCGTGTAGCCTCCCGCCGCCGCGGCTCGTGTCGCAGTTTCGAAACCTTCCCATTCCGTGCGTCCCGGATCGTTGATATGCACATGGGAATCGACGAGTCCGGGAAGAATGGCAGCGTCACCGAAATCGTGAATTCGTATAGCTCCGAGCTGTGAATTGATCGGGAGCAACGACCGCCTGAATCTGCTCGCCCTCGACCAGGATGGCCGCCGGGCGGATTCCCTCGGGAGTGACCACGCGACGCGACAGAAAGGCTTGCAAACTCAAAATGTGTCAGCTCCTAGCGGAGATCGTTGGCAACTCCACGCCTCAACGCAAGATCGCCGACTAGAACAGCATTTTACGAAAATCTGAGTCCCAGCATATACTCGCTTCTCAGCGAAGCGGCTGCGAAGAGTCCATGTCGACTGGTCTTGCGTTCGCGGGTTGCTGACGCCAGCACACCGTTAACGATCACACAGGATGAGCGAACACATGGACAATCCTTTCATGGCCCGCGCGATTCAGCTCTCGATTGATAACGTCCTCTCCGGGCGCGGCGGCCCCTTCGGCGCGGTGGTGGTGAAAGACGGCTCCATTATTGCCGAGGGCGCGAATCAGGTCACTTCGACCAATGATCCCACCGCGCATGCGGAAATCTGCGCGATTCGCAACGCCTGCAAGAAACTTGGCGTTTTCGATCTTGAAGGCTGCGAAATCTACACCTCCTGCGAGCCGTGTCCCATGTGCCTGGGCGCAATCTACTGGGCGCGCCTCTCTCGCGTTTATTTTGCCAATGCGGATGCCGACGCTTCCAGGATTGGTTTCGACGATTCGTTGATCTATCGCGAGATCGCGCAGCCTCATTCCCAGCGCAAAATTCCCATGATTCAAATGATGCGCGACGAGGCTCTGGCGGCGTTTCGTGCGTGGGAAAACAAGCCGAACAAGGTCCAGTATTGAGTCTCTTCGAGAATCCACCAATCTCAACAGGGGGAAGGATTGATCGATCGCTATTTCAAACTCACCGAGAATCAGACTTCCGTGAAACAGGAGATGTTGGGTGGCCTCACTACTTTTGTCACGATGGCCTACATCATCGTGGTGAATCCCCAGATCCTCGCGCAGGCGGGAATGCCCCCCGAGGGCGTGGTTTTTGCGACGTGTGCTTCAGCCGCAGTCGCCACGCTAGTGATGGGACTCTACGCCAACTATCCGATCGCATTGGCGCCGGGAATGTCTCTGAATGCTTATTTCACCTACTCGGTTTGCCTCAGCATGCACGTTCCGTGGCGGACGGCGCTGGCCGTTGTCTTTTGTTCCGGCGTTCTCTTCCTGGTGCTTACCGTGACGCGAGTGCGCGAGCAGATCGTCAATGGCATGCCCGATTGCCTGAAGCACTCGACCGCCGCAGGCATCGGAATGTTCATCGCATTTGTGGGGCTGCGGAATGCGAAACTCGTAGTGGCGAATGCGGCTACGTACGTTGGCCTGGGCAGCTTTGCCGACAAAGAAGTACAGACCGCCTGCTTCGGCCTTATTCTGACACTCGTCCTGATGTCACGAAAGCTGCACGGCGCAATCCTGGTTGGTATTTTTGGAACCGCTTTGCTGGGGATTCTGCGTGGGATTGCGCAATGGCCGACGGCAATCTTTTCCATGCCGAACCCCTCGTCCACCTTCTTGCAGCTTGATTTTCGCGGCGCCACCCACCTTGGCCTGCTTGAAATTCTGTTCGCATTCTTATTCGTCGATCTCTTCGATAACGTCGGCACATTGGTGGGGGTATGCGAGCAAGGCGGCTTCGTCAAGGATGGCAAGATTCCTCGGGTGGGCCGCGTCCTGGTCGCGGACGCCGTCGGAACTGTGTTTGGTTCGTTGACGGGAACTTCCACGGTGACCAGTTACATCGAAAGCGCCGCCGGCGTTGCTGCCGGGGCCCGTACCGGCCTAAGCAATGTGGCCGTCGCCGCGCTTTTTCTGTTGGCGATGTTCTGCTCGCCGCTGGCTACCGCGATTCCCGCCTACGCAACCGCCCCCGCTCTGATTTTGGTTGGTGTGCTGATGACGCAATCGATCGCGCAAATCGCGTGGCAGGACTTCAGCGAAGCTGTGCCAGCGTTTATCACCATGCTGGCCACGCCGCTTACCTTCAGCATCGCCACCGGCCTCAGCCTTGGATTGATCTCCTATACGGTGGTTAAGATTGCCGCGGGAAGAGTTCGCGAAATCAATGCGCTGGTTTGGATCCTTACGATCCTCTTTATTCTGCGCTACGTCTATCTGGCCGCAGCTTAGCCGCGCGCCTCTTTGATTTTCTCGACGAACTGGCGGGCAAGCTTGGTAATCGAGGCGTAATCGCCGCTCTTTGCGCCGGCAGTTAGATTGCCTCCCACTCCGAGGGCAACAGAACCAGCCTTGATCCATTGCGCAACATTCTCCAGGCTGACGCCGCCGGTGGGCATAAGGTGCGCCTGCGGGAGTGGCCCTTTCACGGCTTTGACGAATGCCGGCCCAAGAATCTCGCCAGGAAAAACTTTCACGATTTCAGCCCCGCACTCCATGGCCTCGATCACCTCGCGGATGGTTGCGGCACCGGGCATGTAAGGTATTTGATAACGATTACAGAGGCGCGCCGTCTCCGGGTTCAGCGCCGGGCTCACTATAAATTGCGCTCCCGCGAGAATGGCAATGCGCGCGGTTTCGGGATCGAGAACCGTGCCCGCTCCGAGCAAAATGTCGTGGGAGCATTTCTTCGCAAGATGTTCAATGACTCCGGCAGCCCCCGGCACGGTGAACGTGATTTCCAAAGCGGCGACTCCGCCCAGAGCGCAGGCGTCGGCAATATGAGCTGCCTGTTCAGGACTCTCCGCCCGGATGACGGCGACCAGGCCGGAAGCCATAATCCTTCTTAGAACTTCGATCTTCACGATTGCCATAGAGTTCGATACGAGCCTTTCCGCCGCGATTATACGCGTGATATCCAGGCGGTCAGTGAAGGCAATTCCACCTGGCGAGAGACGTTCATCGAAAGTGAATGATCCCGCCGGGAAAGCAGCTAGAATGCTGGGCATGACTCCGATCACATTGAAAGCGGCCGAGACCTGCAGATGGGACTGCGTGAGTCTCGGCGAAGTCATGCTGCGGCTCGATCCCGGCGAGGAGCGCATCCATACGGCTCGAAATTTTCGCGTCTGGGAGGGCGGTGGAGAATACAACGTTGCCCGCGGACTTCGACGATGCTTCGGCCTGCGAACCGCCGTCATAACGGCATTTGCGAAGAATCCGATTGGACAGCTGCTTGAGGACTTGATTCTGCAGGGAGGAGTCGACACTTCGCTCATTCGCTGGGTGCCCTACGATGGCATCGGCAGAACGGTGCGCAACGGGTTGAACTTCACCGAGCGCGGCTTCGGCGTGCGTGCCGCAGTGGGCTGCTCGGACCGGGGCAACACCGCCATCGCCAATAGCCAGCCTGGCGACTTCGATTGGCAACACATCTTCGTCAAGAGCGGTTCCCGCTGGCTGCATACCGGCGGAATTTTCACGGCACTCTCAGCCTCGTCGGCTTCGGTTGCGAGGGCCGCCATTGACGCCGCGCGGGCCTCGAATACTGTGGTCTCCTACGATCTCAATTATCGCGAATCGCTATGGAAAGGAATCGGCGGGAAGGCGAAGGCGCAAGATGTGAATCGTGAATTGGTATCGACCGTGGACGTCCTGTTCGGCAACGAGGAGGATTTCTCCGCTGCACTCGGGATTCCGATCGAAGGCGTGAGCGACGACTTCAGTCAGCTGGATATTTCGCACTACGAGTCCATGATGCGCCAGGTCGCCAATCTTTATCCGAACCTCAAGCTGATTGCGACCACGCTGCGTACCGCGCACACCGCAACTCATAACGACTGGGGAGCAATCGCGCTCTATGAAGGGAAGGCCATCCATGTTCCGCAGCGGCCGATTGAAATCCTGGATCGCGTCGGTGGCGGAGATTCGTTCGCCTCGGGCTTGATCTACGGTTTTCTCGCAGACAAGGGAGCCGAATGGGCTGTTCAGTGCGGGGTTGCGCACGGTGCGCTAGCTATGACGACGCCAGGAGACACAAGCATGGCGACCCTTTCCGAAGTGCAGTCCGTGATGCGCGGCGCTTCGGCACGCATCTCGCGCTAGCAACTTTCGCGACGGAGACGAAATAACATCAGGCCATGAAAGAAACCTGGAGATGGTTTGGTCCCGACGATCCGATTCCTCTTGATCACATCAAGCAAGCAGGCGCGACCGGCATTGTTTCCGCATTGCACCATCTTTACCGCGGTGAAGCGTGGCCATTGGACGAAGTTTTGAAGCGTCGCGATGAGATTCTGGGCGCTGGCTTCTCATGGTCGGTGGTCGAAAGTATTCCAATTCACAACTCAATCAAGCTTCGCTCCGGACCTTACAAGCGCTTCATCGATGCGTGGAAGGACTCTGTGGTTGCGGTCGCGAAGGCGGGCGTGCCGGTGATCTGCTACAACTTCATGCCGGTCGTTGATTGGACGAGAACGGACTTGCGCTGGCGCCTGCCAACCACCGGCTACGCTCTGCGATTTGATGCGATTGATTTCGCGGCCTATGACCTTTTCATTCTCGAGCGTAAGAATGCTGGCGCCGACTATTCCGAAGACCGCGCGCGGGCGGCTCGAACTCGCTTTGATTCCATGTCAGACGCACGCAGACAAGATCTGGAGCAGACGATCATTGCCGGGCTGCCGGGTGCCGAGGCCTCGTACAACCGCGAGACCATTCGCGGGTTGATCGCGGGATACGCGGGCGTGACGGCTGACGATTTGCGCAGCAATCTCATTGCATTCCTGCGGGACGTCGTTCCCGTAGCGCAAGAAACCGGTGTTCGCCTCGCCATCCATCCCGACGACCCGCCTTGGTCGCTGTTTGGTCTCCCTCGTGTGGTCTCGACTGCCAAAGATGTGAGCGAGATTTTCAGCGCCTGCGATACGTTCAGCAACGGCTTGACCTTCTGTGTGGGGTCTTTCGGAGCGCGAGCGGATAACGACTTGCTGGCCATGGCTCGCGAGTTCGGTTCCCGCATCCATTTTGTGCACTTTCGCCAGGTGACGAGAGAATCGGACGGGTCCTTTCACGAAGCCGAACACTTGCGCGGCAGCTCTGATATGGTCGGCGTGATCCATGTTGTTCTGGAAGAAGAAGCGCGCAGACGCCAGGCGAGCCGGCCAGATCATGAAATTCCCATGCGTCCTGACCACGGACATCTACTGGCCGATGACATTGGAAAGAAGGTCAATCCCGGGTATTCGCTGGTCGGCAGGTTGAAAGGGCTTGCCGAGCTGCGTGGCGTGATCCAGGGATTGAAATATGCAATTCCCGAATTGGCTGATTGAAGCGTGGGTTGTGCTGTTGGCTTTCCGACGGCATTGGGGCTCGGGGTTCAACTCCTATGAATGATTTTGCTGGACTGCGGACGTCTTCGCCGCGATCCGTATCGAATGCTTCCGGCATCCCTCATAGAAGATGGAGAATTGCATTCCTGCTCGCGTTCGGAGTACTGGTCAACTTTTTCGATCGAATCAACTTATCGGTATCCCGCGACGCGCTGCACGACTCTTTCGGATTATCGCTGGTCGCATTTGGTTATCTCTCGAGTGCCTTCAGTTGGACTTATGCCGTAATGCAGATGCCGGCCGGAGTGCTGCTGGACAGGTGGGGCGTGCGCCGCGTGGGGAGAATCAGCGCGCTTCTGTGGAGCTTGTCGTCCTTTGCCGCCGCCATCGCACCCGGCCTCAGCTGGTTCTTCGGCGCGCGTCTGCTCTTGGGTATAAGCGAATCCCCCACATTCCCGGCGAACGCGAAGGCATTGGGATACTGGTTTACGCGCCAGGAAAGAGGTCTGGCGACTGCCATCACGGATGCTGCCGCTAAATTGTCCACAGCCATCGGTGTTCCGCTGATCGGTCTTCTGCTTATCTATTTTGGATGGCGCTGGAGTTTCGCGGCGACAGGCTTCGTCAGTTTTCTTTATTTCATACTGTTCTACTGGATCTATCGCAATCCCCGCGAAGACGAGAAACTTTCGCTACAGGAGCGCGATTTCATTTTGCAAGGCGGCGCCCAGCCAGAAGACGCGGCAAAAGTTCGCAGCGGCAGCTCACTAGGATATCTTTTGCAGCAGCGAAAGGTCTGGGGCCTGGCATTAGGATGGGGCGCTTACAATTACACTTTTTTTCTTTTGCTGACGTGGCTCCCCAGCTATCTTTCGGTTTCGCTTCACGTAGATCTATTCCACTCCGTTTTCTACACCAGCGTCCCGTGGCTGTTCGCCACCGTCACGGACTTGCTGGTCGGCGGATGGCTGGTGGACAGTCTGATCGAGCGCGGCTACGACGCAAATTTCGTTCGTCAAACCGTTCTCGTCGTGGGGATGGCATTCGGTCTCGCAATCTTCGGCGCGGCGAAAGCTCACAGCGCCAGCGCTGCACTGATTTGGATCAGTCTTGCGCTGGGGGGACTGGCTGCGGCCGCCCCTGTGGCGTGGACCGTTCCGTCTCTCATTTCTCCGCGGGAAAGCGTGGGCACGCTCGCGGGAGCGGTAAATCTGTGCGGTCAGATTGCGGCGATCTCCGCGCCCATCGTCACTGGCTACATCGTCTTCGCGTCACAATCTTTCGCTGCCGCATTTGTGACCGCGACTGTAATTCTGCTGCTCGGAATTGTCGGTTACATTTTCCTGCTGGGCCGCATCGAAGCGATTCCAGAACCCGCTCTGAACGCCGCATAGTCCCGAGGAACCTGATTACTGTCGCGCTACCGGAAGCACATCGTAGAGAGGCTGCACTGGCTTCGCCTCTGGACTTCTCATCTGCGACCGACATAGCGAGAATCCGAATCTTATCGTTATCGGGAAGCCTGATACTTTTCGCGCCGGCAGGGAGGTCGATCGGATACGCGAACAAGTAGGAATAACGATAAGCCACATTTTCGCCCGCGGCATCGTGATGATGCGAGCAATACCATGCCAGGTCCGCACGCTTGATGAAGCCGGGTTTGATGCCGGTCATCTCGCCATAGTCATCGTGCGAGGTATCTTTCGAACTCCACTAGCCGGTCGTCCCACTGACCAACGAATCCGCCCCAGTCTTGAATGTTCAGCTCAACATCAGTATTGCCTATGTTGAACGTCGCCTTCTGATCGCCGTCGGCAGAGGCTGCGAGCAAATACAAGCGGTTATAATCACCGGCCGGCAGATTGATCGTCTGGCCTTTCGCGACCATCGCATTCGGCGCACCTGTTTTCGCCGGGGCAAGCTGGAATTGCACGTCGTTGAAGGCAATATGTTCCGGTAACATCTCCGCCGGAAGAGAATTGCCTTTGCCATCGAATCCGCCCGCCGACTTCGTGCCGTCATTGCTGGCGGTTGCCAGATCGTATCTCAGCGGCACCGGAGTCGAACTGACCGTCGCGACCTTGGTCGGGGACGCTGCCAGCTTCACGGCAAAACTGCGCGGCTGATAAGCGGAGAACGACGTGACTAAAACACCGCCGTTCACCGTTGCCGCTCCCACTGGCTGCTCCTGGCCATTCACTTCGCGCGCAGCGCTGATGGGCGTATTGAATGACACATCCGCACGTCCGGCTGGGCTTCTGCCATCGAGTTCAACCAGGCGCACGATGATCTCATCGCTCAGCTCCGCTTTCTTCAGCGCCAACACTCGAATCCGTGGGTTGCTAACCTTCAGCAAAGAGAAGTCGCGTCCGAGCGCGCCCGCATGTTTCGCAGTTTGAAATGCAATCAGCGGATCGTTCAGGCGCTGCGCTTGCCAGTCGGTTTGCGCTTCGCGCCAGCCCGCCGCGTGTCCTGCGATCCCGTAGATGAACTCGTGATGACCAATATCCTGCGTCCCCTGATCTGCATATCCGCCGCGAGTTCCGGGCGTTCGGATCAGCGTCAGTCGAATTGTATGGTCGTTCGGTTTGTCTGACCCGTTCTTGCAATCGGTCAGGATGGTCGCTCCGAACCCGCCGCTCGCGTCGGTCAGATCAATCCACTGGTGCGACGGCACCTCAAACTTCTTGGGCTGCGCGGTGGGCCGCTCGATGGTCCCAATATCCCAGTTGTATGTGGCCATCTCATTGGAAGCTGTCAGCGGAAACACCGCCTTGAGATTCGACTCTTTCGTATTCCAGTCGACCACGTTCGCAAACTCTACGCGCTTTCCCGCATCCCCGGCAGAAAGGCTGATCGTCTGCACGAATTGCGAGCCCGCAGTCTCCCGCGAAACTTCCACGGCCACGCGTGCCGGACCTTTTTCCGCCACTCGAATCTTGGCTGGCCCTCCGACGTACGCTCTCGGAGCAGCCTGTTCCTGATCCCAGTCCATATTCCAGGCGGGCCAGTGCTCGGGATTGTCGTAGGAAATTGCCAGGCGTGCCGGAGCAGATAGCAATTCTTTGCCGATCGATTTGTCGAAGATACTTGCCACATCGCCATCGGCATTCAGCTTTACCCTGTAGTACTGATTCTCGAGCGAATCTTCCGACACTTTCAGAGCAGCAGCATCTTCGGCTTCGGCGCCGGGTTGCACATCGTAGACCGCGTAGCCCACGGACGTGGCTTTTGCTACGAAAATCACTTTCCCATTCGAAATCTGCGCGGGAACCTCCTTCCCATCCGGGCCGGTTACACGTACCGCCTGTGGCATGCCGCCGGGAAAATCAACCGTCGCTTCCACCAAGTCTTCCCGCTCAATGTTCAGCGGATTGAAGACAATGATCGGCACACCTTTCGTCTCGGTGTCCAGCGCGGCGGAGACGCCCTCGGTCGCGTTCGTAAGAACGCCGGCGAACTGGTTCATCGCGATCGCATCATCATTCCAGGCAAACTCGTAAGCCTTGGGAGTTGCGGTCCCAGCGGCGATATCGTGGAACTGGCCGCCCATCACCAGCGTCCACGCGTCATTCAAGCGCTGCATTGGATACGGCCGCGCGCCCAGCCATTCCGCAGCGATGGAGGCTTTCTCCGCGGCCTCTGCCAGCAACTCTTCTTTCCGCATCCATCGTTTTTGATAAGCCTGCGACGTCAGCGATCCAGCGGAATGGTTGGTCAACTCCATTTCGCCGGTATAGCGCGGAAGCCCGGCGGCCTCGGCCGGCGTGATATCGAGAAACATCTGCTCGGCATTCGCGGAGATCACCTGCACCGGGCCGTCGCCAACCTTCACCTCGGGCCCATGCGCGTGCGAAAGCTCAGAGAAAACTCGGCCTTCGATGAGCGGAAAGCTCGCCGTGCCGTTCGTCACGATGGCCTCAAGCCGCTTTACCGATTCTTCATCCGGAGTTCCGCCTATGTCACCCGTGCCGTAATAGTGATAGTCGGTGAACACGCCGCTGATCTTGCCGTTCACTTCGACGCGTGCCGCCCAATCCCCCTGATGGCGGCTGAGGTTTCGATCCCGCTCAATTTTCGCCAAGCGCTTTCTGCCGATTTTGCAAGGCAAGATATTCCTCAATCTGCTTGGGATCCAATGTTTGTCCGGAATTTTCGGCCTGGTCCACTTTTTGCTGCAGTGGCTGCAACTTTTCATTAAGGTCTTCGAGTTGGTCATTCGCGGGCAACGCGGGCAACGGTTTGCTCAGATCGCTGTAAATTCCGCCGCTGTAATCGCCCGGATTCAGCCCTGCCAAAACGCTCTCACCATCCGGCCCCACCCACACGCCCACGTTGAACGGCGTCCCTTCCGGCGTTTTTTCGAGCGATTCCGTGCCTCCGCCGGGAGCTGATGATCCCCATACGAGCTTCTGCGTCGAGAATCCTTTTACTCCGGAGTGCGCGAGAATCGTCGGCAATGAGGCTGGGAATCCAAAACAGTCTGGCAGCATGTATTCCGCGCTCGCTCTGCCCAGTTCTTTGCGAAACCAATTGTTGCCATACAGCACCTGGCGAATAATGGTCTCGGCACTGGGCGTATTCACGTCGCCTTCTTCCATGGATGATCCCGCCGGAAACCATCTTCCTTCGTCTACATATTTCTTCAGTCGGGCAAAATCGGCGGGAAAATATTCCTTCATGAAGCGGTAACGGTTGGCCCCGCTGAAATTGAAGATGTAATGCGGATATTTATCGAACAGCTTGAAATTCTCTTCCATCGTCTTGCGAATATATTCATCGATGACCTGCGGATATTCCCATCGCCATTCCGTATCGAGGTGAGCGTAGCCCACCACATAGAGCGTGGGTTGCCGGGTCAGATCGGGCTTGTCACTCGTCTGAGCGTGGCTCGGGATGAAACAGAGAAAGAGGAAGCATCCCATTTGAATTGCGGTTGAAATTGCACCGAGGCGTCGCATCGTAATTCTCCAGAGATCGAACGTGCAGGCAAACGGACTTACGATATCAGGTTTGCGGTGCTGGAAAGCAGCACTCGATGATGCCTCGTCGAATGGTGTAGGTTAGACATATGCCGTCGAAGCCTTATGGCCGCCCGCCTCGCTGGTATGCGATTCCGATGCGCGTGGTGCTGGTAACATTCATCGGCACCCTGATTTCGTTCGCTGCAAGTCTGTTTTTTGGCATCGTTGGGATCGTGATCGTATCCGCGATACGGGGCGTCCGCGCGGACATGACTTTAGCTTATCGCCACATTGCTCTACCCTTTGCGGTGGTGGCCGGAAGCATCATCCTGGTTCTCGCGCTTGTCATGGAGATCCGCCACTACCGTCAGGCCAAGGCTCTGGCGGCCATCGAGAGGGCGAGTTCAATATCACCCAACCTGCAACCGCGTATTGCTATTCCCATGCCTCATTCCGGCGATCGTGGTTATGCGGAACGGGCAATCCCACAATACGAACGGGCCGTAAAACTTGCGGGAGCCGAACCGGTTCGCATTCCACTGGATAAGACGCCGGCCGAAGTGATGAAAATGGTTGAGAGCTGCGATGCTGTCCTCTTGCCCGGCAGCGGCGCCGACATCGATCCCGCCAAGTTTGGCGCAGATCGGTCTCCGCGCACAGCGGCTGCCGACCCGCGCCGCGACGCCGTTGACGATCTTCTGCTGCAAAATGCCTACAGCTTGCGCAAGCCCGTTCTCGGCATCTGCTATGGCCTTCAGAGCCTGAACGTCTACCGCGCCGGATCGCTCATCCAGCACATTCCTGATTTTCTGCCGGAAGAATTACGCGCGCGCGTGAATCATGAGGCGGGGAAGAAAGCCGCAGTGGCGCACCATGTTGAACTTGTGCCGGATTCGAGACTCGCCGAAGTCCTCATGCCCGAGGCGAAGAAACTCGTGATTCCGGTGAATTCATCCCATCACCAGTCGGCTGACCGAATCGGCGACGGCTTGCGCATCGTCGCCCGCTGCTGCGAAGACGGCATCATCGAAGCGTTGGAAGGCACTGCTCCCGATCACTTCGTGCTCGCCGTGCAGTGGCATCCCGAGCGCTCCGTGGATAACGACATACACTCCCGCGCTATTTTTGAGGCGCTGGTGAAAGCAGCGGAAGCGCGGCGCAAACAACTTAAGAATGAGTTTGACAGCGTGAAGTGAACGTCATTTCGGCTTCTTGCGTGGTTTCTTCGGTTTTGCTCGTGCCTCGAGCAACACCACGACGTGAGCGACGGCAGTATTCTCCAGATTGAGCCCTTCGGGAGTCTTCGCTTTGAGCCCGACGCAATCGGGCGGAAGTCCCAGCAACTGCGCCACGTGCGCTCGAATCGCCGCCGCGTGGGGTCCAATCTTAGGCGCGGCGAGAATCAGGCTGGCATCGAGATTCGCCACTCCATATCCCGCATCATGAACACGCTTCAACGCCTCGCGCAAAAAGACGACCGAGTCTGCACCTTTCCACTTCGCGTCAGAGGGTGGAAATAGAGCCCCAATATCCGGCGCAGCGATCGCCCCGAGCAGAGCGTCCGTTATAGCGTGCAACAAGACGTCGCCATCGGAATGGCCGCCTAGACCTTTCTCATGCGGCAGCGCGATGCCGCCAATCTTCAGCGGAATCCCGGAGCGAAATTCGTGCGAATCGAAACCGTAGCCGATTCTCATGTGAAAACCTTAGCCACGGATTCGCACGGATTCTCGCGGATTTTCTTTCTTTCGTTGTCAAACAGGAGGCGGCGGAATTGAGGGCGCAAACCGAAATTGAGCAGCAGACCAACCTCGACTTCGGTCGCGCGGAGATAGTGCAGCAGTTGGGCTTCGTGGGCAGATTCCACGGCTCGCGCCGCTTTCAACTCGAGAAGCACCACATTCTCAACAATCAGATCGGCGTAGTACTGCCCAACTTTCTTGCCCCGAAACCACAGGAACCGGAACCTCGCGCGCAGCGCTAAGTCCTGCCTCCTCCAGGGCCACGACAAGGGCTTCGGCATAAGTCGATTCCAGAAATCCGTGCCCAAGTTCGTTGTAAACATCGTAGAAAACGCCGATGATCTTTTCGGAAAGCTCGGAGTGCTTCAGGCCGGATGGCGGAATGCTCATCATCAGTGAGTTTACGCGGTGGTGCTGTTCTTGATCCGTGGAAATCCGTGCGAATCCGTGGCTCATTTCCCTAAGTAGAACTCCGCCAGTTCCATGTCTGCTGGCGCCGTGATCTTGATATTCCGTGGCGAACCCATCACCACGGCAACGTCGTGCCCCGATCGCTCCACCAGCGAAGCTTCATCGGTGCCAAGAAATCCGTCGGCAGCGGCCTCATCAAATGCCTTCTTAATCACGCCGTGGCGAAAGCCTTGCGGCGTCTGTGCCATCACGATACTTGCGCGCGGAATGGTCGCCTTGATCAGCGCTCCCTCCGACGTCCTCTCCACTTGCTTCACCGTGTCGACAGCGGGAAGGCCGGCAATGGCGGCTCCGTATTTCTCGGCCGCATTGATCACTTCCTGAATGATTTCCCGGGCCACCAGCGGGCGCACCGCATCATGCACGAGAACGATATCGTCCGGCGCGGCGGTAATTGCTTTCAATGCGTTTTCTACCGACTGCTGACGATGTTCTCCGCCGACGACGAACTCGACCTTCTTTTTCACAACGTCCTTCGCTTCGCGCTCTAAGCGAGCCCGAAATCCGGCAATTTCGTTTTCCCTCAGGGCGATCCATATCTCGCTCACCGCATCGACCTCGGCAAACTTGCGCAGCGTGTGGATGAGAATTGGAGTTCCGCCCAGTTCGGTGAATTGCTTCGAGGGGGGCGCTTTTCTAGGCTTCCCTTTGCCGCCGGCGGACACAGGAGCCATCCGGGTTCCCAGACCCGCAGCCGGAATTATGACAACCACCTTCATCGCGGGCTGTAAGTATACGAGCGGAAAGCCGGAGAGTTCAAATCGTCCAGGCCTCGTCCTAAACGCCGTCGCGAGACGCTCGCCGATTTGTCAGCCCGCTTTCTTCGAGACATAAGATCGTTAGAAGTAATCGGCGGAGGGTCGTTCCCGTGGCTCTCCGAAAGAGGTATGTGATCGTATGACTGATCTTGCCGCTCACTATCTGGACGAAGCGCGGCGTCAAATGCGTGGCCAGAAGCGCCTGGCCGATGGGGCAATTGCTCAACTCAAGGACGAAGAACTATTCGTCACCCTCGATCCCGAATCGAATTCGGTTGCCGTCCTGATCAAGCACCTGGCGGGAAACATGCGTTCGCGCTTTAGTGATTTCCTCACCACCGATGGCGAGAAGCCAGACCGTTTTCGCGACCGGGAATTCGAATTGAACTCCGTGACGAGCCGTGCCGAAGTTTTGCGATGGTGGGAAGAAGGATGGGCGCAAGTTTTTCGGACTCTCGATGCGCTCAAGCCCGAAGATGTGATGCGCACCGTGACCATTCGCAGCGAGCCCCATACCGTTCTCCAGGCCATCAATCGGCAGATCGCGCACTACGGCGGCCACGTCGGACAGATCATATTTCTGGCCAAGCATCTCCGCTCGGACGAGTGGAAGACATTGAGCATCCCGCGCGGCAAGTCGGAGGACTATAAGGTGGCGCCTCCTAAAACCTACAAGCCCGGCAGCTAGGCAATGCGTAAGCCGCGCAACCAAAGTCTGAAAGAAAGCGCCTCAGGCTTGGTGCTACAATCTTTCGTTTGCTTCAAAGGCTCGGCAAGCCGAAACTAACTACGGAAGCCCTTTCCAATAGCCGTGAGGTCGTAATCACATGTCTTCCACAATGCTGGCGGTCGTCAAGCCGGAGTCCGTGCCGGGCGCGGAGATTCGCGAAGTAAAAATTCCCGCTTTTGGGCGAAACGAAGTGCTGGTCAAGGTGAAGATGGCCTCCATTTGCGGTACGGATCTGCACATCTATAACTGGGATCGCTGGGCGCAGAATCGCATTCATCCCCCGCTGATCCCGGGGCACGAATTTTGCGGCGAGGTCGCCGCTTTTGGCGATGAAGTGACCAGCGTGAAGGAAGGCGACTTTGTTTCCGCGGAGATGCACGTGGCCTGCGGGAAGTGCCTGCAATGCCGTACTGGCGAGGCCCACATCTGCCAGAACGTGAAGATCATTGGCGTGGATGCGAATGGCGCTTTCGCCGAGTATGTAGTCATCCCCGAATCGAATATCTGGAAACTCGACCCAGCCATTCCGCATGAGTACGCCTCGATTCTCGACCCTTTGGGCAACGCCGTCCACACCGTGCTTGCGGGAGAGATCGCCGCAAAGGCCGTGGCTATTACGGGCTGCGGGCCCATCGGACTATTTGCGATCGCCGTAGCCCGAGCCGTGGGCGCGACCAGCGTGTTCGCCATCGAAGTGAACGAGCATCGGCGCAAGATCGCGCGCGAGATGAAGGCCGATTACGTGCTCGATCCGTCCAAGGAAAATGTGCGTGCGATCGTTATGGAAAAGACGGAGGGCCTGGGCGTGGACGTCGTGCTCGAGATGGCAGGCCATCCCGACTCGATCCGCACAGCCTTCGACATTGTGCGGCGCGGCGGTAGAATCTCCCTCCTCGGACTCACCTCGAAACCCATCTCGCTGAACTTTTCCGAAGACATCATTTTCAAAGGCATCACGGTGCAGGGCATCAACGGACGCCGGATGTATGAAACCTGGTATCAGATGACGGCGTTGCTCAAGGCGGGCAAACTCGATCTGCATCCTGTGATCACGGACCGCATCCCGATGAAGGATTTTTCCAAGGCCATGGAGCGGTTAAAGACCGGCGAGGCCAGCAAGATACTCATCTATCCGAACGGCGTACGATAACTGTGGCGCGGGCAGTTTCGGTCGCGAATGTCTCCGTCGAGATTTGACTAACCGAGATTTGACTAACCAGGAGTTTGGAGTCGTGGGTTACTCATGAGCCTTGATGCATTTGTGCGCTGTACGTGCATCCGGGAGGGCAAGGCCAAGCCACACCCGTTACCTGCCCGGCTCATTTTCGACGAGTCGGGCGAACCCACGCTGACGGGCGATCCTTCCGAAGAGGAATGGGAGGCACATGACCAGTGGATGGGGGAGTCCTGTGAGCACGAGGGCTGTCTGCTCTCGGTTTTTCTCGGCAACATCACAAAACTCGGGAACTTGCGGAGTTTTCTGCGTGGCTTGCAGGGCAGCCCAGGACCGCGGTTTCCCATACTGCTGGAGAAAGTTCTTTACGACGGTACGCACACTGGCGATTGGATCTCCAGCAAAGAAGCGGCGAAGCTGTTGAAAGAGGTGAGCCTCGTGCTCCACTCCAGCGACATTCTGGCGGATTCCGAGAAAGAGTTCTTCACCAACATGAAGCTGCTGTGTGAGGCCAGCATCGCCACCGGGAATCCGATTATGTTTTAGGGCCAGTTTCGAATCCGTGTAGATCCGCGTGAATCCGTGGCAAAAGAAGTTTGAGGGAATCATGACCACCACAACCCGCACCAACCCGCTCTCCTATCTCACCGACCAACTCGACGAACTCAAGGCCAAAGGCACGTACTTCAAGCTGCGCGTGCTCGAGGACGAGCAGGCGCCGGTGTGCACCTTCGACGGCAAGAAAGTCATCAACCTCGCCTCGAACAATTACCTCGGACTGACCACGCATCCCAAACTGCGCGAGGCGGCGCTGGAGGCCACGCGCAAGTACGGTGTCGGATCAGGCGCGGTGCGCACCATTGCCGGTACCATGAAGATCCACATGGAACTGGAAGAAAAGATTGCGCGCTTCAAGAACGTGGAGGCGTGCGTGGTCTTCCAGTCAGGCTTTGCGGCGAATGCGGGCACGGTCTCGGCGGTGCTGGGCAAGGACGATTTCATCATCTCCGACGCGCTGAATCACGCCTCGATCATCGATGGCGCGCGGTTGTCGAAGGCGAAGATTCTGGTCTTCCGCCACAAGGATGTCTCCCACGCCGAAGAGCAACTCGCCAGCGTGAAAGGCGAGCCCGGCAGGAAGCTGCTGATCAGCGATGGCGTCTTCTCGATGGATGGCGATATCGGCCCTCTGCCTGGGCTATGCGATATCGCGGAGAAATACGGCGCCATCATGATGGTCGACGACGCCCACGCTTCCGGCGTTCTTGGCCGCAACGGGCGCGGCACGATCGATCATTTCAACATGCATGGCCGCGTGGATATTCAGGTGGGAACGTTGTCGAAGGCCATCGGCGCGCTCGGCGGATATGTCTGCGGCTCGCGCGATCTGATCGATTTTCTTTACCACCGGGCGCGTCCGTTCTTGTTTTCGACTTCGCATCCGCCGTCGGTCGCGGCCACGTGCATTGCAGCCTTCGAGGTTCTGGAGAACGAGCCCGAACGCATGGAAAAACTCTGGGAGAACACGCGCTTCTGGAAGAAAGAACTCGGCTTGCTCGGTTTCGATATCGGCGGCCGCGCCACTCCGGCCAGCGAGACTCCGATTACGCCGATCATCATCGGCGACGGCAAACTTACGATGGATTTCTCCCGCGAGCTGTTCAAAGAAGGCGTCCTCGGCACCGGCATCGCGTTTCCCACCGTGCCGGAAGGCAAAGCCCGCATCCGCACCATCATGACGGCTACGCACACGCAGGAAGAGTTGGAGCAAGCGCTGGAGGTGCTGGGGAGGGTGGGGAAGAGGATGGGGATTGTGATGTAATTCCCTTTTTGAATCGCCCATTTATCGAGAGTCCCCAAGGGTATAAATCTCTGTGGAAAAATAATGATAAAATAGGCGAAGAGAAAGCGTACCATAAATCCTCCTTAAGGGAGGGTGAACACATATGGCTGACCGTCAACAATTTCTTCGCACTGTACAACCCGACCCAGAACTGGCAAAGATCCTAGCCGAATCTAAGGCAACCACGGTTACCGAAGAGGAACTGCGGGAACAACGAATTAGCTTTGCATTCGGCAATGCTCCGCACGGTTCCGAAAATCGGATAACTAAGGATAGCGTTAAGTCAGCCTCAGAACACATCAAGCTGCTGCCGTAGGCGGCAGCTTCCCACTCTTGATGTCGGTCAGAGAAAAAGACGACCCTGCTCTATACACGAAAATTCAAGAGCAAAACCTTCTCCGGCAGTATGACCTGTTGTCAAACTGCATTGAAATCGGACTAAAGAAGGGCATTGAGGCGTTCGACAAGTACACATTATGGGCTCTCAACTATGCAGCAGTTTCTAACATCTGCCAACTGGGAGGACGGTTTAGGTAAGGGCCAATACGAGTTGGGAGTCACGTACCTCCTCATTTCCATGACGTGCCGCGGCTCATGGATGCATTCTTTTCGCTCATTCACGAGAATTGGACCATCTTGGATCATCCAACAGCCTTAGCTGCCTTTGCACTTTGGAACCTGAATTGGATACATCCGTTCATAGAGGGAAACGGCAGAACCGCCAGAGCCGCTTGCTACTACCTGCTATGCATGAAGCAGGGCAAGATTCTCGGCGGCAAGAAAACAGTTCCAGAGCGCATCCGCGAGAACAGAGCCCCTTATATTGCCGGTTTGCAGGCGGCCGATCGTGCATATGAGAAGGGACAATACGACATCACCGAACTAGCGAAATACTTGGAGGAGTTATTGAAGGGTCAACTATCGGAAGGCTGATGGTTCGAACAAATCCTCTGAAAATTCAGTCCGCCCGGTACACAACCCTTCCGCCCACAATCGTCGCCACAACTTTCCCCGCAAGCTGCCAGCCGTCAAACGGAGTGTTGCGCGACAACGATCGCGACTTCGCGGCTTCGAACGTCCAGCGCTTTTTAGGATCAAAAATGGTCACATCGGCGAAGTTGCCGCGGGCCAGCGATCCGCGACCGCGCAGATCGAAAACATGGGCTGGTCCTGCAGTGAAAAGCTCGACAATGCGCGTCAGCAGAATTTTGTGTCCCCGATGAAGCTTCGTGATCGCCAACGCCAGCGCGGTTTCGAGCCCCGTGATGCCGAACGCAGCACGCTCGAACTCAACTTGTTTTTCGTGCGTGGCGTGAGGTGCATGGTCGGTCGCGATGGCGTCCACGGTGCCATCAGCCAGCGCAACCAGAATCGCTTCCCGGTCGGAAGCCGAACGCAGCGGCGGGTTCATCTTGAAATTGGTGTTGTACTCGCCTACGTCTTCGTCGAGCAGGGTGAAATGATGCGGCGTCACCTCGCAAGTGACTCGTGCCTTGGCACGCTTCCCTCGCCGCACGGACTTTAGCGCATCGGAAGTAGAGAGATGCGCGACGTGCAGGCGTGATTCCCGAACCTGCTGCGCCAGAGTCACGTCGCGATCCACGATGCTCGCTTCCGCCGCCGCTGACATGCCGCGCAGGCCGAGACGGAAGCTGGTGGGGCCTTCGTGCATCGAGGCGTTTTCCGTAAGGCGCGTATCTTCGGCGTGCTGCACCACCGGCAGGTTGAGTTCCGCGCCTAGACGCAGCGCCGCGCGCATGATTTCGTCGTCGAGGATGGGCTTGCCGTCATCCGTCACGGCAACCGCCCCGGCTCTCTGAAGCGCGGCAAAGTCGGTAAGCGCCGCGCCGCGCGAGTGCAGAGTCGCGGCCGCGATGGGAAACACGTTCACCACTGCGCCCCGCTCGGGATGGCGCAACCACGCCACCCACTCAGCACTATCGACCACCGGCGCCGTGTTCGGCATGCAGCAAACCGACGTGAAACCTCCGGCCGCTGCGGCCGCTGTGCCCGTCGCAATCGTTTCCTTGTAGCTTTGCCCGGGCTCGCGCAGGTGGACATGCAGGTCGACGAATCCGGGGGCAACGATCAAGCCGCGCGCATCAAACTTTTCGTCAGCCCCGCCGCGAATCTTATTGGGCAGAGCGATCTCAGCAACTCGCCCGTCGCGCAGCAGAACGTCCATCGGCGCATTGATCTTGGCTGCAGGGTCGATGACATGACCGCCTTTGATCAGCAAGCTTTTGCTTTCCTGGCGGCTCATGTGCAACTCCCGGGCGACTTCTTTTCCACGGACTCACGCGGATTTCGCGGATTTTTCTTGGCATTCTCGAATACGTAACGCTTGAACTGGGCATTCGGCCCAAAATTGAAGAGCAGGCCTACCTCGATCTCAGTGGCCCGAAGGTAGTTCAGGAGCTGCTTTTCCCAGGCGGACTCAATGTCTCGCCCAGTCTTCAATTCAACGAGCACCTTGCCATCCACCATCAGGTCGGCTCGAAAGTCACCGACTCTTTGACCGTGAAACCACACGGGTACGGCGATTTGTCTCTGAAAAAAGATATTGTTCTCGGCGAGAGCCACAGAAAAGGCCTGCTCGTAAACGGATTCCAGAAAACCGTGCCCGAGTTCGTTGTGAATGTTGAAAAAGATGCCGATCAGCTTATCGGTGAGATCGCCATGCTTTAATCCGCGTGGATCCGCGTACATCCGTGGGATGGAAGTTACCGTCCTCATTTCGCTTTCCCCAGCGCGCGCGCCAAAATCGCCATGCGCGTCGGGACTCCGTTATGAACTTCATCGATGATCTTGGATTGCGGGCTGTCCGCCACTTCCGCAGTCAGTTCAAGCCCGCGAATGATCGGGCCGGGATGCATCACAATCGCATCGCGCTTGGCCAGCTTCATTCGCGCCGCCGTCATTTGATAACGCGCAACGTAGTCTTGCAAGCTGATCTTCTGGCCGGCGAGCCGTTCTTTCTGCAGGCGCAACAGCATGATCACATCCGCGCCGCGTAGCGCTTCTTCCATGTGACGGGTGACGCGCAACCCGGGAGAAAGCGTCGCCGCCACGTCAGGCACAAACTCCGGCGGGCCACACAGGGTGATCTTCGCGCCGAACCGGCTTAGTAGATGGCAGTTGGAGCGGGTGACGCGGCTGTGGTAAATATCGCCGATGATCGCAATCTGCAAGCCTTTCAGCGACTTCTTGTGTTTCAGAATGGTGAAGGCGTCGAGCAGCGCCTGGGAGGGGTGCTCATGCATGCCGTCGCCGGCGTTGACGACAGGAATGTCGAGGTGCTTCGCCATCAGGTGCGGCGCGCCCGCCGCGGGATGTCGAATGACAATGGCATCTGCGCCGACCGCGCGCAGCGTGTAGCCGGTGTCGAGCAAAGATTCGCCCTTCTCGATGCTCGATCCCGAAGACTGCACCAGTGTGGTCATCGCCCCCAGCGACTTGGCAGCGATTTCGAAGGAGGACCGGGTGCGTGTTGAGGCTTCGTAAAACAGCAGCACGATGCGCTTGTTGCGTAGCAGCGGCCGCGCCTTCAGAGGATTCATCCGGCGGGCCAATTTCAGCAGACCCAGGATTTCCTTGTCCTCGAGATGCTCGATGCCGAGCAATGAACCGCGTGCCGGTTTATTCATGGCAGAAGAAGGCAAACGGTGCATCATACGCGGCAAATACGGCTCGCGGCAAGGCCTGCTGAAGAGCTGGTTTACGCCCTGTTCCGCCGCCCGAGGAATGCTCCGGTCAAGGCTCCCGCCAGGCTGCCAGCGGCGATCGAAACAAAGATAAAACCCACCATGCCGACGATGAGCTTGGGCATGTTTTCCGGCTTCAGAAAAAATTCGAGGGTAGCCTGGATTTGGGGGTCATTGGCACGGGATGCGGCCTGGTGGAGAGCATCGATCGTTTCCTGCCGCACTTCCCCACTGGCTTGCAACAAAGCCATGAAGATGGCAAAAAAAATGGCGAATACGGCAGAGGTCATAGAGCCGGTGACCGCGCCGATTTGCGCTCCGGAGCGGGCATTGACCCTCCAGGCCGGGTTGCGGCGGTAGTAAAGAATGACGGCAAGAACGCCGGCACCGAACGCGGCCAAGAAGGGAGGCATAAAGCGCAGAGACATCACTACGATGGAGATCAATGCCGCGATCCCACAGGCTCGCAGAGCCTTTGACCACTCGATCCCAGTGGAAAGCGCGGAGGGGCTCAGAACCCCCGGAACCCCAGGCGCGTCTGAGGAGAACATCGGAAGAACGTTGGTCGAAGCGCCTCCCGCGATAACCGGGACTGCTCCTTCAGGCGGAACCACGCGAATCTGTGGGGCTCCGCATTGCGAACAAAAGGGCTTACCGTCTTCGACGCTGTGCCCGCACTTAAAGCAAGGATGATCCATCGGGGGTCGGAGCAGGACTAGGTTGAAGGTATCGCACGTTGAGGAGCAGGCGCAAGGAACCGCCCGGGTTTCAGTGTGTTCTCCCGCGCACCGAACTGAATCTCCCGCAGGATCGAGAGTTGGAAATTCCTATGCTTCGCATCGAAATTCTGAGTTGTACTTGTCGACAGCCAAGCCTTATCACAGAATTGACGGAATAGGCTTGGAGTGGAGTGTGGGCTGTGCCAGCAGCCTTTGGCTCGAATCCAGGAACAACCGATTCGTAAGCAAATCAGTTGCAGGGAGATGCCGCGATGACGCGGGTGCGCCAGGTCAACGGGATTCCGCCCGCGCAGGGTCTATACGATCCTGCGCAGGAGCATGATGCCTGCGGCATCGGATTCGTGGCCAGCATTCGCGGCGAAAAGAGTCACGACATTCTTCGGAACGGGATCCAGGTGCTGCTGAACCTGGCGCATCGTGGCGCTTGCGGTTGCGACGCCGAAACCGGCGACGGCGCCGGTGTGCTGATTCAAATCCCGCACAAATTCTACGCCCGCGAATGCGCGAAATTGGGATTCCAGTTGCCTCTGCCCGGTTCCTACGGCGTGGGAATGACCTTCCTGCCGGTGGAAAAACACGCGCGGCTACAGTGCGAAGGAGTGCTGGAGCGCATCGTTCGCGAGGAAGGTTTGTCAGTTTTGGGCTGGCGAGACATGCCGGTCTATGCCTCAGCAACGGGCCGCGTGGCACGCGCCTCGCAGCCTTACATGCAGCAGATTTTTATCGGCTGCCGCCCGGGTCTCGATGAGGACGCCTTCGAGCGCAAGCTATACGTGGTTCGCAAGCTGGCTGAGAATGAAATGCGGACGTCCGAAGTTGAGGACGCGGGGATGTTTTACATTCCTTCGCTTTCTTGCCGAACCGTCGTCTATAAAGGACTGCTGCTGGCTTCGCAACTCACTAATTTCTACCGCGAGCTTTCCGATCCGGATGTGGTCAGCGCCCTCTGTCTGGTCCATCAACGGTTTTCGACGAACACATTTCCCAGCTGGCAGCGTGCGCATCCCTATCGGTATGTCGCGCATAACGGCGAAATCAACACGCTGCGCGGCAACGTGAACTGGATGCATGCTCGGCAGTCGCTGCTGGCGTCGCCACTTTTCGGCGACGATCTGAAGAAACTCTTTCCCATCATCGAACCGGAAGGCAGTGACTCCGCCAACTTCGACAATGCACTGGAACTTCTGCTCCAGGCCGGGCGCAGTCTGCCCCACGCCATCGCCATGCTGATTCCGGAGGCTTGGGCAGGAAATCCGCATATGAAGCCGGAGAAGCGCGCGTTTTACGAATATCACGCTTGCCTCATGGAGCCGTGGGATGGCCCGGCCGCGGTCGCATTTACCGACGGCCGCGTGATTGGAGCAACGCTTGATCGCAATGGTCTACGTCCCGGAAGATACGTGGTTACGCACGACGATATCGTGATCATGGCCTCAGAGGCCGGCGTGCTCGATGTTGCCCCGGAGCAAGTGAAGAGCAAGGGTCGCTTGCAGCCGGGAAAAATGTTTCTCGTAGATACGGTCGCAGGCCGCATCGTCTCCGACAAGGAAATCAAGCATAACCTGACGTCCCAGAAGCCTTATGCGCAATGGCTCAAAGACAATCAGATTGTGATGAGCCAGCTCCCCGAGCCTTCACGGACACATCCTCCCGATCCCGAGACTCTGCTTCGCCGCCAGCGCGCCTTCGGATATACGGATGAAGATTTAAAGATGATCCTCGCCCCCATGGCGTCGGTTGGTGAGGAACCGGTTGGATCGATGGGAACGGACACGCCGCTGGCGTGTCTCTCGGATCGTCCGCAGCCGCTCTTCAACTACTTTAAACAATTGTTCGCGCAGGTGACCAATCCTCCGATCGATCCTATTCGCGAAGAAATGGTGATGTCGTTAATCAGCTACATCGGCAGCGAGCGCAACATTCTCGAGGAAGCGCCGGAAAACTGCCATATGTTGAAGCTGGAGCATCCCCTGCTGAGCAATCGGGAATTGGAAAAGCTGCGGCGTGTCTCGACCCGGGATTTGCTGGCCACAACGCTTCCCGCCCTTTTCCGGGCAAGCGAAGGAGAGGCTGGCCTGAAGCGAGCACTCGATGAACTGTGCCAAAGAGCTTCACTATCAGTCAGGGCAGGGTACAGTTTGCTGATTCTCTCCGATCGCGGTGTCGACAAAGAGTACGCGCCCATTCCCAGCCTGTTGGCCCTCGCGGCCGTACACAACCTGCTGGTCAGAGAAGAGACGCGAACTCAAGTAGCTTTGATTACGGAATCCGGAGAGCCGCGCGAAGTGATGCACTTCGCCCTGCTCAGCGGATACGGAGCGAGCGCGATCAATCCCTATCTGGCCCTGGAGACGGTGGAAAATCTTGCCTGGCGCGGCGAACTGGCGGATGGCATTACTCCTGAACTCGCGGTCAAGAATTTCATGAAGTCAGTGAAGAAGGGGCTGTTGAAGACCTTCGCGAAGATGGGCATTTCGACGCTGCAGAGCTATCAGGGAGCGCAGGTTTTCGAGGCCATTGGACTGAACAGAGAATTGGTGGAGACGTATTTTGCCGGCACCACGTCGCGCCTGGAAGGTCTGGGACTCGACGTACTCGCGCGCGAATCGCAGCTCAATCACCAGCATTCACTGCGTCCGGTCACGGAGTTTGAGACCGAGCTTGCCGTGGGCGGCAACTATCACCAGAGGACGAATGGGGAATATCACCTGTTGAATCCGCTGACCATCAGCAAACTGCAGCAGGCGGTGCGGCAGGAAAGCTTCCAGACATTTCAGGAATATACCGACCTCATCGACAAGCGGAGCGCCACTTTGTGTACGCTGCGCGGGCTGATGAAGTTGAAGAAAAGCGAAAAGCCAGTTCCCATCGAAGAAGTTGAACCCGCCAAAGAAATTGTGAAGCGCTTTACCACGGGCGCGATGTCATTCGGCTCCATCAGCAAAGAAGCCCACGAGACGCTCGCGGTGGCCATGAACCGCATCGGCGGCAAGTCGAATACCGGTGAAGGCGGCGAAGATGAGGAGCGGTTCAAGCCAGATGCGAATGGAGACCTGCGGCGAAGTGCCGTGAAACAGGTTGCTTCGGCGCGTTTTGGGGTCACCGCCAATTATCTGGTGAACGCGGACGAATTGCAGATCAAGATGGCGCAGGGCGCGAAGCCCGGCGAAGGCGGTCAACTTCCGGGGCATAAAGTCGACGAAGTAATAGCTCGCATACGCCATTCGATCCCGGGCGTGGGGTTGATCTCGCCCCCGCCGCACCACGACATTTATTCCATCGAAGATCTCGCGCAGCTGATCTACGACCTGAAGAACGTCAATCCGCAAGCTCGCATCGCGGTCAAACTTGTGGCCGAGACGGGCGTCGGAACGGTGGCTGCTGGCGTGGCGAAGGCGCATGCCGATGTCGTCCTGATCAGCGGGGACAGCGGCGGAACCGGAGCTTCGCCTCTGAGCTCCATCAAACATGCGGGCATCCCTTGGGAGTTGGGTTTGGCGGAGACGCAGCAAGTGCTCTTGCTGAACGACCTGCGCAGCCGCATTCGCGTGCAAACCGACGGCAAGTTGCAGACCGGACGGGATGTCACGATCGCCGCATTGCTCGGCGCCGAAGAGTTTGGCTTTGCCACCACGCCGCTGATCGCGATGGGCTGCATCATGATGCGCAAATGCCATCTCAATACCTGCTCGGTCGGCATCGCCACGCAGGATCCCCAACTCCGCAAGCAGTTCCAGGGACAGCCCGAGCACGTCATCAATTTCTTTTTCTATCTCGCGGAACAAGTTCGCCAGTACATGGCGGAGTTAGGCTTCCGTACATTCGATGAGATGGTGGGCCGGGTCGACATGCTCGATGTCGAGCCTGCAGTCGATCACTGGAAAGCGCGCGGTCTCGACCTTTCGACGATTCTCTACAGCCCGCCACTCCCGTCGCGCGTGGCCCGGCGATGCGTTCAGGCTCAGGATCATGGGCTGCAAGAAGCTCTCGATCACAAGATTCTTGCCGCTTCGCGAGCCACGCTCGACACACTTGTTCCCGTCGAAATCAACTTGCCGGCTCGAAACGTCCATCGCAGCGTGGGCACCATGCTAAGCGGTGAGATTGCCCGCAAGTACGGTTCCGCGGGAATACCCGCCGATACGATTCGGGTTCAGTTAACCGGGTCGGCGGGGCAAAGCCTGGGCGCATTTCTGACGAACGGGGTTACGCTTACGCTCGAAGGCGAGGCCAATGACTACGTCGGCAAAGGTTTGTCGGGTGGACGCTTGGTGGTGTATCCGCCGCGCGCCTCCGGTTTCGCCGCCGAGGAAAACATTCTGATCGGCAACGTTGCTCTCTACGGCGCAACCAGCGGAGAAGCCTTTTTTAACGGAGTCGCAGGAGAACGGTTTGCGGTGCGCAATTCCGGAGCCACCGCCGTGGTCGAGGGCGTCGGCGATCATGGTTGCGAGTACATGACCAAGGGAACGGTCCTCGTGCTGGGATCGTGCGGAAGGAATTTCGCTGCCGGCATGAGTGGCGGCGTTGCGCTACGTCTTCGACGAGCACCGTAATTTTACCGAAGAGCGGTGCAATCAGGGATCGGTTGATCTTGAGCCTGTCACCGAAACTCAGGACGCTCAAATCGTTAGAGACCTCGTTACCCGCCATCTGGAGTTGACCGGCAGCCGGCGCGCGAAATGGATTCTCGAAAACTGGGCCGAGCTGCTGCCGCGCTTCATTAAAGTTTTCCCTCACGAATTCAAGCGAGTTCTGGGAGTGGGCCGCAGCCGGCAAGCTTATACGCCAAGCCTGCCGTTGGCGATTTTCGCCCAGAGCGAACGAGCCCATGTGCCGCTGGTGCCAAGTAGGCAGGTTCAGCATGGGTAAGACGACCGGTTTCCTGGAATACTCGCGCGAACTTGCTCCACGCCGTCCCGTCACTCAGCGGGTGAATGATTGGTTCGAGATCTATCTCGATCTTCCCGAGGAGACACTCAAGAAGCAAGGCGCGCGCTGCATGGATTGCGGCGTGCCTTTCTGCCAGACAGGATGCCCAGTCAACAATTTGATTCCCGACTGGAACGATTTGGTATATCGCGGACGCTGGAAGGAAGCGGTTCGGCAGCTGCATGCGACCAACAATTTTCCGGAGTTCACCGGCCGCATTTGTCCCGCGCCCTGTGAAGCGTCCTGCGTGCTGGGCATCAATCAACCTGCGGTGACGATCAAGCAGAACGAAAAAAATATTGTGGAGCGCGGATTCCAGGAGGGTTGGATCCGGCCCGAGCCGCCAAAGATTCGCACCGGAAAGAAGGTTGCGATAGTCGGCTCCGGGCCCGCCGGACTGGCTGCCGCGCAGCAGCTATGCCGCGCCGGATACGCAGTTGTGGTGTATGAAAAAGCCGACCGCATTGGCGGATTGCTGCGCTACGGCATTCCCCAGTTCAAGCTGGAGAAAAACATTATCGATCGTCGCCTGGAACAGATGTCCGCCGAAGGCGTGAAGTTCGTCACCGGGGCGGAAGTTGGAAAGAACGTTGCGGTGGAAGATTTGCGCCGCGACTTCGATGCCATCGTGCTTGCCGGTGGATCCGAGCATCCGCGCGATCTTAATGTGCCGGGGCGTGAACTCAAGGGGATCCATTTCGCGATGGAGTATCTGCCGCAGCAGAACCGGCGCTGCCTCGGCGACACGGTCGACTCTTCCATCGAGATCCTGGCGGCGGGCAAGAGAGTGGTCATCATTGGAGGCGGCGACACTGGCGCAGACTGCCTGGGAACGTGTCATCGGCAGAAGCCGGCTTCCGTGCATCAATTCGAAATCATGCCGAAGCCGCCAGACGAACGCTCACCGCAAACTCCATGGCCGCTCTGGCCGATGCAGTTGCGCACCGAAGCCGCGCACGAAGAAGGCGGCATTCGCGACTGGAGCATTGCCACCACAAAACTCAGCGGCGAGGCCGGAAGCGTCAAGCATCTGCATGCCGTGCGCGTCGGTCCTCCGCCGAAATTCGAGCCGATTCCCGGGAGCGACTTCACGCTCGAAGCAGACTTGGTGCTCATCGCCATGGGCTTCCTGGGTCCGGTGCGAAACGGAATGATTGAGCAACTGGGCGTGGTGCTCGATCCGCGCGGCAACGTCGCGACGGACCAGAACTACATGTCGTCTGTGCCGGGCGTTTTTGCCGCGGGTGATATGCGGCGCGGTCAATCGCTGGTTGTGTGGGCCATTTCCGAGGGCCGCAAGGCGGCGGCGGCTGTAGATACCTACCTCAGAGCCGCGGCCCCGCGCTCTGCTCACCTCGTTTCCACAGTCCAGCAAATCGCCTGAGGGTCGGGACTGTCGCCAATGGCGGCAAGTGTTTAAGATAACTGCGCGAAAACTATGATTGGTATCCAGGATATCCAGACGGCGATGGGCCGGATTCGTGAAGCCATTCGCGTCTCTCCCTGCACGCATTCGGAAACTTTTTCCGGCCTCACTAAGAATGATGTCTTCCTCAAGCTCGACAATCAACAGCGGACCGGAGCCTTCAAAGAGCGGGGCGCGCTGAATAAGCTGCTGACCCTCACCTCCAAAGAGCGAACCCAAGGCGTGATTGCCGCATCCGCCGGCAATCATGCACAGGGTGTGGCCTATCACGCTGGCCGGCAGGGAATCCGTGCGGTCATCTACATGCCCTTGCCCACGCCGCTCACGAAAGTGTCCGCCACCCGCGCTTATGGAGCCGAGGTCGTGCTGCACGGCACGAACTACGACGAGGCCTATGAGAAGGCAGTCGAACAAAGCCGCGAACACCATCTCACACTGATTCACGCCTTTGACGATGATGCCGTCATTGCGGGCCAGGGGACGTTGGGCCTGGAGATCTTGCAGCAGCAACCGGACATTGAGGCCATTGTCGCTCCCATCGGAGGAGGCGGCTTGATCGGCGGCATCGCGTGTGCAGCGAAGGAAATGAATCCGGCAATCCGGGTCTATGGAGTTCAGCCGGCGAAATTGCCTTCGATGAAAGCCGCCGTGGCACAGGGCAGTCCCGTGACTCTCAAGCCGGCGGCTACGATTGCCGACGGAATTGCAGTGCGGCGAGCCGGCGAGCGAACGTTCCCGCTGGTTCAGAAATATGTGGATGACATTGTTACGGTTGAGGAAGAAGAGATCGCAAATGCCATCCTGTTGCTCCTGGAGCGGGAGAAGACTCTGGCGGAAGGTGCGGGAGCAGCGTCGATTGCCGCCGTGCTGAATCGCAAATTGCCACTGGAAGGGAAGAAAGTTGCGGTGCTGGTTTGCGGAGGTAATATCGACGTCACGCTGCTCTCGCGAATCATCGAGCGTGGCCTGGTGAAAGACGGCAGGCTGGTGCGCTTGCGAATTCATCTGACGGACTATCCCGGCGCGCTGCATCGGCTCACGGGGATTCTGGCGGAACATCGCACCAACATCGTCGAGACTGCCTACGACCGCGCCTATCACGGCGTCAACCTCGGCGACACGGCCATTGACATCACCATGGAGACTCGAGGCCCCGCTCACATTGCCGAGTTGTTAGCCGCCTTGCTGGCCGCCGGCTACGCGCACGAAAGAATTCTGTAGCCACGGCGCCAACGCATCATTAATGTTATTCGACAGTCTGATCGACCCTATAAGAAATTTGAATTGGACTCAGCCGATTCATCCCGTTATCGTCTGCGGATTAGGGAGAGGACTGCGATCGAACGCAAACTGCGCTCGTCGGGTCGACTCTTTCCAGGTCAGCCCTTCCCTCCAAGATTCAGGAGCGCGGTCGTACCGGAATTTGATGGATTCCAGCAAGCGCGCGGCCAGCAGAAAATTCACCACGCCTTCGAAAACAGGAGCAAGCAAAACATGACAAAGCGAGTCGACGGGCACTCTCTGCGCCCGTCGTTATTATTGGGGAGATTATCGGCGACAGTGTCGGCCTGTGCCGCCATCATCCTGGCCGCCGGTCTGTTGGCGGGATTGTCCGCGCCTTGTTATGCCGCCGATGAGCCAAAACCCGACCCAGGTGGCACGGCCACCGGCGATAAAACCACCGCCGTGGATGCTGCCGGCAATCCGTTTGTAGTTGCCGAGCCAACCGATAAGACGGCCCCCGACTATGCCGCGAACAAAAAAGCTTTCGATGACTACCAGTCTCAGTCGGCGAAAGAACCGCTTGCCGTGAAACTGGCCGACAGCGTTGGTCACGTTCGCGTCGCGACGAATTTCGCCTGGACTCTAAATACCGGCTATCTCGTCTTGTTCATGCAAGCCGGTTTCGCATTGCTTACCTGCGGATTGGTTCGAAAGAAAAATGCCGCCCATCTGATGATGTTGAATTTCGCGGCCTACGTATTTGCCTTCCTGGCCTATTACGCAGTCGGTTACGCCTTTCAGTTCGGAGCTGTCGCCATCAATGCCGCGCCCGTCAATTTAGGCGGGATCCCTACACTCAATCACTTTCTCATCGGGAGCGGGCAGTGGGGATTCGTGGGTGGGAAGGGTTTTTTTCTCGTCGGTCCCGCCTATGACAGCGCCAGCAATTGCTTAACGCTCTTCGAAGTCGTCTTCATGGAAACCGCCGGCTACATCATTGTTGGCGCGGTGTGTGAGCGGATTACCTTCTGGGCGTTTCTACTTTGTGAGCTTTTCATCGGCGCAATCCTTTATCCGATCTCCGGTTGTTGGACGTGGGGCGGAGGCTGGCTGTCGCAAGTCGGTTCCACTCTGAATCTGGGTCACGGTTATGTCGACTTCGCAGGCTCGACAGTCGTCCACGCGGTTGGCGGTTTCTGCGCCATGGCTCTCGCGATTATTCTCGGGCCGCGCCTCGGCAAATATGGACCGGGCGGGAAAATCCGGGTATTTCCCGCTCACAACATTGTCTACGTGGTGACGGGCACATTCATCCTTCTTTTTGGATGGATGGGATTCAATCCCGGCTCCACTCTGGGAGCCACCGATCTTCGCATCTCTGTGGTCGCAGTAAACACCAATCTGGCTGCGGTCGCGGGCTCCGCGGCGGCCATGCTTTTGTGGTATTCCCTCTTCGGCAAGCCGGATATCACCATGGCCTGCAACGGAATGCTGGCGGGATTAGTCGCGATCACCGCTCCTTGCGCTTTTGTCTCTCCCACTTCGGCGACCGTGATCGGCATACTAGCGGGATGCCTGGTTTGCTTCGGAGTTCTCTTCAACGATCGAGTTCTCAAGATCGATGATCCCTGCGGCGCGATTTCGGTGCATGGTTACTGTGGTTGGCTCGGCGCAGTCAGCGTGGGCATCTTTGCCGACGGCACTTACGGTGCGGGATGGAATGGCGTTGGCGCAGCGTCTTACCTGGGCCATGCCGGGCAGGGCGTAACTGGTTTGATTCACGGCGACGCGCGTCAGTTTTTGTGCCAGCTGATGGGAGCAACCATTTATGCCGTCTGGGCCTTCGGCCTCACTTACGCGGTCTTCTGGTTCGTCAACAAAGCGAAGAGCATGCGCGTGGCGCCGGAAGTGGAAGAGGAAGGTCTCGATGTTCCCGAGTTCGGCATGGAAGGTTATCCGGAAGACGCCGTGGTGACGGCTTCGCACTAATCGAGAGTCTAGTGTCGTGTCTCGTTGGACGGCCTTCACATGGTCGTTGCTTTGAAAGGGCGCGGCTTCAGCCGCGCCGCCATCCTTCTTTAGCGCCCGTCCATCCCCTCGCATGTGATTGAAATCACAAATAGTTTAGTAGTTTCTTAGTAGTGATTGGCGGCTCGCAGCTGAGTACTATTGCCGGTCGCCATTCATGAACCCTACATGGAACGGCCAGTTCTCGTGCTTTGATCTCGTGGCCAGGACCGACGCGTGCGCCAGCAGCGTGATCCGGGCCGGCAGTGTGGAGATCGGCGGCGGCGATTTCGTAGTGATGGCGGGGCCGTGCGCCGTCGAGTCGGAGCAGCAATTGCTACGAACCGCCGAAGCCGTGGCTGCGGCGGGCGCGCGTCTTCTCCGCGGAGGCGCCTACAAACCGCGCTCCTCGCCTTATTCCTTCCAGGGACTGGGCGTCGAAGGCCTCAAGCTTCTGCGCAAGGCGCGTGAAGAAACCGGACTGGCCATCGTCACCGAAGTGATGAGTGAGGAAGACGTCGACGTGATCGCAGAGTACGCCGACCTCATGCAAGTCGGCACGCGCAGCATGGAAAACTATGCGCTGCTCGAAAGACTTGGCGGATGTGGCCGGCCTGTGCTGCTGAAGCGAGGCATGACTGCCACGCTGGAAGAGCTGCTGCGGTCCGCGCAAGTGATCGCTCTAAATGGCAATCCGCAGATCGTTCTCTGCGAGCGTGGCATTCGAACTTTTGAGACCGCAACCCGCAATACGCTCGACATTGCCGCCGTCCCGGTGCTGAAGGCGGTTTCCCGTCTGCCGGTGATCGTCGATCCCAGTCACGCCGCCGGAGTGCGCTGCCTGGTTCCTGTCCTGTCGCGCACGGCCGTGGTTGCGGGCGCGGACGGCCTGCTGGTCGAAGTTCACCCCTCGCCGGATCAGGCCTTGAGCGACGGCGCACAGTCGCTTACTTTTCGCGATTTCCGCGACATGATGGAGGATTTGCAGCCATATCTTGCGATTCGAGATGCCGCCCGGCGGCTGGGTCCGCAACTGGTCGCAGTCGGAGGAGCAGTTTAATGCGGGCGCGGCCCATCTCGGTCGGGCTGCTCTCCTTTCTGGTCCTCGTTGTTATTGTCAGATTGGCGTCCACGAGATCTGTCGTCTCCGCCGGTAGGGACTCTACAGCGTTCCTCTTCACCGTGGCGAAACAGTATGATCCGCTCGCCTGGATTCACGGCGCTGACCGATTCAGCCCTGATACGGCCATCTTCATTCAAGACGCAAACGGCAGGCATCCTCTGATTCCTGGCTTCGCGTCCTCTGCCGATCCCTCCGTTTCGTTCGATGGCAAGAGTGTTCTGTTTGCGGGTAAGCAGAACATCTGAGGATCCATGGCAGATCTGGGAAGTTTCGTTATCCGGCGCGAAAAGCCGCGACCGCATCACCTCATGCACCGGGGATTGTGTTCGCCCTTTCTACCTGCCGGACGGACCGCATCGTTTACGCGAGGAAGAACGGCGGCACGCTTTGTTATTGAGGCGATCAACCGACACGGATGGAAAAGCTCTTCAGCTAAC
Organism: uncultured Acidobacteriaceae bacterium; assembly: GCA_963750245.1. Lineage (GTDB taxonomy): Bacteria > Acidobacteriota > Terriglobia > Terriglobales > Acidobacteriaceae > Sulfotelmatobacter. The sequence continues at coordinate 605,013 of CAVVQB010000007.1, forward strand.
CTGGAGTTCCGGCAACTCTCTCCCGACGGATGTTCTTCGCGACGGCCGCATTTTGTTCGAATCAACCTACCCGCTCGGGACCGGCGGCTCGCCAGAACTCTATACCGTTTATTCCGATGGCAGCGGCGTGGAGTCCTATCGCTGCGATCACGGCCAGGCACGCCATTCCGGCAAGCAGGTCGCATCCGGCGACATCGTCTTCGCCTCCCACTCTGGTCTTGGGCGGTTCACTTCGGCCCTGGCGCACGAAGTTCGCATCTCCGCCCCAGCAGGAGAATACGCGGGAGACATCGCGGAGACTTCTTCGGGTGATTGGCTGGTGACGTACACGAAGGGAAAAGCTCCGCTTCAATTGATGTGGTGGAAACCCGGTACGGACTCCTTAGACGCTTGCCGCCGCGCCGAATCGAATGCGAATGTGATCCAGCCTGCGTTGATTGCAGAACGCACCATACCGAAACGCCATCCCTCGGGTCTGCACGACTGGCCGAACGCGAATCTTCTTTGTCTGAATGCGTATACCTCGAAATACAAGTTCGCATCCGGATCGCTTCACTCGGTTCGCCTGTACACGCGAGACAGCGAGGGCGCGATTAAGCTGCTCGGGACGGCGCCGGTGGAACGCGATGGATCGTTCTTTATTCAAGTCCCGACCGAACAACCGCTTCAGATGGAGCTGCTCGACGGCTCCGGCAAAACCCTCAAGCGGCAGGCCGGCTGGTTCTGGATGCGACGCGGCGAGCAACGCGCTTGTGTGGGTTGCCACGCCGGACCGGAGACCGCGCCAGAGAATGCCGTCCCCATGATTCTGCTGAAGTCAACCACTCCCACTGACATGACCGGCGCCCTCCACAGTTCCGCAGGAGGCCAATAACTTGAACACGCGAACCTCGACCCGGTTGACTCTGCTATTCCTGCTGGTCTCTTCGGCTTTGCTGGCGCAGTCGCCCCAGGCGACCATGCCGAGTCCGATTCGCTTCGAGGACGCGACCTCGAAATCAGGAATTCAATTCACCCACAGCTTCGGCGCGCGGGACCTGGGTTCTCTGTTGGAAGGTACCGGCGCGGGCTGCGTCTGGTTCGACTACAACAATGACGGATTGCCGGACCTCTACGTGGTCAGCGGCAAGCCGCTGGAAGAAGGCATGCATCCTTATCCATTGAAGCAGCCTCCGGCGGCCGCCCCTCACAATCATCTCTACAGAAATAATGGCGACGGAACGTTCACCGATGTCACCGAGCAGGCGGGGGTTGCCGCCAACATTTATGGCATGGCTGCGATTGCCGCCGACTTCGATAACGACGGCTTTGTCGATCTGTTCGTAACCGGCTACGGCCGGGCGATTCTCTATCGCAACCGCGGCGACGGCACATTCGAAGATGTGACCGAAAAAGCTGGGATCAAAGTTGACGGCTGGTCGATCAGCTCCGCGTGGCTCGACTACGATCGCGACGGCTGCGTCGATTTGTTCGTCGGCCGCTACGTCAAGTTCGATCCCAAGTATCGCAACTACTACGCCGCCGACAACTATCCCGGCCCGCTCGATTACGCCGCCGAGACGAACCGCCTTTATCACAACAACTGCAACGGAACCTTCACCGACGTGACCGACAAGTCCGGAATCGGCGCCTACAAAGGCCGCACCATGGGCGTCACGGCCGCGGATTACGACGGCGATGGTTATCCCGACATTTACGTTGCCAACGATAAGACCGAGAACTTCCTCTTCCACAATAAGCACGACGGCACGTTTGAGGAAGTCGCTGCCGAACAGGGTGTCGCCTACGGACAGAATGGCGAGAACACTTCCGCCATGGGTCCGGTATTTGCGGATATCGATGGCGACGGTCGCGTTGATCTCTGGGTGACCGACTCGAAGTACAACCGTTTGATGCGCAACACCGGAGCGAGCGGATTCGAAGATATCGGGCCAAGTTCCGGAATCTCGCAGGCGACAGCGCAATACACCAGCTGGGGCACGGGAATTTACGACTTCGACAACGATGGCTGGCTCGACATCATGATCTTCCACGGCGGCCTGATCCATCTGGTTCCGCAGGAACAATCACTATTTCGTGGCTTGGGCAACGGCAAGTTTGCCGATGTTTCGCGCGAGGCAGGCCCGGCCCTCGAAGTAAAGTCGGTCGCTCGCGGCGCTTGCTTCGCCGATTACGACAATGACGGAAAAATGGATGCCTACGTGGTCAACCTGGGCGCACCCGGGATGCTGCTGCATAACGTCACGCAGAACAGCAATCATTGGCTCACCGTGACGCTAAAAGGAAAAAAGAGCAATCGAGATGGCATCGGTGCGCACCTGGAGTTGCTTGCTGGCGGCAGAAAGCAGATTGCCGAGCGCATCGCAGGATCGGGCTATCTTTCGCAAGACGACGGCCGCGTTCATTTTGGCCTGGGAAGCGCCGCAAAGGCCGACAAGCTCACGATTCGCTGGCCCAGCGGGCAGGAGCAAGTTCTGGAGAATCTGAGCAGTCGATCGCGTGCTCACGGTGGAGGAGCCGTAGATGCGGGCACTGGCCACATTGCGCGGCAAGGTGAAGCTGATCGCCAGCGTCGTTCCTGTGTTGGCGTTGATCTTCATTCTGATGTTGCTTGCGCCTGCGGCGAAACCGGCATCGCCGCAGTCCGAGGAAGCAGTGAACCAGCATTACCTGTCACCAATCGAAATGGAGTTGTCGGGGGACGGGCGCCTCCTGTACGTCGTATGTCAGGCCAGCGATGAACTGCGCGTCGTGGATCTAGGATCAGGCAAAGTGGTGGGTATCGTTCCTGTAGGCCACGTGCCGCGCGGAATTGCATTGGCTCCCGACGGTCGGCAGATTTATGTGACGAATGCGTGGTCCGACACAGTATCGGTAATCGACGCAGCGACTTTGAAGGTTGTGCGCACGCTGCCCACTGGCTTCGAGCCGACCGGCATCGTCTGCGACAAGAGCGGCAAAACTCTCTACGTGGCGAATCGTCTCAGCAACGACATTTCCGTGATCGATGTGAACACCGGCCAGGAAATCAAGCGACTGCTGGCCGGACGGGGCGCAAGCTATCTCGCTCTGTCGGCGGATGGGAAGTGGGTATACGGCACGCACATCTATCCCGAATGCCGGAGCTTTCCGGACGCAGCCGATTTCGGAAATCACCGTCATCGACACAGCGCGTCAGGCGGTCGTCGAGCGCAAGCAACTGCCAATGCTGCCGGAGTATTTCATGTGGCGCTCTCTGCCGACGGAAAATTGGGCGTAGCCGCGCAACTCCGTCCCAAGAATTTAATTCCTTTGGCGCACGTGGAGCACGGTTGGGCATTCGGTGATTCGCTAACCTTGTTCGGTGACGATATTGGCGGAACACTTCAGCTTCCGATCGACGAACTCGACCGTTATTACGCCCTGCCGTGGGGCGTGGCAATCACTCCAGACAAATCGAAGATGTTCGTGACTACCGCCGGCTCCGAGAGCGTGACCGTCATCGATGTGCGAAAGCTGTTGGCCTTCGCCAAATCCCAGCGTCAGTCGGCAGGTAATCTTGCGAATGATCTTTCCGCGTCGGCAAATTACGTAACCGCGAGAATTCCAGTTGGCCGCAATCCACGCGGCACATTGTTGTCCGCTGACGGCAAGCGGCTCTACGTCGCGAATCGTCTCGACGACAATATCTCGGTGATTGACACATCAAGCGACAAAATTGCTTCAACCATCGATCTCGGCGGACCGAGAATCATCAACGCACTTCGCCGCGGCGAGCAACTTTTCTTCACCGCTGACTACGCATTTCAAGGCCAGTTCGGCTGCGCCAACTGCCATCTCGATGCGACCATTGACGGCTTGCAGTGGGACCTCGAGCCGGATGGCTTCGGCAAGGACATCGTCGACAATCGATCGCTGGAGAGCCTGGCGGGCACGGAGCCGTTCAAGTGGAACGGGGGCAATCCCGATATGCCCACCGAATGTGGCCCGCGCACGGAGAAATTCTTCTATCGATCTCAGAGTTACACGCCGCAGGAGCTCATCGATCTTGTGACGTTTGTTTACTCGCTCCCCTACCGCCCGAATCGTTACCGTTTGCCCAATGGTGAGCCCACTCCGGCGCAGGAGCGCGGCAAGGCAATTTTCGAGCGGACGAAATACAAAAGCGGCAAGCCGATTCCCGAGAAGAACCAATGCGCCTACTGCCATAGCGGGCCCAAGTATACGAACCAGCAGCAAGTCGACGTCGGCACTGGCAAGTCCACCGATCGCTCCCCGATCATCGATGTGCCGCAACTTCCCAACGTCGCCTACTCCGCGCCCTACCTGCACGATGGCTCGGCACGGTCGCTCGAAGAAATATGGACCGTCTTCAACCCGAAAGATACGCACGGCGTGAGCAACGACCTGACAAAAGACGAACTGAACGATCTCATTGAGTACTTGAAAACGCTATGAGGACGAAGCCGAAAATTCGTTTTGCGGGCGTAACTGGAGTACTTGCGTTTTCTTTCTTTGCTTTGCTGGCAGTGGCTCAAGATATGCCGCACTTCCGCTGGGAGAACTTCACCATTGCCAACGGCCTGCCCGATAATCATGTCTTCTGTGTTCTGGTGGATGGAAATCGCATCTGGGCCGGTACAGAGAACGGTCTTGGCCTGTACGCAAACGGCGCATGGAAAACATTCCGTCCAGCCGATGGCCTCGCGCACCAGGCCGTCCTCTCGCTCGCTCTCGACAAGCGCACCGGTGACGTCTGGGCCGGAACCATGGGTGGGCTCAGCCGCATCTCCGCCGGCCGCATTGATAACTTCACGCAACTGAATTCCGGCCTAAGCAACGACATCGTCTACGGGGTCGGCGTGCAGGGAGATTTTGTTTGGACGGCCACCGCTGCTGGCGCAAGCCGCTTCGATACGCGTACCGGCCAGTGGGCGCTGTTCAACGAGCGCAACACGCCCATGTACGAAATCTGGACCTACGCCGTCAGTCCCGCGGAAGACAAAGTCTATTACGCGGTGTGGGGCGGCGGAGTGCTCGAGTACGACGTTAAGACCGAGCACTGGAAAGACTACAACGATCCCGACGGCGAGACTGAGCTTGTGCTGATGAAGGATCAGGGCCTGATCCACGAGATCACAACATCGGTCAGCTATGTCGACAAGATTCTCTGGGTCGCCACATATTTCGGCGCCAGCCGCTACGACGGCCGCTACTGGCACAACTTCCTGCAGAAAGACAGCGGCCTGCCCAGCAATTTTCTCAACCAGATCAAAGCCGTCGACGGCAATCGCGCATGGTTCTCCACCGATAAGGGACTGGCTTATTACGATGGCGCGAACTGGGCGGTCTATCGCCCGGCCCTCGACACGCACAAGCCCGAGATGCTGGTGCGCGATGCGGCAGGCGCCGTCAAGAAAGTCGCAGTGCAAACCGCGCCGGCGCACAACTACATTCTCGGCGTCGATTTTCAGGGAGACGACCTGTGGGTAGCGACTGCCAAGGGCTTGAGCCACGGCGTTCGGCAACACGGCTCGACAAGAAGCCCGGCAGAAACCGCACAGGTTTTGCCAGCGCGCAGGACACCGGTGAAGAAGTGAATTCTTAAGGAGTCATCATATGAATGTTGAGGAGCTACTCGCGGAAGTAACTACGGCGCCCGTGGTCAAACGCGCCATCACCAACCACTCTGCGCTGAACGAAGCTTACGCTTACGGCAGCGCATTCTCCCGCGGTATGCGGATTGATCTGAACGGTCTCACGATCCTGCTGATCTCAGGCACCGCCAGCATCGACGACGAGGGTAAGACCGTTCACGTGGGCGACCTGCGCGGCCAGCTGCGCCGCACGTTCGACAACATCACCGCGCTGCTCGCGTCCGAAGGTGCAACCTGGCACGACATCGTGCGCACCACTTGCTACCTGCGCGATATCGAGCGCGACTACCAGGCATTCAACGAGGAAAGAACCGCATTCTACAACGAGCAGGGACTAAATCCATTGCCTGCATCCACTGGCATCCAGGCAATTCTCTGCCGTCCCGAATTGCTGGTTGAGATCGAAGCGATCGCCATGTTCCGCCGCGCATCGCCCACGGAGTAGCACCTATGCGTCACCTGCGCAGCTACATTGTCGCTGCAGCACTTCTATCCACGGCGTTGGCGCAGAGTCCTTGTCCCTGCGGGAGCAAGCCTCCAGGCCCGCCTTCGCCGCGTTCGTTGAAACCCTACACCGGCGCTCCGGAAGACTTGCGTCCATTTTCAAAGTTCACCACCCCCTATTTCGAGTACTACCAGGATCTCATCGAATATAACGGTGCCGCTCGCGAGGTGCCCGATCCCGAACTCAAAGACTTATCGGAAGTCCGTATCGGCTTCATCGGTCCGCTCCACGATCATCCGCAACAGGTTTTGGGCAACCGCATGCTCAACGGTGCGACTCTGGCTATCGAGGAGGCGAACGCAAACGGCGGCTACGGCGGCAAACCGTTCAAGCTCATGTTGCACAACGATTCTGCGATTTGGGGCGCGGCCAGCAACGAAATCGTCAAGATGGTTTATGACGAAAAGGTCTGGGCCATGTTCGGATCGATCAGTTCCGACACAACCCACATCGCGTTGCGCGTCACTCTCAAGGCCGAAACTCCACTGGTCAACAGCGCCTCCACTGACCCCACGATTCCTGAAACCATCATTCCGTGGTACTTCACCGATCTTCAGGATGACCGTCTGCAGGGCTACACGCTGGCGCGCCACATTTACGACGAACTGGGCCTGAAGCGGGTCGCAATCTTGCGCGTGAATGACCGCTACGGCCGTTTCGGAGTTCTAAAATTCCGCGACGCTTCCCGCCGGCTGGGACATCCCGTGGTGATTGAGCAGAAGTTCATGCCCGGAGATACGGACTTCCGCCGCCAACTTCAAGTGATCGAGGATTCGCGCGTCGATGGAATCGTATTGTGGACTGACGTTGGTCCCGCCGCGATGATCCTGCAGCAGATGCAGGAATTGGGCATGAAACAGCGTGTCTTCGGTAGTCACCGCACCATTGGGGACGACTTAGTGCAGCTGGCGGGCGCGGCTGCCGAAGGTTTCGAAGCGGTTTTCCCGTATGATCCAACACGCGCGGACCCGCGCTGGCTCGGCTTCAAAGCTCGCTACGAAGCGCGCTTCCATGAAGCCCCAGATCACTTCGCTGCTCTGGCCTACGATGCCATGCAGATTCTGCTGGACGCAATTTGCCGTGCTGGACTCAACCGAGGCAGGATTCGCGATGCGCTGACCGGCGTCGAGAGCCATCAAGGCGTGACCGGTGACATGGTCTTCGATCCAAATTGCAAGAACATTGCTCCGCTGTTTTTAGCCCGCGTCCGCAATGGAAACATCGAGTATCGCCGCATCACAATGGAGAAGCCCTACGCTCGTGTGGGAGAGGACGGTGTTGACTACGCCGGCCCGACACTGAGCGACGTACGAACCGGCAAACTGCAGATTGGCATCTTCGGGCCGCGAGCCGATGAGATCGTCCGCTCCGCTGAGGTTCTGAATTTGCTCCATACTATCAACGTCAAAGGTCAACCCATATCCCTGATCGGAATTCCTTCTCAACTCTCCTGGGGAAAGGCTTCCAACGAACTTGTGAAGGCGGTTTATCAAGATCACGTTCTGGCTTTGATCGCGCTCGATCGCCCTTCCAGCCACCTCGCAGAACAGATCGCGGTCAAGTCATTCATCCCTGTCCTTGCCATATCTTCCGACCGCACGTTGACGAGTACGAACATCCCGTGGATCTTCCGTCTGCCCGAAGGGACTCCGGTCGAGCAGGCCCTGCGCAGCCTCGCGGAAGCCATTGAGCACGCCGGTTCCAATCGCGAAAAGATTCGCGATCAGATGGCTTCAGGTGTCCCGGTTGGCGGTGTCAGCTTTGTTTCGACAGGTGAATTACGAGAGTCCTCGGTTACCACCACAAGAAAGTGAGCTGAGCGACGCCGGTTGCTCTTGGCCACTGCTTATCTCTTTATCTATTACATGGATGTGGTAGCCGAAGCGAAAGCATCGGCCATGGCATCGCCCCAGGCCTCTTTCACGTCGAGCGCGATAGCGTATGGCACGGTCCGACGGCGATGATAAATTGAAAATGCTGAAGCTGTTCGAAGCAATACTACTCGCCCGTAAACGCATCATTGGGACCATCAGCTTCAACAACGCAATCGGCATCCTGGAGGACGCGCTAGTCTTGATAACGACGAAACTGGCTGCCACGCATCGTGCGCTGTTGATCCTCCTTGTCGTCGGTCTTGGCGCCTTCAGGCTCGCAAATGCGCAGGACAACTATGAGATACAGGTCTACGGTTCCGACACCGTCGCGCCCAAGACCACAATGCTGGAGCTGCACAGCAACTTTACCGCGGAGGGGAGTAATCCGGCGCCTGGCTCGCGGTTCACCGCAGATGGGTTTTATCCAACGAATCATGCCCAGCACGAAACGGTTGAGATTACTCAGGGGGTGAATAGCTGGTCGGAGGTTGGCTTTTACATCTTCACCAGCGCGCGCAGTGGAGACGGCTGGCAATGGGTGGGGGATCACATTCGTCCGCGGGTGCGAGCGCCCGACAGCTGGCATTGGCCAGTGGGCGTAAGTCTCTCCATGGAATTCGGTTACCAGCGGGCGGCATTTTCTCCGGACACGTGGACGATGGAGCTGCGGCCGATCATCGATAAGCAGATAGGGAGATGGTATTTCACGGTGAATCCGGCTCTGGAGCGATCTTTTCACGGGCCGAGTGTTTCCGAGGCCGTAGGATTCTCGCCAAGTGCGAAATTCAGCTATGACTTCAACAAATACATTTCTGGCGGCCTGGAATACTACGCGGCTTACGGATCCATCACAGGTGTGTCCTCGTTGCGCAATCAACAGCAGCAGTTCTTTCCGACGATCGATCTGAATGTGTCCCCGAACTGGGAGATCAACTTTGGGGTGGGAATTGGAGCAACCGCCAGTACCGATCATCTGATCGTGAAGGGTATTCTGGGTCGGAGATTCGATTGGACGCATCATCGGGCCGGCAGTTCCGAGAGCAGTCAATAGGGCATACACATCAATGGATCGGCGTGATTTTCTGATCGGCGCAAGTTTCGCGATGCTGGGTGCGACGGCCCAGACAAAGCTGTGGGCCCAGACGCCGGCGGATGTGCGGCTTGAAATTGCGCCCCTAAAGCTGGAGATCGCGCCCAAGAAAGTAATTCACACAGTCGCCTACAACGGGGTCGTTCCCGGTCCTCTAATTCGCTGGCCGGAAGGAAAGCCGATCACGATTGATGTTGCCAACCGCACCGACGTCCCCGAGATTGTGCACTGGCATGGATTATGGATTCCGTCGGATCAGGACGGTTCGATGGAAGAAGGTTCGCCCATGATTGCGCCGGGCTCACAACGGCGCTACAGCTTTACGCCGCGGCCGGCGGGTTTCCGTTGGTACCACACCCACGCCTTCGCTGGGCACGATTTGAAGCGAGGCGGGTATACCGGACAGTTCGGATGTTTCTACATTGAGCCGAAACAGGAGCCGGGCGGCTACGATCAGGAGATACTTCTCACACTGCACGACTGGAATGCGTATATGGGAGGCGGCGGGGATGCGGCCATGGACGCCTTCTACGACTATGCGACGATCAATGACCGCATGCTCGGCTATGGCGATCCGATCAAAGTACGCGAAGGGCAAAAAGTGCTCTTCCATGTGTTGAACGCCAGCGCCACAGCGACGCATTGGCTGGCATTGGCTGGGCATGAATTCACGGTGGTAGCCATGGATGGGAACGAGGTGCCGCAGCAGGCGAAGGCGCCCGCGGTACGACTGGCGCCGGCGGAGCGCATTGATCTGTTGGTGGAGATGAATCGGCCAGGAGTGTGGGTGCTGGGCGAGACGCGGCAAGAGGTTCGCAAGGCGGGAATGGGGATTGTCGTGGAGTATGCCAATCAGCTGGGCGAACCCAAGTGGATCGATCCGCCTGAGACGATATGGGACTACACGCTGTTCGCGAGACCAGAACCGGCGGCGGCCGCGCCGGACGAGCGCATTCCTCTAATGTTTGAATCGAAGTTTCGCGGGCATGGGGACTTTGACTATTGGATGATCAACGGCAAATCATATCCGAAGACGGACACAATTCCATTGAAAGAAGGCAAACGATACAGATTGGCCATGCGGAATAAGAGCAGCGACGATCATCCGATTCACTTGCATCGCCACACCTTCGAGGTCACCAGTCTCGACGGCAAGCCACTCTCGGGCCTGCGCAAGGACGTGGTAGTGGTGAAGGCAAATAGCAATGCGGAGATCGACTTTGTCGCGGCAAACCCGGGCGCGACGCTGTTTCACTGCCACCAGCAAAGCCATATGGATTTTGGCTTTATGATGATGTTTCGCTACGTGTGAGTTATCAGCCGCGCAAGCCGAAAAGTTCTTTGCAGTGCGGAGCACCTGAGACGCGAAATGGGAGAACCGTTTATGAATCGCCGCCAATTTCTTGGCATTGTAGGCATTGGAGGGCTTTACAAACTTAGCCTGTCGAAGTTGAATGCCGCGCCTCTGACGGGCTCGCTGATCAAGCACTGCGGAAGCGCAGGCGACGGTATCGAAGGCTTATGGCTCGGGTCATTTTGGCGAGTGGATCACGGACCAGTTTGGTTTGCCGGCTTACCGGTACACATGCAACCAGGTCACAGACGCAAAGGCCGTGTCTCCAGTTCACAAGGAGTGGCGATCGCCCACCGACCATACGCACCAGGTGGGGAACGATCGTCTGGTCGCGGCAGTGTCGAATTACGGATACGTGCAGGTACGGCAGGACGAGGGTTCGCCGAAATTTCTCAACGACTATTCCCCTGAGCACGGCCACTACGGGGCCGGCATCGGATTCCTCAGCGATGGAAACGAAATTCTCAGCACCTACTATCCCGGTAATGGCCAGTCCTTCGAGAGGATCCTGGGCGAAGGCTACTTCAGAAAAATAGTGAAAGGACGCCGCCATGAAATCGATCAGGTAATCTTCGCGCCGTTTGGAGATGATCCGGTCTTGGTTTCAATGGTGACACTCACGAACCACGAGAGCGATCCCGCGGATCTTCGATGGATCGAGTATTGGGGATGTCACAATTATCAGTTCTCATACCGTTCGTGGATGCAAGCTGGAGAGCAAAACGAACCGAAAGCGGCCGAGCTCCGGCGCCAGTTCGGCGCGCGCTTTGCACATGAATTCAGGGCACTGCCAAAGGGCAGCGGCCTGATCGACACTGAGACTTTTCTTGGACGCAGCGCAGAAGACGATCAGGCATGGGAGCAGCTCGAAGCCTCGCTAAGGAAAGATCCCTCCGGTTTCTTTGGCGGCCCGGTAGGTGAACTTCCCCGCCACGCGTCGATGGAGGATTTAAATCCACCGTCTACTTTCCTCGTCTCGCTTAACGCGGCGGCCGACGGCTTTGCTACCGATGCGTCGGCGTTCTTCGGCAGCGGTGGTATCGACCACCCGTCGGGATTGTCAGCCAAACTGAACGGCGATCTCACATCGACCGGTCCGGCGAGCGCATTTTTGCTTGAACGCCGCCTCCAACTGCGTTCTCAAGAAAGCCGTACATTGTGCTTTCTCTATGGATATACGCCTGAGGGATTCGAGGTTAACGCGCTGGTGGCGAAATACAAGGCTGATCCCATGCAGTTGTGGGCACATTCGAGTGCGGCCTGGAAGGCGGACGGCGTTCGATTCAGTGTGCCGGGCGATCCATGGGTGGAGAGAGAAACGTCGTGGCATAACTACTATCTGCGCAGCAACCTTACCTATGACAGCTTTTTTCGCGAGCACATTCTTTCGCAGGGCCACGTCTACCAATACATCATGGGCTTTCAGGGAGCGGCGCGCGATCCTCTGCAACACGCATTGCCCTTCATTTTCAGTAACCCGGAGATTGCTCGCGAGGTCATTCGCTACACGCTGAAGGAAATCCAGCCGGATGGTTCCATTCCTTATGGCATCGTGGGAAGCGGCGTACCCATGCCAGTCATCTTTCGTCCCAGTGACCTGGAACTGTGGTTGCTGTGGCTGGTCAGCGAATATGTGCTGGCTACGCGCGACAAGGCTTTTCTCGACGAGAAAATTCCTCTTTACCCACGCCAGGAAGCGAGTCCGACCGACCCGACGATTGGCGAACTCCTGAAGCGCTCTTACATGCATCTGGTCGAAGGGATTGGCGTGGGCGAGCACGGCCTCATGCGGCTCTCCAATGGAGACTGGAACGATGACGTTGTGGTTGGGCACGTTCCATCCGAGCTAGCCGGCGAGGTCCGCCGCCAGGGCGAAAGCGTTCTGAATGCCGCCATGGCCTGCTACGTTCTCGATTACTACGCGCGGTTGCTGGCTTACGCGGGAGATGCGCAGAGCGCTGAACAGGCGCGCACCAAAGCAGAAGGCCAACGCCAAGCGGTTCGGGCCTATTGGGCGGGCCGGTGGTTTCGCCGGGCCTGGCTGGGGCCGCACATCGGATGGATCGGCGAAGATCATATCTGGCTGGAGCCTCAGCCCTGGGCGATCATCGGCGATGCGGCAACGCCCGAGCAGCGCAAAACTCTGGTCGGAGCCATCGACGAACTGGTGCGCAAACCATCCCCCATTGGCGCACTCCTGCAGAATCCGGGCGACACCACGATGAGGACTCCTGTGGGTACTTTGACCAATGGCGGAGTTTGGCCTTCCATCAATGGAACGCTGATCTGGGCGCTGGCCCTGGAAAATGGCGCATCAGCCTGGGTTGAATGGAAGAAAAATTCTCTTGCGATGCATGCGGAGGCCTACCCGGAAATCTGGTACGGCATCTGGAGCGGTCCTGATACATACAATTCGGTGCTTTCGAGATATCCCGGGCAGACGATGTTCGCCGAACCTCCCTCAACCGATCACAAAGTGCAAGCGGACTGGGGTTTTAACTGGACAGACTTCCCCGTCATGAATATGCACCCGCACGCGTGGCCTCTTTATAGCGCAGCCAAACTGCTTGGTCTTGAGTTCCACGAAAAAGGAGTGAGCTTCAGGCCGGACCTTCCCTTGACGGAGTATGAGTTCGCTTCGCCACTCCTGGGGTTCAAGAAAACCGGTCAAGGCTACAAGGGCTGGTACGCACCCGCAACCGCTGGACGCTGGGACATTGAGCTCAGACTCTCCGCTTCGGAAGCTGGGCGCATGAAGCAAGTAACAATAAATGGTTCTGTCGGACGGTTGCAGAAGTCAGCAAAAGTCATCCGGTTTGCCGGCGAGGGTGATTCCGGAAAACCACTACGCTGGGAAATTGGCTGAAGCCGTTGTCGTTGTTTAGTTTGCTCGAAGAGCTATTGCGCAACGAAACTCAATGGCCTTGCGGCGTCGGAGCCTTCATCAAGTCCACAAACATCTTGTTGAACCTGGCCAGATCCAAATCCATCTGGATTTCGACGAGCCGCTCACCGAGTTGTGGCTTGTCTTTGTCCGTCCAGGTCAGCGTATTTCCGTAGGCTGCACTGTGACTGATGTCCACACTCATATAACGGATTTCTTTTCTTGTGATCAGTGTCGGATCAATCCACGCGGCTGCCGCCAGTTCGTCCCACATGTAGGACCCGCCCTGGTCTTTCATAAAGAACTTCACCACGTATTGCGCAGCAGGACTGTCGCTCTTCTTGATCTCCGCAACCATTGCATCAGTGATCCTGGTTTTCACGGAGATGTCCACCGGCGTGCAGACGATTTTTTTCCACGGCGCTGCCAATACGCTCTTCGCGGCCTCAGGATCGAACCAGAAATTAAATTCGTGACGCGGCGTGCTGATGAACTCCGGATCGTCGGTCTGCGGGCTCAGGCTTCCGCCCATGAAGACCAGGCCCTCGGCCAGTTCGGCGAAATGGGGATCGATGGCGTTGGCGAGGGCGAGGTTCGTCATCGGACCACCCTCATAAATCGTCACTTCATGGGGATACTTGTGCACCATGCGAATCAGGAAGTGAGCAGCGTCTTCATCAGCAGGCTTAGTAGAAGGCTCACCTTCGAGAAGTTTGGGGATCACATCGTGTTCGTGCCACCAGCGATCATCCCAGGCGCCGGCGAATGCGACTTTTCCATACATCGCCTGCCATAACTGAGCTTCCTTGCGTCGATGCACCAGCGGAAACACAGCTCCGGGCACGACCGATATATCAGTGCGCCCAATGAGCTCCAGCAGTCGCAGGGTATGGGCGACTTCTTCGTCGCGCCACTGGTTCCCGCTGACCACGGTGATGCCCAGAACTTCCACCTGAGGTGATTGAATCAGGGTCAAAAGTGTTTGCATATTGCTGCCGCCGGGCCCTGAACAATCCTGATTGATGATGACCTTACGACGTTGCTGCGCGAGCGCCAGACTATTCCCAACCAGCAGAATGGAGATTATCAGCTGCAGTTTTAAGTTCTTCATCGGGAACCCCTGCTTGCGTGTCCTCGGCAAAACCATCTCGCCTCTCTTGATCACCGAAATTTCGTTGAGATCATGAGGATTGAGTTGAGTCCTTACGAGTTTTTTCTTGCAGCCCATTCGGAGTCGTAGCGCGTCCGGCTATAGAAGGACTTCTGCGTTCCGAAGCCGGTTGTGGAGAGCCCGGCGTAGAGATTCGCGCGGCGCACTGCCTCCCGCTCAGGCAGGCCTTCGCCCAGGAAGACGGCGAAGCTTCCTATAAAGGCATCGCCGGCGCCGGTGCTGTCAATGCTTTTCACGCTGAATGCAGGCACATGCTCCATGCCGTCCCGGCTGGCCAACAACGAACCGTTCACGCCGAGCGTCAGAATGATTCGCTTCACTCCGCCGGACAGCAGTTTGGTTGCGCATTGTTTTGCATCGTCCAAATTCCGTACCGGCATCCCGGTAATCGTCTCAGCCTCACTCTCATTGGGAACAAAGTAGTCGAGCCCCACCAACGCGCTCATGTCGACCGGGCCTGCGGGAGCGGGATTCACGATGCAGCGAATGCCATGTTTGTTTGCGAAGCTCACGCAGTAGTAAACAGTTTCAATCGGGATTTCGAACTGCATCACCATGCAGTCGACCGTCTTGAGCAAGTCGGCCGCAGCTTCCACGTCCGCCGGTTTCAACAAATCGTTGGCGCCTTTCACCACCAGAATCCTGTTCTGGCCGCTGGGCTCCACGAAAATCGGGGCAACTCCGCTGGAGGCTCCTTCGATCTGCTTCACGTACGTGGCGTCGATGCCGAGCTTCTTGAAGTTCTTGATTGTCGCCGGACCGAAGAGATCGTCCCCTACTCGCGCCATCATGAAGACCTCGGCCCCGCACAATTTTGCGGCGACGGCCTGATTTGCCCCTTTGCCGCCAAACCCGAGATCGAACTTCTGTCCAAGAATCGTTTCCCCCGGTTTCGGAAAGCGATCCGCAAAAGTCACGAGATCAATATTCGCGCTGCCGATGACTGCAATTCTGGGAGTCTTTGTCATAAGATCCGCGGGCCCTGGGGACGCAACGAGATGAAATCAAAAAGAATCAGGAGTCTAGTTTTCGCTCTCAAGGCTTGTCAAATCGATTTTCGCATTTTCATTCTTGCGGAGCTGTACTTGACACTCATCGTCCGCAACGCTAGGCTACATCGCCGAAACTTTCTGAGCTAATGACAAATCCAGAAGTTGTTACCCAGGGCCCCTTTCGCATTCATCCTCTCAATTTCCTCCTGCTCGTAGTCTTCCTGATGGCGGCGCTTCCCTTGCCTGCCGCCGCAGCCAAGAAAGTAATTATCGATACCGATCCAGGAACCGATGACGCTCTTGCCATTATGCTGGCTTTGAATTCGCCGGAACTTGACGTTCGGGCCATCACCGTTGTTCCCGGCAATGTCGAGTTAGAGATGGGGCTCGATAATGCTCTGCGCATGGTCTCTCTCGCTAATCGCTGCGACATTCCCGTCGCCGCCGGCGCGCACCATCCTCTTTTTCAAAAATTGATAACTGCCCAGTTCTGGCATGGCAAGAACGGGTTGGGCAACGTGGAGTTGCCGCCCAGCAAGTGCAAGGTGGATCCGACCTTCGGTCCCGATCTCATCATCAAACTCGTGCACGCTTCCCCGCACGAGATCACTCTCGTTCCAGTCGGCCCGCTCACGAACATTGCGCTCGCCGTAGAAAAAGATCCTTCCATCGTCCCCTTGGTGAGAGAAGTGATCATCATGGGGGGCTCAATCAGCGGAGGCAACGTCAATGCCGCTGCCGAAGCCAACATCTACAACGACCCGGAAGCGGCGCAGATTGTGTTTCAGGCAGGATGGAATTCTCTTACCATGTCAGGCCTTGAAGTCGGAAACAAGGCGCTGTTCACTCCCGGTTATCTCGCCGAACTGGAAAAGACGCATGGGCCGATCAATGACTTCATCAGTGCAGTGGTGAAGTATCTGGTCGACTTGACTTTGAAATATGGCGGCACGGGCGCTCCCATGTACGACCCCTCCGCGGTAGCCATCGCCATCGATCCCAGCCTGGTCAAGACCACTGAGATGCATGTGGATGTCGAAACTGGGGGAAAGTTTGCTCGCGGCGAGACTGTCGCAAACCGCCAAGGTTACGTGGAACGCAACGTTCTTCACGGCGACCACTTCGAGATCGAGGGCATGGACAAGGTCAGCCCCAACACCAAAGTCTGCGTGGATGTGGATGCCGATCGCTTCCTGAAACTGTTCATTTCCAGAATTCAGGGTAAATAGGAGAAACCAATGTTTACCCCGCATAGCTTGACCATCGCTCTGTTGATGATGATTACCAGCGCTGTCTGCTGGGGTTCATGGGCCAACACTTTCAAGGGTGTCAAGAATTATCGCTTCGAGCTTTTTTATTGGGATTATGCGGTCGGAATTTTTCTCATCTCGCTCGTGCTCGCTTTGACCATGGGAAGCACCGGCAATGATGCCGATAGCTTCCTAAGTAATGTCCACTCCGCGGATGGTTCAAATATCGTTTCCACCATGGTGGGCGGCGCGATTTTCAATCTTGCCAATCTCCTGCTCGTTGCCGCCATCGATATGGCCGGACTCGCCATCGCTTTTCCGGTCTCCATCGGCATCGCACTGGTGGTCGGCACCGTCTTAAGCTACGGATTGCAGCCGAAGGGCAACATCGTGTTGCTGGCGATGGGCGTGATCTGCGCCGTGATTGCCGTCATTCTGGATGGCAAAGCTTACGGCAGTCTCGCCATTGCCGGCCGCTCGGTGTCGCGAAAAAGTATTGTTACCTGCGTCGTCTCCGGCGTCTTAATGGGCTTGTGGGCTCCCTTCGTAGCTCACGGCATGACGCACGGAAATCCGCTTGGTCCCTACAGCATCGCAGTCTTTTTGACGTTGGGCGCTCTGCTCTCTTGCTTGATCTGGAATGTTTACTTCATGAAAAAACCGCTGGTCGGCGAGCCCGTCGATTTCAGCGGGTATTTCAAAGGTCCGGCGTCAGGCCACATCCTCGGATTGCTGGGCGGGGTGATTTGGGGAACAGGGATGGTGTTCAATCTGGTCGCTGCCAGTTTCACCGGTGTCGCCATCTCATACGCCATTGGCCAGTCTGCTCCAATGGTAGCGGCATTGTGGGGCGTATTCGCATGGAAGGAATTTGCCGGCGCCAGCAGCCGCGCCAAGTCTTATCTAGTCGGCATGTTTGTCTTCTATTGCGTTGCCATTTTGCTGGTCGCGAAAGCGAATGGCTGAAGCCTGTTTCTAACTGCGGGAACACCAGAGAAGCAAGCAAAAGCCGAAGCCGGCATGGTAATTCGAGGTCCTGCGCCAGCACTTGCACATGGCGTGACAACTGCCTTCTGCCTCATTCACCTTTTGCCGTCAAATCGCTCTCCACATTGCAGAATGCGAAAGGGCTGCGCCAGGCGCCGACAGCTGTCCGCGAACGCATCCGGAGTCGCCGTGTTGAATTCAAACATCGCGTAATGGCAGGGAATCACCAGCTTCGCACCGATGTCGTGCGCCAATTCTGCGGCTTCCTGTCCCGAAAGATTGCCCGGCACACGCCGTTCTGGAGCGCGCCCATTGATGGGAAGAAGCGCCACGTCGACTGCGAAAGGGCGCAGCTTCTCTGCCATCCCGTCGTAGCGCAGTGTGTCACCACTGTGGTAGAGGCTCCAATCGCCGAATCGTAAAACGTAGCCGAGAGCCTTCACGCGTCCGTTCTCGTCTCGCTCCACCGTTTCGTGCGCGGATGCGACAGCGGAGAATCGAATCCCCATGAGTTCGACCGAATTCTTGTCATCGAGTCCGATCGGCGCTGCCGAGTCGATCTTCAGCCGGTCCGCGACAAAAGCGCGATTGGCCTCCGGGATCACGAGCTTGAGCGATGGATTCCGCGACAGGATTGGACTCAGGGTTTCGGCGTCGAGATGATCGGTGTGGTTATGCGACGAACTCGCGATATCGACGAACGACAGCTCGGTCGGATCGATGACCAGTTCAGTCATCCGCACATGCGGCTTGTCGGTCTGGCTGTATTTCCGTGTGAGTGAGTCTGAGAGGTAAGGATCGAGCAGAACATGAACCCCCTGCCATTGCAGCAGGAATCCGCTTTGTCCCAGCCACCACAGCCGGAATCCGCGATCATTTTTTTCTTGTGCGCGAATGTCAGCGAGCAGAGCTGCGTGGGACAGCACGGGACGAATCACGCGACTCCCAGTTCCTTGCGCACAATAGCCACGCCCTTCACCATATTCACGAGTTTCTGCCGTGCGGCCCACCGCGCGGTCTGACTCAGTCCGCAGTCGGGCGCGAAAGAAAGTTTGTGGGCAGGAGCATACTTCAAGCAAAGGCGCACGCGCTCCGCCACGTCGAGCGGAGTTTCGATGTGGTAATTCTTCACATCGATGATTCCGACCGCTACGTCGACGCCCCGCTTCGCGATTTCTCCGATCAGTTCGATCTCGGCGAATTCGCGGCTCGCCATTTCGAGGTGGATCTCGTCCACAGGCAATTCGAAGAATGCTGGAAACAGCGGCCCATAGCGGCGTGGGGCGACCGCGCGCGCCTTGTAGTTGCCGAAACACAAATGAGTGGAGAGACGGCATCGGCCGACGACAGGGCTGACTGTATCGGAAAAAATCTTCACGAAGCGCCGCGGGTCCTCGCGATATGCGTAACAGCTCATGGATGGCTCGTCGAGCGTGATCTCCCGGCAACCAGCTTCCACCAGTTGTTCCAACTCGGCGCGTACGATCGGAATCAGTGCGTCGGTGATCTCCCAGCGGCTGGGATAGGCTCCGCCGGGCTCAATGCGGCCGCTAAGCGTGTAGGGTCCGGGAACGCTGGCCTTGAGAATCGGTCCTTCGGCCGGCGCAACCTTCTGCAAAAGTTTGAATTCAGCAACTGCGCCCAGCCCATGCTTGGAGACGATGGTTCCAGTGACTGGATATTTTCCCCGCTGATCGTGGGCCGGTGGACCAAAGCGGCGCGGGGAAAACGGCGTCGCGCGAATGCCCTCCAGCCGCCCATAGAAAGACAGGTTGAAGTCGTAACGGCTCTGTTCCCCGTCCGTGATTACATCCAGGCCCGCGGCGAGCTGATCGTGAACGGCAGCGATGACAGCATCGGTGCGCATCTCTTCAATATCGGCCTCGCCGAATTCGTCCAGATGCGCCGAAGCAAACTCCAGCCATCCCGGAAACGGGTAGCTTCCGATCACGGTCGTTTGCAGAGGACGGCGTTCCTTGCTTGCCCGCCGCTCGTCAACGGCGGCCTCGGTTGTGGATCCGGTCGGTGTTGTTGCTGGAGTCATGCGCTTACCGCCCATCCTCCGTCGGCAGTGATCACCTGGCCGGTGATGGGGCTCGAGTCCTTTCTCAAAAAAAAGCACGCGATCTTTGCCATGTCCTCCGCCGCGATCAGACCGTTCGTCAAAGGCTGCTTGCGGGCGATAAATTGCATGACAGCGGCATCCTCCTGGGCGCGCGCGCTCATCGGTGTTAGAACCAGTCCGGGTGCGATGACGTTGATCCGGATGCCTGCGGGCGCATAGTAAGCGGCAGCGGAAAGCGTCATCGCCCCGACCGCTCCCTTGCTCGCGGCGTACCCCACGGTGGCAAAGTGTTCTCGCTCCGGGTGCTGCGCCAGAACACTCCCGCAATTCAGAATGACGCCCTTCTGCGAATGCCGTGTCCAGGTGCGCAGCACTTCCCGGCACATCAGGAAAGTACCCTTGGCATTTACATTCATCACAGTATCCCACGCTTCCATCGAGCATTCGTGGAGCGGGCCATCGCCGAGCGAGCGTGCGCTGATTCCGGCCACATTGAAGAGCGCGTCGATTTTCCCGAATCGCTCGAGACAGGCCGCAACGCTTTTGCTCACGCCTTCCTCATCACGCACATCCGCCGCACTGAAACCCGCTCGGGGCAACTCCGCCGCCAGCGAGCGGCACTCTTCTTCTTTCACGCCGACGATAAACACGCTGTCCTGCGCTCCCCACAAGCGGGCCGTCGCTGCCGCAATCCCCGACGACCCAGTCACCAGCAGGACTTCGCTCACGTGGCCCCTATTCAAAAAGATGTTTGAGGCTCTTGCGATAGGCCTCGTAGAACGCCTCCAGTTGCTCCGCGGCGCTGGCATTTCCCACGAATTGGTGGCTCGGCAACAACACTGGCTTCACGCCTCGTGCCAGCAGCGCTTCGGCGGTGGCGCAGCGAATCATGTTTATGATGATCGCGCCGGTAACCGTCGAAACCGGCCCTGTACGCCACTCCAATCCCTCCAACTCGACGATGCAGTCACCCGGCGGGCACTGGTTGTCGATGATCAAATCGGCGCAGTCGATGAGCTTCTTCCCCGAGGAATGAGCGGGCTTCGCTTGCTCGCAATGGGCCTTGGATACGATGGCGATCACGGGCAGCCCCCGCCGTTGCGCTCCGGCCGCCATCTCGACGACCACAGGGCGAATCCCGCTGGTGGAAATCACGATGAAAGCGTCGTGCGGTCCAAAATGAAAGCTCTGCAGAATTTTCTCCGCGTACCCTTCGTAGTTCTCAAGGTACAGCGGAGCACGCAGACCGTTGGTGCCGACGATCGACGCATGGTTCGAAAGCGCCAACTCGACCAGCGCGACGAAACCGGCGTAGCAACCCTGCCGGGGAGTCATCTCCTCGCACATCATGCGGGAGTGGCCGTTGCCAAAGAGAAAAACCAGACCACCGCGCGAGATTCGCTCCGCGCACAGCTCGGCTGCTTTCTGAATTACGTCGGCTTGCGTGCGTCGCAACTTTTCCAGCAAAACCATTGCCTGATCGAAGAATGCCAGGCCGGCCTGCTTCGAACCCGCAACGTGATCGAGAACCCTGTCAGGCACGGATGAGATTGACTCCTTGTTCCCTCGCGAGAGTCAGCTGAGGATCGACGTGAGTATAATTCAGAACGATTGTGAGCGAAACTCAATCACCCCACCCCGAGGCCGTGGCCATCGGTGTCGATATCGGTGCCACCACGATCAAGGCCGCCCTGGTCGGATTGCGCGGCAACTCGATCGCGAGCTTTCACGAGGATTCTCCGCGCACCATTTCGTCGCTCCAGAATTATATCCGCTCCGTGCGCCAGCAGGCGACGGTCCCAGTGCTGGGGATCGGGATCGGCTGTAAGGGAGTCATTGATGCCGCCACCACTCGCGTAAACCGCTTGCCCGGCGACCTGAACTTTCTCGAAGGACTCATGCTGCGGGGCCTGGCTTCGGTGGATGGCCTTCCAGTCTGTGCCGACAACGACGCGCGCACGGCACTGGTTGGCGAGGTGCTGTGGGGGGCTGCACGCGGGCGGCGCAACGTGGTATTGCTCACGCTGGGCACAGGCGTCGGGGCCGCGGCGCTGGTCGATGGCGTGATCGTCCGTGGCGCCTCTGGAGCGGCCTGCCACTTGGGTCACGTCACCCTCGACATTCGCGGTGGGCTCTGCATTTGCGGCAATTACGGATGCCTGGAGACTTGCTTCTCTTCCCGCGCGATCGAGTCCTCCTATTTTGCTCACATCCATCGCGCGTCCCCAACCCGTTTATCACTCGACGATGCCGGCCGAACTCCCAGCACCGAGGCTATCTTTCAGGCGGCAGCGGACGGCGACCCCTGTGCGCGCCGCGTTCTGGATCTCGCTTTCGAGTCTCTCACTGCGGCTCTGGTAAGCTTTCTCCACATATTCGATCCCGAACTGCTCATCCTGGGAGGCAATATCGCCGCAGCCGGACCTCAGTTGCTCGCCCCGCTGCATGAAGAGGTCGCGCGCCGCACTAGTGTTTTGCTTGGCAGGAAGGTTCCGATCGTCTTTCAAAGTACCGGCGGATACGGTGGAGTGGCTGGCGCTGCGGGACTGGTCTTCCTGCAACAGCAATTGCTGACAATTTAAGACTGCAACCATCACGATGAGCCCGACCAACATGCAGGAATCCGTCCGCGCACGGGATGAATCGCCACAACATGGATCGGCGCGCTTTCTGTATCTGCCCGCTGCCGTCGCCGCGATTGGCGGGTTGTTGTTCGGCTTCGATACCGCGGTCATCAACGGCGCTATCGTTTTCCTGAAGCGGCAGTTCACGCTGAGCGATTCACAAACTGAGTTCGGCGCCAGCAGCCTGCTTCTGGGATGCGTTTTCGGCGCGAGTCTGGCCGCCTTCACCAGCGACCGCTCCGGCAGAAAAAAGTCACTGCTCGCTGCTGCGGCGCTATTTACAGTTTCATCGATCGGAGCGGCGCTTCCCCGCAACATCACCGAGTTCGTGCTCGCGCGCCTGATGGGCGGCCTCGCCATCGGACTCGCTTCCACTCTTTCGCCGCTCTATATCGCCGAGATTTCTCCGCCCCGCATCCGCGGGCTGCTGGTAAGCGTCAACCAGTTGGCAATCGTCACCGGCATTCTGCTCTCTTACAGCGTCAACTACGGTCTCACCGGAGCCGGCCCGGAGAACTGGCGTTGGATGTTCGCATCGGCCGCGGTGCCATCGGCGTTTTTCCTGCTGGCATTGCTCTTTGTTCCTGAAAGTCCGCGGTGGCTGGTGCAAAAGGGCCGCGAGAATGAAGCCGAACACATCCTCGCGCGCATCAAGGGCCAGAACGCCGCGCAGGCAGAAATCCTTGCCATCCACTCCGCCGTCGCCGAAGAAAGCGGCAACGTGCTCGATCCGGCGTTCCGAAAGCCGCTAGTGGTCGCCGTGCTGATCGCGCTCTTCAGCCAGTTCACCGGAATCAACACCATCATTTATTACGGCTCGCTGGTTTTCCTGGAGCACGTGCCGAAGCAAACCGCCAGTACGGCGCTTTGGGCCAACGTCATGATTGGGGCCATCAATTTCTTGGCAACGCTTCTCGGGATGTACTTGATCGACCGCGTGGGCAGGAAGCCCTTGATGATGTCGGCGTTCGCGGGCATGGCAGTTTCCCTGGTGGGAGTGGCAGCGGCGATTCGTCTGCAGAGCCCACCCCTGGCAGTTCTGATCCTTGTCTTGATCTATGTTGCCTGCTTCGCCGTCGGCATCGGCACGGGAACGTGGGTGCTGATGTCAGAAATCTGCCCGACCCGGATCCGTGGCCGCGCCATGTCGATCGCGACCCTCTTTCTTTGGTGCGGGACTCTGCTGGTTACCCTGACGTTTCTCTCACTGGTGCGAGCATTGACCGCGCCAGGCGCTTTTCTGCTATATGCCATCGTCTGTGTTGCAGCGTTCCTCTTCGTCAAGCTGATGGTTCCAGAAACCAAAGGGCGAAGCCTGGAGGAAATCGAGAACTGGTGGCTGGCCGGCGGAACGGCGACTCAACCCCGCGATCGATGACAACGAATTCGTGGCGTCTCGATTGTAGCGACCTGGCTCGTCTAATCGTCTGCTGGACTTTTGCGAGTATATTGGTCGAGACATGCCATCCACCCCTGGCGATGTTCTCACGCTTAGCCGCACCAACGAGACAGAGCGGCAGGTCCCCAACCGCCTGATGTCCCTCGACATCTATCGCGGCCTCTGTGTCGCAGGCATGATCGTTGTGGACAACCCGGGCAGTGACACCAAGGCCTATTGGCCCATCATGCACGCCGAGTGGAATGGATGGACGCCTGCAGACTTCATCTTTCCTTCGTTTCTTTTTCTGGTTGGGATTTCATTGGTATTTTCCGTCTCCTCGCGTCTGCAGAGCGGCGAATCGCGCTCGCGCATTTTCGCCCACGCTTTTTGGCGGAGCCTGATTCTTATTGCCGTCGGTTTTCTGGTGAATGCGTCCCCAATCATCGGTTTCGATATTCACAGTTTTCGCTTTGAAGGCGTGACGCAGCGGATTGCGCTTTGCTATTTGGCCGCCGCCGCTATGGAACTGTGGTCGGGCCGCCGCGGACAACTCATTGCACTCGCCGCGTGCATTGTCGGGTACTGGGCGATTCTCCGATTTGTGCCGATCCCGGGGTATGGCATGCCCGGACATAATGTTCCATTCATGGATCCTGACCGCAACCTGCCGGCATGGCTCGACCGCAAGTTGTTCATGGGCCACTTGTACAACGGGAATCGCGATCCGGAGGGAATCCTCCATACGATTCCCGCCATCGGGACCACGCTAATCGGCGTTCTCACCGGACATTGGCTCCGTTCCGCGAAAGCGCCAGCGACCAAGGTTGCCGGCATGTTCGTGGTTGGCGTGGTTGGCCTGTCCGCGGGCTTGTTTTGGAACCGGTGGTTTCCCATCAACAAGAACCTTTGGACCAGTTCGTTCGTGCTATTCAGCGGAGGATTTGCCCTTTTGTTCCTGGCATTCCTCTATTGGTTGCTCGAGATCAAGCAGTGGCGCGGAGCCTGGACGATGCCGATCCTGGTCTTTGGGATGAACGCGATCACTGGATTCGTCGCCGACTCACTAGTGTATGGACCGGGTTACACATTCACGGCGAAAGGCCCAAACGGAGTCAGCATGTACTGGCACGAGGCCGCGCAAGCCTACCTCGAATCGTTCGGACTGAGCACGCCAAACGCTTCGCTGGTTTATTCGCTCTCGGCTCTGTTGTTCTGCTGGATTCTGCTTTGGCTTCTCTGGCGCAAGCGGATCTTTATCAAGATCTGACGGCGAGCAATTCCGAGCCTGCGACCATGCGGGTCATGGCGCAGATTGGCTGTCCACATCGACTACAAAGCTGTAGGTATTCGTGGCTCCGGCCTTTGAATTCCAGCTGCCCTCGGCGCCGAACTGGAACACTGTTCCATGAGCAAAACGATAATTGATTTTTGCGCTGGACCCGCTGTGTATATTCACCGCATTGGCTAGAGACTTCGGGAATCCCTCTGAAGGTAGCGGAAGACCCTGTGGGTACAAGTCAAAAGATGCCTCGGATTCGCCGTCCCCCACGGTGATCGTGATATGGACCGTGCCTCCATTCACAAACCGGCTTGCATCCAGCATGATGACGCGATAACTATGTTTTCCTCTTCCGGGCGCAACCAGCGTTCCTTGTCCTGTAGCACTTGAACCGGGAATCAGTTGAATTGTCTCTGGCGTTGATGTTCCGTCGAGGTCATCACTGGTGACGACCTTCGTCGGGGCGTCGCCCTTCTGCTTGCGATTTGCGCGCGCGGCATCGGCTAGCGATTGACCATAACACGTGCTGCCGATCAGCAGAACGATGCACAAAGCTTGCATAGCAACTCGCTGCATAAGGCTCTCCGGCGGATGATTTGGCAAGATGATACTTTGGTTGGCATCCGTCCGGTAGTTACGGACGTACTCGCTCTCTTCGAACCGCGATCAGCGAGACTTGCTCCAGCCCGGGGAAGTGATCTTCCTTGTCGGCTTCGCGTTCCGTAGGCGCAATTTGCTGGATGGTTGTTCGCGCCGGCAGCACGGAGCCAAAATATTGCGCGTATATATCGTCAAAAACTTGCAGGTCAGACAAATCGTCCAGGTAGACATTTGTCGCCACAACCTGATCGAAAGTCATATCGGCTTCTTCGAGGTTGTCGAGGAGATTGCGCATGCTCTGCCGTAGTTGATGTTGTGTGGTAGTGGCGTAGATACCGCCGTGCGGGCCGGGAATGAAGCCATCTTTGGCGGAGCAATACAAGGTGTCGCCGGCAAAAACGCAGGGACTGGCGGTAGGGCTGGGCGGCATATTCTTTGGGCGGATCGCTTTCCTTTGGCGAAGGTCAACAACAGCCACGCCTGTGTACTCGATCAGGGCGCCGCCTGGCAAACTCGACACTTCAATGGTGGCGCGCGCCGGAGTATTGCCGAATTCAAAGCGCCGAGCGTAACGCTGATTCATAACGTGCATCGGGATCTTCGAAGTCAGATAAGGATTGACGAAGACCATGTTGCTGAGTTCGAGACCGGCCGCCTTCACGACAGCCTGCACGCGGTCAAGCGCCAAATCGACCTGCGCCGCTGGGTCGTCCGGAACCTTGCCGCTGACGGGATCGCTGCCAGTCATACTGGATATGAAAAGCCGGTCGTGAGTAAGAATGCCTGGCGATGCTGAATCGCCCGGACTGTAATTTGGCGGATAGACGGCCCGCCGGTCGGCCAAACTGCGCACGGCAACCGCGCTAATCTCGACGGGCGGCTCGGGAACGCGAGCAACGCTCAGCACGGCTCGAGCCGGTGGAGTTTTCGCGAAGTACTCGGCGAAAGCTCGATTCATTTCGTGATACTTGCCGACGTCCTCAAGATAAACCTGCGTGTAGACCACGTGCTCCATCGTCAAGCCCGCAGATTCGACAATCGCTTTCATGTTGTCGAGCGCCTGACGGATCTGCGCATCAAAAGTCGCTGGTAAGCTGCCGTCCGGACGACGTGGCCCCTGACCTGAGATATAGACGTAGTCCCCCGCGTCGACAGCGAGCGAATAGTAGCGATTCCCGCGGGCGGAAGTCGCCGCAGGAACGATGGCGCGTATCTGTCCCTCTGCAAGGAGTGCTGGCAAAAGCAGGAATGCAAGCAATAGAAATCGTATTTGAACTTTCCGACGTTGTTTTCTCAAGTAGGTTCCCTTCGCGCCTAGGCAGCCGATTTCTTCTGGGCAGCGCCCAGGACTGCGCGCAATCTCTGCCCCACGACGATTTCCTCACCTGGCTTGATGGTCATTGAAATCAGTTCGATGTGATCGGGCTCCTTGCGTTCTTTTCGATTGGGGTTCCCCTCACGCACCGCTGTCACCAGGCTGGGATTGTCTGGCCCGAGCACTTCGATCACCGGATCGCCCGCTCGCAGTTCTTGTACGCAATCGGAAATACTGAATCGCCAGGCCTGCGTGTCCCAGGAGACCCTCAGTGTCGGGTATCGATTCCCGTCGTCTGGAATGTAGATGTCGGTCTTTACGCCGGGCACTGTGTCCACCAGCTTCCGGATGCGATCCACACGCCCGTTCCATTCGGCGTAAAGCTTTTTCTCGTCTAGATTCAGCCAGGTCTCAAGCGACGTGAGGCAACCAATAACTTCTTCTTTGCCGACTTTCATCGGACGGCAAATGGCTCCCTCTCGCGGATTGCAATTCATGAGAGCTGACTCGATCAGATCTTTTCGTCCCAGAAGCAAGCCGCTGCACTGCGGCCCGCACAGTCCCTTTCCTCCGGAGAAGCAGTAAAGGTCGATGCCCATCCGGGCGTAAAGTTTGGCGTTGTCGGCGGGCGGTATGCCCGCGGCGTCATCCAGCAGGAGAGGAATTTTATGCGCTTTCGCAATCGCCACTTCTTGCTGCAGTTTGTCACCAAGATCGGTAGTGTAGATCATCGCTGTGTTTTCGTTGATGGCGTTGGCGAGCTCCTCGGATGAATAAACCAGAACCAGTTTGGCGCCGACCAGACGGATAGCACTGTCGAACGCGCTCCTGCCTCCCACCATGATCACTTCGTGCTTCAGTCCCGTGGTATCGGGGAGCTGCCAAATGTATTTATCGTCGCTGCCGGCGATGCATGCGGCTGTCGCCGCGGACATCGCGCCAGCTGATCCTGAAGTGACGATGCCAGATTCGGCGCCCGTCAGTTCTGCCAACCGCCGGCCCACTGCACGCTGCAGATCGATCATGTTAACGAAATAATTGGACGCTTCCAGCTGCGCTCGACGAACCTCCGGAAATTCAAGCGATCCACTCAGGTAAGTCCAGGTTCCGCGGCAATTGATGACCGTCTTTACCCCCAGCTGAGTGTATACATTCTGCCGAGGGTCCTTGCCCACGGCCGTGGCGGCTTGTGCGTAGAGTTCGCGGACCGCAATCTGGCTGAGCAGCGGTGCGGCCGCCAACAACTTAACAAATGATCGCCGGCTCGAATTCGGGATACGCATTAGTAGGTCTCCTCAATGTCGTCAATGAATGATCGTGAATGATTGTTAGCTAGAGTACGCAGCGTTCACTGCTCAAACCCTGTTTATGGGATGAAACCGAGCGATACAGCAGTAACTAATCTTCATTCTTCGGCAGCGGAATCTGCGATCGCACCGCCAAAATGCGAGCCTTGGCTCCCGGTTTGTTCTGGTTGTAGAACCCCACGGTGCAGTTGGGGCGAAAGTAATAAGCGTCTCCAGCTTTTGCTGGATAGCGGCCGGCAATGCCATCCATTCCACTTCCAGCCGCCATTTCACCTTCTCCCTCAAGCACGAGATAGATTTCTTCCGCGGTTTCATGATGATGCGGAAAGTTCGTGCCTCCCGGGGCAAAATTCATCCAGAAAAAACTGGTGACAACGTACGCTTCATCGATCGCGTCCCGCTTGCCCTTCCGGGGACCGAGGAGAAGCTTGTACAGAACCGACGTCGGGTGACCTTCAACCGTCTCCTCCTTAACGTCTTCAAGATTCACGATCTTAGGCTGCAGCGCTGGCGCGCTGATTGACATTTCCGCAGGCACTTTGAAACTCATGACTAGAACCTGGGTCGACCGATCGGAGCTATTCGCAATCGAATGTTTCATACCGGGCGGCAGGTAAGTGAAGTCATTCGCTCGCATCGCGTACGTTTGTTCCCCATATCGGAGATCGATTTTTCCCCGCAGGACGAAATAAACCTCTTCTTCATGATCGTAGAGCGTGGTCTGGCAATTGCCGCCAGCATCGAGCGTGACTTCCGCGAAACGGGCAACGCTTTGCAGAGTTCGATCATCGGCATCGCCTTCCCCGAAGATCGCTTTGTAGTGGCAAGTCAGGGATGCAAGATCAGTTCGTGTTTCGCTCAGTTGTGGAACGTACCGATGTAGCCAAGTGGGATCGATTTTCCGCTCCTGGGCCAGCAGATTCGGAGAGAGCAGCAGCAATAACAGCAGAGTTTTCAACTTTGTTCCCAAGGAGACGTGCGCACACTTCTTTTGCCCACTGGGTATACCACAGAATTCGCTTGACGCAAATCGAAATCTTTCGTTTTATTGCATTTCATTCCGTTTTGCCGGTGCAGTTTCACGTTTTGAAAACTGACACATGCTACCCTCAACTCCGGCGGTTTCCTGGAAAGGTGCACTCATGGCAATGCATTTTCTACTGGCAAATCGGATGCGACGACTGGTCGTAGTTCTCCTTGGCTCGAGCGGGCTCTGGCTGGCGGCGGCGGCTCAGACTCCCGGTCCAGCAAATTCGCCGGCCGCTACGGGGTGTCGGGTCGACGCCCTGAACTACAAGGGGTGGAGCGCGCAGCAACTTTCCAATCAGTGGGTTCAGTTGGTTGTGGTGCCGCAAAATGGCGGCCGATTGATGCAGGTAAATTTCGCTGGGCATCCTTACCTGTTCGTGAATCCCAAACTTGCTGGGACGTACAAACCGCCGACCCCAGGTGTGTGGTTCAACTACGGTGGCGACAAGCTGTGGCTTTTGCCCGAGGGCAACGACGACGAGCAACATTGGGTAGGCGACTCTGACGTGTTGGATGATGGTCCTTTCATCTTTCGAAAACTTTCGGAAGGACAGCAGTGCGAAATCGAACTTACCGGTCCGGCCGATCCTCAGACCGGGATCCAGTTTGTGCGAACCATTCACCTGGACGCGGACTCTCCGCGTATCCGCTTTCACGCCACAATGAAGAACGTGAGTGGGCATACCCTGGAGTGGTCGATGCAATCGGTTTCGCAGTACAACACCGCCGATCCCTCCTCCACCACCGGCTTCAACCTCGATTTCTGGACCTTCACCCCGGCGAACCCATCCAGCAGTTATCTCAACAGCTATCATGTTCGCTTCGGTCCGGCGCAGAATTCCGCAGTGTCGGTGAGAAACGATGGCTTCTTTGCCGTGCACTACGTTCACATGGCGGCTGAATTGTGGCTGGACTCGACAGAAGGCTGGCTGGCCGTAGTCGATGGCGGCAGCAAATACGCCATGGTAGAACGCTTTCAGTTCAACGAAAACAAACCCTATCCCGGCAAGGCTTCTGTCATCTTCTGGACAAACGGCCCGGAGACGAGACTGAGCAACGAGGGAATTCTTTCCCTTAGCAACGATGCGGACGCAGCCCCTTACTACCTTGAAGCGGAGATTAACAGTCCGATGTGCCGGTTGCGACCGGGAGACTCTTGCGATCTGGACACGGAATGGTTTCCCACGCGAGCCGGGAATGAATTTCATGGGGCGAAGGACGCCGGCATCGTGATCCGCCCGCTGCAAAGCGTTCGTCTCGAGAACGGAAAAATCAAACTTTCAGGTTCGTTCGGAGTTTTCTGTGCCGGGCGCTTGGTTGCTCATTTCTACAACGAACATGGTTCGAGCCTCGGAACCGCGGTAATTGCGAACGTCAGTCCCGCCGAACCGGTACTGCTCGAAACGGAAGTTGCTTCGCCCGGAAAACCAGCGCGGGTCTCTCTGCACGTGGAAGATGATCACGGCGTGGACTGGGGTTCTCTTCAGGAGGTACAAGTGGGGAGCGGCGACAATCGCTGATATGAAATCGCCCGCGAAAGCGCTCATCCTATTGCTACTGGCTGCAATGTGCGCGGCGGTGCCTATTGTCGGGCAGGACCGGCCGCAATCCGCTGTCACTGCTGCGCCTGAGATGAGCGCAGAAGATCTTCTGATACGCCCGGTTGGAGCCAACTGGACCTCTTATAACGGCGACTACACCGGGCGCCGCTACAGCACTCTGCACGAAATCAATGCCACAAATGTTCCGCAACTCCGCGCGGTGTGGGGTTTCCATCCCGGCAACTCGCAGAATCTCGAAGTGACCCCAGTAGTCGTTAATGGAGTGATGTACGTAACCTCGTCCAATGATGTATTTGCTCTGGACGCGCGAACCGGACGGGTTGTATGGCACTACCAAAGGCCGGTGAGTTCAGGGCTGCTCGACGACGCCGCGGCTCACAAGAATCGCGGCGTAGCTTTGTGGCAGCAATTTGTTTATGTGGAAACCGACGATGCCCACTTGCTCTGCCTCGATGCGCGCTCGGGCGGCTTGCGATGGGATATTGAATACGCCGACAAAGCGAAACACTATGGCGCGACCAGCGCCCCGCTGGTTGTGAAAGGGGCAGTCATCGTCGGTACCTCTGGCGGTGACTCCGGCGTGCGAGGATTCCTGGCCGCGTATGATGCCGCTACCGGAAAGCTGAAGTGGCGCTTTTGGACGATCCCCGGGCCCGGTGAATTCGGCTCTTCTAGTTGGCCCGGCGATTCCTATTTGCATGGCGGCGGCACAACCTGGATGCCGGGTACGTATGATCCGGAACTCAACACACTGTATTGGACGACCAGCAATCCCGCACCTGACTTTGTGGGAGAACCGCGCCCCGGCGACGATCTTTATACGGATTGCGTTCTTGCGCTCAACCCGGATACGGGAGAGTTGAAATGGTACTTCCAGTTCACTCCTCACGATCTGTATGACTATGACGCCAACGAAACCCCAGTGCTGGCGGATGTTGAGCAGAACGGAACGATTCTTCGCCTGCTCATACAGGCTAACCGGAATGGCTTTTTCTATGTTCTTGACCGGGTCAATGGCAAGTTCATTCAAGCCACTCCTTTCGTGGAGAAACTGACTTGGGCCAAGAGCATAGACGCGTCCGGCCGGCCCATCGTCTCCGGTCGGATTCCGACCCCGGAAGGCGCTCACATCTGTCCCGGGATCAATGGAGCCACGAATTGGTTTTCGCCGTCTTACAATCCCGATACCCGGTTGTTCTACGTGATGGCTCTCGAGAGTTGCAATCTATATTTCGCAAACCCGAAGCCCTTTGAACAAGGACACACTTACTACGACACGGGCACGAAGCTTCCGCCCGATGAGCACGCACAGAAGATTCTGCTGGGTCTTTCCGTCGCGGACGGAAAGCCGGTATGGCGTTATCCGCAAATCGGCCAGGGCAACTCATGGGGTGGGACATTAACCACCGCCGGAAGGTTGGTGTTTTTTGGAGACGATAGCGGATCCCTTGAAGCAGTGGATGCCGCGACCGGTCGTGCTCTCTGGCACTTCAATACTGGTCAGGAAATGCGCGCCTCTCCGATGACTTACGCGGTGGATGGAGTTCAGTATGTGGCAGTCGCGGCGGGAAGTGACGTTTTCACCTTCGCGCTCCCACGTTGAGGATTCCATGTTGAGGCTTCCACATTGAAGATGCGCTACATTTCCGCGCCGGGGCTAAGCCACGCTTTTGCGTGGTGAAACTGAGGTTCAGGACAGCATCTGCTCGACCGTCGTCTTTTGTATAATTTGCCGACTCCCAAACGGCCAACCCGCGCAAGGAACGTGATTCATGTTTGTGAAAGTTTTCAAAGATCGGATCGCTCTCGGGCAGGCGGCTGCGGACCAGGCCGCGGCAGCCATTCGCCATGCCATCGCGGAGCGTGGCCACGCGCGAATCATTGCCGCGACCGCTGCCTCGCAGCTGGAATTTCTGGATGCTTTGACGAAAGCGGCGGGAATCGACTGGTCCAGAGTAGAGGCTTTTCATCTCGACGAATACATCGGCTTGCCCGTTACCCATCCAGGAAGCTTTCGCAAGATGCTGCTCGAGCAGTTGGTTCAGAAAACCGGGATTGCCAATTATCATCTGCTCGACGGCGATGCCGCTGATCCATCGGAAGTGGTAAGCCGGGTTAGCAAACAACTGGCATCTTCGCACGTGGATATTGCATTTCTTGGCATCGGCGAGAACGGCCACATCGCGTTCAACGATCCCCCTGCTGACTTTCAAACGGAAGAACCCTACATCATCGTGAACCTGGACGAAGCCTGCCGCCTGCAGCAGGTGGGCGAGGCCTGGTTCGCCGATATTTCACAAGTGCCGACGCGGGCCATCTCGATGTCGGCGCGCCAGATTCTCAAGGCCAGGGAAATCCTGGCGGTCGTGCCCGGCCCGCGCAAGGCGCAAGCGGTGAAGGCTTGCTTAGAGGGAGCGATCAGCCCCATGGCCCCAGCGTCGATTCTTCGCACTCATCCGAATGCTACTGTCTATCTCGACCATTACTCCGCTTCGCTTCTGGGGCCTGCACTGGGGAATGCGCTCAACGAAAAATCCCAGGTCACGGTGGGCACTTAACGCCGGCTTTGCGAATCATCTCGCATGCTAACCACCAGCAAACCGATTCCTTCGTTGCGCTGGTGGATCGGTGGTCTTCTCTTTGCATCCACTGTCATCAACTATATTGACCGGCAAACTCTCTCGCTTCTCGCTCCTTATCTCAAGCTCCAGTACCACTGGACGAACTCGGATTACGCAAATCTTGCCATAGCCTTCCGCGTGGCGTATTCGATCGGGCAGACGGTTTTCGGAAGGGTCATGGACCGCATCGGCACGCGCCGCGGCCTGACCTTCACGGTCATCTGGTATTCCGCCGTCTCCATGCTGACGTCGCTGGCGAGCGGTTTCTATAGCTTCGCGACCTTTCGATTCCTGCTCGGAGCGGGCGAATCCGCCAACTGGCCGGCCGCAACCAAGGCAGTCTCTGAGTGGTTCCCGAAACGCGAACGTGCGCTTGCAACAGCCCTTTTTGATAGTGGTTCTTCGATCGGAGGAGCCGTCGCCCCTTTCATTGTGCTGTGGATTTATTTTCGCTGGGGATGGCGCCCCGCGTTTATGCTCCCCGGCATTCTTGGATTTCTCTGGCTGATCGCTTGGCGATGGCTGTATTATCCGCCGGAGGCACACAGCCGAATTAGCCAACCCGAACTCGCAATGCTCAGTGCGGACAAGCAGGAGTCGGAAAGTCCCGGTCGAGGCAACCCGCGGCTCCGGTGGAGTACGTTGTTCCGCCTTCCGCAGACCTGGGGCGTGATCATTGCGAAAGCGTTCACGGACCCGGTTTTTTTCTTTATTACTGAATGGTTCCCGATTTACCTGGTCGCAAAGGGCATCGACCTCAAGAGCGGATTAATTGCCGTATGGATTCCGTTCATCGCCGCCGATCTGGGCAGCTTTTTCGGCGGCTACTTATCCGGCTACTTGATCAAGCAGGGATGGTCGTTAGGTGCGGCGCGCAAGGCGCTGATTGTTTTTGGAGGAATCGGCATGACAATGCTCATTCCCACCATCTTCACGACTAACCTCTACTTGATTGCTCTATTGTTTGCAATCGCAACCTTTACTTATGCGGGATTTACCACGATGGCGAATGTGCTGCCGTCGGACCTGTATAACAGCGAATCGGTGGCATCGGTTAGTGGGCTGAGTGGCACGGGAGCCGGCATCGGAACGATAGTTGCCTTCGAACTTATCGGGCATTTTTCCGACGCACGCCAGGCGACGGGCACTCATTCCTTCGATCCGATCGTAATCATCGCGGGTTTAGTGCCTTTCATCGGCATGATTCTGGTCCTGCTCCTGGTTCGCAACACACAAGCGACCAATGAGGGCCTGGTGCGCCGAATCTGAAAACCTAGAGGGAACATGGGATATAAGCTCCTGGAACTCAACGGCAAGGTCGCCGTCGTGATCGGTGGCAGTTCTGGAATCGGCCGAACTCTGGCACGCGGACTGGCGGAAGCCGGCGCCGACGTCGTACCGAGCGCGCGGCGCCTCGAGCTGGTAAACACGGTGGCCGGTGAGATCGAGTCTCTCGGTCGGCGCTCGCTACGTGTGAGTTGCGACGTGAGCAACCGCGCTTCCGTGGAAAAACTGCTGCAAGCCTCCGTCCAGGCGCTTGGGAAAGTGGATATCCTGATCAACGCCGCCGGATTCAACCAGCGCGCTCCGACGCTCGACTTTCCGGAAGCCGACTGGGATCGCCTCATCGATACGAATCTCACCGGCACGTTGCGCGCCTGCCAGGTCTTTGGACGCCACATGATCGAGCGCGGCTATGGCCGCATCATCAACATCGCTTCCATGGGATCATTCCTGGGGCTCTACGAAGTGGCCGCGTATTGCGCAAGTAAGTCGGGCGTGGCCTCCTTGACGAAATCCCTGGCGGTCGAATGGGCGGGGCACGGAGTCTGTGTTAACGCGATTGCACCGGGATACTTCCGTACTTCACTGACGGAGAAGTTGCTGACCGGCACGCCGAGGGGGGAGGAAGTCCTGATT
The DNA here is from genome assembly GCA_963750245.1 of uncultured Acidobacteriaceae bacterium. Lineage (GTDB taxonomy): Bacteria > Acidobacteriota > Terriglobia > Terriglobales > Acidobacteriaceae > Sulfotelmatobacter. Next base: position 640,459 of record CAVVQB010000007.1, read on the forward strand.
CGTACTCCCATGAAGCGCTTCGGCGAACTAGAGGAACTGATCGGAGCGGCTGTTTTTCTCGCATCGGATGCCGCGAGCTTTGTTACCGGCACTCTGCTGGCCGTAGATGGCGGTTATCTCGCCAGCGGAGTAAATCAATGATCTTCGAATCAATGATCTTCGAATCAATGATCTTCGAATCGATGACCTTCGCTATTTCGATCACTTACCCATCGGGCATTGCAGCCTAAACAATGCACCCCGCCTCGCGCTTGGCGGGTGCGCTTCCCAGTTGCATGACGGAGAGGGAGGGATTCGAATCCGCCTAAAAACCTACATTCAACAACATGCAGGGCCACGGATGGCACTCGAAGTATATGGAAAGCATCGATAAACGTGCAAACGGATTGCGCATGGATTGCAGTGGAGGCCAGAAAGCAAATCCACGGGGTATATGACCGTGGAATCCCGCCCTCGACAAAAAACGTCAAGGACGGGGCGCCCCTTTGCTTTGGCGGGGATAGGCAAATCGAAGCCTGGGCCACCCGCCCGTTCCTTCGCATACGAGTCGATCTATTTGGGCACTATCGCGCTGACATTCGGCATACAAGGTTTTTGCCCGGACTGCTGTCTGCAATATATCTCTGGTGACTTTTGGAATGCCTCCCAACTTGGAGTTGCAGAGTCTGGGATGAATGGGTTGACCCACGGGTACTTCAGAGAACCGATGAAATAGTCCTCACGCCGAAGCTGAACTGTAACATAGGAATCACCGACTTCGCGCGAAAGATAGGCTAGAACCTTTTCGCCGAGCTTGGCATCGACATCCCCTTTCGTCGTAAAGAAAAAGTGCTTCTCAACGTGTCTTTTTCCCGTGTTCATCTCTGAAAACGCAACATGAACAAGTTCGAGGTCTTTACCTCCAATGTCCCAAAAGAAAACACTCTTGCCGGTTATAGGTACGTCCGATGGGTTTTCCGAGGCAGTTTTCCCCGTTAGCCTTAGGGTTGCCCGTCCGGCAACCTTCAGGAGTTCCCCACACGTCCCAGAACGGGTTGATGCCTCGCGGTCAACATGCATCTTGCGCCAGTACTCAAACCCCACTTCAGTCCTGCCCTCTCCTGCCATAACGTCAAGGGCGACCGCTGGATCAGTGAAAAAACCGACCCAGACAACCGGGACAGCCTTTTCACTCGCAAGATATCGCTCGGAGGACTGCTTTAGATAGTTGGCCGTGCACTGATCGTGTTTTATGACTTCCGCAACCCCCACAGAGCCGTTCCCTCGAAGAATCTTGGCTGGTTCGGCCAACAGGGGGGAGGACATGAGCACGATGAGAATTACCAAGCACTTCATGATCGAGTACCTCACTGAGAATTATCCTTGATTGCGGGGCTGGCCCACCCTTGGCGCACCCTGTTCCATGGATCACCTCGAAAGAGGCTGCCCCATCCTTGCGTTTTTTGCAAGGGTGGGTACCACGAACCCATCCTCCGGCTACATTTTGTGGAGAGTGCAGAGATCGCGTGCGGGAAAAGGCTGTAAGCCCTCTGCACGCAGTCGTGGTCCCCATCCGTCGAACAGCGCGACGGATGGGGCAGCCTCTTCAGTGGTTGTGCAGCGCAAAAACAAATGCAAAGCTGGGCCAGCCCCCCATTCCGGGGCTAACTCTGCTTCAGCACCGGTTCGTTGACCACCATTTCTCCGCCTTGCTCGCCTCTGATACGAACGAGTCCTCTTGCAAAAAAGGGCATCAGACACACGGCCAACGCCGTGGAAACATAGATAAATTGTGGAAGGGGAATCGTTGCGAACAACTGACTCCATGCTGCACCGTGCGCCGCATGAAGGAGAATCACCACGGGTAAGCTTTCCGAGCTGCGATGATAAAAATAGGCCCAGATGACCGACCACGCAATGAGATTGCCTGCGGCTGCTAACAGCACCGGAATCGCGTAAGCGCCATTCACGTTGAGGATCAAGAGCCACAACGGGATGTGCCACACCCCCCAGTACAGCCCTAGGATCAACGCAGAGGGCAAGCGCGAAAAACGAGATTCAAGCTTCCTCAAAGCAAAGGCTCTCCATGCGATTTCCTCCCAAAGCGGTCCGAATGGGAGAGTCATCAGAAACGTAGTAAGAAACCCGCTTGGTGAAAGAGGCGGATGATCCAAAGGGACAAAGAACAGTACTACGCTCCGGGCAACGAAGAACACGGCGCACGGCAGAGCAACGACGATGATGTACCAATGAAGCGGCGTCCTCCATTTTGTCAGTGTAGATAGCAGCCTTTGAAACTGGTCTTTCCCCTCAAACCTCACCCAAACAACCGCTAATATTCCGGGCAAACAGTTCCCGATCACTAGTTTCATGAGAAGGAAAGGAATCTTGATTTCCAATCCCAGCACTGACAGCGGCAGGCGTCCGTGGGCCTCGATTGGCCATAGCCAAGCCGTCCACGCAGAAGCCGCAGCTAGGCAGAGGAAGATGCTAAGGGGCCAGAGGCGCTGCGCGTCCTTTTCCGATTTGGTGTCCGTCAGCATCTCGGTCATCGGTTGGCTTGCTTCCGCCCGTTCCACCTGCATCATGCATCACTGCTCAGTTGTCTTGGAATGGTGCAAGTATCCGGCGCGGTATGCCAGGAACACAATCACGCCCAGAGTCACGAAGGCTATCGAATGCATTGCCCGACGGACGACATCGGATTTCTCTAGGTAATCTGACCACAGAACAGAGTGAAGGAGGCAAAGAGATATTGCATCAAAACCAAGTGGGAAGCCTGATACAGTCAGGGCTTGTTCAAAAAAAGTACCCTCTGAAAAAATTGTCTGCACGCCTGCAATCAGAACGGCATACACTCCCAGGGTCAGAGCTCCTTTCCACATCCAGCTCGGACAGCTTTTGATTTGGTTCTTCCACGCTCCGTCCTTTGCAAATGCAATAACCGGGACCCCGACGATGACAGTCGCACGGAACAATGGTAGGCCGAACTTCGCGTACGCTTCGTTCGGCCCTGTAATGAACACGCTTAGGTGCAGTAACAGCGACGCAGCGAAGAGCAGCACCTCAAACACCAACAGTGTTCTGACGTACGCGTACGCCAAACGCGCAATCAATGCGGGATCCCCATATCTGGGTCGTCCCACTGTGTGCCGCCAGCAGGAATTGTGGGCAGCCCAGTTTTGTCCGGCAAGTTCTGGTATGCCTCGTCCAAAAACATGTTCACAGGATCGATTCCATACCCCGATGAAGCGGGGGCTGGCCCACGCTTGTTGCGCGCCGTTCCATGGATCACCTCGAAAGAGGCTGCCCCATCCTCGCGTTTTTTGCAAGGGTGGGTACCACGAACCCATCCTCTGGCTGCATTTTGTGAGAGCGCAGAGCTCGCGTGCGGGAAAAGGCTGTAAGCCCTCTGCACGCAGTCGTGGTCCCCATCCGTCGAACAGCGCGACGGATGGGGCAGCCTCTTCAGTGGTTGTGCAGCGCAAAAACAAATGCAAAGCTGGGCCAGCCCCCACAGCTAATCGGACCTCGATCACGGCGCGGATCGGCAGGCCGTGATACCCCCGGAATCAGGAACCGCATCGGCACCCGCAGACGGCAAGGCCGCGCCATACCCCGGCGCGACCAACCCCAAACCCGCGGCCAAAAGAAAAACTCCCAGAACACCCCGGCCAACCCGAGCACCTGCCCCCCAAAACCCCCTCACCCGCTCTCGGTTCGCTCGCCCTAGACGCCCACAAACGCCAAGGGCAGCTACTCTGCTCGGCGGTCGAACAAGGAAGATTAGGCACGCACCGCTTCGGCTTCACGAAAAGCGGGTACTATGACTTCTCGCAGAAACTTCATTCTTCGCTCCACATCGGCTGCGTTTTCTGGTGTCGAGGGTACATATACCGGGATGACGTCCTTGGACGAGCGCCCTTCTTTGGCCAACTGAACCCATTCTGAAATCTCCCCCACGTACCCTTCCAATGCCTGGGATGGAGTCTTGCAGGAATCCGTCACTAGGTATGCAGGCGGCACGTCTCCAAACACAACCCACAGCCACTCGTCCACGTCAGCCCGCGATGACTCGATGCGAAAAAGGAACACCGCGACGATCCCGCCATAGCCGTCGCCGTAGTAGGCCTCCTGTATCGCTTTGCACCACGGGAACCCCCGAAGGTAGTTTTCGGCCCCGGACGCCATCACTCGCAACAGCCTCGTGTCCTCGTCGTCTCCACCGATCATCTGGTCTAAGGAAACAACACCTTTGACCGGTATGCTGTGACCGCTTTTATCCATTTAGCCTTTCTTTGCGGGCCAGGGGGAACTCGTTAGCATCCACAGAATGCCCAGACTCACGAAGCAAATCAATCTCACGAAATCGACTCCAATCGATCGTGTCCTTGGTCACGTTAGAGCTCACGGCCATCGCCGCTGTCGGGACCCCTCGCAGGATTTAATAAGGCGGGCGCTGGCATCGGACCTATTATAAGGATTTCCGTTGCTCCGCTCGCCGCGCCCTCGATTGCGGCCCCGGTTGCTTTTACTGCGTCCGTTACGGCTTCCTTTGCACGAGCACCCCATCTGGCAAAATCCCCATTCTCCATGTGTTCAGCCATGTGCTCAGCGTGTTCCTGTGGTTTGAGATTCTCTGCAGCATTTGTTCCACCGTCCGCCAGCGCCTTGTTGTGGGCCATGTCGTAGAAGCGCCCGCGTACCGCATCGAACGGCACCTTTTCGCCGGGATTCGCAGCTTCCCACAACTTGCGCGCTGCCGCAGGACTTATCCGAGCCACTCCGACGGCAAGAGCGCCTGTCAGAGATGCCCAAAAGCCCTTCTTTTGTTGGCTCTGCTTTTGCGCCAACTCACGCCGTGCCACATCGTAGTGGTACGCGTCCGCATCGTAGAGCTAGAGCTTCTTGACGACATCCTCATCAATGACCATCTCTCCGCCTTGCCCTCCCTTCGACGGTCGGCGATCGCTTCCGTGCAAGAGTGCTTCCCGGCTTCCTTTCTTAAGAGTCAGTCGCCAATCGAACGGCGTCCCTTGAAGGCTCGTCTCGAACTCAAGCGTCTCACCTTTCAGTTCCGGACTCAGCATCGGCATCGTCATCTCGCTGCGGTCAGGATTCACCAGGATGATGGTCCCGCTGAGCTTGTTTTCGCTCTCGACAACATTTACCGTGATCGTTGGCTTTCCGGTGACTTGGCTAGTTTTCGTCTGCCACTTGCCAACGAACTGCGATTGGGCGAGAGCCACAAACGAAAAACAGATCACGACAGCAAGAACGCTTAGACTACTCACTGTTCTCATAATTTTCACCACCCCCTCGTTCTTCACTCCGGCAACAACCTAATACTGTGTTTCGTGTCAGGGCGGCTCACTCAGGGGTACTGAGGTGACCCGAACATCGTTACCTCAACGTTCATTCCGGTATCTGGATCACCAAAGTTGGTTTTAGGGTCAGGGTTGCCGTAGTTCTCTTCGTGCCCCTTGAACCCATTTATTTGGACGTCCAGCAGATTCCCTAGTTCGTGCGCATAGTCTCCCGAGATGGCATTCATGTTCCGCTGGCAACGGTCTCCGTTGGGATGAAAATGGTGCCGTCCTTAGCCTGGTACGTGTCTGAGTTTGGGCGGTTTCGGGCTTCGGTCGGATCTCCCTTTCCCATTGCGGACAGATCGGCGCGACTCTTGGAAGTGTCGAGTTTCGGCGCGTTGGCTAAGGTTGTGTTGCCAACTTCATGGAATCTTTGCCAAACACCTTGCTGATGGCCGCATTCAAGGCCTTCCCGTGTTGCTTATAGAATGCCTTCTTAATCTGCGCGGGTGTCAGTGGCTTCTGATTTTGCGCCGGAGGAGGCGCCGTCTTTGGGTCTGCACATTGCGGGTGATCTTTGCAGGCTAGGTCTCCCGCTCCCCCCGGCGGATCGGTATGCCCGTCCAGATCGGCAAATGTTTCCGGGTCGTCGCTCGCCATAGCATACAGGTTCAGCGTCTGCGGGTTGGTGAGATGGGGGGGCTGGCCCACCCTTGCCGCACCCTGTTCCATGGATCACCTCGAAAGAGGCTGCCCCATCCTTGCGTTTTTTGCAAGGGTGGGTACCACGAACCCATCCTTCTGGCTACATTTTGTGGAGAGCGCAGAGATCGCGTGCGGGAAAAGGCTGTAAGCCCTCTGCACGCAGTCGTGGTCCCCATCCGTCGAACAGCGCGACGGATGGGGCAGCCTCTTCAGTGGTTGTGCAGCGCAAAAACAAATGCAAGCTGGGCCAGCCCCCAACAGGTGCTCTGCTCGGCGGTCGGGATCGGGCGGCTGTCGGCTTTTGGTGAGCAACCCTGACCGGGATTTGCAGATGGATATTCCCGGTCTTCAGGTCAACGGTCTCGGTATTAAGCAGGTTTTCTTGGACAGGGATTTCCACCGCACGCGGTCAGATTCTTGCAATGGAACTCCGGCGTGATCGGTGATCCGCGTTAGCAGACCTAGAGCAAGCAAAGCCAACAGCGTGAACTCCGGTCAGCAAGAGATTTCTTGCTCGGAAGCCTTGCTCTTCGCTACTTCTTTTCGTAAACAAAAGTGCCCTTGTCAGTTGGTTGACCTGGGTTCCACCAGGATTCCGTAATGACTCTTCCGTCGTTGCTCAGTTCCAGGGAGCCTTGAGTGACAGCTTTGCCATTGCGCTTCGTCAGAGTCTGAATCTCGCGTCGTCCAACCAGCCGTGCCGAGTAGGTCACCCCGTCTGGGTGAGGCCCTTGCACCGCCGCATCGACGCCATTGAAAGGTGCGTCAATAGACTGCTCGGCGCTTGGATAGCTGACATGCAAGGCCCGGCTGTCGAGCCTCAGCGTCATATCGGCATGCCGCTGAAGGTAGCTCGTGTCCTGCCACTGGCCAGCAAAGTCGTTAGAACCCGACAATCGCGAGGTGACGACCCGACCTTTAACAAACGGACCACTCGGACGAAACTCGGTCGCAATCGCCGTAAGAACCTTCCCGTCGGCTGAAAGCTCCCAATGGTACATATTCGTCTTTACCCCATCTTCTTTTTGTGTCAGGTCCAAAACAGTGGCGCTACCTTTCACACAAGCTAATGTGCGATTTTTCCGTATCGGCCGATCCTTTCCATCGCAGCGAAAAGCAAAACTCGAACTTCCATCGTCGTAGCGATACTCACCGTCTGTCGAAATCGAGATAGTAAGAGTCGGGCCATGAAAGTTGCTCTTTGAGGAATTCAGTATCCACGTACCATTCCAGTCCGAGGAGGGCGTTCGGCAACCCAATGTAGCGGCTAATGCCCAAAAAATAATCCAACCGAAGCATGCGTTCCTCATCGATGTTTCTCTTGGCGCTCACAAACCCCTATGATGTTGCGACCGATTCTGCATACCCCCCGCCGGAAAGGATCTTGCTCAGTTTGAAAGTCCGTAGACCTTATACAAGAAATATGCGATGAAGCAAATACCAGCGATGCAATATATTGCGACTCCCCACCAAAACTTAGTCGGCTCCTTGGCGCGGGAGGCCCAACCACCATAACGTCCATAGGTTTTCCCGGTGCACGTCGAAACCACAGCCGCGACTAGAAAGATGGCCCCAAATACTAAGAAATAATACGGTGAACTTATCTGGGAGTGCCACCAATCCATGAATAATGCCCTTTCCCTCTCTGTGAAAAAACTTCCCAGCTATCACTTCACTAATTCGGGCCAAAGGCCTGCCCCGAATCAAAAGACGCCTGCGGATTCGGTATCAGATGACCGTTCCCGTCGGATATCGTATCTGACTGCAACGCGTCTGGGGTGAAAACATCAGTCATCACCTTACCCGCAAACTGGCTGCCGTCATAGGCGGCAAAACCAAAAGCCATTGGCACATCTGATCCTTCAACAACATATGGGAGCACGCTTGATCCGACAGTCAATGCCACGTTCAATTTACTTCGATCATTTGCTACACTTACGACCGAAGATGCAATTCCCAGCGGCGTGTTTTTGGTGACTGCGGCGGCTACACCCATAGAGTCCGCAACAGCCGTAGCGACCGGATTAGGCTCGCGTATCTCTCCCGTTACCATTCTCGTGGTCACCGACTCCCGCATTCCGTAGTTCCAAGAATGCCCACTAAAAAGATTACCCAAGTGTTGTCCAAGACGACTCCAAAAGCCCGTTTTCTTTGAACTCTCCGTATTTTGCGCCGCCTTCTTTCGGTCTATACATCCTGGTTTGTCCTTGCAGGCGTTGTCAGACTCCCCCACCCCCGGCGGATTAGTATGCCCGTCCAGATCGGAGAACGTTTCCGGGTCGTCGCTCACCATAGCATACAGGTTCAGCGTCTGCGGGTTGGTGAGATTCGCATACGGCACCGGCACCGGCACCGCCGACCAGTCCGAACTCAGCCAGCGTCCCAAACGCCAGGAATAATAGCGCGCCCCGAAGTCGTCGTTGCCCGTTTCAGTGTCCCGCTCCTTGCCCTCGAACCGGTAGTGCGGCGCACAGCTGTTGATTGCGTCTTTCTCACCCCCGAACGGTTCAAAATCGGCGTCCTTGCATACTGTGCCACCGGTGTACACGATGACCCGCGAGCTGCCCAGTTGGTCTTCTGCGAAATACAAAGCGCTCCCGCTGGCCGGCACCACCGCGATGCGCCTGCCCCCGAAAAATATGTATTCATTCTGCAGGTTGCCGGCGGCGTCGGTCTCCGACAGCACCTCGCCGCTCGCTCCGTACCAGTAGAGCATGTCGGCCACCTTGGCGACCCGCCGTCCGTCGCCGTCGTATTTGTAGTTGATGCCCCCGGCGCTTATCAGTTGGCTCTCCCCGTTCCAGGTGTAGGTGTTGTTGCCATCGCTAAGCGTGTTTCCGGAGGAGTCGTAACTTAGGGGGGCTGGCCCACTCTTGCCGCACCCCTGTTCCATGGATCACCTCGAAAGAGGCTGCCCCATCCTTGCGTTTTTTGCAAGGGTGGGTACCACGAACCCATCCTCTGGCTGCATTTTGTGAGAGCGCAGAGCTCGCGTGCGGGAAAAACTGTAAGCCCTTTTGCACGCGCGGTGGTGCCCATCCGTCGAACAGCGCGACGGATGGGGCAGCCTCCGTTTTGGTGGCGCGAAGGTGGGCCGGCCTCCAGGACTAACAGCATTCGTCGAGAGGAAGATTCGAGGAAGCCGGGCCGCGGTCAAATTGTGTCCGGGCTAGAGGATGTGCGTTACCTTTGAGGACAGTTAGCTGAGTTTTAGATTGCATGGCGGAGAGTGAGGGATTCGAACCCCCGATACCCTTCCGGGTATGCCGGTTTTCAAGACCGGTGCCATCAACCGCTCGGCCAACTCTCCGCTCTACTACATACAGTTTTACTACAAACCCTGTTTTCGTAGGCCAGCTTACATTTTTTCGATTTTCGCACTCCACAGCCGACCCCGCGGACGCCACCTTCTATGATTAAATCAAGCCATGTTTGCTCGAAAGATTCGCGTGGAGTATATTCTCCAAGGCCAAGCTCAAAAACAACCTTGCCCTCTTAAGTGGATGGATAACTTTGCCATGCGCAACTTTACCAATGCCAGCATCTTTGATGACACATTGCCCGTTGCCGATGGCGAGATGGAAATTGGCACCGCCGTTCCGCTGGATAAGCTTCGCGAGGCGATGGAGGATTGGTTCCGGCGCAAGAGCTATCTTCCGAAGGACTCGAAGCTGTCACTGGAAGAGGTCCCCAAGGCAGGCTAGAGTAAGTCGATCTTCGTTTTCGGCGACAGGTTGGAATGCCGGGAGCGGAGTAAGTCCGAAGGCACGGTTGGGAGATACACACATCAAACTGGGACTTTTTGCCCGGTCAGTGATTTTTTCGTAGCCGCTGTTTGTGGGAAGTCGTCCTATTTGAGGTACTTGCGATTTCTAACGAGATGGCAAGTGGTTTGCACAACCAATTTAACGGAGGTGCGGATAATGAGCTCTAAAGTAAAGCTCTTCCCCCTGTCCAGCACTCGCGAAGTATTTGGTGGATTGCCCGCCCGAAGTTCGTGGAGCGAACCGCCGGCAGATCTGGAAGACGCGAAGTTTCCCCTGCTGGTCGACGATCCGGAATTCCGGCGCGACTCCATACCCGGCCGCAGTCATCGCAGCATAGGTCTCGGCCTCGCTCTGGCGTTTTGCCTCAGCGCCAGCTTCTGGACTGGGATTGCTTTTATGGTCGCGCGGGCGTGGAAGTAGGCTGCTTTACTTGTCGTAATGCAGCAGAGACATCACTTCGTAGCCTTTAAGTCTCTCGCGGCCTTTCAGGAAATCCAGCTCCACGACAAACCCGAGTCCGGCGATCTCGGCGCCGAGTAAAGTCGCCAGCCTGGCCGTGGCCTCGGCGGTTCCTCCGGTGGCCAGCAGGTCATCCACAATCAATACTCGCTGACCTTTCTGGATGGCATCCTTGTGCATCTCCAGCGAGTTCGTTCCATATTCCAGAGCGTAATCGAACTTCACGGTTTCCGCCGGTAGCTTTCCGACCTTGCGCACTGGAACAAATCCGGCATTCAAGCGGTAGGCCAGCGCGGGCGCGAAGATGAAGCCCCTGGCCTCCATCCCGAGGACAAGATCAACCTTCTGCGCAACATAGTGCTCCGAAAGCCGGTCGACGAGGGTGGCGAACCCAACCTTGTTCTTCAGCAAAGTGGTGATGTCGTAGAAGAGGATCCCCTTCTTCGGGAAGTCAGGTACTTCGCGGATCAAACGCTTTAATTGCTCAGCATTCATGCTCGAGTCAGGGGACAAGCTACCATGCTCCTTCAATGCGAAATGAACTGAGTCCGGAAGTCACACGCGCCTCGGATTCCTCTACCGCATCGACGCGGGCCGCGCGTGGACCCTCGCGAAGTCGGGATCGCAATCCCGCGAGTTGATCGCGAGTGCCCTGGGCGTGCACTTCCACGCTGCCATCGGCATTATTGCGTACCCAGCCCGCGATCCCGAGAATATGCGCTTCCCGTTCCACGAACCAGCGGAAGCCCACGCCCTGCACGCGCCCGCGAACCACAAGGCGGCGAGCCTCAATCGGTTTTTCAGTGGAACTCATCGCCCTTAACGAATCTTGTCATCCTGATTCGCAGTCGAAGGATCCCTATGACCTCAGCCAACCCGGCCCCTAGACCGGGTGGGAAAATTACATAACCTGGCTAAGAGAGAGTGTAGGGATCCTTCGACTCCGCAAACTCCGCTGCGCGAGTTTGCTCCGCTCAGGATGACAGTGAAAATCGTGTACACGCTATAGAGATCACGCCCTGGACAAATACACACCTTCGGCGGTGTCTACTTTAATCTTCTCGCCTTCGTTGATGAACGGCGGTACCTGTACCACGAGTCCAGTCTCCGTCTTTGCCGCCTTGGTAACGCTGGAGGCCGTTGCGCTCTTCAGTCCGGGCTCGGTCTCAACCACAGTCAGTTCCACGGTTTGCGGAAGTTCAATTCCGACCGCCTTGCCATCGAAGAACTCGACCTTGATTTCCAGGTTGGCTATGAGGTAATCCACGGCATCTCCCAGCACATCTTTGGTCAGATGGGTCTGCTCGTAGTTCGCTGTATCCATGAAGTAATAGTTGTCGCCGTCGGCGTAGAGGAACTGCATGTCGACCTCGTCCACATTCACCTTCTCGATGGGATCGGGCGAGCGAAAGCGGTGCTCGAACATGGCGCCGGTGCGAAGATTGCGCAGTTTGGCCTGAATAAAGGCGCGAAGGTTGCCGGGCGTGCGGTGCTCGACAGCGAAAACGGAATGCAGATCATTGTTGTGCTTGATGATCATGCCGGGGCGCAATTGGGTGGCAGGGATCGACATTGATTGAAACTATCTCCTTCAAAAAGTGCGGTTTGCTGAGCAAGCGGAAGAGCCTGCTCTGAACAAGCGTGAGCGCGCCGAATGGGCGGGCAGGCCACATTTTCCGCCGCACACGAGGACCGAATAGACGATTCTACACTCCGTAAGCGAGAAAGAAAACCTCAGCCTGGTCGACTGATCCACGCCACCTGCATTTTTCCTGGGCCAAGTCGCACGGTCTGGGTTACGGGACTAGAATTAACCATTAGCATTAATGACGGGCGCACAAATCCGCCCTGATGGTTCCGGTTTGTAGAAAATAGTGAGGCCGAGATTATGAGTTCTGGACGTTATGAATCCTCCGACAATACCGTTGGTATCGCTGTAACCTTCTTGCTGATTGGCGTCGGTGCGGGAGCGCTAGCGGCATTGATACTCGCTCCGAAGTCGGGTAAACAATTTCGCCGCGACTTGAAACGCGGCTTGGAAGACGCTAAAGATACGCTGCAGGATTGGACCGAAGAAGCGAAAGACCGAGCCCGCGACGCCAAGGAACGCGTACGCGATGTAGCCGAGCGCGGCGCCAGCCTGGCCGACGACCTTCGCGAAAAGGTGGAGCCGTTGCGGCGAGCCATCAATCGCGGATAATTTCGGAGCTTAACGCTGGAGCCGTCCGAGCCGGATTTCATCACCCAAACACGGTAATGAAGAATACCTTGATTCGGCGAAGAAGCCGGCGGGGTGGGGAACCAGGCTCAGACGAATCCTTGGTTTCCGGCGCTGGTGCGATGCGTATCTCCAACTCGGGCGGCGTTTGCACTGCCATCACCGGCAGCGCCGCCGCCTCATCGATGAGCGCCGATGTCGCGATAGCGTTCTTGTTCCCGCGAAATACAAGGGGCGCATCGAACTGAACGTGGATGCCGTTTGCCTGCGAAGATGGTAAGGTCCGAGTCTCCGGACCGCTGGAAAGTGTGCTGGGTCCGTTCGCGCTTGCACTCTCTGGCGCGTTATCCTCGGGCTTCGTCAGGGATCTCGACGGCATCTCGCCCGGCGTCAGTCTGGTATCTGTGGGCAACTTGGAAGTTGGGGCCGTTCCCGAATTTGCCAGCATCACTGGAGCTGGCGGGGGGCAACCGCACTCCAGCGGAACGTTGGTATCTACCTTATCAATCTGTCCTGAATGAAAAACCGCCTCCTCGTTTGGCTCGATGTGATAGATCCGGCTTCCCATCAGTTCAGAAACAATCACGGATGAACTGTTTCCCCTCAGCGCCCGAACGCAAGTGTTCCCATGCGAGTCCGCGCTTACGGCGAAGTCGAATTGCCCCGGCCCCGCAAACAGGATGCGGAAGTCCGGAGTGAGCACGGTGTTGCTCGATTCAACGAGTTCATAGTGCGCCTCCAGCGCCCCCGTGCTCATGCCCAGCATCAGGTCTCTCGAGTTCTCGGAGGGTGTCACCGAAACGGTTGTGCCCGGACAGACGTCAACCTCACCGCCTTTGGCTAAACGCAGAATTGTAGTGTTGGAGCCGGCGATGAGCGACGATCCTGCGGCGAGACTGCTGGAGATCACCACCCTGCCAACCCCCTCGGAAGCTGGCACCACGACTGGCCCGTTTGGCGAGCCAAAAGCGAGCGCCGCGGGCGGCTGCGACTTCCTCTCTGCCGAATTCGCATCCTCCGGTGCCCTTAACCGGATCATCAGCCGGTTCCCAGCTTCATCCCATGAATAGCCGTAGGGAGCGAGCAGGTCGAGGACGATCCTCGTAACCGGAGGGTTTGCTTGAAACTGCTGCGCACGGATGTCGAGAATATTGTCCTGCTGGATCTTGATTCGCCTCTGCGGCAATCCGATGCGGGAATGGAGCAAGTCGATGACCAGGCGTGGCGGCGAATTCAGCAGCTGTATGGACGGCTCCGTGGGTCGAGTCGAAAGGATTTCGAGCGCCGGCGCGCCGCGTTCGTCCACTACACGTACGCTGGTCACCACCGCAGTTTCCGGCTTGATAGAATGCGCACTCCGGGAGGGCGCGTCCGTCGCAGCAATCTGCGAGAAGGCGCTGGGGCAAACTAGCGCGGCCACAAGCAGGGTCGTAAGAAGTCGAATGCGCCCTCGCGGCAAAAGAATCCCCTCAGATGCTTCTGAGAGGAACCTTATCACCTGCCGTGAACGCGGAAAAGTAACGCATGGAGCGCCTGGGCGACGCTACAGTTGGACGGTACGGCGACAAAATTCGGAATGCTCGGACTTCAACTCTCGGAAAGAAACTCGTACTCCTCGATGACTGCGGCGACCGTCATTTTTCCTTCCGTACCGGAGCCCTCGACTCGCACAACCCGCCCTTTGCACTGTACGCGGATGCTTTCTGTGAGCGTGATCTCTGGCGGAAGGGTAAGGGTGAAGCCTAACGGCGAGCCTTGCTCGATGGGCGCATCCAGGTAAAGGCAAATCCCGCGCGCGCTGACATCTCTGAGTTGCGCGGGCTCGTTGTGGTTTGAATTTTCACCCCGGGCCACGGAAACCGGGATCCGAAGCGCGAAGCGTCTTGCAGCCCTTTTTTCCTGGGCTTCTGCCATGTGTTGCTCCAAGCTATTGAAGTGGCTAATAGCTATCTTCTTTAATTAAAGGATGAGGTTTAGGGCTGTATCCCGTCAATACCACCCTTGGGGACAGTAATGGCACGTTTCGGTGGCAAGTTGGCTAATTCGCTTGACTTAGCCCACTAATCAGCCTCGCTTGCGACCCGGTCCTCGACACGGTGGTAATCTAAAAGCTGGGTGTTCCATTGGTCTTCATTCTCGACAATTACGATTCGTTTACCTACAACCTCGTTCAATATTTCGGGGAACTCGGCGCCCAGGTTGAGGTTCGCCGGAACGATCAGGTTACAGTCGCCGACATTGAGGTAATGCAACCGGACCGCATTGTCATTTCTCCCGGTCCATGCACGCCGCAGGAGGCCGGAATCAGCATCGATCTCATTCGCCACTTCGCGGGCAAGGTTCCTATTCTCGGCGTCTGCCTCGGACACCAAGCCATCGGTGCTGCCTTTGGCGGACAAGTGGTGCGCGCCCCGCGCCTGATGCACGGCAAAACCAGCGCAGTCAGTCACGATAGCAAAACCATCTTCCGCGGCCTGCCCACGCCCATGACGGCCACTCGCTATCACTCTCTTATCGTCGAGGAGAACGATCTGCCGGAAGAACTTGAAGTCAGCGCCTGGACCACAGACAAAGACGGAACCCGCACCATCATGGGCCTCCGCCACAAGAAATTCCCCGTCGAAGGCGTGCAATTCCATCCCGAAAGCGTGCTCACGGACGCGGGGAAAAAGCTGGTGGAAAATTTCCTGGTCAGGGATTAGGGCCCAGAGATCAGGGGCTGGCTTATTTCCGGCGGGCGAGGGATCCTAGTAGTCCGTTCAGTATTTTCCCGATTTCTGTGGTGCGCTTGAGAAGATCCTGCGATCGGCTGAGTCCGAGATAACCGAGGCTTTGAGCAATCACGATCTGTGTTTCCAATTCCACCAAGGATCCACGCGCGTGTCCAAGAAATTGCCTGAACTCTCCGGTTGATAATCGGGCGTGCCCTTCGGCGATGTTGCTGGGAACCGAAACTGCCGCCCGCCTCATTTGCGAAATTAATCCGTAGGTCTCCGTCTTTGGAAAGCCCTGCGACTCGCGGTAGATTTCAACCACAAGCAGCATCGACTTCCGCCAGGCAAAAAGGTCTCGATAGGATTGCACCGGAGCCAGAGCAAGGGCTTGCATTAGATAACTATTCACACTTGCGCGTTTTTTTCGATGTGACAGGCGTCACGCCGCTCTGTCGATTCGCCCAAAACAGGAAGCCAACTGCAATCAGTGTCGACCCTAGCCCCTGATCCCAGATCCCTAGCCCCTGGCCCCTAGCCCCTAGCCATCTCCACCGCCCTCAGCAGCGCCTGCGCCTTGTTCATCGATTCCTGAAACTCACTTGCCGCGTCGGAGTCCGCCACGATTCCTGCTCCCGCTTGCAAATAAGCATGTTTCCCCTGCATCAACATGGTCCGAATGCCAATGCACGAATCCAGATTCCCGGCGAAATCGGCGTAGAGCACCGACCCGCCATAAATGCCGCGCCGCGCCGGTTCCAGTTCTTCAATGATCTGCATGGCACGCACCTTGGGTGCTCCACTCAGCGTCCCAGCCGGGAAGCAGGCGGCAAACGCGTCAAGCGCGCTCAAGTCTTTTCGCAACGTCCCTTGCAGCGCCGATACAAGATGCATCACATGCGAGTAACGCTCCACATACATCAGGTCTTTCACTTTGACCGAGCCGTACTCGCTCACCCGCCCCAGATCGTTGCGCCCCAAATCAACCAGCATGATGTGCTCGGCGCGTTCCTTTTCGTCATTGCGCATCAACTCTTCGAGGCGCTGGTCTTCGGCCTCATCGCGGCCGCGGGGATGTGTCCCTGCGATCGGCCGATATTCCAGCTTGCGCCCGCTCACCCGCACCAACATTTCAGGAGATGAGCCGAGTATCTGCGTCTCTCCTATGCGCAGGAAATAAAGATATGGCGAAGGATTCACTTGCCGGAGCGCGCGGTAAAGATCGAAAGGCTCAACCCCGGGGACGAAATCGAGCCGCTGCGAAAGCACTACCTGAAAAATGTCGCCCGCGGCAATGTATTCCTTGCAGCGCTCCACGCTACGCAGAAATTTCGCACGCGTCGTCCCAGCGTGAATCTGGAGCTTCCCCCGAGTGGCCTTCCCGGATTTCCGCCAAATCGCCGGACGCAGTCCTGTCGCCAGCTTTTTTTCGAGTGCGGCTATATCCCGCACAGCCCCGTCATAAGCTCGCCGCGGGCTCTCCCGCGAAACATCCGCCGCCGCCACAATATGGATCTGGTGGCGCAGATGATCAAAGGCCAGCAACCGGTCGAAAAACATCAGTTCGCAATCTGGCAACGAAAGATCGTCCTTAGCGTGGTCGCCGATTTTCTCCAGCTGCCGCACCACGTCATACGAAAAATAGCCGACGGCTCCCGCGGTAAACGGCGGAAGCCCCGGAACTGATGCCGGATGATGCTCGCTGAGCAGTTGCTTCACCACTTGAAACACGTTCCCCTGCCGTTGCTCGCGCTTGCGCCCGCGCTCAATTTCAATGGCAGACCCTCGCGCCCGCACCTGCATGTAAGGTCGCGCGCCCAGAAACGTGTACCGTCCGATCTGCTCGCCGCGTTCCACCGACTCCAGCAAAAACGCATTCGGCTCTTTTTCGGCGATCGCCAAAAACGCGGAGACCGGCGTGAGCAGGTCGGCGCTCACCGATTTCACGACCGGCACCAGTGTCGCCGACCGCGCCAGCCGCGAGAATTCCTTGAAATCAGGGTTAATCATGGGAGAGCAGGCTTCCGAAAGATGAGACTGGCCCAATGACAGATCAGTCTCGCGCTACATTATAGGGGAGTCGTGACTGGGGCTCGCCGGCGGTACGGCCGGCTTTCAGGAGTTACGCAGGTAATATGTCTAATCCAAACCTGTGTTGTCCAATCATTCTATGGCGGAATCCAATCGACGCAAGGCACTGAGATGGTTCGCAATTTTCGTTGCTGGGGTTGGGTCACTGGCGAATCTTCCAGCACTATTTACAGGGTTTTCGCTATTGGGGGATTGGATACATTTCCACAGATGGAACGGTCCGTATTTTAAGTGGCACTATTTTTCGACTGCTTTGGGCTGTCTCGTGTTATCAGGAGTCGGTCTGGGATTGGCAGCCCGAGCAATGCGCAGGGAACGGTTTCGTGTTCTTGCATCAGTCGCGTCGTTTTTTCTAGGCATTTGGTGCATGGTCGCACTGCCAAATATCGGTCCGAGACTCGAAATGGCGTCTGCCGTCCAAAGACTCTTGGGGCACGCCGACCACAGTCTTTCCGACTGGGACGAAGCTCACGGGCGATTTCCATCAGATGAAGAGGAATTGCGCGCGGCTCTATCTGGCCGGCCCTTGCGCGAGCCTGCCATTTTCTTTTTGCATGGCAATCCGATTTCATATGATGTGCGAATCAGAACAGACGCAACCGGCCCGTCGCTGGAAACGGTGCCTCCGAACCCGGGAACAGTCATTTACGCCGTGACTTCAGATTGCAAAGAATACTGGCTGACGATTACGTCACTGCGTAATCCAGCGGGAGGCCCGGTGGCGTTAGAACATGTTGCCGGCTTGGGGGGTGAACCGATTTGGGTAATGCACCGTAAACACCGCAACCCCGGGGAGGGATATCAAGGCTTCATCGAATGAACGCCAGTTGCACCGGATTCCGTTAGACTGGCCCGAAAAACAGTAACTCAACATACCTGACTCGGTCATCACTAACTGCCAATTGGCAACCAGGTATTGGCTGTCCACCTGGGCCTTGAATTCTCCGCGAAATAGTTAGCCTTGAACCAATCCGGCAATTGACGCCGCGCGTCCCATCGTCCGAAGATACCAAGGAAGCTACAAGCAAAACGGCCCTCGTGTGGTCTCAAGCCTATGCGGATTAAGTTCTGGGGCGTGCGTGGTTCCACGCCCACACCACAATCCGAAAACATGCGCTATGGGGGCAACACCTCCTGCGTCGAAGTGCGCCTGGGCAATCAAATCTACATCTTCGACTGCGGCACCGGATTCCGCATCCTCGGCCACCAACTGCAAAGCGAGTTTGGCGATCGGCCGTTTTCCGCCCACGTTTTCGTTTCGCACTTTCATTGGGACCACATCCAGGGCATGCCGTTTTTCCGCCCCTTGTATACGAATGCCGAGAGCCGATTTCTCTTCCAGTGCTCCAGCCGGACCCGCAGCCTAAAACAAGTCCTGGAAGAGCAGATGGCCGCGCCGTATTTCCCTGTCGATATCGGCCAGATGAAGGCCCGCCGCGACTTCTACGAGATCGAGAGCGGCCGCATCACCATCGAAGAAGGCGTCCAGCTGCAGACCGCCTGGCTCAACCATCCGCAGGGATGCATGGGCTTCCGCCTCGAAACGAAGGATGGAATCCTCGTCTACGCCACCGACAATGAGCCCGGCGACGCAGCCTTCGACAAAGCCGTCCGCAAATTAGCCGAGGGTGCGGACGTCCTCATCTACGACGCGCAATATCTGCCCGAGGAATACGAAGCCCACCGCCGCGGCTGGGGACACAGCCACTGGCGCGAAGCCGTCAATGTAGTAATGGAGAGCGGCGCCAAAGAACTCATACTCTTTCACCACGATCCCGACCACACCGATGCCATCATCGACAAGGTCGTTCACGAAGCCCGCAACTACTATCCCAAAGTGCGCGCCGCCGCGGAGGGGATGGAGATCAAGCTGTAGAGCTTGAGCCATCGGAGCGATAATACGCATCGAAGGAGTTCCAGCGGGATGGGCCAGCGCGGGATGAGTCGTCCTGTCAAGGCAATTCTCCTCTTCCTGGCACTGCTCGCGGGTTTCTTCGACGAATTGATGGCTGGGTGGGGACGCCCAGTCGCGGTGGCTGTGGTCGCTGTGCTGGTTCCCGTTTTTCTTCGACAATCCCGTGCGTTCTGGAATCAACCCCGGTTTTGGATCACCGTGGCGATATTGACAAGCGCACAGGTACCTCTAGTCATTGCCGTGCACGCGAGGATTGCGCAAGGTGGATTTGCATCAATGGTGGCAATTGGACTAGTCGACTGCATGTTTGTGTGCACCATAATTTTCCTGGTGTGTCCGACGTCGGATTCCGACTGACGCTTCGTGCCTTGCTTCTGTCCCCTTTTCGCTCATATACTCTGAACGTTTGCCCCATACTCCGGGAAATAGCCCCGGTAAGGCCAATACCTTCAACCGCAATTATTCCGGAGACATATTTTATGACCACAATGACCACCGCCCCGCACGTCGACAAAGAAAGCAATCCGTGGGAGTCGCAGCGGGCGCGCTTTGACCTCGCTGCCCAGAAGCTCAATCTCGACGACGGCCTGTGGCGGGTGCTGCGTTATCCCAACCGCGAGCTCACGGTCTACATTCCCGTCCAGATGGATGACGGCCATCTTGAGGTCTTCACTGGATTTCGCGTGCAGCACTCAATTGCGCGAGGCCCGGCCAAGGGCGGCATCCGCTACGCTCCCGATGTCACTCTGGATGAAGTTCGCGCCCTCGCCAGCTGGATGACCTGGAAGTGCGCCGTGGTCAACATTCCTTTCGGCGGTGCCAAGGGCGGCGTCATCTGCGATCCTCACAAAATGTCGATGGGCGAAATCGAGCGCATGACCCGCCGCTACACCTCGGAACTCATCGAATTCATAGGACCGGAAAAGGATGTTCCCGCCCCCGACGTCAACACCAACGAACAAATCATGGCTTGGATGATGGACACCTATTCCATGCACATGCGGCAAACCGTGACCGCAGTGGTGACGGGCAAGCCCATCAACATTGGCGGCTCCCGCGGACGCCGCGAGGCTACCGGCCGCGGCGTCATGGTGGTATGCGACGAGGCCATCAAGAAACTCGGCCTGTCGCGAGAAAGCAGCCGCGTCGTCGTCCAAGGCTTCGGCAACGTCGGTTCCAACGCCGCTCAACTCATGTTCCAGGCCGGATACAAAGTGATCGGCATCGCGGAAGTAGGAGGCGGTCTTTATAACAAGAACGGAATCGATCTGAACGCTCTGGTCGAATTTCGCCAGAAAAATGGCACGGTCCACGGCTTCCCGAGCGCGGAAGCCTATGATCCCGCCGACCTGCTCACCACCGAATGCGAAATCCTCATCCCGGCTGCGACTGAAAATGTCATCACCTCGCGCAACGTCGATCGCGTGAAGTGCCGCATCCTGGCGGAGGGCGCCAATGGCCCCACCACTTCGGCGGCCGACGATGTCCTGACCGACAAGGGCGTCTTTGTCATCCCGGACATTCTCGCTAACGCCGGCGGCGTCACCACTTCCTACTTCGAGTGGGTGCAGGATCGCCAGGGCTACTTCTGGAAAGAGTCCGTGGTCAACGAGCAACTGGAAGAGATCATGGTTTCGTCCTTCGGCGACGTAGTTCGTTACGCCGAAACGCATCGGGTGAACAACCGCATCGCAGCCTATATGCTTGCCATCGATCGCGTCGCCTACACCATTCGCCAGCGCGGAATTTACGCTTAGAATGATTTTGGGTGGCGCAGCGCTTCGGCACTGCGGTCTAGATAGTGTTTCAGATTGGCTTTAGCCGCTGAGGGTTATATCGCAAGGAGGATTTATGAGTTTACGCACTAAAAGACTGTTCGCGCGGATATTGCCTCTGCTGCTCGCGTCGCTGATGTTGTCAGCCCTCGCGCCGACGCTTTCTAGCGCAGCCGCCCAAGGCGCAATGGCGTCGTCTGCCGCCGACAAACTCGACCTCAACTCTGCCACAGCTGATCAACTGAAGGCGCTGCCCGGCATCGGCGATGCTTACTCGCAAAAAATCATTGCAGGCCGTCCCTATCGTACGAAACTAGACTTGGTCCACAAGAAAATCATTCCGCAGGCTACCTACGACAAGATCAAAGACCAGGTCATTGCCAAGCAGCCGAAGCCCAGCGCCATGACGCCGGCGACTTCGAAATAATTGCGTTTCCTTACTGCGAGTGGTCGCGCCAATCGCGTGCCCAAACTACATATGCCCCTGATTGCGTTCCCTCGTAGCCTGGAGCATAATCAAAAAGTCTTCCGGTAGCCCTTCCGGAAGCTCGCAGAGCTGCGGTGAACCTGCCGAATTCCATTACGCTGATCCGCATCTGCAGCATTCCCCTGCTGATCTGGATCCTGTCTTCCAGTCACTTCAGCAGCGAGCACGGCACGAAAGAACTGCTCGCCTCGGCCATTTTCATTGCCGCCTCCATGACCGACGGTATTGACGGATACCTCGCGCGCAAGCGCGGCCAGATCACCACCATGGGCATTCTGCTCGATCCCATGGCCGACAAACTTCTCATCGCCGCCGCTTTCGTTACGCTGGTTCAGTTCAATCCCAGCCTGGTTCCCGCCTGGATCGCAGTAATCATCATCGGCCGCGAATTCCTGGTGAGCGGCCTGCGCTCCATCGCCGCGTCAGGCGGATTCACCATCGAAGCCAGTGACCTGGGTAAGTTCAAAATGGTCGTCCAGATCGTTTCCGTCGTCGCGGTCATTCTCGATCACCGCTGGAAAGAGTGGCCGGTCTACGGGAACTTTGTTTTCCCGGTGCACTGGATCGCTTACGCCGCCATCTGGTTCGTGGTTTGTGTTTCGTTGATTTCAGCCATCGATTACTTTGCCGCCTTCTGGTCGAAGATCGATCGGCAAGTTTCCAAACGCCGCCGCCGCGCCTTTATCCTGAGCCGTCGCGGCAAGGCGAAAGTAAGCCCGCGAGCGGCCGATGCCGATGTCGCACCTTCAACATAATTCGTCGTCAGCCGTTGCATCCTCGGAACCCGCCAGCCAAGAGTTCTCTCAGGAAGAGCGCACCCTGCTCCTGCGCCTGGCACACGATTCCATTTCTTCCGCACTGCAGCCGCGCGAAATTTCCTTCGACCCTCCGACTCCGCACCTCTCCGAGCCTCGCGGAGTCTTTACCACGCTCTACCTGCGCGGCGAGTTGCGCGGATGCGTCGGCTATGTAGCCGCCGCCACTTCGGTCTACCGCGCCGTGGCGGAAACCGCCCGTGCAGCCGCTTTTGACGACAACCGCTTCCCGCCAGTCACTCAGGACGAATCTCCGCATCTCGAAATCGAGTTGAGCATTCTGTCGCCTCCGCAGCCGATCACCGCGGAAGCCGTCGAAATCGGCCGCCATGGCCTCCTCATCAGCCAGCATGGCCGCCGCGGCCTGCTCTTGCCACAAGTCCCCATCGAGCACCATTGGGATCGCGTCACCTTCCTCGAACAAACCTGTCGCAAAGCCGGCTTGCCTCTGGATGCCTGGCAAAAAGGTGCCATCCTCCAGGCCTTCACCGCCGAAATCTTCGGCGACAAGACCTTCTAGAAACTGTCTCGCGAATTGTTTAACGACTCGGTTTTGGGAGGGGCACGGTTTTGGGAAGGGCACGACTTCAGTCGTGCCACTTAGGCCAATAGACGCGTGGGCTTCAGCCCCTGAGGAGTTTCGTTATGAAAAAGCTCTTGGGTCCTCACAAATATCCTCTGTTCACTTTAGTTCCATCCCCGTATTACTCCCGTTACCGAAGAACGTAGGTCTGATCCCTCAAGTGTTCACCTTTCCTTCCGATGGAACGTTTGAGCCGCAATATCCCTCGGAGGCCGAATGTCCCTTCTTTCTGCAGTGCTCACACGCCGTCGTGCATTTGCACTTCTAGGTTTAATCGCTTTCTTAACCTTACTTCCCCAGGAGATTCCCGCCAGCCCACAACCTCCCGCCGGCCCTCCGAACCCGTCATTTATTCTGCCGCAAGACCGTATCACCAGCTTTGTTGACGACGAGAAGCGTCGTAACCCTCGCCGGCAACCGTCATCCCTTAGCCATCGCGCAATACGACACCGGCGCTGTCTCGCCTGATTTCCGCATGGATCGCATGCTCCTTACTCTGCTTCCCGACGCCGCGCAGCAAGATGCCCTCACGCAATTGCTCGACGCGCAGCACAATCCCGAGTCGCCTTATTACCATCAGTGGCTTACACCAGAACAATACGGCGAGCACTTCGGCGTCTCCGAATCAGACGCAGCGCAAATCACGGCGTGGCTGCAATCGCACGGCATGCAGGTCGAAGAGGTCACCGCCGGATGCCGCTCGATCATTTTCAGCGGCACCGCCGCGCAAGTGCAGGCGGCCTTCCATACTCAGATTCATTCCTTCAAAATTGGCAGCGAAGTCCACCACGCCAATGTCAGCGACCCCGAGATTCCATTGGCTTTTGCCCAAGTTGTCGGAGGTGTAGTTTCACTGCACGACTTCCGCAGCGCACCCATGAACACCGGAGTCCGCCTCCCAACGCCAGACTTCACCAGCGGCGGTTCGTACTACTTGGCCCCAGCGGATTTCGCCACCATCTACGACCTCGCCCCGCTCTATCAGCAAGGCGATCACCGGCAATGGACAGTCAGTCGCCATCGTTGCCCGCTCCAACCTTCATATCTCCGACGTGCGCCAGTTCCGATCCTTCTTTGGCCTGCCGGCCAACGATCCGCAGATCATCGTCAACGGAACCGATCCCGGCGTTGTAAGCTCAAGCGAAGAGACCGAAGCCGATCTCGATGTGGAGTGGTCCGGCGCGGTGGCGCGCAATGCTGCCATCAAGTTCGTAGTATCCAAGTCCACGAACTCGAGCGACGGGTCTTATCTTTCCGCGCAGTACATCGTGAGCCACAATCTCGCTCCGGTAATGAGCATGAGCTTTGGCATCTGCGAGGCCGCGCTCGGTTCCTCAGGGAACAGCTTCATCAACAGCTTGTGGCAACAAGCCGCGGCCCAAGGCATTACTGTCTTCGTTTCGTCCGGAGACAGCGGCGCTGCCGGATGCGATTCCGCATCGGCCTCCCGCGCTACTCACGCCCGCGGCGTGAACGGTCTCTGCTCCTCGCCCTACAGCGTGTGCGTCGGCGGCACGGAGTTCAACGATGCCTCCCATCCCTCCCTCTACTGGTCGCCTCGAACGCCGCCGGCACGCAATCGTCAGCGTTAAGCTACATCCCGGAGGTTGCTTGGAACGAGAGCGCGGCGGGCGGCCTGTGGTCGAGCGGAGGCGGTGCAAGCGCAATCTACGCGAAGCCTTCGTGGCAAACCGGAACCGGCGTTCCGGCCGACGGTAAACGCGACGTCCCCGACGTTTCTCTCAGCGCCGCCGGGCACGATGGCTACCTCATCTACCAGGACGGCGCACTCTACGTGGTCGGCGGCACCTCGGCGGCTTCTCCATCGTTTGCCGGGGTCATGGCGCTTGTGGTGCAGAATACGGCAGCCCGCCAGGGTAATGCCAACACCGCGTTCTATTCGCTAGCCAACAAACAGCGGGCCGGCGGAGCATCCGTCTTTCACGACATCATCAGCGGCAATAACAGCGTTCCCGGCCTGGCCGGTTTTACCGCGACCCCGGGATACGACCAGGCCACCGGCCTCGGTTCCATCGATGCCTCTGTTCTGGTCAACCACTGGAGCGATGCGATGGCCACTCCCGCATTTCATGCGTCCGCATCCCCGAATACTCTTACGGTCACCGCTGGCTCGAACAACAGCACCACTTTGACGGTTACAGTAAGCGGAGGTTTCAATGCGCCGGTAGCTTTCTCCATCACCGGATTGCCCAGCGCAATTTCCGGTTCGTTCACGCACGCGGCTCTGGCTGCTCCAGGATCGGGCACCAGTATTCTTAAGCTCACGGCGGCCAGCGGCGCAAAGGCGGGTACGTATTCCGCCACGGTGTCGGCCAGCAGCGGATCCACCAGTCAGAAGATACCGCTCTCGATTACATGCACCGCGCACGTCGCGGCGCACCAAGGATTGATGCCGAATCGCCGATAGATGAAGGGCGGCCGCCTACTTCTGAGCTCGCGGGCCGGCTGCCTTCACTTCCGGCGGAGCGTCGAAATTCTCGAAGTTCTTCGCGAAGCGGTTGCGCAGGTCTTCGGCGGCCTTGTCGTAGGCTGCTTTGTCAGCCCACGCATTGCGCGGATTGAGCACCTGCGGCGGAACTCCGGGACAGGTTTTGGGAATGCTGAAGCCGAAGGTGGGCTCGACCTCAAATGCCTCTTTAATCAGATGACCTTCCACGGCGGCATCTACCATTGCGCGCGTATAAGGAATCTCCATGCGCTTTCCTACGCCGTAAGGCCCGCCTTGCCAGCCAGTGTTGACCAGCCAGCACTGGGCGTTGTGTTCGCGCAACCGGCGTCCTAGCATCTCCGCATAGGTTTTTGGCGGCAGCGGCAGAAAGGGCGATCCAAAGCAGGTTGAGAATGTAGCCTGCGGCTCCAGCAATCCGGCTTCTGTCCCAGCAACCTTCGCGGTGTAACCGGATAGAAAATGATACATGGCCTGATGCGGGGTCAGCCGCGAAATAGGCGGCAGCACGCCAAAGGCATCCGCGGTCAGGAACACCACGTTCCTGGGATGTCCCGCCAACCCAGGGATCACGGCGTTATCGATGAAATCCACCGGATACGCGGCGCGGGTGTTTTCCGTTTTGCTGCCATCGTTGTAGTCGGGAATGCGGGTGTGCGGATCGAGTATGACGTTCTCCAGCACGCATCCGAAGCGTAATGCATTCCAGATCTGCGGCTCGTTTTTCTGCGAGAGTTTGATGCACTTGGCGTAGCAACCGCCCTCGAAGTTGAAAATTCCATTGGCGCTCCAGCCATGCTCATCGTCGCCGATCAATCCCCGCGAGGGATCGGCCGAAAGCGTAGTCTTGCCGGTTCCGGAAAGACCGAAGAAAAGCGCGCTCACTCCATTGTGGCCCACATTGGCCGAGCAGTGCATGGGAAATACATTGCGCGGCGGAAGCAGGAAGTTCATCACGCTGAAAATGGATTTCTTCATTTCTCCCGCGTAGGATGAGCCCCCGACCAGCACGGTTCGGCGAGTGAAGTTGATGGCGACGACAACCTCAGAATTGACGCCATCCCTCTGCGGATCGGACTTGAACTCGGGCGCACAAATAACCGTGAATTCGGGATGATGCGTCTTCAATTCTTCCGCCGAAGGCCGCAGGAAAAGTTGACGCACGAACAGGTTGTGCCAGGCATATTCGTTGACGATCCTCACCGGCAGGCGATATTCCGGATCGGCTCCGCAGAAAAGATCCTGAACGAACAACTCTTGGCCACGCAGGTGCTCCATAATGCGCTCGTAGAGCGCGTCGAAGGTTTCCGGCTGCATGGGCGCATTGACCGGGCCCCAGGCTACGCTGTCGGCGGTGACCGCATCCTTCACAACGAACTTGTCTTTGGGTGAGCGGCCAGTGCGGTTGGTAAATCCGTCAAGCGATCCGTTGGCGGCCAGTTTCGCTTCGTTGCGGCGGATCGAGTGCTCGACCAGGTCGGCCGGCGAAAGATTGAAATGGGTTCGGCCGTCGCCAAGCAACTCCGCAATATCGCTGACGTGCATTGTGGTAGCCATGAAATCTCCTAAAAATGCAAAAAAACGCAAACGCCGTATTGTGCCTCAAAGGTCGAAGTCTGCCAAGTGCGAGGATCACAATCTGGGCCTTTTTTGCCTTCGAAACGCCGAATCTTCATAGAGATGCGGTTCCGGTCAAAAGGGAAAGGACGATTTATGCTGAGGGATAAAACCCGCGTAATGCTGCTATCTCTTGTTAGGCGGTAACCGCTTCCTGCATCGCCGAGACCGCGGCTTCCAGATGGGCCAGCGTTTCCTCGATGGTCAGCGAGTACATCTCCCGGCCCAACCCTTCGCCAGCCTGCAGCGCGGATTGCAAATAATGCCCCGCAATCTCCACGGCCAGAGAATCTGTAATGGCTTTGCCGGTCCGCTTTTTGTACTCCACCCAGGCGGGGTGGGGCAGCGCGACCCAAACGGTTTTCCCATCGACCAAAAATTTTATGTCGACGGCATCGGCGTGACGTGTGGCGATGGCCACGATCAGCGCCTGGTAGACACAGTGGACCTGCTTCTTCGTCCACCGATCGATGGCTGTGAAATCTCCAAACACGGCTACAAAAACTATAGCGGACCGGACGCGGTCCGGGCAAATGAGACTTCCGTGGAAATGCTCATGTAGGGACAGCCGCCCTCGGCATGTCCCGTCGAGCGAAGCTCGACGGTTTATGGTCTATCGAAAGTCGCCAATCACCCTCCAGCAATCGCTCCCAAAACGACGAGCGGCTCGGCCCCGGAGGCGACTGCTTCGGGCAACGGCGAATCCGGCGGCTCATGCGACAAATCCTGCTCGCAAGCAAAGAAGCGCAAGAACGGCCGCCGCTCCTGGGTTACATGATCGCGGATGGTGCCGCGCAACATCGGGTATCTTTCCTCCAGCGCGTTGAGCACCGAACGCAGCGTGATCGGAGCTGCGACCTCGAGCGTCACCTCGGTGCCAGCGTGCGCCAGAGTTCGCAGGTGCGGCGGCAAAAGGACTCGTATCACGTTAAGGTCTGCACCTCGACACTTAACACCGCCGGAAGATCCCGCACAATCGGATTCCAGCTATCCCCCGCATCGGCCGACGCGTAAACCTGCCCTCCGCTGGTCCCGAAATAGATTCCGCATGTATCGAGGGAATCCACGGCCATGGCATCGCGCAACACGTTGACATAGCAATTACTCTGCGGCAGCCCTTTGGTCAATGGCTCCCATTCGTTTCCCCCCGTGCGGCTGCGGAACACCCGCAGCTTGCCGTCCGGAACAAAATGCTCGGCATCGCTCTTGATGGGAACGACGTATATCGTCTCCGGCTCGTGCGCGTGTACATCGATCACGAATCCGAAATCAGTCGGAAGATTCCCGCTGATCTTCTGCCAGGAATCGCCGGCGTTGTCGCTGCGCATCACATCCCAATGCTTCTGCATAAACAGAACGCCGGGCCGCGACGGGTTCATGGCAACGTGATGAACGCAGTGTCCAACCTCGGCGGTTGGATTGGGAATGTATTTCGAATAGAGCCCGCGATTGATCGGCGTCCAGCTCTTGCCTCCGTCATCGGTGCGGAATGCGCCCGCCGCCGAGATCGCGATGAAAATTCGCTCCGGGTTGCTGGGATCAAGAATGATCGTGTGCAGGCACATCCCGCCCGCACCGGGCTGCCACATAGGCCCGGTGCCGTGTCCCCGCAGGCCGGAGAGTTCCTTCCAGTTCTCGCCTCCGTCCGTCGAACGGAAAAGAGCTGCGTCCTCCACGCCCGCGTACACAGTGTCCGGATCGGTGAGCGACGGTTCAAGATGCCAAACTCGCTTGAACTCCCACGGATGCTGGGTCCCATCGTAAAACTGGTGCGTGGTGAGCGGCTTGCCGGTTTCGACGGACACGTCATAGACGAACTTGTTGCTCATGCCCTTCGGTGGACCTGGCGCGACTGTTTCTCCAGGCGGCGTTCCCGGCTGGTGCCACGTCTTCCCGCCATCGTCCGAGCGCTGAATCAGCTGCCCAAACCAGCCGCTGGACTGCGACGCATACAGCCGATTCGGGTCGGCCGGTGATCCCTTCACGTGATACATCTCCCATCCCGCAAAGTGCGGCCCGCTGACGTCCCATTTTTCGCGCTTACCGTCCGCCGTCAGGATGAATGCCCCCTTGCGCGTGCCCACCAGAACTCGTACCTTACTCATCGTTTCCCCTCTTGGCTGAAATTCATTTTCTCTTCGCCCAGCCGCGCTCCCGTGTCTTCATGCTCTCCGGTAACTCAATATCACAACTCCCGATCCTAGAACCTTCGCAGCCAGAAGTTTCAGCCGGATTCTTTCTCTTATGCCTGCGAATAAAGGATTGCCTGTCCCAAGAAGAACCGGGTTGACGATGACGCGATATTCATCGACCAGTCCCGCTTGTAATAGCGGCGATGCCAGCTTGGCGCTGCCTAGAACCACGATGTCCTTGCCGGGTTGCTGCTTCAACTTCGAAACTTCTTCTTGAATACTTCCGCTGACCAATCTCGAGTTTTTCCATTCCACTTTCTTCAAGGTCTTGGAAAAAACAATCTTGGGCAGATTGTTCATCTTGTCGGCGATTTCATCGGGCGGTGCGGTCGGCCAGTAAGCCACCATTAGTTTGTAAGTGACAGCGCCAAAGAGCAGGACGTCAGCCTTCTGCAGCATATCCCTGGCGTAGGCGAAGAATTCGTCATCGGCTACATGCCAGTCAAGTTCTTTGTTCGGTCCTTCAAAGAATCCATCCACCGATGCGAGATTTGAAACAATCACTTTCCGCATTGATTTCTTTCCTGGATCTTCTACGTCCCTCGGTGAGCCTGGGGGTTCTGACGTCAGTGGTCATAAGCGGGTGCGGTCGTTCCGTCCGACCACTTGCCGACCGTTACCAGAAATATGGTCAACCGGTCGAGCGTGTCAACCGACGCCAGAATCGGGGAGCCTGGCAGATCTGCTCCCCAGGTTAAAGCGTCCGTCTGCGGGATGAAAAACATCAAGTGGGGATGCCAGTGCTGGGCGCTATCGCCAAGGTAGGATTGTTTTGCCATCATGTAGCACATCGCGCCAGATTCCTGCATCGACAATTCCTTCTTGTCGAAAGCCGCGTTGATACTGTCAGCCATCTGCGCCTTCGACTTTCCAGCCAATATCAACTCTGTTTTCTTCACAACGATTGGGAGGTAGGATCGTGCGGCCGCCGGGTTGAAGCAGATCCCGGCCCGAAGCTTCGGATTCCAAAAATCCGGATCGTCGATTCCGGCGGTCCACGATCGCAGCACCATGCATACAAAACCGTTCGTACCTTTCGCCGCGGTCTCGTAACCGCGGGGTCCCATAACCAAAACCTCGGCATCGCGTGAAACGGAATCCGGAGCCGCACTCCGCGCCAGCGCGATTTCAGCTTCACGTTCCATCGTGTATTGCCCAATTGGAGCCATGCTCGGATAGGGATTTTTTTGCTCCTGCGCTTCCGCTGGCCACGCCGCGCCCAGCACGATCATCAATCCGAATGTTGCTCTCAAGATTGTCGCCGTCATTTTTCTGTTCATTGATCGCTCCTGAGGTCTAGGTTTGAGAATTTCCCCTGGTGCTCAACTTCGTACTGGGATGAGCGCACGCAGCCGTTCATCGCGCAGATACAGCCCTATCCAAACCACGATACCAACAATGATCGGCAGGTAGAACGGTTCGCCCACCCGCACATGGGTAGCCGTCGCGCCGCCCAGGTAGCCCGTCATCAGAATCGCGCCGAGAACAGCGGTGCGCGGGATCGCGTATAGGATCGCGCTAGCAAGTTCTGCGATCGTGATCCCCAACATTGCGCCGCTCGGGTATCCGTAATGAGCAAATCCTTGCGACGCGGCCGCAGGATTCAAGAGAGCGAACGCCATGGTAAAGAAAAACAACAACACCGGTAAGGCGCTGAGGATGCGCCCGGTCCAGAGCGTCTTCTTTGAAACATGGGTGGTTCCGACGGTCGTCGACATGTTTCCTCCCGGAAATTTAACGCCGTAGACGCGTGAGAATCGAATGTACGATGTAAGCATATTTAACTTGCGAAATGCAAGTAATAATTTATGATGGACAAAGATGCCGCGAAACATAACATCTCCCAAGCGCCGATCGGGTTGTCCATTGAACGCTTCGGTGGAAATGTTAGGCGACCGCTGGTCCCTGCTGATCATTCGCGATATGATGCTGCGCGGCTTTCGCAGCTACAAGGAATTCATGGAGTGCTATGAAGGCATCGCGACCAACATCCTGGCCGACCGCCTGAAAAGGCTCGTAGCTTACGGAATCATCGAGACGGAGCCGGACCCAGCCGATGGACGCAAAGTAGTCTATCTGCTAACCAAGAAAGGAATCGATCTCGCTCCCGTGCTAACGGAGATGGTCCTGTGGGCAGCCGCCCATGAAGATACTGGCAACCAGGATCTCGTCCGCCTCATGCGAGAGGACAAGGAAAAATTTGTGGCCGGAGTGCGGCGGCGCTGGGCCAGCCGCCATTGAGGCCAAATAAGGTCGAAGCGCACATCGGTTACCATAAATGAGTGCCGACTCGCGCTCCCAAACAATCTAAACTCAACATTCTTCGCGCTACCCAGCTGAGCAAAGTTCCCTGGCTCATTCATGGATTTTCCACGCGCCTGGGGGGATTCTCACGCCCATACGGGAAAGCCGGGCTGAACCTGGGATTCACTAAAGATGACTCCAAAGCCGCCGTCGAGCGCAACCGCACCGCATTCCTCACTGAACTCGGCGCAAAGACTAAGCAAAAAGGCCAACCCACCCTCTGGCCCCTGGTTACTCTCCGGCAAGTTCATTCCGACATCATCCGGCTTATTGAGTCCGCCCCCGAATCATCCCTCGTTGGCGATGGACTGATCACCAACACACCGGACCTGTTGCTCGGCATTCAGACCGCCGACTGCCTGCCTATCATTCTTGTCGATCCCAGGCGCCGGGCCGTAGGCGTGTTTCACGCCGGCTGGCGCGGTACGCTCAAGCGGATCGTGGAGAAAGGAGTCGGAGAGATGCTCCGCTGCTTCGGCACTCGTGCCCGCGATCTCAAAGCCGCGATCGGCCCTGGAATTCGCGGTTGTTGTTACGAAGTAGGGCCCGAAGTTCGCGACCAGTTCGAGTCCCAGTTCGCCCATGCGGCAAAGTTGTTTCGCGAGGTCGAAGAGCCCGATCCCGTCCGCGAAAAATATCCCATGCTGTTCCTGACGGCGCGTGCCCCCGGCCACAGCATTTTGCCAAAAAAAATCTATCTCGACCTGGTCGAAGCGAACCGTCAACAATTGTTGGCCGTCGGGGTTCCCGCGAAAAGTATCGAAGTCTCGCCGCACTGCACGAACTGCCGGACAGATCTGCTGTTCTCTTATCGCGCCGAAAAAGGCAAGACCGGGCGGATGATGGGCGTGGTGGGAATCCGAAAATAAAACGGAGGGTAAAAGTGAGAAGTTAGAATGCAGAAGTAAGAAAAATCCATGCTCTCGATTCTTACTTCTGCATTCTGACCTCTAACTTCTGCTCTATTTCTAGGCTGTTGGCGGAGGAGCCACGGGCGTCGCCGGAGGCGCGCCGCTCGACTCAGCAACTCCTTCGTTCACCAGATCTTTCAATTCCTTGCTGGGCTTAAAGAAGGGGATTTTCTTGGCAGGCACCTCAACTTTTTCACCGGTCTTGGGATTGCGTCCCATGCGCGGCTTGCGCTGTCGGGTGCGGAAGCTGCCAAAGCCGCGTATCTCGATTTTGTCGCCCGCGCGCAGGGATCGTACGACGCTGTCAAAGATGGTTTCCACGATCACTTCGCTATCTTTGCGCGTAAGTTCCGCTAGACGAGAGACTTCGTCGATCAGATCGGCTTTTGTCATAATGATTGTTCGCTCCTGCGCTCGGGCTTAGCGACACGCCGCCGTTTTATGGCGAAGACCTCAAAGCCGCGCCAGCTATCCTCCATAACCTTCTCAAATTTCAGGGGTTGTATGCAAGTCGCAGGCTTGGGGCAGGTGTCAGCTCTTAGGTCTTGGGTCTCAGGCAACGCATCTGGCACGACGCAATATCCCATCCTGATAAATACTGGCCAAGCAGCGATTCCTAACACCTATCACCCAAGACCTAAGACCCGCCCAACCTACTTCCACAAATAATAGAATCCCACATGTTGCTCCAGCATTTTTTCGGTGTCGGGCAGATACTGCGAAACATCGCCCAGCATCAGGTCAAGCAGCGTCTTGCGATCTTTCTCCGGATGCACCAGCGTGGGCTCGCCCGAAATTCCCACCGACTTCGCTGTGTCCTTCACAACAGCCTGGAAGTCGCCGACGTTGTCGATCAGCTTCATGGACAAAGCCTGCTCCCCCGTCCACACTTTCCCGTTGGCGATGGCTTTCACGTCGTTGAACTTCATCCCGCGCCCATCGGCCACGGCCTGCACAAACTGACCAAACATGTTATCGATCAGCGACTGCATGTAGGCCTGCTCCGCCGGAGTGAGGTCGCGCGTAGGATTACCCGTATCTTTAAACTCGCCGGTTTTAAAAACGACGCTCTTCAGCTTGGCCCACTTCAGCAGGTCGCCGTAATTCACCCATTCGGCGATCACGCCGATCGATCCCACAATGCTGCCGTTGTCCGCGTAAATCTTGTTCGACGCCGAGGAAACGTAGTAAGCTCCGCTCGCCCCCACGGTCTCGATCGAAGCCACAATGCGCTTCTTCTTCTCATCGTGGATGCGTTTGACCTCGCGGTAAATCTCCTCCGACGCAGCCACACCGCCGCCCGGCGAATTGATATGCAGGATAATGGCCTTGATGGAAGAGTCGTCATTGAACTTCTTCAGTTGCCCCACCACCGGCTCTGGCGAAAGAATCACGCCATCGAGGTCGACCACTCCGATGCGGTCGCCAAAGCCGCTAAACGAAGCCTCGCTGCTCCCCGCGTGCAGTGTCAGATAGACCAGCGAAAAAACGGCCAAAACAAAGAGGAAGAATGCTCCTCCACCAATCAAAATCCAAAGCAGGGTGCGGGAACGTTGTTCAGCCATGGAGAAAGTTTAGCACCGAGGGAAAAAACAGGTTTCCAGTTTCTTCGCGCCCAAGGCGACAGCGTTTACGAGCAGCCGATTTTCCCTGTGATCCTCTGTGCCCCACGAGGTAAAGACCTTTGACTTCCTCATGGCTCACACTGGAGACCGACACCGGAAACTAGAAACCTGTCTGTGACGGATGAACAATCCGCAGCGCTCCCGGCTGAACACTAACCTCGGCTGGTGTACGGCACACGTATTCGCCATCAGCGTAAATCTCCAGCGGTTTTTCCGTCTCCACCCGCAGCCGTTCACTCTGAAAGTAATGGACCTCCCGGATCTTCAAGTGCCGCCCGAAATACACCGTGGGAAACATAAAAACGAGTCTAAAGGGATTAATTCCGCCGATTACGCACACATCGAGCAGGCCGTCGTCCGCCCGTGCGTGCGGCGCAATCCTCATCCCATCACCGTAGATTGCAGTATTAGCGAAGGCAGTGAGAATAGTTGGCTGATCGCTGCGAGTGATCCAGTCGCCGCCTTCGCTCCGGGCGCTGACTTTCATACGGATAGGCGCAAAGCGAAAAATCGTTGGAGCCAGGGCTAACACATAACCGCCGTGTCCCCGCAGCCACCGCGGCAGAGAATTCGCGCGTCGTGACACTTCGCTATCCAGCCCCACCCCGGCTACGCTGCAGAAGTAGCACGGCGAACTCCCTTGCGTAGGAGCTTCCCCCGCGCTCCCCAACGGCGTGATAATTCCGAGATCGATCTTCCGAACATTATCGCCGGCGGCGCAAAAGGCTCGCCATGCCGCAAGCGAGTCCCGCACACTCCGCAGCCCGAGCGCCCGGGCAAAGTCATTCCCGCTGCCCGCCGGTACCACCAGCACCGGCAGCGCAAGCTGCACCAACTGGCTGAGGTGCCGATGAATGGTACCGTCGCCGCCGAAAAGCAAAATAATATCCACTTCGTCCGACGGCGCAGGCACACCGATGCGCCACTCGATCGCCCCATCGGTTTGGAAGGGCTTCAGATTTTTCGGAGAACATCCCAGCCCGAGGATGGCGGCGGCGCGCATGTGCGCGGTTGAGAGTAACAGAATCGGAGGGCCAGCCAGCATTCGCGAAGCCTGCTAAACCTCGCCTCGTCCAAGCGGCCATTGCTCACGCTTCCCAAAGCCGTCCAGTTTCCGACTATCGTAACTTCATACCCCCTCCCCAAAACGCAAAACCGCTGCCATGATGGATGCCTGTCACTTCCTCCCCCGGAAGGCAGGCCATGGGACCGCAACGGCTGGCGAAAGTATCCTCTCTTGTTGCACTTTGCCTTATTCTGGCGAGCTGCAGCGGCGTAAGCACGTCGACAACCCCTGCGGGTTCGACGGCTCCCACGGCTCCCACGATTTCTGCCCAGCCCGCGAACCAGAGCGTCGTCGCCGGCCAGTCCGCCACCTTTTCAGTCACGGCTGCGGGCACCGCTCCGCTGAGCTATCAATGGCAGAAGGGGACAGCCTCGATCACCGGCGCAACCTTGGCTACCTATACCATCCCCGCAACCGCCACAGCCGACAGCGGTTCAAAGTTCAGCGTAGTGGTAACTAATGCAGCCGGAAGCATCACTAGCAATGCAGCCACTCTAACGGTGACCGCAACCGCGGTAGCACCCTCGATCACGCGGCAACCCGCGAACGTGACCGTCACCGCAGGCCAGACAGCAACTTTCTCAGTCACCGCAACCGGAACGGCTCCTCTGAGCTATCAGTGGTTCCAGGGAACGACCACCATCACCGGTGCCACGTCGGCCAGCTACAGCACGCCCGCCACCACCACCGCGAACAATGGCGCGCAATACAAAGTTGTCGTCACCAATTCAGTAGGGAATGCAACCAGCAACCCGGCCACTCTAACCGTGAATGCTGCGGCCCCTGCAACTACCGATGTGCTTACCTACCACAATGACATCGGGCGCACTGGACAGAATCTGACCGAAACCACGCTGACCACCAGCAACGTGACTTCCGCAAAATTTGGCAAGCTGGGTTTCTATACGGTCGATGGCTTGGTCGACGCTCAACCGCTCTACGCCTCAAACGTCGCCATTCCCAGCAACGGTGCGCACAATGTGCTCATCGCTCCCACGGAGAACGACTCGGTCTACGCCTTCGACGCCGATTCCGGCACGACCCTCTGGCACGTCTCCGTATTGAAGTCCGGCGAAACCCCGTCGGACAATCGAGGTTGCAGTCAAGTGACTCCCCAAATCGGTGTCACCTCCACGCCCGTCATCGATCGCTCGAGCGGTCCGAATGGCGCGGTCTACGTCGTTGCCATGTCAAAAGACTCCTCGAGCAACTATCACCAGCGCCTGCACGCGCTCGATCTCGCTCTCGGCACGGAACTATTCGGCGGTCCTGTCGACATTCAGGCAACCTATCCCGGAACCGGCGACAGTAGCAGCAACGGAAATGTGGTCTTCGAACCCGGGCAGTACAAAGAGCGCGCCGCATTGCTCCTGCTGAATGGCGTCATCTACACCAGCTGGGCTTCGCACTGCGACATCCGTCCCTACACCGGATGGATCATGGGTTACAACGAATCCACCCTGGCTCAGACGACCGTGCTGAACATCACCCCCAACGGCAACGAAGGCGCCATCTGGATGGCCGGCGCCGGTCTTGCCGCCGACAATTCCGGCAACATTTATTTCCTCGACGCCAACGGCGACTTCGACACCACCATGAACGCCAACGGCTTTCCCAGCGACGGTGATTACGGCAACGCCTTCATGAAGCTCTCGACCAACGGCAACCAACTCGCCGTGGCCGACTACTTCGAAATGGATAACGAAGCCTCGGAAAACGGCAGCGACACCGATCTCGGCTCCGGCGGAATGATCGTCCTGCCCGATCTAACCAATGGCTCCCAGACGATGCATCTCGCGGTCGGCGCCGGAAAAGA
Organism: uncultured Acidobacteriaceae bacterium; assembly: GCA_963750245.1. Classification (GTDB taxonomy): domain Bacteria; phylum Acidobacteriota; class Terriglobia; order Terriglobales; family Acidobacteriaceae; genus Sulfotelmatobacter. The sequence continues at coordinate 677,271 of CAVVQB010000007.1, forward strand.
TTCGAACCTGTACCTGGTGAATCGCGACTCCATGGGCAAGTTCAGCTCCAACAACGCCAACATCTATCAGGAACTCCCGGGTGCATTGCCGGGAGGCGTCTGGGCGATGCCCGCCTATTTCAACAACACCCTCTACTACGGATCGGTGGGAAGCCCAATCCAGGCCTTCACCTTCACCAATGCGAAGCTGTCGACCAGCTCCACCGCCCAAACCGCAACGAGCTTCGGCTACCCCGGCGCGACCCCCAGCATCACGGCCAATGGCTCGAGCGATGGAATCGTGTGGGCCATCGAAAATTCGAGCCCGGCAGTCTTGCACGCTTTCAACGCGTCAAACCTGAACGAGATTTACAACAGCAACCAGGCCAGCGGCAGCCGCGATCAATTCGGCAACGGCAACAAGTACATGGTGCCAACCATCGTGAACGGCAAAGTCTTCGTAGGCACCCCCAACGGCGTAGCCGTCTTCGGCCTGCTGCCATAGCGCACCTTCAGAGAGCTGTCATCCTGAGCGAGGATTTCGCTTCGCGAACGCGAAGCGAAACCGTAGTCGAAAGCCTGCCCTGAGCGAAGCCGAAGGGGATCCCTTTCAGGCCGAGGCATTACCCGGACCCGCCAGGAGTTCTAGGGCGCTGTGTTTTGTGAGAGGCCTCGAGCCGCGATGAGAACGCCCCGCAGCGCGGGGACTGTGCCTGCGTGAAAAGGATCCTTCGCTCCGCTCAGGATGACAAGATCAACGGCGATCCGGCTCAATTCCAATTGTCATCCTGAGGAAGCGGAGTTCCGCGCATGCGCGCGGAACTCCCGACGAAGGACCTATGCATTTGGATCGCGGAACACTTCAGCTCACGATGACTATTGAGAAGCAATCAAGCGGACCTTCTTTATGCGACGCCCCACCCGAAGAACCGCGTAGAGGTTGGCAGCCATGTAAATGAGAAATTCGTCAGGACCGATGCTCTCGCCGTCCACGCTGACGGCACCGCCCTTGAGTTTAGTCGCGGCTTCGGTATTCGAAGTCGCCAGTCCAGCTCTACGAATTAATTTGTCGAGCCGAACAAGATATCTGTCGCCGGGATTCAAAGCTTCGCGCGCAACCACACGAACGGCGCCACCGCCCTCACCCTCGAGAACTACATCAGCCAGGGGAACGTCAACGCTCTCCAACTCCTGGGGTGTCTCGTTCTTCTGAAACTGCTTCCTCCAATCCTCCCCCGCCTTCGCCGCCGCTTCCGCCGAATGGAAATCCGCCACAATCCTCCGCGCCAGCTCCTTCTTGGCCTGCATCGGATGCGACTTCCCGCCTCATCTTCTCGATGTCCGCCACCTGCACATCCGTCAGCAGCTCGTAATATCTCCACATCATCTCGTCGGAGATGCTCATGATCTTGCCGTACATCTCCAGCGGCGGCTCGTGTATCCCAATCGCATTCCCCAGCGACTTCGACATTTTCTGCACGCCGTCAAGCCCTTCGAGAATCGGCGTCGTCAGCACCACCTGCGATTCCTGCCCATAAGCCCGCTGCAACTCGCGCCCCACCAGCAAATTAAATTTCTGATCCGTTCCGCCCAACTCCACATCCGCCTCAAGCGCCACCGAGTCATATCCCTGCACCAGCGGGTAAAGCAATTCATGCACGGAAATCGGTTTCTCATTCTTGAAATCGCTGATGAAAATCCTCGCGCTCCAGCAACTGCGAAACCGTATACTTCGCCATCAACCGTACGAAATCATCGGCAGTGAACGCACCCATCCAGCGCCGGTTGAAGTCGACCACGGTTTTCTGCGGATCAAGAATCTTGAACACCTGCGCCTTGTAAGTCTCAGCATTCTGCTCAATCTGCTCCCGCGTCAACGGTGGCCGCGTAACTGACCGGCCCGTCGGATCGCCAATCATCCCCGTGAAATCGCCGATCAGGAAGATCGCAGTGTGCCCCAGATCCTGAAAGTGTTTGAGCTTGCGCAGCACCACCGTGTGGCCAAGATGCAAGTCAGGAGCGGTCGGGTCCATGCCAAGCTTTACGCGCAGCGGTTTGCCCGTGGCCCGCGACTTCTCCAGCTTCGCGCGCAGGTCGGCCTCGCGGATAATTTCCGCGGAGCCCTTCTTCAGATACGTGAGCTGTTCCTCGACAGGTGCGAAGGTTGACATGGGAAAGGACATTATAAGGAACGCGGCGGCAAAGGCCGAATCCAAGCGTTTAGAATGTCGGGAATTCGCCCGAGACGCAATCGATGAGCATTCACATCCGCAAGGCAACCCCGGCAGATGTTCCCCGGCTGCAGGAAGTCATTGAGGCCTCCGTGCGAGGCTTGCAGGCAGACTTCTATTCGCCCGGACAAATTGAAGGCGCCCTGAAGTCGGTCTACGGCGTCGACAGCCAGCTCATCGCGGACGGAACGTATCTGGTAGCAGAGTCTTCGGAGTCGCAAGGCAACATAGAAATCGTCGCCTGTGGCGGCTGGAGCAAGCGCAAAACTTTGTACGGCGGTGATCAATATGCTGGACGCGAAGATTCGCTGCTCGATCCCACGCGCGATGCGGCAAAGATTCGAGCATTCTTCGTCCACCCGAAGTGGGCGCGCCTCGGAATCGGCGGCCTGATCCTCGAAGCCTGCGAGAACGCGGCCAGAGAAGCAGGCTTCACGCGCCTCGAAATGGGAGCAACCTTAAGCGGCGTGGCCTTCTACGAGGCAAAGGGATACGTCGCAGTCGAGAACCAGGAAGTTCCGCCTGGGAAATGGTCAAACCCTGCCGATTGTGAGGATGGCGAGAGAATTCAAGTAAGAAGTCAGAAGGCAGAAGTCAGAGTGCAGAAGTAAAACCGGCGTTGCATAAGATCGTCCTATGACGCGATGCCTTTGGCAGTGCAGATTGATGTCACGAAAATCGACGAGAGTTCCTGAGCTTCTTTTAGGAGGTTATCCAACTTCTCACTCTTTACGATCCCACCCTCAAGCAGCAACTCAAGCCAGAAAACTGTTTCATCTGCCTCTTCGAGAACGATGCCGAGTTTGGCGATGAATTCGGCTCTCGATCGCGCCCGACAAGCAGCCCTGTAGTTTGCCCCAACGGATGTGCCCGAGCGGAGAACTTGCTTTCCCAGAATTCTCGCTTCCTCTGTAGCCGGGAGAGCCTGATATAAGCGCAAAATACGAAGCGCAAATTGCCTGGTTCGTGCCCTCAGATCGTCACTGTTCCCCACGAAATCTATCTTTCTATTCTCACGCAGCCCAGTCTGTGATAGATGTCACAGTGACTCTCGATTTCTTACTTCGGCATTCTGCCTTCTTACTTCTAACTTGAATTTCTCAATCTTCTCCCAACAATCTCGAACTTTCCCCGCAGCACAATATTGATCGCTTCCGTATACGCAATGTGCTCCTGCTCCAAAATCCGCGCGGCCAGTGTGCGTTCGTCGTCAGTGTCGAGTACGGGCACAGTCTTCTGCACAATAATGGCGCCGTGATCCAGTTCTTCATCGACAAGATGCACGGTACACCCAGATATTTTCACGCCGTAGGCAAAAGCCTGCTCCTGTGCCTCCAATCCAGGAAACGCCGGTAGCAGTGACGGATGGATATTCAGAATCCGCCGCGGAAACTGCTGCACAAACCAGGGCGACAACAGCCGCATGTACCCTGCCAGGCAGACGAGATCTACCTTGTGTTCCTTTAACGCGGCGACAACCTCTTGATCATGCTCCTCGCGCCGCTTGCCCTTCGAAGGAATAACGAGAGCGTTCAACCCTCGCTGCCGGGCCGTCTCAATTCCCGGCGCGTCCGCCTTATTCGATATCACAACCCCAATTCGCGCATCCGCAATTCGGCCTGCATCAATGCTGTCAGCAATGGCAACGAAATTCGACCCGCGTCCCGAGAGAAGAATACCCAGAGAATTCATGGATGTTTGAGCAAAGCTTAATGATAATTCACCACGGAGACACAGAAGCTACGGAGGAGTTCCAGAACGGCAAGTTCAAGATGCTCGGAAGTCGCAACCCTGACGGGGCACTACGCACGCCAAAGCGGTAAGAGGTTTTCTCTGTGTCTCTGTGCCTCCGTGGTGAGTTGATCTCTAGCTGTAGATTACCTTTCGCTCGCCCTTCACGACGCGTCCAACGGTGTAGGCCTTTTCCCCAACGCGCTCCAGAACGCTCTGAGCCTTCTTGAATTTCGCCAGCGGAATAACCATCAACATCCCCAACCCCATGTTGAACGTCCGCATCATCTCGTCCTGCGGAACATTGCCTAACTGCTGCAAGTGCTCAAACAAAGGCAGCACCGGCCACGAACCCATCTCAATCAAGGCCGCCGTGCCACGCGGCAGAACCCGTGGCAGATTCTCCGTGATGCCGCCGCCGGTAATATGTGCCAGCGCGGAAACGCACTGCGCGTCGAGCAGCTTTCTCAACGCGGGCCAGTAACTCTTGTGCGTCCGCATCAATTCATTGCCAACTTTATTCTTGATCTCGTTGACGTAATCGTCGGGGCCGTAGCGCCCGACTTCAAACAGAAGTTTGCGGGCCAGCGAATACCCATTGGTGTGCAAGCCATTCGAAGCCAGGCCAAGAATCACGTCGCCGATCTGCACGTCCTTGCCGGTAATAATCCGCTCGCGCTCCACCACACCCACAATGAACCCCGCCAGGTCATACTCGCCATCCGGATAAAACCCGGGCATTTCGGCCGTCTCACCACCGATCAGAGCGCACCCGTTGTGCTTGCAGGCGTCAGCTATGCCTTCCACTACTTGCTCCGCGACCGAAGGATCCAGAGTTCCCGTCGCCAGGTAATCCATGAAAAACAGCGGCGCAGCCCCCTGCACGGCAATGTCATTCACACAATGGTTCACCAGGTCAGCGCCCACTGTCGAGTGCAGCCCCATTTCGAAGGCAATCTTCAGTTTGGTCCCCACGCCATCGACGCTCGAGACCAGCACGGGATCTACGTATTTGGTCTTGTCCACCGCGAACAGGCCGCCGAAACCGCCAATTTCGCTGAGCACGCCGCGCGTAAAGGTCTTGTGGGCTAAGTACTTAATGCGCTGTTTTGTGCGGTTGGCGCGGTCAATGTTTACGCCCGCGTCGGCGTAGGTGATCGGCGTTTCAGCGGACGTAGGTCTTTTGGCCACGAGTTCCTGCGGTGTCTCTTCGTTCGTAGTTTCAGTTGTGGGGAAACGCCGGGTTCCTTGGGAAGCGTCGCCATCCAAGGCCGCTCATTGTAACACGTTCGAAGAGGTCGCCGCGCGCAGCACGCCGGGCCCAGCGTTTAAAAAACTCCAGGTACACTACCACCCTATTCCGCGGACGCACACGCCCGCTCGTCACTGCCGGACACTCCACTAGTGAGCGATGAAGTCCGAAAAGAAGTAGGCCAGAATCCCGAAAAGGGCCAATCCGGATATGCCGTATGCCGTAAGAACCCAGGCGCCGCGGCCTTCATGATGCTTGCCGCTCACGGCCTGAGAACTTGATGTCAGGGAAGACTGCTGCAGCGAAGGAGAGACGTCAGGGGCCCGATCTTCCATGCCAAAACCTCCGAACGGAAGGATCGTGGCGCAATTACGTTATGCGTCACGCCTGTCTGGCAACATGGCCGGACAGGACTATCAGGGCGGGATTTTACTACGGTTCTGTGAGCAATAAACATATAAATGTGATGGTCATCACAAGACTTGGCGGCCGAGAAATCATCCTGTCCAGGATACCCCACCCCGGTACCATGATCGCCGAAGGTCTATCTTCACTGAACTGCCAGGCCTTTCCGCCTGACTGGCGCCTTGCGATACAAACTCCTCAACCTGCCTTACTATTACCCTATGCGTCGTTTCTTTTGCCTGCCGGTTGTTGCCGCCATCCTCTTGTCTTTCGCCGCCCAAGCGCAATCAGGCAGATCTCCTGCGTCCCAGGGCTCCAAAACGAAGTCTCAGGATGCCGTCCCATCCAAGCCCGAGACCCAGAAGCACGACTATTCCCAGGAAGCCTTTGTCATCGAGCAATACCACTCCTTCTACCGTTTCGAAGAAGACGGCACCGGCCGCCGAGAGACAACCGCCCGCATCCGCGTGCAAAGCGAGGCCGGAGTCCAGCAATGGGGACAGATTCAGGTCGGCTACAACTCCGCTAACGAGCGCGTCGAAATCCCCTACGTCCGCGTAGTGAAAGCCGACGGCACCGTAGTAACCGCAGGCGACGACGCCGTCCAGGATCTAAGCGCTCCCCTCGAGCAGCAAGCTCCCGTCTACACCGACTATCGTCAGAAGCACATCACCGTCCCCGGCCTGCGCCCCGGCGAAGTCCTCGAATACCACATGGTCACCGTGGTTCATACGGCCCTCGCTCCAGGAGAGTTCTGGGCCGACTATGACTTCGACAAATCCAACATCGACCTCGACGAAGAAGTCGACGTCGATGTTCCCGCCGACCGTCCCCTCAAGCTGAAAAACAAGCCGGGCATGGATCCCAAAATCTCAGAAGACCACGGCCGCCGCCTCTACCGCTGGACCAACTCTCATCTCGTACGCGAAGACGACCAGAAAGATAAAGACAAAAAGAAAAAGAAAAATCCCGAGGACGAGCGCCCTGACATTCAGCTCACCACGTTCGTAAGCTGGGAGCAGATCGGCCGCTGGTACGGCAGCCTCGAAAAAGACCGTCGCGCCCCTTCCCCGGAAGTACGCGCCAAAGCCGACGAACTAACCAAGGGACTCAACACTGACCTCGACAAGGTCGAAGCCCTCTACGATTTCGTCGCGAAGAATTTCCGCTACGTCAGCCTGTCGCTGGGCGTAGGTCGCTACCAGCCGCACGCCGCTGGCGACGTCCTCCACAACCAATACGGCGACTGTAAAGACAAGCACACCCTGCTCGCCTCGCTGCTCGAAGCCGAGGGCATGCACGCCTCTTCCGTATTGATCAACTCCAGCCGCAAGCTCGATCCCGACGTGCCTTCGCCCTCACAGTTTGATCACGTCATCACCATGCTGCCCATGGGCAACGAAGAAGTCTGGATGGACACCACAAGCGAGGTCGCACCCTTCCGTTTGCTGGCCTACACCCTGCGCAAAAAGCAGGCGCTAGTGATTCCCGCCTCCGGCACGCCGCATCTCGAGCAAACTCCCGCGGACACTCCCATGCCCGACAGCGAAATCGCCGACGTCGATGCGAAAATTAATGAGATCGGCAAGTTGGAAGCCCACGTCCATTACACCTTTCGGGGCGACGAGGAACTTCTCCTGCGTTCCATCTTCCGCCGCCTGCCCGAAGCCCAATGGCAGCGCGTGGTCGAAAACGTCAATGCCTCCATGGGCGGTGATGTCACGAATTTGAAGATCAGCGATCCCGCCGCGACTCGCGAACCTTTCACCATGTCCTACGACGTCGCCCGGCCCAACTTCCTCGACTGGTCGAAGAAAAAATCCGACCTCACCTTGCCTCTTTGCCAGTTCAACCTCCCCGATCTCGGCGACGACGATGGCGACGCCAATGCGGATCCTCTCAAGCTTGGCCCCAAGGCCGAGTACGTCTACAAAATCAAGCTCGAACTGCCCGTCAAATACACGGCTCGCGCGCCTCTGCCTTTTTCCGTGAAACGTGATTACGCCGAATATCAAGCGACCTACAAGCTCGACGGAACCACCCTCACCGCCGCAAGAACGTTAACCCTTCGTCAAGACGAGATTCCCGTTCCGCGCGTCACCGACTACCAGGCCTTTCGCCGTGCCGTCACCTCGGATCTGGGTCAGTTCGTTTCCGTCGAAAACACGGTGGCCGGAACCCCTGCCGCGCCCGCCGACATGAAGGCCGACGATCTGGTAGAAAGCGGCCGCGCTGCCATCGCCAGCAACAATCTGCCTCTGGCAATCCAACTTCTCAAGCGTGCCACCGATGTTGATCCCAAAAACAAATACGCCTGGAATATGCTCGCCGCCGCCTACATGGGCATGCGCCAGAACGACGAGGCCATTGCCGCGCTCAACAAACAGATTGAGATCAATCCCTACGACGAATACGCCTACAACGCCCTCGGCCGCGCCTACTGGCAGGAGCGCAAATACGAAGAAGCCGTCACCGCCTTCAACAAGCAGATCGAAATCAACCCGCTCGACAAATTCGCCCACGCTGGCCTCGGCTCCATGTATTCCGAATGGCATAAGTACGACCTGGCCGCCGCCGAGCTGGAGAAAGCCACCTCTCTCACTCCCGATAATCCAGAGCTGCAAGTGAGTCTCGGCGACGCCTATCTCAACCTCGGCCAGGACGACAAAGCCCTCGCCACCTTCGACCACGCCGTCGAACTTTCCGCCACGCCGCTGGTCTGGAACAATATCGCCTACCAGCTGTCGCTGAAAAAAGCGCATCTCGACCGTGCCCAGCAATACGCCGAGTCCGCCGTCTCGGCCACCACCGCCGCGTTGCGCAACCTCTCGCTCGATCGCCTCACGCCCCAGGAGTTGCCTCTGGTGCCCTCGCTCATCGCCTACTGGGACACGCTGGGCTGGGTCTACTTCGCGCAAGGCAATCTGGACAAAGCCGAGAAATACGTTTCCGCCGCCTGGGGATTAGGCCAGCACGGAGAAGTCGGCGACCATCTCGGTCAAATCTACGAGAAGGAAGGGAAGAAAGATCGCGCCCTGCAAACCTATGAACTAGCGGTAACCGGATTGCGCCCCACCTTGGAAACCCACGACAGAATTGACGCACTTCTCAGAGCCGACCCCAAACTAAATGAAGTCGAGAAAAACGAGCCGAAGAATAAAGACAAACAAAGCCTGCAGTCCCTACGCACGATTAACATGGGCAAAGCGAAAGAAACCGGCAGCGCGGACTTCTTTGTCCTGCTCAACGGCGCCGCCGGCACTCCGGCGAAAGCCGAAGCCGTAAAATTCGTCAGCGGAGACGAAAAATTGAAAATCTTCACCGAAGCCCTCCGCACCGCCGAATTCCGCCTAACCTTCCCCGACGACACCCCGCTAAAAGTCCTGCGCCGCGGAATTCTTTCTTGCTCCACCGCCACCGGCAACTGCATGTTCGTCCTCCTGCTACCGGATGATGTCAGAACCGTAGACTGACCCCTCGAGCTTGTCATCCTGAGCGGAGCATTTGCTTTCGCGAAGCGAAAGCAAATGCGCAGTCGAAGGATCCCTACCAGAGCGCGTACCTGTTGGCCCCGCAAGGCGTTTATGTCGACGTCTCATGGCCCTGGAAGGACCCTGCAATAATCACGAACGAACGTACGGGCGAAGCCAAACGAGCCCCGGAGGGGCGACCGATGATAGCCCGGCACGGAAGTGCCGGGTTAAGAATGCAAAGGATGGAATAAGTCCCGGAGGCACGGCATCGCGGAGCAGAAGCGTGGCTCCCTCCCATCGAAACCGAGTTCCTTCTGATCCTTACTGCTTGTCCCGCAGACTCTCCAGAAAAGCCCAGAACTCTTTATTGTTGCGATAAGGCGTGAACGAATCATCCGCCGTTGGATCGGGCATACTTTCGCCTTGTATGACATTGGCCCTTCGGTCGAACGCCTTCTGCAGATTGCTCTGCGCGCCAGCCAGATTTTTCTCCTCAGCATCGGAACACGCAAGGTTGTAGTAATACATTGGGTAATCGGGATCTTCGACCGTCGCTTTCTCGAAGATGGCGCGGGCCTTCGCTATGTCTCCCGACATCCCATATGACATCCCCGCCTGATCGGTGACCACCCGCCTCATCGTTTTCGCACTGGCGCCAGGATTTTCGTCTACTTTTGCCAGCGCCATTTCAAACATCGGAGCCGCTGCTTTATACATGCGCCCGTCGTAGAGAATCTGCGCATAAAGTAAAACATCAGTGAATTTCGGGATGTAGTTTTCGTCGAGTCGATAGCTGGCGAAAATTTTCTTTAGATTCTCATCCTCGGCACTCACCGGCGCGTTGCTGTAAACCTCCAGATCGCCGCAGATATCATCCTTCGCCACGAACCCGCGTACCACGTAGATTGTCTTTCCGTTGTCACCTCGTGCTGTGTAGGTCACCACGGAAACAGGGAAACTCCCTGACCGGGCGGTATCGGTAGTTCCTACAATCTTGAGCGCAGGATTGCCTTTCTTCTCCGCCTCAAGGGCGCTGTCACGGCATTTCGCACTGGTCAGCGGTGCCGGTTCTTGAACGCCGAACAAAAAGCCCAGGAAAGTGAGCCTGCCGGAATCCTCCCTCCCTCGAATTCCAATCTCGAGCCCGTTTGGTTTGGCGGACGACTGAACCACCTTGAATCCCTCCGCGGACCACCGAAGCTGACCTCGATGATCAGGCAATGCAAGCTTAAAGTCGCCGATGCTTGCTGTCTGTGCAGCCACGCAACTGGCGACCAATAGCGATGTGAGGAGCACGCCAACCCGATTCATGGCCGGAAGTGTACCCCTGCGCGTGGAAATCTGGAAACCATATTCCAGACTCCGGCCCCGGAGGGGCGACCGATAATAGCCCGGCACGGGAGTGCCGTGCAGAAATCCCAAGGATGGAACAAGTCGCGATGCAACCCAAACCCACAGCCTCCCACTGTGACATCCAACCTTGCACCCAAACCAAAATCAGCAGACCATAGTCAAGGCGGAGGCAATAAATTCGATTTCCGCTGCGGCAAAATTAAGTGCTTTGCTGTCTATATTTTGCCCGCAAGCTCTTTGAAACAAAGATCAAACTTGGTGACGGCGCACTTCGCAGCCGCTCCCACCCGCATGTTCATTGGATTTCAGCGAAATGAGGGGGGAGGGGGGTACCACGCAAACCGACTCGCGAACGCAAGAAGTCGGCGCTCCCAGGCACCGCCAAAGCTGGCCTGAGCCAATATTTTCTGGACAGATTTCCACAGCGATCTAAATGACTGCCAACGCCCGCCGCGCATGCCATTCCGTTGCCGCTTCGTAAGCCTGAGCCAGCCGCAGCACCAGATCCTCCCGCCACCGCGGCCCCGCGATCTGCAACCCGATCGGCAGCCCACTCTTGGTAAACCCGCATGGCACGGAGATCGCCGGCAGTCCCCACACATTAAACGGCCGCGTGTTGCGCAGCAAAACAAGTTCCGCCGGACGCAGCGCCTCGGAATTTTTCTTCAGCTCGGCAATGGCAGGAGCCGGAATCGGCGTTGTAGGCGTGACCAGCAAATCGACTTCCGCGAACAAATCGTGAGCGCGTCGCCGCTCGATATCCAACTCGCGCCGCGACCGAATGTATTCGGCTGCCGAGATATTCTCGCCAAACCGAATGCGGCGCAGAGTCTCCGGCTGATAAAGCTCGGGCGTGCGCTCGACGTGGTCAGCATGCACTGCATACGACTCCGCATTCTGCACCACGCGATCCGTCGGAATCGCAATCTCTATTTCGCGAAATTCCGCGACGAGCGTCTTGATCACAGCAAGAGCCTCGTCGACCGCCGCGCGAACTTCATCATCAAGATCGTTATAAAAATAATCCCACGAAATTCCAACGCGAAGCGTCTTCGTCCCTTCGCCCTGCGCAGAAGAAGAACTCGAAACATAATCAGCCACAGGAACGTCGACGCTGTTTACATCGAGCGCATCGTATCCCGCAATCGCTTGCAGAACGGCCGCGGCATCGCCAACCGTCGCCGCCAGCGGACCAACATGATCCAAAGACCACGCAAGCGGAATCACTCCACGACAAGATACACGTCCATAAGTCGGCTTGATGCCAACGCATCCGCACAGCGCAGCCGGCTCGCGAACGGATCCAGCAGTATCGGTCCCAATCGCCGCATAGCAAAGCCCCGCAGCAACTGCTGCCGCCGATCCGCCGGACGACCCGCCAGCAATGTGCGCCACGTTTCGCGGATTGCGAATCTCACCAAAGAGGCTCACCAGCGAGCTTCCTCCATAAGCAAACTCGTGGAGATTGTTCTTGCCCAGAAGCACCGCGCCCGCCCGCCGCAACCGCCGCACAACTTCCGCATCTTCGGTTGGAACGCGATTCTGGTAGAGCGCGCTGGCGGCCGTCGTGCGCGTGCCCGCAGTGTCGATCAGATCCTTCAGCGCAACCGGAATCCCATGAAGCGGTCCGCGCCATTCGCCACGGGCGATTTCCGTTTCCGCCGCGTGAGCCTCTGCCAGCGCCGATTCCGCGGTCACCGTGATAAATGCATTCAGCGTTGGATTCAGCTTCTCAATGCGCTCCAGGCAAGCGCGAGTCAGCTCCACCGGCGAAACTTCTCTTCGCCGCAGACGCGGGGCAATCTCAACAATGGTTTCCAGGACGGGCATAGTCGCGGCGAGCTTTATTGTATTGGACGCGTCTTACCAACCTCGGCCCATTTTCCCAAACCACTTTCAGAGGCAACCCCCAACCATGGCCTATAATCAAAAATCGTTCGTCCAAATCCGGAGGCTAACCAATGGCAGAGATGACGATCGCGCCAGTCGCGACCCACGGTTTCTTTGTCGACGGTCGGTGGATCGAAGACGGCGATGTGGTCGACGTCCGCTCTCCATTCGATGGCAGCGTAGTTGGGCGCGTCACTCAGGCGCGGCGCGAACACGCTGAAGCCGCGATTGCGGCGTCAGTCAAAGCATTCGGAACGACGCGTCGTTTGCCTGCTTTCGAGCGCCAGCGCGTGTTGCGCCGCGTCGCGGGATCCATCGCCGAGCGCCGCGAAGAATTCTCCCGCACCATCGTGCAGGAAGCCGGCAAGCCCATCAAACTGGCGCGCATCGAAGTGGATCGTGCGGTATTCATCTTCAACGTTGCCGCCGAAGAGGCCACGCGCATCTACGGCGAATATCTTCCCCTCGACTGGCAGGAATACACTGCCGGGCGTTGGGGCATCGTAAAGCGTTATCCGATCGGTCCGGTAGCGGGCATCACGCCATTCAATTTTCCGTTGCATCTGGTCGCGCACAAGGTCGCGCCTGCGATTGCCGCCGGATGTTCGATGGTGTTGAAGCCTGCGCCGCAAACTCCGCTGTGCTCGCTCTTGCTGGCGGAGTGCATTCAGCAGGCGGGTTGGCCCGACGGTGGTCTCAACGTTCTGCCGCTTTCCAATGAAGACGCGAGCTTGCTGGTCACCGACGAGCGCATCAAGCTCATCAGTTTCACCGGCAGCGTGCCTGTCGGGTGGGACATCAAGCGCCGCGCGGGCAAGAAGAAGGTTGCACTCGAGCTCGGCGGCAACGCCGGAGCCATTGTGCACAGCGACGCCGACGTTGCCTACGCTGCGGAACGATGCGTCACCGGAGGCTTCGGTTATGCCGGGCAGACTTGCATTTCGGTGCAGCGAATTCTGGTGGAACAGTCGGTCTATGGCAAGTTCACCGATCTGCTGGTCGAAGGCACGAAGAAGTTGAAGACCGGCGACCCCATGGAAGAGTCGACCGATGTCGGTCCGCTGATTCGCGAAAGCGACGCGGTCCGCGTCACCAACTGGATCGAGGAGGCCGTCCACGCCGGCGCGCGCCTGTTGTGCGGTGGCGACCGCAAGGGATCAGTCGTCAGTCCGGCGGTGTTGACCAGCACCAGGCCCGAGATGAAAGTGAACTGCCAGGAGATTTTCGGTCCGGTTGTTACTGTGGAGCCGTATCAAACTTTTGATGAAGCGTTGCGGCGAATCAACAACTCCAACTACGGCCTGCAGGCGGGCTTGTTCACTCGCGATGTGAAGTTGCTTTTCCAGGCCTACGACGAACTCGAAGTTGGCGCTCTGATCGCGGGCGATATTCCTTCATTCCGCATCGACCAGATGCCTTATGGCGGCATCAAAGATTCCGGCCTGGGTCGCGAGGGACTGCGTTACGCGATCGAGGAAATGACCGAGCCCAAGTTATTAGTGATGAATTTGCGTTAGGAATTGAACGACTCCGCCAATGTTTAGGAACACAACATTTTTGTTGTCGGGTTCAATTTGAGACGTGTTCCGCGAATTCTTTGGCGAAAGACGCGACAAGTTCGCGTGAAATATTTATAATTCACAGTTCTTCTAGCTGACGCGAAAAAATATGTGGGTATTTTCATTCGCGTCGTAACCAATAAGCTTCCATCATCGAAGTCTGCTGGGTCTCGTTCGTATTTTTGGAATTCGTACGTAAGCATGTCGCAGATTTTTCATCGCAGTGCGAACACACTGTCCCGGGCCACGATTTTTGGCGCGGTCTTCGTAATTGCCGCGCTCGGCTGGGTGGCGTATGAGGTTCAGGGCTCGCCTTACGTCACTTATGCTGGTGTGCGCAAGCCGCAGCCCGTGCCTTTCAGTCACCAGCACCACGTTGCTGGCCTCGGCATTGACTGCCGTTATTGCCACACTTCGGTAGAAACCTCCAGCTTCGCTGGAATTCCTCCCACCAAAACCTGCATGAACTGCCATTCGCAGATCTGGACCAATGCGGAGCTGCTGGAGCCGGTTCGCGCTAGCTATCGCTCGGGCCAGTCGCTGCAATGGACGCGGGTAAACCAGCTCCCCGATTTCGTCTTCTTCAATCACAGCATTCATGTGAATAAAGGGGTGGGATGCAACACCTGCCACGGGCCGGTCGACCAGATGCCGCTGATGTATCAGCAGGAGTCGTTGCAGATGGAGTGGTGCCTGGGCTGCCATCGCGCCCCGGAGAACAATCTTCGCCCGCGCGATCAGGTTTTCAATATGCGTTACCAGCAGCCTACCAGCGCCCATCCGGTGGTGGTGGATGGACAGAGTTATACGGATCAAGTCGATCTGGGTACAGCGCTGGTAAAAAAATACAACGTTCGCAGCGTGGCCGACATCACCAGTTGCAACACGTGCCATCGATGAAAAGACATTTGACTATGAGACCTTGTCATCCTGAGCGGAGAATTTGCTTCGCGAAGCGAAGCAAATTCGGAGTCGAAGGATCCCTATGGGTGTCCACGACGGCGCGAATGAAAGGCGTTCACAAGATGACTTCGCTGCAGCGGAGAGAACGCGTCGAGCAGAACGGGTTCGGTAGAGGGTATAGGGATCCTTCGACTGCGCGAGACTTCGCTGCGCGAACTCTCGCTACGCTCAGGATGACAGTCTTTTAGAGATGTGGTTTGGAACCAATGAAGATGGAGGAACAAGACGACCGCGCCAGGCGCGAAGAGGTTTGTCCCAGCAAGAAAGGCAAGCTGGATCTCGATTCCGTCCGCGCGCAGATCGAAGCTGTTGCGGATCAGAAGACCGGCCCGGAATACTGGCGCAGCCTGGAAGAGCTTGCCGGCAGCGCCGATTTCCAGGAAGCGCTGCACCGCGAATTTCCCAAGGGCGCATCCGAGTGGGTCGATTCCGTCTCTCGCCGCGGCTTCATGAAGGTGATGGGCGCGTCGATGGCTTTGGCGGGCATGACCGGATGCGTCAAGCTTCCGCTCGAGCCAATCGTGCCCTACGTCCGCCAGCCGGAAGAAGTCGTTCCCGGCCGTCCCATGTTTTACGCCACGGCGATGACGCTCGGCGGATACGCCAGCCCACTGCTGGTCGAGAGCCATCTTGGCCGCCCAACCAAAATTGAAGGCAACGAGCAGCATCCTGCGTCGTTAGGTGGCACTGATATTTTTGCCCAGGCGTCGATCCTTGGCATGTACGATCCCGACCGCTCGCAGAGCGTGGTTTCAATGGGCGATCAGCGGTCGTGGCAGGCAGTCGTGGACGCGATTCGTGGGCCCTTGAGCGCGCAGAAGGCGCTGCAGGGTGCGGGCATCCGCATTCTCACGCCGACAATCTCTTCGCCCACGCTGGCCGATCAGCTGCGCAATTTCCTGAAGGTTTATCCGCAGGCGAAGTGGCATGTGTATGAGCCGGTCAATCGCGACAACGTGCTCGAAGGCGCAAAGATGGCCTTCGGCCAGCCGGTCGAGACGCGCTACGATTTCGAGAAGGCCGACGTAATCGTTTCGCTCGACGCCGATTTTCTGTATGCGGGTTTTCCGGGTAATGTCCGCTACATCCGCGACTTCGCCAAGCGCCGCAATCCCGACGGCAAGATGAACCGGCTGTACGTGATCGAGAGCACGCCGACCACGACGGGGGCAAAGGCGGATCATCGGCGGTTGCCAGTACGGGCGAATGACGATCGGCCGGTTGCGCAGGGGACCTGGCTGACCCTGGAAGGCCTGAGACTCTCGGGAGCGGGTTCGCGCATATCCAGAATTGTCCTGACTCCCCTGTCGAACGACCTAAGGAGTCACCAGGGTGCGAGCATCGTCATTGCCGGCGATCATCAGCCCCCTGCCGTTCACGCCCTCGTTCACGCGATCAACCAAAACCTTGGTAATGTCGGCAAGACCGTTTTCTACACCGATCCTGTCGACGGAAATCCGGTCAACCAGAGCGGAATCGATCAAGGATCTCGTCGCCGACATAAATGCAGGCAAAGTCGATTTGCTGATAATTCTCGGAGGCAACCCAGCCTACGATGCGCCCGCTGACCTCGATTTCGCGAATGTCCTCAAGAAGGAACAAAGCCCCGCTGCGCGTGCACCTCGGCCTTTACCAAGATGAAACGGCCGAACTGTGTCAGTGGCACATCAATCAGGCGCACGAGCTTGAAGTCCTGGGGCGATGCTCGCGCCTACGACGGAACGGCTAGCATTATTCAGCCGCTGATCGCTCCGCTCTATGGCGGTAAGAGTGCTGTTGAACTTGTAGCTCTCCTTTCCGGTCAAGGCGATGCCACCGGCTATGATCTCGTCCGCGCCTACTGGCAGAAGCAGCACGCCGGCGCGGATTTCGAGGCGTTCTGGCGGAAGTCGCTGCACGATGGCTGGATTGCAGGAACGACTTACGAGCCGAAGTCGTTCGCTGTGAAGGCGGCAAATTTCCCGGCGGCCACTCCCACTAGCAGCGGCGCTGACGCCATCGAGCTCAACATCCGGCGCGACCCCAGCATCTACGACGGGCAATTCGCCAACAACGGCTGGCTGCAGGAACTGCCTAAGCCGATGACCAAGCTCACCTGGGACAACGCCATCCTGATGGGGCCGAAGATGGCGGAGCGGTTGCAGGTCAAGACCCTCGATCTCGTCGAGCTTGAGCTGAATGGAAAGAAAGTTACTGGCCCGGTTTGGGTTCAGGTCGGGCATCCGGACAACTCGGTCACGGTGTTCCTGGGCTACGGCCGCAAGCGCGCTGGCCGCGTCGGAACGGCGATGGGTTTCGATGCTTATCCTCTGCGCACGTCTGCCGCGCCTTGGTTTGCGAGCGGTTTGCAGATTCGAAAGACCGGCGAGACTTACAAGCTCGCCTCGACGCAGGGATATCAGTGGATGGACACGCCCAATGGCGATCATCGTCCGCTGGTTCGCGAAGGTGCGCTCGAGGAATACCGCAAAGATCCCAACTTTGCCCAGGAAGAAGACGAGCATCCAGCGCCCGGCCTCACGCTTTACAAGCCCTATCCTTATAACGAAGAAGCCTACGCCTGGGGCATGGCCATTGATCTGAACTCGTGCGTGGGTTGCAACAACTGCATGATCGCCTGCCAGGCGGAAAACAATATTGCGGTGGTCGGCAAGGAACAGTGCACGATCGGCCGACACATGCACTGGATCCGCATTGATACTTATTATCAATATCCGGATCAGGAAGCCCGCGATCGCGATAATCCGAAAGCATTTTTCCAGCCTGTGCCTTGCCAGCAGTGTGAGAATGCGCCGTGCGAAGTGGTTTGTCCGGTGGGAGCGACCAACCACTCGAGCGAAGGTTTGAACGACATGGTCTACAACCGCTGCGTAGGGACGCGCTATTGCTCGAACAACTGTCCATATAAAGTGCGGCGATTTAATTTCTTCCTCTTCCAGGATTGGGAGACGCCGCAATACAAGCTGATGCGCAATCCCGACGTCAGCGTGCGCAGCCGCGGCGTGATGGAAAAGTGCACCTACTGCGTGCAGCGCATCAATGAACACAAAATTGACGCCGAGACCGCTTCGGTGCGCGAAGGCAAGGAAATCAAAATCAAAGACGGCGAACTGCAGACCGCGTGCCAGCAGTCTTGTCCCGCGGGCGCGATCATCTTCGGAAACATTAATGATCCGAACAGCCGGGTTTCAAAATTAAAGGCGCAGTCGCGGAACTACAGTCTTCTGGGCGAACTCAATACTCGTCCGCGAACAACTTATCTGGCGGAAGTCGGTAACCCCAACCCGGAGCTGAAATCGTGAAAGGCGGCTTCCCGCTTTCAGCAATCCGGCTCCCGGAAGCCGGACAGCGGAAACCGTAGAAACACAACCAGCGCATGAACGAACAATACAAATCGACGATCGAAGAACGAGCTCCCGTAATCGAGCCGGGTCACACTTTCGGCACGGTCACGGAAAAAATCAGCGCGATTGTGCTGACCCGTCCCGCGTCGAACGGTTGGTTCGCTGGATTCGGCATCGCGTTCCTGCTGACGATGATGATGCTCTACGCCATCGGATACCTTTTTCTGAAAGGCATCGGGATTTGGGGATCGACCATTCCCATCGGCTGGGGCTTTGCCATTGTTAATTTCGTGTGGTGGATCGGAATCGGCCACGCCGGCACGCTGATCTCTGCGATTCTTCTGCTGCTGCGCCAGTCATGGCGCAACTCCATTAATCGCTTCGCCGAAGCCATGACATTGTTTGCCGTGGCCTGCGCGGGCATTTATCCCGCCATCCACGTCGGCCGTCCGTGGCTGGCTTACTGGCTTTTTCCTTACCCCAACACCATGCGCGTGTGGCCGCAATTCCGCAGCCCGCTCATGTGGGATGTTTTCGCCGTTTCCACTTACGCCACCACGTCGGCGCTGTTCTGGTTCATCGGCCTGATTCCTGACTTGGGTACGCTGCGCGACCGCGCGACCCAACCTGCCGCCCGGCTGATTTATGGCGCTCTGGCCATGGGCTGGCGCGGATCGGCCCGTCACTGGGCGCGTTATGAGACTGCCTATCTCTTGCTGGCAGGATTGGCCACGCCTTTGGTGCTCTCGGTCCATACCGTCGTCAGTTTCGATTTCGCTATAGGCATCGTCCCCGGCTGGCACACGACAATCTTCCCGCCTTACTTTGTGGCCGGCGCGATCTATTCCGGATTCGCGATGGTGCTCATGCTGGCGATTCCGATTCGCAAAATTTACGGCCTCGAAGATTTCATCACCGAACGCCATCTGCAGAACTCGGCCAAAGTGATGCTGGCCACGGGATTGATCGTGGCTTATGGCTATGGCATTGAGGCCTTCATGGGTTGGTATAGCGGCGACCGCTACGACGCTTTCACCATCTGGAATCGCCTCCATGGGCCTTATGCTGTTGCCTACTATTGCCTCCTTGCCTGCAACATCTTTGTTCCGCAGGTGCTGTGGATTCGCAAATTGCGCACCAGTCCTGTCGCGCTGTTCTGCATTTCATTCGTCGTTTTGGTCGGGATGTGGCTGGAGCGGTTCATCATTGTCGTGGTAAGCCTCAGCCGCGACTTCCTCACCTCGTCCTGGGGGATGTATTACCCCACGCGTTGGGACTGGATGACTTACATCGGCACCATCGGCATGTTCCTGGCCCTGATGTTCCTGTTCTTACGGCTTCTGCCGTCGATCTCGATTTTTGAGATGCGCACCCTCCTGCCGGAAGCGGAGGTCAAAGAGTGATGGCGAGGTCCGGAGAATGAAGCGCGATCCCATCTACGGCATGATGGCGGAGTTCGACTCGGCGCAGGCGCTGCTGGACGCGGCGCGGAGCACGCATCAGGCTGGCTATCAGAAGATCGATGCTTACAGTCCATTTCCAATTGAAGGCCTTGCCGAGGAAATCGGCTTTCACCATAACCGCGTTCCTCTGGTGGTGCTGATTGGCGGCATCATTGGCGGCCTCACGGGCTACCTGATGCAGTACTGGATGGCTGCCGTTGACTATCCGATTAATGTCGGTGGCAAGCCACTGCATTCCTGGCCGGCGTTCATTGTGATCACGTTCGAAATGACGATCCTTTTCTCTGTGCTCTCGGCGGTGTTCGGCATGTTGGCGCTGAACGGGTTGCCCATGCCGTATCATCCCGTGTTCAACGTGCCGCGCTTTGCCATGGCGTCGAAGGACCGGTTCTTCCTGATCGTGTTCTCTTCCGATCCTAAGTACAATCCGGCCGGTACGCGGAGTTTTCTGGAAGGGTTAGCTCCACGCTCGATCTCGGAGGTGCCTAGCTAGAATGCTGCGCCTCCACCCAGTTTTCGTTGTCGCTCTGCTCGGAACCATTGGCCTGCTTTCCGGTTGCCGCCTGGACATGCATGTGCAACCGCGTGTGAACCCGCTGGCCCGGAGCGATTTTTTCCCCGACCAGCGCGGCGCGCGTCCGCTGGTGGAAGGCACTGTGGCGCGTGGCGACTTGCGGGCTGACACTTATTTCTATAGCGGCAAGATTGGCAGCACTCCCGGCGACTACATGCCGTTTCCAGTCACGAAAGACGTTTTGGAGCGCGGCCGCGAGCGCTACGATATTTACTGTGCTCCTTGTCATTCGCCTCTCGGCGACGGCAATGGCTTCATCCCCTCGCGCGGGTTCTCGATCAAGCCGCCGTCTTACCACACCGAGCGCCTGCAGAAAGCGCCGTTGGGTCATTTTTATGACGTTATTAGCAGCGGCTTCGGGATCATGTCTGACTATTCTTCGCAGATTGCGCCACGCGACCGCTGGAACATCGTGGCTTACATCCGGGCTCTGCAGTTGAGTCAAAACGCCACGAAGGCGGATGTGCCCTCCGGGCAGGGCGTTCCGTCCGAGCCGCCAAAATTTCTGGGAGAGCCAGGCTCGGGTGCGACGCCTCCCGTCATCGCGCCGAATAGTTCTGGATCAGAGGAACAAAGATCAGGGGAACAGAAATGAGCGCCGCGACCCAGCCACATCTCGATTTAACGGCGCCGCCGGTAGTAGGAAAAATCTCGCAGCGCTCGCTGATGATCGGGGTCGTCTTCGCCATCGGCGCGATTGCGCTGGCCTTTACTCGTCCGGATGAGTTCTATCGCGGCTACCTGCTGGGCTTCATGTGCTGGCTGGGCGTGGCTCTTGGCTCCATGGCCATTCTGATGATTCGCCATCTGACCGGAGGCGGTTGGGGTACGGTGATTCGCCGCATCCTGGGTGCGGCCATGCGAACCCTGCCACTGCTGGCGATCCTGTTTATCCCGGTAATCCTGGCGGTCTGGCAGCACCGGATTTATCCCTGGGCGATGCCGCTGGAGTCGATCCAGGATCTGCACATTCGCGAGCATCTCGAAAAACACAGCTTCGTCAAAGAGAGCTACCTGAACTTTTCTGGGTTTCTCGTCCGCGCGATCATCTATTTCGTGATCTGGAACGTGCTCTCGTTCCTGCTTTCGATGTGGTCGAAGCAAACCGACAGTGCGAATGCCCCGGATAATAGCCAGCGCTTCAAGACGGTCGCCGGGCCCGGACTGATCCTCTACGCATTCACGATTTCATTTGCTGCTATCGACTGGGTGATGTCGCTTGATCCCAGCTGGATCTCGACCATCTTTGGCTTGATATTGCTCATCGGTGAAATTCTGTCGGCGATGTGCTTTGCGGTGGTTGTCGAGCGGATTCTGTTCAATTACAAACCGATGTCGGAGCTGCTAAAGCCGAACTTCGTTCACGACCACGGCAAGTGGATGCTCACTTTCATCATGGTATGGGCCTATTTTTCCTTCTCTCAGTGGCTCATCATCTGGGCGGGAAACCTGCCGAATGAAATCACGTTCTACCTGAGGCGCATCAACAATGGGTGGGGATTTGTTGCACTGAGCCTGGTCCTTTTTCACTTCGCCATCCCTTTCGCAATATTGCTCTCGCGACCGTTCAAGCGCAATATTCGACAACTTGTCTGGGTCGCAGTCTTGTTGTTGTTGATGTGCTACGTCGACCTTTTCTGGATCATCGAGGCAAATTTCTCGACGACTTTCACTGTGACGCTCGCCGATGTAGTTGTGCCCGTCGCGATCGGCGGAATCTGGCTTTGGTATTTTTTCCGCAACCTGGCTTCACTCCCGCTGCTTCCAGCCTATGACCAGGATGCCCATGAAGTACTGGAACCGGCACATGAGCACGGGCAATGAAATATGAGTGACGAGATCAAACACGACAATCCCAACGGTCACGGGAGCTTCGAGCACCAGGATCTGAGGGCGGGCGCCGTTATCTATTTCCTGGTGACCTTGGCCGTGGTGACCATTATGTGCATGTTCGGTCTCCGGGGCATCTACGCCTATCTCGACCACCGCGAAAAAGCTTCGCAGCCGGCGGTCAATCCGCTAGTCACCAATGTTCCAGAGGATACGAGGCACGTCCCTCGGGGGTATCCGCAGACCGTCTTTCCCAGCCCGAAGTTGGAAGAAGATGAGCGCGGCCAGTTGAATGGAATCCGGCTGGCGGAAGATCAAACGCTTTACAGCTATGGATGGGTCGACGAAAAATCCGGAATCGTTCGTATCCCCATTGAGCGCGCTATGGATTTGCTGGTGCAACGCGGCTTGCCGGTGCGCCCGCAGAGTGCGGACAACGAAAACGCGACTCGCAAGAACGTGGCCGCAGCTAAGGATGAAAAGCAGTGAGCTTTAAGAAATTCAATTCGATCTCCGCCGCGTGCGTTCTGTCGCTCGCGCTCTCGGTTTGCGCGGCCGCGCAGATTAACAGCGGCATCACGTCTCCGCCGGCGAACATGCGTCCGCCGCGCCTGGAGAATGTCGGCATCGAGCAACATCTGAACGCGCAGGTGCCGCCTGGTCTCACTTTTCGCGACGAGACCGGCAAGAGCGTGAAGCTGGGCGATTACTTCGGCCGCAAACCACTCATCCTCAACCTCGTTTATTACAACTGCACCATGCTCTGCGGCGAGGCGCTGGCCGGGCTGGCGAGCGCGATGCGCCTGGTGAAGTTTGACGTCGGCAATGAGTTCGACGTGGTCACCGTGAGCTTCGATCCGCGCGAAACCCCCGACATGGCCGCAGCAAAGAAAGCCGACTACGTGAAACGGTATGGTCGTGCCAATGCCGCGGCTGGATGGCATTTCCTCACCGGCCCGCCGGATTCCATCAACACGCTGACCAAAACCGTCGGATTTCAATATCAATACGACGCGAAGAGCAACCAGTATGCGCACGCTACGGCCATCATGGTGTTGACGCCGGACGGCCGCATCTCGCGCTATTTCTATGGAGTCGATTTTCCTCCCAAGGATTTGCGGTTGGGCCTGGTGGAAGCTTCGCAGGGAAAGATTGGAAATACAGTGGACGCGGTTCTGCTCTATTGCTATCACTACAACCCCGAGACCGGAAAATATGGCGCCATGGTGGCAAACATCCTTCGCCTGGCGGCGGCCGCGACCGTTCTTCTGATCGGCGGTTTGATCTTTATCCTGGTGCGACTGGATCGTTCGGTAACCAAGAAGACGGCAACGAAAACTAGGTATGCTCAATAATTTTCCATTATGGCCGCAGCAGGCCTCTACATTGGCGCCCCATGTGGATGCTCTCTATATCTTCCTGCTCATCGTGACCGGGATGATGGCGCTGCTGGTGTTTGTCCTTCTAATCTTTTTTGCGGCCCGCTATCGTCAGCGCCCCGGCGTTCGCGCCGAACAGATCGAAGGTTCCACTGCTCTGGAAATTACCTGGAGCGCAATTCCGTTAGCGATCTTCATGGTGATTTTCGCGTGGGGCGCCGTAGTCTATTTCAAAGAACGCACGCCACCCGCCGATGCCACCGAAGTCTACGTGGTGGCAAAACAATGGATGTGGAAGGTGGAACACGCGGAAGGCCAGCGCGAAATCAACGAACTGCACGTTCCCGTGGGACGCGATGTCAAACTCATCATGACCTCGCAGGACGTGATCCACAGCTTCTATATTCCCGCTTTCCGTATCAAGCAGGACGTGCTGCCCGGCCGCTACACCGTAGAGTGGTTTCGTGCAACCAAGCCCGGCGTCTATCATTTGTTCTGCGCGGAGTATTGCGGCACGCAGCATTCCAGCATGGTCGGCTCGATCGTCGTCCAGGAACCAGCGCAGTATGAAGCCTGGATGAGGGGCGCATCTACCGGCCCGCTCTCGGCGAGCGGCGAGAAAATTTTTGCCGAACTCGGCTGCGCCACCTGCCATCGCAGCGATACGCAAGGACGCGGCCCCAACCTGCAGGGCGTTTTCGGCCAGCCGGTTCAACTCGAAGATGGACGCACCGTCACCGCTGATGAGAATTACCTGCGAGAATGCATCCTCGATCCGGGGTCGAAGCGGGTCAAAGGATTCCAGCCGATCATGCCTACATTCCAGGGATTGGTCAGCGAGGAGCAGGTCAACGCCCTGGTGGCTTATATCAAATCAATTTCTGCGGCAAAGCCGGCTGGCGGCGCGAAAACGAATGCTCACTTGGTCTCGCCGCGAGATCCGATGAGTGAACAAGCGCAAGCACGGCCGAATGCCCAAGCCGACAAAAGTCAGGTGCAATGAGTATGGCTGCTACCCCAATACCTCAATCCGTAATGCCCCAAGGGGCGGAACGCGAAAACTATTTGAACAAGGAGTATGGAGTGTGGTCGTGGCTTCTCACCACCGACCACAAGCGCATTGCGCTGCTTTATCTCATCTCCATCACGTTCTTCTTTTTCATTGGGGGCTTCTTCGCGCTACTCATCCGCCTCGAACTGCTTACGCCTGCGGGCGACCTGGTCCAGGCCGATACCTATAACAAGATCTTCACCATGCATGGCATGGTCATGATCTTTTTCTTCCTGATTCCTTCGATTCCGGCCGTGCTGGGAAACTTTCTAGTGCCCTTGATGATCGGGGCCAAGGATCTCGCGTTCCCCCGCATCAACCTGTTGAGTTGGTATATCTACGTCATCGGCGGCGTGATCATGCTGCATTGCATGTTCACCGGCGGCGTGGACACCGGCTGGACCTTCTATGCGCCGTTCAGCACATCCTTCACGAATACGAAAATTGTTGAAGCCGGAATCGCGATCTTTATTACTGGATTTTCTTCCATCCTTACCGGTCTGAACTTTGTGGTCACCATCCACCGCATGCGCGCCCCAGGGATGACCTGGTCGCGACTGCCGCTCTTTATATGGGCCCACTACGCCACCAGCATCATTCAATTGTTAGGCACGCCGGTGGTTGCCGTCACCATCGTGCTTGTAGCAGCGGAACGCGCTCTGCATCTCGGGATCTTTGATCCCAAGCTGGGCGGCGATCCGGTGCTTTTCCAGCACCTGTTCTGGTTCTACTCGCATCCCGCCGTTTACATCATGATCCTTCCGTCGATGGGCGTGGTCACGGAGATCATCGCCTGCTTCTCGCGCAAGCGCATCTTCGGCTACCACTTCGTAGCTTTTTCTTCCATTGCGATCGCCGTCTTTGGCTTCCTCGTATGGGCGCACCACATGTTCGTGGCCGGGATTTCCGTCTACTCCGCTCTCGTGTTTTCTTTCCTGAGTTACGCCGTGGCCTTGCCGTCAGCCATCAAAGTTTTCAATTGGACGGCGACTCTTTACAAAGGCTCCATTCGCTACGATGCGCCCATGCTCTACGCCTTCGGCTTTCTCGGGCTCTTCACAATTGGCGGCCTCACGGGGTTATTCCTCTCGGCTCTCGGCATCAACGTCCATGTCACCGACACATATTTTGTCGTGGCCCACTTCCACTACATCATGGTGGGAGGCGCCGTGATGGGCTATTTGGGAGGGATGCATTTCTGGTGGCCCAAGATTTCAGGCCGTCTCTATCCCGAAGGTTGGGCGCGTCTGGCCGCCTTGATTGTTTTCATCGGCTTCAACCTCACGTTCTTCCCGCAGTTCATTCTCGGATACATGGGGATGCCGCGGCGATATTACGATTACAGCCACATGCCGGAATTTCAGGTGCTGAATGTTTTGTCAACCGCGGGAGCGACCATCCTTGGCGTGGGCTACTTGCTGCCCATGGTGTATTTCCTATGGTCCATGCGCTATGGCAAACCCGCGTCTGAGAATCCATGGAACGCCGCCGGACTGGAATGGAAAACAGCGTCCCCACCGCCGACCTTCAACTTTGAGGAGGAACCGGTTGTGACTTGGGAAGCTTATAACTACGAGGAATTGGACGCGCCGCACAAGGAGGAGGTCCCCGTTGCCGGATAACGCCAACGCCAATGCCAGCTCCTTGACGGCGGTCCACGACCGTCACGGAGAAGCTCACGCCGCGCACAATCCCGCGCTCCTGCATCACTTTGTCGAGGAGCAGCAGCAACGTGATGCCGCCAGCCTGGGCATGTGGGTCTTCCTGGGCACGGAAGTCATGTTTTTTGGCGGACTTTTCTGCGCCTACCTGGTTTACCGCCGCTGGTATTTCGGGGACTTTGCCGCTGCCAGCAAGACCATCAACATGAGCCTCGGCGCTACCAATACCGCAGTGCTCATCTGCAGCAGCTTAACGGTCGTTTTGGCGGTCTGGGCTGCGCAAACGGCACGTAAAACTTTGCTCGTCAGCATGCTTATCCTCACCATGGTCTTCGGTGTGGCCTTTCTCGGTATCAAAGGCCTCGAGTACAAAGACAAGTTTGAAGAGCACCATGTCCCGGGAGCTTCGTTTAGTTTCGAGAACGTCCCTATTCCGGGACATCCCGGTCAGTTCGCCAATCCGCGCCACGCGCAGATGTTTTCTCTCTCTACTTCGTGATGACGGGATTGCATGCCTTGCACATGATTATCGGCCTGGGCATTTTCGCCTGGCTCCTAGTCATGGCTTGGAAAGGACGCTTCACTCCCGAATGGCATACTCCGGTCGAGATCGGCGGGCTCTACTGGCACTTCGTCGACATTGTATGGATCTATCTTTTCCCATTGCTCTATTTGATCGATCGTCACCCGTGAGGCCGGCATGTCAGCACATTCCTCCACCAAATCGCCGTTAAAAGGCTACTTCGCAGTTTGGATCGCCCTGTTAATCGGCACAGGCCTTACGGTCTACGCCGCCACGCTGGATCTTGCGCCTTACAATGCGGCCGTAGCTCTGGGCATAGCGACCATCAAGGCAACTCTGGTCGCTCTCTTCTTTATGCACGTCTGGCACGCCAGTGAAAAACTCACCAAGCTGGTTGTGGTCGCGGCACTGTTCTTCCTGCTGCTGTTGCTCGGACTCACCATGTCGGACTATGCGACTCGACTGTGGAGCTAGCTCCGTCCTGCTCTGGTCCAATTAATCTGCGCTATACTCGCGCCAAGCGTTTCCTTTTCGCTCATTGATCGACGAATGCGAGGTGATCCATGGCGTTTTGCAATTCTTGTGGCGCCACAATTACCCCCGGAACCCGCTTTTGTAACAACTGCGGCGCAGCCATAATCGATTCGTCGCCAGCGCCGGGTGTTTCGCCTTCCGCCGGCGGCGCTCCTGCAACCTCACAGCCTCCCATCGCTGCTTCGACACCTGCTCAGGGCGGCGGCGGCGCGCTTAAAGTCATTTTGATCGTGGTCGGCGTGGTGGCTCTTCTTGGGATTCTCGGCATTGCATCGCTCGTGTTTTTTGCCACGCGGGTCGCGCGCCACTCCCACATTCACCAGGACGGCAACAACGTAAAAGTGGAGACGCCCTTTGGCAGTGTTGAAACGACGAAGGATCCAGACGAGGCCGCGCGCAACCTGGGAGTGGATTTGTATCCCGGAGCAGACTTGCTGAAAGATGGGGCGGCATCCGTAACTTTCGGTGGCGTGCATACCGTTTCGCTGAGCTCAGAGAGCAGCGACTCCGTAGAGAAAGTTGCCAGCTTCTATAGGGCGAAGTTCCCCAATGCGATGGTCACCAGCTCCGACGCCGGCCGCTGTACCATCATCTCGAACGATCACAAGAGCATGATCACCATTAACATTGAAGCCGAGGGCGGCAAGACGAAGATTCAGATCACCAATGTGACGCACAAGTCAGACGCGGCAAATTCGTCTTCGAACTGATCTTCGAACCAGCCGCTGGGCTTATCAACGAAAAGAAGCAGCTGGCCGAATGTCAGACAGATTTGGAGAACTCGCGCAGGCCGCCAAGGCGAAGTCTGTGCCGGTGGACGACTCTGGTCTGGCCGAAGCTCTCGGCAAACAGATTCGCGGCGACGTGAGGTTCGATCGCGGCAGCCGCGCTCTCTACGCGACCGACGGATCCAACTACCGTCAGGTTCCCATCGGCGTTGTGCTCCCCCGCGATAACGACGATGTCCTCGCCACTGTTGCGCTCTGCCGCGAATTCGGCGCTCCGCTGCTCTGCCGCGGGGGCGGAACATCTCTGGCGGGGCAATGCTGCAACGTCGCCGTCATCCTCGATTTCTCTAAATACATGGCGGGGATTCTCGAAATCGATCCCGTCCGCCGCATCGCCCGCGTGCAGCCCGGAGTTATCCTCGACCATCTCCGCGCCGCGGCAGAAAAATACCATCTCACTTTCGGTCCTGATCCCGCATCGCACGATCGCTGCACCCTCGGCGGCATGATCGGCAACAACTCCTGCGGCGTGCATTCCGTCATGGCCGGCAAAACCGACGATAATATTGAGGAACTGGAGATCCTGACATACGACGGCGTGCGCATGAAGGTTGGCGCAACGTCCAGTGCGGAGCTTGAAGGAATTCAACAGCAAGGCGGCCGCCGTGCCGAGGTTTACTCCAAACTGCAAGCCATCAGAGCCAACTACGGCGATCTCGTGCGCCAGCGCTTTCCGAATATCCCTCGTCGCGTCTCCGGCTACAACCTGAATTATCTTCTGCCCGAGAATGGCTTTCACGTGGCGCGGGCGCTCGTCGGCTCCGAAGGAACCTGCGTCACAGTTCTCGAAGCAACGTGCCGGCTGGTCCACAGCCCACCCGAACGTGTGCTGCTGGTTGTCGCCTATCCCGATATTTATCAATGCGCCGACCACGTTCCCGAAATCATGTCGCACAAGCCGATCGGCCTCGAGGGTTTTGACGATCTTCTCGTCGGATACACGCGAGTCAAGGGCATCAACTCCGAGGGACTCGCGCTCCTGCCCGAAGGCGGTGGCTGGCTGATGGTGGAATTTGGAGCGGAATCCGCGCCGGAAGCGGAATCTCAGGCCAGCCACTTGATGGAGGAGCTCGGACGCAGCCCGAATCCTCCACAGATGCGTATCTATACGGACAAACAGCAAGCCCGGCGCGTGTGGGAGGTTCGCGAGTCAAGCCTCGGTGTGACGTCGCACGTACCCGGCGAACCGTTGAATTGGGAAGGCTGGGAAGACTCTTCCGTTGCTCCCGAAAAACTGGGTGGCTATCTTCGCGATCTGCGAAAGTTGATGGCCGCATACGGCTACAAGGGTTCGCTCTATGGACACTTCGGCCACGGCTGCGTTCACACGAGAATCAATTTCGATCTGCAATCGAAAGACGGTATTGCGAAGTTCCGGAAGTTTATGGAGGAGGCCGCCGATCTCGTCGTCGGCTACGGCGGTTCAATCTCCGGCGAACACGGCGATGGACAATCGCGCGCCGAGTTGCTTCCAAAGATGTTTGGCCTGGAACTGACCCAGGCTTTCCGTGATTTCAAGTCGGCGTGGGATCCGGATTGGAAGATGAATCCCGGCAAGCTGATCGAGCCCTACAAGCTCGACGAAAATCTTCGACTCGGCGCCACCTATTCTCCCTGGGAACCGAAGACCAACTTTCAATTTCTCGACGACCACGGCAGCCTCGCCCAGGCCACTCTGCGCTGTGTGGGGGTGGGCAAGTGCCGGCGCGAAGAAGGCGGCCTGATGTGTCCCAGCTACCGGGCCACGCATGAAGAAGAGCACTCCACGCGAGGCCGTGCTCACCTGCTATGGGAGATGACGCAAGGGGAAGTCATTCGCGACGGCTGGCGCAGCGAAGAAGTGAAGCAATCGCTCGATCTCTGCCTTGCCTGCAAGGGCTGCAAGAGCGATTGCCCGGTTGGGGTCGACGTTGCCACGTACAAAGCCGAATTTCTTTCTCATTACTATGAAGGCCGCGTACGTCCGCGTACCGCTTACGCTTTTGGCAACATCGACCTCTGGGCGCGGGTGGCGTCGCATGCACCCGGACTCGCCAACTTGTCGACGCAACTGCCGTTCTTGCGCGACATTACGAAACTGGTGGCCGGAATTCCCAGGCAGCGAGCTGTTCCCGCGTTCGCTCCGGAAACTTTCAAAAGCTGGTTTCAGCGTCGTCGCAAGCCAGAACGCAATCCACATGCTCTGCCTGTTCTGCTCTGGCCGGACACGTTCAATAACTATTTCCTGCCTGCCACAGCGAAAGCTGCCGTCGATGTGCTTGAGACAGCCGGCTTCCGCGTGGTGGTGCCGCAGGTCCCCCTTTGCTGCGGCCGCCCGCTCTACGACCACGGCATGCTCGACCGCGCTCAAGCCCTTCTGCTCCAAATTCTTGACGAACTCTCACCGGAAATCGAGGCCGGGATTCCCGTGGTCGGTCTTGAACCCAGCTGCGTCGCCGTGTTCCGCGACGAACTCCTCAATCTTTTTCCCCATGACAAACGGGCGCAGGCCCTATCGCGGCAAACGTTCCTGCTTAGCGAATTCCTCGAAATCCACGCTGCGAATTTCACCTTGCCTCGGCTCGACCGCAAAGCCATCCTCCACGGTCATTGCCACCAGAAGTCCCTCATGAAGATGACCGCCGAAGAGGCTGTCCTTCGGCGCATGGGCGTGGACTTTCAAGCGCCCGCGCCCGGATGCTGTGGCATGGCTGGCTCATTCGGGTTTGAGCCTGACAAGTACGACATCTCTATCGCGATCGGCGAACTCGAACTTCTTCGTGCAGTCCGCCAAGCCCCGTCTGACTGGCTGATTATCGCCGACGGCTTCAGCTGCCGCGAACAGATCGCCCAGGGAACCCCTCGTCACGCCCTTCACCTGGCGGAAGTGCTGCAGATGGCGCTTCAGGGTCCAGAAACTCCGCCTTGTCAGCCGTATCCCGAATCTGCCCGCGCCTGCCAATGCAAAGCAGAAGTTTTCCGCTCCATGAAGCGCGCGGGGCTAGGTTTGGCCGCTTTCGCAGGTGGATTGTTACTCTGGAGGGCATACGGAAGAGACTGATTCTAAAACGTTTAGTGCTTGCTATGGCCCGGTGCTGTCGCGCTCCCCTCGCCAGATCGCTCTGATTCTGGGACAATAGAAGTCTCGCCGGTGCGTCCACGAAACCTGGAAGCCCCTGGACTGAATTCTGGTCGCTGAAGTATGGATCACGAAACTACATTAACCGCGCCGGTGATCGGCAAAGTACCCGCCGAGGCGCTGCCGGCTCTCGTGGCGACGAAGCCGCCCGAGGCGCCCCTGTGCGGCTCGGTTCTGGTCCTGATTCAATTTGACGTCTGCGAAGAGATTCGCCTCGACGAGCTTCGCCGTATTCTTGGGGCGCGCACCGTCGATACCAGCTTCAAACATATGGCTCCCGGATACGTCCGGTTCCAGCGTCCCCCGGTTGAAGAAGCCTTGGAGCCGCTGATCCTGGAGAGCGGCGAGCGTCTGCAGGGCGAGATCAAGTACTTCGACTACGGCGTGGTCAGTGTGGTCTTCGAACTGCCTTTTTCCGGCGATTGGGACAAGCTCGTTCAACTTTCCAGCCGCTGGGTTTGGGACACGAACTTCGAAAGCCTTGCCACCCGCATCGTCAAACAGAAGCTGGAGAGAGCCGCTCCTGCGCTGGTGAAACCGTACACCACCGAATGGTTGAAGGAAGACTACTTCATCTTCCACCTCCGCGAGATCGCCGGCTCACCCTCAGGAGCCGATCTGCTGGCATCCCAGGGAGATTGCATTTCCCAGGTGGTTCGCGGAGAGAACCAACCGCTCTCCGACGGAGAACGACAGGAAATTCTGCAGTCGCGAATCTCTTACTATCCGAACGACCTCGCGGTCCTGGGCTGGAACGCGGCCTTCATCTACGACACGCCTTCCGGTGCCGAAACTGCCATTCAGCTATTGCAATACGCCAACTCGCAGCTGCTTGAGTTCCGTCACTACGACGATCTGCTGACCAAACAGCTGGAAGACGTCTACGATTTCCTGGAGCGCGGAGGCCGGGGCCTCTGGTCGCGCTGGCGTACTGCCCGCGCCGCCTCCAAACTGCACACCGTCCTGCTCGATGTGAGCGAACTGACGGAGCGCGCCGATAACGCCATCAAATTTCTCAGCGACATGTTTTCCGCCCGCCTGTACAGACTCGCCGCATCGAAAGTGGGCGTGACCGACTATAAGAATCTGGTGCAGCAAAAGCTGCAAACCGCCGAGGAACTCTACCGCTTCATGGTGGACGAGTTCAACCAAAGCCGCGCTTTCGTTCTGGAACTCATGGTCGTGATTATCTTGATCATCGAACTGGTCTACTTCTTCCGCGGCAAACCCATTTAACGCCCCCGCTACGATTTGAGCTGCGCGAGCTGTTTCTTTGCCTCGCTCGCGTCGCTTGAGTCGGGATTCATCTTCAGCATTTTCTCCAGTTGCTGCCGGGCAAGAGCTGTTTGGCCGCTCTTCGCATAGGCCATTCCGAGGCGGTAGTGAATCTGCGGATTGTCGGGTGAATTGCTGGCCTGGGCGAGTCTGACGGCCTCCCGGAGTGAATCAACCGCCAACCGGTAAGCGCCCTTTTGGTAGTAGATCCAACCCAGGGTGTCGGCCACACCCGGAGAATCTGGCAGCCCCCGTCGAGCCGTCTGCGCCAGGGAGAGCGCTACATCGAGATTGCCGCCGGATTGCAGCATGACGGCAGCGAGATTGTTCGATGCCAGAGGATTTTCCGGCTTGAGGACGAGCGCTTTCTGATAGGCCTCGGTCGCATTGTTCCAATCGCGCCGCGATTGATACAAATCGCCGAGCAGAATATCGAAACCAGGCTCGTTCGGATTACTCTCCTGGCCGCGCCGCAAGGTGGCGATTGCTTGGTCGGTCGAACCCTTGGCGGCTTGCACCTGAGCCAGTTTGAGCTGGGCGTCAGGATTTTTCTTGTCGAGTTCGATGGATTTTTCGAACGCGGCCTCGGCCCCGGCCAAATCCTTCTTGTTGATGAACAGCACCGTTCCTAGCAAGTCGTAGAATGCGCCATCGTCGGGTACTTTCGCGATCTGTGCATTCGCGGCCGCAATGGCTTGGTCCACTCGCTTCTGCGCGACGTATGTATTCATCAGGCCGCGCAGAGCGTCCTTTGAATTCTGATTACGATCGAGAGCCGCCTGGTAAGCCTTTGCCAGCGTCCTCAAACTGCTTTTGCGCAAACTTCAAGTTGCCCAGTTGCACGTATCCGAACGAACTCTGGGGAGCGATTTCGATGGCTTTACGCACGTCTACTTCGGCCACGGAAAACCGCTTTCGATTGATGTTGGCAAGCGCCCGCAGAGCGTAGCCTTCCGGAGAATCAGGTTGCAGCTTGATCATTTGAGCAGCGTACAGGTCGAGACCGTCCATGTCGCCTGTGCTCATGGCTAAACCTGCCAGAGAGCGCACGGCATCTAGCAAGTCAGGGCGGAGACGCAGAGCTTCCCTCCACTCTTTCGCGGCATCATCGATCTTGCCCTGTTTCTCGAGTGCAACTCCAAGTACATAGTGCGCCTCGCTGTTATTGGGATCGTTCTTAATCACAGTCTGCAAAATGGTTATCGCTTCACTGTTAAAGCCTGCGCTGATTTGCATCTGACTGCGATAAACCAAAGCATCATTGTCGTTCGGATTGGCCTTGAGAATGTCAGCATCCAGCGTACTTGCTTCGGAGATCTGACCTTTCTGGAGAAGCAACTGGATGTAATCCTTCTTGACCTGAAGGTCGGCTGGATGCGCTTGGCTGAGCGAGCTATATTCGGCAACGGCTTTGTCGAAGTCGCCATTGGTGAAGTAGAGATTGCCCAGCATGCGGTAGGCGGCGGAGTTGTCGGGGAGGTCCTGTTTAGCGCGTTTGGCAACATCTTCCGCTTCCGCTTTCTTGCCTTCAGCCAAGTACAAACGGGCAAGGGCCGCTCGCGGCTCGGCGTTTTTCGGATCGATATCAATCGCTTTTTGGAATTGCTGCTCCGCATCAGCGTATCGGTTGCGCGA
The DNA here is from genome assembly GCA_963750245.1 of uncultured Acidobacteriaceae bacterium. GTDB lineage: Bacteria > Acidobacteriota > Terriglobia > Terriglobales > Acidobacteriaceae > Sulfotelmatobacter. The sequence continues at coordinate 711,282 of CAVVQB010000007.1, forward strand.
TTGATAGTAATTGCCCAGCACTAAACGCGGTTCCGATGCCGTGGGATTCAGTTCAATCACTTTCTGGAAATTCGCTTCCGCTTCATCGAGTTGGTTATTTCTAATTTCTAATAAGGCAAGGCCTAGATACGACTCCCAGCGGTGTGGATCGAGCGCAATGGTCTTCTGCATTTCTTCGATTGCGCCATGGATGTCCCCTTGCGCGGCCAGAAGATTGGAGAGTGCGGAGTGAACGGCCGGATCACTCGGTCGCTCCTTGAGCAGGAGGTTTACTTGTTCCTTGGCTTCCGGAATGTCATGGCCCAGAATCAGCAGATTTGCCAGCTCCAGACGAGCCTCATAGTTCTGCGGCCGCAGTTGAACGGTGCGGGCGAGTTCTTCCACAGCGCCTTCGGCTTTTTGTAGCTTGAGATAGCTTTCAGCTAAACGGTGGTGGGCTTCGGCGTAGTTGGGATCTATTCTCAGCGCATTGCTGAACTCGATCTCTGCCGCAGCATAGTTGCCTTTCTCGAAGTAGCTCTGGCCGCTCTGATAATACTTCTGCTTGCGGACATTGGGATCGCGGGAACAGGACGAAAGAAGGGCGGCGATCACAGCCGAGGCAAGGACCAAGTAGTTGTTTGAACGAGTCATTGAGTATCGTGCAGCCTCCGAACGTGGACCCGAGCCAAGACTTGCTTTATTGCACTATAAACCACGTCTGGTCCTTCTCTGAGGTCTTGTACATTAGGGAGGCGCCCTGCGTGCAAGACGCTGATTGAGGCGAATAAAAGGAGACAATAGCCACTTGTTTCCTGGGGTTTTCATACCTGAAGCTCGGGCTTTCTCGCCGGTTTCTTGGAGATGGTATCTATCTGAAAATAAGCAGTTTAATGTTCGCATTGGGTTGCAACAGTCGCAGAAATTATCAGTCTTGACGGAAAAGTCGTTTGAGTGGAAAGTATCTCTTGTAGATCGAAGTCCGCAGGCCGAAAACAGACGCCGCTCCTGCCCTCCCCCGCATTTAGATAGAGAGGGTAGAAATTAACTATGCGAACCCAGAGTAGTTTCTGGTTAGTAATTTTGGTTTTACTTTTCCTGTCCTTTTCCCCGATTGCTTCCTCCCAAACGACGGTACCGATGTCCTTCGATGGCTACTACAGTGCCGTTTCCTGCGCGGGACCGGAAGGCTGCGTTGGGGCTGGCCTATACGGCGGTACGATCAACGGGGTTAATGTCGGTCCCGGCAATGCCGTGGGCGGCATGATCTGCGATGACTATTTCGACAATATCACCACCGGCGAGCATTGGACGGCCAGCGGCATTAGCGCGGGTAGTCTCAATGCCGGCAACATCGGGGCTCAAACCTTGTTTGGGACCACCATGGGTTCGGCTGCAATTCAGGATTACACGGAAATCGCCTACCTGGTAACCCAGATGTTCATGCCGAGTTCCACGTCTTCGCAGCAGGCGGCGCTTTCCGAGGCGATCTGGTATATCACCTCGGGAGGAAAGAGCAGCGCCGGGCCGCTCAGCGTAACTGCATTGGGCTTCATGAATGCTGCAATCGCAGCCTGGAACAACGGCAAGGGCATTAACCTTAGCGAGTTTGCCAATCTCTACATCTTCACTCCTACTTCCTGGACGGGAGGCAGGCCGCAGGAAATGTGGAGCGAGGTGCGCGTTCCGGAAGGTGGATCGACTTTTGCCTACGTTCTCGTGGGTGGCCTTGCTTGCTTCGGAGCAATGGTTCGGCGGTCCCGGAAAACGTCGGCACGAGGAATCGTTTAAGAAAAACGGGTCTGCGAATTTAAATGATCATCCTGAGGGCGCGCCGAGACCGGACGCGCCCTTTTTTCGTGGCGTCGAAGCGCCGTCAACAGTTGCAAATCTCTGCAACATAGGTCGCAGAAATTATCAGTCTTGACAGTTTCGGGTTTCGCGCTAAAGATGACAAATGATTTGTGGGGCGGTATAAGTGCCAGGCTCCACAAAGTCAGCCTTCCCCCCGCGTTCCAACGCGACACGGATGAGGAGAAGTTAACTATGAAGTCTTCGGCCAGGTTTTCTGTATTGGTATTTTTCGCGGCGTTGCTGTGTTTCGCTCCCTGCGCTGTTGGTCAGGGAATCGCAGTTGCCGGAAATAGCGTTCTGAACCAAGCGCCAACCGCTTTCTTGACGATCGGTCTAGGCCCAGGCGGCTTGCTGGGCGGTGATAATAACAACGGGAACTGCGGTGGTCAGGGCGGCAGCGATGGGTGGGACTGGTTCTTTGGAGGCCGCAACAAGAAAGATTGTAAGCCCCCTACCGCGATGCCCGAGGGTGGGGCATCACTGATGTATTTGGCTCTCGCCGGGCTCTGCTGCTTTGGCGCGATTGGCTACCGTCTGCGTCGGCAAGCGTCGGTCGCCCGTAGCAATTAGCACCAGGCTCGTTCGAGCGGCTGGGAAGTCACTTCAATTTGCATAGAAAGGCGTGCGAAACGATGCACGCCTTTTCTCATGTGCAAATGTCGAAAGCAACCAATGTCGCAAGTCATGGACATAAACTGCAAAGTCTTGCATCATGGATCTGTGGACTCGCGCCGTTGCCCCTCCAACAACTAGAAAAACACTGATCTTCTTGCAGGGGAGAGCGGAAGGTGGACAAGTACATACAGAATCAATAGTTTACCTAGGACTTACATGCATCCGAATTGCCTTCAGCGTGAGAGGAAAAATGAGCGCGTGATCCGTGATCGATGCTTGGCTAGGAATAGATTACCTATCACCCAGAAGTAATCCTGCACTGATTACTTCATACCCCTTGCAACAATCTGCAATCGGATGTAAGCTCTTCTTACATCAGGGCTAGTCCAACCATGCGGTTGGTAAGACTTCTCCCCCCAGGCCCAATGGTTCAGCGGTAACGCCCGTGAAGGCTGTACCCCAAGAATTCATATCGTTGGTAAGCCATATCAATTACGACGATCATAATAAGAATAGTGGTGATTTGTACCAGTTCAGTTTTGGCAGTCGATTTGCTTCATACACCCGTGACACCCTACGAAAATCGCGCTGACTGAAACGCAGCGATTGTTGAAAGCACAATTGTTTTTGAAGCCAGTAAATCCCCCCTGTTAACCAAGTATCCCCCTTGGATCTCCTGGTTGAGATCTCGACCGCGATCGGCTTTGTAGGTGATTTTTTGGGGTCACTCGAACTGTGACTTAGAGGGCGAAGCTATGGCCACAACAGGTTTGTCACGTGAATTGCCGCTATCGACGCCAAGGGTCGAGGCAGAAGTTGAAAACTGGTATGGGCTGCAGACCCGTCCCCGGCATGAGAAGGTTGTGGCCCATCGCCTCGGAGAGAAAGGCGTGACTACATTTCTGCCGCTGGTCACCGAGGTGCACCGCTGGAGCGACCGCAAGAAGTCGGTGCAGATGCCGCTGTTCGGTGGTTATGTGTTTGCGAAGTTTGTGCCCAACCGTTCGGACCGCCTGCGTGTCCTTCGTGTGGACGGTGTATTCGGATTGGTCGGCGCAAGTGGCGAAGGTACGCCCATCCCCGACGCGCAAATCGAAGCGGTTCGGAGTCTGGTCGAAAAGGAAATGGCCTGGTCTTCTCATCCCTACCTCAAGATTGGCCAGCGCGTGCGAATTCGAAGCGGGGCCCTCGATGGCATGGAGGGCATACTGATCTCGCGTAATGGCGACCGGACGCTGGTGATTTCCGTAGAGGCAATCCAACGATCGCTGGCGGTGCGCGTCGAAGGATACGAAGTCGAGCCGCTCTGAAGTTTCCCACAATTCAACCCCAAGAAATTCCCCTTTTCGCTTCGGTTCAAAGGTCCACCTAATCCATGGCGCCAAACACAATTGAAACCTTAAGCCTGCTGGTCGTAAGCAGTGAACCCTCGGTTCTGCGTCTGCTTGGCTCCGCGGCGAAGTCGAATTCCTGGCACTTGGAAACTTCCTCCAGTGGTTGGGATGCCATGGAGCGAGTGCAATCCGGCGCGGCCCCCCACCTGCTATTGCTGGATGTTCCTCACGGGGACGGCGATGGCCTTCACCTCCTGCCCTGGCTGCGAAGGCTGCGGCCTGAACTTCCGATCGTGGTGCTTTGCGATCCTGAAGACATGGACCGGCAGAGAGAGGCAACCCGTCTGGGCGCAAAGGATGTTCTGGCGCGGCCGCTAAGTGAGCCGCAACTGGAATCCCTGGTCCGCCGCCATCTCGGTCCAGCAAACGATGGTGCGGAGCCGGAGATGGCGAGCGAGGACATAGAGTCTCTGGGCGAGGACGAATTTTTCCTCAGTGTCAGTCCCGCTATGCAGCAACTGCGCGCGCAGGCAGAGTTGCTCGCGCAAGCGCATGTCCCCGTGCTGATTCTGGGCGAGCCCGGGAGCGGAAAGGGCACGATTGCTCGCCTCATCCACGAGCGGTCCGTCTATTCGGGATTTAAGTTCCTGAGAGTCAATTGCGCGGAGATGCCGGCAGATCTGCTCGAGATCGAGCTCTTCGGCAGAGCAAACGGCTCCAACGGTTCATCGAAGGGTTCGGGCAAGCTCGAGGTTGGGCAAAAGGGCACGGTCCTGCTCGATGAAATCACGGAAATGCCAATTGCATTGCAATCGCGCATCCTCAAGGTTCTGCAAGAAAACCGATTTTCCCGCTCTGGGGATGCGAAGCCCGTCGAGGTTGAGGTCCGTATTCTTGCGGCCAGCAGCGATAAGTTGGATCGCGCTCTCGCCGAAAAGCGGCTTCACGCCGATCTCTATTATCGTCTCAGTGCGTTTACCGTGAATATTCCGCCCTTGCGGCAGCGCAAGGAGGAAATCAAACTCCTCTTGCGGTATTCCATGCATAAGGTCGCGAAATATTACAGGCTTCCTCCGCGGGAGTTCACTCAGTCGGCGCTGGATGCCTGTCAAAACTACTCCTGGCCCGGGAATTTGAAAGAGCTGGAGACCTTCGTCAAACGCTACCTGATCGCGGGCGACGAAGAACTCACTTTGAGCGGCCTCGAAACGGGGCCCAGAATGATCAGCCCCGGCTTGCATCGGCAACCATCGAATCTGGCTTTGAGCGCGCACGAGGAAGTTGATGCCGGCGAAGAAGGATCCCTGCCGAAGTCGCTGAAATCGATGATTCAGAGCGTGCGCTGGGAAACGGAGAGAAACGCAATCGCAGCCGCGCTCGAGAAAACTGGCTGGAACCGGAAAGCCGCAGCCCGCCTTCTGGGTGTAAGCTATCGAACTATCCTGTATAAGATTGAGCAATACCACATGAGCGCTTCGGAATCTTACCTTTCCTCCTTGTCGGGGGCGAGCGTTTCGACTCAGAGCAAAGGTAACGGAAAAGCAAGTTGACCAGAAAAACCACTAGCATTGGCGCCCGCACTTCGTGGAGGGCTGTCCTCTTCGGGTCGGCGATCTATTTTGCAGTGTCGATTGGCGCCTGGACACAAGCGGTACCGGAAAGAAATCCGCCGGTTTCGGCTCCGCAAGCTGCCGCGCAACCGGCCCAGCCGAGCGATCCTGGTGCGGCGGCCACGAGGGCGCACGACGACAGTTTCATCATTGGCAACGACGATGTGTTGGCCGTAAGCGTTTGGAAGGAACCGGATATTTCGCGTTCCATCCCGGTGCGGTCGGATGGAAAGATCTCGCTGCCACTGGTTGGAGAACTACAGGCCACGGGAAGGACTCCGCTCAAGTTGGAACAAGATATCGCGGCCAGGCTAAAAAACTACATCGCCGAGCCCGAAGTCACCGTTATCGTTCAGCAGATCAACAGTCAAAAGTTCAACATCCTGGGGCAGGTGAACCGGCCGGGCTCGTATCCAATTGCCATGGCAGCGACGGTGCTCGATGCGATCGCGGTGGCGGGCGGATTTCGTGATTTCGCCAAACAGAAAGGGATTTACATTCTGCGCCAGAATGCCGATGGGACCCAGGCGCGGCTTCGCTTCAACTACAAGGAAGTGGTCAAGGGCCAGAATCCGGACCAAAACATCAAGCTTCAAGCGCGTGACACGATCGTGGTTCCGTGATCATGCATTGTTCCGCAATTATGAAACGGTTTGAGCGGATTTGCGTGGGATTGCTCTTGTTGCCTGCAGCTACGCTGTGGTCACAAGTCGACAATACGCCTGCGGGCAGCACGCCGACGGCACCTGTGCCCGCCGTGGTTGGTCCGCAGAATACCGGCGATCAAATGCTGACTCCGCCTCCCGTGAGCGGTCAGTCGTATCCCACTTCGTTCGCCTCCGGCGAGAGGTCCAATTACCTGCGTGGCGGAGTGGCATTCACCAGTGCATACACAGATAATGCGGTGGGCTCCCTGACCAGCCACCCGGTGAGCGATGTAAGTTACTCGGTAGCTCCGTTTATCAGCCTCGACGAGACCACACCGCGTCTGCACCTGGTTTCTACGTACGCACCCGGATTCACCTTCTATCAGCGTGAGAGTTCCCTGAACGAGCAGGACCAAAACGCGTCGATCAGTCTGCAGTACCGCCTGAACCCGCACGTAACTTTTAGCGCCCGAGACGGCTTCCAGAAGAGCTCGAATGTGTTCAACCAGCCGGATCTGGCAGCGGCCAGCACAGTCTCGGGCGGTACGCAACAGGGGAATTTTTCGGTCATCGCGCCGATCGCTGACCGGCTTAGCAATTCCGGGAACGTGAGTATCGCCTCCCAATTTGCGGCGAACAGCATGGTGGGGGCAACCGGCACGTTTACAAATCTGCATTATCCGGATCAGGCCCAGGTCCCTGGGCTTTTTGATTCGAGCTCCCAGGCCGGGTCTGTGTTTCTTTCGTTCCGCGCCTCCAAAATGCATTACATCGGCGTGACTTATGAGTATCAGCGGCTGCTGTCGTACCCAACGCAGGGGCAGAACGAAACCCAGACTCACGCTATTCTCTTCTTTTACACGTTGTACGCGACCTCAAGGTTCTCCGTTTCCTTTTTTGGGGGTCCGCAATATGCCGATGTCGGGCCGCAGTTTTTCAGCACGGAATCGGCGCCGTTGCCGGCGTTTCGAAGCTGGAATCCGGCCGCGGGAGGAAGTGCGAGCTGGCAGGGCCGCGTAACCAGCTTGGCGGTCGGTTATTCGCACCTCATTTCGAGCGGTGGCGGACTAATCGGCGCAGTGCGTGCCGACAGCGCCAGCGCTTCCATACGGCAACGCCTTTCGCGAACGCTCACTGCCTCGCTCGCGGGCGGCTACGCACAGAATGACGTTTTAGGTGCTACGCCTCAGCTCAGCAGCAGTGGGCACACGGTTTCCGGAACGGCTACGCTCCAGCAGCAATTTCGCCAGCACGTTAACTTGCAGCTGGGATACACGCGACTTCACCAGGACTACAGCGATGTCGCCGTCCTGGCAGCGACTCCCGACACTAATCGCGAGTTCGTTTCGATTTCCTATCAATTTTTCAGACCCCTGGGCAGGTAGATTTTATGGTTGACGATCTCGACGAAAAAAATTCGGAAGGCTTCGACCTCGAGCGTTATCTGGGCATCGTTCGGCGGCGCCACCTTCTCTTTTTGATACCGCTGTTCCTGGCTTGGGCCGCGGTGTGGGGAGTGAGTTGGGCGCTGCCGCCGCGCTACCAATCGAATACCCTGATTCTGGTGGAGCAGCCCACCATGCCGAAAGATTACGTCACACCCAACGTAAACGATGACCTGCAGGATCGGCTGCAGAGTATTACCCAACAGATTCTCAGCCGGACGCGGCTCTTGCATATCATCGATCAATTCAATCTTTATGCAAGCCTGCAATCTCAGCGGTCACCCGATCAAAAGGTTGACAGCATGCGCAAAGACATCGACATCGAGCTCGTGCGCGACGCGCGAAATGAGATCACGGCCTTCAACGTCTCCTATTCGTCGCGCGACCCCCGCATGGCCCAACAGGTTACCAGTGAACTGACGAATTTGTTTATCAACGAGAATCTGGAAGTCCGCCAGCAACAGTCCGAAGACACCACCAAGTTTCTCGAGAGTCAACTGGAAACCGCCCGGCAGACACTTGCCGACCAGGAAGGAAAAATTCGCGAGTTCAAGGGACAGCACGTGGGGGAGATGCCAGGGCAGCTGGCCAGCAATCTCCAAATTCTCAGTGGACTGCAATCGCAGCTGCAGAGCGAGCAGGACGCCCTGAATGCAGCAAGACAACAGCACGTCTATTTGCAGACTCTGGCAGACCAGTACCGCTCATTGCAGGGGCCTGCCAAAAGCGCTGACGGAACCGCCATCGGCCTTCCGGCGATCGATGAAGAACTGGAGAAGCTGAAAGCGCAGCTCACAGATTTGAGCTCCCGTTACACCGACCGTCATCCGGACGTACGCAAGCTCAAGGAGCAGATTGCAAAGACGGAAAAAATGAGGGCTCAACTTCTAGCCAGCTTGAAGGACAAAAGCCCTACGAACGACTCGGAGGATTCCGCGGCCGGTGGCGATCCCGCCAGAGCCTCGATGCTGGCTCAGATCGATAGCCAGTTGCGCTCCAACCAGGTTGAAATCACCAACCGGGAGCACTCGATGGCGGCACTGACCGGCAAGGTGGACGACTACCAGGGACGATTGAATCAGGAGCCCGTGCGGGAACAGCAGCTCTCCGACCTGACGCGTGGGTACGAACAATCCAAGGCAAATTACGACGAACTACTGAAGAAAAAGAATGAATCGGCCATGGCCACCAGCATGGAGTTGCTCCAGCAAGGTGAGCGCTTCCGCATTATTGATCCGCCCAGCCTGCCTCTGAAGCCGAACTTCCCCAATCGCCTGAAGTTCTGTGGCATCGGGCTCGTCATCGGGTTGGCCCTGGGTGCGGTCGTGGCTGGGGCATTCGAGATGATGGACGACCGTATTCACGATGAGAAGGAGTTGCAAAAGCTGCTGCCGGTGGCAATCATCTCTGAAATTCCGGCGATCACAGTAGCGAGCGAAGAACGGGAAGAGCAACGCCGGCTGTGGCTGGGCTGGGCGACAGCGGTTTTCGTATCTGTTACGATTTTGCTAGGTTCGGCCTTCAGTTACTTGCGTGGCTAGCGATTCCCCATGTACAAAGCCTTTTACAGCCTGAAGCGCAACCCGTTCGAAATCACTCCGGATCCGTCGTTTTTGTTTCCGACCGGGAGACATAACGAAGCCTTGGCAGCGCTCTACTATGGCGTCAGGCGACATAAGGGATTCGTTGTCCTGACTGGCGAGATAGGAACGGGCAAGACGCTTCTGCTCCGCTGCCTGCTGCAATCGCTGAAACAAAGCAGTGATATTTCATACGCCTACATATTCAATGGGCTTCTGTCACCCGTTGAATTCCTGCAGTACATCGCGGGTGATCTAGGCATCCCAGCTGCCAGCAAGAATAAGGGCGAACTGCTGCTCCAGATCGCCCGCTACGTGATCTCGCGCAGCCAGAAGAAACTGACGACCGTTCTTGTGGTGGACGAGGCCCACCATCTCTCAGCAGAGATTTTGGAAGAAATCAGGCTTTTGACCAATCTTGAGACTGCCGAAGAGAAGTTATTGCAGATTCTTCTGGTGGGCCAGCCCGAGTTGGACGATAAGCTCGACTCCCCAGATCTGCGGCAGTTGAAACAGAGGGTTGCACTGCGCTCCCATCTGGAGCCGTTGAATTCGGAGGAAACCAAGGGATACATTCAGCGCCGGCTTGAGCTTGCCGGAAGTCCTTATGCATCCGCTCTATTCCCGCCGGAGACAATTGCCGCCGTCTATCAGCACTCGCAGGGATTCCCCCGCTTGATCAACACCATCTGTGAGAATGCGTTGATTGCTGCTTACGGAAAGAAAATGCAAAATGTGAGTCCTGACATAATCGACGACATCGCCAGAGATTTCCGGCTCGGCATTCAAACCGGTAAAGCGAAAAAAGACCCAACCGCCGAAGAACCTGATGTAAAGAAAGCCGCTCAAACCTTGCTTCAGCTATATGCAAGTCTGCAGGCCCAGCAAACCCGGGAAGACGAATCGAGACTGCGGGTGCCGGTGAGAGTGAACGAACAATGAGCCGTATATTTGACGCCTTACAAAGATCCGAGTCCGAACGCTCGGGAACGGAAGATCCCACCTTTTCCATCGCCACGGAATTGCTGCAGGCCGCGGAACGGAAGATGTACGGGAGCAATGGCAATGGTAAGCAGCACTCTGATCAATTCGATTCATCGACTGCGTCCGCAGACGCGTTGGAACAATGCCCGGTGCTATCCGTCGCAATTCCGTCGGAAAATCGCTTGGTTGCAGTGGGTAAAGAAGAGAGTTTGGGCGCGGAGAAGTTCCGTTTTCTCGCGGTCCGTTTGCGGCAGCTTCGCCAGACACGCCCTTTAAAAAAGATTCTGATTACCAGCACTATTCCGCAGGAGGGCAAAAGCACGGTCGCGGCCAATCTGGCATGTACCTTGGCTCGTCGGCGGCAGAACAAGACACTGCTGCTGGACGGTGATCTGCGGCGGCCCACGGCGGCCGCGCAATTCGGGTTGGGGAGAATTCCGGGGTTGTGCGAGTTTCTCTCGGGAGAAACTGAAAGCATCAACTTTTATAAGTTGGAAAGTTTGGGACTGTGGATTCTGCCAGCAGGCGCCGCGCCGCAAAACCCTCTGGAATTGATGCAAAAAGGAAGGCTTTCGCCCCTGATGGACCAGTTGGCGGCATGGTTCGACTGGATCGTCATTGACTCTCCACCGGTTCTGCCTTTGGCCGACACCAGCATCTGGTCCCGCCTTGCCGACGGGGTCTTGCTGGTCACGCGAAAAGGTACGACGGAAAAGCAACAGCTGCAGAAGGGCCTTGAGGCCATTGAAAAAGCGAAGTTGCTGGGAGCCTTGGTAAACAGCAGCGAAAACGCAGCCCACAGCGACTATTATCAACGGTACGTTCCCCCCGCATCGTCCCCCGCCTCGGAAAATTCGAAGTAAGAGCGCCGAGTCTCGCGGCACGTGTTTCAGTTCATATCTCCCGTCATAAACCGGATAGGCAAATGCCAACTGATGTCCCCGTCACACCAAGACAGGGCCCAGCACAAACGGAGGTTAGCGGTGAACGGACGTCCCAGTCGTAACCATGGCTCGCATGTGCGTCTTCCTCAGAAACTTGGATCGATTGCCGATCGTAGTATTTTGCACGAGGAAGCCTTTCGGCGAATGTTTTCTCTCGAAAGCAAGAGAGCGCAACGATCCCGAAAGTCTTTCCTATTGACCCTGCTGGAAATGCAGGGTCAGCCGACTTCCGAGAAGAGCAAAAAGATGCTCGGCAAGATTTTGTCGCTGCTCGATTCCAAGATGAGAGAGACGGATGCGACGGGTTGGTACAAGGATGACTGCATCGTCGGCCTGATGTTTACAGAAATTGCGGCTGAAGATCGCAGTTCGATTTTGGCCACAATCATGTCTCGGCTGAACCAGACCCTGCGCAGCCATCTCACGGAGCAGCAATTCGGCCAAGTCAGTATTTCTTTCCATCTTTTTCCCGAAGAGCGAGACGAGAGAATCATAAAGACCGATGGTGCGCCGCCTTTGTATGCCGATCGGTCGGTGATCGACGAGGCAAGGAGAGTTGGATCAAGGTGAATCCTACAGTCTTGTTAGTTACAACCTCTCGCTGGTTTCCGACCGCCAGGCTCGGGATGGCGCTGGCCAAAGCAGGGTGCACGGTTGACGTGGTTTGTCCCCCCGGACATGCGCTCGGCAAGATGAGCGTGGTGCGCCGGACTTATCCCTATCGAGGCCTCATGCCGTTGAAGGCTTTTCGGGATGCAATCGTGGCGTCGAGTCCGGATTTCCTGCTCCCCGGTGACGACTTGGCCACTTGCCATTTGCACCGCTTATACGATAACGAGAGCCGACGCGGCCATGCGGGACGGCCGATGTGCGAACTCATTCAGCGTTCACTCGGTGCGCCGGAAAGCTTCCCGGTCGTCTACGCGCGAACCGCCTTCATGAATCTGGCCCAGGAGGCGGGTGTCCGCGCCCCCCAAACCGAGGTCGTTGCGAACATCGACGAGCTGAGAAAATGGGTTGCCGAAGTGGGCCTCCCGACGGTCCTGAAAGTCGATGGCACGTCAGGCGGCGACGGCGTCCGCGTTGTCCATACACTGGAAGAGGCCGAACGGGCCTTCCGCACTCTGCAAGCGCCTCCACTTCTGGCTCGAGCGGCAAAGCGAGCCCTCGTGGATCAAGACAAGACCTTGGTCTGGCCGTCGCTGCTTCGCCATCGATCGTTTGTGAATGCCCAGGTTTTTGTTGCGGGGCTCGAAGCTACCAGCACGGTTGCCTGTTGGGAAGGAAACATCCTCGCGAGTCTCCATTTCGAAGTGCTCCACAAGCGGGACTCATCCGGGCCATCGAGCGTCCTGCGCTTTATCGACAACGCCGAAATGATAACCGCTGCGGAAACCATGGTCCGTCGGCTGAAACTTTCGGGCATCCACGGATTTGATTTTATGGTGGAGGCGCACACGGGAAACGCCTACCTTATTGAAATCAATGCTCGTGCGACCCAAGTTGGGCATCTGCCGCTCGGCCCCGGACGTGATCTCCCCGCCGCGTTGTACTCAGCCTTGTCCGGAGATGCTTTTCACGCAGCTCCGAAGGTCACGGAGAAAGATACGATTGCGCTCTTCCCGCAAGAGTGGTTGAGGGATCCGGCGAGCCCATTCTTGACTTCTGCGTATCACGACGTGCCCTGGGAAGAACCGGAGTTGCTTCGGGCATGCGTCGGCAAACGTTGGAAGCTGAATCCGCAATCTCGCAAACAAGTACCGGTGCAGACTTTTTCCACCGTTCGCCTCCCGCGCCTATGACAATTCCTTCGACCAATCATTCCGTGCGTACAGCTTTTACGAACCGGCACCGGCTTCAACATCACCCGCTTGCGGGGGACGTGCGGGCGGAGCTCGTGAAGCCAATTCGGGTCATGAAATTTGGCGGAACGTCGGTTGCCGACGCGTCCTGTGTGGCGCGCGTCGTGGAGATTATTCGGGCAGCTTCGCAACAGAGTCATGTCGTTGTGGTCGTCTCCGCCATGAGTGGCGTGACTAACAAATTGATCGAGGCGGCGACACATGCCGAAGCCGGCGAGCATGTTCCTGTCGCAGCGATCTTTGAGGCAATTCGCCAGCAACATGAGGCCGCAATAAGTGCGCTGATTCAATCCGTTGAGCAACGGCGCCGTATCACGTGGAAAATGGAAGAGCTTCTTCGAGAGGGTGACCGCCTGTGCCAAGGTGCAACCCTTCTGCGCGAGTTGACGCCGCGGTCGCGAGACACAATCTCGAGCCTGGGCGAACGTCTTTCTGCCCCAATTGTTGCCGGCGCGCTGGCGGAGCAGGGAATCGCCGGCGAAGCGATCGAGGCCACGGAAATCGTCATTACAGACTCGTGTCATGGGGCGGCAGACCCGTTTATGGATGTGACGCGTGAGCGCTGTCAGTCCCGGTTGCGTCCGTTGTTGGAGCGAGGCATGGTTCCGGTCGTGACCGGCTTTATTGGTGCCACACCCGACGGTGTGCTGACCACTCTTGGCCGCGGTGGTTCGGACTATTCGGCGACCATTCTGGGCGCAGCTCTTAACGCGGAGGAAGTTGTAATCTGGACCGACGTTGACGGCTTGCAGACGGTTGACCCGCGACTGGTCCCGGGAGGGTGCACGATCGCTGAAATTTCTTACCGCGAGGCAGCCGAACTCGCCTTCTTCGGGGCCAAGGTATTGCATCCGAAGACGCTGCGGGCGGTGGTGCAATGTGGCATTCCGCTTTGGATCCGCAACACCTTTGCTCCCGAGCTGCCGGGAACCAAAATCACGCCGGACGGTCTCCCGGGTGACGCTCGCGTGCTGGCACTCTCCGCGATCAACGATGTGGTGCTCATCACCGTCGGCGGGCCGGGGATGCTTGGAGTACAGGATGTTCTGGGGCGCACAGTGCGGACCACCGCGGCGGTTCGGGCCGACGTGCTATTAATCTCGCAGTCTTCCTCGCAGAATGACCTGTGCCTGGTGATCGGTTCTGCGCACGCGAAAGCCGTGGTAGAAGCTCTGCGCCACGAGTTTGCCCATGACTTGGCTCACGAAAAAGCGGAACATATAACCATCGATCCGACCATTGCGATTGTGGCCGTGGTCGGCAAGAATCTTCGCTGCAGAACCGGGCTGGTCAGCCGCACCTTCCGGGCCCTGGATACTGAGAACGTCAGCGTCGTCGCTATTGCCCATGGCTCTACCGACTGCACAATTTCCTTTGTGGTGGCGAAGAACGACCTGAAAGCTACCTTGCAGTCCATTCACCGCGAATTCCAGCTGGGAAACCCCTTGAAGAAAATCGTGATCGAGGCGGAGAACTATTTCGTGTCTTGCGTGTCATCGCAGAATAGCCAACTCGCCGACCAGAAACATTAGCCGGCTACGGATCGTATCCCACAAAACTTGAATTTATAAAACAGCCCTCCTCCACCAGCCTCGGAGGTTCTATGTCCCTAGTAACCGATCCATTTTCCTCCTTCCGAAATCAAGCAGAATTAGGGGAGAGAGTCGTGTCTTTACGCCGTGTCAGTCCCGCGCCCGTCCAGTCTCGATCGAGCCGCGATTTCAGCATCCTGGACGAAAAATCCTTTCGCCAGATGATTGCTGTGGAGCGCAAGCGAACGGAGCGCTCCCGCCAGCCATTCCTGCTCATGCTCTTGGACGCGGGAGGCTGCTCGCCTTCGAATGGCAATGTGTTGGCGGAGGTTCTATCCGCGCTGTCGCTGGCCACGCGAGATACGGACGTCACCGGCTGGTACGAGACTTCTTCCGTTGTAGGAGTGATGTTCACGGAAATCAGCACCGACGACCGGAGTTCGATTGTCAGCACGGTGATGAATCGGGTCAGCGAGACGCTGAAGAATAGCCTGGCTCCGCAGAGCTTCAGCCAGCTCAGTATTTCTTTGCACGTTTTCCCTGAGGATTGGAATCAGGACACTTCCCAAGGCAATCCAACTTTGTATCCCGACCTTCTGCACCTTCATGCATCGCAGAGTGCGGCACGCACCGTCAAGAGGATCATGGACATTGCGGGAAGCGCGGCGGCCCTATTGTTCCTGGCCCCGGTTTTTCTCGTGGTTGCGGTGTTGGTCAAGCTGAGCTCAAAAGGGCCGATTCTCTTCAAACAAGAGCGCCTCGGCCAATTCGGTAAACCGTTTACCTTCCTGAAATTCCGGTCCATGTATGTGAACAATGATCACAAAGTTCATCAGACCTTCATTAAACGCGTGATCAAAGGCGAGCACGAAGGGATATCTGAGGACGGGAACAACGTGGTTTACAAGATGACGAACGACCCGAGGATAACCCGCATTGGACGCATTATCCGGCGGGCGAGTCTCGACGAGCTTCCGCAATTCATCAACGTCCTCAAGGGAGAAATGTCCCTGGTTGGCCCGAGGCCGCCTATCGCGTACGAATGCGAAGTGTATGACATTTGGCATCGCCGTCGCGTTCTCGAAGTCAAGCCTGGAATCACCGGTCTTTGGCAGGTTAAAGGACGCAGCCGCGTGCGCTTTGACGAAATGGTACGACTGGATCTGCAATACGCTCGCAATTGGTCTTTGTGGCTCGATATCCAGATTCTGCTACGAACGCCGCGAGCCCTGTTCAGCGATGATGCCTTCTAGTTGAAGTGATTGGAGTCATGTCGGATTTGCGACACGAACAGAACGAATCGAAAGCAGGAGGGGTATGACAGTGGCAACGCAGGAACGGAAGCGAAGCATCGGAGGCAACGAGGATCCGTCACCGATGACGTTGTCGCTGCCAACAGCCGGAACCGGGAAGAAGGTGTGGATTGATATTGATAACTCTCCTCACGTGCCCTTCTTTCTGCCCATTGTGGATGAACTGCAAAAGCACGGGATCGAAGTGGTTCTGACCGCCCGCAACATCTATCAGGTGCGTGAACTTCTCGAGTTCTTCCATCTGCCCTGCAAAGTCATTGGGAGACACTACGGGAAAAACAAGTTCCTCAAGGTTTTCGGTACGCTGGTAAGAACGTTGCAGTTGGCTCCGACGGCCGCGGCAACCCGACCCGACATCGCAATCTCGCATGGCTCGCGAGCCCAACTACTGATTTGTAAAGCTCTGGGGATTCCAACCATGATGATGCACGATTACGAATATTCCACCAAGACCGGGTTCCTCGAGGCCGACTGGGTATTCATGCCCGATGTCATCCCCGACGGTGTCATGGCGAGAAAAGAAGACAGGGTGTTGCGGTACCCGGGTCTCAAAGAGGATGTTTATATTCCCCGCTTTAATCCCGATCCTTCCATCTTGCAGCAGCTGGGGTTTTCCAAGGATGATTTGGTCGTAACCGTGCGTCCTCCCGCGACCGAGGCGCATTACCACAATCCTGAAAGTGAAATCCTGTTCGCCGAGACACTGCGCCGACTTTCGTCTCACCCGCGAGTGCGGGTAGTGACTTTGCCGCGAAATGCGAAACAAGGGCGGCAGCTGAGGACAGACTGGAGCACCCTGATCTCTTCCGGCAAGATGATAGTGCCCACCGCACCTTTGGACGGATTGAATCTGATCTGGTTCTCTGATCTTGTGATCAGTGGTGGTGGAACCATGAATCGCGAAGCCGCGGCACTCGGCGTACCGGTTTACAGTATTTTTCGCGGCAAGATTGGCGGTGTGGACCGCTACTTGGCGGAGAATGGCCGGCTGACTCTGATTGAGAACGTCAGCGACATTCACTCCAAGATCAAACTCGTTCACTGGGACCGCCCCTCGAAGCCCGAAGATCGTAATTGCCCAGTCCTCCAGTGCATCGTGGGCAACATCATCTCGGTGTTGGAATCGAAAGGTCGAAACCACGACCGCTTGCTGTTACAAACACCGAAGCGTGGTTCAACGGTCCGCGAGGCGTAGGACCTGCGGCGGATTTTGCCCCTGGTGCCCGGCTTAGTTTCTCTGGGCTTCCCAAAACTGAATTTAGACCGGCGACAAAGTTTTGTTTGCCGAGGAGAATAAATCGGATGACGTCGTATGGTGCGTGCCTGGATCTTGAAAGCACCGAATCAGCTTGCGGGGTGAAAACGGCTCAGCGGATCGAGCCATTGAAAGACGCTCGTTGGGACAAATTCCTAATGCAACATCCTCGTGCCTCGGTGTTTCACTCCTCGTCGTGGCTCGAGGCGTTGCGTCGCACCTACGGATTTCAGCCCATTGCCTACACGACATCTTCGGCTGACCAGGATCTGGAAAGTGCAATCGTCGCCTGCCGGGTCGACAGCTGGTTGACTGGACGGCGCTTGGTTTCCTTGCCCTTTTCGGATCACTGCGAGCCGCTCGTGGATGGAGCAGCAGATCGAGAACTTCTGATGGCTGCCTTACAGCGGGAGGTCGAGCAGGAGAGATGCAGGTATTTGGAGGTCCGCCCGATCGAGCCTTTCGAGCTGGAGACTTCGCTCCATCACACGACCGCAACCTACGCTTTTCATCGACTAGATCTTGAACCCGACATTGACGCGATCTTTAGCAATCTCCATAAGAGTTCGACCCAGAGAAAAGTGCGCCGCGCTAACCGCGAGGGCCTCACGTATTGCGAGGGATCGACGAAAGCGCATCTGGACGATTTTTACCGGATTTTTACTCTAAGCCGCAAGCGCCAAGGGCTGGCGCCACAATCGAAGAAGTGGTTTGCGAATCTGATGGACTGTTTCGGCGACGCGCTAAAGATCCACGTTGCACTGAACGACAAACGGGTCATCGCCGCCATCATCACGATTCGCTGCAAAGACACGCTCACGTACAAATATGGCTGCTGCCACGCACGCTTCAACAATCTTGGCTGCATGCATTTGCTCTTCTGGAACATCATCCAGGAAGCCAAGGCGGCTGGCCTTCGTTGGCTGGATTTCGGACGCACCGATGCTGATCAACAGGGTCTGATCACTTTCAAGAATCGTTGGGGCGCCAAGCAGTCAGCCCTGACCTACACGCGGTACGGCGCGGTGGAGAATTCGACCCATTTGTTTGACCTCTACAGTTCCAAGTGGAAGTCGAGGGCAGCAAAGTTCACACTCAAACACGTCTCGCCAACATTTCTTCCCATGATTGGTGAGATCTTATACAAGCACATTGGATAGACATCTCGCCTTCCCTCTCGAGGTCGATGGCGAATCACTTTCGTAGGAGCTTTCAGGTAATGACAGACGCCAGAAATTTGACGGCGAGCGAATCGGAGAAGGCGCAGCTTACCGTGCAGCGCCTGGTTGCGCTCGCCACTCGCGGCCTGGTGCCGATGTTTGACGAACAGAAACAACTGTTTTGCTACAGCCTGAAAAAGACTGAGCGAGGTATGGTTCAGGAGGGGCTTTCCCCACGCTATACCATGATGACGTTGATGGGTCTTCACCGCCTGCAAGAGGCAGGTGGGGTATCGCCCGTCGAGATCAAAGTTGTCTTGGAAAACCTGGTGAAAAATCTCGAATGGGTGAACGATATTGGCGACCTGGGGGTGCTGCTATGGACATGCGCGCTGGTGGCGCCCGACCTCCTGCCTGAAGTCGAAAGTCGTATTGAACTGACTACGGCCCTTACGCGCTATCGTAGCGCAAAAAGGGCTGTCACCATGGAATTGGCCTGGTTTCTTACCGGCCTGTCGAACTGGGCTTTGGCTTGCCCGGAGAAACTCCAACAATTAAGAAAGTTGGCTTTCGATACCTTTGCGCTGCTCAAGAGGAATCGCGGCGCACAGGAGTTCTTCGGCCATTTGGCGCGAAGTGGAAGTGTCTCTGGCATGATGCGTGGCCGGATTGGAAGCTTTGCCGATCAAGTCTATCCCATCTACGGGATGACCAGGTTTTCCCAGGCCTATCAGGAGCAAAGCGCTCTTGAGATGGCTCTCCAATGCGGGCGCGGCCTGTGCGAAGCCCAGGGATCGTTGGGCCAATGGTGGTGGCACTATGATTCTCTAACCGGCGGGGTACTTGAAGGATATCCCGTGTTTTCAGTTCACCAGCATGCCATGGGGCCGATGACCCTATTTGCCTTGGGGGAAGCTGCTGAGTGCGACTTCAGCCCCTGGATTTATCGGGGGCTAAAGTGGATCAACTCGGACAATGAACTGGGAATCAATATGGAGGATGATTCAGCTCATGTGATCTGGAGATGCCAGTACCGGCCCACATCCCAAGTCAGGACTTATCTCAAGGCGGCTTTCAATCGGCGCGGCCTGAATACGCCCTATGAAGCAAGAAAAGATTTGAAGGTGCTTTACGAATGCCGACCTTACGAGTTGGGCTGGCTCCTGTATGCCTTTGCTTCCCGTTGCGATAAGCCTCAGTCTGGTTTTCGTAAGGGATCCGAGACCTTGGAGTCGGTATCGGCGACCGCACGTCCTTAGTGGGATCGATTCGGGGCGCGTATTCGAAATGAGCACTCTAAGAGCCGCATAATAGACGGCATAAGAATCCGATAAGTCAGTTTCGATTTCGTTTCATTCAGAAAGGGAATAAGCAGAAAATGAAAATCTCAGTGATCGGGGCCGGATACGTGGGACTAACGACGGCCGCTTGCCTTGCGCAGATTGGACATGATGTCTTCTGCAGCGAGAGCGACGTCGAAAAGCTCAAGAAACTGCAAAGCGGCGTCATGCCGCTATTCGAGCCCCATCTGGAGGAGGTCCTGAAGGCGGTGCGAGCGTCCGGACGATTAACGTTCGGATCTACGGCCGCGGCCATCGACCACGGTCGCGCCATCTTTATCTGTGTCGGAACTCCGCCCTTGCCCAATGGTGACGCCGACCTATCGGCCATTGAGGGAGTAGCACGCGCCATCGCGAAGCAAGCAAGCGGCTATCGACTGGTGATAGAAAAGAGCACAGTCCCCGTACAGACGGGCTCGCAGCTCCGGAAGTATCTTTCGATCCACGGGACGAACGGATTGGATTACGATGTTGCGTCCAACCCCGAGTTTCTGCGGGAGGGATCTGCGGTGGAAGATTTCCTGCATCCGGATCGGATAGTCGTCGGAGTCGATTCTACTCGTAGCGCTGAGCTGCTGCGCGAGATCTACGAGCCCATCGTGCGAGGAGCCTTTACTTGTCCGGTACACTCACATTGCGTGAGGGCCAAGGAACCGGTTCTACTGATGACGGATACCAGTTCGGCCGAACTGATCAAGCACGCGTCCAATTCGTTCCTGGCGATGAAAATATCGTTCATCAATATGGTTGCGAATCTGTGCGAAGTTGTCGGAGCGGATGTAACCAAGGTGGCCCAGGGAATGGGCCTGGATCCTCGGATTGGTCCGTCCTTCCTGAATCCAGGGATTGGGTTCGGGGGGTTCTGTTTCCCCAAGGATGTCCAGGCCTTTATCCGAATTGCCGAGAAATCCGGTTGCGACTTCTCACTCCTGGGCGAAGTGGAGAAGATCAATCAACACCGGATCAAGCACTTTATCGAACTGGTCCGCAAGGAACTCTGGGTTCTCTCTGGTAAGAAGATCGCCGTATGGGGTCTCGCGTTCAAGCCAAATACTGACGATGTCCGGTTTGCGCCTTCCATCGCACTGGTGAAGGCTCTGATAGAAGAGGGAGCGGTGGTTAGCGCTTGTGATCCGCAAGCCACCGAAAAGGCTCGGTCCATCCTCCCCGGCGTCAACTACTGCGCGGATCGTTACAAGGCGGCTGAGGGCGCCGACGCTGTCCTGATCGTCACGGAGTGGGACGAATTTCGCGATGTAGACTGGAAGCGTCTCGCTTCGGTGGTCGAGCATCCGCTGATCGTGGACGGTAGAAACATGTTTAACTCCGAAGAAGTGACACGGCACGGATTTCACTACGTAAGCATTGGTCGCGCTTCCAGGTATCCGATTAAAGAATCCACTTCTGACCATCGGCGTCCGGAAGGCCGAGTTGGGAAGCGTGAGGAGGCTAATAGGACGTACGAGGTCCGAACATAGGTGCAAAGTATGAAACTCTCCATCGTGATTATTTGCTGGAATGACTGGAAGGTCATAGAAAACTGTCTGCGCTCGATTTTTGAGAGCACGACGAAGACCCAGTTCGAAGTAATTGTCTCCGACAACGGATCAACGGATGGTTCGGTCGAGCGGATCCGCGCGCAGTTCCCTGCGGTACGCGTGGTCGAAAATAACGCGAACCTTGGCTTCGCCAAGGGGAATAATGCTGGCATCCGGGAAGCGTCCGGTGAATACATCTTGATCCTCAACCCGGACACTATCGTGCATGCGGGCTCCCTCGACCGTTGGATCGAGTTTGCCGACCACCATCCCGAGGCCGGGGCTTTCGGATGCAGAATCTTGAATCCCGACGGGAGTTACCAGCAGTCCGGACGTCCTTTCCCGACAGTTCGCCGCGCTTTGATAGCAGCTCTGGGGTTAAGGCCGCTCGGACGGCTCGGGAAAGCGTTTCTCTCCGACAAATATGTAGGTTGGAATGGGGATCGCGAGCGGGAGATCGATTGGCAGTCTGGTTGTTGCATATTGTTGCAGGGCGATCTGCTGCGAGGCATGGGCGGTTTTGATGAACGGTTCTTCTACCATTATGAAGAGGTCGATCTTTGTCATCGGGTGTGGGAAACCGGGCGCCCGATTCGATTCACTCCGGAGGTGAAGATCACACATCTGGGCGGCCAATCGGTTGGCCGATTTCCGGTCCGGTTTGCTCTCGAGATACATCGGAACTGCTATCGATACTATTACAAGCACTTCGGAGAGAAAGGCGTACGACAATGTCGTCTCGTTACTCTGGCGCATTTGCGCATCCGTCAGGTTGTCTACGGCTTGATGTGCTGGTTTAAGCCGACCGAAAGCTTACGGTCCCGTTTGGACATGTACCGGGTCGTAGCCGAGTGGAACGCTCTGCTGGATCCACTTGAATTCGTTGAACACGGGACCGAACCACAAATCGCGCAGCACAGCTCGGTTCCGGCGTCTTAACGAGACTCGCTCTCGCTGTAAATTTCAAATCACGACTCTCTATCAAGGAAGGGCTCTACTTAATGCCAACATCGTTAGTAACTGGGGGCGCCGGGTTCATGGGCTCACACGTGGCTGATCATTTGCTCCGCATGGGGCACGACGTGGTTGTAATGGACGACTTAAGTGGAGGTTTTCAAGAGAACGTTCCATCCACGGCAACTTTCGTAAAGGGGTCGGTGACAGATCCTGACTTCGTGGACCGGCTCTTCGAGCGCCATTCGTTTGATTACGTCTATCACCTGGCTGCCTACGCCGCGGAGGGTCTGAGTCATTTCATCAAGCGCTTCAACTACAACAATAACCTGATTGGCTCCGTGAACTTGGTCAACGCGTCTGTAAATCACGGAGTAAAGTGTTTTGTTTTCACGTCATCGATTGCCGTATACGGTGCCGGACAGAGCCCGATGACTGAGGCTATGACTCCCGTCCCAGAGGATTCCTACGGCATTTCAAAGCTGTCGGTAGAGCAAGAGCTGCGGGTTAGCCACGAAATGTTCGGGCTCGATTACGTCGTCTTCCGGCCCCACAACGTCTATGGCGAACGCCAGAATATCGGCGATCGATATCGCAATGTCGTGGGAATCTTTATGAATCAGTTGCTTCGCGGCGAACCGATGACCATCTTCGGAGATGGGACTCAGGAGCGGGCCTTTACCCATATCGACGACGTAGCTCCCACGATTGCCCAGTCGGTAGAGTGCCCCGGCGCCCGGAACCAGATCTTCAACGTGGGAGCCGACGTGCCTCATACAGTAAACGAGCTTGCCAAGACGGTGGCCGAGTTGATGGGGGCGCGTTGCAACGTGAAACACCTTGCTGCCCGCAACGAAGTTAAGATCGCCTATTCTGACCATTCGAAGGCAGAGCGCGTATTCGGGAAACATGAAAAAAAGTCTCTGCGAGACGGTGTGGGGGCCATGGCCGCTTGGGTTCGAAAGCACGGAGCCAGGGAGAGCAACATTTTCGAAGGGATTGAGATACTGAAGAACATGCCTGCGTCCTGGGCAAAGGTCGCACGATCGAAAGCCTGATGAATGGTCGTTCTGTTTCTCACGCCTCCGATTTCGCCTACCAATGAATTTTCGATCCCACCTCGGATACCTCCGCCGAAGCGTGCTCTGCGCCTTCTATCGTCGAACCGTTCCCTTGGGCGACCGCGGACCGATTGTATCTTTCGCCTTCGACGACTTTCCTCGTACCGCCCTTTCCGCTGGAGGAGCGATCCTCGAACGGTACGGCGCGCGTGGCACGTACTACGTCGCGGCGGGTCTTGCAAACCGTTCGGACGAAGTGGGTGATTTGTTTATTGAAAAGGATCTTTACGAGCTGCACGAAAAAGGTCACGAAATCGCCTCTCAGACCTTTCACCACAGTTCTTGTCGCAAAGTTTCTCTTTCGGCCTTCCAGGCCGACGTTCGAGAGGGAGTGAAAGCCGTCGAGCATCTTACGGGCGGGGTACCGATCAATTTTGCCTATCCTTACGGCCACATTTCATTGCGCAGTAAGAAGAGATTGGAGCCATTTCTTGTCAGTGCCAGAAGCGTTATTCCCGGGCTCAACGGTCCGGAGATCGATTTGAACCTGTTGCGGGCGAATAGCCTCTACGGCGGCCTTGACGGCTCGAGACGCGTCGAAGAATTGATTCGGCAGAACGCCAAGCAGAAAAGTTGGCTGATTTTTTACACTCACGACGTCAGGCCCGAGCCGTCGCCATACGGCTGCACCCCCGAATTGTTCGAGCTCGCTGTATCCGAGGCGCCGCGCAGCTCTGCCCGGATCCTGACTGTCAAGCAGGTACTGGACAGTTTGGGAATGGGGTGGCAGCCTTACCCGGATCGTCAACATGAGCACGTCTAGTATGGACACAAGACGCCTCAAGGTTCTCCTCATCGTTTCCGGCTGTGACAGGTCGGCAATCGGGGAGAGTTGGATTGCCTACCAATGGGCGAGCCGAATGAGCCAGGTTCATGATGTAACCGTGCTAACCTATCGCGGTAGCCATACTCCACCGATTGGAGCCCAGTTACCCGGTGTGCGAGTCATCGAGTGGCCCGATGTTGCGCTGTTTGAAAGGTGGGAGCGATTCAACGCTCTACTGAAACCAGGCTACCTTCTCTTTTACCTTCGTGCCCGCAGGTGGCTGAAACGCTACATTCGCTCTGGCGCAACGTTCGATCTGATCCACCAGCTAAACCCGAATGCGCTGCGATACCCCAGCCCGGCCGTGAGTCTTGGCATACCGCTCATTATTGGTCCACGCGGAGGAAGCCTCGATAATCCCCCTGGGTTCAGCAGAGATTTTGGAAAGGTCCCCTGGTATACGCAGTTGCGGAAACTGGATAAATGGCGGCTGAGACACGACCCGTTTTTGCGTCGCACCTATGCGAATGCCGACGGCATCATTGGAGTGGCACCGTACGTCATGGAGCTATTGGGGGATTTGCCTTCTCGCGAAGCGGAAATCGAGTTGATGACCGAGACTGGCATAATGGATCTACCGCCTCGGCGCAAGCCGCGCCGCGAAGGCGAAGGATTGCGGCTGTTGTTCGTCGGCCGTGTGATCCGGTCCAAGGGAGCAAGGGATCTCATCCGTGCGCTTGCGCAGGTGAGGGATATAAAAGGTATCAGCCTTGACGTTGTTGGGGTGGGGGAGGACATGCCGGCCTGCAAGAATGAGGCTCGCGACCTGGGCGTCGATCACCTCGTCAAATTCCACGGCTGGCGGCAGCATGACGAAGTCGATGCCCTATATGACAAAGCGGATGTATTTGTCTTTCCAAGCTTTCGTGAGCCAAGCGGGATTGTTACAGTAGAAGCAATGAGTCACGGCTTGCCGATGATCGTCGCCGACCGTGGGGGCCCCCGGTTCGTGGTTGATGAGAGTTGCGGATTCCGCGTGCCGGTGCTCAATCCAGATCAGTTTGCCACGGATATTGCAGCCTGCATTCGCAAGCTGGCCCAAAACCCACAGTTGATCGAGTCCATGGGCGCCGCCGCCAGGGAAAAGATCCGACGGGAGTTTCTGTGGGACGCCAAGATTGCCCGCATGACCGAGATCTATTATCGGGTTTTGGCGAAACGGGAGGCGGCGAGTAGGAGTCGCAGAAACTACGCCAGCCTCGAGACTGAGCTGTCGAAGGTTTCGTAGTCGCTGCGAGCGCTACCCCTCGCGATGGAAGCCCATTGATCTCAGCGCCATAGGTTCATCTTGGGAATGGCTGGCGGTGCAATGCCCTTCCGGTATATTGGCGTGAAGGAGTGACCCTAGTACCATCTTCGGAGAAGTCGGGCTCAGAGCCTTGCTTCAGAACTTAGATGGGAGACCTATGAGACGCCCTTTCCCCCTCGTACTCGTAACTCTGATTTCCTGGATGCTGTTTGTCCAGAGCGGTTTTGCCACAACCTATTACATCGCTGCCAACGGCAGCGACTCCAACAACGGGACATCCAAAACCACTCCCTGGCTGCACGCTCCGGGGATGCCGGGCGTCAGCGCCAAGCCTGCCAGCTATTCGCCGCAGCCGGGTGACAGTTTTGTTCTTCGTGGTTGCGACACATGGACTTTCTCAGGGCAGTGGAATATTCAGAGCTCGGGTAGTAGCGGCAATCCAATCTCCTACGGCGGGCTTGACCAGACTTGGTACAACACATCAGTTTGCCCGTCAGCGTGGAACCGTCCAATCCTCTCCGGTGGTGGGTCTTGGCCGGGGAGCTCGAACGGAACTCTGTTTGAAACCAACGGAAAGTCTTACCTAAACGTCGAATGGATGGAGATCACTGGCCTGTACTACAGCGGGGCACAGGCCACGGCGATCGATCTGAACGTGGGAACGAACATCAGCGTGTTTGACAACTACATTCACGGCTGGCAGATCGGAACAATCAACGGTAGTTCAGAGTTTTATGGGATTTATCGCACCGTTGCCAACAGTGGTGATCAGATTCAGCTCTATCTCAACGTCATTGATGGTTCCGACGCCGACGCAAACTCCCAAGGAAGTTCCTGCGAAATCTGCGCGTATCTGGACGGCCCACTGCCTGGCGGAGCGGTTTATCAAAACTACCTCGCCAACTCGAATGGCTGTTTCATTTACGGACCTCAGTCCTTTCACGACAACACGTTGGTAAACTGCGGTCTTAATCCAACTCCTGGCACGGGCCAGCACAACAATATCTTCGAGAGCAATACTGACCGCCCGAATATGACGTTTTACAATAACCTGATCATCAATGGGAACACGGGCAATTCGAACAATACAACGCAGAACCAAATGGCTCCCATGGCTGGGACAACCAGCTATGCCTTCAACAATGTCATCGTGAACTCAAACCCGGGTGCCGACCACAACATGATGTGCGAGGCGGCTTTGACCAATCCGGGTGGAAACTGCATGTGGTTCAACAATACGGTGGAAGGCGGGGCCGATAGCCAGGCTCCGGAGAGCGCAGGTTCCCCCCACACTATAGCGCCGGAGTAGTCGCGAGTGGAACGGCAACGCTCGCCAACAATCATTTCATCACCTCGGCTGCGGCACCAGCCTACGATACAGCGGGCGGATCCATCTCTGGGTCTCCCGTCGGCGAGGTGATTCAGTCTCAAGCCGCTACGAACGCGCAATCTTACAGCCTCACTCAGACTTTTCCGTTTTCACCAGGATCTGGGTGTACGAGCAGCACGTGTTCCACTCTTCAAGCTGGCACAAACGAATCCTCGCTTTGTGCGACGATCAACGGCCTTGATTCCGCGGCTGGAGCAGCTTGCCGGAACGACACCACGCTGGGCGTGAGCTACGACAGCAGTGCCCATACCCTCAACTTCCCGGCGAGGGCATCAAATGCAAGACCGAGCTCGGGAAATTGGGACGCGGGAGCGTACCAATTCGGGTCTGGCAGTGCAGTGAATCCGCCGACCGGTCTGACGGCGGTGGTCCAGTAACGGCAAGGCAACTTCAACTTTGGATGGGTATCGTTCGACAGTTCTTGGTTGCCAACCATAAAATTGTTTATGGCTAAGCAGAAAACTCGAACGGTCACCTTCCTTTTGTCCGGAAGCGGGGCGGTACCAGTGGGCGGCTTCAAGGTCGCCTACGAGTACGCGAACGGGCTGGCCGAGCGCGGCTGGAACGTGCGAGTTGTCCACCCGCGCGTCTTGGAGGCGGATGAAATTGAGTCACTTCGCTCATCTGCCCTTTTGCGCACGAAACGGTGGCTTGGCTACCAGCGTTCCAGGCTGACAGGCGACTACCGTCCGGACCGCTGGTTCCAAGTCAGTCCTAAGGTTGAGCTCCTGTGCACCAAGACGCTGGAGCCGCAGTATCTTCCGCCATCGGATGCCTGGGTCGCGACTTTTTGGGACACGGCTACATGGGCGAACACGCTTCCGGGCGCCAAGCTCTACTTGATTCAGCATTTGGAGACCTTCTGCGGGCCAGAGCAAGCAGTCATGGCGACCTGGAAGCTTCCTCTGCACAAGATTGTCATTTCGCGATGGCTTGAAGATGTGGCGAAGCGTCTGGGAGAGCCCTCCGACTACATCCCCAACGGACTCGACTTCAAGACCTTTGGCATGGATGTCCGCCCGGAAGACCGCGATGCAAACACAATCGCGATGCTCTATCACCATTCGGATTGGAAAGGCTCGTCTGAAGGTCTGAAGGCAATCTACGAGGTGAAGGCAAGAATTCCCCAGCTGAGAGTACGGCTTTTCGGAGTCCCGGGCCGCCCTCAGGGCCTCCCGGATTGGGTGGAGTATCACCAGAACCCGCAGCAGGGAAAACTTCGAGAGATCTACAACCGTGCAGCGATCTTCACGTCCCCGAGCTGGGCGGAAGGATGGGCTCTACCGCCTGCAGAGGCCCTGCAATGTGGGGCAGCGCTGGCGGCCACCGACATTGGCGGACACCGCGAATACGCTATTCATGGTCAGACAGCATTACTGAGCCCAGCCAAAGACCCTGGCGCCCTGGCGGCGAACCTCCTGCGTTTGCTTGAAGACCGGGAGCTGAGAATTCGACTCGCGCACCGTGGACATCAGCACATCCAGCAGTTCACCTGGGATCGCGCGACCAGCACATTTGAGTCAGTCTTGCACAAGGCGCTTGCCACTACGGCAGCACATCGTGATGGCCAGACAGCCGATCTGCAACTCACCACTGCTTAGACCCGCCTTTTGGGAAAGTTTTCTGAGGAAATCATAAAGTGAACGAGGAAGCTCTAAAGCGCCACAAAAAGGGCGTCTCTGGCCGGTTCTTCACGAACACGTTCTTGAACTATGTCGGCCAGGGCTTTGTGATGGCGCTGACGTTGGTCACGGCACCCTACACAGTTCATCATTTGGGTCCTGAGCTGTTCGGCATATTGGCATTGGTTCAGTTGACGGCAGGATTTGCCGGTTTGCTCAATCTCGGAATCGGCCGGGCTCTGACTAAGTATGTGTCGGAGCTATATTGGAAGAGTGACTTCCATGCGATCAATGAGCTGTTTCAGACAGCTTGGGCAACCTGTGTAATTGCGGGTGCAGCGGGTTTGATCATTCTGATCGGCCCGAAGGAAACCATCGGCAAGCTCTTTTTTCGCGGCGGCCCAGAAGTGAGTTCGGTAGTAGGGTTTGCGATCTTCGTGGCGGCGTTTGGCTTATTTACTTCGATACTGTTGGAAGCAATTACGGCCCTTCCTACTGCGCTCCAGCGATTTGGGATCTGCAATGCCGTTAATGTGGTTGGGGGTGTGGTTAGATCCGTCGGCCCTGTGATTGTGCTCGCCTGCGGATACTCAATTCGAGCTGTACTATTGGTAAGTTTGGCGTCGAATATGTTGGCAGTGGTGGCGTTTGCCGTCATTAGCCGGCGCTTGATACCAGGTCTGAGCCTGTGGCCCAAATTTAGTCCGCCGGCGTTCCGGAAGCTGTTCTCCTTTTCGCTTCCGTTGCTCCTGTCTGCTCTGTTTTCCCTGATCATCGTCCGCGTGGATCGTTTCATCCTGGCTTATTACATGCCACTCGCCGCAGTAACGTTTTATACGTTGCCTTATTCGATCTCAGAAAAGGCTCAGGTTGGAGTGGCCAACATCACGTCTGTGGTCTTTCCGTTCACCAGCGAACTGCACTCAATGGGGGCGTTTGACAAAGTACATGAGCTGTACCTTCGCTCAACCAAGATACTGATGCTGGTGACCTTGCCCCTCACCGCCATACTCGTGATGCTACCGGGCCCGATTCTTCGGTACTGGTTAGGGCCGGAGTATGCGGCACAGGGAGCAGTAGCGCTGACTTTGCTGGGATTGGCAACCTTCATGAATGCCGCTAGTGCCATCGCAACTGTCAGTTCACTAGGGGTCGGACAAGCCTGGCTACCGGCTGCCTCTGCGTTTGTGGCGTCGGCGATAAGCTTGGCTGCAAACTTGGTGTTGATTCCTCGATATGGCATCAACGGAGCTGCTATGGCAGCTCTCGTTCCGCAGGTCGTTGTCGTGCCTGTGTTCGTCTACGTTGTCACCAAGATGCTGAAGTTTTCGTTGTGGGAACTGATCTCGCACGGGTTTTTGCGGCCTCTGCTGTGTGCAGGCATTCAGGCGGGAATTCTCTTCTTGTTCCGTTCGTCTGTGAATAGCCTCTTCAGCTTAGCGCTGCTTTGCCTCCTGTCGCTCTGCGTATTTGGAGTGCTTTCGCTCTTTGGGGCGATTACACGGGAAGAACGAAAAGCTCTATTTGGCATACCGTTCTTCGCGGCGAACAAGCAGAGAACCGTGCTGTCGGGATCATCTACGGCAGACTGAGAAAGTCGAACTCCTTGGAACCGCAAAATATCAGATTCGGAGGTGGGGTTGAGAGGACGTTTCTCAACCCGATCGTGTTGGTGGTGATTGTGATCGCGGGCGTGCTGATATGTTTTTCCGGGCGCAAGAAAGCACTGGCTGCATTTCTAATCGCGGGCGTTCTAATCCCAGCTGACCAGATCCTTTACCTTGGTGCCATTCATTTTCCCATGCTGCGCATTCTAGCTTTCTGCGCCCTTGGGCGAATTTGCTGGGTCAAACTATCGGGAAAAGGTCGAGTAATCGACGGTGGCTTCAATGGGATCGACAAAGCCATGATGGTGATGGGCCTGTTCATATTTATTAACGGGCTGCTGCTGTGGCGAGTCTGGGGGGAATTAGTCTTTCAATTGGGGAATCTGTCTACAATTCTGGGAGTTTACTTTTCTTTGCGTTTTCTGATTCAGGACTTTGAGGATGTAAAGCATGGCATCCGAGTCTTAGCCGGAGTGACGGCAGTAATTGCACTGATCATGGCGTACGAGCATCTGACTGGGGTAAACCTCGTCTACTCCACTCTTGGAGGAGCACGAGCGTCAGTTCTGGGAATGTCGATCAATCGGGATGACCACCTACGAGCTGCAGGAGTCTTTGGGCATCCCATCCTGGCGGGCACGTTCGGCGGAATCATGCTCCCACTGTTCGTAGGTTTGGGCTTGGCGCACAAGAAGGACCGCAACTATGCTGCCTTGGGTATCGCCGCTTCCACAGTGATGTCCTTCGCCGCGAGCTCCAGCACAGCCTTGTTTGGCTTCTTAGGAGGAATAATCGGTCTTTGTTTCTGGCCGTTGCGACGACGGATGCGAATGATCCAATGGGGAATCGTAGGTGCTCTGGTTGCTCTTCACATTTACATGAGGTCGCCGGTGTGGCACCTGATCTCGGACATAGACCTTACTGGAAATTCATCTTCCTATCACAGGTATCAGTTGATAGATCAATGTATCAGCCATTTCTGGGACTGGGTCCTGGTAGGAACCAAGAGTTATGCGAGTTGGGGCTGGGACATGTGGGACCTGTGCAACCAATATGTAGCCATTGCAGATCAGTCTGGGTTGATTCCGCTTCTTAGCTTTGTCGCCGTCATCGTTCTGGCATTCAGGTACCTGGGTAAGGCTCGTCGCTCAGCCGAGGACAAGCAGCAGCGTTTATTTATTTGGGCCTTAAGCGCGTCCGTATTTGCCAATGTAGTGGCTTTTTGGGGAGTCTCGTATTTTGATCAGACGATAGTTGCCTGGTACGCTTTGCTGGCGATGATCCATGCGACACTGGTCTCCGTGCGCAGAGCCCGGCGCGAAGATGTTCTCAGCGAGCCGGATACTTTGCTCGCACCCGCCATCGATGAGTGTCCGGGAACGAGTGAAGTCCCATCTTTCGCTGTCAAGTCTTAATCCCTATGTCCTATACAGCTGAGAATCCTGCTAGAAAAGCAATCACCTTCGTAGTGTGCGTGAACAAGAGAGATATTCTGGACGGGAACTTTCTCGCGTCTCCGTGCCTGCTGGGTCCGCACCCGCATCAGATCATTCTTCAGGAGGGGTTCAGCTCCGCGACCGCAGCGTACAATGACGCGATCGACAAGAGCGTGAATGATTTGATCGTGTTTTGCCATCAGGACATGTTTTTTCCAGCACCGTGGATCTCGCAACTCGCGAGCATTCTTGATTCCTTGCAATCCCGGGATCCAAGTTGGGGAGTGTTAGGTTGTTGCGGGATAACATCGGACGGCCGACTCCGCGGGTATGTGTATTCGTTAGGAGTGGGAATCATTGGCGGGCCGGCTGAACCTGCAGAAATTCAGACACTCGATGAAATCGTTTTGATCTTAAGAAAGTCTTCCGGCTTGAGATTTGACGGGAAACTACCCCATTTCCATCTTTATGGAACCGATATTTGCCTTCGAGCGGCAACACGTGGAATGAAGAGCTACGCAATCTCGGCGCTGTGCGTCCACAATACGTTTCAGGATTTCGACCTTCCAAAAGAATTCTTTGAGTGCTGTCAATATGTGAAGCGTGAGTGGAAGCAGTTCTTGCCTATCCGAACTACCTGCATCCGGATTACTGCTTCAAACATTCCCATCTGTGTGCGACGATTCAAGCAGCTGTACTTCAAGCACATCCGGCGCCGAGACAAAAAAGTCTTTAGAGTTTCAGACGCGGCTCGGCTATTTGAAGAAGTGACCCGCACCGTTCAAACTAGTTCAATCATTTCCCAAGGATGAACGACAAGCGAATGCCATCCGCACCACAACGGTTTGGGCCTTATGTCTTAGTGACCGCGGCCTACAACGAAGAGGCGTACATCGAGAAGACGATCCAGAGCGTTGTCGGTCAAACTCTTCTGCCACGGATATGGGTCATTGTCAGCGACGGCTCCAACGATCGCACGGATCAAATAGTTCAGAGCTATCTCGTTAAATATGACTTTATAAAGCTACTGCGAGTTACCAAGAAGGAGGGCCACAACTTCGGCGCTAAGGTTGTCGCCTTACGAAAAGGTGCGGAGTTATTGCGTGGCATAGAGCACAAATTCATCGGCAACCTGGACGCCGACATCACGCTCGAGTCGACCTACTTTGAAGAATTGATTCAATGTTTCGGGGCAAATCCAGAACTGGGACTGGCAAGCGGCTTCGTTCATGAAGACGACGGGGCAGGATTTCGTAGTCGCAGGTTCAACAGCACCAGCAATGTTCCTCATGCGGCGCAACTGGTTCGCCGCGAGTGCTATGACGAGATTGGCGGCTACGCGGTTTTGAAATACGGGGGCGAAGATTGGTATGCCCAGACCTGCGCAAAGATGAAGGGATGGCAGGTGGAATCAATGCCACAACTGAAGATTTTCCATCACCGGCGGACAGGTGCGGGAGCGCGCCCCCTCAGAAATGCGTTTCGTCTTGGACGTTTGGATTACTCGTTTGGCAGCGATCCCCTCTTTGAGATCGTGAAATGCGTCCGTAAATTCAGGGATAAACCGTGCTTCTTTGCCGCTCTCACCCGGTTCCTCGGATTTTTGTGGTGCTGCGTCTTGGGAGAGGAAGCAGCCGTTCCCCGAGAATTTGCAGCTTACCTTCGCGCGGAGCAAAGGGCCAGGCTTTCGTCATTGTTCAGCAGTTCGGTTTCCAGCGTTTTTCTGGGCGATAGAAACAGGCAGGTTCAATGAATCACATTCTTCATGTAGTTGGGGCGCGCCCGAATTTTGTGAAGGCAGCGCCGGTGCTGCGGGCGATGCGGAACGCAGGCTTGCGGCAAGCGTTGGTGCACACCGGGCAGCATTACGATCGCAATATGTCTGACGTGTTCTTCACTGAGCTCGAGATTCCCGAACCAGATTTCAATCTCGAAGTGGGTTCCGGGAGTCACGCTGCGCAGACAGCAGAGATCATGCGCCGTTTCGAAACTGTAGTGCTGGAGCGTAAGCCCGACGTTGTATTGGTCTATGGCGACGTAAATTCCACGGTTGCGGCCGCATTGGTATGTTCCAAGCTGCTGATTCCGGTGGGACACGTTGAGGCCGGGCTTCGTTCTTTCGACCGAACGATGCCGGAGGAGATCAACCGCATGGTTACCGATCGCCTCTCAGATTTCTTGTTTACTCCATCGGAAGATGGAGATCGAAATCTGAAACACGAGGGCGTTCCAGAGTCGAGGATTCATCGCGTTGGCAACGTGATGATTGATTCTTTGATACGGCAGTTGCCGGCGGCCAGAAGTTTCCCCAAGAACGGCTTTCCTGATCGGTTTGCTCTAGTCACTCTCCACCGGCCTTCGAATGTGGACGATAGTGGCAGCCTGCAGAGGGTGTTGCAATCTCTCATCGATGTGAGTGGACAGTTGGACATCATCTTCCCTGTGCATCCCCGGACCCGTCAGCGTATCTCCGATTTCGGACTTAAGACGGAGTGTTTGCATCTCCTGGAGCCGATGCCATATATCGAATTCCTCTCCTTACAGAGCCGGGCAGCGGTTGTGATTACCGATTCGGGCGGAATTCAGGAAGAGACGACGTTCTTGGGCGTGCCCTGCTTGACACTACGCGCTAACACGGAACGTCCGATCACGGTGGAAGTCGGAACGAATGTGCTGGTTGGCGATGACAAGGACAAGCTGGACTCGGAGTTAAACAAGATTTTGATGGGGAAGGGCAAGAAAGGCAGTGTGCCTGCCTTGTGGGATGGGCATACGGGAGAGCGCATAGCCAAGATCATCGCCTCTCTTTGAACGCCAACCTGTTTTGTTTCATTCGATTAGGAGATCTTATCTCACTCGTCTAACTCTCGGAAGTGTGATAAAGTAGAGCTTCCCCGCAACCTTCTCCCTCATTTGTTCGATACTTCGAACTGGGCCCAATTAATCTATGACAGATACAGTAATTGTTGGATCAGGTCCTTACGGACTTTCGCTGGCTGCGCATTTGCGTCGTGCCGGGGTTTCATTCCGCATTTTTGGCCGTCCCATGGACAGCTGGGTCTCGCACATGCCAAAAGGCATGTTGTTGAAGTCCGACGGTTTCGCTTCGAACATCTCCGATCCAGCCGGCGAATACACGCTGCGACAATTTTGCGCAGAGAAGGGTATTCCCTATAGTGACGGGGGCATCCCGGTCAGTCTCGACACTTTCGCCTCGTACGGGATCGCATTTAAGGACAGGAAGGTGCCCGAGCTTGAGGACAAGACAGTTGTCAGCATCGATCCGGATACGCCTGGCTTCATGATTGGACTCGATACGGGAGAAATTTTTCATGCGCGGCGGGTGATCCTGGCCATTGGCGTCACCCATTTCGGTTACGTGCCCGAGTCGCTCGCTAGTCTTCCGCCGGAATATGTATCGCATAGTGCCCAGCACTGCGATGTTAAGCGGCTGCGGGGACGGAAAGTCATCATCCTTGGTGCTGGCTCTTCGGCACTTGACTTGGCAGGGTTGATGCACGAAGCGGGAGTCGATGTGCAGTTGATCGCTCGAAAGCCTCTGAAGTACCACAGCAAGAGCGACAAACCTCGTCCGTGGTGGGACCGGCTGCGGCGTCCTCCATCGGGCCTCGGGCCAGGATGGAAGTCGTTCTTTGTTGCGAACTACCCCAACCTCTTTCACTATCTGCCCGAGCGGCTCAGGGTGGAAGCGGTTCGTCGTGTGTTAGGGCCGTCAGGAGGCGCATCCATCCGGGAGAAGGTCGAGGGGAAGGTTCCAACTCTCGTCGGGTACTCGACAGTCGCTGCGCGAGTCGAGGACGGCAAAGTGCGACTGACGTTGGTCGACGGGTCGGGCGCAAAAAGCGAGGCCACGGCGGATCATGTGATCGCCGCGACTGGTTACAGAGTGAACCTCGAAAGACTGCAATTTCTAAGCAATGAAACCCGCTCCAGAATTAAGACCGTCGCGGGATCTCCTGCACTCTCCTCGACTTTCGAATCGTCGGTGCCTGGTCTGTACTTTGTCGGACTCGCGGCCGCAAATAGCTTTGGTCCCGTCATGAGATTCGCATTTGGCGCAGATTTTACGGCGCGCACGGTTACTCGAGCCGTCGCGAGGTCATGGGTACGGAAATCGC
The DNA here is from genome assembly GCA_963750245.1 of uncultured Acidobacteriaceae bacterium. Taxonomy (GTDB): domain Bacteria; phylum Acidobacteriota; class Terriglobia; order Terriglobales; family Acidobacteriaceae; genus Sulfotelmatobacter. The sequence goes on from CAVVQB010000007.1 coordinate 746,618, forward strand.
TGACATTTGCGGCTAAAGCGGCAGCAACGGCCTCGAAGTGAGTTTGCTGGCCGGTATCAGGACAAAAGCATGAAGCCGGAAACCATTGCGATTCACGTCGGCTACGACGGTGATCCCGCGACGAAGGCCGTAGCCGTCCCGATCTACCAGACGGTTGCCTTTGAGTTTGATAGCGCGGAGCACGGGGCCGCGCTCTTCAACCTCGAAGTCCAAGGAAACATCTACACGCGGATTGGCAATCCCACGAATACCGTGCTCGAAAAACGAGTGGCGGCACTGGAAGGCGGAGTTGATGCGCTTAGTGTGAGTTCTGGGATGGCGGCGATCGAGTATTCGCTGAGCAACATCGCCGAGTCTGGAAACAATATTGTTTCCCTTCCTCAGTTGTACGGAGCGACGTACACGCTTCTGGCGCACATTTTTCCCAAGCGTGGGATTTTGACGCGTTTCGCGAAGACCGATCATCCTGACGAGGTCGACAAGCTAATTGACGAGAGTACGCGCGCCGTCTACTGCGAAAGTATCGGAAATCCGGCCGGCAATGTCGCCGACATTGAAGGCTTGGCGCGGGTTGCGCATAAGCATGGAGTCCCGCTGGTGGTCGACAACACGGTTGCGACGCCGATTCTATTGCGGCCGATCGAATATGGCGCCGATGTGGTGGTGCATTCCATGACCAAATTCATGGGAGGGCACGGCACCAGTATCGGCGGAATGATCGTGGATGGCGGCAAGTTTCCCTGGAGGCAGCATCCGGAGAAGTTCTACATGTTCAACCGGCCAGAGATCGCCTACCACGGAGTGGTCTACGTCGATCACTATGGTGACTCCGCGTTCGTGGCCCGCTGCCGCACGGTCTGCCAGCGGAATACCGGCGCGACGATGTCTCCGTTCAATGGATTCCTGTTTCTCCAAGGCGTGGAAACGCTTGCGCTTCGGGTTGAGCGTCACGTAGAAAATGCCCGCAAGGTTGCGGAGTTCCTGCGCAAACATCCGAGAGTGGACTGGGTGAACTACGCGGGGTTCCCCGACAACCCTCTGTATGCGATGGCGCAGAAATATCTGGGCGACAAACGCTGCTCCCTGTTGACCTTTGGCGTGAAGGGCGGCTTCGAAGCGGGGAAGAAGTGCTTCAATGCGTTCCGCTTATTCAAGCGGATGGTGAATATGGGTGACGCTAAGTCGCTGTCATGTCATCCGGCGTCAACCACGCACCGGCAACTGAATCCCGAAGAGCAGGCGAAGGTTGGCGTTACGCCAGAAATGCTGCGTTTGAGCGTCGGTATCGAGCACATCGACGACATTCTTGAGGATCTGGGGCAGGCTCTAGAAGCGTCCGCAAGTGTGGAACGAAAAGTAAGCACGGCCGGGAAGGCGTGAAATGCCACTGATCATTCTAGGAGACCAAGTTCCGGGTCGCTGGCTGGAGCGATCAAACGGGGGGACGACAGCTGCGGTTGGCCGCACCGGACAGGCGGAGTGTATCCAACTTGCTCTCGTCAACAATATGCCCGACGCAGCTCTGGAAGACACAGAGCTGCAATTTTTCGAGCTACTGGACGCTGCATCGGGTGAAACCCCGATTTTCATCCGGCTGTGCTCGCTGAGCGGAGTTCCCCGAACCGAGCGGGGCCAGCGGCATCTGAACAGTTTTTACTATGACTGCACCGAGTTGTGGAACAACCGATTCGACGGAGTGATCATTACGGGCACGGAGCCGCGCGAACCTGATCTTCGAAACGAACCTTATTGGCGGCTCATGACCGAGGTCTTCGATTGGGCGGAGCGGAACACATCTTCGTCGGTTTTCTCATGCCTGGCTGCTCATGCAAGCGTACTGCATTCCGAGGGAATTCCGCGCCATCGCTTGCCCGAGAAGCAATTTGGCGTTTTCGAGTCCAAAAAGAATGGCGATCACGCACTGCTCAACAGCGTGCCGAACGTTCTGCGATTCCCGCATTCGCGGTGGAACGAAGTCCGCGAAGACGAATTGACCGCGGCCAGTTACGTTGTGCTGACCAAGTCGCCAGAAGCCGGCGTCGATGTTTTTGTGAGAAAGAGACGGAAGAGTCTATTGGTTCACTTTCAGGGCCATCCGGAATATGGCGCCCAGACGCTGTTGAAAGAATACCGAAGGGACATCAAGCGATTTCTGCGCGGCGAAAGGGAAACGTACCCGGCGATGCCAGCGGGGTATTTCGACGCCGGTAGCACTAAGATTTTGCAGGGCTTCAGAGAACGAGCTTTGGCCGATCGGCACGAAGAGATCATTGATTCGTTCCCCGAATCGGTAGTTTCGGGACTAAACAATGGTTGGCAGTCTTCAGCGGTTGGTGTGTATCGGAACTGGCTGAATTACCTTGCCTCGCAGAAGGCCGAAACATCCCCGTTTGTGAGTTTTTCCCGCGTTCATTCTCAGGCCTCTTCCGATTCTGTGAACCGGCGAACTGTCTAGTCTGCCTCCTAAGGGGCATCTTGTATGGCATTGCTTGAAAACCGGATCGCTGCTCGAATCCTGGGAGCAATCAGAGCACACGAGCCCACTGGTGTGCCTAACGATGCGCCCTCTCGTTCGGATAGTGAGAGGAGTGTCGCGAAGCTACGCGAAGCACGTTTTTCAGATTACCAGGCGGTCGCGGATCTCAAGCGACGATGGGGCCTCGGAGCAGATTCAATCGAGAATTGGGAGCGGTTGTGGCGCCGCAATCCGGCGTCGGCTGAGTCTCCGGGCGAGCGTCCGATCGGTTGGGTTCTAGAAGCGAACGGCGAGGTGGTTGGCTACATCGGGAACGTTGCGCTGCAATGCCGCTATGGCGGCCGGACGCTGACCGCCGTTACCCCACACGGTCTTGTGGTAGAGCCTGCATATCGTGGAGTCGGTGTTAGCCTGAACGCCGCATTCTTTCGCCAAAAAGGGGCCGATCTTTACCTTTGCACGAGTGCCATTCCTGCCGTTGGACAGATTTCCGTGGTCCTCAAGGCGGACCCTGTTCCCCAGCCGGATTATGGGACTGTTTTCTTCTGGGTATTGCAGCCAAAGCCTTTCGCGAAGGCTGTATTGAGGAAATTGGGAATCAAATCGTCTTTAGCGAATGCCGCTAGCGTAGCGGCCTCGATTGCGATCTGGGTTGATACGGGTTTGCGGAGACGCCGACCCGGGAAGTCTAAAGGCGACGCCTCTGTGACCGAAATCGGCGTCAACGAGCTCGGTAACGAGTTTCATGAGCTGTGGATCGAAAAGACCAAAGAAAGAGCGCGACTACTGGGCGACCGCAGCCCGGAAACAATGCGATGGCATTTTGATATCCCTGGCAGCCGCGATGCCACGTGCGTGCTCTGTTGCCGCAAGAATGAGAAATTGACCGGTTATGCTGTTGTTCGTGACGATGAGCCCGATGAGAGCGGATTGCGAAAGTCCATCATCGCGGATTTATTGGTGCTGAACGATGATTCCGCAGTCGTACGAGCGATACTTGCCGCCGCTCATCGTCATGCGAAACGCGCTGGAAGTCACATTCTGGAGGTCATGGGCTTTCCAGAGAATATCCGACGCGTATTTGGCGAAGCACGGCCGTATCAACGGAAATATCCGGCCTGCCCTTACTATTACAAGGCTGCTGACCCGGCTCTGCACAAGACGCTGGCAAAGGCAGAGGCGTGGTATGCGTGCCCATTCGACGGGGATGCAACACTCATACGTCCGTCTTACTCAAGTTCTCGCGTGAATGTTCCTGTGCCAGAGCAATATATAGAGGAGCAGGCTGTTGTCGTTACCGTTGGCGCCCCTCCGAGCAAATGAATTGAACGGCTAGCCGCGTCGCTTTTCATCAGGGGAGATTTCATCAAACAGTGGGAGGCTGTTCAACCAAATGCAGACAGTAGATATTGAGCGTGACATCCGAGGTTTCGTAGTGCAGCATTTCCTTTCCGGAAACGCCAGTAAGCTCAGAACCGACGGATCCTTACTCGGAGATGTAATCGATTCCATGGGAGTTTTGAACCTCGTCGCGTACCTACAGGAACATTTCGGGATCACAGTGGATGATGACGAAGTGGTTCCCAGCAATCTTGACAGCATTAACAATCTGGTGGCATACGTCGAGCGAAAACTTGCTGCCTGAGAGGCGATAGTCCCACGGTTTCCGAAGCTATCAAGGATGCCCATCCGCGCAGAAATGTCAATAACTGAGTCACGAACACCAGAGGTCGCCGTCGCCCATGTCCGAATCAGTGACGTTGTAACGCCCTGGGCAAGGCAGTTGCCGGATCATCTGGCTCTTGTCGAAAGCACAGGCGCGTGGACATATGGGCAGTTGGCGTCGGCAATCTCTGAAACTCAATCCTGGCTGCGGGATTTGGAGGTGCGTGCGGGCGATCGGGTCATGATCGTGGGCGAGAATTGCCGGGCGTTTGTGACAATTCTCATGGCTGCGGCCGGCATCGATGCTTGGCCTGTACTGGTAAATGCCCGGCTCTCTCCGCGTGAGGTTGATCAGATTCGACAGCACTCCGGCGCACGCCGGGTCTTTTACGCCACGAGCGTCTCATCCCATGCTGCGGAGCATGCAAGGCAAGGCGGCGCCGTAATAGAAGAGAGGGCCGGCTTTGGTTCGGTCGGCGTCGGGCCTCTGTCTGATGGCGTTGAACCCGAGCCTCTTGACGGGAATGTTGCAGATCGTGTCTCGGCTTTGATCTACACATCCGGCACAACCGGTACCCCAAAGGCCGTAATGCTCACCAACCGCAACCTTCTCTTTATGGCGGAGGGATCGGCTAAGGTTCGATCCTTGAGTGTGGAGGACCGAGTCTACGGAGTGCTTCCGATGTCGCACGCTGTAGGCCTAGCCACGGTTTTGCTGGGCTCCCTGGTCGCAGGTGCAACGGTGCACTTAGTGCCACGCTTCGATCCCTTGACCGCACGTGTCGAGTTGGAGAAAGGCGGCATCACGTTGCTGTACGGGACACCGGCGATTTTCAACCAGCTACTGCAATACGCAAAGTTGAGAAAGGTCTCATCACTCAAGTTTCCCGCACTCCGCATCATTACATCTTCCGGGGCGCCGCTTGACGCTGCCACCAAATCGGGAGTTGAAGATCTTTTCGGAATGGTCCTGCACAACGGGTACGGCGTGACGGAATGCTCTCCAACCATTGCGATGACTCGCCCTGAATTTCCTCCCGAGGACACGTCGATCGGTTCTGTGTTTCCCGGCGTCGAGGTGAAGTTCGTTGGCAACGACGGCCAAGAAGTGCCCGACGGTGAAGTGGGCGAACTACGCGTGCGCGGTCCCAACGTGATGAAAGGCTACTACCGGGCGCCGGAAGAGACTGCCTCCGCGATTGACGCCGAGAGATGGTTCAATACTCGCGATCTCGCCAGCATGAAGAATGGGAACCTCGTCATCATCGGGCGCACGAAGGACCTGATCATTCATCGGGGATTCAATGTCTACCCAGCCGAAGTGGAAGCGGTGCTGAACGCCCATCCCGCCGTCGTGCAATCGGCTGTGATTGGCCAATCCGTTGAAGGGGACGAAGAGGTCATAGCCTTCGTCGAGCTGTCCGTGGGATCCAACACCACTCGTGCAGACTTGGAAGAATACGCTGCCCGGCACCTTGCTACGTATAAAAGACCCTCCAATATTGTCATAGTGCTTGCCATGCCGGTAACTCCGACGGGAAAAGTTGTGAAGAACGAACTGCTCAAGATGATGACTGCCGCTGGAATGGAAACTCCGACCGCCTGACGAATTTCCTCTATTACCGAGGGCGATTTCTCACCAGCTTCATGCATTGACTCGCCCACCTCCAAGCTTCCTCCTGCAGTCAGGGTTTTCCCAGCTCCACGATGATTTCCCCGCCGGCTCCTCAGCCACTTCCTTTTCTGACGACTTAGCTCCTAAGTCCGACACTTTCCTGCAACCAGTGCGCCTGAACGTGGTGAGCGATCCGCATTTAGGGGTCCTGCAGAGCTTCGTCGCTGAAATGAGCCTTCCGGCCGGCAGTGATGGGCGTAGACAACCCCTAACTCCCCGCGAAACTAGAACGAAAGTGGGGTAGAAATAGCCAGCGTACTGGTGTAAAGTATGGCACCAACCTGTCCGCAAACTGCTCGAAAGGCGGCCATCGACAGGGGATGCAGCCTTCCGACACCAGTGACTTAGCAAGCTTGTGGAGAAGTCCTTGATAACCTTTTTGACAGCTCCGCGAAAGAGTGTCCGCGCGCTTCTTATCTGCGGTGCGCTCAGTTCGTGTCTCGCCGTGGCTGCGTTCGGTGACGAAGTCCAGTCAAGAATCGACGAATATTTCAGGACCAGAGTCGCCAGCAACGATCTTCGCGTCGAGGTGCTGCTTTCGCGGAAAGATAAACCAGTCATACGGGGCGTGTATGGAAAAAGCGGACTGACTCGTGTGTCCAGCAACCCCGACCCGAACTCGATTTTCCCCATCGGCGCGATCGCCGAACAATTTGTCGCAGCCGCAGTACTACGATTGGAAGAACAAGGGAAGATCAAGCTGGATGGGCCGGTCTGCGAGTACCTTTCGGAATGTCCAAAGTCGTTGAGCGAACTAAAGATTATCCACCTTCTGACTCACACTTCTGGGCTGCCGCTCCCGCGCCAACCTTTGCCACCTCATCACGACTCTTCCTCACTACAGTCTCTGCAGAGCATTCTGGCGGATTTTGATCCGTCGTCGATAACATTCAAACCTGGGACAAAGTTCAGGTACAACGAGTTCGATTTCGTGATCTTGAACGCTATGCTTACTGAACTCTCTGGGCAACCGCCTCAGAAATACATCGAGACGGAACTGTTTCATCCGCACAAAATCGCTGATACACAATGTTCCGCCTTGGGAAGCGCCACCTCCACAGTGGAGGATCTTTATCGTTGGGACTCGGCACTGGCTGGGGCAAAGATCATTTCTCGCGGCTCGTTCGACCAAATGCTCACTCCCTATCGCGATGGCTACAGCCTAGGCTGGAAAATCATTAAGGAGTTTGATCGAAGGTTGGCTTTGCAGATTGGCGAATCGGAGGGCGTCTCGGTTTCTATTCGGATGTATCCGGACGACGAGACCTTCATAATTGTTGTTGCGCATGGCGCCGACGCGCACGCTGCTCCACTCTCACATGACATAGCGGCTATTGCGTTCGGAAGGGATTACCCCTTGTCCAGAGGCTTCTAATATATTTTGTTACGGACTTGGAAGATGTTTGTGGAACAGTTTCAGCGGCAGTACAGTCTGCATAACATTTGAAAAGAAGAAGACCCTCCCCCACCCCAGCTCTCGATTGGAGCTAATTTGATGACGACAATCTCTCGTGCAACTAGTGTATGCATGCTCTTTCTAGCTGCAACGATCTCGATGTGGTCCCAGGTCACGCTAACTACGGAGAGGTACGATAACGCACGTACCGGAGCGAACCTCAACGAGACCACCCTAAACACGTCGAATGTCAATCCCAATCAATTTGGCAAACTGTATTCCTATTCTGTCGATGGATCGGTTCATGCCCAGCCGTTGTACGTACCCAACCTAATTTTGCCCGGAGTGGGAACCTACAATGTTCTGTTCGTAGTCACGATGAACGACGTAGTGTACGCGTTTGATGCGAGCACGAACGCTACCAATGGCAATGGTGTGTTGTGGATGACAGATCTACGCAACCCTGGCGCAGGGGTTACACCGATTCCGATTGTAGACATCGTAAATTCGAATTCACTCAACATCGTCGGCAATGTGGGAATTGAAAGTACGCCGGTCATCGACACGTCGACAAATACGATCTATCTCGTCGCGCGGACGAAGGAAGTCTCTGGGAATACAACCAGCTACGTTGCACGGCTGCACGCTCTGGATATCACAACTGGAGCCGAGAAATTTGGCGGTCCCGTGGTCATAGGCGGTTCCGTTTCCGGGACTGGACAAGGCAGTTCAGGTGGAACTCTTACCTTTAATCCACTCATCCAAAATCAGCGATCGAGTTTGGCACTTGCCAACGGCATGGTTGTGTTTTCGTGGGCTTCCCATGAGGACTACTTCGATTGGCACGGTTGGCTCTTTGCCTATAATGCGCAAACGTTACAGTTGGCGAGTATTTTCTGTACCACCCCGAACGGTCAAAACGGCGGGCTCTGGATGTCGGGTCGGGCTCCGGTCGTAGACTCCTCAGGCAATCTTTACTACTTCACTGGCAACGGAGACTGGGATGGTCAAACGAGCTTTGGCGACAGCGTACTGAAAATGAGTACAACGGGAGGGAATATTTCTCTCGCCGATTACTTCACGCCGGACGATTATGCGAACTTGCAGGCGAATGATAATGATCTGGGCTCTTCCGGGCCTCTTCTGATACCGGGGACAGACCTCATAATCGGGGGTGGCAAGGAGTCCATTCTCTATCTGTTGAACACCTCCAGTCTGGGCCATGAGCAATCGGGGAATGGTCAGATAGTCCAATCGTTTACGCTGGGCGGCGAGATCCATGGCGGCCCCGTGTTCTGGAACCGGACAACGGGTGCTGGTCCCACCATGTACATCTGGCCCAACAATGGGGGCACCATGGAGGCGTATCAGTTCAACGGTTCCACCTTCAACACCAGTCCCATTTCTCACTCGACGGTAGTCGCGCCGGGCGGCCAATCGGGCGGCGTTTTAACTCTTTCGGCGGATGGCAGTACGGCTGGCAGCGGACTCGTATGGGCCTCCATGCCGATCAGTTTGGACGGTGATCACGGCCTTTCCCCGGGTGTATTGCGTGCATTTGACGCCAATAATCTGACCACCGAACTGTGGGACTCGGAAATGAATTCGACCCGGGATGCGGCGGGAATTTGGCCAAAGTACAGTCCTCCAACAGTTCTGAATGGCCAAGTTTATATGGCTTCCTTCCCCAGCGATGGTGTCAGTACGACAACAGTCTCAGTTTACGGTCTGCTGCCGGCTCAGCCAGATTTTTCGCTTTCAGTTTCGCCACAATCGCAAACGGTAGTTGTCGGGAGTGCGACCACATATTCCGTAGGTGTAGGAGCGCTTGTTGGTTTCGATGGGGTCGTGACGCTGAGTGCGAGTGGGCTACCGGCTGGGGCGACGGCGGGTCTTTCGGGGTCGACGTTGACGGGGAGCGGCGTCGTGACGCTGACGGTGACGACGAGCGGGACGACGCCGCTGGGGAGTTCGACGCTGACGATCACGGGAACGAGCGGGAGTCTGACGCATACGACGAGTGTGAGTCTGACGGTGATTGCGGTACCGCCGCCGGATTACACGGTGACAGTGACGCCGGCGACACAGACGGTGATCGTGGGGAACCAGACGACGTATACGACGACGATCGGAGGATTGAACGGATTCGGTGGAGTGGTGACGCTGGGTGTGAGCGGGTTGCCGGCTGGGACGACGTGGAGTTTTTCGCCGGCGACGGTGACGGGGAGTGGGAGTGCGACGTTGACGGTGACGACGACGAGCGGGACGACGCCGGTGGGGAGTGCGACGCTGACGATCACGGGGACGAGCGGGAGTTTAAGCCATAGCGCGACGACGACGCTGGCGGTGGCGGCGGGGGAGGCAATCGGGATCAAGTTTCTCGGGGAAGGTACGGCGATGGGGAGTACGGAGGTGGCGGGGGTGGTGGCGCAGTCGAACTGGAACGATGCCAGTGGAACTTTCAGTACGACTCCGTTGCCCCTTATCAATCAGGCGGGGGCGAGCAGTGGGGCGACGGTGACGTGGAACACGAACGGGATCTGGGAGTTGCCGATCACGGACACGCCGGGGAACTACCGGATGATGCGGGGGTATCTGGACACGTCGGGGGGAGTCACAACGGTGACGGTGGCGGGGCTGGCGGCGGGAAGCTACAACGTATACGTGTACGCGGATGGGGACAACGGGAGTGCGACGCGGACGGCGGCGTATCAGATCAGCGGGACGGGGATCACGACGACGAGTGTGAGTCTGACGGATCCGGCGAACACGAACTTCAGCGGGACGTTCACGCAGGGGAACAACTCGGCGGGGAACTATGTGATGTTTCCGATCACGGCGACGGGGTTCACCTTGACGGCGACGCCGGGGACGTCGACTGACCCGAACACGCGAGCGCCGGTGAATGCGATCCAGATAGTGCCGCAGACGCCGACGTCGCCGGACTTTAGTGTGACGGCGACGCCGAGTACGCAGACGGTGGTGGTGGGGAATGCGACGACGTACACGACGACGATCGGGGCGTTGGCGGGATTCGGTGGGGTGGTGACGCTGAGTGTGAACCAAGGTGGACTTCCGGACGGTGTGAACGCAAGTTTTTCACCAGCGACGGTGACCGGGTCGGGGAGTTCGACCCTGACAGTGACGACAACAAGTGGAGTGACCGAGTTGGGAAGTGCGACCGTGATCATCGCCGGGACGAGCGGGAGTTTGGCGCACACGACGAGTGTGGGTCTGGTGGTGAGTGCGGTGCCGCCGCCGCCGGATTACACGGTGACCGTAACGCCGGGGACGCAGACGGTGATCGTGGGGAACCAGACGACGTATACGACGACGATCGGAGGATTGAACGGATTCGGTGGAGTGGTGACGCTGGGTGTGAGCGGGTTGCCGGCTGGGACGACGTGGAGTTTTTCGCCGGCGACGGTGACGGGGAGTGGGAGTGCGACGTTGACGGTGACGACGACGAGCGGGACGACGCCGGTAGGAAGTTCGACGCTGACGATCACGGGGACGAGCGGGAGTTTAAGCCATAGCGCGACGACGACGCTGGCGGTGGTGGCGGCGGGGGCGATCGGGATCAAGTTTGTTGGGCAGGGGACGGCGATGGGGAGTACGGAGGTGGCGGGGGTGGTGGCGCAGTCGAACTGGAACGATGCCAGTGGGACGAAGAGTGCGACAGCGCTGGCGCTGGTGAATCAGACGGGGGCGAGCAGTGGGGCGACGGTGACGTGGAACACGAACGGGATCTGGGAGTTGCCGATCACGGACACGCCGGGGAACTACCGGATGATGCGGGGGTATCTGGACACGTCGGGGGGAGTCACGACGGTGACGGTGGCGGGGCTGGCGGCGGGAAGCTACAACGTATACGTGTACGCGGATGGGGACAACGGGAGTGCGACGCGGACGGCGGCGTATCAGATCAGCGGGACGGGGATCACGACGACGAGTGTGAGTCTGACGGATCCGGCGAACACGAACTTCAGCGGGACGTTCACGCAGGGGAACAACTCGGCGGGGAACTATGTGATGTTTCCGATCACGGCGACGGGGTTCACCTTGACGGCGACGCCAGGGACGTCGACTGACCCGAACACGCGAGCGCCGGTGAATGCGATCCAGATAGTGCCGCAGACGCCGACGTCGCCGGACTTTAGTGTGACGGCGACGCCGAGTACGCAGACGGTGGTGGTGGGGAATGCGACGACGTACACGACGACGATCGGGGCGTTGGCGGGATTCGGTGGGGTGGTGACGCTGAGTGCGAGTGGGCTGCCGGCGGGGGCGACGTGGAGTTTTGCACCGGCGACGGTGACGGGGAGCGGGAGTGCAACGTTGACGGTGACGACGGCGAGCGGGACGACGCCGGTGGGGAGTTCGACGCTGACGATCACGGGGACGAGCGGGAGTCTGACGCACACGACGAGTGTGGGTCTGGTGGTGAGTGCGGTGCCGCCGCCGCCGGATTACACGGTGACCGTAACGCCGGGGACGCAGACGGTGATCGTGGGGAACCAGACGACGTATACGACGACGATCGGAGGATTGAACGGATTCGGTGGAGTGGTGACGCTGGGTGTGAGCGGGTTGCCGGCTGGGACGACGTGGAGTTTTTCGCCGGCGACGGTGACGGGGAGTGGGAGTGCGACGTTGACGGTGACGACGACGAGCGGGACGACGCCGGTAGGAAGTTCGACGCTGACGATCACGGGGACGAGCGGGAGTTTAAGCCATAGCGCGACGACGACGCTGGCGGTGGTGGCGGCGGGGGCGATCGGGATCAAGTTTGTTGGGCAGGGGACGGCGATGGGGAGTACGGAGGTGGCGGGGGTGGTGGCGCAGTCGAACTGGAACGATGCCAGTGGGACGAAGAGTGCGACAGCGCTGGCGCTGGTGAATCAGACGGGGGCGAGCAGTGGGGCGACGGTGACGTGGAACACGAACGGGATCTGGGAGTTGCCGATCACGGACACGCCGGGGAACTACCGGATGATGCGGGGGTATCTGGACACGTCGGGGGGAGTCACGACGGTGACGGTGGCGGGGCTGGCGGCGGGAAGCTACAACGTATACGTGTACGCGGATGGGGACAACGGGAGTGCGACGCGGACGGCGGCGTATCAGATCAGCGGGACGGGGATCACGACGACGAGTGTGAGTCTGACGGATCCGGCGAACACGAACTTCAGCGGGACGTTCACGCAGGGGAACAACTCGGCGGGGAACTATGTGATGTTTCCGATCACGGCGACGGGGTTCACCTTGACGGCGACGCCAGGGACGTCGACTGACCCGAACACGCGAGCGCCGGTGAATGCGATCCAGATAGTGCCGCAGACGCCGACGTCGCCGGACTTTAGTGTGACGGCGACGCCGAGTACGCAGACGGTGGTGGTGGGGAATGCGACGACGTACACGACGACGATCGGGGCGTTGGCGGGATTCGGTGGGGTGGTGACGCTGAGTGCGAGTGGGCTGCCGGCGGGGGCGACGTGGAGTTTTGCACCGGCGACGGTGACGGGGAGCGGGAGTGCAACGTTGACGGTGACGACGGCGAGCGGGACGACGCCGGTGGGGAGTTCGACGCTGACGATCACGGGGACGAGCGGGAGTCTGACGCACACGACGAGTGTGGGTCTGGTGGTGAGTGCGGTGCCGCCGCCGCCGGATTACACGGTGACCGTAACGCCGGGGACGCAGACGGTGATCGTGGGGAACCAGACGACGTATACGACGACGATCGGAGGATTGAACGGATTCGGTGGAGTGGTGACGCTGGGTGTGAGCGGGTTGCCGGCTGGGACGACGTGGAGTTTTTCGCCGGCGACGGTGACGGGGAGTGGGAGTGCGACGTTGACGGTGACGACGACGAGCGGGACGACGCCGGTAGGAAGTTCGACGCTGACGATCACGGGGACGAGCGGGAGTTTAAGCCATAGCGCGACGACGACGCTGGCGGTGGTGGCGGCGGGGGCGATCGGGATCAAGTTTGTTGGGCAGGGGACGGCGATGGGGAGTACGGAGGTGGCGGGGGTGGTGGCGCAGTCGAACTGGAACGATGCCAGTGGGACGAAGAGTGCGACAGCGCTGGCGCTGGTGAATCAGACGGGGGCGAGCAGTGGGGCGACGGTGACGTGGAATACGAACGGGATCTGGGAGTTGCCGATCACGGACACGCCGGGGAACTACCGGATGATGCGGGGGTATCTGGACACGGTCGGGGGAGTCACGACGGTGACGGTGGCGGGGCTGGCGGCGGGAAGCTACAACGTATACGTGTACGCGGATGGGGACAACGGGAGTGCGACGCGGACGGCGGCGTATCAGATCAGCGGGACGGGGATCACGACGACGAGTGTGAGTCTGACGGATCCGGCGAACACGAACTTCAGCGGGACGTTCACGCAGGGGAACAACTCGGCGGGGAACTATGTGATGTTTCCGATCACGGCGACGGGGTTCACCTTGACGGCGACGCCGGGGACGTCGACCAACGCGAACACGCGAGCGCCGGTGAACGCGATCCAGATAGTACCGCAGTAATCGCGGTGACGGCGAGCACGACGATAGAGGCGATTGGCAGCGGCGTCAGGCGCTGACCTGACCTTCAACTGATAAGCGAGATACTAATAGTTCGGCTCTGAGACGCGGTGAGCAAGGGGAGGCCCTACAGCGGAACTTCGATCAGGGACGGACCTTTGCTTTCAAGTCCTGCCCGCAACGCCTTCGCAAAACTATCGAGCGAAGTGACCCTCGATGCCGGCACTCCCACCCCCTTTGCCAGATGCACCCAGTCGAGATCCGGACGCCCGATCTCGAACATGTCCAAGGCGCGGCGTCCTGGCTTGCCAACTCCAAGATAAGAGAACTCACGCTTCAGGACGGCATAGTCGTGGTTGGCAAAAACTACTGTCGTCACTTGAAGCCCCTCGCGCGCCATGGTCCAGAGCGCTTGTAGCGTGTACGTCGCACTGCCGTCGGCAGTCAAGCACAAGACTTTACGACTCGGGCAGGCCACTGCCGCACCCACTGCCAGCGGCAACGCAATTCCAATCGACCCGCCTGTATTACCCAACCAGTCGTGCGGAGGAGCGTTTCTCGTGGCGGCCATCATTCCTCGTCCCGAAGTCATCGATTCGTCCACAACAATGGAATTCTCTGGGAGAAGCGCGCCCACGACGGCGGCAAGTCCTGCCAAAGTAATTTCGCCTTCAGGCAAAGCGGGGCGGGCTGCGTTTTCTTGGGGCTGGGCCTGCGGCGATTTGATGGGGGCGAGCGCTGCTTCCAACGCCTCCAGGGCACCGAAATAATCCTGACCAGAGCGCGCCAACGTGTGAATCTCACAGTCCGGCGAAGTGAACACGCTGCTTTTTCCGGGGTAAGCAAAATACGCGACCGGCGCGCGAGCGCCCACCAGGATCAGCTGTCGAAATTCCTTCAACTGCTCGACCGCCTGCTCCAGCACGTACGCAACGCGATCGACTGCCGGCGTTCCAAGCCCACGTTCCTGCCGCGCTAGCGGATAGGGAGATAGAAGTTTAGCGCCCGTAGCATTCGCGACGCGTCCGGCCGCCGCCAAGCCAGCTCCATAAAGCGCATTCCCGGTGAGCAAGATCGCGGTTCGTAGACCTGGCCGCAACATCGCCGCAGCTCGCTCGACCGCAGCGTTACTGGGCATCGCAGCTTTCGGAATCTCTGGAATCGCACTGACCTTTGCGCCATCACCCCAGGCGGCATCGGCGGGAACAATCAGAGTGGCGATCTGACCTGGTGCGGTGCGTGCAGCAACTACCGCTTCAGCTGCATCGGTGCTTAGTTGGGTGACAGACGAAGACTTGCGTACCCATCTGGAGCAGGGCCGTGCAATAGCCTCAATGTCGGAAGTAAGCGGTGTATCGTAGTGCAGATGCGAAGTGGCATGCTGGCCAACCACGTTAATAAGCGGGACTTCGGCGCGTCGCGCATTGTGAAGATTAGCAAGACCATTCCCGAGGCCCGGTCCCAAATGAAGCAGCGTGCACGCCGGTTTGCCTGCCATTCGCGCGTAACCGTCGGCTGCGCCCGTAGCCACGCCTTCGAAGAGACCAAGCACGCATCGCATTTCAGGAATGCGGTCGAGCGCGGCAACGATGTGCATTTCGGAAGTGCCCGGATTCGAAAAACAGGTATCCACGCCCCCGGCCAGCAGCGTGCGGATCAGGCTTTCTGCTCCATTCATGCCAATCTTCTCTTTGTTCTTTGTCAGGTGCAGAATTCGATTTCGATATCGCGCAATCCAGCTTCTCCTGAGAGTATGGCCCCAGCGCAGAGATGAGTATACCCAACGGCGGATTTCGTCATGAGCTGACGGCAAGTTCAGCCATGGCTTCCGATCGTCTCCTCCTCCTAGGTGTGAAAGAGATTTGGCATCATAATGTGGTGGGGTTTGGTCCCTATGTTTTCAGGTAGGATACGGCGCAAAGCTGCTTTAAGACTGTTAGGTCCCTGCTTGATTGCAGGATTCATGTCTGCGTGTTCTCACACCCGAGTGAAGGACAGGACAACGTCCTGGGACCCGAAGGCCGCAGCCTCCTACCTCGATCAAAGGGAAGTCGCTTGGAGGGGATGGATCCCGGCTGAGCAGGACCACGACACTTTTTGCATTGCGTGCCATACGGCGATCCCTTACGCACTGGCGCGGCCTGCGCTACGCAAGATGCTCGCCGAGGGTGGCCTGTCAGTCGACGAGAGCAAACTTGTCGATAATGTCACCAAGCGTGTAAAGCTGTGGAGCGATATAGGTTCCTTTTACGGCGGCGAAAACGCTGCTCGATCGCGCGGTACGGAATCCGTTCTCAACGCTCTGATTCTCGCCAGCTACGACGCACAGAACGGTCATCTCAGCGACAGTACCCGTACTGCGTTCCACGACATGTGGGCTCTTCAAAAGGTGGAAGGCGATGATAGAGGTACCTGGTCCTGGCTTCAGTTCGGTATGGAACCTTTCGAGGCCAAGGACTCGCCGTACTACGGCGCATGTCTGTCAGCGATCGCCGTAGGCTTGGCCCCGGAGAACTATCGTTCGGCTCCGGAGATTCGCGAGAACCTCAGAATGTTGCGCGAGTATCTCGACCGCAAATATGAAACGCAGTCCACAATCAATCATGCGGTACTGCTATGGGCGTCGACGAAACTGCCCGGTCTGGTTCAACCGGAGCGCCAGAAGTCGATCATCAACGAACTCTGGGACGACCAGCACGCAGACGGAGGCTGGGACCTGCCTTCCCTGGCATTTCCACGAGATGGGAGCCTTCATTCGTTCGTTCGGAAAAGATTGCGATCTGATTTCACTCTGCAAGAGTCGCGCAGCGACGGCTACGCCACAGCTTTGATCACATTCTCGCTCGAGCAAGCAGGAATTCCCAGGACCGATCCCCGCCTTTCGCACGGGCTCTCGTGGCTGGCGCACAACCAAGATAGAGCGGAAGGCCTCTGGCCATCAGCATCGGTAAACCTGCACCGCGATCCATCGTCAAACATCGGGCGCTTCATGGACGATGCCGCGACTGGGTTTGCCGTACTCGCCTTGAGTGGAGACACTGCGGCGGTCAAGAGTGAGGACACCGTGAGCAAGCCTCAATTGGCGAGTCAGAATATCGAAAGAAAGTAAGGATTATTTCGGCAAAATTTATCGAGAGCATGGACACCGCAAGTCTAGCGCCCCGCCAGAAATCCTCCGTCCAGAGCCAAAGACTGGCCCGTCATGAAAGACGCGCGGTCTGAGCACATCCATACCACGGCTTCGGCGATTTCTGCCGGTCTCCCGAAACGGCCGATGGGATGGCAACCAAGAACGTACTTGTGGACCGCAGGGCTGCTATAAAGCCGCTCAGCCATGGTCGTTTCGACCGCTGCGGGACACACGGCGTTGATGCGAATCCCACTCCTCGCGGTTTCCAGCGCGGCAGCCTTCGTCAGCCCTAAGACTCCGTGTTTGCTCGCGCTATAAGCTGCTGCGCCGGCAGTGCCAACCAGGCCCACAACTGACGCCATGTTTACGATAGCCCCGCCACTGCCCTGCTTGAGCATCTGCTGAATCTCGTACTTCAGGCAGAGCCAGACTCCCTTGAGGTTGATGTCGATCGTTCGATCCCAGTCTTCTTCCAATTGTTTCACGATGGGTACCCAAACCCCCTCGATCCCGGCGTTATTGAAGGCGAGGTCCAGGCGGCCAAATTTCTCCACCGCCTTCTGAACGAGCGCTTCGACTTCGGAGGCTTTTGAAACGTCGGCTTTCACAAATAGGCCATCCCCGCCTGCGGCGCGGATGAGTTCGATAGTTTCCTCGCCTTCCCGTTCGCGCCTACCCGAAACCACTACTTTGGCTCCCGCCTTCGCGAAAAGTATGGCGGTCTCGCGCCCAATACCCGACGTCCCGCCCGTTATGAGCCCAATCTTGCCTTCCAATTCCTGTGCCATGGGTTCCTTCTCAAATCAGACTTCTCAAGATGGAAGCGCAGAGTTTAGGCTCGGGGTGGAGCTTGCGTCAAACGGGTGTGCTCAAATATTTTCAAGGAGAAGGCTGGCGAATGCCAAGCGGCTTTCTTCTTCCACCAGCCGCTTTTTGACGAGTGGGGGCACGCTTTGCGAATACTAGAATTATAGGTGGGGATTCAGGATGAGAACTGCAGCCGATGTGTCTGGGCCCACAAGCGACAAACTGGTAGGCACCTGGAAACTGGTGTCCGCCTCGAGCACTACGTCAGCCGGAGAGCGAAGCGAGAGTCCCTATGGACCCAACCCGGCAGGTTTTCTCACCTATACCGGGGACGGCAGGGTCACCGCGCTGATCAGCTACGGCGGGCGAAAGGCGCTTTCTTTCGGCGGAGGGACGCCGGAAGAACAAGCTGAAGCGTTTCAGACATTTCTCGCCTACGCCGGGCGATACTCATTTGACGGTGACAAAGTGACCCATCATATCGAGATTTCATCGATTCAGAACTATGTAGGCAAAGACCTGGTCCGGAGTGTCAGGTTCCAGGGCGATCAAATTGTATTGGTAACGCCCCCGACGCCGGTGAACGGAAAAGTCCAGAACGTCGAATTAATCTGGCAGCGTCTACCGCTAGGCTCCCAATAAAACGGAGCCCGGAACATGGTGAATTTCTGCGCTTATATCACGTTGAATCCAGGTGAGTTGAGAATGGGTTGCGCAAATTGTCGGAAACCTTCTGTTAGACTCAACCTCAATAAATTACCGCTTTCGGCATCACTGAAATTACGATCTTTCAAGCAGGTGAAGGGTGTCCAAGGTTAGCGCTCCGGTCAAGAAGGTTCTTTTCAGCGACGAAATTCTGCAGGATCCGTATCCCACATATGCCCGCTTGCACGAGGAAGGTCCCTTGCATTACGTGGACGTGGGCAGCAAATGGGCGGTGTGGTCGATTTTCAGCCACGCGGAGTGCTCATCGATCGCGAAAGACCCGAGGCTTTCCGCGAAACGAGCGAGGCAGATGTTGTTGCCTCTGCCTCTCAGCCGCCAGTCTGAGTTCAGCGAACTCGCGCGGATGCTGAGCTTGTGGCTGATTTTCATGGACCCGCCGGAGCACACCCGGCTGCGCAAACTTCTTAACAAGGGATTTTCGGCCGCAGCGGTGGAAGGCCTGCGTCCGCAAGCCGAAGCCATCGTGGATCAAATGTTGAAGCCGCTCCAGCGCGGCTCAGACGTCGAACTCATGAGCGAGTTCGCCAATCCCATGCCTGTGCGCATCATTTCGGAATTGCTCGGTGTGCCGCAGGCTCTGCATGGCACGTTCGTCAATGCTTCGCGAGCCATCGCGGTTTTTCGGGGCAATCCCAACCGAACGGTGGAGGAAGCGCGCGCGGCACAAGATGCTCTCATCGAGTTAACCGAGTTTTTCCGAAAGACCGTGGCAGAGCGGAGACGCAATAAGGGCACCGATCTGATCAGCCTGCTTATCGACATCGAGGAAGAAGGAGAAGTGCTGACCGAAGAAGAGCTATACGCGCAGTGTATCGCGCTGCTTTTCGCAGGGCACGAGACGACTCGAAATCTGATCGGCAACGGGATGTACACGCTCCTGAAAAATCCGCAGCGGACAGCGGAGTTGCGCGAGAAGCCGGAGATGATCCGTTCGGCTGTGGAGGAGCTTCTGCGTTTTGAAAGCCCCGTACAGTTTACGGCACGCGTGCTCAAGGAAGATATCGAGGTTTGCGGCCAGCACATCCCGAAGGGATGGACGGTCCTTTGTATGCTCGGTGCGGCCAACCGCGATCCAAAGCAATTCAAGGAACCAGATCAGCTGAATCTTGGCCGGCTCAACAACCAACATCTGGCGTTCAGTGCAGGGCTGCATTTCTGCATTGGAGCTCAACTCGCGCGGCTGGAAGGACAGATTGCGATCCTGAATCTGGTGCAGCGCTTCCCAGAAATGAAACTCGCTGGCCCCCGACCGGAGTGGGCCTCAACATTTGGATTCAGGGGCCTGAAAGGTCTTCCCGTGATTCTCTGAAAGCTCCTCACTCAGTTTCAGCGGCGCTTAGCGAGGCCCCTTCCTGGTGCAACCTCTGAAGCCCCGCCTGCCAGACTTTTTTCAATTTCTGCAACAGTTTGCTCCTGAGCAGCAGCTTCCGAGCGCACATATCAATCAGCGAAGTACTCGTTCTAAGGCAATTCAATCTCATCCCTTTGAAGGACGGCGCATACAAATACAACGGTCCGTCTTTCCGGGATTGATTGCAGATCGTGCGTTTATACTGCCGATCGCCCCATCCCAAATCGATCTCGGTCGCGCGGTGATCGGGTTCGAAACATTCTTCGATGCTGTGCATCAGAATGTAGAGACCGGGAGAATATTTTCCGAAGCGCGAATCGAACCCCATGTAGTTCCCGTGGAACGTGTTCTTGTATTGGTTCCCGATGAAGAATGCGCAAGGCTCGTTAGCCAGGTAGAGCACGCAGCCTCTCAATCCTCCTCGATGAGCCGCTAGCCGCAACGATTCGAGAGTCTCCACATCCGTCTTGAATCCCACCCCAATCGCCCGCTGGTAGGTTTTTTCCGAAACCTTGTCGACTTCCTCCGCCAGGTCCTTCAGCTCTTCCTCTTTGCGGTAGCAGTGAATGCGGACCTGCCCCGCGAACTCATCTTTTAGCTTCTTTTCATGCCGCCGCAGCTCGTGCCGGTTCTTGCGCGACATCCCTTGCAAAAACTCATCGAAGCTGTTTGGAAGTCTCGCGGACCGGTGTTCATGAATCGGCGAAAAATGCCCCCGACAGAAAAAACTGGGCTTCGAGCTGGCAGCGCGATACAAGCTCGAATCTTCGCGCACCCGCCGGAACTCGGCAGCATCTGCTTCCCCGTTTTGAAGGCACGACATAATCCCGTTGATCAGCAGCTCAGCGTTCTCCTCCGATTGGTTCCCGAAAAATCCTCCCTGGACGAAGAACAGCCTGCGCACGCAGGGTCGAAACAGAGCTGCATACCCCACGGTAAGATTCAAACGCGAGTGCTCCAGGCGCCCAATCAGCATGCAATCCGGCTGGCCGGCCCGGCAGACGACCATCACGTGTGGCCTCACGAAGTCGCTTCTGAATTGCGCCGAGGCGAGGAAGTAGTCGATGTCGGCATTAGGATCCTCGCACCAGAGGCTCCATACTTCCCTGAACGGTGCGATCTCCTCAATCGTTCTCACAATTCTCAGCGTTAGCTTTCCTGCCTCGATTCCTCGCCCCTTCGTCTCACAGCTCAAGATTTTTTTCTCCAAGGTTCGCCAATACTATTGGTCGGCGACGTTATGGGGGAGTCTGCGCCATGCCGTAGGGGAAAACTGGGTAGAGTTTGCAGGGGAGGAACGACTTATCGATATCGAATTATCTCTCGATAAGGAACGGAACGTCTGTGATCGAAGTCACTATCGATCGGCATCGCTGCAAGAGTATTCAGACCGAGGAAGCGTCTGGCTCATTCTCTTTGGATGCAACACATTTCGGCACCCGGGTGACCTCTGACAATCCACCGGGCCGATTTGGACAATGGCTTCGATTCAGGCAATTTCGACAACTTGGCTTGCGCGCCAGCCGGAAGACGACAACGCCAACCAGACCGTAGAAGCCAGCTAAACCATAGATCAAGTGGGGGACTGAGAACATACTGCCTTCCTTTTGCGGCTGCAAGTATCCCACTCTCTTGGAGAAGCCTTTGTGACCTCCCTCATGCTTGGGTGTGATTCCTGTCACACTGTTGCGTGTCGGTTCCGTGCCAGTCGTTCCAGCAACCATCGAACCGCATCGGGACGCGCGAGCGTAGCGCCGATGGCAGCACCCAGCGTGTTCGTGATGATGTCCGTGACACCAGAGACCCGTTGCGGAATGAAGGCTTGCAGAACCTCAATTATGAAGCTCAGCGTTCCCGCGGCGAGAATTGTGAGGAGAATTGCCTTTCCGCGGCTGTGACGCGACGCGAAATATAGACAAAAAACAAGGCCCAAAGGAACAAACCCAGCGATGTTCAAAAGCACATACTTCACGTAACTCCAACTTGCCTGGAATTCTTTCATGGGGGATGCCAACAGGGCTTTGTGGGGCACCGTGAAGCTCTTCGGAATTTCAAGATCGGGTCCAGAACCCAGGGCGCTGTGGATTTTGCGGCCCGTTCGCTCGGTGAATGAATAGAGAACAACGGCTCCGCCTGCATCTGAAGGATCGACTCTAGCGTCGCCAGTCCAATCTTCGAAGTGCTTCAGGACTTGTGTTGGGGTAAGTTCGCTCGAATAAATCGCAAGGCCCCGGACCTCGCCCGGCCAGGGCTCGTTGTCGACCGCTGAACTCCCAAGGATGATCTGCCCGGATAAATCCTTCGACGAGATATTGAAGCGCGGAACAGCCTGCGCCAACTGTCCATTAGCATAGACGAACGTCCCATTCGGCCCGGACACAATCGTCAGCAATAGCAGCTTGCCTACTTGGAAGACATGATCCACATCGGACTTGGTGCGTCGCAATTTGTTGTTGGCGTCAACAACATCGTGCGACATCGCCAGATCGTCCATCCACTGTCTCACGAGAAACTGCTTCGGATTACTCGGTGTGTAAAAATTCAAGATGGTATAGAACGATTGGGCGTCCGCCGGCCTGAGCAAGATTTCCAGGCTGCAGGGCCCCGGGCCTCTCTCGGCGGAGTTCAAGGCTGACTCGCTTACAACCAGGCCCGCGCCATCGAACGCAATTCCATTCCCTTGCGTCAGCCAGCGAACTCCGTTCGGAGGAACCGGATTGAAAGGCCACAACGTGGCGGCCAGAACGGCTAGAACCGCGACCACGCACATAATTCCAACTATCTTCCGTTCTCGCCGCACCTCGGCTCGGTCGTTCACCGTTGCGGCCCAACCTGCACGTCGCCTGTCGAAGCGAAGTTACCGTTCATATATCTCGATCGGCAAGCCATCAGGATCCCGAAAAAAGGTAAAAGATTTATTAGTAGCTTCATCGATCCGAACCGGTTCGACATCAATTCCCTGGTCCCGTAGATTGCGGACAATGCCTTGCACCTCCTCGACTTCGAAGGCGATATGCCGCAGGCCACATGCCTCAGGGGACGATAGCCGCCTTGGCGGATTTGGAAAGGAAAACAATTCAAGCTGATATTGGTCCCCCACCTCCAAGTCCAGCTTAAAGGACCTTCGGTCTTCGCGATAGGTTTCCCTGACAACCTTCAGACCGAGAATCTCGACGTAGAACCGCTTTGACCTCATATAATCTGAACAGATGATGGCCACATGATGAATACGGCTGAACATTCGTTCTCCCGATCGAGATAAGGTACACGCTCGCACAAACAGCAATCGAATTCTAGTTAGGACCAGGTGACCCGGTAACCAGATCATCCCCGGCCACAGGTCTATCCTCTCGGCTAAGGCTGCCAAGTTGCTCCACATCAACACGGAAGCCTGACGAGCTCGCGGCCCGAAGCAGCTTTATCTTGTGACGTTGACTTGCCCAGCACGTGCCCCTAATATGGTCGCGCACGGAGCGAAGCTTCCTCATTGATCGGCCAAAACATCTCGCACTACCGCATTGTCGAGAAACTCGGCGGCGGCGGCATGGGCGTTGTCTACAAAGCTGAGGATGTAAAGCTGCATCGTTTTGTCGCTTTGAAGTTTCTTCCCGACGAGATCGGAAAGAATCCCCAGGCTCTGACCCGCTTCCAACGGGAGGCGCAAGCCGCTTCTGCCCTGAATCATCCCAATATCTGTACCATCTACGAAATTGACGACCAGCACGGCGAAGCTTTCATCGCCATGGAGTTTCTGGACGGCCAGACGCTGAAGCACCTGATCGGAGTTCGTCCGCCGGACCTGGAGACGCTACTCTCGTTGGCCATCGAGATCGCAGACGCGCTCGATGCGGCCCACGCCGAGGGCATCGTCCACCGGGACATCAAGCCAGCCAACATCTTTGTGACCAAGCGCGGCCACGCCAAGGTTCTCGACTTCGGCCTGGCCAAGGTCACGACGTCGGGTAGCAGTGGACTGAATGAGGCCACGCGGACCGAAGCACATTTAACCAGCCCAGGTTCTACAGTCGGCACCGTCGCCTATATGTCGCCGGAGCAGGCGCGCGCGAAAGAGCTGGACACCCGTACGGATCTGTTCTCCTTCGGAGCCGTACTGTACGAGATGGCTACAGCCCAGTTGCCCTTTCGCGGAGAGAGTTCCGCAGTCATCTTCCGCGAGATTCTAGATCGTGACCCGGTTCCGGCCGTGCGGCTGAATCCTGACCTTCCCCCCAAGCTGGAAGAGATCATCGAAAAGGCGCTGGAGAAAGATCGAGATCTCCGCTACCAGAATGCTGCGGATATGCGGACCGACTTGAAACGGCTGAAACGCGAAACGGAATCGCGGCACGGCGCAGCGGGTGGTTCGAGGTCAGGGGCGGCTGTACAGGAAAGTGGTTCCGGAGTTTCACAACCAACGGTCGCTCAACCGCCGTCGTCGGCATCCGGATCCTCCCCCGCCGTTATCCGATCTGCATCCTCGGGAACAGTGAAAGTATCTGAACTTCCTGCACCGAGGAAACTCTGGAAGGTTCTGGTTCCCGCCGCAGTGATACTCTTGGCTCTTGCGATTGGCGGAACATTCTTCCTCCGCTCTCGTTCGGCGGCACCGGCGGCAAAGGCTACGCCGCTCACCGAAAAAGACACGGTCGTGCTCGCTGACTTTACGAACACCACGGGCGATCCCGTCTTCGACGACGCCCTGAAGCAGGCACTGGGCGTCCAACTCGGACAATCGCCCTTCATTAACATCCTGTCCGACCGTAAGGTAGAAGAAACGCTGCACCTGATGGGCCGTCCGTCGAATGAACGGATCACGCGCGATGTCGCGCGGGAACTCTGTATTCGGACTGGCAGTAAAGCGATCGTATTGGGCTCGATTTCGAACCTCGGTGGCCAGTACGTGATTGGTATAGACACCGTCGGATGCAGCAGTGGAGATACGCTGGCCCAGGAACAGGAAGAGGCGGCGGGCAAGCAGGATGTGCTCAAGGCGCTCGGTAAGGCAGTTGCCAGCCTGCGCGCCAAACTCGGCGAATCGCTGGCCACAGTGCAGAAGTTCGATGTGCCCGTGGAAGCGACCACACCGTCCCTCGAGGCGCTCAAGGCCTATAGCATGGGCATCACAACAGGACGCACCAAGGGAGACGCAGAAGCTATCCCGTTCATGAAGCGGGCCATCGAACTCGATCCTAACTTCGCCATGGCCTACGTAGGTTTGGCCGTCGAGTACTCGAATCTTGGGCGGGCAAGCCTCGCCGCCGAAAATGCTAAGAGAGCCTACGACTTGCGCGATCGCGTCAGTGAACGGGAGCGCTACCGCATATCGGCTTTCTACTTTCAATATGTCACCGGCGAAGTGGAGAAGGCCACGGAAGCCTACGAACTTTGGGCGAAAAGCTACCCACGGGACATGGTGCCGCATGTCAATCTCGGGGTCATCTATTCCGCTCTGGGCCAGTATGACAAGGCGATCGCGGAAACCGAAACTCAGCAGCGACTGGAGCCTTCCATTGTTGGCTATGGCAACCTCGCAGGTGACTACATCAACGTGAATCGCCTCAAGGATGCCCGGCAGACGCTCCAGGAAGCACAACAGAAAAATTTCGATGGCCTAACCATTCGGGCCGATCTTTACTCCTTGGCGTTTCTGGCTGGCGATGACGCCGAAATGGAGCGACAAGTCGCATGGGCGGCGGGCCGCCCTGGCGAGGAAGACCAGATGCTGAACGGTGACGCGGATACACAGGCCTACTATGGACGCCTGGAAAAGGCGCGTGACCTGGCCCGGCGGGCCGCTGACTCCGCCGTGCGTGCGGACGCCAAAGAAACCGGCGCCCAGTGGCTCGCTTATCAGGGGCTCCGCGAGGCTGAACTGGGTAACGTAACGGCCGCCCGGCAAGGCGTCTCCCGCGCGCTGGCGCTCGCTCCAGGACGCGATGTTAAGGTTCTCGCTGCCTTGGTGCTGGCGCGCACCGGCGAGATTTCTCAAGCGACAACCATTCTCGAAGGACTACAGAAGTCCGAACCCGGCAATACTTACCTCAAGGTGTATTGGTTTCCGGTAATCGAGGCATCCATTGCAATGGCGCGGCAGTCCCCCGACCCAGCGCTCGTCGCGCTTGAACCCTCCCTGCCCTACGAACTCGGAGGACCTCCGCCCGGAACCACAATGTATCCCGCCTACGTTCGCGGTCTGGCGTACATCGCAAAGAGGAATGGACCGTCGGCGGCTGCGGAATTCCAGAAGTTCCTCGATCACTCGGGGGTCGTGCAGAACTTTTTGTTAGGCTCGCTTGCTCATCTCCAACTCGGTCGTGCCTATGCCATTTCCGGTGAAACAGCCAAGGCTAAGGCGGCGTACAAAGATTTCCTGAGTCTTTGGAAAGACGCCGATCCCGACATACCCATCTTCAAAGAAGCGAAAGCGGAGTACGCGAAATTACAGTGAGCCGCGATTTTCATCCACCAGACTTTGCGACGCTCGCCTCGTTCACGTAACGGCTTAGTACCGCGGCGAGGCCTTCGTAGCTCGTCGCAATCATTCCCACGTGATTGCCAGGCACTGTTTCGACTGTAAACTTAGCCGCTAAGTGGGACCATACCGCGGTCGGATCCTCGGGAAAATAAGTGCTGATCTCGGCCCGCACGAATCGGATGGTGCCGGGATAGAAGTGAGGATGATAGCGCTCCCAGGCCACGTACCCTGTGTCCTCCATCCATTGGGCTACTCCGTCAGCCGGTAGGGCAGAATGATGGCTTCTATGCGGTGGATTTCCGTCCTTGTCTGCCGACGTCCGCGCCCGATTCCTACCTAGAGCTGATTTCATCAGCGAACCTACTCTACGTTTCGTCACGCTAAGGGACAAGTGCATACGTTGCGAAGCAGAGAGGTGATTTTTGTGGGGATAGGAATCCACGAGCGCCAACAGGGCTACCTTTTCGCCCTCGGCCAACAAGTGTCGGGCTATCTCGAGCACTACCAACCCTCCGAGGGAGTAACCAATCAGGAAATAGGGACCGCCTGGTTGCAACTCCTTGATCGCGTCGAGATGGAACTGCGCCATCGCTTCGATCGTGGTGAATGGTTTGTCCACTCCGTCAATTCCTCTGGCCTGCATGCCGTAGATGGATTGCGAGCATTTCATTTTCTCAACGAGGTGGAAGAATCCCAACACGGTGCCACTAATGCCATGCGCGATGAAGATCGGCGGAAAGTCAGGCCCAGCCTTCAGCAGAACGATGGGCGGGACTCTTGGTGGGTCGGGTTTGTCCAGGAGTTCCGCCAGAGTGGCGATCGTGGGCGCTCGATAGATCAGCACCGGAGCCAGATCGCGGCCATAGCGCTCCGCGATCTCAGCAAACATCCTCTCGGCTAGCGATGGATTGCCTCCGAGATCGAAAAAATTGTCATTCACCTGAACTGACGGCCGCTGCAGCACGCGCTGCCAGACGGGAACCAGAAACTCGACTGCGGTCCTCTGCGTCATGAATGCGCGAATTCCCAGTAGAGTTCTCTGGCCTTCTTATAGAGAGGGCCGAACTCAAGTTGACGGTTCCCGATCCGAGTCACGGGAACTACCTTGGAATAGTTTCCGGACGCGAAAATTTCATCTGCCTTCTCAAAGTCCTTGTAAGTGAGAGTCGTCTCGACTACCTTCACTCCTGCAGTGCGCAAGAGCCCGATCACCCTCTGTCGAGTGATGCCTGCAAGAAATGTTCCATTCGGGATCGGTGTCAGCACTACGCCATCTTTGGCCATGAAGACATTCGAAGTCGCGAGTTCAGCGACGTTGCCCAGCATGTCGCATACAATCGCATTGTCAAACCCCCTCTCGTGCGCTTCAAAGAGCGAGCGTGAATTGTTGGGATAGAGACATCCCGCCTTGGCATCGACCGGCATGGTTTCGATTGTGGGCCTGCGATATGGGGAGAGGGTAATCGAGAAGCCTTTCGGGACGCGCATCGGCGCTTCATAGATGGAAAGACACCAGCGCGTCGAGTCGGGATCGTGCGCCTGCACCCACGGCCCTTCTTTTTCCGCCCAATACATCGGGCGGATATAAAGTGCTGCATCCTTATCGAACTTCGTGATTCCTTCCCGCGCCAGCCTTACCCATTCTTCGGTCGAAACCGTCGGTTTGAGATAGAGCTTCCTGGCAGAATCGTTCACCCGCGCACAATGAAGCTCGAGATCGGGTGTGACCCCCTCAAACGTGCGAGCGCCATCGAATACCAGGGAGCAGAGCCATGCGGCATGCGTGCGCGGGCCCATGATTGGCACATTGCCCTCGTGCCAGCCTTCCTCGAAATACGTCCAGGTCTTGGACCATCCAGTTCCGAGTCCCATGTGTTCACTCCCCTGCCCCATCCATCGTAAAGTAACTCTCCAACCGAGGGTCGAAGACCTTCAGGATCTATTTATTACCGCTGGCATAACCAAAAACGGCTTTCAACTCCAGGAATTCTTCCAGCCCGGCCTCACCCCATTCGCGGCCGTTGCCTGACTGTTTGTAACCGCCAAAACAACCGGCGAAGTCGATTCTGGCGCCATTGATGTGTACATTGCCCGCTCGAATTCGCTTGGCAACCCGGTGCGCGCGTTCGAGGTCTCCGCCAGTTACGAAGCCCGACAGACCATACGGCGTGTCATTTGCAATTCGGATAGCTTCTTCTTCGTTCTCGTACGGGATGATGCAGAGAACTGGGCCGAAGATTTCCTCGCGCGCGATCGTCATATCGTTGCGGACATCGGCGAACACTGTAGGTTTCACGAAGTATCCTTTGTTCATGCCTTCCGACCGTCCCGGCCCGCCAGCCACTAACTTCGCACCCTCCGCCACGCCCTGCTGGATTAGACGCTGCACTTTGTCGAACTGAGCCTTGCTCGCGAGCGGGCCGATGCCGGTCTCCTTGTTAAATGGATCGCCGACGACGGTGCCGTCGGCTATCTGTTTCGCCACTGCCGCAGCATCGTTCATTTTGGAGCGAGGAACAAGCATCCGCGTAGGAGCATTGCAGGATTGTCCGGAATTGCGAAAGCATTCCTGCGCTCCATGCTTGACCGCACCCTCCAGGTCGGCGTCATCTAGAACGATGTTCGCCGATTTTCCGCCCAACTCCTGTGTGACCCGTTTCACCGAAGGGGCGGCGGCTACAGCGACGGTGACGCCGGCTCGCGTGGATCCCGTGAAGGAAACCATAGCCACGTCTGGATGCGAGGCAATTGCTGCGCCAACTGTGGGTCCGTCGCCATTGACCAGGTTGAAGACGCCAGCCGGAACGGCCGCTTCATGCAGGATTTGCGCAAGGAGATAAGCAGAGAGCGGCGCAACTTCACTGGGTTTAAGGACGATGGTGCACCCGGCTGCCAGAGCGGGTGCTACCTTGCAGACGATCTGGTTCATGGGCCAATTCCACGGAGTGATCAGTCCACACACTCCAATCGGCTCTTTCCGCATGAGGGTCGAACCCTTAAGCTCTTCGAAGTGAAAGTGCTCCAGAACCTTCACGATCTCAAGCAGATGGGCCAGTCCGGCGGGCGCTTGCGCTTTTCTGGACAGCGCGATCGGAGCGCCCATCTCCAGCGAAATCGTCTCCGCCATCTCCCCGATCTTCGATTGATAGACCTCGATGATTCCGCGTAGAAGGCCAAGACGTTCCTCCGGACTCGTTTCGGAATACGTTGCGAAGGCTCGTTTGGCCGCAGCCACCGCGCGGTCTACATCTGCGGCACCGCCGAGCGAGATAATCGCAACCGGTTCTTCGTTGGAGGGGTTGATGACTGTGAAATCGTGGGTCACACCAGGCTCGACCCATTTCCCATCGATGTAAAATTGCCGGCAAGTCTTCATTGGTCGCTGTCTCGTAAACGGGCCGTGGAGTCCCATTCTCCTGGCGCTCCATTCGCAAGCTCCCCAACCAAAAGATATCATCCCTTTGAAACGCGCGCCCTTACAGATTTCGGATCCCAAGGCGTCAATTCAAAGTTTGCTCAATGTTACGTTGGTTTCAATTCGCAGCCTTCGGCGGGCTGTCAGAGCTGTTTTTCGAATCGAGGGGCTCGTATGATCAAGGTGCGTGACGCAGAGCGCTGATCTCAATGACAGCCTTTGAATCCACTAACTCAGAGTTTGGACCGATTCCCAAGCACGCGCCGGCGATAGCCGAGATCCTGACTCCGATTTGGCAACGGCTGCTGCAGCGACCATCCATCGGGACCGAAGAGAACTTCTTTGAGATCGGAGGTACTCTTTCCTTGGCCGATGCGTTGTTCGAAGAAGTTGCACGGAAGTGTGGGCGCGAACTGCCGAGTGCAACGCTCTTCCACGCTCCCACGATCACGGCTTTGGCTTCCGTGCTGGAACAACCCGTGCTTCCTCGGTTCTCCCCCTTTGTCCGGTTGAAGGCTGGAAACGATCAACCGCCAATCGTGATTGCACATGGCCTCGGCGGTCATCCGAATTTTTTCCAGCTTGCAAAACACATTCACACGGGTCATCCGATATACGGGATCCAAGCCAGAGGTCTTGACGGGATGGAGGAACCGCAGGATCGCATCGAGGATATGGCCCAACTCTATCTCGACGAACTGAACAAGCTTCAGCCGAAAGGCCCTTACATTCTGATCGGTTATTCATTCGGAGGTCTGGTGACGCTGGAGATGGCGCAGCGCCTATCCAGGGCGGGAGAAAATATCGGCCTGCTGGTGCTGGTCGATACTTACCCCGATCCCCATTTTCTCTCAAACGGGCAGCGGCTTTGGCTCAGCGCGCGCCGGATAAAACGGCATATTTCTGAAGTGAAGAAAATGCGGCCCCGTCGTGCAATCTCGTACTTCATTCGCGGGCTTGAACACCGCTTGGGGATTACCTTACTACCCATCCGCGGCAATCCTTCTTCGGAAAGGGCTGCTCTGTCGTTGGAGCGGACACTCCTGCACGTCAAGGAAAGAGCGTACGTGGCTTTGAGGCATTATCGGCCCCAGTTTTATCAAGGCAAAATAAAATTCGTAGGAGCCGAGATCAGTCCCTACTTTCCCAACAATCCGACTTCGGTTTGGAGCAAGCTGGCCGACGAATTCGAAGCCGAGATTGTGCCCGGAGGCCATTTGGAAATTGTCACGATGTGTTTCGAGGGTCTTGCCGATGTGATTACGAGATATGTGGAAGAAACGTGCCCACAAGGATAGTCGAGGGACGGTACCCTCAGCTGGTAGCTGTTATGTTCTTCGCGGGGGCACTAAAAACAATCGGCCGCGAGTTGTGACTGCAAGTTCTCCCTCTGTTTCTGTCGGAGCCGCTCCTCCAAAACCCTGGCTAAAACATCAACTTCCTTCCGGCATCTTCTGATCTCCAGCACCGCTTGCAGCGACTCGTTGATTTTCTCCTGCACCTCGCGCAGGTAAGCTTCGTGCCTGGCCACGATGAGCGACTGAAGATCGGGCGCCTCTTCTGGTTCTGCCCGTACTTCACAGAACTCAAGTCCAAAACAGAAGCCCGAACGATTGCGAACGACTCCGGCAATCTGGACCCTCCCCGATGTCTGAAACTCCACTTTCATCAGTTCGCCAGGCTGCAGATTGATTCCTCCATAGAGCTCCATGCCCGCGCGGCTCAACTCACACACCATTCCGGGTACCGCTTTATTTGTGGCCCCAGGTTTGGCCGCAATATAGACAGGCAGGTGCACATGGTATCGGGGCCATCGACGAGTGTTGAGCGGGCTCATCTCGAAGAAATGTCATCCAACGCATTTATTTCAGCAAGCCGAAGTGCAGCAGGTACGCCGCGGCCGCCACCCCGATCGTGAGTAGACCGACCGCTCTTGCCAGCTTGAATCGCCCCGGCCGGGGCTCCTTGACCTGCCCCGATGCGGTTCGGAGTTTCTCGATCCAATCCTGCTCGAATTTGTTCTGATTTGACTGCTCCCAGATCAGAGCTCCCAGGCGGCGGTGATCGTCGGCCGCCAGCGAAACAAAGCGGAATGGCTGCATCCCATTCGTGACCGGGCGCAGCATCTCTGCTCCTCCAAGCACAGAACCGGCTCCGGTCAGGAACATGAGCTTCACTCGCGATCCCTGCACAACCGGCGGAGAGAGTGAAAGCAGGCCACCGGTCAGTGAGATCACCTGGATGTTGGCCCCGACGCGCTGCCCGTTCGGGAACCGAAGCACAGCGGCAGTATTGCCTTCAAGATGTGCGCGCGGAACACGCCACATCTGGCGGGATTGGGGGAGGCTGTCCATAATAGGCATCCAGTATGTAGCCGCAGTGGTTACTAACAGAAGATTACGTAGGTGCCATCCATGGTCTGGTTACGGGCATGCCGGGAGGGGCACTTCTTTCGCCGGTATAATGGCCCGAGGCTCATGAAGTGGGTTCGGGCCATCCCCCGGCTATTCGATTCGGAGCATGGCGCAAATGACCGCCTCGCTCCACGATGGCTCTTTCTGCGGGCCCTCGGCGGCATCTACTTTTCCGCCTTCTTTTCCCTGATTTTTCAGATCCGGGGGCTGATTGGCCCCCACGGGATTTTGCCCACAGGCGAATATCTGCGAGCAGTAGTGCATTCGCTGGGGTATAGCCGCGGTTTATGGTTTGCGCCAACATTGCTTTGGCTCTCGAGCAGTTCACATGCGCTCACTGTTTTGTGCTGGGTGGGCATGGGCGCGTCGGTGCTGTTGATCCTAAATGTATGGCCACGTGGAATGCTGGCTATCTGCTTCGTCTGCTTTCTTTCATTCGTCAGCGCTGCGCAAGATTTTTCCGGTTATCAATCGGATGGCATGCTGCTCGAGGCCGGATTCATCGCGCTTTTCTTTGCTCCGCCCGGGTTTCGCCCAGGCATCGGTCGAGCATCGCCTCCATCTCGCGCCAGTTTGTTCTTGTTGCAATGGGAGTGGTTTCGCATCTACTTCGAATCCGGGGTCGCGAAGATGGTCGGTGGGGATCCCGAATGGCGCAATTTTACGGCGATGGATGAGTACTACCAGAACGGTCCACTGCCCACATGGATCGGTTGGTACGTGCAGCATCTGCCGCACTGGTTTCATGCTTTTTCGGTCTTCGCCACACTTGCACTGGAGCTGGTTTTGGTGTGGATGTTATTTCTGCCGCGCCGCTGGCGCATCGTCTGCTTCTTTATTGTGACTCCCTGGGAACTGGGCGTCATTCTCACGGCCAACTACACATTTCTGAACTATCTGGTGCTGACGCTGGGATTTCTCTTGCTGGATGACCGCTTTCTGCAGCGCTTCTTGCCGCAGGGATGGAGGAAATCTTTCGTCGCAAGATCCGAGGAAGGCCCGGCAGAAAATCCAGCCGGCTTAGGTTGGCGCCTTAAGAACCTGAAACTCTCTCTGACCGGCATCGTTCTGGCTGGATTTTCTACGCCACCACGGCGCAGTTGATCTGGATGTTCTACCCTCTGCCGCTGCCGACGGAGCCAGTAGCGGCGCTGGAGCCATTCCGGATCGCCAATCGTTACGGACTTTTCGGCATCATGACGCGGGGCCGGTACGAGATCGAGTTTCAGGGTTCGGAGGATGGCCAAAACTGGGTGCCTTATCCCTTCCGCTATAAGCCGCAGGATCTCGACAAGCCGCCCGGAATTTACGCGCCCTATCAGCCGAGATTCGATTGGAATTTATGGTTTGCCTCGTTAGGCTCATGGCAAGATTATCCAATCGTGCCGAGAACCGAAGTTGTCTGCTATCCAACGACGAAAGATGTTCTCAGGCTTTTCAAAAGCAATCCGTTTCCAAATGAACCTCCGCAAAAAGTGCGCGCCGTGATCTGGCAATATTGGTTCACTACAATGTCAGAGAAACGGACTACGGGTCTCTGGTGGCGCCGGCAATTGATTGGACTCTATGCGCCCACGCTGGAACGCGAACCCGACGGCGCCATCCGTGCCATCGAATGGCCTACGACCGGTCCGCGCGAGTGAGCGTTAGCGGCGATCGGATTCTTCCCGCACGTCACCTCTTCAACCTCGACAACGCCGTCTTCGCCGCATGATAGCCGCACATGCCGTGCACTCCTCCGCCGGGAGGAGTAGACGCGGAGCAAATATAGATATCTCGCGCCGATGTGCCGTAGTGTCGCCATGTTGGACGAAACAAAAACTGACGAATATCCAGAATGCCGCCTCCGATGTCACCTCCCACAAGATTCGCGTCCATGTTCTCCAGATCTGCCGGAGAAAAGACGCGCCGCGCCAAAATGCACTCGCGAAACCCGGGAGCGAAACGCTCAATCTGATTTTCCAGTTTCTCGAGCATGTCTACTTTGGAGCCGTTTGGCACATGGCAATACGCCCAAGCCGTGTGTTTACCCGCTGGAGCTCGCGAGCTGTCGAACAGACTGGGTTGGGCCAGCAGAACAAACGGACGATCGTGCGATGCTGTCCGTCTCGGACAGCCTTTTCCGAGGCGGCAATCTCCTCGAAGCTCCCACCCAGATGCACGGTCGCCGCTCCGCAAACAGTCGGTAGCCTTCCATGGAATGGGGGCGTTCAGCGCGTAATCCACCTTGAAAGCCGCAGCGCCATAACGGTATCTTCCGAGCTGCCGCTTGTAGCTCTCGGACAATTTTTGGCCCCCAACCTTGAGAAGCTGGTGGGGAGTCAGGTCACAAAGACTCACTTCATACCCCGGCAACGCCGACAAACTCTCGACCTTCGATGAAGTGTTGATCCTGCCTCCGAGAGCGGAGAGCAC
Organism: uncultured Acidobacteriaceae bacterium; assembly: GCA_963750245.1. Taxonomy (GTDB): domain Bacteria; phylum Acidobacteriota; class Terriglobia; order Terriglobales; family Acidobacteriaceae; genus Sulfotelmatobacter. Next base: position 781,106 of record CAVVQB010000007.1, read on the forward strand.
ACCAGATAAGGCATCGGTGATGGACTGTGCACCGCCACGAGGAATCGGCCAACCCACGGCATGCGCGGGCACAGCCATCAGAATCGCGAAGGCCGCGCTCAACGGTTCGTCCAGGCTGAGGAAAGAATGAGCGGCCAGGCCCGCAAACAGGGCCCGGGTTCGCGGGCTCCGGAATCGGCGAGCGACAGCTTCGGCCGACTGCAGCGCGAGCACTCCAAAACGCGCCATCAGCCACGGATGTCTGGGAATGAATGGAACCGGACGCAGCACATCTGGAGCGAATTCACTCCACTCCTCGACGAACGGACGCATGAGCTTTTCCCATGCCGGTCCGTCGTCCCCAAGAGAGTCGCGTGCTTCGCCGAGGTCACGTTCCAACAGGACTGCCGTCCCGTCATCCAGAGGGTGAGCCAACGGAGCAGGCGAGTGAATCCACTGCAATCCATGGTGGGCGAGGGGCAGCGACGAGAAGAATGGCGAACTTGCGCCCAGCGGATAGATGGCTGATCCGAAGTCATGCCGAAATCCTGGCATCGTTAACTCCAGGGTGCGAGCGGCACCGCCCGGGTGTCGACTCAGCCTCGAACACGTCTACCTGCATGCCAGCTTGGGCCAGTACGATGGCCGCCGCCAGTCCATTCGGCCCGGCACCGATGACACATGCCTTACCGCTCATCGCGGAATCACGTAACGCGAACCTCGAAAAACAGTTACTTGCTGGCCTCGCCGATAAATACTCCGTAGGGCCTGAGCGAAACTCGGTCTCCCGTGGCTGCAGATTTTTCCGTGACCAGGAGAGCAGTAGCTGATCCGAAGCCGTTAGGTTTGAGCTCCAGCTGTATGTTCTGGGGAGCGTCGGTCATATTCAACGAGACGACTACCGCTTGATCCTTATACACTCGCAAGTAAGAAAGTACGTTCGCGTTGCTTTCGTTGATCGCTTTATAGTCACCGTTTAGTAAAGCGCTGTTCGTGTGACGCAGCTTGAGCACGCTCTTGTAGAACTCCAGTATCGAATCCGGATCTCTCGATTCGTCGGCCACGTTGTGCGTCTTGTAGGTCGAAGGGACCGGTAGCCATGCAGTGCCTTTCGTGAAGCCAGCATTCTCGCCGTCATCCCATTGCATCGGGGTGCGTTCGCCGTCCCGCCCTTTTTCCGTCGGCCATCCCTTACGACCGATCGGATCCTTTACATCCTCTTGACGTGTCGGCGGCGTTGTTTTCATGCCGATTTCTTCTCCGTAATACATGATCGGAGTTCCACGCAGGGTGAGATAGAGCGCGGCCGTCAGCTTCGCGATCTGGTCGTTGTGCTTGCCATCTCCGTAGCGATCGTAGGAGCGCACGATGTCGTGATTGCTGATCACGAATGTCGGCCAGCCCGACGCGGCATCCACCGCCGCAATTTGCTTGCGAAATTCCGCGGGCGACAGTTTGTTGACCATGGTGAAAAGAAAATCCATGGGCAACTGCAATTCGTTATTGCCCTTGCCGTAGTACTGGTTGAGTTCGGCTACGTCGGCCGTCCACGTCTCTCCAATCAACACCGCATCATATTCGTTGGCCACTTGGCGCAATCCGCGCAGAATGTCGTGGACCTCGGGCAGCTTGCTGTTGTATTTGTTCTGCTCAAAGGGGTCTCCGAAAGCGTTTTTGCCCTGTTTCAGAATCGGATTGTCTTTCAAATTCGGATCTTCAAACAGCGTATCCACAGCATCAAGACGGAAGCCCGTAACTCCACGCTTGTACCACCAGCGCGTTACATCAAACATGGCATCTTTCACCGCGGGAATGCGCCAGTTCAGGTCTGGTTGCTGAGGATAGAAAATATGGTAATAGTACTGATTCGTGGTTGGATCGAATTGCCAGGCCGATCCGCCAAAGATCGAAACCCAATTGTTGGGAGGCTGTCCCGGTCCCTTGCCATCTCGCCAGATGTACCAATCGCGATAAGGCGAAGTTCGCGACGACTTCGAAGCCAGAAACCATTTGTGCTGGTCTGACGTGTGATTCACCACGAAGTCGAGGATGATGTGGATGTTCCGCTTCTTCGCCTCACTTGCCAGGAAATCAAAGTCCGCCAATGTCCCGTACATAGGGTCGATATTTTCATAATCGGAAACGTCGTAACCGAAATCCACCTGCGGCGATGGGAAGCAGGGCGAAATCCAGATCGCATCCACGCCAAGGTCTTTCAAGTAATCCAGCTTCGACGCGATCCCCCTGAGATCGCCAACGCCGTCATTGTTGCTGTCGGCGAAGCTGCGAGGATAAATCTCGTAGAAGACCGCATGTTGCCACCAGGGATGATCAGCGCCGTTCGCCGCGCCGGAAGACATCTGCGCGCAGGTTGGCACCCACGAAATAAAAGCAAGAACCCACAGCGCAACCCATCTTACGATTTTCTTCATGGTTAAGGCCTCGACCCACCCAGTGCCTCCCAGCCCGTAAGAGCGGCGCTTGGCCGCTCGACAGGAAGCCATGCGGAGCTTGCAAAGTAGGAGTTCACTGCATATAAGAATGAGGGGCGAATTCTAGCATGACCCGAGTTGCGAAGGTACCGACCTCTTGTCTTCTTCACGCCGTCTATTCCTGAAATCTCTCAGCCGATCGGGTCTCGTCCTGTCGCTCGAAAGCATTTTATCGTTGCCGCGTCCAGCCTGGACGCAAACGGGAGCCGTTTCCGAAAAGAAAAATGGCGCCCAGAAGAATTCCGTCGATGATAAGGAACTCGGCGTGAGCTTCGTGAATGTCGCTCGCGAATCCGGCCTTCACGCGAAAACATTTTTTGGCGGCGAGCACAAGAACAAGTACCTCCTGGAGACGACCGGCTGCGGCGTCGCGTTCTACGACTACGATAACGACGGCTGGCTCGATATTTTTCTGGTGAATGGTTGGCGGCTGGAAGGGTTTTCGCCGGGCAGCGAACCTATCTCGCATCTTTTTCGCAACAATCGCGACGGCACTTTTACCGACGTCACCACGAAGGCCGGACTCGCACACTCCGGCTGGGGACAAGGCGTTTGCGTCGGAGACTACGATAACGACGGCTGGGACGATCTTTTCGTGACCTACTACGGCAAGAATGTTCTCTACCATAACGACGGAGATGGAACCTTTACTGACGTGAGCCAGAAGGCGGGCGTGGCTGGCAAAGGGACGCGCTGGAACACCGGCTGTGCGTTTGTCGATTACGATCGCGACGGGCGCCTCGACCTTTTCGTTGCCAACTACATTGATATGGACCTTGCCACCGCCCCGGTGCCGGAGTCAGGGCCGTGTCTTTACAAGGGAGTGTTGGTGGCATGCGGGCCGCCCGGTCTGCAGGGCGGAAAAAACATCCTCTACCACAACAACGGCGACGGCACTTTCACTGACGTCACGGAGTCTGCTGGAATACTCCACACCACCAGTACCTACGGTTTGGGTGTACTCTCTGCCGACTTCGATAACGATGGCTGGCCCGATATTTACGTTGCCAACGATTCCGCCGCCAGCGCGCTCTATCACAACAAGAAGAACGGAACGTTCGAAGATATCGCCATCGAAGCCGGGTGCGCCTTGAGTCCAGATGGTAAGCCGCAAGCGGGCATGGGCGTTTCCGCCGCCGACTACGATCTTGATGGCAACCTCGATCTGCTCAAGACCAACTTCGCCGGTGACACGCCTTCTCTTTACCACAACCAGGGCGGCGGGAACTTCGAAGATGCCACCTTCACCGCGGGACTGGGGGCGCACACCCAATTTCTGGGCTGGGGTTGCGGGTTCTTCGACTTCGACAACGATGGCTGGCCCGACATCCTGATCTGCAACGGTCACGTTTATCCCGAGGTCGAGCAGTTAAAGACTGAGGCAGGTTATCCTCAGCGCAAGTTGCTTTATCGCAACCTGCGCAACGGCCATTTTGCCGACATTTCCGTGCAGGTTGGACCAGGAATTTCTGACCCCGCGCCTTGCCGCGGTTGTGCCTTCGGCGACTTCGACAATGACGGGGACATTGATGTCGTGGTGAACACGGTCAACGATTATCCGCAACTCTTGCGTTGCGACTCCAGGCTCGATCACAACTGGATCAAGATTCGCACTATCGGCACGAAGTCCAATCGCAGCGGCATTGGTGCGAGGCTTACTTGCATCACGCATCCTGTGGGGGAAGAGAAGCCCCACCAGCAGATCGACGAAGTGCGCAGCGGCGGAAGCTACATTTCACAAAGTGATCTGCGCATTCACTTCGGCTTGGGAAAAGCTGAAAAAGTGGATGTTCTGGAAATCCGTTGGCCCAGCGGTCTTGTGGATACGCTAAAGAATGTGAAGGCAAACCAGTTGATCTTCGTGAAGGAAGGCGAAGGAATCAGTCGGACCATGCAGTTCGACAAGAATACAAAGTCAAAACAATGAGGTTGCTATTAACGCGGGACGACTGGTCTCGGTTCCAGAGGGCGATCTTGCTCCGCCGCCAATCGTTCTGCCATCTTTTTGGGTAAGGCGTGCAGTAGTTCGAGGAACGCCGCATTGGTCCATCCAAAACCTACAACGTTCATCTTGTAACCGAGTTCTACGCGGGCGTCGGACGAGCGCGTTACCACATTGTATTTCTCGACGATATAGCCGTCGCGGCGAAAATTCTCCGCGACCATCGACAGGAATTCATAGGAGACTCTGTCCGCATCCGCGTTGTAGCCGTAGCGGCGCAATCCTTCCACTGCCAGCATTTCAATGTTCCCCCAGCCGTACGGCAAATCCCACTGCGCTCCTGAGTCCTCAGTACTCATCGACAATCCGCCCGGCCTTTCAAGCGTTGTAATATTCTTTTCCACGGCACTCGCCTGCCCGGGTGTGGCTAGCCCAGCCCACAGCGGATAGAAGGTTGTTGCGTAGTGGTAAGAGGATCTCTGTCGGGTGACGAGATCGTAGTCGAAAAAGAGGCCGGCTTTCTCATCCCACAGATAGCGGGTGACCAGTCGCTTGCGCTCCTCGGCGCGCTCGCTCCACTTGTCGGCGTCGGTCCTGCGTCCCAGCCACCGGCTGATCTGCTCCATATCTCTCTCGGTTTTGTAGAGCAAACTGTTCAGGCACACCGGAGCGTAGTGATGAGTGCCGGCGCCGAATGGCCCGAAGCGGAAACTTACATCGAAGCCGGATTCCCGCATCGAACGGTCGCCCTTGTAATAGTCCGAACTCAGCTTGTATTCGTGCGGCTCATCGCAGGCCGCGTGCGCCATCGTATGCGAAACATCGCAGATCTGCAGCGTGTAAGGCGATCCCGCGATGGACTGCTCGGCCCCGGGTAAGCTTTCGTGAATGTAGTCATCCGCCTGGGCGGGATGAAAGAAAAAATAAGTCGCAACCCTGCGATAAAATCCGGTCTCGTCCTGCACGGCCTCCGGCGGCGGGCCTTCCCCGAAATCGTAATAACGCGACAAGCCCGTCTCTCCGGCAACGTGAGGACCGCGATTCCAAAGTTCGTAATCCTTGTCGAGATCGGCATAGGCCTTCTCCAGCCACGCGCGATCTGAGTGCCCTGATTTCTGCAGCGCCTTGTACACCTCCACAAACATGGAGCTCAGAAATGGTGGCTGCGAACGCGTCAGATAATAAGTCCGGTTGGCGTTGAGCATGGCTCCGTAGTTTTCAACTTCGAAAAAGAAATTGTCGACCATGCCGCGAGCCAGCCCGACGCGGCCGGCTCGAAGCAGCCCCCGAATGATGAAGTAGCTGTCCCAACCGTACATTTCGTTGAAGCGGCCTCCGGGGACGACATACTTGTTCTCGAGATAGAGCAGACCAGAAGGTTGTAACTTCGCAGTATCGATTTCGCCGAGATGATGAATCACGACGGGCAGATGCTCGACTCGCACATCACAATTCATGGTCAGTTTTTTCAGGGCATCTGGTTCAGCAAAACCCGCGGGCAAGTAAATTGTAGGCAGGGCTTTGATCTTGGGATCGGCCACGCTCTCACATTCGCTCATCGAGCGGGTGAGCGTATCCCACGCTGAGGAGATGTATTCCAGAATTGGTTTTAGACCCTGCCCTTGTCCGGCTTCAGATTCTGCCGCGGAAGTTGAGCCGCAGGGCGCCGGAGACGACAGGATCAGCCAGAAACCAACAAAGACACCTAGACAGCGACGAGCAAGTCTGAAATAGCACGATTTCATTCGCCTGGAGGATGCGGTCGTCATCTTATGCCGCGCCGCCATCTTGGCCGGATCACGGGTTCAGACTAAACGAACCTTTCACCCGGATGTCCCGGGAAGAAGATCCAACCAGCACGTCGAACTGTCCGGGTTCGGTTACCCAGCCCTTCTTCTCGGTGCTGTAGAAGGCCATTGCGCTCCGGTCAAGCTTGAAATGGACATCCTTCGACTCTCCCGCCGCCAACGCAATTCGCTGAAAGCCCTTCAGTTCCTGGACGGGGCGATCCACGCTGGAGTGTCCGTCATGTACGTAGAGTTCCACTACTTCGGCGCCCGGTCGTGACCCGCCGTTGCGGACGGAGAGGCTCACCTCAACCGGCCCGCCCGATGTCTGGTTCGGCGAAATCTTCAGATCGCTGTAATCGAACTTCGTGTACGAAAGTCCATAGCCAAAGGGAAACAGCGGCTCGATTTTGTGCTTGTCGAAATATCGGTAGCCTACATAAATGCCTTCGGCGTAATCGACCTGCAAATTCTCGCCCGGATAATGTCCGTAAGCTGGAGAATCTTTCCACTGCTTCACAAAAGAAACCGGGAGCTTTCCTGAGGGATTCGCATCGCCAAATAAAACATCTGCGATTGCATTTCCACCTTCCTGCCCTCCATACCACATGTCCAGAATCGCAGGAACCTGCGCGATCCACTTCGACATGATGACCGGCCCGCCGGCATTGATCACCACGACGGTGTTTTTATTTACTTTTGCCACGGCCTCGATCAAGGCGTCCTGTCCAGCCGGCAGATCGAGCGATTTGATATCAAAATCTTCCGACTCAAGCTTCGCATATCTTCCCACCACGATTACGGCAGCGTCCGCTTTTACGGCTGCGTTGACCGCTTCTTTTCTAAGTTGCTCTCTCGTCTCCGGAGTATCTTTGCTCGGATCCTCGCCCTCCATGCTCACGCCCAGCGAATAGCTCACTTGCAAGCGCTCGCCGGCGCGATCCTGAATGCCTTTCAGCGGAGCGACCGAATATTTTGGGGTTACCAGCGAACTGCCACCGCCACCGGTCCTTGCTACCGCTGCGTTGGGTCCGATCACAACGAGGGAGTGGATTTTCACCGGATCAAGAGGAAGCAAATCGCCGCGCGTTCTTGAGCAGAACGATACTTTCGGTGGCCGCCTTCCGCGCCACGGCCCGCTGCTCAGGAGTATCGATCTCCCCGGTCGCGGTATGAGGCTTGTCAAATTCTCCGCTAATGAACATCACTCGCAGCATGCGGCGTACGTTGTCATCAATCGTGGCCACCGAGATTTTTCCCGAGCCGATATTTCCGGAAGCACCTTCTCTGGAACCAGCCAGCCGCCCCCGTTGCCTGCTGCCAGCGTCTTCGGCTTTTTCAGCCAGTTTTTCATCGGCTCACCGCCGGGCATCTCCAAATCCATTCCGGCATTCACTGTGCCCACGGTGCTGTATGTGCTGCCCCAGTCGGAAACGACAAAGCCTTTGAAATCCCATTCTTTTTGCAGCACATCCTTCAGCAGGAAAGAATTCTCCGCACAGTAGGTTCCGTTAAGCTTGTTGTAAGCCGACATCACGGACCAGACTCCGCCTTCTTCCACTGCTGCTTTGAAAGCCGGGAAATAGATTTCGTGCAAGGCACGCTGATCAACGATTGCATTGATGCGATGCCGTTCGAACTCCTGGTTGTTCGCGGCAAAGTGCTTCACAGTTGCGATCACACCCTCGCCTTGAACGCCCTTGATGTAAGCCACTCCCAGGCGGCTCGTGAGATAGGGATCTTCGCCGTACCCTTCGAAATTCCTGCCCCAAAGAGGAGTACGGTTAATGTTGACGGTTGGGCCCAAAATCATGTCTCGTCCCACAGCTTTCACTTCCTGTCCGATTGCCTGGCCCTCGCTTTCCACCAGCTCGGTATCCCAGGTTGCGGCCATGGCTACTCCGGCAGGAAAGGCGGTCGTGGCGACTTTCGTCTTGGCAAACTCCGCGCTCATCTCGGAGGAAGGGCCCGCCCACGATCGTATGCCGAGCGGGCCGTCGGCCATTTTTATGGAAGGAATACCGAGCCGCTCGTTTGCAACGCTCTGCATCCAGTCGGCGCCACTCAACATCGCAACTTTTTCCTGCAACGTCATGCGACTCAGCAAGTCTTGAACTCGTTGCTCAACCGGCAAACTGGGATTCTTGTATGGCGGAGTATCGGAACCGCTCTGACCCTGTGCACTACTGAGTATGGCCGCCAAGAAAATGAGAACGGTACAAAGCAGACGCTTCATTTATCAACCTCCGCAGAGCGGGGATCGTTTTACAAGTTAAGCTTGCAGCAGAATCATACGCGCCAAGCTTTCAAATCATCGCGCGAATTACAATCCTAGCGGTAATCGGGCGATAATGGTGAAGATGCCGAGTCTCCGAATCAACCGGCTCTACAGATTGCGTCCGCTGCGGCAACTGGGACAGATGAATCTACATCTAGCAAAAGCGCGCAGTCAACGAAGTAACTCCGCTTAGGCTTGACCATGAGAAACGCAAAGATTGCTCGATACTCTCTCATCGTTCTTAGTCTTATCGCGATTCCAGTACTCTGCTCGCAGTCAGCCAATTCGCAATCGGGCGCAGTAGGCGAGGCCGTCGTCCTGAAAGACGTTCGTGTGATTGAAGGACTGGGCGGGCCGCCGCTGGAGCATGCCGCCATCGTGATCGAAGGTGACCGCTTCGTTTCCGTTGGTCCGGTTAAGAAGGCGCGCTGGCCAACGTCCGCACGAATCATCGACTATGGCGGCAAGTCGGTGTTACCTGGACTTATTTCCGACCATTCGCACGTCGGGCAAGTCGATGGAACCGGGACCGGACCGCAGAATTACACCCAGGCAAACATTTTGCGCCAGCTGCGGCAATACGAGGCCTATGGAGTAACGACCTTGATGGCTCTCGGCCTGAATATGGATTTGTTCTACGAGCTGCGGGCTCAACTACATTCCGGTTTGTTGCCGGGCGCTGATCTCTTCGGCGCGGACCGCGGAATTGGCATTCCCGATGGTGCTCCGCCAGTTGCGCCGCTCAATTTGGGAGATAGTCACCTTTACCGCGTCTCAACGCCAGAACAGGCGGTCCAGGCCGTCGACGAGATGGCAACCCGCAAGCCGGACCTTATCAAAATATGGATTGATGACTTCCACGGCAGCCTGCGGGTCAAAATGTCACCGGAAGTCTACGGCGCGGCGATCAAGGAAGCGCACCGGCTGGGATTGCGGGTGGCGGCGCATATCTATTACCTCGCGGATGCAAAGTCCCTGGTGAATCATGGCGCGGACATCATCGCTCACGGAGTTCGCGATCAGCCGGTGGATGCGGACTTCATTAATCTGATGCAGACTCGTTCCGTCTGGTACATTCCAACCATTGGTCTGGACGAGTCCGGTTACATTTATGCGGAGAAGCCGGAATGGCTCAACAATTCATTTCTGGTCCACGCGCTACAACCGATGCTGGCCGCTGAGTTCCATGATCCTGCCTGGCGCGAAAAAACCTTGAGCAATCAGCAACAGCTTGAGACTGCCAAGGCATCTGTTGCCACGAGCGAGCGTAATCTGAAAACCCTCTATGACGCGGGCGTGAACATCGGGTTTGGTACAGACTCCGGCGCAACGGCAACTCGTATTCCCGGTTTTGCCGAGCACCGGGAATTGGAATTGATTGTGGATTCAGGGCTGACCCCCTCGCAGGCGATCAGCCTTGCGACTTCGAAAGCCGCGGCACTGCTCCATCTTGACGATCGTGGAGTGCTGGCCCCAGGAAAGTTGGCGGATCTGTTCGTGGTCGAGGGAAACCCCGCGGCGCAAATCAAAGACATCCATAACATCGAAGCCGTCTGGCACCGGGGAAAGTTGGTGAGCGGCCGTGTCCAGGATTTCACGCCCTGAATCTTATTGAACTCTGAGATCCCATGAACAAGCGACCTGGACGGCTCGCTCCTAAACGACCGCCGAGCACAATAATTATGAAAGAACCTCTCAATCACTCAATCGTTTACGTGCGTCGTGCTGGCAACCGCATCGTGGGAGTCGCCGCCCTATCGCTGATGGGCGTTCTGGTTTTGTGGGCACAGGATGCGAAAAAACCCCAGGCGCCGAAACCTCCGGTACAAGAAGACGCGCAACCCTCGCCCAATCTGTTGCCTCCGGTTCAACTCGACGGTGACGCCGCGCTGCATCACTTGAACCAGCTCATTAGTTGGTATCGTCATTCCACCACCGGGATTCAGACTGTAGGACTGCCCACCGACGCTATTTATCAGGACAACATGCAAAGTCTCGCGGCCGAGGCCGTACGCCTGGCATTTCAATCCGCGAAAGCCGAGGCTGCGCTGATTGCGGTTCAACAGAAAAGCAACGGTGCAAACCCGTCATCCGGCGATACAACCCAGCAGCAGAAACTGGCCCAGCTGCAGGCCAGAACTTCTTCCCAGATCGATCAATTGCAGTCGCAGATCGAGACTCTGACTGCGCAAGTCGCGAAAGCTCCGTCTGCCCGCCGAGAAAATCTGATTTCACAGCGTGATGCTCTTCAAGGGGAGTTGGACCTGCAAAAGGCTCTCCTCGACGCCATTCAGAAAATGGCGGCCTTCGTGGAAAGCAACGGTGAACTCTCCGGCGGCCTTGAAGGCAGCATCAATCACCTGGCACGATCGATTCCCGAAGTTCTGGCTTCGAATGCAACCGCCAAGAAAACTGTAGGGACGCCCACGCCGGCCAAACCGTCGCTAACCAACTCTGGGGGCCTGATTAGCGAAGCCGCTACCCTGTACGACTACATGAGCGCCATGCACCAGCTCGACAAAATCAGCGAGGAAACCACCTACACCCGCGACACGGCAGACCAACTGTGTGCGCCGCTCCGAGATGCTCTCCGGGCAACGATTCAAGAGAGCCAGACACTGGCCAATCAGCCACCCGCCACCGATCCGCAACAGCTCCAGGCGGAGAAGCAGAATTTCCGGGAACTCACCGAGCGCTTCAAGCAGCTTTCTGGCGCGCTTCTTCCGCTGAGAGAGGAAATCATCGTTCTCAATGACAGCAAGGCGAATTTCGAGGAGTGGCACAACTCGATTTCCCGTGAATCCAAGTACGTTCTTCGTTCCGTGCTCGCCCGGGTATTCGCGATTCTGCTGGCGCTGGCCGTGATTCTGGTTCTCTCAGAGGTGTGGCGTCGTATTACCTTCCGTTACATCGGCGACCCGCGCCGCCGCCGCCAGTTTCTGGTCATGCGTCGCGTCGTGATCGGCTTCTTGATCGTCATCGTCCTGACTCTGGGCTTCGTTAGCGAGTTCAGTTCTCTGGCAACGTTTGCCGGATTCATCACCGCCGGCATCGCGGTTGGATTACAAGCCGTTCTTCTTTCCGTGGCCGCCTATTTCTTCATTATCGGGCGCTATGGAATCCGGGTCGGGGATCGGATCAGCGTGGCTGGCATCACGGGCGACGTTGTCGATATCGGTCTCGTCCGCATGTACCTGATGGAGCTGGGCGGTAGCGGATTGGATTTCTATCCTACCGGACGCATCGTGGTGTTCTCGAACTCGGTTCTCTTCCAGACGGGCACACCCCTCTTTAAACAGATCCCTGGAACCGAGTACGCGTGGCACGAAGTCGTGGTGATGATTGCTCCCGACGGAAATCATAAGGCGGCGCAGGAGAAGCTGGTAGCCGCTGTGCAGGCTGTCTATTCGCAATACCAGAAAGAGATCGAACGCCAGCACACCGAGATCGAACGCCGCGTCGACATCCAAGTGGACGCGCCCCGGCCGGAGGCACGCCTTCAATTTGTCGATGCTGGCCTGGAGCTTCTGGTGCGCTATCCGGTAGAGCTCCGGAGGGCGCCGGACATTGATGAGGAGATGACAAGAAAAGTTCTGGATCTAATCGAAACCGACGCGGCGCTGAAAGCCGCCGTATCAGGTACTCCAAAGATCCGCTCGGCAGTGAAGGGATGAGCAGCACCAACGAGCGCAAGGGCGACCAGCAACCTGCGGAACCGAAGGGAGTATTATGCGGATAACAAAATAGCTGGTTGAAACGGAGTTGAGTAATGCCCCAGTCGATTGACTGGCCGCCGCCGCGTTCGGGGCCGCCTCGCCGTCGCCGTCGCTTCCTCCTCATTATTCTTGTCGTCCTCGCCGTCATCTTCTTCGCCGCTCGAGCGGCATTCTCCTATTACGTGGATTTACTCTGGTTCGAGTCCCTTGGCTATGCGCAAGTATTCTGGAAGGCACTGAACCTTCAGTGGGAAGTCTTCGCGGTTTGTGCAGCGGTCACATTTCTCATTCTTTACGGATCGTTTCTCGCTCTTAAGCGAGCGCATCTTCCTGATTTGCCGGAAGGCCACACGATTTTCATCGGCGGACAGCCAGTGAAGCTTCCGGTAGAACCTGTCCTTCGATTGATCGCCCTGGGCGTGTCGCTCGCTATTGCTGCTGCCACTGGCGCCGCCATGATGGGAGAATGGCCGACGCTCGCGCTCTTCTGGTACGCGCCTGGCGCTGCCGGTGAGGTAGTCGACCCGATCTTCGGCAAGCCGCTGAACTTCTTTTTGTTCGCCCTGCCTGCCTGGCAACTGATCGCTGGCTGGCTGCTTACGCTAGCTGTGATTCTCTGTGCGCTCGCCGTCTTTTTTATTCTCATTAGTGGCGGAGCGCGGGTGCTCGCCGGGCGCCTTAGTCGCCACGTCACCCTTCCCTGGCGGGGGTTGTCGATCGCGTTTGCGTTTCTGTTGCTGGTCCTCGCTGCCCGTGAATACATCGGCCGCTTCGAACTCTTGCTCGAGGACCATACGATCTTCGGCGGTGTCACGTATACGGATGCCCACATCACGCTCACTGGGATGCTCGTGGTCTGCGCTGCGCTCGTCCTGGGAGCAGCAATCGCTGCTGTGAACGCCGTGCGACTGCCGCGGGGACGCTGGTTGCTCGCGGCCATTGTTCCAGCCGCGCTCTGTTTCTTCGCCGTCCAGGCAATCGGTTGGTACGTCAGCAGCTTCATCGTCAAGCCCAATGAACTGGTTCGCGAGAAACCGTATATCGTCTTCAACACGGAGTTGACGCGGCAGGCTTACGGATTAAACCGGGTCACGCAGCGCGAGTTTCCCGCCGAAACGACGGTCGAGGCGGCGGATGCGGCCAACAATCAGGCCACGCTTCAGAACATCCGGCTGTGGGACTGGCGCGCGCTGCAGGATACGCTGCGTCAGATTCAGGAAATCCGCACTTACTATGATTTTCCTGACATCGATATTGATCGATATGACATCCAGGGCACGACTCGCGAGGTGATGCTCGCCGCGCGCGAGTTGAACGTCGACAAGCTCCCGGAGAGCAGCCGCAACTGGATCAACGAGAAGCTCATTTATACCCACGGCTATGGCATTACGATGAATCCAGTGAATGGTTTCACCGCTGAAGGCCTGCCCACGCTGATTCTCAGCAATATGCCGGTCCAGAGCACGGTGCCGGGTCTCAGCGTGACCCGCCCGGAGGTCTACTTCGGCGAGTTGACCAATACCGACGTCTACGTAAAGACGCGCCAGAAAGAATTCAACTATCCGCAAGGCGAGAGCAACAACCTCACGTCATACGAAGGCAGCGGAGGCATTGTCCTCGGCAGCTTTCTGCGTCGCATGATCATCGCGCTCGACCAGGACGATCTTGCTAAGCTACCGTTCAGCGACGACGTGAATAACGGCAGCCGGTTGCTGATGCGCCGCAATATACGCGATCGGGTAGCGGCGCTGGCGCCATTCCTCACTTACGATCCCGACGCTTACATCGTTCTCGGCGACGACGGCCGGCTGTCGTGGATCATGGATGCGTTCACGGTTTCCGACAGCTATCCCTACTCGACCCACTATCGTCTCGGCAACAACTCCATTAACTACATGCGGAACAGCGTCAAAGTGGTCATCGACGCCTACGATGGCACGACAACGTTCTACGTATTCGACACCGATGATCCGATCATCGCAGCCTACCGTCGCATCTTTCCAGACCTGTTCAAGGATGCTGCCATGATGCCTCCGGGACTGCGCAGGCACGTGCGCTACCCCGAGCTGCTCCTCAAGCTCCAGGCTGAGGTTTACGGTCTTTATCACATGACGGACCCCGAAGCGTTCTACAACCGCGAGGATCTGTGGACGGTCGCTACTGAGGTTGGCATGAGCGAGGGCGGGGAGCAAACGACCCAGCCAATGCAGCCTAATTTCGTGCTGATGAAACTGCCGGGCGAAACAGGCGTGGAGTTCGCAGAGATTCTGCCCTTCACGCCGGCGAATCGCAACAATCTGATTGGTTGGATCGCCGGGCGCAGCGACGGCGCACAGTATGGCACATCGGTCGTCTACAACTTCCCGAAGACGAAGCTGGTGGATGGGCCTCTGCAAATTGAGGCGCGAATCGATCAGAACGCTCAGCTCTCGGGACAATTGACGCTGTGGAATCAGCAAGGCTCGCATGTGCGGCGCGGAGCCCTACTGGTGATTCCAACGGGGCGCGCGCTGTTGTACGCGGAGCCAATCTATTTGCAGGCCGAGCGAAGCCCAATGCCGGAGCTGCGCCTGGTCGTGCTCGCGCTGCAGGATCGGCTGGCCTATGGGCCAACCTTCGAATCGGCAATGGCGTCTCTTTTTGGCGGAACAGTTTCGTCGCTGACTGCTGCGTCGCCGGCCGCGGCCCCCGCAGAGGCGCAGCGTGGGCCCACGCCCTCCGCCCATCCCGCAGCGGATCTTAACTCGCTCATCGCCCAAGCAGCCCGGGACTTGGCCGATTACCAGCGACTGACTGCGGAAGGTAAGCTTGGCGAAGCTGGACAGAAACTGGAGGAGTTGAAGCGCACGCTCGATAAGTTGAATGCAGGGCAAAAATAATCTTGCTCGTAAACGTCGTATTCTTTAGAGTGTGGAGTCTTTCACCGGATCATCAGAAATCTTTCCAGAGGCGATTTGACGCGCATCGGCAAGGCGGCGAGAGCATCCTACGATTCATCGAATGAAACTGCGGTCAACAGACCAGCGCTGGATAAGAGCACGCATTCGATCGTTTGTTGTCGTTCTGGTCCTTGCTGTGATCGGCGTGCTGCCAAGCGGCTGCACAGGCCGAGTTAGCTCCCATTCAGTTGAAGCTCAGCAGCCAGAACATCGTGCCACGTCCACAAGCGACCCTCACGAAGCACGTCCTCGCGAGTGCCCTTTTCTGGGACCACCTAGGTCGGCCGCGACCCCGCAGATGAAAGGAAGCCACATGGTGATCCTTTCGTGGACCGCTAGCTCTTCTGACTCCAGGCACGCCGATGCTGTAGGGTATTGCATCTATCGCAGCACAGGACGAAAGGACTCGCCACCCGAGCGCGTAAACCGCATGCCCCTCCCGGTCGCCAGCTGCGCGGATGATGTGGTGGAAGACGGGGAGAAGTTTTACTACGTGGTGCGCGCCATCAGCGCCAACGGAGTAATCAGCGTCGGCTCGAACACCGTGCTGGCCCGGATTCCAAATGGGAAACCGATCAATCCCGCCAAGATCACGGTGCCGTTCTGCCGGGACTCTGCCGATCACAAGTAGGTTCGAGTCCAGACAACCACGCAGAACCAGAGTGTGCCGTCATTTGTTCCCTGGCGTACGATTACATGGTGCTGAGCCCAACTCGAGAATCCACTTCCACATTGCCGCCGCTACTGCGCTTTGTCGTTCTGGGGCTGATCGCGATAACCGTTTGGCTTCGTCCCCTGATATCTTCATTCGCTTTGGCTCTTAGCGATGAGCAGTACACGCACATACTGTTGATCCTTCCTATCAGCGCAGCCCTGATCTTTCTTGAGTGGAAGCCGGCTGAACTCTCGTCTCCGTGGGATAGGAGAATCGCTTTGGGACTGCTGATAATCTCTGTTTTCGTGACTGCTGCGGTTAGATTAAATGCATTCCCGCTGTCTCCCGATGTGCAGCTCGCGGTGAACATGCTGGCATTCGTGGTGTGGTGGATTGCCGCGTTCCTTTTTTGTTTCGGCAGCCGTGCTGTCCGCCGATCGCTATTCGCTCTTTGTTTCTTGCTCTGGATGGTACCTCTTCCGCAGTTCGCGATGAATCCGATCGTAAGCCTGCTGCAGCGAGGCTCCGCTGCCTCCGCTCATTTGCTCTTCACCGCAGTTGGCATTCCTGTGGCGCAGCGAGGGATGCTTGTGCATATTCCCGGGTTAACCCTGGAAGTTGCTCCCGAGTGCAGCAGCATCCGTTCGAGTTCAATGCTCGTGGTCACAACCATGGTGCTGGCCCACCTGCTTTTGCGCTCATTCTGGCGAAAAGCTTTGGTCGTTGCGGTATCGATCCCACTTTCGGTTGCGAAAAACGGACTTCGCATCTTTGTCCTGGCAATCCTGGGAACACGCGTCGACCCGGGCTTCCTGACCGGCAGGCTCCACCGCCAGGGCGGAGCTATTTACTTCCTTATCGCGTTATCGCTGATATTCCTGCTTGTTTGGATTTTGGGTCGCCGTGAAGAAAAAAAGCATTCTCAACCCGCGCTCATTTGAACGAAGATCTATAGTGACCGATTTTGAATCAATCCAAACCTATCGGTGGGCTAAGCCAAAAGATACGGCTGCTGCCGAGCTGCCAATGTTCACGGCGGAAACAGCCCGCTCCAGTTTGTGATGTCCAGTCTTGTGGAAGAAATAGCTGAGTCCAACCACGCCCACAGCCTCACCGGCAAAGTTCAGCGCCAGCCCGGTAGTACTGCCGCTGACCAGACGTGTGATTGGATTCAATTCTTGTCCTCCACTTCGGAGGTTGTCGCGGGTCACCACGAAGTCGGCTGCGCTGAAGGCAGCATTTGCCGCAAATAGGATGCTGTTGTCACGGTCCCAGAATCGGTGATCCCCAGGAGCTTCGGGCAGTGACGCGGGTTGCGTGGACCTCACCATCGGGACAGGTTCGATCGCTCCGGGTTCAATCGCTAGGGGTTTCAGCAACGCAAGAGAGACCTGCTGTTGCGCGAATCCCGGCCGGCCGAGACTCAGAACTGCCAGCAAAATGGCCGCTTTCGGCGTCTGAATTTGGCGAAGCCAGCTTGTCCGCATCACTTTAGTGAGCCCCCAGTATTGGCCGTCTGTACTAGTACTAACGCATGTGCCGGGCCAAGCGATATGGCCCCTGAGTGCCACTAAGGCCTGCAGAATGATTACTTTCTGTCCAATGGGTGTTACGGAAGTTCGCGCCATGTGCAGGCTCTTGCACACAATCCCCGTTAGCCGGCAGAAAACGCGATTCAGGCCCCGACCGGCAGTGGACCTTCTTCAGGAAGCAGCCTAGCGGCGGAGCGCATCGTGGCCGCTAGGCGATAAGCAGTAGCTGCTTCCCTATCAAGAGTCGCGATTCAAAGCCCCCACCTACGGAATCGTCGCTTTGACCGGAGGCGTCGAGCGCGCGCTCTCCTGTCCGCTGGAAGTCACCGAAGTGGCTTCGTAGTAATACGTCTGGCCGGAGATGACTGTGCCGTCGGTGTACGCGGTGTTCGCGTCCAGGCTGGAATTGATTTTGCTATAGGTTCCAGTCGCGCTGGTGCTCCGATAAACATTGTAGCCGGCTACATCGGAACTCGAGTTCCAACTTAGATTAACGCTGTACGCTGCCACCGTGCCGGTCCCGCTCAGAGATTCGGTTGCCTGCGCGTTGGAAGCGTTGCTGGAAAACGACAGCGAACCAGATTGTGCGCCGCTGCTTTTTGGAGTGAAAGCCACGTTGAAGGACAAGCTCTGTCCGGCGCTGATGGTCAGGGGAAGCGTGACTCCGTCCAGGACGAATTGCGAATTGCTGCTGCTATCCGACGTCACCGTCACCGTTGCCCCCGAAGCACTCATGGTGATGGATTGAGTCTGTGTTGTCCCGACCGGCACGCCACCGAAGTTCAGCGGTGTCGGAGTGATGCTCAGTTGGCCAGGCACAGCGGCACTCTTCTGCCCCGTTCCAGTCAGCTCAAACGGAAGGTCTGAGTTGGAAGCGTTGCTGGTGAACCCGGCCAATCCTCCCGCCCAACCGGGGGCGGTCGGAGCGAACTTGACGCTGAGGGCGCGGCTCGCCCCTGCGGATAGTGTAAACGGCAGCTTCTGGGAGACGCTGAACTCAGGCCCAATGAGATTGATCGCTGAAATCTTAACTGCGGTCAACCCGTTGTTCTTCAAAGTGATGCTTTGAGTCTTCGTTTCTCCGATTTCGACCGTGCCATAGCGAAGAGTGCACGGGCTGCAGGTTAATTGTTGCGTGGCTGCTTGAGCATTGATGGGTAAACTTGCGGCAAATGCTGTCAACATTATGACGAAGAAACCACGGGCAGAAAGAGAGCTGGTAATGGACTGGGGGAGTCTCATACCGACATTCTCAAATCAGCCGGTAACTATGGGTAGGTCTCACTAGGGCAAGCTGAGTAGCCGAAAGGGCAGACTCGCCACACGCGGACTTATTAGGGCAAGTAGGGCAGGGAGCGAGCTAAAGCCGGTAGCTCTCAGGGGGCGGGTATCTGAACATCTGAAACGATATTGGAGTAACCGCTCTCCTCGTTGCTGGAATTCACTGCGGTGGTTGCGTAGCAATAATTCTTGCCATCGGCAACCGAAGAATCGGAATACGTCGTGGCCGTGTCCAGAGAGGAGCCGTTGATCTTTGAATAGGACCCGCAGGAGGTCGTATAGACCGCGCGATAGATGTTGTATCCCGAGATGTTCTGCGAAGTGCTGGAGCCCCACGACAAATCAACAATATGTGCCGGCACCGCCATACCTGTGCCAGTGGCCGCATCTGTAGTCGTGGAAGGCTGGGCATCGCTGGTAAATGTAAGCGTCGCGCTTTCCCCGCCGGTCGCCTGCGGACTGAAACTTACGGTAAACGGCGCGCTCTGGCCCGCCGGAACGACCACCGGCAGTGACAAGCCACTCACCGTGAACTGTGCGTTGTTCGAGCTGACCGCGGTGATGGTTACATTTGCTCCGCTGGCGCTGAGGCTTCCCGAAGCTGTTCCGTTCGATCCAACAAATACACTGCCAATTCCTAGAGTTGCCGGAGTAGCTGTCAGCTGTGCGGTTGCGGTCGTTCCGGTGCCCGAAATGGGGATGACCAAGGACGGATCGGATCCGCTCGAAGTGATCGTGACGCTACCGCTGGAGGCGCCAGCCGCCTGCGGCGTGAAGGTTACGCTGAAAGCTAGAGTCTGTCCTGCCGTAAGCGTCAGCGGTGTGGAAATTGCACTCAGGGTAAAACCCGTGCCGCTGATGGCAACCTGAGAAACCGTTAACGAGGTACCGCCAGTATTCGTGACGCTCTCTGGCAATTGTTGGCCCTTGCCCACCTGGACGGTCCCTGCGCTCAGGCTGGTGGAACTGGCTGTCAGGGCTCCCTGCGCAGCCGGAGTGTCTGTGGCCGGCTTACTGGAACTGAACCCTTGACAACCGACCATGACCGCGAGGGCCAGAAGAAGTACTCCCGCGTACGCACAATTTGCCACAGTTCGAGATGTCAGAAAGCATCTACGCATAGTCGAGTCCCTGCAGCTTGAACGCGCAAAACTCTGCACTTCCGTGTTCCTGAGGTACATGCTGAGTCTGAGCCCCCGGAGAGACTTCGAGTAGATTTCGGAGGTACATACGAGAAAACGCCAGAGGGCCAGCCTCGGGGCGCCAAAAGAGCAACCGCTTTTACCTCATCACTTCAACTAATCATTGTGTTTGGAGATACTTACGGCATTCGACAGCGGACATGGCCCGTCGGACTTGCAGTATCAAGGCAGAGCCCCGTTAGAATCTATCAATCCGGCTGCTCCGGGACGTCCGAATTGGGCAAAGGGAAGCCAAGCCCCATGATTGACAGTTTTCGCGACTTCCGTTTCAATTAAGACTATCGGTTCCGTGATGACGCGATTCTAGAGACATAGCCGCCCGATGATCGTCAATTTTGCTGAGCGGGCGCATAACCACAACTGGGAACTGGACCCGGTAATCCGGTCATTGCTGGATACTGATTTCTACAAGCTGCTGATGCTGCAGTTTGTGTGGAAGCATTTCCCCAAAACTCACGCGTCTTTTTCCCTGCTCAATCGCAGCTCCTCGGTTCGCCTGGCAGACCTTTTCCCGACCCACGAAATCGCCCAGCAGATGGAGCACGTTCGAAGACTCCAATTTCGAAAATCTGAACTGGTGTGGCTCGCAGGAAATACTTTCTACGGCCGCCGCGGTATTTTCGAACCCGCTTTCTTGGAATGGCTGGAAAGCGACTTCAAGCTATCGGAGTATACCCTGTCGGTCAAGGACGGTCAGTTCGATCTTTCTTTTGAGGGCCTATGGACCGAAACCACGATGTGGGAACTCTATGCGCTTTCCATTCTCGATGAGCTTCGAACCCGCGCCAACTTGAAGAGACTGAGCGAGTTTCATCTGGATGTCCTCTACGCCCAGGCGAAGACCAAGCTATGGAGCAAGATCGAACGCCTGCGCGGCATACCCGGGCTCAGCGTTGCGGATTTCGGAACCCGTCGCCGCCACAGTTTTCTGTGGCAGGAATACGTTGTGAAAGCCATGGCGTCCAATCTTGGCCGCGGTTTCATCGGGACCTCGAATGCCTTCCTGGCCCACAAACACGACCTCGAGGCGATTGGCACCAATGCCCATGAAATCCCCATGGTTCTCGCCGCCCTTGCTTCAGATGACGAAGCTCTGAAGCCTTCCCAATATCAGGTTCTAAAACTGTGGCAGGAAACTTACGAAGGCGCGCTCCGCATCATGCTGCCTGATACCTTCGGCACAACCCAGTTCCTGGAAGGCGCGCCGGACTGGGCTGGCGATTGGACCGGCCAGCGCATCGACAGCAAAAATCCTTATGTGGCTGGGGACGAATACATCGCCTGGCTCAAAGCGCGCGGCCGAGACTCCAAGGACAAACTCATCATCGCATCCGACGCACTCGACGTGGATGACATCATCGGCTTGCATGCCTATTTTGGAGGCGCGCTCCAGGTGGGTGCGACTCCCGCGGATTTCCGTAGTGCGGACGACTTTCTGGATCGGCAGAAGTGGATTCCCGGCCGCCGCATTCGTTTCAGTGCCGGCTGGGGAACACTTCTCACCAACGACTTCCGCGGATGTGATCCCACCGGCGGCACTGGTTTTGATCCCATTAGCCTGATCTGCAAAGTCTCCGACGCCGAAGGCAGGCCTGCGGTCAAGCTCTCCGACAATTACGCCAAGGCGCTCGGTCCTCCCGAGGAAATCGAACGCTATCGGCGTGTGTTCGGTACAGCAGGAGTTACAAATATTCCGCTGGTAGCGTGAGGTTCGTTTACCTCCTAACGCGCCCTCTAGCATCAGCCGACAGGTCTCTGACGCATTAATTCGAAGTCAGCGGCTACCTGCAAAGCCCCCGCAATCTTTCAGCGGCTGCTTCTGGCGTGATGTCTCGTTGCGGGGTGCCCAACAATTCGAAGCCAACCATGAACTTTCGTATGTTCGCGGAGCGCAACAGAGGCGGGAAAAAATGTGCGTGCAAATGCCATTCCGGATGCGCTTCCCCATCCGTCGGCTGCTGATGAAAACCCATCGAATAGGGAAACGGAGTGTTGAATAAGCGATCGTAGCCGGCCGTCAGCTTTTGCAAGACATCAGCCAGGGCCCGGCTTTGGCCGCCGGTCATTCCAGAAAGATCGGCTATGTGTCGCAGAGGAAGAATCAGAGTCTCAAAAGGCCAGACCGCCCAGAAAGGCACGACCACAAGGAACCCCTCGTTCTGGAAAATCACGCGCTCGCCGGAGGACCGCTCGAGCTCCGCATACTCGCAGAGCAGACATCGCTGGCGCGATTGCAGGTAATCTCGCTGCGCTCTTTGTTCTTTCGCCGGTTCGTTCGGAATGGAGGAAGATCCCCACATTTGGCAATGCGGATGCGGATTGCTCGCTCCCATCACGGCGCCGCGATTTTCGAAAATTTGTACGTAGTTGATAAAATCGCGCGCTCCGAGATCGGCGAGCTGTTCACGCCACATCTCGATCACCGCAACAATCTCAGCCTGCCCCATGCCGGCGAGCGTGAGATCGTGGCGAGGCGAAAAACATCCTACGCGGCAGATTCCCCGCTCTCCCTCAGCAACCATCAAACCGCCGTTGCCAGTCCCCGCTTCGATTGGCTCAGGACGCAGTGCGGGATAGTCGTTGTCGAAGACGAAAGTCGCTGAGTAGGGCGGATTACATTCACCCCCGGCCCGCACATTGCCGGCACAAAGATAGCAAGAGGGATCGTAAGCCGGCTCACGCCGTTGCGCCGCCGGTTCGACTTGCCCCTGCCACGGCCGCTGGGCGCGGTGGGGCGAGACCAGAACCCACTCGCCCGTTAGCACGTTCAGGCGGCGATGCGAAGCGTCAGGAAGTGGCAACATCGTTTCGGAGACAGCTCAGAATTCAATCCCGTTCAGGGTAGTCGATCTGGTCAAATTGCCGGTCCCGCCCCATTCGCAGCCTCAGTAATGTAGATCTCAGGACGAACTTGAGTTGCATCCTGATACTCCCTAGCGATTCGTTCGCTGAATCTGCGGGCCTCGCTTCGTTCAACCAGATTGATCGTACACCCGCCAAATCCGCCGCCTGTCATGCGCGCGCCATAAGTTCCAGGAATCTTGCCCGCCAGTTCAAACATGATGTCGAGTTCGGCGCAACTTACCTCAAAATCACTCTTCAGACTGCGATGCGACTGGTACATCAAGTCGCCAACTCCTTCAAGATCGCCTGACTCGAGAGCATCGGCAGCTTGAAGAACGCGCGTATTCTCGCTGATCACATGCCTGCAACGACGGAGCAACACGTCGGAGAGCGCTCCACCGTGACTTTCTAAATCAGCCTCCGTGAGGTCCCGCAGCGCCAGGATGCCGTCGCGAAACTGAGCGAAATGGCGCACCCCTGCCTCACACTGTGCGCGTCGCGCATTGTATTCACCGGTCGCGATGGAGTGTTTCACCATCGTATTGCAGATCACCAGAGCCACATTCTCTGGCAGCGGGATAAAGCGAACATTCAGCGAACGGCAGTCCAGTTGTATTGCCTTTCCGGACCGGCCGTTCAACGATGCGAATTGATCCATGATGCCGCAGCGAGAACCCACAAACTCGTTCTCGGCGCGCTGGCAGAGTTTTGCGATCTTGGCTTTATCCATTCGATGGCTCGACGCATGCAGCAATGCTAGTGCCGTCGCGACCTCCAGCGCCGCCGAGGAACTCAGGCCCGCCCCAATCGGGACGCGTCCATCAATCAACAGATTTACGCCGCGGAGAACACAGCCCTCGCGCTCGAGTTGAATCGCCACTCCGTGCACATAGTCGGTCCAGTTGTGAGCGGAACGGGGCGCTGCTTCACGAACCGCAACAGACGCCGACTCCGGGTGCTGCAAGGACTGGACCACTAACTTTTCGCTGTCCGTTTTCGCGCAAGCCACGAAGGTATCGAAACCGATGGCTGCGGGCATTACATACCCGTCGTTGTAGTCGGTGTGTTCGCCAATCAGGTTAACGCGCCCGGGTGCTCTGAAGATATTGCACGTGCCGCCAAATCGCCTCTTGAACTCCGCTCGCAGATTTTCTAGTGGCATAGCGAAAAGATAGACTGGACTTACGGCTTCCTGCTTTCGAGGGCCATGGCCGCTCCCGTTCCTTCTTTCAGCGTATGAATCGCATCCACACCGGGGTCAGGAAACTTCTCTATCAGCCCGCTCGGCCAGCGTATCTCTACCCACTCGATTTTGGTTGCCAAGCCGAGCCCGAAGTGAACTCGCATGTCGCTGCTAGAGATGTAGCTGGAGCCGCTGCGTACCTCGTCGACCAGCACGCGGTTCACCGTTTTTACCAAAATGCGAGCGCCGATTCCGTCGCGATTCGACTTTGTCCCCACTGTGCGAATTGCGATCCAGTGATTCGGTGTACGAACCTGGTTCACCAGCAGGCTGGGCGTGGCGTTCATGTTGCTGATCACCACCGACATCCGCCCGTCATTCCATAAATCGCCCACCGCCAGACCCCGTGACGAGGCAGCCGTCGTGATGCCCGATCCCGCCGAAGCCGAAACATCTTTGAACGTTCCATCTCCGTTGTTGTGATATAGAATCCGCGGTTCTTCGTAATTACTCCCCAAGTGCTGGCTGTCGACCTCGGGATAAACGTGTCCGTTCGCCAGAATCAGGTCGGGCCAGCCGTCATTATCGAAGTCGAAGAACATGGTTCCCCAGCCCAGGTATTGCGTGTACAAGCCAAGCCCGGCTGCCGAGGTCGCGTCCGTGAAGGCGCCGTCGCCGTTGTTGCGATACAAAGTGGAAGTGTCGTCCGAGAAATTAGTCTTGAAAATGTCCAGATGGCCGTCGCCGTCAAAATCCGCGATGGTGGAACCCATGCCGGCCTGCTCGCGGCCGTCTTCGTTGAATGCCGAGCCGGCGGTCACTGCAACATCGCTGAACGTGCCGTCATGGTTATTGCGGTAAAGAATGCTGGGCGTGCTGTCGCAGGCAATGAAAATGTCCGGCCATCCGTCTTCGTCAAAATCCAGAGTCGAGACGCTGAATGCGTAGTGTCCATCCGTTCGATCGATGTGTGCGTTCGTGGTGACGTCTTCAAATGTTCCATTACCCTTGTTGTGATAAAGAATATTTTTCGCTCCCGGTAGGCCTCGCGGGCCGCACATCACAGGAACACCTTTCCACATGCACGTTGCCCGCTCACCCGGCGCCGGCGCCGTCGCCAGATCAAAATTTACATAGTTGGCAATCACCAGGTCGAGTCGACCGTCACGATCGTAGTCAATAAACGCACAGCCAGCGCCCCACGCCTTCCCGGTTCCCGCGACTCCCGCCTTCTCCGCCACTTCAGTGAAAACGCCTCCTTGATTGTGATAAAGGCGGTTCTTGCCGTAATAGGTGACGTAGAGATCTTCCCACCCGTCGTTGTCGTAGTCCCCAACGCAGACGCCCTGTCCCCAGCCGGTGGCTCCCAGTCCAGCCTTTGTGGTCGCATCGGTGAAAGTTCCGTCGTGATTATTGCGGTAGAGATGATTGCCGGGTGCAGCGCCCTTCGCCGGCAGCTCAAGCCTGGTTCCGTTCACCAGAAAAATGTCCGGCCAACCGTCATTGTCGTAGTCGAAGATGGCGACTCCCGTACCGGTGGTTTCAATGATGTACTTTTTGGTTGAGACGCCGCCGAAGATCTCCTGCATGGTGAGTCCAGCCTTTTCGGCCACGTCCGTGAAGTTAGCGACCGGCGTGATTGTAGCGTCCAGCTTCGGCTGTTGGCCCTTCCCGTAGACTACCGAAGCAGCCAGAATTATTAAGCAGGCGACCTGACCGGAACCAGGGCGCTGACCACGGAGAATTCTGAATCGCATGAGTCCTTCTGAATGTCAGGGAAGACGAGCAGAAACTAGCGACATAGTAAGAGTCTAATCCACAACTCGGCTCCGGCAGGGTTCGCCGCCACATTCACATCCGGCAGCACCATATCTTTCGCGGTCATCTTCCCGGTGGCGGATTCAGGCCCAGCGCCCGCACAGTCATCTCATCGACCGTAGTCCGTCCGTCTTTTTTCGAAACGAGTCCGAAGCTGCCGGAATAATCCCACATCGCCCATCCCATGCCATGACGTTCCAGCGAAGAGCGCACGTCGTGAATCCACGCCTCTCGATCGTGAGGATCCGCATATTTTCGATAGACGCCGAATTCATTACATACCACCGGAACTCCACGCTTTCCAGCCCAGTCTGCGACTTGCGTAATCTCAGCTTCGATGCGTGCCGCATCCCAGTGGTCCTGTCCGTAGCGGATCACTGCCATGCGGTCCACTGCTTCCGGCACTCCCGCCGCGGTCTTCGCCGCAGATTCCGGCGACGACGGATAATGCAGCCCTTTTACCCAATGCCAATAATATGTTCCCCACGTCGCACCCTGATGAGTGAAGATGTGGGGCGCATAAAAATGAAAGTTGTAAATAACGTTCGGATCGCGAAGCGGCTCGATGAACACCAATTCATCGTCGTCTGACCATCGCGCCCCGGTCGCGATCATCGTTTGCAGCGGCGCGCCTTCGCGAATCGCCGCCGCCAGCTTCGCCTGTACGCCGTACCATCGGTATCGGTCGGAGAACTCCGGCTCGTTCAAAATCTCGAAGAAAACACGGTCCGCATCCCACGTGGAATAATGCCGCGCCAGCGTTCGCCAGAAGTCAGAGAATTCCTGGACGAAGGTGTCATCCTTCGCTAACCTCGCTTTGAAATCACTCTCCGGATGAAGATCGATCACCACAGCCAGTCCGTGATCAAGAATCATTTTCACGGCGGCGTCCAGATAGCCGAGATACTCCGGCGAAATTTCATCCGGGTGGTGGTCCGTCATCATCGGTTGCGGATTCACGCTCAGCCGCACATGATCAAATCCCATCGACTTGATCAGCGCTATGTCGTCGGCGGTGGTCCAGTTTTGGAAATGCTCCTTCGAGTACCCGCTCTTGTCATAAACCTGCGCAAACCATTCACTGGCGTTGATGCCCCGCTGAAGCAGCGCAACCCGCGATGTGAGTAGCGAAGTTGACTGTGGGGACGGAATGGAGTTCGTTTGCGCCGCCAGGAAAGTCGTACTCAGAGCGCCAAAGAAGATAAGCAGCGCCGTCCAACCCTCTTTTCGGGAGAAGCTTATTCTGAGCGTAAACTTAAACCCCAAATCGTCTTAATTGCACTCCAGAAGCGCTTTTCAGTGTATATCGGCTTACCGTTCGCCTGGCAGAAGCTCCTGTGACAGCTCCATTCCGCTCTGAGCTGATAGAAAGCAATTGACTGGAGAACGCGAATTGCCCTACCATTATTAGGTAATGACTTCGCGACACCATCATCTTCACCATCATCACCATGCGATGAGCGTGTCGGCGGGGCACTAACGGATAACGCCAACTAGCACTCATAGGAAATCCAAGCCCGCTGACGCAAACGCGCAGCGGGCTTTTTGTTTCTGCCGCTGCCGCCAGGCACTCCGGGAAACATAAATCGTGGAGGGTGCAATGGAGATCGACTTCGACAAAATGCAAGGCCTGGCGCCCGCGGTCATTCAGGATGCGGCCACCGGCGAGTTGCTGATGGTGGGCTTCATGAACCGGGAGGCGCTGGAGATGACCTTGCAAACCGGCTTCGTCACGTTCTACAGCCGCACCCGACAAACTCTGTGGACGAAAGGAGAAACCTCCGGGAATCGTCTGCAAGTGGTTGCCGCGTGGACCGACTGCGATCGGGATACGGTGCTGTTGCGGGTTCGCGTGCTGGGCGAGGGCAAGGTCTGCCACACGGGACGAGATCGTGCTTTACACAGGAATTGCCGCTGGGCGCTGGGGCCGCACCCGGAAACGCAGGAGGCGCGGCGATGAAACTGCGTCTGGGCATTCCCAAAGGAAGTTTGCAGGAGGCGACGCTTAGCCTCTTCACCCGCGCTGGACTGCGCGTCTACACGAGCGCCCGCTCTTACTTCGCCGCAACGGATGATCCTGAAATCGAATGCCTGCTGATTCGTGCCCAGGAAATGGCGCGCTACGTCGAACACGGCGCGCTGGATGCCGGCCTGACTGGTCTCGACTGGGTGCTGGAAAGCGGCCTCGAGGTGGTCAAGGTCACCGACTTGATCTATGCCAAGCAAAGCATGGGCAAAGTCAAGTGGGTGCTGGCCGTCCCGGAGGATTCAAGCTTCCAAAAGCCGGAAGACCTCGAGGGCCGAATCATTGCCACCGAACTGGTGAGTTTTACGCGAAACTATTTTGCCAGCCGGAACGTGTCTGTGAGAGTCGAGTTCTCCTGGGGCGCGACCGAAGTGAAGCCGCCATTGCTGGCCGATGCAATTGTCGAAGTGACGGAGACGGGGAGTTCGCTGCGCGCCAATCATCTGAGGATCCTCGAAACCGTGCTGGAATCCAACACGCAACTGGTCGCGAACAAGGCCGCCTGGGCCGATCCAGAGCGGCGGCGAAAGATTGAAAACCTGTCTGTCATGCTTCGCGGAGCCATGGCTGCGCAGGGCCGGGTTGGCCTGATGCTCAACGTGCGCAAACCGGACTTGGCCGCTGTTCTCGGCCTTCTGCCCGCGCTGAAAAATCCCACCGTCGCGCCCTTGGCCGATGGCGAGTGGGTCGCGGTCAATACCGTCATTGAGGAGCAGACCGCCTGGTCGCTGATTCCGAAGCTCAAGCAGGCCAATGCCCAGGGCATCGTCGAGTATCCGCTGAACAAGGTGGTGATGTGATGCGCATTCTCGATGGGCTTAAGAGAGACCGCTTCATACGTGCCCTCGAACGCCGCGGCGCGACCGATCTGGCCGACATCGAGCCCGCTGTTCGCCGCATCGTGAATGACGTCCGGCGCAACGGCGATCAGCGCTGCGCCGTTATGCCACGCGTTGGGACGGTTTGGGCAAGGGCGAGCCTGTCCGCGTGCCCGAGGCCGAACTGCACGAGGCCTGGGAGAAAACTGCTCCAGAGCTACAGGATGCCATTCGTCAAGCTGCGGGCAATATCCGCCGCTTCTGCGAGTGGCAAAAACCGGAAGAGTGGCGGCGCGAAATTCAGCCTGGTGTTTGCGTGGGCCAGTTGGTGCGCCCGCTGGAATCGGTGGGATGCTACGTGCCCGGCGGACGATATCCTTTGCCTTCGACGTTGCTGATGACGGTGATTCCGGCGCAGGTCGCGGGCGTAACGCAGATTCGCGTGGCTTCTCCGCGCCCCGCACAGGCGACTTTGGCGGCGGCTGCATTTCTCGGCGTGCGCGAGTTCTACCGCGTCGGCGGGGCACAGGCAATCGCTGCCCTTGCCTATGGGACGAAGAGCATTCCGCGCGTGGAAAAGATCGTAGGTCCCGGTAACCGGTACGTGACCGCAGCGAAGAAATTGGTAGCATTCGATTGCGCCATCGAATTCCTCGCTGGCCCGACAGAGGCCTTGCTCATCAGCGAGGACGGCGATCCGGCTTGCATCGCCAGTGATCTGGTGGCGCAGGCGGAGCATGATCCCGACGCGCTGTGCATCTTCATCACGAATGCGCGTGAGCTGGCGAAAGCAGTGCAGACCGAGGTGCAACGCCGTACTCAAGGAAATCCGATTGCTGCCAAATCGCTTTCCGCTCGCGGCGCCATTCTTCTGGTTGATTCTCTCGATGAGGCGGTTGAGATCGCGAATCGCATCGCGCCCGAGCATCTCACGCTGCCGGCAGCGCTGGTGCCGCAGGTTCAGAATGCGGGCGCAGTTTTTCTGGACGAGTTCACGCCTCAGTCTGCGGGAGATTACATCTCAGGTCCGAACCACGTGCTGCCTACGGGAGCGATGGCCCGCGTGCGTGGCGGCCTCAGCGTGCTGGATTTCGTTCGAATCATCTGTTGCCAGGAAGTTTCTCGTGAAGGGATTCGCGCCATCGCCGCACCGGCCATCGTACTGGCCGAAGCCGAAGGCTTACGCGGACACGCGGAGTCATTGCGCGTGAGGTGCTGCGAATGCTTGAGGCTCGCGCAGCCGTAAAGAATCTGCATGCCTATCGGCCGCCGCTGGCCGGCCGGCAAGGACTGCGCCTCGATTTCAACGAAAGCACGATCGGCTGCTCGCCGCGCGTGCTGGCGCGGTTGCGCTCGCTCGATTCCGAAACGCTGGCGCGCTATCCCGAGCGCGAGCCGGTGGAACGCGAGGTAGCCGATTTTCTCGGACTCGACTCGGCCCAGATTTTGCTGACGAACGGAGTCGACGAAGCGATTCATCTGCTTTGCTCCACCTATCTCGATGCGGGGGACGAAGCCATTATCGTCGTGCCCACATTTGCCATGTATGCGATCTTCGCGCAAGCGGAAGGTGCGCGCGTGGTCGAGGTTCTTGCCGGAGAGAACTTTACTTTCCCCTTCGAAACCCTGTTGGCTCAGATCAGCCCACGCACGCGTCTGATTGCCGTGGCGAATCCGAACAATCCAACGGGAGCAGCGGTGGCCGGCGAAGTTCTGCTTAAGGTTGCTCACGCCGCGCCTCAGACAGCGCTTCTGGTGGATGAAGCTTATTTCGAGTTTCACGGAGAAACCATCCTCCAGCATCCCGAGCGTCCGGCAAATCTTTTCGTGGCGCGAACTTTCTCCAAGGCTTACGGCCTGGCTGGTTTGCGCATCGGCATTCTTGCTGGAGAAGCACGACAGATGGCAATGGTGCGCCGCGTTGCTTCGCCCTACAACGTAAACGCGGCCGCGCTCGCCGTCCTGCCGGAGGCGCTTCAGGATCAGGAGTACGTGAAGCACTATGTGGCCGAGGTGCGGAGTGGGCGCCAACTGCTCGAGCAGGAACTCAGAACTCTCGGTCTTCACTACTGGCCCAGCCGCGCCAACTTTGTCCTCGTGCGCGTTGGTCCTTCCCACGCCGAATTCGTTCAGGCTTTGCGTTCCCGAGGAATTCTGGTACGCGACAGAAATTCCGACCCTGGATGCGAAGGCTGCGTGCGCCTGACCGTTGGATCGCTCGAACACACCGGATTCTGATCGACGCGCTGCGCGAAGTGGTGGGAGAATTCACCGAGCGCCGCGAGGTGAAAGGGTGAGGAAGGCGAAACTACATCGCAAGACCGCGGAAACCGAAATTCGGATTTCCCTCACCATCGAAGGTCGCGGCAAGTACGAAGTCTCCACCGGAATCCGTTTTCTCGACCACATGTTGGAGCTCTTCACGCGACACGGTGGATTCGACTTGAAGCTCGCCGCCTTGGGCGACCTGGACGTGGATCAGCACCACACCGTGGAAGACGTCGGGATCGCTCTGGGCGAGGCATTCGATCAAGCTTTAGGCGATCGTCGCGGCATTCTGCGCGCCGGCTACTTTGTCATGCCCATGGATGAAACTCTCGGCTTAGCCGCCGTGGATTTCGGCGGACGCGCGGCTGCGGTCGTCGATACCAAGGTCCGCGCTGCGCGCGTCGGAGATCTGCAGGCGGAACTGGTGCCCGATTTTTTCGAGGGTTTCGCTCGCGGTGCGCGCGCCAATGTTCACGCGCGTGTGCTCTACGGACGCTCCAGCCATCACAAGATCGAAGCGCTCTTCAAGGCTTTCGCTCGCGCCCTGCGCGTGGCGTGCTCCCGCGACCGCCGCCTGGGCCGCATGCTTCCCAGTACCAAAGGACTTCTATGATCGCTATCGTGGATTACGGCGCGGGCAATTTGAATTCGGTAAAGAAGGCCTTCGACTATCTCGGCGCGGAAGTGTCGGTAACGGACGAACCCGGTGACCGTCGCGGCCGCGGACAAGATCGTATTCCCTGGTGTAGGGCACTTTTCTTCATCTGCAGGTTCTGGACAGTACGGGCCTACGCGAAGCCTTGCTGCAAGGCGCTTCCTCCGGCAAGCCGTTTCTCGGAATCTGCGTGGGGATGCAATGGCTTTTCGAGGGCAGTGAAGAGTCTCCCGAAGTCGCCGGAGCGGGAATTTTCCCCGGCAAATGCCGGCAGTTTCCGACTACCGTAAAATCGCCGCACGTCGGATGGAATTCTCTGACGATTCAGCAGGGTTCGCGGCTGCTGCGGGGCATCGCGCAAGATTCCTTCGTTTACTACACACACTCTTTCCACGCGCCGGTGGTGGCCTCTACGTCGGCAGCGACCGAATACGGACTCCGGTTTTCTGCCGCCGTCGAACAAGACAACATCTTCGGAGTGCAGTTCCATCCGGAAAAGTCCGGGGAAGTCGGGCTGCTCCATCCTCAAGAATTTCTGCGAGGTTTGATGTGCTGACCAAGCGCATCATCGCCTGCCTCGACATGGATGACGGCCGCGTCGTGAAAGGCGTGAAGTTCAAAAACCTGCGCGACGCCGGCGATCCGGCCGAATGCGCCACGGCCCACGCGCGCAACGGTGCGGACGAAATCGTTCTTCTCGATATCACGGCGACCAGCGGGAATCGCCGCACCCTGCTGGACGCCGTCCGCAGCACGGCGCGCTCTCTTTTTGTTCCGTTCACCGTGGGTGGAGGGATTCGCGAACTCGACGACGCAGCTGCGGTGTTCGACGCAGGCGCGGACAAAATCGCCATCAACTCCGCCGCCGTGAAAGATCCCGCGTTGATCGGCAAGATCGCGGGCCGTTTTGGTTCGCAGGCGGTAGTGGTGGCCATCGATGCCAGAAAGGCCGATGGAGGTTTCGAAGTCTTCGTTGCCGGAGGACGGATGCCCACGGGCCGGGACGCGATTCAATGGGCGCGGGAAGCGGCCGCTTGCGGTGCGGGAGAGATCCTGCTCACTTCCATGGACCGCGATGGCACCAAGTCCGGCTTCGATTGCCAACTCGTGCGCGCGGTGGCAGAGGCGGTTTCGATTCCGGTCATCGCGTCCGGAGGCGCAGGATCGGCTCGCGACTTCATCGAGGTTTTTCGCGACGGCCGCGCCGACGCAGCTCTGGCTGCATCCATCTTCCACTTCGGCCTCGAGAACATTGCGGAACTGAAGCGTGAACTCCATGATGCCGGCATACCGGTGAGGTGGCCATGCTGATTCCGTCGATCGACCTGATGGGCGGCAAAATCGTGCAATTGGTGCAGGGCGAGAAAAAGGCGCTGGAGTTCGACAATTTCGACTACTGGATCGAGCGATTCTCCAGGTATCCGCTGGTGCAGGTGATCGACCTCGATGCGGCTCGAGGCGCCGGGGATAACCGCCAAATCGTGAATCAGATTGCGCAGCGGCTGAACTGCCAGGTTGGCGGCGGGATTCGCAGCCTCGAAACAGCCCGTGAAATATTACAAGCGGGCGCACAAAGAGTTGTCATTGGTTCTTCATTGTTGAAGGACGGCAAAATCAACACTCAATATGCAGCCGTCCTCGCTGGCGAACTTGGTACCGCGCCGTTGGTATTCGCCCTCGATTCTCGCGGCGGCCGCGTGGCCATTGATGGCTGGCGCAAGGAGACCGCCCTTACCGCGTTCGATATGATTCGCGCACTCGAGCCCTTCTGCGAGACTTTTCTCTACACCCACATCGACACGGAAGGGCTGATGGGCGGAATCCCCTTGCAGACAGTCAGTGCCATCCGGCAAGCTACTTCTCGTCGACTGGTAGTCGCCGGCGGCATCACTTCGCAGCAAGAGATCGACACCCTCGGCGCATTGGGCATGGATGCGGTCGTCGGAATGGCGTTGTATTCGGGCAGGCTCTCCGCTTGAAAACGGCTTAAGCCGGAATCTCTGCACCAACCTGAATGTCAGAACCGCACATCCCGGTAGAAGATGCAGTGGCTCTCCACGTACCAGGAAACGACGAAGAGAACAAACATCGCGCCGGAACCCCAGCAGAAAAGTTGGATAGGAAGCGTAGCCGTGAGTCGCACCTTGCCGCCGCACGGCGCTTGTCGGGCGTCGCGAAAAATGAATCCACCGATCAGAGAGATCGTCGCCGCCAGTGCCAGCAGACCAAGAGAATCGCAAATCCTCTGATGCATGTCGCTGGCCGGAACCAGGAATGCGGCGTGGAACAAGGCATACAGAGAGAGGATGCAGAAAATCACGACAACCGGCTTGGCGACCTCTACCAACATACTTCCGCATACTTCCGCCGCCGCCCAAACGATAATTTAATTTACCGCCGTTCCCGATTCCTTGTCTGCGACGCTGCTTCACGCCAAAAAGCCGTCGGCCCAAATCCGCATCAACTCGATTACTGCACCGTCTCCTTAACCGACGCCGTACTTCCGGCGATGTTCGAGTCTCCGTAGTACGTCGCCGTGACCGTATCTGACCCGGCGGGAAGCGACGAGGTTGTGAATTGTGCTTTTCCGTTGCTGAGTTGGGCCGTTCCCAGCACGGTTTTCCCCACCAGGAACGTCACCGGCCCGGTGGGCACCACGGTCGGAGATGTGATGGTAGCGGTGAAGGTCACGGCCTCGCCTTGCGTGGGGGAATTCTGCGAGGAACTTAGGGTTGCCGAGCTCGTCGCCTGCTCTACCACCTGGCTCACAATGCCGGAAGTGTTGCTCGCATTGTTCGCGTCTCCCGAGTAGACCGCGGTCAGCGGGTAGGAGTCGGCGTTGAGGTTGGATTTTGTCACTATCGCTACGCCGCTCTTATTGAGTGTGACGACGCCGATGCTGTTGCCCCAGGTGAAGTTGACCGTTCCGGTCGGAGGCAGCGGACCTGAGGTCGCTACCGTCGCCCTGAAGGTGACAGCTTGCCCGTAGATAGACGGGCTGAGGCTGGAGACGAGAGTGACCACGGTGGCCGACTTGTTCGTAGTATTGACTACCTGCCGCAGCACGGCCGAGACGCTCGCCCCAAAGTTGCCGTCTCCACTGTAACTTGCGGTGACACCATAGACGCCATTCGGTAGTGAAGTAATCATCAGCGACGCAACTCCTCCGCTCAGGACACCAGTACCAAGAACAGTCGTTCCGTTATAAAACGTGATGGTTTCTCCGTTCGGGGGAGTCCCGGCAGTCGAGCTCACACTAGCCCGCAGGGTAACTGCCTGACCGACGAACGCGGGATTGAGCAAGGAGGCCAGCGAAATCGTGGCCGGAGTGAATTGGCTGTTATTGAGCAGCACTGCCACAGAGCCATCTTCGTTGGTTCCTCCGCCCTGGTTCCCCACTAATATGTCTGGCTTGCCATCCCCGTTCACGTCGGCAACCGCTATCGAGATATCGTTGAATGCGCCCGAGGAGAACGTTACCGCAGGCTGGAACGTACCGTCTCCATAACCCGGCAGGACGCTTACCACCCCGTTTGTCTCTCCGCATCCGTAGCCGTTTTGACTGCTGCCACAGTTGGCTGCAACCAGGTCGGGTTTGCCGTCGCCGTTCACATCGGCAACTGCCACCGAATCAGGACTTGCGCCCCCCGATGAATAAGTTACCGCCGCCTGGAAGATTCCGTTGCCGCTGCCTAGCAGCACTCCCAGTGTCCCGGAATACCAGTTCGCCACAATAATGTCGGGGATGCCATCGCCATTCACATCCGCGATTGCCACCGACACCGGAATCTCCCCGCCGCTGCTGTAGACCACGGCCGGCTGGAAGGTCTCGCCGCCATTGTTCAGAAGCACGGTTACAGTGCCGCGTCCCGAGTTGGCTAGCACCAGGTCCGGTTTGCCGTCGCCGTTTACATCCGCAACCGCGAGCGAACTCGTCACCGAGTCTCCGGCGTCGTAGGTCACAGCCGCCTGGAAAGTACCGTTGCCATTCCCCAACAACACTCCAACCGAGCCGTCACCGTTACTCTCGCCAGTTTGGTTCGCCACCATCAGGTCGAGTTTGCCATCGCCGTTCACATCCGCTACCGCGATCGAAACTGCCGCCTGTCCGCCTGAGCTGTAAGTAACGGGCGATTTAAAGGTACCGTTGCCCCTGCCCAACAGGACAGACACGGTGCCGTTTGCACAATTGCTGCTGCTGACGCAGGTGTTTGCCACCAGAACATCCGGCACCCCGTCGCCATTTACATCGGCGATCGCCACCGAGCTGGCGCCGTATCCTCCGGATCCGAAGGTTAGTACCGGTTTGAAAGTTCCGTCTCCCTTTCCCAGCAGCACTCCCAGGACCCCGTTGCCAAGATTGTTGGGGCCAGCCAGGTTCGATACCACCAAATCAAGCTTGCCGTTGCCGGTCAGATCTGCGGCTGCTACGCCCTGAAAAATCCCACCATTGGTTTGAAGCACATCGGTCCCCCCCGAGTCGTAAATAACCGCTGGCAAGAAAATAGGATTTGCGGGGTCGGACTCGAAGGCAGCTGATTCTTTGGCTGCTGTTTTGGCGGCCGAGACGTCTCTATCTGCCTTGGGATCCTGCCCTGCAGAAGAAGCGATCAAGAAGGTGGAGACGATAAGAAGCGGAACGAATGTCCTGAGAACCCGGGCCCTGCGGGGACGCTTGCAGGTCATGAACGACCTCCTCGGCTGCTCGACCGCAAGAGTCCTGACGCCTCAAACCCGTCCTTGCGAGATCTATGTGGCGAAATACCCTCAACCAGGCCTGAGTACAGGCAGGAAGAGTGTTTTGCAAACTTCTTAGCAGCTTGTCGGGCGCTAGTGTATTACGACTTTCTTGCAACGCAAGTTTTTGTTTAGTGGAAAAACTGTGGAATGCTCAAGTTTGACAACAACGTGGTATGAAAACCGAGGCCGCGACTCTTCTGTCTCGCGAATTGACATGCCAAGCACGCGCTTTTTAAGATACTTTTAGTCCCGCACTGTTCAAGTGCGGTCGGACCAATAGGGTCTGCCTGTTGTTGCCAACACTTTATCTATGATCAAAGTTCAAGCGCTCACCAAGAAGTACGCGCACACCGTCGCCGTTGACCAGATCTCGTTTGAAGTGGCGAAGGGCCAGATTGTGGGTTTTCTTGGCCCCAATGGCGCCGGAAAAACGACGACGATGCGCATGCTGACTTGTTTTCTTTCGCCTTCCGCGGGCACGGCCACGGTGGCTGGCTTTGATGTCCTCGAACAGCCGCAGGAGGTCAAAAAGCGGATCGGCTATTTGCCGGAAACTCCCCCGATCTATCCGGAGATGGAAACGGCGGAATACCTGGAGTTTGTCGGCAAGCTGAAAGGGTTGTCGGGAGCCGAGCTCCAAAAGCGGGTAGACTACGCGTGCGACCGCTGCGCCGTGAATGACGTCAAGAAGAAGCTGCTTGGCAAACTGTCGAAAGGCTATCGGCAACGGGTCGGACTTGCGCAGGCGATCGTTCACAATCCCGACGTCCTGATTCTCGATGAACCGACTGCCGGTCTCGATCCCAAACAAATCAATGAGACGCGGGATCTGATCAAGGGTCTGGCCGGCGACCACACCGTCATTCTCAGCACGCACATCCTTCCCGAAGTCGAGCAAACCTGCGAACAGGTGATCATCATCAACAGGGGCAAGCTGGTGGCCACCGACTCGGTGCGCAACCTGCAAGCCCGGGCCCGTGGCGCCGAATCTGTTGTGCTCGAGATCGCCGGGCGCCATGGAGATCTGGAGCCAGGAATCGTGCAACGCAAGCTGGAGCAGGTTTCAGGCGTAAGCCGCGTATTGAGCAAGCAGCAAAACAATGGCCGCGTCGTTTTCGAAGTGGAAAGCCAAAAGGGCCGCTTCGTTCGAGGCGATCTGGCGCGGGCGGTGGTTGAATCCGGCTGGGACCTCAATGAGCTTCGACCGGCTGCCATGAGCCTGGAAGAAGTCTTCCTTCAGCTCACCGGGACTGAAGCCCTGGCGGGAGCCGAGCAAGCTGCTGCGAAAGAGGGACAACAATGAGAAATGCGTGGATTATCTGCCAAAAGGAACTGCGCAGCTACTTCGTTTCGCCGGTCGCCTACTTGTTGCTGACCATGTTCGGGGTGATTTTCGGCTTCTTCTTCTGGAATGCTCTCAACTTTTTCGTAATCGAGGGCATGCAGATGCAGATGCGCGGGCAATCGTTCCCCATGAACCTGAACGAGCAGATCATCCGTCCGCTGCTGTCGAACGTCAGCGTGATCGGACTCTTCTTCATCCCAATGATAACGATGCGCTTGTTCGCGGAAGAGAAGCGGAGTGGAACCATAGAATTGCTGGCCACCTCGCCCGTCCGCGATCTCGAAATCATCGTTGGAAAGTGGCTGGCGGCCCTGCTGCTCTATTCCTGTATGCTGCTCTTCACTGCGCTGAACTTTTGCTTTCTGTTTATCTATGGCCATCCGGACTGGAAGCCTCTCGCAATCGGCTACCTAGGATTGTTGCTGCAAGCGGGCGCGCTGCTGGCCATCGGGACATTCATTTCCACGCTTACCAGGAATCAGATCATCGCCGGCGCCGCGACGTTTGGCGTATGCCTGCTGTTGTGGGTGCTCGAATGGGCCAGCGGGTATGAAACCACAACCTGGGCGCGCGTGCTCGCCTACATGTCGATCATCACTCATTTCGAGTCCTTCGCCCGGGGCGTGCTCGATTCCAAAGACGCAATATTTTATCTAACCGTAATTTTCCTGGGACTGTTTTTCACCGCACGCTCCATGGAATCCCTGCGCTGGAGGTCATAATGGCAAGCCAGTGGCTTAAGGCGAGACAAACCAAATACGCGGCCTACGCGACGATCTACATCGCGGTAGTCATCGCCGCGGTTGTCGTCGCCAACATGCTCGCCGACCGCTACAACAAGTCGTACGACGCCACATCCAATAAGCGTTACAGCCTTTCCGAGCAGACCGCCAAGATCGTAAGAGGCCTTAAGCAGGACGCGACCATTACATATTTTGACCAGAGCACACGCTTCCGCGAAGGCAAGGATCTGCTCGATCAATATGCCAACCTTTCCCCCAAAGTCCGTGTGGAGTATGTCGATCCGGATAAGAATCCGCAATTGGCGAGAGAAGAGGGAATCCGAAACCTCGGAACAGCCGTCGTCCAGATCGAAGCGAAGCGGGAAGAAGCCAAAAGTATGACCGAAGAGGGCATCACCGGCGCCTTCATTCGTGACCTGAAGAGCACTACAAGAACAGTTTGTTTTGTGACTGGCAGCGGGGAGCACCGGCCTGACGATAGTGAGCGCGACGGACTTTCTCGTTTCAAAGATCTTCTGGCCAAGGACAATTACGAGAACCGGACTATCGACTTGCTTCAGAAAGCCGAGGTTCCTGGCGATTGCACTACTTTGGTTGTCGCCGGGCCAACTCGAAACTATGAGCAGCCCGAAGTCGAGGCCATCAGGAAATATGTCGAAGATGGGGGTCGCGCCTTGTTGATGCTCGATCCTCCGCTAAAACTCGGCCGCTCGGATATCGCCGACAACGATGCACTCACGAATTTGTTGCAAAGCTGGGGCGTCACTTTGCAGAAAGATCTGATCCTCGATCTCAACCCGCTTGGACAGCTCGCTGGTCTCGGTCCTCAAGTGGCTCTCGTTACCACTTACAGCTCCCAACCCATCGTCAACGAGATGAAGGGAACGGCCACCGGCTTTCCTCTGGCGCGCTCCATGGAAATCAAGAACACAGATAAAACCAGCGTCGAGAAGCTTTTCGATTCCTCCGGCAGCAGTCTGGCGACGAACGACCTCAACTCCGCCAGGGTCAACGTCAACGATCCTAAAAATAAAAAAGGTCCGTTAACCATCGCCGCTGCCGGAAGCTACAGCACCGGGAAAGAAAATTCGCAGGGGCGTTTCGTAGTCATCGGCAGCTCGTCATGGGCCGCAAACAGCTTCATCAATTTCAATGGCAACGAAGACCTCGCGCTGAACGCCATCAACTGGCTGTCGTCCGATGAAGACTTGATTTCCATCCGTCCCAAGCAGCCCGAAGACCGTCGCATTACTATGACTCGTGCGCAGCAGAACTTCGTGCTGCTCACCAGCCAGTTCGCGCTGCCGTTAGTCGTAGTGATACTGGGGGTCGGAGTATGGTGGAAGAGGAGGTAGGAATCTCTCGACGCATCTAATTATGTTTCGAGAAGCACTATGAAAATCCGTGGTCTGATTGTTGCGGCTCTCGTCTTTTTCATTCTCGGTGGAATCCTCTACTGGTCGAACGGCCAGAAGCCATCCGGCGACAAGGAATCGGCCGATGCTTCGCCGGCCATCCTCAAGCTCGATTCGTCCGCGATCACGAAGCTGGACCTGAAGAAGAGGGGAGCGGAGCCAGTTGTTCTTACGAAATCGAATTCGGGAAACTGGGAAATCACTCAGCCGCAGCCGCTCGGCGCCGACCAGTCCCTGGTTTCGGGCATGCTCTCTCGTCTGTCATCCTTGAATTCTGAACGCGTGGTCGAAGATAAAGCGACCGATGTGACGCGATACGGCCTGAATCCCCCGGTCCTCCAATTGGACATTACCGAAAAAGATAAGACGCGAGAGCTTCTGATTGGTGACGATACCCCGACCGGCAGCGCTGCCTATGTGATGCTTGCAGGCGACCCTCGCGTCTTCACCATGCCCGCCTACGAAAAGGTCGGCGTAAATAAAAGTCTGAACGACTTGCGCGACAAGCGTCTGCTGACCCTGAACCCCGACAAAATCAGCCGCATGGAAGTGATCGAAAAAAATCAGGATATCGAGTTTGGCCGTAACAAAGATGACTGGCAAATCCTGAAGCCCAAATTGCTCCGTGCCGACAGCAATCAGGTCGGCGAGTTGGTCCGCAAGCTCACCGATGCAAAGATGGATCTAGGTAGCTCCGACCCCGGGGAGGCCGCGACGGCATTTGCCCACGCCACGCCACTCGCGACAGCGAAGCTTACCGATGAATCCGGTACTCAGGAACTCCAGGTGCGGAAGCAACAGGTTGGCACGAGCAGCGAAGCATACTACGCAAAATCAAGCGCCGTTGATGGCGTCTACAAAATAAACTCTGATGTCGGTCCGGCGCTCGAGAAAAGCCTGGACGATTTCCGCAACAAGAAACTCTTCGACTTCGGTTTTGTCGAACCCAATAAGATTGAGCTGCACGTCGGCTCCAAAGCTTATTTCTTAGTCCAGAGTGGAGACGCTTGGTGGTGGAATGGGAAGAAGATGGATGCAGGAACGGTTCAATCCCTCATTTCGGATCTTCGTGATCTCTCTGCGGATAAATTTCCAGATTCCGGTTTTGCCAACCCTACTGTTGATGTCACGGTCATTTCCGACGACGGCAAGCGCGTCGAG
The DNA here is from genome assembly GCA_963750245.1 of uncultured Acidobacteriaceae bacterium. Lineage (GTDB taxonomy): Bacteria > Acidobacteriota > Terriglobia > Terriglobales > Acidobacteriaceae > Sulfotelmatobacter. The sequence goes on from CAVVQB010000007.1 coordinate 821,925, forward strand.
AGAGTCTTAGTCGCAAAATCCGGAAACGGTTACATCGCGAAACGCGAGAACGAACCCGCTCTCTACCAGCTAAGCTTCAGCTCTGTAGACGATCTGCAAAAAGCCGCCGATGAGATCAAACCTGCCACCGTAGTGACGAAGTAGAGTTTCCGTGTGTTATTTCATATGCGGCAGAACCGGCCTCACGAAGTCGCCACTTCGTCCTGCAGCCGGCCCTTGGCATCGAACAATTGAATGCGCAACGCGATTTGTCCCAGCGCATGTGTCGAGCAACTCAGACACGGATCGTACGCTCGTACAACGGCCGAAACTCGGTTCAGCATCCCTTCCTGCAGCTGGTTTCCATCGATGTAATGCTCGCTGACCTGCTGCACGCTGCGGCCGATGGCAAGATTGTTATGTCCCGTCGCGACGATCAGGTTCGCCCACGTAATGCCGCCTTGTTCATTCACTCTGTAGTGGTGAATCAACGTCCCTCGCGGCGCCTCGATCATTCCCACTCCTTCCAGGGAATTCACGCCTCCGGTGGCTCGCACGTGCTTTTCAAGAATCCGTGGATCCAACAGCAACTGCTCGATTTTCTCCAGCGCATAAACGATCTCAATCAGCCGCGCATAATGGTAGAGAAATGCGCTATGCGCCGGTGAACCAAAACGTTGATGAAATTCCAAGAATTCAGCGTCCGCCAGCGGAGTGCCGCATTGATCAGCCACATTGATTCTCGCCAGCGGACCCACCCGGTACGTGCCTTCCGGAAAACCCTGCGGCTTAAAATATGGCGCCTTCAAGTAAGAGTCGCGCAGGCTGGCTTCGGCGATCCAATCGGCGTAATCTTCAGCCGCGATTTCGTCTTCTACAATTTCTCCACTCCGGCTGCGGAAGCGCAGCATGCCCTCATAAAGCTGCAGGTTTCCGTTTCGGTCAACCAGTCCGGCATGCATGGTCGGAGCGGAACCGAAATATTCGATCTCACTCTTATAGTTGTCCAGCGCATTCTTGAAGAACTTCAGCGTGCGGTCGGCGATCGCTTTAGCCGATGGCAGATCAGAAAGAATGCGGTCGCGTACGGCGCCGGATAATGCTGCGGCCACACCTCCAGGCACTATCCATGCCGGATGCACTCTTTCCTGAGCCAGGCCCTCAATGATCTGCAATCCGAATTTGCGCAATTCGATTCCGTCGCGCGCCATCTCCGGATGGGCGGCGATCACACCCAGCACGTTCCGGCTCGCCACTTCGGAGTCCATGCCGAGAAGCAAGTCGGGAGATGACAGATAAAAGAAGCTCAACGCATGCGACTGCACAATCTGCGCGAAGTGTGCCAGTTCACGCAGCTTCTTTGCCGCTGGTGGAATGTGCACTCCCATGATCGCGTCGCAAGCCTTGGCGGAAGCCAGCAGATGGCTGATCGGACAAATCCCGCAGATGCGCGAAGTGATGCCCGGCATCTCATAGAACGGGCGCCCCTCGGTGAATTTTTCGAATCCTCGTACCTGGGTCACGTGGAACTCGGTGCCCGCAACTCGACCGTCGCCATCCAACTGAATGACGATTTTCGCGTGTCCTTCGATGCGCGTCACCGGATCGATTGTGATGCGTTTCATCCGACGCTCCTCATCCGAATTTCACCGCGAGGCCGGCCTCGCGTTTTTTCCCGTCCACCAGATCGGAAATCACCGCGGCGATGGTTTTGGCCGGAGGCGGACATCCCGGCAGGCACACATCCACTTTCACAAACTCCCGCAGCGGCCGCGCCTGTTTCAGCAGAGCCGGTACTCCATCCGTCGGAACCACTTTTCCTTCCTGCGACCCCTCCACATAAATCCGCTGCAATAATTTATTGACAGGGATGGAATTCCGCATAGCTGGTACGTTTCCCGTGACCGCGCAATCGCCCAGCGAGATGAGCAGGTGGGTGCGCTGCCGGACCTTCTGCAGTTTGCTGACGTCGTCCTGTGAACTGACCGCGCCTTCCACCAGCGTCACATCCACGTCCTCGGGAAACTCCTGTGCGTCCACCAGCGGGCCGTAAACCAGGTCGATCTTCTGCGCCAGCGAGATGATGGCCGCGTCCATATCGAGCAGCGACATGTGGCAGCCGGAACAGCCGTCCAGCCAAACCGTCGCTACCTTTACCTTCTTCATGCCTGCACCTCTCTGCGCTGGATCAGCGAACTGATGTTGTCGGTCCGCTTCACCATCTCTTCTACGGCGCAGCCTTTTTCGGCGAGCGCCCCCGTGGGGCAAGCCTGAACGCACTTTCCGCAATTGGTGCAACTCCGTGAGTCGCCCCACTTCTGATTCAGGTCGCTCACAATCCGGGCATGGATCCCTCGCGACGTCATCTCCCACACATGCGCGCCCTCTAGATCCGCGCACACTCGAACGCACCGCGTGCACAAGATGCACCGGTTATGGTCGAGCACGAAGCGCGGATGGGAGAGGTCAACTCCCAACTTTGGATAGTTGTACGCAAAACGCACCGTGCTGATGCCCATCGCGCTGGCCAGCGACTGTAATTCGCAATGACCGTTCGACACGCAGACGGCACACATGTGATTCCGTTCCACAAACAGCAATTCGAGCGAAATGCGCCGATTGTGGGTAAGCCTGGGGGAACTGGTGATGACCGACATGCCGTCCTGAATCGGAGTGGTGCACGCGGGGATGAGCCGGTCGATTCCCGAGACTTCCACGATGCAAATGCGGCATGCCCCAACCGGCGTCAGCCCTTCCAGATCGCAAAGCGTGGGGATGTATTTTCCATTCGCCTTCGCGGCTTGAAGAATCGTCTGGCCCTCCGTTGCGCTGATCAGTTCGCCATCGATTCGGATTGAGAGTTTTCTCGGCAAGGCCTCGCTCCTTCCTAGCTCAAGTTCGCCATTTTTACGTCGCACCGCAGGCAGCGGCAAGATTCATCCAGCGATTCTTCGTGGGTGAAGCCGGCGACCACTTCGGCGTTCGATCGTACTCGCGCATTCGCGGACAACGCGTGGCCATGATGGCGATGGTTCGGGCTGGGTTCTTCGGGCACCTCCATCCCGTATTCAATCTCGGGAAGAATCTTGGCCCAACGGTTCGTTTCCATCAGTTGCCGGTCAATATTGCGGGCTGCTTGTTTGCCATACGCCATCGCATTCGACACGTTCGATGCGCCGGTAACCACATCTCCGCCGCCGTAAAACCGCGGGCGGCTGGTCTCCAGTGTGAAGCGATTGACTTCAATGGTCCCGCTCTCTTTCAGGCTGAGTCCCGAAGCTCTGGCAAAATCGAGGTCCACGCTCTCGCCCACTGCAAAGACGACGGAATCGCACTCGTAACGCCGGATCTCATCGGTCGAAATAGGCTTTCTTCGACCCGATGCGTCGTATTCGCCCAGGCGCGTCTTCACGATCTCAATCGACTTCACTTGCCCTGCTGCGTCGCCAATGACCCGGTGAGGTGCGGCCAGAAAAACGAATTTTGCGCCCTCGTCCTGAGCGGCCTGAGTTTCTTCTTCAATAGCGGGCATGTCTTTGCGCTCGCGGCGGTAAAAAACGGTAACCTCAGCGCCTTTGCGCAGCGCCGTGCGAGCCGAATCGATGGCAGCATTCCCACCGCCGATAACGGCCACCTTCCGTCCCAGCGCAGTTTCTTCTCCGCGTGCCGTTGTCTCCAGGAACATCAGCGCCGGATAAACACCCTTCAGTTCCGTTCCTGGCTGGTAGACCCAGGATTCTTTCCACGTTCCAATGGAGATGAAGACCGCGTCGAACCGGTCGTCGAGATCGTTCAGCGGAATGTCGAGGCCGATTCGCGTGTTGAAGACGAATTTCACCCCGAGTTGTCCGATCAAATCAATCTCGCGCTCCAGAGCATTCTTCGGCAGGCGATATTCCGGCAGTGCGAATCGCAGCATCCCGCCAGCTGCGGGCTTGGCGTCGTACACCGTAACCTCGTGGCCGAGCAGCGCCAGATAAAACGCCGCTGTCAATCCCGCCGGGCCTGCGCCGGCAATCGCAATCTTCCGTCCTGTTGGCTCCAGCTTCCTCACCAGAATCCGCTTGACCATGTGCTCGTAACGGTTGGAAAGCAGGATCGAATCCGCGATGAAGCGATGCACCTCCCGCATGTTCACCGCCTCGTCCACGGTCTGTCGTCGGCAGCGGCTGTCGCACGGATGCTGGCACACTCGCCCCGTCGACGATGGCAGCGGGTTGTCCATGATCACCGCTTCAAATGCATCTTCTAAGCGATCCTCTTTGTACAGCTCCAGAAAGCGCGGAATATTCATGTGCAGCGGGCAACTGTTTTCGCAGGGAGAAAGCGCAAGCTCTTCGCAGACCCCAGCCTGGCATCGTCGCGACACAATGTGGTCTTCGAACTCCGCGCGGAAGTGGCGCAGGGTGGTCAACACTGGATTCGGCCCGGTCTGCCCCAAGCCGCACAATGAGCATTCGCGAATGTAACGGCTCAATTCATCCAGAAGCTCCAGATGGTGCATCGTGCCCGCGCCTTCGGTCACGCGATTCAGAATCCTTAGAGACTTGTTCAGTCCCACGCGGCACGGAATGCATTTGCCGCACGACTCGGAATGCGTGAATTCGACGAAGTACCGTGCTACGTCCACCATGCAATTGTCTTCGTCCATCACCACCATGCCGCCCGATCCCATGATCGAGCCCAGTTGCGTCAGGCTTTCGTAGTCCACCGGCGTATCAAACATTTCAGGCGGAATGCACCCACCCGAGGGTCCCCCGGTTTGCACCGCCTTGATCTGCCGCCCTGCAATCCCTCCTTCGCCGATGTCGTAGATGAAAGTCTTGAGCGGCGTGCCCAGCGGCATCTCGACCAGGCCGGTGCTCGAAACCTTGCCCACCAGAGAAAATACTTTCGTCCCCGAGCTCTTCGGACTCCCGGTCTCGCTGAACCATGCCGGACCCTTTGTGACGATGGGCGCGACGTTATACCAGGTCTCGACATTGTTGATATTGGTCGGAAATCCCCACAATCCTTTTTGCGCGGGGAATGGAGGCCGCGGCCGCGGCCGTCCCGCCTGGCCCTCCAGGGAAGCAATCAGCGCGGTTTCTTCCCCGCAGACAAATGCTCCCGCGCCTTCCACCACTTCAATATCAAACCTGAATCCACGGCCGAGAATATTCTCGCCCAGCAGTCCGTACTCACGCGCCTGCTCAATCGCGCGATGCAGGCGATGCACCGCGAGCGGATATTCGGCGCGTATGTAAATGATCCCTTCGCTCGCGCCCATCACATATCCGCCGATGATCATGCCCTCCAGCAGCGAGTGTGGATCACTCTCGATTTCGTTGCGATTCATGTACGCGCCCGGATCGCCTTCATCCGCGTTGCAGATGATAAATTTCCGATCCGCCTTGGCTTTGGTCATGAACTCCCACTTGTTGCCGGTCAGGTAGCCCGCCCCGCCGCGCCCGCGCAGTTTGGACGCTTTGATTTGCTCGATCACGCTCTCCGGCCTGCCATCGATCAGCACTTTGTACAGTGCCTGATATCCCCCGATCGCGATGTATTCCTCAATGTCATCGGGATTGATGAAGCCGCAATTTCGCAGGACGATCTTTTTCTGGCCTTTGAAGAAGGGAACATCGTTCCAGAGTGGAATCTCCGGATATCCGCGCCCATACTTCACTGAGGCCGTAATGTGATCCCACTCTTCGACTTTGCAATAAATGAGATCGGGCGGAAGATTCCCATTCGAAACATCGTTCAGAATCCGTTGCGCATCGTTCGCCTGCACCCGGTGCAAGATCACCAGCGGAAACCCGGGCAGCCGGATGTTCGCCAGGGGTTCCTGAAAGCAGGCGCCAAAGCATCCCACTCCCGCCAGCACTGCGTTGATGCCGATTTGCTCGCTAGCTTCCGCGAACGCGTGATACAAGCCTTCGGCGCCGTTGCCCCTGCCGCAGGTGCCCATTCCAATTCCGATTCGGGGCACCGCAGGAACTAATTTCGCCAGCCCTGCTTCCCGCACTGCACTGAAAGCGCCAATGTCCTGTATTCGAGGCATCAGTAACTCTCCCGCTCCAGCGTGCTGATTTCCCGTTGGAGAGTGCGTTCGTTCACATGGCCGCAAATGCGGTGGTTCACTTCCACCACCGGCGCCAATGCGCATTGCCCGAAGCACGCCACGGTACGAACCGTGAATTTGTGGTCGGAGGTCGTAAGCAGAGACTTGTCCTCTTCGCTGGTTTCACTCACATCATCCAGGCCCAGCCCCAGGGTCAAACGAACGCTCTGCAGCAGGTTGCGCGAGCCTCGCGTGTGGCAAGCCGTTCCACGGCAGATGCAGATGGTGTTATCTCCCTGCGGCTGCAGGTTGAACAGAGCGTAAAAAGTCACCACGCTGTAGATACGCGAGAGTGCGATCTTGGTCTGCGCCGCAATGTATTCCAGCGTTGGTTCGGGAAGATACTTATGAGGATGGTGTTCCTGCGCCGACTCCAGAATCCCGAGTAACGCTCCCGGACGTCCTGTTTGGCTGCTGATGACCTGATCGATGAAAGCCCGCTCTCCCGCGCTGAGGCGCTCCTGAGACGGTGTGTGCATGGTCGTTCCTTTCGCAGAACCAGCACTCCGGCAACGGCTCACAAGCCTTTGCCAAGTGTGAATGAGAGAACACACGCTTTCAGTTTTCGATACTAGACACACGGCAACAACCCTGCCGTGACTCGAATCACGAGAGTGGGTGACGCTGACGGCCCAATTTATTTTCGGATGCTCGATCGCGCAGTTGGAATCAGGGAAGCACGAAAAATTACACCAAGGCGACTGGTTCGGCCCTGGCTGTCAACGAGTGGTCGTTACTCAATGGTGACAGCGATTCATACCTGCTAGCCTTCGTGAATAAGAAATTGTTTCGGGTGCTCGGATAGTCGTGCCGCCAATGACGCACCGGAGTTAGCTCGGCATCGCGTGCAAGTGTGAGGAACTCTTCAGCCGTCGCGTGAAACGAGACCCGGGCACCATCATGGATCACCGCAGGCTTGCCCATAACTTTCCAGTACATCATCCTTCGTGCCATACCGAGGCACGTGCGCAGGCTGTGTTCGCGGTAAAGATATGCCAGCGTCCGCCAGTTGGTGTCAAATCTTGGTTCGGGCGGCGGACCCGGAACAAACGGAATCTCGCCAATGAAGATGCGCGCTCCCGGTTTCGCGATGCGGTGTATCTCGCGCAGGCTGACTGGAACCTTCTCCCGCGGGACGACCAGCAGCACACTGTTGCAGACGACGACCGACGCACTCGCGTTTGGCAGCGGGAGGCGGTCGGTGAGGGCCTGTCGCACATTGAGCCCCGTCGCCTTTACTAAAGCGACTTCCTCTTCAGTCGCCAGGAATCCAAGCGCACGACGAACTCCGAGATTCGCGGCTACACGCAGGAGCGTGCCATCGCCGCAACCGATGTCCACCAGTTCGTCGCTCGGACCGAGACAGACCGCCTCGGCTATTCGTTGGTTGATTGCAGTGGTAACTTCCTCTTTACCCGCACCGCGCAAGGCGAGGTCGTGCAGGGTCTTAACGTGCGAGGCTGTTTCTCGGCAATACTCCACGTAGTCATCGGAGCAGGAAATCATGGACTACAAATGCTAAGGGCGGCAAGCGGGGCGAACCAGTTCCTACTCAGGTTCGCTCTCAGTCACATGCCACGTAACGGGGGTTTTGAGTGTAATCGCCTGTCGGCAGAAGTTACCCGCAACTGGTCGGCTTGGTACGAATTGCCAGGCGCCGGCGGACTGCATTTCCAAGCATCAGGAAGGCCCTCCCGGCTTCGTGAGCGTTCGTCAAGCGAACTCTGCCTATTAACTTATTCTCCGCTGCCGGCGACCGATTCAGCGGCGCCTAAGACCTGATTCCGATATATACTTCCCCGCCGCCCCTTCAGGACTGCCCGAGGAGCTCTGAGCGGCGATAGCTGCCTCCACTATGATGACGTTCGCGACACAAGTCGGCGAACACACTCGCCGCATCGTCGGCTTGCGCCTGCTGCCCTTCCTGTTCATTCTGTACATCGTTAATTATGTCGACCGCACGAACTTGGCCTACGCGGGGGTTGGCATGTCGCGCGACCTGGGTTTCAGCGACCACGTGTTTGGCCTGGGCGCCGGAATCTTCTTCATCAGCTACCTGGCATTGCAGATTCCGGGCGCGCTGTTGGTAGAGCGCTGGAGCGCACGCCGCATGATATCGGCCACCATGATTGCCTGGGGCTCCCTCACGGTGCTGACCGCGCTGGTGCACACTCCCTCGCAGCTCTACTTGGCGCGTTTCGTGCTGGGCGCAGCGGAGGCGGGCTTCTTCCCCGGCGTCATCGTGTATTTGAGCCACTGGTTCATTTTCGAAGACCGCGCCAAGGCTACCAGTAACTTCATGGGAGCCATTCCGCTGTCAGCGGTGCTGGGATCGCCTCTAGCGGGCTGGATTCTGGGCCGCGGTTGGCTGGGGTTCGCGGGATGGCGCTGGCTGTTTGTCGTCGAGGGAGCCCCGGCCGTTCTGCTGGGAGTAGTTGCATTCTTCTTTCTGACCGATTGGCCAAGGGAAGCCGCATGGCTCACCGCCGAGCAGCGGAAATGGCTCGAGCAGAAACTTAAAGAGGAGACACCGCCTTGCACTACCGCCATCACGGTGTGGCAGGCCATGCGATCGCCGACGATTGTGTGGATGGCTGCGCTCACCTTCCTCGCCTACATCGGCCAGTACACATTCGTCTTCTGGTTTCCCACCATGCTGAAGCGCCTGACGGGCTTCAGTGACATGCGCGTTGGGATGGTCGGCGCTCTGCCGTTCTTGGCTGGTTTCGTAGCTATGCAGGTCAATGGTTGGCACTCCGACAAGCAGGCGGAGCGACGGTGGCATTCTGCAATGCCGCTGTTCGTTGGCGGGATTGCCTATTTCTTTCTCTCTATTCCGGGCCACTCGTTTGGGTTCACCATTGTCTGGTTCACAATCGCGGGCGTTCTGACGGCTTATCTTGCCACCTTCTGGGCGATCCCCACCGAGATCTTGAGCCAGGCAGAAGCAGCAACGGCGGTGGGATTCATTAACGCTGTCGGCAGCATAGCGGGATTTGCCGGGCCTTACATTTTCGGCTACGTGTACACGCAGACCGGATCGTCATTTTCCTTGGGACTGAGGTTTGTGATGGCGGCAGTGCTCATCGCGGGGTTGATGATTCTCCGAATTCCGAAAGCGGCGCCCCGGATCAGCGCAAGTCAAATCGTGAGACCTGCCCCCGTCAGCTTCGGGACGTGACCCGCCCAAATTTTGCCCGCATGATGGGCAATAAGTCCCCATTACACTTTCAAAGAGGCGCGGGACCATCTGTGGGGAAAAAGCTCAGCATGTGTGGGGGGGGTGAATTCTGGAGGCGCGGGTCGGAATCGAACCGACGCATAAAGGTTTTGCAGACCTCTCCCTTACCACTTGGGTACCGCGCCCCTGCTGAATACGTTAGCGTTCCGGATGAAAAATGTCCATCTGCGGGGAAGGATGCGATCGAAATGTCTGGAGCGGGAGACGGGGGTCGAACCCGCGACATCGACCTTGGCAAGGTCGCGCTCTACCACTGAGCTACTCCCGCTCGACGCCCTTGATTATAAACAAGCGGCAACTCTGCGGCAATCATCGTTCCCGGCCCCTCACAGCGGCTTCGACATCACGATGCAGTAGCACTGCACGCCACCCTTCAACGGCCGCTCGGGATGAAACTCCTCTGTGCCAGTTTCGGAATATCCCAGCTTCCGGTAAAGCGGTGGCAGTTCAGGCCGCAAGCTCAACACGGTGATGTCCATGTGCTTGCACCCATGTTTGCGGCCGAAATCCTCCGCCGCCGTTGTCATCAACTTTCCCAGCCCCTGGTGTTGTTGCGTCGGATCGACCGCGAGCATGCCAAAATATGCCCGTTCTCCTCGCAATTCGACGTAGACGCAGGCGACCGCTCGGCTCACGCGTTCTGCGACAAGAACATCGCCCTTGCGCATGGTCTCCGCCAGCCGTTCCTCGTCAGTTCGCGTGCCATCGATGAATTTCTCGACCGCAAACGCCTTGTTGATAAGAGAAACTAGAACTGGCGCGTCCTCCGCGCCCGCAGTCCGGATCGTGATCCGATCAATCTGATGTTCCATAGCCGCCAATTCACACCAGCATCAACACTCATCGTAGGAATTCAGTGCGATTCTAGTGAGGCGCCCACTGCGGATCCTCTTCCGGTCGCACGATGTGGCCGTCGCGCATATGAATGATGCGGTCCCCGAACTTGGCGGCTTCCGGATTATGCGTGATCATCAGCACGGTCTGGCTTAAATCCTGGTTTGATTGCCGCAACATTTTCAGCACGATATTCGAGTTTTCAGTGTCCAGATTTCCCGTCGGTTCGTCTGCCAGAACTATGGCGGGCTTGTTGATGAGGGCCCGGGCCAAAGCAACCCGTTGTTGCTCACCGCCGGATAGTTCAGAAGGGTGATGGTTCAACCGCTTGCTAAGGCCCAGCAAATCGCAGATGCGAGCGAAGAATGCAGGATCGCCATCGCCATTGCCGGAAATTTCCTGCGCGATGACGATGTTCGAACGTGCGTCCAGCGTAGGCAGCAAATTGAACTTTTGGAATACGAAGCCGATCTTGCGCTTCCGTTTGCGCGTGCGCTCGGCGTCGGAAAGCGTTGCAAAGTCGTCGCCATCCAGAATCACTTTGCCGGAATCCGCTCGGGTCAGGCCGCCAAGCAAATAGAAAAGCGTCGATTTGCCGCTTCCGGAAGGGCCCACGACGGTGACGAACTCCCCTTTTTGTACGCTGAAGGAGATGCCCCGCAGCGCCGGCACGTCAATCTTGCCCACCCGATAAGTCTTGTATAAATCAATGGCTTCAATGAATGCGTCCATGCCAACCATGATCTTACACGACATGAACTTAAGCGATTGAGCTGAACAGCGGGTCGCAGCAGAAGAACCGGAAGCTTAAGACTCAGGCCACTCCGACTTGCCGTGGTAGCGGTGTGGAGCGCTGCATGCGCTTCGGACCGCGCTTGCGCACCAGAAGCAAGCGGATCCGTTCCAGAAGGTCGGCCGGAGCATACATTCCACGGGCCAGAAACACATCGGCTTGAGAATCGTGATCGTAGACTCGGACCTTGCTCGAAATGAGGATAGCGGGAACATGAGGCGACAAAGTCTTGACCGCCGCGATCAGCTGCGGGCCGTCCATCCCCGGCATCGCCATGTCGGTCACGACCAGATCGATACCGCCTTGCTTAAAGCGTTCGAGAGCCTCTTCGCCGCGCGAATAACTCGCCACCCGGTAGCCCCGAGTCTCGAGCATGATCTTTCGATAGGAAAGCGACTGTTCGTTATCGTCAACACAGAGGATCGTGCGCTTAGGTTTCATTCACCACCTGCAACCGAACGTCGCCGGTCGTGAACCGGGGCCCTCGGAATTTTCTCTGTTCATGAAGGATGAAGAGCGAATTGATGCTAACGACAAAAGGTAAGCACTGTAAAGTACCGCCGATGCAAATGGCAGGAAGTGGCCATTGATATTCTTGCGAGGTTGTGAAGGGCGTGATTTTGCAGCGCTTGCATGTGGCACTCTAGAGCAAGACTTCGCCGCGCATCACTTCAACCGAACTTCCTCCCACGCGAACGTTTACTACGCGGTTATCGATGCGAGAGGCACGAACAAAAATCCGGCTGGGCCGCTTCATCTCCAGGCCTTGTTCGATCAACACCCGCTCATCGCTTTTGGCCACGCCATGAGCCGCCATCCAGGCCGCGCAACAACCTGCGGCGGAGCCCGTCGCGGGATCCTCGCTGTTGTAGAAAAGCATTCGCGCATGAAGCCTGGCTTCGCGATCGACGGTTTCGCGGCAGACGAAATAAAAAAATTTGCCCGCAGTCTTGGCGAGATATTCCGCGCCGCGAACGGGATCGATCCGCAGACTCTGCATGACCGCGAGTGATTTCAGCGGCGTCACCGTGTAGGGAAGTCCGGTCGATACGGTTTCAATCGGCAGGGAATCGTCGAAATCCTGCACGAGCAATCCCGTGGCGTGGGCTACAGCTTCGCGATCATGCTGCGTCACGAAGGTGGGATCGATCTGAGTCATCTCGCCAAACGGAGGCTGGCCGTCGCGGTCTTCGAAATGTACAGGCACTCTTCCAACATTCAAGGCCAGCACGATTTGCTCGGCGCCGCTCTGGCCCCGCAGCGCAAAGGCCGTGCCTAGCGTGGGATGACCGGCAAAGGGCAGCTCTTCCTGCACCGTGAAGATGCGCACGCGAATCCCTTCCTCGCGTTCGGTGGCGGTGTCGCGAGGCAAGATGAAGGTGGTCTCAGAGAGATTCATCTCCTTGGCGATCGACTGCATCTCGTCATCGCTGAGTCCACGGCCGTCGAAGAAAACAGCCAGCGAATTGCCTTCCAGCGGACGCGACGAGAAAACATCCCATTGCGCCATCGACAGTCGTCTTGAAGGCCGAATCATGGGACTCTGCTCAAAAAAAAACTTCACCAGCGCGTGCAAGAACGCAGATGCAATTGGCCTCGGTACGATGCATTAAAAGCTTGCCGGAATGGCTGATCCCGCCCCCCGCGGTTGACACCATCCGTGCCGGCTTTTATCCTAACTACGTGTTTTGCCCTTCCACCTCCGGTAGCACATGTTGTTGCATGTGTACGCCGTCGTGTGGGTAGGGAGTCAGTCGATTTCTTCCGACCCACCCGACGAAGCGGGTGGGTTTCGTTTTTCATCCAATCTTTCATACGAATGTAACTATCTGTAGGCAATCTAAAGATCTCAATCATTCAAGTCGCGAGGAGAGAAAGATGAGTACCGAGACCGTAACCGAGGCCAGCAACAGAATTCCCCGGATCAACGATACCGCGCCGAATTTTACGGCGGATACCACCCAGGGAAAGATCAACTTTCACGAGTGGGTTGGTGATGGATGGGCAATCTTATTTTCTCATCCCAAAGACTTCACGCCGGTCTGCACCACCGAACTCGGCTATATGGCGCGCCTGCAGCCCGAATTCACCAAGCGCAACACCAAGATCATCGGCCTGAGCGTCGACCCCGTGAGCAGTCACGGCAAGTGGGCGGCCGACATCGAGGAGACGCAGGGCGCCAAGGTGACCTACCCGATGATTGGCGACCCCGAGCTGAAGGTCGCCAAGCTCTACGGCATGTTGCCCGCCGAGAGCGGGAACACTTCGGAAGGCCGCACTGCGGCCGATAACGCCACCGTGCGCACCGTATTCGTGGTTGGCCCCGACAAAAAGATTAAACTGCAGCTCAGCTATCCCATGAGCACGGGCCGCAACTTCGACGAAATCCTCCGCGTCATCGATTCCATGCAACTCACGGCGAAACACAAAGTTGCTACGCCCGTAAACTGGAAGCAGGGCGACGACGTCATCATCCTGCCGTCGGTTTCGAACGACGAAGCGCAGCAGAAGTATCCCGGCGGTTGGAAATCGCCAAAGCCGTATTTGAGGATCGTCCCGCAGCCGAAGTAGCCGGGCGAGAATCTGTATTGTTGTTGATGGAAGCGCATGCGGTCCGGTGATCGTCCCGGTCTTCAAAACCGGCGGGCGGCGGGTCAACCCCGTCACCGGTGGGTTCGACCCCCACTCGCTTCCGCCACGTCAAGTTTTGCCGTAGGGCGTAATCGGGGCGACAGAGCGGTACGCTTACGCTCCATTTGCCGCTGAGGTAGTCGCACCGGTGCTGGGAAAGGACAACCTAAATCATGAAGATCGCAAAAGACGTCATCGAACTCGTTGGCCACACACCGCTGGTACGGCTGAATAAGGTCACGGAAGGTTGTGTGGCCGAAGTGGTGGCCAAACTCGAAAGCCAGAATCCCGTGGGTAGCGTGAAAGACCGCATCGGCGCCAGCATGATCGGCGACGCGGAGCGCGCCGGAAAAATTCAGCCCGGCAAGACAGTCCTGATCGAGCCTACCAGCGGCAATACCGGAATCGGCCTGGCCTTCGTCGCGGCGGTGAAGGGCTACAAGCTGATCCTCACCATGCCGGAAACGATGAGCCTCGAGCGCCGCGTTCTGCTGTTAGCGTTCGGAGCAGAGCTCGTCCTCACCCCCGGCCCGCGAGGCATGAAAGGCGCAATCCTCAAGGCCGAGGAGCTGCTGGCGAAAACGCCGAACAGCTATATGCTGCAGCAGTTCGATAACCCGGCCAATCCCAAGATTCACTTCGAGACCACGGGACCAGAAATCTGGAATGACACCGACGGCCGCGTCGATTTTCTGGTTTCTGGCATTGGTACCGGCGGCACGATCACCGGGGTCTGCGAATATATCAAGCCCAGGAAACCATCCTTCAAAGCCGTTGCCGTTGAACCCACGGAGAGTCCCGTGCTCTCCGGCGGAAAGCCGGGACCGCATAAAATTCAGGGAATCGGCGCCGGTTTTGTCCCGCGGATTCTGCGCACCGATTACATTGATGAAATTATTCAGGTCAGTAACGATGAAGCCATTCGCATGGCTCGCCGCCTGCCTCTGGAAGAAGGCATCTTTGTCGGGATCTCTTCGGGAGCCGCTGTGATGGCCGCCCTGCAAGTGGCGCGCCGCGCGGAGAATGCCGGAAAACTGATTGTCGTGGTGCTGCCTTCATTCGGAGAACGTTACCTCAGCACCGTTCTGTTTGAAGAGCTTCGCACCCGGGCGCAGCAGATTCCTACTTCTGCTCTTCCTGACTAGTTCTTGGTCTTGGCGAAGGTCTCGCACGCAGGGAGCTCACTTCCCTGCGTGCGCGCGACTTCGCGAGGAAATGTCTGTGGAAAACTCCCTCCCGGGCGTCAAATTTTCGAACCCTCCTCGAAAAGCTCGGTGTATGATGATTTTCCAGCCAGCCGATTGAGTTCCAACTGCACATGGACGGAGGGGTCAGGTGAGAACCGTTTGCAATCCGGTTGTTGACCATGCCATGTGCCCTCAAGCTGTAGGAGAAAAATGAGAAGAAACCAGCAGTCTTCACTGTGGGTGGGTATCTCAATTCTCGGCGTACTCACCATGTGTCCGGCTGGGTCGGGGCAGACTTCCTCAAACCGGAAGGCAGGCATCCCCGTTCCAACCGACTGGAGCCATCGCCACATAGTTTTCTCCCGGCCGCGCACCACGGAACAGGCCGAACGCGTGCGCAAGGATCCCCGGTATTGGCAGCAGCGGTATCGTGCCGAATTGCCCGTGAGGCTCCCCGCCGCCGATGGTCGTGAAGCTTTGGCCTTGGAGTCGCGAAAGGCTCGCCGCAAACACCCGGAAAAGCTGCATCGCGACTGGGCGGAAAATATGGGGACCGGTGCAAATGTCGGGGCCGCAAACTACCCGGCAAAATTCTCCATTCTCGGAAGCACAGCGATTTGCGGGGGTAACCCTCAGCCCGATTTTGTTATCTACGGTACCGGACTGCCTGGCGCGGCCGCAGCGCAAGCCAGCATCGTCGCCTATGACAACATCTACTCCGGTTGCACCGGCACGGTCCCGAGCGTCTACTGGGCGTACAACACTGGCGGAACGATCATGACCTCTCCGGTCTATTCGCTCGACGGCACCCAAGTGGCCTTTGCCCAAAGCGATGCTGGTTTTGGAAACCTGGTCTTGGTGAAATGGGCCGCCAATCCCGCCGACACGGTCAGTAATCCGGAAACGCTTTCAGCTGTATCTCCAGGAGCATACAACGCGTGTACTATCCCGCCCTGCATGACCTCGATCGCGCTCACAGATAACTTGGGCACGCCCGCCGATGACACCACCTCCTCCGTATTCGTCGATTACCAAGGGGACGCGGCCTACGTGGGAGACGCCCACGGCTGGCTTCACAAGTTCAGTCCCCTGTTCAACGGCACGCCTGCCGAAGTGACAACGGGCGGGTGGCCAGTTCTCGTTAACCCGACTGAACCCAACATCCTCAGCAGTCCTATCTACGATTTTGCCTCGGGTAGTGTCTTTTTAGGGGACCAAGGCGGATTCCTCTATCGGGTCGATCCCTCGGGTGCGGTAACCGCATCAGGCCAGTTAGATTTCGGCACCGGCATCGTGGACGGTCCAATGGTCGACTCCACGGCTGGAGAAGTCTACGTATTTGCCTCGAGCGACGGCGGGGGCGATTGCCCGATCGACGTCGGAGGAACTCCTTGCGCCGCAGTCTACCAACTCCCCGCCGCCTTCATTACTGGGGATACCGGGTCCGAGGCGGAGGTCGGCACAAGCATCCCTTTCTTTGAGACGCCCAATCCCCTGTACGATGGCGACTTTGATAGCGCCTACAAGAACTCAGATGCCACCGGCAACCTTTATGTTTGCGGGAATACCGGAGGGCCTCCGACCTTATATCAGGTGGCTATCAAGGCTGGAGTGATGGGCACCGTAATCGCCGGGCCAGTTCTTACTCTGACCGCCGACAGTCCATCGTGCTCTCCCGTAACCGACGTCCCAAACAGCAATGTCTCTGGAGGCACCGAGTGGATTTTTGCCAGCGTACAAGGGAACGGAGTTTCCTCTGGGTGCTCCGGCGGGGCCTGCATCTTTAATTTCAAGGACCTGCCTTGGCAGCCCATGACCACTTACGCTGCGGGACAGGAAATCGTGGACAGCAACTATCACATTGAGGTCGTGGAAACGGCTGGGACCTCGGCTGGCACAGTGCCCTTCTGGCCTATAACGCCAGGCGGCACGGTCACTGACGGCACGGTTAAGTGGTTGGATCAGGGCTCATCAACCGCCGTCACTCCCAATGCTTGGGTAAAGAACCATTCGTACGCGGTGGGTGTCGTGATCCTGGATAGCAACAACAACATCGAGCGGTGCAATGCCAATGGTACGTCGGGCGGAAGTACGCCTGCGTGGAACACAGCGCCGGGCGCCACCACCACAGACGGCGCAATAACCTGGACGAACCGAGGTTCAATCGCCACTGCCGCGCTATTTGCTCACGGAGGCACGAGCGGAATTATCATCGACAATACGGTCGTCTCCGGAACCCTGCCGGGAACTTCTCAGGTATACTTTTCCACTCTCAAAGACCAGTCGTGCCATACTTCGGGCACTACGGGCGGGTGCGCAGTACAGGCGTCGCAGCCGGCTTTGGAGTAAGTGAGGAACCATTATTATGGCCATGAATAGTTCATCCGGTGGAGAGCCGAACTCTGCGGCAGCCGTCAAGAAGCCTTATGAGAAGCCCAGCTTCCGCTTCGACCAGGTTTTTGTCACCTCTGCTCTTAACTGCGGCAAGGTCAATCCCGTCGACTCCAATTGCCAGGGACTCAATGCAAAGGTGTCATGAGGCAGGCAAGACAAGCTGCGATTGACACTGCCACCGCCCTGAAGTGCGAACTTGCAGGCGAGGTTCTGCGCTCCTTCGGAACTCTTCGCTTTGCCGCCACTGGCTGGAGCATGCTTCCCAGCATTTTGCCCGGCGACACGCTGGTGGTTGAGAGCGTTAGTCCAGCTCAAGTGCGCCTCGGAGATATCGTTCTCGTTCAACGCCAAGGCAGACTTTGTGCTCACCGTGTTGTCGATATGGATGGCGGCCCTGAAAATCCGCGCTGGATTACTCAGGGCGACGCATTGCCCGCACCGGACCCTCCCGTGTCTCGCGATGAGTTACTCGGCCGGGTTTCGTATCTGATTCGGGCAGGGAAACTGCTTGCAGTTCCCGCTAACGTTAGCCTAGTCGATAGTCTGGTCGCGAAAGTTGTTCGGCATTCCTTTCCTGCGGCATGCGCCGTCGTTTATCTCCATCGTATGCGCCACACTTCAGACGAACCGGTGCCGGTATGCCTGGATTAGCCGCACAAGTCGAGAACCATAGCGTGGTGATCGCTGTCGGCGGCGTCCCCGTCAGGATGAACACGATCGACGCGGATTTCATCGAACTGCTCCAGAATCGTTATGCCGGGTTCGTGAGCCATGAAGCCAGCGCGAAGTTCGAGTTCGATATTGAGCTGGCCCGGCCGGAAGGCAGCGATCGGGAAGCGGATCTTCGCGTCACATATCATTCCGGCCGGTGGTTGCTGGAGCGCGGCGATTTCCACGCCGAGTGGGACCCTGCGGCGCGCCGCGGCAGCATTCGGCAGGCGGCAAATCCTTACTCCATCGACGCTATTCTGCGCATCGTTCATACCCTTGTCCTCGCCAAACAAGGTGGATTTCTTTTGCACTCCGCCAGCGCTATCCGCAACGGGAAGGCTTTTCTGTTTGCCGGAGTCTCAGGTGCTGGCAAAACCACCATCTCCCGCCTCGCGCCTCCCGACGCCACTCTCCTCACCGACGAGATCTCCTACGTTCGCAGGCACGGCGATGGCTATGTTGCCTACGGCACTCCATTCACCGGGGAAATGGCGAAGCTGGGCGAGAATGTCTCGGCGCCGGTCGCTGCTCTCTACCTGCTCGCGCAAGGCCCGGAGAATCGCATCGATCCGGTGACCGCGGCCGATGCCGGGCGAGAATTACTGGCCAACACACTCTTCTTTGCCAATGATCCGCAGTCGGTCCAACGGGTATTTCAGTCGGCTTGCGATTTCGTCCACCGCGTTCCCGTTTGCCGCCTCACGTTTGTGCCCGATGCGCGGGTCTGGGAGATGATCGGATGAATAAGAAATTGTACGTAGCCCGCAGCCCGCGAATCGCAGCCCGCATGCTGGGCGAGGAAATGTTAGTGATGTCCGGCCATGATTCCACGCTGTTTACCTTGAACCCGACAGCCACGATTCTCTGGCGAGCTGCCGACGGCGCCACGCCGCTGGACGAAATTGTCGAGCACAAAATCTGTTCCGAATTCGATGTGAAGCCTGAGGTAGCGATGCGTGACGCCGAAGAGTTGGCCGAAAACCTCGCCAGCCATGGCATCCTGCTCATCTCAGAACAACCGATTGCCAAGCCCGACACGGCCCCTCAGGTGCGCCCGCGACCATGAGCGCTTTGATGCATGAAATGAGCGAACGCGCGCTGCGCCTGGGCGTCCCCTTCAGCGCTCAATTGGACCTCACCTATCGCTGCAATGAGCAGTGCGTTCACTGCTATCTCGATCATCATGATCACGGTGAGATGACCACGGCGGAAATCAAACACCTCCTGCAAGAGATGGCTGAAGCCGGCGTTTTCATCCTCACCCTCAGCGGCGGTGAAATTTTCCTGCGCAAAGATTTCTTCGAGATTCTCGAGTGCGCGCGCGCCCTTACCTTCTGCATCAAGCTGAAAACCAATGCGGTGTTGATTCGCGAAGCGCAAGCGGCACGCCTGCGTGATCTCGGAGTGGAATCGATTCAGGTCAGCATTTATTCACACCGGCCCGAAGTGCACGACGCCATCACCAAGATTCCCGGCTCTCTTCGGCGGTCGATCAACGCGATCCGCTTCCTTAAATCCCAGGGCCTGAAGGTGGTCATGGCCAATGTGTTGATGACGGAAAATCTCGACGACTATCATGGTGTCCGCGCGTTGTCGGATGAACTTGGCGCCGATTGCACTCTCGACCCCACGGTTACGCCGATGATGGACGGTAATCGCGAGGTTCTCAATTTGAACGCAGGCGAGTCGGCCCTGCGCCGTCTGTTCCGCGATGAGACGATTGTCGGCAACGCCGATGAGTTCTGCGCCCCGCCGCCGGCGCTCGAAGCAAGCAGATTGGAGTCCTTGCCTTGCAGCGCCGGGCACACTGCCTGCTACGTTTCTCCCTACGGCGAGTTTTATCCTTGCGTGCAATTTCCTCTGTCCTGCGGCAATGTGCGCGAGCAGCGCTTCATCGACATCTGGCGCAACTCTGAGCAGTTGAAGGAAGTCCGCTCCATTCGGCTGAAAGATCTGTCGAGTTGCTCGCAGTGCGCGCATGGTGGAACCTGCAGTCGTTGCCCCGGTCTCGCATTTCTGGAAGGAAATATGCGCGGGCCCTCCACCGCGGACTGTGAAAAGTCCTACGCCCGCACCGGCATCCCCTCGATGAATCTCTTGGCCAGGAAAGAGAAAATCTCCCCTCCGCGTCTGGTGCAGATCCAGCTCGTACCTGCAATCACTGGCAACCGCCTCGCCGGAATGAGCCATCAACCGTCGCTCTAGAGAGCGCGTGCGCAGCGCCATTCGCGGCGGAGTACCTGGTTTGAGCGAGACTTAGCTCGTCTCCGCTCGTACATGGCCCCTTCGTAACGCTGATCCAGCATGGTTCTGCAGATAGCATGAAGCCTGAGCGCTCCGCCGTTCGGCGGCTTCCGCGAAAGGCTCTGTCATGCGTACTGGATACAGAAGCTCCGTGTTTTTCCTGGCGGCGCTATCACTCATCGTCGCTACCGCCTACGCGCAGGATTCGCCCTCCCTGGGCGACTTGGCACGCCAGCAACGTCAGCAAAAAGAGCAGTCGAAAACAGCTGGCAAGGATGCCAAGCCCACCAAGGTCATCACCAACGAAGAACTGCCCGGGCACTCAGTCATGGCTGCCGGGTCGGTGGTGAGCGCTGAGGGGACGGCGCAGCCGTCCGCTTCTTCAGAAGGCCCCAAACAGCCCGCAGAACAGTGGAAGTCTCAGATTCTGTCGCAGAAAAATCAAATTGCCACCATGCAGAGCCAGGTCGATGATCTCAACGAGTCCATCCGTTTTGCTCCCGCCAACTGCGTGGCCAACTGTGTAGCGTGGAATGAGCACCAGAAAGAGAAGCAACAGCAGGTTGAACGGATGCAGGCTCAACTGGAAGATATGAAAAAGCATCTCGACGAAATGCAGGAATCCGCCCGCAAGCAAGGTTACGGCAGCTCGGTTTACGATCCCTAGATTCTAGGAAATATAGATCCTACGAAACATAGATCCTTGCAAAATATCGATTCTTTTCGCCTTCCTTCAAGACCGGCCCTCCGTGCGAAATTAGTTGTATGGCATTAGTAGTTCGCCCCTCACGCATTCATGCAGTCGGAGTCTTTACCACCACGCCCATTCGCAAAGGTGCCCGCGTCGTCGAGTATTCAGGTCCACGCCTCACTCCCGAGGAGGCCAACCGGCTCTACGACGGCGCTTCCCGCACCTACCTCTACGGACTGGAGGATGGCAAGACTGTCATCGATGGCGAAGGCCTGGGCGCTTATCTGAATCATTCCTGCGATCCCAACTGCGAGGTGGATGAAATCAAGAACCGCGTGTGGATCCTCGCCCTGCGAGAGATTGCGGCCGGCGAAGAACTGGTTTGGGACTACAACCTCTATGACGATGAAGACCCCGCGCCCTGCCACTGCGGCTCGCCCAAATGCCGCGGCACGATGTATTCGCGGGACTGGATGGCCAAGATGCGGCGCAAGGCAGCTCGCAAGAGGAAGAAATTCGAATTGACTAAGACCGGGGACGGTGCGACTTCAATTCCCGCCGATAGAGAACTCACAACCTGACAGCGGCTTCAGCCGCTGTCACATGTCTTCTACTGCGGCTCCGTCTTCTTCCCGTGTTCCCGCCAGCCCTCAATAATCATATACAGCACGGGGATAAAGAAAAGATTCAGCACGGTCGACATGATCATGCCACCGAACACCGTGGTTCCAACCGAATGGCGGCCATTTTCCCCGGCGCCGGTGGCCAGCACCAGCGGCACGACGCCGAGAATGAATGCCAGCGAAGTCATCAGAATCGGCCGCAGACGAATGGTCGCCGCCTCCACCGCTGCTTCCAGCAGTGGGATTCCGCGCTGCCGCAATTGCTCGGAAAACTCCACAATCAGAATCGCATTCTTGCTGGAGAGTCCAACCAGCATGACCAGCCCAACCTGGCAAAACACATCATTCTGCAGGCCACGAATCCACTGCGCTCCCAGTGCGCCCAGCAGAGCCATCGGCACCGCCAGCAGAACGATGAAAGGCAAAACGAAACTCTCATACTGCGCCGAGAGGGTGAGATAAACCACCAGCGTGCCCAGTCCAAACAAAATCAGTGACGTGCCGCCCGCCTGCAATTCTTCGAGCGACAAGCCCGTCCAGCTATAAGAGAAACCTTGTGGCATCTTCCCAGCCAGTTGGTCCATCGCCGCAATCGCCTGACCAGAGCTGTAGCCAGGTGAAGCCGAGCCGTCGATCTCCGCCGACCGGAAAAGGTTGTAGTGGCTGATCACCTGCGGAGTGGTCGTCTGCGTAGTCGAAATTAAATTGTCCAGCGGAATCATGGCCGCGCTATCGGACCGCACGTAGAACTCCTTCATGTCTTGCGCTTGGGACCGAAACTGCTTGTCCGCCTGCACGTAGACTCGATACGAACGATTATTGAAATCGAAATCGTTCACGTAACTCGATCCCATATAAACGCCCAGCGTGTCGGTGATCTGCGACAGCGGCACATGCAAGCTCTTGGCTTTCTCGCGGTCAATCGTCACCAGATATTGCGGATCGTTCGCCGTGAACGGCGTGTACAGGCCTACCAGGTCCTTTCGTTCCCCTGCCTGGCGGATGATGTCGTGCGTAGTGTTCGCAAGTTCCTCCAGCGTGTGCGCGGACTGATCCTGCACCACGAATTGGAATCCACCGAACTGCCCGAGACCGTTGATGGCGGGCGGAAGCGTGGCAAACACAATTGCACCGGAAACGGCAAACATCCGCGGACGAACGCGGTTCAGGATTGCCGTGGCCGTGTGCTCCGCGCCCTTGCGCTGGGAATAGGGTTTCAGAGGAACAAAAATCAGTCCTTGATTCGGCGCGCTGCCGGCAAAACTGAAGCCTGCCACGGAAAATGTTCCTTCCGCCTCCGAGACGTCGCCCAACAAGTCCGACACCTGTTTCCCGATTGCCTTTGTATATTCGAGCGAAGCCCCGGACGGGGCCTGAATGACGATAATGAAATACCCCTGGTCTTCGTCTGGTACGAACCCCGTAGGTACGCGCGTGAATACGAAGTAGGTCACCCCCAGGCCCGCGAAAAACAACACCGCCATCGCCAGCTTGTATTTCAGCAGGTGATGCAGCAGCCCACGATACCCGCGGGTGAGGACGGCGACGCCATCGTCAAACTTTTGCAGCCACCACCACTTTTGCCGGTGACCGCCGCTCAGAAAAATCGCTGCCAGCACCGGCGCCAGGGTGAGCGCGTTGAAGGCGGAGATGGCAATGGAAAACGCGATGGTCAGCGCAAACTGGCGAAACAGAATGCCGGTTGTCCCCGGAAAGAACGCAACCGGCACGAACACGGCAATTAGCACCAGCGAGGTGGCGATGACGGCGCTGGTAATCTCGGCTGTGGCCGCCGCCGCCGCTTTGTGGGAATCGTGTTCGCCCGCGGCGATATGGCGCTCAATGTTTTCAATCACCACGATGGCGTCGTCAACAACCAGGCCGGTGGCGAGTGTGATGCCGAACAACGTCAGCGTGTTGATGGAGAAGCCGAGCAATTTTACAAAAACAAAAGTTCCGATCAGTGAAACCGGAGTCGCGATGAAGTGAATCATCGTCGTCCTCCAGTCGCCGAGAAAGACAAAGATCACCAGGATCACCAGCAGGATCGCCGCGCCTACCGTGAACACCACGTCGCGGATCGATTCGCCCACCGCATCCGTCGTGTCGAAGGCCAGCTTGTAGTGCATTCCCGGCGGGAATTTTTTTGCAAGCCGATCCAGTTCGGCGATGGCGCGCCGGTCGACATCGATCGCATTTGCCGTCGAAAGCTGCGTAACCCCGATGCCCACCGCATCCTGCCCGTTAAATTGCAGGTCGCTGCTGTAATCTTCCGCGCCTAACTCGGCTCGGCCCACGTCTTTTAGTCGCACCAGCGTTCCGTCGGCGTTGGTCTTCAGGATGATGTTGTCGAATTGGCCGGCTTCGCTCAGCCGCCCGACAGCCCGCACACTGATCTGATACTGCTGCCCTTCTTTGGCGGGTTGCTGGCCCACTTGTCCGGCGGCCACTTCTACGTTCTGCTCCGACAGCGCGTTCACCACATCCGGCGCCGTCAGTGCGCGTCCCGCCATGCGTACTGGATCGAGCCACAGCCGCATGGAATACTTGCGCTCTCCGAAAATCAGCACATCGGCCACACCCGGAATACGCTTGAGCGAATCCCTGACGTAAATGTCCAGGTAGTTGCTCATGAACAGGGTGGAATATTTGTTGTTATCAGACGTGACCGCAGCGCCAAAGACGAAGTTCTGAGAGCTCTTCGCCGTAGTTATGCCGATCGCCTTCACCGCCGCCGGCAGACGCCCCTGAGCGGTATTGACTCGGTTCTGGATGTCGACTGTTGCCAGGTCCGGATTGCGGTTCAAATCAAAAGTCGCAGTGATGTTGCTCGTGCCATCGTTGCCGCTGGTGGAGGTCATGTATTTCATTCCCTCCGCGCCATTGATCTGCTGCTCCAGCGGGATGGTCACGGCGCTTTCCACGGTTTGCGCGCTGGCCCCGATGTAAGCACTGGATACGCTTACCTGCGGCGGCGCCAGGTCGGGAAATTGCGAGATCGGCAAGGTGGGAATGACGGCAGCGCCCCCCAGAATTATCAGCAGAGCACAAACCGTGGCGAACACCGGACGACGTATAAAGAATTCAACGAACATAGAAATCCCAAACGACCAAACACTCGAAACGTTTACAGCGCATGTTCTGGAAACTTCAAGAAACGGCTTCCGCTACCAGGCTCCCGGCTCAGGGCTAGACTGCCGAAGCCTGACGCCGGAGGCCAGACAGCGATTTTCAGCCTTGTGGAATCACCGGTGCTCCATCCAGCAGGAACTGAGTTCCGGATACGATAACCTTGTCGCCGGGCTTGAGGCCATCCTCAACTTCGTAGTTGTTTCCCACCGTCTGCCCGATTTTCAGCGGCTTCTGCCGCGCCACGTAAGAGCCGCCCTTCTGCGGCTCGGCGACAAACGCGAAGTACTGTCCCGCCAGCCGCGATACGGCAAGGATGGGAACCTCGGGGCTCTGGTGCGTGCCCCAGACAATGCGTGCCCGTATAAACTGCGATTGTCGCAGCGCGGCACTGCTATTGGGAATGCGCGCCTTTACCAGCACGGTCTGCGTCGTGTTGTCCACCTGCGGCGAGATAAAACTGATGCGGCTATTGGTCTGAACTTTGCCATCGCTGTCCAGTACTTGTACCGGCAGGTTCATCTTGAGTTGCGCCGAATGCTCGATCGGCACATAGGCGTAGATTTCCAAACTACCCGGCTGGTCCACCGTCGTCAGTTGCGTGGAGTTCGTGACCCGGTCGCCCACGCGAACCGGAATATCTCCAACAATTCCGCCGCGAGGCGCCACCACGTTGTAGTAGTGCAGCTGCACTTCCTGTTCGCGCACCTGCGCATCGAGCGAGTCCATCTGCGCCTGGGCAGCGTCTAGCGCGGACTTCGCCTGGTCGAGATCCTGCTTGCTCACCACGCCCGCCGCGAAGAGCCCTCGCGCGCGGTCATATTGCTGCTTGGCCCAACTCAGGTTCGCCTCTTGCGCCGCTCGCGAGCTTTCCTGGCTCTTCACCGTCGCCTGCTGCTTCAGGGGATCGATTTCCATCAAAGGAGCCCCCGGCCGTACCGCATCGCCCGAGTGGACAAAAATCTTCGTGACCTGACCCTCCACCTGCGGCATGATGACGGCCGAGTCTCGCGATTTCAGCGTGGCAACGTATTCCGTGGCATCGTCCACCGCGGTCGCGCGAGCCTCTTGGACTTTTACCGGCATCGCAGGAGGGCCTTGCGCCTCGGCACTCTGCGGCTCCCCCTTCGAGCACGCCAGAGTGGCTACGACTCCCGCAAGCGCGAGCAACAGAAAACTTTGTGCCAGACAATTACGAACTTTCAAGGACATGAATTTACCGTTCGTTATGGTTAGACGACGATCTCGCCCCGCCGTTAGGGTGCAACGCAAAATAACCACGCGCCGCTCCTGTGAAGAAACCGGGAGAGGTTAGCGCATCCAAACAAGAATACGCCAATAGCGGGCTTAATACCCGTACAGGGTAGTGGACAACTTTGAGCCCATTACCCTTGGGAAGCCTTTGCCACATAGGCTTCCAGGCGCTCCAGGCTCTGCGTCCAGCCCGCCTCCATACCTCGGATATACTGCATGGCTCCGCCGCTTGATTTGACTACGCGCGCATGCATCGTGAGAGTCGTCTTCCCACCTTGTTCGGCGAATGTCACCGTGGTCTCCACTTCGAAGAGAGAATTACCCGCTTCGTCCAATGCCGAACTAATAAACACTAGCCTCTCGGGCTCGACAATCTCCTGGAATGTTCCCGCCATCGGATAAATCCTGCCGCCAGGCCCGCGCATGTCAACGTGGATGGCGCCGCCGGTACGCGCATCCCACTCGCACCGCGGATTGGTAAACCCATGTGGACCCCACCACTGTGCCACGTGCTTGGGATCAGTCCACACCTGGAAGACAAGCTTGCGTGGCGCATCGAAGACGCGCGTAAATTTCACTTCCATGCCCAACCCGTTTGCGGTTTGACTACTCGCATTTCTTTGCGCCATGCTCCTTCTCCTTGTTCTTCAATTCGCGGGTTTTTAATTCGTGAAGGTAGCCGTCCAGACGATCGAAGCTCTCTTCCCAGAAACGGCGATAGTGCTCCGCCCACTCGGCGACCTCCTTGAGCGGACCTGCCTCCAGCTGGCACGGCCTCCATTGGGCTTCGCGGCCCCGCGCAATGAGCCCCGCGCGCTGCAGTACTTTCAGGTGTTTGGAGACTGCCGGCAGGCTCATGTCGAAGGGTTCGGCCAGCTCCGTCACCGAGGCGCCCCCAGAAACCAGTCGCGCCAAAATTGCGCGTCGCGTGGGATCGGCGAGGGCCGCGAAGGTTGCGCTGAGGGGATCTGCGGTCATCTCTGTATTTAACCTATAGGTTAAATACAGAAATACACTTCTCATGTCAAGCATTTTCCGCAGAGTTCGACAAACAACATTTCACCGCGCGAGAGCGGGGCGAGCCGTCTCACCTCATTCATGCCACTCTGCTACCCTGTTGCCCATGGAGCAGAACCCCCCGCCCACCCGCAGCTTTGCCAGCGACAATAATGCCGGCGTGCATCCCGAGATTCTGGCCGCCATTACGCGCGCGAACCAGGGCCATGTTGTTGCCTACGGCGACGATCCCTATACCCGCTCGGCGATCCAGAAGTTCGAAGAGCATTTTGGACAAGACATTGCAGTGTTTTTCACCTTCAACGGCACTGGAGCCAACGTCTTGAGCCTGCAGGCTCTGACCCGTTCCTTCCAGTCCGTGCTTTGCAGCGCCTATGCCCACATCTATACGGACGAATGCGGCGCGCCCGAGAAGCACACCGGCTGCAAGCTGATTCCTCTGCCACAACTGGACGGCAAAATCACTCTCGACTCCGTACGCCACGCCTATCACGGCATCGGCGACGAACATCACTCGCAGCCCCGGGTCATTTCGATTACCCAATCCACGGAGATGGGCACGGTTTACCGTCCGGAAGAAATTCAGGCGCTGGCCCACTTTGCCCACGAGCACGGCATGTTCCTGCACTTGGACGGAGCCCGTATTGCCAATGCCGCGGCTTCCCTCGGCCAAACTCTTCGCCAGGCTACCCGCGATCTAGGCGTCGACGTACTGTCCTTCGGCGGCACCAAGAATGGAATCCTGGGCGGTGAAGCCGTCATATTTTTCCAGCCGGGCCTTGGCCACGATTTTCTCTATCTGCGCAAGCAAGGCATGCAACTGGCATCGAAGATGCGCTTCATCGCCGCCCAGTTTGAGGCGTTGCTCACCGACGACCTCTGGCGGCGCAGCGCCGAACACGCCAACCGCATGGCTCGTTTGCTGGAAAAAGGGCTCAGCCGCATTCCAGAGATCAGAATTGTGTGGAAGGTGGAGGCCAACGGAGTCTTCGCCCAAATCCCCCGCCACTCCATCGAGAAGATCAAGCAACATTACTTCTTCTATATGTGGATAGAGGAGGAATCCATCGTGCGCTGGATGTGTTCGTTCGACACCACGGAAGACGATATCCGCAAATTTGTCGACGTCGTCGCCGCCGCCGTAAAGGGGTGACCAAGGTTGCTCAATCTCACGGTTAGCGATTGCTTTTTGCCCGGTTCTTGACTAAATTGGCCCCATCCCAATTCACGAGCATTCAGCCGGATCGTTTGCCCCAGGAGTTCGTTGATGAGCCGGAAGTGGTTCAGCATTCTCGCCCTTATCGCCACCTCGACTTTTCTGTTGAACGAGTCGAGCTGCGGATACAATCAGCACCTGGTTTCGATTCGAGTGGTTCCTCCGGGTGCAACCTTCAACTCAGTCGGTGCGAGCATCATCTTCAAGGCCATGGGCACTTATGACCATCCGCCTGAGACGAAAGACATCACCAACATTGTGACTTGGTCCGTCGATTCCCAGAACTTGGTTACGATTACCAATACCAGCCTGGTGACTGCAGTCAGCATATGTGGCACCGGTAATCTCTACGCCAGTTATTACGACAGCCCAAACCAGATTACGGGATCGGCAACTCTGACCGGAGGGGGTGCGGGCACAGCAGCCTGCAACCAAGCGGCTCTGACCGTCAATATAGTAGGATCTGGTAGCGTGACCGACTCCACCCAAGCCATTAAGTGTCCTGGAACCTGCACCGCTGATTTTCCACTCGATAGCACGATTGGGCTGACCGCCACGCCAGGAGCGGGTGCGACGCAGGTAACCTGGACCAACTGCAGTTCCTTTGTGGGTGATACCTGTACGGTCGTGCTGAACTTTAATACCACCGTCACCGCAACTTTCAACTAAAGCCGCTGGTTTGATCACTCCGTCTCTTCCAGCAGCTTTCCCAGCGTAGCTTTGTGTTTCGCCGGATTCTTCTTCTTGTGAGGAACCACCTTCTCCGCCGGAGGCGCGCCCACCCGTTCCCGCGCCAATTCCTTCACCGCCTGCACCGCGTGGAACCGTCTTGGCTTTTTCTTGCGCGCCATGTTCACCCCACCCCATCATTCATGTTGCCATAGCTTTGTCTGCCGCAAAACTGTAATAATTGACCTTCGCGGTTGGAGCGGACGCCGGTCTCAAAACACGACCGGCCGAAGGCCAGCGATCAGCGACCGGCGATTTCATGGAAGAACGCGATTTTTTTGATGAGCGTACCGAGAAGAAAACGGCAAACCTAAATTGTCCCCATTGCCACCAGCCAGCGGAATACGAAGTTACCTGGGTGGTGCGCACCAAGAAGCGCCAGCTCGCCGGCCGCGCCGACGACCGCGACCGCGCCCGCTTCGCCAAGGCCCGCTCCTATATGCTGCGCAAAGACGACCTGATGGCCTGCAAGAACATGCGCTGCCGCAAGCGCTTCGAAATTTCCGGCGTGCAATCCGTCGTCTTCACCGACTAACCGCCCTCCGTCAAGAGTGCCAATTGTCGACCGCTCATTTATACTGATGGTTTTCCTTGCGGCTTCGGACGTCGTAGGGACGAAGGAGTCTGGTTTGAAAATCCTGGTTTGCATGAAGCAGGTGCCACAGAAAGACGCGCCGCTCAAGCTCAACGAAACCGGCGCGTGGATCCGCGAAGACGTCTCGTACGAAGTAAACGAGCCCGACGCCTACGCTCTCGAGGAAGCCCTGCGTCAGAAAGAAAAGCATACCGGAGAAGTGGTGGTCATCACCTCCGGCCCGGCTCGCGCCCAGCAGGTGCTCCGCGAAGCTTTGGCCAAGGGCGCCGACCGCGCCATTCATCTTGATGACAACGCCTTCGTGGGGCTCGACGCCTTTAACACCGCGAAGGCCTTCGCTGCGGCCATCAAAGACGAAAAATTCGATCTGATCTTCACCGGCCTGCAATCTGACGACTATGGCTACGCGCAGACCGGAGTCATTCTCGCGGAACTGCTGGGTTGGCCACACGCCACCATCATCATGCAGATTGAAAAGACCGACACGGGAATCAAAGTGAAGCGCGAACTCGAAGCAGGATTTTTTCAGTTCGTCGACATGCCGCTGCCCGCCGTGCTCACCATCCAGTCCGGCATCAACAAGCTGCGCTATGCCACGCTGATCGGCATCAAACAGGCCAAAAATAAGCCCTTGCGCAAAGTCTCGCTGGCGGAGGTGCAATCCGCCATTGGCGAGAATCTGCAGAAAATCGAACGGCTGTACGTGCCGCAGAAAACCAAGAAGACCGAAAAAATCGAAGGCTCGCCCTCGGAGATCGCAAAGAAACTGGTCGACAAACTGCGCAACGAACTGCGCGTGCTGTAAATGATCGTGTCGGTTGAGAGAAGATCGGTTTCTTTTCGTCTAAGGATTTCGTGACGTGACCCTTTCGTCCCAATCATCGTCCTCGCAGAGTTGGAGTGCGGCCAGCTATGCCGCCAACGCTCACTTCGTGCCGGCACTCGGGCAGCCTGTGTTGGACTTGCTCCAGCCGCAGCCCGGTGAGCGCATTCTCGATCTGGGTTGCGGAGATGGAATCCTCACTGAAAAACTTTTCACGCTCGGTGCCAAGGTGATCGGCATCGACAATTCTCCAGACATGATTGCGGCCGCACGCCTGCGCGGGATCGATGCGAGAATCATGGACGCCAGATCGCTAACGTTTGCCAACGAATTCGACGCAGTCTTTTCCAATGCCGCGCTGCACTGGGTGAAGGACGATCCGGACGCGCCGGTCGTCGGCGCATTCCGCGCCTTGGTGTCCGGAGGAAGGTTCGTTGGGGAATTAGGTGGCCACGGCTGTGTCAGCGCGATTGCCGTTGCGCTGATAACCACACTTGAGCGCCGGGGCATTCCGGATGCCCCTTCGTGGATTCCGTGGTATTTTCCGACTGTCGACGAATACGAAACGCGTCTTCGGCGGGCCGGGTTTGTGCCGCAGAGTGTGCAATTGATACCTCGTCCCACGCCGCTGCCAACCGGAATGCGCGGGTGGTTAGAGACATTCGCCAACCCATTCTGTGCCGCGCTTGCGCAGAATGAGCGCGACGATTTTCTCG
Source organism: uncultured Acidobacteriaceae bacterium (assembly GCA_963750245.1). Lineage (GTDB taxonomy): Bacteria > Acidobacteriota > Terriglobia > Terriglobales > Acidobacteriaceae > Sulfotelmatobacter. The sequence goes on from CAVVQB010000007.1 coordinate 852,838, forward strand.
ACGAAGTCACGGCCCTGCTTAAACCTGTTCTGTGCGATTCTCAGGGGCGCTGGACCGCAGACTATATGCGTCTTCGCTTTGCGGCGATCAAGACCTGAGGCGCTGAGAGATCTGGTCGCAAGGCTGGCAACAGCAGGCTCAACGGATCTTAGGCATCGTCCTACAGGGACGGCACCAAAAAATATAGCTCTTGAGGGATCAAATGGCGGACACCATCTTAGTAGTCGTCGAACAACGCGAAGGCAAACTCAACCGCGTCTCCTGGGAGACCATCACCGCCGGCCAAGCCATTGCAGCCGCCACCGGCTGGAGCCTGGAAGCTGCCGTCGTCGGCGCAAGTGCTGCTGCGATCGCCGCCGAAGTTGCTACGAAAAATCTGGCCAAGGTCTACGCGGTCGAGTCACCGAAGCTCGAGCCGTACACACCCGACGCCTTTGCCGCGGCCCTCAAACAGTTATTGACCGCCGGACAGCCGAAGCTCGTGCTCATGCCGCACACCTATCAGGTCCGCGACTTTGTCCCCAAGCTGGCGACAGCCATGGGGCGCACCGTGATCAGCGACTGCATCGGCTTCAAGCATGAAAACGGCAAGCTGGTCTTCACCCGGCAAATGTTCCAGGGCAAATTCGCCGCCGATGTCAGCTTCAACAGCGACGCTCCGTGGTTCGCAACTTTCCAGAACGGAGCTTTCCGCGGAGACAAGGCCGAAGCCGGTGCCAGCCCCGCTCCGGTCGAAACCGTGAACGTCGAAATTGCGGACGACGTGATTCGCAACAAGCCACAGGAAGTTTTCAAGGAAGCCAAGCAGGCAGTTGACTTGACCCAGGCCGAAATCATCGTCTCCGTTGGCCGTGGCATAAAAGAGCAAAAGAATATCGAGATCGCCAAACAACTCGCCGAGGCCCTCGGCGGGGACCTTGCCGCATCTCGTCCGATCTGCGATTCCGGTTGGCTTCCCATGGACCGCCAGATCGGCTCGTCCGGACAAACCGTAGCACCCAAGCTCTATCTCGCTCTCGGCATCAGCGGCGCCATTCAGCACATCGTCGGCATGAAGGGTTCGCGCACGATTATTGCGGTCAACAAAGATTCCGAAGCGCCAATTTTCGAGATCGCCGACTACGCAATCGTTGGGAATCTCTTCGACATCGTGCCCCCGTTGATCGAAGAAGTGAAGAAGGCGAAAGCCGGAAGCTGAATCAGCTACGGATTTTCACGGATCGATGAATGGTTTATCCGTGGTGATCCGTTAAAATCCGTGGCAAGGTTTCGTATGCTGATTTTCCGCAAACCCATCGAAGGCGTCGAACGCCCGCAGATGCCTGCCGACGTCGTCATCGTCGGCGGCGGTCCTGCCGGCATGGCGTGCGCGTTGCGCCTGTCGCAGTTGATCGATCAGCACAACTCCGCGCATCCCGACTCGCAACTCAGCAAAGAAAATATTTACGTCCTCGAGAAAGCTCGCGAGATCGGCCAGCATTGCCTCTCCGGTGCTTTACTCGATCCGCGATCCATGCGCGAACTCCTTCCCGGATTCGAAAAAGAAGCCCCGCTCGATGCCGAGGTGACGAAAGAGGCCGTTTACTTTCTCACCGAAAAGAGCAAGTTCAAGCTGCCCATCACGCCGCCCCCGTTGCGCGATCACGGCAATTACGTCATCTCCCTGAATCGCTTCGTGAAGTGGCTGGGCGGCAAGGTCGAAGAGACCGGCATTACGATCTTCACCGGATTCGCAGGCTCGGAACTGCTTTTCAACGGCGACCGCATTACCGGCGTTCAGACCGATGACAAAGGTGTGGACAAGGAAAGCCATCCGAAGTCCAACTTCGAGCCGGGTTACGATCTCAACGCTAAAATCACCATTCTCGCCGAAGGCCCGCGCGGATCGCTGACCAAGCAACTGATCTCGAAGTTCGACCTCGCCAAGAATGCCAACCCGCAAACCTACGGCGTCGGCGTGAAAGAACTTTGGGAAGTCCCAGCGGGCCGCATCGCACCGGGTGAAGTCATCTACACCCTGGGCTGGCCCCTCACTACGAAAGAATATGGTGGTGCCTGGATATACGGCGGCCAAGACAACATCGTCTCCCTCGGCTTCGTCACCGGACTCGACTATCCCGATCCCCGCCTCGACCCGCAGCATGTGCTCCAGGATTTCAAACAGCATCCCATGGTCGCGAAGCTGCTCAAGGGCGGCAAGATGATCCGTTACGGCGCGAAGTCGATGCCTTACGGCGGCTGGTGGGCGATTCCGCCCGTTGCCGGCAACGGATGGATGATCCTCGGCGACTCCGCCGGCTTCCTGAACTCAGCGCGCCTCAAGGGAATTCATCTCGCCATCAAGAGCGGCATGCTCGCCGCTGAAACTGCCTTCGAAGCTCTCAAGAAAGACGATTCTTCCGCCGCGATGCTGAGTGAGTACCAAAAAAAAGTCGAATCCAGCTGGATCAAAGACGAGCTCTGGAAAGTCCGCAACATGCATCAGGGCTTTGAGCAAGGCATGTACGCCGGCATGTTCCACACTGGATTGCAAATGATCACCCGGCGGCCGCGGCCTGCGCAACCGCTATCCCGCGAAAGCCGGACACGAGCACATGCGCAAGCTCTCGGAACTTCCCGCCGATGGCGGCGCGGAAGCCCACCTGCTCGGCCCCGCCAAAGGCGACGGCAAGCTAACTTTCGACAAGCTCACCGACCTCTACCACTCCGGCACCAAGCACGAAGAGGATCAGCCCGCGCACCTGGTCATTCACGACACCAATATTTGCAATACGCGTTGCGTGAAGGAATTCGGCAGCCCCTGCCAGAATTTTTGTCCCGCGAACGTCTACGAAATGGTCGACGACGCGACCCAGCCTAATGGCAAACGAATCAGCCTGAACCCATCGAACTGCGTCCACTGCAAAACCTGCGATATCGCCGACCCCTACCAGATCATCACCTGGGTCCCTCCGGAGGGTGGCGGCGGACCGAATTACGATGGCATGTGAGGATCTTCATGTAGGGGCAGCCGCCCTGGGCTGTCCGGTCGAGCGAAGCTCGATAGTGCATGCGGTGAAAAAAATGATCACGAGGATACGCGTGTCTCAACCATGCCTTAATTTGACAAAGCGACTACCGGCGATAATTCTGTTCTCAGTATTCGCACTGGCCCAAGCGCCTCCGTCGACTCCGCCCATTCCCTCCACTGGCTACCCCGGTCTCGACCAGTACCGCGCGTCCCGCCTCGCCATCTACACCGACGATTTCGGTGAGCTGAATCGTTATCGCGAAGCCGACACCGCCCTCAAACCGCCTGCTCCTGGAGAGAATCGAGTTGTCTTCATCGGCGACTCGATCACCGACTACTGGAAGCTGGCGGATTATTTTCCGGCAAAGCCGTACATCAATCGCGGCATCGATGGGCAGACCACGCCGCAGATGCTGGTGCGCTTTCGTCAGGATGTGATTGATCTGCATCCCAAGGTGCTCGTCGTGCTGGCCGGAACCAACGACGTAGCCGGAGTCACCGGACGCACGCGCAATGGCGATATTGGAGCGAACTACGCATCCATGGCCGAGTTGGCGAGGGTGCACAACATCCGCGTGGTCTTTTCGTCTCTGCTTCCGCTCTACAACTACACCGAGGATGCGAAGGAATCTTTCGCTCTGCGTCCGGCGGAGAGAATTCTCGCGCTGAATCGCTGGCTTAAGGATTACTGCGCGAAAAACGGCTTCGTATATCTCGATTATTTCTCGGCTCTCGTCGATGACCGTGGCATGATGAGGCGCGCCTTATCGGATGATGGGCTGCACCCAAATGCGGCGGGATACAAAGTTATGGCGCCTCTGGCGGAAAAGGCTATCGCCCTTGCGCTGGCAAGCCCACAATAAAGACCTCGTTACGATGGACCTTATTTCAAACCTCAGGGGTAATTGCATGAAGTCATCTCCCAGCCTGTGGATGCTTGCAATGGTCTTCTTACTTACTAGTTCTTCCTTTGCCCAGCAGCCCGCCCAACCGCCCATCCCCTCCACCGGCTTCCCCGGCCTCGACCAATACCGCGCCTCCCGCATCGCCGTCTTCACCGATGATTTCGGCCAGCTCTCCCGCTACCGCGATGCCAACGCCGCCCTAAAGCCACCCGCCGCCGGCGAGAATCGCGTTGTCTTCTTCGGCGACTCCATCACCGATATCTGGCATCTTGACCAGTACTTTCCCGGCAAGCCTTACCTCAACCGCGGCATCGGCGGCCAGACTACGCCGCAGATGCTCGTCCGCTTCCGCCAGGACGTCATCGATCTTCATCCCAGAATCGTCCTCATTCTTGCGGGCACGAACGACATCGCCGGCAACACTGGCCCCATGCGGCTCGAAGACATCGAAGCCAACTACGCCTCCATGGCCGAACTCGCCTGCGCGCACAATATTGAAGTGATTTACTCGTCGGTGCTCCCGGTGCACAATTACACTCCCCGGTCGCAGGATTTCTTTGCGCAGCGCTCGCCGCAGAAACTTCTGGAACTGAACCGCTGGCTGAAAAGCTATTGCGCGTCCGCCTCAAATGGCTGCCTCTATCTCGATTACTTCAGCGCCATGGTGGACGACAAGGGTTTGCTGCGGCGCGATCTCGCCGACGACGGCCTGCATCCCAACGCCGCGGGGTTCAAGATCATGGCGCCCCTGGCCGAGGCCGCGATTGAAGACGAGCTGAGCTCCCTGAAACCTTGAAACCTTTTCCGTCTCGCCAAACTCTATAATCGGGGTGTCCGCATTACAGCAATTAGCCATTGGCGCTTAGCGCAGCTGGCTAATTGCCAATCGCTAATGGCTGCTCTCATCGACAAATTCGGCCGCCCCATCACCGACCTGCGGATCTCCATCACCGACCGCTGCAATTACAAGTGCGTCTACTGCCGCACCGGCAATGAGGGTGCGCTCTATGGCGATCTGCACTTCGCGGATTATTTGCGCATGGCGCGCGTACTGGTCGGCATGGGGATCACCAAGCTTCGTCTGACCGGCGGCGAACCGCTGCTGCGCAACGGCGTTGTCGAATTCGTCCGCGAGCTGTCCCAGCTGCGCGCGCCCAACGGCGCGAACGGCGGCGATCCGCTCGACATCGCGCTTACCACCAACGGCCACCTGCTCGCCGATCTCGCGCAGCCACTCAAGAATGCCGGTTTGACCCGCGTTACCGTCTCAATGGACGCGGTCGATCCCGACCGTTTCGCCCGCATCACCCGCGTTCCCAACGGATACGACAACGTGCTCGCCGGCATTCGCGCCGCGCGCCGCGCGGGGCTCTGGCCGCTGAAAGTGAACTGCGTGCTCATGCGCGGTTTCAACGAAGACCAGATCATTCCCTTCGGCATGTTCGCGCGCGAAGAAGGCGTCACCGTGCGCTTCATCGAATTCATGCCGCTGGAAGAAGGCCGCACCTGGTCGCCGCAGACCGTCGTCACTCTCGACGAAATCCTCGTCCGCATGCGCGAGTACCGCCCGCTTGTCGAAATTCGGCGGGCACGATCGGAAACCGCCCGCCGCTACCGCTTCGACGACGGCGTCGGCGAGATCGGCATCATCGCCCCCGTTTCCCATCCTTTCTGCGGCCACTGCAGCCGCATCCGCATCACCAGCGATGGCAAAATCCGCACCTGCCTGTTCTCGGTCTGGGATCACGACCTCCACGCCCAGATGCGCCGCGGCTCCAGCGACGAAGAGTTGGAAGATTTCATCCGTGGCGTCGTCGAGAAAAAGGAAGAACGCCACCACATCGGCGAGCCGGACTTCGTGCCCGCCTCAAGAACCATGGTTCACATCGGCGGATAGCTGCGATCCGTCGGGAAAATATCATCGCCGAGATCACAGAGTCCGCCAAGAAACGGACCCGAAGAGAAGTGAATTCAGAAAGAGGACAAATCGGGTAGGGCACGAGTTCACTCGTGCCGATTTCGCCGCGCGTGGAGTTGCGGTTTTAGCCGCTGCGGTCAGATCCATTTAAGATCAAGCGCATGACCCCTCGGTGGCTTGTCGCGGCATTGATCTTCTCTTTCGCAACCCTGTCGGCACAGACCGCAAATTATCTTGGCTTCGACCGCAACACTTACCCCGGCGACGCCAACCTAAGAGCCCTCCATCAAACCTTCTCCTACACCGGCTACTGGCTCAACCATCCTCCGGGCGAAAAAACAAACACCTGGACCGGCCACCGCGCCGCCGTCGAATCCGCCGGCTTCGGCTTCCTCGTCCTCTTCAACGGACGTCTCTACGCCGAACTGAAATCCGTTGCCAACGCAACCAAGCTCGCCAACTCCGACGCGCGAGCTGCCGTCTCCGCCGCGCACCGCGAGGGCTTTCCCGCGCACACCATCATCTTCCTCGACCAGGAGCAAGGCGGACGCATGTTGCCCGAGCAGAAAGCCTACATCTATGCCTGGGTTGACGCCGTCACCGCCGCCGGATTCCGCGCCGGCATCTACTGCTCCGGCATCCCGTCGACAGATGACAACAACATCGTCACTGCCGAAGACATTCGCGCCAACTCCTCCGGCCGCGACATTACCTATTGGGTCACCAACGATGCCTGTCCTCCCGCTCCCGGCTGCGCTTTTCCCTGGCGCACAGCCACCCCGGCGCAGAGCGGCGTCAGTTTTGCGGAGGTCTGGCAATACGCGCAATCCCCGCAGCGCAAAGACGTCGCCGGCCGATGCTCGAATTACGCCCGCGACGGCAGTTGCTACCCGGACAGGGCGGGCGTGCAGGACTTGCCTGTCGATCTGAACCTGGCCACTTCGCCCGATCCCTCCCACGCCAGATCCCATTGAATCGCCCTCTGTCATCATGAGCGCAGCGGTGCGATTGAATAACTTGTCATGCTGAAAGCAGCGGCTCGATTGAATGCGTTGTCATGTTGAGCGGAGCGGAAATAATCGCGAAGCGATTATCTCTGCGGAGTCGAAACATCCCTACCCTCACACGTCTCCATCCACGGGTACCACTCCGAAGCCAAGTCCTTCCATTGCGGATTGCGCCGCTCCAGCAACGCGACCTTCTTCGACCGAGCCCATCCCTTGAGTTGCTTCTCGCGAGCCAGAGCCTTATGCACATCGTCGTAAGATTCCCAGTAGAGCAACCGGACTACGTCGTAACGGTCGGTGAATCCTTCGTGATGATGGAATTTGTGCTGGAACACGCGTTTGTGAAGATTGCCGCTCACTCCGATATAGAGAGTGCCGGTCAGGCTTCCCATGATGTAGACGCAGTAGTATCGCGGATCGCGCATGAAGGAATGATTGATCAAGGTTGGTCCAACCAGCGGTGATAATTGACACAGTGCAGTGAAAGGCCTTCCGCATTTGGGATGGCGGCAGGGATGCTTCGACTCCGCCGCGAGGACCTTCCGGTCCTCCCGTCTCCGCTCAGCATGACAAGTCGATAATGCTGACCGTAGCAATACGACTGAATAAATTGTCATGCTGAACGTAGCAGTGACGACCGCGAAGCGGGAGTCACGGCGGAGTCGAAGTATCCCTGCCCACAAATCGAACCTCTGGACGTGCACGAACTCGTTTCATCTCCTGCACCGGAAGTTGTGCACAGCAATCCACGGTTTTCCCCTGTCGTCCACAGGAAATGCACAATGAGCGATGCAGTTTTCGCTTTTTATTCATATCAGATCGTGAATTAATAGCGATAGAAAGGAGAAACATGACAACGTCGAGACGGGAGGCATCGCAGGCCGGGAAAGACCTGCGCAATCCCAAAACCCCGAAGCGCGACCGTGGCCCTATCGCATCTGATCTGGCGCAAGCCCCACGGAAGCCAAAGAAATGAACAGCCACTAAACCGCACAGGGCATGACTACCGGTGCTTGCCCTGTGCGCCAATGCGTTGATTCTGCGGAGCGTGCCCATGCGACAGCTTCTTCTGGCTTGGTTTGGCGCAGTGGTTTTACTATTCGTTTTGCTCAGAGGCGCAATCGATATGGCCGCGAGTATCGATTACGCCCAGGAGACTTTCCCTTGGCTCAAGAGATGGGCGGCGACTAAGAAGTGGCACAGGATAGTGTTGTTAGCTACTTGCCTGTTTTATGGTGGAACGCTTTATGAACTTTTGAGAGAGCCACAGCCTTTCGTGCCGTCGCTACCAAATCCCGGCTCGCTTCCGATCGCGACAGTTACTGAAGAAGACAAAGATTTGAGAGCAGAATTATCCACGTTTACACAAAAGGAGCCCGACAACTCCCTCAGACGACGAACGATTAGGATAGCCAACGATTTGTTCCTGTTCTGGAGCAGAAGGCCAGTTCCCCCGCAACCCGTCGCAAATCCAAACACGGACGAGGATCGAAAGCGAAACGCGACCTTTGATGCTTACTGGCGTGAAGCCAACGGCATCTACGAATCCGACTATAAGGACCGTGTTCTAGGAATCGTTCGGGAGTACAAAAACAGAGGAGTACCAACAGGCTACCTAGAGCAAGCTGCCGAAAATCACCCCTTCGGCGCATCGGCATTTACCATGAGCGGTTCCCCAATCTGTTGGCAGGATGAAGTGTGCCTACTCCGTGAACTAGCGTTCCACGTAGACGCAAACGATCAAATGATCGGGCCAAATTTCTAAGAGAGCGGTCCTACGCCCTGTGTCATGCTGAGCGGAGCAGAAATAATCGCGAAGCGATTATCTCTGCGGAGTCGAAGCATCCCTACCCTTATCCATTTTCATCCACGAGCACATTCCAGCCCTGTGACATCTGCCCTTGCCTTCCACAGCCCCAACCCCAAACAATAACCGAATCCCACAGTCCTGAAACAAAAAGCGGCCTGCGAGCCAAGTCTTTGATTTCAAAGATTTTGATACCTAAGTTCTTTGTCATCCGGATTTTGCCAGGGATTTCCTGCTAACTCCGTGATCCCAAAGATCAGCGGGAGTAGGGGGAGGGTCCGCAAATTCCGCTACACAGAAGCCGAGCCAAGGGAGGGAGAGCAATATGGGTCTGGAAGATGTTCCACGATGTCAGCATGTGAAGGTGAACGGGACGCAGTGTGGGTCTCCGGCGCTGCGGCGCAGGAGGCATTGTTATTCTCACGATCGCATGCTGGATGGCAAGAGGAGGTTTGCGACGTCGAGGGAGCTGAAGCCGCGGCCGGTGTTTTCGATCGGTCTGCTGGAGGATGCGAATGCCGTGCAGGTGGCGCTGATGCAGGTGCTGCAACTGCTCGGGAGCGGACAGATGGATATGAAGATGGCGGGACTGATGCTCTATGGGCTTCAGACCGCGAGCGCCAACTTGAAGAATACGAGGTTCGAGGCGGAGAAGCCGACCGATGTGGTGATCGACCGCACTACCGTAGATCAGACTTGCATCAACGGTCCGCAGTGGTTTGCGCGGGAGTTTGCGGACGCGCGGGAAGAAGGCGCGAAGCAAGGTGCGGCTGCCGCCGTGGCTGCCGGCGGCGAAGGGCCGGGCGAGGGTCAGCTTGGCGATGTTAATCGGGATGAAACTCGGCGGGATAAATCTTGCCGCGACAAGGTTCGCGTGGACCGCCGGAAGAGGATGGAGCGTGCAGGGATGGACGATGCTCCGGAGTGGGTGCAGCAAGTCATGCGGGGCTTTGCGGAGGCCACAGGGAAAGCCCAGGCGAGAGTCGGAGCGGGATAACCGTTAGTGAGTTTCGTCCGCCGCTGGGGCCGCGTCTGGCGTATCGACCTTCTGCGCCGCGGCTAGCATCTCGGGTGGAGGCTGGAACTGGCCAGCATCTTTTCCCGCCTGGGCTGCGGTCATGAAGTTCATCCAGATGGGAAGCGCGGCATGGGCTCCGGTTTCTTTGGCGCCGAGCGTTTTCTTTTCGTCGAATCCGACCCAGACGCCGCAGGTCATGGTAGGCGAGAAGCCGACGAACCAGGCGTCGGTGAAATCGTTGGTCGTGCCGGTTTTTCCGGCGACCGGGAAAGGCATTCTGGCGGCGGCGATTCCGGTGCCGTGCAGGACGACCTCGCGCAGCATCGTGGTCATGATGCGCGCGGTGCGGGCGCTGATCACGTCCTTCACTTCGGGATAGTCCTCTTCGAGCACGCGGCCCTCGTAGTCGGTGACCTTGGTGATGTAGCGCGGAGTGACGCGCACGCCGTCATTGGGAAAGACGCTGTAGGCCGAGGTTTGCTCCATCAGCGTGATTTCGGCCGAGCCCAGCGCGACCGGCAGATAGGGCGGCAACTTGGCGGTGATGCCGAAGCGCTCGGCGTAGTCGATGACGCTCTTGATGCCGACCTTGCTGGCCAGCTTCAGCGCGGGAATATTTCTCGACTGGGCGAGAGCACGCCGCAGGGTGATGGTGCCTTCGAACTTTTCGTCGTAATTATGCGGCGAGTAAGGGCCGGAGCCGGTCTCGAAGGTGACAGGCTCGTCAAGAATCGTATCGTCGGGACTTCCACCTTTGTCGATCACGGTGGTGTAGACGTAGGGTTTGAAGGACGACCCCACTTGTCGCAGGGCCTGCGTGGCGCGGTCGAACTTGGATTCGCTGAAGTCGCGACCTCCGACCATCGCCTTGATTCCGCCGGTGGTGTTATCGATCGCGACGAGGGCTCCCTGGGCGCCGGAATCCTGCTCAAGGCTCACGCGGGCCGCGCCGTTGGGGCTCAGCGAAAGGATTCTTACGTAACAAATGTCGCCGGTTCGTAGTAGATTCTGGATCTTGTCCTGAGTCCATGCGACGTCGGCCTGGCCGATGGCAGCGGAGTAGCGGCCGAACTTTACAGTCGCGAGACCGATTTGCGAGGAAGTCACCAGGGCGTGAATGTATCCATTCACTTCCGGTTCGTCATCCCAGTCGGGATGCTCGTACTTGTCGATAGCGTTTCCTTCCGCTACGACGTTTTCGAGATGGCCTTTCCATCCGTGGCGGCGTTCGTAGGCCGCCAGACCATCGAGCAAGGCCTGGGTGGCCGATTTTTGCATGTCGACGTCGAGGGAAGTGTAGACCTTCAATCCGCCTTCGTGGACCTGGTCGGCGCCGTATTTGTTTTCCAGATAGCGCCGGATCTCCTCGACGAAGTAAGGAGCCAGCGAATTGGGATCGTGCTGCAGACGCAAGACCACTGGCGCGGAACGGGCGTCGGCGGCTTGAATCGCGGTAATCTTTCCGTCCTCGAGCATGGCGTTAATGACGAGATTGCGGCGTCTCACGGCGCGATCGGGGTGATTGATGGGCGAATAGACTCCCGGACCTTTGGGCAAACCGGCGAGGAGAGCGGCTTCAGTAAGGGTGAGATTTTTGGCGGGTTTGCTGAAGTAGAACTCCGAAGCCGCTTCGAAGCCGTATACTCCGTGACCGAGAAAAATCTGGTTGGCATATAAGGTGAAAATTTGCGGCTTGGTGAACCGGCGCTCGATCTGAATGGCGAGCAAGGTCTCCTGGACTTTGCGATGGAAGGAACGATCAGGGGAAAGAAAAAGGTTGCGGGCGAGTTGCATTGTGAGGGTTGATGCGCCTTGCACTTTGCCGCCGGACTCGACGTCGCGATAAGCGGCTCCGACGATGCGCCAGAAATTGACTCCCGAATGCCGATAGAAATCTTTGTCTTCGATGGAGACCAGAGCATCGCGCAAGACCGGAGCGAAATCGTCGTAGCTTGCGACTACGCGGCGTTGCAGGGCAAAGGAGCCGATCACACGGCTGTGATCGTCGTACAACTCGGTGATCGAACTGGGGCGATAGGCCTCGAGCGCTTCGACCTGCGGCAAGTCGGTAGTGTAAACCAGCAGCAGGCCGGCGGTCGCTCCCACCAGGGCGGAAACCACCACCAGCAGGCCAAAGAGGACGCGGCCCACGAGCTTCCGTCCGGCGATCTCTACCGGGGGAAGATCTTCATAGAGCGACTTCATGGATAGATGGGTTCAGAATAGCAGGGAGAGCATGGCATCGACAGTAGCGAAAAGAAATCGCGCACCTGACGGTGCGCGATCAAAATGACTGATTGCGAAGACTAGCTCGTGCGGCTCTTCAGCACTTCGACGGCCTTATGCAACTGATCATCCTGCGTGCTCTTGGGCTTGGCCTCCGGTTCCGGGGTAGTTGGTTCCTGGTCTTCATCGTCGGAGATTGCATTGTCGGTGTCGTCGGCCACCAGAACGTTCGGGGTTACCGCGTTTTCCTGGATGGCTTTTCCGCTAGGCGAATAGTATTTCGCCACCGAGAGAATCAGAGCTCCGCCGTCGGGAAGATCGATGGTTTTCTGCACCGAGCCATCGCCGAACGTTTTGTCGCCCACCAGGTCGCCGCGAGCATTCTCCAGAATTGCGGCGGCGACGATCTCGGCCGCTCCGGCCGTTCCCTTGTTCACGAGGACGGCGACCGGAAGCGAAGTAATGGCTTTGGAGGGATCGGCGTTGAAGGCTTCCTTGGGAAACTTCTGGCCTTGCAGATAGGTGATTGTGCCGTGGTTCAGGAAAAGATTAGCGGTGGCGATGCCTTCGCTTTCTTCTCCGTCAGAAGTATTGCGCAGATCCAGAACCAGCTTTTTGGCGCCTGATTTTTCGAGGGCTTTGATCTTCGTGGCAATTTCCTGAGCCTTGCCCTTTGTCAGGGCGTCTACTTTTATGTAGCCGATACCATCTTCCAGCATCTTGTCGGAGACCGGCGGGATGGTGACCACATCGCGGGTGATTACCATCTTCTGGGGCTCGGCTTTGCGCGCCCGAACTACTGAAACATTTACCGTCGATCCTGGCGGTCCAGCGAGAGCATCACGAATCTCGGGGAGCGACATGTCGCGCGTGCTTTGACCCTCGATCGATTCGAAGATGTCCGTGTCCTCGATCCCCGCTTTATCGGCCGGCGATCCGGGCAGCACGGAAACCACGTCTGCGTATCCAAAACGCTTTGAGACGGTTGCGCCGATCTCGCCTTTGGCGTCCGACTTGTGAGCCTTCAAGGACTTATAGGCGTCGGGCGTCAGATAGCTGGAGTTGGCGTCGAGTGACTCGACCAAGCCATGCAATGCTCCGTCGGTGACCTTGGGAATGTTTGGATCTTCGACGTACTCGCTCTGTACGCGCGACAGGACCTCGCTATAGACCTGCATCTGGCGGTAGGAGCCGTCGTTGGAAGAGGCGTGAACGCCACCCAGCGAACCCGCCACTACAAACAGCAACAGAGCAAAAGATGAAACCAGGATCGCAGCTTTAGTTTTCATGGACATCAAATTTTTCGTTTCCGGAAAAGAGGTTAATTACCGCCCAACTTAACATCATTATATCTGGTAGATGCTGCTTTTGTTCTGCCGGCTGCTTTTGTTACCCGCCTCGACGCTCGCAGGGCTCACGCGGGGTCAGATTTAAGACGATTCAGCACCAGATTGGTTATCCTCCGTCTAAGCCGGAGGTTCGAATTTTAGCGTGATCTGGCTCTGAACCGACACGGCTCGACCATTTAAGGAATAAGGCTTGAAGTGCCATTGCCTGACGGCGTCGATGGCAGAGCGGGCGAACACGAGCGATCCCTGCATGAACTTTGCGTCCTGCACCGTCCCGTCACGGCCGATCAGTACTTGCAGAACCACGCTGCCGTGCTGGCCACCCGCCTTTGCCGCATCTGGATATACAGGCTCCGCCTTCTGCGCGAGCAGATCCCAAGCTGCCGATTCCGGCAGATTGACGGGCTCAATCGATGACATGGCGGCCTCCACCGGCTTGGCGCCACTCGCGTCGGGAGTTATCGAAGCAGTTTGCGTCCGCAGACTCGAAGGGATGGCCGAATTACTTCCCGCAGAAACCGCGTGAAGAGGCGCAGAAACTTGTGGTTGCGCAGTGGGTCTTGGTTGGGGAAGAGCAACTGGTGGAGAAGAGAGATTTGGTTGTGCCGGAACCGCGGAAGAAGGCGCAGCAGATGGCGTTGCGGCCACAACTCCCGTCGCGTTCCCAGCGGTCGCGGTCTGGTCCTGAACGGGGTTCGCCGCCGATGGTGGCTGCGCGTTTCCGCCGGATGCGCTTTGGTTTTGATCCGGCGGAACGTTATCGGCTGCGGTTCCTTGCGCGCCGCCCGCGTCCGTTCCTTTTGGTGGTTTTGCTGTGGGATCGATTACGGGGAGCACGCGAATCTGAGAGGGATCGGTTGTAGCGTCCGGAATGTTTGCTGCGACCGGGAGTTTGTACTCGTCACCGTCCTGGCCAAAGGTCTCGTGCTGCGTAACCGTAGGCGGCACTTGGACAGGCGGCGGATTGAGCCAGTTCCGCCCGGCGCGCACGGAACTCCGATAGGCGAGCTGCAAACTCTGGCGCGTTCTGGGCACTACTGCCAGAACGGCACAGGCGACGGCCAATGCTCCCACCAGAAAGAGTTTGTTAGCCTTCGGCCTTGCCGGTTTGGCTGGCTCTACTTCTTCTTTGGATTCTCCCGCCATGTAGGAGAAGAGGGCAGCTTCAGATTGTGTTTCTGGTGACGATTGCTTTGCCGGGGGCTCAACGCTTTGTGCCTGCGGAGTTGCCTGCGCCACATAAGATGGAGTTTCGCCGTATGAGAGCAGCTCGTTCTTTGTGGAGGCTTCCAATAGTGTCTGAGGCACTGATTTGGTCAGGCGAGCCTGCAAGGATGCCCAACCCGTGAGTGGTTCGCTGGTTTCAGGCAGTTCCGCGGCTGGAGCCTCGGCTACGGCAGCGGCCATGGGCTCGAGTTCCGTGAGTGCGTCTACTTCGGCGCCTGCGGCTTGGTCCAGGGATTTCTGCACGTCAGATTCCGTGTCGAATTGTGCGCCCGGCGCTGAACTTGAAGATTGCAGAAATTCTCCGGCGCGAAAGGCTTTTTCAGGGGCCTGGGTCAGTGGCGCCGGCGCTGCTGCTGCCGCTGTGCTCGAAACGGCGGACCTCGCAGGCGCGTCCGGCACTGGTGATTTCTGAGCTGAGACCGGGGGTGGCTGGGCTGGCGATGCTTGCTTGACGCGAATCAGTTCACAGGCCGTGCTCATGGTGTCGCGGACTTGCTCGGGGCGAATCGGATTCAGCAGAACGGAATTGGCTCCCGCCCGAAGGGCCTCGGGCAGCTTGGCCTCGTCTTTGACGATCGCCAAGGTGAGGGGACGCTGTGCGGCTTTTTGATCTCTCGCCGTCTTGAGCAGGAACGTCGCCTCGGGCTGGTCCTCCCAATCGGTGATTACGATCTGAAACAGCTGGGTTGTGACCTTTTCTACGGCGTCCACGGCGCTACCGCAGTACTCTCCCTCGATGCCGAGCTCGGCGAGCACGGGCCAGATGGGTATGACCATTTCCTCGTTGGAGGAGAACAAGAGGCAGCGTAAGGGCATGCTAATCCAGAGTAGGCAGGCGGAGTAACCGCGGCAAGTTACCGAGGTGGGCAGGGAGCCTCAATGCTTTTCTCGGCAGTACATGTACATCTGGTGAGGCAAAGGGCCTCAGACTTGTCTGTCCTGAGGAACGTAGGATAACCAGTCGGTGCGTGCGCTAGAATGCTGGGTCGTTCTGAGACGGCACGATATGCATACTGCGGATGTGGTCATTATTGGCGGCGGGATTGTGGGGTGCAGCATTGCCTATCACCTAACGGTGAATGGGTGTCGCAATGTTCTGGTCATCGAGCGCGAATCTTCTCAAGGCAAAGGATCTACAGGCAAGAGCATGGGGGGCGTGCGAGCCCAATTTTCTACCCCGGTCAGCATTCAGATGTCGCTTTACTCGATTCCTTTCTACGCGGACTTTGAAGAGCTATTGGGATATCCGTGTGACTATCGTCCGCAAGGCTATTTGTTTTGCGCCACATCCGATAAGCAGATGGCTTATCTGCGGACGAATTACGCGCAGCAGGTGAAGATGGGATTGAAGAACGTTCGGCTGCTGCAGGGCGATGAAATTGCGAGCATGTTCCCGCGGCTGCGCGCGGACGATATTGTTGGCGGAAGTTTTTGCTCGACCGATGGTTTCGTCGATCCTTACAGCGCCATGACTGGGTTCATGAGCTGTGCGGCTGAACGCGGTGCGACATTGTGGAAGAACACTGTGGTCACCGCGGTTAAACGCGACGCGAGCGGCATTGCCTCGGTCGAGACTACGCGCGGCTCGGTGTTGACGCGCAAGGTGGTGAATTGTGCCGGTGCGTGGGCGGCGGATGTGGCCAGGCTTGCGGACGTGGATCTGCCGGTGCAGCCGCTGCGACGGATGCTGGTACCAAGCGAGCCGTTCGACGAATTTCCTCACACCGCGCCCATGATCGTCGACATGTCCAATGGATTCCACTTTCGTCCTGAAGCTCGCGGATTTCTGCTTGCCTGGAACGATCCGGAAGAGACGCCCGGCTTCAAAATGGATTTCGACACGGGGTTTGTGGAGAAGATCCTGACGCGGGCGGCGGATCGGGTGCCTTGCTTCGCGAACCTTGCGGTGAATCCCAAGCGCGCGTGGGCCGGGTTGTATGAGATGACGCCGGATCATCATCCAATTCTGGGCGAAGCACCGGGTGTGCCCGGGTTTTTTCTCGCCAACGGATTCAGCGGGCATGGCGTGATGCATGCGCCGGCAACGGGGAAGATTCTTAGCGATTTAATTCTGACGGGGAAGACGGAATTGATCGACGCCTCTTTGCTGAACCTTGCGCGTTTTGCTGAAAACCGTTTGATTCACGAAACCGCGGTTTTGTGAGAGCGAGAATCAGAGATCAAAGAACCCGTTTGCCACAAGGAAGACATGGCACTGCAGGAATACAACTACTGGCTTACGACTACCGGATTTCCGAAAACCGATGCAGGCAAACCGTTGCCTGGGCGAGTGGATGTCGCCGTGATCGGGGCGGGATTTACCGGGCTATCGGCGGCGCGGACGCTGGCGAAGCGCGGCGCCTCGGTGGCTGTTTTGGAAAGCGAGACGATTGGCTGGGGCGCAAGTTCCCGGAACGGCGGCATGGTGCTCAGTGGGATGAAGCTGGGGGTGAATCAGCTGATCTCGATGTATGGGCGCGAGCTCACGCAACGCATGTATGCGGCGTCGCTGGAGACCATCGATTGTGTCGAGCGGATTGTTCGCGAGGAAGGCATTGAGTGCGATTTTTCGCGATGCGGCCATCTTGAGGTCGCGTGCAAGCAGAAGCATTTCGATGATTACGCGCGGCAGGCGGAGGTGATCGCGCGGGAGTTTCATCATCAACTGCGCGTGGTGCAGCGGGGGGAGTTGAGTGCTGAGATCGGATCGAGCATTTACTACGGCGGCATGGTGGATGAAGTCAGCGCGGGCGTGAATCCTGCGCGGTATGTTGCCGGATTGGGGCGAGCTGCTATGAAAGCGGGGGCTGCGATTTTCGAGCATGCACGTGTGGATAATCTTAAGCGCGAAGTTGACCGCGGGGAATCCGGGTGGAAGATCACGACCTCGCGAGGCACGCTTTGGGCGTGCGAAGTTTTTGTCGGAACCAGCGGCTACACCGGGAGCGCTACTCCGGCGTTGCAGAAGAAAATTATTCCGATCGGCTCGTTCATCATCACAACCCAACCCCTTCCCGAAGCACTGGCGCAGGAACTCAGCCCGCGCAATCGCATGATCTACGATTCGAAGAACTATCTTTACTATTACCGGCTCACACCGGACCGGCGGATGTTGTTCGGTGGACGCGCCGCGTTTTTCCCGGAGACTGATCAGACCGTGCGGCGGAGTGCTGAGATTCTGCGGCGCGGGATGATTGAAGTCTATCCTCAGCTAGGGGACGTCAAAGTCGAATACGTCTGGGGCGGCACGCTTGATTTTGCTTTTGACATCATGCCGCATGCGGGGCAGATCGATGGCATGTACTACGCCGTTGGCTACGCGGGACATGGCGTTGCCATGGCGACGTATCAAGGTCAGAAAATGGCGGAGTTGATTGCGGGTGAGAAACCGGAGAATCCGTTTGTGGGGATTCCGTTCCCGGGAGCGCCACTTGGGTTATATAACGGTGAGCCGTGGTTCCTGCCGTTTGCGGGAGTTTGGTACAAGTTTCTGGATTGGGTGAGCTAAGGAAAATTCTAGCTCGACTGACATGGATCTTTGGACTGGTCTCGCTTGTTTAAAAGCAAACCCTAAGGTCAAGGGCTTTCGCCGATTCGGCAATGGCAAGGGTGCATTTGTAAACGTCGTCGCGTGGGTTGAATCGCAGGAAGAATTTCAGGAGCGCGTCAAACGGCATGTCGAGGAACTCGACTGTATTCTGGTGGAGCTTGAAAGAGTGCAACTGTTGGAAACCAGAATGAGTGCCGAAGACTATCCCGAGGAGCTCATAAACATGCGCCAGACAGCCAAGCGTGAGCCGAATGATGCGGTTTTCGGGACGTTCCACATCTGGCATCAAGAGGATTCAAACTGATCACGAGGACCTGAACGGGTTTCGAATCGTCAGTTGATTCGCGATGACCTGGCCGTGCTGCAGGTCTTCGGAATAAAGCAACTCGCATTTCGCCTCTAAGGCCGAGGCAACAATAAGCGAGTCATAGATTCTATAGCCGTATTTCTCCGCAATCCCAACAGCCTTCTCGTGCGTTTTGATGGTGACCGTAACCGCTTCGGGACAGAGAAGCAGAATCCATTGCAATGTTGCTCTCACATCATCCCAAGGCATTTTCACCTTGCGGCGCACAACAGAAACAAATTCATTCAACACCTGCACACTAATCGTGCCTCCAACGGCAAGCAATTCGCGAGCACGTATCTTGCGGGGATCGTTTTCTACGATGGCGTAGACCAGCACGTTGGTGTCGAAGAAAGTCTTACCGTTCATGCGCCTCTTCGCGGTCGAAGACAAATCCCTTGGGGAACGGCCGGCTCAATTTCCGCAGAGCCGCCAAAGCCTGTTCACGGGTCCGATCTTTCTTAACCTGAAAGTTCTTGCGGCCGGCAATCTGAATCTCAATGTCGTCGCCCTCTTTCAGTTCTAGCGCTTCGACTACTGCTGCCGGCAGCCTGATGGCCAAACTATTGCCCCACTTTGCGACCCGCATGACTCCGCTCCTTGATATACATATGATTGTATATCCATTACCGACCCGATCGCAACGTTAAACATGTGACAGCTGGCGATCGTTTATTTCTCATGGCAATTCAGGAACGACGGCGGCGCACGCCGAGATATACCGCTGGCCCGAATACCATGGCGATGGCTCCGCCAATCAGAGCAAAGCGGTCGCTTCCAAGCAGGGCGACCAACGCCATCACTACGGGTGCGGTCACAACGTAGACCAATCCGATTTGTCCGCCTGGAATCTTGAATGCGCGTGGCATATCTGGCTGGGTGCGGCGCAGCTTCCATGCTGACAGTACTGTCAGCACCGTTGTGGCCGAACGGAGCCAGATATAGACCGAGATGAGTTGGCCAAGGCTTTGCCACGCTAGCGCGGCATAGATGACCGCCGACACTACGATCGCCAGCCACGGCGTTCCATAGCGCGAATGCTTGCGGGTGAGAACGGCGGGGAGATATCCATCTTCGGCCATGGCGAAGGGCATACGCGTCGTAGTCAAGACCGTGCTGTTCAGGAGTGCGACGTTGCCGACCATGGCGGCCAGCGTCATCCAGGTGCCGAGCCAGAAGTGACCATGAAACGGACCGCCGATGATTCTTGCCGCGTCGGAGAAGAAACCGGTGTGCCAGTTCTGCCACTCGCCCGCGGAGGCCAGGCCCGCTAGAGTGGGTAGAAAATAGGCTGCAATCGAGAGCGGAACGACCAGCGCCAGCGCGCGTGGGTAGGCGCGTTGCGGATCTTTGACTTCTTCGGCCACTGTGGAGAGTTGTTCGTACCCGGAATACAACCACAGGCCCAAGGCCAATCCGACGCCGAAGATTTTGAAGGTTGGTTGGTGCGGCGGAATCAGCGGGACAAATGGGTTGTGATGCCAATTCATCAGGGCCATCACGATCATGGTCATGACTGGAACGAAGATGAAAATCTCGAGCGCAGTGGCGAGCTTGCCCACCATCTGGATGCCGCGCACGTTGACCCACGTAATTACGGCAATCAGCGTTATGGAAACGGCGTAGTGCTTCCATCCTGTCGCTTTCGGAAACAGATAATCAGTGAAGAGAACGGCGTAGGCGCCGCCCAGCAGGAACGATGCGGACCAATTCCACCAGCCGGCTAGAAATCCCCAGAAGTCGCCGAAGGCGGCGCGGGTCCAGCGGTAGAAACCGCCTTCGACAGGCATGGCCGTGGTGAGTTCGGCTGAAACCAGCGAGACCGGGATGCACCAGAAAAACGGCAGCACCAGCAGGTAGATCAGGGTCATCCCGGGACCGGAGGTGGTGACCATGTCTTCGAGTCCGAAAGGACCGCCGGTCGTGTAGGAGAACATTACGAAGACGAGGTAGAAGAGGCTGGCTTTGCGGAGGGCGGAGGCGTTGTTGTTGGTTGAGGTCAAAGTGGGTTGGTCTCTGCGGTGCAGTTTGATGTGGAAGCGAGCCAAACGCGCGATTATTGCGTCGCAAAGAACGCGACGCTTCGCGCGGCTCGCCCAGATTCCTCACTGCGCAAACAGCGCTTGTTCGGAATGACAACGCGCGAACTACGCGGCCAGTACTCCCGTTAGCGCGCCTTCGAGCTCGAGCAATTTGCGTTTCACATCGAGACCGCCGCCGTAGCCGCAGAGCGTTCCATCGGAGGCGATCACGCGATGACAAGGAACGACAATGGCCACCGGGTTGCGATTGTTGGCCATGCCGACGGCGCGAAATGCGTTCGGCTTCCCGACTGCGCGGGCGATGTCCGCGTAGGTGCGGGTTTCTCCATAGGGAATTGCCAGCAGCGCGCGCCAGCAGGCCAGCTGGAAATCTGTGCCGCGCAGGTCTAGCTGGAAAGTGAACTTGCGGCGCTTGCCGGCGAAATACTCTTCGAGTTCGCTGACATAAGGTTGCAGCGCGCGAGAGGACTGCTCGAAGTGGAAGCCCTTTTTCTCTTCGCGAAGATGGCGAGGGTTCGGACGATTCGATTGCTGCCCCGGCAACCTGGCGTCGAACTCCAGGGCGACAAGTCCCCGGGCGGAAGCTGCAAGAAACAGGGGGCCGACCGGCGAGTCGATGTTTGTACTGTGAAGGATTTCCATGGGAACGATTCCTCTTGCAGCAGACTACGATAACAGACGGCGCGCTGAAGCCGCGCCCTTTCGAAACCAGACAAATCAGGGCTGCATTGCCAACCGCTCACAGTTGACAGAAATCGAGTTTTCGCCCAAAGTGTGTGCGGCGTGCTTATGAGTTTATCCCTGTCCCCTATGAAAACGGCCGTGCTGGTGGCGGTTGCCGTTGTGTTGGCGCCAGTGGTGCTGGTTGGGGTGGCGGCGTTTGCAGCGGGGGACTGGCGGCAGGTTGGGGCTACCTCCGATGGAGATCAGGTTCTGGTGAGCTCAGTCAGGGCTCAGAAGAATGGACTGCGGACTGCGTGGGTCCGGGTGCAATATAAGGAGCCCACGAAACTGCCGCAGGGCGGTCCGTTTGTGGAGTTGAGGGCTCGAGTTCATTTCAACTGCGCCAGCGGGACGGCTGTGCCCAACTCGGAATGGTTTTACTCGCGGGATCCTAGCGGCAAGCTGGTCGTGAGCAAGAAGGTGCGGCGAGACGATCAGTTCGGGCAGCTCTCGGAGGGAAACTTCTCGGAGATGGCTCGAGACTTTGTCTGCGGGCAGAAATGAATATGGAGGCGAGCCAAATGCGCCCCTTCGTTCGCTGCGCCCTCTCGGGGCTATAAAATCCAAGATTTCCACAGGCTATCGCATCAGTCCGGCACCTCTGTAACTCTGCGACCACTTCCACCCGCGACTCTTCCGGCATATTCTGATAATGGAAACGCAGCCGTTTTCCTCACCTTGGTATGGATTCATTTCGTCTCTATTCAGCTCTGGTTGTAGGCAGCGCCCTAGCGCTCGGCGCGTATACTTTTTTGCGGCGCAAGCCCAAGAGCGCGGCTGATCTGGAACGAGAACGCCGCACCTGGCTGGACGGTGTCGGCCGCATCACGGACGGTACTGTCATCGACGTGCAGGAGCTGGCGCCGAACGACGGCAATCATGCAGCCGTGTTTCTCATCTACAAGTATGACGTTGCGGGCGTTTCTTACGAATGCTCGCAGGATGTTACTTACCTTCGACAATGGATCAACTTGCATTCTTGCCGGCTGGGGTTACCCACGTCGGTAAAATACGATCCGCATAATCCTGGGAACTCGCTGGTGGTGTCGGAGAGCTGGATGGGGTTGAGGCAGTAACGTCAGGGGTCAGTTGCTAGTGGTCAGTGACCAGTGAAAGTCGACCTGCGGAAGTTGTTCCTCGGAAGCTTCAGGATTTTGCTGGCCGCTGAGCACTGACCACTGGCCACTGTTTTTCAGATCTGGTAGTCCTGGTAGTCGTCCTGAAAAAGTTCCTGGGGAGAGATGTTGGGGGTCGAGGTCTCTTCGTCGATGGCGAGGCACGGTTCGGCGCCGAGAACCTCGTGGGTGTGTTGCTGGAAGCGCTCGCGCAACTCGTGGACTTCCGTGGCCAGCTTGATGATTACATCGGAGAGCGGATCACGGATGTCCTTGGGGTCGGTGATGACGACGCGTTTGCCGTCGCGCAGAACGATGTGGCCGGGTACACCGACGATGGTTGAATTCGCCGGCACGTTGCGCAGCACAACCGAGCCTGCTCCTACGCGGCAGTTGTCTCCGATGGTGATGTTACCCAGTAGCTTGGCCCCGGAGCCGATTGAAATATTGTTGCCGAGGGTAGGGTGGCGCTTGCCCTTCTCCTTGCCGGTGCCGCCCAGCGTGACTCCCTGATAGAGCGTTACATCGTTGCCGACGATGGCGGTTTCACCGATCACCGTGCCCATGCCGTGGTCGATGAACAGACGCCGTCCAATCTCCGCGCCGGGATGGATCTCAATCCCGGTGAGAAAGCGGGCTACCTGGGAAACGAATCTTGCCAGGAATCGCATGCCATGACGCCACAGCCAGTGGCTTAAGTGATGGAACCACACCGCGTGGAGGCCGGGATAGCAGATGAGTACCTCGAAGTAGGAGCGAGCGGCCGGGTCCGACTCGAAGACGGCGGCAACATCCTCGCGCACGGAGTGGAAGAAGTCGATCATCAGGCAGTTCTCAGTTCTCGCTTCTCGGTTCTCAGTTGCACTCTGGCAGTCGACGTGCGGTCTTCCTGAGAACCCAGATGAGAACTTTCTTCATTCCAATGAACGTTAGCTTAGCTACGATAAGAGTGCAAGGGCAGGGGTAAGGCTGTACGAAGAGAGCACGGGGAAGCGAGAACCGGTTCTTACTAATAAAATGCGCTGAAAATGGTGATCGTGGTATTTCGCCCCGATCGGGCAGGACATCTTGGTGTTCGACGAGGAAGTCAAAGGCCTTTACCACGGGGAACACGGAGGGGCACAGGGAAAATCGGCTAGCCGCCGGTTTGGAAGACGCCGCTGTGGGCGATGGTGATACGAAGATATTTATAAGGATTGACCGGAGTGTCGTTGATACGAACTTCGTAGTGCAGGTGGGGGCCGGTGGAGCGTCCGCTGAGGCCGACATAGCCGATGGTATCGCCACGATGGACGTGCTGCCCGGGCGTGACCGCGAAGCCGGAAAGGTGGCCGTAGCGGGTGGAGATGCCGTGGCCGTGCTCCAGCATGATGGCTTTGCCGTATCCACCCATGAAATCTGCAAACGTTACTACGCCGTCGGCGGGAGCGAGGACCGCGTGGCCGTAATTGCTGCTGATATCGACGCCGCTGTGGAAGGCGCCTTCACCGTTGAACGGGTCGATGCGCTCGCCGAAGCTTCCTGTCACTTGGCCTTCAACCGGCCAAAGATTGGGAAGGGAATTGGCGCGAGTCCAGTCGGCGGTGGTGGCGTTGCGCGTCATTCCCAGGCTGATGCCTACGGTGGCATCACCAGTGAGGGCTGAGGAGCGTAGGGCGCTTAGTTGGTCCAGCGAGGAAGTGACGTCGGCATCGTGAATTTGTTGCTGCGTGGCTGTAACCAGGGTGGGCTGCGATTTCAATCCGTAAAGGGCTGAGACCTCACTGGCGATGGAGCCGAGGGAAGCGACCTGTACGTCACGCTCTTTCGCGACCTCTTCCAGCTTGGAATAGCGATCCTTCAGTTGTTCCTTCTCGGTGCGCAACTGATTGTAGCGGGACACCTTGAGAAGCATGCGGGTATACGAGCTGGCGATGCCGGTGAGGCTCAGGAATCCAATGGCGGCGCCTATTACGAATACATACAAGTAATGGACTGGGATGGAGATCTTGCGCAACTGGCCGTCGTCTCCCCGGGCCACAAAAAGTATGTAGAAGCGTTTTTGCAAATGCCGTCCTTCTTTCGCTTTGAATGATCAGGGCCGGAACTCCAGGCGAAGTTCTGAGGTTGCAGAGCGCCTGTTCGGACAACCTGATCGTCCCGGGCCACGTGTTCCCATCTTGGGAATGGAGACTTTCTAACGTGCCCCGTCGGCTACCGGAACCGGTGGCCAAGCCTCAAATCAAACTCTTATCTGCAATTCCTAAGGAATGCAGAACTTAGCTCGGCCAGAGATCTGTATGAATGACTGGTAAAAGGTAACAAACTGGGTTCCCCCTGTCAACGGGAGCGGAGTGGATTAATCGTTACTTAAGGGGGGTAATCGCAAGTCATGCAAGGACGGATTACCAGTGTGACGGCAGAGCCAGTTCGGTCAACGTCCGACATATTGGTCGAGGAATCTGAAGACATCGGGTTCCCATTCGGTAATATCTGTATAAACGGACATGTGTCCCTCGTCCGGAGTCTTCCCAAACGACGGGTAGATCTTCAAAAGATGTGCCTTGCCGAGCCGCGCCAATTCACTGTCCAGAGCCTTTCCCGGAGCGGCGGAGTAGTCGTTCTCCGCATGCAGGAGCATGATGGGCACGGTTGTCTTGCGGATGGCGGTCAGCAAGAGTTCGCGGATTTGGGGGGAACCTTCCCAGGAAGCGGCCGCTGCCCCAAACGTAACCGCGGCTCGCAGGCCGCTGTCGTATTCAGCCGCCAGGAGCGTGAGCTGACCACCGAACGAGTGTCCGACGACGGCAATGCGGCGGGCGTCGACGCTGGGCTGTTTCTTCAGGTACGACAAGCCAGCCATGGTGTCATCCAGATGGTCTGTCGTAAGTAGGACGAACTGCAGACGTTCTCGAGCTTCATCTCCCTTAGCGGCTTTCTCGCGCTGTAGAACTTCCGTGATGAAAGCGCCCTGATCTGAGGACAGGCCTTGACCTCGACGGAAGAGAAAAAGGAAGGCGTAGCCGTGTTTGATGAAGACCGGAGCGAGTTTTGCGGCTGCTTCGGTAAGGACAAACTCGCCAGTATGCGCGGCATCCGTGCTGCCAGAGCCATGCACGAAGAGAACAGCCGGTGAGGGGCCCGGACCCGCGGGCCTCCAGAGAAGTGCTTTAAGGCGCAGCGTTCCGCTCGGTACTACAACCGTCTCGGGAGCTAGGGATACCGACGACTGGCCCAGCGCCAGTAATGACAGCATGCAGGCGCACGCGACTAGAATGCTTGTTCTCATCGGGCACGAACTATACCAAACTGACACCGCTGCAGCGACTAGAGATTCTGCTGCTTTCATCCGCAATCCGGCATCCCACCCGGCACCTCCGCTATAGTGGTGGCGTAATGCCGCTTCCCGAAAAAGCGTTGATCGTGCAGATCCGCCGTCTGGCGAAGTCCAACAACCCCGCGGTTTTGACTGGGATTGGAGATGACTGCGCCGTGCTGCGCCTGGGGGTCGAGGGCGAGGGAGCGGACACGCTGGTCACCACGGACTTTTCGCTGGAGGGAATTCATTTCCGGCGGGAATGGCACTCGGCGGAATCGGTTGGGCACCGGTGCCTTACGAGGGGGCTGAGCGACATTGCTGCCATGGGAGGGAGGCCGGTGGCGGCGTTTCTCTCCTTGGCTTTACCGCGCGATTTGCCTTCAGCATGGGTGACTCGCTTCACTCACGGCTTGATCAGTTTGGCGAAAAAACATGGCGTGACGCTGGCAGGCGGCGACATTGCGGAATCGCCGGACGGAATCCTTGCCGACATCATCGTCGTGGGGACGGTGCCCAAAGGGAAGGCAGTGCTGCGATCGGGAGCACGCGCGGGAGATCGTGTTTATTTGAGCGGGGAACTCGGAGGGTCGGCGGCTGCGGTGGGAAAGATGCTGAAGCAACCCAAGCGGAAGCTGAATCCGCGTGATTATCCACGCCACTTTTTTCCTGAGCCGCGGATCGAGGTGGGCCGAGTCCTTCGCGAGAAAGGCCTGGTTTCCGCGATGATCGATACAAGCGATGGTCTGTCCAGCGATTTGGCCCACATTTGTGAAGAGAGTGGAGTGGGGGCGGAGATTCAGGCGGAAGCCATTGCTCGGGCTAGCGTCGGCAGGTCGCCAATCGAAGTCGATCTCGAACTCGCCCTGCATGGCGGGGAGGACTACGAGTTGCTGTTCACGGCTCCGCGCAGCAAGCGCGTTCCATCCCAAATTGCCGGAGTGCCAATCACCCAGATTGGGCACGTCACACGATTTCGCAAAATAATCCTGATGAATCTTGGTGGCATGGGCTTCGAGCTTAAGCCAGGGGGCTGGGAGCACTTCCGGAAGTAGTGGGTACTTTCGTTACCGGGTCATCATTTGTGTCTATACCCTGCGGCGAAGAACGGTACTAGAGTAGGGATATGTCGTCCTCCCAAGTTGCCTCCCTTCGAGTTTTGTTTTTCGTGCTTGCGATGGTCGCTGCGTCAGCAACGCTCGCTGCTGCGAAAAAACAACCCCCGCCGCCACCGCCGGCGCGCGCCACGACTCCTGTGCCTGCAGTGACCGACGAGTATGTGCACAAAGAGTTTGGCGACAACTGCTCGGTGCTGGGAGGGCCTCCGCAATTTGTCGGCGATCTGGATGGCGACGGCATCAACGATCTGGTTATTGCCGCGCGTTGCAAGAATCCCATGGCCGACCAGGCGGAATATGGCTTTCGCGTGGCCGATCCCTACAACAGCTTTCTCGGCTTCGGCGACGTCAAAGTTACATCCACGTTTGCCTCGGATTCGCCCGAGCGCAAGGGCGTTTCTCTGCTGATTGTCCACGGCGTGGGTCCAGAGGCCTGGCGTTCCGATAAACCAAAGACCAAGTTTCTGCTGATTAATCTGCCCTTCAAAACGCTTACCGTGAAGAGGCTGGAAGTGAAGAAGAGGACCGTCCTTGGCGTTTACATGGAAGAGCAGGGCGAAGGCGAAGCGACCTCTTCGGTGATTTTCTGGGACGGAAAGAAGTATCGGTACCAGATCCTGGGCGCCGACCTGGAATAGTCGGCCGCCGGAGTTTGCGCTCATTCAGAGTCTGTCGACTGAATTCGGCTTAGGGATTCGATAGGCGCGAGTTGCTCTTGGATGGGTATTTGCTCAGCAATCACCTTGCCGCTGCTCCTGCGGACCGTGTAGGCCTTCGCATTATTATTCGATCGGATGACCCTGTAAGACCCGTCGATGAACGCGATGGCACAATTGTTCTCGAGCGCGATCCCGAGCCCTCCAATGTTTTGAATCATCTCCCGGAAGTGTCTTCTCCGGGCAACGCCCAGGGTTCTGCTGTTGTAATGGGGACAGTGGACTGCAGGAATGAGACCCAGACCTTTCACGTTGATGTATTTCCATTTTTGCGGATTGTAAAAAGACATGGAATCGGAGTGTCCGGAATCAAACCAACAGATCGAACCCGCGCTGATGCCGGACAGCACGGTTCCATTCTTGTAAGCCAACTTCAAAAGTTTGTCGACGCCCAGTCGCCGCCAGAGGCGCATCATCAGTAGAGTGTTCCCGCCCCCGACATAAATCATGTCCGCCGAAAGTATTTTTTGGCGAATTCTTTGTTGAGAAGGGTGCTCCTTGATCAGGTAAAGAACGTCGGTCTTGCATTTTAAGAATTGGCCAAAGTACTCTTGCACGACATCCCAGTATTTTTCGGAATCCGAGCTGGCGGTCGGGATAAAAAGAAGTTTCGGACTCTGCTTGCTTGTGAGCCGAATAATCTCGCGATCGATGGCCTCGGTGCCCTTGGTTCTGATCACTCCACCGCCAATCGCAACAATCGCCCCGCGCATATTTCATCCTAACTCAACGCTGACCGGACTCTCGCACTAGGTTCGTTAGAGGCGCGTAAAGTGATGTAGCGCACTTCTCACCATCCACCCGCTATAATCCTTCCCGTCATGAATCTTGAAGAAAAAATCGCCGAACTGAAAAGACGCAACCAGCTTGCCGAAGAAGGTGGAGGCGAGACGCGGCGCGAGCGCCAGCACAAAGAGGGCAAGATGTCGGCACGGGAGCGCATCGAGTTCCTGCTCGATGAAGGCACGTTCGAAGAGACCGACAAGCTGGTCACGCATCGCTGCAGCGATTTCGGTATGGCTGAGCAGAAGCCTTATGGCGACGGTTTTGTCACTGGATACGGCCGCATCGAGGGGCGACTGGTCTATGTGTTCGCGCAGGATTTTACCGTGTTTGGCGGATCGCTCTCGGAGACGAACGCGGGGAAGATCGTCAAGATCATGGATCTGGCCGCGAAGATGGGCGCGCCGGTGATTGGGTTGAACGACTCCGGGGGGGCGCGCATTCAGGAAGGCGTGGCGTCGCTCGCGGGATATGCCGACATCTTTCTGCGCAATACTTTGTATAGCGGAGTGGTGCCGCAGATTTCCGCGATCATGGGGCCGTGCGCCGGCGGGGCGGTGTATTCGCCGGCGATTACCGACTTCGTGCTCATGGTCGACAAGACTTCCTACATGTTCATCACCGGGCCGGACGTGATCAAAACGGTGACGCACGAGGAAGTTACAAAAGAGCAGCTAGGCGGCGCGATGACGCACAACGAAACCTCGGGCGTGGCACACTTTCTGGCGCATGACGATGCCGAATGTCTGTCGATGGTGCGCGAGCTGCTGAGCTTTGTGCCCTCGAATAATCTGGACGAGCCGCCGCGAAAACCTTGCCATGATCCAATTGATCGCGCCGATGCGGCGCTCGACAAGATCGTCCCCGCGCAATCGAATCTGCCGTATGACATGAAGGACGTGATTCACGCGGTGGTCGATGACGCTTACTTCTTCGAGGTGCAGGAGCACTATGCGAAGAATATTGTGGTCGGATTCGCGCGGCTGGACGGGCGATCTGTGGGGATTGTCGCCAATCAGCCGGCGATGCTGGCGGGCACGCTCGACATCAATGCTTCGGTGAAGGGCGCGCGCTTTGTTCGTTTTTGCGACTGCTTCAATATTCCGCTGGTTACGTTTGAGGATGTCCCGGGATTCTTGCCCGGGACCGCGCAAGAGTATGGCGGCATCATCAAGCACGGGGCGAAGCTGCTCTTCGCTTTTGCCGAGGCCACTGTGCCCAAGGTTACAGTGATCACGCGCAAGGCTTACGGCGGCGCTTATTGCGTGATGGCTTCGAAGCATATTCGTACGGATGTGAATTATGCGTGGCCGACGGCTGAGATCGCGGTCATGGGTCCCGAAGGTGCGGTGGATATTGTTTACAAGCGCGAGCTGGAAGCTGCGGGCAACGGAGCTTCTGGCAGCGAGAGCCGCGAGGCGGTTCGGCAAAAAAAGATTGAAGAATTTCGCGACCGATTTGCCAGTCCTTACGTTGCCGCCGACCGTGGGTTTGTGGATGCCATCATCCAGCCGCATGAGACGCGGAAGAAGCTGATTCAGGCGTTAGCCATGCTGGAGACCAAACGGGACAAGAACCCGCCTAAGAAGCATGGGAATATACCGCTGTGAACTAAACGCTGCGATCCTCGAGATGAAAAATGGCAGCCGCTCCATCTTTCAAGACGGTTAACGCCTCGGTCAGACCCGCGCGAGTTGCAGTGCTCATCGACAAGAACGACGAGTATTGGCAGGATACCTGCCTCCACGTTATCGAGTTCTTCTCGCAGATGTGGGGCGGCGCATACAACCTCATAGTCCCCACAGACGGAAAGACAATCGACGAGCGCTTTTGGACGATCCTCGAAGCGTTTGACGCAGACAATCTGTACGCCTACCGAAAGTCTGGAGAGGACGTGAGACTTAGCAAGCCAGAGCGGTACCAAAAGCTGCTCGATTCCCATGTGACCAGCTGGAGTGCCCAGTTTGGGGAAAGAGATGTAGAAAACGTCAAGGAGCAAATCGATAAGGATTTAAGGGGGGCATGGGCATCTGACTTTGGCGTCACGTCCGAGCTCCAAAACGAAATTAAAATCCGGCTCTCCCCGTTCTATTTCGAGGAGTGGATTGTCGAACCTGGAGCCGTGGGCGCAAGATCTGGCGTGCCGTTCCCGCTGACGAGGCTAGTGAAAATTATTCGGAACACGGAGCACCCTGACCGATTCGCGACCCTCAATGCGCCGCCAGATTTGCTTCCGAGACTCTGGTACAGCGCGACTTGTGGCGCACTCCCAGACAAAGCGGTTGAGGAGTTCGAAGCGATCGGACTGACTCAGGATCGCTACGACTTCGAAGAACCTGATCTCAGCCAGCTCATCGAGTTCGTGGTTAGCGGCGAAATCCGAGGGCCACGGGCAATTCATCCCAATACTCGTGTCTTCTTTGATCTCAATGGAATTGCTCCGTTTCAACTCTCGATGATTCAGCTAGGGCTATACAGGCCGACTAAGTATCCCGCATGGTCGGAGCCGATGGTTCTAGTCGCGGGAAAAACGGTTGACGATTTTTGCCTCTATTACTGCTTGTCGCGTCTACGTGAGCGCGTAGTCTGGGTCCTGCCGTCGATCACTGAGAAGGCACTCAGTTCCACCCCCGCTTCTGCGTCGCGGCAGGAGGTGAGCTTTATCAGCCAGCTGCATGCCCAGAAATTTTCGCAGCAATCGCAGGGCGGGCTTGCATACGCGAGCTATTCGTTGACTGACACGGAGCTCGACACCATAGTTAAGTGGATGAACTCACCCTTGGGGCCGCTCCAATCGATAGCTAAGGCCCAAGGGGTCAGACATCTAGTCAGAATGCCGCTCGTGACGATCGAGCGTGACAACTTCCAGAGGGATATTCCAGTTCAGCTGTCGTCCGATGACTCCACTATTAGCCCTTTCAATACTCCGAAGCCCAAGAACTTCCACACCATTCATCCATACGAGCACAGGTACATAACACAGCTTTCCGTCGCGGGGGAAGCACCGCCCAAACACTTCCGTCTAGGTAGCCGGGTGATCCGCGATCACAGGCTGACACAGAAGCAAGTCAGAGTAGGCAAGGACGGCCCCGCTTACTTCTGCCCTAACGTTGCATATTTCGGAGGTGACATCGACACCGTTCTCGTCCGGCCCCACCTGTGGCTGCCTCCACTTCACAAAGTCCTCGTTGAGCTTGCGAGGACACAGGGCTATGAGTGCCGACCGTCGGATAAGGGTATCTATGCGGACGAGGCCATCACTAAGTGGGGAGGCCTCCAGGAGGTGACTCAGTTCCTTCAAAACACCGAAAGGAAAAGCCTGCTGGATCGATTTTTGGACAAATCGAAATCGCAGCCTGGGAGCGGAGTGTACCTTAGGGACGATCGTAGGAGGTATTTAGATCTGGCGGCAATCAAGGCACATGTCGGGGAGGTCGCTGCGGATCTGATCGACGAACTGATATCGAAGCAAATCTTGTACCGTGGCTTCATCTTCTCGTGCTCTTATTGTCGAAATTCTACCTGGTTCTCGGTTGGCGAAATTACGCAAGAGTTTAAGTGCAGGCGCTGTGGGCGGACGCAGGTCTACAGAAAAGCAAATTGGAAGATGCCGGACGAACCCTCATGGTTCTACAAGCTGGACGAGCTGATTTACCAAGGTTACGCCCACGACATGGCAGTTCCCCTTCTCGCCCTTAACTTCCTCAAGCTCGCTAGCTCGGACAATTTTTCGTTCGTCACAGATCGTGAGTTCTGGAGATCCGGGGCAGAAAAGGCAGATGCCGAGATCGATCTTTGTTGCGTATCAGATGGAATCCTAACGATCGGAGAAGCCAAGAAGGAGGACCGACTAGGTCAATCCGCAAGCGACGAGAATGCGGAAATCGCAAAGTACAAACGCATCGCTGCGGGCCTGTCCGCGCGTCGGCTCGTCCTAGCCACATACAGCGAGGACTGGAATGCCAAGACGGTAGAACGCGTAATGTCGGCATTCAACGACATGCCCCGCGTCACCATCCAGTTCCTCACAAACGTGCATTTTCATTTGAGCTGACTCACGTTCAGGGAAGATCGCTGGTGCGGATCACAGCGTTCGGGGCACAAAAATAAGAGTTCCGAGGTGGTGTTGGGTCCATTCGTCTCGGCCAGTAGCTCGCTTTTAGACCCTTGCTTGACCTGCTACGCTGCTTCCCTTGCGGGATGCTGTGCGCGATCTTCGCTCGGGCTCCGGGCTTACCGCCAACCGGAAAAACCTACCCAACGCCTCGGAACTCTATCCTGCCTTCGACGTTTCTTCTTGTTCTCCTCGACCAGCGCTTTGCTATAGACCCTTGCTTGCCCTCCCTGTTCATTTGCATGAAGAGGGTGACTGCACTTGGGTCCCGGACGCCGCACCAACCGGAAAAACTCTAGAAGCTGTCAAAGAACGAGTATGTTTCTACTCCTTTTGTTTTTTGAGTCAATGAAAACTTTGCGTTTGTAACTTGCGTGTTTTCAGCGGAGTGCAGGGCGTCCACAGGAGGGTGACCGGAATTGGTGCATGGGTTCGTGCGAGTTCGCGCAGAAGACAAGCTGGGCGCGGATTTGCGCGGTCTGGAATCAGGGGAGAGCGGAATTTATCGGATGCGCGAAGGCTTCGTTAGTGTGAAAAATCGATCAAAGCCGTGAGTGGCAAGGAGTTCGCTAGGCCGTGCGGGCCGTGCGGTTGGGTCACCGTCCAATCAGGGGGCTAGAAAAAGCATGTCGAGCTTTCGCTCGACCGGACGGTCGAAGGCGACCGTCCCTCCATGGGCTGTCTAGCTGATCTCAATCTTCTCGTCGATTAGTTTTTTGTCAGCTTCATCTGTGCCAGCTAGCTCGAAGGAGTTCGTGACGGCTGCTCTCCCTTTCTCCACGCTGGTGATGACGTAGGAGCAGCCGATCCAGTGGGCTTCGGCATGATCGGTTGGCGACCAGCGGGCGGGGTGGTCGGGGTGGGAATGGTAGAAGCCGATGATGTCCTCGCCACGCTCGCGGCCCTCGCGCTGGATGCGCACCAGCTCGCGGGGATCGATGTTGTAGCGGTTCTGGGGCGAGTCGGTGCGAGTATTGCCGCAGCGCGCGGTGGAAGTTACGGTGCGGGTGCCGTCATCCTCCACGCGGCCTAGCAGCACGCCGCAGCACTCGTGAGGATAGGTTTCTTCGCCGTGGCGGCGGAGGGCTTCGTAGTCTTGTCGGCTGAGTTTCAACATGGAAAGCATTCACCACAGAGTCACAGAGACACAGAGAAAACCATAGTTAGTGGCATATCGTGGTTGATCGGTTTGATTCGCTTTCATGGGTTTACTTTGCTGGAAGTTTTTTCTCTGTGTCTCTGTGACTCCGTGGTGAAAAAGACTCTATCCCTCCGTCCAGAATCGTTCACTCAAATATTTTTCTCCGGAGTCGCAAAGGATGGTCACGATTACAGCCTGCTGTTCTTTTCTTAGCTGCAGTTGCTCCGAGATTCTCAGGCTGCCGGCGATGCCGGCTGCGGCGGAGATTCCTAGCAGCAGTCCGCTGTCGCGACTCATGCGACGCGCCATCGCGTAAGCATCTTCGGTTGCGATCTCAAGATTCTCATCCGCCAGAGTGGGATCGTAAATCTTGGGAACGATGGCGGTGGCCATGTGCTTGGCGCCTTCGATGCCGTGGAAGGAAGAATCGGGTTGCAGCGAGATGCAGCGGATGGCAGGATTCAGTTCCTTCAGGCGGCGAGTGGTGCCCATGAAGGTGCCGCTGGTGCCGAGCATGGCGACGAAGTGAGTGACGCGGCCTTCGGTCTGTTGCCAGATTTCGTTTGCGGTGCCGTGATAGTGGGCCTGCCAGTTGGCGTCGTTGGAGTATTGGTCGGCGTAGAAATATAAGTCTGGATGTTTTGCGGCAAGCTCGCGCGCCATGCGAATGGCGCCGTCGGAGCCTTCGCCGGGATCGGTATAGAGAATATTGGCGCCGTAGGCTTGCAGAATTTTCTTGCGTTCTACCGACACATTTGTCGGCATGCACAGCGTGACGGGAAATTTCTCAGCCGCGCCCAGCATGGCATAGGCAATCCCGGTGTTTCCGCTCGTGGCATCGAGAAGGATTTTTCCGGGAGCGAATTTTCCGCTGCGGCGGCCTTCGGCAACGATGTTGGCGGCGGCGCGGTCTTTCACGGAGCCGCCGGGGTTGTACCATTCGGCCTTGCCCAAAAGTGTGACGCCAGGCATGGGCGCGGTCAGAAGGTCGAAGCGCAACAACGGAGTGTTGCCGATGCGGTCGAGCAGACTTTGCCCGGGGCGCGCCGTCTCGCATTCAGGCGCTTGATGTGCGAGAACTTGTGCGTCCACTTTGATTGAGCTCTGCCCCATATTCGGAACTATTCCCGGTGACTATCGTAATATGCAAGAACCAGCGAAACACGCTATGTAGTATGGTGTCCTTAGATGACTGGGATTGCAAGTCCGATGCGGCGTCAATCAGTGTCGTCCATTTTGCGTAGAGGCTGCATCTAAACGAAAGAAGCCAAACGATAATGTCGAAAGCGATTGAAGCACGAACCTACGAGGAGGCGCTGGCGTGGTTGCGCGAGCACGGATTCGATGTGACCGAAGCGCCGGGAACGAACGGGCGCGTGTTCCTGAGAAAATACAATGTCTCGGCTGCGATTCAGAAGACGGACGATGATGGCGTGAAGATTTTTGCGTATCCCGGATATCTGATCGGCAGCGAGATCTCGAAGCTGGTGAATCGTGGGTATCAGCAGTTTATGAAGACTTCGAAGACGGAAGTACCGGCAACCGCCGACCATCTGAAAGCGTTGCAGTCGTTTGCGGAAGAGTTGAAAGTTGGCCTTGGTTTGCCAAACCTCTACAACGAATCGCTGGGGACAGTGAGTGATTCCTACCACTACGATCGCCTAAAGGACGATGATAAACCGCGCGTGGATCGGCCCAAACGTCCCTGGGAAGTTGCCGGGAAAGCGGTAGCCGGCAGGGCTGTGGCTGCTAAGAAGGGGCGCTCGTAAGTCTCTCGGCTCGATTCTGACTGAATAGAACGCTCCTGGCTCCTGGCTCCTAGCTCGCCCTCACCTCTTCGCTCGGACTTGTACTCGCGTGCCTTCGGGGAGTTTACCGGTGGTCAGCTCTACGAGTCCATTGCGGACGATACCTTCGAATTCCTGCTGCTGTTGAGATCCGTTTGAAGAGCGCGCGGCCGATGCGGCCGCGGCCACATGGTTCGTGCCCGTGCCAGCGGTGCGTCCCATGCCCTTGTCCATGGCTTCATTGGCCAGGCGGTCGGCTTCGGTGTTGTGTTCGCGGAGGGCGTGGCCGATGGAGAACCAATCGAGCTGGGCGATTAATTCCTCGGCGCGGCCGTGGAGATCCTTCAGAGTTGCGTTCTTGACTTTGTAGATGCCTTTAATCTGGCGAACCAGCAATTCGGAATCACTGATGAGCTTCAGGGCTTTGGGGCCGTGCTGAAGGGCGTATTCGAGGGCGGCGATCAGGCCTTGATACTCGGCGAAGTTGTTGGTCTGGTGGCCGAGGTACTCGCTGAGGTGGGCCACTTTCTTACCGGACTGATCCTGGATGACGACTCCGTAACCGGCGGGTCCGGGGTTGCCGCGGGCTCCGCCGTCGCTGTGCGCGATCAAGTAATGCTCGGGAGGATTTGCGCCTGAGGCATTCTCGCGCTGCGGGAAAAGAGGCTTGGTGCGGCTGTAGGGCATGGAGAGAGTTTACAACGGGGGCCGCGCGTGCGAATTGTCGAAAGCGGGAAACGAAAATCGCGAAGTTGTGATGGGAACGCCTCTGCGGGCTTCAGTCGGCGCCCGCGGGTATGGGATCCTTCGACTGCGTTTCCGTTCGCTTCGCAAACAGAAACTTCGCTCAGGATGACAAGTCTTCTAACGGCCGGCCGCGAGGCGAGTAGCTAGGCGGCCGGGCAGGTTGGCTGCGAAGATGCGGTCCTGGGCAGACTTCAGGTTGTAGGGTGTCCGGTGGAAGTTGACGACTTGGGCCTCGGTATCGAAGAGGGCAAAGGCGGCGCGCCAATCTCCGTCGCGGGGCTGCCCGACCGAGCCGGGGTTGATCATGTAACGCGTGGCGGATTTCAGTTGCAGAGGGACCGTCTCGGGCTTGCCGACCGTTCGATACTCGGGACGGAAGCCATCGGCGCTGGAGCCGTTGGCAAAGAATCCACCCTGCAGGTGAGTGTGGCCGAAGAACGTGACGGGCGTGGGATTGGTGATGAGCGGGACCAATGCGTCGCCGATGGAAACCACATAGGCGTCTTCATCCCCGGGAGAGCCATGCACGAGTTGCACGTGCGGAAAATCCTCTAAAGGAATTGGCCCATGCGGTAAAGCGCGCAGCCATTCCAGATTTTCGGGGGCGAGTTGGTCACGGGTCCAGATGGCGGCAGCGGCGGCCATGGGATTGAAGTCATCGAGTTCGAGCAGGCCGGTGACGGCTTTGTCGTGATTGCCGCGAACGAAAATCCTGCCCAAGTCGCGGGAGCGCTCGACAACCTCGTTAGGAGAGGCACCGTAGCCGACGAGGTCACCGAGGTTGGCGACGAAATCGTAGGGGGGAGCTGCGGCGAGGCAGGCCTCCAAGGCTTCGAGGTTGGCGTGAATGTCGCTAAGCAGCAGTATGCGCAATGAACACCAGACGGACGGCGATTATAGACCGAACGTGACGAAAGAGGATACATGGGCGCGTTTTATTCCGCCATCGCTATTTTATTTTGGATTGACGACCGGGCAGCGCGCATAGTGGGCGGGGGCGACTTCTTGCAGTGGAGGAAATTTGCGGGCGCAATCGGGCACGCGGAATCCGCAGCGCGGCTCGAAGGAACAGCCGGCAGGCATGGCCTGGAGTGGAGGGACTGTGCCTTCGATGGTTTCAAGCCGTTGCGAGCGATTCGTCTTAAGATCAGGCACGGAGTGTAGAAGCCCGCGAGTGTAAGGATGTGCGGGGGCATGAAAGATTTCAAATTTGGTTCCCAGCTCTACTACGCTACCCGCATACATGACAGCGACACGGTCGGCAACTTGGGAAACTACCGCGAGATCGTGCGAGATGAAGAGCATGGCCAGTCTGAACTTGGATCGCAGGTCGGCTAGGAGCGCCAGGATCTGGGCCTGGATGGTGACGTCGAGCGCGGTGGTGGGTTCGTCGGCAATGAGCAACTGCGGTCGGTTCACGATGGCCATGGCGATCATGATGCGCTGGCGCATACCGCCGGAAAGTTGATGAGGATAATCGCGGGCGCGATGATTGGGCTGAGGGATGGCGACGTCGTTCATGGCATCGATGGCACGCTGCCATGCTTGTTTTTTCGGTATGCGGTTGTGGGCCAAAACCGCTTCCGCGATCTGATCGCCGACGCGCATGAC
The DNA here is from genome assembly GCA_963750245.1 of uncultured Acidobacteriaceae bacterium. GTDB lineage: Bacteria > Acidobacteriota > Terriglobia > Terriglobales > Acidobacteriaceae > Sulfotelmatobacter. The sequence goes on from CAVVQB010000007.1 coordinate 890,393, forward strand.
GGGATTAAGAGCGGTCATCGGCTCCTGGAAGATCATCGCGATGCGTGAGCCGCGAAGCTGGCGCATGGAGTCGTCAGGCAAGGCAGCGAGGTTGCGGGAAGAGCCATTCTCGCCGAAAAAGATTTCGCCGGAGACACGTGCCTGAGCCGGAAGCAGGCGCATGATGGCGAGGGAGGTAATCGATTTGCCGGAGCCGGATTCGCCGACCAGGCCGAGGACTTCGCCGGGAGCTATCGCCAGGTTGAGGTCACGGACGGCATGCAAGGTTCGTGTGGGTGCAGCCGTTCCCGGCTGTCCGGTAGCGAATTCTATGTTCAGCTGGCGAATGTCGAGAAGCGCGGGCACGCAATCATGCTAGCAGCCGCGCGCGTCGAGTTGCTACCGGCTACGCGGGGGGCCGGCGAGTTCTGGCGCCCGTGACTGCGAATTCACCTGTTTTTCGAGTTGCTCGAGCAACCACACGACTCTCCGGCTAAGGGGCAAAGCCTTTTGATATTCCATGCCGGCTTCAACATTGTTGCCTGAGTTCTTCAGTTGGACCACCCGTTCGACAACTCCATGCATCTCGGCATGAATCGATTCCAAATTCCTCATCTCCGGCCAGTCCCCATACTTTCGCAGGCCGTCGGAATAGAGCCATTGACCGAGTGCACATTCATGAGGCGAAACCGCCTGATCCCAGTTGATCTCCTCATCAGCCTCCAGATATCGTCGCAAGCGCAGGCGCCAGGAATGGTGCTTCAGCCGGGCTTTGGTGAAATCAAGATCCATAGGGTCCTCGCCGGACTGTTGAGAGGAACGTCCAGCAAGTTACCCATCGGCAGGGCGCTGCGAATCCTTGAGGCCAAGACTCGTTGGCCAGTTCTACTGGCCCAAAATTAGGGGCAGGCCGTTTTTGTTATTGCCGATGACAACGACTTTCGAGTTCGAACTTTTGGCCAGGCTCTCGGTGGCTTCGATTCCTTTCCATTCCAGCAGCGATGGGGTGATGCCCTGGGCGACGATCTGCTGAAAGTCGCGAACACCGGCGGCTTCGATGCGTTTGCGCTGGGCCTCCTGCGTTTCTTTTTGCAGGCGGAAGTTCATGGCCAGGGATTCCTGCTCGGCTTGCTGCTTGGCTTCGATGGCGGCCTTTAACGTAGCGGGCAGTTGAATATCACGGAGCAGAACGTTCTCCACGGTGAGGCCGCGTTGATTGAGTTGGGCGCTGACCTGTTCGTAAATCTGTTTGCCGACCATCTCGCGCTCGCCGGTGTAGAGAGCATTGGCGGTGTGAGATGCAGTGGCTTCGCGGATGGCCGAGCGGAGAGTCGGTTCCACAACAACATTTTCATAGTCGGCGCCAATTTTTTGGAAGACTTCGGAGGCCCGGTCGGGATTGAGGTGGTAGATGAGCGACGTGTCGAGGCTCATCATCAGGCCCTCGCTGGAAGGTACGTTGGCTGATTCCTTTATCGTCTGCGTCTGGACGGAGAGTTCGTTGTTTGTCTTCAATGGACTGATGAGATGAATGCCTTCGCCCAAGGTTTCGCCGGTGACTTTTCCGAACAGCGTAATTACACCTACATGGCCCGTGCCGACCCGGGTCACGCAACTGAACACGAGGATTACCAGCACAAACGCGGCGAGGCCGATTCCGATCAGGCGCAGGAGGCCGCCGATCCCGTGACCCCCGCCGCCATCCACGACCTTGCCCCGCGCTGGATCAAAAATCGTCATCGCGATTCTCCTGGTCACGATGTTAGGGCTGGGCAGGGACGGGGGGAAGTGACTGCTCTGGGGCCAGACTCGAACGTTGGTGAATCTTCCCAATCTGCCACTACATCTCTTATCCTTAGATTATGAGCAAGATTCATATCCCTACGCCTCTGCGGCAGTATGTTGGAAAACAATCCACGGTCGAAGTGAAGGGTGCGACCGTTGGCGAAGCCATGAGTGACTTGCTGGTGCAGCATCCCGATCTGCGCCGGCATCTTTATGCGGACGACGGCAAGCTGCGCGCGTTCGTCAATTTGTATGTAAACGACGAGGACATTCGCTACCTGCAGAAAGAGGCAACCGCGGTGAAGGAAGGTGATAACATTTCCATTGTGCCTTCCATTGCCGGAGGCGCTGAGTGATGGGGATTTCGCCGAGATCAGGAATTAGAGAGTTGAAAACTTCCCTCATAAACCGCCGCTGTTGTTGTCGTCCTTCATACTGTTAATGCTCGTCTGACGCTCCCGAAAATCCACATTCTCCATCGAGGACTTTATGGCCACGACTACCACCGAAATTCCAGTGACACTGAACAAAGACGAAATCCTGCGCTACTCGCGGCATTTGATCATGCCGGAGGTGGGCATGGAGGGTCAGCAGAAGCTGAAGGCGGCGCGTGTTCTGTGTATTGGAACGGGAGGGTTGGGGTCGCCGCTGGCTTTGTACCTGGCGGCGGCGGGAGTGGGCACGCTGGGACTGGTCGATTTCGATGTGGTGGATTACACGAATCTGCAACGGCAGATTATTCACTCCACAGCTGACGTAGGCAGAAAAAAACTGGATTCAGCGGCGGAGAAATTGACGGGGATCAATCCGTTTCTGAACGTGCGGAAGTTCGACACGCGGCTGAGCAGCGAGAATGCGCTGGAACTGTTTCGCGACTTCGACATCATTGCCGACGGCACCGACAACTTTCCCACGCGCTATCTGGTGAACGACGCGTGCGTGCTCACCGGCAAGCCGAATGTTTACGGATCGATTTTTCGCTTTGAAGGGCAGGCGAGCGTATTTGCCACGGAGGATGGGCCTTGCTATCGCTGCCTGTATCCCGAGCCGCCACCACCGGGGCTGGTTCCCTCGTGCGCCGAGGGCGGAGTGCTGGGCATTCTACCGGGACTGGTCGGCGTGATGCAGGCCACCGAAGTGATCAAGTTGATCTTGGGAGTGGGCGAACCGCTGATTGGACGACTGCTGCTGATCGATGCGCTGGGCATGAAGTTCCGCGAACTGAAGCTGCGCAAGAATCCGGATTGCCCGGTCTGCGGGACGCATCCGACGGTGACGAAGCTGATAGACTACAACGAGTTTTGCGGAATTCGCGGGGAGGAAAAACCGGTGTCGAATGGAGTTCCGGAAATTCAAGTGGAAGAGCTGAAGCGGCGTCTGGATGCGAAAGAAGATCTGTTTGTGCTTGACGTGCGCGAGCCGCACGAATATCAGATATGCAACATTGGTGGACACCTGATTCCGCTGAACGATCTGCCGAAGCGTGTGAACGAACTCGATTCCAGCCGCGAAATTGTTGTGCATTGCAAGATGGGCGGACGCAGCGCGAAGGCAGTGGCCTTCCTGCAGCAATCGGGATTCACCAAGGTGCATAATCTGGCGGGCGGAATTACGGCCTGGTCGGAGAGAGTGGATCCGAGGGTGCCGAAGTATTGAGGGCAGGGGTCAGTGGCTAGTGGTCAGTGGCCAGTGTCTAGTCTCAGGTGGGAGCGCGTTGAGCGCTCCCTTTCTTTCTCTGGTGCCGTCTGCAGGTATTTAGATTGACTTCGACTCCTCCGCGAGGATAATGACCTGTTCCAGGCCCTGCTCTCCAAAGCATTCTCGCGACCGGAGGTCCCTTGAAGATTTTTCTGCCTCTAGGATTGGTGTGGTTGTGTTTGTCCAGCGCTTCTCTAGCACAAACCGCAGCGGCGCCACCTTCTACCCCGCCGGCGGCGCAACAACCGCCTCAGCAAACGACGCAAGAGCAGCCGCCGCAGACGAGTTTTACTTCGGCAAAAGGGTTTGTGCTTGAGGAGGAAACACCCGTTAGGCTGCGGATCAATCGAACGGTTTCATCGGCGGATGCACGCACGGGAGATACCGTGGACTTTGAGGTGTTGGATGACATCACTGTAAACGGCACGCTGGTTATTGCAAAAGGTGGGCTGGCCTTCGCGACCGTTACTGAGGCTCAGCCGAAGAGAAGGATGGCTCGTGGTGGGAAGCTGGACATGAATATCGACTATGTGAAACTGGTCAGCGGGGAGAAGGCGGCACTGCGAGCAGTGAAGGATCTGAAAGGTGGCGGGCATACCGGCGGCATGGTCGGCGGTATCGTCGCGACGAGCATTGTATTTTTTCCCGCTGCGCCGCTATTGCTCTTGATGCATGGCAAGGACATCAGTATTCCGAAGGGCACCGAGATAACGGCGTATGTGAACGGCGACATGAGGCTGGATATAGCGAATTTTCAGCCAGCTGCACCGGTGGATGCTGTGGCACAGAGCGCTGGGAACAATGGGACCGGTGAAAATCCAGCGTTCAACTCAGCCAGACTGCAGCTGGGTTCCGATCCGTCGGGCGCTGACATCGATGTTGACGGCAGTTTTGTAGGTAACACACCTTCCGACGTTCAGGTGACCGAAGGCGATCACACGATTACGGTGAAGAAAGCCGGATTCAAGGATTGGGAGCGGAAGCTGAAAATCAGTGGTGGGAGCAGCGTACACTTGAACGCGGAATTGGAAAAACTAGCGGGACAGTGATTCCCGAGCTGGTTACTCGGAGGTCCGCATGAAGCGAGCTTCGTTAAGATTTATTGTCTGTTCGTATTCGCTTTTGCATTTGTGTTCAGCTACTGCTCAAGATCAGAAGGGAGCGGCGGCTGAGATCGAGAAAGCGAGGGTTTTCATTACTGACAGTCAGTCATGGGCGATTGCCGCGCAAAGCGGGGGCGCCGGCGGTGCGTTCGGAGGGAGAATGTCGGGCGGCGCTCGTCCGCAAACCGCAGAGATCATCAAGACTTTTGGGCAGCGTTGCCTTCAGGTGATGGTTAATAACATTCAGATGAAGGCCGACTATATCGTCCTGCTGGATCACGAAGGGGGAAAGAGCGTTCTGGCCCATAAGAATAAAGTTGCGGTCTTTGCCCGTGTTTCAGGCGATTCCATCGTCAGTAAGTCGACTCTTTCATTGGGCGGTTCGGTGCAGGATGCATGTGAAGCGATCGACAAAGACTGGGTGGCACATGGCGCTGCGATTCGGGCAGCCGCCGCGGCCGTTGCGGAACAGAGCAAGCCCGCTGTGGCAATCCAGCCCGCTGCGGCTCCGGTTGCTCCGGCGATTGCTTCGACCGGGAAACTGACACTCGTTTCGCTTCCTGATGGTGCCGACATTGAGGTTGACGGCAGTTTCGTGGGCAACACGCCTTCCGATGTGCAGGTCGCCGAAGGGGATCATACGATTACGGTGAAGAAAGCGGGATTCAAGGATTGGGAGAGGAAGTTGAGAGTCACAGGCGGAAGCAGCGTGCGTCTGAACGCGGAACTGGAGAAGAATCAGACGCCATAGCAGCGACGACGGCGAGCTACCCGAGCCTCGCTTCGCTCGGCGGACAGCCGAGGCGGCTGTCCCCACATAGTTTGTTTTGGCGAATGAAGAACGGGAGCACGACGTGTGCTCCCGTTATTCTTTGTGCGGAGAACATTACTTGCTGGAACCGCCGCCCTGCATGTTGTCGCTGGCGTCTCCCAGTTCCAGGGCCGTTTTCTTGCCTTGGAAGCGAACGCCGGCTAGCGTGTTCGGCCCGCTGGCATTCTGACGTGTGACCGCGGCGTTGTTGCTCGCCGCGACTTGCAGTTCGACCACATGGGCGGGAACGGTTGCTACCACTTTCTTGCCTTGCAGTATGCTTAGTTCCACGTTGGGGCCGGCACCTTCCCACTGAATCTTGTAGTCTCCGGGCTTCAACGTTGTCCCGTTGACGAGCACGGCGTTGGCGAGCTGCAGATTGGCTTTGGTTGCGGCGAAGGCGGTCGATGCCAACAGCACGGCCAATCCTAGAATGAGGCTTTTTGAAACTGTCGCGAACTTCATGGCTGCTCCTTTTTTCTTTCTCGAAATCGGGTCGAGAAACGGTTAGGGCGGCCCGGTTCACGACGTGCGCGAGAAAACATTGGTGTTTTGCCGCGAATCGCCTACAATGCAACCGCTAGGGTTCAGCAGACAAGCCTTGGGCCTGCCTCGCTGCGCAACAGGGGGTTTTCTTACCTGGGCCGCCAAACCGAAAGTAAGAGAATCCCCTAAACCCGATCGAACCCCACTTAGAAAAATCCCGCCAGCTTTACTCCTGCGCTGGCTGCGTTACGTCTACTACTACGAAACTACCTCGCTGAAAGTTCCATCGTTCCGATTCGGGTAGCTTCCATCTTTCGTTCTGCATCTTTGGACGCAGGGCAGAGACTTCCGGTAGCAGAAAACCGTGATAGAAGTTGCTCTAATTAGAGATGGACAGATGAAGAGTGTTCTGTCTGGCTTGCAGTCGGGAAACTACTGAGGATGGCAGAAAACATCGCGGGCCGGCGCCCGCTGGACGGCCGAGGGCGGCCGTCCCCACATGGCCGCCCCACACGAACTAATCGGCGTCGCCGTGCTGGCGATCGACCGACCAGATGGTCGCCTGATCTTTTTCGAACGGATATACGTGCACCATCCAGTTGAAGACGACCGGATGAAACGTTCCGCCTTGAGCGTCGCAGGCTTCTTGCGTGGTGATGGATCCTTTCAAGCCGAAAAGCGGATGCGGGCCGAAATATTCCATTTTCCTACCCGTGGGAGCGGTGCAGAAGTTTACGTGCTCGTGCCATTGCGCGATGCTCAACGGAATGCGCTGATCCAGTTGATCTTCGTCGAAGCGCTTGGGCGCCGTGTACATTACGCCGATCAGTTTGTAATCGTCGCCATGCTTTTCGTACAGCAGTGATGTGGGGTGTTCTGGATTGAAGCCGAATGCCGCTTCGAATCCGTATTTGTAGTTGGTGAAGTGATACATCTTTTGCGGGATGTTCGGCAGAAAAATCTTGAAGCCATCGGCCAGCGCGACGTGGTAGTCCATGTATTTCTCTGAAGCTTTGCGCGCGGCCTCCACCACTTTCTGAGCGCGTTCAGCGTCGCCCGGCTTGGCTTGGCGCAGCGGGGTCATCTTCATGTGCGGGCCCATGTCCATGTGACCTTCCATGGAATGCATGGCGTGCATGCTGGCATCGGAGTCTTTCTCGTCTTTGTCTTTATCGGTATCCGCACCCATGGACATGCCCTTCATATTCGACATGTCGTGACCTGACATGTCCATGCCGGGCATGCTCTGCTGGCTATTAGGTTGGGCGTTGCCGCTGGCTGGTGGCTGCTGACTCCAGGACATGCTGGCCAGCAGGAAAAACGAAATCAACAAGACGATTCGGTTACGCATGGTAAGTCTCCCCACATTCCCACTTTGTATTAACCCTGCCGCAGACGAGTTGTTTCTGCAAGCGATCTGAGGTTCGCGAGATTACAGAGGTAATTATCCCTTACTAGGAAGCGCGGGGAAAAATTTTTGTGAGAGGGCGCAAATCATCGAGAATCGGAGTGCGTTCGATTTAAATGCCAGATTCCGGTGTTCAGATATGTGGCGTAGGTTACCCAGACGAGATAGGGCACGAGAAGCGCGCCGGAGACTGCGGAGATTCGCCAGAACGAGATTACGGTCGCTAGAATTGTAGTCCACAGCAGGATGATTTCGGCCAAGGCCAGGCCCGGCGCGCGCAATCCGAAAAAGATTGCCGACCAAATAGCGTTCAGAGCGAGCTGAATTAGATAGATCGTAATGGCTGCTGAGGCTCCGGACCATCCGTCGCCGATACGCCATACGTTCCAGGCGGCGAGCGTCATCAGACAGTAGAGGACAGTCCACACGGGGCCGAAGTAGGAGGGGGGTGGATAGCCGAGCGGCTTGCGCAGCGTCGCGTACCAGTCGAGAACTGACTGCGTGGTGAAGGCGGATCCGATCGCGGCAGCGGACAAGGTCAGGACGACGAATGCGGCCAGCGCGACGAACAGATTCCTGGACAAGCGATCATCCTACTGCAACGGCGCGGAGACATGCTCGTGGACGATGAGCCACTTGCCGTCCTGATTCTCCAAAACTACGGTCCAGCGGAAGTTACCCATTTCAACTTTGCCGGCCTTGGTGGTCATCTCTTCTTTCACGGTGGCGGTGGCCCAGACTAAATCGCCGTGGGGATGAATGGCGGCGTCATCGTTCAGGGTGAACTTCGCGCTCTTGTAGCCGTCGACAATTGCCTTCACGCCCTTTTCGTATTCGTCCCAGCTGTTGTATTTCAAGGGGGCGATATCGAAGAAGGTGTGCGGACCTTTCGCATAAAACATGGCCACGTTGGCGGTATCGAGCGTTGCCCAGCCGTCCCATATTTTCTGGAGGAAGGCTTTGTCGGGAGGGGGAGCGGCTGAGGATTTCTTCGAGGCCGTTTTGGGTGGCGCGGCAGAACTGGATAATGTCAGAGCGAGCAAGCACACGAAAACGGCTAAAAGGCGCTTCATTGGTTGAGGTTCTCCTGGCTTCGTTTCATGCTTGATGCGAAAGGTCGCAGAATTCTCGCACACGAAGCGACGATGTGCAAAGGACGGGTTAGTTTGACCCCGAACGGCAGTGTGGTTCGGGAGATCCCTCGCCCCGCTGGAAAAGACGCGGGGCTTCGGGATGACGCCTCTGGAACGAAGGTTAAACTGACCCACTACCTCTGCAAAGCATGCATTGACCGATTTCCACAGCGCACGCTAAAATAGCTGAGTTTGCCTGTAATCGCCGACCCGTTCTGGGGACGCCTGCCTTGGCTGCTGAAGCCCGTGGCGGAAAACACAGCAAGCACAGAAAGTTCAGCGGGTGCCAGGTTGCACGCGTGTGCGCGTGGGATGCGCTCGAGGAACTGACTCTCACGACATTTTGACGGAGGCAGACGTATGTACGCGGTCATCCGCGCCGGTGGAAAGCAGTACCGGGTGGCGCCCGGAGATGTGATTCGAGTGGAGAAACTGGCTACGGGAACCGATGGCCATGTGAATTTTGCCGATGTTCTGGCGGTCTCGGGGGGCGAAGGAAAGATCGGCAAACCGGAATCGGAAGCACGCGTGGTCGGCGAAGTGGTGGAAGAGGGCCGTGGCGCGAAAATCCTGGTTTTTCACTACAAGCGGAAGAAGCAGTATAAAAAGCTGCGCGGGCACCGGCAGTCCTACACGGCCGTGCGCATCACGGAGATCGCTTTTGACGGGCAGAGCTTCAAGGCTCCGGAGCTGAAGAAGAAGGAGCCGAAGGTGAAGAAGGCTGCGCCCGTGGCGGAGCACGAGTCGCACGCTGAGTTGGTGAGCGCCGAGGAGCGCGGGACCAAGGGGCACGCGAAGAAGAAGGCTGCTCCCAAGAAAGCGGCGAAGAAGAAATCTGCAAAGAAACACTAGTAAAGGCGAGAATTTATCATTGCGAAGAGCAGGTTCCTCACCCGCGCTTCGCGCGAGTTCGGAATGACAGCAGTTACCTTAGCGAAACGAGATATCGAGGTTAAGAGCAATTTATGGCGCATAAAAAAGGACAGGGAACTTCACGAAACGGCCGCGATTCGAACGCGCAGCGGCTGGGATTCAAGGCATTCGGCGGGCAGATTGTGCCCGGCGGAACGATCATCGTGCGGCAGCGCGGGACGCGCGTGAAGCCGGGGCTCAACGTGGGCCGCGGCAAAGACGATACGCTTTTTGCCAAGATCACCGGGCGGATCAAGTTCCTGAACAAGGGCTCGATGGGCAAGTTTGTGATGGTCGAGCCGATGGAAGTGGCGGAGTAGTTTCGCGTCCATCTGCTGGACTGGCATTGCGCTAGCAGCCGCGGCGGGTTTTGCGAAGCGGCTTGAGCCTCGCCTTCGGGACGAGGCTTTTGTTTTTGCGGCTAGAAGAGTAGCGAACATGTTTATCGATGAGGCAAAAATTCGGGTGAAAGCGGGAGACGGCGGAAACGGCTGTATGGCTTTCAGGCGGGAGAAATTTGTTCCGCGAGGCGGACCTTCGGGCGGCGACGGCGGCAAAGGCGGGGATGTGATCATGGAATCCAGCGAGCGCCATAACACGCTGGTGCACTTCCGCTTCAATCCCGAATACAAAGCCGAACGCGGGCGTCACGGCGAGGGTTCCAACAAGACCGGGCGCGAAGGTGCGGATGTGCTTTTGAAAGTTCCGGTGGGAACGATTGTGTACGACGAAGAAACCGGCGAGAAGGTCTTCGATTTTTCCGGGCCGGATCAACGCATGGTGATTGCCCGGGGCGGGCGCGGTGGGCGCGGCAATGCGCGCTTTGCCACTTCGGTGCATCAGGCTCCGCGCGAGCATGAGCCGGGACGTCCGGGCGAAGAACATAATTACCGGCTGGAATTGAAGCTGCTGGCCGACGTGGGGCTGGTGGGATATCCGAACGTGGGCAAGTCGACGCTGATCTCGCGCATTTCTGCGGCGCGGCCGAAGATTGCCGACTATCCATTCACTACCCTGGAGCCCAATCTCGGCGTGGTGGCGGTGGGGGATCTCAATAATGAAATCAGCTTTGTGGTGGCGGATATTCCTGGCTTGATCGAAGGCGCGCACGCGGGATCGGGGTTGGGCACGCAGTTTTTGCGGCACATCGAGCGCACGCGCTTGCTGGTTCATCTGGTGGATGTGTCGGATTCGAGCGGCCGTCCGGACGTGGTGAAAGATGTGGAAGTGATTCTTGGCGAGCTGGCCAGTTTTGGCGCTCACCTGGAAGAAAAGCCGATGATCATGGTCGCGTCGAAGATCGATGTGGCCAACAAAGAGAAGCTGGCGGCGCTCAAGAAATATTGCAAGAAACACAAGCTGAAGCTTTACGAGATTTCAGCCGTCACCGGCAAAGGGATCGAGGAACTGAAGTACGCCATGGCCGAGGAAGTGAATGCGCTGCGCGAGCAGGCGCTAAAGCAGGTCGAGGCCGCAGAGGGCCAAGCCAGCTAGAACCATCTCATAAGGCAAAGTGATGGGCCGCTATTCCCCCAGGGGCTAGAGCCCTCGTCTCTATTGGCTCTGGGCGGCACGACTGAAGTCGTGCCCTACCCAAAACCACTTATGAGATAGCTTCTAATGGGACTTGGCTTCGACCAAGCTTCAGGCCCGCGGAATCTGCGTTCCGTGCTGGAAGTGATACTGAAGAATCTTCGCCGCAAGGGCGGGATGCATTTCCTCTCCAGCTGACTTCACCGTGCGCACGATTTGTCCCCGGCAAACCACTTCGGTCGGGGAAAGGCCGGCGATTTCGGCCGGCAAAACCAGATTGATCTCCAGTTGCACATTCGGCTGGATAAGATCTTCCGCCTGGAACAACAATCCGGAGCGGCTGATATTTCTGGTTTCGCCGTCGTGCCATTTCTCTTCGTCCAACAGGCGATATTTCAAAGGTAGGTGAAGTTGAAAACGTGGTGCGCGCGACAGGACCGATTCTTCGGACCTCTGGCGCGCCGAAACGCGAGCGGTTTGCACTGGCATATCGACCTCACGGAGGATGGGGGTAGAATCCAATACTTCTCGAACCTTGCTTTTCAGATCACGCAGGGTGAAGGGCTTCTGCAGCAGACGGACGCCGGCATCCAGCGTGCCGTCGTGCCCGATTACATTTTCCGTGTAACCGGACATGTAAAGAATTTTCGTCTGCGGACGGATTTCCGAAATGCGCTGGGCGAGTTCGCGACCATTCATGCCGGGCATGATGACATCGGTTAGGAGCAGGTGAATGACGCCCTCGTGCGCGACTGCGATTTGCATGGCCGCTGCGCCGTCGGCGGCCTCGATGACTTTGTAGCCTTGTTTTTCCAGGAACTGGCGAGCGAGGTAGCGCAGATTGGCTTCGTCCTCGGCCAGAAGAATGGTTTCCGTTCCGGGTTCGGTTGGAACGGCTTCCTCAGAGGAGACGACCTGCGCTACGGTTTCGGCGCGTTCCGCGACGCGTGGTAGATAGATCTTGAAAGTGGTGCCTTTGCCGGCCTCGCTGGAAACCCAGATATAGCCGCCGCTTTGCTTGATGATTCCGTAAACCGTGGATAGACCGAGCCCGGTCCCCTTGGTGCCTTTGGTGGTGAAGAAAGGCTCGAAGATATGGGACTGGGTTTCGGAATCCATGCCCTGGCCGGTGTCGCTGATGGAGAGCATCACGTAGTCTCCCGGCCGGAGCGGAGCATGAAAACGGGCGTACTCTTCGTCAAGCGAGACGTTGGAGGTCTCGATGGTGAGCTTGCCGCCGGTGGGCATGGCATCGCGGGCGTTTACGGCAAGATTCATGATGACCTGATCGATCTGTCCGGCGTCGGCGCGGACGGATCCGAGCACGGCTGCCGGGACCATCACCAGATCGATATCTTCGCCAATCACGCGCGTGAGCATCTTCAGGTTTTCAGTGACCACTTCGTTCAGATCGAGAATCTTCGGCGCCAGCATTTGCTTGCGGCTGAAGGCGAGGAGCTGGCGGGTGAGAGAGGACGCGCGCTGGGAGGCGCCGGCAATTTCCTGCGCGGGTCCACGGAGAGCAGGGTCCGGACCGAGGCGGTCGAGGAGAAATTCAGAGTAGCCGGAGATCACCATGAGCAGGTTGTTGAAGTCGTGGGCGATGCCGCCCGCAAGTCTTCCCACGGCTTCCATCTTTTGGGATTGCTGAAGTTGCTGTTCGAGAGCGCGCCGCTCGGTGACATCTTCGGCGAACAGCTCGAAGGCTTTTTCGTTGTCAGCAAAAGAAACGGCCCGGCCCGAAACGCGGACTACGGTTCCCAATCCGTCTTTCCGCTTCCATTCCGCGATGAGGCCGTTGAAGGGCGCACCCGCGCGCAGGTAGTCCGCCAGTTCAAACCACTGATGAGAATCGGGGTAGAGTGTTCCGAGATGCTGACCTACGAGTTCTTTCGCGGAAGAATGTCCGAGCATTGCCAGCAATGCGGGGTTCACATTCAAAAGTTGGCCGGCGGAGTCGCAGCGGCAGATGCCATAGGGAGCATTGGTCACCAGGGAACGGAAATTCATCTCAGAACGCCGCAAGCCTTCCTGAGTTGCTCGCAGGGCCGCGTTGAACCAGCAAATGAGAGCCGCCAGCACCACGAACAGTGCGAGCCGCATCATGGTGGAACGAAATTGAGCCGGAGTGCGCTCGCCGGAAAATGAGAAGTAGGCGCTTACGGTCAGGGCGAACGAGGTAGCGACGAGCCCGGGTTTCCAGCCGCCGTACCAAGCGCTCACCATCACAGCGACGGCGAACACAGCCAGCCGGCTTTCGGTGACATTGGGAAGCAGCACAGCCGGAATGAGCGCCAGCGTGGTGCTGAGGACGGCGACACCGTAGCGCAAGATGGGCGCCCGGGCTGGTTGAATGCGAAGTAGGGGGAGGGTTACTCGCATGTAACGGATGCTAACGTTAACGTCTTAGATGCACGAGATTACAGGAGTTCATTTGTAAATTCTCATGAAGGAGGTTCCTTTGAAGTTATCACTGGTCCAAGTAGACAATGAACTATTTCCTGGCGGTGGATGTCCGAAAATCGATCGGTGACGGCGAGCATTCGACGGGCACTCCAGGAAAAGTTGGGCTTGCCAATTGAGCCGGGGAACCGCGACACTAACCGCTCATGAATATTGGATTGTTTGGCGGAACTTTTGATCCGATCCATCGCGGACACCTGGCGCTGGCGCGGGCAGCGTGCGAACGCTGCAAGCTGGGCAAGATTTTGTTCGTGCCGGCAAATATTCCACCGCACAAGCAAAGCCAACCGTTATCGGCGTTCACGCACCGTTACGCCATGATTGCCCTCGCGACGGCGCAAGACAAGGACTTTGTGCCTGCGTTGCTGGAAGCGCCGGACGACCTGGAGGCCGATGGCCGCCGCAAAAAAGAGAAGACGAAGCCGAATTACACTATCGATACCGTGAAGCGACTCAAGCGAGAATTCAAGAAAGCGGACCGGCTCTTCCTTCTCATCGGCATCGACGCTTTCATGGACATCGCGAAGTGGCAACAGGCCGAGGCGCTGTTTCGCGAGTGTGAATTTGTGGTGGCCAGCAGGCCAGGCTACTCGCTGGCCGACGTGGCGAACGCGTTGCCGGCGAGCCTGCGGCCACGCTCGGAAGCGACGAAGCCGTTTCACAAGCAAGCTGCCACGGGAGACCTGGTGTTGAGCGGCGCAAGCATTCATCTCCTTGATGAGGTTTACCAGCCAATTTCTTCAACGGCGATTCGCGAAGCCGCGGCCGCGGGGAAACCGCTTGGCCGTTTTGTGGAAGCGGCCGTCGCGGACTACATCAAGAAAATGGGACTTTACAAAGCGAGCTTTCCACAGGCATGACCTCGTCGGTCGCTGCTCTTCCCATTTACAATGATCGGGACCACGAACCAATCCTACTGCATGAAAAAAAGCGATCTGAAGCAGCAAGTAGCAGCAGCAATTCAGGCCTGCCTCGACAAAAAAGCGGAAGAACTTTCAATCCTGGAAATGGAGAAGGGGTCAGGGGCGTTCACAGACTACTTCGTACTGTGTAGTGGCACGAATCCGCGGCAGGTGCAGGCGATTGCGGACGAAGTGGAACTGCGCTTGAAAGCGGCGGGGCTGCGGCCGGCGCACGTTGAAGGGTACAGGCAGGCCGAGTGGATTCTGGTCGACTATGTCGACTTCGTCGTGCACGTTTTTTCCGAGAAGGCGCGCAAATTTTATGACCTGGAGCGCTTGTGGAAGACGGCGAAACGGCTGGAGCCCGCGGAATTGAAATCGGAAACGAAGCGGAAAACGGCTGTGAAGTCCAAGGTAGTGACGCCGAAGCGAGCGGCGTCGTCCGTCGCGCGTCGTAAGAAGGCGTAGGCTTTTTTCTTTCGGCCCAAGCTGTCCTCCTCGATTGTCTGAATGACGAGTCCCCCCAAGCCGAACGCTTCCGAAGAAAAGGGATGGGGAACTTCCTATCGCCTGGTTGCCTCCGAGAAATGGAAGGCGAAATCGGCGGTGATGGGGAAGTGCGTGACGGCGGCCCTGGTGGAATATGCGCAAGCGAAGCCTGGGATGCGGGTTCTGGATTTGGCTAGTGGAACAGGCGAGCCAGCGATCAGTCTGGCTATGCTCGTTGGATCGCAGGGACGGGTTACGGCTCTCGATTTGAGCGCCGACCTGCTTGAGGTTGCGAAGGAAAGAGCACGGGAGCGAGGTCTCGACAATTTCCTCACGCGACAGGCCGACGCACAAGCGCTGCCCTTCGATGACGACGGCTTCGATCTGGCGACCAGCCGCTTTGGAGTGATGTTTTTTCAGGACGCAGAGCGTGCGCTGGGGGAACTGCATCGCGTTTTGATTGGAGGTGCACGCGCTTGTTTTCTGGCGTGGGGACCGTTCGAGCAGCCTTACTGGGAGAGTACGATGGGCGTTGTCCATCGTCATGTTGGTGGACCGCTGTTGCCGCCGGGTGGTCCAGATCCGTTTCGTTTCGCGCAGCCAGGAAGTCTTTCCGCGGTGCTGCGCAGCGCGGGTTTTCGCGGAGTGGAAGAAGAAACGAAAACTTTGCCCTGGACCTGGCCGGGGACTCCGGAGGAAGTATGGGAGCAGGCGCAGGCAGTGTCGGTGCCATTTCGTCCGATGCTCGATCGTGTGCCTGCGGAAATGTGGCCTCGGGTTCATGAGGAAGTGCTGGCGGCAGTCGGGCAATACGTGCGCGGGGAGAACATCGAGTTTGGCGCTTCGGTGGTGCTGGCACGCGGAAGCAAATAAATCCGTGCGCTGAAGATCGTCCCGTGAAAATCAAAGTCGCGTGGGTGGGCAAAACGAAAGAGGCGGCGATCCAGGCGCTGACGGACGAGTATCTGAAACGAATTGGACGTTTTGTTCCCGTGGAGGGGCTGGCGCTTCGCGATGAGGATGCGGTGTTGCAACTGTGCGGGCGTGCGGGGTCGTCTAAAGCAGGCAAGTCCACAAGCGGCAAGTCGACTTTGGTGCTGATGGATTCCCGGGGGAAGCAATTCTCCTCGGAAGAGTTCGCGCGTTTTCTGGGAGAGTATCAGGATCGCAATCCTCTGCCGCTGGTGTTCGCTGTGGGGCCGGCGGATGGGTTCAGCGAAGCGACGCGGGGTGCGGCTCAGCATACGATCTCTTTAGGCAGTATGACCCTGGCGCATGAACTGGCTCGCGTGGTCTTGCTGGAGCAGATCTACCGGGCGTACACGATTTTGAAGGGGCATCCTTATCATTCAGAACATTGAACGGACTGAGAATGTGCACCTTCGTGTGTTGTGGAGGAGTTGGCGCCGTCCTACATTCTTAACGTACGATCATGTGACCTACTGCGCAATTACTAGCAGGCGGATTCGGAGAGCAGATTCATGAAGGATGTGATGGAGCTGTTGCGGGCGAAAGAACAAGAATTATTGAAAGTCAGGCGGCAGGTCGAGGCTTTGCGAGTGGCGTTGCCGCTCTTGAGGACAGAGGACGATCCCCACGCGCCTGCGACGATGCCGTCCCCGAAGGCAGGGCATGCGGGATGATGTTCCGCCCTTCCTGCTCAGGGCTCATTGTCTGGAGCGGCAGCGGGAATACTCAGAATCTCTCTTGTCAGGGTCAGGCGCCTGATCTTCCTTCCTCGCAAGCGCTGCCAAGTCTCCGAGAGGCGAGAAGTGCACCCTAATCCGCGGAAGCCCCATTTAGCTTCTACTGCGTGACGGTGGCCTGATAACTCACAGTCTGCCATTGGCCGTTACGGCGAACCCACACACGGGTATAGCGATAGGGTCCGCTGAAATCTTCGCCGAGCTGGTGGCCTTTGACATCGGCGCGAGCGGTCACGACGGCCGTGTCGCCATAGACGCGGACTACCATATCCGTAACATTCATGGCCTCGTAGCGGAGCTGGCCGCTGCGGCGGGCCGAAATGGTATCGGCCTTGGTAGTGATTTGGCCGAGCGGAGTGATTGCGACGTAGTCTTCGGCGAGGGTGCGCACGGAAAATTCTGAATCGCGGCGGAGGCTGGCTTCCTTGGACTGGCGCTCCATGTCGACGATCTGGCGAATGGTCTCCTGGTCGACGGAGTCGAAGCCGGGCTTGTGATGAAGGGCGACGTGTTGAGCGGAAAAGGCGGGCACGGCGGCGAGAAGGCAAAACAATAACACAAGACAATTGTTGATCATGACGAGACCTCCGCAGTCTGCCAGGAGACAATGATCTGCCTATTACAATCTGCTTAGCATGGGAATACGCCGAGTTGGATGCAAGAGTTCCGTGGAAAGTTCGGTAATATTGTTGAGTCCTTACGGGCAACGCCTCTTCACGGTTCTTAAAAGAGGCTTTCTAGTAGAATCAATGATCTCGCAACTATGAATGATGTTCGCCGTGGCCTGATCATCGTGAACACCGGTCCCGGGAAAGGGAAAACGACCGCGGCGATGGGTACGGCTTTGCGCGCCGTGGGTCAGGGCATGCGCGTTTTGATGCTGCAGTTCCTGAAGGGCTCATGGCACTACGGGGAACTGGACGCAGTGCAAGCCTTTGGCGACAAGTTTGTGATGAAGCAGATGGGAAGGGGCTTCGTGAAAGTGGGAGCGGAGAAGCCCGATCCGGAAGACGTCAAGATGGTCGAGGAGGCGTGGGCGGAGGGGGAAAAGGCGATCCAGTCAGGGGAGTGGGATCTGGTTGTGCTGGACGAGATCAACTACGCGATCAGCTATGGCATGCTGGACGCGGCCAAGGTAGCTGAGAGCCTGAAGAAGAAACCTGAGATGGTGCACGTCATCTTGACGGGAAGGAACGCGCACCCCACAATCGTTGAGGTCGCCGATACGGTGACCGAAATGCGGCAAGTAAAGCACGCGTATGAGAAGGGCATCATGGCGCAGAGAGGGATTGAGTACTGAGTACCTAGTACCGAGAAACACGAACTGACTAGGGACTAGGTACTCGGTACTAGCAACTGACTTATGGCTTGGTTTAAGCGGGAATCCGGGGAACTCGATACTTCGGGGAAGAAGACGGTGCGCACTGAAGGCTTGTGGGTGAAGTGTGAGAGCTGCCGGCAGATCATCTGGAAAAAGGATCTGGAAGAGAATTTGAATGTGTGTCCGAAGTGCGGAAAGCACTTTCGCATTGACGCTCGGACCAGATTGGCGTTGTTGCTCGATGAAAATCAGTATGAAACGCTGGATGGGAATTTATCTTCTACCGATCCGCTGAAGTTTGTCGACTTGAAGCCCTATTCCTCGCGGTTGCGACAGGCGCAGCATGACACCGGGCTGAAGGATGCCGTCATCAATGCGCAAGGCAAGTTGCTGGGACGGCCAGTGGTTGCCAGTGTGATGGAGTATGCGTTCATTGGCGGGAGCATGGGAGCGGTGGTTGGGGAGATGATTACGCGAGCGGTGGAACGAGCGTTGGACTCGAAGACGCCTCTGATTGTCGTCTCGGCATCGGGTGGAGCTCGGATGATGGAGGGCGTGGTCAGCCTGATGCAACTGGCCAAGATTTCGGCGGCGCTGGCCCGGCTGGATAAGGCGAAGGTTCCCTACATTTCCGTGTTAACGGATCCGACCACGGGTGGAGTGACGGCGTCGTTCGCCATGCTGGGTGATTTGAATATTGCCGAGCCGGGGGCGCTGATTGGGTTCGCCGGGCCGCGGGTGATCGAGCAGACGATTCGGCAGAAGCTGCCGGCGGGGTTTCAGCGCAGCGAATTTCTGCTGGATCACGGGATGCTGGATGCGGTGGTGCCGCGCAAGGAACTCAAACCCTACATCGCGCGGGCGCTGGATTTTATGGCGGCGTGAGAAAACCGCTGTCAGCTATCAGCCGTCAGCTATCAGCTAATTCAACCCGCCGATGGCCGGCATCGCCAAGCTCGCATCAAATATTGTTCCAGCCTGATAATCTGAAATACAAGCTGGAGAGCTGAGAGCTACCGTATGTCCTACGAGATAGCGGTGACACGCATGTTTGCGCTCGGGCACGAGCTGGCGCAGACGCCCTCGCATAAGTTTGATCTGGAGCACATGCGCGTGCTGCTGCGGGCGCTGGATCATCCGGAACGGGACTTTCCTAATGTCCTCATCGCGGGCACAAACGGCAAAGGGTCGACCGCTGCGACGCTGGCTTCGATCTTGCGGGCATCGGGATTGAAAACCGGTTTGTACACTTCGCCGCATCTGGTGCGGATCAACGAGAGGATTCGGATCAACGGCGTGGAGATCAGCGACCATGATTTTGCGGAACTGCACGGCGAGATCGATCGTGTAGCAGAGATGCTGGTGGAGAAAACAGAACTTCCGTGGCACCCCAGTTTCTTCGAGATGATGACCGCGATAGCGTTCGAATATTTTGCGCGCGAGAAAGTGGACCTGGCGGTACTCGAAGTGGGCATGGGCGGGCGGCTGGATGCGACCAATGTGGTGGAACCCACGGTGAGCGTGATCACCGACATTTCGCTCGATCATCAGAAGTTTCTTGGAAATACTCTGGGCGAGATTGCGCGCGAGAAAGTTGGAATCATTCGTCCGGGTGGTGCGGTGGTGACTTTGCCGCAGCAGCCTGAGGCGAATGACGTGATTGGAAACAAAATTATGGAGTTGGGAGCGCGAGCGGTGAGCGCCGTTCCTTTTGTGCCGCCGGTCTCTCCGGGGAGTTCCGAGTACCTTGTACCGAGCAGCGAGCCGGGCGGCGCCAATCTTATCTACCGCTATCCGCTTCGGGTTATGAGTGAACAGATTTTGGTGGAAACGCCGCTGGTTGGGCGGCATCAGCTGCGCAACGTGGCCTTGGCGATCGCCGCCGCCGAAGAATTGAACCGGCAGGGAATCAGCAGCATCCAACCGAAGACGATCGAGACGGGAATTCGCAAAACGCGTTGGCCGGGGCGTTTTCAGGTGATCGCGGTTCGGGTGGGGTGGCCCGAGATTGTGATCGATGTGGCACACAATCCGGCGGGCGCATGGGCTTTGCGTTCGGCCCTTTCGGAGCGGTATGAAGACCGTCCGCTGATTTTTGTTTTCGGGGCGATGCGGGATAAGGCAATCTCGGAGATGGCGGAAATTTTGTTCCCGTTGGCTGATTGGGTGATCGCGACGAGACCGGAGAATCCGCGAGCGGCGTCGCCCGAAGAGATCCAGCAGGCTGGGGCTCGAACGGGTGCCGAGATTGAAACGGTGGAAGATGTTGGAAGAGCGGTGGAGCGGGCTCGATCGCTCGCGGGTGCTGGGACTGTGGTGGTGATTACCGGATCGATTTATCTGGTGGGCGAAGTGATGAACCTGATGGGAGCGCAAGTCTGACGTACCGTGGGTGGTTTCCCCTAGAATAGAAGTGTGCAGGAAGTGAATTCATCAGTGGAAGTGGACGGCGGCGCTCAGACGTCGCCACTGGCTGCGGCGCGGAAAAGTCCGCACGCGATTCCGGGGGAGAACTACGGCTGGTTCAGCCGCCTGCGATCGTACTTTATTCTTGACCCGCTGATCTGGTTTTACACGCTGGTGCTGGGATTACTTGCGCTTCCCGGTGGGCTATTTGATCGCAGCGGGCGGCGTTTGCACTGGTTTTCGAGGACATGGTCGTGGCTCATCATGAAGACGATTTTGTCGCCGGTGAAGGTTACCGGTCTCGACAGGATGGATACGACGAAGCCCCACGTCTATGCGGTGAATCACGCCTCGGCGATGGACATTCCCGTTCTTTACGTTTACCTGCCGTTTCAATTCCGCATCGTTTTCAAAAAAGAGTTGTTGGCGTATCCCGTGGTGGGATGGCAGTTGAAGCGGTCGGGGCAGGTGTGCATTGACCAGCAGAAGCCGACCAATTCAATAGCGGCGATTCGCTCGGCAGTGAAAAGTTTGAAGGCGGGGATGCCGCTGGTGATTTATCCGGAAGGTGGGCGCACTCCGGATGGCGAGATCAAGCCATTTCTGCCGGGAGCTTTTTTTCTCGCCATCAAGGCGCAGGTGGATATTGTTCCCGTGGCCTTGGTCGGCACCTACGAACTACTGCCGATGAATACTTACCACATCAAATGCCGTCCGCTGGAGATGCGCGTGGGCGAGCCGATCTCGACCACCGGGCTGACCATGCGGGATCTGGAGGCGGTGTCGGCGAAGGTGCGGAAAGCGATGGAGGATTTGTATTATCCGCAGAGTACAGTTGGGGCTTAGTTTTTTCTGCCGTAACTTTTCTTGTTTCCTGCCGTTATCCTTGTGTAAGTCAACTCCGCGCGGAGAATTCGTTGAAGGTTCTGAGGAAAGAAGCAGACGAGCGGCTTCTGGTTGAAGAGGCGCAGAAGGATCCTGCTCGTTTCGCGGAGCTTTATGAGAACAATTTCGAACGAGTGTACGCGTACGTGGTGCGGCGGGTAGGAGATCGCGCGGAAACGGAAGACTTAACTTCCGAGGTATTTCACCATGCGCTGGCGAATTTACAACGTTTTGAATGGCGGGGCATTCCGTTTACGGCGTGGCTGTACCGGATTGCCGGAAATCTGATTGCGGATCGTTGGCAGCGATCGAACCGTGAGCAACTGATCGATGATCCGGAACAGATCGAATCCGCGCCGGCCAGCGGCGTGGAACTTGAAGAAGTGGAGCGGCGGGCAACTTTGTTTCGCCTGGTGGATACGTTGCCGGCGGAGCAGCGGCGCGTGGTGGTGCTGCGGTTCGTGGAGCAGAAAAGCATAAAGGAAGTGGCGAAGGAGATTCGCAAGACCGAGGGCGCGGTGAAACAGCTGCAGTTCCGTGCGCTGACGAGTCTGCGGACGCGTCTGGAGGGTGCCGATGCCTAAGCGCTCTCTGAATCACGGGAAGAACGAGCCAACAAAGGCCGAACTGGCGAAGATCGAACTAGTGAAGATCGAGCGAGTGAACAAGGCCGTCGAAGCCATGCTGGCTCGGACGGACGGACGGGCTCCGAAAGTTGATGAAGAAATCGAGCCACTGGTGCGCATCGCGGCAGAATTGCGCAATCTGCCGAGCGCAAGCTTCAAGGCACGATTGAAATCACAACTAGAAGGGAAAAATAAAATGGCTACTCTTACCGTCTCTAGGCCCGCAGCTGCCGCTGTCCGGCCACTTGCTGTACCGCGGTTGACTTTCAGAGATGCCGCCAAGGCGATCGAGTTCTACAAGAACGCGCTTGGCGCGAAAGAAAATTTGCGATTCGAAACTCCAACTGGCATCCCGCATGCCGAAATTACGATTGGCGAATCGACCATCATGCTGACCGAGGAATGGCCGGAGGGCGGGCGCTTCAGTGCTGAAACCGTTGGCCAGTCGCCGGTGTGGATCTCGGTTCGTGTGGAGGACGTGGATTCGTTCGTGGAGCACGCGGCGGAAGCCGGAATGAACGTTGTGCGTCCGCCGGCCGATCAGTTCTACGGCCATCGCGATGCGACGCTGACTGATCCTTTTGGATATACATGGGGGATTTACACGATCAAGGAAGAGATGCCGGTGGAAGAGATGCATCGGCGCATGAAAAATCTCACCACCGGACCGGAAGGCGGTCGCATGAAACCCGCGACTGGCGTGGATCCGGTCCCGCGCGGCTTCAGGATGGTGACGCCGTACCTGGTGGCCGAAGATGGCAATGCGCTGATTGACTTTGTGGTAAAGGCCTTTGGCGCAGAGGAGGCTTTGCGAATTGCGACTTCGACCGGCGTGCACGGCGAAGTGCGTATCGGCGATTCGATGATGATGATTGGTGGCGGCGTTGCACAGAAAAAGTTCCCGGCTACGCTGCATCCCAACGCCCTGCATCTTTATGTGAAGGACGCGGATGCCGCTTACAAGAGCGCAGTGGCCGCCGGAGCCACGTCGCTCGACGAGCCGCGCGACCAGGATTATGGTGAGCGCTCGGCCACGGTGAAAGATGCAGCGGGGAACGTCTGGTATATCGCCACGCATAAGGGCGAGAGCTACATTCCGAAGGGCCTGAACAATGTAAACGTGTATCTGCACCCGCGGCGAGCCGAGCCTCTGATCGGCTTCATGAAGCGCGCGTTCGGGGCGCAGGAGATCGCCAAGTATGCGTCGCCCGATGGAGTGGTTCACCACGCTGAGATTCGCGTTGGCGATTCCGTGGTTGAGATGGGCGAGGCTCATGGCAAGTATGAGCTAATGCCTGCAATGTTCTACCTCTACGTACCGGATTGCGACGCACTGTATCGCCGCGCGCTGGCGGCGGGGGCGAAGTCGCTTCATGAACCGACAGACCAGCCTTATGGCGACCGCAACTCGGCGGTTACGGATCCATTCGGGAACACTTGGTATTTCGCGACGCACGTGAAGGACGTGGAACCGTAGGAGTTTTTCGGCCAGGCGGAAGGTGGGGATTCAGCCTGCCTTCCGCGCTCTCCGGCTGTGGCAAACGTTTGACCCTCCCGAATCCCTCCAATAAACTGAAAGATTCACTACATCGGTAGGTCTCGACTTATGGCAGACAGCATTCATGTGAAGTTTCCGGATGGAAGCGTGAAGGACGTTCCTAAGGGCACGACCGCGCTCGACATTGCGAAATCGATTAGCCCGCGTCTGGCGGATGCGGCGTTGGCGGCGAAAACGAATGGCGATCTTATCGACCTTGCCCGGCCGCTTGAGAAGGATACCGACCTGCGTATTTTGACCGAGAAAGATCCGGAGGCGCTGGAGGTTTACCGGCACTCGTCGGCGCATTTGCTCGCGGCGGCAGTGCTGGAACTTTTTCCGGAGACTAAACTTGGCCACGGTCCGGCTACCGAGAGCGGATTCTTCTACGATTTCTACCGGCCGACTCCGTTTACTCCGGAGGACCTGGAAAAGATCGAGAAGAAGATGCAGGAACTGGTGCAGCAGAACCTTCCCTACGCGCGCGAGTTTTTGCCTCGCGAGCAAGGGCTGGCGGAGTTCAAGAAGGAAGGCGACTTCATGAAGTGCCATTTCATCGAGCAGTTCACCAAGCCCGATGAGAAGATTTCGATTTATCGCACGGGAAAGTTCACGGATTTTTGCCGCGGGCCGCATATTCCTTCGACGGGGAAGATCAAGGCGTTCAAGCTGTTTAATATCGCCGGCGCTTATTGGTTGGGGGATGAGAAGAATCCGCAGCTGCAGCGAATTTATGGGACTTCGTTTTTTTCGAAGAAGGATCTCGATGCTCATCTGCAGCAGGTGGAAGAGGCGAAGAAGCGCGACCATCGCGTGTTGGGACAGCAACTCGATTTGTTCTCGATCCAGGAACTGGCGGGGCCGGGGCTGATTTTCTGGCATCCCAAGGGCGGCATCATCCGCAAAGAGATGGAAGACTGGATGCGCGAGGAGTACCTGAAGCGCGGCTACGCGCTGGTCTACACGCCGCATGTGGCGCGGAGGCAGTTGTTCTTTACTTCGGGGCACGAGGGCTATTACGCGCAGAACATGTTCGACGCGATGGAACTGGACGACGCCGAGTACCGGCTGAAGCCGATGAATTGTCCGGGGCACATTTTGATTTACAAGGATTCGCTGAAATCGTATCGCGATCTGCCTGTGCGGCTGGGAGAGTTGGGGACGGTTTATCGCTACGAGCGTTCGGGCGTGATGCATGGGTTGCTGCGGGTGCGTGGATTTACGCAGGATGACGCGCACATCTTCTGTACGCCGGAGCAGATTGAAGACGAGATTGCCAGTTGCCTGGATTTCGCTCTGGATGTGTTGAAGGATTTTGGCTTCGATAAATTCCAGACTGAGCTTTCGACGTGGAATCCGGACGACCGCAGAAATTTTGTGGGCAGCGAGGAGCAGTGGATCCATGCCACGCAATCGCTCGAGAAGGTGCTCAAGGGACGGAATATCGAGTACAAAACTATCCCGGGCGAGGCAGCGTTTTACGGGCCGAAGATTGATATCAAGCTGGTGGATGCGATCGGACGGCTGTGGCAGCTTTCGACGGTTCAGTTCGATTTCAATTTGCCGCAGCGCTTCGGCCTGGAATATGTGGCGGAGGATGGTTCGCGCAAGCAGCCGGTGATGGTGCATCGCGCGCTCTATGGATCGGTTGAACGCTTCTTCGGAGTGCTGATCGAGCACTACGCGGGCGCGTTCCCGGTGTGGCTGTCTCCGGTGCAGGCCGTGATGATTCCGATCAGCGAGCGGCATGCGGAGTATGCGAACAAGATTGCTGGGCATCTCAAAACCGATGGGGTGCGCGTGGAAGTGGATGCGCGCAACGAAAAGATGAATGCCAAGATCCGTGAGCATGCCATGCAGAAAGTGCCGTTCCTGCTGGTGGTTGGGGATAAAGAGGCTGAGGCTGGCAAGGTGAACGTGCGGACTCGGGGGAAAGAGAAAACTGAGGACATGTTGGCTGGGGATTTCGTGGAGAAGATTCGGAAGGTGATTGCGGAGAAGAGTGCGGGATTGTAAATACTCGCGTAGGGACTAAGACTCGGTGGCTCCTATGGCTGCGAGCGATTTCATCGTGTTTGGCCTTTCTGTAGTATGCGGCCTGTGGTGGCTCTCGTTTCCAAACAGCGTACTCAGGTTTCATCGGGCGCTTTACGGGTCTCGATTCGTCGCGAGACCATTTTTCATAAGACTGGCAGGCGGTGTTTGGGTTGCTGTTGCGCTTTGGATGTTGTGTGCGTTTTGGCATAGATAACGCTGGGTACTCGAAGGCATAATTTCGAAGATTTCAAAAGATCACGCGAACGTTGGACTTCGCATAGCCGGCTTCGCTGCGCTAGGCTGGACAGCCGAGGGCGGCTGTCCGCACATGAGCTCTGCTGTACCATGTTTCCGTGCATAAGTTGGCGGAGCGGTTATTAGGGCAAGTCCGGCAAGAAGACTTACTTCGTGCCGGAGATCGGGTTGGCGTTGCGGTTTCCGGCGGGATTGATTCGGTGGCGCTGCTTCGATTGCTGATCGAGCTGCGGCATGAGCTCGGCATCGTTCTCTCCGTTGTTCATTTCAATCACAAGTTGCGCGGGGCTGAGTCGGAGGCGGATCAGGAGTTTGTTGCGGCTTTGGCGCGTGAGCATGGGTTGGAGTTTCAGTGCTCTGGCGGTGACGTAGCTCAGTTTGCCGCCGAGGAACGTCTCGGAATGGAGGCTGCGGCGCGCGAGCTGCGGTATGAATTCTTTCGTTCGCTCTTAGGGGAGGACGGGGGCACCTCAGCGGCTGAAGCCGCAATCGAGGGTGACGCTTATCGCAGTGCTGAAAGCGCTGCGCCACCCCAAAGCCAGACAATCATCGCTTTGAACAAGATCGCGACCGGGCACACGCTTGATGACCAGGCTGAGACCGTGTTGATGAGGTTGATTCGTGGTACAGGAATGAAGGGGCTTGGGGGAATTTATCCGCGCATTCTGGTGGAGAACGAGGACGGAGATGGGCATGGAGAGATCATCCGTCCGCTGCTCGGAATCCGGCGGCGCGAACCGGAGCAGTATTTGGCGGATATCAAACAGCCATGGCGGGAAGACTCGACCAACACCGACTCCAAGTTCACCCGCAATCGAGTGCGCAAAATTGTACTGCCCTTGCTGGAGCGGGAATTCAATCCAGCTGTGGTTGAGCGATTCTCCGAACTGGCGGAGATTGCGCGTGACGAGGAAGACTACTGGGAGAACGAGGTCTCGGGTTGGCTGGGGACGGTGGTGCAGTGGTCTCAACCGGAGTGGACGCGCGGGCTTCCGGGATTCGGCAGTTCGCCGTCGTTGGTGCAAATTCTGCCGTCACAACCGACGCCTCACGATCCAGAATTGCTGGCTCGGCTGGAGGAGCCTGGCCCCGCGGTGGCGAACGCTTCCGTGAGCCGGCCGTGGCTGTTGACCGAGCCCCGAGCTGTGCAGAGAAGGGTAGTGAAGGCGATCGGTGATGAGGCGGGGATTCCTCTGGAGTTTAAGCACATCGAAGAAATCCTGCGGTTTGCGGCCGAGGATGGTCCGCCGGGCAAAGAGCTGTCACTTCCTCTCGGATGGAAAGTTGTTCGCGAGGCAGAGTCGATCATTTTTGTGACACCCGATTTGCGCCGGAAGGAGCGGATACCGGACTACGAATACAGCCTTGCCGTTCCCGGGCGTGTTTTTGTGGCGGAATTGGGGGTGGCTATCGAGGCATTGTGTATCGGTTCGGAATTGCAGATTGCGGAGTATAATCCGCAGCAACTTCTTCGTGCGGAGTTATTGCGGAAGGAGTTAACCGTGCGGAACTGGCGTCCGGGTGACCGGTTTTGGCCAGCCCACACGAAGTCCCCCAGAAAAGTGAAGGAACTGCTGCAGGAGCGACACGTTCCTCAGCCGGAGCGCAGGCTTTGGCCGGTTGTTGGGTACGGGAGATGAAATCGTGTGGATGCGCGGGTTTCCGGTTCCAGCCAACTGGCATGCCACACGGCAGCAAGAAGCGATTCTGATCCGGGAGATGCCGAGGGAGGGCGACGAGTCGATCTAAATCGCTCCTCGGGCGAGTTGAGTTCAAGTTGAGCGAGACGCAGGAGGAAAGCCGGTTCATGAACGTAGCGAGAGTTGAGCCGCTTCGGCAAGTCATCGGTGCCGAACAGATCCAAAAGCGGGTGAAGGAACTGGGGCGCCACATCTCCGACGACTACAAGGGACAGACGATCCAGGCCCTGGCCGTTCTGGAAAATGCCTTTATGTTCATGGCTGATCTGGTGCGGGCGTTGGACGTCCCCGTGGTTTGCCAGTTTATTAAGCCGAAGTACAGCACGCAGTCCAGCAACAAATCTGGCGAGATTACGGAGATTTTCTTCAGCCACGAACCGGATATTCGGGGCCAGCATATTTTGCTGGTTGAGGGGCTGGTGCATTCCGGAGTGACCAGCGATTTTCTGATGGACGATCTGCGCGCCCGTGGGGCGGCGTCGGTTAAATTAGTGACGTTGCTTGATCGGCAATCGGCCCGGCGCGTGGCCTTGCAGCCGGACTATTTCGGGTTTCTGGTGGATGAGGTGTTTCTTGTCGGCTACGGATTGGGCGCGCCCGAGCAAACCAATCGCAACATTCCCTACCTGGCGGCGGCGGCGGTTCCTCAGATGACTTAAGTTATGAAGGGGATCACGCGCCTTTTTCCGAAGGAAAAGGTAGAATGAAACGGTAGAATAAGGACCCTAGGGATTTTCCCTATCCAATTTGGTTGGGCCGCATCTAATTTAGGTGGCGGGAGCCTCGGGCTTTACACGTTTGATCGGACCCCCGGTTTCTTCAGGAGCTTCTTGGTGAATTCGACAGTTAAAACCGTAGCATTCTGGCTGGTGATTGGTTTGTCCGCGTTGTTGTTGTGGCAGGTGATTCAGGCTGGTCGCAGCGGGCAGAAGGATAGGGAAGTCAATTTCTCTCAGTTCATGAGTGACGTGGATCAGGGCAAGGTGCATGAGGTCCTGGTCGATGGCATGCAATTGCACGGGAAATATACCGACGGCGCGGCTTTCCACACCACGGTCCCAGCGAATTATCCCGAAATGATCAAGGAGCTCCACGACAAAGGCGTTTCCATGACCTTCCGCGACGCCAACAGTGGGAGCTGGCCATTGCAGCTGCTGGGGACTTGGGCGCCGCTCATTTTGCTGGGAGCATTGTGGTTCTTCATGATTCGACAGATGCAGACAGGCGGGAACAAGGCGCTGTCGTTCGGAAAGAGCCGGGCCCGGTTGCTTTCGATGCAGCAGAAGAAAGTCACGTTCAAGGACGTGGCTGGGGTGGAAGAGGCCAAAGAAGAGCTACGAGAGATTATCGAGTTCCTGCGCGAGGCGCAGAAGTTTCAGAAACTTGGCGGCAGAATTCCCAAGGGAGTGCTGCTGGTTGGGCCTCCAGGAACTGGCAAGACGCTTTTGGCTCGGGCGGTTGCGGGTGAGGCGAATGTTCCTTTTTTCTCGATCTCAGGGTCGGATTTCGTGGAGATGTTTGTGGGCGTGGGTGCCAGCCGCGTGCGCGACCTGTTTGAGCAGGGCAAGAAGAATGCGCCGTGCATCATTTTCATCGACGAAATTGATGCGGTTGGACGGCATCGGGGAGCGGGACTGGGTGGTGGTCACGACGAGCGCGAACAGACTTTGAACCAGTTGCTGGTGGAGATGGACGGCTTCGAATCGAACGAAGGCGTCATTCTGATGGCAGCCACGAACCGTCCTGATGTGCTGGACCCGGCATTGCTGCGGCCTGGACGTTTTGACCGCCGCGTGGTGGTGAGCCGGCCGGATGTGCGCGGGCGCGAAGAGATTCTACGGGTACACACCCGAAAGATTCCTCTGGCCGAAGATGTAGATCTTTCAGTGCTGGCCCGTGGCACTCCGGGATTTTCCGGGGCTGACTTGGCCAACATGGTAAACGAAGCGGCGCTGGCGGCGGCGCGGCAGAATCGCAAAGCCGTGCTGATGTTTGACTTCGAAGTTGCGAAAGACAAAGTCCTGATGGGCGTGGAACGCAAGTCGCTGATTCTTTCCGACGAGGAGAAGAAGGTGACGGCCTACCACGAGGCTGGGCACGCACTGGTGGCGGCGAAGCTGCCGGGATCGGATCCGGTGCACAAGGTCACGATCATTCCGCGTGGCATGGCATTGGGCGTCACCATGCAATTGCCCATCGACGACCGGCACAACTATACCCGGGAATATCTGAAGACCGATTTGGCGATTCTGATGGGTGGGCGTCTGGCCGAGGAGCTTTTCCTCAACCAGATGAGCACTGGCGCCGGTAACGACATTGAGCGGGCCACCGAAATGGCGCGCAAGATGGTTTGCGAGTGGGGCATGAGCGACCTTGGGCCTCTCACCTTCGGCAAGAAAGAAGAGCAGATATTCCTTGGCCGCGAGATCAGCCAGCACCGCGACTACAGCGAAGACACTGCCATCAAGATTGATGGTGAGGTCCGCAAGCTGGTGAACTACGGATACGAAACCGCCAAGCAGATCCTGCAAGGAAATCCCGAGACGCTGCAGAAAATCGCGGCGGCCTTGCTGGAGCGGGAGGTGCTGGATGCCTCTGAGGTATTGCTGCTCGTCGATGGCAAGGAATTGCCTCCGATGAAGTCTCCTTCGAAACCCGACGATGGCGTGCAGCAGGTGCTGAAGCCGGAGCCGGGACGGGGAATCGCGAAGGGCGGAGAGAGTCCAGCGCGGGCGTAGATTCGGTTTTAGTTATCAGTTTTCAGGGCGGCTTGGGCCGCCCTTTTTTTGTGGTGTCGGTGACAAAGCTGCGGTGAGGCGCGTACAATTGCGCCCGCTTACATTCCAAAGACGGATATTCTGTTTCATCCTCATTTAAGTCCGCCGGGCCCTATTTCATTCGGGCATCATACCGGCGAGAGCTGAATCTCGCCGGAATCTGAAACACATTGGGGGAACTATGCGAAAGCGAATAAGTTGGGGTGTTTATTTTCTGACTTTCTGTCTTGCGTTGGCAATGGCCAGTCCGCTGCAGGGGCAGATGGGCAAAGGCAAGCCGCCGGTCTACACCTACGTTGCCACCTGGGATGTACCTCGTGGGCAGTGGGGAGACATGGCGAAGCTGGACGAGCAGGATAAACCTATGCTCGATAAACTGGTCGCCGATGGCACTCTCATCGGGTATGGCGCTTATTACAACCTGATCCACCAGGAAGGCGAACCCACACACGGGAGCTGGTTCACCGCAAACTCCGAGGGGAACCTGCTGAAGGCGTTGGAAGCGATTTACGCTCAGCCTGCATCCATTGGGGCTGCGGTGCAGGGCGCGTCCAAACACTGGGACCAGATTCTCACGGGGGACATTTACAACGCCAAAGCAGGATCTTCCACAGGTTATCTCACCTGGTCGAAGTGGGAAGTGAAGCCTGGCCAGATGCATGCCTACATCGAACTAACGAAGAACACATTTGTGCCCATCCTGGAGAAGCTTCTGGCGGACGGGACGATTACGTCGTATGGACAACTAACCGAGGACTACCACACAGGGCAGTTGGGCACCGTTTATGATTACTTCACGGTACCGGATGCAGCCTCCCTGGATAAAGCCAACAAGGCATTTGAAGAAGCCTTCAGCAATCCCGCAATTGGCGATGCCATGCGGGCATTGACCGAGCGGGAAGGACATCGGGACTTCCTCGTCCGGCTGCGCTACATGACAAGCAAATAAGAGGAGAGGCTTTCGCGTATAGGGTTAGGGCGGCTCGGAGCCGCCCTAATTCTTGCGGATTATCCATTCACGATACTCATCATGTGCTCGGGATAGCGCTCTCCAGCCGCGACGCCGGTGGGAAAAATTTCGTCGATACGGCGTAGGTCGTCCTGGGTGAGCTTTACCTCGAGAGCTGCAACGTTCTGTTCGAGATACCTGCGACGTTTGGTTCCGGGGATGGGCACGATGTTTTTATCCTGAGCCAGCACCCATGCCAGCGCCAACTGAGCCGGCTGGCAGCCCTTCTCTTTCGCGATTTCCTCGACCCGGTGAACAAGGTCGAGATTCTTCTGAAAGTTTTCTCCCTGAAATCGGGGGGAGCTCTTGCGATAGTCATCCTGTGGCAGGTCTTCGAACCGCGTGAACTGGCCGGTTAAAAAGCCGCGGCCGAGCGGGCTGTACGCCACAAAGCCGATGCCTAGTTCGCGGCAGGTCGCAAGGATCTCTTCTTCCGGCTCGCGGCTCCAGAGCGAGTATTCGGTTTGCAGGGCAGTGATGGGATGAACCTTCACGGCGCGGCGCAAGGTTTTCGGCGAGGCTTCTGAGAGGCCGATATGGCGTATTTTTCCTTCCTGCAGAAGTTCAGCCATAGCGCCGACGGTCTCTTCGATGGGCGTGTCCGGGTCGACGCGATGCTGGTAGTAAAGGTCGATGGTCTCGACGCCCAGGCGCTTCAGGCTTGCTTCGCAGGAGCGGCGGATGTAGTCCGGTTTGCCATTGACCCCGCGGGCTGACGGATTGGCGGGATCGCGAACGATGCCGAATTTCGTGGCGAGCACGATCTTTTCCCGTTTGCCTTTGATCGCGCGACCAACCAGTTCTTCGTTTTTGTACGGCCCGTAAACATCCGCCGTGTCGAGAAAATTGATGCCGAGTTCGAGCGCGCGATTGATCGTAGCGATCGATTCCTGGTCGTTGCGTCCACTGTAAAACTCCGACATGCCCATGCAGCCTAAGCCGAGGGCAGAAACTTTGAGACCACTGCGTCCGAGTTCGCGGAATTGCATGATGATTCCTTTCTGAACTGCCTATGGAATGCGGTTAGATGGCTAGCTAATAGATGCGGATGAGCGGCTTTTGGGATTCAGTGACATTGCCGATGTGATCGCCCGAACGCCGGCTGCCTGCAATTCCTGGACTAGCTTCTGGCGATCGTCCTCGGCGACAGAGATGAGGAGTCCACCGGCGGTCTGAGGGTCGAATAGCAGGGTCTTGAGGTCATCGCTGACCGGGGGTTCGTAGCCAACCATGCACTCGGCAAAGTCACGGTTGTTCTTGAGGCCGCCGGGGATATAGCCGGCGCGGATGCATTCCAGCGCTCCGGGTAAAGCTTGAATGTCCTTCGAAAAAAATTGTAGACCCACACTGCTGGCCAGCGCCATTTCGCGGGCATGTCCGATCAGACCGAAGCCGGTGACGTCGGTCATGGCATGTATGCGGAATTCTCCTTGTTGAATTACTTCGGCGGCGCGCTTGTTGAGAGTGGTCATTGACTGAATCGCCGCGTCGATCCATTCTGGCTCGGCTTTACTTTTCTTGATTGCCGTGGAGATCACGCCGGTGCCGAGCGCCTTGGTGAAGATGAGAGAGTCACCGAGCTTGGCACCCGCGTTGGTGAAGACCTTTTTCGGATGGATGAGCCCGGTGACGGCGTATCCGAATTTGGTTTCCTCGTCGCGAATGCTGTGGCCACCGATCACCACGCATACGGCTTCGACCATTTTCGAGAGGCCGCCGGCGAGGATGCGTTCGAGAATCTCAAGATCCGCCTTCTCGGGAAAACAGACCAAAGCCAGCGCGGTGAGCGGCTTTCCGCCCATGGCGTAAATATCGCTTAGGGCATTGGTCGCTGCGATTTGGCCGAATACGTACGGATCGTCAACGATCGGGGTGAAGAAATCGACTGTTTGCACCAGCGCCTGATCGGGAGCGATTTGATACACTCCGGCGTCGTCGGCGTGATCGAAGCCGACTAGAACATTGGGGTCGTGTTGCCGGGCTAATTTCCCAAGCACCGTGTCCAGCGCCGCCGGACTCAGCTTGGAAGCTCAACCCGCAGCTTTTACCGACTCCGTCAGGCGAAATGGTTTTGCATCAGCCATGGCTCATTGTACCGAGTTGCTAGTACCGAGTACCCAGTTGACTGCCAGAGAATGAAGCGGACCGAAACTGTCCACAGGCGCTTACTTCAGCGAAACGTCCGTGATCTGAATGTCAGGGTAGGAATGGTTCCACTGCGCGGAGATGCTTTCGAACGTAAGCCGGAAAGGCTTGTTTTGCCCGGGACCGAGCGGCGAGACGCTGAAGTCGACAGCTTCTGGATATGGGCCGCTGGTTTTCAGTTCCTGTAGAGGAATGTCCTCCCGTTGCACGATTTGTCCCAGGTCATCTTTGAAGTTCACTACGACCATGACGTGCGTGACGGTCTTGTCGCCGCCGTTGGTGACGGTTCCGTCGACATAGCTGACGGTTGCACCAACAAAATTCTGCGCGGCACTCATTTTCAAGTCGGAGAGCTTGAGATTCGCGGCGTAGGGAGGCGGTCCGGTCGGTCCCTTCGGCTTGCCGCGGAGGAGAAATGCCGCAACTATCGCCACGACGATGACCACTGCAACCGCTATAGCAATGGTCCGTCCGCTGGAATCGGGTTCTTCGCTTACTGGAGTTGGCTGAATCAAGCCGCCCATGGAAGTCGATTGTACTCTGGAGGCTAATTGCCGGTCTTGAAGAAAGCGGTCAGGAATAGCACGCCAAACAGCAGGTCGACGCCGCCGAGTGCCAGATCCTGCGAATGTAGCCGATGTTGTAGATACAGGACGATCAGCGAAGCGCCATAGCCAAATTTCTCAAGCACGGAAGGAATCATCATCGGGCGGAAACGCACTGGATCTCTGGCGATAACGAAGAAAACTAGTTGGTAGGCCAGGCCCACGCTGACGAAGCCATAGTAAAACGCCGGGTGCGTGATCGGGGGCGGGTCCTTTAGTCCGATCAGATCGAACATGAAATACAGCGGCGTGAACACTAACACGCCCCAAATGCCAGCGATCCAGAATATGATCTTGGCGAATTTCATGCAGCGATTATTCGCCGCCCACGGTGAGGCCGTCAATGCGCAGCGTAGGAGAGGCGACCGAGCCACGGAACTCGAGATCATTCGCGATCTCGGAGATGTTGAAGAACATCTCCTTGAGGTTTCCGGCTACGGTGATTTCTTCGACAGGGTAGGCAAACTCTCCGCCCGAAATCCACAGGCCCGACGCGCCGCGGGAATAATCACCTGTCACCAAATTTGCGCCGTGACCGAGGAACTCGGTGACGTAGAGACCTTCTTTGATCTCAGAAATCAATTGCTTCGAGGTCCTGATTCCTGGCTGTAGAAAATAATTACCAGGTCCGATGCCCGGAGTGCCTGCAAGTCCGCGGGAAGCGTTGCCGGTGGTCTTGAGCCCCAATTTTTTCGCCGTATATGTATTCAGCAAGTAGGAACTGAGCACGCCTCTCTCAATCACGACCGTTCGGCGGGTAGGCACGCCCTCGCCATCAAATGGGCTGGTGCCGAAGCCGCCGGGGATGGTGCCATCATCGATGATGGTGACGTTGTCGCCGGCGACTTTCTGTCCCAGCTTGCCCGCGAGAAAAGATGCGCCGCGGTAGACGGAGTCGCCGTTGATCCCTTCGAAAATATGTTCGAGGATCGATGTTGCGACCATGGGATCGAAGATGATCGGAACCTGGGCAGTCTTCGCCTTGCGGGCGCCCAGGCGACGCAGCGTGCGCTCCGCCGCGACCTTGCCAACCTGCTCGGGAGACTCAAGCTTGCTGAGAGTCCGTGCTACCGAGAACCAGTAATCGCGTTGCATTGCGCCATCGTCGGTCTGCGCGATTGGCACGGCAGCAACGGAGCAATAGGACCGGCGGTACTCGCCGACGAAGCCATGGGAGTTGGCTAGAACTTTGTGGCCGGTGGCGGCGTCGAAGGATCCGCCCTCGGAATTCTTGATGCGTGGGTCGAAGTCGAGAGCGGCTTTCTCGGTGCGGCGGGCATAGTCGATTCGGTCGGGGCCGGGAAGGGAATAAACGTCTTCGTGGTAGAGATCGAGATCACCGGTGAGCGAGCCTAGTTGTGAAGCTTCGGGAAGTCCGCCGAAAGGGTCTTCTGAGGTGATCTTTGAAAGCTCCAATGCGGACTTCACCATGCGGTCGAGGCTTTCGCGGGAGAAATCGCTGGAGTAGGTGCTGGCTGCGCGCTGGCCATTAAAGACGCGCACGCCGATGGATCTTGATCCTGATTCTTTGAGGGTTTCGACCTGGCCGAGGCGGACCAGCGTGGAGAATTCGTCGCCTTCGCGTACGACGCATTCGGCAGCGGTTGCGCCACCGTTCATGGCGCGGCGGACGATGTCCTGCGCGAGTTCGCGGAGGTCAGTTTCGAGTTCCGGGTTTCCGGTTTCTATTTGAAAGGAAGGCATAAGTCGATTCTTTACCACAGAGACACAGGGTCACAGAGAAAAACGAGAACTAGAAAAACCGGCAGACAAGAATTTCTCTCCGTCCCTTCGACTCTGGTGAGAACGCAGTTTACTGCATGAAGCCGCCGGGATCCTTTTTGGCGGTGCCTCCGACGGTAAGGCGATCGATCTTGATGGTCGGAATGCCGACGCCTACCGGAACGGCTTGTCCATCTTTGCCGCAGGTGCCGACGCCTTCGTCGAGTTTCAAGTCGTTGCCTACCATCGAAACTCGCGTTAGCACATCGGGGCCGTTGCCGATCAGGGTTGCGCCCTTGATGGGGGCGGTGATCTGGCCGTCTTCGATCATGTAGGCTTCGGAAGCTCCGAACACGAATTTGCCGTTGGTGATGTCGACCTGCCCGCCGCCAAAGTTCACGGCGTAGATGCCACGTTTCACCGAGCGAATAATGTCTTCAGGACTGTCCTGGCCCGCCAGCATATAGGTGTTGGTCATGCGCGGCATGGGTATGTGCTCGTAGCTCTCGCGGCGTCCATTGCCGGTATCGGCGATGCCCATCAGCCGCGCGGAAAGCTTGTCGCTCAGATAACCTTTTAGAATTCCCTTTTCAATCAGCACAGTTTCCTGCGTGGGTTCGCCCTCGTCGTCCACATTCAGCGAACCGCGACGCCACGGCATGGTTCCGTTATCGATCACCGTGCAACCTTCGCTGGCCACGCGCTTGCCGATCAGTCCGGCAAAAGCCGAAGTTTTCTTGCGATTGAAATCAGCTTCCAGCCCGTGACCAACTGCTTCATGCAGCAGAACACCGGGCCAGCCGGGTCCGAGAACGACTTCCATGTCGCCGGCGGGAGCCTCACGAGCGTCGAGTTGAAGGATGGCTTGCCGCGCCGCTTCCTTGGCGAAATATTCGGGATTCTTGTCGCCGAAGAAGAAATCGAGAGCCACGCGCCCGCCGCCGCCGGAGCCGCCGCGAGCGGAATTGTTTTCGGTTTTAGCGATACAAGACACGTTCATGCGCGCCAAGGGCTGGGAATCTTCGGCGAAGGTGCCGTCAGAGGCGACGACGAGAATATTCCGCAGTTCGTCGGAGTAGCTGGCGCGGACTTCCTGAATGCGCGGATCGTAGGCACGCGCCGCCTTGTCGGCCCGCATGACAAGTTCAACCTTCGCAGTGATTTCGGCGTCGACTGAAGGCAAGGTCACCGGATACAGGCTGCGAGCCGCAGTTTTTTGAAATCCTGCCACGGGAGTCTTGGCGGGAGCGCTGGCGATCAGGGCCGCGGTGCGCGCCGCGTGCAAGATGCGGCTGGCGGAAAGATCGTCAGTGTATGCGTAGCCGGTGCGCTCGCCGGAAACCACGCGCACGCCGCAACCCGCTGAGATGCCCTGCGAAGCCGACTTTACCATCGACTCATCGACCATCAGAGAGGTCGAAGAGAGGTATTCAAAATAGAGGTCGGCATAGTCGCCGCCGGCAGAGAGGGCGGCCGAGAGGTAATGTTCGAGATCGTTCTCGGTGACTCCGTAATGGTCGAAGAAGAAACGCTGCTTGTCGAGAGATTGTTTGTCCAAACTTTTACCCACAAAAATTAGATGCCGCCGTGCTGGTAGCGGACTCAGTTGAACGGATTCGTTCATTATCCCACAGGCGGTTGAGTTGGGCCTTGACGAACATTGGCAGTGAAGATGGGACGATGGTCACATGTCACAGACGGGGGCTCTGTTGCCGCCGGACAATCCTGACTAATGCCGGTGACACCGCAAGTTTTAACTCGGACTTTGCAGGACTTCCTCAGCGAAGCTGCGGGAGCGGTCGTGTTGGAGAATGGCGCAGTCGCTTTTGATCTGGCGCAGTCCAAGTATTCAGTTTCTGGTGAGCACAACCGGTGCCTGCTTCATCTGTGGTCGGCGGAGCGAAATGCGGTGAGACGGGTGCTGGAGGCCGAAGTCAAGAACGGGACGTTGCGGCTGGCGGTGCAAAGAATGGGCCAGGCACGGCCTTCGAGGCTGGAGATCTGCCGCGACCGGGACCGGCGTTCACCTTCGACTCGTCGCGCGGGACGGGCTGCATATGAGCAAAAACTGCGGAGGACACTGGAACGGCATTTTCCCGATTTCAAGATCGTCCGGCTCACGAGTGGGATTGATCTGGAGAAATCGTTTGGGCCGATCTATGCCCGAGGACTCATTCGGCAGGGGCGCAGTGCGTTCGCAATGCTGGGAGTGAACGCGCAGGAAACGCAATCGTCGATTGACGCGGCTCTCACATTCGGCATCTTGTGGTTGGATGTTTGCCGGAAGGCGCAGCCGGCGAATGTGTTGGTGGAAGGGCTCAGACTGTTTGTTCCGCCTGGAACTTCCGGGCTAGTGCGCGAGCGGATGGCGAATTTGAATCGCGCGGCTGCCAAGTGGTCGTTGTTCGAACTCGACGAACGTCATGACGCGCTGGTGGAGATCGATTGCCCGGATCGCGGAAATGTGTCGACCAGGCTGGTGTATGCGGCCGATGAAGGGGCAGTGCATCAGCGTTTTGGAAAGTCGATCGCGACAATTCAGGAAATTCTACCGGGGTGCGAGGTCTGCTTGCTGTCGGCGGCGGAGGTTGTTTTCCGGTGGCGCGGGTTGGAGTTCGCGCGCGCGCGGCTGGAGTTCGCGCGCGCGCGGCTGGGGAGTGTTCCGGGAACGTTCAGCAGCACGGAGGAGATTGTCTTCGGAGTCGGCGCCGAGGAACGCATGTTGGAAGAGCATAACGAAGCTGAGTTTTGCGAACTCGTTCATTGCTTGCGGGAGACGCGTCATCCTTATGGCCTGCGGCAAAACCTGTTGTGGCGCTTGCGTCCGGAACGGTGGCTGGAGTCGCTGGTGGTCGGCGATGTCAGCGTGGTGGATGACCGGCTGGATACTTCGTGCCAGTATTCGCAGGTTCCGGCGTTCTCCGCGGCAGACCGGGCCATGATCGATGTGCTCACCACCACGCATGCGGGACGGCTGGCCGTAGTGGAGTTGAAGGCCGACGAAGATATTCATCTGCCTCTGCAAGGTCTGGACTATTGGTCGCGCGTGGAATGGCATCACGCCCGCGGCGAGTTTCCCCGCTTCGGATATTTCTGCGGAAAGGAGCTCTCGCCGGAAAAGCCGCTTTTATTTCTGGTAGCGCCGGCGTTACACGTGCATCCGACTACCGATACGCTGCTGCGCTATCTATCGCCCGAGATTGAGTGGGCGTTCGTGGGCATTGACGAGCGCTGGCGGGAGGGAGTAAAAGTCGTGTTCCGAAAGCGAGCGGAACGGAGCACGAGAAGTGGGAACCAATTATTCGAGCGGGCAGCCAGTTGAACCTATCATTCCTTCCAAGCGCCCAGAAGTCTGCGCACGTCAATTAGTTGCGCCACGTGGTAGGCATTGTGGTCGGCTACCAGCAGCGCCTCGCGCAAAACAGTCTGGCCGTCCCCCCAAGGGAGTGGGGCATACAAATCAGTCTTCGGGCTCTCCACCAGTTCCTGCATTGCCTTTAGATTGTCGTGGAATTGCTGAATGCTTTTCTCCCATGCGCCTGTAGTCGTTGGGGCTTCCACCTTGGGCCAATAACCCCCCGGCCACTCGGGAGACTTGTACTTTGCATTGCGGCTGAATTCGAGAATGTCCCACTGCGCCAGGCGGAGGTGCTCCAGCAGCATCCATGCAGAGTGTGGTAGTCCCTCGGGTTTCACCCCACGCAACTTTTCGGGCATGCCTTTGACCGCGTCGTCGAAGCTGGCATGGGCGCCAC
Organism: uncultured Acidobacteriaceae bacterium; assembly: GCA_963750245.1. Lineage (GTDB taxonomy): Bacteria > Acidobacteriota > Terriglobia > Terriglobales > Acidobacteriaceae > Sulfotelmatobacter. Next base: position 929,581 of record CAVVQB010000007.1, read on the forward strand.
CGCCGGTGAGGAGATACACCACATGCTCGCGAAGTAGTTTGTCTTGTGATTTCTTGATCGCCATTTCGTTCCCTCTCTTCCTGCCGCCCCCCGACGTTCCGGCTTAAGGCAACGGAAATTCTGCACCACAGAAGCGCCGAGTCACAGAGAAATCAACACAGCGTTTTTTTTCAGATTCTTGGTTTTCTCCAGTGTCTCTGGGTGAAAATCTCACCAGCTTTCCTCTTCCGGTCCCTCGCCTCGTAAGACGCGCCCAATGCCGCGCACGATGCGGCGCATGGGGAAGATGCCTTTATCGTCCGCCATAAATATTTCTCCGATGCGGTGGCTGCGATAGTACCAGCGCTTGAGGATCGCGAGGTGCTCCATGGTTTCAAGAGTGCTGGGCGCTTTCGCGGACACGAATGAATCGAGGACTTGTTGCACGCGCGATTCCATCGATTGCGATTTCGTGTGTTCGGCAGTTTGGATGCCGAATGTTGCGGGGCCGTAGATCGTTCCGCTGTCAATGCGGAAAAAACTCACCGAGTCCGCATGGTGGCAAGGCTGGACAATCAGACCGGAAAGATGGTCGAGGCGCCGGACGATCTCGGGAAGTTGGGCCAGAATCGGCTTCAATTTTTCCAGGCGAGCGTGAATTGCGGCTGCTTCTTCAAAGGCAAGACTCCCCGAAGCGACCTCGCGCTGTGCTGAAAACTCCCGCGCCAGAGATTCTCCCTGGGAATCGAAGTAGGCCTGCACACGAGCCACCTCGACAGAATATTCCTGGTCGCTGCAGCCTTTGAAACACGGCGCCAGACACATCTTCATTTCGGAATAGATGCAACCCGGAAAGGCGGGATCGGGATGGAGGTCGTCCACGCAGCGCCTCATCTTGAAGAAGTCCAGCGAGTCGTTCATAAACTTCTCGGCAGCGGTGCGCGAGGGAAATGGGCCGTAGTAAAGAGCGCGACCTTTCAAGCGTCCCAGCCGCGTGGTAACGGAAGCGCGGGGATACTCATTTTCGAGATGCAGCTTCACGAGCGGAGCGAAGCGAAAGCGCAGCCGATTCGAGTATGTTTGGGGAAAGGTGGAGCGCAGAAGTTGGTAGAGGACAAATCCGGATTCAAAATCGGAGCCAGTCGGAGAGTACTCGATCGAGCGGATGCGATTGCGCAGGTTGAGTTTTTTTGTGCGCTCTTCCACCGGTCCCAGGAGCCGTTGCAGACGGCGGCGAAGGTTCGCCGTCTTGCTGACGTAAGGCTCCGCTCGGGGATCGTCGCCGCGGAGCGAAAAGACAGCTGGGGCGGCGGGCACTGCGGAAAAGACTTCCGCGTCGTGTTCAGGCGCGAATTCCTGGCGCTCGATCAGCACGAAGACATTGTAAGCAACTCTTCACCACAGAGTCACAGAGACACAGAGAACTTCTTTTGCCACGGATTTGCACGGATCCGCACGGATAGTTCGCAACTAAGGAGAACTAACTGAAACCGGGGGCGTCTCTTGATCTGCGTGATCCGCGCAAATCCGGCTAAAGTCCTATCGGAAACTAGCGCTGCGGAACGTCTGGCGGAAGTCTTCGCCTTCCATCTTGATGATGCGGCACATTTCATGCAGGCGCGAGCGCATGCGTTCTCCAATGCGGTCGCCCAGGCTCTCGGCGCGCGTGGCGGCCCGTACGGCGGAACCGCCATTCGTGCCGGCGGCAGGCTGATCCTCGAAGTTCGTCGTGATGATCGTGGTACGGTTATCGTTGTAGCGGGTGTTGAGAATCAGGCTGACCGTATCCCAGACCCATTCCGTTGGTTTTACCGCGCCTAGCTCGTCGAGTACGAGGACATCCGTTTCAAATACCGGACGTAGTACATCCAGTTCCGTGGTTTGAACCGTGGCGTTATAGGAATTCTGGATCGCTTTGAGCAATTCCCGGTAGTCGTAAAAGAGGCACGAAATCCCTTTGTTGAGGATGAGCTCCTTTGTGATCCCCACGGCCAGGTGAGTCTTGCCGGTGCCGATCTTGCCGATGATGAGAAGGCCGGTGCCATCCCGAGGGTCGAACTCGTGGGCGAACTTGGCAGCCGAGAGATGAGCAAGCGCCAGTGAGGGATGGGCGCCGGGGAAATCCGTGGTGTAGCTGGCGAGTTCGCAATGCTCGTAGCGCTTTGGGATGCGCGCCGCTGCCAGCAAGGTCTGGGCCCGGGCCCGCAATTGGCAATCGCATCGAGTGACGCGCCGATCCTTCGGCGAGCCGGGACGGGCTGGCAGCGTCTTCCATCCGGTGCCCTCGCAAAGAGGACAAACCTCGACCGCGGTACGAATCAAGTTGGACCTTTCTAAGCCTTTCTTCAGAAAACGGTATGGTTCGACTTTGCACCCAAACACCCGATTCCTGCAAGAGTCAAAGGCTGGAGTCCTGTGCACAACCTGTTAACAGGCTGGGACGGCTGTGGAGGGACGAGGAAAAAGAGTGATCAGTGACCAGTGGTCGGTGGTGAGTCAAAGATCCGCTATACGCTTCGCTGGCCACCGAGCACTGTCCACTGACTACTTCCGGCAAACCCCGCACCCTCGGCCCCGATCCGGGAACGGGGGGTGCGAAACGGGCTTCGGGCGCGGATTTTCACAGTTGACATTCTCCGCGAAGGGAGGAGAATACCTCCCGTCAGGTTTCCCAACTCAGACACCAACGTTGTCCTCCCGGTATTGTGCTGGGTATGAACGAGACCTGCGAGGAGAAACTATGAATAAGGCCGATCTGGTTGACAAGATCGCAGGCGCTTGCGAAATCAGCAAGGCGCAGGCTACAACCGCGATTGACACTGCCGTGAGTAGCATTACTGGGGCGTTACGCAAAGGGGATAGGGTCGCTTTGATAGGTTTCGGCACTTTCTCGATATCGCAGAGGAAGGCGCGGAACGGGCGCAATCCGCAAACGGGCGCCACTATCAAAATCGCCGCCCGCAAGGTCGCGAAGTTTTCCCCTGGGGCCGAACTGAAGAAGGCTGTCAACAAAAAGTAAGACCAAGAACTTTGATCACGAAAACGGCAGGGGGTCGGCCCTGCCGTTTTTTCCTGTCCGGCGGAAAGCAATTAAACCTCACCGGATACAATGGCCTGAGCATGATTGCGCATCTGCGTGGAAGGTTGTTGTCCAAGCACCCGAACCAGGTAGTTGTGGAAACGGCCGGTGTCGGCTACGAAGTCAACATCAGTGTGCCTACGTTTTCCGAACTTCCCGCCAACGGTTCGGAGGTTGCTCTGCACATTCACACGCATGTGCGGGAGGATTTGATAGCACTCTATGGATTTCTCCGGCCCGCCGAGAAACAGCTGTTTGAGAAGTTAATCACCGTCAGCGGTATCGGGCCGAAACTCGCCATCACCATCCTGAGCGGTATGGCAGCGAATGAATTGGCAGCCGCGATCCGCGGCAATGATCTGGCGCGGCTGACCAAGATTCCGGGTATAGGGAAGAAGACTGCTGAACGGATGGTGCTGGAACTGCGGGATAAGTTGCCCGAAGCTGCGGGGCCGTCCACGCCCGCAGGCCCTCCCATGAGCGCAACGGAAGAAGATGTTCTTTCAGCGCTCCTGAATCTTGGATATCAGCGACCCGCCGCCGAGAAAGCGCTCGCGAGTGTCGTAACGAATGGAAAGAGCGGCCCGTTCGATGCGATTTTCCGCGAGGCGCTTGCCGGGCTTTCGAAGTAAATGTTGAAATGAAAGTTTGGGCTCTGGCGTCGTCGATTTTGTGAGGACAAGGCAATTCTGATGTCGCTGATTTTATATTTCGTTCTAGGGCTGGCTATCGTAGGCACTTTGTCTTCGGCTGTATTTCTTGGCCTGACGGCGATCGGGGTCATTAAATTTCACACGGACGTGCGACGGCAGCTTCGTTCTGTTCCCGACGATGCGCACTTGCCTGCGGTTTCTGTTCTGAAGCCGGTGCACGGATTGGAAGCGCAACTCAAGGAGAACATCGAAAGTTTTTTCCGGCAGGATTATCCCGACTACGAAATTCTTTTTGCCGCGGACGAAGCGGACGATCCGGCTCTCGAAGTGGTGCGGGAAGTTTGTGCTCGCTATCCGCAGATCCGCACTCGCATTCTGGTGACGGGAACGCCGTGGCCGAATCCGGTGGTCTATTCATTCCATTGCCTGGCGGAGGCAGCGGCGCACGAAATTCTGGTAACCACCGACAGCGACGTTGAGGTGGACTCAAACTATCTGCGCGAAATCGTGCCGCCTCTGCTCGATCCGAAAGTGGGCATGGTCACCTGTCTCTATCGCGGCAAGAATGTTGCCGGATTTTTCTCCGGGCTCACCGCCATCGGCATGTCGGTGGAGATGACGGCGGGAGTGCTGGTGGCGAACCTGCTCGAAGGAATGAAGTTCGGGTTAGGCCCTACGACCGTGGTACGCAAGGATTCGCTGGCCAGCATTGGCGGTTACACGGCTCTGCGGGACTATATTGCTTACGATTTCGCTATCGGCAATCTGATCGCTAAGGCGAGCTATCGCGTGGTTCTGTCGGGACACATCATCAATCATGTCGTGAACCAGAAATCGTTTCGCCACATGTGGCAAAACCAGTTGCGCTGGGCGCAGACTACGCGGTACTCGCGACCCAAAGGGCACTTTGGAAGCGGGCTTATCTTCGCGATGCCCTACGGGCTGCTCGGATTCTTTGCTGCAGGATTATTGGGACACTGGGCGATGGGATCGGTCTTGCTTGGGGCGGCGGTGCTGAATCGCCTGGTGGAAGCTTGGCTGGTCGGCTGGACGGTGGTTCGGGACCCGCAAATACGGCGTGCGCCGTGGCTTTATCCGCTGCGCGACTTGCTCGGTTTCGCCGTATGGTTCGCCAGCTATTTGAAGTTGCGTTATGTCTGGCGCGACAGCCGCTTCGAATTGAAGGGAACGCGAATCGCTTTGCGGCAATCATCTTCGAATCGAAGCTAGCTGACTAATTTCAACCATCGGTGAATCTGTTTCTCTTTCTTAGACGGAGGTTCGATTGCTGGTTTTCGTCACGGGTGCGGCTGGATTTATCGGCAGCAACATGGTCGATCGATTGCTTTCCGCGGGGCACCGCGTGGTCGGCTTTGACAATATGTCCACCGGACAGCAGCGCTTTTTGCAAAGCGCGGCCAAACATTCTCTGTTCAGTTTCCACCCAGCCGATCTGCTCGACCGCGAGGCCCTCGCGCGGGCCATAAGAGGCGCGGATTTGGTAATGCACTTTGCCGCCAACGCTGACGTTCGCTTCGGAACGGAGCATCCGCGCAAGGATCTGGATCAAAATACGATCGCAACCTGGAATGTGTTGGAGGCTATGCGCGAGCAGGGCTGTAAGCGAATCGTGTTTTCCTCTACGGGTTCAGTGTATGGGGAGCCAGATATTTTCCCGACGCCCGAGACTTGTCCTTTTCCGATCCAGACTTCTTTGTACGGGGCTTCGAAATTGGCTGCGGAAGGCCTGATCCAGGCGTACTGCGAAGGGTTCGGAATACAGGGTTACATCTTTCGATTTGTATCGATTCTCGGGGAACGCTATACGCATGGACACGTATTCGATTTCTATCACCAGCTTGCCGAGCATCCTGAACATCTTCATGTGCTGGGCAATGGCCATCAGAGAAAATCCTACTTGTACGTTCAGGACTGCATCGACGCGATTCTTACTGCAATCGACAAAGCGGATGGCAAGTTGAACATCTTCAACCTTGGTACGGACGAATATTGCGAGGTTAACGACTCCATTGGGTGGATCTGTGAACATCTCGGTTTGCATCCGAAGCTGACTTACTCTGGCGGGGAGCGGGGCTGGGTGGGAGATAGTCCATTTATCTTGCTGGACTGCTCGCGCATCCGCGCTCTGGGTTGGCGGCCGAGGTTGACTATAAAGGAAGCAGTGTTGGCCACGATCAAATTTGTGAACGCCGACGCCGGAGTGAAGGCGGAGTCGTGAAGGATGCGTCATTTAGATAAGCTATACTTACCCGCCGGCAAGGAACCCAACGTTTGATCATCACGCGCAGTCCGTTGAGAATTTCGCTGGGTGGAGGAGGCACCGACCTTCCGTCGTACTATCGAAAGCACGGCGGCTTCGTGCTTTCTGCTGCGATTAATCGGTACGTTTACATCACCATTAATGAAGCGTTTCGTCCGCGCATTATTTTGAAATATTCGAAACTGGAAGATGTGGAGCGATGGGAGGAGATTCAGCATCCCATTATTCGGGAAGCGCTCAAACTGACTGGAGTGATGGGGCCATACCTCGAGATTGTTAGCCTTTCCGACATTCCCGCTGGTACGGGCCTGGGGTCTTCTGGCAGCTTTACTACCGCGCTGCTTCGGGCGCTGCATACCATGAAGAGGAATTTTGTGCCGCCGCAGGAGTTGGCTGAACAGGCCTGTCACATCGAGATTGATTTACTGAGAGAGCCGGTCGGTAAGCAGGACCAATACATTTCGGCCTTCGGCGGCATCACTTGTTTTGAGTTTCTGCCGGACGACCACGTCATTGCGGAACCTCTGAAAATCGCTCCCGAAACTCTGGCCAATCTCGAGGATAGTTTGCTGATGTTCTTCACGGGAGCGTCACGCTCCGCAGGAGAGGTTCTGCGCGATCAGGATACGCGGACCCGGGAGAATGCTCGCGAGATGCTGGAGAATCTGCACTTCACCAAGCAACTGGGACACGAAAGCCGGGATGCGCTGCTGGCCGGCGATCTGCGCAAGTTCGCCGAACTGATGCACGTGCATTGGGAGCACAAGAAGAAGCGCTCGCCGGGAATGAGCAGCGGCTTCATCGACGAGATGTATGAGTTGGCGCGGGCCCACGGATCGCTTGGAGGCAAACTCATCGGCGCCGGGGGCGGAGGGTTTCTCCTGCTCTACACGGAAGACAAAACTCGTCTCCGATCTGCCATGCGCGGAGCGGGGCTGCGTGAGGTTCGCCTGCAGTTTGACTTCGGCGGAACTTCCGTCCTGGCGCATTCCTAGAGGTCGAATGCTACCTGTGGCCATACTTGCCGGCGGCTTGGCGACGCGTCTGGGAGCGTTGACGGAGAGAGTTCCGAAGTCCCTGCTCCAAGTCGCTGGCGAGCCGTTTATCGCGCACCAGTTGCGGCTCCTGCAATCCAGCGGCATCCAACAAGTAATACTGTGCGTCGGTCATCTGGGTGAGATGATAAAGGACGCCGTTGGCGACGGCAGCGCTTTCGGAGTGAAGGTCGAGTACTCCTATGATGGGGAAACGTTGCTGGGTACCGCTGGAGCGATTCGCACTGCTTTACCCAAGCTGGGAGAAAGCTTTTTCGTACTTTATGGAGATTCCTACCTGCCCTGCGATTACGCCGCGATCGAGAGTGAGTTCTTGGATCGCGACAAGCTGGGCCTCATGACGGTATTCCGCAACGACGGGCGGTGGGACACCAGCAATGTTGAATTTGAAGGTGGGCGGATACTGGCGTACAGCAAGAAGAATCGTACACTGCGCATGAAATATATCGACTACGGATTGAGTGTTTTCCGAGCGGAAGCTTTCGCTGAAACAGACGCCACGGACATGGCCGACGTTTATGCAGAACTTCTCAAGGATGGGCAATTGGCTGCCGTGGAAGTGCACGAGCGCTTCTATGAAATCGGTTCACCCGCGGGATTGCAGGAGATGACGAATTTGTTGAGCCAACCGGGAGCTCTGCGGAAATGAGTAGCGGCGGCTTTGACAAGGAAAGCTTTGTCTGCGATTTTCTCGCCGAGGCGACCGAGATCATCGCGAAGCTGGATGTGGCGAGCATTGAAAAGGCTGCCGGGCTCATCGCCGGTGCTCGAACTGCGGGCGGCCGCATGTTCATTGTTGGCGTGGGTGGAAGCGCGGCCAATGCTTCGCATGCGGTCAACGATTTTCGCAAGATTGCAGGCATTGAGGCTTATGCGCCCACCGACAACGTGTCGGAACTTACAGCGCGCGCCAACGACGAAGGCTGGAGTTCGATCTTCGATAGCTGGCTGCGCACCAGCCGGCTGCGCGCCGAAGATTTGCTGCTGATCTTCTCGGTCGGTGGCGGGAACATTGAGCAAAACGTCAGTCCAAACCTGGTTGCTGCGCTCAAATATGCAAAGTCAGTCGGCGCAAAGATTATTGGCGTCGTGGGCCGCGATGGCGGTTACACCGCAACGGTTGCCGATGCTTGCGTGCTGATTCCCACGGTGAATGCGGCGCATGTTACGCCGCACACCGAAGCTTTCCAGGCGGTGGTTTGGCATCTGCTGGTTTCGCATCCGGCGGTAAAGATGCAGTCGACCAAATGGGAGTCGATGGCATCGAGCGAAAAGAAGCGCGCTGTTTTCCTCGACCGCGACGGCGTGATCAACCGCGCTTTTGTTCGCGAAGGCAAGCCCTTTCCGCCGCCCACGCCGCAAGAGTTGGAGATACTTCCTGGCGTTCCAGAAGCGTTGCGTGAATTGAAATCACGTGGTTATGAATTGCTGGTTGTGACAAATCAGCCCGATGTGGGGCGAGGAAAGCAGTCGCGAGAGGCGCTGGACGCGATGCACAAGGCTCTGTCCGCACGCCTCCCACTCGATGACATTCTGGCCTGTTGCCACACCGAGCAGGACAAATGCGACTGCCGCAAGCCCCTGCCGGGGATGCTTCTTGAAGCCGCCCGCAAACACAATATCGACTTGGCGCAGAGTTTCATGGTCGGCGACCGCTGGCGCGACATCGAGGCCGGTTATAATGCTGGATGTAAGACTATTCTGATAGATTACGGCTATTCGGAGAGACCTCCAGACCGTATGCCTGACTTGCGCGTAGGGTCACTCCGCGAAGCGGCTGACTGGATCATCCGTTCCACGCCTAAAGGAGCGCGTCCCGCATGAAGTCTGTGTCCGACCTGCGCATAAAAATCTTTGCGGACGGGGCTGACAAGGCCAGCATCCTTGAGCTTTATCGCCAGCCTCATATTAAAGGCTTTACAACCAATCCCACGCTGATGCGGGCCACGGGAGTAACGGATTATCGCGGGTTCGCACAGGATCTGCTGGCGACGATTCAAGACCGGCCCATCTCGTTTGAAGTATTCGCCGACGAGGAAGAGGAGATGGAGGAGCAGGCCCAGCAGATTGCGGCCTGGGGCAAGAATGTGTTCGTCAAGGTTCCGGTGATGAACACGAAGGGCGATCCTACCTACGACCTCGTCCGCTCTCTTTCGGGCGAGGGAATTCAATTGAACGTGACCGCGCTTCTGACGCTGGATCAGGTGCGGAAAGTCTGTGCAGCGTTAAAGGGGGATGAGCCCGCTTACGTTTCCGTCTTTGCGGGCCGTATCGCCGACACAGGGCGCGATCCGGTGCCGCTGATGCGCGAAGCCGTGGCTATGGTAAACGACGCGAATGCGCAACTGATGTGGGCTAGTCCGCGGGAACTGCTTAATGTTTTTCAGGCCGATGAGATTGGATGCCATGTCATCACGGCTACCACTGACATTCTGAAGAAACTCCCGCTTGTGGGGAAAGACCTGCACGAATTCTCTAAGGAAACGGTGCAGATGTTCCGTAGGGATGCAGTGAAGTCTGGTTACTCTCTGCCGACGGTGAAGCAGGGAGTTCCTGTAGTCTCCCGAAGCTAGCGATGGTTAGTAAAGATCACCTTGCCTGATGCTTCGCTGGCAATGTACAGCGGTCCGGGCAGCAGCGCTTCCACCTTCGCACGCTCGTGCTGCGGCACAAAAAGAAAGACTCGTTCGTTCGAATTCCACGCCTGCACCAGTTCCTGATCGTCCAGGAAAATATGGGGAGCATCGGGGTACGTGGATCCCCACCACATGGAAGTCGTGTTTCCATTGACCAGTTCAATCGGCCGCCTCAGATAGAACAGCAGCGATGAGCCGAACGACTGATCACCGTAAATCATTACGCGGTCCGTAGGCTTGAGTTCAGGGGCAATTTGACGGGCCATGATTCGCGATCCGAGGAACGGATCGAAGCGCACCAAAGCGATGTGGGCGGCAATCAGGAACAAGGCCATGGTGATGGCAGTCGCCCACGTCGCAGTGAGTTGTGCGCCACGCCGCCGAAGCCAGAATGCAAGTGCTGGCCCGATGACCAATACGATGGCCGCCAAGATCGCCGGGAGACGTAGAGCGGCGAACGATTCTCCGGTCAGATCGAGCATGTGCCCCATCGAAAGCGTTTCCGCTTGCAAGTTGGGTTTAGCGAGCACCGTGCCGATGTCGGGCACGAACGGGATGTGGCGCGAGCTCCACAACCCTGCTGCCAACACGGCCGAAGCCGCGATGCAGATTAGAGCGAGCACGCCCGCACTCCACACCAACCAGCGCCGCGAACCTGCTTCTTCTTCATCTGCCAGCCTTGCTGCAAGCAGTAACAAGATCGGGAAATAAGCAGGAAATGTGTAGTACTCCTGATTGGTGGAGAACGAAAAGAAGATCAGCGTAACTCCGGCCCAGGCGAGGCAGAGCAATTCGGTTCGGGAGCGGAAGGTCAGCGGTGGCCGCGGGGGCTTCACTGCATCCAGCTTGCGGCGCGCCCTCCAGTTTGCAATCGGACTCCGCAGCGCCACCGGAAGATACAGACTCCAGGGGAACAGCCACACCAGGTGTAGCGCCCAATAGAGAGAGTTAGTCTGTTTGTTGTAGTCCTTCGGAATGCGCTTGCCCAGAAAGCGCATGAAGTGTTCGTTCACGAAATAGAACCAGAAGAAGTGGGGATTGCGAATGCCGGCAAGAACATGCCAGGGCGCGGCAATCGCGAGGAAAAGCAGCGTGCCGGTGAGGAGATGGAAGTCACGCCAGCGCCTCCACTCGCCGCTGATTGCCAGGTAAAGCAGCGCCGCCAGCCCGACGACGACAATTGCGAGCAGTCCCTTGGTGAGCACCGCGAGGGCCATGCAGGCATAGCCGCCATACCAGCTCCATGCGTCACCGTCTTCGAGCGCCGTGCAGAAAAAGTAGAAGGATGCGGCGATGAAGAAACTAAGGATCGCCTCCGGGATCAGAATGCGCGTGAACAGATAGCAACCGGCCGCGGTTGCGATGAAGAGTCCGGCGTAAACGGCCGCACGATCGCCGAAAGCGCGACGTCCCCAACGCATGGCCAGCAGGACGAGCAGCAACATCGACAGGGCAACCGGCAAGTGCGCGGCGAACTCATTTGTGCCGAAGAAGAAGTAGCACAAAGAAACTGCCCAATACATCAGCGGAGCCTTTTCCAGATAGCGGTTGCCATTGATCTTCAGCGTCACGAAATCATGCGTGATGTACATTTCCCGCGCTGCTTCCGCGTGGGTTGAATCGGCGTCGTCCTGCAATCCGGGAGAAAAAAGGGAACCGACATACACCACCGCAAACAGAAGCAGGACGCCGACGATCTGCATCTTCGTGATCGCAGTGGACCGCTCTGAAGGTGTGGAACTCAACGCAGGGATTTTCGTTGTCAAATGGGGAGGGTCCTCAAATCCAACGGCGGCACTATGACACAAAAAGCTATTCCTGAATTTATCATCGGCCCGTACTTAGCTGGAGAAGAACAGACATTCCCCTATGTTAAACTGCCAGTTTGGGTGCGAAAAACTCTCTCCGTCTGCCAAGAGCGGGAGCAAGTGTGCGTTCGTCTTTCTTCTTTTTCTACTTCTTAATTTTAATGGTTTTGCCGTGCGGTGCGGCTGCGCCCACGGATTACTACAACCATGTGATCTTCGATAACAGCATTACGCCCGACTACTACTATTACAGCAGCGGGAGAGCGGTGTTTCCCAGCACGATCGAGCTGTTGTCCGGCGCGCTTCCTGTCGAAAAGAAAAACTTCTTTACTGCTCCGAATGCATTGCGACTGCAGTGGCGTTCCGAAACGAGCGGAAGCTGGGAGACAGAGTTGCGGGTGGTCAGCATGCGCAACCGTTTGACAGACTTCCGCGGCGATACGCTGTACATGTGGTGCTACTCGCCGGAAGCAATTCCCGCCGCGAATCTTCCGCTATTGCAGTTGGAGGATGAACAGCACGATTTTACAGTACCCGTGAAGCTCGAAACGATTTCGGGCGATGTGCCCGCCAAACGCTGGTTTCAGGTGAGGCTTCCGCTCAGTGAATTTGAGACGGCTTCGGTTCACCCTTTTCAGGCGCGTGAACTGCACAGCCTTTATTTCAGTCAGGGCGTGGCGGACGATGTGTCTCACACGCTAATCATCGACGAGATCAAGATCGACGACCGAACGGCGGCGACACCGGTGGCCGCGGAAGTTCGCAGCCCTCCTCGATCGCCGAAGAATGTGCAAGCCAAAGGCTACGACCGGCACGTTGACATCAGTTGGGATCCGGTGGCGGACCCTGATTTACAGAGCTATGCCATCTATCGCGCGATCGGAAAGCACAAGTTCCAGCCCGTTGGGATTCAAAGTGCGGACATCAGTCGCTACACCGATTTCATTGGGCGCTCTGGAATGACCGCGACCTACAGGGTTAAGGCCGTGGACCGCTCGTATCGGCAGTCAGCTCTTTCGGGACCAGCCACGGCTTCGACCAAAGAATTGTCTGACGATGAATTGCTGACCATGTTGCAGGAGGCCTGTTTTCGCTATTACTGGGAGGGGGCGCATCCGGTCGCCGGCGCTACGCTGGAGAATGTTCCAGGAGATGAGCGGATCGTCGCGACCGGCGCCAGCGGATTCGGCATCATGGCGCTCATCGTCGGAGTGGATCGGGGCTTCATCACGCGGGAACAGGGACTCGAACGCCTGACCAAGGTTTTGGATTTCCTCGAAAAGGTTCCTCGCTATCACGGCGCCTGGCCGCACTTCATGAATGGCGATACGGCGCAGACCATGCTCGTGTTTGGCATGTTCGATAACGGTGGCGACCTGGTAGAGACGTCTTTTCTCATGGCAGGATTGCTGGCGGCGCGCCAGTATTTCAAGGGTGATGGCGAGGCCGGCCAAAGCATCTATCAGCGAATTACTCACCTATGGGAAACCGTGGAGTGGGATTGGTACCGGCGCTCTCCGCAAAACAACGCGCTGTTGTGGCACTGGTCTCCACAGTGGTCCTGGTTCATCGATCACCGGCTGACGGGATTCAATGAAACCATGATCACTTATCTGTTGGCCATCGCGTCGCCCACGCATGGCGTCCCGGCCAGTCTTTATTACACGGGTTGGGCCGGGCAGTCGGAGGCCGCAATTGCTTACCGCAGCGGATGGTCGGGTTCCAACGAAGGCGACCGCTATGTCAACGGCCATACCTACTTTGGCATCAAGCTCGACGTGGGTGTGGGCACGGGCGGCCCGTTGTTTTTCACGCAGTATTCATTCCTGGGTTTCGATCCCAAAGGCATTCACGACCGTTATACGGACTATTTTGATAACAACCGGAATCTCGCTCTCATCGATCTGGCGTACTGCGAGTCGAATCCCGGCCACTTCCAGGGTTATGGTCCCGATGATTGGGGACTGACGGCAAGCGACGATCAGTTAGGTTATCTGGCCCACGCCCCGGACCGGGCGACCGATAACGGCACGATCACGCCGACGGGCGCGCTCTCTTCGTTCCCCTACACGCCAGAGGCTTCCATGGCGGCGCTGAAATTTTTTTACCGCCAGCTCGGCGACCGGCTTTGGGGAGTTTACGGACCACGCGACGCTTTCAACCTGACGCAGAATTGGTTCTCTCCCGTCTATATGGGGCTGGATCAGGCCCCCATCGTGGTGATGGTGGAAAATTACCGCACCGGATTGATCTGGAAAATGTTCATGTCGAATCCGGAGATCCAACCCATGCTGGACAAGATCGGCTTCCAGCCGGACAATGCGGCGAAGGCCTCCATCCCCTCGCACTAGAGAACCGATCCCGCCTCATTTTCCGATGCAGAAAGTGCTGAAGATCAGGTTGAGAATGTCATCGGCAGTAGTCGCGCCGGTGATCGCATCGAGTGGTCGAAGAGCGCTGTAGAGATCGAGTAGCAGCATTTCGTGCGGGACTTTGCCTGCCACCGCGGCGGTAGCGGCGTCTAATCCAACCAGTGAATCCTTTACCAATCCCTGATGGCGAACGTTGGTAAGAAAGCCGGCTTCGGCTTGCGCGCCAGTCTCGCCACCGATGTGGCGGAGGATTTCGCTGCGAAGGTCGGCGATGCCTTCGCCTGTCAGCGCAGAAACTCGAAGAATTGGAAGCGGACGACTGGCCACGGACCACCGACCGCTGATTTCCAGATCGCATTTGTTGCCGACGATAATCGCCCGACCATCCTGCGTTTGCCGCAGCAATTCCTCGTCTTCATCGGAGGCTGGCTGCGAAGCATCCAGAACAACCAGCACCAGGTCAGCATCCGCCAAGGCTTCCATGGATTTCCGGATGCCGATGGACTCCGCTTCGTCGAGTGCCTGTCGGATTCCGGCGGTATCTACGAGTCGGATCGGAATACCGCCGATGGCAACGGTCTCGCTGACCAGATCGCGCGTGGTTCCGGGAGTTGCCGTGACGATGGCGCGCTCGCGTTCCACCAGACGATTGAACAAACTGGATTTGCCCACGTTGGGGCGCCCGACAATCGCAAGCATCAGTCCCTCGTGCACGATCTTTCCATACGCGAAAGTCGTGGCCAGTTGCTCCAGGGGCTGGCACACCGCGGCAATGCGATCGAGGATGACAGGATCGGGAAGGACGGAGACGTCATCCTCGGCAAAATCGATGCCAGCTTCAAGCACGGCGATCAGCTCGACCAGTTTCTGCTTGATCGGTTGCAACCGTTTCGACAGAGCACCTTCGAGCTGCTGCGCGGCGACTTTCGCCTGGTAAAGAGTTTGTGAGTCGATCAGATCGCGCACCGCTTCGGCTTGGGTGAGATCGATGCGGCCATTCAGAAACGCACGCATGGTGAACTCACCGGGTTCGGCGAGGCGTGCGCCGTCGGAAATGCACATCTCGACAATATGGCGAAGGACGACGGGAGAGCCGTGGGCCGCGATTTCGATGATGTCGTCGGTAGTGTAGGAATGCGGCTTTGCGAAATAGGTGACGATGACTTCGTCAATGCGGGAACCAGAGGCCGAGCTTTGCTCGGCTGGACAGCCGGGGGCGGCTGTCCCCACATGTTCAGGTGATGGCTCGACGAGTTCGCCGAAGATTGCCCGGCCCGGCTCGAACTCGTGCTTGAGCCGCACCATTGGCTCGGCGATCTGGCGAGCTTGTGGTCCGGCAATGCGCACCACGCCGACTCCGCCTCGCCCGGGCGGCGTCGCGATGGCGACGATGGTGTCGTCGATATTCACGGGGCGATTGTAGCGGTTACACTAGGGTGACAACCAGCGCCCGAAAGAGCGGAATAATCAATCGGGCGCAAACTTACGTGAGGGCCGGAAATTTGTCAGTCGCCGACGAACTGCTGAAAGCCAATCAGGAATTCGTGAAGAAGTTTAATTTGGGAGATCTGGCGGTCAAGCCGCGCCGCCGTGTGGCCGTGCTGGCCTGCATGGACTCCAGAATTCTTTTTGAGCGCTGCCTGGGACTGCAACCGGGGGACGCGCACATGATCCGCAATGCAGGTGGGATTGCGACCGAAGATGCGCTGCGGTCCCTGATCGTTTCGCATCACTTGCTCGATACCCAGGAGTTCATAATTATCAACCATACCGATTGCGGCTTGCTGAAGGTGCGGGAATACGAGTTGAGGGCGCACCTGACCAGTAAAATGGGCGCCATCGCGAGCGAGCCCTCCCATTTCTATGCCTTCGACGACCTCGAAGCGAACCTGCGCCAGCAAGTTATGCGGGTGAAATCGCATCCCTGGATTCCGAAGCATATTCTGGTGCGGGGATTTATTTACGATGTGAAGACAGGGGAGTTGAGAGAAGTGGAGTGAGGCGCGAGGGAATCGCCGCCGCTTCGGCTTGCTCGGGGCAGGCTCTTGGACGCTGGGCTCGCTTTGCTCGCTGGGCGGACGAAGGCGTCCGCCCCTCCACGTCTACCTCGCCACCTTCTCAATCTCCGCTTTTAGCTCATCGTATGGCAGCGCACCCGGATGATACATGGCCACCTTGCCAGTGCGGTCGAGCAGAACCAGCGTGGGCGTAGTCGAGGCGCCATACACGTCGAAGTTGTATTTGCTGATGGGAACGGGCATGTCTAACAGTCCGGCATAAAAGCGATGGCGTACGGCGTCGATGTAAGCCAGTTCATCGCTGGGGGAAGCGTTCTCCACCTGCGCCGTGTAGCCATACAGTCGAGTCGGGCCGACTACCGTCAATCCCCTGGCGGCAAATTCGGAGCGCAGTTGCGTGATGATCGGGGCTTCTGCTTTGCAGTCTCCGCACCAGTGGGCCCAGAAAAAAAGAAGCACCGGCGAACCCTTTAGCTGGGTTAGCGCCGGCGGCTTCGAGCCCAGGAATTGCTCGGCTCGCAGCGCAGGCGCTGGCCGTCCCTCGAAGGAAAGCAGATTCAAATTCTTCTGCAAACGTGCCCGGATCGAAGTATTGCCGTAAGTGTGCAGGGCGGTTTGCAAAACTGCGATGGCTTTGGTTCGCTGCCCGCGAGCCGCCAGCACTTGCGACTGTACCTCAATCGCTGCCCCTAGTCCGATGGGCAAATGCGGTTCGGAGTCCAACGGCCGCTGTTTGAGCGCCTCCAGCGCTAAAGCCTTCGTTTGTTTGGCGTAAGCGTCGGCTTGGTCATAGTCCTTGTCACTGATGGCGGCACGCGCCATCCACGAATAGGCTTCGACATATTCTCCGGTGACACCGTTCCGTGCAACGTAGGACTTAAGGTCTGAGTCGGCGGCTGTGTAGCTATGCTGGGCCAGGGCGCTGCGCACGTCTTCTACCACACCGGCCCATGCCGGACTTGCCAAAGCAATCAGGATCAGAAGTTTGCGGAAAGCCATAACTTAAGATAATACCTTTTTTGCGGGCGCCACTTAGCCTGCGGAAAACATTGACGCGGCGGGAGTTGTTTCGATTTGGCAGGGCGTTCCAAATTGCTGAATGCACGATAGTTACATCCGGAGGAAAAGAAAACTTGTAGCTATTTTGAGGCACTTGAAATACAATCTGCTTGCGTTTGACTTTAGAGTTTTTCGCAGTACCCAGTTTCTCCGCTTACCAGCGCGTGACCTGCCTGCAGAAGAACCCTTCCAAAGTTTCAGCGCTATATCAAGACAAAGGAACATTGCAACACCATGGAAACAGGAACAGTGAAGTGGTTTAACGACGCCAAAGGCTACGGCTTCATCAGCCGCCAGAACGGTGAAGATGTATTTGTGCACTTCTCGGCCATTCAGGCGAGCGGATTCCGCAGCCTGCAGGAAGGTCAGCAGGTGCAGTTCGACGTGGTCAAAGGCCCGAAGGGCTGGCAGGCCGAGAACGTGAAGGGTGCCTAAACCACTTCGCAGTTAACAATTCGAAAGAGGCAAAAAGGGCGGCCAGAGATGGCCGCCTTTTTAATTGTGTAATTGAGCGATCGGGTCATCGGGCGATCTGACAACCGGCCTGGTTCTTTAAGCACCCGATGCCCCGATGGTCGGATCATTCTATGTCTCACTTCTGATCGCGGATCAGCACCACATCCGCATCGGTGTGGCCGCGAACCAGAGCCAGCTGCTTTCCGTCGAACGACCAGTGGAAGTCGAAAATGTGCTCGGAGGTGAAATCCGTAATCAGGTTGCCTTTGGAGCCGTCGAGCGGCTGCAGCCAGAGGTTATCTATGCCGCTCTCGCGGACGGGATAGATTACGGCTTTGCCGTCGCGGGAAAAGTGCAGCAGGCCGGAGCGCGGACGCTCGAACTCCACCAGCTTCGCGGCATTACTGCCGTCCGTTTCCACCACTCCCAGCATTTCCTTGTGCTCCCCGGAATGTTGCAGGGTGGGAAAGGCGGCGAGTTTGCCATCGGGGGAGACGTCAAATTCGCCGGAGATCGGCGACTGCGAAATGACCTGCGCGGCTCCGCCATCGATCGAGACTTTGGCCAGATTCTGTCCGCCGCCGCGCTCATTGAAAAACACCCATTTGCCGTCCTGCGAGCACACTGGAAACACGTCCAGCTTGCCGTTTGTAACCTGTTTGAAATTGCTTCCCGTCGTGTCCATGCGCCAGATGTTTTGCGCGCCGCCCTGGAACCTTACGAAGACAATAAAGCCGCTCGTGCCGCAGGCCGATGGCGCGCCGGTTACTGCCTGACCCGGAATCACGGTCTTGCTGCCGGTGGCCGGATCAATCAGATTCAGCACGTTCATCTGATCGGATATCAGCTGGTTCTGCGGCGTCCAGGTGAAGTTTGTGTCGGCTTCCGCGGATGTGACCTGGCTCACCTGGGCCGCCGGCGCGCCGGCGGGCATCACCTGCAAATTCCACCGGTACTCATTTTGCACGGCGGCGAGAATATGTCCGCTGCTGGAGACGCTGAGATCCGAGTAACTATGCGTGTCACGGGTAACCGGAGAGTACACGCCCTTGGGATAGGAAATGAAACCGATCTGCGTGCGGGTGAAATTTGAGCTTTGCTCTTTTCCCAGAAGCAGCACGCCACTGCCATCGGGCATCCATGAGAGCTTGTCAAAGATGCGCTCGTTCGTGCTGAAGAAGGGCTTGCGCTGGCCGCTGCTGGTATCGATTGCTACCAGCCTGATCAAGCCATTTGTCACATCGAGCATTTGGCAAGCGATCGTCCTTCCGTCGGGCGACCAAGTGGGGTGGTATAAACCGTCGCTGGTCGGGCCGCTGGCCAACACCTTCTCTTCTCCACCTTCGGTCGGCCTGATCAAGAGCAGGTACTTGCCATGCTCGGGATTGTCGTAGCGCATGAAGGCAAACTTCTGGCCATCGGGAGAGAACGTGATGTTCGAGTCCAGGTCGGCGAGCAGTTTCTGGGGTGCGCCACCTAGCAGCGGAGCGCGGTACAAGAACTTCAGGTCCGGA
Organism: uncultured Acidobacteriaceae bacterium; assembly: GCA_963750245.1. Lineage (GTDB taxonomy): Bacteria > Acidobacteriota > Terriglobia > Terriglobales > Acidobacteriaceae > Sulfotelmatobacter. Next base: position 948,491 of record CAVVQB010000007.1, read on the forward strand.
TTGCCGGGATCGCTGCGGCCAAAATAGAAATAATTGCCATCTAGAGAAAAGCGGAGGGCGTTGTAATAAAGGTCGGCCGGAGGCGCAACCTGCGTGTTGCTGTTGGTGGGCACATTGCGGAGCCAGAGACTGGCTAGACCGTTATCGCGCACCAGATTCAGGATATATTTGCCATCGGGAGAGATGGCTGCCAAGACCGACTTGCCTCCGTCGGTCACTTTGGTGACTGAGAAATTTTGGAAGGGAGCGGGGCGGGTGCGGGTGATGTAGGCGTAGACGCCGTAGGCCGCAGCAGCCACCAGCGCCAACAGAATCCCGGCCACAACCCCAGCGCTGATTTTGTGTTGCCGGGCAACAGAAACGGCGGTTGAACTTACCGCGGCCGCGCGTCCCGCCGAGGCCGGGGCGGGCGTTGCGGGGATGCTCGCGGACGGAGAGCTGGCAGACGCCACCTGCGCCGGCTTGCGTCCCGTCTCCATGTCTCGCTTTATCCGCCTCAGGTCACCGCGCAAGTCGCCGGCGGAGTGATAGCGCAGGTCACGGTCTTTCTCCAGAGCCTTGGTGATGATTTCTTCCAGCTTGGGGGGCAGTGTGGGATTCAACTGCTGAGGTGGAACCGGATCGAGCTCTAAAATGGCGTGGAAGATGACGGCCGAGGTTGCGCCCGAAAACGGCATCCTCCCCGTCGCCATCTGATAAATCACGATCCCAAGAGAGAACAGATCCGAGCGGGGATCCAATTCTTGGCCTCGCGCCTGCTCCGGCGACATGTAGGAAATTGTGCCCACGGTCGCCCCAGGATTGGTAAGGTTCGCCGGGCTGGGCGAGCCCAGAGTAGCTCCGATGGTCTCCATCTCCATCTCAGGACGCGCCAGCTTGGCCAGCCCGAAGTCCAGTACCTTCACGTCTCCACGCTGCGTAACGAATATGTTTGCCGGCTTTATGTCGCGATGGATAATCCCCTTGGCGTGCGCGGCATCGAGCGCATCCGCCAGCTGAATCCCCCAGTCCAGGAGCCGATCCATGGGCAGCGGTCCTGCGCTCAGCCGACGGTCCAGAGTTTCGCCCTCCAGCAATTCCATGGCGATAAACGACCTGATCTCGTTGTCCAGTTCGACTTTTTCAACAGCGTAGATGGTGCAAATGTTTGGGTGATTGAGCGCCGAAGCGGTTCGTGCCTCCAACAGGAAGCGGTCCAGGGCATTCTGATCGCGGGAGAGTTGCGGCGGCAGAAACTTGAGAGCGACTCGCCGCCCCAGATCAAGGTCTTCAGCCTCGTAGACCACTCCCATGCCGCCGCTTCCGAGCTGGCCGACGATGCGGTAATGCGAGATGGTCTGACCGATCATGAGTGGATTGAATGGGAAAGCTCATCTTAGGAGGGATGGGAGAAGCAGTCAAACTGCAGTAATCAGTGGCTAGTGGTCAGTAGAAGTTGGTTATTAACTAAAACGACTGATCACTGAACACTTGCCACGGGTCACGCTTGTTCCGCTGCGCTGATGGAGTCGAAAAAGCGGAAGAACTGCTCCACGTGGGTGACCTTGAGGGCGTTGTGGATGCGTCCGCTTACGCCTACCAGAGCCAGACTCCGGCCTCCGTGTTGCCGTGTAACGTAGGCGCCGACAAGGGCCCCAATCCCGGCCGAGTCCACGTAAGGAACCTTTGTGAAATCAATGATTAACGAGCGGGAAGTGTCGGCTCGAACCGTGGCCTGGAACTGAAACATGGTGGTCATTACGAGCCCGCCTTCCAGGCGCAAAACCCGCTGTCCTGGCTGACTTCCGGGCTGGTCATCAATGTGAAGAAAATCTTGGGGCATGCGGGAGATATTAACGGTTTGGTAAGTCTCGATTGTTAACGGAGTATTAATTTCCGATTTGCAGGAAATGCTGGGTCTTAGGTGTTAGGTGTTAGGTCTTTGGAATTGAACCCTGAGATTGGCCTTGTACTGAGACTTGGATCTGAGACCTGAGACCTAAGACCTTAAGACCTTAAGACCTTAAGACCTGAAACCTAAGACCTTAAGACCTTAAGACCTTAAGACCTGAAACCTAAGACCTTAAGACCTTAAGACCTGAAACCTAAGACCCAGCACCTAGATCGCCGCCGCTTGCTCGCGGCGCCTCGCCTGAATCTCGATGTACACATTCACCAGCGACACAGCGGCTGGGGTTACTCCGGGAATTCGAGACGCCTGCGCCAAGGTTCGCGGCTGCACATGGGCAAGCTTTTCCTGCACTTCGCGCGAAAGCCCGCTTACAGAATGGTAGTTGAACCAGTCGGGGATGGCCCGTTGTTCCGACTTTTTCATTCGCTCCATGGCCCGCTGTTGTTGCAGCAGATAGCCTTCGTACTTGATTTCCGTTTCTACGGACTTGAGTTCGTTACGGACCTCGGAAGAAAGCGTGGCCACGGATTTCCACGGATTCTCACGGATTCCTTCTCTTTCGAAGAACACAGGATCCAAATCACGGAGAACGGTCGCAAACTTCTCGATGATGATTTCGGGCCGCTTAAGCAGTTGCGCGAGGGGCTGACCGACTACAGAGTTCCAGTCGTGAGCCAGTTCCATTGCGCCGCCGACGGCTCCCTCGGCGCTTCGCTCTTCGGAATGACAAGCAGCAATGCTGTTCACCATTGCAGATGTCAGTTTTGTGCCTTCCAGCAACTTCCTCATGTACTCCAGTCGCTGCTGCTTAGCTCGAAAATCATGCCAGGCTTCATCCGAAATCAAGCCCACGCGGCGGCCATGAGGGGTGAGCCGGCGATCGGCGTTGTCGATGCGGAGGTGCAAACGGAATTCTGCCCGCGAGGTGAACATCCGGTAAGGCTCGTTTGTGCCCTTGGAGATTAAGTCGTCGATCAGGATTGCGGTGTAGGCCTCGGTGCGGTCGAGGATCAGCGGCACCTCCGCTCTTACCTGCAAGGCCGCGTTGATGCCCGCCATCAAGCCCTGGCACGCTGCTTCTTCGTAGCCGGATGTGCCATTGATCTGGCCGGCGAGAAACAGTCGGGCAATCTTCTTGGTCTCCAGAGTGCGCTGCAGTTCGGTGGGGTCGATGGAGTCGTACTCGATGGCGTAGCCGGGACGCAGCATCTCGGCGCTTTCGAGACCGGGAATCGACTTCAAGATCGCCAGCTGGACCTCTACCGGAAGTGAGGTGCTCATTCCGTTGACGTAGATTTCGTGCGTATTCAGGCCCTCGGGTTCGAGGTAGAGCTGGTGCGTCTCTTTGTCGGGAAACTTGACGATCTTGTCTTCGATCGACGGACAATAGCGCGGCCCGATGGAGTGGATCTGACCGCTATACATCGGTGAGCGGTGGACGTTCTCGCGGATGATGCGATGGGTTTCCGGCGAAGTCCACGCGATGTAACACGGAACTTGCGTGTCATGATGGGCCACGCGCCTGGTGCGGAAGCTAAATGGTGTAGGGTCAGCATCGCCCGGCTGAAGAACAAAGCGCGACCAGTCGATGGAGCGTCCGTCAAGCCGCGGCGGCGTGCCCGTCTTCAAGCCGGCAGCCGCGCAGGCCAAGCTTTTTCAAAGACTCGCCGAGTAAAACTGCGTTCGGCTCGCCGGAGCGTCCGGCGGGATATTGCTGCTCGCCGCAGTGAATCAGGCCGTTTAGAAAAGTGCCCGTGGTAATGATGACGGCTTGTGCGCCGACTGTGCGGCCGTCGCGGAGTTTGACGCCGAGGACCGAGTACCTAGTACCTAGTACCGAGCCTTCTGTCGTGCTGGGTACGGGGTACTCGGTACCAGGTGCTTCCACGATCAAATTTGCCACCTCGGCCTGCTTGATCTTCAGATTCGGTTGCGACTCCAGCACCTCTCGCATCTTGAGGCGGTAAGCCTGCTTGTCGCACTGCGCGCGCGGGGACCATACGGCGGGGCCGCGCGACGTGTTCAGCAGGCGGAATTGGATGCCGACGGCATCCGTGATCTCGCCCATGATTCCGCCAAGAGCATCCACTTCCCGGACCAGGTGTCCCTTAGCGATGCCGCCAACCGCAGGGTTGCACGACATCTGCGCGATGAGATCGACGTTCAGCGTGTAGAGCGCGGTCTTCAGTCCCATGCGTGCGGCGGCCATGGCGGCCTCGCATCCGGCATGGCCAGCGCCGACGACAACTACATCGAATTGTTCGGTAAACGGCATCGTTAGCTCGGCAGGGTCCCTCGCTGTGCTCGGGATTTCGGCTGCGGGCTCGCCTCTTCGCTCCGCTCAGAGTCACGCCCGCAAAACGCCTCAATCTCGCATTCGGCATGGCCAGCGCCGACGACAACTACATCGAATTGTTCGGTAAACGGCATCGTGGCAACAAATTTGACCGAGTGATCGAGTGCGGGCCCCATCGCATCCCAAACTCTCTTACACGGCTCTTCTGCTTTCATTCTAACAAGTTGGCTATGTTTGTGATCCCGATCACTTGCCCCCGTGCAAGGTCGACCACTATAGTAGCTGCTCATACTAGAAACACCGGGGGATATTCATGACTTGCACTCGTTTCGTTGAGCAACTCGAGACAGCGATCGCCAGATACGACTTGCTTTGCCATCCATTTTACCGAGCGTGGGCGGCGGGCGAGTTGACGCGCGACGACCTGCGGGAGTATGCCCGCCACTACTACCACCATGTACAGGCGTTTCCCTGCTACCTGGCCGAGTTTGCCCTCCGCCTGGAAGACGGCGAATTGCGGAGGGCAGTACTGGCCAATATGGTGGACGAGAAAGGTATAGCCGGAAAATCCGGGAAAGAGGCCGTGCCCCACGCTGAGCTTTGGCTCGACTTCGCCGAAGGGATGGGAGCGAGGCGAGACATGCACTGGCATTTGCCGGTGAAGCAAATCAACGAATTGATGCGCTACTTCCACAACGTAGCCAGCGAGGGAACCGCCGAGGAAGCATTGGCTGCGTTTTACGCCTACGAATCCCAGGTTCCGCATATCGCCAAAGAAAAAGAGCGCGGGCTACGCGAAATCTACGGCGCCGACGACAAGACCTGTGGCTATTTTGCACTGCATACGACTGCCGACGTTTACCACTCAAATGTTTGGCTTGAGCAACTGGAAAAGCGTGTTGCCACGAAGCCGGAAACGGCACAGGCGGCATTGGACGCGGCCGAGAACGCAGCGCGGGTGTTGTGGCAGGCACTGGACGGAATTGATGCCGCAAGGATGACCTGCGCGGTTTGACACTAGATTAAGAGCATCATGAGCCAATGATTGATGCGGGCGCTTCCCGCATGTCATTGGCTCTTTACTTGGGCTCTTGCCATGTAAAGTCCGAAAGGAAAACAAGTCAGGTCAGTATGGCGAAGCAGATTCCTATCGGTGCGCGCGGCGAGGCCAGCGAGACTGTCGAATTTGAACATACTCTGACCGCGCACCACCCCGAATTGCCGCCGGTTTACTCCACTCCCGATATGATCCGGTTGATGGAGACCGCTGCCTTTCAGGCCCTCCAGCCCTACTGCGAAGGCGACGAGATCACTGTGGGGACATCGATCAATATCCAGCATCGTGCGGCGAGTGGCATCGGCTCGCACATTCAGGCCGAGGCCGTGCTGGAGTCATTCGATGGTCGTTTCTACGTATTACGCGTAACAGCACGCGATGAGGTACAGGAGATTGGCCGTGGTACCGTGGGCCGCGCCATCGTTAGCATTAGCAAGTTTGTGCAACGCATGAAAACGAATGGCGAAGGCGGAAGGCAGAATAAACGAGCCGAGTGAGCCGCAAGCTTGTCCTCTGAATGGCCGGCGGTTCCGTTGCGAAGTCGCCGGCACAAATGAGAATATGACCACCGTCCGAAGACGGGAGGCCGCTCTTGATCAACGGTGCGCATATCGTGATTTACACCAAGGATTCAGAAGCGGACCGCGCTTTCTTCCGAGATGTACTTGAATTTCCGTCGGTCGACGCAGGCCACGGCTGGCTGATTTTCGCCATGCCGCCACTGGAAGCCGCGTTCCATGATGCCGAGAACAATGACCGCCACGAGCTTTACCTCATGTGCGACGATCTTGCGGCGACCTTGAAAGATCTGCGGTCGAAGAAAGTAAAGCTCTCGGATGTGAAAGAAGAGCGCTGGGGAAAAGTCGCCAGCTTCATTCTTCCCGGCGGCGGCAAAATCGGACTTTACGAACCGAAACATGCTAGTCCGCTGAAGCCGCGCTAAACGATGAAAGCTGAAGGCATTCCATCCTGATCGGCGTCATATCGGATACTCACGGCTTGCTGCGTCCCGAGGCGGCCGAAGCGCTGCGCGGGGCGGATCGCATTATTCATGCCGGGGATGTGGGCGCGCCGGAGATCATTACGCAACTCACGTTAATTGCTCCGGTCACCGCCGTGCGCGGCAATGTAGACAAGGCGGCGTGGGCGCGCAATCTCCCGGAAACTGACATTCTCGAAGTGAACGGCATCTCTATTTACGTCCTTCACGATTTAGCACACTTGGATCTCAAGCCCGAGGCCGCGGGATTTGCAGTTGTGATCAGCGGCCACAGTCATGTTCCAAAGCAAGAAACGCACGAGGGAGTGCTCTATTTTAATCCGGGTAGCGCCGGCCCACGACGATTCAAACTTCCGGTCAGCATGGGCAAGTTAGTTTTGGAGCACGGAAGAGTAAGGGGCGAACTCGTGACTTTGCTGACCACCGACCACTAGCCACTGATCACTGTCCCGGCCTCGTTGCTACAATCGCAAAATAATGTCCGTTGAGTTCAGAGTTGAGGCCCAGGCCGGTGCGGCCCGAGGCGGCCGCCTGCTTACGCCGCACGGTCAGATCGAGACTCCAGTGTTTATGCCGGTAGGCACGGCCGGAACGGTCAAAGCCGTGCCGCAGGACGTGCTCGAAGAACTTGGCGTCCAGATTCTTCTGGGCAATACCTATCATCTTTATCTGCGGCCGGGAGTCGAAACTGTCCGGAACTTCGGAGGCCTGCATCGATTCATGGCCTGGCCGCGGGCGATTCTCACCGATTCCGGCGGCTTCCAGGTTTTCAGCCTGAACGAACTTCGCAAACTGACCGAGGAAGGGGTGACATTTCGCTCGCATCTCGATGGCTCCTCGCACTTTTTCAGTCCGGAGAACTCGATGGCCGTGCAGATTGGCCTGGGCGCAGACATCATCATGGCTTTCGACGAATGCACGGAGTATCCCGCCGATCGCACCCGTGCGCAGGCTTCAATGGAATTAACTTTGCGCTGGGCGGAGCGCAGCAAGAAGTATTTTGAGGAGCACAAACATGAGGTGCCGTGGGAGATCAGTGGTCAGTGGCCAGTGGCTAGTGACCCGCAAACCGGGATTCCTCGCTTCGCTCTGAATGACAGACTTGAGGAGGGTGCCACGCAGTCTCTCTTCGGGATTATCCAGGGCGGCATGGATTTGGCTCTCAGAAAGGAGTCTGCCGAGCGGACCATTGAAATCGGATTCCCTGGCTATGCGATCGGTGGCCTCAGCGTTGGCGAGCCGCGGGAGCGCACCCGTGAGGTAGTCGAAGCGACTCTCGAACATTTGCCCAAGGACAAGCCTCGTTACCTGATGGGAGTAGGGGCACCCGAGGAGATCGTCGAATACTCGCGACTCGGCGTCGACATGATGGATTGTGTCCTGCCCACGCGGGCTGCGCGCCACGGATTGCTATTCACGTCGGAAGGGAAAATTTCCATCAAGCAGGCGCGCTATGCCCGGGATGCTGGTCCGCTCGATCCCAATTGTGGCTGCCGCGTTTGCCAGCGCTATTCCCGGGCATACTTGCGACATCTTTATGCCTCGAATGAAGTGCTGGCTCAGGTCTTAAATACCCTCCACAACCTGAGTTTCTACCTTGACACTATGCGGCGGGTACGTCATTCTATTCGACTTGGGGAAGAGTTCCGTTTTCTCTAGTGTCTGGTCTCGACCTGAAACCGTGACTTCCCTGGAAAGACCTTTCCGGATTCAAGCCCGAGCAGTCGGGTTGAGGAGTTGTTGAGAGCGAAAGACCCGGCCGGAATCGATTGTCACCCCCGTCGTGAAATGGCAGCTTCGTGGCGTTGGCAGGCGTGGGCAGTTGTTCGTGGGTAAGGTTCGAATCCGGTTAGACTGGTTGGAGAGTCTGGTGAACGCAAGTAGATGAACACGCATTTTCTCTTTCTTTTAGCGTTACAGGCCGGCGGCGGAATGGGATGGTTAAGCGTCGCCCCCCTCATCTTTATTTTTGCCATCTTTTATTTTCTGCTGATCCTTCCGCAGCAGCGGCGTCAGAAAAAGTGGACGGCCATGCTGGATAGTCTCAAGACCGGCGACAGGGTCGTGACCAGCGGGGGATTGCGCGGAACCATTGTGGCGCTAAAGGACGACTCGGTGCATCTCCGCGTTCCTCCGGATAACCTCCGGGTAGAAGTGACCAAAGCCTCCGTAACCCAGGTGACGACCGCGGAGGAAGAGGCTAAGACCAAGTAATCGCGGCAAGACCTTTTTTGGATTTTCCATGAATAAGAATCTTCTTTGGCAGTTGGTACTCATCGTCGGAGTCCTGCTCGTCTTTTTGTTCGGGATCTTCGGCATTCCTCAGAGCTTTTCGGGACAGGGCTTGCTTGATGCCATGACCAACCGCATTCATCTTGGTCTGGATCTGCGCGGCGGAACACACTTGATCCTGCAGGTGCAGGTGAATGATGCCATCAATGTGGATTCCGACAATGCGGTCGAAATTCTTAAGGAAGAGCTCAACAAACGCAAGATTGCCTTCTCGGATATCTCCAAGCCGGACCCGCAAAATAATCCGGACCGGATTGTTCTGAAAGGTGTCCCGGCAGACTCGCGCAAGGATTTGTTGGATATCGCGAACGATCGACTGGCTGAATACAACCTGGCCTCCGGTGCGGACAACAGTTGGACTCTGGCGATGAAGCCGCAGATCCTTTCTGATCTGAAAAATAAGGCGGTCACGCAGGCCATCGAAACCATCCGCAACCGTATCGATTCGCTGGGCGTCAGCGAGCCGACCATTCAGGAACACGGCCTCGGCCAGTATCAGATTCTCGTTCAGTTGCCCGGCGTTGACGATCCGGCACGAGTGAAGGACATCATGCAGTCCACCGCCATGCTGGAGATCAAGCAGGTTTTGGGCGGGCCTTATCCCAGCGAAGACGCCGCGCGTCAGGATAAAGGTGGAGTGCTCCCGCCGGATGCCATTCTGTTGCCGGGGCACGCAGCTCCGGGTGCTCCTTCCAGCGAGCAAGCCTGGTATCTTGTATCTCGCGTTTCCGCAGTGCGCGGAAAAGACTTGCGCGATGCGCAGCCCAGCACCGATCAGAACGGCCAGCCGAATGTGCGCTTTCAGTTGACGGGCGAGGGCGGGCAGCGTTTCTACAACTTTACCTCCAGCCATGTGGGCGACAGCCTGGGCGTCGTCCTCGACAACAAAGTTCAGGAGGTAGCCAACATAAAAGAGGCCATCCGCGACCAGGGGGAGATCAGCGGCGGCAGCATGAACCAGCAGCAGGCCAAGGATCTGTCGATGATCCTTCGTTCGGGCGCGCTGCCTGCAGGGATCAAGTATCTGGAAGAGCGGACGGTCGGGCCGTCGTTGGGCACGGATTCGATCCGCGCAGGAATTCGCGCGGCTGTGGTCGGCATGCTTGCCGTGCTGATTTTCATGCTGATCTATTACCGCGCAGCGGGCATCAATGCCGACATCGCGCTGTTGCTGAATCTCATCATCCTGCTCGGCTTCATGGGCTATTTCGAAGCCGTGCTGACCTTGCCCGGGATTGCCGGAGTCATCCTTACGGTTGGTATGGGCGTGGATTCGAATGTGCTGATCTTTGAGCGCATCCGGGAAGAGCTGAGAAACGGCAAGACGCCGCCATCCGCTGTAGACCAGGGTTTCAGCCACGCCTGGATCACGATTGTGGACACTCACGTCACCACCATCGTCTCGGCCGCGATTTTGTTCCTGTTCGGAACCGGGCCGGTGAAGGGATTCGCTGTCACGCTGACCTTCGGACTGTTGGCCAATTTGTTCACGGCAGTGTTTGTTTCGCGCGTGATATTCGACTGGATCCTGAGCCGTAAAGAGCGCGGCGAAGCGCTGAGCATTTAGGGAAATTGAGTGATCGGGCGATCGGGTCATCGGCTGATTCAAAATCGCCGGATCACCAGATCGCAAGTCACCAGATCAAGATAAGGGGCAACAACCGGTGGAGTTCTTTAGCAATACCAACATAGATTTTCTTGGCAAAAAGTGGTATTTTCTCGCCTTCTCGCTGGTCTTTAGCGTAGCGGGTGTACTTTCCATGTTGTTCTGGCACGGCATCCCGTATGGCGTGGACTTCCGCGGCGGCACTCTGGTGTACGTGAAGTTCTCGCACACGCCGGACGACAATGCGTTGCGTGCCGCGATGGATCGTGCAGGCCTACACAATGCCAAGATCCAGCGCTATGACCAGCCTTCGAACAATGAGGTGCTGATCGATCTCGACGTGCAGGAAACCACCGAGCAAGCGCTCGACAACGGCAAGACTCGGATTATCAATACGCTGGAAACCAACGCCCCGGCGGGCAAGGTGGATCTGAACAACGCGAGTTCTCTGGCAATCAAGAACTATCTGATGGACAAAGACCCCATGCACCTGGGATCAGATGCCGATCTGAAATATACCCAGCAAGCGCAGGCCATTGTGAATGCCCGGGATAAGGGGCAAGGCGGCGTGCTCACCTCGTTCGACCAGTTGAAAGGATCGGTGGATCCGGCGGTGGTCATTTCTCTGCCGGATGGCTTTTTCCTCTCGGATTTCAGCGTGCGGAATGTTGAGATCGTAGGGCCACAGGTGGGGGCGCAGTTGCGCCGGCAAGCCTTGCTGGCTACGGCTTACTCGCTGGCTGGAATGTTGATTTACCTGGGGTTCCGTTTCGAATGGATTTACGGGGTCGCGGCCGTGGTCACCGTGTTTCACGACACGCTGATTACCGTAGGCGCCTTCTCGCTACTCAACAAGGACATTTCTCTCACAGTGATTGCCGCCATTCTAACCCTGATTGGTTACTCTAATAACGACACGATCGTGGTATTTGACCGCATCCGGGAAAACATTAAACTCATGCGGCGCGAGAAACTGTCAGATATCGTGAATCGCAGCATCAACCAGACTTTAAGCAGAACCATCTTGACAGCCGGGCTAACCTTCCTTACCGTACTGGCACTCTATTTATTCGGTGGCGAGGTGCTTCGCGGGTTCAGCCTCGCACTGGTCATCGGAATCTTAATCGGGACGTATTCCTCGATCGCCATTGCGGCCCCGATCTTAGTGGCTTATCAGGATTGGCGAATCAGTAAAGGCAAGCGCCCCATGGCTATGCCCGTCCGGACCAAGTGATTGCCTGATAGCATTGCGGGCAATTTTTGTGATATGCCATTGTTCGCAAGATTTGAAGCGCCGGGGCCGGTGTGGGACATGCAGTCGATTTCGGGAGCAAAGGGGAACATGTCGGTGTCTAAGTTTACGTAGGCTCTAAGTGGGGAGAATAACTATGTTTGAAGATAGCCTTCTGGAATCCGGTGGCAGACTGAAGACGCAGCGGGGACGGACCACGACTTTCGCGATCATTCTTGAAATCGGTTTGATCGGGCTCATGGTTCTGATGCCTCTCATCTTCACGGAAGCCCTGCCCAAGCAACAACTCATGACTTTCCTGGTGGCTCCTCCGCCGCCTCCTCCACCTCCGCCGCCGGCTGCCGCTCCCGTGCACGTGGTGCACCAGATTCAGACCGACATCGTGAACGGCGCTCTGCGCACTCCCACCAAGATTCCTCAGAAAATTCAGATGATCAAGGAAGATGAAGCCCCACCGGCGATGGCATCGGCTGGTGTGGTTGGTGGCGTTCCGGGTGGTATTCCTGGTGGCCAGATGGGTGGCGTAATTGGCGGAATCATCAGTTCCACTCCGGTTGCCGTGCCTAAGGTCGCTGCGCCGCAACGCGTACGCGTTTCCCAGGGCGTCTCCGCGGGACTCCTGGTGCGCAAGGTAAATCCAACGTACCCGCCGCTGGCGCGTCAGGCTCGCATTGCGGGAACGGTGATTCTGAGGGCCGTCATTGGCAAAGATGGCTCGATCCAAAACCTCTCGCTGGTGAGCGGGCATCCCATGTTGGCTCCTGCGGCGATTGATGCCGTGAAGCAGTGGAAGTACAAGCCCTACCTTCTGAACGGCGAACCCGTGGAAGTCGATACTGAAGTACAAGTAAACTTCACGCTGGCCGGAGGCTAGACCCGGCGGGTGTATTGAGTCGCATGACGCAGTTGTTGTGAGGCAGCAACGTAAGAAAGTGATAGCGAAATGGCCCTCCTTCCCGCCCAATTACGGCGTCGGGAGAGTCCGTTCGGCAGGCCCGGCCGCCGCACCTTTCCGCACTCAGGCGCGACTTCCGTGTTTATGCGGTCTGCTTTTACGTAGTGTGTAAATCTCGCATCAAAGTTTAGGAAGTTCCGAGGAGGGAAAAGCAACTCATGTTAGCTAACTTTGCAATCGCAGCATTTCATCATGTTCCCCGGGTAGCCGCCTGGATTGTGCAAGAAGGTGGCGCAGTGGGATGGGACCCGATTTCGCTCTGGAAGCAGATGGGTATCATTGCGAAGATCGTGGTCATCATCCTGTTCATCATGTCTGGCTGGTCGATCGGCGTCATGATCGATCGCGCTATGGCATATAACGCAGCCCGTAAGCAGTCTCGCGCCTTCGCTCCCGCAGTCGCTGGAGCTCTGCGCGATGGGCGTATCGACGAGGCCATCAAGGTCGCCGAGCGCAACAAGAAGAGCCATCTGGCCAAGGTTGTTACCGCTGGCTTGATGGAATTCAAGGCCCACCAGGATAGCCCCGGCGCCATCCCCGGCGAGACCATTGAAGCTTCCAAGCGCGCTCTGGAGCGCACCGAAGCCATCGTCCACGCCGAACTCAAGCGCGGACTCGGCGGTCTGGCCACTATCGGTTCGACGGCCCCCTTTGTGGGACTGTTTGGAACCGTGATGGGCATTCTGAACGCCTTCAAAGGTATTTCCGAGCAGAAGGCTACCGGTCTGGGCGCGGTCGCGGGCGGCATTTCCGAAGCGCTTGTAACAACCGCTTTCGGGCTGCTGGTGGCCATCCCTGCCGTCATGATGTTCAACTACCTCACGGGTCGCGTCGAAGCGTTCGATGTGGAAATGGACAATTCGTCCAGCGAGCTGATCGACTACTTCCTGAAGCGGCGCGATGTCCGCCGTTCCTAGGTCCTAGCCGTTAGGTCGGACCTCCGCTGTGAGTTGCTTTCGTCCGGCGCCGGAATGATTTCTGGCGCCGGCTTTCCCGACTCTCGCGGAAACCTTGGAAGTACTGGAGATTTACGCTATGGCAATGGCAAAACGAAATGAAGGCGCCAAAGTCAACTCCGACATCAATGTAACCCCGATGGTGGACGTGATGCTGGTGCTGCTGATCATCTTCATGGTGATCACGCCCATGTTGCAGAAGGGCATCAGCGTGGATATGGCGAAAGTGAATAATCCCACGCCGATGGCCGATGCCGACAAGGAAGATGCTCTGCTGGTTTCCGTGATGCGCGATGGGACCGTCTATTTCGGCTCCGACAAGGTTGCGGTGGACGGCTTGGGCAGCAAAGTGAAAGATCGCCTCGCCAACCGCACTGATAAGCGCGTATACGTAAAGGCCGATGCTCGCGCCCATTTCGGCAATGTGGTGCAGGTGGTGGACGCCGTACGTTCGGCCGGTGTGGATGATCTGGGCTTGCTAACCGACCAGAGAAAGAGCACTCCAAACGCTCCCCCCGCCGCTCCGGCGCCCGGGCAGTGAGCGACATAAGAGGAGATCGACTATGAGTATGGCAATGGGGAGCGGCGGAGGCCAAAGTGCAAATATTAACGTCACCCCGCTCATTGACGTGCTACTGGTGCTGCTCATCATTTTCATGGTGATCACGCCGCTGACGCCGAAAGGTCTGGATGCGCTGGTGCCTCAGCCGCCTCCGCCGAACGCGCCCAAAAACAACACGCCCGACCGAACGATCGTGGTGCAGCTCATCGATCGCGGCCCCGGCCAGGATCCCGGCTTGAAGATTAATCAGGAAGACGCTACCTGGGACAATCTGCAAGGCCGTCTGGCTGATATCTACAAAACCCGCGCCGAGAAGGTCATGTTCGTGAAGGGCGATGACCCCATCCCCTTTGCCGACGTGGCCAACGTAATCGACATCGCGCACGCCGCCGGAGTCGATAAGGTCGGTCTGATTACGGCGAAGATCGAGGCGGGCGGCTAGACGCAGTTTCTGCGTTTTGCGTCCGCGTTTCAGAAGAGCCCGGAAGATCGCCGCCTATCGCACTAAGCCGCGCACGGGAGTCCAGGTTCCCGTGCCGCGCGCTGCCAGCGCTTGTCAAATTGCTGTCTCTGGGCCTACGATGCTGTGGCAAGGGAGACTTATACCGCAATGAATAAATCTATTCGACTGCTTTCGCTGGCGGCGGCTTTGCTGGCGATTTTATCCTCCATGGGTTGCAGCAAACTGCGCGCCCGCGATCAACTGAACAAGGGCGTTACCGCTTACAAGAACGCAAAGTTCGAAGAGGCGATTGACCACTTTCAGCAAAGCGTGGCACTCGATCCCAATCTGATCAACGCCAAAATGTATTTGGCTACCGCCTACGCTCAGCAATACATTCCCGGCGTCGACACGCCGGACAACAACAAGATGGCAGAAGAGGCTATTAAGCAATACCAGGCCGTGCTCGAGATGAACCCGGCGCGCGATCAGAAAGTGAACGCCGCCAAGGGCATCGCCTACCTCTATCTGAACATGAAAAAGTTCGACGACGCCAAGAAGTATTACCGCATGGCCGCCGACATCGACCCGAATGATCCTGAACCTTACTACTCGGTAGGCGTTATTGATTGGACAGCCTGCTACCAGCCGCGCATGGAAGAGCGCGCCAAACTCGGCATGAAGCCAGATGAGAATCTGAACCCCAAGAACAAAGATCAGAAAACAGCCTGTTCTCAATTGAAAGAAAAGAATGGGCCGCTCATCTCGGAAGGCATCGAGAGCCTAAATAAAGCGATTCAGCTTCGTCCCGATTACGACGACGCCATGGCGTACTTGAATCTGATGTACCGCGAAAAGGCCGATGTCGAATGCGATGATCTCGCCGCCCGTCAGGAAGACCTAAAGACGGCCGATCACTGGGTCGACCAGACTCTCATCACCAAGAAAGCCAAGGCGGAGAAGCAGCCCGGAGCCAACGGCATCACCATGGACCAACCAAAATAACAGAGACCGAGGGGATTCCAACTTGAAGCGAGGAACGCCCTTCGGTCTTTATTGGTGCTGATCCCAACCGGAGCTACGCCACTTTACTGGATTTTCTCGGTCTTGCCGTTGTACTTCACGGACCCATTCTGCTGCTCTTGCCGGGCGACATCCTGGTTCGAATAGGTCTTCGTGGCCGTATTCCCTGGCGCTGCCTCTTCCGCTGTTCCGAGATTGCTGTAATAGATCCACGCCTGCTCTGGCGCCGGTTGTCGATTCGTCGCTTCTTCCGAGGCTTCCATGCGCCGCATCCCTCTCCGATGCTCGGGAGCGTTCATTCTGGGTGATTCCTGTGATGTCGGCGATCCCGCAGCCACCGGCGATATCAGCGGCGTCTGCCCACCGGAATACCAAACCGGCATTGTGTAAACCGCGTCGGTATTGCCGGAGACCTCGGAGAGCGTTGAATTGGTGGCCCCAGCGACCAATCCGCCGGTGGCGTTGGTCGCCCCGGTCGGGTTTGGGGAAACAGTTGCGAACGTCAAATGCGGAGTTGTGATCATCGGTATATACGGCCCGCAACCGTACGGGCAATATCCCGGAATGGCCCGCCCGTTTTGGCCGAAGCCTAGAGCGGTGAACAGAAGCACGGAACACAGAACCGGAAGTGAACACATAGAAACCTCCCGCGACAGTTAGATGCGTGTGCTCGCAGCAGGTAGCCTGCCACCCGCCTCTTCTCTCGTTTCGAGTGCATTCGAGGGCTTTTGCGGCATGAACTGAGCCTCAGCGAATGCAAAGACTTGCGCCAAAAATGCAGAATTTTCGACGGTTTGGGGCGACTCAAGGCTTGCTGTAGAGTCGCACTTCCACTTGTGTGAAGTGCTCCCCTTCGACGTGCGGGAAGGATTCGTTTAGCGTCTGGTTGAGTAACTGTGTAGTGGCGTCGGGGTGCCCGGAAATTCCGTTGCTCATGAGCACCAGCCACACGCGAGCGTAGTGAGACGGTACCGACTGCAGGAATTCGACGGTGGGCTTGCCTGTGAAGTCACGATAGTCGAGATGGTCAGCGTGCCGTGGATAGATGATCTCTGGGCCGCTACCACCGCCGTGGCTGGCACGGAGTGACTTGAAAAACTCGTAAGGCACGCGCGCCTCGGCAATATGAAACAGAATGGCATCGCCTGGTTGTGCGCGGTCGAGGATGTAATTCACGGCTGCCTTGGAGTCATCGCGCTCCAGATCAAAGTCGTGATCGTAGTAAGAAAACGTTCCCTGCAACGAAAGCGCGAGCATGACTACAAGAGTCAAAGCGATGAGCCATGGTCTTTCCAACTTTGCGATGCCGGCCGCTGCCAGAATCACCAGCGCCGGAAGGCAAAAGATGAAGTAGCGTCCCAGAAAAATCGGACGCGCTAGCGAAACCAGCACTACGAATGCCACTGGAAAGATAAGCCAGATCACTAAGAAACGCAGACGCCAGAGGTCCCACTCAATCGCACCACGAAACATCCGCATCACGTTTTCCAGCGGCATAATCGCCATGATGCAAGCGGCCGCGTAGAGCAGCGTGAGAATGATGCCATCGTTCCCGGAAAAATGCTTCGCAAAATCCGCCAGGTCGTGAAGCCGGGGCCGTTGTATCCATCGAATCGGCCCGGCGCCGGTCTTGGCCGCGAAGATCACAAGCGGCAGCGAGGCAATGCCAATCCAGATCCAGGCTCGGCGCAAAGCACGAAAACGTGCGGGCTCTCGGGTTCGATCCTGACCGCGCACCGACAACCAATGCGCCGCAAGCAACAACAATGCATAGAGGTGGGCGTAAACCCCGAGGACACTGGCGAGAATGTATCCCGCCCGGTTCCCGCCTGATGGGTTTCGCACGAGCGCGACGAAAAATCCGCTCCCTAGCGTAGCCAGCAGAACAAACAACGAGTAGCTGCGAGCCTCTTGTGCGTAACGAATGTGATACGCATTGAAGGTGATCAATGTAGCCGCGAGCAAAGCCACGCGCCGGTCAAACAGTTTTCCCGCAAGCCAGTAAATGGCGGGCAAACTCGCAAGCGAAATAATCACTGACAAACTGCGAATGAAAAACGGACTGGATCCAAAATGTAGCCACCCCCGCAGGAGCAGGTAGTAGAGTGACATGTTCGCTTCCCGCCGCCACAGCAGGCGCCCGAAGTCGTGCCAGCTAAGCCGGGCCACTTCTGCGCTAAAACATTCATCAAACCAGAAAGGCTTGCGGGCCAGAAATGCGAAACGCAATATCGCCGCTGCCGCGGCCAATAAAGCCAATGTAAGCATTGAACCGCGCGTCCATAGCCGCTGCGCAGAATAAGGGGCCAGCGATCTGCCCGCGCTATCGTTCACCGTATTTACGGCCGTTTTCGGGGGCGGCATGCTGGATCGTAGGGCAAGTGTATGGAATGCAAATGATATTATGCTAAGAATAGCCCACAATTGAGCGACTTTTCTGCCTGGCGGGCTTTCGTACCATGAGTGTTGCGTCATTGGAAGCGTCAGCACATCGCAGCGCGGATACTCCGAGTTCGCCAGCAAGCGGCCGGTGGTTCGGATGCGTGTCGGTCATTGTGCCCGTCTACAACGAGGTGGCGCACCTGGACGAGTTGCTCCAGGCCATCCAGGCTTCGCCGGTAAAGAAAGAGATCATCATCGTGGATGATGGTTCCAGCGACGGAACGCGAGAAAAACTCCAGTGCATGCCGCTTCCTGAGGATGTCACGGTAGTCTTCCACGAGAAAAATTGTGGCAAAGGCGCCGCGATCCGCACAGCGCTCGAATACGCTCGCGGGGAATATGTTCTGATTCAGGATTCAGATCTTGAGTATGATCCCCAGGACTATCCCGCCCTACTACGGCCTTTGGAAATGGGCCAAGCGGGCGTGGTCTACGGCGTGCGCCCCGATCGTCCGGAACGCGGCCTGCGATTTTTCCTGGGCGCAAAACTTCTGACTCACCTTGCCAATCTGCTTTATGGCGCGGGCATTCACGACGAGGCGACCTGCTATAAGGTCTTTCGGCGATCGCTGATTATGCAGGTCCGTCTGGAGTGCCATCGTTTCGAGTTTTGTCCCGAGGTGACTGCCAAGCTATCTCGCATCGGGGAGAAAATCGCGGAAGTTCCTATCCGCTATGCTCCGCGCTCAGCCGGGGAAGGCAAGAAGATTCGTCATTCCGACGGGTGGCTGGCCATCTGGACGCTACTGCGCCACCGCTTCAGCCGCAGGTCGCGATGGGAAAAGGCAGTCACCGAGGACAGATCACAACCGCCATTTTCCGTGAGTGCCGTGCGCCTGCAGCCGGAATAGAACACTGGTTAGCTGCTGTCGTTCCCCTGATACACTTCCGCTCGATGGAAAAGCCATCTTCGACGCCGATTCCCAGGTCTGTGTTCTGGCTCGTGCTGTGGTCATTCGTTCTGCAAGTGGCAATGATCGGCGTGTTTCGCGAATATCGTACGCGCCCGCAAGAAGACCATTTTGGTTTCGGCTGGGAGATGGGCCGAGTCGCTCGTTCCCTCGCACTAGGGCAGGGTTTCAGCAACCCTTACGGAGACCATACCGGCCCAACGGCCTGGGAGCCTCCGCTGTATCCATACCTGATCGCCGGAGTATTCAAGCTTTTCGGCATCTATACGTTTGCGTCGGCGTGGGCCCTGCTGACGATCAATAGCGTCTTCGCCGCGCTCACGACCGCTCCGATTTTCCTGATCGCCTGCAAGACATTCGGCGAGCGGGTTGCGATCTGGTCGGCGTGGGCCTGGGCGCTCAATCCTTATATCTGGTACTGGTCGATTCACTGGATTTGGGACACGACCTTTACGCCGCTCGTGCTCAGCCTGATCTTTCTAGTGGCCCTGGAACTGCAGGACTGGCGCGGCTTGCGGGGCTGGGTGATATTCGCTTGCCTGTGGGGTGTGGGTGCATTGGCTAATCCGTCAATGCTTGCATTCCTGCCGTTCTGCGGGCTCTGGATTTGGCGCCGGCGATTCAAGAACGGCCTCCCTTCATTCGCCGGCGTCGCGCTGTCGTCCACGATTTTCTTTCTCGTGCTTTCGCCGTGGCTTGTCCGAAACTACCAGGTATTCGGGCGGTTTGTTTTCCTGCGCGACGATTTCGGACTGCAGTTCCGGTTGGGCAATTCGAAAGGCGCCGAAGGCATGCTGATGGCCTATCTTCAGCCCAACCTCAACAAGCTGGAGTTTGAAAAGTTCCAGCGCATGGGCGAGCTCGCCTACGCGGAAGACTGCAAGCGGATAGCGTTTGAGTGGGTCCGGGAAAATCCCAAGCGCTTTGCCGTGATCAGCCTGAAGAGATTTTTCTACTACTGGAACGGTGTACCCAAGCCGACCGACAGCCGTGCGCCGTGGGACTTCCGCAATTCGTTGTTCTTGGCGTGGTCGGTGCTGGCAATCTGGGGAGCGGCTCGAGCCGTGCGCCAGAAGGTGCGCGGGGCATGGCTTTTCGCAGGACTGATCCTGAGCTATCCCACGACGTATTATTTTGTATTTCCGCACGCGCGTTACCGTCATCCCATTGAGCCTGAATTGGTGATTTTGGCGGTATTTCTGCTGCTGCAATCGGGAAAACAGCCTCGTCCTGAATATGACCCTGGTCACAGTGATATGTGATCGGATTGAGTAGAAGAAGAACGCGTATTGCGAGCCTGGAATCTCCGGTAAAATCGTGAGTCCGTCGAACCGTGCGTCTGGTACCGTCTGATGTTCAAGAAGATCCTCATCGCCAACCGGGGTGAAATTGCGGTCCGGGTGCTTCGCGCCTGCCACGAGATGGGGATTGTCGCAGTGGTGGTTTATTCGGACGTGGACCGCGCGGCGCTGCATGTCCGCAAGGCCGACGAGGCGTATCCGATTGGCCCCGCTGCAGCGTCTGAATCGTATCTCAATATTTCAAAAATCCTCGATGTCGCGCGGCGGTCCAGCGCCGATGCTATCCATCCCGGCTACGGATTCTTATCGGAGAATGCGAAGTTCGCGCAGGCATGCGCCGATGCAGGAGTGAAATTCATCGGGCCCACCGCGGCCGCGATGAATGCGATGGGGTCCAAAACTCGCGCACGGCAAGCCATGGAGAAGGCAGGAGTGCCATTCGTGCCCGGTACGTCGCGCGGATTGGAGTCGTTCGACGAAGCGCGCCAGGTGGCTGAAAGAATCGGTTATCCGGTGATGTTGAAAGCGGCAGCGGGCGGCGGCGGTAAAGGCATGCGGTTGGTGCAGACGCCCGAAGAACTGAAGTCGTCGCTCGAGGCGGCTCGCAGCGAAGCGGAGCGCTCATTCGGCGACAGCGAAGTTTACATCGAGAAGGCGATCATCAATCCTCGGCACGTTGAAATGCAGGTCTTAGCTGACGAGCACGGCAACACCGTTTATCTCGGTGAGCGCGAGTGCTCGCTGCAGCGCCGCCATCAGAAAGTGATGGAGGAAGCGCCTTCGCCGATCGTCGATCCTGATATGCGTCGCCGCATGGGCGAAGTTGCGGTTCGCGTGGCGCAAGCGGCGGAGTACACGAATGCCGGCACCGTCGAGTTCCTCGTCGATCAGCAAAAGAATTTCTATTTCCTGGAGATGAACACGCGGTTGCAGGTGGAACATCCGGTCACGGAATTGATCACAGGGCTCGATTTGGTCCATCTTCAGATTCGAATTGCGGCCGGGGAAAAGCTGCCTTTCGCGCAAAAAGATGTGCACATCCGCGGACATGCCATCGAGTGCCGAATCTATGCGGAAGATCCCGACAACAATTATTTTCCCAGCCCGGGCAAAATCACGCTGCTGCTGGCGCCGTCGGGGCCCGGCATCCGTCGCGATAGCGGGATGTACGAAGGTTGGACCGTGCCGATTGACTACGATCCGCTGCTGGCCAAGCTGATCGGATACGGCAGCGACCGCGATCAGGCGATCTCCCGGCTGACGCGAGCCCTCAGCGAATATTTTGTGGGCGGCATCAAGACCAACATTTCGCTGTTCCGTCGCATTCTGCGTGATCCGGATTTTCGCGCGGCCAAGCTGGACACCGGGTTTCTCGACCGGATGTTGAAGCGCAGCCGAGGATAAAGCGGTTGATGCGAAAGCGGCGGAAGTGGCGGCAATTGCCGCAGGACTGTTTGCCGAAATCAGCGCATCGACGGCCGGTGCAAGCAACGACGAGGGCGGCAGAGGAACGATAAGCGAAGTTTCTTCGCACTGGAAGAGCGCCAGTCGGCGCGAGGCGCTTCGATGAGTGAATCCGACGGGTTGGGTCAGCGCTTATGCTCTACGACGTAACTATCGACGGCAAGAATTACCGACTCGATCTCAATCGCGCCGAGGGTCGCTGGCATTGCCGGCTTGATGGTCAGGAGTTGGAGGTTGACGCCGTTCTCACGCGAAAGGATGTGCTTTCACTCCGCATCGGAAACCTGGCCTATGAAGTGAAGTTGGAGCGGGTCGGGAACGACTTGCATCTGTGGGTGGGCAGCACGCGCTTCGCGGCGGAAGTCCGCGATCCGCGCTCGCTGCGCAGCCGCATCCGGGCCGGGGATGACCACGGTCCTAAGAAGATCGTCGCCCCGATGCCGGGCAAGGTCGTGCGTCTGCTTGTGCGTGACGGCGATGAAGTTGAACAAGGTGCTGGCGTCGCGGTGGTGGAGGCGATGAAGATGCAGAACGAGATCAAGTCTCCGAAGAAGGGATCCGTGCAAAAAATCTTGGTGACCGAGGGAGCGGCCGTGAACGCCGGAGACGTGCTCGCCATCATCGAGTGAATCGCCGGGCGGAAACCCACTTTCTCGCCTGGGCTCACCTATTTCATCAGCCCGTTGCTATCCAATATTTTCTTCGCGTAATAGTTCTCGACCTTGGCGGAATCGCGCAGCACCTCGTAATACGCGGCCTTGAGCAATTGCTCGCGCCGGTCGTGAAGTTGCGAGCGAATCGCTTGCTGCACGCGTGGATCGGATAGATCGCGTTGCCCGGCCGGCTCTTTCGAGACGAGCTTTACAATGCGAAATCCCACCGCTTCCTTGTTCGCGGGATTCACCATCGAGATGATAGCGCTGTACTGCCCAGGCCTCAGCTTCATCACGGAGTCACGCGTACCAGGGTCGGAAATGCTGCGCAAAGACGATTCGGGAACCGTCCCCAGGTCGCCGCCGTTACCGGACGTTTCCGGGTCTTCGGAATAATTCATGGCCAGCGTGGCGAAATCGTCACCGCTATCCAGCCGGTTGGCAATCATCTGAATCTTCTTGCGAGCCTCGGCTTCGTTCTGCGCCTTGTTGTTCTGGTTGTGTACTTGCGGATTCGGCGCTGGAGTAACGAGAATCTGAGCCAAATGGTACTGCGGTTCGATGAGGTTGAATTCGGATTTGTGTGCCGCGAAATAGTTGTTGATATCCTGGTCGGTGACATTAATCTTCGAAGCCACTTCCTTGTTCATCACTTTTTCGACGGTGATCGAGCGGCGGATGTCACGCTTGAAGTCTTCCAGCGAGATCTTTTTTTCTTTCAGCCGCTGATCGAATTCCTCCTGAGTGTAAGGCGACTTGATCTCGTTGAGCTTGCGGTCGACTTCTTCTTCCGTGGCCAGCAAGCCGAGCTTTTCGGCCCGCCGCATGACCATCTCATCGTCAATTAACTGGCGGAGAATGTTGAGCCTCAGGATCGTGGCTTGTTCGCCGGCAGGCGGTTGCTGCGCGCTCGCCACCTGGTTGTCGTAATACTTGTCCACATCGGAGCGAAAAATCTTGCGGCCATCCACGGTGGCCATTACATCCCCGCTTACTTGCGATTTGCAGCCCAGCAGCGTTGCCAGCAAAACGGCAGCGATGAGAAGTGCCGTAAGCCGAACCAATCCCGGATTATTTTTCAAAAGAGTTTCTCTCCTAAACTGTTGGTCCACGAAGCCGATTTCTGCGATTCATTACCGTGTAGCTGGCGCAGTCGATGCGGCCGCATGATCCGGTACGGGCAGGTTGGCATCTTTCAGCGCGCGATCCAGAGCTGCGCGCAGTTCGCTTGGAGGCACAGCCCCATCGATTTTTTCGCCATTGACAAACAACGTGGGTGTCGCCTCTACTCCAATCCCATCCGCCTCTTTCATCGATGCCTTCACCGCGCTGTCATTCTGCGCCTTGATGCAGGACTGCAACTTGATCGTATCGACGTTATGCTTTTGTCCCTGCAACATGGTGAGCCGGTCGAGCGCTGCGAAGCGCGCCTCCGGTGTTTTTTCGTTACTCACCTCGTGCTGGTTGGCGTGGATGTAATCGGCGAAATCCCAATAGGCATCAGCGTTTTGCGCGGCGAGACAATTCGCGTCCACGGCGGCGTGCGTCGCCCAGGGATGTATCTCGACCAGCGGGTAATCCTTGTAGATGAACGTGATGCGGTCGCCATACTCCTTTAGAATCTCAGGAAAAAGTTCCTGGTGCATCCGCGAGCAGAATGGGCACTCGAAGTCGTCGAAGTTGACCACCACTACCTTGGATGATTTCGCTCCTCGCGTGGGCCTTCCCGTAACGTCGATCTTGCTCATGGTTTCGGCAAAGGGATCTTTGTTCAGGTCGAACTTGACTATGCGGATCATCTCAGAATGGTCTTTGGAAACCAGAAACCTGAGATCCTGCTTCTTTTCTCCACCATCGATGGTCACGACAACGGAATCGTATTTGGGAAACTCTGCGCTGGGTGAGGTAACGCCTACCAGCACTTTAAGGTCGGACGGAACCTTATAGTACGAGCGAACGTGACGTTCGATCTTTTGGGCTAATTCGGGGGAAACGGATTGAGCAGAGCAGCCGAGGCAGACTATCAGCAGCAAAAGAAAAGAGCGTCGAAATAGAGTCACTAAGAACCGCCTGAACATCACGAGTTAAGAGTTGATTATCTCACAGCGCTGTTGAGGACGGAGAAGTAGCGATGCTGGAGATCAGCATTTAGACGGGGATCAAAGGCGGTACTCTTAGCCGGTTTGGCGTAGCAAATCTTCCGCAGGCAGCAGTGCATTCATCGAACCGGAACGGAACCCTTCCAGATCGAGCGTGACGAACTTGAACCCTAGCGATTTGAAAATGCTGGTGAACTGCGTTGCCATCGCGGGATCGAGGGCCCGCGCCAACTCTTCCCGAGAAACCTCGATGCGGACAATCTCGCCGTGATGCCGCACCCGGAACTGCCGGAAGCCCAGGGCGCGAATCGCGTCTTCGCCTTTTTCCACGACAGCGAGGGCTTCGCGCGTAACCGGACGTCCATATTCAATACGAGACGAAAGACAAGCCGAAGCCGGCTTATCCCATACGCGCAGCCCATTCTGCCGGGCGAGAACACGGATGTTTTCTTTGCTAAGGCCGGCGTCGAGGAGGGGCGCCACCACGTGGTGATTGGACGCTGCCTTCTGACCGGGACGGAAGTCTCCCTGGTCGTTTAAATTGACTCCGTAAGCAATGGCGTCGAAGCCGCGAGACTCACGCAGTTCTTCCATCAGTGTGAAGAGTTCATCCTTACAAAAGAAGCAGCGTTGCGAATCGTTGCGAACATATTCCGGACGATCAAGTTCGGAGGTTGCGACCACTTCCAGCGGGATGCCTTGCTCCTTGGCGAAGTCGATTGCGTCGGAAAGCTGTGTGCGCGCGAGGCTGGGAGAGTCAGCGATGATGGCCAGCATGCCATCTCCCAGAGCCTGGTGGGCCGCCCATGCGAGGTAAGCGGAATCCACGCCGCCCGAGTAAGCCACGAGCAGCCGCCCAAGCTTGCTCAGGCTAGCCTGTAGCTCAGCGCTCCTGGACGCATGGTCATTGTTCACGCCGAACATAGGCTTCATGTTAGCAGGGTTGGATGCTTCCGCGGCTTACGGGGTGCCACGAAAATTGCTAGTAGAGCCTCCCCTGCTGCCGCAAACTGCCGAAGCCGCCGATGTTTGCCAGGGTGAAGTTGAAGAGGAAGAGGTTCTCGTTGCGGACGTTAGCCACCGTGTAACTGCGATACTCAAGCGTCATGCCGCAACAATCCCAATTGTAGGTCGCCTGCGCGCTGACGAACTGCAACTGGTTGACATCGGCGTCAAAACCAAAACTGCTGGCGGCGCTGAATCCGCGCTTGTTGGTGCCACCGTAACCCAGAGCGGCGCGAAATTGGTTGAACCGCGCCGGCTGGGCCGTACCCGAGGACGAAGTTGCGGTTTGCCCGGGTATCTCCAGTATCGCGTCCCCTCCGCCGACCGTCACCTGACCGATGTGATAGTTGAACAGCAGATTGCTGGCGTTGACGCGATTGCCCTGAAAGTCGTAGTCCATGTCCCATTCCGCATCCGTGCGGGCTGTGGTCTCCACGTGCAATCGCGAAATCAGGGGCGAGAGGTGTCGGGGCTCGGTGAGGAATGCGATTCCCGTGAGGTCAGCGGTGGTGGTAAATACGTTCCGCAGACCCGGAATCAAGGCACCGCCGAATGTGGGGTCGAGGAAGTATTTCTGGGCTAACTCCCAAGTTAATACCTCACGCACTGGCGGTCCCGGCTGACATGCCGAACCTGCCAACGGATTCGTATGCTGCCAGGGGACGGTCGATTCTGGAGCCGCGTGTCCCACTGTGAGGGCCGTCATAATCTGGCTGCAATCTTCCGGCTGATTCGAGGATCGCTTGGCATATAGACGGGTTACGAAGCCGTACTCTACTTCGTGGGTGTCGGTGAGAATATCGCGGTCGTCAAACTTTAGAACATTCTCGAAGTTGTTTACCCCCGTAACGAAACGGTAAACCGCGCGGGGCTCGATTACGTGCTTCCACTTTCTTCCCAGGAACTCTTTACCGAAAATGCGCTCAAGGGACGGGGGCCGCAATTCCACGTCAGTTTCCACGGCGTGGCGGTCGATTGCTCGGTCGACGGCGTCTCCCGGATTTTCTCCAATCGCTCCCACCAGTCGTTGGGTGTAATAGGTTTCATGGAGGGTCAGATCTGGACGCAGGGACCATCCTCGGAACAGAAGTGGCAGAGAAACTTCCGGGCTGAGGTCGAATCGCCCCAGCAGATTGGCGGTTCGAAAAGCCGGGATGCAGGACTGAGACGAGCCCAGGGTCGAACATTGCTCGGGCTCGCTGCGTGATAACCCGGCGGCCGAGGCGTCGAACGACCAGTACAGCGGTGTGTGGCCCATTTGATGATCTACGCCGGAAAAATCGAAACTCGGAGCGTGGAGTATGGTGATCACCTGGCCCGGCGCGGTGCTAAGAAAGTTCTGGTAACGCTCCGTAAATCCGTTCATGCTGAAGCCGTCGGTGGACTTCGACAAAAACGCCTGCGACTTCACTTCGGAATAAACCGCCTGGCTGAAGACTTCATTGAAGGCCAGGCGAAAGAGGAATGAACTCAAGTAATCGATGTTGGTGACACCGCGGAAGCCGTCGAGATTCCCAGCGGCGTTCAGGCGGGCGTTTTCGCCACCTTCTTTGAGTGGAGGCGTGCCAATGCCGCGATCAATCACCCCGAAATAATTCAAGTCAGCATACGAAGTTGCGGTCGGCCGGATCCGAAACTCGCCTCGCTGCGATCCTCCGCGGAGGGAAAAATACTCCGCACCTACGGTGGCATCCATCATGCGATTGATGGCCCAATAGTAGGCATCGCCCACCATGTAGCCGTTCGTGGAAGAGTGTCCGACTGAGGGCACCAGAAATCCCGACTGGCGCGACTCTTTTTCGACAGGATGAGTTGCATATGGAAAATACAGCATCGGAATGCCGTGCAGGGCGAAGGCGCTGCGATAGATTTTGGCATTGCCACCTACGTCCACATCTACTTTGCGCGCGTCGAATTGCCACTTGGGATGAGGCAATTCGCAAGTGGTGATCGTGCCGTCATACACCAGGTAGTGATCGGGACTGATTTTGTCGACCACTCGGCCGGTGAAGGCGAACGGAGCGGTCGAAGTCAGAATTACTCGGTTGGCACGAAAGCGCAGGCCGGTGGTTCCCGTCACATCGTAAAACCTGCCAGTCTCCGAGGTGAAGTTGTAAGTGCCGTGCGAGGCACGGATGTGGTCGTCGTTTGGACCGCCGTCGAGCGCGAAGTGTCCGATCGCGGTCGCTTCGTTGGTGTCGGAGTCGAAGGTCGCTTCATCGGCCTTCAAAACATAAGTCTCGTAATAGATTTCAACCGCGCCATGTAATTTGTAGATATCGCCATCTCTTTCCTGCTGGATAGCGCAGATAGTGGGGTGATTGTTGGATTCTTGGGCAAATGCGCGACCGCACGGACTGGTCGGAGCAGCGGGCGATTTTTCCGCCGCAGCGCCGTCTTGGGTTGCAGCAGCGGGATTCTCAGGCGGCAACTGGCTGGTAACTAACGGCGGGAGGAGAAGCAGGTGACAAAGCAGCGTCGCCGTGATAAGGAATCTGTTGCGGAGAGTCATCGGGAGAAGATCATTGGAACGCTGTCACCCGAAGCGCACAAGACTAGCGCTCCGAAGGCTTTGGTGGCAACAATCGTGGTGAACTTAGCACGGCTGTGCCTCGCGAAGCAAAGGCGTTCCCTGAATTGGACTCCACGGTGCCCTTCGCGGTTATCCAGTTGCCTCAGGCTTCCGGTGCTCTCATAAGATTTATTCATGCCTTGTCCGCTTTGTGGTGACATCTGCCGCTGCTCTTCCGAAGAGGAGTCTACCGCTGCGCCGCGCTGGCGCGCAGAACCGGACAGCTCCAATGTGGAGCATGCGGGCACAACCCTGAAGGAAGTCTCCGAGACGAATCCGGCCGAAGGCAGCAAAATTTCTTTACCAAGGACCGCTGTCGTTCCTAGCGAGGATTCTTCGGCGTGGCGTCAGGAAGTGGCGGCGCGGCTGAATCGTTATCAATCGCGGCGCAAACCGCGCCCTCCGCGTTACCCCTCCCTGCGTCTGCGCTTCGAGGGAGATAATCCGGATTCAGCCAATGCAGCTTCCGCTGAGACTTCCCCTTTCCCTCAAGTGGTGCTGTCCAACCGAGCCCTGGCGTTGGACGAGTTCAGCCCCAACGCCTCCTTTCCCGTCAGCGACACACAATCCGTTCAAGACAGCTCAACATTCCCTTCTGCGGAGGCAGTTGATTCGGCCGCGATCACCGTGCCGGTTCCAGCCCCAATCACAGCCAAGATTATCGAGTTTCCGAGATCCTGGACTCCGCCCCCGGTTCCTCTCGACGAATTGGCCGAGCCAGTGCTCACCCGTCCCCGCATCCTGGAGGCTCCGGAGATCGTTCCACCGCCCCCGGCTCTTGGCGGAATCACCATCGAACCTGCGCAAGCGCCTGAGTTGGAAAAGCGGCCGGGCATCGATATCCCGCTGCAAAGTGGGCCAGTCGCGCGGCGCGTCCTGTCCGCCATCATCGACACTGTCATCATCGCGGCGGCGGGCGCGCTCTTCGCCTTCATCTTCTGGAAATTGACTGGCGTCCGGCCTCCGCGATTGCAGATGGTCGGGGTTCTCGGCGGACTGGCCGGTTTACTCTGGGCCGCCTATCAATACTTGCTCGTGGTCCACGCAGGCACGACCCCGGGCCTCCGCTTAGCCGGACTTGAACTCACCCGCTTTGACGGGAGTCCCGCTGGCCGCCGCCTTCGCCGCTGGCGCGTGCTGGCTTCCTATCTCTCGGCCATTTCTCTCGGCATGGGATACGGCTGGGTTTTCCTCGATGAAGACGGTCTCTGCTGGCACGACCGCATCACCCATACTTATTTGGCTGTGGCGCTGAACAGGCAGCCAAGTCTTTCCATTACAGATCGAACCGATTAAATGCGGTTACGTCCTTTCGCATAGGCTGCGGTGCGCTCCAATCCGCTC
This sequence comes from uncultured Acidobacteriaceae bacterium, assembly GCA_963750245.1. Taxonomy (GTDB): domain Bacteria; phylum Acidobacteriota; class Terriglobia; order Terriglobales; family Acidobacteriaceae; genus Sulfotelmatobacter. The sequence goes on from CAVVQB010000007.1 coordinate 977,614, forward strand.
GGCTGTGCTATCTTCAGAGTTTATCCGCATCTGCACTTAGCACTTCTCCGAAGCATGGCAACATCCGTTGAAGGCTCAAAACCGGCCATAAAGGTCTTCGTCGCTACGACGGTGATGTTGACCTTCATCTCGTTCTGGCGAGCCTCGGCCATTGTTCTCTCCGACCTAGCCTCTTCGGCATACTACGCCGGCGGCGATGCCGAAAAGGTCATCGGCAAGAGCGCACCCTGGTTCATTCTGGCGGTCATGCTGTTCAGCTATGCCGTACGGGCGCTCTACATCGAATCGAGCAGCATGTTCGTCCGAGGCGGCGTTTATCGCGTCGTCAAAGAGGCCATGGGCGGAACTCTAGCCAAGTTCTCGGTCTCGGCCCTGCTTTTCGACTACGTGTTGACCGGTCCCATCAGCGCCGTATCTGCCGGCCAATATCTGGCGGGCTTTATCAAAGACATGGGCGTGTACATGCACCGCCCGCTTCATTTTTCCGACGACCACTTCGCCGCCGGCCTAGCGGTGATCGTGGTGGCTTACTTCTGGTGGAAGAACACGCAGGGTATGCACGAGTCGAGCCAGAAGGCATTGCAGATCATGGTCATCACCACGGTGATGGTGGTGATCCTGCTGGTCTGGTGCACCATCACAGTTTTGCGCGCGCCTGTTGTGCTGCCGCCGAGCCCGCTGCATCCGGGGGTGATTCCCTTGAACAAGGAATCGCTAGGCTGGCTGAACGGAACCTGGTTCAGCCACATTACGTGGATCATTCTCTTCGTAGGCTTCGGACATTCTGTGCTGGCCATGAGCGGTGAAGAGACCCTGGCGCAGGTGAATCGCGAGATTGAACATCCCAAACTGAAAAATCTGGAGAAGACGGGGCTGGTAATTTTCATTTACAGCCTGCTGTTTACGTCTTTGGTTTCGTTCTTCGCGGTGATGATTATCCCGGACAAGGTTCGGCCCGACTACTTCGCCAACCTGATCGGTGGCATCGCCATGTATCTGGCGGGGCCGGAGAGTTTAAAGCTGCTCTTCCACGCCTTCGTGGTCTTGGTGGGTGTGCTGATTCTGGCGGGTGCCCAGAACACCTCGATCGTGGGCGCGAACGGGGTTCTGAATCGCGTGGCCGAAGACGGCGTGCTCACCAGCTGGTTTCAAAGGCCGCACAATCGTTATGGAACCAGCTACCGCATCATCAACTTGATTGTCGGTATGCAGCTGCTCGTCATCTTCCTGAGCTTGGGGAACGTTTACGTGCTGGCGGCGCTCTACGCGTTTGGCGTGATCTGGAGCTTCGCCATGAAGTCTATCGCCGTGCTGGTGCTGCGCTTTACCGAACCGGGGAACCGGGCGTGGAAGGTGCCCGGTAACTTTCACATCGGCAAGACCGAAATTCCTGTCGGGCTCACCCTGATTTCCGCGGTCCTCCTGATTACCGCGGTGGTGAATCTATTTACGAAGTACCAAGCCACCATCGCGGGAGTAATTTTCAGCGCCGTATTCTTTACCATCTTCACGGTCTCCGAACGCCATGTCGCCAAGGAGCGCCACGGCAAACCCGAGCAACTCGATCAGTTCCGCGTTTATGGCAATCAGGAGTTGGGCAGCGGCGCCATGGGTGTGCGGCCGGGAAATATCCTGGTCGCAGTGCGGGACCCACGCAATCTCTACTACCTGCGCCAGGTGCTGGCCCATACCAACACAGCCAAGCAGGACGTGGTTGTCATGAGTGCCCGCCTTTATCATCGCGAGCACAGTTTCAGCGGCAGCTCGGTCCTTGAAGCCACCCAGGTTTTTGACCATTACGAGCAGGAACTGTTTACCGCCGCGGTCGCTGTCGCCGAAAAAGAAGGGAAGCCGATCTCTCTCCTGGTCGTGCCTGCGACGGACGTATTCGAGGCGATCATGGTAACGGCGCAGCGATTGGATTCGGTTCGCGTCATCTGCGGGCTTTCCAATAAATTATCGGCCGACGAGCAAGCCAAACTCACCGGCGATGCCTGGGAGCGCATGCCTGAGCCGCGCCCCCGCTTGTGCCTGGAGGTCTGTGCACCGGACGGCACGGTGCGCGAATACACCATTGGCCCGCACAATCCACGACTGCGCCCCCAGGATGTCGAACTGATGCACAAGCTCTGGCTCGACATCACCACCGATCCCAAGTACTCTGGGGCGCATCATTACCACATCGTGGCGCTGGCGCTGGAAGAATTACAACGCGAGTTGAGTACCGAACAGCGTGCGCACTTGTTACAAAAACTGCAAGAGGAGATGAACCGCTGCGACCCCAGCTGAACTGAAATCCGCTTTTCATCCGATTTGCAGGCGAAGCAGAAACTTAGAAGAAAAGCCCCAGGCTCGCGACTGGGGCTTTTGCTTGTGAAGCTCCGCTATTTGCCGACGCTTCCGAACACGTATGGCTCAAGGGAGGCCTGTGACTCAACCGAAGCACGTGGCGCACAATGTTTGCCACACCGCTTGCCGCTGCAGCAATTCGCGGCGGTCTTATCACCTTGCTTGCCGGAGCGCCATTCTTTCTCACAGTCCTTGCCGCACTGCTTGCCGCGGCAGCATGCAGCGGCCGTCTTGTCTGTTCCGTCGCTCTTGCAGGACTTTGCGTCCTTGTTCGTGCAGCAGGCGGGCTTGTCTTTTCCTGCGCAGCATGCAGGCTCTTTCGCGTCATTGGCGGCTGTGCCGTGATGCGCGCAGCATGCATGAGCTTTCGCATCCGTCGATGCTCCTTTATCGCAACAGGCACATGCTTTCGCCTCGGCGGGAGCCGTGCTTTGCTGGGAAGTGGAAGGTGTGTTTGGAGTCGCGGTCTGAGCCCACGACAATACGGTGAGGGCCAAAATAAGAACGATAAGTTTAGCTTTCATTTTTCAATCTCCATTAGAAATCTTGTTCGGAATTTCGTTGCAGGTTCACCCCGGCGTCAAGCATTCGACACTAACGTGCGCCGATGTGCTCAACTGATGTGAGGTACGCACCAAGGCGAGGCCGTGCCTCAGATGCGAAGCACCATGCTCGATGAGGAGTAAGGCTGAAGGACGATGCTGCTCGAGGTAGCGTTGGCAATGCGAAGCGCGGGTCCGGTGTCGGTTTTCTCGCCGAATGCCGGCTGCATGCCCGGCCCGTGCGTGCCAGACGTGGCTGGCAAACTGGGAGGCGCATCCTGTCCGTGGCTCACGCAACAGGGACGCTCACGACAGGGAAGGGGCGGAACCTCTACCGCGATCGGCGGCACGAAGGCTGGGTGAACTCGGGGGCAGCAGGAGTGGTCCGGCACGCGGTGAGTCGGCCGCGCCTGGTTGGCGTCTGCGTGGGCGAGTGATGCGAATCCGCCGGAGAAGGCAAGCAGCACAACCGCCGCCAACAACCTCCTCGTGATTGCGGAGCCTGTCACCACGTGAACAGCTTGACAGGACAGAGGCGATGCGGTCAGTGACTGAGGTCACAGGCTGTAGTCGGTCGGCGTTACAGCTTCATCACGCTCTCCAACGACGCTCGCAGCTCGCGATAACGGAACGGATATCCGCTCGAAATCAGCTTGCTGGCCTCCACTTTCTGGCTTCCCAGCAGAAGTTCTTCGCCCATCTGTCCCAACGCCAGCTTTACGGCGAATGCCGGCAAGGGAAAAATTGCGGGACGCGATAGCACGCTGGCGAGGGTTTGCACGAACTCGGCATTTCTGACTGGCTTGGGCGCGACCAGGTTCACAGGTCCCTGGATCAGGTCGTTTTTCAAAATGTGATGGATGGCGCCTACCATGTCCCGCACATCAATCCAGCTCATCCATTGCTGGCCGTTTCCAGTGCGCCCGCCGAGCCCGAGCTTGAACAGCGGCAGCATCGCTCCGAGCGCTCCGCCTTTGCGGCTAAGCACGATGCCTGTCCTGATATGAGCCGTCCGAATGTCGGCCTGCACCGCGGGCGTGGTTGCTTCTTCCCAGTCCTGGCAAACCTCCGCGAGAAATCCGGTACCCGGCGCGCTCTCTTCTCGCAGGAGTTCATCGCCCCGATTGCCGTAGTAGCCGATCGCGGATCCGCAAACGAACACACGCGGCTTGTCGTCCGCCTGCGCCAAAGCCGACGCCAGGTTGAAAGTGCCGACAACCCGGCTGTCTCGAATCTTCGACTTCTTGCCCGCGGTCCAACGTCCAAAGATGCTTTCGCCCGCCAGGTGAATTACTGCGTCGAATCCGGATACCGACTGCGGTGGAATAGGCACCGACGGATCCCAGGCGATCTGATCTTCGCTGGCCGTGGTACCGCGAACCAGCCGGACGACGGAACATCCGTTCGTGCGAAGGGAGGGAAGAAGAGCGGCTCCAATCGGCCCGGAAACCCCGCTGACAAGGATTCTGGAAATCATGAGCAGATTGTCACTCTACCAGTTCATCAAGCGGACGACCAAGCATGGATCGATGGAACAGCAAACCGTGGTGCTCGCAGCGGCCCGAGCAGCAGAGCGTGCCGGTCCAGTGCCTAGCCGATTGAAAACACATGATTTACAGTCGTGCGAGCGATCACTGCGGGGGACGGGCATTCAGACTATCGTAATTGGCGGGTGATTACCATGGTTGAGACATCTCTTCTTGGGGCACAATATCTGAAGGCCGCTCTTGCACGCTGGCGAGCGGCGAATCCTTGGGGCGATCACATTCCCTGGGAAAAAATACCGGCCCGTTACAGGCATGAAATCGAACATACGGCACGATGGGCCATAGCGAAAAGCAATCCCATAAGCCCGGCCGAAGGCGTTATCCGAGAAAGCGACGAACTGGCTGCCTGATGCTCCCGCCCGCCGGTGCGTGGGCCGTGAAAGGGGCTTACGAGCTCGCCGTCTGGAGTGGGCATTCTCGCGTTTTCCGGCGCAAAGCCTGGTCAAGAGTGAAAACGCCTGGTAGCGTCCCTACAGAGATGAGCAAGATCGCAGCTTACCCGGTGAGTTTCACCCTGAGTGCCTGAGCCTCCTAGAGGCTACAAACGGGGCAAAGGGAGCGGCAAGGCAGGCAGATCCGCAAGTCTAGTGAACGTCAAATTCAGGAGGACTCGGTTTTCCAAACGGCAGGTCCAGCGGGTGCGCCGGACTTATCCATCCTTCGGCTGCACCCAATCGTGCGGCCTTCAAGTTGTCCTCAATCACAATGGACGTCTTGCACGGCATCGGCGAAATAGAGGCTTCTCGTGAAGAGCAAGACTATAGGTCCGAAGGGAGGTAACAAACGAGCGGGGCATTGACCCTCTTGTCACACGATTGGATCCATTTGCGTCCGGTCTCCCGTTCAAAGACCAATTCGTTCTGGGGGAGTGGGATGCAGCCTTCGCATCGGAGGAACACATCCTCAAACGACACGGTTCCGTGTTCATCCGTAAGTTTGCATCGATCAACATTGTCATGCTGGTCGACCAACATTTCCAGCGAATAACCAGTCTGCGCCCGCGACGCGCCCGCCGAGACTGTGATAGATGGCACGAACTGCAAGGTGATTCAAAAGAACTCAAGGTGCAACACGGCACATTGTTTGGTAAGACGTAAAGTGCAAAGATGGACGGCAGACCTGTTCGTCGCGGTTTATGACCTAGCCACCAGAGCACGCCCGCAGCGAGGATAATTACGATTCCGAGGACCACGCGACTGAACTTCTTGGGAGTGAAGCGAAGCAGCAGTGGCAACGAAGCCACGCCGAGCGTAATGGAACCCAAGTACGAAGGCCGTGCCGACGGGCATGCTTACGAGGCCCATCACGAGAAAACCAATAGCCAGAAGGATCTCCGGCAAACTACTGAAGTAACATCGATAACCCGCATGACTCGCCAGCGGGCCCGGACTGTCGTTTGCATCGTGATCTTGCATCGGCTAATTGTCCCACCGGTTCTAATGCCTAAAGCCACCTGGCCCGGGAAGTTCCGACTGGCGTAACATCCCCTTAACGCTCATTGAGCAAACGTGGCCTAGCACTCTCGGTGTGCTTCGGCACCCGCAACCGTGACCCACCTCACAGATTTGGCCCTCTGCCAAGGCCTAACCTTACAATCGAGGAGAACTGGCGGTCCTCCTTCGCCGAGTCAGACTCGGAAGGCCATTCTCCGCCAGAAGGCTACGTTTCGCCGCTGCAGTGTAGCGGCGACGCGAACAGCTCTTTCTCACATCCCACTTTTCTAGGGTCAACACTCCAAGCAGTTTTTACTTTTTATTCCAGGAGAGATTCCATGTTGCATCTCGATACTGGCAATACAGGCTTCATGATTTTGTGCACCAGCCTAGTCATGTTGATGACGCCCGGCCTCGCCTTCTTTTACGGCGGTCTGGTCGGACGCAAGAACGTCCTCGCCATCATGATTCAAAGTTTCGTCTCGATGGGCTGGACGACTGTGATCTGGTACCTCTACGGATATTCCCTGTGCTTCAGCGGCGACTGGCACGGGGTCATCGGCAACCTTCACAACGTTTGTTTGCGCGGAATCGGCCTCAACACCCCATCGCCGAATGAAACGATTCCGGCATTTGTCTTCATCGCCTATCAGATGATGTTCGCCATTATCACCCCAGCGCTCATCTCGGGCGCCTTCACCAACCGGGTCACGTTCAAGGCCTATATGTTGTTCCTTACCGGATGGCTGACCTTTGTCTACTTCCCGTTCGTCCACATGGTTTGGGGCGGGGGCTTTCTACAGCAGTGGGGCGTAAAGGACTTCGCCGGTGGCATCGTGGTTCACAACATCGCCGGCATTGCTGCGTTGGCGTCCGTGCTTTACGTAGGCCGGCGCCGCACTGCAGATCGCGGCCCGCACAGCATCCCGCTGGTTGCTTTGGGAACTGGCCTGCTATGGTTTGGCTGGTACGGCTTCAACGCCGGCAGCGAAATGCGCGTTGATTCCGTTACCGCGACCGCGTTTCTCAACACCGATGTGGCGGCGTCCTTCGCAGCCGTGGCCTGGCTGCTGGTGGCATGGTTTAACGAGAAGAAGCCAAAATTCCTCGGACTGCTGACTGGCGCGGTTGCTGGCTTGGCGACCGTCACTCCCGCCGCTGGGTACGTTTCTCCCACCACAGCCGTGATTATCGGACTAGTTGCCGGCGTAGTTTGCTACTACGCGGTCGAGATGAAAAACAAGCTGCAGTGGGATGACGCTCTCGACGTATGGGGAGTCCACGGTGTTGGAGGCTTCCTCGGCATCGTGACGCTGGGAATCTTCGCCAGCAAAGCCTACAACCCTGAGGGTGCGAACGGCTTGCTCTATGGGGATCCTATTTTCCTGTTGAAACAAGTCGTGGCCGTGACTTTCTCATCGGTCTGGGCGTTCGTTTTCACCTACGGCATGTTGCGAGTCATCGATATGTTCACCACGGTGAAGGTCAGCGAGATGACGGAAGAAATTGGCCTCGATGAATCTATCCATGGCGAGCACGCCTACGAGGAAGTTTTCTCCAGCGATGGCTTGGCCCATGCGGTAAATCAGGCTCACGAGGAGGCGCTAGCCAGCAAGAAGTAGCGAGACAACAAATTTGGATGGCCCACGCTGATCCCCGCTAGAGTTCGGCCCGGTGGAGTGTCGCTGCCCGCCGGCCACGCATTCCCGGATTGAATCCGCGCCGGAAGACGGTTACGCTACTAGGAAGCTTGTCTGCTGGTGATTTCGATGCGTAGCCCTTCTCCGAGATATCTCTGCTGTTTTCTGGCGTTCGTCGTGAGTAGCATGGCCGCGACCTCTGCGCCTTATGCTGCGGCTCAAGAGGATCCGACAAGCTATCCTCCTGAACGCCGATTCTGCTCGGACTTAGGCCAATATATTTTCGTCGGGGGCACCGCTGGTTTCGACGCGCTCGGCCGTGCCGATCTGTTCGAAGAGCTCCTTAAAACCGGTCACGTAGGGCTCTATGAGCATGGGAATGCGGTAAGCGCGGCTGAGAAGCCGCCGAGCATCCTTAAGGCCATAGAGCGGCGTTTCACGGGACCGGGCCAGGCCAAGCTGAATTGGGGCAGGTGGGCTGGAACTATTTCACGCTTCCTCCTAGCTATGGCTACTACCAGGAGCAGTACATACAAAATGGTCTCAGGCCTTCCCAAGCCAATGTGAACACACCGTCCGATTCGGCCGCTCGCGGCCAGTTACGGGCGGACCTGAAGCAGTGGAAGGAGTATGTGGACGCGGCGAGAACGGTGGGTATCGAGTCGATGGCTCCGATCGTCGGTCCGAACGATCCGAGCGAACCAAAACTCGGGGAGAACGTGTTTGCGACCAACCCGTTCTATGAACTGGAGCGGGACGAGGCGCTTTATGGTAAAGCGATCGCGTTCGACGTTCCGCCGAACTTCTTTCTAACGGGCGGGAGCGGGCCGGGCTACGAGAAGTTTATTGTCCAAGCAATCCAATGGGGAAATGCTCACGGCCTGCGAACCACCATGCTGCTTTCTCCTTACCCGTGGCCTGCGAATTCGAACGGCCAGCCGGAGACTTTTCTTCAATTCACCGACAATACATTCAGTCGCGACACTCGGGATTTTGTGCGTCGTCTAACGGAAGAAGATGCGGTCCCCTCCGAGTGGGCAGTAGACAACTATGAAGACACGCGTCCAGATGATGCTCCCGCAATGGTGCCCGAAACCGTGCGAAACACTACTACAGAAGTTGGCCTTTGGTTGGCCAGGAATGCTCCGGTCTATGCCCATGGAGACCATGCTCCCGGCGTGATGTGCCTCCTGCCGCCCTCCGCGGATGCGGGAGATTCAGAGTGATCGGGCTTGGAGAGATTTGTTCCGCTTAGCGTGCTCCCGCACCAAGCGCCGATACTTTCCCGAAACGTATAATCGAGTTAGCGTCCCGTTTGCCTGCCTCCGAGTGGGCTCTTTCCGCAGGCTATAATCCTACATGGCGAGCTTGCGCCAACAGATCGCGACCACCGCTCTTACGCTCACCAAGTTCCGCGAGCTGATGAAGCGGATCCAGGAAAACCGTCCGCAGGACGATCTGGCCATCGTCAAAAAGGCCTACGACTATTCCCTGAAACACCACGAAGGCCAACTGCGCGCCTCGGGTGAGCCTTATCTGGTGCATCCATTGGAAGTTGCGCTGGTATTGGCCGAAATGAAGATGGATCCGGTCGCCATCGCTGCCGGCCTGCTCCACGATTCGGTTGAAGATACATCCGTCACGATCGTCGACATTCGCAAGGAATTCGGCGAACAGGTCGCCCACATCGTCGAGGGCGTAACCAAGATCAGCAAAATCGACTTTGCCACGCGCGAGGAGGCGCAGGCCGAAAACCTGCGCAAGATGATGCTGGCCATGGTCGACGACATCCGCGTGGTGCTGATCAAACTCGCCGACCGCCTGCACAATATGCGGACACTCGAGCACCTGGTGCCCGACCGTCAACACAAGATCGCCGAAGAGACGCTGGAGATCTACGCTCCCATCGCGCACCGTCTGGGCATGGGGAAGATTCGCGGCGAACTCGAAGACCTTGGCTTTCGCTTTCTCGATCCCGCCGGTTATGAGCAGGTAGAAAAATCCGTCAACGCGCGCCGGAAGGAGGGCGAAGCGTTTCTGGCCAAGATGAAGCAGATTCTCAGCGACAAGCTGAAAGAGGCCGGCATCCAGGCTAAGGTGGATAGCCGCATCAAGCGCCTGTTCAGCATTCACAAAAAGCTGCAGCGGCAGCGCATCTCCGTCGATCAGGTCTATGACCTCTTCGCCATGCGCGTGATCACGCGCTCGCTACAGGATTGCTACGCCGTGCTCGGAATTATTCACAACATCTGGCGGCCAGTGCCGGGGCGTATCAAGGATTTCATCGCCATGCCGCGACCGAATTTTTATCAGTCGCTGCACACCTCGGTGATTACAGAAGATGGCACTCCCTTTGAAATCCAGATTCGCACCGAAGAAATGCACAAGATGGCGGAGGAGGGAATTGCCGCCCACTGGAAATATAAAGACGGCCCGGTTTCCGCGCAGGACGAGCAGCGCCTAGCCTGGCTGCGCCAGGTGGTTGAGTGGCAGCGCGATGTCAGCGATCCCAATGAGTTCCTATCGGCGCTCAAAGTCGATCTCTATCCCGAAGAGGTGTACACCTTCACGCCGAAAGGCAAGGTCGTAGTACTTCCGCGGGACGCGACGCCCGTCGACTTTGCCTACACCATCCATACGGAAGTCGGGCATACCTGCGTCGGCGCCAAGGTCAACGGACGCATGGTGCCGCTGCGCCACAAGCTGCATTCCGGGGACATTGTCGAGATCATCACGCAAGCCGGTCATAAGCCGAGCCGCGATTGGCTTGGCCTGGTCAAATCGTCGCGCTCTCGCAACAAGATCAAGCACTGGCTCAATGTCCACCAGCGCGAGCGTTCCATCGAAATCGGTCGCAAGGTGATCGAGAAAGAAGCCCGCAAATACCGCATCGCCCTGAAAGAAATCAAAGACGAGGAACTGCAGAAAGTTGCCTCGGGATACGGACTCGGCAAGGTCGATGACCTCATGTCCGGCATCGGCTACGGCAAATATTCGGCGCGGCAGGTGTTGGCGCGGCTGTTGCCCTCGGGCGCTACGCCGTCGATGGCCGGAGATATTGAAGCGGAGGGATTGAGCAATAAGCCTGGTGCCATTGCCAGTGTAGTCCGCCGCGTCTTTGGCGATCACAACGCCATCATGGTCAAAGGCCAGGGCGATATGCTGGTCTATCGAGCCCGCTGTTGTAACCCCATACGCGGCGAAAGCATCGTCGGCTACATCACCCGCGGGAAAGGTGTCGCGGTGCACGCGGTGAGCTGCCCCAACGTTACCAACCTGATGTATGAGCCCGAACGCCGCATCGATGTGGAGTGGGCCCGCGACGACAGCACGCCGACTGCCTACCCTGTGAAGCTTACGGTCTATTGCGACGATCGCTTCGGCATGCTGAAAAACATCACCAGCGTCATCGGCGATGCCCAAAGCAACATCCGCAACATCGGCGCCCACACCGCCAACAGCCAGGCCAGCGTGGAGATCGTCCTCGACATCTCCGACCTCAAACATCTTGAACAAATCATGGCTGGCCTGCGGAAAATCCCGGGCGTACACGAAGTGCAGAGACTGCAGAAAATCTAAACGCCGGTAAGTTCCCTGATTTGAACGCGTTCATTTTTATCTTGACAGGCCTCCTGCGCCGCCGTATCTTGTATTTGAACACGTTCAAATGAAGATACGGGGAGGGGTTATGTATATCGTCGGATGCTACGTAATTTACCTGCTGATCAGTCTGGCCGTAACCGTGTGGGTAGCCCGCACGCTCCACAAGAACGGCAGGGTATTCCTGGTGGATGCATTCCAGGGGAACGCCGAGCTCGCCGATTCGGTGAACCATTTGCTGGTGGTGGGCTTCTACTTGATCAACATCGGCTTCGTCACTCTTGCTCTGAGAACGGACGGGAACTTGGTCACACTCCGTTCGGCGATCGAACTCATCAGTGACAAGATTGGCATCGTACTGCTCGTCCTCGGGGGGATGCACTTCTTTAATCTTTTAGTCTTTTCCCGCATGCGCAAACGCTCGCGGTCGAGCTCAACTCTGGATGTCTCTTTCGCAAATCCGGCGCCCCGAGCCTAGCCATGCCACGAACCGCAACCGCTACTAGGAAATCCGAGGAGACGCGGGCTCGCATTCTCGACGCCGCGCTGGCATTGTTCCGCAACCGCGGCTTCGAGAACACCACTATGCGAGACATCGCGCAGGAATCTCATGTTGCGTTGGGCGCCGCTTATTACTACTTCGACTCGAAGGACGCGTTAGTGATGGGCTTCTATGAGCGCGCACAGCACGATCTCGCTCCTCTGCTCGAGAATGCTCTTTCGAAAACGCAAGGACAAGGACTGGAGGAACGTCTGCAAGCGGCGATTGAGGTCAAGTTCCAGTACTTTGCGCAAAACCGGCAACTGCTCGGAGCACTCTCTGCGCACATCGATCCCCAACATCCCTTATCCCCCTTCAGCGAGGAAACCCGTACTATTCGCGAACGGGATATTGCATTTCTGTCGGCCGCAATTGATGGGTCGAAGGTGCGAATTCCGGGCGACCTGAAGACTCATCTCCCGCGCGTGCTGTGGCTCTATCAAATGGGGCTGATGCTGTTCTGGGTGTACGACCGTTCGCCGGAACAAAGAAGAACCCGGCTGTTGTTCCAGAAGAGTCTTTCGATAGTGGTGAACCTCATACGGTTTTCGAGTCTGCCGCTAATGCGGCCGGTTCGGAAGCTGGCCACAGACCTGTTTGCGCTCGTTTACGGCGATCACGAACTCTCGCTACCCAAGGCAGCGTTATGAAAATTGTTCTCGCCGGCGGAAGCGGACAGATTGGCACTTTGCTCGCTCGTCACTTCCATAAGCAAGATCATCAGGCTGTAGTGATTGCCCGCTCCCCTCAGAATGCACCTTGGCGATTCGTTCAGTGGGATGGAGCCACATTGGGTGATTGGGCCGGCGAACTCGAGCGTGCCGATGTTCTCATCAACCTCGCAGGCCGTAGCGTCAATTGCCGATATACGCCTGCCAACCGACGAACAATCAAGGAGTCGCGGGTGCAGAGCACAGTGCTACTCGGCCAGGCCGTTGCCCGGCTGTTTCACCCTCCTCGCTTATGGATGAACGCCAGCACCGCCACGATTTATCGCCATGCTCTGGACCGCCCCATGGACGAGGATACCGGCGAGATTGGTGGCAGCGAAAGAGACTGTCCATCCAGTTGGCGCTTCAGCATTGATGTTGCTACCAGCTGGGAAGAGGCTTTTTTCTCGGCAGTCACGCCCCGCACGCGCAAAGTCGCACTTCGTAGTGCGATGACTATGAGTCCCGACCCGGGCGGCATTTTCGCTATGTTATTGCGTCTTGTCCGCTTCGGGCTGGGAGGCACCGCAGGTTCAGGGGAACAATTTGTTTCGTGGATTCACGATGTGGACTTCATCCGCAGCATCGAGTTCTTGACGACCCATGAGGAGTTCGATGGTCCGGTTAACCTCAGCGCGCCGGGTCCGCTGCCCAATCGCGAATTCATGCACGCGCTGAGGCACGCGTGGGGAACCAGCATCGGCCTGCCCGCAACCAGGTCCATGCTCGAACTGGGTGCGCTGTTTCTGCGTACGGAAACCGAGCTGATTCTGAAGAGCCGCCGCGTCATTCCGGGAAGGCTACTGCAGGCTGGATTTGAGTTTCAGTTTCCCTATTGGCCTGAGGCCGCAGGCGATCTGGTGAAGCGATGGCGACGACGCAGTGCTCCGTAACGTGAGCAAGGCCTTGACCGCGGTCCACTAGTTCATAACGTTTGACTTCCCCTGCGTGCATCTGCGTTAATCACGTCGGAGACTTCTATGCGCGAAATCATTTCCACGAAAGACGCTCCCCAGGCCATCGGCCCCTATTCGCAAGCCATCAAGGCCAACGGATTCGTATTCGCCTCCGGCCAGATCGCCATCGATCCTGCCACCCAGGAGGTTGTCACTGGAGATGTGGCCGCACAGACCGATCGCGTGCTGCGCAATTTATCGGAAGTTCTGGAAGCGGCCGGCAGCGGACTGGGCAAAGTCGTCCGGTCCACGGTTTTCCTGAAGAACATGAACGATTTCGCCGCTGTGAACCAGGTTTACGGCAAGTATTTCAGCACCGCCCCGCCGGCTCGCTCTACCGTGGAAGTAGCGCGCCTGCCCAAGGACGTGCTGGTGGAAATTGATGTGATCGCGATACAGTAGCAAGCATCTCGCTATGTAGAAGAAGGGGAATCGTCGAGGATGCGACAGACCCTGTATACCTACGTGTCCTCTGTGTTTAAGATTATGGAGTTGTGAAGGAGATGCAAAGGAGCCCAGAATGACCAAGCACATCATGGCTGTTGCAATTATTCTCGCGATGACCGTCGTTTCCGTTGTTGCCCAGACTGCCCGGAAGTCTACAACTCCCAACACCAACGCCCCCACCAAAGTTACCGGCGACGGCGTGAAGACCCCCTCCGGTCTCATCTATTGGGACGTCCGGGTGGGCAATGGTGAAGTCGCCAAAGAAGGCAGCCACGTGCGCGTGCACTATACCGGCTGGCTAACCAACGGCAAGAAGTTCGACAGCTCTGTTGATGCCGGGAAGCCCTTCGATTTCACCATCGGCAACGGAGAAGTCATCAAGGGATGGGAAGAGGGAGTGGCAGGAATGAGAGTTGGTGGCAAACGCCAGCTGCGCATCCCTCCCGATCTCGGCTACGGCACCGAGGGCTATCCGCCCACGATACCGGCCAATGCAACGCTGGTTTTTGATATTCAGCTACTGGGCGTGCAATAGAATATCCACCGCCGAGCGCGCGAAGAGCACCGAGCGAATGATGGATTTCACATCTGAAACTGGAATAGCCTTCTTGGCGGGCTCGGCGATCTCGGCGGTCGTTCTTTTTACGCTTTAACTACTTTGCCGCTGCGAATGCAAGCGGTGCAGACCCGCATGCGCTTTGTGGTAGCGCCGACGCGTGCGTGCACCGGACGCAGATTCACGTTCCAGCGCCGCTTGGTCACGTTATGGGCGTGGCTGATGCGGTTTCCTGATTGCGGCTTCTTGCCGCAGATGTCACACTGTTGAGCCATGACTGCCGTACATCCTTTCGAATCCCTGTAATGGAAACAGCTATTATACGTGATTTTGGCCCTCCTCGGCAATTTCCGCTCCCGGCCTCGCCGGGGTACACTAAGCAACGGTCCTTTGCTTGGGGCATTGGACCTCAGGAGGAGTAAATCGATGCTGAAACGTGGAAACCCAACCTTGGTAGAGAGCGCCCTGGTATTGGCTCTAATGGGCATTCTGGCTGGAGCCATCGGAGGCTTTGCCATTGGAATCGTTACTACCCCTAAAGCTAGCACGTCGTCAAGCAGCTCCACCACGCACTAGAACTCGCATTCCTGCGGCCTGACCGGCTTCACGCGTATGCGATACTGAAATCATGCAGTCCCCGCTTCAATCTCCCACTGCAGCCACGGATCCCAAGTCAGTCAAGGTGAATCTCACCACTGGCACCGGATTGGACATCGAGTGGAAAGACGGGCACGTTTCTCACTACGACTTCGTCTACCTGCGCGATGCCTGCCCCTGCGCCATGTGCAACGAAGAGCGTGCCAAATCCGGACGCCAGCCGGGCGAACCCGCCAAACTTGCCCCTGGCATGCTGCCCATGTTCAAAGCTGCGGCTAAGCCCCTGTCTGCGGAAGGGATCGGTAAGTACGCCATCCGGTTCGCCTGGAATGACGACCATGACCTCGGCATTTACTCTTGGAGGTTGCTGCGGGAAATCTGCCCTTGCCATGAGTGCAAGGTTGAGCGGGCAGTAACCGGCTAAGCCTTCCATGCAAGAAGGCAATTTCAGCAGAACTGCATACCGAGTGGCGATGCGGCGCGCCGCTCACCAGCTGCTTGACGAGCCCAAAGTTCTCGATGATCCCCTGGCGCTGCGGATTATTGGGAACAAGGCGCAGGACGAACTTCGATCGAATCCGAAGGAGCACCACGCCTTCGCCCGTGCCTTCCGCGCCTTTATGGCAGCGCGCAGCCGCTACGCGGAGGACGAGCTTGCTTCCGCCGTAGCACGGGGCGTGGCTCAATACGTGGTTCTCGGTGCGGGACTCGACACCCTCGCTTATCGCAACCCTCATCCCGGATTGCGCGTGTTCGAGATCGATCACCCGGCCACACAGGCCTGGAAGCGCGAACAACTGCTGGCGGCGAACATTCCGGTTCCATCATCTCTTACTTTTGTTCCTATCGACTTCGAACGGCAGACGCTCGCGGACGGGCTTCATCCCTCCGGATTTGACACGACCGCGGCGGCGTTCTTCTCCTGGCTTGGAGTAACTCCCTATCTGACGCGCGCCGCCTGTATGACGACCCTCAACTATATCGCCCGGATGCCGACGGGAAGCGGCGTTGCCTTTGATTTTGCCATCGATCCCGCACTCCTCAACGCGGGCCAGCGGCAGGCGCTGGAGGCACTCTCGAAACGCGTCGCCGCAGCCGGAGAGCCCTTTCAGTTATTTTTCAATCCCGGAGAATTGCAGGCCGAATTGGGAAGCATGGGATTCAGCCGCACAGAATTTCTGCAAGGCAAGGAGCTCAACGCCCGTTATTTCAACGACCGGACCGATGGGCTGCTTGTCCGCGGCGGGCTGGGACATCTGATGGCCGCGTGGGTGTGAGGGGGTCCGAAACGACGAAATCCCCAAGAGGGCAGGAGTGGGTCCTGCCCGTTCATGACGACACTGGCTTACCGTTTGTGCTTGCGCCCGGGCTGGTTTCCGCCGACCGGAACCTTAGGATTGTTGATTTGCCGGTTGCAAGTATTCCCAAAGGTCCAATCGCCCTCCAGCAACGCGGTTACGATTCCCGTGTTTGGAGCGGTATTGTTGGCATTGACCGTACACGGGCTGCCGCTAAACCACGGCCCGCCTACTGGATTGGCTGGCGCGGTGATGACGCACTTGTTTGAACTCGCGTTGATCCACTGGAATTGCTCATTCACGGTAACTCCCCCATTCGGCCCGTCCGTGACTGCGCCGGTCGATATGTTCACTTGCGGCATTGTGGGAACGGCTGCTGGTTTACTCATGTGAACCTCCTCTCCGATAACATGGGATACATGGGACCCGTCGACTTCTACTTTTGCTGCATCAGGGCCTGATAACGCGGGTTGTCGTGCAGATTGTCCAAATCCGGAGCGTTCCTGACCACCGACTTCGAGTAGCCTGCAGCCAGCGCCTTGCTTAACCACTCCAGTGCGGTCCCAGTTTCGTGAAGCTGGTTGTACACCAGTGCTGCAGTAAAAAGCAATTCCTTATCTTGCTTGCCCACCAGAGAGCGATCAAGGTAATCGAGCGCGCGCGTCCGGTCTCCCAGCATGGACCAGTAGCTGGCCAGATCGCTTAGGACGTCAGTATCGCGAGGATTTATTTTCAGTCGCTGCTCGGCCATGGAGATCGCCTTCGTGTAAGCCTCGGTCGCCGCTGGTTTGTTGCCCGCGTAGTAGTAGGCGACTGCCAAATTTCCCCAGGTCTGGTAATCGGTGTCGTCCAGCTTCAGGGCCTCCTGGGTGGTACGCGCGGCTTGATCAAATTTGCGTAGACGAAAATATGCCACCGCGAGGCTCTCGTAAGCCTGGTAAGAAGGACGGATGGCGATGGACTTCTCAAGGACCTTAGTAGCCTCCTCATCGCGGCCTTCGTAGAGCAATGTTCCGCCAAGATTGCGGTAGTTGCCGAAGCTGTCGGGCTTGAGGCTCACAGCCTTCTCGAACATGGCTTGCGCCTTTTCGTATTCGGCCTGACCGAAGTAGAACGCTCCCAGAGAACTGTATCCTCGCCAGAACTCAGGGCGGACGCTGATGGACCGTGTGTAGGTTTCTTCGGCTTTGTCGAGCTGGTTCAGGTTCTGGTACGCCTCGGCAAGGTGGAGATACGCCTGATCGTTGACTGGGTCCAACTGAACCGCCTGCTGGAATTGCTCGGCGGCTTTTTCGTATTGCCCGGTTCCGTTTGCAACCGTGCCCAGGCAGATGTGACCTTCGGCGCCGGCGTTGCCCAATGCGACCGCCTTGCTACAGGCCTGCTCTGCGGTGGCGATCCAGCGCTTCTGTTTGGTCGTGTCATACATGTACCAATAGGTTTCGCCCAGGCCGGCTTGGGCTGGACCGTAGTTGGGATCGAGTTTGAGCGCTTGCTTGAAAACCGTTTCGGCGCTGGCCAGAGCCTCTGGTTTGGAGCTTTGCCTTAGATAGCCGATGCCTTCGACAAAATATTGGAAGGCCTCGGGCATGGTGGTAGCGTGGGCGGCGAGGGCCTGGCGCTCGTCGGCGCGTAGAGAAATTTGCAGTGCATCGGCGACGCCGCTGGTGAGTTTATCTTCGATGGTGAATAGGTCGGAAACCGGCGCGGTGATGGAGTCGCCAGTGAGGTTCTTATCGGTGCTGGTATCGATCAGATTGTAAGCGGCGCGAACCAGGTCGCCATCTTGCTTCAGAGAGACGGCAAGGCCAAGATTAACGCCGAATTCTTTTTTCGCATCCGCGAGCGTGGTGACCTTCCGGTCTTCCAGCGCGCGCGGCGAGATGACTTCCAGATCGTGGTTGGCGCTCAACTGCGAAAGCTTCGCGGCTACATCTTCGAGCAAGCCTTTGCCGAAGACTGTGAGCTTGGGATCGTCAGCGATGGTAGCGAGCGGCAAGACTGCGATGCTCTTCTTTTCGGAAATCGCCGCGGCTGCGGGGCTGGTGCCGATGGAGCGGAAGCGGCGCAAAAATCTCGGCACCCAAATCACGGACGCGACGAGCACTACAACGCAAGCTAAGGCGAGAGCCAGTTGGAGCTTTCGCTTCGGAGACCATATGGCTGCGGTGCGACTTGACTTCAAGTTTTTCCCGGACTCATAGTCGTTCTTCAACTGGAGCAAGTCGCGGTGCATGTCAGCAGCGGTCTGGTAGCGCAAATCGCGATTCTTTACGAGGGCCTTGTCGATGATCTCCTGCAAACGGTGGGGCAACCCGGGCATGGACTCGTTCAGCGAAACCGGGGCCTGGCCAAGAATGGCGTGCACCGTCACGGCCCAGGTGGGTCCGGAGAAAGCCTGCTTGCCCGTGGCCATTTCGTAGAGCAGCACCCCGAACGAGAAGAGATCGGTGCGCGCGTCGAGGACTTCGCCCCGTGCCTGCTCCGGCGACATATAGGCGACGGTGCCGATGGTCGCGCCGGTGTGCGTGAGTGGAGATTTCATCGACACGGTGGGATCGGTGGAACTCGATAATGCCGTGGGAGTGAGTTTGGCCAGGCCGAAATCGAGAATCTTCGCCTGATCGCGCGTGGTGATGAAAATGTTGGCGGGCTTGATGTCACGATGCACGATGCCCTTGGCGTGCGCCGCCTGCAGAGCGTCTGAGATTTGGAGCGCCCAGTCCAGCAACTGCGCTAGGGGCACGGGTTGGTCGCCGATGCGGTCGGCCAGGGTTTGGCCCTCGAGCAATTGCATGGCGATGAAGGGACGGCCGTTCTCTTCGTCGATCTCGTAGATGGTGCAGATGTTGGGATGATCGAGCGCGGAAGCGGTGCGGGCCTCGCGTTTGAAACGCTCCAGCGCCTTCGCGTCGACGGCCGAATTTTCCGGCAGGAACTTCAGCGCAACCAGACGGCCCAGACGGATGTCCTCGGCCTTATAGACCACTCCCATTCCTCCCGCGCCCAGTTTTTCCTGGATGCGGTAGTGCGAAACGGTCTGGTCTTTCATGACGCGCAATACTCCCGAGCGGTAGGAAGAATGGTACTCAGTTTTGGAGCACGCTTGCAATAGCTCGAAGGCGCGGTCGTGGAGTTATGTGAAGGTGAAAGGAATCAGGCGGAACGCGGAGCGACTGGAGAGTTATTTTTTTTCCGACATCTTGCGGGAGATCTCGGCCATGAGCTTGGGGCGAAGATCGGCCAGCACGCTATCCACGATGCCGGCGATATCGGCGGGAGACTCGGCTGCGGCGGCGGCCGCCTCGTGAATGGTTTGCTCGGCACCGGCGGCGACGGCCATCGCAGCAGCGGCGGTGTCGGCAGGCGTGGACGCAGGCACATCGAGCTCCTGACGCGGCGGTTCCGCTGGGACGGTCTTGGCGTCGTCGGCGTCGCGAATCTGCCGCCAACTCGCCCACGCGGCGGCGGTGCTCTTCACGGTCTCGGAATCTTGCTCTGGTTCCGCTCTATGTTCTCCGACAGGCTCGGTCTCGCCCATCGGAGCGACGGAAGCGGTCGGAGCGGCAACGACTTCGAATGAAGCGGTTTCGTTTGCCGCCGTGGGCTGTGAATCCTGAGATGCTGGGATTGCAACCGTTGTCCCGGCAGGAGGATTTGCGAGTTCGGCCACCGACTCACGACTAGCCGCAGCGAACTGAGGCTCCTGCGGCGGGTCAGAATGCGCGTTCTCGACTTGGGTATCTCCGGAACGAGCCATTTCGGATCGTGTTTCCGAAGCGGCAACCGGTTCGGCGATGGTAGGAGCAATGTCAGCTTCGGACTGGGTCACGGAGGCGTGAGGTGAATTGGGAACAGCCTCGGCGGGTACGAAGGAAGCGACGGCTTCGGATGGCGCGGATTGAGTTGGCCTGGCGTCAGCGGTTACGACCGGCTCCAGTTGCGACACATATTGCAGCTCCGGATTCGACATCGCGGCAACCGGCAGGTGCGGCTCGGCAGGTGCGGCAGAATTTTCGGACGCCGTAGCGGCGGACGCTGCTTCCGAGGCTGACACTTCAGCCGCGAAGGCCGCATAGACCTTCTGCATCTCCTGGTCGAGCGAAATTACGGCCTCATCGGCTTCCAAGGCAACCGAGACGGCTGTCCATCGTGAAGCACTCTCGTGCGCGGACATGGTTGCTTCCGTGGTAACTGCCATGGTAACGGGCAAATCTTGGGGCGTTTCCGGGTGATCTTCCTGGTTGCTGAATTGGCTGGCGCCAACCGTAGCCATCTCGCTGGGTGCGCTTTCGATCTTGCTTTCTTCTCTGGTTTCGTGAATCGCCTCGGAGCTCAGAGCAGGAGTTGATTCGGGATTGAGGCTGCTCGCCTCCTGGGAAAGCTTAGGCGCATCCTTGATGGTGGCGTTCAGCATCTGGATTTGCGCGGCAGCAGCGGCGATGGCGGCCACTTCTTCTGGCGTTACGTCCTTGGGCAAACCGGCAGGCGCCAGGGCTGCTACATCCACACTTGCTTCGGCTGCTTGAGCTGCCGGTTCAGACTGGTGAAGCTTCTGTTCCTGCTCGGCGGCCCGATCGGCGGCCAGTTCAGCCGGGGTCTCGACAACTGTGCGCAGATCGCGGTTGATGGGGTTGTAGATGGCAGCATCGTCCGCGACTTTCTCTTCCGGTTCGGCCTTCTGGTGCGGGAATCCGATACGACTTTTCCAGCCGTTCTCTTCTCCAGCCTGGCTTCGGCCGGCACGACTGACTTCCTCGGCGGCGGCGACAGCACGCGCGAACCGACCGGGCTTGGAGGGTTCAGCGCGGGGTACAACTTTATCCTCGAGCTTGGACAAGGCGCTGAGCAATTCGCTGGCTTCAAAGGGTTTGACGATGTAGCCTTCGGCTCGCACGCGTTGCGATTCTTCGGGCTTGAATGGCTCCAGCTTGCCAACGGACAAAAGCACAGGAATGCGAGCGGAGTCGTGCGATTCCTTGAGGCGCTGGCACACCTCCAGACCGCTATAGCCGGGCATATAGACATCGAGGATAACGAGATCAGGCTTGAGCTCGGCGATCTTTTTCAATGCGGCCGAGCCGTTATTGACGGTAAACACCTCATAACCCGCGTCTGCAAGAATCTTGCGTCCCATATTCTGGGCGGTCACGCTGTCGTCGGCGAGCAGTATCTTCCGGGCCAAGGGAATTTATCCTCTTATGAGGGGAGATATCGCGAAGGTAACCTGCCCGAGGATGTAAGTCAATGATCAGACGGGAGGTTACCTGGTTACTAGGGGTCAGCGTCTACGCGCGCGGAGTTCCGAACTGCGACGGCTAAAACTCTCGGATGCGACCGTCGCAGCGGTTATTAGAACGATATAATTTTCGCCAAACCTTTCTTTTTCTTCTTCTTGCTGCTCGAGATATCCTTGTCACTGGCCAGGGTGGAACTGGAAGTCGAGGCTGCGGTCGCGGAGCTGCTGGATGCTGGCTGACCTTGCTGGATCTCATTCACCTGCACAGGAGGCGGTAGAGGCTGGTTGCTCGCAGCAGTCTGGGCGTCACGAGCTGGAGTTAATTCGTTAGGGTCAGGCGGGCCGCTGGGTTTTGGGGCCGGAGCGGGAGTGAGTTCGTTCGGGTCGGGCGCAGCCGTGTTTGCATGGGCAAAGGGATCGGCTTTCGCGGCGGCCGGCGCATCGGACCGTGGAGCCGGCTCGTTGGCAGCCGGAGGGCCAGCCTTCACCGCTTCCACGCTCAGACTGTTGTCGCCGCGGGAGATTCCCATCGCCCTCATGGCCGTGGCTCCGGCATCCTGATTGGCTGCCACCGGCGTCGGATCCACCAGCGTGGGCTCCCCGACTTTCGCAGCTTGTTCAACATCTGGGCCCTTTTTCACCACACTCATCAATCGATCGTAAGCGCTGGCCTCGCGCCGGCTATCTTCTTCTCTCCGGTTCTGCGCGACTGCGGCCTTCGTGGGCCGCGGGATCGGTTGATGCAAAGCAGCCAGGCGTTTCTTGGCGTCCTCCTCGCGATCCATCAGCGGATATCGGGTGATGATTTGCGAATAGGCCGCCGACGCTTCTCTGGTTAATTCTTCGATCATATTGGCTTTGACCTGCTCCCCGATGCAGCCTGGGTGAGGACTGGTCTTGACGCAGGTAGGACGGGCTCGCATTTGTACAATTTGGCCCTCGTAGTTCTGGCCAAGTAAAAACAGGGCTTCATCTGCCTTACTGTAGAGCGGATATTTCTCCACCAGCGTCTTGAGCCGAGCGATCGAAGCGGGATACGAAAGGCGGTAGTAGTAGAACTTTCCAATGTCGAACTCGCGCTCAGCGAGAACTTCCTGAACTTCCATGAGACGTTCTTTACCTTCTTTCACCAGCTTGGGGTTATCGGGATACTGCATGATCAGATTGCGATATTCTTCCTCAGCCCGCTTGGCATGGGTATAGTCGCGATCCGCCTTCTCCATCTGCTGGTACTGGATGTTAGCGATCTTCAACTGTGCTTCGGCCGCTTCCGGCATGTTGGGAAAGAAAGTCTCGAAGTCGCGATATTCCTGCTCGGCCTGGGCGAGCGAAGCCGTGCCGCCCTCGGCGTACCAGGAATCGCCCACGGCCAGTTTGGCGCGGGCGATGAATTCCGAGTCCGGGTAGGTGTTGATCAGAGTCTGCAGGGTCATGCGAGCCACGTCGAAGCGATTGTGTTTCATCGCGTCCATGGCCTTATCGAATAGAACCTTATCCGGCTGTTTCGACCCCACATTGGCTAACGGGTTGACGGCCTTCTTGTTGGTGCAAGCCGCTGTGAGCACCAGCAGCACTGCGAGCACCGAAAGCAATGAAACTCGATGTGACATAAGACCTCGGATCAGGATTACCTATATTGTCAATTTCCAATTGGCGACTTTAGAAGCTGCCTCAGCTAAAGCCGCCGGTGTTTTTACGGCCTGCGGCTCAGCTAAAGCCGCGCCCTTTCAAACACCGGGTTGCAGCCGCACCTTTGCGGCAGATTGCTAGACTTTCAAGAGCGCGGCTTCGGTCGCCGCTTTCAGCAGCGCCTCGGCATTTTTCGTTGGATCGTCCTTGCCGAATACGGCGTTGCCCGCCACCAGAATTTCCGCCCCGGCGCGCACCACATCCGCCACCGTGTCGAGTGCCACGCCACCATCTACTTCGATGCGATAGGCCAGCCGGCGTTGGCTGCGAATCTCCGTAAGCAGGCGTATTTTGTGTAACGCTCCTGGAATAAACTTCTGGCCGCCGAATCCCGGATTTACTGACATCACCAGCACATAGTCCACGATGTCGAGCACTTCGGCCAATGTATCCACTGGCGTGGCCGGATTGATGACCACGCCGGCCAGGCAATCATGACTTTTGATCAGATGCAGAGTGCGATTCAAATGGCGGCAGGCTTCCTGATGGACCGAAATCCAATCCGCGCCGGCTTCGGAGAATGCGGGAATAAATTCATCCGGATTCTCGATCATCAGGTGACAGTCCAGCGGTAACTCCGTGACCTTGCGCAGCGATTTAACGACCGGCGGCCCGATAGTGAGGTTGGGGACGAAGTGGCCATCCATGATGTCCACGTGGATGACACTGGCGCCGCCTTCGCACGCGGCGCGCACTTGCTCACCGAGACGGGCAAAGTCCGCCGAAAGAATCGAGGGTGCTAGTTCGATCAAGCGTTATCTCTTAGAACCTGGGCTTTCGGGGCCGGAAACCTTGTAAGGAGTTTACCATCACAAGGCGAGCCGGAGACAATGTTTGGGGGCCCGAGAGGCCGGCTAATTTCTGTCCGAACCTGAGTATGTCTTGGGGTCGAAACGGCGCATGTTACCCTCGTCGAACATGGCTGCGGCGCCTCAAGTCACGAGTGCTGTTTATGGTCTGGGTGCAGTGTTGGCCTGGGGCACCAGTGATTTTCTTGGCGGCTATGCTACCCGGCGCGCCAATGCGTTCCTATTTACAACTGTGGTAAACATCGGCGGCCTGCTTCTGTTCGGAACCTTAGCCTCGGCGGGTCACGCGCAATTTCCTTCCGGGCGCAGTGTGGCGTGGGTGTTGGCTGGCGGCATCTCTGGCGGGGCGTCGCTGGCGGTTTTCTATCGGGCACTTTCCTCGGGAAGAATGGGATTGACCGCACCTGTGGCTGCCGTGCTCAGTGCTGCGATTCCAGCGGTTGTTTCGATGTTTACCGAAGGCTTGCCGGGACGGATTCCGATCATAGGATTTTTCCTGGCTGCCATCGGACTTTGGCTGATCACGCGAGCCGAGGACGGGAAAACTCCAGAAGGCATCGGGCTGGCCTTGATTGCGGGCACGGGATTCGCAGGATTTTATCTTTGCGTGCGCCAGGCCGGCGATAGTTCCGCTTTGTGGATCGCAAGTTTCACTCGAATTGGCGGCTTGCTTGTTACCGGCTTCATCGTTTTGCTGCAGAGAGAGTTTCGCGACATCACGGCCGCGGGTGTTCGCTGGGGCATTTTAACCGGCTGCGTGGATTCTTTGGGTACGATATTGTTCGTGCGCGCCAGCCAGAGTGGACGACTGGACGAGGCGGTAGTGATCTCATCACTGTATCCGGCAGTCACCGTGTTGCTGGCGCGAATATTTTTGAAAGAACATTTTACCCGGTGGAAGTTTGTAGGGTTATTGGCGGCGCTGGCAGCAGTGCCGATGATTGCGGGAGGGTGAGTCCGTTCTTGCATCTTCAAGAATTTGGAATAAAGGGATGGCGCTAGTCGAAGTTAGAAATCTGACGAAAGTTTATTCGCAAGGCAATTCTCCGCTGGGAGGAAAACTGAGCGGGAGAAATGAGGTCCGCGCGGTCAACGACGTTTCACTCGACATCCATTCTGGCGAAACCCTTGGACTGGTGGGTGAATCGGGCTCGGGCAAGAGCACGCTGGGACGCTTGATTTTGCGCCTGATCGAGCCAACGTCGGGCAGCATTGGTTTCGAGGGACAGGACCTGCTCGCGGCCAGCCGCGGGGAAATGCGCCGCCTGCGGAGCGGTATGCAGATTATTTTTCAGGATCCTTTCGCATCGCTCGACCCACGTTTTCGCGTGGAGGATATTATTGCGGAGCCACTGATCATTCATCGTCGCCAACAGGGGAGCGGGAATGCGAAGGATGGCATTCGGGCTCGCGTGGTCGAACTGCTGGGGGCTGTCGGCCTTGACGAATCCATTCTGCGGAGGTTCCCGCATGAATTCAGCGGAGGACAGCGGCAGCGCATTGGGATCGCCCGGGCGCTGGCGCTGCGACCAAAATTTATTGTCGCCGACGAACCGGTATCGGCGCTCGACGTAAGTGTGGGAGCACAGATTGTGAACCTGCTGGCGCAACTGCAGCGCGATTTCGGCCTGACCTATTTGTTCATTTCGCACTCGATGCCGGTGGTGCGTTATCTTTCCACGCGGATTGCCGTGATGTACCGCGGCAAGATTGTGGAAATCGGAACGAGTGAGCACATCACCGAGAGGCCGGAGCACCGTTATACGAGAAGCCTGTTGGAGGCGACGCCGGAGGTCGCGGTTTAATGCCACGTTGCTATCCCGGCCGGACACGCGATCTGATTGAATTGATTCTCGGCTACGGGTTGATCGTGGGGATCATCTGGATGCCGGATCGTTTGCAGCGGACACTCTCGCCGATCGCCTTGGTGCTGACGCTGCTGGTGGTGCTCGCGCGACGAAAGAGTCGCGATGATCTAGGGCTCGGCCGCAGCGGTTTCGTGCAGTCACTTTGGATTTTGCCGGCAGCCGTTGTTCTTTCTGCCTTGAGCGTCTTTGTCGCCTCGAAACTCGGCACCCTGCATCCGCTTTACAAAGGCGACTTCCGGCACATTGCCGGCTACGTGCTGTGGACGATCTATCAGCAATTTCTTCTGCAAGGCCTTTTTATGGACCGGCTCTTGCGCCTGGTCTCGAATGAATCCGCTGCCGTGACTCTGGCGGGAACCCTGTTCGCCGCGGCACATCTGCCGAATGTCGTGCTCACGGCAGCTTGTTTGGCCTGGGGTATCGTTTCGTGCGTGCTGTTTCAGCGCTATCGCAATCTATGGGCGCTCGGCCTCGCTCAGGGAGCACTAGGGATTTGCTTCGCCGTGTGCGTACCGGATGCGCTGCATCACCATTTGCGGGTGGGATTGGGATATTTGCGGTATCACGCGAACCAGTAAGTGGTCAGCCGGAAGACTGGCGGTAACGGCTCCAGCATTGCAAACCATTGATCATTCCGCTTTCTAGAACCACAATCCCCACAACCAATCCACGGTGGTATGCGTGATCGTCGAGGCCGGTACGCGACGATTCTCCCGCCATGCGCGCCCGTAGAAGATTCCGGCGATGGTGGCCAGGAGCACATATTGCCAGTTAGAGTGCACGTTCGCCCCGAGACGCTTGTTGAAGTGCGAGAGCCCAAAGACGACGGATGCGGTCAGCAGGGCTGCGCGGCGGCCAACGCGGCGTTCCAGCAGGTTCTGTACCCAGGCGCGGAAGAAAAGTTCTTCGCGCACTGCGGTAAAGAAAAAAATCAATATCCAACGCAGGATTGCGCTGCCGATTCCGGGCAGGTTGCGATGGGGATGGATGAAGCCCAGCGCCAGTCCGAGCACGATGACGGCAGGCGCGAAGAATACAAGCTCACGCAGGCCGGTTCTCCAGTCACTCCACTTCATACAAAAGTTGAATCCCGTACCGCTGAGTTGGCGGATCGCCAGAAATCCGTATAGGCCGGCATCCACCAGGAGCAATTCGTTCAACGCCCGCAGGCCGATGGGCCACGCGCTTTCAAACCAGCGCAGATCGACGGCGAGCCCGAGAACGAGCAGGATGAAGGCATCGCGCCAGTCGCCGCGCTGGTCTGGGTCAGACTCCGCAGCGCGCATCAGCAGGGCTGCAATGGCCACAGGCAGCAGCGCATAGAGGGCGAACCCTGTCCACTCGAATATATGGGCAGAGAGGGAGACCATGGCATAGGGCACGACCAACAATGCGGGGAGGCTCAAGCGCAACGCCACCGGCCAGCGCTGCACGGCGCGAATGACACGCTCGCCTGTGCAGCCGAAGGTGACTGCCGGGGCTAGTTCCAGTGCGAGGGCTGCCAGCGCTACCGGCGTCACATTTTGCATGGGTCCATCTTATAACTCGCTAGTGTCTACCTGTTTTGTCTAGCTTAATTGTTCGGACCGCTTGTATCGCCTCGGGCTCGCGGCTAGAATTCGTTGGCACTGAATGACTGAAGCGGCATGCAATCAACCTATTTGTTAAGGAGATTTCAGATGAAACGCACTCTGGTCGCACTCCTGTTTGCAGGCATCTGTTTAACTAGCGGATGGTCACAGACGATGGCGTCGCCCTCGTCCACGCCGGCTTCGCCGCAAGCGGCCGCGCCAGTGAAGGATCCTGTCGCCACCTCGCTTCGCGTGCTGCTGCCGCGCTCTCGGAACAATATTCTTGGCGCCATCACCGCCATGCCAGCGGACAAATTCAATTACAAGCCCACGCCAGACCAGATGAGCTTTGCGCATCTGGTGGTGCACATCATTGGCTCGAACAATGGTGGTTGTGCAAAAGCGGCGGATGTTCCGCCGCCCAAAGTTGAGGAAGTGAAGGAAACGGATGCAAAGGACCAATTACTCGCAGCGGCCACGGCTTCGTTCGATTTTTGCGCGGACGCGCTGGGAAAAATGGACGACACGAAGCTAGGCGACGATGTTGAGTTGTTCGGCGGACACCATTTTCCCCGCGCCATGGCCGCCCTCGGCCTGGCCAGCGGATGGGCTGACCATTATGCTGCGGCTGCACAGTATCTGCGTTTGAATGGAATTCTGCCGCCCTCAGCACAACCGAAAAAATAGCCGGTCTTTATTTGATCTGCACAAGCTCGGCCGATGCTGCTGCCGGGGCCAAATGCTGCGGCGCCCGCCAGCTGTCGAAGATTGAGACCTGGTGTACGCAGGAAACCGTGCAGTGTGGCGCGCAACCTTTTTCTGTGAGATATTCTCGGCGCATTTCATCCCGCGTGTAGGTGGCGAGCGGTACCCCGGGATAGCCGCGCTGCTGCGAGCAGTAGTGGACTAATCCATCTTCGCAGATGTAGAGATAGCGGGCGCCAGCGCGGCAGCGCCAGTCATTGGGCAGACCTTGCGCAATGTTGTCCTGGAAGGCGTTGATGCGGGTGAAGCTGCGTTTTTCCCACGATTTCATTTCGTCGTAGATGCGGCGCTCTTCCTCGCCCAGCGGTTGCAACTGGCCGCTGCCATCGTGAATGATGCCGATGGTCGAAGTGAATCCGAGTTCGAGAGCGCGCTTGCCAATGATAAGTGCATCCTGCGGATGGTGTATGCCGCTGCCCACCACGGAATTGATATTCACGTGAAAATCCGCATGCTGGGCGAGCAACTGCAGTTTCTTGTCGAGAACCTTCAGGCTCTTCTTGGAAACCTCGTCGGGATTCACGTTGTCGATGGAGATCTGCAGCCACTCGAGTCCGGCGCGATTGAGGCGCTTAATGCGGTCGGCGACGAGGAGGTAGCCATTGGTGATGAGTCCTGCGATCATGCCGTTCGAGCGAATGCGGCGGATCACATCATCGAGATCGGGATGCAGCAATGGTTCGCCGCCAGAAATCGTGACTACCGCCGTGCCCAGCGAACCCAGCTTGTCAATGCGGCGGAACATTTCTTCCGTCGGCACAGGCTTCGAGAAATCGTCGAACTCGTTGCAGTAGGTGCAAGCCAGGTTGCAGCGGCGGACGGGAATGATATGCGCGAGTAAAGGATGATCGGTCGAGGCGAGAGCCCGCGCGGCCATGGCGGCTCCGCGCAGGTTGCGGTGCAGTGCTTTGGCGCGGCGGCGGAGCGATGTGAAGGCGGCTGGCATGAAGTGGACATTCCTATTACAGCATGAATGCCCATCAAATGCAGGCCTGGCAGCAGCATTCGGTAAGTTTTAACGGGCGAACGGCACAAATAGGACGCTGTGTGCAAGCCGCAAAATGCTTGCAAACTCCCCACACTGCGAGCATAATTTGCCGCCAAGGGGGTAATGGGTATGCTCAAAGCCTGGGGTATCTCACTCGCCTTCATGTTGCTCGCAATGAGCACCACTGACACGTCGCAGCCCGACTGGGCATTGAATGCGACCACCATCGAAGCCTGTAGTTGCCCGATGTTCTGCCAGTGCTACTTCAATCCCAAACCTGCTGCCCATCACGAACACGGCACAGAAGCCCACTATTGCGAGTTCAACAACGCCTACAAGGTCAACCGAGGGCACTATGGCTCAGTCAACCTGGACGGCGCTAAGTTCTGGATCACCGGCGACCTGGGGGCCGACTTTTCGCAAGGAAAAACCGATTGGGCCCTAGTTACATTTGACAAGGCAATGACCAAGGAACAACAGGCCGCTCTCGGGGCGATCCTGCCGCATGTGTTCCCCGTGAAATGGAACTCGTTTCAGACTGCGGAGGGAAACATCGATACATGGGAATTCAACAAGAACGAAGCTCACGCCATGATGGATGGCGGGAAAACTGCCGAAGTGAAGTTGCACCGTTTTCCAGGAAATACCGACGACCCAGTGGTCATCCACAATCTGAAGTACTGGGGGACACCGCGGAATGACGGCTTCGTCATGATGCCGAGCGACTTTGAGGGCTACAAAACTGGGGCAAAGGCCTTCGAACACAAAGGAACCAACGGGTTCATGCTGACGCTCGATATTGCCTCGACGGACGTGAAACAGTAATCTTTGACGCTCGTTGGAGCGAGGCCGGAGAATCTTAGGGTTCTCCGGCCTTTCATATCTCCCGGTAGCTGCATCAACTCTGCTCTACCGCTTTTATGCGCTGAATAGTTCATGCCCGGCCTGGCGGAGCAACTCGACCGCTCGGTCAGCGTGCCCCTCCGGGATGAAGACATAGTCTGTGTCGTAGGTGGAGACGGCGAAGATGGGGACGCCGTTGTTCGACAGCGGCGCGATGAAGGAGAGCAGGACTCCGGTTTGGGAGAAGGGAAACGGGCCTTCGAGCTTCAGACAGACCCAGCGCGGGCCGGGGCTGACGTCTTTCGGGACGTTCTCGGTCGAACAGACGATTGATAGTTCGTCGGCGGTTCGGGTGACTGAGCTGAAATCGCCTTTCGTGGCCCAGTCTAGGATGGAGGCGTCTAGAGGCAGGCGCACGATGGAGTAGGGGCCACGGAGTTGGCGGAATTTCAGCTGGTGGCGTTTGGGGTGGGATCGGTCCGGCTCGTTAGGTGCAGTCATCTTGGTCTAAATCACACGGTCGCGCCCGAACTCACTTGCCGTGCGTCATGTACAGGATGCGGGCGTCGCTCTTGGAGATGCGCACCATCGCGACTCCGCCGTCGCATTCAGTCGTCATCCCTCCTTTGCCATCGGGGCACCGTAAAGTACCTCTAACTATCCATACGTCACCCTTCAGGGTAGCGCTAAAGGGCTGCTCCGACTGGATCTGCTTTTCTCCGTACACGGGAATGAGGACGGCTTCTGCGATCTTTATCGCCGTCGCTTTATCAGGCACGTAACCGCCTTTCGGCTTGTAGCCCGCACCTTCCTGGCAAAGTGCCGCCCCAGTCAGAACAAGAGTCATAAAACAGACCCGGGTAATTCTCATCTTTCTCACCTCCAAGGGTTCTTAACACCGCCTCGCTGCGCTTGGCTGGACAGCCGAGGCGGCTGTCCCTACATGGTTCATCTAGTTCGATCCCGTTGCTAGTCTTCCACGGCCTTGCGCACCGCCGCTCTGGCCAGCAGGCGCGTGGAATCCAGCGTGGGCAGCGGCGACGATTCCGGCGCTACCAGCAGCGGGATCTCGGTGCAGCCTAGCACGACCGCGTCGCAACCCTCGTCCTTCAACGACCGGATCACTTCCACGTAATACGCCAGTGAACCTGGCAGGAATTGAGCGTTGACCAGTTCGTCCATGATGATGCGGTCGAGGCGTTCGCGCTGCTCGGCGCCGGGAATGCGATAGTCGAGTCCCGCGGCTTTCAACTTCTCGGGATACACCGGGCCTTCCATCAGATAGCGCGTGCCGAGCACGGCGAGGCGCTTGAACTCGCGGCGCTGCGCCTCCTTCGCAACTTCTCTCGCGATGTGCAGCCAGGGGCGCGGCGACCGGTGCTCGATCAGGTCGAAGGCCTGGTGGATCGTGTTGTCGGGACAGATGAGGAAATCGGCGCCGGCGCGAGCCAGCTTTTCCGCGGAGGAGAGCATGAGTTCGGCGACGCCGGCCCAGTCGTTGACCCGGACATGTTGCATGTACTTCGCGAGCGAGTGCGAATGCAGCGAGACTTCGGGATGATTGTGCGGGCCCAGCATCTGCGAGCCCTCGAGGGAGATCGTACGGTAGCAGAGCGCGGCTCCCTCGGTGCTGCAGGCGACGATGCCGATGTGGAGAGGCACAGTGGTCAGTGGCCAGTGATCAGTGGCCGATTAGTTCTCCGCATGGAATCATTCAAGCATCTTGTCATGTCTACCTTGCCGCGGCGGCATCAAACAAGTTCAGAAATTCCAGCTTCTTTTCGGCTGGAAGGAACGATGCTTCGAAGGAGTTGCGGGCAAGTTCGCGGAGATGTTCGTCGGTGAATCCAAAAGTTTGCTGTGCGATCTGGTATTCGCGGGCGAGCGTGGTGCCGAACATGGCGGGGTCATCGCTGTTGAGCGTGATCATCACGCCCTGGTCGAAATAACTTTTCGCCGGATGGTCGTTGAGATTGGGGCAGAGTCCGGTGCGCAGGTTGCTGGTGAGGCAGATCTCGACCGGGACCTGGCGCTGGGCAAGCTCCTCGACGAGATCGGGATCGTGGAAGGCAGTGAGGCCGTGGCCAATCCGCTCGGCGCGCAGGTTGAGCGCTCCCCAGACCGATTCCGGAGGGCCGGTTTCGCCGGCGTGTGCGGTGAGGCGCATGCCATTGTCGCCAGCCCAGGTATAGGCATCGCGGAAAATTTCTGGCGGTGCTTTCTGCTCGTCCCCGCCGATGCCGACGCCGACGACTTCGCGATCATGATAACGAACAGCTAGGTCAAAGACTTTTTGCGCGGCCTCTGCGCCGAGTTGGCGGACCGCATCGAAGATCCAGATGAGCGAGATGCCAAAGTCTCGCGCGCCGCGGGCGCGCCCGCGATCGAGGCCTTCGAAGATGGCGGCGAAATCCTGCTTCCGCCAGAGGCAAACTCCGACTGAGACGTAAACCTCCGCGTGCAGCACGTTCTCTTCTTTAAGGCGCTGCATCAGGCGGTAGGTGATGAGTTCGTAATCTTCGGGCGTGCGCAGGTGCTCGGTGATGTTCTTGAAGGCGAGCAGGAAGCCGGGGAAATCTTCGTAACGATAAAGCGCATCGACTTCGGCTTGCGTGGCACGCTCGCCGTGGCGCTGGCGGAGTTCGAGCAGCGTGCCGGGTTCGATCGCGCCTTCCAGGTGCAGGTGGAGTTCGGCCTTGGGGAGCTGGCGGAGGAAACTGCTGGGCGATCGATCGAGTGTAGACATCCCCCTGATTGTAGATTTTTGAGGAAAGATTTGCGAGGGAGCAGCTGAGGACTTCGGAGATACGGGGCTATCCAGCAACGAGGACCGTCGTGGAAGCGCCTTGTTGGGCCGGCGGCCCTGCAGAGACGTAGGGATCCTTCGACTGCGCAGACCGATTCACTTCGCTCATCGGTCTGCTTCGCTCAGGAGGACAGGGCGTTTCTGCTGATGGCTGATAGCTGACGGCTGACAGCTACTTTTTCGCGAACTCGCTCCTATGACGGCTGTAGAACATGTAGATCAGCAGGCCAAGGCCCAGCCAGATCACAAACCGCAACCAGGTGATGACGGTGAGGCCCATCATCAGGCCGCCGCAAAGAACGATCGAAATCAGCGGAAACCACGGCACAAACGGCACCCGGAACGCGCGCTTGCGATCTGGCTGCCGCCGGCGGAGAAGGATCACTCCCAGCGAAACCAGAACGAAGGCAAACAGCGTCCCGATATTGGCCAGGTCGGCGGCATCTCCAATGTCCACGAGGCCGGCGGGAATTCCCACGGCAAAGCAGGCGATCCAGGTGGAAATGTGCGGGGTCTTAAATTTCGGATGTACCGCCGAGAACAGCTTCGGCAGCAAACCGTCGCGGGACATGGCGTACCAGATGCGTGCCTGCCCGTACTGAAACACGAGCAACGAAGAGATCATGCCCGTCAGCGCTCCGATCACGATGACCGAGCGGAAGAAGGGGTGCACCCCCAGATACTTCATCGCGTAGGCCACGGGCGCTTCGGCGGCTGCACCTGACACGAAGGTTGTGTACTTCATCATGCCCAGCAGCACGATGGCAACGCCAACATAGAGCAGCGTGCAGACCACCAGCGACATGATGATGCCGAAAGGCAAATCTTTTTGCGGATTGCGCGACTCCTCGGCGGCAGTGGAGACCGAATCGAAGCCGATGTAGGTGAAGAAAACGATGGCCCCGCCGGTAACGATTCCGGCGAAGCCTGACGGCGCGAACGGCGTCCAGTTCGCGGGCTTCACCAGCATTCCACCGACTACGAGGAAGGTCAGGATGGCTCCGATTTTTACCGCCACCATAATGTTATTGGTCTCCGCCGACTCCTTCACTCCGCGCACCAGCAGGAGGGTGAGAATGAAAACGATGAGGAATCCGGGAAGATTGAAATAGGCGCCCGTCCACTGCCCGCCGGCCCACACCGGACTGGCGAATTTTTCCGGCAAGTTGATGCCGAAAACCGCCAGTTGCGCTTTTGTATAACCGGCAAAGCCGACCGCGACCGCGACGTTCGAGACCACGTATTCGAGGATCAAGTCCCAACCAATAATCCACGCAAAAATTTCGCCCAGCGTCGCGTAGGAGTAGGTGTAGGCACTACCGGCGATTGGGATCATCGAGGCCAGTTCGGCGTAGCAGAGGCCGGCGAAACTGCATGCAATCGCAACCAGGAAAAAAGAAATCGCGATGGATGGCCCGGCGGGCGGGCGCCCGTGCATGAGCGCTCCCGCCGTGCTGCCGGTGCGCAGGAAGTTCACAATTATGTCGAGCGCCTGCGCATGCAGGATGGACGGGGCCTGAAAATATTCTCCGGCGGCGGCGGTTCCCGTGAGAACGAAAATGCCGGAACCGATGATGGCGCCAATGCCCAGCGCGGTCAGCGACCAGGGACCGAGAGTTTTTTGCAGCCGCTGACCTGGGGCCTCGGATTCGGAGATCAGCTTGTCGATCGACTTGCAGCAAAAAAGCTGGTTGTCGCTGGTTCGAACGGTCGAAGTACGAACCGTGGCGGCGGGTTCCGTAGGTGGTTGTGACAAGCGGTAGTTGTCTCCTGAAGAACTGTTGGCGATTCAATCGTGTCGGGGAAACCCCACCTTTCCCCAAAAGCAGGGAAAGATGGGGACCCGTCTTACCGCTTGGACTGGCCGCGAGCCAACTTCTTCACCTTGCGCTTCTTCGATCCGCGAGCGTAGTCGCGGGGTTTCTTCGGCTTCTCCGCTTTGGCCTTCTTGCGGGAGGCGCGTTTTGATTTCTTGCGTTCTTCTTTGGTTAATTCTGCTGTGTTTGCCATGAATCCTTTTGAATTTCGTAATTTGATAATTGAGCAATTTTGTAAATTCCAAGGCTGGGTCGCCCCGAAATTACCAAATTCCCCGATTACAAAATTACCAAATTGCCTTCAGGCTCGCTCCAGTTGCGCGTACTTCTCCACCAGCTTTTTCAACCCGAAGCGAGGAAATTGTACAGTAATCTTGGCTTCTTCGCCTTCTCCTTCTCGCTGATAGACCGTTCCTTCGCCGTATTTCGGATGACGGACCTTCTGCCCGGGGCGGAATCCGCGCTTGCCGGTAGGTTCTTCGAGGGGGATTTTTGGGACCGTAAATTTCTTGCCGCGGCTGGCGAAAAACTCGGCAATGTTCTCGATGGAGTTGTAGGGCTTGGCTGGAACAGAGCCGCGTGGCTTCGCCCCGCCGGACAGCCGAGAGCTGTCTCCACCTGGACCCTTCCAGCTTGCGCTCTGGTCTTCGTCCTCGTAGGAGTAGTGGACATCGGTGTCGTAGGGTGCGGGGCTTCGCCCCGCTGGGCGGCCGAGAGCGGCCGTCCCCACATAGTTCGTGCCCACCCGAGATGCGGAAGTCCGCCGCGTGCCTAGCTCTTCGATCAACTGGATTGGAACCTCCTCCAGAAAACGCGAAGGGACGCTGGCTTCGGGCAGGTCGGTGCCGTAGCGGCGGCGATAGACGGCACGGGTGAGGATGAGTTGGTCCATGGCTCGCGTCATGCCGACGTAGCAGAGCCGACGCTCTTCTTCGACATCGTCGGGCTGGAGCATGGTGCGCGAATGGGGAAATAATCCTTCTTCAAGGCCGCTTAGGAAGACCAACGGAAACTCCAGGCCCTTGGCGGCGTGTAGGCTCATGAGAGTGATTTGGGAGCGCTCGTCGTAGTCGTCGGCGTCGCTGATCAGGGCCGCGTGGTCGAGGAACTGGTCGAGAGATTCGCCGCGATCGCGCGAGTCCATGGCGGCGTTCACCAACTCCCGCAGGTTTTCGATGCGGGAGAAAGACTCGGGCGTGTCCTCGGCTTCGAGGAGCTTGATGTAACCAGTGCGGTCGATCAAGAACTTGAGAACGTCGGCGGTGCTGACCGTTGGAACAGGGAATGAAGCGGTGGCAGGTGCCAGCGTCTCCGCCGCCCCTGGCGCCGTCGATCGTTCTTCGACTGGAGGCGGCTGGACGTCGGCGCTACCCCCGGACACGTCGCCGGAGTAGGCTCCGCCGAAATCGAAGGCAGTGTTTTCGAATTCGTTGGGATCGAAGGCAGCGGCATCGCCGGCTGTTGGATCTTCATCACCTTCGGTATCCATGGGCGACATTGCCGTCGCCGCACTTTGTTCCGCGCTCTCCTCCAAGTGCTCGACAAAATTTCCCGACAACATTGCCTGCGCGTCTACGATCAACCGCTGAAAACTCTTCAGAGCTGCGAGGGCACGTTGGGGAAGGAGTTGGCGGCGGATGGCTTCGCCGAGTGCGCCCCACAGTGACAGCCCGGTTTCGAGCGCGAGACGCTCAAGGGTGTCGATCGTGCCCTTGCCGATGCCGCGTGTGGGCGTATTGATCACGCGCAGCAGGGAAATCGAATCATCGGGATTCTGGATGACCTTGAGGTACGAGATCATATCTTTGATCTCGGCGCGCTCGTAAAAAGAAAATCCGCCGACCACTTTGTACTTTAGGCCGTAACGCCGCATAGCCTCTTCAAACAGCCGTGACTGCGAATTGGTACGGTAAAGAACGGCGACGCGAGGCGTCTCCCCATGCTGGGCTGCTTCGCGCAGATATTTTGCAACGTGATCGGCGGCGAAGAGCGCTTCGTTTTCTCCGTCTGGTGCTTCGTAGTAGCCGATCTTGGTGCCACCCTGACGCGAGGTCCAGAGGTTCTTGCCTTTGCGGCGAATGTTGTTGGCGACCACCGCGGATGCAGCCTGCAGAATGTTTTGCGTGGAGCGGTAGTTCTGCTCGAGGCGGATGATCTTTGCCTCGGGAAAATCTCTTTCGAATTCGAGAATGTTGCGAATGTCCGCTCCGCGCCAGGAATAAATCGACTGATCCTCGTCGCCGACGGCGCAGACATTGTGGCGCTCGCCGGCCAGCATGCGCATCAGTTCGTATTGCGGTCGGTTGGTGTCTTGGTATTCGTCGATGAGCAGATACTGGAACCGGCGATTGTAATACTCGCGCACGGGCGCAGCAGTCTTCAGCAGCCTGGTGGCTTCGAGCAGCAGGTCGTCAAAGTCGAGGGCGTTGGCTTTGCGGAGTTCCTTGCGATATTCCTCGAACAGATGCGCAATTTTCTCCGTCTTGGGATCGGCCGATTGCAAGTAGAGTTCCTGAGGATCGAGCATGTGATTCTTCGCCCAGGAAATGCGCGATAGCACGGTGCGCGGCGTGAGCTGCTTGTCGTCAACGCCGAGGCGCTTCATGACGCCTTTGACCACCGATTGCTGGTCGCTCTCGTCGTAGATAACAAATTTTTTCGTGTGCCCGATAGGCGGCTGGCCGGGCGTTGCGGAAGGAATCTGGAGAGCTTCAATGTCACGGCGGAGAACCCGCACGCAGAACGAATGAAAAGTTGAGATGACCGGCTTGGCGATGCTGAGCCCGCCAACCAGCTTCTCGACGCGTTCACCCATTTCAGCCGCGGCCTTATTGGTAAACGTCATCGCCAGGATGGACTCCGGCATCATGCCTTTATGCTCGATCAGATAAGCGATCCGGTAGGTGATGACGCGCGTCTTCCCGCTACCGGCGCCGGCGAGGATCAGCACCGGGCCCTCAGTGGTTTCGACGGCTTCGCGCTGCTGCGGGTTCAGTTGATCAAGAAAAGACAATGCGGAAGTGGCTCCGGAGCTGATGCTTCAATTTTACAGGATTAGTAGGTCAGATCGACCAACCGGTGTGCCGCCCGCGGTGGTATCCCTTTTCATCCCCGGTAGTGGTAGCGAAAAAACCTCTTATCGCGTGATGTGCGCTCTGCCGTGAAACCTGCATAGTACCGACATGGGAGCGAGGAGTTGCACAGCTGAGACGGAATTGAGTCGGGCAGCCTAGCAACAGAGATTTGATAAGCAATAGACGGAATATAGCCCATTAGGAGTTGAAATGAAAAACGCAGTGTGTCTTGCTCTCGTAGTGCTCGCGGTACTTCCGGCTGCCGCGCAAAAACCGGCGGGTGCAACCTGCTCGACAAATGTAGATGCCGTGGCGGCCTTGGGCGAGGACTATGCCGCTCGCGTCGATGGTTTGCTTCGGGAAGTTCATGCCAGCTTGCGGAAAATTTCCGAACGGACGGAAGCGGGAGAACTTACGCCCGAACAAACGCGGGAATTAAAACTCGCCGCGACGCGGGACATGATCTCGCGCCTAGACACAATCTCGGCGGTTTACGATGCGCGGCTTGACGCGAAAAGCAAGATTTGCGCCGACACAGAGTCGGAAGCGGGAAATGCGTCGGCGGCGCGTAGCGCCGGGCATGGCGGGACTGGCACGATCAGCGTCGAGGAACTCAAGCGCGAGATGGCCGGTACGGCTGCAGTGCCTAGCGCTGAGCGGCTGCTCGACGAATGTGATTGAGCATGTGCTCTCGCGGTTGGGGAACTCCAGAAATCTCGCTACCACTCAGTCGCCACTCCTCTCGGAGATCCTCGGTCTTTCATTCCCGACGAAGCGAAAACGTGGAATCCGAATCTGATCGTGCTCGGCTCCCACGGCATGCACGGAATCGATCGGATATTCATGGGAAGCGTCGCCGAATCCGTCGCGGCAAATGCGGCTTGCTCGGTCGATGAGTAGCTGTTGTAATATCGCCATTTCACTCATTGACCCAGAGTTTGGCCGATTCACAATGAGTGTAATCGCCTGATTTCAACAGTTATGCCAGTCAGCACGCGACGACTGTCGCGCTCTCGCCCTTTTGGCAATATTGGAGGATGTCCCGCCCTTTGCTCTCCTTCGAGAAGGGTGCAAGTGTTTCGCTACGCAATGTGTGGCGGGGACTCTACTAAATCATCGGCAACCTGCTGCTGCGACAGCTTTTGCTGCAGCGCTTGATAGCTGCGCTCGGTCACCACGATCGTCTCGGCGAGGCGGTCCTGCGCACAGCGCCGGTAGGGATGAATAAAGAACTGCACAAACCCGAACCCTAGCTCCAGCGCAGCCGCTCCATAACCCAACGCCCGCTCAACCGCATGCCACAATGTTATGTGTCGATGGGCCAGCGAGACGACCCTGATCTTCAGCAGCCGCTTGCCCGGAGTCCGACCTTTGCCCGCCCACAGAAAAACGCCACAATACAGTACCGGCACAACCACCGTGGCGGCTACATGAATCACTTCGTTGCCTTCGATGTTGATTAGTTGGAGCTTCATGCCCCCATGGATCATGGGAACCCGAAGCTCCTTCACGACTGGCAAATGATACTCAGCCGGGCCTGAATTCCCCCGCATCTGGCGGAGATTTTGCAATCCATTGAATCCAAGCGTCGTTAGCACACTAAGAAGAACAGCCATGAGAAAACAGTCGATCAGGAATGCAACGGCCCGCCGCCAAAACCCAGCGAGTTCCAGTCCGTCAAGCTCGCGCAACAACTCCGTCTCACGCGCCGAAAATATCTTCATAGGTTAGAGTGTAATGTAATGGCTTCCCGGTTAAGAAAGACCGCCGGTACTACTACGATGAGAACACTTTTACTTTGCAGAGCAGCCTCGGCTGGGGACTCGGTCGTACACTTAAGGATCTCTTAGGCGAACTAGCAGTAACAGAAGCACGAGTCTTCATCTTGACAGGAAGAGCAGGTCAAGGAAAGACAAACATGGTGTGTGACTTTGTCGAAAACTTCCTCTTCAACCACAAAGTACCTTGTGCGTATCTCACCGGACGTGTACTCAGGTCAATGCATGCACCCGATCTTGGAGACGCTGTTCAGCGATTGCTATTTGAGGGCAAAACTTCTTCTTTTGCTGAGGCAGCACGGCTTCTTTCACAGTACGCAGGTCGAGTCGATAAGCCTTTTATTCTCATCATCGACGGCATAAACGAGCACCATCGCATCAGTGAATTTGCTGACCAGCTGGAACAGTTTATTCAAACGGCGCTTGAGTACCCTTATCTGAATCTGTTGCTGACCTGCCGGTCAGAGTTTTTCCATCAGCGGTTCGGTACGCTGATCACAGGGCCGTTGAAACTGCACGTATTTTTACTAGAAGCCAATGACCAGCGACTTGAGGATGAAGGCTATGACGATTTGCTGACGAACTACTTCAAATTCTTTAGGGTTAATCGCAAAATGGTTTCCGAGCAAGTGGTTGAGTCACTCAAGAAAGATTTCTTGCTCTTGCGTTTCTTCTGTGAGGCCTACGGAGCAAGAAAACAAACCAACCGGTTACAAACAGTCATTCATCGCACATATCTATCGCGAAGAGATTTTTACAATTTACCTAAACCGGAAACTTGGCACCGCAGATTTATTCTTGCGGCACCTCTCCAGCAAAGTGACACTGACTGGCCAGAAGAAAAACTTGCTTGCAGTCTTAAGGCATTGCGTTGAGCACATGCTTAAGTCTTGGCAGTTTGTCAATGTTCCGGTCTCTGCTATTCCCGCCGACCAGTATGCTCGTGCACCTTGTGACTCGATCAGCCGGATTGTTACGATGTTGTCGCCGGTTGGCACTCCCGCCCGGAATTGAGCGATTGTGTCCGCTGTTGTTGAATCGAGCAGTTTGTGACGAGCAACTCGTTCCTGTCCGGCGAGCTTTTGGCTAATCAGTTCACGCGTGATGCGCAAGGCAGCTCCGGATGTGTGCGCGAGGGCCTGAGCACGACGGAGTTTGGCATCCGAGGAGCGAACTGGACCCGTCGTCGCAAGTACCGACCCGTCGCGTTCCAGCAGTACAAGGCTGGCATCTTGGTCGGCCAACCAGCGCAGCGCTGCAAGTGAGACCATTCCATCGGAGCCGATCACGACCAATCGCTTTAGGCCGTGACCGACACGTGGAAGACGGTATCGACGACGGTCAGCGCCGATGCCATCTTCTAGAAACAGATGTCCACGATCTAAGCGGACCTGAATGCCGTAGCCGTAGAGGGTGACTACACCGTGACGCGGGACGAGCAAGTCAAGGGAGCAATTGTGGGATTGCCAGAGTTGGGGTACGGTCTTGTTAGCTGCCATTGGAGCACTCCTCCGATGGTGGTTGGGGCTTGTCGGCTGCTAGTAACAGTCGGCAGGCCCGTTTTTCTCTTATCTCATTTTATATCAACTAGATACCGAACGGTCGCGTTTCTTAATTCTTGGTCTTCTGCGTAGATCCCAAAACTAAGAGAACAGACGTTTTCGGGTCTCTCCGGACTTCTGTAAAGTTAGCGCAAATGAGGAACGGTATGCGCTCTTGGTCGACCGGAGACTGCAAGCTTTTCTTAATCGCAAGACTCCAAATCGGCCAATTGTCCAAAAGATCAGATCGAACAGCGTTGTCGGACTTACTCTGCACCTCTTTTTTGTAAGCGGGTCCACCCGCTCCAGGACAACGGTACTTGGCAGTGCCACGATTTCTTGATGAAAGAATTCCATCGGGGGCAACTTAGATGTCTTGGACTTCTTAAAAATTGACCGTATCGTCTCAAACACTTGAAACCGATGATGTGGCCATAACTCGCAAGGGAGATCGGAGCATCGCTGGTACGATTGCCAAGCGCCTAAGAAGTGGACGCCTTGGGTATACGGCAGCCCTGCCATTGCGTTTGCAAGATTCAATGGGTTACGGGCGTATCTCCCGTTAATGAACCTTTTGTCGATGAACATCAAGAGTTGGTCTTGAGCGAATCCAGCTTCCCTTTGATCTAGTCTCTTTTCGAGTGCCGTTTGCGCCTTGCAAGCAGCTTCATGCGCCAGGGTTGCCGTTTGGAGGTCGGCTTGAAGTTTTGACAATTCTGCTTTCACCTCTTCTATCTGTTCCAGCGAGGCGTGGCTTAAAGCCATTTCGGCCCGCATGATCAAATCCGGGTATTGGCGTTGTCTCTCCTGAGCTTCGTATATTTGCTCAATCGCTCTGCCGTTGGCGTCCCTACCTTCCCGAATCTGCTCGGGGTTTGCGGACTCCGAACTCGGAAGCAGCAAGCGGCTAATGAGGTGCTTGTTGGAATGTTCCCGTACCGGATCAAGCGCTACCCTGAGTGCTTCTCTTGTTGTTGCGTGCGTGAGTTGCCAGCCGACTTCACCCCACCAGCAAGAGAGCATATCCACGAGAGAGTTTCGATTGGCGCTAAGCCAGTCATCTTCGATGGTAGGCCGACCTGCGGACGTGTTCTTCGTCCTGCGATTCATAAGCCAGTCGAGAAATTTTCCCATTAGCTGCAAGAATTTCCCGCGCACAGCAGTGAGAAAGTTCACCAACCACTTCCAAGCCGACGAGATTGCAGTTTTTAGCACCAGTAAATTCTAGCTTCCCAGCCGTCGATTGCCAGAAAACCTGTTCCTGATCTGCGGGCCAGCGCCAGAAAATCACGCTAACCCATTATCCATCTATTAGTTAGCTGGTTTTCGTGGCACTCGGAGTGCACTTATCAAGGGCGCAGGCAAGAACGACGCGACAAGGAGCTGGAAAACGATGCCTAGAAAACGAAAATTCCAGGCCA
Source organism: uncultured Acidobacteriaceae bacterium (assembly GCA_963750245.1). Lineage (GTDB taxonomy): Bacteria > Acidobacteriota > Terriglobia > Terriglobales > Acidobacteriaceae > Sulfotelmatobacter. The sequence goes on from CAVVQB010000007.1 coordinate 1,020,039, forward strand.
CACGATCTCTCAAAGTCTCCCGCAAGTGCACACTGGCTCTAGCCAAACTATCCGCTCGAAGCCTCGAAGCTCGAAACCGTGCTCTACATGCTCTAACCGCCATTCGTCACGGGGCATCCCTCGCTGACGCCGCCAAGGCCGAAGGTGTAAGCCAGCGCACCATTCGGAAGTCCACCATGACAGGTGAGCCAAGATGGGTGCTGTTAAGCCAACCCAAAGAGAAGGGGCTCGCGGCATTGATCTGCGGGTGTGATGAACGTCTAGATCGGATCACTTGTTTCTATGTTGTACCAAACCTTGGAGACCTCATCGAAGGTTGCAAGATAATTGGAGAATGTCATCCGTTGCTCAGATCGCGGGCGAACGATTGCAGTCGCTATCCGAGCTTTACTGGGTTGCTAAGGAAATAATCGCGAACCGGAAACCGGAGAACGATATTACGGTCAAAGGCGACGTGGTGTTTAATGAGCAAACTTTGACGGTTACTGTAGGGGGATGCGAAGTTTTCTTACCTGGTAACGCAGCTGTGATTTTCAAATTGCTTGTGAACAACGCCGGAGTTGTAGTTTCGCGGGGCACGTTGGCAGAAGCGATACTCACAGGGTCACAGCAAAAGCCAAAGTCGTCTCGTCATCTAGACAAACATCTGACGAACCATATTTACATGCTCCGCAAGAAACTTAGGCAGTTCGGAAGCCGCATAGTGAGGGTTAAAGGGGTTGGCTACACATACAAGGAAGACGTCAACGTCACTTCACGAGATCAAATTGGTGCCCAACGAATGGCCAATGTTGTAATTCGACAGAGTGATTTCCGCAGGCTGCACGAGGACTCCCTGCCCCGCGCAAGCTCATCGCGCAGGTAGCAAACCGAGCGAGCGCACCCGCGCCCTGCCCTACGCCAGCGGGCGGGTGGGGGTGTGGCAGTTTTGCCGCTCTTCCTTCCACCCCCAACCGGCGTTTGACCCTTCTTTTCCCGCGCCTGTAAGATCAAACTTCATCAGCATTGATGGCGATCGCCGTTAACTCCAGAGGCCAACTAGACCACCGGAAATATCCACCCTGTGATCCCCTTGTGCTCCCTGTAGTGAAGGTTTCGCCAACTGCCAATAGCGAACTGCTGATTTCAGAGCTCATGCCCCACGACTTGCCCAAATCCTACGAGCCGGGTGCGATTGAAACGCGCTGGGCCGAGTATTGGATAAGAGAAAAGCTTTTCTCCGTCCCTACGCCGCCCGAGGGTGAGACGCGCCCCGTCTTCACCCTGCTGTTGCCGCCGCCCAACGTCACCGGACGTCTGCACATGGGCCACATGCTCAACCAGACGCAAATGGACATCATCGTCCGCTGGCATCGCATGCGCGGCTTCATCACGCTTTGGCTACCCGGTACCGACCACGCGGGCATCGCGACCCAGATGATGGTGGAGCGCGACCTGGCCAAAGAAGGCAAGAAGCGCCGCGACTTGGGCCGCGAAAAATTCATCGAGCGCGTCTGGGATTGGAAGCGCCACTACGGCGGCGCCATCCTCGACCAGATGAAGCGACTCGGCGCCTCCGTCGACTGGGACCGCGAATACTTCACCATGGACGAAACTCTCTCCCGCGCCGTGCGCGAGGTTTTCGTCCGCCTCTATGAAGAAGGCCTGATCTATCGCGGCAAATACATCGTCAACTGGTGTCCGCGCTGCGAGACCGCCATTTCCGATCTCGAAGTGAAGCACGAAGACGTTGCCGGGAAACTTTGGGAGATTCGCTATCCCGTGGTTGGCACCAATGAGTTCATCACCCTGGCCACCACGCGTCCGGAGACCATGCTTGGTGATACCGCCATCGCCGTGAATCCCAAAGACGAGCGCTATATGCATCTCCACGGCAAGAAAGTTCTGCTGCCGCTGATGAATCGCGAGATCCCCATCATCACCGACGAACTCGCGCAGCCCGAGTTCGGCACCGGCGCGGTGAAGGTGACGCCCGCCCACGATCCTAACGATTTCGAAGCCGGCAAGCGCCACAACCTGCCGCAGATCGACGTGATGGACGAGCACGCGCACATGAATGTAAACGCGGGTGCGTACGCGGGCTTAGATCGCTACGAAGCCCGCAAGCGAGTGCTCGCCGATCTGCAGGAGCAAGGCTTTCTGGTCGCCGAAAAAGACTACGCTCTTTCTCTCGGCAAGTGCGACCGTTGCGGCACAGTGGTTGAGCCGCGCCTCTCCGAGCAGTGGTTCATCAAGATTCAGCCGCTGGCGCAAAAAGCGATCGAGGCCGTCGAGAACGGCGAGATCACTATCGTTCCGGAGAACTACAAACAGATTTATCTGAACTGGATGAACAATATCCACGACTGGTGCATCTCGCGCCAGCTGTGGTGGGGACACCGCATCCCCGCCTGGCGCTGCGCTTGCGGCGAAATCATCGTCGCCCGCGAGACGCCTACAAAGTGCCCAAAATGCGGCGGATCAAAGCTCGAGCAGGATACCGACGTGCTCGACACCTGGTTCTCGTCTGGACTCTTGCCGTTTACGACTCTAGGATGGCCCGAAAAAACCCGTGATCAGGCCGTTTTCTATCCGACAACGCTGCTGATCACGGCCTACGAAATTCTCTTCTTCTGGGTGGCGCGCATGATCATGTTCGGCTGCCACTTTATGCATGGGCACGAACAAGACGCGGCCATCAAGCGTGCCAGCGGATTCGCCGACAAAAAAAACGATAGCGTTCCTTTCCGGCATGTTTACATTCACGCGCTGGTCCGCGACGCCGACCGCCAAAAGATGTCGAAGACCAAAGGCAACGTGATCGATCCCCTCGAAATCATCGAGCGCTTCGGCACCGACGCGACCCGGTTCACGCTTGCGGCGATGGCCGCCCCTGGCACCGACATCGCGTTCAACGAGAGCCGCACTGAAGGCTATCGCGCCTTCGCCAACAAAATCTGGAACGCCGCCAGATTCATGTTCATGAATGTGGACAGAGCTGGGGATGCAGGCCAGTTAGCGATTCGTGAATTCCTGATTGCCACAAACCAAAAGAAAACTGACGGACCGTTCGGCTTTCTCTCTGTGAAGCTGGAAGATCAATGGATTCTGTCGAAGTTTACAGATATTGCTTTGCGCGTTAACGATGCTCTTCGCGATTATCGCTTCCACGAGGCAGCAAATTGCATTTACGACTTTTTCTGGGGCGATTTTTGTGATTGGTATATCGAACTGATTAAGCCTCGTTTCGACACTGACAATGAAGAAGGCGATGGGGTGAGAATCGCCTGCAGAAACATCCTCAGCATGTTTGAGGCTGCTCTCCGTTTGTTGCACCCTTTTATGCCATTCATAACCGAGGAAATCTGGCAAACGCTCTATGGCGAGAACGCACCTTCTAAGTCGATAGCCTTGGCCGGATTTCCGCTCAGCGAAAGAGCGATGCTGATCAGCCCGGCGTTTGGAGCGCCTTCCGAACTTGGAGTTCGGTATCGAATAGGGTCTTTTGATAACGACCCGGATATTTACAAGGACTCCCTATGGCAAATGGCGATCCTGCAAGACCTGATCGTGAACATAAGAAACGTTCGCGCAGAACTAAAAGTCGAGCCTAAGGTGAAGGTTGAGGTCGAAGTCTTTGCCCATGAGCCTGCAATTCGAGCGATGATCGAACAAAATCGCGGACCGGTCGAGCGCCTTGCGAACGTAGAAAAGCTCACATTCGTAGACTCCTCACTAGCCAAAGAAGCCGGCGCCCGCAGCACCGCGCGCTTCGACGTTCATGTGATCTACGAGAGAAAGATTGACGTAGCTGCCGAACGCGACCGCTTGAAGAAAGAACTCGATAAAATCGAGAAAGAGTTTGCGAACAATCAGCGCCAACTGAGCAACGAACAATTCTTGGCGAAGGCCCCGGAAAAGGTGGTCGGAGGCTTACGCCGTCGGGAAGGAGAACTGGTCGCCCTGCGCGAAAAATTGAAACGTCAGTTGGATGCCCTGAATGGCGCCGGACCAAGTGTCTAGTCACTGGCAACTGGCCACTGCTTTATGGACTTTAACAGCCGACGCATCACCGCGATCATCGACAACGCGCTGCTCGAAGACCGGGCCACGCGCGATGCCACCAGCTACGCCTGCATCAATCCCAACCAGCGCGCGTCGGCTACCATCCTCGCCAAGGAAGACTGCATTCTCGCCGGCATCGGTGTGATTGCCCGCATCCTCGATGTCTACGCAGCGCTCGATGGCGCCGTTACTTCGCACTACGAAGTCACCACTCATCCCGAAATCTTCGATGGCGTCCGCCTCCACAAAGGCCAGTCCGTCGCCGTGATCCGACACAACGCGCGCGTGATTCTCTCCTGTGAGCGCGTCATCCTGAATTTCCTCCAGCGCATGAGCGGCATCGCCACACTAACTCGGAAGTTCGTGGAAGCCGTCTCTGGCACGAAAGCCCGCATTCTCGATACCCGCAAGACTGCTCCCGGGCTGCGCGTCATCGATAAGTATGCTGTCCGCTGCGGCGGCGGACAGAACCATCGCCTCGATCTCTCTGATGGAGTCCTGATCAAGAGCAACCACATCGCTCTCGCCGGGGGAATCGCACCTGCACTGGAGCGCGCCCACCGCAACCGCCGTGGCTCGCAGCCCATCGAGGTGGAAGTACGGACGCTCCACGAACTCGAAGAAGCGCTTACCAACGGCGCAGAAGCCATTTTGCTCGATAACATGTCTGTTGAAGAAGTGCGCCGTGCCGTTGAACGTTGCACCAAACTTGAGCGTCGCCTTCCGCTCGAATGTTCAGGCGGGATTCGTCTCGACAATGTTCGTGCCTACGCTGAGACCGGCGTGGATTTCATTTCTATCGGCCTGCTCACGCACTCGACTCATGCGGCCGATCTCAGTATGCGAGTGGTTCCCGCCTAAGAGAAAATCGGCTGCCCCTTGAGCCTGAGGTGCAGGCCTCGCCCGTTTGTGCTTTTCCCCCCACTCCCGCATAATTCTCGTTATTACGAAGACAACCATAATCCGCAAGCCCCGCGTTTCGCGTGCGACGACCCCCGCGCCCCATGAACAAGCCACCGACGTTCGTCTCGGCCGCATCGTGCGCCTCCTGATGGAGCATGCAACCGTCGTGGTAAGCGGCACGAAAATCGCGCAGGAGATTTCTTCCAATCGTTCCGAAGTCTGGCGACTGATTCAGCAACTGCGCGGCCTCGGTGTCGATGTTGCCGGTCATCCAGCCACCGGATATCAGCTCAAGTCCGTGCCGGATCTCTTGCTGCCCGAAATTCTTGGGCCGCTGATTCGCGGCACCATCTTCGATGCCCAGGTTCATCATTTCTACAAAATTGGTTCAACCAACACCGCGGCCATGGCGGCTGCGTCATTGGGAGCGCCAGAGGGCAGCGTATTTCTTGCTGAAGAACAAACGGCCGGCCGTGGCCGTGGCGCGAATTCGTGGGAGTCGGAGCGCTCGGCGGGAATTTACTGCTCGGTTGTGTTACGCCCAGCGCTGCCACCCTCCGATGTGCTGGTGATGGCGCTGGCCGCAGGATTGGCCGTGCGCTCGGCCGTCGAACACGTCAACCCGCGCGTGACCCCGGACCTGAAGTGGCCCAACGATGTTCTCATCGACGGCAAAAAAGTCTGCGGCATTCTCACCGAGATGAATGCGGAGGTGACGCGCGTGCGTTACGTCGTCGTCGGCATCGGCATCAACGTCAATCATTCGAGCTTTCCGAAAGAACTCGAGGGCGAAGCGATCTCCTTGCGCATGGTGACGGTTAGCGAGTGGTCGCGGGTGGAATTAGCGGCGGCTTTGTTAAAATCGCTCGACCAGGAATATCGTCTGCTAGCCGAGGCCGGCGGCGCGCGCCCATCTATCCTGCGGCGGTTTGCCGAGCATTCCTCATGGGTACGAGGGAAGCAGGTTCGCATCGAAGAAAATGGTTCAAGAGTGGAAGGAACAACTGAGGGCTTGGATGATCGTGGTTTTCTCCGGGTGCGCACTGCGCAAGGCGTGCAAACGATTCTTAGTGGCACAGTGAGAGAGGGGAAATAAGCAATTAGCAGTTAACGATTAGCCGTAAGCTGGCGCAATTGTAAGTAGATCGAACCGCCAACTGCTAAGCGCAGAGCAGAGTCGACTATGCTTTTTGTCCTCGACGTCGGCAACACCAACACGGTTCTCGGAGTCTTTGACTGCGTTGCGAAAGCTCACCCTGCTGGAGACGCCGACGATTCTCCGCGCTACGAGCGCCTGGTCGCAAACTGGCGTGTCGCTACCAAACAAGGCAGCACCGTGGACGAATACGGCGTGCTTTTCCGCAATTTATTCTCCATGGCCAGTCTGGAAGCATCAGGCATCACCGGCATCGTAATTTCATCCGTTGTCCCGCCGCTCGATCCCGTCCTTCGCCAGGTTTGCGAGCGCTACTTCAACTCCAAGCCTCTCCTGATCGAACCCGGCGTTAAGACTGGCATGCCCGTGCACTACGACAATCCTGCGGAAGTTGGCGCCGACCGCATCGTCAACGCCGTGGCCGCATATGAAAAGTACGGTGGTCCCTGCGTGATCGTCGACTTCGGTACCGCGACCACCTTCGATTGCGTCTCCGCGAAAGGCGAGTATCTCGGCGGAGTCATTTGTCCCGGCATCGGCATTTCGGCCGACGCTCTTTTTCAACGCACTGCGCGCCTGCCTCGCGTGGAGATTCGCAAGCCCGCCCGCGTCATCGGAACCAACACCGTGGGCAGCCTGCAATCCGGCCTCTACTACGGCTATCTCGGCCTGGTCGACGGCATCCTCGAACTCCTGCTGGGGGAACTCGGCAAAGAGACGAAGGTGGTCGCCACCGGCGGCCTCGGTCCAATGATCGGCACCGGCTCAAAATATATCAAGCAGGTGGATGACTTCTTAACCCTCGAGGGCCTGCGCATCATATGGGAGCGCAATGTCGCTGCTCGGCCGGCCCTCGCGTCCAAGACCGCCCAAAAGCCGCAATCCAGACCGAAGAACGGCGAACAAGTCTCTTCCACGCCGCGTTCCACCCGCTGAGGCCCCGTGGAAAATTACTTCAATTATTTTACGGAAATCGAGGAACTGTTCCTGCGCCGCCGCGGCGGAGGCTTGCTCCTCACTACGCTCGACTGGGCTCTCATCGAAACCTGGAAGGACGCTGGCATTCCTCTCGAGGCTGCGCTGCGCGGAATCGATGCCGCATTCGATCGCTACAACGCCCGTCCATCGAAAACCAGGAAAGTGAACAGCCTGGCGTATTGTTCCCAGGAAGTGCTGGCTGCCGCGGAAGACATGAAAGAAGCTGCAGTCGGTGCCACTACCGGAGATCCACTATCGCCCAAATCAGCTGCAGCCCAAGGCTTTGAGCCCGCGACGATCGCGGCATTCCTGCGGCGCAATGCAGATCTTCTTGAGGCAGCGAAACCGCCGCAGAGCGCCGGAGTCTCGGTTCAAGCCATCGCTCAGCAATCGGCATCCACCCTTCGAAAATTGGCTGGTGAAATCGAAAACACGAAAACCTGCAAGCTGGAAGATTTGGAGCGCCATCTCACCGTGCTCGAAGAAAAACTTTTTGCTGCCCTCCTCACTGCCACGCCCGACGAAGAAATTGTGACGGTACGCGCCCGGGCCGATCGCGAACTCGCACCCTACCGTCGTAAGATGGCAGCGCCGCAAATCGAGCAACTGCAAAAGCAATACGTCCACAAGCGTCTTCTGGAAAAATACGGCTTGCCCCGGTTGAGCCTGTTCTACATGTGATGACTCATTCTTTCGATGCACTCGTTCTCGGCGGAGGCGCGGCGGGACTGATGTGCGCCATCCAAGCCGGCAAGCGCGGCCGTCGCGTCGCCGTCCTCGAACACGCAGATCGCCTCGGCAAGAAAATCCTGATCTCCGGCGGCGGACGCTGTAATTTCACCAACCTTCACTGCCAACCAGACAACTTTCTCTCCGCGAATCCGCACTTCGCCAAGTCTGCCCTAGCCCGCTACACTCCCGCGGATTTCATCGCCCTCGTCGAAAAGCACGGCATCCCCTATCACGAAAAAACTCTGGGCCAACTCTTCTGCGACCGTTCCGCCCGCGACATCCTCACGATGCTCGAAGCCGAGTGCCGCGCCGCCGGGGTCACCATCTTTTTGAATACCAACGTCCACAAAGTCGAGCGAGGCATCGACTTCGTCGTTCATTCGAAAATCGCTCGCTCCGAAAACGCAGAGTTCCGAGCGCCCGCCCTCGTAGTCGCCACTGGTGGCCTCTCGATTCCGAAGATCGGCGCCACGTCGTTCGGCTACGACCTCGCCCGCCAGTTCGGCCTTGCCATCCGAGACCCCTGGCCCGGCCTTGTCCCGCTGACGCTGAGCTCGGAAGATTGTTCCAGCTATTGTGACCTCGCCGGCGTCTCAACAGAAGTGGTTGCATCGACGAATAGGGAGCATGGCGGCCAGCGATTTCGCGAGAAGATGCTGATTACGCATCGTGGGCTGAGCGGCCCAGTAATTCTCCAAATTTCTTCGTATTGGAAAACCCCCCAGTCCATCCTGATCGATCTCGCGCCCGGACGCGCACTCGCCGCCGCATTTCGCGATCCCGAAACGCCAAGAACCTTGAACGCTTTACGAACCGAGTTGCGAAACTTCCTCCCTCATCGCCTCGCCGACCGCTGGCTCGATCTCCACGCTCCGACTTCTTGGACCAATCAAGCGCTTGCCGACCTGGAAAATCGGGCGCATGCCTGGGCGATCTCGCCCGCAGGAACCGAAGGCTACGGGAAAGCCGAGGTTACCGCCGGCGGCGTCGACACCAATGAGCTCTCCGCCAAAACCATGGAGAGCCGCAAGGTCCCAGGCCTGTTTTTCATCGGAGAAGTCGTAGACGTTACCGGCCATCTGGGCGGCTTCAATTTCCAATGGGCATGGTCTTCTGGCGCCGCAGCGGGCCGGGCGCTGTAAAGTATGCCCACATACCGGAAGTAATCACTTAGGCACCGCACCGCAAGGCAATCTGCAAATCCGGCTCTTGCATAACGCTGGTGTCGGGTTAAAATGCCGTCCATGTCCAAGAAAACGGAAATGAGCAGTTCGTCCCTATGGGTCGTCGTACTTGTCTTGATAGCGCTGGCCGCCTGGATGTATTTCAAGAAGTAGCTGGGGGCCGACGCAGGTTCCGCCTCGCTCATTGGCCGAGCGGTGAGCGCTAACGCCTACATGCCGTAGAATCAACTCTTGCTCCTGAACATTGAAAAGCTCATCTATGGCGGCGACGGACTCGCTCGCCTTCCCGCCGACGCCCGCGGACGGGGCAAGGCCGTTTTCGTTCCCTTCGTTCTTGCGGGAGAAAAAGTCGAAGCTGCTCTCACCGAAGAGAAGCCCGGCTTCGCCCGTGCCCAAGCCAAGGCAATCATCGAGGCGTCTCCGCACCGCGTTCCGCCGCCTTGTCCGCATTTTGGCCGCTGCGGCGGATGCCACTACCAGCACACCACCTACGAGCTGCAACTCGAAATCAAGAAAGAAATCCTGCACGAGAACTTGCGCCGCATCGCCAAGCTCGAACTGCAGAGCGAAATCCGCATGCATCCTTCGCCGCCATGGAACTATCGCAACCGCTCGCGCTTCCAGTTGCGGACGCGGCCCGACTTCGCCGCCGGATACTTCAAATTCTCCTCGCACGAACTACTCCCCGTCGAAGAGTGTCCCATCAGCTCGCCGCTGATCAACCGTGCCCTCGCTGCGCTGTGGCGAGCCGGACGCGCTGGCAAAGCCGTCGAAGGCGTGCGCGAGGTCGAGTTCTTCGCCAACAGCGACGATTCCCACATTCTGGTCGAGTTTTTGTGCGCTCCTGAGGCTCGACGTGCCGCCGTGCGCGCCTGGGCAGAAGAATTATGCGCTACGATGCCCGAGTTCGTTGGTGTAGCCGCCTTCCGCGAGCCGCAAAAAGGGATTCTGGAGCCGCTTGTGGCCGTGGGTGCTTCGGAATTGACTTATCAGACAAAGACAGCTACCTACCGCGTAAGCGCCGGAGCGTTCTTCCAGACTAACCGCTTTCTCATCGATGAACTCGTTAAAATCGTCACAAGCGGGCGATCGGGGGAACTGGCTCTCGATCTCTACGCCGGCGTTGGACTGTTTTCCACAGCCCTTGCCGGTAGCATCCGTCACATCGTTTCTGTTGAGTTGTCACAGACTGCGGTTGGCGACCTTAAATACAATCTGCCCTTGAACGCAGAGGTTTTTCATACTGCGACCGACCAGTACCTGGCCCAGCGCGGTGATAACGGTCGGGCCGGGAATAGGGCAGTCCTCCCCCTTAAGCCTGATCTGGTGGTCGCAGATCCGCCGCGAGGCGGCTTAGGCGATCGCGTGGCGCGTCTGCTTACCGAAGTGGACGCGCCCCGCGTGAGCTACGTCTCCTGCGATCCAGCGACCCTGTCCCGCGACCTGCTGCCGCTCCAGGCCGCCGGTTATCGCGTTGAGGAGGTACACATCGTGGACCTGTTCCCCCAGACCTATCACCTCGAAAGCGTGCTGCATTTAGTCCGCTGACATCGATCGATCTCAACCAAAGGCCTATGAATGCGGTCCCTGCCCTTACTCACGCCGCCGTCCGCCGCCCCACCGATTCCATTTGAATTCCGATTCAAACCCGCTCGCCAACCCATACTCTGGGCCGTCGTTTCGTACGCCGCAGGAATAATCGCCGCTACTTATCTCTCTCGTCCACCCTCATGGTGGGCCCTGGCAGCACTGGCGTTTGTCGCCGCCGGGGTGTATTTCACGCACAAACGAAGATGGCTCGCCTTAGCTTTGGCTCTCGGTGCGATGTTCTTGGCAGGTGCCCTCCATCTTCAACTCCGGGGTTCTTCAAGCACGCTCGATTCCAGTCTGAGTGCCTTTGCCTACGGCCCGGAAGTCGAGATAACGGCGCACGTCATCCGCGAAGGCCGATTCCGCGAAGCTTCTGCAGGAGAACTTGCGCAGACTCTCGACGTTGAGACCGAAGAGATTGTCACTGATAGCGGTACGCGGTTCCCCATGCATTCCGGTGTGCGCCTCGGGCTTTATAGCCAAACCAATTTGGCATCCGCCGAAGTCCGCACTTCCCCCATGCGCCTCTTCCGCTATGGCGAACGCCTTCGTCTTCCCGTCAAACTGAAACTTCCCCGTAACTTCCGCAATCCAGGAGCCTTCGACTACCAAAGTTATCTGGCGGCCAAGGGCATCGCGGGGCTGGGGTCGGCCAAGGCTGAGGACGTGCAACTGCTCCCCGGCTTTACTGGAACCCGCCTCGAACTCTGGCGCACCCACATTCACTCCAGCATCATCGCCAAAGTTCACTCCCTTTGGCCCGTCCCGCAAGCCGCTCTCATCGACGCCATGGTCGTCGGCGAAGAGGCTTTCATCGACCGGGACACCCGAGTCGATTTTCAGCGCTCCGGTACCTATCACATCCTCGTGGTTTCCGGAATGAACGTCACAATACTCGCCTTCGTCGTTTTCTGGACTCTTCGCCTCCTGCACTTGAGAGAAGTTCCCGCCACACTGTTGACCATCCTTTGCTGCGTGGCCTATGCCTTCCTCACCCAAGTCGGGGCCCCAGTGTGGCGAGCCACGCTGATGTGCTCTATCTTCCTCGGGACTCGCCTGCTTTACCGCGACCGTTGTATGGTGAACGCTCTTGGCGCGGCCGCGCTCGGATTGCTGGTATTCGATCCGCGCCAACTTTTCACCGCCAGCTTCCAGATGACCTTTCTTTGCGTCCTCATCGTCGCCGCCATCGGCATGCCCCTTGTGGAGCGTACCTCGAGACTCTACCGGCGCGCTCTTGCCCACTGGGATGCCGATGGTTACGGCAGTCTGTTGCCTCCGCGCGTCGCACAGTTTCGCGCGGACCTCCGTCTCATCGCAGACCGATTAGCGCGCTTCATTGGCGATCCATGGTCTTTGGGGCTGGTTCGGGGGGTGATCTTAGTTTCCCTGCGCGCATTTGAGTTGCTCCTGATCTCTGCCGTAATGCAGATGGGCCTGGCCTTGCCCATGGCCTATTATTTTCACCGGGCTACTACCATTGGCATGCCCGCCAACGTTGCGGTCGTCCCGCTGACTCAACTCCTCATGCCCGCTGCCATCGTGGCGATTTCCTTGGGATATATTTCCCCGCTTCTGGCGAAACTTCCCGCTCTGCTTACCACGTTCGCTCTGCAAGCGATCACGGGCACCGTGCACGGGCTCGGAGTCCTCCGCCTTGCCGATCTTCGGGTTGCCACTCCCTCGCTCCTGATGATCACTGCAGCCTCTGCCACATTGATCCTGGCGATGATTCTCGCTCGCCGTCGCGCGCGGCTCGCCGTCGTAGGTGTGTTTGCGATTCTTGTTTCTTCGTTGGCGATTGCTTTGGTTCCGCCTCATCCCCAAAAGCGAGCTGGAATTCTTGAAGTGACCGCCATCGACGTCGGCGAAGGCGACGCCATCCTTCTGGTCATGCCGCAAGGCCGCACCTTGCTCATCGATTCCGGAGGTCCTATCTGGGGTGGCGCCTCGCAACTCGACTTCGGCGAAGACGTGGTCGCGCCCTATCTTTGGACGCGCCGCATCTCTCACCTCGACGCAGTTGCCATTTCCCACGGCCACTCCGATCACATCGGAGGTATGTTCGCAATCCTGAAAGATTTTCGCCCCAAAGAATTATGGATCGGCCTGCTGCCACCCAGCCGACTGCTCGATGACTTGATCACAGAAGCGCACGCGCTCGGAATCAGAGTCGTGCGCCATTGGGAAGGAGATGAATTCGATCTGGGCGGCGCGAAAGTAGACGTCCTTTTTCCGCCGCAAAACTGGCCCGTCGGCCTCGAGCCCAAGAACAACGACTCCATGGTGCTGCGCGTTGGCTATGGCGCAACCTCCGCACTCCTCGAGGGCGACGCCGAGAAAACGGTGGAGCGCCGCATTGCCAGCCTTCACCCTCTGCACGCCGATCTTTTGAAAGTCGGCCATCACGGCAGCGCCACATCGACCACGCCGGAAATATTAGAGGCGGTGCAACCTTCCTTCGCGGTGATCTCCGTCGGATTCCACACGTCCTTCGGCTTGCCCAAACCCGACGTCCTCGCCCGCTTGCAGGCCGCCGGAGTCCGCACCTACCGCACCGATCTGAACGGCGAAGTCACCTTCTACCTCGACGGCCACTCCGTCACACCCTCGCTGCCCTCGAGCAATTAGAAGGAACGTTCCCAAGTCCCGGCGTAGCTGACGGAGAGGAGCGCTTTAGCAACGCCTAAAGCTCAAGCCTGCGTCTCGTCGTCATCCACTTCGTCCGCCGCCGCACCGGATTGGCGATATTCCTCGATCAGGCTGCGCGCCTTCCCTGCATCCTCTTCCCGCACCAGAATAATCATTCCTCCGAGCCCCGGAAACGCATCTTGCAATAAGCTGGCCGACTGCAGGTCGTTCTCGATCCCCGCCGAATCCAGCAGTCCCTTCACCACCAGTGCCTCCGACTCCTGTTCGCTGTCAAACACCTTCACCAGCTTCTCGTTCGGATCAGGCCGCTGTTTCTCCGCCGTTGCATTCGACTGATCTGCCATGGTGATCTCCATTCCCGGGGTCGCCGGGGACTCCACATCCCTCAGATTCTAACTCTTCTCCTTCCGGTGTATGCGGCGGTGCGCCAGTTCCGCCCGGAGGGCCAACACTTTCGGGCCGTTTTATTTCTGCCAGCATAGATGCAATATGATGGATAAGGTGGCGCAACGTCGGATCGCGTCGCCACATCCAACCTGTGGGCGAGAAAAGCTGTGGTGCGGCAAGAAGGGTCACTATGAATTCTGGGGAGTCGTCAGATCACGAGAAAAATCTATCTTTCACCGGCGCGGATGCTGATCAAATTGCAGCCGAGGACGAAGCTCGGAGAATCCGGCGCCTCCAGCTGATGATCAGTATGGTTTCTTCCGTGATCAGCCAGGATTCCAGCCTCACCGTCGAAGAGGCCTCCGAACTCGCCGCGGGCGCCAAGCGCGCCGCCCTGGCCATGTTCCCCGACAAAGAACTCGCCTTTGATCTTCTCTACAAACCCCGCCTGCAGCGCCTCATGCGTGAACGCTTCCGGCTGCAATAGCCCATTTGCAACACGGTTGTCATTCTGAGCGGAGCGCGACGAAGAGTGAAACGAACCGGCTCGCGCAGTCGAAGAATCCCTACCTCTTATCGAACTTACTGCGCCGGATCTGCCTATTCATCCCCCACCGAATTCCGCAGCGTCCCCACTCCGTCCACGCTGATGTCCATGACATCTCCCGCCACTACCGGCCCCACGCCCGCCGGCGTGCCGGTTGCAATCAAATCTCCCGGCAGCAGCGTCATTGCCTGCGAGATGAATCGAATCACCACATCCAGCGGAAATATAAAATCCTTCGTATTCCCCGTTTGCCGCACCGCGCCATTCACCTGCGTCTCCACAGCCACTCCCGCCCACGGGTCCAGTCCATCCGCCACCACCGGGCCCACCGGACATGACGTGTCAAATCCCTTCGCTCGCGCCCACTGATCCTCTTGTCTCTGGATGTCGCGCATGGTCACATCATTGAGGCAGGTGTAGCCGAGAATGTACGGCCGCACGTCTTCGCCATCCGCCAGCAGATGGCATTTCTTTCCCATCACCACGCAAAGCTCGCCTTCGTAATCGACGCGCTGGGAAATCTTCGGCCGCTTCACCACCCCGCCCGGCGCCAGCAGCGCCGAGTTCGGTTTGAAGAACAACAGCGGCTCCGTTGGCACATCGCTCCCCAGTTCCGCCGCATGTTCCCGATAATTTCGCCCCACGCACACAATTTTCGACGGCCGCACGGGCGGCAGCAGAGTCGCTTCGTCCAGCGCAATCGGTTCGATCCGTCGCGTCCGCAGACCCTCCACGTCGCCCTCGGATTCCTCTGGCGCCGTCAGCAGGATCCTCAAAATCGAATCGCGTCCCGCCACCGATTCGACCAGCCCGTAATGAGCTTCCCCGTTCAGTTGAAAGCGGCAATATTTCATCGTCATCTATCTAACCACGAGTAAAGGAACTTCGGCGAAAGTTTTCGACCTGCAAACCGGTCGTCCATCCGAAAGAACCGTCATCCTGAACGAAGTGAAGGGTCCCTGGCAGCTCCCCGCTACGATGGCTCTGCTGGGTGTTTGTGCCACTGTTTTACTAAAGGAACGCCTAGCCTATGGCACACTCTCACTGGTCTCCCCTGACCGTGCACTCTCATTCCCCCGCTGATCCACCGCCGAAACCGAATAAAAATAAGTTTTCCCCGCCTCAACCTTCATATCCCGAAAGGCCGGCGTCTTTACCAACTCTGAGTTTATCTTTACCGCCGCTGCCCCGGTTTCATGCCGGTAAACGTTGTAGCCATCCAGGTCCGCATCCGCAACCGGCGCCCAGATCAAATCAATAAACGGCGGCTGCCCCGGTCCTGAAAACACCGCCTGCAATCCCGATGGCACGGCTGGAGGAAATACATCATGCGCGAATACTCTTACCTCCGGCGTGTCATCGCCTTCTACCTCGACCGCCGCCTTCCCAGCGGTCTCGATTAGGCTCACCACCGTCCCTCGATAAAAATAGTTCTTCTCCCACTCGAAGGTTTGATCAAGATAAGCTGAAATGAGTTTGCCCGTGCCCAACGCGCATTCCGTAGCCTCCACGTCGGCAATCTTGCTTTCGTTTGAGCTTGATTCCGCATGCCGGTATATCCGGAACAGATATTGAACGCCGCTTCGTCCCTCCGGAGTCGCCGGGCAAGTCCACGAAATCATCACACCTGGCGCCATGGCCCGCGCGGAAAAATCCCCGAATGGTGATAGCGTCGGCACCAGCGGCACCCGCGCCTGATTCGAAACCCCCGCTCCCCGCTCCGCCTTGTTCAGCACCTCGACCGCGTATGTGGCAAACTCCGTCGGATGTTCCCGTTCAATCGCAGCCGGCAAAATATCGGTGAAGCTTCCACTCAGTTTTTTCCCCGACGCCTTCTTCGCCGTCTGCTCGAAATCCGCAGGCGGCGCCGCCTCTCCCACGGGAGTTCCACATTGCTTCGGGGCAGTTGCAACGCTCCGGCAAATCTCCGTCTTTCCCAGATAGCGCGTCCTCTGCCGGTCGGTGGTGCGCGCTGGGATCGTCCAACTCAGCGTAACCTTGTCGCCCTTCCGCGCCGCATGCAGGTCCGAAGGTGGTTTCGGCAGTTCCAGCGAAGGCGCCTGCGGCGGCCCGATCGAGGCACACCCCACCATCACCACCAGCGCTCCCAGCAATAGAATCAGCTTTTCCGTCAGGACTTTCATGCAGGACAACAGACTACATCATTACTGGCTGCTGCCAGTTCTTCCGCCACTGCGGTCGGTGGTAATCTCGTGGAAGCGTCGCGCTTCAGCGCCGCGTAAGTGTTTGCATTTCCATTCGGGCTTCAGCCCGCGGAGTGACAATTCGAGCTTTGTTCCATCGTTACTTTCAGAGCAGAGATTCAAAAGAGGGTCAGCAATCGAAGCTGCCCGATCTTTAGCAGCATCGCCTAGCGCATTCTTTTTTAGCCTCGACAACACTTCTGCTGGTGTGTAAGATTCTGCGTCCTTCGATTTCCCGCTTCAGGATGTGAGTCAGGCATGACGAATATCAGTGTTGTGGTACGTGTAGCCGCATTATTTTTCCTACTCGCGTCGCACTCTGCAGCTCAGCAGGCAGCCGCACCAGACCATCTACTGGCTGTCATGACGGGAGAACTGCAAAGGTCCCTCGCGAGCCTGAAGAAGACTGAAACGCCGCCGTACTTTCTCTCTTACCAATTGACCGACAATCGTTCTGTTAATGTCACATCCTCGTTCGGGGCTTTGACCGATAGCAATGAACGGCACACCCGCCTTCTGGACGTCGATCTCCGCGTCGGCGATCCGTTGCTTGACAATACCCATCCGCTTCGGCAAGCGGCGTTTTCAATGTCCGATCTCACTGACCGCTTCCAATCCGCGAAAATACCTCTCGAAGATGATCCCGACGCACTGCGCGCTGCGCTGTGGTACATAACCGACCAGAAGTACAAACGTGCCGTCGAACGACTACAGCAAGCGAAGGCTAACGTGACCGTCAAGGTCGAGGCGGAGGACAAGTCCGGGGATTTTTCCCAGGAGCCATCGGAGACTTACTCCGAGCCGATCGCCACATTCTCTTTCGACCAAAAAGCTTGGGAAACGAGAGTTCGCCGATATACTTCGCCCTTCAAGAACCATCCGGACATTCTTGAGGCGAGCGCGCAGGTCATCGGTGAGATCGAGACTCGCCGCTACGTAAACAGCGATGGCAGTTCTATCCGTATTTCGTCTCCCTTCTACCGCATTATCATTTCGGCTTCGATCAAGGCTGACGACGGCATGGAGTTGCCGTTGCATCAGACTTACATGTCTTTTCGCGAGGGCGGCCTTCCCAACGACGCTACGGTTCTCAAAGATGTCAACCTGATGGTGACCAATCTGTTGGCGCTGCGCAAGGCTCCGCTGGCAGACGCCTACACCGGTCCCGCAATTCTTTCCGGCCGTGCCAGTTCGGTTTTTTTTCACGAGATATTCGGCCACCGCATCGAAGGGCAACGGCAAAAGAACGAAGACGAAGCGCAGACTTTCAAGAAGAAGGTCAATCAAAGTGTGCTGCCGGATTTTCTTTCGGTTTATTCCGATCCGACCCTGGCACGGACAGCGAACGCCGATTTGGTTGGCTACTATCTGTACGACGATGAAGGCGTGAAGGCGCGCCGCGTGACTGTTGTGGAAGATGGAGTTCTCAAGAACTTTCTTACCTCCCGTTCTCCCATCGAAGGATTTCCTCACTCCAACGGGCATGGGCGGCGCCAGCAGGGATACCAGTCCACTGCGCGGCAGGCGAATCTGGTGGTGGTTTCGAAAAAGCAGGTACCGCGTGCTGAACTCAAGAAGATGCTCATCGAGCAAGTGAAGGCCGCGAACAAACCTTACGGGTTGTTTTTTGACGATATCGAAGGCGGCTTCACGTTCACTCAGCGAGTTCTGCCCAACGCCTTTAACGTGCGGCCGACAGTGGTATTTCGCGTGTATCCCGATGGCCGCGAGGAATTGGTGCGAGGCGTCGATTTGATCGGGACGCCGCTCATCGCATTCAGTAAGATTGTCGCAGCGGACGACGACACGGAAGTCTTCAACGGCATGTGCGGCGCGGAGTCGGGATGGGTGCCGGTTTCGGCTATTGCGCCGGGCCTACTCATCTCCCAGATCGAAACGCAGCGCAAAGAAAAATCGCAGGAGCGGTTGCCTATTCTGCCGCCTCCCACGTCCGGCAACTGAGCATTGGAGCGGACCATGAATTTACGCAAGAACGTCAGATTCCGGGCGGCGACATTTTTTCTGATCGCGCTGCCCGTAGTTTTTTCGCATCGTGCAGGGGCGCAAGACATTGTGAGCAAGGCACTGCAGGATGAGTTGTCGCGCACCGTGGGGCAACTTCAGATGCAGAGCACTCAGAAACCATATTTCGTCGCCTATCGCGCCGACGATGTCGATGACACGAAGATCTCCGCATCACTGGGCAGCCTTACGGAAGAAGTCCCTTCCCATCGCAGAATGCTCGGGGTCGAGCTTCGCGTGGGTGACTACAAACTCGACAACAGCAATTTTTTCTCAATGCGCAACATGGCGGCGGTCGGAGCCCGTATGGCGCAGAGCGTATCGGAGGCTCCTCTGGACGACGATTATTCTGAAATCCGTCGGCGTCTGTGGCTGGCAACAGACGCGGAGTACAAGTCTGCAATCGAAGACTACTCCGGCAAAAAGGCCGCTTTGGAACAGCGCAAACAAGCCGAGGATGCGCAGAGTTTCAGCAAAGAGCCGACAGTCCACATTACCGAAGCGCCGCCGCCAGTCAAGGTTGATCTTCCTGCACTGGAGCGCCTGGCTCGTGATCTTTCTGCCGTGTTCAAGCAGATGCCGGAGGTTTACACATCCTCGGTGGAGATCGAATGTCGCAACAGCTACACCAGGTATGTAAACAGCGAGGGTACTTCATTCGCGCGCGGGCAGTCCAATACGCATCTCGCGGTGACCGCGGAGACACAATCGTCCGATGGTCTGCCCATCAGCGAAACGTTTGATGTTTACAGGCGCTCGGCGACGGCTCTTCCCAGCGAAAGCGAATTGCTGGAGCGAGCTCGCCAGATGGGTGCCCGCATCGCCAAAGTTCGAGACGCAAGTTACGTTGAGCGATATAACGGTCCGCTGTTGTTCGAAGAGGATGCTGCGGGCGAAATCTTCGCCCAGATTTTTGCTCCTGCGTTGGTTGCCGTTCCGCCCCCGGTTAGTGACGATCCGCGCTTCGAAATGTTTTTTGACCAGTTTGCCTCCCAACTCACCGGCGGCTCTCTGTTGCAGAAGATTGGGGGAAGAGTGCTTCCGGATTTCCTGGACATTACCGAGAACCCACAGCAGGAAAGCTACAAAGGCGCGGCTTTGCCGATTGCAGCGAAAATTGACGACGATGGGGTAATGACGCGATCAACCAAGCTGGTGGAGAAAGGCACGCTCAAAACGCTGCTTACCACGCGTGGTCCCGCTCCGCCGCTCGAGCACAGCACGGGCAGCCGACGCGGCTGGGGCCCCGCGCCTACAACGCTGACGCTCGAGGCCGAGAAAACGATGACCCGCGATGAAATGCGGCAGGAGCTACTGCGCCGCGTAAAGCAACGCGGACTTGGCTACGGAATCGTAGTCCGAAGCGTGGGTGGTGGCGGGCTAACCGGCATGTTCCGCATGTTGGCCGCCATGGCCACATCACCTGGCTCAATGGCGACGAACTCTTTGACCGAGGTGTACAAGTTGTTTCCGGACGGCCACGAAGAAGCCATCCGCGGCGCGGACCTTTCCGGCATGACGACAGCTTCGTTCCGCGACATCGTAGCGGCCGGCAATCAACCGGTTCTATTCAATGCTCAATTTATTCCGAAGTTCAACGCGCTGTTCACCATGGGATTGGCGGGCGCGCCGGACCTTCCGGTCGTTTCCTACATTGTTCCTTCTTTGCTCTTTGAAGAAGGGACTCTGGTTAGGAGCGCAGCTCCGCGTCCCAATCCGCCGGCCACGAAATCTCCATTGGCGGCACGATAAGAGCGGACTGCTGGTCCTTTAGGGTACGTCCGTCCAAGCTCGGCCTGGGCGGAATCTCGCTCGGCGCTGGCGCCTACAGAATATATCTCGACAAATCCTGATCTTTCACGATGTCCGACAACATCTTGCGCACATAATCCGCATCCACCGTCACGTGCTCGCCTTTTCGTTCCGGAGCATCAAAGCTCAACTCGTCAAGCACCCGCTCCATGATGGTATGCAATCGCCGCGCCCCAATATTTTCGGTGCTCTCATTCACCCGAAACGCGAAGTGTGCGATCTCCTGCAGCGCCTCCGGAGTAAACTCCAGCTTCACCCCTTCAGTCTCGAGCAGAGCCGTATACTGCTTCACCAAGGATGATTTCGGCTCTGTCAAAATCCGCACAAAATCTTCCATCGTCAGCGACTGCAATTCCACACGGATTGGAAACCGCCCTTGCAACTCCGGAATCAGATCGCTGGGCTTCGAAACGTGAAACGCGCCCGCCGCGACAAATAAAATATGATCGGTGCGCACCATCCCATAGCGCGTGTTCACCGTAGTTCCTTCCACAATCGGCAGAATGTCCCGCTGCACTCCTTCGCGCGAAACGTCAGGACCATGCCCACCCTCGCGGCCCGCGATCTTGTCGATCTCATCCAGGAACACAATCCCAGAATTCTCCACGCGATCGATCGCGACCCGCGTCACCTGATCCATGTCGATCAGCCGCTGCTCTTCTTCCTGAATCAGATATTCAAACGCCTCATTCACCTTCATCTTCCGCTTCTTGGTCCGCGCCCCGAAGATGTTGGGCAGCATGTCCTTGATATTGATATCCATCTCCTCGACGCCCTGGTTGCTCATGATCTCGAACGTCGGGAAATTCCGCTCACGCACGTCGATTTCCACCTGCCGCTCGTCGAGCTTGCCCTCGCGCAACTGCTGCCGCAATTTCTCCCGCGTTCGCGAAGAGGACTCCGCAAGCGCGGTACTGCCATCGATCACTACTCCACCTGCCGTAGTCGTAGTGGTGTCGCCCGGCCGGCTCGGCGGTGATGGCGGCAGAAGAATATCCAGCAGCCGTTCCTCCGCGTTCAGTTCAGCCTTGTCAGCAACATCCTCCAACTTCTCTTCGCGCACATTGTCGATCGCAATCTCGACCAGGTCGCGCACCATTGATTCGACATCTCGCCCGACATATCCCACTTCCGTGAACTTGGAAGCCTCCACTTTCAAAAACGGAGAGTTCGCCAGCTTTGCCAGCCGTCGCGCAATTTCGGTCTTTCCCACGCCCGTTGGTCCAATCATGATGATGTTTTTTGGGATGATCTCTTCGGCTAGGTCCGGGGTTAATTTTTGGCGGCGAGTCCGGTTGCGGAGCGCAATCGCGACAGCGCGTTTGGCGTCCTTCTGCCCAATCACGTGTTTGTCGAGCTCGACGACGATCTCACGCGGAGTGAGTTCGTCAAGTGCAAGTTGTTCTTCTTCAGCGCTGCTGGGTAAGTAAATGGCCATAAAATTCAGTGGAGGGACGGACGCCCTCGTCCGTCCTTCGAGCAAAGCTCGAATGCTTTCCTCTTGCAGCGAAATCAACTTCATGCCGGGCCTTCACCCGGCGGACGGACGAGGGCGTCCGTCCCTCCACGAGCTACAGTTCTTCGATCGTTACTGCATCATTGGTATAGATGCACATTTTGCCGGCAATCTTCATCGCTTCCTCGGCAATTTTGCGGGCGGAGAGCTCGGTGTGGCGAGCCAGGGCTTCAGCCGCGGCCTGCGCGTAGGGACCACCGCTGCCGATGGCCGCCACTCCTCCATCGGGCTCGATCACGTCGCCTTGCCCGCTGAGCAGATACGTCTGCTCCTTGTCGCACACCAGCAGCAGCGCTTCCAGGTGCCGCAAGAATTTATCGGTGCGCCAGTCTTTCGCGAGCTCGACGGCGGCGCGTCCCAGGTTGCCGTGATATTGCTCGAGTTTCGACTCGAAGCGGCTGAAAAGTGTGAAGGCGTCGGCGGTGGAACCGGCGAAGCCCGCAAGAATTTTGTCGTTATACAGGCGCCGGATTTTCTTCGCCGTGTGTTTGATCACGGATTCGCCGAGCGTAACCTGTCCGTCGCCGGCGAGGACGACGCTGCCGTTGCGGCGGATCGATAGAACTGTTGTGGATCGAATCAGGCGTTTCGTGGACATGGGGACAATTCTTAATTATAGCAGTGCGTGGGACTGAATCGCTGGCCAGAGCCCATTGCGAACCACAACCTCTCAAGCGTGCTTTCCGTCACTGACGAGTGTTCACGCCGAAGGCGTACAGTGACCTGTCTAGAAGAAAGCACGAGGTGATGCTTGAAACTCCTGGTCATCGGTTCCGGCATGATGGGTTCGGCGGCGGCTTTTGACATGGCGCGGCAGTCGCAGGTGGAGTCTGTCTCTCTAGCCGATAGCGATCTGAAGCGCGCTCGCGAAGTCGCGGCCCGGGTAAACAAAATCACAGGCGAAAGAAAAGTCCGCGCGGTCGCCCTGAATGCCAGTAGTCAACAAGCAGCTGTCCGCCTGATGCGCGGGCACGACGGCGCGCTCTCCGCGGTCCCCTATCGCCTGAACCTTGGGCTCGCGAAGGCTGCTATTGACGCGCGCTGCCACTTCGCCGATCTCGGAGGCAACAATACGGTAGTCCGGCAGGAGCTCGCGCTCGCCACCCAGGCCGAGAAGCGCGACGTCGCCATCGCTCCAGACTGCGGGCTCTCTCCCGGCATGGCCTCCATCCTCGGCGGGGAATTGGTGCGCCGTCTCGGTGGCCGTGCCGATGCCCTCAAGCTGTATGTTGGGGGCTTGCCCGAAAAACCTATGCCGCCCTTCCACTACCAACTGGTTTTCTCGGTGGAAGGCCTGATTAACGAGTACGTCGAGCCCGCGCGGATTCTCCGCAAAGGCAAGCTGGTCACGGTGGAAGCACTAACCGAACCAGAGGAATTTCACATGCCGGGTTTCGCACCTCTCATCGCCTTCCAGACTTCCGGTGGCACCTCGACTTTGCCGGAAACTTTCGAAGGCAAGGTCGGCGAGTGTTTTGAGAAAACGCTGCGCTATCCCGGTCATTACGATCTGCTTTGCGAATTGAAAGCGCTAGGCCTTTTCTCCAGCGAGAAGATGCGAGTAAACGGAAGCGAGATCACGCCGCGGGAGGTGATGTCCAAGATCTTTGAAGGTAAGTTTGCCGGTAAGGGGCCGGATGTATGCATCATGCGGCTGGAAGCGCATGAGTCCGTCCGTTCATCGGGTGTTCGCGGCTTGCTCGGCGGACGCCTCAAAGGCCGCGTCGCTGCCTTCACTACGATCGATCACTACGACTCCAAGACAGATATGAGTGCGATGATGCGCACTACAGCCTTTCCGGCGTCGATCGTCCTGCAAATGCTGGCTTCTGGAGCGATCACAAAGCGCGGGGGCGTACTGCAGGAGCGGGATGTTCCGGCGGAATTGTTCCTGGACGAGATGTCCAATCGCGGAATTGACATCCAGTACAGTCTGGAATAGAAGCAAGTCAAAGGCAGCGAAGAGGAGTTAGAATTCTAGAGTAAGACTTTGGGAGACGAGACACCGTCCCTATCACTATGACCAAAACCCACACTACTCCGCATGCCATCTCCTCCGCCGACGAAAGCCTGGTCCTGTCCTCCCTCGAACATGATCAACTCGTTGGCGCGAAGAAGCACCACATTCCCCGCCGCCATCTTAAGGGCCCTGAACTCGTCGTCCTTTGGTCTCTGCGCATTTATCTTCTGTTTATGATGGCTGTGGTTACCTACCAGGTCTGGACCGCCGCGCGCTAAGCGACTCAAGCGATTCCCCCTACGCAACCCGCCTGAAAACGACTAAACTTGAAGGTTCCGATATTCGTTCCATCCCGCTGTGCGGCGCCATCCGTCTCGCGGCATCTTTCATGAGGAAGGCCATCATGTCGTTAAATAGCTTCAAATCGCGTTCTCTTCTCAAAGTCGGCAAGAAGGAATACGAAATCTTCCGCCTCGACGCTCTCGACCAGCAAGGCACTTCTACCAAACATCTCCCATATTCCCTGCGCATCCTGCTCGAAAATCTTCTGCGCACCGAAGATGGCCGCAACGTCAAGAAAGAGGACGTGCGCGCTCTCGCCGCATGGGATAAGAACTCGAAGCCCGACAAAGAAATCGCCTTCACTCCCAGCCGCGTCCTGCTCCAGGATTTCACCGGCGTCCCCTGCGTTGTCGACCTTGCCGCTATGCGCGATGCCATGCAGCAACTCGGTGGCGATCCCGCCCTCATCAATCCTCTGCAACCCGTCGAGCTCGTCATCGATCACTCTGTCCAGGTCGACGAATTCGGCACCTCCAGCGCCTTCGACGTGAACGCGCTATTGGAATTTCAGCGCAACAAAGAGCGCTACTCTTTTCTCCGCTGGGGACAAACCGGATTCCGCAACCTCGCAATCGTCCCTCCCGACACCGGAATCGTCCACCAGGTCAATCTTGAATACCTTGCCCGCGTGGTCTTTGTACAAGACTCCGATGGCAAGCGCACCGCCTATCCTGACACGTTGGTAGGAACCGATAGTCATACGACGATGATCAACGGCCTCGGCGTCCTGGGATGGGGCGTGGGTGGCATCGAAGCCGAAGCCGCAATGCTCGGTCAGCCCGTATCCATGCTGATTCCGCTGGTTGTGGGTGTGAGGTTGACGGGGCGCCTGCGCGAAGGCGCCACCGCCACGGACCTTGTTCTCACGATCACCGAAATGCTACGTAAGCACGGCGTTGTCGGCAAATTCGTCGAATACTTCGGCCCGGGCCTGCGCGATCTTCCCCTCGCTGATCGCGCCACCATTGCCAACATGTCGCCGGAATACGGCGCGACGTGCGGCATCTTTCCCGTGGACAAAGAAAGTTTGAAGTACTTGAAACTCAGTGGCCGCAGCGCCGAACAGATTGCACTTGTCGAAGCCTACTGCCGTGAGCAGGGCATGTTCCACGACGATAAGACTCCCGAAGCCGAATACTCTGAACTGCTTACGCTCGATCTCGGCACGGTCGAGCCGAGCATTGCCGGTCCCAAGCGCCCGCAAGATCGCGTCGTGCTTTCACAAGCTGGAGATTCCTTTCAGAAAGCGTTGCCGTCACTGATCAAGCCGAAGTCTTCCGCAAAAACCGCAACAGCCGCCAACTCCGCACGCTGGGAGCAGGAAGGGGGCAGCCCCGCCGCCATCGGCGTCGAAGATCCCAATGTCCACGAACACGTTCCTGCGACTGTGAAGAACTCACTGAAACACGGCAGCGTCGTGATCGCTGCCATTACTTCGTGCACCAATACTTCGAATCCGTCGGTGATGATCGGTGCGGGATTACTTGCGAAAAAAGCAGTCGAGAAAGGTTTGTCGATTCCGCCGTGGGTAAAAACTTCGCTCGCGCCCGGATCGAAAGTCGTTCGCGATTATCTGGAGAATGCCGGACTCACGCCCTATCTCGAGAAGCTAAAATTCCACATCGTCGGCTACGGATGCACCACCTGCATCGGCAACTCCGGTCCACTCCCGGATGAGGTCTCGAAAGCTATCGACGAGAAAGATCTGGTCGTCGCCAGCGTGCTCTCCGGCAATCGCAACTTCGAGGGCCGCATCAACTCCGAAGTCCGCGCCAATTATTTGATGTCGCCTCCGCTGGTCGTCGCCTTCGCCCTCGCCGGACGCATCGACACCGATCTCCGCAAAGACGCCATTGGCAAGGACAAAGAAGGCAATCCGGTTTACCTCGCCGATCTCTGGCCCACGCAGCGCGAAGTGGAAGAGGCCATCGAGCACTCCGTCACTGCCGAAATGTTCTCGAAAAGTTATGCCGAAGTTTTCGCTGGAGACGACCGATGGCGCGGCCTCTCCGTCCCCAAGGGCCAGACCTACGCATGGGAAAAGGATTCCACCTATATTCGCCGTGCCCCCTACTTCGACGACATGAAGCTGCAGCCCTCGCCCGTCGAAGAAATCATAGGCGCGCGCGTCCTCGCAGTCCTCGGCGACAGCGTCACCACCGATCACATCTCTCCCGCGGGTTCCATCAAGAAGGACAGCCCTGCCGGAAGATATCTGCAAGAGCACGGCGTTAAGCCCGCCGACTTCAACTCCTACGGCTCGCGCCGCGGCAACCACGAAGTCATGGTCCGCGGCACCTTCGCCAATGTCCGCCTGCGCAACAAACTTGTCAACGTGGAAGGCGGCTTCACCCGCCACCTGCCGACCAATCAGGAAATGTCGATCTTCGACGCTTCGCAGAAATATCAAGCCGAACGCACGCCGCTCATTATTCTCGCCGGAAAGGAGTACGGATCCGGCTCTTCCCGCGACTGGGCCGCCAAAGGCCCGTGCCTGCTGGGAGTCCAAGCGGTGATCGCCGAAAGCTACGAACGTATCCACCGCTCAAATCTTGTTGGGATGGGAATCCTGCCGCTGCAGTTCGAGCCCGGACAAAATGCCGAATCGCTCAAACTAACGGGAGAGGAAGTCTTCGAGATCACGGGCGTTCGCAACCTCATCGAGCGCTACGCCGCGGGCCAAAAAACAAAAGTCCGCGCCACCGCGAATGGGAAGACGACGGAGTTCAACGCCATCGTCCGCATCGACACACCACAGGAAGCGCTCTACTACGCAAACGGCGGGATTTTGCAATATGTGTTGCGGCAGTTGCTGGCAGCAAGGCCGACTGCTCAGCCGGTGGGCGTGTAGTCGCGCAACGGCGACATCTATTTGTGTGACGCGTTCAGGCAGAGAATGATTTGCCGACCCCGATTCACAGCAAGATACGCCAGCGCGCCCACGCACAGCAATATCATGCCAATGCGCAGATAAGTTGCGGCCGATACGGAGATTGCGATCCCGCTGCCGACCGCAAAGTAAGCGGCCAAGCATAATGGGCACTTCGGCAACAGAGCTAACACGCCGCCAGGAAGAACCCAGCCGGCAACGTCGAGAACACGGCGCGCACCCGTCGAAGGACGCGGACTATCCTTTGCCATCCGCGCCCCCGCCGCTATTCGCTCCTTGCGATTCGAAATCGCTGCACAGCAACAAAAACTGCTCACGAGTGGTGCTCCTCCGCGCAGCACGCCCCCGAGCCTTTCGGAGCCACGTACTGCGCCTTCGGATCGACAACGTAGCCTTCAGCATATCGATCGTGATGTCGAACCCAAGCCATGGTGAAGGCCAGACCATCCTCGTCGCGACCTTTCGGCGCCAAGTCGAGGAAGTTGTATGCGCCCACTAGAATATCGAGGCCGCGCGCGTAAGTAGAATAGGTATGAAAAATCTCTCCCGCTTCATTCTTATAGAACACGCTCGCGCCGGGCCCTTCCTCGCTAGGGAACTCGACCATATCGTAGTTGTAGTTCACCTTGCCATTCGCCATCTCTTCTTTCGTGAACGACACGTGGTAGTCGCGGTTAAAGTCGTTGGAAAAGGACGACACCCAGCGAAACTCCCAGCCCATGCGTTTCTTGAACGCCTCGATCTGGTCCATAGGCGCTCGCGAAACCACCGCCAGGGTGACGTCGCGATTGGCCAGGTGAACCAGACTCCCTCCAAAATGATCGGCCAGATACGAGCAACTCGGACACCCCTGCTCCCATCCCGGACCGAACATAAAGTGATAGATAATCAGTTGGCTTCGGCCGCCGAAAAGGTCAGCCAGCGTGACTTTTCCCTGCGGACGAATCAAACACATATTCTTTTTCAGCTTTTTCCCAGGGCAGTTCGCGCCGCGCCTGGCTCAATTGTCCCGCAACTTTGTGAACTCTTTTTCTTTGCGGAGCAAGTCTTTGCGACTTGCGATCCATTCCTTGGGAGACACAACCTCGTGTTCCCGAACCCCCGTGCTGGTGGCTAGTGTGGTCATACGCATTCTCCTCTTGTGTTATTTATGTTTTTGTGTTGCTGTTCGCGCCCCCAAAACCGTTACCTCGCAACGTAACTCTTCCTTCGTTTGCGTAAAGCTTCTTGCCTTGCGGCTGCGGTATCCTTTTCGGCGATCTCCTTGACGCGAAGCAGTTCGTTCGTCCAAAGCTCCTGAAAGGGACCAACCCAGCGCTCGTAAATCTGCCGGATGGGCACTACGTTCAGCGAATTCACCCGCTGCCTTCCATCCTCGCGCGTGTGCACCAACTGGGCTTGGCGCAGCACCTCGATGATGCTTCATCACTCCGAAGCGCGTCAGGTGCGGAAACGAATCCACAATCTCGGTTGTGGTTCGGGGACGAGCCCGCAAAAGATCCAGAATCGCGCGCCGCGTCGGGTCGGAAAGCGCCTTCCAGACCCCGTCGAGTTCGGCCACAGGCCGGCCAGCGATCTCGGTCACCGCTGGTCGCAGTCCTTCTTTACGTTGCTCAACATGTGATTCCAGCCCGTGCCCACATTCTTTCGGTGCTCAGGGTCGATCATCCCGATCGCGCGATGCCGAAGCGCCACGCGGCAACCTCCCGAAGTCGGTTCGATCTTGACCTCCACGTGATTGATCGCCGGATACGACATGAACATCGGCCCACTGACTTCCAGCAGGCTGGAAGGCTTAATCACCTGCACGAACCCCCACAGATGTCCGACCCCGTTTCCCCGATCGCGATACCACCGCCCGCCGGCCTTGGGTTCCAATTCCAATTCGAGCGATTGCCCGTCCGGCC
The DNA here is from genome assembly GCA_963750245.1 of uncultured Acidobacteriaceae bacterium. Taxonomy (GTDB): domain Bacteria; phylum Acidobacteriota; class Terriglobia; order Terriglobales; family Acidobacteriaceae; genus Sulfotelmatobacter. The sequence continues at coordinate 1,048,865 of CAVVQB010000007.1, forward strand.
TGGTGTTGCCCTTTCCAAGGCGATACAAAACTGCCGCAAATGCCTTTTCCGGCGTGGCTTTCATGTCGATATGCTGTTCAACCTCGAGCGTCAGGTCTTCCACTTTCATTTTGGTTGTCTCCTCACTAAAGCAATCATTACGTGACTCGATAATAACGTGACCATCAGGTAACGTCAAGCGAAATATTTGGAGAAAAGTGAGGAAGGCTCGCAGGCCGACTGGAGTCCGTTGGAGCGGAAGCTCCCATCCCCTGCTCCTTGACTTTGCTCTTGCAGGCAGGAGCTGGGTGCGCCCTACTTCCCTCCCAGAGCGGCGAAGATGTTGGGAGCGATGATGCTGATGCCGAAGAGGATGCCGGCAGCCGTCAGGAGGAATACGACGCCACTGGACAGGATGTTTGCCCAGAGCGGGCTGACTAAGCTCGCCCATGATTTCTTTGTCATTGACCAGCATGAAGAGGAACACCAACGCCGGCGGCATGGCCAGAACTGCGACGACATTTACGACCAGCACTACATAGACAAGCGGCAGGCCAGGGATCAGAACGATTGCGGCGGCAGCCATGGCACAAAGCGTCAGTACGGCATAAAAGGATTTTCCTTCTCCCATGGGAAGGTTGAGGCTGTGCGGCTTGTGGGTGACCTCGCCGAAGGCGTAAGCAGAAGAAGTAGAGATGGTGATGGCGGCGACGATGCCGGCTTCGACCATGCCGAGAGCGAAGAGGGACGGACCGAAGCGACCGATCAGAGGCTGGAGAGCTTGGGCAAACTGGGCGGCTTCGAAATTGTCAGCAGTCATCTGATGGGCGAATAACGGGGCCGTCGCGAGAATGGTGGCGATGGCAGCGGCAGTGGCAAGAGCGGCGCCGATCACAGTATCGGCGCGACCGAAGCGGATGTCTTTTGTGGTCATGCCCTTGTCAACCGTTGCGCTCTGCTGGAAGAAAAGCATCCAAGGGGTCACGGTGGCGCCGATATCGGCAAGGACGATGAGGAGAGTGTCTTTGTTGAAACCGGGCAGCGGCTGCCAGGTGAGGAAGGCGTGGCCGACCGCGGGCCAGCTGGGGTGCGTCATGAGCGCGACGGGAATGAAGACCAGGTTGAATGCGGCGGCGGCGAGAGTGATGCGCTCCCAGGTCCAATAGCGGTGACTCATCAGGGCAGCGTAGAGGATGACGAGGGCAATGAGGATGGCCATCCAGGGGCGGACTCCGAAGAAACCGAGGCCAGCGCGGATGGCGATGAATTCGGTGATGAGTGTGAGAAAGTTGCCGATGCCGAGGTCGATCATCGAGAACCATCCCCAGAAAGGGCCGAAGCGATCGAAGATGAGTTCGGCGTGGCCGCGATGGGTCGCGGCGCCGAGGCGCACAGTCATTTCCTGGACGACGATGGCCATGCAGAAGGTGAGGGCGACGAAGGGGATGAAGAATCCGATACCGAACTTGGCGCCGGTGGCGGCGTAGGAGAGCATGCTGGGGCCGTCATTCTCTCCGAGCATGACGAGGACACCGGGGCCGACCAGCAACCATAGGAGACGGGCTCTGGAACGGAAGCCGCCCTGAGCGCGAGCAGCAGAGACGCGGACGCGATCGTGGGCGCGGTCGATATCCTCGTGAGTAATTACTACGACTTCGTCTTCGTTTTGGGTTGCGAGCGGCTTCATCGGTTGGAACGCTTGCAGCGTGCAGGCAATCTCCGTAGATTTGGTTCGGCAGGGAACCCCAGCAGAGATTAGCGCAAGTATACACGACGAAATAAACTATAGTTAAGTAGATCCGCTCGAAGGTCTAAACCTGCACGGATTATTTGGCGCTGCGGGCATCGACAGGGGAGAGCCATACGCGTTCGGCGGCGGCGCGACCGAGGGAAACGTTGCCGGAGGTGGTAGAGAGGGTGAGGGTTTGATCGTAGTTGCGTTCGAGGATGCGCAGCTTGGCTGCGGGGCGGATGCCGCGGGCTTCCAAGAACTCGAGCAGACGGCGGTCGCGCTCATAGATTCCGCTGACGGTGTAGGAGGTTCCAGGTTGGGCATCGGCGAGCAGGACCAGTCCACGATGGCGGCGGCTGTCGGGGCTCTCCATCTCACTCATATTGCCATGGGGGCAAAGGCCTCCCTTGCCGAGTTTGGCGAGGAGTTTGGCTTCGAAGTCGGGGGAGACGGCGTGCTCGAGGCGTTCGGCCTCGTCGTGAACCTTCCACCACTCCATGCCGAAGAGTTCTGCCAGCATGCGCTCAATGAGATGGTGACGGAGAGTGAGACGGCGCGCGATCTTGCGGCCAGCGGCAGTGAGGCGCACGTGGCCGTCACTTTGGACGCGGACGAGGGCATCTTTCTTAAGGCGGCGCACGGCCATGGTGACGGCGGGAGGTGAAACCTTCAGCCAATCCGCGAGACGAGCGGAGATCACGGATTCTCCTTCGCTTTCGGCTTCGAGGATGGCTTTGAGATAGTCTTCCTTGGAGACGGTGATCATTGGATATGATTATACGATGGCGTTAAGCGCAGTTAACTGCAGAAGTAAGTCAGATGTCAGAAGGCAGGAGTAAGAAGTGAAGCGCAGAACCTAGATGTCTAGCGGCGAATGGTATGTGTTACTTCTGCACTCAAAATCCTGACTTCTGAGTTTACTGCGCGTGTTTGACAGGGTTGCCGGTCTAACCTAACCTTGATTTTCTCGATTATGAAACTTCTGGTTCTAGGTAGTGGCGGGCGAGAGCATGCGCTGGTGTGGAAGTTGCGTCAGTCGGCGCGGGTTTCGAAGCTGTATTGTGCGCCGGGGAATGGCGGGATCGCGGACGAGGCGGAGTGCTTGCCGGTCGATTTGAAGAGTATCGATTCAATGGTGGCCTTAGGGCAGCAGCTGCAGCCGGACTTGACGGTGGTGGGTCCGGAGCTCCCGCTGATGTTGGGAGTGGTGGACGAATTCATACGACGCGGCTGGCCGGTGTTCGGGCCGACGAAGGCAGCGGCGCAGCTGGAATCGAGTAAGAGTTTCGCGAAGGAATTTTTGCAGCGGCATCGGATACCGACGGCGGCCTACGCGATTTGCGATTCGGTGGAGGACGTGCGCGAGGCGTTACCCCATTTTCATCTGCCGGTGGTGGTGAAGGCGGACGGATTAGCGGCGGGCAAAGGAGTGGTGATCGCGGCGAGCAAAGAAGAAGCGGCCGGAGTCGCGGCGGAAATGTTGAGCGGCAAGATGGTGGGCGACGCGGGAGCGCGAGTGGTGCTGGAAGAATGCCTGAAGGGCGACGAACTTTCTTTTCTAGTTCTGAGCGATGGGGAACGGGTAGCACCGCTGGTGGCGGCGCAGGATCACAAGCGCGTGGGCGATGGCGATACGGGGCCGAATACAGGCGGAATGGGAGCGTATTCGACGCCTGAGATTATCGATGAAACTATGCGGGACTGGCTGGTGAATCACATTGCAAAGCCAGTAGTGGCGGGTATGAAGGCGGAGGGCGCGGAATATAAGGGCGTCCTTTATTGTGGGCTGATGATGACCGCTCGCGGGCCGATGGTGCTGGAGTTCAATTGCCGGTTTGGAGACCCGGAGACGCAGCCGATTCTGATGCGGCTGGAAAGCGATCTGGTGGATGCGCTGGAGGCGTCGATTGCGGGGCGTGTGAGCGAGGGAGATTTCAAGTGGTCGAACGATGCGTCTGTGTGCGTGGTGATGGCCTCGGAAGGATATCCGGGGACGTTTGAGATGGGGAAGAAGATTACCGGACTCGAGGAAGTTGAAGCGTTAGATGGGGCTAAGGTGTTTCACGCGGGCACTTCAACGCGTGATGGAGAGTTTTATACTTCTGGCGGACGAGTGCTAGGGGTGTCGGCGCGTGCGGCGGAGTTGAAGATGGCGGTTGAACGCGCGTATGAGGCTTGTGGGAGGATTCGGTTTGAGGGGGCGCATTGGCGAAGGGATATTGCGGGGAGGGCGTTGAAGAAATAGCGTGGCGATGCTGATAGCGATAATCCTTATCACCGTGCCCTTGTTCTTATTGCTGGCAAGCGGCTTCGCGATCGTTTTTGTCTATTTCCCTCGGTGGCTGATGCACCGCTATGAATTAAACGCGAAGAGAAAGACGGTTGCTTATTTTGCTCTGGCTGGTTTCCTTGTGTCCATTGTTTTCACTGGCAAGTATTTGGCGACGCGCACTGAGATGATTTCCGAGGCCGTGTTCCTATGGCCGACAGCCCTGATCCTGATGGATCTGGATGGTCACCCTTCCACTTCGGCCGTAATTGCGAATTTCGGTTTCGCGATCCTAAGCAATGTGGGGTTGTACGGATGCCTAGGAATGTTCGCAGCCTGGATTCGCAAAAAATTCTCGTAATAACAATCTGGAGGTGTAATTCGTGTCGAGCGCACTGGTGTCGATTGTGATGGGGAGCGATTCGGATCTGGAGATTATGCGCGAGGCGGGGAAGGCGCTGGAGGAGTTTGGGATCGGGTATGAGATCGACGTGACTTCGGCGCACCGGTCTCGCCGAGCGTACAGCGGACTTCGCGCGAAAGGCGGCGGGGCGCGGGATTCAGGTGATTATTGCGGGAGCTGGCGGGGCGGCGCATCTGGCGGGCGTGATTGCGGCGCATACGACGTTGCCGGTGATCGGCGTGCCGATTCCTTCGACTTCGCTGCAGGGGATGGATTCTTTACTCGCGACGGTGCAGATGCCGGCGGGGATTCCGGTGGCAACGGTTGCGATTGGTAGGCCGGGCGCGACGAATGCGGGGATTCTGGCGGCGCAGATGATTGGTCTGGCCGACGCTTCCGTCGCGAAGAAGCTGGAAACTCACAAGGAAAAGCTGGCGCGCGGGGTGGAAGAGAAGTCGAAGAAGCTGAAGAGCTCGTTGGGCGGCTAGCTTCTTATTTGCGTGCAACCGGCCGCATGGCTTTTTTCGCGAAAGGTGAGAGGCTTGCGAGGAAGCGCCGAATCTGATCGCGGTCTGCCTCAGAAATCTCCAGAAACTTCAATCCGATTCCCAGGCCGGGTGTTCGGTGAGCAACCTGAGCCTGGGCCCAGGCTTTGGTTTGTCCGAACCAGATGCCAACCTTTAGCTTGGTTCCGGGCTCAAGAGGAATTGGCATTTCGACGTAACAGCCACTCAAGCTAAGGTCAGCTACCGTACCCCAAAAAGAAGCTCCCCCGTTGACGTGAACCTCGATCGAATTTTGGCAACGGAAGCGGGGAGTGGTGCGGAGTTCTGTACTTGCTAGTTGGTAGTCATCGACGGTGTCCGAGGGCAGAGGGAAATCCCAGAGCGCTTTTTCCGGGGCGATGTTCAGCAAACCGACGTGGCCGGCCTTCGGAGTGCCGGGCCGGCCGACCCACTTCACGCGGAAGTGAACTCGATTCTTGCCATAAGTGAGACCAACAATCTCGTTGAGGGCAAGCTCGGGGCGAACCTCGGCGAGCTCGGCCCCGTTGCGGCTGACGCTGACGGTAAGGGCTTTCTCAGAAAAGACCTGACCACGATTGTCCGTGCCGAAAATGCGTACCGGGACTGCAACTTGCATGCGGGGCTGGATGCGCCTGCCCATCAGTCGAGCAACCTCGTTATCTTCAAGATAGGAGGAGGTTTAAGGAATATCGGTTGCTAACAGAATAGCGAGGGTGGGAGAAAGTCTCAACAAACCAAAGTTTTGCTGCGCAAAGGTAACCCGTGGCGTTAGAGCGTCACCTCGCTCGCTAGGGGATAGTCCGAAGCCTGACCTGAACTTAACGTAGCGCGGCTGTCCTGCATCGGCAGACTATAGTTTCAATCCCTTTAGGTACTCGCGGAAGGGCTCGCCCAAGTCTTCCCGCTTGAGGGCGAATTCTACGGTGGCTTTCAGGAAGCCGAGTTTGTCACCCGCGTCGTGGCGGCGGCCTTCGTAAACGTAGGCGTACATTTTTTCTTTTTGCAGCAAGAGGCGCATGCCGTCGGTGAGTTGGAGTTCTCCGCCCGCGCCCGTGGGGGTGTTAGCGAGGCAATCGAAGATGGCCGGAGTCAGAATGTAACGGCCAATGATGGCGAGATTTGAGGGGGCATCTTCAGGCTTGGGCTTCTCCACCATATTCTTGATTTCGAACAGGCGGTCGCCGAAACGGCTGTCTTTGACAGGCTTGACGTCGAGCACGCCGTAGGAGGAGATCATATTGCCTTCGATGATCTGAGTAGCAAGCACGGAACACTGGGTCTGATCAAAAACCTCGACCATTTGCTTGAGGCAGGGAACTTTGGCGTCGATGACATCGTCGGCGAGAAGGACGGCAAAAGGCTCGTGGCCGACGAGTTCACGGGCCATGAGCACGGCGTGGCCGAGGCCGAGAGCTTCTTTCTGGCGCACATACGCAACGTGAATCATGTCGGAGATGGAGCGCACGATTTTGAGCAGGTCGGTCTTGTTGCGCTGCTCCAGCATGGTTTCGAGTTCGTAACTGACGTCGAAGTGGTCTTCGATGGCCTGCTTTCCGCGGCCGGTGATGATGAGAATCTGGTCGCAACCGGAAGCCATGGCTTCTTCCACACCGTATTGAATGATCGGTTTATCGACCAGGGGGAGCATTTCTTTGGGCTGGGCTTTGGTTGCGGGCAGGAAGCGAGTGCCGAGGCCGGCGGCGGGGAATACGGCTTTGCGGACTTTCATCTTCATAAAGGTGGTAGTAAACCGTTCGTCGTCGGCCGAACGTCGTTAGTCGTTCGCGGTGCAATTTCGGTTGCTAGACAATTGTAAATGGTGGGGTTTGGGATGGCGACCTCAGCGGCCTGCGATGCATGACGACGCGGATGAAGCCGCGCACTTTCAAAGCTCAGACCTGACCACTCGCAGATCGAACCTCTGATGCCGTTTCCGAGCTTGCCAGTTGCTCCAGTACGGTCCGAAGCGACGCGCAGCACTTCTTCCGCACCGGTGGCCTTCAAAGCAAACTTCAACATTCCGTCAGGGGTGAATTGTGCGCCACGCTGGGCGGAGACGAAGCGGGCCAGTTGCTCGGGATCGACAGCGGCGTTCTGCTGGAATTTTAGCGTGACGGAGTCGCGCTTGCGCTCGATGGCGTTGACGCCGACTCGCATACACAAAAGCTTCAGCGAAGCATAGTCGAGCAGGTTGCGTACGGCGGGCGGGGGCGGACCGTAGCGGTCTTGCATCTCGGAAGTGACATCCGTCAGCTGTGATTCCGTCTCGACGCGGGCTACGCGTTTATACATCTGCAGGCGCTGGTTTTCTTCCGGGACGTAGTCGGCGGGGATGCGGATGTTGAGCCCGAGATTCAGCTGGGTTTCCGCCTCTTCGGGGGCGGCTTCACCTTTCATTTCGCGGACGGCGCGCTCGAGCATTTGGGTGTAGAGCTCGAAGCCGACGGCTTCGATGTGTCCGCTCTGCTCGCCTCCGAGCATGTTGCCGGCGCCACGGAGCTCGAGATCGAGGGCGGCGATTTTGAATCCGGCGCCGAGATCGGAAAATTCCTTGAGAGCTGCCAGGCGGCGGCGCGCAATGGGCGTTAGCTCGACTTCCGGCGGAAGCATCAGGTAAGCATAGGCGCGGCGGTTGGAGCGGCCGACGCGGCCGCGGAGCTGATAAAGCTCGGAGAGGCCAAGGCGGTCGGCACGATTGATCAAAATCGTGTTGCAGAGCGGGATATCGAGTCCGTTTTCGATGATGGTGGTTGAGACCAGGATGTCGGCTTCGTGGTGCATGAACTTCAGCATCACTTTTTCGAGCTCGCCTTCCGACATTTGTCCGTGGCCAACGATGATGCGCGACTTTGGAACTAAAGCCTGAATCTTTGCCGCAATTTCCCAGATCGTGTCGACTCGGTTGTGAACGAAATAAACCTGGCCGCCGCGTTCGAGTTCCTGCTCGATGGCGGATTGAATTAATTTTTCATCCCAACTGGCGACAACAGTCTGGATCGCCATGCGATCTTTGGGCGGAGTCTCGATCACACTCATGTCGCGCAGGCCGACGAGCGACATGTGGAGCGTGCGCGGGATGGGCGTTGCCGACATGGTAAGCACATCAACTTGCTTGCGCATCTGCTTGATTCGCTCTTTGTGGCGGACGCCGAAGCGTTGTTCTTCATCGACGATGAGCAGGCCGAGATCGGAAAATTTGATGTCCTTGGAAAGAATGCGGTGCGTACCGATGAGGATGTCTATCTTGCCAGCTTCGGTTTTCTGCAGGATCTCTTTTTGCTGCTTGGGCGAGCGGAAGCGGCTGATCATCTCAATAGTGATTGGGAACGGGGCGAAGCGCTGTTTAAAAGTTTCGAAGTGCTGGAAGGCCAGAACTGTGGTAGGCGCGAGCACGGCGACTTGCTTATTGTCGGCAATGGCCTTGAACGCGGCGCGCATGGCGACTTCGGTTTTGCCGTAGCCGACGTCGCCGCACAGCAGGCGATCCATGGGCTGGGAGGATTCCATGTCGCGGAGGACATCCTTGATGGCCTGCGCTTGATCTTCAGTTTCATTGAATTCGAAGGCATCTTCGAACTCGCGAAACCATTCGTTGCCCGGCGGGAAGGCATGTCCGACGGCGGTTTTGCGCTCGGCGTAAAGTTTGAGAAGTTCGTCGGCCATGTCTTTCATGGCCTTGCGCACGCGGGCTTTGGTCTTCGACCAGGACTGCGTGCCGAGATGACTCAGAACGGGTTTGGCCCCTTCGGAGGAACGATATTTCTGGACGAGGTCGAGGCGGGTGAGCGGGACGTAGAGGCGGGCGGCCTCCGCGAATTCGAGCAGCATGAATTCCGCGGGCCCGTCGCCGTGGTTGATTTCTATAAGACCTTGATACTGGCCGATGCCATGTTCGACGTGAACGACGTAGTCTCCAACTTGCAGATCGCGAAAGTCGGAGAGGAAAGCGGACACCTTGGATTTTGCTCGCTGCGGTCGCGAGGCAACTGCGTCGGATTCATCGAAGAGATCACGCGAGCCGAAGATGGCGAGATTCGCGTCAGGCAGCACGACGCCATCGGGAACATAGGCGGTAGCCAGGGTAGTGGTGATCACTTCGCCAGCGAAGTAGCTAGTCTCATCCGCGTAGCTCTCGCCGCCACGGGTGCGGCTTCCCAGGCGAAACGAGACGTTGTATTCGGTGAAGACATCGGCTAAGCGCTCAACCTCGCCAGTGTTGGGTACGGCGAAGAGAACGCGTTTGCCTTCGGCGTTGAGCTTCTGCACTTCCTCCAGCATGGCTGGAACCGCGCCGTGGAAGCGCGGCGAGGGCTGTGTGAGAAAGGAAATTTCAGAAGCGTCATCGAGGCCGCGGGTGATGCCGAGGTGCTCGAGGTTTGCACCGGGAAGCGCGGATGTCTTCGGCCACCAATCTTCCGGCGGGAGGTAGAGATCTTCAGGGCGCACAAGATTGCCGACGCCACTGCGTTCGTGGACCTCGCCAACGCGGGTCCAGAAGCGATCGAACTCCTGAGTGAGTTGATCGGTTTCGTCAAGGAGAACGGCGGCTTGCGGGATGAGATCGAAAATGGTTCGATCAGCTCCGGCGACTGGAGTGTAGAACTCCCATCCGGGAAAAACATTGAGGCCACCGGCGCGAACGGCAGCTTCTACGATTTCTTCGTTGCCGGCGATGCGCTTGCCGCTAAGGCGCGTATGGATGGCGCCGAGAAGATGTTCGTTGATGGGAGTCTCGGTGAGCGGAAGCAGCACGGCTTCGTCGACGGGATTTGAAGAACGCTGGGAAGCAGGATCGAATTTGCGAATGGAATCGGCTTCATCGCCGAAGAACTCGATGCGCAAGGGGCGGTCGGCTTCGGGGGAATACACATCGAGAATGCCGCCGCGCAGGGCATACTGGCCAGGCATCTCGACCACGTCGGTGGAGATGTAGCCGACGGTGTTGAGGTGCGCGAGCAGGGAATCGAGATCGAAGGTCTCGCCGCGGCGAATGGTCCGGGCGAGATCGGCGTAGTAATCGCTGGAGCGCAGGCGGATGGCGGTGGCCGCGACCGGGGAGATGACGATGGATGCGGCGCCGGTCGCGATCTTCCACAAAGCGGTGGCGCGTTCTTCCTGGAGTTCGGGATGTGGGGAAAGATTCTGGAAGGGGAGCACGTCGCGGGCGGGAAGAGAGATGATCGACTCCGGATCGCAAGCGGCAGTGAGTTCGCAGAAGCCGCGGAGGACGGGAAGAAAGTCCTCGACGGCGCGGTTATCGTTGACGACGAAGATGATCGGTCGTCCGGCGGCGCGCTGAAACAGCACGAGCAGCAAGGCTTTTGCGGTCGGTGTCAGGCCTGAGACACGAACACGCCCCGTGCCCTCCTTGAGGTGGGAGGCTACACGCGCGAAGGCGGGAAGCTTTTCTACGTCCACGAAGAGTTCGCGGACGAAGGGAAGAAGCATGCAGAGTTATTTTAGCAGGAGAGTTGATAACTGCGGTTGAGCACAAAATAGAACCGGTGAGCTTCGCTGTGCCGTGACTGCCGAGGGGTTGTCCTTCCATGGTTCATCCAGATCATCCACGCAACAGCGGGCGGGTGAGGCAGGTGGGGCCGCCGCTGCCGTTAATGCAAATTTCGCTGCCGGGGAACGTGCGGACCCCGAAGCCGGCTTGGCGAAGGCGGGCGTTGGTCCTGTGGTTTTCTTCGATCGCGAGCAGACGATTATTTCCTAGCGCAAGGACGTTGCAAGCGAGCGTGTCACGCTCGGAAGCATCGATTTCAATGAATTTAAAGCCGTGAGACTTGAGCAACTCGACGGTTTCAACCGCTAGCCACGGGAGATCGACCAATGCCGTATGTTCGTCGAGCAGGCTGATCAAGGACATAAGGTGCAGACAGGCGGAGGGGCCGGGGCCGTAGGGGAGCGGCGCTGAGAGAACCTCGACGCCATGGGTTGCGAGCATTGCTCGTATCTGCCGAATACCGGCGGCCTTGGTGCGGTAGCCGTGGCCCATAAGGAGAGTTTTGGAGTCCAGCCATACGATGTCGCCGGCTTCGGAGGTGGCGGGAGCGGTGACGGCGCCGAGCGTGGGGATTTCCAGAGACGCGCAGAACGAAGCGTGGTGCGAGCCTTCGGCAACGCGGTTTGGCTTGCCCGGACGCATCACGATCAAACCGTGATCGGTTGGGAGTGAGGCGTCGTGGGCATAGACGGCATCGAGCGATAGATCGGGAGCGGGAGGCATTTCCACGACCTCCGCTCCTGCTGATTTCAGTTCGTGGCAGAGAGCTTCGTGCTGGGATTGGGCGGTGGCGAAATTGGGGGCGTGGTGGAATCCTAATTCCTGCCAACGATCCGCAATCTCGGGCTGGTTCCAGCCTGCGGTGCGCGGGGAACAGACCAGAACACGCTCGAGCGTTCCGACCATCGAGTGTCCATTGAAATGAGTTCTTGTTGTTGCCTCTGGCATTTGTTCCTCAATAACGTTGTGAAGCGGTGGCGGCTGTTAGGAATCTATATGGGCATTATGGCAAAAGCAATGTGGGAAGGCACAGTACTGGCCGAAAGCGGTGCGACGGTCGAGGTGGAGGGAAATCAGTATTTTCCGCCGGACGCGATTCGCAAGGAATATTTCAAGCCGAGCGATGCGCATAGCGTTTGTCCGTGGAAGGGGACGGCGAGTTATTACGACCTGGAAGTGAATGGCAAACGCAATGCGGGAGCGGCTTGGTATTATCCGGAGCCGAAGGACGCGGTGAAGCAGATCAAGGACCACGTGGCCTTTTGGAAGGGCGTGAAGGTGGAGAAGTAGGCAGTGACGTGGTCCCTATGACGGCGGCCCGAGGTGAATTCTCGAGCTTCGCTCAACGGACAGCCGAGGGCGACTGTTCCCACATAGGCGCTAGAACTCGACATGTAGACGGAACGAGGGGACGAGGACAGGCCCTCGATCGCGGTTATAGCCTGGGTTATTGATGTGTTGCAGGCCGGGTGCGACATAGATGCCGCGCCAGAGGTGGGCTGTGTAGTAGGTTTCCACGATATTCTCGCGGCCGTAGTTGAGTGCACCGTCGCCGAGCAGGAAGCCCAAGCCACCATCGGCTAGGTAAGTCTGGTGATCCTTCTTGATTGCATTCGAGATGAATGCAATGCCGGCGCGATCCTGTTCGCGATGCCACCAGGCGCCATTCGCCCCTACTCCTTCAACGAAAGTTTGATCGACTTCGGTGTAGGCGAAGGATTCGGTCTTGCCATTATTCCAGCCAAAGCGAGCGAAGGCAGTCAGGTTGCGCGTGAGGTTTTGCTCGAGGTTGATGCCGAAGCCATATTTGCGTGTGATGTGCCAGGGATGGTTGGTGATTTCGGGAACCGCTTCCGGAGTCGGCGCCGAATGATCTTTGAACTCAGCAACGGCGTCGCGGTAGATGCCCATGTTGGCGTAGTTTGTGTATGCCAACATGCGGACGACGCCCGCTTTCCTGGGAATCACGCCGTGCCGCAATTCATATTCGAAATTTTCTGCATGGATCTGCCAGGGCCGATACACCAGGTTGATTCCATTGGCCACCGTAGGCATTAATCCTTCGCCGAAGCGGAAGCCCCAGTTGCGGTCTTCGTAGTCGGCGGTGACGCCGACTGTGTAACCGCGTGTGTCGGCGGCATAGTCCCAGGCGCCGTTGTTGTCGGTGGTCCAATTGATGAATTGGAAGTGAGTGTCGGAACCGACAGAGTTTATGTCGAAGAAATCCGGCATGCTGAATTTGCCGAAGCGGATCTCCAAGCGGCGGCGCGGCATCTCTTCGAAGAGCGAGAGATAACTGCGCTGACTTTCCACTTTATCCTTGCTCAGCGCAAATACCTTGTGAATCATGGCGCGGCCCAGGTACGGGGCCTTGCTCAACAAAGGATTGCGCACGATGTCGAGATCAGTGTTGCCGGCCAGTCCGAGTCCCAAACTGAGTGCCTCTCCGCCAGCCTCTTCGATATCGACGAGCAGTTCAGTGGAGTTATTGAGGCGCACGCCGGTGTAAAGAGTGAGGACGCGGGAGGTGGCTTTTTCATAGTTGCGGCTGAGACTGTTCGGGCCGCTGTAATCGGCATGGAATGGCGGATGAGTTTGAAAGATAAAGTTGGCCTGACCGGAGAGCCAGAAGCGAGAGTCCTTAAAGTGCGGGAACATGGTTTCGGTGGATTCGTCCGGCGGCGGATCGGCAACGTTGGATGGATCGGACGGGGGAACAGCGTCAGACGTGGCGGTGGACGCGTCGTCTGACCGTTGTGCGAGTGCCGGCGAAATGAAGCTGAAGGCAATGACCGAGAGGAATATCAGGCAGGATCTGGCTGCCCTTAGGATGAAGCAAGCCGGCGGGTTGGCGCCGCTGACCGAGCCTGCTAGCTGCGACTTTGGAGGCCGTGCATCGGCGGAAATGAATCTTGCTTCCATGATTTCGGGTTCGAGCGCCCAGAGAATTCAGAGTACGTCATACCGGCGGCAAGTTTGATCCAGCCGATACCAGGATGTCACCACTAAGGTTCCCACATTCCTCATCGAGAGCCTAACGCGACCATAAACAATTGGTTAACTATAGTTAATTCGATCAAAACGGACGCAGCTCTGGGAGTGGCGAACCACCCCGATGCTAAAACGGGACGGTTCGGCCAATCCACTGAGGCTACGTAGGCATGGTTAAAGGAATGTTACAGGCAAGCTTGATGTCTAGATTTCGCAAGCCGCCCACTGCATGCGGAGCCACCGGCTGCCAGTTTTGTCGGTGACCACGACCCAGTTCATGCCCAGAGGTTGCTGTTCGAGTTTCGGTTCCAACTCCAAGGGAACGGAAAGCTCGTAGCGGATTACGCGCGGGAGCTGCGTCGTCGCCATCGCCACGGATGAAGCGAAGAGAGTCATGCAAGCCATTGGTTTTGCCCTCCTTTCTGTAGATCGCAAACACCCGGTTTGATGTCATGCGGTGCTCCCGGGCGGTAAAGAGTTCGTAAAGATCTGCGGAAATTGCCATGATCGCCATGCTGGATTTCTCACCAACCTTCTTATATCATACCCCCCTAGGGTACAAGCAAACGAAAAAGCGCGGAGAAGAGGCAAAAATGCAGGATAAAATTCCGGTGATTTCAAAAGAAAAACAGAAACTCCTGTTTCGCATCAAACGGATTCGCGGACAGTTCGCGGCGGTGGAGCGAGCACTCACGGCGGGAGATGAATGCGCCGACATACTCATGCTGCTGGCGGCGATTCGCGGAGGCGTGAACGGGCTGATGGCCGAAATTCTGGAAGATCACATCCGGCTGCACATGATGAACCCCGATCACGAGATGGAATCGCCGGAAGAGTTGGGTGAAGACCTGATCGGGCTGGTCCGGGCCTACTTGAAATGATCGGGATCGAAAAGAGTCCGCAGAAGAAAAAAGAAAGAAGGACAGCCCGGAGCCCCCGAAGCCGTCCTTAAACCCTCCCGGTTAGAAGGGCAACTTGATGAGCTCAAGGTTACTGGAGCGATGTTGCAAAATGATGGCTGTCGGATGAATATCTGGTTAATTCGATCTGAGTCATTCTGCATCACGCTGGTATAGTAATCGGTTGCGTATTGCTCCGTTGTTCCGTGTTGCATCTTTTGCGTGTGGGAGCCTTGATGCCGTCCACAACTTCTCGAAAGGTTGAGCAGTCGCGTCGTTTGCAGCAGCGTGCCGAAGGCATGATTCCGGGCGGAGTGAACTCGCCGGTGCGGGCGTTTGGATCGGTGGGAGGAGATCCGCCATTCATCGTTCGCGGAAAAGGTTCACACATCTGGGACGCCGACGAAAACGAATTCATCGACTACGTCGGATCCTGGGGACCGCTGATTCTTGGCCACGCCGCGCCTGATGTGCTGGATGCGATCGTGAGCGCTGCCTGTAACGGGACCAGCTTTGGAGCCTCGACTCCGTCGGAGGCGGATCTCGCGGAGTTGGTGATTTCGGCGTTTCCACACGTGCAGAAGGTGCGCTTCGTGAGTTCAGGAACCGAGGCCACGATGTCAGCCATTCGCTTGGCGCGGGCTTATACCAAGCGCAAATACATCATGAAATTTGAAGGCTGCTACCACGGGCATTCGGATGCGCTCCTGGTGAAGGCGGGCTCGGGCGTGGCCACTCTGGGAATTCCCGGATCGGCGGGCGTACCCGATGAGTTCATCCAATTCACGCTGGCGTTGCCGTTTAATGACATCAAAGCGGTGGAGTACGCATTTCAAAAATTCAAACACCAGATTGCGTGCGTGATCGTGGAGCCGGTAGTGGGGAACATGGGATGCGTTCCGGCGGCGGACGATTATCTGGTGGCGCTGCGCCTGATTGCGGAACGAGAAAAGTCTGTGCTGATTTTCGATGAAGTGATGACCGGCTTCCGAGTGGCGTTCGGTGGAGCGCAGGAGCTCTACAACATTCGTCCTGATCTTACGACCATGGGCAAGATTATTGGCGGAGGGTTGCCGGTCGGCGCCTACGGGGGGCCGAGCGAGATTATGAATCTGGTGGCTCCGCTCGGACCGATGTATCAGGCGGGAACGCTCTCGGGAAATCCTCTGGCCATGGCGGCGGGATGCGCGATGTTGAAACATTTGCGCGATCACAAGCAGGAGATTTATTCGCAGATCGACAAGCTGAGTGGAGAGTTAGTGGAGGGTGTGGCTGCAGCGGCCAAAGATGCGGGCGTGGCGCTCTGCTACAACCGCGTCGGATCAATGTTTACGTGGTTCTTTACTGCGGGGCCAGTGACGGATTGGGATTCGGCGTCGAAGTCGAATACGGAAGCATTTGCGAAATTTTTCCGAAGCATGCTCGATAGCGGAGTGTATTTACCGCCGTCGCAATACGAGGCGGCATTTCTGGGCGCGACGCATACAGTGGAAGATGTGCAGCAGACGATTGCAGCGGCGAGGCAGGGGTTTGCGGCAGTGAAGGGGTAAGACGCCGAGCGGTAAGTGAAATCTCTTCGAGGGTTTGTTCTTGTCACCGGCGGGCATGGGGTCCCTTCGGCTTCGCTCAGGGCAGGCCTCGCTCCGCTCAGGATGACAAGGTCTTCGTAGTTGCCATCATCTGCGGTATCGTTACGAATTCGTATCCTTCCAACTTGTAGCGCGCAATCAGGCGATCGGTGGCGATCACGGTTTGGGAACGGTCGGCGCTCATTTGCTTGTGGCCTCCGTCGTGGAGCAGGATGACGTCGCCGCCGCGGATCCGATCTCCGACCTTACGCTCGATCGCTGCCGCAGGCGGAGCGTTCCAGTCGTAGCCGGTCACGTTCCACATAATCGGTTCCAATCCCAGAGTGCGGGCCACGCGGAGGACAGCGGGGCGGCGTCCGCCAAAGGGAGGACGGAAGAGATTGGAAGGCTCGCCAATGGCATCTTGCAGAGCTGCGTGGCATTTCGAAAGCTCTCGTTTGATCTCAGGTTCGCTCTTGAAGGTCAGCAGTGGATGCGTGAACGTGTGGTTGCCGACGGTGTGACCGGCTCGGGAAATTTCGCGAACGAGATCGGGATGCTGCTGCACGTAGCGGCCGATCAGAAAAAAAGTTGCGTGGACGCTGTGTCTGGCGAGGACATCGATCAAACGTAGAGTGTGCGGATCGTTGGGACCATCGTCGTAGGTCAGAGCGAGCTGGCGCGAGGGTCGAGCGACTCCCGTGAAAGTTTTTCCATACCATTGACCGGTCGGCGCCATGGACTGGTAACCGGCCGTCACAAGGGCGGCGGAGACAGCGCCGGTTAGAGCGAGCGCGAGCATGTGGCGATTGTAAATGCAAGTCGGAAGGTTGAACTTAGAATACAAAATTAAGAACTTGCTTCGCTTGCGCCTTAGCTTTTACTTCTTCATTTGGAGTTCTGACTTCTGCCTTCTTCTTGCTGTTAACTCTTCCCTCAATTGCCACTCGGCGATATCCGAGCTATCCTGCCAATTCCGAAATATAGCGAGGCCATGGCGAATCTTTTCGAGCTTCCCCGTTACATTGCAGTGGAAGGTCCTATTCGAGTAGGCAAGAGCACGCTGGCCAGGATTCTGGCGGAGCGGCTGAATGCGCAGCGAGTCATCGAGCCTGAGTCGAATCCCTTTCTCGGGGCTTTTTACGAGGGCGAGCGAGGGGCGGCGTTTCAGGCGCAGTTCGCATTTCTGGTGCGCCGGTTCGAGCAGTTGCAGGCACTCGATTTGCGGGCGAGTTCACAGAAGACCGTGGTTGCAGACTACATCATCGAAAAGGACAAGCTGTTTGCCTGCCTGAATCTTACCGACCAGGAACTCGATACCTACAACCGGTACTACAATCACTTCCGCGAGCAGTTGCCCACGCCGGATCTCGTGATCTACCTGCAGGCGACGCCTGACGTATTAAAGAAGCGGCTCAAGAAAAAGAATGCTCCGGGCGAGCGCGCGGTCAGCGACGAATATCTGGAAGAAGTGGTGAAGGCTTATGAACACTTCTTTTTTCATTACACATCGTCGGATCTGTTGATCGTCAACACGTCAGACATCGATTTCGTCGATCGCAACGAGGACTTGCAGGAGTTACTGCGCAAAGTAACGGAACCGATCAAGGGCACGCAATATTTCTTGCCGCTGGGTGGGCAGGAAGCGGTGGGAGCGTAGGAGATCAGACATGCGGGGCTCCCCGCGATATCGCGACTACTTCACAGTCACCGTCAGCAACTGCGCTCCGGAGACGACATAATCCAGCGGCGCGGTGGCCGTTTCATCCACGTTCGATTCGCCGCTGACAATCATTTCCTGATTGCCCCGCATGCCGTCCATCACATTCATGATCGAGATAGGTAGCGTAGGCATCACTTTGTCGGCGACGCGGGCTTCCGGGTCGGCTTCCAGCAGGGAGACGTAGACGCGATTGTTGGAGTGCTCTTTATTCAGCAGCGAGATGGTCGATGCGAGATCGAGCTTGCGCCCGAACGCCGGGTTTGAACGGCCCATGTGGTCGAGCGTATCGCCGTCGCTGACCAGAATGCGCAGGGTGCCCTTGCTCGCGGAAGTCGGAATCTTCACAGGAATCTGCTGCACAATGCGCTCGCCACGGTAAGGAGCCAGCACTGTTTCCAGCATGATGTCTTCTCCCGGACGAGCTTCCGTTACGTCAGTGCGAGCGCTTTCCAGCCGCGCCCAGCGCCGCTCGCGGACCAGATCGAAATCCAGTTTCACGCCCGCCACGGCGGCCGCGCTGTAAGGATTGTCATAGATGCGTCCAAAGCGTTCGCCCAAAGAAATCGCAGCTTGCATGGCTGCCGGCTGAGCGCCCTCGGAGGGAGCGAACATGTTGCGCATCGTGACCTCGGGGAATCCCTTTACGCCGATGCTACCCGTCAGGCGATAAGTAATTTCTTCGCCAAACTCGTTCACCCCGTGCAGTGCGTTGAACACCGTCACCATCAGCGCGATCGGCGTCAGCTTGGGATTGTTCAGCACTTCATAGTGGAACTGCTTCACCCCCGTGCTGCTGTGGATGCTCAACGTGACCGGAATCATTTCCGGCTGCCGGTTGAAGACGCCCATGATACCGGTATGGCGATCCTGCACAAAAGTTCCTACCGGCTCAGTAGTGTTGACAATCTTGAACGCATTGAGCGGCGAGGCCAGAGTAGCCAGAACCTCGGCCTTATTCATGGGCAGGTCGACGGATCCGAATTGGAGCAAAGGGTGTCCGCAGGCCAATAGCCTCTGGGGATCGACGTAAGTGACGGTGCAGGTGGCCTCGATATCCATGTCGCCGCGCACCAGAATGGCGCTGATGGCGGAGCCCGCTTCGACCGGCTCTGGCTGCTTGTCATTACTGACCGATCCCGTGCCCATGACCGGCACGACTCCAGCCGACCCAAGCTGTCCGGCAAAAAGCTGGATGGCCTGCTCGGAGAATCCGTTGAAGACCAGCGGCGTTTCGATCGGCTTGAGATAATTCGCGAAGCCGGCGGAATCCTGCGCAGAACCTGGCACGGCGGAAATTTCCCCAGGCGCGGCCGTCTTTCCCGTAACTACGCTTATAGAAGGTTTTATTGCTGCGCTCTCTTCCGCAGGGGAATGATCGAGCGCATTGATCTCCAGCATGTCGGCGATGGGCGTAACCCCGGCGATCGGCTCTTTGGAAAATTCTCCAATGCGGAAAGCGAGCGCCCCGGCTAGCTTGCCGTCGAGATACACGGGACTACCGCTCATGCCAGCCACTACGCCGGTATATTCCACCTTCTGCCCGTGCAGCCGCACCAGGATCACGTCGCCCTTGGGCCCGTTTACGTTGTGCAGCACGCCAAGCACTTCCACTTCCATTGCCTCCGGCTTCACGCCTTCGAAAACCGTATAAGCGACGCCCCGCATGCCGGCGTGAATCTGGCTGACGGGGATGGTCGGCGGATTCGGGGTGGAATCAGATTTCTGCGCAGCGATAATCGAAGGTGAAAGAGAGGCAGGCAACGAAGAAAGTTAAGGCTAATTTTTTCATGAACTGCGCACGGCAGGACTGTTTGAGCCCTGCTTTGTTAGTCAGACTTCGCCAGATTGTAAGTCGTTGCCAGGAGGGGAACACGGGAGCCGGGCAAAACATCCCAATCGCGAATCCCTGCGTCTATACTAGCACAGGGGCATTTCGCTCCCAATGGTGTATTTTCTTCCTCGGGGTCCCTATGTTGGCCAATTTCTTCGCTACGAACCGCCGCTCAAATTCGCAGCATTTCGCCGCGTGGACGCTGGCGATGGCTGTCTCGCTATCCCTGCTATTTGTTGTCCCATCCTCTGCGCAGGACCAGTCTCAGTCCCAGGGTCCGCCCCAGACGGATGACAACGGCAGGCCCAAGCAGGACGTTACGCCCGAGGCCGGTGGCCCTGGGGGCGACATTGGTCCTTACGCGATCCCTAAGAAAAAAACCGAGGACGCTCCTCCTCCGCCGCCCCCTACGCCGAAGAAGGTCGAAGGCATGCCGGATTATTCCATCCGCGTGAATGCCCCCCTGGTGAACGTGGACGTGCTGGTCACGACCAAGAGCGGAGAGTTCGTTCCCGGGTTGAAGAAAGATAATTTCCGCCTGTTTGAAGACGGAGCGCCGCAGGCCATCAGCAGCTTCAACGTCTCGAAGGCACCCATCACCGCCGTGTTACTCGTTGAATTTGCGTCAACCACCTTTACTTTTATGATCGATGCGTTGGAGGCTTCGTACGCCTTCGCCAACACTCTACAGAAAGACGACTGGATCGCTGTCGCTTACTATGACATGCAGCCTCACATCCTGGTTGATTTCACCCAGGACAAGAGGGCAGTTTATGGGGCGCTGGGTCAGTTGCGCATCCCCGGGTTTGCCGAGACCAACCTGTTCGACGCCTTGTATGACACGCTTGATCGTCTCGATCGTGTGGAGGGAAAGAAATATGTCATCCTGGTAACCACGGGCTACGATAGCTTCAGCAAATTAACGCTGGACAAGATCACGAAAAAAGTTAAAGACACGAAAGATGTGACCATCTTCCCAATCAGCGTGGGACAGATCGCGCGCATCATGGGTCGGGCTAACAACCGCGGCATGGGCATTCACGCGAGCGAAATTGATTACCTGCAGGCCGATAACGAAATGCGCACCTTCGCCGCCATAACCGGAGGCCGGGCCTACTTTCCGCGATTTGAGGCCGAGTATGGCGAGGATTTTCGAGACATTGGCAACGACATTCGCAACCAATATTCCCTCACCTATCGCCCGACCAACGACAAGCTTGACGGCACCTACCGCAAGCTAAAAGTGCAGGTCGTCGCGCCCGACGGCGGCCCACTCAAGGTGAAGGACCAGAAAGGCAAGGAACAGAAGATTGAGGTCGTGTCTCGCGACGGGTACACCGCTAAGCATTCGGTGGATTAGCTAAATTTGGAGCATCACCGAATTCCACCTGTTCTGGGAATTCAAAGGTTCAGGTGCACCCTCTGCTGCCCGCTTTCCCTCCCGCTTGGTTTACAATTGTTTGTTTCACAGCATTCATCTTCTTTCGATGCAGTCCTGGAGGATTCTATGAAGCTCACCCCTGGAAAACTTGCCGGTCTCAGAAAAGTTTCCAATGAACATGGCGTGATCGCAGCCGCGGCCATGGATCAACGTGGCTCGCTGCAAAAATCGCTGGGCAAAGAAAAGGGCGGAGAAGTCAGCGACGCCATGATGGAGGAGTTTAAAACCCTCGTTACCGAAGTGCTGACGCCGTATGCCAGCGCCATCCTGCTCGATCCTGAGTGGGGGTTGCCGGCGTCGAAGAGCCGTGCGAAGAACGCCGGTTTGCTGCTGGCCTATGAAAAGACCGGCTACGACAAAACTGGTCCGGGCCGCCTGGGCGATCTGCTCGATCACTGGTCGGCGCGACGTTTGAAAGAAGCGGGCGCCGACTGCGTGAAGATTCTGCTCTACTACACTCCCTTCGATCCTAAGGAAGTAAACGACAAGAAGCATGCATGGGTGGAGCGCATCGGCGATGAATGCCGCGCCAACGACATTCCATTCTTCCTGGAATTCGTCGGCTACGACGAGGGTGGGGATGAAAAAGGTTTGGACTACGCCAAGAAAAAACCACACATCGTTACTGAGAGTATGCGCGAGTTCAGCAAAGATCGTTATGGCGTGGATGTTCTGAAAGTCGAAGTGCCGGTAAACATGAAGTTTGTGGAAGGCACCAAGGCGTTCGCGGGACAAAAAGCCTATACGAAGAAAGAAGCCATCGACCTGTTCCACAAAGCGGCGAGCGTGGCGACCAAGCCGTTCATCTATCTTTCCGCCGGAGTGAGCAATGCGGAATTCAGCGAGACGCTTGAACTTGCCGGTGAATCGGGAGTGAAGTTCAACGGAGTCCTGTGCGGGCGAGCGACGTGGAAAGACGGCATCCCGATCTATGCCAAGCAAGGCGCCGCGGCATTCCGCAAGTGGCTGGAGACCGAGGGCGTGAAGAACATCAACAACGTCAACGGCAAGCTCAAAGCCGCAACTTCGTGGCACTCGATCTATGGCGTCGAGCCGGTGCTGGCCAACGCATAAATCGTCACGGTTTGTGAGCGCGGGCAATTTGCTCGCGCTCTTTTTTGGCGAAACCCAACTGGCTCAAAAGCGCTCTCAGTCCTAGTGAAACAGAGTTTCCAGTAAGAAAAACATTCCTGCGCCTACAAAGACGAGCAGCGCCATCTTCATTGATGGTTCCTTATTTACTTCGGGTACTAGATCGGACGCGGCCACGTAAATCGTGACGCCCGCCGCCAGTGGTAACCCTGCGCTCACATGATGTCGAAATATCGCCATGGTGAGAACGCCTGCCAACGTCGCCGCTCCGAGAATTACCGATGCGAACCAAGCGGTGCCTCGGCTTCGCCCGCTGGCCAGCATCACCGAACTCACGGTAAATCCTTCAGGAATCTTGTGCAGAAAAATCGCGAAAAAAATGAGCCAGCCGAGAGCGTTTGAAACCAGAAATCCCGAGGCGATTGCGATGCCGTCAAAAAAAGTATGGATGATCAGACCGAGAAGCACCGAGTATCCCTTGTGGGAATGGATGAATTCATCTTTATGTGTCTCTTCGCCGAAGTGGAAGTGAGGAGTGACGGTGTGCTCGAAGAAATGAATGATCAAATAACCGAGCAGAATTAAATACGCCGCACTCCGCCCGCGAAGTTCCAGGCTCTCGGGGACCATCTCGACCAAGGCGGTGGCCAGCATGAATCCCGCGCCCAGCGCGACAAAATAGCGCAGGTATCGCCGCTCCCAATTACGCTGCACAATGATTGCGCCGCCGAAGACATTAGCGGCGGCGGCGGTAAGCCCCAGCAGGATGCTGATGAGAATGGCGCTCATGTGCAGTTGGCGAGGATGATATCAGAGCTGATTCACCACAGAGACACAGAGAAAAACCATGAATTGGATTTTCTCTGCGTCTCTGTGCCTCTGTGGTGAGATTATCCGCTGTGCCGAATGTGCATCACGTCCCCATCCTGCACGATGTAATCTTTGCCTTCAAGCCGGAGCGTGCCTTTGGCGCGCGCATTGGCTTCCGAGCCGGCTTCGAGCAACTGATCCCAGCGGATAGTTTCCGCGCGGATGAAATGTTTTTCCAGATCGGAGTGAATCGCTCCAGCCGCTTCCTGGGCACGCGAATGTGCAGGCACCTGCCAGGCTCGGCATTCGTCTTCGCCGGCAGTGAAGAATGAGATTAGTCCGAGTAGCTTGTAAGTTGTTCGAATCAGCCGGACCAGACCGCTTTCGGTGAGTCCATAGCTGGAAAGAAATTCGGCCGCATCGGCGTCGCTCATCTCGGCGAGTTCCGCCTCCACTTTTCCGCAGATGGCGGTGGCCGCAGCGTTCGGGCGCGAGGCAATTTCGGTGAGCTTGTATTTGTTCACGGCTTCTTCCAGTTCCTTGCCCAGTTCGGTTGACTCGCCGATGTTGAGCACATAGAAAATCGGCTTCTCGCTCAAGAACATGAACCCCTTGATGCGCTTCTTGTCTTCCGGCGTCATCTCCATCTCGCGCAGCGGTTTGTCCGATTCCACCTGCGCCTTGGCACGCTTCAGCAACTCGAACTCTTTTTCGAGTTCGGGCGTCTTCATTTTCTTCAGATCTTTCTCCAACCGCTCCAGCCGCTTTTCGATCTGACCGAGGTCGCTGACCAGCAGATCGAATTCCACATTCTTGATGTCTTTCAGCGGATCGATTTCTCCCGCATGCGGCACCGAAGGGTCGTCAAAGACGCGGACCACGTGGGCCAATGCATCGACATTGCGGAGATGGGCGGCGTAGGCGCTATCCTTCAGAGCTTCCTGGCCGATGGCGCCTACGTCGACATATTCAACGGAGGTGTGCGTGAGCTTCTTCGGGTTATAGAGCGCGGCGAGCCGGTCGAGGCGATCGTCCGGAACTTTTGCCACGCCGATGTGCGCCTCGCGCGGGTTGGCGCGCGCCTGGTCGGAAAGATGTGCCTTGGTCAGAATTCGAAACAGAGATGTCTTGCCTACTTGCGGCAAGCCGATGATGCCGGTTTTCATAGGAGGCTCTTAGCTTTTGGCTCTTGCCCTTTAGCTGGTGATGCAATCAGAAGCGATCAGAGGCCATGGCCAAACACCTCAGGATAAATGATGCGCGAGGATTGCCCAAGTGCAGGATGGAGTCCAGTTCCGTGAATTCGAAGGTTTCAAGCTAACAGCCAAAAGCTAGAAGCTAGAAGCTTCGCCCAGTCAAATACACCACCACCAACCCCAGCAGCAGCACCGAGCCTTCCAAGCGCGTCGACCAAAGATGCAGCGCGTCGAACTGAATGCGCTGGGGATTGTCCACCGGCACGGCTCTGATTTCGCCCAGCGACGCGCGCAACGCGTCCATGCGTGGGATGATGCCGAACTGCGAAATCAAAGTGAGTGCGAGCATTAAGCAGAGCAGTATGTGGCGCGCCGCGAATACGTGCGCGGTGCCCTCCGTAAGGCGGCTGTAGAGAAGGGAACTGATCAGGTAAAGAACTGCTGAAAAAATCGCGAGCCAGTGCAGCTTGCCGAGTGAGCGTCCGACCACGCTTCCGGCCAGATGCGAGGTTGGCAGAACAGAAAAAGCTGTCGGCGCCACCACGAGCGAAAAAAAGATCAGCCCGCCAATCCAAACCACGAGCGATATCAGCATGAGAAAGCGCAGGAAGGACATAGCGGAGAATTATAGTAGGACTGCGGCTATAGTCGGCGTAGAATTCTCTGCTCGACCTAGATCGTGAGGAGCTCGTTAATGCACGATAGAAAGTCTACCCTATGTAAACTCGTGCGAACGAGCGCAGTGCTATTAGGTGGAATAGTACTGTCAGTTCTCGTCCCTGCTTTCTTGATTCTAATTATCCAACCTGATGCCGCTCGATGGATTGCCAGGGCATTCACTGTTCCGGCAAACAGCCCGGAGTGGAACCAGATTGGTCCACATGTGCTCCGCGAAGCCGCAATCGCAGCCTACCTCGTGGCCCCATTAGCTGGTCTTGCGGTTGGCCTGTTTGTGGGACTGTTCCAAAAAATCCGACCAACGATTATCGCTGCTAGCTGTCTGGTTCCGGGGTTCCTGTACGAATTGCGGAGCGATCACGCTAGGCTATGGATGCATTCGGGGCAGGGGGTTTTGCGGTACGGTGCGACCCAGTCGCTGCCATTTATCGCGGCGATTCTCGCCGCGGCGATTTGCAATCGACTAATCAGAAATAGAGAAACAGAAGCCGGGAACCAAACACTGACCACTGGCCACTGATCACTGCCCCACTACACCGGCACCGCAACATTCTCCACAATCTCTCTCAGCACCTGATCGGCTTGCTCGGACTTCTTCATGGTCGAAGCATACTGGCCGTTGACCACTACGCGGTGCGCGAACACTGGAACTGCCAGCGGCTTGAAATCTTCGGGAGTGCAGAACGTGCGGCCATCGAGAAACGCCATGGCCTGGGCGGCGCGATAAAGCGCCTGCGCTCCGCGTGGCGAAACGCCCAGGGATAGATATTCGGAGTCGCGGGTGCGACGCACGATCTCTAGCGCGTATGTCACCAGAGATTCATCGACGCGAATCTGCTTCACAGCTTCCTGCATTTCAAGTACGTCCGCGCCGGTCAGGACCGGGCGCAAATTCTGCAGGTGGGCGGCCCCGGCTTCGGAGCGCAGAATCTCGCGTTCGGCGGCCGCTTCCGGATAACCCATCCTCACCCGCATTAGAAAACGGTCCAGCTGCGATTCCGGCAGGGGATAGGTGCCGTGATGCTCGACTGGGTTCTGCGTTGCGATCACCAGAAACGGCTGCGGCAGTTCGTAAGAGTGCGCGTCGACCGTGACCTGGCCTTCGTTCATGGCTTCGAGCAGCGCCGATTGTGTCTTCGGCGTGGTGCGATTGATCTCATCGGCCAGCAGCACGTTGGTGAATACGGGACCGCGCTTGAACTCGAACTCCTGCTCCATCGACGAATAGACCGAGATGCCGATCACGTCGGAAGGCAGCATGTCGCTGGTGAACTGGATGCGCTGAAAAGTGCAATCGATGGCGCGGGCGAGAGCCTGGCCGAGCGTGGTTTTGCCGACGCCGGGAACGCCTTCGATCAGGAGATGTCCGCGGGCAAAGATGCTGACCAGCGCGAGCCGCACCACATCGTCGTTGCCGCGAATCACGCGGCGCAGCGATTTTTCCAGTTCAGCGGCTTTGTGGGATACGGCGATGACGGTCTCGGGAGACATTCAATGGATTTTACTATCAGGCATCGAGGCGGCGGAGTTACCGATGTCACAGGACCAGCTGTCAGCTCTCAGCTTTCAGCTAACCTCATTCGCGCCCTTAGAATTTGAACGCAATCAGAGACGTATCTTGCACCGATTCAAGCTGACAGCTGATAGCTGAGAGCTCACAACTCTACTGCATGAACTCCGCCGGCCTCCCGGTCAGGCGCTCGATTCGTTTTGCGACCGGCGGATGCGTCGAAAACAAGTTTCCAAAATTTACGCCAAGCAGGGGCTGGATGATAAACAGGTGAGCTGTCGAGGGCGAGGCCGCCATCGGGATTCGCCTGGAATATGCGTCGAGTTTTTGCAGAGCGCTTGCCAGGGCGTATGGATTGCCGGTGAAATGGGCGCCGGTGGCGTCGGCCTGATACTCGCGGGAGCGCGATACGGCAAGCTGGATGAGACTCGCCGCGATGGGAGCAACAATCAGCATTAGCAGTCCCGCCAACCCTCCTCCGCCACGGCGGTCGCGGTCGCCGCCGCCCATGCCGCCAAAGATCATGGCAAAGCGGCCCATGCTGGCCAGCATAGTAATGGCGCCGGCGATGGTTGCCGCTACCGAACTGATGAGGATGTCACGGTTGTTCACGTGGCCGAGTTCGTGGGCCAGCACGCCTTCGAGTTCCTCGTCGTTCAGTAAGCCCAAAATTCCGTGGGTCACGGCCACCGATGCGTGCTTCGGGTCGCGGCCGGTGGCGAAGGCGTTCGGCGACTCGGTTGGGATCACGTAGATCTTCGGCATGGGGATGCCAATTTTCTGCGTGAGGCGTTCGACAGCCGCATAAGCTCGGGGCAATTCTTCGCGCGTGACGGGCTGGGCGCGGTACATGGCTAGAGCGATCTTGTCCGAATAGAAATAGGAGACGAAGTTCATCACAGCGGCAAAGATCAGCGCGATCAGCATGCCGCTCTCGCCGCCGAAATAGCGGCCAATGAACATCAGCAGCAGCGTCAGCGCGGTCAGCAGAAACGCGGTCTTGAAAGTGTTTCCCATAGTCGATCTCACCTATTGGATGTTACGCCCTCGGGGCGGATGCATGTGGGCCATTTCGGGAAAGGCGGATTCGGATCAGGTATCCCCCCTCCCCCGAGTCTATTGCAATCTTCATGTTGGAGGGGAGTTTGCGAAGAAATCCTAGAGCTGCAATAGGTTACGGGCAAAATATTGAAAACACATTAGTTGGAGGTGCTTGGGCTCCCCGTTTCGGGTACCGGACTCCATTTGGAATGATGGGCTTCTACGCGGTCGAGGGCAAGGTCAGATGTCACAGAGTAGTGGCTTCAGTGGGACGCAAGTGGCTGGGCGGGGATTTTGAGTGTAATCGCCTGTTGGCGTCATCTCACCACTTTTGCTATTGCAGCTTCGCGTATTCGGCTTTGGCTTGTTTCAGGATGGGGATATCGGGGTCGGCGTCTTTCCAGAGAGTCAGAAAATCCTTGTTGGCGGCGAGCGCCCGGACGCGGGCGGTATCGGCATCCACCCCATGAGAGGTTCTCGCCTGCAGTGCGTTCGAACGGGCCACGCCTAGATGCGCCAACGCTCCCGTCCAGCAGTTCCAGACGATGCCGCTGTGATCGAGGATCTTCTGGAACTCGTCTGCCGCTTCCTTGCCTTTTTCCGCCGCTAAATACGCCTCTCCGCGAATGTAGGTTGGATAGAGGCATGAGAGATTGGCGACAAAATTAATTTGGGCAAATTCGATTGCTGAGGAAGCTTGCAAGTTACTTAGCGCAAGAGCGGGATTCTTGTCATTGACTGCCAATTGCGCCCGAATCGCAGGCAACCACAGAGACTGCATCTGCGTATGCAGCGGAAAACGCGTGGTCAGGTCTTGCCCCAGCGATTCGGCGCGCGCCGCATCTCCCGCCATAGCAAATGCAAGCGCGGCTTCGGCAGCAGTCCCGGGACTCGCAGGAGCAAGCTTTAAACCCTCCTCCGCCGCATTCTTCGCAGCGGCCAGGTTACCGAAGCTGGCTTCCCGTTGAGCGGCGACCTCCTTCCATATGCCGCCGTTTCCTTGCTGTCCGCGGGAATCGCCGAACAGGATCGTGGTCAGTTCCCGCGCCGTGCCGAGATGACCAGCGTATGCCTGGGTGTCGAAGCCAGCGAAACTCCAATTTCTGTTCCTTCCCCTCGAGCCAGTGTGCCGTTCCGCAATAGCTGAAGAGTCGGTCCGGAGAAAAGCGAGAGCATAGAGGGCATCACGGAGCGCTACATCGTCCAACTTCCGCGCCTCCGCCTGCTGGATGACTCCGCAGCGCGTCGTCGAACCGCTGCAAGGCCAGCAGAGTCGTTTGCGAGATTGCTGTAATTGGCGACATCGTCTGGCGCGAGGCGTCCGTTCTCCCGATATTGTTCCGCTGACTTTTCATAATGCCCCTGTTCAGCGTACACATTGCCCAGATTCCCACGCCACTGGGAACGGACGCGGGTAGCTCGCAATTGCCTCCTCATAGGTTTGAGCCATCTTCTCCGGCTCCCCGGTTACGTTTTCTAGCAGTCAACGATGATGCTCAACTTTTCCCGCTCGCTCGCATGCTCCCGCAACTGAAACGCCTTGGCGTAGTATTCCCGCGCGCGTCCCAGCTCACCCATGGTGTAGTACCCGATGCCGACTTCCTTGTATCCCTCGGCAAAATTCGGGTCGAGTTCGATGGCGCGTTGAAAGTAGGGCAGAGCGGCGGATGAGCCTTTCTGTTTGTCTTCCTTTAACCCAAGGGTGTAGGCTTTCAGGGCTTCGAGCGACGATGTAGTTGCCTCGTAAAGCGGTACGTCGAGCTTGCGCACCGTTACTATCGACTCGCCCAGCTCGCCGCGCAACTTGGATGCTGCCTCGCCCAGAGCATCGAGCACCTTCTCTTTGGCTGCTGCGGTAGCCTGCTCCTGGGCCAACGTATCCCCATTCTCGCAATTCACCGCTTTTAGCTCCAGCACGTACTGACTGCCCAGACTGGCAATTGATCCGGCGAGGTAAGCCTGGCTGCCCACCCGCTGACAAAGCTCGCGGGCAACGTCGGGTGTGAGCTTGGTGTCAGGCGGATGCGTCATTAGCTTCAGCGTGGCCCCCACTTTTTGGTCCGAAACGACGTTCAGAAACGGTGACTGGTTTAGAGAAACGCTCAGGGCGGTCTTCAGCGTGTCGTCGAAGACCGGATCGCCAGTGGCGTTGGCAAAGTCCGCGAGAACGATGGTGTCTTTGTCAGTGAGTTTCAACAGGCGATGTCGATAGGGATAAGCGCCGATCACGATCGCGGTGCATGCCAGCGCCACCACGATGCTCACCGCCAGCATCGCCACGCGCCGCGGGATGACAGTCATTCTCTGCATCCGACGGGACCTAGTGTCACGTTTAAGACGACGAAGGTCGGAGCGTAATTCCGAGGCGTGCTGATAACGGAGGTTTCTGTCTTTCTCCAGCGACTTTGCGATGACTCTCTCCAGTTCCGCGGGCACCTCGGGATTGAGCCGCACCGCAGCCGCGGGGGCGCGCTCAAGAATGGCGTTGAAGACTAAGGGCGCCGTGTCGCCGGGGAATGCCAGTTTCCCCGTACACATCTCGTACAACACGGCTCCGAAGGAGAACAGGTCGGTACGAGAATCAAGTTCCTTGCCGCGCACCTGCTCGGGCGACATGTACGCGGCGGTTCCCAGCAGGCGGTCTTGGCTGGTGAGGTGATCCGCCAGTTCGATAGTCGTGGAGGTCAGGGAGATTTCTGCCGGGGTCTTTGGCCACCCGAAGTCGAGAATCTTTGCTTGTCCCCGCGGGGTGACGAAATATCGCGGGCTTGATGTTGCGGTGGACAACTCCCTTCGCGTGGGCCGCGTCCAACGCGTCGGCGAACTGGATGCCAAGATTCAACACTGCGTCGATCTCCAGCGGCTCGCCGCCGATCTTATGCCGGAGGGTATGCCCCTCCAGAAGCTCCATCGCGATGAAGGCTCGCCCCTCGACTTCGTCGATCTCGTAGATCGTGCAGATGTTGGGATGGTTTAAGGAAGATGCAGCTCTTGCTTCTTGGCGGAAGCGGCTGAGAGCCTGACAGTTGTGTGCAACATCGTCGGGCAAGAACTTGAGTGCGACAAGGCGGCCGAGATTCAAGTCCTCGGCCTTGTACACGATTCCCATACCGCCGCTGCCGAGTTCCTCCATGATCCGATAATGCGATATGGTTTGGCCGATCATCCGGAAATGGGCAAGATCTTGAGCCTCACTCACTTCTTTGGGGTCGATTCCTGAAACAGATTTGAACGACACTGCGGCTCCTCCTGCTTACCAAAGCGACAAATGGATTCACATTCGTAGAAGTGGATTATTTTGCCGGAATAAAGCAAGATGGGGCTCGACGCTACTCGAAAATTAACAAACGCTGTTCAATTGGCGAAAAATCCTCATTACACTCGTTGACCCCTCCTGCTGGTTAAAGCGCGAGACTTTGGGATTATGCCAGACGAATGGCGTCGCCCAATTCTCACCCATTGGCGCAGCAAGCCAGAGGGGAAATCCCCCACTTCTCGCAAAAGACCGAGAAATGGGGCACCCGCAAGATGGGATGAACCACGAGGCCACGCGGACGTCAGTTCGATTTTGTTTTGTTGCGCGGCTGCAGCAGCGGTGCACCCCAGGCGCTTGCGGCCAACAGCGCTCCGAAGAGAATGACGGCGTCGATACTGGACCGTCCTGCAGGGGACCAGTACACGTCGCGAAGATTCAGCCAGAGGGCGAATTCATCGAGCGTGAGGGCTGCACCCACACCGTAGAGAATCGACATCAGGCGGCTGAGAAGGATCGACGAATCGTCCTCGCCGGTGCCGATGTCGGCGAGCCATCCGTAGCCGACGAGAAGGAGCATAATGATTCCGATAACCAGGTGGTGAATGTGGCGGCCGCTTGGCTCGATAATAAAATGAAATGGCGGGATGTGGTGTAAGACCGCGTATACCACGGCGCGGACTCCCGCGAAGGTAAGAAAGAAACTGACGGAAGCGACGAAGAGGCGACGGCGAGGCCGGTCAGAAATGCGCTCGTGAACGACGGTGCCGACGGGCGTGCCTTGCAGCAGGAGCAGAGGAAAGCCGTGCCGGCGATGGCGAGCAGGAGGATGAACCAGGAGTAGGCCATAGGTCTGAGTGGACCGGCGGGGTAGAGATTCCTCCGCCCCGCTTTCCTTCCCTTCGGGAAGAAAAACTCCGGTCGGAATGACAATATCCTTAAATAACAATATCTTAAAAAGCAGCTCAGGCTTTTTGGGCTTCGCGTTTTAGCGCGCGGTCCAGCGTTTGGTCGAGGGCGGACTTGGCTTTCTCGTAATCCGATTGCGAGATTTGGCCTTGCTTGCGTTCGACTTCGAGCTGGAAAAGCTCTTCCTTGATTCCTTCCATCAGCATGGAGGCCGGGCGAGAGGCAGCGGGCGAGCGCGATGGCAAAACGCCGACTGCGGCGGGCTCGTAGTCATCTTCTTCTTGCATGCCGGTTGGCATGGAAGACGCCTGCCCCTTGAGCTCCGGCCATTTGCGATCTAAGAGCACGAGCGGTGGACTGCTGGCGGGACGCTACGTAGACGCCGCCGAGGAGCAGGACCGCGGCAAAGCCGCCAAGGATCCACCAGCGATATTTTTGCAGCGGGTCGGGAGCGTCGATGGGCGGGCCTAATCCGCCGCCGGGACGATTGCCGGCCTGCGCACCTGGTGCGGACATTTGCCCGCCTTCGCCGGGGCCCTGGGCTCCATTTTCCTGGGCGGTTTCGAGCGTGCCTTCGCCGGAAATTTTGAAGGCAAGATTTTGTCCGGGCGTAGTGTTGGACGCGACTTGGACGCTGGCGTTGGGTTCGTTCGGATAGTTAATGAGTTTGAATCCGGCGGATGTCGCGGCTGCATTGAACTGCATTGCCTTGGGCAGCATGACCACGAAGTGCTCCAAGGGATAAATCGACTTGGGATCGATATTTGCGCTGCCGCTGTAGGGAAGCTGGTAGCTCACTTCGAAGCGGGTCAATCCCGGGCGCAGAGGGAAGATGAAGGAGTAGCGATTCTTCTCGCCTTCGGGCACGGGAGCGGACTTGAGAGGGTTGCCGCCTTCGGTGGTGGCCGTGGCGGAATCGTCGATGACGTGGGCGCCCTCGGGAACGTAGAACTCGAGGTTGCGCTCATTCATCTGGGTGCGCGGAGGATTGGAGGTGTTCTGCACTCCGAATTCGCGGGTCACGAGAATCTGGCCTTGCTCGGCCTGAACGCGCATGATGTCGGCGACGACCTGGATGCCGTCAATTTTCTTGGCGGCGTCATAGACTTCGATGGCTACCGACGTGGTTCCGGGAGGGGCCATGCGGTGGTAGGTGACGTCCTGATGGATGGCGCGGACTAAGTGCGGGGATTGGGCGTCATCGAGCTTGAAGGTGAACTGGCCCTTGGCGTCGGTCTTGGTGCGGCCGGATTCTTCCATGCCCTGGCCGAGCTTGAACATGACTACTTCGTCTCCGGCGGCGGGCTTGCCGGTGGTGGAATTTTTCACGGTGCCGGTGAGGGTTTGGGCGGAGGCTAGGGAGGCGAGGAGGAGAACGGTCGCTGAGGCCAACAATGCGTTTCTGCCAAGGGCTTGCAAGGACGCCAAGACGGATTGAGGAGAGAACGCCTTGCTAGGACTCACGAAGGCGTTGCGGGACAAGGGATCCTTCGACTGCGCAGAAATTTCGCTCCGCGAATTTTCTGCTTCGCTCAGGATGACAATACGGTGAGAGATTACTTTCAAGATCGTTTTCCTTTTTGGGGCGCGGGAGTTTTTTCCAGGCGGTCGATCTCGGCCAGGATGGTGGCAGCTTCGTCCTGCAGGGAAGATTTCAGCGAGGCGTAATCGACGTCGGGAACCTTGCCGGCTTTGTATTCGAAGTTGAGATCGCGCAGATTTTCGTAGACTGCATCTTTGCGCTCGCGGAGGTATCCGGCGCGAGTTTTTTCCGGGCCCAGAAAAAGTCTTCCGGGAAGATAGAAAACATAATAGAGGGATGCGACGGCGAGCATGATGCAGAGGGGAAGCCAGGTCATAGATCGGTCTCCTTGCGGGCCTGATCGCGGAATTGCTCGAGCTCGGCACCGCGGACGGGAGTCAGGCCATCGGCGATGGCGGGAGCGGGGCGACTTTTCCAGGAGCGAATGACGAGTGCGATCAGACCAAAGCCGAGAAACAGGGCCGCGAACGGGATGATATAGGCGGCGCGGTCGAAACCCTTTGTAGTTGGTGCGGCGAGGACCGTGGGTCCGTATTTTTGCACGAAGCCTTGTTCGACGAGGCTGTCACTGTCGCCACGGGTGAGCGACGCCATGAGTTCGTTGCGCATCCCGTCGGAAGAGGGGCAGCCAACGTGATTGCATTCCAGAAGAATCTGATTGCATCCGCAGATGCACATCAGTTGGTGGCCGAGTTCCGTGAAGCGGGTGGCGGGATCGCCAGCACCGAGGAGGAGGAAAATCGCGGCTAAGAGAACAAAGGTCTGTATTAGCTTGCGACACAGATTCCCACTTCTCGCAAAGGAGGCGAGAAGTGGGGCACCCGGCTTCGTTTTTGAGTTCGAGTTCGTCATCGCCTCCAAGGGTCTCGGGTCTCAGGTGTTAGGTCTTGGGCCAAATCCTGAGACCTAAGACCAAGCACCTAAGACCCTCTAACATCAGTCTCCTGTCACCGCGGGCTCGGCATGGGTTCGCGCTGCGCGGGCGGGGGCTGGAACGCGGACCGGCGCGGGCGCGTTCGGGATCAGCGCGAGAACGGTTCCGATCAGCATGATCCAGACGCCCATCCAGATCCACATGACCAGCGCGTTCAAGTGCGCCCGGAGAATGGGATGACCGTTATCCTGGTTCACACCCTCGAATACCACGTAGAGATCTTCATTCAGGCCGGAACGAATGTCAGGCATGGTTGAGGTCTGCTGGCTGGCATGGTAGAAACGGCGCACCGGGGTCATGGTATCGATCTGCTTGCCGCCCTTGAAAACGTCAAGCATGGCCCACTGGCTGTAAAAGTTGGGGTTGTCGTCTTCGGTGGAAGAGCGGCAGATGAGCGTATAGGCACCGAGGGTCATCTTGTCGCCGTTCTTCATCTCCATTTCTTTGTCCTGATTGAAGGCAGCGCCGGCGAAGCCGATGATGACCACCACCACGCCGAAGTGGACGATGTATCCACCATAGCGGCGCGTGTTGCGATGGGTGAGTTGCACCATGGAGGCGAACATGCCCTGGCCGGTGTGCTTGGAGATGACGCGGCCGCCACGGTAGAACTCGCTGGCTACGGTGAGGGTTACCAGCACGGAGAGCGCGATGGCCATCAGGGAATAGAAGTAGGAAATATCCTGCCAGGGCTTGAGGCCGAAGGCGGATCCCCAGCTTTGCGGCGTGACCATCAGGAAAATTGCGACGATGATGGCGCCGATGGTGGGCCACAGGAAGTTGCGTTTGAGGCTCTCGAGAGAAGTCTTGCGCCAGGCTAGCAGAGGGCCGACGGCGGTGAGGATCAGCAGCAGCAGGGCTACGGGGATGGCGACGCGGTTGTAGAAAGGCGCGCCCACTGTGACCTTGTTGCCTTGGACGAGTTCAGAAATCTTTGGGAACCATGTTCCCCATAGAACCGTGAAGCAGAGGAGAACGAAAAGCAGGTTGTTGAACAGAAAGCTGGACTCGCGCGAGACCAGGGATTCGAGCTTGTGTTCGCTGCGCAGGTGCGACTTGTTCTTGAAGAAGAAAAACACGAAGACGACCAAGGTGATGCACAGGAACCAGGCGAACCAGTCGCCGATGGAAGACTGCGCGAAGGCGTGCACCGAACTGATGATGCCGCTGCGGGTGAGGAAAGTTCCGAGGATGGCGAGCCAGAAGGTGGCGAAGACCAGCCACATGTTCCACATCTTCAGCATGCCGCGCTTTTCCTGCATCATCACCGAGTGCAGAAAAGCGGTGCCGGTGAGCCAGGGCATGAGCGAGGCGTTCTCGACGGGGTCCCATCCCCAGTAGCCCCCCCAGCCGAGGACGGAGTAAGCCCAGTGCGCGCCGAGAAAGACTCCACAGGTGAGGAAGGCCCAGGTGACCATGGTCCAGCGGCGGGTGATGTTGATCCACTTCTCGCCGGGATACTTCATGATCAGCGCGCCCAGTGCGAAGGCGAATGGGATGGTGAAACCTACATATCCCAGATAGAGCATGGGCGGGTGGATCACCATCTCGGGATACTGGAGCAAGGGATTCAAGCCGCTGCCATCCGGCCGGAGCGGACCTTCAAGAATGCCGAATGGAGGGGCGGCGAATTCCAGCAGAGACAGAAAGAAGATCTGCACTCCAGCCAGAACTACCGAGGCGTAGGCGAAGAGGCGCGGGTCGGTCTTGTAGCGCAGGCGCAACACGAATCCGTAGGCAGCTAGCAGCAGTGACCAGAACAGCAGCGAACCTTCCTGGCCGGACCACAGCACGGCGAACTTGTAAGGACCAGGAAGGTCGCGGTTACTGTGGTGGAAGATGTAGGAGATGGAGAAGTTGTCCTGGAAGGCGCAGATGACGAGGACGACAGAAGCAAGAAAGACGGCGGCGAAGGTGGCGATGCCGGCGCGGCGAGCGGTCTCGCCTATGCTCTCCGAACCCTGGCGCAGGAACGCGACCAGCGAATTCCCTTCGGGAGAAACGGCGATGCCGGCGCGGCGAGCGGTCTGACTTGAGGGTTGCGCGGCTTGGTTCTGGAAGATCAGCGCGATGATCCCGGCAAGGAACGAGTAAACGCTCAGCGCCAAGGCGAGCTTCAGTGCGAAACTACCTATTTCCGCCATGTGGGGGAACCCCGACCTATTTTTTCAGAAACGCCCCTGCGAGGCAACCGCGAAGAGCTATCGACTAGATGCGGCTGGTGCATGGGAAGGCTATCAGAAAACAAGACCATCCGCCGGAGCCGGCGCGGCAACTCTGACCGGCTCGTCGAGAAACGCTGTATGCGACCGCAGAATTCGGTCGGGACGGCTACCTCGCTTCCAGGCAGCCGTCTAGGCTTATATATTTGAGACCGTTAAGCGGTGTGCTGACGGTAACGCTGCATTACTTCACGCTCCGCAGTGAGCCAGTCCTCGGCCTCGCTGCCCGAAGCGGAATCGCGGTGCTGGTAGAGTTCGTAGGCGCGGCGACGGATCTCGTCTTCAAGGTTAATGGGAACCACATTCTTACGGGGTTCCGTCTTATGAACTTCAAACTTCTTAGGTTCGGGGGCGGGTTTCGTCTCCAGCTTGACTTCGGCGGCTGCCGCTTGCGGAGCGGCGGCTACGTTTACTTCGGGAACGCCTGCTGCGTTGACAGGAGGTTGCTCTTTGCTCGTACGACTCGATTTGCCTGAGGTGGATCTTGGTCTCGCCATATGGATACTCCTTCTATAACTAAGTTAGAAATGAATGGCACTTGGCCCCAAACCGCATACACCTTTTCCCCGCAACCTCCAAGAGGAACCGTGGATTAAGTTGTAAGAGTTAGATTCAGTATAAGCCTGTCAAGGCTGTGGAAACTGCGTTTCGGTGAAGAAAACGGCAACAGGCGTGTGCTATTTGGGCCTTCATATGTCGCGATCGGCGTCGCGGAGGGGTCGGCAATGGTGGCGGCGACTTGAGTGTTGATTGGACTGGGTGTACATTTCTGCCTGCTCGATTCAAGGCAGTCCAAGGAGGATCGTCATGGGATTTATCGCGTGGATCGTGGTTGGGCTGATCGCAGGGTGGTTGGCTGGCCAAGTCATGAAGGGCGGTGGCTACGGAGTAATTGTGGACATAATTCTCGGAATCCTCGGGGCCATTGTGGGCGGCTGGGTTTTTGGGCTTCTGGGAATTTGGCCGGGAGGCGGCATGATCGGCTCCATTATTGTGGCGTTTGTTGGGGCCGTAATTCTGGTGTGGATTTCCCGCTTGCTGAAAAAAGCCTAAACGCCGGTCGGTGTGGAGCGGCGAGGAAATTTCATCGCCACAGCGAACTCGATGGCGGAGTGGTTGAAGAACGACCCTTCACTCACTCAAGATCAGCGGGGCGCACTCGCGCAGTTAAAGCTCGATGGAAGTCTGGGCTGGCAATGGAGCTGCGTTGCGAGTCGAATGGTTGTATGATCGTTTAAACGCCAGTATTCATGGGGTTCTGAGAGCAAGACGAACTCTACGGAGGCTTTAACCGTGGATGAGAAACAGATTCAGCCCTTTCAGCTCCCGTTTCATCCTAGTTTGAAAGTCGATTTCCAGGGCTCCCCGGTCAGCAAGGGAAGCTTGCAACTCATCGCAGAGATCGGACGGCAAATCTCGCCCGAGTCTGCGAGTCTGCGTGCATGGTCTGACGGATATATTTCAGGGCATGCCGGGCGGCTGGCTTTCGATCTTGATCTCGTCCGACGTTATGCCCGCGCCGAAGACAGGGTACTCGACGTGGGCTCGGTGCCCCCTGTGTTAAGTGGGGCGCTCAAGCAGCTCGGATACGACGTACAAGGAGTGGACATCGCCCCAGAGCGGTTTGAGAGCTCCTTTGCGCGGCTCAACGTCCCGGTTGCAAAATGCGATATCGAGGTCGATAAACTACCTTTTCCTGACGGCTCGTTTAGCGTAGTCATCTTTAACGAGCTATTCGAGCATCTGAGGATTAATCCCATTTTCACTATGCGAGAGATCTTTCGGGTGACCCGATCCGGCGGGATTTTGTTGCTGTCGACACCGAATCTGAAGTCGTTGAAGGGAATTACTAACTTCCTCGTGCACGGCAAGGCGTATTCCTGCTGCGAACACGTTTTCGATGAGTACGAAAAACTCTCAAGACTAGGGCACATGGGGCATGTGCGCGAATATACGGCCCGTGAGGTCTGTGAATTCCTTTCCAGGATCGGGTTCCGCGTCCAGAGGTGCGTCTATCGGGGTGGTTATGGTGCACACCTTCAACGCCTCTTCGCTAACTTAATCATCCAGCTCAGACCGTTCGTTACAGTGGTTGCTGTCCGCCCTTGATCTGCCGACAATTCCCAAAAACCTCGGGCGAGAACTGGTTTCCGTACGCGCGAAAAGTTCGGCGACCTCATCAATCTGTGGCCGACTCGTCTTCGTCGGCTCGTCACTCTGCTCCCACAAAAAATGGATGACGGCTTGCGCGGCTTGCGGATTGGGCCGTTAAATCGAACCTAAAGGGGTTTGGACCCGCAAGGCCGCGCCAACTTCCGACAAGTCCGTTCCGGCTAACTACCGGTTAGCCGACAATTCGGGCGTTGATGACGAGAAGCGCGTTTATCGTTACCTATGTGGTGAAGTTTCTTCGAAGCTGACTTCTGGTCCGGAATGACTTCCGGTTAGCCTTCATCCATGCGCAATCCGGAGTCACCAGGCCCATTGCGCCCCTGGTCCACCGCAGGTGCTAGTCTGACGTAGGAACCGATGAACAACCGCGACATCCAGCGCGGCTTGGAAGTATCACGATGGCACGAAGCACTCCTACTGGAGTATTCGTAACAATCCTCACTTCCTGGACTGGGCGAATCGGCCGCAGCCTTTCAAAATCTATCCGAAGATAGAGCCGCTTCCGCTGCCGCGGGACGTGCCGCAAACAGGGCGTGGCCGCGCTTTCCGCGATCTCAGAGCCAGTGCCCTCGTCGCGGGCCGATTCGGTCCCTGACCTTCAGGATCTGGCGCGCATCCTCTATTTCTCGGCGGGGATTACCAAACAGCGCGCATCATCCAGGCGGAGAAATCTACTTTCGCGCCGCAGCCTGCACCGGAGCCCTCTACGAGATCGAGCTGTACGTCGTGACTGGCGATCTCGCGGGCCTGGATGCCGGCGTGTATCACTTCAATCCGGCGGATGTATCGCTACGGCTTCTGCGAAAAGGTGATTTTCGCGGAAACCTGGCTCAGGCGACGGCGATGGAACCCGCGGTGGCTCGCGCGCCCGCGACGATCATCTGCACCGGAACATACTGGCGGAACGCCTGGAAGTACCAGGCACGCACCTATCGCCATTTCGGTTGGGACAACGGCACCCTGCTGGCAAATATGCTGGCCGTTTCTGCGGCTTCGGGGCTGCCGGCCGAGATCGTGCTCGGGTTCGTGGACGCCGAGGTGAACCGCCTACTTGATCTCGATACGCGGCGTGAGGTTTCCTTGTGCCTCGTACCGATCGGGCGCACATCGGAGAGTTCGCCGCCAGCCCCGAGAGAGGCTCCGGCGCTCGGCCTGGAGACGATCCCGCTTTCGCAGCGCGAGGTCGAATATCCCGCCATGCTTGAGATGCACGACGCGTCTTCGCTTGAGTCCGAAGAGGAAGTAGCTCAGTGGCGCGGGAAGCAACCGGTCCTTCCATCTTCCGCTCCGGCGGGCGAGGCAGTTCGACTCCAGCCACTGCCGGAAGAAGAACAGCCGAAGGACACGATCGAGCAGGTGATCCTGCGCCGCGGCTCTACCCGAACGTTCGATAAGACGGCATCCATTACACTGGCACAACTCTCAACCATTCTCGACTGCGCCACGCGAGGTCTTCCGGCTGACTTCCTTGAGCCTCCCGGCGCGCAGCTCAACGATCTTTACCTGATCGTGCATTCGGTGCAGGGGCTCAAGCCGGGCGCTTACTTCTTCCGGCGTGAGCAGAACACCCTGGAGCTTTTGAAGAGAGGGGAATTCCGCGCCGAGGCCCATCATCTTGGACTGGAGCAGGAGCTGCCGGCGGACGCCTGCGTGGACATCTTCTTTCTCGCCGATTTGAAATCGCATTCTGGAGCGATACGGGAACCGCGGCTACCGGGCCGTCCAGCTGGAGGCGGGCGCCATCGGCGGCAGGATGTACCTGGCTGCGTATGCCCAGCGCCTGGGTGCGACCGGGCTGACCTTCTTCGACGATGACGTGATTAACTTCTTTTCGCCGCACGCGAAAGGACAAGAGTGCCATCTTCCTGCTCGCGATTGGCAAGCCGCTGAAACGCAAACCACCGTAGCGTCAACTCCCGAATTGTCGGCGCTTCGGAAACGGGCTTCTGGGAAGCGTGCCAGATCGGTACCGACAAGTCGGCTTGTAGGAAGTGATCGCGATTGCTCCCGGTTGACGGACAACCCTGAAGTAATCGCAAGGTAAGGGTTGCCGACAATTCGTTCGGAACCCGCCCCCTTTTCAAAAGACGGAAGCTTGATGAGCTCCCATTTCTCTCTGTCGCTTACAATTCCTTGGCCAGAGAGAACGACATGCGTGACACAGAATTCAGCAGTTTAGCGCATAGAGTCTGTGCCCATCGTGGTCACCGACATCATAAACGGTACAGATATTTGGGTGGTTTGGAGCCGATGCGGCACGAGAGCTGCCTAGGGATCACCAACAGTGTTCCGCCACACAAATCGAGTCACGTTGAGCCGACCGAGCGACTCTTCGTGCAGCGCTGACAGACCGAATGGTTTGGGAAACCGGACCTGCTTTCGGTTCTTTCCCTTTAAGATGAGATGGCAATTACTTCCGAAAACAAACGTCCGGCAAATTCGTAGTCAGGAATCATCTAGCCATCTCATTTCCTTCTTTGACCTTCATTCGTGAGAGGATTTGATAAATAGTTGCGCGGCCGATGCCAAGGATCTCCGCGGCTCTTGGTTTGCTGCCTCCGACTGCCTGCAGCACCCGCAGGATATGGCGGTTTTGCAGTTCGTCGAGAGTCAAGAAAGTTTCATCGGTGGGTACGTCATCACTGAACGTGCCGCGAAGACTTTCCGGCAGATCGTTGACGTCGATTAGAGGTCCTTCTACCATCATGCAGGCATTCCCGATCACATTCTCCAGTTCACGGATGTTTCCTGGCCAAGGATACCCTGCCATACGTCGATCCTATATGGGATCCACCTTGTCCCACCATAATACTTCCCACGTCAATGTCACCGTCAGTTGGCTTGAGCAACGTGTGGAGCATCTCGCAGACTGCGCCAGATGCCCCGTGGGGTGCGCTCATCCTTAGGGGAAATGATCTGACCGACGAAGGTGAGCTGACGCAGGCAATCTTCCCCGCTACAAACGCGGTAGACGGCACGACCGCCGTCGCGCGCAATTACCACCATTCCGAGTCAGAAGTCGGCTTGGAGGAAGTGTGGTGCTGCTGAATTCCGCTCGCGCCAGGTCTCCCACAAGCCCGTTTCGGGCCAACTTCCGAGTAGCCGACCACTCGGGAGTTATTGCGTGCTAGCGGGGGCGGTGCGCGGTAGTGCGAAAGCATCGAGCTTCGCAGTCGTGGAGCTCGACCTAGCAGAGAGACCCGAAGAGTGCTGCTGCAGAATGCGTCCTTCGAGTCCTCATGCAGTCTCCGGCGGGAAACATTAACATTTTATGAAAGCACTGCTAGTTGGCCGCTCCGGCGTAACCGACGTGACGGCCACTGTAGCGGCGTACTCGTATGTTGGCCTGCTCAGCGTGGGCCAGAAATCCCTCCAGCACGCACAAGCGCGAGCAGTACTCGCCAAGCATGGCGGAGGCTTCATCGGTGAGCACCTTCTGGTAGGTGCAAGTCTTGATAAATTTGCCGACCCAGAGGCCG
This sequence comes from uncultured Acidobacteriaceae bacterium, assembly GCA_963750245.1. Lineage (GTDB taxonomy): Bacteria > Acidobacteriota > Terriglobia > Terriglobales > Acidobacteriaceae > Sulfotelmatobacter. Next base: position 1,090,576 of record CAVVQB010000007.1, read on the forward strand.
CCTGTGTAGCGCGCCGCTTTGCCCGTGGGCAGCGTGTGGTTGGTGCCGATCACTTTATCGCCATAAGCCACGTTCGTCCGCGGGCCAAGAAACAGCGCACCGTAGTTCTTCATGTTCTTGAAGAAGTATTCTGGATCGCGGGTCATGACCTGGACGTGCTCCGAAGCGATGCGGTCGGCCTCGCGCACCATCTCTTCGTCCGAGTCGCACACGATCACCTCGCCATAGTCGCGCCAGGAAACGGAAGCCAGCTCTGCCGTAGGCAAAATGGAAAGCAGCCGCTCGACCTCAGCCATGGTCTCGCGGGCGAGTTTTTCGGAGGTAGTAAGAAGGATAGCCGGGGTATTGACTCCGTGTTCGGCCTGGCCCAGGAGATCGGTTGCGCAGAGCTCACCGTCAACCGTTTCATCCGCAATGACCAGGGTTTCAGTCGGGCCCGCGATCAAATCAATGCCGACGCGACCGAAAAGCTGGCGCTTGGCCTCCGCCACGAAGGCGTTGCCTGGTCCCACGATCATCGAAACGGGTGCGATTGTCTTGGTGCCGAGCGCCATGGCGGCGATCGCCTGAACTCCGCCCATGCAGTAGATTTCATCCGCTCCGCCGAAGTGCATGGCCGCAACCACGGCCGGGCTGGGCTCGCCATGATAGGGCGGCGAGGACGCGACCACGCGCGTTACGCCCGCGACTTTTGCAGTTACCACGCTCATATGGGCCGAGGCCACCAGCGGATATTTTCCGCCCGGAACGTAGCAGCCAACCGAGTCGACCGGCATGTTCTTGTGCCCGAGAATGACTCCAGGAAGGGACTCGACTTCGACGTCCTGCAATGCCGAACGCTGCGCTTGGGCGAAGTTGCGCACCTGGGCTTGAGCAAATTTGATGTCATCGATGTTGCGCTGGGAAAGCTGAGACAGGCAGCCCTCGATGTCCTGCTCCGAAAGCTGGAATGTGGGTGGATTCCATTTATCGAACTTCTCCGAAATGTCGCGTAGAGCCGTCTCACCGCGACTTTCGATGTCTTCAATAATGCCAGTGACTATGTCGCGGACTTTCTTCGCCTCGGCGGAAGTCTGCTCGGGCGTGCGGCCGGTTTTCAGATGACGTGGCATTAGCACCTCCAGTTAGCCAACGGCTGAGACAGGTTCGGTGAGCTCGACGTCGGTGGTTGAGCACTGATGTTGTTCCGCGGCAAAGCCTGCCTTGTAGTCTGCTTTGACAGCGTCCGATGCGGTCGGCAGAACCGGAAAGTCCCACCAGCCGACAACTTCCGCTGCGGCCACGGAAACATCGCGCGTGATGGGTACCTCGACAAGAGCCGGAGCGTTCGAGTCGAGCGCTCGCTTGATGGTGGATCCGATTTCGTCTGCCGCCTGCACCTTGGCGGCGACGCCGAAGCCGAACGATTTTGCTAACGCTACGAAGTCGACCGAATAGGGACGGCCGTCTCCGCTGTGATGGTTGAACTCGGATGCTATCTGCCGGCCCATGAGATAGTTCTGACCGTCGCGGATCGAGATATAGCCCGAGTTGTTGAGCACCAGGAATACAACCGGAATGTTGTACATCACGCAAATGGCAAGCTCCTGCACGCACATCATAAAGTCGCCGTCGCCGATGATGCACACGACGGGCGCATCCGGCTTGGCGAGCTTGGCGCCAATGGCGGCAGGAAGAGCGAAGCCCATCGACGAAAATGAACCGGAGGTGATGTGGGTTCGGGGCTCATAAACCGGGAAGGCTTGCTTGGTCGTGCTCTGCGGATGACCGGACCCTACGGTGACGATTCCGTGGCGCGGCAGCACGTTGCGCAACTCCCGCAGCGTGCGCAGCATGGTGGTTGGAATGCCATTGTAGGAGCGCCGACGTTCCAGCTTCTTTTCCCACTCCTGTTTCAGTCCTTCGACATCGCTCAGATAGGGAGCCCTGGCTGCCCGTGCTTTGCGCGCTTGCTCGTCCGAGATTCCAGCCAGCATGTCGGCGAGCGCCAGCTTGCAGTCGGCCATGATGCCGACCTCGGCCGGATAATTTTTCCCAATCTCGCGGGGATCGATGTCAACCTGAATGAGCTTCGCATCCGGAATCGAGAAGCTGACGCCCTTGCGGTAGGATGAGGCCGACCAATCGGTGAAGCGGCAGCCGAGTGACATGACAACATCGGCGTTCGCCGCGGTGTGATTGCCAGGCAGCGATCCAGGCCAGCCCACAGTGCCGGCACAAATCGGATTGTCCTCTGCGATTGCTCCCTTGCCGTTCCAGGTAAAGACCACCGGGATGCCCAATTTCCCGACCAGCGAAGTTAACTCGGGAGTCGCATTGGCGGTGATCGCTCCGCCGCCCACGACGATGCACGGTCGCTTGGCAGTAAGCAGAAGCTTGATGGCAGCCTCGATGGCCTGCGCATCCCCTCGAGCCTTCCCAATCGGCAGGCGCCGGTCGAGTTCCGCAATGTCGATGTCGGTAGTCTCCACCTGGACGTCAAGGGGCAGCTCCATATGCACAGGGCCCGGGCGTCCCGTTAACATTGCATTCCAGGCGCGATGCATCACGAAGGGAACCTGATCGGCACGGATCACATCGAAGGTGCGTTTGGTAACCGCCGCCGCAATGTGCGGAAAATCGGGCGAGGCGACCCGGTCGAGTTCCTGCATGACGCCGTGTCCGCGCATATGCGTGGCAGCGCTACCAGTAATAAGTAGAAGCGCCGTCGAGTCGCAGTGTGCGGTCGCGAGTCCAATGACTGTGTTGGTCGCTCCCGGCCCGATCGATGTGCACGCAGCAATGGGCTGGCCGGTAACCCGGTAGTGCGCATCGGCGATGTGAACTGCGTTCTGTTCGTGCATCACCTGGATGAAGGGGAGCCTTGAGACCGGATCGTTGAAGGCGTCGATCATGCTCCAGTTGCCGTGCCCGGGGAGTCCTGTGACATAAGGAACTCCGTATGCCTTGAGAGCCTTCCCCATCAGCTGTCCCACGGTGAGTCGCATAGCCGCCTCCTCGTTTCACCTCGTATGCGCGGGTATTCTACTCTCGAATCGAATACGAAGCGAACCAATCAGACGACGTGCGACCCGCGTGTGCGACGTGTCCATGGCTGTATAATCCTGCCAACCCGAAGGAGCGAAGCTGAACATGAATCGGCGGACGTTTCTCTCGCAGTCCTGCCAGTGGTTCGCGGTCGCAGGCTTTGCTCCGAGCATGTTCGGTGAGAATCCCATGCCCGAATTGAACCAGCGTCGTTCTCTCTCGTTTTCCAACGACTGGATTGAAAGCGTACTCGTGAGCGCAGTCCGTGAGATGCCCCTTAAGGATGCGATCGTCGTGAATCTCTCGACCACCGCTTTGCACTACCGGGCCGGAACAGATCAAGGGACAGTTCTCCCTTGGAAGTCAGCGACGCTCCGGGATTGCACGATCGAAAGTGCGGAGTCGGCTGCACTGCTTCACGTCCGTCAGCGCACCAATCTTGGTGGTGTCGCTCTGGGTTGGGAGTGGTACGGTCATCGCGATGAGCAGTTTCCTCGTGGCACTCCTCTTTACATCTCACCCCAGGACGAAATCGGAGACGTCGAACTCGATCCGGTGGCTGCTTTCGCTCGTTCGCGTCCGATGTCAGCGACTTCGTCATCGCCTTCGAAGCGACGATATCGGCTCAAGCTGAACCTCTGGTATACGCCCGAGCAAACGGACTGCGGAATTCATACCGGACACCAGTTTCTGGAAGTGCATACGCAAATCCTGGGCACCGGTCACATGCAAAAGTTTCGGGAGAAAAATGCGGGCACGCTCTATGAAGACGTCCTAATGCCAGTGGGATTCACTCATGACCCATTCTTTTCTGTTAACGACGACCGCACGTTTAGCTATCCCTGGCACCGCTATTACGCGGACACGGATTGCATCTGGATGGCGATCGAGCTCCATCCGTTGTAACTTTTTTCTCCGGGGAAACTGACCGGGAGGCGGTCATGCCTTCTTCTCCAGACGTAGTCATTATCGGCAGTGGCATCGGCGGTGGTACCCTCGCCCACCGCCTGGTGCAACATGGTCTCACCGTCACGATGTTGGAGCGGGGAGACTATCTGCCGCAGGAGCGCGAGAACTGGGACGTCGATGCCGTTTTCGCCAAGCAGAGATATGTGCCCGCGGAAACCTGGCTCGACAAGCATGGCGTCGCCTTTCGCCCCGGCACCTATTATTACGTGGGAGGCAGCAGCAAGATGTTCGGTGCTGCCATGCTCAGATTCCGCGAGAAGGACTTCCGAGAACTCGAGCATGCTGGAGGCGTTTCGCCCCCCTGGCCGATTACCTATCGTCAGCTTGCCCCCTATTACGACTTAGCGGAGCAACTCTACGGAATCCATGGCGAGGCTGGCGTCGATCCAACCGAACCATCGGATGTCCCGCGCTATCCCTATCCTGCGCTCGAACATGAGCCCGTGATCGAGCAGGTGGCATCCGCTCTCAAGACTCGGGGGATCAAGCCCTTTCCGCTGCCGGTCGCGGTGCAACGTCACCCGGGAGGGCCGTGCATCCGTTGCAAGACCTGTGACGGATTTCCCTGCCAGGTGCATGCCAAAACCGATGCTGAGATTGCGGCGGTCAGGCCTGCCTTGGCATCTGGCAAGTTGACGCTCAAGACGAATGCATTGGCAACACGTCTGCTGCTCACCCACGATGGCCGGCGCGTGAACGCAGTGGAGTACCAGAACGACGGGAGCATCGAAAGCATCAGCGCACCGGTAATCGTGCTCTCTGCCAGCGCCGTCAATTCGTCAGTGTTGCTGCTGCGCTCGGCTTGCGACAAGGCTCCCGACGGCGTTTCAAACTCTTCTGGCGTGGTGGGGCGCAACTACATGGCGCACAACAACACGGCTCTCATGAGCATCGGCTGGAAGATCAACGACACCAAGTTTCAAAAAACCATTTGCATCAACGATTTCTACTTTGGGGACCAAGACTTTAAGTACCCCATGGGCAATATTCAAGGTCTCGGCAAGCTGCAAACCGGAATGCTCACGGCCAAGCAAAAATTTCTTCCCCGGTTCTTAGGCGACCGGATGGCGGAGCGGAGCGTAGACTGGTGGATCATGTCCGAGGATCTGCCCGACCTGGCAAACCGTGTGCTCCTGCAGGGAAACACAATTCGGCTTCACTACACCGAAAATAATATGGCCGGGCATAAGCGTTTGGTCGAGAAAGCCCGCTCGCTGATGAGCCAGATCGGCTTCCGCCTGAATATCGCCAAGCACATGGGAGGCCTCTCTGTCTCCCATCAGTGCGGGACGGTACGCTTCGGCAGCGATCCCAGCAAAGCAGCTCTGAATGAGTTCTGCCGCTCCTTCGACCACGAGAATCTGTTCGTGGTAGACGCTTCCTTCTTTCCCTCATCTGCGGCGACCAACCCGGCACTCACCATTGCAGCGCAGGCGATCCGCGTTGCCGACCACATGGCTAAGAATGATTTCGGAATAAGCAGGGTACGATGATCGTCGCCGCTCGGATTGCGACCGAGTGGTCGACTAACCGGGAGTTGGCAAAAGACGAGTTACCTTTCTTCAGAGCAACAATTGAATCTTGAAGCGACACCGTGCAGTGACCTCAAAATGTCTTCTGTCCTTGTGTACCATCTTGTGTACCACGATTAGCGCTTTCAGGCGTTATCGAGCGCTATGAGGCAAAAAAGGCGGGATCGTGGAACTGGTGGCCAAGCCGCTGATCTCGTTGGTTTTAGTGATAAAATCTGAACCGATGGCGCTATCGTCTAGGGGTTAGGACGGAAGATTCTCAATCGCATTTTAGGCCGCCAATTACACTAGCGGCCCTTATTTTTCTTTAGGTTAGCTTTGCCCGCTTTTGCCCGTATTCGTGGGAATGGGTAAACTTAGGGTAAACTCAGGCGGGGTTTTCACCGGGATTTTTCTTAGCAGCGATTCTCCGCTTCCTCATGAGGGTGATATGGTATTGCGCCATAATATTGAGTCGCTGATGGTACGACTTAACCATGCGCAACGCGCACTTATATCGAAAATCGTCTACTAGTTCCGAGTCGGCCATCGCGGCTTTGACGGCCTCTTCCAGCATTTGCCCCGCTTCTTGGTTAAGGTCATCAGCCTTTTCAATTGCAGCCGTGAGCTTCTTCGTCAATTCATCATCTCGCATCGTCATCCCGCCTTTCGCGTAGCACTCTATTCAGCATGGCAGGCTTTTTCTGTGAGTCCGCGCACCCCATAACGTGATTGGATGTTCTAGGACGGATTTAGCGCGGGCATTGCGAACTGGCGATGGCCTTCAATCTCAGCGGCTATTCTCGCTTTTGCCAGTTCTTCGGGCGAAGCGCCGTGCCGCTCCAAGTACTCGTAGTGAGCCCACGCGGGATGGTAGTCCGGCTCACAATCCCACTCAAGGATAGATGGTGGCGGAGGATGAAGGCGGGCTTGCTCTATCCAAAACGGTAGGCGTTCTTCCAAGGTCGGGTCGTAATCGTTTGGGTCGCGTTCGTCGACTATCATCTTTCATTCTAGCGCACGACTTCCCCCGCTTCAAGGCATTCTCCGGCAATCATATGCTGACTGACTATTGAGAGAACGCCCTCAAAAATCCGCCCAGCTCATCAAAGACGGGGCTTGCAATGTCGAGTGGATTGTCAGCGCCTTTGTGCCAGATAAACCCCAAAGAACACTGAGGATCGTCTTCGCAGAATGATGCCACTGCACACTGCATTCTCATCTTCGCCTTTTTGTTCTCGGCCCAATTTTGCGACCTTTGATTGCATCTTTCAAGGGCGGCGATACATTCCGCTAGAGGTTGGTGAGTAGCAAATGCGGCGTCAAGCAACAGGTGTTCTAAAGTTCCGGTTCTGTCCTTCCCGGGCATTAAGAATATACCTGTCGTTTTGTGCGCCTTCCCCGCATTACCACGAACGGCTGCTGCGGCACATCAAAAGGGGCTTCATAAGCAGTGCAGGCTTCCTCGAATGCCCCTTGTGCATTTGTATCAGCATCCCTGACTATCGCTATCCCAGTAACATGAGGTATCGCTGAAATCAGACGCACCATATCAGCGATGCCATCTTTCCCATCTTTCTTCTTGGGAAAGGTCACATCGCAATTGTCGATATTCAAATGTCTTAGAAGAGCGCAAACTAATCCAGTCTCGTGAAACCCCTCACACACAATCACTCGTCCGCTATCAGGCTGAAAACTATCTTTGCGGCGCTCGCCTAATTTATCGCACTTCAAACTCTTGCTCCAAAGCGGTTTCAAGGTAATCGCCCGGTAGAGAATCAATTGTGCAGCCTGTGTTCTCAGTCCGAGCGGCCCGAAGTAAACAAAAATCACTCTCGTTGCCTTTAACAATTGGCAGCATAGCTTCCATGCACTCCTTGCTGTGAGTGCTTATGAACAACTGCACATTGAAGTCCTTGGCGAGGCTGTAAAGCGAACCCCAGATTGCGGGGAGAACTTTATAATGGAAACCGTCCTCAATTTGGTCTATGAGCACCATGCCGCCAGCAAAGTATCCGATTCCTAGGCATATTCCAAGCAGCCGATTTATACCATCCGATACCAATGCAACAGGCATTTTTCCCGAACGTCCCTCGCGCTCGAATTCAGCAAATACATTAGGCACGCCAGCCTGATATAAAATCGAGAGATCTTTGATGAACGGGAACTCCTTGAAGATAGCAGCCTTTATTTTTTCGGCGTGTCCCCGTTTTTCAAGTTCCGCAAATCGTTTTGCGTTTTCTTCTGGCTGATCGCCGCCGTTAGGAGTAAACCAAATGGCTGGAAAGAAACTGACTTCTGTGGCTTCGACCTTGATTCCCGTTTGCTGTCCTGTCGTTTGTACTGTTGGACGTGACACTATTTCAGGATAGCCAGTTCGCTTCCATTTGAACTCGATCTGTCGCAGTGCAGCAGTAGATTGTGCGCCTGAGGCGGTTACGGATGCCTTGCCAAAGGGGAGTTCTTCATGAAGTTCCTTGAGAAACTCTATTGAAAGGGACCTAGTATCTGAATTCGGGTTACCAAGGACTTTTATCCAAATTTTCTTGTTTTCGTTGAACTCGTAAAATAAATCCTCCCAGAGACCGCGATAGGCCAATATGTCGGTCGGCCCGACAATCTGATTTCCCATCCGGCGTATAGTTCTCAACTGGAAGGTGGTATTCGGTGCTACTGAGCTTGACGATATGAAGAGTGATTCCAGAAACGCGCTTTTACCACTGGAATTGGGCCCAACCAATAGATTCAGCCGGTTCAAATTGCCTACGTCAATGTCCGCGAAGCACCGAAAATTGTGAATGGTCACTTTCTCAATCATAAGCGGCTTTCCATCCCATCCTCAGGTTCTTTTCTAATGCCCCATTATCCTACTGGAAGAGCAATCTCCTTACCGTTTATTAAAAAATGAACAGTGCCGAGATGACCCAGATTGACTCTCGCCTTAAATTCATCATTGCCCAAACTACCCTTAGGAAATAACCAGAATCTAAAAGATTCGCCGGGCGGCACATGTAGTTCCTCAACACCATTCCACTCAGGACACCAGCTACCTCCGATGAGAAGTTGAAGACATCCGCGCCAAAAATCCGCATCCAAACCACGGCTTCCGGAGTCCCAACTTAGCACCTTAACCTTATACGAAAAATCCGTGCAATTTAAGAACTCACATCTGGCCTTTTGTGGCTTTTTAGCTTGCTCTTTTCCGGGTGCAGGCGGTCCGGCTATCTCGGGATAGGCACTTCGAAAAGCGAACCCATGCCGGTGACGGCTCCTCTCCGCTTGCGTTGATGTCAGAACCGGGAAGACCCAACTCTTCATTTGCTAAAGCGGGACGGCGGAACGTATTCAGCAAGTTCAGCACGGCTGCCACACTGAAACAGCAAAGAAACAATACAAAACTAACAAGCAGCGCCGTAGGATTTACTGCGTGAGGCATGACCGGTATCTCTGGCTTCGCTGTCGGTGCCTGCGTTACTCCGCCGTGCAGCAAAATGTATGTCCCGTAAGCGCAGTAACCGCCCGGAAGGAGCGCGAGAATTGTGGCGAGTTGAGCCGCGACCTGCAAAACCTTATGCCGATCCATGCCTGAGATTGTGCAGCATTTGGCCACAAGTGGCAATATTCGGAGCCACCTAAAATCGAGGCTACGATTGTTTTGTCATCAACGATGGCGATGACAGCGGTCAACAATCCATTCGGTGGCGGCGCAGCTCCAGCCAACATCCCAATCGTAATACCGCCTGCAGGGGCGCTCGAAAACTCCCCCCGGTGATGGTCCTTAGCCCTTGCTCAGAGCGAGGGCTTTTTTCTTTGCCAAGTATTTTGCGTTCGCCTCGTGCTGCGTGTGGTAACACGCCGGGCACATTGCCTTGCCGGGCTCGGGCATCGCTCCGCATCGGGGGCATAGTCCGGCGGCACGGTAACCATCGCGGCGGGCTTTATTTGCGGCCTTGATTGCGGCCTTGATTTCCTCGCGGCGTTCGGCTGTAACTTGGCGCTTGGGTCGCGGCGGGCGTTCTTTCGCTACTAAGCGTGCATTCTCTTGCCGGGTTGCCGAGCGAATACGTGCGCGTTCGGCTTGTTCGGCAACACGGGCCAAAAGCTTAGCTTCGCGGATTTTTCTTTTCTCTTCACGGCGCTCTTCGTATGCCTGACGGCGCTTCTGTCGAACTCGTTCGAACCTATCCGTAATTTTTTCGACGGCGTACCCCATACTGCGAGCAACATTCGCGACCCGGCGAAGAATCTGACGGACGGCACATGGTGATAAACCGAGTTCTGCGCCAATTGCAATCGAGTCCGCACCGGTGCGCCAAAATCCATAGCAGATTCCCACGTAGATACGTGATGGTGTTCGGCTAATCCGGATCGTGCCGTCCACAGTCGCGATTAGGGTTTGTAGCTGCCGCATCCGTACATCATCGGCACGCGAATTGCACAAGCCCACGAATTCCGCACATAGCGCGTCCAAAACTTCGAGCAGGTGAGGCTCCCGCGCGCGCAAATGTTCTTCGGCTTTTTTGAGGCGCGCCGCCAGCGACAAATGCACGACCGCCGCACGCATGATCTTGCCGTTACCGTAGGCGCGCCGCTCAATTGCGGCGGTCAGCACTTTGTGGAAGTCTGAGTTGTTCAGAACGAAACTCGGAACGTGATAGCGGCGCGCCGTGAACAACTCATGCCGCCGCGTCTGCATACGCTGATAATCGGCGAAGGCGATGCCGGGTGTCGCCCATGTGTCGTGACCGGCATAGGCAACGTCATACGCACGAGCGTGTTTGTCAGCAAATTGAAATTTATCAAAATGTGTGAAGGAGGAAGAGGGCGGGCAGTGAACAACAACAACCGGTTGAGCACTCATAAAATAATGCGGAAATGTTACGGGCGCTTTCGCAGAAGGCGCGGACAGGTTCGACACGCGCCGCCGCGAAAAAGTGCGGGCCAGAGTCGGTAACTCCCGGTTAGCGAACTGGCCCGCCACCGCTGGCAGGACGGAGAGAATACCGGGTGCCCCCGGTTTGCGGTTCCGCTGATCCTGCCCTTACCGCAAAACTTTGGGACCGCATATTCCGCATGCTTCCGTCTTGGAGACTCTGAGAACTCTGGCACGGGGCGGCCCAAACCGTTTTTAGTCGACCGACACAACCCTGAACGTGCCGTCATTCATTCGGCTGGGAATCAGCAACATCGCCTTGAGTTCGATAAGTTCCTGCTATAGCTGAGCGACACGGGCGGTCAGTCTGGCTACTTGTCGGCGCAGCACATCGTCTTGCATGTTACTTCCCCTTTTCACCGCTGCAACTTACCATTCTTATTGACCGGGTACTTTACTTCGATAAGCTGCGTCTCTAAGTTCGTAATCTTTTCGGTCAACTCCGCGATGGTGCGCTCTGCGGTAATCAATCGGCGGATAACTGGCTCTAACTCGCGGCTGCCCGCTCTGTGTGCCAGTACGGCTGCCTCATCAACGGCTCCAGCTTGCGGCGTGCCGGGTCAGGCCGCAACGATTCCAATTCAGCGGGCCTTGGCCGATGCCGTTTCGTAATGTCGCAATCGGGGCCGTACGATCTCGAATCCGCCGCTGTTTTAACGTCTTCCACTGTGTTACTCCTTTGTAGCTCGTTCATTTTCTGAACGGCTTATAGTTCTTCGTTCTTCTCATCTATGTCGCTGGCGCGCTTGCAATGGCCTTGCGCCTTCGTGCAATTCTCGGCGCTCGGATCTTGCGCGGCCAATGAATGAAACATTTCTGCGCGATAGTGGGCTTCCGCGTGTGGCAAATCCTTCGCATTGTGGGCCTTGTTTGTGTGCCACCCAGCTGCTCGCTCGTGATCTTTCGGATCAGTGCAAATTCCAGAGCCGGGGCAACCTTCGACAGAGCGACTATTCGCACCCGGTGCGGCAGCAAAACGGTTTCGCCATTGCTGAACCTCGTTAGCGGTCATAGGCTCGCCAATGATTGCTTTCAGGGCACGTGCCTGCGCTTCTCGCTCACTAGGCATTCGCTTGGTGAGTTCGGCGAGGTTGAGTCGATTCAGAGTGTCGACCGAGTAGTTGTCGCGCACGGCAATTTTAATCTGCTCGTAGTTCAGATATTTGTATTGCGCCGCGATTTTCCCATGCCGCAAGTCGATGGTGTTAGTCGGTTGGCGGCGGCTAACGCTATAATCGGCAACGCACGTGCGCGCAGAAACGTTCGTCGCGTCACCGGGGTATGCAGGCGATGTAACTGGCGCGACATCTTTTAGCAATGCCCGCATAACCGTGCGTCGTGCAAAACGTTGGCCTTTTTCATCGGTGGCGTTGTCCCAACTTCTCCGTCATCACCATCCACGACAAAGCTGAAGGAGCATTGGTGGATATCACCGCGTCGAATGCTCGCGTACAAATCCTTGTGGGCCTGTGACTCGGGATTGAGCTGGCATCGATAATTCAACCGAGTTGGTGTGCTATCCAAAGTCAGGGTGTTGTTACCTGTGCGGCCAAGAACAACATCTGCCGAATGATTGAAGCAACAATGCACGTCCGGAGCACTTTTCAGATGACGATCAAATGCGTGCGAATCAAACCGTTCCCGAAATCCGCCAAGATCCGCACTAAGCGCGCCATAAGTCAGCAGGCTGTCCCTTCAAGGACGAACTCATTGTCTCCAGCTGCGCGAATAGCTGTATTGTACGTGCGAACTTCTACCTTCTTAGTCATAACACTCCCTCACTTACTCTGGTTACTGTTAGGGCTATTTCCCATCGCCATAGAGCAAATGCGCCAAGCCCATTTTGCATAGATTTAACCGCTCGGCTTTGGCTTGTGCGTGTTGCTCCTGTTCCACCCGCGCCTTCCAACTGTCGTAGGTTTCCTGATTCGGATCGTTCTTCATCAGCGCCAGGAACTTCTCAGCCAGAGCACGCGGGCAATCGTTGGGCGGCGTTTTGAAGAACGTCGTGTTGCCGGAAGCAACCTGCTTTCGAAATATCTGCTGTGCGCCAGATGGACGTGTGAACAGACACCCACTCAAAAATATTGGGGTCAACAGGGGGCTTGCGGCCCGGTGCATCATTCATCATTTCTACGAAGCTGCCGTACTTGACTTCCTCAGCTTCGCCCGCCGCTATCAGGCATTCGCCGACTAGGTTCTTAACATGTTCCTCTTTGCCGAACTTCATACTGAGGGGATTGATGAACTTGATTTTCATGGCGTTTTCCCACCTCCGGGAATGTACTTACTGACCAACCTATCTGGCCAAAAGGTCACAGCAATGTGACAGCTCCTGCGGGTGCGGGTTTTATCCAAATAGTCAAAGGCTGGTGCGGATCTCGCTTGAACACTTGACCGCCAACTGTGAACTCATCACCCAAAATAGGCCAGCTCATTCCGAAAGCGACATGGTTGAATGCGACGTGATCCTTCCCGTTGTACCTCAACTTGAAAAAACCTTGTGCTGGTGGGTTCTCAACGATCTTCTCTTCGGTTGCGATCATGGTTGTCTCCTTTTCGGCATTGGGGTGAAATTGATTCCTGCGCGCATTGCAGCAAGCTCAGCCGCAGACATGTTGTTGAGGACTTCGAGGTAAGGCAGCGACACGGGATTAGTCCCATCAGTCTCGCGCCAGCGTGCCCATGCACGCTCGCGAACACATCCCCAGATGCGGTTAACCAGAAAAAGCATGTCGCCTGCTACCATCGTGGATAAGTCATAACCAGCAGCCTTGATTGTCGGGCCATAACTCTCTACTACGTTGAGGTCGTATTCAGCTTTGTAAATGCGAAGTTCTAGGTTACTCATTGGCATGGGGCGTCACCTAAGTCGATGTTGTCTAAATCGAGATCGGGTTCAGGTTCTTGTTGCTTCTCACTGTCGGCTTCCGCCCGCAACTTCGCGAGTGTCAATTGGAGCCCTGCCGCAGAGTCCGGGTCAATCGGCGGATATTTTGGCTTCGGCGGCTGCGTTGGCTTTACCGATTCGCGGTCCTTCGGAGTCAAGCCTAAGCGCGTCAAGATAGAGAGCATCGATTTTTCGGCAACTTCAGCAATTCGCAGGTTTAAGTTAGGTTTTTCGACAATAACAGGCAGACCATTAGCGGCCAACCGCTGGTACTTGCAAATGGTCCCCTCCGTGCGAAGGTTCTCCAACGTCGTTTGCCAACGCTCCCACGTGCTGCAGTAGAGGGTCAGCAAATCAGCGTCGCCAGCGGTCACCGCGCGACGTTCAGCAAGTTGTTTCACTAGGTGCTTGAATTTTTGTTTCGCGGACGTGCTTAGAAAAGATGGTGGCTTTGGAATCGAGCCGGTCAGATTCGAACACTCCCGGTGACGTACTGCGGAGTCGTGCCACTCAAGGCATGCTCGGCTTCGGTCTTTCGCGGACGTGGCATTTAGCCGATCTCCTCGCAGCGCTGCCCGTCCATGCCGGTATTCACAAACCACTCTAAGAACTCCGTAGCGGCGGGAGTTACCTCATCCGGCAAGCCAAGGCGTGTCAGCTTCTTTTTCGCCAGCAAAATCTGCAGCCCGCGAAGCGCGCCGTTGACGTTGGTAGCGCCGAGAATGATGTTCTTTCGTTCTTCCAGCGACAGACGGCTGTAATCGCCGAAAAACGGGACGCGTGAACCATCGGGAAGAATGCGCAGCGAATTGAACGGCGTGGCGTCGCCTTGCGTGGAGCGAAACAAGGCGCGCAATGCAATGCGGTCCGATTCGTCCAGTGAAGCGAGGAGTCCGCCCGGCGATGCTGTGCAATATTCGCGACGCGGAACGAGGTGCTCGCCCTTGCGTTCAGATTTACTCTGACCCGCCTTGCTATGCTGGCGGCGACCAAGAACACTTAGCCAGCTCATTGCGACACCACTAGAACCGGCTGTCCTGTCTCGTTGGCTTCTTTTTGAGGTTCAGGTTGCGGCTCATCCGCACGCGGATAAACGCGCTGGAAGCCATTTCGCTTGCAGGCGGCCAACTTCTTAGCTGACTTGGACGCGCCGCCCTTTTTCCCGCTGCCACTGGATCTGCTGGCATAAATCACTCCACTTGCGCTGTTGCGCTTCGTCTTTACCGATTGCTGTGACGCCTTTTTAAGTCGGCCTTTAGTCGTTCGAAGTGCGCCCTTTGTGCTTGGCTAAGAAAGTGACTTGACAGGGAATCACCCCATAAGAATTTGGAATTTGCGCGAATCACCGGCGTTTCCGTTCGGGCAGCGCGTGCTCGCAGGCGATGTCGCGGTTCATTTTGCAAGGCGGCACCCGGTCGCAACTTGTGGATAACACTATAGTTACAGGCACTCGCTCGCTCCTAACACTTGACACGCAACGTTGAGAACAAAGGACTTAGCAGACACACGATGATGCGTGAACAAAAAGCGAAAAGTCGGCATACAAGGTACTCACACTGCTACTAAGTGCATTGAAAAGCGAGCGATTCGGGCAATTCTGATAGGAAAGCGGGTTATTCTGCAGTTAAATTGAGTGTTTTATATGCGTGGCGCAGGTTGAAAATTCTGCGACAATTCCCGCATGGGCCTGTCGGAGCAATCGAAAGGATTTATTAACAACGTTGCGGCTGGAGCCGTTTGGGATGGCATCAAGCAACTCTGGGGGCCAGTGGTGCTAGCCGCGATTGTGGCTGTATGGGAAAAGATAAAGCATGGGGCTTTGGATTGGGTCGCTATTGTCGGAATGTTTTTATTTGCCTCACTTCTTGCCTTCCTGAACTTTCGTAAGCCTAAGCAGTTGCAGGAAGGAAAGCCACAGCAATGGAAACCTGCGTGGCAGAGGCTTCAATGGGCTAATGCCGACCGGGAGCGACTGGAAAAAGAGTTAGAGAAGTTAAAGGCGGTGCAACCGAAACCGTCGCAGTACCCGATTCCGCCGTTTCGCCTACAACTATTCGCTATGTGTTCCGAGCTTCAAGGTTTCTTAGGCGAATTCGGAGAAGAACCAAGAATACAAGGCGTAGATGAACTCTACGCCGATGTCATACCGTGGCGAACGAAAGTAGGTGCAGCCTATCGTTTGAGATTCGCAAATGCGGTACGAACTCTACGCGATGAGATTGCACACAAAACCGGCATCAGCGATCCCGTGCTCGATAAAGCGATGAATAACGCCGCGACTGATGAGAAGTTCACGTCGGAAACCATAAGAACTATCGTTGCGAAATTAGGTGAAATCGCGTTACGAGTCAATGCTTGAAACAACCCCGATTGAAGGCGGCGACAGCGCGAAGGCTGTACAGCCAAAAGTTTGCAAAATGTTGAAGCGTCGCTTTGCTTCCTGAGACAATTGGTAATGACCACTTCATCGGTTCCGCTCACCTCCCTCCAGATGACCGACTTGTTCTTCTCCATATTGAAGAGTCTGGAGCAGTTTGATCAGCTCGAAGTTCGAGGCGTAATCGGCGGCGTGCCGTCACCATCAGATCGGGAGCAGTGTTTCATCGCAAACTATCGACGTACCACAGCGAACGTGACGACTCTCCTTGAGCTAAAGAGTGCAAAGCACTTCCAAGCGATTTCCATGCTGTCGAGAGCGCTGTTCGAACTCGCCGTGGACATCAGGCTTATCAACGTTCTCCCTCAAAGTTGCGAGAAGATGATCGCCTTCGTGAACGTGGAAAAGCTTAGATGCGCACGCAAGATCATCAAGTTCAAGGCTAACCACCCATCGTCCAAAATCGACACGACAATCTACGATTCCTTCGTGGCAAATAACGGAACAAGTGTCGACCGCGTGCAGGCGACGCTCTGGCCAACCCTAAAAAAGGTCGACCATTGGTCAGGCAGAGACTTGCGGAGTAGGATCGCGCTTTTGAACGCCCCGTTTGAAGAAATTTATGACCACTACTACCCTTTCCTTAGCTGGCAGGTACATTCTGGCCTGACGGGAGCTGTCAACTTGCAGGCAGAAACCTTCACACTTATGTGTGGTCAAGCCTTCAAACTGGCGGTGGATTCTTATTGGGAAACGCTCTCGGCCATGATCGAGGAGTTTAAACTTGTAAAGGGAAACGCGAAGATCCAAGGAAAGATGAAGGCTGCGAAGATAATGCCCTTTACAGAAAGCCCCCAGCAGGCCGAGCAACTTCTGCAGGAGCTTACATCCTAAGGGCAGTCGGCTATTTGTCCGCCGGAAGATTCATCAAATAGTGTGCTCCGCGCGTCGCTGGTCCTTTAATGTCATTGTGCGCCTATTACTTCGAACAGTTTCACGCCTAGCTCTGGCTTGTGAACGGCGAGCATCTTGTGGTAGAGCTTCCAAAACTCATCACCGTGACCACTAATGAAAGCATGGCAAATTTCATGCAACGCAGTTCGTCTAAATTCCTGTGGGCTCAAATCCCACACAATTTCGATAACTTTTTCTTCGCGAAAACACATGCCTTCATATCTACCTTCCTCTGCCGGTAGTGCGGCATGAATGCGCTTCTTCGGGACAACCAACCAGTCGCCCATGTTGTGCTTGCGCAGAACATCGCACAGCCAGCGGTAATCTGTAGCATCCCAGCGCATGTTAGTTTTGCACCAATCGCGGGTAAGCTTTTCGCGCGTTCAAGATTTGCCTAAGTAGCTTTCCCAGCCGGCGGTTGAGAATGCTCTGCTTAGTCATGGTGCGGTCCGGAAAGTGAACAACTGTGATGGACATCACTTGATTCCTCTGCGTGGTTAGTGCCATCGACTTCGCTTTCTTCGCTGTACGGGCTTGCTGTGCGCGGCAATGGGCTCCAATCAACGTCAAGGCAATCATCCGGCAGCGGGCAAGGTGGAAGCCATTTCAGATATTCGTGGGGTGCTTTTCTATCGTGGTTCACGTTCGTAACTTTCTGCCAAATTTCGACCAAAATAACGCGCAGGCAATTGCGCTGGTTTCTGTGATTGCTTTTGCGTTAGAAGATCCCGCAAGTAAAACGGTCGGCAACCGTGGTGCTTGGTGATGTACGTCCACATCTCAAAAACGTCCTCAAAAAGCCTGATAACTTTGTCGCCGCAACACGTCGCGCAAAACTCGCCGTTTCCAGCGAACCCGGCAGCAAGCGGAAATCGCTTCTTCGCAATCTGTAGCCAATCGTGTTGCTGTTTTTCGGGCATTTTCCGGCTCTACCTTATCCGGAGAATGTTTCGGGTTTATTTCACAGGCAGGCATCTCGGCCATTGAAAGTTTTCCAGTGCAGGCTCGCCACTGTATATTCGAGGCGCTTGCGGCGCGGGCATCGGCGGCGGCGTTGCTGGTGTGCGCGGAATCAAACCGGATAGATTCACGGTTTTTAAGTGCGGCATCGTGAAAGTGGTATTGACCCAAATTGTCAAGCCGCGCTGTCGCATCAAATCACAGAAAAAAAGGTCCTCGCTTTTCACAAGTTCACCAGTCTCAGACGTTTCGTTAATGAGGCTTTTGAACCACGGCCCTTTTTCCTTCCACACCCTTTTCGATAGCAACATGCAATGCGCGCCAGCAACTCTGCTTTCGATCCAGTTGCCGACTTGTGGCCGATTAGGGACCGGCTCAAGACAAACGACGGCGGCGGCGGGGTCGCCCGGCTTATGAATGCCACCCGCCAACACGCAAATGTCAGCGTCAGGCGGACGTGTCGACAACACTTGCAAAAGATCCAAACCCATAAGTGCGGCGTCAGAGTCGAGCATGAGCAAATAGTCGTAGGACTTCTGGCGTGCATGAATGATCGCAGTGTTTCTTGCACACGCCACGGGTCTAACGTCTGCCAATAGTTCGATGCCTACGCGAAAAAACCGTACGTCGCGCGAGGATTGCAAAGAAAAATTCACTTGGTCGGGAGGCAGACAATCATTACGCTCTGAGTTTCCGCATAAAACTGCTATTAAGACTGACGGTTTTTCAATGCTCGTCATTTTGCTGCCTTTCGCTTTCGTCGCTTTCTTGCGAAAACTCGGTTGTGGTTTTTGGTTGTTCCATCGGTTCCAGCTCTGTCTGCCGTTCATTTAGCGGACCCCGACCCCTTACAGAATGGCGGCGTGTGCTTTATGCCACAGCCGGGGCACGGCTCGCGCTTCGCCAGCTCAGCTGCAAATGCCATGACCGCAGCCTCGTCAGGTGTTGGTTTCTGCCAGACACCGAATTCATCTTTGACCGCGTAACCTTGAGACTCCCTCTCGGATTCGCGAAGCCACAGCCGGTCACCGCAAGGCACACGGCCAGACTTGAGTTGATCGGCAATCACGAATTCTCCCGGCTTCCACGGCGCAACATCTGCCGTTCGCGGTGGCCGTTCGCGCAGCAAGCGCATGACCGGCACCCACGGTTTAGGGACTTCTTTTTCGTAAGTCTCCATGAGCAGTTTCATCGTGTCGCCCATCAGGCTCGCGAGTGTTAGGCGGCCACAGTACGGACGGGTCGCTTTTGCAGCTATTGCTTTTTCCATGCAATCTTCTAGGGCGTCTTTATCATCTTCCGACCATGAGCTAATACAATCTGCGTCCAATTCGCAATCCGTGATCGTCTCTATCAGCGATGTACACCCAAGAAAGAACTCACCAATAGTTTCGGTTGTGCTCTTGTTTTTGACCTTCATGGGCGCAGGGGTTGGGGTTGCTTTTGCTGTTAAGTCAGTCGGTCGTAAGGAAGGAAAAGACTCTGGCTGTTGGTTTTGACTTTGGGGTTGCTTTTCGGGTCGGGGTTGCCCTTGCCCTTGGGGTTCGTTTTCTGAACTGCTCACTTGGTTGCTGACTTCCGAACCTTGTAAACCTTTAAACCCTAAAACCTTCCCAACCTTATCAAGACTTACTGACCTTCTAACCTTAGAAAGCGCCCATTGCGCATGTTCTGCTAACCATTCTGTAACCTGCTCGTCGGTAAGTTCAACGCAGTTAGTAAGTTGGCTGGAATCGCCGGTGTCCCGAATGGTGTCCTGAGTGGTGTCCTCAAAAGCGTCCTGCGGTGTCCTGACCGGTGTCCTCGCCGGTGTCTTCATGGTGTCCTGTGCGGTGTCCCGGCGGTGTCCTTCCGGGGGCTCTCCGAGTGTCCCGTACGGCGGCATTCCGCGATAAGCATGTTTGACACAAATCACGCCGCCATCGGGTTGCGGTTCCATCTTGACGCTATATTTTTTGCGGATGATGTTCCCGTGTTTATCCAGAGTGCAGCAGCGCCCATCATGCGGCTCGAACACGAAGCCGTATCGTCCATCCCACGATTTGAAATAGTGAGAAACGATGTGCAAGTCGTACAGCAGGGCGAGAATTCGTTTTAGCTGCCGCATTTTGCAAGGCGGCAACTTGTTCCGGCTGCGTCGTTGATTACACATCTTTAGGATGGCTGGCAGACTGGCAAAAATAAATTGAGTTTTGTCGTTCGCCGCCAGAAGATCCAGCGTGTGAAGTACGTCCTTCATGAGGGAACCGGCAACAGCATGGGATTCCCATGAATGCTTTCGGTCTTTGCGCAGTGGAACGCGGCGCTGGAAACCTAATAGCTGCTCGCGTTGTTCAGGATTAGTGGCGCTGGTCATGGTCGTGATTCCCCAAAGAAAAAAGCGCAGCCGAGAGTCTTAGCCCCCGGCTGCGTTGGAGAATCGAGCGCTGACCAGAGCGTTCGAAGATCGTCGAAATTAATGTCGTGTGGGTGCTGGTCAGGCACATGGTCTCAATTCTCCTGTTCTCTCACCGCTGTGTGACGGGTCATGGGTACTATCTGGTAATCATCAGTATGCTAGGCTGTTACTAAGCCGTTCATTTTCCGGACGCACTCACAAGTCGCTCTATCTCGGCGTTGATTTGTTGAGCCTGTTCAGCGGCTGCTTTCTTCGTTTTGTGATCACTAACCGACACGTTACCGATATGGACGAACCACACATCCACGGTAAGATATTTGCCCATTGCGGCTGCCAAGACGAGCGTATGTAAACCGGACTCGCGCTTGGTGCCTTTTTCGATTCGTGCGAACCGTGTTTTCATAAATTTGTTCTCCTAACTTAGTTGCTGTTCACTCGGCGTCATGGGTTCATTTTCCGGACGCGCTGCAGCGAGTGCCGAATTTTCCGCCCATCTTCGCGTGTTCGACGAACCGGTCAAGGTCGGCGCGGTCAAACAAAATCTTCGCGCCCAGCCGTATATAAGGAACGACGCTGGCCCACGCCAATTTGCGGACCGCCCATGTTGTCGACGCTAGGTATTGTGCGGTTTGTGGGATAGTTAAGAGGCGCGGCTGGATGAGGGGTTGTTCCGCTACTTTCATTGCAAGAGTTATGCTATGCGCCGTCCGCGATGATGTGCAGATAGCAAAAGAGCATGTCCTCGGTTAACCAGTGTTAACAAGCGTTGACAGCCTTTACCTTAGGGAGTAAGATTTTATGGGTAAAGGAGAACGCGCCATGCGAAGGACGAAAGGGCAAGGCAGTCTAATCAAGTTAAGAAATTCCCCATTCTGGCACGCGCGATTTTACGACGCGATGGGCCGCAAGATTTCAATGACCACTGGCACGAAAGTGAAGGCAATCGCAGAGGAGTTTTTACGCAAGCAACTCCACGATGTACGCGATAAAGGACTCGCACCGCTCGGCGACGTTCGGAAGATAACCTACAGCGACTTGCGCGCCGGGTTGCTGGCCAGCTACGTCGAACGAGGAAATAAATCGCTAAAGCCGCGCGCCGATGGAGAGGAAACAGTCAACGGTCTGCCGCAGCTTGATGCCTTTTTCAAATTCAGCGCCGACAATCCGGGGCCAAGTGTGGTGCAGATCGGCACGGATACCGCGCGCAAATTTGTGGAGGAACGCCAAGCCGAAGGCGCTGGCAACGCGGTAATCAATCGTAGCCTAGCTTGCCTGCGCCGCATGCTGCGCATCGCGCACGAAGATGGCAAGCTGCAGGCCGTGCCGGTTATCCGGCTTCTGAAGGAGCCGCCCGCGCGCAAGGGCTTTGTGGAACTGGCACACTTCCAATGTTTGATACGGATGCTGCCCACGCACTTGCGGCCATACCTTACATTTCTTTACCACTGCGGCGGGCGCAGCGGTGAAGCAAAACAAATCGAATGGTCGCAGGTTGATTTGGACCGTCGCTTGATTCGTCTCGAAGATACGCAAACGAAAACGGGTGAGGGTCGCGTGGTTCCACTGCCGTCTGAACTCGTCATGATGCTACGTAGTGTGAAGGCGAAGGAAGGCCCGGTTTTCGATACCACGAATTTGCGCAAAGAGTGGATGACGGCTTGCGCCGCCTGCGGGCTGGGCCGTAAAATCGAACTCGAAGACAAGCCCTATGATCCGCACTATTCGGGCCTGACTCTTCACGATTTACGGCGCAGTGCCGCACGCAATTTGCTGAATGCGGGCGTGCCGGAAACGATCATCATGCGAATTGGCGGATGGAAAACTCGTTCAGTGTTTGACCGCTATGCGGTCGCGAGCACTGGTGACTTGACCGCCGCGATGAATCGCTGGGAAACAGCGGCGAGAAAACTGCCGAAAGGGTATAGAAAGGGTAAACTCAGCCCTAAGGTGCTTCGCCGGAAGCACGTTAAGTTATTGAAATAAATAACTTTGGCGCTATCGTCTAGGGGTTAGGACGGAAGATTCTCAATCTTCAAACCCGGGTTCGATTCCCGGTAGCGCTACCAGCTTCCTGCCGTCATCTCGTGTTATTTCCTGCAGTTGTCGCTCAACCCTAGATTTCCTCGAAACGCGCGGTATTAGTTTCGTGGGGCACAGGTAGCAGCAGGTAGATTCCACTTCCCTACACCCCCCGCGTCGCGGTTCTCACTACAAGGCACGAAGATGACAGTCATGCTCGACAAGGTCTTCGGCGTCCATCCTCAGGTCGTCAGGTCCGGACTCTGGTCGAAGATGAAACCCGGCGAGAAGGATCAGCGCTCAATCAGGAATAGTCTGTACTCTTGGCGGATTAGATCTTGAGAAGTTCCCTTGCGACCCCTGAATTCCGAGTTGCCGGCCGCCCGGAAGCCGTCCAGAAACCCGCTTCTGGGAAGTGCAAACAGTGTGCTGACTGGTGCAAGCTTTCACGTCACTGGAGAGGGACGAGATGAAACGAATCGACTGCCTTCGGTCGGCCAAACGATAAGCAGAATCCGCTGACGTGTTGCGTTCTGTTAGCCACTCTTGTGACTCTCGAACTGACCCGCGCGGCGCGATCTCCGATTCCACGCCATTTTGATTGAGGGAAGCTGCGTTCTGAGAGTGGTGTCTTGCCTCGGCGGCTACGATTGCCTTCTGGTTTTTGCTTCCACAGCTTCGGCAGCGGAGAGCTTCCGATCCCGATGTGGTTCGGTGCGCGGCGCGCCCGTGTGCAGTTCACAAACTTCCCCGATGGCTGCACCACATGTAGTGCAAGGGACGAGCAATATCTGCTTCGGCGTAAGTTCTTTGGTTTTCACCAATCCATAGTGCGACGTTTCGAGCAGTGAAAATGCTCAATACTGCTCACTCTCCGCAAATCAGGCGCGTTTGAAGTGCACTTTGAATGTCGATTCTTGTAAGCTGTGAGCAAAACTGACCATCTTGGGGATCGCCATTCTGGCATGCTTCGGCCACGTGTATCCTGCGCGGAGAAATTCCTTGACGGCACCAGCGAAGTTAGAGAAGAAGCAGCAAGAGTTCGACCCGAAGAACTTTCTTGCCACAATCGGCGAGGGCAGGAAAGTTGTGCTGTTTCGCGAGAAACAAACAATCTTCGCGCAAGGGGACGCGGCTGTCGCGATTTTTTATATCCAGCAAGGCAAGGTTCGCCTCACGGTCCTATCGAAGATTGGCAGAGAAGCAACCCTCGGTATATTGAACGAGAAACAATTTTTCGGCGAGGGCAGCCTGGCTGGACAGCCTTTACGCATGGGATCTGCAACCGCAATGACAGACTGCGAGCTTCTGCGCATTGACAAGAAGGCGATGATGCTTGCACTTCACCGAGAACATAAGTTTTCTGATTTATTCGTAGCCTACTTGTTGGCAAGAAATATCCGGTACGAAGAGGATCTCGTCGACCAATTATTCAACTCCAGCGAAAAGAGACTCGCGCGCCTTCTTCTGCTCCTTGCGCACTTCGGCAAGGAAGGAGTGCCTGTGACTGTAATCCCCAAGATCAGTCACGATACCCTCGGAGAGATGATCGGAACCACCCGGTCGCGAGTGAGCTTTTTCATGAACCGGTTCAGAAAGTTAGGCTTCCTTGATTATGGCGGTAATGGACTGAAGGTTCACAGTTCACTTCTGAACGTTGTTCTCCACGATTAGCCCCGTCAATTCCCCCAAGAAAGCACAGCCCGATCAGGTCAAGCATCTGGTGGGTCTGGTCCGGCGGCCGGTGCATTTTCGCCGCGAACCAGCACTTCCAATAGAGTTGCTGTGTTGCGAACGCTTCCCGAGATTGTGGTGAGTGCGTCTGCGACGATGGGAACTCCAGCAAACCCGCAAGTAAAAAGGACCTCATCGGCCGCTCTCCTCGTTTCGTTATGCGTCATAGGAGGGCGGACGGATCCGCCTGCAGTCGTGCAGGTAGGCGATCGTGGGCAACAGTTGGCTGGCCAATCGATCCCTGGCGACCAGGGCGTCTACCACATTCAACGTGGCCTCCGGAACACCCGATCCTTCGGCGCTTGCGGCCTGAGTCGCCTCATTTCCAGGGTAACCGCTTTTCCGTTCATCGTGGGCATGAAGTAGTCAAGGATTACTGCGTCAATCGATTGAGTGGAAGCCAGCTCCAGTCCCTTGCGGCTGCTGGAAGCCGTCAGCACGGTATACCCAAAGGCTTCGAGGAACTCCCTTTCGCATTCCAGCACATCCTGGTTATCGTCGATGCAGAGAACGACTGCGCTTGAGAATGGCGGACAAACCGAGCCGGGCATGGTCCACCTCCGAGACACAAATATCCAACACCGGCCCCCCTGGCGGCTGCTCAAAATTGCTCACGCAGTTTCCTGAGGGCGAGGAGCTAATCGTGCAGAACCACATTGAGCAGAGAGCTGTGTACCTTCAGACCGCCGTTGTATTGAATAAAGCCCAGTTTCCTGAACCGGTTCATGAAGAAGCTAACCCGTGAGCGAGTCGTACCAATCATCTCGGCCAGAGTTTCCTGACTGATCTGGGGGACAACGGCGTCAGGAATGGTCTCCCTGCCGAAATGGGCAAGCAGCAGCAGAATCCGAGCCAGTCTCTTTTCACTGGAGTTGAATAGTTGGTCGACAAGATCCTCTTCATACCGGATATTGCGCGCCAGCAAATACGCCACGAACATGTCGGAAAACGCGTGTTCCCGGTGAAGCGCGCCCATCATCGTTTTCTTATCCACCCGCAGAAGCTCGCAGTCTGTCATAGCCGCGGCCGAACCCATGCGCAGAAGCTGCCCTGCCAGCGCTCCCTCGCCAAAAAAATTCCTCTCGCTCACTATGCCGATCGTCGCTTCCTTACCCGACTTGGACACTACGGTGAGTCGCACTTTACCTTCCTGAACGTAAAAGACAGCATCCGCCTGGTCGCCTTGTGCGTAAATCGTTTGCTTTTTCAGAACCGCCACAATCTTCCTGCCCTCGCCGATCGTCGCGAGGAAAGTGTTGGGGTCGAACTCACGCTCATTCTTACCGACTGCAATCTTGACCATACTTGTGATCTCTCGTTCTTGGAGGGCCCAGGAGACGCGAAGTTTTGGCGCTCTTGCTCTTCGTGCTCCGTGCAAACCTCGGTGAGGTTAGGGTAGCGCTGTTCCATTCGTACGGGTAAAGTCTTATTGGGTCTTTGCGCAACGCAATCGCAGCATCTCATTGATAATATTATGGTTAGCCTAGGCCAAGGAGTGGGATTGACGGGATCGTCAGGTCTCGCACAGATCTTTAGTTGCAGGATACGATTCTTTGCGGTAGGATTCGTGTATCACCGTACGATACGCTCAGGGGGCCGGCCATGGGACGGAACGGAAATGGAAACGATACTCACTACGCAGCGGTGAATCGGTCCGATGTTCCGCAGGGTCGTAGAGGAAAACATCGCAAGGCGGTAGCGGACATTTTGGGCGATCTCTCAAAGCTGAGCGCCCGGCAAGCGGTCAAGATTCCGCTGAGCAGTTTAAACGGAGAGAAGATGCAGAATCTCCGATCTGCTTTGAACCGCGTAACCCGCGAGAGAAACATCCCCGTGGTGACATCGAGTGACGAGAAATATCTGTACGTTTGGCGCGACGATTCACCTAAGAACCCGGCGGCAACGGAGTAGCGGACGTACCGCACGCAGCAGTGGGCGAGTGCTTGTCCGCGACATCCTGCCTGTAAAATAGCGGAGCAGCGAGTCGTGATCCCTGGCTTGCCCTCGATCATTTTGCATTACCTTTCTTCGAACACTGCTTCACTGCTTTCTGAATGTCCTCACCTTGCCGGCGCCGGTAACGTGGTCCCGGAAATTGCCCCAGCAGACTTGGTAGCGACTTTCCCAAAAGTGAGCCGTAGTGCACAGACGTGAGATTGCGTCCGTGCAATTCTTGCCTATGACGCTTGAGGCGTCGCCTAACTCCGCGCAGCCCGGAGCAGAAGGTGCATCGGGCAATCGAAGGATGATCTGGCAAGGTGATTAGAATGCGTATCTCCCGTTTTCTGTTGCTCGCAGTTCTGTTCGTGGTTATACCAGCTGTCTCGTTCGCGCAGTTCGGCGTGTCGATCACGATCGCTCCGCCCGCGCTGCCTGTATACACTCAGCCCATGGTCCCCGCAGCCGGTTATCTTTGGACACCGGGCTACTGGTCGTACGGTGACGAAGGCTACTTCTGGGTTCCCGGCACATGGGTCGAGCCGCCTACCGTTGGCTTGCTCTGGACTCCCGGCTATTGGGGCTGGGGCGACAATGCCTTTGCGTGGAACGAAGGCTACTGGGGCCAAAGTGTCGGCTTCTACGGTGGCGTCAACTACGGCTTTGGCTACGGTGGTGTCGGCTATGGGGGCGGATATTGGAATAATGGAGGTTTCTACTACAACCGCTCGGTGAATAACGTGAACGTCACGAACATCACCAATGTTTACAGCAAGACCGTAATTAACGAAACCACGGTGAATCATGTCAGCTACAACGGCGGCGAGGGTGGAATTACCGCCCGCCCGACCGCCGTGGAAGAGACTGCGATGCACGAGCAACACACGCCGGCCACTGCGATGCAGACCCAGCATGTGCACGCTGCCAGCACCAACCACGCGCTCCTGGCGTCCGTGAACCAGGGGCGGCCCGCAGTCGCAGCGACCGCGAAGCCCGGCGAGTTTAGCGGTTCTGGGGTGGTAGCGGCGAAAGAGGCGGGAGCACCTTACAAGGCTCCGGCAGCCGAGAACAAGGCC
Organism: uncultured Acidobacteriaceae bacterium; assembly: GCA_963750245.1. Taxonomy (GTDB): domain Bacteria; phylum Acidobacteriota; class Terriglobia; order Terriglobales; family Acidobacteriaceae; genus Sulfotelmatobacter. The sequence continues at coordinate 1,117,362 of CAVVQB010000007.1, forward strand.
GCCGAGAACAAAGCCGCTGAAAATAAGGCGAGTGAGACTAAAGCCGTCGAGAATAAGGCAGCAGAGAACAAGGCGACCGAAAACAAGGCAGCGGAGAACCGGGTCGCTGAGAGTAAGGCGACCGAAAACAAGGCAGCGGAGAACAAGGCCGCTGAGAGTAAGGCGACCGAAAGCAAGACTGCGGAGAATAAGGCAGCTGCAACGCGCACGAGTGAGAACAAGGCGGCTGAGAACAAAGTAGCCACGACTCGCACGAACGAGAACAAGGCAGCTGAGAACAAAGCAGCCACGACTCGTACGAACGAGAACAAGGCGGCTGAGAACAAAGCGGCTACGACGCGCGCGAACGAGAACAAGGCGGCAAAGCCCAAGGAGGCTCGTCCACCCAGCGAGTCCAAGCCGACTACAGCTCATGCGCAGCCTGCTCCGAAGCCAGAACCTGCGGCTCATGCGCAAACTGCTCCGAAGCCGACCCCTGCGGCTCACGCGCAGCCTACCTCGCGTCCGGCTACTACAGCCCATGTGCAGCCTGCCCCGCATCCTGCGAAAGAAGCGCCCAAGGCCGAAGAGCGCCCTCGGAATTAGCAAACTTACTGCGAGTTATCGCACCAGTCGGTTCGAGCTGTGAAAAAGGATTGGCTGTGTATCCGTGCGGGTCCCATCTTTGGGCCCGCATTTTTTTGTTTCCGGCTGCACGGTGCCCAATTAACGGGAATATGGTGTCGTGCAGATGCGATCCTCCTGCTGCCATCTCCGCGTGCTTTCCCGGGACCCGATCGTTATTCGACTGTGCTTTCTCTACTGAGCGGTTTTGACCATTAAGAAATCGACGAAACGCCTATAACCAGGGCTGAGTCGCAATGGAAGGAGCAAAAAAATGCTTGGAACTATATTGATCGTGATCCTGGTCTTGGCACTTGTCGGTGCGCTGCCTCGTTGGTCGCACAGCCGGGAGTGGGGTTACGCCCCGACCGGAGGCTTAGGTTTGATTCTTTTCGTCGTGGTTATTCTCCTGATTCTCGGGCGCATCTGAACCATGCACCACCGGGCAACATTGCCAGGTACCAAAACCAAGGGGGCCATGTTCGCCGTCCGTGCCGTGGCGTTTTCGCTGTGGTGCTCCTGTGCAGCGGCGGTTCGTTCGCGTCCTCCATTCTGACGCAAGAGGGGGCCGTAGTTCTGCTGTAGGCCGATGAGATCCTGCCCTGCTGCGGACGCGATACGCTGGACTGAGCGAAGATCAGCTCACAGAAGCGCACATCTATGCGTGCGCCGCCCCGGCATTCATGAACCAAGGAGCTTCAGCGTGCACGATAAGGGTTGGTCCTCAAGCGGGCGTCCGGAGAGGTAGTGATCGCGTCGGTGCATGCGCGTCAGGCAAGTCGAATTCCCGCCCACAATCGAAGCAGACCTTGTAAGTGCGGTGTTTGATCGTGAACACACGGCTGAGATGACGGTGCCGGCAGCCAACGAGGAACTGAAAGAGGGCTAGCAGTTTCACAAATCCTGCGCTCGCTGACGGCGTTCGCAACTTCCATTGGCGTCCAGCCAATCGAGTAATGAACGTACACTGGCGCGAGCCAGGGCAATCGCACAATCCGCGGCTCCGTAATAGATGTTGAGCGTATCGCCATCGGCATCCAAGGTGTATCCACAGGGGAACACGACATCGTCAACGTCGCCGTGACGTTCGTACTCAGCCTCTGGTCCGAAGATCCACGAATCTCCTCGGAGCAAGCACTTCTCTGGATTCTCCAGATCGAACAGGGCCAAGCCCAGTCGATACAGACAGCCCGAAGGCGTGTGCCGCACTCCGTGGTAGAACACGAGCCATCCCCTGGAAGTCTCGATGGGTGGCGGCGACAACCCGATTTTGTTGGCGTCCCACCACGCTCCGCGGCGTGCCTCTAACATAAGCCGGTGCCTGCCCCAATAGCGCAGGTCGGGAGAATAGGAAATCCACATGTGCGATCCGAGGGTCGTCATGGGACGATGAATCAATGCCCAGCATCCGCCGATTCTTCTCGGCAAAAGGGCAGAGTCTTTGTCGTCGGGCGGCATGATTACGCCGAATCTCTCGAAGGTGCGGAAGTCCTGGGTCAGAGCCAGCGACACGCCGGGACCGCCGCGCGAATAAGAGGTGTAGGTGACCACGTATTGCTGCAGTTCGGGGACGAATGTGATGCGAGGATCCTCGATGCCCCACATCTCTTCAGGATAGTTCTTGGGGTCGGGCATCAGTGTGGGCTTCCCATCGATCTGCCATCCATCAACGCCGTTGCGAGAGCGCGCCGCGCAAAGATGCGAAAGTCCACGGCGATCTTCCACGCGGCAAAGCAGCAGGGTCGTGCCGTCCGCCAGTAGCGTTGCGCCGGCATTGAACACACTATTGATAGGGTATGGCCAATCCTTTTTTGTCAGAATCGGGTTCGCTGGATGGCGAAGAAGTAAGGGCTCGAAGCCACTCAGTAGGCTAATAGATTTTTCTGCAGGCATGGTCATGAAGGGATTTCCATTTGGTCAGACTCTTGCATAGACCGCATTTCGAGGAGCGCCATCAAGAACGATAGCGTTGATTCTGCGCCCTGGTTCTCGTTGGCGCGGTCGGGATGCAAGCCGTCCCGGCAGCCGCCAGTGACGGAATCATAAAGAGGCAATTGCAGATCGTTGTCGCCGAGGAACCAGTTGAAAGCCGACCAGGCTTCGTTGCGCCACCGGCTGTCAGCGGTGACGCGGTACGCTTGCAAACAAGCAGACACGGCGCCAGCGGCTTCAACCGGCTGCTGATCGAAACGGGCCTTCTCGCCACCCCGGCGATAGAAGCCTTGTGAACCGATCGGAACGAAGTGGCGGTTAACTTCGCAGTATTGCGTCTTTGACAGCCAATCCATCGATTCGAGGCCGGCGGAAATCATGCGATCATCCGAGCAAGCTGCGCCCACTAACAGCAAAGACTGGGGTAATCTCGCGTTGCCGTAGGCTAGAACGTTCTCGAACCATTTCCAGTCTGGCCTTCGAATCGATTCATACATTTCGAGCAGTCGGCGGCTTAGGGTGGATCGTACTTTCTGCACATCCCGATCTCCCGGATACGCAGTGAGGTATTCCTGAATTCCGAGCAGGGAGTAGGCCCACGCCCGGGGACTGCCGAACTCCACCGCTGCAGGGAGAGAAAACTCGAACAATCGACCGGCAGCGCCTCTGCATCCCTGATCTTGAGATCGGCCTAGAACCGTTCCAAGAGCCCATAATGCCCTCCCATGGCAGTCTTCGGAGCCCGCCGTTTCGTTCCACTGGCGATCGTAGCCTAGAAAATTTCTGAATCGACCCATCGCCGGATTGAATGCATGTTCGAGGAACGACAAATAACGGGCGGAGAAATCTGCTACCAGTAAATTGGCTTTCTCTTTTCCAGCCTTAGCTCGCTCACCAAGAAGTGTCTGTTCCAGCATCACCGTGAAAATCAGTGCGCGCGCGTTGTCGTCGGTAGTATGGCCCTCGCCTCGGTTCGCAATGGTGAAGATCGCGTGCTGCAATATTCCCGTATCATCAGTCAGCGCGTTGATATGATCCAGCTTCAATTCCGGCAGCCGATTGAGCTCTTTGCGAGTAGCGCGAGCTGAGAACTGAACGCGTGGATTTTCCATGCGGTCGCTGCGCACCCGCGCGAAACTTTCCATGTAACCCTGTGCGACTCTTTTCCAAACCATCTCGCGCGCAAACAGATAGGCGCGCTTCCGCATCGCGTGGCGAATCGCGGGTGTGTCCAGCAGTTCAATCGTCTTCTGCGCGATCACGTCGGGATTCTGGAACGGGACCAGCGCACCCCTGCGATCGTCCAACAACTCGATGGCGTGCCAATAGGGAGTCGAGATGATCGCCTTGCCCGCGCCCAGTGCATAGGCAAGCGTGCCGGAAACCACTTGAGCCTCATGCCTGTAAGGCGTGATGTAGATGTCCGCGGCGCCAATGAACTCAACCATTTCTTCGGGACTGACGAAGCGGTTGTGGAAGATCACCTGCGACTCCACTCCTATTTCCTTCGCCAAGGCCTGTAAACTCACTCGATACTTCTCCCCCTCGCGACGGAGTATGTGAGGATGGGTCGCGCCTGCAACTATGTAGGCAACATTCGAGTGTTTGGACAGAATCTGTGGCAATGCCTGGATTACGTTTTCGATTCCCTTGTTTGGCGAGAGCAGGCCGAATGTGAGCAGAACTGCCTTTCCTTCCACGCCGAAGCGATCCTTGTAGAAATTCGGGTCCAGGAACGGCAGATCTGGAACTCCATGCGGCACTATGTCGATCTTGCTGCCACGAACCTTGAAGATTTCCTGCAGAAACTGAGATGACAGCTGGCTCATGACAATGAGGCGGTCGGAAAGCTCCGCGATTTCTTCCATGACCATCAGTTGGTTTGGATCTGGCTCACGCAGGACGGTATGCAGCGTTGTCACCACGGGCATCTTCAGGCTACGCAGCAGCTGCAAAATGTGGCTTCCGGCCGGGCCGCCGAAGATTCCATACTCGTGCTGCAGGCACACCATGTCGATGTTGTTGAAGTTCAGAAATTTAGCTGCTTCTTGATACGACTTCACGTCGTCCTGGGCGAGCGACCATCGCACGCGCGAAGGATAGTCGTATCCTTCTTCGGTATCGTTAACCGGGAGCGCCAGCAGTCGAGCTGTTCCGTACTCGGCGGCAATAGCGGTGCAAAGGTCGGTGGTGAATGTGGCAATCCCACAATGTCGGGGAAGATAATTCCCGATCACCGCGATGCGACTGGGCAGGGATGGCTTCGTTTGCAGTCGTGCTCGAGCCACTGCGGCTTCGCTCCTCACCAAGGGGCGCGGACCGACAACTTCCAACAGGGCCTTAGGTATAACTGTGTTTGGCAACGACATTGTGTCCCTGACTTCGATGCAAGTGTAAGAAATGGGCCAATTGACGGACGACCCGAGACATGACAGCGTTGGATTTTAGATTTACCTCTTGTCAGTATTCACCGAAGGCGGGCTCGCGGACTGATCACTATTGACCATTTTCCTGGTGAGCAACCGTGCATGGTGTAGCCATGAACGCCAAAAAGAAGTTGCCCCTGTCGGTTCGTTGCCCTACGTGTAGCGCGAGGCCGGGTGAAAAATGTGAACTCAGTACCGGTCTGCCCCGCACCGAACCGCATCGGGATCGGCGTTTAGCCAGTTCGGAAAAATGAAGGTCTGGCAGGCTCAGGCCATCGCGGGTTCAGCGAGAACTGAGCCGAGACGATCGAAAGCGTGGTTCACCGATGCGGTGGCCGCCGTGCTTTCCTCTAACGTGGGCGTGGATATTTGGAGCAATCCCTGACGGCCAAGGTTCTGCGGCAGTAAGAACGCGTCCTGATGCTGCATGACAAATGTCAGAGTGTGAGCCAAGCCTTCCGACTGGTATCCATTATCGAAGCTGACGCCGGTGCCGTGAAACGTAGACGGAGACATCCAGTACTCACAAGCTAGAAGCCAATGGCCCCGGGTTAGGGATGACCAGACCTTCAGATAGTCCAAGGTGCCTCCGGGAGCGAAACCGTATTCAATATGAATCAGACCATCCTCGGTTCCGCGCATCAGGTCTGCCCACGACACAACAATGGCGGACTCAAGAACCTGGTCGAGACTCTGACTTCCGTTATGCGCCATAAATTGACTCTCCGTTTCGTTGGCTGCGCTCACCCTCTAGCCCATTCCGCATTGTCCTGGGACGTCTGCCGTGCTACGGCGCTGTCGAGATAACAGCTCTGTTGTATATGGCGCGAGTGTGCAGAAACGGTTACGTACGGCACGCCGAGGAAACGTTTGGCAACGATTTGAGTTACTTCCAACCCGTTGAAATGTTGTTGCTTTACTTTCTCTAAAATCCGCTTCAACGCATTCTGGATCTTCACTGCTCCGAGAGAACCAAGGAACATCACCTTGACTTCTGCTGCCATGAAAAAGAAATTCCATCCTGCAGCATGGATCTTGCGACTAAGAGCGAAGCCATCCTGAGATTTGAGCATGCTCCATTCCCCGGAACACGGCTCGCTCTCCAGCCCAAGAATTTGCGTCATCCCAGGCCATTCCTTCATTAGAACCGTACCGACTTGAACTGTTGGTGGCATAGCCCCCCTGATCGGTAGTGCCGCGATTGTCAGTCTGTTTGCAATCCCATTGTGAGCCCGGAGCTATAAGTAAAACTGCTCAAAAGTGACCACTCTTGCCGAAAGTACCGAAGGAAACACAGTCCGCGTGGGAAGAAAGCGGGCCCACAGTTCCCTGCTCAAAGTCGTTCTGCACGACTGAGTACTTCCACGAAGTCTGCACTTGTCTGACAAACCCTAACTGCACCGGCCGAATTCCATTCCACAGGCAATAAATGTCGCGTCCGCGCAGGTTCGGTCACATTTCCTTGCCGGTGACCGCACGACAGGCAGATGGCGCCAAGTTGCCTGATGTCCGTCTCTTTCGATATTTCACTTTCTCGAACCGCAAGGGACCCGGCGATGACCGGGCCGGTGCATGTGTCACAAGGGTAGGCAGAGAGGTGAAGATATTGCTTTCTCATTGAGAGTCCCCCAAAGGATGAAGAGCTACGCAGTCGATGCTACGGACTCAAACCCGCGATGTCTGGTCACAATTGCTCTGGCCTGTGCGGCCTCCGGAATTGAGCGCGGCGTGAGCAATTTTGGGCAGACTTCTGGGACACCAACATATATAGGTAATCAGCATGGCTACAAACAGTACCCTGCTCTGCATCCACCGGGATCCGGCTCAATTGAGTCTGCTGCAAGAAAACGGATATGAACTTGTCACCGCTACCAACGGTTCGGAGGGTCTTAGGCTTTTGATGTCGCGGCCCGTGGATGCAATTGTGCTCGAGTATCATCTGGGGCTACTGGATGGAGCAGTCGTCGCGGCTGAAATCAAGAAGGTCAAACCGCAGATCCCAATTGTCATGCTGGCTGAGCACCTGGAATTGCCGGATGGAGCGCTGAAGTCCGTCGATGCTCTTGTAACCAAGTCCGACGGTGCTCACTTTCTGTGGGCTACCGTCCACTTTGTCTTGAATGTGAAACCCACCCTAAGCGATGAAGCCACGCTGAGGGCGCACGCCCCGGTGCGTCATCGTGGTCCTGGCAGCTTTCGGAGTGGGTCGAACCCATCCAAGGCAAAGCTTGGTCAACCGGCGACTGACGAGAGGGATGCACCTTTCTCGCCGACAGTTTGGAAAAGCATCACGGATGGAGGCGTCAAGTTCTAACCAGATCACATCGGCTTGGCTGGGGCGGTCCCCGCGGGTTCAATTCGCGCGCTTCGCCGGCGTCGGGCCGTTCCTCGGCGGCTGCTAATCTCCTTGTGCACTTATCCTTGTCGTGCATCCTTCCGCTCGACTTGAAGCGCTCTGAGCGGCCTTCCGCACTCTAGACAGAGTCGCTTGGCTCGTGGGGTGATCAACCCGCAAAACGGGCACATCCTTTGTGACCCGACTTGCTGGGCTTGGGGTGCAAGCGCTGCCCGGAATTTCCCGAACAGATCCGCAATGAAAGCCAGCCGTCTCCGGAGTCGACGGCGGATCGAACCCTGGATGGGTTCCATCGATTCACCTTCTTCATCTTTCCAACACGAACCTTGACAGAATTGAGAGCGGGATTCTGAGCCGGATTGCTCACATGTCGCGAAAGACTAGAGATCGGCTCAGTAAGATCGGTGACCTGCTCCGAGTATCGAACCGAAGTGAGCAATTGAGATCAGCTATTCTTTTCTGCCTGAGCGATCATGATCCCGGAGACGAGAGTGCTTCTTCTGTCTTCCAGGTCTTCTGAACTAAGTCGTCGATGAAGTCGTACTCTTCCGAAGGGCGGACAATTATGAACGCTGGTCTTGGGAAATATCTTTGGGTGCCAGTGGCGTGTCTTAGCCTCTACCCAATTCTCTCGTTTGCTCAGTCCCCCGATTTTTCGCAGAATCTGGAGGCCTGCAAGGCTGGACGCGAAACCTGTGATCGGTCGAAGCTGAGCGTCCCCGAATCGGCGGAGGTAGCCCTGGCCGCCCACGGGCGCAACGTTGCAAACTGCAGGAATCACCACGATTCCTGTGACCGCTCGAAACTCTCAGAACCGGAGGCTGTGGCGTTGGCCGTGGCCGATCACCAACGGAATGTGACCGACTGCAACGACGGAATGCAGTCTTGTGACCGCTCCAAGCTAACTCCGTCGGAAGCCCGCGAAGTGGCCACAGCGGAGCAACAGCATAACCTAACTGCCTGCAAGGACGGAACGGGAGCTTGCGATCGCTCCAGACTAACTATGGCGGAGACCGCGGAAGTAAACATCGCCCGGATCCAGCTCAATGCGTCCGATTGTGAGAACGGTTCTGGGCAATGCGATCACGCCCAGTTATCCCCTGCGCAAACCAGGGACGCGACCGCCGCAGAACACCAGCGCAACGCTCAGAATTGCGAGAACGGATGGGACGATTGCGACCACTCCAAACTCACTCCGCTGCAAGCGAAGCAGACAGCCGCCTCAGAACACCAGCGCAACCTGTCGGTTTGCAAGGACGGGCAGGAAACTTGTGACTACACAAAATTGACCGCCTTGGAAGCCAAGACCCTGGCCGACGCCGAACACAAGCGGAATTATGCTGCTTGTCTGAAAGGGTACGGCTATTGCGACCCTTCTCGCCTCACCGTCGACGAGACCCATTCCATTCAGTCCCAAAGCCATTAGCTCTCGGGGACAATGGCACTAAATCTCTCAGTTGCAGGGCCTTATGATTCAACAACAGTGTCCGGCGGGTAGTATGAGTTGTGCGAGCTAGCGTCCCGATACTGAACGCCGTCTAGGGATCGCGGTACCCCCTATTGGAAATCCAAGATGGGCGGGTTTCTTTCACTGAAAACTGAGCGGATGGTCGGCAACTCTTACTTTGGGATTAGAAAAGGGGGTTGTTGAATGTTGGGCGCTTTTTTTTGCGGCTCTCTGCTGCAAGCGTGCTTCGCGTGATACGCTCCGCAGGGAACAACGCAGTAAACGATCTCGTTGTGGTAGCCTTTTTCGCGAAAGTACTTTTCCTCTTTCCTCTGCGATCTGAGCATCTTCTAAAGTTGGAAAGCAGTCTGCCGCGGGGTTAGGCCGGAAGATTCTCAACCCTCAAACCCGGGTTCGATTCCCGGTACGTGGTGTCGGCATTACTTCCCCATGGTGTAGACTGCCAGATTCTCGAATTCTTGAAGGAGATCGCTGCTGAGGATCGCCATCCTCATCACCACAGCCCCCTCTTTGGGTAACACTTCCGTTGGACTGTGGAATGCCCTCGTAAAGAATCCGGCCCAGAACCTAAACAGCACAAGGAATAACACCGCATGAACTGGTACTTTGTCTTTTTTTTCCTCTCGGGTTTTTGCAGCGTCCTTTATGAACTGGTGTGGCTTCGCCTGTCCATGGCACAGTTTGGGGTCACGACCGCCATGGTTTCGATTGCGCTGTCCGTATTCATGGCCGGTCTTGGATTGGGTTCGTGGGCGAGTGGCCACTGGCTGCGTCGGCGCGGCGAGCGTCTAGAGCTTCCGGCAATTCGTATTTACGCTCTGATCGAACTGCTGATTGGAGTGTCGGGCATGGTCGTGCCTTATGAACTGGTGTGGGGCCGACACATCCTCGAAAGGCTCGACCTGTCCTCGTCCCTGGCTTACTACTCCGCTTCTGGCCTCTGGGCGGCTTGTACGCTGGTTCCGTGGTGTGCGCTCATGGGAGCTACAATCCCGTTCGGAATGCGGGCCATCAGGGAGACGTGCCCCCGCGAGGCCGAACGCTCCTTCAGCTACCTCTACACGGCCAACGTTGCCGGGGCGGTAGCCGGTACGACTCTGCCTCTGCTACTGATCGAACTTCTTGGCTTCCATGGAACGCTGAGGGTAGGCGCCGCTTCCAACGGCCTGATCGCGGTGGCGGCGATCGTATTCTCACTCCAGAGTTCTCCGAAAGAATCCGCCGCCGCGCCTCCCCAACCCGCGGAGAAAGCTGCATATGGTGCAGCGAGCAGCGGCACGCTCCTGGTCCTCCTCTTCATCACTGGCCTGACCAGTATGGGCATGGAAGTCGTTTGGGTGCGTCAGTTCACGCCGTACCTAGGGACAGTGGTTTACGCTTTTGCCGCGATCCTCGGCGTGTACCTTTCGGCTACCTTCATCGGTTCCCGCATCTACAGACGATGGAGTTCGCAGCACGTCCAGGAGAGCCCTTTGTTGTGGACTCTGCTCGCGCTTTTCGCTCTGTTCCCGCTGGTTGCGTCGAGTCCAAACTTCGCGATGCGCGGGGCCGCAAGAATCTTTCTGGGTATTGCGCCCTTTACCGGCCTGCTGGGCTTTCTCACTCCGATGTTGGTGGACCGGCGCTCCGGTGGAGATCCCGGCAAGGCTGGAAATGCTTATGCAATCAATATTCTTGGATGCATTCTCGGGCCATTGCTGGGTGGATTTGGGCTCTTGCCTTACTTGAGCGAACGCGCGGCGCTAATCGTGCTCTCATTGCCCTGGCTGTTGTTTGGTCTGCGCCCGCTGCGCCGAGGCCCGGGTCTGACTCCTGCCGCGCGCAGCGCAGCTTACGCGCTTCTACCCATGGCGGGGATACTCATCCTGGTCGGCAAGGGCTACGACGAGAAGTATCCGCAGCGTCAAGTTCTGCACGATCCAACCGCAACGGTTATTGCCATGGGAAGCGGGATGCAGAAGCGACTCGTGGTCAACGGGGTTGGCATGACCAATTTGACTCCCATGACCAAGGTGATGGCGCATCTCCCGCTGGCCTTCCTCGACCACCCACCTCAGGATGCACTCGACATCTGTTTCGGCATGGGAACCACATTCCGCTCCCTGCTGAGCTGGAAGATCAATGCTACCGCTGTCGAGCTCGTTCCCAGCGTGCCGCGGTTCTTTGGCTATTTCCACAGTGATGGTCCCGAGCTTATAAAATCTCCTCTGGCTCATGTTGTCATCGACGACGGCCGCCGGTATCTCGATCGCACCACGCAGGAATACGACCTCATCACGATTGATCCTCCGCCTCCAATCGAAGCCGCGGGATCGAGCATGCTCTATTCCGAGGAGTTCTATGCCGCCGCACGGAAACGCCTACGCCAGGGCGGCATTTTGGCTCAGTGGTTTCCCTCTGGCGATGCGGAGGATTTCGCCTCCGTCGCACGCGCACTCCGAAACTCGTTCCCATACGTCCGCGTCTTCCGCCATGCAGACACTTGTTGTTACCACTTTCTGGCCAGTGAGCGGCCTCTGCCCGGGCGGACCGCTGAAGACTTACTGAGCAGGATGCCGGATGACGCTGTCACCGATTTCACGGAATGGAGTCCATCGAAGGACCGGGCTAGCGTGATTCTCGACTTTAATACCCTGCTGAAGAACGAAATCCCCATCGAGGCAGTGATCGCAGAGTCTCCCGCCACGCCTGCTTTGAGCGATGACCGGCCGATCAATGAATACTACGCCTTGCGGCGCTGGGTGCGGCCGCATTGACTAGCGAGCATCGGCCGTCCTGGGCGGACCTAAGCACTGATCCGGCGTTCCCCGCTCGCTGAGCCCTTTTCAACTAACATTCGACATTCTTGTTGAAGCAGGGTGAATAACTCTTCCATGTGTTCCTGGCGGGTGCGGAAGTTTACGGGGTTGATGCGAAACCAGGATTTTCCTTTAAGTTCGGTGGTTGAAATCCAGAAACGGCCGCTCTGCTCGATGCGCTGTGCCACTTCGGCGTGGAGATTCCTGGACTCTGCTTCATTGAGGTCTGCGCCTTTATAGCGGATGCAGATCGCCGACATCGGAGGAACGCTGGCGGGCTCGAAGTCAGGATCGTTCGTGGCCAAAGTGTAAAGGTGCTTGGCCTGACGCACATTGTTATCGATCCACTCGCCGATCTGGCGCGCGCCGTATCGTTTGAAGCTCATCCAAACTTTCAGGCTGCGAAAACGGCGGGACTGCTCGAATCCGTGTACGTAGTATTGATAACGCTCGTTGTCCTGGTCGAACTCATCGGTGAGATAAGACGGCTTCATGCCGAAGGATGCGGTGAGCCGGCGTTGATCCTTGACCAGCACTGCGCCGGCATCCAGCGGAGCATAGAACCACTTGTGGGGATCGATGGTGATGGAGTCTGCGAGTTCGAGGCCGCGGTTGCGCATGGGCCATTCGTGGGACAGCAGCATGCCTCCGCCATAGGCGGCATCGACGTGCAGCCACATGCCTTCGCGATCGGCGATGTGGCGGAGTTCGGGGATGTCATCGACTGCGCCGGTATTCGTGGTTCCGAAGATGCCTACAATGCACATGGGGCGGATGCCATTTTTCTTGTCCTGGGCAATCGCGGCCTCGAGAGCATCGAGCCGAACTTGAAAGTCAGAGTCGGTAGGGAGGGCGCGCAGCGCATTGCGGCCGAGACCGATGCAATCGACAGCTTTATCGACCGAGACGTGGCGCTCCTCGGATGCGTACACGGCCCAACGATCGTGGATTCCGTAGTGCTGGCCGTCGTCGCGGGTGACGGCGTCGCGCCCGAGTTTGAGTGCGATGAAGTTCGCCATCATGCCGCCGCTGGTGAGATTGCCGCCGGCGTTTTCGCCGTAGCCGCAGAGGTCGGTGAGCCAGCGTACTACCCTCCGCTCCATGGCAACCGCAGACGGGCCGATGGAATATGCGCCTACGTTTTGATTGATGGCCGAACAGATGAAGTCGGCGATAACACCCACGGGATTCGGCGAAGGAGTGATGAGCCCCATGTAGCCGGGATGGCCGACATTGGTGCAATAGGGAAGCAATTTGTTCTTGAGTTCATCCAGCACGGTGTCTGGCGAACTTGGCTCCTGAGGCAGCGACTCCATGAAAAGCCGGTTCGCCACGCGTGGTTCGACGTCAGGAAATACGCGCTTCTCTTCGATGTGGTCTAAGTAGTCAGCTAGCAGGTCTACGACCTGGTGGCCCAAGGCACGGAACTCTTTTTCATCCATTCGTCATCCCCTACCGGTATTTTACGGCCCGCATCGGTTCGGAAGCCTTCCGTTTCTTGCGGTCAAATTTTTATTGTGAGCGATGTCAAGGAGACGATTTCAGACAAGGGAAAATCGGGCTAGTGGCTGGTGGCGCCGCTGTCGTTACTTAGCATGAGGCTGGAGACGTTCACGGGCTCGAAGTCAGACAGGGTGAGGCTGGTAATGCAGGAAAGATCGGTGTCGTTCCAGCGAGCGTCGGGTGTGCCGATGAGGCCGCCACTGTCGCCGTTGTCGGCCAGGATGATTCCATAGTTTCGGAAGGCGGTGATGATGATGGCCGCTTGTGGACTCGTAGAGGTGCAGGCGGGAGTTGCGACGGAAGCCTTCAGGCGGTAGATTTCGCCGGCGGCTCCGGACATGGTGCAGCTTTGCGGAGGAGATGATTGCGAAATCAGCGATTCCGTGGGAATGGAGCTCCCTCCCGTGGCTGTGCAGCTTCCGACGCCTGCGGTTTCGGTGGCAGGCCAGACCCAGTAGTTCAACATATGGTTGAGCGTGAAACGGATGGGGTGCTGAATTGTGCCGGTCGGTGCGGTGGGTGTGCCGGTGCCGATCACTTCGTCGGCGTTGGCGAGCAGCGGCCCTACTGGAAGCCCTGCGGCATCGGAGGTTCCGTTCCCCTGCGGGGTGAGGTTATTCGAAGCTACATTGGGCCAGAGTGCGTTCGAGGAATCGGTCCAGGGACCGCCTTCGTAGATGCCTTGCCACATTTCATAAAGCGCCGGGTTGTTTCCTCCGCCCGGCTCCAGATAGACGAGAACGTGTCGATCTCCCGTCGAGTTGGCCGTGCCTTCCACGGGGGCGTTTGCAGGAATTGGGCCGGTGGTGAAGTAGGACTGATAGACGGTGGTTGTGACCGATACGTCCGGCTGGTTGTAAGGAACTTCGATGGCTGGGATTCCATTCGGGAAGGGAGCATTCGAATTGTTTCCGAAGAATGGTTTTACCGTCGCGGACAGATAGCCGCTGTACATCGGCGCGGCGGGGGAAGTGTCTACGGGAAGGCTGGTGGTGGCCGCGTCCACGCGATGATGAAAGATGGAAGTTGAGGGGAAGATGTTAGCGAGGAAGGCGTTGTTGCCGTTGATGGCGATGCTGATGTTCTGCGTGGCTTGTGCGGAGGTCGAGTCTGTTACCACAAATTCCGGCGTGTAGGTGCCTTCACCGCCGATTAGCGCGCTGGTGATGTTGCCCGTGGATGGATTGAGAGACATTCCTTCAGGCAATGGGGGAGAGCTGGAACTGGTACTGACGGAATAAGTGTAAGGGGGAGAGCCGCCGCTGGCGACGATGGTGCAGCCGGCATAGGCCGCGCCTTGGGTTCCGCCAGGGCATGAAGTGGTTGCGATCGACAGTGGACCGCCGGGCGCGGTGATGGTGACTTTTGCAGTGGATGTGGTCGAACCAACGGCATTGGTTGCCGTCAGCGTGTAGGTGGTGGTTGCCGTGGGACTCACGCTTGTGGAACCGCTTGCCGAGGTGGACGTGAATGATCCGGGGGTGATTGCGAGGCTGGTTGCTCCGGACGTCACCCAACTGAGCGTAGTGCTCGACCCCGAAGTTACAGCTGAAGGGTTAGCTGTGAAAGAGCTGATGGTTGGTTTGCCGGATTTGGCCACGGCTACGGTTGCCGTGGAGGTGGTCGATCCAGAGGTGTTGGTTGCTGTCAGAGTGTAAGTTGTCGTCGTCGCCGGGCTCATACTGGTTGAGCCGCTGGCGGAACTAGAGGTGAATGTTCCCGGCGTGATGGCAATACTCGTCGCGCCGGTTGCCGCCCAACTTAGGGTGCTGGCTGTCCCGGAATTTATGCTTGTCGGGTTTGCGGTAAAGGAAGTGATGGTTGGCGCAGAACCAGTTTCGGAGGTCGACTTCGACGGAGTCGATAAGCCGCAGCCCGCCAGTGCGGCGCAGGCCAATAGAATGAGGAGGAGGGCGCAAAGACCCGCAGGGAAGCCGCAGGGGCTTGGTTTACTTCCGCAAAAGCTGTGATCGTGGAAGCTCACGGACCGTAACCCCAGCTTATTGCGCACCGCGTTGGCTCTATAGATGTCAGTGGGCCTAGTCCACTTGGACCACCCGCGTCAGTTCAGAAATCTGATCATCCCTGTACTTCTGAGAGCTAGGACCTGGTTTGCTCCGCCGCAAGTGGGTTCTTAGGCGTCCGCTCCTGGTGGACTTGGCAGCGGTTGGATGATGTGCAGGCCGCACTCGGTTTTGGAAGTTCCGGACCAGCGACCGGCGCGCGGGTCTTCTCCGGGACTCACTGCGCGGGTGCAATGGGTGCAGCCGATGCTGGGGAAGCTGCGATCATGCAGCGCGTTGTAGGGCGTGTCGTGGGCGTGGATGTATTGCCACACCTGCTTAGAGCTCCAGTCGGCGAGGGGGTTGATTTTTACCAGGCCAAACTTCTCGTCCCATTCAATCTTGCCGGCACCGGCTCGAACCGCGGTCTGATCGCGGCGGATGCTGGTGATCCAGGCTTGCAGCTCTGTCAGTTTGCGCCGTAGGGGCTCGACCTTCCTCAGATTGCAGCATTGATCCGGATGCTCTTGCCACAATGCGGAACCGTGAACCCGCTCTTGTTCTTCGGGTGACAGGAGCGAGTAGACGCGTTCGATGGTGATGCCGTATTTTTGCTCGACCTGGTCCATCAGGTTGTAAGTTTCGGGGAAGAGAAACTCGGTATCGAGGGTAAAGAGGCGAAAATTCTCGCTGACACGGGAAGCGATGTCGATGAGGACCATGCCCTCGGCGCCGAAGGCGGAAGAGATTGCCACGGAGTTGCCGAAAGTTTCGAAGGCCCAGCGGAGAACGCGTTCTGGACTCCAGGACTCAGCGGCGGTTTGCAGTTGGGGGATTCTTTCTTTCATGACAGCGGTTCCTCTTGATTCGGTCGTTCGGAGAAGGAGAAAGTTTGCGCAAGTGCAGTCCCGAACGCGTTCTCCAGCCCGGGGATGAGTGCTTCTATTTGACCAGCGGAGCGATCGGCGAATTTCACGACGTCACCAACGACTAGCAGCGTTGGAGCCGCGAGGGTTGGCGAGCGATGGAGTTGCGAGATTGTGGTTTGGTGAATTTGTTGCTGCGGACTTGTGGCGCGAGAAATGATGGCGCACGGAGTTTCGGGAGCGAATCCGGAGGTCACCAGTCTGGCAGCCATCGCTGCGTAGTCGTGGCCGGGCATGTAGATCACGAATGTCGAGTTGGCTCCGGCGAAGTCGCTCCACTCGGGATCGCTATTTTCTGAAGCGCGATGACCGGCTGTCAGGACAAGCGTGGAAGATGCTTGCCGGTGAGTGAGCGGAATGCCCGCTGCGGCCGCCGCTCCCAGAGCGGAGGTGATCGCCGGGAACGATTTCATAGGCGATGTTGGATCGCCGCAGGGCTTCGAGTTCTTCTCCCGCGCGCCCGAAGATCAGAGGATCGCCGCTTTTCAGGCGGACCACTTCGCGTCCCGAGCCAGCGAGCGTTACCAGCAGAAAATTGATTTCTTCCTGCCGCATGGTTTTAGTTCCGCAGCGCTTGCCTACGTTCTGTACGAGAGCCGTGTGGGGAATCAGGTTCAAGATTTCTCGCGCGACGAGGTCGTCGTGTAGCACCACATCGGCGGTTCGCAGCAGCCGCAGAGCTTTCACGGTGAGCAGTTCGGGATCACCGGGGCCCGCGCCCACTAAATACACCTTGCCCGTCATACAGTTACTCTCCTGTCATTTTTCGAGAATTCGTTCTTTGCAGATTCTGCTGCCACTGCCGCTTCCAGAGCTTCGCGGCTAGCCAGTGAGTGCAACAGTTCACGTTTGCGTTCCGAACTAAGATCGCTGGCGAGTACGAGCTTTCGGGTTGCTCCCAGTTCTGCGACCCATTGCGTGTAGGCGGGACTGAACTGGCGTTCGAGTTGCTGCCGAATTTTCTGAGCGAGGGACGGACTCTGTCCGCTGGTGGAGACGGCAATTTGAAGATCGCCGCGGCGAACCACTGCCGGATAGTAGAAGTCGCAATACTGCGGAACGTCGACCACGTTGCACAGGACTCCGCGGCGCTGCGCCTCGCGGTAAATCGATTCGTTGAGAGCGGAAGAGGCGGTGGCAACAATGGCGAGAAATGTTTCGTCGAGATCTTCCGCGGCAAAGGCACGGAGTTCGAGCGTGATCTTGCCAGCTTTCGCCCAGGCATGGACGGCGGGGGAAGCTTCCAACGCGACCACATGGATGCTTGCTCCGGTGTCGAGGAGGCTGGCGATCTTCGGCTCGCCCACTTTGCCGGCGCCGACCACGAGGCAACGCTTGCCTTCGAGTTTCAGGAACATGGGGAACAGGTTGCTCATCGCATCAACCTTCCACTCCGCTGGGGACGCGTCCCTCGGGCAGATCACGGTGGACGGGTTCGACGATTTGTCCCGCGAGGTAGTCGCGCAATTCGGAATCGGAGTGGCGAGAAAAAAACTGCCGTAGATTTTCGCCAGCATTGCCATCGGCGAGATAGCGGCGCAGAAGGCGCTCGATAGCTTCGGGAACCTCGGTGGCGAGGCAGCGATAGCCGACCGGGCGCGCAATCGACTGATGGAGGCCGACAGCACCGCCCAGGCAGAAGTAGTAAGCGTCGACCATCTGTCCGCTGACCTTTAATTTCTTGCCTTCGATGCCGATGTCCGCGATCCAGTGCTGTCCGCAACTGTTGGGGCAACCGGTGACGTGCAATTTCAAATGCTGATCGAAGCCGGGCAGGCGCTCTTCCAGTTCTTCCACCAGCCAGCGTGAGAAGGCCTTGGTTTCGGTGATGGCGAGCTTGCAAAACTCGCTGCCGCTGCAGGCGATGGCACCACGAAAAAATGGAGAGCCACTTACGGGTAATCCGATCTCGCCCAGCTCTTTCGCGAGCTCGTCGGCATGCAGGCGAGGGACGTTGACGATCAACAGATTCTGCATGTTGGTGGTGCGCAGTTCGCCGTTGGCGAAACGCTCGGCGAGATCGGCTGCAGCCTCCATTTGCTCAGGCGTGATGCGGCCGCGCAGAACCGCAGAGCCCACATAGCAATAGCCGGCCTGCTTTTGGGGGTGAATGCCAACGTGATCGCGGTAAACATCGGAGGGTGCGTGCTCGGGTTCGGCGGGGACGAGTTGAAATCCGATGCGGCGTTCGAGGTCTTTCTGGAAATCAGTTGCAGTCCAACCATGGCGAAGGAAGAGAAATTTCAGGCGTGCGCGTTCGCGATGTTCGCGCAGTTGAGTGGAATCGCGAAACAATTCGGCGACTCCCTTGACCACCGGCAGGACTTGATTCCAGCGCACGAATGCATTCAAAGGCACGCCGAGGTAGGGCTCGGTGGAAAGTCCGCCGCCCACGCGTAATGAGAAACCGATCTCAGGTTTGCCACCGACTGTCCGCTGGAGCGCGGTGAGGCCGATATCGTTGATCTCCGGGTAGGGGCACCAGACGCGGCATCCGGTGATCGAGATTTTGAACTTGCGTGGCAGGTTGTAGAACTCGGCGTTGCCGGCCAGCATGCGATCGACTTCAAGCGCCAGGGATGATGCGTCGCAGATTTCGTCCGCGTCTACGCCAGCGACGGGGCACCCGGTGATGTTGCGCGTAACGTCGCCGCAGGCGCCGATGGTGTTCAGGCCGACGCGCCACAACTCTCCCAGCACCTCGGGAAGAGCTTCGATAGTGATCCAGTGCAGTTGAATGTTTTGGCGAACGGTGAGATCGGCGGTGCCGCGCGCATATTTTCGTGCGAGATTCGCAATGGTTCGTAACTGGTCGGAGCGCAGAAGGCCGTTGGGAATGCGAATGCGCAGCATGAAGAAGGGTAAGGCACGTCCCACGCCGCCCTGGCCTGCGACGACGCCGGCGCCGTCGCCTTGCGTGTAGACTCCCCACCAGCGAAAGTAGGTTCCAATCCATTCGGGAGGAATCGAGTCAAAGCCTTCGCGCGCGAAGCGGCGAATTTCGGCGAGACCCTCCCACGGGTTCATGGCGCGCTTCAGGCGCTCGGACTTCTGTGCTTTGGTTTCGGTTGCAGTATTACTCATATTGGCCGCCAAAAAGAAAAACCCACCGCCAGATGTCCTCTGGCGGTGGGTATAAGTGCCGAACTTATAAAAGTCTTAGATCAGCAATTTACCCGCTCCAGAGCACACGCATGCACAACAACAACATGCACACATGCACTCCTGGCGAAAATTGCTGAAACTTGACATGCTTCCGAGATAGTACCGGGAGGACGGCGGCGCGTCAACCTTACGGGCGAAAATGGAGCGATGCAAAATTTCGATTCTACGCATCACGTTTTTGCATCTCGTGTTGGTGGAGACTGAAGGCGCTGGTGGTTTGAGGTGGTGCGGAGCGTTGAGAATCATTGCCCATTGCTCAACATCAAAGATTTTTTGGGAGGGCGCATATGTCGATTCGACCGGTGAAGCGGCTGGTACAGGCGAAGCCAACTTTGGAAGGCGCAGGGGTTCATCTGCGGCGAGCTTTTGGCTTCGGTACCACAAAAGATTTTGATCCATTTCTTCTGCTCGATGATTTTCGCAACGACGTTCCGGAAGATTATCTTGCCGGGTTTCCGTGGCATCCGCATCGCGGGATTGAGACCATTACCTATGTACTGGCGGGAACGGTGGAGCACGGCGACAGCATGGGAAACCGCGGCGCCATCGCAGCCGGAGATGTGCAATGGATGACGGCGGGCAGCGGGATTATTCATCAAGAAATGCCGAAGGGCGACCAGGCGGGGCGAATGCATGGATTCCAACTGTGGGCGAACCTTCCTTCGTCGCTGAAGATGACGGCGCCGCGTTACCAGAAAGTCAAAACCGGGGAGATCCCCGAGGTTACGGATGATGACGGAACGCACGTGCGAATCGTATGCGGAAAATTTTGGGGAAAGAGCGGGCCAGTAGATGGGATTGCAGCCGATCCGATTTATCTGGATGTGTCGGTGGCAGCGGGCAAGAGAAAAACGCTGCCGGTGGAGACGACCCGCCACGCTTTCGCTTACGTTTTCGGCGGAGCGGGCAAGTTTTGCAATGCGTCCAAGCCGCTGGCGGTGCCGACGGAAGCGATCAAGTGGGCGGACACTACACCTCCGGTCGAGGCCGCCAATCGATCGCTCATCCTTTTTGATCGCGGGGACGAAGTGACGGTGCAGGCCGGAGATGATGGGATTCGGTTTCTACTGGTTTCAGGAAAGCCGCTGGAAGAGCCGGTGGCTTGGTACGGACCGATTGTGATGAACACGCAGGAACAACTGCAGCGGGCATTCACGGAGTTGCAGGAGGGAACATTTCTGAAGGACGCTGGGCGCAAGTAGAAGATCGAATACCCGGATTCCTGAGTTCGCTTGATTGACAATTCCGCCTCCATCGCCCTACCTTTTCGTGGGGCGGTCGTGGAGGCTGTCACATGCGCAGAATTATTTTTGGGCATTCATGCTTATCCTTCGTAGGTAGCTTCCTGTTCGTACTCACCGCTGGCGGCATTGTGCAGGCACAGAGCGCGCCGCCCTCTTTAGGTGTTTTTCAGAATCATTCTGACGTTGGCATGACGTTGCGAGCCGGTTCCGCGCAATACGATCCTGCGCTGCACGCCTATACGCTGACGGGCAGCGGCGAAAATATGTGGTTCGCTTCCGACGCTTTTCAACTTGCGTGGAAGCAAGTCTCCGGCGACGTTGCATTGAGCGCGGATGTTGCCTTTCCGCAAAGTGGCGGCAATCCTCATCGGAAGGCGGTGTTGATGATCCGCCAGAACCTTGATCCCGACTCGCCCTACGCTGATGCGGCATTGCACGGTGACGGGCTTGCGTCGCTGCAGTATCGCGATGAAAAGGGAGCAACCACGCACGAGATTCAATCCAATATCTCCGCGCCGCATCGCCTCCGGATTGAGAAGCGTGGTGATTTTATCTACGTGTTTGTAGCTGCTGCGTCGGGCGAGCCACTGCGGCCTTCGGGCGCGTCGATCAAGCTGCCGCTGCAAGGATCGTTTTATATTGGCATTGGGGTTTGCTCGCATGACAAAGACGAAGTGGAGACGGCGGTCTTCACGAATGTAGACCTCGCCCCGCCCGCAGTGAGCACCGCTCCGCCAGTGCTTTACAGCACGCTGGAGACGGTGACCATCGCTTCCAAGGATCGCCGCGTCATCTATACGGATGCCAGTCACTTCGAGGCACCCAATTGGACGCATGATGGGGCAAATTTTCTCTTCAACCGCGAGGGACGCATCCTGCGCTTGCCAGTCGACGGCGGCACGCCGACGACCATCGACACCGGTACAGCCGTAAATTGCAATAATGATCACGGCATTTCGCCAGATTCGAAATGGCTGGCGATCAGCGATGGCTCGCAGCCCGATCACAAATCGAGCGTCTACATTGTGCCGTTTGCCGGCGGCACAGCGCGCCGACTCACGAAGGACTCTCCGTCTTACTGGCACGGCTGGTCGCCGGATGGCAAGACGCTCGCTTTCGTGGGAGAGCGCAACGGCGACTTCGACATTTATACCATCCCTTTCAGCGGCGGGGAAGAAACGCGATTGACCACGGCGAAGGGATTGGACGACGGACCCGAGTATTCGCCTGATGGAAAGTACATTTACTTCAACTCGGAGCGAACCGGGCACATGCAGATCTGGCGCATGCATGCGGACGGCAGCGATCAGGAACAGGTCACGTTCGACGATTACAACAACTGGTTCGCGCACATCTCTCCCGACAGCAAGTGGATGGTTTTTATTTCGTATGGGAGCGATGTGGTAGGGCATCCGCCGAATAAGGATGTGCAGCTGCGCATCATGGACATCAGCGGAGGAAAGATCGACCGCCCGATCGCTGTACTGGCCAAGCTTTTCGGCGGACAGGGAACGATGAATGTCCCGTCGTGGTCGCCGGATAGTACGAAAGTGGCGTTCGTGAGCTACGAACTGCTGCCGCCCGAGGATGCTGCGATCAAGTGAGGGCCGCTGGTCGCTTGCAAAATCGGCGGTTCAACTCAATTTTCTAAACACCAGACCAGGAGATCGAAATATTTATGCGCGTTGGAGTGTTCACGCCCTTGCTCTCGCAGCTTTCGCTGGCCGCGGTTCTGAAGAAACTTAAAGCACTCGAGATCACGACCGTCGAGCTTGGGACTGGAAACTATCCAGGCGATGCCCACTGCAAGTTGTCGGTGCTGGAAGATGCCGCGGCTCTTGTCGAATTCAAGAAGGTACTGGCGGATCACGGTGCGAGCATCAGCGCGTTGAGTTGTCACGGGAACGCGCTGCATCCGGATCGCGCCCGAGCACAACACGACCGCGAGGTGAGCCGCAAGACGATCCTGCTCGCGGAGAAGCTCGGCATCGCTGTGGTGATCGATTTCTCCGGATGTCCGGGCGATTCGCCGCAGGCGACGGCCCCGAACTGGGTGACTTGTCCGTGGCCACCAGAATATTTGCAGGTGCTGGATTGGCAATGGAATGAAGTGGTCGCGCCTTATTGGACCAAGCACGCGAAGTTCGCGGCCGATCACGGAGTGAAGATCGCTATCGAGATGCATCCGGGATTCGTGGTCTATAGCCCGGAGACGATGCTGCGGTTGCGCTCGATTGCGGGAAGCAGCGTGGGTTGCAATTTCGATCCGAGTCATCTTTTCTGGCAGAGCATTGATCCGATCGCCGCCGTCCGCGTGCTGCAGGATGCGATCTTTCATGTTCACGCGAAAGATACGCAGATTTATGCGGCGAACCTGCCGCGAACGGGAGTGCTCGACACCAAGCGGTACACCGAAGAGCGCGAGCGCGCCTGGATCTTTCGGACCTGCGGCTACGGCCACGGCGCAGAGTGGTGGAGTGAGTTCATTTCAACGTTGCGGATGTTTGGTTACGATCACGTGTTGTCGATCGAGCATGAAGACAGCTTGCTCTCGCCGGAAGAGGGTTTGACGAAGGCAGCGCATTTTCTCAACCGCATTGTGATCCGCGAGCAGCCCGGCGGGGCGTGGTGGGTGTAGGCAAGCGAATGGAAATGAAGGCGAACAACTCGGCAATCACCAAGACGGCAATCATTGGCACTGGATTCATGGGCCGCGTGCACCTGGAAGCGGTGCGGCGGCTGGAGTTTGCGGAGGCGGTTGCGATTGCGGGGAGAAACGTCGATGCGGCACGGCGACTGGGCGCGGGATTTTCTATCCTAACCGTTGCCAGCGACTGTCGCGACATCCTGCGCGATCCGGCGATTGATGCTGTTCACATTTGCACGCCGAACGCGCAACATTTTTCGATGGCCAGGGAAGCGCTGGAGGCGGGGAAGCATGTGATCTGCGAAAAGCCGCTGGCCACGAGCGTGGAAGAAGGCGAAGAGCTCGTCGCGCTCGCGAAGCGGCAGGGATTGCGGAACTGCGTCTGTCACAATTTGCGCTATTACCCAATGGTGCAGCAGATGCGCCGCATGCGCGAAGATGGAGACCTGGGCGAGACTCTCGCCGTTCAAGGGACATATTTTCAGGACTGGCTGCTGTACGAGACCGACTGGAACTGGCGCGTGGATGCCAAGGCGGGCGGGCCTTCGCGCTGCATGGCTGATATTGGGTCACACTGGTTTGACATGGCCGAGCATGTCACCGGACTGCGAGTGACTTCTCTTTGTGCCGATCTGCAGACGTTCCAACGAACGCGCAAGAAGCCGAAACAATCGGTGGAAACTTTTTCGAACAAGACACTTCGTGCCGAAGATTATGTGGAAACCGCGGTGGATACGGAAGACTTCGGCTCCGTGATTTTCCGCATGGGCGAACGGGCTCGGGGCAGCGTCACGGCGAGTCAGGTTGCGGCGGGAAGGAAGAACCGGCTCAGCATTGAGATCTGTGGCACACGAGCTTCGGTGGCGTGGAATCAGGAGCGGCCCGACGAACTCTGGGTGGGGCATCGCGATGCGGGCAATGAGATTGTGATCAAGGATCCTTCTCTGCTCAAGCCGGCGGCTCGCAGCTATGCCGACCTTCCCGGGGGACACAGCGAAGGCTATGACGACACGTTCAAACAAGTGTTCCGGCGATTCTATGCTTCGATTCGAAATTCGGACGACGCCGTCGAATACCCGCAGTTCGCCGATGGACTGCGACAGTTGACGATCCTTAACGCCGAGCTCCAGAGCCATCGAACACGAGAGTGGGCCGATGTTCCACCAGTCGAAACCGGGAAGTGAAAGGAATGCGTGTTAATTCTCGCCGCTATCATTGCCATCTTTATTTATGGGATGATCGCCGCCATGCTGGGCACCATCCTGCCCGAGCTGTCGGATCGATTCCACCTCTCGCCCAGCCAGAATGGAACCATCGCGTTTGCGCAAGCGCTGGGGCTGATCCTCGCATCGCTCGCCGCCGGGCCGCTGATCGATAACGAAGGGAAAAGACTTGGCATTGTTCTCGGACTTGGCTTGATCGCTATCGCTCTGTTCGTGCTGCCGCGCGCCCCGGGATTTCGCAGCATCGTCGCGCTGTTGTTTCTGCTGGGAGCGGGCGGAGGCATCATGGTGACGGGCGCGAATGCTCTGGCCAGCGATGTGGGCGAGGCGCATCGCGCTATGGCACTCAACCTGGCTAATCTTTTTTTTGGACTTGGGGCGCTGACGACACCGTTGATCGCAGCGAATTTGTTCAAACGGAATTGGGTACGGCTTTGCTACACCATCGCGTCACTCACGGTGGTCACGCTGGTGATTGAGTCCGTGACCAAAATGCCTGGGCCTATCGGCGAGGGGCGTTTCCTGTTCGCTCAGGCGGCTCCGGTGCTGGGGCGTCCGCTGCTGTTTCTACTTGGATTGTTTGCTTTTCTTTACATCACCTGCGAGGTGGGGATATGGAACTGGCTTCCGCGGCATCTGATCGCGCAAGGAATTCCCGAATCGCGCGCGCTGAACATACTTTCGCTCGGCTTCGCGCTCGGCATGCTGATCGGCCGCGCGGCTATCCTGCCGGTTCTCACTCGTGCGCCTGCGGTTACGGTTACTCTGGTCGGATCGGTTGCCATGGCGGTCACGACATTTTTGATGTTGCGGATTAACCGGCCCAGCGCTGCCTGGGTGCTGGTCTTTCTTATGGGGATCGCGATGGCGCCGGTTTATCCGACCACGCTGGCGATTGTAGGGGACGCGTTTCCACGCATGACCGGGACCGCGATTGGCTTCGTGATCACGTGTGGATGGACTGGACTCGCCGTCAGTTCGCGCATCATCGGTGCCATCGCTGGTGGAGACCCGCGGCGGCTGAAGATTGCGCTGCTGGTGATTCCCGGCTCTGCCGTAATAATGGTGGGGTTGGATATGGTGATTCGGAGCGCGCTGCGGTAGAAACCTCAGCGGCTAAAGCCGCATTCCAAAAAGGCGTGGTTTATCGCAACGCTCAAGCGTTGCGCCACCCAAAATCAGCATGGGTACCGCAACACGAAAGGCACGTCGAGTCTGGGCGATCACTTCCGAACAAACTAGCCTGCGATGGCGCGCATATAGTCGGCGTCGATTTTCAGCGCTTCCATCATGGGCAGGTCAAACTCTTCCTGCTCGACGAAGGCGTGCTCGATGTGGGCTTTCTTCGCCGCAGCGAATATGGGGCCATAGTCGATGACGCCGTGCCCCATCTCGGTGGAAGGCGGATGGTCTGAAGGCGTTGACGCGGCGGTCAATTTGAAATCCTTTACGTGGAGCATGGAGAAGCGCGTGGGATTGCGAGACAGTAGTTCTGCCGGCTTCTGGCCAGCTACTGCCGCCCAACCACAATCCAGTTCGAAGTGGACCTTCCCCGGATCTGTGAGGCGCAGGAGTTCGTCGTAAAAGACTACGCCATTCTCTGAGCGGAACTCGGGCGTGTGGTTATGGTAAGCGAAGCGCATACCTGCGGCATTTACCTTTTCTCCGATGTGATTGAACTGATCGGCATTCCAACGCCAGTCTTCGAGGGTCATCGATTCTCTGGCGGCGCGGGATGCGGGATCCTTCACCCGCGACGGATCCTTTAGCATTGGCGAGGCGCAGACAATATAGCTGAGTCCCAGATCCTTGCCAAACTGAATGGTTTCATCAAGCTTGGGTAGCAAATCTTTCAGGGGATAATGCGCGCTCACGCAGCGCAGGCCAGCGCTATCCATGGACTGCTTTACCTGGGCGGGAGTGTGGCCGAAGAAACCGGCTGCCTCCACTTCGCGATAACCGAGCGCGGCGATCCGGTGAAGCGTTCCGTCATAGTCTTTGGGGAGAACGTCACGCACGGAATACAACTGGAGGCCAAGGGGAAGGCCAAGAGCATTGGCCAGCAGCCGAGGTGCGCTGTTCCAAAGAGCTGCACAAGCGGCCGAGGCAGAGGCGGTCTGCAAGAAAGTTCTTCTTGAAATTCGAATCATCATTAAGCCTCAATTCTGAAATCGTCTTTCTATGAAACATCGGACGCTGTGCTTATCCCCGAATCGTCTTCGCGCGCTCGTCCCAAGTTGCGATCGTATTTGTGAAATAAGCGTAATTGGCGAGGTGACAACCGATGGCCGCATGGTTGCCGAACACCTCGTTCTCCACGGTAGGCTTGCGAGTGCGGACCGCGTTGAAGAAATTTGCCTGGTGCGCAGACACATCGCTGTAGCCCTGCGGCGCGGTGAAGGTTTCGGCCTCGACTGCCTGGTAGTCGAGCGGTCCGGGTTGCGGATGTTCGACGGCCCACTGCGCCAAATATTCCTTGCGGAGCCGCGCCGGCCAGCCCTTGGTGGAATATTCCTCCGGCCTGGGAGTGATGTCTTGCGGGATGAACGTTAGCGTTTGCCCGATGATTTCCATGGTGCCTTTGGTGCCGTGGAATTTGATCGGTTCCCCGCCGGCGTTGTTCAGATTGCAGCGCAGCACCACGCGGAATTTTGGATAGTCGTAAAGGGTCTCGATGAGATCAGGGAAGTCGCGTCCGTCCTTCCAGCGAAACAGTCCGCCGCTCGATTGCGCCCGCTGCGCCGCTTCATTCGTGCCTGAGATGAAGTGAATTCCGGAGAGCAGGTGCACGAACAGATCGCCAGCCAGGCCTTCGCCATAATCGGAGAAGCAGCGCCAGCGGAAAAAGCGTGCAGCGTCGAAGGGGCGCTTGGGCGCTCCAACGAGGAACTCATTCCAGTCGATGGTTTGTTCGCTTGCGTCGGGCGGAATCGGATACACCCAGGCGCCGCTGGGCGAGTTGCGGTCGGAGGCTCCTTCAATGAAGAACACCTCGCCGAGCGAGCCGGAGGCGTAGAGATCGCGCGCCTTTTCGTAGACGATGGAACTCACGCGCTGGCTGCCCACCTGCATGATGCGATTTCCCTTGTGCACCGCTTCCACCATGGCGAAGCCGTCTTCGACGGTGTGCGACATGGGCTTTTCGCAGTAGACGTCCTTGCCGGCGGCGCATGCATCCACCACGATGCGACGATGCTGATGATCGGGGACGGCCACGATGACCGCGTCCACATCTTTGCGCTCGAGGATTTCTTTGTAGTTGCGTGTGGCCGGGACTTGTTTCTGCACGGCCTCCTGAGCGGCTTCGTGGCGGCTGTCGTAAAGATCGCAGACCGCGACACACTCGACACCGGGCACGGCGAGCGAGGCTTGCAGCAACTCACAGCCGCGCGTACCGGTTCCAATCGAGGCAAACCGGATACGGTCACTGGGAGCTACGGCCTGGCCGGCACCCCACACCGCAGTGGGCTCAAGGAGGGTGAACTTTATCGCGGCTCCCGCGGCTACGGAGCCAGTGCCGATGCGCATGAAATCACGACGGGTTAAAGAATGCATTTTTCCTTTGTTCCTCGTCCCGCAGACTAAGACGATCGAGTGGTCAAGTCAACCTGCCGGACTTGAACATCCGGGTAAATGCGTTGTCCGGGAAGTCTTCTTATTTATGCCCGCAGCAGATTTCGCGCGATGAACAGCACGTTGGCGGGGCGCTCGCCCAATCGCCGCATGAAGTAGGGATACCATTCGGTGCCGAAGGGGATATAGACGCGTACACGCCAGCCCTCTTTCACCAGATTCTGTTGCAGGTCGCGGCGGATGCCGTAGAGCATCTGGAATTCGAACGAATCGCGGGAGAGCTTCTCGGCAATCGCGAACGCCTTGGCTTGGCGAACGATCGCTTCGTCGTGCGTGGCCAGGCCGTGATAGATGCCGCTCTTCATCAGGATCCTCATGAGCTTGACGTAGTTGGCATCTACTTCCGATTTGGCAGAGAAGGCGATCTCGGCAGGTTCTTTGTAGGCACCCTTGCAGAGACGGATACGAATCTTTTCGGCCAGAAGATTTTCGACGTCGGCTTCGGAGCGCCGCAGATAGGCCTGAATCACCGTGCCCACGGAGTTTCCATTTCCCGGAATACGGTGAAGTTCATGGACGAAATCGAGAGTGCGTTGAGTGTAAGGCGAACCCTCCATGTCGACGCGCACGAATCCCGGAGGGTTCATGGCGGCGGCTTTGGCAACGAGCGAGCTGACGAGTTCACGGGCCAATTTCTCGTCCACATCGAGGCCCATGTGAGTGAGCTTGAGGCTGATGTTGGCGTTGAGGTGGTTGGCGACGATGGCGTCGAGAATTTGCTGATACAGCTTGGAGCTGTGGCGGGCTTCTTCGGGGTTGGTGACATTCTCTCCGAGATTATCGATGCTGACGCTCATGCCGGCGCGATTGATGCCTTGCGTGGCGCGAACCGCGTCGGCAATCTCGGTGCCAGCGACAAAGCGGCCGGAGACCCGGCGGCCAAGGGAAGAGCGCTCGGCAAAATTCCGTAGGGATTGGTTTTCAGAAAGACGAACGAAGAAAGCCCTTAACATGCCTCACCCGAGAAATGGCAAGACGCCGAAAGGAATCGGTGCATGAAGATCACAGAAAGTTGTATCACAAGCGAGGCAGAGCTTTGATAGGCTCGCGATCACAGACCGAGGTACGGCAATTCGAGTGGGGAGCTTCGGAACAGAAAGATAGCGGTTAAAGCGAGAATTTCAGTTCAACAATTTCGTGCGTTTCGTGAGGGGCAGGCTCCCACTTCCACTCGCGCAGCGCGTTCTGTACCGACTGAACAAACAAGGGATGACCTCCCTTGATTTCAACCGACTTCATCGATCCGTTGGGCGCAACCAGAACGTCCGCCTTGACCGTGCCCTGGATATTCATGGTGCGGGCCATGTTGGGATATTGGGGAGCCACCCGGACGAGGATTTTGCGCGTGCTTTCCACATGTTCCTGGGCCAACACATTCTCGGAAATCAGTATTGGCGCTGCCAACAATGCAGCCGTTGCAAGGACAATAACGTGCCAGAGGAAGAGTCTCATGGGATTGAGTGCAGATTAGAGGGAAACTAATACGCCGTGTAGATTACGTCGGTAATCCCGCGTGGCAGATTGCCGGAAGCCTAGTCGAAATCAGGGAAGCGAAGCTGCGCGGGACGTCAGGCCCCGTGTTCTTCCATAAATTTTTCGACCTCGATGGCAGCCATACATCCGGTGCCAGCGGCGGTGATAGCCTGGCGATATCGGCGGTCCTGCACATCGCCGCAGGCGAATACGCCATGGACGCGCGTCATCACATAGTTGTGCGTTTTTAGATAGCCGTCCGAATCGGTATCGAGCTGGCCGGCGAAGATCTTTGCGTTCGGTTCGTGACCGATGCCGAGAAACATCGCGCTGGTGGGGAAGGCCGAGACTTCGTTGGTCTTCAGGTTTCGCAGCTTGAGGCCGGTGACTTCCTGCTTAATGGGATCATAAACATCTTCGACCACGGTGTTGGTGAGGAAGTGGATCTTTTCGTTCTTTTGCGCGCGCTCCAGCATGATCTTGGAGGCGCGAAAACTGTCGCGCCGATGAATGAGCGTGACCTTGGAGGCAAAGCGGGTGAGGAACAGGGCTTCCTCCATGGCAGAGTCGCCGCCGCCGATCACCACAATTTCCTTTCCGGAAAAGAAGAAGCCATCGCAGGTGGCGCAGGAAGAGACACCGTGACCGATCAACTTGTGTTCGTTGGGCAGGCCCAGCCAGCGCGCCGAAGCGCCGCTGGCGATGATCAGAGTCTGAGTATGAACCTGATGCTTGCCGAGATGGAGAAGGAAGGGCCGCTGGCTCAGATCGGCGCTGGTGAGATGGGCCATGCGATACTCCGCGCCGAAGCGCTCCGCCTGCTTGCGCATGTTCTCGACCAGTTGCGGCCCCATGATTCCCTCGGGGAAACCGGGAAAGTTTTCGACCAGCGTGGTGAGAGAAAGTTGACCGCCAGGCTCGTGACCTTCCACTACCAGCGGTTTCAGATTGGCGCGTGCAGTGTAGAGAGCGGCGGTGTGTCCGGCGCATCCGGAGCCGATGATGACGACATTGCGAGTCTCGCTCATGATTTGGATGTATCCGTTAGATTGCGAATTTCAGATTTCGATGCATGCTCAGGTTCGAACGCAACAGCCAAGGCTTAAACACAGAGGACACGGAGTACACACAGGACTTCCTTTCATTTCTTCTCTTCAGGATTGGCAACTGGCTTGGCGGATTTGGCCTTTGCGGCTGGCTTCGATCCTGGGCTGGGGATCTGGGCCAGTTCGGCGAGCACTGTATGTTTCGCTCCGAGCAGTTGCCGATAGTTGGCGAGAATCTCGGAAGCGCTGCGGAATTCAGGCTCATATGCACTTTGATCGGGGGGCGGACCGTTTTCGGCGCCGCTGCAACGGGCCAATGCAACGGATGATTTTCCGAAGCGTTCGAGCCGGATGCGGCTGGCAGGAGTGTTGGCTGCGACCATGGTGGAGACGCTGCTGATGGCGGAGGCACTGTCTTCCATGGAGACCTGGATCAAGTCTTTGGGATCGCGGACGTGCAGCACGAGAGTTTCGACCATATTCCCGCCATCATCGCTGAAGGAGTACTGCACGCTGGAGAACAACGCCTGCACCGCGAACTCGCGGCGGATGCGGACGTAGCGGGCGACTGAGGGCTCACCAGACATTTGCGCGCCTTGTCCGGGCTGAAGGAAATTTGGCGCGTCGGTGAGGGTAGAGATGCCATGGGAAATTTCGAAGTCCGGACCGAACAGCGGCTGCTTTGGGATGCGCGCGAGAGCTGCGGCAATCTCCTTCTGCTCTTCGGTCGACGGGGTACAGACATTGAGCACGTTAATCTTCACCTGCGGTTGCGCCGGGGCAGTGTCCGGAGATTGCTGGCTAAAGACCGGGATGGTGAACAGCAGTCCAGCCAAGACAAGAACAGTTTTTGGGAGCACTGCCGAATTCTAAATGATGAAGGCAAAATCCTTAAACCTCTCGGTGCGGAGAGGTTTTGTGCGGGCGGGGAAGCCGGTTAGAATCCAAGGATGGCAAATCTTACGCTGGTCTATGGCATGCGCTTGCTGCCCTCAGAAGATGTGGCCGAAGTAGGGCAAGCTCCGGTAAAGCTCACCAACGGACGCGAAGCCCACGTCACGATGCACGTGCTTGAAGGCAGCAAAGAGGAAATAGAAAAACAGCTGCGCACCAGTCTGGAAGCGTTCTTCGATCTGTATCCGGAGATCTAGGAGAAGGTCTTAGGTTTTAGGTCTTAGGTTTTAGGGAGTTGGGTTTCCTATGACCTGAGACCTATCACCCAAGACCATCGGCAGTTCAGAATCATGCGAGATTCTTACTGGAAATTGCGCGCAAGAATGACGGCCGCGGGTTTGTGGCCGCAAGGCTGGATTGCGCGCGGGGCCTGCTATTCGCTGGGCCTGGCGATCGGACTGTTTGTCCTGCAAATGCTGCTCAAGCTCATTGCTCCGGGAACGAGCGATAGTCTGGGGGGCTGGGTCAAGTTTCTGCTTTTCGATGCGGTGGTGCTGTTTTTTATTCTGGCCTTCCGTTGGTCAAGGCGAAGAATCCTGTGGCGGCTACGCAACCGCCTGATCGTCACTTACGTTTTCATTGGCGTGATTCCGGCGGTCTTGCTGGTGGCGATGGCGCTCATCACCATTTACCTCTTCGCCGGGCAGTTCGCCAGCTACGTTGTGACTTCAGACATCAACTCGCAACTGCGCAGCATGCAGGCGGTGAATGCGGCCGTGAGCAACGAACTTGCGGCGCGCATCGAAAAAGGCGAGCCGGCGACGGCGGAGTCTCTGGTCGGACTGAGAAAGCGTGATCGAGCCTGGGGAAGGCGGCGAGTGTGTGCGTGGCTGGGGACGCGAGTCTTGTTGTTCAGCAGCGGAACCCTGAATCCGGCGGTGATGAGCTTTCCGGAATTTTTTAAGAAGGAAGACGCCGAGTTCGCGAAAACGATGCGCGAAGGCCAACCGTTCAAAGAAATTGTTCGGGACGAGGACGAGTTGTATTTGCGCGTGGCATCGGTGTTTCAGGTGGGTCAGGAGAAACTGACGGTCGTTACCAGCGAACCGCTGGATAAAGATCTGGTGGCTGAGATCGCGGCGAATCTTGGCGAGATCACGCTTTATGCGGCGGGAATACCACTGGACGCGCAGGGACGGCCGCAGAAACGGAGCGCAGCAAAGGGGAATCCCGGGGAAGACAAGAGTGTGATCGTCATCAGCGAGGGCAAGTCAAGCGTGATCACCGCAGAGGGCGATCAACAGGCCTTGCATCCCACTTTTACGGTGGGTTCGCTTGCGGCTCCTACGAGCATAACGGACCGGGAAATCACATTTGGCACGCCGCTTCAGGTGGTGGACTGGAGGACGGGCGAACGGGCGCCGGTTGGCGCCTTGGTGAGAGTCCAGACGAGACCGTCGGTGCTCTACAGCCACTTGTTCGCAGCGCTGGGAGACTTCGCGCGGGGTGTGGAATACATTCTGCTCGGGATCCTCATCTTCTTTGCCGTGATTGAGTTGATTGCGCTGATTATCGGCACGCGTATGACGAGTACGGTGACCGGAGCCGTGGCCCAACTTTACGACGCCACCAAAAATATCGATCGAGGAGATTTCAGCCACCGCATTCCGGTGAAATCATCGGATCAACTGGCGCAGCTATCGCTGTCGTTCAACTCGATGACTGAGTCCATCGAGAAACTCATTCAGGAGCAGAAGGAGAAACAGCGGCTGGAAGGCGAACTTGCCATTGCACAGGAGGTACAGGCGCAACTTTTTCCGCGGCAGGTTACGGAACTGGAGTCGCTTGAGGTGCATGGCTTTTGCCGCCCGGCGCGGACGGTAAGTGGCGACTACTACGACTTTCTGACGGCGAGTTCCCACAAGCTGATTCTGGCGGTGGGGGATATCAGCGGGAAGGGAATTTCTGCTGCGCTGTTGATGGCGACGATTCACTCGGCGGTACGCGCCTACAGCGTGGAGAGCTTGCCGCAGATGCGCGAACCGGTGGCGGTTGGGGCGGTGGCGGGCGCGGGCAGAATTATGGCGGCGTGGCCGGAGGGAATTGAAGTTTCTCCGGGAGCGCTGCTCGGGCTGCTCAACCATCAGCTTTTCGAAAGCACTCCGCCCGAAAAATACGCAACTTTGTTTCTGGGTATATATGACGGACGGTCGCATCAACTGACTTACAGCAATGGAGGGCATCTGCCGCCGATTCTGATTGGCGAAGATGGCGCGGTGCGACGGCTCGAGGCCGGAGGGACGGTTGTCGGATTGTTCGACAACATGACGTACGAAGAGGGATCAGTGCAGATGCATCCTGGCGAAATCTTTCTGGCCTATAGTGACGGCGTGACGGAACCGGAAAATGAGTTTGGCGAATTTGGCGAGGAACGGCTGATCGAGTTGGTCAGCGCGAGCCGTCGCTCGCCGCTGGTACAGATCAGCCAGGAAGTCACGTCCGCCGTGGACGATTGGATTGGAGATAACGAGCAGCCGGATGACATTACGCTGGTGCTGGCGCGGGCGCGGTAGGTCTCAGTTCCCGGTTGATCGAGCACAGGCAGGGTAGGGATGCTTCGACTTCGGAATGAGGAACGCTTCGCGCTCCTCATTCCTCCGCTCAGCAAGGCAAAGGTATTAGATCTTCTTTTTCTTCCAGCGGCCTTGCTTGAACAGGATTGCGCTGGCCACAGCCATCGAACTCTCTGCGATGGCGATAGACGCGAAGACTCCATTCGAGTGCATGTGCAGCGGAATTGCCAGCCAGTAGGCTAGCGGTATCTCGAACAGCCAGAAGCCAAAGAAATTCACGATGGTTGGTGTGATTGTGTCTCCCGCGCCGTTGAAGGCCTGCATCATCACCATGAAGTAGGCGTAGCCGAGGTTGCCGTAGCTGACGATGCGTAGGCAGGCTACGCCCATCGGCACTACGGCGGGATCGTGCGTGAACAAACGGATGATGGGCTCAGGGAAAAATATGAAGACCAGGCCCACCGCGCCGAGAAAAATCATGTTGTAGAGCCCAGTGCGCCAGACCGCTTTTTCTGCGCGATCGGGATGGCCTGCGCCCAGGTTCTGGCCGACTAGTGTGGCGGCGGCATTGCTCAAGCCCCAGGACGGCAGGATTACGAAAATCACGATGCGGATGGCGATCGTATATCCGGCGAGAGCCGCTGCGCCGAAAAAGCTCACGATGCGTACCAATCCGATCCAACTGGTATGAGCGATGGCGAATTGAAGAATGCCGGTCAGCGACACGCGGATCAATCGCAGGAGCACGTCCACTTGCAGGCGCACCTGGCGCTTCAGAATGTGAATACGCTCGGTGCCACGCATCAGACGATAGAACTGGTAGAGAACTCCAATGCTGCGGCCGGTTAATGTAGCCACAGCGGCGCCGGTCACGCCGAGGCGCGGAAACGGCCCCCAACCGAAGATCAGGCAGGGATCGAGGATCAGGTTGATGATGTTCGATACCCAGAGCAGGCGCATGGCGATGGCGGCATCGCCGGCGCCGCGAAAGATTGCGTTGTTGAGAAAAAGCAGCAGAACGGCAAAACTTCCTCCCAGGCAGATTCTGGTGTAGCTGCTGCCGATAGCGACGATTTCTGGGGTTGCGCCCATCGCGCGCAGCAGGTTTGGCGCAAAAAAGAAACACGGCACGCCGATCGTTAAGGACACGAACAAGCCGAGCGCGATCGCTTGCACGCCGGCAACAGCGCCTCCTTCCGGATCTTTTTCGCCGATACGCCGCGCCACCATGGCAGTGGTGGACAGGCTCAATCCCATGCCCACCGCGAATACGAGGCTGAGCATGGATTCCGTAAGGCCCACGGTGGCCACAGCATTGGCGCCTAGCCGGCCCACCCAAAAGACGTCTACTACACCGAACAGTGACTCCAGCACCATCTCCAAAACCATGGGGACGGCGAGCAGCAAGATGGCGCGGTTGAGGCTGCCGGCGGTGTAGTCCTGGTGCGAGCCGCGAACGGCTTCCACGAGTGAGGCCCACAATGTGTGCTGCTTCTCGATAGCGGAGGTAGTGACTTCCATAAAATACCTGCGAGCTTTCCACGCCAGTGACCAGAAAAAATCAGGCGAATACGCGAACAGGATTGTTAAGACGGAACCAGAACTCCGGCTTGCGGACTCAGAAGGATGGCGAACTACCGCGGGTTAAACATGGTCATTTCCTTGATGC
The DNA here is from genome assembly GCA_963750245.1 of uncultured Acidobacteriaceae bacterium. GTDB lineage: Bacteria > Acidobacteriota > Terriglobia > Terriglobales > Acidobacteriaceae > Sulfotelmatobacter. The sequence continues at coordinate 1,152,944 of CAVVQB010000007.1, forward strand.
GGATCGTCGAACGCGAATGCAGGCTACGCACAACGAAGAATCAGATGAAGGATTGTATCGCGAACGCACGATGGTGAACAAATGCTATTTATGCGCCATTTAGCGGACGACCGTTCACTTCTTTGGAAACAGCGTGACGCCCGCCGTGACCGCTAGATTCTTTGCCATTCCTCCCAGAACCACGGGGCCGAGTGGGGTCTCCAGAAGTCCGCGGCCGTCGGCGCGGGGGTCGGAAGTGTTCTCATCGAGTGTTTCCCACTTATGGCCGCGCAGGTCGTAGTCAAACGTGACGCTGGAGACTTCCGCAGGCGTGCCGTCGTAGGAAGCGCCTTTGTAGTCGTGAGGAGTAGTCGTGCCGCCGGAAAAATAGACTCTGTGATCGCGGTCTGCACCACCGGCGGAGATGCCGAAGCGAGCAGTTCCGGGATGCGTGGGGAGTTTGCTCCATTCAATCTTGGTGGGATCTTTGTGATCGATCTTGCCCACCCAGCACTCGTCAGAAGGCACGTAACGCGGGCCATTTGACGGGCCAGGCTTGGCGCCATCCACGACTACGATCTCTTCGTCGGCGACGCCGCCGGCCATGCCAAAAGCGGGAGTACCGGGGAGCGGCGTGGCCTGGGTCCACGTGTCTCTGTCGACGTCGTAAATCTGTACATTGTTTACCGGACCGTTGGGAGAGCGGCCGCCGATCAGATAGATGAAATGATCGTGGATCACGCCGGTGACGGCGCTATCGACGGGAACCGGAATGTCTTTGCCGCGAGACCAGCGGCGCGCGCCGGGCTCGTAGACGTTGACGTCCGGGACCGCCATTTCGAGGCCCTGGTTATCTACTACATAGCCGCCCATGAGGACGATCAGTCCCTTGGCGCCGGCAGCGGCGGCATTCAGGCGGCCCACCGGTCCGGGAACGGCGCGGCCGCGACTCCATTTTCCTGCGTGCGAAAAAGTCATGACATAGACCTGGTTGGTGACATCGTCCCAGGTTTTCTTCGGGCCGACACCCATCAGGGAAAAGAGCTCGAAGCCGCCTTTGAGACTGGCGACGGCGTTGCTGGAAACAGCGGCGGGCAACGGAGGGAACCTGGGCTCGTCTGCGCCGAGAAGGATGATAGGGCAAAGCGCCAACAGGGAAACGCAAAGGAAATTTTTCATTGCTGAGATATTAACTCAGCGGGGGCATGCTGCCATAAGCGCTAAGTTGAGCGGAGTGCTTCCGGTTTTGGTCGCCTCCCACTCGGAATCCGAAACCGGTCAGTTCGGGCTCTGAGCGCTAAAGCTGATTACAACAGTTGACTTTCCGGTACAATTGCCACGGTTGCCACTTCGCTTAGTGGGTGGGTATATGTATTCGCTTTCCTGCGCGATCAACCGCCTGTTTCTCGCGCTCGCAATCACAGCCACATTTGCCCTTCCTTGTCCTGGCCAAGAAGTGGCTACGGTTGACCTGACCGAGGTTACGGCACGTCTCGATCTTCGGCGGCCACAAGCAACTTCGCCAGTGACTGATGGATACCACGGCACTCAGGACGCGCAAAGGTGTCCAGATGCCACACGCAACGCTGGCGCATTGCGCACATCGCTCGTGTCGCTCGATCGCACGCATTATCGGGTGGGTGATGAGCCACGATTCGAGGTCACAGTTGAGAACGTAGGCGCCTCGCCGATTAGAATCCCGTTTTCTCCGCACTTAGCCGATCTACAACCTAAGAACACAGCAGAGCAATTCGGCTACTCTGAGCTCCAGATAGCCTTGTGGATTGCGGCAGGCGAGAACTGGAGCACCAATACCGGCGGCAGCGCCATTCTGTATGGCGCTGAGGATCACGCAAACACGATGCTGACACTCGATCCGGGGGAATGGCTTCGGGTGATCGCAAAGGGTGATTTTGATCTGGACGGGCATCTCATCAAGCTCACTCTCTCGGGTCACCCGGCTGATCAGGCGAACGCAGAGACTTCTCTCTTTCGGGATGACACTTTGATCACGCCAACGCAATCCGCAACCGTCGCCCGTGAGGTTTGCGTGGCCGAAACGCAAGGGCTAACCATCCCCATAGAGCTATCCATTCCCTGACTGTTGCGAAATCCCCATAGCGCTCACGATGCCAGAATCGGCTCGCTTCTCAACCACCTTAAGTTAGCGCCTATTGGGGCACCCTCCAGATCTCGGGAACGATGCTATTCGATCAACCCCTGACGGACGGCGTGAATGAAGTCGGTATACGCGGGGGTTTGCCCAGCAGCCCGCATCAGGCTGGCGATTTGGCCACGATGGTATGCGGAGTGGAGCACGACATGAGTCAATACATCTTGCACGGTGCTCGACCATGATTCGCCCTTGCTGTTTTTGTAGATGATCTTCTGCGTCAGCGCCGCGGTGGAAAGCTGGGTGAGATATTCGCGCCAGAGCTGAGCGAGTTCATCGATTTGTGCTTTGCCCTGATCGAGATTGAATTCCGGCCAGACGGGCAAGCTTTGCGGCTGCTGCCGGATGCGTTCCAGCCAAAGGCGCTCGGCGGACAGAATGTGCGCCAGGAGTTTTAGCGCAGGCGCGGATGGTGATCCCGGTCCACCAGTGATCGCGGCAAGCACTTCGCGGTTTGCCCAGGCATCATAGGCAAATTGACGGCGTAGATGATCCAGCAGATCCATAAGCCCAGAATTCACAAATGTAGTCGGCACCCGCCGCGATCTGCAACTCGTTTTAACGGTCCATTCACAATTCTCGGTTAGACTTCTCGCTGGTTTGCACGTGAGATACTGTATACAAAGATCACGTTCTGCCCGGTTTCGATGCCGCTGAATATGTCCCGCAAAGTAGCTTCATCGCGAACAACACAAGAAGAAACGGACGCCGCTGACGACCAGCGCCCGAGTTCGGGAACTGGCAAGAAAGCTGCGAAAAAAGGTAGTGGATCGCTCGACGATCTGACGCAGACGGCTCTGAGGGCCTTTCTCATCGCGCGGGACGCCGCCTCCAACGTGCCTGATCTTTTTACGCAATCCTCCCGCATGGCGTTTCTTGCCATCAAGGAGTGCGAGCAGGAACTCGATGTAATCGAACGCCACATCGATGAGCGCTTGCCCGAGGCCATCACGCGGGTGAATGAAGCCCGGGCGCGGCAGTTGCTAACCAGCCTGAAATCCACGACCGACCTGGAGCGAATTGGCGACCTGGTGATGAGCATGTCGCTGCGGGTGCAGGCCCGAACGACCAAGACGCCAGCCTCCGATGTAAAGCAATTGGTGGAGATGTCGACAATCCTGCGCGAAATGCTCGACCTGGTTTATCGCGGATTTGTGGACCTCGACCTGGAATGTGCGCGCAAGGTTTTGCAGATGGATAAGGACATCGACCGCGTCTGCCATACGCTTTTCCAGAAGCACCTCACCAACCACGCTGAACAGAGCGATCCTTCGAGCTTTAGCGTGCTGCTCATGGCGCAGGCGTTGGAGCGAGCGGGAGACCATACCACGAATCTCGCCGAAGACCTCTACAGCCTGATCGAAGGCCGCAGCCTGCGGCACGCGCCCAAGAAGCGGGCGGCAACGTAGGAAGCGGCTTCGGCCCGAGCAAGCTGAGCGAAGTAGCAAAATTCATCATTCGTTAACCGAGGGGCAACATTCTCGCAACATTTCCCACATACATTCTCAGGGAGCAGACGTGGGCGTGTCTGGCCGTTCGTCAAAACCCTGAATCACTGATAATGCAACTTCCCATGGGATCCTACGAGCCGCGAGGTGAGGCTGGTATAGCCGGGTTATCTCGCTGCCTCGTTTTTGTGGTCGAGGACGACGAGGACATCGCTCGGCTGATTTCCCACAACTTGCAGGCCGCTGGTTTTGACGTGCAGAGCTTTGTCAGCGGCGCGTCCGTAGTCTCTGAAGCCTTGCGGGAGATGCCGTCGCTCTTCCTTCTGGACATTATGTTGCCGGGTGCGGATGGTTTTGATCTGTGCCGCCAAATCCGCCAGACGGGACCTCTATCGGCGACTCCGATCATCTTCCTTACGGCCAAGACTTCCGAGGCCGACCGCGTGAAAGGACTGGAATTGGGCGGAGATGATTACGTTACCAAGCCCTTCAGCCCGCGCGAACTGGTGGCCCGGGTGCGCAGCGTTCTGCGGGGAGTTCGTCAACCGGCGATCGTGCCGGAGGTGCTTCGTGTGGGCGATCTGGAAATCGATGCCTCTTCGATGACCGTGCAGGTGCAAGGCCGCCCGATTCTCACGACGGTGCGGGAGTTCCGTTTGCTGGAATATCTGGCCAGCCATCTCGGCCGCGTGCTCACGCGGGACCAGTTGCTCGACGCGGTGTGGAAAGAGACCCCGTTCGTTACGCCTCGCTCCATCGACGTTTATGTGCGCAGGCTGCGGGAAAAAATTGAAAGTGATCCTCGGCACCCTAGGTATCTCAAGACGCTGCGCGGTATTGGTTATCGCTTCGAGTCGCCGAAGTAGGAAATCAGTTCTCGGTTGCCAGTCTCAGTTTCCCATCCAGCCTGATTTCCCCTCGCTATTCGATACTTGGAGTCTCACTTTCTTGGGACTAACGGCCGCTTTTACTAAGAACCGGAAACTGCGAACTGCCTTCTTGATTTATCCTGTCGTCTAACCACGCTGGAAATTGCAGCCAATCATGACCAGGTCCAAACCGCTGTGGAAAGCGGACGATCAAAAAGACCGCTTGTCCGAACTCACTGCGCAATCGGACGATTCCGCCAAGGATCACGCTTTGCGGCGGGACGTGCGCTCGTTAGGTGCGCTGCTCGGCCGGGTGCTGGTGGAGCAGGTGGGTCCGGAGCTATTCGATACCGTCGAAGAGTTGCGGCGGCTGATGATCCGGCATCGTGAGCGGGTTGCGTACAGTCCCGCGGCTGGGGGTCGCGGCGAACTCATGACGCGCGCGCAGGCGATGATTTCGGAGATGGACGTGACCCGCGCCTATCAAGTGACCAAGGCGTTCGCGATTTATTTCGAATTGACGAATCTGGCAGAGACCAATCACCGCAAGCGCCGGCGCCGCGCTCGCCAATTGCACCGGCAACGGGCACTGCCCGGATCGTTCCACGGAACTTTGCTCCGCATGAAGGAAGCGGGAATGCCGGCCGAGGCGGCGCTGGCCGCTCTTCGGCAGATCGTGGTGACCCCTGTTTTCACCGCCCATCCCACGGAAGTGGCCCGTCAGACGGTATTGGTGAAGCGCCGCCGCATCGCCGAGCAACTGGAGCGTCTGGATCGCCTTCCACTGACTGTAGGCGAGGCGCTGCGATGCGAACAAATCATTCACGCGGAAATTGCCGCGCTGTGGCAGACCGACGAGGTGCGGCAGACCAAGCCCACGGTCGACGACGAGATCCGCATGGGCCTGCGATATTTCCGGCTCTCGTTATTTGAAACGTTGCCGCGAATTTATGCCGAGGTGGCGGAGTCGATTCGCGAGGTTTACGGGACGGTTCTCGATATTGCGGAGTTGCCGGACCTGCTGAGTTTTGGATCCTGGATCGGGGGTGATCGCGACGGCAATCCTTTGGTTAAGGCTGAACATGTCAGAGATGCTCTTGAACTGGCACGAATTGTGATTCTGCGCGAATACATCCGGCAGGTGGAGTTTCTGAGCGACTGCCTGAGTTCGTCGCTGCGGCAGGTGCAAGCTTCCTCGGAGTTGCTCTCGCTGCTGGCGCAGTATCAACGCTCGATGCCCGGCGTGCCGATGCTTTGGGGGCCGGGAAATACGGCGGAGCATTACCGGCAATTTCTGTCTTACGTTGTGCGTCGCTTGCAGAGCAGCAGCGAGCGCCCGGGGACGAAACAGTCGTACCAGGACGCGGGGGAGTTTGAATCCGACTTATTTGTGCTGCGAAGCAGTCTGATATCGAATCGCGGGCAGAGGCTGGCAGAAGCCTTTGTCGATCCTTTGCTGCGGGAACTGCGAACCTTCGGCTTTCATTTGCACGTTCTCGATATCCGCCAGCACGCGCGGGTGCACACCGAAGTTCTGCGGGAGATCGACGCCAAAAAGATCGATGCGAGAAAGGCTGAGCCGAAAAATCCGGAGTTACGAAAGACTAAATTAAGAAAATCCGAGTTACGAGAGACTGCGCCGGTATTAGCGGCAGGTGCGGCTTGGCCCGACAGCGGCGAGATGGGGTCTCCTCAGACGCGGGAGTTGATCGACACGTTCCACACGACCCAGCAGCTCAAGCAGACTTATCCGGCACAATCGATTCGGCAGTACATCATCAGCGGTGCGGAATCGGAGGATGATGTGTTGAATGTGGTTCGTCTGGCAAAGGCTTGCGGCGTCAGCCTGGCTGGATCTGGCGGCGGTAGAAGCGCAGGAGATCCTGGGCTGATGCCGGTGCCGCTGTTCGAGTCGATTGAAAGTTTGCGCGCGGCGGGCGGCGTGATGCGGCGGCTCTGGCGAAATCCGGAATATCAACCGCTGCTTGATTCCTGGGGACGATGGCAGGAAGTGATGCTCGGCTACTCCGATTCGAACAAAGATGGAGGAATGCTGACCAGCACATGGGAGTTGCACAAAACGCACCGCGAGCTGCATCGCGCGGCGGAAGAATGCGGAGTGCAGTTGCGGCTGTTCCATGGCCGTGGAGGAACCGTGGGGCGCGGTGGCGGGCCGACGCATGCGGCCATCCTCGCGCAGCCGGAGGGGTGTTTTTCCGGGCGCATTCGCATCACTGAGCAGGGAGAAGTTCTCAACTGGAAATATGCCGATGCGGTGCTCGCGGAATGGAATCTGGAATTGATGATTGCGGCCAGCCTGGAAGCGCTGGCACGCCCGGGCGCATCGCCGGCGAAAGATCAGGCGCGCTGGGAAGGGGCGATGGAGGAGATGTCGCAGGAGGCATATCGCGTTTATCGGCGCGACATCGCAGAGAATGAGGACGTGCTGGAATATTTCGAGCAGGCCACGCCCGTCCATGAACTGGATGCGGCGCGCATCGGATCGCGGCCTTCGCGCCGGACCAAGGGCCGCCGGCTGGAGGACCTGCGAGCGATTCCGTGGGTGTTTGGATGGATGCAGAGCCGGCACGCCGTGCCGGCGTGGTATGGGGTGGGCTACGGGCTCGAGAGTTTCGCCAAGAAGGGGAAAAGTCACGTTCGGTTGCTGCGTGAAATGCTGAAAGGGTTCGCGCTGTTCGGGGACTTGATCAGGAACGTCGAACTGGGCATGGCCAAGGCCGACCTGCACATTGCGCGCGTCTATTCCGGGCTGGTGAAGAATGCGGCGTTGCGCACGCGGGTCTTCACCATGCTGGGAGATGAATTTCTGCGGTCCCGGAAAATGATCCTCAGCATCTCCGGGCAACGTGAGTTATTGGCTGGCAACCGGGTGCTGGCGCGTTCCATCCATCTGCGCAATCCTTATGTGGATCCGATGAGCCTGATTCAGGTGGAACTTTTGCGGCGCAAGCAGCAAGGGGAAGAGCCGGCTAAATTAGAATATCCGCTGGGGGCGACCATCAACGGCATTGCTGCCGGGCTGCACAACACGGGATAAGTCAACCGCAAACCTTCCGCTAACCACTCGACTAACGGAGCGTCTGTAGTATGTTGTTCTACGTGCTCAGGACGTAATAGCCGTTTTTTCTTCCATGTCATTTTTTCTTCGATCGCGTTCACTTCCAAGAAGAGGCCCCATGTCCATATCAAGAATCATCATTGGTTTTCTAGTGCTGATGTTGCCCCTCGCCGTGCTTGGGCAAAATGCGAACCTTAATTCCGCAGCCGCGGCTGCCCCAAGCGACGACACAAAAGAAGCCCCCAAGCTGGATCACTTCGATCCGAATTTGGTCGATAAATCGCTGAATCCTTGCGACGACTTCTACAAATACGCTTGCAATAAATGGATCGCCGCCAACCCCATTCCGGCCGACCAGGTGTATTGGAGCACGGGTGGCGGGCTGGAAATGTGGAACGACAACGTACTGCGCGAGACCTTGGAAGCTGCAAGCAAGAATGATTCCAGTCGCAGCCCGGTGCAGCAGAAGATTGGAGACTACTGGGCGGCCTGCATGGACGAAAGCAGTATCGAAGCTGCCGGTTTGACGCCTCTGCTGCCGGAACTCAACCGTATTGCCGCGCTCAAATCCAAGCAGGAAATTACGCTGGAGATCGCGCATCTGCATCATCTGTTTCCGGGTGCATGGGAGCAGAGCGACAATCAGACCGACGCGCCTTTTTTTGGCTTCACTGGGCTACAGGACTTTAACGACGCTTCCAAAGTGGTCGGGCAGTTCGATCAAGGTGGCCTTAGTTTGCCGAATCGCGACTATTACATCAACACCGATGAGAAATCAGCGGAGACTCTGAGGAAATATCGCGCCCACGTGGAGAAGATGTTTGTGCTGGCGGGGGAGACAGAAGCGCAGGCCAGCGCTGACGCAGGCACCGTGGTTGAACTGGAGACCGCGATGGCCAAGGCGCAGATGGATAACATCAAGCGCCGCGATCCCAAGAACATCAACAACAGAATGAACCTGGCGCAAATTCGGGAATTGATGCCGTCGATCCAGTGGGATGTTTACCTGAAGGCGGTGAATGCTCCGGCCAGCGACCACTTCATTGTCACTTCGCCTGATTTTTTTCGAGCCGAGGAGAAGTTGCTGCAAGAACATCCGCTGGAACATTGGAAGGTCTATATGCGCTGGCAGCTGATTCACGATGCCGCGCCCTATCTCACCAAGGCAATCGTGGAGGAGAATTTCAACTTTTTCTCGAAGACTTTGGCCGGGCAGGAGGAAGAGCTTCCGCGCTGGCGGCGCTGCACCCATTGGGCGGACCGCGATTTAGGAGAGGCCCTGGGGCAAGCTTACGTGGACCGGGCTTTTCCGCCGGAGAGCAAGGCGCGCACGCTTGAAGTGGTGCATGCCATCGAGAGCGCCATGCACGGCGATATCGAAAGCGTGAGTTGGATGACGCCCGCGACCAAGGAACAGGCGCTCATCAAGCTGAAGGGCATCGAAGACAAGATCGGATATCCCCCGCACTGGCGCGATTATTCCAGTGTGAAAATCACTCGCGAGAGCGCCCTGGGCAACGTGGAGCAGGCTTCCTCGTTCGAATTCGAGCGCTGGGTAGCGAAGATCGGCAAACCCGTCGACCGCACAGAGTGGACGATGACGCCGCCGACCATCAACGCCTACTACGATCCTCAACTGAATACGATCAACTTTCCCGCCGGCATTCTGCAGCCGCCATTTTTCGAGAAGAACTTGGATGACTCGGTGAATTACGGCGCGATCGGGATGGTGATTGGCCACGAACTCACGCATGGCTTCGACGATCAAGGACGGAAGTTCGACGCTCACGGCAACCTGCGCGATTGGTGGACCGCCGAGGATGCCAAACAATACGAGGAGCGCGGCAAGTGCATTTCTGACGAGTACACGCAAGACGTCCCCGACGCAGGTCCTGGAGTCAAGCAAAACGGATTGCTTACGCAGGGCGAGGACACGGCGGATAACGGCGGCATCCATCTAGCGCTGATGGCTCTGGAGGCGGATCTTAAGAAGCAAGGCAAATCGCTCGGCGAGAAAGGTCCGGATGGCTGGACTTATCTGCAGCGATTCTTTCTCTCCAACGCTTATTCCTGGTGCTCGAACGTGAGGCCGGAAGTAGCGCGGCTGGTGGTCACAACGAATCCGCATTCGCTGCCCGTATTCCGCATCGACAATGTGGTTTCAAATATGTCGGAGTTTGCCCAGGCCTTTGGCTGCAAGGCCGGGCAGAGAATGGTTCGGGCAAACGCTTGCCGAGTTTGGTGAGAGTGCAAATATGAGGGCCAGCCTTGGGGCTGGCCCTTTTTTATTTGGACCCAATCTCGGCTAGCGGTTGATGTCGTCTTTCGACTGCAAACGCTTGACGTACTTCTCGAGGTTGGACTTGTTGGCATCGTCGGGCACGGCCGTGAGGGCGGTCTGGATTTCCTTGACGGCTTTGTCGAAGTCACCTTGACCGCTGTAAACGCGGGCTAGGCCAACGTGGGACGTCCACTCGTTGGGGAACCTTTTCGCGGTTGACATATAGACAGCGAATGCCTCTTCCTGCTTCTTCTCTCCCTGAAGCTGCCGGCCGTAGAAGTAAAGTTGCTGTGCGGATGCCCTCTCCAAGGCTTTGTTGCGGAATTCGGTCGCGGCATCCTTGCGGCCCATGGTTTCCAGAATTCGCGACTTATTGATCAGGTTGTCGAAGCGCTCTTCCACTTGAATGGACTGATCTTCATCCTTCAAGGCCTCGTCGAGATTGGTTTTATTGGTCAGGTAGTAGGTCGCTACGTCGTCCCAGGTGTCCCAATAGTATTGGTTCAGGCCGCGGATTTGCCGGTGAATACTGGCTTCGACGGTGTCGTTCAAGTTGACCCCCACCTTCACGGGGACGGCAACTTTGTCCCAGCTCAGAATAATCACCGTGGAGTCGGGCTTGACGTCGTCAAAATCGTAGGTCAGAGCGTCGTGGAATTCGGTGGCCTGTGGCTTCACGGTTACGCGCAATGCGTCTTCATCCTGCTTGTAGCTGAAGCTTCCCCAGGCGGTTGAGATCCTCGAGAAAATCACCGTCCATTGAGCTTCGCCGGGGATCATGTGCAGGCCGTAGGTTCCTTTGTCGAGCGGCTGGCCTTCGATGGTGACCGCATCGGTGAAGGAGATGGTGGTGTTTTCGTTGGCCCCGGCGCGCCATACGTCGCCGTAGGGCACGAGCTTGCCGAAGATTTGGCGGCCGTTGGCCAGCGGGCGATGATAGCTAACCGTGATGTCAGTAATGCCGATGCGCTGCGTGACCACGGCATGCTGGCTCTGGCGGGGCAGATCGAGCATGACGGTCTGGGCGCGGCAAACGCTGATTACTGAAAAAAAGCTGCATAACAAAACAAGTAGGCGAGTTTTGTGCATGGGAGACTCCTGTTCTGTGGTGGGAATCGAACAGCCGATTCGGCCGCAACCCTGGGATGACTCGTTGGAATGGAATGTGCGCGCCAGACCTGCTGTGCTGTTTGCCTTAGACGGGCGCGCGATGCCAAGGTAAGCGGCTGGGTCGCATGGTTGGAAATGCGGCGTCGTGCGTGCGAGATTCGACCAGGGCCAATTCTCCTAGCAGTGATTACACTCATCGACCGTGGGTCGGACCCGCGTCGGTGCTGGCCAGCGAGATGAAAAGCATGCGCCACCTGCGAGGGCACTGGATTGTTGTTCCTTTGGTCACTTGAGGTTGGTGCCTTTCGTTTGGCGCGAATTACACCTTTGGAACGCGACAGGGTGTGCTCGGTCGGGTTTTCCTTATAAGAAGCGGTCTTTGTCGGGACAATCTTGGGCAGGACGATCTTGGCAGAGCGGTTCCAGGAGGACCTATGCAGCGAGTGACTTGGCGGGTTATCTTTGTCGGACTATTACTGAGTGCAGCCGCAATGGGGCAGTCCCAGACCGGGGATTCTCTGGGCGACGTGGCCCGTGCGAACCATGCGAAACAGCAGGCACAGCAAGCAGCCGGAAGCACACCCAAAATAATTACGAATCAGGATCTTCCCTCCGACCCGTCGGGAGTCCCGGAGTCCTTGGAGCCGATGACAACGGTTTCCGGCGTGAAGAGGTCCATGGATAGCTACTCGGAGCAGCGCGCGAATCAGCGATTGTTGGCCGAACAGCGCACTGGCGAGCAGTGGAAAGCACGGATCCAGGATCAGGAAGCACGGATTGCCGATCTGCGGACGCGCATCGACCGCGTAAATGAGTCGATGCATGCGGCGGTCGGCACGGCACAATACGAAACTCCGGTGAACCGCTATCAGTCGATTCAGATGGAACGCCTGGCGCACATGCAGGAGATGCTGGACCAGCAGCAACGAAGACTCTCGATGATGCAGGACGCGGCCCGGCTCACGGGCATGGGACAGTAGCAAACCTCGGCACGCGACGCGAGACCTACTTCAGAGTGATTTCGGGACTTGCAAATGCTTGAAACGATGGTGGGCGCTATAGGATTCGAAACCGTGTGAGAACGTAGTTTCAACAACTTACAGCGCGGCAGATGGCATCTTACGCGACTAATAACATGCAATTAGGTCTTAACGGCACGGGAACGGCACGGGCGGTCAATGAGTCAGCAGCCCCCATCCTCTCTTTATCTCCTTCGACAGATGATCAAGATCGTAATAGGTCGTGAACTGGTTAATATTCACCCTGTGGAGTTCGTCGCGTATTACACGCTTTTGAGAAGCGTTGACCTTGATTGTTATTAGTGTTGGATTATCGACTGGTGCCGCACGATGCATGTGGAACGTGAAACACGAACTTTGCTGACCAATGCGGCCTGGGATCACGTCCGGACGGATCGGTAAAACATAAGGCTTTTGCTTTGGGTCCAACGGCACCCAAAATGACACTTCCGATGCATACCGAACAATTGGATTGTGCATCAACCTTACGGACTGCCACAGTCTTTCTCCCTTAGAATTTGTCGCATCTTCGGGAAGCACCTTCCTCGCATCCATCGCGTACACAAACCCATCCCGACCCTCGGCTTCCCTGGCTTCTTCGCAAGCAAAGAACAGCGCCGCTAAGGGATTAGTAGACCAGTCGAGTAATCGCGTGGGCATCCCAAAATGCTGCGCTGAAAAGTACATCTCGGTTAGACTGTACTTGCTAAGAAATGCTGCTCCCGCAGTGCGAAAGTTGGAGATCATCTCTCGCTCAAGACGAAGGCGCTTGTCCTCAAGGTCCCCTTTCTGGTTTTTGAACTGCTCAGCTCGCTTTGTAAAACCTGCTCGGTAGACTCCCGGAGCTTGGTTGTCGAAATGCATATTGACGCCGCGATACCAGAGGTTGCTCAACATCCCGGTATCAGGCTGGGAGTGCGTATTGTGCCAGTCACTGGAGATTTTGAGAAAGTCGGCTAGGTGATTGACCGCTCCGGAGGCTGCGGGAGTCTTGATTACAGGAATATTCATCGTGCCGCTCCTTCTGCTCCCTAGTTTCTGCCCGACGAGTGCGAATTATAGCGGAAGGCTCGCGCACTTGATAACGCAGGGCGCACCGAATAGGCGTTACCCGCCATTCCTTTCGCGGCGCTCCGTGCTAGTTAACTTCCATTCCGAACTTCTTGAGATATAATTTTCTCGTTTTTCGGTCCCTACCCTCAGTCAAGTTACCAAGACAACTCAACGAGGAGATTCGGTATGAAAAGGCTCTTGCTCACCTTGGCGCTTGCGTCAATATCGCTGCTCTGTCTCGCGGACAATGCGGCAGATCGAACAAAGTGCTGTCACGGCTGTGGTAGCTATGGATGCAATTCACATAACTGCGGTGATAAATGCAGCATGGGTCCACACTGTGCCGGTTGCTGGAAAAGCTGCGCTTAGATAGGCCCGGCCTAAGAATGAAAAAACTGGAGGCTTCGCATCGCTGCTTTTCGTGGTCTTAACCTATTGCGTTTCTGATCCCACGTACCCGTTACAAGGCTGTCTAGCCTGTCCTGCCGCCCCTTCACCCACTTCGCATAATGGCGCTCGGTGGTAAACCAACAAACAGAGAGCAGTTAGAGCGCTGATTTCGGGTGGCAACGCTGTAGGTTTGCCGCCTTCAACCTTTTTTAGCCCATCGCCCGAACAACATCAGCTAGTTGCTGCACAGCTTCCACAAGTGAGCGCAGGCCGCCTTCCCTACCTGCTTTACTGCGAGCGTTTTGTCGCACTCACATTACGACGGGCCTAGGCGGGTCAGTTCAGCCAGACTTCGTTCACAAGTTCTGCCCACTCACGTTCTAACTCATTCCTGTTTCCGTGAGCGATTAAATCGAGGTATCGCAGAACCGTTCCGTCATCGAGGGGCAGTATCAAGCCCCGATCATCCACGAAGGTGTCTCGGCATCGCTGTATGAATCGATCTCGATTTTCAAACGCCCTACAACACAGGAATCCCATCTTGCCCCGGTTCACAGAAAACCGGCCCGCGAGTTGGTCAAGCTCTGGGTTCCCGACCTCTAGTCCGTAGTTCTTGCATTCAAGTGGCACATAAGCACACGGCAGTTGGCGGATGTTCGGTATGGTGTAGAAAATGCCGCCGTGGGCGCTGTTCTCCATCACGATGTCAATTCGCTTACGCCCTTCGTGGATCTCCTGCTCTTTCTTTGGATGAGACAGCTTCGGATAAAAAATAAACTCGACAATTCCGATGATCAGCCTGTGGTAGGCCGTGGCTTGCTCATCGCCAGCTTGGGTTTGAAATAGAACCCGCCCCAGGGCTTCGGCAATGACTCGCTCATCGTCGGAGTCAACGTCACTCGCACGGTCCACACACTCCATCCGTTTAAGGTCATCTTTATATTCCCGAAGAACGTGCGGGTTGTCGCGAGAAAACTCAAAAAGAAATTCCTTAGCCCGTGGATACAAGGCAGCTAAGTCTTTTTTTAGCACGACGCGCCGAGCAGTCTTCTTGCGAGAGTTCCTGATTACACGGACCAGCGCCGAGTGTGGGTTATTGAGCTCGCGTGCCTTCAGGAAATTCAGCACATAGTGTTGGTAGTAGCGACCATGTTCGTAAGCGGGGGTGTATCGAACAGCAGACTTCGGGACCAAAACAATCGGCCGGTTTTGCCACATGGGTAAATCCACGTAGCGGTCCTCCCATTGCATCGTTTCGGTATTAAAGATTGGGTCAATGGGAACGTTCTGCAACGGGACACCGTGCAGTTCGCATTGCGCCCCTGTGTACTCGACAAGATGCCCTCGCAAGATGTTAGTGGTTAGGTCGGATATTTTGTCGTGGCTAATGCCTGGAATCATCAGCTCGCATTCTTCCAAAGCGGTGATGAAGCCCTCCCGGACGGCTGCTGAAGTCCTTAAGGCCTCGAAAATATCCCCGGCCTGTTCGTCTCCAATGCCCGCTCCTTGCGGTCGATTCCTGGAGTACCCGAGTCGGGTCTCGTTTGGCTCACGAAGGTTGAGTAGAAGCTGTCTTGCGCTTTCCTCGTGGCCGCCTCGAATATCATCCACAACTTGCTGGAAGAACATCCCTACCGTGGCGGCAGCGTCTCTGGACCAACGGTCTAGTTCTTGAGCTACTCCAAACGGATCGAGAAACAGTCTGTTATCACGCAACAGGGAGACATCAACAAAGTCAAGCTCGTGTTGGGACTTACCTAAACCAAACGCCTGGGAGAACGTGGGCATCGAAGAGCGTTTCGCAAATCACTTACCGCAATATAGAATTTCCTTCTATTTCTTCTTCGGCTTTGCTAGGAAATCGACATGCACTTCCTCCTTCGTCGGTTTCTTCGCTATAAAATCAACTTCCTTACCGTCCTTGGTGGTGAATTCAACTTCCGTCGGTTTCTTCACTGTCTTCAGGGCATCAAACTCCACTCGTTTTCTTCTCAATTGGAACCTCCTAAAAACCTTGATGTGATTCGGCCAACTAAAGCCTCTTTTCCTTAGCCAATCTCCAATATTGAAAACCAAGCGCCGTCAGCCGACACGACTTTGAGTTCATCGCGGCGAAGTACATGTGCTCTTCACCAACAGGAACGACCAGACCCACTCCTTCAAATTTCTGCAAGTCTTTGAAGACAGCGACATGGGCGGAGTCGGCCTGCGATTTAGTGAACTCATAAGATGGATCTAGTTTGAACTCGTGCTCCGGCGTTGGAAAATAGGCACATATTTTTCTCAACGTATCAAAGGGCACTGGCGGCGCAATTGAACGAAGAGAAGTAAAACGGGTCACGTTCGTCTTGAATATCGGACGTTGGTCCCACGGGCCGAGAGCCTGATCCACGTAGGCGTAAATGCTGCCGGGAGTGATATAGCCACGCAAATCTGCGCCACCGCCTTTGAGAGCGTCCACAACTAAACATGTGAAAATGCCCTTTCCGTTCATCTCAAGGGCGGATTCGGAATCACGGCTCGCAGTTAGAACTGAAAGACCTTCGCTCAATTGAGCGATACTGGCACCTGTGATCGTTGGTGTTCCCATCGCACCCGAATGACAGCAGTCCAATACAATCACTTTGTCTTTCGCCTTAGACTGATTAGCGATAGCCAGAATCTCATCCATCGAAACGCCTTCATCGTATTTCTTGGCGTCCGTTGTAACGAGATAGCCGCCCGTGCTCTTGATGTAGCCGTGACCTGAAAAATAGAAAAAGCAAACGTCGCAGTCCCCAGAGAAGAGTTTCTCGATTGAACCTCTAAGCTCCGAACGTGTCACCGTATCGCCCGGCGAAGTCACAAGCTTTACGGAGAAGTTTGGCCCACCATCCGCGTGTGTTTCGAGGACACTAGCAATTGCATTTGCATCATTGACACATCCGCGAAGCGGCGCACCCGGATAGTCATTGATGCCTACAACAAGAGCTTTTCTCATGCGCTTCCCACCCGTTTTTCTCAGAGAGAGTCAATAAAGTTCGTAATGTTCTCCCAGGTCCAATAGACGACGGATGTACTTCCAAGTTCGTCCGGCTTACCGCGCGGATCGTCCTTGTACACCCAAAAACCCTTTATGGGGATGCCCTCGTCCTTAGCGCACTTGATCTCCCAGCACGCACCTTCAGCTTTTGGCGTGTTCTTGCTGATGAAAGCAATGACGCCATCGCAACCTTTGATCTTCTTCCGACAGTTCGTCTTCCACTGCGAGTCCCACGGTTCTTTGACCGACATATCGGTGAAATCAAAGGGAGCGTTTTCCTGATACTTCGCTTGGTAGACCAGATTGTCTCGCGCAAACTTGTCTTCGATTGCAAACGCAATAAAAATGCACTTATTCTTCGCCACTTTTCCTCTCTTTCCGCGCAGAAGTTCGCTAAGTGAATCTGCACCTTTGTCGTGCAAAACAGTCCCTAAGTGGGCATCACTGCGAAAGCCGGATGCGAAGTCATCGCCATACTGCTTTCGCAGTGTTCCTACTCGGGTATCAAGACGCTTGCGACGAAACATCTCCCGTTGTCCTTTAAGCTTGAGTTAAGCCGCACCACGTTCGCCCATTCGACTCCGTGACCAACACTGCATATTTCTTCTTGGTTTCGTCCGCCGCCGCCTTAGCCAAGTCAAGAACTTGGCTCTGGTTCTTGTCGCCCGCGTAGTTGTATTCGGCAGTTGGCAAGTGGTAGGTGATTCCATCGTCGCTTTTGATGAATCTCGAAAAGCCTTTTCGCTTCATTGCAGCGTGAAGCGCTTCGTAGTCGTCCTCACTCGCGTAGTGAAGTTCAACTCGTGTTGTGAAAGTGGCCAAGGGCGGTCTCCTGAAACGCAAGTCTGATTTTCCTGTGGTTCGGCCCGGCGGTCGGGCTAGCTGGGATTGCAGGTGGGGACGACTGCCAATCGAAGCAAGTACGGCCAGAATACCGCTTAAAACGCCAACCTACACCCGTCCATTGTGGCTGTCAAGAGGGAAACACCATACATTGTATCTCCAATTATGACGGGTCTGATCCAACGCGTAAAGAGGCCAAATTTTCCGTAGAAGCTGGGACCTTAGGGGAGAACATCCATGAAAACGTATTCCAAGAACTTACCCCAGCCTAACGCGAACGGCCACAGGAAAACGGTGCAGGCAATAGTCTTGTACCATCGAATTGAGTGCACTTTTGATTGTATGACCACGTTGATTAAGACAAGCCAAGTAAGGAAAACAATGTCGATCACCTTTTGCCAGAACGGAATCTCATTGGGATCCGCGAATGCGAGGATGGCATACAGCGTGCCGATTTTGAAACGGGCTAGTACAGCGACAACCAAGAAACCGAGACTATAGGGGTAAGCTGCCGACTCAAAAGTTTTCAAGAGTCTCTGGCTCGATCCCAGGGACCTCAGGAGTCCATGAAAGACTACGAGCAGGTATCCGACCGTGGATACAACGGTAACGTACAGGGTTACGGATACCCAAGTATGCTCCTCCGCAGAATCCCCTAGCACAACCCAAACGGTCGCGATGAAAAAGCCTAGCGCCCACCAGGATAGTTCGCCTGCTTTTGATATTGCTTGTCTTTTTCCCTCGCATAAGTAATTTGCTAATCGCCAAGGAGCAAAGGCAGTGAGTACAAGAGTCCAAGCAGTCCTGATTGGCTTCCTTAGAAGTCCTGAAACTTTCGCGACAAACTTATTGGCTGTGGTCATCGCGTCTACATAAACTGTCAAGTCGAATCGACTGCACAGAACAAGGCTGACAGTCGCTATGGGTGTGGGCCGGGAACATGTTAGGCCCGAGGGAGGAGAAACGAACCGACTCCACTAGTTTGTTACGAAATCCGAAACAAGGAATGTCCGCGCGGTACAGATCTCCCAGGGTATCTTGAATCTCGCGCATAATTTCCTCCGCCCCTCCCGCTCACCTTGATGAGCTGCCCAGCGTAAACCGCTCGCCACAGCTCGGGCATTCCACAAGACAAAAGTCCATCCGGCGTATCTTCTCAGGCGGAATGGGGTTGCCGCACTTCGAAACAGCGTGTTGAGCGCGGCCATGACTTTCTCGCGGTTGATTTTCTGTTTTGGAACTCCGCACAAAGACTGCAATAGTGGACTCCTGAGAACATCTAGCAAGAGGGTGACGCGTCCACCCAAGGAAGAGTGAAGAGTGATGTAACCAATACGCGACTAGGGCAACGATTTTTTGGTACATGCTAGAATTTTGCCTTCCGCTCCGCCAAATTGGAGGACCCGTCATGGAATTTACTAGGAAGCACGTGTGCAACTTTGAGAACGCGGACCCATGGGATTTTCCCTTTTTCGGTGGCGGCGGGGGAGGGCCGTCCGCACCGAGCTTCAAGGTGTGGGATGGCAGTCTAGCATTCGATTTGACTAAGGCAGTGAGCTTCAGAGGCATTCTTTTCGCTCGCCCCGAATCACAGGTTGCGAAGACTCAAGTCATCCCGCACTTGTCCTATTTTGATCTGGACGCAGGGAACGCTTTCAATTTTTCATGCGTCGGATACTCGGTCAGCGAAACTGTTAGATCGGCAGTGGTCACAATAAACGGAAAGAAGTGGGACTTTAACGATGCGAAGTTTATTGAAGTCAAAGACGATTTCCAGGCACACACCTTATGGAAATACAGCGGCGGCGTTGACTTGATCTTGTGCAATCAGGTTGTGGACATCAAGACCGCAGACCGATGGTTAGAGCTGAAGAACTCAGTCTGCATTTCAATTGACGAACTATTGAAGAAGAAATTTATTCTGAGTTTTGAAACATTTTTCCAAAGCATAATAAATTTCGCGAAGGGGTATGAGGGGTCTAAGCCGTCTTGGGATTTTAGCGATACACAGGGTCTCAGATTGGCAGGTAAATCAATCAAGGATTCCATCGTCCACTTGCTTCCAAAACCGTTGAGAGATAATGTTTCGGCGGCAGAACGCTTTGCGGTACGTGACATCGGGAAATAAGCATCTCCACGCTTTCGCCATGTCGCGTTAAGATGTCCGGATAGCGAGTCCATTTAAGGCATCCATAAGTCATTGATAGCACAATAGTTGCATTGCGTAACTCAATGTGCTTGCCTATATTTTTCGCAGGACTGGAGTGCCAAATCTCCATGAACGTTGTGAAGTTCCACATTCCGACCGAAGTACGCAAGGCGCTGAAGGGCAAACGGACCAAGGTGCCTCTTGAATCTCTGTTTCTCGCGATAGCCCCGGAATACCTCGAAATGCTAAAGACCGTCAAAGCACAAGCGGGCGAGCAGACAGACGCGGATGAGCTGGAGCGCATGTTCCGCCTTGAAGATACACGCGGCTAGCTCTTAACAGAGAAACGAGGCCAAAGCGATGAAGCGCGGCGAGCAATACAACTACGCAATCATAAAAATAAACCATCAGACGCATACTCATTCCACGATTGAGGTTGTTAAGGGTGAATCATTGGCTGTGTCGAGGGCGGAACGCTACAAGAATGGGCTAACGCAAGAAGAGCGCGACGCTGGATGGAGCTGCTACGCAGAACGGACGACGCTGCCGGTGTCGTATAAGCCGCCCGTCGCCTATGCGTATAAACGCGACCGGGGAAAGTGACGCATTGGCAGCTAGTGAAGCCGCATCTCGTTCAAGAACGCCCGGAAAAGCCATACAAAAAACACGATGGCGCTCAAAAGCTCAACGACAACAATTTTGGCATCGCGCAAAAAACGATGAAGATTGAAAGGCTTTTTACGGGGCGGCGTTGACACGTCAATCCTCTATCCTCCCGGCGATAGAAGATCATGGGGGACTTTGGTTGCTCATGTCCTTGCCCTGCCGGGGCGGGCATACTGCTTAGACTAATTATCCTGAGTTTAATAGAATCTAAATGTTTCTCAGCGCCACCGGCCCCGTTTGGGACTTAGCAGTGGGCACCACCGAGATTGGACAATTATACGGGGAAAGGGTATGCGGCAGCTACCGGACACTGGGGGCCTTTGGCGGAGCCTGTACCTACTTCTAGGCGCGGGCGCTCTGCTCGTTTTGGGCCTTATCGTCCTGTGCGTCCGGTTAGTACTAGCCGCCGCCTAAGTCCGACGCCACACTTGGGGTTCCGTTTGCGCTTTTGTTCTTCCGCGTATTGGTCCTGCATGTACTTTCTCTTTTTCTCCCGTTGCGCGGGGTCGCTATCAAAGTGCCGTTGCTTGCAGATGTCATTGCAGAATTGCCGTGTCTTGCCATGAGGCGTAAAGAGCCATCGCTTACACTCCTTGTTTCCGCATTGACGCAATCGTGACAGGGCACCTGCATAGCGCGTGAGATCAAGCAAGTCCGCTACGGCCTTGTACTCCCATTCATCTTCCCGCGATAGATTCTTTCCCTCGGGCACTTGCCTAAAAATCGCCCGGTAGCTGCCTTCCGCCGTGAGCGAAACCCGAGCATCCGTACTCCATCGGTAGTGGCCTAGCAAGTGGTGCAACTCGGATGTGACTTTCACGGCATCCAGACCGCGTGGGTTCTCTCCGAGACAGCCCAATAATTCAAGAATTCGCCGGAGGCGCTTTGACTGCGGTGTTTCCCGCTCGTTCTCAAGATGGTCAAAGATCGCCCACAACTCCGGCGCACTCTCGCCAAGATTAAGAGGTGTCGCTTTCTTCTTACTATACTGTCCACTCATCGTAAGAATAATAGCACGTGATGATTTTGCGAACAAGCGGCAAACTCAGCGAGTAAGGGCAAGCATTACCCGTTAACGGTAAAGGAGTCAGCATGAGCACAGTAAAAACGACCGCTACAGAGCGGCTGCTAGGCGCTGAATCTGCCGCCGAGTTGCTTAGCGTTGGGCCTTCCACCATCCGTTGGTGGTGGACAACTGGCAAGTTACACCGCGTCAAGATCGGGCGGCTTACGCGAGTCTGGGAGTCAGAATTGCTCGCGCTGATTGAACCCAAGCAAGGGATTGAGGCTGGCAATGGCCGATAAGTTTCAACAGCTCGTTTCAGAGAGCCAAGTGACCGTGGCAATCCTTGGCTCCGCCGCCCTGGGCGCGGTCACCGGCACTGTTACGGTGCCCGGCGCGTGCTTTACCGGCCCGCTAACGCTCGCTGTTCCTTCTGTACACGTGGGGGAAACGCTCAGCCTCAACACTTCGCCCGATGCGAACGGCACGACTCTCAGCGTGTGGACTGGTAATGAGGGCGTATCGCCGGATGGATCACAGGCAACGGGTGTCAATTTTCAGATTGCGGGTGGTCCCTGTGACGGTGAGACATTCACCGCGAATTTGACGCACAACTGACTTTTGAAGTTTGCCGTTAGGACTTAGGTCTGCAAGGGCGGTGGGGTGGAAAGTCCGACATCCCCCGCCCGAACGAGATAAGGAACTGTCCAACTGAGGGGAGAGAGTTGGACCGCTCACGCGAAGTTCCCCGCATTGCCGGTAAAGACGGGCGCGAGCACCCAAACAATCACAGGAGAAACTTTATGACCCAAGTATTGGAGCTGAAAAAACAACACGCGGAAACTCTAGCGGGTGCCGAGCGATTTATTGCCAACATCGAAAGGCAGAAGCGCCCGCCAACCACTGAAGAAAACAACATAATCAACGGGCGAATGATGACGGCCAACCGATTGAAAGATGAAATCGCCAAGGCTGAAGCCGCTCAAATTGCCCATATAAAGGAACTCCGGGCGCAAATTCCAGCCGCGCCATTGCACGTCACGCGTCCGGGAAGTGGTGAGCCGCTTGTGCCGAAAAAATTCTTGGCCGAGTACAGCGCAGACTTCTATGAGTATCTGAAATCTTTCGGCAAACAAAAGATGAGCGCCTCATTGCAGGAATCTGTAGATGCTGCCGGTGGATACGCCGCGCCGATCACTGTAGACGATCAGATTGTTCCGTTGGCTCCGCAAGACTTGGCCGTCCGCCGCTTGGCAACGGTCATCTCTACGAAGTCAGATCGGCTCATCCCTCAAAAATCTTCGTTCGGCTCGGCGGCTTTGAGAACGGAAACGAGCGCATTTGCAGGAACGGTGCCCGCGCTGTCGCAAATAAGCCTTGGCGCATACATGGCGGGCACGTTCGCAGCGTGCTCACTTGAGATTCTCCAAGACGTGCCTGAGTTTGAGGCGTTTGTCCTTGACGATATTTCGCTAGATGTCCAGCAACTTGAGGAGTCTTGGTTCGTCAACGGCAGCGGGACCGGCGAAGCCCAAGGACTCATCGGCAACGTGGGCACCGGCGTAACTGAGGAGCCGGATTCCAACGGCAACTTAGTGAGCATTACCGGCACCCTTGACCTTATCGGCAGCCTGAATTCCATGTACTACGCCGGGGCGTCTTGGCTACTGTCGCGGGCTACCGCAATCGGCATTCGCAAAGCGCAACTCCAAAGCAACGCCTATATTCCGGCGTTCACCCGTGTAGGGGATCAAGACTTCCTCCACGGTTTTCCGGTTGCATTCAGTGAGTCAATGCCAAACGCTGCCCGTGGCGCGACTCCGGTCCTCTTTGGGGACTTCAAGCGCGGTTACATCATTGGCGACCGTGGCGGCAGCGCGGTGCGTTTGAAAGTCGTAGACCAAGGTCCTTTGGCGGCGCAAGGGATCGTGGGATTGATCGGGTACCGCAGATGTGATGGTCGCGTCCGTAGGTCCGAAGCGATTCAATCCTATGTGGTGGCCGCAAGCTAAACAGAGTGGCGCGGGGTGTTTTCTCCTTCCCCGGTTAGCGGGGTCTTGCAAACGGAATCCCCGCCATCCTTTAGCAAAGGGTGACATCACCGGATGCGGGGTGAGCTAACGGCGTGTTGCCAGCGTACCGACCTTTGTGAGAACGCTGGAAAAACGGAGCGGCGGTTATCGGGGAGATTGCAGCCGCTCCGATTCTTGATTTGGATAAATTTTTCTCGGGGAGGCAGTCCGTGGAATTGATTTTTTCTCTTACATTGCCGGAGGAGTTGTACCGCGAATTGATTGATAGCTGCCGGGAGCGGAGTTGCTCACCCAAGCAATTCGCTGCGGAGAGTTTGGAAATTGTGCTCGCGTCTTCGCGCTTGCCGAGAGTGGCGGCAGCTCCTCACGGAGCGCGTATCGGGACGCGGGAGATTGAGGAAGCGGAGCCGGAAGGCTACCCCGTCCACCTGGAGCAAGTATGAGTAAGGAAAATCACATAACGGCGGCAGAGTTTCGAGACTTCAAGATTTCCGATAGGCGGGAGCCGTGCGCGTCATGCTCACCGTACAACCCCGACCGCCCGCCCGCGCCGGTGGTCATCGAAGGGCAGCACTTTTGCGTTTGGTGCGCCTTGGAGATTGCCCGGCAATTGCTCGGGAAAAATAGCGAATGAGCCGCTTCTTAAACATCGCGTTGCCGCTCGCGGAGCGCGGCTTTCGTGTGTTCCCGCTCATACCCAAACAAAAAGCGCCGGTCAAGATGTCTTGGGGTGACCACTTCGATGCAGCTACCACCGAGCGCGGAACGCTTGAGCTGTGGGACCAAGAACAGCCCCGCGCCAACGTCGGCATTACGCCGGATGAGAATTTTTGCTTTCTCGAAACAGACGATGAGGCCGCGCTAAAAGCAGCGTGCGCGGGTCTGCCGCCCGAAGTGTGGGACACAGCGCGAGTGAGCGCACGGCATAACCGCTGCTACTTCATATTCCGGCAGACCATGAGAACGCGCAAGGCCGGTAATATGACCGTCACTCGGGAGGGCAAAGACAATCTTTTTGAGTTTAAGCAGCACCGCGTCTATGTGACCGGGCCGGGCAGCATCCATCCAAAGACTAACGCGCCGTATGGCGTTGAGTGGCGGACCATCCCCGCGCTACCGGACATCCTGCTTGACCGTCTTTGTGAGCTGTACGGCCATCCCAAGACCGCAGCAACACAGCAGATGAGTGAGGAAGTACAGCGCGAGACTGCCACGCTAGATAAATTCCTGGACTATTACGAAGTGCCAACCACCGGCGATTGGTTCAATAAGGGCAAGTCTTGGTATAAGCCGGTTGAGTGTCCTTGGTTGGGCACGCACGAAAATGCGAATCAAGGATCCTCCACGTGCGTTGTCTTTACTGAGGGCGGCGGGTACGGGTTTGATTGCAAGCACCGTTGCGCGGGCAAAGGTTGGAAGGAATTCCGAGTGGAGCTAGAGTCACGCTTCCCGGACAAGCCTAAATTCCGGTTTGTGGAGACTGAGCAATTACCCACGGTGCATATTGGCACCGGCTCCGTGCCGGTCAGCGACGCGGAGCTAGCAGAGGCCATGACAGCACAGCCGGTTGATTGGCGCTCGCACTATCACACTTGGGATGACTTGGAGCACGCGCCGCCCGCGTCTTTCCTCATTGAAGGATTCCTACAAATAGACGGTATTACCGCATTAGCCGCGCCCGTGGGTCAGCGCAAGTCCCTCATCTCGCTTAATGTGGCGCTCGCGTTATGCACGGGTGCGCCACTCTTTGATTACTTCAAGGTCACAAATAAGCCCTCCCGTGTTTTGTACCTCTGCCCTGAAATGGGATTGCAGTCCTTTGCCGACAGAACAAAGAAGATCGGGCTAATGCCCTATGTTGGCAAAAACTTCTTTTGCCGGACCTTGAGCAAAGAGGGTGAGTTAGAGCTGGATCAATTGACCACGGAAGAATTAAAGGGCGCGTGCGTTGTTATTGACACGGCGGTGCGCTATCTCAAGGGTGATGAAAGCAGCTCAGAGGACATGAGCGTTTTTGCTAAGTCTGTCTTTCGACTCTTGAAAGACGGCGCGTTGTCCGTGCTGTTGCTTCACCACAGCGCAAAGAGCACAAAGGAAGCGGCAGAGCTGAGCCTGGAGAATGCTATGCGTGGTTCCGGTGAGCTGGGCGCGTTTGTGGCGTCCTGTTGGGCAACGCGGTTGCAAGAGCCGACCAAGCCCTATGAGTCTCCGTCTTATCTAGTCAATGTCAAGCAGCGTGACTTTGAGTCCAAAGCGTTTGAGATTACGTCCGGGGCGGATTGCCGGTTACACATCGTGGGTGAGCCGGGCAGCGCCAAACTAACGAGCAAGACCACAGCGGACAAAGACGGCAGAGAAGCGGACGCCTTGCAGTTCATCAAAGACAATCCTGATATGGCCGTCCGTGAGGTTGTGCTCAACCTGAAAGAGATGGGTATAAAAAGAGGCAAAACGTGGGTAGGAAACAAGCGCTTTGAGGTGCTCGGTAAGGGGGCAAGAAGCTGGTAATTTGTCCCGTCCCCCCTTAGAGAACGGACCGGAGGACAAACACACCGTACGCACCATCCCCCCACTGCGAGCTAAAGCTCTCGCAGGGTGACGGTGGGAAATGGCACGATGAAAAATGAATTTACGCAAGTGGTTGCCAACATGACTAAACATCACGGCTATGCCGGAACGAATCCGAGAATAACAAGAGCGGAGCACGCGCAACGCGGCAAGAACAGCGACAAATACAGACCGGACCGGCCCGAGCTATCCATTGTGAAGGTTCCAGCAGACTCCGTGCCGTTCGGTGTGGATGTCTCGCGCAATGGCAAGACCTGTTGGGCGGCATACTTCAATGGCGAGCTAGCCGGGGTTGGCAGCACTGCGGACGCTGCTCGGCGTGCTTATCAGAAGTGGCTGCTTGACCACGCAAGGAAAAGGATGGATGGTACCCGAAAATCTTAACAGTGGTTGCCTTATAGACCGCCGCATCCGTTTTTTCCACACAAACAAGAATAGATTTGAACTGGCGAAAGAAAGGCGAAAGCAACGTTTAGGGTGCTAACCACGGTGCCATCCCCGGCCAAAGGCCGCTGTACGGGCTTCCTAACGCAATTGCGGGCCATCCTTAGGGGCGAAATTTGAGCGCGACAGCCAACAATTCGCCCTGGATGAACGCACGCGAAGCAGCGCAATACCTCCGCGTGGCACATCGCACCGTCCTGGAGTGGGCCAAGACCGGCAAGATCCCCGCTCACCGGCTGTCCGGGACACGGCGTTGTACTTGGCGTTTCCGTGCCGATGAGTTGGACAATGCTATGATGGCCGCGCCATCTGCCGCAAAGAATGGAGAATCATTCAATGCGACGGAACAGTAGAAGCACAACCGGCAGTGTAGTCCAAGACCGGCGAAGTAAAATCTGGCAATTCTTTTGGTGGGTTGACGGTCGGCGTCACAGCAAGACGTTGGGACGTTTCCCCACCAAGACAGGGGCATGGAACGCGGCGCAAGAGTACCGGGTCCAACCGCGTCAACCCGAACCCTCCAGCGTGCCCACCGTGGCCGCGCTGGTAGACCAATACAGGCTAGAGAAGATGCCGACACGCCATGACACGCGGGCAGGATATGAGGCATGGATTGGCGTTTACATCCTTCCCAAGTGGGCCGATCACCCGATCACTGATCTACAGGCGCGTCCGGTAGAGCTGTGGCTGGATTCTCTCTTACTCGCACCTAAAAGCAAGGTCCACATTCGCGGCATTCTCAATGTGCTGTGGAATTTCGCCATGTGGAAGCAAGACGTTCCGATGCAGGTAAACCCGATTAGCTTGGTAACGGTTAAAGGGGCGTCCAAGCGAGTAAGGCAGCCGCGCTCACTCACGGTTGCACAATTTCGCTTGCTCGTGTCGCAGCTTCGGGCACCATTCAATACGTTAGCTCTGATGTGTGTCTGCTTTGGGCTACGCATCAGTGAGGCACTGGCATTGAAATGGGTGGACGTGGATTGGCTCAACGGTACGTTGCGAGTAGAACGCGGCATCGTGCAACAGATTGTGGACGATGTGAAGACGGATGACTCACGCAAAACGCTCACAATCTCCGATGATCTGCTAAACGTGCTGAAGGCGTGGAAGCAAAAGACTCAGTTCTCAGCGAATGAGGATTGGATTTTTGCTTCGCCGGTCCAGGTCGGAAGACTGCCTTACTCCTACACGGGAGTAAAGCAGGAATTGCAACGCGCCGCCGATGCCGCAAACCTTGGGCGTCTTCGGAGCCACGCATTCCGTCACACCTACCGCACTTGGATTGATTCAATAGGTACGCCAGTCGGTGTACAGCAACGTCTGATGCGTCACGCAGACATCCGCACCACGATGAACATTTACGGAGACGCGGCCACGCCTGACATGCGCGAAGCCCACGGTAGAATTGTGGGTCTTGCGCTCAACGGCACGGGAACGGCACGGAAGCCCGTGTAAACCATTGAAAAATGGTGGGCGCTATAGGATTCGAACCTATGACTTCCACCGTGTGAAGATGGCACTCTACCGCTGAGTTAAGCGCCCAACGCTTTCTATTCAAACATCAGTGCGAAGTTCCTGCAACCCTGCTAGCCGAATGCAGGCGGGAAGCTATCCTCAATCCAAGGGGCACATAGGACGATGCGAAGGAAATGGGGAAGGCCAAAACATCTGACCTTCCCCAACTGAAGTTAACGCATTCCCCGAGTATCTTCTACTTGGCGACTGCGTTCAGAAAGGTGAGTCCGTATGGGGTGCCATAACCGGTCACATTGTCCCAGCCCTTCTTGACGGTCAAGGACGAATCCAAGCCGAAGCTGATGGCCTCGTCCACATCATCCCCGAAGTTCACCACAGCGCTGGTGAACCCGGGACTACCGTCGTCCAGACCATCGAAGAGCTGGGCTGGGGAATAATACGTGCTGCCGGTGGAGTCAAAGATGGTTCCGGCTACGTTCGTCACGCTGGAGGTTGGCAGCACGTCCTGAAGGGCGCCCGGCTTCAAGGCGGCAATCGCGGGGGCAGCTAGTCCCAACGAATGACCAGCTTCCTGATTGGCGATAGCCCAGAACGCCGTGAAGATGGGACTTGCGAGGCTCGTGCCTCCCCATCCCGGTTCTACAAATTGAACTCCATTTACGGTGACAACGATGGGAACGCCAGTCCAGGGATCGGCTAAAGCGGAGACATCGGGGACCTTCCGGCCACTGCCAGGAAGACCTTTTTGCCAAGACGGCTTGGGAAAATAGATGCTCTCTCCTCCGCCTGATCCACCCCAGAATGGCTGCGGCGAAGGTGGATCCAGGACACCGCCTTGATTAAGGACGACAAAGCTGGTGCCCCACCCGAGAGGTTCGTATCCGGTTCCGTTGATGTTATTCACAATGGAAGTGCCACCAACGGCAGTTGCATGCGGAGAATTGGAAGGTACGCCAGGCGCGCCGATGGGAGTGCCAAGGCCTCCATCCCCACTGTCGCCACTCGAGAATTGGAAGGAGACGCCCTTTGCTGCGGCAAGCTTCAGCACATTATCAAAGGCCTCCTCTTCCAGCGGACCGGCGAAGGCATCCTGGTCGACTTCCCAACTATCGTTGACGGTATAGCCCAAGTTGTTGTCAACGATATAACTCATGGCATCGAGAAGATCTTCATTGTCTTGCCCCGCTGCCGCGACAACCATGATCTTGGCTGCCGGTGCGATGGAATGAGCCCACTGGGTGTCAAGGGCAATCTCGATGTTCCAGCCCGATAAAACTCCGGCGTTCGGATCCACAGGCTTTCCTTCGGGATAAACCACGCTGAAGTTCGAGGAGTTCAAGAGCGGCAAGCCCGTTAGCTTGAAAAATGCGTTGGCATCCGACTCGTTCGTAGGATAGCCAAAGGCCTCCAGCAGAATGATGGTTTGCCCAGCGCCATCGAGGCCCTCCTTGTAAGCCGCAGGCAGACCATAAAGGGCCTGCAGTTGGGCAGGTGTGTAGCCGGCATCCAACTCAGGATTGGCATCATAGACGTTCCCGAAATACACGCCTACGGGAAGCGAGGCTCCGGGCGTGGTGAAAGTGAATGTGGTTGGAGTGTAGAGAATCTGATCGGTAAGGATGGAACCGAGCCCCCCCGAGGTTTCTACTTTGCGGAGAGCCACATTCGGCGGAGCCTTGTGCGTCCTCAGATTCACGGCGCGGCTCAGGAGTGGTCGAACGAGGTGGCTTTCAATGCCAGCGACCGTCGTCACGTAATCTCCGGCGGTTCCAGAGAGTCGCGCATTCTGCACGTTTGCCCGGAACGTCTCACCGCCGTGCTGGAACTCGTGGATCTCGGTGTTGAACGCGTTCTCTATGTCGCTAGCGGTTCCACGAGCGCGAATTGAAAGCCCATTTTTTCCCGTGGAGAGAATGGTAAAACCGCGATTCTCCAGCTCACTGCGGACGGCCTCCAGTTGTTCCTTCGCAGGGGCATACCTCGCCAGGTCTTTATCGGTCATCCATTTGTGAAAGGTGGGAGACGTGGGATCGTACAGGGCTTCCAAAGCCCTATCGAAGGCTGCCTGGTTTTGCATCTTGAGCTGGACGGTAATGGTGATCTCTTTTGCTGGGTCAATACGGCCCAGATCGTTGGCTTGACGAATGGAACCTGGAACATTGTTGGCAACCCGTTGCGCCACGGCTGCCGGAGTGGTCAGAACTTGAATGGACATAAGCAAGAACGCTACGCTCAATATTTTGGTACGCATGATCATTCTCCTTAGCTGGCTCAAGGTAGCTAGCGGTGGTTCAAAGCTGAATCTGGTTTTGGTTCAGAAGGGCCACCCACAGCGATGGCCTATGTTTTTATCACAAAATCCCGGATGCGTGAGCTCGGCACGGCGAGGTGGCAGCCTTCAGAGTTCAAGAGTAGCGCGTAAGTCAAGCAGGAGATTGTGAGGCAAGATTAAAATTCGACAGAGATTAGTTGGGGAAATGCACTGACGGGCGTTGCGCCTGGTCTTGGAAGCGGCGTTTGGACAAGCCAGCGGCGCGTGGTAGCCTATCGGCGGCAGGGGCAGAGGCGGGTGCGGGTCGCCGGGTGCCCGCATGCCCAAAAGTAACCCACCATGCCGGACGAAACCAGGCCGCCCAGACCCGCCGTATCGTCCTCATCCCCCGAGGGTTCCGCGGTTTCATCGGTGCCGGAAGAAGAGCAACTTTCGGATGCTGGACGGGTTCAATCAAGTGTGAGCACCGCTGCGATGGACGGGGGCGTTCTGATGGCCGCAGCGGGCCCTCGGCCTGCCAGCAGTTTGCCGCCGGCACTTGTAGGCGCCGAAAGCTTTACCGACGCCGAAATCATGCTGCGGGTGAAGGCGGGAGACGAGTCCGCCTTCGATTTCCTGGTGCAGAAATATCGCCGGCCGCTGGTCAGCTTTATGTACCGCATGGCGCGGAACGCGGCCGCGGCGGAGGACCTGGCGCAGGAAGTTTTTCTTCGCGTATATCGCTCTCGCCAGACTTATGAAGCCAGCGCGAAGTTTACGACCTGGCTGTATCGGATCGCCACGAATCTGGCGGTGAATCACGCGCGCGATACAAGGCACGAGCGGCCGGAAGTGACTGTGAGTCTGGATGAGCCGGACGAAGACACGGGGACT
Source organism: uncultured Acidobacteriaceae bacterium (assembly GCA_963750245.1). Taxonomy (GTDB): domain Bacteria; phylum Acidobacteriota; class Terriglobia; order Terriglobales; family Acidobacteriaceae; genus Sulfotelmatobacter. The sequence continues at coordinate 1,183,694 of CAVVQB010000007.1, forward strand.
ACGCTGGATGTGGCCGACAGCACGGTGAGCGTGGAAGAAGCCCTGGTGCGGCGCGAGCGGATGCTGGCGATACGGGCTAAAGTGGAAGCCCTGCCGGAGCGGCAGAAGCTGGCGGTGGTCATGCACAAGTATCAGCAAATGGATTACAAGCAGATTGCCGATGTGCTCAAGTTGAGCGAGTCGGCAACGAAATCGTTGCTGTTTCGGGCATATGAGACTTTGCGGGAGCAGTTAAAAGAATTTGTATAGAGGCGGCAGTGGCGAAAAGGATCTCAAGGGGAAGATGTTTATGAAGTGCAAGGAAATTCGAGAAGTGATGCCGGACCTGGCGTCGGGTTTGATGGCGGTGACGCCGGAGATTGGCGGGCATCTGGCGGAGTGCAGCGAGTGCGCCGGGAAGATGGAAGAGTTCCGGCAGACGATGGCGCTGCTGGATGAGTGGAAGGCGCCGGAGCCCTCACCGTACTTTGATGTGCGTTTGCAGGCGCGTTTGCGGGAAGAAATGGCGAAGCCGCAGGCGGGTTGGGCGATGTGGTTCCGGCGTCCGGTACTGGTTTCGGCGTTGACCGTGCTGATAGGAATTGGCGTGGGATTGTTTTTCACGAAAGGCAGTGGGATCTACGGTCCGGGAAATAATGTGGTAGCGGTGGTGGACTCTCAGGTGCAAGCTGAACCGGGTACGGCGGTAAGTGATCTGCAGACTCTGGAAAAGAACCACGATTTGTATTCCGACTTCGATCTACTGGATGACCTGGAAGTACAACACGATGTGGTGGCGAATCCGTAGAACGAAGCAGCGAAGCGAAGTCTGCAGCATGGGTGCATGGGCGGTTAGGACGAACCTGAGGGCGGGGAGAAATGCGGCTGAAAAACTCCATGACGGGATGGATGGCGGCGGTAGTGTTGTCCGTGGCGACCATCATGGCCGCTCCCTGTCTGGCGCAATCTGGCAACTTCCATCGTTACAGCTTCCGGCCTTTGCAGGGGCCGCGTGCCGTGCCGAATCGTCAGCCAGGGCCGGGGCATGCCGGCGACTGGTTGCGGCATTATCAGGCTCTGCCGCCGGCTGAGCGGGAACGGGCATTGCAAAACGATCCTGGTTTTCGCCGGTTGTCTCCGGAACGCCAGCAGTTGTTGCGGCAGCGGCTGAATAATTTCTTGAGCCGTTCGCCGGAGCAACAGCAGCGCATGCTGAACCGGATGGAAACCTGGGAGCATCTGACGCCCGGACAGAAGCAAGAAGCGCGGCGTGTGTTCGAGCGGATGCAGCAAATCCCGCCCGATCGGCGGCGCATGGTGACGACTGCTATTCGTGATCTGCGTGCCATGCCACCGGGGCAGCGCGAGGGGATTATCGATTCCAACCGCTTTAGGGGGATGTTCTCGCCCGAGGAACGCGACATCATGCGCGGAGCCACTCGGCTGCCGCTGGCACCTCCGGAGAACGGAAGACCGGAAGAATGAGTGCGGTTTCCGGTTTTGCATTTCTGATTTCGCGTTTCTAGTTCTCATCCTCAATGAAAATCGTGCGAGTGGGTTTCGGCTTTCGTCACGAACAGCGGTAGAACTCGCTCGGCTTTTACCGAGATCACGTTGTCCTGATTTTGTAGGATCCCTTCGATGGCGAGAAATTTTTCCGAGGCCAGCAGCAGACGGTTGCTATGAAACAGGTCGGGAGCGATGATTGCGTTGGCCACTCCGGTTTCATCTTCCAGACTGAGAAAAACAAATCCTTTGGCGGTTCCGGGACGCTGGCGCACAATGACGCAGCCTCCGATGCGAAGCCGCCTGCCGTTGGGAATATCACGGAGCTCACTGGCGCGGCGAATGCCCATGGCATTGAGCCATTCCCGGCGGTACGCCATGGGATGCGGTCCCACGGTAAGACCGGTGCCGTGAAAATCAGCCACCAGGCGCTCTTCATGATTCATGGGCTGGAGCGGGGAAGGCGAATCGGGTTCGGGAAAACTTTCGAGTAAAGGCCCGGAGCCGCGTACGGCGCGTTCCACCTGCCAGAGCGCATCGCGACGGTGGAGTTTCGAGTATCCAGTACCAAGTGCCGAGTACCGAGTAAAACTTTTGTCATTCCGACCCCCGAGCGAATGCGAGGGGCGGAGGAATCTCGGGGCCAGGCACTCGGTACTCGCTACTGCATTCAGCGCGCCGATTTCTGCCAGCGTGGTGAGCTCATCTTTACGCAGCTCTGTAACGCGGCGGGTGAGATCGTGGATGGAGGTGAACGGAGCCCGCGTTCGTTCGCGGACCAGAGCTTGTGCACCTTCTTTGCGCAGGCCGCGAACATAACGAAGGCCGAGACGCAGGCCGGGAGCGAGTTGCGAGTGCCGAGTGCCGTATTGCGATAGAGATTCCTCCGCCCCTCGCTTATGCTCGGGGGTCGGAATGACAAAGTTCGCTTGTGATGTCTGAGCAGCGACAAAGGTTTTGCTCGGTACCAGGCACTCGGCACTCGGTACAGCTTCCAGCGTGCACATCCATTCCGAACGCGTCACATCTACCGGAAGCATTTTCAATCCGTGGCGCTGCGCGTCTTTGGTGATGGTGGCTGGAGAATAGAATCCCATCGGCTGGTTGTTGAGCAGGGCAGCGGTAAACGCGGCGAGATAGTGGCACTTCAGATAAGCGCTGGCATAGGCGATGAGCGCAAAGCTGGCGGCATGCGACTCGGGAAATCCGTAGAGAGCGAAAGAAGTGATGGAAAGAATAATTTGTTCCTGCGCTTCATGAGAGATTCCGTTCTGCGTCATGCCAGTGCGCAGCTTGGTTTCGATTTCTTTCATGCGGGCCTGCGATCGTTTGAAGCCCATGGCGCGGCGCAGATCTTCAGCTTCGCCGCCGGTGAAGTTGGCCGCGATCATGGCGATGCGCAGCAGTTGTTCCTGAAATAACGGCACTCCCATCGTGCGTTTGAGAACTGGTTCGAGCGAAGGATGCGGATACGTTATTTCTTCGCGTCCCTGGCGGCGTAAAAGGAATGGATTGACCATCTGCCCGACGATCGGTCCCGGGCGGATGATTGCGACCTGCACCACAATGTCGTAGAAGCGTTTTGGCAGTAGCCGCGGCAGGCACGACATTTGCGCGCGGCTTTCTACCTGGAATAAACCAATCGTGTCAGCCTTCTGCAGCGTGGAGTAAACCGCTGGATCATCGACTGGAAGATGCGCCAGATCGACTTCTTCCTCGTAGTGATCGCGAATCAATTCGATGGAATCCTTGAGCACAGCCATCATGCCCAGGCCGAGCAGATCAACTTTGATGATGCCCATGTCGGCGCAATCTTCTTTGTCCCACTGCACTACGACGCGGCCGGGCATGGAGGCGGGCTCGAGCGGAACGACGGAATCGAGTTGTCCTTGGCATATGACCATGCCGCCGGAATGCTGGCCGAGATGGCGCGGCACATCCTGCACCGCCAGACACAGCTCGTAATATTTGCGCAGACGCGGATGTTTGAGATCGAGCCCGGCATCGCGAAAACGGCGGTCGAGGGCATCGTTTTCGTCGCGGAATTCCCAGGTGGCAACCGCGGCTGAAATCTTGGCCAGCGTTTCCGGATCGAATCCCAGGGCCTTACCCATTTCGCGCGCCGCCATGCGATTGCGGTAGGTGATGACGTTCGCAGTCATGGCTGCGCCGCGCTCGCCATAACGGCGGTAAACATACTGAATTACTTTTTCGCGCTCGTCGCCGCTGGGCAGGTCGAGATCGATGTCGGGCCATTCGCCGCGTTCTTCGGAAAGAAAACGCTCGAAGAGCAGCTCCATGCTGATGGGATCGACGGCGGTGATGCCCAGCGAATAACAGACCGCGCTATTGGCGGCCGATCCGCGGCCCTGCACCAGAATGTTTTGCTCGCGGCAGAAGCGGACCAGATCCCACACGATCAGAAAATATCCAGCGAGTTTGAGCTTCTCGATCAGTTTGAGTTCGCGCTCAATCTGGCTGCGGGCGCGGGCTTGCATGTCGGGCTTAGCGCGGCCGTAACGCTGGCGAAAGCCTCCCCATGCACGCTCGCGCAGAAACGAATTCATGGTCTCGCCTTCGGGCACAGGATAGCGGGGAAATTCGTAGCCGAGATCGTTGAGCGTGAATTCGAGGCGGGAAGAAAGTTCGAGCGTATTGCTGAGCGCTTCGGGTAGATCGGCGAAGAGTTGCTGCATCTCCTGCGGAGATTTCAAATGACGCTCAGAGTTGCGCGCCAGCAAGCGTCCGGCGGTCGAGAGGGTGCGGTGATGGCGGATGGCAGTGAATGCATCACAGAGTTCGCGATCTTTGGCGGTGGCGTAGCAGACGCCGTTGGTGGCCAGCAGCGGGAGATGGAGGGAGCGAGCGAGGTCGATCGCGGCGCGATTGCGAGTTTCTTCCTCCCGATGAAAATGGCGCTGCAACTCGACATACACGTTCCCGCGGCCAAATAGTGAAATCAGTTGCTCGACTTGCCGGCGAGCCTCTTCCATGCCGCCATGTTGCAAAGCGTTTGCCAGAGGCCCATCCGCGCCACCGGTCAGGCAAATCAGGCCATGGGCGTGTTCTTCCAGTTCTTCTCTTTGAACTGCACCTCCGCCTTTTTTCGCGCGCAATTTCATTTTGGTGATCAGCCGGCAGAGATTTTGATAGCCGGCGCGGGAAGAAACAAGGAGAGGAAGGCGAGATGGATTGTGATTTCGAGTTACCTTGTCATCCAAAATAATTCTGTCATTCCGAGCGGAGCGAGGAATCCCTGTTCCGTGCGCGGCTTTCGGGGTATAGAGATTCTTCGACTCCGATGGCGCTGCGCTACGCTTCGCGCCATCTCCGCTCAGAGTGACAGGGTTCAATGGATCACATGTAACTTCTGCGCCGATATGCGCTTTGATTCCGATTTTGTCTGCTGCCAGGTGAAAGCGAGGCGCGCCGTAGACGCCATCGGTATCGAGCAACGCCATCGCGGGCATGTTGAGCCGGGCGCAGGCAGCTACCAGATACTCGGGCAGGGAAGAACCTTCGAGGAAGCTGAAAGCGGAGCAGGCATGGAGTTCGATGTACATCAGTGATCGGTGATCAGTGTCCAGTGGTCGGTAAAAATGGAAGAGTCTAACTGGCCACTGATCGCTGGCCACTGTTTTTCAGTCATACGTGCCTTCCACGAACCAGTTTCCACCTAGAAGATCGTGCACGAGGCGGTAGAGAGCGATGCCTTCTGCATTTTGCAAAGCGATATCCCACTCGTCGCGCGACCAGGCTTCCCGGTCCCACCAATCGCCGGAGCTGCGCCAGGGGCCGGCTTTCCAGAGGACGCTGCCCTGCACTTCTTTTTTCTTCGAGCACACCACGCGTGCAAGTTCCCCGTTCTCCAGAGTTACCGTGGCCCGCAGTGGCGGACGAAACCTGCGCAGGGCGGCGATGGCGGATTTTTCTTCTGCCGGCTCTGAAATCTGTCGCGACTGATTTTTCTGTGAGTGTTTTTCTTGCGCAGTTCCAGAAGCGAAGCGTCGCATGCGGAAACCTTCGTCGCGATGGGTGTCCAGCAAATCAAGTGATCCCACGCGCGATTCGCCGACCAGCGCGGCGATACGCGCCAGGGTGAGTTCCAGTTTTTCCGGTTCGGGCGACGGAGGCAGAAACAAGCCTCCTTGCGCCGAGCGCGGCCGCGCAGGTTCGGCCGCAAGATGAATCTTCAGGATGGGCGCGCCCGGGGGATGCGCATTCAAATCCAGTTGCAGTAGCTTGAGAAAAAGTTTGGGATCGAGCATGGGAAGAGGAAGAGTGAGGGTGCGATGAAATGGAATGGGGCAAATTTTCGATTTCCAATTTTCAATTTCCGATTGGCGAAAGGATTGTGGATTGTTGCTGGCTGATGGTTGATTGGAAAATGAAAAGCTTTCCAGTTCCAGCGTTAGCCGCAATTCCTGTGTGTTCAGAGCGCGCGAGGCCAAACGCGCACAAATTTGTTCGAGCAGACGATTCAGTAAAAAGGCCAGAGGCTCCAGCAGCACGATGGGATATTCCAACTCGACTGCTTCTTCAAAAACCGCAGGCGCTTCCACGGGGACGAGTGTGCGCGAAGCCGCCCCCCGCGCCAGTTGCTGCAGGCGTAATCCCTCCTGGCCCAGGCGTTCACTTAACGCAATTTCCGGCAGCGCGGCCAGAGCCTGCAAATTCCGTACCCCCCAGCGATCCAAGGTTTCGAGCAGGCTGGCGGATTCTTTCTTCTGATCATTTTCTTTTTGCACGCTCGCACACGGATTCGTGAACAAAACTTCGACCGGCAGAGACCCCAAAGACTCTCCTTCTTTTCCTGGTGAAATCACGGTTACGCCGGAAAACCCGCGGGCGGCGAGTACAGCGGCATCGGGATTCGAAGCCACGGCTACGCTTCCATCGAGTCCGAGTTCGGCGGCGCGGCGAAAGAGGCTACGGGCAATTTCTGGCAGCGAGCCGAAAAGAGATTCCATGCCGGCCAGATCAAGAATTACCGTGTCGGCTGCAGCATCTTCCACACAGGGCGAAAACGATTGGGCGCAATCCAACAGGGCAGCGTGAGCCACGGATTCCTGCAGTAGAGAACGCGGTCGCAGCGTCAACTCGGAACAAAGTTCTGCCTGGGCCTTTGTCATGCCGGGGGTGATGCCCGCGCGATTGGCGCCTTCATTCACGGCGAAAACTTTTTCCATGGGAGGCTTGCCTTCGAAAATGGCCAAGGCCAGCGCGCGCAACTCCGGTTCGGCGCGAGCGACTGCGGCCACAGGAAAATTCGGCACGAAGATGCAGGCAAACATGAAGCAGTACCTAGTACCTAGTTGTCAGTACCCGGTTAGGTTTTTCTGGCAACTGGGCACCAGCAACTGGCCGCTGTTCTTTCATCCTGCCCACGCGGTTTTACTGGTGAAGGTGATTTCGGCGGAGCGAACGGGTTTGCGATCCATTCGTGAGCGCACCAGCTCTGCCGTGATTTCCACTTCGGTCAGCAATTGCGCGTGGGTGGGGGTTGGGCTCGCTTTGTTTTCTGGAGCGTTCAGCTTTAACGATGCCAGCTTAATTAATAATGATGAGCAACTTCCGGCGATGGACTGCCGTTCCACTGCCAGCAGCACGGTGGGCGTAGGTTCCACGGCCCGGCGGAAGCGGAACCATGTGGCCAGCGGGATGCGGCGCGCTGCCTGGGGAGGGACATCGCCCAGATCGAGCGCGATCATTCCGAAGCCTCCACTTTCGAGCAGCAAATCGGTGGTGCGCAGAAGTTGTTCCAGCCGATGTTCGGCCTCACGCGAGTTCTCGCCACAACGCACCCAGAGCAGCCGGTCTAACTCAATTCCTGCGGCGGCGAGTGACGGCGGATCGAGGGAATCGCTGGCATCGACGACCGCGCAGTATTCTCCGCGCCGGGTTGCCGCGGATAGCGCAGACAACATTAAGGTGCTGCGGCCGGAAGAGGCGGGACCGCAAATTTCCGTCAGGCAACCGCGGGGCAGGCCACCGGTAAGCGCGTCCATGACGGCGATGCCAGTGGATACCATTTCTGGCGCGGGACGCACCGCCAGGCGAGAAGCCGAAGTAACACTGGCAAGCTTCGCATCTTTGAAGTTGAAAGCTCCGGGAAAAGTTGTGGGAACGACTCGCTGGAGCGGGCGGGCCTCGCTGAAAAGCTCTATTTGTGGGCAGACTTCGGCCTCATTTTCAGTCTGAAATACAAAAGGGCGGCTCTGGGCCGCCGAAGTGGAAAACACTGCGGAAGACATAAAATTCCTCGGGAAAATTTCAGGGAACGCCGGAGCTGGGAAGCCCCGCAGGCTTTCGCTTTTTATTCGCCTATTAAAAGTCTGCGCCTGGCCAGGAATATTGTCAAGGCATTATTCGGAGAAGCTGTCGAGATTCGCTCGAGGGGCGGCTGTCCCTACATAACTACCCTTTATTTTCCGCTGTAACTCACTCTCCAGATCGAGTTCGATCCGTCGTCGCTAACCAGCAGGGAACCATCCGGAGCCACTGTCACTCCCACCGGACGCCCCCAGACGTTACCATCGGGCAGCACAAAGCCCGTGAGGAAATCTTCATAGTCACCGCTGGCGTCGCCGGTCTGGTGGAGCGGCACGCGAATCACCTCATAACCGACCCGCACCGATTTATTCCAGGAGCCGTGCTCGGATGCGAAAATGTCTCCCTTGTACTCGGCCGGGAACTTCTGGCCTTCATAAAAAGTAAACTCGAGCGAGGCATTATGCGGCTGCAACAGCACATCGGGCACGATGACCTTATCTTTCAACTCGGGATGCTTGCCTTTGTGCCGCGGATCCTGATGGCCGCCCATGTACCACCACGGCCAGCCGTAGAACCCTCCCTCCTGCACGTGGGTGATGTAATCGGGGACCAGGTTGTCGCCGAGTCCGTCGCGCTCATTCACCGAGCACCACAGTTCGCCCGTCTGCGGAGCGATGGCGAGTCCACCTCCGGCGTTGCGGATGCCGTAGGCATATACGCTCAAGCGGCAGTTCGCCGGGTCGCACCAAAGAATGTCGGCACGATCCTTCTCTCGCGGAGTGGTATCGGGATCGTCGATGTTCGATCCCGAACCCACGGCGACAAACATCTTCTTTCCATCCTGGGAGAACACCACGGCACGCGTCCAGTGCCCGCCGCCTGCTGGCAGATCGGCGATGCGTTCAGGCGCGGCGGTGGCCTTCAGGTCTCCATTGTGATAGGCAAATCGAACCACTTCATTCTCGTTGCCTACGTATAACCATTGCGGATCAGGCCCAGCAGGATAAAACGCCAGGCCATAGGGGCGCTTCAGGCCGCTGGCGAAAATTGCAGATTGTTCGGGCTTGCCGTCGCTGGTGAGGCCGCGAAATACCCGAATGCGTCCGGGATCGCTCTCGGCCAGAAAAATATCGCCGTTGGGGGCGGTGCGCAGGGTGCGGGGATTGTCGAGACCGGAGGCATACAGCTCTACCTTGAATCCGGCGGGCGCCACTGGCCACACATTTTCCGGCCGCGCCACCAGCTGCGGACCGTTGTCCGCCGAGTGAGTGGCATAGGGTGGTGGCAGATCCTTCACCGTGATTTTGCGACTGGCACCCGGTTTCTCATAGCGGAAGTCGCTGAATGGCGGCGTTGGCGGAGCCGCCTTCAGTTTCGAGGTGCTCACGTCGGCTGGCGCGGGGGCACTTGCCTGCTGGGAGCTTTGCGATGAGCCCATCGACTTTACATAGGTAACGATTTGCCAGCGCTGCTTCACCGGCAGGGCCGCCCACGAGGGCATCCCGTTTTCTTTGTCGCCGCGGGTGATAAACCAGAACACTTCGCCCGGTTTTACGGAGTCGAGCTTTCCACCGACCAGTGAGGGAACGTTGCCTGTGCCTTTTCCGGCCGTTCCGTGGCAGGATGCGCAGTTGTGCGCATAGAGTTGCTTTCCGGCTTGGGCGGCCGCGTCCTGGCCGTCGTACGGATTCTTCATTGCTTGTGCCGACGCCGAGGCGTTATGAAACTTGGTGTCCACGTCGGCAGCCAGCAGCAGGGCCGCGGGCAGCAGAATTATGGCTGCGAAAAGACGGCATAAACGGGAAGTTGTGTGCATGGATCCTCTCGGAAATGATCTCAATTTTGACAGTTTAATCGAAATCTTGGATGCATCTGAAATGCTCCCGGACGATGTAAGTTTCAGTTTCCATTATGTTTGGGGAGGGCCCTTCTGTGAGGTGGAGGGCTTAACACCGACTTTGTTCCTTTTTCAGCGCGATTTCAATCCCAGGAGCAAGGCCTTCCCAAGTTTGACCACTCACAGGGGAGCCGTTACTTTTGTAATTCCGCGACGAAATTCTCTGCACTGGGTTTGTAAATTACTTGATAAGGATACAACCATGTCGGCTCGTAACTTGATCACAGTGCAGGAAAGCCGTATAAGCTAACAATTACAACCGAACCAAAATTGCAGCCGGAGTTTTGAATGCGACCCTGGAAGTTTGTTCTGCCGCTTCTAGCCACATCCCTGTGCTTCGCCGCTCAGCCTGACCGGATCACCGCACCGATCGATTCCAGCCAGATGGTGACGCTGCCAGGCAGTGTGCACGGACTTGCCCAGCCACGTTTTGATATCGGACGGACGGACGGCGGCAGGCTGATGTACGGGGTTTCGCTGGTGTTCCATCCCTCGGCTGCGCAGCAGCAGGATCTCAATAACCTGTTAGCCCAGCAGCAGGTTCGCTCATCTCCGAATTATCACAAATGGCTAACACCGGCGCAGTTTGCGGATCGCTTCGGAATGACCAAGAGTGACATTAGCCAGGTTGTGGCCTGGCTTGAATCCCAAGGCTTCACCGTCACTTCTGTGGCCAACAGCCGCAACCAAATTTCTTTCAACGGGACCGTCGCGCAAGTCGAGGCCGCGTTTGCCATGGAAATTCATGACTACGTAGTCGATGGAGAGACGCACTTCGCGAATGCAACGGATCCCTCGGTACCGGCTGCTCTGGCGGAATCCGTGCGTGCCATCGGACATCTTCACAATTTCAGTCCCAGGCCGCGAGCGATTGTTCGGAGAATGTCATCGGATGGCGTGGACGCGCATTTTACTTCCTCTATTACCGGTGCCCATTACTTGTCACCGGGCGACTTCGCCACCATCTATGACCTTCAGCCCTTATATACGGCGGGGACTGTTGGGACAGGCGAGAGCATCGCGGTCGTGGGACAATCCACGGTCAACCCGACCGACCTGAGCAACTTCCGCAGCGCTGCCGGCCTCCCGGCGAAGGCGTTGCAACAATCTATTCTGTATCCCAGCAATTCCACTGCGACGCGCTGTTCCGGGGATGAAGGGGAATCCGACCTTGACCTCGAGTGGTCTGGTGGGGTGGCCAAGAATGCCAACATTATTTTCGTCTACGCGGGGATGGTGGGAACGGACACTTGTTCCCATCGCACTAATGACGTGTGGAACGCCCTGCAGTACGCGGTTGACAATAAGGTCGCGCCGGTCATCAGCACCAGCTACGGTTACTGTGAGCAATTGCTGCCCTCAGGTTTTCCGTTAACTGTGCAAGGGTGGGCGCAGCAGGCCAACTCGCAGGGCCAGACCATTATGGCCGCGTCCGGAGATTCTGGAGCCGGAGACTGCGATGGCGATGTCGCCTCCGCTACCCATGGCTTGGCGGTCGATGTCCCCGCCTCCATCCCGGAAGTGACTGGCATGGGTGGAACGGAGTTCTTCGGTGACCCGGCGAGCACGTCGACCACTAACTATTGGAACGCGACTGGAACTTCTGATGACATCTCCTCGGCGATCATGTACATCCCCGAGGAAGGGTGGAACGACACGGCGGAAGATAATTCACTGTCGGCGTCGGGCGGCGGTGCAAGCACACTCTTCACGAAGCCTACCTGGCAAACTGGCATCGGCGTGCCTAGTGACGGCAAACGCGATTTGCCCGATCTTGCGTTGAACACCTCGCCAAACCATGATGGCTATCTGTTCTGCTCCGAGGATGGTCCGGGCAATACGATCGTCGCGACCTGCACCAGCGGTTTCCGAGACAGCAGCGGAGATCTCGCAGTTGTCGGTGGCACCTCTGCCGCAGCGCCAACGTTTTCCGCCATCGTAGCGCTGCTTGACGAGTACTTGGGCTCGTCCGGGCTGAGCGGCATAAACTCCACTCTTTACTCACTTGCGGCGACAAATCCGTCGGCGTTCCACGATGTCACTACGGGCAGCAACATTGTGCCTTGTGCGAGTGGGACAACAGGATGCCCCACGACGGCGCCATTCCAATACGGTTTCACCGCAGGGGTGGGTTACGATCAGGTTACGGGCCTCGGCTCCGTGGATGCAAATGCTCTGGCTGTTGCCTGGAAGGCCACTCTGTCGCCTGACTTCCACCTTTCGGCCGGCACTCTTAGCCCAGTCCCGGTCAGCGCCGGACAATCCGCGACGACCACGCTGACCATTGCGCCGGTCAGCGGCTCGGCGGCCATGACGGTGAATTTTGCTCCCAGCAATTGCACAGGGCTGCCTCCGGGAGCCAGCTGCAGCTTTAGTCCGACGAGCGTCTACTTCCCCGGCAACGGTAACGTGCAGGTGACACTGACGATCTCCACTCTCGCCAATACTCCTTTGGGCACGCAATCCGTAACCATCACGCCGACGAACTCGCCGAACACCAGCGCAATGGTCAGCTTAACGGTGAACACGACCAATCAAACCTTCGCTATCGCGTCGAATACCGCCGCGACTTTCTCCGTGGCTGCTGGCGCAACCGCCTCGGTGCCGATTACGGTCACCGGGACGAACGGCTTCATCGTGACCTCAGTTACGCCCAACACCACGGCCTTGGCGGTCACTTACAGCTGCCTGCAAAGCAGTATCCCGTCTGAGGTGCAGTGCGTGTTTAGTCCGGGGAGCGGAAATTCAATCAATAACACTTCGCTCACTCTCAGCCTAAGGACCACCGCGCCCACGTCGCAGTTGCGTCCGCTGCTGGGACACGGCAACCGCATTTTCTACGCACTGCTGCTGCCTGGCCTGTTCGGAATTGTGTTGGCCTCGGGGTCGGGTGCGCGGCGTGGGGTTCGACTTCTGAGCCTGATCGTGGTTCTTGGTTTCTCCACGATGTGGCTGGGCTCGTGTAGCAGCAGTGGTGGTAGCAATGGCGGGCAAAGCAATCCGGGGACGCCGGCGGGAACGTATTCCATCGTCGTGAACGCCACGACAGCCGCTTTTCCTGGCGGGACCGCGCTTACAGCTGCTCCGCTTACGATCAATCTGGTTGTCACCAACTGACTGCCGTCTGGGTGAAAAACGCTCCGCAATTGCGGAGCGCTTTTCTTTTCCAACCACACACGCGAATTAGATTTCTCTCACGCCTATGACGATAGCGGCGCGCTGGAGTTTCGCCTTCCTTCGCCGATGGTCACATTGTGTCGAATTCCTCGGCTGCGTCCGCGCCCGTCCGCAATGATCCCAAGGGCATCAAGCTGCGCTATGTGGCGCGCCAGCCGATCTTTGACCGCGACGAAAAAGTATTTGGCTACGAGCTTCTCTTTCGCGACGATATGGAGAACGTGTTTCACGGCTGTGACGCCGATGTGGCGTCCCGCTCCACGCTGGATAGTTCGCTGCTGGTGGGCCTCGATGTTCTCTGCGACGGCCGTCGCGCTTTTCTGAATTGCACCCGCAACACGTTGATTGGCGGCCTGGTCACGCTGCTGCCTTCGCACTCCACCGTGGTTGAAGTTCTGGAGACCGTTCCCGTCGATGCTGAAGTGACGAAAGCCTGCCAGCGCCTGAAGGAAGCCGGATACCTGATCGCCCTCGATGACTACGTCAGCGACGATCCGCGCGAGGCGCTGGCCGAAATGGCTGACATCCTCAAGGTGGATTTGAAGCTGACCACGCCGCGACAGCGCGCCGCGCTGGTGAAAAAACATGGCCCGTGGCGTTGCCGCATGCTGGCGGAAAAAGTCGAGAACCACGCCGAGTTCGTGGCCGCGCGGGATCAGGGGTTCATCTATTTCCAGGGTTACTTCCTGCGCCGTCCGGAAATCGTGACCACTCATGAAGTGCCCGCCAACCGGGTCAACTACATGAGGATGCTGCAGGCCGTCTCCCGCGACGAGCTGGACGTGCCGGAGATCGACAACCTGATCAAGACCGAAGCTTCGATCTGCTACCGGCTGCTGCGCTATATGAACTCGGCGCGGTTCGGATTCGGAAATGAAATCCATTCGGTGCGCCATGCACTCGCCATTCTCGGCGACCGTGAGGTGCGGCGCTGGGTGCGGCTTATTGCGACCGTGGGCGCTTGCCAGGATAAGACCAGCGACCTTGTGCTGTGTGCGCTCGTGCGCGACCGATTCGGCGAGCTGCTGACCCCACTCGTGCGTCACGGCGAGTCCGATCTATTCCTGCTCGGGCTGCTTTCCATGCTCGATGTCATGTTGGAGATGCCCATGTCCGAGGTGCTGGAGAAAATTCCGCTGGATTCCGAAACCAAGGCGGTGTTGCGAGGCGAACCCGGTTTGCTGCGCCCCGTCTACCTGTTGATGCTGGCCCAGGAGAGCGGCGAGTGGGAAGCGGCCCGAGGCCTATGCGACGGTCTTCACCTGGATGCCGATACGGTCGCTGCTTCGTACTGGCAGTCTCAACAATGGGCCCGGGAAGTTTCCAGCGGAGCGTGAACGCGCAGTCCGATCCGCCGCTCCAAAACTTCCGGCGATGGACTGTTGTGCAAAATCTATCCGTTTTGCCACTTGCGTGCTTGCAGAAGGACGAGTACCATTAGGTTGTTCTCATTGGCCTCGTTCCCGCGTAGGCCTTCCGCGTCCCAGGCCGTTCCCGGCGGCGCGACGGATCCGACAACGGATAACCGATACGCAGAAATTATATTTTTCGCCAATACGAGTGTTTCACCATAGCAGGTGATAACCATTGTTTTGCCGCCCAACTCGCGTGCCGCATGCAGAAGTTAACTTCCGTGCGGAGTGACGGGCGCTCCTAAGCCAGCGGAAAAGCCTGGCCGGAAAAGTTGCCGGTTCGCCAACACTGTTTGCCAGCGTTTGTCGCCAACATTGTGAGAGTCCGCCGCAACCAATTTGCAATCTGAGTTACAGAACCTGAAGTTTGGGGAACCTTAAACAGTTTAGCTTTGTGATGCTGCACCGGATCGAAGATCCGGCCAGGCAGCCTTGAGAGGACTATGAACGCAGGACCAGGAAGGCCTTCCGGTGGCGGAGGCAGAAGCCGACGGCGCCGCGGACGGCGGCCCAACAATGCGCGCGGAGGACGTCCCTCCGGCCCGAGCCAGGCGCGCCACAATCAGGACGGCATTTACACCGCTCCCATGGATCACAGCTATCGCGCCGCATTGGCGGGGAATGGCAACAACGGCCAGAACGGGCGTCGGGGAGCTCGTCCGGGATTTGCCGCGCCGTTCGCGCCGGCTGACCCGGAACCTCTGCCGGTTTTGCGCGAAGATTCCAACTCGCGAATCTTTGCTTTCGTTGACGACCTCTTCTTCGCGGCCAAGATTCAGGAGACCGCGCGGAAGCTCAACGTGAAGGTTGAGTTCGCCAAGAACGATAAAGACCTCGCAGAGCGCATGCAGCAGAACGGCGAAGAAAAGCCGTCACTGATCATCTTCGATCTCAATAATGCCAACGCCAAACCGCTGACACTGATCCCCAAGCTGAAGTCGAAGCTGAAGAAGGGAACGTCGATCATTGGATTCCTTTCTCATGTGCAGGGAGATCTGAAGCAGAAAGCTCACGAGGTGGGCTGCGATATGGTGCTGCCGCGTTCTGCCTTCTCCCAGAACCTGCCGCAGTTGCTCCGCCGGCATGGCGCGCCCGAAGACGAGAATCCGACAGTACAGTAGCGATCCTG
Organism: uncultured Acidobacteriaceae bacterium; assembly: GCA_963750245.1. Lineage (GTDB taxonomy): Bacteria > Acidobacteriota > Terriglobia > Terriglobales > Acidobacteriaceae > Sulfotelmatobacter. The sequence continues at coordinate 1,199,067 of CAVVQB010000007.1, forward strand.
ACTTATCCCGGAGGCCAGGCCAGCGAGCGCCCTCCGAGTAAGTGCACGTGGAGATGGAACACTGACTGTCCCGCCCCCGGACCCACGTTCAACACCGTCCGATAGCCCTGCTCGATGTTGCGCTGGCGTGCGATCTCTGCCGCCGCCAGATGGCATTGGCCGATGAGTTCGGCCTCTTCCGCCTGGGCTTCTTTCAATCCAGCAAAATGCTTCTTCGGAATCACCAGCACGTGCGTGGGTGCCTGCGGGTTAATGTCTTCAAAGGCGAACACATGGTCGTTCTCGTAGACTTTCCTAGCGGGAATCTCGCCGCGGAGAATGCGGCAAAAAAGGCAGCTGCTGGTTGATTCGCTCATCAATCGATCACCATGGCGGAAAGATAGCACTGGCGCGACGGGATTGTCAGCAGGGTTGAATTCGGCACGGAGACACGGAGGAAAGAGTAAGCACCGGATAGAAAGTGACTGGTTTCTCTTTGCCCCTGTGACTCCGTGGTGAAAACTGCCGCTAGTCCAGTCTCACCAGAAAAACTGAGCCGTCCGGGGTCGTGGTTTCTGCGGCCAGTTCTTGGGCGCGCTTGCGATCGTCATCGAGTACGCGCACCCGCACCCACCAATCTCCAACAGGGCTGCCAAAATGCTGCACCTTGGCGGTGCGGTAACGGCGCGTGAGGTGGTCGGCGAACTTGCTGGCTTCCAGTTCATGGGGAAAACTTCCAATCTGTACCGCCCACCTTCCCCCGGTCTCAATAGGAGCTGGAGCCTGCATTACTTCCACTTTCACTTCCGCAACGCCCGGCAGGTAAACGTCGAGCTTGCGCGCGGCGGCTAACGATAAATCCAGGATGCGCCCGGGGACGAACGGTCCACGATCGGTGATACGTACCAGCGCCGAGTTGCCGGTTTTGAGGTTTGTGACGCGCACGACCGTGCCTAGCGGCAGCGTACGGTGAGCGGCCGTCATGGCGTGCATGTTGTAGACTTCGCCATTCGATCCCACGCGATTGTGATACGGCGGTCCATACCAGCTTGCCCGGCCAGTCTCCGTTTCCAGCGGCTTGGAGTTGGCAGGAATGCTCGGTTCGGCCAGGTCGCTGTTCGCTTCGGTGCCAGGCAGTCGATTATTTGTGGCAGCGCCCTGGGGACGGGTCTCTGGTTCAGCGGCGGTTGGCGGTGGTGGCGATGGAACATTCACCCGCGCCTGTTTGGGGTGACCGCAGCTGCTGAGAAGCAAGATGGCAAGCAGCAGGGCAAGGGAAGTAGAGCAAAGCGGTTGAGCACCCGAGCCTTGCTTGCGCGAGTAGTTGGTGGAGTCCAAGAAGGCTACTTCGGGGGATGCGGATTCTTCTCCATGTAATCGGCGAACTCGGAAAGCTTCTCCGAGGCGACGCGGAGGGCCTTCGTCGAGTGCTGCCGCACGGCGGGCACGACCTCGTCGTTCAGGTATTTGATGAATTCCGGAATCTCTTTCTCGATTTTCTCGGCAGCCTCGGCCACGGTCTTGCTGACGCGCGCCGACGCGTCTTCCACCTTGCGGTTGAAGTCGTTCATAATGCTCCTCGATCCCGCTGGGCGTGAACCACCTCACGCGAATGTCGCGAATACCAGGCTCCCCTATTATTTCGTGCGGCGGGAGCGCGGTCAATGGCAAGGCATATCGCAGGTCAACCCTTGAGGACATCCGTCGATCAATTAGAATCGCAACCTGCGCGGGTTTTGATGTTGCCTGGGGAGGCGACGTTTCGCATATGCAGGTCCATTCAGAGATCGGTCAGCAGCGGGGGAAGTTCCGACGGCAATTGCTGGCTTGGTACGACCTGCATCGGCGCGATCTACCTTGGCGGGTGAACCGCGACCCCTACCGTGTGTGGCTCTCCGAAATCATGCTGCAACAGACACGGGTTGCGGCGGTGATTGCGCACTATCACGAATTTCTGCTGCGGTTTCCTACGGTGGAGAAGCTGGCGGCGGCGCGCGAGGCGAGCGTGCTGGCGGCGTGGAGTGGTCTGGGATATTACCGGCGGGCGCGCATGCTGCACGCGGCGGCGAAGGTCATCGTACGCCAGCATGGTGGAACGTTTCCGACGACTGCAGAAGGATTGCTGGCATTGCCGGGCGTTGGCCGCTATACGGCGGCTGCGATCGGGAGCATCGCTTTTGGCGAGCCCGTAGCAGTGGTCGATGGCAACGTGGAGCGAGTGCTGCAGCGGTTGGTGGGCAAGCGGCTGGCGGGCGAAGAATTATGGGAAACGGCGAATCATCTGCTGGATGCGAAGCGGCCCGGCGATTTCAATCAGGCGATGATGGAGTTGGGCGCGGTGGTGTGTACTCCGCGTGCGCCGGCCTGTTTGACCTGCCCGGTGCTTGAGCTTTGCGCTACGCGTGGGGAGTTGGCGGCGACGGCTAAGGTCGAGCCGCAGAAAAAGCGCGAGATCCAGTATTCGATGCCTTGCCGCAATAACGAGATTTTTCTGGTGCAGCGTTCCCGTGATGCGTCGGTGATGGCCAGCATGTGGGAACTGCCGGAGCGCGCCGATAGGAATGGATCGAGCCCATCGTTCACCTTGCGACATTCCATTACCGTGACGAATTACACGGTGCGGGTATGGCGCGAGAGTCCGCCCGAGGCGGTTGACGGGAAATGGATTCCGGTGAACCGGCTTGGGCGGGTTGCGCTCACCGGGCTGGCACGAAAAATTTTGCGCAAAGCCGCAATCCTCTGAAAAGATCGCACGCGCTACTAGCAGGCCTTCCGCGATTCACGGCAAAGTGAGAGTGGTAGGATACGCGCCTGTGGTCACTGACCACTGGTCACTGACCACTATCTGCATCCCCCATCATCTAAAATAGAAGCAGATCAGGCCATGCGAGCCTGCTCTGCTTGGGGAAGCAGTCGAAATCATAGGAGGACCGTCGATGCCGGCGTTGACCACGGGCACTAAGGCGCCCGATTTCGAGTTGAGAGCGATGGACGGCAAGCGCTTCGTGTTGCGTGATGAACTGGCGCATGGGCCGCTGGTGTTGGCGTTTTTCAAAGTCTCCTGCCCTACCTGCCAGTATGCATTCCCGTTCCTCGAACGGCTGGAACGAGCGTATGGGCATAAGGGGGTCAGGATTATCGGGGTTTCGCAGAACGAACCGAAGGACACGTCCGGGTTCACCAAAGAATTTGGCGTAACTTTTCCGGTGCTGCTTGATGATACCCATAAATATCCCGTGTCTAACGCCTACGGACTGACCAACGTTCCCACTATTTTCTGGATCGCGCAGGATGGCGAGATTGAAGTTTCCAGCGTTGGGTGGGTGAAGGCTGACTTCGCGGAAATCAATCGCAAGATGGCCGAGTTTGGAAAAACCGCGCCAGCCGCGGTGTTCCACCCCGGGGAGGACGTTCGCGACTTTCGCGCCGGTTGAGGCTCGAAGAACTGATCCCGCGGTCGCGGGACAACTGAAGATATGGACATTACTTGGGTGGGGGGACCATCGCAGGTACAACATGGCTCCGGGCTGAAGGTCCTGGATTCGGTTGGCCTATGGTGCAGATAAAACCAGCCACTTCCTTCCGGCCAAACTCTTGTTCTCCGTTACAATTTACTTAGCCTCAAATAATAAACGTCCGCGGATTTCTGTGCCGATGCGCTGCTTCGGCCTGGGGGAGATCACTGATCTATGCAAGCAATCGTAAGGAGAAGTGTTGTCGCCGGCATGATTGCCGCTGTGAGCCTGATGGTCTGGGCCGAAGGAGCCCCTGTTCCGGACCCGGCAGCGGCTGGCACCCGGCACGAGGCGGTCTCAGTGCGTCTGCCCTCCGCTGCATTCGCCGCCATGGAGACGATTAATCCGGATCATATCCGCTGGTACGTCCGTTTTCTCTCGCATGATCTGCTGGAAGGACGGGGCACCGGGCAGCGCGGGGGCGACATCGCTGCCGAATACATCGCGACGCAGTTCGCGGAATATGGATTGAAGCCGGCGGGCGACAACGGATCGTACCTGCAGAAAGTGCCGCTCGTGGGCGTCACAACGTTGCCGGACACGCAGTTTTCTCTGGTGCCGAAGCAAGGCGCGGCCATGAATCTGAAGCCGCTCGATGAATATGTTGCCTACGATCAGACGCAGCAGGCGCAGACCGATGTGGATGCTGACATTGTTTACGTGGGCTACGGCATTGAAGCTCCGGAATATAACTGGGACGACTATAAGGGCGCGGACGTGCGCGGCAAAGTGCTGCTGATGCTGGTGAACGAGCCGCCGTCGGATGATCCGAAATTTTTCAAAGGCAAGGCGCTCACCTATTACGGCCGCTGGACTTACAAGTACGAAGAAGCGGCGCGCAAAGGTGCGGTGGGCGTGATCCTCATTCACAAAGAAGACATGGCGAGCTATCCGTGGGAGGTGGTGCGGAACTCGAATTCGGGTGAGAAGTCGTATCTGAAGCTGGAAGGTCCGGCGCTGAAGGTTGCGGGCTGGGTGCAGTTCGACGTAGCGAAGAAGCTCGCCGCAGGCTCTGGCATGGATCTCGACAAGATGATGGCGGATGCGCGCACCAGTGGATTTCGTCCGGTGAACCTGGGAGCGAGGTTGAAGGCGCACATGGTGAGCAAGGTGCGGAATTTCGAGTCGAACAACGTGCTGGCGATGCTGCCGGGTTCCAGCCGCAATCTGAAAGACGAAGCGGTGATCTACACAGCGCACTACGATCACCTGGGTATTCGTCCGGATATGCCGGGCGACAACATCTACAACGGCGCAGCCGACAATGCGACGGGCTGCGGCATTCTGCTGGAGCTGGCGCGCGCTTTCAGCGTGGCCAAGGAACGTCCAGAACGGTCGATCATCTTCGCGTCCGTTACGGCGGAGGAGCAGGGTCTGCTGGGATCGGAATATCTGGGCAAGCATCCGCCGATTCCGGCGGGGAAGATTGCGCTGGACTTGAATTACGACGATGTGAAGCCGCTGGGCGCGCCCGAGGAAGTTGAAGTCTCAGGGGCGGAGCGGACGACTTTTTATCCATGGGTGCAGGCGACGGCCAAGGAATTCCGCCTGGCGATTCGTCCCGACGCGCGCCCCGAGGCCGGACACTTCTATCGCTCCGATCATTTCAGTCTGGCGCGCGTGGGTATCCCGTCTTTCTCCATCAATGAGGGCATGAAGTTCAAGGGCCACGACGAGGCTTGGGGACTGGCCCAGGATAAGGAATACACGGAGAAGCATTATCACCAGCCGAGCGACGAGTACTATCCGGAAATGGACTTCGTCGGCGATGCGGCGATGGCGCGCTTCGGTTTCGCCCTAGGCTGGGAGGCGGCAAGCTTCCCGCGATTGATCGGCTGGCAGAAGGGCGATGAATTCGAGGCGGTGAGAGGGAAGAGCCAGTAGCGAGTGCCGAGTACCTAGTACCGAGAAGTCTCGAAGCTTTTAACGCGCCAGCGCGCTACAGGCGGTCCCCAACTCCGTCGTAACCTCGGTAACTTTAGCCCTCCTGTTTCCCATGTTAGCCTCGGTAGTACATGTGTAATCAGTGAGTTCCGGATTTCCGGGACATCTACGAATGCCTCGATTTCCCATCTTCCGCCTCGGCAAGGAGCCAGAGAAACCGGCTCTGCCGGAGCTGGTTTCAGCCACGCCGGCCATCGCTCTCGAGGGGCTGGCGGTCGGCGTGGACAACCTGCGGCACGACGTCGCGCTGAGTGCCCGCTTCGTCGATGCGGCGCGGGCGCAGATCATGCGCCTGATCGTGCGCCACGGCGAGTTGGAAGGGCTGCTGGCGGCAGAAGCGCCGCAGAAAAACCAGGCTCCGTCGTGGATGCGAAACGCCGCCGCCGCGGGCAATCGCACCACGGTCAAGGTCCCGGTTGATCCCTCCGATTGGAAGACGCTGCTGGCCGAATTGCATCTCGCGGCCCTGAACCGCGCCAAGAAAGAAGAGAACATTTCCGTCGACCTGCTCGGGCGCTTGGCTGTGACCAAATTTCTGCGCACCGAGATGTCGCAGCAGTTCGCGCAGGTGCTGGAGCGCTGCCGGGTTCTGCTCAAGAGCTACGAGGGCATACGACAGGGAAAGGCCGTGGAGTACCGCGAGCGCGTGGCCGCCTTCCAGGTGCGCAAGAAAATTGTTCTGCGCAAAACCGGGCAGGAATTATTCGAAACCTTGCGCGCCATCGAGAAGGAAACCCTGGCCCGCACTCGCCGTTCGTTCTTTGGAGAACCGAGTGGGACCGAACCCGCTGGTGCGGCTTTGCGAAGTTACGGACTGTTCGTCAATCGTCTGGCATTCTCCGAAGATGGCCGCGACGACTATCTGTGCGCCGAGCACTACGTCATGCTGGGGAACTGGGATCGCGATCCCGACCGCTACCCTCGGCTGCAGGACGTCGTGTCCGGTTTTCTGCGCTCGCTCTATGGAGAGGAGACGACGACCGAGGCCGTCGACGCCTGGCTGTGCGCGCCAGAGAATGCCCGAGCATTAGTCGGCACGGGCACGCCCGATGATTCCACTCCGGAAGGTTTGGCTCAGCAGGAGCGGCTGGCGAAGTGGGTTCGCCTACTGGAAGACGAGCAAGTGATGGAGTGCGTGATTGCCTCGTACCACACGGTTCCGTTACTCGGCGAGTACGCGCCCCGCATCAATCCGCAGCAGTTGAAGAATGCTTTGATTTCGCGTCCCGAATGCGACCGCGTGGAGCGCATGATTCAGGAACACGGCAAGCTTTCGCCTGCCAGTTTGTATGCGGCCGTGGGCAAAGTGGCTGGCTGCCGCGGCGCGGAGCGCGCTAAAGTCGCAGCGCGGTTTCTGCAGGATTTCTCTCAGTATCATCGCGATTTGCGTCGGCTGGAAACTTTGAATGCGGCGCTTGATTCGGTGAACGTGGTTGCCACCGAGAAGCTGCGCGAGCTTTCCCGCATGAACGGAACGCTTTACGAATTCCTGCTGCCCGAGGAGCAACCACAGCAGCCCGAGGAAGAACGAGTGCTGCGCCACGTGGTGGTCAAGGCGGACGTGCGAGATTCCACGCGGCTCACGCGCACATTGATGGAGAAGGGACTGAATCCGGCGTCTTATTTCAGCCTGAATTTTTATGATCCGGTGAATAAGCTGCTCGCAAAGTATGGAGCACAAAAGGTGTTTCTCGAAGGAGATGCCATCATCCTCGCCATCCTCGAGCGCGCCGGCGAGCCTGAACTCGCGGTCAGCCGGGCGTGCGTGCTGGCGCGCGAGATCATCGAGATCGTGCGCGGCTATAACGAGCTCATGGTGCGTTCCGGCATGCCGGAGCTTGAACTCGGCGTCGGAATCACCCTGCAGGAATCTTCTCCGCTCTACTTGATGGATGGCGAGCGCCAGATCATGATTTCCGAAGCGCTCAACCAGAGCGATCGCCTTTCTTCCTGCAACAAGCGCGCCCGCAAGGTGATGGAGTCGCAGGCCGGGCCGTTTCACGTTTATGTTTTCCAGGCATCGGACGCAGATGCGTCGAGTCAGGAGAATCCCGAAGACTCCGTTCTCAGCTACAACCTCGGTGGCATTCGCATGAACCGGGCTGCATTCCGCAAACTGGAGCAGGAAATTTCCCTAGTGCCGCTGGCGGTAAAACTGCCGCCATCCATGGCGTCGGATAAAGGGGAATATAAGCTCTCCAGCGGCACGGTGCCCGTGGATCGCGACATCTTCCGCAAAATCGTGATTCGCGAGAGCCGCGTGCCGACAGTGAATGTGGAGGATTTTTCAGTCCAGGGCTGGACTGACCGCACTTATTACGAAGTTTGCACGGATCCTGCGATCTACGCCGCGCTGGAAAAGAAGAAAGCGGCCAAGGCGTAATTCGACGCGACGGTATTTGCCGGTCAGGAGTTTGAGGTGTTTGGCGGGAAGGTAATTCCCCAGAAGGTTTCCGCCCGTTCGTCCTGCTCGACAAACTCGATTGCGTAAGTGGAAACGCCCCCCAGTGCCGCCAACTGCGCAACTACGCGGGCCGAGAGCTGGGTGCCTTGCTTGTTATTCACGGAAACGACCGAGCCCACTAGAAGTTCACGACTGAGTTGAACCGCGGCGCCGTGCTTATTCAATTTCGTGGCCTTTGCCGGCATCGTAAAGGAACACTTCTTCTTGTCTTCCCCGGATAACCCGACAGAAGCGTGAAGTGCCATGCGGTTGCTCCGGCGTTTTGCGATTTGGCTGCGGATGGCGCTTGCGTTAACAGCCAGGTCTGGACGGTACGATTTCGGACGCGGATGTGCAGGTTTCAGGTTCATTCTGATTTGGGACATTAGAATGTGCTCCTGGTCGCTGCAATGTGCCGTTCGTCACCTCGCGAGGTTACCCCGTAGAACTCCTTGATTCTTCACACTGAGAGACGCTTTGCATCACGCCAGGAAATAGGACATGTACCGGATTTGTAACCGAAGCCAAGAAAACACGGTGGTAAGGTCCATCCGCACGCCCGCCACGCTGTTCAGCGCAACAAGTTCCCCCCTCTTAGAAATCCGATTTTGTCTTTGCGGGCTGGAAAGGAATCCAGAAAGTGGCTTCGACCGCGACGGGGGAGCCGTCTTTCGTGGCGGGTTGAAACTGCCACTTGGCGATGGCGTCGCTGGCGAATCGGTCCAGACGATCATCCACGCTGCGCAGCACGCGTACCGTGCCTACCGAGCCGTCGGCGAGGATGACGGCGTGAAGGATGACAGTGCCTCTTACATTTTGCTTCATCAGCTCCAGTGGATACGCCGGGTCCACTTTGCTCGTGGCCACCGGCGACGAAAGATCAGCCGAAGCGACCTCGCCGGAGGGATTGGCTGGAGTTGAATCCGACTTGAGCGCCGCGAAGTGGATGATCCAGCTCCCGCCGCCGGAGTTCAGGTTGGGCATGTTTAGGCTGAGTGAGTAGATTTTGCGGCCGGCAAACACGGCGCGCTCGGCTTCTGAGATTTTGGGGTCGTTATCGGAGGGAGTCCGTGAAATTCGCGGCAGGCGCGCATTGGCGATCAGATTCGGATTGACCAGATTGCGACTTGAAGTTGGTCCGGGATCACCCGCCACGGAGGAAGTGGGGTTCGAAGTCTTGCCAACGTAGAGCCCCGAGGGTAGATTGCCGGCGGCCTTGCTGCCGGCTCCGGCGCCATTTGCGACGGAAGCGTCGCCACCAGAACTTCCCGGCGTGCCGGAAGCTCCTCGATGTCCTTCCGGAGCAGCTGCGAACGCGCCACGGCGATTGCCGACTGCAGGCGCGGGCGGCGCGCCCACCGAGGGATGCAGGCTGAGCGCAACCATGTCGCCGCCGCTGCGCGAACCTCCGGACGCGCCCACCGACGGAGGCGGTGCAATCACCCGTGGCGAGTGCCCGTCCATAGTGACTGAGCGGCGGGAAATCGTGCGCTGGGCCTCGAGCGAGAGCTGCGGGGCGGGCGCAATCACGGTGCTGGACGCGACATTCAGTTCGCCAAGGCGGCGGCTGGAATCGGTCTCAAGGGCGGGCGGGGGCGCGATTATTGCGGATTGCGGAGCTTCCAGCTTATTCCTTGGATCGTTCTGAATATCCGGCGGCGGAGCGATGACCGAGCGTTCGATTTGCGGCGCGAGCCGCGAAATCTCTGATGCAGGGACCAGAGGGGCAGGAGCAATCGGCATCTTCGGATGATCCGACCAGGCAACGGTGTTGGGCAAAGCAATATCGTGTTGCAGGCGAATGTTCGGCGCGGTCACGATGGTTTGCGAATGGTTGTCGGCCTCCGGCGGCACAGAGATGATGGGCTGCGCTGCCAGTTCAGGATCTGCTTTGCGCGCGGGAGCCGGCGTTGAGCGGCGCGTATCCAGCGGAGGCAAATATTCCGAGGGGGTGTAGTAAATGACGTCGGCGCGACTGAATGTCGGTTGCGCGACGACTTGGGGCTGCAAGGCGAGGAAGCGCGATCCGGCCCAGATCAGTGCGAGCGCCAAAATGTGGAAACCGGCGGACTCGAAGAAGCGTCCCCAGGGAAATTTGCGCTCGACGAAAACATCTGGCCAGAAATCCGCGGGAGAAGATTGCAGATCTGACGGAGCGTTTGCGCGCTCAAACAAGCCACGAAGATTCTGCAGGAATGCGCGAGACCACGGCTCGGGCGTGATCAACAGACGCAACTCTGCCGTCGGTGATTCGGCCTCTCCCACCAGGGGCCCCGCGTTCGCGCATCGTTCTATCTTAGATGCAAGCAGGGCTCAATGGGGGATTGCCGCCAGAAATAGTGGGAAGGGCAGCGGCTCGCATTCCGGCGAAGGTAGTACGATTGATGGGAGCAGGAGATTCTTCATGAACCTAGCCCGTGCCAGACTCGTTGCCACCATTTTCTGCGTCATGGCGTTCGCTTCGGCGGCGGCGCAGGACTCTAAGGCAACGGCTCCTAAAGCCGAGGCGCCCGCCGCCAAGCAAGCCGCAAAAGGCCATGAGTATTCCGGGATGTACAGCTTCTTGAAGGACGGAGAGTTCGTTCAAATCACGGTGGAAGATGAAGGGCGGGTAACGGGATTCATTTCGCGCTATGGTGAAGGAGACAGTGACAAGGGCGCGTTTCTCGATCAGTACTTTCGCAGCGCCAAGCTGGACGGCGCCAATCTAGCTTTCACCACCGAGACGGTGCATGCGGTGTGGTTCGACTTCAAGGGAACGGTGGAACGCGGCGAGGGGAAGAATCCCGGAGATGAGGCTTATTACGTGTTGAAGGGAATTCTCACGGACAGTACCAGTGACGCGCAAAAGAAAATTACGGCGCATTCGCAGGAGGTTGTGTTCAAGATGTTCCCAGCGGATGCGTCTCCGGTGCCTGCGGCAAGGAATTAGTTCTGCGTACCGTACGAGTACCGAGTACCGAGTACCGAGTACCGAGAAAAAGCATCGTGGAGTCTGAATGGTTTCAGTGGGCGCAGGGTTGAGGTCTGTCTCGGTACTAGGTACTCGGTACTCGCAACGTACTCGGTACTCGCAACTCGCTACTGGCCAGCGCGAGCGGGCGTAATGAGCAAACGGCCGGCGGGGGATTTTTTCTTGCTGTCGGGTTTTTCCTGCCCGTAGACCAGATCGAGTCCACCTTCTGCAGTGTTGGATGCATCAGCCAAAGCTGCAGCCAGCGCGCGGAACGAGCGGCTCACGTCCTGACTCTCCTGCAGCACCACTGGAGTGCCGTGATCGATGGCGGGCGAGATTGCCTGATACGCGTTGGGAATTTTCCACAGTACTTTGCAGCGAGTGGAATGTTCGACGTCTTCGTCGGTGAAGCCCGGAATCTTTTTGTAGCGATTGAGCACCAGCCGCATCCGGTTGCGTCCCGCGCCTTCGTCGAGGAAAGCGTGGATGCGGCCCGCACTCCAGAGCGATACCACGTCAGTCTGGGCGATCATGAGCACCGCATTCGACAGGTCAGAGAGCAGACGCGTGGTGGAATCAAGCCGGCTGGAGGCATCGACCACGACGTAGCGATAGTTATTCGCCAGGAGATCGAAGAGGCGGGCCAATTCCGCCGGAGTAGGCACGGAGGGATAAGGTTGCTGCGGGCCGGCCAGAAGGTGCAAACCGTTTTTCGAGGGAGTCATCAGGCCTTCGAGCAACGATGCATCGAGGCGGTGCAGATTCTCCAGTGCGTCGGGCACGCCAAAACTTGGCCGCAAGTTCAAATGGAGCTGCGCGTTGCCCACAGGCGCAAAGTCCACCAGGACGACGTTGCCGTAGGCTTCCTGCAAAGCGATGGCGGTGTTGACGGCGGCTGTGGTGGCGCCCGCCCCGCCTTTGGCGCTCAGGAAAGTGAAGATGCGAGCCTTGCCCGCGCCCCCGCGAGTGCGAGTGCGATTGGAGCTAAAGCGAGTCAAAGCTTCGAGAAGGGCTTCGGAGCCAGTACCGTCGTCCAAATACTCCCCGGCACCGGCGCGCATGCTGGCCACAATCGTGGCGGGCTGTTGCATGGTGCCATTGGCGAAAATCGCCAGCTGAAGCGTATTGGCCTGAATGAGCTCGATGGCGCGGATGGCGGTTTGTGGATTTTGCGCAGAAATGTCGATGACCACTACCTCGGCGCGCAAATCCTGAATCTGGCGGAGGATGGGGTCGGTGGGGCCGGCGGGAAATCCGACGTTGCTGAACACGGCGCGACCCAGACGGGTAGCTTCTATACGTCGCTGCAGCTCGGATAAATGCTCACGGTCTTCTGACAGCACGGCTACGGCGATCCCATGCATTGTGCGGTTCTCGCTGATTTCTCTCGGTGTCTGCATGTTAGAAAGAGAAGGTACCCTTCGCCAAGTGACCTAGGTAACCAGCTAAAAGTTTGGGTGCACAAATCCGGCGCAAAGATGGAAGAGCAGCGATCCGCAACGGAAACGGTGACAGGCGCACAGCAGGACTACTCCCCGACCTAATCCGCACTAGTGACAAGCATTCTAAGCCAAGCCAGAGAGATTGAAAAGGACTGAGAAGTACTATGAAAATAAAATATTGGGCAGCGTTCGCGAGCGGGACCCTAGGCCCTGCGCGCAACGAGCATCCTGTCGGTTGACCTAACCAGCGTCACGCGGAATGCCAGCCGGGGGAGCGACTGTACGTTCGGTTTCGCCGGGGCTGTGCAAAGCGGAAATCCTGCGGAAATCGGCAGAACCGTCTTCCGCTTCGGGAAGATATTCGTAGCCCTTCAAACAGACGGCCACACCGATCTTGGTCTCGGCCGACTTGTTTCCGTTGTCGGTTGCCGGCTTCCAGCGCTTGTCCGCAGGCTTGGTGATCCGCAAAACCTGTCCGCGGCAACGAACCCGCATATTTTCGCCCAGTGTGATCTCGGAGGGCATGCGTAAGGTGAGTTCGATCTCCGCGCCTTCGCTGAGCGGCATATCAGTGAACAAAAACGCGCCCCGGGAACTAAGGTCCTGAGTAAATCCGAGTCCTTCCGCTGCGGTCGAAACATCACGCAGAGAAACTGGCAGGTTAAAGGCGAAGCGTTGCCCGATGCGACGTTCAACACCAACCGAGGGAGTGGTCATGGGTCGTGTCCCTTCCTTAGGGAATCGCCGCTGAGACAACAACTCTAGCGCAGTCCGGAGCCTCTGGGAAGTTAAAAATTCGCGACCGCGGATGCCCGCGAATTCGCCTCAGGCTGTTATCCGATTGATCGCACTGAGTTGCGAACTCTAAAGCTCGCGATCGGCACGAGAACTCAGTTGATCGAAAATGCGAGGGCGCATTTCAAGTTATAGTTGGTCTAAAGATGCGGTTGTCGTCATCAAAACAACACGTGGCTGAGTCCAGGACTCCAATCGGAGGAAGTGCGCCGGAGAGTGCGGTTGAAGTGGCCCCGACACTGGCCTCACGCTTGCAAGTGGCCGGGCGCGCCCTGCGCCATCGCAATTTCCAGCTTTTCTTTGGCGGCCAGCTCATCTCGCTCATTGGCACGTGGATGCAAAGCGTGGCGCAATCTTGGCTGGTCTACCGGTTGACGGGATCGGCGTTGCTGCTGGGGTCGGTGGGATTTGCCAGCCAGATTCCGGTATTTTTATTTGCCCCGCTGGGGGGAATCACGGCCGATCGATTCAACCGCCGTTACATTGTCATCGGAACTCAGGTCGCAGCCATGTTGCTCGCCTCTATTCTGGCTGCGCTCACTCTGCTGCATAAGGTTCAAGTGTGGCACGTATTTGTGCTGGCTGGTCTGCTGGGCGTGGTCAATGCTTTCGACATTCCCGGCCGGCAGTCGTTTCTGGTTGACATGGTTGGTAAGGACGACCTGATGAACGCCATCGCGCTGAATTCGTCGATGTTCAATGGCGCGCGCGTGATTGGTCCGGCAATCGCAGGCATATTGGTGGCGAAAATCGGCGAAGGCTGGTGCTTCTTCGCTAACGCCATCAGCTACATTGCGGTGATTATTGGATTGCTCATGATGAAAGTCCACAGCCCGGACCGGGCATCGACGGCGTCTCCGTTGGAACACATGATGGAAGGATTCCGGTTCGTCAACCGGACCGCACCAATTCGAGCTCTGCTGCTGTTGTTAGGGGTAGTCAGTCTAGTGGGGATGCCCTACGTGGTGTTGATGCCGATTTTCGCCGACAAAATTCTGCATGGTGGGGCCAGAGGCCTCGGTATATTGATGGGCGCAACCGGCGTGGGAGCGCTACTCGGCGCTCTGACACTGGCCTTTCGCCAAGGGGTGAAGGGGCTGGGACGATGGGTGGCCTGGTGCAGCGCGGGATTTGGAGCCAGCCTGATGGTCTTTTCGATCTCCCATAGTTTCTGGATTTCAGTGATCCTGCTCCTGCCGGTGGGCTACACCATTATGCTGCAGATGGCTAGTTCGAACACGCTGATTCAGGTCATGGTCCCGGACGCTTTGCGCGGGCGTGTAATGGCCGTGTATTCCATGATGTTTATGGGTATGGCTCCCATTGGTGCGCTGCTGGGAGGCGCGCTGGCCGAACGGTTGGGCGCTCAGCTCACGGTGGCGATCGGGGGCCTGGCGTCGGTGGCGGGCGCGTGCTGGTTCGGACTACAGCTCCCGAAGATTCGGGTAGAGGCTCGGCGGTTGATCGTCGCCCAAGCGCTTGCCGGCGGCGAACCGTCGGAGATGACGGCGCAAGCGGTCGAAGACTAGGCCAAGACTAGACAGCGACCCGCTGATTCGATGTCTCAACCGCGTCGCAAACCCCAGAAAAGCACGTCATCACTGGCCGGCCAAACATCCATCCAAAATTTTCATTCAACGCATTCATGGCAAACCCAGCCTAGTAGGCGCGTATATTTCTTGAACATCGGCGGAGAACCGTGATATATCCGCCTCTATCTCGCCGCACTTATTTGCCCCGCTTTATCGGGAGCAGCAACAGAGAATCGTTCACGGAGAGAAAGATGAGCTTCCTTCGCAAGCTGGCAGCGTTAAGTCTTTTCATCGCGGTTTTTGTTGGGACGATGTTTGCACAAGGCGGCGCCACCGGCGCAATCGGAGGCGTAGTGCAAGACGCCACCGGGGCAGTAATCTCCAACGCCAAGATCAGCTTTAAGAGTGAAGCCACAGGCGAAACCTTGCGCCAGGTTACGAGCGATGCGTCCGGCCTGTTCGAGGCCACCTTGTTGCCAGTGGGCACATACACGGTGGAAGTGAAGGCGGCGGGCTTTCCCGACACCAGGTTTCCGGGCGTGATAGTACGCATCACGGAAACCACGCGCATGACCGCGGTCGTGAAGGTGGGTGTTGTGGCGGCAGTGGTGGAAGTCCAGTCCCAGGTGGAGCAAGTCAATACCACGGACGCCACTACAGGCCAGTCGCTCGGAGCCCAGACGATTACCGATCTTCCACTGGCAACGCGAAATTTTCAGCAGCTGCTTACGCTCTCTGCCGGAGCTTCTTCCGATTTGAATGGCGCAGCACAACTCGGCCGTGGGCAAGTTTATATACACGTAAATGGCGGCAGAGAGGACAACAACAATTACCTGATCGACGGCATCACCGTGGCCGACTATGCCTTCGGCGAATTGACTTATACGCCACTGCCCAG
Organism: uncultured Acidobacteriaceae bacterium; assembly: GCA_963750245.1. Classification (GTDB taxonomy): domain Bacteria; phylum Acidobacteriota; class Terriglobia; order Terriglobales; family Acidobacteriaceae; genus Sulfotelmatobacter. The sequence goes on from CAVVQB010000007.1 coordinate 1,214,571, forward strand.
CCCAGACGCGATCGAGGAATTCAAAGTCAGCACCAGCCTCTATGACGCGACGCAAGGACGGAACGGCGGGGGCAACATTAATGCCACCCTGAAGAGCGGAACGAACCATTTCCATGGCGACCTGTGGGAATACTTCCGCAACACCGTGCTCGATGCCCACGACTACTTTTTGGGAAAGGTGGTGGTGAAGCAGAACATCTTCGGCGGGGACTTTGGCGGCCCGATAGGCCCCGGGGCTAAGCTCGGTTACTTCTACGTGAATGTTCAGGGCACACGCCAGCGCAGCGGTGACTCCCCGGGGACTTTCATCAATACCAGCATTCCTTATGTTCCCTTGCAAGACCGCCAGTCAGCCAGCTTGTTGGCCTCCGACTGTGGAGTGCCGAGCATCGATCCCGTGGCGTTCAATCTGCTAAGCGCGAAGAGCAACCAGTTCGGCGCGGCCGCCGGAGGATATCTGTATCCCCTGCCCACGAACGTACCAGCATCCACGCCCTGCCTCACCTCGGTGCCCTTCCTGATTACCGATCCCGGCAGGTTTTCGGACAACCAGTTCACCGCGAACTGGGACCGCGAATTTCGCGGTGGAAAAGACCGTTTGTCCGAGCGCTTTTTCTGGTCCAATTCGGATACGTTCCAGCCTTTCGGCGCCGATTCCTACGGCATCCAGACTGGCGGTCAGCCGGGCACCAACAACCTGAACTTTCCTCTCGACATCCCGCTGCATAGCCGCTTCGGAAGCATCACCGAAACGCATGTATTCAGCAATACCTTGATCAATGAATTCCGCTTTGGCGTCAATATCATCAGCGACAGGCTCAATAACCAGCCGCCCGTCACCAACGCGCAGGTCGGCATCAACTTGCCCACCGCGACGGGAGTGAACGGACAGGCAGGCGATCCCAACATCTATCGATTTCAGTTCGGGACTTTTGCTTTTGGGGCATACCCCACTCAACTGCAATCTGCGCTCTCGGATAATTACACGTGGGTAGACACGGTGAGTTGGACCCACGGTCCACACCAACTGCGCTTTGGCGGGGAGGTTGACCGGGTCGCCATGCGCCGCAGCCTGCCCATTGCTGACAATGGACTACTATTCTTCATTTCGGGCGCGACTGGTCCGTACACGGACTTCCAGAGTTTCCTCGTAGGTTCGCCGCTGCTGGGCGAGGGCGGAGGCGGTCTGGGCAACCACGATTACCGCATTCCCGGCTACTCCTGGTTCGTGCAGGATGACTATCGAGCCAGCAAAACGCTTACCCTCAACCTCGGGTTCCGAAACGAGCTGCTCGGCGCGCCCTACGACCTTCTTTGCCACACCGGCAACACCGATCCCAACCTGGCGATCACGACTGGGCAACCCTATATCTATCCCAAATGCATCAGCAAGTTCGGCCTCTCCGGCATTACTGGAACGCTGAATCGAGCCGGGCTCAACAACGAATACGCGTCAGTGTGGGAGCCGCGCATCGGTTTTGCCTACGATGTGGCTGGCCATCACACCACTTCAATTCGCGGCGGGTATGGCATTTACAGCGTGCGCGAGGACCTGGGAGCGGTCGACAATCTGGCCATCGTTCCGCCGACGTATCCTTTTCTCGTGGGTTTCTTTCCCGGCGCTGGCAGCTTGGCCAACCTGTTCGCGGCCAGTGCCGCGTTTCCCAACGGCATTCCACCGCTGGGCGCGAATCCGACTCAGACTTACGTGCCCACGGCCGCGATCCTGCAGGGATTCGCGACGCCCTGCGCCTTCCCTAATCCTCAGGCCTGTTCTCCTTCTTTCAGCGGCAATGTGAACGGCCTGATCCAACTGGCGGTGCCCCTCCATTGGGTGGCGGGCACGACGCAGCAATGGAACCTGACGATTCAGCACGAACTGGGTCAAGACTGGTTCATGGAACTGGGCTACATTGGCACCAAAGGAACGCGCCTGCGGTCGACTTATGACCCCGATCAGGCCACATTAGCCACGCCCCAGAATCCGGTCACGATACCGGGCGCCGGTTGCGCTAACCTTCAGGCTCAGGGTCTTTCCTGCACCATCGTTGATTCAACGGTGGAGAATGCCTCCGCGCGAGCTCCTTACATAGGCATAGCCCCCGGAGATTTCGAAGACTTCGCTCCCAACTCCGACTCCCACTACAGCGCGCTGCAGGCGACCTTGGCCCACCGCTTCGGCAAAGGATTGTATTTCCAAAGCGCCTACACCTGGTCGAAGTCAATTGACGATGTGTCGACCGCTTCGGTGGCATTCCTTACGCGAGTCAACAATCAAACCGACGCGGCTGCCTCTCGCGGCCTCTCGGATTTCGACCGGCGACAACGCTTCGTGACTAGTGGGGTTTACGAACTGCCTTTCTTCGCCAACTCCAGCGGCTACACAAAAGGAGCTCTGGGTGGCTGGGAGGCCAGCGGAGTAATTGTCCTGCAGTCAGGAGCTCCGATCACGATCTATGATCCGGCCGGAGGCACAGCTTATGCCTTAGCCAGCACCCCCTCATCAACCGCGACGTTCAACCCGGGATACAGTTGCGCCAACGCCTTCAGCCACGGCAGCCCGGAGGCGCGGTTGGCTAACTGGGTGAATCCCCTGGCATACACACCTGATCCGCTCGCGACACTCTCCGACGGAACATCCAGTGATGCGACGGTCTACGGGAACACCCCGCGCAACTGCATCATTGGGCCTCCGCAGAAGAATGTCGACTTCACTCTCGGCAAGACCTTCAGGCTGGGGGAACGGCAGAATTTGCGATTTCGCGCGGACTTCTTCAACCTGTTCAATCATCCATCGTTCGCCATTCCCGCGGCAACGTCGGTCTCGCCAATTGTGGCCGGGGCTGGCGGCGGGTCTGCGCCCATCACTTCAACCGTGGGCACGCCGCGGTTGATTCAATTCTCCTTGAAATATGGGTTCTAACGCTCCAAATGAAAGGCAGTCACGGCGGTTCAGCGGTTAGAGAGAAAGAGGAGTCGCGGCAAGCCGTTTCGGGCTTCACATCGATTTCACAACGATTGCTCGAATCTCGCCAGCGAGCTCTTGGCTCTTCTTAAGGAGGTCCAGGACGCTCCGCCAGTTTTCTCTGTGTCGCTTCCAAATTTCCGGTCCTACGATCCGGGCGAAGTCCATCTGGTGGGGTTGGCGCCAATTCTCGTAGTTTTGAAGTCTCTCCACACGCTGCACGAGGTCAGGAATACCGCGAGTTTTGGGCGACAACCTAGCTCCGCCTTCCATCCACGCGCGCCAGTGCGACTTACCCTTCGATTGGTTGCATTTGCCGCAGCTAGGCACGAGGTTGGCGATCTCGGTAATATAACCCGTGGGCTCCTGTCCTCTTATGATCGGACGGAGATGATCCCATTCGGTGGCCTTATCCCCGCAGTATGCGCAGCGGATATCGTCGCGATCGATCTGCAGGATGCGAAGCGCTTCTAGCTCCTCTTCTCGGGTAGGCTCAATGACGGGGATGATTGCGCTGATAAACGCGTTCGTGATGCTAGACGAGCGACCGGTCACGCTCATCGGTTTGGGGAGCTGACAATAGCGCACTGGCATGTTAAAGGTAGGCTTGCGGCGGCAGACCGGTGATGCGGATGCCGCCGTGGCCTTTGTGGCGGATATTCAGGCCGATGAGCAAAGCGGTGATCTGCTCGAGGATGCGGGCGTTTTCCAGTTTGCCACCGTCGAGGGCTCGGACGCCAGGAATCTTGGCCGCTAGTTTCCGCGCGATCTGACTGGCATCGGGATCATCGCTGCAAACAATCACGTCGCAATCGAGAGCGTCGTCGCCGTTGAGAAGCTCAGCGGAGAGATTGTGAAAGGCGGCGGCCACGCTCACCCCCTTGGGTACAAGTTCCGCGGCTTGCTCAGCGGATGAGCCTTGCCAGACGCCGAGGGTACGGGAAGCGCGTCCGCCCACTGAAGCCGCGAGCGCCACGGTGGCGTCGATCAGAATGCTGCCAGTGCGAATTGCGGGCTTGAGCTGCTTGAGCAGTGCGGCTTGCCCCTCGAAGGGAACGGTGAGTACGAGAATATCCGCGGCGGCGCAGGCTGCGGCGTTTTCCATCCCGGAGACGCGGGCCTGGTTTCCGGCTCTTTGTTTAATCTTTTCGGCTCCTTCTTGCGCGCGCCGCGCATCGCGCGAGCCGATGACGACGATCTCTCCGGCGCGCGTCCAACGCAGGGCAACTCCCATGCCGGCGGGACCGGTCCCGCCCAAGATTGCGATGGGGCGCGGGGCGTCGCTCATGCAAATTCCAGCTCCGGCGCTTGTCCGGTGGTGAAGTCTTCCAACGGCAGCTTGAGCTTGATGCGCGTATAAGTTGTGTTGCGCTCGGCGGGGACGCGGCCCATCTCAAGAATCAGCGACTGAAAATCCTCCGGGCTCGTATATTGCCCGGCCGTCGCTCCGGCTTCGCGCGAAATATTCTCTTCCATCAAGGTGCCGCCGTAATCGTTCGCTCCGGCATGCAAACATAGTTGCGAAAGACGCCGGTTCAGCTTCACCCACGAAACCTGAATGTTGTTGATGGAACCGGCCAGCAGCAGGCGCGCGAGAGCGTGAACCTTGAGATGTTCGGCGAGCGTCGGGCCGCTGCGAGCCAGTCCTTGATGAAAGAGCAGCGTGTTCTGATGAACAAATCCGAGAGGAACGAATTCGGTGAAGCCGCCGGTTTCTTCCTGGATGTCGCGCAACAGGAGCATTTGCCGGACCCAATGTTCCGGTGTTTCCGTATGTCCGTACATCATGGTCGAAGTGGAGCGGATGCCGCGGCGATGGGCGCTGCGAATCACTTCAATCCACTGCACGGTGGTGAGCTTGTTGGCGGAAAGAATGTGCCGGATCTCGTCATCGAGAATTTCGGCAGCGGTGCCAGGGAGCGTGCCCAGGCCGTTGTCCCGCAGCATCGAAAGATAGTCGCTGAGCGGCATGCCCGTCAGTTCGACGCCATAGACAATTTCCATGGGCGAGAAGGCGTGGATGTGCATGCTGGGAACCGCGCCCTTCACCGCTCGCAGAATGTCGCGGTAGTAAAACGGAGGCAGACCATGCGGCAGTCCGCCTTGAATGCAGACTTCGGTGGCGCCGAGTTGTGCGGCCTCGACGGCCTTCTGCCCGACTTGATCCGGGGTTAAGAAGTAGGTGTCAGACTCACGCGGCCCGCGGCTGAAAGCGCAGAACTTGCACCCCACAAAGCAGATGTTGGTGAAATTGATGTTGCGATTCACGACGTAGGTGACGAGGTTGCCGGAGAGTTCAGCGCGCAGCAGGTTGGCAGCCGCGAGCAGTCCGAGCAGATCGTCGCCCTTGGCGTGGGCTAGCGCAAAAGCCTCTTCTTGTGAGACGGCATTGCCGTTTTGACTTTCGAGAATTTTCTCCAAAGAGGAGCGAATGGGAGGCGTCACCGTGGGAGCGAGGTCGAACCAGTCGAGGGAAGGGAAGGCTTCCAGTTCAGATGTTGAAAGTGTGCGCGGCACAGGATTCCTCCGAGTGCTGATGTTCCAAATTACTCCCAGATGTGGGTTCTTGGCGAGGGCTACCGGAAGAGGTCGGTTTTTGCGGGGCGAAGTAAATCCCGAATGAGGCCTCGGGCGGGCTGATAAGGAAATCCGCGAATAATGCAGGCAGGAGTTCGATTGAGTTTGCCGCAAACCAGCGCGGCCGCGGCGGCAAGCTCATCGGCAACCGCTTCGAGGCTGGCGTGCAGCGTGTAGCCGTGCGGATCGCGCCGCCCGCGGTCATCGCGCAGAGCCTTCATCCCGGCGATTCCCACGCAGAAATCGACCAGGCCTTCCCGCCAGGGACGGCCGAAGGAGTCGGTAATCAGAACAGGAATCGCGAGTTCGGTGCGTTTCTTGAGTTCGCGATGAAGGTTGCGTGCGGAGCGATCGGCGTCGGCGGGCAGAAGCAGGGCACGATGGCCGCCATCGACATTCGAAACGTCGACGCCGCTGTTGGCGCAAATGAACCCGTGCTCCGTTTCGGTGATCAGCACGCCATTCTTGCGTCGGATGACCGAACGGCTTTCGCGCAGGGCAAGCTCGATGACCCGGGCGTCGAGACTATATTGCTTCGCCCATGCGCTGGATTCGGTAGAAGGCTCGATCGTCGTGAGGTCGACGACGCGGCCCTCGGACTTAGAAACAATTTTGTGTTTGACGACGAGAATATCGCCGGATTGGAATGCGAGGCCGCTTTGCCGCAGCGCTTGTAGCAACTTTTCCGCGAGCGAATCGCCAGGTTTGATTTCTGCTGCAAGAGGAACCGGAATGAGACGGAGTTCGTTCGAGGCAGATTTCTTGCGGCGCTTCGCTGCCGGCTTCTGGGCAGCGCGACGATCCTTGGTCACAATCCCTCAGTTCCAGTCGCCGGAAATCCGCTGTCGAGCGCCCAGCCGCGAATCAACTTCTGCGTTCGGGTTTCGCCGGGATGCGCGAGCAGTCGTTGCAAATCTTCGGGATTGTCGACATCCAGCGCAACGCCGGGCAATTGCAGAACGATACAAGGCTTTCCCATGGCCTGGGCAGCGGCGAGATGCGGCTTAAAGCTGTCGTTGCCAAATCGCAAGGGAAAAAGATTCGCCGGGCGGCGGAACGCGGCATTCGTTCCACGGCCGTCTGCGGCGGGCGCCAGGACCGTGCCTTCGAGCGGAGCATTTTCGAAAATCAGCTCGATCTCGCCAGCTCGAATCAGCGGAATATCGGCGGGGATGACGAGCGTGCTGTCAATGCCGCGCGACACGCAGAGACTCGTCGCCATCTCAATGGCGCCGGTTTCGCCGGGATTGGCCGGGTCAGGGATGACTTCGAAATCGTATTTTCGCGCCAGTTCGAGGGCAAACGGATCGCCGCTTACCAGCGCACAAGCCGGCCGACGCGGCCACGCGACGAGCGCGGCTACAACATCGTGCAGCATAGCTTGCGCCAGTTCGGTGCGAGCTGGCTGGTCCAGCACGGCTGCCAGCCGCTGCTTGGCTGCGGATAGATTTTTTACGGGAATGAGGATCACGGCTGTTCAGCAGCACGGGCTGTGGATTTATCAGAAATTGCGTCATTGGAAACAGGCTTGTCCGAGAGCCGTCCGCTCCCCAGGAATGAGAGCACGGTTCTCGCCAGCGCGGCCTTATCTTCGGCATTGCGCATGATGGTCTGCGTGCATTGCACCCGCAAACCGTTTCCACGGAGCGTTTCGGCGGCACGGGCATCGCGCGTGTCGCAAATCAGCAGATCGAGAAAATCCTCGTAAGCCTTGGCGACGCCCGCGATCGAACACGGCAATCCTTGTGCGGCCATGAGAATGCCGGCGGGTCCGGCCACGGGTGCGTTTCCCACGATCGGGCTGACGGCGGCGACTTTGCCGCGAGCACGAAGCAACGCATCGCGAACTCCGGGCACGGCGAGAATGGGGCCGATGCTGGTGATGGGATTACTGGGCGCGATGATCACGGTATCCGCGGAGGTGATGGCTTCGATCACTCCCGGCGCGGGCTCAGCATCGGAAGCCCCCGCAAAACGGATCGAATTCACGGGATCCTGATACCAGCGCTGCACGAAGTATTCTTCGAAACTCAGTTCGCCGGAAGGCGTATCCACCCGCGTCTCGACGCGCGAGTCACTCATCGGCAGGATGCGCGCTTTTACGCCGAGCTTATCGCAGATTGTCGTCGTGGCTTCGGAAAGCGTTTTGCCTTCGGCCAACAGGCGCGAACGAAGTAGGTGCACGGCGAGGTCGCGGTCGCCGGTGTGGAACCACGTGGGCTCGCCAAGTTGTCCCATGGCTTGCAGGCACAGAAAAGTGTCGCCCTTCACGCCCCAGCCTCGCTCGCGGCTCAACAGGCCGGAGAGCACGTAAGTGATGGAATCAATATCAGGCGAAACGTACAGTCCCCACCACAGCAAGTCGTCACCGGTATTGACGATCAGCGTGATTTCTTCCGGCGGGATTACTTGGCGCAGGCCGTCAACAAACTTGGCGCCTCCGGTGCCACCGGTGAGCACACAGATCACGCGGCCCTCTTTCCGGCGGCGAGGCCGTCATCGTTGCTTGCAGTTCGAAGTTTTTCGGTGAGCAATCCAGGTTTCGAGATCAGCCCGGGCACAAATTCGGGATAAACCGGCAAGCGCTGGCGCAACTGAAATCCCTTGCTCTCGGTGCGGAGGCGCAGTTGCTCAAGATGCGGCCAGGGTTTCTCGGGATTGATGTAGTCGGGCGTCAGCGGAGAAACTCCTCCCCAGTCGTTGATGCCAGCATCCAACAACTCTTCATAATACGGCGCATTGAGGTTGGGAGGTGCCTGAATATTGACGTTGGGCATTAGCAATCGAGTTACCGCCACGGTGCGCAACATCTCGCCCTGGCTGGGCTCAGGCACGTGAGCCATGGGGATTGTTGGCTTGGCTCGGAAGTTCTGCACAATCACTTCCTGGATGTGGCCATAGCTGCCGTGAAGATCACGAATCGCCAGGATGGTTTCGATGCGGTCCTCGGGAGTTTCGCCGATGCCGATCAGAAGGCCCGTAGTGAAGGGAACGCCTTGCTTTCCGGCCTCTTCAATGGTGCGCAGGCGCTTCGCCGGAACCTTGTCGGGAGCGTTATCGTGTGCCGCGCCGGGAGCGAGCAAAGACTGGTTGGTGGTTTCGAGCATCAGGCCCATGCTGGGAGAAACGGCGGAGAGGCGACTGATCCATTCGGCGCTCAGCAAACCGGGATTCGGATGCGGCAGCAGACTGGTCTCGCGTAGCACAAGTTCGCACATAGCTTCCAGATAATGCAACGTAGATTTATAACCCAGATGGCGCAGCGTCTCGCGCATCTCGGGGAAGAGCAGTTCCGGCTTATCGCCGAGGCTGAAGAGAGCTTCGGTGCAGCCTAGCTTTTCTCCGGCGCGAGCGACGGTCAGGACCTCTTCCGGCGTCATGGTGTGCGCTCCGGGATCTCCGGGATCGCGGCGGAAGGTGCAGTATCCGCAATAGTCGCGGCACAGATTGGTGAGTGGCAGGAAAACCTTTCGCGAGTAGGTGATGAAGCCGGGCTTGAAGTTTTCTTTCGACGCGCGGGCGGCGGCGAGGAGGGCGGGGAGATCGTCGTCACTGCAACGGATGAGGCGCAGCGCTACTTCGCGCGAGATGGGCTCGCCGGGGCGCAGGCTCTCGAGTTCTGCCGCGCACGATAAGCATCGCTCGGGTGCAGCCGTTTTGATGGCGGTTGGAGTCACGATTCTGGATTCCGCGGGCCTTGCCGATGAAGTGAATCATACAACAGTGGTCAGTGATCAGTGGCCAGTGGTCGGTGCTGGTCAATACGACTGTGCCGGTCCGCTGAACACTGGCGAGGGGCTCGGGCAGGGATAGCTGGCCGAGCGACTCGAATTTCTGACGTTTTCGAGACCTTTGATCCCGCAACTGGCACAGTCCGCCGAAGAACGAGGAGAGTTACCCTCAAATTCGTGGTGTTTGTCTGCGTATAGCGTGTTTTACTACTTATGTTGTTGATGCGGAGAAATGATGAACGCAGAGGTGGTTGCGATATCGAAAGCCGCGACAGGAATCACTGATACATTGCATGCACTGCTCAAGCAGTCCTGGGTGAAAATAGCCGCAGTCATTTTCTTACTTCTGATTCTCGAATTCCAGCTGTTGTACTCCGTCAAGCATGAGTCGCTTACCTTCGATGAAGGCGATCACATCTTCGCCGGATACATGTCTCTCAAGTATCACGATTTTGGTCTAAACCCCGAGCACCCGCCGCTGGTGAAGATGATTGCTGCTGCTCCCCTGTTGCGAATGAACCTTCATGAGCCGCAGTTGCAGAACCGTTACTTCAAGACCGAGGCCTACCTGAGCGGACGCGATCTTATCTTCCAGAATGATCACGAGAAGGTCATCTTCCGCGCCCGAATGGCAGCATCGATCTTTGCGTTATTGGTTGCGCTGCTGGCGTTCCTTACGGCAAGCGAGATGTTTGGCACAGGTGCGGGATTTATCGCACTTGCGCTGATCGTCTTCGAGCCCAACTTCCTTGCCCATGGCGCCTTGGTCACGACGGACACAGGCGCAGCGGCTGCCCTTCTCGCCAGCATCTATGGGTTCTACCGCTATGTGAAATCTCCTTCGTGGGGACGGGTCGTGGAGCTGGGTCTCGCCGCAGGCCTCTTCTTTATCGTCAAGCATTCCGCCGTACTGCTGCCGGCGATGCTGATTCTGCTCGCGATCACCGAGTTGTTGCGCCCCTGTCAAGCGGGGGACGAGACCCGCCTGCATCAGGCAGCCCGCCTGGTTGGCGCTCTTTTGGTTGCCGGAATCATCGCTGTTGGCATCATGTGGGTGGGTTACGGATTCCGCTACGCCGCTCGTCCCGCTGGAACACAGATCAATCCACCACTGGAGGACACACTCGGCAACCTGCGACCGGCGGAAGCGAAGGTGATCACGATGATGGCGCGCTGGAAAGTACTGCCGGAGTCATGGCTCTATGGTTTGGCAGATGTCCGATCAGTCGCGAATACTTGGCCCAGCTACATGTTTGGGAAGGTCTATGCGCACGGGGTGTGGTTCTATTTCCCGGTGGCGCTTCTCATAAAGGCGACCCTGACCACGTTGATCTTTCTCCCGCTGATCGCCTATGCCATCGCCACCGGCAAGCTACGCGGCTGGCGCGAGATCCTGTTTCTGTCTCTGCCGCCGGCGCTCTATTTTTCTATTTCGATGACTTCGAATCTGAACATCGGAGTGCGGCACATCCTTTTGGTTTTCATCTTCCTCCTTGTTTTGGCGGGTGGAGCGGCCTGGAGCCTGATGCAAAGCGATCACCGTTGGGTGTGGCCCATTGCCGTTCTCACGATTTTCCATGTCGTGTCTTCACTCCGGGCGTTTCCAACTTCTTATATTCCGTACGCGAACGAACTCTGGGGTGGAGCAACTAACGTCCACGAGTATCTTACCGACTCCACCACGGACTGGGGACAGCAACTGAAAGCGGTGAAGCGTTACGTGGACGAGCGAGGTATCAAAGAATGTTGGTTCGCGTACACGGCCGAGCCGCTGATTCCGTTCCACGCCTACGGCATTCCATGCAAGACTCTGCCCACTATGGACACGATCTGGTCCGGGCTAAAAACTGAAACTCCTCCATTCATCCGGGGCCCTGTATTCTTCAGCCACATTTCCCTGACGTTCTACGAATCAGGTTCAAGCCTTCTAAGTCCATACCGCGAGTTTATGAGGCTCAAGCCTTCGGCGGTGATCGAGGATGGGGTGTTCGTTTACGACGGTACGTTCAATGTTCCGTACGCTGCAGCGCTGGATCGAGCCGTCATCTCTGGCACCCTGCTCGTGCAGCATGAGCCCGAACAGGCGCTTTCCGAAGCGCAGGCCGGAATTGCCCTTGCGCCCGACTCCTTGCAGGCTCTGATGGCTTTGGGAGACGCGCAGAAGGCGTTGCACAAGAACGCCGAGGCGCGCACAACTTTTGAGAAAGCTCTTCAGCAAGTTCACCTCATGGAGCCAACTGCTCAGGAAGTGTGGATTCCCAAAGTTCAGGAGAAAATGGCGGGTCTATAAACGATCATCGAATTGCCTGCATCCAAATAAGCCGGGCAAATCCGAGTCAACTGTTGCAAACAGGCCATTTCGCTTACTGACCCCGCCGTGCCACTGCCGTGCTAATGTAGGCAGTCGCACCACCAACACCAGGCACAGCATGAGTCTCAGTGCACTCGAATTCCGCAGAGCGATGGGAGCCTTTGCGACCGGGGTGACCATCATCACCGTTGATCTGCACCGCACGATTCATGGCATGACTGCGAATGCTTTCGCTTCGCTGTCGCTGCACCCGCCGCTGGTGCTGGTTTGCGTGGACCGTAGCGCACGCACTCATGCTCATCTGCACGCCAAGAAGCGCTTTGGGATCAATATCCTGGCGGAGAATCAGAGGGGGATTTCGGAGTACTACGCGCAGCCACCGGGCGATCACGGGCAGGCAGAAGAACAAGCGGGCGCACGCTTTGATCGCACGGGGCACGGTACCCCCATCCTGCACGAGGCGCTGGCCTATCTCGAATGTAAGCTGAGGTCGACTGAGGACGCCGGCGACCACACCATCTTTATTGCTGAAGTGGAAGATATCGTGGTGCGCGCAGGGGAGCCGCTTTTGTTTTTCCGCGGCAAGTACCGCCGCATTGGGGATGATGTTGAGTCCTAAGAGTAAGAAAGCCCGGCGCCTCTTGAGGGAGCACCGGGCCAGAGGGACTCGCAGACGTTTCAATCATCTTTGGACGTCCGCCATCTTCCGGACAAGGTCGGATGTCACAAGCTGGTTGTGGAAAAAGCAAGAAACGCCACTCTTCTGCCCGGACAACATCTAATGGTTGGTTGGTGTTACAGGGAATTTACTGGGGGCATACATTCATGGCGGAAAAGATTGCAAAGAACGAATCGGAGTGGAAGCAAAAGCTCACGCCGGAGCAATATCATGTGACGCGTGAGGCGGGGACCGAGCCGGCTTTTACCGGCAAGTACTGGAATACAAAAGACAAGGGTACGTATCACTGCGTCTGCTGCGGGGAGCCGTTGTTCGACTCCTCCACGAAGTTCGATTCCGGAACGGGCTGGCCGAGCTTTTTCAAACCAGCGGACGAGGGAAAGGTCGAAGAGCACAAAGACCGCAGCTACGGGATGGTGCGCACCGAGGCTCGCTGCGCCCATTGCGGAGCCCACCTGGGACATGTGTTTGAAGATGGTCCTGCGCCCACCGGGCTGCGTTACTGCATGAACTCGGCGGCGCTCGATTTGAAGACCAAAGGGGAAGAGAAGAAGTAAGACGGCGTCGCAGCAGCTTCCGGCAGCTACTGGGGCGTTGTGAATAGAGAACGTCGCAGATGAAAAAGGGCACGCCTAAGCGTGCCCTTTCTCGTGCTTGGATATTGTGCCCGCTGCCTTATGCACCAGCGATTGCGGCCACGGCCTTCGGTGGTTCCGGTGCGGAGGGCTTCGGCGCTTCCACGGTTTTCACCTGAGACTGGGCCTGGTTCTTCTGTTGTTTTTGCTGCCCGCTTCGTACTTCGATGCCGCCCTTCAGCACGGCGCCATCTTCCACGCTGACCCGCTCGGTGAGCACATTGCCGTGCACCACGCCTTCACTGCGGATATCGACGCGGTCGCTGCATTCGAGGTTGCCGGTGACTTTGCCCATGACCACAACTTCGCGAGCGGTAATGTCGGCTTGCACGATGCCGTTGCGGCCGATGGTGACGCGATTGTCGGTCAGCGTGATTTTGCCCTCGATCCGGCCATCGATATAAAGTGCTTCCGAACCAGTGATTTCGCCCTTGATGACCAGGGAACGGCCGATGGTGGCTTGTTCAATGGGCGCGGTGGTGGTTTTCACCGGGTTGAAAGAGTTGGGGTTGGAGGCGGGCGAATTCGACTTCACGCCGTAAGAGTTGTCTGAAGACTGAAGCATGCGGCCTTCCTTAATCCCGCACGGCGCGTCCCTTCGCTAAAACTTGGGCTCTGGCGACGCCGATTGAAGCGGGCGGTCTTGGATCTTGGGCCTTCGGCTGGTTCGTGTCCCTTTGGCCAATCTGAATATCGCACAGCAGTAAGTCATCCTCCGAGATTACGGAAGAGAGTGTACGAACGCGGCAGGAGACGTGTTACTCGGCTGCGTGCAGGGATTGGCTGAGTTCTTCCCACTCCGCGAGGAACTCTGCGTGCGCGGCTTTGTGCCGGTCGAGCTCTTCGGATTGGCTCTGGCTCTCTTCCGCGCTGACGAAATTCTGCAGCGCTGTTTCACAACGCGCGATCACCGCCTCGGCCCGGCTGATTTCGGCTTCCAGTTCGCAGATGCGGTCTTCCATCTTTTTGCGTTTGATGGGATTCAGACGCTTCCCCTTGGCTGCAGCGGGCGCGGCCTCGCTTGCCGCGTGGTTGCCGTTTGCCGGGGCAGCCTGCACTGGTTCAACGGCCTTCAATTGCTGCCGGATAGTCTCATCCTGCTTCGCGCTGCCGCCCTGTTTTCGCCAGAGATAGTCTTCGTAGTTGCCGGGATAGACTTCGACTTTTCCGTCGCCGATCTCGAAGACGCGCGTGGCCAGCTTGTCGATGAAGTAACGGTCGTGCGAGACGAATACGACCGTGCCGGAGTAGTCCATGAGTGCTTCCAGCAGGACGTCTTTGGCTCGCAAGTCGAGATGGTTCGTCGGCTCGTCGAGCAGGAGAAAATTCGCCGGATGCAAAAGCAGGCGAAGCAACGCGTAACGGCCGCGTTCGCCGCCGGAAAGTACTCCGATCTTCTTGAACACATCGTCTTCGGAAAAAAGAAAACATCCGAGCAGGCTGCGGAGTTCAGTTTGCGTGGAGCGCGGCGATGCGGCGCCGAGATCGTCGATCATGCGGGCGTCGGCATCGAGTTCCTTGTATTGATCCTGCGCGAAGTAATCGGCCTGCGCGTTATGCCCGAGGCGGAACTCGCCTTGGGTCGGCAGTTCTGCGCCGGCGAGCAGCTTGATCAGCGTGGATTTGCCGGCTCCGTTCACGCCTACCAGGGCGATGCGATCGCCCTTCTCGATCATGAAGTTCACATCGCGGAAGACTTCTTTTTCGCCGCTGTTTCCTGTTGCGGAGTTCTTCCCCGGATAAACCTTGGCGACGCCTTCGAACTCGGCGACGATGCGCCCGCTGGGCTTGGGCTGAGGAAACGAGAAATGAATGGTCTTCTCTTCCGGCGGGACTTCGATGCGCTCAATCTTCTCCAGCTCTTTAATGCGGCTCTGCACCTGCTTGGCCTTGGTGGCCTGGTAGCGGAAGCGGTTGATGAACACTTCCAGCTGCTCGATGCGGTCGCGCTGGTTGCGGTAGGCGGCCTGCAACTGCTCGTTGCGTTGCGTCTTTTGCGCCAGAAACTTGTCGTAGTTTCCGGTATAGAACCAGAAGCGCTTGTTCCAGATTTCCGCGATCTTGTTGACGGTCACGTCGAGAAAATAACGATCGTGCGAGATGAGCACAAAAGCGTGCGGATAATCGTGCAAGTATTCTTCGAGCCAGTTGCGGGCTTCCAGGTCGAGATGGTTGGTGGGCTCGTCCAGCAGAAGCAGGTTTGGCTTTTGCAGAAGCAATTTGGCCAGCGCCAGGCGCATCTGCCAACCGCCAGAAAACTCATCGGTTTGCCGCTCCCAGTCTTCTTTGCGAAATCCCAGCCCCATCAAAACGCGTCCGACTTCGGCTTCAATCGAGTAGCCATCGCGGGTGCGGAACTCGTGCTCCAGGCTGTGATAGCGATCTGCGACCTCGGAATACTCGGCGCTGGTGTGGTCAAGTTCGGAAATGCGATGAGTGAGCGTTTCCAGTTCCCGCTCCATGGCGTGGAGTTCGGTAAACACCGCCATGCATTCGGCAAACACAGTGCGCCCGGAAAGCGAGAGCCCGTCTTGTGGGAGATATCCGGCGGTCGTTCCTTTGGCGACGATCAGGGAGCCGTAGTCGAGCGTGTCCAGGCCGGCAAGAATCTTCATCAGCGTGGATTTGCCGGTGCCGTTCGCTCCGACCAGCCCGATGCGGTCGCGGGGCGTGATCAGCCAGTCGGTATTTTCAAAAAGAAGTTTGTGGCCGAAACGTTTTCCGGCGCCAGAAAGCTGAATCATGGGCTGGATTCATCGTCTCACAAAAAGCGATAATCCTTCACTTTTGTCCGCTGCTGCAAACTTCGTCATCTTGAACGCCGGACGGAAGCAAGTGAAGGACCTGTGCCTTTTTCTTCCACGTCCTCATCGGCATCAGCCCAGCAAGTGCGCAGATCCTTCGTCGGGAGCGCTTCGCCAAGGCGAAGGCCTCCACTTCCTCAGGATGACAGCACTCTTTGAGAATCAGGATTGAACGACGACGCGGCCGTTGCGCGATCCGGGATACGTGCCCCAGAGGGCGTCGTGAAACTGAATACGCTCCAGCGCGCGATCGATCACGGCTTCGGTTTCGCGAGCGTACTTCACTTCTCGACCTTTGGCCAAGCGCTTGCGCGCTTCTTCCGGGCTGAACCACGTGGGATTTCGCAAGGCCTCATCGGGCCGGCGCAGTTCGTGGATTTCCATCAGGAAAGCCTTCACCACAAATTCCTGTACGCCGCCGGGCTGCCAGAACACGCCTTTGGAATGGATGTAGAGATGAAAGTGGCGAGGCTCGATGGTGCCCAGAGCGCCGGCTTCTTCCGCGGCTTCGCGCTCAGCGGCTTGACTGTGCGAGAGCCGCGCTTCCGGCGAGCCTTTGGGGAATGTCCACTTGTTGCCGCCGTTGGTGTTCACCAGCAGGAATTCCACTGCCGTGCCGTGCTTGCGGTAACAGACTGCGGCCACCTGTAGCGGCAGCGATTTCGCGATGCGCGGCGAACCCATAGGGCACCTTCCTGCTTCTATCGTAGATGCAGGACGTTTCAGCAATGTTAACGTGCAACATAAATTGTGCAGTCAGGTGGTTACTGTAGTTACCAGAATGGGACGCCGATCCCTAAAGTCCGCGCCCGTAAACCGGAATTGCGGCGCCAGTGACGTCTTTGCCAGCGTCGCCAGCCAGCCACAGGATCAAGCTGGCCACTGAGGCGGGCTGCACCCACTGTGAAACATCTGCGCCGGGAGCATCTCTGCGGTTGACTGGAGTGTCCATGGTTCCGGGCAGGATCACGTTCGCGGTAATGCCCGCATCTTTATTTTCCAGCGCGACCGTCTTCATCAGTGATACCAGCGCCGCCTTCGACGCGCTGTAAGCACTAATTGTGGGCGCGGGTTCTTCGGCCTGCCGGCTGCCGACCGCAATGATGCGACCGGCTCCAGCCTTGAGCATTTGCGGAATCACCGCGCGAAGGATGTGAAACGTGCTGTTCAGATTCGCGTCGAACATGTGTTGCCAGGTGGCGTCATCCATTTCCGCGACGGTCTGTCCCCCGGCGAAACCGCCGACCAGGTGAGCGAGTACGTCAATCCTTCCGCAGCGGGAAATCACGCTGTCAATGGCCTTGTTGGCAGCGCCCAGGCTGGTGAGTGCGGCGGGAAGGGCAATAAAGTTCGGATGATCGAAGTCAGATTGTTCGATCTTCGGAGACAGTCCGACGACCATGAAGCTGGCGTTAAGCAAAGCCTTCGTGACGTGAGTTCCAAGGCCGCCGTTGGCGCCGGTGATCAGAGCGACTTTTTCGGCCATTGTCTAGACTCCTTGAAAGTAGCGTTAGATGCGAATGGGATCGATCGGAATCACAGTTAGGCAAGTCGGGCTCCGCAGCGTCTCCCGATCCAATTCATTTTCCCACCGCGCCACGATGAGCGTGGCCACGCCGTTGCCGATCATGTTGACCAGTCCGCGGAACATGCTCATGAAGCGGTCGATGCCGAGAATGAGCGCCATTCCCGCCACCGGAATCGTAGGAATCACTGACAAGGTCGCCACCAGCGCGATGAACGATGCTCCCTGCACTCCGCTGGCTCCTTTCGACGTGAGGGTAGCCACAGAAAAGATGGTGAGCTGTTGCAGCAGCGTCAGGTGCGTGTTCGTGGCCTGCGCCACGAACAACGCCGCCAGCGTCATGTAGAGACCGCTGCCATCGGTGTTGAAGGTGAAGCCGGTGGGAACGACCAGGCCCACCAGAGAGCGCGAGCAGCCCAGCTTTTCAAGCTTTTCCATCAGCGTGGGGATAGCGGTCTCCGACGAACTGGTGGCCAGCACCAGCAGAATTTCTTCCTTGATGTGCAGCAGGAACTTCAGGATGTTGAACCCCGCCATCCAGCAAATTGCGCCCAGCACGATCAGCACGAACAGAATCGAGGTCACCCAGAAGGTGGCGATCAGCTTCACCAACGGCCCTAACGAGGCGAGTCCATACTTGCCGATAGTGAAGGCCATCGCGCCAAAGGCGCCGATCGGCGCGAAGATCATCAGGATGCTCACCACGCGGAACACAACCTGGGTCAGCGACTCGAGCAGCGCCACAATTGGTTTCGCGCGCGGCCCAGCCGACGACAGGCCGAAGCCAAACAGAATCGAAACAAAAACCACTTGCAGGATGTCGCCTTTGGCGAAAGCATCCGTCACCGTTGTGGGAATGATGTGCATCAGAAATTCGGTGACGCTTTGCGCTTTGCCTGCCCGGCATAATCGGCAACGGCCTTGGCATCGAGCGTCGCCGCATTCACGTTAAAACCGGCGCCGGGACGAACCACGTTGCCCACGATCAGTCCAATCGCCAGCGCAATCGTGGAGACGATTTCAAAATAGAGCAGCGCCTTGCCGCCCACCCGGCCCACTTTTTTCAGATCCTGCATGCCCGCGATGCCGGTGACCACTGTGCAGAAGATGAGCACGGTGATGATCATGGTGATCATGCGAATGAAGGCATCGCCCAACGGTTTCATGGCGATGGCGCGGGCCGGGCTCACATAGCCAAGCACGACGGCGATCGCCATGGCGATGAGAACCTGCACCCACAGCGAGGCGTAGAGCGGCTTGCGCCGCGGTTGCGGATGTGCAGCGTCGAATTCTGAAGTTGCGATTGGCGTGGACATTGGTTAGAAGAGATTTGCCTGGCCACAGTCACCGATCACTGGTCACTGACCTCTAATTCGCCGGAGGCTCCAGCGTCTTCACCAGCCACGGAATAATCACCTGCTTGAAGATCAGCGGATCGGGCCACACTCCGACCTGCCGGCCGAGATGTCCACCGCGAGGATTGATCCAGGCTTCTTTCGGCACATCGCCTTTGCTCAGCAGAAGATATTCGTCATCGATGGGAACCTGGGTGTCGAGCACGCCCGCGATAATCAGCATGGGCGCCATCGGCTTGCCCAGCAGCCCTTGCTTCACCAGCGACATTTTCGGCAGGAAGTCGGCCATTTCGTCCAGCGTATGCACGCCTTCCAGAATGTTCATCAGCGCCGGCACCTGATCGAAAAGATATTCGCGATTGCCCAGCAGCGAGTTCATCAGAAAATCTTTCTGGAAGAACTTGTCGACCGGCGGAGACTGGGCGCTGCAGCCGCGCAGCCGGGCGCGCTCGACGATTGCCATCTTCGTCGCCCAATAGGCTCCCCAGCTCACGCCGTGCATCGCGATGCGGTTCTTGTCGATCTCCGGCCGCGACTGCGCGTAGTCGATCACTTTCGAGAGCATGCGGTCCGCCGTTTCACTTACCTTGATCGGATTCTGGCCCGTCCCGGGACCATCGACCGCGAGATAGCCAATGCCAAAGGGAAGAATCGCACCGAAGCTTTCCGTCAGGTCTTCCTTGCGGCTGTCCAAGCCCATTCACCGCAATCACCAGCGGCACCGGACCCTTCGCATTTTTCGGCAGCCGCAGGTAGCCGATGATTTCTTTGCCTTCGAAAGGAATGTGCACGACTTCGAGCGGCGGATCCATGAAGCGCGCGTGCGCCAGAAACGCTTCGATCGCTTTTTCATAAGAGCGCTGTTTGCCGGGAGACGCCGGAATCGGCCAGCGTCCGAAGGAATAAAGCCGCCAGGCGCGGATGTAATCGGCATTCGCCTTTGCGGGATCGGTCTTCTCCAGCGACTTCGCTTCGTTGAAGTAGCGGTCGGCCACGCGCATGAATCCTGCGGCCCATTCGTCCTTATCGGCGGTGTGAATGCTTTCGAAGGCTTCTTTTACGTCGCCGGGATCAAGCCCGATCAGCGGATACTGGCCGACTTCGGCGCGGTGGATGGCTTCGGTCTTGATCTCATCGATGGTGCGCTCGCGGCGCGGTTCGTTTTGAGCAGAGGCGCTGCCGGAAATGAATGCGAATACCAACAAGAGAGCGGAATAAAACTGACTGTTTTATTTTCATAGCTTGGCCCTTTTCTCTGGCTCGCCATCAGGCGAGCCGTCTACGAAAAAAAGCCGGACGGAATTGCGTCCGGCCTTCTTTCAACCCCAACAATCAGCCCGCAACTAGAAATGAACTTCAATCCGAGTTGAACCGCGCGGCTGCCGCCCGAACCGATGACTGGGTTCGCCGCGGCAACGTCCGGCGTGGCGCATCCGCAACCGAATGGGCGCGCCGAAGGATCATTCAAGCCGAATCCGTTCTGGCCGCCGTAAGGATTGGCGAAGTTCGGATGGTTGAAAATGTTGAAGAACTCAGCGCGGAACTGTGCACGCAGGCGTTCCCCGAAATGCCAGTTCTTCGCCACCGAGAAATCAAAGTTCCGGAAGCCGGAGTCGGGGAACATGTTCCGCGACATGTTGCCGAATTGACCAAGCGGCGGCGGAATCATGATCGAGCTACCCTGAGCGTAGCAGCCGAAGAAAGCCAGAGACTCAGTTGCCGCCCCCGGAGTACCTCCATCCACAGCCAGAGCCTGTGCGTTGCAGGCCGCGTTGTTGGTTGGATTCGTCGGGGTGTTGTTTCCCGCGAAGTAGGGAATCGGGTTCGGGCCTGACTTGAAGTCGGTGGTCTTGCCGAAGAAGCTCCAGCGAATGGGTTCGTTGGCTGGCGGACTGACGGGCAAGCGGACCGACGCCTGCGGCATCCGTTCCTAGATCGATCGGGTCCCCAGGGTTGCGGGCTTTCCAGGGTCACGATGGAATTGAGTTCCCAGCCTTCCAGCATCTGTGCAAAGCCTGATCGGCCGGGAATGGCATAGGTAAGCGAGAGAGTGAAGCGATGCCGAATGTCGAAGTCACTGTTCCCGTATTCGCCGCGCGACGTTGTAGGAGTCCTGCGGCAGGCCCGCGCCATATCCGAAATCCCAGTTGGCACCCACAGCGTCGAGCGCATGCGAGAAGGTATAGCCGGCCACCATGCTCAGGCCGTGAAAGTTCCGGGAATTCAACGTGACTTGCAAGCCGTCGTAGTTTGATCGATAGACGTTCGCCATCTGGAAGATGTTGCTCAGGTAGGGGAACTTGGTGTTGTAGGGACCGATTTCGTTGCCGGTGTCATCCTGGCAGGCCGGATTCGTGAGCGTCGGATACTGCGCACCTGGCCCCGCTGCCAAGGCGGCCTTGGTGCAGGCGGCGATGTTCGCCGCAGGCCAGCCTGATCCCACTGCCGGCTGGTTGATATCGCGAATGCCGGTCAGATTCGATCCGTGATTGCCCACGTAGGCGAGTTCCAGCGAAAGATTCGGCGTGAACGCGTGCTGCAGGTTCAGCGTCCAGTTCCAGACGTAGGGAGTCGTGAGGTTGCGATCCACGCTCATGATGGGGCAAGGACTGGCGAAGCAATTGATCGTGGCGCTGCCGTAGAGCGGAGTGCTGCCGTCCCATTGAGGCATGACGGGAGGAATCGACACGTTGCCCGCCGTGATGGTGCCGCCGGCGGTGTCGCCTGCGGCATCGATGATGCCGCCGGTGGGAACGTTGCCAAGTCCAAAGGCGTTGTTGAAGGCGAGCAGCGCTTCCCAGTTGATGGTTTCATAAACCAGGCCGCCTCCGCCTCTCAGCACGGTGTTCCCTTTGCCGTTCACATCCCAGGCAAAGCCCAGGCGCGGAGCGAAGTTCGTGTGATCGGGATTGTAGGGGCCGCTGACGCCGTTCGTTCCCGCCTGAATCAATCCGGTGGACGAATTGGGATCAAAATTTCCCAGAAGGTTGTGGGCTTCTTTGATTACTGAACTGAATTCATAGCGCAGTCCGGAGTTTAGCGTCAGAGTCCTGGTGACGCGCCAGTCGTCCTGGACAAATAATCCGTACGCCCAGTTGTGAATCTGCAGCGTGGGATCCCCAACTTGTACCGACGCCTTGAAAGGATCACCGGCGAAGAAATCTTCCAGCGCGGTGGATGCAGGTCAATGGCCACGCCGCCCAGGAACGTGATGCTGCCTCGGGCGTTGCCGAAAGCTCCGCCGTTGACGTCGTTACGGTGCAGTTCGCCGCCGAATTTCAGGGAATGTTTTCCCGTGGCGTAGGAAACGTGATCGATGAACTGCGTGATCGAATCCGGTCCCTGGAATTTCGGCCATTTGAAACCACCCAGGCCGGGAACGAAGGCGCCGGCAAAGCCGATGCGGGGCAATCCGCCGGTGAACGGTCCGCTCACGCCGGTGTTGAGACCGTAAGCCGACGCGGGAGTGTTCAGGTCACCAGGCAGCGTGGGTTGGTAGAGCCGGTTGTAGCCGAAGCGCGCTTCGTTGACCCACTTCGCACTCGGAGTCCAAATCCAATTTCCTCCTGCAACCTGGGCGCGGGTGTGGATGTTCGAGCGCCATTTCTTTTGCAACTCCGGAAAGTCTTCAACCGTCCCCGAGTTATTTCCAAAGAAATACATGCCGCTGATGCTGTTGTGTTCATTGATGTTGTAATCCACTTTGCCAATGACGTTGTCGACGTCAACGTCGTTAGGGAATCCCTGCACGATGCTGCTCGATTGCGTATTGTTGATCGGAAAGCCAGTGCCATTGCAGGTCACAGTTCCGCCAGAGACAGCACAGCCGGAGATCAATTGACTGGCAGGGCTGATCGGGATCCCATTGGCCAACAGATCGGCAATCGCATTCGGAATACTGTTTGCGCAGTCACCGGCGACGGAGGTGCAAGTCGGGGTCGAGGGTGTCGGTAAGCCCACCATGGAGGCGTGGTGACACTGTACGAGTTTCCGACGTTGTAGCGCTGCCCTTCATAGGCGCCGAAGAAGAAAGCTTTGTCCTTAATAATCGCGCCGCCCACGCTGCCGCCAAATTGTTCCAGCGTTCGTGGAGTTTTTGCCGCCGGAGCCGCGTTGAAATAGTTGCGTGCGTCCATCGCGCCGTCGCGGCCGAACGCGAAAGCGGTTCCGTGCAGCGAATTCGTTCCCGACTTCAATCCAACATTCATAACCGCGCCCGGCTTCCATCCGTATTCCGCCGGAGGATTTTCCTGAACGTTGAATTCCTGGATCGCATCGATGGGAAGGATGGTCGCGGAATCTCCCGCGATGCCGGCGCCGTTGATGATGCCTTGGCCGGAAAACGGTTCGCTGTTGAACAGGCCCTCGACGAAGTAGGCGTTATCCTCCGCGCGCAAGCCATCGGTGCTCGTGGTGGAGAATCCGCCGCCGGGATAACGCATCACGCCGGGGCGAAGCTGCAGCAGGTTTTCGTAGTTGCGGCCATTCAGCGGCAGGTCGTTGATCTCCTTGTTGCTCAGCGTGCCGCCGAGCGTCGCGGAAGTCGTGTTCAGCAGGGGCACTTCTTCCTGAACGATCACAGTCTCCGAAACTTGCCCGGGCTGCAGCGAGAAATCCGCACGGACATCCGTAGCGACTTCGACCACGATGTTGGGTCGCTCGATCGCCTTGAAGCCCTTGGCCTCTACGCGAATCTTGTAGGAGCTGGGCGCAAGGTCGGGGGCGGCATAAGCGCCGGCTTGGTCCGTAGTGAGTATGCGCGAGGTGCCGCGCTCGACATCGGTGACCATCACGGTTGCGCCCGCGACTGCCGCGCCGCTCTGATCCGAGATGTTTCCCAAGATGCGCCCGGTAGTGGACTGAGACAGAGAGAACAGACACAAAGCGCAAACCGTCAATATGACGAGGAAGATCCGGCCGGCTACATGGGCAAGCTGACCCGCGGACATGGCGGTGCGTCGGAAAGTCATAGAGGCCTCCGTGTTCTGGTCCGACAGCCATACCACTGGTGCCGGAATGAAGTCAAGGAAATTCGGGTGTCGTCTCCTCCATATGCATAAAACCGGTCAACCCCCGGCGGTCTCATGTAGTGCTTCTTCAAAATAATCGAGATAAGGATGCGAAATTCTAAGGCTTGCTTTCTGCGGGCGCGGGGTGATACGTTTATGGTCATACCACCATACCTGAATACCGCGTATGCTCGCTGCTGGGTTAAGACCGCTGAAACGCTGCCGCAGTCATTGGACCTGCGGTATAGTAGCCGGACCGCCAGTTCCCCCCAACTGGCTCGTGCGGGAGTGAATCCTGTGTACAAGCTTGTTCGAACCTCGCGGCTCTACGAGCAGATTGTCCAGCAGATCGAAGAGTCCATCCTCAAGGGCAATCTGAAACCCGGGGATCAGCTTCCTGCCGAACGCGAACTGGCGCAGCGTTTCGGAGTCAGCCGCACCGCCGTGCGCGAAGCGGTCAAGGCACTGCGCGAAAAGGGTTTGGTCGAAGCCTACTCCGGCCGCGGCACATTTATCACCGATGGCACTTCGCAGGCCGTGCGCCAATCGCTCGACCTGATGGTGAAGATTGGGCAGCCGGAAGGGTCGCCACATCTCGCCGAAGTGCGAGCGATTCTCGAGCCCGGAGATCGCCGCGCTGGCTGCGGTGCGAGCAAGGAAGACGGATGTCGCGACCATGCGCGAAGCTGTCGCGGTCATGGATCGTGCGCAGCAAGGATCCGGAAGCCTACATCGAAGCCGATCTCGACTTTCATCTCGCTCTGGCCGAGGCGGCGGCCAATCCGCTGATTCTTTCCCTGCTCGATTCCATCGTGGGACTGCTGCGCGAACAGCGGATGCGAATCTTTAACGTTCCGGGCGGACCGCGAGCGCGGCCAGATCCATCACAAGCGAATTCTGGAGGCGGTCGAGCGGCGCGATCCGGAGAAGGCGCGCGACGCGATGCGCGCGCATCTTGAGCAGGTGCGCGAAGACTCCAAGGCCCCGGCGGCGATCCGTCTCCATCACACAGGAAACATACGCCGGCGGGTCCAAAAGGCACTTCGTAGAGTTCGGTTCAGGTTGGGTAATAGCTTGGATTAGAGTTCGGAGGTTGGGGATGGCGAAACTCGGATTCATCGGTTTCGGGGTCATGGGCAGCCAGATGGTCAATCGGCTGCTCAGCAAGGGTCACACCGTGACCGGCTACAACCGCACCCGCGCCAAGGCTCAGTGGCTGGTTGAAAAAGGAATGAAATGGGCGGACTCGCCCCGCGCAGTCGCCCAGGCTTCGGATTTTATTTTCGCGATGGTCACCAACGCCGCCGCCATCCAAGCGATCGCCGAAGGCCCGGATGGGTTGCTGGCGGGGCTGAGCGCGGGCAAGACTTTCATCGACATGAGCACGGTGAGTCCCAGCGTGAGCCGCGCACTGGCCGCGAAAGTGCGCGCCAACGGCGCCGACATGGTCGACTCGCCCGTTTCTGGCAGCGTGATCACTCTGCAGGAAGGCAAGCTTTCAGTGATGGTTGGGGGGCGCAGAGAAACCTTCGAGAAGGTCAAACCGCTGCTGCTCGACATCGGGCCGAAGGTCACTCACGTCGGCGACAACGGTCTGGCGCTCTCCATGAAGATCGCGATCAACCTGAGTCTTGCGGTGCAGATGCTGGCGTTTTCCGAAGGCGTGCTGCTGGCGGAGAAAAGCGGCATCGCGCGCGAAATTGCGGTCGACGTGCTTACTCACAGCGCCGTCGCTTCGCCGATGATTCAGTACCGCGGGCCCTTCGTGCTGCAGCAGCCGGAAGAAGCCTGGTTCGACGTCAACATGATGCAGAAAGATATGGTCCTGGCGATGGACCTGGGCCGCCAGCTCGACGTTCCGCTGCCGACCACCGCCGTGAGCAACGAGATTTCTGACCGCTGCTCGCGGCATGGGCTGGACGAAATACGATTTCGCCTGCATGTTCGACGTGCTGGCCGCGATGTCGGGCGTGACAACTCCCGTCACGGAGGGAGGTAAGGAAGTGACAACTGCCACCTCCAAATCCGAGACTTCCACGGCGCCTCAAGCGAAAAAGACAAGTGGCTCCACGCCTATCGCCAGATGGTGAGGATTCGCCTGTTCGAAGAGCAGGTGAACGAACTCTACACGCGCGCCCTCATGCCGGGCCTGGCGCATCTTTACAGCGGGGAAGAGGCCGTCGCGGTGGGCATCTGCGAAGCGCTGCGCATCGACGACTACATCACCAGCACGCATCGCGGCCACGGACACTGCCTGGCCAAGGGCGCATCGCCCGACCGCATGTTCGCCGAGTTGCTGGGCAAAGAAGCCGGTTATTGCCGCGGCAAAGGCGGATCGATGCACATCGCCGATCCCGCCACCGGCAACCTCGGCGCCAACGCAATCGTCGGCGGCAGCGTAGGCATCGCTACCGGCGCGGCGTTTGCCGCGAAGCGCCTGGGCAACGGACGCGTCGCCGTCTGCTTCTTCGGAGAAGGCGCGCTCGGTCAGGGATCGCTCTACGAAGTGATGAACCTGGCGCAGCTCTGGAAGCTGCCGGTCATCTACGTTTGCGAAAACAATCTGTACAACGAGTACACGCATTACAGTGAGACCACAGCCGGAACGATTCTCGGCCGCGCCGCCGCTTTCGGTATTGAGAGCGCGAGCGTTGACGGACAGGACGTGCGCGCCGTGAACGAAGTCGCAACCCGCCTGATCAAGCGCGCCCGTGCTGGCGGCGGCCCTGCATTCCTGCAGGCCGACACCTACCGTTACAGCGGCCATCACGTCGGCGACATCAATCGCGAATACTACCGCTCCAAGCAGGAAGAGCAGCACTGGAAGACGCGAACGGGATCCGATTCAACTGCATGCGAAGTGGTTGATCGCGCAGGGCTATGCCGACGCGGCTGCGCTCGATCAGCATCAGAGCCGAGGCGCGCGCCGAGATGGAAGCCGCGGTGAAGTTCGCGATTGCCGCGCCGTATCCCAGCGTCGACCAGGTGGAGCAGGACGTCTATGCCTGAACGCGAGCGTGAACTCACATTTGCGCAGGCGGTGCGCGAGGCGCTGGCCGAGGAAATGCGCCGCGACTCGCGCGTGTGCATCTTCGGCGAAGACGTCGCCGAGGCGGGCACGCCGTTCAAAGTGCTCTCCGGATTGGTGGAAGAATTCGGCGCGAAGCGCGTGGTCGACACGCCGATCTCCGAAGCCGGCTTCACGGGAGTTGGCGTCGGCGCGGCCATGACCGGCCTGCGTCCCGTGGTCGACATCATGTTCGGCGATTTCATCACCCTGACCATGGATCAGATGGTGAACCAGGCCGCCAAAGCCCACTACATGTCGGGCGGCCACTGGAAGGTTCCCATGGTGATGCGCACCACGCTGGGCGCGACCCGGCGCTCGGCGGCGCAACATTCGCAGTCGCTGCATGCCTGGTTCAGCCACGTGCCGGGATTGAAAGTTGTTCTGCCTTCGACGCCCTATGACGCGAAAGGCTTGCTGAAGACGGCGATCCGCGACGAGAACCCGGTCGTCTTCTTCGAAGACAAGATGATGTACAAGCTGAAAGGCCCGGTTCCCGCGGAGAGATTACACGATTCCGCTGGGCGTGGCCGACGTGAAGCGCGCCGGCGACGACATCACGCTGGTCGCGACCAGCAGCATGGTGCAGGTCGCGCTGGGCGCGGCGAACATGCTGGAAAAGGAAGGCATCAGCGCGGAAGTCGTCGATCCGCGCACCACGTGGCCGCTGGATGAAAAGACTATCATCGATTCGGCGAAGAAAACGTCGCGCGTGATCGTGCTGGATGAAGGCTACGGTCGCTACGGAGTGACGGCCGAACTCGCGGCCGTGATCGCCGAAGGCGCGTTCTACGATCTGGACGCGCCCGGTGAAGCGCATGGGCGCGATGCACGTTCCGATTCCGTTTTCACCGCCGCTGGAAGATGTGACGGTGCCGACGGAAGAAACGGTATTCGAGGCGGCGCGGTCAATGTGCAAACCATCTTGCAGGCTGGCGCAATTGATTTACGGTCCAAGCAAGGAGCTAAAAGCTAGGAGCTGATTTATGGCACTCAAAACTCACGGAACCATGGCGGTGGATTGGGAGAACGGATCGACTTCGATCGTCTGCGCCGCGAGCGTCTGCAAAAGGCCAAGGATCTGCTGGCGAAGTCGTCGATGGGATGCGCTGCTCTGCTTCGACATGAACAACGTGCGCTACCTCACCGCGACGCACATCGGCACATGGGCGCAGGACAAGGCCAACCGCTTCACGCTGCTGCCGCAGAATGACGAGCCGATCCTGTGGGACTTCGGCTCGGCCGCCAAGCATCATCAACTGAATTGCCCATGGCTCGGCGAGCGCTCGCGCCCCGGAATTTCCATGCTGCGCGGCGCCATGACGCCGCGAGATGGGCCGCGCCGAAGACGTCGCCAAGAAAATTCGCATCGAACTCGAAATGCGCGGCCTGCACAAAGAGCCGGTCGGCATCGACATCATCGAACTGCCCGTACTGTTTGCGCTGCAACGCGAAGGCATCGAAGTGGTCGACGGCCAGGCAACTCATGTCCGAACGCGCGCGTCATCAAGACGCAGGATGAAATCTCGCTGCTCAACACTTCCGCGATGATGGTCGACGCCGCCTACGACGAACTCTATCGCGCCATGAAGCCGGGACTGCGCGAGAACGAAGCCGTCGGGCTGGTCAGCAAGGTTCTCTACGATCTCGGCTCGGAATATGTGGAAGCGGTGAACGCGATTTCCGGCGAGCGCTGCAATCCGCATCCGCACGTTTTTTCCGATCGCGTGCTGCGCCCCGGCGATCCCGTCTACTACGACATTCTGCATTCCTACATGGGATATCGCACCTGCTATTACCGCTGTTTCACCATCGGCTACGCGTCGCACGCGATGGTCGACGCCTACAAGCGCTGCCGCGATTATCTCGATGCCGCGATCGAACTGGTTCGTCCCGGCCGCACCACCGCCGAGATTGCCGCGGTGTGGCCGAAGGCGCAGGATTTCGGTTTCCCCAACGAAGAAGCCGCCTTCGCCCTGCAATACGGCCACGGCATCGGGCTTGCGATCTGGGAGAAGCCCGTGATCAGCCGGCTGGTTTCGTTCGACCATCCGCAGAGATCAAGCCCGGCATGGTGTTTGCGCTCGAAACTTTCTGGCCCTCGACCGATGGCTGGAGCGCGGCGCGCATCGAAGAAGAAATCGTGGTCACGCCGACCGGACACGAAGTCATCACGCGCTTTCCCGCGGAAGAGCTTCTGGTGGCGGGCGCGCACTACTTCACGGTCAACGGACCGCTGCCCACCACGCGCGAGAGTGAAGCTCCGCCCAGCGCTCGCGTGCTGGAGATGATCGAGACCAGCGCAAAAACTGAGCGGGTAGGAGTTTCGGACTGAAGGCCATAGTGCAAGCCTTCCCCAAATAAAACACTATGGCCTTCAGCGTAGTAATGCCCGCCCTCGAGATGGCGCAGGAAACCGGCAAGCTCATCGCCTGGCGGAAGCAGGAGGGCGAACGCGTCGCCAAGGGCGAGCCGCTCCTCGAAATCGAAACCGACAAAGCCGTGGTGGAAGTGGAAGCGCCCGCCGACGGCATCCTCGCGGGAATCAAGGCCAGGTCGGAAGCGATATTCCGGTCGGACAAGACGATCGCCTGGATCGTAGCGCCCGGCGAAGAGCCGTCCAGCAGAAAACGAATCCTCCACCGCACCCGCGGCGCGGGCGGGTTCCCAGGCAACAGCTGAATCGCATGCCACGCAGCCAGCGGCCGCAGCTTCGGAATCTTCTCCAGTTCAGAGCGCAAGGATATCTCCGAAGGCCCGCCGTCTCGCCAAAGAACTGGGGGTTGATATTGCCACCGTGCGCGGCTCTGGCCCCGGCGGAGAGATTCTCGCGTCGGATGTGCAAAGGCTGCCGCGCACGTTTCTTCTGTGCCATCCGCTGCAACGAGAGCAAGCAACCTCGAAGTTCCCAGCTCGCTTGGCCGCATCATGGCCGAGCGCACGACGCAGAGTTGGACGACCGTCCCGCACTTTTTCGTGACCCGCGAAATCGAAGCCAGCGCTCTTAACGAATATCGCGAGGAAGATCCTCGCCGAAATCGAGCGCGCGCACAACGTCCGCATCACTCATACCGATCTGCTGGTCGCGCTCGTCGCGCGCGTGCTGCTGAAACATCCGCGCCTGAATGCCAGTTGGAGCTGCCGACGGAATTCGTCTGCACGATCACGTCAACATGGGCGTCGCGATTGCAGTGAACGACGGCGTGGTCGCCGCCGTCATCCCCAACGCGCATACTGCGACCCTGGCGGAAATTGCCATGCAGCGCCGCGACGTGGCCGAGCGCGCCCGGGCCGGGAAGTTGCGCCCCGCCGACATCGCCGATGCCACCTTCACTATCAGCAATCTCGGCATGTATCAGGTGGATCAGTTCAGCGCGATCATCACTCCGCCGCAAGCCGCAATTCTTGCGGTGGGCGGCATCGCCGACCGAGTGGTCGCCGTCGAAGGGAAGCCCGCTGTTCGTCCGATGATGACGCTCACTCTCTCCTGCGATCACCGCGTTGCCGACGGCGCCCGGGCTGCGATGTTCCTGGAGGATCTCGCCGATGCAATCCGCGACCCGTCTTCGAAGAACATCGGAAGCAAAATAAAATGACCGGAACGGTGCCTTGTTCCGGCCAATCACAGCTGACTCCAGCTTCCGAATGCGACTATTGCTTGTTGTCTTCTCTGGCTTCAGCGATGTGAGACTGATGTCCGGCTTCGGACACTGCCTTCACAAACGCATTCGCGCTTGCGGGAGTTCTTGCCTTGCCTGAAAGAATGTTGCGGAACATCATATGGTGACCGTAAATGGCGCGAGTCGAGTCGTTGTCCTGCTCGATCACCGCACCTTCCAGGGTCAGGCCGGCGAAGATGCCCTTCGA
Source organism: uncultured Acidobacteriaceae bacterium (assembly GCA_963750245.1). Lineage (GTDB taxonomy): Bacteria > Acidobacteriota > Terriglobia > Terriglobales > Acidobacteriaceae > Sulfotelmatobacter. Next base: position 1,245,096 of record CAVVQB010000007.1, read on the forward strand.
GCGCGAGTAGGTTAATACTTCGGTGTTCAGCAGAATGTCAGTTCCGGCGGAGGTGTGACGGCCTACCGGGCCGGCCGCTACCGATCCTTCTCCGGTAAGTTCGAATTTGCTCGAAAGCAGATGCTGCAAGCCACGATCATTCATGACCAGCATGACCAGGTCCACGCCTTCGACGCCAATCTGCAATCCCCAACTGCCGCCGCCCACAGAGACGAATGCGGGTGCGCTCCAGCCGTCAGCCGTACGGCAGGTGGCCACGCCACGTCCGTGCTTGCCGCCAAAGATGAAGCCGCCTTTAATCAAATTCGGCACCACGACGATGCATTTTGCACCGTTCAACACTTCCTCGGGAATCCCTTTGTCGGGCGTCGACATGATGGACTGTATAACCTCGACGGATTTCTGCATGCGCTCAACGGTTTCCTCCCGGTCTGAGCCGGCAAATGCATAGGTCCCAACCATGCCGAGCGCACTCATCAACAACAGTGAAAATATCTTTTTCATGAATTATTCCTTTCGAGATCGTGGAACTAAGGAGAGAAAACTTCAGATGGCTGACTTAGTTCAGAGGACCTGAAAGAGAGAGAAGAAGTGCTCGTCTCTGCCAACCATAATCGCTCAATCCAGAAGCAATAGCTGGTCTGAATTGCTCACATCATTAATTTCCGGGAATGAGCAATGCTGCTCAGTATCACAAACTCAAACCCGGCAGAATGTTTTCGACGCTGTAAGAAGGAGATGAATATGCTTTGGACGATTTTTGTGGTGCTTCTGATTCTGTGGCTCTTAGGTTTCAGCCTGCACATAGCGGGCGGACTGATCCACTTACTGCTTGTGGTAGCCGTAGTGGTTCTTGTGATCAACCTGGTAAGCGGACGGCGAGGCGTGGCTTAGAGGATCTCCAGCCTGGAGGCGCTCAATCGTGCAGAACCACATTGAGCAGCGAACTGTGAACCTGCAGAGCGCCTTCCGTTCCTCCGGCGTAGTCGATGAAACCCATTTTGCGGAACCGGTTCATGAAAAAACTTACCCGCGAACGAGTCGTTCCCACCATCGCAGCTAGAGTTTCCTGGCTGATCTTGGGGATCACGGTTTCCGGAATGCCTTCTTTGCCGAAGTGAGCGAGCAATATAAGGACGCGGGCCAACCTCTTCTCGCTGGAGTTAAATAGCTGGTCGACGAGATCTTCCTGATAGCGGATATTACGCGCCAGTAAATAACCGACAAACATATCGGAGAGTGAGTTTTCACGATGCAGCGCGTCCATCATCGCCTTCCTCTCGATCCGCAGTATCTCGCAATCGTTCATGGCAGCCGCCGTGCCCATGCGCAAAACCTGACCCGCCAGCGCACCCTCGCCAAAAAAATGTCGCTCGCTCACAATGGCGAGAGTCGCCTCCTTGCCTGCCTTCGACACCACGGTGAGCCGGACTTTGCCCTTCTGAACATAGAAGACGGCGTCCGCCTTGTCCCCTTGCGCGAATATAAGTTGTTTCCTGGGAACGGAGAGGATCTTCCTGCCGTCGCCGATCGTCGCAAGAAAAGTATCAGGGTCGAAATTGATCGCGGGAGCGGGGCTCATCGTGAGTCAGTATAGTCCGCGAACTGGCCAGGCCGCATAGATCCTGGCAAAGTTACTTTTCCAGAGCCGCCAGGCGCCGATCGCGATGGGGTGAGGTGCGCGGCTGGCCTGCGCTGAGCTCACATTTTTTCCCCGGCTTGGCCCCGCAAGTAGGGCAACGAATAGCGAGGGTCGGATCCTTTACGGCTTTCATGGCCGCATGATGCTCCATTGATAGGTCACGAACTGAGCAATTGTGACCACTTTGCGGGCCTATTTTCTTTATTCCTAACATCGCCGTCTTTTGGATGCGACGATTTTTAATCTCCGCATGTGAGCTATCTTGCTCAGACGCCGAAGACGGCACCTGTCATTCTTTGATCTCTGAGTGTGCAGACCGAGCCGCGGATGCTGATTCGCAGCTCGCTTACCAGGCCGCTTTCGAAGGCAGCCACATCCAGCGTCAGCTCTCCATCCGTGTAAATGCCGCGAACCTGCGGCGAACACGATTCGACCCTAAGAATTCGCAGCATTCGCAAGAGCAGGCAGCTTTCCCGCCGAACGGGGAGGCGCTAGCTCGCGACGAAGGAAGGTAAAAAGATCATGCCTTTAATTCAACTCCTGGAAGTTCTGATCGTGGTGGGTGTTCTTCTATGGCTGGTGAACCGATTCATCCCCATGCAGTCATCCATCAAGTCGATTTTGAACGGCGTCGTGGTCATTGCCGTCGTTCTGTGGCTGCTGAATGTTTTTGGCCTGTTTCATTCGCTTTCCACGATCCGTCTCGGAAAAGGATGAGAACGGCACCATCTGCCTAAGAGCCAACAAGTCTGAGATCCGAAGAAACGCAACATGGCAGAGACCTGCCGCAAGGAGATAGTGTGAAGACAAACCTGTTGTTAGCTGTCGCAGTTGCACTGAGCTTGCCAGCAGTAGCTCAGAGCAATTCTCAAACTACGGTCGCAGTCGGGAATTCGATTTCGACCCCAACGTTCCGCGTGGTTGTCATCAGCCGTAGCGTGCAGGCGGTCAACTACAAGCACCGCAGCGGCTCCTCGAAACTGGATTTCGTGGGCACCGATTTGATGCCTTCCGCGAATGGAGTAGCCGAGGTGAACAGCAGGCGCGGATCCATTGCCATCGAAGCCGAGTTTGGCGATCTGCACAAGCCGACGACGTTCGGCAACGAATATCTGACCTACGTCCTATGGGCGATTTCGCCCGAAGGCCGCGCCGTAAATCTTGGCGAAGTGCTGGTTGGCGGAGACCATCGCAGCAAGCTGCGAGTCACTACGGACCTTCAAGCCTTCGCGCTGATCGTGACTGCGGAACCTTATTATGCGGTTCGTCAGCCCAGCAATCTGGTGGTCCTCGAGAACGTAGTACGCGAGGACACCAAGGGTACAACCGAAGCCGTGAATGCCAAATATGAATTGATGGAACGCGGCGGCTACATCCCCACCGGCTACAAGTTCGATCCCGTGGTCCTGAATGCGAACCTGCCTCTGGAATTCTTCGAAGCGCGCAATGCGGTGCGTATCGCGCAATCCGAAGGTGCGGAGCAGTACGCCAACGGCAGCTATCAACATGCCATGGAGCTGATGAATCATGCGGACGAATATGCCACGAGCAAGCACATCGATCGGAAGCCGCTGATCGCGGTCTCCCGCGAGGCCGTGCAGACGGCCGAAGATGCGCGTGCCATCGCTGTTAAGAAGATGGACGAGGTCCGCCTGGCAAACGAACGCCAGGATGCAGCCGATGCGCAGATGAAGGCCCAGGGCCAGACCGAAGACGCGATTCGGCAAAGGCAGCAAGCGCAGTCCGATACGGCGATTGCTGAAGCGGACAAGGCGCAGGCTCAATCCGACGCGGCAAAAGCCCGGAACGACGCGATGGACGCACAAGCTGCAGCCGCGAAAGCGAATGCGGATATGGCAAACAGCCAGGCTGCATCTGCGACCGCCCTCTCGGCGGCTCAGGCCGACGCGGACCAATCCCGCGCTGCCGCACAGCAGTCGCAATTGAACGCGGAACAAGCGGATGCCGACAAAGCCGCCATGCGCACGAAATTGTCCGAGCAGCTGAATTCCATTCTTCAGACCCGCGAAACCGCGCGGGGCCTGATCGTCAGCATGTCCGATGTGTTATTCGACACCGGAAAATATTCCTTGAAGCCGGGAGCGCGCGAGAAACTGGCGAAGATTGCCGGAATTCTGCTCGCCTATCCGGGACTCAACATCGAAGTCGGCGGTTATACGGATAACGTCGGCGGCGATGCCATGAATCAGACTCTGTCTGAAAATCGTGCCGGCTCTGTACGCGATTATCTCGTGCAGCAAGGCGTAGCCAGCGGCTCGGTTTCATCCAAAGGCTTCGGCAATACTCTGCCGGTGGCTTCCAACGAAAACTCTGCGGGCCGCCAGCAGAACCGCCGAGTGGAGCTTCTCGTCTCCGGCGAGGCGATTGGCACTCCGGTGAATGCAACTACTGGAAGCTTGCGCTAGAGGCAAGCCGGACGCGGGCCAACCGCCCGCGTCCACACACAGAATGAGAGGAACACTTATGAGACTACTTTTAGCGATCGGCACAGCAGTTCTGTCACTTACCATCGTCGCTCCGGTGTACGCACAACAGGAGCAGCACGACCAGAAGGAAGAAGAAAAAGCCAAGCCTGCTCAGGACGAGAAGAAAGCACAACCAGACAGAAAGCAAGAGGAGAAGAGCGCACAGCAAGAGAAAAGCGCGAGGCCGGAAGAGAAGAACTCAAAGCCGGAAGAGAAGAACGCAAGGCAAGAGCAGCAACGCACACCGGAAGCCAAGCCCGAGAGACAGGAACAGCATGCTAGTGCCGGCCGCATTCCTGACGACCGCTACAAAGCCAACTTTGGACGCGAACACAGTTTTCGGGTTAGCGAAGGCGATTACCGCAATCACCGCTTTCAATACGGCGGCTATTGGTTCGGATTCGCCGGTATGTGGCCGAGCAACTGGCTCTACACGCAAGACGTTTATGTGGTCGACATTGACGGCGTGTATTACCTGTGTAACCCCGTGTACCCAGGCGTGAATATTCAACTGAACGTGACGCTGTAACAGTTCAGGCAGTGAAGGGGCAGCCTCAGGCGAGGCTGCCCCTTTTGAAATGTAGCCGGCAACTACTCGGTGCTCCTTTGCCGCTGCTCCTGACAATGCGTCACGACACATGAAGCGTTGAGAACTTCTAATCCCACGCGATATCCTGTCCTTAGGACTTACAGTCCAACCCAGTTAGCTTTCCGGACCACGCTCTTGAAAGCCGCTCTCCTCAGAACGCCGCGGAAGCCTCTTCAAATTGAAGATGTGAGCAAGCCAGACCCCGCTCCCGGTGAAGTTCTGCTTCGCGTCCGGGCCTGCGGCGTCTGCCGCACGGATCTCCATATCGTCGAAGGCGAATTGCCGCCCCGAAAGGAGGCTCTCATACCGGGCCACCAGGTCGTGGGAGATATTGTCGAGGGAGCAACCGCCGAGTTGCCGCTTGGTACACGCGTGGGTGTGTCCTGGATGGGCGGAGTTGACGGCAATTGTCCCTACTGCCGACGTGGACTCGAAAATCTTTGCGACTCGCCGGTTTTTACCGGATACACCGTCAATGGAGGTTATGCGGAGTATGCCACTGCGCGCAGCGACTTTGTGTATAAGCTTCCCGCGGAGCTCGACGACCTGCACGCCGCGCCGCTGCTGTGCGCGGGTATCATCGGTTTCCGCAGCCTGCGCGTGGCGGGCGTGGAACGCGGCGAGCGCGTTGGACTATTCGGCTTCGGTTCTTCTGCGCATCTGGTAATCGCCGTCTTGCACTCATGGAATTGCGAAGTGTATGTCTCCACGCGCGGCGCTTCGCATCGCAAGCTGGCAGAATCTTTGGGCGCCAAGTGGGTGGGCGCTGAAACCGACACGCCGCCGGCTGAACTCGACCGCGCGGTAACATTCGCGCCCAGCGGAGACGTGGTAATCGCCGCGCTGGCGAGCTTGCGTAAAGGAGGCGTCGTTGCGATTAACGCGATCCACCTCGATCGCATGCCGGAGTTCGATTACGACCGCCTGCTCTGGGGTGAGCGGCAAATCCGGAGCGTGGCCAACATGACGCGATCCGACGCTCGCGAATTCCTCAAAATCGCCGCCGACATCAGACTGCAGCCAAAGGTGACGGTGTTTTCTCTGGACAGAGCGAACGACGCGCTTGCCGCCGTCAAGAATGACGCGATCGACGGAGCTGCCGTCATCGTTCCCCAGTAGGCCAAAGGCGGGCGGCTTTATTCGGGCGGCTTCTCGTCCGCTAGTGGAAATATGAGCGTCAGCAGATCCCGCGCGGCGGGGTCACCATTCCAAGCGAGGCCAACCAGAAATAATGTCGCCTGTTCAAACTTGAGGCTTCTCAATTGCGGAGGGGAGTACGAACGGCGAGGCGCTGGTTCTGTTTGCACGTCTACACAGCCTCATCTTCTGAAGCACGCCCGTGCAGCAAAACTACTACGGAGTGGAAACAGCCCCAAACGTAACTCTATTTTGTTACGAAACACGAACAAAGGCCACTTCGTGCCGACGAGAAAGACTAGCGAGGTGCTTGCAGATTTTTATCTACGTGCCCGGGGCTTACAGCCGATAGCCGAGTCATGCCGCGCCGGGGGCATCAGGCTCTGAAATGGCAGGCTTCCTGATTCGCATATGATCGAACTGACTAGACTATAATCCGCACGGAGAAACTATCCATGATGCGCATACTGTGTCTTGGCCTTGTGTTATCGCTCCCCGCTTCAGGATTCGCGCAGCAGCCCTCTACTGTTCCTGCGCAAAACTCATCGCATGCCCACAGCTCCGACGTGCCGTCTGCAGACGACGTCTGGAATGGTCTCATGGCGGGCAATCGTCGATTCGTCGCCGGAAAGCCGCAAGCGCGTGCTCTCGTGTCGCTCCGCCAGAAGCTTGCTTCCGGGCAATCGCCGAAGGCGATTATTCTCTCGTGTTCCGACAGCCGGGTCGGTCCTGAATTGATCTTTGACCAAAGCCTGGGAGATATTTTTGTGGTCCGTACGGCGGGAAACGTCGCGGACGCCGTTGCATTGGGAAGCATCGAGTATGCCGTGGACCACCTTCATAGCCCCCTGTTAGTCGTCGTGGGACATCAAAAATGCGGTGCGGTGAGTGCTGCATGCTCCGGTGAAAAGATGCCCAGTCATAATCTGGATGCCATCGTGGAGAAGATCGATCCGGCCGTTACGCAGGCGAAAACCTATGCTAAGGCGGATGATCTCGTCGAGTCAGCGATCAAAGAAAACGTGCATCAGAGCGCCAAAGACGTTCTGGCAAACAGTGAGATCCTTCGTAATGCTGTGAAGTCAGGCAAGCTTAGTGTGATCGAGGCAGAATACGAGCTCGAAACGGGCAAGGTAGTTCGGCTTAACGCGCCTGCAAAGGATCAGAATTAGTGAATCGTCGTTTTTCATATTGAAGCTTCCAAACAAGTGCGTCAGGGAATTTGCTGCCAAGTAATCCCTACCTCGACAGCTCTCCGCCAGAGAACAGCAGCTCCTCTTCATTTTCATTGCAAGTGCTCCGATCTCTCCTGAGATTTCGTGAATTTCCGAGCCCGTCGGAAATCGAAGATCCCGCAAGTTAAGCAAAATCAGCAAGTTAAAGTTGGTTCGCGAGTTGCATTACTGATCTGCGAGCGACGCAGGCAGCTGATAAAGTCGCGCGATGAAATTGGAGGATGTCATGAAAAAGATGAACATGGCGCTGAGTGTTGCTGTTCTTGCTCTCATATCGCTGATTCTCAGCGACACGGCGTTGGCCGACGCGCCGCCGGACAACGTGCAGGGAGACTGGACGATTTACTCCACCAGCCTCCAGAACGGCGAAACGGTCGTGAAGCACGTTCAAATCGCACAATATGGCAACAGGATCACCGGATACTTTGAAGGCCCGGATCAGTCCGGCCCAATTCAAGGGCGGGTTAATGAACATCACATCGTATTTAGTACTGTAACCCGGACCGTCATTACGTTTCGAGGACAGATCTATGGTGACAGCATGTCGGGTCTGTTTGGAATTCATGGCAAGCATGCGCCGTGGCAAGCTGTACGTCCGCCAACGGCTGTGGCGCCAGCTCCACCAAGCACTGGGGCCGTCTACCAATCCCAGCCAGTGCTGGCGCCTCCAGTAGAACAGACCGCTTATCAAGCTCCAGCGCCGGCTACCGCATTCGCACCTCAACCTGCGGCACAGCCTGAGGGGCAGGCGACGAACTACTCGACGCAAGGCGCGTCGCAAGCCACGTCGCAAGCCGCCCCGGAGCAAGGCACCGCGGGGCCAGCGCCGGCACCTTTGTCCGCGGATCAACTCGACTCGCTGGTCGCTCCCATCGCGCTGTACCCCGATGCGTTGGTGGCGCAGGTGCTTGCGGCCGCAACGAGTCCAGATCAGATCGCATACGCCGACGACTGGCTGGCCCAGAACAGAAATCTGACGGGCGCGGCTCTGGCGCAAGCTGTAGACCAGCAGTCCTGGGATCCCAGCGTCAAGGCTTTGACGCAGTTTCCTTCTGTATTGGATAACCTGGCGCATAACCTCTCATGGACCTCGAGCCTCGGGCAGGCATTCGCCAATCAACAGGCGGATGTGATGGCGGCAGTGCAAGCGATGCGCGCCAAGGCACACGGCGCCGGGACGCTGCAATCCAATTCGCAGATCACGGTCACGCAGCCGACGCCCACTACCATCGTGATTCAGCCCTCGAACCCGCAGGTTGTCTACGTTCCGCAATACAACCCGACTGTGGTGTACGGCGCGCCGGTAGTGGTGCCGTTCTATGTGCCTCCGCCGGTACCGGTTGCTTCAGTTGGTCTCTTCTTTGGAAGCGGTATCACGATTGGCGCCGCGTTCGGCGGCGGTGGATGGGTTGGTGGTGGATTCGGCTGGGGCTGGCATGCCTGGGGCGTGAACTGGGGCTGCTGTGGCGGAGGCGGTTCAACTACGATCATCTACAACCACAACACCTATATCAACAACCACACCTGGAACAACCACAACAACTACAACGGCTATCACCCCTGGGGAGGTGGCGCTGCCGGATCGCAGAATCATGCCTGGTACGGCGCCAACGGCACCTTTCACCCCGACGGTAACTACAAGCCGGGCGAAGACACGCACTTCGGCCCGAACGGCGGTTATCACCCGAATGGGTATTTTGGTCCTGACGGCGGTTTTCATCCTGACAAAGGCACGGGTTCGAACAATACGCCCAACGGCGGAAACAACGGAAATCATGGGCTGATTGGCGGGAATGGTAGAGTGCAACACACTGGCACCGGTTCGAACGACGGTGGCGGTCAACTCCTCGGTCAGAACCGCGGCGGAGACAACCGTTTCGCTGGCAGCGAGCAGAGCCGCTCCCGCTTCAACGGAGATGGCGCGGCCAACCGCATGGAAAGCAATCGCGGCCGTGGAAGCATGGCGGGACGGAGCCAGCCGCGTATGGCGAGAGAGCATGCACCCGCTGAACACCGCTCTTTCGGCGGCGGCGGCGGACGCCGTCGCTAATGGGCCTGAAAAATACGGTCATTCAATAAGGGAAAAAGGCAGATCAGAACTATTAAAAGGAGATTGAAAATGGAATCGAATGCAAAGAAAACGACGAAAAGGTGGAAGCAGGTTGCAATCGGAGTGCTGGCGCTCGCGGCCTTGGTGCTCGTGACGCTACGACTCGAGACAGAGAATTCGGCGCGAGCCTGGAATACCCAGATTACGTTTCAGTCGCCGGCCGACGCCGGGGCCGCGCTGGCCAAGGCCGCGAAGAGCGGCGATGAAACCGCTCTGGTGGAAATGCTAGGTATTGACACCAAGGTCCTGCTGAGCGCGGGAGACAAAGAAGCAGACAAGGCCGCGTTAGAGAATTTTGCCTCAAAATACGAGAAGATGAACCGTTGGGTCGACATGACCGACGGCAGTCGCGTGCTCTACGTCGGAGCGGACAACTTTGCTTTCCCGGTGCCGCTTGCGAAAAATTCGTCCGGGCAGTGGTACTTCGATGGTGTTGTCGGGGCGGAGGAAGTCCGGGCGCGTGACATCGGGCGCAACGAGCTGCTAGCGATGGATGCCTGCGCCGCCCTAGCCACCGCGCAGGAGATTTACTTTACCAACAGTGGTGCGTCGGCTGAATACGCCCAGCGCATCATCAGCAGTGCGGGCAAGCAGGATGGACTCTATTGGCCTGCATCGGAACAGGGTTTGAGTCCGCTGGCTGGTCTCGGCGAAATCCCCAAATCGTCGCTCGCATCGCTCACTCCGGATCAACCTCTGGTAATCGATGGCTACGCACTGCGCATACTCACCGCTCAAGGCGACGATGCCCGCGGCGGCGCCAAGAGCTACATCGTGAACGGCAAGATGGCTGGTGGCTTCGCAATTCTGGCGACCCCCTTGAGGTACGCAGAAACCGGCGTGATGACCTTCATGACGAACCAGGATGGAGTGGTCTACGAACGCGATTTGGGCCCGGATACGGCGAAGATCGCAGCATCCATTCAGGAGTTCAACCCGACCGACGATTGGTCGCCGGTGCAGTAGATGGAGATCTCCGACGTTGAGAAATCGGACAGGAGCTTTTCTATGCGCTATAAATGGCTACGCTCTACGAGGTTCTTCTCCCGGCACCGCATCGAGATCATTATGTGGGCCCTGGTCGTTGAGATGCTGGCCTCGCCGCTTGCGGATGCTCATCCTCGCGCCGGCGTTCTGCTCGGACTGGCGGTGCTGGCGATTGTGGTCACTGCTGTTGACTACATGGCGAACGCTACTATCGTTCGCCGCCTCGTGCTTCCGCTTGCGGCCGTCTGGATGATCACGAGGATCATTGAAGCCCTCAGCAATGGCAGCAAGCCATACGCGAACCTGTCTCCTATCGCGGGCTTGGCGTTCTCCTGTTCGGTTCTGTGGGCTGTGTTTGACCATTTTCGTGCATTGCCCCGCAAGCCGCGAGGTGCGATCGCCGAAGCATTCATCACTTATCTCATCATAGCTTCGGCATTTTCCCAGGTTTACTGGATTCTCAACCGTTTCTTCGACCACGCATTTAACCAGGTGATTCCGTACACGCAGAAGGGGACGTTGCTCTATTTCAGCATGGTTACCCTGACCAGCGTAGGCTATGGAGGGATTGTGCCGGTCAATCCTTATGTGCGCAACGTTGCAGCGCTCGAAAGTATGTCGGGCATCTTTTTTATAGCGGTCGTGGTCGCACGTCTGGTGTCGAGCCACAAGGATAGGGCGGCAGAGCGAGACCGCCTTTTCGCTCGCCAAGCGAATGAACCCCAGCGGAATTCAGGATCCGACTGTAACTGTGCCATGGCTTTTGAGGAGCTTTCTTCTTCGTAGGAGGGAAGTTGTCAAACTTCTTTATGCACGGCTCTTCCCGTAGCGCCTGTGCCACTGGGCTCAGATCAGGTCATTCATGTGGAGCTACGACTTTCAGCGCCCCTGGTGCAAATAAGAACTGCGGGCATCGATAGAAGGCCATGTAAGCCTGCGTCGACTGCAGAATACGCGGAGGGGACGGCTAAGAATCTGCCTGTGACTAAGTGGGTCTATACGACACAGATAATGACTGTCGGTCCCGTAACACAGACGGGAGGAATGTTGGATAGGTCGTCTTTCATCTTGCAGGCGAAAGCCGATTCTGAAGTGCAAACGGCTAGGCTTCCCAACTCAGTGAGCCGGACGGCACCAACCTAGTTGGTGTAGAACCGGCGCTTGTCGATCTTCAGGGCGCGGATCTTTGAGTCCAGGGTCGAAGCAGGCATACCCAGCCTTACAGCGGCGCCGGAATCGCCGGAAACCCGTCCCTTGCATTCCGCAAGCGCCGTCTCGATGAGTTCTCTCTCCTGGGAGACCATCTCTTGCGCAAGCGGCCGAGTGACGCGATTTGTGCCGGACAACCAATTCTCATCCACCGAAAAATTCTCGGTGTCGCACAGTATCACCGAACGTTCGATCACGTTCTGAAGTTCGCGAATGTTTCCTGGCCAGGCATAAGACTGCAGTTGGTCCATGCTCTTTCTGGCGATGTGCCGTATGTGTTTTCCCGCCTTGCTGGCGTAGCGATCAATAAAATACTCGACCAGCAGCCGGATGTCTTCTTGCCTGTCGCGCAATGGCGGAATCTCCAGTGGGAAGACGTTAATGCGGTAGTACAGATCCCTACGGAAGTCGCCGGCTTCGATGGCAGAAGGTAAGTCACGGTGAGTGGCGGCAATGACTCGGACATTGGCGCGAATGGTCTGATTGCTTCCCACCCGCTGAAATTCTTTCTCTTGCAAAACGCGCAAGAGAGCGATCTGTGTTTCGGCGGGCAGCTCCCCAATTTCATCGAGGAAGAGCGTGCCTCCCTCGGCCAGTTCGAAGCGGCCAATGCGGCGCTGCAGAGCTCCGGTGAACGCTCCCTTCTCGTGTCCAAACAGTTCGGACGCGATCAAGTCTCGCGGGATCGCTGCGCAGTTTACGCTAACAAAGGGACGCCCCGAGCGATCCGAGCGCTTGTGAATGGCGCGGGCAATCAACTCCTTGCCTGTGCCAGTTTCGCCCGTGATAAGAACGGTAGAGTCGGTGGGTGCTACTTTCGTGACGCGCGCCAACACCGCGTGCAGCCGAGGTGACGTGCCGACGATCTCTTCGAACATCGCCATGGCGTCGATCTCTTCCCGCAGGGCGAGACTCTCCCGCTGAGCTTGCTCTTTCGATCCTCTATGGTCCTCGATGTCGATGCGCGTGCCGCACCAACGAACAATCCGCGCCTGCTCGTCGCGAAGGGGAAATAGTTGGTGGAGAAACCATCGGTATTCTCCACTTTTGCCTCGAACGCGGGCCTCTGCTTCAACGGATATCCCGTGTGCTATGGCGTCCCGGTATGCTCCCCACAGCCCGTCGAAATCGTCGGGATGAATAATTGCACGGAGCCGCTCGGCGGGCGTGACGACGTCAATCCGTCCCAGGTATTCGCGGGCCGCGCGATTGAGAAAAGACAGGGTCGCATTCGGCTCGAGGATGAACATGTGCTGTGGCACCGCATCCATGATTTGTTCGATGTGGCGGGCACCCAAAGGAACGGCCGAAACCGGCCTCATCAAATTGCCGAGAACCCGGAAATCCAGGATTGGTACCGGCGACTGGGAAGGGTGCGTCACGCCAAATTCCTGCGTTTTCCCTCCGGAAATCGAAACCGTTTCAACCTCGGAAACTAAGTAGCTCATTGCGACCTCCACAGCGACCTGAATCTTTGTTTTTGCTGGAGGTACTATGCAGTCTGTTCGAAGGGAAGCACATCCGGAGATAAGGGGTTTTTTCGGTAACGCTGCAGGATGTGGATGGAATACCACTTTCGGGTACCGGGGCGGATAAGTTTGGGCGAAGAGTTTGCGGCGTTCTTACGCCAGCCTACGCTTGTCCTCGCCGGTTGATAGCTCTTCATTGCTGAGGCGCATCTGTGCCTCTGTCTCGCGAATCTTCGGGAAATCTCGATCGAGTCGGGAGCTTCGACACGCGCAAACATCCCTGCTTTCAATGAGTTGAAGTTGGCACAGTGGTTGCACTGTCAAAGGCTGAACGTAGTTCATAAAACTCAAAAAATAAAGGAGAACTTCAATGACAGACTTAACCAACAAGATCAGCGGAGCGATTGCGGAGTTGCCTGAAATCCACAGTGCTCGTGTTCACGAAAATGACATGGTACTGGGCACTTTCGATGGCTCTGGCTACAACCTTACTTACATGAGTGCGAACGACAGGAACGTTGCTCACCATCACGAGACCTACGATGCGACCTTGTGCTTCATCTCGGGTACGGGCAAAGTTCTGGTCGACGACGCATTCTTGGAATACGGCGAAGGATCGTGGTTCAAGGTCCCGCGCAAAACAAAGCATCAAATACTTCCCGATACGAATACGTTGATGCTGACCGTTCAAAATCCGGCAACCACCTTTACCGAAAAAGGATGGGGAGACATTGTCTTCGACGAAAAGCTCTATTAGTGGAACGGCATCGCTTGGGTTGAGTGACCTGCACATGACCAGATCAGTTTGACCTTGCGATGCCATCACTGATTCTCATTCCCGGATTGCTTTGCGATCAAACGCTCTGGGCTGCGCAGATCGAAGGTCTCAAGAGTCAGGCCAATATCACGGTGGCCGATATAACGGAGGCGTTAACCGTATCCGAAATGGCAGCTGACGTATTGGCAAACGCCCCCGAGCATTTCTGCCTGGCGGGGTTCTCCCTAGGCAGCCAAGTCGCGCTCGAGATCATGAATGTTGCCAAAGATCGGGTGCAACGATTGGCATTGCTAAGCGCGACTCACGGCGGGCTACTTCCCGCCGCGGAAGCCGCCGTTCGTCATGCTCTCGAAATGATCGAAGAAGGCAGCTTTGCCCAATATCTTGATGAGGCCTATCCCAGTTATTTTGCTCACGGAGCTAACGATGCGGTGCTTAACGACGTCTTTCTGGCGATGGCCCATGCGGTAGGCGAGAAGGCCGGTCTGCGACAAATGCGGGCGCTGCTCGCGATCCGCGCTCCGTTTACGAATCTGGACCGGATTGATTGCCCGACAGTAATCATTGGCGGGCGAGACGATCACCGGACCACGCCGGAAGCTCATCGACAGCTGGCCGCGGAGATTCCGGAATCGAAGCTGGCAATCATCGATGGTGCGGCACATTTCACGCCGATCGAGCAGCCCGGCAAAGTCACAGATGTTCTGCGCGCTTGGATAACCGAGTAGCTGACTGAAGGAAGGCTGCCGCCCCCTCGAGGGTCGGCAACACGGCCTCTCCAATCTGCAATTCTGATTCGATCAACTCCTTCCCAGCGCAACAATCTCGCACGCCAGTGACCGAACGGGGCAAGGCTGTGCATCTCCGCCCAACTCACGACATCTCGTTAATTCCCGAGCCCGTCAAAGTATCCACGTCATCTTGACCGCTTAGTTTTCAATCGAATGCGTCTGGACTTCGCATTGCAGTCGGAGACCCCGAAACAAGATCGAGACAACAGCGCTTCGTAGCGCGGAATGCGATGTGACGAGATGCATGCGACCATTCAGACAATAGGCGACCTTAAGGTTCCTTCCCTGGAGGTATTGCTGCCACCGACAGGGGAGCGCCAAGAGCCCATCCAGCCTAAGATCGTCGAATGCACGACAGAAGGCTGGCCCGTATTTCTCGACAGCATCGTGACCCGCGCCAATCGGGTTACCATTTTCGGCGTTCGGTATAAGCCCTATTGGATCATGTCCGATGTCGCTATGGCGGCAACACTAATCTATGCTTGGGTTTTTTCCCATCGCTTCCAGAATCTCTCCGGGCTAGGCCTCGGACTCGCAGTACTTGCCGCGTTGCTGATTTACAAACTCGTACTGGAGATCAAGGCGATCTTCCGTAAAACGGCGGCCCGTTCGTTTCTTCAAGATTGTCTTATGATCATCATCCCGTGTTTCCTCGCGGTGAGTCTTATACTTGGGCAACCGCTATCACTTGCACTCGCGTTCCTCGGCACACTGCTGCCGCTTTATGGCTGCTTCGCTCGCATTGGATGCTTCCTTGGGGGGTGCTGCTTTGGGAAACCGTCCAGGCTCGGTGTTCTTTATCCTGGGTCGATTTTCGAATCGACCGATCACGGTTGCAGAAGGTTTTCTCCCAGTCCCAATCCTAGCGTTCGTGTGTTCCCAATACAACTGGTTGAATCGGCTGCCCAGGCCGGACTCTTTGCAACACTGGTGCTTGTACTCTGGCAAACTCCAGGCGCGGCTTGGGCGCTCTTTTGGGTTTATCTGTCCCTGTACGCGTTTGCGCGCTTCGTGTTGGATTTCTTTCGCACTACCAGTGCTCGCCCGCGATACGGGCGCTTTTCCGAGGCACAGTTAGCGTGCATGGGAGTACAGGCACTGAGCCTCGCCGTTTTGGTAAGCGCCGCTGGGCGCTGAAGCCGCATTCCCCGATGCCGCTCGCGAACTCTCGTGAATTTCCGAGCGGGTGATGCGATCCAAACTGCCTAAGCCTCCTTTTTTCAGTTAATTAGCTTTGGCTTGTAGCTTGCCATTAGAGAAGCGTGAGCCGTGACGGCTGTGCAGAGGAGTCCAGAGTGATGCCCCACATTTCAAAGAAGATGTTGACGATGCGAGCCGGCATCTGTGCGGTTCTTCTCCTCCTTCTTAATGTTCTGACCATTCCGTGTTGCGCGCAGACAACTGCGAGCCCAGGATGGACAGTCATCGAAGCAGGTCTTGGGCAGAAAGCGTCCGGGCAGCGGCTGGCTGCGGTACGGGTCTTGGGCCTCATCCCCGACGACACGCACGCTGCTGAACTCGCCGAGAAAGCCCTGAAAGATACCAACAGCCCAGTGCGAGCCGCGGCCGCCACAGCGCTGGGGCAGATGCACGCTTCCGGAGCGGACGCAAGCTTGAAGCAAGCGCTCAACGACAAAGACTTGTCCGTGGTAATGGCCGCTGCGCACGCCTTGCGCCTGCTGAACGACCCGGCGTGCTACGAGGCCTATTACGCGGTTTTCACCGGTGAACGGAAGAACGATTCCGGCATGGTCGCGCAGGAGATGAAAGTGCTCCATGACCCGAAGCAAGTGGCCATGATGGGATTCAACGAAGGAATTGGCTACGTCCCGTTCGTCGGTATGGGTTGGGAAGCCTTGGAAACGATCATGAAAGATCGAAAGGACGGTGCGGCGGCGAAGGTCGCGTTAATTTCTGCTCTCGCGACAGACCCGGACGCCCGGACCGGCGAACTTCTGCTGACGGCAAGCGAGAATCCGAACTGGGTATTGCGGATGGCCGCGCTGGAAGCGCTCGCCAAGCGTGGAGACCCCACGCTCCTGCCGAGAATTGAACCCAGGCTTTCCGACCCCAAACATGAAGTAAGATATGCAGCGGCAGCCACGGTCGTTCATCTGAGTGACCTCGCCAGGGCACAGGAAGAAACGAAGACTGCCCAGAAAGCGCTGTCTGCAAAAGCGGACGAGCCACTTGCAACGAACGCTATGATGCAAACCGACAAGTGAGCACCCTATTATGTTGAGCCTGATTCGCCAACTCGTCCGACCTTATCGCGGGACGCTCTTCATCATTCTCATCGCTATGGTGGTGGAGACTGTTATGAGCCTGGCGGCCCCCTGGCCTCTAAAGGTCATTATCGACAACGTTGCCGGCGGTCACCGGCTGCCACTATGGCTGCGTGATGCGCTAGGGCCCGCACTCAACACCGAGAGCAAAATGCATATCGCCGTGCTGGCAGCGATTACCACAGTTCTAATTGCCGGCGTCGGCGCGGTCGCCGGCTACATAAACAATTATTTCACCGAGAGTGCCGGCCAATACGTTGCTCATGATCTGCGTGTACGGACGTTCCATCATCTTCAGCGCCTGTCGCTGGGGTACTACAACACGCACCAGATTGGCGCGCTGCTGAGCACGATCACGACCGATATCCAGACCATCCAGGCGTTCGCATCGTCATCGACGCTCGACATCCTGGTAGACACGCTGACAATCGTGAGCATGCTTGCCCTTATGTTCTGGCTCAATTGGGATTTCACCTTGATCGCGCTTGCGATGACGCCATTCCTGTTGTTCTTCGTGTCTCGTTTCAAGAAGGCAGTTAAGAAGGCGACCCACTCTGTCCGTAACCAGCAAGCGAACATAGTCGCCGTGGTTCAGCAGGCGCTGGAATCCATGCAGGTGATCAAGGCATTCGATGGGCAGAAGATCGAAGAAGAGCAACTTGCGAATGTAAGCTCCGCTACCGTAAATGCTGCGCTAGCGGCGCGTCGCGTCAAGTCCCTGCTCTCGCCGGTGGTGGCGATCGCGGTTGCGCTTTGCACCGCGATCGTCTTGTGGCGGGGCGCCTATCTGATTCTTGCGGGAGTCATGACCGTCGGCGCCTTGACCGTTTATCTGTCCTATCTCACAAAGTTCTTCAAGCCGGTGAAGGACCTGGCGACCACCACGAATGCGATCGCCCAGGCAGCCGTCGGAGTCGAGCGCATCCGCGCGATACTTGAGACCGACGAAATCATCCCCGAACGCGAGGACGCCATTGAGCCGCGCAACATTAAGGGCGAGATCATTTTCCAAGAGGTTGCTTTCGCATATCCCGGCAATCCTCCGGTGTTGAAAGAAGTCAGCTTCCACATCAAGCCCGGACAATTGGTGGGAATCGTGGGGCCGACCGGCGGCGGGAAGTCTACGGTCGTCAGCCTGATTCCACGATTCTACGATGCCATCTCCGGAAAAGTGATCATCGATGGGCACGACGTGCGCGACTACAAACTTCACCCCCTCCGGGATCACATCGGCTACGTCTTGCAGGACACCGTTTTGTTTCGCGGAACCATCCTCGAGAATATTGCCTTCGGCCGACCCACAGCCACGCGGGCGGAGATCGTCGAGGCGGCACGACTCGCAAATGCCGATGAGTTCATCGCCCGCATGCCGCACGGGTACGACACCGTGGTTGGTGAACGCGGGCTGACTTTGTCGGGGGGCCAGCGGCAGCGCATCGGCATAGCACGGGTCATGGTGCGGAACAGCCCCATCCTGCTCCTGGATGAGCCCACCGCTGCTCTTGACTCCGAGTCGGAGAGGTTGGTCATGGATGCTCTGGAGCGGCTCATGAAGGGGCGCACGGTGATCACTATAGCGCATCGACTGGCCACGATTCGGGATGCCGCCCAGATTCTCGTGATCTCCGGAGGCGTGGTTGCCGAGAATGGCAGTCACGACCAGTTGATCGCCATGAATGGCATTTACGCGGGGTTGTACCGCACACAGTTCGATAAGGGCACTGGGAGCGACGGCACGCAGTTCAACGTCGTTCCCCATGCAGCGCTGGCATAAACAATTTGGAAGGAGAAAGACAGTGTCACGATATCTAATCGTTTTTCCTGATGATTCTGTTCGTCCCATTCTGGACGCGATCGATCATGCCTTGGCGTCCCTGCGGATCAAGATGTTCATGTTTTCCGATCCCCACATTCTGGCGTCTGTGATCAAGGCGCATCACCGCGGCGTACAGGTGCGCGTCATGCTGAACCCTACACGGCGCGACGGCGAGACGGAGAATCAGACAATCCACAAGCAACTTGGCGAAGCCGGCATCGAAGTCATCGATAGTACGCCGGCCTTTGAAGTGACCCATGAAAAATCGATGGTCATTGATGAGAAATCTGCCTGGATCATGTCGCTCAACTGGGAGACAAAGAATCTTACCGAAACCCGCGATTATGCCGTGGTCACTTCGCACGCGCACGAGGTGCAGGAGGTCATCGACTGTTTCGAGGCCGATTGGGCAAGGCGCTCTTTCAATCCGGGAGAACACTCACACATGAATCTGGTGTGTCGGAAATGCGCGGCAGAGGATCGGAAATTTTATCGACGAAGCCAAGCACTCGCTGTGGGTACAGAATGAGCGCTACCAGGATCCGCTGATCATCGAACACCTGGTGCGCGCCAGCCGCCGTGGGGTCAAAGTGCATATCATGGCGCGCCCACCCCACACGTTGAAGGAAGAGAAGCTACTCGAAGGCGTTGCCGGACTTCGCATCCTCGATGATGTGGGTGTAAAGGTCCACAAGGTACATGGATTGAAGCTCCACGCCAAGCTTATGTATGCGGACGGATCACGCGCCATCGTCGGTTCCATCAATCTGGCGCCCGGTAGCTTCAACAGCCGGCGCGAACTCGCCATTGAGGTACGGGACAAGGAAGTTATCGACCGCGTTCACAAATTCGTGCACTGCGACTGGGAAAACTCCCGCCCCATGGATCTTTCCGACAGCGGGTTAATGACGGATCTGGGCGAACGAGGCTGCGACATCGTTTCTGCAGTATAGCCATGCGAAGACCGGGCTCGGTGAACTCGCTGACCGGCCTTGTATCCCTGGAGTTCGGCAGTCGTTTCTTTTTACTGCACCGCAAGGCTTTCCAGTTGCCAGATGCTCGTCTTCTGGCGGTGCGAAAGGGTAATTGGTCGGGGCGCGCGGATTTGAACCGCGGACCCCCTGCGCCCAAGGCAGGTGCGCTACCAGGCTGCGCTACGCCCCGACATGACTTGCAGAATTGATTCTAAAGTACTTTCCAACTCGGTTCCACCTCGAAACCGTGATTTTTCGCCTCGACCGTGCACTTACCGTGCATTTATGTACTCATTGAACGAGAACCGTGCATTTTTGATCGCCTGCTTGTTGAGCAGTCATCTCATTCGCACGGCGGTTGAGCTTCTCCAGAGCCTCGCGCTTCATCTGCAGTTTCATCTGCGAATACTTTTTGAAGACCTGCGCGTCTCCCTGGCGAAGCATTTGGGTTACCCACTCGTCCGCTACCCCTCCGGCGCTGAGCCGTGTGGCATAGGTCGAGCGGAGGTCGTAAAGGCGAAAATGCTGCACCTTCGCACGCCGCAGGGTCGCCTCCCACGTAGTCTTCAACGTCCTCTGATATCCGCTCGAGTTGTGATCGCTCGGAAACAGATAAGGACTACAGGGTGACAGTCGCATCTGATCACGGAACGCTTCGATGGCCAACGGTGTCAACGGGACTTCGGCGATGCCGTTCGGAGTCTTCGAATCCGGAATCCAGACCATTGCGTTCGTGATATCCAATTGCTCTTTTTTCATCGGCATGAGCTCCTTGTAGATGCGCAACCCTGTTTCGGTGATAATCTTCACAATGTTGCGCAAGTATTCGGGAGCATGGGCTTCGATGGTTCGTTGTTCCGACCAGGTAACATAGTGCGGCCGGAATAAGCCTTTGACCGCGACTGGAAACTCCACTCCAGCGCATGGATTCGCCGGGAGCAGCTTTTTCCGGACCGCCACGTTCAACATGCGACGGAGCACCCGAAACTCCTGATGCACCGTGCTCGACTTCAGGATTCCCTTTTCCCGGTAGCCCTGAGCCAGTCTTACCCGAACCCGCTGCCGAAGACGCCGCCGAAGGTAGTCTTCGATCGCGTCGGCTGTGATGTCCACCAGTTTTCGGCCCGGGAACGCAGCCTTCAGATGGGTTGCACAGCGCGTGTTCGCCTCGTGGGTTTTCTGAGCTCGTAAAGGTGGTCTCGAATAGTTCTCGAGAAAAGAATCCACCCATTCCTCAAAACCGAGACTCTCTCCTTTCCGAATTACCTCTAATAGGTTGCCGTCCCTCGCCTGCAGACGTTCGCGAAGCTTGCGGTTCGCCTCGTTCCAGTCCTCAGTCTCTGCGGACTCTCGGCAGTATTTGCCGCTTTTATTCCTGTAGCGGATCCACAGAATCTTGCCGTCTTTGCGAGAATAAACAACCCCGTCTTGCCTTCGTGGTTTAGACATTCACCATCTCCTGTCGAAATGAAGCGCGAAACGGCTCGAGATCCGATTTGAGAAACCGGATGTTTCGACCCATGACGCGGAGATGGGGAATCTGCTTTCGTTCCACCCAAAGATACACAGTCTGCGGGCTCACTCCAAGAAATTTCGCGGCATCTTTCACGCTCATCGGAGGCTCGATGTTCTCGCGCGACCCTTGGAGCGGTGGGCTACCGGGGACGATGGAAAGCTGGGAGTTTTGGCTGGCTGACATGGTTTTCCTCCTCCGACTTTTGCGCTAAATCAGTTTGCTCGATGCGTTGTACATCGGCGTCATTTTTCGAGCAAAGCCAGCGAGAACGATGACAGCTCTCCTCAAAGAGTGGCGAAAGCTGACCCAATTTGACCGAAATCTGGTTCGGAGTTAGGTTCCTGTTGCTCAGGATGGAAGAACCGTCAGGGGCCGAGGAGTCACACGTGTTTTCATCGCCCGAACAAGTCGGTAAGGCACTTCGTCGAACCGGCTATATTGCCGACCGGATAGCGACAACCACAGTTTTTCTGGCGGCCAAGCTGCACAAGCCAGTTCTGCTGGAAGGGCCGGCTGGAAGCGGCAAGACGCAACTCGCCTATGCGGTCGCCGAGGCGGCAAGTACAAAGGTGGAACGTCTCCAGTGTTACGAAGGCATCAACGAAGAGAAGGCTATCGGCAAGTTCGATGAGCCTCTTCAAAGGCTGTGCGTCGAACTCAAAGCTAAGTCCGCCAGTGTAGATTGGGAATCCCTGCGTACCGAGTTGCACAGCTTACAGTTTTTCAGCGCCGGGCCGCTTCTGCGCGCGTTGCAGTGCGAAAAGCCTTGTGTTCTGTTGATCGACGAACTGGACAAGGTAGACCACGCGTTTGAGGCGCTGTTGCTCGAATTACTGAGCGTGTGGCAGTTGAGCATTCCGAAGCTGGGCACGATCAAATCCGGAAGCATTCCCTTCGTCGTGTTGACATCGAACGAAGAGAGGCGCATCGGCGATCCCCTGCGTCGGCGCAGCTTCTATCTCCGTGTTGAACACCCCACCGCGGAGCGAGAAGCAGAGATTGTGGCACTGAGAACGCCCGATTCAAGCCACGAATTCCACGCCGGCATGGCGGGACTCGCCAAGGCTTTGCGTGGCTGGAGCATGGAGAAACCGCCCTCGGTCTCAGAGATTCTCGACCTCGCGCAGGCACTCAAAGTTCTGGGAAGTGAACAAATTACGCCGGAGATGAGAGACATTCTCCTGCCTTTGCTGGCTAAAACCGAGGCGGATCGTCGCAAACTGCTCCTGCGGGATGGTTTTGCTAGCTTGATCTTTGACGCGCAGCAGTACAGCGCCGAGGCTCTTCGAGGGATAGCGGCATGAGGGCTGCACTCATCTTCGCGCAAGTGCTTTCGGCATTTTCAATTTGCGGGGCTCAATCGCCGAAGTCGCAGGCTCGAGTTGAAGCTGAGCACTACGTCGCATCCTACGCGTACCACTACAGGGTACCGGTCGCGTTGGTGCGTGCAATTGTCGAACGCGAGTCGAACTGGCAACCATGCGTGGTCTCACCTAAAGGCGCGGTGGGGCTGATGCAGTTGATGGCTGTGACTGCTAGGCGGCTAGGAGTAAGAGATCGTTGCAATCTCGAACAGAACATCTCCGGAGGAGT
Source organism: uncultured Acidobacteriaceae bacterium (assembly GCA_963750245.1). Classification (GTDB taxonomy): domain Bacteria; phylum Acidobacteriota; class Terriglobia; order Terriglobales; family Acidobacteriaceae; genus Sulfotelmatobacter. The sequence goes on from CAVVQB010000007.1 coordinate 1,267,713, forward strand.
GCGCTACCTCGCGTGGCTGATGCGACTGTTTCACGACGATCTGAGGCTTGTTGTGGCAGCTTATTATGCCGGCGAAGACGTAATCGGCAGACGAACCCTCGCCTATCGCAATCCCGATGTAGTCACCTATGTAGCAAGAATCAGAACAGCTTACCTTCGCGAAACAAGCATCAATCCAAGAACTACGAACACGAGTTCGGAAAGAGATGTGAGATGAAAAATTGTTTGAGTTTGGTGCATCTGATAACGATAGGGCTCCTGCTGCCACGCATAACTGTTGCGCAAACTGAGCTTCCGCAGGCGCGAATCGTGAACTTGTATGTTGACCCGGAACAGGTTGTGGTCTTACATCTCCGGCCCGGATATGTCAGTTCGGTGCGAGTGCTCGAGGAAGTCAGTTCGGTCGTGCTGGGGGATCCGGGATCTTTTAAGGCTGAACACTCCGATGCTGAGCCGCAGTTGGTGTTTTTCAAAGCAACCAGCGCGAAACCTGCGGAAACCAATGCCCTGATCACGACCAGAGGGGGCCATGAAATCTCACTGAGCCTGGTGAGCCAAGGCAAGGCAGACCGCAGCGAACCCGTGGACTACGTTCTCTACTGTGAGCGCCCCCGCAGCTTCCTAATTGCATCGACTCATCCCACCTTTGTGGTAGCGGAGACAGGGAACGTTGCGACAGAGAGTCATCCAGCCAGTGCTCCCCAAGAGAAGATCGGCAGCCCGAAACAGGATTTGGTCAGGGCGGAACGGATTGAGAATCCACACTGGGAAGGAAAGCAACTGCAGGTCGCGGTGGGGCAGGCACTAGAGAAGGAGCAACAGATGGCCGTGCCGTTTGCCGTTCTGAACTCTTCTGCACGGACAATTGAAGTACTACCGCCGCAAATACAGCTTGCCGGGACATCAAAAGGCAAGCATCGAAAAGCGATTAAGGCTGAGCCTGTGGCAATCAAAGATTATTGGATCACCTCGCGCAGGCTCGCGCCTGGAGCTAGAGCCGATGGCATCGTCGTATTCGATCGCCCCACTTTCAAGGAGTCCAGCGAAAGGCTCCTGCTTGCAGTGGCGCAGGCAGAAGAAGTCGATCATCCTGTGCTGGCACGGATTGCGTTTGTGGCTCCGGTCTCGGGAGGTGCAAAGTGACTCGTCCCAATGGACACAGCGACAACGGCAACTCCGGAGCGATTCAGGAACCAGCAGGAGATGAAGCCCTCAACGATGTGCTACTCCCTACGACTGGGTCTGTCCCAGTGCCGGAGTTCGCGACAAGAGCAAAGCAGAGAGCCAAGCAGCAGATCCAACAGAACCGGTTCGTACTCATTGGCGCCGGAGCGATCGTCATCGCCCTGCTGATCTTCGTTGCCACATCTATGCCCCATCGAGGCGTGCCGCAGAAAGTTAAGAGTCGCGGTACCACTGCTGCTGATGACTTGGCTTTGGAGAATGGCAACGCAAGCAACGACAAGAGCCTATTTCCCGTCACGGATTCTGGCCGGCCCGTCACGAAGGAATCTCATGAAGGCTTCCTCAACGAACGAGATCTACAGCGAACTGCAACCAAGTCGGCGGCGAGGGCGCCGGGGGCGGGCGCGGCGGGAACTTTGGGATCGATACCACCTTTCGGAGAACAGCAGGCATGGCAAGCACCACCCTATCAGGCAGGCTCGGGTACGGGCGGTGCCGAGGCTCCAGACTTGGGTAAAGCAGAGCGCGAGGCCATGGAGAAAGCTTCGTTGATCTACGTGCGAAACATCTCTGCCAACTCAGCCAGCACTCAGGCCCGAGATATCAACAATTCAGGGCCGGAACTGGGATTGGGTCTGGCGACGGGTACGCGATTGCGTGCGCGTCTGGAATCAGCGGCTAGTACCGCGGTGAGAACACCCGTCCTGGCTGTGATCGAGTACAACTATGAGCGGGATGGAGAGATTGTTGTCCCTGCGGGCGCGAAAGCGGTTGGCCACATCCGGAACGGAGATCGTTCAGGTTACGTTGACATCCAGTTCGATTCTCTGCTGATGCCGGATGGTGCGGTCGTTCCCATCGAGGCCACCGCCACGGATTTAGATTTGCGGCCTCTAAAAGGAAAAGTTGAGGGGAAGAACACGGGAAAGAACGTCCTGGTCAGGTCGCTGTCAGGAATCGGGCAAGTCGGGGCGATGTTGGTGGGGCAAGGCAGTCTGAACCAGCCACTAAGCGAGTCGGACCTAATGCGGGAGCGTGTCAGCAACAATGTCGGCGAGGCGGGAGATGAAGAGGTTTCCCGACTAGCGATCACCCAGCACATCGTCGTTACCATTTCAGCGGATACTCCGATCTATGTGGTCCTCGAGCAGACACCCAAGACCAATCAGACTTCCCGGCAACCAAGTGGGCGGGGCGTCCTTACATCCAACTCCGCCAATGTTGAGCAACTGCGCCAACTATTGCAGTTGCAGCAAGAGCTAACCCAACCGTCCACGAGCAACCAGCCAGCACAGTAGCAAGCGGTTCTCAGCCATGAAGATTTGGCGGGAGGTGGCTCGGCGGCGCCAGGGTCTTCGGAAATCGCCAACTCCCTAGGTCTCGCTCTACTTCTCAAGGTGCTTTGGTCACGCGAACGATCCCCCTCGCATCCGTACCAGCTTCCTGAAGGTAAAAATGAAGGGTCAGTCTATTGGGTTGCGCGATATGAGGCTCAACACCGTGGAGTGACTGTTTCGTTCGGGGTAAAACTAGCGCAGAATTCGGGACGAAGGGTATGCTCTTTCTAACTATCGGTATCCCTGTCACGCCGAGCTCATACATAGAGGTGCCCTTCAACGTGTTGCCTATTCCCTTTGGTCCTAGGTAGCAAATCATGGACATGAGCTTATGGGGCATATCAAGATGGGGCAGAATATAAACGCCACACGTTTCACGGACGAATCGAATAGATAAGTCAACTCGCGAAGAAAAAGCCGTGCCCAAGAAACGTCCTGTCAATGCCTCAATGAACGAGCGCGAAGCAAAGTGTCCCGCGAATTCGTACCAGAATATCTTGTGCTCCTCACTGCTAGTCAGCGGCCAGCTATTGGGTTTTTCAAACAGATGCGCCAGCCAAAGATGATGTCTCTCCCCTTTCGCCATCAACACTGACCGACATGTGGCTTCATATTTTTCGGCTGATGGGATTGCATTGTACATTTCAGGAGTTGGCAGGGCCTCGATGAGTCTCTCGTAATACGTTCGAGGAAACAGTTCTTGAATTACCCCGTGCACGCAAGGATCCGAACTAACTTCGGTCTTAGCTAGGACCGCAAGCACATGAGTTAGCGCCTGCTCGTGACCCGCGCGCAAATCCGATGTGCTGGCTTCCATCTTAGCTTCCGAGATGTTACCATCCAAGCCTCTATCGCGATATCGTCATGAAAGGAGATCTGCAAAATGCAACCTATCGAAAGTCGGCAAACACCAGTGGCGCTCAATCAAATATTGAACTACACCCACCCACGAGTTGTTGAAAGACACGCCCATGATAACGGCGTTTCACAAGAAGTTGCCGCCCGGCGATTTGAAGGGCTCAAGCAATTTCTGGCAATAGCAGCGATCGTACCCGGTCGAAAGGTCACATCTCAACCGATCGATGCCATCTGGCACACTTTCCTTCTTTTCACGAAAGACTACCGTGGATTTTGCATGGACTACCTTGGCCGATTTGTTGAACACGAGCCTTTCGAAGATGCTGCACCTTGGGCTTATGCCTACACTCGGGAGCGCGCCACGGCCCTTATTGGCTCCTTGGATCCGGAACTGTGGCCGGTTACGGCCAAGGCTGACTGTTCAAGTGGCTGCGAAGACTAGGAGGAAATTCGGGGAAATTCGTAAACCCAGTGGTTCGCACTACGTAAGGTCAGAACTTGTCGTTTCCCCTGATTCTGAAAGATCTAGCGGCTTCGGGAACTTGAGATAATACCTGCATTTTGGACACTGTGCGAAAAGCATGTCGTGTTTGCTCGCGCCAAGTGTAATCCCTCGCACTCCACATTTTGGGCATAGCAGCAACTGTTTCCAACCTTCCTTAGAGAAGGACGCGGCGTCGATTGCCTTCATTGGAGCGACAGACGCAACCTTTCCCTTATTCACCTGGATTATCGATCCGCAATCCAGGCAAGGTTTGGAGATTATCTTCTTGTCGGTGCGTACCCGGAGGCGATTCGAGCAGTTCGGGCAAGTAATATAGTCCTTGTGGAGGCTACCTCCCCATTTTCGAGTTAGGATTTCCCCGTTTGGATCGCGACTTGCGTGGAAATATCCGCACTTGGGACACAATGGACTGCCAGATGCGCCGGGCAGCGTACTGAGGTCCAACTTCACGGTCTCGCCGCATGTGGGGCAGTCGATGTCTTCAAGACGCTGTTCGTCTGTCAGGGTGACTATGTAGTACCTTTTCCGATTTCTGGTCCTGGCTCCCGCGCCCTCAACTCGAAGACGAGCAGATTCTTCGGCAAGGACCTTCCACTTACGAAGTAGATCGACAGTGTATCGTTCCGCATCATTGTCGACCAACTTTGCACATGTCTGACACAGCCAGATCCCATTCTCGATTGATGTGCGCTGGTGCGTTGTCATTGTGTTGTCGTAGCGTGCTCCACCGTCTGAAGCAGCTGCAATATGAGCGGCCACGCCGACGTTCAGAGCTTTTTGCGGATCTGTCTGAGGACCGGCAGTCAACTTCGCACAGTTCGGGTTAGAGCAATGCATCCCGACGCGATGCGCAAGGGCCAGTCTGGTCCTATAGGCGAAGTCGTCGCGCTTGCGAGTCCCAGTCATTGTTAGTCTCTGGTTGCATATATTAGATTGTCAGGCACCCTATGAGAAGGGCAGACTGCCCACTCAATCCTCGTTTTGGCTTGAGCACGATGTTCACACCGTCGGCATAGTCATTTTGTAACTCTTGCCATCTCCGACGGTTGTCTACCACGGATGCATGCCGACAATCTTCGAGGTAATCTTGGAGCGTGTGCGGCGCAGTTTCAGGCTTTCCGTTTACGAAACAACTCGACGGCGGGCAACGCCGGTGAGCAGTCCGGCGGCGGCCAGGGCCGGGAGCCGTGAAGTGGATTCATCCCAACCGCTTGATTCACGTCCAATCGT
>CAVVQB010000008.1:0-24263 GCA_963750245.1 uncultured Acidobacteriaceae bacterium
CCGCAGATGGTCACGAAGGTTGAGCAGCTTATCGAGGAAGTTTTGCGTTAACTACTCTCGCGACTGCAAATAAGTGATCCGGCGCACATTCCTGGGAATGTCTCCGCTAAAGTGCAGCGAGTTATGTTATAAACATCTGTCTGACTACGGTTCTCCTTCCCCATCAAACCGCGGCTGCGGGATGCTCTACGTTCCGCATGAGGTCCCGCCATGAAACGCGAAGCGCTGATGCTCGCCGTCGCCTTGGTGAACCTTGTAATCCTCTCCTTTCCACTACAAGCTCAAGTCTCGTTCTTTCAGCCCCCACCGTACGCTGGCTCCGGCAACGTGTTTGTGGCCGACTTCAACGGGGACGGTAAGCCCGACATCCTGACCTCGGATGGCACCTTGAATTTGGGGAACGGCGACGGGACCTTCAGGCTGGGCACACCGGTTTCGGTATCGTCTGGGCTGGTGCTGGCCGTGGCCGATTTCAACGGTGACGGCAAGCCCGATGCGTTAGAGCAGGGATTGGGCACGCTGCTGGTGTTGTTGGGAAATGGCGACGGCACTTTCCAGTCGCCGATCAGTACTGCGAGCGCTGCCGGTTTAGTAGCTGTTGCCGCCACCGACCTGAACGGAGACGGCAAAGCCGATGTCGTCGGAGTATTTGGGAGTTCATTATTCGTTTACATCAGCAAAGGCGACGGCACGTTCGCCTCGGGAGTGTCGTACAACTTGGGGGCGGCCTCGGTCGGAGCGACTGTCCTCTCTTTGGGGGACTTTAACGGCGACGGCAAGATCGACGTTGCCGTGAGCATCGCGGGAAACAATGTCGCCGGGCAGCAAATCGTTTTGCTGGGGAACGGGGATGGGACTTTTCGGACGGTGCCAAAAACCTCTGCTGGAGTTTACTATCCGCAGTACGCCATCGCTGGAGACTTTAATGGCGACGGGAAACTCGACCTCGCGATCAGCATCCCCGAATACTGCAATGGAAGCTGCACAATTCCACCTACAACCTATCTTTCCCTGGGAAATGGGGACGGTACTTTCGAGGCTCCCGCGGTTGCCTTCCTCGCCTCCGGCCCACTGGCCGCCGCTGACGTGAACGGCGACGGGAAGCTGGATCTGGTGTTACAGAACAACTTGTCGTTTGCTGAGATATACCTCGGAAATGGAGACGGAACTTTTTCCAATACCAGCAATTACGTTCTGAACATGCCCTTTATAGACGCATCCGCTCCGGTTACCGGAATTGCGATTGCGGACTTTAACCTTGACGGAAAATCGGACATTGCCTCGGGGGATTCTGTGCAACTCGGGAATGGCAACGGTACTTTCCAAGGGGTTCCGCTTGGACTGATACCGACACCCACGCCGATTAACGCGCTTGCAATTGGCGATTTCGACAAGGATGGCACTCCTGACGTGGCAGTGGCATCGACTCAGGACGTAAACGGCACTGACTCCAACTACGTTTTCATTCTTCGCAACAACGGGACAGGCAAGCTCTCCTTGATTAACACCTACATCCTTCAAGACTCGGGCTTCTCAATCGTGACTGCGGACTTCAACGGCGACGGCATTCTCGATCTCGTGGTGATCGGCAATGACCCAATAACGCAAGACTGGGGTTATAGCGTCTTGCTGGGCGAGGGCAACGGCAGCTTTGAGACGCCCGTCTTTTATCCGCAGAACGTACTCGGTGGTGGCACAGCTCTCGTCGCCGACTTCAACCATGACGGAAAGCCCGATTTAGCCGTCTTAGACGGCCAGTCGGTTGCCATCTTGCTCGGAAACGGCGATGGTACATTTGCGGCGCCGGTTCTGTATTTCGATGGTGGAGGAAGTGCCCTGGTCGCAGCGGATTTCAATGGCGACGGTAAACTGGACCTTGCGACCGGAGGTCCCCCAACCGCAATTCTGTTTGGAATCGGCGATGGGACCTTTCAGCCCGCAGTATTTCCCACTAGTCTAGACAACTTTGCTCCGCTGTTTACCGGCGATCTCAACGATGACGGGAAACCTGACTTGATCTCCAGCAACCAAGTTGCCCTGGGAAACGGCGACGGGACATTTACCCTGCTGGCAACGATGTCCAACACAATCGTCGCGGTGGCTGACCTGAATGGTGATGGCAAATTGGACCTTGTCGCCTATGTTGAGACGCAGACGAATGCTCGCATTCTAACAAGTGGAGTGGAGTTGGGAAATGGCGATGGAACTTTCGGCACACTTATCCCAATTCTGTGGCCGGGCGACATTCAGCCACCGCATTATATTGCCGATATGAACGGCGACGGCCGTCCCGACATCCTTCTCACGCCCACAAACGGAGTCGCGGTGGTGCTGAATACAACCCCACCCGGATTCGGACTGTCAGCCACAGCTTTGTCACCTGGGACCATCGCTGCAGGTTCTTCGGCGGCGTCGACCGTGAGCCTCACGCCTGCGTTCGGATTCACCGGCACCGTGAGTCTTTCCTGCGTGGGGCTGCCGAGCGGGGCCAATTGCGCCTTTAGCCCCCCTTCAATTGCCAATAGTTCGGGAACGTCTGCTCTAACGATAACGACGAGTGCGAGCATGGCCGCTGGTACCTATCCCGTAGAAGTCCAAGGAAGCGCAGGATCGATAATGAATACCGTGCCGCTATCGCTCGACGTTCAGACAGGCCCAGATTTTTCCATGGGCACCGCTTCCGGCTCTCCGACTTCCCAAATCATTAGCGCCGGACAAACAGCGGACTTTGGTCTAGTCTTTTCGCCTATGGACTCGTTCGCCGGAACAGTGAGCCTGACCTGCGCCGTTACGCCGGCGGTCACCCCAGGCCCAACCTGCGGCCTATCGAGCGAGTCGCTGGGGCTTAGCGGCGGCGGGACGCAGACAGTGACGGTAGAGATCGCAACGACTGCGCCGGCTGCTGCGGTCGCCGCTCCTCAGATTACTTTCCCGGCGGCTCGAATGCCGCTGGCCTGGACACTGATGTTCTTAGGGTCGGCATTCCTGTGGGTGCGAAGCCGCGAGCGCCTAACCTCGCTCGCCGCCTCAGTAATGGTGATGGGCGTAGTCTTCGCACTGGGGTGCGGAGGGGGTAACTCGTCGTCTACCCACACAACGTCCGGAACGCCAAGCGGAACATATACAGCGACGATCACGGCGACTTCCGGCAACCTGAACCACAGCACGACATTTACTGTAGTCGTCCGGTAAGACAGTCTTCGACTGCTGCCCATGGACGGCTGGCGAGTTCAATCCTGCGGTAGAGTTCGACTCTGGGCGGCACCATCAACAGTTTCGCAGTCACTCCGGCCACGATTCCGAGGAAAACCTGATTACGCTGTGTGTCGGTTGCCATGGACCGATGCATTCCCCGAGGCGCGACGCCTATGTCTGAGTGCCAACCCTGAGTTTTTATTTCGGGACACCAGAAATCTTCACGGAAGCTTTGACGCTCTAAAGGACCGCCATTATGTTTTCCTTTAACGAGTTCTGGTCTCCCGACTGTGTCGAATTCCTCGAGTTGGCTTCAATTTCAATTAAGGTCTTAGACACCTTCCAGACCTCGGCGGTATTTTCGGGACTGATAAAAAAGCCACGCCACCCGCGTTGCCCAGCACTGCATCGACGAAAGCCTGTGGCTTTGGATTTGTCTGCAAGTAGAAGGGGCAAAGACTTATTGCTATCATTCCCTTCATCGTAGGCCAATTCAAGGACTAAATCATTTGGCCTGTTTAGGGAGAAGAAGACAAATGAAGCTGCTGCGACAACTCTTCTGCGTCACGATCGTGTCGTTTGTTTCTGCTCCCATGAGGCATATTTTAGGATTGGTGATACTGTTTTCTCCCGTTCTCGCTTCATCGCAGACTACGACACCGAACCTCGCTCTGAATATCCCGGGTTCCGATTCACCTGATTGGAATGTCCTGCTCAATAAGAATTTTTTAAGGCTTGATTCTTATTTGACAGGATCAGCAACGCTACACGGTGTGTTATACCCAGCAAGTTGCGGAACTTCGTATGCGCCAAGTTGGTGCTATGGCGCTGATATTGGCGCATGGATCAATGCAGCATATGCGCAACTCGGGCCCAACGGTGGTTCGATTTACGTCGCTGCAGGGACATTCCCTTGGTCTACGCCGCTTAACTTTTCAAACCCAGGCGTTTGCCCTCTTCTTGTGGGCGCGGGAAGAAATGCCACAACCCTGAACTGGGTCGGTGGAACGAACGCCACGGCCATTACATTCAACTGCGGCTCATTCTCGCCTGGAGGTGGAATACTGCCGGGATTTGGGTTACGTGATATTCACTTCACAAACAGCGTTTTGGCTGGATCGACAATCGGATTGTTGCTAGGTGGAGAGAATGGTGCTTATGGCTGGTTTGGTCAGGGCATAACCGTCGCGGGATTCGATATCAATATGCAGTATGCCGCCAACACCTGGGACACCACTTGTGTTCGCTGCAACTTCGATTTTCCCGGCACCTCAAACCTATACATTCCATCTGTCGCGAACACTGGTGAATCGATTCAGTTTATCAATTCCGATTTCGAGTATTCCGTATCCACCGGATACAAAACCACCTGCGTGCATAACAGCGAAGGCGATCTTTTGACCTTCATTGGTGGAAGCTTCGACAATTGTCAATTCGTGCAAGATGCCGGAACTGGAAGCACGGTGCTTGTCGGCGTGAACCAGGAAGACCCCGAGCTTTCAACCGCGCCCGGGGCAACCGCATACTACGGCGTTCTGAGCAGCGGAAATGTTCGAATTGACGGTGGCACATTCTTGCAGGATGAAACAAACGGAACGCCTCCGACAGCATTTTGGCGGGTTACAGGGGGTGCCTTGAATGTTTCATCTGTGTGGCCGTCAAATGCCAGCTCTACAGCGATGTTGCTTTTTGCGGTTAGCGGAACTGGCGCCGTTATGTTTGATGTGCCCAGCGTCGGTGGTTGGATTAAATATCCATTTTGGACCAATCGAGGCAGCGGTGTAGTTCAAGGAAGAGACCAATTAGGAAATATCGTGGCTGGAGGTGTTGCGTCAGCCCTGCTGAATCAATCGGCGGCGGCCAAATATTCAGACCATTCTGCCTGTGTTAAGGGTAAGAAGACTATCACGCTGCCAGTGGCTTACAGCGTACAGCCCAACATTCTTGTATTCGATGAGACTACAAAGGGCGGCGTAAGCTTGACCGAGAAAAGTACAGACGCCTTCACGGTATCGTGTGCCGGGTCTTCAGATGTATTCGATTGGATGGTTGTAGGTGATCCGAACTAGCCACACCTTATCAACTGCTACCGATTGTCAGAACATCTCAGAAAACCTTGCCGGAGAAGGAATTCGTAGCACTTGGTCGCAATTCGTCGCGCTGCATGCAAGTTGTGGTTCCTCCGTAGCAATAGGTCGGGAGTTCGAATCTCTCCGGGCGCGCCATACTTTTTCTTTCCCTTCAGTCACTTCTGCGCCGCTAGACGGTCGACGAAGAAAACGGACGGGCAAGCTTTGCCAGAGGGAAGGGAATAACGGCTGCGTTAGAGGTAAAATGCTACAACGGGTTGGATTGGAATGTAGCCCGACTCTCTCGATCCCGCCCGTGGAGGAATTGACCAGACGCCTTTGTCGGGGACTCCACCGCTGTTGTCTTCCTTGTAGCGATCTGAAGCCTAATGCACTGAACTACAACTAGATAATCCTATCGTTGATCAGCCATTCGGCTCTCGCGTCCAGCTAGCCATTCCTCTAGTATCGGGCACTTGGTAGAATGAAACACCACACTCTTGGAGTCTACAGGATTTCTGAATCCACCATGCAAAAGTCGCTGCTGTTTGGCTTAGTCTTCGTCCTTTGGGTTGGAACATGTTTTTCGCAGTCCCTGAGTGATCCCTTATCTCAGGGCACATCGTCTCAGGGAACATCCGTGGATTGTTCCGATCCCACGATCGCCAACACTCCCCTATGCAGCTCTACACAGCAGCAAAGATCCAGTGCCACTCAAGGAACCGGCGGTTCGTCCCTCCCAATGAGTACGCCGGTGTTGACTCAGCCTTACGGTTTCAGTCCAGATCAATACACTCCCACCAGGCCTCCGCTCAATCCCTCGCAAATCTGGCGGCCGCAGGCTCCTATCCGGCCGGAAACCGAGTTTGAGCAGATGGTAGCCGACACCGTTGGCCGCCCATTGCCACTGTTCGGCCAGTCGTTATTCGTCCAGGCCCCGAGTACCTTTTCTCCGGTGGACTGGATGCAGGTTCCCAGCGACTACATCATCGGTCCCGGCGACGAATTGCAGATTAAGGTTTGGGGGCAGGTCCAGGCTAACTTGCGGGTCGTCGTGGATCGGTCTGGCCAAGTTTACATCCCGCAGGTCGGACAGATATCCGTTGCCGGAGTCCATTACGGAGATCTGGAGCAACATCTTAAGCAAGAGGCTGGGAAAGTATTCAAGAACTTCAACCTCACCGCAAATATCGGCAGGCTTCGCTCCATCCAGGTCGTAGTTGTGGGCTATGCCCGCTATCCTGGGACTTACACCATCAGTTCGCTCAGCACGCTGGTCAATGCGATCTTTGCCTCGGGTGGCCCTGCCCCGCAGGGGTCGTTGCGGCACATCCAGGTCCGGCGCGATGGCGCTACAATCACTGATTTCGATTTCTATGACCTGCTCATCGAGGGCGACAAGTCCAAGGATGTCCGCCTGCAGCCCGGCGATGTCCTCTACATTCCGCACGTTGGCCCTCTGATCGCCATCTCAGGCTCCGTGAACTCGCCAGCCATCTACGAGATGAAGGACAATTCCACCTTGAACGATTTGATTGAGATTGCCGGGGACCTGAGCACCGTAGCCGACACGAATAAGATCACGATCGATCGCTTCGTCGATCATCAGGCCCGTAAGACGCTGGAGTTCCCCTACGACGCCCAGTCCCGCGCTCTCCCGCTCCAGGATGGTGACATCGTCCGGGTTTTTTCGATCGTTCCACGTTTCGAAGATACCGTGACCTTGCGCGGCAATGTTGCCAACCCAGGACGCTATCCCTGGAAGCCGGGCATGCGGATCAGCGATCTTGATTCCTAACGCACAGGCCTTGCTGACTCGTCGCTACTGGCGCAATCGCGCCGCTATCGTCAACGGTCGCGCCACCGAATATCCGGTGTCCAGCGTCTGCCATCGAGCAACCGCTCCACCCCGAATCAGCAACCGGCGAATGGCATCGCGCCCAACGGCAACTGCAATCCCTGGTGCTCCGGAATCGACCCAGAATCCCAACACGCCGGAAGTTTTACCCGATGCAGCGGGTTCTTCAAATCTGGCGGATGCGATCTACGCGCAGAACGCAGCAAAATCCACCGACTACCGATTCTTCGAAAACCGGCGATCCCCCTTCGGGAAATCAACAGCCCTCTCAGGGCGTCGAGCAGCAATCCGAACAACCCGAATCCGAACACGGTCCGGGATATTGCCGAGGATGTGCGCCGCTATGCTCCAGAGATCAACTGGGATTACGCCATTATCCAGCGCGTGAATCCCAATCGATCTCTCCTCGAAGCTGCTTTGGATGAACCCGCGCAAGGCGATCCTGGAAGGTGACGAAGCCAGCAATCTGGAATTGCAGCCGGGCGATATCGTTACGATCTTTTCTCAGCGCGACATCAGCTGTCCCGCAGACCGAGCGATCTCAGTACGTGATCGTCGAAGGCGAAGTGACGGCGCCCCGGCGTTTATAAACTTGAAACCAATGAAACGCTGCGCTCGGTTTTGCAACGCGCCGGCGGTCTGACTCCCAGACGCCTACGTCTACGGTTCGCTATTGACCCGCGAATCAGCCAGGGTCGACCAGCAAAAGAGTCTTGATGAACTGGCCAGCACCATGGAAGTGCAAATCCGACAATCGGCCGTGTCAGTGGCAGCAGCATCCGCGAACCCGGGAGATTTGCAATCAGATACTGAGCGGCACAGGAAGCGATCATCACCCAACTCCGCAATACTCGCGCCAGCGGACGCGTCGCACTCCCCGTCAGACCGAAGGATAAGGATCTCAACCGATTTCCCAGACATGGTCATGGAGGACAGCGACCGGCTCACCATTCCTCATACTCCGTCCACCGTCTCAGTGGTGGGAGACGTATACAATCCCGGATCGTTCATTTTCACCACTCCGCAATACGGCCGGAGCGTATCTTGAGATCGCCGGCAAGGGTAAACCGCAGTCCGACATGCACCACGCTTTTGTGCTGCGCGCTAACGGAGTAGTGGTCGCCGCCAACAACGTGAACGGACCTTTCACTGGGATCAAAGTTCGACCGCATCCGCTTGTACCCAGGCGATCAGATCGTTGTGCCCTACAAGCTCCCGACCGGAGCCTGCGATCCGCGGCCTGCAGCGAGTGGACGCAGATCTCCTCGCAGCTGGCTATCACTGGCCGCAGCCCTCGCGGTAATCGCTCCCATGATTTACGCCGACTAGCGATGGATCGCATTCCGCTGCTGCCAGGCCTTTCCACGAGGCACGACGGTTAGCGTCGATAGTGTGCTAAGATTTTGATTCACAATTCACAGTACAATGCCACGCAAGAGCTCTAATTACAGGAATCACAGGTCAGGATGGTTCCTATCTTGGCGGAGTTTCTTGCTGAAAATGAACTATCGCGTTTTCGGCTTGATCCGCCGCAGCAGCACGATCAACTTCGAACGCATCAAGCACCTTCAGGACGAAGTCGAACTTGTGCCAGGCGATCTTCTTGACCAAAGTTCGCTGATCACTGCACTTGCAGAAAACCGAACCTGACGAGGTTTACAACCTCGCCGCTCAGTCGTTCGTCCCAACATCCTGGAGCCAGCCCGTGCTGACTGGAGAGTTCACCGCGCTCGGGGTTACGCGCATGCTGGAGGCTATCCGGGTCGTCAATCCTGCAGCTCCGCTTCTATCAGGCCTCCTCCAGCGAAATGTTCGGGATGGTGCATGAGTCGCCGCAGACGGAATCGACTCGCTTCTATCCGCGCAGTCCTTACGGTGTCGCCAAGTTATACGGTCACTGGATCACAGTCAATGCACGGGAAAGCTACGGCCTCTATGCCTGTTCGGGTATCTTGTTCAATCACGAATCGCCGCGCCGTGGAATTGAGTTCGTCAGCCGCCGTGTCACCTACAACGTGGCGCAGAATCAAGCTGGGCCTCCAAGACAAGCTCAAGATGGGGAATCTTGAAGCCGAACGGGACTGGGGCTTCGCGGGCGACTACGTTCGGGCGATGTGGCTGATGCTCCAGCAGGAAAAGCCTGACGACTATGTCATCGCCACCGGGCAGACGCACAGCGTAAAACGTCTGTTAGAGGTTGCATTTTCCCGCGCCGGATTGGACTATCGAAACCACGTCGAAATCGATTCGGAGCTGCTTAGGCCCGCCGACGTGCAGCACCTCCGTGGCGATTGCGCAAAGGCTCGCCGTGTGCTGGCGTGGCATCCAGAAGTGACCTTCGAGAAACTCGTAGAGATGATGGTCGACAGCGATCTTCAACTGGTGTCCAAAGATATTTCCGGAGCGGTATCTTTCGCACGCTGAGTTGCCCGAGCCACTCGATCGGTCTGGAAAACTACGAAGTGCGTCGCATCCTCATCACCGGCGGAACGGGCTTTGTCGGCTCCCACCTTGTGCGCTTTCTGAAATCCTTCGAATGCAAAACTCACCGTCGTTTCTTCGGCCAGGCCTCGCAATTCGACGAGCCAGGAGTGGATTATTGCAAGGCGGACATTTGTAACTCGGATGATATCCGAGCGATTGTTCGCGCCGCATCTCCCAACCAGATCTTCCACCTCGCTGGCGTTTCCTCGGTCCCCGCCTCCTGGAACAACCCGAGAGCTTACGTTTGACGTCAATGTGGTGGGCTCATACAACGTTTTTGAAGCTGCGATGGCGCTTGCCGTCTCCTCCGAGAATTCTGAACATTAGCACGTCGCAGGTGTATGCGCCCTCCGACGTCGCCCTGGCCGAGACGAGTCCGTTGGATCCTGCCAATCCTTACGCGGCTACTAAGGCGATGGCCGAGTTGCTTGGCCGTGCAGTTTCAAAAATCTATGAGCGGGGGAATCATTACGGCTCGAGCCTTCAATCACACCGGCCCCGGGCAACTCCCCAGTTTTGTGTTGCCTTCTTTTGCGAAGCAACTGGCTGAAATGGAAGCGGGCCTGCGCCCGGCAACGTTAAAGGTTGGAAACATCAATGTGACGCGTGACTTCACCGATGTCCGCGACGTGGTCGTCGCCTACTGTCAACTGCTCGACAAGGGCACGATCGGAGAAATCTACAACGTATGCTCGGGTCGTACCGTGCTTCTGGCGGACCTCGTCAAGGAGCTACAGAGGAATTGCAACGTGCCTGTCAAAATAGAGGTTGATCCCGCTCGAGTCCGCCCCCACGAGGTTCCGCAGATCCTTGGTAATTCCGGAAAAATTCACAGGTTGACCGGATGGATCCCCCAAATCCCCCTGGAGAGGACCATCGAAGACTTACTCGCCTACTGGCGAACCGAAATCAAGCGCGAGCTGACGGAGAGCTTGCCGTGATCTATGCCGATCAACGCTGGATTGGCAACCACGGCATCGGCCGTTTCGCCAGGGAGGTGCTAGCGGGTCTCGACTATTGTCCCGTTCCGTTGTCCTCGCACCCTGCCGCTCCGCTCGATGCCTGGCGACTCGCGCGCGCTCTCGGCAAACTGACTTCACGTGACCTCTTCTTTTCGCCGGGTTACAATACCCCCCTCTTCTGTAACTCGCCATTCATTTTCACTATATGCGATCTTAGTCATATTTACTGCCCGGAAAATAGTAGCCCGCTCATTCGCCTCTACTACGCAACGGTTTTGAAGCGAGCATGTTATCGCGCCATCAGCATCCTTACTATCTCGGAATTTACGCGCTCCCAAATAGTGAACTGGTCCGGAGTGCCGCCGGAGAAAGTTTTCAACGTTCAATGTGGAGTCGACCCTGCCTACCACCCGGGCGGCGATTCCTATGGACTTCCGTTTCCATACCTTCTATGCGTAAGCAATCGTAAGCGCCATAAGAACGAGTTCCGCGTGGTGCAAGCCTTTGCCAGAGCACGTCTCGCCAATGAGATACATCTTGTGTTCACAGGCAAGCCCATCGCCGATCTCGCCGACTACATAGAACGGCTCGGCGTGGCCACCCGGGTGAAATTCTTGGGAGTGGTTCCAGAAGAGAAATTGCCCTCGCTCTACCGAGGTGCCGAGGCTCTAATATTCCCGTCTATTTATGAAGGCTTTGGACTGCCGTTGGTGGAAGCAATGGCATCTGGCACCCCGGTTCTGACCTCAAACACTACCGCCTTGCCGGAGGTAGCCGGAGGTGCTGCCCTGCTCGTCGATCCGACTTCGGTGGATCAGATCGCCGTGGCAACTGAGAAAATTGTGAGTGACACCTCATTACGCCGGCAACTTCGGGAAAAAGGCCTAGCACGCGCGGCTCAGTTCTCTTGGTTCAGCACGGCTGCCAGGGTGCATGAACTGGTTACAAGGAATAGGGTCTACCCGGACGTGAAAGGATGTTGCGATGCGCTTCCATAAGCTGGTAATTCGCAATATTGTGTCTCCTTACGGGATGACTCTGATCTCTCTTCTGCTCTTCCTCCTTGCGTTCGTATTTCCGCCCTCCCTCTATTCCAGCTACATACAAGAGCCCGATTTTGTGTTTCTGGATCCTGCATCTCTCGTTTTCTTTCTCATGTGCACCCTCGGCTTCCTTTTGGGATTGATGTTTGTCGATTTCGTATTTCCGTTGCATAGCTTTACGTACGAGAGGAGAAAGACTCGCTTCTCGCCAATGTGGTTCTTTCTGCTACCTCTTGTAGCCGGCACCGCTCTCATGGTTCTTTCCATCGTTCTTCTGCTTCGCAACAATACTTATCTTCTGGAACTTCTCTCGACGGCAGAGGGGGAACAGATTAAGTCCGTCGGGGGTATCGAACTGGACGGCACACTCGTTCAGGCATTCCCCGTGCTTTTGGGAATTGTGTTGTGGGCAATATGGCGGAAGGATCAATTTAATATCCAGGGATGGCGAAGGTCCGCTGTGCATTCGGCCATCTTTGTTGCAACTCTGGCGATGCTGGTTTCGTCGACGCTAAAGTTGGCTCGCGGAGACTTGATGCCGATCATCGCAGGATTGGGCGATCCTGTTCCTGTTGCGGCGCTTTATCAAAGGGAAGCTTACGCTTGCATCGATAGTTAAATCTGCCTCCATTCTGGCTGGCTCGATCGTGGCTTTATTTGTCTCGTTTTCCGTGCTTCGAGGAGTCGCTGATCTGGACACTCTGATCGGCAGCATATTGGGATACACCATCGCTGCTTACAATCGCATGGCCGCAATCTTGGATGGCAGACTGCACTATCCTTTCTCCGGAAGGGGACTCTACATTTCTGCATTCGTGGCGTTCAATAACAGCTTCAACAGCCTGTTCCACGTAAACCGTTTTTTGTCCTGGCCCGACTTTAATACGGTCTGGCAATCGGAATTTGGCGCGGTTGGCGCGGCCGGCCTGAACGCACAGCTGATTTGGTCGGGAGCTTTTGGTTACATCTTTTCCGACCTTAAGTGGCTATCTCCGCTCTTGCTTTTCGTGTATGGGCTCATTACAGGCTGGGCGTGGCGTTCGCTGAAATTGGGAAAGACCGCTGGAATTGTGCTTTATCCTTGGTGCGCATTTTGCATCTTGTTTTGGTTCGGCACAAATTATCTGTTGGACCCCAGAGGCTTTGTTCTCTTGTTTGATGTAATCGCGCTCGGATTCTATGAACTACTATTCCTTCGCGCTCCGGAGGCCGCTTAGAAAGAATGAGGAGGATCTCAACCCCTGCGGTGTCAAGGCTATTTGCAGCAAATCCTTTTGGGATAGCGTTGCTGCTGATCGCGCGTCGTGCATGGAGGGCTGTCGCCAGCTCCGCGATGGGTTATTCGCTTAAGGCTCCCGGCTTGCATCTCGGGCCGGGTTGCAGAGTGCTTGGCGGGCGCCATATTTCTTTCGGCCGGGACGTCTATGCAAATCGCAACCTCTGGTTGGAGGCTGTCACTTCGTACCGCTCGCAGCATTTCTCTCCGGCAATCGCCATTGGCGATTCGGTGAGCCTTTCCGATGGAGTACACATCTCGGCGATCCAAAGCATTGTGATTGGCAGCCATGTCCTCATGGGGAGCCGGATCTATATATCCGACCATAATCACGGGATCTACTGGGGAAATCAGCAGAGCCAGCCCTCCCAACCTCCGGCTCATCGGATGTTGGGAGGAGGCGGACCGGTGATCATCGGTGACAATGTGTGGATCGGCGATAACTCCGTCATTCTGGGCCCTGCTTCGATTGGAAATGGCGCAATCATTGGCGCAAATTCCTTGGTTCGGGGCGAGGTTCCACCTAACTCCATCGTAGCTGGAACACCCGCCAGAGTGGTGAAGCGATTCAATCCACAAAAGAATTCCTGGGACAAAGTGTGACACGGCCTCGCAAGCTTTTCTCCGTCTGCATTCCCGCCTACAATCGGCCTCATTATCTTGGCTCACTTCTGGACTCGATTTTTGCGCAGGAATTCCATGACTTCGAAATCGTTATCTGCGAGGATAAGTCCCCCCAACGAAATCAGATAGCGGCTGTCGTACGCCAGTACCAGTCGCGTTATCCGGAAATGCTGCGTTACTTTGAAAATGAAGAGAACCTCGGTTACGACGCAAACGTCCGTACCCTGGTACAAAAAGCCTCGGGCAAGTCTGTTTCTTCATGGGTAATGACGACATCATGTGCCCAGGCGCCCTGGAGAACGCCGCCAGCAGCAGTTTGATTCGCCGTTATCCGAACGTCGGGCTTGTACTGAAGAGTTATGCGTGGTTCAACGGAACGCCTGAGAACGTGAACCAGGAAATTCGCTGGTTCAACGACGAAAAGGAATTTCCGCCTGGCTGTTCCGCAATACGCTTTGCGTTTCGGCGGTATCGGTGTACTCTCCGGATACATCGTTCATCGTGATATTGCGAACCAGGCAGCCACCAGCAAATTTGATGGCACTCTCTTTTATCAGATGCACCTTACCGCAAGCGTTCTAGCAACTAAAACAGCCGTGTGCACGCCGAGAGTACTCATACTATGCCGGGAAAATGAACCGCCAGATTTCGGGCATAGCACCAAAGAACAGGGCAAATATCTCCGGGAAAGTACACGGCGCAGGGGCACCTCAATATGATAGGCGGGGCGTTATTTATCATACGTGACCTGAAGGAGAGTCGTGGCATCGATGTCGTGGAGGATGTTATTCACGATTATGCCAATTACTTTTATCCTTACATCAAAGACCAGTTGAGGTTGCCCCTGCGAGATTATTACGAGCTCTATCGCGGATACGGTCGCATGGGCTTTGCAAAATATCCACTCTTCCATTTGCTCTTTGTGCTGGGCTATTTACTCCGCAAGAAGAGATTCGACACCTTGACCGCAATTATCCGGAAGCGCTTGGGGCACAGTCCAAGATTCGGGAAGCTGTAGTCATTCAAACCGGTTCTCGCGACCAAACTGCAAGATGGGCTTTGCGGAATTCGCTGGCTGCGGAAGACGAGCAAGGCCGCTCCCATCAGGGAAACCGTCGCGGCTAAAACAAAGACCAAAGGCCGGATTTCCATTCCTCGCCACGAGGCTGCTGCCGTTGCCAGCAGGGGCGAAGTCCACAGAAGCGGAGAAAGTACTCCGGAAACCACAAAATATCATTTATCGAAGAGGTTGAGCACCCGTTTTGTTCGTGGCATGGAGTACCAAAGGTGCGAAATAATCCCAACGATCGATCCCGCCAGTGTTCCCAGCGCAACCCCAATACCTCCAAAAAGCGAGCCTAGTGCAACGCTCGCAACGAAGTTGCTGAGGCCTTCGGAGAGTGGGCTGACTTTAATGTAGTTTTGCTACCGGCTGCAACCATAATAACCGCATAAGGCATACCGATGAGTCGAATGATGTTGGCAACGATCAGTATCGCAAGCAGTGGAGCCCCGCCGGCAACGTAACGCTGGCCAATCCACAGATGAATGATTGGTCCCGCGTAAAGAAACATTGGGATCCCAGTCAGAATGAGCAAAAGCGCGCTAAGGCGCGTCGACGAGACGACCAGTCTGCCCATGTCTTCCGCTTTTCTCGTGCGTGCAGTGTCGCCGCGTGCGGCATGATGACGTTGATAACGGCGCTGAGCAAGCCGGAGATGAAGGTGATCATTGCCGCGGCCACCCAGTACGGCGCCACCACCGCGAACTCGAAGTGGCCCACTAAAACCAGATCGAAGCCGGTGACCAGCAGCATCGAGAACGACATGACCGTGAGAGCCCAGCAGTAGCCGGAGAATCTAACGCAGTGGATCGCCGAACCAGTGATGGTTGGAAACGGAGATCGGGAACGATACGGCGAAGCGCAACATACTGCGCAACGTAGGAAAGCGAGTTTGGTAGGGCAATGATCGCCGCCATCACCACTAGTGAGCGGCCAGGCGAGCGCTGCAGCGATAACTCCGACCGCCGGAGAAGCCAAGCACCACCAACAGTAAGGGCCGGAATCTCGTAACGCTGCATCCCAACAAAAACGCCGTTAAAACTCAAAGTTTGTAGCTCAACAGCCATTGAGAAACCTACCAGCAGCAGCGCCAGTCGCATCTGTGGAATCAGTTGGCTCGGCACGCTTGGGAAAATCGATGGCACGCCCACGATTGCTGCCGCTAAACAGATCAGAGAAAGCAATGCTGCGCCGCAGTGTCCGACGAACGCTGTGCTGAAGACGGAATCGCGCTGCTCAATGTCATTCCTCTCGTGGGCATAGGCCACATATCGGCCAATCGCTGTTTGCAGCCCGAAATTGAGATAGCCAACGTACGCAGCCGTTTGCAGCACCAGCACCCAAACCGCGTAAGCGGCGGGCGTCATGTGGCGGACCAGCACTGGCGGCAGAAGCAAAGCGACTATGGCAGCCGCGCTTCCGGTCCGGGTTTTTTACAAATGCATTCTTTGCAAAGCGCCAGCAGATCTGCATAGGTTCTATCCTATCTGACGCGACTCCAGATAGTCTTTTACCTCGACGTGCTCTGCCTATCTACCATTTTGCCTTGCATAAAACCCTTCCCCGAACAGTACAATGCAATCACCTCACCTCAAAAAGGAGATGCTGGTCGAAGTATGGGAAATGACGCTGGTACCGTTATCTATGGGGCGCCGAATCTTGCCAACCATGCGGAAGAGAATGCCGAAGCCATCCACGAACGGATGTGCTCCGTTGTCTTGGCTGGCCAACCGTCTCCAGTTCTGGAGATCGGTGCGGGACGCGGCAAACTTGGCGCGAGGTTCGCCGAACACGGCATTCGCTATGTAGGTCTCGGGGCCGACTTGCCAGCCAAGATCGATGAAGCGCGTCGCACTTTTCCTTCACTTCAGCGTCCTGCTATGACGATCCCAAGGCATTGGGACTCGGTAAGTTCGATCTCGTGTATTCAAACGACGTAATTGAGCATTTGTACGAACCAAGGCGATTGGTGAGCTTTTCTGCCGCTCACCTCAATGCGGGCGGAGAACATTGTTTGCGGTACCCCGCATTACGGCAGCTACCTCCGCAATCTGCTCTTATCTCTACCGGCAAAAAACCGTTGGGATCATCACCACGCGCCTCTCTGGGATGGAGGACATATCAAGTTCTTTTCGCGAGCTCCCGTGCACCAGATATGGGCGGAGGGGGATTCGGTAATTTTATATGGGGTGAAATTCCCTCACGCCGCCTGCGCATCATGCCAATGTACCTTTACTGCACGGCCGTACGAATGCCTTTGGGGTAGTAGATTTTTACACCCCGAGGAAAACGAGTTTCCTAGGGAACAGACGGTCAGGTAAACGTCTTCAGACGGACGATTTGCTCGGAACCGCACGGGTTTTCGGTGAGCGTACATCAGGCCAGCCATCACGCCCAGGACCTGAGCGCAAGCCCGCGCAGCGAGCAGTGCCGGAGAAAGCAGGCCCGACCCAATGGATCTTTACCGGTGGCTCGCAGGGCGAATGGCAGCGTGCTGACTAGAAAGGAGGCCAGTACAAGCCCTGCGGCAGGCACCGCCGGCCGAATCGTAGATCGAATATCCCCGCCAGCAGCAGGGCAGGCGCGAACAGAAGTTGGAGCTTCATGAGCTGCGGCGTGTGGCTATCCTTGAAAGCCTTGCTGGGATTCTTTCACACCGCGAGCACGCGCCAGAAAGCAAATTTGTATTTTTTCTTGAGATATCGCCAGAGCGTATCGGGATGCGTATGGTAGACGATCGCGCCAGGAACGAATTTCATCTTCCAGCCGCGAGCCGACATACGATAGGAGAGTTCAATGTCCTCCGCGCAGGCTACCGGGAAAGATGTATCGTAACCGTTCATCTCCAGGAAGCGATCGCGGCGAAACGCGGCCGAATAGGTGTCGATGAAATCGATGCAGGGAAGACCCGCCATCAGGCGATAACGGTCCTCGTATTCGATCTGCACGAAGCGAGCAACCACGCTCTTTTGCCGTGTGCGGTAGACTCCCTTCACGCCGATGACTTCTGGATCTTGGAACGGTTCGAGCATCGCGTCCAGCCAGTCTGGCATTGGCACGCAATCATCATCGGTAAAAAGAATGATCGCTCCTTGAGCCTCTAGGGCACCGCGATTGCGAGCCGCCGCAGGTCCGCCATTCGCCTGATTGATTAGGCGCACGCCGGAATAGCGCTATACCACGGCCGCAGTATCATCGGTTGAGCCGTCGTTGACGACCAAAATTTCTACGTTGTCGCGCCGCTGTCTGCTTCAGAAGCGCATCCAGGCAGTTGCCGATGCGGGAGGCGCCGTTAAACGTCGGAATGATGATCGATACTGACTCGAGATTCGATGGGATACCCCTCTCGTCACCCTCAACGGACTGAGATTCTAGCGAATGATTCAAAAGCAGAGCCGTTCGTGGTGCCCCCGCTTTAAGCGTCAGCGACCGGCTGTTATGCGACCACGTTCTGTCTCCTCTGCCTCAGCTCTTCAGTCTTTCTTCGTGCTGGCTGCCGCGCAACAGATACTTCGACAAGGTAACGAAGCCCTTCAGATTGCGCTGCAGTTCGCGGCGATCCCTCAGCGACTGCTTCAGCTTGTAGGCAAGATAGGAAGGACTGAGATAGAAGCTTCGCCGCGCTCGGTCGCAGAAGCTGACCAGCTGCTCGTGCGTGATATTCGGAAGGGTGACCACGCTGTTGTGCAGGCCATCTTTCGTCAACCACGCACCCCAATCCTCGATCTGAATGTAATCCCGCTTCTTGGCTTCTTCATAGGCAGTCGTGCCCGGATACACCATGATGGGGAAGAACTGCGCGGTATCGGGCTGAAGCTTCTTGGCGAAACTCAGCGTCTTCTCCATGCTGGCCGGCGTTTCGTTCAGATTTCCGACCATGAAGCAGCCGTGCACCATGATCCCGGAATCCTGGCAGCGGCGGACAAAGCGATGGGCCTCTTCGTGATACTTCGCGTCGCGACGGTCGTCGTTGTTCTTCTTCATGCCATTGATGACTTCCACATCGCCACTTTCGAATCCCACGCAAAACAGGCGAGCTCCGGCCTTATGCAGGGTGGAAAGCAGTTCGCCTTCCGCGCCGATATCGGCGCGGCAGTTGGCGTCGAACGGCAGCTTGTTGCCACGGCGGATCAACTCCTTCGCCAGTTCCAGCGTGCGCGGCTTGCTGACGATGAAGGTGTCGTCCTCCAGCATGACCGTCTTGATCTCGGGCATTTCGCGGCAGACAAAGTCGAATTCGTCGGCGACATTCGCGACCGAACGATAGCGCATGGTGTGCCCGCTGAAGGTCTGAGGATAGACACAGAAGGAACAATGATAGGGGCATCCGCGGCTGGTATCGAAGACCACCAGCGGCCACAGCGAGTGGCCATAGAAGTAGTCTGGCGTATGCAGAAAGCGCTTGTAGACCTCGGAAACGAAAGGCAGCTCGTCGAGATTCTCGATCGCGGCGCGCTGCTTGTTGGTGACGATCTCGCCGGTCGCGCCGACGCCAAACCAAACCATCGACCGCGGAAAGGTCGGCGCCGCAGGACTTTGCCGCCAGCCAGTCGCGCACCGTGTATTCGTACTCGCGGATGGCAACCGCCTGCAGCGCAGGCCGACATGGCGAGGGTTTCTTTGGTAGGGCCGACACGTGACGGCCGACCATCAGCACATGCAGAGAGGGCGTCGCAGCAACCAGACGACTCGACGACACTGACATCATTCAAAATGCTGGGCGTGGAGGTGTCGCAGACAACTGCTTCAATGTTCTTCGCCGCAATGCGGTCGATGACTGCCTGGACCGAGAATCCGGCAGCAGGAGCATCAACCAGATCCACGTCATGCCCGTTCTTGATCGCCACTCCGGCAGCGGTAGCCAACCACTTCGGATAGTAGAGCGTCCCGCTCTTGGTGACTGCTGGACTGCGTTGCTCCCGGGAAAAACGGGGATGGAACGGCGGATTCAGAAACAAAACACGCATCGGTAAAGTATAACGTAAGCGGATGAGAGTTTTTCCGCAAATCAATACACTTCATCTGTCAATCTTGGTTACCCTAGGGTATCGACCTCAGCGTGTAAATAGTAATAACGTCTTTCGTGAATCAAACAATATCGCTGCGGGAATCAGGACTCTCCCCGAGAACCGTTTCATTTAGTTCGTGGCCTGCTCTTCGGCTCAAGGGATCAAGGTGACCGTCAACGACAGGCTACGGCTGACGTTTCCCCCCATCGAAGCCGATACCGTCACGGCCTGCCTTCCCTGAGGCAGCCTGCTACTGCTACTTCCGCAGCCATTCAAAGGAACGATCGCCATTCCCACCAACAACACCAACACTGCGCCGGCAATTTTGTTCCCGGGCGTGGGATGACCACCACCGCGATACCGATTGCAAACCTAGCGAAAGAAGCTCCGAGGATTGGGTTGAGCGGTCGTCGCCGACCCAGCGCAGGCGCTTGCAAATTGGCAATAGTGCGCGACGCAGTGACTGTGAGCACCGTGCTTATCGGAGTTCCGTTGGCAGTCGCCGCGGCCGGACTAAAACTGCATGAAACGCGGTCCTGCGGACTCCACAACTGAAGCTGATCGGACCGTTGAAAAAGCCGGTTGACGGTGTCACCGCGATGGTAAGCGTTCCCGACTTTCCCGCTGGAAGCGAGAGCGACTCTCTCCCGCTGCTAATAGCGAAGCTAAGTCTCTTTCCCGTGGCCAGCTTAAACGCTGTGCCACAGCACCCTCTGTCCGTACCTCCGTACGGGGTGGTGCCGTACAGATTGCCGGCATCGGCGATTAGGGGACCGTTGGGCGAGAACCCGTCCGCGCAGTTCGGGGCAGCGCAGAAACTGTACAGCACTGTCTCAGTCCAGGCACCACCCGCTTGAGCCGGAGGCCGGAGCTCGAGCATGGTGCCGCCTACATACCTTTGCAAGCGATCATCGTAATATGCGTTCGCCCCGCCAAGGGAAGTGATGCCATAGAAGTTGCCGGCAGCATCCGCTATCAGGCCGGCGGAAGGATACGCCCCATACGCGCAGCCCGAGGCAGAGCAGAAGCTGTAGAGCACCGTCTCCCGACCCGCCTGATCCACCTCGAAGACTGTGCCGTTCCCCATTAGCACCTCCCAATAATGTGGTGCCATAGAGGTTCCCCACAGCATCTTGGATTAGACTACTGTAGGGCACCGCTCCATCTGTGTATCCCGGCGCAGAGCAGAAGCTGTAGAGAACAGTCTCGGCCCACGAGCTACCGGGTTCCGCCGGACGCGAAAGCTTGAACACCGTGCCGCCGCCTGGCATGGGTGGGTCATACTGCGCGCAGTTGGCCCCCGTTCCACCGGCGTCTGTGGTCCCGAACAGGTCGCCAGCAGCGTCCGCGATGAGGCCAGCCACGGGAACATCCCCGTCCCTGCAGTTCGAGAGAGCGCAAAAACTGTAGAGCACCGTTTCATGATTAGTATCGTCTAGTTTGTAGGCCGCGCCAGGGCTGCCATTGGCGTTGGTGTTGGCACCTCCTAACGCTGTGGTGCCATATAGGTCGCCCACAGCATCCCGGAAGAGGCCGCCATTGGGATAACCGCCATCCGTGCACACCCCCCGCTACTCACACAACCCGGGAAGCCGAAAAGGCGAAGCACCGTCTCATGACCAGTGGCATCCACCTCGAAAACCGTCCCGCCGCTGTTGCCGTCGCCGAAAGGCGCGGTGCCATACAAATTACCTGCGGCGTCCTGAATGAGACCGGCGTTCGGCCCACTCCCCCTTGCATGGTCCAGGGTACAAGGCGCAGAAACTGTAGAGCACTGTCTCCTGGCCCAGAGAGTCTAGCTTGAACACCACGCCGCCGCTGTAAGCACCCCCTCCTTCCGTGGCGCCATAAAGGTTTCCGGCAGCATCCTGGACGAGAGCCCCATTACTTGGCTCCAACCCGTCCATGCAGTCCCCTCCTCCCGAGCAAAAGCTGTAGAGGACTTCAAAGCCAGAAGAGGTCGCATCTGCCGTTTTCGGCCCGCTAGCACTTTTTGGCTTCTGGGCGCGACCCAGGCGACTCACTTGGTTGCTTGACGGCGGGACTTTGCGCATCCGCTGGGGCGACGAAAGCGAAAAGGAGGAACAACGCAATAATCGTGAGTGGGCCTAAGCGATAAGTGCGCGTCGTAGGGCAGTTGTCTCTGATCATGGTGAACTCCCCTCTAAAGCGCCGTTTGTTGGCGAACCGAACCCGAGCGCCAGCCACGGTCTAGGGCACGCAGTCCATCCTCGCTCCTTCACGGGAAACAAGTAATCGTCAACGATAGACTACGGGCTGACATTTTCTCCCCTCGAAGCCGATACCGTCACTACCTTTTAAGGCAGCCTGCCGCCGCTGCTTCCGCAGGCATTCAAAGGGACGATGCCATTCCCACCAACACCGGGCTGGCAATTTTGTTCCGGCGTGGGGTAACAATCAGCACGACACCGATTGCAAAGTTAGCGAGTGAGGCTCCGAATATTGGGTTTGAGAGGTCGTTGCCAAACTCCGCGAGCGTTCTCAGTATTGCCAAGTCACTCCGGGATAGAGGCTGGGGACACGATAAGCGCGATAAGCGTTCGACGTGATGGGAGTGATATCCATTTGCCAGACGACCTGGGGATTGGCCGTCTGAGTGATTTCCTGAATCTGCGATGCGACCCCCGCGCTGGGCGGGATGATCGGGTCATTTAAATCAAACTCGACATTACCGTTGCCCAATTGATTGATACTCCCACCCCAAAATCCAAAGTACTGGCAAAGGATCGGCCCAGAACAGATTGGCGACCATGGCACTCTCATCGAGCTGAAAAATGGTCGGGGCGGGAAAAACACGCAGGGTCCGGAACTGCCGCCGCATATTTCGCCGTTGGTGTTCAAGACGCGATTGTCGCCATTGTCCCAGATGGCCAACATAGTCTGCGGTCCGTTCTGGGTGATGAGTGAAGGGAAATGCTGGAAGGAGAACCACAGACTAGGATCGTCGGTTGGGACCAGAGCGTTGGTCAATGCGAAGTCGCCCTGATAGCCCAACCGCCAAATCACATTGCCGCTCCCGAGGCCATTGTTGTAGTCGATTTTTAGACCCACGACTGATGTCGCATCGAGAGCAGCAGGTTGCCATCGTCGGGGGAGTAGACCAGCGCATTGCTATGGGTCCAGTCGGGCAAACCGTTGAGATGGCGGTTAACGTCAAGATAATCGAAACTATTCCAGGTCCAAACGGGATTCCAATTCTGGTCCAAATCGATCAGCGCATCTCCTTGAACCTGGATCGTTCCCGGGATAGTCCAGGAAGGTTGGTAAAGCTCTTGAGACAGTCCACTAGAACGATCAAATGACCACTGTCGAGGTAAGCGAAGTCATGATGGTAGGTGCCGGGTACAAAATCGAAGCCCGCGCCTTGCAACTTCAGCGCCAAGGTGGGGATATCCATTTCACGGATAAGATTGCCAGCCAAATCGATCTCCCGCAACACTGAAGGCAAATTGTTGGATCTGATGACAGTTAACAGTATGTGCCCGTTCGGCAGAAGCTTAAATGTCATGGGATAGTTACCTTGTCCCACGTCGTAGTACCAGATGGGGTTGGCGTCACGGTCAGTGAAGAAGGCCGGCGTACCGGGAGTGGTTACGGTGATCATTTCTATTCCGGGGTTCTCGGGAGAACTAGCGGAAGGACTAGGGCGGGTCACCGTAAGCGATGGAAAAAGAATAGACGGTAATGGTCCGGTCTTAAAAGTGACATCCCCTGTCGCAAACGTGTTGGTAGTTTCAGCGCATTGGGCCTGAGCCTGCGCTCGCATGTGGTAGGTTGTAGATGGCTTCATACCCGCGACAAGAAAAAGTGTTGGTCTGAGGACTGGCTGTCGCCGTATACCACGGAGTATTTCTTCCGTAGGAAGTGTCTGGACCAAACTGGACCATCACCTGTCCCGGGCATCCGAGCGCCGTTGTGAGCGTGTACTGAGCCACCAAGGGATTCTGAGTTGCTACGACGGAGCTAGACGCGATGCCCGGCGGATCATTGAATCGTCCGCCACCGCAGGCGGTCGTGAGTGCGGCTAAAATCAGGATTGCTAATACAAGGAATGGCTGTAGCGGAGCCATTGTTTTCATCGTCCGGAAGTCCCCCCTCTAGGACACCAAGCCCCGACAGCCGAAACTGGAGCGTTCATAAATACGGCAGGTTCTTTGGTTGCGCGTGATGGTACATCATGGGCCGCAAAAGACGGTGTAATAATTTGTAAATGCGGCCGATTGTGTTGACGGATTTGGCTCTCTCGGTTCTTAACCTAGATTACGTGTGCGGGCCGCGCTGGTGTACTTTCGGGCGAAAGAGCCAAATGTCGGCACAGCTTCCCAGCGAGGGAACAGCTGTGAAGGACTTCAACAAGAAGTCGCATCTCTGTTCTCGATCTGCGAGCTCCGGGGGCTCGCGCAACCGAGCTGATTCACTGGATTGCGTGAGAAGAAGACTTTGCGAATCCGCCTGAACGATGAAAGCGAAAACGAACAACAGAAGAATAAATGTGCAGATGCGCGTGCGGCTGGCTGAGGCCTTCATCGCATCCGATCAAGGTGAGGGCCGCGTAAGAAGCATCGTCTCGCCGTAGAGTCCGCGGTCGACGAAACTCTTCCTCCGAGGCCGGGATTGTACCGCAGCCGGGATGAGCAACGCTATCGCGTATCCTCTTTC
>CAVVQB010000009.1:0-64528 GCA_963750245.1 uncultured Acidobacteriaceae bacterium
CGCGGCCTCTGCCGTGACAGGGCAGCGTTCTAACCAACTGAACTACGTCCCCACTCGCCAAATCGCTTCCTGAAAGCCTTACCGGGCAGGCCTTTTACAGCTTTGGAAGATAGCGTTCGATATACGCTCAACGAAGCGAAGGTTGAGCCGTTCTTCGCTCAACCGCATCGAACGTGTGCGCACTCACACTAAATAATTTTAACACAATCGGAGCCGCCTCTTGGATAACCTGGCCCGGGATAACCTAGCCCGGTGCGTTGAGTACCGCGATAAATAGAGATCAATAAGGACTTGAGAATCATTCATCGCGGTTTCCGCCAACAATGGTGAACAAGTGCAACGACCGAGAACCAGCTGCGAAACCAGATTCATCCCAAAGCGCCTTTGATATGCTTGGTACGGGCTTCCCCATGCATAGAGTCTCTGAGTCGAAAACGGCGACCCGGACAGGAAATATGACACGCCTCGCAGGTTATCGCTCGCCGTATCCGGGGACGCAACCAAGTCATCTGCATCCACCTTATGTCTCCTCGATCAAACGGGCACCCACTAAGCCGCAGATACCAATTCCTTCCACTTTGTCCGAGGTCACCGGGCCATTGTTTGGGCCCGCAATCGTGGCCCCACACGCTAGCGATTTGACGAGCGGGCACTCCGGCGAACCGCTCGGTGAACGGATTATTGTGAGCGGGCGCGTGCTTGATGAAACCAGCCGACCGGTAGCGAACACGTTGGTAGAAATATGGCAGGCCAACGCGGCGGGCAGATACCGGCACGAATGGGATCAGCATCCGGCACCGCTCGATCCGAATTTTTCCGGGACTGGGCAAGCCGTCACCGACGGGGATGGGCGCTATCGCTTTGCGACGATTCGGCCCGGCGCATATCCCTGGCGCAATCATCACAATGCATGGCGGCCGGCTCACATTCACTTTTCTGTGTTCGGACCGGCGTTTGCCACGCGGCTGGTTACGCAGATGTATTTTCCGGGCGATCCCTTGATTCCGTTTGATCCGATCTTCAACTGCACGGCGGATCAAGAGGCTCGCAATCGACTGATCTCAGCTTTCGACTGGGAAACGACGCTACCGGAACAGGCGCTGGGATACAGATTCGATATCATCCTGCGGGGGCGCGATGCCACGCCAATGGAGGAATGAGTGAGCTTGCAAGCGACTACGTCGCAGACGGTTGGGCCATTTTTCAGGATTGGCTTTGAATGGCTGCACCGTGACAACATGGCTGGTGAAGGTGTCTCCGGCGAACGCGTGACGATCCAGGGCCGAGTTTTTGATGGCGACGGAATTCCGGTGCCGGACGCGATGCTGGAAATCTGGCAAGCCAATGCGCACGGAAAATATGCTCACCCCGAAGATACGCAGGACAAGCCGCTGGAGCCGGGGTTTACGGGCTATGGCCGTGTGCCCGTGGCCGCAGATGGAGCGTTTCGCTTTGTCACGATCAAGCCGGGGCCAGTGCCCGGTCCCAGGGGAGCCAAGCAGGCGCCGCATTTGCTCGTTTCCGTGTTCATGCGGGGCCTGCTTCGACGATTGGTGACGCGAATCTATTTTCCCGACGATTCTCGGAACGCTACGGATTTTATTCTTAACCTGGTCGAGCCCGAGCGGCGTTCGACTTTGATCGCAAGAAGGATCGCGGGCAGTCCTAATACACTGGAATGGAATGTCGTTCTGCAGGGACCGGATGAGACAGTTTTCTTCGACTTGGGATTATAGAGTTGGAATTGTAGACCCACCTGAATGGCCTTTCTGGATCCACTATTCGGCTCAGCGGCGATGAACGAAGTCTTCTCGGACGCTGCGCGTCTCCAGCACATGCTGGACTTTGAAGCTGCCCTCGCGCGCACCGCGGCCCGCTGTGGCGTGATCTCGGCGTCGGCAGCTGCGGCGATTTCTTCCAAGTGCAAGGCTAACCTGATCGACACCGACGCCCTCGCGGCTGCAACCGCCGCGGCGATCAATCCCGCGATACCGTTGGTTAAGCAACTGACCGCATTGGTCGCCAAAGACGATCCTGAGGCAGCGCAATTCGTTCACTGGGGCGCGACCAGCCAGGACGCGAACGATACGGGCCTGGTTCTGCAGATCCGCGAAGCTCTCGACATTCTTGATGCTGATCTGGCTATTCTCTGCGCCGACTTGGCGAAGTTGGCGCAGCAGCACCGTTCTACTGTGATCGCTGGCCGGACTTTGATGCAACATGCTTTGCCAACGACCTTCGGCGTCAAGGTGGCTGGCTGGCTGGATTCCATGAATCGCCATCGTGAGAGGTTCACACAAACCAGAACTCGAGTGCTGGTCCTGCAATTTGGCGGCGCCGTTGGAACGCTGGCGGCTCTTGGAGAAAATGGATTGCAGGTAGCGGCAGCTTTGGCGGAGGAACTCCAACTCGAGCTTCCTGCCATGCCGTGGCATGCGCAGCGGGATCGAGTCGCGGAGGTGGCAACCACACTCGGTCTCTGCACCGGCAGTCTGGGCAAGATGGCGCGCGATATTTCGCTGCACATGCAAACCGAGATCGCGGAAGTGCTCGAGCCCGCGGGCGAGGGCCGCGGAGGGTCCTCGACGATGCCGCACAAGCGCAATCCGGTGAGCGCCGCGGTGGTGTTATCAGCTGCCACGCGGGTTCCCGGCCTCGTCAGCACGATGCTGAGCGCGATGGTTCAGGAAGATGAGCGCGGTCTGGGCAATTGGCAGGCAGAATGGGAGACGCTGCCGGAAATCTTCCGCCTGACGGCCGGAGCGCTTCACCAGATGGCAAGGATTGTTCCTCATCTGGATGTCGACACAGCGCGCATGAAGCGCAATCTTGGAGCAACCCAAGGTCTGATTTTTTCTGAAGGGGTGCTCATTGCTTTGGCATCCCACATCGGCAAATCCGCTGCTCGTAAATTGCTTGAAGCCGCAAGCCTCGAGGTACGCAAATCTGGAAGGCATCTGCGTGAAGTGCTGGCTCAGGACTCAACCGTAACGAAGCATCTGACCACAACAGAACTGGAGCGCTTGTTCGCGCCGGAGAATTATCTCGGTAGCGCCGAAGAATGGGTGGATCGTGTGATCGACGCCAGCAAGGATTGATATCGACAGTCATCAATGGAAGGAGCGCAGCCAGAAAGGCAAGCAATGCCGTTCGTCGATCTTGGAGGACTGAAAACACATTACGCGATCACGGGCGACAATGATCGTGTGCTGGTGTTCTCCAATTCGCTGGGTACGGATTTTTCCATGTGGGACCCGCAGATGGAGGAGTTGGGACGGCACTTCCGAATCCTGCGCTACGACACTCGCGGGCATGGCAAGTCTTCGGTGACACCTGGCGAATATACAATCGAGCAACTCGGCCGCGACGTTCTCGATCTGCTGAATTCGCTTCGCATTGATCGTGTACATTTTTGCGGGCTCTCTATGGGTGGCATGATTGGCATTTGGCTGGGAATCCACGCCGCCAGCCGGCTGCATCGATTGGTGCTGTGCAACACCGCCGCTTGCA
Source organism: uncultured Acidobacteriaceae bacterium (assembly GCA_963750245.1). GTDB lineage: Bacteria > Acidobacteriota > Terriglobia > Terriglobales > Acidobacteriaceae > Sulfotelmatobacter. The sequence goes on from CAVVQB010000009.1 coordinate 3,511, forward strand.
TCGGCACAAAAGAGATGTGGAATGCGCGCATCGCCAAAGTTCACACCGAAGGAATGCAGTCCGTGGCGGCTACGGTTATCGAGCGCTGGTTTACGTCTGCGTTTCGTGTGTCGTCCCCGGAGAAGATTGCCTGGACACAGCGAATGTTCGAAAACTCGCCGCCCCGGGGTTATGCCGCATGTTGCGCCGCTGTCCGCGATATGGATAAGCGCGAAGCCCTGGCGCAGATCAAGGTCCCTACGCTTGTGATCTACGGCGGAAGCGATTCAGTTATACCGGCCGCGGAAGCTCATTTCCTTAAGGATCAAATTCCGGGAGCCGCCGAGATTGAACTGGAAGCTGCACACCTGTCGAATGTCGAGCAGGCCGACGCTTTCACGGAGGCGGTTGGTAAGTTCCTTTCCACGTAATGAGAGGTGAGGCGAGTCAAGATGGATGACAGGAAGCGCTACGAGCGAGGGATGAAAATCCGGCGAGCTGTTCTAGGCGACGCGCATGTTGATCGAGCCCTTGCCGCGACAACGGAATTCAACCGCGACTTCCAGGACTTTATTACTCGTAATGCCTGGGGCGAGATATGGACGCGGCCAGGACTTCCCCGCCATACTCGCAGCCTGTTGACCCTGGCGATGATGATCGCGTTGAATCGTGGAGAGGAATTTCGCATGCATGTGAAAGCCGCCTTCAACAACGGCGTTACCCGGGATCAAATCAAGGAAGTATTGCTGCAATCCGCCATCTATTGCGGTGTGCCCGCGGCGAACTCCGCGTTTCACATGGCGGCTGAAGTCTTTGAGGAGATGGATAAGAAAAAGGAAACAAATCGCCAAACCAAAGCAAATTCCAGGAAGAGGTGACGGCATGACGACGCTCTTCATTGGTGATCGAGGCGCCGCTTCAGAAACTGTTTCGCCAAGGGACAAGCCGCGCATGGCGTCTTAATTCTGTGCCGATTTCATTGCGAACCCAAGTCGGAATTGTCGGGGCCGGACCCGCCGGTCTCGTACTGTCGCACCTTTTGTATTTGCAGGGAATCGATTCCGTAGTGGTCGAAAATCGCAGCCGCCAATATTCCGAGCAACGCGTCCGGGCTGGCGTTCTGGAACAAGGAACCGTTGACCTGCTCACAGAAATGGGGGTTGGCGAACGGATGAAAGCCGAGGGCCTCATCCACTACGGAATCGAGTTGCGCTTCCGGGGCCGCGCTCACCGCATCGATTTCAAGGATCTCACCGATGGGAAAGGAATCACGATCTATGCCCAGCACGAGGTTCTGAAAGACCTGAACAATGCGCGTATCGCGACCGGTGGCCAAGTTTTCTTTGAAGTTGAAAACGTCAGCGTGCATGAGCTCGATGGCTCCGCGCCGAAGATCCGATACAAAAGAGACGGGAGCGCGTATGAATTAGCCTGTGACTTCATTGCCGGATGCGATGGCTTTCACGGCATCTGCCGGAATAGCATTCCGCCGGGAGTACTCACTTATTATGAGCGCGAATATCCCTTCGGATGGCTCGGTATTTTGGCTGAAGCTCCTCCCTCCTCCGAAGAACTGATCTATACCCACCATGATCGCGGCTTTGCCTTGCACAGCATGAGAACACCGCACATTAGCCGTTTGTACTTGCAGTGCAAGCCCGATGAAAACATTGATTCGTGGAGTGACGAAAGAATCTGGCAGGAGCTTCAGATCCGTCTGGCTTCGGATGGATGGAAACTCTCCGAAGGACGAGTCTTGCAGAAAGGCATCACGGGCATGCGCAGCTTCGTGGTCGAACCCATGCAATACGGCAGGCTGTTCCTGGCCGGAGACTCGGCGCATATCGTGCCGCCGACCGGAGCCAAGGGATTGAACCTCGCGGTTACCGATGTTCAAATCCTGGCGCGTGCCCTCAAACATTTTTATTCAACTGGAAGTCGTGATCTGCTCGATCGTTATTCTGAAGTGTGCCTGCGGCGCGTCTGGAAGGTGCAACGGTTTTCTTGGTGGATGACGTCCATGCTGCATCGGTTCCCGGATGAGAATCCTTTTGACCATCGGCGACAGCTGGCCGAACTGGACTATGTGACCAGCTCTCGAGCTGCTGCGAAGACGCTCGCGGAAAACTATGTGGGGCTTCCGCTTGAATAAACTCGCTTTTACTTGCGCTTCTTGGCGACTGAGAGTTTCCGGATCACTTCGCGCGGCACAGGCAATCCCTTCAGCCGATGGGTTTCAGTAGGATGGGCGCCAGCCCACACGCGAGTTTCCGATCCCTCCATCGCCAACGCGCCATCGCGTAATAATTTATGGCTGATGACGAAACTGCTCTTTCTCCATTCGGTGACACAGGATTCGGCCACCAGTTCGTCGCCGAATGAAGACGGGCAGGATGAATCGGGCTCGCGCCTCCACGATCGGGATGCCGACGATGCCGTGTTCTTTGAACAATTCCTTGAGTGGAAGCCCTGCGGCCCGAAACAGCCCTGAAGTGCAGTTATCGAACCAGCGGAAATAGTTGGCGTAAAAAACGATCTGGGCCGGATCACAATCTCCAAACTCGACCCGGATTCGAATACGATTCACAAACATGATTTATTTATCGAGTGCATTCGCGTGCGAACTGACGCGCTAGCATATCCTAAACGGCTAAGAACGGCTGAGGAAAGTTTGCGGCCGGAACAAAGATCGGTAAATCCGCAGTGAAGCTTTCTCTCTAGCGGGCGCGCACTTCCAATTGCACAGGCCGAGCGAGTGAGCTCACCTCCGGGTCGTAGTATTCGTAGACTCGCGACTGAAATGTCCGGACGCGGATGGGGTATTTGGCACGCAAGCGAAAGTGCAGAGCCACAGTCTGCTGCGGGGCGATTGAGTTGAAATAGAGAATGGCCTGCGTGGCGGTCAGACTGAATTTCTCCAGGCGACCCGTTTTCTGGGACGAACTCTTCTCGATGAAGTCCTGCAAATCTTCGCTCAGCAGGTCAAATCCTGGTGGAATGCCGAGATCCACCATCACCATGTTTGCGTTCTTGGGCAGATTGTTTTTGATGGTTGCGGCGGCGGTGGCGATGTCGTCCTGCGCCAGGTGAGTGCGATCATATGTAACGTTGATGGACAGAGCCTCGTTTGCTGGTTTCTCGTCCCACGGAATGAAGTAGTTTCCTACAATCTGGTAAGCCAATCCCCCTTTGCCCTCAAAGCGGATTTCGACTGTATTGGGATGGCCCAGTTTTGCAATGCGCTTCGCTTCGGCATCTGACAATTCGATCTTGGTCTCGATGTTCTCGCCCTCAATGCCCTTGAACACGAACTGATGCAGCAGATCGTTGTTTTCCGGCGTAAGCGTTAGTTTCTGCACGGAGTTGCCATTAAGCAAAACCTCAAGCGTTCCGCGAACGTCCGCCGATCCTTTTTCCGTTGCAAGAAGCAATGCCCGAAGGGCCATGATGGTGGCTTGCGTGGTGCCCCACGCGCCGGACGCGTCTTTTTTCGAGGCGATGTAATTCATGGCCTTGCGCGCCGTGCCGGAGGCCTCGCCCCACTTCAGCAACGCCTGTACGGCAAGTGCCGTGGTCTCTACGCTGGCGCTTTCGCCTCTTGCGTATACGCCAGTTTCGTCGGCACTCCACCACGCCTGCTCGTCTTTCTCCGTGTGAGCATCGAGCAGGAGTTGCATTGCCTGACGGGTGAATTCGCGATCCTTCGAGTGATCGGCCGTTCCGTAATCTGCGGCAAAGTTAGCAATCACAGCTAACGTGTAGGCATCCACCTTGCCATTCATGTGGCCCTCGATAAACTGCTTGGCCTTTTCCACGGCGCGTCCCTGGTATCCCGTGTTCTCGAGCGACCACGCGATGTAGGCGGTAATCCGAAGCACGTCGGAGTTGTAGCGGTTGGTGGCGCCCTCGTTAATAAAAGAGGCGTCGGGCTTCCAGCTGCCGTCGGCTTGCTGCTGCACAGCGAGCCACTGCTGGGTGCGCATGATCAGCTTCGGATCCACGTCGTAGACCTTCGACATATCGCTGAATTCCATGAGCCCGTACGAGGTCAAGATTTTGTTGGCCGGCGCGTTGCCGAACCAGGAGAAGCCGCCGCCGGGAACTTCAAATGTCAGGAGCCGCTGATAGCCGTTCGCAATGTACCCCTCGGCTTTGGCGTGCACTTCGGGAGTCAGCTTTTTCGTGCGCTTCATATAATCGAGAGCCAGCACGTTGGGGTAAGTGCTGGAAGAAGTCTGCTCAAAGCAGCCACCGGGCATGCGGAGAATGCTATCCATGCCTTCAATGACCTGGCTCAGCGGGCCGGGATAAAGCCGGACGAAAATCTTCGTGGCGTCGGCGATGGAATTCGCGGGAAAGCGCAATTCTTGTTGAACGGAATTTTCCAGGCGCCCATTGAAGACCAGGTTCTGCTCGCGGCCGTTGGGGATGACTTCGATCTCACGCACCACGATGTCCTCGCGTCCGGCTTCGCCCTTCATGCGAGCGGAGAGGGTCAGCTTGAACTTGCCGATGCGCTTGGCTTCCAGCGTGAACTGCGATCCGCCCACGCGCGAGGAATCGACCGCAACAGATTTTTCTGGGACGTCATCCACCAGCGAAAACCACTCGTCCTGCTGAAGATTCAGACTGACATCTCCGCGCGAGCCGGAGTAGTTATATACGGCCACAGGGATGCTCACGCGATCGCCCTGGGTGAGCGTGACCGGCAAGTCGAGGTCGACGAAGAAGTCCTGGAATACTTTCAGGCTTGAGGTTGCGCTTCCTAACGCTCCGTGGGCTGTCGAGGCAAGCATGGCCATACGCCAGGTGGTGATCGAGTCGGCGATGGGAATGGTGATCGTGGCTGCGCCGCTCGAGTCCGTAATGATTTCCGGATTGATGTAGAGGGCCTCAGGGAAATATGAGCGCACGTGGGCGGCCGGCGAAGCGGAGCCTTCCTTAATAAGGGTTGCGCTGTTAGCGGCTTTCTGGTCCGTCACAGCGAGTTGCGTGAAGTCTCGACCGTTCATGGGAGCGGCCTGAGGCACGCGTACACCGCCGGGCACGCCGCCAATAACTCCACCGGCCATGCCGGCGGCGACGCCACCCCGGCTGACACGAGCAACAGCGGCCGTTTCCGTCTCGACAGCCACGTTCGCCGAAGTGATTTCAACCGCCTCGCTGGACGCGCCAACCGCCAGAGTTGCCGAGAGGACTGCGCGGTCGCGTGGGCGAAGAGTGAGTGTTTGCGCGGCGGTTCTGAATCCGGCGGAAGACACTTGCACTCTGTACGCTCCGGCGGGCATGGCTGACAAAGTGAATTGCCCGGCGGCATTGGTCTTCGCAGTACGGCGCGCTCCGGTCGAGACTTCCTGCACTTCTACAGTGGCCGACTCTACCATTGCGCCGGATGGGTCCGTGACAGTTCCCGTGATCTCCGCCCGGCCGTTGAAAGGCCCGTGATCGTGCTCGATATCGACATCGATCGAGCCCGCGAAGGAACCTGCGTTTGGCCCGCCGATGATACTTTTCGTGCTGACCTCGAGATAAGCGATCATGTCGTCGCCAGTGCCGAATTGCCGGTCCGCGCCGGCACTGCGCACCATGTAGTGCTTCTTGTCCCGATACCACCCGACACGTTCCACGTGAAGCTCGGTGTCCCAGGCGTCGCGAACTTCGTCGCCAGCGCCGCCTTTGATTCTGTCGAAGACCTTGGTCAAGTCGCCTTTCTCGGGATCTTGCCGGTAGGCCTGGCTCAGAGTTTCCGCGAGACGGTTTACCTGCGTCATGAACCGCTTCTGATAACGGATCGCGAACTCCGGATATTTGGTCATGGGCACGGCGCGACCAAACTCGGTTTCGAAATTGTTTGTGTTGACCATCTCCGTGGCCGAGAACAGAGCCCGTGCCTCACGGTCCCGTTGCTCAAGTTTCGACTCCTCCGCGGGTTCGACAATCTCCGGAGCTCCGATGGAGTGGATCTCATAGCGCGGCTTCATCACTTCCTCTTCGAGATAGAAGAAGACCTTGGCGAAGCCGGGCTGCTTCTCGGCAAGCGCAAATACGGCCTCGTCGACAACCTGCAGGCCGAGAGCTGCGTGCACACCTTCGCCGCGCGAGTTGGTCACGCGAAAACGGATGCGCGCTTCGGCACCCGGTTTATAAGTGTGCGAATCGGCCGTGGTTTCGATCTTCAGTTCGTCCGCGGGCTGCACGAAGATCAGACGATGATCGCCGACCGGGCGCGCGTCGCGGCCAAAGAGGTAAGCGTTGAAGTCCACGGTTCCAGCCAACTCGGGCGTCGCGATCAGTGAAAGTTCAGCACGGCCGCCTTCAATATCGACATCGCGCGTCAGTATGGTTTGTCCCTCTTTCACGATGTCGATGTAAGCCGTGCCGCGTGTTTTCGTGGAAAAGACACTTAGCGCAATGCGATCTCCGGCTCGGTAAACCGCCCGTTCGGTGCGCAGAAGAATTTGATCCTCGCCTTGGCGAGTTTGCAACTGGACCTGGCTCGTTGCGTGGTTCCCTTCTTTGTCGCTCGCTTCAACTTCGATGGAGTCGATTCCAGCGTGCGGCTTGATGCGGACGATAGCTACTCCCCCGTCATCAGTGCTCGCGGTCTGCTCTGTGATTCCATCGCCGTGAATCTTCAGTACGGCACTGGCCGGCGTTCCGTCAGGATAAGAAGTGAGGATGAAAACCTGGTTCTCCAGATTCGGCACCAGCGTGCCGCCTTCCGGAACCGCAGTGATCATCAAAGGAGACTCGCTGACGGTAATTGGCTCGCCGCGCGTTTCCGAGTGGCTGGCGGAATCCTTTACGGTAGCCTCGATCAGCACGCGAGCCGCACCTTGGGTAAGAGGCCGTCCGGCGAAATATGCCGGCAACTTCAGATCAAAGTGGTAGGCACCGTCACGGTCTGTCTTGCCTTGCGCCGATCCTACGTCGAAGATCGAAACATCCATGCCGGAAGCCTTGACGGTGACTTCCGCTTCGTCCACCGGCTTTCCGAAGAAGTAGTTGGCGCGGACGGTTCCGGTTACGTGATCGCCGGGACGGTAGCCTCGCTTCGTGTGATTATCTTTGCCGGCAAAATCGAGGGCGACTTTGAATTTCGGCAGAACATATCGCTCCACGTTCAAAGCGATCTCTGCCGTATTGGTCGGCGCTTCGCCATCACCCAGCAGCGCCCGCAAATGGTAAGTTCCAAGATTTACTTCATCGGCCAGCGAAAATTCCGCCGACGCGACTCCGAACTTATCCGTCTCGGTGGCTTTCCTGAAAACTTTGTTGCCGCGAGAGTCTTCCACTTCGAAGACCAACCGTCGATTTGCCGCGGCCTCGTGATTGGCGCGGTCTAACGCTAGCGCCCGCGCATGAATAGTCTGGCTGGGCTGGTAGATCGGTTTTTCGGTGGTAAGCAGGACGGAAACCTTATCTTCCAGCCGAACCGGCTGAGTGAATTCGGTCGAACCAATCGGCGTGTCGACGACGTAGCGCAACTGATAGCTGCCCACCAATCCCGCGGGAAATCGGAACTGCGCCTCTGCCGTTCCCCGGCGGTTGGTATGACCCGTGAACAGGACCTGGGGCTTCTCGTCGCGTCCCAGCAATTCAATTTGTATGGCACCGTGGCCGGCGATCACCTCGTTTTTCGAGTCGGTGACGATTACGCGCACTGCGGCCGAACCACCCGTCAAATAGGACTGCTGGCCGAGAATGTGAATCACCGGGCTGAGCAGTATCTGCGAAATCGATTCCGTGCCTTGGAGCTTTGCGATGCTGGCATCCGCGTATTCAAAACGATAGTTCACGCGGTGCCAAACCAGTTCGTCGACAGCGAGCGGCTTCGAGATTCTTATCTGCTCTCGCCAATATCCCTTGCCCTGCGCAACCTCGGCGTGGCGCTCCGCGCGTCCGATCACTTGGTCTTCTGGATCCAAAACCTCTACTATCAACTGGCCGGGGCCGGCATGCGAGGAATCGTAGGGGAGGACTAGATTTAATATGCCGTGCGAATAAGTGGCGCTGGCACCGGTGTCGCCGCTGGCTGCCTGAAACTGTTGGACCGCCACGACCGCGGCGACCACGAGCAATGTAGGAATGAAAATTAGCCAGAATCTCGGGGGGTTGGTGTTTCCACTGGAAGCTCCCATGGCATCTCCGTGACTGTCATCGGCCGCTACAGCTTCTCTGACTCAGCTGTAGAACGCGGCCTTTACCAGTCCTTGCAACATAAAAGGGGCGACTGTAGCCCTTCTTGTCGAATAGACACCGGAGACGTGAGACTAGGATACGGAGGAGCCAGATCAGCCAAGCAAACAACAAATTCAGTTTTCAACAGGTTTTGTGCTCACGCTCTGGAAACTACCCTGTTTACTTTATATAAACTTGCTTTTCGCCCTGCTAGAGACGGGTATTGGTCATTACCCAGGAGGAACTTTCGTTGCCACTGAATCAGGATGTGCTTTGGTACAAGGATGCAATCATTTACCAAGTCCACGTCCGCACGTTTTACGACAGCAACGGCGACGGCATCGGGGACTTTCAAGGACTTGAGCAGAAGCTCGGATACCTGCAGGAACTCGGCATCAATGCGATCTGGCTGATGCCGTTCTTTCCGTCGCCTCTGCGCGACGACGGTTACGACATTGCGGATTACAACGCTGTCCACGCCAGCTATGGGACCCTGGAAGATTTCCGAGTTCTTCTGAATTCTGCCCACAGCCGCGGAATACGGGTCATCATCGAAATGGTGCTGAATCACACCTCCGACCAGCATCCGTGGTTTCAGGAGTCGCGAAGCTCGCGGGACAATCCCCGCCGTGATTGGTATGTGTGGAGCGATACCGACAATCGCTATAAGGGAACGCGGATTATTTTTCTGGACACCGAAAAATCAAATTGGGCGTGGGATCCGATTTCGAAAGCCTACTACTGGCATCGCTTCTTTAGTCACCAGCCCGATCTCAACTATGACAATCCCGCCGTTCGCGAACAGATGTGGAACGTAATGCGCTTCTGGCTGGAGATGGGCGTTGACGCGTTTCGCCTGGATGCCGTGCCCTATCTGGTGGAGCGGGAGGGGACAAGTTGCGAGAACCTGCTGGAGACTCATGCGATCCTGAAAGAGCTGCGGCGAAAGCTCGACGAACAATTTCCGGGCAGGATGCTACTGGCGGAAGCGAACCAGTGGCCCGCCGATCTTCGCCCGTATTTCGGCGAGGGCGATGAATTTCATATGGCGTTTCATTTTCCCTTGATGCCTCGAATGTTCATGGGCCTCAAGCTGGAAGATCGCAAACCCATCACGGAAATTCTGCAGCAGACTCCGGAAATCCCTTCAACCTGCCAGTGGTCGCTTTTTCTGCGAAACCATGACGAATTGACGCTGGAGATGGTTACGGACATAGAACGCGACTACATGTACGACGCCTATGCCGAAGATAAGACGATGCGGTTGAACCTGGGAATTCGCCGCCGCCTGGCTCCGTTGCTGGATAATGACCGCAGGCGCATCGAGTTGATGAACGGGATGCTGATGTCGCTGCCAGGCACTCCGATTATTTATTACGGCGATGAAATCGGGATGGGCGATAACATCAATCTCGGCGACCGCAACGGGGTAAGAACGCCCATGCAGTGGAGCGGAGGATGGAACGGAGGATTTTCCACGGCGGAACCGGACCGGCTCTACGCTCCGCTGATCCAGAATCCGGTGTACGGCTATCCGGCAGTGAACGTACTGTCGCAACTGGGGAGCGGACATTCTCTGCTGCATTGGATGCAAAGCATGATTGCGGTGCGCCGGTCGACGGCCGTGTTCGGCCGAGGGTCGATCGAGTTTCTCCATCCGGCCAATCACAGAATTCTGGCTTACGTTCGCCGGCTGGGTAACGAGTCGGTTCTGGTGGTCAATAATCTTTCGGGGGCGGCACAGGCTGTCGAACTGGATCTGCGGCGCTACAAGGGAAATATTCCGATCGAGATGTCCGGCAGGAATATATTTCCTCGAGTAGGGGACCTTCCCTATCTTTTGACGTTGGGGCCTTATCAGTTTTTTTGGTTCCGGCTGCGCCGGATCTAATCGAACTTAAGATTTTGCAAATGCTGTCGCGTCGTGGCTCGCGACATCATTTCACACGGAGATGAACTTGGCGGAAGATAGTTTTCTAACGGATGACTTACTTCGGCAACTCATCAACGTGGGCGAAGTCGACATCCTCGTGGGCTTGCCGACTCACAACAATGCCAAGACCATCGGTTCGATCGTCCAGACGATTCAAAGCGGCATTCTGCGCTGGTTTCCGAGAGAGCGGGCCGTGATCATCAATGCCGATGGCGGGTCGCGCGATGGAACTCCGGAATTGGTCACAGGCGTTTCGATCGATGACGTTCGTCGCGGCTCAAATCCTTACGCGCTGCGAACTCTGCATTCCATCAGCACGAAGTACGCGAACAGCCCTGCCGCGCCAGTGGCGTTTCGAACCATATTGGCGGCGGCCGAACTGCTCCAGGCCAAGGCCTGCGTCGTGATGTCGCCTGAATCCAGCAGCGTTGAAGACGAGTGGATCTCGAAACTCTTACGTCCTATTCGTAATGACGGCTTCGATCTGGTTGCGCCTACTTACCGCAGGCACAAGTTCGAGGGCCTGCTGATCACAAACCTGCTGTATCCCGTGACTCGGGCACTTTACGGGGTAAGGCTACGTGAGCCCTATGCCCAGGAATTTGGTTTTTCCGGCCGGCTTGGTGGTGAGTTTCTTACGCAAAATGTCTGGGACGATGGGAGCCCCGGAGATGGAATTGAACTGCGTTTCACCCTGGCCGCCATCACAACCCAACATCGCATGTGCCAGTGTTTCCTCGGCCAGAAGGATCACGTTGAGCGACGCGGCTCGGATCTGGTGCCGGCTCTGAGACAAACCGTCGGGCCATTGTTCTCCGCACTGGAGCCGGACTTTCCTTTTTGGAGCGCGGTTTCCGGTTCGCAGCCCTTGCCCACTCTTGGCCCGGAACATGAAGTGCTGCCGGACTTGGTACGAGTGAATCGAAAACGTCTTCGGGAGATGTTCGCCACCGGCGTTGCCGAGTTGGCAGCGGTGTTTCAATCAATTCTCTCTCCCGACACTCTGGCGGAATTGCAGCGAATCGCGCTCCTGGAAGAGAACGATTTTGAATACCCCGCGGAATTATGGGTTAAAACCGTTTATGAGTTTGCTGCGTCCTATCACAAATCGGTGATCAGCCGGGACCACATCATTCAAGCGTTAGCGCCGCTTTTCCGTGGGCGAGCGCTCGCATTCATCACGGAGCATCGCAATGGTTCCGCGGAGGACGTGGAAAACAGCATCGAAGCCTTATGCCTCGAGTTCGAGCGGTTAAAACCATATCTGCTTGAGATATGGAAATCGAGAGAGTGAGGGATATATGAGGGAAATGATCATCAGTGAACTGAGTCAGGCCATGCATGAACTGGCCAGAGGATTTGCCCATTACCTTCCTCGTCTCATCGTGATGCTGATCCTCGCGTTTGCGGGATGGGCGATTGCTTATGTTGCAAAAGTACTTCTGCGCAGCATCCTGCGGCTCATTCAGTTCGACCGGCTCTCGGAGAATGCCGGTGCCGCTCAACTCCTGACGAAAGCCGCCTTACCTTCGGCCACCGAGGTGGTGAGCCGGTTCGTGTTCTGGATTGTCTGGCTCGGCTTCGTTCTGCTGGGAGTAAGCGTGCTCGGAATTATGGGCCTGCAGGAGCAGATTGGAAAGTTCTTCTACTTTCTGCCGCGGCTGTTCGTTGCCATGTTCATCCTGTTCGTGGGATTGCTGGCGGCCAGCTTTTTTTCTCGAGCCGCTCTGTTGGCAGCAGTAAACGCGAACGTGCCTTCCCCGCGAGTTCTGAGTCTTGCGATCCGAAGCATCATTATTGTTTTCGTTTTGTCGATCGTCTTTGAAGAGCTGGGAATCGCCGAACAGACGATGCTAGTCGCTTTCGGAATTGGTTTCGGAGCCTTGATGCTCGGCCTGGCGATTGCATTCGGCTTCGGCGGTAGAGATCTGGCCCAGCGCTTCCTCGAACAAAGATTCGTCCGCGCGAAAAAGGATGAGAATGAAGATGAATTTTCTCCACTCTGATCGTCAGTCCTTGCGAGGAAGGTTTTCCGCAAGGCGAGTCTCGCGACTTCAGCGATCATAGAGCAGCGTGAATCTCTTGAGGCGTTCGCTGAAATCTTTCGTCAAAGCGCCGGCTTTGTAACGCCACTTCCAGTTTCCGCTCACCGTACCCGGCAGATTCATTCGCGCTTCGCTGCCCAGACCCAATACATCTTGTAGAGGAACGATTGCGATATCAGCCACGGATGCCAGCACCGTGCGAATGAATACCCAATTCACAGGCTCATTCTCGAATGCTAGATAGGCTCTCGTGAATTCGCGTTCCTTGCGGATGTCTTCTGCGGTGCGCGTGCTCTCTCCAATCCCGGAGCTTGTCCACCAGCCAACCGTCGTATCGTTGTCGTGGCCGCCGGTGTAAGCCACAAGTTCGCGAGAATAGTTATGCGGCCGGAAGCTCGGGCCTTGAGGATCGTTGCCAAACGCAAACTGCAACAAGCTCATTCCGGGAAAACCAAACTCCTTGCGCATTGCTTCCACCTCAGGAGTAATCACTCCCAGGTTTTCGGCTACGAATGGCAGTATTTTCAATTCGGCTTTGATGGTATGGAAGAACTCCGCACCCGGACCCTTCACCCACTTGCCAGACTCCGCCGTCGAAGCACCGGCCGGAACTTCCCAGTAGGCCTCGAAGCCGCGGAAGTGATCCAGCCGCACGAGATCGAACAGCTTGAGCGACGCTTGAAAACGATGGATCCACCAGCGATGACCGGAAGCGGCTGACACATCCCACCGATAGAGCGGGTTTCCCCAGAGTTGCCCCGTAGCGCTGAAGTAATCGGGCGGAACTCCCGCAACTGCGGTCGGCCTGAATTGCTCATCCAGACGGAACAACTCCGGATGACTCCATACATCCGTACTGTCATGAGCGACGTAGATGGGGACGTCGCCCATGATTCTTATTCCGTAGCGTTTGCAATGATGCTTGAGCTTTTCCCATTGGAGAAAGAATTCGAACTGGGCAAATTTGTGGATCTCGATCTGAGGCGCCAATCTTTCTCGCGATTCCTTTAGCGACGAAGAGTCTCGCTGCCGGATTCCTACCTCCCAGTCGGACCAAACGGCATCCTTGTTCATGTTCTTACAGGCCATGAATAGGGAATAGTCATCGAGCCAAGCGGCATTGTCCTTGCAAAACATTTCGAAAGCGTCACGTTCCGCGCGGGCACCACCGGTGAGAAACGCGTGGGCAGCTTTCCCCAGAAGAGCTTGCTTAACAGTGATTACGCCGCCGAATTCCACGTGGTCTTCCGGAAGAGCAGACTCAGCAGCGAGATCTTGCAACGACAATAAGCCCTGCTCGCGAAGCGAGTTCAAATCGATGAGCAACGGATTGCCTGCGAAGGCCGAGAAGAGCTGGTAGGGGGAGTCTCCATATCCGGTGGGACCGAGCGGCAGCACCTGCCAAATTTTTTGCCCCGACGCCGCAAGAAATTCGACAAAGTCGTGGGCCGACTCTCCCAGATCGCCGATGCCATGGCCTCCGGGCAGAGATGTCACATGGAGAAGGATTCCACTACATCGGGGAAAGATCGCGGGATTCACGCTAGGGTTTTGAGTGTTGGTTCAGCAAGAAGGTTGCGAACCCAGATAGTCCTGCGTTGAAATATGGTGGGCAGTGCAGGACTCGAACCTGCGACCTCCTGCTTGTAAGGCAGGCGCTCTAACCAGCTGAGCTAACCGCCCCGGCTGTTTCTCGTGAGATCGGATCTATTTGTGTTTGATGCGGCATGCGCCTGAGCGAGTATATGCGACTCGCGAAAAGACGGTCAAACGCTTAGCCTCTGCGCCAGCAATCCTCCCCTGCTAGACTGTTCGCGGTGCGACGCCTGATCGTAAATGCCGATGATTTTGGCTTCACTCGGGGAGTGAACCGCGCGATCGTCGAGGCTCACACCCACGGAATCGTAACTTCTTCCACCCTCATGGCCAGTGGGCCGGCCTTCGACGATGCCGTGCAATTGGCAAAGCAACTGCCGCGCCTCAGCGTGGGTTGCCATGTTGTATTGATTGATGGCGAGCCGGTTCTTGACCCTGTTCGACTGCCCACGCTCACTTCCCGCAATTCCGGCTCCGCCCGTTTCCGCAATGGGCTGAAGGGTTTTGCGGCACGCGCCTTGGCCGGACGCCTGGACCCAGGGGAGATCGAGGCGGAGACCAGCGCTCAGATTCGCAAGATTCAATCCGCCGGAATCAACGTGTCTCATCTCGATTCCCACAAACACACTCATTTATTCCCGAGAGTGTTGCGGCCTATGCTGCGCGCCGCTGGCGCCTGCGGAATTCGTGCGATTCGTAATCCGTTTGGCCCACGCCAACCGCTGAGATCTGCCGAACTGCTGGCGAGGCCGAGTATCTGGACGCGTTATGCGGAGGTGCGAATTCTGCGTGCGCTTGCCGGCAAGTTTTGGGATGCAGTCAGGCGTGAGGGCATGGAAACTCCGGATGGCACGCTGGGCATCGTCGTGACCGGCACACTGGATGAGAAGCTTTTTCGATCCATTGCGGCCATCATCCCGGAGGGCACTTGGGAGTTTGTTTGCCATCCGGGCTACAATGATGCGGACCTGGAGCGGGCTAACACTCGCCTGCGCGGGTCACGAGAAATTGAGTTGCGCGTTTTAACCAGGCCCGAGGTTCGGGAGTTGTTGTCGGACTGTGGCATTTCGCTGATTTCATATCGCGAGCTGCTCTCGACCGCGGCAGGCTCGTAGTTATTTGGTGTTTTGATGGTTTGGACCAGGTCGCGGCATCTACTCGCGATGACCTTGGTAACCTCAGGAAGTTCTGGCCGGAGGTTATCATTGCGTTAGATCCGGCTCAGAAACTGTCAGCTGGGAGGCGTTAATCATGTCTGCCTCAGGGGCAGCCCCGCGTGCGACGTTGGACTTGCGCGTACGTGTGTGGGGAATGGGCGCCGACAACCAACCGTTCCACCAGAACGCCAATGCACAGAATGTTAGCGTAACCGGAGCCTGCATTTACGGCCTCGAGCATGAGTTAAAGGTCGGGGACGTCATCGGTGTTCAGTACGAGACCAAAAAAGCCCGCTGCAGAGTGATCTGGGTAATGGAAGCCGGCGGAGTCAAGAAAACTCAGATTGGAGTTCAGTTAGTCGCCGATCAGGAGTGTCCGTGGCTTTCCCAATTGCCCGCGGAAGTGGTGTCTAACCTGCCGGCGCCCACTCCTGACAATCGTAGGAAGTTTCAACGCCACAGAATTTCCTTTCCTCTCGAATTCCGCGACGAGCGCGTGAACACGCCCATGCGGGTGAACGCAACAGACATCAGCGGCAACGGCTGTTATGTTGAGACGGCTATGCCGTTGCTAATCTCTACCGTGCTGCGGGTGGATTTCTGGATCGATCAGGAGCACGTTACCGCTTCTGCGACGGTTCGCACTCGCGATCCTGGAGTCGGCATGGGGATCGAATTCACCGGACTACCCGAAGACTCCAAGCGTCGATTTCAGGCGCATCTCGACAAGATCGATCCGGGCATTTCCATGAAGGGACGCGGCGCTTCCTAGTAGTCCGTCGTATCCATCTGCCTTCTGCCGAACAAACGAGTTCCCTGTAGAATCTGCATCGTACAATCTTTTCGACCATCGAATGACAAAGCCTCATGTGAAGCCCAATGAGGGCGGAGCTCGCGAAATGAAGATCGGGATCACCTGTTATCCCACTTATGGGGGCAGCGGCGTTGTAGCTACGGAACTCGGACTGGAGTTGGCTCAACGCGGGCACGAGATTCATTTCATCTCTTACGCCCAGCCGATCCGGCTTCGCGGCGAGGAACCCAACATTCATTATCACGAAGTGGAAGTGTCTCGCTATCCGCTTTTCGATTATCCCCCCTACGATTTGGCGCTGGCTACGCGCATGGCCGAAGTCTCGCAGTTGTATGATCTGGACCTTCTGCATGTGCATTACGCCATTCCACATTCGGTGAGCGCGCTGCTGGCGCGGCAGATGCTGGCCGATGGTCCGCGCGGCCGCCGCTTGCCGTTCGTCACCACTCTGCATGGCACCGATATCACGCTGGTCGGACTGGACCGGTCTTATTTGCCCATCACCCGCTATTCCATCAACCAGAGCGATGGGGTCACAGCTGTTTCCAATTACCTGCGCGACCGCACCATGCGGGTGTTCGACGTGAAGAAAGAGATTGAAGTCATTTACAACTCCGTCAATTGCGACGTGTACTGTCGATCCAGTAACTCTTCCGAACTGCGCGCGGAATATGCGCCGAATGGTGAACGGCTGCTGGTGCATCTTTCCAATTTTCGTCCGGTAAAGCGCGTGACCGATGTGATCGAGATCTTTGATCGCGTGCGCAAGAAAATCCCTTCGAAGTTATTACTGATTGGCGACGGTCCGGACCGATCGGTAGCGGAATGGCTGGCGGTACAAAAAGGAATCCATGAGGATGTTCTCTTTCTCGGCAAGCAGGATCAGGTGCAGGAAAAGCTCGGGATCGCAGACATCCTACTGATGCCGAGCGAACTGGAATCTTTCGGACTGGCCGCGCTGGAGGCGATGGCCTGCGAGACCGTGCCGATCGCCACGCGGACCGGGGGCGTGCCGGAAGTGATCGAACATGGAGTGAGCGGTTATCTCGCGGACGTGGGGGACGTGGATACGATGGCGCGCTATGCGATCGAACTTCTGAATGATGAGAGTGCGCTGGGTGCCATGCGCAAGGCGGCGCGCGCGGTGGCACAGGCGCGTTTCTGCTCCAGCAGGATCGTTCCGCAATACGAAGCGTACTACCGGCGCATCGTGGAACGCTCGTCGTAAAAGCCTTCGGGCACGGCTCCCGCCGTCTGCAGAAGCGGCAAGCGAATCCGCACCAGCGTTCCCTTGCCTTCGTGGCTGTCGACGGTCAACCGCGCCGTATCTCCATACAACACCTGAAGCCGCTCCGAAACGTTGGCCATGCCAATACCGGCGCCGCGACCGTTGCCGGACTCTGGCGTCTGGGTCGCCGCTATTCCGACTCCGTCGTCTTCCACCTCAATCACCAGTCTTGAATCCGAGAGACGGCTGCGGAGGAAGATGCTTCCACCTTCCACCTTCGAGGCGAGCCCGTGCTTGATCGAGTTCTCGACTAATGGCTGCAACAGCATGCTGGGAACCATGACGTCGAGCGATTCGGGCGCAAGTTCCTTTACCACACGCAGCTTGTCTTTGCCAAAGCGGACTACCTCGATGTCGAGATAGTTGTCAATAAACTCTACTTCTTCGCGGAGAGGCACGAAGGAATCCGCGCTGCTGAGCAGGCGGCGAAGGATGGTAGCCAGTTTGGAAATCACTTCGCGGGCCGTATCCGGATCGAAACGCACGAGCGAGGAAATCGAGTTCAGGGTGTTGAAGAGGAAGTGTGGATTGATCTGATTCTGCAGCGCCTCCATGCGCGCATGCAAAAGCAAGCGTTCCTGCTCTTCCAGCTTGATCTGAATGCGCACGCTGTTGAAGATCTTGAGCTCGATCCCAATCGCCATCGCCGAGGCGGCATAGATGGCAACCTCGACCCAAAGGTTGCTGCTATCCATGCTGAAGATCGAATGCGAAAAATATCGCGCCATCTCCGTTTGCACGAAACGCAGACCGATGATCGTGGTGAAGAACATGATCTGCCAGTCGAACAGACGCGGGGTTGGCAGATTGCGGCGAATCAGGCGATAAATGCTGAGATCGATGAACGGGGAGAACGACCAGATATCGTCCTTATCCAGGGCCATGGCGCGCAACTGGCCGGCGATGAAACCACAGAGTATTCCGAAGGGAAGCGTCGCCCATTCGCCGTGCACGAGTGCGGGCAGAGACATAAGCACTCCGCCTAAAACTCCGGACCAGCGTCCGCCGATCACGCCCAGCAGCAGTGCGGTTTCGAAGCCCAAGTCTCCGGCCACGAAGCTGTTCACGGAGAATCGAATCCAGGCGCCGACCATGATCGGCAAGCTGAACCACGCGACCAGATAAGTCTTCTGAAGTAAGGAACGCTCTTCCCGAAAAAGTAGAGACTTAAAGGCGACGGAACGGACCAGGCTGCTCGACACAGCGGCAGCTACGCCTAACTTCACCAGCAGATTGATCCAGATGAGACGCGGTTCCATGGTTTACGAAAGACTAGCACGAACAACATCGGGTCATCGATGAAGATCAGCCGATTTTGCGAACGCGCAGGTCGCTTCCGGTCATCTCTTTCGGTTCATCCATTCCTAGCATCGCGAGGATTGTTGGCGAAATATCGCGCAATGAGCCGTTGGGCTTTAGCGTGTACTGCTTCGCGTCTTCAGAGACGACGATGAAGGGAACGGGATTGGTGGTGTGTGCCGTGTGCGGACCGCCGGTGGCGGGGTCGATCATCATCTCGGCGTTCCCGTGATCGGCTGTGATCAACATCGCACCGCCTTTTGCACGAACGGCGGACTCAATTCGGCCGAGACAGGCATCGACCGTTTCGACGGCTTTCACTGTCGGCTCAATCTTGCCCGAATGCCCAACCATATCGGCGTTGGCGAAGTTCACGATGATCACGTCGAACGTTCCCTCTTCCGTGGCTTTCACGACTGCATCAGCAATGCCAGCGGCGCTCATCTCCGGCTTCAGATCGTACGTCGCAACCTTTTGCGAAGGTACGAGTACGCGCTCTTCCCCGGGGAATGGCTGCTCTACTCCGCCGTTGAAAAAATATGTGACGTGAGCGTATTTCTCCGTCTCGGCGACGCGCAGGTTGCGCATCTTCTGATTGCCCATCACATTGGCGAGGATGTTAGCCATTGATTCCGGCGGAATCACGACCGGCAGGCTGAAATTTTTGTCGTACTGCGTCATGCAGATGTAATGGAGATTTTTCGGCACGCGATCGCGGGGAATGGTGGCATCGAGATCGGTGGCGCCGGGAAGATCGCTGCCGCCCGTCGCATTCAAGCCGCTATTGCGCGCCAGCGCGCGCGTGATCTGGCGGACGCGGTCGGCGCGAAAATTGAAGCAGATGCAGGCGTCCTCGTCGCGAATGGTCGCTAGCGGCTGGCCGCTTTTGTCGGTGCACACGAACGGAATCACGAATTCGTCGGTGACACCGCGGTTGTAGGAATTCTTCATCCCTTGCACCGGGTCGGTGGTCTTGCCTCCTTCGGCGTCGGCGAAGACCATGGCGTTGTAGGCCTTGGCGATTCGCTCCCAGCGGCGGTCCCGATCCATGGCGTAGTAGCGGCCGTTGATGGTGGCGATCTTGCCGGAGTTGTACTCGCGCATCTTCTGATGGAGCTGCTCGATGTATCCGGCGCCGTTGGTAGGCAGCGTGTCGCGGCCATCCATGAAGGCATGAACATAGACTCGATCGACACCGTTCTGCTTCGCCATCTTGAGCAGCGCATAGAGATGAGCTTGCTGCGAGTGGACACCGCCGTCGGAAAGGAGACCGAAGAGATGCAGCTTTCGTTCGCCCACTCGCGCGTGCCTCATGGCCCCGAGCAGAACGGGGTGGGAGAAGAATTCACCGTTCTGGATCATCAGGTCGATGCGGGTGATGTCCATGTGCACGATGCGGCCGGCGCCGATGTTGAGGTGGCCCACCTCGCTGTTGCCCATCTGGCCTTCGGGCAGTCCAACAAAAGGCCCGCTGGTCTGGATCAGCGTGTTGGGATAGTCACGCAGCAGATGATCGTAAACAGGCTTGCGGGCGAGAGCGATGGCGTTGGCCTTGGTTTCGGCTCGGTAACCCCAGCCGTCGAGAATGATCAGAATGAGCGGTTTTGGACGGGACATGATGGTGGCTTCTTGCTCCTGATTGCGGCTTCTAGCTTCTGGCTTCCGGGAAATCGAGATGGATTTGGTGGCTTCCCGATTCGGGAAAATGGCTATTTACTATTTAGTTATCGGGGGTGGGGTACCCCCCTCCCCCGGTCTATTGGAATCTTCATGGTAGCGTGAAAATTACGAAAAATCTTAGGGCTGCAATAACTTGCGGGCAAAATATTGAGACTGAAAGACTTATGATCTCCCGCGAGTAACGGGTGCAGAATTGCCTCCGCGAATATCTTCTGCCCTTGAGGCTGTGGGGCACAAGGTTATACGTCACAGAGGAGGGTTATTAGACTGAGATCGACTATCACTCTCGAGGATCAAGCCCAGAGTCCGGTTTCCTGGCGCAATCTGGCGATGTCCCGGGTGGGCGCACTCCCGAAGAAGCGGCTGTATTCCCGGCTGAATTGGGAGGCGCTCAGGTAGCCCACGCGCTGACTCGCAGTACCCGCATCCATCACGGTGGATAACATGAGGCGCCTTGCCTCCTGCAGGCGCAGCACCTTTTGGTAGTGCAGCGGGCTCATCGAAGTGACGGACTTAAAGTGCTCGTGGAAAGAGGAGACACTCATGTGCACCAGTTCGGCCAAATCCTCGACCTTCATGGGTTGAGAGAAGTTGGCGCGCAGCCAGGAGATGGCCTTCGCGACCCGGTGTACGCTGGACTCGGCAAAGCCCATTTGCGCCACCCGAACACCGATGGGGCTGCGCAGGAGGCGGATTAAAATCTCGTCGATCACAAGGGGCGCGAGCAGCTCGGCGTCCCCGGGCTGTGCCAGACATTCCATAAACCTGGTCGCGGCGTTGATCACGCTCGCGTCGACCGGAGTCACATAAACGGCACTTCTGTCTTGAGCGGGAGGCAGGCCGTGCGGAAAAACCTTTAATACGAGTTCGGCAATCCTGTGAGGATCGAGGTCCAGCTTGAGGGAAAGGTAGGGCGCGGAATGGCTGGCTTGCGTGACTTGAGCAGCGACGGGTAGCGCCACCGAGAACACGATCATGCGCGACGCGTTGTACTCGAAGACCTCATCGCCGACGATGACAGTCTTCACTCCCTGGGCGGCGATGCACAACGAGGGCAAGCGGAGGGTGTGCACGCACTCCTTGTTTGCCCGTGAAAAGCGATTCGCATGTACGCCGGGGACGCGCAGCTCGAAACTGCCGTCGTGGGGGGCATAGGCGGAGATCAGGCGGGCCAAGTTGGCCGTGTCGGGTTCGTTTGCGTTTGCTCCGTTGCTTGTCTTCCGCAAAGGCACCACTCTGCCGTTGGTTCTTACAGATTCGAGATTGCTCAGCTTTGTAATCATAATCGCGGTTTCGAGCGCAGGTTAGCCAGGTTTTCCTGACAGTAAGCAGGGCGCTTGGTTAAGTTTTCAAAACTGCCTGCACGTAAGCGGGTTTCATCGGAAGCCGCCGCATGATTTTTCCGGTTGCGTCGTAGAGAGCCGCAGCGATCGCCGGCGCAGCCAGCGCATTGGCCGCTTCCGAACCGCCGCCGTAAGCCCCAACTTTTGGATTGTTGAGCAGGACGACTTTGATCTCGGGTATGTCCGACATGGTCGGGATGGGATAGCTTGTCCAGTCATCCGTGGTGATGCCGCTCTCGTCGAACATCACCTCTTCGAACAACGCGTGGCCGATTCCCATGACCGCACCGCCTTCGACGTTGCGCTTCAATTGCATCGGGTTCACGACAATGCCGGGATCGACCGCGATGGCGTACTTCTCCACGACGATTGCACCAGTACTGGGAGTAACGGCGATCTGGCAAACGCAGGCCCAATAGGTTCCACTGCGCAACATCAGCGAAACTCCGCGGCCCCGCACGGGAGTGGATCCGGTGGAGACAGCATCGGCACGCGGTGAGGGGCGGGGGTCCCAGCCGGATGCGTCCCGCACTGCTTTCAGCACACCGATGGCGCGCTCTTCGCTGGCGTGGTCGATGCGGAACTGGATGGCGTCCGCGCCTGCGAGGGCGGCGGCCTCGCTGATCGCGAGTTCGCGCGGATAGTTCTGCTGGAACTGCCCGGGCGTACGCATGCTGTGGTCGCGGAGACCGACGGCGATGGGCGATGCTTTCTGTCCCACCTGGAATGTGCCATGGCCGCGCTCCAGCAGATTGGGAACGGGAGCATAGACCCAGGGATCTTCCATACCGTTGACCGTGGAAGTTACACCGTCGGAATGCACCTCGGGCGCCGGCATGGTGGGAAGACCCGCAAGGACTGCGCCGATTGGCCGATCGTCCTGCATAGCCGGCATGTAGTGGTCGATTTGATACGCGGCCATTTTGCCTTTCTCATCGATGGCGAGCTGAACGTCGGAGAAAGCCGCCGCCGATTGCGTGGACCACTGCATATCGTCGGCGCGCATCCACTGCACGCGCACCGGCTTGCCGACGGCCTGTGACAAGAGCACCGCCTCGTCTTCGGCGCCTGCGTTTCCGCCGTTGGACCTGCCGTAATGACCGGGCCCGGGATAGGAATGCACGATGACATGGTCCGGCGTGGTGCGAAGCATCATGGCGATCTCGCCGCGAAGCGCCTGTGGATTCTGGTTATGCGTATAGATGTGCATGGTGCCATCCGGCTTGACGTCGGCAACAGCCATGGTCGGGCCAATCGGGGCATGCTTCATATAGGACAACTGATAGGTGGCGGAAAGCTTCTTGTTGGCCGACGCGAGAACGGGACCCACATCGCCTTTGGAATCCTTGCTCTTCTCGACGGGCGCGGAGGTCCAATCCGCCTCCTCGCGAAGGTGCTGGTAGAGTTTTGCGTTGCCAGGCAGACCTTTCCACTCGGTCCACTTCGTGCCGCTGGCTACCTGATCGGCGGCCTGGATCGCTTCCCACTCCGTGGGCGCGACCACTCCGACGAGATTGCCCTTGACGATGACCTGCGAATTCGGAAACTTGGTTTTGTCCAGTACACCGGCAGAGACAAGGGTCGAGCCGAGCGTCTTGGGATGCACCACGCGGGCGTGCAACATGCCGGGCAGGCGTACATCGGTCGCCCAGGTCTCCTTGGCGGCAACTTTCGAACTGATGATCGAGTTCTTGAACGATTTGCCGATGACCGTGTACTCGCTGACGGGCTTCATCGGCGGATCGCCCTCGATGGTTAATCCGAAGATGCTGGTAAGTTCTCCCTTGACGGGGATGGTGAGCTTTAACTGCTGGTTCTTGACGAGGTCGCCGTAGGAGATGCTCTTGCCGCCGCCCGAGACGATGCCGTCTTTAACGGAAAGCTTGTCTTTTGGCACGCCGAGTTTTTCTGAAGCGAGATCGAGCAGAGCCTGATAGGTATAGGCGGCGGCCTTGCGGATATTCGGCGTTCCATGTCCGAGAAAATCGAAGGCGCCGCTGCCGTCGGGCGTGAGATCGGTATCTCCGGCCACGACCGTGGTGATCGCCTCGAAAGGCACGCTTAATTCATCGGCGACAATCTGGCGGTAGGCTGTGAAGGTTGTGCCCTGGCCGAAGTCGCTTTTGCCGGTGCGAATCAGGACGGTGTTGTCCGGGTGAATCTCGATCCAGGAACTGGGAAGCGTGGGATCGAGCGAGTTCTTCAACGTGGCCGGCTTTGGCGAATCACCCTTCAGCACGTCCGGGCCAATGAGGCTGAATCCGACGACGAGGGCGCCACCCGCTTTCACGAATTGACGGCGCGATAACGTCGGTCCGAAAACAGTCCCTGTTTTTTCGCTCATGGTTGCCATCGCTTATCTCCCCTTCGCCATGATGGTGGCGGCATGTTGCACGGCTTCAATGATGGCCACGTAGGTTCCGCAGCGGCAGAGATTCGGCGACGGCCCGGAAGTGGTGAAGGCTTCTTTGATCTGCGCCAGGGTGGGATGAGGATTGCTTTCGAGCAGTTCAGTGGCCTTGATCATCATCCCGTTCTGGCAGAACCCACACTGTGGAGTCTGCTCCTCGATCCAGGCTTGCTGCACCGGGTGAAGCGTGCTTTTCGCTTCCGGCGTGGAGAGACCCTTTTGCTTTGCCCATCTCGCGGGTAGACCTTCGAGCGTGGTGATCTCCTGGTTCGCGACGCTCGCGACGGGAGTAACGCACGAGCGGGCTTCTTTGCCGTCGACCAGAACGGCGCAGGCTCCGCACTGTGCCAGTCCGCAGCCGAACTGCGGGCCGATCAACTGGAGATCGTTGCGCAATACGTAGAGCAGCGGAGTGTCGTCCGGCGCCTGAACCTCATGCCGGACTCCATTCACATTCAGCGTGACCATAGAGAACTCCCTTCAGCCGCACTTTCCGTATGCGGATGACCCTTTGAGTGGACCCCAGTAGACGAAAATCTTCTGACCCGCCGCAGACCTCTTTACTCGCCTATACGCCCGCTCAGCCATTGATTGCAAGCAGCGGTGATTCATTCGCAATGACGCAACTCTCACGGCATCTGGGCAACCACGGCAACGTCGAACTTGGAATAGTACTTCTTCACGTCGCCGGCTCCGTACTTCTCGCGGAATTTCTCGACTACGAACGACACTTGCTTCGCCTCGGTAATCGGAACAGCCTTCAACTCCGCCTCAACGCCCCGCGCCTCGATCTTAAGCGTCGGCTTCTTGAACACGTTCTTGTACCACTGCGTATCTGATCCCTTCACCGGCAGCAGGTAAAGCTTGTTCCCGTCGAGTACGAACCAGACCGGATTTGAAATAGCGCGTCCGGACTTTCTGCCGGTCACGGTGATGTTGATCTCGCTATACCGGGAAAGGCGATCGATTAGACTATCGTTCGGCTTTGCCATGTGGGCTCCTTTAGCTGACGTTCAACTCGCAGGGCTGAAGCGCTGGGCCAGCCAAACTTTGTCGCCGCTGCGAGTTTGCAGCAGGCTGTTTAGTCATGCTCCCAGCCAGGCGCGGTTCCTTGTCGCCTGTTGGATCAATCACAAACCGGTCATCTTCTCCAGGCGTTCCGGGTATCGCGCACCCTCCACGGTGATCTTGGAGGCGGCGGCATCGATATCGCGAAGGTCGTCGCGCGTCAACTCGACTGTCGCTGCACCGATGTTTTCTTCGAGGCGGTTCAGCTTGGTCGTGCCGGGGATCGGAACGATCCACGGCCTTTGCGCGAGCAGCCAGGCGAGTGCGATCTGTGCAGGAGTCACCTTCTTGCGCTTCGCAATCCCGCCGAGCAAGTCGACCAGTGCCTGGTTCGCCTTGAGGGCCTCGGGGGCGAAGCGGGGCAGAGTGCTGCGGAAGTCGGAGCTGTCGAATTTCTTGTTTTCGTCGATCGCACCCGTGAGGAATCCCTTGCCCAGCGGGCTATAAGGCACGAAACCGATCCCAAGTTCCTCGAGTGTGGGGATCACTTCCTGCTCCGGCTTTCTCCACCACAAAGAGTATTCGCTTTGGACAGCGGTGACGGGCTGAACTGCATGGGCGCGACGAATCGTCTTTGCCCCTGCTTCCGACATGCCGAAATGCTTGACCTTGCCGGCATGAATCAGTTCCTTCACCGCTCCCGCGGTGTCTTCGATCGGAACGTCGGGGTCCACGCGGTGCTGATAGTAAAGATCGATGGCGTCCACTCTCAGCCGCTTGAGCGAGCCTTCGACAGCCTGCTTGATGTGCTCCGGTTTGCTGTTTACGCCCGGCGGGGCGCCCTTGATTCCCCGAGGATCCTTGTCAGGACTGACGTCGAACCCGAATTTGGTGGCGATCACCACCTTCCCGCGGTACGGAGCAAGGGCTTCGCCCACAAGCTCCTCGTTCAACCACGGGCCGTAGACTTCGGCGGTGTCAAAGAAAGTGATGCCGCGATCCACGGCGGCGTGAAGAAGCGTGGTCATCTCCTGCTTGTCCTTGGGCGGGCCATAAGAAAAGCTCATTCCCATGCAGCCCAAGCCGAGAGCCGAAACTTCCAAGTTGCTTTTTCCTAGTTTGCGTTTCTGCATTGTTTCTCCTGAACTGCGAAACTACATCTCGCAACAGGTGTAAGCATAGTTTCCCGGAGGGTGAGTCGCTTGCCTATTTCGATGAAGTTCTTGCCAGATTCTCCGAGAGCCCATCGAAAGCGACCGACTCGGCTGCTCAACGCACGGACCTGCCCAATGCTGCAACGGTTTGAGCAGGACTAAGGCGTACCTTGAACTTGTCCTCGTCGCCGCAGCTGATAACCGTAATTTCGCCGGGATACTCCCTGACCCAGATCACGTGTTCGGGATTCACGAAAACTTCCAAGCCGTCCACATCCTCAAACATGACAAACTCCACGTTGCCTCCTTTGGGTGATTCATTCTGTTTTAGCGCCTGCTGACGCTTCCTTGGTCCGTGCGGAAAAAATAAATGTAGTCTTCCGTATTGCCAATCCTGCGCCAGCCAGCGTCCGGGTTCGAACATGCTGCAAAGTTGAAAGGTTCGTTGCGGCTGGTGCTCTTAAAATGGTGATCCGCATTGGCGATGATTGCTCTGGCGCCGGCTTGCGCAAACTTGTGCAGCACGTCGCTTCTGTCCGAGGGCGGGAGATTCCAGAACGTGCATACGCTATCGGTGTGGATTTCGGCGACGATCATGAGGGCATCGAGGTGGGCCCAGTGAGCGTCGTTGTCAAAGCCAATGGCTCCCACCTTATCTTCGCGATGCAAACCAAGATTGGTCAGGCCTTCGGCGACGGCGTAATGCTTGCTGGCGTCGTCAAAGGGGACTGACTTGGTCTGGCCATAGAAACCGTATGCCATGGAGGCTAGCATTACGACTGCCACCGAGACCGCAATGAAGTTCGCGATCGTCGACGATGCGAAGCCAGTCCGAAACCGAAAGCCAGCGAGCACGGATGCCCAGACCATCAGGAGCCAGGCCGGCATATATCGAAACTCGGCGTAGGTGAGGGCGTAGGCGGCGAACACAGTCATGCTCGGGACGAGCAAATACCAATAGCGAAAAATGCCTCGAACCGTGGCAGTGGGATCACAGAAGAGAAGCAAGAGGATGATACCCAGGAGCCATACTCTGGGGTGAAAAAAATCCCCAAAAATATTCGCCGCGTTGTGCACAAAATGGCGCAAGACAAGATTGAAGTTAAACCGGGGAGAAATGCCATCGTTCCAATACGAGGGGTCGTACCACGGGGGATAGCTGGCGCGGATAGGGCCGTTAAATTCGAACACATCAGGATGCGCATAGAGCATGCGAGTGGGATGCAGGGGCGTGCCGCTTCCCGGTGGCTGGCCCTGCCAATCGCAGATCGGCAAATTGTAATTGCTCCAGGAGAAAGTTAGCTTGCCGCTGTCGGAGAATGTGACCCTGCCTTTGGATCTGGAAAGCACGATGATTTGAGGAGCCGCGATGGCAAGAAAGATCGCGAGCGCGAGGCCAGCGCCGGCGAGATTCCGCCGGTTCGGTCGCGAGAAGAGCGTGACGCCGAGAAAAACGAAAGCCATGGGGAACATCACTGCCTTGGTCAAATAGCCGAGGCCGAGCGCGATTCCGAGCCAGATGTATAACCTCTTTGGAGTTGAGCCGGAGGTCTTGATTCTGATCAAGAGACCGGCAACGAAAAGAGCGACTGTTGCCACGCCCAGGTCCGCGCCCAGTATTCCAATGATCGATCCCACCGTCAGCCAGATGAACAAGGCATAGCCCAGAATCCATAAGGCAAGGGTGGGCAGCGGTGCTGATTCTGGTTGCGATTGCGGTTTGTTCGTGGCTTCGGCCGACAGCAGGCCACTCCAGAAAAACTCAAAGCCGGCGATGGTGACGATGAAGACGAAGAAGTTCAATAGATGCAGAAGTGGAAACTCGGACCGCATGGAGGGATTCCCCAGCCGAAGCGTGAAGGCAACCAGCCACGGGTACAAAGGGCTCCAGTAGGCGTTGACGGCCATGGCCCAATCGTGGCGCAAATAGGCTTCGGCTATTTCAGTGTAGGATCGCGGGTCTGGGCCAAAGCCGTTGCGAGCCAGGACAAGTTGCGTGGCGCCCATGAGAAGAGCAATGGAACGGAAAACGACTCGGCACCGCCGAAGGGCCGTTGCACCGCTGGCTTCTGGCTTCATTCGAAGATATTCATTTTAGACTGAGCACACGGCGAAGGGCGGCTCGACGTCGGGAGAGCGGTTATACTTCATCGCAGGAGGAATCATGTCGATTAGCGAATTGCTGCTGCCGGAATTGGATGAAGAGATGAAATAAACGCGCACGACTCTGGAGCGGGTGCCTGCCGACAAGAAGGAGTTTGCGCCGCATCCCAGGTCTATGCCGATGGGCAAGCTGGCGCCTCACCTCGCACAGCTGGCAAACTTCGGGGTTACGATCCTGACCACGCCGGAGCTGGATTTTTCCAAGGGCAGCATCAAGCCGTTGCCGTTTGAGTCGTCTGACCAACTGGTGAAGGCTTTCGACGAGGGCGTGGCAAAGGTTCGCGCTGCGTTGCAGGCTACGCCTGATACGGCCTGGAAACAAAACTGGAAGTTGAGCTTTCAAGGTAAACCCATCTTTGACGGAGAACGATTCCTGGCTTACCGGCAGATGTTTCTGAATCACATGGTGCATCACCGCGCGCAGCTTGGGGTTTATCTGCGACTGAACGAGAAGCCGGTACCCGCGGTCTATGGACCGTCCGCGGATGACACCATGGGATTTTGAGAGTGGACGGGTGGAAGCACCGCTCACTTCTGCGGTGAATCGGTCTTTTGTTCGGATCGCTTGAGGGCCGCGTCCACTTCTGCCTGTATGCGGGGATAGACTGCCTTCATGGTTTCCGCGGTCACTGCGGGCATCTCGTGAAGAAACTTCTGACCGGTGGGAGACGAGTAAAACGCAGTCAGCGCATCGATGTCTGACTTGGTGAAGTGCCGCTGGTAGACCGGGATCATGTCGTTCAGCATTTCGTCGAGAGGAAAGTTCTTGATGAGATCCTGGGATTGCTGGTCCACGCTCGCGAGTTCGGCATCGGTAATGTCGGGACGCCGCTGCTTCATCTGCTCGCGGTTCATCGCGCGAATCTGGGCGAACAACTGCTGCATCATCTGAGTCATCTGCTCGCGGCTGGCCATCACATCAAAGAGCTTCTTGACGTCTTCCCGGGAGGCTGCGTCGGGAGCGATCGAGACTGTGGTCTGCGCGGCGGCCGACATAGACAAAGCTAGAGCACACACAGAGAGCAGTGACTTCAATCGCATAGAACCTCCGCTGAGAGAAATGCTCGATCAGCCTTTGTAGTTTAGCGCCTTCAACCCCAGGAAGCGCGCGGAATCGCCCAACTCCTCTTCAATCCGCAGCAACTGGTTGTACTTGGAA
Source organism: uncultured Acidobacteriaceae bacterium (assembly GCA_963750245.1). Classification (GTDB taxonomy): domain Bacteria; phylum Acidobacteriota; class Terriglobia; order Terriglobales; family Acidobacteriaceae; genus Sulfotelmatobacter. The sequence goes on from CAVVQB010000009.1 coordinate 32,720, forward strand.
ATGCGGTCGGTGCGGGAGGCGGAGCCGGTCTTGATCTGTCCGGTGCCGGTGGCCACCGCTAGGTCGGCTATAAATGTGTCTTCCGTTTCGCCGGAGCGATGAGAGATGACCGAGGTGTAACCGTTGCGGCGAGCGAGGTCGATGGCGTCGAAGGTCTCGCTGACGGTGCCGATCTGATTCACCTTGATGAGAATCGAGTTGGCAACGCCCTTGTCGATTCCTTCCTGCAGGAATTCGATGTTGGTGACAAAGATGTCGTCGCCGACGAGTTGAATCTTGCCGCCGAGTTCTTTGGTGAGGTTCTGCCAACCATCCCAATCGCCTTCGGCCAGTCCGTCTTCCAAGGAAACGATGGGATAGTCTTTGACCCACTTGGCGTAGAACTTCACCATGTCGTCGGAGCTTTTCGCCGACTTGTCCGACTTCTTGAAGACGTATTTGCCGTCCTGATAGAACTCGCTGGCGGCGGGATCGAGTGCGATCGCGATCTCTTCGCCGGGCTTGTATCCGGCTTGCTGGATGGCTTCGAGCACCACTTCGATGGCTTCGACATTTGACTTCACCGAGGGTGCGAATCCGCCTTCGTCGCCGACTGCAGTGTTGTAGCCGCGCTTTTTCAGGACTCCTTTGAGCGTATGGAAAACTTCCACGCCCCAGCGCAAGGCTTCAGAAAACGTCGGCGCACCGACGGGCATGACCATGAATTCCTGGAAGTCGACATTGTTGTCGGCGTGTGCGCCACCGTTCAGGATGTTCATCATGGGCGTGGGCAGGGTATTGGCGCCGGCGCCGCCGAGATAGCGATAGAGCGGGATATCCAGTGACGCGGCGGAGGCACGGGCCGTGGCCATGGAGACGGCGAGAATTGCATTCGCCCCCAGGCGGCCTTTGGTCTCGGTGCCATCGAGTTCGATCATTTTGCTGTCGAGCCCGCGCTGGTCGAAGGCGTCGTAGTTCGCGAGGGCCTCGGCAATTTCGCTATTCACGTTCTCGACGGCCTTAAGCACGCCTTTGCCGAGAAAGCGAGATTTGTCGTCATCGCGCAGTTCGACGGCCTCGTGTTCGCCGGTTGACGCGCCGCTGGGAACGATGGCGCGGCCCATGGAGCCATCGCCAAGAAATACTTCTGCTTCCACCGTAGGATTGCCACGTGAGTCGAGGACTTCTCGTGCATGAATTGCCGCGATATTTGACATGGATGAGTCCGCCTTTTCTGGATTGTTAAGTCTAGTCCTCAGGGCACGATCGAATATGCTCTCGCGCAGGTCGCTGCGGAACGTGAGCCGTCGGCCAGTCAAATAGCCGATGCCTCTATAGTCCTTGCCCATGGAGTAGTTACGAAACCCCCGATTATAGCGGACGGAAGATTGCAGTAACGTGACAGCGCGCACAGTGTGGGGTTTTGATTCCCTCCCCGGAACGACGGCCGCCCTTATCTTTGCTGGTTCCGTGGCAACTGGAGGGGTTGTTCCAGCCATCGGTCTCATCTAGAGTCAAAACAACAATGGGGAGATTTCAGGGTTGTAAATTTGTGGAGGAGTTTATGAGGAAGTGCGCAGTTCTTTCCTGCATGTTGCTGGTGGCAGCTATGGCAGCGGCGCAAGCCGGTGACCCTGTACCAGCCGGAACCGCTCTGATGGTGAAGCTGGAGACCACGCTCGCCACCTTCAGCAATAAGGCCGGTGATCCGTTCCAGGGACGCTTGACGCAGCCGGTCGTGCTGAACGGGAAGACATTGATTCCCGCCGGAACGATGGTGGAGGGCCGCGTGACAAAAGTGGCTGAACCGCGCCGCATCACGGGCAAACCGACCATCGGAATTTTGCCCGAAGCGCTGGTGCTGCCAACCGGAGAAAGACTGTTCCTGGATGCCTCGCTGGTCGATACCAATATTCCCGGCACGGACGTCAACCAGGAGGGACAGTTCAAGGGATCGGGTCATGACCGGCGCGACGAAATCGAAACTGGCGGCGGCACGGCCGGGAGCATGCTGATCGGCGGGCTGATCGGCGGTCCTCCGGGAATCCTGATTGGCGGAGTAGTGGGTGCGGGCGCGACTGGGGCTCACTGGCTCAGCAAGCATCGCTCGGCCACGCTGCCTGCGGGCACGGAACTGACGCTGGAGCTGAATCGTCCGCTGGCGATGACTACTTCGGTAGCGAGTTCGGGACAGTAAACCCGATTCCACATTTTAAAACTCTAAGAACCGGACCTCGGGTCCGGTTCTTTTATGCCTAGCGGGATCTTTACTTCCAGCCATAAATATGGCAGGATGAGGAAATGCGAACGACGGTTGACATTCCGGATCCCATCTATCGCCAGCTCAAAGGTAAAGCTGCAAGGGAAGGACGTTCGATAAAACAACTGGTCCTTCGCGCTGTCGAGAGCGAGTTGCAGGCTGCTCCCAAAAAGGTCAGGCGCAGGAAGGCTCCGGTCATTCCGACGAAGCGTCCGGGAACCCTGGTTCTGGACAATGACAAAATCTTCGAAATCATTCCTTTTCCCTGACCTCAACGTCTGGGTCGCCTTGACTTACGCCAAGCACGCACACTACAACTGCGCCCATCGTTGGTTTACAGCTCTCCCGGAAGACGCGCGCTTGTGTTTCTGCCGGTTCACGCAAATCGGGTTCCTACGCCTGGTGACCACTCCAGCCATCATGGGTCTCGATGTCTTAAACCAGACTGGAGCATGGAAGATCTATGACGATTGGCTGCAAGACGGAGGGGCGTCATACCTGGAGGAGCCACCATCACTGGAGGGTACATTCCGATCCTTCTCTCGATCCAGTAATGTAGCGCCTAAGAACTGGGCGGACTCGTACCTCGCTGCATTTGCCGCTGAAGCCGGGTTGCGGCTCGTGACCTTCGACCAAGGATTCCACGGAAAGATTAAACAGCTTCTGATTCTTCAGCCCTAGCCAGTTCTAGGGCAGCCTACATTCCTGCAGCTAGTTCCCATTCGCTCAGCAACTGCAGTTCGATCCAGCCTTCGACTGGCAAGGCGTCCACGGGCAGACGATTGTGCCAGAGGCTGAAGCGCAGTTTCAGGCTGCTGGTGGGTGCAACTTCCGTTGCGCTTGAAGGGGCTGCTCCGTGGTTGCCCGAGACCGGTTTCGCGAGCAGCCAGCTGAGCGGCAACCGAAACTCGAAGTTGCGAAGCAATGCGACTTTGGGGCTCTCCTCGGCCTTTGCTGAAGCGGTGGAGGATCCCTCGCACCCGTCGACCTTCCAATCCGTAAGCTTGCCGTTCTCGACCTTGGCGTCGAGGCGCAACGTCCGCCGCGGACGCAGCTCGCCATGCGCCCACGATTCCAGATTCACGACCAACTCGAAATCCATGTCCGGAACCGCACCAGCGAAATCCAACCGCCCGTAGACGAATGTGCTGTCGATTCCGGCATATACAGAGTCCAGCAAGAACTGTTTTCCGTGCATGGCGCCGGCACGCTGATCGGCGGTGAAGATGGCGGCGCCCATCCATTCGAAGTAGCGTATCTTGTCACCGCACACGCGGGGATGAATGTAGGCCGTCTGCTGAGTGAAGGCCGGACGCACTTCGCCGGCAGTAATGGGTTGTGCCAGGTAATCCGGGGGCGCGGCTCCGAGTGCCTGGTAGATGTTCGAAAGATGCTTGCGATAGAGTTCGTCAAAGTCGCGGTCGTTGGCCGAGTGATGCTCGGGGCCGTACCACCAGTTCCAGTCGCTGCCCTCGGCAATCATGATTTCTTCGAAGGCCAGCTTGCGTTGCGGCTGGCTGGCGCGAGCGGCGTTCTGCGCATAAAATTCGCGCGCGTGGTGCAGATAGTCCCAGGCTCGATTGTCCTCCGGAGCGCCAATCCAGACGTTGAAGTTGGCATTGATCCATGAACCCGGAACCAGAGATTTCAGGGGCGAGATGTTGGGCTGACGGGCAATCGCCTCGGAAACTGTAACCGCCTCGAGGCCTGATTCGCGCTGAAGCGCGTCATAGAAACGGCGAAGAAATTCGCGGCCTGACTTCGGGTAATACTCCCAGGCGTTTTCTCCGTCGAGAATGACGGAGACGACGGCGTCGCGTCCCTGGGCGAGCACCGGTTGAGCCGCGTCTTTGATATTGCGCAGAAGATGCCCGGCAGCATCGGCGGGATCCATTCCCGAGTAAACAAAGCCAATGAGGTCGGAGATGGTGTGGTCGCGGAAGACCAGGTGCATGCTGGTTTCGCCGTTCTCATAACGGTGAATGTTATAGAGACGCTCGGCTAGAGATGCCGGCAGGCGTCCATTGCCATCGCGCTGAAAAAAAACACCGGTGCTGCGGCCGAGGACGCCCTCGTCGGTGGCCATCCACTTGATGCCGAGACTGTGGGCAATGGCCAGCACTTCTTCCGAGACACTGCCCTCCGACGGCCACACGCCCTGCGGGCGGATGCCAAACACCTGCTGGTGGAGATCGAGCGCGCGCACCAGTTGCTCGCGCGCATCTTCGGGATGGCGAAAGCGATTTTGCGGGAGCGGCAGACCGGGCGAGGAAGCGGCTCCGGCATTGGTGTCGCATACCAGAGGAAGGATGGGATGATAGAAGGGCGTTGCCGAAATCTCGATCGATTTTTTCTTTGCTGCCGCAGCGTACGCGGGCAAAACCTTGCCCATCAATTCGCGTTCGCGGGCAATCACAAAATTCTGGTCTTCGAGGGAATAGTCGCGCTCTTTCCTGATCAGCGCGGCAATATCTTTTTCTTCGAGAAAAAACTCGTCGAACCAGGCGATTTGCGAAAGAACTTGCAAATCGGTGAAATCGCGGGGAAGGAAATATTTTTCCGCCTTCTCGGGAGAGAACCCATGCTCGCGGAAGCGTTCGTATAGCTCCCGATAGCGGGGATAGCGGCCGATCAAGTTCGCCGGGTTGGCCTGAAAGAGATACTGCAGAGCGAAGAGGCGCTCCTTAAGCGTCAAATCCCGGGCGGGCTTGGCCGCCACATTGAGAAACGGATCCTGGGCGGTGCCGGCGACGTAGTCCTGAATTTGCGTCATCAGCGACGGCACCAGATTGAAGTTCTGGTGAACATCGGGAAACTCGTCCAGCAGTTTCACCATCCCGTAATAGTCCTTGAGAGCGTGAAGGCGGACCCAGGGCAAACGGTATTCGCCCGTCACCAAATCCTTGTAGAAGGGCTGGTGCTGATGCCAGAGAAGAATCAGACGCAGGGCGGGCATGACTGGAAGAGTCAGTCTAGCATGGGGATTCGGCGCGAAAGGGCACCAAAGAACATGGCAAAAAGGGCGAGAGAAAATCGCACATCATCCTTCTGCGAGTTGGGCGCATCCCAAATCCGTGCGTGTTGTCGAATGCATCTTCCGGTACACTAAGAGCTCGTAAAATGCCCGAAGCATTTATAGCCGCGGATCGCCCCACCCTGCTCTCGGAGCAGGATCTTTACCTGTTCAACGAGGGCAGCAACTATCGTCTGTACGAAACGGTGGGCGCACACCTGGTGACGCGGGATGGAAAAGCCGGCGCGATGTTCAGCGTGTGGGCTCCGAATGCAAACCTCGTGTCGGTGATCGGGAATTTTAACTCCTGGGGCGCGCGAAGCAACGTGCTGCAAACCCGCGGAGAATCGGGAATCTGGGAAGGTTTCATCCCGGGTGTGGCCAAGGGAACGCTCTACAAGTTTCATATCGAATCGAGGCGCCACGGCTACCAAATCGATAAAGCGGACCCACTGGGCTTCTGGCACGAGAAGCCGCCGCGCACAGCTTCGGTAGTGTGGGATCTGGATTACGAATGGGGCGACCGTGAGTGGATGGAAAAACGTGCCGCGCGCAACTCGTTGCGGGCTCCGCAATCCATTTATGAAGTTCATCTTGGTTCCTGGATGCGGGTTCCGGAGGAGCATAATCGTCCGCTGACGTATCGCGAAACCGCGCCGCGGCTCGCCGAATATGTGGGGCGCATGGGCTTTACCCACGTGGAGTTCATGCCGGTGATGGAACATCCATTCTACGGTTCGTGGGGATATCAGACGACCGGTTACTTTGCGCCGACTTCGCGCTACGGGACGCCGCAGGATTTCATGTACCTGGTGGATTACCTGCACCAGCATGGCATTGCGGTGATTCTCGACTGGGTGCCTTCCCACTTCCCTTCCGACGCTCACGGGCTCGCCTATTTCGACGGCACGCATCTCTACGAACACGCGGACTCTCGGCAGGGCTTCCATCCTGATTGGAAGACCCACATCTTCAATTACGGACGCACGGAGGTGCGCAGCTTTCTGATGTCGAGCGCGATGTTCTGGTTCGATAAATATCATATCGACGGCTTGCGTGTGGATGCGGTCGCGTCCATGCTCTATCTGGATTATTCGCGCCACGCTGGGGAGTGGATTGCGAACAAGTTCGGCGGACGGGAAAACCTCGAAGCTATCGACTTTCTGCGGCGCTTTAATCAGGAATCCTACAAAGAACATCCCGATATTCAGACCACCGCGGAAGAGTCAACTTCCTGGCCCATGGTTTCGCGGCCGGTTTATCTGGGCGGGCTTGGCTTTGGCATGAAGTGGGACATGGGATGGATGCACGACACGCTGGAGTATTTCAAGCAAGATCCGATCCATCGCAGATACCATCACAGCAAGCTGACCTTCCGCATGTTGTATTCATTCCAGGAAAATTTTGTGCTGCCGCTCTCGCACGATGAAGTGGTGCATGGCAAGGGCTCGTTGATCGGCAAAATGCCCGGCGACGAGAAGCAGCGGTTTGCGAACCTGCGGCTTTTGTATGGCTATATGTTTGCGCAGCCGGGAAAGAAATTGCTGTTTATGGGCGACGAGTTCGGCCAGGTGCGCGAGTGGGCGCACGACAGCAGCCTGGAATGGCACGTGCTTCAGTATCCGGTGCATAGCGGGTTGCAGGAGTGGGTGGGGCAGCTGAACCGGCTTTACCGCGCCGAGCCCGGGCTGCACGTGCTCGATTCGAACGCCGCCGGCTTCGAGTGGGTGGATTGTAACGACAGTCTTACCAGCACGATTTCGCTGCTGCGCAAGACTGAGTCGGCAAACGACACGGTTCTCATCGTCTGTAACTTTACGCCGATTCCACGAGTCGGCTATCGCATTGGCGTGCCGACGGGCGGCTACTGGCGCGAACTGCTGAACAGCGACGCTTTGGAATACGGCGGCACCGGGGTGGGCAACCTTGGCGGCGTGCATGCGGAAGCCGAGCCGGCGCACGGACGCCCTTATTCGCTGAAACTCACGCTACCGCCGCTGGCGGCGCTGTTTCTGAAGGTGGGATAGCGAATCCACGATCACAATGATGGCGGAGCTGGGGAAGGCCGGGAGTCCGGTTTGAAAAATCAAAATCTTTAACACAGAGGGCACTGGGGTTCACTGTGGAAAGCGAAGGGACACAGGCCCATCCGCGGTTGGCGCTTCTGACGCCATGTTAGACTCCGGTAAGAAGCGCCCTGATGCGGATCCTCACCCGCTATATTCTTCGCGAAGTCAGCTCGCACGCACTCATCGGCGCGGCCATCTTTACCTTCGTTTTGTTCACGCGCGACCTGGGACGCATTCTGGAACTGGTGGTTCGGGCCAGCGCGCCGCTGCCCAGCGTGGCCCAGATTTTCTTCTACACCGTTCCCCTCGCCCTCACCTACACCATCCCGATGAGCGTTCTGGTGGGGATTCTTATCGGGCTGAGCCGCCTTGCCGCCGATAGTGAAATCACCGCCATGCGGGCGAGCGGCATGGGAGTCTGGAACTTTGGCCGGGTGCTGGCGATTTTTGTGGTGGCTGCGTGGCTGCTTGCTCTGGGCAACGGAATTTACCTGGCTCCTTACTCGCTGGCATCACTGGGACGGCTGGAGGATCAACTCAAAGGCTCGCAGGTTTCTTTTGAAGTGCAGCCTCGAGTCTTTTACGAAGGCTTCCCCAAGATCGTGCTCTACGTGCAGGATGTGCATACGGCGCAGGGAGCCGCGATCTGGAAGGGTGTGTTCCTGGCGGACATCTCCGATGCCGCCAATCCGCGCATTACGCTGGCGCATGAAGGCATTCTTGTTCCGGAGGGACAGGATCGGCTGCATCTGCATTTGATCGATGGGTCGACCCACGAGACTGATCCCAAACTCGCGGACCACTATCAGATTTCTACTTTTCAGCAAACTGACATCCCGCTGGATTTGCCTTCGACGGAAAACAGGGCGGATGAGCAAGTCCCGGTGGGACTGGTAAGTACCGGAGCGTTGCGTGATTATGCGCGCCATGTCGATCCGGTATCGGCGCGGTGGTACCTGATTGAATTTCACCGGCGCTTTGCGCTGCCCACGGCTTGCCTGGTGCTGGCGATGGTTGGAATCCCGCTGGGGCTGTCGTCGAAGAAAAGCGGAAAGTCGGGCGGGTTCGTTCTGACTATTGCGCTGGTTTTCATTTATTACTTTGTCTCGCTGATCGGAGTGTCGCTGGCGCGACAGGGCAAGGTCGGTCCGATGCTGGGAGCGTGGCTGGCGAATATTGCGTTCTTTGTGGCGGGAGCAATTCTGTTATGGCAAGCGGAACGGCGGCCGATTGCGCTTTCGGCGTTTCGTATTCGGCTGTGGGGCAAGCGAGACGATCATCGTTCCAACGGGCATGTCCCCACATTCCGCCTGGGACGGCGGGACAGCGCCAACGCCTTCGAGCGCGCCTCGACGCGCCGCCGCGTTTTTAGCGCAAGCTTTCCTACCCTGCTGGATGATTACGTGCTGCGCGATTTCTTCGTCTACCTGGGAATGATTCTTTCCGCATTCCTGGTGCTCCTGCTGGTGTTTACGCTGTTCGAGTTGCTGAGCGACATCCTGCGCAACCAGACACCTTTTCTGGTGGTGGCGGAATATCTTCTCAACGTCGCTCCTTACCTGCTTTACAGCGTGGCTCCGCTCATCATGTTGCTAGCGGTGCTGATCACGTTTGGATTGATGAACCGCTCCAACGAGATTACGGCGATCAAAGCCACGGGAACCAGCATCTATCGCATTGTTACGCCGGTGCTGGTGGCGGCCGCGATGCTGGCGGCGGGATTATTTTTCGCCGACCAGTTTTACCTGCCTCGAACGAACCAGCGCCAAGAAGCGCTGCACAACCAGATCAAAGGCAAGCCGGCGCAAACTTATCTGCGTCCCGACCGCAAATGGATTTTCGGGCAGCACAACGACATTTACTATTACCAGTTCTTCGATCCCGACCGCGATCAGTTCGCCAATGTCACCATCTTTCAGATCGATCCGGCAAGCTTCTCCATTGCGCAGCGCATCCATGCCGATTCTGCGCACTGGGCCGACAATCTGAATCGCTGGATTTTCGAGCGAGGGTGGCATCGATCATTGAATGGACCGGCCATCGCCGGCTTCCGCACGTTCGAGGTCTCCACTTTCCCGGAACTGAGCGAGGCACCGTCGTATTTCAAGAAGGAAGTGAAACAGTATTCCGAGATGAACTATGAGGAGTTGCGGCGCTACATCCGCGACCTTCAACAAAGCGGCTTTGACGTGGTGCGGCTGCGGGTGCAACTGAACAAGAAGCTTTCTTTCCCCATGATCACCCTGATTATGGCCGTGCTGGCGATTCCGTTTTCTTTATCGGCATCGAAAAAAGGCGCAATTACAGGGGTGGCGGTCGCGGTGGGCATTGCAGTGATTTATACGGTAGTGTCGCGACTGTTCGAGGCTATGGGAGATCTCAGCCAGCTGCCGCCGGCGCTGGCGGCATGGTCGCCCGACCTGATTTTCGCGCTCGTGGGCGCTTACATGATTCTGAAGATTCCCACTTGATCGCTTGACGCAGCGGCACGAGACTACTTCACTGCTACTCACTTCACTGCTATACCCCAGGGAAAGTTATCGGTCTGGATTGGGGCTTGGGGAATCAGCGCTCCGGTGGAAGGCGTGATGGCATATTGCGAGAGGTTGGCGGAGTTCAGATTCGTCACGAACAGCCAGCTATCATCGCTGCGGATGGCCATCGATGTGGGATAGCCAGTGGGCCCGCTAGTGGCAACCGGAGTAGGACTGAGAGGTGTCAGGCTGCCGGTGGTAGTACTGACTTTAAACGCTGAGATGGAGCCACCTGTTGTGTTCAGCACATATAGGAAATTTGCAAACGCGTCCATCAGCAAAGGCCCCGGGTTACTGCGCGTAGTAGCAAGAGTGCCGCTAACCGGGAGCAGGCTGAAGTCAGCGTTGGGACAAGTCGGCAACGAAATGCTATTGCAGATGGTGAAAGCGCTGACCGTATCGTCATTCGAGTTCGAGACGTAAACGAACCGATTACAGGGGTCGACGGTCACTCCCGAAGGCACCGTACCGGTAACATTTTCTGAAACTGCCGTGAGGACACCTGCGGATGAAACAGAATAGTTCAGCACGACGTAGTTCGTTTTATCCGTGACGTAAAGATTCTCCGTGGTGGGAGGAACATTGCCCGAGCAAGCGGCGAAGGCGGGAGGATAGACGGTTGGGCTGATCGCGAGTGCGGAAGGACTCGGAGTCTGACCCTGCGTGACGCCGCCAGGCAGCTCCTGCACGGTGAAAGGCGAGCCCGCCACTTCGGTCAGGGCGCCACCACTTCCGACGGCGAGCACGGACACGGCGGGTGGAGTGGAGTCAGCGACGAAAAGAAATTTTCCGGCCGAATCCATCACCATCGCCAGCGGCGTAACGCCGCCGTTCAAGGTATAGGTTGTTCCCGATCCCAATTTGCCGTCCGACGCGATCTGAAAGGATTCAATTCCCGTGGCGCTGTTATTAACCGCCGTACTCTGGTAGATCATCACGTACGCATAGGCGCCGGCTGGATCGAGGACCACGGCGGTTGGTTGTCCGTTCGTGGGCGGGCCGGCGGTATTGAAGATCTGCGTGGTGTGCCCGTTGCCCAGATCAAGGCTGAAGGTATCCATATCGGCGTTGCCCTGGGTAGAGACCACGACCAGCCCGTTGTTGGAAGACGAGTACTTCGTGCTACACGCCAGCAGCAACGCCACCGAAATCAGAGCTGCGACTGCCAAAATCCAGGTAAACCTAGTCCGCATTCTTCGCTTTGTCTCCTGTGAACGTGCCGATGCACACTCCGGCAGTCACTTACCGGCTCAAGACTCTTTGTGAAAGGCGTGAATTGCCATCCATTTATGTATCAGGAATGGGCGGGAAGAGCAAACGGCCCCAAGCTCATTGGAACCGCGGACGAGGCTGGGAGTTGCCTGGAAAGCAGTGATCAGGGGTCAGTAGGCAGTGGTCAGTTCGCGCTTGAGTTGATTTAGCTGGTCACTGATCACTGGACACTGACCACTTCTTTTCTGCTTAGGCTTCTTGTTCTGCTGGAATGGGTTCGGACAACTTCGCTGCTTGGTGGCCGTTGGCGGCTAGCGGAAGATGAATCTCGATCAGAAGTCCGCCCTCCGGGCGGTTAAAAGCAGCAACACTTCCGCCATGAAAGCGCACTGCTCGTTCTGTGATCGCCAGACCGAGACCGACTCCGCCGGTTTGTCGACCGCGATCATCGTCAAGGCGATAGAAGGGTTGGAATAGCTTTTCCAGCGCGTCGGAGGGGACACCCGATCCGCAGTCCGTGACACTCACCACCGCTTCCGCGCTGTCGGAGTTTTCTTTTCTCTCAAGGTGGATCTCGACGGTTGTGCCTTCGCGGGTGTAACGGATGGCGTTGCGCACGACGTTCTCGATGGCGCTGTGCAGCAGTGAAGCTTCTCCGCGCACTCCCCAATCGCCCGCCGGGATATTGCTGCGCACATGGCAGTGCCGAGCCTGCGCCTCGAATTCCGCATCCTCGGCCACGTTGAGCACCACTTCGTCGAGAAGAACCGGGGTGGACGGAACGCGTTGCTCGCCATCCTCCAGCCGTGCCAGGGTAAGGAGGCGGCCAATCAGTTCGTTCAGGCGGCTCGCTTCGAGTTCGATGCGCTCGAGCATGCTGGCGCTCTCGGGCCCGGAGCGCTGCCGGGCCAGGCCGAGCGCAACGTTCAGACGCGCCAGCGGAGACCGCAACTCGTGGGAGATATCGTTCAGCAGACGGGACTGCGCTTTTACCAGATTCTCCAGCCGGCTGGCCATAGTGTCGAAATCCCGGACCAGGCCTGCGATCTCATCCCGCCTTCGGCTGCCGAAATTTCCGGCGCGCGCGGTTAGATTGCCAGCGGCAATTTGCTGAGTAGCAGCCCGCAGACGGGTCACCGGCTTGGTCATGGACCAGGCCAGGAAATAGCAAACGAGGCCGGAAGAAAGTACGGCAATGATCAAGCCCGGCATCGGAATTCCCCACGGTCCGAAAAACACGCGAGGTCCCGGTGGCAACTCCATTGCGATGGTGTACAAATGGCGTCCATCGCTGGAAGCTCTGGATTCGGTGAGGATTTGCGGACGAGGAAAAATCATCCCAGGATGCGGCGGAAGCGGCTTACCCGCAGCCACGTGCTCCGCCCAACCCTGGCTGGAGCGTCCTGATATCTCATTTCCCTGCTCATCGAAGACGTAAGCCCGCACGTGGTGTGTGTGCTGCAGATTCTCCAGGTATTCATGCGCTTGCTGCGTTCCGCCATGCTCGTAAGCGCTTATCGCCTCGGTGAGAGCCGTGGTACGCAGCGCGTCCCAGGTCGAATTGCGCTGCGGGCGAAAGGCCAGCATTACCAGGATCGCCAGCACGATAAACAGTGCCTGAGCCAACCAGAAGGAAAGAAATATCTTGAGGAAGAGGCTCTTCATGAACTGACTTTCGCTTTTTCCTTTTCCCCTACCTTCTCACGGGGACGCGCAAAGATGTAGCCCACGCCGCGGATGGTCTTGATGTGCTCGTCACTGTCGGTATCGCCGAGTTTCTTGCGCACTTTGCTGACGTGCATATCGATGCTGCGGTCGAACGGAGAAAACTTGCGGCTGAGCACGGCATTCACCAGGCGCTCGCGTGGAACGACGCGTCCTGCCTCACGAAGCAGAACCTCCAGGAGGTTAAATTCCACCGAGGTCAACTCGACGGGCTGGCCATCACGACGCACGCTGCGGGTGGCGGGATCCAGTTCGATCTCGCCGACTCGCACGATCTCAGGCGCGGCCGGAGATGACTTATCGCCACGCGTACGGCGGAGCACGGCGCGGATGCGGGCTACAAGCTCTCTGGGATTAAAAGGCTTGGGCAGATAATCGTCGGCGCCGATCTCCAGACCGACGATGCGGTCGACGTCTTCTCCCCTGGCAGTCAGCAAAAGTACGGGAAGGCGCGAGGTGGCGCGAATGCGGCGCAGGACTTCGAAACCGTTAATGCCGGGCAGCATTACATCGAGGATCACCAGCAGGTAGCCGCCGCCGGCGGCGCGTTGCAGTCCACTTTCACCATCATGAGCGGCTTCCACGACAAACCCCTCGGCCTGGAGGTATTCAGCCACCAGAGTACAGAGCTCGACGTCATCGTCGATGACCAGAATGCGTTCCATGTTTCTGGTTTTCATTGTGCACCAACCGAGCCAGGACTCGGGTAAAGAATTGTCAAATAGGGTCCGTTTACTCGTGACAAAACTTTACTCGGATTTACTCAGGTTTTACTACTTTCCGCTTCGAATCGTGTTCCTATGAGTGTACGCAAAAGAGCCGAGTTTCCGAAATTTGATGAAGGAGCCGCTCTGAAGGAGCAAAGATTTATGAAGTCGATTCGAGTTCGTTTGCTGATTGCGGCGTTGGCAGTATTGCTGGGCGGTGCACTGGCTAAATCACAAACCGCGGATACGCTTCCGCCTCCGGCCCCTCATGGCCATGGCCCTGGATTCGGCATGGATCGTCACATGATGGAGTTCTACGCAAAGTTTTTGAACGTGACCGATGACCAAAAGACCCAAATGAAAGCGGTCATGCAGAAGGAGCGGGCCACGGTGAAGCCGTTGATGCAGCAACTTCACCAGCTGGACCAGCAACTCAAGCCCTATGAGGAAGGCACCTATGACGGCGCGAAGGTGCAAGCCGCAGTGACCGAGCAGGCGCAGACGCTGGTGCAACTGAAGGTGGAGGAAACGCGGATTCACAACGAACTCTATCAACTGCTCACGCCCGACCAGCAGAGCAAGCTGAAGGAGTTCGAGGCCAACCGGGCAGCGCGTATGCAGCAACGCACGCAGAGCGCTCCGGCGGTTGACCAGAACTAAAAGACTGGCTTCGAGGTCTTCTTGTTGCGGGGGTGGGTTAACTAAGCGGCGGGCCTACAAATCTCCTGGGGCCCGTCGCTGGTTGCGGTCTCCGCTCGAAGGATGATGTTATGGATTTGGAACAAGTCTTGATTTTCGATGTGGGATGGGTCTTCTTCGCCGCCTGGGGGGTGGTGCTTGCGACGGTAAGCGTGATCGCCTTTGGGCGAGATATTGCGGCGTTCTTCCCACGGCTCAGCCGACAATCGAACCGCCGTTAGGCCTGACACGGATTAAGGCGCTCCTGCCGTCGGTGCGCCGTCGCTGTCTCAAGGCGATCCGGGCGTCCCTCCGGAAGTTTGATCCCGCCCCTGCTAGAATTTCATCTACCACCCATTCATGATTCCGAAGAGCATGCGACCGCTGCTGCCTTATCTCAAGCGCTATCGCTGGGGATTTGTGGTTGGCGCCGTGTGCATTGTGTTGAGCAATGGCGCCCAGGCGGGACTGCCAAGAGTGATCGGGAACGCCGCTCAGAGCCTGGCAAGCGGGGTCAACCGGCACAAGCTTTTGATTTTTACGCTGCAGGTGCTGGGGCTGGCGGTGATTCGCGGCATCTTTCTGTTTCTGACGCGCTGGATTGTGATCGGCATCTCGCGCGACATTGAGTTCGATCTGCGCAACGATCTTTTTACCCACCTGGAAACGCTCTCTTACTCCTATTACCAGCGCATGCGCACTGGCGACATCATGGCCAGGATGACCAATGATTTGAACGCGGTTCGCATGCTGATGGGTCCGGCCATCATGTATTCGGCGAACACGCTGGTGTTTACGGCTTTGGCCCTGTGGTACATGGTGCACAACAGTCCAAAACTGACTCTGTACGCGTTTCTGCCGCTGCCCGTTGTCAGCGTTACGATTCAGTATTTCGGACGGCGCATTCACGAACGCTTCGAAAGAATCCAGGCGATGTTCTCCGACATTTCGGCTCGGGCGCAGGAAAACTTTTCGGGAGCGCGAGTGATTCGCGCTTATGTGCAGGAAGAGGCGGAAATTGCGTCTTTCGAAGCGGCCAACCAGGAGTATGTTGCGCGCAGCCTGAAACTGGTGCGGCTTATGGGCATGCTCTGGCCTACGCTGGAGTTCATGCTTGGGCTGGCATTGGTGCTGGTGTTGTGGATCGGCGGCCGCGAAGTTTTGGCCGGGCGCATGGAGATCGGCGCGTTCACCGCATTCAACATTTATATGATGCAACTCACGTTTCCGATTATCGCTCTGGGCTGGGTGGTGAACATCTTCCAACGGGGCACGGCATCGCTGGTGCGTCTGAATGAAATTATGCAGGAACGGCCCGAAATTAAGGATGAAGCCAACGCGCAAGCCCGGCAATTGGAAGGAGAAATCGAATTTCGCGGCCTCAATTTTAACTACGACGGCAAGCAAGTGCTGCATCACTTGAACCTGCGGATTCCAGCGGGCAGCAGCATGGCGATCGTGGGTCCGACGGGCTCGGGAAAAAGCACGCTGGTCAATCTGATTCCGCGGATTTACGACGCGGCGCCGGGGATGGTGCTGGTGGATGGGCGGCCGATCCGCGACTTTTCTCTGGCTTCGCTGCGGCAGAATATCGGCTTTGTGCCGCAGGAGACATTTTTGTTCAGCGACCGCATCCGGGAGAATATTGCGCTGGGTATTGAATCAGCCAGCGATCAGGAGATTCACGAAGCAGCCGAAGCGGCGAACATTGCGGCCGACATCGAAGGCTTTCCCGACGGCTATCAAACCATGGTCGGCGAACGCGGCATCACGCTTTCGGGAGGGCAAAAGCAGCGCACCGCGATCGCCAGAGCGTTGATCCGCAATCCGCGAATTTTGATTCTGGATGACGCGCTCTCCAGCGTGGACACGCACACGGAAGATAAAATTCTCAATCATCTGCGCGAAGTGATGCAGGGCCGCACGACCATCTTCATCTCCCATCGCGTTTCCACCGTGCGCAATGCGGACCGCATCGCCGTGCTGCACAGCGGCCGGATCGTAGAACTGGGAACGCATGACGAACTGCTCGCCTTGAACGGCTATTACAGCGACCTGTATAACAAGCAATTGCTGGAAGAGGAACTGGCAGAAGTCTAGCTGGCTCATGCTGCGAATCGATGCTCCGGAGATTCTCGATTCTGACGCCTGCTCGCCTGCAGATGCGCAGGCCGTGCTGGAGGCGATCGAGCGCGTCAATCGATGGTTCGGCGGGATCGCCACTACGCAGAAGATGGTGGAAGGAGTGGCTCGCGCGAGCGGATCAAATCGCTTCTCTCTCCTGGAGGTTGCCGGCGGGCTGGGCAAAGTTCCGCGGATGGCGCGAGAGAATCTGGCGCGACGCGGCATCACGCTGGGCGTTACCCTGCTGGACATCGCGGCCTCGCATCTGCATGGTGGAAATTCCTCCTCGAATCACAGCGGAGGAAATCAGGGTGTGGTGGCCGACGCACTCGCTCTACCGTTTGCCGATGGGGCATTCGACCTCGTCAGTTGCAATCTTTTTGCGCACCATCTGGAGCCGCGGCGGTTGCAGCAATTCATGCGCGAAGGTCTAAGGGTGAGCCGGTGCGCGCTGCTGATCAATGATCTTGTGCGGCATCCAATGCATCTGGCTTTGGCGTACGCAGGCTATCCGATTATCCGCAACCGGGTGGCGTGGCTGGATGGGCTGACCTCGGTGCGACGCGCATACACGCCCGCCGAAATTCGAAGCATGCTGGCCGACGATTCGTTCGCCCGCGATATCCGCACGAGTGGAGATTTCGCGGCACTTCCTTTTTCGCATGGGGGTGATTGTTTGGAAGAATGCGGGCGCAGAGAAGGCCTAGCTAACGGACGACCAGCACTTCGCGAACATTATCGCGAGCGAGAAAGAATTTGATGGAAGCAAAGTCGCGGAAAAGATTTTCGATGTGACGGTTGTTAAACACGCGTTGTAACTGGAAGCCATCCGAAACGGCAGTGTGCACGGCGCCCGTGGGACCACGGCGGGCTTCGCGGCGCAGCACAATTTTTTGCATTTCGAGCAGGTCCGCGCCGACGATGTGGAAGCGGTGGCAGGGCGCATCGGGGCCGGCATCGCGGGTATGGAAGAACGCCAACAGCATGCCTCCCGGCTTCAGCACCGACCAGAGGCGTCCAACCACCGGCTTCACCAGACTTTCATCGAGATAGTCGGGCAGATTCCAGCAAAATACGACGTCGAAGTGAGCTGCGGGATAAACCAGGTTGTCAGCAAGAAATTTTCGGCTGTCGAGGATCGCATTTCCCTGCTCGTCTTTGGTGAGCAGCTCGGGGTCGGTGGAGGCGGTGAGCAAGTCCTCGCTGTAAATTCTGTGGCCGTGTTCGGTGAAGTGGCGGATGTTGGTGGGAGAGGTCGATCCGAGATCAAGCACGCACAGGTTTCCGGCCGATTCCCAGGAGCGCGACAGTTCACCCAGCCCGCTGGAGCGGCGGGTAAGTTTTTGCGAGCCCTGCGCCGGGATGGTCTCCGGTCCGGATGAACCCCGAAAAAGTTTCATGAAATTCTGCGAGACAGACGACAATTCACTTCCTAACTTTGATTCATCCTACTCAGCTTGCGCAATGCCATCCGGTTGCCACTACTTCCCATCGGCGCGGTGGATATCGACCTTGCCTTTCAGGAAAGCGCCTTCTTCAATGGAAATGCGCTGCGCCGTGATATCTCCGTTCACGACGGCGGATTTACGCAGGTCCACCCGATCGCTGGCCTGAATGTTTCCGTCCAGTTTTCCCTGCACGACGATGGCTTTGGCGTCGATGCTTGCCTTGACCTGGCCGTTGGGACCCACTGTAAGACTATTGCCCTTCAAGGCGATGCTGCCCTCAACCAGGCCGTCCAGATAGAGGTCTTCGCTGCCCGAAAGCTCGCCTTTAATAACTACCGATTTACCGATTTGTGCCAAACCACTAGCCGGTGTGCTCATGGACGCGCTCTCCTGGTTCCTCAAGACTGTTCGATTAAGAGTAGTTCAACAGGATCATTGCAGCAAGATCACTGCGAGGTTCACTGCGAAATCAGCATTTATGCGAGGATGCCGCAAACTCAGGCCCTCCAACGACTATACGCAAGGCACGGAGCGCGCGGCAAGCCTCGGCTGGGGTGGCCGAAATACTCACTTCCCTGTAGAGATCGGCCACGATCAAATTGTTACACTAAAAGCATGAGCAGTTTGGGGCGGATATGACTGGTTATCGTCAGCTGGCTTCACGAAAGGCCGTTGCGGTTTGGCGGACCGCACTAGTGGGGTGCATTTGCATTGCATCCATGGCGCAAACGAAGTCTGCCGCCGATATGGATCCATCTTCGTGTCTGGCGCTGGTGCGGTTTTCGGTTGCCAATGAAGTCGCGGCCAGCAACGACAATTCGAAACACCTGTTCCGCTCGCGCAAGGAGACCCCGCAGGGCTCCCAGACCCGGTTATACGTGGAGACGCGGGACGCCATGGCCGGCATGACCATTGCCTACAACGACAAGCCGCTTACCGCAGACCAAATGGAAGGCGAGAAAAATCGATTGGCGGGCCTGATGAGCAATCCCGAGCAGCTTCGGCGCAAACATTCGCAGGAACAAGAGAATGCCGACCGGACGCTTCGCATCGTGAAGGCGTTGCCCAACGCTTTTCTCTACCAGTACGACGGCGAGGAGACCGGTACGACTGCGTTGGGCGAGCCGGGAGTTCGCTTGGTACGCTTAAAATTCACACCGAACCCTGCTTATCAGCCGCCGTCTCATGTGGAACAAGTCCTCGACGGGATGCAAGGAGTTCTCGTGGTCGATCCGGCGGCCCGCAGGATCGCGCTGATCGACGGTACTTTGTTCAGAGAAGTGGGCTTTGGCTGGGGAATTCTCGGGCACCTCGACAAGGGTGGACATTTTCTGGTGGAGCAGCGTGACGTGGGAAATAGTTGGGAAATCTCCCGCATGTCCCTGAGCATCACGGGGAAGATTCTCTTGTTCAAGAGTCTTTCGTATAAATCGGATGAAGTGTTCAGCGACTTCCGCAGTGTTCCTGCGGACACCACGTTCGCTCAGGGAGTGCAGATGTTGACGGAGGAAGCGAAGTTCGCGCAGAGCCGCTCGTCCGAGACTCTAAAGAGCCAGGGCCCCTCGCAGTAGTCCTGTTCAACTCTCGCGCCTGTCACGCGGCCGCGCGAATCGTTTCCTTCCTGACGGTCAACTTTTCGATGAGATCTTCGTTGATGCGGTAGCCCGTCCCCGGCTGATCACTGATCGCAATCATGCCTTGCGGGGAAACCCGCACCTCCGGTTCAATGATGTCCTCTTTCCAGTAGCGCTTGGAGGCGGAAACGTCTCCCGGCAGATGGAAATTCTCGAGCGTAGACAGGGCGATGTTGTGGGAGCGGCCGATGCCCGATTCGAGCATGCCGCCGCACCAGACGGGGATTTTTTGCGACTGGCAGATGTCATGGATTTTCTTGGCTTCGGTAAATCCGCCCACGCGGCCGACTTTGATGTTGATGATACGGCAGGCGCCAGTCTCAAAGGCAACGGCTGCGGCGCGGGCGCTGACGATCGACTCATCGAGGCAAATGGCGGTGCGCAGTTCTTTTTGCAGGCGGGCGTGGTAGAAGATGTCGTCATCCCATAGCGGTTGTTCGATCATCAGCAAATTGAACTGATCGAAGGTGCGAAGGTGCTCGATCTGGTCGAGCGCGTAGGCAGAGTTGGCGTCGCAGCTGAGCGTGATGTCGGCCCAGCGGTGGCGGATCTTCTCCAACACGTTGACGTCCCAGCCGGGTTTTACTTTTACCTTGATTCGCCGATAGCCAGAGGCCAGCTCGGTCTGGATTTTTTCGAGCAACTGCTCGACCGAGTCCTGAATGCCGATGGAGACGCCGCACGGGATTTCCCGCCTTGTGCCGCCCAGCAGCTTCCATAGCGGGAGATTTTTCTGTTTCGCTTCGGCATCCCACAAGGCATTTTCGACCGCGGCTTTGGCCATGCGGTGGCCGCGAACCCGGGAGAAAAGAGCCGCGCAATCGCGGCCGGATGCGACGTTGCGACCGAAGAGGGCGGGAGCAAGGTAACGGGTGATCGTGGGCCAGCTGCTCTCGATCCACTCGCTACTGTAGAAAGGATCTTCGCCGGCGACGCACTCGCCCCAGCCGTCCACTCCGTCGCAGTGGGCGGTGACCAGCAAGATGCGGCGGCTGTAAGTGCGTCCAAAGCTCGTCTCGAAGAAATGGACGAGCGGCATTCGGATCTCGCGGAGGGTGAGGGCTTCGATCTTCATAGTTCCGAATATCCAGTGCCTGGTACCCAGTACCTAGTGCCAATCACTCTTGCGACGCGTACGACCATTTTTCGTCCCAGTCGCCGAGTAGAAATTTGCCGTTACCTTCGGGGTCGCGTTCGTAGCCCAACACGGCGAGTTCGTTGTTAAATGCTTCAAGAAATTGCTCGCGGTTGTGCTCCTGCAACTGCTGCGCCTTGCTCCTCGTTTCCGCGGCGGCCTTCCAGTCGTAAATCTCGGCCGGAACGGCAATCGTTCTCTCCTGCTTAAATGGCGGAATTTTTCCGGCCGCCAGCAAGGTTTCGACACGCCGCGACTTCAGCCACCATTCGGCAATCAGACGATCACTGGCCAGTCCGCCTTGCAGCGGCGATGACGTGATGCCGTACTGATTGATGTTGTAGCGGCGCGCAATGGCGCCCAGTTTTTCGATGTTCAAATAAGCGTTCTTGATCTCGAGAGGATCGAAGGTCCATTCGATCAGCTCGATGCCGCGGGCCAGTGCGTCTTCGCGCTGCAGCAGCTTCAGGCGGCGGCCCAATCCGCTGTTGCGGTACTCCTGGCGGACGGCGAGCATGTGGGAGTGAAGATAAATGTGGCCGGTACGCGTGCCTGGAACCGAAAGCGCAAAGCCGACCATTTCGGCGCCAGCGAAAGCTCCCATCACCTGGCCGCCAACTTTCTCGGCCACGACGAACATGCGGAGCGGCACCAGTTCCGCGTCGGTGAAATTCCAGATTTCTTTTTGAAGGGCGACACAGGTACGCAACTCGTCGATGCCCTGGCAGCGGCGGATGACGACGGCGTCCGGGGTCAAGCTGATTTCTCCTGCTGCTTGGCCTGTTGCCACAGGGATTCGAGTTCATCCATCGAAGCTTGGTCGAGAGTGCTTCCGTTTTCGTGAAGGCGATGCTCCATCCATTGAAAGCGGCGGCGGAACTTGCGGTTGGTCTTGCGCAGGGCGGATTCAGGATCGACCGAGAGATAGCGGGCGATGTTGACCAGCACGAAAAAAAGATCGCCGACCTCTTCTTCCAGCTGGAGTCGCAGATTCTCCGGAACGGTCTGCCTCCCGGAGCCGGCGATGCCGCGGCCTTGCGGGCGCGGCCCGGGCGCGGGAAATTCCTGCAGATGTTCGCGGAGTTCGGCCGTCTCTTCGCCAAGTTTGTCGAACAGGCCCTCCATGTCGGGCCAGTCGAAGCCAACTTGTGCCGCGCGGGAACTGAGCTTATGCGCTTCCAACAGGGACGGCATCGACGAAGAAATGCCAGCGAGAATCGATACGGGAGCGGATGCCTTCGCGTCGTCAACTGCGTCTGCGTTGTTGGTGAAGCGCTTTTTTCTTTCTTCGGTCTTCAGAGCTTCCCAGTTGCGCTTTACATCGGCGGCGGTGTCGGCTTTCGTATCACCAAAAACGTGAGGATGGCGGTTCACCAGTTTGCTAGAGAGACGATCGAGAACGTCATCAATGGAGAACCTCCCCTGCTCTTTGGCCATTTCTGAATAGAAGAGCACTTGCAGCAGAAGGTCGCCGAGTTCGCCGGGAAGCTCGTTCCAGTCACGATTATCGATGGCTTCGAGAACCTCGTACGTCTCTTCGAGCGTGTAGGGCTTGATGGAATCGAAAGTCTGTTCGCGATCCCAGGGACAGCCTCCGGGAGCCCGCAGTCGCTCCATGATGGCGACCGCGCGTTCGAAACGTTCACCCGTCGTGGACATTGGCAACCACTTTAAATGAGCCGCTGCACTACGAGCAATTCGCGTTGGAAAGAGTGCAAGGTTGCATAAATCGAGGCCGGGACGAGATACCGGCCCGGTCGCATGGAGAGCGGCCGGTAGTTTGTTGATTCTAAAACTTTCCTGCGGGCCACACCCACTTTCGGTCAGGCAAGTTTGCAGCACCAAGGTGACCTATTCGTTGCCAACTGCTCGATGCACACTCTACCGGTCGCAGTGTATGCGCGCGAACCTGCACTTTTAGTAACCTAACTTAGGGTTACTCTGGTGTGGCATCCACCTTTATGGTATTAACAGCAAATCCCCGGGCCAGCCTGGATGGCCAGCACTTTCACGTGGTGGTGATTGGCGGCGGCATCAATGGCGTGGCCGTAGCGCGAGAGTGCGCGCGCGCAGGCAAATCCACGCTACTGGTGGAGCAGAATGACTTCGCATCGGGAGTAACAAGCCGCTCGACGCGAATCATCCACGGCGGACTGCGTTACCTCGAGCACGGCGAATTAAGCCTGGTGCGGGAGTCGCTGCGAGACCGGGAGAAACTGCTTCGGGAAAAATCTCATCTGGTTCATCCCTTGCACTTTCTGCTACTGCTGAACGAAAACAGCGGACGCAACGCCATGACCGTGCGCGTGGGACTGTGGCTCTACCAGCGCATGGCAGGGAAAGCGCCGAGCGCCGGCGCTACCGAGATCGAGTTGAAACAACTGGAGCGAGCGCTGGACGCGGGACATCGCTGGACCATTTTCAATTATGAAGATGCGCAGTGCGAATTTCCGGAACGGCTGGTCGCGGAATGGCTGATGGAAGCGGTAGAAGCCGGAGCGGTGGTCCGCAATCACATGGAAGCGCTTGCGGTGAACGTGGCTCACGGACGCATTCACGGAGTGCTGCTGCGGGATCAGATTACGGGCCGGGATGAACGCGTCGATGCAAGCTGGGTGATCAACTGCAGTGGACCGTGGGCCGATCGAGTTTGCCAACGCTCGTCGATTCGCACGACCAAACCGATGCTGGGCGGAGTTCGCGGATCCCACATTGTCCTGCCGCGGTTTTCGGGCTCACCCTCTGCATCGATCTACACCGAGGCGGCGGATGGACGCCCGATTTTTGTTCTTCCCTGGAACGATCAGGTTCTGGTGGGCACAACTGAAGTTGCCGACAGCGGCGATCCGGGAGAAACAGTTCCCTCGGCGGACGAAGTTCACTATCTGGCGCGTTCGGTTGCGCAACTGTTTCCGAAGGCAAAGATTTCGGCACAGAACGTAAAGCACGCGTTTGCTGGAATCCGGCCGTTGCCCTATTCTCCGGGGAATCAACCTTCGGCGATCACGCGGCGGCACATCCTGCACGATCATGCCGACGAAGGCGCGGCGCGGATGATTTCCGTGATCGGCGGCAAACTCACGACAGCGGCTTCGCTGGCCCGCGACTGTGCGCGGAAGATCGGATTCCCGGCCGCGGAAGCGGGCACCATCGCAACGGCGCCCGGGCATGCGCTCGATCCCATGCTGGACGAGGCGGTCTTGGAGATTGCACGGATTGGAGCGGTGAGCGAAGAATCGGCGCGAGGGATGCTGGAGTGGCACGGCAAGCGCGCGGCAGATATAGCTCGCATGGCGCTGGTGAGTGCGGAATTACGTGCGCCGATTTGTCCGCACTCTTCGCACGTGATCGCGGAGGTGGTGGAAGCTTATCGCAGAGAGTATGCGGTGACGCTGGCGGACGTGCTGCTACGCCGGGTACCGGTGGCCCTGGGCGCATGCTGGTCCGAATCGTGCAGCCGCGAGGCGGCGTTGCGCATCGGCGCAGTTCTGGGCTGGAATGACCATACGATGGGCGCCAACCTGGAAGCTTTTGAGACGGAGCGTTCGGCTTTCTTGCGGCCCGCGCCGAAAACAGAAGCGGCGCTCGAGGCTGCCGCAGATTGATGCTTATGCCTTATTTTCGGATTTTGGCCGGCGATTCATGAGGGCAGCGAGGCGCTTGGGATCGTCAGAGACGATACCGTCCACGCCCCACTCAGCAAAACGTTTCATCTCCGAGGTTGAATTCACAGTCCATACGAATATCTTCCTGCCTGTAGCCTGAAGCTTGCGGATCGTGGGGTGCAGAACGAGGCTGCGATGCGTGATCACATATTGGACCGGCAAGGTGGACCAGGCCCGGAACTGAGCTGGGGTCTCACAAATCAGGCCGAGCGGAATTGAGCCGTCCATTTTATGGATTGCCTCCAACACTTCCGGAAGAAATGAAGAAAGCACGTAACCGCGAGCTGGCGGATGTGAACGCAGCGACTCCAGTGTGATGCGTTCCAATCCGGAAACCTTGAGTTCGATGTCGAGGAAAGCGGTGGTCTGATAGCGTTGAAGCACTTCGTGAAGAAGTGGGAGGCCTAGCCGCTGGGCTGAGGTTTGGGCAACCTCGAGGCCGCGGACATTCGCGTCGTGGCAGATGACTGGCTGCTTGTCGGCCGACAGCCGAACGTCAAATTCAATGCCATCGCATCCCTGAGCCAGCGCGAAGTCAAACGAATCCAGCGTGTTCTCGGGAACGGACTTCTCTGCTCTGGCGCCGCGGTGACCAAGAAGCAAGGGGCGAATCGGCATGGCGATCGATTCTGCCAGGGCCTAATCCAAATCGAAGTCGCGGATGGGCTTGCCCGTGTCTGGCGATTCCTTGGCTTTCTTCACCGCTTCCTGGAATTTCTTTTCCAGAACTTCGGAAGCATGCTTTTGCGCCTCGACCGATTGCCGGAAGATGGATTCGCGGCGGGTGTCCTGTTCCTTCATGGCGCGGGCGGCGTCCTCCATGTCGTTAAACATGCGCGGCTTCACGGCGGCGGTATGCGCAATTACGGAGCGAGTTTCGGTATCCACTTTGAGAAGAGCGCTGCAGCAGGGACAAGTGACTTCGAAAGTTGGGGGATTCTTCGCCATTTTGCGCATCATACCGCAAAAATGGCCTTGGCGCTCAGCGCTGGAGTTTGATGGGGAAGATGCGGAAAACGTTCAAGAGCTCCCATCCCAGAAGAAAAATGGAGAGCAGGACGATGAGCACCGCCATGAGTTCTCCAAAGGTCAGGCCGCGACGATTGGGCTCGAAGCGACGGCCAGCGAGGCTGAGAATATTGATGGTGGCAAAGCCAAAGACGACCGCCCAAAGAACGTTGTAGATATCGTTACGACGGTCCGGATGGCGCTGGAACAGCAGAAGCGCCGCGATCACTGGGGCGTGCACGAAGCTGTAAATGGAGGAGATCGCGAACTTGGTGCGGGCAACGCCTGCAACCACTCGAGTTGTTAGAGGCACAGACATTGCACGCCCAACCTCACGATAGATGAACCTTCTTCAACGTGCGATGGATTGGATATTACATTTTTTC
This sequence comes from uncultured Acidobacteriaceae bacterium, assembly GCA_963750245.1. Lineage (GTDB taxonomy): Bacteria > Acidobacteriota > Terriglobia > Terriglobales > Acidobacteriaceae > Sulfotelmatobacter. The sequence continues at coordinate 58,297 of CAVVQB010000009.1, forward strand.
TTCGAAACGGTCACGGCTGGACCGAAGCGCGGGCATCACCGTTAGCAATGAGGCACCCCCAGGCTGGAAGCCTCGTGAAGGGTTTGTTTCTGCAATCTGTTGATCGCAAGGTTTCAGTAAGATGAAATCATGACCAAGCGGCGCGTCATTTTTTTCGATGTGGGTAACACATTATTGTTTCCGAACCGGGCTAGGATGCTGGCCCCGATCGCGAGTGAGCGACATCCTACGCTTGAGCAACGGCAGGCACTGGAGCGCAAGACGAAGGCGGAATTTGATCAGGACATGCAGAGCGGCCGGGCGGATCAGGGATTCTGGTGGATGTTTCATAGTCATCTGCTCGAAGAGCTGGATGAAGCTCGCGATGGGCTGCTGCCGGAGTTGGCGGGGAATATGCAGAACTCGGCCAACTGGGACCAGATTCTGCCGGGAACGCGTGCGGCGCTCGATCGAATCCGCGAGAAGTTTCGTATTGCGGTGATTTCCAACGCCGATGGGAAGATCGAGAATGTGCTCACGCGGTGCGGCATTGCGGAGTGTTTTGAGAGCATCACGGATTCAGGAGTTGTGGGATTCGAGAAGCCGCGACCTGAAATTTTTGACGCGGCGCTGAAACGCATGAACGCGCGCGCGGACGAGAGCCTGTATGTGGGAGATGTTTATTCGGTGGACTACGTGGGGGCGCGAAACGCAGGTATGCAGGCCGTGCTGATGGACGTGGCTGGAGCTTACCGTGAGCGGCAGGAACCGCGGGTAGAATCGGTGGAGCAACTGGAAAACTGGCTGGAAGATTAGAGCAGGCTGATTTCGGAACTACAACTCCACAATCTGATGATCGAGGCAGTCGGTACGCATGGAATCGTGGAGATTCTTCACAAGCTCGGTTCCGTGGCGAGCCATGTAATAAGCGCCGGCGACGCCACGCTCTTGCAGTGCGCCTTCGGGATAGAGAGCCTGAACCAGGGATTCGGCATGGCGGCTGACGATCTCGCTGCGACGCAACTCGGCGGCCATGGCGCGTTCCCGCAGACGGTCCAGTTGGTAGCGCACTTTGGAAGCACCGGTCTGGCTGGCCTCGACGAGTGTGGGATCGAGCTTGGCCAACTCTGCGTGCAGGCCGGAAAACGATTCTTCCACCGATTTGTTGACGCGATCGAAGGCTGACTGTAAATCCGCAGGAAGAGTGCGTGCGGCCAGCGTGCGGCGAAGGCTCTCAGAGCCGTGCAGCACGTCGACGACGGAGATATCGTATTGCCGCAGCCAGCGCTGCACCTTGGGCTCAACCAGGGTCGCGGAGAATCGCGGGACGAGCGGGGTCACGCGGCCCAGAATTTTTTCATACACAGCACCTGCCTGAGCAAAGTAGGCAGCTTCAGCGGAGCCACCGGTATAAGCCAGAGTGGGTAGCAGAAAATCTTGCACGACCGGACGCAATAACACATTCGGGCTGAAGTTCTCAGGCGCCGCTGTGATGCGATCCAGCAGTTCGTCGGTCGAAAGCTTCTCAGCTCCAGCTTGGCTGCCGATCTTAAACTCCGGCGCATGGTACACGCCTTCAGTCGACTTGTGAATCGCCGTACGTGCGCCATCGCGCAATGCAAAGAGCAGCACGGAAGACGGCGTCACCTTTACCTGTTGGAAATAACCAGCGCTTTCCAGCGCATCGCCGCGGAGCAACAATGCGGTTTCCAACTCCTCGGCTCGTTCGACTGCCGCGAGATAGATGGGTTCGGCGACGCGATGCAGTTCGGGATCGGAAGCATCAAGAAGGATTACGCCCCACGCGGCGAACAAACGCGCATAGAAGCGGGCGAATGCGGTGCCTAAGGTTTCTCCGGGACGATAGGACTCACGCAGAAATTGCGATGCTTCCGAATCGCCGAGCAACAATACGGCTTCCTCCACCACGGGGAGAATCTCATCCCCTAAACGAACTGCGCTCACCGGAGCGCCCGGGATACTGTGGCTGGAGGTAGCGAGCGTGCGCAGCAGGCCATCCGGGCCCGGCATGGAGACGTGGTTGACTTCGGCCAGATCGTGATCGTAGGTGGCGAGCCAGAAGACGGGGACTGCATCCACCCCCGCCGCGGTCGCTTCCTCCGCCAATCTCACGGCGGTAAGCGCCTTGTAGACGGAGAACATCGGTCCGCCAAAGAGACCGACCTGCTGACCGGTCACGACTGCGACCGCGCCGCGGCGCAGACGCTCAAGGTTGGCGACGGTCTGCGATGAGGCATCCCACGATTCGTTTTGCCGTCGGAGAATCGCGCTGACACGCTCCCGGCGCAAGTCGTCGTATTGAACCGCGGAAGCTTCCGCTTTCAACCATTCGCTGAAGTGCGGGGAGTGGGGATAAAAGGGCCGAACATTGGGAGAATATGCGAGGAAGTCGGTGAAGAGCGGGGTGGTATGCGGGATCCTGGAAAAGGGCAGACACTGTGATTTCAACGGCAACACTCCTCACATCGCATGTGTGTCTTGTGTTGGACGGCTTTGATCATTGACGGTTAGCCCTCTGTCCGCAGAAACCGCAAGGTCATAGTACAGATGCCCGCGAATTGGCGCGAGATGCAAGATAATGGATACGTCGTTTTTCAGGAAAGGAAACTCGCTTTGAGTGCGACCATCACCCAACTGCAAATCGTGACTCCGCTGACGCTGGAAGGTTCCGTGATTCGCCTGGAGCCGATTCGCCGCGATCATGTCGAACTCTTCTGGCAAGCCGCCAAAGACGCGCTCGACGACATCTTTCAATGGATTCCTTACCAGATGAAAACGTTTGAGGATTTCGAAGGTCTCATCGAGAAGGCGCTGGGCGAGCAGGAGCGCGGCGAATCGGTCGTCTTTGCTACGGTTGAGAGGAAATCAGGACGGGTGATCGGCAGCACTCGCTTCATGAACATCGACCGGGCGAATCGCCGGGTGGAGATTGGTTCCACATGGATTGCGCCGCAGTGGCAGCGCACTGCGGTCAATACGGAGGGGAAGCACCTGATGCTGCGGCATGCCTTCGAAGTTTGGGGATGCTTTCGTGTAGAACTCAAGACGGATGCACTGAATCAGAGATCGCGGAATGCGATTCTGCGGATCGGAGCGAAGGAAGAAGGCACGTTGCGGAAACACGTGCTCACGTGGACGGGGCGGGTGCGCGATTCGGTCTACTTCAGCATTTTGGATACGGAGTGGCCTGAGGTGCGAAAGAAGCTAGAACAGAAATTGCACCCTTGAAAGAGTTGCCCCACGCTCGTGCGATTCTGGCGCGAGGTGGGCTCATGTTTGCTTCTTGATCATCTACCGAGTACTACTTCAGCGACGCCATATCGATGACGAAGCGATATTTCACGTCGCTTTTCGCCAGGCGCTCGTAGGCTTCGTTGATCTGTTGAATGCGAATCAGTTCGATGTCGGCGGCAAGATTATGTTCGGCGCAGAAATCCAGCATCTCCTGCGTCTCCCGAATTCCGCCGATGATGGAACCGGCAAGCGAGCGGCGCCGGAACAGCAAGCTGCCAACGCCGATGGGCAATGGAGTTGGAGACGCTCCCACCATGGTAAGCGTGCCATCGAGCTTGATCAAATCCAGATAAGCGTTCACGTTGTGTTCGGCGGAGACCGTGTCGAGGATGAAATCGAAGCTGCCGAGATGCTTTTGCATCTCCGCTTCATTCTTCGAGATCACGACTTCGTCAGCGCCCAGCCGAAGACCGTCATTCACCTTTTTCGCCGACGTGGTGAACAGCACCGTGTGCGCGCCGAAGGCATGAGCGAATTTAACTCCCATGTGCCCGAGCCCGCCCAGGCCAACGACTCCGACCTTTTGCCCTTTGCGCACGTTCCAGTGGCGCATGGGAGAGTACGTGGTGATGCCGGCGCAAAGCAGTGGAGCGGTCGCTGCCGGATCCAGCGTCTTGGGAACGCGCAACACGAACGCCTCATCGACGACGATGCTGTCGGAATATCCACCGTAGGTCATTCCGCCCAGATGCTTGTCTTCGGAGTTGTAGGTGAAGGTGGGCATGCTGTCGCAGAACTGCTCGTTTCCAGCGCGACAGTTAGGGCAAACGCGGTCGGAATCGACCATGCAACCGACCGCGGCCAGATCGCCTTCTTTGAACTTCTTGACCGCGCTGCCAGCCTTCACCACGCGGCCAACGATTTCATGACCGGGCACGCAGGGATAAACGGTCGGTATCATGTTTTCCCATTCGTTGCGCGACTGGTGCAGGTCGGAGTGGCAGACGCCGCAAAATAGGATTTCCATCTGCACATCCGTCGGTCCCGGTTCGCGGCGGCGAATGGACGCTGGCGCTAGCCCAGAAGCAGCACTCTGCGCCGCATAGGCCTTCGCCGGATAGGCCTTAGCTTTTTGGGTTGAATCTTTTTCCTCAGCAGCAATGGTAGAAGTCATTTCACTCATATTAGTGTGGGTCTCCTTAACCCATAGATGGCCCAGTTCGCGATTCGGTTTCCACAAAAAATTGCGCCCAGTGAGGACGACGCGAGATTATATAGGATTCGGAAAGAACACTTCTCATTCGCAGAAAACTTTCACCTTCACCTTTGCGGCGTGATCCGACTGATCGACGTCGACACTCAAGTCGCTGAGCTGGTCAATCAGCTCTTCAAGATTTTCGGGTTTGATCTGGCTCAGATCAAATGGAATGCCTTTCTCGTGAATCGCAACATTGGCGCGATTGAGCGCTTGCTGCGGGATGAGACCTGCCAGTTTCACGCCGGCGCGCAGCAATTGCATGGGCACCCGGACGTTGACCTTGGTGGGGCCGTCATGATCGTCGTCTTCCGAGTCCACCTGGACACGAAGGTATTTTGGACGAGGTTTGGTTGGCGAATCGGAGGCGTTCTGCGAGGACGAACCCGAGGAACCAGCTTCCAGGGCTGAGATCAGGCGTTCGGCTTCGTCGGCGCTGATCTTACCTTCGGACAGCATCTGTAAAATCTGACGGCGATGTTCATTCATATTGGACTCCTAGAAGACACAAATTGAAACGCCGGCGCTGGGGTTCTCGACTTCAACCTCGGCATGATGCAGCGCGCACAAAATTTGCCAACCAACGGAAAACGTGCGGAAGGGATTCACCCGGCAGACCAGACAAACGATGAAGAGCAGCGGCGATAACAGTACTGCCAGCGGCACCAGCAGCAGCCACAACAGAACCAGGGGAATCCACAAACGAATCGTGCGGCTTTTCCGGCCGCGTAAGCTCACCACTGCCACAAAGGGAATCATTGCAATGCCTCGATTTCCCGGATCGCTTCCTCCGGCGTAATCAATCCTTTTTGCAGCCGTTCGAGAATTTCACTCTTGGAAGGGGTCGGATTCGTTTCCACGAACTCCAGACTGCCAGCGATCCGATTGAGCCGTGCCTTGATGGTGGGATAGCTGACTCCGAAAACCCTCTCCATTTCCTTGATGGATCCGTGCGAGCGGACAAAAGCTGTGATGAAGATCTGGTCCTCCAGACCCAGCCGGGCCAACTGGGGAAGCTCGAAGCTGCCCTCGATGACGATCTCTTTTTCCGGGATCCGGACGCGCTCGACCACAATATGTTGGCCACGAGTTAGGTGGATCAATTCCTGCCAGTCGGTGACGGGTTTTCTTGGCGTGTCCATAGTGAGGCTTAATATTTATTAGTTTATATGCTATGTGTATTGAATTTGTCAATTTATTTGTTATAAATAATTCATTAATATGATTTAGTACTCGCAAGACCTTACAATCGAGTGTGCAGGGAGACGGTAGAGGGGGCTGCCTCATCTAATGAATTGACTTCCGGTTCTAGGAACCCTAGTCTGGAGACAGTTCTTTCAAGATGGCCAATCCCACCAGTGGGGGCGTCACGGCTTCGACGGAGATGCTTGCGGCCAAGAGGCATGCCGGGGTGCACACACCCGTAATCGTGGGCAAAATGATAATTGCCAATCAACAAATGGCATACGCAGCCTAATTAATTAGGCAGCCGCTCTCCACCGCTTCGCCCTTGGGCGGTGAGCGAGCGTCACACAGAGGGCTGCTCTTCTCCGTTACGTCTGGGCGGGGAGGTTAAGATCACAGGCTAGCGGCTAGCGTTTCTTGTCCGTTCTGAGCGTGGGCCGCGAACGTCCTGGGGGAAGCGCCAGCAATGGCGCCAAACGCCTGGGGCATGAACGCGAATAAGCATGTAGTCTCTTGACCAGTAACATTTTCGGACGCGGGTTCGACTCCCGCCGCCTC